>OY760427.1:0-5497500 GCA_963663495.1 Rhodothermales bacterium
TATCCGCATAATTACCCGTCCAGAGACGTATTGCGCGCTCTGAAAGGCGCTCGGCAGGCCGTTTACCGGTGATTCCGGGCAGAAAAACGGTATCCGTACGGTGAAGTACATGGTAAAGCGGGCTTAGCATTGGTCTGCGTAGTCCGCTTGTAGAGCTTAGTGCAAGGTGATTATACGCCGGGTTTGGTGTGCCGACTTGGGAATTTCGGAGTGGTGTGCAGCTTATCGTCTTGGCGCCTGAATGCAGGCAGCAATCAGCGTCTTTGGGGACAAAAAACATGGGTTTTGGGGAGAAGAACCGGAACATTGTGGCGGACGCACATGTACACGAACTATGCGGCCCAAGGTATCTTTCTCCCCCTCTTCTCCTGCCGGTGAAGCCCTTTTTCAGAGGCTAAGAAACCACGAGGCTGAGAACAAGGACCTGCGAAAGCAGGTCCGTCGCTTGGAGAAAAAAGCCGATCGTCTATCCAAGAACATCGCGGATATGGCTGCGAAGATTAGCCATCTGGAAGACAGGTTGGAACAAGCGCATCGCCTACTCTCTGGCAAAAAGAGTGAGCGTTACACGCCGGCGGACAATGCGCAGCAAGGCCAGTTGTCTGGAGAGGAACCAGAAGCTGTTGAGCCCGAGGAGGAGGAGGAGTATGTCCCGGTAAAGCGCAAGCGGCGTGGGAAGAACAAGCCGGTGCGTGGGCCGATTCCGGACCATCTGCCCAGAGAGGTGATCCGCCTTGAGCCGGAGGGCAGCACCGCGGGTATGAAGTACATCGGCGAGGAAGTAACGGAGTACCTGGAATATGTGCCGGGCTTCACGAGGGTAGTACGGATTGTGCGGCCGAAGTACGTTGTCTGCAAGGAGCCTCGCAAGGGGGTGGTCATAGCGCCGTTGCCGAAGCGTGTCATACCGAAGGGGAAGGCGGGTCCGGGGTTGTTGGCGTATTTGGCGGTAGCCAAATATGTCGATCATATGCCGCTATACCGGCTGCGGAAGAAGTTTCAGCGCCATGGCGTGAAGCTATCGGCTGCTACAATGGGGGATTGGATTGCGAAGGTAGCGACGTATCTGGGTCCGTTAGGAGATGCGTTGCGTAAGGAGGTGCTTCGTAGCGGGTATCTGCAGGTGGATGAGACAACGTTCCCGGTGCAAAAGCCGAAGAAGGAAGGGAAGGAGAAGAAAGGGAAGAAAAACGAAGGAAAGACGCATCGCGGCTATCTTTGGGTATACCTGGCACCGCGGGCGAAGGTGGTGATGATGGATTACAGCCCGAGCCGTGCGCGCGCTGGACCGTGGGAATTCTTGCGCGGATATAGAGGGGCGATGCAAACCGACGGGTATGTGGTGTACGATGCGTTTGGTACGCGGGGCGGGATAACGCTGTTTGGATGTATGGCGCATGCGCGTCGCAAGTTTTATGACTGCAGGAAAAAGGAGCCCAAGAAGGTGCGCCATGTAATGGAGGAAATCCGGCAGTTGTATGCGATAGAGCGTGGGTTGCGTAAGGAGGGAGCTGGTCCGGCTCGGCGTGTGGAGGTACGACAGGAGGAGGCACGGCCGGTACTGGAGAAGTTGAAGCCATGGCTTGAGGAGAGTCGTGAGCACCGGCCGAGTGCGGGATGGGATGAAGCCGTGGGGTACATGCTCAACAGGTGGGAGAAGCTGGTTTGTTACCTGGAAGACGGCAAGGTTGAGATTGATAACAATCTGGTCGAGAACCAGATGCGAGCGATTGCGCTTGGTCGAAAAAACCATCTGTTTGCGGGATCGCATGCGGCAGCGCAGCGGTCCGCAGTACTGTACGCTCTTTTTGCCACATGCAAGTTGCAATCGACAAACCCGATTGAATGGCTTACCGACGTACTACGCCGTCTTCCGACACATCCTGCCGACCGCATGGCTGAACTCTTGCCCCATCATTGGAAAGCTAGTCGGGACTTGCAGCAAGCTACCGTCAAGAAAGCGGCATAGGAGCCCCTAAACAGGCGCGCCCGGGTCATCCGATAGATCCGTGTACGGGTCTGCGAATACGCTGTCAGGTACTTGACTCCTGCACACCCAACCGACGCTAGCCTATAAACCTTCGAACCGCGCTCTAACTTACTCTAATTGAGAGAGTAAATACCCTCGGTTATAATGTACTTCACCGGACGGATACGAAAAACGGGGATATCCGCGTTTTTTGTGTACTTGAAGCCTGATCTGCACACCGGGTGTGTCCGGCCGCAGCAGGAAACCGGGCCTGCGAGAGCGTTTATTGAGGTTCCACGGGCCGCTGTGCGGCGAAAAGCCAGCTGTTGGACCAAAAACAGCCTGCACGAGCCCCTTTTTGGCCCAATGGAGGCGCTCTCCGTTGCCGCTCCCGTGGTCTTATCCGCATAATTACCCGTCCAGAGACGTATTGCGCGCTCTGAAAGGCGCTCGGCAGGCCGTTTACGGGTGATTCCGGGCAGAAAAACGGGGATATCCGCGTTTATTGCGCACTTGAAGCCGGATCTGCATACCGGGTGGGTCCTGCTGCAGCAGGAAACCGGGCCTTTGAGAGAGGTTATAGCGACTCCACGGGCTGCTGTGCGGCAACAAGTCGGCTGTTTGTACAAAAACAGCGGTGTTATGCCATTCCGTGCAGGTTACAAATATTGAATACTTTATGCACCGTTTTCCGTGCACGCAATAACCTACACGCGCGATGTATGGTGTCGTCGGCGTTTTGGTGGCAGATATGGGCGCGTTTCTGCACGCGAACGGCTTCGTTGAGCCCTTTTGCGTGCGCTGGCATCGCTATAGCGGCTTAAAGCGTACGATCTGGAGTCATTGTAGCCTGCCATGCGTGTGATTAGCTCCGAAAACGTGCCAATCTTTTCAACCGTGGCACGGTGCGCCCGGATATCGTGCTCATAGTAGTATTGCACGGCCACATTCTTGTTCTGGCAAGCATGGATCAATCGTACGCGTTCCAATAGTGCTGTTAGCCAGCTCGGCAGCTCTTTAACACAGGGCAGTCTGCTTCCTTGATGGCCTTGGTCATCCCTCTGTGCACAGCAATTGGCATCCTTACAGGCCTGCACAAGGCCTTTTTGGCCCAATGGAGGTGCTTTCCGTTGCCGCTCCCGTGGTCTTATCCGCATGATTACCCGTCCAGAGACGTATTGCGCACTCTGAAAGACGCTCGGCAGGCCGTTTACAGGTGATTCCGGGCAGAAAAACGGGGATATCCGCGTTTTTTGTGTACTTGAAGCCTGATCTGCACACCGGGTGTGTCCGGCCGCAGCAGGAAACCGGGCCTGCGAGAGCGTTTATTGAGGTTCTACGGGCCGCTGTGCGGCGAAAAGCCAGCTGTTGGACCAAAAACAGCCTGCACGAGCCCCTTTTTGGCCCAACGGAGGCGCTCTCCGTTGCCGCTCCCGTGGTCTTATCCGCATAATTACCCGTCCGGAGACGTATTGCGCGCTCTGTAAGGCGCTCGGCAGGCCGTTTACCGGTGATTCCGGAACGGGGATATCCGTGTTTGTTGTGCACTTGAAGCCTGATCTGCATACCGGGTGTGTCCGGCCGCAGCAGGAAACCGGGCCTGCGAGAGCGTTTATTGAGGTTCCACGGGCCGCTGTGCGGCGAAAAGCCAGCTGTTGGACCAAAAACAGCCTGCACGAGCCCCTTTTTGGCCCAACGGAGGCGCTCTCCGTTGCCGCTCCCGTGGTCTTATCCGCATAATTACCCGTCCAGAGACGTATTGCGCGCTCTGAAAAGCGCTCGGCAGGCCGTTTACGGGTGATTCCGGGCAGAAAAACGGGGATATCCGCGTTTTTTGTGTACTTGAAGCCTGATCTGCACACCGGGTGTGTCCGGCCGCAGCAGGAAACCGGGCCTGCGAGAGCGTTTATTGAGGTTCTACGGGCCGCTGTGCGGCGAAAAGCCAGCTGTTGGACCAAAAACAGCCTGCACGAGCCCCTTTTTGGCCCAATGGAGGCGCTCCCCGTTGCCACTCCCGCGGTCTTATCCGCATAATCACCCGTCCGGAGACGTACTGCGCGCTCTAAAAGTACTCTACAGCCCGTTTGCGGGTGATTCCAGGCAGAAAATCGGGAAGGCAGCGCTTTTGTGTACCAGGGGAAGAGTGTTGAAGTACCCTCGCTGCTGTAAAAGCCCCTCCCATTCGGTATTCGTATCTCTCATGCCTGCTGCTCGGACACCTCATCAGCAAACAATGCCGACCGCATCGGTAATAACTTCGACGCATGCTCCAGTCTGCGCATGCGTGATTCCATCTCCAACAGCAACAGCGCCAACTGCGCCCGTCGCTCCTGTGGCGGATACCAGTGACGAAGGCCGCGCAACTGCTTGACCAGCCTGTGCGAGGTATGCATCAAACAACGGGTGCTCCTAAGACTCGGACTCAGCATCTCGTACAAGCCCGTACCATGCAGCGTCAGTGTCCGGTCCAGATCCTGCAGCAGCCATTGCGCCGCAGATCGGTTGCACCGTTGTAACTCGGCATGGATCCGCATCAGGGAACTGTGGGCCTCCTGTCGGTCCGGTAATTGATAAGCACGCGAGATGGCGCCCTTTACACGGCGTTGATCCTCATCGGCAAGATAGCTGACTACACGCTCGCGCTTGGCCATCTGGCAATGCTGCAGGCATACATGCATGCCCAAGCTCTGACCAAGAACTCGTGTTAGCCCCGCCTGTCCAGATGTGATGCAAAGCAGGCCCCGATCCACACACAAACCGCGCTCGCACAACCCTTGTAGCAGCTGCCGCACCGCCCCGGTATCCTGCACCGTGGACTCTGTAAATCCCAGCATATGCCGATACCCCTCTGCGGTAACGGCCATGCAAAGCAACAATGAACGACCGTACACCGATGTGGCATCCATCCACAGAGCCACGTAATCTTCCCCGCCTATGTGCCGACTCTCAAAGACCTCCAAGGCCTGGTTGCGCACCTCCCGCATATAGGCATTATCCTGACCACCACCACCTTGTAACGAGGCCTCCTTCGCCTCCAGAACACGGGACGACTCCTCTGTTTGCGTCTTGCCGTCCGTAGGGGATGATGGAACCGCATTCACACCCGGGCTGGCCGACTCCTCTTGTTGCACATCCGACTCCAGACTGCATGTCAGGCGTTGTGCAAGCTCGGTGCATTGTCGCAGGAGAAAATATCGCAGCGACCGACCGGATTGACCCGCGTCGCGAAGCATCTGATCAAGCTCCGAAAGATCATCTGAAGGCATCTTGGAAGAAAATAATTGGCTCGTGTAAAAGGCTCCGAATACTCCTAAACATTCGCGACCCTCGTTTTATAAGCCAACTAAATCTGGCACCATGCCAACGCTTTGCCTATCCAACTGGTGCTTCAATGAGGCCGAAGCGTTTCCGCTCCGGAGACCGCAGTCACCTTCGCGAGCTACCGTATCTCGAACTCGCTTCAATGAGGCCGAAGCGTTTCCGCTCCGGAGACGGGCAGAGTGGGGCAGATTACTAGCCACTCCCAAATCGGCTTCAATGAGGCCGAAGCGTTTCCGCTCCGGAGACGCGCGTGTACCCGGACAACTGATGTAGATTATGCCCCAGCTTCAATGAGGCCGAAGCGTTTCCGCTCCGGAGACGTTGATAGGTGATCCGTTTGTTGACCAATCCTGCCATGCTTCAATGAGGCCGAAGCGTTTCCGCTCCGGAGACCCCGCATAGTCGCAGCTGCGCGAACGTCAGAGCAAGTGGCTTCAATGAGGCCGAAGCGTTTCCGCTCCGGAGACCTGCATTCACCATCGCTTGCCGTAGGTCTGCGCGTAGGCTTCAATGAGGCCGAAGCGTTTCCGCTCCGGAGACTTGCTGACTACGCCGGATGATGGAGGGGAGTCGCCGCGCTGGCTTCAATGAGGCCGAAGCGTTTCCGCTCCGGAGACATTAATGCAGAGTGTTATTCGGGAGGTAAAACGGCTGCTTCAATGAGGCCGAAGCGTTTCCGCTCCGGAGACTGGATAAGCATACGGGGGGATTCCCCACTGCTTGAAGCTTCAATGAGGCCGAAGCGTTTCCGCTCCGGAGACTTGGCATACCCCTCCTCGTCCAGCAGCGTTAACGACACGCTTCAATGAGGCCGAAGCGTTTCCGCTCCGGAGACCGCAGTCACCTTCGCGAGCTACCGTATCTCGAACTCGCTTCAATGAGGCCGAAGCGTTTCCGCTCCGGAGACGGGCAGAGTGGGGCAGATTACTAGCCACTCCCAAATCGGCTTCAATGAGGCCGAAGCGTTTCCGCTCCGGAGACTCAATGAATTGCCACCGAAACATGCATAGTCAACCGGGCTTCAATGAGGCCGAAGCGTTTCCGCTCCGGAGACCGGCGATGTTGTTGGCTGATCACACCCCCTTCACCGCCGCTTCAATGAGGCCGAAGCGTTTCCGCTCCGGAGACTGTCTGTCGCCTAGCGGTTTCATGCCGCGTATGACGCGGCTTCAATGAGGCCGAAGCGTTTCCGCTCCGGAGACTTGCACGTCGGGTGTGATACTCGGGATCAGTATAGGGGCTTCAATGAGGCCGAAGCGTTTCCGCTCCGGAGACCCGTATGGCGGGTTTTCCGTCCGCCCCGAAGTACACGCTTCAATGAGGCCGAAGCGTTTCCGCTCCGGAGACACCAGGTCGCCCACAGCGACAGCCGTAGGCGTCAACGGCTTCAATGAGGCCGAAGCGTTTCCGCTCCGGAGACCGGAATCTCTTAGTGCGGACGCTGTGCACCGTGACCTCGCTTCAATGAGGCCGAAGCGTTTCCGCTCCGGAGACAGGAAGAATGTCGCTGTTAACGACGGTGGAGAATCCCAGCTTCAATGAGGCCGAAGCGTTTCCGCTCCGGAGACACTCCTGGTGTCCATCCACGCTCTCAAGCCACATCCGCTTCAATGAGGCCGAAGCGTTTCCGCTCCGGAGACCAGCTCCCCCACGTCCAGTCGGGCATTCCGTTCGATAGCTTCAATGAGGCCGAAGCGTTTCCGCTCCGGAGACTCTGTCGCCTAGCGGTTTTATGAAGCGCTTGGCGCGGCTTCAATGAGGCCGAAGCGTTTCCGCTCCGGAGACTTTGCCCCGCTTGTTGATCAGGGTGACGAATTCGCGGCTTCAATGAGGCCGAAGCGTTTCCGCTCCGGAGACTTGCTTAAGTGGCTGTGGAATGATTACGGAGGGGCAGGCTTCAATGAGGCCGAAGCGTTTCCGCTCCGGAGACATGCCCATGCCCTGCCAACGGCGCAGGCTGCCATCGTGCTTCAATGAGGCCGAAGCGTTTCCGCTCCGGAGACATCCTTACCGTCGTGGAGACCTTTACCGACCTCTATGCTTCAATGAGGCCGAAGCGTTTCCGCTCCGGAGACTAGCCCCAGTTGCCACAATCAAAAAGAACAGTGGATAGCTTCAATGAGGCCGAAGCGTTTCCGCTCCGGAGACGACGGATATTTGACGGAGCGAGCGCGACTTATCAAAGCTTCAATGAGGCCGAAGCGTTTCCGCTCCGGAGACTCGAATGCCCGACAGTATGGGTGGCCGCCATGGTCTGCTTCAATGAGGCCGAAGCGTTTCCGCTCCGGAGACGAGGAGACTGTCCGTGACTCGATCAGAGAAATCAAGCTTCAATGAGGCCGAAGCGTTTCCGCTCCGGAGACAATATTACCCAGGCAGATCAGGCTAACACGCGGCTGAAGCTTCAATGAGGCCGAAGCGTTTCCGCTCCGGAGACTCCGAAACCAACGCCTCTGGGAAAATTGCCGGATGCTCGCTTCAATGAGGCCGAAGCGTTTCCGCTCCGGAGACACTGGCAAACAGCCGGTTGAATCGCAGATTGAATGAGCTTCAATGAGGCCGAAGCGTTTCCGCTCCGGAGACAAGCCAACCTGGGCAGGTCGGCTAATGCGGGCGTGGGCTTCAATGAGGCCGAAGCGTTTCCGCTCCGGAGACTCCGCCGTAATCCACTGCAGCATTGAAGACTGGAGGGGCTTCAATGAGGCCGAAGCGTTTCCGCTCCGGAGACTCGGGTAGTCGGTTGCGGACTCCGGCCCGACTAGTATGCTTCAATGAGGCCGAAGCGTTTCCGCTCCGGAGACCGTCAGAGCCCATAGTGGCATCGTGGGCGATCACGAGCTTCAATGAGGCCGAAGCGTTTCCGCTCCGGAGACCTAACGTCCTCACCCTCTTCGGCTTCGGGCGGGTCCCGGCTTCAATGAGGCCGAAGCGTTTCCGCTCCGGAGACCGGTTTAGCCGCCCGACTGGCAACCGTAACCGGACCGCTTCAATGAGGCCGAAGCGTTTCCGCTCCGGAGACTGCTTCTCTCCACCATCCATCGTCACCTTGCAATACGCTTCAATGAGGCCGAAGCGTTTCCGCTCCGGAGACTCGTGCTTGCGCTGGATTACGACCCTTCGTAATTCATAGCTTCAATGAGGCCGAAGCGTTTCCGCTCCGGAGACCTCGGATAGTCCGTGAAGCCCTGGATATCGGGCTGACGGCTTCAATGAGGCCGAAGCGTTTCCGCTCCGGAGACTCCGAGAACATCCTTGCCGGAAACGGTTCTGACCGCTCGCTTCAATGAGGCCGAAGCGTTTCCGCTCCGGAGACTGTATGACCGTCACCACCCGACAGAAAAGGAGGTGTGGCAGCTTCAATGAGGCCGAAGCGTTTCCGCTCCGGAGACTATCCCTGCAGAGTACAAGTACGGAACCTTCCAGGTGCTTCAATGAGGCCGAAGCGTTTCCGCTCCGGAGACCCGACACTCAGGAGCGCGAATTCGGCGGTTCGCCGAAGCTTCAATGAGGCCGAAGCGTTTCCGCTCCGGAGACTAAGCCAACCACCTCCTGCTCCGACCCGCGGACCGGACAGCTTCAATGAGGCCGAAGCGTTTCCGCTCCGGAGACCGTAAAAGGCGAGCCGAAGCACACGTACGAGCGGGTGCTTCAATGAGGCCGAAGCGTTTCCGCTCCGGAGACTGGTAACACAGCCGTGACATTCATCGCCGCAGCGGCAGCTTCAATGAGGCCGAAGCGTTTCCGCTCCGGAGACCTGACAGGACTGCATGGTGCCAAGGATAACCAGACGCTGCTTCAATGAGGCCGAAGCGTTTCCGCTCCGGAGACACCGCCATTATGCACCCGTTCCCGGTTTTGGGAAAAGCTTCAATGAGGCCGAAGCGTTTCCGCTCCGGAGACCGTGCTCAACCGCAGCGGATCAGCACGCTGATCATGGGCTTCAATGAGGCCGAAGCGTTTCCGCTCCAGTTACGCTGATCATGCACTGCAGCTTCAATGAGGCCGAAGCGTTTCCGCTCCGGAGACAGCCCTAGGCGGGTTGAGACCAAAACAACACCCAAACACCAACACGAGTGATCTGGCTTTTGTTGCGCATAGGTTTCGGCAGTCGCACGAAAAAGCATTCAATTAGACTACCATTCTTGAAATAATTACCCGAAAGGCCATGGTTTATTGCGGTTCAGATCATCCTATGTGGGCTCAATCTCTAAACTGAGCTACTTATGGCAAGATTTAATTCAATAGCTCTCAGGTGATTCCTTACTACGCTACCAGTCGAATGCGAAATCGGCGAGCAAGATCAAACGATAATAGCACTCCGGCTTGGTGCTGCATATGGTTTACCGATGCTCTCCACCCGTGGTTTAACCTTCTCAGCTGGCCCGACGTCAACTATAAGTACATGATCCTCACCATGTTTAATCACCTCATCAAGCCTGGCCCCCAAGGCAGCACGGCGCCTGGCCGTTAGACGGCACTGGAATACAGATAACTGAAGCCTAAAGCCAAATGCTTCCATGATTCTGAATACCCTACGCCACCTCTTGGGGTCCGAAATATCGTATGTGACCATGTACAGGCGCTCCTTAGGCATAGCTCTTCATCGCGGCATGTAGTGGGGAAATTGGTCAATCTCTCCCTGTAGGAATCTCGAAAATAATCTCACTTGAACCTCAATAAGACGGCGCATGGAAATCCTATAACCGAAGACCGGGTGCGTGGTTTTACGTGCCATGCGTCGTTCGAATGCAGATAAGAAAGCCTTCCGTCCAGATGTCGTTAATGAACAGGATGGGCCATTGAATACAAAATCCTCTGCACCAATCTCACAGTTATTTATTGTGCTTATCACGCATGAATCCGCAACAATCGACCTAAACGGCTCCATTAGATCTAGCGCTAGGGCAGGTCGTCCGTGACGTGGCTGGTGGAACATACCTTGGTATGGATCCAGCCCAACGGCAGATATCGTGGTCGTGAATTCCCGAGCTAAGACAGCGTACCCAAGCGAAAGCATAGAATTGACAGGATCCTTGGGAGGGCGCCGATTCCTGTGCAGGAAGGAAAAGGTAGGTAAGTGGTGGTCTGTTCGCTGTGCCAACATCTTGGAGAAAAAGGAAAAATAGACCGAGGCTGCAGCGCCCTCATGACCGAGCAGCGTGCTATTATTCCCAGCCGCTAGCGCACTGGTCGCGCTCCTTTTGAGGCTGGCCAACACCGTCGGTTTTTCAGACATACCGTGTTCCTTTCTCCAATTGCGTCGGAGCATCGTTCTTGAATTGCGAATTTTTGCAACCACCAGTTCACGTGCAATTTGCAGGCAAGCCGTCTCGTCAAAAGCAGCCTTGAATTGAGCTCTTCGTATCAACACATTCTTGTGGCCGGTGCCCATCGTATGGCCCAGGAACCAACCACCGGTGGAGAACCAGGAAACAGGTTTTCCTGCGCGCAACAATCCGTGGAGGGCCTGCGTGGTTATGTACGTCGGACCAAACAGCGAAAGCTGTGAGACATCCATCATTGCCACCTCTACACGGTCGTCACCAGATTCCACGAGAAGCCGCTCGCCACGTTTCCGCACCTTTGCGCCGGGAGTTTGAACATAAAGAGGAAGAGCTGCATCGTCAGCAGGATTTAGTTGCCTCGGAGGCTTTCCGCCAGCTGCTATGTTCGTTTCATCTGGCAAACAAATACCCGCCAGCGCACATCGAGGACATTTTGGACTATCCTCCAATGGAGGCGGACGATGATGTGCCTGAGCTGCCGATCGCAAACCCGCGATCGCTTCCAGTGTCGTAGCACGCAACTGCTCATCAAAGTCCACAAACACACGTTCCCGCGAGCCGGCAAACCAAATGATACCACGGGAAACCGTGTATCCGTTGTCTTCCAGGATCATTGCTTGTGCGCATACTTGAACACGCTCCGGCTCGTACGCTCCGGCAGCAACATGCGGACGTTTACCCTTCTTGAAATCAATCGGCGTCACATGCCCATCCTTCAATTCCACCACATCCATTTTTGCAATTATCCCAAGTCGAGATGACGACAATGTTACGGCATGTGCCTTAGCCATGGGATCGTCCGGTGCGTCCGGCTGTGGCAAACGTCCTCCCCCACTGTCAACTCGAGCATGCGTACGCCTTCCGGCAACGGTGTCAGAAGTGTCAGCCCACTCGCCCTCCACCCATTCGAGGTAGGCCAAGCGCGGACAGTATACCCATTCGTTCACCATCCTCACTGGGACCAATGGGAGGGAATTCGCAATATCAGTTCCAGAATTAGTAGACATCGTAGAAGGGCTGATCAATGGTGTCAGTACCAAGCGACAAAACCTATAGATATTGGGGTGGCGATTAGTCTCTAATGGGTTCTATCTAGGCACCGGCTTCTTTGTGATGACACGCAAACACCAAAACGTTACGACTTGACCTTGCGCATATAATTGATCGCAACGGCGTACAGCATCCCATGCGTACCGGCAGAGCAATCTTCATGCAGCAATTTTGAAAATTGAGGTTCTCAATAATCTCTGCGGGCAGCTACAAAAAGATCCTGATGATGCCATGACACATCCCTGATTGTCGCTGATCAGGGTGCGAGGGTTTGAGACTATGTGAGCGTATTTGACTAGATGGTGGCTAGTGGGTTCACTCTGGTCTATCATGGCAGTCTACATCAGGATCCCGTTTACTCACAGCCTTTAGTACGGGAGTTGGCAATCATTAATGCGGGTCACCCTTGCATAGTAAGCGTCGCTTCCTATATGGCAATGAATGGAGTATTGGCGCCACTGACAGTCTCAAAGTCGGGTTCGGATTGTTATCTAACTCTGGGTTGATGCCGTTGCAGTGATGCAGCCCCCTATTGAACTGCTTTAAAGCTCCCAAGCCCGTAATGGCATGCGTAACCTAAAGCCAATGGCCCTCGGATCGGTTCAGGAAACTCAATCTCCAGAAACGCCCCAGTGGAATCGCGTTGGACTTCACGCCCTCGTGATCGAAACCTATGGAAGTTCAGAGTCCGTCTCGGCGCACCAGCCACTACAATCTCTGGTAATTCCCTGACAGCAACACCCTTGGTTTCTCCCCCCCGCCGGGCAAGCAATCTAAGAACCTCGCCTGCGTAACCTTTTTTCTTCAGGAAACCGGCCGCCATAAATGGCGTGACGCTACGCCATCGCCGCGATGTAGCCAACATACGGGAACCAGAACCAAAATCCATCGGGCCTCCAAATCCCTCAAGGGCTAGACTCCACTCGCCGATGTTAGAACCACTGTCAGACTTTCCTTGACCGCGAAGCTTTGTAAGCCATAGTCGATTAACGCGGTCTAGCTGTGACTGGATTTGTCTGTCAATTCCACCGGCAATGAATACGATCAGGTGGTCAATCCAACCGTCATTGTCTGCGTCCTCGGGAAGCCAAAACGCGTGGGGGTGAGTTGGATCCCGAACTATCATATTTCGGGTATCGCGTCCAGAGATCTTCCACGGTGCCAAGGGATATCGCTTGCCCGTCGACTCGCAAGTCTCCCAGCCAAATTTTGACAGGGCTGCACTGCGTAATACCTCACCAATCTTTACGGCATCTTCAATCCGAGGAAGTGGGCGCCCGGCCACCAAATACCGCGCAACGGTAGGAAGGTCAGAAGGTTCAGATGCCTTCCTGAATTGCGGACTCGACTGGCGGCGGACTCGGGGACGCACGTTCGGGCTCCGAGAGTACATGACCTCGTAGGCACCAGGAGGTTGATTCCATTTGCGATTCTGAAGGTCTGCCGTGTCAATGGACAAGGCATCCAGCAGTCGGGGAGGCAGCGTATCAACGCCTCCTGTTGCGCGAAAGGATTTCTCTACTTTGGTATTCAGCGCTCGGTCAGATAGGGGGCGACTTGATGACGTTCGAATTCGGGCAGCCTCTTGATTCTGCAGTCGCTTTCGTTCAGCTTGGTACGACCGGGGAGAGTGCGGTACTAGGACATGGCATGTGTCCCCGTAGGAGGCGCGTTCGCTTGGAAAGCAGTTCGGTTCCCCGATCGCGCTGGTAAAGGCGCGGCATTCGGACCAACTCTCGGCTCGACCAAGATAACCCATTGACGCCGCTAGGTCTCTTGACAACTCCAGCAAATCATCTTCCAACACAAGGTCTTCCCAGCGAACCTCAATCTCTGTTCCTGCAGGAAGATGCAGGAATGCATCAAACACGAGAGTCTTGCTACTACGAATTGGCATGTAGTGACGAGTATGGGAATGAATCGCACCTGACGGCAGGCAAAATACTGGGGGTTTTTCGGCCAAGGCGTCTACTAGTCTGGACAGAACATCCTCGTTCCACCGATCGTGATCTCCCTTTCGCCAATAGCAAGCTATTAGTGCGCGTAATATCCGCCATGGTTCCGGCGGCCACGCTACGGACGCTTCGTTAACATTTCGGTACCACGCGGTGGCGTGGTACCGTCCGGTAGGAAACCGAAAGCCGAGTCCGAACATTGTGGCTACAGGTCGTAGGTAACTGTTAGGCCACTGCTCTTTTCAAACAGCTCTCTAATAATGCCTGGCAGGTCAGATTCGATTGCCGAAAGCGGTGGTAGTTTGAATGAAGACGGGCGTGTTACATGTGTTTCGACGACATCTAGATCGCAGGCAGTTCTAAAGCGTAACCCCGTGCGGAGAAACTGCATAATTTTGAACAATGCTAAGAGGATAAGGAGTCTGCTGACATCATCGCCAAGGCCGAATGCGCGTATTTGCCGAAGGTCCAGATTGAAATAGGCGGTTATTCGGTCTGCTGTCCATTCGTCGCGCGAGAACGGAACATTCCCGAAACCTTTAGCGGTGTCTCCTTGCGGATTAACGGAATCGTTCTTTACACCGCCGCTTACCGCGCGCTTTACCCCATCAGCTTCGACAAAGGCGGATAATGAGCGCGGTAAGCGCAGCCTTCCACCGGCCAGTTGCTTTTTTGCAAGGAAGATCCCATGCAGCAGCCCATTGGTATCCAATTCCAGAAGTACCTTCACAAGTTCACGCAGGTTAACTCGCCCTTTATCAAACCGGGCGAGTCTCTCCTTGAGTACATCAAGAACGGTTTTGTTGTTGCCCTCCAGTTTGCCCTCCAAGATGTAAGGGGAGTTTAGGCGATGGGATTCCAGTAGAGAGTTGGTAAGAGGGTTTCCATTCTGGTCTATTACCCGCACTAACGGGAGACCCCTAAGCGGTTTGACCCAGTCGTCGGTCGCTTCATCCCAGCACACAGCCTCCAAGCGGTTTGCCATGGATTGGGCGCTCTCCACGAGGATTGTCTGGCCGCCATCGGGAGAATCGTACACCGCATGGCCAAGGTTCGGGAATCCCGTTGGCTGAAATCGGACGCCCTGTACGGGCCGTAGCCGTGCTTCAATCAGAAGCCGTGGTTCATTCTCTAATGCTGTCAGGTTAACTGGCATACTATATTTCCCCCGTATGGTGTGTTTCTTCAGAATAAATGGTCCCAGGATAGGCTCGTCTGAGAATGCTTGCCAAACCAAGTCTGGAGATCGGGATCAGCATGGCGGCCGCCATGCGGTCCGGTCGGATACCCACCCCTATTCGTCCTGAATCCAGAGCGTGGGCTCCGCCGTAAAACTGCGATCTAAAGAAGGGTGAACAAAGTCCCGAGCTATGGGCTCGCCATAAGGCAATGCGGACCGCTCGGTCAATCACTTGACCATCCCGACAACGCCCCCCTGCGCGCAACAATCCAACCAGCCCAGGCGGAACAGGTACCGATCCATAGCTAGGAATCGCTTTTAGACTGAGCAACGCTGTGTCGGTTGAAAAAACCGGCTTGAGCGCGGCATAGGCAAACGGAAGAATTGGCCGCGGCGAATCCTGGGCTGATCCACCTGCACTGGTCCAACTTGGTTTGGCCCACACGAGACCAGCCAACAATGCCGAGCAGCGGCGGTCATCAAAATCTCCCTTTAAGAATGCCGCTATATCAGGCAGTCTTGCGAATCGGGCACTTCCTAGGGGCTTTTCCGCCAACCCGCGGATTGAAGTTTCAACAAATCGACGCTCAAGTATGGCGATCATGTTCTGCACAAGTTCTCCTGATACCCAGACAACTGTTGGAGGACTCGGGTCAGAGGACCACGAGCGGTTCCTGCGTAGTTTATTGCCGGTAAAGAAGGTCATGCGCTCAAATCCGTCGCGCAGACTATCAGTCAAGGGTGCAAGGTGGGCAGCCATGGGTGGGACGCATTGAGATTGATTCCCTGGCACATCAGGAAGGTCCAGCCCGAGTCCTGCGAGTGCGGCAGCAATGCCAAACTCGGGGCTGCCATCGTTGGCCAAGTCCATCCAAGTGCCTGATAAAAGCGGTGGCGGAGGTACTTCTTTCTGGCCAACAGGACTCTTGCTCAACCACATAGCTAGCTGACCGATTGCCTCCAACGTAGCTGCTACGGTCCTATAAGAGCTATTTGGCCTGAGCACATCAAATAATGAGTCTTCCAGTGCTTTTGTTGCGCTGCGAAGTGCTGCCGGCTGGTTCTGTCCACGGCTGTAACGTTGAACTGTCTTCAGCCATCCACGGGAATTGAGGTCAGAGTACAATCCTGCGCCGGGCGAAGCCTCGGCAGATCGACGGCCAAGGGCGGCGGCATAGTATGCTTTCCCGGCTCGCTGCAAGAACCCATAACGCTGAAACTCACTAATCCCTCGACTAACGCCAAGAGAGGCAATTGCATGAGCAAAACTCAGTCCGTCAACGGATGTCTGGCCGTTTGATACTGCACGTCCTTCGTTAAACAGGGCATCCACTTCGCGAAAACTCGCGGAGCGATTCCAAAGGGGAGCCCAAAATTCGGCTCTGCTGTCTGCCTCGTCAGAAGCGTCTACTCCGCCATCGCCCGCTCCTGACGCTTTCACCGTAAACGGAAAGCTTGCCCGCGACAATATGCTGCTCTCGTGTCGACGCGTTGCGGCGGACGCAAACATGCTGGCACCTTCCAGCATGAGTACGTAATCCCAAGGGTTGATCAGCGGTTTGCTCTTGTAGCCTATGGTAGCATTGGGCCCACCGGCGCCGGGTGAGAACTGGCCGGCTGGGGAATCAAACATGGTGCGAATTGGCAACCGGAACAGTGAGTTTTCCAATTGCTCTCTGCAATGGAGTGTCGGAGCTCCAGATGACGCATCGAATAGGTTTTTGCGCTTGCCACCGACTAGCCGGCGCATAAAAGTGTTCGTGAAATCTAGCCGCCCGTCATTTCCACCAGTTCCAAGTAACGGAGGAAAACGGAGGTTGTCCCCGGACATGACTATGGCTGCATCAATCCACCTTAGCGCCGGCTCAGGTACTCGGGCGCGCAATAAAGCCACGAGCCGTGCCTTGTTGGGTCCTTGAGGACGATCTTCAAGTCCGAGCATATTTACAATCTCCACAGCGCATCGAATCGCCTTCGAAAATGGCCGAAACCGCTCGGCAACATTGGGCGAACTTAAAGGGCCAAAACCTTCTTTGTTGTCCTTTGGATAAAATCCGCTCCCTCCGTTCCACGGCGCGATAGCTGGGCTGGGGGCGTAATGGTATAGAAAGAACCGCAGTAATTCATCTCGTCCCAGTAGTGTTAGAAGGTGAAAGCGTTCATTCTTCCACCAGCCGCGTACCCTTAAGTCCGCAGGCGTGCCCTCTACGTTGTTCGCGGCGGACGAAAGCAAGCGGAGTACGCCTAGTGCCTTCAAATAGGAGGCGAGAGGAGTGGGAGCACATCCTTGCAGTATCAACTGGTTAGGCGTCGGCATAGGCTCCAGATGCTTCTTTACCTGATGCCCGCCAGTCCGCAATTCTGAGAAGAGTCTCTAGCCACGCCAAGCGAAACGGCCCAACACGGGAAAGCAAATCTCGTGTACGCTCCGTCCAGCTTTCCCGAGTAAGCTCATCCCATCCCAGATCCATTATTGACAGGATCAGTTCTCCACCGGGCCACCGGTGACCCCCGCCTGCATCAAAGGGGGGCAATTCGTCACCCTGCCAAATGCCCCGAGCGAAACGTTGCCCTCCTTCAGGAGGCGTCTCTCGAGGATATGGGCGAAGGTTCATTCGTACCTTACCGTGGTGCGCAGCGATTAGGTACGCCACCAAGTCTGCATTCCGCGACCATCGCTCGCTGGCGAGAAATGCTAGTGCGGAAGCCAGCTCGTGTCGAAAATAGGCACGTCCATGGCGGAGATTTTTCTTTACTGTTTTCGCCCACAGTTCACTTCCCTGTACCACGGGTGCATTCAGCCCCCTGCGCATCGTTTCCTGGAAAACTTCGTGCGCTTTTCCCAAGTCGTGCCAATACCCCGCGCGAGACAGGACTTCAAGCGTTAACTCATCTTGTCCGACAGCCCTGCCCAGCAGACGAACCTCGTTGGCAACATGATTGAGATGAAGTGCAAGGGGGACCGCTCTTCCGGTTTCGCTCCGTGGATCTTCGTCTATCACATCGGACTCTGCACCGAGCCCACTTTTCATAACTGTCGACTCCTGAGAAATAGCATTCCCGGAGTCTACGTCCACGACGCTGGGGATATGCTTCCTGTTGCCTGTGAAGCCGAAATGTTCATCATATCCGCCAGCCTGGACATCGGCTAGAATCGTCAATCCTGGTCGCATTGCCGAACGCAGCGGAACCCATCCCGGTGGACCAGAGCTGGTTCGCTTCCCGCCTCGCCGCCACTGCGGGTTCCTTACAAAAAACTTGGAAACATCCCTCGCGCCTTTAATCCACTTCCTGGCCATCCCAATCGGCACAGCGCATAGTTCACGCGAATGTGGCCTTACTGGCGTATTACCTGATACGGGCAGCTTGCGCCAGAAGATGCGAACATCCGTGTCCTTCTCGTCGCGAATGTAGGCCGAGATATCAACCTCGAATCCGGACAGGTCCGAATCCGTGTCAAAGAGGTCGTCCAAGTCTTTCCTGCGGATGACCCGCATTGATGGAGCTATATCATCAACTGGGGGAAGATGGGCCGGAGCTGCGTCAGTCAATGCACGCAGCCTACTGCGAGACTCCCGGAGGTGGCTTGCTTCATACGGCAACGAAAGTGTTGCTTCATGCTTTTGCACCACCTTTTCATCACCATCCAGATTTCCGAGGATATTGATCCATATGACATCTGCACCATCACCTATCTCGGCCCGTCGATTGGCACGCCCGAATCTCTGGACCATAGAAGTCCACGGGGCCAGTTCAGTGAACAACACTGCAGCAGAAATATCCACGCCCGCTTCTACCGCCTGCGTAGCAATCACAATAATGTCGGAACAGGCATTGATATCCAAGATTTTGTTCATCTCACGTGCTCGATCCGCAGGCCGGAATCGTGAATGAATCAGCGCAATCAAGGGATAGCCCTTGTTTTGATCGGTCAATATCCGTGAGATTTTTCTGTAAACCGACTGAGCCCGCCGAACTTGGTTGACGATCACAAGAGTCATTTTACCTGATTGATGACATTCGACGATATTCTGCGCCAGTCGCAGTAAATACGCCTCCTCGTTCCGAAGCGACTCGGGGCCATCGTTGAAGCATCGTAGATTTTTTTTTGCCCGGACCAAGCTGAGCAGTCTATCGTCCGCTTCCTGGACGGGATCTACACGGAGCACCTCAGTAGGAGCTTTGTGGTCTACCGTTGTTAGCCATTCCGGCTCAAGAGTAGCGGAAATCCAAAGACTGCGGCATGGGCGTCCCCCCGATTGATCTTCGCGCTCGGTGCGCAGGTAATCCTGGTGTCGAAAGGCTTCCAACTGCGCTGATGTGGCACGAGCTTCCCCCATCAGCTGCACCTCGTCAAAGATCCACTGAGAATCATGATGGAGGACGCCAAATTCCATCGGCCAGACGGAGCGTGGGGAAGCATAGCCGCGCATTAAAGCTCGGCTAAGCAGCATGTCCTGTGTTCCGACGATTACTGCTGGGCGTTCAGGGGTTTCGAGCCACTTTCCAGCATCCACGCCCCCCATAAGAATGTGGACGCTGTCGGTCTGGGGGAGTAAGCTTTGCGGATCAATGCCTGCATTGGCCAAACGGTCAACCCATCCGAGGATCAAGGTAGTAGTTTGATCCACAAGCGTCCGCATAGGTAAGCACCAAACTAGTCGACTCGGTGTGGTTTCGGGGGAGAATAATCTGCGGTACATCCAGGCCAGCGTCACGCCAGCTGTCTTACCTGACCCCGTGGGAGCTATCAGGACTTTCGGCCATTCGCCGGCAGCCAAGGTGTGCTGCCAAGTATAAGGTGAGGCTTGGTCACCGTACGCAGCTGCAAAGAATTCACCATAGTCGTCGCGGATAGGCACACGCACACGAGGCTTGTAGTTATTCACCAATATCGGTAGCAGGCTCGCACCCAACTGCGTCAAGGTACCGATCGCTCAGATCGTTGATATTCGCGGAGGCGCAGTATTCTGGGAATATAAACAATAATTCTCGGAACGGGCTGTGCCTCGTGAACCGCTTTGATCTCAATCATTGCAGGGCCTGGCAGAATACAGAGGAATTGAGGCTGCAGAGTGTGCCCATTCTATGACGCATCACCGCTGGATATTACACCAACTATAGTACACAGCTTGACGCTTGCGGTTGCAACCCGCTCTGAGCCTTCGGCGGCCACTGAAGGTGGCCGCCGTCCAAGAAAAACCATTAGCTTAACTTCTTCTCTGGGCGGCTTGTGCCAATCGTTGTTGGTTGAAAATCCGGTTCTCGCCATCTTGAAGGCCTACTTATGTATAGATTCTGTGCTCGTTGTGACGCCCCTGATCGCAGTGCTGAGCACAAAGTTGAAGACTTTATGCACCATTCTCCGTGCACGCAATAACCTGTGCGCGCGATTTTATGGTTTCAGAGGAAAGGCTTTTAATTGTTTGGGTAAGCTGTAATTTGAGGCTGTAGAGAGCGAGCCAACGAGCTGATAAGGTATGGTATTGGTGGAGGTAGTTGATCTTCATCAGGTTGAGGTCTAGCCTTGCGGGGATAGCTCACGATAGGATGGTTGTAAGCTAGTGCCCACTACTGCACATTCGAGCAAAACGCGCGCCATTTTTCTGCTTTAATCCTGCAAATGGCCCGGGTTGCAAAAACCAGAGAGTTACGGAGTACGCCGGTCAGGATCCACTGTCGTCGCATAATGGATGATAGCATCACATTTGAGGCCAAGTGCACGCGTTGGCATTCTGGTCCACGCACTAGGCTGAATCGGTTTCAAGATCCTGGAGGAATCCACCAAACATCAACTCGGCCAAAGGATCGGGATAACAAGTATGGCCACGAGTGCTAGAAGCAGGTTTAGTATCCCACCCACCTTAACAAAGTCCATGAAGCGGTATCCGCCGACAGAATAAATCATGACGTTAGTCTTATAACCAAAGGGGGTGACGAAGGAGGCGGAGGCTCCGAACATCACCGCTACGAGGAGCGCATAGGGATTCAGACCGGTGGTCTCGGCAACGGCAATGGCCACAGGTGTTAGCATCACAGCAGTTGCCGTGTTCGCGACCACAGCAGTCATTCCGGCTGTTAGTAAGTAGAAGGCTGCTATGATGCCCGTCTCGCCGAGCGCGGATGTTGCATCCACGACGCCGGCCGCAAGCCAAGCAACGGCACCCGTGTACTCCATCGCAAGCCCCAGAGGAATGAGTCCCGCCATGATGAAGACTACCATCCAGTCAAGTTCCTGGTAAATCTCCCGCATATGAACACATCCTGTGAACACCATTAAAGCGGCACCCGCCAGCGCGGAAGTAGAAATCGGAAAAATACCGGTGGTAGCCGATACCACAACAGCAACCATTATGGACGCCGCGAATGCCGCACGAGGCCGGCTGTCAACAGGGTGGACAATCTCGGACAGGGGAACGAAGCCCGGTTCCTCGGCAAGAAGTTGCAGGTCATAAGGTTTCCCGCGCACAAGCAAAATGTCCCCCACAGCGAGCTCGCGCTGCGCCAGCCGGTCAACAAATGCAGTGCTATGATGCTGTACCCCCATTACCGTCGCATTAAAGCGTTGGGCAAACGACAAGTCGCGCAGAGTATGCCCCACAAGCGAAGATCCTGGTCCTACTAGCAGCTCTACCAGTCGGCCGGGAGGTGATGACTTGTGCTCCGTAATGTCCCTGTTATCATGCAAATTGCTCAGCTTGTACCGCCGCACCAGGACCAACAGGTTCTCAACTGCTCCTTGGGCGTACAGGATATCGCCCGCGATGATCACCTGATCAGCCGATGGTACTGCAATAGTATGGCCGCCCCGTTCTATTCCTAGGACGGTGACATTAAATCGATCTCTCCAGCGCAGGTCGGAAAGAGATCGCCCGACAGCTGACGATTTCGGTCCTATCTGAAGCTCTGCGGTGTAGCGCCGCACGCCGTAGCGACGGGATAAGTCGGGCGCACGCTCTCTGGATGGCATTAGTCGTCGTCCGACTGTAAACAGGTAGAGTGTTCCAATAACCAAGCAGATTATCCCCAGCGGAGCGATCGAAAACATGGTCAGCTCATCGTACCCAAGTGCCACTGACTCCCCATGCACAATCAAATTGGTCGAAGTGCCAATTAGGGTAACCGTCCCTCCCATGATAGCCATGAACGAAAGGGGCATTAGGTATAGTGAGGCAGGCTCTTCGGCTTGCTCAGCAAGAGCCAGAAATACCGGGATAAACACGATCACAACGGCAGTGTTATTCAAGAACGGTGAGAGCAAGGCGACCAGCGTGCACAGCGCAAACATCCGCCTTGTCTTGCCGCCGAGCGGAGCAGTCCGTGCCCAGACAGCTATTGCAGCAACCAACCCCGTGTTACTGAGACCGAGACCAAGTACCAGCATTGCCGCGACAGTTACCGTAGCATCGCTGGAAAGTCCTGCAAATGCCTCGCGAGGACCGATTACTCCCCCGAGCAAAAGCACAACCGGAACCGCCATGGACAACTGGTCAAGGGGAATCCTGTCGGCGGCAAAGAGGACTAGGGCGAGCCCGGCAACGATCAGCACGAATACCATGTCGAAGGTCATCGCTAACCCTCCAGACCCTTGCTACTTCCGCTGTGCGGGTGCCTCTGAAAATCTCTTACTTGGATACAATACAAGAAGTGTTGGGTGGAGCGAGAGATGGCAGTATCAAAGTGTCCACACCATTGGTAGGTAGAAGACTACGAGGAGGAGTAGAAGGATAAGGAGCGGTGCGCCAACACGCGTGTAGTCCAAGACTTTGTACCCGCCTGCTCCCATAACAAGAAGATTCACCGGATGTCCAAAAGGGCTGACGAATGCACACGAGGAACCCACTGCCACGACCATAAATAGCGCTTGAACAGATAGATCAAGTTCGATTGCCGTGCTGTATGCGATTGGTGCCACAAGTACAGCCACTGCGGACGTAGGTATGAACTGTGCTGCGAGCGCGCAGAGCAGGAAGAGCGATCCGATCAGAACTCGGGGGCCTGCAATGGCAGCTCGACCAATCACCTCACTTGCAATCAGTTCTGCTGCGCCCGATGCCTCCATCGCGAGGCCAAGGGCGAGCATGCCTCCGAGAAGCACGATTACGCGCCATTCAACGTGCGAGTACACCTCGCTGCCTTTAAGGCAGCCTGTAATAACCATCAGAAGCGCCCCCGTGAGTGTGGCAATGTATATCGGGAGCAGGTTCATTGCAGCAGACAGGATAACCCCAATCATTATAACACCCGCAATTGGGGCGCGGCGCAGCCGGAACACCTCTTCGAATTCAGAAGTCAGGGTAAGAAATCGCTGGTCAAGCGCCAGCGATTGAATCCTAACCCGCGGGCCATAAACGAGGAGGGCGTCTCCAAACTGGAGGCGTGTTTCGCTAAGCGCGACATTTGAGTGCATAGTCTTGCCACGACGCCAGATAGCCAGTGTTGTGAGTCCGTACGCACCCCGGAAGTTGCTTTCGCCGAGTGTCTTCCCCTCGACGTCCGAGTCTGGGGCAAGGGTAAATTCTGCAAAGCCCACCCGTTCCGACACCAGCTCAGATGGCGATGGTACCTCGTCAAGCACCTTAAGCTCTTGCAGCGCAGCCAGTACGACCCGGAATTCCTTGTTCCCATTCAAAATCAGCTGGTCCCCCGATCTCAATGTTACCGAGGCCTCCGGCAGGATGATGTGTTCATGACCGGATTCACCTTTCCGCTGTATATCGACGACAGAAAGGTCGAATCCTTCATGTAGCCTGGATTCCGAAAGTGTCATCCCGTCCAGCACCGATCCGGCCGGGATCTCGTGCCGCAAAAGCCAACGGCCTATGCCGTATTGCTGATGCGCCTCATGGATGTTCATTAGTGAGGCGGACGAAAAGTCTTCCGTATGGAGGGATTGGTTTAGATGGTCCTCACGTCCAAGGAGAAGCAGATTGTCTCCAGCCTCAAGACTGAAGCTCCCGAAGGAACTCCCGTGGATATGTTCTCCCCGCCGCATGGCTAAGACATGCACACCCAAGCGTTCGCGCAATCCAGACACCCACATATTGCCACCAATCAGGCTTGAATCTACGGCAATCTCAACCTTTGCAAGCCCAATCTCTTTGTTCATTGAATTCCAGATGGTTTCCGCCGATTCATCAAAATGTTTCGGGTAGCCCCAAGCCCGCAGTCGGTCCAAGTCCTCGCGTAGTCCTTCGATCAGCAGCAGGTCCTTGCTCTTTAGCAGAAAGCCCGGTTCCGGTGCTCTGATGTATCGTCCGTTTCTACGGACTGCGATCAAGTCAACGCCGAGAGCCTGACCTAAACGTGCCTGCTCCAGCGATTTTCCGTCAAGTTCCGAGCCGCGGGGGATGCGGAGAGCAATCAACGTTTCCTTGAGTCCATAGCGGCTCAGACCAAGTTGGGTGCCGGGTTTGTGGGTGCCTGCAGGTCGGTTCGGAAGGAAGTACCTTCCGCCAAGAGTTACGTACGCGATTCCAAGAAGGAGTGCAGCTGCACCGACAGGCGTAAAGGAGAAGAGACCGAATGCTCCTTCGCCGGATTGTTCAAGGAATGTAGAAAGCAAGATGTTTGGCCCCGTGCCTATCAATGTTGTCATCCCTCCGAGCAGAGAGGCGAAGGCGAGTGGAATGAGGAGTCTGGATGGTTGAATCCCGAGTCGTCGAGCCATATTGAGCACTACCGGCAGAAGGAGGGCAGTGGCAGCTATGTTGTTCATCACGCCCGACATAAGTCCAGAGGTCAACATTATGAGGGCTGTGACACGGAAAGCGGATTTGCCTGCAAAGCGCATCATCTGGGCACCTATGAGGTTGGCAACGCCCGTCCGGTGGAGTCCCCCGCTTAGAACGAGCACGGCCGCAATCGTCACGACGGCCGGATTTGCGAACCCTACAATTGCGCGGTCCATCGGAACAATACCACTTATCGCTAGCGCTACCAGTACCGCGAGGGCGACGATATCGTAGCGCAGCCATTCTGTTAGAAACAGGACCACTGCCATCGCGATGATCGCGAAGACAATTACTATGTCAGGGGTCAGCATTGGTTATCCTACTGATTAGACCGCGGCTTCAAGTTGCCGGACGAAGACCTGTGCAGCCTGTGCACCGTTTAGCAACCCAAGCAGTGGCCTTCGAGGGTGTCTTGGGGAAATCATTTCGGTGTAATGATTTGAAGGGAATTTATTTGGCAAAGTGAAACTACCAATACGATCCTGCATCGTTACCACGCTTAGCGGTGGAACAACGTTTCAACGCCAGGGGCACGGCCTGCTGCGGCATTTCCGCGTCCGCCCGATGCCTAGGGTCTCCCGCCCTGTTGAAAAGATCCAGTCCCCTCAAACGAATATTCGTCGCCGCATTCACATCCCGATTAAGAACAAGTTCACAGTGCTCGCGACGATACGTGCGAACATCAAGCGCGATTGTGTCTCCCGACATGCCATCGTAGCTACTGCATTGCTGCGCCGTGTAATGCGGACGCACCTTTACCAGTTCGCCCCCAGCATTCTCAGCCTTGTAGGCAAGCTGCTGCTTGAAGTAACCAGGGGACTGCGACAGTATGGCACGGTTCAGCCCGCGCTTACGCGCCCCTCCCTTGGCAGTCAAGCCCTTCAGAGTTAAGTCTTCCATTATCACATAGGCAGAGTGATGTTTAACAATGTCGGTGGTGACAGCGTGCACTGCATTGCGCTGCCGCAATTGTGCAGGCGCCCGTGCATGTCGCTCCTTCCTCCGCTTCCTACTGCCACGTTTCGCACGTAACACTTTTCGTTGACACCTCTCGGCCTGCCGCTCAGATATGACTATCCGATCATACTGCGCTCCGTTGGACAGCGAGGCGTTAGCCTTAACACTAACATCAATCCCCACGGCAGCTCTGGATGCCTCCACAACGGGTACCACAGCATGTTGTGCCACGAGTTGGACATCATACCCGATATCCAGAGGATACCGTAGGATGCGGACCTGCTTATCAACATTGCTGCCAGCCAAGACGCCCCAATGGTCCCTGAGGCGCAGCTTCCCGACTCCCTTTATCTGTACGGGCCAGTACCTCCCGTATTTCCGGGGCTTAACACCCTCAAGCTCGAAGGAGCGCATTATCTTCTTCAGCCTCGGCAAACCAGCCTTCCTGCCCGCATTGTTGTCCTTGAAGTATTTTTGGTACGCTCGTGCGATGCGAAAAGCGATGCTCCTTTGCGCCTTTACTCGGTAGTATGTCGTACGTTCATTCTGCCGGAGCTTTGTCAGCCACGTAAACAGGTCGACGGCGGAAGGTGTTTTATGGATCTCCCCGTGTGTTTTCCGGCAGTGTTCGATCACCTGGATACCCAGCCAGAACAGATGCCGGAAGAGGTCGTCCAGCTGTGTTTTTTGCTACGCTTTATGCGTGCACAACGGTATGCATATGTTCTCAACATATATAATGGACACACTATATCGGCGGAGTGTTCCAGTTAGTTCACCTAGCCGCAAGATTCCCATACTTAGCCATGGGAGCCACTCGTGCGAATGGGATGCCCTCAACTCATTCGCAGCACGGTGAGTCAAGCCCTGCCCGTCGCCCATAAGTCATTATAGCGGTTTAATTGTTCGTCAGTTCTGGTCATTTCTCGCTGGCATGGCTGTCGGAATAATTCGGGTATTTCGGCCTGGCAGGGATGGTGTGTGACTTGAGGTGAATAATGCCCTCCTCTCGTGCGGATACGCGATCTCTACCTGCGCTGCTTCCCTTGGCGCTGCATTGCCTACATCCACGAACCCTTGGCTGCAGTCTCCTGGCGATACTTCCGCCTCCAGTAATTCAACGGTCCGTACGAGATGCCGTGCTCTGCACAAGACGCCGCTGCGGACCGGGTCCTTTCGTTATACTGCTCTACCAGCGGAAACATCTCTTCCGCCGTACGTCTGGGCTGTACCATGCGATCCGGGGTCTGGGTTCTAACGTCTACGGGTAAGCTCCCCAGAACCCGCCACCTAATCAAGATGCAGTTCACTGCACGCTCACGCAGGTGTAGCCATTGGGGCATAGGCCCACATCAGGCAAGTTGACATGCCATGTATGTGAACCCAGATGAACTCCCGTGCGAGCATGCACTCAATCGTTCGTCTCTTACCTCGTATCCCAATTCGTATCCCAATGTCATTAGGTATAACCTCTCTAGGCCACGCCACATGATCTGGTAACCCACCGGTCCATCACGAGTGCGGTTCTGATAGCCGCCGAGCACCGCTACGATCAGGATAGCAGCTCCCAAAGTACTGGGCTTCGGCAGCTTTACCCGTCCTGCTCGGACAGATAACTCACTACACGCGTGCGCTTGTGCATCTGGCAGTGTTGCTGCTGCATACCGGTACCCAAGCACTCTTGCAGTACGCCGGTCAGCGATGTCACATCAGGAGTGATGCAGAAGAGCCCCCGATCTGCGCACAAACCGAGCTCCAACAAGCCTTGTAACAAGTGTTGCACGCGCTCCGCATCGTGCAACGGAGCCTCCACAAAGCCCAGAATGCGCCGATAACCCTCAATGGTAGCGGCCATGCACAAGACTATGGGTCGCCCCCACACTTCCATGGCATCAAGCCAAAGGATTACGTGCTCTTCTTCACACAACGGGCGCATATCAAACATCTGCCGCGCCTGCTCGCACGCCGCATCATCATCATCGTACCCCAATGCCAAGCCTCCCGGAGACTCTGGAGCACGGACGCTATTTTCCTCCTCGGAAGGTGCTTCTGCCAACTGCTCCCCAGTGCCGTCTGGAGCCGCATTATCCGACGGAAGCATAACATCCTCTTCCAGACTAGACGTTAACTGCTGCACACACTGGGTGAGGTGCCGCAACAAGTCAAATTGCAGCTGCCGACCGGACGCGCCGGCATGACGCAGCTCCTGAATGAGCTGCGATAAATCATCTGATAAACTCATAAGTGATCATGGATCCGTATAGTGAAAAGGCTTAGGAAACCCAAGCCAACACCGAACCACAAATCATTTTTTCAGCCAACAAGGAATGGCACGCCGCCCCCCGAATTGGCGCGCTCAACGAAGGTCGGGGCCGAAACCCCGACGACACCGTTCGACCCACACGCTTATAGTCTGGTCGATGTGCGCTCAACGAAGGTCGGGGCCGAAACCCCGACGACACCGTTCGACCCACACGCTTATAGTCTGGTCGATGTGCGCTCAACGAAGGTCGGGGCTGAAACC
Source organism: Rhodothermales bacterium (assembly GCA_963663495.1). Taxonomy (GTDB): domain Bacteria; phylum Bacteroidota; class Rhodothermia; order Rhodothermales; family Bin80. The sequence goes on from OY760427.1 coordinate 27,976, forward strand.
CCGACGACACCTCTATAAAGCACGCCCGCGTCAGGACCGCGTAGGACCGCTCAACGAAGGTCGGGGCCGAAACCCCGACGACACCTATGAAGCACGCCCTCCGGAGTACCGAGTAAGACACGCTCAACGAAGGTCGGGGCCGAAACCCCGACGACACTCGATCCACTTCGAGATTAACTCATCCAAGTGGTACGCTCAACGAAGGTCGGGGCCGAAACCCCGACGACACCGCCTCTTCCTGAATCTGGTCGGGGCTGAACGGCCGTCGCTCAACGAAGGTCGGGGCCCGAAACCCCGACGACACCTGCTTTTCGGGGCCGGAGTTTTGGCTTGTGTGACATTCGCTCAACGAAGGTCGGGGCCCGAAACCCCGACGACACCCCTATCAGGCTGGATTTGATGGCTTTCGTGCAGCCCGCTCAACGAAGGTCGGGGCCGAAACCCCGACGACACTTCTGTCCAGCCCCGTGTGTGCACCAGCACAACATCGCTCAACGAAGGTCGGGGCCGAAACCCCGACGACACCTGTTTTGCGTGAAGGATTATATGAGCCGTCAGCCCCCGCTCAACGAAGGTCGGGGCCGAAACCCCGACGACACAATACGACCATCCGACCCTACGCCGTAGTATACGGCGCTCAACGAAGGTCGGGGCCGAAACCCCGACGACACTTCCGGTGGTGCGGGTAATGTCCTCGCACTGGCTTCGCTCAACGAAGGTCGGGGCCGAAACCCCGACGACACTTTACAAACGCCTCGCTTTTTACCCAGTCAAAATCCGCTCAACGAAGGTCGGGGCCGAAACCCCGACGACACCCCTATCAGGCTGGATTTGATGGCTTTCGTGCAGCCCGCTCAACGAAGGTCGGGGCCGAAACCCCGACGATACTCCGTGAAGCCCTGGATTACAGATTGCTGATAGCGCGCTCAACGAAGGTCGGGGCCGAAACCCCGACGACACAGCCGCTTTTCCGGCATCCGCTTAGCCTGCATCAGCCCGCTCAACGAAGGTCGGGGCCGAAACCCCGACGACACTTCTGTCCAGCCCCGTGTGTGCACCAGCACAACATCGCTCAACGAAGGTCGGGGCCGAAACCCCGACGACACTTTGAGTCCGTCATACGGACTACCTAATGCTTAACCGCTCAACGAAGGTCGGGGCCGAAACCCCGACGACACCTGGATGCTGCCGCCTCCAATGTGGACGCTGAAGGCGCTCAACGAAGGTCGGGGCCGAAACCCCGACGACACTTGCTAAATCGCAGATTACCGGCTTCCTCCGATCCTCGCTCAACGAAGGTCGGGGCCGAAACCCCGACGACACCGCGGCGGCGGCGGCGGCGGTTATCGGTGGTACTGGGCGCTCAACGAAGGTCGGGGCCGAAACCCCGACGACACCACAACCACATCCTGCAAATCGGCAACGGCTATCCCCGCTCAACGAAGGTCGGGGCCGAAACCCCGACGACACCCCGACGACACCCCGAACGCTTTGAGGCCGGTTCGATCTCATGGGGGGGCTCAACGAAGGTCGGGGCCGAAACCCCGACGACACCCTCCAGCGTCGCCTCTGACAATGCCGGGGTCTTTAGCGGCTCAACGAAGGTCGGGGCCGAAACCCCGACGACACCAATACGACCGCATAGCGATCCTTAATGCTTCACTCGGCTCAACGAAGGTCGGGGCCGAAACCCCGACGACACCTGCTTAAGCACCCTGCACTGGTCATAACCAAGACGGCTCAACGAAGGTCGGGGCCGAAACCCCGACGACACCCCCTAATCGGCCAAGAGTGCGTACGTGGCCGGAATTGGCACTCTATTCTGTGCCAATGTAAGTGCGTGTCAATACAGATACTGAACTCTTCGGGGCAGATTACCGCTGATAGCCAACAGAAAATCCCCAGAGACTGTTCAGGCGCTGGCTTCACGCAAGCAGGTTGCTAGAATCACCGAGGGTTCGCATCCCCCGCTCAGAGTATCCAAGGCTCTCCAGGCTCGTGATAATCGGCACGGCCGAATTGGGTCCGGGCCTCAGTGATCCGACCCTTGAACTTGTATACGATCACGGAGTCTACCCGCTCGTCAATCACATCCTGCATTTCTCCCAACATCCGTGCCATACGGCTTGGGGACAAGCGACATTCGAAAACAGAAAACTGGACTCGAACTCCGTATTTCTCGCATACCTGCGCGAGTTTCCTTAGCCGTTTGGCACCCTGTCCCTCTGTATTTGCAATGTCGTAGGTGATCAGAACGTCCATGGCTACTCATGTCATCACAAACGGTGGATACGCTGGCAGGTCTCCCCGGAGGTATCGTGCCAAGAGAGTCGCCTGAATTGAGGGGAGGGCCCATCGACCTACACGGCGTCCCAGCACGGTGTGTTGAAGTTCCGCTTCCTTATGGCGCTCCCACTCCTGGATGAGCACCTTCCTTCCGTCGTCGCTCAGGTACACTGCGCCTCCGGGCATCTCAACAAAACTGTCCTGTGCTATTTGCTGACGGCGAATAAGTGCGACGACGAATCGGTCGGTAAGTGGACGAAGCTCTTCAGCAAGGTCAAGCGCAAGCGAGGCTCTTCCTGACCGTGGGCGGTGAAAGAAGCCCATTTGGTGGTCCAAGCCTATCGCCTCAATAGATCCGATGAACTCGGTAACCATAAGTCCGTAGCAAAAGCCTAGCATCGCGTTTACCGGGTCTCTGGGCGGTCTCCTTTGCCTTCCCGAGAACTGAAGTTTGCAATTTGCGAGGGCTCGACGGACCGCGCCAAAATGGATCCTGGCCGCGTCTCCTTCGATTCCGCGCACATGGTTTGCTGTCAAAGCCTCGGGCAGTTTGGCGACGCGCGCCAAAACATCAGAGGATCGACTGGCCAACTCAGCTGAAAGCGCAGCATCCTTTGTGTCCCGGCTCCAACGTGCAACCACTCTTCGGCTGTTCTGAAGCTTAGCGGCAACGATGGCCTTGGACAGGGACAGCGAGAGTCGTACATCATCAACCGCACGGTACAGAGCCAAGCGCAGGTGGACATTGCCGCCCGTGGGCTGGCCAACTACGAAACGTATTGAGCCTCCCCGGCGCAATGCTGCAACACGAACACCGCGCCGGACACATGCCTCCAACGCCTGTGTAGTGATCTGTCCGCCTCCCAGTAATACCACGGCGTCTACAGCCTCCAACGGAATGCGCTGGTGACCGTCCGGTGAAACTACCAGGAGCGCGCCGCGGCGACTCTTTACGCGGGCACGATGACTGCGTATGTAAACAGTGTTCAGGTAACGCAACCGAAAACCTGTGTTTGTAAGTATCGCCTAGTTCTTTCGGGATCGGTTGTCAGCTTGGGCAAACAGTGAGGTCTTAACTGACATTCCCGGCAACGCTTGTCGTTGGGGGCTTCCGGGAGTTGCCCAGACTGCAATTGAGCGCGGATACGGGTGACGGCCTCCCGCACATGGTTTCGTAGATCAATCGAAAGGGTTACGCTAAGCCGTCGCCGGGGACCGCCATACCAAACCGCTGCCTCGGGTATCTCTACCCCAAGCATCTCTTCAAGACACATGGCTTGAGCGCAAACCTGCAACTCCGCCGCCGTTCCATGACGAACGCCGGACTTATACTCCACCGGACGGACCACATCGCCGACGAATTCGACCGCATCCGCCCGGCCGGAGAGCCCCAACTTTTCTGACCACAGCGGTATAGCACGTAGAACGAGCTTCCCACGTTCACGGCGAGCCTTGCCCGAGTCGACTCGCCGGTGGGCGCGAGACCCCCGCACGGTATGTGCGTTGTCGGCCCAAACGCCATCGCCATGAATCAGGGCGCATTGCCTCGGACAGTAGGCATAGTGTTCAATGGCCGAGATCGGAATTACAAGATCTTCCATCAAAGCCTCTCCGCTCCAAAAGCACTGGTTCTGTCTCCGGATCCTCGTTTCCGGTATCCGACGGTACGCCATCCATCATAAACTCCGACACTCGCCCAGCCACTCCGATCCCTCCAATTCCAGATGTCCAGCAGAGCGTCAATTCCGTAGAAGGCAAGCGGCTGTGTCCATACGGGCCACACAAAAAACTGTTCGGCTTGGCCGGCTGTAACTCGCTTCCATCCACGCTGGCAGGTCAGCGAACGAACTGACTTGTTGACACGGGCGTCAGTACCGGTGCCGCGGAACGGGAGCATGGCGAGGCCGAAGAACGAGAGAACCTCAATGACCGGATCAACCCGATTAACCGTTTCGTCCGCTTGTGAAGCCAGACGTGTGACGTCGAACCCGAGCCCATTGCCTTTGATCCGGTTCGCAGTTCCACGCAATGAGTCGACCAATCGCTCAACCGTTGGATATTGTTCGTGCACCTTCAGCAGCCGATGATGCAGCCACTTGATTGTGCCTGGACCAGGCGGGTCAAAGGGAGCATGGGACACCATTCCGTCGGCTTCGACATGCAAATCCGTAATGGTGGACGACAGTGTCCACGACTGGTCGGCAGAACGGGCGGCCTTGGTTCGAGCAATGAATGCGTCAATGGAAACCCGCCTTTTAACGGGAGTCGTGCCCCGCCAAGTTTCCGCAATCGGCAGGTCATTCAGCATCTCAACGGTGGGCCAAGCACTGCCCTTCCCCCATAAATCATCCATCACGGTTCGATTGTTCGTCAGTTCTGGTCAACTCTCGCTGGCATGGCTGTCGGAATATCTCGGGTATTTCGGCCTGACAGGTATGGTGTGTGACTTGAGGTGAATAATGCCGTCCTCTCGTGCGGATACGCGATCTCTTCCTGCGCCGCTTCCACTGCCATTCTACCACTTCAGGTGCTTGACATTTCGCTACTTGTTTTTTATGTTGTGGCATGTTTCAACGAAGTCAGGTCTTACGAACGCTCACCGCTCCCTGCAATGGAGAGCGTTTGGACAGGGTTCTTGCCGACGATCGTTGGCGGTTTCGCACGCAGATAGCGCGCGCTGTCTGTGAAGAGTTCGGGTTTGTTGATGCACGGGGCGAACCGCAGGTGAGCAACTGTGCGCAGGCTTTATCGAAGTTGGAGGCCCGGGGGAGGATTGTGTTGCCCAAGCCCGAGAATTGTAATGCGGCTAAGGCGGAACCGCGTAGGCGCGAGGAGCGGGTACCGGATCCGATAGCGTTACCGGACACGGTACACGGTGTCCGGGGGTTGACGATTGAGTTGGTTGAGACGGACGAGCAGCGTATGGTGTGGAACACGTTGCTGCACTTTGAGCATCCGAGGCGTACGACCACATTTGTGGGAGCGCAGGTACGCTATCTGATAGGCAGTGCCCATGGTTACCTGGGAGCGGTGGGATTTTCGGCGGCGGCGTTGTGCCTGGCGCCCAGAGAGCACTGGATGGCGTGGAGTGATGAGCAGCGCAAGGCGCATTTGCACCGTGTGGTGTGTTTGAGTCGTTTTCTGATACGGGGGCAGTGTCAGGATTTGGCCAGCCATGTACTGGGTAAGGTATTGATACGGTTGGCGGATGATTTTCAGGCACGGTACTGTTACCGTCCCTGGGTTGTCGAAACGTATGTGGATCCCCAAGGGGAAGGAGCGTGTTTTGAGGTGAACAATTTTGTATTGATCGGCCATACCGCAGGCGGAAAGCGGCACAAGGAGGCAAAGGAAGAGGATCCCAAGGGGCTGTATGTATACGAGTTGGACAAAGAATGGCGCGGGACCTTGGGGGAACCGGAGGAGGAGTTGCGTCCGGTGAGGGATCCGCACGAGGGGATTGACAGTGCGCAGTGGGCCGAAACGGAGTTTGGCGGAGCGCCATTGGGAGACAGGCGGTTGTCTGTGCGACTGGTAAAGAGTACGTCCATGTTGGCCGATGTGATAGGCCACAGCATTACCGCGCATACGGATGCGGACCGCGCGGCGGTGAAGGGGCATTACCGGTTATTGGAGAGCAAGAAGGACAAAACGGTAACGCCGGAGAACATATTGGCGCCGCATCGTGGGCGTACGATAGAGCGCATGCGTAGCCAGGAGACCGTGTTATGCATCCAGGACACGACGAAGTTGCGGTACAGTACGCGGCCGGCGTGTACGGATTTGGAGGTAATAGGGAGTAATCAGACGACGGCGAAGACGCTGGGGTTGCCGTTGCATGCGACGCTGGTGGTGACGGAGGATGGATTGACGTTGGGGGTGTTGCGTGGCAGCTTCAAGGATCCGGAGGAGGGTCCGCATGCTCCGCGGACGCAGCAGTGGATAGACGGGTTCAAGGATATATGCGAGGCGGCGGAGCTGTCCGGCGAGACGCAGGTGATCTGTGTTGCGGACCGGGAGGCGGACAGCTTTGCTATGTTTGCCGAGCAGCGCAGACAGGGTAAGGCGGAGGTATTGATACGAGCGAAGCATGATCGCAAGCTGTTGGATGATCGCAAGCTGTTTGCGGTAATGCGCAGTGGTAAGGCTCCGGGGAATGTGGAGATAGAGATACAGCGGGTGACGGCGCGCAAGAAGCAGGCGCGCAAGCAGGCACGGAAGGGTCGCAGTTACCGGATGGTCAATGCGGAGGTACGCTACGGGAGGTTCTTGTTGCCGGATCCGAAGAACGAGGAGGAGCCGGTGGTGATGTACGGGGTGCATGTGTTGGAGGTGGAGCCTCCGGGGGATGCGCTGCCGGTGGAGTGGATGCTATTGACCAGCATGGAGGTAGGGAGCGTAGCGGATGCACGGCGGGTGTTGGCAATGTATCTCAAGCGGTGGCGGGTGGAAGACTTCTTCCGCGTGCTCAAGAGTGGGTGCAAGGTAGAGCGTTTGGGTCTGCGTACCTCGTTGCGTCTGCAGCGAGCAATAACGATGTATTGTGTGATATCCTGGCGCGTCATGACCTTGGTGCAATTGGGTCGGGAGGTGCCGGAGCTGGACGCGGATGTCTTTTTCACGGAGATGGAGCTGCGATTCTTGGATGGATATGCAGCACGGGTAAAGCTGCCGAAGCCCAGTACTTTGGGAGCTGCTATCCTGATCGTAGCGGTGCTCGGCGGTTATCAGAACCGCACTCGTGATGGACCGGTGGGTTACCAGATCATGTGGCGTGGCCTAGAGAGGTTACACCTAATGACATTGGGATACGAGGTAAGAGACGAACAATTGAGTGCATGTTCGCACGGGAATTCATCTGGGTTCATATAAATGGCATATCAACCTGCCTGATGTGGGCCTATGCCCCAGTGGCTACACCTGCGTGAGCGTGCGGTGAACTTGCATCTTGATTAGGTGACGGGTTCTGTAGAGCTTACCCGTAGACGTGAGAACCCAGACCCCGGACCGCCCGCCTGGTACAGCCCAGACGTACGGCGGAAGAGATGTTTCCGCTGGTAGAGCAGTATAACGAAAGGACCCGGTCCGCAGCGGCGTCTTACGCAGAGCAGGGCATCTCGTACGGACCGTTGAATTACTGGAGGCAGAAGTATCGCCAGGAGACTGCAGCCGAGGGTTCGTGGATGTAGGCAATGCAGCGCCAAGGGAAGCGGCGCAGGAAGAGATCGCGTATCCGCACGAGAGGATGGCATTATTCACCTCAAGTCACACACCATACCTGTTAGGCCGAAATACCCGAGATATTCCGACAGCCATGCCAGCGATATTTGACCATACCTGACGAACAATCGAACCGTGATGGATGATTTATGGGTACAGGGCAGGCCAAGCATCAGCCAGAAGCTTGGCGGGGGACACGCTTTCGGCGCACAACACGGCTCGCGGCAATTTGTCTGGTGTCCAGCGTAATGTGAGGCTCGGCTCAAGCTGAGTCGCTCCTACCGCTGCCAACCAGCCATTCACCCATGATGCCGGCAAGCCCGAACAGATCATCTCCACCATCAGTGATCCTCTCCCGACCCAGCTTGTAGCCCCGCAGAGACTGCATGGTCCGCCTGTCGCACAATTGCCTCAAGCAGCGCTAGGCTCCAGGGCCCCCAGTCATCGTGCAGCCGCCGGAATCGGCATGGTTGTTCCCAGTCGATCCTGCCAATGTTGGCGGATACCTCTACGCGATTGCCGTAAATCATGGCGGATACCTGCCCGGTTGTATTATCTTCCGACGGGGGAATTAGCGGACGCCCGCTTCCGTGATGGCTGATTACAAGGTGGACCAATAGTTCAGCCAGCCCCGGGTCGAGATCGTGCTCACAGGTTCTTATCCAGCGGTGTACCAAGCGGGCAGACAGGGCTTCGTGACGGCCGCGGCTGGGCCAACCTGCCGCCTTCCGGGTAGCCTCCCAACAATGTCGCGGCGTACTGGACTTTGCGAGGAGTGTGGGGGATAAGGCAAGAGGATCAAGCCACCGTTGAAAGCGTGATTCGGATTTTCCCAGATCGTGTAAGCGACCGGCAAGTTCAGCAATTCTCGTCAAATCACAGGAAAGTCCGATACGCTCGGCTATCAACCTTGCAAAGGTTCCCACGGCCTCACCGTGAGCTTCCAATTCAACGGCACTCTCAGCCAGTGAAGTCTCGTCTAATTCATCGCTAATTCCCCCGGACAGTTCCGGTGCCCGAAGCGCAAGGCGAGGAACCTCTTTAGCTGCGCTGATCACCTGCGGCCGAATGCTTGTAACAACTTCGTTCCACTCGGATGCTTCCCATCCGGGTGCGGTTGTGGACTGAAGCATCTTGACAATCTGCGCAACAGCATCAGCTTGGTCGGTTTCGTCCATATCTTCTTCATCGGGGACAAGCCCGAGTGCTACGTTTACGAGATCGGCTACCTCAACGCCACACAGTCGCTTCAAAGCCTCGGCATGCAGGGGTACGCCGTGTGTTTGAACAGACACGTCAACGACCTGGAGTAAAGAGCTTGGATTCCATCCGAATTCATCCAGAAGTCCACAGTCGGTGGACAAAATAAGTACATCGCCTGGCTGAATCTCCTCTAGGACCGCAGGCTCTACGGTGACACCATCGGGTTTGAGTCTTCTCAGTTCCCCGTCGCCATCAAGTGCTTTGCGAACCTCGCTGATCGGCACCGAAATCGTTTCGCGGTCGGTCGCCCGCGGCCACAGCCGCTCCTCCGGCTCTGGAACATGTGCGCGCCAGATCAGGGACACAAAACGAACAGCGCCTGAAATGCCAGAGAAATACAATTCAACAGGAGCTTCGCCCTCAGGTGGTGTAGTAGTCTTCACCCACTCCCATAGAAGACCAGGCAGGATCTGGGGCGCGCGGCCGGGATCATCCCCGGGCTTTCCGAGCACGGCTGCAACGTTGCGCAGAGACACGTCAACAGTGTCCGCGTCATCAAGGCCTTTCTCCAGCTGATTGAGCACCTCTGCCGGTTCAGTTCCGTAAACAGGCCACGCTTGCAGGCCCTTTCGCTTCAATGGCGGTGCGTGAACATAGACCGACTCGGCGCGCTCAAACCGACCCAGGCGATTCAATCGTCCCAAGCGCTGTGTCAGTGCGCGCACACCGCACGTTTCCGTCACCAGGAATTCGGCGTCAACGTCAGCGCCGACTTCAAGCGTCTGTGTGGCGACGACAATCAGGTGGCGTTCTCGCGGAGACGCTTGATCACGGGACGCCGGGATGCCGCTGACCGGATCCAGGATGCGGCTGCGGATTCTCTCAGCCTCGCGCTCTCGTGTTCGTCCGGTCAGAAGCACGACTTCAGGCGGGTGGTCCGTGGCTTTGCCGGATCTGGATGTCAGTTTGTTGTAGACAGCCCTGGCCGTAGCTGGTGTGTTTGCAAACACCAAGCATGCCGCCGGCGCAGATGCCTGCTCCAGAATAGAGAGGGTTTCCTGCACGAGTCCACTGACGACATCACGAACGCGCGCCATTCTTCTGACTCGGATCGTCTTCGGCGCGTCAAGACGCTGCCGCACAATGGAATTTGCTTCGTCCTCGGTATCGAGATTGAAGCGGTCTTGAACCAAAGAGTCACCGGTAGCGGTCAGCGACACAACCCGGAGTCTGGTTCTTGCTCCGGCCAAGAGGGGCCGAACATTGCGCGTGCACTCGCCAAGGTCCGGGACTAGGCGAACCAAATGCTTGGCCAAATGAGCCTCGTCAACAAGAATCAGGCTGTCAGTACCGCTGAGCGCGGCGTCAATGGGTCGCATGGTCCGACTTGAGCCGTAGCCACGAAACAGGAGACGAGAACCGAACATCGGCAATGTGGAAAGCAGCACTGAGGGCACAGACGGATCGGACGGACGGCGGGACTGAATCCCCCCACGAAGGCGAATCACTTCCAGCGGGTCCGAATTTCTGCCTGTTGAGAGCGCACGGAGGCGGCAGGCCACGGCAGACATCACGCGCGCCACTTCTTCATCAATTGAATGCGATTGTGAATTCAACAACGCCTGGCGGACAGATTCTGCATGTGCGGCGGTCGAGTCTACCAGAAGCCGACGGTTGACCAGCCACCAGATCCGGGTTGGCGCCGTCCGCTTATCAGGAGAACGATCCGCCTGGGACGCAAGCCACCAAATCGCAATATCCAGGCATGCTGTCTTTCCAAGTCCGGTCGGGACGCCAATTTCCACGGGCCACTTCTCTTCCCGAGCTACCTGTCTGGCAAGACGTTCCTGCCACGGAAACGGCGGTCGGCTGTTGATCGCGCGATAGAATTCGGAAAACGTGGGCATGGAGCCCACGACCAGCCCACTATTCATTTGTCGCCCTCACGTACGCTCGTCAGCTTCCACACACAATCCAAGGCCCCGTTGCCGCCCTGCCCCGATGACTACCGGCCCGGTGACAAGTCGGTCGAACCAAATCATGAGATGGGAATACGGAAGCCCTGGACGTCCAGGGCGATTTATTTCGCAGGGCGCCAGATCAACAGCGCCGCGGACAAGCGGACACCGAGCCGACCGGAAAGCGCGAGGTGCAGGGAGACCGGCATGCTTGCACCATTGAGTGACTTCCTGCAGGTCAAGACCCACTCGACGCTCGTGAAGGGCCGGAAACGCGGTGACCCAGCAACGGCTTGTTCGCTCCCATCTTTGCGGGTTGGCAGCCAAGGGGCGGGTCTCGCCCCCCCACGGACTCACTTCCACCTCCATACCCTTGCCGTTAAGGCGGCGAATTGAGTATGCAACTTCCTTAACCCGCGCCCCAAGCACTGGTGAACAGCTAGGCGGCAGCCAAAGGGCAAGTCCATGTATACGGCCCCGGGACCGGCGGAATCCTACATCAGGCAGGGCAAGAAAACGCACCAGATCAAAGCCCTTCTTCCTGAATCCATGTCCATGAAGGACTGGGGGAGGGTCACCATGCATTGCCTGATAGCGTTGCAGAACGGCTCTCTTGAACAGGCCCGTCAGTGCCGTTATTTTCCGACCGGAAGTCGCATTGCTTATGCGCAACCAGCTAACGACCTTCCCGATGTCCAGTCTGGGGGCACGTCCCGGATCGCGGTAAGCGATCTGGTGGCGAAGCGCCGCGAACTGGGAGCGGGCCACACTGGCACCGTGCTCTATCCAAGTCCGGTACATTGCGTCTAGGATTTGCAGATCACCCGGTTCAGGAACGCAGATCGCCATAGATCCCGCGGGATCTGGTATAAATGCCTCTCCGCGGATTTCCTGCTCCTGCGAGTACGTTTCAACCCGTAACCGAACCGGGGAGTCGGCAGCTCCGAGATATCCAATCCTAGAGGCTCTGCGCCGCAGCGCTTCAATCACATCAACAGACGGATGTACATCCCACACGTAAGTGATATGAGGCAGTCGCGGAGCCACCCGCACTCCAGGGCGAATTTCAGACGCTCTCCTGCCGACATACTGCGGGTGAGACACCTTCTTAGGGAGACTGCCTCCATGCCGAACCACATAGCGAGGCCTGAGCTGCTGATGGCATGGGGAGGCATCCGCGTAGATCACGGGAGGAGGAAGTCGCTCCACCCATTCGAGCTCGGAACCTGTTGTGACACGGCACCGATCCCCGGTTCCGTCTGCGGCCACCAGCGCTGCAAAGAGGCGGGCAGGCGCGGGCGGCCACTCTCCACGAGTTAAGGCGCCTGTACTGGCAGAACCGTCCGGGTCGCCGCGAAAGGTTCCGTGCAGCAACTCGACCCGAATCGCCAGCATTAGTCCGTCAACTCCGGCCAGCTGGCCTTAATGGCTGTGCGGAGATTGCTCTTCGGCGCAAGCAGTAGCGGCTCGCTATCCCAACCATCAAGCGGAATGTCAGCGGATTGCGCTCGGGCCAGCATCCGAGCGAGAAGTTCGGCGGTTTGTTTCCGACTACCAAGATCGCATGCCACATCCTTTTCAGCCCCTAACCACGTAGTGGAGATTCTTGTTGGCCGCAGTTCAGCACCCGAACGAAGAGCGAAACCCCTCCCGAAAGCCAAGACATGGGCGTGCAGGCCCAAGGCCACCAGAAGCGCGCGCGCCGCAGCGTCTGCCACCTGTTTTTCGGGGCCAAGGCTGACTCGCCTAAGTTGCGCGAAGGACACAGTTGCCCGTAAGCTCACACGCGCGAACGAAACTGCAGCAGCGGTTGCCCGGTCTCCCATGAAGGGTACTTGGCCATGCCCCATCTCGGAAAGTTTATCCTTCTTCCCGCCTTCCATTTTCGCCTTGCCCATCTCCCAATTCAGCCGGTCGTCAGGATTCGAAGTCAGGACTTCGTCCGTATTCAGGTTCAATGGGTCTCCCTTAAGCCCAAAAACCTTGGTCTCCGCCGCTGCCGGGTTCCAACCGATAATCTCCGAGACCCAAGCACGCGCGTGCTTGGCGTTCGAGCGCTTTCTGCCGAGATGCGACTGCCAGAAGCCGTACAGCAGGGCCTGAGGGAACCACGCCATCAAAGGCCCACAAGTCTGGGCAGTCGCGCCAAAGATGGCTTGCCCTATTTCGGTCCGTACAAAGTCTGTTCCGTCAAGCTGGGCGTCTCGGAGATAGGCATCCGCATTGCGGTGAGGGAACTCCAGACTGGAGATCCGGCGGGGCAAATGTGCGGGAAGACCGGCCAACGAGGAGAGATCCAGCACCAATTCCGGTACACGGGACGTTGAACGGTTGCGCCGTAGCGCCTCTTCAAGCCGGTTCGCCTGCGAAGGAACGTTATCAATGATAATGACATCGGCCGGTTCGTCATCTGAGGTGGATTCCCACCGCCGGTCGGTCTGGTAGACTCCGCCTTGGTAAACCGCCGGCTTCACCGGACTGCCGTGTCCCCCGCAGGGCTCAAGTTCCGTATCAATCCTGATGCCATCCTCGAAAGAATCATCCGAGCATGCCTCCAGCAGCATTTCCATGTCAACCAGTTTAGCCATTGAAGAGCCTCCTTGCATGAGCAGCTTGGTATGCTACCTCTAACCGTGAGTTCCCGCATCTATACGCGGGTTGTAGCCGGTTACAGGCCTCGGCTCACACAGGCGGTCATTTACCCGAACCAAGCAAGACGGACCGCAAACCAGTGTAAGCCCGCCGCATTTAGGAATACAATTGCGGGTTGGGTTGACCAGTCCGCTCTGCGGATTTGATAGTGGACTTCGCGCAAGCGCTTGACGTGAGAGCATAGCAAACGATCTGCCTTCAATGGAGGAAAGCGCGACGGACTTCCACATGTAGTAGCATCAAAGGCCGGACAGGGGATGTGGACATGGTTTCGGTGGGTTCTGCACTATTCTGCGGCATCACTCCCATACCCGGTGAAGTACATATTAGCGATGGCATTTACTCTCGGTTATAGGCGGCGTGCCATTCCTTGTTGGCTGAAAATCCGGTCGGTGCCGGCTGGAACGGCTATAATGTACAGATTCTGCGCTCATCCTGACACCCCTGATTGTAGTTCTGATCAAAGAATTATGGGCTTTTGCAGCGGTTATCAAGCCCGCAAGTATCTGCCGCGTGATTTACGGTGTCGTTGCCGTGTTGCAGGCAGATTCAGGCGCGTTTCTCCTTACTGAACAGCCTATATGAGCCCTTTTTGCACGCGCTGACACCGCGGTAGCGGATTCATGCGTACCATCTGCAGGTATGCTAACCTTCCACGCGGGTGTAACGACCTAAACGCGCCAATCCTATCATCCAATACCGCACGCATCGTACCACGATCGAACTCCTGTTCCGGCAGTAGGCAGTCTTATTGGCAGGACTGATCACGGTACGCGTGATTTACGGCCTCGTTGGCGCGTTTTCGGCGGTTTTGGGTGCTATTCAGTCCGGTGAACATCTGAGAACAGCCCTTTTGGGCGCTCCGATACGGCTTTGGCTGGGGCATGCGTGTCCTCCGCTCATGGCGAGTGACGCGTTACATCGTCTACAGAGGCCTTACACCGCGCCTCTATAGCGCTATTACCCCCTAATTGGCGGCCGAACCTGTCACATAGCACGATCCAGCACCCATTATCGCACGCACCGTGGCATTGCACGACCGTATCCATCTTTCAGCATATACTATCGCTGCGGTGCTGTACGCGTTTCTACAGTAGAGCTGCTTACAGCTTCGGTGGTTTGTCCAGGATAATATTGTCCTGCTTAACGACTCCACCTCACTAATTGACCTGCACGCATGATTTACGGCCTCGTTGGCGTGTTGCAGGCAGATTCAGGCACGTTTTTCCTTACTGAACAGCCTATATGAGCCCTTTTGCACGCATGCACACCGTGGTAGCGGCTTCAAACGTGCCATCTGCAGGCATCGTGGACAGCCACGCGTGTATGTAGCAACGTAAACCCGTCAATCCTACCAACCACGCTACGATGCGCCCTCCAATTCCGCACGCATCGTACCACGACCGAACTCATGTTCCGGCAAGCACTTATGGATCGTACGCGCTGCAATAATGCTGATGATAATTACGACACCTTCCTGGTACAGGGTAGTCTTTTCACATTCGCCTTGGCTCCCTTGATGACTACCCCTCCGCGCACAGCCGTAGGCTCCTTATTGGCCGGATAGATCACCGTACGCGTGATCTACCGCCTCGTTGGCATGTTTTCGGCACATTTGGACCCCATTTAGCCCGCTTACCGTCTGATGAGAGCCCTTCTGGGCCCTCCGATACGGCTTTGGCGGGGACATGCGTGCCCTCCAGATACATCTCCGCCTGCTCCGCTTATCGCGAAGTGACACGTTACATCGTCTACGGAGGCCTTACACTACGCCTCTATAGCGCTGTTACCCCCTAAGTGGCAGCCGAACCCGTCACACAGCACGATCCTGCCCCCATTATCGCACGCATCGTGGTACTGTACACGCTTCTACAGTAGAACTGCTTGTAGTTCCGGCAGGTGGTCTGCACAGGGTAGGATCTTCATGCTCCATGTCTCCGACTCCCTATTGGCCATGGCTGCCCATCGTTGACGTTGACTCGAATTCATCCAACGCGCGACATTCCGGCATCGTTGAGCAATCAAACTGTTCAGGTTCTCCATGATGTTATTGGTCTGCAAACTGCGTCCCAGTTCCTCCGCCACCCCCAGTCTATGGAGCGTCAAAGTCTCTTCCAACCCCTCAGACAAGCTGTTCGATGCCTTGGGATGGGACTCCTTCAACCCCTTTTTTATGCTCAGAAGCGCCTCCTTTGCCTTGTCGTAATTCGGCTCGTCGTACGCCTGCTGCAACTCCCCCCGAACCCGCACCTTTTCGTCCTCTTTCTCAATGTAACTCACCACATTCTCTCGCTTATGCCAAGTACACCGCTGTACCTGTGCCTTATCACCAAATACCGCTTTCACCGCCTTCCGGAGCCCTTTGGAACCATCTAAGATGACCAAAAGCCCCTTATCATACCGCAGCCCGCGATCAATCAAATCCTGCAGCAGCCCTTGTACCGCCTCGGCGTTCTCTGTCGCCGTCTCCACCATCCCTACTACTATCTTCTCGCCCTTATCCGTAATCCCTACACAAATCAATACCTGCACCCCCTGAAAGTACTTGCCGTCCAGCAGCAACGCTACAAACGTGTTCTCCGCCAGATTACGCTCCTCCTGCTCCTTCAATACCTGTGCACTGTAACTCTTGTACTTGCGACTGATTGAGGAAGCGCTCAATCCAAAACTGCCAACAAACTCCGTTGCCACCTTCTTGTAGTTCCGCTGGCTAATACCATACACAATTTTCCGGGCGATACGCTTCACCATATTCGGATTCGGCTTGTGCAACAATTTGTAGGTCTCCAGAGGACGCGCTTTACCCTTCACCCGGTCCTGTACACGCGGCACACTCACCTTTACCCGCTCATCTCCAATCATGATAGAGCCCGGTCTGCTCCCCCACCGCTCGTACCGCCCCTTGTGCTGCTTATTGTTGTCGCGCTTTCTGCGCACACCGCAGAGAGACTTTACCTCGGCTTCCATGACCGCAAGAAAAAACGCCAGTTGCATCGTGCCAAGATGCTCTACTAACAGCTTCAGGGAATCAATCCCCGTGTCTAGTATCTTCTGGAGACCCTCCGGTAGTGTGCCGGGGTTTTCTATCTGCATGACATCTTTGGACATAGGTCAGTTATCGTTTGTCTGATTGATGGAAGGAAACAATGCTGATCGCATCGCTGGAAGATACGCAGCGCGGGGCAATCTTCGCATGTGTGACTCTATCTCAAGAAGCAACAACGCCAGACAAGCACGGCGTTTGTCTGGCGGCATCCACAAGCGAACATCGCGTAGTCGCCGCACCAGCTTCTTGGAGACATGGGCCACACAACGAGTACTTCGAAGGCTCGGACTCAACTGTTCATACAGTCCTGTCCGGTGCAGTGTCAGCGTCCTATCCAGACCCCGCAAGAGCCACCGGGCCGCAGACCGGTTACACACCAAAAGGTCCGTATGGATCTGCATCAACGCTGCATGCGCCACCTTCGGATCCGGCACGGCGAAAGCACGCGTGATCGCCCCCCGAATGTGCCGCCCGTCCTGCTCGGACAGATAACTCACTACACGCGTGCGCTTGTGCATCTGGCAGTGTTGCTGCTGCATACCGGTACCCAAGCACTCTTGCAGTACGCCGGTCAGCGAGGTCACATCAGGAGTGATGCAGAAGAGCCCCCGATCTGCGCACAAACCGCGCTCCAACAAGCCTTGTAACAAGTGTTGCACGCGCTCCGCATCGTGCAACGGAGCCTCCACAAAGCCCAGAATGCGCCGATAACCCTCAATGGTAGCGGCCATGCACACGACTATGGGTCGCCCCCACACTTCCATGGCATCAAGCCAAAGGATTACGTGCTCTTCTTCACACAACGGGCGCGTATCAAACACCTGCCGCGCCTGCTCGCACGCCGCAGCATCATCATCGTACCCCAATGCCAAGCCTCCCGGAGACTCCGGAGACTCTGGAGCACGGACGCTATTTTCCTCCTCGGAAGGTGCTTCTGCCAACTGCTCCCCAGTGCCGTCTGGAGCCGCATTATCCGACGGAAGCATAACATCCTCTTCCAGACTAGACGTCAACTGCTGCACACACTGGGTGAGGTGCCGCAACAAGTCAAATTGCAGCTGCCGACCGGACGCGCCGGTATGACGCAGCCCCTGAATGAGCTGCGATAAATCATCTGATAAACTCATAAGTGATCATGGATCCGTATGGTGAAAAGGCTTAGGAAACCCAAGCCAACACCGAACCAATAATCACTTTTTCAGCCAACAAGGAATGGCACGCCGCCCGGTTATAATGTGCTTCACCGGACGGGTACGCGGCTACAGCGTATTGTGGAGGTAACGACATGGTATGAAGCACTGTAGTTAACGGGCTACGAGAGTAGCTTAGCGACCATGCGGGCCGGAACGTAAGTAAACGCTGAGCAGGCCTCGAAAAAGGTAATGCGAGTGTCAACCTTCCGGTGATATGGGGAAGACCGATGCGGTTTCGGGAAGAGAGCGATACAAGCACTGAGATCGACTCGCCGGGGTATTGGCGCTGGCACGCATGGAAGATCAGGGAAGCAGCAACACGGGAAGCCCTGTTGATGGTGGGCTCACCAACCGGAAGCTTGTAAGAGCCAGGCCGGGTCATCAGGGTGGCGGAGTGGTCCGTAGTACCGTTGATGCGGGGTAATGCCCGCGGAGGGAAGGGGCCGCAGGTGCGGAGCGGTGTTCAAAGAGGGAAGGGCTACGGTAAATGGCACCGTCCTCCAAACCGGTTAATGGTCAGGGACCTTAGCGACATCACATGCGAAAGTGAAGGAAGCGTACCCCGGGAAGCCGGGGTACGTGTTAGTTGAGGCGTAAACAGGCTTGGCTGCGAGTTGTAGGGAATGTCGGGCAGGCGTTGGAGGGTGCTCACCTTCATTAGATAATGCCCCCATTTCAGATAACTCTTCCGAGTGCGAGTTGCATGATCCGCCTGGAGAGCCCGGTGCGGGAAAACCGCATGCCGGGTTCGGTGAGCGGCGGGCGGCAACGTGCTCTACGGAGTAACGCGCCGCCCGCCGACTCTACGGACGGATATATTGTTCGCGGCAACCGGACCTGAGTCGAATGCTTTTTGTGTTCTAGTGAGGCATCTATCAGTCCTGTTCCGCGAGGGCTCGGATGCGTCTAGCCACCGCCGGACCGACAACCTCTGCAAGCTGCGGGGAGGTAGCCTCCTTGACCTTTCGGACAGAGCCAAATGTGCGCACCAGCTTCTGTGCTGTCTTGGGGCCAATACCGCGGATCGATAGTAGCTCCGAGTGAAGCAGACGGTTTTTGCGCTGCTTGCGTTGGAATTCCACAGCGAACCGGTGTGCCTCGTTCCGAACACGCTGAATGAGCTGCAAGGAGGCACTGTCACGGGCGATGTGCACAGGGTCGCTGGAGTCGGGCAAAAACACCTCCTCAAGGCGCTTAGCCAATCCTATTACGGGAAACTTACCGTAAACTTCAGCGCCTTGGAGCGCCGTTACCGCACTCGAAACCTGCCCTTTGCCGCCGTCCACAATGAGTAGGTCAGGCCAAGGTCCATCTTCTCTGACAGCGCGCTGATAACGGCGGAACACCACCTCACGCATAGCCTGGTAGTCATCGGGAGCACCTTCGGCGCTTCTGATCTTATAGGCCCTGTACGCGCTCTTGCGTGGACGCCCTCCTTCAAAGACTACGCAAGAAGCGACAGTCCCGGTTCCACCCAGATGCGAAATGTCCACACAATCAATGCGCCGAGGCAGACGCTGTAAACACAGATCGCTCTGCAGCGCCTTGACGGAAAACGGAATGCGATCCTCCCCGCGCTTCATCTGCTGCAGCTTCCATTCCCCGACGAGCAATTGAGCATTGGAATGAATCATGCGCATCAGCGCGGCCTTTTCGCCGCGCTGCGGTACGCGGATGGGTACTATCCTGCCTCGCCGTTCTCTAAGCAGCATGGCCAGCGGCGAGGCTTCCGCTAGCTCCGTTGAGAGGTAAACCTCATCAGGAAAGAACGTTGCTTCCGTGTAGTGATCCTCTACGACGGACTGTACTAGTTCCGAGTCGGCGCGCCCGGCAATTCCTCGTAATAACTTGTGTTTACGACCAAGCAGCTTGCCCTCGCGAACCTTGAAGAGGACGACCGCCGCGATATTGTCCTCCCGGCTTGTTGCCATGGCAAAAAGGTCACGATCCACGGCATCAGTCGTGACGACCTTCTGTTGCTCAGAATACTTTTTCAGCGCCTTGATCTGGTTCCGTGCAACGGCAGCATCCTCAAACTGCATCGCCGCAGACGCGGTCTGCATGGACTCCTCAAGCTTTTGCACCAGAGCACTGGTCTGGCCATTTAGCAAGCGTTCGACCTGCCATATGGTGGCGTCGTAGCTGCTCTGGCTCTGCCGGCTAGCGCACGGCGCAGCACACTTTTGAATCTGATATTCCAAGCAGGGTTCGTACTTGCCTCGAGCGATGAGCTCCGGTGCCAGATTCAGAGCGCAGGAGCGAATCTTGAAGGATGATCGGATAATTGCCAAGGCCGCCCGCATGCTGCCAACATTCGCGTACGGGCCAAAATACTTGGACCCGTCTCGGTGGATGGTCCGCGTGGGAAATACTCGGGGGAAGGGCTCGTTCTTTATGCAAATGTAAGGATATGTCTTGTCGTCACGCAGATTGATGTTATAGCGGGGCTTCAGCTTCTTTATCAGGTTGTTTTCGAGAATCAGAGCCTCGCTTTCGGTATCGGTTACGATGACCTCCACATCTGCCGCCTTGCGAACCAACAGACGCAGTCGTCCCTCTCGCGATTCAATGTTGCGAAAATAGGAGCGTACCCGGCTGCGCAGATTCTTCGCTTTACCGATGTACAGGTCAGCGCCCTGAGCATCCCTAAACTGGTAAACGCCGCAGGCTGTCGGCAGCGTACTGATTTTTTCACGCAATGCGGAGTTCATCGTACGGCCGAAAAATGTTCTTCAATCACACGCGAGATAGTGTCCCCACCGGTCGGCAAGACATAAAGGCGGCTTCCAGGCGTGGCTCGGTGCAGATTATAGGCGAACGCTGGTTCATTGCAGACCGATACGATCATAACCGGACTCTCGCCAAGGTACGATGGCGTATTGGGAGCGGGGTTGCAAATGGTCAGTGTTCGTACTGCGTTCGGGATGCGAGCCGCAAGATCTATGACCCGACGATTTCCCGCGGCGATCCCCAATAGATGGAAGTAGCCGTCAGTTCGCAGCAAATCTGTGCCTTCTGCCAGCGGGATGGGACGGTAGCGACTGGAGAATGCCAGGCTTCCTCCCATTCCGGACTCGTCACCGACAACATAGACCTGTTCCGGCGCAGCATGCTGACAAAACTCAAGCAGAACGCCGTGGGTATCGCTCGGGTGAAGAAAGTAGACATTGTTACCCCCCGCACCGGCATATGGCTTGTCGCCGATAGGCCGGAACCCCGCCTCTCGCATCCGCTCCATGTGCAGTTCCAGATCGTTCACCTCAAAGGCTAAATGATGTACACCCTCGCCCCGCCGGTCAAGGAATCGCTGAACCGGCGAATCCTCGGCTCCCAACTGCTCAAGCAACTCAAGCTTTGGTGTACGTGCCCCCATGAAATGGATGCGCACTCCCTCCGGTGGGATGTCCTCCTGGGTACCGGGCAGAAGCCCAAGGACTTCCCGCAGCACCGCAAGCACCGGTGCTGCCTCCTGGACTGCTATTCCCACATGATGTAGCCGCAAGATGCCCTCAATACGGTGGACAATGATCCTAATGTACACGGTACTGTCGGTTTCTGCCTCAATTCCAAACTCAGACCCTCAAAAGCTGGAACGCCCACGGAAACGAATTGCTTTACCCAGAATTCATAATCAGCAGTTTCGACTGCTTGCAGGGCTGCGTCTCGTTTGGGAGTTATATGGCTGAGTGCCATATAACTCCCAAACCTAACCTCGGTGGTGTTACGGGGCAGCGAATTGCTGAGTCAGCAATTCGCCCATCAACATGACCAGTGCGGTTATGTCTCCCTTATCAGCCCGTTTAAGGGCTGATAAATATCGTTCGCGATTAATCCTAAGCAGTTCCGGGAGAGTCGGACGACCACCGAGCCAACTGCCAGACTTTGTGCATATAACAAAATAGCAGGCAGCCCTCGCCGTTCTACCATTTCCATTGACGAAGGGGTGAATGGAATTGATCGCCCAGAGAACGTATGCGCCCTAGCTTATTGCATTCAAAGCCTGCCAGCGGTTTTGCACCCTAGATAACATCTGACCCATTAGGGTTTCAATCATAAATGCCTTGGGCGGCTTGTAGCTCACCTGCTTGCCCTTCATTACTGCGACATCCATATGCCGGAACTGCCCTGGCGCAACATGCAGGTAGGCTATTGCATGGTAGTTCAGTGCCCTCACGATATCGTGCGTCAGGTGGGGCTTGCCTGAAGCCAGTGCAGCGTGCACGGTCGATTCCAAAAAGCTGTATTGTCTGTCCCTGTTCGAGGCTTCAAGTTCCTGATATACGGGGTGTTGCTCAGCCCCTCCTATAATGTCAAAAATGCTCACGATTACACACCGTAATTCCGCTTCATGTACCGATCTATTCTCTCTCGCGTTTCTTGGTCTGGATTGGGTGTGCCATAGAGGTTGTACCGTTTTTGTTCCAGTCGGTCCGCTGCCGTCATGTTCCTACCCGCCTCAACTAGACTATTCAGTGCTTCAATTACGGTCTCGGGTAGCGGCGGCGCCTGCATCGCCTTTTCCATAACCTCGTCCAATATCTTCATATCTCACCTGATTTAGCGCGTTGTCGTGGAGTGTTACACCATAATGTATGATCAATTCAGTGCAAGATGTCCGTTCCGCTTGCATATAGTGGCATCGTGGCAGGATTATAGGGAATTATATACGTGAGTGACCAACTGTACACAGTGAGGCACTAGTATCAATTTCACGGGTCATAGGGGTCGGTAACCAGAACGCCCCTCGCCGTGCAGCAGCCCCAATCCCGGAGGCCAGTATGTTTGCAGCCGCATTCAGGTCTGCATGATCCGCATGTCCACAGGACATACACGTGAATTTGCTCCGTGTCTTACGGTTACTCGCTTCTGTGTGCCCACACACAGAACACCGCTGACTGGTATTAGGCAGCGGTAACCTTTATCACCTTGCGGCACTTATAGCTCAGCATCTGATCCAGCTGGCCTCAACCTGTTCGCAGTATCTCACGGTTGAGGCCAGACTTCTGTCTGACGTTTGTGCCAAAGCTCTCCATCGTCCCCTTAGCTGAACGTATCATCGCTTTGATCGTCAGGTCCTCCAGTATCACCGTTGAGGAGCAATTGGCAATACTGCGACTTACCTGGTGGTTCGCATTCTTGAGGATGTTAGCACGCTTGCACTGTATGCGGGCGATTCTATGCTTCCGCCTGTTACGACGGTTGGAGCCTTTCTTCTGTCTCGCCAGTCTTCGCTGATGCCGCTTCAACTTGGCATCAAGACGCTCCGTATCCGGTTGTCTGATAATGCTTGTATCGCCCTCTGTGGAGACCATAGCGACCTGCCCGCAATTACGGTCAATGCCTACAGCACCGCCGGTATCCTCTATTACAGGTGCCTCCATCTTGTAGCAGATGACAGCATACCCTTTGCCGGCGTTCTTCTTTACAGTGGCTTTGACGGGTATACCATCAGGGTACGGGTTGCTTCCCCGCCTGCGGAGCGCCATGTATCCCACTTTCGGGATATACAGCTTGCCATCCCGAACCCTTACGTTATCCGGGATCGTGAACGAAGGCGTACTACCACGTCTGGAATGGAATCTCGGTCTTCTCTTACCCTCCTTGAAGGATGCCTTCCATGCATCCGCTTGATATTTCAATGGGTATCTAACTACAATGTGCATCTAACGACACCAAAGGAGTATTCAGGTAGCCACTCGACCGTGGGGCGCAGCGCCGTGAACCGTTTCCCCAGCGAGAAGAAGCTTACCGAGGGCGGCTTCTCTCCAGCCTCTTTCGCTTTCCTGTAGGCCTCGCTCTGCTCTGCGAGGATGGCATTCCACACAAACCTACACGCACCCGCTAATCCAGCAAGCTGCTTGGCGTTACTCCTACTTCCGGGCAACAGCCTTGTGATATTGCGGTATGCACTAACCGTTTCGGGCATGGCACTGTGGTATATAACTCCCTAATATATGACAATTATATAGCATGCGTACCCACGTGTTGAGTTATTTGAAATAATTGCAGTGTTTTCGTGAACAGCGGGAACCGATTATGAAGAACTGGCGAAAGCCATCCTGTCTGCACCACCAAAGCACAAAAAGTAACTCCTGCGAAAACGCGTGGCACTCAGCCATATAACTCCCGGATTATACGCTAACCTAGGTGCGCCGTGATAAGGCGATTTCCTGTGGCGGGTGCGAATCCCGCCCAACAACTGTCGCTCCGGTTGGTAGCGGATACAACCCATTATGGAGGTAACGACATGGTATGAAGCACTGTAGTTTACGGGCTACGAGAGTAGCTTAGCGACCATGCGGGCCGGAACGTGAGTGAATGTCGCGCAGGCCTCGAAACAGGTAATGCGAGTGTTGACCTTCCGACGATATGGGGAAGACCGATGCGGTTTCGGGAAGCGAGCGATACAAGCACCGAGACTGACTCGCAGAGATACGGAGCGAGCACCGACCAACGAGCTCTGACTCTTAGTTCAAGGCGAGAAATTATGTGCCAACTTTGCCGTGATGTTACCGTTAGTCATCTACGCAATTGACATTTCACGTTCCGGCCGCGCCCGCAGTAGTACAGCCCATGGATTCTGTGCCAACCTATCGTTACCGCGTAATTCGGCACCTCTGCCGGGTGGAGACCGAGGGGGCCTACGCCGGAACCGGAGTCGGGAATACAGCCGACGCAAGCGACGCACGGTCCTATACCAATCTGGTGAACGGCGTAACTCGGTGGCGCAGGTATTTGGACTACCTGGTCGGGCATTACTGCGACAGGCGAATTGATAAGCTTGAAACCGTACTACTCCAGATTCTCCGGGTAGGACTGTTTGAGCTACTGATTCTGAAGAAGGCGCCCTATGCTGCGGCCAACGAGGCCGTGTCGCTCGCCAAGAAGATGGTAAGGCCCGGCGCCGGTGCGCTGGTAAATGCTGTTCTCCGCAAGGCAACAAGGCAGCCCCCGCCCGGCCCTAACACCGGGGATGTTGCAGAAGACCTGGGTATCCGATGGTCCCACCCTACCTGGATGGTGCGCCGTTGGCTGATTCGCTATGGTCTGGATCAGACTACCGCTCTTCTCACCCACAATAATGCGCGCCCCGACCATAGCCTGCGCCGTAATCCGCTTGGTCCATCCGATAGTACTGCAGATGCCTTGCTAAGCCCGCTTAGCATATCGTGGCAGCGAAGTCGCTACTTGGATGACTTTGTCAGGGTACAGCGGCTGCAGCCCGTTATCCGGGCCGGATACATTGAGCAAGGGCAATTCGTGGTTCAGGATGAAAGTGCAGGCATGGCAGTCCAATTACTCAACCCGCAGCCAGGGATGACGCTGCTTGACATGTGCTCAGCCCCTGGCGGCAAAGCCCTGTACGCGGCCGCAAGGATGAATAATACAGGCCGCGTAATCGCCATAGATCAGCATGCGAACCGATTACGCCGCATCCATCGTGCAGCGAAGCAGCAGGGCATCACCATTGTTGAGTCCATAGTGGCAGACAGCCGCACCCTCGACCTTACTGTGCAGGCCGACTGTGTGTTGGTGGATGCACCGTGCTCTGGATTTGGAGTACTTGCAAAGCGAAGTGATATGCGATGGAACCGAACGCCGCGCGACATCGCGCGGCTCAGCGATTTGCAGGATGCGTTACTTGATGCAGCAACACGCTTTGTAAAGGAGGATGGGGCTTTGGTGTACGCAACGTGCACGATAGAGCCCGAAGAAAACGAAAATCGCGTGGCGGCCTTCTTGGCACGACATCAGGATTATAGTGTAGAACGAGTGGGATTCCCCGATTCCCTTGTAACATCCAGAGGATACTTGGTAACTCTCCCCCATATTCATGGCGTAGACGGAGCATTTGCTGCACGGCTGCGCAGGATGCCCGCAACATGATGACAATGCGTGCGACTCACACAGTTAGTCTGCTCATAGCCGCTGCCTTGTGCATCGGAAGCTGCCGGCCGGTCCAGGACCAACCAAACCTGGTCGTTCAGCAAGGGCCGGATCAAATCCGCATATTCATAGAAGGGCGCGATGCCCCGATTGCCACGCACAACGTGCAGGCAGATTTCAGGCCCTACCTGCACCCCATTGTAGCTCCCGATGGCAATGGTCGTCTGACGGAATTCAGCCCGGATCACCATCGGCACCAGACGGGCCTGTACTGGGGTTTTACCCGTCTTAACGGCAGAGACTATTTTCACAACCCGCAAGCCGACTACTGGCGGCGTGACACGGTAATGGTGATAGAGGCAGAGGGACGTATCGTGCGCTGGCGGACGGTTTACGACCTGTTGGGGGAAGCAGGGGAGCCTGTCCTCACCGAGACACAGGACTGGTCCATGCAGTTGGATAATGCAGACTATGTGCTAGACCTTGACTGGCACGGCTACGCGCACACAGACGTTACGATCGGTGAGTATGACTACGGGGGGCTGTTCCTGCGTATGCCGTGGAGCCCCGGCATACGCGGGTTCGCGGTGAACGCCGCTCGCCAGCGTAATCAGGTAGCAGAGGGCCAGCGCGCGATGTGGCTGGATCTGGGTATCCAAGTGCCGGGAAGGGAAGATTTGGCGCACATGGCGATTCTGGATCATCCCGGGAACGAAGCCTTTCCGCACCCCTGGCGCGTGGATTACCAGCTTGGTGTCGGTCCGGTGCAGGCGAGGATGGGCGACTGGACCATCAAGTCGTCGCAGGGTGCGACCGTGCGGCATAGGATTCTCATGTATACCGGGGCTCACCGTGAACTGCGTGCGGCATGGGAAGAGTACGCAGGGAGGGAAGGAGAGATGTATTCGACGGCAGCGCTATGGGGCGTCGCCCAGCAGGAAGGCCGTATGGCAAAATTTCTGACACCCGACGAAGCCGCAAAAGCTATGACGCCCCTTGACGGCTACCAGGTGGAAGCGTGGGCAGGGGAACCGATGGTAACGCAGCCTATGGCGTTTGCCTGGGATGATCGCGGACGCCTGTGGATTGCGGAGAATAGGGATTACGAGACGAGGAGCACGGGATTTTCCGGCTCCGGCGACAGCCGAATTGTCATCCTGGAGGATGCAGATCGGGACGGCAAGGCAGATACGCGTACAGTGTTCATGGAGGGGATCGCCTTCCCGTCGGCCCTCGCAGTGGGCTTTGACGGAGTCTTCGTAGGGGCTCCACCGCACCTGCTATTTGTGCCGGACCGGGACGGTGATGACCGAGCGGACATGGATGCCATAGAAATCAGGCTTACCGGCTGGGGCATCAGGGATCGCCACGAAACGATTAACAGCTTTCACTGGGGGCCTGATGGCTGGCTATACGGCCTCGAAGGGTTCGCCACCACATCCAGCATCCACAAGCCGGCGCCCGACGCCCGACTTTACGGCCACAATGATCCGTATCCGGAAGCGATTCTCAAAGAAGAGGGGACAGAGATCAATGGCGGCGTGTGGCGCTACCACCCGGTCCGGGAGCGCTTCGAAGTGGTAGCGCACGGATTCAGCAATCCCTGGGGTATTGACTACGACGAGCACGGCGAGTTCTTCATAAGCGCATGCGTTATCCCGCATGTGTTTCACGTGATTCCTGGCGGCCTTTATCAGCGCCAGGGCGGGAGACACTATAATCCCTATGCCTACACGGACATCGGTCCCATCGTGGATCATCGCCATCGGTCGGCCCATGGCGGCGCTCGCGTGTACCAGTCAGATGCCTTTCCTCAAGACCAGCGGGGTAAGCTGTTCATGGCTAACATCCACGAACATGCCATCCTGACGGATATCCTGGAACAGGCCGGTTCGGGCTATGTGGCCCGGCATGGTGACGAGTTCTTGCATGCAAACAATGCGCAGTGGGTCGGCTTCAGCGTTGAGATAGGACCGGACGGCGCGGTCTATGTTCTGGATTGGCATGACGCCGACATATGCGGGGGAGAAGTGCTCGATATGGATACAGGCCGCGTATTTCGCATTGCGCCCCAGCAAACGCTGGCGGAGGATTTTGGCGGGCGCTACGACGACCTGCGAGATCGGACCGACATGGAGCTTGCCCGGCTGCAGCGCAGCGGCAGCGATTGGCATACCCGACGGGCACGCGTCATCCTGCAGCATCGGGGCACAGTGCGTGGGCTGGATGCAGACGCGGAAGCCGCACTCCGGGATCAGTTCGATAGTGACGCTGCTTCTACCTACAGACTCAAGGCCATGTGGGCGCTCCACGTGGCGGGCCTCCTGACGGGCGAAATCATGGAAGAGGCACTCAGCGACCCAGACCCGTACGTTCGGGCCTGGGCGGTACGTCTGCTGACGGATCAGCCTGAGCTGCCCCCCTCTGTACTTCCACGGCTAGAGAGGTTGGCGAGCCGTGATCGTTCGCCAGTGGTGCGCAAATACCTGGCAGCATCTCTTCAACGATTGCCTGCGGACCAGCGATGGGAAATCGCCGCTGCATTGGCCCGGCGAGAGGCCGATGCGTCGGACCACAACATCCCCAAGTTGCTGTGGCTCGGCATTGAACCGCTGGTGGTAGTGGACCCCCCGCACGCGCTTGCGTGGGCCGAGAAGTCCAGGATGCCGATGCTGACGGAATTTGTCGGGCGGCGGCTCGTGGACGCGGGGTTGACAGAGGCGCTGTTGGACGGGCTGCTGGATACCCGCAAGGCGCGTGTAGGCCTGCTCCGGGGTATGAGAGCGGCGCTGGAGGGCCGGCAGAATCTTGTAGCCCCAGAGGCGTGGGCAGCGGTGCTGGAGGCACTGGAATCAGACCGGAGGACGCGTGACCTGGGCACGGCCATAGCACAGCTGTTCGGAGATGCCGAGGCATCAAACCGGTTAGCAGGAGTGGCGTTGGGTTCGGAGCACCCAGCCGACGAACGGCGCGACGCAGTGCGCACGTTGGCCCGCACGCGGCGCGATACACTGCACGCTGCACTACCCGTGCTGCTCCACGATCGAGATGTGCGTACAGAGGCGATCCGGGCAGTGGCGGCCTACGATGACGAGGACCTCGCAGCACAGCTGTTGGAGCAGTATCCCGACGCATCCCCCGACGAGAAACAGGCCATAATACTTACGCTGGCCTCCCGCCCGCAATATGGCAGGATGCTTGTTGATGCCTTTGTGAAAGGCGATGTTGCACGGCAAGATATCCCGGGGTATGTGGCGCGCCAGCTGCGGAGGGTGGCAGGTAGTGGATTTGTTGAGGTATGGGGCCCCATAGATCAGATGCCTGGCAATCGCGAAGCCGTCTACGGGCGCTACCGCGCGCTGCTAACACAAGACAGAATCCGGACTGCCAATGTCATGCGCGGCCATCAGGTCTTTCAGCAAAGGTGTGGCGTATGCCACCGGATGTATGGCGAAGGGGGCGAAATCGGACCCGACATCACTGGATCCAATCGCACCAGCATAGATTACCTTCTGAGTAACCTGTTGAACCCCAGCGAGGATATTCAAGATGATTACCGGATGGTTGTTGTTACGATGCGGGACGGGCGGACGTATCTCGGAAGTATCGGTGGAGAGACAGACCGTCAGCTCACCATGCAGGTCGTGGGGCTCGGTACGGTTGTTCTCGACAAGTCTGATGTCCAGTCCAGGGAGACTTCGAACTCGTCGCTGATGCCGGAAGGCACGTTGGAGCGGCTCACCGATGCCGAAGTGCTGAATCTGGTCGCCTTTCTGCAAACAAGCGAAGGTCCGTCGTCGTAATCAGGTTCTATGAGTAAAAGGGTTAAGTCTGTTGTGCTACGCGGATGGCTTTGGTGCGTGGTAGCGGTGTGCGCGACCGCGCCCGTGCAAGCCCAGCGCGTGGCTAAGTATGGTGCGGACTTTCTGGCAGGAGGAATCGGTGCCCGAGCGCTGGCCATGGGCGGCGCACATGTGGCACTGACCGATGGTGCGGGCGGAGGATACTGGAATCCGGCGGGACTGCATCAAGCACAATTCCCGGAGGTTGCCTACATGCACGCGGAGCGCTTCGCAGGTATCGTCAGCTTCGATTATGCAGGCCTCTTATATCCTGTGGACGCGGTAACTACGATAGGAGTTAGCTTTTATCGCAGCGGGGTCAATGATATCAAGAATACGCTGAACGCGTGGGACGCTCTGCGCAATCAGCCCAAGGCCAACGTGGAATCTCATATTACACGCTTTTCGGCAGCAGATATGGCATTGTTCTTTACCTATGCCCGCTCCTTTAAACGTGGGCTGACGGCTGGCGTGACAGGAAAAGTGATTCGCAGGACCATAGGTAACTTCGCGAACGCTTGGGGCTACAGTTTTGATGTCGGCGCGCAGTGGCGGGGCCGGCGACTCCGGCTGGGGGCCAACCTGCAGGATGTCACGACGATGCTGCAGAGCTGGAGTGTGAACGCATCTGCCTTCACACTGGAAGACGGTACGTTCGAGGATGTGTTCGGCCAGGAGTTGCCGCGGGGAGAGACTTACCTTGTGTTGCCGGTCATGCGCCTGGGATCAGGCATAGAACTACATGCAGGCGAAGCGAGTTCGTTTGTTGTGGGTCTGGATCTGGATGTTGCAGTTGACGGACAAAAGGTTGCTGTGATAAATATGGGTCGTATGTCTTTCCATCCACGAGTGGGTGCGGAGTACAGCTTTCGGAATGCGTTGGCCGTGCGCGCAGGCGTCAACAGGTTGACGACATCTGGTACCTATGGCTGGGGCGTCGTACCGTCTGCAGGTGCAGGGGTCAGGCTAGGCGGCCTCTCCGTTGACTACGGCTTTGGTGACTTTGGAGGGTTAACAGCAGAGTTGGGATACTCGCATCGTATTTCAGTGACATACCGGCTGGCGCGGCCGGGACTACGCAGGCCGGACCCGGAGGCAGCGGTATGAACCGCCCACTACGATGGAACGACGACCGGTATGCCGTAGAGCTGCTGGACCAGACGCGGCTGCCGTCAGAAGAAGTCTGGATGTATATCACGCGGACAGGACAGATGGCAGAGGCCATACGCAGTTTGCGTGTACGCGGCGCCCCGGCCATTGGCATCGCTGCGGCGTATGGGCTGGCACTCGCGCTGCGGGAGGTGGTCGCAAAGCCGTTTGCAGCTGTCATGGAGGCTGCGGATGTGCTGGCCAGTACACGACTGACGGCTGTAAACCTTTCGTGGGCCATGGATCGTATGCGCCGTGTGGCACGACAACACGCCGACGCCAGCCAGCATACCCTGCAGCAGATCATATTGCAGGAAGCGATGGCCGTCGAAAAGGAAGACCAGGAAGCCGGCAAAAAGATCGGAAGATACGGACTGGCACTCCTGAAAGAAGGCATGTGCGTGATGACACACTGCCATACGGGAGGACTGGCAACGTCCGGTTACGGGACGGCACTGGCACCGCTGCTGATAAGCACGAGCCAACGCGTCAGCGGACTGAGTGCGGTAGTGAATGAGACCCGCCCGCTATTGCAGGGCAGCAGGATCACCGCGTGGGAGCTGCAGCGGGCCGGGATACCCGTGACCGTTATCACCGACTCCATGGCGGGTCATGTGATGCTGGAGCGCAAAGCAGATGTGGTCATGGTCGGCGCGGATCGTATCGCTGCCAATGGCGATGTTGCCAACAAGATCGGCACGTACGCATTGGCGGTATTGGCCAAGCAGCATAGGGTGCCGTTCTATGTATTGGCACCCATGACGACAATTGATTTTGCAACGTCTGTGGGAGCCAATATTCCCATTGAGGAGAGGCCTGCCGTGGAAATCACAGCCCGGTTCGGCACCCGTACCGCCCCGGATTCCGTTGGTGTCTACAACCCGGCGTTTGATATTACCTCCGCCTCGTTTATTTCGGCCATCGTGACCGATCGTGGTATTGTGCGCCCGCCGTATGCCAAGACACTCGCAGGGTTGCGGCGCCGGAAACCCCGGCCTTAGGTGTTGGCGTACAGATAGAACTGTACCGCCAAGCCGGAGACAGGCCCGCCCGGGTGTGTCGGATAGGCCCGGTTCAGCATGTTGCGCAGCGAAGCGCCGAGGCGCACATGGTTGAGCCAGAAACGTTTCTGGATAGTAAGGTCCATCACGTACGTTGATGGCAGGGTTGATGCGTAATGGTCCGGTGCTGCGAGCGCGGCATCTCGGTACATTACCCACTCGCTGGGGCCCGCCATCGAAAAACGGCCGAACACGGTCATGCGGGGCATGGGCTGCACGCGCGCCGTAAGACTGCCGGATCGGTTGGGGTGGCGCCGTGCTCCCTGGATAAAATGCGGGTCCGGGGAGTGCTTGTAGCCGAACGTGCCGTGCAGGAACAGCTGCACGACCCCAAAAGGCGCAGCGCGCAGCCGTGCGCTGACGGTAGCTAGGCCGCCCCGGCCCGCGCGTAGCACGGGATCAACCAGCAGTCCGGTAGTGGACGGATCGTAGACAGCACAGTGGGAAGTGACGGCGACATTCCAAAACAGATTATAGGCCGCTGCGAGCGTAAACTGCAGGCCGCTTGCTGTCAGCATCCCCCAGTCGGCATGCAATTTAATACTCCGTGGTGCGGGAGGCAGATCAAAGGTGCTTCCGGCAAAACGTCCGTGATCGAACCCCTCCCGGATCCAGTACCAAAGGGGTCTCTGGATGGCGATCTGCTGTTGCTCTCCCGTAAAGCGTACCTGAAAATGCTGTCTCCCGACAGGTTGCCGGTGTAGGGCAGTGCTGAACACAAATCCAAGAGCGCGCCGCACGTATGTGGTTTGCAGTTCGCCAACGATACGCCACCGGGATGCCAGGCGCAGTCCCAGCCTGCCGTATGCAGTAGACTCCACGCCTGCTATCCCGGCATGGCCGCCCCCCAGTCCAATTTCTGCTTCCCGAGTGCCGTACGCCCTGCGTGCTCGGGCGAAGGCGCGGTACGATGCCTGCCTGCGGTCCAGACGTACGTTGCGCGGGTTGGGCCGCGTGCGGAGGATATTCCTGTCGCTGCGCAGCTGCACAACTACGTGCCAGCCACGCGGCAATTGTCGGCTCGCGGCTGCGCCTATGTGCAGCAACGTATGATCAACAGGCACTTCCAAGGCCATCAGCTCATAGTAGGACAGGTCCTCAAAGCGGACGACGCCAGCGTAAAACCGGTGCACGGATTCGGTCTGGCGGTGCGCGAGGTCTGCGTAGACCGACCGATGGAATACCCGAGCATCTTTTTCGCCGACATACAGCGTGCGTGCACGTTCGCGGATGCGCGGGTCTGTGGAATGATGTTCATCAATTCGTCCTTGTAACCGGGCGTGCCACGCGCGTCCGGTAACAGACAGCACGCTCTGCACATGGGGTCCGGAGCGGTCTACGTTCGCTGCACCCAACGGTGTATACTTGAAGGGTCCGGGGTCCCCGGTTACGCTGCCTGCTGCGGCCATAACCTTGGCCGCAGCGCCGGGCGGCGTGCATAAATGAATATGGACCGCGCCTGAGCCCGCGTACTCACCATCGATGAAAACAGGTTCGGAATGCAGCTCCACAGAACAGATTTCCGGGATGGTGATGGGTACCGAATTGATGTCCTGATGGCCCAGTTGGCGCAGATCCATTCGGACACTGTCCACGAATAGCTTCCAGGCGGGGACATCCCATGGCGCCGTGCCAATGAGTGCGGCATCAACTGTGTAGCCATTCGTGGAATGGTATGTCCACCCATCTGCCAGAGCGAACACATCCCCAAGTCGGACTACGCCAGCCTGTGCCAGCTGCTCGGCAGTGATTACCTGAGGGCTGTAGGAAGTCCCGGCGGTTGCGGCGGGAGCAGACACTTGAAGGGTGATGGCGAGCAGGCTGGCGCCGAGGGAATACACGGCTACCTCAAGAGCTTCCGTAGCAGCTCCGGCATGGCGAGGACCATGTGTAACCCGACGGAACCAAACCAGAGCGTAATACGCGGAGATGTACGGATCTGCGCGGTCGTGAGAGATCCATAGATGGACTTCGTACGGGTGAGTCGGAATGAAGCGTGCAGGTCCAAGCCCGTTATGAACTCGCTCTCGGTGGTGGTTCCCGGAAAGTCGTTTGCGACTGCATCAAAGGACATGCGGTAGTTCCCCAATCGAATGCTGCTCCCAAGTCGGATTCTGTTTTGCGGTTGCCAGCGAACTCCCCACCCGGCATACAGCCAGAAGGCGCCGAATCCCGGCACATCCGCTTTGCGATTAAAGCGGTGCAACGCGGCGCCAAACTCCAGAACACCCCGCTGCACGGGTGTAGCCGCATTGATGCCAATCCCCGCCCCGGGCATCCAGAATTTGTGCAGCAGCGTTGGATTAATGTCGTACTGAAAACCGAAGGCAATGTTGAGAGTGGTGAATGGCTCCTGTCCCCGCAGCACGCCACTCGTGGCGCAGTTGAGCGCAATCAGTAGTATAGCGTGCCGCGTCACAGGCTACAGGCGGATGGCGTAGTCAAGCCTTAGGCGCAGTCCGGTCTGCAGTGTGCCCACAAATCGTGTATACGCAGACGAAGGAATGTGATTCGCATTCCTGACGGCATTACTCCCCCCGTCCGCTTGTATCCACCACCAGGAAACGGGCTGGTAGGCCAAGCGGATCGAAGTGCGTACGGTGCGCTCAACGGTGCCGTCCAGAATATTGTCCAGGACGGCATAATTGGCCGGAAACTTCTGGCGGATGTCGCGCTGTCCTTGGTGCAGCACTTCCACACGCGGTGCAATCCGTAAGCCCCGAGCGAAGGAATCAAAATAAAATTCTGCACTGATAGCGGCCACCATATAGTCGCTGAACTGCGTAGCGAGGCCGCGGCGCAAATAGATATACTTGCCCTCAGGCTGGGGTGCATTGTAGGCGCGCGCCGTTACAGCGGTGAAAGATGTCTGGATGTCAACCATAGCTGCCGCGTACGTTAGCGAGGCGTGCGCGGCGAGCGTGACCGTCTCGTTTCCTGTGCCGCGCTGAAGCCGAATATCGTCCACCATAAGCTGCCCGTGCGCTGTAACCTTCCCTGCCTGCGCCCAAAGGAGTCCCGCCAGGAAACCATTGTTTTCCGAGTTCTTGGGTGTATTGTCTACCACAAATACAAACGGATGCACGGGGTTCATATACTTGAGCGAAAGGCCCGCGTTGGTACCAGAGTAAAGTACAGATTCCATAAAGCTGATCAGCAACCGTGGTGACGGACGGTAGTCCCAGCGATGGGCTGCGAGGAATCTCCGACGGTTGCCGGTACGGACTGAGTCGTCCCCCACGCGTCCTGTAAATGCTCCTGCGTCCGTACTGCCGTCCAGCTCCGACAAGAGGGCCCGCACCGTAAATCGGCGCCCGCCCAAGCGTACTGCGATCTGATCCTGGCTGCGTGCATTGTCGCTGAGCAAGGTAGCGGCTTCGCCCGGCGTGCCCCAATGGTTGCTCCACCTGCCCGCATAGATATCAAACAGTTCGCTATGATAACCGCCGTAGGTATGATCACTGCGCGCCATAAGCCGCAGTGCTGTATCAAGGCCATCCGGGTCATCGTTATAGTAGCGGTCATGCCGGACCGTCAAATCCAATACCCAGCGGGGCATGTTCAGATACGCCGACAGCGGCGTAGCGTGCCAATAGAAGCGTAGCGTGTCCCCGAGCGGTCGTAGTGTATCAAGCCGGTCGCTATTGGTGATACGTGTCCCGGCATCGGCGGCATATCCCGCAGCGCGCCTGTACCCCGGGCCGAGAGCATGCTCCAACAATTCCATCCAGTGGCTCTCGGATGCCGTGAGAACATCTCTGTTGACACGCGCCAAGGATTCTCTGATATCACCTACCCGATAAGGGATGGCCGTGGGATTCAGGTCCAAGAGGTGGCCCCGGCGCTGCAGGCGCACGATATAGTCGTAGGACCAGTCCTGTGCCGGGAGTAGCCGATTGTCCTGGGCGTGCGTGCCAAGGCACGCCAGGATGGAACAAGCAGCCAGACAAACATGCCGCCATTGGAAAGCAGTTGTCAGCCTGGGAAATTCAAACACCTGAGCAGCCATTGAAACTTGATTCTGCATCGCAACCATCCTTGGCACCGAAACTGCGTTCCGATGCGAGCGGCACGGTGTGACGCTGCAGAGCAGCGTCTGCCCGATGCATGAGGTCTCCCGCCCTGCTGAAAAGATCAAGCCCCTTCAGATGGATAAGCCTGGCCGCATTCACATCCCTGTCTAGAACAGGTCCACACCGCTGGCTACGATACGAACGAACACTAGGCGTAATCTTGCGAGCGGGCATACCGCCGCAGCTACTATACCGTTGCGCCGTGTACTGCGGACTCATTTTCTTGCCTCCGGCGCTCTCAGGCTTGTAGGAAAGTTGTTGCATGACCGTAGCCGGAGACTGTTCGAGCATCGTACGGTTCAACCCACGCTTACGGGAACCGCACCGGGCAGTCATGCCATTAAGATTCAAAGTGTATAGTGATCGCGCGTTCATTTCTGCTATCAAGGGCGTATATCCAGATGAATACTCAGGTATGTAGTGCCCCCGCATAGCCACAATATACGGTGGTTCAGGGGCTGCACGGATCATTTACTTATTCCTTCCATTACTGCCCGGTGCATGGACAGGCTGCCACGCATTTTTGAACTTTCCCGGTAAGCAGATCCTTCCAATCCGGCCGTGTCAAGAAAGGTTGAGTTCACTGCCCTCCTAGTAGCTGATATGGCGGCCATAGCGGCGTCCGCATTAGTCTTTATGCGGATCCAGTTTGCGGATCGTTTCGGTCTGCAAGGATTTCAGACTCCCAACACCGAGGTGGTTTATCCCGTGTATGCGGCGGTAGGCTTGGCCGTGTTCTGGGTTGTTATTTTCCTGTTTTTCGGGATGTATCGGGAGCGGTACGCTTCGAGCCGGTTTGATGAGCTGGTGTCGCTTGCCAAAGTGGTCACGTTCGGAGTGTTGATTCTCGTCTTCATCATCTTTATTGATACGCTGCGTGCAGGGGGTAGTGCATCGTTCATCTTCCTGTACTGGGGACTTGTCCTGGGCTTGACATCTGTGGGGCGTATTGCTGTGCGCTCTATACAAAAGGCTCTCATACTTCGGGGCCGCGGCACGCACAAGGCATTGGTGGTAGGTTGGAGTGACAAGGTAGAGCGTATTCACGAGGATCTGGCTCGTTATCCGGCTGCTGGGCTGCAAATCGTAGGGGCGATACGCCTGGGCAATAAGTCTGGTACCCCGCAGGAAGGCTCCCCCAATGGGGAACACCAGGTGGAGGCGCTGCCTGCGATGATTGACGAGCTGGATGTGCAAGATGTGCTGATAGCCCTCGGATCGGATGATCATGCCGAGCTGAACGAGGTGCTTCACCTTTGCGACGGAAAAGCTGTATCTCTGAAGATCGTGCCGGACTTTTATTCGGTAATTGGCGGCATGTCGCGAACTGAACATATTTATGGCCTTCCGCTCATTGAGGTCCTTCCGGTCCCGATGCCCGCTTGGGAGCAGAGCACAAAGCGGCTCCTGGACATTGGTGTTGCGCTTGCCGTTCTCGTGGTTCTACTCCCCGCATGGATCCTCATAGCGTTAAGTATTCGCTTGTCGTCGTCGGGGGGGGCCATCTACCGGCAGCGGCGGGTAGGTCGTCTGGGACGCAGTTTTACGATTTACAAGTTTCGCACCATGCACCACAACGCAGAGGAGCATACCGGCCCCGTCTGGGCGGCCGAGGATGATCCACGCTACACTTCCGTCGGTCGCTTGCTTCGAAAGACGCGGCTGGACGAGATCCCTCAACTGTTCAACGTTCTGAAAGGCGATATGAGTCTGGTAGGGCCGCGTCCGGAGCGTCCCTATTTTGTGCAAAAGCTGATGGATAAGATACCGCTGTATAACCGTCGCCACCGCATTAAGCCCGGCATCACCGGCTGGGCGCAGGTCATGTGGAGGTACGACAGTACGCTGGAAGATGTGCGGCAGAAGGTGAAGTTTGATCTGTTCTACATTGAGAACATGGGATTGCGCATGGATTTCAAGATTCTGTTGCGCACCATAACCGCGGTCCTTACGGGAGGAGGGCGATGATTGATGCTTCCGCAGAGGAGCTTCGATCGCTGCACAAGGCCTTGGAGCTACCTCGCGCGATTGAAGAGCGGATGCTGCGTCTGATCCGGCAGAACCGCATCAGCAAGTGGTTCAGTGGTTACGGGCAGGAAGCCATCAGCGTAGGATGTACATGGGCGCTGCACCCCGACGACACCATTCTGCCGCTGCATCGCAACGTAGGTGTCTGGACTACGCGGGGGGTGCCGCTGGAGCCGCTTTTTCGGCAACTGATGGGCAAGGTCGGGGGCTTTACCAGGGGCAGGGATCGCACCTTCCATTTTGGCATCCCGGACAAGCACATCGTTGGCATGATATCGCATTTGGGCGCCATGCTACCTGTGGCGTGCGGCATTGCGTTGGCCGCCCTTTTGCAGGGCAAGGACGCCGTCACGCTGGTTTTCTGCGGTGACGGGGCGACGCGGGAAGGAGACTTTCATGAGGCCCTCAGCCTTGCCGCGTTGTGGAGGCTGCCGGTGATATTCGTAGTAGAAAACAATGGCTACGGGCTGTCTACACCTGCAGATGCTGCGGTGCCTGTCAAGGATATCGCAGATGCTTCGACCGGTTACGGGATGCCCGGTGCGGTAGTGGATGGCAACGACCTAGGGCAGGTAATCAGCGCCGTCACGCGCGCGGCGCGCCGCGCGCGTGACGGGAAGGGCCCGTCGCTCCTGGAAATGAAGACTTTCCGCATGCGCGGCCACGAAGAGGCTTCAGGCACATGGTATGTACCTGAGGAGTTGATGGCAGCATGGGCGCGGAAGGATCCGCTTGACCGATTCGTCAAGACTGCGGTAGAGTTCGGCGCGATTACGGAGGATGAGGTGCGACAGGTGCGGAAAGAGCTTGCTGCAGCCGTAGAGTCGACGTCAGAAGCTGCGCTTCGGGCCCCGGTGCCCGAGAGCACTGCCAGTCAAGAGCGTGAAGCAGTGTATGCGCCGGCGCGCGTCAATCACATGCAGCCCGTGGGTAAGCTTGAATCCAAGCGCTATGTGGATGCTATCAGCGATGCACTCCGCCAAGCGATGGAGGCTAACGAAAAAGTGCTCATCATGGGGCAGGACATCGCAAAGTATGGTGGGGTTTTCAAGGTTACGGAAGGCTTTTTGGACATGTTCGGGCCTGACCGAGTACGAGACACGCCTATCGTCGAAAGTGCGGCCGTGGGCGCTGCAGTGGGGTTGGCGCTGGACGGAATGTGCCCGATAGTTGAGATGCAGTACGCGGACTTTATTGCCTGCGGATTCAACCAGATCGTCAACAACCTGGCAACAACGCACTACCGCTGGGGGGCCTCGCTGGCAGTCACCATCCGTGCACCCTACGGGGGATACATCGCGGCTGGGCCGTTTCATTCGCAGTGCAAGGAAGCATGGTTTTGCCATGTGCCAGGGCTCAAGGTGATAGCCCCTGCCACGCCGCGTGATGCCAAAGGATTGCTGCTGTCGGCGATTGCAGATCCCAATCCGGTTCTGTTTTTCGAGCATAAGCACCTGTACAGGTCCGTGCGTGCAGACATCCCCGCGGCCCCCTACCACATCCCCTTGGGCAAGGCGCGGGTGGCACGAAAAGGGGTTGATGCATCCATAATCACGTACGGTCTGGGTGTCCATTGGGCGATGGAGGAAGCGGAGTGGCAGGAGTCACATAACGGCATTAGGCTTGAGGTGGTAGACCTGCGGTCGCTGGTGCCGTGGGACCGGGAAACGGTGCGGGCCTCTGTGGCGCGGACCAGCCGCATGCTGGTGTTGCACGAAGCCACGCTGACGTGCGGTTTCGGGGCGGAAGTGGTGGCCTGGATGTCAGCGGAGGCATTCCATTTGCTGGATGCACCGCCGATGCGTGTGGCGGCAGAAGACCTGCCTGTGCCGGCATGCAAAACGCTGGAGCGCGATGTGTTTGCCGCTAAGGGGCGGTTACGGGCAGCCGTTGATACCATGATATCCTATTGATTATCGCGCTGCATCATTGGTGTCGGTGGGGGGTACAATTCGGCAAACGCAATTGAGTACGTCTTAGCGATGGAAATGCCTGCCGTGGGCCAAGCCGCCCCGCCTTTTGAGGCGCCTACCCAAGGGCGCGCCACCGTAGATCTGTCCCAGTATCGTGGACAAAAGGTGGCGTTATACTTTTATCCGCGAGACAACACGCCCGGCTGCACCAGGCAGGCGGGCAACCTGCGGGACAATTGTGCGGAGCTTGCGGCCCATGATATCGCGGTCGTCGGTGTCTCTACAGACTGCGTAGTATCGCACGAAAAGTTCGCCGCGCGGCACGCATTGCCGTTCCCGTTGGTCGCCGATCCCGAGAAGGTAATCGTTCAGGCTTACGGGGTGATAGGCGAGAAGAAGATGTTCGGACGCACGTTCCTGGGCGTTACGCGGACGACATTTCTCATTGATGAGGACGGGATAATTGTACGTATCATTCGGCGACCGAAGACTGGAGATCATGCCGCGGAGATCCTCCGCGGTTTTGGTATCACCGGGTAGGCTTGAGTGCTGTATGCCGGCTGCCAAGTACGAACCTGTTATCGGACTTGAGGTCCACTGCCAACTGCGAACGGCATCCAAGGCATTCAGTCCGGACTCTGCCTCATTTGGAGCACGTCCCAACAGCAACGTGGATGTAATCAGCCTCGGATACCCGGGCACGCTGCCGATTCCGAACATCCGTGTTGTGGAGTATGCGGTGCGAATGGGGTTTGCAACCCATTGCACCGTGGCGGATCGCAGCATCCTGGCGCGGAAGCATTACTTTTATCCTGATTTGCCGAAGGGCTATCAGATTTCGCAGTTCGAGCATCCCCTGTGTGCCAACGGGTATGTAGATATTGAGGCGGACGGCGCGCGTAGGATCGGTGTGACGCGGATTCATATTGAGGAAGATGCGGGCAAGAGCCTGCACGACCAGGATCCTGAATGCACCCTGTTGGACTTCAATCGCTGCGGAGTGCCGTTGATTGAGATAGTGTCGGAGCCGGACCTCCGCTCGGGCCGTGAAGCATATCTGTACATGCAGAAGATCCGCCAACTGGTGCGATACCTTGAGATATGCGATGGCAATATGGAGGAGGGGTCCTTGCGGTGCGACGCCAATGTCTCTATCCGGCCTGTAGGATGTGCACAGCTTGGTGTTAAGACAGAGATCAAGAACATGAACTCGTTCCGGTATGTAGAGCGTGCCATTGATCACGAAATTGCGCGCCAGCAGGCGCTCGTAAGCCGTGGAGAGGCGGTGGTCCACCAGACTCTGCTGTGGGATGCGGGCAGCGGCACGACTCGTCCGATGCGCTCCAAGGAGGATGCGCACGATTATCGGTATTTCCCTGACCCTGATTTACCGCCCGTTGTGGTAACCGCATCGCTCCGCTCGT
The DNA here is from genome assembly GCA_963663495.1 of Rhodothermales bacterium. Lineage (GTDB taxonomy): Bacteria > Bacteroidota > Rhodothermia > Rhodothermales > Bin80. Next base: position 68,911 of record OY760427.1, read on the forward strand.
CGGTTCTCGCATCGCAGCCGGAGCTGCCGGATGCGCGCTGCAACAGGTTTGAGGAGCAGTTGGGCTTGCCTCCCTATGACGCAGCCGTGCTGACAGAAGAGCGTTCTGTAGCAGATTATTTTGAAGCTGCCTTGGAAGTGCTGCGAGACGGGAGTCCCGGGGGCAACCTGCATAGCCAGGCGAAGGCTGTTTCCAACGTGGTGATGACGGATGTCCTGCGGGCAGCAAAGGAATATGCAGGATCGTTGGACGAGTTTCCGGTTCCTCCGGCCCGTCTCGGAGCTTTGGTTGCTCTGCGCCTGAGTGGTGCAATCAGCTCGACAGGTATGCGGGAGGTGTTCGGTTGCCTGCAGGAAGAAGATGGTGAACCCGAGGAGATAGCTCGCGCACAAAAGCTGCTGCAGGTGTCTGACGATAGTCTGCTTCTCCCCGTGGTTGAGGAAGTGCTTGTATCTTTTCCTGCGCAGGTTGCTACCTTTCGGGAGGGGAAGACAAGTGTGCTCGGTTTCTTTATCGGACAGGTCATGCGGAGGTTTGGGGGCTCGGCTGATCCGGTTCGTGTCCGCAGGCTGCTTTTAGAACAAATCGGTGGCGAAAATGACACGTTACGGTAGCACGTTGCCTTGTTGGCTCTACCGCAAAATGCCGGGGCTATGGGTGTTGGCTTTCCTTCCAGGTCTCGCCTGTGCGCAGGAGGAGGAGACTTCCGCGGACCCGACCGTTAAGGCGCTCTTCTCCGGCATGTTGACGGTGAACCCGGAGGTGGATCCTACTCCGGACTACCGCGGGTTCGAGGTTCTAGTTGCCGTTGACCGGGGCGGCGAGCCCGATACGCTTGGATTCGCGGTGACGGACAGCGCGGGGGCATTCTCCATGGACATTGTCGCACCGCAGCGGGGTATATATGCGTTGATTATCAGCCGCCGCGGGCAAATCCTGAAGGTGGACGAGATGGCGATTGCGGAGGCGGATACGGCTTCTCTTCGTGCGCAGTTTCCTGTGGGCCAACGCCGCTTGCGCGTCCGGTCACAGGAAAACGCGGCGTGGATGGCGTACCAGAATGCGCGGGCTCAGCATAGCCAGAGCATCCTGGATCTTGTCAGATCAGGGGAATACACCAACGAAGGCGCCGGCAGGCATGTGGAACTGAGCAGCAGCCTGCTTTGGAACATGCAGGGAACCTTTCCCGGAACGATGGGCGCTGAGATGTCCGCAGCCGAGTCAGTGCTCATGATCGCAGGGTGGAGTGATTCTCTTGTCGTTGCACGAGCGGAGGATATCCCTTCGGACAATGTGCGGTACGCCGAAATTGTGCGTGCGGTGCGTCAGTCGACCGCCCGCCTGGAAGGCCAGGAAGAGGCTATTGCGTATCTTGAAGAAACTGTGGGAAGCTTGGAGCAAGAGGAGCTACGTGCGGAGGTGCATGCAGAATTCGTTGCTGCGCACATGGACAGTCTGAACTTTGATGAAGCCCGCAACGTGGCGCAGCTGATGCAGACAACCTACTCCGGCACCTTATGGGCGACATGGGCAGCAAATGCGCTGTACGAGCTGGAATACTTGATGCCCGGTATGCCAGCTCCGTCCTTCGCTGTCCGTACGACGACTGGAGATTCCGTACGACTGGCAGATTTGCGAGGGAAGCCGGTTGTGCTTGAGTTCTATCAACCCAGGGATGCTGTATATCAGCGGGAGTTCGGAGGCCGGAATAGCCTGCTGACCGAAACGGATGGCATCCATGTGGTTTCGGTGTCGCTTGAGCCGGACTCATTGCTCAACGATGCTTTGTTTGACGAGCGTGAACCACGCGGCATCTTTGTTTATGCCGCGAGCGGGTACCAAGCGGAGATTGCGCGCAGTTACAATGTGAATTACCTTCCCGTACGTTTCTTGATTGGCAGCGATGGTAAGCTCGTGGCCAAGTACGAGGGGGGAGCGATGGCAGTACTGCGAGAGCGGGCACTCTCGCTCGCTAGCGACCTATAATTCAATCTATAACGCAGGATCTGATGCTTATTGCAGGCAACTGGAAAATGAATACTGCAGCGGGAGAGGCCCGGGACCTGGCCCGGGCTGTAGCCTCATCCGTAAGGGATATGGAGACGGTAGATGTGGCGGTATGCCCTCCATTCGTACACCTTGTTGAGGTCAGCGCCGAGCTACGTGGTTCTCATGTGCGGCTAGGTGCGCAGAATATGCACAGCGCCAACGCTGGAGCCTTTACCGGAGAGGTGTCTGCCCGAATGCTGAAGAGTGTTGGTTGTCATTATGTAATTATTGGGCACAGCGAGCGCCGCCAATATTTTGGCGAGACGGACATTGGCGTAAATGTGAAGGTGCGGCAGGCGTTGGACCACGGTCTGTTGCCGATTGTGTGCGTTGGAGAGCTATTGGAGGAGCGGCAGGCCGGGCGGGAGAAAGAGGTCGTGTCGGAGCAGGTTCGGGGTGCACTCGCAGGGATGGATGCCATTCAGCCCGGTAGCCTCGTGGTTGCCTACGAACCCGTCTGGGCTATCGGGACGGGAGAGACGGCTACCCCTGCCACTGCCCAGGATATGCACAGGTTTGTAAGATCCCTTCTTCGCGAGGTACAGGGAGCGGACTCTGCACTTATCCTTTACGGCGGTAGCATGAAGCCGGGCAATGCCAGGGCGCTGCTGCAGCAGCCGGACATTGATGGCGGATTGATAGGCGGTGCTAGTTTGCGGGCGGACACGTTCGCTGCCATCGTGGCTGCAGCGGCAGAAGAGGCTTAATCTGCGTCGGCGCTGGCAGACTCCGTTTTTTCTGCCTTTTCTTTGGCTTCCGGCTTCTTGGGTTCCTTGGCTTTCTCCGGATCGGGTTTTGATACGTAGTCAGTCTGGTAGAACCCGGTGCCCTTGAATATCAGCCCTGTGCCGCCGGTGATTACGCGATGTACGTCTTGGCCTGTTGTTGGGCATTGATCCAAGGGGGCGGATGTAATGCGCTGCCGGATTTCGAAGGTCGAACCGTCAGCGCGTCGATAAACGTAGGTGGGCATGGTGTGCAGTTGGGGAGACGGCGCTATAAGGCTGTAGTCCGCCTAGTGTTCCTTTGCGAAATCCACCGGATCCCAATCGTGTTGGACACCGACGAGCGAGGCGTACACCACTTCGGCAATCGCGGGGCGAATGATGGTATACGCATAATTCCGCCGTGTGGGGTAGACTCGGTTGGTGAGGATGACAACCCAAGTGTCGGAATCGGGATCAATCCAAATGGATGTGCCTGTAAATCCTGTGTGGCCGTAGCTATGGGGGCCGAACAGCTGCCCGGCGCTTGAAGGCTTGTCGAGTGACTTGGTATCCCAGCCCAGCGCACGGGTAGATAGGGATTTGTCCTGCACAGCTGTAAATGTCTGAATAGTGGCGGCGTCAAGGAATCGCTCGCCTTCAAGGATGCCTTCCTGCGACATCATCCGGGCGAATCTGGACAGGTCATATGCGGTGGAAAAAAGGCCCGCGTGCCCTGATACGCCACCTAGGATCCACGCGTTCTCATCGTGCACTTCACCTTGGACGAGTCTGTTCCGGAAGGACATATCCCATTCAGTAGGCACAACATCAGGGTCTCGTTTACCGGTGCCGCGAAAACCCGTGGCGTACATGCCCAGCGGTTCGAAGATGTGCTCCCTGGTAAAATCGTCAAAGGCCATCCCTGCGATTTTCTCAATCACCAATGCGAGCGTAATCATGCCAAAATCGCTGTAGGTATACTTATCACCGGGTAGTGAGCGCAAGGGGCCCGTAAAGATAGAGTCCAGTATCGCCGCCCTAGTTCGTTTGCCTTCCCGATAGAACGTGATATAGGCTTCCAGTCCACTGGTATGGGTCAGGAGGTGACGGATGGTGATATCCCTTTTGTCCGGTACATCAAACGCATCCAAGTAAGTACTGACAGAAGCGTTGAGATCCAGCTTGTCGTTTTCATACAACAGCATCGCGGCGGCGGTCGTGGCAATAACTTTGGTTAGAGAGGCCAGCCCGAACGGTGTATCTTCAGTCACCGGGCGCGGGGAGTCGTAGGTAAAGGTACCGTATCCATCCAGTACCTCCACTGTCCCTCTACGTCCGGCGGCGACGGCCGCTGCCGGGAACCAGCGCGCGTCTACGGCCATGTTTATGAGGTCGTCAACGGTTTCAAGGCTTGCGCCCGCGAAACGTGATGATAAGAATTCGTCTCGCACGCTCTCTACGGACCGTATTTGGCAGACGCTGCTTTCGGCAGCGGCGCAGGCGAGTACGATCAATGTGAAGCGATAGCATGTCATCATATGGCACCGTTGATACGATTATGCGTAACAGCAGCAAAGTTAATGGAAACCGAACTAGGGATGCCTAAAATTACAGTAGAGGGATTCGATTCAATTGATGTTGCCGAGGGGAAGCGATTAGTGGTTGGGTTGGCAGAGGCGGGGGTTGATATCGGGCACCGCTGCGGTGGGTATGCGCGGTGTACTACATGCCGCGTGCGTGTGTACGAGGGAGAGCCTGATGTAATGACGATGGCTGAGCTTGAAAAGCTTCGTGGCGCCGGCCACCTGGGCAAGATTCGCCTCGCGTGCCAGATAATTGTTGAGGGGGATATGACGGTGGAGCCGCTTATGCGTGTATCCTCAATGGGTTGGTCGGATCCCGGCCCTCTTCCAGAGGAGACGGTTACTCCAGAACCGGAATGGACCCCGGTACCGGAGGTTTAGGGGTACCGGAAGTTCAGGTGGAGCGCACTGCCAGCTGCCCGCACGCGGCGTCAATGTCCGTGCCGCGGCTTTGCCTTACGGTGACGGTAACTCTCTGGCGTACCAATTCGCGGATGAAAGCATTGAGCTTATCGTCTGGCGTGCGCGTATAAGGGAGTCCCTTGACGGGGTTGTACTGAATCAGGTTGACTTTGCTATGGATACGATGGCAGAGTGCTGCAAGGGCTTTGGCATCGTCCAAGGTATCGTTGAAGTCCCGAAACAGGCAATACTCAAAGGTGACAGGATTCCGGGTTATGGCGGTGTAGTGGACGAGGGCATCCCGCAGAGCGGTCAGGCTTGTGGCCCGGGACCGTACAGCGGGCATGATGGCATCCCGCTTATCCTGGAACGGGGCATGAAGTGAGACCGCGAGGTTTACGCGCGGACTGTCGTCTGCCAACTCCCGAATTCTGCGAGCAAGTCCCACGGTGGAAACTGTGATGCGTCTCAAGGCTAACCCGAACGAATCGGGCCGGTTCAGCAGGTCCAAGCTCAGGACCACGTTTCGGTAGTTGAGCAGGGGTTCGCCCATGCCCATATACACGACGTTGGTTACCCGTTGTTTGTAGCGCTTAAGGGCAAGGTCGTTCAGGATACGTACCTGGTCGACTATGGCGCCGGCAGTCAGGTTTTCGCTGAAGCCCATGAGGCCCGTTGCACAGAAGGAGCATGCCATGGCGCACCCCACCTGGCTGGATACGCAGATCGTCACACGCCGGACATTGCCCGCGTCGTCAAAATCAGGGATTAGCACCGACTCCACCGTGCGGCCGGAGGGCAGCGTGAGTAGCATCTTCACCGTACCGTCGGTGGAGGTTCGGGTGACAGAGCAGGTCAGTATTCCGATACATGCGGCGCGGCGCAACCGATGGCGAAAGCGCAGTGGGAGGTTGTTCATTTCCTCAAAGGACGAGGCGCCTCGTCCGTGGACCCACTGAAGCAACTGCCTTCCACGATACCTTTCCTCGCCGAGTGAAATGGCCAGCGCTTCCAAATCTGACTGGCCAAGCCCCTTCAAGTCCACGAGGTTTCGGTGCTGCGCTGCAGTAATCTCTTTCGTTTCGTTGCTTCGCTTCATACATTGCTCTTATAATGAGGTCATCGCTCCTTTCAAACCGCTCTGTTATGCATAAATCGTTATTCCTTTCCGTGTGTCTTTCTCTTCCCATGGCAGTGCCCACTTTGGCACAAAAGCCGGCAAACATTCTGGAAGGCAGTTGGAGGATGGTGTCTCAGCGGGAGGTGTACCCTGACACCGTCAATGTTACTGTCAACCCTCCGCCGTCTATCAAGATTCTAAACTCCACTCACTTTTCCTGGGGGTATCAGTCGGATGATGGTGAAGAGGTGATAGCTGGTGGGGGGCGCTATACATTTGAGGGGGATAGCCTCTATACGGAGTTTCTGGAATACCATGTTTCTCCGGTTTATGTAGGACTTGCGCTGGAGTTTTCCGCCAGCATAGTAGGCGATTTGTGGTATCACGTCGGCGAGTTTCCGAGTGGTTTTCGCTTGGAAGAAGTGTGGAGGCGCATTGAGTAGTACAATCGGTTTTGTATTCCACGATAGGGTGCTTATACCTTGCGGGTGAATAGCCCGCTCGTTTCTCCAGTTGGTAGCGGTCATGGGTATGCATGGAGACAACAGCACACGCTTCAGCAAAGATCAGAAGCTCTCTGCGCCATTGGTGTGGACCTGCTCACGAACGTATTCGCCAACAGAGTGACGTACGTAGGCGTGGTTGTTGCGGCCCCGGTATGCTGGCGAGCCATCCGTATAGACCTCGGTGTCTTCCGAGACATGGGTATCCACAAACGCATTGAGCGTTTGCCCGTCTGTATTTTCTACTACCTGGGCAGAAATGCTATCGGTGACACGATCACGGACTCCTACAACGGCTTTCTTACCGTATCCGTCCGGTGAAGTACATTATAAACGAGGGCATTTACTCTCTCAATTAGAGTAAGTTAGACCGCGATCCGAAGGTTAAATAGGGGAGTTATATAGCTGACTTCCCACGCGTTAAATTGTTGAAATAATTGCAGTTTGGTCGCGATTAGCGGGAACCGACTATACCGAAAATGGGCACCATCCCGTGATAGATTGATGACCTAACTAAATGCCTTCAAAGAACAGAAACAACAGAAACACCAATGGCCCTGGACGGGCTGATCGTGAAGGAGTGTCCTTGATCAAGCTAACCAAAATGTTTCCAGACGACCCATCAGCCGAAGCATGGTTCGCAATGAAGCGTTGGGGGCGACACTCCTGTTTGCCCGCACTGTGCGTCTAAGAACGTACAGTCTGGCGCCAAACATCCTAGCATGCCTTATCGTTGCCGTAGTTGCCGTAAACGATTCAGTGTCCGCATAGGGACTGTAATGCAGGACTCCAAACTGGGATACCAGGTATGGGCATTAGCCATTTACATCATGACTACCAGTATCAAGGGCGTATCCAGCATGAAGCTGCATCGTGACCTTGGCATAACCCAGACGACAGCGTGGCATCTGGCCCACCGTATTCGACAATCATGGAATGGAGAGCATGCACTATTTGCCGGTCCGGTAGAGGTTGACGAAGCCTACTTCGGTGGCAAGGAAAAGAACAAGCACGCCAGCAAGAAGCTGAAAGCAGGCCGTGGGCCAGTAGGTAAGAAAGCCGTTGTAGGAGTCCGTGATCGTGTCACCAATAGCATTTCTGCCCAGGTAGTAGAAAACATAGACGGACAGACGCTCAATGCGTTTGTGGATACCCATGTCTCGGAAGACACCGAGGTCTATACGGATGGCACGTCAGCATACCGGGGCCGCAACAACCACGCCTACGTACGTCACTCTGTTGGCGAATACGTTCGTGAGCAGGTCCATACCAATGGCGTAGAGAGCTTCTGGTCTTTGCTGAAGCGTGGGTACTACGGAACGTACCACCACATGAGCAAGAAACACCTACAGCGGTACGTGAACGAATTTGCAGGGCGACACAATGCACGCGACTACGACACAGCGGAGCAAATGACAATAATTGCTCAAGGACTGGTCGGTAAACGGCTCATGTACAAATCCCTCATTTCATAGCCAAACGTAAGCGGTAACGTATCAAGCCATCCGTACTCATGCGCATTCCGGGCATCGGTCAGCTACAATTGCTTGCTCGTGGACGGAGAACGGAGACGAACGGGCCGCGCAATACTGCGCCTGCAAGGCTTCCCCGACAGCTACGAGATTGACAGTCCGATAACGACCGTCAGACGGCTTACTGGCAACGCCGTACCCATTCCGGTGGTCAGGGCCGTTATGCGCCAGCTTTTCCATGTCTGTGCTTGATGGCCCGCGTCTCATGGGTTCGTCCGGTGCGCTTCGTGGCCCGTACCGGGGTCCGCCCAGTACTTCCGCATTGTCAAGAGCGTCCCGATATAAGCCAAGGAATCGGTCCTGAAGTTGATCGACTGTCGTGAAAACTGGATCGCAATGTATGCAGCCTCCTACTCTAAGCAGATATCCGCCATGAAATCATTTCGGTATTCTGCCCCAATGGATTAGTGCTACTCTATAGCCTATGACACCATGAGCATAGATAAATCCCCGAAGCCCGGTAACAAGATTCAGGAAACGAAACGCCCCGGCCGCCCCGTAACAAACGACATTCTCAATATCCAACAATCCATCCCTACCATACCGGAAGAACTGGCGAAAGCCATCCTGTCCGCACCACCAAAGCACAAAAAGTAACGCCCGCGAAAACGCGTGGCACTCAGCCATATAACTCCCAAATGCATGCAGAGGAGCAGTCATTTCCGATACTTCGGAGAAAATATCAGAAGACCGGTGCGCCTCGGCGATCTCGGCGTCCGTCAATCCCTCAATGATCTGCATCGGTGCGGCAGCACGCATCGCCCGGTCAAGCGGGTCCCTTAGGAAAAGGCTACTATGTTCGTTTGTCCTCTGCACAGCGCGAGCCACCCACTCGCCGAACAGGCTGTCGCCGCATCGGAGATGATGATCAAGAAAGCTTAGCGGAGCGCCGACGGTGAAGGTGTGGAGCCAAAGCGACACCTTGGCCAGCTCTACCGCCATTGGGATCTTATCAACACCGTAGACGCACCGCTTGAGCACCATGCGACGGATAATGTGCTGATCGTCAAGCTGATCCGTATTGTATGCCCGGCCCTTGTCCTCCGCGTTACCAATGATCTTATTGCGGATAGCGTCAATCCTCTCTGCAAGCGGAGAAATATATGGGAGTTATATGGCTGAATGCCACGCGTTTTCGCAGGAGTTACTTATTGTGTTATTGTGCTTTGGTGGTGCAGACAGGATGGCTTTCGCCAGTTGTTCATAATCGGTTCCCGCTTTTCACGAAGAAACTGCAATTATTTCAAATAACCCAACACGTGGGTACGCATGGAATATAATTATCATATATTAGGGAGTTGTATATCACAGTGCCATGCCCGAAACGGTTAGTGCATACCGCAATATCACATACAGGCTGTTGCCCGGAAGTCGAAGTAACGCCAAGCAACTTGCTGGATTAGCGGGTGCGTGTAGGTTTGTGTGGAATGCCATCCTCGCAGAGCAGAGCGAGGCCTACAAGAAAGCGAAAGAGGCTGGAGAGAAGCCGCCCTCGGTAAGCTTCTACTCGCTGGGGAAGCGGTTCACGGCACTGCGCCGTACGGTCGAGTGGCTACCTGAATACTCCTTTGGTGTCGTTAGATACACATTGAAATATCAGGCGGACGCATGGAAGGCATTCTTCAAGGAAGGTAAGAGAAGACCGAGATTCCATTCCAGACGTGGTAGTACGCCTTCGTTCACGATCCCGGATAACGTAAGGGTTCGGGATGGCAAGCTGTATATCCCGAAAGTGGGATATATGGCGCTCCGCAGGCGGGGAGGCAACCCGTACCCTGATGGTATACCCATCAAAGCCACTGTAAAGAAGAACGCCGGCAAATGGTATGCTGTCATCTGCTACAAGATTGAGGCACCTGTAATAGAGGATACCGGCAGTGCTGTAGGCATTGACCGTAATTGCGGGCAGATCGCTATGGTCTCCACAGAGGGCGATACAAGCATTATCAGACAACCGGATACCAAGCGTCTTGATGCCAAGTTGAAGCGGCATCAGCGAAGACTGGCGAGACAGAAGAAAGGCTCCAACCGTCGTAACAGGCGGAAGCATAGAATCGCCCGCATACAGCGCAAGCGTGCTAACGTCCTCAAGAATGCGAACCACCAGGTAAGTCGCAGTATTGCCAATTGCTCCTCAACGGTGATACTGGAGGACCTAAAGATCAAAGCGATGACACATTCAGCTAAGGGGACGATGGAGAGCTTTGGCACAAACGTCAGACAGAAGTCTGGCCTCAACCGTGGAATACTGCGAACAGGTTGGGGCCAGCTGGAACAGATGCTGGGCTATAAGTGCCGCAAGGTGATAAAGGTTACCGCTGCCTATACCAGTCAGCGGTGTTCTGTGTGTGGACACACAGAAGCGAGTAACCGTAAGACGCGGAGCAAATTCACGTGTATGTCCTGTGGACATGCGGATCATGCAGACCTGAATGCGGCTGCAAACATACTGGCCTCCGGGATTGGGGCTTCTGCACGGCGAGGGGCGTTCGGGTTACCGACCCCTATGACCCGTGAAATTGATACTAGTGCCTCACTGTGTACAGTTGGTCACTCACGTATATAATTCCCTTAAATAGGCTGGCGGTTGGGCGTGCAGGAGTCAAGTACCTGGCAGCGTGTTCGCAGACTAGTACACGGATCTATCTGATAGCCCGGGCTACCCGATAGGCCTCGAAACGGGTAATGCGAGTGTCGACCTTCCGGTGATATGAGGAAGACCGATGCGGTTTCGGCAAGAGTGCGATACAAGCACAGAGATCGACTCGCCGGGGTATTGGCGCTGGCACGCATGGAAGATCAGGGAAGCAGCAACACGGGAAGCCCTGTTGATGGTGGGCTCACCAACCGGAAGCTTGTAAGAGCCAGGCCGGGTCATCAGGGTGGCGGAGTGGTCCGTAGTACCGTTGATGCGGGGTAATGCCCGCGGAGGGAAGGGGCCGCAGGTGCGGAGCGGTGTGCAAAGAGGGAAGGGCTACGGTAAATGGTAACGTCTTCCAAACCGGTTAATGGTCAGGGACCTCAGCGACATCACATGCGAAAGTGAAGGAAGCCTACCCCGGGAAGCCGGGGTAGGTGTTAGTTGAGGCGTAAACAGGCTTAGCTGCGAGTTGTAGGGAATGTCGGGCAGGCGTTGGAGGGTGCTCACCTTCATTAGGCATTGCCTCTCATTTCAGATGGCTTTTCCGAGTGCGAGTTGCATGATCCGCCTGGAGAGCCCGGTGCGGGAAAACCGCACGCCGCCCGGAAACGTGCTCTACGGAGTAACGCGCCGCTCGCCGACTCTACGGACGGATACCTTTTAGCCTGCAATATTCATGTCGTACCCTGTTCGGGTCTAAAAGTGCTGTTTCGGTACCTGCACGACCGACTGTGCGTTGTTCATCGTAGGGGCGACCATGAGAGGGGCTGAAAACACCAGTTTAGGCCCTTTTCCCGACACGATAGCGGTCACACCGAGATTTTGGGAATGCGTCTGTCGGGTAGACACACCTCTGCCTACCTTCTCTTTCCGCATTTCCGCGTTGGGCGCCTGCGGTGTCGGAGCGCAGGCGCAAAGATGACTTAGCTAGCTCTTCAAGGGAAGCGTGATCCATGTGAGTTGACAATAACGTCGCCAAAATTGCTCCCATGCAGCATCTGCGCTGGCGGCAATGTGCATAACGATGTTGCGCGCGTGTTGTACGAAGCGGGCCCCACCTTGAGTACACGCTTGCGATAGGTGCTCAGACTCATCTGGGATTCGTCAGGCTCCCGCATGAGGCAGCGCCCCACATGCATGAGCTGATACACCAGAAGGTATACCTACTAGCAGGACCTCGTTCTCGGCTCGGATCTCGGCATCCTGCTCCGACTCGTCAGGCTCCCGCACTACAGGCCGGCCCTTATAGTGTGTCTTCGGACGGGGAACCGAAGACAGCGCCATGGAGCAGGCCGCATTCAGCTCCCCGAAGTGCTTTTCCGCCTTTCCTCTCTTCCGGTACAGATTCACAAGCTGCTCTGCCGGATAGGCTTCTGCATCCAGATCGGTGATCAGATAGAAATGCCGCGGGAAAAGCTCTCCCGGCACCGGATCAACCACGAGCACCACACGACGCTCTACGGACCAGCACTTTGCACGGTGGCGCAGTTCGTGGTAGCATTCGTCCGACGGCTGATCACCCTCCAAATGAGGCGCCGCAAGCCCGTCAATCACATCGTTTCCTTTCAGACGCATCACATAGCCGGTACGGTCGTTCTCCAGCTTATCACATAACTCTCCACTGTTGAAGCCTGCGTCCAATCGGACAATGACCTTGTCGGCCACATGTTCACGCAATGCCAGCCCAATGCGTCGAATGAAACCGTAGCAGTCCTTCACCACATTCTGCGTGCCCCCTCGCAATTCCGCCCCCAACATATCACCCGACTCTCCGCATATGGCGATAAGGGGCAGAAAGATGGTGCGCTTGTAATACCCGTTCCATTTGCTACCCTGCTGCTTGCCATGCGTATCTACCGGTACACCGTCCACATCAAAGACCACCTCGGGGCGGCGCTTTCCGCCACCACGCTGCAGCAGGTGCTCCATGGCGAATGTCTCTGCAAAAAGGCGCAACTTCTTGAAATTCTTTTTCCCGGCCAACATGCGCACGAAGCGAGACATGGTTGGCTGGGATGCCAGGGACCTATCGTCCTGTAAAGCCTCCATACCCCTTTTTGGAAGAAGTAGCCACGCGCATGGCGGGGTCCCTTTGAAGCTTGTCCGCATCTGACTGACGTCCCCACCCCTGCACATGTTGCAGCAGGTACTGTCGCACTAACTCCTCAAGGCTACGCGTAATCCGAGCTTGGGACCGATTGTCCTTAAGCACGGAAGCGAGTCGGCATGCCAAGGTGCTGATCACCATGAGCAGGCGCATAGGAATGACGCCGGCATCCGATGTTAGATTATCGGTCTTGGAGCGTACAACTTTAGCGGATTTATTGAACTGGCAAGCGAACAGAAGGTTGGATTTGGGATCTTGCATCGGGTGTGTTACAGGGTGAACGGGTATTGGGGTCTCTAAACGTTTGAGTATCGCGCAAGAGTCCATTCAACCCGTGTATAGTCAACATATTACGCCATAATATTAAACGACGATTCTCCACCACTTAACTCCCTTATGAATAAGGGAGGTTTAGACTCACATGGTCGACTACATGAATATTTAAGGAATATTGCAGGTTAGCCCTTTGAATCGTACCTTGGGCTACACGGAGGCAGGATATGAAGTTGATAGTTCTGGCATCCGTCGGAGTGATATCCAAAGGCGGGTTTGATTGTCGGACCGTGCATGTCGTCTTGAGATGTGTGGTGATGCAATTGGGTCTGCTGAGTGCTCTCGGAATAATTCAGTCCGTGCAGGGCCAGGATGCGGCGGAATCGCGATTTGCTGCTCCGGCTAATGAGATTGAGATAAGCACCGGATCTGGACCAGAAGAAGTAGCGCCGCGGATCCTATCGTCCCAAATGGTGAGCATTGAAGCTTCACCACAGGTCCGTGAATGCCCATCGGTGCCCGGTCCAATTTGGAGAGAAGTAAGAGAGGGGACCACTTGCTCAATCCACTACTCTTGCGGAGGTAGTAGGTATGGGCCATACGTGTATATGCATCATGTTGACGGTACGGCTGAGCGAGGGAAAGATGTGTTGGTGACTGGGCCAGATAGTCTCCTTCTTAGGGTGGTGAATGGATTTAGGAGAGCTTTTATTGATGATACATACGAAGCCCTCTCGGATGGTATACCTGAAGGAGATGAGGAATTAAGGTGCTACTGCGGCAAAGACCGAGACGGACCGGTAGAGGGTGAAAGGGGCTCCCCAGTTCGTATACTGGATGTTGACGGGTGGACTGTGAGGGATACGATGGCCATGGAAGCGGATGGCTTTATGCCATTCTTATTGGAGTTCCAGCAACCGGTCGCTCGAGACCTTACTATCAAATTCTATACGGAGGATGGTACGGCAATAAAGGGGACTGACTATACCAAATGGCAGGGACTCGTTACAGTTAAGCAGGGCGATATGAGCGCTGATATCCGGGTACCAATTCTCGGTGATCAAATTCCCGAAGACACAGAGACATTTAACCTGATTACACATTCAGGCCAGTTTGCAGGCATTCCGAAGCAAAAGGCCATTGGCACTATTGTTGAGCCTCATCTTGTACTGGATCCATCTCCACTGACTGTGAAAGAAGGGGGCCAAGCAACGTACACCGTAGCCTTGGGAACGCAGCCCATCGGTGATGTAACAGTGGTGATAACGGGGTACGCAGGGACGGACCTGATACTCGGCAAGACGAGTCTAACATTTACGGCTGTGGATTGGAACAACCCGCAAACCGTGGATATGACGGCCCTTCAGGATGCCGACGCGGTCAATGACACAGAGACGCTCATCCACACCGCTTCGGGCGCAGCGGACTATGCCGGTGTGAAGCGAGACCTAAGGGTGACGGTAACGGACTTTCAAGTAAGGCTGCAAGTTGCACCCCTCCTGCTGGATTTGGAGGAAGGGGGGTCCGGCAAGGACTTTACAGTTAAGCTTGGATCGGCTCCTGTGGGGGAAGATGTGACGGTTGCGGTAAGTATTCCACCATGGCTGGCCGGAAAGGTGTCGTTGTCTGACGATAACTTGACCTTCACATCTACCGACTGGGACGAAACCCAGTCGGTAAACGTGACGGCGGAGGAGGATGCGGATGGAATAGACGAAGTAGGGACATTAGGTCTGCTGGCAAGCGGAGGCGGGTATGATGGCCGGACGGGTAATGTGGATGTTATCGTAGCTGACGATGAGATAGTGCAATTGGTAATAGTTCCGACGAGGTTAAGCTTGGAGGAAGGGGGGTCCGGCAAGGTCTTTACAGTTAAGCTGGGCTCGCCCGCTGTGGGGGAAGATGTGATGGTTGCAGTAAGTATTCCACCAGGGCTGGCCGGAAAGGTGTCGTTATCTGACGACAACTTGACCTTTACATCTACCGACTGGGACGAAACTCAGTCGGTAACCGTGACGGGGGAGGACGATGGGGATGCAGACGACGAAGTAGGGATATTAGGTTTGCTGGCAAGCGGAGGCGGGTATGATGGTCAGACGGGTAATGTGGTTGTTACCGTGGATGACGATGAGATAGTGCAATTGGTAGTAGTTCCGACGAGGTTAAGCTTGGAGGAAGGGGGGTCCGGCAAGGAGTTTAGAGTAAAGCTGGTCTCATATCCTCCTGCGGGGGAAGATGTGACGGTGGCGGTGAGTATTCCACCAGGGCTGGCCGGAAAGGTGTCGTTATCTGATGACAACTTGACCTTCACATTTGCCGACTGGTACAAAAACCAGTCGGTAACCGTGACGGGGGAGGACGATGGGGATGCAGACGACGAAGCAGGGACATTAGGTCTGTTGGCAAGTGGAGGCGGGTATAATAGCCCGAAGTATCGCGTAGCTGTTACTGTTGACGACGACGAGACTGTGCAATTGGTTGTAGCTCCGTTGACGGTGAGCTTGGTGGAAGGGGGTTCCGGAAAGGAGTTTAAAGTAAAGCTGGGATCATCTCCTCCTGTGGGGGAAGATGTGATGGTTACTGTGAGCATTCCACCAGAACTGGCCGGAAAGGTGTCGTTATCCGTGCCACACTTGAACTTCACATCTTCCAATTGGAGCACCGATCAATTAGTAAGCGTGACGGTGGAGGACGATGCGGATGCCGGCCACGAAACAGGGACTTTAGGACTTGCGGCAAGTGGAGGCGGGTATGATGGTATCAATGGGAGAGTGTCAGTGGATGTAACAGACGACGACACGCCGGGGTTACGTATTGAGCCGATAGCTTTAACCGTGGTTGAAGGGGCGTCGCGCGTGTACCGCGTAGCACTGGAGACAGAACCGACCGGTACAGTGACGGTGACTATTGTAAGCGACAACAGTGACGTAACGATGGTCGCTACTCCGCTGACATTCACTTCTGGTGATTGGGATACGGAACAGACGGTAATGGTGCGTGCGGCGGAAGACGCAGACACGGATGACGACAGTGCCACGCTTATGCACACTGCATCGGGAGGAGATTATGATTCACTGACAGGGGCTGTAACGGTGGAGGTGGAGGACAATGGTTCGTCTGTAGGGTTGGTGGTATCGCCCACCAACCTGTCAGTAACAGAGGGGACGGAAGAGCATTTTACGGTACAGTTACCCGCGGAGCCCACGCAGACAGTGGATGTGCGGATCACGGGAGATACTGGAACGGATGTAATGGTGAACCCGAGGACGCTCCGGTACACGCCAGAGGACTGGAGCACGCCTGTTACGGTGAGAGTCCGTGCGGAAGAGGACGACGATGTCATGGACGCAAGTGTACAGCTCATCCTTACAGCATCTGGGGGTGAGTATGGCGGTGAGACAGAGGAAGTGGTGGTAGACGTACGAGACAATGACATACCAGGGATTGTGCTATCCGATACAGAGCTCGAGATTGTTGAAGGGGACGCAGAGTCTTATACAGTGCGGCTAATGGCGGAGCCATCGGGCACGGTAATCGTGACAATCGCGAGTGATAATCCCGAGGTTACGGTTAGTGATGCGTCGCTGACGTTCACGGCCGATGATTGGTATACCCCGCAGGCGGTAACGGTGCTGGCGCATGAGGACGACGATCAGGACAATGACGATGCTACGCTTGTGCACCGGGCGTCGGGCTCAGATTACGATGGTGTGGAGGAGGAATTAACGGTGATGGTGCTGGACGACGACGAGGCGGGGCTGGTAGTAAGGCCGCAGGCATTGTCGCTGGACGAGGGAGCAGCAGGCAAAACCTTTACGGTATCGCTTGCGACTCCACCTTCGGGCCAGGTCACCGTAACCCTCAGTCAAGAGTTCGCCCTGGATGGCAAGGTATCGGTCAGTTCTCTTGGCTTGACTTTCACGCCTGCGGACTGGGATACGGACCAGACGGTCATGGTGACAGCACTGGACGATGCGGATGGTAGTGACGAAGCTGGATTGGTACAGTTGTCGGCGAGCGGTGGTGGCTACGGAGGAAAATCAGGAGCTGTAAAGGTGAAGGTTACAGATGCTGATGCACCACACAGCATTGATATAGAACCTTCGTCGGTCCAGGTGTCTGAAGGTGCAGGGCCGGCGCGATTCAAGGTGAGGCTTAACAGGCAGAGTGAGACGGCTGTCACGGTGCGTTACACAACGCACGATGAGTCGGCCCATGCCGGGCTTGACTATCTGGTGCCGGTAACAAACATGCTCGCCTTTGAGACAGGCGGCAACTTGGATAAGTGGATAGATGTACCGATTCTTGACGACGCGTTGCACGAGGGAGAGGAGACTTTTACGCTGGTACTGACGGACGCACAGGGAGCGGAGCTGGGTAACGCGACGGGCCGTGCCACGATCACGGACAACGATGCTGCGCCCACTGTCAGCATGGTGCCTGCGGCGTATGTGCGGGAAGGGGGTATAGCAAATGTCTACGTCAGTCTAAGTAACGCCAGCGCGACTCCTACCGGGGTCTTGTACAGCACAAGTGATGTGACGGCGACAGCGGGAGATGACTACGAGGCGGTGAGCGCCGGGTCGGTAACGATTGAGCATGGTGAGATGGGAGCGGTAATACAAGTTCCAACCGAAGACGACGCACTGCACGAGGGCAGGGAGGCGTTCCTAGTGCAACTTGATGGTGGCGGCCAGACCACGGTGACGATACTGGATAATGATCGTTTGCCACAGCTCTCCATAGGCGATATGACGGTATCAGAGGATGGAGGGCACGCGCAGCTTGCAGTGTCGCTAAGTGATACGAGCCCGGTACGTGTAGGGGTGGCATTTGCCACCCAGGACGGTACGGCAAAAGCGGGGGCAGATTACACGCGCACGATGGGCACGCTGGTCTTTGCACCGGGCGAGATGGTGAGGCATATATGGGTACCGGTAGCGCGTGATGATGTGGTGGAGGATGAAGAGGAATTGGTAGTAAAGCTGAGCGCTCCGGAGCATGCCATGCTGTTGGATGCGGAGGGGGATGTGACGATTAAGGATGATCCGATAGAGGTCAGTATCTATGACGGTACAGAGACAGAGAATTCGGATGAGCTGGTGATGGCCGTGCGGCTGAATTATGGTAGTACCAAGGTGGTATCGGTGCAGTTTGCGGTGACAGGAGGCACGGCAACATCGGATGTGGACTACGAGGCGACGCAAGGGCTGGTGGTATTCGAGACGGGCAGTACGGAGGCGCAAGTAAGGATACCGCTGATAGACGACGACGTGCAGGAAGGAGACGAGACGATAGAGGTGACGCTGTCGAATCCGACGAATGCGCAAATCGGGCAGGCGATGGCCACGGGCACGATCGTGGATGATGAGACTGCGCCGGGAGTGCAGGTGCGAGCCATTGCGGTGTCGCAGACCGAGGCGCTGTTTGTGGTGAGACTACTGGCACCCGTGGCAGATCGGCTGACGGGCCGTTACCGTACGGTAGACGGCACGGCATGGGCGGGAGAGGACTACGAGCGCATGGAGGGGGTACTGGAGTTTGGGCCTGGGGAGACAAGAAAAGAGGTACGCGTGCCCTTACTGCGCGCGCAAGGTACCGGGGAGGCGTTTGCGCTGATGGTGGAGTTAGGGGATGAGACAGTCCGAGAGGATGTGGTGTTGGGATCGAAGGATACGGGAAACCGTGCGCGATTAGGCAGGAGTGTGGCGGTGCATATAGTGGAGGCGGTATCGGAGCGTATGGAGGGATCATTGGTGGGTTGTATGCCGAGGCCGTTTCCCGGTCAGCGGGTACGGGTGTCGCATCTTTTGTCGGGCTGTGGTATGCAGGCAGGCGGAGAGCGGCTGAGTGTATGGGGTCGTGGTGCGTACAGCAGGTTGCAGAGCGGCGGGGTATCGGGAGCGGATGTGGTGACGGCGTCATTGGGGGCGGACTACCGCACGGGAGGTCGCTGGCTGATGGGGATGGTGATATCACGCAGCGAGGCATTGGAGCAGGAAGGGACGCTACTACAGATGACGGGCTGGTATCCGTATGTGCGCTACGGGGGGATGCGGCACAGTGTGTGGGGGTTGGCAGGAGCAGGACAGGGAGTAGTAGCGGAAGCAGAGGATACGGGAATGCGCATGATGGCAGCAGGCGTGGGCGGCACGCTGGTACGCCGGGCGGGCGCGCGGCTGGGGTACGAGGCGGACGGATTCTGGCTGGGGATGAATGGCGGAATAGGGGTGAGCCGAGTTCGCGCGGGTCTGGAGGGATCGGTGACGTTGCAGGACATCTTGGAGCCGTATGTGGAGGCGGCGGTTTTGCACAGCGGCGGGGATGCGGAGAGAGGAATGGGAATGGAGGCAGGCGGAGGGGTACGGGTGCGGATGGGGATGTTGCATGCGGAGGTGATGTCAAGACGTTTGGTGTTGCATCAGGAGGATGGCTACGGGGAGTGGGGATATTCGGGCATGGTCCGCTATGGCGGAATGGAGGGATTGGGAGCGCAGGTGCGACCGACCTGGGGTCGAACGCACGTGGGGACGCTGTGGCAGGCGGAGCGTCCGTGGGAGGTGTATCCGTCGGATCGTCGGATGGAGTTGGAGGTGGGGTACGGTTCGCGTGTTCACAGGCGCAGTGTGCTGCGGCCGCATGTGGGTATGGGGCTGCGTGACAGAGGCAGGGACTACCGCATAGGAGCGGGCGTGCAGGGGCGCACGGGGTTAGGATTTAGCGTGAGCGGATTGGCGATGGAGCACATGGCACCATACCGACCGGTGAGCTACGGCGTGACTGTGAGTGGTTACGCGCGCTGGTGAGTGCTGGGCGATATGCCACACTAAAGGGGATGATGTCCGGGTAACCTGCAATATTCATGTCGTCGCTTGTTTGGATCCAAAAGCGCTGTTTCGATACCTGCACGACCGATCGTGTGTTGTTCATGCGTAGGGACAGCCAGGAGAGGGGCTGGAGACGCCAGTTTAGGCCCTTTTCCCGACACGAGAGCGGTCATACTCGAGAGTTTGGTAAAACTTCTGTCGAGCAGACAAACCTCTGCCTACCTTCTTTTTCCGCGTTGGGCGCCTGCGGTGTCTGAGCGCAGGCACAAAGATGAATTGGTTAGCTCTTCAAGGGGAAGCGTGATCCATGTGAGTTGGCAATAATGTCGCCAAAATCGCTTCCATGCAGCATATGATCACCCTCCAAATCAGGCCCCGCAAGCCCGTCAATCACATCGTTTCCTTTCGGACGCATCACATAACTCTCCACTGTTGAAGCCGGCGTCCATTTGGATAATGATCTTGTCAGCCAAATGTTCACGCGATGCCAGCACAATGCGTCGAATGAAACCATAGTGTTGTTCACCAGGCACGGAGTGCCCCTCCCAATTCCGCCCCCAACATGTTGACCGTATCACCGCATATGGCGATAAGGGGCAGGAAGGAGGTCGGAGCTTTGATGCGGAGCAGCGAAGCTCCGACCCCTTTCTGAACACAATTGTAACTGTCGTTCAGAGAAACAGTAGTTAACGTTGTTCAGCTTCCCTAGGCGCTGCACTGCCTATCTCCACGAAGCCTCGGCTGTCCTCGGCTGCAGCCTCTGGCGATACTTCCGCCTCCAGTAATTCAACTGTCTGTACGAGATGCCGTGCTCTGTACAAAACGCTGCTGCGGACTGTGTCCTTTCGTTGTACTGCTCTACCAGCGGAAACATCTCTACCGCCGTACGTTTGGGCTGTACTATGCGATCTGGGGTTTGGACTCTCATGTCTACGGGCAAGCTCCCCAGAACCCATCACCTAATCAAGAGAGCCTTTTGCAAAACCCCGGTGTATTCGGCGGTGGTGGCGACCAAAATGCCCAAATTTTCGGGTTTTTCGACATTACGCCGGGAGCATTGGCATGTGTTGCCTCTGGATCCAGATGTTTAGGCGGTCCATAGGCGATGAAGGCTTCCCGGGGGGTGAATTCGAGGCAGAATCCGTGCTTTGTGGGCACACCTATGCCTGGCTCCTGCTTCGCACAAAACCCGATTAGCGCAATTTACGTCTGGATTCCTGTCTCTATTGCACCATACGCAACAGCTGATCTACCGTCAGTACCAGCACCCCAAACATCAAGTGGCATGTCACCTTCTTGTGCCCACGCACGCGGACATTACGACCACCAAACTCATCCTTGAGCCGCCCGAAGGCTCGCTCAACCGTTGAGCGCTCCCTGTAACGAACATCCTCAGGCAGTACCAATCCGGCTGCTCGCTGGGCCGTTTTCTCGAGGATAAGCGCCGCCTTACCTTTGCGTCGCGGATTATGGTCGATAATCGGCACGTGCCCCAAGCCTTTACTGTGCTCGTGAATCTGCTTCGCGTCGTATGCACTGTCCATCAGATCATACAAATTGCGTACCCGCAGTTGAGATATCGTAGCCAACGGAATCGCCGCCTGGCTATCATGCAAAGATGCAGAGGAAACAAAACCGCTGATTGGTACGCCTCCGTCGGCCACATCCATGTGCAACTTGTACCCCGTCCATTTCTGCGTATGTCCCTTCGCATTGCGCTTAACGCCTACCGTACATCGCTTCGGTAACTCCTCCAACATCCTCCTCTATCCCCATGGTACGCTGGCGCACCAGCCGCGGCAACTCCTTCGGAGGCTTTTCATCCTTGGTAGGATGCGATGATTTGCACTCTTCTGGACGCTCTAACTCCTTTTTCTGGGGTACCGGGTCCTCTTGCGCCACTATCGCGGTCGAATCCTGCGATGGATGGCCCACCTCCGGTAATTCCTCCTCCATCTCTATTGCCAGCTGGCCCACGAGCCGCTTCGGCTTCTTTGAACGCTCTTCATCCTTGGAAGGACTCGCTGGTTTGCACTCTGGACGCTCCGACTCCTTTTTCAGTACCGGCTTCTCTCGCGCTGCTATTGCGGTCGAATCACGCGATAGGTGCCCCACCAACTGCTCCGAATACCCCTCCTTTATCAGAGCCTCATGTACACGCGTCGGCAATTCCGCCTCTGAAAATTCCCTGAACGCACGTGAAAAGGTCGCCTCACTCGGCACATCCTCCAACCGATGCCAACCACACAAACGCCGCAGCGTCAGATCCGAACGCAACCGCTCCACCAACGCTCTGGTCGTATCCATATTGAACACCATCTTCGCCAGGAACGCCCGCGCAAGGGCAGCACGGCTCTTCAACGGACGCCCGGGTATACCGTCCTGAGCACTGGGCAGAAAGCGCTCAACTCGCACCATCTCCAGTACCGAGAGCAGCTTCTTATGGCGCCCCTCCAAGGGGCCAATCGTTTCCTCCACCTAGGGAAAAAGCTCCCGTTGGCAGTTGATCCAGAATCCGCTTAACTTAGAATTGAGGGAGATGAGAACCTTCGTTTTTTGCGAGTTTGGTTTCTCCTCCAAAGACACCTGACACGGAGGTTCCAGTCCTTCAAGTGTGCTCGCTAGCACACATTTTCATGGCCTGCAGAATCCTCCATCTGCACCCGCAGAGCAGTCAAATCTACCTGACCAGCCCCCTGTCTTAGGAAATCGCATCTTCAGACAAAAACACCCCGATTCAAGGGTTTTGCAAAAGGCTCAAGATGCAGTTCACCGCACGCTGACAGGAAAGGTAGCTATCGGTTACCGCCCTCTGAAAATCGTTCAATCTTGCTCCATTAGGCTGCCGATGTGAAGCGATCCACAATAATGAGTGCCACAAGAAGCGGGATGTACAGGATTGAGCGGCTTAAAATGCGCCGGGCATTCCGTGTATTGCGGGCCCGGTAGAAGGTAAGGGTGGGCAGTAGGAACCAAATACCGAGTACGGTGGCACCTGCCAAGTATATCCAGCCCGCCAGCCCGAATAAGGTCGGCACCAGCGAAGAGACGAGCAGGCCCGCACTGTACACCAGCACTTGACGGGCCGTAGCTTTACCATCTGGATCTTCCACAGTGGTCATCAGGTAGCGCGCACGCGCGTAGTCCTTCCGGTACATCCATGCTAAGGAAAGAAAGTGCGGCATCTGCCAGAACGCGAGGATCACAAACAGAATCCACCCGCCTGCTCCAAGTGCACCCGTTGCCGCCGTAAACCCACCGAGACCGGGCAAGGCCCCCGGTAGCAGTCCGACAAGTGTGTTGTAGGTGGTCTTGCGCTTTAGTGGAGTGTACACCAGAACGTACAGCGCTATAGTTAGTGCTGCAAGGAAAGCAGTAAGCACGTTTACAAAAACTAGCAAGGTTAATCCGAATGCTGTCGTAAGGAGACCGTACCCAAGCGCCAGGCCCGGAGCAATGCGGCCGGACGGCAGGGGACGACTGGCTGTACGCCGCATCAGCGCATCGTAGGAACGCTCCGCAAAATGGTTCAGAGCGCCACCGCCCGCAGCGCTAAGGCCTGTCCCGAGTAGCGTTAGGCTCAGAAGCCAGGCATCCACACTATCTGGAGACCCGAGAAGAAATCCTGCAAGCGCAGAGATAACAACCACGAGCGCAATTTCCGGCTTAGCAAGCTCCCACAGGTCTAGGATTATGGGCCAACGGCCCGGTGCCCGCGGTGGATGTCGCCCCCTCGTCCCGGTATGAGATTGTTCTGGCACGACGGATGCGGACACGGCCTCCAGCGTACTCATGATGGAATCGGAGCAGGGAGCACCCGGAAGGCCAGCAGGGTCATGGCGACAGTGGTGCCTATGAGTAAGGTGCCAGTTAAAAGATGTGCAGAGTTTAAGAACACCTGCGCTGCACTACGCTGGAGCATCTGAGCTTCAACCAACAACACCGCAAAGGCAATGAAGCCGAGCACCAGTTGCACTCCTACAACTCCAAGCATACCCCAAGCCACACGTTGCAGGGGCTTGGATACGGCAAAGTGCCTGCGCACAAAGGCCGCCGTAACGAGCATCAGGACCAGACAGAGTGCTGCACCCATGATATGCAGGACGGCAAGAATCGCATCGGTGCCTCCACCCTCATGCCGTAGTAGCGCCCCGAGAAAAACCTGGAGGTATAACACCATCAGGGTAGCAGCGGATAAGATCCTAAACCGATAACGACGAGGAGATGAGATCAACGCCGTGGCTTCCCACGCGGGAAAGAAGGCTAGTGCTACCGCGACGATACACGAAAAAAAGAGTTGGGCCACCAACGCATGTACAACGGCCAAGTCCACCGACACCCAGATTACCCGTAGGCCGCCAAGCAGGCCTTGGAAGACCACGAGTAGGAGAACTCCGCCAACGAGGCGGCGCAGCCACCGCCGTGACTCCGTACGCCAAGTCCATGCCACTAGGAAGACTGCCCACAGCCCTACGAGGGTACCCATAAGACGATGCCCATGTTCTGCGAGAATCGGAGCGTGCTGCCACCATCGCGATGTTGGGTTTGATGGATCATTAAAGCCGGTGGCGATGGGGTCCAGTGAACCGAAGGATGTGGGCCAATCCGGCACCGCAAGCCCCGCATCAATGCTCGTAACCACACCGCCCCATCCTATCAGGACGAGCGTAAGCAGTAAACCAAGCACAGCATACCAGCGGCGCCCACGGAGGTCAGCCGGGGTCCGAGGATCAGAATTGTCGGGCCGCATGTTCAACCGGTGGCGATGCGTCGGGGCAACAGTACGCCGCAGATACGGTTCCATTAGAGACGCAAATATCCACGCTATCCTTCTGTTCGACTATGCCGCTAATAGCTTCCATCTCCGGTATTCGCGGTGTGTTTGGGGACGGCTTGGATGCCGGAGTACTGGTGCGGTATTCAGGGGCTTTCGGGGCGTGGTGCAGGGAAAAGACGACCAAGCCTCGCGTTGTGGTTGGCCGCGATGGACGGGTTACCGGCCCGGTCTGCACGCAGCTGGTGGTGGGGACGCTCCGTAGTGTCGGTTGTGATGTGATTGACGCAGGGATGGCATCAACGCCGACTGTTGCAATGGCCGTAATGGCAGCAGGGGCAGACGGAGGGATAGTGTTGTCGGCCTCCCATAATCCCGCGGAGTGGAACGCGTTAAAGCTCTTGGACTCAACAGGAGAGTATGTGTCACCGGAGGATGGTGCGAGGATAATGGCCTTAGCCGACGCGGGTCACCTGCCGGGCGTCACCTACACCGAATTGGGCCGGCTGCATTGTGCGGATTACCTGGAGCACCATGTGGCGTCTATCCAGGGGCTTGATTTTTGCAGGCAACAGGCCATTGCCAAGCGTGGATTCAAGGTTGTAATTGATGGCATTAATTCAGTCGGAGCTATCGCAATGCCGCGGCTGTTGAACGCGTTGGGTGTGCGCGAGGTGAAGGTGGTAAATGGAGACCCTTCCGGGCTGTTTGCGCATCCGGCGGAGCCGCTACCCGGCCACCTTCACGAGACCATGGAAGTGGTGCGATCCTCTGGAGCGGACTTGGGATTGGTAGTGGACCCTGACGCCGATAGGCTGGCGTTGATTGAAGGTTCAGGCAGGTATGTGAGTGAGGAGCTAACGCAGGTGCTGGCAGCCGATTTTCTGTGGCGCCATAAACGCGGGCCGTTCGTTACCAACCTGTCTTCATCTCGGGCCATTGATGATGTGGCTGCACGCTACGGTATGCCGGTATTCCGGTCCGCCGTGGGCGAAATCAATGTGGTGAAGAAAATGCAGGAAGTCGGTGCTATTTTGGGCGGTGAAGGAAATGGTGGCGTAATCCTGCCCGATCTCCACTACGGAAGGGATGGGCTATTGGGTGCGGCCATGGTGCTGCAGCACCTTGCCGACGAAGGGATATCATTAGCTGCCTGGTGCGCTACGATGCCACGCTACGTGATCTCAAAGAATAAAATTCCTCTCGGAAGGATGGATGCGAAGGAGGCTATGCAGCGTGTTGCCGACGGCATCAGCGACGGGAGCGCCTCCACGGAGGATGGGCTGAAAATCGACTTTGAGGAAGGGTGGGTGGGATTGCGCAAATCAAACACGGAACCTGTGCTGCGTGTTTACGCGGAGGCGCGAACGGAAGAGGGCGCACGCACCTTGGCAAGGCGTGTGCTAGACGAACTGGCCTGAAACAGCTGGGGGCGAAGCCTTGGCAGACTCCGCCCCCGGTGGCAAAGCGTAGTGTGGGCTAGAAGCCCATGCCACCGCCCATGCCTTCCATGCCGCCATGTCCTCCGTGTGCATCGCCGCCACCACCACTGGCAGGTTTCTCTGGACGATCTGCTACAACCGCCTCTGTCGTCAGGAGCAGGCCGGATACAGAAGCAGCATTTTCAAGTGCCGCGCGCACAACCTTCGTCGGGTCAATCACTCCGGCAGCTACAAGTGGCTCATATACTTCCGTTCGGGCGTTGAAGCCGAAATCTGCGTCGCCTTCCTTCACCTTCTGCGCTACGATTGAACCCTCTACGCCACAATTGGAGGCAATCTGACGAAGCGGCTCTTCTAGGGCGCGGCGCACGATGTTGACACCAATGCCCTGGTCCTCGTTCTCAACTTCCGTGTCGTTGAGCGAGCTGATGGCGCGCACGAGCGCAACGCCGCCGCCGGGCACGATACCTTCCTCAATAGCTGCACGTGTAGCGTGGAGTGCATCCTCAACGCGGGCTTTCTTCTCCTTCATTTCCGGCTCAGTTGCCGCGCCAATCTTCAGTACAGCAACGCCGCCTGAGAGTTTGGCAAGACGTTCCTGCAACTTCTCCTTATCGTAGTCGCTGGTGGTCGTTTCAATCTGCTGCCGGATCTGGTTGGCGCGCGCCATGATCTGGTCACTGGCGCCTGCGCCATCAACAATGACAGTGGTGTCTTTATCAATGACCACGCGCTTTGCTTTCCCAAGGTAATCCAAGGTAGCATTTTCCAG
This sequence comes from Rhodothermales bacterium, assembly GCA_963663495.1. Classification (GTDB taxonomy): domain Bacteria; phylum Bacteroidota; class Rhodothermia; order Rhodothermales; family Bin80. The sequence continues at coordinate 95,643 of OY760427.1, forward strand.
CCGGTAACCTTTTTCCTCACTTATGACGGTGCCGCCCGTAAGGATGGCAATGTCTTCCAGCATCGCTTTGCGACGATCGCCGAAGCCTGGAGCCTTCACAGCAGCCACGCGGAGCGTACCGCGCAGCTTGTTGACTACCATGGTTGCCAGCGCTTCGCCCTCTACGTCCTCGGCGATCACGAGCAATGGTGACCCCGTCTGCGCAATCTTCTCCAAGATCGGGAGCAGATCCTTCATTGCGGAGATCTTTTTGTCGAAGATCAACAGTTGGGCGTCCTCAAGGACCGTCTCCATTTCGTCGGCATCCGTCACGAAATAAGGGGACAGGTAGCCGCGATCAAACTGCATGCCTTCTACCACTTCCAGCGTAGTTTCCGTGCCACGAGCTTCCTCAACGGTAATCACGCCGTCCTTGCCGACCTTTTCAAATGCATCCGAGATAAGGTCTCCGATAGCCGTGTCGCTATTGGCAGAGATGGCACCGACCTGGGCGATCTCATTGCGGCCTTCAATTTCGCGGCTCTGGGAGCGCAGCGCGCCCACGATGTCTTTCACGGCGCGGTCAATGCCGCGTTTAAGGTCCATCGGGTTTGCTCCGGCGGTGACGTTTTTCAGGCCTGTCGTCATCATGGCTTGCGCCAGGACAGTAGCTGTGGTGGTTCCGTCGCCGGCAACATCACTGGTCTTGGAGGCAACCTCCTTGACCATCTGAGCCCCGACATTCTCAAGCTTGCTCTCAAGCTCCACCTCTTTTGCTACGGTGACGCCATCCTTGGTGACAGTGGGCGAGCCGAATTTCTTTTCGATGATGACGTTGCGCCCTTTTGGTCCGAGTGTGACCTTAACGGCGTCAGCAAGCTGGTCCACGCCTCGTTTCAGCGCTCCGCGAGCATCCGCGTCAAAAATAATTTGTTTTGCCATGGTTCCGTTACGGTGTTTATTGGTTTGGAATTATTGGTGAGGGATTAGTCCTGGACAACGCCAAGGATGTCACTTTCGCGGACGATCAGGTAATCAATCCCGTCAAGCGTGATTTCGGTGCCTGCATATTTGCCGTACAGGACCGTGTCTCCCTCGTTGACCGTCATGTCAATTTTTGTGCCGTTTTCGACCTTGCCGGGCCCAACGGCTATTACCGTTCCGCGTTGCGGTTTCTCTTTTGCGGTGTCCGGGATGAACAAACCGCTCGCGGTTTGTTCATCGGCGTCCTGGGCCTTAACGACCACGCGATCGCTGAGTGGTTGAATCATACTCATGGTGGTACCTCCTATGGGTTATGAATGGGTGATAGACTTGTTAGCACTCTAAGGTGGTGAGTGCCAAGACCAACCTTGCCTCAAACGGCGTTGTTCCCGGCATTGCCAGCCGTTCTGGGGACCACGCAAAAAGCGTGCCTAAGAATCGAGGGTAGTCTGGAAAGGACTTCGACTGCCACAAATGCAGCCATCCTGCAGTATATTTTGCCAGACTGCCAAAACGTCAGCGTTTCTTCAACTTTTTCCTTGCTCAAGTCGGTACACAGTCATGATGGAATCACGCGGACGAGCTGACATTCGGTTTCAGGTGGACGAAAACCCGCCGCGTAACGTTGCTATCGGTCTCGGTGTGCAGCTGGCGATTCTGTGCATCGCGGGCATTGTGCTGACGCCGGTGGTGGTGATACGCGCCGCCGGGGGGACAGAGGAGTACATGACGTGGGCGGTTTTTATGGTAGTGCTGGTGTGCGCGATCACGACCGTTGTCCAAGCGGTGCGCGTGGGACGTATCGGTGCCGGGTATGTGCTTCTGATGGGGACAAGCGGGGCATTTATCGCTGTGAGCATTACTGCGCTGGTTGAAGGTGGGCCCGCGATGCTGGCAGCCTTGATTATTGTCTCGTCATTCTTTCAGTTCGTGCTTGCCTCGCGCCTTGCGCTGGTCCGGCGGATTCTGACGCAGACGGTTGCAGGTACGGTAATCATGCTGATTGCAGTTACGGTTATGCCCATAGCGTTTGATATGTACAGCAGTGTGCCGGAGGGGGCCCCTCGTACCGCGGCGCCGGTATGCGTGCTTATAACCGTTGGCGTGATGGTGATGCTAGCATTAAAGGCAACCCGGGGCCTGCGCCTCTGGGCTCCTGTACTTGGGGTGATAGCGGGAGCCATCGCAGGGGCATGGTTTGGCATTTACGATTTTGAACGGGTAGCGAACGCCGGTTGGATAGGAATTCCCACGGCAGGCTACCCGGGTGTGGATCTGAGCTTCCGCCCCGAATTCTGGGCCTTGCTGCCTGCCTTCATTTTTGTAACGATGGTAGGCGCTATTGAGACGATTGGCGATAGCGTTGCCATCCAGAGCGTGTCATGGCGTCGAAAGCGGGCGGTCGACTTTAAGGCCGTACAGGGTGCGGTAGCTGCAGACGGTTTGGGAAACCTGCTTTCGGGCCTCGGAGGGACACTGCCGAATACCACCTATTCTACGAGCATCTCCGTTACTGAGCTGACTGGGGTGGGATCGCGCGTTGTCGGCGTATGGATTGGTGTTGCGTTTTTGATAACGGCATTCGTTCCGAAGCTGCTGGCACTCGTCATGGCTGTGCCCGACCCTGTTGCAGGTGCCTACATCACAGTGCTCATTGCAATGCTTTTTGTAGCGGGCATGAGGATTGTGGTGCAGGACGGTATAAGTTATCGCCATGGACTGATTGCAGGATTAGCATTCTGGATGGGAGTGGGATGCCAGAACAACCTCATATTCCCGGAAATTGTCGGTACGTTTGCTGGAGGCGTACTCCAAAACGGAATGACGAGCGGAGGTTTGGTCGCGGTCGGCCTTACGCTGTTTATGGAATTCACGGAGTCCAGGCCGCGGCGCGTGGAAGCGCAATTAGGCGTGCAGGCAATGCCGCAGTTACAGGAATTCGTGCGCGACTTCGCCTTGAAACGAGGTTGGAATGCCGCGATGGGAACACGCATGGAGGCGGTGGTAGAGGAAACCATCCTCACGCTGGTAGGCGAGGACGCCGAGGCAGGCCGTCGGTTGTTGCTAGTTGTTCGTAAGCGTGCGGGCGATGCCGTGCTTGAGTTTATCGCCGGAAACGAAGGCGAGAACCTGCAAGATCAGATTTCACTACTGGGAGACAAAGTTACAAGCTCTGCCGCTGAAGCAGAGGTATCGCTTCGCCTGCTGCGCCACTTGACATCGTCGGTACGGCACCAGCGCTACTACCAGACAGACATCGTTACATGCACCGTCAGGCCTCCGACAAAGGAGCGGCAGCGCAGCGGTGCGCGGGGATAAGCGGCATTTTACCACCAAGACTCATCGGACGTAGTAGCAAAGGTCGGTGTACTTACAGTAGCTCAGCAGATCTCCATCGCAGCAACTGGATCCTGATCATGCTGGCCCTTTCTGTGCTGGCAGGGACAGCGACCGTGTATGTGGGCTTGAGTCCTGCCCCTCGTGCACTTTTATACCAAGCGTTTGCTGCGGTGTGCCACCAGATTCCGGAACGATCTCCACGCATCACGGGTGTATTGCTTCCAGTCTGCCATCGGTGCTATGGAGTATATGTGGGCCTGTTCGCTGCTCCGTGGGTGGCGCTGCTGTGGCGTGGCCTCCGTGTCATGATCGGGCGCCATCCTAGGCCTGCGTTGCTTTTGTCACTGGTTCCGATTGGGCTGGACTGGCTTCTGGGGTTGTTGCAGGTTTGGGAAAACACCGCAGGCACCCGTACGGGTACGGGAGTGTTTTTTGGACTGATTGCGGGGCACATCGCCGTGGTCATGCTTGCGTGGCCAAATATTGAGCAATTGCCATTGCGGACAACAATGGCGTATCTTAGCGGTTGCTTCCGGCAATCTGACTAACGCACGACTATGTCTGACAAATTGACTTCAGCTTCCATCGGTGGACTCGTTGGGGGACTCTTGGGCGCGCTGATGGCCCTACCTCAGAATCAGTTGCTATCCACCATTTCTTGTTTAGTGTACATGTTGGCTGGAGGAATCGGCGTCTGGCATTATACAAACGAGCACAATGTCACGCTTGAAGGTAAGCAGGGTGTAGAATTGGGCGCGTTGTCTGGAGTTGTCGGCGCGCTTATAGGTGCGACACTAGGATTCTTTTTTATGGCCATTGACATGTTGCCAACGCAGGCAGAGGCGATGTCTGAGGCCATGGAGCGTATGGAAGAGGCGGGGGCAGAGTCGGGAATGGGTTTCATGGAGATGATGGCCGGGCCCGCCGGAATGGCGATAGGACTCGTGATAGCTATTGTCATAGGAGCGGTCATGGGCCTTAGTGGAGGTGCCATAGGTGCAGCAATGTTCAAAAAGGGCAGCGAAGACCAGGATTTGGAAGAGGGCTCGGAATAATTCCCCTTCAAGAAGAGGCACCTGACCATGGGTCGGTGGCGGGACCTCCTATCTTCTGTCGAGGCCCGTCCTGTACAACGGTGGTCGCATGGCCCGAGGTGCACCAAAGACCTCCGAAAGTACAAACGATCGACGAGCAAAACCCGGGTCCCTAAGATTCCTGCCGAGGCCTGCACGCCTTGCGCGGGGTTTCAGTGGTGGTAAGGCGGTCGAGACAGCGTGTTTGGGTTCAGATGCGACGGAAAGGGGTTGAGGTTCCGCTGTTGCCGGATATTGCGCCGTGTTGGCATCCTCGGCAGAATCACGTTGAAAGTCCAGTAGCTGCTGTAACGCCTGGTTCACAGGCGAGAGCACCTTGGAATTGGCCGGGCGCTTCTTCTTGCGGCCAAGAAGGCTGAGGATGATGTACCCCAAGAGCAGAGCAAGAGTCCAGACAAAGTCGTTCATGGCACGCTGAATATTGTTACAAGCCTGCGGTATTACTGACAAGGTGCGTCAGTATACGCCGGTTGGCCCGAGGAAAAGGATAGTCAGCCAGTTCCGACATCAGGATCCACCGTAGCGGCCTGTCTGAAGTTACCACTCCACTCGTAATTGCGCATCGAAAAACGGAAAGAGTTATCCGAAAATGGGAATAGGCATGCTTTACGGACATGACGCATTCTCCCACTGCTACTTCGACTCCTAGTTCCTCGAACAGTTCGCGTTGGCAGGCCTGTTGAAGCGATTCACCGTCTTTCTTCTTCCCGCCAGGGAGTTCCCACAGGCCCCCAAGCAGCCCTTCTGGTGCTCGCTGTTGAATGAGCAGGCGGTTCTCCTTGTCGTATAGAAGCCCGGCAGCGACGTCATAGTGCGGTATCATGGAACGCTTCTTTCTGGCGGGAAATTGGTCCGCACAGTCGTGTGTTTGTGCATAACAGACTCGGCGTAGCGGGCAGGCACGGCAGCTCGGTGTCTTTGGACTGCACAATGTGGCTCCAAGCTCCATGACAGCCTCATTGAAGGTACCCGCCCGGGCTCCAGGAATCAGCGCCGCCGCAAGTCTGCGTGTGGTGCGCATGGATTGTTCGCCGAAGAGTCGGGCCAGTACACGGTGCGCATTCGCGTCTATCGCCGGTACCGGCAATCCGAAGGCAATGGAAGCAATGGCACCCGCAGTGTAGGGACCGATGCCTGGAAGATTCAGCAGGGCATCATACGATGACGGCAGACGCCCCTGGTAGTCTGTAACGATTGTTTTGGCGCACCTGTGCAGGTTTCTCGCCCTCGAATAGTACCCAAGTCCTTCCCACACCCTCAGCACCTCGTCAATGGGTGCTGCAGCAAGTTCCTCGACAGATGGAAATCGCTTGATGAACCGCCGATAATAGGGCGCCGCCTGCTGCACACGTGTCTGTTGGAGCATGACTTCCGAGATCCAAATGGCGTAGGGATCTCCAGTCAGTCTCCACGGCATTGGGCGTTTGTTTTGATCGAACCACTTAAGAAGTCTATCCACAGCCTCGCGGTGAACTGCGGTGATGGCTGGCAACCGTTGCATGGTCTCTGGAACGGGAACTGTTTGCGCTCGTTTCGAAATGCCATGCGGCCGCTCGCACTCGTTTCCGGAGTCCAGTTATTCCTGATGCTGGCCGGACTCACAGCCCAAATATCTGCCCAAGGTCAACCATGGAAGCTGAATGCGGACGGCAGCGATGTGCAGTGGACCGACGCGGGAGCATGGCCACTGGATAGCCTGAAGCATGGCACGCTGGCTGCGATTCGACACCTGCAGCGGGATGCGTACTTGTATGCCCGAATTGACTCGCATGCTGTAGATGTTGATGGCACTATTACACTGTTTGCGACGCTTGGCGAGAGAACCGTCGTATCCTGCATCCGATTGAACGGTCTCTTATTGCTGGATGCAGAATATCTGGAGAGTCTGATGGTTATTCAGCCCGGAACAGCACTGGTAGCATCCCAGCTGGAACTGGATATCAAGAGCGTCCTGGATGCCTATATGCGAGCCGGACACCCCCTAGCCGAAGTTATCATTGCAGCGCTGGGTGTCGGAGACGGCCCTTGCCTCACCCTGCAGATTACCGAAGGGCAGATGCCCCTGCTTTCCGGGCTGGAGCTGTCGGGCGCGACGCGTACACGGAGCAGGTTTGCTGCAAAGATAGCCAGATTGGAGGTGGGGCGTCCCATAGGGCCATTCCTGCCTGACGAAATTCGGGCACGCATCCAGGAGTCAGGGATTTTTCGACATGTAGGAATGCCATTCTTGACGATAGACGAACATGGCGCCGTCATGGTACGCATTCCCGTAGTGGAGGGACCTCCCGGGGTTTTTGACTTGGCGCTTGGGTACGAGCCTGCACAGGATGGCGGGCGTGGGGGGCGCCTTGTCGGTGCAGGACACCTGGCATTGCGCAATGTGTTCGGGGCAGGACGCCAATTCTCGCTTGAGATCCGTCGACCGCCAGGGCGTACCAGTCGGCTGAATGTGCACGCACGCGATCCGTATTTCCTGGGGATGCCCGTTCATAGCGCAGTGTCGTTTGAAGGCTTGCAACAGGATTCGACCTTTGGAAAGCGGCGCTACGAGTTTGAGACGGGATTCAGTTTCTGGGACAACCTGACGCTCTACGCGACCATTGCGAGAGAAGTTACCCAGCCAGGGCGCGAGGGGTTGGTCTTTGAGAATGGGATGCAGCGCATCGCAGAATCACACTCAACATTGTTGGGGGCAGGCGCGCGGTTCTCCAGTCTTGATCGGCAGATTAGTTCTCGCAGCGGACTGGAGGCGGATTGGACCGTGGAGCGCGGCCGCAAGAACAGCTACCGTCGTCGTGCGTCGGAAGGCGGTGTGGGGTACCGAAATGTTCGATCCCAAGCCCGCCTGCGGGCACGGGCACGCGTGTATGTGCCCGTTACGCGGAGCCAGGTGGCGGTGGTAGGCGGGGAGGCCAACGTGCTCAAAAGTGATGACGCGGATGCCAGCGACTACTTCAGGATGGGCGGTGCAGCAACACTGCGGGGGTACGACGACGAACAATTTGTCGCCCCCTTTGTCACGCGCGGGCTAATGGAGTACCGATATCTGGTTGATCAGACGACCTATGGCGCCGTGTTCTTTGACCTGGGATACGTCGGTGGCACCGAGGTGGAAGCATTTTATCCTGGCTACGGATTGGTTGTACAGGTTGGGATTCCGGTCGGCATTGTGGCCTTAAGCGTTGCCGCTGCTACGCGAGATCCCACCGTATTGCGGGCTCATATCCGATTGGCGCTGGGATTATGAGACGTCACAGGACCTACTATGCGCCTCCTGATGCTGTAAATCACGATGGCACATTACTCTTGCCGGACGAGGAATGGCGTCATGCGGTTCGGGTCATGCGTTGTAGAGCCGGCGATGAGATAGCGGTTGTTAATGGCGTCGGTATGTGGCACCGTGTCCGATTGACGAGCCGTTCCGGGCACGGTGAGATTGTTGAGTCCCGAGCGGATGCTGGTGAACCGGATCGACGGCTGACCGTGGCATTGGCGCTACTGAAAAACCCGAAGCGATACCAGACTTTTATGGAAAAGGCTGTAGAGCTGGGCGCCTCAACTGTAATCCCACTCTTGACTGAAAGGACGCAGGCGCAATCGCTGCGCCCGGACAGAGCGCAGCGTATCCTTGTTGCAGCCATGAAGCAGTGCGGTCGCAGTCGCATCCCGGAGCTGCTCCATCCGCAGCCGCTGGATGCGGTGCTTCAAGGTGGGAGCGGCCAGCGAATGGTTGTGTGCATGCAGCAAGCTCCTGCCCGCATGACCTTCGGCGAAGGAGACATCACCATCCTGGTGGGGCCGGAGGGAGGGTTCACTGATGAGGAGATAACACGATCAATGGAAGCGGGAGCTATTGCTGCATCGCTCAGTCAACAGCGGCTGCGGGCCGAGACGGCTGCGATTGTCGCCATGGCCATCGCCATGCTATCCCCTATCCAAGAAACAGGCGACCGGCAGCGGCGTTGAGGGCCCAAATTGACGGACCTATGTTTGTATTCCTCATTGTAATCATTGCCTTCATCGGCGTATTGATGACGCTGCTTGTCCTGCTTCAAGCAGGCAAGGGTGGCGGCTTGGCGGGCATCGCTTCAGGTGGTGCAACGACACAAATATTGGGAGCTCGGCAGGCGCCGGATGTGCTGGAGAAGGGCACATGGGCCTTAGCAACGCTGTTCATCGTGCTGTGTATTATGACCAATTTTGCCATTGACCGCGGTCAGGCGCCGCGCAGCGTGGTGCAGCAGGGGGAACAGCAGCAGCAGGAGGCGGCGCAGCCACTGGCGCCGCTTCCGGAAGAAGTACCGGCCGAACCTGAGCAGTAGTCTGCCCGCCTAATTGCGGTCTTTCGGGTCTGCGCGAGATGGTGGTGTGGGATAGCAAGACGCGTAGAGGCACCATTCCCGTGGAGATAAGGTGCCGGCGAATTGTGCAATCCTTAGCGGGAAATAGGCGAGGCAGCCCCCTGAAACGGAGGCTGCCTCGGGCGACGACACGCACCGGCTTGTAAGCCGAATTCTGTCTGACCACCGCGGCTGCCGTCGTGCCGCAGGCGGCGAGATCATCATTTATCTGGGGCCGCCGTCACCGACGGCCTCTTGCAGCCTACCCGCACCGCGTATTCGACGGGCCGCCTACTTGCGGTGCTGCTCGGCCTTGCACCCCGTGGGGTTTACCTAGCCACCCCGGTCACCCGGGGTGCTGGTGGGCTCTTACCCCACCGTTTCACCCTTCACCGACACAAGTATCGGCAGGTTTGCTTTCTGCTGCACTTGCCGTCTCCGCTTGCACGGAGCCTTCCCGTTAGGAAGCACGGCGCCCTATGGTGTTCGGACTTTCCTCCCCGTCAAGAGGCGATGATCCAGCCGGCACATGCCGTAAGATACGCAGAATCAGAAGCCGAGGTCCTTTGTGGTCTGGTCATACAGATCAGTATCCACAACGATGCGTCCGGTGTGCTCACATGCAACAATGCGGTTGCGCTGGCGGATCTCTACCTGACGCTGGGGAGGAACAGCGAAGCCAGAGGCGGCACCGCGTTCCAGTTTGACCACGGCGCGGCCATCTCTCAGCCTGCCGCGCAGCCTTCCGTATGCTCGGAGATACCGTTTATCTACGGAGTCTTCTGCGTGGGCGCGCAGTCCTTCAAGCTCGGCTTGCTCCTGTTTCGTTTCCTCTAGGACTTCTTCCAACTGCGCCTTCTTGGTATCCACGACTTCGGTCAGTTCCTGAAGTCGTATCTGGGCTTCTTCAATGGCCAACGCCTGCTCGTTTACCAGATCATTGGTCTCTTCAATATGATGCGTGGCGTCTTCAATGCGCTGCTTCTGAGCCTCAATCTCCTTGGTTAAGGCATCGTACTCCCTGTTATTGCGCACCTGGAGTTGCTGCTCGTCGTAGCGCTTTATGAGAGCCTGCGCCTCCTCAATATCGCGGTCGGATTTCAGGCGCTCCACCGTGGTAGCCTCCTGCTCCTGCCTGAAGTTGGAAATGCGCGTCTCAAGACCAGCCTTTTCGTCTTCCAAGTCCCTGATTTCCTCCGGGAGATCTCCGCGAAGCTTCTTAACCTGGTCAATTCGGTTATCTATGTGTTGGAGTCGGATCAGCGCGCGCAACTGTTCTCCGATACTCGTTTCCGCGGTGATGGGCATAGGGTGGTAGCCTTGCTGATGGTATTCCGGTGTAACGCTGCGACAAGTCTATCGGTTCAGTAACGATGGATGCGTATAACTGCGAACAGGGCCGGTGCGAATGGTGGTGCGATACCATGTGACTTGGGGGAATCTGCTGTCAAGCCAGCAGCGGAGCAGATTTTCCGTATGTACCTCGGTTTCGTAATGACCGGCATTTATGAGGGCCATGCGTGCCTCACCACTCGTGCCCAAGACATCAAAGTACTGGTGATAGCGTATGTCCGCGGTCACGTACCCGTCGGCGCCGCGTGCCAGCGCTGTCGGGACCAGGTCGACTCCTGCACCGCCGCACACGGCTACAGTGTATACCGGTACCTGCAGGTTACCTGCATAGCGTAGTGAGGGAGATTCTAAGGCCGTGGCTACACGCTCAAGGAAATCCGCTAGGGGCACAGGTTGCGATAGCTGTCCGATTGCGCCATACCCTCCGTTAAACGCGGCCGACGGATCAAGGCATTGTACATCGTTCAATCCAAGTCTATGTGCCAGTGCTATGGACACGCCGTCCGGTGCGGCATCCAAGTTCGTGTGTATGCTGTACAACGCTATTTTCTCTTCCGCAAGCCGTAGCGCCAGACTTGCGGTAAAAGTGTCCGGCGTAAGCTGGCCTACGGGCCGAAACAATAGCGGATGGTGGGTTACAATGAGCGTGGCCCCTAAACGGATGGCTTCCTCTACGACCTGCGGTACCACATCCAGCGCAATGATACCGATACGAACCCGGCGATTGGGATCACCGACCTGCAGGCCCGAGTTGTCCCACGACGCAGCCATACCTGGAAGGGCCCAAGATTCCAGAGCTTCCGTTACTTCCCTAATGGTAGGATAGGATTGCCGCGGTATAGCTGTCAACGCTGGCACCTTCAAGGTTAGATGTGGTTATCCGTTTTTCGTCGTAGGCATGAAAATAGTAGTTCGCGCCAATGGGTTCCGCCGCTTACCGGTATCAATTCTTCGGTCGCAGAATGAAGTGCGCGGTCTTCGGCTCAGGTCCATGGCCGGGCTGGTGCGGCGGGGCATCTTCCAGGAATGGCTATGGCTGTTATTTTGGGAATTATATACGTGAGTGACCAACTGTACACAGTGAGGCACTAGTATCAATTTCACGGGTCATAGGGGTCGGTAACCCGAACGCCCCTCGCCGTGCAGAAGCCCCAATCCCGGAGGCCAGTATGTTTGCAGCCGCATTCAGGTCTGCATGATCCGTATGTCCACAGGACATACACGTGAATTTGCTCCGTGTCTTACGGTTACTCGCTTCTGTGTGCCCACACACAGAACACCGCTGACTGGTATAGGCAGCGGTAACCTTTATCACCTTGCGGCACTTATAGCCCAGCATCTGTTCCAGCTGGCCCCAACCTGTTCGCAGTATTCCACGGTTGAGGCCAGACTTCTGTCTGACGTTTGTGCCAAAGCTCTCCATCGTCCCCTCAGCTGAACGTGTCATCGCTTTGATCTTTAGGTCCTCCAGTATCACCGTTGAGGAGCATTTGGCAATACTGCGACTTACCTGGTGGTTCGCATTCTTGAGGATGTTAGCACGCTTGCGCTGTATGCGGGCGATTCTATGCTTCCGCCTGTTACGACGGTTGGAGCCTTTCTTCTGTCTCGCCAGTCTTCGCTGATGCCGCTTCAACTTGGCATCAAGACGCTTGGTCCTCCCTTATTCATGAGGGAGTTAAGTGGCGGGGAATCGTCGTTTAATATTATGGTGTAATATGTTGACTATACACGGTTTGAATGGGAACCTGTGCGACACTCAAACGTTCAGAAACCCCAATACCCATTCACCCTGTAACACACCCGATGCCAGATCCCAAATCCAACCTTCTGTTCGCTTGCCAGTTCAATAAATCCGTTAAAGTTGTACGCTCCAACACCGATAATCTAACATCGGATGCCGGCGTCATTCCTATGCGCCTGCTCATGGTGATCAGCACCTTGGCATGCCGACTCGCTTCCGTGCTTAAGGACAATCGGTCCCAAGCTCGGATTACGCATAGCCTTGAGGAGTTAGTGCGGCAGTACCTGCTGCAACATGTGCAGGGGTGGGGACGTCAGTCAGATGCGGACAAGCTTCGAAGGGACCCCGCCATGCGCGTGGCCACTTCTTCCAAAAGGGGTATGGAGGCTTTACAGGACGATAGGTCCCTGGCATCCCAGCCAACCATGTCTCGCTTCGTGCGCATGTTGGCCGGGAAAAAGAATTTCGAGAAGTTGCGCCTTTTTGCAGAGACATTCGCCATGGAGCACCTGCTGCAGCGTGGTGGCGGGAAGCGCCGCCCCGAGGTGGTCTTTGATGTGGACGGTGTACCGGTAGATACGCATGGCAAGCAGCAGGGCAGCAAGTGGAACGTGTATTACAAGCGCACCATCTTTCTGCCCCTTATCGCCATATGCGGTGAGTCGGGCGACATGTTGGGGGCGGAGTTGCGAGGGGGCACGCAGAATGTGGTGAAGGACTGCTACGGTTTCATTCGATGCATTGGGCTGGCATTGCGTGAACATGTGGCCGACAAGGTCATTGTCCGATTGGACGCAGGCTTCAACAGTGGCGAGTTATGTGATAAGCTGGAGAACGACCGTATCGGCTATGTGATGCGTCTGAAAGGAAACGATGTGATTGACGGGCTTGCGGCGCCTCATTTGGAGGGTGATCAGCCGTCGGACGAATGCTACCACGAACTGCGCTACCGTGCAAAGTGCTGGTCCGTAGAGCGTCGTGTGGTGCTCGTGGTTGTTCCGGTGCCGGGAGAGCTTTTTCCGCGGCATTTCTATCTGATCACCGATCTGGATGTAGAAGCCTATCCGGCAGAGCAGCTTGTGAATCTGTACCGGAAGAGAGGAAAGGCGGAAAAGCACTTCGGGGAGCTGAATGCGGCTTGCTCCATGGCGCTGTCGTCGGTTCTCCGTCCGAAGACACACTATAAGGGCCGGCCTGTAGTGCGGGAGCCTGATGAGTCGGAGCAGGATGCCGAGATCCGAGCCGAGAACGAGGTTCTGCTACAGGTATACCTTCTAACGTATCAGCTCATGCATGTGGGGCGCTGCCTTATGCGGGAGCCTGACGAATCCCAGATAAGTCTGAGCACCTATCGCGAGCGTGTACTCAAGGTGGGGGCCCGCTTCGTACAACACGCGCGCAACATCGTTATCCACATTGCCGCCAGCGCAGATGCTGCATGGGAGCAATTTTGGCGACGTTATTGTCAACTCACATGGATCACGCTTCCCTTGAAGAGCTAGCCAAGTCATATTTGCGCCTGCGCTTCGACACCGCAGGCGCCCAACGCGGAAAGCGGAAAGCGAAGGTAGGCAGAGGTGTGTCTACCCGACAGACGTCTTCCCAAAATCTCGGTAATGTGACCGCTATCGAGTCGGGAAAAGGGCCTAAACTGGTGTTTTCAGCCCCTCTCATGGTCGTCCCTACGCATGAACAACGCACAATCGGTCCTGCAGGTACCGAAACAGCACTTTTAGACCCGAACAGGGTACATCATGAATATTGCAGGATCATGGACATCGTACGCATGTTCGACACGGAGCAGAAGGCGTACGATTGGCTGGCTCGCTACGTGTGGCCGAATGGCCCCGTGTGTCCGTTTTGCGGATCGGACAATGTGCAATCTGGAATCAAGCATCCGTAAATGACGCATCGTTGCCGTGACTGTGCGAAGAAGAAGATGTTTACGCTCAAGACCGGTACGATAATGGCACGCTCCAAGCTGGACTACCAGACGTGAGCGATTGCGGCGTATCTGATCGTAACGAACTTGAAGGGAATATCGAGCATGAAGATTCAGCGCGAGCTGAGTATCACGCAAAAGAGTGCTTGGCACCTGTTGCATCGTTTGCGCAAGGCGTACAAAACCGGCAGCTTCAGTTTTCAGGGGCCGGTCGCAGTAGACAAAGCCTATTTCGGAGGCAAGGAAGCCAATAAGCACGCGAACAAAAAGCTGAACGCTGGACACGGTAGCGTAGGCAAAACCGCTGTTGTAGGCATGAAGGATCGGGGGACCGGCCAGATCAAAACCCAGGTCATTGCCGATACGACGGCCAAGACGCTACAGGGCTTCGTACACGAGAATGTAGAGGAAAGACCGACCATCTACACGGACGATCACAAATCCCACACGGGCTTACCGAAGGACGATACCGTGCAGAATAGCGTTGGCGAGTACGTTAAGGGGCAGGCCCACATTAACGGTGTCGAAAGCTTCTGGGCAACGTTGAAGCGCGGCTATCATGGCACGTATCACCAAATGAACAAACAGCACCTACACCGCTACGTATCTGAATTTGCAGGACGCCATAAGGCACGCGAACTCGATACGGAAGATAAAATGGGCAAGCTGATGGCGAACGGCAAAGGGAAGCAGTTGCGGCACCGAGACTTGGTGGGTTGACTCTTGCAGGGCAGGTTGCACCGCCGTCAAGGTGGGTCCATCGACACCAACTCTAGCAGCCTGTCTCTTAGTTCAATTCCTAGAACCCGACAAACCTGCTCTTCTTTAACACCATTCTCGTATGCACTTCTGCGAATATCTCTTTGCTCTTGATCTGAGTAATGTGTTTCATTCTCGGCGTACTTAAAGCTAAAATCCTGTATCTCGTATGCCTCAAGTCCCTGAACTTGCCCTTGAACGGCACTAGCAACTTTTACCGCCCATTCCAAGGCATTTATTTCTTTCGATATGGAACTGCCCAGATCGGTGAGACGAACAGGGTTTTGTCCTACGGAGACTTTAGGACAAATGCGTACAAAAATCTTTCCTATGTCATTGCGGATTTCCTTCAAGTCATCACGTACTTCTTCCATGAACTCCTTGAAGGATTTTCGGTCTGCATCAACAGCGCCCTTCCACTCTCCAAAGCCTTTCAAGGCATTACGATCAGAATCAACCGCCCCTTTCCATTCTCCGAAACCCTTCAGAGCAGCCCGGTCTGCATTGACTGCACCTTTCCATTCCCCGAAATCAACATTCTCCTTTCGTATATCCCTTCTAAGGACCCATGCGGCGATAAATACGGCTATGATTGTGGCAAGGGCTGAGACTATAGCAACAATGATGGTGGGCTCAGTCCACACATTTGTGGTTTCTTGAATCATGGCATCGGGGGGCTGCTGGGGTGGACATGCCGCGCATTTTGTGCGGAATATGCACTAAGTAGTTCTTTATTACAAAGCATACTCGCGCGATGCATCACATGCCAAGCCGTATCCAAATACAAAAATAATGCATTTTGTTTCAAAATCGTACTATATTGAGCCTCGTGCAGAACCTCTGAATTGAAGAAATTGGCTGCATAATTTGACTCCGCTGGCATAGGATCACTTGTGGTATTTCTGGAGGGTTGCCGGTGCGGATTACAGCGTCTTTTTCGGGGGTTTTTCAGTTTCTACATGCTGCGGCAATATGTGCGCCCACGGCGAACAAGAAAGGGACTGGAACCTCCTCATTGGTTATCTTCAAGTCTGATAAAAACGGAGAACAGAGGAGGTATCCATGTCCCTGTTCTCCGAGTTAAGCGGTTATTGGATTAGTTGCCAGCAGGAGCTTTTCCGTGGATGGAGGAAACGCTTGGTTCATTGGAGGGGCGTCACAAGAAGCTTCTATCGATTCTGGAGATGGTGCCTATTGAGCAATTCTTAGTGCGCCAGGCTAACTCTGCCCAGTACTCACAAGAGTGACTTGACAACGGGCGCATTCAGGGCATCCGAAAGGCATGGCAAAGCGTCTTGCTCGTGGGTTTTGTTGCAAGTGAAGCGAAGTTCCTTGTAGTGGGTGGCCTGTTGTTGCCATTAACACCAAGTCTCGTGGTGTGTAGCAAGTAAGGTACGTCAAGGAAGGAACCCGCACGTGGCTGGCACGCACCGAGGGCGTGCGCCTTGGGCGGTGGAAGGGGAACGAAGCAACCGAGACTGCGGAGCGTACGGGTACCGCTATGGCGGCGAACGCTCTACCCGGTCATAGAATGTTAATTCTTCATAGGCGATCGCTCGCATCTGCAGCCTTGCGTAGCCGCGCCACAGGATGGTGTGCCCCGGCGGCGGGTCATGCTTGCGGTTCATGTAGCCGCCCATCATCGCCACCAGCACGATCGCCGAAGCCAGATCTGTGTGTGCGGCAAGACTATAGTTGCGGGCATAGACCCGCATCATGTGCAGCTCTGCATCGGTGAACATCACCTCCGCTTCCATGTCGGCGGATACACGCCCCAACAAGGTCATCAGCATGATCCGCCAGGCTGTGACCATGTACAGTGTAATCGCCCGATGCAAGGCGTCCGCCTGCTGCATGCGCAGCTTCTCTATACGGCAGCCGCTCTTGAGAATCCGGAAGATGTCCTCTACACGCCAGCGCAGCGTGTAGTTTTCCACCATCTGCTTCGCTTCCTCCACGGTCGTCACCTCCACCGTGGTCAAAAGATACCACTCGATGCGATCGGCGCCGTCCGGCGGCGCGGTCTCACGCATGTGGATCGCCGATACCGTTACCGGAGCTTCTGTAGAACCCTTCGGCGAAGGCAGCCTCACCCGGCGAAAACGCAATTCCATCCGCGCCGTACGCGCTTCGCGGCCTTTGTACGTAACCCGACCCGACTTCGCCCGACGACTCAGACGCGTCACCGACAGCTCCAGCACATCCGCTGCCGGCCCCTTACGCATCGCCTTGAATAGCCGATCCTGGTCCTTGCCCAGTCTCCGGTTATGCTTGGCCCGCACCAATACCTGCGTCCGCTTCAGCGTACGCTGCGCCGCAAAGAGCGCAAATATGTCCGCCTCCCGGTCCATCACGCACAGCACGCGTGTCTTGCGCGGCAGCGTCTCTGCAGCCTTGTCTATGTCACGCAGCCCGTGTATCCATTGATGCGTCTTCGTTTCCTTTTCCTTCTTCCTGTACGCACAACACCGTATCCTGCGTACGCATCCGCTCGATCGTACGCTGACGGTGGGGCGCCAACATCTTCGCCGGCGTGATCCCGAACTGGTCCGCCTTCTCTATAAACCGCCAGTAGCCCCGTACCGCCGCAGGATCTCGCTCTGGTGTCGCCGTCACAGGCTTTCCCATCGCGTTGGCCACCAATGCGGCGCTCTTGACCAAACGGACGCTACGTCGCACATCTCCCAGCTCCGCAGCACCAAACTCCTGCTGTGCCCACGTGGCTCTGCACAGCCCGGCGCCCACCTCCAGCCGGGGCCGCAATTCCACATCCGACACGCCCAGAAGCGTGCGCCACGCAGGCTCCAACTCATAGACCAATACCTTCTTCCGGGAAACCTGACCAGCACCGTTGGGAGCATGCCGGCCCCGCCCCTGGGTAACACCCAAATATCGGAAACCCACCGCCCGAAAACACGTCCCTGTATGGTCCGGCCCCACAAACGTCTCCACGATGTACGGCACATAATCGTAGCGTTCCTCGAAATCGGAAACCAGACGCCGCAACACGCGACCCAGAGCGTAACTCGCCAGATTCTTGCACTGCACACCCGGACGAATCAGAAAACGGCTCAGGTTTACTATGCGGTGAAGCTGAGCACCTCGCTGCTCGTGGCTCCAGACCATCCACGCGTCCCGAGGCTTCAGATACAGGGCGGCGGCAGAAAAACCGACCGCACCCAGATAACCGTGTGCGCTCGTGATCAGATAGCGCAACTGCGCCCCCGCAAACGTGGTCACCCCCTGCGGATGCTCCCGGTCCATGAGCGTGTTCCAGATGGCACGATCCTGCCTGCTCTCGACCAGAACGATCTCCAAGTCCTCAATCTGGCGCACATCTTCGGGCATGTCCACCGCCTCCGATACCGGAGCATCCAACAGCCGGGGGCGGGAAACCGGAACAGCACACTGCGGTGGTGGCAATGTAATCCGCCCTTCGGCTTCCAGCACCCGCAACGCCTTCATACACGTTGCCCGCTGCTCGCGGCCACGTGCATCAAAAAAGCCGAACTGCTCACACACCAAGACCCCGAGAGCCGACCGACTCTTGCCCTGGTGTGCCGCCACTGTTGCCGACAGGGTCGGCAACGCGCTGCGAAGCGTTGTCAGAATCCCACGCTGTGCCTCCATACCGGTAACCTAAGCGGTATGGAGGCATTGTCAAGTCTTATTTGTGGCGATAGGGCAGGCCTAGCTCCAGAAACCGACCAGATCATGCACACCAGACCCTCCGACGATATTGATGAGGGGGTTGTCCAATTATGAATTCTATGGCGA
This sequence comes from Rhodothermales bacterium, assembly GCA_963663495.1. Lineage (GTDB taxonomy): Bacteria > Bacteroidota > Rhodothermia > Rhodothermales > Bin80. Next base: position 113,955 of record OY760427.1, read on the forward strand.
CTCGTGAGTACAATGCCTAGGCTACACATCTGTTCTCGCCCCAAGTGCTGAATTCAACTGCTGCGACGCAATCTCTTAACATTCTTCTTTATGGGTCGGAGGAGTTGAATCGCGCCATCATATGGCACTCATGGCTGCCATACTGGCGGTATACGCAAATGGCATGATTATTGTGTAGAAGTGTTCTAGTATCACACAAACAAACAGTGTAGAGCAAATGAAAAAAGCGATATTCCAGATGTTCCAGTCAAAGAAGGCCATCGCTATGTTGGTCGGATTAGTTGTGGCAGTTGGCGGCCACTTGGGGTTAAACCTTGATCCAGATGCCTTGACAACAATTCTTGCACCGGTTCTGGCCTACATCGTGGGCCAAGGCGTAGCGGATCACGGAAAAGAAAAGGCCCGAATGGAAAAAACCGACGCCTGACAAGCAAAATCTTCAGAGGCGGCGCTATAGTCAGGCCGGCGCAATTCCGCAACACTCATAGCCAACTGTTGTTAGGAAGGGTATAATCATATTACGTCCTTAAGCAGTGGCTGTAAATGCGATTTAAGTAGCGCTTGCCAGAAGATGCAATTTTCGACTGAGTTGGACTCAGGGATGAGAATTGTGTGCTCATGTGTCAGGTCAATGCGGGGTTTGTGCGCATTGACGGGGTCTATTCTGGCGTTGGGAGCCCAAAGTCTTGGTGTCACGGTGCCCATGAGCGACGGGAGGAGATAGGTTGCCCCCGCCCGCAACAGGTTACTTGAATTTGCAGCTAAGTTCGGTTGAAGGAGCCGCTACGCCGCGCGCTTGCGGGCGGCATGCCATCGTATTTTTCGCCTCTCCTTCGCTCGCAGTATCAGCCCAAGGCGGTGCATGTTGGCCGTTACTATTACCAGGGCGACAGTTCGGACAAATCCTTCCTCGCCATGGGTTCGAATCAGAGATAGCCCCCGCTGATTATCCCGGTAGGGACCCGGGTTTCCCCGGGCCCCCGGACAGATCCACGCATGCGCGCTAACGCATGTGGCTCCTCGTTCGGGTCGCACCGACGTGCGGGACGGAAAATCGCGTAGCGGGCCATGGGTGTCTGATCTGCAGCTTTGGCCAATGTCGTGCAGCGAGCTTGTCCATCGTCTCCCACGTTGTACGGTCCCGTTGGGATCGTCGTCGAAGAAGGCGCATCCATATCCAATTAAACCGCCTGTAGCCCATGTCCCGCGACAGCAGGTCGTGCAAGCGTATCAGCGATCCGACCTTCTAAAGCGCCGAGCCGAAGTGCTCCAGGCGTGGAGCAACTACATCACATAGCGAAACGCCGCCTACCGGTGGCGCCCAATCCCCTTCACTCGGAACCCTCGGTTCCCAATAGCCTCTTGATTCGCTTGACCAAGCGCGTCCTTCTCGCACGGTAAAACTCGCCGAACCCGGTCATTTCTTCGGGCACGGAGCCCAGCAGGTGATCGCGAACATGCGACCTTCGCCTGCTTTCGTCAGGATACGCCCGAGCCAACCATTCAAGCGGCATGGTTGCACTCTTCTCAGTGTTCACCGGGCCCGGCAAGAGTTGGAGGTTGCCGAGTCGATCCGCTCGCTCGCGGAATCCTTCGATCTGCTCCTCGGCGATATGCGCATCTCGCAGCTTGGACGTGCTGAACTTCGCGAACGGGAAGATGTGGTCCACATGAAACAGCTTCCCCGGATCCACGAAGGGGAAGATGAGCGAGAGAAGAGCGAACGCTCGTGAACTGAAATAATCCGTGTCCGCCAGTTCTTCGACTTCCTCATCGTTGAACACGAGTTCCCGTCCCCGACGGGCCATCTCCTCGCCAAGCCGGGCGGCGGGGAACCCCTGGGTCGCGTCTTCGCGGATCACCTTCCTCAGCGCCGTGAGCAAGGTGTCGAGGCCACTCCCCCAGACACCGCCCTTCAGCAGGCTGCGGATCAGCCACCCTCGAATCCTCTCCCGGTCGTCCTCATGCCTGCTGTGACTGAGGAATGACTCCGCATGCTTGTTCCGGTGCAGATAGTAGGCGATGGGCAGAATGGCGTTGTGCGCGGTTAGCGTTGCCCGGCTAAGACCGAAGCCCGCGACCAACTGCACTGTCAACGTCAGCGCCGACTTGACGGACGTCCACTGCTCCTCGAGAACCTCCATGTTCTTGCGATTGAAGTTGTCTACCTTGAATCCCACGCTCCCGATGTCGCTCAACATCAGCCCAGCCTTGAGGACTAGGTCCTTCGAGAAGGTGAACCCCAATCCGATCCGGTTGAGCGCGTCGACGAGTTTGTGAATCTCCTCACGCGCATCGTGCGTGTTCCATTGCGCCACGGCGATCGACAGCAGCAGGTCGGAGTGAGAGAGGGGGGTGCCGCCGTCATTCATGCGAATGAAGATCTGGACGACATCGTCCATTATCTGTCTCCGCTCTTCGTAGTACGCCACCATGTGCTCCTTGCGAATCACGCTGTGAAGCCGGTCGAGTGTCTGATAGGCATCGTCCACGAACCGCTGGTCGAGGTGCCTGTTCAGCCACCGCACCATCGGCGGACCACCGTCCATCGACAACACATCCCTCACGGGGAACCAGCATTCGGCACCGTTGCCCCTCCCTTATTCATGAGGGAGTTAAGTGGCGGGGAATCGTCGTTTAATATTATGGTGTAATATGTTGACTATACACGGTTTGAATGGGATCCTGTGCGACGCTCAAACGTTCAGAAACCCCAATACCCATTCACCCTGTAAAACACCCGATGCAAGATCCCAAGTCCAACCTTCTGTTCGCTTGCCAGTTCAATAAATCCGTTAAAGTTGTACGCTCCAAGACCGATAATCTAACATCGGATGCCGGCGTCATTCCTATGCGCCTGCTCATGGTGATCAGCACCTTGGCATGCCGACTCGCTTCCGTGCTTAAGGACAATCGGTCCCAAGCTCGGATTACGCATAGCCTTGAGGAGTTAGTGCGGCAGTTACTGCTGCAACATGTGCAGGGGTGGGGACGTCAGTCAGATGCGGACAAGCTTCGCAGGGACCCCGCCATGCGCGTGGCCACTTCTTCCAAAAGGGGTATGAGGGCATTACAGGACGATAGGTCCCTGGCATCCCAGCCAACCATGTCTCGCTTCGTGCACATGTTGGCCGGGAAAAAGAATTTCAAGAAGTTGCGCCTTTTTGCAGAGACATTCGCCATGGAGCACCTGCTGCAGCGTGGTGGCGGGAAGCGCCGCCCCGAGGTGGTCTTTGATGTGGACGGTGTACCGGTAGATACGCATGGCAAGCAGCAGGGCAGCAAGTGGAACGGATATTACAAGCGCACCATCTTTCTGCCCCTTATCGCCATATGCGGTGAGTCGGGCGACATGTTGGGGGCGGAATTGCGAGGGGGCACGCAGAATGTGGTGAAGGACTGCTACGGTTTCATTCGACGCATTGGGCTGGCATTGCGTGAACATGTGGCCGACAAGGTCATTGTCCGATTGGACGCAGGCTTCAACAGTGGCGAGTTATGTGATAAGCTGGAGAACGACCGTATCGGCTATGCGTCTGAAAGGGAACGATGTGATTGACGGGCTTGCGGCGCCTCATTTGGAGGGTGATCAGCCGTCGGACGAATGCTACCACGAACTGCGCTACCGTGCAAAGTGCTGGTCCGTAGAGCGTCGTGTGGTGCTCGTGGTTGTTCCGGTGCCGGGAGAGCTTTTTCCGCGGCATTTCTATCTGATCACCGATCTGGATGTAGAAGCCTATCCGGCAGAGCAGCTTGTGAATCTGTACCGGAAGAGAGGAAAGGCGGAAAAGCACTTCGGGGAGCTGAATGCGGCTTGCTCCATGGCGCTGTCGTCGGTTCTCCGTCCGAAGACACACTATAAGGGCCGGCCTGTAGTGCGGGTGCCTGATGAGTCGGAACAGGATGGGTCGGAACAGGATGCCGAGATCCGAGCCGAGAACGAGGTCCTGCTACAGGTATACCTTCTAACTTATCAGCTCATGCATGTGGGGCGCTGCCTTATGCGGGAGCCTGACGAATCCCAGATAAGTCTGAGCACCTATCGCGAGCGTGTACTCAAGGTGGGGGCCCGCTTCGTACAACACGCGCGCAACATCGTTATCCACATTGCCGCCAGCGCAGATGCTGCATTGGAGCAATTTTGGCTACGTTATTGTCAACTCACATGGATCACGCTTCCCATGAAGAGCTAGCTAAGTCAAATTTGTGCCTGCGCTCCAACACCGCAGGCGCCCAACGCGGAAAGCGGAAAGAGAAGGTAGGCAGAGGTGTGTCTACCCGACAGACGTCTTCCCAAAATCTCGGTAATGTGACCGCTATCGAGTCGGGAAAAGGGCCTAAACTGGTGTTTTCAGCCCCTCTCATGGTCGTCCCTACGCATGAACAACGCACAATCGGTCCTGCAGGTACCGAAACAGCACTTTTAGACCCGAACAGGGTACATCATGAATATTGCAGGTTGGTATCCGGTTGTCTGATAATGCTTGTATCGCCCTCTGTGGAGACCATAGCGATCTGCCCGCAATTACGGTCAATGCCTACAGCACTGCCGGTATCCTCTATTACAGGTGCCTCAATCTTGTAGCAGATGACAGCATACCCTCTGCCGGCGTTCTTCTTTACAGTGGCTTTGATGGGTATACCATCAGGGTACGGGTTGCCTCCCCGCCTGCGGAGCGCCATATATCCCACTTTCGGGATATACAGCTTGCCATCCCGAACCCTTACGTTATCCGGGATCGTGAACGAAGGCGTACTACCACGTCTGGAATGGAATCTCGGTCTTCTCTTACCTTCCTTGAAGAATGCCTTCCATGCATCCGCCTGATATTTCAATGTGTATCTAACGACACCAAAGGAGTATTCAGGTAGCCACTCGACCGTACGGCGCAGTGCCGTGAACCGCTTCCCCAGCGAGAAGAAGCTTACCGAGGGCGGCTTCTCTCCAGCCTCTTTCGCTTTCTTGTAGGCCTCGCTCTGCTCTGCGAGGATGGCATTCCACACAAACCTACACGCACCCGCTAATCCAGCAAGTTGCTTGGCGTTACTTCGACTTCCGGGCAACAGCCTGTATGTAATATTGCGGTATGCACTAACCGTTTCGGGCATGGCACTGTGATATATAACTCCCTAATATATGAAAATTATATTCCACGCGTACCCACGTGTTGAGTTATTTGAAATAATTGCATTGTTTTCGTGAAAAGCGGGAACCGATTATGAACAACTGGCGAAAGCCATCCTGTCTGCACCACCAAAGCACAATAAGTAACTCCTGCGAAAACGCGTGGCACTCAGCCATATAACTCCCGTTATTTTCTATTGATTAGCCTTGGGTGGCAACATGAAAATAGTCGTGAGCGCTGATGAGCATCTTCCGCTGGTAGATATGATCCTTGGTGAGTTGCACAGGAGGGGCCATGAAATACGGTACTTCGGACCAAAATGCGGCGAGCCAGCGCAGGACTGGCCGGTGGTGACCAGAGAGGCAGTGCAGTGCGTGGGCTCCGGCTCCGCAAGTCAGGCCATTGTTCTCTGCTGGACAGGTACCGGTTGTTCCATTGTTGCCAACAAGATTCCCGGGATCCGGGCTGCGCTCTGCTCTGATGCCGAGACGGCACGCGGTGCGCGGCGCTGGAACGACGCTAACGTGTTGGCGCTGAGCCTGCGGGCTACTTCTGAGGCAGTCTTGAAGGAGATCCTAGATCAGTGGTTCTCAACGGAACCGGATGCCGATGACTGGAACAGGGTGCAGCTTCAGCGCCTGGCGGTCATGGATACCAACGTGCCTCCACAGCCGTAATCAGCCACTGTCCCGGGCGGCGGCTGTCCCCTCCAGTTCGTTTACCCGCTGCAGCAGAAAGAATCCAGTAACCAGAAAGAGCAGGATCGTAGCCATCCCGGCCCGCTGGCTGGCAAACAATAATGTGGTCTGGCCAAGAAGGAGTGGTCCGAGGAAGGATGTGGCCTTGCCGGAAAAGGCAAAGAAACCGTAGAATTCGTTTTGACGGGAAGGAGGTGTAAAGCGCCCGAGAAGCGATCGGCTGGCGGCCTGGTTTGGTCCAGCCAGGATACCTGCTCCCATTCCGGCTACCCAGAAGAGTGCTACGCTGGTTGCGGTCACGGCCAACACCGCACACAATGTAAGGCCGACCAGGGATACCCCGATCGTCCATTTTCCGCCCATCCGATCGTCAAGATATCCAAAGGCGAGGGCGCCAATACCTGCCGCTACGTTGATGCCGATACCAAAGATGATAACCTCCTCGGTAGTGAAGCCGAATGTGCCTTGAGCGTAGATGCCTCCGAAGGCGAAGACAGTTATCAGTCCGTCGTTGTAGATGAGGCGCGCCACCAAAAGCCGCAGCACTTGACGGTACCGCGTGCGGATTTCAGTGAAGGTCTCGCGAAGCTGCCGGTTGGCCATTTTCAGCACGGACCTGTCGCCTGGGGAAGGCGCGCGGGAAGCCCGTACCCAGAGAAACATGGGCACGGAAAACAGACCGAACCACGCGGCCACCAATAGATTGGTGGCACGGATATTGGAGCCATCGGCCGTGCTAAAACCCAAAATCGGTGTCTCGGTCTGAACAAAGCACACCAATGCAATGGCCAGGCACAATAGACCACCCACATAGCCCAATCCCCACCCGAATCCGGAAACACGTCCAATGCTTTCGCTCGTTGACAAGTCCGGCAGGTAAGAATTGTAGAACACCAAGCCTATCTCAAAGGCGATATTGGTGATGGTAAAGACAATGAGGGCAAACAGCACTTGGCCCGGTCCAGGGAAGTAGAGCACTGTACTGCCTAAGACGGCTACGACCGTAGCGGCAAGCAAGAACCGCTTCCGCAGACCGGTGCGGTCTGCAATGGCTCCCATATATGGGGAAAGGAAAGCCACCACGAGCGCTGTCACCGTCACAGCCCACGACCACTGTGTCGTCCCCAGTGTTTCGTTCTGTGCGATGGCACGGGTGAAGTACGTTGCGTAGATAAAAGTGACTACCAGCGTCGTGAAGGACGAGTTGGCAAAATCGTACAGGGCCCACGAGTGGATAGCCCTTCGTTGTTGTGTCGTCATGTGCGCACGGAATAACCGCGTTGGTAAGGTACGCCCATCCAGATGACTGTGGGCCGTAGTTGGTCGGGTTTCTGTCTTATCTTCATTCCTTTGTTGCAGGTTGTTCGCTACTTTGGGGAGCCTTCCATCAAGTCTGCACCAATGAAGTACCGTGTACAGATACTCAACTCAATTTCTCGCAAGGGACTGGATACCTTTCCTTCGGATCAGTACATGCTTACGCAAGACGGGGAGCAGGCTGATGGTGTTGTGCTTAGGAGTCACAATCTTCACGGGGCGGAGCTTCCCGAAAAACTAAAGGTGATCTCGCGCGCAGGTGCAGGCGTCAATAACATACCGATTGCGTTGTGCACGGAGCGTGGAATCGCGGTTTTCAACACGCCCGGCGCGAACGCTAACAGCGTAAAGGAGCTAGTCTTATGCGGTCTTTTCCTCGCGTCGCGTCGAGTTATTGAGGGGATCAACTGGGTACGGGAGCTCGCTACGGATGATGGCGATGTCGGGCGCCTTGTGGAGGGCGGCAAGAACCGGTTCAAGGGTCCGGAAATATTGGGCAAGACTTTGGGTGTCATCGGGCTGGGCGCAATTGGCGTGTCCGTAGCCAATGCCGCGAGTGCGCTGGGTATGGACACGATTGGGCATGATCCGTTTATTTCTGTTGATGCAGCGTGGGGCGTGTCCCGCGAGGTCCGGCGGGCGCACTCACTGGAGGAACTGTTGCGCGCTTCCGACTACGTCACCTTGCATGCTCCGCTCAATGATCATACCAGAGACCTCATTGGGGCCCGGGAGCTTGCATTGATGCGGCCCGGTGCACGCCTGCTTAATTTTGCCCGGGGGGGATTGGTAGACGACGAAGCGGTGCTGGCGGCATTGGGGAGCGGAGCTCTTGGACGGTATGTGACGGATTTTGTTGATATGAGGCTGGCGCGCCATCCCGGCGTTGTACCCGTGCCGCACCTGGGAGCTTCTACGCCGGAGGCCGAAGACAATTGTGCGGTCATGGCGGTGCAGCAGTTGCGCAATTACCTGGAATTGGGCACGGTGCGTAATTCGGTGAACTTCCCTCGGGTCGAGCTGCCGTACCGGCCAGGCACCTGTCGGATTCAGATTGTCAACAGGAATGAGCCCAACATGATCAGACAGCTGACTGGCGTCGTTGCTGATGCGGGCATCAACATAGCGAATCTGGTCAACAAAGGTCGGGGAGTGTTGGCCTATACGTTGATTGATTTGGCGGCCCGCCTTAATAATCCGATGTTGGCCCGCCTAGCGGCGATTGATGGTGTGGTGCGCGTCCGCAGGCTTGGTGGGTGACCACCTTCGGGTTCGCACGCTGCCAGGCAACCATGAACGCAGGTTCGGGTTATCTATAGTCGGACCTGCCATGCAGGCATGAGGTATGTTCCACGTTCTATGTAGACGAGCTCTCCGGGCATGCAGCGTAGTTTTATAGGCCCATCGGTACCTCGTTGTGGTAGACCGTGGTCTCGGCGCCTCTGGTCAGCTGTGTTCCGTGCATTCCGGTGGGAAATTGTAGGCAAGGAGCGCGTGGATCTTGCCCGCTTCGTTCTCATCGCTGCCCCGCACACGAGCAACTGGGATTTTGTGCTCGCCATGATGATTCGATGGGCCGTAGGCATGGATTTTCGGTGGATTGGGAAGCATACGCTCTTCCGGTGGCCGTTTGGAATCCTTTTTCGTGCTATTGGCGGTATTCCGGTTGATCGGGATCATCATCAGGGGATGGTAGCTTCAGCTATCTCCATTTTTGACAGCCAGCCGCAGTTGATGCTTGCCATAACGCCGGAAGGGACACGCAGCCGCGTCAGCAGATGGAGGACAGGTTTCTATCACATAGCGATGGGAGCGGATGTACCTATTGTGTGTGCCTACCTTGACTACACGCGCCGCGTGGTGCTCTTTGATGCCCCGTTTTATCCCACGGGAGACTTGGAGGGGGACATTGACCTGCTGCGACGGTCCTACGAGCCGTATTCCAAGAAGGGGCGGCGCCCGAATTATGGCTAGAGGGGGTCATGGGAAAATCCCCATTGACTCGTAGCCTTGGCCAATCTTGGCTATCGCGCTCAAGAATGCGCCGGTTCTCAGATCGATTCCATGCGTCCTGGAATGCGCGCGGACCTCATGAAAAGCTCCTACCATGGTGTCCTCCAAGCCCGAGTTTACCAGATCGGCCTCGCTTGCACCGAAAGCCACGCCGTGCACGGCGCCATCCATCTTGTCCTGCGAATACTTTTGGCCAGTCAGCGTCTCCACTGCTCGCAGGATACGAGCAGCAGAGTGCTGTTCAAATCGTCGGCTCATGCGCCCATGGCGCACATGCGACAGGTTCCGTAGCCATTCAAAATAGGACACGGTCACCCCTCCGGCATTGAGAAACACATCCGGAAGGATTATCACGCCGCGATCATTCAGCGCATGGTCTGCTTCAACGGTTGTAGGGCCATTGGCTGCTTCGGCGACAATTTTGGCCCGGATCTGATCCACGTTCCTTCTATGAATCTGATGTTCCAGGGCTGCCGGAACCAGGATATCACACGCAAGCTCCAAGGCTCGGTTTGATGGCTCCAGGTTAGTAGCGCCCGGAAAGCCCAAAATGGAGCCTGTCTCTCTGCGGTGGGTGAGGACGGCCTCAAGATTAAGACCTTTCGGGTTAGCAATGGCTCCTTCGTACTCGGCGAGCCCGACCAGAAGGGTTCCGGCTTGTTGCAGGAAGCGTGCTACATGGTAGCCCACGTTGCCAAGCCCCTGGATGACAGCGGTTTTCCCTTCCAGTCCGCGTGTCAGTCCGAGGCGGGCCATGTCGCTGGCCACGTCACACGCCTCGCGAATGCCATAGAAAACACCGCGTCCTGTCGCTTCTTCGCGCCCACGGACACCACCTTGGCCTACGGGCTTGCCCGTGACACAGGCCAATGCGTCAAGAGGGCTATCTGTCATGGTCATGTATGTGTCCAAAATCCATGCCATTTCCCGCGCTCCCGTACCGTAGTCGGGTGCAGGCACATCAAAGCCGGGTCCGATAAAATTCTTTTGGGATAGCTCGTAGGTATATCTGCGCGTTATACGTTCAAGCTCTCGTACGGAATAATCGCGTGAATTAATGGCAATGCCGCCCTTAGCACCACCAAATGGGACATCAACGATGGCGCATTTGTAGGTCATCAGGGCTGCCAGGGCCGTGATCTCGTCGGCCGTTACGTTTGCGGCGTAGCGGATTCCCCCCTTTGTCGGCAACTTGTGGTGGCTGTGCTCCGCACGGTATGCCTGCAGGACCTCAATCTTGCCGTTATCGCGAATGACGGGAAAGCTGACGTGGTAGATGCTGTTGCAGTTTCTTATTTGCGCCAGCAGACCGGGATCAAGACTCGCATATGCGGCGGCTTGATCAAACATGCGGTTTACCTGTTCGGAGAAGGATAGCTTCGCAGTTGGATTCATTGCGTCAGAATGATGAACTTGATGGTTCCGGTTGTACGTTAGTCCGTAACTTATCTGTTGCACCCCTCATTAGAAACCGTGGCAGAGCATATTCTCGCTTCCATCGTACTTGTCATTGCCTTGGGCATTGGTGCCCAGTGGTTTGCATGGCGGATTCGGGTCCCCTCTATTCTGCTGCTTCTGGTATTCGGTTTCCTTGCTGGTCCGGTAACCGGGATGCTCTCACCGGTTACGCTCCAAGGCGACTGGGTGCTGGCATTTGTCTCCCTCTCTATCGGGATAATCCTGTTTGAGGGTGGGCTGAGTCTGCGTTTGTCAGAGTTGGCAGAGGGTGGTAAAGCAGTGGTAAGCCTCATTACTGTGGGAGTACTGGTGACATGGGTTTTGGCTGGCGCTGCAGCCTACTATGTGTTGGGGATGAATATTGCCATGGCAGTGCTTCTCGGCGCAATTCTGACCGTTACCGGGCCGACTGTGGTAATCCCGCTTCTGCGGCAGGTGCGACCCAGGGGACGGGTAGGCGTAATTGCAAAATGGGAAGGTATCACCATTGATCCTGTCGGTGCCATCCTTGCAGTGCTGGTGCTGGAAACAATTATAGAGGTGCACTCCCTTGAGCTGGCGCAATTCGCAAGCGTCGGGGCGGCTGTGGTACATGCGTTAAAGGCACTTCTAATGACCATCTGTGTAGGCGTGGGCGTAGGCACCTTGGCTGCTGTTATTATTGTAGTGGTGCTTAGGCGCAGGCTTGTACCCGACTACCTCCAGAATCCGGTGGTTCTGATGATAGTGGTGGCGACGTACGGGCTGGCCAATTCGCTTCAAGGGGAGTCCGGACTATTGCAGGCTACGCTTTTGGGGATTCTTCTCGCGAATCAAAAATACGTTACAATTCGGCACATTACGAAGTTCAAGGAGGATCTTCAGGTATTGCTTTTGGCGTGCCTGTTCATTCTGCTGAGTGCTCGGCTTGATTTGGAGGTAGTGCGGTACTTTGATGGTCGTGCTTTCCTGTTCCTGGGGATACTGATCCTTCTCGTGCGACCGGTGTCAGTCTTTCTTTCCACCCTGACAACAACACTGCACTTGAAGGAAAAGACACTGCTTGCCTGGCTCGCTCCGCGTGGTATTGTTGCTGCCGCAGTAGCATCGCTGTTTGCATTCCGTCTGGACTCCATATACCCTGCTGAGGCAGAGCGCCTGGTGCCGATTGTCTTTTTTGTCATTGTCGGTACCGTCGCTGCTTATGGTCTGACGCTATCGCCGGTTGCCAGGCGGCTTGGACTGGCGGATCCTTACCCGCAGGGGCTGCTCTTTCTGGGTGCATACCCGTGGGTTCAACGCATGGCCAAAGCGGTACAGAATCTTGATTTCAAAGTGCTACTGATTGACGCCAATGCCAAGAACATCGCAGATGCTAAGGCCTTGGATCTGCAAGCGGTCACAGCTGACGCACTGTCAGAGTCAGTCTTTGACGAGCTGGACTTTAGTGGGCTCGGACGGTTTCTGGCGCTGACGCCCAATGACAACACGAATTCCCTTGCGGCATTGCACTTTGCCGAGGTGTTTGAGGAGAGGGAAGTTTATCAATTGGCTGCCGGACCTACATCCCGGCTAGCCGGCGAAAACAAGCGCCCCGGTCACTTACGCGGAAGGCCGTTGTTCGGCGAAAGTACAACCCATACCTCACTCGCAGCCAGGTTCCGTGATGGGGGGGAAATCCGCACATTCGGGCTCACGGACGAGGGCTCGTTCGAAGCGATTCTTGCACGTTTCGACGATGAGCTGATCTTGCTCTTCATCGTACGAGGCACCACGCTGATTGTGCATGCGGAGGAGGGCCAAGTGGCGCCCGCAGTAGGCGACTCCATCATTGTGATGTTGCCTGAATTTTCTGCGGACCGTGAATTGTCGGACGTTCGGGGTTTTCGTGAGTTGGTTTCCGGGGCGGTGATGCTGGACGTTGAGGAGGACATTACGGTTGAGGAGATCGCAGCGCAGATGGCAGCGAAATTCGCGCAGCATCTGCCGGTAGAGGCGGGACGGCTGCAAAGCGGGCTGTACGAGTCCATGCGGCGAGACACATCAATGGTTGCACCGGGGGTGGCATTACCGCATCTGCAGTTGCCCAATTTCACCAAGCCCGATCTGGGTCTGGTGCGTGTGCGCGCCGGCCTACCCGCTTCGGACAGTTCCGCAGCAGTATCGCCGGACACTGGTGAACGGGTTTATGCAATCATCTTCCTTCTCAGCCCGGCCAACAATCCCGGCACACACCTGCGCATGCTGGCCCACATCGCGGGCCGGATCGGTGAGAATACTTTCTTGGAGACATGGCATGGCGCGGAATCGACAGATGACCTTCTCCACGCTCTTGCGCCGCCTGATATTGGTGCGGGTCAGGAAGATGATGCTTCCTCCAGTGACGGCGAAGACCGGAGCCGGAGTCGTCGTAGTCGTAGGTTGAGCAATTCCACGAATACGGAGAAGGCCATAGCGAAGTAGATGTATCCTTTGGGAATGTGCATGTCAAGTCCTTCTCCAACGAGCGCGACGCCAATTAGCAGCAGAAAGCTGAGAGCCAGCATTTTGACCGTTGGTCGGGTATCAATGAAGCGTGAAACCGCACCTGCCGACACCATCATGATACCGATGGCAATGACGATGGCCGCAATCATGATTCCCACATGGTCGGCCATACCCACCGCCGTGATGACGGAGTCCAGCGAAAAGACGATATCTATGAGCATGATTTGCACGAGGACTCCCGCGAAGGAGACGGCAATGCGGCGGGAGTTTTGTTGGTCGTTTACTTCTTCGAGCCGGTGATGGATTTCATAAGTGCTTTTTGCCAGCAGAAACAATCCGCCGGCAATCAGGATCATGTCCCGCCCGGAAATCACTGCGGAGAACACTTCGAACAGAGGCGTAGTGAGTCGCATGATCCACGCTAGGCAGAGTAGTAGCAGTACACGACCGAGCATGGCCATTCCAAGGCCAAGGACCCGGGCTCTCGCCTGCTGGCTCTTGGGCAGTTTGGAGGAGAGTATTGAGATGAAGACTATGTTGTCAATCCCGAGGACGATTTCGAGGATCGTCAGCGTCAGGAGCGCAATAAGACTTTGCGGGTCAGTTATCCATTCCACGGCTACAAGGAGGTTTTAGTCAGGTAGCTAGAGCGTATATGCGAAAATCCGTGCACCTTAATTCATGGCCTGTTGACGCCCGAACTCGCTTGGTTGGTATTCTGGGACACCCCGTTTCGCATTCTTTTTCGCCTCTTCTTCATAACGCGGCATTCTTTGCGCAGGGTTTAAACCTGCGCTATGTCGCTTTGGATGTTCCACCTACGTTGTTACCGGCAGCAGTCAAGGGTTTGGGTGCATTGGGTTTCGCAGGTGCAAATGTAACGATTCCGCACAAGCGTGCGGTGATAACGCTGCTTACCCATGTCTCGCCCCAGGCGCGCGCCATCGGCGCCGTCAATACAATTGTGTGCAGGCGCGCGGGAACCGAGGTAATAATGACGGGAGAGAATACCGATGTGGAGGGCTTTGTTGCTCCTCTGATGGAGTACGCCGCATTCCTACGCGGGCAGTCTGCGTTGATCTTTGGGGCAGGGGGTGCTGCCCGCGCAGCAGCCTACGCGCTTATGGATAGGTTTTCATTGAGCCGGGTCGTTGTAGCGGCCCGCAATCCAGACCGTGCACGGCAGCTGTGCATGGGCCTTGCGCCCTGTGATCCTGGCAGCGTGCTGCTCCCGGTTGCCTTGTCGGATGCCGGTCCGCACGTTAAAGCGGCCGGCGTGGTGGTGAACGCGACTCCCGTGGGGATGCATCCGCATGTTACGAAGACACCGTGGCCCGATACTGAGTCGTTCCGGGAGGGGCAGGTGGTGTACGATCTTATCTACCGGCCACTGAAAACGCGTCTTATGGCAGATGCGGCGATACGCGGGGCCATACCTATTGGCGGACTGCCCATGCTGCTACGGCAGGCAGCAGTAGCCTACCGCCACTGGACTGGTAGATCCATGCCGCTTTCGGAAGCGCGTAGCGCGTTGCCAGCGGTATGAAGCGACGCTAGTATAGGGAGTTATATGGCTGAATGCCACGCGTTTTCGCAGGAGTTACTTTTTGTGCTTTGGTGGTGCAGACAGGATGGCTTTCGCCAGTTTTTCATAATCGGTTCCCGCTTTTCACGAAAAACTGCAATTATTTCAAATAACTCAACACGTGGGTACGCATGCTATATAATTACCATCTATTAGGGAGTTATATATCACAGTGCCATGCCCGAAACGGTTAGTGCATACCGCAATATCACATACAGGCTGTTGCCCGGAAGTCGGAGTAACGCCAAGCACCTTGCTTCCTCGCAGAGCAGAGCGAGGCGTACAAGAAAGCGAAAGAGGCTGGAGAGAAGCCGCCCTCGGTAAGCTTCTTCTCGCTGGGGAAGCGGTTCACGCACTGCGCCGTACGGTCGAGTGGCTACCTGAATACTCCTTTGGTGTCGTTAGATACACATTGAAATATCAGGCGGACGCATGGAAGGCATTCTTCAAGGAAGGTAAGAGAAGACCGAGATTCCATTCCAGACGTGGTAGTACGCCTTCGTTCACGATCCCGGATAACGTAAGGGTTCGGGATGGCAAGCTGTATATCCCGAAAGTGGGATATATGGCGCTCCGCAGGCGGGGAGGCAACCCGTACCCTGATGGTATACCCATCAAAGCCACTGTAAAGAAGAACGCCGGCAAATGGTATGCTGTCATCTGCTACAAGATTGAGGCACCTGTAATAGAGGATACCGGCAGTGCTGTAGGCATTGACCGTAATTGCGGGCAGATCGCTATGGTCTCCACAGAGGGCGATACAAGCATTATCAGACAACCGGATACCAAGCGTCTTGATGCCAAGTTGAAGCGGCATCAGCGAAGACTGGCGAGACAGAAGAAAGGCTCCAACCGTCGTAACAGGCGGAAGCATAGAATCGCCCGCATACAGCGCAAGCGTGCTAACATCCTCAAGAATGCGAACCACCAGGTAAGTCGCAGTATTGCCAAATGCTCCTCAACGGTGATACTGGAGGACCTAAAGATCAAAGCGATGACACGTTCAGCTAAGGGGACGATGGAGAGCTTTGGCACAAACGTCAGACAGAAGTCTGGCCTCAACCGTGGAATACTGCGAACAGGTTGGGGCCAGTTGGATCAGATGCTGGGCTATAAGTGCCGCAAGGTGATAAAGGTTACCGCTGCCTATACCAGTCAGCGGTGTTCTGTGTGTGGGCACACAGAAGCGAGTAACCGTAAGACGCAGAGCACATTCACGTGTATGTCCTGTGGACATGCGGATCATGCAGACCTGAATGCGGCTGCAAACATACTGGCCTCCGGGATTGGGGCTTCTGCACGGCGAGGGGCGTTCGGGTTACCGACCCCTATGACCCGTGAAATTGATACTAGTGCCTCACTGTGTACAGTTGGTCACTCACGTATATAATTCCCCTAGTATACAGGTGTGGCGGCAGGATCCTATTTTCGTGTTTTGTCATCTCTGCACAATTCCGACCTCCTGATGCCGTTGCTGCGCGCTGTTTTTATTATCCTTTTGTTACCTGATGGCGTTTTAGCGCAAGGATTGGGTGAAACGCGGTTTGCCAATTCCGGTGCGCGGGAGGCACAGGAAGATTTTCTTCGGGGGCTGCTACTGCTGCACAGCTTTGAGTACGTAGATGCACGGGAGGCCTTTGCTGCAGCCCGCGAGGCCGATCCTGCCTTCGGTATGGCATATTGGGGTGAGGCGATGACATACAACCAGCCTATCTGGCATAGCCAGCAGACCGAAAAGGGACGTGCGGTGTTGGAGTTGTTGGCGCCCACCCTCAAGGAACGTATGGGAAAGGCGCCCACAGCGCGGGAAAAGGATTACCTGCGGGCCGTTGATAAGCTCTACTACGGCGCCGAAGAGAAGGAAGATCGCGATCGTTCGTATCTCGCAGCCACAGCCGAGCTTCGCAATAGCTACCCGAACGACTTGGACGCCGCTGCATTCCATGCGCTGGCAATCCTAGGATCCAGCCATGGTGGGCGGGAATTCTCCAAGTACATGCGGGCTGCCGCGGTGGTGGAAGATGTGTTTGCCCGTAATCCGCGGCATCCCGGAGCGGCGCACTATTTGATACACTCCTACGATGATCCTATACATGCGCCGCTAGGTTTGCGGGCGGCGCGTGTCTATGCAGAGATTGCGCCCGCTGCCGCGCACGCGCTACATATGCCATCGCACATATTTACTGCGATGGGGATGTGGGACAGGGTGGTGAGTTCCAATATTGCTTCGGCTGCAGCGGCAGAGGCTCGCCGGGACCGGAAGGGCTTGGGAGTGGAGGATCGGGCATATCATGCGCTCTGGTGGAAGATGTACGGGTATCTGCAGCAGGGAGACAGCGAGGCAGCACTGGAAACCGTTCGTGGAATTTGGGCTGACATGGAGATGGCTGGAGGAGACAGGGGGGTTCGGAGGCATCTGGTAGTGACGCGCGCGGCCTATATCGTGGAGACCCTCGACTGCGATGGTGAAGCCGCTACCATGGTCATTGATGTTGATGGACTTGGCGTTGAAACGCGCGCCACCGATGCATTTGTCAGAGGGTACATAGCCTACCACCAACAGGAGGAAGAGGGCGCACGCGAACGGCTTGCCGAGCTCCTTGAGCTATCGGAGACCCATGCTGATAAGCCGGTTATCACTATCATGCGCGACGAGTTGAAGGCTTTGCTCCTGTTGGAAGAGGGACGCCAAAAGGATGCCATAGTCATGCTGCGCGGTGCCACTGAGATGGAGAGTGCGATGCCTTTTGATTTTGGTCCCCCCTCACCGGTTAAGCCGTCATTTGAACTTCTGGGGGAGGTGCAGTTGGAGGCAGGGCAGCCGGAAGAGGCCCTGATGGCTTTTGAGCGGGCCCTGGAGCGTGCACCCGGCCGTGCCCGGTCTCTCAAGGGCTTGGCGGAGGCGGCGGTCAGAATAGGGGATGTAGCGAAGGCAGAACGCGCTGAGTGGGAGCTGGAGCGGATCGCTGCGGCAGCGAAGGGAATGTAGGCCTGTTCCTGGGTCGGGCGCGTGCCTTCCATAGTCGTTTGCTTCCGAGGAAATGGGTGTGCAGGTGGATGGCTTGGGCAGGCATTGCGCATTCGCACCCTGCTTTGTTGCAACCCTGTTCCGATGCACCACAGCCCGATGCACCATAGCCTGTATTTGGACGCTATCACGAGAACGACCAACTATCACTGGGTGACAACAATGGTTTTTCGGCTTCCGGGTGCGTCTCAATGGTGGGCCTTCTACACAGGCAAGAAGATGTAGGGCCATGGACAGTATCGTAACAGAGGCTTGCCGACCAGATCAGCATCGGACCGCTGGCATTGTGATGGCAAACGCCTCCGCGGGATGCATGCTACGGGGCTGTGCACCTAAGGAGGCACTAACGAACGGATAGTCTTATGCGCACATCCTTTGCGGTGCTAATGATCGGGTTTCTGCTTGCGCCGGTAGCATTGGCGCAAGCACCTGCCCCCAGGTATGAGTTTCGCGGGGTATGGATTGCAACGGTGTTCAATTTGGACTGGCCGGTACGAGGTTCACCGCCCGAGCAGCAGAAGGCCGCACTGATCCAGATGTTGGATCGGTTGAAGGAGTCCGGTATCAACGCTGTGTTTTTTCAGGTTCGATCGGAGAGCGATGCCATGTACGAGTCGGCGATTGAGCCGTGGTCGTATTGGCTAACGGGGAGGCAGGGTAGGGAGCCGGATCCATTCTACGATCCGCTGGATTTCGCCATAGATGAGGTGCACAAACGAGGGATGGAGCTGCATGCCTGGTTTAATCCATTCCGTGCCCGACGCGCAGGGTCCTCTGCTGCCGCCGCGAACCATGTGACGAGGGTACATCCAGAGTGGGTCCAAAGTGTAGGGGGTGTAGAAATCCTTGATCCGGGCAAGGCAACTGTCCGTGACTACGTTACGAGCGTAGTAATGGATGTGGTGCGGCGGTACGACGTAGATGGCGTACACTTTGATGACTATTTCTACCCGTACCCGCCCAATCAGATACGCACACAGGATGCGGCAACGTTCGCGAGTGAAAGCCGCGGGTTTACAAGTCTGCTTGACTGGCGGCGCGACAACGTGAATATCTTTGTTGCTCAAGTGGGCGACAGTATCCGGGCCGTAAAGCCCACCGTTGACTTCGGTATCAGTCCTTTTGGCATTTGGCGCAACAACGTGCCGGAGGGTATTACCGGTCTGGATGCCTACAATGTAATCTTCGCGGATCCGTTGGCGTGGATTGAAGACCGAAGTGTAGATTATCTGGTGCCCCAGTTGTACTGGCGCTTCGGTGGCAACCAGGACTATGCTACGCTTGCGCCGTGGTGGGTGGAGCAGATTGGCGACCTCCACCTGTACACCGGCAACGCGCTGTACCGTGCCGAAAGAGCGACGAACCCTAACGCGCTTTTTTCACCGAACGAAATCCCCGACCAAATCCGTTTCAATCGAAACTACCTGGGTATTTCGGGCGCGGTGCTGTTTCGTGCGCGCAATGTCACGCACTTTTCGTCGCAGGGTATTGTAGATATTCTCCAGTCCGGCCTGTATCAGCACCCGGCGCTCACCCCGCCCATGGACTGGAAGCCATTCGTAAGCCCTGATGCCCCCGAGGGGTTGCAAGCTGATTGGGCTTCGGCAGCGGAGTTCGTGCTGAAGTGGAGCCCTGTTGAGGGCGCGGAGCGGTATGCCGTGTACCGCCTTCCGCAGGAACTCGTGGAGGTGGAACCCGCGGTGCATCATCTCCTGGCCATTACCGGTGAGACTACGTACACAGACCATCTGGATTTTCCAAGCGGAATGTATAGCTATTTCGTTCAGGCAGTAGGACACAATAGTGCTGAAAGCGGTCGTAGCAATGTGGTCTCCAATCTCGGCCGCCCCACGGCTTTGGAGCTGCCGGCGGGGCGCAAAGAGCAGGCGGTTCAGGTTCATCCGAACCCTTTCACACTTAGCACCACCATCAGGGTAGAGGTTGGTGCACCCGACATCATATCACTCAGGATCTATAACCTGGTGGGGCAGCTGGTGACTACCTTGGCTACCGGAGTTCAAATCGGTCCTGGTGTGCATGAGTTTGCTTGGGGGGCTGGAAGCACTGACAATGCGCTTGTTGCGAGCGGAGCCTACATTGTAGTGGTAGAGCGCGGCGGTCAGCTTGAAACAGCTTTTGTAACACGCGTGGAGTAGTGCTGACGTTATCAAGATGCGTCTGGTGAATTGTCAGGTGTGGTTTTCCGGTCGGCTTGCACCATCAATAACGATTATCACGGGCATTCTCCACAAAATCATTAGCCAGCGCGCGTACTCTCCCTGCCCGGGCTTGTCTGTTGGTGCTCCATTTTCGGGACGAACTCTTACGGTGCTGGTAGCGGTCTTATCAATTGCTACGCAGCTGGCCGCCCAGCCTTCTGTACCTAAGTACGAGTTTCGGGGGGCGTGGATAGCAACGGTACGGCACTTGGATTGGCCCTCCCCTGGCATGTCTCCCGCAGATCAGATGGCTATGCTAACTATGATGTTGGATCGGCTGAAGGACGCCGGAATAAACGCGGTGTTTTTTCAGGTCCGATCGGAAAGTGACGCCATGTACGACTCGCCCCTTGAGCCGTGGTCCTATTGGCTGACGGGGGAGCAGGGCAGGGGGCCTGATCCCTATTACGATCCGCTCCATTTTGCGGTGGAGGAGGCGCACGAGCGTGGGATAGAGCTGCATGCCTGGTTCAATCCGTACCGGGCCGACCGGGGTTCGTCGTACGCGAAGGCGGCGAGCCATGTAACTCGCACCCATCCCGAATGGATCTTGCCGTTTGGCAGTCTTCGTATCCTGGATCCGGGCAGGGCCGCGGTGCGGGACCACCTAGTAGGTGTAATCATGGATGTCGTAAGGCGCTACGATATAGACGGGGTCCACTTTGACGACTACTTTTATCCCTATCCCACGCTAACACGCAGGTTTTCGAACGAGGACTCCGTTACGTTTTCGGAGGAGAGTCGTGGGGTCACCGACCTGAATGATTGGCGGCGCAGCAACGTTGACCTGCTTATAGCCCAGCTTGCGGACAGCATTCGCGCAGAGAAGCCGGACATCAAGTTTGGAATTAGCCCATTTGGCATTCGGAGGCCGGGCCAGCCTTTCGGAATTAACGGTATGGACGCTGTCAACCAGATATGGGCGGACCCATTGGCATGGGTTAAGGCAGGGACGGTGGATTACCTGGTGCCACAATTGTATTGGCCATTCGGGGGTGCACAAGACTATGGCAAGCTTGTCCGATGGTGGGCGGACTACACGGGCGGGGTGCACCTGTACACCGGCAATGCACTACACCGCACGGATTCAGGCACTTTCTCGCGAATGCTATTCAGCCCGGAGGAGATTCCAAACCAACTCCGTTATAACAGGAGTATTTCCAATGTCCTGGGGGCGGTGTTTTTTCGGGCGCAGAGTATTACGCACTTCTATTCCTACGGTATTGTGGAAGTATTAACCCAGGACCTTTATCGGAACGCTGTGCTCACACCACCAATGGAATGGAAGGTATCCACTCCGCCGGCTATTCCGCAGAACCTGCGTTCGGAGTG
The DNA here is from genome assembly GCA_963663495.1 of Rhodothermales bacterium. Taxonomy (GTDB): domain Bacteria; phylum Bacteroidota; class Rhodothermia; order Rhodothermales; family Bin80. Next base: position 135,197 of record OY760427.1, read on the forward strand.
GTCTTCCGCTGCCCAGGTAATTCTTCGATGGGATCCAGTGCCTGATGCGAGGCGGTATGCCGTCTACCGCATGCGTGGGGATGGTGACCTATTCCCGGGCGAAGCGGTGCAGAGGCTTGCACATCTTCTGGTGGTAACAGGGACACCTGGCTTCACGGATCGGCCAGCGGCGGTCGCGGGTCCGTATTACTACTATGTTCGGGCCGTTGGGTACAACTCCCAGGAAAGCGGGCCGAGCAACATCGTAAGCGAGTTCGGGCGGGCGCTACCCGAGGGTCTAAGTCTGCACGGCGGGCTTGGCGTGGATCCCAGGCCATCCCGCTCTGCAACCGACATTTATTTTTCGGTAACGAAGACGGGGCCGGTTGCCGTGCGCATTTACGATATATTTGGCATGCCTGTTCGAGCGTTAGCGGAGGGTGCTGTCAAGAGCCCGGGGACCTATGCATACCGTTGGAACGGGACGGGAGCAAGCGGTCACGAGGTGAGTCGCGGCATATATCTGGTCATAGTGGATCAAGGTGGACAGACGGCTACCGCAATTGTTGGACTGGTTCGGTAATATCGCCTAGTCAGGAAAAGCCTTGGAAATCCCCGCCCGGCCTCGCAATTCCGTACCGTCGCATCACAAGCCCAGGCGGAGCGTCCCCGAAGTTTGATACATGTCAGGAGGTTTCGGCGAGTATTCTTTTCCACTCGCCGGACAGGGGCCGTAGTCCTTTTGGCCGCATCCATACCTGACCTCCTGCCCGGTGCACTTGGCTGTAGGCCCATCTTGCAATCTGTCGACTTGCAGGCCAATTGTGCAGGACATTACGTTGATTAAAGCCCTCAATCAGCGCATCGCTATAGGTGTGATTTCGCTTAGTCCAGCGGGCAAGGTGTTCTTCGGCTGCTAGGAGGTCCGATTTGCTTGAGTTGCACTTATAGTGGGCTAGAACAAAGTTGTGTCCCAGATCCAGGGAGTAACGCCTCCAAGGTATGAAGTGGTCAACGGCGCCGCCCTTATTGATTCCGCGGCCGCAGTAGAAGCAGCTGCCCTTCTGCAGGTCTCTGAGCAGCGGACGGTAGATTTCAAGCGGATGTCGTTTGGAGCCAAACAGAAACCTCCGTAAATCGGTGACGTGCCCCAATGTCTTGTGGTTGCGTCGTTGGACAAAGAGGGACCAGGCTCCCTCTATCATGTCGGTCACCATCGGATAGAAGGCCCTAAAACAATAGGCCACACCGGGTTGAAGCCGAATGGATCCGCCGCTGCCAGTGTTTTCGTACAAGAAATCCAACTGCTCACCGCTAACCGTCTGCAACCTCCAGAGGGGCATTTTCTTCACTACCCGTTCAACCTTCTTCCGCAGGCCATCCCATTCCGAGCGACTTCGCTCCAGCTCGGCGAGAGAGCCTCCGTGTACAGTGCGAACCGCAGCCAGCTGGTTCACCACCGCTGCCTGTCGGGCGGTGTTCTGGCGCAGGATTTGCTGGTGCTGGCCTGCGGGAAACGGTTCGACTTGGGGCCAATAAAGGCGAACGAACTGTTCCGCGATAGCGGATGTGGCCAGCTGCAGCGCGGCTCCGCTATCGTCGCCTTTGACGAGGCAGAGGTCGGCGATGGCATGTAGCAGGGCATACTTGTAGCTGGATGTGAAGTTGCCCTCGTTAAGAAGCCGCTGGAGCGAACGCAGAAACGTTATCTGTTCCTCCGCCGTCGGTGGTGCGGGTGCGTTCATGGGTCCCAATAGGCAGCGTGCTTGGGGAGGAGCCAGCGAATCCCGCCCCTTGGATCGTCCACATCCCCGTGGAAGCGGGGGATAATGTGGACATGTGCGTGGTGCACGGTTTGACCGGCTGCCTGCCCATCGTTGAGTCCCACGCTGAAGCCATCGGGATTAAGTTGTGACTGAAGGTCAGCCCGCACATTGGCCACGAGGTGCCAAACATCTGCCTGGACCGAAGCGTTGTGGGCGAAGATGCTTGCGGCGTGGATGTTTGGGATGACTAGCATATGGCCACGAGCTACCGGGTAGTTGTCTCGAATGGCGAAGGCGTGCTCCGACATGGCGTAAATTGATTCCGGGGGCACATCGCAGAACGGGCATTCATGCGGTGGGTCGGCAGGAGGCATTGCGGTGACCTATTTTAGTGTTTGCCAGAAAAAGGTATGAGGGCTGAAAAACGGCGAAACAAGGCCGTGTGATACTCGTTCCATCCATCTGTAAGCGTTGTCTTTACAGATGGGTATGAGCCATACCGTATTTTGCACATTGCAGATTATTCAGCCAGCGTGTCTCTAACGAATGTTTGGCCATATCCTTCTGTTTCGGGCGTTTTCATCGATATAAGGCCCCTTGGGGCCGATTATTCATACGATTAATACCATGCGGATTGTAGAGGATACACAGTTTAAGCTCGGGCAGGTCCCCATTGAAGAGATAACCTTCCACCCCAAAGATCGGGACGATATACCGGCAGCGCTAAGAGGACTGCAGCACCTGTATTGCGACCCAACGGCTCGGAAAAAGATCTTTGAGATCCTGGAGAAGCAGTTGCTTCCGAATATTGATTTGTAGCGTGGTCGTTCGGGGATGGCACTTTGGCGCGTCTTTGTGGGGGTATTGAAGCAGGCCCTCAACTGCGACTTTGATCGTTTACTGATTATAGGATCGGCGCGCCATGAAGTCTGCTTATCGGGAGGTCACTATACAGCCGTTTCATTGATAGTCCTCATCAGGGGCGTGTTGAGTTGAGGAGCTGTACGTATCGTCGTTTTCTTGCTACCGCCTTAGTCGCGACATTGGTGCCGCAGCCGGTAGCAGCGCAAAACATACTTATCAGCGGATTCGCTGAGGACCGGTCAAGCGGCGAGCGTGTGCCTGGCGTACACATTGTTGCAGAAATGCAGGGCGCAGGCACGACATCAAATAAGTACGGCTTCTATAGCATCAAACTACCGTCGCGTGCAGAATGGCTGGCTATTACCCATGTCGCCTATCATGCTCAGCGTATACGACTTACCGGTGCCACGGACACGACCTTACACATCAGCCTTCAGCCGCATGTCTTTGCTCTTGAGGAGGTAACGGTAACGGGCGAGAGTGCGCCAAGCGAGGTCCAAATGAGTGTCCACCGGCTGCCGATAGAGCAGGTGGACGCTTTACCTGTCCTCTTGGGAGAAACAGACATTCTGAAAACCATGCAGCTGCTCCCCGGTGTCCAAGGCGGCCGTGAAGGATTCAGCGGTCTATATGTCCGGGGCGGACGATCCGATCAGAATCTGATACTGCTTGATGGCCTGCAGATTTACAATCCCACGCATCTTCTCGGACTTTTCGGTGTGTTTAATGCGTCTGCGATTAAACAGGTAGAATTGATTAAGGGCGGGTTTCCTGCACGGTTTGGCGGCCGTCTTTCGTCCGTAGCCGAATTCACTATGAAGGATGGAAACTTGAAGAAGTTTTCGGGCGAGGGCCAACTTGGAATTCTAACCTCCAAGCTCCTCTTTGAAGGCCCGATCATTCGAGATAAGTCCTCCTTTATGGTTTCCGGAAGGCGCACGTTTCTTGACCTATTCACCCGGTGGTTCCAGAACAACGGACGCATTTATAGCGGCAGCTTCCATGACCTAACCTTAAAGGCAAACTATATCATCGGCAATAGAGATCGCCTATACATTAGCGGCTACATGGGCAATGATAATTTCACCTTGAAGGAACGAATTGCAAAAAACCCGTCGTTGAATGGAGACCTTGACGCGAGCCTGGATTGGGTTAATCAATTGGTCTCGGTGCGCTGGAATCGCCTGCTCGGAGACCATGTTTTCGCAAACACAATTGTGGGAGTTTCGAATTATCAGGTGACATCAAGGATATTGTCCCGTGCGGGGGACGGTTTCGGAGCTGAAGCCGAAGAACGGGTTCAGGGCTCTTCCGTGCGAGATATTACCACGCGCATGGAGTTGGAGTACGCTCATGGCCGGCAACACTACGTCAGAGTCGGTGCAGAACACATTGCACACACCCTGACTCCTGTTACCCGGCGAACGAGAATCACCAGCACAGATCAGCCCGGACTGAATACCTCAGAAGACGAGTCGATCCGCTTTCTGTCTCACCAGCTTTCGGTGTACCTGGAGGACACTATCCAGTGGCCTTCCAGTGTGCATGCGAATATTGGAGTGCGAATTTCCAGCGCGGTTAGCGATGGCCAGCTCAAACCTGCGGTGGAGCCAAGGCTTAGCATGGACATCCGTGTTCGTCCGAATCTATCAGCCAAGGCATCCTATGCCCAAATGACGCAATACCTGCACGTACTGCGAAATGCCGGTAGCTCCGTACCGACCGATACCTGGATTCCCGCGATGCGCGGAATAAAACCGCAAGGTAGCTCTCAGATCGCAGTCGGACTAGTGAAGAGTATCTCGAACATTGGTGTGGGTGTTTCCATAGAGGGCTACTACAAGCGTATGCGCAATCAAATCGAATACAAGGCGCACAACTATTCGTATGACGCTTCTACCCTCGGATGGCCACAGATAGTTGAGTCGGGTTCCGGACGGAGCTACGGCGCAGAGCTCCTTCTTGAACGCCAACGCGGCCGCACCAGCGGTTGGATTAGCTATTCGCTGTCCCGAACGAATAGAATTTTTCAGAATCTCAGTGGCGGGTCGTCTTTCCCCGATGCATTCGATCGCCGCCATGATGCCGCTATCGTTTTGCGATATCGTATCACCCAGCACACATCGGTCGGAATCGCATGGGTATATCGCAGCGGATATCCTGTTTCGGCGCCAGCTGGCAGGTTTCTGGACCGGCAACGAATCCTGGACCGCGATTTCCTCGACTTCGAACAAGTAAACGCTGCACGAGCGCCGGCGCATCACCGGCTCGACATAAGTGCTCGGTTCACGAAACAGATCGACTGGGGAGCAAGGACTTTCAGCGTCGGGCTGTATAACGCCTACAACCGCAAGAACCCGATGCTCGTTTACCCAACTTCCGCCTCCGACGGCCACATCCAGTGGAAGCAGATTAGCATACTGCAATTGGTACCGGCGATTTCCTATACACTGAGCTTCTGACCCGTGCGGTGGCTTGGATCCATTGTCGTATTTCTTTCGATTGGTTGCGAATCTATCGTAGGACTGGATTTTCCTGGTGGCTATGAATCCAAGCTTGTGGTTAATAGTGAATTCTCGCCGGACAGTATCTGGACCGTGTATCTGCACAAGAGTGTTCCCTACGCCCGTACCGTGGAATGGGAAGACCATTACGTAACGGAGGCCAAGGTCACAATATCAAACGAGGATGGCGTAAGCGAGAAACTGATTCATCGGGGTGCGGGGGTATTTGAGTCGGCGTTGGGCTTAAAGCCCTTGCAGAATGTCGGATACATCCTGCGCGTGGACGCGGCACCATTGCAATCGGTGACAGCGTCATCACAGGCTCCAGAGCTGACAGCAGTATTCCACAGCATTCGCGCAAACCAACAGGCAGACGCCGCCGCATCATATACCTTCACGTTCTCTCTTGCGGATCAACTCGGCCCCGACCGGTACAGTATCGTGGCAGCGCAACTGTACCCGGCATGCCGCAGCAAGGATGGATACGTCCGTTACGGGCAGTCACAAACGGGCTCTACAGACTACACTGGGACGCATTTTGAGAGTTCATTTCCTGCCTTGCGTCACGAAATCACTGACGTTGAAGATGGTAGTTCGCCCAGCTTTATGAACGACGATTTTGGGAGTTACGCCTACCTGTCAGACGAGCATTTTGAAGGGGAAACGGTAGAAATAGTCCTGACACTCCGAGCGGATCATTTTGCAGATTTGCGGCCCTATTTCCGGGTGGTGGTCACCAATTGGAGTCAGGAACTGTGGGACTATTATGTGTCGGTTTTTCGGCATGACCCCTTCTATGAGGACATATTCAGCGAACGCCGTACGACGGTTTACTCAAATATTGATAATGGTTTAGGCGTTTTTGGCGGAGCAACCAATGTATCCCTGCGTATAGATGCGCAGGGCGAGACATGGACGGACGCAGAACTGCTGGTCGGTGCAGAATACTTGGCTACGTGCGAGGATGAAGGATAATGGATGGCATTGATCTGTCGGTATCACGATATCCGCACGTATTCAGCGGCCCTTGGCCAAATCATGCCACTACTGCCGTCAAGTCGTATCGTTGTGGCATGGCGAGCGGCGGACTTAGCCTTTGTTGAATAAATGGCGACTTCCCCAACCATTACTATGGAGCCTGCTAAGTGTTGACCGTCTTTTTCGGAATGGTTGTAGGTCTCGGCCAAGCCTCGTCGCCTGGCTGTCAGCCAGATTGTACTGTACCTGCCACGTTTGTTGACACCCGTATCTCAATTGACGGTAACTTCGAAGAACCTGGCTGGAGAATGGCAGCACCAGCATCGGGATTCCTGCAGTATACACCAGTCGAATCGGCGCCAGCCAGTTTCCATACAGAGGTGCGCCTCTTGCATGACGAACGCACCCTGTATGTGGGAGCCACGATGCACGACCCCCGGCCGGCCAAGATCCGAAGGGTGTTGGGCAGGAGGGACTACGTAAATTCATCCGATTGGTTTGTCCTCGCGTTGGACGCTTTCAATGACAATCGGACTGCGTTTCATTTTGCTGTCAATGCCGCAGGAGTACAGGTGGACGGCATGAGCGCAGACAATGGACAAGCTATAACGGCAGGTTCCATACCTATCCATGTGGATGCAGCCTTTAGGTTCAATAGCGCTTGGGACGCTGAATGGCAGGCGAGTACTCGACCAGACAGCTCTGGATGGACTGCAGAAATCGCCATACCTCTGTCGCAACTTCCGCTCACAGGGGGGAGTCGGATGCACTGGGGCGTCAACTTTCAGCGCATCATTGCACGAAAGGCTGAACTGGACGAATGGGCACTGGTACGAACGGTGGACCGAGGTGGGGGAACAGTGCAGCGGTTCGGCACAGTATCTTTCGAGGCTGGAATTGCCCGCACAGTTCGCCGGTCCGCACTCTTGAACCTGGATGTATTACACGGAGTCGAATACCGCGCCAAGAATGGGGAAAGAGAACGCGTCTTCGAATTTGCGGGCGGCCTGCCAGGTGCAGAATTCGAGCTGACTCCTGTTCCCGCAATAAACTTGGGAATGGCCTTAGTGCCGCGTTTCACACCTGAGGGCTTTTACGAATTCCTGCGCTGGCCTTCGCTTGATTATTCTGAACAGGGCGGGTTTGTCCAAGGCAGGGTTTTTTCAGTGGCGCAGCAATTATTGTCGACCCCGGAAATTGCAGGCATAGCACCATTCCATCCCCCATGGGAATCAGGCCATACATATCCCATACTAGGCACCTCTTCGCTGCACGGCAGGCTGACACCCGGGTTGACGGTTGCGGCACTTAGCAGCGTGACCGCCTCACACGACCAAGCCATACGTTTTGGGCATGCAATCCGTATGACGCATGATACCGGCAAGTTTTCGAGATTGGGCCTTACTGCGACGGTAGGCCCCGATGGCGCCATATTGACCCAGATTCAGCAGGCATTACCGGGGAGAATTGAGCGCGAGCATCTATACTCCCCTGCCGTTGCCTCCGTTGATTGGGATCTCCGATTCAAGCAAAACACACATCGGTTAACCGGACAGTTCTCTCTTTCTCGCGAGCGACATTTTCTGCTTTCTCGAAGATCGTACAGTCAAGCCACAAACGCAGAAGTCGAACTCGTGGAAACTCACGATTACACTCCGTGGAAGGCAAATGGCTCGTTGGGCGGGTTTGCGACGAGGCTCAATATTGAACAGCTTGATCGGTTGAGCAACGGCTTTGGCCGTGCGGAGATCGTTGCCGACGGGTACAGGGTTAGCATGAATGGTACTAGCGGCTACGCGGACCGGGTGACCGCAGCAGTAGGTGTGTCGCGCGTACTAAAGGGCGGTGGGCGCATAATTCGCAAGGGCCGTGCTGCAGCAGAAATAGCCCACCGCCGTACGTACACAGGGTTCAAATCGGTGTCTACGTCTGCGACGGGGTATGCTACGGTTCTAACCGGGGCCTTTAATCGTGTGACAGCCGCAGCCGGCATCGGTAGGCTTCGGTCGAGCATTTGGCAACTGCACCTTGATTTCGCTGCGTCCACGGATGCACGAAGCATCTGGGTAATCACACCGAGAATCGCGGCGACCGTCCGCAGCGATGGAAAAAGCAGCTGGGGCGCTTCAGGTGAAATCATAGGAAACCTCGGATCGAGGATGGTGCTGACCACCAATATTGGGATTGCCCACCTCAATCCCGTTGGTGCCGATTGCATTCGGGCGAATCGAACGCATCGACCATTCTCCGGGGACAGTCCTGCACCGTTTGGCAGGTGGCCTGATTACGCATTTTCCGGGGCTTGGCAGTCTTGCCTATACAGTCAAGACCTGTACTTTGGATCGAACCTCGGAATAACGATATATCGGGATCTAGCTACGGTTAGAGCGTCGTCCAGACTTGGATTTGGGCGCGTACGCGCGGTCTTAGCCTTACTGTCCAATCTGGATCTGGAAGTCGGAGCAGCGCTCCAAGCGACCGGGGAGCGGCAGCCAAGTAACCCTGAGGGGCAGCGCGTCCTTATCAGTAGCCGCGCGGACACATTCTTGGGAATCCGTTGGCAGTTTAAGAAGACTCGCATCCTGAGTATTGGGATGTACGATTCATGGTTCCACGAGCCGAGTGCTACGGAATTACTTCGCAGCGGATGGGATTTGTTTGCTCGCCCGTTCGGCATGGCGCGCCAGCGCCTGTACATGTTCCAGTACTCAAGGAAGATCTGGCGTTAGCAATATCCGCGCAGCGCAGTCGGTGAAATGGTAGCGCACTTGCGCTTAGCACGGCACTAATCTGGATGGAGCAGCTCGCAGGCTTTACCGACCGCACGGACCTACCCGGGGCCGCCAATAAGTCGCACATGCAGGTCCGGTGTAATGCCCTACTGGTGGATGTACCCTCCTCCAGCTTACAGGCTACGCAATGCTCCTGGAGTCTTTGGCTCCTGGGTCTGCGGGGGCCACGGGTAACCGAGCGTGTGTCCGGTGAATAGTATAACCCCTGCACCGGAATTCGCTTGGGCTGCTGCTACGTTGCACGGCCCGGGATTCTGGTCGTCGAATGTGTGTACCCGGCGCGTGGCACTAACCCCAAAGCAGCCATATGCAGGAAATCGAAATCCTGCCGCCGAACAATGTTCGTGTCCGAATGTGTTTCCATGGAGTCGTGTTGAGTGGACCTTTATCTCGTCTTGCAGCTGCTTTCTGTGGCAAGCGCTAAAAGGAAATTGTTTATCGCCGGTTGATGTCTTCATCAAAACGGCTTCACGCTTTCAGGTGGGGCATGACCATCTACGGTTCGATTGGTCGCCGACCTAATCATACTGGAACCCGTATTCGCATGGATCGTCAGAGCGTCCCGTTCGTTTGACATTGATCGTACGCCAGCTCTTTGTACATTGATACGCTTGATGACGACGCTCGGAGCTGGATTGGGGTACAACTGCTGCTTTCCGTTGACGCAGAATCCAGCTGCTTGGTGGAAGGAGTTGGCACCGGAAGTGTTGGGCAACTAGGTTGATGTTCGTTTGCGGGCAATACTGGGGCAAGCTCTTGGGGCCTGCGACAATTAATCAATCAGGAGCTGGGGTCTTGGGTGCCAAGCACAGCAAATCGGCGCCGCATGTGATACTGCACAGGCTTGGATCCCCTTGAGAACGCTGAGCACGGGCCATTAATTTAGATGGGTAAAGAGAATGAAATTGCAAGACACCGAATACCGCCGTGAGGCCGAGAAACTCTTTGAGCTGCTGGAATCTATTGATCGTCCAGGAGACTATTGCACGGGGGGCAAAATGCACGTGCCGATGCCAATCGTCACCGTAGACGGAGCAGGAGATCTGTCGTTTCCCGTACCGAGGGCAAAGATTGACGCTTTGATTGGGTTAGCGGAACGCGCTCCCTATGGGAAGGGAACCATGACATTGGTTGACCCTGCGGTTCGCGACTGTTGGCAGATTGATGCAGATCAGGTCCAGCTGGCAGGTAGTGCCTGGCAGGCCTCGTTCCGTAAGGTCATGGATCGTGTGGCTACAGGTCTTGGGCTTGCCGATGCGGAGCTCGGTGCTAAGCTGTACAAGATGCTTGTTTACAGGCAGGGCGGGTTTTTTGCCGCCCATCGCGATACCGAAAAAGTCGACGGAATGGTGGCGACGCTATCCGTGACGCTACCCACTAAAGGTGCTGGCGGGGAACTGGTAGTACGCCACGCACGCGACGAAACCGTTTTTGACATGCGTGCGCAGGAGCCATCAGAACTAGCGTTCGCGGCTTTCTATGCAGACTGCCTGCACGAGGCAAGACCCATCACTGAAGGCCACCGCATATCCCTGGTCTTTAATCTGTTCATACGTTCCGGCAAGAAATGGTCCGGGGCACCGGACTATACCGGTATTGAAGAAGAAGTCAAAGTGTGCTTAGCAGCGTTGCGGGATCACGGTAATACGGGCAAACTGGTCTGGCTACTTGAACACGAGTATACCGAGGATGGTCTTTCCTTTGACACGTTAAAGAACACCGACGCAGCCGTCGCACAGGTTCTGGGAAAGGCGGCAGAGTCTGCAGACTGGTCCATGTACGCGGCCGTGTTGCATGTTGGAGAAGTAGGCGATCCCGCGTATGATGATGGTCCGGGTAACTGGCGTATGGAGGCCGTCGCCAGTTCGAGGTTAGCCCATGTGGCGGACTGTTGGGAATACCTGGATAACTGGGTTGCCCGTGATGGGGACCGCCCGAATCTTGGTAAGCTTTCAGTAGCCGATGGCGAAGTCTATCCGCCGGACGTGTTCGAAGATGCTGTGCCGGACGAGGAAATACTTGAAGAGTACCAAGGGAACTATGGCCCGACACTCGAACTCCTTTACCGACGTGCGGCTCTCGTTGTCTGGCCGAAGGAGAGGTCCGTGGATGTTATAGCACGCAATGGCATCAAACACGCGGTGGAATGGGTGTCCACGCAGCAAGGCCTTATGAGTGAGACCGAAATGCGGCGCATGCTAACCCGACTAATGAGAATCTGGCCACAAGAAAGGCGAGTGCATCGGGACCACAACCTGCCTAAGATGCTCAGACTGCTGGAGGCAAACGGTAATGCCGCTCTCGCGGCGGATTTTCTTTCCAGGAATGTGCTAAACCACTACGATGGCAGCGAGAACGCAGCCCTTTCAGACCTAATTCTTATGGTTGGTCCTGAAGCTGCCAACGATATTTTACCAAGGCTGGTGGAGAAGTACATGCCGCAGCTCCCCAAGGAAATCTCCTCTTTTCTGGCACTGGTCGGAGAGAAGCTGGACAATGCCGGATCGGAGTGGCGTGATATGGCACTAAACGTAGGGTATCTCGCCTTCTCAAATCTTGGTGTAGCGCTGGAGGCTGGCTCTGATGCCATCGTTCGTGCGGAGGCCTACAGGCTATCGCAGGAGAATGCCTCATACATCAGTTCTGCAGAGGTTGAGCGGCTAAGCATGGATCAGGCGACAATCCGCGAACTATTCATGCTTGGATGGCGCCTGGGTCTCGCCGAGGAATCTGTCAAAGCCGCTGGTATTATCGGTGAATTTCCTAAGGCCGTGCCACCAGACCGGATACTGCCTGCGGTGCTTGCTGGTTTGTACACGCACGGGGACTTGGCCAGCACGGAGTCCTACCGTTTGCTTTGGCGGCAAGCGGTCGACTTTTTGGTTGGGCGCAGCAGTGCGCCTCCATCTGAGCCGGACGATTGGATGCTTGATGCCAAGATTCCGGATCACTGCGAGCTTTGTACTTCACTCCGTACATTCTGCCTGGATCCCGAGGCAATTGTTTTCCGCTTCAAGGTGAACAAGGGCCTTCGCAGGCACCTGCACGAAGCGATTGATAGATATCACCTTGATTTGGACCATGTTACCGAGCGTAAGGGAAGTCCCTATACCCTGGTCTGCACCAAGAATCGCGCTAGCTTTAAGCGGAGGCTCCGCGAGTACACGGAGGATGTGCAGACCATTGGTTTGCTTCAGGAGTTAGTGCCGAAAGATGCGCTGGGAGGGTCGGAAGCCGAGCGGCTGCAGCGTCTTGAATTAGCCGTGGCGGCAGCTGGGCGTACATAGCCTTAATCCTGCAATATCCAAGTCGTCCCCTGTTTGGGTCTAAGAGCGCTGTTTCGGTACCTGCAGGGCCAATTGTGCCTTTTTCATGGGGAATTATATACGTGAGTGACCAACTGTACACAGTGAGGCACTAGTATCAATTTCACGGGTCATAGGGGTCGGTAACCCGAACGCCCCTCGCCGTGCAGAAGCCCCAATTCCGGAGGCCAGTATGTTTGCAGCCGCATTCAGGTCTGCATGATCCGCACGTCCACAGGACATACACTTGAATTTGCTCCGTGTCTTATGGTTACTCGCTTCTGTGTGCCCACACACAGAACACCGCTGACTGATATAGGCAGCGGTAACCTTTATCACCTTGCGGCACTTATGGCTCAGCATCTGATCCAGCTGGCCCCAACCTGTTCGTAGTATCTCACGGTTGAGGCCAGACTTCTGTTTGACGTCTGTGCAAAAGCTCTCCATCGTCCCCTTAGCTGAACGTATCATCGCTGGGATCTTGACCTAACTTCGCCATTTCGTAGTGCTACTAACCTACGGAATTCTCCCGTGGCCATATTTGGACCGTTTTTTTCAGGAGCAATGGATGGTGGGATTTACCGGATCGGTTGAAGTTGGTTTAGGGTGGTTTGCCGCGATCTATCCCGGATCGTTTCCATCGGACGTAGCTCTGGTGGCTCCATCTGGAGTACGCTATCTCAACCGTTATGAAGGGACCATACGTCATGAGTCTGGAGGCTTCTGGCTCACCGGTGCACTCGCTTCCTCCACATGCTCGGTCACGGTGCGGGTCGCATCCGGATCATACACGTATCCCAGTACCGCAAAGAACTGTACCATACTCGGAGGCAGATCCTGATCCACCTCCGTGATCAGGTACCGATATTGGTTCTTAACCATCTTGGTCGTAATCCGACGAATCCTGTTCAACCTGTCTCGGATCGTCGCCTAACTATCATGAATCCCGTGTTCCTTGAGTCTGGTGCGAACCAGATGGGCAGCATGATAAGCCAGTACCGTGATGAACAGATGTCCTTCAATGCGGTCATCTCTGCTGTGGTAGTTGGGCCGTAGCCTCCCTTATTCATAAGGGAGTTAAGTGGCGGGGAATCGTCGTTTAATATTATGGTGTAATATGTTGACTATACACGGTTAGAATGGAGTCTTCCGCGACGCTCAAACGTTTAGAAACCCCAATATTCATTCACCCTGTAACACGCCCGATGCCAGATCCCAAATCCCAAATCCAACCTTCTGTTCGCTTGTCAGTTCAATAAATACGTTAAAGTTGTACGCTCCAAGACCGATAATCTAACATCGGATGCGGGCGTCATTCCTATGCGCCTGCTCATAGTGATCAGCACCTTGGCATGCCGACTCGCTTCCGTGCTTAAGGACAATCGGTCCTAAGCTCGGATTACGCATAGCCTTGAGGAGTTAGTGCGACAGTACCTGCTGCAACATGTGCAGGGGTGGGGACGTCAATCAGATGCGGACAAGCTTCGAAGGGACCCCGCCATGCGCGTGGCCACTTCTTCCAAAAGGGGTATGGAGGCATTACAGGACGATAGGTCCCTGGAATCCCGGCCAACCATGTCTCGCTTCGTGCGCATGTTGGCCGGGAATAAGAACTTCAAGAAGTTGCGCCTTTGTGTAGAGACATTCGCCATGGAGCACCTGCTGCAGCGTGGTGGCGGGAAGCGCCGCCCCGAGGTAGTCTTTGATGGTGGACGGTGTACCGGTAGATACGCATGGCAAGCAGCAGGGCAGCAAGTGGAACGGGTATTACAAGCGCACCATCTTTCTGCCCCTTATCGCCATATGCGGTGAGTCGGGCGACATGTTGGGGGCGGAATTGCGAGGGGGCACTCACAATGTGGTGAAGGACTGCTACGGTTTCATTCGACGCATTGGGCTGGCATTGCGTGAACATGTGGCCGACAAGGTCATTGTCCGATTGGACGCAGGCTTCAACAGTGGAGAGTTATGTGATAAGCTGGAGAACGACCGTATCGGCTATGTGATGCGTCTGAAAGGAAACGGTGTGATTGACGGGCTTGCGGCGCCTCATTTGGAGGGTGATCAGCCGTCGGACGAATGCTACCATGAACTGCGCTACCGTGCAAAGTGCTGGTCCGTAGAGCATCGTGTGGTGCTCGTGGTTGATCCGGTGCCGGGAGAGCTTTTCCCGCGGCATTTCTATCTGATCACCGATCTGGATGCAGAAGCCTATCCGGCAGAGCAGCTTGTGAATCTGTACCGGAAGAGAGGAAAGGCGGAAAAGCACTTCGGGGAGTTGAATGCGGCTTGCTCCATGGCGCTGGTTTCGGTTCCCCGTCCGAAGACACACTATAAGGGCCGACCTGTAGTGCGGGAGCCTGATGAGTCGGAGCAGGAAGCCGAGATCCGAGCCGAGAACGAGGTCCTGCTACAGGTATACCTTCTGGTGTATCAGCTCATGCATGTGGGGCGCTGCCTTATGCGGGAGCCTGACGAATCCCAGGTAAGTCTGAGCACCTATCACGAGCGTGTACTCAAGGTGGGGGCCCGCTTCGTACAACACGCGCGCAACATCGTTATCCACATTGCCGCCAGCGCAGATGCTGCATGGGAGCAATATTGGCGACGTTATTGTCAACTCACATGGATCATGCTTCCCTTGAAGAGCTAGCCAAGTCATATTGTTGCCTGCGCTCCGACACCGCAGGCGCCCAACGCGGAAAGCGGAAAGAGAAGGTAGGCAGAGGTGTGTCTACCCGACAGACATCTTCCCAAAATCTCGGTAATGTGACCGCTATCATGTCGGGAAAAGAGCCTAAACTGGTGTTTTCAGCTCCTCTCATGGTCGTCCCTTCGCATGAACAACGCACAATCGGTCCTGCAGGTACCGAAACAGCACTCTTAGACCCGAACAGGGTACGACATGAATATTGCAGGCTCAAAGGAAATTGTTTATCGCAGGTTGATATCTTCAAAACAGCTTAACGCTTTCAGGTGGGGTACGACGAACTACAGTATGATTTGGTCGCCGACCAAATCATACTGGAACCCGTATTCGCATGGATCGTCAGAGCGTCCCGTCCGGTTGACATTGGGACATGCGGAATCTGTTTGTACGTTGACACACTTGATGACGACATTATGGGTTGGATCGGGATACATATGCTGCTTTCTGTTGACGCAGAATCCAGCGGCTCGGTGGAAGGAGTTGGCGCCGGAAATGTTGGGTAAATAGGTTGATGCTCGTTTGCGGGCAATACTGGGCAAATTCTTGGGGCCTGCGACAATTGATCAATCAGGAGCTGGGGCCTTGGGCGCCAAGCACAGCTAATCGGCGCCGCATGTGAACCTGGACAGGCTTGGATCCCCTGGAGAACGCTGAGCACGGGCCATGAATTTAGATGGGTAAAGAGAATGAAATTGCAAGACACCGAATATGGCCGTGAGGCCGAGAAATTCTTTAAGCTGCTGGAATCTATTGATCGTCCAGGAGACTATTGCACGGGGGGCAAAATGCACGTGCCGATGCCAGTCGTCACCGTTGATGGAGCAGGAGATCTGTCGTTTCCCGTACCGAGGGCAACGATTGACGCTTTGATTGGGTTAGCGGAACGCGCTCCCTACGGAAAGGGAACCATGACATTGGTTGACCCTGCGGTTCGCGACTGTTGGCAGATTGATGCAGATCAGGTCCAGTTGGCAGGTAGTGCCTGGCAGGCCTCGTTCCGTAAGATCATGGATCTTGTGGCTACAGGTCTTGGGCTTGCCGATGCGGAGCTCGGTGCTAAGCTGTACAAGATGCTTGTTTACAGGCAGGGCGGGTTTTTTGCCGCCCATCGTGATACCGAAAAAGTCGACGGAATGGTGGCGACGCTATCCGTGACGCTACCCACTAAAGGTGCTGGCGGGGAACTGGTTGTACGCCACGCACGCGACGAAACCGTTTTTGACATGCGTGCGCAGGAGCCATCAGAACTAGCGTTCGCGGCTTTCTATGCAGACTGCCTGCACGAGGCAAGACCCATTACTGAAGGCCACCGCATATCCCTGGTCTTTAATCTGTTCATACGTTCCGGCAAGAAATGGTCCGGGGCACCGGACTATACCGGTATTGAAGAAGAAGTTAAAGTGTGCTTAGCAGCGTTGCGGGATCACGGTAATACGGGCAAACTGGTCTGGCTACTTGAACACGAGTATACCGAGGATGGTCTTTCCTTTGACACGTTAAAGAACACCGACGCAGCCGTCGCACAGGTTCTGGGAAAGGCGGCAGAGTCTGCAGACTGGTCCATGTACGCGGCCGTGTTGCATGTTGGAGAAGTAGGCGATCCCGCGTATGATGATGGTCCTGGCAACTGGCGTATGGAGGCCGTCGCTAGTTCGAGATTAGCCCATGTGGAGGATTGTTGGGAATACCTGGATAACTGGGTTGCCCGTGATGGGGACCGCCCGAATCTTGGTGAGCTTTCAGTAGCCGATGGCGAAGTCTATCCGCCGGACGTGTTCGAAGATGCCGTGCCGGACGAGGAAAAACTTGAAGAGTACCAAGGGAACTATGGCCCGACACTCGAACTCCTTTACCGACGTGCGGCTCTCGTTGTCTGGCCGAAGGAGAGGTCCGTGGATGTTTTAGCGCGCAGTGGCATCAAAAAAGTGGTGGAATGGGTGTCCACGCAGCAAGGCCTTATGAGCCAGACCGAAATGCGGCGCATGCTAACCCGATTAATGGAAATCTGGCCACAAGAAAGGCGAGAGTATGAGGACCACAACCTGCCTAAGATGCTCAGACTGCTGGAGGCAAACGGTAATGCCGCTCTCGCGGCGGATTTTCTTTCCAGGAATATGCTAAACCACTACGATGGTAGCGAGAACGCAGCCCTTTCAGACCTAATTCTTATGGTTGGTCCTGAGGCTGCCAAAAAGTTGTTACCGAGGCTGGTGGAGAAGTACATGCCTCAGCTCCCCAAGGAGATCTCCTCTTTTCTGGCACTGGTCGGAGAGAAGCTGGACAATGCCGGATCGGAGTGGCGTGATACGGCACTAAACGTAGGGCGTCTTGCCTTCGCAAATCTCGGTGCAGCACTGGAGGCTGGCTCTGATGCCATCGTTCGTGCGGAGGCCTACAGGCTATCGAAAGAGAATGCCTCATACATCAGTTCTACAGAGGTTGAGCGGCTAAGCATGGATCAGGCGGCAATCCGCGAACTATTCATGCTTGGATGGCGCCTGGGTCTCGCCGAGGAATCTGTCAAAGCCGCTGGTATTATCGGTGAATTTCCTAAGGCCGTGCCACCAGACCGGATACTGCCTGCGATGCTTGCTGGTTCGTACACGCACGGGGACTTGGCCAGCACGGAGTCCTACCGTTTGCTTTGGCGGCAAGCGGTCGACTTCTTGGTTGGGCGCAGCAGTGCGCCTCCATCTGAGCCGGACGATTGGATGCTTGATGCCAAGATTCCGGATCACTGCGAGCTTTGTACTTCACTCCGTACATTCTGCCTGGATCCCGAGGCAATTGTTTTCCGCTTCAAGGTGAACCAAGGCTGTCGCAGGCACCTGCGCGAAGTGATTGATAGACATCACCTTGAATTGGACCATGTTACCGAGCGTAAGGGAAGTCCCTATACTCTGGTCTGCACCAAGAATCGCGCTAGCTTTAAGCGGAGGCTCCGCGAGTACACGGAGGATGTGCAGGCCATTGGTTTGCTTCAGGAGTTAGTGCCGAAAGATGCGCTGGGAGGGTCGGAAGCCGAGCGGCTGCAGCGTCTTGAATTAGCCGTGGCGGCAGCTAGGCGTACCTAAGCCTTTATAGGCACAGCAGGTTTCGTAGGAGTTACTTTTTGTGCTTTGGTGGTGCAGACAGGATGGCTTTCGCCAGTTTTTCATAATCAGTTCCCGCGTTTCACGAAAAACTGCAATTATTTCAAATAACTCGACACGTGGGTATTCATGCTATATAATTGCCATATATTAGGAAGTTATATACCACAGTGCCATGCCCGAAACGGTTAGTGCATACCGCAATATCACATACAGGCCGTTGCCCGGAAGTCGGAGTAACGCCAAGCAGCTTGCTGGATTAGCGGGTGCGTGTAGGTTTGTGTGGAATGCCATCCTCGCAGAGCAGAGCGAGGCGTACAAGAAAGCGAAAGAGGCTGGAGAGAAGCCGCCCTCGGCAAGCTTCTTCTCGCTGGGGAAGCGGTTCACGGCGCTGCGCCGCACGGTCGAGCGGCTACCTGAATACTCCTTTGGTGTCGTTAGATACACATTGAAATATCAGGCGGATGCATGGAAGGCATTCTTCAAGGAGGGTAAGAGAAGACCGAGAATCCATTCCAGACGTGGTAGTACGCCTTCGTTCACGATCCCGGATAACGTAAGGGTTCGGGATGGCAAGCTGTATATCCCGAAAGTGGGATATATGGCGCTCCGCAGGCGGGGAGGCAACTCGTACCCTGATGGTATACCCGTCAAAGCCACTGTAAAGAAGAACGCCGGCAAAGGGTATGCTGTCATCTGCTACAAGATGGAGGCACCTGTAATAGAGGATACCGGCGGTGCTGTAGGCATTGACCGTAATTGCGGGCAGGTCGCTATGGTCTCCACAGAGGGCGATACAAGCATTATCAGACAACCGGATACGAAGCGTCTTGATGCCAAGTTGAAGCGGCATCAGCGAAGACTGGCGAGACAGAAGAAAGGCTCCAACCGTCGTAACAGGCGGAAGCATAGAATCGCCCGCATACAGCGCAAGCGTGCTAACGTCCTCAAGAATGCGAACCACCAGGTAAGTCGCAGTATTGCCAATTGCTCCTCAACGGTGATACTGGAGGACCTGAAGATCAAAGCGATGACATGTTCAGCTAAGGGGACGATGGAGAGCTTTGGCACAAACGTCAGACAGAAGTCTGGCCTCAACCGTGGGATACTGCGAACCGGTTGGGGCCAGTTGGATCAGATGCTGGGCTATAAGTGCCGCAAGGTGATAAAGGTTACCGCTGCCTATACCAGTCAGCGGTGTTCTGTGTGTGGGCACACAGAAGCGAGTAACCGTAAGACGCAGAGCAAATTCAAGTGTATGTCCTGTGGACATGCGGATCATGCAGACCTGAATGCGGCTGCAAGCATACTGGCCTCCGGGATTGGGGCTTCTGCACGGCGAGGGGCGTTCGGGTTACCGATCCCTATGACCCGTGAAATTGATACAAGTGCCTCACTGTGTACAGTTGGTCACTCACGTATATAATTTCCCCAATATTGCCAGCACGGATTGGCACGACGCCAAACTGACGCAATACTTAACGAATTAAGACGATTCTTGAGCAAAGGGCAAGGCTACGCGATTAGGCAGCACGACACGTGGTATTACAGCGAAGGCGAGCGAGCGGGGCTGCTCGCTGACCGCAGGGTATTTTTCAGCGTTGAACATGGAAAGGCACTAACACCCCCAAGCGTAATGCCACTTCACGCTCAGAAATTCAACACGACCACACAGGAACCCCAGGCACTTTGACATCCACCTTCGTGAATGTGGCCGAGCCTCGCATCGTGTTCATGGGTACGGCAACCTTCGCCGTACCCTCCCTCCGTGCACTAATAGACGGAAAGTATACTCCGGTGGCCGTTGTGACCGTGCCGGACCGGCGCGCTGGTCGTGGTCATCGCTACCGATATTCCCCCGTGAAGGTCGCAGCAATGGAACATGGGTTGGGGCCCATACATCAACCGGAGTCGCTAAAGGATCCGGAATTTGTTGCCACTATCGCGGAATACCGACCACATATAATTGTCGTGGTTGCATTCCGGATTCTGCCGCGCGCTGTGTATGCATTAGCTACCCACGGGGCATTCAACTTGCATGCCTCCCTACTTCCTGCCTATCGGGGTGCTGCACCCATCAATCGGGCCATCATGGCAGGAGAGACCGCAACGGGCGTGACTACCTTCTATTTGGCCGATCGCGTTGATACTGGCTCGATAATTATGCAGCGTGAGCTGCCAATTGGCCCTAACGATAATGCCGGTATCGTCCACGACCGTCTCATGACGGCAGGAGCAGACATAGTTCGTGCGACAGTCAAGCAGATATGGCAAGGGCGAGCGCACGGTATGCCACAGCACGACGCTGTGGCCTCCAATGCGCCAAAAATTTTCCGGATGGACTGCCGAATCCCCTGGAACGCGCCCGCAGTACAGGTACATAATCACTGCCGCGGATTATCCCCGTTCCCGGGAGCATGGTTTCACTTTGGAGCGTCTACTATCAAAGTGCTCGAAACGGAGGTGGGCCCAAAGCATGGCCCACCCGGTACCGTACTCCGTGCATCAGGGAACACGCTGACAGTGGCCTGTGGAGAAGGATCCGTGTTGATCCGAAAGCTGCAAAAAGAAGGGAGGCGACGATTGGGAACGGCAGCGTTCCTGAATGGCGTTCAGGTAGCGATGGGGGACCACTTTGAGTAGCGGCGGTGCTGCCGAACCTCACTCAACAGATTGCGTTTCCGTGCGAATCCGCGAACACTTGGGAGCAGCCTAATGGCCAATTTTGACCTTGCCCGCATCAACCACCGCATCACTGTTGAAAGTGAATTTGTAGGCGACCTGCAAAAGGAGATTTCACGCGTCGTTGTAGGACAGCACTACATGATCAACCGCCTGCTGATTGGGCTGCTGGCGTCCGGGCATGTGCTGCTAGAAGGCGTTCCGGGCCTGGCCAAGACTCTTACAGTAAGTACGCTCGCCCGGGCGATAGGGACACACTTTCAACGCATACAGTTCACACCCGACCTGCTGCCGGCGGATCTCTTGGGGACTCTGATCTACAATCAGGCGAAAGGAACATTCTCCATCAAGAAGGGCCCCCTGTTTGCCAACCTTATCCTCGCCGACGAAATCAACAGGTCGCCCGCCAAGGTTCAAAGCGCGCTCCTGGAAAGCATGCAGGAACGGCAGATAACCATTGGTGAATCCACCTTCCTCCTGGAAGAACCGTTTCTTGTACTCGCAACCCAGAACCCGATTGAACAGGAAGGAACCTACCCGCTGCCTGAAGCGCAGGTGGATCGGTTTATGATGAAGATCCGAGTGGGCTATCCCACACGCGCCGAGGAACTGGAGATCATGCAGCGCATGGCGCGAACAAATCAACATGTGGAAACACAAGTCGTTACCACTCCAAAGCAGATACTGGCCGCGCGGACAGTACTGAATGAGCTGTATATGGACGCCCGCGTCGAAGCTTATATCATTGATCTGGTAATTGCCACCAGAAAACCCGATAGCTACGGATTGGATGACTTGGGGCACCTCATTGAGTTTGGAGCCTCTCCACGAGCTTCCATCAACCTTAACCTGGCGGCTAGAGCTCACGCCTTTCTCCAACGCCGGGCCTACGTCACCCCGGAAGATGTTCGCTCAATAGCCTTGGATGTCCTTAGACACCGGGTAATGATCACCTACGAAGCCGAAGCCGAAGAGCTGCAGCCTGATGACATCGTAAAGCGCGTTCTTGAGTCTATAGAAGTACCATAGCATGGCGCCCGACTCGGACAGCGGCGATCGCTCACCAATAATTATTCGAAAAGAATCAATCACGGTGGCTTTCATGCTTGACCAACTGCGGTCAGCAGTGGATGTGAGTATTGAGACCTTGAACGAAACAGATATTGAAAGCCAAAGCATCACGGAGAGTTATCTCCACCGGCCGGGGCTGGCTCTGACCGGCTTTCTTGACCTGTTTACATACCAACGCGTACAGATCCTCGGTAATACCGAAGTGCGGTACCTAGCACACTTGGCCGACCCGTCAAGAGCGTTTCAGAATCTGATCCAGTTCCCGCTACCCTGTATTGTTCTGACTGAGAACAATGTCCTGGACCTCACCCTCGTTGACGCCGCCACGGAAGCCGGGATCCCAGTCCTCCGGACACCCATCCCCACCACCGAATTCATGGCGCGGCTACGGAATTTTCTACTGGATCAGTTTGCTCCGCAACGGTCTCTACACGGCTCTCTGGTGGATGTCTACGGGGTAGGGATGCTGCTCACAGGAAAATCCGGCATCGGCAAGAGCGAGGTAGCACTTGACCTCGTAGAACGGGGGCACAGGCTGGTGGCGGATGATGTGGTGATCATTACGCAGATGGATAACCAGGTCCTGATGGGTAGCGGCACCAAGCTCGGGCAGCACTTTATGGAAGTGCGCGGCCTCGGACTCCTGGATGTACGGTCCATGTTTGGGGTCCGAGCCATCCGATACCAAAAGCGGATTGAGGTGGTTGTTCGTATGCAGTGGTGGGACAAGAATCAGGATTATGTCCGCTTGGGACTAGCGCACGAAGTCCAGAAAATCATGGAAGTGGAGATCTCCCGAGTCAATGTTCCGGTGACGCCGGGGAAAAGCATCTCGGTCATCTGCGAAGTAATCGCACTGAACCAGTTGTTACGCCACTACGGCTACGATCCGTCCGACGAATTCGCCAAACGGCTGAAGCGCCAGTTGCGTCGTCCACGCCCCTCTGCCGCCACACGAAATATTGAGTACTTCGGGCATGATTATGAATGACGCTACAACAGGTTAGGCCCTATGTTGAAATTAATGCCGGCATACATTAGATTGCACCGCTTCACGCCGTAATTCCTTCTTGTGTTTCGGACGACGTATTACGATTCAATGAAATACCCGGGAACCAACAATACCAACAACACTTCGTATGGCACGTCTGGTACGGTACCTTATTAATCGTAGCCAAGTGCGGGTTGAGCCGGCGACCGAAAGGTTGGGCTTGGGCTCAAATGGGCTGTGGATTACCATAAGTACTATTAGCACCGGGTTGTTGATTGGAGTCATCGGTTTGATGATTGTCACCGGTGATTCCCCCCGTATGCTGGCTCTGAAGGAGGAAAACAAAGTATTTCGGGAGCAACTGGTGTCTTCCGCTCAGCGATTTGAAACAATCCTGGGAAGTCTTGACGAGCTAACAGAGAAAGATAAGACCCTGTATAGCATTCTGCTGGAAACCGATGTGATGTCCGACGATGTGCTGCAAGTCGGTGTGGGTGGTAGTGATCCATACGCGCCCTTTGACCGCTTCCGTTCGGCTTCGGCAGAGCTGTTGCGCGGCAATGCCCAGCGGCTTGATGAGCTGGAGCGCCGCATTAACCTCCAGTCACGCCGATACCAGGCATTGGTCCTGATGGGCAGGAATCGGAGCCAGGCACTGCGTGAAATGCCTGCAATAATGCCTGCGGACGGTAATGTGGTATCCACCTTCGGTCGGCGCCTCCATCCCGTCCTCAATCTATACCGGCAGCATGAAGGCGTGGATATTCCGCTCGCCGAGGGTTCCCCGATTTACTCGACCGGGGCTGGCGTCGTCCAATCCGTGGAAAATGCGCCTTCCAGCTTGGGACTCAACATCATTATAGCGCATCCGAATGCCGGCTATAAGACATTGTATGCCCACCTTTCAAAATTTGCGCCCGGAATTAGACCCGGCAAGCATGTAAGACGAGGGGAGAAAATCGGCGAAAGTGGCAATACCGGGCTGTCAGCAGGGCCACATGTGCATTATGAGGTGCATGACTGGAGTGACCGGCCGCTCAACCCGCTGCACTTTTTTGCCCCGGCACTTACGCCGAAGCAGTACAAAGCTCTATTGGCAGCCGACGATACGGTGTCCTTGGACTGAGTGGCGCTGGGGGGACTGTCCACTCTGAGCGGCCAATGCGATCTGAGAATTGATTTTTCGGGTGCAAAAGATCAACAGTTAGTCACACGCTTGATGTATCTTTCCGCCTAACTTTTTAAATGCGCGATGTGCAATGGGGTACTGGACCTTGGAACTGGCATCCTACCTTGAGGATGCTCCGTGGCCTGCAACGCAGGATGAGCTGATTGATTATGCCGACCGTACGGGAGCTCCGCTTGAGGTGGTTGAAAATCTGCAGGAGCTTGAGGATGACGGGGAGCCATACGAAAGTATAGAGGAAATCTGGCCAGATTTTCCCAGCGCGGACGATGACTTCTACTTTATAGACGAATAGTGTGGCGATTGGGCTCGCTATTGTTGCTGAGTCTGCTGTTGCCTCCTCAATTGTGTTCTGCGCAAGATGCTGACCCGGTTCTTGTAACCGAGGTGCTGTTTTCGGGTGACACGTTTTTTCGCGATACGGAGCTCCGCGGACGAGTCCGAACCGCACCTAACCGTCGGGTTCTGGGCATTCGCGGCTTTCATTGGTGGCGTTGGATATATCAGTTGGGCGCCTCCGGTGCGCTCGGTACTCGCGTAGGGAATGCACTTAAGGCCAACGGGGAGCCACCGGCTTGGCTTGACACGACCGTCCTGTCCACCGACGCCGAACAGTTGCGGCTATTCTACGCCAGCGAAGGATTTCGAGCGGCAATGGTCACTGCAGATGTCAATACAGCCCGCGGCCGCGCATCGGTAATGTTCAACATTAAACCCGGCCCGGCGTCTGTAATTCGCCATGTATCCTATACCGGCCTGGATGCACTGTCCGGCACGCAGGAGCAGGCAATTGCAGACGCATCGCTGATTGTACCCCCGGCACCTGATAATCGGGGCACGCCGGAAAGCCTGCGGTTCTCGGAGCCGCTACTGGTAAGCGAGCGGCGGCGACTGTTGGATTATCTTCGCAACAACGGGTTCGCTACTGTGACACGCGACTCAATACGCGCCGTGGTGTATCCGGCAGGAAAGGACTCCATGGACATTGTGCTGCGCGTCAATACAGGACTGCGCTATCGGTTTGGTGCAGTGCATTTTGATGTCAGCGGTCCTGAGACTGTCCAGCCCGCGCGTGTGGATTCCTCCACCACCCTCCAAACGGGCATCACATGGCAGATCGATGGCGATAGGGTGCTCAAACCATCGCTGTTATTGCGGTCGCTACGGGCTACTCCGGGAACTTGGTACAGCCAGGCTGCCCTCCTGGAGACAAAGCGCCGCCTGGAAGAATCTGGAGTGTTTGAGCTTACGAGCTTCGAGCCGCAGGTACCCGTAAACCAATTTCTTGCGCACCGTATTGTCGCCCGGAGTCGCCAGCGACACCGCTTTAGGATGGAAGCATTTGCATTGCAAAGCAGCGGAGTGCTGGGAGGTGTAGGTAGCGAACTAGGCGGTGGAATCGGGATCGCCTACGAAAACGGCAATCTTTGGGGTTCGGGCGAACTGTTCAGGGTTTCTATCACAAGCTCTGTTGCCGCGGATGCGGACTCAACGGTGTTTTCGTCGGCACAGGCGGAGCTGACAGGATCGCTGACGTTTCCCTACCTGCCCGTTGAACGCCTCGAACGAGCGCTGAACCTGCACCAATCCCGTACGCGCCTTTCGTTCACCATGGCTACCGCCCGGCGCGAAGACCTGCGGCTCATAATCCGCGGCAAAGGAACTGCACGGATGCGCCTGGAATTGCGTCACAACCGCACCATAACGTCGTACCTTGATGTGGCAGATATTAGCCTGAGCAGTCCGGATACACTGGGAGGCTTTCGGGAACGCTTTCTTGATCGCATCCTCGGGACAGATGGCGAGACCTTCGTCGCAGACCCTGTCCAGCAGGCCCGCGTGCTGGAAGACTACACCCAGCCGCAAATAAATAGTGCGGTGCGCTACACGTTTAGTGCAACCACGGTTAATCCGCTGCGACGATCACGCGGACACAGTTACGAAGCAGCGATAGAGATTGGAGGCAACCTGCCCCATATTCTGGATCGTCATGTGTTCACGCCCGGAATTCTGGAGGGAAGCCTGCCGGCACTGCGGACCGGGTCGGCAGCGCGGCTTCTCTACCGTCAGTACCTGCGTCTGGTAGCAGATATCCGGCGTTATGAGTCCATCGGGCCGGCAACGGTACTGGCGTGGAAGGTCGTAGGCGGCTGGGCTCATCCTACAGGAAAGGCAAGAGTAATGCCGTTTGACCGCCGCTTCTACAGCGGCGGAGCATCCAGCGTCCGCGGGTGGCGCCTGCGCGGCCTCGGCCCCGGTGCGGCAACGTTCCTCAGTCCCGACGCCAGAACTAGCGATGGTGCAAATATTCTGGGCGGCGATATCAAAATGGAATTCAGCGTCGAATTAAGGCAGACTACCTTGCGCCATGTCCTAGCCGCCAGCTGGATCTTGGCTGCCTTTGCTGACGCAGGCAACGTGTGGTTTGGTCCGCGCAATCCGGGATTCACGGATTCCGGCACGGCAAGTCCCTCCGGTCGTTTTCACATGAGCGGTTTCTACCGGGAGCTCGGCGTTGGAACAGGCTTGGGCCTCCGAATAAATTGGGAATACCTGGTGGCAAGGATTGACTTTGCGGTACGAGCTCACGACCCCGCACTATCGGGCCAAGGGCTGTTTCCTGAAGGTGTGCGCAGGCCGACGGCCTACTTCAGGATTGGACATGCGTTCTAGGGCGATTAATGTTATCCGTAAGTACCTTTGAACCAACGACAGAACGTGCCACCGTATTTCTTGATCGTCCTCACGCACACCTTGCCCGGCAGGCAAGGCCTTCCGGTGCAGCATAGCGCCATCGGGGCTTGCTCGTTACCGCTCGCACGCCTTCGCTGCCAAATGACAGTCCGACAAAGTTACGCCGACTGTCCCTCGACGAATGGCACTGCCGCGCATCTCAACGCCGTTTGCCAGCCGAGAGCTTCATGAAGGCTTTTGTGACCGGAGGCACCGGGTTTATCGGCAGCCATCTGGTAGAGGCACTGTTAGCGACCGGCCAATGGGAAGTTCGCTGCCTTGTACGCTCTCGCCTCAAGTGGTTGGAGGGTCTGAACATCACGCCGATCCGCGGCACACTGTTTGATACGAACCTGATCCGTGACGCGGTTCGCGATGTGGATACCGTCTTTCATCTCGGCGCGCTGACGCGCGCGCCGACGTGGGATGCCTTGTATCGCGAAAATGTTGAAGCCACGTTGAATCTCCTTGGAGTTCTGAAGGCGGTGAATCCGACTGTAAAGAAGATAGTGATTGCGAGCAGCCTGGCCGTGGTGGGGCGAGCCCAGGCATCTAAAGCAGACGAAACTACGCCGCTCCACCCCATCACGTACTACGGTCGTAGCAAAGCAGCAATGGAAGGAGCGCTTGACAAAGAGAATGTTGACGGCAGAAGCCTGACGCAGGAACTGCCCGTGGTGATCATTCGGCCACCCAGCGTCTACGGACCACGAGAAAAAGATTTATTCACTTTCTTCAGGATAGTGAGCAAAGGACTGTGTCCGATCGTGCGCGGTATCGGAGCGCTGTCACTGGTTCATGTACATGACCTCGTCCATGGCATGCTGCTAGCCGCCGACAACGAGACTGCAGCCGGCAACACGTATTTTATAGGCAGTGACGAGGATGTGTCCTGGGATCAGTTGCACATGGCCGTTACCACGGTCCTTGATCGCACCGCACTCAAGCTGCCTATCCCAAAATGGGTCGTGCGGCCGGTCGGCTTCGTTTCCGAGCTTGCCGGACGTATCACTGGCACGTACCCACCCATGAATCGCGAGAAAGCTGCGGAAATTCGTTGGGCCGTCAAGGCATGCTCCTCCGAGAAAGCACACCGCGATCTGGGATATCGCCAGACCGTGTCGCTCATTGATGGAGTCCGTGACACGCTTTCCTGGTATCAGGAGCAGGGTACTATTCGTTAGCCTACCATATTGCCATCATGCTTGGATTCAACACCGGTTACGTCGAAGAGCTTTACAAACGGTTCCTGAAGGATCCTGCAAGCGTTAGCTCCAGCTGGCGGGACTTTTTTGCGGACTACGAGCCCAGTGCTTCCTTTACGGCGGTGGAAGAGGCGCGACCCGTCGTGGACGCTCCGACTGTGCAGGCAGCTGACGAGAAGCTTCCCGCGGGGGTTGATGTTCGGGATATACGGGGACCGGCGGCCAAGCTGGTTGACAACATGGAGGCAAGCCTGTCCATCCCGACGGCAACTTCGGTGCGTACAGTACCTGTAAAGCTTCTGACTGAAAACCGTGCAATCATCAACGAACATCAGCGCGCCGCGGGCGGGCTGAAGGTCTCGTTCACACATATCATCGCCTATGCTGTAGTAAATGCGCTGATGCAGTTTCCGGGCATGCGAGCGTCGTTCAGGCGTGCGGACAACAAGCCGCAGCAGGTCCGCCCGGGTTCGGTCAACCTGGGGCTCGCCATGGACATTGAACGGCGCGGCCGGCGTAGCCTGATAGTGCCAACGATCCGGGATGCTGATCAGATGAATTTTGCACAGTTCCTAGGGATCTACAATGATCTCGTGCGGCGCGGCCTGAAAAACCGGCTGCAGCTATCTGATTTTGCCGATACCACAGCCACGCTTACCAACCCGGGCATGATAGGGACGACCATGAGTGTGCCGCGGCTTATGCCACGCCAAGGGGTAATTATTGGTGTTGGGGCAATCAGCTATCCACCCGAATACCAGGCATTGCCCCCGGAAGCGGTCAGCCGCAGCGGCCTGTCACAGGTCATGTCCGTTACATCAACCTACGACCACCGCATAATCCAGGGAGCGGAAAGCGGAGCCTTCTTGTCGTGGATCGCAGCATTGTTACTGGGTGACCATAGTTTCTACTCTGGCATCATAGCAGACCTGCAAGTACCGTATCCCCCCTTCGTGCGCAGCACGGACTCCACGCCGCTGATCGGACGCAGCCGCGATGGGGAAATGGATATGATACAGAAGCAGGCACAGGTGATGATAATGATTCGCGTCTTTCGCGTGCGCGGTCACTTGCAGGCCAATACCAACCCGCTCGGCTACGAATGGAAGTACCATCCGGAACTTGATCCTGCCAAGTATGGCCTTACCGTGTGGGATCTCGACCGTCAATTTGTTACCGGAGGGCTGGGAGGCAAACATCAGCTTCCCCTCCGGGATATCCTGCGCATCCTACGTGCAACCTATACCCGGCGCATAGGTGTCGCCTTTATGCATATTTCTGATCCGATGGAGAAGAAATGGCTGCAGGACCGGATCGAACCAACGGAGAACGCCGATACGATGTCAACGGAGGGCACTAGGTACATACTCCAGAGGCTGAATGCGGCGGAGGCGTTTGAGCGATTCCTGCATACACGGTATATCGGTCAAAAACGCTTTTCGCTGGAAGGTGGTGAAAGCCTCATACCCATGGTAGACGCCATTGTGACAGATGCTGCCCAGCAGGAGGTCCATGAAATCGTCATTGGCATGGCTCATCGGGGGCGCTTGAATGTGTTGGCGAACATTCTGGGCAAGTCGTACGAGTCCATTTTTTCTGAATTCGAAGGCAACCTGGACCCGGACACGATTTATGGGTCCGGGGATGTGAAATACCACCTGGGAGCATCCGGCACGTACACTTCCGTGGATGGCAACTCCATAGACTTGACCCTTGCCTCCAACCCCAGCCACCTTGAGTCGGTCAGTCCTGTCGTGCAGGGTATGGTACGCGCCAAACAAGATCAACTGCGAGCGTCCGAAGGTGTACATCTTCCTGGAGGGGATGTACACGACGCCGTTATCCCGCTCCTCATTCACGGTGACGCGGCCTTCGCCGGCCAAGGCGTGGTAGCGGAAACGTTTAACCTCAGCCAGCTGCAAGGCTATCACACCGGCGGCTCCATCCATATAGTAGTTAACAACCAGATCGGATTCACGACGGGTCCCACCGAGGCGCGAAGCTCCACCTATGCCACCGATGTCGCCCGCCTTGTTGAGGCACCCATATTCCATGTCAACGGAGACGACCCCGAAGCCTGCGTGCGCGTGGCGCGCCTTGCTCTGGATTATCGGCAGGTCTTTAACAAGGATGTAGTGATTGATATGCTGTGTTATCGCCAGCATGGGCACAACGAGGGAGATGAGCCGACCTACACCAATCCGCTCCTGTATGGTAGGATTGATAAGAAGCGTTCCCCGAGGAAGTTGTACACGGAAGCACTGCTGACACGGGGTGCCATGACGCTTGAGGAAGCGGAGCAGCAACTAGATAGCTTCCAGCGCCTGTTGCAGGAAGCGTTCGAACGCACAACAGATCTGAAGACGAAAGATCCTTCACCGATCTTGGATCGCTACTTCGCATTGCCAACCCATGGAATCCCGGAGGCGGACACGCGTGCCAGTTCGGACGATATCACAGCTACGCTGGATGCTTTGGTGACCGTTCCCGAAGACTTCAAGATCCATCCCAAGCTACTAAGGCAAATGCAGCGCCGTGACCGCTCGGTCAGGCGGAAGCGACGCGTTGACTGGGCGCTGGCCGAAGCACTCGCCATCGGTACACTATTGCTTGAAGGGACACCCGTGCGCCTGAGCGGCCAAGACTCCCGGCGAGCCACCTTCAGTCAGCGCCATGCCGTGTGGTATGATCAGGGATCCGGGAACGAACATATCGTTCTCAACCACATCCGGCCATCGCAGACCAAGCTGGCAATATTCGATAGCCTACTGTCCGAATTCGCGGTGCTGGGATTTGAGTACGGCTACAGCGTCGCACATCCCGCGGGTCTCGTAATCTGGGAGGCGCAGTTCGGCGATTTTTCAAACGGAGCCCAGATCATCTTTGATCAATTCCTTTCCGCTGCCGAAGAAAAATGGTATCAGCGTAGCAGCTTGGTGGTACTTCTTCCCCATGGTTACGAAGGCCAGGGGCCGGAACATTCGTCAGCGCGCCTGGAACGCTTTCTGCAGTTGTGTGCGGAAGACAATATGATCGTGTGCAATTTCAGCGTACCCGCAAATTATTTTCATGCGCTGCGCCGGCAGGTACGGCTTGAACTGAAGAAGCCGCTCATCGTGATGACACCAAAAAGTCTGTTACGACACGCAGCAGCAAATTCCGGTATTGACGAGTTGGCGCGCGGCACGTTCTTACCTGTCATCGGATCGCAAGCCGATCCCGACAAGGTGCAGCGCCTGGCCTTTTGTACCGGCAAGGTATACTACGACCTGGTGCAGGCACTAGACGCTGACCCCGAAATAAGAGAGTGCATTGCTGTCGTTCGCGTCGAGCAGCTGTACCCCTTTCCGGAAATGGAGATTCGTGCTCAGGTCGCGACGTACGCGAAAGCTAAAGATGTCTTCTGGGTCCAGGAGGAACCCGCAAACATGGGAGCTTGGAGCTATATCCGCCACCGCCTTGACTCCCTGCTGGACGAGCACATGGCTCACACCCACACGCAATACGCCGGGCGCGTATCCAGCGCGAGCCCGGCAACCGGTAGCGCTATGGTTCACGCCCTGGAGCAGACCCGCCTGGTAAACCAAGCGCTAACTCTGTGACAACCTAATATCTGCGGTTGTGCTTGCGTGCGTTTCGGAAAGCTTTCTCCTTAGCTATACGCCGCTCTTCCGAGGGTTTGGAGTATGCCATGTTCTGCCGGTAAAGGCGAAGGACGCGGCTGCGATTCACCGCTCGCTTGAAGCGTCGAAGTGCTCGATCAATGTTTTCCTTATCTCGAACCTTAACTCCGATCCCGATGTGCTGGGGCAAGTGTCTGTGTGGTCTGTTGGGAATCCAAGGTAACTGAAAATACAAGTGGATGTTTCAGATGACGGCGGCGGATGAGTTTCAGCTCGTTCTAGCCACGAACAATGCGGGTAAGGTGGAAGAGATGCGTGTGTTGCTGTCCGCGCTGCCGGTGCGTGTACTTGCAGGCCCCGATATTTCGGGCGCTCCGGTGGTGGACGAGAACGGTGTCACGCTGGCGGATAATGCACTAAAGAAGGCGCGAGCATTTTTCGGTGCCACACGTCAGCCGTCCCTAGCCGATGACACCGGATTGATGGTGCGTGCGTTAGGTGGACTGCCCGGAGTCCACAGCGCGCGCTATGCCGGCCCGCAGAGCGATGACCGTGCCAACAGGGCACTGCTGTTGGATAGCTTACTGAGTGTTCAGGATCGGGCGGCGAGGTTTAGTACCGTATTGGCATACGTTGACGCGCAGGAGCATCGCTTTTTCGAGGGGGTTTGCGATGGCGAGATCACGGTCGCTGAGCGTGGCAAATCCGGATTCGGTTACGACCAGATATTCCGCCCGGCCGGATCGGACAAGACGTTTGCCGAAATGAGCGCAACGGAGAAGAATCATCTCAGTCATCGGGGTAAGGCTCTGAGGGCGTTCCAGGCCTACCTGTCAACCCTCCTGCAATGATAGGGAGTTATATAGCTGACTGCCCGCGCGTTAAATTGTTGAAATAATTGCAGTTTGGTCGCGAATAGCGGGAACCGACTATACCGAAAATGGGTACCATCCCGTGATAGATTGATGACCCACTAAATGCCTTCAAAGAAAAGAAACAACAGAAACACCAATGGCCCTGGACGGGCTGATCGTGAAGGAGTGTCCTTGATCAAGCTAACCAAAATGTTTCCAGACGACCCATCAGCCGAAGCATGGTTCGCAATGAAGCGTTGGGGCGACACTCCTGTTTGCCCGCACTGTGCGTCTAAGAACGTACAGTCTGGCGCCAGACATCCTAGCATGTCTTATCGTTGCCGTAGTTGCCGTAAACGATTCAGTGTCCGCATAGGGACAGTAATGCAGGACTCCAAACTGGGATACCAGGTATGGGCATTAGCCATTTACATCATGACTACCAGTATCAAGGGCGTATCCAGCATGAAGCTGCATCGTGACCTTGGCATAACCCAGACGACAGCGTGGCATCTGGCCCACCGTATTCGACAATCATGGAATGGAGAACATGCACTATTTGCCGGTCCGGTAGAGGTTGACGAAGCCTACTTCGGTGGCAAGGAAAAGAACAAGCACGCCAGCAAGAAGCTGAAAGCAGGCCGTGGGCCAGTAGGTAAGAAAGCCGTTGTAGGAGTCCGTGATCGTGTCACCAATAGCATTTCTGCCCAAGTAGTAGAAAACATAGACGGACAGACGCTCAATGCGTTTGTGGATACCCATGTCTCGGAAGACACCGAGGTCTATACGGATGGCACGTCAGCATACCGGGGCCGCAACAACCACGCCTACGTACGTCACTCTGTTGGCGAATACGTTCGTGAGCAGGTCCATACCAATGGCGTAGAGAGCTTCTGGTCTTTGCTGAAGCGTGGGTACTACGGAACGTACCACCACATGAGCAAGAAACACCTACAGCGGTACGTGAACGCATTTGCAGGGCGACACAATGCACGCGACTTCGACACAGCGGAGCAAATGACAATAATTGCTCAAGGACTGGTCGGTAAACGGCTCATGTACAAATCCCTCATTTCATAGCTAAACGTAAGCGGTAGCGTATCAAGCCATCCGTACTCATGCGCACTCCGGGCATCGGCCGGCTACCACTACTTGCTCGTGGACGAAGAACGGAGACTAACGGGCCGCGCAATACTGCGCCTGCAAGGCTTCCCCGACCGCTACGAGATTGACAGTCCGATAACGACCGTCAGACGGCTTACTGGCAACGCCGTACCCATTCCGGTGGTCAGGGCCGTTATGCGCCAGCTTTTCCATGTCTGTGCTTGATGACCCGCGTCTCATGGGTTCGTCCGGTGCGCTTCGTGACCCGTACCGGGGTCCGCCCAGTACTTCCGCATTGTCAAGAGCGTCCCGATATAAGCCAAGGAATCGGTCCTGAAGTTGATCGACTGTCGTGAAAACTGGATCGCAATGTATGCAGCCTCCTACTCTAAGCAGATGTCCGCCATGAAATCATTTCGGTATTCTGCCCCAATGGATTAGTGCTACTCTATAGCCTATAACGCCATGCGCATAAATAAATCCCCGAAGCCCGGTAACAAGATTCAGGAAACGAAACGCCCCGGCCGCCCCGTAACAAACGACATTCTCAATATCCAACAATCCATCCCTACCATACCGGAAGAACTGGCGAAAGCCATCCTGTCCGCACCACCAAAGCACAAAAAGTAACGCCTGCGAAAACGCGTGGCACTCAGCCATATAACTCCCAAATGCATGCAGAGGAGCAGTCATTTCCGATACTTCGGAGAAAATATCAGAAGACCGGTGCGCCTCGGCGATCTCGGCGTCCGTCAATCCCTCAATGATCTGCATCGGTGCGGCAGCACGCATCGCCCGGTCAAGCGGGTCCCTTAGGAAAAGGCTACTATGTTCGTTTGTCCTCTGCACAGCGCGAGCCACCCACTCGCCGAACAGGCTGTCGCCGCGTCGGAGATGATGATCAAGAAAGCTTAGCGGAGCGCCGACGGTGAAGGTGTGTAAGCGTGCGGTGAAGTACAGGGTAGCGGGCTTTTTGGCGGTTTTGGCGGGTACAGTGTGGTTGGAAGGAGGAGAGCATGTGGGCTTGCCCGATCTGGACGATTCGGCGTCCGGCAGCTAGGCGGCCTTACCCTATTGGGCTTGCCGTGCCCGTTTCCAATGATGGGGCAATAGCGCTGCTATGTCCTCGGCAGGATGTGTCGGGATGCGCTGGAATACTTCCATGAGCCATTCCATTGGGTTAACGTCGTGGAATTTGCAGGTTCCAAGGAGCGAATAGACCACGGCACCCCGCTGGGATGCATCATGGGATCCTGCGAACATGTAGTTCTTCCTACCAATAGCCAGTGGCCGTATCGCATTCTCAACCAGGTTATTGTCCAACTCCACACGGCCCTCATCCAGATATCGGGTCAGCCTTTGCCAACGGCCAAGCGTATACTGGGTCGCCTTGGCCCACGGGCTCTTGGGTAAACCATTGTTCACCTCCAGCCACGGTTTCAGCTCCTCCAGTACAGGTCCGGCCCGTTCCTGTCGCAGTTGCTGACGAACATCCGCACTCGCACCCGTTTTGCGTAGCCAACGCTCTATGAGGTAGAGCTTGCGTATCTCCTTCAACACATGCGCGGCCTTATCCGGCTCATACGTCTTGCAGTCGAAGAACTTGCGCCGGGCATGCGCCATGCATGCGTAGAGCGTTACGGATGGGTCCGCATCAAAGATGTCGTAAGCTACATACCCGTCTGTCTGTAGCAATCCCTCATACCCGTGCAAAAACTCCACCGGACCCGCCCGAGCACGGGTCTTCCGGTATTCCATCACCAACAGCCTCTGCTCTGGACTATGGTACACCCAATAAAAGCCTTTATGCAGCGATCCCTTCTTATCTCCATCCTGCACCTCAATCCCCGTCTCATCCGCCTGCAGATACCCGGTGGATAGCAACTCCTGCTTCAGAGCATCATACAACGGGGTCAGGTGCGACGCAGACTGCGATATCCAGCCTCCCAGCGTGGACTTCGCAATCTCCACGCCTTCCCGACGAAACCGCTGCTGCTGACGGTACAAAGGCAGGTGGTCCGCATATTTGCCCACCACCACATCTGCCAACAACCCCGGACCCGCCATGCCCTTGTTCACCATCCGTGGTGGCAACTCACCTATGATCACCCCCTTATCCTCATCCCCAGGGTCCACATACTTCGGACGCACATACTCAATAACCTTACTTCGCCATTTCGTAGTGCTACTAACCTACGGAATTCTCCCGTGGCCATATTTGGACCGTTTTTTTCAGGAGCAGTGGATGGTGAGATTTACCGGATCGGTTGGAGTTGGTTTAGGGTGGTTTGAGTCCCTTTTGCCTGGTGTTTTGCCGCGATTTATCCCGGATCGTTTCCATCGGACGTAGCTCTGGTGGCTCCATCTGGAGTACGCTATCTCAACCGTTGTGAAGGGACCATACGTCATGAGTCTGGAGGCTTCTGGCTCACCGGTGCACTCGCTTCCTCCACATGCTCGGTCACGGTGCGGGTCGCATCCGGATCATACACGTATCCCAGTACCGCAAAGAACTGTACCATACTCGGAGGCAGATCCTGATCCACCTCCGTGATCAGGTACCGATATTGGTTCTTAACCATCTTGGTCGTAATCCGACGAATCCTGTTCAACTTGTCTCGGATCGTCGCCCAACTATCATGAATCCCGTGTTCCTTGAGTCTGGTGCGAACCAGATGGGCAGCATGATAAGCCAGTACAGTGATGAACAGATGTCCTTCAATGCGGTCATCTCTGCTGTGGTAGATGGGCCGTAGACCGAGATCCGATTTCATGACTCTGAATGTGCGCTCAATCTCTGTAAGTCGCCAGTAGGTTCGTGCAACCGTTTCCACCGACCATCCGGTATGACTGGTCCGAAGCACATACCCTCCGCTGGCCTGGGTGCGACGTGCATGCGAAGCACGCCGGGTCACCGTAACGGATTCTGCATGCTTGGTGCCCTCCTTTTTGCTGACCTCTACCTCATACAGGTGTGAGACCTTCTTGTACTTTTCCTTCAGACGACCAACCTTTATCGTGACCTTTTCATAGTTCTTCAAGTACCCGGGTTTCGAGAGTCCCTCATGTAGTGTAGTGAGCGCCTTCACAAACTTCTTGCATTGGGTTTCAAGGATCTGATCCTCCTTCGCCTCACTGTGCACAAACACGCGCAGTTCCGCATTATCTTCAACATCTTCAACATCTTCAACATCTTTTTCCTCTTTGGTGATCTTCCAGGCTTTGATCTTGACTCCCCCGGCGGTCGTAAACTGTTGATCCGGCTTGTTTTCGGGGACTGGAGGGGCTTTGGAACGCTCCACGGTGATCCAGTTCAGTCCCTGTTCTTTCAGGTAATGCAGATTCTTCTCCGTCGCAATGCCGGAGTCCATAATCACTGTGGGCGTAGCGCCGTTTAGTTTCTCAATCGCCTCTTTGAGCGTTGCCGGTTCCCCTGCATTGCTCGGCAGGATCTGCACATTGCGGGGGAACCCCGAACCATCCAGGGTGAGCGCCAGCGTAACCAATGGACAATCACTGCGCTTCTCCTTGCTGCGCCCATGCGACAACAACTTCCCTTTCTTCTTGCCGTGGTAATAGGTATTGGTTAAATCATAAAAGACGATCGTTTCTTCAAACTGCAATACCGCTTTGGTAATGCCAAAGAGTTTCTCCAGGATCTCATCCATATGCTTATGGATCAGATCAGTGCAACGATAGAGGGTGTTGAGACTCGGGGGTTCCAAATCC
Organism: Rhodothermales bacterium; assembly: GCA_963663495.1. Lineage (GTDB taxonomy): Bacteria > Bacteroidota > Rhodothermia > Rhodothermales > Bin80. The sequence continues at coordinate 172,365 of OY760427.1, forward strand.
AGAAGCTGCAGAACACTGGAGGTTTTACACAGCCATTTATGCGTTTCTCGTTCACTGCCCGGGTGGAGCATACGTCCGACGATCAGCGCACAGCAGAGCTTGACGTGTTTCTCGCAGAAGTTGAGCGAACGTAGCAGTACAGCCAGTCCGAGCTGTTCCAATGTCTGAAGGATCAGTCGTTCTCCGCCGACGGTCCGGGAATCGGGATGGGTTATTTTCTCTGGATCAATGAGGTGTTGCTGATGGGATGTGCGATGGATGTCGTAGCCCTTGCTTTCGAGATGTGCAACGATGTCGTCGACCGCATTGAGAAAGGCTTCATCATTCTGGAAAGGGAGGCTGGCTTTCCCTTTGAGTCGGGCAGTAACACAGTGGGTCAGCTCCCCCCACAGACTGCGGGGGATGTTGAAGTTCGGGCCGAGATTAAGGAGGGTACGGTGTTTGGAGGTACCGTCTTTGCGATAGGATTCGATGAGGGCAAAGCTGTTGCATTTCTTACCGTCTTTACGTTTGTAGGGTCGGTTTCGGATAAACATGATCGGAGTGCGGAATTGGTACGGGGTAAGGTACCGGGGTGGTTGGGGGGAGGTTCCCGTACACACCTCTATAGCACTACATTGCCTTTTCCGAAAAAGTCGGCTAAAAAAGGTCGAAAAACGCCGAATGTCGCCGAAATAGCCCTATTAGGAGGGAAAAACGAGAGAATTGGAGACGGAACTCAGCGTTTTTCCCTGACTGGATGGCGAAGTTAGGATAACCTTCCTATGGGTGGGTACACGCTCCAGAACCAGCGTCTTCTCCGCCCCGATGCACGTCATACCACTGGTATCCCCGTCAGGCTCAATAGTAATCGTTTCGCGGGGCAGTTTCTTCAGCAGATCGTCCAGCGCTTTACGCTTGGGCTTGCCCTTCTTCTTCTGCCGCCCGTTCGCCTTTTGCCCATTCTTCGTCTGTCCATTCGTCTCCGGCTCCGGTAGAGGGACCTCCTGCTCCGGCTCATCGAATAACGTGCCCTGCTGCGGGTCATTCAGCACACACTTTTCACTCTTGGGACTGTATAGCGCGCGTAGCGCTAGCATCAGCCGGTTATTCATATTCCCCAATTCTGCCTCAAGCCGGCTGCATCGATCATGCAGCTGGCTATTCTTTCTCTCCAATTCTGCATTATCCCGGCTGTACTGATCAAAGGCACTGGCCAATTCGGGGTGCTGTGCAAGCAACGCAACCTGCGCGGGGGAGAGGATAGAATGTGCTTCGGGCTGCATGGTAAGCTAGCAATACCAGCATATTTCTTGTTCCCGAATCACACATTATATTTGGCCCGATTATCGGCTTTTTACCGCATATCGGGGCCGATATTTCACCGTCTTCAACGACACCCCCTCCAGCATCATCACCATCTGTGCCCATGTCGGCACATCCTCCTCTGGCAACGCAAACGTACCCGTCTCCAAGCGCTTGTAGAAGATCGCAAAGCCGTTCCGATCCCATGTGAGCGCCTTCAAATGGTTTCGCCTCCTGTTGATGAATACAAAGATGTCTCCCGACATCGGATTCCGCTTCATGCCGCTCTTTACCAAAGCGCACAAGCCGTCAAAGCTTGTGCGCATGTCCACCGGCGGTCGGTAAAAGAAGTACCGGTGCGAAGGTGCCAGTCCGATCATGACTGCGTCAGCCTGGGCAGGTACGAAGCAGAGACCGGTGCAAAGAACCGCACCCGTATCCCACCCGGATATGCGATCTCTACCTGTGCCGCTTCCCTTGGTGCTGCACTGCCTATCTCCACGAAGCCTCGGCTGTCCTCGGCTGCAGTCTCCTGGCGATACTTCCGCCTCCAATAATTCAACTGCCCATACGAGATGCCGTGCTTTGCACAAAACGCCGCTGCGGACCGGGTCCTTTCGTTATACTGCTCTACCAGCGGAAACATCTCTTCCGCCGTACGTTTGGGCTGTACCATGCGATCTGGGGTCTGGGTTCTCACGTCTAGGGGTAAGCTCCCCAGAACCCATCACCCAATCAAGATGTAGTTCACCGCACGCTTACCCGTAGGTTAGTAGCACTACGAAATGGCGAAGTTAGGTTGAGGAGCTGTTGGCTAAATTGGTCATGGAAGAGGAGGTAGAGTCGCTCTGTGGCAAGCCCTACGCGAGAGACGATGTGCACGACGGACGTTACGAGAGATGGGGGACCAATCCGGGTTCAATCAGGATCATGGGGAAACGCCTGAAGATCCGGGTGCAGCGCGTACGGGATAAGAAAGAGGGCAAGGAGCGTCCTCTGGAGACCTATTGTGAGCTACGCAATGCATCGGTTGAAGAGGAGAACAATCTGACGGAAAACATTCTTCTTGGGATCAGCCAGCGGGATTATCACCGTGTGGTCAGCGCGTTTGCGGACAGTTATGGGTTGAGCGCTTCCTCGGTCAGTCGCACTTTCAAGAAGAAGAGTGCGGAGGCCCTCAAGAAGTTCGAAGAACGCGATCTGTCTTCGGAAACCTATGTGACGCTGCTGATAGATGGCAAGTACTTGCAGGAGTGCCAGATCGTGCTGTGTATGAGCATTACGGCAGACGGAAAGAAGGAGATCTTGGGCATGGTGGAGACGACCACGGAGAATGCGGAGGCAATTGCAGGTTTGTTGGAAGGCCTGATCAATCGCGGCCTGTGCTATGACCAGGGCCTGCTGTGCGTTGTGGATGGAGCGAAGGGGCTGTACAAGGCGGTAAAGGATGTCTTCGGCGACTACACGCAGGTGCAGCGTTGTACCTAGCACAAGCGGGAGAATGTGGTGAGCAAGCTCACGAAAAAGGAGGATGCGCCCAAGGTGCGTCGGAAGATGCAGGAGGCGTATCGTGAAGACACGTACGACGACGCAAAAGCGGGGCTTGAGACCCTACGGGATGACTTGGAGGAACAAGGGGAGGAAGCGGCCGCACGTAGCCTGGAAGAGGGCATGGAAGAGACGCTGACACTGCACAGGCTGGGTGTGGCGGATACGGTCGGATGCAGTCTGCTAACCACCAACATCATTGAGAATGTCAACGGCCAGCTGGCTAATCGAACGCGGCGGATCAGACGTTGGGTAAACTCAGATCAACGTCACCGATGGGTAGCAATGGCTATGCTGGAAACCGAACCCCGATTATGCAAGCTTAGCTGTGCAAAACACCTTCCGAAGCTCCAAAAAGCCCCGCTAAAATGTGTGCCGAAACCGTATCTTGGGCCCACTCCTAAGCCGGTCTTGAAAAAATAGACCAACTAAATCTGGCACCATGCCGTCCTGCTACCTCCATACAATAGTAACGCCCCTGGTAACGGTCTGTAAACGCCTCCTATCCATTACGCTTCAGCTTGCCCACCGCAGCGCTCTCAGCGAATCCGTCTGCAGCCGCGGCACGCTCCCACTGGCGCAATGCGCCTGCTTCAGGCCTTCCGAACGTGCCTCACAATTGTTCGAATACGCAGACCATACCTGTCTGCCCGTAAGGCGATATAATGGGGAATAACATAATTGCCGATTAGATTTTCTGCCAGTATTGCCAAACAATTATTCCAAGATTGTGTAAAATTTTGAACATGGGGAAGTGACGCCACGCAAGAGGATGGGCAAAGTAAAGATGCTGTTACACGCCGGCTCTTGTAGGGCGGCATTTGTTGCTGTCGGGATGCTCGGTGCGGCGGCTGTACCGCATGTGGTTAGTCAGACATTGGAAGGAATCCACACCGGAGTCGCCCAACCACTGCAGGGTCAGGCATGGGTCAATCCGCACGCGGATGAAAGCCACAGAGATGTAGCGTGGCACTTGAGAGAAGCGCAGGTATCCGACACGTTAGAGGCGGAATGTGTGAGCAATCTGGAGGAAGCGGACGGTGTTGCGGCGCTTTGTACTGGGCTTGGAGGATGGTTACCGTACACACATGCATGGGTCTCAGGGCGCCGGTTCGTGGCCGCAACTGATCACACAACGGGGTTTTCCGGTTTCGACGGGGTGCATTCTCAGGCAGCATTTGATCCAAAGCAGGAAGGCTTGGCAGGATTCGGTGAGCGGGTCATCCGTGCCCCGGATGCTGGCCTGCTGGACCAGGACATTCGTATGGAGGTTAGCATCACCGCCTCCGAAAGACACGCAGAGACCGACGCGCTTGCCGCGCAATCTTTACAGCGATGTACTGTTCCAGGGGGGCGGGGTGTTCGCGCATACTGTTTCGAAGGTGGTGGACCGTATACGGTTAAATTTAGGAAAGACTTGCGCAACCCTGCTAACCAGGACCGCGAATACGAGGTATCGTATCACGGTGGTTCTGCGACCGAAGGTCAGATTGTAAACGGCGTGCCGGTGCCCTCGGACACTGATTTTCAAAGTATCGATCCATTCACGATAATAATTCCTAAGGGAAACAAGAGAGGCATTAATTCCTTCTTGCTGGAGTTGTACGATGATAGCGACACAGAAATGGATGAGACAATCGAACTGATTACCCACCGCGTGGACACACCGACTCCTGTTCCAGGGAATAAAGTCAGGATTAACATACTGGATGACGATTCGTCCTATCTGTTCTTTAAAGAGTATGTAAACCCCGTGTACGAGTGCGATGGTTATGCATCGGTGCCGATCGTCCTTGTGGGACAATCCGAGCAGGAAGTCACGGTCGATTTTTCGACGGAAAGTTCTGTGATTTTTATACAGGATCCTGCAGCACCAGATGCAGATTTCACGCCCGTGGAGTCAACGCTCACATTCAGTCCCGGCGAAACAGAAAAGATTGTAAGAATTGATATAGCTGCGGATGAGATACCCGAGCATCCCCCTGAGTACTTCCCGGTGGCGATGGCGAATCCCGTGAATGCCCGGCTTATTCCCCCGACTCCAAGGTGGGACTTGACCTACGCAGTTGTACAAATTCGTGATGAGAGTTGCCTACCTCCATGGCAGGTTGCGGACGCTGTGGCAAATGAAGGCGATGGCACGATTGACTTTGATGTCAAGTGGACTGGTTTCAGCGGTAACGATGAGCGGATATACTACAAGACCATCAATGGTACTGCTACAGCCGGGCAGGATTACGAGGCGAAAACAGACTTCATAACGTTCTCTACGCTGAACTCAACCGGGAGTGTCAGCAAGGAAACAATCTCAATTAACATAATTGATGATCTTCTTGTAGAGCCCGACATGGAGCACTTTTCCGTAAGGCTTTGGAGTCAGACATCTCCAGCCCTCATGGCAAAGGCTAAGGGTACAATTGAGGACGACGATGGTGTGCCGGTGGTTTCGATTGATGGCGGACCGGATGTGACCGAGGGAGAGGGAGCTAACTTCACCATCACAGTAAATCTAGTCTCGACCACTACTCTGACGATCACACTTGAGGTCGCACAGTCAGGAGATTATGTAGCTGTCGGTGATTTGGGCACGAAGATGGTAGACATAGGCACGAGCGGCACGAAAACGTACACGGTGGGCACTATATCGGACAACGTAGACGAGCCACCCGGATCAGTAACGGCAACGTTGCAGGCGGGTACTGGATACACGGTGGCTGACCCACCTGACCATGAGGCCAGCGTAAACGTAGTAGACGACGACACACCGGAACTGGAGCTGAACCCGTCAAGCCTTGAAATTCCGGAAGGGAGTACCGGTTCTTACACGGTGAAGCTTGCTACACAGCCGACCGGCACCGTGACCGTGAACATCACTGGATATGCAGGTACAGACCTGAAACCAAATGAGAACACACTGACCTTCACGGCCGCTGCTTGGAGTACTGCGCAGTTAGTCACCGTGACAGCGGAGCATGATGACGACGCTACTAACGACGCTGCAACACTTGCGCACACCGCTTCTGGCGGGGGCTACGGATCGGTGAGCAGGGATTTACCTGTGACGGTGACAGATGACGACACGCCGGGGTTACGAATTGAGCCGATTACTTTAGCCGTGCTTGAAGGGGCGTCGGGCATATACCGCGTAGCACTGGAGACAGAACCGACCGGTACAGTGACGGTGACTATTGGAAGCGACAATAGCGACGTGACGATGGTCGGTACTCCGCTGACATTCACTGCCGGTGATTGGGATTCGAAACAGACGGTAACGGTGCGTGCGGCGGAAGACGCAGACACGGACGACGACATTGCTGTGCTTACGCACACTGCATCGGGAGGGGATTATGATTCCGTGACAGGGCCTGCTGTCACGGTGACGGTGAAGGACGATGATCCGGTGGCAGGGTTGGTGGTATCGCCCACTTACCTTTCGGTGACAGAGGGGGCGGAAGAGCATTTTTCGGTACGGCTACTCGCGGAACCCACGCAGGCGGTCAATGTGGGGATCACGGGCGATGCGGGAACAGGATTAGGGGTAAGCCCGACTATGCTGCGGTTTACATCGGAGGATTGGAGCAGGCCTATTACGGTGATAGTCCGTGCGGAGGAGGACGACGATGTGATGGATGCAAGTGTACAGCTCACCCTTGCAGCATCCGGGGGTGTGTATGATGGTGAGACAGAGGATGTGGACATAGATATACGAGACAATGACGTAGCAGGGATCGTGCTGGCACCTGCCGATCTTACGGTACCGGAAGGGGGCGAAGCATCCTATACGGTGAGGCTGTCAGCGGAGCCATCGGGCGCGGTAACAGTGGAGATTGAAACCTACTCCGAGACGGATGTGACGCCGAACATGACTGTGCTGACATTCACGGGTGATGATTGGCATTCTGCGCAGGCGGTAGCCATACGTGCAAATGAGGACGACGACACGGTCAATGGCAGTGCTACGCTGACACACCGGGCGTCGGGTGCTGGCTACGATGGTGTTACGGAGGACTTATTAGTCACAGTGTTGGATGATGACGAGGCAGGACTGGTGATCACCCCGAGAACATTATCGCTGAACGAGGGGGCAGCAGGCAAAATCTTTACGGTGCGGCTCGCCTCTCCACCAACAGGTCAAGCGACTGTATTCGCCAGCGCAGAACCTGTACTGAACGGTAAGGTGTCCGTCAGTCTGCGGAGTTTGACTTTCAACCCTACGGACTGGAAAACGGACCAGACGGTCACGGTGTCAGCATTGAACGATGCGGACTACGATGACGAGACCGGAGAGATACAGTTGTCAGCGAGTGGTGGTGGCTACGATGGAGTATCCGGGAATGTAGAGATAGGGATTCGAGACGATGATGTGCTGCCGCTTGTGCGTGTGTTGTCGGATGTGCGGGTAGGAGAAGGCGCAGGTACGGCAGAGTTTCGGGTGGGGTTAAGCGGAGAGACCACCAGCATTGTTACGGTCGGTTACCGTTCGCGAGATGTCACAGCGACAGCGGGTGCGGATTACCAGCATACAGGTGGGGTGCTCACATTCGAAGCAGATGAGCTTGAGAAACGGATATTGGTGCAGATCATTGATGACGCATTGCACGAGGACGAAGAGGTTTTCGTGCTGGAGCTGGCGGACGCACAGGGCGCAGAGCTGGGCATGGCAACAAGCCGTGCCACCATCTTGGACGACGATTCTGAGCCGACCGTTGGCATAACATCAGCGGTGTATGTACGGGAAGGGGGTATAGCAAATGTATACATCAGTCTCAGTAACGCAAGCACGAAGCCTGTTACAGTCTCGTATAGTACAAATGATATGACAGCGTCAGCCGGAGATGACTACGAAGCAGCGAGCGGCGGATCGGTGACGATTGAGCCTGGTAGTATGGACGCCGTGGTAGCAATACGTACAACAGATGACGCAGTCCACGAAGGAAGGGAGGTATTTGTCGTGCAGCTTGACGGAGGCGGCCAATCCAAGGTGACGATACTGGACAATGATCGTCTGCCACAGCTCTCCATAGGCGATGTGACAGTATCAGAGGATGGAGGGCGTGCGAAGCTTGCAGTGTCGCTGAGTGGTACGAGCGCGGTGCGTGTAGGGGTGGCATATGCCACGTATGACGATACGGCCAAGGCGGGGGCGGACTACGAGCGCACGCTTGGCACGCTGGTGTTTGCACCGGGGGAGACGGTGAGGAATGTATGGGTACCGGTAGCGCGTGATGATGTGGAGGAGGAAGACGAGGGATTGGTAGTAAGGCTGAGTACTCCGGAGCATGCCGTGCTGTTGGATGCGGAGGGAGATGTGACGATTAAGGATGATCCGATAGAGGTCAGCATCCATGATGGTACCGGGACAGAGAGTTCGGAAGAATTGGTTATGGCGGTGCGGCTGAATTATGGTAGTACCAAGGTGGTATCGGTGCAGTTTGCGGTGACAGGAGGCACAGCAACATCGGATGTGGACTACGAGGCGACGCAAGGGCTGGTGGTATTTGAGACCGGCAGTACGGAGGCGCAAGTAAGGATCCCGCTGATAGATGACGACTTGCAGGAAGGAAACGAAACGATTGAGGTGACGCTGTCGAATCCGGCCAATGCGCAAATCGGGCAGGCGATGGCAACGGGCACGATCGTGGATGATGAGACTGCGCCGGGCGTGCAGGTGCGAGCCATTGCGGTGTCGCAGAACGAGGTAGTGTTTGCGGTGGGGCTACTGGCACCCGTGGCAGAGCGGCTGACGGGCCGTTACCGTACGGTAGACGGCACGGCATGGGCGGGAGAGGACTACGAGCGCATGGAGGGGGTGCTGGAATTCGGGCCTGGGGAGACAAGAAAAGAGGTGCGAGTACCGTTATTGGGCGCGCAAGGTAGCGGGGAGGCGTTTGCGCTGATGGTGGAGTTGGGGGATGAGATGGTCCGCGAGGAGGTGGTGTTGGGGACGGAGGATACGGGAACCCGTGCGCGATTGGGCCGGAGTGTGGCGGTGCATATAGTGGAGGCGGTATCGGAGCGTATGGAGGGATCATTGGTGGGTTGTATGCCGAGGCCGTTTCCCGGTCAGCGGGTACGAGCGTCGCACCTTTTGTCGGGCTGTGGCATGCAGGCAAGCGGAGAGCGGATAAGCATATGGGGTCGTGGTGCGTACAGCAGGTTGCAGAGCGGCGGGGTATCGGGAGCGGATGTGGTGACGGCGTCATTGGGGGCGGACTACCGTACGGGAGGTCGCTGGCTGATGGGGATGGCGGTATCACGCAGCGAGGCATTGGAGCAGGAAGGGACGCTACTACAGATGACGGGCTGGTATCCGTATGTGCGCTACGGAGGGATGCGGCATAGTGTGTGGGGGTTGGCAGGAGCAGGACAGGGAGTAGTGGCGGAAGCCGCGGACACGGGAATGCGCATGATGGCAGCGGGCGTGGGTGGCACGTTGGTGCGCCGGGCGGGTGCGCGGCTGGGGTACGAGGCGGACGGGTTCTGGCTGGGGATGGATGGCGGGATAGGGGTGAGCCGTGTTCGCGCGGGTCTGGAGGGATCGGTGATGTTGCAGGACATCTTGGAGCCGTATGTGGAGGCTGCGATCTTGCACAGCGGCGGGGATGCGGAGAGAGGAATGGGAATGGAGGCAGGCGGAGGGTTACGGGTGCGGATGGGGATGTTGCATGCGGAGGTGATGTCAAGGCGTTTGGTGTTACATCAGGAGGATGGCTACGGGGAGTGGGGATATTCGGGTATGGTCCGCTATGGAGGAATGGAGGGATTGGGAGCGCAGGTGCGACCGACCTGGGGTCGTACGCATGTGGGGACACTATGGCAGGCGGAGCGTCCATGGGAAGTGTATCCGTCGGATCGTCGGATGGAGTTGGAGGTGGGGTATGGCTCGCGTGTTCACAGGCGCAGCGTGCTGCGGCCGCATGTGGGTATGGGGCTGCGCGACAGAGGCAGGGACTACCGCATAGGAGCGGGAGTACAGGGGCGCACGGGGTTAGGGTTCAGTGTGAGTGGTTTGGCGATGGAGCACATCGCGCCGTACCGCCCGGTGAGCTACGGCGTGACCGCCAGCGGTTACGTGCGTTGGTGAGATAAGATCGTTATGCTACTTCTGCCTACAGCCCACATGGCTTGCTTAACAAGGGATCGTCTGTTGGGTCAGTCAGCATGTTGTGTTATGGTTTTGTGGGGCAGCAGAGCGGATCCAGGTAGTTAAGATTAGGTGCATGTTGGTGGCTGGGTGCACATTCTTGTGCCGATCGATTTCTTGGAGCGTGCTTGCCAGAAAAAGGCATGATGGCTGAGACACGGCAAGACAACGCCGTTGAATACTCGTTCTATCCATCTGTAAGTGTTAGGGTTGCGGTCCTGATACCTCCATACAATAGTAACGCCCCTGGTAACGGTCTGTAAACGCCTCCTATCCATTACGCTTCAGCTTGCCCACCGCAGCGCTCTCAGCGAATCCGTCTGCAGCCGCGGCACGCTCCCACTGGCGCAATGCGCCTGCTTCAGGCCTTCCGAACGTATCCGTCCGCCGAAGTACATTATAACCGAGGGTATTTACTCTCTCAATTAGAGTAAGTTAGAGCGCGGTTCGAAGGTTTATAGGCTAGCGTCGGTTGGGTGTGCAAGAGTCAAGTACCTGACAGCGTATTCGCAGACCCGTACACGGATCTATCGGATGACCCGGGCGCGCCTGTTTAGGGGCTCCTATGCCGCTTTCTTGACGGTAGCTTGCTGCAAGTCCCGACTAGCTTTCCAATGATGGGGCAAGAGTTCAGCCATGCGGTCGGCAGGATGTGTCGGAAGACGGCGTAGTACGTCGGTAAGCCATTCAATCGGGTTTGTCGATTGCAACTTGCATGTGGCAAAAAGAGAGTACAATACTGCGGACCGCTGCGCTGCCGCATGCGATCCCGCAAACAGATGGTTTTTTCGACCAAGCGCAATCGCTCGCATCTGGTTCTCGACCAGATTGTTATCAATCTCAACCTTACCGTCTTCCAGGTAACAAGCCAGCTTCTCCCACCTGTTGAGCATGTACCCCACGGCTTCATCCCATCCCGCACTCGGCCGGTGCTCACTACTCTCCTCAAGCCATGGCTTCAACTTCTCCAATACCGGTCGTGCCTCCTCCTGTCGTACCTCCACACGCCGAGCCGGACCAGCTCCCTCCTTACGCAACCGACGCTCTATCGCATACAACTGCCGGATTTCCTCCATTACATGGCGCACCTTCTTGGGCTCCTTTTTCCTGCAGTCATAAAACTTGCGACGCGCATGCGCCATACATCCAAACAGCGTTATCCCGCCCCGCGTACCAAACGCATCGTACACCACATACCCGTCGGTTTGCATCGCCCCTCTATATCCGCGCAAGAATTCCCACGGTCCAGCGCGCGCACGGCTCGGGCTGTAATCCATCATCACCACCTTCGCCCGCGGTGCCAGGTATACCCAAAGATAGCCGCGATGCGTCTTTCCTTCGTTTTTCTTCCCTTTCTTCTTCGGCTTTTGCACCGGGAACGTTGTCTCATCCACCTGCAGATACCCGCTACGAAGCACCTCCTTACGCAACGCATCTCCTAACGGACCCAGATACGTCGCTACCTTCGCAATCCAATCCCCCATTGTAGTAGCCGATAGCTTCACGCCATGGCGCTGAAACTTCTTCCGCAGCCGGTATAGCGGCATATGATCCGCGTATTTGGCTACCGCCAAATACGCCAACAACCCCGGACCCGCCTTCCCCTTCGGTATAACACGCTTCGGCAACGGCGCTATGACCACCCCCTTGCGAGGCTCCTTGCAGACAACGTACTTCGGCCGAACAATCCGTACTACCCTCGTGAAACCCGGCACATATTCCAGGTACTCCGTTACTTCCTCGCCGATGTACTTCATACCCGCGGTGCTGCCCTCCGGCTCAAGGCGGATCACCTCTCTGGGCAGATGGTCCGGAATCGGCCCGCGCACCGGCTTGTTCTTCCCACGCCGCTTGCGCTTTACCAGGTCGTACTCCTCCTCCTCCTCGGGCTCAACAGCTACTGGTTCCTCTCCAAACAACCGGCCTTGCTGCGCATTGTCCGCCGGCGTGTAACGCTCACTCTTTTTGCCAGAGAGTAGGCGATGCGCTTGTTCCAACCTGTCTTCCAGATGGCTAATCTTCGCAGCCTGATCGGCAATTGTCGCAGCCATATCCGCGTTGTTCTTGGATAGACGATCGGCTTTTTTCTCCAAGCGACGGACCTGTTTTCGCAGATCCTTGCTCTCAGCCTCTGAAAAAGGACTTCACCGGCAGGAGAAGAGGGGGAGAAAGATGCCTTGGGCCGCATAGTTCGTGTGCATGTGCGTCCTCCACAATGTTCCGGTTCTTCTCCCCAAAACCCATGTTTTTAGTCCCAAAAGACGCTGATTGCTGCCTGCATTCAGGCGCCTGGACGATAAGCTGCACACCACTCCGAAATTCCCATATCGGCACACCAAACCCGGCGTATAATCACCTTGCACTAAGCTCTACAAGCGGACTACGCAGACCAATGCTAAGCCCGCTTTACCATGTACTTTACCGTACGGATACGAAGGTGTGGAGCCAAAGCGACACCTTGGCCAGCTCTACCGCCATTGGGATCTTATCAACACCGTAGACGCACCGCTTGAGCACCATGCGACGGATAATGTGCTGATCGTCAAGCTGATCCGTATTGTGTGCCCGGCCCTTGTCCTCCGCGTTACCAATGATCTTATTGCGGATAGCGTCAATCCTCTCTGCAAGCGGAGAAAGATATGGGAGTTATATGGCTGAATGCCACGCGTTTTCGCAGGAGTTACTTATTGTGCTTTGGTGGTGCAGACAGGATGGCTTTCGCCAGTTGTTCATAATCGGTTCCCGCTTTTCACGAAAAGACTGCAATTATTTCAAGTACCTCAACACGTGGGTATTCATGCTATATAATTGCCATATATTAGGGAGTTATATACCACAGTGCCATGCCCGAAACGATTAGTGCATACCGCAATATCACATACAGGCTGTTGCCCGGAAGTCGGAGTAACGCCAAGCAACTTGCTGGATTACCGGGTGCGTGTAGGTTTGTGTGGAATGCCATCCTCGCAGAGCAGAGCGAGGCGTACAAGAAAGCGAAAGAGGCTGGAGAGAAGCCGCCCTCGGTAAGCTTCTTCTCGCTGGGGAAGCGATTCACGGAGCTGCGCCGCACGGTCGAGTGGCTACCTGAATTCTCCTTTGGTGTCGTTAGATACACATTGAAATATCAGGCGGATGCATGGAAGGCATTCTTCAAGGAGGGTAAGAGAAGACCGAGATTCCATTCCAGACGTGGTAGTACGCCTTCGTTCACGATCCCGGATAACGTAAGGGTTCGGGATGGTAAGCTGTATATCCCGAAAGTGGGATATATGGCGCTCCGCAGGCGGGGAGGCAACCCGTACCCTGATGGTATACCCATCAAAGCCACTGTAAAGAAGAACGCCGGCAAATGGTATGCTGTCATCTGCTACAGGATGGAGGCACCTGTAATAGAGGATACCGGCAGTGCTGTAGGCATTGACCGTAATTGCGGGCAGATCGCTATGGTCTCCACAGAGGGCGATACAAGCATTATCAGACAACCGGATACCAAGCGTCTTGATGCCAAGTTGAAGCGGCATCAGCGAAGACTGGCGAGACAGAAGAAAGGCTCCAACCGTCGTAACAGGCGGAAGCATAGAATCGCCCGCATACAGCGCAAGCGTGCTAACATCCTCAAGAATGCGAACCACCAGGTAAGTCGCAGTATTGCCAATTGCTCCTCAACGGTGATACTGGAGGACCTAAAGATCAAAGCGATGACACATTCAGCTAAGGGGACGATGGAGAGCTTTGGCACAAACGTCAGACAGAAGTCTGGCCTCAACCGTGGAATACTGCGAACAGGTTGGGGCCAGCTGGATCAGATGCTGGGCTATAAGTGCCGCAAGGTGATAACGGTTACCGCTGCCTATACCAGTCAGCGGTGTTTTGTGTGTGGGCACACAGAAGCGAGTAACCGTAAGACGCAGAGCACATTCACGTGTATGTCCTGTGGACATGCGGATCATGCAGACCTGAATGCGGCTGCAAACATACTGGCCTCCGGGATTGGGGCTTCTGCACGGCGAGGGGCGTTCGGGTTACCGACCCCTATGACCCGTGAAATTGATACTAGTGCCTCACTGTGTACAGTTGGTCACTCACGTATATAATTCCCCAATGATAGCATTGATACAGCGCGTAACCGAGGCCTCTGTCACCGTTGACGGCAGGGTATCGGGGGCCATTGGAAGGGGCATGCTTATTCTTCTCGGCGTCGCGATGCATGACACGGAACAGGAAGCCGCCTGGCTTGCGCGCAAGTGTGCGATGCTTCGCATATTCTCGGATGCGTCGGGGAAGATGAACCGCTCCCTGATTGATTCCGATGGCGAAGCCTTGGTGGTATCCCAGTTCACCTTGTGTGCGGATACTCGGCGCGGGCACCGCCCATCCTTTGCGCGCGCGGCACCTCCGGGCGCGGCAGAGCAGCTCTACGATGCGTTTATCAACCAGTTGGAGACCTATCTGGACACACCGGTGCAGTCAGGTGTCTTTGGTGCATCCATGGATGTCCGACTTCTCAATTCAGGACCTGTTACTCTTTCCCTTGAGCGTAGACCGCCGCGTATCCTCCCCGATGATATGGGTGATGGAGGTGATCCCCTTTCGTTGCAATAGCTTCACTAATCCTTCTTTTATGGTTCTTGGAAGGCTCGGTCCGTTGTACACCAGGCCGGTATAAAACTGGACGAGCGAAGCGCCTGCCCGCAGCATCTTGTAGGCCGATTCGGCCGAATTTATGCCTCCTACACCTATAATTGGCACACTCCCTCGGGTGCGGTAGTATAGATACTTCACCAGTCTTCTGGCCAGCGGAGCTATAGGTGGACCACTTATTCCTCCCGTCCCGATACTTGACAGATCCTTGTTCCAAGACGCTGTGGGAACGGTGTTGCTCGCCACATAGCCGCCGATACTGTAAGATTTGCCTACCTCAAGGATTTCTTCCACTAGGCTGTCGAAAACAATCTTGGATGTTGCGGGTGGAGCAAGCTTGAGCAGAATCGGAACCTTTGAGTGCATGCGCCGGCGTTCCGAGAATATTGCTTTGAGCAGCACATCCAAGAGGCCGGCCTGCTCAAAAGACTTGCCATCCACGGTATTGGGACAAGAAATATTCAGCACCATGTAGTCTGCCAGGGGTGCTAGCAGCCTGAAGGAGGAACAATAGTCCATGACGGCCTCGGCGCCGGTCATCTGGTGCACATTGGTAGCAGCAATGTTGACACCCACTGGCATGTGGCACCATTTCGTTGCACGCGCGAGGCGCCGTGCAACGCGCGAGGCGCCTTGGCTTGGCAAGCCGACCCGGTTGATGAGTGCTTCTTCCGATTCGTGGCGAAACATCCGTGGTCTCTTGTTGCCGCGGGACGACCTGTAGGTTACAGATCCTACCTCGGCGAATCCAAAACCCAGCGCTTCCGAAAAGCGCAGGAGCTTACCATCCTTATCGAACCCTGCTGCCAATCCCACAGGGTTGGCGAAGTTGATCCCGAACAACTGTTGGCCCAATGATCCGTCAGCATATCCGAATCCGGTTTCCAGCAGGCTGGGTGCAACGAGCTGGGCTGCCCGCGCGGCAACAATACTCACACTATGGCCCACATCCGGCGAGAGCAAAAACAGGTATGGGCGAATACGCGGGTATAATTTCGCTTCCATACAGCAGTCAGGTCACAGCGACATCAGGACATCCGTCCCATTGATACGGAATGAGAAGCGCCTGCGGCCTACCATCCGGGTGCTAGGAGAAAACCGAAATGCGCACCTTTTACAGGCCGCTGGAACGGATACGCGTAGTAAATCTCAAAAATGAAATATCCGAACAGATTAAAACGCGCGGATGTGCCTGCACTGACGACGGGGACGCGCCCTACCGTATCTCTTTCGAACTTGAGCAGATCAAATACACGATCATCCTTGTCCCACGCTAACCCGGCGTCCAGGAATCCTGTCAGTTCCGTGGGAAGGTACGGAAATTCAAGCAGACCAAGCGTTTCATTCCCAAACACCGGCACACGTAGCTCAGCACTCAGTACAGCCGTCCGAGTCCCGAACAGCCGTGTATAAACGGAACATTCAGGATCCTGATTGCGCGGGAGACATTCTTCGGCCAAGTCGAACGAGTTGACGCTATATCCGCGGACGAAGCCGGGGAAGTACCAATAGCCGAGATATTCTCGCGCGAACACGTCAGAGTCCTGTGCACCGTAGTTGCCGGTATGCATACCCCGGATAGCCAGTGTAAACGGCCGCCAGAACAGGTATCGTCTATAATCCGCCAGCACTGCAACGAACGTGTTGGTGCCAATTCTCGGCGCCACTTCAAACCGGTATCGGCCGCCCTGCAGAGGGGAGGTAAAACCGAAATTTGAAAAATCCCCCACGTACGCCGCACCCGCCTGGACAAAGTACTCCGCATCCGGCTCACAGAATCCATTCCGCGGGTCATCAGGAGCCAGGGACGAACACTTTGGCGCCCTGGTCCGGGTACGTCCTGCTCCACCGAAGAAATCGTACTGGTACTGCCAAATCTCGTAGTCAAAGCCGTACCGGGTGAAGCCGCTGAATACCTCGACCCTGCGCGTGGTGGACAACGGGTATGAACCGATGCCCAACACCTGATCCAAGTAGATTCGGTAGCGTTGCTCGAATACGGAGTAGTTGCCGAACTGATCAAAACTCGGGTACACTCCTCCGTATAGGAGAGGGATGTGACCAATCGCGCCGCCGTAGTTGAATCTCTTGCCCCGATTCATGTAGGTAGTGTGGCCGCCTATATCCTTGAATGTGCCGTTAGCTTGTGCTACAAGCGTGAGGTTCTCGTTCCCCAGCATATCACTGAAATAGAACCCCACACCTCCCGCCAGCCCGCCACCATACAGCCCGCCGACACTTACTCCCACAGATGGTGGTGCCACGTAATCCAAGCGCAGCCTGCTGTTATAAGCTTCCTCTTGCCGCTCCGTCGGCTCGGGCAGGCCCGTCAGCGGATCTTCCAGATAGTTCGACACCAGTCCATTCCGGTAAGCGCTGAACGGTGGAAGTACACTGGCCGCGATGGCGTGATCGGGCGTGGTGACGGCCGGTATTCCGGCGGTCTGATCAGCATCAAGCCCGAACACATTGTACTTGGAATCATGAAACACTGAGAACAGCATGCGTCCATTCTGGGCCGCAACCGACATGGCCGGCGACAGGGAAGTGATGCCGCTGACTCCTGTCTGGATACGCGTAACGCGAAAAACCTCTGACGAGGCGATGTTCAGTCGATAAACATCGGAAAAACCGTCCCTGTCCGCGATAAAGAACAGGCTGCGGCCGTCGGGCGAAAACTGTGGGTTGGTATGCTTGCCGCGATCAAACGGGCGTACCGTCTGATACTCACCTGTTTCAACATCTATCAAGGATAGGCGCGGCTTAGCATACGATAGCGCATCGAAATCTGACCCGTCCGGCCCTCGGTCGCTCACAACGGCGATGGTGGCACCATCCGGAGACCAGGCCGGATGCAAGTCAGCATACCTGTCGGCCGTAATCTGCCGTACTGATCCGGAGGAAAGGCTGTACACATACAGATCGCTGATTCCACCATCAATACCTGAGAACGCGATACGATCACCGTCCGGTGACCACGCTGGGTTACTGAGTGCACTTACGCCCTCAACACGAATTCGTCTTTCGATTACACCGGAGTCGAGATCCCAGATAGCCAGCTCGTTGTCGCCCTGCACAAACGTGATAAAGACAAATTTTCTGCCATCTGGAGCCCACGAGCCTGCCGAATTAATGTATCGGATGTTGTCAAAGTGGGGGTTTGTACTGGTGGCTTGTAGTCTGCGAATGGTTTTGCCGGTCGTGGCGTCAGCAATAAAGAGGTTGATACTGAAGACATCGCGCTCCGAAAGGTATGCCACGTATTGGCCATCCGGGCTCACGGAAGGAGAAATGTTCAAGTCGCCGCCACTTATGTCGGCGGCCAGGATACGATGGCCTGCGCTATCAGGATGGGTACGCCCTTCCATGATTGGCAGGTAGGATTCCTTGATGACCTGCGCCCACTCCGATGACAAGGAGTCTGCGGTGATGCCCAGCGTGTAGACGAACGCCGTGTCCACGCCGGTTCTGCCACTCATCTTGAAGATGTTCGTAACCGCGGCATCTCCGTACTTGCCGCCTATGTACGCCAAGATCGCCTGACCGTATCGGTACGGGAAGTACTTGTTGCTCCTCGTCAGGTCTTCTACCGTCGGTATATCATCTCGCAGTGCGGCATCCCGCATCCACATGGCGGTGTGGACATCTTCTCGTCCCACGGACAAGTACTCCGCCATTCCCTCCACCAGCCACAGTGGCAACAACTGCAGGGAAAACCGTGAGCTGTCGGCGCGGGACAGTCCGATATCATACTGGAACGAATGAACAAGTTCATGGCCGAGAACATGATCGGTTTCCGAATAGATGCCCGTGAGGGGCATGATCACCCGCTCCTTCAGGCTTTCTGTCACACCGCCTGTGCCTTGACCTAGAAACCCGCTGATCGTGTTGGTCTGCTGAAAGTCTGCATCGTTGGCATAGAAGATTACCGGCTTGCGCTCGTGAAACTCCCGCAGGAATGTGCGCGAATGCCTACGATACCAGCGCTCTCCCATGCGGGCCGCATCCTCAACCGCGTCACGCTCTTCAGGGTAGTAGTACCATTGAAAGTGTGCGGTCTCAAAGGTTCGGAAGTCAAAAGAGTCGTACTGTACCTTATTGCGTCCGAAACTCTGTGCCGCCGCCGAACTTGCCGGGAACAAGAATGTCAAGACAATTATGGGTGTCAAAAGCGTGCGCATGGCGTGAACGGCAAAATAGAGAACCACTAATTCGAAACCTGTGTATTGCATGAAGGATTCCACATTGTGTTCCGCCAACGTCAGTACGCGCCAGCCTGGAGACCTGAATGATCGCATCCCGTTATAAGATATTCGGTGGGTTGATATTGTGTGGATTTGTGGTATTGGGATTTCAGTTGGTCCAGCTGCAGGTTCTGAACCGGGCCGCCTCCGAGGCCATCGCAGCTGGTAACGCTGTACGTGCCATTCGTGTACTGCCGGCCCGGGGAGCCATCGTTGACCGCAACGGGGCGCACTTGGTGACCAATGTGCCGATGTACTCCATTACGCTGGAGCCTCGGCGGTATGACAAAGCCAACACTCCTCTGTTGGCGGAGCTTCTCGGGGTTTCCGATTCAGTGGTCACTGCAAAGCTAAGGTCGGCAACCCGATGGAATGCTTATCGCCCAAGCCTTGCTTTCGCTGATATAGACTTCTCCACTTTCAGCAGGGTGATGGAGAATCTTTTCCTTCTTCCCGGTGTCAGCGAGCAAATTTCACAAAAGCGTCGGTATGTCGGTCAGTCGCGCGCGTCGCATGCGCTCGGGTATCTTCGCGAGGTGAACCGCGCGGAACTCAAAATCCTGACAGCGGAAAATGAGGAGGCCAAGTACCGCCAAGGCGATTACATAGGTAAGACCGGTATTGAGCGCGAATACGAAAGGCAGCTGCGTGGTATCCCCGGCACGGAAAAGAAAGTCATCAACATTCACGGCCTCACGGTCAAGGCTTACAACGGGGGCCTTGAGGACGAGCTGCCGGCCCTTACCCCTACCATCCATCTAGCCATGGATGACGGAGTCCAGGCGATGGCGGAATCGCTGTTCGTAAACAAGCGGGGAGCTCTCGTGGCGCTAAACGTGCATACGGGGGGCATCATTGCCATGGTGAGTGCGCCGGACTTTGCACTATCCACGTTTACGCAGCCGATGAAGGATTCAACATGGCGCTATTTGACCAGTGGCAGAGATAAGCCGCTGTATAACAGAGCCACCATGAATCTCATGCCACCTGGTTCCACATGGAAACCGTTTATGGCGTTGCTCGCGCTTTCCGAGGGTTATGTGAATCTGGAGGGAGACGACAGTACGGTACTATGCCGGGGTTACCATCCGATTGGGCGCGGGAGGCGATACCGCTGTCTTGGTGCGCATGGGGAGCAAAATGTTACAGAGGCCCTGCAAAACTCGTGCAACACGTTTTTCTTTGAGATGGGCGCACGAATGGATGTCACACAGTTCAAGCGGTATGCCGGGATGTTCGGGTTCGGTGCGTTGACGCCGTCCGACATACGCGAGGTTACCGCGGGACTGATCCCGGACTCCGCATACTTCAACAGGAGTCAGCCGGACTGGACCGTCGGGACCCAAATGAATCTCGGTATCGGTCAGGGAGCCATGGGTGTGACTCCGCTGCAGCTTGTACGCTACACAGCTGCCATTGCCAACGGCGGCCGTTTGCCCACGCCACATCTCGTCACGCATTGGCAGGTCGCTGCCTCGGACTCAGCTACCTACCAGTCGCTGGCATCGCAGTTCAAGCAGGTTGATGTTCCGCAGGAGTACCTCGAGATAGTGCGCATGGGCATGCGGAATGTTATGGAGCGGGGATCCGGTAGGGCATCACAAATCCGGGGTATCGCCACAGGAGGTAAGACTGGTACCGCCCAGGCTCCTGGTGACATGGAGGACCACTCAGTATTTGTGATGTTCGCTCCCTATGATGCCCCGGAAATCGCCATCGCCGTGCAGTGCGAGAATACCGGGCAGGGTGCCTATTGCGCGGCGCCAATTGCGAGCCTTATCGTCGAACGGTACCTGACAGGCCAGGGGCCGGCCTATCCGGATGTGCGGTGGAATCGGGCGCTGCGGGCCGTCAGTCAGGAGCCGGCAAACTAGGCCGTGCGCACTTGGTACCGGAACCTTGACTTAGGCGCCATCCTACTGTACTTGGCGCTCGTTACCATCGGGTTGGTAGCTATCCGGAGTTCCACAGCGGGTTCGGCGGGGGAATTCTTACTCCAATCGGTGCAGCAGAGCTTCGGGCGGCAACTTCTTTGGCTAGGCATCAGCGCCACCGCCATACTCGTGACCATGCTGTTACCGCTGCGGTGGCTTTCCGTGCTTGCTTATCCGCTTTACGGTCTGTCCCTGGTTTTACTTGTTACGGCAATGGTTGCAGGAAGGGAGGTAGGGGGCGCAAGATCCTGGCTTTACTTCGGCCCGATCGGGTTTCAATCGTCGGAGCTGGCTAAGGTAGGTGTTTTGCTCGCCTTGTCGCGGCTAGTTGCGTCGCGCCGCACCCCCCGAGTCAGCATCGGGCATGCGCTGGGGATCATTGTGCTGATTGGGGTTCCGGGCGTTATGGTGCTACTGCAGAACGATACCGGAACGGCACTGATCTATTTTGGCCTGATCCCCATGGCCTTGTTTTGGAGTGGGATTTCGGTGCGGTTTCTTGCCGTGATAGCCTCACCTGCCGTTGCCGGGTATCTCACCATTGTATTCATGCCGGCAGCAATCCTGTTTGCTGCCGTGCTGGCCGGATGGCTGTATTGGAAAAATCGGCGATGGTTGGCACCCATTATCGCCCTCGTGATCAACGGACTAACAATAGCTGGGGGAATTGTAGTGCTGGAAAAGGTCCTGCAGCCGTACCAGCTGGCGCGCCTCGTAGCTTTTGTGTCGCCGGAGGCCGAGGAATTTCGTCAGGGGGTCGGGTTTCACCAGGTACAATCCAAAGCCGCTATTGGTGCCGGAGGCATTACCGGGCAGGGGTACATGCAGGGCACGCAGACTCAAGGACGGTATATTCCCGAGCAGTCGACAGATTTTATTTTTACGGTAATAGGCGAAGAATGGGGCTTTATAGGGTCCCTTACCGTACTCGTATTTTACGGGCTGTTTATCCACCGCATTTTGCGTATCGGGACGAGTATCCGCCATCCGTTCGGGAGTATGTTTGCGACCTGTGCTGCAAGTGTATTTTTCATGCATGTTGTCATTAACCTCGGTATGGTCCTGGGCTTGCTCCCCGTAATTGGCATCCCGCTGCCCCTGCTGTCTTATGGGGGATCCGCCCTACTTACCAATTCAGCAATGCTGGGAATGTGTCTAAGCACATACATGCGACGGGATGAGTATTCCCTGCACGCTTATTCGCACATGGACGGTTGACGTTTCGGTCAAGAAAACCCGGTAATGCTTTCAGAAAATTGAGATGTCCGATCGTACGCAAAGATGTAGGATTGCTCTGCCGTTTGTTCGCGAGCGGTTTAGTGGCGGCCTCCCGGGCATGTTGACGGTGGTTATGGGAATTATATACGTGAGTGACCAACTGTACACAGTGAGGCACTAGTATCAATTTCACGGGTCATAGGGGGCGGTAACCCAAACGCCCCTCGCCGTGCAGCAGCCCCAATCCCGGAGGCCAGTATGTTTGCAGCCGCATTCAGGTCTGCATGATCCGCATGGCCACAGGACATACACGTGAATTTGCTCCGTGTCTTACGGTTACTCGCTTCTGTGTGCCCACACACAGAACACCGCTGACTGCTATAGGCAGCGGTAACCTTTATCACCTTGCGGCACTTATAGCCCAGCATCTGATCCAGCTGGCCCCAACCTGTTCGCAGTATTCCACGGTTGAGGCCAGACTTCTGTCTGACGTTTGCGCCAAAGCTCTCCATCGTCCCCTTAGCTGAACGTGTCATCGCTTTGATCTTCAGGTCCTCCAGTATCACCGTTGAGGAGTAATTGGCAATACTGCGACTTACCTGGTGGTTCGCATTCTTGAGGACGTTAGCACGCTTGCGCTGTATGCGGGCGATTCTATGCTTCCGCCTGTTACGACGGTTGGAGCCTTTCTTCTGTCTCGCCAGTCTTCGCTGACGCCGCTTCAACTTGGCATCAAGACGCTTGGTATCCGGTTGTCTGATAATGCTTGTATCGCCCTCTGTGGAGACCATAGCGACCTGCCCGCAATTACGGTCAATGCCTACAGCACCGCCGGTATCCTCTATTACAGGTGCCTCCATCTTGTAGCAGATGACAGCATACCCTTTGCCGGCGTTCTTCTTTACCGTGGCTTTGAAGGGTATACCATCAGGGTACGAGTTGCCTCCCCGCCTGCGGAGCGCCATATATCCCACTTTCGGGATATACAGCTTGCCATCCCGAACCCTTACGTTATCCGGGATCGTGAACGAAGGCGTACTACCACGTCTGGAATGGAATCTCGGTCTTCTCTTACCCTCCTTGAAGAATGCCTTCCATGCATCCGCCTGATATTTCAATGTGTATCTAACTTCAATGTGTATCTAACTACACCAAAGGAGTATTCAGGTAGCCACTCGACCGTGCGGCGCAGCTCCGTGAACCGCTTCCCCAGCGAGAAGAAGCTTACCGAGGGCGGCTTCTCTCCAGCCTCTTTCGCTTTCCTGTACGCCTCGCTCTGCTCTGCGAGGATGGCATTCCACACAAACCTACACGCACCCGCTAATCCAGCAAGGTGCTTGGCGTTACTCCGACTTCCGGGCAACAGCCTGTATGTGATATTGCGGTATGCACTAACCGTTTCGGGCATGGCACTGTGGTATATAACTCCCTAATATATGGAACTTATATAGCATGAATACCCGCGTGTTGAGTTATTTGAAATAATTGCAGTTTTTCGTGAAAAGCGGGAACCGATTATGAAAAACTGGCGAAAGCCATCCTGTCTGCACCACCAAAGCACAATAAAGTAATTCCTGCGAAAACGCGTGGCACTCAGCCATATAACTCCCGTGGTTATCCGTCTGTCCAGCCCGATCCGGCGCTTGAATATCAGGGTACAGCGACTCCAGGGCCAAAATCATTGCCCGATAGCTATGGGATTTAAATACCTGAGTACCCCAGACTATAAACCCTTGGCTTGATGGAGGGTACGGACACAATGGGACGGAACCCCATTCCGTCCCATTGCTTACCACAACATCAACTGAACTTGATGCCATGCCCGTGAAGGGTTGTAACAATTATGCTCGCGTTTGTTCTGTCCATAGGACAATTGAATACCGACTGCTTCCGGGGAGCAATGCGAATAAGCTAGGCGCGATTGCTGGTGCTTGCAGGTTCGTGTGGAACGCTATACTGGCGCAGTGCATCCAGGAATACAAACAGGCAAAGGAGTCGGGCGAGCAGCCTCCATCCGTGAAGTACTTCTTCTCTCTTGGAAAACGGTTTAAAGAACTACGAGATCGCACCGAGTGGCTACCGAAGTACTCGTTCAGCGTGGTGCGCACCACGCTGAAGGTCCAAGCCGACGCATGGAAGGCTTGCTTCAATCAAGGTAGGGGTAAACCGAAGTTCAGAGCCAAATACCGCAGTACCCCATCTTTTGCGATTCCTGAAGCGGTCAAGATCAAGGATGGACGGTTGTTCATCCCTGAGCTTGGATACCTGAAGATCCGACGTAAAGAGAGGCAACCCGTATCCGGATGGGGTTCCTGTAAAAGCCGTGATTCTGCAACGGGTGGGCAAATGGTACGCCTGCATATGCTACAAGATTGAAGCACCTGAGATAGAAGATAACGGCGTTGCCACGGGGATATACCGTAACTGCGGACAGGTTGCCGCCGTCTCCACCGATGGCAAGCGCGAGATCATACGGCAACCGGACGGTAAGCGTAAGACGGCAAGACTGCACCGGTATCAACGGAAATCAGCCCGACAGCAGAAAGGATCCAACCGCAGATATCGCACTAAGAAGCGACTCCAGAAAGCTCACCGAGCGATTGCGATGACCCGCAGGAATACCAATCACCAAGCAAGCCGCTTGATCGCGAATCACTCATCTACGGTTGTACTGGAAGATCTTAATATCGTGGCGATGACTTCATCCGCCAGAGGGACTGTTGACAATCCAGGCAGGAATGTCGCCCGGAAGGCAGGGCTGAACCGTAGCATTAATGCCACCGGATGGGGGCAGTTAGACGGGATGCTGCAGTACAAATGCCGGGAAGTGCTCAAGATCCCAGCCCCTTACACGCGTCAGGACTGCAACAAGTGCGGTCGTCGGGACAAAGCGAATAGATTGACCCAAAGTAAATTCGAGTGTATCTCATGTGGACACACCGACAATGCGGACCTTAACGCTGCCGCAAACATATTGGCCTCCGGGATTGGGGCAACTGCACGGCGAGGGGCGTTCGGGTTACCGACCCCATCGACCTGTGAAATTGATACGCGAGGGTACTCACGTATATAATTCCCATAGCTATTACCTTAGGGGCTGCCAATCGTCAGCGGATATTGTACCCTTTGGCCAGGTCCGTATACTACTGTACAAATGTCTAACCCGGATGCCATCGTTATTGGACTCGGTGCTGCGGGAAGTGCGGCGCTCTACCACCTTGGCCGCAAGGGCGTTGATGTGTGCGGGATAGACCGTTACGCGCCGCCGCATTCCATCGGGTCGACGCATGGAGAGACCCGCCTGATACGTAAGGCCTATGGCGAGGGTACGCAGTACACCTCGTTGATTCGGCGTTCCTATGAATTGTGGGGCGAGCTGGAAGAAGCGTGGACTCGTCCCCTACTGGACGCGTGCGGGTGCCTGAACATTGGTCCGGTTGACAGCCCATTCATCAGCGAGGCCGGTCGCGCGGCGGCTCTCTTGGGAACACCCCATTCATGGCTTAAGGCGGGCGATGTGCGGAGCCGCTGGCCCGCTTTCAGTATGGGAGATGATGATAGGGCGCTATTCGACCCGGAGGCCGGAATCTTGTGGTGTGAGGCATGCGTGGAGGCCCACCTAGTGCTGGCCCGTCGTGCGGGTGCGAGCCTCCTGCTGGGTGAGCGTGTCCAAGATTGGGGGCGGCAGGGGGACGGATTTCGTGTTGTGACGGACCGCCGCACGCTTATGGCAGGCCGGCTTGTACTGTGCTCCGGGGCTTGGACCGTGGACTTTCTGCCATCGCTTGCATCGGTGTTGGAAGTGGTACGTGTAAGCACCTCGTGGTTCAGGCCCCTCAGGCCGCACCTTGATACGGCGCACATGCCTACCATCATGTACGAATACGGCGGCGGCTTGCTATATGCTGTCCCGGATACGGGTTACGGGTTCAAGGCGGGCCTGCACCATGAGCGGCACCGTATAGATCATGTGGACGATGCCATCCGTGTCGTCTCCGAGGCCGAAATCCAGGCCACTGCTGATGTATTGGGGCGGATCGTCCCGGATGCGGCAGGCCCTTGTACGCACGCCGCCACATGCTTTTACACCTGCACGCCCGACCAGCATTTTTTCATTGACGAAGTCATGCCGGGACTCTTTGCCGCCTGTGCGTGCTCGGGGCACGGATTCAAGTTTTCCTGTGCCGTAGGGGAGGCGTTGGCCCACCTGGTCACTGAAACGCCGCTGCCGGTAAGCATTGCCCCGTTCCGTGGACGCTGGTCCAACGAGGCGGTGCCTTCAGCCGCATGAAGCGCTATCTGCGGCAGGCACTGGGGCAGGCGCTTGCCGCCATGGACGGCGTGCCGGCGGATTATGAGCCACAGATTTCTGTTCCTCAAGATCAGGCACACGGAGATTTTGCCACTAATGCTGCGCTCCAACTGGCCCGTCACCTAGGGCAAAATCCGCGGCAGATTGCTGACTCCATTGTAAGGAACCTCTGGACTACCTCAATCCAGGCCGGTATGGTGGATAGATGCGAGATTGCAGGGCCCGGTTTTATCAATTTTCATATCTCTTCAACCCATTGGCATCGCACCCTTGCGGAAATTCTGCGCAAGGGTGCGTCCTACGGGCGTGCCCGGTCGCATTCCGGCCAACGCGCGCTGGTTGAATTTGTCAGTGCAAATCCTACCGGTCCTCTGACCGTCGGACACGGGCGTAATGCTGTACTGGGGGACACAATTGCCAGACTTCTGGCATGGGTGGGATACGAGGTCACGCGCGAATACTACTTTAACGACGCCGGACGCCAAATGAGGGTACTGGGAGCCTCTGTGCGAGCGCGCTGTGCAGAACTGGCCGGGCGCTTCGATGTGCCGTTCCCGGAGGATGGCTACCAAGGGAGCTATATAACGGAGATATCTCGTGGCATCCTGGAAGAGGGCGGTGAAGCAGTGCTTAACAGCGGTGAACTGGAGCCCTTCATAACGATTGCGAAGGATTGCATCGTAGTGGACATAACCCAGACTTTAGGGCGTTTGCGGATAAACATGGATACCTTCTTCAATGAAGGAACCTTGTACCGGAACGGGGCGATTGAAGATACGCTGGAGAAGTTGCGTGAATACACGTACCGCAGTGACGGCGCGGTGTGGTTGCGGACATCTGAGATGGGTAAAGAGATGGACACGGTGCTCATCAAGCGAACAGGCGAGCCCACCTATCGTCTTCCTGATATCGCGTATCACCGGGACAAGTACGCTCGTGGCTATGATGTCATGGTTGATATCCTGGGTGCGGACCACATCGCTACCTATCCCGACATTGTGCGAGCGCTGGATGCGATGGGGTACGATACGCAGCGGCTTGATATGATCATTCATCAGTTCGTGACGCTGACCGAGGACGGCAGGGAGGTCAAGATGAGTACGCGTAAGGCCCGCTACATAACCTTGGATGAGCTCATGGATTCCGTCGGAGAAGATGCGACGCGGTACTTCTTTTTGATGCGGTCTGCGGGGCGCCATCTGGAATTTGACATGGACCTCGCCCGCGAAGTGAGCGATAAGAATCCGGTGTTTTATCTGCAGTATGCGCACGCGCGCATCTGCTCCATTCTCCGCAAGGTCGAAGAGTCCGGTTCCCCGCTAGGGGATCCGGAGATGGATTGCCTCACAGACGATTCGGAGCTGCGACTGATTCAGGTGCTTGCACGGTTTCCGGAGTGTATTGAGCAGAGTGCCGCCGCCCGCGAGCCGCACCGCGTGGGGGTTTACCTTCGCAGCGTTGCGGAGGCCTTTACCCGCTTCTACCATGAATGCCGTATCATTGGTGAACAGCGACAGCTCGCTGCTGCCCGCATAGCCTTGGCTCGCGCCACGCGAATTGTCCTGCAGGGCGGGCTTGCTGTGATTGGGGTGACGGCGCCAGACCGCATGTAGACCGCATGACGGTAGCATTTCAGGGAGAGACAGGAGCCTACAGCGAGAGTGCTGTACGTGCGCTGTACCCGGGTGTCAGGTTGCTGCCGCAGGTATCCATGGAAGATGTGTTCGCGGCAGTGGTGGGTGGCCGCGCTGACCGGGGCATCATTCCGATTGAGAACTCGCTCTTTGGCAGTGTGCATGTCAACTATGATCTGCTGCTGGCAAGCGAGGTACGGGTAGTGGCCGAGGTCCATGTGCGCATCCGGCACCATCTTCTGGCGGTACGCGGTGCGGGTTTGTCGTCCATAACATCCGTGTATTCCCATCCGCAGGCGTTGGGTCAGTGCCAGACATACTTGCGTAGGAGGTTGCCGCATGCGGAGGCTGTACCGACCTACGACACTGCAGGCGCTGCAAGAATGGTAGCCTGGAAGGGGAAGCAGCACTATGCCGCCATAGCCTCCCGGCATGCGGCGAGCGAGTACGGGCTGGAATTGTTGGCGGAGGACATAGAAAGCCACCATCAGAACTATACACGTTTTCTTGCCCTTGCGCCTTCGGGTAGTGCACGACCAGGCGCTCTGCAGGCAAGGCCGCACAAGATATCTATTGCATTTGCCCTGCAGACCAATGTGCCGGGGGCGTTGTTCAAGAGCCTTGCCACCTTCGTCTTGCGCGACCTTGATCTATTGAAGATCGAAAGCAGGCCGTTGGTCGGAAGCCCGGGAGAGTATCTCTTCTATCTTGATATTGAAGGCTCGCTTCAAGACGTCCCTGTGGCACGTGCGCTTGAGCACCTTGAGGAGCTCACAGCATTGCTGAAGGTGTTGGGATCCTACCCGATTGGCGGCACCTGGGACGAACCACTACATGATTCCTGAATCCATGCATCGCTCATTTCTGTACCTGCCAATACTTGTACTGCTACCATCAGTGGCCGCTGCTCAACAACCGCTTGACCACGACGCCTACGATATCTGGCAGCGTATTTCGGACTCCGCAATCTCTAGAGACGGACAGTGGGTCCACTATGTCACCAGCCCGGAGAATGGCGACGGCGTGCTACACATTGTAGGTAAAGATGTGCATCACCGCATTCCGCGGGGGAATGACCCGGCGTTTTCGTACGATGCACGCTTCGTTGTCTTTATGATCAATGCTCCGAGGGATTTGGTGCGCGCTGCCAAGCTGGCCGAGGCACCAGCGGACGCCATGCCAAAAGACTCGCTCGGGATTCTTGACATGGCCAGCGGTAGCGTGGTCAAGCGTGCGCGCATCCAGTCGTTCAAGCTGCCCGAAGAAGGTAGCCGCGTGCTAGCCTACCTTGAAGAGCCTCCGCTGCCTGACACCACCAAGGCTGACGAGGAGCCCGACAAGGAGGGTGAAAGGTTGGTCCTCTTCAATCTTGATACGGATCAGGAGATGGCGTTTCCGGGGACTACGGACTACGTGATTTCTTCTGACGGGGCTTACTTGGCGGTGGCGGCAGTTGTTGATACTAGCATCGGTGGTGCCATGCTGCTCGTCAATACGGCCTCAATGGAGGCAGACACCTTGCTTTCCGGCAAGGGAGCATACATCGGTGCTACCTTTGACGACCAGGGCCGGCAGTTGGCATTTCTTTCCGACCGTGACGATCAGGACCCCGACAAATCAGCCCACAGCCTGTATCTTTGGATTGATGGAGATGTGGAGCCGCTGGTAACGCCTGACCGTCTGCCGGATGGGCAGGGGATCGGCGAGGACGGGAACCTTTCCTTCTCCGATTCTGGCCAGCGCCTGTACTTCGGCACTGCTCAGTGGTCGGGGCCGGAGGAAGACGCCGACGAGCCAGAGGACGAACAGGTTGTACTGGATATCTGGAGCTGGAAGGACCCGTTGCTGCAGCCCATGCAGCTGGTGCAGCTGGACGACGAGCAGAAACGCACGTACCGTGCAGTCGTGCATTTGGACTCTGGCGATATGGTACAGCTGGCAACTCCCGACCGCCCTTCGGTGGTTGTGGGCTTGAACGGCGATGCTGATATCGCGATCGCCAATACCAATATACCCTACCGCCAACAGATTTCCTGGGACTGGCCCCGGTATACCGATGTGTATGCCGTGGATGCCGGCACGGGGGATGCAACCCTGCTTCTCTCGGGTATACAGGGCTCTGCACATCTTTCTCCAGACGCCAACTATATCACTTGGTGGGATCGCGAGGCATTGGGGTGGATGGCCATGCCTGCCAGCGGAGGACCATCGGTAAACCTGACGGAAGAGATTCCGCACGCCTTCCACAATGAACTGCACGATTGGCCCTATCTCCCGAGCGCATATGGATCTGCGGGCTGGACCGAGGCCGACGGACGGTATTTGGTGTACGATAAGTTCGATATCTGGGCCGTAGACCCATCCGGGTCTGCGGAGCCCTACAGTGTGACCGACGGATTTGGGCGCGAGAACGGCCTGCGCCTGCGTTACGTGCGGTTGGATGCGGATGAAGATGCCATTGATCCGGATGCTCCCATGCTTCTGTCTGCTTTCGACATGGAGACAAAGGCAGATGGTTTCTACAGGGACAGCGTCAGTGGCGAAAGCATGCCGCAGGAGCTCCTCATGGCAGAACGGCGCTTCTCAACGCCTCAACGTGCCGAGGATGCAGATAGGTTGCTGTACAGACGGGAATCGTTTAGGGAATTTGGAGATCTCTGGACGAGTGACGGGGATTTTGAGAACCAGCGTCGCGTGAGTGATGCCAATCCTCAGCAGGCCGACTATCGGTGGGGTAATGCAGGGCTTGTTCAATGGACATCCCTGGACGGTCTGCCACTTACGGGGATGCTGTTTACGCCCGACGGGTTCGACCTGGACCTACAGTACCCGATGATGGTGTATTTTTATGAGAAGATGTCCGACGGACTGCACCAGCATCGTCCTCCTGCTACCGCGCGGTCATCCATCAGTGTTTCCTTCTATGTCAGTCGTGGCTATCTGGTCTTTATCCCCGACATACCCTATAAGGTGGGCTACCCGGGAGAGAGCGCGCTGAATGCCGTTGTGCCGGGCGTCACAGAGCTTATTAATAAGGGCATTGTCAAGGAAGACAACATCGGCGTGCAAGGGCACAGCTGGGGTGGGTATCAGATCGCGTATATGATCACCGAGACCAACCTTTTCAAGGCCGCGGAGGCGGGAGCACCTGTCTCCAACATGACTAGTGCGTATGGCGGCATTCGGTGGGCCAGCGGAATGAGTCGGATGTTCCAGTACGAAAGATCCCAGAGTCGCATCGGCGGCACATTGTGGGAATACCCGCTGCGATACCTCGACAATTCACCGCTATTTCAGGCCGACAAGATCAATACTCCGGTGCTGATGCTGCACAATGATGACGATGGCGCGGTGCCGTGGTACCAGGGCATTGAGTTCTTTGTCGCCTTGCGGCGTCTCGGTAAGCCTGTCTGGCTTCTCAATTACAACGGCGAGGGACATGGTCTTGGGAAGTACCAGAACAAACGAGACTTTGCGATTCGTATGCAGCAATTCTTTGACCATTATTTACAGGATGCTCCGGCCCCGGTGTGGATGGACGAAGGGGTCCCTGCGATTATGAAAGGCAAGACACTCGGCCTGGAAGAGGTGCCAGGCACCCAGTAGGCCAGCCGGGGAGTTCGTGGCGGGTGCTGCATTAGGAGTGAAGGGTTTGTCGTGATTCAAGCGGTCAACGCTGATGCCCGGACCAGGCACTTCCCGCCAGTGCGGAAGGCCACAGTAGATTGCATCAGACGAATCAGGGGCGCGGTACCAGCACCCGTTCAGAATGTCTCCGTCACATGATGGCGGCCGTGAGGGCGGTAATTGAATAGCTGGGATTTGGTCTGCAGACATCGCTGATGGTGATCCCGTCGGTGTGGCTGCCTGTTACAGGGACTTCCTAGGCCTGCCCCGTACCCATAAATCATCCATCACGGTTCGATTATTCGTCAGGTATGGTCAAATATCGCTGGCATGGTTGTCGGAATAATTCGGGTATTTCGGCCTGGCAGGGATGGTGTGTGACTTGAGGTGAATAATGCCCTCCTCTCGTGCGGATACGCGATCTCTTCCTGCGCCGCTTCCCTTGGCGCTGCATTGCCTACATCCACGAACCCTCGGCTGCAGTCTCCTGGCGATACTTCTGCCTCCAGTAATTCAACGGTCCGTACGAGATGCCCTGCTCTGTGCAAGACGCCGCTGCGGACCGGGTCCTTTCGTTATACTGCTCTACCAGCGGGAACATCTCTTCCGCCGTACGTCTGGGCTGTACCAGGCGGTCCGGGGTCTGGGTTCTCACGTCTACAGGTATGCTTCCCAGAACCCGTCACCTAATCAAGATGCAGTTCACCGCACGCTCACGCAGGTGTAGCCATTGGGGCATAGCCCCACATCAGGCAAGTTGATATGCCATTTATGTGAACCCAGATGAACACCCGTGCGAGCATGCACTCAATCGTTCGTCTCTTACCTCGTATCCCAATTCGTATCCCAATGTCATTAGGTGTAACCTCTCTAGGCCACGCCACATGATCTGGTAACCCACCGGTCCATCACGAGTGCGGTTCTGATAACCGCCGAGCACCGCTACGATCAGGATAGCAGCTCCCAAAGTACTGGGCTTCGGCAGCTTTACCCGTGCTGCATATCCATCCAAGAATCGCAGCTCCATCTCCGTGAAAAAGACATCCGCGTCCAGCTCCGGCACTTCCCGACCCAATTGCACCAAGGTCATGACGCGCCAGGATATTACACAATACATCGTTATTGCTCGCTGCAGACGCAACGAGGTACGCAGACCCAAACGCTCCACCTTGCACCCGCTCTTAAGCACGCGGAAGAAGTCTTCCACCCGCCACCGCTTGAGATACATGGCCAACACCCGCCGTGCATCCGCTACGCTCCCTACCTCCATGCTGGTCAATAGCATCCACTCCACCGGCGGCGCATCCCCCGGAGGCTCCACCTCCAACACATGCACCCCGTACATCACCACCGGCTCCTCCTCGTTCTTCGGATCCGGCAACAAGAACCTCCCGTAGCGTACCTCCGCATTGACCATCCGGTAACTGCGACCCTTCCGTGCCTGCTTGCGCGCCGTCACCCGCTGTATCTCTATCTCTACATTCCCCGGAGCCTTACCACTGCGCATTACCGCAAACAGCTTCCGATCATGCTTCGCTCGTATCAATACCTCCGCCTTACCCTGTCTACGCTGCTCGGCAAACATAGCAAAGCTGTCCGCCTCCCGGTCCGCAACACAGATCACCTGCGTCTCGCATATATCCTTGAACCCGTCTATCCACTGCTGCGTCCGCGGAACATGCGGACCCTCCTCCGGATCCTTGAAGCTGCCACGCAACACCCCCAACGTCAATCCATCCTCCGTCACCACCAGCGTCGCATGCAACGGCAACCCCAGCGTCTTCGCCGTCGTCTGATTACTCCCTATTACCTCCAAATCCGTACACGCCGGCCGCGTACTGTACCGCAACTTCGTCGTGTCCTGGTAAGCGTGCGGTGAAGTACAGGGTAGCGGGCTTTTTGGCGGTTTTGGCGGGTACAGTGTGGTTGGAAGGAGGAGAGCATGTGGGCTTGCCCGATCTGGACGATTCGGCGTCCGGCAGCTAGGCGGCCTTACCCTAGTGGGCTTGCCGTGCCCGTTTCCAATGATGGGGCAATAGCGCTGCTATGTCCTCGGCAGGATGTGTCGGGATGCGCTGGAATACTTCCATGAGCCATTCCATTGGGTTGACGTCGTGGAATTTGCAGGTTCCAAGGAGCGAATAGACCACGGCACCCCGCTGGGATGCATCATGGGATCCTGCGAACATGTAGTTCTTCCTACCAATAGCCAGTGGCCGTATCGCATTCTCAACCAGATTATTGTCCAACTCCACACGGCCCTCATCCAGATATCGGGTCAGCCTTTGCCAACGGCCAAGCGTATACTGGGTCGCCTTGGCCCACGGGCTCTTGGGTAAACCATTGTTCACCTCCAGCCACGGCTTCAGCTCCTCCAGTACAGGTCCGGCCCGTTCCTGTCGCAGTTGCTGACGAACATCCGCACTCGCACCCGTTTTGCGTAGCCAACGCTCTATGAGGTAGAGCTTGCGTATCTCCTTCAACACATGCGCGGCCTTATCCGGCTCGTACGTCTTGCAGTCGAAGAACTTGCGCCGGGCATGCGCCATGCATGCGTAGAGCGTTACGGATGGGTCCGCATCAAAGATGTCGTAAGCTACATACCCGTCTGTCTGTAGCAATCCCTCATACCCGTGCAAAAACTCCACCGGACCCGCCCGAGCACGGGTCTTTCGGTATTCCATCACCAACAGTCTCTGCTCTGGACTATGGTACACCCAATAAAAGCCTTTATGCAGCGATCCCTTCTTATCTCCATCCTGCACCTCCATCCTCGTCTCATCCGCCTGCAGATACCCGGTGGATAGCAACTCCTGCTTCAGAGCATCATACAACGGGGTCAGGTGCGACGCAGACTGCGATATCCAGCCTCCCAGCGTGGACTTCGCAATCTCCACGCCTTCCCGACGAAACCGCTGCTGCTGACGGTACGAAGGCAGGTGGTCCGCATATTTGCCCACTACCACATCTGCCAACAACCCCGGACCCGCCATGCCCTTGTTCACCATCCGTGGTGGCAACTCACCTATGATTACCCCCTTATCCTCATCCCCAGGGTCCACATACTTCGGACGCACATACTCAATAACCTTCATATGGGCGGGTACACGCTCCAGAACCAGCGTCTTCTCCGCCCCGATGCACGTCATACCACCGGTATCCCCGTCAGGCTCAATAGTAATCGTTTCGCGGGGCAGTTTCTTCAGCAGATCGTCCAGCGCTTTACGCTTGGGCTTGCCCTTCTTCTTCTGCCGTCCGTTCGCCTTTTGCCCATTCTTCGTCTGTCCATTCGTCTCCGGCTCCGGTAGAGGGACCTCCTGCTCCGGCTTATCGAACAACGTGCCCTGCTGCGGGTCATTCAGCACACACTTTTCACTCTTGGGACTGTATAGCGCGCGTAGCGCTAGCATCAGCCGGTTATTCATATTCCCCAATTCTGCCTCAAGCCGGCTGCATCGATCATGCAGCTGGCTATTCTTTCTCTCCAATTCTGCATTATCCCGGCTGTACTGATCAAAGGCACTGGCCAATTCGGGGTGCTGTGCAAGCAACGCAACCTGCGCGGGGGAGAGGATAGAATGTGCTTCGGGCTGCATGGTGAGCTAGCAACACCAGCATATTGCTTGTTCCCGAATCACACATTATATTTGGCCCGATTATCGGCTTTTTACCGCATATCGGGGCCGATATTTCACCGTCTTCAACGACACCCCCTCCAGCATCATCACCATCTGTGCCCATGTCGGCACATCCTCCTCTGGCAACGCAAACGTACCCGTCTCCAAGCGCTTGTAGAAGATCGCAAAGCCGTTCCGATCCCATGTGAGCGCCTTCAAATGGTTTCGCCTCCTGTTGATGAATACAAAGATGTCTCCCGACATCGGATTCCGCTTCATGCCGCTTTTTACCAAAGCGCACAAGCCGTCAAAGCTTGTGCGCATGTCCACCGGCGGTCGGTAAAAGAAGTACCGGTGCGAAGGTGCCAGTCCGATCATGACTGCGTCAGCCTGGCCAGGTACGAAGCAGATACCGGTGCAAAGAACCGCACCCGTATCCCACCCGGATATGCGATCTCTACCTGTGCCGCTTCCCTTGGTGCTACACTGCCTATCTCCACGAAGCCTCGGCTGTCCTCGGCTGCAGTCTCCTGGCGAACCTTCCGCCTCCAATAATTCAACTGCCCATACGAGATGCCGTGCTTTGCACAAAACGCCGCTGCGGACCGGGTCCTTTCGTTATACTGCTCTACCAGCGGAAACATCTCTTCCGCCGTAAGTTTGGGCTGTACCATGCGATCTGGGGTCTGGGTTCTCACGTCTAGGGGTAAGCTCCCCAGAACCCATCACCCAATCAAGATGTAGTTCACCGCACGCTTACGTGTCCTGGATGCATAACACGGTCTCCTGACTACGCATACGCTCTATCGTACGCCCGCGATGCGGTGCCAATATGTTCTCCGGCGTTACCGTTTTGTCCTTCTTGCTCTCCAATAACCGGTAATGCCCCTTCACCGCCGCGCGGTCCGCATCCGTATGCGCGGTAATGCTGTGGCCTATCACATCGGCCAACATGGACGTGCTCTTTACCAGTCGCACAGACAACCGCCTGTCTCCCAATGGCGCTCCGCCAAACTCCGTTTCGGCCCACTGCGCACTGTCAATCCCCTCGTGCGGATCCCTCACCGGACGCAACTCCTCCTCCGGTTCCCCCAAGGTTTCGCGCCATTCTTTGTCCAACTCGTATACATACAGCGCCTTGGGATCCTCTTCCTTTGCCTCCTTGTGCCGCTTTCCGCCTGCGGTATGGCCGATCAATACAAAATTGTTCACCTCAAAACACGCTCCTTCCCCTTGGGGATCCACATACGTTTCGACGACCCAGGGACGGTAACGGTACCGTGCCTGAAAATCATCCGCCAACCGTCTCAATACCTTACCCAGTACATGGCTGGCCAAATCCTGACACTGCCCCCGTATCAGAAAACGACTCAAACACACCACACGGTGCAAATGCGCCTTGCGCTGCTCATCACTCCACGCCATCCAGCACTCCCTGGGCGCCAGGCACAACGCCGTCGCCGAAAACCCCACCGCTCCCAGGTAACCATGGGCACTGCCTATCAGATAGCGTACCTGCGCTCCCACAAATGTGGTCGTACGCCTCGGATGCTCAAAGTGCAGCAACGTGTTCCACACCACACGCTGCTCGTCCGTCTCAACCAACTCAATCGTCAACCCCCGGACACCGTGTACCGTGTTCGGTAACGCTATCGGATCCAGTACCCGCTCCTCGCGCCTACGCGGTTCCGCCTTAGCCGCATTACAATTCTCGGGCTTGGGCAACACAATCCTCCCCCAGGCCTCCAACTTCGATAAAGCCTGCGCACAGTTGCTCACCTGCGGTTCGCCCCGTGCATCAACAAACCCGAACTCTTCACAGACAGCGCGCGCTATCTGCGTGCGAAACCGCCAACGATCGTCGGCAAGAACCCTGTCCAAACGCTCTCCATTGCGGGGAGCGGTGAGCGTTCGTAAGACCTGACTTCGTTGAAACATGCCGCAACATAACAAACAAGTAGCGCGAAGTTAAGTACCTGAAGTGGTAGAATGGCAGGGGCAGCGGCGCAGGAAGAGATCGCGTATCCGCACGAGAGGACGGCGTTATTCACCTCAAGTCACACACCATACCTGTCAGGTCGAAATACCCGAGATATTCCGACAGCCATGCCAGCGAGAGTTGACCAGAACTGACGAACAATCGAACCGTAATGGATGATTTATGGGGAAAGGGCAGTCCTAGGCGGCAGCGAAGTGATCGGCAGCCGGGTCCTCTCTGTTGCTCAGGTGGGCATCAGCGTTCTCCCAGACCCCGGGCTTGATTCCCGTTCGGTGCAGCGGAGTAGGCGGTAGGCCTCCTATAGGTTCCTGTCACGGTCTAGTGCGGGGTTTTTCCTGAACCCGAGGATCGCTTTGGAGATCGGGGCCGTAGTGCGGCTCTTGGTGGGCATGGGACCGCATAAGCCGGCGATCTTTAAGTTTTAAATTAGGGAATTATAGTACGTGAGTGACCAACTGTACACAGTGAGGCACTAGTATCAATTTCACGGGTCATAGGGGTCGGTAACCCGAACGCCCCTCGCCGTGCAGCAGCCCCAATCCCGGAGGCCAGTATGTTTGCAGCCACATTCAGGTCTGCATGATCCGCATGTCCACAGGACATAGCACGTGAATTTGCTCCGTGTCTTACGGTTACTCGCTTCTGTGTGCCCACACACAGAACACCGCTGACTGGTATAGGCAGCGGTAACCTTTATCACCTTGCAGCACTTATAGCTCAGCATCTGATCCAGCTGGCCCCAACCTGTTCGCAGTATCTCACGGTTGAGGCCAGACTTCTGTCTGACGTTTGTGCCAAAGCTCTCCATCGCCCCCTTAGGTCTGCCCTATCGCCACAAATAAGACTTGACAATGGCTCCCATACCGCTTAGGTTACCGGTATGGAGGCACAGCGTGGGATTTTGACAACGCTTCGCAGCGCGTTGCCGACTCTATCGGCAACAGTGGCGGAACACCAGGACGAGAGCCGGTCGGCTCTCGGGGTCTTGGTGTGTGAGCAGTTCGGCTTTTTTGATGCGCGTGGCCGCGAGCAGCGGGCAACGTGCATGAAGGCGTTGCGGGTGCTGGAAGCCGAAGGGCGGATTACATTGCCACCACCGCAGTGTGCTGTTCCGGTTTCCCGCCCCCGGCTGTTGGATGCTCCGGTGTCGGAGGCGGTGGACATGCCCGAAGATGTGCGCCAGATTAAGGACTTGGAGATCGTTCTGGTCGAGAGCAGGCAGGATCGTGCCATCTGGAACACGCTCATGGACCGGGAGCATCCGCAGGGGGTGACCACGTTTGCGGGGGCGCAGTTGCGCTACCTGATCACGAGCGCACACGGTTATCTGGGTGCGGTCGGTTTTTCTGCTGCCGCCCTGTATCTGAAGCCTCGGGACGCGTGGATGGTCGGGAGCCACGAGCAGCGAGGCGCCCAGCTTCACCGCATAGTAAACCTGAGCCGTTTTCTGATTCGTCCGGGTGTGCAGTGCAAGAATCTGGCGAGTTACGCTCTGGGTCGCGTGTTGCGGCGTCTGGTTTCCGATTTCGAGGAACGCTACGATTATGTGCCGTACATTGTGGAGACGTTTGTGGGGCCGGACCATGCAGGGACGTGTTTTCGGGCGGTGGGTTTCTGATATTTGGGTATTACCCAGGGGCGGGGCCGGCATGCTTCCAACGGTGCTGGTCAGGTTTCCCGGAAGAAGGTATTGGTCTATGAGTTGGAGCCTGCGTGGCGCACGCTTCTGGGCGTGCCGGAAGTGGAGTTGCGGCCCCGGCTGGAGGTGAGCGCCGGGCTGTGCAGAGCCACGTGGGCACAGCAGGAGTTTGGTGCTGCGGAGCTGGGAGATGTGCGACGTAGCGTCCGTTTGGTCAAGAGCGCCGCATTGGTGGCCAATGCGATGGGAAAGCCTGTGACGGCGACACCAGAGCGAGATCCTGCGGCGGTACGGGGCTACTGGCGGTTTATAGAGAAGGCGGACCAGTTCGGGATCACGCCGGCGAAGATGCTGGTGCCCCACCGCCAGCGTACGATCGAGCGGATGCGTACGCAGGATACGGTGTTGTGCGTGCAGGACGGTACGGACATCAGCTTCAGCACACGTCTGGAGTGCGACGGTCTGGAGGTCATCGGTCGTAACCAGACCTCGGCCAAGGCCCGTGGTGTGCATCTGCATGCGACGCTGGCACTAAGCGGAGAGGGGTTGCCGCTGGGCGTGTTGCGGTGTGCGTACAGGAAGAAGGAAAAGGAAACGAAGACGCATCAATGGATACACGGGCTGCGTGACATAGATAAGGCTGCAGAGACGCTGCCGCGCAAGACACGCGTGTTGTGCGTGATGGACCGGGAGGCGGACATATTTGCGCTCTTTGCGGCGCAGCGTACGCTGAAGCGTACGCATGTATTGGTGCGGGCCAAGTATAACCGGATTCTGGGCAAGGACCAGGATCGGCTGTTCAAGGCGATGCGTAAGGGGCCGGCAGCGGATGTGCTGGAGCTGTCGGTGACGCGTCTGAGTCGTCGGGCGAAGTCAGGTCGGGTTACGTACAAAGGCCGCGAAGAGCGTACGGCGCGGATGGAATTGCGTTTTCGCCGGGTGACGCTGCCTTCGCCGAAGGGTTCTACGGAAGCTCCGGTAACGGTATCGGCGATCCACATGCGTGAGACCGCGCCGCCGGACGGCGCCGATCGCATCGAGTGATATCTTTTGACCACGGTGGAGGTGACGACCGTGGAGGAAGCGAAGCTGATGGTGGAAAACTACACGCTGCGCTGGCGTGTAGAGGACTTCTTCCGGGTTCTCAAGAGCGGCTGCCGTATAGAGAAGCTGCGCATGCAGCAGGCGGACGCCTTACATCGGGCGATTACACTGTACATGGTCACAGCCTGGCGGATCATGCTGATGACCTTGTTGGGGCGTGTATCCGCCGACATGGAAGCGGAGGTGATGTTCACCGATGCAGAGCTGCACATGATGCGGGTCTATGCCCGCAACTATGGTCTTGCCGCACACACAGATCTGGCTTCGGCGATCGTGCTGGTGGCGTTGATGGGCGGCTACATGAACCGTAAGCATGACCCGCCGCCGGGGCACACCATCCTGTGGCGCGGCTACGCAAGGCTGCAGATGCGAGCGATCGCCTATGAAGAATTAACATTCTATGACCGGGTAGAGCGTCCGCCGCCATAGCGGTACCCGTACGCTCCGCAGTCTCGGTTGCTTCGTTCCCCTTCCGCCGCCCTCGGTGCGTGCCAGCCACGTGCGGGTTCCTTCCCTGACGTACCTTACTTGCTACGCACCACGAGACTTGGTGTCAATGGCAACAACAGGCCATCCACTACAAGGAACTTCGCTTCACTTGCAACAAAACCCACGAGCAAGACGCTTTGCCATGCCTTTTGGATACCCTGAATGCGCCCGTTATTAAGTCACTCTTGTGAGTACTGGGCAGGGCTAACCCGCAAAGGCTACCGGAACACATGTACCCCCGTCAACCGGAAGTAACAGACTTAATCGACTGTGCAGATGAAGGACAACAATACCGCCAAACTTCAAGGGTCGAGATTGAATCGCGAGGCCTTGAAGCTTGTTCTTCGCCATCAATTGCTAGTCGTCGCCGCGATATACCTGTCGATGACTCCCTGACTGGTAGCCATCAATTAGAGCTTATACCTCGGTAGATACGCCAGCCTAAATACGCGTCAATTATCGCGCATGGAACAGTCCCAGCAATTGCCCCTGCTGGACCAAGTGCTATCCCAATCCCGGACCCGAACACGCCACCCGCGATGGCACCGCCTCCGATAGTTATAAGCCTAATTTTCTTCATCGCGATGCCTTTGCCAGTTTGTTGAGAATGATTTTCGTCCCTGCTTCCCCAAATCGTTAATCATTTCTGTGTGATTTCCGGTCAGTGGAGACTGGAAAATACGGATTACACTCCACAAATCCGCACAATCGATTTTTACACGGATACATTAGGGAGTTATATGGCTGAGTACCCATTTGCTGAGGTTTTCGAAATAATTGCGGGTTTTTCGCGAAAAGCGGGAACTGATTATGAAAAACTGGAGCAAGCCATCCTAACTACACCACCACAGCGCAAAATAACGGGTGCCAAAACGCGTGGGTACTCAGCAATATAATTCCCAAAAGTAACGCCCGCGAAAACGCGTGGCACTCAGCCATATAACTCCCAAATGCATGCAGAGGAGCAGTCATTTCCGATACTTCGGAGAAAATATCAGAAGACCGGTGCGCCTCGGCGATCTCGGCGTCCGTCAATCCCTCAATGATCTGCATCGGTGCGGCAGCACGCATCGCCCGGTCAAGCGGGTCCCTTAGGAAAAGGCTACTATGTTCGTTTGTCCTCTGCACAGCGCGAGCCACCCACTCGCCGAACAGGCTGTCGCCGCATCGGAGATGATGATCAAGAAAGCTTAGCGGAGCGCCGACGGTGAAGGTGAAGGTGTGGAGCCAAAGCGACACCTTGGCCAGCTCTACCGCCA
Organism: Rhodothermales bacterium; assembly: GCA_963663495.1. GTDB lineage: Bacteria > Bacteroidota > Rhodothermia > Rhodothermales > Bin80. Next base: position 214,058 of record OY760427.1, read on the forward strand.
TTGGGATCTTATCAACACCGTAGACGCACCGCTTGAGCACCATGCGACGGATAATGTGCTGATCGTCAAGCTGATCCGTATTGTATGCCCGGCCCTTGTCCTCCGCGTTACCAATGATCTTATTGCGGATAGCGTCAATCCTCTCTGCAAGCGGAGAAAGATATGGGAGTTATATGGCTGAATGCCACGCGTTTTCGCAGGAGTTACTTTTTGTGCTTTGGTGGTGCAGACAGGATGGCTTTCGCCAGTTGTTCATAATCGGTTCCCGCTTTTCACGAAAAACTGCAATTATTTCAAATAACTCAACACGTGGGTACGCATGGAATATAATTATCATATATTAGGGAGTTATATATCACAGTGCCATGCCCGAAACGGTTAGTGCATACCGCAATATCACATACAGGCTGTTGCCCGGAAGTCGAAGTAACGCCAAGCAACTTGCTGGATTAGCGGGTGCGTGTAGGTTTGTGTGGAATGCCATCCTCGCAGAGCAGAGCGAGGCCTACAAGAAAGCGAAAGAGGCTGGAGAGAAGCCGCCCTCGGTAAGCTTCTTCTCGCTGGGGAAGCGGTTCACGGCACTGCGCCGTACGGTCGAGTGGCTACCTGAATACTCCTTTGGTGTCGTTAGATACACATTGAAATATCAGGCGGATGCATGGAAGGCATTCTTCAAGGAAGGTAAGAGAAGACCGAGATTCCATTCCAGACGTGGTAGTACGCCTTCGTTCACGATCCCGGATAACGTAAGGGTTCGGGATGGCAAGCTGTATATCCCGAAAGTGGGATATATGGCGCTCCGCAGGCGGGGAGGCAACCCGTACCCTGATGGTATACCCATCAAAGCCACTGTAAAGAAGAACGCCGGCAAATGGTATGCTGTCATCTGCTACAAGATTGAGGCACCTGTAATAGAGGATACCGGCAGTGCTGTAGGCATTGACCGTAATTGCGGGCAGATCGCTATGGTCTCCACAGAGGGCGATACAAGCATTATCAGACAACCGGATACCAAGCGTCTTGATGCCAAGTTGAAGCGGCATCAGCGAAGACTGGCGAGACAGAAGAAAGGCTCCAACCGTCGTAACAGGCGGAAGCATGGAATCGCCCGCATACAGCGCAAGCGTGCTAACGTCCTCAAGAATGCGAACCACCAGGTAAGTCGCAGTATTGCCAAATGCTCCTCAACGGTGATACTGGAGGACCTGAAGATCAAAGCGATGACACGTTCAGCTAAGGGGACGATGGAGAGCTTTGGCACAAACGTCAGACAGAAGTCTGGCCTCAACCGTGGAATACTGCGAACAGGTTGGGGCCAGCTGGATCAGATGCTGGGCTATAAGTGCCGCAAGGTGATAAAGGTTACCGCTGCCTATACCAGTCAGCGGTGTTCTGTGTGTGGGCACACAGAAGCGAGTAACCGTAAGACGCAGAGCACATTCACGTGTATGTCCTGTGGCCATGCGGATCATGCGGACCTGAATGCGGCTGCAAACATACTGGCCTCCGGGATTGGGGCTTCTGCACGGCGAGGGGCGTTCGGGTTACCGACCCCTATGACCCGTGAAATTGATACAAGTGCCTCACTGTGTACAGTTGGTCACTCACGTATATAATTCCCATACATTAGCCCAATCCATGGCCATCTTTATCACGGTCGGCGGCCTAACCGGCAGATGAGAAACAGGAGGAGCGACACAGCAAACCCACGCTGCGCTGGTTGCGGGAGCCAAGGCTTGCCTCAAAGTAGACATTGGACACGTTTGATCAGGATCCGCTACCTCTGGGGATGGATCATCACCTGCATGTGCTCCTGAAGGGGCTTTCTGGACCGCAGAGAGAACATATTGCTCTTTGATCCTCTTGGAATCGACAAGAAATACCTGCTGTGCGAATGGGAAGGGAGCAGATCCACCAGCTCAGTCGTGTGATCTTCTACAACTGCAGCAAAAAACGCTCAAAGCTTATACACTCCCTGCGAGCCATAGCTGCCTTCTCCTGCCAGCATGCCCGGATTCCCGGCATGCATAGCTCCTTGAGACCCTTCTGCAGCAATTGCTCTATCTCCACCGATGTCAACATCTTCATAACCCTGCCGCAAGCATACCCGGCTTTGATTGTGGCAGCAAGGTGTCATACAACTCCAGGTCCACCTCGACCGGTGCTATACCATCCATCGGTTCTGGCACATTCTGCCCCAACATCGCCTGTACTCCCCCTGCGGTTATGGCCTCCTTGCGCTCCAGTAGCACTCCAAGAACGGCATCTACCCCTGATTCGCCCCCTCTGGCTGCCAAATCCAGTACTTGCAAGTACTCCTTATCCGCCCTTGTACCCTTCCTGTGCTCCCGAAGCAGCGCTTCATAGGCCATCCGGAACCGGTGGGTGGGAAAGAAATCCGATCGGTATCGGTAATCCGCGAACGCCCCAGGCTTGCGCACTAGCGAGGAAATGACATGTTTGTACCGAATATGATGCTTGCTCCTGCCGTGTAACCGGGGCATCCGCTCCATGAATCGGTTACGGTACCACACTTGCACCTCTTCGCCGTACAAACGTACATCCACACGCTCACCTATCAGGCCGCTCGGCACCGAGTAGTTGTTGTTCTGTACCCGTATCGTACTGCCTTTGGATACCCGTACCGATAACGACTTGTATGTCGTCAATGGACGCTTCGGGAGCGGTCCCATATGCGCCCGCTCCTCCTCAAAACGCTCCTTGCGCGGCGTATTCAACTGCACAAACAGCTTGGCAAGGAATGCTTCGTACTTCTGCTGACTCTCAAAATCGCTGCTTCCCCGGAGAGTGAGCTGGTTCGCTATGGCCTTCTTTACCCTATAGTGTGCCTGTTCAACCTTGCCATTCTCGTGCGGACTGCGCGCCTGCGTATGTCGAGCCCCCATACCGCTGTGCCTCATCAATGCCTGGTAAAGGTCCGTAAAGGCCTCTCCATCACTACGACGCAATCTGCGTACCGCAGCACTCAACGAATCCGTCTGATGGAGCCTCGGCACCCCTCCACACGCCTGTAGAGCATTCTGCAATTCCTCCGATAGCGCCTCGAAGCTCTCCGAACGGCATACATTACCCTCTGCCAGTTCGAATACGTCAGCACAAAATGGAACAACTTATGCTTGAAGAGCACTCCCTGAATCGTCACACCCAACTTGCCCATGCACGTAAAGTCCGACTGCGCTCGATCTCCCGGCTTGTACTCCTGTGCAAAGTAGACCTCCTTCGGCGGACCCTCCATCGCTTTCCAGCACTTCACATGACGCTGCAGCGTCCGCAACTGACCCGACTGAAACTTGCCCGGATATCGACGCTGACCAAAATGTGCCGTAACCTCAAGATTCGGATTCGTCTCCAATAAATCCTTCGCCTCCTCCCACACATCCTCGAACGGATCCTTGCGCGTACGCCACGTTCGCGGCTTGACGGTCTCGCTCGGCAGTTTACCCAACCGCATGTACTTGCGCGCCGTGGTCTCACACATACCCGAGTTGCGCGCTGCAATCGCTCTGGACTCTCCCTGCTCCAATACTAACCTGCGTAAATGTAGGACCTGCTTATCTTTGACCATTACCTTTGTGGCTTGGCTGAACAAATCGCCAATCCACGCACAAAAGGGCATCAAGTCCCCACCCATGCGGTAATCGCCGCCAATATTCCTAAATGTCGTACATCAAGTTGAGACGTATGTGGATCCCGAGTGGGAAGGAACGTGTTTTCGTGCGAGCAATTTCATGCTGATCGGTCATACGGCAGGCGGAAAGCGGCACAAGGATGCAGATAGAGAAGAGACTTCCAAGGCATTGTATGTATACGAGTTGGACAAGAAGTGGCGCAGGCACTTGGGGGTACCGGATGTGGAGATGCGTCCTATGAGGGAGCCGCACGAGGATATAGACAGTGCACAGTGGGCCGAGGCGGAGTTTGGTGCAGCCCCATTGGGGGACAGCCGGTTGTCTACGCGATTGGTAAAGAGCGCATCCTTGCTGTGTGATGTGGTGGGCCACAGCATAACGGCCCATACGGGTGCGGACCGCGCGGCGGTAAAGGGGCATTACCGGTTATTGGAGAGCAAGAGGGACAAGACGGTAACGCCGGCGAACATATTGGCGCCGCATCGCGCGCGTACGATAGAGCGTATGCGCAGTCAGGAGGTGGTGTTGTGTATCCAGGATACGACGAAGTTGCGGTACAGTACGCGGCCGGCGTGTACGGATTTGCAGGTTATAGGACAGAATCAGACATCTGCGAAGACGCGGGGAATGCCGCTACATGCGACGCTGGCAGTGACGGAGGATGGGTTGCCGCTGGGGGTGTTGCGTTGCAGCTATAGGGATCTGGAGGGGGGGTACCCATCGACCGCGGACGCAGCAGTGGATGGATGGGTTCGAGGATATATGCGAGGCGTCGAAGGAGCTGTCACGCAAGATTCGGGTGCTGTGTGTAGCGGACCGTGAGGCGGACACTTTTGCGTTGTATGATGCGCAGCGTAAGCAGGACAGCGTGGATGTACTGGTACGAGCGCGTCATGATCGGAAGCTATTGGATGGTGACAAGATGTTTGCAACAATGCGCAGTGGTAGGTCTGCGGGAGGGGTGCAGCCACCGTATTGCGGATGCAGAGGTGCGCTATAAGAGGTTGCGGTTGCCGGATCCGAAGGGAAAGGCGGAGCCGGTAGTGGTATACGGTGTGCATGTGCGCGAGGCGGCGGCTCCGGGGGATGAGTCACCGGTAGAATGGATGCTGCTGACCAGCATGCCGGTAGAGAGTGTAGCGGATGCCAAGCGTGTGTTGGGGATGTATGTCAAGCGGTGGCGGGTGGAAGATTTCTTCCGCATTCTCAAGAGCGGATGTAAGGTGGAGCGATTGGGGCTGCGCACATCCATTCGTCTGGAACATGCAGTAACCCGCATTTCTCACCAGCAGGTCGAGACGGCCTGAGAAGCATCCAATTGGACATCAGCACGAGTGCGTTTGAATCAGAACCTTGGTAGCGTGTAGTTTTTGGCTCCATTCCGATGTTTTCAAGGGCCATAATGGCATCGGAGGCACGATAATTCGGTCATTTGGTGCGCATCGGACACACCAATGCGGGAACGTCAACGATAACGCCCGCACTTGGGAGGATCTTCAGGAAAGGCGGTGCCTGATCAGGGCAGGGTTACCGGAAAACATCATCGGGTGACGACCTCGCAAGTGCATACGCGGCTGGAGCATCTCCGCGTAACTGAGCCACAACTTGGTAAGCGTGCGGTGAACTACATCTTGATTGGGTGATGGGTTCTGGGGAGCTTACCCCTAGACGTGAGAACCCAGACCCCAGATCGCATAGTACAGCCCAAACGTACGGCGGAAGAGATGTTTCCGCTGGTAGAGCAGTATAACGAAAGGACCCAGTCCGCAGCGGCGTTTTGTGCAAAGCACGGCATCTCGTATGGGCAGTTGAATTATTGGAGGCGGAAGTATCGCCAGGAGACTGCAGCCGAGGACAGCCGAGGCTTCGTGGAGATAGGCATTGTAGCACCAAGGGAAGCGGCACAGGTAGAGATCGCATATTCGGGTGGGATACGGGTGCGGTTCTTTGCACCGGTCTCTGCTTCGTACCTGGCCAGGCTGACGCAGTCATGATCGGACTGGCACCTTCGCACCGGTACTTCTTTTACCGACCGCCGGTGGACATGCGCACAAGCTTTGACGGCTTGTGCGCTTTGGTAAAGAGCGGCATGAAGCGGAATCCGATGTCGGGAGACATCTTTGTATTCATCAACAGGAGGCGAAACCATTTGAAGGCGCTCACATGGGATCGGAACGGCTTTGCGATCTTCTACAAGCGCTTGGAGACGGGTACGTTTGCGTTGCCAGAGGAGGATGTGCCGACATGGGCACAGATGGTGATGATGCTGGAGGGGGTGTCGTTGAAGACGGTGAAATATCGGCCCCGATATGCGGTAAAAAGCCGATAATCGGGCCAAATGTAATGTGTGATTCGGGAACAAGCAATATGCTGGTGTTGCTGGCTCACCATGCAGCCCGAAGCACATTCTATCCTCTCCCCCGCGCAGGTTGCGTTGCTTGCACAGCACCCCGAATTGGCCAGTGCCTTTGATCAGTACAGCCGGGATAATGCAGAATTGGAGAGAAAGAATAGCCAGCTGCATGATCGATGCAGCCGGCTTGAGGCAGAGTTGGGGAATATGAATAACCGGCTGATGCTAGCGCTACGCGCGCTATACAGTCCCAAGAGTGAAAAGTGTGTGCTGAATGACCCGCAGCAGGGCACGTTGTTCGATGAGCCGGAGCAGGAGGTCCCTCTACCGGAGCCGGAGACGAATGGACAGACGAAGAATGGGCAAAAGGCGAACGGACGGCAGAAGAAGAAGGGCAAGCCCAAGCGTAAAGCGCTGGACGATCTGCTGAAGAAACTGCCCCGCGAAACGATTACAATTGAGCCTGACGGGGATACCAGTGGTATGACGTGCATCGGGGCGGAGAAGACGCTGGTTCTTGAGCGTGTACCCGCCCATAGGAAGGTTATTGAGTATGTGCGTCCGAAGTATGTGGACCCTGGGGATGAGGATAAGGGGGTGATCATAGGTGAGTTGCCACCACGGATGGTGAACAAGGGCATGGCGGGTCCGGGGTTGTTGGCAGATGTGGTGGTGGGCAAATATGCGGACCACCTGCCTTTGTACCGTCAGCAGCAGCGGTTTCGTCGGGAAGGCGTGGAGATTGCGAAGTCCACGCTGGGAGGCTGGATATCGCAGTCTGCGTCGCACCTGACCCCGTTGTATGATGCTCTGAAGCAGGAGTTGCTATCCACCGGGTATCTGCAGGCGGATGAGACGGGGATTGAGGTGCAGGATGGAGATAAGAAGGGATCGCTGCATAAAGGCTTTTATTGGGTGTACCATAGTCCAGAGCAGAGACTGTTGGTGATGGAATACCGGAAGACCCGTGCTCGGGCGGGTCCGGTGGAGTTTTTGCACGGGTATGAGGGATTGCTACAGACAGACGGGTATGTAGCTTACGACATCTTTGATGCGGACCCATCCGTAACGCTCTACGCATGCATGGCGCATGCCCGGCGCAAGTTCTTCGACTGCAAGACGTATGAGCCGGATAAGGCCGCGCATGTGTTGAAGGAGATACGCAAGCTCTACCTCATAGAGCGTTGGCTACGCAAAACGGGTGCGAGTGCGGATGTTCGTCAGCAACTGCGACAGGAACGGGCCGGACCTGTACTGGAGGAGCTGAAACCGTGGCTGGAGGTGAACAATGGTTTACCCAAGAGCCCGTGGGCCAAGGCGACCCAGTATACGCTTGGCCGTTGGCAAAGGCTGACCCGATATCTGGATGAGGGCCGTGTGGAGTTGGACAATAACCTGGTTGAGAATGCGATACGGCCACTGGCTATTGGTAGGAAGAACTACATGTTCGCAGGATCCCATGATGCATCCCAGCGGGGTGCCGTGGTCTATTCGCTCCTTGGAACCTGCAAATTCCACGACGTCAACCCAATGGAATGGCTCATGGAAGTATTCCAGCGCATCCCGACACATCCTGCCGAGGACATAGCAGCGCTATTGCCCCATCATTGGAAACGGGCACGGCAAGCCCACTAGGGTAAGGCCGCCTAGCTGCCGGACGCCGAATCGTCCAGATCGGGCAAGCCCACATGCTCTCCTCCTTCCAACCACACTGTACCCGCCAAAACCGCCAAAAAGCCCGCTACCCTGTACTTCACCGCACGCTTACACAACTTGGGCAAATAGCCGCTGCCACGGATAGCACGAGGACAGCGACAGCTTGAACCGACGCGTAGTCTTGGTAACCACCACGGCTATCTTGAACAATCGCTCACGGATCGTGCAGCAGCGCGCCCCCTCCAGCTCTGTTCCCTTCAGGCCCCGTTCCTTGATCCGGGCCATGTACCCCTGGGCAAACGCTGAATAGAACAGCCGTAACTGGTTGCTCTGCATCATGGAGGTGGAGATCCGGTCCGCAAACAAATCCAGCTGCTGCTCTTTGATCCTGTTCTCCGTCTCGCCGCGGGCGCAGTAAATGTCCTCATATACCTCGCGCTCATCGTACTCCTTCTCGTCCAGACTCGTGACCACAAAGCGGGCATTGTACCCCCGCGATCCCGTCAAGTAGTCCGCCTTTGCCACTACCCGACGCTCTTGACTCCAACTCTTCAACGTGCGGTAAGGAAAGCTGCGAAAATGCCTCGCGGCCTCCCCGCTGGACTCGCATTGCTTTCGACTGGCTTCCATTTTCGCCTCTATAGCCCGCTTCAGGCGCGAATTCCGCCCCAATCCCACGATATAGGCCACATTCTTCTTCTCACACCAGGACAGAATTTTGTCGCGGCAAAATCCGCTGTCCGCACGAATCCAGATCTCTACATCCGGCCATAGGCGCCGTATCTGCTTCACCACCCGCTTCACCACCTTTTTCGCCCCCTTCGAAGCATCAATATTGGACGGACGAAGAAGCGAAACTACGATATGCTCTCCGCACGTGATGTACAGCGGCAGATAGCAGTACTTACGATAGTACCCGTGATAAAACTTTCCCTCCTGATTGCCATGCAACTCATAATCCGTGGCGTCCAGATCCAGAATGATACGCTCCGGTGGCTCCTCATAGCTTTCGAGGAAAAACTCCGTCACCTCCTTGTGCAACTTCTTCATGTTCGGCGCCATACGTTTGTATCGATCTTCGTCGGCGGTTTCCTCGACCGACAATTCCAGCCGATTAAGCGTCTTGGAACTGGCAAGGGGATGCCCCTTATCGCGATCTCGCACACGCTCGACTCCCTCAATATCCTCGCATCCCACGGCCAGGCAAAGTATCGGATCATCGCGCAGCCTATGGTGGTCATTGAGGTCTTCGCAGTCCAAGCATAGGCCGAAGATGCGCTGCCCCACCAGGCGCTTTATGCTATGTTCCACCCGGGCAGGGTCCCGGTAATCGGTAAAGCATGCTGCTATTCGGTCAAACATTTGGCATTTCTCCTCGACTTCGCGCAGGGCCAAGGCTCCTGCATTGGATGACATGCGTCCGCCGTCGAATTCTGCGATGATTTTCCGTTTTCCGATCTTGGAAAACTCCACGGGTTGGGCTGGGCAGTTTGTGGTGTTGGTTTGTGGCTGCATGATGGCGTATAAGTGTATACCAATGATACACTTAGGAACCAAAAAGTTCCTACAATGACCAGCCGTGGTGAGATTTGCGGGTTAAGCGGGTTGTGGCATTACTGAGAGTTGAGGGATTTCAATCTGAGCGCGGCAGTGTGTCGGTGGGTAAGGCTACATCCAAGGTTCAAAATCAGTACAAAGCGTAGCACGCAACAACGCCTGGTCGGGCAATCCGGCAAGTAGCCGACCGTTGTGACCAGTGTCCGTGTTGATAGGTGGACGACATTGCAGGGCTGCTTGAGGGAATTGCGGCATCGTGTATCGCAGGATGTCAATCTAGAAATTACATACGGAGACGATTGGGTCGCAATTGGAGTTGACAATGTCAGATTATTTGAATAAATTTGCGACATTATCAAAGCAGATAGCAAGCTTGAATGATTGATGGACCATTAGGAATCCGTAAGTTGCCGAGGCATTGGAAAACGGTAGCGGAGCGAGCGGCCAACGAGAACTACACACTCACTGACTTGATGCAGGCGATAGAGCTTGCGCTGCGCAACGAGATTGGCAAAATCCCAATCACTGATATTGTAAGGAATCTGGACAATGGCGTGCAGGCCATTCCCTTTTCTGACAGCGAATCAGTTTCAATTGACCTGTGTCAGGAGGACTTCATCGGTAGCGGCCTAGGGCTCTTACTTAAGGACATTTTACAAGAGGAACCTTTTGGGGAGAAAACCGGGAAAGTTTTGGTGCAGACCTCTCTCTATAAGGCGCTCAAGATATACGCAGCTGCGCAGGCGCGCGAAATAGTGCGGCACTATTTGCTCGACACTCGCGGCGGTTTTTCAGTCTCTCCACTTCGTGTGCGACTCAAAGAAGCTATTGACTGCTGTCACTTTTCCGATTTGGCCAGCGAATACGTTGATGGGCGCGGCTCGGCACCGAAAAAGGCGGGGCAACTAACTAAGCATTTCGGTCTCGACTCGGGGCCTCAGATTCCAGCTCTGTGCGCCGAGAAATAGATTGTTCCACGCGAGATGTGGTTTACGTTCACAGGACGAGCGATAGCGGTTGTTCCATCAAAAAGAGATTTGACGTTTCTCGCAATTTTGAATTCAATTTCGGACTGCTATGCCAACAGGCATGCGCACCGTGGAGACCAATCTTAGGGGACTTGAAAACTGTTGTGGGTGCAGTAGAATTTGCGGACAGGTCCTTCCGTCGCCCAACGAATGGTTGGGGGCGCCAGCTTCGTGCGACCATCCCGGTGTCCGATTATGGGGAGTGGAACCGGGAAGCAGTTGTATCGCGATTAAGGAATACTCTTAATCAGCTAACTGGTGATTCTTGGAATTTGACATTTTATAAAAGGAAAACTGAACCAAATCATGTGTCCCAACTTTGCTTCGCCCTGGATCCAGCGATATCAGCAGTAATTCCGTACAGCGATGGATTGGATTCATATTCAGTTTACGTTATCGAGAGAGCGCGGCTTGGAGACGAGATCGCGAAAGTTCGGGTCCAGAATCGCGTTGCCACACGTTCAAGCTTGGAGAGGTGTTTCACTCCCGCGCTATTTCGAATTAGCACCGAAGACGACTACAAGAAGGAATCGAGTTATAGGTCGAGAGCCTTCAAGTTTTTGGCACACGGTGCTATCATGGCATACCTTGCAAGCGCGAAAAGCATTATTGTACCTGAAAGCGGACAATCCTCCTTCTATTCGGTACTAGTTCGCAATGCAATGGAGTATCCCCACTATGGCAGCCATCCCGAGTTCACCAGAAAGATGGAACTGTTCTTGAACGCGCTGCTCGGCACCAATTTGCGAATTGAGACTCCGCAACTGTGGTTTACGAAAGGTTAAACCTTATCTAAATGCATATCATTGTGTCCGCACGGAACGTGGTCCAAAACAAGGTCATGTTGGATGCCCAACTTTCTTAGCTATGCTTTTGGCGAATCGCGTCAGTGCGGAATCTGTGCTTCTTGTCTGCTGCGGCGAATGTCCGTTCACTCTGCAAATTGCATCGAACCGGTCGGGACTTATTTGTTTGAAGACCTAAACGTCAGTATTCTCGAAGATGCAGTAATCAAAGACACAAGATCAGCTTGCATCGAACCGGCCGAGACTTATTTGTTTGAAGACCTAAACGTCAGTACTCTCGAAGATGCAGTAATCAAAGACACAAGATCGGCAAGAAAGGATGCCAACTATTTCAAGCATTACGCAATTGCCGGTGTCAGGGCGATGAGTGATTTTGCCAGTCTTTCCCTTGAAGATGTGCAGGATGAAAGCCTTCGGTTGATCCGCCTGAGTCGCGACTCGAAACCCGACTCCGGCTATATACGGAATCAGCTGATTACACTAGTCAACCGGCATAAGGAAGAATGATCTTCCTTTAAGCAATCGCTTCTCTCACAATCCTTCCTAAGAAAATGGGCAGCATAGCAATCAAGGGGCCACAAAAGGCTCTCCTAAATGACCGAGAAATTGGCAGAAGGCTTAGGATCGCGCGCGAGACTGCTAGATTGAGTCAAGAGAAGGCGGCCAATAAAGTGGGTTTGGCACGCACAACCCTGGTTGCCATCGAACAAGGCAATCGCGGGATTAGGACTGAGGAACTGTTAGGGCTTGCAAAACTGTACGGACGTTCGGCTAATGCAATTCTGCGCAGTGAGGTAGTTCACGTAGATCTCGTGCCGTTATTCCGTGAAATCCGCAGGGTAGCGAGCGATAATGGAGTGGAGGCTGCTCGATTTATCAACGACTTTGCGAGTGCTGAAGTGGAGCTTGAGAATTCTCTTGGCGTAAACCATGTGTTCGATTACCCCCGCGAACGCCCCCTGCTGCCTGGCCCACCGAAGCAGCAGGCGGAAGACGATGCTCAAGAGTTGCGCTGGTGGCTAGGTCTCGGTCCGGGCCCGGTCCGTGACATTATGACGCTTTTGGAAATGCAGATAGGCATTCGGGTCTATTCGTATCCAATTGACAGTAGTATCTCGGGCCTGTTCGCTTGGCATGAAGCGCTTGGCGCATGTATGCTATTCAATTCGAAGCATCCACCGCAGAGACGTAAGTTCACTGCGGCACACGAATTGGGGCATTTCATGTCGATGCGTGCGACTCCAACAGTCCTCATGGCTAAGAAACAACCGAAGTCGCGGGAAGAGCAGTATGCCAATTGTTTTGCGAGTGCGTTCTTGATGCCCAAACAAGCGGTTCGGCAACGGTTTGCCCAAGTAACTTCTGGGCAATCGTATTTCACACGGCGCCATGTGATTTTGCTCGCGCACATGCTTGATGTTTCGCGCGAAGCTATTGTCAGGAGACTCGAAGAATTGGAGCTTGTTCGTTCTGGGACATGGGACTGGTTCAACGAAAACGGTGGAATCACAGATAAGCAAGCCCAAGAGGTGCTAGGAGAGACTACACAATCGCCGCCAGCGCTGCGAGAACGATGGTTGTTACCCATACGATTAGCGTTGTTGGCACGCGAGGCTTGGGAACGAGATCTGTATAGCGAAGGGCAGTTGGGCCGCATGCTGCATTTACACCGGCGTGATTTGAGAAAAATCCTCTACGAAGTGTCCGACGAGGAGAAAATGGCTAATAGATTGTCTTACTAATCTGTGACTTGCAGAAAGTTGGTGCCATTTTCCCGGCATCACTAGTGGCGTTGATTGGACGACTGGGGTTCTCGTGGTCAAGGGCAGACGGTGCGGATGATGACAACATTTAGAAGCGTGAAGACGGTCGTGTTGGATTCAAGCGTCGTGATTAATCTGAATGCGACAGGTCGCGCTGCAGAAATATTGAAAGCGTTAGAAGTAAATGTAGAAGTCTCGGAACAGGTGCGCGACGAGTTGGAGCTCGGCAAGACTCATGGTTATGACGACGGGAATAAGCTGCAGGAATTAATTGAGCGTGAGGTCATTGATATAGTGGAACTTTCCACAGATGAATTGACGATCTTTCGCGAATGCGTCACGGGTGAACCAGGGCGTTCGCTTGATGATGGTGAAGCTAGCACGATCGCTCGAGCAGTTGGGTCTGGAGCAGCCGCTGCGATTGATGATAGGAAGGCAATAAAGTTGTGCGATAGGAGCTTTCACAGCGTCCAGGTTGTTTCGACTGCGGAAATACTTTTGCACGGCTCTGTTATTACACGATTGGGACAACGAGATGTCACAGAGGCTGTATTTGATGCATTGGCCAAGACACGGATGTATGTTCCACCAAAATTGGTTAACAGGGTCATCTCCCTAATTGGCGTTAAACGAGCAGCAGTTTGCTCTAGTCTGCGCGGTGGAGTTACCCGCCATCAGTAGTAGGTTAGTATTTTGCCTGAATTCGAGGAATCCAATAGTGTTCGGGATGTGAGCACTCAGGAGATTGTGTTAAGACCCCGAGCTCAGACCTACAAATTGCATGAATAGTTGTGTCGCTCGGCGGGGGAGATGTTTCCGCGTGTGGAATTGTTCGAGCAGAAGACGCGGGGTACAGGTGTCTGATAGATTGGCATGAGGTATCTCGTAGGCACAAGAGTCCTGTAACCTAACTTCGCCATCCGGTCAGGGGAAAACGCTGAGTTCCGCCTCCAATTCTCTCGTTTTTCCCTCCTAATAGCGCTATTTCGGCTAAATTCGGCGTTTTTTGACCTTTTTTAGCCGACTTTTTCGGAAAAGACAATGTAGTGCTATAGAGGTGTGGACGGGCACCTCCCCCCAACCTCCCCGGTACCTTACCCCGTACCAATTCCACACTCCGATCATGTTTATCCGAAACCGACCCTACAAACGTAAAGACGGTAAGAAATACAACAGCTTTGCCCTCATCGAATCCTATCGCAAAGACGGTACCTCCAAACACCGTACCCTCCTTAATCTCGGCCCGAACTTCAACATCCCCCGCAGTCTGTGGGGGGAGCTGACCCACTGTGTTACTGCCCGACTCAAAGGGAAAGCTATCCTCCCTTTCCAGAATGATGAAGCCTTTCTCAATGCGGTCGACGACATCGTTGCACATCTCGAAAGCAAGGGCTACGAAATCCATCGCACATCCCATCAGCAACACCTCATTGATCCAGAGAAAACAACCCATCCCGATTCCCGGACCGTCGGCGGAGAACGACTGATCCTTCAGACATTGGAACAGCTCGGACTGGCTGTACTGCTACGTTCGCTCAACTTCTGCGAGAAACACGTCAAGCTCTGCTGTGCGCTGATCGTCGGACGTATGCTCCACCCGGGCAGTGAACGAGAAACGCATAAATGGCTGTGTAGAACCTCCAGTGTTCTGCAGCTTCTGGATTTGGAACCCCCGAGTCTCAACACCCTCTATCGTTGCACTGATCTGATCCATAAGCATATGGATCAGATCCTGGAGAAACTCTTTGGCATTACCAAAGCGGTATTGCAGTTTGAAGAAACGATCGTCTTTTATGATTTAACCAATACCTATTACCACGGCAAGAAGAAAGGGAAGTTGTTGTCGCATGGGCGCAGCAAGGAAAAGCGCAGTGATTGTCCGTTGGTTACGCTGGCGCTCACCCTGGATGGTTCGGGGTTCCCCCGCAATGTGCAGATCCTGCCGGGCAATGCAGGGGAACCGGCAACGCTCAAAGAGGCAATTGAGAAACTAAACGGCGCTACGCCCACAGTGATTATGGACTCCGGCATTGCGACGGAGCAGAATCTGCAGTACCTGAAAGAACAGGGACTGAACTGGATCACCGTGGAGCGTTCCAAAGCCCCTCCAGTCCCCGAAAACAAGCCGGATCAACAGTTTACGACCGCCGGGGGAGTCAAGATCAAAGCCTGGAAGGTCACCAAAAAGGAAAAAGATGTTGAAGATGTTGAAGATGTTGAAGACGAAAAAGACTTTGAAGATAATGCGGAACTGCGCGTGTTTGTGCACAGTGAGGCTAAGCAGGCTAAGGAGGATCAGATCCTTGAAACCCAATGCAAGAAGTTTGTGAAGGCGCTCACTACACTACATGAGGGACTCTCGAAACCCGGGTACTTGAAGAACTATGAAAAGGTCACGATAAAGGTTGGTCGTCTGAAGGAAAAGTACAAGAAGGTCTCACACCTGTATGAGGTAGAGGTCAGCAAAAAGGAGGGCACCAAGCATGCAGCATCCGTTACGGTGACCCGGCGTGCTTCGCATGCGCGTCGCACCCAGGCCAGCGGAGGGTATGTGCTTCGGACCAGTCATACCGGATGGTCGGTGGAAACGGTTGCACGAACCTACTGGCGACTTACAGAGATTGAGCGCACATTCAGAGTCATGAAATCGGACCTCGGTCTACGGCCCATCTACCACAGTAGAGATGACCGCATTGAAGGGCATCTGTTCATTACGGTACTGGCTTATCATGCTGCCCATCTGGTTCGCACCAGACTCAAGGAACACGGGATTCATGATAGTTGGGCGACGATCCGAGACAGGTTGAACAGGATTCGTCGGATTACGACCAAGATGGTTAAGAACCAATATCGGTACCTGATCACGGAGGTGGATCAGGATCTGCCTCCGAGTATGGTACAGTTCTTTGCGGTACTGGGATACGTGTATGATCCCGATGCGACCCGCACCGTGACCGAGCATGTGGAGGAAGCGAGTGCACCGGTGAGCCAGAAGCCTCCAGACTCATGACGCATGGTCCCTTCACAACGGTTGAGATAGCGTACTCCAGATGGAGCCACCAGAGCTACGTCCGATGGAAACGATCCGAGATAGATCGCAGCGAAACAGGCGGCAAAACACCAAGTAATCAGGGATTCAGACCACCCTAAACCAACTTCAACCGATCCGGTAAATCTCACCATCCATTGCTCCTGGAAAAAACGGTCCAAATATGGCCACGGGAGAATTCCGTAGGTTAGTAGCACTACAAAATGGCGAAGTTAGGATAAGTGCAGTGAGGCATGACTAATAGGCGGATGGGAGATCGATCCTATCCGAGATGTGCTGGGGCGAACGAATATAATGTGTTCATTTGCGGTAGTTGGATTGGAAGCTAAGAACGGCGAGGAGGAGAGTCGTGGCTGGGAGAGGCAACTCGATTCGCTACTGAGTATCAGAAGGCTTGTGGTCACGCCATCAACGGGGAAGGAGGGTTTGTCAACATAATTGGCCCATATTCAACCAACAAGACGATCACTTGGCCCTTATTCTTGGGGAAGAATGCCTGTCGCGGGATGCAGACTGGGTCTGAGTTTCAATTTTGTCAGCTAAGCCGGCCATTGGCATTTGATTCCCAGACAATCACCATATGACGCTACTGAGTTTGCTATCCCAACTAGGTCTGACCACACTTTTCCGGGACCATAGCCCAAACACGGGTCGTCTATGGTCAGATTTTCGATTTCAAGGCGTTGAGTCACAGCGGCGGTGCCACCATGGCTGCTAAACTCCAAGACCTAAAAGCGGGAGTTGTACTTCGTGGGCTAGTTTCATCCGGTAGCGCCACGGTAGTGGGGGTGGAGAATATTGTCCCTGGCACCGTCAATCTCACCTATCGCCTCCCGAGTGGGAGAAATGATAGCCAGTTGGTTTCATCCGACATGTGCGACCGCCTCGACATCGTAGAAACGAAGTCCGGGCGCAGCTTTGGAGCCGACGGACGGCTATTCAAGCTGGTTGCGGAAGCGATGCGGATTCGCAATGCGTATCTGTTCGATCCAGTCATTGCCGTGCGAACGTCAATGATCGAGCCGCTGCCCCATCAGATCACCGCCGTTTATGAATCCATGCTGCCGCGCCAACCTCTGCGGTTTCTGTTGGCGGACGACCCAGGGGCGGGTAAAACCATTATGGCGGGCTTGCTCATAAAGGAGTTGATGGTTCGTGGCGATGTAGAGCGATGCCTTGTCGTATGCCCGGGCAGTCTTGCAGAACAGTGGCAGCAGGAGCTCGCGGACAAGTTTCAGCTGCATTTTGACGTATTGTCAAATGACGCACTGCGTGGTTCAGCCGGGAATTACTTTGTTGAGCGGAGCTTGGTGATTGCGAGGTTGGATAAGCTGTCGCGTGACGAAGAGACCCAGGCACTTCTCAAAGCGCCTGATTGCCGATGGGATCTCGTCGTCTGCGACGAGGCCCACAAGATGTCTGCCACCTACAGCGGTAGCGAGATCAAGTTTACGAAGCGGTACAAACTTGGTCAGTTGCTGTCAACATTGACGCGGCATTTTCTACTGATGACAGCAACCCCGCATAACGGGAAAGAGGCAGATTTTCAGTTGTTCATGGCATTGTTGGATCGCGACCGATTCGAGGGTCGGTTCCGGGATGGCGTGCATCGAGTGGATGTTTCAGACTTGATGCGAAGGATGGTCAAGGAACGCTTGCTACGGTTTGATGGCACGCCATTGTTTCCTGAGCGGAGAGCATATACCAGGTCGTTCGTGCTCACACCTGTAGAGTCTCGTTTATACGAGGCGGTGACGGCTTACGTGCGCGAGGAATTCAACAGGGCGGAAGCACTTAGTGGGCGTCGCGTCCGTGCGGTTGGATTTGCACTGACTTTATTGCAGCGACGCCTAGCTTCCTCTCCGCGCGCGATACTACGATCACTTCAGCGTCGAGAAAAGAAGCTGCAGGAGCATCTGGCTGATTTTGAAGATAGGCGTAGGAGCGGATTCGACACCAGGGCGGAGTCGACAGATTTTGACGAGGAATTCTTGGAGAACCTCGAAGATGCGCCGGAATCGGAACGGGAAATCACGGAACAGCAGATTCTCGACGAAGCGACCGCAGCGCTCACAGAGGACGAACTGCGGGCAGAATTAGATACGCTACAAACACTTGTGGCGTTAGCTAACGAGGTGCAACAGGCGAAAAAAGATGCCAAGTGGGTAGCCATGGCAAAGCTATTGCAGGAGATCAGAGATCCTGATGGGGATTACGGTGCACGAGATCTACGCAAGCTTGTGATCTTTACCGAGCATCGCGACACGCTCGATTATCTCCACAGCAAGATTCAGACAATTGTTGGTAGACCCGATGCAATTTGCATTATACATGGCGGCGTAGACAGACTAGAACGTCTTCGTATCCAGGAGAGTTTTCGTAATGACCCTGCAGTCCAAATCCTTTTAGCTACCGACGCGGCTGGAGAAGGCATTAACTTGCAGCGGGCGCATCTCATGGTGAATTATGATCTACCATGGAATCCTAATAGACTGGAACAGCGATTTGGCCGAATCCATCGCATTGGACAGAGGGAAGTATGCCACCTCTTCAACTTGGTGTCCACCAACACGCGAGAGGGAAAGGTTTACGAAACGCTGCTGGAAAAGCTGGACAATGCCCGGAAAAGTCTTGGAGGGCAGGTCTTTGACGTACTAGGCGAGATGGATTTTGAGGGGCTCTCGCTGCGGGATCTGCTGTTGGAAGCCGTTCGATATGGGGACCAGCCCGAAGTAAAGCAACGCCTTTCCACAGTTGTAGGAGATGCATTGGACACAGATAGGATTGAAGCGCTGATAACCGAGAGCGCACTCGCTACAGATTCAATGGACATGAGCCGAGTGTTGGCAGTCCGCGAAGAAATGGAGAGAGCGCAGCTTCGGAGATTACAACCACACTTTGTCGAGGATTACTTCGTTCAGGCATTCAAGGAGCTAGGTGGGAGTATCCATCGACGCACGCAGGGCCAACATAAGATTTCCTATGTACCTGCGGCAATTCGAAAGCAGGCCCAAAGGAGGCACCCCGTTGCCACTCGCTATCGACGCATCGCGTTTGATACCCAGCACGCAAGCGAAAATAGTGGGGTTGAGTTCGTGGCGTGCGGTCACCCGCTACTTGACGGTGTTACGGATTTGATTCTGCACCGCCACAAGAATGTGTTCGATGAAGGGACAATCCTGATTGACGAGACCGATCCTGGTAAGGAACCCCGCCTTATGGTCTGTTTCGAGCATGTGATCCAAGACGGCTCAGATGCTGAATCTGGAGGGTCTCGCGTCGCTTCTCGCAAGATGCTTTATGTGGATGTGGGCACAAGCGGCCCGCAGCCTTGCGGAAAGTACGCCCCATACCTGGATTACCGGGCGCTCGCCGCAGACGATCCAGACCGTGAGCTAATCCTGGGTCATCGCTTAGTAGCCAGCCTTCGAGATTCAAGCGAGCTCAAAGCTATGGGATACGTAGTAACAAAGCTGGTCCCTAAACACCAAGAAGAGGTCGAGACGGCGCGGCTGGAGCTGATCGCCAAGACGCGGGCGGCAGTTCGCGACCGGTTAAGTAAGGAGATCAATCATTGGGACCTTCGCGCATCGGAGCTGAGGGAAAAGGAGCGTGCAGGTAGGCCTGGGGCCCGCCTCAACTCCAGTGAGGCAAGGCGAAGGGCTGACGAATTACAGGAGCGCCTCAGTAGCCGCATGACGGAACTCGACCAACAGAAGGACATCAGATCCATGTTGCCTAGGGTTGTCACGTCTTCGCTGATTGTGCCCCTCGGACTGAAATCGGAGCTGCAGGGCAAGGATAGTCCGGTTGGAACAAACGAGCTTGCAAACAGGATGAAGGTCGCTGCCGAAGCACGTGAAATCGTTATGCAGAAGGAGCGTGAATTGGGATGCGACCCAAAGGATGTAGAGCTTGAAAAGCTGGGTTATGACATCGAGAGTAAGCATTCAGAGGAAGGGCGCCTACGGTTCTTGGAGGTGAAAGGTAGAAGAGAAGATGCCACAACCATTACGGTTACCAGGAATGAAATCCTGTTCGCATTGAATAGCTCAGAACAGTTTATCTTGGCCATCGTCCTTTTTGGAGCGGAGGGGAATTATTCTGTCCACTACTTAAAGCAACCATTTCAGCGCCAGCCAGACGCAGGCGCTGCCAGCGTGAACTACGAGCTAAAGGACCTGCTCAAGCGGTCTTGCCCTCCTCACTTGTAGTGGCCAGGAAACTGATCGAAGTAGCGATTCCATTGGACGCCATCAACAGGGCGTCCAAGCGGGAGAAGTCGATTCGGCACGGGCATCCAAGCACGCTGCATTTGTATTGGGCGCGGAGGCCACTCGCTGCGGCGCGTGCTGTAATCTTTGCCCAGATGGTGGATGACCCGTCGGAGTATGTTGATGTCCTGCTTTCTGATGCCCGAAGGCGCCGCGCTGCGGAAACAGAACTCAGAAAAAGCGCGGAGAAGGGCGGAAATGATGACCTGACCATTGAAGAGGTAGCCATTGAGCTGGAGCGCAAGCGGCTGTTTCGCATTATCGAGGAACTCGTTGTTTGGGAGAATTCCACTCGAGAAGATGTGCTGGACCGTGCACGCGATGAAATCTGGCAGAGCTGGAGGAGAGCATGCGTTCGCAACGCGGGAGAGCCGGATGCCGAGGTGCTTTACGATCGGCACAAGCTGCCGTCGTTTCACGACCCGTTTTGTGGAGGAGGAGCGATTCCATTGGAAGCCCAGCGTTTGGGGTTGGAGGCACATGCTACGGATTTGAACCCCGTGGCGGTACTGATAAACAAGGCGATGCTGGAAATCCCGCCGCGGTTTGCCGGAAGGCCGGCAGTGAATCTGGAGGCCCAGAGAGTTGGGGGCGGATGGGTTGGAGCAGAGGGACTTGCGGCGGATGTGGCTTATTACTCTGAGTGGATGCGTGCGCGAGCCAAGGAGCGCATTGGGCACCTTTATCCCAAGATTCATGTGACTGTTTCCATGGCGCGGGATCGAGATGACTTGAAGAATTATGTGGGAAGAGATCTTACCGTGATTGCGTGGCTGCATGCACGCACGGTGCGTAGTCCGAATCCGGCATTCTCCGATGTAGAGGTGCCGCTGGTATCAAGCTATCTGCTGTCGAGCAGGAAAGGCAAGGAAGTGTATCTGCATCCGGTGGTTGAGAAGACTCGGTACCGTTTTGAGGTGCGCAAGGATACTCCGCCAGATTATTCGGCAACGAGGGCCGGTACCAAGCAGGGGCGCGCCAGCTTTAGGTGCATTGTTTCGGGGACGACTATTACCGCAGGTTATATCCGCAAGGAAGGCCAGGCTGGGAGATTAGGGAGCGGGCTGATTGCCATCGTAGCAGATGGGGCTCCTGGACGCATTTACCTGCCTGCAACACCGGAGCATGAGGAAGCCGCGCGGGCTGCTCATGCTGAGTGGCGGCCGGATCTACCGTTGCCGAAAAAAGCACTGGGTTTTAGTGCACAGTTGTACGGCTTCAAGACGTATGGTGACCTGTACACCGAACGTCAGGTGGTAGCCTTAACCGCCATGTCGGACTTGGTGGAGGATGTAAAGCAGGAAGTGGAAAAAGACGCGATCCGCTCCTACACAATATATACACACGTGCGGGGGGGGGGCGACGTATTGCAGACGGCGGTGCCGGAGCACGCGCTTACGGAGAAGCCCTCGGCGTCTACATGGCGCTTTGCATCGACAAGGCCGCCGATTATTGGTCCCACATTTGCACGTGGGATGCGTCACGGGATAATATTAGAAACACCTTTACTCGCCAAGCCCTTCCCATAACGTGGGATTACGCGGAAGCCAACCCGTTTTCTCACTCAACAGGAAACTGGTTTAGCTTCGCCAGTTGGGTCAGCAAGGTGCTGTTGGCACTGCCGACCAAAAGCCAAGGTCACGGATACATCGCGGATGCCCAGGTGGGAAATGCCAGTGCAAACGCTGTCGTTTCGACTGATCCGCCTTACTACGACAATATTGGGTACGCGGATTTGTCGGACTACTTCTACGTCTGGCTCCGGCGTACCCTGCACAGCACATACCCGGAGTTATTTGCAACGGTAGCCACACCAAAGGCTGCAGAATTGATTGCCTCGCGCTACCGCCACGGTAGCAAACAGCAGGCGGAGGTATTCTTCCTGGAAGGGATGACGCGCACGTTACGCAATGTGTCTAGGCAGGTGCATCCCGAATTCCCCGTCACGATCTATTATGCCTTCAAGCAGAGTGAGAAGCGCTACGATGGCGGCGACGTAAGCACGGGGTGGCAGACATTCCTGGAAGCATTGGAGCGCGCAGGGTATGCCGTGACCGGTACTTGGCCAATGCGAACAGAGCTCATGAATCGTCCAAATAGCATTGGGTCAAACGCGCTGGCATCGTCTATCGTGCTAGTATGCAGGCCTGTCAGGAAAGCAAGGCCGCAGACTACACGGAAAAAATTTGTTCAGGAATTACAAGAGGAGGTGCGCACTGCTATAAAGGTGCTTACCAGCGCTAATACTGCTCCCGTCGATGTGGCGCAAGCAGCGATCGGACCGGGCATGGCGGTATTTACGCGCTACGAGCGAATCATCGACGCACGAGGGAATAGATTAAGCGTGTCGGACGCTCTTTCCCTCACCAACAAGGTGCTCGATGACATCACTTCAGAAGAGGAGGGCGATCTGGATACAGACAGTCGCTGGTCCTTGAGCTGGTTCAAGCAGCATGGATTTGCAGAGGGAACGTATGGTGATGCTGAGCAGCTATCCAAAGCCAAGAATACCAGCGTGTCGGGATTGGTCGAGGCGGGCGTGCTTATCTCGGGAGGTGGCGCGGTGCGGCTGCTCAAGCCCGAGGAACTTCCAGAAGATTGGGATCCTGAACAGGATATGCGGCTCACCGCATGGGAAACCGTGCATCATCTGATTCGAGCACTTGACACGGGAGGCGAAATGGAAGCCGCGAACATTATTGCTCGACTAGGAGCGGGAGCGGAAAGCGCGAGAGACTTGTGTTATCGATTGTATGTGCTATGTGAGCGGTCGAAGCGGATGGCCGAGGGCTTTGCCTACAACCGCCTCGTACAGAGCTGGCCGGAGATTACCCGGCTTGCCAAGAATATCCCCCATGAGCAGGGGACGCTAGATCTAGATTAAACTTTATTCCATGGCTGCGACAAATCACGAGCGCGTCGGACAAGCGCTCCACCTACTGAAACAGGGGCTTGCCCCCTTCGTCGATCGCGAAATCAAAGAAACAGTATCGTCAGGTCGAGTGGATACCGCATTATCATTAGGAAGCAGCGAGTGGCCGAGTGAGCCCATTGCGGAGTGGGATGCCGCTGCTCTACTCAAGCTGATGGTGCGGGTATGGGAAGAGGTGTTCCGTATACCACTTGGGTACGCCGAAAGGAATCTTGTGAGCGAACTGCGAACCACCCGCAATAAGTGGGCCCACCAGGAGCGCTTTTCGAGCGACGATACCTACCGCGCACTTGATTCAACGCACCGACTTCTGCTTGCAGTCTCGGCACCTGAATCTGGAGCGGTGGATCAGATGAAGAAGGAACTGCTTCGAATTCAATACAGCCAACAGGTACGCAATGATCTGCGAAAGCAGCGCGGATCCAATATTGAGCGCACGGGCTCCCACGAATTGCCTGCGTGGCGCGATGTTGCCGAGCCGCACGAGGATGTGACAAGCGGCGATTTTCAGCAGGCTGAGTTTGCGGCTGATCTGTGGCAGGTGCATGTGGGAGAAGGACAAATAGAATACCAGGATCCGGCGGAGTTTTTCAGGCGCACCTTCCTGACAGACAGCCTCAAAGCCCTCCTGTCGGGAGCTATCCGAAGGCTATCTGGATCCGGTGGAGACCCGGTTGTCCAATTGCAGACAAACTTTGGTGGAGGCAAGACACATTCTATGCTCGCCCTTTACCACCTGGTGTCAGGCGTAAATACGGCAGCGTTGGAGGGATTGGACGATCTGGTGGTAGAGGTGGGTAGGCCTGTGCCTGCGTCCGTACGGCGTGTGGTATTGGTGGGCAATAAGATTTCTCCAGGCAATCCATCGGTGAAGGAGGACGGCACGCAGGTACGCACCTTGTGGGGTGAGCTGGCATGGCAGCTTGGGGGAAAGGAGGCATTTGAGCAAGTTGCGGAAGACGACCGCCATGCGACCAATCCGGGGGATGTCCTACGTCAACTCTTTAACCGTTACGCCCCGTGCCTTGTGTTGATCGACGAATGGGTGGCCTACGCGCGCCAGCTTCCGGAACGAAGTAATCTACCCGGTGGAAATTTCGACACACAGTTTACTTTCGCGCAGGCACTGACCGAGGCGGCCAAGGGTGCGAAAGAGTGTCTCCTGGTGATAAGCCTGCCAGCTTCGGATACGGCCGGCACGGCGCACACGCATGCGGAGGATATTGAAGTCGGGGGTGTGCGTGGCCGCGATGCATTAATACGACTACAGAACGTGACGGGCAGGGTTGATTCTTCCTGGCAGCCCGCGAGCGCAGACGAGGGCTTTGAGATCGTTCGCAGGCGCCTGTTCGCACCCTTGCGCGAGGAGGCCCAGTCTCGCAAACGTGATACCGTTGCGCGAACCTTTGTTGAATACTATAGGGCAGCAAAAGGAGCCTTCCCTTCGGAATGTGCGGAGCGCGACTACGAACGCCGGCTCACGTCTGCCTATCCTTTGCATCCGGAGATCTTTGACCGCCTTTACAGCGATTGGTCCACTCTCCCGCGCTTCCAGCGTACCCGCGGTGTACTGCGCCTAATGGCGGCAGTAATCCATGCACTCTGGGAGGAGGGGGACAGGAACCCGCTCATAATGCCCTGCCACATTCCCATGAGCCGGCAGGATGTAAAGTCGGAGTTGACAAGGTACTTGCCAGAAGGCTGGTCACCGGTCATAGATGCGGATATTGACGGGCCGGGATCCACGCCCACCCAAGTGGAAAAAGCAGAAAGTCGGATGGGCCGTTATAGCGCCGCTCGGCGCGTTTCAAGGACGATCTATCTGGGGTCCGCTCCGAGACAGGGATCGAGTCATCCTGGCGTTAACGAGCAGCGAATCAGGCTAGGTGCGGCCGTGCCGGGTGAACCCAGTGGGGTGTTTGATGACGCGCTCCGCAGGCTGGCTTCGCAGTCTACCTACCTCTATCAGGAGGATGTCCGCTATTGGTACAATACACGACCAACGGTCGCGCGTCTCGCCAAGGATCGGGCACAGTCCATGCATAACAATCCGCATCGCGTGATGGACGAGTTGCAGCGACGATTGAATGAGGACGTAAAGTCACGCGGTGATTTTAGCAGGGTACATGTTCTGCCAACGGGGTCGTTCGAAATCCCAGACGAGATGGGCGCGCGCCTCGTGATTCTTGGTGCAGACCATCTATATACTCGCGGACCAGGCAATGCGGCCGAGCAGGCGGCAACCGAGTACGTGAGGAGTCGAGGAAACATCGCTAGGGTATACCATAATACCTTGGTATTCCTGGCAGCCGACAGTGGACGATGGCAAGACCTGGATGAAGCGATATGCCTGCAATTGGCATGGCAGTCCATCCTTGATGAAAAAGACGAACTCAATCTTGATCCGCAGCAGGTAAAGCAAGCGCAATCTCGCTGCGAAAAGGCAGGTGAAACCGTAAAGTCCCAAATATCGGCAGCGTTCCAGTGGCTATTGGTGCCGGCCAAGATCCACGCAGACGGCTCGTTGGATTATGAGGCCCATCGAATGACCGGGTCAGGGTCGTTGGCGGAGCGTGCGGCAACCAAGTTGAAAGGAGAGGAGCTTCTAGTGCCCATCCTGGCACCCAGCCGGCTACGGATGGAGCTCGACGACGTGCCCCTTTGGAAGGATCACGTTGCCTTGTCCAAGCTGGCAAGCGACTTTGCGCAATTCCTTTACCTTCCGCGCCTCACTTCGACTAACGTCTTGGTGGAAGCCATAAAGCGAGGTCTCGTTGGGCAAATCAACTGGATAGAAGAGTCCTTTGCATATGCCGACGAATTCGACGAGCGCACGGGGAAATACAAGGGTTTGACGGTGGCAACCGATCTCCTGTTGGATCCCGCATTCCTTACCGGGCTATTGGTGCGGCCCGATGTAGCGCAACGTCATTTTGCGGCCGACAAGCCCGAGATAATTACCGAAGAGAGAAGCTCCTCCGAAGGGGAAAAAGTAGAGGCAGAACCTGTCAAAGATCCGCAACCTTCCAAACCCAAGAGGTTCTTCGGGAGTGCATCGACGGATTCTGCACGGATAGGCACCTGGGCGGCGAGGATTGGAGACGAGGTGATGGGCCATCTTGCAGGCATTGAAGGAGCAAAATGTACCGTGACGCTGGAGATAACGGTTGACGCCCCAGAGGGAATTTCGGATCGGGTTCGGAACACTGTACGGGAGAATGCAACCGTGCTGGGATTCAAGACATTTGTGTTTGAGGATGACTAGCCGATTCTTCCTCTATGCTACAAGGGATTCACTAAGCCATTGCTTTTGGTGATCAGGGAGTCTCATTTTTCGACTGCGCCGGGTCCAAGGATCGTTCCGAAGCCTGATTTGCGTACCCAAGTGGCTGGTTAAGACTAGTGGCGTAGGCGAGGGCCTGGTTGCAAAACTAGTGGTATTTCGAAAATTGGGTTGGGGTTGATTTGGGGGATTTCGTCCCCATTCACCATCCATTTTCACGCATGGATTTATCAGATGATCTTGCGCAGCTAGAACAAGGGTTGCGCGAGGCTGGACCGTCTGGAAGACAACTACGATACTACCCCTCCCTTATTCATAAGGGAGTTAAGTGGCGGGGGGCGGCGTGCCATTCCTTGTTGGCTGAAAAAGTGATTATTGGTTCGGTGTTGGCTTGGGTTTCCTAAGCCTTTTCACCATACGGATCCATGATCACTTATGAGTTTATCAGATGATTTATCGCAGCTCATTCAGGGGCTGCGTCATACCGGCGCGTCCGGTCGGCAGCTGCAATTTGACTTGTTGCGGCACCTCACCCAGTGTGTACAGCAGTTAACGTCTAGTCTGGAAGAGGATGTTATGCTTCCGTCGGATAATGCGGCTCCAGACGGCACTGGGGAGCAGTTGGCAGAAGCACCTTCCGAGGAGGAAAATAGCGTCCGTGCTCCAGAGTCTCCAGAGTCTCCGGGAGGCTTGGCATTGGGGTACGATGATGATGCTGCGGCGTGCGAGCAGGCGCGGCAGGTGTTTGATACGCGCCCGTTGTGTGAAGAAGAGCACGTAATCCTTTGACTTGATGCCGTGGAAGTGTGGGGGCGACCCATAGTCGTGTGCATGGCCGCTACCATTGAGGGTTATCGGCGCATTCTGGGCTTTGTGGAGGCTCCGTTGCACGATGCGGAGCGCGTGCAACACTTGTTACAAGGCTTGTTGGAGCACGGTTTGTGCGCAGATCGGGGGCTCTTCTGCATCACTCCTGATGTGACCTCGCTGACCGGCGTACTGCAAGAGTGCTTGGGTACCGGTATGCAGCAGCAACACTGCCAGATGCACAAGCGCACGCGTGTAGTGAGTTATCTGTCCGAGCAGGACGGGCGGCGCATTCGGGGGGCGATCACGCGTGCTTTCGCCGTGCCGGATCCGAAGGTGGCGCATGCAGCGTTGATGCAGATCCATACGGACCTTTTGGTGTGTAACCGGTCTGCGGCCCGGTGGCTCTTGCGGGGTCTGGATAGGACGCTGACACTGCACCGGACAGGACTGTACGAACAGTTGAGTCCGAGCCTTCGAAGTACTCGTTGTGTGGCCCATGTCTCCAAGAAGCTGGTGCGGCGGCTACGCGATGTTCGCTTATGGATGCCGCCAGACAAGCGCCGTGCTTGTCTGGCGTTGTTGCTTCTTGAGATAGAGTCACACATGCGAAGATTGCCCCGCGCTGCGCAAGATCCAGCTATGCGATCAGCATTGTTTCCTTCCATCAATCAGACAAACGATAACTGACCTATGTCCAAAGATGTCATGCAGATAGAAAACCCCGGCACACTACCGGAGGGCCTCCAGAAGATACTAGACACGGGGATCGATTCCCTGAAGCTGTTAGTAGAGCATCTCGGCACGATGCAACTGGCGTTTTTTCTTGCGGTCATGGAAGCCGAGGTAAAGTCTCTCTGCGGTGTGCGCAGAAAGCGCGACAACAATAAGCAGCATAAGGGGCAGTACGAGCGGTGGGGGAGCAGACCGGGCTCTATTATGATTGGAGATGAGCGGGTAAAGGTGAGTGTGCCGCGTGTACAGGACCGGATGAAGGGTAAAGCGCGTCCTCTGGAGACCTACAAATTGTTGCACAAGCCGAATCCGAATATGGTGGAGCGTATCGCCCGGAAAATTGTGTATGGTATTAGCCAGCGGAACTACAAGAAGGTGGCAACGGAGTTTGTTGGCAGTTTTGGATTGAGCGCTTCCTCAATCAGTCGCAAGTACAAGAGTTACAGTGCACAGGTATTGAAGGAGCAGGAGGAGCGTAACTTGGCGGAGAACACGTTTGTAGCGTTGCTGCTGGACGGCAAGTACTTTCAGGGGGTGCAGGTATTGATTTGTGTAGGGATTACGGATAAGGGCGAGAAGATAGTAGTAGGGATGGTGGAGACGGCGACAGAGAACGCCGAGGCGGTACAAGGGCTGCTGCAGGATTTGATTGATCGCGGGCTGCGGTATGATAAGGGGCTTTTGGTCATCTTAGATGGTTCCAAAGGGCTCTGGAAGGCGGTGAAAGCGGTATTTGGTGATAAGGCACAGGTACAGCGGTGTACTTGGCATAAGCGAGAGAATGTGGTGAGTTACATTGAGAAAGAGGACGAAAAGGTGCGGGTTCGGGGGGAGTTGCAGCAGGCGTACGACGAGCCGAATTACGACAAGGCAAAGGATGCGCTTCTGAGCATAAAAAAGGGGTTGAAGGAGTCCCATCCCAAGGCAGCGAACAGCTTGTCTGAGGGATTGGAAGAGACTTTGACGCTCCATAGACTGGGGGTGGCGGAGGAACTGGGACGCAGTTTGCAGACCAATAACATCATGGAGAACCTGAACAGTTTGATTGCTCAACGATGCCGGAATGTCGCGCGTTGGATGAATTCGAGTCAACGTCAACGATGGGCAGCCATGGCCAATAGGGAGTCGGAGACATGGAGCATGAAGATCCTACCCTGTGCAGACCACCTGCCGGAACTACAAGCAGTTCTACTGTAGAAGCGTGTACCGTGCCACGATGCGTGCGATAATGGGGGCAGGATCGTGCTGTGTGACGGGTTCGGCTGCCACTTAGGGGGTAACAGCGCTATAGAGGCGTAGTGTAAGGCCTCCGTAGACGATGTAACGTGTCACTTCGCGATAAGCGGAGCAGGCGGAGATGTATCTGGAGGGCACGCATGTCCCCGCCAAAGCCGTATCGGAGGGCCCAGAAGGGCTCTCATCAGACGGTAAGCGGGCTAAATGGGGTCCAAATGTGCCGAAAACATGCCAACGAGGCGGTAGATCACGCGTACGGTGATCTATCCGGCCAATAAGGAGCCTACGGCTGTGCGCGGAGGGGTAGTCATCAAGGGAGCCAAGGCGAATGTGAAAAGACTACCCTGTACCAGGAAGGTGTCGTAATTATCATCAGCATTATTGCAGCGCGTACGATCCATAAGTGCTTGCCGGAACATGAGTTCGGCCGTGGTACGATGCGTGCGGAATTGGAGGGTGCATCGTAGCGTGGTTGGTAGGATTGACGGGTTTACGTTGCTACATACACGCGTGGCTGTCCACGATGCCTGCAGATGGCACGTTTGAAGCCGCTACCACGGTGTCCATGCGTGCAAAAGGGCTCATATAGGCTGTTCAGTAAGGAAAAACGTGCCTGAATCTGCCTGCAACACGCCAACGAGGCCGTAAATCATGCGTGCAGGTCAATTAGTGAGGTGGAGTCGTTAAGCAGGACAATATTATCCTGGACAAACCACCGAAGCTGTAAGAAGCGCTCTACTGTAGAAACGCGTACAGCAACGCAGCGATAGTATATGCTGAAAGATGGATACGGTCGTGCAATGCCACGGTGCGTGCGATAATGGGTGCTGGATCGTGCTATGTGACAGGTTCGGCCGCCAATTAGGGGGTATAGCGCTATAGAGGCGCGGTGTAAGGCCTCTGTAGACGATGTACCGCGTCACTCGCCATGAGCGGAGGACACGCATGCCCCAGCCAAAGCCGTATCGGAGCGCCCAAAAGGGCTGTTCTCAGATGTTCACCGGACTGAATAGCACCCAAAACCGCCGAAAACGCGCCAACGACGCCGTAAATCACGCGTACAGTGATCAGTCCTGCCAATAAGACTGCCTACTGCCGGAACAGGAGTTCGATCGTGGTACGATGCGTGCGGTATTGGATGATAGGATTGGCGCGTTTAGGTCGTTACACCCGCGTGGAAGGTTAGCATACCTGCAGATGGTACGCATGAATCCGCTACCGCGGTGTCAGCGCGTGCAAAAAGGGCTCATATAGGCTGTTCAGTAAGGAGAAACGCGCCTGAATCTGCCTGCAACACGGCAACGACACCGTAAATCACGCGGCAGATACTTGCGGGCTTGATAACCGCTGCAAAAGCCCATAATTCTTTGATCAGAACTACAATCAGGGGTGTCAGGATGAGCGCAGAATCTGTACATTATAGCCGTTCCAGCCGGCACCGACCGGATTTTCAGCCAACAAGGAATGGCACGCCGCCGGCGGGGAATCGTCGTTTAATATTATGGTGTAATATGTTGACTATACACGGTTTGAATGGGATGCTGTGCGACGCTCAAACGTTCAGAAACCCCAATACCCATTCACCCTGTAAAACACCCGATGCAAGATCCCAAATCCAACCTTCTGTTCGCTTGCCAGTTCAATAAATCCGTTAAAGTTGTACGCTCCAAGACCGATAATCTAACATCGGATGCCGGCGTCATTCCTATGCGCCTGCTCATGGTGATCAGCACCTTGGCATGCCGACTCGCTTCCGTGCTTAAGGACAATCGGTCCCAAGCTCGGATTACGCATAGCCTTGAGGAGTTAGTGCGGCAGTACCTGCTGCAACATGTGCAGGGGTGGGGCCGTCAGTCAGATGCGGACAAGCTTCGCAGGGACCCTGCCATGCGCGTGGCCACTTCTTCCAAGAGGGGTATGAGGGCATTACAGGACGATAGGTCCCTGGCATCCCAGCCAACCATGTCTTGCTTCGTGCACATGTTGGCCGGGAAAAAGAATTTCAAGAAGTTGCGCCTTTTTGCAGAGACATTCGCCATGGAGCACCTGCTGCAGCGTGGTGGCGGGAAGCGCCGCCCCGAGGTGGTCTTTGATGTGGACGGTGTACCGGTAGATACGCATGGCAAGCAGCAGGGCAGCAAGTGGAACGGATATTACAAGCGCACCATCTTTCTGCCCCTTATCGCCATATGCGGTGAGTCGGGCGACATGTTGGGGGCGGAATTGCGAGGGGGCACGCAGAATGTGGTGAACCTAACTTCGCCATCCAGTCAGGGGAAAACGCTGAGTTCCGTCTCCAATTCTCCCGTTTTTCCCTCCTAATAGGGCTATTTCGGCTAAATTCGGCGTTTTTCGACCTTTTTTAGCCGACTTTTTCGGAAAAGGTAATGTAGTGCTATAGAGGTGTGTACGGAAACCTCCCCCCAACACCCCCGGTACCTTACCCCGTACCTTTTCCACTCTCCGATCATGTTTATCCGAAACCGACCCTACAAACGTAAAGACGGTAAGAAATGCAACAGCTTTGCCCTCATCGAATCCTATCGCAAAGACGGTACCTCCAAACACCGTACCCTCCTTAATCTCGGCCCGAACTTCAACATCCCCCGCAGTCTGTGGGGGGAGCTGACCCACTGTGTTACTGCCCGACTCAAAGGGAAAGCCAGCCTCCCTTTCCAGAATGATGAAGCCTTTCTCAATGCGGTCGACGACATCGTTGCACATCTCGAAAGCAAGGGCTACGACATCCATCGCACATCCCATCAGCAACACCTCATCGATCCAGAGAAAATAACCCATCCCGATTCCCGGACCGTCGGCGGAGAACGACTGATCCTTCAGACATTGGAACAGCTCGGACTGGCTGTACTGCTACGTTCGCTCAACTTCTGCGAGAAACACGTCAAGCTCTGCTGTGCGCTGATCGTCGGACGTATGCTCCACCCGGGCAGTGAACGAGAAACGCATAAATGGCTGTGTAAAACCTCCAGTGTTCTGCAGCTTCTGGATTTGGAACCCCCGAGTCTCAACACCCTCTATCGTTGCACGGATCTGATCCATAAGCATATGGATCAGATCCTGGAGAAACTCTTTGGCATTACCAAAGCGGTATTGCAGTTTGAAGAAACGATCGTCTTTTATGATTTAACCAATACCTATTACCACGGCAAGAAGAAAGGGAAGTTGTTGTCGCATGGGCGCAGCAAGGAGAAGCGCAGTGATTGTCCATTGGTTACGCTGGCGCTCACCCTGGATGGTTCGGGGTTCCCCCGCAATGTGCAGATCCTGCCGGGCAATGCAGGGGAACCGGCAACGCTCAAAGAGGCGATTGAGAAACTAAACGGCGCTACGCCCACAGTGATTATGGACTCCGGCATTGCGACGGAGCAGAATCTGCAGTACCTGAAAGAACAGGGACTGAACTGGATCACCGTGGAGCGTTCCAAAGCCCCTCCAGTCCCCGAAAACAAGCCGGATCAACAGTTTACGACCGCCGGGGGAGTCAAGATCAAAGCCTGGAAGATCACCAAAAAGGAAAAAGATGTTGAAGATGTTGAAGACGAAAAAGACGTTGAAGATAATGCGGAACTACGCGTGTTTGTGCACAGTGAGGCTAAGCAGGCGAAGGAGGATCAGATCCTTGAAACCCAATGCAAGAAGTTTGTGAAGGCGCTCACTACACTACATGAGGGACTCTCGAAACCCGGGTACTTGAAGAACTATGAAAAGGTCACGATAAAGGTTGGTCGTCTGAAGGAAAAGTATAAGAAGGTCTCACACCTGTATGAGGTAGAGGTCAGCAAAAAGGAGGGCACCAAGCATGCAGAATCCGTTACGGTAGCCCGGCGTGCTTCGCATGCGCGTCGCACCCAGGCCAGCGGAGGGTATGTGCTTCGGACCAGTCATACCGGATGGTCGGTGGAAACGGTTGCACGAACCTACTGGCGACTTACAGAGATTGAGCGCACATTCAGAGTCATGAAATCGGACCTCGGTCTACGGCCCATCTACCACAGCAGAGATGACCGCATTGAAGGGCATCTGTTCATCACGGTACTGGCTTATCATGCTGCCCATCTGGTTCGCACCAGACTCAAGGAACACGGGATTCATGATAGTTGGGCGACGATCCGAGACAGGTTGAACAGGATTCGTCGGATTACGACCAAGATGGTTAAGAACCAATATCGGTACCTGATCACGGAGGTGGATCAGGATCTGCCTCCGAGTATGGTACAGTTCTTTGCGGTACTGGGATACGTGTATGATCCGGATGCGACCCGCACCGTGACCGAGCATGTGGAGGAAGCGAGTGCACCGGTGAGCCAGAAGCCTCCAGACTCATGACGTATGGTCCCTTCACAACGGTTGAGATAGCGTACTCCAGATGGAGCCACCAGAGCTAGGTCCGATGGAAACGATCCGAGGTAGATCGCAGCGAAACAGGCGGCAAAACACCAGGTAATCAGGGATTCAAACCACCCTAAACCAACTTCAACCGATCCGGTAAATCTCACCATCCATTGCTCCTGAAAAAAACGGTCCAAATATGGCCACGGGAGAATTCCGTAGGTTAGTAGCACTACGAAATGGCGAAGTTAGGTGAAGGACTGCTACGGTTTCATTCGACGCATTGGGCTGGCATTGCGTGAACATGTGGCCGACAAGGTCATTGTCCGATTGGACGCAGGCTTCAACAGTGGAGAGTTATGTGATAAGCTGGAGAACGACCGTATCGGCTACGTGATGCGTCTGAAAGGAAACGATGTGATTGACGGGCTTGCGGCGCCTCATTTGGAGGGTGATCAGCCGTCGGACGAATGCTACCACGAACTGCGCTACCGTGCAAAGTGCTGGTCCGTAGAGCGTCGTGTGGTGCTCGTGGTTGTTCCGGTGCCGGGAGAGCTTTTTCCGCGGCATTTCTATCTGATCACCGATCTGGATGTAGAAGCCTATCCGGCAGAGCAGCTTGTGAATCTGTACCGGAAGAGAGGAAAGGCGGAAAAGCACTTCGGGGAGCTGAATGCGGCTTGCTCCATGGCGCTGTCTTCGGTTCTCCGTCCGAAGACACACTATAAGGGCCGGCCTGTAGTGCGGGTGCCTGATGAGTCGGAACAGGATGAGTCGGAACAGGAAGCCGAGATCCGAGCCGAGAACGAGGTCCTGCTACAGGTATACCTTCTAACGTATCAGCTCATGCATGTGGGGCGCTGCCTTATGCGGGAGCCTGACGAATCCCAGATAAGTCTGAGCACCTATCGCGAGCGTGTACTCAAGGTGGGGGCCCGCTTCGTACAACACGCGCGCAACATCGTTATCCACATTGCCGCCAGCGCAGATGCTGCATGGGAGCAATTTTGGCGACGTTATTGTCAACTCACATGGATCACGCGTAAGCGTGCGGCGAAGTACAGGGTAGCGGGCTTTTTGGCGGTTTTGGCGGGTACAGTGTGGTTGGAAGGAGGAGAGCATGTGGGCTTGCCCGATCTGGACGATTCGGCGTCCGGCAGCTAGGCGGCCTTACCCTAGTGGGCTTGCCGTGCCCGTTTCCAATGATGGGGCAATAGCGCTGCTATGTCCTCGGCAGGATGTGTCGGGATGCGCTGGAATACTTCCATGAGCCATTCCATTGGGTTGACGTCGTGGAATTTGCAGGTTCCAAGGAGCGAATAGACCACGGCACCCCGCTGGGATGCATCATGGGATCCTGCGAACATGTAGTTCTTCCTACCAATAGCCAGTGGCCGTATCGCATTCTCAACCAGATTATTGTCCAACTCCACACGGCCCTCATCCAGATATCGGGTCAGCCTTTGCCAACGGCCAAGCGTATACTGGGTCGCCTTGGCCCACGGGCTCTTGGGTAAACCATTGTTCACCTCCAGCCACGGCTTCAGCTCCTCCAGTACAGGTCCGGCCCGTTCCTGTCGCAGTTGCTGACGAACATCCGCACTCGCACCCGTTTTGCGTAGCCAACGCTCTATGAGGTAGAGCTTGCGTATCTCCTTCAACACATGCGCGGCCTTATCCGGCTCGTACGTCTTGCAGTCGAAGAACTTGCGCCGGGCATGCGCCATGCATGCGTAGAGCGTTACGGATGGGTCCGCATCAAAGATGTCGTAAGCTACATACCCGTCTGTCTGTAGCAATCCCTCATACCCGTGCAAAAACTCCACCGGACCCGCCCGAGCACGGGTCTTTCGGTATTCCATCACCAACAGTCTCTGCTCTGGACTATGGTACACCCAATAAAAGCCTTTATGCAGCGATCCCTTCTTATCTCCATCCTGCACCTCCATCCTCGTCTCATCCGCCTGCAGATACCCGGTGGATAGCAACTCCTGCTTCAGAGCATCATACAACGGGGTCAGGTGCGACGCAGACTGCGATATCCAGCCTCCCAGCGTGGACTTCGCAATCTCCACGCCTTCCCGACGAAACCGCTGCTGCTGACGGTACGAAGGCAGGTGGTCCGCATATTTGCCCACTACCACATCTGCCAACAACCCCGGACCCGCCATGCCCTTGTTCACCATCCGTGGTGGCAACTCACCTATGATTACCCCCTTATCCTCATCCCCAGGGTCCACATACTTCGGACGCACATACTCAATAACCTTCATATGGGCGGGTACACGCTCCAGAACCAGCGTCTTCTCCGCCCCGATGCACGTCATACCACCGGTATCCCCGTCAGGCTCAATAGTAATCGTTTCGCGGGGCAGTTTCTTCAGCAGATCGTCCAGCGCTTTACGCTTGGGCTTGCCCTTCTTCTTCTGCCGTCCGTTCGCCTTTTGCCCATTCTTCGTCTGTCCATTCGTCTCCGGCTCCGGTAGAGGGACCTCCTGCTCCGGCTTATCGAACAACGTGCCCTGCTGCGGGTCATTCAGCACACACTTTTCACTCTTGGGACTGTATAGCGCGCGTAGCGCTAGCATCAGCCGGTTATTCATATTCCCCAATTCTGCCTCAAGCCGGCTGCATCGATCATGCAGCTGGCTATTCTTTCTCTCCAATTCTGCATTATCCCGGCTGTACTGATCAAAGGCACTGGCCAATTCGGGGTGCTGTGCAAGCAACGCAACCTGCGCGGGGGAGAGGATAGAATGTGCTTCGGGCTGCATGGTGAGCTAGCAACACCAGCATATTGCTTGTTCCCGAATCACACATTATATTTGGCCCGATTATCGGCTTTTTACCGCATATCGGGGCCGATATTTCACCGTCTTCAACGACACCCCCTCCAGCATCATCACCATCTGTGCCCATGTCGGCACATCCTCCTCTGGCAACGCAAACGTACCCGTCTCCAAGCGCTTGTAGAAGATCGCAAAGCCGTTCCGATCCCATGTGAGCGCCTTCAAATGGTTTCGCCTCCTGTTGATGAATACAAAGATGTCTCCCGACATCGGATTCCGCTTCATGCCGCTTTTTACCAAAGCGCACAAGCCGTCAAAGCTTGTGCGCATGTCCACCGGCGGTCGGTAAAAGAAGTACCGGTGCGAAGGTGCCAGTCCGATCATGACTGCGTCAGCCTGGCCAGGTACGAAGCAGAGACCGGTGCAAAGAACCGCACCCGTATCCCACCCGGATATGCGATCTCTACCTGTGCCGCTTCCCTTGGTGCTACACTGCCTATCTCCACGAAGCCTCGGCTGTCCTCGGCTGCAGTCTCCTGGCGAACCTTCCGCCTCCAATAATTCAACTGCCCATACGAGATGCCGTGCTTTGCACAAAACGCCGCTGCGGACTGGGTCCTTTCGTTATACTGCTCTACCAGCGGAAACATCTCTTCCGCCGTACGTTTGGGCTGTACCATGCGATCTGGGGTCTGGGTTCTCACGTCTAGGGGTAAGCTCCCCAGAACCCATCACCCAATCAAGATGTAGTTCACCGCACGCTTACGGAATAGTTACAGAAATCATACGCGGTTCGTATATCGTATATTCGTCCACTGGTATGCAACGGATTCGGACCTATAAAGGGAATTATATGGCTGAGTACCCATTTGCTGAGGTTCTTGAAATAATTGCAGTTTATCGTGAAAAGCGGGAACCGATTATGAACAACTGGCGAAAGCCATCCTGTCTGCACCACCAAAGCACAAAAAGTAACTCCTGCGAAAACGCGTGGCACTCAGCCATATAACTCCCTATAAATGCCCCTGTATCTTTCAGGAGTAGCGATATAGGGTACAATGTTAGCGTGATCGATGATGAAGGTTTTATCCGTACTATCGCTGGCCTGCATGAGCTGGGTCTTGCAGCCTCAGATGGAAGCGCAGCTGCCGTCAATGGACCGTGCAGGATCAAGGTATGGAGGGGTTGCCGGATTATCTAGCTCTGATCACGGAGACCACCCAAGGGTGCACATAGGGCCTTTAACAGATGCCCCGGCATCTGCTTCGCTGATAACCGATCCTATCGCTCCGCATGATCATGCAATAGAACAATCCTCGGACTCTATTGCGGTATCGCAGGATGCCATAACGTTTGCAGAGGTCGGTGAAACCATCACGCTGGTGGCGACCGTTTTCGACGCTGCGGAGAATGTTATAACCGACGCTCCAGTGGTCTGGACCATTGCAAACCCTGCGGTGGCGAGGGTGGATCAGAGCGGCCTTGTTACTGCCGTGGGCGATGGAACTACGCGTATTGCTGTTACCGCTGGCCCTGTCACCGTGAAGGTCTCCGTCCTCGTGGATACGGATGGCGGTACGACAATTATCGTTGAATCTGACCGTGCGGCACTGGTCAAGTTGTACAAAGCGACGGGCGGGGACCAGTGGGATCAGCACACCAATTGGCTGAGCGGGCGGGCATTGGACGCATGGCATGGCGTAAGCACGAACGCGCAGGGACATGTTACGAGTTTGCTGCTCGGTGCCAACAATCTGGTAGGGCAGATCCCCTCGGAGTTGGGCACCTTGCCAGAACTGGCGGGATTGGATCTTTCGTCGAACAGCCTGTCGGGGACCATTCCTGCCGCGTTGGGCGATCTCGGCTCTCTTGAGATGCTTGATCTGAGCGATAATGCCGTTGCGGGAAGCATTCCCGCGGCCCTACTCAGCCTGCCGCTCACCACGTTTGGATGGGATGGTAATGACGGACTGTGCATGCCCAATACCGCTGAGTTTGTTGCTTGGACAGGGACGATGCGCGCCCATACCGGCGATGGCTATTGCAATAAGGACGACCGCGATGCTCTCGAAGCATTGTACACCGCCCTTGGAGGTGCCGGCTGGACGGACTCGCAAAACTGGGTCGACGCTGAAGTGGTGTCGTCCTGGTTCGGCATCACCACAAATACACTGGGCGTCGTGACTGCCATTGCGCTGCCCGATAATGGAGTTAACGGGGAGTTGCCGGCAAGCATAGGGGATTTGGCGGGCCTGGTGGAGTTGGACCTGAGCACGAACACGCAGCTAACAGGGCCTATCCCTGTTACCATGCCTCGTCTGGATGCCTTGGACGCATTCAAGTATGGAGGGACGGGGCTGTGCGTACCCGTAGTTGCTGCCGTGGAGAATTGGCTGTCCTCCTTGACGGTGCACGATGGAACAGGGGTACAGTGCGTCTCTGAGGGTGACCGTGCAACACTGGAAAGCCTGTACACCGCTTTGAGCGGAGCAGGTTGGACGAACGATGGGAGTTGGCTGACGAATGCACCTATTGATGAATGGTACGGGGTGACTGCCGATGATGAAGGGCGCGTAACAGCGTTGGACTTGAGCAACAATGGTTTGGAAGGTGCGCTACCCGCGGAAATCGCGCAATTGGCACT
This sequence comes from Rhodothermales bacterium, assembly GCA_963663495.1. Classification (GTDB taxonomy): domain Bacteria; phylum Bacteroidota; class Rhodothermia; order Rhodothermales; family Bin80. The sequence continues at coordinate 252,970 of OY760427.1, forward strand.
ACTGACCGATTTGAGCTTGGATGGCAACGGCCTCGCGGGGCCGATCCCGGAGGAGCTGGGTTCACTGGGTGATCTGGAGCGTCTTAGTATCAACAGTGCGTCTCTTTCCGGTAGCCTTCCTGCAGAGCTTGGCGACCTGAGCAGTTTGACTTCGCTGAGCCTTGAGGGTAACAGTTTGTCCGGAGCGCTGCCTTCAGAGCTGGGAGACTTGATGGCTCTGGAGACCTTGGACGTCTCGGGCAACGATATTTCCGGTGTTATCCCCGCCGAGTTGGGCGATCTCGGCAGTCTTGCTATGCTGGATCTGAGTGATAATGCCGTTACGGGAAGCATTCCCGCGGCTCTGCTCAGCCTGCCGCTCACCACGTTTGGCTGGGACGGTAATGACGGGCTATGCATGCCCAATACCGCTGAATATGTTGCTTGGATAGGGACGATGAGCGCCCATACCGGCGGCGGCTATTGCAATAAGGATGACCGCGATGCTCTTGAAGCAATGTATGCTGTCGTTGGAGGCTCGAGCTGGACGAATTCGCAGAACTGGATGCAAGCCGAAGTGATCTCCACTTGGTTCGGCATCACCACCGATGCGCTGGGCCGGGTGACAGCCATTGCGCTGTCCAATAATGGCCTTATTGGGAAATTGCCCGCGAGTGTGGGAGATTTGGCCAGCCTGGTTGAGCTGGACCTGAGTACGAACATGCAGCTTACCGGGCCTATCCCTGAAGCTCTGACGGGCTTGGATGCCTTGGACGCATTCAGATATGCCGGGACGGAGCTATGCGTACCCAGAGCGGGTGCCGTTGAGAATTGGCTTGTCGCCTTGACGGTGCACAACGGAACAGGCGTACGTTGCCCTTCTGAGGGTGACCGTGACGCCTTGGAGGGTCTGTACACTGCTTTGAGCGGAGCAGGTTGGACGAACGACGCAAATTGGTTGACCAGCGCACCCCTCAACGAATGGGATGGTGTTACCGCCGATGATGAAGGGCGGATAACGGAGTTGGACCTGAGCAATAATGGCTTGGACGGCGCGCTGCCGGCGGGGATTGCGCTGCTCGCACATCTGACTGACTTGAACCTCGCGGACAACAGTCTTTCCGGCACCATTCCCTCGGAGTTGGGCAATCTTGACAAGCTCAAGGTGCTGGACATTAGTGATAATGGCCTTACGGGAAGCATTCCCACGGCATTCCTCCCGCGAGCATCCGGGCGCGATCGCAGCGGTCAGCGCGATGATCTTGCTGGAACCCTTCCCGGTCTGTCATTAACGACGTTTGCATGGGACGGTAATGATGGGCTGTGCATGCCCAACACCGTTGAGTTTGTTGCCTGGAGCGGGACGATGAATGTCCATGCCGGTGATGATTATTGCAATAAGGACGACCGTGAGAATCTGGAGGCATTGTACACAGCCCTTGGAGGTGCCAGCTGGACGGACAGGCAAAACTGGAGGCAGGGCGAAGTGGTCTCTTCCTGGTCCGGCATTACCACCGATGCGCTGGGTCGTGTGACAGCTATTGCGCTGTCCAATAATGGCCTTGTCGGGGAATTACCGACGAGCACAGGGGATTTAACCAGCCTGGTTGCGTTGGACCTGAGCACGAACGCGCAGCTCACGGGGCCTATCCCTATTACCATGCCGCGTCTGGATGCCTTGGACGACTTCAATTATGGAGGGACCGGACTGTGCATACCGAGGGTGACTGCCGTAGGAAGCTGGTTGGCCTCCTTGGCGGTTCACAACGGAACAGGCGTACGCTGCGCCTCTGCGGGTGACCGTGACGCCTTGGAGAGTCTGTACACTGCTTTGAGCGGAGCAGATTGGACGAACAAAGGCAAGTGGCTGACCGATGCACCGATTAACGAATGGTATGGCGTTACGGCCAATGATGAAGGTCGGGTAACGGAGTTGGATCTGAGCGGTAATGGTTTGGCTGGCGCGCTGCCAGCGGGAATAGCAGCCTTGGCCCACCTGACCGACTTGAACCTTGATGACAATACCCTTACAGGCCCCATTCCGGAGGAGGTGGGCACGCTGGATGATTTGGAGAGCCTTAGCATCAATAGTGCGTCTCTTTCCGGCAGCCTTCCTGAAGAGCTGGGTAACCTTACCAGCCTGACATCGCTACGCCTTGAGGGAAACAGCCTATCCGGCGCTATCCCCTCGGAACTGGGCGATCTTGACAATCTTACGGAGCTGGATCTGAGCGACAATGAGGTCACGGGAAGCCTTCCCACGGCCCTGCTCAGTCTGTCGTTAACTACGTTTGCATGGGATGGTAACGACGGGGTGTGCATGCCCAACACGGCACAGTTTGTTACTTGGGTTGCCGCCATGACCTCCCAAGCCGGTGATGACTATTGCAACAAGGACGACCGTGAGAATCTGGAGGCATTGTACACAGCCCTTGGAGGCGCCGGCTGGGCGGACAGGGGAAACTGGGGCCAATCCGCAGTGGTCTCTACCTGGTTTGGCATCACGACCGATGCGCTGGGCCGTGTGACAGCCATTGATTTGTCCGATAACGGTCTCGCAGGGGAGTTACCGGCAAGCATGGGTAATTTGGCCAGCCTGGTTGCGTTGGACCTGAGCACAAACGCCGGTTTGACTGGAGGCATCCCTGAAACCATGACGAGCCTGGATGCCTTGGACGAGTTCAGGTATAACGGAACTGAGCTATGCATACCGAGGGTGACGGTCGTAGAAAGATGGCTGTTCGCATTGACGGTGCACAATGGAACAGGGGTGCGTTGCCCTTCGGGCACCGACCTTGAAGCCTTGGAGAGCCTGTACACTGCCTTGAGCGGAGCAAGTTGGACGAACAAAGGCAAGTGGCTGACCAACGCACCGATTGATGAATGGTATGGCGTCACTGCCAATGCTGACGGTCGGGTAACGGAGTTGGATCTGAGCGGTAATGGTTTGGCTGGCGCGCTGCCAGCGGGAATAGCAGCCTTGGCCCACCTGACCGACTTGAACCTTGATGACAATACCCTTACAGGCACCATTCCGGAGGAGGTGGGCACACTGGATGATTTGGAGAGCCTCAGCATCAACAGTGCGTCTCTTTCCGGCAGCGTTCCTGAAGAGTTGGGTGACCTTACCAGCCTGACATCGCTACGCCTTGAGGGAAACAGCCTATCCGGCGCTATCCCCTCGAAACTGGGCGATCTTAACAATCTCACGGAGCTGGACCTGAGCGACAATGAGGTCACGGGAAGCATTCCCACATCCCTGCTCAGTCTGTCCCTCACAACGTTTGCATGGGATGGTAACGACGGGGTGTGCATGCCCAACACGTCACAGTTTGTTACCTGGGTTGCCGCCATGACATCCCATACGGGCGATGACTATTGCAACAAGGACGACCATGAGATTCTGGAGGCATTCTACACCGCCGTTGGAGGCGCCGGCTGGACGGACAAGAGCAACTGGGGCCAGGGCGAAGTGGTCTCCACTTGGTTTGGCATCACCACCGATGCGTTGGGTCTTGTGACAGCCATTGATTTGTCCGATAACGGTCTCGCGGGGGAGTTACCGGCAAGCATGGGTAATTTGGGCAGCCTGGTTGCGTTGGACCTGAGCACGAACACGGGTCTGACGGGCGCTATCCCGGAAGCCCTGACAAGTCTGGATGCTTTGGACGAATTCCGTTATAACGGGACCGGGCTGTGCGTACCGAGCGTGCAGGCCGTAGCAGATTGGCTGGCGGCCTTGACGACGCACAGTGGAACAGGGGTTCAGTGCTCCGACAACTCTGATCGTCCCGCCTTGGGAAGCCTGTACAGCGCCTTGAGTGGAGCCAATTGGACGAACAAGGGCAAGTGGCTGACCAGCGCACCGATTGGCGAATGGTTTGGCATCACGACCGATGCGCTGGGCGGTGTGACAGCGATTGATCTGTCCGATAACGGCCTCGTAGGGGAGTTACCGGCAAGCTTGGGTAATTTTGCCAGCCTGGTTGCGTTGGACCTGAGCACAAACGTTGGTTTGACGGGAGGCATCCCAGAAACCATGACGAGCCTGGATGCCTTGGTTGAGTTCAGGTATAACGGAACCGAACTGTGCGTACCCAAGGTGCCGGTTCTACAAACGTGGCTGTACGGGTTGCCGGTGCACAATGGAACGGCCGTGCGTTGCCACTCGGGCACCGACCGTGAAGCCTTGGAGATTATGTACTATGGTTGGAGCGGAGCCGATTGGACGAACGATGCGAAATGGCTGACGAATGCACCTATTGATGAGTGGTATGGCGTTACGGCCAATGATGACGGTCGGGTAACGGAGTTGGATTTGAGCAGTAATGGTTTGGATGGCGAGTTGTTCCAAATGCGCAACTTGGCCCAATTGACCGACTTGAACCTTGAGGGAAACAGCCTTTCCGGCGCTATCTTCTCGGACCTGGGCGATCTTGACAATCTCACCGAGCTGGACCTGAGCGATAATGAGATCACCGGAAGCATTCCTATAGCCCTGCTCAGCCTGCCACTCACAACGTTTGCATGGGATGGTAACGACGAGTTATGCATGCCCAATACCTCGCAGTTTGTTACTTGGGTTGACGCGATGACATCCCATACCGGTGATGACTATTGCAACAAGGACGACCGTGAGGTTTTGGAGGCATTCTACGCCGCCGTTGGAGGCGCTGGCTGGACGGACCGGGGAAACTGGGGCCAGGCTGCAGTGGTTGCCACTTGGTTTGGCATCACGACCAATTGGCAGGGCCGTGTGAGAGCGATTGAGCTGTCCGATAACGGCCTCGCAGGGGAGTTACCGGTAAGCATGGGTAATTTGGCCAACTTGGTTGCGTTGGACCTGAGCACGAACGCGGGTCTGACGGGCGCTATCCCGGAAGCCCTGACAAGCCTGGATGCTTTGGACGAATTCAGTTATGTCGGGACCGGGCTGTGCGTACCGAGCGTGCAGGCCGTAGCAGATTGGCTGGCGGCCTTGACGACGCACAGTGGAACAGGGGTTGAGTGTTCCGATAACTCTGATCGCCCCGCCTTGGAAAGCCTGTACAGCGCTTTGAGCGGAGCAGATTGGACGAACAGGGGCAATTGGCTGACTGATGCACCGATTGACGAATGGTATGGTGTCACTGCCAATGCTGACGGGCAGGTAACAGCGTTGGATCTGAGCAGTAATGGTTTGGATGGCGCTATTCCTTCGGAGCTGGGCGATCTTGACAATCTCACAGAGTTGGACCTGAGCGACAATGATGTCACAGGAAGCATTCCCACAGCCCTGCTCAGCCTGCCACTCACAACGTTTGCATGGGATGGTAACGACGGGGTGTGCATGCCCAATACCTCGCAGTTTGTTACCTGGATTGGAGCAATAACATCCCATACCGGCGATGGCTATTGCAATAAGGACGACCGAGAGGTGCTCGAAGCAATGTATGACGCCCTTGGCGGCTCCGCATGGGTAGACTCGCGAAATTGGAAGCAGGCCGCAGTGGTCTCCACTTGGTTTGGCATCACCACCGACGCACTTGGCCAGGTGACAGCTATTAGAATGCCAAATAACGGCCTCGCTGGGCAGTTGCCCACAAGCATAGGTGATCTATCCAGCTTAGTTGTGTTAGACCTCGCCTCAAATGAGTTAACACATGAAATTCCGGCATCAATTGGTAATCTGTCAAATCTGGAAACCCTGCTCCTACGCCGGAATATGCTCACAACCCCGCTGCCTGCCGAACTTGGGAAGCTAACCAAGCTAAGGGAGCTGTTGATTGGCGACAATGTCTTTGTAGGCACGATACCTACAGAGCTTGGAAATATGGCAAGCCTTGAGTATTTGAATATTTACCAAACTAAGTTCGAAACCAAAGGATTGACTGGACCGATTCCTTCTGAACTTGGCCGTCTCAGCAATATGATTGCAATGGCCTGGTTTGGCCATTCATTAACAGGAGAGCTTCCTCCTGAGCTTGGTGATCTTTCGAATTTGGATCTCCTTAACATTGAGAAAAATGTGGGATTGACGGGGGTGGTACCTGCAAGTTTCACAAAACTCAAAAAGATGACCCACTTTTTTGCGAGAGGAACAGACGTGTGTTTACCAGAGGACACTACGTTACAAACGTGGAACAACGGGTTGCTCCAGACACATGTGAGGGACTGCGTAACCGTAGGGAATACTGCCTACTTGACTCAGGCGGTGCAATCCCTCAAGGATCCCGTCTCACTCATTGCAGGGAAAAAGGCGTTGGTGCGAATATTCCTAGAGGCAAATGCTGCGAACACCGTAGCTCTCCCCAAAGCAACAGCAAAGTTCTACGTAAATGACCAACTGGAGCATACGATTACTATCGCCTCCAAGACTGGTCCTATCCCAATGTTAGCATTGGAAGGGAATTTTGCCACATCACTCAACGCCGAGGTGCCAGCGACCGTCATCCGGCCGGGCCTTGAAATGGTCATTGAAGTAGATCCAGACGGTACTGTACCGACAACCTTAGAGGTGCCCAAGCGAATTCCGGAGTCTGGAAGACTCTCGTTTACCATCGTTACGGTGCCATCTTTTGATATAGTATTCGTCCCCTTCCTTACCACCGGGGACGACAATATGGAGGCGGTTACCATAAGTAACGCCATGATGGCGGATCCTACTGGTCACTCACTCCTTTCTTTGACACACACACTGCTGCCAATAAAGGATATTACAGCGACTGTCCATAGTACCGTGACGACGGATTACAGTTCAATCAGGGTCTTGTTTAGTAGGGTAAACCAGATCCGTACGATGGAGGGTGGCACAGGCTATTGGATGGGAGTTCATCGCAGCCCCAATGAAGGTGGCGGTTTGGGAGCTATTGGTAACGGTGTTGCGGCTTCCAGACTTGAGGCTGGAACCATCGCTCACGAGTTTGGACACAACCTGTCGCTATTGCATTCGCCATGTGGCGGCGTGCTTGGAGCAGATGCGAGTTTTCCCCATCGAGATGGGTCAATTGGGGGTTGGGGGTACGACTTTAGAAATCCAGGTCAGATTATAGGCTCGTCGACCAAGGATCTCATGAGCTATTGCGGTCCCAAATGGATAAGTGATTATGGCTTCAATCGGGCTGCTGATCATCGATCAACTGCGCAGCCCGGAATCGCTAAGGTGCCGATGGCATCCGCATCGCCGGAAACTGCGCTTCTTATTGCGGGAGGTACGGACTCTGCCATGAAGCCATACCTGGAACCCATTATTATCATGGAGGCGGTACCCTCGTTGCCGCAGTCTCCGGGACCTTGGCAGCTTATCGGAGCCACAGAGGACGGCGATGAGCTCTTTTCCCTGACATTTTCCATGCTTGAGATAGGTGATGGTGATGGTAGTACTTCCTTCGCTTTTACGGTACCGGTGCAGCCCGGGTGGGATGATATGCTGGCCTCGGTGACACTTGCGGGGCCAGGTGGATCTTTCACGCTTGATGGTGAACATGATGATCCGAGGGCAATCGTGATTGACGAGGCAACCGGAAAGGTCACGGGCTTCCTTGACAATTATGATCCTTCAGGCGAAAGCACCATATCGGCCATGAGCGCCATTAGCAAGAATGCTGGAGGCTCTAGGCAGCGCGTGCTCTTTAGTCGGGGAATCCCGGACAGTGCCGCTTGGAACGAGTACATGCCGAAGTAGGGTGCAGGCAGCGGGCATAGTCGGCACGTTGGTACGCCGCTCGTGTGCAAGGCTGGGGTATGGGGCGGACGGGTTTTGGTTGGGGAGGGAGGGATAGGAGTCAGCCGTGTTCGCGCAGGACTGGAGGGGAATTGTATAGCACAGTTAATGCACTGTTCACCTTTGGAATTCCTTGCCATCTCCCTTCGGGGAATCTACAGGGGCATTGTTATTCGGTCTGGTTAAGTGCAGTTATATCGACAGGTATGTGGGCCTCCTTAGGCAACCAGATCTTCATACATCAGTCTTATCCCGACCAGCCCTGCAACTACACGTTCCATGTGGTTGATCGTATCCCGCTCACAAAAGTATTGCCTGCCGGCGAATTAGCTGACATCCCGGTGCAAATGCTTCTTGGATATTGGTGGTACACGCCGTAGTAGGTCCGCTTTAGAACGGCCCAGAAGCTCTCCACACCAATTGTATTGATCCTGCCGCTAACGTATTCACCAACGAGTGCTTCACGTATGCGTGATTAGCTCGCCTCCGGTAGGTGGATGTACCATCCGTGTACACCGTGGTATCATCAGAGGTGCGGTCGTTCACGAATGTGTTGGGCGACAGAGAGTCGGCAAACTTCGGCAGATCTCTGACAAAAGACGATTCTCGGATGCGTTGCAACATGAACCAAGCGGGTTTCGGATCTCACATTCACCTCTGCCACAATGCTAAGTAGCGACTGCACTCTGCCGGGGATTTCCTCAACCAGTCGGAGAATCCCATTTGCCCCGACGACAATACCGCTTTCGTCCCTGCCGATCTATAGGACGCCGCCCTGCGCGCTGGCGAATCCGCAGGTCCACTTCAGGTGCTCGGCTCACCAATACCGCTACCACTTGATATTCCGAGTGTTGATCGTCACCGCGCACCCTTTCCCGTCCGTCTGGGATAGGCAGCAGGACGGCTACAGTGAGTAGCGGATGCATCATGCCAAACTCAACCGAAACGGTGTTGTCCAACTAGTGCTCTAGCTCGGCGATCCGGGACTTCATGTCGCTGATGACCCTAGTGATGACACGTTGCTCCGGATGAGGTGGCCGGGGGAGCCCAAATGTGATGACAGCCATGAACTCCCTCTATGCCAAACATATCAAGACTGTACCTTCCGACAGCAACTGCCGGAACTCATCGTATCTTTCCATAGGGAATTATATTACGTGAGTACCCTCGCGTATCAATTTCACAGATCAATGGGGTCGGTAACCCGAACGCCCCTCGCCGTGCAGTTGCCCCAATCCCGGAGGCCGATATGTTTGCGGCAGCGTTAAGGTCCGCATTGTCGGTGTGTCCACATGAGACACACTTGAATTTACTCTGGGTCAATCTATTCGCTCTGTCCCGGCGACCGCACTTGTTGCAGTAGCGTATAGGGAACAGGTATCGATCATAGCTGGTACCAAGGATCCCGCACAGCGCGTTACGTATCGGTCGTATTGTCTGTGTATACGCTCTAACCCCCCCCCCTACGTCTTCGATCGTAGGTCGCAGGGCCTCTTCGGAGGCCCTTGCTTTTTGTGGCAGTTGATGCGGACTATAGTCTATGTGGACGGGTTCAATCTCTATTATGGATCTCTCAAGGGCACATCGTTCAAGTGGCTTGACATGCCACGGTTATTTGAGACGATTCTGCTGCCACACCATAGGCTTCAACTAGTCAAGTACTTCACGGCGAAAGTATCGGCCACTTTATTTGACCCGAAAAAACCGCAGAGACAGGATTCATACCTGCGTGCGATGAAAGCGTACAGGCCAAATGTGGAGGTGCATTTTGGGCACTTCCTAAGCCACAAGGTTCGGATGCCTCTCGCACATCCAAGCGGAGATCGAACGGCTGCTACCGTTATCAAAACCGAGGAGAAGGGCTTGGATGTAAACCTTGCCGTACATCTTCTGAACGATGCTTGGCAGGGTATCACCGACTGGGCTGTAGTCGTTACCAACGACAGCGATATTGCCGAGGCATTGCACTTGGTTAAGCAGTACACTGCAGTTCGTATTGGTCTGCTGACACCCGGAAACCGGCGAGTATCTCGCCAACTCAAACGGCACGCAGATTTCGTTCGGCATATTCGCGATGGAGCCCTCAAGCGATGTCAGTTACCGAATCCGATCCCGAACACGGATATCCGGAGGCCCGACAATTGGTAGCACTGCAGCGCTTGATGTCTCGCTGGTGCGCGATCCTACTGAATCGGGTGCGGACCAGAAGAGCATCAAAGATTAAGCGACCAGTTCCCGTGGCTGAATCATCCTTATCACATTTGCCTTGCTCGCGGAGTTCTGACACATCCTGACTTTCAAGCATCGCCCACAGAAGAGTTAGGATGCGCTGAAGTGGCTGGTCTCAGGGCAAAGCCCGTGGCACTTGGAACCGTACCAGCTTTCCCTGCGATTGTGCGATATCTCTCCAGTGGTCAATATTGAAAGATATCTGCGCCAGCGCAGCGGTTGGAAAATGTCCGACCGCTCTTCCTGTACACCATGCCACCGTAGCGGAGGATGTGGGCTCGTGTCCGATCAGTAGAAGATTCTGAAAATCGCCGCCCGCGTTTCTAACCAATCGAACGACTTCCTCAACACTCGCATCGTATAGATCACAGGCGTACGTCACAGGAATATCCGCCTTGGCTCCGCGCAGAAAATGGTCGCAGGTAAGGCGTGTGCGCCGTGCGGTTGAGCAAAGAATGTGGTTTGGCAGTGGCTGAGTGCTTGCCAGCCATTTTCCCATGGCCCGCGCGGCCTTCCTGCCGCGCGAGGCAAGCGGGCGCTCATGGTCGCCCGTATAGTCGGCGCGCCAGTTGGATTTTCCATGCCGTAGCAGCATTAGTATTTTCATAATATGGGCGGTTAATGTCGGTATGCTTCCAGAGGCGGCGAGCGAGGCTTATATTTGAATTATGCGACGCACTATTAAGATCGTAAGTTGGAATGTAAATTCCGCAAGGGCTCGGCTGCCGAACCTTAGTGAATTAATAGAGCAGCAGCAACCGGATGTGTTGTGCCTTCAGGAGGTCAAGTCTGCCGCTCGCACCTTCCCGTTCGACCACTTCAACGGCTTGGATTATGAGGTGGCCCTGCATGGAGAACACAGCTACAATGGGGTAGCGATTCTAAGTCCCTCGCCACCGGAGGATGTAGATAGGGGGCTTGACGGTCAGGCAAGGGTGATCGCGGCAACCTGCCAGGGTACGCGCGTTGTGAATGTCTATGTGCCGAATGGCGGCAGCATCGACTCTGACAAACATGCTTATAAGTTGCGTTGGCTAGATAAACTGCCAGAGTTTTTGGACGAACAGCGGGCAGCGTACGGAGAATTTGTCCTGGTAGGAGATTTTAATGTTGCGCCCAAACTGATTGATGCCGCCCATCCAGAGGTTTGGGAAGGCACTGTGGCTTTCGACCCGAAGGCGCGGGCCAAGCTGGAAGCCTTGGTGCAACGCTACAAGCTGGTGGACCTACACCGAAAGTATGCCCAGGGACCTGGCGTCTTCACATGGTGGGACTACCGAGGAGATGGCTTCCCCCGCAATGACGGGCTACGTATTGACTTCGCGTTCGCGACACCCGGCATTGCTGCCTTATGCACGAATGCGTGGGTTGATGTTAAGGAGCGCAATAGTCATAGGCCATCGGACCACGCACCGCTGTTAATTGGATTGCTGAAAAACGCTAGTGGGCATCCAGCCACGTAGGACCATGCCCGGCATCGACTTCTATGGGCACAGTTAGTGGAAGCGCCCTCGTCATTGCTTTTACAACAAGGATGCGCGCTTCGTCCAATTCATAGTGCGGTACTTCAAACAGTAGCTCGTCGTGTACCTGCAGAATAAGGCGCGTCCGAAATCCCGACTGCTGCAGCATCCGGTGAATGTTGACCATAGCGAGCTTGATCATGTCTGCCTGTGTGCCTTGGACAGGCATGTTTACGGCGATCCGCTCTGCCGCCGACCGTACGGCCCGGTTGCGGGAAGTTAGGTCCGGCAGATAACGTCGCCTCCCGCACAGAGTCTCCGCATAACCGACGTACCGGGCTTTCTCCACCTGTTCGTGCAGGAAGGCTGCCACCCCCGGGAATGATGCTTCGTGCGTCCGCATAAGCGCAACCGCATCCTTGCGGCTGCATTGAAGTTGGCGCGCCAATCCTGTGGCTGACAGGCCGTAAGGGATGCCATAGTTAACAGCCTTGGCACGCGCACGCAACTCGCGTGTTACGTCGCTTGTATTTACATTAAAGATGCGCGCAGCGGTCTCCGTGTGGAGGTCACGGCCGCATTCAAAGATATCACACAGTTCGGAATCACTGCTCATGTGGGCCAGGATACGCAGTTCTATCTGAGCATAGTCAGCCGACATTAGGTACCAGCCCTCTGGAGCCACAAATGCACGGCGCAGTTCTCGTCCCATAGTGCGGCGCACGGGAATGTTCTGGAGTCCAGGATGCGACGAACTGAGCCGTCCTGTGGCAGCAATCGTCTGGTTAAATACTGTGTGGACACGGCCTGTCCGTTCATGAATCATCTTGGAAAGCCCCTCAACGTAGGTGCTCTGTAGGCGGGCCGCCCTGCGCCAGTCCAAAATCAGTCCCGGCAGGTCGTGCTCGGTAGCCATTGCCGCAAGCACATCCTCCTTGGTTGATGGCTTGCCCGACCGAGTCTTCTGTCGCACTGGCAGCCCGAGATCTCCAAATAGTACCTGCCCCACCTGTTGCGGAGAACCAATTTGAAAGATCCGCCCGGCTTCTTCGTAGATCCTGGCTGCCAGGTCATCAATCTCCTCTTGCAGCTTCTTTCCAATTGAGTCCAGTTGCTTCCTGTCCACGATGACGCCGGCTGCCTCCATATGCGCAAGCACCCCGATCAGCGGAAGCTCCATTGAAAAGGCGATATCATTAAGGTCGAAATGTTGGAGTTGGTGGGATTGGGGACGCAACAAACGCAGCGCCGCGGCAGCAGCATCGCAGGCCGGAACCATCACATCTTTAGGCTTCGCTTCCGCCGGTGATACCTTCTTGCCCAACGTTTCCTCCATGCCCATCAGCTCATAATCCAAGCCCTCCCGAGCTATAAACCGCAGCGAATGATTCATTTCGGGGGCTGTTAGGTAGTGGGCTACTCCAGAGTCAAATAATGAACCGCGCAGTTGAATATTGGCCATGGCCAATCGGACTATCAATGGCTTGACGTTATGACCAACCTTTAGTATGGTCAGATTAGTAAAGATTGGCGCGAGAATGCGGAGAACCTCATCCACGGATGTTCCGTCCGACAACGGGAAGGGGATGTAGCGAGCGCAGTCCGTCGTCCACGATACTGCGATCCCGGGCCACTCAGACCAAACAGGCCGGACATCGGTGAAGACGCCATGGAGTGCTATTACGTCTCGGGTGCTGAGCAGTGTTTCCAAGGCCATCAACCCGTCCCTGGTAGCTACTAGGGAGTAATCCTGGACAGACGGATCGTATCGAAAAGATTCTGAGCCGGCATCCGCATTTTCATGCTGGAGGTTCTCTTCAATGCGGTCCAAGAGCGTGTTGAACTCCAGCCGCTGCAATGCTTTGCGCACCTTCAGGTGGCCGAGGTCCCGGCGTTCCATCACTGCCCAGTCCAGCTCCACATCCACATCCGTCTTGATGGTTACGAGCTCCTTACACAGCAGAACCAAGTCGCGGGAGCCCAGCAAACCCTCGCGTGCCCGCTTCCCTCTTACCTCCGTAGCCCGTTCTATCAGCTCCTCTACCGAGCCGTATTCTTGCACCAGCTTGGTGGCTGTTTTCTCTCCGACGCCATGGATACCGGGAACGTTGTCGGACTTATCCCCCATCAGCGCGAGGATATCCTTGTACGCCGCTGGCTCGATACCAAAGTCTTCGCGGAAAGATGCCAGCGTTACCGGATCAAAGGTCTCTCCGCGCCGAGCAGGCTTGTACAGTGATATATGCTTTGACAGCAGCTGCCTGAAATCTTTGTCGGGCGATATTATTACGGCGTTTGCATCGTCTGCTTCCGCCTGCCGTGCCAGCGTACCAATGACATCGTCCGCCTCTACACCAGGTACCTCGAACACAGGGATCCCAAGGGCCTCTGTTACCATGCGTATGAGCGGCAAGTTGGACAGTAATTCAGTCGGGGGTGGCTCTCTAGTGGCCTTGTAATCCGGATACAACTCTTTACGGAACGTAGGGCCTGGTGCATCAAGCACAACCGCCGCATGCAGGAGTTTATGGTCGCGGATCAGCTTTAGGAGGGTCGTGGTAAACCCGTAAACCGCTGACGTATTTTCCCCTCTGGAATTAATGCGGGGCCGTGTGAGGAACGCGAAGTAGGCCCTGTAGGCAAGGGCCATTGTATCAAGCAGGAATAGCGTAGGGCGTTCTTCCATGCTCCTCAAGCGGTTCCGTTGTGGGCGAGGCTGCGTAGGTCCTCCTCGCTGATGAGCGGGATCTCCATGCTCCGCGCCTTTGCGGCCTTGCTGCCGGCCTTCTTGCCTGCAACCACAAAGTCGGTCTTCAGGCCTACGGAAGATACCACACGCCCTCCATGCCCAGTGACAAAGGCTTTGGCTTCCTGGCGTGTCATGGAGGGCAGGGATCCGGTAATCACAATAGTTAAGCCATGCAGATGACCACCGGTTGGTTTTTGAATATCGGCTTGCGTCGTTACACCTGCCGCCTCCAGCTTGGCAACAAGCTCCCTGTTGGGCTCATATGCGAACCAGTCCACCACCTGTCGGACGAGTGTTGGTCCGATGCCTTCCTTGTGCAGCATGGGTTGAATCAACTCCAGCAATCGCATAAAGGGCGCCTGCAAGTCGGAGCATTCCGGGGGCTCATTCAGCTTCCCGCGGATATTCTTCCAGGGATTAGCGCTCCGTGCATACTTCAGTGCCAAGTCAAGCGCCCGCGGTGTGACTGCGGCCAGGTCCTTCCTTGCTATTCTGATGCTGTTTGCTGCTTCGCCCAGCGCACGTATGCTCGAATACTCGGTGGTCAGCAACGCTGCTACACTGGCCCCGATGCCCGGTATCCCAAGCGCAACCAGAAGCCGTTCCAGGGAGCGCTCCTTGGACGCAAGGATAGCGGTTTGCATGTTCTGCACTTTCTTGTCACCAAAGCCTTCAAGTCCCTCAAGGTCTGCCGGCTGTAATGTGTAGATATCTCCCGCATCTGTTATCAGTTCCGCACCAATCAACTGGCGCAATGTCTGGGGGCCGAGCCCTTCAATATCCATCGCCGGACGTGAAACAAAGAAGCTCACCGAGCGGAAGGTGCGCTCCGCGCACCGCCCATTGACACAGAACAGGTCTACCATCTCCGGCTTGCGCTCCAGTGGCTGTTCGCATGCAGGGCAGAAGATGGGTGGCGTAACAACCTTCTCGTCGCCTGTACGCTTGGCGGGTACCGGACCCTCAACGTAGGGAATCACATCCCCGGAGCGCTTCAGGATTACGGTATCCTGAAGTCGTATGTCCAGCGCCGCTACCTGATCGTAGTTGTGCAGGCTGGCATGGGTCACGGTCACCCCTCCGACGAAGACAGGATCAAGCACTGCTGTCGGAGTGATGCGGCCTGTGCGTCCTACCTGCGGCACCACGCTACGCAGCATGGTGGTGGCCTCGGCCGCGGGAAACTTGAATGCTACTGCTCCGCGCGGGTCTTTGCCGACCACACCTAAGCGGTCGAAGATGTCTAACTCGTTCACTTTGATTACCACCCCGTCGATTTCGAACTCCAAGGTATCGCGGCGGTCTGACCACCACCGCAACCGCTGCAAAGCACAGTTGATGTCGCCGCACGTATCTACATTGGGTGGCGTAACAAAGCCTAAATCCTTCAGGGCTGCGAGCTGGGCGAGGCGAGAGGATGTGGTTAGGTCCTCTGAATGGACGATTTCATAAACATAGGCCGATAAGTCTCGCTGCGCTGTCTTGCGCGCATCCTTTTGTTTTAGCGAACCTGATGCAGTGTTCCGCGCATTCACGTACCGCGGTCGTTCCGCGAGGTCGCGGGCGGCATTCAGAGCCTTGAAGGCCTTCTTTGTGAAGAGCACCTCACCGCGCACTACAAGCACCGGCGGCGCCTCGTGGCCGCTAGCCGCCGGTATGCGCAAAGGGATCGTTCGGATAGTAGCTGCATTGGCCGTCACATCGTCACCCACCTCTCCGTTACCGCGCGTGGCGGCTTGCACCATCACGCCGTTCTTGTACCGCAGCACGATAGTGAGGCCATCAAACTTCGGTTCTACGACGTATCCAATATTCGCATCAGGCTCCAAGCGCCTAATGCGCTGTTCCCAACTCTGCACCGCGCCTTCGTCGAATGCGTTGGCCAGGCTCAAGATGGGCCGCACATGAGGGATCTTGGAAAAACTTACCGACAGATCGCTCCCCAAGCGGCGCGTTGGAGACGAGGCCGTTACCAGCTCAGGGTATTGTTCTTCAAGGCTCTGTAGTTCTCGGAATAGGGCGTCATACTCTGCGTCTGTGATAACGGGAGCATGCCGCACATAGTAGCTGTGCGCATGCTTGTGGAGCAGTGCGCACAGTTCCGAGACACGCAGGCGGACCCTGTTCGGCGGGCCATCGTCAACCATTGACCAGAAAAAGTCCGGCCGGTGACGGCCCTATGCGGCCCATAGGCCAAGGACGACACCCATAAGGACGAATACAATTAGATTGTATGCCATACTTAGCATATATAGCCCCATCTTCTTGGACTCGAATGCTACGGCCTGAAACCCGAAAGAAACAGTGAAACCCAACCAGCACAGCAAACCAATGCATACGCCGTTCATCCAGGAGGCGTCGCCCAGAGATGCTATAATCATGCCCAAAATGTAGGCTTGCACCAGGCTGGCAACAAACGAACCGCCGTAGGATTTCAAGGCATTGAATGACGCTTTGATATCCTCTTCGGTGATTTCCATCATTTCCATCCATTTCTTGCCGAAGAGCGGGCCATACCAGAGAGATCCTACAAGCATCGGTAGGATGGCAGCAACAGCTACCGCCCATAAAGTTGGGTATTCCATAACATGTAAAGGGTTAGGTGGTCAGGGTTTGTCAGATTCTTCAATAAGCGCGGCATATGCTCCACACGGGTCCTGGATGACGCCGTAGCGCATGCCCTTGCCGCAAGGCGTAGGATTGAGGGTTACGCGGCCGCCGCGGTTTTTACAGGCACTGAGGCTGTGTTGCAAGTCCTGAACGCGAAAATACGGCAACCATACGGGAGGCAGTCCTTCGTTAATGCCGCGGGCATGGCAGATCCCCGCAACAGCCCCATGCTCGTCCTTCATGACGTAGTCTGAGTAGCCGCCCATGTCCACATATTCCACGCTCCATCCGACTACTTCAGCATAAAAGTCGCGTAGTGGACTCGGATCCCCGGTGCTGAGGTCCGTCCATTTGAATCCTTCCGACGTCATAACGTATTTGTTGCACAGGTCCCTCTGCCACAATATACGTGTTGCACGGTAAGTATCAACCCCACTTGCCAATTATCGTGCCATTTGTGGAGGCGCATATGTGCCTCTTTAAGCCCGCCGGCGTGTAGCCGCGGTCATGATTCCATCATAACGGGCTGAATAGCGCCAATTGATCTGAGCGCATCACTCGGGGAACCTTTGTACCATGCTTTAGCCCAACGCCATGGTAGTCCGCATACTGTGTAGCAAATTCCCGCTTGGTTAACCAATAGACTCCGCCGGTGGCACAGGAATTGCCGCGCCAGTCAACAGATCGGATCCGCATGGCCAATTCTTCCGGGTCCATCTGCGTCTTCAGGTAGTGTCCCCGGTTGTTTGGTGTCGGCGTATTCGTGATTTTCTGCGGAGCAGCTCCGAAGACAAAAAGGTCGAAATCGCGGCTGCTGGAGAATTCAAAGTCTGTTGTTCCGGCTACTGGCGATAGATCGGTGCGAAGATCCTTGCCCTTTGACCGGTCAAAGACGAAGAAGCTGGTAGGCACATGGTAATCCTCGCCGTCCAGCTCAAAGGCGTTTTTTCCTAAACCCGTTATGGACACAATCCTGAAGTCCAGCGGAAGGACTCGCTGGCGCGTGTGTTTCCGGTACGCATTGGGCAGAACAAATGCCACCGTCTGGACATTCAGGAATGCCGTAGCATGAGCTATGAAGGCCGTGGATAAGCGGTGGTACCGACCGTACGGGGGATTGCCAACTACCAGGACAGACGCATTAGATGGATCCACTACGTACGTAAGCCAATTCTGGCGGAGGAACTGGGAATCAGTCGGCTCAATATCCAATCCGATCTTGTTCTTGTGGTTGATACGATGATAAAAGGCTCCGCTACCTGCGGCGGGCTCAATCACGCAATCATAGCGGCCCAGATTACCCACAGCTTTCAGGCAAACATCCACCACTGCGGTCTTCGTGAAGTACTGGTCCAATGCCTGACCCTTGGTGGCCGGTGCCTTGCGACGATTCTGATGCATTCTTGTCGGGGTTGCGGGTGTTCCCGAAATAGGCAGTGTGCAAGGGACTAATTTCCTGTAAATGCATGAAAAGTTACAACTACTGCACTTGCTTCCTGCATGAAAGACGGATGGTCCACATAATGGTGGCTGGGCAACTTGTCGGAAGGACGGATTGCAAAAGCAGCCATAGGAAGTGCCGCATCGGGGTTGCTATGTTCAGATTTAACTTTTTACTTGGGAATAATAAGTACGTGAGTGACCAACTGTACACAGTGAGGCACTAGTATCAATTTCACGGGTCATAGGGGTCGGTAACCCGAACGCCTCTCGCCGTGCAGAAGCCCCAATCCCGGAGGCCAGTATGCTTGCAGCCGCATTCAGGTCTGCATGATCCGCATGTCCACAGGACATACACGTGAATTTGCTCTGTGTCTTACGGGTACTCGCTTCTGTGTGCCCACACACAGAACACCGCTGACTGCTATAGGCAGCGGTAACCTTTATCACCTTGCGGCACTTATAGCTCAGCATCTGTTCCAGCTGGCCCCAACCTGTTCGCAGTATTCCTCGGTTGAGGCCAGACTTCTGTTTGACGTTTGTGCCAAAGCTCTCCATCGTCCCCTTAGCTGAACGTATCATCGCTTTGATCTTCAGGTCCTCCAGTATCACCGTTGAGGAGCAATTGGCAATACTGCGACTTACCTGGTGGTTCGCATTCTTGAGGATGTTAGCACGCTTGCGCTGTATGCGGGCGATCCTATGCTTCCGCCTGTTACGACGGTTGGAGCCTTTCTTCTGTCTCGCCAGTCTTCGCTGATGCCGCTTCAACTTGGCATCAAGACGCTTCGTATCCGGTTGTCTGATAATGTTTGTATCGCCCTCTGTGGAGACCATAGCGACCTGCCCGCAATTACGGTCAATGCCTACAGCACCGCCGGTATCCTCTATTACAGGTGCCTCCATCCTGTAGCAGATGACAGCATACCCTTTGCCGGCATTCTTCTTTATCGTGGTTTTGACGGGTATACCATCAGGGTACGGGTTGCCTCCCCGCCTGCGGAGCGCCATATATCCCACTTTCGGGATATACAGCTTGCCATCCCGAACCCTTACGTTATCCGGGATCGTGAACGAAGGCGTACTACCACGTCTGGAATGGAATCTCGGTCTTCTCTTACCCTCCTTGAAGAATGCCTTCCATGCATCCACCTGATATTTCAATGGGTATCTAACTACAATGTGTATCTAACGACACCAAAGGAGTATTCAGGTAGCCACTCGACCGTACGGCGCAGTGCCGTGAACCGCTTCCCCAGCGAGAAGAAGCTTACCGAGGGCGGTTTCTCTCCAGCCTCTTTCGCTTTCTTGTAGGCCTCGCTCTGCTCTGCGAGGATGGCATTCCACACAAACCTACACGCACCCGCTAATCCAGCAAGTTGCTTGGCGTTACTTCGACTTCCGGGCAACAGCCTGTATGTGATATTGCGGTATGCACTAACCGTTTCGGGCATGGCACTGTGATATATAACTCCCTAATATATGAAAATTATATTCCATGCGTACCCACATGTTGAGTTATTTGAAATAATTGCATTGTTTTCGTGAAAAGCGGGAACCGATTATGAAAAGTTGGCGAAAGCCAGCCTGTCTGCACCACCAAAGCACAAAAAGTAATTCCTGCGAAAACGCGTGGCACTCAGCCATATAACTCCCTTTTACTTCATGGTGGAGGGCACTCGCTCAAGAGCGCGATGCCAATGCAAGTTTAATAAACTTGGGCTAAATTGGTGGGCAATTAGGCTGACTGTTTTGCTGCGCCGAAACCGAGAAACCGAAGGGGGATATTTTTCGGTGATTTGTAATGTTTCGGGTGCCAGCGCTTTGTTTAACGGGGACGATAACTGGAACAGGATCAATGCAAAATCGAACTAAATACACATACATTGCGGCACTGTGGCTGGCTGCATCTAGTGCTTTCGCTCAGGTTACCGTTGAAGGCACCGTGACCCATGCAGGCACGGGAGAGCCGTTGGAGTATGTTACGGTGCTTATCCAAGGCACGTTTACGGGTACGGCAACAGCGGAGGATGGTACGTATCAGATAATGCTGGGGGCCGGCAATGACGTAATAGAGTTTTCCTTTGTCGGGTTTTCCACCCAGCGGATTCAAGTGCCTCCGGGGCAAACAACCTTGGATGTTCAGTTGGTTGAGACGATCTCGGGACTGGAAGATGTTGTTGTGGTAGGGACGCGGAGGCTCCCCCGTCTTGTTACTGACTCGGCAGTACCTGTTGATGTGATCGGTCCGAGAGATTTGGAATATTCTGCGAGCGCGGACCTGGATGATGTGTTGCGGTCAACCCTTCCTTCTTACAACGTTCAGCGGAGCGAGATTGACGGATCAACAACCTTCGTGCGTCCGCCGACGATCCGGGGGTTATCGCCCGATAACACCATTCTATTGGTAAACGGCAAAAGACGTCATCGGACTGCTTCAATCGCGCTTTTCGGGAGTGCGCTTATCTTGGGTGCACAGGGCCAAGACATGAATATGGTTCCTTCAATTGCGATTAAGCAGTTTGAAGTGCTGCGGGATGGAGCGTCCGCGCAGTACGGTGCGGACGCGGTTGCCGGCGTGTTTAATTTGCAGTTGCGGGATGCCCCTCACGGTGTTCACATTCGCACGCAAATGGGGCAATACGACCAGGGTGATGGTCGGTATATCCGTATCGGGACCAATGCAGGGATGAGCCTGCTGGGAGACGGGTTTTTGAACGCCAGCTTGGAGTACAGCAATTCTGAACCTACCGATCGCTCAGCGCAGCGGGTGGATGCGCAGTTACTGGAGGACCGTGGCTATCCCGTAGCCCAGCCCGCACAAATCTGGGGCAACCCGGATATAGATCACAGTATCGTAGGTTTTATAAATGCCGGAAAAAATTTTTCGCCGTTCACGCAGGCTTATTTGTTTGGAGGTTACGGCCAGCGATCTGGTAACGGCAGTTATTTCTTTAGGGCCCCGGGGACTTCTGGAGCTCGCCGAAACGTCTTCCGGTTCGGTTCTGGAGATACGGCGACTCGTGCCGTTGTTGATCTCAATTTGAACGATAGTATTGACTGCCGAAACCTGCCTGATTTGCCAGGGCTTGATTCGGATTTCGCTGCTCTTGAAGCCTTTATCTCGCAGTATCAGGGCCAGTGCTACCTCTTTAATGAAGACTATCCGGGTGGCTTTACGCCGAGATTTGGCGCGGATATTTCTGACATAAGCGCGGTGACGGGTGTGCGGGGGTTTCTGCAAAGTGGATTGCGCTGGGACTTAAGTGCCAGTTATGGCCGTAGCCTAATGGACTACTTCATTCGCAACACGGTGAACGGGTCCTACGGCCCCGAGAGTCCTTCAGAGTTTCGCCAGCGAGATTTTCTTCAGGTAGAGACTAGCCTTAATGTTGACATGTCCTATCCCGTGGATGTCAACTTCCTGTATTCACCTCTGAATATTGCTTGGGGAGGGCAGTGGCGCAATGAGACCTTTGAAGCCCGCCATGGAGATGTGTTTTCCTACAACCGTGGCCCGTATGCGGTACAGGGGTTTAGTGTGGGATCCAATGGCGACCAAGGTATTCCTCCTGACTTTGCTGACCGGTGGAGCCGCCCCAATGTCGCCCTTTATGCAGATCTTGAAGCAGATGTAGTACCATCCGTGCAGTTTGGGGTAGCGACGCGGATGGAGAACTTTTACAATGACTTTGGCACAACGCTCACGGGGAAAGCCGCCGTGCTATGGCGTGCCTCTCCGCGCGTGAGTCTGAGAGGATCTGTCAGTACGGGGTATCGTGCCCCGACACCGGGGCAGGCAAACCTGCAGAATATTGCCACCAACTTCTCTGGAGACGGCGGGCTTATTGATGCGGCGCAGCTGCCGTCAACGCACCCTATCGCCGTCGCCTTGGGAGGTTCGGAGTTGTCAGAAGAAACGGCAGTGAGCCAGGCTGCCGGGGTTATAGTTCGTGCATCCAAGTCTGTTGTTCTAACCGTAGACTTCTTCAACGTAGTGGTGAACGACCGAATCGCACTTACCGGCGGGATTCCGCTGTCGGATGAACTCGTAGATATTCTTGCGCGACAGGATGCTCTGCGCGGGTTTGAGACGTTGCGGGAGATTAAGTTCTTCACGAACGACTACAGTACCCGCCAGCGAGGACTTGATGTCCTTCTTTCATGGGACCAGGAGTGGGATAACGGGCGCGCTACAATTGCCAGCGTAGCATATAACTGGACCCAGCCGAAGCTGTTGGAATCTTCTGACCCGACGTTGATCAGTGAATTCCTTGGTGTGCAGTTGCGTGACCCGGTATCGGTAAGCGTCCTTTCTCCGCGCAGACTGATTGAGATAGAGGATGTTAATCCCCATCACAGGGCTATTGCCACCTGGCGTCAAGTATGGAATAGTCTCAATACAGCTGTCCGCTTCCAGTACTTTAGTGGCTGGAAGGCGTGTCTGTACTTCAGTTTCTCCTGCACTGTCGGCGGCGAGAGCGGGCTGCGCGAATACGATGGAGGATGGGTTGTAGATGTCGAAGCGGGCTATCGGATTGGACAGAATTATTCTGTAGCCCTAGGTGTCAACAATGCGTTTGCCAATGCTCCCGACGCTGATCAGATAGAGACGAGAGGTCAAGGAAACCTGCATCCACCAAGCACTCCGTGGGACTACAATGGGGCAGCCATATACCTAAGGCTAGCGGCTGATTTCTAGGCTGTGCCGCCATGCCCTGAATTACTGCCGAGGTGATTGTGGAGGTGTAGACTGCGTGAGCGGCGTGTAGGTGTGGCTATGGACAATCGGGTAGGCTCCTTGCTTACGTGCGTGACCGCGGCGTTCTTGGTGCATGTTCGGCTGCGGGAACGGCGAATCCTCGGACAGGTGGGGCAGGCCATTGGGGATACCGGGGCTGCAGTAGTCGGATATCATAGGTAGAAGCTTTTTGGACATTAGTCGCGACCGATCCGAATGTCCAAAGTCTCTAACACTAACAATAGCCATCCATTATCCTCCCGATCCTTTTCAACATTTTCGAATCGGGGTGTTGTAGTCTGAAGGTGTGATTTTGTAAGTAGTTGGCCGGTCGGGTAGATTTGACTACTCGGCGGCTGCAGATGGGGAATTCTGCTGGTCATGGGAATGTGTGCTGGCAGGCACAATAGTGGGACTGGAACCGTATCCGTACGGTGAAGCACATATCAATATCCCCGGATTGATATACACGGCAGGCACTTCAAGACCCAGGTTAACGAAGGGAGTTATATGGCTGAGTGCCACACGTTTTCGCAGGAATTACTTTTTGTGCTTTGGTGGTGCAGACAGGATGGCTTTCGCCAGTATTTCATAATTGGCTCCCGCTTTTCACGAAAAACTGCAATTATTTCAAATAACTCAACACGTGGGTACTCATGCTATATAAGTTCCATATATTAATGACTCTGAAATCAGTAAATTTTCAGAGCGAAATGTGAACTTGGGAAGAGACTCTTAGGTTAGGCCCAGATAGGCGACGACATCAATATTGTGAATATTGCAGGTCAACCCTTCGACTCGTAGTTTTCGGGGCTGCGTGGCGAGCGGGATGTGGATGCTTGGAAGTTGGCAGTGTTGGTGTTGGTTTTGCTAAGGAATGATAAACGAAGCTGCGTTTGATTGTTGGACCACGCATGTTGTATTGAGATGTGTGGTGATCCTATTGGGTCTGCTGAATGCTCTCGGAATAATTCAGTCCGTGCAGGGCCAGAATGCGGCGGAGTCGCGATTTGCCGCTCCGGCTGCTGAGATTGAGATGAGTACCGGATCTGAGCCGGAAGAAGTAGCTCCACGCTCCCTGTCGACCCGGATGGAAAGCATTGAAGCAGCGCCAGAGAACGGTTGGTGCCCGTTGGGACCAGGTAGGATTTGGAGAGAATTACGAGAAGGAATTTCCTGTAGCTCCCTCTTTCATTGCGGGACGTGGGGTCGGCCAGGGCCGTACGTATACCTTCATCACACCAACGGTGTGATTGGTAGAAGAGCTGAGAATGGAACCGATGTGATTGTGACTGGACCCGACAGTGTTTTGATTCAGAATGACGTGGATTGGGTTCAGGTTGAGGCAGAGTACAGAGCCATCTCGGATGGTATACCTGAAGGAGATGAGGAAATTAATTGCTACTGCAGCAGCTACCGATACCCACCTACGCTAAGCGGAGGTGCCCGCATTCGAATAGTGGATGGTGACGGGTGGACTGTAAGCGATGCGACTGCCAATGAGAGTCATGGAAATATGACATTCCTGTTGGAGTTCCCGCAACCGGTAGCGCGGGACCTGACTGTTAAATACTCCACGAAGGATGGTACAGCAAAAGGTGGAACGGATTACACACGTACGATTGGAGCGGTCACCGTCAGGAAGGGTCAGATGAGTGCTTACATCGGGGTGCCATTGGTCAAGGATCAGATTCCAGAAGGCACTGAAACGTTTGAACTGTTTACAATCTCGGATCAGTTTTCTGGCATCCCGGAGCAAAAGGCCACGGGCACTATTGTTGAAGGATCTCATCTCATAATTGAGCCATCTCCACTGTTTGTAGATGAAGGAGGGCAGAACACATACACCATAGCTTTGGGAGAGCAACCCGGCGGTGATGTTACGGTGGCGATAACGGGGCATACCGGGACGGACTTGGCCCTTAACAATACGAGTCTGACGTTCACGCCCACGAATTGGGATCAACGGCAAACAGTGACCGTGACGGCAGGAGAAGATGCCGACGCGATTGACGACAGGGAGACGCTCATGCACACGGCAACCGCACCAGGAGGAGTTTTTGACGGGGTATCGGAAAGTCTGTGGGTGACGATAACAGATAAGTATGCGATAAGGCTTATAGTTACACCAAACCATCTGGATCTGGTGGAAGAGGATTCTGGACAAGCCTTTAGGGTAAAGCTGGGCTCGTCACCGCCAGTAGGGAAAGATGTGACAGTAGCGGTAAATGTTGGACCTCGGCTGGATGGAAAGGTATCATTGTCCGAGCCACAATTGACCTTCACATCTTCCAACTGGAGCACTGATCAATCAGTAACGGTGACAGCGGAGAGCGATGCGGATGCAGATGACGAAGCAGGGACATTGGATTTGTCGGCAAGTGGGGGCGGGTATAGTGGCCAGAGCCAGACGGGTTATGTGTCTGTCATCGTTGATGACGATGACAGAGTGCAATTGGTAGTGGCTCCCAGATCACTAAGTTTAGTGGAAGGAGGTTCGGGAAAGGGGTTTACGGTGAGACTGGGTTCTGAACCTGTGGGGAATGACGTGACGGTGGCGGTGAGCGTTCCATCGGCGCTGGATGGAAAGGTGTCGTTGTCTGACGACAACTTGACCTTCACATCTTCCAATTGGAGCACCGATCAATCAGTAACCGTGTCGGCGGAGGACGATGGGGATGCAGATGACGAAGCAGGGACATTGGATCTGTCGGCAAGTGGAGGCGGGTATGATGGCCAGACGGGTGCTGTATCGGTCACCGTTGATGACGACGATACAGCGCAATTGGTAGTGACTCCGACAACGTTAAGCTTGGTGGAAGGGGGTTCGGGAAAGGGGTTTACGGTCAGATTGGGTTCGGCTCCTGTGGGGAATGACGTGACGGTGGCGGTGAGCATTCCACCAGAACTGGCCGGAAAGGTATCGTTGACCGTGCCACACTTGACCTTCACAGCTTCCAATTGGAGCACTGATCAATCGGTAACAGTAACGGCTGAGAACGATGGGGATGCGGACAACGAAGCAGGGACACTGGATCTGTCGGCAAGCGGAGGCGGGTATAATGGCCAGACGGGTGCTGTATCGGTCACCGTTGATGACGACGATACAGCGCAATTGGTAGTGACTCCGACAACGTTAAGCTTGGTGGAAGGGGGTTCGGGAAAGGGGTTTACGGTCAGATTGGGTTCGGCTCCTGTGGGGAATGACGTGACGGTGCAGGTCAACATTCCACCAGAACTGGCCGGAAAGGTATCGTTGACCGTGCCACACTTGACCTTCACATCTTCCAATTGGAGCACTGATCAATCTGTAACCGTGATGGCAGACGACGATGGGGATGCAGACGACGAAGCAGGAACATTGGATCTGTCGGCAAGCGGAGGCGGGTATAATGGCCAGACGGGTGATGTATCGGTCACCGTTGATGACGATGACACAGTGCAATTGGTAGTGGCTCCGTTGACGGTGAGCTTGGTGGAAGGGGGTTCCGGAAAGGATTTTATTGTAAAGCTGGGCTCATCTCCTCCAGTGGGGGAAGATGTGAAGGTGGCGGTGAGTGTTCCATCGGAGCTGGATGGAGAGGTGTCGTTGTCCGTGCCACACTTGATCTTCGCATCTTCCAATTGGAGCACCGATCAATCAGTAACCGTAATGGCCCAAGACGATAGGGATGCAGGCGACGAAGCCGGGACTTTAGAACTTGCGGCAAGTGGAGGCGGGTATGATGGCATAAATGGGAGAGTGTCGGTGGATGTAACAGACGACGACACACCGGGCTTGGTGTTGAGCAAGGCAAGCCTGACGATTCAAGAGGGGAGTTCGCGTGATTACACGGTGAGGCTTGTCACGCAGCCGACGGAAGTAGTAACGGTTTCTATCACGGGTACGGGCGTAACTATGAGTCCCGCGAGCCTGACCTTTACGGGTGCAACTTGGGAAACAGAACAGACGGTGACGGTGGCGGCACCCCACGATGACGATGCGTCCAACGAGCGGATGGTACTAACCCACGCGGCTTCTGGTGGGGACTACAGATCGGTTAGCAAGGATTTGCCTGTGATGGTGACAGACGACGATACGCCGGGGTTACGTATTGCGCCGATGGCCTTAACCGTGCCTGAAGGGGCATCGGGCGTGTACCGAGTAGCACTGGAGACAGAGCCGACCGGTACGGTGACGGTGACTATTGAAAGCGACAATAGCGACGTAACGATGGTCGCTACTCCGCTGACATTCACTTCTGGTGATTGGGATACGGAACAGACGGTAATGGTGCGTGCGGTGGAAGACGCTGACACGGACGACGACAGTGCCACGCTCACGCACACTGCATCGGGAGGGGACTATGATTCCGTGAGAGGGCCTGCTGTCACGGTGACGGTGAAGGACGATGATCCGGTGGCAGGGTTGGTGGTATCGCCCACTTACCTTTCGGTGACAGAGGGGGCGGAAGAGCATTTTACGGTACAGTTACTCGCGGAGCCCACGCAGGCAGTGGATGTTCGGATCACGGGCGATGCGGGAACAGGATTAAGGGTAGGCCGGACGATGCTGCGGTTTATATCGGAGGACTGGAGCACGCCTGTTACGGTGACAGTCCATGCGGAAGAGGACGACGATGTGATGGACGCAAGTGTACAGCTTACCCTTACAGCATCCGGGGGTGTGTATACCGGCGAGACAGAAAAGGTTGTCGTTGCCGTACAGGACAACGACGTAGCAGAGATTGTGCTATCCGCTACAGAGCTTGAGATTGTTGAATTGGACGCAGAGTCTTATACAGTGCGGCTAGTGGCGCAGCCATCGGGCACGGTAATCGTGACAATCGCGAGTGATAATCCCGAGGTTACGGTCAGTGATGCGTCGCTGACGTTCACGGCCGATGATTGGTATACCCCGCAGGCGGTAACGGTGCTGGCGCATGAGGACGACGATCAGGACAATGACGATGCTACGCTTGTGCACCGGGCGTCGGGCTCAGATTACGATGGTGTGGAGGAGGAATTAACGGTGACGGTGCTGGACGACGACGAGGCGGGGCTGGTAGTAAGGCCGGCAGCAGTGGCACTGGTTGAGGGGGAAGCAGGCAAGACCTTTACGGTATCGCTTGCGACTCCACCTTCGGGCCAGGTCACCGTAACCCTCAGTCAAGAGTTCGCCCTGGATGGCAAGGTATCGGTCGTTCCTCTTGGCTTGACTTTCACGCCTGCGGACTGGGATACGGACCAGACGGTCATGGTGACAGCACTGGACGATGCGGATGGTACCGACGAAGCTGGATTGGTACAGTTGTCGGCGAGCGGTGGTGGCTACGGAGGAAAATCAGGAGCTGTAAAGGTGAAGGTTACAGATGCTGATGCACCACACCGCATTGATGTAGAAACTTTGTCGGTTGCGGTGTCTGAAGGTGCAGGGCCGGCGCGATTCAAGGTGAGGCTTAACAGGCAGAGTGAAACGGCAGTCGCGGTGCGTTACACAACGCACGATGAGTCGGCCCATGCCGGGCTTGACTATCTGGTGCCGGTAACAAACGTGCTCACCTTTGAGACAGGCGGTAACCTGGATAAGTGGATAGATGTACAGATTCTTGATGACGCATTGCACGAGGAAGAGGAGACTTTTACGCTGGAACTGACGGACGCGCAGGGAGCGGAGCTGGGTAACGCGACGGGCCGTGCCACGATTGTGGACAACGATGCTGCGCCGACCGTCAGTATTGTGCCTGCGGTATATGTGCGGGAAGGGGGTATAGCAAATGGTTACGTCAGTCTAAGTAACGCCAGCGCGACTCCTATCAGGGTCTTGTACAGCACAAGTGATGTGACGGCGACAGCGGGAGAGGACTACGAGGCGGTGAGCGCCGGGTCGGTGACGATTGAGCATGGTGAGATGGGAGCGGTAATACAAGTTCCAACCGAAGACGACGCACTGCACGAGGGCAGGGAGGCGTTTCTGGTGCAACTTGATGGCGGCGGCCAGACCACAGTGACGATACTGGACGATGATCGTTTGCCGGGCCTATCCATAGGCGATGTGACGGTATCAGAGGATGGAGGGAGTGCGCAGCTTGCGGTGTCGCTAAATGGTATGAGCGCGGTACGTGTAGGGGTTGCATATGCCACGCAGGACGGTACGGCAAAAGCGGGGGTGGACTACACGCGCACGATGGGCGCACTGGTCTTTGCACCGGGCGAGACGGTGAGGCATATATGGGTACCGGTAGCGCGTGATGATGTGGTGGAGGAAGACGAGGGATTGGCAGTAAAGCTGAGCGCTCCAGAGCATGCTATGCTATTGGACGCGGAGGGGGATGTGACGATTAAGGATGATCCTATAGAGGTCAGCATCTATGACGGTACAGGGACAGAGAATTCGGAGGAGCTGGTGATGGCCGTGCGGCTGAATTACGGTAGTACCAAGGTGGTATCGGTGCGGTTTGCTGTGACAGGAGGCGCGGCGACATCGGATGTGGACTACGAGGCGACGGAGGGGCTGGTGGTATTTGAGACGGGCAGTACGGAGGCGCAAGTGAGGATACCTTTGATAGACGACGACTTGCAGGAAGGAAACGAAACGATAGAGGTGACGCTGTCAAGTCCGACCAATGCGCAAATCGGGCAGGCGATGGCAACGGGCACAATCTTGGATGACGAGACTGCGCCGGGCGTGCAGGTGCGAGCCATTGCGGTGTCGCAGACCGAGGCGGTGTTTGTGGTGGGACTACTGGCACCTGTGGCAGAACGGCTGACGGGCCGTTACCGTACGATAGACGGCACGGCATGGGCGGGAGAGGACTACGAGCGCATGGAGGGGGTGCTGGAATTTGGGCCTGGGGAGACAAGAAAAGAGGTACGCGTGCCCTTACTGCGCGCGCAAGGTAACGGGGAGGCGTTTGCGCTGATGGTGGAGTTAGGGGATGAGATGGTCCGCGAGGAGGTGGTGTTGGGCTCGGAGGATACGGGAACCCGTGCGCGATTGGGCCGGAGTGTGGCGGTGCATATAGTGGAGGCGGTATCGGAGCGTATGGAGGGATCATTGGTGGGTTGTATGCCGAGGCCGTTTCCCGGTCAGCGGGTACGGGTGTCGCATCTATTGTCGGGCTGTGGCATGCAGGCAAGCGGAGAGCGGATAAGTGTATGGGGTCGTGGTGCGTACAGCAGGTTGCAGAGCGGCGGGGTATCGGGAGCGGATGTGGTGACAGCGTCCTTGGGGGCGGACTACCGTGCGGGAGGTCGCTGGCTGATGGGGATGGTGGTATCGCGCAGCGAGGCATTGGAGGAGGAGGAAGGGACGCTATTACAGATGACGGGCTGGTATCCGTATATGCGCTATGGAGGGATGCGGCACAGTGTGTGGGGGTTGGCAGGAGCAGGACAGGGAGTGGCTGAAGCAGCGGACACGGGAATGCGCATGATGGCAGCGGGCGTAGGCGGCACGTTGGTACGCCGGGCGGGCGCGCGGCTGGGGTACGGGGCGGACGGGTTCTGGCTGGGGATGAATGGAGGGATAGGGGTGAGCCGTGTTCGCGCAGGACTGGAGGGATCGGTGACGTTGCAGGATATCTTGGAGCCGTATGTGGAGGCGGCGGTTTTGCACAGTGGTGGGGATGCGGAGAGAGGAATGGGAATGGAGGCAGGAGGAGGGTTACGGGTGCGGCTGGGGATGTTGCATGTGGAGGTAATGTCAAGGCGTTTGGTGTTGCATCAGGAGGATGGCTACGGGGAGTGGGGATATTCGGGCACGGTTCGCTATGGAGGACTGGAGGGATTGGGAGCGCAGGTGCGACCGACCTGGGGTCGTACGCATGTGGGGACGCTGTGGCAGGCGGAGCGTCCGTGGGAGGTGTATCCGTCGGATCGTCGGATGGAGTTGGAGGTGGGGTACGGTTCGCGTGTTCACAGGCGCAGTGTGCTGCGGCCGCATGTGGGTATGGGGCTGCGTGACAGAGGCAGGGACTACCGCATAGGAGCGGGCGTGCAGGGGCGCACGGGGTTAGGATTTAGCGTGAGCGGATTGGCGATGGAGCACATGGCACCATACCGACCGGTGAGCTACGGCGTGATTGCGAGTGGCTACATGCGCTGGTGAGTACTGGGCGTGTGCCAAGAAGACAAAAGGAGTGCGCCAGGCTAACTGGCAAGGTATAGCGGGTGGAAGTCCCGTAATATGAAGCAAGAACCAAGCACATATTTCCGCGAGCCGTGCGCGGTCACTCGTGAGGGTGGACGTGAAGTGTCGGTAGCGGCGCATATGGCCAGGGATATTGAGCAACGAAAGATGTGTCGTTCGGGTCGCCGAGATTATCGGTGCGGTCGAAGGCAATATGTTCGTCATCGTTATGGTGAGAGGGCGGACAGGCCCGCGGTGTCTAAGACCCCATGGACGTATGTACATATCCTGCCGGGACCTGGGAGATCTTTTCAACGCCCAGCGCCAAGGGCGGGGCCGCCGAAGCGTAGGCGAAATGCTGATCGGAGGATGTACGTTGAAGAGAAGTCCGATGCGATGATAGTAGTGATGAAGCTGGCGAACAAAGCATGGAAGACCATGTGGCGGAGTTGGTGGAGCGAAGCGTCGCACCCGAGGGGAAACCGTAGTTCCCGGCATGCACTGGACGCAGAACCAGGTTCGTATGCAACATGGCACGCACTGGACACAGAGCCAGGTTCGTGTGCCAGGGGAAGGTGCGGTTACGGCAACGGACCGGTTTGCTGGTCTGTTAACGTCATGCGCGGTGGCGCGACCCAAGGGAAGAGCCGGATGCGTTAGCGCGCACGTCCGGATCTGTGCGGGGCCTCCGGGGAAACCCGGGGGCTACCGCGAGAAAGACTTCTTGTTCGGGTTGCCGAGGCTCTTCCTTTGGTCGAAGGCAACATGTCCGTCATCGTTATGGTAAGATGGCGGACAGGCCCGCGGTGTCCGAGACCCCATGGACGCACGTACATACCTTGTCGGGACCTGGGAGGTCTTCATACTGTCCTGCAGTCGTGCGGGACCGCGAAGGAAAGGTGGAGACACCGTAACCGGAGATGCACGGTATGAAGAAGTCAGACGACAGCATAGTAGCGATGAATGCTGCGAACAAAGGGGACGATACCCTGGCGGAGCAGCGGGAGCGAAGGCTGTCGCCCGAGGGGAAATCGCGAGATCCTACCACGCACCAGGCGCAGAAATGGGCTCGCGTGTCACAGGGGAAGGAGCGGTTACGGGAGTTCGTGAAGCGAAACCCAGCGGAGCGTCTCACGACGTTACTGCACCATGTCAGCATGGAAGCGCTTAGGACTGCCTTCCACGCGCAGAAGTGTGAAGCGGCACCGGGAGTGGATGGTATGACATGGGAGAGGTACGCGGAGGATTTGGAGGACCGTATGACGGACCTTCACCGACGTGTACATACAGGAGCGTACCGGGCGACCCCGTCCAAGCGGGTAGAGATACCCAAGCCGGACGGAGGTACACGACCGCTTGGCATGGCTGCACTGGAGGACAAGATCGTCCAGAGGGCTGTGGTGGAACGTATACTGACTCCGATTTTCGAGGAGGAGTTTGTGGGTTTCAGCTATGGGTTCCGGCCGAAGCGCAGCGCGCACGACGTGTTGGATGCTTTGGCATACGTGATAGAGCGTCGCAAGGTCAACTACATTGTGGACGCCGACATTCGCAAGTTCTTTGACACGGTAAACCAGGAGTGGCTTATCCGCTTCTTGGAGCATCGTATTGCGGATAAGCGGGTGATTCGGTTGATCATCAAGTGGTTGAAGGCGGGCGTGATGGTAGATGGGATGTGGCGGGATAGTGAGGAGGGTACACCGCAGGGTGCGGTGATTTCCCCTATACTGGCCAACATTTATCTTCATTACGTGTTGGATCTTTGGACCGATGCATGGCGCAAGTCACAGCGGAGTGCGGGGGAGGTCTACATCATTCGTTATGCGGATGATTTCGTGGTGTGTTTCCAGTACGAGGGGACAGCGCAACGTTATCTGCGTGCACTGCGGGATCGGCTTGATACGTTCGGGTTGAGACTGCATCCGGGGAAGACTCGTCTGATTGAATTCGGGCGACATGCCGAGGAAGATCGCAGGAAGCGTGGTGAGGGTCGACCGGAGACATTCGACTTTCTGGGATTTACGCATTACTGTCGTAGAGATCGGAGGGGGCGATTTAGTCTTGGTCGTAAGCCGATAGCCAAGCGTATGGCTCGTTTTCTGAAGCGCGTGAAGGGGCAGCTGATTCGCCGCATGCACCGCCCGGTGCATGAGACGGGGAAATGGTTGGGGCGGGTGCTCAACGGATGGTTGAATTACTATGCCGTACCGACGAGTTACCGGTACCTTGCGAGCTGCTACATCCGGCTGTACTGGATATGGATGCGTGTGTTACGACGACGTTCCCAGCGGGATCGTACGACGTGGGACACGATGGACAAGCTCACTGCGATACACTGGCCGAAGTTGGAGATCCGGCACCCATGGCCTTCCACACGATTCACCGTTAAGCGCGCTGGCGCGACCCAAGGGAGGAGCAGGATGCGTTAACGCGCACGTCCGGATCTGTGCGGGGGGCCCGGGGCGACTCGGGTCCCTACCGGTATGAAGGAAGGGAGGAAAAACGAAGGAAAGACGCATCGCGGCTATCTTTGGGTATACCTGGCACCGCGGGCGAAGGTGGTGATGATGGATTACTGCCCGAGCCGTGCGCGCGCTGGACCGTGGGAATTCTTGCGCGGATATAAAGGGGCGATGCAAACCGACGGGTATGTGGTGTACGATGCGTTTGGTACGCGGGGCGGGATAACGCTGTTTGGATGTATGGCGCATGCGCGTCGCAAGTTTTATGACTGCAGGAAAAAGGAGCCCAAGAAGGTGCGCCATGTAATGGAGGAAATCCGGCAGTTGTATGCGATAGAGCGTGGGTTGCGTAAGGAGGGAGCTGGTCCGGCTCGGCGTGTGAAGGTACGACAGGAGGAGGCACGACCGGTGCTGGAGAAGTTGAAGCCATGGCTTGAGGAGAGTCGTGAGCACCGGCCGAGTGCGGGATGGGATGAAGCCGTGGGGTACATGCTCAACAGGTGGGAGAAGCTGGCTTGTTACCTGGAAGACGGCAAGGTTGAGATTGATAACAATCTGGTCGAGAACCAGATGCGGGCGATTGCGCTTGGTCGGAAAAACCATCTGTTTGCGGGATCGCATGCGGCAGCGCAGCGGTCCGCAGTACTGTACGCTCTTTTTGCCACATGCAAGTTGCAATCGACAAACCCGATTGAATGGCTTACCGACGTACTACGCCGTCTTCCGACACATCCTGCCGACCGCATGGCTGAACTCTTGCCCCATCATTGGAAAGCTAGTCGGGACTTGCAGCAAGCTACCGTCAAGAAAGCGGCATAGGAGCCCCTAAACAGGCGCGCCCGGGTCATCCGATAGATCCGTGTACGGGTCTGGGTCTGCGAATACGCTGTTAGGTACTTGACTCCTGCACACCCAACCGACGCTAGCCCATAAACCTTCGAACCGCGCTCTAACTTACTCTAATTGAGAGAGTAAATACCCTCGGTTATAATGTACTTCACCGGACGGATACCCACTGACGGTGCGTACGCACCCGGTTGAAGGCCTTCTTCAAGGTACGACTCCAGTACACAGCCTTGCGCCAGCCCGCAAGGCTGTGCGCCTCACATGCGCAATGCAACTCCCGAATCAGGCACCGCATCGATTCCCACAACAAACGAACATCCGTAGGCCATTCCACATTCGCTTTGGCCACCGACGAATCAACCCGGCAAAGAAGCGGTTCCTCTGGCTCCTGTTCTACCAATTGGTGACCGCAAGCCACCACCGCATCGTTGATCTGCTTCAGGATGTCCTCTGTAAGCAAGCTTACGTTATCAATAACGGTCTGCAGCTGATAAACGGGCTCGTCCCAGAAATTCGTATGCCCCAGCATCTGGCGCACCTCCAAATGATTGGCGGCCAGGCTCCTCAAACGATCAAAGTCGCAGTTGAGGGCCTGCTTCAATACCCCCAAGACAAAGACGCGCCAAAGTGCCATCCCCGGACGACCACGCTGCAAATCAATATTCGGAAGCAACTGCTTCTCCAGGATCTCAAAGACCTTCTGCTGATCCGTTGCGTCGCAATACAGGTGTTGCAGTCCTTTTAGCGCTGCTGGTATATCGTCCCGGTCTTTGGGGTGGAAGGTCATCTCTTCAATGGGGACCTGCCCGAGCTTAAACTGAGTATCCTCTACAATCCGCATGGTATTAATCGTATGAATAATCGGCCCCAAGGGGCCTTATATCGATGAAAACGCCCGAAACAGAAGGATTTGGCCAAACATTCGTTAGAGACACGCTGGCTGAATAATCTGCAATGTGCAAAATACGGTATGGCTCATAACCATCTGTAAACGTACCGCTTACAGATTGTTATAATGAATATCAAACGGCCTTGTTTCGCCGTTTTTCAGCCCGCATAACTTTTTCTGGCAATCACTTGTTAGCGGCGGTGCTGTTGGTGGCTATAATGGGCGATTATGCGCCGCGGAAGAATCGTCAACCAGGTCACACTGCGCTGTGGCGCGGATACAGCAGTCTGCAAATCCGGGCAAGTCATCATGAGGATTTGACCACAACAGGTCAACTGGTGGTGCCTCCTCCTCCATAGGATAGGTCTGTGCTTACCTCCTGATTTTCTCTGCCTAAGGCTCGTGCTATCAGCACGAGGGGCCATGTCATTGATTTTACGGCGATCAGCAAATCGCGGTATCCGCATTGTTATGTCCGCCCGAGGAACGCGGCACATTGACACCGCTCTATGTGCCGATCCGCACAAGGAATTGCGCTCAGCCACCGATCTGTACCTTACCTTGTTACCCGGATCTGGTGCTGTTGCCCCACAAAACCACATAACAACATGCTAACCGACCCAGTTGACACCCCCTCTTGTCAAGCTAGCTAATGTGGGCGGTAGGCAGGCCAAGGTTGGTCTGCCTACCGATCCAGCAATTCGTGCCGGGTGACGCCCGTGCGCGGTGGGCGATGTACACACATTATTGAGCTGGTGCAAGAATAGACACGACGCTTGGCGTTCACGAATGTTAATGCCCGGGCGGACCCTCATCCCCTTCATGATTGCACGGCGGAAATGTTAGGCTACAGACTGTCCACTCCATGAGCATGGAGCATGTCTCTCCCTCCAATTCAGGCGGCTTTCTTGACAAAGCCGTGTACACACTCGGTTCGCATCCGCTTACCGAGACTTCCCCCGGGGCGGACCGGTAAGTACCGATAGCGTTCTGGCAGCACACGTTCTGAAGAATGTATCGGCTTAAGCCCCACCATCATAGCTGCTTCAACCAATCCGTCAGAATTTTGGACATACGTGTTCCTGATGCAGTTGTTGCCAATGACAAACGTAGCCTCGCCACCAGTTCGCAACACTCTGGCGACCTCCACCATCATATGGTACAGGTCTGCAGCATAGCGGTCAACGATACGCTGAAAGCGTCGCGGCAACTGTTCGATCTGCCCCATTGCATCTTTGATACGTGCAAATTGGCTGGCGCTATTACGGTCACGAGGCGCCCTCTCCGCGCCAATGTTGCTTGACCGGATACGTCGGAGCGTCTTCAGATCGTACCCAAGCCACACCAGGGCCATTCTGTGACCGCGCAGGTAGTCTATCGCATTAAGGTAAGGCGGGGAGGTTAGCACCGCATCCATGGTACCGTCACCGATCCTAGTCAGTTGCCGTGCATCACCCTGCGCCACTGTTGCTGTCCCCACGGGTGGGTTCTCCGACAGGCGGCGGCACAGCAAACGAATTGCTTTCTTGTAGCCGGGCACCACATTGTAGTCCGATTCCAGGCAAACCCGATGCGGACGACTGTGCGATGTGTCTTGAGCTAGGGAAGCACATGGCTCCTTGGTAACAACAATCCTGCTGAGGGCCAATCGCAGCACATCCAGTGTCGCAGGATCAACATTCTCCTGCCCAGAACCATACTGATCAAGAACAAATGCTAGTCGTCGCAAGTCGGCACGCTGAGTATCACCAAACCAGAACCGTGAAAACTCCGCTGTCTCCCTATCCCGGTCCATCCAAGGAAGAAACACGGCCTTGGAGTCCGTTACTCTTGCATCCTCCAACACGCGTTTAGCCAAGTTCCACACACTACGCTCGTCTATAGGCGTTGTCCATACGCGCGCCATCAGAATGGCCAACGGATCCGTATCAAAGCCTGCCGCAGTATGCCCCAATGACATTGCCTGACGAAGGACAACTCCAGATCCCGCCATTGGGTCAAGAACGCGACTCCCCTGGTCCAGTCCAGATAGGCGCTCCAGTGCCAAGTCGGGAGCCATTCTGGCTGGGAATGGATGGATGGGTTGAATTCTGGCTTAGCTCATCCTCCTATTTAGCGTTGGCGTATTCACGATTTTCCAGCTGGGACATCACGGTCTCCCTCAATCGTACTGCAGTGGTATTCAACTCAATTTGACCATTCTTGTATGCAATCAGATCGGGAGCAATACCTTCAAGTCCTTTGGCGAGGGTCCTGACATCATCTGACTTGACTTTGTGACGACCCACAATCCTGTTACATTCCATGCCAATCAATGCAGGCGGTAGCTCATCGGTAACATCCTCCTTGAGCTTTACCAATGCCTTAAGGAACACATCTATCGTAAGTCTCCGATTCGATCTCAAGTACTCGTCCAGTCCAGCTACCCAGTAGCTGACCTCACATGGGTCATAGAGCTCAAACATTTCTTGAAGCTTTCCCAAGGATACAGCACCGTACCGTACTGTATGCTGCAGTAGAGTCCCCAAGTCTCTGGTTTTCAGAGGTGTCACACGCTGGGCCTCAAAGCGATGGATGGAGGAACCACTGGCAAAGTCTGGTGCAATCACAAGAGCGTAGTCAGCCTTGTACATATCGCGATGCTGAACAATCGCATCCA
The DNA here is from genome assembly GCA_963663495.1 of Rhodothermales bacterium. Taxonomy (GTDB): domain Bacteria; phylum Bacteroidota; class Rhodothermia; order Rhodothermales; family Bin80. Next base: position 290,849 of record OY760427.1, read on the forward strand.
GCCGGACATTGTTTGTCTTGACTTTACTCTTGCCTGTAGCCTTGGTATCATAAGTAAAACTGTAGTTTGGCGTAGGCGCGGAGCCGCCTACGGAACCCGTTTTCGGCGGCAACAAGTGCGCCCTTGCTAAGCCATCCGGTTCTCCAGACTTTCCCATTCTGGTAACCTCAAACCCCAAGTAGCGTAATGCTTCCGCAGACGCAGCTTCCAATAGTTGGAAGTTTTCATTGTCGTGATGGCTCCGCAAGAGTAAACTCCAGACGAGGTCACCGGAACGGCGGTCTTTCACGGCAGAATATCGCATTAGACTATCCCGGTATCCCCTCATGGTATCCATCATCCGTGGATCAATCCCAATATTGATTCCTTGAACATCGGACAAAACAGTAATCATTGCGAGATTGCGCAACAGAATCTTCCCGGCTTTACCCCTTGCGTGCTCCTGGACAAACGGATGTTTTTTATTCACCACGATTGAACGATCGCTCACTTTGTACTTCACAAAGCTAGCGTCCGCATACTCCCCGAATCTCACTTCACCGAGTGCACTACCAATGTCTTCTGTCGTGCTTTTCAGCCACTCTTCGCGGTGGGCTTCGCGATCCGTGATATCCGATTCATCAAACAGGTCTGGGAATGGTGGCTCCATCCTCAATGATTCGGATACAACACTTTGAAGTGGCTTAAGGGAAACAAAACCGAGATTCCTGACAAGATAGTCTCCTCCGTCTGGCATCACTGCGGACTTATCATCGTCAAACAAGCCTCGGGCTTTGTTAAACGCCTTTCTCAAGAATGCACGGAAGACGGACACCTCGCGCCGATCCTGAAACTGCTCACGATTGGTCGTGATAAAGTCGTCTAAGCCATCGGCCCGAACCGTCATTCGGAACCGGGCCCATGCTGCGTGGCTCAGATTCTTCTCCCCAAAGCTAGGATCTCCCTGATTGACTAAACGTCCCCGAACGTTGATAAGAAAGCCGTTTGAAGCTCCGTGTTTCTCGCTCTTGCCCCCGCTAATCTTGTCCCGATAGAGCCTGACTCTGCCCGTAATTCTTCCAATTCCGGGAATCTTGGCATACGGGACATCCTCGTTTCCGTATTCGATGGAAACGATAGACTGAGCTGGCATAGCCTCGGTCTCAACTGCATTGCTCAGCTGACCGGAATGCCTAGTGTCAGGCGCGGTGTCTTCGTGGCTTGCAACCGTTAAGGTTTCGAATTCAAGTTCTGGACCTATTACCCATTCGCATGTTACCGGAAAATTCACTTTGGGTGACATGAGCCGCTCACCATTGAGGTAGATCGCCATATCCGTTCCGAGAGGAAGCGCCGACGCTAACATTCGCCGAAGTATTCCTGCCTTCAGGTTTTGTCCGGTGGGCTTCAAATCAGAAAGGATTACCAGGGTCCAAGTCTTCCCATTCGGCTGCGGATGCGCAGACGAACTGGTCCCATACTCGCAGCCGCTGGGGTCTGGCTGCACCTCAGGCGCTGTATTTGTGCGTGACTGAAAGCCCTTATGAATTCGTTGACGAATCTCTTCTCCACCGCAGGTCTTCGCAAGAACAGCTTCCACCTCCGGCCATGTAACCTCATAAACAGGCAATTCCAATTCGCTGATTAGTCTGCCTTCATGTCGGCCGTCCAGGTTCTCAATCTCCCCATAATCCATCGTAACCATACGGATGACAGCGTCGTCTCCACAGCTAATGTATGTGAGTTTCTTCGCCAGCACATACGTGGCAAGTTTTCCGATGCCAAACTTAGGGAATTATATACGTGAGTGACCAACTGTACACAGTGAGGCACTAGTATCAATTTCACGGGTCATAGGGGTCGGTAACCCGAACGCCCCTCGCCGTGCAGAAGCCCCAATCCCGGAGGCCAGTATGTTTGCAGCCGCATTCAGGTCTGCATGATCCGCATGTCCACAGGACATACACGTGAATGTGCTCTGCGTCTTACGGTTACTCGCTTCTGTGTGCCCACACACAGAACACCGCTGACTGGTATAGGCAGCGGTAACCTTTATCACCTTGCGGCACTTATAGCCCAGCATCTGATCCAGCTGGCCCCAACCTGTTCGCAGTATTCCACGGTTGAGGCCAGACTTCTGTCTGACGTTTGTGCCAAAGCTCTCCATCGTCCCCTTAGCTGAACGTGTCATCGCTTTGATCTTTAGGTCCTCCAGTATCACCGTTGAGGAGCATTTGGCAATACTGCGACTTACCTGGTGGTTCGCATTCTTGAGGACGTTAGCACGCTTGCGCTGTATGCGGGCGATTCTATGCTTCCGCCTGTTACGACGGTTGGAGCCTTTCTTCTGTCTCGCCAGTCTTCGCTGATGCCGCTTCAACTTGGCATCAAGACGCTTGGTATCCGGTTGTCTGATAATGCTTGTATCGCCCTCTGTGGAGACCATAGCGATCTGCCCGCAATTACGGTCAATGCCTACAGCACTGCCGGTATCCTCTATTACAGGTGCCTCAATCTTGTAGCAGATGACAGCATACCCTTTGCCGGCGTTCTTCTTTACAGTGGCTTTGATGGGTATACCATCAGGGTACGGGTTGCCTCCCCGCCTGCGGAGCGCCATATATCCCACTTTCGGGATATACAGCTTGCCATCCCGAACCCTTACGTTATCCGGGATCGTGAACGAAGGCGTACTACCACGTCTGGAATGGAATCTCGGTCTTCTCTTACCTTCCTTGAAGAATGCCTTCCATGCATCCGCCTGATATTTCAATGTGTATCTAACGACACCAAAGGAGTATTCAGGTAGCCACTCGACCGTACGGCGCAGTGCCGTGAACCGCTTCCCCAGCGAGAAGAAGCTTACCGAGGGCGGCTTCTCTCCAGCCTCTTTCGCTTTCTTGTACGCCTCGCTCTGCTCTGCGAGGATGGCATTCCACACAAACCTACACGCACCCGCTAATCCAGCAAGTTGCTTGGCGTTACTTCGACTTCCGGGCAACAGCCTGTATGTGATATTGCGGTATGCACTAACCGTTTCGGGCATGGCACTGTGATATATAACTCCCTAATATATGATAATTATATTCCATGCGTACCCACGTGTTGAGTTATTTGAAATAATTGCAGTCTTTTCGTGAAAAGCGGGAACCGATTATGAACAACTGGCGAAAGCCATCCTGTCTGCACCACCAAAGCACAATAAGTAACTCCTGCGAAAACGCGTGGCATTCAGCCATATAACTCCCATATCTTTCTCCGCTTGCAGAGAGGATTGACGCTATCCGCAATAAGATCATTGGTAACGCGGAGGACAAGGGCCGGGCATACAATACGGATCAGCTTGACGATCAGCACATTATCCGTCGCATGGTGCTCAAGCGGTGCGTCTACGGTGTTGATAAGATCCCAATGGCGGTAGAGCTGGCCAAGGTGTCGCTTTGGCTCCACACCTTCACCGTCGGCGCTCCGCTAAGCTTTCTTGATCATCATCTCCGATGCGGCGACAGCCTGTTCGGCGAGTGGGTGGCTCGCGCTGTGCAGAGGACAAACGAACATAGTAGCCTTTTCCTAAGGGACCCGCTTGACCGGGCGATGCGTGCTGCCGCACCGATGCAGATCATTGAGGGATTGACGGACGCCGAGATCGCCGAGGCGCACCGGTCTTCTGATATTTTCTCCGAAGTATCGGAAATGACTGCTCCTCTGCATGCATTTGGGAGTTATATGGCTGAGTGTCACGCGTTTTCGCGGGCGTTACTTTTTGTGCTTTGGTGGTGCGGACAGGATGGCTTTCGCCAGTTCTTCCGGTATGGTAGGGATGGATTGTTGGATATTGAGAATGTCGTTTGTTACGGGGCGGCCGGGGCGTTTCGTTTCCTGAATCTTGTTACCAGGCTTCGGGGATTTATCTATGCTCATGGTGTTATAGGCTATAGAGTAGCACTAATCCATTGGGGCAGAATACCGAAATGATTTCATGGCGGACATCTGCTTAGAGTAGGAGGCTGCATACATTGCGATCCAGTTTTCACGACAGTCGATCAACTTCAGGACCGATTCCTTGGCTTATATCGGGACGCTCTTGACAATGCGGAAGTACTGGGCGGACCCCGGTACGGGCCACGAAGCGCACCGGACGAACCCATGAGACGCGGGCCATCAAGCACAGACATGGAAAAGCTGGCGCATAACGGCCCTGACCACCGGAATGGGTACGGCGTTGCCAGTAAGCCGTCTGACGGTCGTTATCGGACTGTCAATCTCGTAGCTGTCGGGGAAGCCTTGCAGGCGCAGTATTGCGCGGCCCGTTAGTCTCCGTTCTTCGTCCACGAGCAAGTAGTGGTAGCCGGCCGATGCCCGGAGTGCGCATGAGTACGGATGGCTTGATACGCTACCGCTTACGTTTAGCTATGAAATAAGGGATTTGTACATGAGCCGTTTACCGACCAGTCCTTGAGCAATTATTGTCATTTGCTCCGCTGTGTCGTAGTCGCGTGCATTGTGTCGCCCTGCAAATTCGTTCACGTACCGCTGTAGGTGTTTCTTGCTCATGTGGTGGTACGTTCCGTAGTACCCACGCTTCAGCAAAGACCAGAAGCTCTCTACGCCATTGGTATGGACCTGCTCACGAACGTATTCGCCAACAGAGTGACGTACGTAGGCGTGGTTGTTGCCGCCCCGGTATGCTGACGTGCCATCCGTATGTAAGCGTGCGGTGAACTACATCTTGATTGGGTGATGGGTTCTGGGGAGCTTACCCCTAGACGTGAGAACCCAGACCCCAGATCGCATGGTACAGCCCAAACGTACGGCGGATCCTCCCTTATTCTTAAGGGAGTTAAGTGGCGGGGAATCGTCGTTTAATATTATGGCGTAATATGTTGACTATACACGGTTTGAATGGGATCCTGTGCGACGCTCAAACGTTCAGAAACCCCAATACCCATTCACCCTGTAAAACACCCGATGCAAGATCCCAAGTCCAACCTTCTGTTCGCTTGCCAATTCAATAAATCCGTTAAAGTTGTACGCTCCAAGACCGATAATCTAACATCGGATGCCGGCGTCATTCCTATGCGCCTGCTCATGGTGATCAGCACCTTGGCATGCCGACTCGCTTCCGTGCTTAAGGACAATCGGTCCCAAGCTCGGATTACGCATAGCCTTGAGGAGTTAGTGCGGCAGTTACTGCTGCAACATGTGCAGGGGTGGGGACGTCAGCCAGATGCGGACAAGCTTCGCAGGGACCCTGCCATGCGCGTGGCCACTTCTTCCAAAAGGGGTATGAGGGCATTACAGGACGATAGGTCCCTGGCATCCCAGCCAACCATGTCTCGCTTCGTGCACATGTTGGCCGGGAAAAAGAATTTCAAGAAGTTGCGCCTTTTTGCAGAGACATTCGCCATGGAGCACCTGCTGCAGCGTGGTGGCGGGAAGCGCCGCCCCGAGGTGGTCTTTGATGTGGACGGTGTACCGGTAGATACGCATGGCAAGCAGCAGGGCAGCAAGTGGAACGGATATTACAAGCGCACCATCTTTCTGCCCCTTATCGCCATATGCGGTGAGTCGGGCGACATGTTGGGGGCGGAATTGCGAGGGGGCACGCAGAATGTGGTGAAGGACTGCTACGGTTTCATTCGACGCATTGGGCTGGCATTGCGTGAACATGTGGCCGACAAGGTCATTGTCCGATTGGACGCAGGCTTCAACAGTGCAGAGTTATGTGATAAGCTGGAGAACGACCGTATCGGCTACGTGATGCGTCTGGTCCGTAGAGCGTCGTGTGGTGCTCGTGGTTGATCCGGTGCCGGGAGAGCTTTTTCCGCGGCATTTCTATCTGATCACCGATCTGGATGTAGAAGCCTATCCGGCAGAGCAGCTTGTGAATCTGTACCGGAAGAGAGGAAAGGCGGAAAAGCACTTCGGGAGCTGAATGCGGCTTGCTCCATGGCGCTGTCGTCGGTTCTCCGTCCGAAGACACACTATAAGGGCCGGCCTGTAGTGCGGGTGCCTGATGAGTCGGAGCAGGATGGGTCGGAACAGGATGCCGAGATCCGAGCCGAGAACGAGGTCCTGCTACAGGTATACCTTCTAACGTATCAGCTCATGCATGTGGGGCGCTGCCTTATGCGGGAGCCTGACGAATCCCAGATAAGTCTGAGCACCTATCGCGAGCGTGTACTCAAGGTGGGGGCCCGCTTCGCACAACACGCGCGCAACATCGTTATCCACATTGCCGCCAGCGCAGATGCTGCATGGGAGCAATTTTGGCGACGTTATTGTCAACTCACATGGATCACGCTTCCCATGAAGAGCTAGCCAAGTCAAATTTGTGCCTGCGCTCCAACACCGCAGGCGCCCAACGCGGAAAGCGGAAAGAGAAGGTAGGCAGAGGTGTGTCTACCCGACAGACGTCTTCCCAAAATCTCGGTAATGTGATCGCTGTCGTGTCGGGAAAAGGGCCTAAACTGGTGTTTTCAGCCCCTCTCATGGACGTCCCTACGCGTGAACAACGCACAATCGGTCCTGCAGGTACCGAAACAGCACTTCTAGACCCGAACAGGGTACGACATGAATATTGCAGGCGGAAGAGATGTTTCCGCTGGTAGAGCAGTATAACGAAAGGACCCAGTCCGCAGCGGCGTTTTGTGCAAAGCACGGCATCTCGTATGGGCAGTTGAATTATTGGAGGCGGAAGGTTCGCCAGGAGACTGCAGCCGAGGACAGCCGAGGCTTCGTGGAAATAGGCAGTGTAGCACCAAGGGAAGCGGCACAGGTAGAGATCGCATATCCGGGTGGGATACGGGTGCGGTTCTTTGCACCGGTCTCTGCTTCGTACCTGGCCAGGCTGACGCAGTCATGATCGGACTGGCACCTTCGCACCGGTACTTCTTTTACCGACCGCCGGTGGACATGCGCACAAGCTTTGACGGCTTGTGCGCTTTGGTAAAGAGCGGCATGAAGCGGAATCCGATGTCGGGAGACATCTTTGTATTCATCAACAGGAGGCGAAACCATTTGAAGGCGCTCACATGGGATCGGAACGGCTTTGCGATCTTCTACAAGCGCTTGGAGACGGGTACGTTTGCGTTGCCAGAGGAGGATGTGCCGACATGGGCACAGATGGTGATGATGCTGGAGGGGGTGTCGTTGAAGACGGTGAAATATCGGCCCCGATATGCGGTAAAAAGCCGATAATCGGGCCAAATGTAATGTGTGATTCGGGAACAAGCAATATGCTGGTGTTGCTGGCTCACCATGCAGCCCGAAGCACATTCTATCCTCTCCCCCGCGCAGGTTGCGTTGCTTGCACAGCACCCCGAATTGGCCAGTGCCTTTGATCAATACAGCCGGGATAATGCAGAATTGGAGAGAAAGAATAGCCAGCTGCATGATCGATGCAGGGCGGCGTGCCATTCCTTGTTGGCTGAAAAAGTGATTATTGGTTTGGTGTTGGCTTGGGTTTCCTAAGCCTTTTCACCATACGGATCCATGATCACTTATGAGTTTATCAGATGATTTATCGCAGCTCATTCAGGGGCTGCGTCATGCCGGCGCGTCCGGTCGGCAGCTGCAATTTGACTTGTTGCGGCACCTCACCCAGTGTGTACAGCAGTTAACGTCTAGTCTGGAAGAGGATGTTATGCTTCCGTCGGATAATGCGGCTCCAGACGGCACTGGGGAGCAGTTGGCAGAAGCACCTTCCGAGGAGGAAAATAGCGTCCGTGCTCCGGAGTCTCTGGAGTCTCCGGGAGGCTTGGCATTGGGGTACGATGATGATGCTGCGGCGTGCGAGCAGGCGCGGCAGGTGTTTGATACGCGCCCGTTGTGTGAAGAAGAGCACGTAATCCTTTGGCTTGATGCCATGGAAGTGTGGGGGCGACCCATAGTCGTGTGCATGGCCGCTACCATTGAGGGTTATCGGCGCATTCTGGGCTTTGTGGAGGTTCCGTTGCACGATGCGGAGCGCGTGCAACACTTGTTACAAGGCTTGTTGGAGCTCGGTTTGTGCGCAGATCGGGGGCTCTTCTGCATCACTCCTGATGTGACCTCGCTGACCGGCGTACTGCAAGAGTGCTTGGGTACCGGTATGCAGCAGCAACACTGCCAGATGCACAAGCGCACGCGTGTAGTGAGTTATCTGTCCGAGCAGGACGGGCGGCGCATTCGGGGGGCGATCACGCGTGCTTTCGCCGTGCCGGATCCGAAGGTGGCGCATGCAGCGTTGATGCAGATCCATACGGACCTTTTGGTGTGTAACCGGTCTGCGGCCCGGTGGCTCTTGCGGGGTCTGGATAGGACGCTGACACTGCACCGGACAGGACTGTATGAACAGTTGAGTCCGAGCCTTCGAAGTACTCGTTGTGTGGCCCATGTCTCCAAGAAGCTGGTGCGGCGGCTACGCGATGTTCGCTTATGGATGCCGCCAGACAAGCGCCGTGCTTGTCTGGCGTTGTTGCTTCTTGAGATCGAGTCACATATGCGAAGATTGCCCCGCGCTGCGCAAGATCCAGCTATGCGATCAGCATTGTTTCCTTCCATCAATCAGACAAACGATAACTGACCTATGTCCAAAGATGTCATGCAGATAGAAAACCCCGGCACACTACCGGAGGGTCTCCAGAAGATACTAGACACGGGGATCGATTCCCTGAAGCTGTTAGTAGAGCATCTTAGCACGATGCAACTGGCGTTTTTTCTTGCGGTCATGGAAGCCGAGGTAAAGTCTCTCTGCGGTGTGCGCAGAAAGCGCGACAACAATAAGCAGCACAAGGGGCGGTACGAGCGGTGGGGGAGCAAACCGGGCTCTATCATGATTGGAGATGAGCGGGTAAAGGTGAGTGTGCCGCGTGTACAGGACCGGGTGAAGGGTAAAGCGCGTCCTCTGGAGACCTACAAATTGTTGCACAAGCCGAATCCGAATATGGTGGAGCGTATCGCCCGGAAAATTGTGTATGGTATTAGCCAGCGGAACTACAAGAAGGTGGCAACGGAGTTTGTTGGCAGTTTTGGATTGAGCGCTTCCTCAATCAGTCGCAAGTACAAGAGTTACAGTGCACAGGTATTGAAGGAGCAGGAGGAGCGTAATCTGGCGGAGAACACGTTTGTAGCGTTGCTGCTGGACGGCAAGTACTTTCAGGGGGTGCAGGTATTGATTTGTGTAGGGATTACGGAGACGGGCGAGAAGATAGTAGTAGGGATGGTGGAGACGGCGACAGAGAACGCCGAGGCGGTACAAGGGCTGCTGCAGGATTTGATTGATCGCGGGCTGCGGTATGATAAGGGGCTTTTGGTCATCTTAGATGGTTCCAAAGGGCTTCAGAAGGCGGTGAAAGCGGTATTTGGTGATAAGGCACAGGTACAGCGGTGTACCTGGCACAAGCGAGAGAATGTGGTGAGTTACATTGAGAAAGAGGACGAAAAGGTGCGGGTTCGGGGGGAGTTGCAGCAGGCGTACGACGAGCCGAATTACGACAAGGCAAAGGATGCGCTTCTGAGCATAAAAAAGGGGTTGAAGGAGTCCCATCCCAAGGCAGCGAACAGCTTGTCTGAGGGGTTGGAAGAGACTTTGACGCTCCATAGACTGGGGGTGGCGGAGGAACTGGGACGCAGTTTGCAGACCAATAACATCATGGAGAACCTGAACAGTTTGATTGCTCAACGATGCCGGAATGTCGCGCGTTGGATGAATTCGAGTCAACGTCAACGATGGGCAGCCATGGTGTGCATGCGTGCAAAAGGGCTCATATAGGCTGTTCAGTAAGGAAAAACGTGCCTGAATCTGCCTGCAACACGCCAACGAGGCCGTAAATCATGCGTGCAGGTCAATTAGTGAGGTGGAGTCGTTAAGCAGGACAATATTATCCTGGACAAACCACCGAAGCTGTAAGCAGCTCTACTGTAGAAACGCGTACAGCTCCGCAGCGATAGTATATGCTGAAAGATGGATACGGTCGTGCAATGCCACGGTGCGTGCGATAATGGGTGCTGGATCGTGCTATGTGACAGGTTCGGCCGCCAATTAGGGGGTAATAGCGCTATAGAGGCGCGGTGTAAGGCCTCTGTAGACGATGTAACGCGTCACTCGCCATGAGCGGAGGACACGCATGCCCCAGCCAAAGCCGTATCGGAGCGCCCAAAAGGGCTGTTCTCAGACGTTCACCGGACTGAATAGCACCCAAAACCGCCGAAAACGCGCCAACGAGGCCGTAAATCACGCGTACCGTGATCAGTCCTGCCAATAAGACTGCCTACTGCCGGAACAGGAGTTCGATCGTGGTACGATGCGTGCGGTATTGGATGATAGGATTGGCGCGTTTAGGTCGTTACCCCCGCGTGGAAGGTTAGCATACCTGCAGATGGTGTGCTTGAATCCGCTACCGCGGTGTCAGCGCGTGCAAAAAGGGCTCATATAGGCTGTTCAGTAAGGAGAAACGCGCCTGAATCTGCCTGCAACACGGCAACGACACCGTAAATCACGCGGCAGATACTTGCGGGCTTGATAACCGCTGCGAAAGTTCATAATTCTTTGATCAGAACTACAATCAGGGGTGTCAGGATGAGCGCAGAATCTGTACATTATAGCCGTTCCAGCCGGCACCGACCGGATTTTCAGCCAACAAGGAATGGCACGCCGCCATCTGCCCCTTGCACAACGCTCCGGTATCTGTACCTGCCACTTCTACCGCCTATCCGGCGTGGGCCGCAAACAGCGTGGCACCCGAAGTGTGCTCCAAGTTGAGAAGCCACAAACGGTGCCATGGCCGCGGAACCTCGAACCCGACGATCTGCCCGTTGCCCAAGCGGATCGCTACAGGTGTTTGAACACGCGAGAGAACCCCTCAATGCTGCGCGAAACGGCGGCAGACGAATGTGCGAGCGACATAAAGCATGCCTCGAATTGTGATGGCGGTATCAGCACGCCCTGTCCCAAGAGTCCCTGAAATACGTGCGCGAAGCGCCCGGTATCACATCGTGCTACCGCTTCCCAGTCGGTCACCTCCTCTTCCTCTGTAAAAAAGACCGAAAACATCGTACCAATCTGTACTACTTTCGCGGGAATCCCATGGAGCAACGCCTCTTCACGAATACCATCCGCCAGCGACTTCGTCCTAGCCTCAATCCCATCCCACTTGCCGGGTTGGGACAGCACCGATAGCGTGGCAAGACCTGCCGCCATCGTCACCGGGTTACCGGACTGCGTACCTGCCTGGTAGATTGGTCCCGATGGTGCAATCATCTGCATAATATCACGCCGCCCGCCGTACGCTCCCACGGGCAAACCGCCCCCAATCACTTTTCCCAGTGTCACGAGATCCGCATGCACTCCGTACAGCGCTTGCGCTCCAGAATTGTGCACACGATAGCCTGTCATCACTTCGTCAAAGATGAGAAGGGCGCCGGCCTCCCTCGTGACCCTTCGCAGCCCTTGCAGGAAACCTTTTACAGGGCATACCACCCCCATATTGCCCGCTACAGGCTCAACGATTATGGCAGCCACGGATTCGCCATACACGGCCATAATCTCCTCCACTGCCTCCAGATCATTGTAACGTACCACCAACGTGTCCGCCACTGCGGCAGCGGGAATGCCCGGCGAATCGGGTAATCCGAGTGTCATTACACCCGACCCTGCACGAGCAAGCAGCGCGTCGGCATGCCCATGGTAATTGCCCCCAAACTTGATGATCTTATCACGACCCGTGAAGCCCCTGGCGAGACGAATTGCACTCATGGTTGCCTCGGTACCTGAGTTTACAAAGCGGATCATTTCCATGCTGGGGACACCCGATACTATTAGCTGGGCAAGCTCAATCTCATACCGGCATGTGGCTCCGAAGCCAATGCCATTTCCGGTTGCAATAGCAATCGCATCCATTGCATTTCGGTCACGATGACCGAGGATGAGCGGACCATAAGACAGGATGTGGTCTACATACCGATTGCCGTCCACATCTATGAGGAACGGGCCGCTACCGGATTCCATAATAATGGGGCGCCTACCTACAGCAGAAAAGGCGCGCACGGGCGAATTTACGCCCCCCGGCAGCAGCCGCTCCGCTTTCTTGTGGAGATCAATAGAGCGATTCAATTTGAGCATAGAATATGGAGATCAATAGATTGAAGCAACGTGTGCTGCGCACCGACTGATAGAAGACCATACTGGCCAGGGCGTTCCTGATTCTGTGGCAGACACCATCCTATGAGCGGGCGCGGCATTACCTTGGAAGGCTGCTACGCAACCAGGCGTCTGCTGAACGATATCCAGCCATGATCCGATCTGGAAGACCTGCACCTCCAAGAAAAGCGCCGCAAATCTCCAATCCCGGAGCGTGTTTTAGTCGCTCTTCAAGTCGGGCTACAACTTCAAGGTGGCCCAGCCTGCAGCGCGGTAGCGCCCGATGCCAGATCCTGCAACGTTGCAGAACAGGGTCCGCCGAGATGCCGAGCGTTTCCCGAAGCTCTGTCTTAGCCAACCCTTGCAGCCTGTCTGCTGCCGCTTCTCCTTCTAATCCTGACCGTAAAAACAGCCGAAACAAAACAAAGCCGTCGGGTGCACGGCCTGCAAGCTTTGCGGAGGACCATGTACAGGCAACCACGGGCCTGCTCTCCTTTGAAGGTACGATGTAGCCATAGCTGTCTAACAGCATTGGAACATCACATGTACGGAACGCAAGATGTACTACGCCCACAGATCCGTAATGAATCTGATTCAACTCCGTTGAAAGCACCTGGTCCAAGCCCTTTAGGATCGCCCCCGCCGCATAGGCCGGCAGTGTAACCACCACCATCCGGGCCTCCACGGCGTCACGACCGCGTATGTCAACCTTATATCTGTACTTCCCGAAGCGGGTTACGGTGGCAGCTTCAGCACCAAGCCGGACATCTCCAAGCTTTGCTGCCAAAGCCCGTGGCAGCGACTGCATCCCCCCCTGTATACCGTGCAAAGCCGGTCCCTTGGATGGCTGTCTGGCCATCATACGAAGCAGCCCCCCGTACCTGATTTCGGCGGCTCTCAGGTGGCCAAACCCTGCCAACAGGCTCAGATCCTCCGGGGCGCCGCCCGTAATTCCACTAATCAAGGGCTCCACCAACACCTCAAATGCCTCGTTCCCAAGGCGTCGACGATAGAATGACGATATTGATTCGTCCGCTCCCCCGCGCCGCGCGGGGATCACAAAGTCCATTAGCAGCCGCACCTTGCCGCGAACCGTAAGAAGGCGTGTTCGAAGCAGGGGAACAAGACTGGTAGGCACGAGCCCACTGAAGCCGCCGGGAAGTGCGCGCAGCGCGCCACCATCAAGAATGTAGGCACGCCGTGGCTGCGGCAACGTATCCTGTACCACTAGGCCCAACTCTCGGCATAACGCAGCGGCGGCTGGCTTACGTGCGATGAAGACATCAGGGCCCTCCTCCATCACAAACCCATCCACATTCACTGTCCGAATGCATCCGCCGACACGTTCATTCTTCTCCAGCAGCGTCACGGTTGCACCCACCTGCTGCAAACGGTAAGCGGCGACCAATCCCGTAATACCTCCGCCGATTACAACCGCCGATGACTCCACCATCAGGCAAGCCACCTGGCTTGCCTTGCGCGATCTGCTACCAGCTCCGCCAATTGCCCGGTGAACAGGGGATCAGCATTCAGCGATGGCGGGCGCTCCAGGCGCATACCGTATCGTTCGGCTACGGCACGCGCCTCAATATCTATGTCGTACAGGACCTCCACATGGTCCGACACAAAACCTACCGGGATGCTAAGAATGTTGCGTATCCCCTTTTCTGCGAGCGTAACCAGATAATCTTCCAGTTGCGGTCCCAGCCACGGCTCGTGGCTTCGTCCTGCAGACTGGTAGCTCCAGGACCACTGTTGCTCTGCCAAGCCAGCCGCGGCGGCTACCAGCCGGGCCGTCTCTCTAAGCTGGCTGTCGTATGGATCTCCAATCTTCATGATGCGCACGGGCAGGCTATGAGCACTGAATATGACATGAACACGGTGGCGCTCCGCTGCGTCCCATCTCCGCATACCGGCCGAAACCCGCGCAGCTAACGCCTGGATGAGCCCGGGCGCGTCGTGGTAACTGTCAATGTGCTCAAAATCTATCTTCCCGCGGTAGAGCCGCAGTCCAGCAGCGATTTTTTTCTGGTACTTTGCAATACTTAACGCGCTGTAATGCGGGGCGAAGACAATGCTTACCGCACGTTGTACCCCGTCCGCAATCATCCCGCCAACGGCTTCTTCGATCCATGGGGCCCAGTGGCGCATTCCAATGTACCCCCGAAATCGCTCCGCAATACTCCCACGATTCAGCTCTGCTATCACAGCATGCGCGGCCTCCTCGGTTAAATGCAGTAGGGGGGAAGAGCCGCCAATGCGTCGATAGTTGCGGCTGATTTCCTCCAGAAGATCCTTGGATGTCGGTCTTCCAGAACGGATATCCGCGAGATAGCCGCCAATCTCATCCAGTGAGGCGGGCCCACCGTAAGCCATGAACAATACGCCTGTGGGATGGAGCATGGCCTTAGTCCTGACGTCCTACCGAATGCACATATTCCACCATTCTGCTTACGGCATCTATCGGCGTTTCGGGGAGGATACCATGCCCGAGATTAAAGATATGGTCTTCGGGCGCGCGCCGGAGAACATCATCAATGCGTGGTCTCAGCTCCCTCCACGGTCCGAATAGTGCGGCCGGATCCAGGTTTCCCATCACAGGACGACCTGCCACCCTTGCCGCCGCATCCAGTGGCACGCGCCAGTCCACCCCTATTACGTCTCCTCCAGCTGCCGCTATAGCATCCAGATAGCCGCTAGTCCCTGTCGAAAAATTAATAACAGGAACACTGAGTGCCTGGAGGCGCTCAAACAACCGGCGGCTGTACGGCTGCACGAACAGTTGGTAATCCATCTTTGATAGCGCGCCGACCCATGAGTCAAATACTTGCACGCAGTTCACGCCCGCCGCTACCTGCGACTCAAGTAGATCCGCTGCCACCGTCACCAGTTTGGTCATCAGGCGATCCCACGCGGCGGGCTCGTTGTACATCAAGGTTTTGGTCTTGGAGTACGTCTTGGACGCGCCCCCTTCAATACCGTAGCTTGCGAGCGTAAAGGGTGCACCCGCAAAGCCGATAAGCGGCACCTTGAGCTCCGGCTGCACCAGACGAATAGCGGCCAGCGTAGCAGCCATGCTCTCCGCAGCGGGCGGTACGCGCAGAGTATCAATGTCATAGGTAGAGGCTATGGAACGACGAAGCACGGGGCCACGTCCTGGCACGAACTCCAGATCCAGTCCCATCCCAATGAGCGGCGGCAGGATATCGGAGAAGATTATTGCCGCATCAAGGTCAAACCGTTCAAGAGGCTGCAAGGTGATTGTGGCGGCCACCTCGGGATGTGTCAGGGCCTCCATCATGGTGTACTTGCGGCGCAATGCCCTATACTCCGGCAGATAACGGCCCGCCTGCCGCATGATCCACACCGGGGTAGTGTCAACCGCTTCCCCCCGACAAGCCTTGAGGAACCTGTGCTTCACGGCATTGCGGACTGCCACAATGCTTTACCGATAAAGAAGGGCCCCATCTGACCCAAGTACTGTGCCGTTTGCCGCGTCTTGCGCATCCGCTCAATGGTAGCACTTAGCGGATGCAATTCCCTTCCGAGAAGACCAACCACAAAGTCATTGTCATTGCGATCCAATCCAAAACATGCGAGCCGGACATCATGCGCATGATCGGCCCTCCCGTATGCCTGTCCAATACCCCCGTGCTCCATCAACACTTTTCGGCGCTCGGTGTTACTTAAGAACTCAAACTCGCCCGTGCGGCGCAGTGGATACCAGATCGCCCAAGACCAGTCAGGATTGCAGACATGGCGATGGGGCCGTGCGATCAGCACCTCTTCCAAATCATTTTCATAGCCAATGCTGTAAGTGCGCCCAAACATGGTGTACGCCCGTCGGGGACTGTACCCGTTGAACGGATGCTGCTGCAGTAATGCTCTCAGCTCCGTGACGAAGTAGTCTGCGCTCTGGTTCAAAACTACGATTCCGATGCCGTTCGGATCGTTCAGGTCGGCATACAGCGCACCTTCTATCCCAGCTTCGGCCAATGCCTGCGCGGCAGCGCGTGCATCCTGGCACCCGGTATATACTAGCACCTGAATGAATAGGCGCGCATCCAGCGTGATCGCCTGTCCACCCTCGGAGCGTCCATGCTCGCTAAGGTCAATCCCTGCGGGCCTCCTTTCCTGAATATCCAGCGCCATTTTGCCAGTCAGCCTCCGCTGTCCTTTAGCCACTGTGCGACATCCGGCGCATGGTAGGTTATGATGAGATCTGCTCCTGCGCGGCGGATTCCTGTAAGAATTTCTTGTACCGCCGCCTTTTCTTCCCACACTCCTGCTGCAGCCGCTGCCTTAACCATGGCGTATTCACCGCTCACATTGTAGGCCGCCAGTGGTAGCCCAGGACATGCCTGCTTTACCCGACGGATCACGTCAAGGTAAGGCAGTGCAGGTTTTACCATGAGAAAATCGGCTCCTTCCGCCGCATCCAAGGCCGCTTCGCGTTCTGCCTCGCTGCCGTTGGTCGGATCCATTTGGTACGTCTTGCGATCTCCGCGCTTTGGAGCACCATCGGCCGCATCCCTGAACGGGCCGTAGAATGCCGACGCAAACTTGACACTGTACGACATGATGCTCGTACGCGCGTGCCCTGCATCGTCAAGCGCATGCCGGATTGCCAAGACCATCCCGTCCAGCATGCCACTTGGAGCGACTATGTCCGCCCCCGCGTCTGCGTGCGACCGGGCAATGCGGCCTAGGATCGGCAGGGTAGCATCATTGCGTACGTAGTCCGATGTATGGGAAAGCAACCCGCAGTGGCCGTGATCAGTGTAGGAGCAGAGGCAAACATCGGTTATAACAACGAGGGATGGCAATTCCTTCTTGATTGCGCGCACCGAGCTCTGCACGGCCCCTTCCGCGAAACTCGCCTGCACACCTTTCGGATCCTTTGTTCTCGGTATGCCGAACAGCAGCACGGCGGGTATGCCCAGCTCGTATGCACGCGCTGCCTCCCGCACCGCATCCTCAGTTCCGAGTCGTGCAATTCCCGGCAGGGAGGCAATGGCCTCCCTGCCGGGAGCATTCTTTGTGACGAACAGGGGGTAGATCAGATCGGCGGCCAAGACCCGCGTTTCACGCACCATGCTACGTATTCCTAGCGACGCACGCCGCCGACGCATTCGGATCAGCAAATGGGTGTTAGACATCAGGAATAGTCGCTCTAAAATAATCTGTCACAGCATCCATAAGCCCCGGGGCCGTATACCGCTGAGCTACGGAGGCTACATCGAATCCCAAGCTCTGTGCAGCTTTTGCGGTTACGGGCCCAATACAAATCACGGGACCCAGATATTGCGTACGCACCATTGTTGCGAGACTTCTCGCGGACGACGGGCTGCTTAGGGTCACAGCGTCCACTCCCTTTTTCAGTTCTGAAAAGGCGTTGCTGTCCGGATGATCGTGCACAGTCCGGTAAGCGGCTATCTCTTTTACGATTGCACCTTTCTCACGCAGCATATCTACAAGAATCCTCCGCGCGCCTTGTGCGCGCGGCAGGAGTACGCGCTGCCCCGCCTTAATGTCCACCCCATCTGCCAAGCATTCCGCCCGGTATTCATGGGGAACGAAGCTGACCGGAATCCCCTGCTGTGCGAGTGCGTGCGCGGTAGCAGGCCCGATCGCTGCTGCGCGCGTGTCCGTCGGAAACGGTCCTTCCTGATGTTTGCAGGCGTGCACCACCCCGTTCACGCTCGTGAAGATAACCCACTGAAATTGCGCCAGACGCGTCATGGACTCGCGTAGGGATTGGTCATCCGGCACCGGCTCAACTTGGATTACAGGAAAACGCACCGGCACAGCACCCTCGGCTTCAAGCGCTACGCACAGGCTCTCTGCCTGTGCCCTGGGGCGCGTCACAAGGATGCGCCGGCCTTGTAGTGGCCTATGCATTCTCTATAAGATCTCCAGCGCCACGCGCCACCGATTCTTCTGCCAGTCGTCGCCCCAGATCAATCGGATTTCTTCCGGTGTCTGTTACCCGTATCATCTGCGTTCCTTCAACATCGCAAACCAAGCCTTGAAGCTCTATACTCCCACCCGCAAAAGCGGTACCCAATGCGGCCATAGGGGCTGCGCATCCGCCACCCAATGCGCGCATAAATGACCGTTCCGCCATGACCTCTGCACATGTAGCAGCGCAATTGATTGGCGACAACAGCTTACGCATACGGTGATCGTCCACCCGACACTGTATCGCCAGAGCTCCTTGCCCGGGAGCGGGCAGCATCACGTTCGAAGGCAGGGCTGCCGCTCCAGCGTGCTTGACACCTAGTCGCTCCAAGCCCGCTGCGGCAAGGACCACTGCATCCACCTCGCCCCGCTCCATCATCGAGATGCGGGTACCTACGTTTCCCCGTACCGGCTGGATCACCAGATCCCTGCGTGCATGCTTGAGCTGCGCAGCGCGGCGCGGGCTAGATGTACCGACAGCAGCGCCTGCCGGCAGCGCATCTAATGCCGACGCCTTATGCCCAATAAGCACATCGCCTGCGCTGGTGCGCTTATGTACTGCACCGATCATGAGGCCGGGAGAAGAGTCTGTTGGCAAATCCTTGAGGGAATGCACGGCGAGATCAATCTCTCCACCAAGTAATGCATCTTCCAATGCCGCTGTGAACAGCCCTTTGCCGCCCGGTGGCGGCACCAGTGCGCCCAGCGTCCTGTCACCTAGCGTGTTAAAGCGTGTTAGTACTATGTCCAGGCGACCCCACGCAGCCTGCAGTGCATCGCGGATGAGTTGCGTCTGCTTTACTGCCAGGGGGGAACGCCGTGTGCCGGCCCGCACATCAGGTTTACGCACGTACAGCGCCTACAACCCGAACAGGAACCGTACTACCGCCGTGTCGCCATCTGCTTCCGCTTCTGCTGCGCGTTCCCGCAAATGCCGTGTCGGGTCGTGCAGCAGCTTGTTTACGAGGGAGCGGGAGAACACACTGATTTGCTCGCGCGCTTTCGGGTTCAGGGCGTCTAGGTCGCCAAATGTTCGCTGAAGTTCTTCCTGACGGATTGCCTCCGCCTTACGGCGCAGGCCTACAATGACTGGTTCCACCACCTGCTGTCGCCTGCCGATGGTGAATTGTTCGAGTTCCTCTTGGAGGATAGTCTCTACGGCCGGGATTGCGCGTCGGCGCATTTCTAGAGATGAGTCTACTGTTTCATGCATACGATCAATATCAAACAGTCGCACGCCGGGCATTTCGTCCACTACGGGGTTTACGTCTCGTGGCACGGCCAGGTCTATCAACGTTAAGGGCTTGCTGCGCTCGCGCAAGTATTCGGGCTCAATTATCGTGTGCGGGGCGCGGGTGGCACAGATTACCACATCTGTTTCTGAAAGCATGCGGGGCAGCGCGTGCACATCCACACCCACTGCCGTATACCCGCAGCGCCGCGCCAGCGCCGCGCCGCGTTCTTCCGTACGATTGATGACCGTAGCATGCTGCACTCCCCTGGAGCGTAGCAGCTTGGCGACCAACCCGGCCATGTCACCTGCTCCAAAGACTGTTACATGCTGCTCTGCGAGCGGGCCGCTCTCCCGAGCTGCCATATCAACGGCTACGGAGGCAATACTTACCGGATTACGACTGAGGCCTGTTTCAGAGCGCGCCCGCTTGCCCGCTTTCACAGCGGCTTGGAATAATGCCTTTAGCGGGCGGCTTGCCATATTGGAACGCTCGGCTTGGCGGAGCGCCTCCCCCACCTGCCCCAGAATTTGGGGTTCGCCCAGCACCATCGAATCCAATCCTGCTGCTACGCGAAACAGGTGTCGCGCCACATCCATGTCTTCAGCGCGCATCAAGTAGTCCAAGAATGTATTGCCTGTTACCGAGCGCAGCAGGTCTTCAAGCATACCCGTTGGCTGCGTCGGCGCGCTGGAGTAGAGCTCAATGCGGTTGCATGTTGAAAGCATCACACACCCTTCTAGGGCTCCATTACGCGGTTGCCGCGCAGCCGCTGCTCGCATGCGGGGCAGCGCTTCTGCAAGCAACTCACGGACCTCAACGGGTGCCGACAAATAGCTTAATCCTACACAACCTAGGCGCGCGGGCTCAGGCATTCCGGCTCAGATTCAATGGGACATGCAATAAAGCAATAACGGCTGACACATTCTTATGCAGTCGCGAAAATTAGGGAATTCTGCAAGAACGAGACCGAGTGATTGTTAAATATTAGATGTATTCGCCTTCAATATTCATGTCGTCGCCTGTTTCGGCCTAAAAGCGCTGTTTCGGTACCTGCAGGATCGATTGTGCGTTGTTCATGCGTAGGAACAACTAGGAGATGGGCTGGAAACACCAGTTTAGGCCCTTTCCCCGTAGGCCTGCGGTGAACTACATCTTGATTAGGTGAAGGGTTCTGGGGAACTTACCCGTAGACGTGAGAACCCAGATCGCATGGTACAGCCCAAACGTACGGCGGAAGAGATGTTTCCGCTGGCAGAGCGGTATAACGAAAGGACCCAGTCCGCAGCGGCGTTTTGTGCAGAGCATGGCATCTCATACGGACAGTTGAATTACTGGAGGCGGAAGTATCGCCAGGAGACTCCAGCCGAGGACAGCCAAGGCTTCGTGGAGGTAGGCAACACAGCGCCAGCGGCGCGGGTAGAGATCGCGTATCCGCACGAGAGGATGGCATTATTCACCTCAAGTCAAACACCATACCTGCCAGGCCGAAATTCCCGAGATATTCCGACAGCCATGCCAGCGAAAGTTGACCAGAACTGACGCAAGATTGAACCGCTATGATGATTTATGGGCAAAGGGCAGCGCTAGGCATTGCTCATCCGACGCTCACCTTATCGTGGCATGTACTCGTTCCAAGCGTCAGAGTCCGGGATACCATTACTGATGAGTACGCGTTGATCAGCGCTTCCGGCATTCTTGCTAATTGCATTCATTGCGGATATCGTGCCACCATCTGAAGGAGCGTAGTTGTCAATGAAGCCCGTAATCTGTCCTGACGTTTCGTCAATCACGATTGCCATAGGAGTATCGTGTTCCCCGTCAAGTGTGAATGATCCGCTTGGCCCCGACAGCGTAACCGATACCAGCAAGTCATCCCACTCGGACTGAGCTGGTACAGCGAAAGCGAAGGAGGAACTACCATCGCCGTCAGCCACCACCGGCATGGAAAAATTCAGGGAAAAGAGCTCGTTGCCATTCTCTGCATGCCCGGCAAGCTTCCAAGGTCCTGGAGCCTGCGGCAATGAGCGCGCCTCGTCAATTACAAAGATCGGATTCAGGTATGGCTTCAAGGCAGAGTCCATGCCTCCCCAAAGAAGAAGAGAGGTTTTCGATGACATTGATACCAATGGCTTTTCCCCGCTAATGGGGTCCGCACTGGACGTCCGACGATCAAAGACCTTGTTGTAGTTGTAATCACTAATCCATTTGTAAGAACAGTATGTCATCAAGTCATGAGACCCTCTCGGGTCTACCATATAATTTGGCGTGCTAAAATTGTATCCCCAATTCCCGATGAGGCCCCCGTTATATGGATAATATGGATCCAGCCATGCGGAGGCGCCGCATGGTGCATGGAGAAGGCCGAAATTGTGGCCAAATTCGTGAGCCATTACCGTAGTACCAGGAGATGCCATTGAAGCATATCCACCTAGTTCCCCAAGGCCGCCAGCGCCTTCAGGCTCGGTAAGTATCCCCATCCAATGGCCTGTGCCACTTGCCGCTGCTCGCATTGCTTTAACGCGGCCATAAACGTACAATGCATCCTTGGTATCAATAGTCACAGGATTTAGGACGGTCACTGTTATATCCTTTATAGGAAACAAATATCTCGTAGCGAAAAGGCCTATATGGCCGTAAGGATCGGCAGCAATAGCTTCAGGTATGCTAACCGCATACATATCAGGGTCCCCTATGGTTAAGAATGGGACATACGTTATATCGAAAGATGGCACCGTAACAACATTTACAGATTGCCGTCCCGTTTCTGGAATCCGCTTGGCCACCCCCAATGAGGTCGGTACCGTGTCGTCTGGATCTACTTCAATGACTATTTCAAGTCCCGGCTGAACGACACTTGCCGGAACCACGGCATTCAGGGAAAGCGGAAGCCCCTGTTCCCACACTCGGTTTGGGATAAAGCGAGTCCTTTGGGGGATCTGAATCGTGTGCGCCAACTGATTATTCAAGTAGAACTTCGCAATGGCCCTTGGTAGCCGTACAGACGAGGACAAAGGCCCATTTATCGTAGGCAACACTCGTAAAAGCGCCTTTTCTCCCGCGACGAGTGGGGTTGGGTTCGTGAAGGACTGGACCGCCTGAAACATAATGGCGATATTTCCCTCGGGTGGACACTTGGCCAACTCTGAGACAGTTAATCCTTTTTCCCACCTCAATAACGATGATGTGGCTGCCGGCAAACACACACTTGTTCCGGTTGCCTGAAAATGGGTCAACTTGGTGAGACGTACGAAGCTGGCAGGTATTTCGCCGGTCAACCCCGAATTATTTGTAACTGAGAACTTAACCAAGTTCGAAAGGCTGCCAAGCTCCGAGGGAAGCTCCCCGGTTAGTTTATTGCCGTTTAGGTTCAGTTCACTCAGACTACTTAGGCTGCCAAGCTCCGAGGGAATTGGCCCCGTCAAGTCATTCCCTGCCAACATCATTGTCTCTATACTTGTCAGGTCACCCAGATCTTTAGGAAGGTTGCCGGAAAGAGACGCACTATCGATACTAAGGCTCTCTAAGTCACCCAGCGTGCCCAATTCCTCCGGAATCGGGCCCTGTAAGGTGTTGTCATCAAGGTTCAAATCGGTCAGAAGTGCTAAGTCCGCTATTTCCGCCGGCAGCGCGCCATCCAAACCATTACCGCTCAGATCCAACGCTGTTACCTGCCCGTCAGCATTGGCAGTAACACCATACCATTCGTCAATCGGTGCATCGGTCAGCCACTTGCCTTTATTCGTCCAATCTGCTCCGCTCAAGGCGCTGTACAGGCTTTCCAAGGCGGGACGATCAGAGTTATCGGGGCACTCAACCCCTGTTCCACTGTGCGTCGTCAAGGCCGCCAGCCAATCTGCTACAGCCTGCACGCTCGGTACGCACAGCCCGGTCCCGACATAACTGAAGTCGTCCAAAGCATCCAGACTTGTCAGGGCTTCCGGGATAGCGCCCGTCAGACCAGCGTTCGTGCTCAGGTCCAACTCAACCAAGCTGGCAAAATTACCCACGCTTGCCGGTAACTCCCCTGCGAGACTATTACCGCTCAGATCCAACGCTGTTACCTGCCCGTCAGCATTGGCAGTGACGCCATACCATTCGTTAATCGGTGCATCGGTCAGCCACTTGCCCCTGTTCGTCCAACTGGCTCCGCTCAAAGCGCTGTACAGGCTTTCCAAGGCGGGGCGATCAGAGTTATCGGGGCACTCAACCCCTGTTCCACTGTGCGTCGTCAAGGCCGCCAGCCAATCTGCTACGGCCTGCACGCTCGGTACGCACAGCCCGGTCCCGACATAACTGAAGTCGTCCAAAGCATCCAGACTTGTCAGGGCTTCCGGGATAGCGCCCGTCAGACCAGCGTTCGTGCTCAGGTCCAACGCAACCAAGTTGGCCAAATTACCCATGCTTACCGGTAACTCCCCTGCGAGGCCGTTATCGGACAGCTCAATCGCTCTCACACGGCCCAGCCCATCGGTCGTGATGCCAAACCAAGTGGCAACCACTGCAGTCTGGCCCCAGTTTCCCCGGTCCGTCCAGCCAGCGCCTCCAACGGCGGCGTAGAATGCCTCCAAAACCTCGCGGTCGTCCTTGTTGCAATAGTCATCACCGGTATGGGATGTCATCGCGTCAACCCAAGTAATAAACTGCGAGGTATTGGGCATGCATAACTCGTCGTTACCATCCCATGCAAACGTTGTGAGTGGCAGGCTGAGCAGGGCTGTGGGAATGCTTCCCGTGACCTCATTGTCGCTCAGGTCCAGCTCGGTGAGATTGTCAAGATCGCCCAGGTCCGAGAAGATAGCGCCGGAAAGGCTGTTTCCCTCAAGGTTCAAGTCGGTCAATTGGGCCAAGTTGCGCATTTGCCACAACTCGCCATCCAAACCATTACTGCTCAGATCCAACTCCGTTACCCGACCGTCATCATTGGCCGTAACGCCATACCAATCATCAATAGGTTCATCCGTCAGCCAATGCGCATCGTTCGTCCAATCGGCTCCGCTCCAGGCATAGTGCATATACTCCAAGGCTTCACGGTCGGTGCCCGAGTGGCAACGTACGCCTGTTGAATTGTGCACCGCCAGCCCGAACAGCCACGTTTGTAAAACCGGCACCCTAGGTACGCACAGTTCGGTTCCGTTATACCTGAACTCAACCAAGGCATCCAGGCTCGTCATGGTTTCTGGGATGCCTCCCGTCAAACCAACGTTTGTGCTCAGGTCCAACGCAACCAGGCTGGCAAAATTACCCATGCTTGCCGGTAACTCCCCTACGAGGCCGTTATCGGACAGATCAATCGCTGTCACACCGCCCAGCGCATCGGTCGTGATGCCAAACCATTCGCCAATCGGTGCGCTGGTCAGCCACTTGCCCTTGTTCGTCCAATTGGCTCCACTCAAGGCGCTGTACAGGCTTCCCAAGGCGGGACGATCAGAGTTGTCGGAGCACTGAACCCCTGTTCCACTGTGCGTCGTCAAGGCCGCCAGCCAATCTGCTACGGCCTGCACGCTCGGTACGCACAGCCCGGTCCCGTTATAACGGAATTCGTCCAAAGCATCCAGACTTGTCAGGGCTTCCGGGATAGCGCCCGTCAGACCCGTGTTCGTGCTCAGGTCCAACGCAACCAGGCTGCCCAAATTACCCATGCTTGCCGGTAACTCCCCCGCGAGACCGTTATCGGACAAATCAATGGCTGTCACAAGACCCAACGCATCGGTGGTGATACCGGCCCAGGAAGAGACCACTTCGCCCTGCCTCCAGTTTTGCTTGTCCGTCCAGCTGGCACCTCCAAGAGCGGTGTACAATGCCTCCAGATTCTCACGGTCGTCCTTGTTGCAATAGTCATCGCCCGTATGGGATGTCATGGCGGCAACCCAAGTAACAAACTGTGCCGTGTTGGGCATGCACACCCCGTCGTTACCGTCCCATGCAAACGTTGTGAGGGACAGACTGAGCAGGGCAGTGGGAATGCTTCCCGTGACCTCATTGTCGCTCAGGTCCAGCTCCGTGAGATTGTTAAGATCGCCCAGTTTCGAGGGGATAGCGCCGGATAGGCTGTTTCCCTCGAGGCTTAGCGATGTCAGGCTGGTAAGGTTACCCAACTCTTCAGGAACGCTGCCGGAAAGAGTCGCACTGTTGATGCTGAGGCTCTCCAAATCATCCAGCGTGCCCACCTCCTCCGGAATGGTGCCCGTAAGGGTATTGTCATCAAGGTTCAAGTCGGTCAGGTGGGCCAAGGCTGCTATTCCCGCTGGCAGTGCGCCAGCCAAACCATTACCGCTCAGATCCAACTCCGTTACCCGACCGTCAGCATTGGCAGTGACGCCATACCATTCATCAATCGGTGCGTTGGTCAGCCACTTGCCTTTGTTCGTCCAACTTGCTCCGCTCAAAGCAGTGTACAGGCTCTCCAAGGCTTCACGGTCGGTGCCCGAAGGGCAACGCACCCCTGTTCCATTGTGCACCGTCAATGCGAACAGCCATCTTTCTACGACCGTCACCCTCGGTATGCACAGCTCAGTTCCGTTATACCTGAACTCGTCCAAGGCATCCAGGCTCGTCATGGTTTCAGGGATGCCTCCAGTCAAACCCGCGTTTGTGCTCAGGTCCAACGCAACCAGGCTGGCCAAATTACCCATGCTTGCCGGTAACTCCCCTGCGAGACCGTTATCGGACAAATCAATGGCTGTCACACGGCCCAGCGCATCGGTCGTGATGCCAAACCAGGTAGAGACCGCTGCGGACTGGCCCCAGTTTCCCTTGTTCGTCCAGCCAGCACCTCCAAGGGCGGTGTACAATGCCTCCAGATTCTCGCGGTCGTCCTTGTTGCAATAGTCATCACCGGTATGGGATGTTATCGCGGCAACCCAGGTAACAAACTGTGCCGTGTTGGGCATGCACACCCCGTCGTTACCATCCCATGCAAACGTGGTTAACGACAGACTGAGCAGGGCCGTGGGAAGGCTTCCCGTGACCTCATTGTCGCTCAGATCCAGCTCCGTAAGATTGTCAAGATCGCCCAGTTCCGAGGGGATAGCGCCGGATAGGCTGTTTCCCTCAAGGCGTAGCGATGTTAGGCTGGTAAGGTCACCCAGCTCTTCAGGAAGGCTGCCGGAAAGAGACGCACTATTGATGCTAAGGCTCTCCAAATCATCCAGCGTGCCCACCTCCTCTGGAATGGGGCCTGTAAGGGTATTGTCATCAAGGTTCAAGTCGGTCAGGTGGGCCAAGGCCGCTATCCCCGCTGGCAGCGCGCCAGCCAAACCATTACCGCTCAGATCCAACTCCGTTACCCGACCTTCATCATTGGCCGTAACGCCATACCATTCGTTAATCGGTGCATCGGTCAGCCACTTGCCTTTGTTCGTCCAACCTGCTCCGCTCAAAGCAGTGTACAGACTCTCCAAGGCGTCACGGTCACCCGCAGAGGCGCAGCGTACGCCTGTTCCGTTGTGAACCGCCAAGGAGGCCAACCAGCTTTCTACGGCAGTCACCCTCGGTATGCACAGTCCGGTCCCTCCATAATTGAAGTTGTCCAAGGCATCCAGACGCGGCATGGTAATAGGGATAGGCCCCGTGAGCTGCGCGTTCGTGCTCAGGTCCAACGCAACCAGGTTGGCTAAATCCCCTGTGCTCGTCGGTAATTCCCCGACAAGGCCATTATTGGACAGCGCAATAGCCGTCACACGACCCAGCGCATCGGTGGTGATGCCGGACCAGGAAGAGACCACTTCGCCCTGCCTCCAGTTTTGCCTGTCCGTCCAGCTGGCACCTCCAAGAGCGGTGTACAATGCCTCCAGATTCTCACGGTCGTCCTTGTTGCAATAATCATCACCGGCTTGGACGTTCATCGCCCCGCTCCAAGCAACAAACTCAACGGTGTTGGGCATGCACAGCCCATCATTACCGTCCCATGCAAACGTCGTTAATGACAGACCGGGAAGGGTTCCAGCAAGATCATCGCGCTGACCGCTGCGATCACGCCCGGATGCTCGCGGGAGGAATGCCGTGGGAATGCTTCCCGTAAGGCCATTATCACTAATGTCCAGCACCTTGAGCTTGTCAAGATTGCCCAACTCCGAGGGAATAGTGCCGGAAAGACTGTTGTCCGCGAGGTTCAAGTCAGTCAGATGTGCGAGCAGCGCAATCCCCGCCGGCAGCGCGCCGTCCAAGCCATTATTGCTCAGGTCCAACTCCGTTATCCGCCCTTCATCATCGGCGGTAACACCATCCCATTCGTTGAGGGGTGCGCTGGTCAACCAATTTGCATCGTTCGTCCAACCTGCTCCGCTCAAAGCAGTGTACAGACCCTCCAAGGCGTCACGGTCACCCTCAGAAGGGCAACGTACGCCTGTTCCGTTGTGCACCGTCAAGGCGACAAGCCAATTCTCAACGGCACCCGCTCTGGGTACGCATAGCTCCGTCCCGGCATATCTGAATGCGTCCAAGGCATCCAAGCCCGTCAGAGCTTCAGGGATAGGCCCGGTAAGCTGCATGTTCGTACTCAGGTCCAGCTCAACCAGGCTGGCCAAATCTCCCACACTCGCGGGCAATTTCCCAATAAGGCCATTATTGGACAGCGCAATGGCTGTCACCCGGCCCAGCGCATCGGTGGTGATGCCGAACCAAGTGGAGATCACTTCGGCTTGCATCCAGTTCTGCGAATTCGTCCAGCTCGAGCCTCCAACGACAGCATACATTGCTTCAAGAGCATCGCGGTCATCCTTATTGCAATAGCCGCCGCCGGTATGGGCGCTCATCGTCTCTGTCCAAGCAACATATTCAGCGGTATTGGGCATGCATAGCCCGTCATTACCGTCCCAGCCAAACGTGGTGAGCGGCAGGCTGAGCAGAGCCGCGGGAATGCTTCCCGTAACGGCATTATCACTCAGATCCAGCATAGCAAGACTGCCGAGATCGCCCAACTCGGCGGGGATAACACCGGAAATATCGTTGCCCGAGACGTCCAAGGTCTCCAGAGCCATCAAGTCTCCCAGCTCTGAAGGCAGCGCTCCGGACAAACTGTTACCCTCAAGGCTCAGCGAAGTCAAACTACTCAGGTCGCCAAGCTCTGCAGGAAGGCTACCGGAAAGAGACGCACTGTTGATACTAAGACGCTCCAGATCACCCAGTGAACCCAGCTCCTCCGGGATCGGCCCCGCGAGGCCGTTGCCATCCAAGCTCAAATCGGTCAGTAGTGCCAATTGCGCGATTTCCGCGGGTAGCGCACCTTCCAAACCATTGTTGCTCAAGTCCAACGCTGTTACGCGCCCTTCATCATCGGCAGTCACCCCGTACCATTCATCAATAGGTGCATTCGTCAGCCAACTCCCATCGTTCGTCCAACCTGCTCCGCTCAAAGCGGTGTACAGGCTTTCCAGTGTTGCACGGTCACCCTCAGAGACGCACTGTACCCCTGTTCCATCGTGCACCGTCAAGGAGGACAGCCAATTCTCCACGGCAGCAACTACGGGTACGCACAGCCCCGTCCCTCCATACCTGAATGCGTCCAAGGCATCCAGACGAGGCATGGTAACAGGGATAGGCCCTGTTAGCTGCGTGTTCGTGCTCAGGTCCAACTCCACCAGGCCCGCCAAATCCCCTATGCTTGCCGGCAACTCCCCGTTAACTCCATTATCGGGCAGCGCAATGGCAGTCACGACGCCCAGTGTATTTGTGGTGATGCCGAACCAGGACGACACCACTTCAGCGTCGACCCAGTTTTGCGAGTCCGTCCAGCCGGCACCTCCAAGGGCGGTGTACAATGCTTCGAGAGCATCGCGGTCGTCCTTATTGCAATAGCCATCGCCGGTATGGGCGCGCATCGTCCCTGTCCAAGCAACAAACTCAGCGGTATTGGGCATGCACAGTCCGTCATTACCATCCCATCCAAACGTGGTGAGCGGCAGGCTGAGTAGGGCCGCGGGAATGCTTCCCGCAACGGCATTATCGCTCAGATCAAGCATCTCAAGAGAGCCGAGATCGCCCAACGCGGCAGGAATGGTCCCCGACAGGCTGTTCGACGAAAGATCCAATCCCGCCAGTTCTGGCAAGGTGCCCAACTCCGAGGGGATCTGCCCTACCAGATTGTTGGTACCGAGCAGCAAACTCGTAACATGTCCCTGCGCGTTCGTGCTTACGCCATGCCATGCGTCCAATGTCCGCCCGCTCAGCCAATTGGTGTGCTGATCCCACTGGTCCCCGCCCGTCGCTTTGTACAACTTGACCAGTGCCGCACGGTCAGATTCAACGATAATTGTCGTACCGCCATCCGTATCCACGAGGACGGAGACCTTCACGGTGACAGGGCCAGCGGTAACAGCAATACGCGTAGTTCCATCGCCCACGGCAGTAACAAGGCCGCTCTGATCCACCGTCGCCACCGCAGGGTTTGCAATGGTCCAGACCACTGGAGCGTCGGTTATAACATTCTCCGCAGCGTCGAAAACGGTCGCCACCAGCGTGATGGTTTCACCGACATCTGCAAACGTTATGGCATCCTGCGATACCGCAATAGAGTCCGAGGATTGTTCTATTGCATGATCATGCGGAGCGATAGGATCGGTTATCAGCGAAGCAGATGCCGGGGCATCTGTCAAAGGCCCTATGTGCACCCTTGGGTGGTCTCCGTGATCAGAGCTAGATAATCCGGCAACCCCTCCATACCTTGATCCTGCACGGTCCATTGACGGCAGCTGCGCTTCCATCTGATGCTGCAAGACCCAGCTCATGCAGGCCAGCGATAATACGGATAAAACCTTCGCCATCACCTACATCGAACGATGTATGGTTCAGATGGATGTGCCGACCGGGGGGAAGGATAACACGGTATTTCTGTCAACTTGCAATGACAGAAATGATTACGGTATCTACGTAGGAAAAATGCGGGGGAGGGGGGGACCATGCCTGGATCTCTCACCTCTACAGTGCTGAGTGGAATAATATCCGTATGTTACTGGACACGCAATAATCGACCAAACTGTACCTCCGTGTACTCCCTGGACGAAAACTGCACACGGTACAAGTACAGACCCGATGTCAGCGCACTCCCCATCAATGGTACGCTTTGTCCCCATCCAGCCGGCATGCTCACCGCAGGAACGGTTAACACATTTCTCCCTATCAAATCCATCACCTCAATCGTCACAATTGCCTGTCTAGGTAAATCAACCACCACCCGAGTAGCCTCACGGAACGGATTCGGATAATTACCCTGCAAGGTGAATGACTCCGGTAACGCATCATTGTCAGCATTCGACAGCGGCACTACCACTTCTATGGAAAACATTTGGGAAGCTTGGGCCCCCGCGTTGTCTGAGGCCGTATAGGTGTACCCCACCGGGTCACTTATCACCGAAGGGTTGCCCGTCAAAAATCGGGACATAGGATCAAACATTAACCCAGCAGGAAGCGCCGGATTCAATGCATAGATATACGGAGCTGTACCGCCCGTCGCCGCAGGGAAAGCAACGGGAGCAATAACGCGGTTCAGTGTAAAGCTAAGGTCATTGGTGCTGCCAGTCAACCGCAACTCCTCCTTGCAAACAGGCCCCTTCACCACATCAACACTACTAAGCCACGACTGAAATGCCCCGTCCGATGGTGCGCAAAGCGATTGCCCTTCGAAGCTCAGATATTCCAACTTCTGCAAATCGAGCAGCGACCGGGGCAAACTACCGGAAAGAGCATTATTGTCCAGAGCAAGCTGTTTCAGTTCTGACAGATCGCCAATGGCCTGAGGTACTTCGCCAGAGAGGGCATTATCGTTTAACCACAAAATCTCCAATCGCCCCTGACTGCCAATTGCATCAGGAATACTGCCCGACAGCATGTTCTGGCTGAGCACCATCAAACGCAGCTTTGTAAGGCTGCCGAGTTCATTGGGGATCGCGCCGGTAAACCCATTATCGTGCAACCACAGTGTTTCCAGCTCTGAAAGGCTGCCCAGCTGGTCGGGAATGGCACCGGACATCTCATTGTGGCTGATCAGCAATGTCCGCAACTGAGAGAGTTGGCCGAACTCTTTCGGGATGCTTCCATCAAGGGTGTTACCGTCTATCCAAAGCACTTGAAGATCCGCCAAGTCTCCGACCTCTGGCGGTAGCGTTCCCGTCAGGTTATTGTCGTCCAATTGCAGTTCTGTGAGCCTGCCCAAGTGCACCGTAACTCCGTGCCAAGTGCCCATTTCCTCAATGGAAGGGCTGGACATGGGATCCCAGTTCGTGTTGTTATCCCAGGAGTCACCACGTGTGGCATTATACAAGGCGGCCAGCGCGGCATCCTGCATGCTGGAAGCGCTGATCGGAAGTTCATGGCCTCGCCGCGTTGGACTATCCACCTCTACAAAACCGGCGGGAGCGATTAAATGGGAAAGATCTGTGGCTAAATGCTGAGCCGATGCAAGCATCGTTCTCTGCATTTTCGCGCTGTGAGCTAAGTCAGTACTCCCAGGCTCGTTTGCTATTAAGTAAGCTCCAGCGGTGAAAGCAGTCCGCTTGGACTGGCGTTGGAACGCATTCTGCCCGAAAGGGGCATCCTGGCCAGTCACTTCAGAGACAGAAAGTCCGACTTCCGGCCCGAGATGAGCGGCCAACTGCGTGTAACCATCACTGGAAGGATTACCATGGATAAATCCTTGCGTACGCCAAACCTGTTGCGCAAGACTATGTGACTGCGCGGCGGCGGAGGTAGCAAGGAATGTAGAAGCAAGTATTACTGCATGTACTACTTTCATGGCCCCTTGCCGTCTACTATAGGAAACGCGAACCGGTAACAACAAAATTAGAAATATGTGCGACTTAACTGCCCAAGCGCTAGCCAGGACTGACCATAAGGTAAGTCAGCGAATTGCTCTGTCGCAACACCACTCCCCATAATAAGCGCAGCATCCTACTCGGCGCGTTGGTGGCGACTGGCATGAGCGTAGGACTGCCCATCCCCCATAAATCATCCATAACGGTTCGATTGTTCGTCAGGTATGGTTAAATATCGCTGGCATGGCTGTCGGAATATCTCGGGTATTTCGGCCTGGCAGGTGTGGTGTGTGACTTGAGGTGAATAATGCCCTCCTCTCGTGCGGATACGCGATCTCATCCTGCGCCGCTTCCCTTGGCGCTGCATTGCCTACCTCCACGAAGCCTCGGCTGCAGTCTCCTGGCGATACTTCCGCCTCCAGTAATTCAACGGTCCGTACGAGATGCCCTGCTCTGTGCAAGACGCCGCTGCAGACTGGGGCCTTTCGTCATACTGCTCTACCAGCGGAAACATCTCTTCCGCCGTACGTCTGGGCTGTACCATGCGGTCCGGGGTCTGGGTTCTCACGTCTACGGGTAAGCTCTACAGAACCCGTCACCTAATCAAGATGCAGTTCACCGCACGCTAACCCACAGAGGGCGATACAAGCATTATCAGACAACCGGATACGAAGCGTCTTGATGCCAAGTTGAAGCGGCATCAGCGAAGACTGGCGAGACAGAAGAAAGGCTCCAACCGTCGTAACAGGCGGAAGCATGGAATCGCCCGCATACAGCGCAAGCGTGCTAATGTCCTCAAGAATGCGAACCACCAGGTAAGTCGCAGTATTGCCAAATGCTCCTCAACGGTGATACTGGAGGACCTGAAGATCAAAGCGATGACACGTTCAGCTAAGGGGACGATGGAGAGCTTTGGCACAAACGTCAGACAGAAGTCTGGCCTCAACCGTGGGATACTGCGAACAGGTTGGGGCCAGCTGGATCAGATGGTGGGCTATAAGTGCCGCAAGGTGATAAAGGTTACCGCTGCCTATACCAGTCAGCGGTGTTCTGTGTGTGGGCACACAGAAGCGAGTAACCGTAAGACACGGAGCAAATTCACGTGTATGTCCTGTGGCCATGCGGATCATGCAGACCTGAATGCGGCTGCAAACATACTGGCCTCCGGGATTGGGGCTTCTGCACGGCGAGGGGCGTTCGGGTTACCGACCCCTATAACCCGTGAAATTGATACTATTGCCTAACTGTGTACAGTTGGTCACTCACGTATATAATTCCCCTCTTTTATGTCGTAACAAGGCTTGACCCACCTGATTCAATCCAGCCGAACTATGCTGATCTACGCCTAGTATGATATACTCTCAACATGTGCATTATTGCAACACGACAACGCCTTCCCGTCCATAAAGAAAGATCCCGTCCCATTGCTTCGTTCAAACTCTTCTCTGCAAATTGATAATGCAATGGGCAAAGTAGGGCATATTTTCCATATATGGCGGAATAGTCCGCGGACACGACACATATATGCATGGATTTCCCAATAATGCGCGAAATATTACCGCGCCAAGCTCCACGCATGTTGTAGCATTCAACCATATAGTCCGGATTCCCCTACCCCATGTCCATTCTTCATTCCAAAGCACAATACAGTGGAAGTTCATCGCAGGTCCTCAAAGCACAGTAAGCTTGCTCCCGGCGCCCGCGTGTCCACACGGGACGAACAATTCGTAGTCCGTCGGCTGGAGCGAACATTAAACAATAGGTTCGTGGTTACCCTGACGGGCCTCTCACGATTGGTCCGCGATAAGGACTACTATGTTCTTGACACGGTCGAAGATTACACCGTAGTCAATCCGCACGACACGAAAATTGTTCACGACGAATCTCCCCGCTACCGCGCTTCTCGGCTACACATTGAGTCGGTCCTCCGCCAGACCCCCCCTACTGACACGTTTATACGTCTCGGGCATCGTGGGGCCATGGATTCGGTACCCTACCAGCTTGTGCCTGCTCTAATGGCACTACAGCAGCCCAAGCCTCGCATCCTGATCGCGGATGCTGTCGGCATTGGTAAGACTCTGGAGGCGGGCATCCTGATGACGGAGCTTATTCGGCGCGGGCGCGGCAGACGCATCCTTGTCGTAACACTCAAGAGCATGCTAACGCAGTTTCAGAAGGAACTGTGGTCGCGCTTCACGATCCCTCTCGTACGTCTGGATTCCGTAGGTATCCAGCGTGTAAGGGCTAGGCTTCCTACCAATCACAACCCGTTCTATTATTACGACCGAGCGATTATTTCCATTGATACGTTGAAGGCCGCACGCCAGTACCGTTCCTTCATTGAGAATGCCTATTGGGATATTATCGTCCTCGATGAGGCGCAGCATGTTGCAGAGCGCCCCGGGCGCTCCTTGCGCAACAAGTTGGCCAAGCTCCTGGCTGATCGGTCTGACGCACTAATCATGCTCTCGGCTACGCCCCACGATGGGCGCGCCAAGAGCTTCGCCAGCTTGGTCAATATGCTGGATCCCACAGCTATTGCCGACCCGAATTCGTATACCAAAGAGGATCTGGACGGAAAGAACCTGTTCATACGGCGGTTTAAGAAGGATATCTGGCATCAGGTTTCCGGGGCATTTCAAGAACGTTCTGTCACGCTTCGCAGGGCGCAGGCATCGGTACAGGAGGAGGAAGCCTTCCGGCACCTTACCGACATGTCCGGCACCATCTTTACGGCGCGACGCGGTGGCCAGTGGTTGATTCGCACGGTACTTGAGAAAGCCGTCTTTTCGTCGCCCGCAGCGTGCAGGGAGACGATCAGCAATCGCATTGATCGCCTTCGTAAGGCAGCTACCGCCCGGGATGATGAGATCTATGCGTTACAGCAGCTTGATAGCGCCCTCGGACAAGTGACCGTGGAGCATTTTTCCAAGTACCGGTTGCTCTTAAACACCATTAAGGAGATGGGCTGGACCGGGAAGAATGAGGAGGATCGGCTTGTCATATTCACCGAGCGTATTGATACCCTGCAATTCCTCTCCGAAAACCTGGAAAAGGATCTCGGTCTGAAGCCCAAGGCTATCGTAATGCTTCACGGAGCATTAAGTGATCTTGATCAGCAGGCCATCGTAGAGTCGTTCGGGCAGACTGACAAACCCGTGCGACTCCTTATCGCATCGGACGTAGGTTCCGAAGGAATCAACCTGCATTTTCTGAGCCACAGATTGATTCATTTTGACATACCATGGTCGCTCATGATACTCCAGCAGCGCAACGGCCGTGTTGACCGGTATGGACAGGAGAAAAAGCCGCAGATCTACTACCTAATCACTGAGTCGGAGAACAGGAGGATACGCGGTGACATGCGGATCCTGGAGCTTCTGATTGAGAAAGAAGAGGAGGCGGTACGCAACATTGGTGACCCGGCGTCCATAATCGGGGTCTACAATGCCGAGCAGGAAGAGATCATTGTAAAGGATGTCATCGAGCAGGGGATGACCACCGACCAGGCTGAAAGACATTTTCGAACGCAGCGTGCCGATCCGTCTGTCGCTGCCGGGATTGATCCGATACAGGCACTGTTCGGGGAACTTGACCCCATGGACGATGCTGCGAACAGTAAACGGGAGCTGCATTCCGTGTTCGACTCTGACTACGCGTACCTGAAGACTGCGCTGGAGCATATCCAGGCAGAGACGCAACCGGGCGACGAGGAAAAGCTGCAGGTGTCTTACTACGACGATGAAATGCGGCTCCAGCTTACGGCGCCGACGGGCCTGAAGGATCGCTTTAAATATCTCCCCAAGGCCGCCCGACCACGGAAGGACATCCTTGATGTCTGCGCGGATCGGCAGACCATCAAGGATGAGATTCGTCGGTGCAGGTCGGATGATGACGCCTGGCCCGCAATACACTACCTCTGGCCGTTACACCCGGCGATGCGTTGGGCGACCGACAAAGTGACCTCCTCCATCAAGGAGCAGGAGGCGTTCATTCTGGCGCTCCCGGATGTGCTGCACAAAACCGAGGCGTCGTATGTGATTTCGGTTCTCTACTCCAACAGAAGAGGGCAAACCGTGCTACAGAAGCTCATCTGTATTCGTACAGGCCATGGTAAGCACCTGAGCACCAAGCTCTTTGCCAAGTCCAAGGAATTCCATGCTCTGCGACGGACCGGGCTTTCCAACGCGGGAATCCCGGACATCCTTGAGCATGCACAGGGCCTGTTGCCTGCCGTCCTCAACTGGGCAGCGGAATATGGAAAAGATGCGCGCGCGGAACACGAAGCAATTGTCGGTCCGAAACTACAGGAACACCTAGACGACCTCAAGACACTCCGGGAACGTCATAACGCAGTGGTGAGGCAACAGTTTGAGGGACGGGAGGACAGGTTAGCAACGGGCACCATAGCGAAGCGGTCCAAGGAAATCGACAAGCTGTTTACGAACTACGAGGGCTGGATCACGGACACGATGGAGCTGGAGGACGATCCCTATTTGCAGGTTTTGGCGGTGCTCACTGGTCTCGGGACCGACTAAGCGCATGCCTCTTGATCTGTCGGGTATCACGAACGAGAACGAGTTCTACGCCAGCCATTATCTGGAGGCGGTGCTGGAGCGGGATCTGCGCGGGCTCCTCAAGGTCTGGGGTAGGAAACAGAACCCTCCATGGGACAGGCTGCGCCGCCTGAAGCAGCCCTTCTTCCAGGCCTGCCTCGACAGTGAGCAGGCCGCCTCTCCCGAAGAGCGCCTTGGCGTGCAGCGCCGCTTCCTGGAGCAGCTCCTGGCTGCTCTGGACTACGGCATGAACCCCGGCCTGCTGGATACCAGCGTCGCACCCGTACCCCTGCTCTCTTCCGTACGTGCTGCGCCGCGCGGCCCGGCACGCCTCCTCGTCGTGGAAGCCTTCGGAGACCGGAAACCCGACATGGTGCAGATGCCTGTGGATGCACGGCAGGACCCGAACGCCCACAAAGAGCTGACGCTCGGCAAGCTGATCAACAACGCCCTCTTCTTTGATGATGACCCGCCCCGGTGGGTGCTGGTAGCATCCCTCTTCTCCCTCACCCTGTTTGACCGCTCCAAGTGGTCAGGGCGCCGCGCCCTGCACTTCGACTGGAGTGAGATACTCGGCAGAAACGATTTGCCCACCCTCAAGACCACGGCCGCCCTCCTGCACCGCAGCAGCCTCTGCCCGGACTGCGGCGTTTCGCTCCTTGATGCGCTCAGCGAACAGTCCCACAAACACGCCCATGCCGTATCCCAGGACCTCAAGTATGCCCTGCGCGAGGCTATTGAGCTTCTGGGCAACGAGACCGTGCGCCACCTGCGCACCATCTCCCGGGAAGGCGTCTACGGCAAAGACCTCGCAGACACCCTCACGGGAGAGTGCCTGCGCTACATGTACCGGCTGCTGTTCCTGTTCTACATTGAGGCCCGACCGGAACTCGGATACCTCCCCCTCAAATCCAAGATTTACCGCAAAGGCTACAGCCTGGAGAAGCTGCGGGAACTGGAGCTGGTAGACCTCAGCACCGACAAAGCACGCAACGGCCTGTTCTTCGATATTTCCATCCGCCACCTGTTCCGGATGCTGTACCGCGGCTTTGACGGCGGAAGGCAGGGAGATGTTGAAGTGAAGCACGACAACACCTTCAAGATTGCTCCCCTGAAGAGTCACCTTTTTGACCCGGACCAGACCCCGATGCTGGACAGGGTGCGGGTACGCAACCATATCTGGCAGCGCATCATACGGATGATGTCTTTATCTACCGGGCACGGACGCCAGACCGGACGTATCTCGTACGCCCAACTGGGTATCAACCAGCTGGGGGCGGTCTATGAAGGCCTGCTGTCCTACCGGGGCTTCTTTGCCGAACGCGATCTGTACGAGGTGAAGAAGGCTAAAAGCGACCACGATGTACTGTCGCAGGCCTACTTCGTGTCTGACGAACAGATTGAGGACTATGATGACAATGAGCGGGTCTACAATGAGGACGGCACTTCCAAGGTCTATGTTCGGGGCAGCTTTGTCTACCGGCTGGCAGGGCGGGACCGCGAGATGTCGGCCTCGTACTACACCCCGGAGGTACTCACACGGTGTGTGGTGCGGTATGCATTGAGGGAGGTACTACCGGACAAGACCGCAGATGCGCTGCTGGGGCTTACGATCTGCGAGCCGGCGCTGGGCTCTGCCGCCTTCCTGAACGAGGCGCTGTCGCAGCTGGCAGACGCCTACCTGCGGAGGAAGCAGAAGGAAAAGGGGGAGACGCTGCTGCCCGATATGTACGCGGAGGAGAAGCAGAAGGTGAAGATGCTTCTTGCCGACAACAATGTATACGGGGTGGATCTGAACCCGGTGGCGGTGGAGCTGGCCGAGGTGTCGCTGTGGTTGGGTACGCTGGTGCCGGGAGGGTTTGTGCCGTGGTTCGGTAACCAGCTGAAGTGCGGTAACTCGCTCGTCGGGGCATGGCGCAGGGTGTACCCCGCTGCCGCGCTGCGCAAGCGGAGCTGGTGGAAAGAAGCGCCGGCTGCCGTGCCGTTTTCGGAGGCGCGCCCTGCTGCGGGGATATACCATTTTCTGGTGGGCGATAGCGGTATGGCGACCTATACCGACCGGGTGATAAAGCAGCTGGCACCGGACGAGCTGCGGCAGATTGCTGTGTGGAGGAAGGCGTTTACGCGTCCGCACACGGCGGCGGAGACCCTCCGTCTGGAGCGGTTAT
Organism: Rhodothermales bacterium; assembly: GCA_963663495.1. Taxonomy (GTDB): domain Bacteria; phylum Bacteroidota; class Rhodothermia; order Rhodothermales; family Bin80. Next base: position 329,615 of record OY760427.1, read on the forward strand.
CGGCGGGTGTGGATCTGTTGTGGCAGCGGCATGCGGCGGATCTGCGGCGGCTGGAGCGGCAGACCACCGACGGGTTTGATGTGTACGGGCAGCCTCCTGCCACGAAGCAGCAGACCACGACCAGGGAGAAGGACCGGATCCTGGAGGAAGCGTTGCGGCTGGGCGCAGGCAATGCGGGCGCCTACCGGAGGCTGAAGCTGGTGATGGACTACTGGTGTGCGCTGTGGTTCTGGCCGATAGAAGAGGCGCACCTTTTGCCTGCGCGCGGGCAGTACCTGTCGGACATGGAGCTATTGCTGACAGGCAAGGAAGCACTTCCGGGGCCGGTGGACCGGGAGCAGCTGCCGCTGTTTGCGGAGGGGGCGTTTGTGGATCTTCGCGATGAGCTGGGGTTTGTGGATCTGGACCGCCTGACACGGGAGCTGCCGCGGCTGGTGGTGGTGCAGAAGCTCGTCCGGCGGTACCGGTTTCATCACTGGCAGCTGGAGTATGCGGACCTGTTTGCGGACCGGGGCGGGTTTGATGTGGTGTTGGGCAACCCTCCGTGGGTCAAGGTGGCATGGAAGGAAGGAGGGGTGATGGGAGACCTGGAGCCGGAGCTGGTGCTGCGGAAGGTCAGCGCATCGGACCTTGTACACCGTCGGGCATCGTTTTTGGAGAACCGGTACTACCGGGAGCGCTACATGGGTGCCTACGAAGCGGCAAGCGGCACCAAGGCCTATTTGAATGCACCGCAGAACTATCCGCTGCTAAGAGGTACGCAGACCAATCTGTACAAGTGTTTTGTGACGTTGGCGTGGGAGTTGTCAACGGAGGCGGCGGGGCTATTGCATCCGGAGGGGGTGTACGACGATGCGAAGGGGCAGCGTCTGCGGAGGGTGCTGTACCGCAGGGTGCGGGGGCATTATCAGTTTGTGAATCAGCTGATGCTGTTTCCGGAGATAGGGCATAGAGTAACATTCAGTGTCAACATATACGGGAAGGAGCGGCGAGGAGTGGGGTTTAACACGATGGCGAACCTGTTTCATCCGGAGACGGTGGAGGCGGCGTATGAGCACGATGGCTACGGGCCGGTGCCGGGGATAAAGACGGACGCCAACAAGTGGGACCTGTCCGGTCACCGGGAGCGCATTGTACCGGTAGGAGGAGAAGAGCTGGCGCTGTTTGCGCGGCTGTACGGGGGCGTGCAGGAAGAGGCCAAGCTGCCTGCGGTGCACTCCCGATCATCGCTGGGAGTGATGGAGAAGCTGGCATCCTATCCACGGAAGGTGCGGGACCTGGAGTACATGTCGCACGCGATGTGGCACGAAACCAATGCGCAGAAGGACGGCACCATCCAGAGAGCAACATGCTTTCCGGCTTCGGGAGACGAGATGATCTACTCCGGCCCCCACTTCTTTGTGGGAAACCCGTTCTACAAGACCCCTAACCCCGGCTGCCGTACAAAGGCCGACTACTCCGTGCTGGACCTTACCACGCTACCTGCAGACTACCGGCCACGATGCAACTACGTACCGGCATGCTCCAAAGAAGAATACACCCGCCGCATCCCACGGCTGGCATGGGACAACAACACCCCCATCACTGATAAGTATCGAGTGGTGTTTAGAGGGATGCTTAGCATTGCAGGCAAGCGGACGCTGATACCTGCTATCGTGCCACCGGGGGCGGCATATATTCATACCATAACCGCAGGAGTCTTCGGTACCAAGAAAGATCTCGTAGCAGCAGTTGGCGGGTTGCTTGCCTTACCTTGTGACTTTGCTACTAAGATCTATGGAAAAGCAGCCCTGCTAGGCGCTTGGACGGACCTTCCCGTACCCGACTTCCATCCCGACACGGCCAGTCGGGTGCTGGGGCTGGTGTGCCTGACAGAGGACTATGCGGCGCTGTGGAATGCGTTCTGCGACATGGAAGACCCGCACCCATGGTCCAAAAAGGATCCTCGACTGGATCCTGCCTGGTTTACACACCAGACAGCACCCTGGTCAGCAGCAAGCCCGCTGCGCAGCGACTATGCCCGCCGCCAGGCACTGGTAGAACTGGATGTGCTCTTCGCCAAAGCCTGCGGCATCACCCTGGAAGGACTGCAAGTCGTCTACCGCACACAATTCCCCGTCATGCGGTATTGCGAACATGACACCTGGTACGACCGCAAAGGACGGATCGTCTTTACCAGCAACAAAGGACTGAGCGGTGTCGGACTGCCACGCACCCGGAAACGGGAAGACCGCTGCTACAACATCCACTCCCCCACGAAGACAGCAACAGGCATCCCCCTCGGATGGGAAGATGTCCAGGAGATGCAGGAAGGAGTCGTGACAAAAACATTCCTTGACACCTCGCTCACCGACGAGCCGCAAGAACGCACCATCGCATACCACGCCCCGTTCGATCAGTGCAACCCCGAAGAAGATTACAACATGGCGTGGGAACACCTGGAATAAATGCCGTGAACATGTCAAGACCAAACAACAGCATGCCGCAGCAACATGGACAGCGCAGCGAGCTGATGATTCCTTCCGTATTGGCCGCGGAAACAAAAAAAGCGCTCGGAGACTACCTTCGCACGACATTTCTCTGCACAACACCCACCTTCAAAGACACTCTTAACCAACTCCTTGCCAGTGATAGGCTGTTCAAGGGGCCGTTCCTGACCCTGCACCTACCGTTTGTGATGGGCACCAGGACTACTGATTGGTTCCCTGCAATACCCTTTCCGTTCCGTCCATACAAACACCAGGAGCTGGCATTCGAAAGACTAACCGGTGATACCCCGCAACCCACCATCATAGCAACCGGAACCGGATCAGGCAAAACTGAGGCCTTCCTGCTGCCAATCCTGGAACACTGCCGAAAGCATGCGGGCCAGAAAGGGATTAAGGCTATCCTGATCTACCCGATGAATGCACTGGCAACCGACCAATCGCGGCGCATTGCCAGGCTGATTCACAAAACGAACAGCTTAAAAGGCAAAGTACGGGCCGGCCTGTTCATCGGCAGCAGGGACAAAGAGCCGCAGGGGATCATGTCGGAGGACAGCATTATCACGTCTCGGGACATGATGCGCCACCACCCTCCAGATATCCTGCTGACCAACTACAAGATGCTGGATCTCCTGATGGTGCGGGCACGGGACGCATCAATCTGGTCCGGTAACCGCCCTGGCACGCTGCGCTTCCTGGTTGTGGATGAACTTCACACGTTCGATGGCGCTCAAGGCACCGATCTCGCATGCCTCCTGCGCAGGCTCAAAGCACGGCTGCAAGCACCCGATGTATGCCCGATCGGCACTTCCGCTACTCTTGGGGTGAGCGATGAAGCCACGGACGACTTGCACACCTACGCCAGATCCATTTTCGATCGTGAGTTTGGTCCGGGATCCATTATCAGGGAGCAACGCGTCACCGCAGGTCAGTTCCTGCAGGATGAATTGATCGGTTCAACCGACGTACCGGCAGACCTGGCACCCGGCGGCCACCTGGACCCGGATCAGTACACATCTCCCAGTGCTTTCGTAGCAGCACAATTTGCCCAGTGGTTCCCGAATGAGGCTAAACCGACAACGGACCGGGTGATGGAGCCGCAGTGGCGGTCTCAATTGGGACAACACCTGATGAAGCATCTCGCATTCAGGAACCTACTCACGATCCTGAAAGGCAAGACACTGTCCGTGGAGGAAGTCGCCCGGCGCCTCGCGGCTACAAGCAGAGAAACGGCCGACGCGCAAGAGGATGACAAAACGAGAGTCCTTGATAGCCTGCTGGCACTCACCAGTGTCGCACGCCGCCCGGACCGCGATGGAAGCGAACCGCTCGTGGATATCCGTTTGGATGTATGGATACGTGAAATGCGGCGGATGGTAGCCTCAGTCGGACCAGAAGCAGACTTAACATGGGCGGATGACGTTGTGGACCAGCGAGACGAGGATTCCACCACCCATCTGCCTATGGTTTTGTGCCGCAACTGCGGAACGGCAGCCTGGGGAGGCCTCAAGCGCCAAAACGACCACAAGATCCATGCCGACACGCACCGTTTCTATAATACCTATTTCAACGGCTTACCCGACCTATGCCTGCTGTTTCCGGGCCCGCAGGAATCATGGGCGGACCATAAACGCGGAAAGGTGCAGTATCTGTGCAGCCTATGCCTTTCACTGCACCGCAAGCAGAGATCGTGCTCCTGCGGTAACGAGGACGACCTGATATGCGTGTATGTCCCTGACCTGATCCAAACTACCAATGGCCGAGCGAAAGCCCGTCCTGAATGCCCGACATGCGATTCACGGTACGGAATAAGTATTGTCGGGGCGCAGGCGTCAAGCGTCTCCGCGGTGATCGCCAGCCAAATGTTCGCGTCGCAGTACAACGGCGACAAGAAACTCCTGGCATTTTCTGATTCCGTCCAGGATGCTTCGCATAGAGCAGGATTCTTCCAAGGTCGCACCTTCCAGTTCACTGTTCGCAGTGCCTTGGCGCAATACCTCAACCGTTCCGCGAACAGAACGCCAACATTGGAAGCAACCGCCGATGGGTTCCGGCAGTCACTCCGCGGCACATATCCGGATGAAGCTTTCGTTGGAACCTTCATCGCTCCAGACCTGCTTGCCCATCATGACTATGACTCGCTGGAGGAAGATGGTCAACTTTCACCCGGCTCAGAGCTTCCAGGCCTCGTAGCTGACCGGCTGCACTGGGAAGTCTACAAGGCATTTGGGCACTGGGCGCGAATAGGTCGCAGCCTGGAAAAGGTGCTCGTGGCTGCTGCTGCGCCCTGCCCGGCACTCCTCCGCAAGGCAAGGGAGGCAATCCTGGAACCGCTTCGCAATGAGACTGGCGGTCTGTCATCGCTCACAGAGCGCGCTGTTGACCAGTTTCTCGCAGGGTTTTTATACCACTTGCGCGTGGGCGGAGGTATCTACCATCCTGCCCTCAAAGGCTACATCCAGAGCATGGGTGATGCGCGCCGGATGTCATCGCCAAAGGTGGCCTACATGCCTCGCGCGGGAAGGAGAACTCCAGCGTTCGCCACGGACGGCAAAAGCGAACGCTTCCGCAGACTGCTGCGAGGCAAGCAGCGTACATGGCTTGGCGCTTGGGCAACAAAGAGCCTGGCAGGCGACTGCACCGTGACAGCCCTGGGCCACGCGGAAATGCAATTTATCGTCAACCAGCTGGTGGATGAACGTATGCTTGAATGCCATGATGTCAAAGGAAAACATGTGTGGTCCATTCCCGGCAACGCACTCCTCGTCTCCACGGATGTGTACCGCTACCACTGCATCACATGCGGCCATGAAATCACCTCCGTCCATTGGGAACGCACCCTTTGGGACAACGCACCCTGTATGGCCTTCACATGCTCCGGCGCGTACGAGCGCGCGAAGGTCCACACCACGGATTACTACAAGGGCTTCTACCAGACCGCTGACGTAACGCGTATCGTAGCCAGAGAACACACGGGAATCCTAACCCGCCAGGCCCGGGAGGAACTGGAGAAACGGTTCATGGGCGGGAAGGCGGAATGGGACCCCAACATCATTTCGTGCACGCCGACACTAGAGCTGGGAATAGATATTGGCGACTTATCCTCCCTCATCCTGTGCTTCGTCCCTCCAACCTCGTCCAATTATTTTCAGCGTACCGGCCGCGCCGGCAGACGCGATGGCAATGCGGTCACGTATACCCTCGCCAACGCTCGCCCGCATGACCTGTACTTCTTCGAAGACCCCCAGGAAATGATCGCAGGCGGCGTGGTGCCACCCGGGACATTCCTGGATGCGCCCGCCGTGCTGGAACGGCAACTTGCCGCATACTCAATGGATCGCTGGGTGGGAACCGGTATCGAAGCCAAGGCAGTCCCCGCGCGGCTCAAGAACATCCTGCGTAAGAGTGCCTTCCCCGACAATTGGGTTGCGTATGTGAGGCTTCACAGGCAATCCATTCTGGACGGCTTCCTCGCCTTGTTCCAAGACGACTTATCGGAGGAATCTCGCGATCATCTGACGGAATTCCTTACAGAAAAAGGACTCCCTCACAGGCTTCAGACTGCTCTTGAGCGAGTGAAGGCAGAAATCAGCGCGCTGATAAAACGGAGAGCGGCAGTCAGGCGAAGAAGAAAGCATATCGATTCAAAACCCAAGGACTTGAACTATGACAGGGAAACATTCGACCTCAACGAGGAGAAGCATTGCATCGGAAGCCGAATACGAGACATTAAGAACACGTACGTGCACAATTTTCTCACCAACGAAGGGCTGCTGCCGAACTACGCCTTCCCGGAAGCAGGTGTCACCCTCCAGTCAGAAGTATACAGTCGCAGCAAGGATAAGAACTCAAAGATTAATCCTTATCAGCACCCCGCAGCCGCAGCAATAAAGGAGCTGGCACCCGGGAACTTCTTCTATACCGAGGGCCGCAAGATTGAGATCAGTCGACTGGACTTGAACTCTTCGGAGCACGAACCCTGGCGCTTCTGCGACCAGTGCGCCTACGCGGAACAGGCCGCAGTCACTGATAGCACCTCGTGCCCCAAGTGCAATAGTCCGGGATGGTCAGACGTGGGGCAGCAGGTTTCAATGCGCAAGCTGCAACAAGTATGCTCCACCTCAGATGATCGCCAAAGCCGTTCTTTTGATGAGACTGAGCTGCGCCGTAAGAGCTTCTACGTTGATCGAATGCTTGTAAGCTTCGAACCAAGGGAGGTCCTAAAGGCTTTTGGCCTTGAAGATGAAGTCGTGCCGTTCGGCTGCGAATACATCTCCAGCGCGACCTTCCGCCACATAAACTTTGGCATGCCCCAAGGTGCGGAGCAGTCTCTTATCATTGCCGGACACGAGGTCAACGGCTCCGGGTTCCTATACTGCCCGACCTGCGGGGCCACGAAGAATCGAAAAGGATCCATACTCCACACGTATTCCTGTACGAACCGGGTTTCGAATGCTAAACCGTTGTCCTCCACCTACCTCTACCGCGAGCTGCAGACCGAGACCATCCGCATGCTCCTTCCCTTTACATCGGAGGGCGGCAGCGGGAAAGAACTGGCCTCTTTCGTGGCTGGCCTCCAGTTAGGCATCCGAAAATACTTCGGCGGAGCAGTCGATCACCTAAAGGTTACGGAACAGGACGAGCCCATTGAGGGCATATCGTTGCGCCGTCACTATGTGTTTCTTTACGACACGGTGCCGGGAGGAACAGGCTACCTAAAGGATCTCATGAAGGCCCCCAGGGCCTTCATTGAAATCTTGAAGCGGGCATCACAGGCCATGGTGGGGTGCCGATGCACCGTACCCAGGGAAGAAGCAGGCCTTAACGGAGATCTTGTTGACACCGGGTCGGATGACAGTGAACACGTCCAGGTGGGCAGCGAGAGAGATGGCTGCTACAGGTGCCTTCTCGCCTACCGCAACAGCTGGAGCCACCAGCGTATCTCGCGCGAAACCGCTCTCTCCCTGTTCTCCAAAATCATTGATCGCGAGCATAGCCTGCGAAAAATCAGGGGATTGGATGAGGTTAACCTGAACAAACTGTTGGACAGCGCCCTTGAGCAGAAGTTTGTTGCGCTGCTTAAGGACTGGGTTCAGCAACATAACGGTGAGTTTCGAAGTGCGGTAGTCCGGGGCAAGGACGGATATGCTTTTGCGCTGAATGACAACCTGTTTGAAATTGAGCCGCAGGCCTCGCTAGGACTGGAAGACAACATTCAAATCCCATCGTCGGCAGACTTTGTTATCTGGCCGTCAGATCACGACGTATGGCCTGTCGCGGTCTTCGCTGATGGCTTCAAATTTCATAAGGACAGGCTCGGATTGGACACCGCACAGCGCACGGCCCTAGTTCGGTCTGATAAATGTGTGGTGTGGTCATTGACTTGGAAGGATGTGCTTCAGAACACCGATAGTAGCCACTACAGCGACTTTGTACCGCTGAACCACTCCAGACCTGCGTCTTCCCGCTTTATCAGGATTGCCAACGCCAGCACAGCGCAATTCGGGGAGCTCAGTACCGCCAAAGACCCGGTACCGTCAAGTATGGAAATGCTGTTTCAATACCTCCAGAACCCTCGAAAAGGGGAATGGCAGGCTCGCGCCTACTTGCACGCAGTCACAAATCACGCGACCGTTGACCGGGCACAGTGGGAAAAGAACTTTGATGAAAGGGCACCGCATTTTCTGCCAGGAGAATATTCCGGCGGGTCGGACGACATTATTGGCATTTACCCTTCTATCAAAGGCCGCAGCGCCTGTCCGGTCTCCGTTATGGTGCGCACCTCCTTGGCGGGCTTCAGCTCCTTTGACATAAAAACCATCCAATGCCTGCTGTACCTGGACGATTCGGCAGACGCCCAGGCAGCTGAAGGTTTCCAAAAGGACTGGAATGGGTTTCTGAGGGCGATGAATCTGTACCAATTCTTGCCTACTTCTTTCTTTGTCGCCCAATCCGGACTGGACGACCATGCGTATGATGAGCTTGAACCTCCTAAAGAGGATGGCTTTATCGACTGGCTGGACGTACAGGATATGGTGGACCCGGAAGGAAAAGAGCTCTTGAATCAGATTGCCGGGCCAGCCACACCAGTGCCCGAAATTGCCTACGAATTAGTCAATGATTCCCATGTCGTGATAGCTCAGGCGGAAATTGCCTGGCCGGCAAAGCGCCTGGCCCTGCTTGCCAGCCACGAAAACGAATCGTGGAACCGCGAAGAATTTGCTTCGGAAGGATGGACCGTACAGTTACTGCAAGAAACCGAGGCAGCGGATCTCATTGCCCATCTGACTGAGGCGGGCGCATGAGTATAAGCATAGCCTTTAGCTCTCACGTACTGGCCGCGTACGCGGGTCTTCCCAAGCCCCAGCAGAAGAAATTCAGCGACATGCTGAATCGGTTTAGGAATAACCCGAAATCACCCGGCATCAACTATGAGCATATCAAAGGAGCCTCCAGCCCGGCGCTGCGCTCGCTGCGAATAGACCGTGCATACCGCGCAATTGTCCGACATCCCGAAAAGGGAAATCAGTATATCTTTTTGTGGCTGGGTCACCACGACCGGGCTTACGAATGGGCCCATCGGAAGAAAGTATCCATCCACCCGGACACGGGTGCGATTCAAATTTTCGAGGCCATTAATGCGGACGAAACATCCGTGCCCCGAAAAACGAAGTCTGAACCCAACACGCTATTTAACGCACTCCGGGACCGGCAACTGCGCCGCCTCGGCGTGCCAAGCGAACTCATCTCTGTAGTTCGCGGCATCAAGGATAAAGCAGACCTGGACCGCTGTGAACCAAGCCTGCCCCGCGATGCTTTTGAGGCACTCTACTATATTTCAGAGGAAGTACCGTATGAAGAGGTGCTGCGCAGCATTGAGCCCGAAGAGGAAGAGATCATTGAAACAGATGACTTTGATAAGGCGCTGAGCCGCGCTAATTCCAAGCGGCAGTTCGTCGTAGTAGAAAATGATAGCATTCTGGAAGAGATGCTTGACGCGTCTCTTGAGCAGTGGCGCGTCTTCCTGCATCCTTCGCAGCGGCGTCTGGTGGAGATGCATGCTAACGGGCCCGTGCGTGTATTGGGGGGCGCGGGAACAGGCAAAACCGTCGTCGCCATGCATCGGGCAAAGCGGCTAGCCGAAGAAGTCTTCAACGAGAAGACCGACCGCATCTTGTTTACAACCTTTACGCGCAACCTTGCAGGCGACATAAAGACACACCTGCAGTCCATCACAAGTCCAGAGCATATGCAGCGCATTGAGGTCGTCAACTTTGATAGGTGGGTTGCAAAGCTGATGCACCAAATGGGCGTCCAGTACAGGATTGCCTACGGAGGAAGAGAAAACGATATCATGAATGAGGCGTGGGATGAGGCGCTGGACGACGATCTTGATGATCTGGGGTACTCGGAGCAGTTTTATGAAGAGGAATTCCGTCACGTAATCCTGGCAAACGGCATCACGAGTGAACGCGAATACTACCGCGTAGCCCGTGTTGGAAGGGGGCAACCGCTCAAGCGCCCAGTTAGGAAGCGGATTTGGCCCGTTTTTGCCCGATTCAGAAGCTACCTATCAGCGAGAAAGCTTCGAATGCCGGAGGATGCATACCGTGACCTACGTGCCCTGCTTAAAGAAAGAATTCGGGCTCTCCCTTACAGGGCCGTGATCGTTGACGAGGCCCAGGACATGGGCGCGGAAGCAATGAGGCTTATCCGCCAAGTAATCCCTGAAAAGTCACCAAACGACCTGTTCATTGTCGGCGATGCGCATCAACGAATCTATGGGCGAAAAGTCGTGCTCGGCAGGTGCGGCATTGACATTCGGGGACGAGGAAGGTGGCTGCGCATCAACTACCGAACACCAGAAGAGATACGCGATTGGGCAGTCAGACTGCTATACGGCATTAACATAGATGATCTGGACGGAGAGCGAGACACGATCACGCTTAAACAATACGTCTCGCTGATCCGCGGCAGCGCTCCTGATATCCGGTCCTTTGATGACTTTGGCGATGAAACAAGAGCCATAGCTGATTACATCAGAACCCTCGTCCCATTCGACCGCTGGCAGCGTATTTGCGTGGTCGCCCGTACCAACAGTCAACGTTCCCTATACGAGGGTGCTCTGAAGAGCAGGGGGATCCAGACACACCCTATCAGTCGCCACAGGCCGGACAATCGCGCCAAGCAGGGCGTTCGGCTTGCCACCATGCACCGGGTAAAGGGGCTCGAATTTGACCATGTTATCGCAGCAGGCGTTAACCACGACAAGCTGCCGCTGGCAGCCCGCCTGGACAACTTGGATGACCAAGGCTTGCGTCAGAGTGCCACTGTAATGGAACGGTCACTCCTTTTCGTTACGGCGACACGGGCCAAGAAGAGCCTCCTCATTACATGTCACGGAAAACCCAGTCCGTTTATCCGGCCGTGCCCGGCAACGTCGTAGGCCTCATCCTCATAGGCCAGGTAACGAGCGTGACCCTTCGGCCCCTCTCCCAATCACCTAAAAGGGCAGCTCGTCGTAGGAAATGTCAAACCCCTCCGGCAATTCTTCCACCTCCCCAAACCCGATCGTATCGTCTGGTGGTGGTGGCAATACGGGCTCCGGCTCCACATCCACCCTGGTCGTTTCTTCCCCCCTTCGGATCTCCGACTTTGAGAATGCCTTGTCGGTCTGCGTGGGGAAACTGCCATCGTCTGACACATTCTCCGACAAGCCTGACTGAGCCATCTCCTCCGTAGCCCCCTCCGGGCTTTCGGGAGAGGCAGCCCTCATTGAAATAACCTGCCATCCAATCACGCTGTTGGGATCGTGGCGCTTCTTGGGCTTCATCACTGCTACTGCCTCAACAGGGGCACCATCGGCCTCCGCGCTGATAACATGAGGCGGTACAAATGCATCACCGACGAACCCGAATCCCTTTGGGTTCAGCTTGAACGGCCCTTGGATGATGCGAACATTTGCAGTCTGCTTGGCGGCGGCGCGCCGCGCTGCGTACGCACGGAGCCAATTGTCGTGGCGTGAACACAGAGCTTCAACGGTGCTTCCCGGGGGCCAGTCCTTAGCCTCCGCAAAATCCTTGTAGGGCAGCAAGAGAACATCTGATGCCGAAACATGAATACTCGCCAATCCCCTCCCGGGATTATGGTGGTCTACAACGCCGTAAACGGGAGTAAGGCAATCAAATGCACTTCCATTGTTCCTAGGCTTAATGGCATTAATCCGAACCCTCTCACAGGTCATGTCCACCGATGCCAATAGCGGCGCGCCCACTCGGAGGTCCGGCCAGTCTGGCTGCATGCTTACAGGAAAGACCGTCTCAATGGATTCGTCGCCTTTTCGCATACCTAACCGCCTCAGTTCATTGCCGTTCTTGCTCTCAAAGCTGCCGAGGTACGTCACGTTTTTCCACGAACGCGACTGAACCAGCTCCTCAGCAGCCTCCGCGCAAATCTCAACGGCACGCTCCGGATCCTCCGGCACGGTGGCGGCTGCGTACCAATCAGCGACTACATATTCCATCAGGGTATCGGGGATGCTCCAGTCTCGCTCCTGACGGACGGCAATTCCCGTGTCCGCAGCCCACTTGGCCAGATCATCGCGATCCACTTCGCGAGCAATCTCCACAATTGACGCGAGCACCTTGACGGCGAACCCCTTGTCGGAACACATGAGGTACGCCTTCGAATACAGTGCCAGCGCCAGCTTCGGGTCCTCGGCTCGCACAATCTTGCCGAAGGCACTCCAAACCCAGAATTCGTCACCTTTTTCGTGGATTACGGGCAGGATCAGCTTTCGGGCTTCGCTTATGTTTCCCAAGGACCCCAGAAGAATTGCTTTGCGGTACAACAACCAGACGGGAGTCTGAACCTGAGCCTTATCAAGCGCTAGGTCAATGAGTTCGACTGCAAACCGTTTGATCGCCGTATCACTTTCCTCGGACTCGCAAACCACCTTTGCCACCTTGGATGCCACTCTTTCAATCAGAGATGGATATACGACACCCTGCTCCCTGCCCTGGCGAGCTTCAAAGTCCTCTTGGCGAAAACTGTCCAATCCTGCCCAGTGCAGAAAGCTCGGCACAAAAGAAGGCATTGGATCAAGACGGGCTATTTGCACCAACAGGAGGCTGAATAGGAGGTCTGGACGCCGCAGATTGAGGTGGGAATACTCGGCCAGGATACTGCGCACCTCCTCGTCTTTTCGGTCCATTGCCGAGGATGTGCCTGCATTGTTGGCGAACTGCTTTGCTTTTTGGTACAGGACCCAGCCAAAAGCACCAGCCACATAGAAATTATCCCGGTCTTGCTCTACGAGCTGTTTGCCCAAGGCATAGGCCTCGGATATTTTGCCTTCCTTCCGTAGCGCGTGAACATCCCTATGCGAGTTACCATTCATTGGTTAGAACCTTCTGCAATTGTTGCCTGATCTCCCGTGAGGAGTGCTGGAGTAATCGGCCCGACGTAACCGTGCCATGTTGGTTATAACTGCACTTTAACCGAGCCTCTCCCACCCGCCCCTTCAGATAATAGACTTCTTCATATGAGTTGTGCTCCACTGTGACGACCCTCAGACCGTTTCTCTCCAGTATCCAAGACAATTCCGTATACAATTCCTTTTGCAAGTCGTTCTTAAACAAAGGTTCTGGAGTCAATATCTGCCGGATCCTGCCCGCAAGACTGGAATCAGTCGAACCACGGGACATAATACGAGAAATGTAAAACTTACCGTTGTATAGCAGTTGCAAGGTACAGTCTGCTCCTTGTGCTGACATGAATGTGTACACCTCCTGGTAACGGTGATGCGTGATCGCAGTCACGTTGATGTCTGAAGGCGTTACCCGATCCCGAATATGCCTAAAGAGGTTGCGCAGCTCAGGTTGCTGAATCGCAAACTCAATTGGATCATCCGGCTCGGGAGCCTGCGGATCATAGCCAACCATGCATGCTGGTCGAACCGATCCAATGCGGCTGCTGTCAAAACCCCAATCGGTCAGCAAGAAAGGGCGATGCTGTGGCACGTTAAGGAAATGCCCTTCCTCGCAGTCCACGCTAAACGCCGTATACAACCACCGAAAATATGTTTCGCCATCTCCCAGCTTGCCACCCGCGGTGAGGTTTGCCACGAGCGTATTGAATTTCCGGCCTTGCGCACGGTGCAGCGTCATAGCATACCCGAAACGCAGCTTAGCTGCATTTACGTGCGGATCATTGCTGATATCTATCTCTGCAGTGCCATCAGCACTTTGGCAATTGTTCGCTATTCGCTCCCTAGCATGGATTCTTACGGCGAGGGGGCAATCGGGACTCAATTCCGGCTTTGTGGAATACAGGAAATCCTTGTAGCACAGCGCATCCGCCTCCTGCATACCTTCCTCGCAACACCATTTGACCCTCACACGAAGGAACTCTACAACCACGGGCTCGGACCTCCCCTTCAACGTTTGCACGATCTTCCCTCCGTCCGTAACACTACACACGACCCCAAAAATACCGTTGTTGATACGCCTGTTGATAGGTGCAGGGTTGTCGTCTTCCCTGCTTGGGGCGCCCATAGGCTCAGCGAGCGTGAAGGAATTGTATGCCTCAACAATATCCCCCGGCTCAATCTCCTCCCCAAAATCAAGAAGTTTCTGTCGCATGTATCGTGTGACCAGATTGACCCTGTCGTGCGAGTACGCGACTACTATGCCCATGCCCGGTGGTAGATCTCCCAGTTTGCGAAGTAACGTGGGTATTAACGGGTTCTTTGGCGATTCCCTGCAGCAGCGGTCATCATCAAACTTCAGATCTATCAGATTGAACCGTTCCGTGTCCAATCGCCCGGCGAGAAAGCGGCGATTACTTACGGTTGCATTTTCTATTTCCATAGCACTGCTTCTTGGCAGCTGCAGCTTGCAAACGGAAACCCCGTACTCGTGAAGTTTAGGCTCTGACAGCGCACACGCAGTAACGTTTCCTCTTGTCATCTGCCACGGATCACCTACGAAGACCACTTTTCGTTGCGACTCAGGCATCCCCACATACTCCATAAAGTCGCGAAGAAGGTGACCGCTCCCGAAGCGCCGCCTATCAAATTGAGCGTATTGGTCGCTGACCAGGTGACTGTCCCCTACAACGTAGGTGTGCCTGTCGCTATGGATAGATTCTAACCTGTTGTGGATGATAAGCTCATCATCGCGGGACTCCTTGCCTTCAGTACTGTATATCAAGCCGTATAGGCTGCCAGAGCTTTGAGTGGTCGGATAATGGCGGGCAATGCGTGACGCTGGTGCGGCGACTGTAAAATCGTCTCCTACCACATATCTGACGGCTTTGTCCACGCGCCCAACAAGCTCCGCCATGTTTGTGTCGCAGGCAGACAGCACCAAGAGCACTTGCATTGGTGAGGCGGCGAAATCCAGGATCGCTTCCTCCAGCGGGTGCTGGTTTTCATCGGATACTTGGTTGCCATCATTAACCACAACTCGTTCACAGAGCATAGGCGATAAGAAAGGGAGTTATATGGCTGAATGCCACGCGTTTTCGCAGGAGTTACTTATTGTGCTTTGGTGGTGCAGACAGGATGGCTTTCGCCAGTTGTTCATAATCGGTTCCCGCTTTTCACGAAAAACTGCAATTATTTCAAATAACTCAACACGTGGGTACGCATGGAATATAATTATCATATATTAGGGAGTTATATATCACAGTGCCATGCTCGAAACGGTTAGTGCATACCGCAATATCACATACAGGCTGTTGCCCGGAAGTCGAAGTAACGCCAAGCAACTTGCTGGATTAGCGGGTGCGTGTAGGTTTGTGTGGAATGCCATCCTCGCAGAGCAGAGCGAGGCCTACAAGAAAGCGAAAGAGGCTGGAGAGAAGCCGCCCTCGGTAAGCTTCTTCTCGCTGGGGAAACGGTTCACGGCGCTGCGCCCCACGGTCGAGTGGCTACCTGAATACTCCTTTGGTGTCGTTAGATACACATTGAAATATCAGGCGGATGCATGGAAGGCATTCTTCAAGGAAGGTAAGAGAAGACCGAGATTCCATTCCAGACGTGGTAGTACGCCTTCGTTCACGATCCCGGATAACGTAAGGGTTCGGGATGGCAAGCTGTATATCCCGAAAGTGGGATATATGGCGCTCCGCAGGCGGGGAGGCAACCCGTACCCTGATGGTATACCCATCAAAGCCACTGTAAAGAAGAACGCCGGCAAATGGTATGCTGTCATCTGCTACAAGATTGAGGCACCTGTAATAGAGGATACCGGCAGTGCTGTAGGCATTGACCGTAATTGCGGGCAGATCGCTATGGTCTCCACAGAGGGCGATACAAGCATTATCAGACAACCGGATACGAAGCGTCTTGATGCCAAGTTGAAGCGGCATCAGCGAAGACTGGCGAGACAGAAGAAAGGCTCCAACCGTCGTAACAGGCGGAAGCATAGAATCGCCCGCATACAGCGCAAGCGTGCTACCATCCTCAAGAATGCGAACCACCAGGTAAGTCGCAGTATTGCCAAATGCTCCTCAACGGTGATACTGGAGGACCTGAAGATCAAAGCGATGACACGTTCAGCTAAGGGGACGATGGAGAGCTTTGGCACAAACGTCAGACAGAAGTCTGGCCTCAACCGTGGAATACTGCGAACAGGTTGGGGCCAGCTGGATCAGATGCTGGGCTATAAGTGCCGCAAGGTGATAAAGGTTACCGCTGCCTATACCAGTCAGCGGTGTTCTGTGTGTGGGCACACAGAAGCGAGTAACCGTAAGACGCAGAGCACATTCACGTGTATGTCCTGTGGACATGCGGATCATGCAGACCTGAATGCGGCTGCAAACATACTGGCCTCCGGGATTGGGGCTTCTGCACGGCGAGGGGCGTTCGGGTTACCGACCCCTATGACCCGTGAAATTGATACTAGTGCCTCACTGTGTACAGTTGGTCACTCACGTATATAATTCCCAAAGGAAAGCACATGACTGGTTGTCCCAGTACGTGTGGCCAAATGGACCGGTATGTCCGTGTTGTGGATTAGACAATGTTCAATCAGGGATTCGACATCCGCAGATGACACATCGTTGCCGCGATTGCCCCAAGAAGAAGATGTTCACGATGAAAACAGGTATTGTTATGGCGCGGTCCAAGCTGAGCTACCAGCTGTGGGCTATTGCCGCGTACTTGATCGTAACCAACCTGAAGGGAATCTCCAGTATGAAGCTACACCGTGAATTGGGGATTACACAAAAAAGCGCCTAGCACTTGTTACATCGTCTGCGCAAGGCTTATGAAGCAGGTTCCTTCAGTTTTCAAGGCCCTGTCGAGGTGGACGAATCCTACTTCGGTGGCAAAGAAAAGAACAAGCACGCAAACAAGAAGATGAATGCAGGACGTGGTCCTGTAGGCAAAACGGCCGTCGTAGGAGCCCTTGACCGTGCTACAAATAGCGTATCCGCCCAAGTAATAGAGAAAACAGACGGACAGACGTTGAACGCCTTCGTGGACGACCATGCTGCCGAAGGCGCCAATGTCTATACGGACGATGCGTCGGCCTACAGGGGACGACACAACCATGCATATGTCCGTCACTCCGTCGGTGAATATGTGCGCGAGCAAGTCCACACAAACGGCGTGGAAAGCTTTTGGGCGCTACTGAAACGAGGGTACCATGGTACGTATCATCATATGAGCAAGAAACATCTTCAGCGCTATGTGGACGAGTTCGCCGGACGACATAACACCCGTGACCTTAACACGGTAGAGCAGATGGGGATGCTGATAGCTGGAGGCAAAGGCAAAGAACTTCGATACAGGGACCTCGTGGGGTAACACCTTTTTAGGCGTTGTGCATGTTACTTATGTAACATATACTAGATATTACTATGCCCCCCGGAAATAATCATGCCAACTGGAAAAACAAAACCATTTGGACGGGAGACAACCTGTACATTATGCGTGGCATGAGCTCGGATTCCGTTGATCTGATCTACCTAAACCCACCGTTCAATAGCAAGGCCAACTACGCTGCTCCAATTGGCTCTAAGGCCGCCGGCGCAGTGTTCAAGGACACGTGGACACTCAACGACCTGGACGCTGAATGGCTGGACCTGATCGAAGCCAGACACCCGCAGCTACACCGTGTCATCATGGCCGCCATGACCAACAGCGATAAGGCCTACTTGGTGTACATGGCCGCTCGACTGCTGGAGATGCACCGGATCCTCAAGCCCGCGCTCGATCTACCTACACTGCGACGCCACCATGAGCCACTACCTGAAAATAGTGATGGATGCCGTGTTCGGACGCAAGAACTTCCAGAACGAATTTGTATGGTACTATTCTGGTGGTGGTGCCTCGAAAAAGCGGTGGGCACGAAAGCATGACATTTTGTTGTTCTACAGCTCTGGGAGCACATTTGTGTTTAACGCAGATGATGTCAGGGTGCCCTACAAATGGACGAAAGGACAAAAACGGGCTGACGGATCAGGCAGAGACTTGTCAAAAGGCAAGTTGCCCGACGATGTCTGGCAACATAATTCCGTTATGCCCTGGTCAAAGGAGCGTACCGGATATCCTACACAGAAGCCGATCACACTGCTGCAGCGCATCATAAAAGCAAGTAGCAACGTGGACGATGTCGTGTTCGATCCGTTCTGTGGATGCGCAACAACGTGTGTAGCAGCCGACGGACTCGACCGCCAGTGGATCGGCATCGATATTTCCGAAAAAGCCGCCCAACTCGTCGTCCAAAGAATAGATCAAGCCAAAGGGATGTTCAGCGACGTGATCCACCGCCAAGACATCCCGAGCCGCACGGACCTCGGACCACTACCTCGGTACAACTGCATCCAAAACAAGCAACAGCTGTACGGACAGCAGGGCGGGCATTGCAACGGATGCCGTGACCACTTCCAAATGCGCCATCTGGAAGTGGATCACATAATCGCACAAAGTAAGGGAGGTACGGATCATTTGTCTAACCTCGAGCTTCTGTGCGGACACTGTAATAGGGTAAAAGGTAATCGAGGACTGGCTTATCTTCGAAGGCGCCTTTGCCTTGCCGCGTAATCTACAGTCTACTCTCACCATACACATCTGTTATGGCAAAGAAACCAACCAGGACGACACCTCCGACTGTGCGGATTAAGCCGGCAACTTACCAACCGACGAAGGCTGATACGGAGAAAGAACATTTCTTCGAGGGCACATCTGATCAAGTATTACGCCGCATGTTTCGGCCCGTACGAATTGTTCGTGATTCCAAGGACTAATCCTAAAACCCAAGAATGTTAGTTAGGTGTTCAATTCCCCAACCAAGGGTTCATAGCCATGAGGTGCGAGCGGCGCCTGCCGAATCTGTATGTGCTGTATTGGTGTGAGCAGAACCTCGGTTATATCAGGGACATCGCGGGTGGATCCACTTTCGCGGAATCAGCAAGAAGACGTTCCGCACGGTGCCTGTGGTCGTGCCCCCGAAGGCGAATCTTGTGACGTACCAACGTCTCAGCTGCCCGCTCTACGATCTACTTGTCGCGAACGTGAAGGAGGCCGCGACCCTCGCTGCGCTCCGCGACACGCTGCTGCCCAAGCTCATTTCGGGTGAGATCCGAGTGGCAGAGGCGGAGACGCTCGTTGGGGTAAGGACATGATGGGCACACTGCTGACCGGAGCCGACCAAAAGGAGGCGTTATCTCGCGTGTACGTCAAGGCGTTGGCGGCACGTGCCGGTTACTCGACTTCAGTACCGGAACCAGATCGAGATAGCGTCGATCTGCGAATTCAGGCGGGCGGGCCGCGTCGTCCGGCCCTTGATCTGCAACTGAAGGCGACGACCGCGTTTGCCGAACCGCGAGGTGGCTTTCTGCGGTTTCGGCTGCCCATCAAGAACTACCACGATCTTCGCGAAGAGACGCAGACCCCCCGATTGCTCGTCGTGTTGGAGCTTCCGAGTGACGAGTCACGGTGGATGACCGTGACCCATGAGGATCTCGTACTCCGGCGCCGGGCCTACTGGCTGAGCTTGCAGCGCGACCACGAGGAAGTCGTCAGTCAGGAGACCATTACGGTCCGTATCCCCGAACAGAACTTGCTCGATGTCGAGGTCATGTGCGACCTGATGGAGCGGTCCAGGATGGGAGAGATCTGATGCAAGTCCGCATTCAGGACCGGAAGGCACTGGGAGCGGTTTCGCCGGGGGCCTTGTCCGCGTACGTTCGCGCCGCTGGCTGGAGCCGGAATGAGCCGTATCGCGTACACTCGGATGTCTACATCGGTGAAGGGCTTCCGGAGATTATCGTCCCACGTACCGAGCGCTTGGGAGACTATGCGAGTGTGGTCGCGGCGCTCATCGAAACGTTCGCGGAGGTTGCCGAGCGAGACCAGCTAACGGTGTATCGCTCGCTGGTAACAGCTGACCGCGATGTCGTCCGTGTCCGGGCGGGTGAGAGCAAGGACGGCAGCGTAGCGTTGAACGATGGGGCGGACCTCATCGGCGGCACCCGTGACCTGCTGCTGGCCGCGGCGTGCTCGCTTGGCAGCCCAAGGGCGGTTTATCGGGCCGGAGCGAATCGGGAGGCGGCGGATCTGCTGAAAGGCATTCGGCTTGGACAGACCGATCACGGGAGCTTCGTCGTCACATTGCTCACGCCGGTCGTACCGCAGCCGATGCCAGCGCTATTCCCCGACATCGACGATCCAAACGCGCCGACCCAACGGCGTCTGACCCGGCGCTTAATGGAGGCCCTAACTTCAGCGTGGCAGGCGGCGGAACAGACGGTGGCGGGACACGAGGGTGCGTTTGCGGATGCGCTGGAGAGCGGTGTGAGCGCCAATCTGTGCGAAGCTCTGGTCCGAATGATCGAACCGTTTCCGACATTGGACGTAGACGTGGTGTGGGCGCTGACTCGCCCGGTGAATCTGCGGCCAACCGTCGTTCGGTTCGGCCCGTCGGAGGCACCTCTCCTGCGCGAAGCGGCGCGGTCGTTCCGGGAGCGGGCGCCACGCCCTGACGTACAGCTCGTCGGCTATGTTAAGCTGCTGACGCGCGGAGAGACTGAGGATGACGGGACGATCCGTTTGGCCACCTCCTCTATTGACCAGCGACGGCGGTCGGTAAAGGCAGTCTTAGAGCGGGAGGATTACGAGCGCGCCGTTCAGGCACACAAGGATCGGGCGGCAGTGGTGATGTCGGGCGACCTAGAGTGCATGGGACAGCGGTGGCGGTTGCTGAGCCCGCTACTCCGAGAGATCATTCGTGACGACGAGCCAAACTTGGATGGTTGAGCCCTCCAGCAGGCCTCACCAGCGCCCCGGCGTGAGCGGATCCATCGTCGAGGCTGCCACTCTCGACTGGCTGGAGGGCCTCGGGTGGAGAATCGCCCACGGCCCGGACATCGCTCCCCATTCGGCGAGCGCGGAACGGGCGGACTACACCGAAATCGTTCTGGAACGCCGGCTACGCGACGCCCTGGACCGGCTGAACCCAGATCTTCCCGTCGAGGCACTGGACGACGCGGTCCGCAAGATCACTCGCCCAGAAGGCTCCACGCTGGGAACTCGCAACCGTGCGTTCCACTGGTTGCTCGTGTATGGCGTGACGGTCGAGTACCGAACCTCCGGGGGTGCCGTGCGGGGCGCGCAGGTCTCCGTACTCGACTACGGGAACCCCGCGAACAACAATTGGCTGGCGGTCAACCAGTTCACGGTCGTTGAGGGCGAGGACGAGCACCGGCCGGACATCGTGCTTTTCGTCAACGGTCTTCCGCTGGGCCTGATTGAACTCAAGAACCCGGCGGACGAGAAGGCCACGGTGTGGACGGCCTGGAATCAGATCCAGACCTACAAGGCCGAGCTCTCGGACCCGTTCGCCTCTAACGCAGTGCTCATCGCCTCGGACGGCCTCAAGGCTCGCATGGGGACCCTCACCGCAGGACGCGAGTGGTTCAAGCCGTGGCGCACGATCAGGGGCGAGACGCTGGCCCTGCCCTTCCCCCATAGTTCATCCATAACGGTTCGATTGTTCGTCAGGTATGGTTAAATATCGCTGGCATGGTTGTCGGAATATCTCGGGTATTTCGGCCTGGCAGGTATGGTGTGTGACTTGAGGTGAATAATGCCCTCCTCTCGTGCGGATACGCGATCTCTTCCTGCGCCGCTTCCCTTGGCGCTGCATTGCTTACCTCCACGAAGCCTTGGCTGCAGTCTCCTGGCGATACTTCCGCCTCCAGTAATTCAACGGTCCGTACGAGGTGCCCTGCTCTGTGCAAGTCGCCGCTGCGGACTGGGGCCTTTCGTTATACTGCTCTACCAGCGGAAACATCTCTTCCGCCGTACGTCTGGGCTGTACCATGCGGTCCGGGGTCTGGGTTCTCACGTCTACGGGTAAGCTTTACAGAACCCGTCACCTAATCAAGATGCAGTTCACCGCACGCTCACTCTAATGGTGTCCATCGTACCAATCCGTTTTTCCGGGACCATCTTGCAGCGTGAATACACCATTTGAATTTGTCCAAGTTCTTTCCGAAGTTCGGCCCGGTATGTTACCGCTGCTTTCCTGATGTTATGTGCGACTTGTTCATTTTCGCCGCGCCGATCGGTACCATGCCGGAAACCCGTCCGGCTTTGGCGCGCATGGAGGATGTGCACAACCATAGCCATTACCTGGTCTTGGTGGCCGGGATGGTTGCAGCTCCCCGTTCCGTTTTGGCATTTTGAACCAAACGCCCAGGATAAGCCCCCGTCCCGACATGTCGTGTGGGTATGCTGCCGATGGTTCATATTGGAATCCCGTTCCCTCATGCCTGATTCGTGCGATTGATTTGGGGTTTATATACCTGAGTACCCCAGACTATGAACCTTTGGCTTGATGGAGGGTACGGACGCAATGGGACAGAACCCCATTCCATCCCATTGCTTACCACAACATCAACTGAACTTGATGCCATGCCCGTAAAGGGTTGTAACAATTATGCTCGCGTTTGTTCTGTCCATAGGACAATTGAATACCGACTGCTTCCGGGGAGCAATGCGGATAAGCTAGGCGCGATTGCTGGTGCTTGCAGGTCCGTGTGGAACGCCATACTGGCGCAGTGCATCCAGGAATACAAACAGGCAGAGGAGTCGGGCGAGCAGGCTCCGTCCGTGAAGTACTTTTCTCTTGGAAAACGGTTTAAAGAACTACGAGATCGCACCGAGTGGCTACAGAAGTACTCCTTCAGCGTGGTGCGCACCACGCTGAAGGTCCAAGCGGACGCATGGAAGGCTTGCTTCAATCAAGGTAGGGGTAAATCGAAGTTCAATGCCAAATACCGCATTACCCCATCTTTCACGATTCCTGAAGCGGTCAAGATCAAGGGTGGACGGTTGTTCATCCCTAAGCTTGGATACCTGAAGATCCGACGTAAAGGAGGCAACCTGTATCCAGATGGGGTTCCTGTAAAAGCCGTGATTCTGCAACGGGTGGGCAAATGGTATGCCTGCATCTGCTACAAGATTGAAGCACCTGAGATAGAAGACAACGGCGTTGCCACAGGGATAGACCGTACCTGCGGACAGGTTGCCGCCGTCTCCACCGATGGCAAGCGCGAGATCATACGGCAACCGGACGGTAAGCGTAAGACGGCAAGATGGCACCGGTATCAACGGAAATCAGCCCGACAGCAGAAAGGATCCAACCGCAGATAACGCACTAAGAAGCGACTCCAGAAAGCTCACCGAGCGTTTGCGATGACCCGCAGGGATACCAATCACCAAGCAAGCCGGAGGATCGCGAATCGCTCTTCTACGGTTGTGCTGGAAGATCTTAATGTCGTGGCGATGACTTCATCCGCCAGAGGGACTGTTGACAATCCAGGCAGGAATGTCGCCCGGAAGGCAGGGCTGAACCGTAGCATTAATGCCACCGGATGGGGGCAGTTAGACGGGATGCTGCAGTACAAATGCCGGGAAGTGCTCAAGATCCCAGCCCCTTACACGAGTCAGGACTGCAACAAGTGCGGTCGTCGGGACAAAGCGAATAGATTGACCCAAAGTACATTCGAGTGTATCTCATGTGGACACACCGACAATGCGGACCTAAACGCTGCCGCAAACATATTGGCCTCCGGGATTGGGGCAACTGCACGGCGAGGGGCGTTCGGGTCACCGACCCCATTGATCTGTGAAATTGGTACGCGAGGGTACTCACGTATATAATTCCCATTGATTTACTATTGATGGAAACATGCCTAAGGTTCGTTTACGGAAAGCAAGTAGTTGCGACTTCCTCGTCCTCCAAAAGGCGGAAGCGCCGGCGGCCGAATAGTATTGGGCAGGTTGGACAATAACAAAGCACCGGGTATTCACCATGATGTGGCCGGCTAACCTGAAGGTGGCACCCAGCTACGGGAGGCGGAAGAGGTAAGGATGGTATTCGATGGTTCGCAGCAAGTTTCGAGGTTCGCGGCTACCTTCAGGGCGCTCAGTCCGGTTGAGCAGGTTGTAGCACTTGCCTACGGCGTAGTGTACCCGAACTCGTTCACTCGGCATAAGATGGCAAGCTCCCTGAGAAATTGTAGATTTGAGTTCGTAAAGCAACGGGTTACCCTTCCTACCTACCGAACGGCCGCTGATGCACCGTTGGCTGCCGGCATCTTGCTTAATGCCGGGACTCGACGAGGAGCACAGCTCGTGGCCTATGACGATTGGGCGCCTTGGCTCACGGTGGAAGCTTTTCGGCAGGGCATGCTGAGTAAGATTCAGTCGGCGTTTGCGTACGATTTTAACGAAAAATGGAGATTCGATGAAAAGAATGCCGTGATGATTCTGCGCAATCGCGTGGTAGCGGGTCAGTGGGATCAGATTCAAAACGAGGAGATCTTGATGAAGTCGGGAAGGTTGACGTGGTTGGCGCATCCTGTAGCTGCGCACCTACTCAGCACGCTGCCGGACACGTACGTTGATGCGGCGTACAGTGACTGTTTTCCTGAACTTCTTAGGAGGATTGATTCTCCGGACTCCGTATTGAATGCGTATGCCAGTAGTCGGGCAATCCGGGTGATTCACGCCGCCAATGTGGCCATGCTCCACGTCATGCGCGGTGCATTCGACGAAACACTGGCTGTGTTTGAGCAACTGCCGGAGGATGAACGCAAAACTAAGATCGCTCGCATTATGCATGCCTCTTTTTGTGCGTTAGTAGCCATGCTGCGTGGGGACGACGAGGCAGCAATTGCAAAAATTGAAGAAGCCATCCGCTGCGAAAAAGACAATTCACGCAAGCGGAATATTTTTCCCGACTGCGAACCATTCAAGCTTGCCCTTCTCGCGCTTGTCAGGAGTCATACACCAGCTCGCAAGGCAACACTTAATCATCTGCTTCACGTAGCGAGCCTACACGAACTGGATTCCACATTTCTTCGGACGATCCAGAGGGCTTGTTTGGTCCGTGATGGTGATATTCCGTCGTTGGGCCCATTCGAGCGAGACATCCCCGGGATTTTGATGGACGGATTGTTCTTCTGCTGGGCGCAGACATTTCCGAGTCCCGCCGGCCAGAAACAATTCTCCAAGCTGCTCAGCTTAGGCGCCAAAGCGGCGGACAATGGCTACCGGTGGCTGGCGGCCGAATGCTTCGAAGTCTGCACGCGTTGGTGGAGGGCAGACAATCGCGTGGAGAACGAGTTCCAAGTTGTTCTAGCGCGTGCTCTGGGCACTGAAACACCAAGCACATCGGATATCGCTGCCGGCATGCACCAGGAACTGGGCACGGTGCCGCTAGCCTCGGCCATCAGGCCTCAGGCGGAATGGGAACACGACCTTGAGCGGTTTGAGCAGGTTGCATATGAAGCCAAAGGGAAAGCTCGTAAGGGCAAGCGGAAATCAAGCCGTAAGGAGCGCCGCTTGGTATGGCTGTTGGAGATTGGCGATAGGGATAGTGTCATTGCAAGGCCTAAGGTGCAACACGGCTACCGCAATGGAAAGTGGAGCAAGGGGCAGTTAGTTTCGCTCAAGAGGTTATGGGAACAGATGACGGAGATGGACTTCCTAACGGACAAGGATCGCGCAGTAGCCGCAAAAATTACTCACGGCTTCGGGTATTCGAGCTACAGCCTCATCTACTACCTTCCTCCATCGGGGCTGTACCAGCTGGCCGGTCACCGCTACATTTTCAATGAGAACGAGGAACTGATGGAGCTCGTGCGGCGCGAGCCGGAGCTTCTCGTGCAGGAGAAGGAGAAAACCCTCCAGATCCAAGTACACCCGCATGCTGACGATGCTGATTCGGACGGCTATTCTGTGCACATAGTCAGCGACACACGCATTGAGTTGGCGTATTTTAGCCGTGAAAACAAGCGGCTCTGCACTGCCGTCCCGGTACATGGAATTGTTCTGCCTCGCAAAGCAAAGGACCGCTTGATCGAAGCGGTATCCACGTTGGCGGAGGATAT
Organism: Rhodothermales bacterium; assembly: GCA_963663495.1. Classification (GTDB taxonomy): domain Bacteria; phylum Bacteroidota; class Rhodothermia; order Rhodothermales; family Bin80. The sequence continues at coordinate 355,513 of OY760427.1, forward strand.
CAGAGTTCAGGGGCTGATCGGGGGTAAAGCATCGGTTGCTACGCATGTAACTGGCGATCCTATACCTTGGGTGCGGCTGGAGCCCAGTGGGCCAGGGTTAATTGCTACTCTTCTGGTTGAACCTGTGCCGGAGTCTGGCATGTATTTCCAGCCGGGAGCAGGCGGCAATACAACATTCGCAACCGTTGCCGGCAGTACGGTGCAGGCGCAGCGCGATCATGCAGCGGAGACTAAGGCTGTCCGGGATCTCACGCTGGCGTGCCCCATGCTGTCGGCAGCCGGGCCCGATCTGTCAATGGCGGTTCCCGACCCCGGCAACTGCATTGAGTTGGTTGACCAGCTTGATGCAGCCCGTGCCCGGTGCCTGTGGCCCAGCGGACAGCCTTTCAGGGTCGTAGGCCGGGTGGATTCGAAGTCACTGCGTCTCAGGGTGAAGGCTGCTAAGGACTGGTTCAGAGCGACAGGCAGTCTCCAAGTGAATGAAGACCGCGTGCTTGACCTTCGCGCGCTGTTTGACCTGATGGACCAGAACCCGCGGTCCAGGTTCGTTCCGGTGGAGAAAGACGCCTTCGTGTCTCTCACATCCTCATTCCAACGCCAGCTTGAGGACCTGCGCAACCTGTCGTCTGCCAGCGGGAAGGAAGGCCTCCGCATCCACGGCTTGGCCGCGCTTTCGCTGAAGGACTTTTTCGAGGACGCACAGCTTACCTCGGACGACGGATGGGGCGAAATGCGGCGCAAGTTCGACGACGCCCGGTCTTTTGAGCCCAAAGTGCCAGGTACTTTACAGGCGGAACTGCGCCCCTATCAGGTGGACGGGTACAAATGGCTTGCGCGCCTCGGGCGCTGGGGCGTCGGCGCATGCCTTGCCGACGACATGGGTCTGGGCAAAACAGTGCAAGCCCTTGCTCTGCTGCTTGATCGCGCCCCAACGGGACCCGCACTCGTAATCGCTCCAACGTCAGTAGTGGACAACTGGATTGACGAAGCGCGCCGCTTTGCTCCGACCTTGAACGTACGGAGGTACACGGGGTCACCCCGCGCTCGCGCCCGCCATCTGGATGACCTTGGTCCGTTCCACATGGTAGTCACTACGTATGGCATTCTTCACATAGATGTTGATGCCCTAGGTGCCGTTGATTGGGAGACAGCTGTACTGGACGAAGCCCAGGCAATCCGTAACCCGTCCACCAAGCGCGCCCGCGCTGCCCGCAAACTCAAGGCCGGATTTCGTGTCGTCACAACGGGCACCCCGATACAGAACAGCCTGGGTGATCTGTATTCGCTCTTTGCGTTTCTCAATCCGGGGATGCTAGGCTCCCAGAAGCATTTTCGTGAGAAATTCGATTTACCGATCAGTCGCGACGGGGATCCTGCCGCTGGGAATCGTCTGCGGCGTCTCATCTCAGCTTTTGTGCTGCGCCGCGTAAAGGCCGAAGTGCTGGACGATCTGCCTCCCCGAACCGAGGTCACACTACATGTCGAACTTTCGTCGGAGGAGGCGGCGCTTTATGAAGCATTGAGGCAGCGTGCGGTAGAGGACTTGGAGGCGATAGGCGTGGGGCGCACAGAACGGGAAGAAGGTGTTAAGCCGGAGCAGAGGCGCTTTCAGGTCTTGGCGCACCTGACCCGATTACGGCTCGCTTGTTGTAATCCCCGTCTGGTGCATCCCGATGGTCCGTCCAGCTCCAAAATGCAAACCTTCGCGGCTACCCTTGCTGAATTGCGCAAGGGACGGCATAAAGTTCTCGTCTTCTCCCAGTTCGTGCGCCACCTCAAGCTGATTGAAGAGCACTTGGTCGAAGCCGGGATTCCGTATCAGTATCTTGATGGCTCAACCCCTGCTAAAGCCCGATCGCAGCGTATCGCCGCATTTCAGGCGGGCGAGGGCGATGTGTTCCTTATATCGCTCAAGGCTGGAGGGGTGGGACTTAACCTGACAGCGGCCGACTACGTAATCCACATGGATCCGTGGTGGAATCCCGCAGCGGAGGACCAGGCCTCGGACCGCGCTCATCGCATTGGCCAGACTCGTCCGGTTACGATCTACCGGCTGGTCACTAAGGATACAATTGAGGAGCAGATCGTCCAGCTACACCACAGTAAGCGAGAGCTGGCCGACAGACTGCTTGAAGGAACGGACACCTCTGCCCGGTTAAGCACGAAAGAGCTCCTGAAGCTGCTCCGGGGCTAACACTGTCCGTTGCCTTGAAAACAGTACGATGTTCCTGCTCCGGATGACTGACAGGTTTCAACTCCCCCAGCCGTAAAAGACGACACAGGTTAGCAGCATCCGCGTAATCTTCCTTGTGCGCACTCTGACTGATAAGCGAATTGTGCCGCGAATCACACGCCGCCAACTTATCCACATAAATCCACATAACCGCGCAGTGCTCCTGACAGCCTGTCTGCCAGCGAGGCTTCCTCAATAGTCAATATCTTCCTGCGCCCGTGCACCGATCGGCCCCTCTTCCTCATCACCGGGCGTCCGGTCCATGGCTTTCCCTCCGCAGAGCAATCAATGGGAGTTATATGGCTGAGTGCCACGCGTTTTCGCAGGAGTTACTTTTTGTGCTTTGGTGGTGCAGACAGGATGGCTTTCGCCAGTTCTTCATATTCGGTTCCCGCTTTTCACGAAAAACTGCAATTATTTCAAATACCTCAACACGTGGGTACTCATGCTATATAAGTTCCATATATTAGGAAGTTATATACAACAGTGCCATGCCCGAAACGGTTAGTGCATACCGCCATATCACATACAGGCTGTTGCCCGGAAGTCGGAGTAACGCCAAGTATGTTGCTGGATTAGCGGGTGCGTGTAGGTTTGTGTGGAATGCCATCCTCGCAGAGCAGAGCGAGGCGTACAAGAAAGCGAAAGAGGCTGGAGAGAAGCCGCCCTCGGTAAGCTTCTTCTCGCTGGGGAAGCGGTTCACGGCACTGCGCCGTACGGTCGAGTGGCTACCTGAATACTCCTTTGGTGTCGTTAGATACACATTGAAATATCAAGCGGATGCATGGAAGGCATTCTTCAAGGAGGGTAAGAGAAGACCGAGATTCCATTCCAGACGTGGTAGTACGCCTTCGTTCACGATCCCGGATTACGTAAGGGTTCGGGATGGCAAGCTGTATATCCCGAAAGTGGGATATATGGCGCTCCGCAGGCGGGGAGGCAACCCGTACCCTGATGGTATACCCGTCAAAGCCACGGTAAAGAAGAACGCCGGCAAAGGGTATGCTGTCATCTGCTACAAGATGGAGGCGCCTGTAATAGAGGATACCGGCGGTGCTGTAGGCATTGACCGTAATTGCGGGCAGGTCGCTATGGTCTCCACAGAGGGCGATACAAGCATTATCAGACAACCGGATACCAAGCGTCTTGATGCCAAGTTGAAGCGGCATCAGCGAAGACTGGCGAGACAGAAGAAAGGCTCCAACCGTCGTAACAGGCGGAAGCATAGCATCGCCCGCATACAGCGCAAGCGTGCTACCATCCTCAAGAATGCGAACCACCAGGTAAGTCGCAGTATTGCCAAATGCTCCTCAACGGTGATACTGGAGGACCTGAAGATCAAAGCGATGACACGTTCAGCTAAGGGGACGATGGAGAGCTTTGGCACAAACGTCAAACAGAAGTCTGGCCTCAACCGTGGAATACTGCGAACAGGTTGGGGCCAGCAGATGCTGGGCTATAAGTGCCGCAAGGTGATAAAGGTTACCGCTGCCTATACCAGTCAGCGGTGTTCTGTGTGTGGGCACACAGAAGCGAGTAACCGTAAGACGCAGAGCAAATTCACGTGTATGTCCTGTGGCCATGCGGATCATGCAGACCTGAATGCGGCTGCAAACATACTGGCCTCCGGGATTGGGGCTTCTGCACGGCGAGGGGCATTCGGGTTACCGACCCCTATGACCTGTGAAATTGATACTAGTGCCTCACTGTGTACAGTTGGTCACTCACGTATATAATTCCCCAATCAATTGTTACATCGCACTAAGCCGTGCAAGCACCCGAAGCGCCTCCTCCCTCTCGCCTCGCCGGCGGTGCAGCTCAATCAAGTATCGCAATAACGCCAGCCGATCGAGAGAGTCCAACTGGCCGATAGCCAAGTCCGCTCGTTGCGCGGCCGCCAACGCCGATGCGGGATGGTTGCGAAGCAGGAGTGCAACATCAAACGCTGCTCGAGCAGTGCCACTGAAACCGGTAGCCTCACTTTGAAGAAAGTATGCGAGTGCCGACACACGATCACCGGCCCGCAGCCGCGCCTGTCCCAGATTATAAGCAATTGCTCCGTAGTCCTCGCGCACGAAGTCAAAATCCGTGGCGATACTGTCACGTGAAGCCTCCTTCCAGGCCGCCTGCAACATTAAAATCGACTCCTTATGCCGCTCCAGCTTGTGGTAGAAGACAGCTAATTGATGCCGCGCCTCAATACGCGCAGTCGTGGATTCAAGGCGTGGCAAAAGACGCTCCATACCCCGGACAGCAGAGCCCACATCGGAAGCGCTGACAGCCCGCAGAGAATCCCAGATAGCCCGAGTGCGCAGGTTTCCCCCATCCCATTGAACCACCGCACGCTCGGCCGCGATGATCAGACTGTCTGCCATGCTCGAATGCCATTGTTCTGCCATGGCCAGAAGGTGCAGCGCAATGGCACTGTCCTGCACCATGATGGCCGCTTGGCACCCACGCACATAGTAGGTGAAAATAGCCGACGAATCTGCCACGGTATCCTGCATCGTAGCATCATCCGATGCGGTAGTTGCTGCCAATAGCCAAAGCTTGACTGCCTTCCCAAGATTGCCTTCTTCCTCCACTGATTGTGCTAACAACCCTGCATAATCATGCCGATCCTGGTGCATGGCGAACAGCCGTTCAAGCACCTGGGAGGCCTCGGCATGAGCGCCTGCCTCACCCAATGCCGAGGCCCTTACCGAATACGTCCGTGCCAGCCAATACCGGCTCTCCTCGTCAAATGGATTTGCGCGCAGCGCATCCTCAAACAACGACTGGGCCTCGGCCAAAAGTGCAACTGCGCGCACAGCGTCGGAGGCTTTGGCATAAGAGTCCAACACCCTTGCGCCATCGTTGAATGATCTTACCGCAACCTCCGACGATTCTGTTGACGTGGAGCCAACAGAATCGGTAGGAAAAATAAATGCTAATGTGGAATCAGCGAGCGTAGCCCCCAATGCAGCTAGCAGCAAGCCCTCCCGTTTGAAATCCGTACTGCGCACGCTCTCCTCTGGTCCAACGATGGCGCTGTCCGCCAATGCTGCTGCCTGCATCACAATCAAACTATCAACTCCTGAGACCGTGAGCGCAGTGTTAGGAATAGACTCTGGTGCAACAGTAACGATGCCGGGCGCGTGACACGCTGCGCCAAGAACGGTAAGCAGGACGAAAGCTTTCGGTTTAATCATAATTGCAGCCTTTCCTCATCCCACCAACCCAGGAAGATTCTATAGAACTGTCGGGCCTCCGGGCTTGCCGCCGCACGTTCCTCTGACACAACTCCGGTAATCACGCCCCCACTTCGCCTTGCATAGCCAACCCTGAATGACTTGCCCTCGCGCTGAAAGCTTCGGTCAATCAGGTAAAATGTCTGATTCTCACGTACCAGAACAATATGGATCTCACGCAGCGGAACACGCGCCATGAGGTAGGCTTCGTACACGGCTCCAGCATGCAGGAAGGTAGCTTGCGAAGTAAGGTCCTCAGATTGTGGTTGAACATGCTGCCTGATGCCGGGAGGAAGCTCCGATGCCGCAAGCCGCATCCAATCCATGATCTCGTTAAGCTCAATCGTAAGGCTATCCCTCCTTACATCCGACTCCGCAGATGCTATGGTCTTTGGCTCGGTCGGCTCAGGAAGTACCAACTGATCAACCTTGAACCGTACGCCGCTGCTGTCACGCTGCGAACGGGCAAGCTCAATTCCAGCGCCAAGTCGAACTGTAGAGCGTCGGAGCACGCCGCCAACCCGGGTGCGGGCGGCTACGCCCCCCGCAATGGTGGTGGTACTCCGAAGAGGAACCGCTGGCCGCATCCTCCGATTTAACGGTAATGGTGCTACGATGGACTCCTCAGCAAGAAGTGATCTGTCTAATACGCTATGGGTTGTCGCACTCGCACCCTTGCTTTCCGGGACCGCGATTGTGGATTGCTGAACGGGTAACGTAACATCACGGAAGGTCAGTGTTTGCGATCCATGTGAACCTCCAGTGACATGTACACGCGCCGCCAGCCACCAACCGCCAAAAAGCAGCAATGCGGCCAGCGCCGTTGAGGTCATCCGTTCATGCCATCTGCGAAGCCTATTCATTGTCATGCTCCAACGTGCAGTATTGATGGGCATGCTCGCACAGATCAAGTACATCCACTATCTCCTGGACCGAGGTATCGCCTACACTCCTGATGACCACATCGCCGATACCTGGCTTCATGAGGCACTCCAGCAGCGCATCACGGCCCGTCGCGCTGCAAACCGTACCACCTTGGGGCAAAGCCACAAGTGCGTAGTGCGCTCCCGGTGCGGCTCGAACCCTATGGGTGATTTTTCCCGGTTGTACGCCTGACTGCCTTCCCGGTAACGGTACTTGCAACGCGCTCCCCAAGTCAGCCACCGCAAGGAAGGCCATTAGCAGTAATAGCCCAAGATCAATGAATCGTAATAACAGGCTATAACCGTGTTTCATGAATCAATACGCTTTACAATGAACGTGGCCTGCCTGCCTGCTAGCCGTGAAGCCCTGCTGCCGCCTGCAAGGATGCGTGCAGGTGCACCTCTGTCGGCAACGAATTCAACGGGACCAGTGCCCTGACTGAGCACGGACTCCAATGAGGTTGCACCTGTATCGGGATGGTACAGGGTCCCGTCTTCCCGGATAAGGATCCTCAGAGGTCCAACTATTCGTCCGCGGTCCTCCAGCATGCCGGTAACCGGCGGCTCAACCGGCCCGAGCCTAATGGTGGATGCGGCCATCAGGCTTAGTAGAAGCAAGAGCGTGATATCAACGAGCCGTAGGATAAGTGAGCCCCGCATGGTTAAGAATTCGACGTACTGAGTGCAAGAAGTCGGTAGCGCACGGTTCCTGCCCAATCCTCTGCTCTCTCAACATATCGGCTGTTCCATCCCTGCACCATGGTTTCCAGGAGCTCAAGCACAATGGTAACCACAATGCCCAGTAGCGTGGATACGACAGCGATGGCAATGCCTGCAAAAATGGTCTCCGCATCTCGAGTACCAGCGGAGAACAATACATATATGCCAACCAATGTCCCCAGAAGTCCCAGCCCCCCGGCAGAGCTGGAAAGAAACGCTATCACGCGTTCCGTGCGACCGTAGGCGGCACGAGCGGCCCCTGCCACAACCACTGCTTCCTGCCCCAGTGCGGCAGCATCGTCCGGTCGTGCACGCGAGATCTCCAACATGCCTTCCAGCAATCTGGCATACAAACTGGCTCGGCAGCGTGACAACTCCGCCGCCAGGTCTGTATGATCAAGCAATGCAACTGGCATGCGCCGCAAACGGCGAGCAGCCAAGCCATCACCCACCAAGCGCACAAGCCTGGTGCACAGCACCAGGAGACCGGCAATCAACACTGCAAGGATGGGCCACTGGAAACCGCCTGCCTGGGAAATAAGATCAAGCAATGAAGTATTTTGTGCGAGAGCTGTCATGGAGTATGGTTGAAGTCTTACAGGCTACTGTGAATGAAACTCATGGAATTCGGGCGGCCATTGGACTTCCCCCGACGATCTCAGAAGGAGAAGGGACACGATCTCCAATCCCGCGAAATGCCCAATACCCTTCCTGACTCACCTCTGTGTGAGAATGGCCGTTGGCAGCGACAACCATCATGCCATCCGCAAACTGGATACGTGAAATCTGGCGCTCGGGAGAAAACGGGTACGGTACGCGGACTCTTTCTGAAAATGCCTGATAAGCCTTGTCCGGGGCTGCGTCGTATTCGATGATAAGTGGACCGACACCCGGGGCTGATGCCAAACCATTATCCGTCGCAGGTACAGGAACGCGGCTGTGCACAATAAAACCTTCATCACGCACCCTACGATGATGCCATGCCCACAAGAAATGCTGCAGCGATCCTGCATACAGTTGAGTCCGTAACCGCCGCTGGCGCCGATTGGGAGTTGCCATCTCTTCAAAGAACACGCGCGACACCAACCGAAAGGCGTCGTCCATGTGGAATCGCTCGTACCGGTGCAGGTGCACCGTGGAACGGTACCCTGTAGCGCGGTTTTCCACAATTATCGGCTGTGAGGCTACAACCCTGAAACCGCTCTGCGTTTCGTAATAGCTCAACACATCAGGGTTCATGATTGTAGCCCGTTTCGCAGCAGCTGTGGAGCCCATAAGATCCTTCTCAAATCTGCGCGCATAGCGCTTCTCGTTTTTTCTGGTCGCAACAATCTCCAACCCTGGCAAGCCTATGGAGATGGTCGTGAGAACCACGCGGCCAATATCCAGCGATGCATCGGAAGACATATGTAATGTGTACCCGACAGGGGCATATCCCAAATGCGACACTACAAGCACCCATGTTCCGGCGCCTGGAACCCGGATGGCAAAGCCTCCCGTGCGGTCCGCAATGTCTCCATGTGTCGTTCCTTCGACAAACACCGCTGCATCGGAAAGCGGCGCACCATCCTGATCTGTTACAATCCCGGAGACAGTCTGCGCAACAAGTGCTGTCGGTAACAATGCCACGGCCACGGCCAAGCCTAAGGCCATTCCTTGAAACAATGTGGCCGGACGGGTCATGATAGTATGTGTGATCTGATAGGACATTCTCTTATGCTATATAGTATGAATTATATTATATGACATAATATACACGATATATAGCTCATGAATACATTTATACTGTTCACCATACAATTACGACATATGGCATTAATTGCACAGAAAAGAGGTGCGTACGACACCCTTATATGTGCGGGCTGCCGAGGCACCCGTTGTAGTGGCGCTACCACCGATCCTGAACCCCATGCGACCTTCGGGGCCTACCAGTCGTGATGAACTGCCGGAACCTGAAAGCACCTGTTTCCAGGACCCGTTCGGCACCAGGCGCGACGACAGAAGGCTTATAAACGACACGCCCCCTCCCACTGAGGTTGGCGCCGATACCGACGCTACCACCGCGCGAGCGTTCGTAGCAACCTCCGCTGTCGCAAACGAATATGTGCGCCCTCCACGCTGCCCACCAGAATATGTACGTCGGCCCGTTGTCGGGTTTAGGGTAACGCTCCCGGCTGTAGCAGCCTCAGCCTCTCCAAAGATAATGGCACCTCCAGAGGTCACACGACACTCCAATGGTGCGGCGGCAACAACCAGGGTGGCGCGGACCCCTACAGCGGCTCGCAAACGAGGCCCGCTCACAGTGAGCGTAACATTCGCTGTATAGGTCCCGGCAGGCGTGCGATCGGGAATGGATACGCTACCACCCAGATCCCAGAAAACGCCTCGATCGCCATCCGCTGGAGTCTGAGAGCACGCTGCACTACTTCCTCCTGCAATAGACTCACTCCCCGCGAGAAGGCGCACGCAGGCGACGTACGGCGCCCATGGAATCGCGGTGGCACCGGACGTAAACGCCGTAGCTCTCACGGAGGCCCGGTATAACCCGCCGATCTGTAACCGGTAACCGGCGCGCACATCCACCTCTCCACACTGTACAACACCTGCAGGAGTAGCACCGACTACCGCGCACGTGTCGCTACCCGCAACGGGCAACGGCGTCGTGGAAAAGCTGCTTCCCTGCGCAAACGCACCAAAATGTATGGGTAGCCGTTCTTGCAACTGTCCCTTTGCCATGGTGGAGCTCAGGCAAGCTACCACGACAGCTATACAGCTCTTTCTTATCATGGCACCGTGATCGCTACTTCCATCCTCTCCACCGCCGGCGGCACCATGAGCTCCTGTACGGCAAGTATCTCACCAGAAACCACGTCCCGCAGCTGCAGCATGTAGCGGCCCGGAGACAACCGGAGCGAAAACCCTCCGTCGCGATAGATGGGTGCCGAAGCTATGTCATCCGCGTCCTGCAGTACCTTAACCTCAAGCCGAGATGCAGCACGATCCCAAATCGCAACACGACCGGCAATATGCGCCGGTCGCACCAACGGGATATCTATAATCTTGGTCTGACCTGGGTCAGCAAGAAAACTGAACGTATACCCAGGTAGCGGATGCAACATAGGATCCCGGATTGAAGATGCAAGAATCTGCACCTGGTAGGCCGTAAATGACTCTAGGCTATGTGCGCGCAACGTGCCTTGGGTCGTTCTGCGAAGCGTTGCATGGAACAGTTGTGCCTCCACCTCTGGCAACAACTCCCCACGATCCAGTTGATTATTGCCGTTGCGATCCTCGTAGATTCTAAGAATCGCACTGCTACGCGGAACAGCCTCATCAGACAAGTGCACCCGTGGTCCGATCGCGACGCTGCCGCTGAGGGTATGCATATGATGGCCTGCTCCATCACGATTCGAACCAAGGGCTGCAATGCCGATGTTGGCGCGAAGCGTAGCACCTACATGGACAGACTTTTGGCGCGCATCATACGTGGTATTAACACCGAGCGAGACGCGTCGAAGTGAAGCGTGCCCCTCTACTACCCATAGCTGCAAATGACGCCCCTGGGTCACACCCGCTGAAACCCTCCCTGCCACGTGGCCTACCATTCCCGCGTGACCGACCATAGCACGTAGATGCTGATAAACCGGTAATGATCTGTAATGCTGCCGGGAATACCCAACCTCGGCCGTTACCCCCGTCTGTCCGAAGTAGGATGCCCGTTGTTGAACGAGACTTCCCGAAACGTCAACCGAAGCTGCAAACAGGCCGTTCAGTCCCCTATGGTGACCCGTGAGCAGCGCCCGAAGCTGCCGGCGCTCCGAAGTGTAGGAAACGTCGGCTCTCATGCGAGGCTGTACAAAGTACATCTGTGCCCGCAGTCGGCTACTAATAGCATCAATGTCAAACGCTGCGATGGTGGAGCGCCATGGACTTGCTACCGCACCTAGCCAAAGGCGCTGATAGTGGTACTCCTCGCCCTCGGCTCGGAGCGTTAGCCTCGGCAGTAAACCATATGATGTGGTAAGGCGCGTGCGGTCACGGGTGAACACGGCATCGTAATACAGACGCTTATGTTCGACCTGCTCAACAGCCGTAAACACATGATGCCGTTCTTCGCGCTCGCCCCCTGAAGCTGGCGAGCGGTGCAGCACAGTCACATCGGTACTACCATAGTAGATTGGCACGACAAGGCGATACCGTCCACCACTATCCGCAACCACCCTGTCAACCACCACTCCAGAGATTGCTGCCTCAACAAGGGCATGCGGCTCTGTACGTCCTCCAATACTACTGCGACGATGCAGGTGCTGGCTACCCAGAGGGCTGTTAGAGAGGCGCACCTCCCGGCTATACCGCGTGCGTGCGATTGTGACAGACGTGGCAACACGCTTAAACGGAAGATCCAACATGTAACTCAGACTGCCAGCCTCGCCTTGTAACGAACCCCCAAGGGTTGATACTGTATAGCGGGTGTTGGCGACCACTTCCCTCCGTCCACCCCACGTCACATCGTAAGCTGCCACTGCGCCTCCCAGGATGCGTCGCTGTCTGCCATAACGTAACGGCCCGGGAGCCTGACCGGGAAGCGCTGTCTGTGGAACCAGGATTCTAGTATCAAATCGCTCAGCCGCGGAGGAGAGCATCAGGCTGAGGCGCTTCTCATCAAAAAACATGTCAGCCCCGAACGAGCGAGCCAGGATATCTAGGCGAACCAATGGGACCTCACGGTCTGCAAGCTCAACGCGGTATCTCCGTACCGCATCGTGCAATTCGATATGCGTGCTATCAACAGCGGTGTGGTAGCCAAGGATTTTGAAGAGGCGCGCAGCGTTAACAAAAAACTGCTCCCCATCATGGTATGCCGGGACAAGCTCCTGTAAACCCGGCGCTTCCACCATCAGCGGTACCTCGTGCAACACGGGCTGGGCGAACACCAAATGGGACATCAGCAGCAACCCCCAGCGCATGCGCTTACCAGGCGAGTTCAATTGGAGCAGGCAACACCAGCCGGCTGCGCACATCGTTCGGTACGCCCGGGTATGCAGCGTCGAATCGCACCTGCAGTGGTCCACTGCCTATTGACTCAACCACCTCAACTTCTACGGTGCGACGCGTGTACACAGCACTTTCCGCCCTGCCAACCATATGGCCATCGCTCCAGATCGTTACGCCACCCACAAACGGGAAGGTGGATTGATTGGTCAGAAGTAAATTGACACGGCCTTTACTTTTCTGAACTATGCGCGCCTCCAGGGCTGCCCCGCCGTGCCCCTTGATAAGTACAATAGGAGCGACGAGACTGTAGACAATGCTGAGCGCGGATGCTACCGCAGGTATCTGGTCTGCCGTCACGGCAGCACGTTCCTGCATTTCAAAATTCATGAGTGCGATATGGGCACCATCAGCGACATCTTCAACGCCGCGTACCATAAACCGCACATGCTGATCGTTCCCCGGCCCCAGCACGATCCGATCCGGAAAGAATGTCAAACGTGCGGCGAGGTCACCAAGCGATCCTGCCTCTCCCAATGTTACGAACGTGGCGGCAGAATCCGACTCAATCACGCCATACCGTGCAAGGAGCACCACTTCAATGCTGGTGTCCCCGCCGTTATGAAGGGCGAAGAATCCGTGGGGCTCGCGTTCAGTGATGTAAACATATGCAGGCGTTACACTTAGACTGGCCTGTGCTAAAGCTAGGATTGGTGCGAGTGTGCCAAACAGCAGAAGAACCAGCAGGCGCATCATTCTTAAAGAGGAATTACGCGTACCCGCAGCCGTCCACCATACCGGCCGGCGGGCGTGCTAAGGAGATGGACGGCCCCACCAAATCGAAAGCTGGTACAACCGGAAGGACCCAGAATACCTTGTATGACAACGTTACCCGACAACTCTTCGAATCCGCTCTCTCGGCAACTTGCATTGCGCGCCCACCGCAGGCCAAATGATACCCGTCCGGCAGCACCGGTAAGGAGGGGCCAAGGCTCAATCGCCACTGCGTAGGCGCCTTTGGCTGGACCAGACAGCGATAATTCACCCAATGCGTGCCGCCCCGATACCTTGCCGGAAATTTCGCCCGTTACCGGATCCAGATCAACACGCCCGGCATCAGGGCGCTGCTCTGCAAAGTCGACCTCTGCGCTCGTGATTGTTACGGTAAGCGACGGAGGCAGCACATCCAAGCGCACATCCACTGTGGCCGCTTCTTGCGCCCCGGCCTGTGTCACCGACAATGCCGCGAAAACCGCAAGTCCATACGTCAGTTGCATGTCGCGCTCGTCTTGATGGTGCCGGTGTAACTACCGTTAGGATCGCTGAGACCAATACCGCTTACCGTGCCGCCGAAGCGAAAATACCGCGTGAAGGTAGTGCCTACGCCGCGTGATGTGCCGGAATAGCTGGAGCCGTTGACAGAACTATAGCTGCCGTTCGGTTGCAGGCTCTGAGCCCACGAGCCACTGAACCCCAATGAACCTCCAGAGCGCGTAAGCGAACCCGGAAACGTCCGTGACAGGGAGTAACTTGCCACATTGCTTCCATTAATTCGCACTTGTCCTACTGTCGCACTGCCAGACGCCAGGACATCCGTCACGGTCCTTGTTCCAGTGGTAGCACTGATAGCTACGCTTCCGGTGCCCGATGAAGGCTTTTGAATAGTACCATAACCAAGGTCGGAGGATACCGTCAGCCCACAAACCGGCGATGGTGCTACGAGCGTAATGCTGACATCCACATTTGACGACTGTCCGTGCACAAGGTGTGCGGGTCCGGCTGCCAGCACGAACAGGAACAGAGGCAGGCAGAGTAGAGACTTCATAAGCGGGGAATTCAAGGGGTATGGGTTGTAGGTGCTGCTGAATCAGCGCATGGTTGTGTATCAAGCATGCCATCCCGCTGGCTTGCTACCAGGCACCCGGAGGCATCCCGGAAACGCATTACGAATGCAGGACGGGCAAAGGAAAACATCTGGCCATCGTTGGTGCACGCACGCCCCGGACGATAGCGCATGGAGGCAGGATCATAGTTCCACATTTCCAGTCGCAGGCCGGTGGCGCCGCGCGCCAGGCGCATTTTTATGTTTTCGCCGCCGTAGTAGTGCTCCACCGCAGCTAGCACATCGGCCGACAAGGCTCCTTGTGCATCTTGGCGCGAATGAGCATCCTCAGCCATCCGCGCCCCCTCATCAACAGTGGCATCAAGGCGGTAGTCCGTCTCAATTTCCCATGTCTTCATTACATCCTGAAGGCGGCGCGGCACATCGGCACCGACCAAGTAAGTTTCAAGGGAGGGATAGAGTATCAGCGTGTCGTCCGGGCCGTAGCCGTTGGCCGTGAGGTCAACCACCTCCATGCGTGCGAGCTTGTCCGGTACCGGAATCAGTAGCTCGTGCAGGATAAGCTCCATTACCGCCGGGTCCGCAACACGCGCAACCGGGCGCGTCAGCTGATCAAAATCCTGCGCCGCTGCGCCACTCCCCGTAAGCACGAGGACGATGATGAATGCTTTGCGCATGCAGTTAAGGCCTAGGTAGAAGGAACCGGGCATCCCGCATGGCATGGATTATGCTTATACGGACAGGAATACTGGTCAGGAGGCGCCGGCGCCAAACGGACGGCTCCGGCAGCGGCACGGTATGTTCTATTGTATAGGAGTAGCAGCGCCCATCTCCCTCACCAAAGAGATGCACAGGTCTTAGGGACCGAAACTGCTGCTCCAGCGGGTCGTCTAGAAGGGCAATCTCACGATTCAACGAAGCATACCAGTATGTTATGGCATCGCACCTGCCAATCCTGTCAATCAGCACATGCAGGTCGCTCCGCAACATTTCGGCGGCCAGAAACCGTGTTAGATTGTGGTCAGCACTGTCACTGAATGCCTTGGAGTTTCCAAGCCTCTGGTCAATATCAGAGACCGGCAATGCCGTGCGGACGTAGGATGAGCCCTCGCGAATGCCGCATCCGCAGGAGCCAATGAACACCAAGACGGGAAGAAACCCCACTACGAGTCGTCGACTGATCATGAACAACATTCTTTCCACACATGTTATCCATTTTGATCAGGCAGGAAACCCTCGCATTGCTACAACCTCGGCAAGATCAGCATCAGCCAGAACGCATAGATGGCCACTTACCCAGGGTGACCAAATTCCCGATTTCGGCGTGAGGAAGGTGTCATCATGTTGACGCTTGCCTTCATGATAGAGGATGAGGGGCCCTGCGCAGGCATATTTTGGCATTTCGACCGGTGTTCTAATCCTTTTTTAGGCTAGCCTCTCGCGGCGAGCGAACCGTAGTGCGTGCCAGATGCGTGCTAAGAAGACTCACTGATGTTAAGTATGATTTGATTTTCGAGTAGTCATGCTACGTAAGGGATGGAGGTAGGCCCTCCAGAGCCGCTGTAGAGGCGGAGGCTCTAAACTGCCGGCTGCTGCGCTGTTCAAGAGGCAGTGTGGTGAGCGAGACGAGAAAAGGTAGAGGTAGGACTTTGTCAGGTACGAGCCACGGGGTTGAATGCAAATGAACCACTGCCGAAGTGTCGAAAGAGCTTGGACGATGTCAAAACCAAGGGTGTGCCAAGAAGACAAAAGGAGTGCGCCAGGCTAACTGGCAAGGTATAGCGGGTGAAAGTCCCGTAATATGAAGCTACAACCAAGTACATATTTCCGCGAGCCGTGCGTGGCTACTCGTGAGGGTAGACGCGAAGCGTCGGTAGCGGTGCGTGTGGCCAGGGACATGGAGCATCGAAAGACTTCTTGTTCGGGTTGCCGAGGCTCTTCCTTTGGTCGAAGGCAACATGTCCGTCATCGTTATGGTAAGACGGCGGACAGGCCCGCGGTGTCCGAGACCCCATGGACGCACGTACATACCTTGTCGGGACCTGGGAGGTCTTCATACTGTCCTGCAGTCGTGCGGGACCGCGAAGGAAAGGTGGAGACACCGTAACCGGAGATGCACGGTATGAAGAAGTCAGACGACAGCATAGTAGCGATGAATGCTGCGAACAAAGGGGACGATACCCTGGCGGAGCAGCGGGAGCGAAGGCTGTCGCCCGAGGGGAAATCGCGAGATCCTACCACGCACCAGGCGCAGAAATGGGCTCGCGTGTCACAGGGGAAGGAGCGGTTACGGGAGTTCGTGAAGCGAAACCCAGCGGAGCGTCTCACGACGTTACTGCACCATGTCAGCATGGAAGCGCTTAGGACCGCCTTCCACGCGCAGAAGTGTGAAGCGGCACCGGGAGTGGATGGTATGACATGGGAGAGGTACGCGGAGGATTTGGAGGACCGTATGACGGACCTTCACCGACGTGTACATACAGGAGCGTACCGGGCGACCCCGTCCAAGCGGGTAGAGATACCCAAGCCGGACGGAGGTACACGACCGCTTGGCATGGCTGCACTGGAGGACAAGATCGTCCAGAGGGCTGTGGTGGAACGTATACTGACTCCGATTTTCGAGGAGGAGTTTGTGGGTTTCAGCTATGGGTTCCGGCCGAAGCGCAGCGCGCACGACGCGTTGGATGCTTTGGCATACGTGATAGAGCGTCGCAAGGTCAACTACATTGTGGACGCCGACATTCGCAAGTTCTTTGACACGGTAAACCAGGAGTGGCTTATCCGCTTCTTGGAGCATCGTATTGCGGATAAGCGGGTGATTCGGTTGATCATCAAGTGGTTGAAGGCGGGCGTGATGGTAGATGGGATGTGGCGGGATAGTGAGGAGGGTACACCGCAGGGTGCGGTGATTTCCCCTATACTGGCCAACATTTATCTTCATTACGTGTTGGATCTTTGGACCGATGCATGGCGCAAGTCACAGCGGAGTGCGGGGGAGGTCTACATCATTCGTTATGCGGATGATTTCGTGGTGTGTTTCCAGTACGAGGGGACAGCGCAACGTTATCTGCGTGCACTGCGGGATCGGCTTGATACGTTCGGGTTGAGACTGCATCCGGGGAAGACTCGTCTGATTGAATTCGGGCGACATGCCGAGGAAGATCGCAGGAAGCGTGGTGAGGGTCGACCGGAGACATTCGACTTTCTGGGATTTACGCATTACTGTCGTAGAGATCGGAGGGGGCGATTTAGTCTTGGTCGTAAGCCGATAGCCAAGCGTATGGCTCGTTTTCTGAAGCGCGTGAAGGGGCAGCTGATTCGCCGCATGCACCGCCCGGTGCATGAGACGGGGAAATGGTTGGGGCGGGTGCTCAACGGATGGTTGAATTACTATGCCGTACCGACGAGTTACCGGTACCTTGCGAGCTGCTACATCCGGCTGTACTGGATATGGATGCGTGTGTTACGACGACGTTCCCAGCGGGATCGTACGACGTGGGACACGATGGACAAGCTCACTGCGATACACTGGCCGAAGTTGGAGATCCGGCACCCATGGCCTTCCACACGATTCACCGTTAAGCGCGCTGGCGCGACCCAAGGGAGGAGCCGGATGCGTTAACGCGCACGTCCGGATCTGTCCGGGGGGCCCGGGGCGACTCGGGTCCCTACCGGTATGTGCGCCAGGCTAACTCTACCGTTCAACCGGTATCCCTACTTAACATTGTAATTCATGCCGCTTAGATTGGCGGCATGGTGGTTCAACATCAGATTCTGAAGACACTGCGTGCTGCTCCATGTGAGTTGACAGAGGTCATGGAGCAGCATCCTGACGATGGTCGCACAGCGATAAGTCGCCGTGTGAGTGAAGCGTTTGGCTTTTATGATGCCTTAGGGCGTGTGCAGCACAGCAGTTGTTTGCAGGCGCTCAAGACACTCGAAGCCGAGGGTGCGCTGTCCTTGCCTGCACCGAAGCGCGTGGTCCGAGGCGCTGTGCCTCGTTTGTTGGACGAACCGGTACCTGCGCCTGTTGGAGTGCCGACGTTGCTCAAGGATGTGCGCGGCCTGGAGTTGGAATTGGTAGAAGATGCCGGGCAGCGTGCGATCTGGAATACGCTTGTGGAGGCCGAGCATCCGATGTGTGCGCCACGGTTTGCCGGACGGCAGTTGCGCTATCTTGTCGGGAGCGAGCATGGCTACATCGGAGCGATAGGCTTTGCGGCTGCGGGGCTGTATCTGAAGGCGCGCGACAGATGGATGGCGTGGTCGGACGAGCAGCGTGAGGACTACCGGGACCATGTCGTGGGTTTGAATCGGTTCCTGATTCGCTCCATGGTGCGGATCAGGAACCTTGCCAGCCATACACTGGGGAAGGTATTGCGTTGTTTTCCGGAGGATTTTGAGAACCGTTACGGGTATGTGCCGTGGGTGATAGAGACCTTTGTGGGCTCCGAACATCGCGGCACGTGTTTTCGGGCTGCGGGGTTTCAGTGTGTGGGGAAAACCAAGGGGCGTGGGCGTCATGCTCCTGGTAATGCATGCACCAAGGGAAAGAAGGCGGTTTTCGTGTATGATCTGAGTGGTGATTGGAGGCAGGAGCTTGGAGTGCCGGTTGTGGAGGCGTATCCCGAGCTTGAGGTGGGTGCGGGGCTGGCCAGTGATACATGGGCAGAACAGGAGTTTGGTGGAGCGCCGCTGGGGGACAAACGCCGTTCGGACCGGTTGGTACATAGCGTAAACATGCTTTCACGCACTCCAGGAGAATTGATCACGGCCAATCTGGACGCTGATCGGGCGGGGATACTACCGTTTTTTGGAGAAAGCGGCCGAGAACGAGATCACGCAGGAGAAGATTTTGCAGCCGCATCGTGATCGCACGATAGAGCGGATGCGTACGCAACGGACGGTGCTGTGCATCCAGGATGGCACGGACATCAGCTACAGTACTCGTCCGGCGTGCGAGGGGTTGGATGTGATAGGGCACAATCAGACCACATCAAAGGCAAAAGGAGTGCATTTGCACGCTACGCTGGCGGTGGGTGAGGACGGTGTGCCGTTGGGGATCTTACGCTGTGCCTATACAACCGACCAAGAGGCTCCTGCTCCTAAGACACAGTTATGGATAGACGGCGTGCGGGACATAGCGGAAGCCGCCTCGCATCTGAGCGGTCGTACCCGTGTGCTGTGTGTCATGGACCGCGAGGCGGATGTGTTTGCGATCCTGGCGCAGCAGCGCAGGGCAGGGCGTGTGGACATATTGGTGCGAGCCAAGGTGAATCGGCTATTGGGTAAAAAGTCTCCCAAGTTGTTTGCGACCATGCGGTCGGGCAGTCCGGCAGGACACATGGAAGTGCCGATTGTGCGTTTGAGCCGCCGCGTGAAGTCAGGTCGAGTCAAGCATAAGGGGCGGTCGGGCCGTCTGGCGCGGATGCAGGTACGTTTCCGCCGCCTATGGGTATGCGGCAGGCCAAGAGTCTGCACACTGCCATTACGATCTGTATGGTGATGGCGTGGCGCCTGCTATTGATGACGCTTCTGGGGCGCGAGGAACCCGAAGCGTCGCCGGAAGGATTGATTGATGAGATGGAACTGCGCCTGTTGCACGAGCTTGCCGACGAGTTTGGACTGCCGCCTCCAAAGACACTCGGGGCTGCTATTCGGGTGGTGGCCGTCTTTGGTGGCTATATGGATCGGAAGAAAGACCGGCCTCCAGGCTCCAAGGTAATCTGGCGCGGCTACAGCCGGTTGGAGATAGGGGCCAAGACCTTTGCCGTCCTTGAGAAGCGATACCATATGATACGGAGAGAGGTCCTCATCGTTAAGCGAGAATGACGAGCACGCGAAGCAACAAACGTACCCATAGCAGGGAGTGATACCTGCCCCCCAGCGTCGTTGCCGCGCCAACGTTTAGTGCGATGGCAACGGGGATTCGGAAGAGAATTGTAAAGACGCCAGAGCTACCGGGCGTTATAGCGCCGACGTATGTCCATCGCATAGGCAAGCGCCTCGCGCATGCCAAACGATGCTACGCTTCCCGCATCCCCGGTGCAAGCATCACTCCGGTCCGAGGGCTCCGCACCTCTTGAAAGAACCAATCACCACACCGAACTTGCAAGAACAGATAAATATTATACAGTGTCAGGTATCTGAACTGGGCACGCGGTAGGGATAGGTCTGTGCTTACCTCCTGATTTTCTCTGCCTAAGGCTCGTGCTATCAGCACGAGGGGCTATGTCATTGATTTTGCGGCGATCAGCGAATCGCGGTAACCGCATTGTTATGTCCGCCCGAGGAACGCGGCACATTGACACCGCTCTTGTGCCGATCCGCACAAGGAATTGCGCTCAGCCACCGATCTGTACCTTACCTTGTTACCCGGATCTGGTGCTGTTGCCCCACAAAACCACATAACAACGTGCTAACCGACCCAGTTGACACCCCCTCTTGTCAAGCAAGCTAGCTAATGTGGGCGGTAGGCAGCCCTGGTAGGCGGGGCGGTCCGTGCGAGTATATGCCTGTCGGCCAAAATCAGTTACAGCCATAACTTTCAATCCCCTGGTAGGCGGGGCGGTCCGTGCGAGATCATCCGTATCCAGCTCAAAGGTCACTGGGCAAGAGCTTTCAATCCCCTAGTAGGCGGGCGGTCCGTGCGAGCAATCCCATGACCATTCGTCAGATACTCTTCGGGTTCACCTTTCAATCCCCTAGTAGGTGGGGCGGTCCGTGCGAGGCGAAAGGATACTCTGTCAAAGAGACAGAGTACAAGACTTTCAATCCCCTAGTAGGCGGGGCGGTCCGTGCGAGAGTATTTCTGCACAGTAAGAGTATAAGCAGGTCATACACTTTCAATCCCCTAGTAGGCGGGGCGGTCCGTGCGAGGATTCATCCGCATCAACGAACCAGGACTCCGGGAATACTCTTTCAATCCCCTAGTAGGCGGGGCGGTCCGTGCGAGCACGCGACGGTGGAGGACGTGCGAGGCAAGCACGTATTCTTTCAATCCCCTAGTAGGCGGGGCGGTCCGTGCGAGCATCGACAACCTGATGTACACCGTTCCGGTCCTTGAACTTTCAATCCCCTAGTAGGCGGGGCGGTCCGTGCGAGACCTTGACGCCGTGTTCCTGGATACCTTCCAGGAAGACTTTCAATCCCCTAGTAGGCGGGGCGGTCCGTGCGAGACCGTGTAGTTATCCGTGGTAGCACGTACAACTACGCCTCTTTCAATCCCCTAGTAGGCGGGGCGGTCCGTGCGAGCCAAGAAGATTGGGACGGACTCGACACGGTCTTCCTGGACTTTCAATCCCCTAGTAGGCGGGGCGGTCCGTGCGAGCCAGCCTACTGAAGGCCGGCATCCAGGCACCGTTTGCTTTCAATCCCCTAGTAGGCGGGGCGGTCCGTGCGAGAGTACCCTATGGTTCTCGTCCAGACGATAGAATAGCGGCTCACAAGCGTCACAGCATCGCACGCAGTATGTTGCTGAAAATACGACACGTAGCAGAATGATGCCCTGATCGCTGGCGCAAAGATCTGCCAACGGAACAATGACCCCAACGCCAGTTTTCGTAACCGAACAACCCAAGATAATACGAACGCGATCAAAAGGCAACATCAACCCGATTCAAGATCCCTCATCAGACATAAGGCCCGAACATACAAGCGTTTATACTCATTCGTAACTAAGCCACTGCGCATATGCCTTTGGACGTTACGAATCCGGCCCTATGCTATGAAAACGTGCTCTTCGCCAATTGACATGTCGTCACCACTATGACCAAAATACTCCCTGCGATTATCGCACCCGGCACACAACATGAGCCTTTTGCAAAACTCTTGAATCGGGGTGTTTTTGTCTGAAGATGCGATTTCCTAAGATAGGGGGCTGGTCAGGTAGATTTGACTGCTCGGCGGGTGCAGATGGAGGATTCTACAGGCCATGAAAATGTGTGCTAGCAAGCACACTTGAGGGACTGGAACCTCCGTGTTAGGTATCTTTGGAGGAGAAACCAAACTCGCAATAAACGAAGGTTCTCATCTCCCTCAATTCTAAGTTAAGCGGTTTCTGGATCAACTGCCAACGGGAGCTTTTCCCCTGGGTGGAGGAAACGATTGGCCCCTTGGAGGGGCGCCATAAGAAGCTGCTCTCGGTACTGGAGATGGTGTGAGTTGAGCGCTTTCTGCCCAGTGCTCAGGACGGTATACCCGGGCGTCCGTTGAAGAGCCGTGCTGCCCTTGCGCGGGCGTTCCTGGCGAAGATGGTGTTCAATATGGATACGACCAGAGCGTTGGTGGAGCGGTTGCGTTCGGATCCGACGCTGCGGCGTTTGTGCGGTTGGCATCGGTTGGAGGATGTGCCGAGTGAGGCGACCTTTTCACGTGCGTTCAGGGAATTTTCAGAGGCGGAATTGCCGACGCGTGTACATGAGGCTCTGATAAAGGAGGGGTATTCGGAGCAGTTGGTGGGGCACCTATCGCGTGATTCGACCGCAATAGCAGCGCGAGAGAAGCCGGTACTGAAAAAGGAGTCGGAGCGTCCAGTAGAGTGCAAATCATCGCATCCTACCAAGGATGAAAAGCCTCCGAAGGAGTTGCCGCGGCTGGTGTGCCAGCGTACCATGGGGATAGAGGAGATGTTGGAGGAGTTACCGAAGCGATGTACGGTAGGCGTTAAGCGCAATGCGAAGGGACATACGCAGAAATGGACGGGGTACAAGTTGCACATGGATGTGGCCGACGGAGGCGTACCGATCAGCGGTTTTGTTTGCTCTGCATCATTGCATGATAGCCAGGCGGCGATTCCGTTGGCTACGATATCTCAACTGCGGGTACGCAATTTGTATGATCTGATGGACAGTGCATACGACGCGAAGCAGATTCACGAGCACAGTAAAGGCTTGGGGCACATGCCGATTATCGACCATAATCCGCGACGCAAAGGTAAGGCGGCGCTTATCCGCGAGAAACGGCCCAGCGAGCATCCGGATTGGTGTTGCCTGAGGATGTTCGTTACAGGGAGCGTTCAACGGTTGAGCGAGCCTTCGGGCGGCTCAAGGATGAGTTTGGTGGTCGTAATGTCCGCGTGCGTGGGCACAAGAAGGTGACATGCCACTTGATGTTCGGCGTGCTGGTACTGACGGTAGATCAGCTGTTGCGTATGGTGCAATAGAGACAGGAATCCAGACGTAAATTGCGCTAATCGGGTTTTGTGCGAAGCAGGAGCCGGGCATAGGTGTGTCCAGAAAGCACGGATTGTGTCCCGAATTCATCCCCCCGGGAAGCCTTCATCGCCTATACATCTGGATCCAAAGGCAACACATGCCAATGCTCCCGGCGTAATGTCGAAAAACCCGAAAATTTGGGCATTTTGGTCGCCACCACCGCCGAATACACCGGGGTTTTGCAAAAGGCTCAACATGTATATGGCAACGCGATCCTCACTCGTATCAATAGAGGGGTCGGTTGAGCAAAGCGGACAAGGAGAGGGAATCCGATCCGAAGTTTGTGGAGGGGCGTCGTCAGCATCCGGCGGTGGAGTCGGAGATCAACAATTTGAATCATCGGGGTCTGGGTTTGATACAGACCCGTGGCAAGGAAGGCTTTGTGCGCACGGTGGCGCTGATAGTGGTAGCGGCGAATGTTCACCGTATCGGGCAGATGGTGAAGCAGAACGAGGAGCGACGAAGGCGGTGCGAGCCGGCCCGCAAACGCGCGGCGTAGGGACTCGCGCGAGCATCTTCAGCACAAAATCAAGGTAGTCTGCAAGGGCGAGAGGCCAACGTGTGTTCATGCCTCGGCGATGGAGGCCAAAAACACGTCAAAACCACCGGATTGCCGGTGTGAGCGGACAAAGTCAGCGACGTTATCGTCGAAAAATCCTTGCTGACTGTCCTTCCGGATCCCCAATTCGGATTCCAGCCCCCGGCTAGTCCAAGAATCACTCAGAAAAGCCTACTTTTCTGGCAAACACTATCTGACGACACCAAAGGAGTATTCAGGTAGCCACTCGACCGTACGGCGCAGCGCCGTGAACCGCTTTCCCAGCGAGAAGAAGCTTACCGAGGGAGGCTTCTCTCCAGCCTCTTTCGCTTTCTTGTACGCCTCGCTCTGCGCTGCGAGGATGGCATTCCACACAAACCTACACGCACCCGCTAATCCAGCAAGTTGCTTGGCGTTACTCCGACTTCCGGGCAACAGCCTGTATGTGATATTGCGGTATGCACTAACCGTTTCGGGCATGGCACTGTGGTATATAACTCCCTAATATATGGCAATTATATATCATGCGTACCCACGTGTTGAGTTATTTGAAATAATTGCAGTATTTTCGTGAAAAGCGAGAACCGATTATGAAAAAATGGTGAAAGCCATCCTGTCTGCACCACCCAAGCACAAAGAGTAACTCCTGCGAAAACGCGTGGCACTCAGCCATATAACTCCCAAAAAATGCTTTTACGCGCGAAATCGTTGCCAGCGGTCACCAATGCCAGTGTCAGCAGCGGACAATCCGATCGGCGTGTTCTACCAGACTGGCTAGCGAACTTAGGTTTAGATCCATACAGGCCAACGACATGAATATCGCAGGTTATCACCTTCCACGCTACATTACGATCGGAGGTGGCTATTTAGAAGACACTAACGGAGCGGAATGCGACAGAGCGGGCGGATTGTTTTGACATCACTTGATTGTTGGGCCATTAATGGCGTACGGAGATGCGTAGTGGTGCTGCTGGGCCTGCTTAGTGCTTCAGGAATAACTCAGTTGGCCCAGGGTCAGGGTGGTGTGATGGAATCCGTGTCTCTGGCTCCCGCTACTGAGGCGGGCTTAAGCACGGGATCCAATCTGAAGGGAGTAGCGCCGCGTCTCCTGCCGTTCAGGACGGCGAGTGCGGAAGTTTCATCACGGGACACTGAATGTGAACAGGTACCCGGTCCAATTTGGCGTGAAGTACGAGAAGGGACCACTTGCTTGGCCTCATACAGGTGCCGTGCAACTTCTCGGAATGGGCCATACTTTTACATCCATCATGTTGACAGTACGGCTGAGCGAGGGAAAGATGTGCTGGTGACTGGCAAGGATAGTGTCGAAATTATCGGCCAGCATGAGTTTGCGGGTATTCGTTGGTTTGTGTCAGAGCCGACCGTAGATACATACGAAGCCCTCTCGGATGGTATACCTGAAGGAGATGAAGTTAAGAGTTGCTACTGCACTCGTTTCCGAGACGGACCGGTAGGGACTGAAAGCAATGCGCTAATGCGAATACTGGATGTCGATGGGTGGGCCGTGAGGGATACGATGGCCGCGGAAGCGGATGGCTTTATGCCATTCTTGTTGGAGTTCCAGCAACCGGTCGCCCGAGATCTTACCGTCAAATACAGAACGGAGGATGGTACGGCTACAGAAGGGACAGACTTTACCAATTGGGAGGGACGCGTTACGGTTAAGAAGGGCGATATGAGCGCTGATATCCGGGTACCAATACTGGGTGATCAAATTCCCGAAGATACAGAGACATTTAACCTGATTACACATTCAGACCAGTTTGCAGGCATTCCGGAGCAGAAGGCCATTGGCACTATTGTTGGTGAACCCCATCTTGTACTGGATCCGTCTCCACTGACTGTGAAAGAAGGGGGCCAGGCAACGTACACCGTAGCCTTAGGAATGCAGCCTATCGGTGATGTAACAGTGGCGATAACGGGGTATGCAGGGACGGACCTGACACTCGGCAAGACGAGTCTAACATTCACGCCTGTGGATTGGAACAACCCGCAAACCGTGGAGATGATGGCCCTTCAGGATGCCGACACGGACAATGACACAGTGACGCTCATCCATACCGCTTCGGGCGCAGCGGACTATGCCGGTGTGAAGCAAGACCTAAGGGTGACGGTAACGGACATTCACGTAGTAAGGCTGCAAGTTGCACCCCGCCAGCTGGATTTGGTGGAAGGGGGGTCCGGCAAGGACTTTGCAGTAAAGCTGGGCTCGGCTCCTGCAGGGGGAGATGTGACGGTTGCGGTGAGCATTCCACCAAGACTGGCCGGAAAGGTATCGTTATCTGACGACAACTTGACCTTCACATCTTCCGATTGGGACGAAAACCAATCGGTAACCGTGGTGGCGGAGGACGATGGGGATGCAGACCCCGAAAAAGGGACTTTAGAACTCGCGGCAAGCGGAGGCGGGTATAATGACCAGACAGGTAATGTGGATGTTACCGTGGATGACGATGAGATAGTGCAATTGGTAGTGGATCCGACGACGTTAGGCTTGGTGGAAGGGGGTCCTGGAAAGGAGTTTAACGTAAGATTGGGCTCATCTCCTCCTGTGGGGGAAGATGTGACGGTGGCGGTGAGCGTTCCATCGGAGCTGGGCGGAAAGGTGTCGTTGTCTGACGACAACTTGACCTTTGCATCTTCCAATTGGAGCATCGATCAATCAGTAACCGTGACGGCGGAAGACGATGCGGATGCCAACGACGAAGCAGGGTCATTAGGTCTGCTGGCAAGCGGAGGCGGGTATGATGGCATTATTGGGAGAGAGTCGGTGGATGTAACAGACGACGACACACCGGGCTTGGTGTTGAGCAAGCTAAGCCTGACGATTCAAGAAGGGGGTTCCGGTGATTACACGGTGAAGCTGGCCACACTGCCTGCGGAAGCAGTAACGGTTTCTATCACGGGTACGGGCGTAACTATGAGTCCCGTGAGCCTGACCTTTACGGGTGCAACTTGGGATACAGAGCAGACGGTGACGGTGACGGCACCCTACGATGACGATGCGTCCAACGAGCGGATGGTACTTACCCACGCGGCTTCTGGTGGGGACTACGGCTCGGTGAGCAAGGATTTGCCTGTGACAGTGACAGACGACGATACGCCGGGGTTACGTATTGAGCCGATGGCTTTAACCGTGGTTGAAGGGGCATCGGGCATGTATCGCGTAACACTGGAGACAGAGCCGACCGGTATGGTGACGGTGACTATTGAAAGCGACAATAGTGACGTAACGACGAGCGCTGCTTCCCTGACATTCACTTCTGGTGATTGGGATACGGAACAGACGGTAACGGTGCGTGCGGCGGAAGACGCAGACACGGACGACGACAGTGCCACGCTTACGCACACTGCATCGGGAGGGGATTATGATTCCGTGGGAGGGTCTGCTGTCGCGGTGAAGGTGAAGGATAATGATCCGGTGACAGGGTTGGTGGTATCGCCCACTTACCTGTCGGTACCAGAAGGGGCGGAAGAGCATTTTACGGTACGGCTACTTGCGGAGCCCACGCGGGCGGTGGATGTGCGGATCACGGGCGATGCGGGAACAGGATTAAGGGTAAGCCGAACTATGCTGCGGTTTACATCGGAGGACTGGAGCGGACCAGTTACGGTGACAGTTCGTGCGGAAGAGGACGACGATGTGATAGACGCAAGTGTACAGCTCACCCTTACAGCATCCGGGGGTGTATATGATGGCGAGACAGAGGATGTGGACATAGATATACGGGACAATGACGTAGCAGGGATCGTGCTGGCACCTGCCGATCTTACGATATCGGAAGGAAGCGAAGCGTCCTATACGGTGAGGCTGTTAGCGGAGCCATCGGGCATGGTAACGGTGGTGACCGCGAGCGACGATACAGATGTTACGGTGGGTGATGGATCTCTGACATTCACTGCTGATGATTGGTATACCGTACAGACAGTAACCGTGCATGCTGCTCAGGACGGCGATACGAACAATGACGATGCCACGCTGACGCACCGGGCGGCGGATGGCGGCTACGATGCTGTGGAGGAGGAATTAACGGTGATGGTGCTGGACGATGACGAGGTTGGGCTGGTGATTAATCCGACAGCATTGCCCTTGGACGAGGGGGCAGCAGGCAACACCTTTGCAGTGCGGCTCGCCTCTCCACCAACGGGTCAGGTGACCGTATCCATCAGCGCAGAGCCCGCACTGAACGGTAAGGTGTCCGTCAATCTGCGGAGTTTGACCTTCAACACTGCGGACTGGAAAACGGACCAGACAGTCACGGTGTCAGCACTGGACGATGACGACTACGATGACGAGACCGGAGAGATACGGTTGTCAGCGAGTGGTGGTGGCTACAATGGAGTGTCTGGGAGTGTAGAGGTAGGGGTTCGAGACGATGATGTGTCGCCGCTTGTGCGTGTGTTGTCGGATGTCCGGGTAAGGGAAGGCGCAGGTACGGCAGTGTTTCGAGTGGGATTAAGCGGAGAGACCACCAGCGTTGTTACGGTCGGTTACCGTACGCAAGATGGTACAGCGACAGCGGGTGCGGATTATCAGCATACAAGTGGGGTGCTCACATTTGGAGCAGGCGAGCTTGAGAAGCAGGTATTGGTGCAGATCATTGATGACGCGTTGGACGAGGACGACGAGGGTTTCACGCTGGAGCTGGCGGACGCGCAGGGAGCGGAACTGGGCATGGCAACAGGCCGTGCCACCATCTTGGACGACGATTCTGAGCCGACCGTTGGGATAGTGCCAGCGGTGTATGTACGGGAAGGGGGTATAGCAAATGTCTACATCAGTCTCAGTAGTGTAAGCACGAAGCCCGTTACCGTCTCGTATAGGACAAATGACATGACGGCGACAGCCGGGGAGGACTATGAGGCGGTGAGTGCCGGATTGGTGACGATTGTGCCCGGCGAGACGGGGACGGTAGTACAGGTTCCAACTAGGGACGATGCAGTGCACGAGGGCAGGGAGGCATTTGAGGTGCAGCTAGACGAAGGCAGAACCATGGTGACGATACTGGACAATGATCGTCTTCCGGGGCTCTCAATAGGAGATGTGACAGTTTCGGAGGATGGAGGGCGTGCGAAGCTTGCTGTATCGTTGAGTGGTGCGAGCACTGTGCGTGTCGGGGTGGCATTTGCCACGCAGGACGGTACGGCGAAGGCAGGGGCGGACTACACACGCACGCTGGGCACGTTGGTGTTTGCACCGGGCGAGACGGTGAGGCACATATGGGTACCGGTAGCGCGTGATGATGTGGTGGAGGAAGACGAGGGATTGGTAGTAAAGCTGAGCGCTCCAGAGCATGCGATGCTGTTGGATGCGGAGGGAGATGTGACGATTAAGGATGATCCGATAGAGGTCAGCATCCATGATGGTACAGGGACAGAGAGTTCGGAAGAATTGGTTATGGCGGTGCGGCTGAATTATGGTAGTACCAAGGTGGTCTCGGTGCAGTTTGCGGTGACAGGAGGCACGGCAACATCGGATGTGGACTACGAGTCGACGCAGGGGCTGGTGGTATTTGAGACCGGCAGTACAGAGGCGCAAGTAAGGATACCGCTGATAGATGATGACTTGCAGGAAGGAAACGAAACGATAGAGGTGGCGCTGTCAAGTCCGACCAATGCGCAAATCGGGCAGGCGATGGCTACGGGCACAATCTTGGATGATGAGACAGCGCTGGGCGTGCAGGTGCGAGCCATTGCGGTGTCGCAGAGCGAGGCGGTGTTTGTGGTGAGACTACTGGCACCCGTGGCAGAGCGGCTGACCGGCCGTTACCGTACGGTAGACGGCACGGCATGGGCGGGAGAGGACTACGAGCGCATGGAGGGGGTACTGGAGTTTGGGCCTGGGGAGACAAGAAAAGAGGTACGAGTGCCCTTACTGCGCGCGCAAGGTACCGGGGAGGCGTTTGCGCTGATGGTGAAGTTAGGGGATGAGACAGTCCGAGAGGATGTGGTGTTGGGATCGAAGAATACGGGAACCCGTGCGCGATTAGGCCGGAGTGTGGCAGTGCATATAGTGGAGGCGGTATCGGAGCGTATGGAGGGATCATTGGTGGGTTGTATGCCGAGGCCGTTTCCCGGTCAGCGGGTACGGGTGTCGCATCTTTTGTCGGGCTGTGGTATGCAGGCAGGCGGAGAGCGGCTGAGTGTATGGGGTCGTGGTGCGTACAGCAGGTTGCAGAGCGGCGGGATATCGGGAGCGGATGTGGTGACAGCGTCCTTGGGGGCGGACTACCGTGCGGGAGGTCGCTGGCTGATGGGGATGGTGATATCACGCAGCGAGGCATTGGAGGAGCAAGGAACGCTACTACAGATGACGGGCTGGTATCCGTATGTGCGCTACGGAGGGATGCGGCACAGTGTGTGGGGGTTGGCAGGAGCAGGACAGGGAGTAGTGGCTGAAGCAGAGGACACGGGAATGCGCATGATGGCAGCGGGCGTAGGCGGCACGTTGGTACGCCGGGCGGGCACCCGGCTGGGGTACGAGGCGGACGGATTCTGGCTGGGGATGGATGGCGGAATAGGGGTGAGCCGAGTTCGCGCGGGTCTGGAGGGATCGGTGACGTTGCAGGAAATCTTGGAGCCGTATGTGGAGGCGGCGGTCTTGCACAGTGGTGGGGATGCGGAGAGAGGAATGGGAATGGAGGCAGGCGGAGGGTTACGTGTGCGGATGGGGATGTTGCATGCGGAGGTAATGTCAAGGCGTTTGGTGTTGCATCAGGAGGATGGCTACGGGGAGTGGGGATATTCGGGTATGGTCCGCTATGGAGGACTGGAGGGATTGGGAGCGCAGGTGCGACCGACCTGGGGTCGTACGCATGTGGGGACGCTATGGCAGGCGGGGCGTCCGTGGGAAGTGTATCCGTCGGATCGTCGGATGGAGTTGGAGGTGGGGTACGGATCGCGTGTTCACAGGCGCAGCGTGCTGCGGCCGCATGTGGGTATGGGGCTGCGTGACAGAGGCAGGGACTACCGCATAGGAGCGGGCGTGCTGGGGCGCACGGGGCTAGGATTCAGTGTAAGCGGCTTAGCGATGGAATACACAGCACCATACCGGCCGGTGAGCTACGGCGTGACCGCCAGCGGCTATGTGCGGTGGTGAGGATTTGTCAGTGACTAAGACGTGTGTCGGAAATATTGAGCAGGGACCGTTGACACCGTAGGCGTGCGGTGAACTACATCTTGATTTGGTGATGGGTTCTGGGGAGCTTGCAGGTAGACGTGAGAACCCAGACCCCAGATCGCATGGTACGGCCCAGACGTACGGCGGAAGAGATGTTTCCGCTGGTAGAGCATATAACGAAAGGACCCAGTCCGCAGCGGCGTTTTGTGCAGAGCATGGCGTCTTGTACAGACAGTTCAATTACTGGAGGCGGAAGTGTCGCCAGAAGACTGAGGCCTAGGACAGCCGAGGCTTCGTGGAGGTAGGCCAATGCAGCGCCAAGGCAAGCGGCGCAGGAAGAGATCGCGTATCCGCACGAGAGGACGACATTATTCACATCAAGTCACACACCATACCTGCCAGGACGAGATACCCGAGACATTCCGACAGCCATTCCAGCGCGAGTTGACCAGAACTGACGCAAAATTGAACCGTTATGATGATTTATGGGCAAAGGGCAGGGCTACCCGTCGGATGGTGGATCAGTCATCATGAATCGGGCGGAGCTCGTGCCGGGAACGGGGCAGCGCCACGGCAGGCGATGGCTACACGATGAGATCTATCCCGCGATCGTGCGGGCGGAACGTAATGTCATGAACTGCACTAATGATAATATCCGCCTCCCCCAACGCGGCGGCAGGGTTTGTGTTGGTAACGGCGATAACTCGTGCACCAGCGCAACGGGCAGCCGTTACGCCCGCCGGGGCATCTTCGATCACAATACACTTCCGAGGAGCAATCCCCAATCGCGCAGCAGCCAGAATATACGGGTCTGGAGACGGCTTGCCACGGGCAGCATCACCATGGCTGACAAAGATCCGGGGTACGGGAAGATCAAGGCGCTTCAGCAGCCGCAGAGCAAAGTCACGCATTGCACTGGTAACTATGGCCCAGCGGCCTGCGGGCAGCGATAGCAGCATAGGTTGGATGCCAGGGTAGGCCTTGATGCCTGTAATGTCTGTGTCGCTCGTTACTAACCTGTTGTACTGGCGAGCCTCGGCCTTCGCATCCAGGTGCGGAGCAACACGCCTAATGGTCTGTTCTGCAGGGATGCCATGGTGCACGGCGGCAATCTCATCGTATCCAACCCCGCGGGAGGCGGCCCACCGTTTCCAGTGTTCTTCGTAGACATGGTTGGAGTCCAATAGCACGCCGTCAAGATCAAAAAGGACGGCTTCACAGGTGAATGCAGGCATGGAGCGCAATATACGCCTCGCCATGGCATCGAAACATTCCACGTTCACACCTGTGAACGAATGGTTTAACAGTTTCGTTTTGGCGAATGACTATTCCTCCGTCCCGTAGACTGCAAGTTGTGCAGACCCCGATCATGGGGTACGTACAGGAGCTCATCGGAAAATATCCCGGTACTATTTCCCTCGGACAGGGGGTTTCCCACTATGGACCTCCAGCTGCCGTAGCCGAGGCAGCTGCGAGTGCTCTGCGTGACGGCAGACACGATCGGTACGGCTTTGTCATAGGGACGACACGGCTTCGCTCTGCTATACAGCAGAAGCTGGCTGAGGAAAACAGGCTGGACCCTGGGTACCAGGTGGTGGTGACAGCCGGCAGCAACATGGCGTTCTTCGAAACTATCCTGGCCATCTCGGACCCGGGCGATGAAATCATCCTCTTGCGCCCCTACTACTTCAACCACCAGATGGCCGCACAGATGGCCAACTGCGTTCCTGTCATGGTCGCAACCGACGATGACTACCAACCGATGTCGCTGCTATTAATCAGGCCATAACGAAACGAACACGGGCGATTGTCACGGTTTCACCCAACAATCCGACGGGCGTAGTGTATCCTGAGAAGTCGCTGGCGGCGATCAATACACTCTGTAAAGATCGCGGAATCTACCACATCAGTGATGAAGCATACGAGTACTTCACCTACGGCGGAGCAATGCACTATTCGCCGGGAGCCACTCCCGGCGCTGCCGGGCATACGGTGTCTATATACTCATTCAGCAAAGCCTTCGGGATGGCGGGGTGGAGAGTCGGGTATATGGCGGCGCCATCGGATCTTGTCCCCGCAATACGAAAGATTCAAGACACCAATCTCATCTGTGCTCCCCTTCCGATTCAGTCCGCGGCTACCGCTGCACTGGAGGTAGGGGCTGGATATTGTCGCGGCTTCGTCGGACCGATGGATGCGGTGCGCTGCCTGGTGGTGCAGGCACTAAGGGACCTTGGAGGTAGCGTGCAAGTCTCTCGCGCAGAGGGTGCTTTCTACGCTTTCGCCAAGCTCAATACTGATCTTGCGGATACCATCATCCTCCTGCGGCTTATCAAAGACTATGGTGTAGCCGTTATTCCCGGGTCTACCTTCGGCCAGACCAAGGGTACCTGTCTACGGATTGCCTATGGTGCACTACTGAAGGAAACCGTAGAGGCAGCGATGGACCGGCTATGTACGGGCCTACGGACGATCCTGTAGTAGCCAATCGCGCGAACCGGATAGGATCGTCTTGTATGCGCTATGGTTATGCGCCCGGTCGTCGTGTCCGAGCGTGTTGACCACAATTGTCGCATCCCCACGGCGCCGCGTCCAGATAACAGGATATACCATGCCCGTGACCTTGGAGCGGCCAATGGCGAGAACTACAGCTTCTGCGCTTGGCAGCAGCTCCGCGCGATAAAGCTCATCCGTCACATCGAAAGAAGCCGGCACGCCGTCCATAATCGGGTGCTGCGGCTGAATAACCTCCACAGTAAAGCTGCCAAGCGGTTCATGGCTTCGCGCACCGCCCCCGACCAGGACCCTATTGTAGTCGTTCCAGTCTTCCCAGTTGTACCAGGAGGCGGGGTGGGTAATTAGCAGGGGACGCCCGGCGGAAACGTGGTCAAATATGGCTGCCCTCGCAGCCTCGTTTGCGACGGGCTTGTTGTTTGAGAGAACCAATAGCCGGGCCTCCCGCACGCGCGCCACGAATTCGTCGCCCGATTCCTCGGTGTAGTGGTATGTTCGTCGGCCGTTGCCATACAGCACCTGCCCATCCGCAAATCCGAACACGCGCGAGTGGTAGTGGGACTGGTTCTCGCTCCCGGCGCTCCCGGCCAGGTATACGATGCTCTCCATCTCCTGGTGACCGGTCCATGTCCAAGCGGCGTCGTTGCGAAGCAGGTCCGGTGGAGGAGTAATGGTTAGTATTCCTTGCATTACGGCCCAGTGGCCCGGAACGCTGCATACAAAGGGATACGTACCCGCCTTCAGCGGAGGTATTTCTATTGTAATCGATTCGTGCTGGGAGATGACACCCGTTGACGCAATCACATTTGCGGACATGGCAGGAGGGACGTATTCGTTATCCATGGCCGAGGGGTCCGCCACGTAGGCGTCAAGCGCCTGCCCTAATGCTGGTACATCCGTATCCCCTGCCAGGAATACGGCATTGTGAAGGTCCGGATGCAGGTTCTTGAATGTCAGCCGTATAGGTTGTCCCTCGAATGCTTGCAACGAAGTCTCCGCAAACCGCATTATACCTTGCGGGGCGTGCAAGTCAAGGCTCGCAGGCGGCAATGTGTCCATGGATGGCAGGGGCTCTCCTTCCGCCGTGTCCTCTGATTCCCGGGGTTCCAGCAGGTCCAAGGCCGTTGCTATCCAGTCATCACCACCTTCTCGTGCGGCCTGAGCGGCGGTCCGCAGCTCCGGTGAAGCCCCAGCTCCCAAGTCCACCACCTTCAGCACCGCGGCCAGTCTGGTATTAAGGTTGGGGTCCGTGAGCACTCCAGATGTCGCGATGGCGTCACCCTCCTCCGCGCTTGCGGGCAGCACCTGGATCGCAGCCTTACGTACTGCCGCATCAACATGAGAAAGCGCGGCGCGAACATCCGGCAACACCCCACTCACAAGGTTTAGTCCTTGTAAAGTCCACAGCGCGTGCACGGCGCCGGGGCCATTTTCGCGGGTCAACTCCACAACCGCCCCCTCCAGTTCTACCAAGCTGTTTTCTACTATCAGACGTTGCGCAGTAAGGCGCCAGAACAGATTGGTGCTGCGCAGCCCCGCCAACAATCCGTCCCCGTCGTCAGCAGAAAGTGCTCGGATCGGATCCGTAGCAATTCCCTCATAATGAACAACATACACCCGGCCGTGCTGCCGGTCACGTAGCGGATTCAGATGTGCGTTGCCGGGGCCTAGGTTTGCATTCCAGATATGGTTTACCATCCCCCTTCGGTCCGGATTATGCTGAATAACCGGGTTATACCAGTCGGCTACCCATACCTGCTCATCAGGACCAATGTCTGCGAAGACGGGAGCTACCCATTCGTCTGAACTCGAAAGCAGGTTTTCTACCCGATCGTCGGCCTCACGGTACACGCTGCCATCGCGCTCCAGGAATACCGGGTGGATCACATGTGCTGTAGGCTCCGTGATGAGTAATGCACCATGGTACTTGGCGGGATAACGGCGTCCAGCGTAGGGGAAGGCTCCGGCAACGGCAGTGTACCCGTCCCGAAAATCCACCTGCTGCAGCTGTCGGGGAGAGCTGTGCAGGACCAGGTAGTGGCTCTGGATATTCGCTACCCCCGCGCCATCTCTGTAGCGCATGGGAATACCGACCACTACAGCGTGGTTATTGTTGGCAGTGGAGCCAAAGATGGTATTGTCTTCTCCGATACCCAGCCCCCATGTGTTATTGTTGAACTCCCCGACGGGCTCCAGGAGCGTGCCATCGCGGGAAAAGCGGAACACGCCGCGCCCCAGAATACGTGCATCCGCATCCGGCGCTTCACCCGGTCTGAACATGCCGCTGTAGCCCACGGCGCCCCATATGTGATTGTCAATACCAACCTTGAAGTTGTTCATCACGGCGTGGGTATCGAACGTTCCGAAGGCATCATCCACAAGAATCGTCTTCCGGTCGTACAGATCATCACCGTCCGTATCTTCCAAGTAAACAATGTCGGGTGCCTGCCCCACGATTGCACCGCCTTTCACAATGGCGAGAGCCGTTGTGAGCGGTTGATCGGATGCGAAACGAATAAAGCGGTCGGCTCGGTAGTCGCCGTCTGTGTCTTCGCAGATTGTTATCCGATCCGTCCCGGACTCTTGCCCCACATGGTCATGGGGATAGTCTGTGGACTCGACTACCCATAACCTTCCGCGCTCATCCCACGCAAGGGCGATAGGATTGATGATGTCGGGCTCTGCCGCAAAAATGCGCACATTGAATCCTTCGGGAACGGTTAGGTGGTTAAGCGTCTCTTCGGGTGACAGTGGTACTTGGACTTCAACGTCCACCGAATCGTTGCTAGAGGTCACATACTGCAGTTGCACCTGGTGGGTGCAGCCGATGATGATAAGGATCCACAGGTACCGCATTTAGTCGGACGAGGTTGTGCGCTGGCGGAGCGCGTTCCATGGTGCCTCGGTAGAAACGTCAATTGCCAGCGGGGCATCGCCGGAGGCCGAGGAAAGGACTACAAAGAGGATGGCGTCGTCCTCGCCTACGTTGAAGGAAGCATGGACCAAACCAGCGGGGATCAGCGTGGCATCGCCAGCCGCGAGTAGCTGGTGTTCCTCGCCAATCCACTGCTCAATGACTCCCTGCAAGACATAAATAATTTCTTCGCGTTCCGGGTGGCGGTGAAAATTATGTCCCATCCCCGAACGAATTATGGCACGGGCAGCAAAGAGTCCAGGTACGGCCTTGTCCACATCGGGGTAGTTGATCCATCCATTTTGTCCTTGGGGCACCTCCTCCCAGGCAAACGCATTTTCGGGAAAGAAATAACGCATGGATTTATGGGAATCATCTACGTGAGTGACCATATTCAAATCGTACACAGTCGGGCACTGGTATCAATTTCACGGGTCATAGGGGTTGGTAACCCGAACGCCCCTCGCCGTGCAGAAGCCCCAATCCCGGAGGCCAGTATGTTTGCAGCCGCATTCAGGTCTGCATGATCCGCATGTCCACAGGACATACACGTGAATGTGCTCTGCGTCTTACGGTTACTCGCTTCTGTGTGCCCACACACAGAACACCGCTGACTGGTATAGGCAGCGGTAACCTTTATCACCTTGCGGCACTTATAACCCAGCATCTGATCCAGCTGGCCCCAACCTGTTCGCAGTATTCCACGGTTGAGGCCAGACTTCTGTCTGACGTTTGTGCCAAAGCTCTCCATCGTCCCCTTAGCTGAACATGTCATCGCTTTGATCTTTAGGTCCTCCAGTATCACCGTTGAGGAGCATTTGGCAATACTGCGACTTACCTGGTGGTTCGCATTCTTGAGGATGTTAGCACGCTTGCGCTGTATGCGGGCGATTCTATGCTTCCGCCTGTTACGACGGTTGGAGCCTCTCTTCTGTCTCGCCAGTCTTCGCTGATGCCGCTTCAACTTGGCATCAAGACGCTTCGTATCCGGTTGTCTGATAATGCTTGTATCGCCCTCTGTGGAGACCATAGCGACCTGCCCGCAATTACGGTCAATGCCTACAGCACTGCCGGTATCCTCTATTACAGGTGCCTCAATCTTGTAGCAGATGACAGCATACCCTTTGCAGGCGTTCTTCTTTACCGTGGCTTTGACGGGTATACCATCAGGGTACGGGTTGCCTCCCCGCCTGCGGAGTGCCATATATCCCACTCTCGGGATATACAGCTTGCCATCCCGAACCCTTACGTTATCCGGGATCGTGAACGAAGGCGTACTACCACGTCTGGAATGGAATCTCGGTCTTCTCTTACCCTCCTTGAAGAATGCCTTCCATGCATCCGCCTGATATTTCAATGTGTATCTAACGACACCAAAGGAGTATTCAGGTAGCCACTCGACCGTACGGCGCAGCGCCGTGAACCGCTTCCCCAGCGAGAAGAAGCTTACCGAGGGCGGCTTCTCTCCAGCCTCTTTCGCTTTCTTGTACGCCTCGCTCTGCTCTGCGAGGATGGCATTCCACACAAACCTACACGCACCCGCTAATCCAGCAAGGTGCTTGGCGTTACTCCGACTTCCGGGCAACAGCCTGTATGTGATATTGCGGTATGCACTAACCGTTTCGGGCATGGCACTGTGGTAATATAACCCCCGGAATTATCGTTTACGAGCTGCAGGGCAGGGAATTGCTTTGAACTGTCGGGTAAGGTTGATGAGCGACTCTTCCACTCCCATACGCTCCAAGCTTGATGCACCTACGAACCCGACTGCATCGGTATGCTCATTGATGTAGGCAGCGTCTTCAGGCGTGGATATGGGCCCTCCGTGACTCAGGAAAAGAATTCCTGGCCGCACCGACCGGGCGGCCTCAATGATTCCCTGCGTGCGGGACGCAGCCTCGTCTAACGTGCAGGTGGCACCCGTCACGCCGATGGAACCGCCTATCGTGGTGCCTACATGCGCGATGATAACGTCAGCTCCCGCCTCGGCCATTCGGCGGCTTTCGTCTGGCGTTGCCACATATACGATCGAAAGCAAGTCTAAACCGGGTTTTTGTGCCAACGCCACCATATCAATCTCATGCTGAACACTCATTCCTGTCTCCTCCAGTACTTGGCGAAACAGGCCGTCCACTATTGCATGCGTGGGAAAGTTGTTGATTCCGCTGAACCCCATGTCTCGAACTTTTAGAAGGTGGTGCCACATCCTGCGTCGGGGGTCGGATGCATGGACTCCGCAGATGACAGGTATTTCCTGTACAACGGGAAGGACCTCGAACTCTCCAATCTCCATGGCGACGGCGTTGGCATCGCCATAGGCCATTAGTCCTGCCGTTGAGCCGTGGCCGGACATCCTGAAGCGCCCCGAATTGTAAATGATTAGCAGGTCGGCGCCGCCTTTTTCAATAAACTTGGCGCTGATACCGGTACCCGCTCCAGCAGCGATGATGGGTTCGCCGCGGTCCAAGGATGCATGCAAGCGTTCCAAGACTTCGCCGCGGGTGTACGGGTTTCCGATGCCCGTCCAAGGATTTGGCATGTATGTCAGGTTGGATGCGAGAATCAAGGTACGCAGGCAGCCGGAGGGAGGCAAGACCGTGCTCCACTTTCCATCCAAGGGATTAGCAGGACATCAGCGCCGGTACGCCAGGCTAAC
Organism: Rhodothermales bacterium; assembly: GCA_963663495.1. Classification (GTDB taxonomy): domain Bacteria; phylum Bacteroidota; class Rhodothermia; order Rhodothermales; family Bin80. The sequence continues at coordinate 394,432 of OY760427.1, forward strand.
TGGCAAGGATATAGCGGGTGGAAGTCCCGTAATATGAAGCAAGAACCAAGCACATATTTCCGCGAGCCGTGCGCGGTCACTCGTGAGGGTGGACGTGAAGTGTCGGTAGCGGCGCATATGGCCAGGGATATTGAGCAACGAAAGATGTGTCGTTCGGGTCGCCGAGATTATCGGTGCGGTCGAAGGCAATATGTTCGTCATCGTTATGGTGAGAGGGCGGACAGGCCCGCGGTGTCTAAGACCCCATGGACGTATGTACATATCCTGCCGGGACCTGGGAGATCTTTTCAACGCCCAGCGCCAAGGGCGGGGCCGCCGAAGCGTAGGCGAAATGCTGATCGGAGGATGTACGTTGAAGAGAAGTCCGATGCGATGATAGTAGCGATGAAGCTGGCGAACAAAGCATGGAAGACCATGTGGCGGAGTTAGTGGAGCGAAGCGTCGCACCCGAGGGGAAACCGTAGTTCCCGGCATGCACTGGACGCAGAACCAGGTTTGTATGCAACATGGCACGCACTGGACACAGAGCCAGGTTCGTGTGCCAGGGGAAGGTGCGGTTACGGCAACGGACCGGTTCGCTGGTCTGTTAACGTCATGCGCGGTGGCGCGACCCAAGGGAAGAGCCGGATGCGTTAGCGCGCACGTCCGGATCTGTGCGGGGCCTCCGGGGAAACCCGGGGGCTACCGCGAGGCTACAAGAAACCGTCGTCCGGTACGGTTGGTCGTACTGGTCGCCTACAACTTGGATTCTGGCGAGAACCTTGTACCTATATGGCGTTACCGAACCTGGAAAATCCTTGTACCGGTATCGTATCTTGCCGTACCGCATACACCACGATCGAAACGTATCAGATGCTGAATAGACGTACATTTATCAGGCGGATGGCTGCGGCTGTCGCCGCCCCGACCATCATTCCGGCCTCTGCCCTCGGGCGAGGCTTCGTTCCAGCGCCTAGTGAGCGGATCACCATGGGCTTCATTGGAATGGGGAGCATGGGGTTTAACAACCTGCGAGGCTTTATTCAGAAACCGGATGTTCAAGTCTTGGCCGTGTGCGATGTGAACCGGTCAGGGACAAATTATGCCGGGCGCGGTGAACAAAGGGGGCGGGAGCCTGCGCGCCAATTTGTTAATTCTCATTACGGTGACCAGGCAGGCACGCAATCTTATGCTGGGTGCGACGCATATGTCTACTTTTGGCAGCTTCTGGAGCGGCACGATATTGACGCGGTGTGTCTGTCGCTTCCGGACCACTGGCATGCCTACATGACTGCCGCTGCTGCCAAGGCAGGTAAGGACATGTACAGCGAAAAGCCGCTGGCGCGAACCATCTACGAGGGGCGGGTCATGGTGAAGGCGGTGCGTAAGTATGACCGCGTGTTTCAGACTGGTAGCCAGCAGCGGTCGGCAACCAATTTCCGGCATGCGTGTGAACTGGTACGTAACGGTTACATTGGTGACATCATCAAGGTTTACGCCCAGGTGGGAGGCGTTTCCAAACCATTCCCGCATGGGATGGAAGAGGTGCCGGACGGCTTCGAGTATGAGTTATGGCTGGGCAACGCCCCGCAGGCGCCGTACCACCCCGATCGTGTGAGCGGATCCTACAACACCGAGGAAGGTGCTTGGCGCGCCTGGCGTCCGTATTCGGCAGGCCATATCGCTGATTGGGGAGCTCACAATTTTGATATTGCGCATTGGGGCCTCGGGGTAGATGGCAGTGGTCCGGTTGAGCTAATTGCGGCGGAAGCGGCGGAAGAAGGGGAGCTGACGCTAATGTACAAGGGGGATGTCCCGGTCATCAAGAAGAAAGGGCCGCACGAAGGAATGATTCAGTTTGTAGGCACTGAGGGCTGGGTTGGTGTTAGCCGCGGAGACATATGGGCATCCGACGAAAAGCTGCTGTCCCTTGAATTGAAGGCTAGCGATACGCAACTACAACGAAGTGATGACCACCGCCGCGATTTTCTGAATTGTGTCAAGACGCGCAGACGGCCCATCTGTGATGTGGAGATTGGGCATAGTTCATTGACGGCGTGCCTCACCTCGGAAATCGCAATACGGCTGGGACGATCCCTGAAGTGGGATCCTGTAAAGGAGAAGTTTGCTCAGGATGCCGAGGCCACTGCTCTGGTGACGCGGCCTATGCGATCGCCGTGGCTTGTGTAGCCCGGCAGGCAGGCACATTATCGTAGGCTGACGACGGTTTAGGAGTTAGGCAGTAGGGGCGCTACGGGTCTTCAGGCATCCCGAGGAGCTCCTGCAGACGGTCTCGCTCTGTATCTCCAAGCGTTCCCCATTTCTGCTCCAGTCGCTGGCCCAAGGCGAGCTGCCGCTGCTCTGCGGACGACAGCCACCAGTGACTTGGAAGGGCGGTGAGGAATGCGGCCATCAGCACAACCGCAGCAGTCATAAAGATAGCGGAACGCTGCCACCGCAGGCAGTGGATCAAGCGCTCTGCGCACAGAGCGGACCGGCGCAGCATATCAGTGGCACGTTCCAGATCCTGCAGTACCGGCGCGATCTGCTTACGAGCCTGATTGGCTTCCTGCTCGGCCAGGCGCTCTCGCAGACTCATCCCCACTATCGTACTTGTTCGCGAACACTACGAGCAGCGAGGCGACTTAGGGTGATGTATGCGTCTTCCCCCAACGCCGCTTTTACTTCTGCACTCCGTCCATTTTCCTGCAGACGCTGAAAAGCCTGCACCACGGTTGGCGAGTCCTGCACATCACTGTAGGATGTGTTCTCGGTGTGATCCAGTCCCGTCTTGCGTACGGCCCGAGCCAGTTCTTTGACGGGGGCCTGCCGCCGGGCCAGGTATGCATCGTAGGATTCATTGAACCGCTTCGCGAGTGCCCGGCCCGAAAGGCCGGGCACTACACTGCTGCTCTTGGCATATTCTTGCCCGTCCGTCACGACGATGCCAGTACGTTGGGGTTCCATCCTCAGTCCGTGGCGCCGCAGTCTGGCAGTAAGGTCATCCCAACTGTTCGCTTGCTTAAAATCCTGGCCCGCCGCACGATTTACAAGCATCTGGAACGGCATTCCCTGTCCACGCATGGCAGTCTTGTACGCTCCCTTGGAAAAGCTCTGGCTGCGCTCTGGCCTTCGTTGATCGGGTAGTTGGTATAAGTGTCCGGGCACCTCCCGAAAGCCCATCCTTCTTTCGGCATGACGGAGTACCTTCGCAATATCGTACCAGTAATGGTACATATTGGCGGCACGTCGTGTAATGGGGTGGACACGGTTAGCCATCACATGCAGATGGTCGTAGTCCTCATCGCCGTGCGCTACGTACAATGCCTGGTGATGCTTCATGTTGATGCTGTTCAGAACGGTGTCAGCCACTTCCTCCATCTGGTCACGTGACGGATTATCCTCCGGGGCCCACGATATGGATACATGCAGCACCGGTTTTCTTACGGATGAACTGCCGTTGGCAACAATGCGCATTTCACGAGCTGCTGCCTTGGGACAGGAGTCGTCAATTAGCATGCGTGGTGTAGTCCAGGCCACACGGACGTGGTTGTGCCTGCCCGCCTTGGGCTGCTCTAGATAGCGGGCCAGTGCAGTAAAGCCCGCGGAAACTGTAGAATTTGCGATCACCGGATATGGCCCTTGATTCTCTGTAGAATGGGCCGTAGTCGGGATTCTAGAATTTCGGCCAGGTCCGTGGCATTGTGAGACGCAACCATGATGACATGTCCTATGGCTAACGTTTCACGGGCCAACTCTTCGTAAGCGCTTGAAGTAAGTTGACGGCCAAGCCCGGAGGCGCGTAGGTATGGGCCCGGGCGCATGCCTGCAGCCGATGCTTTTTGCTTTACCTTGGCCCACTCTGTCTCGTTAACGTACACACTTATTACCTTGGTGCGGACAATCTTGACCGTAGTATCCTGATGCTCGTTTGGCTTTGGCACAACAGCGCAGGGTACGATATTCTGCTGACCGTGGACATTGCATCCTGCAACGATCTGTACAAGAGTGTATTCAGTCCGTATCTTACCGGTCACTGCACGGACAGTTGGAGGTCGCATATCCTAGCACTGGTGTGCGCGGCGCTCCATACGCAGGCGGCCTATTTGGCTTTTCCGCGCTGTGTGGTGTTTGATCAGAATATTTAATTGTAAATTTCACACCATCAATAAAATGCCACGGAGGGCGCAATGCTTCGACTTTTGAATTTTGTTACAACACTAACGGCCGCAATACTGCTGGTTCTGACCGCCCAAATTGCGGCCGCCCAGGTCACGATTACGGGCACGGTCACGGAGGCCGATACCCAAGAGCCCATGGTCGGGGTTTCCGTCGCAGTTCCCGGTACCACTATGGGGACGACGACCAATGTCGACGGGATGTATTCATTAGAGGTTCCGTCTTCCGACGGGGTTCTCGTGTTCTCGTTTGTCGGATTCAGGCTGGTGGAAATCGCACTGACATCGGGAGTCACGGTTATTGACGTAGAGCTGGAGCCTTCCATTCTTGGTTTGGACGAGGTTGTGGTCGTAGGGACCAGGAGAACCCCCCGCTTAGCAACCGATTCTGCCGTGCCCGTTGATGTGCTTGGTCCCGCAGACCTTGAAACCGCGGCTAGCACAGACATTGATGATGTCCTGCGTAACGTCCTTCCTTCCTATAATGTGCAGCGGCACGGTATTGATGACGAGGCGACGCTGGTGCGCCCGGTTACCTTGCGCGGACTGCCTGCAGATAACGTAATAGTTCTTGTGAACGGCCGGCGCCGCCACCGCTCAGCGTCAATTGCTCTACTGGGTAGCTCGCTGAATACAGGTGCACAAGGTCCGGACCTCAACATGATTCCAAGCATCGCACTCAAGCAGGTGGAAGTGCTCCGTGATGGCGCGTCGGCACAGTATGGTTCTGACGCAGTGGCGGGAGTGTTCAATATGCAGCTACGGGACAACTCCTCGGGAGTGCTCGTACGGATGCAAAGCGGGCAGTATGGGGATGGGGACGGTGAATACGCCCATGTCGCAGCTAACGTGGGGCTGCCCCTGACGGAACGTGGATTTATCAATGCAAGCATAGAATATCGCAACGCTGCACCGACGATTCGGGCAGGTCAGCGCGCGGATGCCACGGTCCTTGCAGCCAGAGGGTACCCGGTTAATAATCCTTCTCAAATTTGGGGGAGCCCCGATGTAGATGACCAGGTTGTTTCTTTTATCAATGCGGGAATTGATCTGAGCACGAGTGTCAGAGCGTATGCCCATGGGGGCTACGGCGTACGGACTTCGGAAGGAGGGTTTTATTTTCGGTCCCCCGGCACCTCTAGTGCGAGGGGCGGTGTGTTTCGGGTAGGTGATCGGAGGGCCATCGCCGACCTGAATGATAATGATGATGTGATGTGCTCTTCGCTGGAAGATCTGCCACCGCTGGATGCGGATCTGTCCACCGTAAATGCCTTCATTAGCAACTACCGAGGGCAGTGTTTCCTTTTCAATGAGATGTTCCAGGGAGGCTTTACCCCGCGGTTCGGCGCTGATATCTCGGATGTCAGCGGAGTAGTGGGCATTGAGGGTGAGCTCGGGATGGGATTGCTTTGGGATCTCAGCTTCGGCGGCGGCCAGAGCGTGGCGGAGTATTTTATCTACAATACAATCAACGCATCGTATGGCCCCGACACGCCTACAAGCTTCAGGCCACGCGATTATATCCAGGAGGAATACTCGGTTAATGCCAACTTTGTCCTTCCGGTAGCCATTGAGGCCTTCGCATCGCCACTCAACGTAGCATGGGGACTGGAGTGGCGTAACGAGATATTCGAAAGTAAGCCCGGCGATTTTGACTCGTACAACCCGGGTCCATATATCAAAGATGGTTTCAGTGTAGGATCTAATGGGTATCAGGGATTGCACCCCAAGTTTGCCGGCAGATGGACACGCCCGAACGTGGCTGTCTACGGGGATTTGGAAGCGGATATCACGGAGTCATTGCTGGTAGGCGTCGCGGCTCGGTATGAGGACTTTTACGAGGACTTCGGGAGCACGATCAAGGGCAAGGTGGCGGCCATGTGGAGGCTGTCCGACGGACTAGCCGCGCGGGCAACCTATAGCACGGGCTTCCGCGCCCCCTCCCCCGGGCAAGCCAACCTGCAGGCATTGCAGACCGCCCTGTCAGCAAGTGGGGACTTCCTGGTTGAAACGGGTCAGTTGCCTCCGACACATCCCATTTCCGCCGGACTGGGAGCGACGCCGCTCACGGAAGAGACATCCAGGAGCTACTCGGTCGGTGTCGTAATTGAACTCGGCGATGAAGTGGACCTCACCATTGATTATTTCAATATCGCACTGGAGGATCGTATTTCGCTCACAGGTAACATCGGTATCACCGATGAACTTTCCCGAATCATGGACGAAGCGGACATTTTGGGAGGAGTCAAAAACCTGGCAGAGGTCAAGTTTTTCTCCAACGACTTTGATACGAGCACGAAGGGGGTTGACCTCCTGTTGTCATGGGACCGTGAGTGGGACAGAGGGAGGGCCACCATTATGAGTTTGGCATTCTCGCGCCTATCTCAGGAGCTCACGGGATTCTCTGAATCTCAGAATATTACGACCTTCCTCGGCGAAACGTTGACCACGCCGGTCTCATTCTCAATTCTGACCCCGCGCCGACAGATTGAGCTGGAACAGCTGAGTCCGAAACACAGGGCCGTGTTTAACTGGCGCCAGATCAGGGGCAGAGCATTCGGCGTATTCCGCTTGAGCTACTACTCCGGATGGGAAGCCTGCCGTCTCAACAACAACGCGTGTCCCTCTGATGTGCTCGATGAGTATGATGGCGCAATGATAGCGGATCTTGAGCTTGGAATGGGCTTCCAGCAGAATTCCTACCGCGTGGCTGTAGGGATAAACAACCTTTTGGACACGACGCATGTCGCCCATCAGCAGGAGACCGACTCGCAAGGCAACAACCGGGTGGAAAGCCAGCCGTGGGATTACAACGGCAGGGCATTTTACGCCCGCATCACTGCGAATGTATTCTAGACATATGGCTCATCGCTATTCGGGAGGGGGAGTCGGTTACCGGCTCCCCCTCTTTGTTTTGGTCCGTCAGGGCATTGCTTACGTATGAGCATTTTGGAAGGCCATCTGCCTGCGGGACTTTACGAGCGGGTAATTGACGAGGGGCTGGCCGGTACCCTGAAGCAGTTCCATGCCGTACAGGCGGAGCAGGTGCAAATCCCGGTTGAAGAGGGGCATTTTTATTATCCGCAATATATCGCCGGCCTGTTGCGTGCAGTGCTGCGCACCCAGCGGAGCGAAAATGCACAACGCAGCATCGTCAACCGTGTGATAGAGCTCCTTGCTTCCGAGCTTCCGGGAAGCGCCTCGAACGAGGATCGGACCACCGGTGCGGTCCTCCATGCCCTGATTGGTGGACTCCATTCGCACCTTGGTAAGGTTGAGGTACCGCCGCGTCCTGGAATACCGCTGTCGCGATCCGAGCTTCTTGTCAATGCACCTGGGGAGTATCGTATTGGCAGTGAGCTTGAAAGTGAGATCCATTCCGCGGACCGGATTGATCTCTTATGTTCATTCATCAAGTGGTCGGGCCTGCGCTTGATGCTGGAAGCGCTTAAGCAATTTGCAGATAAGGACAGGGTCCTCCGCGTCATCACGACCGTGTACATGGGGGCGACAGAAAAGCGCGCGCTGGATGCGTTGGTAAGAATCGGGGCACGAGTGCGTATCTCCCACGACACCAGGCGGACCCGGTTGCATGCCAAGGCGTGGCTATTTCACCGTAGGACTGGCTACACGACGGCCTACATCGGATCGTCCAATCTTTCCGCGGCAGCGCAGCTGGAGGGGTTGGAATGGAACGTGCGGGTTTCAAGTGTGGACGCTGAGCAGATTGTTCGCAAGTTCGAGGCCACGTTCGATGCTTACTGGAAGGACAGCGAGTTTGTACCTTATGAGGCTACCAGTGAGGAGCAGAAGCACCTTGAGTTAGCGCTGATCGCGCAGCAGGGTGAACCGGACAAGGACCCGTTATTACCTTTTGACATCCGACCCTATCCGTTCCAGCAGGAAATCCTGGAACGCTTGGAGGTGGAACGTGAAGTGCATGGCAGGACACGCAACTTGGTGGTAGCGGCCACCGGCACGGGCAAGACTATAATCGCCGCCCTTGACTACCGGAGGCTGATCCAGGAGCGCAGGGCGCTGACACTGCTATTTGTGGCGCACAGGGAGGAGATACTAAAGCAGAGTCGCCAGGTGTTTCGCCATGCGTTGCGTGACCCGGACTTTGGCGAACTGTTGGTGGGAGGGGAGAAGCCCGTTAAAGGCAACCATGTATTCGCCTCAGTCCAGTCTCTTAGCCGCATGGATTTGTCAGCGGTTGATCCTGCCGCCTATGATATGGTCATCATAGATGAATTCCATCATGCAGCTGCGCCGACATACAAAAAGCTGCTTGATCATTTTCAGCCTGACATTCTGCTAGGCTTGACGGCGACGCCGGAGCGTGCGGACGGCAAGAGTATTCTGCACTGGTTTGGCGGTCGTACGGCTGCTGAGCTGCGCCTTTGGGATGCCATTGATCGCGGCTTATTGGCACCGTTTCAGTATTTCGGGGTCCATGATGGAATGGACCTGACTCGTCTACGGTGGCGGCGCGGAGGCTATGAATCAAGCGAATTGGAGAATTTGTATACAGGCAACAAGCTGCGCTTGCGCCTCATAGTGCAGAGCTTGGTGAAGCATGTAGCCGATATACAGGACATGCGGGCCCTTGGCTTTTGTGTCAGCGTGGCTCACGCGGAGTACATGGCAGCAGGCTTCAGAGAGGCTGGCATCCCGGCAATGGCGCTGACGGGTGGGACGCCGCGTGACGAGCGCCGGGCGGCTATCGGACGACTGAGGTCTCGCGATGTGAATATCCTGTTTACCGTGGACCTGTTCAATGAGGGTGTTGACATTCCAGAGGTTGATACGCTGCTGCTGCTTCGTCCCACGCAGAGCGCAACGGTGTTTCTGCAGCAGCTTGGCCGAGGCCTGCGATTGCATCCTGGTAAGATTTGCCTGACAGTGCTGGATTTTATCGGTATGGCTCGTGAGGAGTTTCGGTATGAAGCGACGCTGGGAGCGCTATCGTCAAGTAGGCGCACTAGGCTGCAACAGCAGATTGAGCACGGCTTTCCGCTGCTGCCATCGGGGTGCTCGATTCAGCTGGACAGGAAGAGCAGGGAAGAGGTGTTGAGAAATGTTCGGCGCGCTATCAAGGTGAACCGTAATGCGCTGGTGCAAGTCGTAGCAAAGGCTGGGCCGCATAGCGGTCTGCGGCATGTGCTGGACGAGGCTGGCATTGATGTGGGGACTTTTTACCGCAATGGTCGATCGCTAACGGGGCTGCGCCGGGCCGCGGGATTTGATGTAGAGTCTCCGGGGCCGGAGGAACAAAGGATTGCTAGAGGGTTGGGACGTTTGCTACATGTGGACGATAAGGAGCGACTGAATTACTATGCGAAGCTCGTGGAGTCCGGGCCATCGTATGGCGCCGGGGAGGCGGGAGAGCGCCGCAGGCTGATGCTGCTATCTGTCCTATTCGGGAAGCAGGCAGCAACCAATCCAGAGGCTTATCACAGCAAGCTTCGTTCGCATACCGCCCTTTGCGCCGAGATGGAGGAGTTGATGGGACTGCTTGAGGTGTCGCACAAACCCCTGTCTGCGGGTCTGCCGCCCGACATACCGCTCTTTGTCCACTGTCGGTACCGCCGTGAGGAATTGATTGCTGCCTTCAATTATGTGGGTGGTCGGGGGCTCAAATTGCCGCTGGAAGGTTTGGTGTACGTAAAACCTTCGCGCTGCAATCTGCTGCTTGTTACGTTGAGGAAGTCAAAAAAGCTTTACTCCCCTACCACCATGTATGAGGACTACGCGGTGTCAAGAACCCTTTTCCACTGGCAGTCGCCGGGGAGAACGCGCCCGGGTGCAGAGACGGGTAAGCGCATCATTCATCATGAAAAGGAAGGTATTACGCCATTGCTGTTCGCGCGATTGACCAAGCGGTCTGCTAATGGTGACACTGTCCCTTATGTCTTTCTGGGACCGCTGAAGTACTTGGAGCACGAAGGTGAGCGTCCGATGAACGTGATGTGGGAAGTTCGTACGCCGATGCCCGCAGATTTTATGCGAAAGGCACGCGTAGCAGCGTAGGTGCGCGGGAAGGCCCGGAGTATTCCCTCGCGAGAAAGCCAGGTATCGTGGCCATTCTTGGCCTCTTATGAGTACACGATGGTCAGATGCAGGTATTATTTCATTTTGGCGGCCTTGCGATATCAAAAGTGTATTAGCGATCAACAGTTTTCGCGAGCTATCATCTGATAAAATCAGACGGACCCGCAAGAACGTTGCGCTACCCGTCCCTTGCTAAGGAAAGGGATGTCTCTTTCGTCAAATCGCAGACGGCTCGCGGTATCCCGAGGCTCAGGATTGGTTGAATGCCGATATTTTCAGACATTCATTAAATAAGAATGGGCATTGATCAACGGCAACTACTGTCAAGCTGAATGACAATTAAGATCGTGCGAAGCAGGAGCCAGGCATAGGTGTGTGCACAAAGCACGGATTCTGCCTCGAATTCACTCCCTAGCAAGCCTTCATCGCCTATGGACCGCCTATACATCTGGATCCAAAGGCAGCGCGTGCCAATGCACCCGCGTAATTTCAATAACACCGAAAATCTACCACCAAAGTCGCCACCACCGCCGAATACACCGGGGTTTTGCAAAAGGCTCGGCTTATGTATATGAGTAGTTCTGAGTCTACATTGGTATCCGTCCGGTGAAGTACATTATAACCGAGGGTATTTACTCTCTCAATTAGAGTAAGTTAGAGCGCGGTTCGAAGGTTTATGGGCTAGCGCTGCCCTGTACCCATAAATCATCCATAACGGTTCGATTGTTCGTCAGGTATGGTCAAATATCGCTGGCATGGTTGTCGGAATATCTCGGGTATTTCGGCCTAACAGGTATGGTGTGTGACTTGAGGTGAATAATGCCCTCCTCTCGTGCGGATACGCGATCTCTTCCTGCGCTGCTTCCCTTGGCGCTGCATTGCTTACATCCACGAACCCTCGGCTGCAGTCTCCTGGCGATACTTCTGCCTCCAGTAATTCAACGGCCCGTACGAGATGCCCTGCTCTGTGCAAGACGCCGCTGCGGACCGGGTCCTTTCGTTATACTGCTCTACCAGCGGAAACATCTCTTCCGCCGTACGTCTGGGCTGTACCAGGCGGTCCGGGGTCTGGGTTCTCACGTCTACGGGTAAGCTCTACAGAACCCGTCACCTAATCAAGATGCAGTTCACCGCACGCTCACGCAGGTGTAGCCACTGGGGCATAGGCCCACATCAGGCAGGTTGATATGCCATTTATATGAACCCAGATGAATTCCCGTGCGAACATGCACTCAATTGTTCGTCTCTTACCTCGTATCCCAATGTCATTAGGTGTAACCTCTCTAGGCCACGCCACATGATCTGGTAACCCACCGGTCCATCACGAGTGCGGTTCTGATAGCCGCCGAGCACCGCTACGATCAGGATAGCAGTTCCCAAAGTACTGGGCTTTGGCAACTTTACCCGTGCTGCATATCCATCCAAGAATCGCAGCTCCATCTCCGTGAAAAAGACATCCGCGTCCAGCTCCGGCACCTCCCGACCCAATTGCACCAAGGTCATGACGCGCTAGGATATTACACAATACATCGTTATTGCTCGCTGCAGACGCAACGAGGTACGCAGACCCAGGCATGGTGCCAGATTTAGTTGGTCTATCTTTTCAAGACCGGCTTAGGAGTGGGCCCAAGATACGGTTTCGGCACACATTTTAGCAGGGCTTTTTGGAGCTTCGGAAGGTGTTTTGCACAGCTAAGCTTGCATAATCGGGGTTCGGTTTCCAGCATAGCCATTGCTACCCATCGGTGACGTTGATCTGAGTTTACCCAACGTCTGATCCGCCGCGTTCGATTAGCCAGCTGGCCGTTGACATTCTCAATGATGTTGGTGGTTAGCAGACTGCATCCGACCGTATCCGCCACACCCAGCCTGTGCAGTGTCAGCGTCTCTTCCATGCCCTCTTCCAGGCTGCGTGCGGCCGCTTCCTCCCCTTGTTCCTCCAAATCATCCCGTAGGGTCTTAAGTCCCGCTTTTGCGTCGTCGTACGTGTCTTCACGATACGCCTCCTGCATCTTCCGACGCACCTTGGGCGCATCCTCCTTTTTCGTGAGCTTGCTCACCACATTCTCCCGCTTGTGCCAGGTACAACGCTGCACCTGCGTGTAGTCGCCGAAGACATCCTTTACCGCCTTGTACAGCCCCTTCGCTCCATCCACAACGCACAGCAGGCCCTGGTCATAGCACAGGCCGCGATTGATCAGGCCTTCCAACAAACCTGTAATCGCCTCCGCATTCTCCGTGGTCGTCTCCACCATGCCCAAGATCTCCTTCTTTCCGTCTGCCGTAATGCCCATACACAGCACGATCTGGCACTCCTGCAAGTACTTGCCATCTATCAGCAGCGTCACATAGGTTTCCGAAGACAGATCGCGTTCTTCGAACTTCTTGAGGGCCTCCGCACTCTTCTTCCTGAAAGTGCGACTGACCGAGGAAGCGCTCAATCCATAACTGTCCGCAAACGCGCTGACCACACGGTGATAATCCCGCTGGCTGATCCCAAGAAGAATGTTTTCCGTCAGATTGTTCTCCTCTTCAACCGATGCATTGCGTAGCTCACAATAGGTCTCCAGAGGACGCTCCTTGCCCTCTTTCTTATCCCGTACGCGCTGCACCCGGATCTTCAGGCGTTTCCCCATGATCCTGATTGAACCCGGATTGGTCCCCCATCTCTCGTAACGTCCGTCGTGCACATCGTCTCTCGCGTAGCGCTTGCCACAGAGCGACTCTACCTCCTCTTCCATGACCAATTTAGCCAACAGCTCCTCAATGCTACCGCTGCATCGCAAGAGTGCCATCTTGGTCTCCCGATCTTGATCAATTATATCCCGGAAGTGCTTCACTCGCTTCCTGGCCTTGGTTGAGGGCTTGGTTGTTGTCTCACATGCTTGCATAACGATGGGTGTGTTAGGGTGTTGGATGATTAGGGCTCCAAGTAGCATAATGCAGAGCCCCCAGATGGTTCAATAGTAAGGATTTCCAACGACGAGGATGACTTTGTTGATGCCTGCAGCAGGAAACCGGGCCTTTGAGAGAGGTTATAGCAGCTCCACGGGCTGCTGTGCGGCAAAAAGTCGGTTGTTTGTACAAAAACAGCGGTGTTATGCCATTCCGTGCAGGTTACAAATATTGAATACTTTATGCACCGTTTTCCGTGCACGCAATAACCTACACGCGCGATGTATGGTGTCGTCGGCGTTTTGGTGGCAGATATGGGCGCGTTTCTGCACGCGAACGGCTTCGTTGAGCCCTTTTGCGTGCGCTGGCATCGCTATAGCGGCTTAAAGCGTACGATCTGGAGTCATTGTAGCCTGCCATGCGTGTGATTAGCTCCGAAAACGTGCCAATCTTTTCAACCGTGGCACGGTGCGCCCGGATATCGTGCTCATAGTAGTAATGCACGGCCACATTCTTGTTCTGGCAAGCATGGATCAATCGTACGCGTTCCAATAGTGCTGTTAGCCAGCTCGGCAGCTCTTTAACACAGGGCAGTCTGCTTCCTTGATGGCCTTGGTCATCCCTCTGTGCACAGCAATTGGCATCCTTACAGGCCTGCACAAGGCCTTTTTCGCCCAATGGAGGTGCTTTCCGTTGCCGCTCCCGTGGTCTTATCCGCATGATTACCCGTCCAGAGACGTATTGCCCTGCAATATTCATGATGTACCCTGTTCGGGTCTAAAAGTGCTGTTTCGGTACCTGCAGGACCGATTGTGCGTTGTTCATGCGTAGGGACGACCATGAGAGGGGCTGAAAACACCAGTTTAGGCCCTTTTCCCGACTCGATAGCGGTCACATTACCGAGATTTTGGGAAGACGTCTGTCGGGTAGACACACCTCTGCCTACCTTCTCTTTCCGCTTTCCGCGTTGGGCGCCTGCGGTGTCGAAGCGCAGGCGCAAATATGACTTAGCTAGCTCTTCATGGGAAGCGTGATCCATGTGAGTTGACAATAACGTCGCCAAAATTGCTCCCATGCAGCATCTGCGCTGGCGGCAATGTGGATAACGATGTTGCGCGCGTGTTGTACGAAGCGGGCCCCCACCTTGAGTACACGCTCGCGATAGGTGCTCAGACTTATCTGGGATTCGTCAGGCTCCCGCATAAGGCAGCGCCCCACATGCATGAGCTGATAAGTTAGAAGGTATACCTGTAGCAGGACCTCGTTCTCGGCTCGGATCTCGGCATCCTGTTCCGACCCATCCTGTTCCGACCCATCCTGTTCCGACTCATCAGGCACCCGCACTACAGGCCGGCCCTTATAGTGTGTCTTCGGACGGAGAACCGACGACAGCGCCATGGAGCAAGCCGCATTCAGCTCCCCGAAGTGCTTTTCCGCCTTTCCTCTCTTCCGGTACAGATTCACAAGCTGCTCTGCCGGATAGGCTTCTACATCCAGATCGGTGATCAGATAGAAATGCCGCGGAAAAAGCTCTCCCGGCACCGGAACAACCACGAGCACCACACGACGCTCTACGGACCAGCACTTTGCACGGTAGCGCAGTTCGTGGTAGCATTCGTCCGACGGCTGATCACCCTCCAAATGAGGCGCCGCAAGCCCGTCAATCACATCGTTTCCTTTCAGACGCATCACGTAGCCGATACGGTCGTTCTCCAGCTTATCACATAATTCGCCACTGTTGAAGCCTGCGTCCAATCGGACAATGACCTTGTCGGCCACATGTTCACGCAATGCCAGCCCAATGCGTCGAATGAAACCGTAGCAGTCCTTCACCACATTCTGCGTGCCCCCTCGCAATTCCGCCCCCAACATGTCGCCCGACTCACCGCATATGGCGATAAGGGGCAGAAAGATGGTGCGCTTGTAATATCCGTTCCACTTGCTGCCCTGCTGCTTGCCATGCGTATCTACCGGTACACCGTCCACATCAAAGACCACCTCGGGGCGGCGCTTCCCGCCACCACGCTGCAGCAGGTGCTCCATGGCGAATGTCTCTACAAAAAGGCGCAACTTCTTGAAATTCTTTTTCCCGGCCAACATGTGCACGAAGCGAGACATGGTTGGCTGGGATGCCAGGGACCTATCGTCCTGTAATGCCCTCATACCCCTTTTGGAAGAAGTGGCCACGCGCATGGCGGGGTCCCTTCGAAGCTTGTCCGCATCTGACTGACGTCCCCACCCCTGCACATGTTGCAGCAGTAACTGCCGCACTAACTCCTCAAGGCTATGCGTAATCCGAGCTTGGGACCGATTGTCCTTAAGCACGGAAGCGAGTCGGCATGCCAAGGTGCTGATCACCATGAGCAGGCGCATAGGAATGACGCCGGCATCCGATGTTAGATTATCGGTCTTGGAGCGTACAACTTTGACGGATTTATTGAACTGGCAAGCGAACAGAAGGTTGGATTTGGGATCTGGCATCGGGTGTGTTACAGGGTGAATGGGTATTGGGGTTTCTGAACGTTTGAGCGTCGCACAGGATCCCATTCAAACCGTGTATAATCAACATATTACACCATAATATTAAACGACGATTCCCCGCCACTTAACTCCCTCATGAATAAGGGAGGATTGCGCGCTCTGAAAGGCGCTCGGTAGGCCGTTTACGGGTGATTCCGGGCAGAAAAACGGGGATATCCGCGTTTTTGTGTACTTGAAGCCTGATCTGCACACCGGGTGTGTCCGGCCGCAGCAGGAAACCGGGCCTGCGAGAGCGTTTATTGAGGTTCTACGGGCCGCTGTGCGGCGAAAAGCCAGCTGTTGGACCAAAAACAGCCTGCACGAGCCCCTTTTTGGCCCAATGGAGGCGCTCCCCGTTGCCACTCCCGCGGTCTTATCCGCATAATCACCCGTCCGGAGACGTACTGCGCGCTCTGAAAGGCGCTCGGCAGGCCGTTTGCAGGTGATGCCGGGCAGAAAAACGGGGATATTCGCGTTTGTTGTGCACTTGAAGCCTGATCTGCATACCGGGTGTGTCCGGCCGCAGCAGGAAACCGGGCCTGCGAGAGCGTTTATTGAGGTTCTACGGGCCGCTGTGCGGCGAAAAGCCGGCTGTTTGTACAAAAACAGCGGTGTTATACCATTCCGTGCAGGTTACAAATATTGAATACTTTATGCACCGTTTTCCGTGCACGCAATAACCTACACGCGTGATGTATGGTGTCGTCGGCGTTTTGGTGGCAGATATGGGCGCGTTTCTGCACGCGAACGGCTTCGTTGAGCCCTTTTGCGTGCGCTGGCATCGCTATAGCGGCTTAAAGCGTACGATCTGGAGTCATTGTAGCCTGCCATGCGTGTGATTAGCTCCGAAAACGTGCCAATCTTTTCAACCGTGGCACGGTGCGCCCGGATATCGTGCTCATAGTAGTATTGCACGGCCACATTCTTGTTCTGGCAAGCATGGATCAATCGTACGCGTTCCAATAGTGCTGTTAGCCAGCTCGGCAGCTCTTTAACACAGGGCAGTCTGCTTCCTTGATGGCCTTGGTCATCCCTCTGTGCACAGCAATTGGCATCCTTACAGGCCTGCACAAGGCCTTTTTCGCCCAATGGAGGTGCTTTCCGTTGCCGCTCCCGTGGTCTTATCCGCATGATTACCCGTCCAGAGACGTATTGCGCACTCTGAAAGACGCTCGGCAGACCGTTTGCAGGTGATGCCGGGCAGAAAAACGGGGATATTCGCGTTTCTTGTGCACTTGAAGCCTGATCTGCATACCGGGTGTGTCCGGCCGCAGCAGGAAACCGGGCCTGCGAGAGTGTTTATTGAGGTTCTACGGGCCGCTGTGCGGCGAAAAGCCAGCTGTTGGACCAAAAACAGCCTGCACGAGCCCCTTTTTGGCCCAACGGAGGCGCTCTCCGTTGCCGCTCCCGTGGTCTTATCCGCATAATTACCCGTCCAGAGACGTATTGCGCGCTCTGTAAGGCGCTCGGCAGGCCGTTTACCGGTGATTCCGGAACGGGGATATCCGTGTTTGTTGTGCACTTGAAGCCTGATCTGCATACCGGGTGTGTCCGGCCGCAGCAGGAAACCGGGCCTGCGAGAGCGTTTATTGAGGTTCCACGGGCCGCTGTGCGGCGAAAAGCCAGCTGTTGGACCAAAAACAGCCTGCACGAGCCCCTTTTTGGCCCAACGGAGGCGCTCTCCGTTGCCGCTCCCGTGGTCCTATCCGCATAATTACCCGTCCAGAGACGTATTGCGCGCTCTGAAAAGCGCTCGGCAGGCCGTTTACGGGTGATTCCGGGCAGAAAAACGGGGATATCCGCGTTTTTTGTGTACTTGAAGCCTGATCTGCACACCGGGTGTGTCCGGCCGCAGCAGGAAACCGGGCCTGCGAGAGCGTTTATTGAGGTTCCACGGGCCGCTGTGCGGCGAAAAGCCAGCTGTTTGTACAAAAACAGCCTGCACGAGCCCCTTTTTGGCCCAATGGAGGCGCTCCCCGTTGCCACTCCCGCGGTCTTATCCGCATAAATCACCCGTCCGGAGACGTACTGCGCGCTCTGCAAAGCGCTCTACAGCCCGTTTGCGGGTGATTCCATGCAGAAAATCGGGAAGGCAGCGCTTTTGTGTACCAGGGGAAGAGTGTTGAAGTACCCTCGCTGCTGCAAAAGCCCCTCCCGTTCGGTATTCGTATCTCTCATGCCTGCTGCTCGGACACCTCATCAGCAAACAATGCCGACCGCATCGGTAATAACTTCGACGCATGCTCCAGTCTGCGCATGCGTGATTCCATCTCCAACAGCAACAGCGCCAACTGCGCCCGTCGCTCCTGTGGCGGATACCAGTGACGAAGGCCGCGCAACTGCTTGACCAGCCTGTGCGAGGTATGCATCAAACAACGGGTGCTCCTAAGACTCGGACTCAGCATCTCGTACAAGCCCGTACCATGCAGCGTCAGTGTCCGGTCCAGATCCTGCAGCAGCCATTGCGCCGCAGATCGGTTGCACCGTTGTAACTCGGCATGGATCCGCATCAGGGAACTGTGGGCCTCCTGTCGGTCCGGTAATTGATAAGCACGCGAGATGGCGCCCTTTACACGGCGTTGATCCTCATCGGCAAGATAGCTGACTACACGCTCGCGCTTGGCCATCTGGCAATGCTGCAGGCATACATGCATGCCCAAGCTCTGACCAAGAACTCGTGTTAGCCCCGCCTGTCCAGATGTGATGCAAAGCAGGCCCCGATCCACACACAAACCGCGCTCGCACAACCCTTGTAGCAGCTGCCGCACCGCCCCCGTATCCTGCACCGTGGACTCTGTAAATCCCAGCATATGCCGATACCCCTCTGCGGTAACGGCCATGCAAAGCAACAATGAACGACCGTACACCGATGTGGCATCCATCCACAGAGCCACGTAATCTTCCCCGCCTATGTGCCGACCCTCAAAGACCTCCAAGGCCTGGTTGCGCACCTCCCGCATATAGGCATTATCCTGACCACCACCACCTTGTAACGAGGCCTCCTTCGCCTCCAGAACACGGGACGACTCCTCTGTTTGCGTCTTGCTGTCCGTAGGGGATGATGGAACCGCATTCACACCCGGGCTGGCCGACTCCTCTTGTTGCACATCCGACTCCAGACTGCATGTCAGGCGTTGTGCAAGCTCGGTGCATTGTCGCAGGAGAAAATATCGCAGCGACCGACCGGATTGACCCGCGTCGCGAAGCATCTGATCAAGCTCCGAAAGATCATCTGAAGGCATCTTGGGAGAAAATAATTGGCTCGTGTAAAAGGCTCCGAATACTCCTAAACATTCGCGACCCTCGTTTTATAAGCCAACTAAATCTGGCACCATGCCCAGACCCCCAAACGCTCCACCTTGCACCCGCTCTTGAGCACGCGGAAGAAGTCTTCCACCCGCCACCGCTTGAGATACATGGCCAACACCCGCCGTGCATCCGCTACGCTCCCTACCTCCATGCTGGTCAATAGCATCCACTCCACCGGCGGCGCATCCCCCGGAGGCTCCACCTCCAACACATGCACCCCGTACATCACCACCGGCTCCTCCTCGTTCTTCGGATCCGGCAACAAGAACCTCCCGTAGCGTACCTCCGCATTGACCATCCGGTAACTGCGACCCTTCCGTGCCTGCTTGCGCGCCTGCTTCTTGCGCGCCGTCACCCGATTTATCTCTATCGCTACATTCCCCGGAGCCTCACCACTGCGCATTACCGCAAACAGCTTGCGATCATCCAACAGCTTGCGATCATGCTTCGCTCGTATCAATACCTCCGCCTTACCCTGTCTACGCTGCTCGGCAAACATCGCAAAGCTGTCCGCCTCCCGGTCCGCAACACAGATCACCTGCGTCTCGCCGGACAGCTCCGCCGCCGCCTCGCATATATCCTTGAACCCGTCTATCCACTGCTGCGTCCGCGGAACATGCGGACCCTCCTCCGGATCCTTGAAGCTGCCACGCAACACCCCCAACGTCAATCCATCCTCCGTCACCGCCAGCGTCGCATGCAACGGCAACCCCAGCGTCTTCGCCGTCGTCTGATTACTCCCTGTTACCTCCAAATCCGTACACGCCGGCCGCGTACTGTACCGCAACTTCGTCGTGTCCTGGATGCATAACACGGTCTCCTGACTACGCATACGCTCTATCGTACGCCCACGATGCGGCGCCAATATGTTCTCCGGCGTTACCGTTTTGTCCTTCTTGCTCTCCAATAACCGGTAATGCCCCTTCACCGCCGCGCGGTCCGCATCCGTATGCGCGGTAATGCTGTGGACTATCACATCGGCCAACATGGACGTGCTCTTTACCAGTCGCACAGACAACCGCCTGTCTCCCAATGGCGCTCCGCCAAACTCCGTTTCGGCCCACTGCGCACTGTCAATCCCCTCGTGCGGATCCCTCACCGGACGCAACTCCTCCTCCGGTTCCCCCAGGGTTCCGCGCCATTCTTTGTCCAACTCGTATACATACAGCCCCTTGGGATCCTTTTCCTTTGCCTCCTTGTGCCGCTTTCCGCCTGCGGTATGGCCGATCAATACAAAATTGTTCACCTCAAAACACGTTCCTTCCCCTTGGGGATCCACATACGTTTCGACAACCCAGGGACGGTAACGGTACCGTGCCTGAAAATCATCCGCCAACCGTCTCAACACCTTACCCAGTACATGGCTGGCCAAATCCTGACACTGCCCCCGTATCAGAAAACGACTCAAACACACCACACGGTGCAAATGCGCCTTGCGCTGCTCATCACTCCACGCCATCCAGTGCTCCCTGGGCGCCAGGCACAACGCCGCCGCCGAAAATCCCACCGCTCCCAGGTAACCATGGGCACTGCCTATCAGATAGCGTACCTGCGCTCCCACAAATGTGGTCGTACGCCTCGGATGCTCAAAGTGCAGCAACGTGTTCCACACCACACGCTGCTCGTCCGTCTCAACCAACTCAATCGTCAACCCCCGGACACCGTGTACCGTGTCCGGTAACGCTATCGGATCCGGTACCCGCTCCTCGCGCCTACGCGGTTCCGCCTTAGCCGCATTACAATTCTCGGGCTTGGGCAACACCATCCTCCCCCGGGCCTCCAACTTCGATAAAGCCTGCGCACAGTTGCTCACCTGCAGTTCGCCCCGTGCATCAACAAACCCGAACTCTTCGCAGACAGCGCGCGCTATCTGCGTGCGATACCGCCAACGATGTATCCGTACGGTAAAGTACATGGTAAAGCGGGCTTAGCATTGGTCTGCGTAGTCCGCTTGTAGAGCTTAGTGCAAGGTGATTATACGCCGGGTTTGGTGTGCCGATATGGGAATTTCGGAGTGGTGTGCAGCTTATCGTCCAGGCGCCTGAATGCAGGCAGCAATCAGCGTCTTTTGGGACAAAAAACATGGGTTTTGGGGAGAAGAACCGGAACATTGTGGAGGACGCACATGCACATGAACTATGCGGTCCAAGGCATCTTTCTCCCCCTCTTCTCCTGCCGGTGAAGTCCTTTTTCAGAGGCTAAGAAACCAAGAGGCTAAGAAACCAAGAGGCTAAGAAACCAAGAGGCTAAGAAACCAAGAGGCTGAGAACAAGGATCTGCGAAAACAGGTCCGTCGCTTGGAGAAAAAAGCCGATCGTCTATCCAAGAACAACGCGGATATGGCTGCGACAATTGCCGATCAGGCTGCGAAGATTAGCCATCTGGAAGATAGGTTGGAACAAGCGCATCGCCTACTCTCTGGCAAAAAGAGTGAGCGTTACACGCCGGCGGACAATGCGCAGCAAGGCCGGTTGTCTGGAGAGGAACCAGAAGCTGTTGAGCCCGAGGAGGAGGAGGACGAGTATGTCCTGGTAAAGCGCAAGCGGCGTGGGAAGAACAAGCCGGTGCGCGGGCCGCTTCCGGACCATCTGCCCAGAGAGGTGATCCGCCTTGAGCCGGAGGGCAGCACCGCGGGTATGAAGTACATCGGCGAGGAAGTAACGGAGTACCTGGAATATGTGCCGGGCTTCACGAGGGTAGTACGGATTGTGCGGCCGAAGTACGTTGTCTGCAAGGAGCCTCGCAAGGGGGTGGTCATAGCGCCGTTGCCGAAGCGTGTTATACCGAAGGGGAAGGCGGGTCCGGGGTTGTTGGCGTATTTGGCGGTAGCCAAATATGTGGATCATATGCCGCTATACCGGCTGCGGAAGAAGTTTCAGCGCCATGGCGTGAAGCTATCGGCTGCTACAATGGGGGATTGGATTGCGAAGGTAGCGACGTATCTGGGTCCGTTAGGAGATGCGTTGCGTAAGGAGGTGCTTCGTAGCGGGTATCTGCAGGTGGATGAGACAATGTTCCCGGTGCAAAAGCCGAAGAAGAAAGGGAAGAAGAAAGGGAAGGAGAAGGAGAAGGAAGGGAAGAAAAACGAAGGAAAGACGCATCGCGGCTATCTTTGGGTATACCTGGCACCGCGGGCGAAGGTGGTGATGATGGATTACAGCCCGAGCCGTGCGCGCGCTGGACCGTGGGAATTCTTGCGCGGATATAGAGGGGCGATGCAAACCGACGGGTATGTGGTGTACGATGCGTTTGGTACGCGGGGCGGGATAACGCTGTTTGGATGTATGGCGCATGCGCGTCGCAAGTTTTATGACTGCAGGAAAAAGGAGCCCAAGAAGGTGCGCCATGTAATGGAGGAAATCCGGCAGTTGTATGCGATAGAGCGTGGGTTGCGTAAGGAGGGAGCTGGTCCGGCTCGGCGTGTAGAGGTACGACAGGAGGAGGCACGGCCGGTACTGGAGAAGTTGAAGCCATGGCTTGAGGAGAGTCGTGAGCACCGGCCGAGTGCGGGATGGGATGAAGCCGTGGGGTACATGCTCAACAGGTGGGAGAAGCTGGCTTGTTACCTGGAAGACGGTGAGGTTGAGATTGACAACAATCTGGTCGAGAACCAGATGCGAGCGATTGCGCTTGGTCGAAAAAACCATCTGTTTGCGGGATCGCATGCGGCAGCGCAGCGGTCCGCAGTACTGTACGCTCTTTTTGCCACATGCAAGTTGCAATCGACAAACCCGATTGAATGGCTTACCGACGTACTACGCCGTCTTCCGACACATCCTGCCGACCGCATGGCTGAACTCTTGCCCCATCATTGGAAAGCTAGTCGGGACTTGCAGCAAGCTACCGTCAAGAAAGCGGCATAGGAGCCCCTAAACAGGCGCGCCCGGTCATCCGATAGATCCGTGTACGGGTCTGCGAATACGCTGTCAGGTACTTGACTCCTGCACACCCAACCGACGCTAGCCTATAAACCTTCGAACCGCGCTCTAACTTACTCTAATTGAGGGGAATTATATGGCTGAGTACCCATCTGCTGAGGTTTTCGAATTAATTGCAGTTTTTTCGCGAAAAGCGGGAACTGATTATGAAAAACTGGCGCAAGCCATCCTGACCGCACCACCACAGCGCAATAATAACGGGTGCCAAAACGCGTGGGTACTCAGCTATATAATTCCCTAATTGAGAGAGTAAATACCCTCGGTTATAATGTACTTCACCGGACGGATACTTACCAGGAGCATGACGCCCACGCCCCTTGGTTTTCCCCACACACTGAAACCCCGCAGCCCGAAAACACGTGCCGCGATGTTCGGGGCCCACAAAGGTCTCTATCACCCACGGCACATACCCGTAACGGTTCTCAAAATCCTCCGGAAAACAACGCAATACCTTCCCCAGTGTATGGCTGGCAAGGTCTGCCCTGTACCCATAAATCATCCATTACGGTTCGATTGTTCGTCAGGTATGGTCAAATATCGCTGGCATGGCTGTCGGAATATCTCGGGTATTTCGGCCTAACAGGTATGGTGTGTGACTTGAGGTGAATAATGCCATCCTCTCGTGCGGATACGCGATCTCTTCCTGCGCCGCTTCCCTTGGCGCTGCATTGCCTACATCCACGAACCCTCGGCTGCAGTCTCCTGGCGATACTTCTGCCTCCAGTAATTCAACGGTCCGTACGAGGGCATGGTGCCAGATTTAGTTGGCTTATAAAACGAGGGTCGCGAATGTTTAGGAGTATTCGGAGCCTTTTACACGAGCCAATTATTTTCTTCCAAGATGCCTTCAGATGATCTTTCGGAGCTTGATCAGATGCTTCGCGACGCGGGTCAATCCGGTCGGTCGCTGCGATATTTTCTCCTGCGACAATGCACCGAGCTTGCACAACGCCTGACATGCAGTCTGGAGTCGGATGTGCAACAAGAGGAGTCGGCCAGCCCGGGTGTGAATGCGGTTCCATCATCCCCTACGGACGGCAAGACGCAAACAGAGGAGTCGTCCCGTGTTCTGGAGGCGAAGGAGGCCTCGTTACAAGGTGGTGGTGGTCAGGATAATGCCTATATGCGGGAGGTGCGCAACCAGGCCTTGGAGGTCTTTGAGAGTCGGCACATAGGCGGGGAAGATTACGTGGCTCTGTGGATGGATGCCACATCGGTGTACGGTCGTTCATTGTTGCTTTGCATGGCCGTTACCGCAGAGGGGTATCGGCATATGCTGGGATTTACAGAGTCCACGGTGCAGGATACGGGGGCGGTGCGGCAGCTGCTACAAGGGTTGTGCGAGCGCGGTTTGTGTGTGGATCGGGGCCTGCTTTGCATCACATCTGGACAGGCGGGGCTAACACGAGTTCTTGGTCAGAGCTTGGGCATGCATGTATGCCTGCAGCATTGCCAGATGGCCAAGCGCGAGCGTGTAGTCAGCTATCTTGCCGATGAGGATCAACGCCGTGTAAAGGGCGCCATCTCGCGTGCTTATCAATTACCGGACCGACAGGAGGCCCACAGTTCCCTGATGCGGATCCATGCCGAGTTACAACGGTGCAACCGATCTGCGGCGCAATGGCTGCTGCAGGATCTGGACCGAACACTGACGCTGCATGGTACGGGCTTGTACGAGATGCTGAGTCCGAGTCTTAGGAGCACCCGTTGTTTGATGCATACCTCGCACAGGCTGGTCAAGCAGTTGCGCGGCCTTCGTCACTGGTATCCGCCACAGGAGCGACGGGCGCAGTTGGCGCTGTTGCTGTTGGAGATGGAATCACGCATGCGCAGACTGGAGCATGCGTCGAAGTTATTACCGATGCGGTCGGCATTGTTTGCTGATGAGGTGTCCGAGCAGCAGGCATGAGAGATACGAATACCGAATGGGAGGGGCTTTTACAGCAGCGAGGGTACTTCAACACTCTTCCCCTAGTACACAAAAGCGCTGCCTTCCCGATTTTCTGCCTGGAATCACCCGCAAACGGGCTGTAGAGTACTTTTAGAGCGCGCAGTACGTCTCCGGACGGGTGATTATGCGGATAAGACCACGGGAGCGGCAACGGAGATCGCCTCCATTGGGCCAAAAAGGGGCTCGTGCAGGCTGTTTTTGTACAAACAGCTGGCTTTTCGCCGCACAGCGGCCCGTAGAACCTCAATAAACGCTCTCGCAGGCCCGGTTTCCTGCTGCGGCCGGACACACCCGGTGTGCAGATCAGGCTTCAAGTACACAAAAAACGCGGATATCCCCGTTTTTCTGCCCGGAATCACCCGTAAACGGCCTGCCGAGCGCCTTTCAGAGCGCGCAATACGTCTCTGGACGGGTAATTATGCGGATAAGACCACGGGAGCGGCAACGGAGAGCGCCTCCATTGGGCCAAAAAGGGGCTCGTGCAGGCTGTTTTTGGTCCAACAGCTGGCTTTTCGCCGCACAGCGGCCCGTGGAACCTCAATAAACGCTCTCGCAGGCCCGGTTTCCTGCTGCGGCCGGACACACCCGGTATGCAGATCAGGCTTCAAGTGCACAACAAACACGGATATCCCCGTTCCGGAATCACCGGTAAACGGCCTGCCGAGCGCCTTTCAGAGCGCGCAATACGTCTCTGGACGGGTAATTATGCGGATAAGACCACGGGAGCGGCAACGGAGAGCGCCTCCGTTGGGCCAAAAAGGGGCTCGTGCAGGCTGTTTTTGGTCCAACAGCTGGCTTTTCGCCGCACAGCGGCCCGTAGAACCTCAATAAACACTCTCGCAGGCCCGGTTTCCTGCTGCACCCGGTATGCAGATCAGGCTTCAAGTGCACAACAAACGCGGATATCCCCGTTTTTCTGCCCGGCATCACCTGCAAACGGCCTGCCGAGCGTCTTTCAGAGTGCGCAATACGTCTCTGGACGGGTAATCATGCGGATAAGACCACGGGAGCGGCAACGGAAAGCACCTCCATTGGGCGAAAAAGGCCTTGTGCAGGCCTGTAAGGATGCCAATTGCTGTGCACAGAGGGATGACCAAGGCCATCAAGGAAGCAGACTGCCCTGTGTTAAAGAGCTGCCGAGCTGGCTAACAGCACTATTGGAACGCGTACGATTGATCCATGCTTGCCAGAACAAGAATGTGGCCGTGCAATACTACTATGAGCACGATATCCGGGCGCACCGTGCCATGGTTGAAAAGATTGGCACGTTTTCGGAGCTAATCACACGCATGGCAGGCTACAATGACTCCAGATCGTACGCTTTAAGCCGCTATAGCGATGCCAGCGCACGCAGAAGGGCTCAACGAAGCCGTTCGCGTGCAGAAACGCGCCCATATCTGCCACCAAAACGCCGACGACACCATACATCGCGCGTGTAGGTTATTGCGTGCACGGAAAACGGTGCATAAAGTATTCAATATTTGTAACCTGCACGGAATGGCATAACACCGCTGTTTTTGTACAAACAGCCGACTTGTTGCCGCACAGCAGCCCGTGGAGTCGCTATAACCTCTCTCAAAGGCCCGGTTTCCTGCTGCAGCAGGACCCACCCGGTATGCAGATCCGGCTTCAAGTGCACAATAAACGCGGATATCCCCGTTTTTCTGCCCGGAATCACTTGTAAACGGCCTTGCAGAGCACTTTGCAGAGCGTGCAAAACGTCTCCAGACGGGTAACTATGCGGATAATACCGCGGGAGCGGCAACAGGAAGCGCCTCCATTGGGCCAAAAGGGCCTCGCACAAGGCCTGTAAGGATGCCAATTGCTGTGCACAGAGGGATGACCAAGGCCATCAAGGAAGCAGACTGCCCTGCGTTAAAGAGCTGCCGAGCTGGCTAACAGCACTATTGGAACGCGTACGATTGATCCATGCTTGCCAGAACAAGAATGTGGACGTGCAATACTACTATGAGCACGATATCCGGGCGCACCGTGCCACGGTTGAAAAGATTGGCACGTTTTCGGAGCTAATCACACGCATGGCAGGCTACAATGACTCCAGATCGTACGCTTTAAGCCGCTATAGCGATGCCAGCGCACGCAAAAGGGCTCAACGAAGCCGTTCGCGTGCAGAAACGCGCCCATATCTGCCACCAAAACGCCGACGACACCATACATCACGCGTGTAGGTTATTGCGTGCACGGAAAACGGTGCATAAAGTATTCAATATTTGTAACCTGCACGGAATGGTATAACACCGCTGTTTTTGTACAAACAGCCGACTTTTTGCCGCACAGCAGCCCGTGGAGCTGCTATAACCTCTCTCAAAGGCCCGGTTTCCTGCTGCGGCCGGACACACCCGGTATGCAAGATCAGGCTTCAAGTGCACAAAAAACACGGATATCCCCGTTCCGGAATCACCGGTAAACGGCCTGCCGAGCGCCTTTCAGAGCGCGCAATACGTCTCTGGATGGGTAATCATGCGGATAAGACCACGGGAGTGGCAACAGGAAGCGCCTCCATTGGGCCAAAAAGGGGCTCGTGCAGGCTGTTTTTGGTCCAACAGCTGGCTTTTCGCCGCACAGCGGCCCGTAGAACCTCAATAAACACTCTCGCAGGCCCGGTTTCCTGCTGCACCCGGTATGCAAGATCAGGCTTCAAGTGCACAACAAACACGGATATCCCCGTTTTTCTGCCCGGCATCACCTGCAAACGGCCTGCCGAGCGTCTTTCAGAGTGCGCAATACGTCTCTGGACGGGTAATCATGCGGATAAGACCACGGGAGCGGCAACGGAAAGCACCTCCATTGGGCGAAAAAGGCCTTGTGCAGGCCTGTAAGGATGCCAATTGCTGTGCACAGAGGGATGACCAAGGCCATCAAGGAAGCAGACTGCCCTGTGTTAAAGAGCTGCCGAGCTGGCTAACAGCACTATTGGAACGCGTACGATTGATCCATGCTTGCCAGAACAAGAATGTGGCCGTGCAATACTACTATGAGCACGATATCCGGGCGCACCGTGCCATGGTTGAAAAGATTGGCACGTTTTCGGAGCTAATCACACGCATGGCAGGCTACAATGACTCCAGATCGTACGCTTTAAGCCGCTATAGCGATGCCAGCGCACGCAAAAGGGCTCAACGAAGCCGTTCGCGTGCAGAAACGCGCCCATATCTGCCACCAAAACGCCGACGACACCATACATCGCGCGTGTAGGTTATTGCGTGCACGGAAAACGGTGCATAAAGTATTCAATATTTGTAACCTGCACGGAATGGCATAACACCGCTGTTTTTGTACAAACAGCCGACTTGTTGCCGCACAGCAGCCCGTGGAGCTGCTATAACCTCTCTCAAAGGCCCGGTTTCCTGCTGCAGGCATCTACAAAGTCATCCTCGTCGTTGGAAATCCTTACTATTGAACCATCTGGGGGCTCTGCATTATGCTACTTGGAGCCCTAATCATCCAACACCCTAACACACCCATCGTTATGCAAGCATGTGAGACAACAACCAAGCCCTCAACCAAGGCCAGGAAGCGAGTGAAGCACTTCCGGGATATAATTGATCAAGATCGGGAGACCAAGATGGCACTCTTGCGATGCAGCGGTAGCATTGAGGAGCTGTTGGCTAAATTGGTCATGGAAGAGGAGGTAGAGTCGCTCTGTGGCAAGCGCTACGCGAGAGACGATGTGCACGACGGACGTTACGAGAGATGGGGGACCAATCCGGGTTCAATCAGGATCATGGGGAAACGCCTGAAGATCCGGGTGCAGCGCGTACGGGATAAGAAAGAGGGCAAGGAGCGTCCTCTGGAGACCTATTGTGAGCTACGCAATGCATCGGTTGAAGAGGAGAACAATCTGACGGAAAACATTCTTCTTGGGATCAGCCAGCGGGATTATCACCGTGTGGTCAGCGCGTTTGCGGACAGTTATGGATTGAGCGCTTCCTCGGTCAGTCGCACTTTCAGGAAGAAGAGTGCGGAGGCCCTCAAGAAGTTCGAAGAACGCGATCTGTCTTCGGAAACCTATGTGACGCTGCTGATAGATGGCAAGTACTTGCAGGAGTGCCAGATCGTGCTGTGTATGGGCATTACGGCAGACGGAAAGAAGGAGATCTTGGGCATGGTGGAGACGACCACGGAGAATGCGGAGGCGATTGCAGGTTTGTTGGAAGGCCTGATCAATCGCGGCCTGTGCTATGACCAGGGCCTGCTGTGCGTTGTGGATGGAGCGAAGGGGCTTTACAAGGCGGTAAAGGATGTCTTCGGCGACTACACGCAGGTGCAGCGTTGTACCTGGCACAAGCGGGAGAATGTGGTGAGCAAGCTCACGAAAAAGGAGGATGCGCCCAAGGTGCGTCGGAAGATGCAGGAGGCGTATCGTGAAGACACGTACGACGACGCAAAAGCGGGGCTTGAGACCCTACGGGATGACTTGGAGGAACAAGGGGAGGAAGCGGCCGCACGTAGCCTGGAAGAGGGCATGGAAGAGACGCTGACACTGCACAGGCTGGGTGTGGCGGATACGGTCGGATGCAGTCTGCTAACCACCAACATCATTGAGAATGTCAACGGCCAGCTGGCTAATCGAACGCGGCGGATCAGACGTTGGGTAAACTCAGATCAACGTCACCGATGGGTAGCAATGGCTATGCTGGAAACCGAACCCCGATTATGTAAGCTTGGCTGCGCAAAACACCTTCCGAAGCTCCAAAAAGCCCTGCTAAAATGTGTGCCGAAACCGTATCTTGGGCCCACTCCTAAGCCGGTCTTGAAAAAATAGACCAACTAAATCTGGCACCATGCCCGTACGAAGATGCCCTGCTCTGCGCAAGACGCCGCTGCGGACCGGGTCCTTTCGTTATACTGCTCTACCAGCGGAAACATCTCTTCCGCCGTACGTCTGGGCTGTACCAGGCGGGCGGTCCGGGGTCTGGGTTCTCACGTCTACGGGTAAGCTCTACAGAACCCGTCACCTAATCAAGATGCAAGTTCACCGCACGCTCACGCAGGTGTAGCCACTGGGGCATAGGCCCACATCAGGCAGGTTGATATGCCATTTATATGAACCCAGATGAATTCCCGTGCGAACATGCACTCAATTGTTCGTCTCTTACCTCGTATCCCAATGTCATTAGGTGTAACCTCTCTAGGCCACGCCACATGATCTGGTAACCCACCGGTCCATCACGAGTGCGGTTCTGATAACCGCCGAGCACCGCTACGATCAGGATAGCAGCTCCCAAAGTACTGGGCTTCGGCAGCTTTACCCGTGCTGCATATCCTTCCAAGAATCGCAGCTCCATCTCCGTGAAAAAGACATCCGCGTCCAGCTCCGGCACCTCCCGACCCAATTGCACCAAGGTCATGACGCGCCAGGATATCACACAATACATCGTTATTGCTCGCTGCAGACGCAACGAGGTACGCAGACCCAAACGCTCTACCTTGCACCCACTCTTGAGCACGCGGAAGAAGTCTTCCACCCGCCACCGCTTGAGATACATTGCCAACACCCGCCGTGCATCCGCTACGCTCCCTACCTCCATGCTGGTCAATAGCATCCACTCCACCGGCAGCGCATCCCCCGGAGGCTCCACCTCCAACACATGCACCCCGTACATCACCACCGGCTCCTCCTCGTTCTTCGGATCCGGCAACAAGAACATCCCGTAGCGTACCTCCGCATTGACCATCCGGTAACTGCGACCCTTCCGTGCCTGCTTGCGCGCCTGCTTCTTGCGCGCCGTCACCCGCTGTATCTCTATCTCCACATTCCCCGGAGCCTTACCACTGCGCATTACCGCAAACAGCTTGCGATCATCCAACAGCTTGCGATCATGCTTCGCTCGTATCAATACCTCCGCCTTACCCTGTCTGCGCTGCTCGGCAAACATAGCAAAGCTGTCCGCCTCCCGGTCCGCAACACAGATCACCTGCGTCTCGCCGGACAGCTCCTCCGCCGCCTCGCATATATCCTTGAACCCGTCTATCCACTGCTGCGTCCGTGGAGCATGCGGACCCTCCTCCGGATCCTTGAAGCTGCCACGCAACACCCCCAACGTCAATCCATCCTCCGTCACCACCAGCGTCGCATGCAACGGCAACCCCAGCGTCTTCGCCGTCGTCTGATTACTCCCTATTACCTCCAAATCCGTACACGCCGGCCGCGTACTGTACCGCAACTTCGTCGTGTCCTGGATGCATAACACGGTCTCCTGACTACGCATGCGCTCTATCGTACGCCCACGATGCGGCGCCAATATGTTCTCCGGCGTTACCGTTTTGTCCTTCTTGCTCTCCAATAACCGGTAATGCCCCTTCACCGCCGCGCGGTCCGCATCCGTATGCGCGGTAATGCTGTGGCCTATCACATCGGCCAACATGGACGTACTCTTTACCAGTCGCACAGACAACCGCCTGTCTCCCAATGGCGCTCCGCCAAACTCCGTTTCGGCCCACTGCGCACTGTCTATCCCCTCGTGCGGATCCCTCACCGGACGCAACTCCTCCTCCGGTTCCCCCAAGGTCCCGCGCCATTCTTTGTCCAACTCGTATACATACAGCCCCTTGGGATCCTCTTCCTTTGCCTCCTTGTGCCGCTTTCCGCCTGCGGTATGGCCGATCAATACAAAATTGTTCACCTCAAAACACGCTCCTTCCCCTTGGGGATCTACATACGTTTCGACAACCCAGGGACGGTAACAGTACCGTGCCTGAAAATCATCCGCCAACCGTCTCAATACGTTACCCAGTACATGGCTGGCCAAATCCTGACACTGCCCCCGTATCAGAAAACGACTCAAACACACCACACGGTGCAAATGCGCCTTGCGCTGCTCATCACTCCACGCCATCCAGTGCTCTCTGGGCGCCAGGCACAACGCCGCCGCCGAAAATCCCACCGCTCCCAGGTAACCATGGGCACTGCCTATCAGATAGCGTACCTGCGCTCCCACAAATGTGGTCGTACGCCTCGGATGCTCAAAGTGCAGCAACGTGTTCCACACCATACGCTGCTCGTCCGTCTCAACCAACTCAATCGTCAACCCCCGGACACCGTGTACCGTGTCCGGTAACGCTATCGGATCCGGTACCCGCTCCTCGCGCCTACGCGGTTCCGCCTTAGCCGCATTACAATTCTCGGGCTTGGGCAACACAATCCTCCCCCGGGCCTCCAACTTCGATAAAGCCTGCGCACAGTTGCTCACCTGCGGTTCGCCCCGTGCATCAACAAACCCGAACTCTTCACAGACAGCGCGCGCTATCTGCGTGCGAAACCGCCAACGATCGTCGGCAAGAACCCTGTCCAAACGCTCTCCATTGCAGGGAGCGGTGAGCGTTCGTAAGACCTGACTTCGTTGAAACATGCCGCAACATAAAGAACAAGTAGCAAAATGTCAAATACATGAAGTGGTAGGATGGCAGTGGAAGCGGCGCAGGAAGAGATCGCGTATCCGCACGAGAGGACGGCATTATTCACCTCAAGTCACACACCATACCTGTCAGGTCGAAATACCCGAGATATTCCGACAGCCATGCCAGCGAGAGTTGACCAGAACTGACGAACAATCGAACCGTGATGGATGATTTATGGGGGAAGGGCAGGGCAAGGTTCTTGATCCGCACCATGGAGCGAATCAGGAACCGATTCAAACCCACGACATGGTCCCGGTAGTCCTCACGCTGCTCGTCCGACCACGCCATCCATCTGTCGCGCGCCTTCAGATACAGCCCCGCAGCCGCAAAGCCTATCGCTCCGATGTAGCCATGCTCGCTCCCGACAAGATAGCGCAACTGCCGTCCGACAAACCGTGGCGCACACAACGGATGCTCGGCCTCCACAAGCGTATTCCAGATCGCACGCTGCCCGGCATCTTCTACCAATTCCAACTCCAGGCCGTGCACATCCTTGAGCAACGTCGGCACTCCAACAGGCGCAGGTACCGGTTCGTCCAACAAACGAGGCACTGTGCTTCGGACCACGCGCTTCGGTGCAGGCAAGGACAGCGCACCCTCGGCTTCGAGTGTCTTGAGCGCCTGCAAACAACTGCTGTGCTGCACACGCCCTAAGGCATCATAAAAGCCAAACGCTTCACTCACACGGCGACTTATCGCTGTGCGACCATCGTCAGGATGCTGCTCCATGACCTCTGTCAACTCACATGGAGCGGCACGCAGTGTCTTCAGAATCTGATGTTGAACCACCATGCCGCCAATCTAAGCGGCATGAATTGCAAAGTCAAGTAGGGGTACCGGTTGAACGGTAGTGCTAGGTGATCGGTGACCCTCTCAGCAGTCCTCAAATCAGCGGTGGAGGTGTATCGCCAGACCAACTGGAAGAGAACATGAGTGAATCCATGTTCCCGCAGGTCACCACCGTAAGCGAGATTCGTGTCTGCGGCGAGAAGTTGGAGTGCAATCTCGGCCATGGCCTCCTTGAAGTGTCCTTCGCTTAGACCCAAAGCCACCATGTCCGGGCTGTCTGATGTTGAAATTGCAACAGTCATTGGTACAGATAGGTCTTACGTAGTCTTCCGCGCAAGCCATTGAGTTAGTGTTTGCCAGAAAAAGGTAGGAGGGCTGAAAAACGGCGAAACAAGGCCGTTTGATACTCGTTTTGTCAAGCTGTAAGCGTCACGTGTACAGATGGATATGAGCCATACGGTATTTGCACATTGCAGATTATTCAGCCAGCGTGTCTCTAACGAATGTTTGGCCAAATCCTTCTGTTTCGGGCGTTTTCATCGATATAAGGCCCCTTGTGGCCGATTATTCATACGATTAATACCATGCGGATTGTAGAGGATACACAGTTTAAGCTCGGGCAGGTCCCCATTGAAGAGATGACCTTCCACCCCAAAGACCGGGACGATATACCGGCAGTGCTAAAAGGACTGCAGCACCTGTATTGCGACCCAACGGCTCGGCAGAAGATCTTTGAGATCCTGGAGAAGCAGTTGCTTCCGAATATTGATTTGCAGCGTGGTCGTCCGGGGATGGCACTTTGGCGCGTCTTTGTCTTGGGGGTATTGAAGCAGGCCCTCAACTGCGACTTTGATCGTTTGAGGAGCCTGGCCGCCAATCATTTGGAGGTGCGCCAGATGCTGGGGCATACGAATTTCTGGGACGAGCCTGTCTATCAGCTGCAGACCGTTATTGATAACGTGAGCCTGCTAACAGCGGACATCCTGAAGCAGATCAACGATGCGGTGGTGGCTTGCGGTCACCGATTGGTAGAACAGGAGCCAGAGGAGCCGCTTCTTTGCCGGGTTGATTCGGCGGTGGCCAAAGCGAATGTGGAGTGGCCTACGGATGTTCGTTTGTTGTGGGAATCGATGCGGTGCCTGATTCGGGAGTTGCATTGCGCATGTGAGGCGCACAGCCTTGCGGGCTGGCGCAAGGCTGTGTACTGGAGTCGTACCTTGAAGAAGGCCTTCAACCGGGTGCGTACGCACCGTCAGTGGCGTGATGAGTCGAAGGTGAGAAAGTATGTGAAGATGTGTCGTGTTCTGATTGAGCGTGCGGAGAGCAGTGTCAGCGTGTTG
The DNA here is from genome assembly GCA_963663495.1 of Rhodothermales bacterium. GTDB lineage: Bacteria > Bacteroidota > Rhodothermia > Rhodothermales > Bin80. Next base: position 428,807 of record OY760427.1, read on the forward strand.
AAGGAGAAAGACGCGGATCTTGAGGAGGTGTTGCGGTACTTGGCAGATGCACAAAGGCAGATAGATCAAGTAGATAGGCGTCTATTGAAGGGGGAGGTGATTCCGCATGATGAGAAGGTATTTTCGATACATGAGCCGCATACTCGTTGGATCACCAAGGGGAAGGCGGGGGTGATTGCGGAGTTGGGTCTGCCGGTATGCGTGCTGGAGGATCAGCATCAGTTGATATTGTGGCATCAGATACTGCACGAAGGGGTGGATTCGGATATGATTGTGGGGTTTATGAAGGAAGCGAAGGATCGGTATCCGGCGATCACATCGTGCAGCATGGATAAGGGGTACTCATCGGTAAAGAACCGTAAGGCGCTGGAGCCGGTGTTGGACACGGTGATCATGCCGAAGAGGGGTAAGTTGAGCAAAGCGGACAAGGAGAGGGAATCCGATCCGAAGTTTGTGGAGGGTCGTCGTCAGCATCCGGCAGTGGAGTCGGCGATCAACAATTTGAATCATCGGGGCCTGGGTTTGATACGGACCCGTGGCAAGGAAGGCTTTGTTCGAACGGTGGCGCTGGTAGTGGTAGCGGCAAATGTGCACCGTATCGGACAGATAGTGAAGCGGAGCGAGGAGCGACGAAGGCGGTGCGAGCAGGCCCGCAAGCGCGCGGCGTAGGTACTCGCGCGAGCGTCTTCAGCACAGAATCAAGGTAGCCTGCAAGGGCGAGAGGCCAACGTATGTTCATGCCTCGCTGATGGACGACAAAAACACGTCTGATCAACGTCAAAACCCTAGGATTGCCGGCGTGAGCGGACAAAGTCGGCACCGTTACCGTCGAAAAATCCTTGCTGACTTGTCATTCCGATCCCCAATTCGAATTCCAGCCCCCCACTCAGCCAAGAGTCGCTCGCAAGACCATACTTTTCTGGCAAACACGAGTTATGGTTTGGAATTGCAGGCCGCCCCTAATCGCATGGAGAAGTTGCACTTCTTCCTTGCCGAGTGGTGGATCAGGATAAACTACCACGCCGCGCATCTCCTGATTGATCACCGGAGCCGAAAGGGAGGCTGGCTCGGGAGAATCTGCCAGACGTTTCTGGATTTCGAGGAGACGGAGGAGAGCAAGATCTTTGAGAATGAGGCGTTCGAGTTTTGGAAGGTAACGGTGGAGCGGCTGTTGCGGCTGGCGGTGGATCTGTCGGAGGAGCGATGGGAAGAGTTCTTCGACGGATGTATAGACGCAGGGAATGTGAAGCTGGGTGATGCGGTGCATGCGGTAGGGAACAGGATGGATTCCGGGCCGTATGTAGACTACAATCGGTTCTTGGAACTTAGGACTATTCAACAAGAGCCCTCCAATGGTGCATGAATTAACTCAACCTGCTATCAGACAGCCTACCAGGATCGTGAAGGTTGATGGACAATTTGTTGATGTACCCGCCGTTGTCGAGCATATGGTGTGTTCTAGTTCGATAGTTGTAAGTGAAGCCGGTGCATTGTGGAAAATATTCCGGAAGCCGCAGGACTTTCGAGTTGTGCTAAATGGTGGTGTGCAATTTGAAGTCATGCTGGCGTCCCACAAACCTGGATCATCCGAGTTTACCCTGGTCCCGGTCCGCCAGCCTGTGACCGTCATTGATAAGGGCGGTTCTCTCCAAGAGCTACGCTTTTCTATTCTCAACTTACCGGACATGCATGGACCACAAGTCAAGACGGTCCGAAAAGGGAACCAGGAAATATTCATCCCGAGTGTGCAGGTCGCTATACCAGATTGGCATGTGGAGGTTGAGGCAGTGCCGGAAATCAGGGACATTGAGAAGAAGCTGGTTCGAGAAAGAGGCATCGGGGTCACATATACGGGCCGAATTGCCCGATCCGACGCGGGCGATTTCACACGGAAGGAAGTCGAGCCACTTCTGAACGCACTACGGGACTTTCTTTTGTTTTCCTGCGGTTCTTGGTGCGGCTTCAATTCGGTAAGAGCCTTTGATCAAGCTGGGCAACAATCGTGGGTCCGCTGGGGGGCACCTAAGATTGCTGCTTTTGATAAGAACCGCCTATCATGGTTCTTTACCCATAAGGGCACTGCCATTCTTTCGAAGCTTTTTCCCGTGTATTGGGACTTGGTTAACACTAGTGGGCAAGAGACTATAAACCAGGTTATATACAGTTACCTGAGGGCTAACGAAAGCGCGATGAATATGGGGGTAATTAGGGCGCAAGCAGCCTTGGAGAGATTGTCTTTGCACATCCTCGAGAGAGACAGAAAACCTAAAGAGCGCACTGCAGAATTCATTCGTAAAGCATTAGTCAAATCAGGTCTGGATTCTGATATCCCAGCGTGCTGCCGTCAACTCAAGGCTCTGCAGCAACGTGGTTCACGCAAGTGGGAGCATGGTCCGCACGCGATTGTGGATCTTCGGAATAACCTAATTCACCCCAAAAATCGCATTGGTTGCGTGACTGATCGTGCTTACTACGAGGGTTGCAATTTGGGGTTGTGGTACGTAGAGATGCTGTTACTAAAGCAATTGGGTTACCAGGGGGCGTACCGTAACCGACTCGCCACTCGATACAATGGAGAGGAATCAATTCAACTTATCCCGCGGGCCTAACCCGCGTTTCTCACAAGCAGGTCGAGACGGCCTGAGAAGCATTCAATTGGACTTCAGCACGAGTGCGTTTGAGTCAGAATCTTGGTAGCGTGTAATTTTTTGCTCCTCCAGTACCAATTTCCGGGTATCCGTCCGGTGAAGTACATTATAACCGAGGGTATTTACTCTCTCAATTAGAGTAAGTTAGAGCGCGGTTCGAAGGTTTATAGGCTAGCGTCGGTTGGGTGTGCAGGTGTCAAGTACCTGACAGCGTATTCGCAGACCCGTACACGGATCTATCGGATGACCCGGGCGCGCCTGTTTAGGGGCTCCTATGCCGCTTTCTTGACGGTAGCTTGCTGCAAGTGCCGACTGGCTTTCCAATGATGGGGCAAGAGTTCAGCCATGCGGTCGGCAGGATGTGTCGGAAGACGGCGTAGTACGTCGGTAAGCCATTCAATCGGGTTTGTCGATTGCAACTTGCATGTGGCAAAAAGAGCGTACAGTACTGCGGACCGCTGCGCTGCCGCATGCGATCCCGCAAACAGATGGTTTTTTCGACCAAGCGCAATCGCTCGCATCTGGTTCTCGACCAGATTGTTATCAATCTCAACCTTACCGTCTTCCAGGTAACAAGCCAGCTTCTCCCACCTGTTGAGCATGTACCCCACGGCTTCATCCCATCCCGCACTCGGCCGGTGCTCACGACTCTCCTCAAGCCATGGCTTCAACTTCTCCAGTACCGGCCGTGCCTCCTCCTGTCGTACCTCTACACGCCGAACCGGACCAGCTCCCTCCTTACGCAACCCACGCTCTATCGCACACAACTGCCGGATTTCCTCCATTACATGGCGCACCTTCTTGGGCTCCTTTTTCCTGCAGTCATAAAACTTGCGACGCGCATGCGCCATACATCCAAACAGCTTTATCCCGCCCCGCGTACCAAACGCATCGTACATCACATACCCGTCGGTTTGCATCGCCCCTCTATATCCGCACAAGAATTCCCACGGTCCAGCGCGCGCACGGCTCGGGCTGTAATCCATCATCACCACCTTCGCCCGCGGTGCCAGGTATACCCAAAGATAGCCGCGATGCGTCTTTCCTTCGTTTTTCCTCCCTTTCTTCTCCTTTCCTTTCTTCTTCGGCTTTTGCACCGGGAACGTTGTCTCATCCACCTGCAGATACCCGCTACGAAGCACCTCCTTACGCAACGCATCTCCTAACGGACCCAGATACGTCGCTACCTTCGCAATCCAATCCCCCATTGTAGCAGCCGATAGCTTCACGCCATGGCGCTGAAACTTCTTCCGCAGCCGGTATAGCGGCATATGATCCACATATTTGGCTACCGCCAAATACGCCAACAACCCCAGACCCGCCTTCCCCTTCGGTATGACACGCTTCGGCAACGGCGCTATGACCACCCCCTTGCGAGGCTCCTTGCAGACAACGTACTTCGGCCGCACAATCCGTACTACCCTCGTGAAGCCCGGCACATATTCCAGGTACTCCGTTACTTCCTCGCCGATGTACTTCATACCCGCGGTGCTGCCCTCCGGCTCAAGGCGGATCACCTCTCTGGGCAGATGGTCCGGAATCGGCCCGCGCACCGGCTTGTTCTTCCCACGCCGCTTGCGCTTTACCAAGTCGTACTCCTCCTCCTCCTCGGGCTCAACAGCTACTGGTTCCTCTCCAAACAACCGGCCTTGCTGCGCATTGTCCGCCGGCGTGTAACGCTCACTCTTTTCGCCAGAGAGTAGGCGATGCGCTTGTTCCAACCTGTCTTCCAGATGGCTAATCTTCGCAGCCTGATCCGCGTTGTTCTTGGATAGACGATCGGCTTTTTTCTCCAAGCGACGGACCTGTTTTCGCAGATCCTTGTTCTCAGCCTCTTGGTTTCTTAGCCTCTGAAAAAGGACTTCACCGGCAGGAGAAGAGGGGGAGAAAGATGCCTTGGACCGCATGGTTCATATACATGTGCGTCCTCCACAATGTTCCGGTTCTTCTCCCCAAAACCCATGTTTATTGTCCCAAAAGACGCTGATTGCTGCCTGCATTCAGGCGCCTGGACGATAAGCTGCACACCTCTCCGAAATTCCCATATCGGCACACCAAACCCGGCGTATAATCACCTTGCACTAAGCTCTACAAGCGGACTACGCAGACCAATGCTAAGCCCGCTTTACCATGTACTTTACCGTACGGATACCCAACGATCGTCGGCAAGAACCTCGTCCAAACGCTCTCCATTGCAGGGAGCGGTGAGCGTTCGTAAGACCTGACTTCGTTGGAACATGCCGCAACATAAGAAACACGTAGCGGAAAGCCAAATACCTGAAGCGGTAGAAGGGCAGGGGAAGCGGCGCAGGAAGAGATCGCGTATCCGCACGAGAGGAGGGCATTATTCACCTCAAGTCACACACCATACCTGTTAGGCCGAAATACCCGAGATATTCCGACAGCCATGCCAGCGAGAGTTGACCAGAACTGACGAACAATCGAACCGTGATGGATGATTTATGGGGGAAGGGCAGGCCAAGGCTCCTGCATTGGATGACATGCGTCCGCCGTCGAATTCTGCGATGATTTTCCGTTTTCCGATCTTGGAAAACTCCACGGGTTGGGCTGGGCAGTTTGTGGTGTTGGTTTGTGGCTGCATGATGGCGTATAAGTGTATACCAATGATACACTTAGGAACCAAAAAGTTCCTACAATGACCAGCCGTGGTGAGATTTGCGGGTTAAGCGGGTTGTGGCATTACTGAGAGTTGAGGGATTTCAATCTGAGCGCGGCAGTGTGTCGGTGGGTAAGGCTACATCCAAGGTTCAAAATCAGTACAAAGCGTAGCACGCAACAACGCCTGGTCGGGCAATCCGGCAAGTAGCCGACCGTTGTGACCAGTGTCCGTGTTGATAGGTGGACGACATTGCAGGGCTGCTTGAGGGAATTGCGGCATCGTGTATCGCAGGATGTCAATCTAGAAATTACATACGGAGACGATTGGGTCGCAGTTGGAGTTGACAATGTCAGACAATTTGAATAAATTTGCGACATTATCAAAGCAGATAGCAAGCTTGAATGATTGATGGACCATTAGGAATCCGTAAGTTGCCGAGGCATTGGAAAACGGTAGCGGAGCGAGCGGCCAACGAGAACTACACACTCACTGACTTGATGCAGGCGATAGAGCTTGCGCTGCGCAACGAGATTGGCAAAATCCCAATCACTGATATTGTAAGGAATCTGGACAATGGCGTGCAGGCCATTCCCTTTTCTGACAGCGAATCAGTTTCAATTGACCTGTGTTAGGAGGACTTCATCGGTAGCGGCCTAGGGCTCTTACTTAAGGACATTTTACAAGAGGAACCTTTTGGGGAGAAAACCGGGAAAGTTTTGGTGCAGACCTCTCTCTATAAGGCGCTCAAGATATACGCAGCTGCGCAGGCGCGCGAAATAGTGCGGCACTATTTGCTCGACACTCGCGGCGGTTTTTCAGTCTCTCCACTTCGTGTGCGACTCAAAGAAGCTATTGACTGCTGTCACTTTTCCGATTTGGCCAGCGAATACGTTGATGGGCGCGGCTCGGCACCGAAAAAGGCGGGGCAACTAACTAAGCATTTCGGTCTCGACTCGGGGCCTCAGATTCCAGCTCTGTGCGCCGAGAAATAGATTGTTCCACGCGAGATGTGGTTTACGTTCACAGGACGAGCGATAGCGGTTGTTCCATCAAAAAGAGATTTGACGTTTCTCGCAATTTTGAATTCAATTTCGGACTGCTATGCCAACAGGCATGCGCACCGTGGAGACCAATCTTAGGGGACTTGAAAACTGTTGTGGGTGCAGTAGAATTTGCGGACAGGTCCTTCCGTCGCCCAACGAATGGTTGGGGGCGCCAGCTTCGTGCGACCATCCCGGTGTCCGATTATGGGGAGTGGAACCGGGAAGCAGTTGTATCGCGATTAAGGAATACTCTTAATCAGCTAACTGGTGATTCTTGGAATTTGACATTTTATAAAAGGAAAACTGAACCAAATCATGTGTCCCAACTTTGCTTCGCCCTGGATCCAGCGATATCAGCAGTAATTCCGTACAGCGATGGATTGGATTCATATTCAGTTTACGTTATCGAGAGAGCGCGGCTTGGAGACGAGATCGCGAAAGTTCGGGTCCAGAATCGCGTTGCCACACGTTCAAGCTTGGAGAGGTGTTTCACTCCCGCGCTATTTCGAATTAGCACCGAAGACGACTACAAGAAGGAATCGAGTTATAGGTCGAGAGCCTTCAAGTTTTTGGCACACGGTGCTATCATGGCATACCTTGCAAGCGCGAAAAGCATTATTGTACCTGAAAGCGGACAATCCTCCTTCTATTCGGTACTAGTTCGCAATGCAATGGAGTATCCCCACTATGGCAGCCATCCCGAGTTCACCAGAAAGATGGAACTGTTCTTGAACGCGCTGCTCGGCACCAATTTGCGAATTGAGACTCCGCAACTGTGGTTTACGAAAGGTTAAACCTTATCTAAATGCATATCATTGTGTCCGCACGGAACGTGGTCCAAAACAAGGTCATGTTGGATGCCCAACTTTCTTAGCTATGCTTTTGGCGAATCGCGTCAGTGCGGAATCTGTGCTTCTTGTCTGCTGCGGCGAATGTCCGTTCACTCTGCAAATTGCATCGAACCGGTCGGGACTTATTTGTTTGAAGACCTAAACGTCAGTATTCTCGAAGATGCAGTAATCAAAGACACAAGATCAGCTTGCATCGAACCGGCCGAGACTTATTTGTTTGAAGACCTAAACGTCAGTACTCTCGAAGATGCAGTAATCAAAGACCCAAGATCAGCTTGCATCGAACCGGCCGAGACTTATTTGTTTGAAGACCTAAACGTCAGTACTCTCGAAGATGCAGTAATCAAAGACACAAGATCGGCAAGAAAGGATGCCAACTATTTCAAGCATTACGCAATTGCCGGTGTCAGGGCGATGAGTGATTTTGCCAGTCTTTCCCTTGAAGATGTGCAGGATGAAAGCCTTCGGTTGATCCGCCTGAGTCGCGACTCGAAACCCGACTCCGGCTATATACGGAATCAGCTGATTACACTAGTCAACCGGCATAAGGAAGAATGGTCTTCCTTTAAGCAATCGCTTCTGTCACAATCCTTCCTAAGAAAATGGGCAGCATAGCAATCAAGGGGCCACAAAAGGCTCTCCTAAATGACCGAGAAATTGGCAGAAGGCTTAGGATCGCGCGCGAGACTGCTAGATTGAGTCAAGAGAAGGCGGCCAATAAAGTGGGTTTGGCACGCACAACCCTGGTTGCCATCGAACAAGGCAATCGCGGGATTAGGACTGAGGAACTGTTAGGGCTTGCAAAACTGTACGGACGTTCGGCTAATGCAATTCTGCGCAGTGAGGTAGTTCACGTAGATCTCGTGCCGTTATTCCGTGAAATCCGCAGGGTAGCGAGCGATAATGGAGTGGAGGCTGCTCGATTTATCAACGACTTTGCGAGTGCTGAAGTGGAGCTTGAGAATTCTCTTGGCGTAAACCGTGTGTTCGATTACCCCCGCGAACGCCCCCTGCTGCCTGGCCCACCGAAGCAGCAGGCGGAAGACGATGCTCAAGAGTTGCGCTGGTGGCTAGGTCTCGGTCCGGGCCCGGTCCGTGACATTATGACGCTTTTGGAAATGCAGATAGGCATTCGGGTCTATTCGTATCCAATTGACAGTAGTATCTCGGGCCTGTTCGCTTGGCATGAAGCGCTTGGCGCATGTATGCTATTCAATTCGAAGCATCCACCGCAGAGACGTAAGTTCACTGCGGCACACGAATTGGGGCATTTCATGTCGATGCGTGCGACTCCAACAGTCCTCATGGCTAAGAAACAACCGAAGTCGCGGGAAGAGCAGTATGCCAATTGTTTTGCGAGTGCGTTCTTGATGCCCAAACAAGCGGTTCGGCAACGGTTTGCCCAAGTAACTTCTGGGCAATCGTATTTCACACGGCGCCATGTGATTTTGCTCGCGCACATGCTTGATGTTTCGCGCGAAGCTATTGTCAGGAGACTCGAAGAATTGGAGCTTGTTCGTTCTGGGACATGGGACTGGTTCAACGAAAACGGTGGAATCACAGATAAGCAAGCCCAAGAGGTGCTAGGAGAGACTACACAATCGCCGCCAGCGCTGCGAGAACGATGGTTGTTACCCATACGATTAGCGTTGTTGGCACGCGAGGCTTGGGAACGAGATCTGTATAGCGAAGGGCAGTTGGGCCGCATGCTGCATTTACACCGGCGTGATTTGAGAAAAATCCTCTACGAAGTGTCCGACGAGGAGAAAATGGCTAATAGATTGTCTTACTAATCTGTGACTTGCAGAAAGTTGGTGCCATTTTCCCGGCATCACTAGTGGCGTTGATTGGACGACTGGGGTTCTCGTGGTCAAGGGCAGACGGTGCGGATGATGACAACATTTAGAAGCGTGAAGACGGTCGTGTTGGATTCAAGCGTCGTGATTAATCTGAATGCGACAGGTCGCGCTGCAGAAATATTGAAAGCGTTAGAAGTAAATGTAGAAGTCTCGGAACAGGTGCGCGACGAGTTGGAGCTCGGCAAGACTCATGGTTATGACGACGGGAATAAGCTGCAGGAATTAATTGAGCGTGAGGTCATTGATATAGTGGAACTTTCCACAGATGAATTGACGATCTTTCGCGAATGCGTCACGGGTGAACCAGGGCGTTCGCTTGATGATGGTGAAGCTAGCACGATCGCTCGAGCAGTTGGGTCTGGAGCAGCCGCTGCGATTGATGATAGGAAGGCAATAAAGTTGTGCGATAGGAGCTTTCACAGCGTCCAGGTTGTTTCGACTGCGGAAATACTTTTGCACGGCTCTGTTATTACACGATTGGGACAACGAGATGTCACAGAGGCTGTATTTGATGCATTGGCCAAGACACGGATGTATGTTCCACCAAAATTGGTTAACAGGGTCATCTCCCTAATTGGCGTTAAACGAGCAGCAGTTTGCTCTAGTCTGCGCGGTGGAGTTACCCGCCATCAGTAGTAGGTTAGTATTTTGCCTGAATTCGAGGAATCCAATAGTGTTCGGGATGTGAGCACTCAGGAGATTGTGTTAAGACCCCGAGCTCAGACCTACAAATTGCATGAATAGTTGTGTCGCTCGGCGGGGGAGATGTTTCCGCGTGTGGAATTGTTCGAGCAGAAGACGCGGGGTACAGGTGTCTGATAGATTGGCATGAGGTATCTCGTAGGCACAAGAGTCCTGTAAGTGCAGTGAGGCATGACTAATAGGCGGATGGGAGATCGATCCTATCCGAGATGTGCTGGGGCGAACGAATATAATGTGTTCATTTGCGGTAGTTGGATTGGAAGCTAAGAACGGCGAGGAGGAGAGTCGTGGCTGGGAGAGGCAACTCGATTCGCTACTGAGTATCAGAAGGCTTGTGGTCACGCCATCAACGGGGAAGGAGGGTTTGTCAACATAATTGGCCCATATTCAACCAACAAGACGATCACTTGGCCCTTATTCTTGGGGAAGAATGCCTGTCGCGGGATGCAGACTGGGTCTGAGTTTCAATTTTGTCAGCTAAGCCGGCCATTGGCATTTGATTCCCAGACAATCACCATATGACGCTACTGAGTTTGCTATCCCAACTAGGTCTGACCACACTTTTCCGGGACCATAGCCCAAACACGGGTCGTCTATGGTCAGATTTTCGATTTCAAGGCGTTGAGTCACAGCGGCGGTGCCACCATGGCTGCTAAACTCCAAGACCTAAAAGCGGGAGTTGTACTTCGTGGGCTAGTTTCATCCGGTAGCGCCACGGTAGTGGGGGTGGAGAATATTGTCCCTGGCACCGTCAATCTCACCTATCGCCTCCCGAGTGGGAGAAATGATAGCCAGTTGGTTTCATCCGACATGTGCGACCGCCTCGACATCGTAGAAACGAAGTCCGGGCGCAGCTTTGGAGCCGACGGACGGCTATTCAAGCTGGTTGCGGAAGCGATGCGGATTCGCAATGCGTATCTGTTCGATCCAGTCATTGCCGTGCGAACGTCAATGATCGAGCCGCTGCCCCATCAGATCACCGCCGTTTATGAATCCATGCTGCCGCGCCAACCTCTGCGGTTTCTGTTGGCGGACGACCCAGGGGCGGGTAAAACCATTATGGCGGGCTTGCTCATAAAGGAGTTGATGGTTCGTGGCGATGTAGAGCGATGCCTTGTCGTATGCCCGGGCAGTCTTGCAGAACAGTGGCAGCAGGAGCTCGCGGACAAGTTTCAGCTGCATTTTGACGTATTGTCAAATGACGCACTGCGTGGTTCAGCCGGGAATTACTTTGTTGAGCGGAGCTTGGTGATTGCGAGGTTGGATAAGCTGTCGCGTGACGAAGAGACCCAGGCACTTCTCAAAGCGCCTGATTGCCGATGGGATCTCGTCGTCTGCGACGAGGCCCACAAGATGTCTGCCACCTACAGCGGTAGCGAGATCAAGTTTACGAAGCGGTACAAACTTGGTCAGTTGCTGTCAACATTGACGCGGCATTTTCTACTGATGACAGCAACCCCGCATAACGGGAAAGAGGCAGATTTTCAGTTGTTCATGGCATTGTTGGATCGCGACCGATTCGAGGGTCGGTTCCGGGATGGCGTGCATCGAGTGGATGTTTCAGACTTGATGCGAAGGATGGTCAAGGAACGCTTGCTACGGTTTGATGGCACGCCATTGTTTCCTGAGCGGAGAGCATATACCAGGTCGTTCGTGCTCACACCTGTAGAGTCTCGTTTATACGAGGCGGTGACGGCTTACGTGCGCGAGGAATTCAACAGGGCGGAAGCACTTAGTGGGCGTCGCGTCCGTGCGGTTGGATTTGCACTGACTTTATTGCAGCGACGCCTAGCTTCCTCTCCGCGCGCGATACTACGATCACTTCAGCGTCGAGAAAAGAAGCTGCAGGAGCATCTGGCTGATTTTGAAGATAGGCGTAGGAGCGGATTCGACACCAGGGCGGAGTCGACAGATTTTGACGAGGAATTCTTGGAGAACCTCGAAGATGCGCCGGAATCGGAACGGGAAATCACGGAACAGCAGATTCTCGACGAAGCGACCGCAGCGCTCACAGAGGACGAACTGCGGGCAGAATTAGATACGCTACAAACACTTGTGGCGTTAGCTAACGAGGTGCAACAGGCGAAAAAAGATGCCAAGTGGGTAGCCATGGCAAAGCTATTGCAGGAGATCAGAGATCCTGATGGGGATTACGGTGCACGAGATCTACGCAAGCTTGTGATCTTTACCGAGCATCGCGACACGCTCGATTATCTCCACAGCAAGATTCAGACAATTGTTGGTAGACCCGATGCAATTTGCATTATACATGGCGGCGTAGACAGACTAGAACGTCTTCGTATCCAGGAGAGTTTTCGTAATGACCCTGCAGTCCAAATCCTTTTGGCTACCGACGCGGCTGGAGAAGGCATAAACCTGCAGCGGGCGCATCTCATGGTGAATTACGATCTACCATGGAATCCTAATAGGCTGGAACAGCGATTTGGCCGTATCCACCGCATTGGTCAGAGGGAAGTATGCCACCTCTTCAACTTGGTGTCCACCGACACGCGAGAGGGAGAGGTTTACAAAACGCTGTTGGTCAAGCTGGACCAAGCCCGGGAGAGTCTTGGAGGGCAGGTCTTTGACGTACTGGGCGAGATGGATTTTGAGGGGCTCTCGCTGCGGGATCTGTTGTTGGAAGCCGTTCGATATGGGGACCAGCCCGAAGTAAAGCAACGCCTCTCCACAGCTGTTGGAGATGCATTGGACACAGATAGGATTGAAGCACTGATAACCGAGAGCGCACTCGCTCCAGATACAATGGACATGAGCCGATTGTTGGCAGTCCGCGAAGAAATGGAGAGAGCGCAGCTTCGGAGATTACAACCACACTTTGTCGAGGATTACTTCGTTCAGGCATTCAAGGAGCTAGGTGGGAGTATCCATCGACGCACGCAGGGCCAACATAAGATTTCCTATGTACCTGCGGCAATTCGAAAGCAGGCCCAAAGGAGGCACCCCGTTGCCACTCGCTATCGACGCATCGCGTTTGATACCCAGCACGCAAGCGAAAATAGTGGGGTTGAGTTCGTGGCGTGCGGTCACCCGCTACTTGACGGTGTTACGGATTTGATTCTGCACCGCCACAAGAATGTGTTCGATGAAGGGACAATCCTGATTGACGAGACCGATCCTGGTAAGGAACCCCGCCTTATGGTCTGTTTCGAGCATGTGATCCAAGACGGCTCAGATGCTGAATCTGGAGGGTCTCGCGTCGCTTCTCGCAAGATGCTTTATGTGGATGTGGGCACAAGCGGCCCGCAGCCTTGCGGAAAGTACGCCCCATACCTGGATTACCGGGCGCTCGCCGCAGACGATCCAGACCGTGAGCTAATCCTGGGTCATCGCTTAGTAGCCAGCCTTCGAGATTCAAGCGAGCTCAAAGCTATGGGATACGTAGTAACAAAGCTGGTCCCTAAACACCAAGAAGAGGTAGAGACGGCGCGGCTGGAGCTGATCGCCAAGACGCGGGCGGCAGTTCGCGACCGGTTAAGTAAGGAGATCAATCATTGGGACCTTCGCGCATCGGAGCTGAGGGAAAAGGAGCGTGCAGGTAGGCCTGGGGCCCGCCTCAACTCCAGTGAGGCAAGGCGAAGGGCTGACGAATTACAGGAGCGCCTCAGTAGCCGCATGACGGAACTCGACCAACAGAAGGACATCAGATCCATGTTGCCTAGGGTTGTCACGTCTTCGCTGATTGTGCCCCTCGGACTGAAATCGGAGCTGCAGGGCAAGGATAGTCCGGTTGGAACAAACGAGCTTGCAAACAGGATGAAGGTCGCTGCCGAAGCACGTGAAATCGTTATGCAGAAGGAGCGTGAATTGGGATGCGACCCAAAGGATGTAGAGCTTGAAAAGCTGGGTTATGACATCGAGAGTAAGCATTCAGAGGAAGGGCGCCTACGGTTCTTGGAGGTGAAAGGTAGAAGAGAAGATGCCACAACCATTACGGTTACCAGGAATGAAATCCTGTTCGCATTGAATAGCCCAGAACAGTTTATCTTGGCCATCGTCCTTTTTGGAGCGGAGGGGAATTATTCTGTCCACTACTTAAAGCAACCATTTCAGCGCCAGCCAGACGCAGGCGCTGCCAGCGTGAACTACGAGCTAAAGGACCTGCTCAAGCGGTCTTGCCCTCCTCACTTGTAGTGGCCAGGAAACTGATCGAAGTAGCGATTCCATTGGACGCCATCAACAGGGCGTCCAAGCGGGAGAAGTCGATTCGGCACGGGCATCCAAGCACGCTGCATTTGTATTGGGCGCGGAGGCCACTCGCTGCGGCGCGTGCTGTAATCTTTGCCCAGATGGTGGATGACCCGTCGGAGTATGTTGATGTCCTGCTTTCTGATGCCCGAAGGCGCCGCGCTGCGGAAACAGAACTCAGAAAAAGCGCGGAGAAGGGCGGAAATGATGACCTGACCATTGAAGAGGTAGCCATTGAGCTGGAGCGCAAGCGGCTGTTTCGCATTATCGAGGAACTCGTTGTTTGGGAGAATTCCACTCGAGAAGATGTGCTGGACCGTGCACGCGATGAAATCTGGCAGAGCTGGAGGAGAGCATGCGTTCGCAACGCGGGAGAGCCGGATGCCGAGGTGCTTTACGATCGGCACAAGCTGCCGCCGTTTCACGACCCGTTTTGTGGAGGAGGAGCGATTCCATTGGAAGCCCAGCGTTTGGGGTTGGAGGCACATGCTACGGATTTGAACCCCGTGGCGGTACTGATAAACAAGGCGATGCTGGAAATCCCGCCGCGGTTTGCCGGAAGGCCGGCAGTGAATCTGGAGGCCCAGAGGGTTGGGGGCGGATGGAATGGAGCAGAGGGGCTTGCGGCGGATGTGGCTTATTACTCTGAGTGGATGCGTGCGCGAGCCAAGGAGCGCATTGGGCACCTTTATCCCAAGATTCATGTGACTGTTTCCATGGCGCGGGATCGAGATGACTTGAAGAATTATGTGGGAAGAGATCTTACCGTGATTGCGTGGCTGCATGCACGCACGGTGCGTAGTCCGAATCCGGCATTCTCCGATGTAGAGGTGCCGCTGGTATCAAGCTATCTGCTGTCGAGCAGGAAAGGCAAGGAAGTGTATCTGCATCCGGTGGTTGAGAAGACTCGGTACCGTTTTGAGGTGCGCAAGGATACTCCGCCAGATTATTCGGCAACGAGGGCCGGTACCAAGCAGGGGCGCGCCAGCTTTAGGTGCATTGTTTCGGGGACGACTATTACCGCAGGTTATATCCGCAAGGAAGGCCAGGCTGGGAGATTAGGGAGCGGGCTGATTGCCATCGTAGCAGATGGGGCTCCTGGACGCATTTACCTGCCTGCAACACCGGAGCATGAGGAAGCCGCGCGGGCTGCTCATGCTGAGTGGCGGCCGGATCTACCGTTGCCGAAAAAAGCACTGAGTTTTAGTGCACAGTTGTACGGCTTCAAGACGTATGGTGACCTGTACACCGAACGTCAGGTGGTAGCCTTAACCGCCATGTCGGACTTGGTGGAGGATGTAAAGCAGGAAGTGGAAAAAGACGCGATCCGCTCCTACACAATATATACACACGTGCGGGGGGGCGACGTATTGCAGACGGCGGTGCCGGAGCACGCGCTTACGGAGAAGCCCTCGGCGTCTACATGGCGCTTTGCATCGACAAGGCCGCCGATTATTGGTCCCACATTTGCACGTGGGATGCGTCACGGGATAATATTAGAAACACCTTTACTCGCCAAGCCCTTCCCATAACGTGGGATTACGCGGAAGCCAACCCGTTTTCTCACTCAACAGGAAACTGGTTTAGCTTCGCCAGTTGGGTCAGCAAGGTGCTGTTGGCACTGCCGACCAAAAGCCAAGGTCACGGATACATCGCGGATGCCCAGGTGGGAAATGCCAGTGCAAACGCTGTCGTTTCGACTGATCCGCCTTACTACGACAATATTGGGTACGCGGATTTGTCGGACTACTTCTACGTCTGGCTCCGGCGTACCCTGCACAGCACATACCCGGAGTTATTTGCAACGGTAGCCACACCAAAGGCTGCAGAATTGATTGCCTCGCGCTACCGCCACGGTAGCAAACAGCAGGCGGAGGTATTCTTCCTGGAAGGGATGACGCGCACGTTACGCAATGTGTCTAGGCAGGTGCATCCCGAATTCCCCGTCACGATCTATTATGCCTTCAAGCAGAGTGAGAAGCGCTACGATGGCGGCGACGTAAGCACGGGGTGGCAGACATTCCTGGAAGCATTGGAGCGCGCAGGGTATGCCGTGACCGGTACTTGGCCAATGCGAACAGAGCTCATGAATCGTCCGAGCCTTTTGCAAAACCCTTGAATCGGGGTGTTTTTGTCTGAAGATGCGATTTCCTAAGATAGGGGGCTGGTCAGGTAGATTTGACTGCTCGGCGGGTGCAGATGGAGGATTCTACAGGCCATGAAAATGTGTGCTAGCAAGCACACTTGAGGGACTGGAACCTCCGTGTTAGGTATCTTTGGAGGAGAAACTAAACTCGCAAAAAACGAAGGTTCTCATGTCTCTCAATTCTAAGTTAAGCGGATTCTGGATCAACTGCCAACGGGAGCTTTTTCCCTGGGTGGAGGAAACGATTGGCCCCTTGGAGGGGCGCCATAAGAAGCTGCTCTCGGTACTGGAGATGGTGCGAGTTGAGCGCTTTCTGCCCAGTGCTCAGGACGGTATACCCGGGCGTCCGTTGAAGAGCCGTGCTGCCCTCGCGCGGGCGTTCCTGGCGAAGATGGTGTTCAATATGGATACGACCAGAGCGTTGGTGGAGCGGTTGCGTTCGGATCCGACGCTGCGGCGTTTGTGTGGTTGGCATCGGTTGGAGGATGTGCCGAGTGAGGCGACCTTTTCACGTGCGTTCAGGGAATTTTCAGAGGCGGAATTGCCGACGCGTGTACATGAGGCTCTGATAAAGGAGGGGTATTCGGAGCAGTTGGTGGGGCACCTATCGCGTGATTCGACCGCAATAGCAGCGCGAGAGAAGCCGGTACTGAAAAAGGAGTCGGAGCGTCCAGAGTGCAAACCAGCGAGTCCTTCCAAGGATGAAGAGCGTTCAAAGAAGCCGAAGCGGCTCGTGGGCCAGCTGGCAATAGAGATGGAGGAGGAATTACCGGAGGTGGGCCATCCATCGCAGGATTCGACCGCGATAGTGGCGCAAGAGGACCCGGTACCCCAGAAAAAGGAGTTAGAGCGTCCAGAAGAGTGCAAATCATCGCATCCTACCAAGGATGAAAAGCCTCCGAAGGAGTTGCCGCGGCTGGTGCGCCAGCGTACCATGGGGACAGAGGAGATGTTGGAGGAGTTACCGAAGCGATGTACGGTAGGCGTTAAGCGCAATGCGAAGGGACATACGCAGAAATGGACGGGGTACAAGTTGCACATGGATGTGGCCGACGGAGGCGTACCGATCAGCGGTTTTGTTTCCTCTGCATCATTGCATGATAGCCAAGCGGCGATTCCGTTGGCTACGATATCTCAACTGCGGGTACGCAATTTGTATGATCTGATGGACAGTGCATACGACGCGAAGCAGATTCACGAGCACAGTAAAGGCTTGGGGCACGTGCCGATTATCGACCATAATCCGCGACGCAAAGGTAAGGCGGCGCTTATCCGCGAGAAAACGGCCCAGCGAGCAGCCGGATTGGTACTGCCTGAGGATGTTCGTTACAGGGAGCGCTCAACGGTTGAGCGAGCCTTCGGGCGGCTCAAGGATGAGTTTGGTGGTCGTAATGTCCGCGTGCGTGGGCACAAGAAGGTGACATGCCACTTGATGTTCGGCGTGCTGGTACTGACGGTAGATCAGCTGTTGCGTATGGTGCAATAGAGACAGGAATCCAGACGTAAATTGCGCTAATCGGGTTTTGTGCGAAGCAGGAGCTAGGCATAGGTGTGCCCGCAAAGCACGGATTCTGCCCCGAATTCACCCCCCCGGGAAGCCTTCAACGCCTATGGACCGCCTATACATCTGGATCCAAAGGCTACACATGCCAATGCTCCCGGCGTAATGTCGAAAAACCCGAAAATTTGGGCATTTTGGTCGCCACCACCGCCGAATACACCGGGGTTTTGCAAAAGGCTCGTCCAAATAGCATTGGGTCAAACGCGCTGGCATCGTCTATCGTGCTAGTATGCAGGCCTGTCAGGAAAGCAAGGCCGCAGACTACACGGAAAAAATTTGTTCAGGAATTACAAGAGGAGGTGCGCACTGCTATAAAGGTGCTTACCAGCGCTAATACTGCTCCCGTCGATGTGGCGCAAGCAGCGATCGGACCGGGCATGGCGGTATTTACGCGCTACGAGCGAATCATCGACGCACGAGGGAATAGATTAAGCGTGTCGGACGCTCTTTCCCTCACCAACAAGGTGCTCGATGACATCACTTCAGAAGAGGAGGGCGATCTGGATACAGACAGTCGCTGGTCCTTGAGCTGGTTCAAGCAGCATGGATTTGCAGAGGGAACGTATGGTGATGCTGAGCAGCTATCCAAAGCCAAGAATACCAGCGTGTCGGGATTGGTCGAGGCGGGCGTGCTTATCTCGGGAGGTGGCGCGGTGCGGCTGCTCAAGCCCGAGGAACTTCCAGAAGATTGGGATCCTGAACAGGATATGCGGCTCACCGCATGGGAAACCGTGCATCATCTGATTCGAGCACTTGACACGGGAGGCGAAATGGAAGCCGCGAACATTATTGCTCGACTAGGAGCGGGAGCGGAAAGCGCGAGAGACTTGTGTTATCGATTGTATGTGCTATGTGAGCGGTCGAAGCGGATGGCCGAGGGCTTTGCCTACAACCGCCTCGTACAGAGCTGGCCGGAGATTACCCGGCTTGCCAAGAATATCCCCCATGAGCAGGGGACGCTAGATCTAGACTAAACTGTATTCCATGGCTGCAACAAATCACGAGCGCGTCGGACAAGCGCTCCACCTACTGAAACAGGGGCTTGCCCCCTTCGTCGATCGCGAAATCAAAGAAGCAGTATCGTCAGGTCGAGTGGATACCGCATTATCATTAGGAAGCAGCGAGTGGCCGAGTGAGCCCATTGCGGAGTGGGATGCCGCTGCTCTACTCAAGCTGATGGTGCGGGTATGGGAAGAGGTGTTCCGTATACCACTTGGGTACGCCGAAAGGAATCTTGTGAGCGAACTGCGAACCACCCGCAATAAGTGGGCCCACCAGGAGCGCTTTTCGAGCGACGATACCTACCGCGCACTTGATTCAACGCACCGACTTCTGCTTGCAGTCTCGGCACCTGAATCTGGAGCGGTGGATCAGATGAAGAAGGAACTGCTTCGAATTCAATACAGCCAACAGGTACGCAATGATCTGCGAAAGCAGCGCGGATCCAATATTGAGCGCACGGGCTCCCACGAATTGCCTGCGTGGCGCGATGTTGCCGAGCCGCACGAGGATGTGACAAGCGGCGATTTTCAGCAGGCTGAGTTTGCGGCTGATCTGTGGCAGGTGCATGTGGGAGAAGGACAAATAGAATACCAGGATCCGGCGGAGTTTTTCAGGCGCACCTTCCTGACAGACAGCCTCAAAGCCCTCCTGTCGGGAGCTATCCGAAGGCTATCTGGATCCGGTGGAGACCCGGTTGTCCAATTGCAGACAAACTTTGGTGGAGGCAAGACACATTCTATGCTCGCCCTTTACCACCTGGTGTCAGGCGTAAATACGGCAGCGTTGGAGGGATTGGACGATCTGGTGGTAGAGGTGGGTAGGCCTGTGCCTGCGTCCGTACGGCGTGTGGTATTGGTGGGCAATAAGATTTCTCCAGGCAATCCATCGGTGAAGGAGGACGGCACGCAGGTACGCACCTTGTGGGGTGAGCTGGCATGGCAGCTTGGGGGAAAGGAGGCATTTGAGCAAGTTGCGGAAGACGACCGCCATGCGACCAATCCGGGGGATGTCCTACGTCAACTCTTTAACCGTTACGCCCCGTGCCTTGTGTTGATCGACGAATGGGTGGCCTACGCGCGCCAGCTTCTGGAACGAAGTAATCTACCCGGTGGAAATTTCGACACACAGTTTACTTTCGCGCAGGCACTGACCGAGGCGGCCAAGGGTGCGAAAGAGTGTCTCCTGGTGATAAGCCTGCCAGCTTCGGATACGGCCGGCACGGCGCACACGCATGCGGAGGATATTGAAGTCGGGGGTGTGCGTGGCCGCGATGCATTAATACGACTACAGAACGTGACGGGCAGGGTTGATTCTTCCTGGCAGCCCGCGAGCGCAGACGAGGGCTTTGAGATCGTTCGCAGGCGCCTGTTCGCACCCTTGCGCGAGGAGGCCCAGTCTCGCAAACGTGATACCGTTGCGCGAACCTTTGTTGAATACTATAGGGCAGCAAAAGGAGCCTTCCCTTCGGAATGTGCGGAGCGCGACTACGAACGCCGGCTCACGTCTGCCTATCCTTTGCATCCGGAGATCTTTGACCGCCTTTACAGCGATTGGTCCACTCTCCCGCGCTTCCAGCGTACCCGCGGTGTACTGCGCCTAATGGCGGCAGTAATCCATGCACTCTGGGAGGAGGGGGACAGGAACCCGCTCATAATGCCCTGCCACATTCCCATGAGCCGGCAGGATGTAAAGTCGGAGTTGACAAGGTACTTGCCAGAAGGCTGGTCACCGGTCATAGATGCGGATATTGACGGGCCGGGATCCACGCCCACCCAAGTGGAAAAAGCAGAAAGTCGGATGGGCCGTTATAGCGCCGCTCGGCGCGTTTCAAGGACGATCTATCTGGGGTCCGCTCCGAGACAGGGATCGAGTCATCCTGGCGTTAACGAGCAGCGAATCAGGCTAGGTGCGGCCGTGCCGGGTGAACCCAGTGGGGTGTTTGATGACGCGCTCCGCAGGCTGGCTTCGCAGTCTACCTACCTCTATCAGGAGGATGTCCGCTATTGGTACAATACACGACCAACGGTCGCGCGTCTCGCCAAGGATCGGGCACAGTCCATGCATAACAATCCGCATCGCGTGATGGACGAGTTGCAGCGACGATTGAATGAGGACGTAAAGTCACGCGGTGATTTTAGCAGGGTACATGTTCTGCCAACGGGGTCGTTCGAAATCCCAGACGAGATGGGCGCGCGCCTCGTGATTCTTGGTGCAGACCATCTATATACTCGCGGACCAGGCAATGCGGCCGAGCAGGCGGCAACCGAGTACGTGAGGAGTCGAGGAAACATCGCTAGGGTATACCATAATACCTTGGTATTCCTGGCAGCCGACAGTGGACGATGGCAAGACCTGGATGAAGCGATATGCCTGCAATTGGCTTGGCAGTCCATCCTTGATGAAAAAGACGAACTCAATCTTGATCCGCAGCAGGTAAAGCAAGCGCAATCTCGCTGCGAAAAGGCAGGTGAAACCGTAAAGTCCCAAATATCGGCAGCGTTCCAGTGGCTATTGGTGCCGGCCAAGATCCACGCAGACGGCTCGTTGGATTATGAGGCCCATCGAATGACCGGGTCAGGGTCGTTGGCGGAGCGTGCGGCAACCAAGTTGAAAGGAGAGGAGCTTCTAGTGCCCATCCTGGCACCCAGCCGGCTACGGATGGAGCTCGACGACATGCCCCTTTGGAAGGATCACGTTGCCTTGTCCGAGCTGGCAAGCGACTTTGCGCAATTCCTTTACCTTCCGCGCCTCACTTCGACTAACGTCTTGGTGGAAGCCATAAAGCGAGGTCTCGTTGGGCAAATCAACTGGATAGAAGAGTCCTTTGCATATGCCGACGAATTCGACGAGCGCACGGGGAAATACACGGGTTTGAAGGTGGCAACCGATCTCCCGTTGGATCCCGCGTTCCTCACAGGGCTATTGGTGCAGCCCGATGTAGCGCAACGCCATTTTGCGGCCGATAAACCCGAGATAATTACCGAAAAGAGAAGCCTCCCCGAAGGGGAAAAAGTTGAGACAGAACCTGTCAAAGATCCGCATCCTTTCAAACCCAAGAGGTTCTTCGGAAGTGCATCAACGGATTCTCCACGGATAGGCACCTGGGCGGCGAGGATTGGAGACGAAGTGATGGGCCACCTTGCAGGCATTGAAGGAGCAAAATGTACCGTGACGCTGGAGATAACGGTTGACGCCCCTGAGGGAATTTCGGATCGGGTTCGGAACACTGTACGGGAGAATGCAACCGTGCTGGGATTTAAGACAATTGTGTTTGAGGATGACTAGCCGATTCTTCCTCTATGCCACAAGGGATTCACTAAGCCATTGCTTTTGGTGATCAGGGAGTCTCATTTTTCGACTGCGCCGGGTCCAAGGATCGTTCCGAAGCCTGATTTGCGTACCCAAGTGGCTGGTTAAGACTAGTGGCGTAGGCGAGGGCATGGTTGCAAAACTAGTGGTATTTCGAAAATTGGGTTGGGGTTGATTTGGGGGATTTCGTCCCCATTCACCATCCATTTTCACGCATGGATTTATCAGATGATCTTGCGCAGCTAGAACAAGGGTTGCGCGAGGCTGGACCGTCTGGAAGACAACTACGATACTACCTCCTTCGCCACTTCAGCGAGCTCGTACAACACCTGACTTGTAGCCTGGAGTCAGACGTACAACCAGATCTGCCCGCGGGTGCGGACAAGCAACCGCAGGCAGCCACCAGTACCCAGCCAGAAGGGGGCTTGCTGGAGACAACTTCGAGTTGGATAGGCAATCCTGTGGAGGATGCCTACCAGCGAGAGGTGCGCAATCAGGCGCGGGAGGTCTTTGACGAGCGCTCTCTGGAAGGAGAGGACTATGTAGCCCTGTGGATGGATGCCGTACCGGTGTGGGGACGGTCTCTGGTGCTCTGTATGGGGGTGACCGCAGGCGGGTATCGGCACATGCTGGGATGTATAGAGGCCACACTGCAGCACGATGCCGCCATACGGCAACTACTGCAGGGCTTGCGCAAGCGCGGCCTATGTACGGATCGGGGTCTTTTGTGCATTACACGCGGGCAGTCCTGGCTGACGCGGGTACTGGAAGAGGTTCTGGGTCCTCGGTTGTGCCACCAACACTGTCAGATGGCCAAGCGGGAGCGGGTAGTCAGCTTTCTTGCCGAGAAGCAACAGCGTCGCGTACGGGGCGCCATCACGCGGGCATTCCAGTTGCCGGATCGTGACGAAGCCCACGCTGCCTTGATGCGGATCCACGCGGAGTTGGAGTTGCTCAATCGGTCTGCGGCCCAGTGGCTGCTACAGGACCTGGAGCAGACGCTGACTGCATCAAACGGGCATGTACGAGCTGCTGTGTTCGAGTCTCAGGAGCACGCCGCCTTGGAACACACGGCAAGTCAGCTGTTCCGACAGATGCGTGACCTTCGCAAGTGGCTACCCCTGCCCTGTACCCATAAATCATCCAACACGGTTCGATTGTTCGTCAGGTATGGTCAAATATCGCTGGCATGGCTGTCGGAATATCTCGGGTATTTCGGCCTAACAGGTATGGTCCTCCCTTATTCATAAGGGAGGGAAAAAGGGCTTCACCGGCAGGAGGGGGGGGAGAGAGAGAAAGATGCCTTGGGCCGCACAATTTATGTACATGTGCTTCCTCCACAGTGTTCCGATTCTTCTACCCCAAAACCCATGTTTTTTGTCCCCAACAGCGCTGATTGCTGACTGCATTCAGGCGCTTGGACGATAAGCTGCACACCACTCCGAAATTCCCATATCGGCACACCAAACCCGGCGTATAATCACCTTGCACTAAGCTCTACAAGCGGACTACGCAGACCAATGCTAAGCCCGCTTTACCATGTACTTCACCGTACGGATTCCTACATTGGGCTCGTGGAGCGCTCAGTGGATAAAAAGTGGATAAAAGGAGTATCCTGCCTGATGCAAACCTTGCTTACGGTGTCTGTTGTCCGGCTGCTGGGCGGCTCCCAAGCAGCCTCGGTATCTGTCATGATATGAGTCCACGAGATATACTTGGGGCAAACGGCAAAGGTAATCCTACATCGCGAGTCAGGGTATTCGACTTCTTTTCTGGTTGCGGCGGGGCTAGTCGTGGGTTCAAGGAAGCTGGAATGGATGTGGTGTTTGCCCTAGACTGGGACACGAACGCCAAGCGGACCTTTGAGCAAAATTTTCCGCAGACCAAGTTTGTGGCCAAGGACATCCGAAAGGTGAACGAAGACACAGTCCGCAGGCTTGTTGACCAACTGCGACCCCACCCCGTCCTGTTCTCTGGATGTGCTCCCTGCCAGCCGTTTACTCGGCAAAATACTATTCGTCCTGCGCCAGATCAAGACGAACGGGTGCCGCTGCTCCTTGAATTTCTCCGCTTCATACAGACATGCGAACCGGACATCGTGTTCGTAGAAAACGTTCCCGGGATTCAGAATGTGTGCCCTAACTCGGAGCCGATCAGTGATTTTCTTCGGGGACTGAGCGACGCGGGATACGCGAATCCGGCCTACGATTCTGTATCCTTAAAACGGTACGGGGTGCCCCAGGGCCGCAAGAGATTCCTGTTACTCGCGAGCCGGCATAGCCGACTGGATCTCCCTTGCGAGACGCACGGCCCTGGAACCGATAATCCCGACTACTCCACCGTGCGTGAGTGGATCGGTGACTTTCCAAGGCTGGCCGCTGGTGAAACGGATCCCAACATCGCTGACCACCGCGCAGCCGGCCTATCCTCGCTTAACCTGAAACGCATTCGCGCGACACCCGAAGGCGGTGGCAACCGGGATTGGCCGGAGTGCCTTCAGCTCGCGTGCCACCAAGGTGCAACGGGGTACAGCGATGTGTACGGTCGCATGTCGTGGGACAGGCCGGCTTCTGGACTGACCACGCGGTGTATCAGCTATTCAAACGGCCGCTTCGGTCATCCCGAGCAAGATCGTGCGATCAGCGTCCGGGAAGCCGCTTGTCTTCAGACATTCCCGATGGAATTTCGTTTTTCTGGTGCCTTAACCTCAATGGCTCGGCAAATTGGTAATGCCGTGCCCGTGAGGTTGGCTACCATCGTTGGCCGCCATGTGACCAGGCACTTGGCAGAGGTGGGCCTCAGCTGATGGCATTTGAAGCAACCTTCAAAGCACGAGCCAGAACGCTGGACATGTTGGGGAGGCAGCAGATCGCTGGCATTCCAACAGCGATTAGCGAGCTGTTCAAAAACGCGCACGATGCGTATGCCTCTAGGGTGGTGGTGGACTACTACCGGCAGGACGGTCTGTTTGTCCTACGGGATGACGGTAACGGCATGGAAACCAGCGAATTCGTTGACCGATGGCTTACCCTAGCGACCGAGGCCAGCGTTATGCGCAACGGAGGAAAAGGTCGGCTCGCGGAGTCCGCGAAAAATGCACGCCCTGTCCTTGGAGAAAAAGGCATTGGTCGCCTCGCTATCGCTACAATCGCCCCCCAAGTGCTGGTACTTACTCGCGCGCGGCGTAATGGCGCGTTATCCGACCTCACCGCTGCCTTCGTGAACTGGCGTGTATTTGAGTGCCCTGAGCTAGATCTTCAGGACATCAGGATTCCGATTCGGACATTTCGAGGAGGAACACTTCCCGACAAAACGGATGTTGCCAGCATGGTTGGTTATTTCCACCGTCGGAACGAGCGACTTCGCCGCCGCGTGGACAGCAAGAAATGGGACCAATTGGAAGCCGAGCTTTCACAATTTAATGTTGATCCTTCGGAAATGGCGAAGGATATGGGTAAGCCGACGCTTCTTGGCGGCGGTCACGGTACCCACTTCTACCTTCTACCTGCATCCACTAATCTAAAACACGACATAGCGGGGGATCGCGGCTCTGATGTGGCGCCACCGCTCCAGAGAGCACTCTTGGGGTTCACCTGTCCGTCATTTGCTGGTGGGGGCGAACCAGTCATCCACACCTCTTTTTGGGATCACCGGGTCGATGGCACCCGTGAAGATCTAATTGGGGAGAGGAGTTTCTTCACCTCCTACGAGTACGAGAATGCCGATCATCAAATCTGGGGGCGATTCGATGAGTACGGCCAGTTCAAGGGGAGTGTCACCGTGTACGGCGATACTGTGGAGGATCATGTGATCCACTGGAGCGGCGGGAAGGGGAAGAAGACGGATTGCGGTCCGTTCCACGTCAGGTTCGCCGCAGTGGAAGGGGTGGCGCGGTATTCGACCTTGCCACCAGAGGAGCATGGCCGTATGCTTGATAAGACGCGAAAGATCGGTGGTTTGTACATCTATCGGGACGGCGTACGCATTCAGCCGTACGGAAACACCGACTACGATTGGCTCGAAATCGAACTCCGACGGACAAAAAGTGCTTCGTACTACTATTTCTCCTACCGGCAGATGTTTGGTGTCGTTGAGGTAGACTCAACCCACAATGGGCGGCTTCGCGAGAAGGCTGGTCGCGAAGGATTTCGCAAGAACAAGGCGTTCCGTGACTTACGGGGAATACTGAAGAGCTTCCTCGTGCAGATCGCCGCAGATTTCTTCCGTCAGGAGGGCGTACATGGCGATCGGTTCGTGAGTCGGAAGCGGGAGATAGAGGAAAACGAACGGCATCTACGCGCACGCTCCAAGCAAGTCACCGCTAAGCGCACCAAGTTCAAGAAGGAATTGACCGCATTCTTCAACCGGATGGAGACTGAGAAGCCGCTTGAAAGGATCTTGGAATTGGGTGAGAAAATTGAGGCGCGCGTTAGGGAGGCAGGCCTTGATACGGATCGTCTGAGGGCGGCCAGACGGATCATCAAAATTGAAAGTGAAGCACGAAAGGGACTCAAGGATCTGGAAGCCAGCTATCAGGTCTCCAAGCCCCGAATTGGTATGAGCCGAGCCTTGCAACGGGAGTGGGGCGATTATCAGGAGGCGTTCGCGAACCTCCGCGAGAGCAGTCACAACCTCCGTGACATGATTGAGAGCGTCGTGACACAGGAAGTGACCGACGCGGGAGTTAGCCTAAGTGCGCGAAAGCGCATAGAGACAGCTCTCAACGAGGAAGGACAATCTGCGCGGCGCGAGATCAGAAAACTTCGCAAGGATGTGGTGAAGGAGGCCGAGGATATCCTTGTCGGTGTACAAGCTATCGGGCGCCAGTGTGTTCGGGATGTTGAGTCGGCGATCCGGGCCACGATGGCCAATTTCGCTCGGCGTGAATTTGAGAACATTGACGACCAGCAACTGATTGCGGTACGCTCGGACTTGGAGGCACCAATCCGCAAGGCTTTGGACAACGCTACTGGTAAGCTTAGCGCACTGCGCTTCCAGCTGGCAGCGGTCGTCCTTAGGAATGACTCCTCCCTGGTAGATCAGCTTGAAGCGGTTGAACAGAGCAATCTCACGTTACGGGAGCAGGCTTCCGTCGACCTCCACCTCGTACAGGTCGGCATGGCAATTGAGATTATTAGCCACGAATTCGGCGCAGCCATCCGTTCAGTCCGGTCGGGGCTTCGAAGTCTCAAGGCCTGGGCTGACCTGAACCAAGACCTGAAGTCGCTTTATCAAGGGATCCGCGGCAGCTTTGACCACCTTGATGGTTACCTCACCCTCTTCACACCGCTTCAAAGGAGGCTTTACCGCAAAGCGGTGGACATCCATGGATGGGAGATCTACGAGTTTCTGACTAACCTATTCGGCCAGCGACTGGCCAGACATAATGTCCACATGACTCGAACCGATGCTTTTGCCGCTGCTATGGTAACTGGTTATCCGTCTTCGTTTTACCCTGTCTTTGTCAATCTCGTGGACAACGCGATCTATTGGCTCGCCGGCAAGAACGAGCGCTTTGAACGGCGAATCCGGCTTGATGCATCTGGAAATACGTTCTGTATCTCGGATTCGGGTCCAGGAATCCATGGCCGTGATCAAGACTACATCTTTGATATCGGGTTTACCCGGAAGCCGGGGGGACGTGGTATGGGATTACACATCTCAAGGGCAACATTACGCGAAGTAGGCTATGACCTGATCCACCAAGCGGATGCCCCGGGGCAGGGTGCAACATTTGTTATCATACCGATCAGGAAAAAGGGACGGGCGCATTGATGTGCACTGAAGACTACGCAGAGCACTGTAGAGAGATTGCACGGCGTTTCCTCCTTACGGCGGTCGTAGTCGACGACGAACTCGCTGTTGTTGACGATGCTGTTGTCCACCGTAAACTCACGACGCCCGGACGGGGTGTGTCAATGCCGACAGCAATGGAGTCCGGTCCAACTCAGAACCGCTCGCTCAATGTTAACCTAATCACACGGTCCTTTGCTCGGCTCGGCATGATTTGTGGGCTGGTATCACCACTGAAAGGGGAGGATACCGAGGAGCTGCTTGCCAAAGCCGTCGCTCGTGCGGATATTGTGATTTTGGACTGGATTTTGGACCGGACGACCGGCGCCAACGCGCTGCAGCTGTTGAAGCGGATTCTGACTGAAGACCAGCCTCGCCGACTTCGCCTGCTAGCGTTCTACACCGGCGAGCCCGATCATGACAAGATTCGCGTAAAGATCGTCGAGTGCGTTAACGGAATTGACGACCTGTACAAAGCGGGATGCCCCAGCGATGGCAGCGACAAAGCCATCAGCTACCGTTCTTGCCGGATTGTAGTGTACGGGAAGCCCGGATCTGGTACCCGTGATTTGGAAAGCGAGGTTGACGAGGAGAAATTGGCCGACCGGCTAATCGCCGATTTCGCCAGTATGGTTGAGGGGCTTCTGCCCAGTTTGGTTCTTACCGCTCTGGGCGCAGTTCGGGAGAATGTGTATCAATTGCTGGAGTGTTTCGGACCCGATCTTGACCCGGCATTTCTTGTGCATCGCGTATGCTTACCACAACCTGCGGATTCTGATCTACACATCGTAGAACAGATCACAAGTGAATTGCATGGGATCATGGAAGACGCGGTCGGTAAATGGCGTCCGGCGGGAATCCGTGCGATTAAGCTATGGCTCGAGAAGCACTTCCCCGAAAATGAAGACATCGTGCTTGCACCGAGGAGTAAAGGTCAGGACGCTAAGCGGATATCTCGGGGCAAAGCCATTGATTTGCTTAAGAATGGCATTAAGGAGAGCTCAGGACCACTTAAAAAGAATGGCAGCGAATACGATCTTCTCTCTCATGGATTCACGGGGGGCGCAGATAACAGCCGGGAACTTGATCAACGTCTCGCCGCCGTTATGAGCTTTCGTCAGGTACCGCCTTCCGATCGGCGCCAGCTATCATTGGGCACGGTAATGGTCAAAGACGAAAATAAATCAGGAACCTTCCTCCTTTGTGTCACTCCGCAATGCGATAGCGTTCGATTGACCGGAACGACAAAATTTCTTTTCCTCCGACTCACAAACGCCAAAGCCAATACCTCGCGGCTTGTGGTGCCGGTCAGCGATACCGAACACCGGTGCATGACCATATCACTGAATCCATCGCAGTGGTGTCAGCTAAAATTCGCACGCGACCGTGAGGTGCGCTGCGTATTGGCGCAGCGGAATGATACCGATAATTCCTTCACGTTTAAGGATAAGAACGACATAGCATACCGCTGGGTAGGAGAGTTGAAGTTCGGACAGGCCCAGGCAATCGCGATGTTAATTGCCCAAAGAATGTCTAGGATCCCTCTCAACCAGTCGGAGTGGCTCAGACGGTCATAGAGTCATGCGATTGCAGGAAGACCAATGACGGCCCGGGTTAATGTCCTGATCACACCCCCAATTCCCAGAGTACCCGCTGCGGCTCTCCTCAAAGAAACCCAACTCTCCGCGCGGCGATCGCTTCCAGATCGGACTTATCACATTCTTGGATCACAATCACTCGCCACCCGATTTGGTGGAAGGCTTCCCCATTCCGCAGGTCTTGGACGACATTGCCATTGAACTAGTTCTTGTAGAACTGAAGGTCATGTAGTGTTTCTCGTTGAATTCGGGACGTGGAGTAGCTTTCGCATCCTGTAACCTGCCGATGCTAGCGGCAATACGGTTGGCAAGATTAGGGGGCTAACTCTTGTTGGGTTTCCATAGGGAGTTATATGGCTGAGTGCCACGCGTTTTCGCAGGCGTTACTTTTTGTGCTTTGGTGGTGCAGACAGGATGGCTTTCGCCAGTTCTTCCAATGTGGTAGGGATGGATTGTTGGATATTGAGAATGTCGTTTGTCACGGGGCGGCCGGGGCGTTTCGTTTCCTGAATCTTGTTACCGGGCTTCGGGGATTTATCTATGCGCATGGCGTTATAAGCTATAGAGTAGCACTAATCCATTGGGGCAGAATACCGAAATGATTGCATGGCGGACATCTGCTTAGAGCATGTAGGAGGCTGCATATCCAGTTTTCACGACAGTCGATCAATTTCAGGACCGATTCCTTGGCTTATATCGGGATGCTCTTGACAATGCGGAAGTACTGGGCGGACCCCGGTACGGGCCACGAAGCGCACCGGACGAACCCATGAGACGCGGGCCATCAAGCACAGACATGGAAAAGCTAGCACATAACGGCCTTGACCACCGGAATGGGTACGGCGTTGCCAGTAAGCCGTCTGACAGTCGTTATCGGACTGTCAATCTCGTAGCTGTCGGGGAAGCCTTGCAGGCGCAGTATTGCGCGGCCCGTTAGTCTCCGTCCACGAGCAAGCAGTTGTAGCTGGCCGATGCCCGGAGTGCGCATGAGTACGGATGGCTTGATACGTTGCCGCTTACGTCTGGCTATGAAATGAGGGATTTGTACATGAGCCGTTTACCGACCAGTCCTTGAGCAATTATTGCCATTTGCTCCGCTGTGTCGAAGTCGCGTGCATTGTGTCGCCCTGCAAATTCGTTCACGTACCGCTGTAGGTGTTTCTTGCTCATGTGGTGGTACGTTCCGTAGTACCCACGCTTCAGCAATGACCAGAAGCTCTCTACGCCATTGGTGTGGACCTGCTCACGAACGTATTCGCCAACAGAGTGACGTACGTAGGCGTAGTTGTTGCGGCCCCGGTATGTTGACGAACCATCCGTATAGACCTCGGTGTCTTCCGAGACATGGGTATCCACAAACGCATTGAGCGTCTGTCCGTCTGTGTTTTCTACTACTTGGGCAGAAATACTATTGGTGACACGATCACGGACTCCTACAACGGCTTTCTTACCTACTGGCCCACGGCCTGCATTCAGCTTCTTACTGGCGTGCCTGTTCTTTTCCTTACCACCGAAGTAGGCTTCGTCAACCTCTACCGGACCGGCAAATAGTGCATGCTCTCCATTCCATGATTATCGAATACGGTGGGACAGATGCCACGCTGTAGTCTGGGTTATGCTAAGGTCACGATGCAGCTTCATGCTGGATACGCCCTTGATACTGGTAGTCATGATGTAAATGGCTAATGCCCATACCTGGTATCCCAGTTTCGAGTCCTGCATTACTGTTCCTATGCGGATACTGAATCGTTTACCGCAACTACGGCAACGATAAGGCATGCTAGGATGCTTGGCGCCGCACTGTACGTTGTTAGACGCACAGTGCGGGCAAACAGGAGTGTCGCCCCAACGCTTCATTGCGAACCATGCTTCGGCTGATGGGTCGTCTGGAAACATTTTGGTTAGCTTGATCAAGGACACTCCTTCACGATCAGCCCGTCCAGGGCCATTGGTGTTTCTGTTGTTTCTTTTCTTTGAAGGCATCTAGTGGGTCATCAATCTATCACGGGATGGTGCCCATTTTCGGCATAATCGGTTCCCGCTTTACGCGACCACACTGCAATTATTTCAACAATTTAACGCGCGGGCACTCAACTGTATAACTACCATAGGTATCACTCACAGTACGGGAGCTCGCCCATCCGGCTACGACAACACACCGTGTCAAGCGCCGTGGTGGCACAAGACCGTGTGAGCACACGAATTGTTTTGGAGGACTTACGTCAAGGTTACATTTGGGAGTTATATGGCTGAGTGCCACGCGTTTTCGCAGGAGTTACTTTTTGTACTTTGGTGGTGCAGACAGGATGGCTTTCGCCAGTTTCTCATAATCGGTTCCCGCTTTTCACGACAAACTGCAATTATTTCAAATAACTCAACACGTGGGTATTCATGCTATATAATTGCCATATATCAGGGAGTTATATACCACAGTGCCATGCCCGAAACGGTTAGTGCATACCGCAATATTACATACAGGCTGTTGCCCGGAAGTCGGAGTAACGCCAAGCACCTTGCTGGATTAGCGGGTGCGTGTAGGTTTGTGTGGAATGCCATCCTCGCAGAGCAGAGCGAGGCGTACAAGAAAGCGAAAGAGGCTGGAGAGAAGCCGCCCTCGGTAAGCTTCTTCTCGCTGGGGAAGCGGTTCACGGCGCTGCGCCGCACGGTCGAGTGGCTACCTGAATACTCCTTTGGTGTCGTTAGATACACATTGAAATATCAGGCGGATGCATGGAAGGCATTCTTCAAGGAGGGTAAGAGAAGACCGAGATTCCATTCTAGACGTGGTAGTACGCCTTCGTTCACGATCCTGGATAACGTAAGGGTTCGGGATGGCAAGCTGTATATCCCGAAAGTGGGATATATGGCACTCCGCAGGCGGGGAGGCAACCCGTACCCTGATGGTATACCCGTCAAAGCCACGGTAAAGAAGAACGCCGGCAAAGGGTATGCTATCATCTGCTACAAGATGGAGGCACCTGTAATAGAGGATACCGGCGGTGCTGTAGGCATTGACCGTAATTGCGGGCAGGTCGCTATGGTCTCCACAGAGGGCGATACAAGCATTATCAGACAACCGGATACCAAGCGTCTTGATGCCAAGTTGAAGCGGCATCAGCGAAGACTGGCGAGACAGAAGAAAGGCTCCAACCGTCGTAACAGGCGGAAGCATAGCATCGCCCGCATACAGCGCAAGCGTGCTAACGTCCTCAAGAATGCGAACCACCAGGTAAGTCGCAGTATTGCCAATTGCTCCTCAACGGTGATACTGGAGGACCTGAAGATCAAAGCGATGACACGTTCAGCTAAGGGGACGATGGAGAGCTTTGGCACAAACGTCAGACTGAAGTCTGGCCTCAACCGTGGGATACTGCGAACAGGTTGGGGCCAGCTGGATCAGATGCTGGGCTATAAGTGCCGCAAGGTGATAAAGGTTACCGCTGCCTATACGAGTCAGCGGTGTTCTGTGTGTGGGCACACAGAAGCGAGTACCCGTAAGACACGGAGCAAATTCACGTGTATGTCCTGTGGACATGCGGATCATGCAGACCTGAATGCGGCTGCAAACATACTGGCCTCCGGGATTGGGGCTTCTGCACGGCGAGGGGCGTTCGGGTTACTGACCCCTATGACCCGTGAAATTGATACTAGTGCCTCACTGTGTACAGTTGGTCACTCACGTATATAATTCCCTTTCCATAACAGCGCGCACGCAAAGCAGGGTCGAACATGCTGCCCCAAAACATCCACACAAAGTTCCAGAAAATGCAGCGCAGCCTTCCCACATGATGGAGGACGAATCGTCTCCCACCTCGGGTCCGGTCTGTGGAGCTAAGCGGAATCGAACCGCTGACCTCCTGAGTGCGATTCAGGCGCTCTACCAGCTGAGCTATAGCCCCGGATGCCCGTGTTACCCGGATAGCCACGGGCAGGGTCCCTGAACCGTGAACTTTGCCAAGCGTATCTGTGAATCGCAACGCCGTAACAATGGATTCCATGCACAGTGAACTAAAAAAGATGGATTTCCTCGGAGCAAGGTACACCTTTGAGACAGGCTCGGGCCCCGCATACCTATACCGCCTGGATTGGTTAGAGGGCCAGGGGTTTGCGATAGATCGACTGCCCTTTTCTATCCGCGTGATGTTGGAGGCTGCACTGCGTGGGTGCGATGGTTTTGTGGTCACCAAGGATGACGTAGAAAGCCTCGCACGCTACGATGCGCGCTCGCCGGCCCGCACGGAAATCCCGTTCTCACCCTCGCGCGTGCTGCTGCAGGACTTTACGGGTGTACCGGCGGTCGTGGACCTTGCTGCCATGCGCTCGGCTATGGCTCGCGCAGGCGGAGACCCCAACAAGATCAATCCGCGCGTACCTGTACACCTCATTATTGATCATAGCGTCCAAGTGGATCACTATGGGTTCGCCGGCGCCTTACGCCTCAATTCTGAGCTGGAATTCCGACGTAACAGGGAGCGGTACGCGTTCCTCCGCTGGGGGCAGCAGGCCTTTAACAATTTCTTCGTCGTACCTCCCGCAAGCGGAATCTGCCACCAAGTAAACCTGGAATACGTGGCCCGGTGCGTCTGGACGCGCCCAGAAGGCGATCTGCAAGTGGCTTATCCAGATTCCCTGGTTGGTACCGACTCGCATACTACCATGATTAACGGCCTAGGAGTGATGGGCTGGGGAGTAGGCGGCATAGAAGCGGAGGCCGTCATGCTTGGGCAACCAATCTATATGCTGCTGCCCGAGGTGGTAGGGTTTCGCCTTAGGGGTGCTCTTCCAGAGGGCGCTACCGCCACAGACCTTGTTCTGACCGTAACACAGATTCTGCGCTCGTACGGCGTGGTTGGCCGCTTTGTGGAATTCTTCGGCCCCGGCGTACAAATGCTAAGCGTGCCGGACCGCGCAACCATCAGCAACATGGCGCCGGAGTATGGAGCGACGATGGGTTACTTCCCGGTTGACTATACCACTCTCGGGTTCCTGCGACGGACAGGTCGTGAACCGGCTTTGGTGGATCTAGTGGAGCGCTATACAAAGGAGCAAGGGTTGTTCTTGACGGCGGATACGACAGAGCCGGACTACCTTGATGTGCTGGAACTGGACCTGTCACATGTGGTGCCCAGTGTGGCAGGCCCCAAGCGTCCCCAGGACCGGATACCTGTCCCGGAACTCGGACAGTCATTTCAAGCATCCCTAACAGGACCGGTGGGGCCCCAAGGATTCGGTCGTACGAATGTGGAGCGCCCATCAGGAGAGGAATTGGGACACGGAGATGTGGTGATTGCCGCCATCACCAGTTGTACCAACACCAGCAATCCCAGCGTAATGATCGGGGCCGGGCTGGTAGCCAAGAAGGCCGTGGAACGCGGCCTCACTGTCAGCCCCCATGTTAAGACTAGCCTGGCGCCGGGCTCCAAAGTGGTAACGGGATATCTACGAGAGGCGGGGTTGCTTCCGTACCTTAGCCAACTGGGCTTTGATGTGGTGGGGTACGGTTGCACCACATGCATTGGGAATTCTGGCCCCTTGCCGCCCGAGGTTGCCCGTCCGGTAAAGGATAACGACCTGATCGTTGCTGGCGTACTGTCAGGAAACCGCAACTTTGAGGGGCGGATCCATCAGCTGGTGCAGGCGAACTATTTGGCATCGCCTCCTTTGGTTGTGGCATACGCGCTGGCAGGTACCGTGGATACCGACCTTACCACGGAGCCGCTGGGCGAAGATCTTGCAGGCAATGATGTGTTGCTAGATGATATCTGGCCATCCGCTCAGGAGGTGCAGACCGCGATTGACAGCGCCATTACTCCGGCCATGTTCAAAGAGGAGTACGAAGGTATTGAGGGCTCCAACTCCACATGGAACCAGATTGAGATACCTAAGGGATCGCTGTACGAATGGAGTGATGCCTCAACCTATGTTCGTGAACCCACGTTTTTCGAGGGGCTCACTGGTGAGGTGCCGCCGATCGTTCCGATCAAGGGGGCGCGCGTGCTCGTCAAGGCAGGCGATTCTACTACGACCGACCACATATCTCCCGCCGGTGCTATTGCCCCTGATGGCCCCGCAGCCCAATACCTGGAAGAACGGGAAGTGCGATTGCGAGACTTTAATTCTTTCGGTTCGCGCCGAGGCAATCACGAGGTGATGATGCGTGGTACCTTTGCCAATATTCGCATCAAGAACCAGCTGGTGCCAGGAACGGAGGGGGGCGTGACGCGATGCTTTGTGGATGGAGGGCAGGTGATGCAGATATTTGATGCCGCCCTGCGGTACCGAGATGCGGGGGTGCCCCTGGTTGTTCTGGGCGGGAAGGACTACGGAATGGGTTCCAGCCGTGATTGGGCTGCCAAAGGTACGGTACTGCTTGGCGTCAAGGCAGTGATAGTGGAAAGCTTCGAACGGATCCACCGCTCCAACCTTATCGGGATGGGCGTCCTGCCGTTGGAGTACACTAACGGAGAAACGGCTGTTACACTCGGCCTGGCGGGAACTGAGACATTCGATATTCCGATTGCGCAGGATGTGCAGCCACGGCAGGCGATTGAGGTTACTGCGCGCAGAGCGGACGGAACGGTCGTGTGCTTTGAGGTGCGCTGCCGGTTGGATACGCCGGTAGAGGTGGAGTATTACCGCCACCGCGGCATCCTGCACTTTGTGTTGCGCGAGTTCCTGAGTTCGGTTACGGCTTAACCCCCCAACCGCCGCCGCCAGGTGTAACAATACGTAGACGGTCACCTGGATGTAGCTGCCGGGTAAAATGCCCGGGAAGCTGCTCCTCGTGCCCGCCTACGCGGCAGAGCCAGTTGCTGCCGCAGGCACCGGGATTGCCGCCCGCCAGTCCCCATGGAGGGGTGCGGCGCCGTTCGCTGAGCATCGTCACAGTGACGGGTGCAAGCATCTCGTATTCGCGCACTATTCCCTCTCCACCGCTGTACAGGCCCTGACCACCTGAGCCGGCTGCTAACGCGTACTTCCAGATGCGGAAGGGGAAGTCCATCTCAAGGGCCTCTACCGGCGTATTGCGTGTATTACTCATATGGACATGAACACCGCTGAGCCCATTCCCATCGGGCGCAGCACCCATCCCGCCACCGATGGTTTCGTAGTAGGCGAATGGGCTACCATCGGCCTTGCGACCTCCGATGGTGAGGTTGTTCATGGTTCCTTGCCCGGCAGCAGCCACCTTCCCTGGCAGCGCTTGGGCCAACGCGCCGAAAACAGCATCGGTAATGCGCTGGCTAGTCTCCACATTACCGCCAGCCACGGCGGCAGGATGTACACTGTGCACCAAGGTGCCCGGAGTAGCAACGATGTTTACGGGTGCAAAGCAGCCGGCATTAACAGGCACCTCCTCCACCTGCAGGCAACGTACGGCATAGTAGCAAGCAGACTGCGTGACGGCAAGGACGGTATTGAGTGACGAAGCGACAATGGGATCGGTACCCTCAAAGTCAAAGGTAATCTGGTCTCCGGCAATGATGGCGCGCACCCGAATATATGGCTGCGTTCCATCGGGTAGGGCGAGACAATCTGCGAACGCAAAGTCGCCGTCCGGCCATGAGGCGATTTCCGCACGTGTCGCGCGTTCGCTATAGGCAATGAGGTGCCTCGCATACGTGAGCACCTCGTCCTTCCCGAAGTCATGCATAAGTGCTTCAAGGCGCCGGGTGCCCGTGGCGTGTGCAGATCGCTGTGCTATCAGGTCGCCACGCCGTTCGTCGGGCGTTCGCACATTCCGAAGAATGACACGCAACAGGTCACCATTCAGTATGCCTTTGTGCGCCAGACGCACCGGAGGAATGACGATGCCTTCCTGGTAAAGCTCCGTGGACAGCGGAAGGGAGCCGGGTGTCATCCCGCCAACATCCGCATGGTGTGCCCGGCTGGCTACAAAGAAATCAGGGGCGAGCTCGCCTGATCCAAAGACAGGAGAGACCATCGTGATGTCCGGTAAGTGGTTACCACCTGCGTACGGATCGTTTAGCATCACAATATCGCCTGGATGCCATGTCGTGAACGCTTCCAGCGCGGCGGCACAGCTGGCAGGCATGGCGCCCAGATGGGCCGGGATGTGGGCGGCCTGTGCCACCATGTTGCCTCGTCGGTCGAAGAAAGCGCACGAGAAATCCAAGCGCTCCTTGATATTCGGGGAGTGCGCCGTACGCTGGAGCGTAATACCCATCTCCTCGGCCACACCGGCAAACCGATGGTGATACACTTGGAGAAGGATCGGATCAATCGGGCTCATGCTGCAAGATTGCGTTCGCACGGGCGTCAATTGTTACTTGCCAGGCTCGTGTTACCAATAGTGTGGCGTCGTACTGAAACACAATCGCCGGTCCTGTAAAAGTCTGGCCATGGCAAAGGTTCTGCCTTTCATAGCACGGGACAGAAACAGGTCCGTCCATGTCAAGCCATACCGGGCTGTGATAGGAAGGCTGGCAGGGGGAATCAGTCAAAGGCTCCGCCGGCATGCTGACATCAGCACCGGGCAGGCTGCCCCGTAGCCGAATGGCGGTAGATTCTACGGTTTGCTCAGCGGCGGCATAGCCATAGCGGCGCTCGTGGAGGTCGTGGAACCGTTGGCGGGCATTGGCAATGGTTGCTGCCGTGAGTGGTAATTCGACGGGAGTTTGCAGTTCATAGCTTTGCCCGCGATAGCGAAGATCAAGGGATGCCATCAGCGTTGCGTCTGTGCTACCCAGGGCGGACAGGACACGCCGCCGGAGCGAAGCCAAGACCGCGCCGGCACGATCGGGATTGTTTTCCAATGTCTCCAACGAATGCAGGAGCGCCGAGGAACTGTCAGCAGTGACGTCAGCCATCAGGAGTCCGAGTGCACTCAGCACGCCAGGATACCGTGGCACTAGTATGCGCCGAATACCCAGTGCCTCTGCCAGCTCGCACGCGTGAAGCGGGCCGGCGCCGCCAAAGGGGACAAGGGTGTAGGAGCGTGGGTCGTAGCCGCGCTCAAGAGAGACGCGCCGCAGAGCGCGCTCCATCGCGGCATTTGCCACGCGCACGATGCCAAGCGCTGTCGTCTCAGTATCCATATCAAGTATCTCGCCGAGTTCGCGCAGCAGCGCGCGGGCGCTGCCTACATCAAGCGCCCTCGGCATTCCCCCCAGAACACGGTCTGACACCATGCGACCGAGTACCACATTGGCGTCCGTGACTGTGGGCAGCACTCCACCGCGTCTGTAGCATATTGGTCCGGGGACAGCGCCGGCACTCTCGGGTCCAACGTGCAGTAATCCTCCAGCGCCAATACGCGCGATGCTACCTCCGCCTGCTCCAACTGTATGGATCCTCGTACAGGGCAAACGCAAAGGGAGACCAGCGATCGTGCACTCCGTAGTGTGCGGGATGCGACCCGGGCACAAGGCAACATCGGTGCTTGTGCCCCCCATATCAAACGTGATAATTCGGGGATCATCAAGTACTTGGCGTGCTATGCCGAAGGCACCTGCAACGCCGCCGGCCGGTCCGCTGAGTACAAGGCGGGCCGGCTCCCGTGCGGCCTGTTCCGTACCTACGGTTCCTCCGCTGGATTGCATCACGCGCAGCGTGCGGGGGTGTACTACTGCCGCCAGTTCTTGAAGGTAGCGGCTCACCAATGGCTGGACATAAGCGTTGATTACGGTGGTCGCGGTACGCTCATATTCGCGGTACTCGGGTATGATATCGGAGCTGAGCGAGAGACGGATTCCGGGAATATAGTCTCGGAGTAGGGCTGCAGCGTGCTGTTCGTGCTCGGCGTTCATATAGGAGAACAGGAACACAATGGCTACACTTTCCACCCCGGCGTTCAAAAGATGCTCAGCAAGGCTGCTCACTTCCGACACACACAGCGGAATAACCACTTCACCGTCTGCGGAAAGGCGCTCGGAAACCTCAAACCGTCTGGATTGAGGAGCCAGTGGCGGGCGCCGCTGTTGCGAGAGCTGGTAGAGGTGCGGCCTATTCTGTCGGCCAATGGCCAGTAC
Source organism: Rhodothermales bacterium (assembly GCA_963663495.1). Taxonomy (GTDB): domain Bacteria; phylum Bacteroidota; class Rhodothermia; order Rhodothermales; family Bin80. Next base: position 468,137 of record OY760427.1, read on the forward strand.
ATCGGTGAAGCCGCGCGTGGTCAGTAACGCCGTATGTGCACCGCTGCGCTGCAAGAGCGCATTTGTAGCGATGGTTGTGCCATGGATGATGGGGCCGGTGGCTGCAGGTTGCAAGCGCGCCATCCCTCCCGCGATGCCAAGACTCTGCACCTTTGTGGTGGGCACCTTCAGGATTTGCAGTGTGCCGCTTGAGACGAGCACAAAGTCCGTGAAGGTACCGCCAACATCAATCCCGATCACCTGCATAGCGTCACGAGCGGGGAGGACGGAGCTGACTTAGCACCTTCGTGCTGCGGGAGGGATAGCTGCCTTCCGTATGGTAGCGAAAATAGGCCTCAATCAGGCGGCTTACCTCTGCTCGAACATCCTCGCCGAGGTGCATGCGTTGTATGTCGCTGAAGTTCGCACGGCAATAAATGGCAAATGCTCTCAGTGCGGCACGGGAGCCGCGTTGCAGCCCTGGGCCAGTCCCAGACGGGGGCGCTACGGTGCCAGCCTCAAGCTGCAGCATTCCGCCGCCATCTGTAAGCTGTACGATGCTGTTACGTGTAAACCGTGGCTCAAAACCGAGCGCGGATGCCAAGCGCATCTGAAAGTACGGAAACACATGGTTGACGGACGTTTCCGGTGTATCCAGTAACTGCAGGCAATAGACCAGGAGCGCGAATAGGCCTTCATCCTGCTCGCCATCCTCTACCAACGCTCGCAATAACTCAATGACTTTGTATCCCGTGGTAATCCGTTCCAGGCTGGTGGATAGTCTTGGAAACAGCCGGGCATGAGATGCCTCGGTGAGAATTTGTAGCTCCCGGTCGGGCCGAACATGCACCACAACATGCAGGTATGCCAGAGGCTGCAGACATGGGCCTATACGACTGCGGGGCCTTCGCGCTCCCTTTGCCACCACTCCCATACGCCCCTCTTCCCGTGTGAACAGCGTAGCGATACGGCTAGTCTCACGAAAATTCAGCGTTCGCAGGACTACAGCATCGGTATGCATGACTTTGCGGGTCAAAACCGTGTGCAGGGCTTTACACCCTTCCGTATCCTACATGCGAACTTAATGAGGTACCAATGAAAAGGGTGACATTGTGGCATATGGTGGCATTCGCACTGCTTTTGCAGGCAGCTCCAGATGTGGCTGCGCAGACCTATGATACGACGTTTTTTCAGGCACTTTCGTACCGGAGTGTTGGCCCGCTTCGTGGCGGACGCTCTGCAGCCGTCACTGGTGTGCCCGGTGAGCCGCGGCTTGCATACTTTGGTGCAACCGGCGGCGGCGTGTGGGTCTCGCGCACTCGGGGAGATAGCTGGGAGAATATATCTGACGGATTCTTCGGGGGCTCTATCGGCGCGGTCGCGGTAAGCACATGGGATCCGAACGTGATGTATGTAGGTGGCGGCGAGAAGACCGTCCGTGGCAATGTGTCGCACGGCTACGGGATGTTCAAGTCCATGGATGCCGGCAAGACATGGGAATCCATCGGATTGGAAGACTCGCGGCGCATTCCACGTATTCGGATCCATCCGCGCAACCCTGACCTAGTCTATGTGGCAGTGCTGGGGCATCTGTTCGGGCCTAATGAGGAACGAGGAATTTATCGCACCAAAGACGGGGGGACCACATGGGAGAAGGTGCTGCATGTGAGCGACCAGGTCGGGTTTGTGGACCTAGCAATGGACCCTTCCAATTCGCGCGTCATGTATGCCAGCGCCTGGCGGGTTCTGCGGACCCCTTACAGCCTGGAAAGTGGAGGGGAAGGGTCCGGTATCTGGAAGACGATGGATGGCGGGGATACATGGCATGAGGTGACAGGGCGCGACAACGGGCTACCACAAGGTACGCTGGGAATTAGCGGCGTTACGATTTCTCCCGTGAATTCGCAGCGTGTCTGGGCCATTATTGAGGCGGAAGATGGTGGGGTGTTTCGCTCGGACGATGGCGGCGCCATGTGGCGGAGGGTATCCGATGACCGTAATCTGCGGCAGCGGGCCTGGTACTACACGCGCATCTATGCAGATGTGGCGAACGAGGACATGGTGTATGTGCTCAATGTGCAATTCTGGCGCTCCAAGGACGGCGGAAGAACATACGAGAGCATATCTACGCCTCACGGCGATCATCATGATTTGTGGATTGATCCAGATGACGCCAGTCATCTGATCATAGCGGATGACGGGGGCGCACAGGTCAGTTTTGACGCCGGACAAACGTGGTCTACCTACTATAACCAGCCAACATCGCAATTCTACCGTGTTACCACCGATAATCATTTTCCTTATCGCATCTTGGGCGCGCAGCAGGACAATTCTACAGTGCGGATACTGCACACGTCCAGCGGAATCAATGAGCGTAACTGGGAGCCTACTGCGGGAGGAGAGAGCGGTTGGCTTGCCCCTCATCCTGATAATCCGGATATCGTTTATGGTGGTTCGTATGGCGGGTACTTAACGCGTGTGGACCACACAATGGGGCAGGTACGCAATGTCAATGTGTATCCAGACAATCCAATGGGGTACGGTGCGGAGGGAATGAAGTATCGTTTTCAGTGGAACTTTCCCATTCTCTTTTCCCAGCACAACCCGAATGTGCTATATACGGCAGGTAACCACCTCTTCCGGTCTACCACTGAAGGGGAGTCGTGGGAAATGATGAGCCCTGACCTGACACGCGCCGACACGTCCAAGCTCGGCTCAAGCGGAGGTCCCATTACGAAGGACAATACGGGTGTGGAGTATTACGCCACGATTTTTTCCGTTGCGGAGAGTGCACACAACCCTGACGTCATGTGGGTTGGTTCGGACGACGGATTGGTGCATGTTACGCAGGATAGGGGTGCTTCGTGGACGGATGTGACACCGGACGGATTGCCGGAGTGGACTCAGATCAATGAGTTGGTGGGGCATCCCATTGAGCCCGGCGGTGCCTACCTGGCGGGCACGCGTTACAAGATGGACGATTTTAGCCCGTACCTGTACCGGACCACAGATTTTGGAGCGACCTGGACTAAGATCACGGAGGGAATTGCTGCGGATCATTTTACGCGGTCCATTCAGCCTGATCCGGTAAGGGATGGACTCTTGTGGGCCGGGACAGAGTCCGGGATGTATATATCCTTTAACGACGGGGAACAGTGGACGACATTTCAGCGCAACCTGCCAGTGGTTCCGATCACGGATCTGGAGCGCAAGGACGACGACTTGGTCATTGCGACGCAAGGGCGGTCGTTTTGGGTGATGGAGGATGTAACGCCGCTACATCAGCTTGATAACAACGTAGTCGCGTCCGCCATGTGGTTGTTTACGCCCGCACCTGTGCACGCAATCGGAGGCTCTACCGTGCCGCTGCGCTACTACCTGCAGGATGAAGCAGACTCGGCCGCGGTAGCCATTCGCATCCTTGAAAGCGATGGTAGCGTCATCCGCAGCTACACGGCGGGGGATGATGACCTGGGGATTACGGCAGGCATGCATACGTTTAATTGGAACATGCGCTACGAGGATGCCGAATCGTTTGAAGGGCTCATCATGTGGGCAGGGAGTGTCCGGGGGCCGCGAGCCGCCCCCGGAGCCTACCAGGCGCGGCTCGTGGTAGGTGAAGACTCCATGGACATTGGTTTTGAGGTGCGTATGGATCCTCGGAGCACTTCTACGATGGAAGATGTGCAGGCTCAGTTTGACTTTCTCCTAGGCATACGGGACAAACTGTCCGAGACGCATGTCGCTATCCGTCGCATCCGGTCTGTGCGTAGCCAGATAAAGGATGCGGTAGGGCGCCTGCAGGAGGGCGAGCAAGAAGGTATTCGATCAGATGCGAAGGTACTAACGGATAGTTTGACAACCATTGAGGAAGCGTTGTATCAGACAAAGAACAGAAGCAGGCAAGATCCGCTGAACTTCCCCATCCGACTTGGCAATAAACTCGCTAGTCTGGCAAGTGCCGTATCCACAGGTAACTATCGGCCAACCAACCAGGCGATGGATGTGCGCAAGGATCTCACCGAGCGCATTGATGCCGAGTTAGCCCGGCTTGAGGGACTGCTTAGAGAGGCTGTTCCCGCGCTTAATCAAGCCATGCTGGAGGCGCGTGTTCCTGCGGTGGTGGCACCGGATGAGGACATGTAGGGAGGCGCGGCATTGAGCGATGCAGTAAGGTGTGGTTATGTGGTGCCTCGGCGTTGCTCCGCATGTGAAGCAGGAATGCTGCCTCAGCATGTTTGCGGTAGCTGGCATGAGCCATGGTTTGGCCGTCAGAACACCCCGCTTTGGCGGGATTATTATTGGGAATTATTTACGTGAGTGACCAACTGTACACAGTGAGGCACTAGTATCAATTTCACGGGTCATAGGGGTCGGTAACCCGAACGCCCCTCGCCGTGCAGCAGCCCCAATCCCGGAGGCCAGTATGTTTGCAGCCGCATTCAGGTCTGCATGATCCGCATGTCCACAGGACATACACGTGAATTTGCTTCGTGTCTTACGATTACTCGCTTCTGTGTGCCCACACACAGAACACCGCTGGCTGGTATAGGCAGCGGTAACCTTTATCACCTTGCGGCACTTATAGCTCAGCATCTGATCCAGCTGGCCCCAACCTGTTCGCAGTATCCCACGGTTGAGGCCAGACTTCTGTCTGACGTTTGTGCCAAAGCTCTCCATCGTCCCCTTAGCTGAACGTGTCATCGCTTTGATCTTCAGGTCCTCCAGTATCACCGTTGAGGAGCAATGGGCAATACTGCGACTTGCCTGATGGTTCGCATTCTTGAGGATGTCAGCACGCTTGCGCTGTATGCGGGCGATTCTATGCTTCCGCCTGTTACGACGGTTGGAGCCTTTCTTCTGTCTCGCCAGTCTTCGCTGATGCCGCTTCAACGTGGCATCAAGACGCTTGGTATCCGGTTGTCTGATAATGCTTGTATCGCCCTCTGTGGAGACCATAGCGACCTGCCCGCAATTACGGTAAATGCCTACAGCACCACCGGTATCCTCTATTACAGGTGCCTCCATCTTGTAGCAGATGACAGCATACCCTTTGCCGGCGTTCTTCTTTACCGTGGTTTTGACGGGTATACCATCAGGGTACGGGTTGCCTCCCCGCCTGCGGAGCGCCATATATCCCACTTTCGGGATATACAGCTTGCCATCCCGAACCCTTACGTTATCCGGGATCGTGAAGGAAGGCGTACTACCACGTCTGGAATGGAATCTCGGTCTTCTCTTACCCTCCTTGAAGAATGCCTTGCATGCATCCGCTTGATATTTCAATGTGTATCTAACGACACCAAAGGAGTATTCAGGTAGCCACTCGACCGTACGGCGCAGTGCCGTGAACCGCTTTCCCAGCGAGAAGAAGCTTACCGAGGGCGGCTTCTCTCCAGCCTCTTTCGCTTTCTTATAGGCCTCGCTCTGCTCTGCGAGGATGGCATTCCACACAAACCTACACGCACCCGCTAATCCTGCGAGGTGCTTGGCGTTACTCCGACTTCCGGGCAACAGCCTGTATGTGATATTGCGGTATGCACTAACCGTTTCGGGCATGGCACTGTGGTATATAACTCCCTAATAGATGGAAATTATACAGCATGAATACCCATGTGTTGAGTTATTTGAAATAATTGCAGTTTTTTCGTGAAAAGCGGGAACCGATTATGAAAAACTGGCGAAAGCCATCCTGTCTGCACCACCTAAGCACAAAAAGTAACTCCTGCGAAAACGCGTGCACTCAGCCATATAACTCCCTTATTATTCCAGCATGCTTAACGAGCCAGCCGTTTTAATTGTGTATCTTCAGGATCTAAGAAAAATGGGGGAGGTACTTATTGCGGACGTGGCGAAATCGGTAGACGCAGCAGACTTTAATTGGAGTGCCCGCGCGGAAACGCGCGGTGTAGAACCGCTCAACTTCGGGGAAAGCTCTGGCACTTCTTGCCGTGCCAATCCCGAGCCAAGCCCGGCCTTGCCGGGAAGGTGTAGAGACTAGACGGGCGGCACCTACGGCCTGATGGCTACGGTGAAGGGATAGTCCAGACCACGAACGCCAGATGGCGGCGGCGAAAGCCGAAGTGGTACGAAAATCTGCTTCTCGAAATGGGAGTGCGGGTTCGAGTCCCGCCGTCCGCACAGGGTGGACCGGCGCGTAAAAAGATGCGCGTTCGGTCATGTGGCGCGAGATGGGTTGGCACCTTCGCAGGCTTGGAACGGACACGGAGAGCGTCATACGCAAGACATCATAAACAATCGCCTGAAAGATTCAGACCTCCGTGACCATAGAAGAATCTGCGAGTAGGTCGCCATAATCGTTGGAGCCTTTTGCAAAACCCTTGAACATCGACAGCCCACGCGGTTATTGAACACGGCGGATCAGAGGTTGGGTAAACTCAAATCAGCGTCACCGATGGGTAGCAATAGCCGTCCGGGAAACCGAACCCTGATTATGCAAGCTTCGTTGTGCGCCCCACCTTCCGAAGCTCCAAATAACTTTGGTAAATTGTGTGCAGCAGTAGTATTTTGGGTCCACTCCTAGCCGGTTTTGGAAACCATGGCCAATCTAAGTCCAGGACTATCCTCCGTCACTCACGGACCGCCTGTACATTCGGATTCAAAGGCAACACATCCCAGTCTTCCAGCGCAATCCCAGAAGGTGAGATCTGCTTCATTTCGCCCACGCCGGGTTCTACAGGGGAATGCAAAAGGCTCGGATTGTAGGCGCGAAGTCCATCCATAATGTCCTAAGGTATTTTGCTTTTGCTTCAAGTCTCGCGGATGTGGAGGTGCATTCTCTTGGACGGGGTAGCACCTGCACAGATTTGTCTCCCGAATTCCTCACAGACTTTCGCGTGCCTCTCCCTCCACTCCCTAGGGAACGTACTGTCGTCTTCTCCGCTAACTGCACCACCCGGCGCATCCGGGGCAGTATCCGCGCCAGTGAGCGACTGATTGAGCTATTGGAGGGTTGGATGTGGGTGCAACCTTATAAGGTGGGCAGTAACGGGCTAGGCAAATGTCCCAGTCGGTCAGTCTTGTCCGGCCTACAAGGATTCGGAGGTGGGGTGGCTGGAGGAAGGTGTCCGTCCGGTGAAGTACATTATAACCGAGGGCATTTACTCTCTCAATTAGAGTAAGTTAGACCGCGATCCGAAGGCTAAATAGGCTGGCGTCGGTTGGGCGTGCAGGAGTCAAGTACCTAACAGCGTGTTCGCAGACCAGCACACGGATCTATCGGATAACCCGGGGCACCTGTTTAGGGGCTCCTATGCCGCTTTCTTGACGGTAGCTTGCTGCAAGTCCCGCCTAGCTTTCCAATGATGGGGCAAGAGCTCAGCCATGCGTTCGGCAGGATATGTCGGAAGACTGCGTAGTACATCGGCAAGCCATTCAATCGGGTTTACCGATTGCAGCTTGCATGTGGCAAAAAGAGCGTACAGTACTGCGGACCGCTGCGCTGCCGCATGCGATCCCGCAAACAGATGGTTTTTCCGACCAAGCGCAATCGCCCGCATCTGGTTTCGACCAGATTGTTATCGATCTCAACCTTGCCGTCTTCCAGGTAACAAGCCAGCTTCTCCCACCTGTTGAGCATGTACCCCACGGCTTCATCCCATCCCGCACTCGGCCGGTGCTCACTACTCTCCTCAAGCCATGGCTTCAACTTCTCCAGTACCGGCCGTGCCTCCTCCTGTCGTACCTCTACACGCCGAGCCGGACCAGCTCCCTCCTTACGCAACCCACGCTCTATCGCATACAACTGCCGGATTTCCTCCATTACATGGCGCACCTTCTTGGGCTCCTTTTTCCTGCAGTCATAAAACTTGCGACGCGCATGCGCCATACATCCAAACAGCGTTATCCCGCCCCGCGTACCAAACGCATCGTACACCACATACCCGTCGGTTTGCATCGCCCCTCTATATCCGCGCAAGAATTCCCACGGTCCAGCGCGCGCACGGCTCGGGCTGTAATCCATCATCACCACCTTCGCCCGCGGTGCCAGGTATACCCAAAGATAGCCGCGATGCGTCTTTCCTTCGTTTTTCTTCCCTTCCTTCTCCTTTCCTTTCTTCTTCGGCTTTTGCACCGGGAACGTTGTCTCATCCACCTGCAGATACTCGCTACGAAGCACCTCCCTACGCAACGCATCTCCTAACGGACCCAGATACGTCGCTACCTTCGCAATCCAATTCCCCATTGTAGTAGCCGATAGCTTCACGCCATGGCGCTGAAACTTCTTCCGCAGCCGGTTAAGCGGAATATGATCCACGTATTTGGCTGCCGCCAAAAACGCCAACAACCCCGGACCCGCCTTCCCCTTCGGTATGACACGCTTCGGCAACGGCGCTATGACCACCCCCTTGCGAGGCTCCTTGCAGACAACGTACTTCGGCCGCACAATCCGTACTACCCTCGTGAAGCCCGGCACATATTCCAGGTACTCCGTTACTTCCTCGCCGATGTACTTCATACCCGCGGTGCTGCCCTCCGGCTCAAGGCGGAACACCTCTCTGGGCAGATGGTCCGGAATCGGCCCGCGCACCGGCTTGTTCTTCCCACGCCGCTTGCGCTTTACCAGGACATCCTCCTCCTCGGGCTCAACAGCTACTGGTTCCTCTCCAGACAACCGGCCTTGCTGCGCATTGTCCGCCGGCGTGTAACGCTCACTCTTTTTGCCAGGGAGTAGGCGATACGCTTGTTCCAACCTATCTTCCAGACGGCTAATCTTCGCAGCCTGATCCGCGTTGTTCTTGGATAGACGATCGGCTTTTTTCTCCAAGCGACGGACCTGTTTTCGCAGATCCTTGTTCTCAGCCTCTTGGTTTCTCAGCCTCTGAAAAAGGACTTCGAATTCATCTTTTGCGCGGGCAATCCGGCTGGCGCCAACATCGCAAAGCGAATTGCTAAGCATATTGTGGACTCCATGGGTAAATGAGCGCGCGATCAACCATAGAATGGACTGAGGTCACCTGGAATCCCGTCACGGGCTGCAACAAAGTCAGCCATGGTTGCAAGTTCTGTTATGCAGAACGTATGTCCAAACGGCTACAGAGCATGGGGTTAGCTAAATACCGCGATGGTTTCGCTGTGCGAACGCATGATCAGCTGGTTCGGGTGCCATTGACATGGCGAAAGCCACGGCTTGTGTTTGTAAATTCCATGTCGGATCTGTTTCATGAGGCGGTGCCAGACCGCTTTATACTGGACGTTTTTGCGACAATGAATCAGGCGAGACAACACACATTCCAAGTCCTCACCAAGCGTCCGGAACGCGTAGTGAGGCTGAACAACCGCCTGCCGTGGAATGGTAACATCTGGATGGGTACGAGCATCGAATCCGAAAGGTGGATGGACCGAGCGGACCACTTGAAGAAAACCTCGGCTGGTACACGGTTTCTGTCTTTGGAGCCGCTACTGGGGTCGTTATCGGAGCTTCCGTTTTCAGGAATTCACTGGGTGATTGCAGGCGGCGAGTCAGGCCCGGGAGCAAGGCCTATGGCAGGTACATGGGTGCGGGAGATACGAGACAAGTGCGTACAGGCGGGTGTACCTTTCTTCTTCAAACAGTGGGGAGGCGTGAACAAGAAGAAGGCCGGGCGGCTGTTGGATGATAGGACATGGGATGAATTTCCGGCAGTGCATACTGGGCGGATTAGTCGTGATGCCGCGGCATTGCCAAACCGGTCACATGTGCATAGAGGTTAGGCACTTAGGCTGCTTCGCAACCTTCCCGACCTCGGGCTTGTTGGCGAGTCCTCACTGAGATCGAAATGCGACATGTGGGCCTTCATGCACAAAGGGGGCGAATGCCAGGGGAATTGCAACTTTTGAAACCACTGCACGCATTGGACCAGGCGATCAGCTGACAATGGCGCCTAGGCCGCATGATGATTGATCGCCCGCTTGAGGGTACACCCCGAGATTACGTTGCATCAAGTCATTTGGCACCGGTAGGGGATGTACAGTAGGTCAGGAGCGATCCGGCAAAGGGGTAGGGTGAATGTTTATATTGCTGACCAACCGGCAGCATCCGGATACCATTCCTCCTTTATTCGGCGGCGTGGCCGTATGTACCGACAGCCAATTGTTATTGCGGAATAGACTGGTCTTCAGGCAGTGCCATACGCCGATTTGGTGACCAAGCCAGCTACAACCTGTGTATACTTCATCGCGGTAGCTATGGTGAGCTGCCAAGCACCAGCTTCACAGCCAATGTTCCACGATGTAGCGTCAGAAGTAGGGCTTGGTGCCTTTCGCCACCAAAACGGAGCGCAGGGAGACTTCTGGTTCCCTGAAATCATGGGGTCAGGCGCGGCATTCACTGACTTCAATAACGATGGTGCTCCAGACCTGGCATTGGTTCGCGGCGGCACGTTCAAGAACGACCCGGTGCCGGCGCTTGCCTTGTACGCTAACGATGGCTCAGGGTATTTTACGGACGTAACGAATGCGTGGGGCCTTGATAACGTGGTAGCCTACGGCATGGGTATTGTGGCCGGCGATATTGACAACGATGGCGACCAGGACATCTACATTACCACAACGGAAGACAATATCCTGCTACGGAATGATGGAGGGGTGTTTAGGGATGGAACAGCCGCAGCAGGGCTTGATGGCCCGCCCGGGTGGGATGTGGCGGCGGTGTTTTTTGATGCAGATCGGGATGGTTGGCTGGACTTGTTTGTCGGAAGTTACGTGAACTGGACGCCAGAAACGGATATGTTCTGTACCTCCGACGGCACCACAAAAGGGTATTGTACGCCCCACCTCTACGAGGCGGGATCCGGGCGGTTGTACAGGAACCACGGGGATGGCACCTTCTCCGATCAGGCTGGCGGAGCAGGCCTTGCAATCACCGGGAAGACGCTGGGTGCCATGGCACTGGATATCAATCGGGACGGATGGCCTGATCTCGCAGTTGCCAATGATTCCGATCCTGACCGGTTGTATCTGAACCAGGGCGATGGCACTTTTGTGGACGAGGGGCTGTTTATGGGCATGGCGCTGGATGGACGCGGGCGGGCGCGTGCAGGAATGGGCATTAAGGCGGGGGTGGTGGACTCGTCTGGATTTGTCACACTTTTTGTCGGCAACTTTTCCAAAGAGGTGACGGGGGTTTTTCGGCTGAATGCTACGGGTCGGTTTGAAGAGCGGTCGGTTGCAAGCGGCATTGGCGCCGCAAGTTTTCATGCCCTAACCTTCGGTCTGCTGCTGACTGATGTGGACCTCAACGGGCATCTGGACCTGCTGGCGGTAAATGGTCACGTGCATCCACGGGTGGAAGAGCGGAGCGATGCAGAGACTTTTCGACAGCACCCGCAATTGTTTGTCAATGATGGACAGGGTCACTTTGTAGAACAGGGCCGAGACCTTGGTTTCACCCGGCCGTTGGTGGGGCGGGGTGCGGCTGCTGCAGATATTGATGCCGACGGCGACGAGGATCTGCTGATTACGGAAAATGACGGGCCGGTGCGCCTGTACAGGAATGATGGGGTACCGAAGGGTACCTGGCTACGCTTACAACTTGTAGGCATGGAGAGTAACCGAAGCGCCATAGGTGCACATGTGATGGTGACAGCGGCAGGCCGGAGACAGTACCGCACGATACATGCCGGCAGCAGTTACGCGTCACAGTCGGAGTTGACAGCTACGTTTGGGTTGGGGACCGTACAAATGGTGGATACCATCGTCGTTTATTGGCCCTCCGGCCATGTGCAGCGGAGGGTGCGCGTTGAGGCCGCCCAAACTCTGCGCCTTGTTGAGGGTGATCGGTGAGGGATGGAGTAGCGGTAGTATGGGCAGCGGTGTTCGTGCTCTCCTGCGGGGACAGGCCTCCAGACCCGCACGCGGCCGCCATGGTGGTCCATGCGCAGGACGCACTGCGTAACAGGGCTTACAATGAGGCGCTAGCATGGGCAGATAGCGCCTTAGTTCTGGACGGTAGGAATACCGACGCGCAGTTCATTCGCGGACGAATGTTTTTCGAACTTGGTCAGCTGGAGAAATCCCAGCGTGCTTACGAGATGGTGTTACAGAATGAGCCAGACTATCCCGGGGCGAGCCATAACCTCGGCAATGCGTTTTTTGGTCAGTCACAGTATAGACAGGCGCTCCGCGCATTTCGGAGGGAGGCGAGTTCGGGAACGCGTCCCAACCCGTTTCATGCCATGGGAGCGACCTTTGCGCGGTTATCAGAACCAGATAGTGCGAGGGATGCCTACCGGCGCGCGATAGGCATGGATTCTACGTATATCCCGGCCCTTGTAGGCCTAGCAGAACATTACGAGGCCAGCGGAGAATTCGCAACTGCACTGGTGTACGCCAAGCGTGCTCAGGCGTTACGGCCTGACCACGCCGGAGGACATTACCTCATGGGGCGGCTGTTGGCGCGGCAAGGGGAGTATGAAGCGGCGGTATCCTACTTGGAGCAGGGAACTCGGGATTTCCCTTGGGACCACAGCATCCTTTATGCCTTGGGGCAGGCTTACCAGGAGACGGGACAGATGGAGGAGGCTGTGCCTACTTTGGTAGCGGCAGACAGTAGCAGGGTGGTAGCGCAGAAAATTGATCGTTTAGCCACAACAGTGCTCAACTACCCTACGAACTTCGAACAGCGCATCTTGTATGCCGGCGAGCTACACGATGCTGGACGACTAGATGAAGCCATTAGAGCGTACCTCATTGCACTAGCCCTGCGTCCGCACAACCTTAATCTCCAGAACAATCTTGGCGCGGCGTATATGCAGCGGGGAGACACGGCGCTTGCGGTAGCCCGTTACCGGCGCATTCTGGCACAAGATTCCACGTATGTCATTGCTTGGCTCAGCCTTGGTTGGCATTATTGGCGCACGGAGGATCGGCAGGCGGCGGTAGACGCTTGGGCCGCTGCTGCCCGCCACGGACCGGCACATCCGGCCGTGCTGTCACTGAGGTCGTATTTGACGGCTGCCGCAGAGCGAAGAACTCCTGCTCTAGGCGGTAGCACCAACTAATTGGGGATGGGCGTCGGCTCCCTTCACGTATGGCACCGAACCGAATATTCTACGGATGTATGACGGAAGATTTAGTGTAGTACACGGACCTCATCGGTATCGCGTTGCTATGCAGTGGGGGGGCGATTTGGATTATCGTGCCCGGCAGAATACATTGAACGCAATAATGTCGGAGTTACAACCAAGCGTAGCTGAGTGAATGAGCGCATCAGTCCATGACGTAGCCCGCCGCGCAGGGGTTTCCATCTCCACCGTGTCCCGTGTCCTGAACGATACCGCGCCTGTTAGTGAGGATAAGAGGCGGCGCGTTCTTGAGGCAGTAGCTCGGCTTGACTATTGGCCCAACCCCGTGGCGCGTAGCTTGGTGAAACATAGAACGGATACTATCGGTGCGGTCCTTCCCTATGTTACGGGCGAATTTTTTGCGGAGCTGCTTGCCGGGCTGGATCAGGCTACGTCCGAGTATGAGAAGTTGCTCTTGCTGAGTGCATCGCATCGGGAAGCCACATCGTTTAGGACGGCGTTGCATTCCTTGGGGCATCGCTCCGACGGACTGATTGTTATGGCTCCAGAGAGCACGGCGGCCCAGGTGCTGAAAATCACACGGGACGAGCTTCCGGTAGTGTTCCTGAACACGCATGTGCCGGACCACAGAGCTCCGTACGTCAACTTTGACAATCGAGGCGGCATGCGTACCATGACGGAGCATTTGGTTAGGGAGGGGCACGAAAGGATTGCATTTGTCAGAGGATCTTCGGGGGCGTTTGATGCGGAGGAGCGAACACAAGGATTTAGAGAAGGGTTGGGGTGCTCAGCAAGCGGTACGGAGTTTGAGGGAGACTTTACCGCGGCCTCCGGATATGTTGCAGCCGTCCGAGCACTTCGTGCCACGCCGCGTCCGACGGCCATCCTTGCCTCCAATGACCTGGCAGCTATGGGCGCGCTGCGCGCTCTCACTGAACGCAGTATTCAAGTGCCTGCAGATATGGCTGTAGCAGGTTTCGATGACGTGCCGAGTGCAAGCTACGCGACACCGTCACTCACAAGCGTGCATGTTCCAATTAGAGCTTTGGCGGTCCGGGCTGTAACTATACTTGTGGAGTGGATACAGGGCGGTGATGTTGCAGGTTCGGCTCACGTTGAGCCCCTTGCTGTGAAGCTCCGCGAATCCACCGGCAGAATTTAGCTGCCTTTCGCAAGTTCCGCTTTTTTGATTCTGAAAATGTTTTCACGGAATTGCGTAATATGCGCCTTCTGTCGGCAGTCACAACACCAAGTTGAGGTTAGTATGGTCAGCAATGTTACAAAGCTACTCATGGTTGCGCTCTTGTTCACGGGAGCAACCGAACTATATGCGCAGTCTGATCCCGGTCCACCCCTCGGGGATGACTTTATCTTTTTTGCCAACGGCACCAATACCGCCGTGCCGAATTTTGAGGGGACGGTGGTTGACGATCCGTTGGATGATACCAATAAGGTTATTCAGTACAATTACGGTGACTGGAGTTTTCAAGCCTTCAGGTTTGATGCGGCAGTGGGAGTGGATGTAAGCCAGAATCGGGCAGACGGGGATGTCCTGAACGTAAGTCTGCTGGTAAGTGCGGATAATGCCGGGAAACCTGGCTTATCAATCATGCTGGAAGATAAGACCGATGGTAGTGGTGCAATGGATGGCACCGCTGATCTACCCTTCAGGCTCTTGTGGCCTATACCGGAGCATTATCGTAACGGCGAATGGCACCATCTGCAGATTCCGCTGCCCCCGGCGACATTCGAGGAACTGGCAACCGGCAGGACGGATGATACCCTTGATTCGTTGGCTACCCACTGGGTATACGGCGGTGCGTGGTCATCTGGAAACTTTGGTGTTGGGGTTAGCGACTTATTGGGGCCCGACACTGAGGATAATCCGCAATTGTGGCAGGAATACGAGTGGACGAACGTTCAGAATCTGGGCGTCTTCTATGACAGTAATGCTGGTGGTGGTCCAATGTATCTTGATAATGTGTACATCGGGGCCGAGGATTTTGATATTTCGGCAGCAGCCGACCCCCCAGCGGCTATGTCGGGCGTTACGTTTGAAGCGACCGCCACAGGGAACAAAATGTCGTGGATGCACAATTCAAGTTTTAGTGGCTATAACGTGTATACAAGCTTAGCCCCCATTACTGATATCACTGCGGACGGTGTTGAGTTGGTACGGAGAATAACGGCTGATGGTTCTTCTGACATGATTGACATTACTCATAGTATTCAAATACCACATGTAAGTCTGGCGCCCCTGGAATTGTCTTATGCGGTCACCTCACTCAGTACATTTGGGGTGGAGAATCCTGACGTAAGTAGTAGTTCCAGTACAATAAACAATCCTGACTTGCCCATTCAGGCCTTCATCACCGAACTGACAGAGGGGGAGGCAGAGCAGCTTTTCGATGACCTGACGGCGGGTAATGCGTCGGGCAGTGGCTTTCCGGATTGGCTGAAGCCGTTTGAGGTGAATACGGGTACAGCAGTATTGGGTGATGCCGGGGCCCTTGGATGGACTGACGAGGACCTGTCCGCAAAAGTGTGGGCCGGCTACTCTGCGGATAATGAGCTGTTTCTGTACACAGAGGTCACCGATGACCAAGTCACTCTGGCAGGGGAAAGTGTGCCTCCCTCAGACGCTTGGCAGCATGACAGTATCGAATTTGGGTGGGGCAACTATGATGTGCGCGATGTTGAAGGAGGCTCAATATTCGGTGGGTCGCCCCATACCGATATGCTACGCGGCGAATTTGCTGATTATCAGTTTCGCGTGTCTGGCCACGGAGACGGTACCAAGGCTGGAACCGCCGCGATGCCATACGTAGGCTGGAGTATTAACGATGCTCCTGCAGGTGGGGGCGCGGCTTATGATGTTTTGATGGATGAAGCTGGTGCGGCCACAGGTTATAAGATGCTGGCACTGTTTCCACTTGATGCGATTCAGAACGCAGAGGAGAGTGATGTCGTTCTTGACCCGCCATTGGGTACTGACGTTCGCTTTGTTCCTTTTATCATCGCGTTAAATGATGGTGATGGGGCCAACCGCGACTTGCAGATTATCTGGTCCAGCAGAGGCATTGCCGATGGGCAGTGGTGGAACACACCGGCGCAGTGGTTGTCAGTTGCAATGTCTGGACGGCTGACGGCTACAGCTACAGAAGATGGAGGGACGGAGGTTCCGGGCGCGATAGTCCTTGACCAGAACTACCCGAACCCGTTCAATCCGGCTACGTCAATCCGGTT
The DNA here is from genome assembly GCA_963663495.1 of Rhodothermales bacterium. Taxonomy (GTDB): domain Bacteria; phylum Bacteroidota; class Rhodothermia; order Rhodothermales; family Bin80. The sequence continues at coordinate 484,387 of OY760427.1, forward strand.
TGCACTTCCAGATGCGCAACCTGTAACCTTGCGCGTATTTGACATGCTTGGGCGGCCGGTGGCAACTTTGCTGCAGGATACACAGCTATCCAGCGGGTCCCATACCGTTCGGTTTGACGGAAACGGTCTGGCCTCGGGCGTTTATGTCTATCGCCTGGAAGCTGGAGGGTCCGTGATCCAGGCCCGTCGGATGCTCCTCGCGAAGTAGCAGCTCTAATGCGATTCAAGAGGCTTATCCCGGCTCTTTTGTTGTTGGCCGCAGAGCCGGGCCTCGCTGAGGCCCGGCTTGGTCCAACAGGGAAGGTTTCTGGAGTCGTGATGGAGGCGGGTACGAATATTCCGCTTCCCGGCGTGAATGTTTTCTTGGTCGGTACAACACAGGGCGGCGTAACCGACGGGGAAGGTCGGTACTTTATCCTGAATGTTCGGCCCGGAACGTATTCCGTTCGAGCCACTTTTATCGGCTTCGCATCGGTAACTACAGAGAATGTGCGGGTAGTGCAGGACCAGACGACGACGATTGATTTTGACCTGCGGGAAGAGGCAGTGATGGGGGAGGAGGTAGTAGTTATAGCAGAGCGCCCCATCGTCGAAATGGATCGTACCACGACTACTTCAGTCATAGATGCTGAGCAATTGGAGGTACTGCCGGTAACTACGGTGGGTGAAGCCATAAACCTGCAGGCCGGCGTCGTGGACGGACACTTTCGCGGCGGGCGCACAGGTGAGGTCACCTACCTTGTCAACGGCGTTCCGATAACGAATGCATTCAGCAAGGACGCGGCCTTTGACATTGAGCAGAATATGGTGTCAAGTCTGGAGGTAATTAGTGGAGTATTTAACGCTGAATACGGCCAGGCAACAAGCGGCGTAGTAAACATTGTGACAAAAGATGTCCCGGATGAATGGTCCGGGTCCGTGCTCTCCTATGTGGGCGCCATCGCCAGCTCCCGCGAGCTACCGTTCATCCGCCGCACAACAAATCCAAGTCTGACCCTGGCCACGGATGATTTTGTCCCAGACACGGTTTCCTTTGCAGAGGCTGCCAGCCTGCCGAACCTGACAGATGTACAGGCGTCGCTTGGTGGACCGATCATACCAAACAGGTTTGGTATCCAAGCCTCCGTAAGGTATCTGCAGGACAATTCACATTTCATCGGGCGCAACCTCTTCCTGCCATCTGATTCGTCGCAGAATTTGAATACGGGGTTGCCGCCGGAAGCGTGGGTGATTTCCTCTTCTGGCGACGGGGAGTTCGTGCCGCGTAATAGTACGGAGCGCGTCTCTGTGAATGCAACTACAAGCTTTGCGCTCAGTCCGCGGATTAACCTCGACTATAATGTCTTCATACAGGCGGGCACATTCCGGCCGTACAGCCACGCATTCAAGTACGTACCTGACGGGCTTAATACGGTCCATTTTTTCAATCAAACCCACATCCTGGGCCTCGGTTATACGGTAGGAAGCAGCGCGTTTGGCAATATTTCCTACAGTTATCTGCATGACAAGACGGATGTGCAGTTGTTTGATTCGCCATTTGATGAGCGCTATATCAGCAGTGAGTTTCGCAATCTTCAGGGTGCCAATGCCTTCTCGGTAGGAGGGAACGACCTATCAACGAGTGAGCAACTGACAGCGACACACACGATTGTTACCGATTTTTCGCGGCAGATGACGCCTGTGCACCTAATGAAGGTGGGAGTTCAGGCACGACTTCACAGGTTAGATAACCGGGACTTCGGTATTGAACGCTCATTTAGGACTGGCAACCTTCCGCAGCCTTCACCTGATCAGTTCGCGGATAATTCTCTGAACGCGAGGCCGTTGGAGTTTTCGGCTTATGTGCAGGATAAAATGGAATTCACAGGCCTGATCGTAAATGCAGGGCTGCGATATGATTATTTCAATCCAGACTACGTAGTGCCCCTTGAGTGGGGGCAAGGTGAGTTGGAGGAAATTCCGGATCCCGACAACCCCGGGGCAACCCGGGCGAACAGGCAGGAGGCGGAGGTGGATGTGCAGCTCAGCCCCCGACTCGGTATTGCGTTTCCTATCTCTGAGACTGGTGTAATGCGGTTCTCTGCGGGACTGTTTTTTCAGATTCCGTCGTTTGGCCTACTTTACACCAACCCTGAATACGAGGTTAACCCGGCATCACTATCCAATTCGTTTGGCAATCCCAGCCTGGAGCCTGAACGGACCTTGGCGTTTGAGGTGGGCCTGCAACAGGGACTAACACGGCGGATCGGGCTTGAGCTGACCATTTTTTCCAAAGACGTACGCAATCTGACTGGACAGGAAGTGTCACGTACCCCGCAGGGCGACTTCGTTATACGCTGGATCAACCGCGATTTCGGTACCATTAGAGGGTTGACCTTTTCCTTGTTCCAGCGCCCGGGCGGTCCGCTGAGCTGGACATTCGATTACACGTTGCAGTTTGCGGAAGGCACATCTTCCAGCCCTGGTGAGGCATTCGGTCGGCAGCAGGCAGGCCTTGATGAGATCCTGTCTCTGGTGCGGCTTGATTGGGATAGGCGTCATGTGCTCAATAACACCATCACCGTTGCGCCGGTGGATGGGTTGACCGTTACGTTAATTAACCGGCTGAGGAGCGGGACGCCGTACACGACGGTGCGTAATTATGTGCGCTCAATCAAGAAGAACAATGCGACCAAGCCGGTTTTGTTTACATCCGATGTGCGTGCCTATTATAAGCCCCCGTTTGTGCCAATTGATCTGCAGTTGTTTTTACAGGTCCAGAACCTGCTTGACACAGTGCAGGAGGTTGGTGTGTATGAGGATACCGGTCGCGCCAACGAATCCGTCACGCTGGAGTTGTTCCGGCGTACCGGGGCGATGGTGGGCGGACTCAATTCTCTTGACGAATTTTTCTTCCGCCAGGAAAATTTTGGTGCACCGCGAAAGGTAAGCCTCGGGCTCAACTACCGTTTCTGATGCGACCATTCTGGTTAGCTGCCATTTTGTGGGGGCCTGCGGGCCTCGCGGCACAGAATATTCCTAGTGATTTACGCGGCGACGAGGATCTTATCGCGCGCGGCATAATGGATGGCAACCTCATTGAGACCAATTTTCGTAATCACGGCGAGCTTGCGCGGTGGAATGACTTGCCATGGGGCATTTGGCCGCGGGGCATTGGCGGGCGGCATATAGATGGCGTAGGGATTATGGTTGCGGGGCAGGTACCGGGAGAACGTGTCAAATGGTCACAATTCTTCCCTGGTCATACCCGAGACACTACGTTGAACCCTGTGATCCTTACGTACCGTGATGCGGGCAAGCGGTTGAGCCCGGATGGTTCGCTATGGGGATGGACCCCGCTACCAGGGTTCTTGAACGAAAACCGCCTTGACCCTATTACCGGGTTGCGGACACCCACACCAGCATTGAGTGATGATCCGGCCTCCTGGCCGGATTTGTGGCCGGATCGACTGGATAACATTGACGATCCGGGTTGGGGAGGCCGCTGGAACGGATTTTTTGGTCGAGGGGTGTTCAACGCCGATCTGGAGAGCTTTTATGTTATGGATGATTTCACGGATCTGGAGTACTCCATAGACCGTGAAACCCTACGTCCGAACAGTGAATATGGCGTGTTCCATGCGAGCGCTGTGGATTCTACCATTGGTGGAATGGGGCTCCAGACGCAGGTGCGCCTCTTTCAATGGGCGAATGTTCTGGCAGAGGACTTAATGTTCATTCTTTATCGGATAACCAACGTTACAGAGAAGGATCACGAGACGCTGTATCTAGGACAAATCATGGACTATGGCTTGGGCTTTGAGGAGGGCGATGAAAATGCTGCCTTTGACCCCCAACAAGATGTTGCCTATGGGTGGGACCAGGACGGTATTGGTACCCGGGAAACCGGGGGCACCTACGGCCTGGGATATACGGGGTTTGCATTTTTGGAAAGTCCTGCGCGCGGGTCAGATAACTTGGACAACGACGAAGATGGCATTACGGACGAGTCGAGGTTCGGGGGGGCAGGCACGCTCATTGAAGGCCAGGCCGCGATTTTGGCTGCTGTAACGAGTATGTATGATTTGGCGAACTTCGAAGCGTACAATGGCCCTATTGAGAGTCAGCCAGCGTATCAGGCGGGTCGGTGGTGGACCGGCGACGAAAATCTGGACTGGGAAGGCTACGCGGATGAAAACGGGAATGGGCAGTGGGACACGGGTGAATTGCTCAACAGTGATGTCGGGCGCGACGGGCAGGGTCCGTTTGACTTGGGATACGATGGCCCGGATGACGGAGAAGCCGATAATATGCCTACGCCGGGAGAACCCAACTTTGATGAGCTTGATATTGATGAATCGGACCAGATAGGGTTGACGGGCTTTGATCTTCAAACGCGCCCGTTCTACGAGAACGGCGACAATCTCAGGGACGACACATGGATGTGGGACCGGATCATAACGTATGCCCAATTTCCACTAGGAACCAAGCCGGAAGCATTTAAGGCGGATCTCGAACCGTTTTTATTGTTTTCGTCAGGTCCCGTAGGTATTGAATCCAGATCCACAGACTTTTTTTCCACGGTATGGATTTTTGGCGAGGACGAGCGAGACTTTTTCAAGAATCGTCGGATAGCGCAGAATATTTTTGATGCCGATTACAACTTTGCGCAGCCACCCTTCCTTCCCAAGCTGACTGCTGCCGCTGGTGATGGCAGGGTGGTATTGAGCTGGGATACGGTTGCTGTTCGCAGCTTTGATCGCTTCTTGCAGGAGTTCGATTTTGAGGGATTCAGGCTATACCGTGGCACCGACCCGTTGCTGTTTGATGTGCGCACCATCACTGATCTGGAGGGTATCGCTACATTTCTTAAACCGTTGGGCCAGTGGGATCTGGTGAATGGAATTCAGGGGCCGGTAACAGTCCTTGAAGGCGAGGCAGTGTACAACCTAGGTAGCGATAGCGGGCTGCAATTCTACTATGTGGACGACGACGTCACCAACGGTATCACCTATTACTACGCGCTGGTGGCCTACGACCGCGGTGTGCGAGACCCGGTGGATGCCACTACAGACCCGATTGATCCACAGGAGAATTCATTCAACATCAGTGTGAGTCAGGCTGGACTTGTGACCGGGTATTCACGTAATGCTGCGGTGGTAACTCCGAGGTCAGTCCCTGCGGGCTTTGTCACGGGCGGCGCCAATGAAGACTTGAGTCGTCCGACAGAAGGAATCGGGGCAGGCAGTGTGGCTGTCCGAGTCCTCCATGAGAGCGAGGTAGACTTTGATGGCGTGTATCGGATCTCCTTCTTTAGCGAGAAGCTCACCCCGTCGGTTGATATTTATCGAACCACCGGGCTTGAAGTGACGAAAGTATCAAACGGAGACAAGCTTATCCCACGGACGGACTTTACGGAATCAACGCCCCCGGCTGATGGCATAGTGATTGATATCAATAACGTGGAGTGTATGCGAGGGGAGGGATGCGAAATGGACCTGTTACGCACAGGATATGTGGCGAATCAGGGTACTGCGAACGAAGTCTATTCGATGGATCCCCGCTCGCTAGAGGGATATACGTCGAATTGGATCGCAGACGTTGCGAGGGACAGTACCGGAGCATTTGTTGCCTCACCTGATGACTACGAACTGATCTGGGTATCCCCCGAGGATTCATTGTACCGGCCTCCACGTCTGTTCGGTTTCTTGCGGGAAGAGATACCGATTTTTGCAATCAATGCTATTAAGGAAACCCCTGCAGGTTTGCTAATTCAGGACCGCAACGGTAGCGGGTCGTATGATCTCGGGGATGAGCTGATCATTTACGAGCAGGCGGATGCTCGAAGTGTACGACGTTTTCGATATCGCGTACGCTTTACCGCTGCAGGAGATGGCTCTACCCCTCCGGCTGCAGGCGATCGGCTTAGGATCTCAGTTCGACGCCCATTCGCTACGGGTGACTTCTTCCAGTTCACAGTACGATCCTCGTTTATTGATACCGACTTGGCTCGGCAGGAGTTGGAACGGATTGCCGTGGTCCCCAACCCGTATGTCGGGACATCGGCGTTTGAGCGGCGCGCTCAGATAGAGGGCAGAGGGGAGCGCCGAGTGCAGTTTATACACCTGCCGGCCCAGTGTGTCATCCGTATTTTCAATATCCGGGGAGAACTGGTCAAAACCATCCATCACAATGGTGCGCGTACAGATGGTGCTGAGTGGTGGGATTTGCGCACTGAGGAACAGCAGGATGTGGCATTCGGCGTGTACATCTTTCACGTTGAAGCGCCAGGGATTGGGGAGCATGTGGGCAAGTTTGCGCTCGTGAAGTGATGAAAAGGCATACACTATACATCGCTATATCCTGTTTGCTATTCGGGCTCTCGGATACCTTGGCACAAAGCCGCACAGGTACCACGGCTGCGACTTTTTTAACGCTCGGAACTGGTGCCCGAGGCCAGGGCATCGGGCATGCCTATACCTCTCTTGCCGCAGGGGCTGATGCATTGTTCTGGAACCCTGCCGGCGCGGCTCGCGGTGATGGAGAGGAGATATCAGGCAGTTTTATGGTATCGCACGCGCAATGGCTTGCAGACATAGATTTTAGCGCCGCTGCTGTGGTGGTACCGATAATGGGTAATCGCGTTTTGGGCCTGAGCCTGGCTTCCGTGGATTACGGCTCCATGATTGTTCGAACAGTGGAGCTGCCGGAAGGGACCGGAGAAACTTTCCGCGCCTCGGATATCAGCTTGGGTCTCACTTACGCCCAACCCCTTACGTCGTCGTTTTATTTTGGGGGTACAGTTAAGTATGTGCGTCAGCAGATTCGTGACATGAATGCTACAGCTATCGGATTTGACTTTGGGTTTGTTCTTGAAACGCAGTATTTGCAGGGACTGACGCTGGCAGCATCAATCCAGAATTTCGGGTCCAAGATGCAGATGAGTGGAGTGAACAGCCTGGTGTTTGTGGACATAGATGAAACAACGAGCGGTAACAACCCTAATATTCCCTCGCGTCTTGAAATGGACTCGTGGGATCTGCCGCTGTCCTTCAAGTTCGGCGTCGCAATACCAGTCTTCCGTTTGAGTAACGTGGAGATGATCGCAGTTGGGGATGTCCATCAGAGTAACGATAACAGCTTGAATAGTGATATCGGGGGACAAGTTCGGTTTTTCAACCGGACATTCCATCTTGATGCACGGGCAGGATACAAGGACCTTTTCGTTGACAATGTGGACAGCCACCTAACCCTTGGCGTTGGACTTGGTGTTCGCATTTTGGGACTTCGGACCGGGTTTGATTATGCGTATACACCGTTTGAACTTCTCGGCAATACGCAAATGTTGGATTTCCGCGTCATTTTTTAGGCTCGTTGTGCAGCCAGGCATAGTGTGCCTGGCTTTGCTGCATGCGGCTTGTTCCGGGGACCCCGAGCGTGAATTGACTCAGGTTCTGGCAAGCGTCAACGGCTACACTGTCACGGTTGGCAGTTTTGAACGCTCCTACGTCCAGCAGTTGCTGCGCACCGGCGGCAACGATACGGAAGAAGCGCGGCGACATCACCTGCAAAAACTGTTACAGGATCGTGTTCTCTACGAAGAGGTGCAGCGCCGAGGCTTGGATAAGGATAGTGTCATACGGGCTTATGATCGCCTACTGCAAAAAAAGGCGGTGGGAGGTCGGTATTTTGAACGGGAGCTTATCAGTGCGCTACCGCCGGTCACGGACGCAGAGGTGCGCGGTGCGTATGCACGCCACAAACAACCAGTGGTGGTCCGCCACTTGTTTTACGGACGAGAAAGTGATGCAGCGGCCGCCTTTGCACGGATCCAGGACGGTAGGTCGTTCTTGGACGAGGCCCAGGATTGCTACGGTACGCAGGAATTTGATTCGTCAGCCGGGATGTTGGGGCGGGTCTCCTATTTTCAGTTAGACGATGCGTTCGCAGAGGCCGCTTTTGCGTTGGATGTTGGGGGCATATCGGCCCCGGTACGCAGCCGTCAAGGGTACCATATTATTCGCATAGAGGACCGCTTGAGCGCTCCTGTTCTCACTGAATCGGAATTCCAGCTACGAAAAAAAGGGATCAGGAGTCTGCTACGCCTGCGCCTGCGTCGGCTCAATGGAGATCGGTTCGTGCGGTCATTCATGGAGGAGCGTGATGTGGCAGTAAATAGTCGGAATATCGCTGCATTGAAACAAGCGTTGCTGCGCATTGAACACCGCGTTGCCGGTGGTAATGCGGAATTGGAATTGGATGAGCCTGAAGTACCAATAGTGCTTGCTCCAGAATCGCCGTTGGCGCGGTACACGTATGGGGGAGAGGAGTATATCTTTACCGCGGCTGATTATTTTTTCTGGTTTCCTGATCTAACATTCGAAGAAGCTACCGGACGAACAGCTGCATCTGTTGGGCGTGCCATTCGCAATGAAGCATTTGCAATAGCGGGCGACGCGGAGGGGTTGGCGGGCAGCAAGGACGTACAGAAGGATATAGAGGTTGAGCGCGTGGCATTCATTGCGGGGAGGGTGCGCATGCAGGGGCTTGATTCTGTGCTACTGGCGGAGGCATCGCCTCACCCAGCGGCGGTTCAGGTAGATAGTGTGCTTTTCAGGCAACTTATGGATCGGTAGGGGAGAGTATTCTGGCTGCTTCGTCGTGTTGACCGATCATATGGTACGCCTGCGCAAGGTTGTAGCGTATCTCTGTATTGTTCGGTACAGCATGCAGCGCCTGCTGCAGAAACGGGATAGCCTCCCTCGGGAAACCTGCCAGGCGCTTGAGTCGTCCTGCTGTAAGCAGTGCAGGAACAAACTCCGGGGACTGCGAAAGTGCTTGCATGGTTTGGCGCAGAGCCTCGTCCATTTGGCCATCGTGTTCCGCTATCAACGCGAGGCTTTGGTAAGCGGGAGCATAGGTGGAGTCAAGTGCCACGGCGTTAAGGCAGGCGATCCGGGCGTCTTCCGGTCGGTTCATTTCCCAGTAGGCCCCGGCAGCTCCGTGCCACGAGATAGGGTCCGGGTGGATTCGAAGGGAATGCTGGTAGTACTCCAGCGATGCGGAATAGTCAGCAAGCTGAAATGCGACATCTCCCAGGCTTTGCCACCAGGCCCAGTTTATGGGGTCCAGATCACTGGCGCTGTGCCAGGCAGCGCGTGCGGCTTCATAATTCCCCAAGACGTAGTGGGCTTGGCCGAGAACAAAGTGGCCATCAGGTTGCTGGGGCATTATGGCGATGGCGGTGTCCGCATGTGCCAAGGCCTTGCGTGGTAGGTCTTGTTTCAGGAGCGAGACGGCCTCCCGCACATGCTTAGTGGTGGTATCTGGAGTGGCCTTCGGTCTGTTGGCGCACCCGAGCAGCAAGACTAACAGCAGGATTAAGCGCACGTGATATATCATGAGGGTTCGGTAACCACGAGAAGAGTCAAGTCTGCAGGCAGGGCGCGGACGGATTGAATCTTGCCACTGGGCCATCGAATTACCAGGGAGTCGGCGCGTCTAACGCCGTCCGTGCCGAAAGTGGCTTGGTGCTCTGACTGTGACAGGTAGCTGCCGCCGCCGGCAACGTGTCTCGTCTGGCGCCTTCCGTGTGTATACAGGTCGAGGCGGGCTCCAATGCCATCACGATTGCTGCTGTTTCCCCTAAGCGAGACTCGAAGGAAATGGCCATCCGCATTGTTGCGCAGTAGTCGCATCCGACCACCATTTTCTGTCACGACTATATCCAGATCCCCGTCATGATCCATGTCTGCATATGCCGCTCCTCGCCCAAGCATCGCGGGCAAGGTATTTCCTTTGTCAGTGAACGTGCCTGCTCCCTGGTTGACAAAGTAATGGGGTCGTTGTTTGAACGTAATGGCGTTGTTGGTCTCGTCTTCATGCCGATGTATGTGGCCGTTGGCAACAAAGATATCCTGGTGTCCATCCAGGTTGGCATCTAAGACCATTAGGCCAAAGGCCAGCGTGAGGCGGCTCGATCCCCCGATTCCAGAGGACGCCGAGGCATCCATAAACCGTCCATCAGACATATGCTTAAAGACTCCTACCATCTGATTGGAGAAATTTCCTATCACGATAGTGGTTTCTCCAGATCCATCAATGTAGCCCGCATCAATGCCCATGCCAGCGGTAGCGATCCCTCGCACATCAAACGCCATTCCACTCTTGATTCCCTGCTCTGTAAACGTTGTATCGCCGTTGTTGATGTATAGTTGGTCTGGTGCCAAATCATTGGCAATGGCAAGGTCTGGCCAAAGGTCGTGATTGATATCAAGCGAAACCGCTCCGAGCGTTTTGCCTGTCGTGGGCAGCAATCCGGATTGGAGCGACCTGTCCTCAAAGGTGCCATCGCCCCTATTTCGGTAAAAGCGGTGGTGAAGGCCGTTATACAGGTGCGGTGTGCAGTATATCTTCTGCCCGTCGGGCCCAGTGCAGCGTATGTCCCTGGACGGCTCCCAGTCCACATATCCTCCGACATACAGGTCGAGCCATCCATCCCGATCCGCATCGAAAAAGAGTGCCGCCGTGCTCCATTCTGGTGGTCCTTCCACGTTTGCGTGGCGGCTCACATCGGTAAATATGCCATAGTCGTTACGTAGGAGGATATTGGTTCCGAGGGTCGTGAGGTAAACATCCTGGTCTCCGTCGTTATCTATATCAGCTGAAGAAATACCAAAACTGTAGCCCCGAATGTTCATGAGTCCTGTCTCTTCGGTCACTTCGCGGAATTTGCCATCTCGGGTATTGCGGTAGATTCGGGCGGCGGGCGGTTGGAGGGTGTCCCATGACCCGCCGCTTGCTACCATTATGTCCGGCCATGAATCGCTATCCCAGTCCAGGAAGGCGACTCCTGATCCTAGAATCTCTGGCATCCAGTAGTCTCCCCGTGCGCCTGTTGAGTGGACAAACTCGTGCAGGCCGGTCTCCCGAGTGACATCGGTGAATGGCGTCGTCGGTGTGCATCCGGTCAATGCCAGCAGGCCCAGAATGATAATGCTATTACGGGCACGGGAGGCTGCGCCAAGCCGAAGATTCATTTCAATGATGATTCGTTAGAACGGGTTCATAATGCCCTGGTAGACGAACGATGTTAGGATCCAACGGGGTTATTGCACATCCTGTTTGCTGTTACTTGGTTTTAGCCTGCAATATTCAAGTCGTACCCTGTTCGGGTCTAGAAGTGCTGTTTCGGTACCTGCAGGACCGATTGTGCGTTGTTCATGCGTAGGGACGACCATGAGAGGGGCTGAAACACCAGTTTAGGCCCTTTTCCCGACACGATAGCGGTCACATTACCGAGATCTTGGGAGTACGTCTGTCGGGTAGACACACCTCTGCCTACCTTCTCTTTCCGCTTTCCGCGTTGGGCGCCTGCGGTGTCGAAGCGCAGGCGCAAAGATGACTTGGCAGCTCTTCAAGGGAAGCGTGATCCATGTGAGTTGACAATAACGTCGCCAAAATTGCTCCCATGCAGCATCTGCGTTGGCGGCAATGTGGATAACGATGTTGCGCGCGTGTTGTACGAAGCGGGCCCCCACCTTGAGTACACGCTCGCGATAGGTGCTCAGACTTATCTGGGATTCGTCAGGCTCCCGCATAAGGCAGCGCCCCACATGCATGAGCTGATACGTTAGAAGGTATACCTGTAGCAGGACCCCGGATCTCGGCTTCCTGCTCCGACCCATTCTGCTCCGACTCATCAGGCTCCCGCACTACAGGCCGGCCCTTATAATGTGTCTTCGGACGGGGAACCGAAGACAGCGCCATGGAGCAAGCCGTATTCAGCTTCCCGAAGTGCTTTTCCGCCTTTCCTCTCTTCCTGTACAGATTCACTAGCTGCTCTGCCGGATAGGCTTCTGCATCCAGATCGGTGATCAGATAGAAATGCCGCGGGAAAAGCTCTCCCGGCACCGGATCAACCACGAGCACCACACGACGCTCTACGGACCAGCACTTTGCACGGTAGCACAGTTCGTGGTAGCATTCGTCCGACGGCTGATCACCCTCCAAATGAGGCGCCGCAAGCCCGTCAATCATATCGTTTCCTTTCAGACGCATAGCCGATACGGTCGTTCTCCAGCTTATCACATAACTCTCCACTGTTGAAGCCTGCGTCCAATCGGACAATGACCTTGTCGGCCACATGTTCACGCAATGCCAGCCCAATGCGTCGAATGAAACCGTAGCAGTCCTTCACCACATTCTGCGTGCCCCCTCGCAATTCCGCCCCCAACATGTCGCCCGACTCACCGCATATGGCGGTAAGGGGCAGAAAGATGGTGCGCTTGTAATACCCGTTCCACTTGCTGCCCTGCTGCTTGCCATGCGTATCTACCGGTACACCGTCCACATCAAAGACTACCTCGGGGCGGCGCTTCCCGCCACCACGCTGCAGCAGGTGCTCCATGGCGAATGTCTCTGCAAAAAGGCGCAACTTCTTGAAATTCTTTTTCCCGGCCAACATGCGCACGAAGCGAGACATGGTTGGCTGGGATGCCAGGGACCTATCGTCCTGTAATGCCTCCATACCCCTTTTGGAAGAAGTGGCCACGCGCATGGCGGGGTCCCTTTGAAGCTTGTCCGCATCTGACTGACGTCCCCACCCCTGCACATGTTGCAGCAGGTACTGCCGCACTAACTCCTCAAGGCTATGCGTAATCCGAGCTTGGGACCGATTGTCCTTAAGCACGGAAGCGAGTCGGCATGCCAAGGTGCTGATCACCATGAGCAGGCGCATAGGAATGACGCCGGCATCCGATGTTAGATTATCGGTCTTGGAGCGTACAACTTTAACGGATTTATTGAACTGGCAAGCGAACAGAAGGTTGGATCTTGCATCGGGTGTGTTACAGGGTGAATGGGTATTGGGGTCTCTAAACGTTAGAGCGTCGCGCAAGAGTCCATTCAACCCGTGTATAGTCAACATATTACACCATAATATCAAACGACGATTCCCCGCCACTTAACTCCCTTATGAATAAGGGAGGCTCAGATTGCAAAACAACGCTGCTCTTTGAGGGTTTTGCTGTCACATCACGAAAGTTCCTAAACCAGAAAAGATATTATGAAGCGATTTGCGCTAATATTAGCCGGAGTATTGCTACCAGGGAGCGTCATGCACGCTCAGACCTGGGAGCTGGCTTGGTCAGATGAATTCGACTACGAGGGTCTACCGGACCAAACGAAGTGGTCATACGATGTGGGAGGTGGAGGCTGGGGCAATGCTGAGCTACAGTACTACTCAGCAGACCGTATGGAGAACGCAAGGGTTGATGGCGACCATTTGATAATTGAAGCACGCAAGGAAAGTGGGTTTTCCAGGGACTACACTTCAGCGAGGCTTGTTTCAAAGGGTAAGGGAGACTGGAAGTATGGTCGCATTGAAGTTAGAGTTAAGCTGCCTGAAGGGCGTGGGACATGGCCTGCAATCTGGATGCTTCCCACCGAAAGCGACTACGGTAACGGCGGGTGGCCGGACACGGGGGAAATTGACATTCTGGAGCATGTGGGCCACAATCCGAAGACCGTCCATGCTACGGTTCACACAGACAAATACAACCACCTGTCAGGCACCCAGAAGGGTGGACAGATTCACGTAGCGACCTTCAACGAGGAATTCCACACTTATGTGGCAGAGTGGACTCCGAACATCATTGAGGTTTCTGCTGACGGGACCGTGTTTTTTCGGTTTCGAAACGATGGTCGCAGCTGGAGCTATTGGCCATTCGATCAACCGTTTCATTTGCTCTTTAATATCGCGATTGGGGGATCCTGGGGTGGTCAACAAGGCGTAGATGACAGCATATTCCCTCAGCAGATGATTATTGACTATGTGCGGGTTTATCGCAATACAGGAGTACCGAGAATTGCCTTTACGGCTCCGTCATCAGTTCAGCCAGGTGGACAGCTGATGATCAGTGCGGAAGCCAGTGACCCTGAAGGAGATCTTTCCACGGTGAGCATTATGCAGGGAGATGGACGCCTTGCGACGTTTGATGCACCACCCTACGCATTGACGATTGAGGATGCTCAGCCGGGATGTTACCTATTGAGCGCCGAGGCTACCGACGCTGGTGGATGGTACACCAAGGCGGATGCCATTGAGCTAAAGGTAGGCGTATCCTGTGGGCAGGCCCCGTACCTGATCGCACCGCACGCAATCCCCGGCAAGATTGAGGCCGAGCATTATGATATAGGTGGACGGGGTACAGCTTACGGTGATATTACTTCAGGAAATGAAGCGGGCAATTTCCGACAGAACGAAGGAGTCGACATAGAAGGGTTTCTGGATACGGAAACACTTGGCCACGCAGTGGTGGGCATCCTGAGGCGGGAATGGTTGGGGTATACGGTTCGCATTGGTCAGTCCGGCAGCTACACGCTGGAAGCAAGGATCGCGTCCAGTGGACCCAAGGCTGTGCTAGATATTGAGATTGATGATGTTGTAGTGGTAGAGGCGCTGGAACATCAAACCCGGTCACTAACGCCCAAATGGGAATTTGTTAGGCGTAGCGGGATCATGCTTGAGGAAGGGTTACACTTCCTGCGCGTCCGCATGCAATCGTCTGATTTCAGGCTTGACTGGCTTCGCTTTGAATTCGATTCTCCAACATCGACGGAGCCAGATCCAGAGGGAGCAAGCCGCGGCTTCCTCAGGAACCACCCAAACCCCTTTACAGAAGCCACGCGCCTGACATTCCATGTTCCTATCCAAGGGCGTGCAACGATTGAAGTGTACAATGTACTGGGTCAGCATGTTACTACCCTTATTGATGGTCCACATGCGCGCGGGACACATCATGCTACCTTGAGCGGTCACGATCTACCCAGTGGTGTCTATTTTTCACAATTGCGCTCGGTCGGTAATGTGCAAACGCGGACAATGATGATAGTGCGGGACTAAGGCGGGGCTTGACTATTTCCGGGTATCCGTCGGATAGCCTCGGGGGATACGCATCCGGTATCGTTCCGGTATTGTGGAGGTTGCGCCCGGGCCGTGCGTGTGCAGTGCAACCAAGGCCGTGACGGAATTGTGCTTATTTAGTTAAGGCAGGCGAGAGCATGGCACTGGTACGCCAGGCTAACTGGCAAGGATATAGCGGGTGGAAGTCCCGTAATATGAAGCAAGAACCAAGCACATATTTCCGCGAGCCGTGCGCGGTCACTCGTGAGGGTGGACGTGAAGTGTCGGTAGCGGCGCATATGGCCAGGGATATTGAGCAACGAAAGATGTGTCGTTCGGGTCGCCGAGATTATCGGTGCGGTCGAAGGCAATATGTTCGTCATCGTTATGGTGAGAGGGCGGACAGGTCCGCGGTGTCTAAGACCCCATGGACGTATGTACATATCCTGCCGGGACCTGGGAGATCTTTTCAACGCCCAGCGCCAAGGGCGGGGCCGCCGAAGCGTAGGCGAAATGCTGATCGGAGGATGTACGGTGAAGAGAGGTCTGATGCGATGATAGTAGCGATGAAGCTGGCGAACAAAGCATGGAAGACCATGTGGCGGAGTTGGTGGAGCGAAGCGTCGCACCCGAGGGGAAACCGTAGTTCCCGGCACGCACTGGACACAGAGCCAGGTTCGTGTGCCATGGGAAGGTGCGGTTACGGCAACGGACCGGTTTGCTGGTCTGTTAACGTCATGCGCGGTGGCGCGACCCAAGGGAAGAGCCGGATGCGTTAGCGCGCATGTCCGGATCTGTGCGGGGCCTCCGGGGAAACCCGGGGGCTACCGCGAGAACATAGCGCGGCTGATGGCTCCTGACTAAAGGTGGTATTGCTGAACCCTTCAGGATCGGAGGCTTAAGCCAGGAATGGACTGCTCTGTCCCAGTGCACGAGCCACGCGCTCCACATCATCGTTTGCCTGGCTTGCAAGGCTCTCCACGACACCGCGTATGTGGTCGGGGTTGGGCGCCAGCTCTGACAGCACATGATCTGCATGACGGATCAGGCTTCGCCAAGAATCATTATCGGGAAACTGCGCGCGTCCGTGCCTTGAGTTTGCGAGGAAGTCCAGTCGCAGCTCAAAGAACCCGTGGAAGCGCTCCAGGATAGCCAGCTCTTCTTTGCTGAAGCAGGATTCAAAAAACTCCACTTCGGATTCCTGCACATTCCCCTTGAGTCCATCGAAATAGGACTCTCCGGGCACATATAGATCGTCGAACCATACGCGGGTCAAGCGAGCTGCTACCGCCTCGGGCGCCGCAGCCTTGCGGCACAATTCCTGACACTCCGGGGAGGTCATGAATGCCAGAAACAGGATAATGCGCGTGCGCGTGTTGTTTCGGTGCTGCGCGGGCTTCATTAGTTGGCGTTTAGGGAATTATATACGTGAGTGACCAACTGTACACAGTGAGGCACTAGTATCAATTTCACGGGTCATAGGGGTCGGTAACCCGAACGCCCCTCGCCGTGCAGCAGCCCCAATCCCGGAGGCCAGTATGTTTGCAGCCGCATTCAGGTCTGCATGATCCGCATGTCCACAGGACATACACTCGAATTTGCTCTGCATCTTACGGTTACCCGCTTCTGTGTGCCCACACACAGAACACCGTTGACTGATATAGGCAGCGGTAACCTTTATCACCTTGCGGCACTTATAGCCCAGCATCTGATCCAGCTGGCCCCAACCTGTTCGCAGTATTCCACGGTTGAGGCCAGACTTCTGTCTGACGTTTGTGCCAAAGCTCTCCATCGTCCCCTTAGCTGAACGTGTCATCGCTTTGATCTTCAGGTCCTCCAGTATCACCGTTGAGGAGCATTTGGCAATACTGCGACTTACCTGGTGGTTCGCATTCTTGAGGATGGTAGCACGCTTGCGCTGTATGCGGGCGATTCTATGCTTCCGCCTGTTACGACGGTTGGAGCCTTTCTTCTGTCTCGCCAGTCTTCGCTGATGCCGCTTCAACTTGGCATCAAGACGCTTCGTATCCGGTTGTCTGATAATGCTTGTATCGCCCTCTGTGGAGACCATAGCGACCTGCCCGCAATTACGGTCAATGCCTACAGCACCGCCGGTATCCTCTATTACAGGTGCCTCCATCTTGTAGCAGATGACAGCATACCCTTTGCCGGCGTTCTTCTTTACCGTGGCTTTGACGGGTATACCATCAGGGTACGGGTTGCCTCCCCGCCTGCGGAGCGCCATATATCCCACTTTCGGGATATACAGCTTGCCATCCCGAACCCTTACGTTATCCGGGATCGTGAACGAAGACGTACTACCACGTCTGGAATGGAATCTCGGTCTTCTCTTACCCTCCTTGAAGAATGCCTTCCATGCATCCGCCTGATATTTCAATGTGTATCTAACGACACCAAAGGAGTATTCAGGTAGCCACTCGACCGTGCGGCGCAGCGCCGTGAACCGCTTCCCCAGCGAGAAGAAGCTTACCGAGGGCGGCTTCTCTCCAGCCTCTCTCGCTTTCTTGTAGGCCTCACTCTGCTCTGCGAGGATGGCATTCCACACAAACCTACACGCACCCGCTAATCCAGCAAGGTGCTTGGCTTTACTCCGACTTTCGGGCAACAGCCTGTATGTGATATTGCGGTATGCACTAACCGTTTTGGGCATGGCACTGTGGTATATAACTCCCTAATAGATGGCAATTATATAGCATGAATACCCACGTGTTGAGTTATTTGAAATAATTGCAGTCTTTTCGTGAAAAGCGGGAACCGATTATGAAAAACTGGCGAAAGCCATCCTGTCTGCACCACCCAAGCACAAAAAGTAACTCCTGCGAAAACGCGTGGCATTCAGCCATATAACTCCCGGCGTTTACCATACTAATAGGGAACCTCGGGGAGCTCAACCCAAAGTGGGGCGCCTTCCGGTTTAAAGTTACGTGTTGCGACAAAATGCCAGCCATGATGAAAATTCAGCTTGAACTTGCCACCGCCGTAATGCACATGCAGGTATCCCATGGGATCATGAAGCAGAGGCATCATCGCCAGCACGCTTGCACGAGCTAATCCCTTGAAGCGTACAGAATTCTGAAACGGTTCCTGTACGAGAATAGTTACAGAAGAGTCCGCTAGCGTAGACAGGAACGCTTCTTCTACTTGTTTATCCGTGGGCGCAATCACTCCACGTTGCCGGAGGTCAGATAGGATATACTTGCTGAATAGCTTCCAGACCCAGTCCATGGAATTTATAAGAATCGGCGAACCTGTGGGACCATTGTCGACATTCAATCTTTAATTCAAGAACTTACCCCGTTGGGCCGCAATCCAGTTCCGGGCGGCCTTAATGCCGAACAAACACCTGAAAGATAAGATGCGACCAATTTCTTTACTTCTATTCTTTGCGTTCTTGGCCGCCGGATGTGGCGGTAGTGAAACCAGTTCGGACAGCGCTGACGATGCTGGTGCCGCCGAAGCAAGCGAAACTACAATGGAGGTTGCCCCCATGGGTACGGCCTCCGTATCAGGCATGGTATCCTTTGAAGGCGACGCCCCGGAGCGGGCCCCAATACGTATGAAGCCAGAGTGCATGGATCAGCACGATTCGGATCCGCTCT
Source organism: Rhodothermales bacterium (assembly GCA_963663495.1). Taxonomy (GTDB): domain Bacteria; phylum Bacteroidota; class Rhodothermia; order Rhodothermales; family Bin80. The sequence continues at coordinate 502,891 of OY760427.1, forward strand.
CGGATGTGTTGGTCGTTGGTGGAACTGGAGGCGTGCAATCTGCTTTTGTATTCGTTTCTAGTGGACTGCCTGAGGATATGACGTTCCCCACGCCAGATGAACCGGCAGTGCTTGATCAGTACGGCTGCATGTATGTGCCGCATGTCATGGGTGTCCAGACAGGTCAGACGATTCGTATTGAGAACAGCGATCCATTCCAGCATAACATCCATCCTATCCCTGAGATCAACAGGGGCTTCAATGAGTCTACCCCGAATGAAGGTGACTATTTGGAGAAAGCATTTCTGGTGGCAGAGATCCCGCCAATTGAGGTAAAATGTGATGTCCATCCGTGGATGCTTGCCTATGTGGGTGTGCTGGATCATCCGTATTTTGCGGTTTCGGATGCGGACGGCAACTTCAGTATAGAAGGACTTCCCGCAGGAGAATACACTGTGACTGCGTGGCATTCCACCTTGGGAACGCAGGAGATGACTGTAACGGTAGGCGATGGCGAAGCTGCTTCAGCCGGGTTCACGTTTGCTTCAGCCGGTTAGCATAAAGGCCTGTAAGGGCTGACTCAAGACTGTTGGTATACGATGGCGGATAACGCGGGCGCCCACGCTTCCCATAATGGTGCGGCAGCGCATCATGAGGGGTTCTGGCGGAAGTATTGGTTTTCCACGGACCACAAGGTTATAGGGATACAGTACGGCCTGACGGCGCTGTTCTTCCTTCTGTTCGGATTCATTCTCATGCTGCTGATGCGTTGGCAGTTGGCTTCGCCCGGTGTGGAAATACCGTTGCTGGGTGCGCTCACACCCGAAATGTACAACCAGTTCGGCGCAATGCATGGGACTATCATGGTCTTCATGGGAATTGTGCCGCTGGCAGTAGGAGCCTTCGGTAATTACATCGTTCCGCTGCAGATAGGTGCCCCCGATATGGCGTTCCCTCGTCTCAATATGGCGAGCTATCATTTTTTCTTCTGGGGCGGAATAGTGATGATGGCCAGCTTCTTTGTGCCTGGCGGCGCCGCCAAGGCTGGATGGACCTCGTATCCACCGCTGGCAAATATTGAGACGATGGGGCAGACAGTCTGGCTGTTCGGCATGGTGTTCCTGATTACATCATCGCTCCTAGGTGCGATAAACTTTATTACCACCATCATTCAGCTGCGGACCGAGGGCATGACCTTTTTCCGTATGCCATTCTTCGTTTGGTCACAGTTTGTGACAGCATTCCTGCTGTTGTTGGCATTCCCTCCATTAGAAGCCGCAGCCATCCTGCAGATTGCGGATCGTTTGCTAGATACCAGTTTCTTCCTCCCCAGTGGCTTGGTAACAACCGGTGGACCATTGGAGGTTGCAGGGGGTGGGAGCCCGCTGCTGTGGCAACACCTGTTCTGGTTCCTGGCACACCCGGAAGTCTATGTTCTGATCCTCCCGGCAATGGGAATTGTTGCGGAGGTTCTTACGAATAACTCAAGGAAGCCATTGTGGGGCTACCGGCTGGTGGTGTACTCTGTGCTTTTCCTAGGGTTTATGTCCTTCATCGTATGGGCACATCACATGTTTATCACAGGCATGGGAACGGCTATTAGTGCCTTCTTCCAGGTGACCACCATGATTATCTCCATCCCGTCGGTAATCATTCTCTCCGCACTTGCTATAACACTGTATGGTGGCTCAAATCGGTATACCGTGCCGATGCTGTTTGCAATAGGATTCATCCCAATGTTCGGAATTGGCGGACTGACAGGTCTTCCGCTGGGTCTCGCACCGACCGATATTCCGCTACACGACACTTACTACGTTATTGGGCATTTTCATTATGTGGTCGCGCCCGGCACGATCTTGGCGATGTTCGCCGGCATTTACTACTGGTTTCCTAAGGTGACTGGCAGGGTAATGGATCCAACTTTGGGTAAGATCCACTTCTGGGGTTCAATAATTGCCATGAACGGGATTTTCTTCCCAATGCTGATACAAGGAATGCTGGGTGTTTCACGACGGCTGTTTGATGGCGGCTTGACATACAGTTTCGCGGAGCCCGGGCTGGTCTACAATCCGGTCATGTCCATTTCAGCTTTGGTCCTCTTTGTCGCGCAGATTCCATTCGTTATCAACTTCTTCCGAAGTATGAAGAAGGGCCATAAGGTTGAGAGTAACAATCACTGGGAGGCGACTACGTTAGAATGGTCGGCAACACCGATGGTCCCGGTACCACACGGTAATTTTGCTACAATCCCGAATGTCCACCGGGGGCCATACGAATACAGCGTACCCGGTAGCAGTCTTCCATATCATTCTCAGGACCTTGAACCCGAGCAGGCTCACACGGCTGCTCAAGTTGAGGTAGATGCCTGATAATATGCAGATCCCTTTTGAAGTAACCCCGCGCCGGGATACCGGAGTAAACAACGCTAAGCTCGGTATTTGGCTATTCCTGGCCTCTGAGGTCATGCTTTTCGGGGGACTTTTTGCGGCCTACATATTCCTGCGCATCGGTGCGGAAGCTTGGCCGGGGCTCCACATTCCGTACACGGATGACCTTGCCATACGGGCGGATCAGATTCTCAACGTTCCCTTAGCCACACTGAATACGCTGATCCTTATCGCCTCCAGCGTTACCATGGTGATGGCGTGGGCTTCGCTGAAAATGAACGACTTTCGCAAGTACCGTCTCCACATGGGCATCACGATTCTGCTGGCACTAGGATTCCTAGTCGTGAAAGCCTTCGAATACGGAGATAAGTTCGGGCATCACTTCTACCCTGAGACCAACAACTTTCTCGCCGTTTACTTCGTGTTGACGGGACTTCACGCGATACACGTTACCGGTGGGATCATTGTGAATGCATATTTCTGGGGGCCTGGCGCTAAAATGTGGACTGCCGGTAATGCCCGTGATAAAATGCACTTCACCAACCGGATTGAGGTAGCAGGATTGTATTGGCACTTCGTGGATCTGGTTTGGATCTTCCTCTTTCCGACGATATACCTGCTTTAACCATGGCAGAAAACATGACAATGGAGGACATCCGGAAGCATGTGCGCGTGTACATGTATGTGTTCACTGCCTTGGGGGTATTGACGGTGGTGACCGTGGCTGCATCCTATCTGGATGTGTCTTTCTATCCGGCACTCGTCATTGCACTGGTCATTGCGTGCGTAAAGGCCTCCTTGGTAGCGGCTTATTTCATGCACCTGATCAACGAGAAACGGGTAGTGATGGGTGTACTGATTTCAACTCTGATTTTTCTGATCTGTATGTTCGCGCTAATGATTGCGTCGCATGCAGATCAGGAGCACATTGCCAGCCTGCTCTAACTCTATAGCCATGTCATAGCCATGTCGCTCAAGGCATTCCATATCGTTTTCATAGTAGCGTCGGTGCTCTGTGCCTTATTCTATGGCACTTGGGCTGTTGTTGGCTTTCTTATGGAAAGAAGCGGATTTCTGTTGACGAGCGGGTTGGTGGCACTTCTGGCCGCAGTTGTCCTGATCGTGTACGGCAATGCTTTCCTGAAAAAATTTCGTGATATCGGTTACTTGTAAGATGCTCCGATACGGATTGGTCGTGATTGGGCTCACGTGGCTGTTTACTGCTGAGCTGGCGTGGGCATGTGAACAGTGTCTCGGCGTTGGTGGCGCTAACGGGCCAACTATTCGCGCGTTGGTTTTTTCAATGGCCAGCCTCTTGTTCATTATTGGCAGTGTGGGGACTGGCATCGGAGTGTTTTTCCTAAACCTGCGGCGGCGTAGCCGGATGCTGGAATCAAGCCAATGGACCGTTAGTGAGGACGGCAGTTTAACAGGCAGCGTAACCACTCCTAAACGCGAAGGCTGAGGATGTTTGACCTAAGCAAGTTAATGGGTATGCCCTTGGATGCATCGGGGCATGGGGCGCAAATAGACGCAATGATGAGCTGGGTCCACTGGCTTATGATCGCCTTGGTCGTTATTTGGGCTCCTTTCTTCGGGTATACGCTTTATCGTTTTAACGCAAAGCGGAATCCTAAGGCGGATTACCACGGTTTTAAGAGCAAATTTTCGTCCTACATTGAGGGAGGTGTCATAATTGCAGAAGCCCTGCTATTGGTCGGTTTTGCTTTTCCTTTGTGGGCCAACATCAAGAATGATTTCCCGGACGAGAGCGAGTCCCTGATAGTAAATGTGGTTTCTGAGCAGTTTGCGTGGAATGTTATCTATTCGGGTGCAGACGGTGAATTTGGGCGCACGACGCCCACGAAGCCTATGCAGTTGGATGCCGATGATCCTCGTGGAGACGACGACATCATCGTCTCGGATGAACTACACCTGATCAAGGGTAAGCCGGTGATCGTGAATTTGTCATCCCGGGACGTAATTCACAGCTTTGGCTTACCCAATATGCGCGTTAAGCAGGATGCCATTCCCGGGTTAACTATTCCAGTATGGTTTGTCCCTAAGATGTCCACGCGGGAGTTTAGGGAGGCGAAGGCGAAGGTAATTCCCATCAGCGCTAGCCAGGAACGTCGACGGCAGTACCCGCCGTACCGATGGATTGCGCAGGAGGAGCATATGGCTGCAGACAGTACCATGCTGGTTGAGATGGATCAACGCCTTTCACCGCGCGTCCTGGATCGATTGCATGAAGCAGGCATTACTGAAATCAAGGCGGCACCTGACATGGAGATTGCGTGTGCGCAGCTTTGTGGAGGCGGCCATTACAGTATGCGCGGGACGGTGATCGTTCACGAGACAGAGGCCGAGTTTCAGGAAGCCATTAGCCGGTACGATTTCTAGCCTAACTGCTTTGCCGGGCATGTCTGGCTGTTAATACGTGTCGAAACTTGGGACTAGGTCTTTGTGAACGTACGCAGTTATCGGGGGTACCGCCTTACATTAGGGGCGGGTGCTGCTAAGCGAAACTGTGTAATACGATTCTGTGTGGTATCAAGCCTCAGATGATATAAGTGATGCATGTGAAGGGCCTACATTGTGCCGCGCCACACGGAGGGGAAAGCCCGACCCTCGGACACAATAAATGCGCGTTGTCTCTCCGAATGGAGAGCAGCCGGTTTAACGTCATTCTGGGCTCAGCCTAACCAGGGGAGAGCCTCCTGTTGCGACGCTCGGCGCTTTAAACGGGAGTTATATGACTGAGTGCCACGCGTTTTCGCAGGAATTACTTTTTGTGCTTTGGTGGTGCAGACAGGATGGCTTTCGCCAGTTTTTCATAATCGGTTCCCGCTTTTCACGAAAAGACTGCAATTATTTCAAATAACTCAACACGTGGGTATTCATGCTATATAATTGCCATATATTAGGGAGTTATATACCACCGTGCCATGCCCGAAACGGTTAGTGCATACCGCAATATCACAAGGCTGTTGCCCGGAAGTCGGAGTAACGCCAAGCAACTTGCTGGATTAGCGGGTGCGTGTAGGTTTGTGTGGAATGCCATCCTCGCAGAGCAGAGCGAGGCGTACAGGAAAGCGAAAGAGGCTGGAGAGAAGCCGCCCTCGGTACGCTTCTTCTCGCTGGGGAAGCGGTTCACGGCGCTGCGCCGCACGGTCGAGTGGCTACCTGAATACTCCTTTGGTGTCGTTAGATACACATTGCAATATCAAGCGGATGCATGGAAGGCATTCTTCAAGGAGGGTAAGAGAAGACCGAGATTCCATTCCAGACGTGGTAGTACGCCTTCGTTCACGATCCCGGATAACGTAAGGGTTCGGGATGGCAAGCTGTATATCCCGAAAGTGGGATACATGGCGCTCCGCAGGCGGGGAGGCAACCCGTACCCTGATGGTATACCCGTCAAAGCCACGGTAAAGAAGAACGCCGGCAAAGGGTATGCTGTCATCTGCTACAAGATGGAGGCACCTGTAATAACGGAGCAAATTCACGTGTATGTCCTGTGGACATGCGGATCATGCAGACCTGAATGCGGCTGCAAACATACTGGCCTCCGGGATTGGGGCTTTTGCACGGCGAGGGGTTCGGGTTACCGACCCCTATGACCCGTGAAATTGATACTAGTGCCTCACTGTGTACAGTTGGTCACTCACGTATATAATTCCCCTTTAAACAACTAGCCCAGTCCGCATTGGATGGTTGGACTATATGACAACCTCTTTTAACCGGAGAAAAGGTAATTCACGCTTTACTTAACCGTATAAACACCTAGTACTACCCACCGCCGTGCAAGGTCTCCAATGCGTAGGTAATGTCGCCTTGTATGAGCTTGTCGTAGGCGTTGTTAACGGGGAGAGCGGCCGCCTCGTTTAGCATATCATGGGACCGGTCGTGACCGTGTTGGCGATCTAGCGCAGGGAGGCGCAACCCGTACTCAAAGAGTACTACTTTGGTGGCGGGAGCGAGCGCTAAGGCCTGTTTATAATGGTGCAATGCCAATTCCCTTTTTCCTCCATACATCATCCGTGCAATGCGGCCAGCGCTGGCGATGTCCGCGTGCCACCCCGCCAAGTGCAATATGAATGTGGTAATAGTCGGGCTGAAGTCTGAGTGCAGTCTTCAGTAGATTCCGGATTTCGCCGGCAAGGCCTTGGCGAAGTGCTGTCAGAGTCCCTACCGTTTGAGCGTAGCGGCCGACAACATGGGCGGACTGTAAGTAGGCTTCGGCATTCGCCGAATCAGCGGCTACGGCTCTTTCAGCGAGTTCCATAGCCCGATGAAGGACCGGGTCCCTGTCGGATTCGGGCAGCTTATAGTGAGCGTACAGGGCAAGCGCCTGGGCCGCGAGTGCATAGCCCGCGGAAGGTATCCGTCCGGTGAAGTACATTATAACCGAGGGTATTTACTCTCTCAATTAGAGTAAGTTAGAGCGCGGTTCGAAGGTTTATGGGCTAGCGTCGGTTGGGTGTGCAGGAGTCAAGTACCTAACAGCGTATTCGCAGACCCGTACACGGATCTATCGGATGACCCGGGCGCGCCTGTTTAGGGGCTCCTATGCCGCTTTCTTGACGGTAGCTTGCTGCAAGTCCCGACTAGCTTTCCAATGATGGGGCAAGAGTTCAGCCATGCGGTCGGCAGGATGTGTCGGAAGACGGCGTAGTACGTCGGTAAGCCATTCAATCGGGTTTGTCGATTGCAACTTGCATGTGGCAAAAAGAGCGTACAGTACTGCGGACCGCTGCGCTGCCGCATGCGATCCCGCAAACAGATGGTTTTTTCGACCAAGCGCAATCGCCCGCATCTGGTTCTCGACCAGATTGTTCTCGATCTCAACCTTGCCGTCTTCCAGATAACAAGCCAGCTTCTCCCACCTGTTGAGCATGTACCCCACGGCTTCATCCCATCCCGCACTCGGCCGGTGCTCACGACTCTCCTCAAGCCATGGCTTCAACTTCTCCAGTACCGGTCGTACCTCCACACGCCGAGCCGGACCAGCTCCCTCCTTACGCAACCCACGCTCTATCGCATACAACTGCCGGATTTCCTCCATTACATGGCGCACCTTCTTGGGCTCCTTTTTCCTGCAGTCATAAAACTTGCGACGCGCATGCGCCATACATCCAAACAGCGTTATCCCGCCCCGCGTACCAAACGCATCGTACACCACATACCCGTCGGTTTGCATCGCCCCTCTATATCCGCGCAAGAATTTCCACGGTCCAGCGCGCGCACGGCTCGGGCTGTAATCCATCATCACCACCTTCGCCCGCGGTGCCAGGTATACCCAAAGATAGCCGCGATGCGTCTTCCCTTTCTTCTTCGGCTTTTGCACCGGGAACGTTGTCTCATCCAACTGCAGATATCCCGCTACGAAGCACCTCCTTACGCAACGCATCTCCTAACGGACCCAGATACGTCGCTACCTTCGCAATCCAATCCCCCATTGTAGCAGCCGATAGCTTCACGCCATGGCGCTGAAACTTCTTCCGCAGCCGGTATAGCGGCATATGATCCACATATTTGGCTACCGCCAAATACGCCAACAACCCCGGACCCGCCTTCCCCTTCGGTATGACACGCTTCGGCAACGGCGCTATGACCACCCCCTTGCGAGGCTCCTTGCAGACAACGTACTTCGGCCGCACAATCCGTACTACCCTCGTGAAGCCCGGCACATATTCCAGGTACTCCGTTCCTTCCTCGCCGATGTACTTCATACCCGCGGTGCTGCCCTCCGGCTCAAGGCGGATCACCTCTCTGGGCAGATGGTCCGGAATCGGCCCGCGCACCGGCTTGTTCTTCCCACGCCGCTTGCGCTTTACTAGGACGTACTCCTCCTCCTCCTCGGGCTCAACAGCTACTGGTTCCTCTCCAAACAACCGGCCTTGCTGCGCATTGTCCGCCGGCGTGTAACGCTCACTCTTTTTGCCTCAGAGTAGGCCATACGCTTGTTCCAACCTGTCTTCCAGATGGCTAATCTTCGCAGCCAGATCGGCAATTGTCGCAGCCAGATCCGCGTTGTTCTTGGATAGACGATCGGCTTTTTTCTCCAAGCGACGGACCTGTTTTCGCAGATCCTTGTTCTCAGCCTCTTGGTTTCTTAGCCTCTGAAAAAGGGCTTCACCGGCAGGAGAGGAGGGGGAGAAAGATGCCTTGGGCCGCATAATTTATGTACATGAGCGCCCTCCACAGTGTTCCGATTCTTCTACCCCAAAACCCATGTTTTTTGTCCCCAAAGGCGCTGATTGCTGACTGCATTCAGGCGCCTGAACGATAAGTTGCACACCACTCCGAAATTCCCATATCGGCACACCAAACCCGGCGTATAATCACCTTGCACTAAGCTCTACAAGCGGACTACGCAGACCAATGCTAAGCCCGCTTTACCATGTACTTTACCGTACGGATACCCCAAAAGGGCTGTTCTCAGACGTTCACCGGACTGAATAGCACCCAAAACCGCCGAAAACGCGCCAACGAGGCCGTAAATCACGCGTACCGTGATCAGTCCTGCCAATAAGACTGCCTACTGCCGGAACAGGAGTTTGATCGTGGTACGATGCGTGCGGTATTGGATGATAGGATTGGCGCGTTTAGGTCGTTACACCCGCGTGGAAGGTTAGCATACCTGCAGATGGTGTGCTTGAATCCGCTACCGCGGTGTCAGCGCGTGCAAAAAAGGCTCATATAGGCTGTTCAGTAAGGAGAAACGCGCCTGAATCTGCCTGCAACACGGCAACGACACCGTAAATCACGCGGCAGATACTTGCGGGCTTGATAACCGCTGCGAAAGTTCATAATTCTTTGATCAGAACTACAATCAGGGGTGTCAGGATGAGCGCAGAATCTGTACATTGTAGCCGCTCCAGCCGGCACCGACCGGATTTTCAGCCAACAAGGAATGGCACGCCGCCATTAAGCTATTAGCGATAGACGGGCGGCAACCTCCATTGGCACAAAAAGAACTGGCAGTCTGGTTATTGTGCAAACCATGCGCAGTCAAGAATATGTATCAATATTACGACAGCAAGGTCTTTGCAGGCCGTCCATACCATGCCTATGAATGCCCTAGTAGGGACACCCCCAACGTATACCACAGGTTATTCCGCGTATCGCGAGCGCCGCAAGCTCTTCGTTCGCTGCGCAGCTCCCATGTTCACCATAGCTGAACATGGCGCTGGTCAGCTTCTCTAACAGCAAAACAATGTGGTGGCGTTGATCTGTGGCACGGAATGGAGCTGCCATGAACCTGCGGCATATCGGCTACAATCGGATTCCCGTTGATCTGTATCAGAACTCAATCCGTATCTATTGATGATGCAGAGAATAGGTGGCACTCAGTACAATGTTGCTCCTGCAGCATGTGGCTGTGCGGCGCGGCATTCCTCAGGCCCGAATCTCGTGCACCTGTTCGACTACGCGGAATCGCAGCTTCTTGCTCGGCTTCAATGATGGGAGCGGGTTGATCCGGAACTTGAAATTAGACGGGGCTATCTCAATGGTGAAATGGTGCGCAACCATCAGTAGATTAATCATTAGCTGCAACTCCATCCACCGGTAGCCGAGACACCTGTGCGTGCCCACCCCGTACGGTGCATATCCGGGACTACGGTGTTCATTGCGTGGCGGTAGGTAGCGGTCAATATCGAACGTGTGCGGGTCGGGGAATACGTCCTCCATGTAGTGTGGGGCCGTCTGTGCAATGTGGATCCGCGCACCCATAGGCAACTCGTAGCCCTCTACTAGGCATGTGTTCATTACATTTCGCACGGAGACCGGGACAATCGGGTACATTCGCAGGCACTCTGTCACGAAGCGGTAGGTGGTGTCAACCGCGGATGAAGTGAAGGCCCCGCCATCGGGATCGCCATTGTTGAACAGGGTATCGGCTTCGTTCCGGATGCGCGTATAGAGCTCGGGTTTCGACGCCATCGTGTACAGCGTGAAGCTGAGTGCGTCACCAAGGTACAGGCTGGCAATCAGCGCCGCGGAAAGAGCGAAACGCAGATTCGTCTCTGGCAACAGCTGTGGGTCACTGGCATTCAGGCTGAGCACATCATCTGCGAAATTCCGCGGGCAACCTGCGCGCTGCGCCGGCGTGTGGATGCTCTGAATACGGTTGACAAGCGTGTCAATTGCCTTCGCTCGGCGTTTCATTGCCGGAGTTCGTAGCATGAACTTAGGAAGGACCCGCAACATGTAGACTATGAGTGCACGTTCCTTGTATGCCATCAGGTCGTCATAGAGATCCTGCGAATCAACGGCGATGGATAGGGGTGAGATCTGCCCGTTGATCATTCGCCGGCACAAGGAAATCGCGGCATAGGATTCCCCCACCTTCCAGTCCGCCATGAAGTTGCGGGCGTGTCCATAAACCAGGTCCACCTGATTTTGCAGCCTCTTGCGTGAATACGCCGGTGCCATCGCCTTCCGGAGTCGGAAATGATCAGCCCCATCCAAGGCGGGCAGAACTCCAGTTGCCCCATAAACCTTTTCGAAATCAGCAAAGTAGTCCCTAGCTCTCAGGTACATGCGCCCGTGCCTGTTCGCCCAGTGATTGATCTGTGGACCCGCCAGGAAGAGCAGGGGGGGCGAAAATGGCGGTCGAATCTGGTACACCGGGCCATACCTCGTTGCTAGCTCGGCAAAGAGCGCCGGGAGGTTGCCGTTCCGCAGCTGCTGATTCCTCAGCAGCTGACGCAGGTTAACCACCGGAATCCGTTTGGTCAGCCGGGAACGCTTAAGCAACGGAACGGTGGCGTTGTGCATTACTGCTTCGGCCAATGAGCGGCCGATAAGGTCCATCTTGCAGATAATCCTAATCCGCTCCTCTGCATCATCATCAAGCTGAAACATGAATCTAAACACATCGCATGTATTGATGAGGCAGACGATGATGACATCCCTCGGATCGGGGATCGCGTTGGTGAAGATGATCTTAGCGATACGTGTCTTGATGAATTGCCCGGCGCTATCTGCTATGGAGTCGACATTCTGGTACGAATGCCGGACGGCGGAGATGGGTGCGAGGGTCCAGAACTCGCCGTTATGGTGTTCCAGAATATGCAGGTCCACCAAACGGTCCAAGGAGAGTTCAATGATCGACTCCGCACGATGGGCGAGCCGTTCGATCCAGTACTGGGCGTTACGTTGCTTCGGTTCGTCCGCGATTTCCTCCAGAGTGGGGTCCAAGGCGGGGTCGCCTGTCTGTGTGTTACAGATCAGAAACAATGAGTCCAAGTCTGTATCTATGCGGGACAGCAGTGAGAGCTCGGCAAGTACTGCGCCGGCGACCGCACAGTTTAATTGCCAGCCGGGTACCTGATGAAAGTAACCGTTATCCTCATTGAGGAGCATCAGGATGAGCTCTTCGGGTAGTGTCAGCGTTGGGGTCGCGCTCATGTTTAGTATTTCGCCAGTAGATTCAACTGCAGTGGCGTTTAGCCCTTTCGCGTTCGGATTGGTTTGGCGAACTGAGTGTGGAGCCGATAGTTGCTCAGCAGGGGTACACACGTACATCGGGATAGCGTGCTTTGATCGTGCGGAGCCGCACTTGAAAGGGGTAAGCTGAACGCGTTTTTTAAATTGGAGCAATGCATGGGCGTATAAAGAGCATCCGTATTGCCGTTCTTATCTAAGTGATGACAGCGTTTGGAAGGCTCCAGAATTAGCGCCTGGCACGCCTGTTTTCACCAAACGGTTTATGGCTAAATCCCTGATAGTAATCGCCTTGGACGCAATGCGTTCAATCCAATGTTGGGTTGAGTCCACTTCGTCAACCCCTGTCGGCGCTGGACCGGCGACAGGTAGTGATTGGAGATCGGAATCAATTCGATCCTCCGTCGCCAAGTCAATAAGGACGGCTACTACCAGCGGACATCCCATCCGCCATTCTGGAACCGGAATGAAGTACCCTGTCTCTTCACTCTGCAGCAACAACAGTAATTCCTTTGCAATACGTACAGATTCTCTACAACTTGCAGTTCTTCGTGAAATAGCGCCCCCCAGATATCGCAATCCTTAAATTGGCACAGGCCTCCAAGTGCGGGTGTATCCACTGTCATTCTAAACAGGTGCAAGTCAATCCTTGGTCACATAGCCTACGCGCGAGAATGCATAATTGCGAGCAATTATGCATTCTCCTATTTCCGCTTGGACCCTAATAGTCGCAAATAAAGGGAGTTATATGGCTGAGTCCCACGCGTTTTCGCAGGAGTTACTTTTTGTGCTTTGGTGGTGCAGACAGGATGGCTCTCGCCGGTTTTCCATAATCAGTTCCCGCTTTTCACGAACAAACTGCAATTATTTCAAATAACTCAACACGTGGGTACGCATGCTATATAATTGCCATATATTAGGGAGTTATATACCACCGTGCCATGCCCGAAACGGTTAGTGCATACCGCAATATCACATACAGGCTGTTGCCCGGAAGTCGGAGTAACGCCAAGCAACTTGCTGGATTAGCGGGTGCGTGTAGGTTTGTGTGGAATGCCATCCTCGCAGAGCAGAGCGAGGCCTACAAGAAAGCGAAAGAGGCTGGAGAGAAGCCGCCCTCGGTAAGCTTCTTCTCGCTGGGAAAGCGGTTCACGGCACTGCGCCGTACGGTCGAGTGGCTACCTGAATACTCCTTTGGTGTCGTTAGATACACATTGAAATATCAGGCGGATGCATGGAAGGCATTCTTCAAGGAGGGTAAGAGAAGACCGAGATTCCATTCCAGACGTGGTAGTACGCCTTCGTCCACGATCCCGGATAACGTAGGGGTTCGGGATGGCAAGCTGTATATCCCGAAAGTGGGATACATGGCGCTCCGGAGGCGGGGAGGCAACCCGTACCCTGATGGTATACCCGTCAAAGCCACTGTAAAGAAGAACGCCGGCAAAGGGTATGCTGTCATCTGCTACAAGATGGAGGCACCTGTAATAGAGGATACCGGCGGTGCTGTAGGCATTGACCGTAATTGCGGGCAGGTCGCTATGGTCTCCACAGAGGGCGATGCAAGCATTTTCAGACAACCGGATACCAAGCGTCTTGATGCCAAGTTGAAGCGGCATCAGCGAAGACTGGCGAGACAGAAGAAAGGCTCCAACCGTCGTAACAGGCGGAAGCATAGCATCGCCCGCATACAGCGCAAGCGTGCTAACATCCTCAAGAATGCGAACCACCAGGTAAGTCACAGTATTGCCCATTGCTCCTCAACGGTGATACTGGAGGACCTGACGATCAAAGCGATGACACGTTCAGTTAAGGGGACGATGGAGAGCCTTGGCACAAACGTCAAACAGAAGTCTGGCCTCAACCGTGAGATACTGCGAACAGGTTGGGGCCAGCTGGATCAGATGCTGAGCTATAAGTGCCGCAAGGTGATAAAGGTTACCGCTGCCTATATCAGTCGGCGGTGTTCTGTGTGTGGGCACACAGAAGCGAGTAACCGTAAGACACGGAGCAAATTCACGTGTATGTCCTGTGGACATGCGGATCATGCAAACCTGAATGCGGCTGCAAACATACTGGCCTCCGGGATTGGGGCTGCTGCACGGCGAGGGGCGTTCGGGTTACTGACCCCTATGACCCGTGAAATTGATACTAGTGCCTCACTGTGTACAGTTGGTCACTCACGTATATAATTCCCCAAATAAACTGCATAAAGAGACGGAACGACCAACATTAGTATAGCTGTCGTAATCAGAATGCCGACACCCAGCGAGGCCCCAAACGGGACCAGAAACTGGGCCTGAATGGCTCGTTCCATTAGTAGGGGAGTGAAGCCAAGGAAGGTGGTAAGGGACGTAAGCATGATGGGCCGAAACCGTCCCTTAGCCCCCTCAATGATTGCCGCTCGCACTGATGTGTCAGAATTCAACTTTTGATCAATGAAGTCAATCATCACCAACGAGTCATTCACCACTAGGCCACTTAGACCGAAAATCCCCATGAAGGATACGGCGCTTAATGCCAATCCCAAGATTCCATGACCGAGAATCACACCAATGAACCCGAACGGAATGATGGCCATAATGATGAAAGGCTTGGTATACGAGCGCAGCGGGATGGCTAAGAGTGCAAAGATCAGCAGCAGAGCAATGGCGAACCCTCGGTACAGTGCCCCGAGCGACTTAAGCTGCTGTTGTTGCTCCCCTCCAAATATATATGTTAGGTTGGGATCTGATACCGTAACGCTCGCGGGAATGGAATTCTCAAGTATGCTGTTGGCCTTTCCGCTAGTTATGATGCCTCGGTCAACATCCGCGGTGATGGTAATCACGCGTTGACCATCCCGTCTGCGAACTGCCAGCGGTGATAGGCCAGATGATATCGACGCAACGCCTATCAATGGAACCTCCCTACCGACCGGGGTGCGCAGGATGTACTGCTCAATACTTATCACGGAATTGCGTTCTTCCTAGGGAAGCCGAACATACACGCTTACCTCCTCTTGACCACGTTGCAGCCGGCGTGCTTCGGTACCAAAGAATGCGGCGCGGGCTTGGCGTGCCAAGTCCTCAGTCCTCGGTCCCAAGGTTCGCGCATGAGGCTTCAGGGACAGTTGCACTTCCGGAATTCCCTGTGTGTGATCCGAGCGGATATCATGCACGCCTTGCAGTCCGCGCAGCCCGTTGACCACCGACTCGGCAATCACGACGAGGCGCTCCGGGTCAGGATGCGACAGCACAACCTCAATTTGGTTACCAAGGTCAATAATGTCGCCGCTGAACGTTATGCCCTTCACATTGGGGAGCGTGCCGACTTCTTTTCGCCATGCCTGTACCATTTCCCCGGTAGTTACGTGCCGTTCCTCGGCCGGAATGAGCTTGAACTCAACGGTGGCGATATTCGCCTGCGGTCTGAGGGTCGGAGCCGGATCAAGCCCGCCGCCCTCTACTCGGGGACCGGTACCTACTGTTATCGTCACACCTGAAAGTAGTCCGGACATATCCCGATTGTGGTCCTCAGATATCCGCGCAATGGCCCGGTGGCCCACCGTTTCAACGCTTCCTGCTACCTCGTAGGTTGTTGCGGCGGTGGCGCCATCAGGCAATACAAAGGACACCGTAGCAAAATCTCCCTCCACGGAATCTGCCAGCGTGGTGGGAATTATCCCGGCAGGAATTAGCGAGACACACAGCACCAGAGCGCCTACCGCACCCGCCAGGACAATAAGTGGCTGGTCCACCGAGATTCGGAGGGCCCTGTCCAAAGGGCCCTCAATGAAGCGCGTGAGCCCGGCATTGGCGACGGACTGTATCCGTGAGAAGTACCGGTCCACTGCTCGGGCCGGTACCCAGTTCGGCCCGTGAAGATGCGACAGGTGGCAGGGAAATTACGGATCTGGTGGATGCGGTGCCCGCTGCGACGAGTCAATGAATTGCCATGCCGGCATCAAGTTATTATTGGCTGGCTAAAGGTCGTGAGGGTCGGGTGCTGGCTGGGGGCATTCTCACGCCTTAGCACCATAACGACCCACTATTGCTTTTATCAGATCAATTATCGCGGCTGTATCAGGGGGCGACTAATGCCCGTAAGTCAGGACGGCAGCTGTGGTTTACCCATCTTAACACCAAATTAGTGTATCCGGGACATTGCGCACCCCAGCCTGCCGTCCTCCGGGTAGGGATAGGAGCCTTGTTTCCGCGAGCATGAAGGCAGCGCGCAATTTGCAGACGGGCCTGGATCACGTCATGGGCGTATCAACATGGCATATTGTTCGTCAAGCTCTTCGACCCTGAATCGTATACTCACGATATAGGGTTCCTGGTCTTCCTGCCAGTGACCGTATGTCGTTGTTACTACCGTGCCGTCAGGCAGCACTTCAACAGCAGGGTAGGTGCTGTCCCAGCCGTGCTTGTTATCCATAAGACGGACCCGGTACTGCCCTTCATTACCTGCTTCAAGGTCCTTATAGGATCCGACCCACCCAAGCCAGTCACCTGCCGTTAGCGTTTCAAGAGCAGTATCGCGGAAGGATATGAAAAGCCGGCCATCAGGCAGGTACCGAGCCGTGTGACGATCGCCTGTAAGTGCTCCCGGTAATTCACGCGGATCAGTCCAGGTATCACCCTCATCGTCCGAGAAGATGATGTAAGAGTTGCGAGTACGACTGTTCTCACGTAATAGCAGAGCCATTCGGGATCCATCGGGCGACCTGACTAATCCGGGCTCGCAAAGGTGGACATCAGAACGGGAAAGAATCTCTTTGGGAGCGCCCCATATTAGCCCACCATCCGGTGAAATTGTCTGGTACACGGTGAAAACCGGTGGATCCATCTGGTTCGGGCTAGGCCCAATGAAGCGACCATCGTCGTGGAAGAATGCCATATAATTGCCGTTGCTTAGCCGTGCCATTGAGGCCATAGCTACTATTCCACCAAACGTACCGATAGGTTCAAGCTCCGTCCATGTGTGACCATCGTCGTCCGACAGCGCACGCCGGATCGGGTGCAATCCGGAAAACAGGATGAGGCGCTTGTTGCCGGCTGGGTCAACGGTGCGGTAGATGGTGGGTACTTCCATTGATGTTGACCAGCTTGCGGGAACTTCCAGCCTGTCAGACCAGGTAAGCCCGGCATCCAAGCTTCGTTTCATGACAATGGCGCCACGCCCATGCCCTTTGGGGTAGACCGCGAGCAGCGTGGTGGAATCCTCAAGCAAAACAGTGGTGGGATGCCCCAAGTATTGGCCTTCCTCGCGGTCCACGATCACTTGGCGATGCAAGTCTCCTGAAATATCTACGAGAGGGATGCTGTATCCTCGCCGGGGAGCTCCCGTGGGGCTGCATCCCGACACGGTCGCGAGCACAATGGCAAGATATGCAAGCCTGATAGGGGATACGTCCTTGTGGTAGGAGGTTGGCATGAACTTCAATGGTAGTGATGTGATGTCTCGGGGGCGCTCAGCAGAGCTATAAGGAGGCCATGTACCGGACCACGGTTCTTTACGCATCCAGCTCTTCGGCGGTAACAGCATCGTAAAACCCAATACCATCCAGCGTGGCCTTCATTACCCCTGAAGCGAAGCCTTCAACAACATTGGCATCAGGATCAAGGATGGAGGTTCGCAGTGCATCAAGCGACTGCTGCGCTCCAATACCCTGTACGGTAGGGCCAGCCCCGATGGTGCCGTCGGTGCTGTGGCACGTGGCGCAGAGAAACCGGGTAAACAGATCAGCTCCGTCCTCACCCGACACTACTGCTTCATTATCGGGAAAACCGGTAATGGAATCCGCCAAGGGACCTAAAGCCCCGTCGGTGGGGGCGCCTGCCTGGTCAATGGGAGTAGGTGGAATGACACCAGCGTCCATTATACCCAAGGCGCCCCGCAAGGCGGTATCCGCAAGCGTAAGCGCGAGAAACACAACGACAAACAAGGTGCCAACAAAAATTACGAGGGAGTTAACGCGGTTGTCATACCGTAATGCCATGAACACGGCAATAACCAGGATGGACTTGGTCGAGGCTATCGCAATGGCTAATGGCACATTGAACGACCCAAAGTCAAGCCGGGATGCGACGACCGTCACAACTGTCAGCAGAACAAGCGTGCCAAACACCGAGGCCAACACCCGGAGAGGGACCACATGATGCCCTGAATGACCTTGTTCTGCCGCCATGCCCACCCTATATCAGGTACAAGAGGGGGAAAAGAAAAATCCAGATGATGTCTACCAGGTGCCAGTACAACCCCGTCAATTCCAATGGCGTGTAGTACGCGCTTGAGAAATGTCCGCGTGCTACACGCGTGGCCAACCAGGCGAACAATACCATCCCTACAAGCACATGTACGCCATGGATACCGGTCATAATGAAGTAGATGCTGAAGAACTGAGCTGCGAACGGGATATCATAATCCGCATACGACTTGCCGTGACTCTCACCGTATGGCTCGTAACCGGCTCCTGGAAAAATTCCATGCGCAAACTTGCCCGTGTACTCGAAATATTTCACCACCATAAAAGCGGTGGCGCAGAGGAGCGTGATCAGAAGAAGTACGACAACCTTCTCCTTCTCGTTCTGCTGCATGAAATGGATCGAAAGGGCCACGGTAAAACTTGAAGCCAATAGCACAAGCGTGTTCAGCGCCCCCAGCTGCCAGTCCAGCAGCTCGCTGGCATGCGCAAATACCTCAGGATGCCACACCCGGTACACAGTGTAGGCGACGAACATGCCGCTGAACAGTAGCACCTCCGTAATCAGGAACAGCCACATCCCCATCTTTGCAGCGTCGAACTGCTGCTCTGCCGACGCAAAGTAGTGCTTCAGCGTGTCACCTTGGGTTACGCTACTCACGAATGTTGTCTTCCTGGTTTGTTGCAACAGGATGTTCTGCCTGTTCTTCAGAACGGAAGAGTTCTGGAGCAAGGTGATAGTCGTACGGGCCGCGGGTCACCAAGGGTGTGCGATGAAAGTTGTGTGCGGCAGGCGTCACGGCCGTGTGAGTCCACTCAAGCGTGGCTGCTCCCCAGGGATTGGCGCTTGCGGGCGGCCCGTGGCGCAAAGAGCGAAGGCCGTAGATCAAGATCATGAACAGCCCGGCGGCCAAGACGAAAGAACCGATGGAGGAGGCTAAATGCCAACCTGCGAACTCAGGGTACTGTGCCAACAGCTGCTTATAGTCGTGGTACCGGCGCGGCATGCCCCGGCTGCCCATGACAAACTGCGTAAAGAAGGTCAGGTTGAAGCCGACAAAGACCATCCCGGCAGCAATTTTTCCGGCGGTCTCGCTGTACATCCGTCCCGTGATCTTGGGCCACCAATAGTGGAGTCCCCCAATAAGAGCGATCATGGCGCCCCCCATCATGACATAATGGAAATGGGCAACAATGAAATACGTGTCGTGCAGGTGAACATCTACTGCAAGGACGCCAACCATGATGCCTGTGAGCCCGCCAATCGCGAAAAGAAACAGAAACATCAACGCATACAGCATCGGCGTTTGCAGCCACACGGAGCCTTTATACATGGTGGCTACCCAATTGAAAACCTTTATGCCGGTGGGGATGCCAATCAGGAAGGTCAGCATCGAAAATATGATGGAGGAAATAGCCGACTGACCCGCCACAAACATGTGATGTCCCCAAACAAGGAAGCCCAAAAAGGCGATGGCCACAGATGACAGAGCGATGAAGGTATACCCCGACACCTGCTGCCGGGAAAATGTCCCCATGAGCTCGCTGATGATCCCCATCGCAGGCAGGATCATGATGTAGACTGCAGGGTGGCTGTAAAACCAGAAGAAATGCTGGAATAGCACGGGGTCCCCGCCGAGAGCGGGATCAAATATGCCGATTTGCAGCAACCGCTCCAAAAACAGCAGAACCATCGTAATACCAATGACGGGCGTCGCCAAAACCTGCACAATTGCCGTGGCATATATGGCCCATACAAACAAGGGTAGCCGGTTCCATGTCATACCCGGCGCACGCATCTTGTGCACCGTTACAATGAAGTTCAGCCCCGTAAAGATTGAAGCGAACCCGGCAATAAACACCGCGGTAGTCAGCCAGAGTACGGCGGCGGAGCCATCGCTGGAATATGGCGTGTAGAATGTCCACCCGGTGTCTACATTGCCGACAACGAGCCATCCGCAGAGCGCTAAGACTGCGCCCACCATGAAGATGTACCAGCTGGCCAAGTTCAGCCTCGGGAAAGCAACGTCCCGCGCTCCAATCTGGAGCGGCAATACAAAATTGCCTAGGATGCCAGGGATCGCCGGGATAATAACCAGGAAGACCATGACCACGCCGTGCAGCGTAAAGCTCTGGTTGTAGGCGTCCTGCCCCATAATCGTCTCCCCGGGAACGGCAAGCTCCGCCCGAACTAGCATCGCGAACAACCCTCCCAAAAGGAAAAAGGCCGCCACGGCCACGGCATACAGGATGCCGATCCGCTTGTGGTCCGTGGTCAGAAGCCAAGACCGGATGCCATTTGATGCCTGGAGATACCCCCTATCGCTCATGGCACCTCCAACACTTGCAGGTACGCTACAAGGGCATCTATCTCCTCGGATGCCAATGTTGCCGCATACTGTCCAGGCATCAGAGGGGCATACCCTTGAACCACCTGTGCGGCGGGATTCAAAATGGCTTCACGCAAATAATTGTCGTCAGCAACCGCACGGGTGCCGTCAGTGAATTCCCGTTCCGACATTGCGATCCCCTGAAGAGTTGGGCCTACACTTGGAGTGCCATCTACAGAATGGCAGGCCTGGCAGCCTTGCTGCAAAAAAAGAAGCTCCCCGCGCGCTGATGGAGGCATCGACTCGTCAATGGAAGCCGACTCCAACCAGGTGTCAAACTTGTCCTGCGACAGGGCGATCACATCCGTGAGCATCGTTGAGTGCTGCTGACCACAGTACTCTGTGCACATCAACGGGAAGGTGTCCTGGCGCGTAGCCTCGAACCATGCATAGGTATAGCGGCCAGGGAGGACATCCATCTTAACACGAAATGCCGGTACAAAAAGGCTGTGGATAACGTCGCTGCTGCTCATGCGCAGTCTTACGGGGCGCCGGACAGGTACATGCAGCACATTGGAGCGTGCCCCGTTGGGGTATTCAAACAGCCAATTCCATTTTGCTGCACGAACCGTTATCTCGTAGCTGTTCGGCGGCGATACTCCCAACCGGATAAACAATTGAAAGCCCCAAGTAAATACGATGACCACGAGCACCGTAGGTATAATGATCCAAGATACTTCCAACCACTTGCTTTCCTTGAACGGCGCGGGACAGTCTGCCTGGTTGCGGCGGCGATACCGCACGGCGAGATAGATCGTCGAACCGATCACCGCTGCGAACAGCACCATGCTGGTGTATAGGACAAAGTTGAAGAGGGCATCCACATCACCAGCAAGCGAGGATGCCGCTTCCGGCAACCAAAATCCCCCTCGGTCCTGCATCTACGCAGTGATCGCGTTCGTGCGGGCCTCCCGGATCCAGAGCAGGATAAGGCTGAGGGCGAGGACCAGAGCGGTAAGTATGCCACCGACACGCATGGCTGACCGAGCGGTCATCACATACGAGTTGCGTGCAGGATCGTACTGGAAGCAGTAAAGGAATACGCGGTCGGAAAGCGAGCCAAGGGTTCCGCTTGCAGCCTCCACAAGGGATGCGCGCAGGTCTCGCGGGCGGGGATTGATTTCAGGGAAGTATCGCGAAACCGTGCCGCTTCCAGTCAGAATTATGATGGCGGCCGGGTGGGCATATTCTTGAATATCTTCGTCCCACCGGTATCCGAAACCCACCGCCCGGGTCACCTCGCGTATGCTCTCTTCCCGTCCCGTAAGAAAATGCCATGTCGCACCCCTGACTCTCAGCCGGTCTACATAAAGGTCTCGCTGCCTTTGGGCAATGTCGGGTGCATCATCGGGGTTTATTGATATGGTGATCATATCGTACTCTTCGCCCGGCGTCCACGGAATTTCTTTGACGGTACGTGTAACGCCGTCCAAGAGGGCGCTGCAAAGCATGGGGCATGTGTGATACACAAACGTCAGTATGGCAGGCTTATCGCTGTCCAGGAGGTCGCCGAGGGTGACAGGTTGTCCGTGGGAGTTAGCAAACATGGCCTCAAGTGGCACTATGGCTCCGAGCTTTGGGCGCAGTCCTACACCGTCAAATGTCCGTGTAGCATGCGCCGACATTTGTGCACATGCCACCGGTGCCATGGTCAGAGAGACCAGAAGCGCGATGGCACCGAACCTATGGAGTCTGGAGGCGTCCGTCGGTAGAACCGTATTCGTCGGCAAGAAGGTCAATAGCACGTTCGACCGGAATTTGATAACGACCATCGCCAAGTGAGACATACTGTCCCGTCTGTTGCTGCGCGGCAATATTGACTCGCTGCAGCTCTGGATAAATGGCGGCTGCCGCAACCTCTCGCCGAACTTCATCCACGGAAGCCTGGAACCACAGTGTACTCGCCCATACCAAGGCTGACAACAGTATCAGAAGGCTGATTACGAAAGCCATTACTGACCCTGCTTCTATGCCCTCACGCTGTACGAGAACCTCGTGCTTGTCAGCAAATTGTGGCCCGCCTGCAGAAACGTCCATGGCTATGGATCAAGCGTTTTCAAATGCGAGGGATGCAGCCATGAGCCGGTCTTGCTCCGGTACCAGGCTGTGACGCGAGAGTCGCCAACCGAAGCACCCCAGAAAGAGGCTGCCAAGGCCGAGCCAACTGGTCACATCCAGCCAGTGTATCGTGGCATGCTCTGCATGCAGTACCGGCATCGCAAGCCAGTGATGGTCAAACCATTGCATTACAAGCAGCCAAATGGCCATTGTTGCAAGCGCCACGCGGGATCGCTTGACCGAACGGGGCAGAAGGATCACGAACGGCAGAATGAAGTGCATGAAAAGCAATACCGCACTGTGGGTTTCCCAGCCATGCTCAAGTCGATGCCGAAACCATGCCGTCTCCTCTGGAATGTTGCCATACCAGTACAGCATGTATTGACTGTAGGCGATATAGGCCCAGAACACCACGAATGCGAACATGAGTTTTCCGAGATCGTGGTAATGCTCCCCGGTAATGATTCCGCGCAGCATGCCAGCGCGCTGAAGGCCGATTCCTGTTAGAGCCATGACGCAGAATGCCGACATAAAAGCGCCAGCAAAAAAGTAGACTCCAAAGATGGTAGAGAACCAGTGCGGGTCCAGCGACATCAGAAAGTCGTAGCTCGCAAATGCGGTGGACACCGCCAATAACGGGAGCCCCCAAGCACTGACGCGGCGCTGCCTGGCCCCGATTTCGGGGTCACCGGTCACATCCTGCTGCAGGCTCAGCCGATACAGCTTGCCTGATACCAGTATCCAGATTGCAAAATATGCTACCACTCGTATCAGGAAAAACGGAATATTCAGATAAGCTACCTTGCCGGCTAGGATCTCGTCAAAATGGCTGCCAGTTGGATCGGCAATCCCCGAGTCGGTCCAATGGTGATACGGGCCGTGAGGATCAAACAGGCTTACCAGAATCGGGATCGCCAGCACCGCGAGAAGCGGGAATGATGCGGCGAGCACCTCCGGAATCCGCCTGAGAACCACCACCCATGATGCCTTGGTGAGATGTTTAATCACCACGACGAACAGACTACCGAGGGCTAGCGAAAGGCAGAAGGTCCAACCTACCAGATAAGAGAAGAAAAACTGCTCCCGTAGCCCGTCGGATACACCCATACCAATGCTTACGGCCAGAAGTGCTATCCCGACCAAGACGGGGACGAGGTAGACCATGCGCCCCATGGCAAACCGGTGCGGCTCTGCCGCAAGGGCGGCCGTCGGCTCCCACGGGTCCAGGAGCCAAGCCCGGACAGCACTTCGCTTTAACGCGTTTGCCATAGGTCTCTGGTCAGGGCGTTAGCGTGGTAAGAATGTCGTCAGGAATGTCAGATGCCGTGGCGTTCTGGCTGCGCTGGAGCGCGCGTATGTAGGCTACAATTGCCCAACGGTCTGTGACAGGCACCTGATGTCCGTAACCTGGCATGGTGCGGACACCGTTGGCAATCACATCGTACAGGTAACCGTCCTCTACGCCGCGAAGCCTGGCGTCATGGTAGCTGAACGGTGCAAAACCGTAGCCGCCCATCATGACAATGCCTTGGCCATCGCCTGCGTCTCCGTGGCAAACGGCGCAGAATATGTCATATCGATCCTGGCCTCGCAATGCCAGCTGGCGCGTGTACTCCATCGGCATACGGGCCACATATGAGCCAGTACCGCCACGTCCCTGATAATATTCGGTATCGGCCTTCAGCATTCCGCGGGCAATGGTACCGGGCACGGGGGGGCGCATGGTGCGATTATCGGCGAAAAAGGGGCTTTCCTCCTGCGCGTCGTAGCGCTCCATGTCATCCATGTTAGGATTGATGTGGATCGGTGACATATCCGTAACACGACCCCGACAACCAGCGAGAACTCCCGCCAGCACCAGTATCAATACCCGCGTCATGGCGCCTCCCGGATATTTGCGTACCCGCGATCGTGCAGCGATTCAATGTTCAGCGCACCGATATCGCGCAGCATTTGAGCGGTGCCCGCAGAATCGAACTTGGTGTCGCTAGCAGCTATATGCAAAAAGAATGCGTCGTCGGAGGCACGCTCAAAATTCTGCGAATAAAAGATGGGATTGTAAGGTCGGGGTAGCCCATTAAGCAACAACATGCCCCCAACCGCAGACAGCGCCGCGAAGAGCACGGTCAACTCAAACATGATGGGAATGGAGGGCTCAATGGCAAAGAAGGGTTTCCCGCTGATGTTGATCGGATAATCAACAGCTGATGTCCACCACTGCAACCATGTAGCTAGCCCTAGTCCGAACGCGCCGCCCGCGAGGGTAAAGTAGCCCACTTTCGAATTTCCCAGCCCCATGGCCTTATCCATACCGTGAACGGGGAAGGGTGAGTGCGTGTCAAAATGACGGTACCCTGCTTCATGTACGGCCCGAGCGGCAGTCAGAAGAGTTCCCGGGTTGGAAAATTCTGCCAAGATCCCGTACGAACGATCTTCCCGGGCTTCATAAATGCCCATGGAGGTTCTTATGCGTTGCACGAGCTCCATCACGCCGATTTGTCGTAGAAATGCGGATCCGATTCCGGAAGGACCATCTTAACCTCAGCCATGGCTACCATTGGCAGGAAGCGAAGGAATAGCAGGAACAACGTCAGGAATAACCCGAAAGAGCCCGCCAATGTGAGCATATCTACTATTGTGGGGTTAAAGTAATCCCAACTTGAGGGCAGAAAATCCCGGTGCAGACTAGTAACGGTGATGACAAATCGCTCAAACCACATCCCGATGTTAACGATGATGGATGTAACAAACAGGAACGGTATGCTGCGCCTTAGTCGCTTTATCCAGAAGAACTGAGGGAATAGCAGGTTGCAGGACATCATGATCCAGTACGCCCATGCGTACGGACCAGTCGAACGGTTCAGGAAGGCGTATTGCTCGTACTCCACCTGTGAATACCAGGCGATAAAGTACTCCGTGATGTAGGCGAACCCCACCATCGTTCCCGTCACCAGAATAATGATGGCCATCTTTTCCAGATGGTCCAGCGTGATAATGTTGCGAATGCCGTACACCCCCCGGGCAATTATCAGGAGGGTCATCACCATGGCAAAGCCTGAAAAAATGGCGCCGGCAACAAAGTAGGGCGGAAAAATAGTCGTGTGCCATCCAGGCACAATGGACACCGCAAAGTCAAACGACACCACGGAGTGTACGGAAAGCACCAACGGTGTCGCCAAGGCCGCAAGAAGCAGATAAGCTTTTTCGTAGTTGCGCCAATGGCGGTTTGCTCCGGTCCAGCCCAAGGCCAAGAACGCCATCAGACGGCGACGAAGCGGGGTGCGAGCGCGGTCCCTCAGCGTACCAAGGTCAGGAATCAGGCCTACGTACCAGAAGACCAGCGAGACAGTGAAGTATACGCTGACGGCGAACACATCCCACAGCAGGGGGCTCTTGAATTGCGGCCACATCTCCATCTGATTGGGGATGGGCAGCGTCCAATAGATCACCCAGACCCGCCCCACGTGGATGGTCGGGAATAGAAGCGCGCAGATGACAGCAAACAGGGTCATGGCCTCCGCAGATCGGTTGATAGCGGTGCGCCACTGCTGTCGAAAGAGGAACAGGATAGCAGAAATTAGTGTCCCTGCGTGCCCAATACCTACCCAGAATACGAAGTTAACGATAGGCCAGCCCCATCCCACCGGGTTGTTGTTGCCCCACACACCAATGCCATTCCAGAACAGGTACGCTATCATGGCCAGAAGCATGACCAGGAGCGTGGAGCTCACGGCGAATACCAGGTACCACATGGCCGGAGGCCGTTTCTCGGTGTGGTACGACACCAACTGTGTGATGTCACGGAACCCCAAGTTACCGGTTACCAGCGGCGGCGTATGCTCGTGAGCCGTTGCCATGAGCTAGGAAATTGATGCGTTAGGGTTGCGTATGCGCGCCAAGTAGGCGACGCGCGGCTTCACGGCCAATTCCGCGAGCATGGTGTATGCGCGAGGATCCCTTCGTTGTCGGGACACATCGCTCTCGCGATCATTGAGGTCGCCGAACGTGATCGCATCGGTCGGGCATGCCTGCTGGCATGCTGTACGGACTTCATTACGTGCTAAGTCGCGATCTTCCAGTCGCGAGGTGCGCTGCGCGGAGCGAATACGCTGGACACAAAAGGAGCACTTCTCCATTACTCCGCGAGAGCGCACCGTTACCTGCGGGTTCTGCGCCATCTGTACTGTTTCCGGAATCGTCTTGGCCCAGTTGAAATAGTTGAATCGGCGCACCTTGTACGGACAATTGTTGGCACAGTACCGTGTCCCGATGCACCGGTTGTAGATCATCTGATTGGTGCCATCCGGGCTGTGTACGGTAGCGGCTACAGGGCATACTGCTTCGCAGGGGGCATTTTCACAGTGTTGGCACGGGACGGGCTGGAGCACCATTTCCGGGTCGTCCGTCAAATCCGTTCCGGTACGGCTAACGAAGTAGCGATCCAGACGCAGCCAATGCAGCTCACGGCCGTTGCCGACCTCTTCCTTGCCGACTACCTGGATGTTGTTTTCTGCCTGGCATGCCAGCACGCATGTACCGCAGCCTGTGCAGGTATTAAGGTCAATGACCATTCCCCACTGGTTGCGGTAGTAATTGCTATCGCGCATTACCGGGGAATCTGCCGGATGGCTATTCTCCCACAGCGCCGGGTAGTTCTGAAAATCCGTTTTGTGGTCTGATCCGGGTGTGGGAGCTTCTTCCTCTAATGCAAAGTGCGGGTTATCCCGGTATTCCTCCAACGTTCCTAGGCGCAGAAGGGGCCGGGCTTCAATGTCAAGCACGCCGTGATCCTGCGTTGTAACAATGCGGTAGTCGCGGCCCGACGGAGCAACTTTTATGTCGGTACTGATTGCGCGCGCTGCGACATCACGCAGGACCGCTACGTTCTGGCCTACGCCATTAGCGAGGGCTCCCCGGGCATATATGTCGGTCTTATCATCGGTGTCCCAGACCGGAGTACGGCGTTCCGGACGTACGTTATCAATTTCGCGCCCGTAGCCCAATGTCACCGTAATAGAGTTATCTGCATGTCCGGGTACGATCCAGACTGGCAGTTCGATGCTGCGCCCGGATCTGCTAAGCGTCAATATGTCCGCATTGTACCGTCCCTTGGAATACTTGGCCCGAACGCCGAGTACCTCGGCTGTCGCAGGGCTCATTGCGGCAACATTGTCCCAAACAATCTTGGTCACCGGATCCGGGAGTTCCTGGCACCAGGCGTTGTTGGCAAAGCTCCCGTCCAGCACGGTGGGGTCAAGCCGGAAGACTACCTCAATGCCGGCGTCAGCCGATAAACTGACATCGGGCAAGGTAGCGTCGGTGACAGCCACCGACGGGTATGCGGTACCGTCCACGAAGCCATCATGCAGCGCCTGGCGCCAGCCAGCCTCAAAGGGCTCGGGCAACACGCCCCTCAGCGCGTCACGTACCAGTTCATAGGCGTTTTGCGTGTTCCTGGTTGCCAGGACGGCAAGCACTTCAATCTCACTGCGGGCATTCTCGTGGAGCGGTGCGACGAGCGGCTGGACGATCGCCAAGGTGCCGTCATACGCGCGGCTATCCCCCCAGGCTTCAAGAAAATGCGTAGCGGGAATGTGCCAAGTGGCAAGGCGCGCTGTTTCATTCCGGTGCATATCAACATGTACCGACAGCGGGACAGAAGCGAGCGCCCCGGCAAAGTCAAGCTCCGTAGGGGCATCATACGCGGGGTTGACACCCAGCATCATCACTGCATCAATCTCTCCCGCACGCATGCGCTCGGTCAGGGACGATACTGCTTCGTGCTGGGCAGCCTGTTGCTCTTCCCCGGTATCAAGAAGTTGTACGGTGTCGCCAATACTGCCAAGGTGAGCATTTATGACGGCGCACAGGGCATGTACCTCCGCCGGCTGAGACTCGCCGGCAAGGACTATGCCTTTGGAACCTGCCTGACGCAGGTCGTCTGCTACGGTCTGAATAAAAACATCGCTTGCAGTGGCGCCTGCGGACCTTGGGCCTGCACCGAGCCTTCCTGCCAAATCTGCAGCTAGGGCGCCAATATCCGATGCCCGAATCCGCATCCTATGGTCAGCCATTCCGCCAGTGATGCTGTAGGTGCTTTCGGCTACATAAAGGCGGCCCATCGCGTCTACGCTGCGGTTCTGCGCAAAAGCCTGCGCGGCGTGCGCAAAATTGTGGCTCGTAGGGCCAAGAAAATCGGCGTCCAGGCTCACGACGACCTTTGCACCGGAAAAATCATATACGGGTCGGAGTGGCTGCCCGAACGCGGTCTGGATTCCCAGGGTACACGTATCGTCGCCTTCCGACCGGTAGGTCACCCAGTCTACTGCAGCGAAGCGGTCAGCAAGTTGTGCTCGGAGTCGGGCCAGGGTTACCGAAGAGTTTGGGGCAGCGAGCACAGCGAGGTGCCGACTGCCGTCGCCCAACTGTGCGCAGGTTTCTGTAAAATCTTCCCAGGCGGCCGGCTGACCTCGCTGGAGGATGGTCCGTGAACGATCAGGATCGTATAGGGACAGTAACGCAGCCTGTTCAAAGGGGCTCGTGGCGCCGGTGCTTGCCGGGTGCAGCGCGTTGCCCTCAATCTTTGTCGGACGCCCGTCGCTGCTCTTGACCAGGATGGGACGAGCCGCACCCCGAAAAGGCATGGATGTAGCATAATGCAGCGGGATACCGGGGATCATGTCCTCGGGTTGTCGGGCAAACGGTAACACTTTTTGCACCGGGCGCCTGCAGGCCACAAGCCCGGCCATTGCCATGGAGGCCCCCATCACCTGCATGAACTGGCGCCGCGAAGGTGGGTCGGCAGCAGGTATTACCTCTTCCCCCATACGTTCGGCGAACGCAGCATCCTCATGCAGCTGTGGCAGACTTCTCCACTGCTTCATGCTTTGCTGCGGTTTTTCCAAGAGGGGGAGCGTGATCATAAAGCGCCTAATAGTGGCATGCACTGCATGTGGTCGGAGGAAGGATGCGCTCTTCCGCTATACGGTCCATGTTTCGGGACACATAGTCGCTCGTATGCATGAACCCCATGGTTGTGACCTCTGACACAGGGCGCAGATACTGCTCGGGTTCGCGGTGGCATTCAAGGCACCATCCCATGGACAATGGTTCTTCCTGGCGCACTACCTCCATCTGATCAACGCGGCCGTGACAGGTTTCACAGCCTACCCCAACGCTCACATGGGCGGCGTGGCTGAACCGTACGTAGTCAGGCAGGCTATGCACCTTGACCCAGGGCACGGACTCACCGGAGGACCAGCTCTCGTGTACGGGCATCAGGTCTATGGACTGCGTCAACACGGTGCCGTGGCAGTTCATGCAGGTTTGAGTGGGCGGAATGTTGGAAATGTCGGCCACCTCCACCGCGCTGTGGCAGTAGCGGCAGTCCATTCCCAGCTGATCCACGTGCAGCCGGTGGCTGTAGGGCACAGGCTGTTCGGGCGCATACCCAACATCGGTATACTCTGGAGAAAAGTAGTACCATACAAACGCAACGCTGACTAATCCGCCGAGGAGGACGCCGATCAGCGAAAAATGCGGTAACGTGTTGGCTTTCCGAGGAAAAACCTGGGACATGGTGCGCCTTGAGTGAATCCGCCAAAGTACTACATGCGTTGTTTAGGATGCGCACATTTACAAGTCGGAAAGGTGCCTAGGCATGGTTTTCGATAAATATTGAAAGATCAGTTGCGTTTTCGCGCGCCAATCGCACAAACCGCGTGGACAGAAGTACGGACGCAAGGGCCAGACCGAGGACTAATCCTGCCCAGAAGCCCTGTACTCCCCAGTTCAGACCGTACCCGAGAATAGCGCTTGCGGGTAGTCCTACGATCCAGTACGAGATAAAGCACAGCAACATGGGTATCCGCGTGTCCTTCATACCGCGCAGGGCCCCGCTGGCGGATACTTGGATTCCGTCGAAAACTTGAAACACGGCTGCAACACCCAGCAGCATAATGGCTAAGCGAGCTGTTTCTGCGTTGACGGGATTGTTCACATCCATGAACAGGCTGACGATGGGTTCCGGAAAGATCCAGAATCCGAGGGCCGTCAGGGTCATGAATGCGGAGGCGAGTATGATTCCCAGGTGCCCCGCCAGCCTTGCTCCAGCCGGGTCCTTCCGCCCAACCGCGTGGCCGACGCGTACCGAGGTAGCAATGCCGATACCTAGTGGTACCATGAATGTGAAAGCAGCGCTCTGAATGGCAATCTGGTGGGCTGCAAGTGTGGTATAGCCCAGCGTGCCTGCCAGGATGGCGGTTGCGCCGAAGAAGGCCAGCTCAAGTCCGTATACGCCTCCGACAGGGAGGCCGATATGCAGGATTTCCCCAATGACTTGGGGCCTGATATATCCAAGTTGGTGGAAAAGGCGGAATGCTCGGAAGCGTTTGCGACTCAGCACGTAGGCGAGGATGACTATGAGTTGAAACCAGTACACCATGGCGGTGGCCCATCCAGTGCCTACCAGCCCCAAGGCCGGCATACCGAACCGCCCGAACATGAGGGCCGAGTTGGCGAGCACATTGAGGCCTACGCTGCACAGGATGATGGCCGTTATGGGCCACGGCCTGGATACGGCCTCGGCGAAATTGCGAAACACGATGAACCACAGGAATGGAAGGAATCCGAACACCACCGCTCGCACGTATTCCTGCGCCGCAAGAATCGTTGCGGGCTCCTGGCGCATCAGTACCCATAGGGGAGCAATGTTCCACATGATGACGACGATGGATGCGGCGAGTGCCGTTGCCAGGTATAAGCCCTGGCGCACGGTAACCCCGATCGGATCGTAGGTCTCGGCGCCAAACGCTTGCGAGATCATGGGGCCGGTACCCATCAGTATGCCTACGCACACCAACAGAAAGAAGAAGAATGTGGCGTTGCCCAGCGCTACCCCGGCCAATGCTTCGGGTCCAAGCCTGCCCACCATTACTACGTCAATGAATCCGTTGGAGATCTGGCCCAGCTGCATGCCGACAATCGGGCCTGCAAGCAGCACCAGTTCACGTATTTCAAATCCAAGCTTGTGCCGCATGCGGCCTGTACGAAGAGTGTAGGCGCCAAGATACGGTCTGCAACCTCGCTATCGGATCCCCGGAGTTGCGGTTCCGTTAACTGTTGTTTGTGCACTGTTAACGGGGTTATGCAAGTAGCAATTCTACATCTTGTCGGATTGATGTCGTGGGTCCCCGGGGTGATGGACACGGTAATTGTTGTTCCCCGCGAGGCCGTAATCAAGGTTGATGCGACGCAGCAGTTCGCTGCTACAGATAACTTGGGACAGACGCTGAAGCGAGTGTCCTGGTACATCCGCGACGATGCCATCGCGGTGGTGGACTCAACCGGTCGTGTGACCGCCCGCCGGCCTGGTGCTACTCGACTGGTAGCAGTCGCAGATGGTAAGCCGGCTTTTGCAAGGATTGAGGTGCCTGCGTTGCCTCCGGCGCAAATTGAGGTACGTCTCCCCGTAGCGGAGGTACTGTCCGGCACGTCAGTGCCGGTCTGGACGGTGGTACGCTCTCGGTTGAATGAAGAGTTGGAGGGTGCTAGGCTAAGGTATAGAAGTGAAAACCGCCGTATCGTACAGGTAGGACGTGATGGTAGGCTGACCGGCATTGCCCCCGGAGAAGCTGCTGTGGTGGTCCAGTCCGGTAGAGTGCGCCAGCGCATAAGTGTTCGCGTTGTAGATAACCCGGCCACGCAGTACCAGATTGCTCAGAACCGGGTGGTGGTGCGCACGGGTGATGTAGTCCGGTTAAGGGTCCAGGCAGAAGATGCAT
Organism: Rhodothermales bacterium; assembly: GCA_963663495.1. GTDB lineage: Bacteria > Bacteroidota > Rhodothermia > Rhodothermales > Bin80. The sequence continues at coordinate 535,130 of OY760427.1, forward strand.
CAGGGAGCCCCGTATCAGGACTGTTTCCCGCGTGGAGTGTGCAGGGGAGGAGCGGCTACATTGATGCTGATGGACCGGAAGGCGTCTTCGTCGCCGAGGAACCAGGACCACACGAGATCAGGGCAGAGATTGGTGCGGATATATACAGGACGGTACGGATAAATGTTGAACCACGGACATACAGCGCTACATTGTTGCGGGTAGGAAGGGGGGGCATCGGATCCCATCACTCGGGTGATACATGGGTCTTTGAGGGGGTTGATGGCCGGGACTACGCCTATGTCGGAACGTTCCTCCACGATTGGATGAAGGTCTTTGATGTTACTGACCCCTCATCGCCGGTGCTAACAGATTCTCTGCAGGTGGATGCGAGGCGCATTAACGATGTCAAGATTCATCCCAACGGGCGTGTAGCAGTTATTACGCGAGAGGGTGCCTCCAGCCGCCGCAACGGGATTGTTGTGTTGGACCTTGCTACGCCTGACAATCCGGCGATTCTGTCGGAGTACACGGAAACAGTAACCGGGGGAGTACACAATGTTTGGATTGATGGGGAAACGGAATTGGTGTACGCCTGCCATAACGGCACGAGTGACCTTCGCATCATTGATATCAGCAATCCGCAGGAGCCGCGTGAGGTCGGACGGTGGGGTTTGGAGAAGCGGGACAAGACATTGCACGATGTGATCGTTCAGGATGGTTATGCGTACCTGTCGTACTGGGATGACGGTGTAGTCATTCTGGATGTCGGTGCCGGCACGCATGGAGGGACGCCGGTGGTGCCCGTTCTTGTAAGCCAGTATTCCTACAAAGAGGGCAATACCCATGTCGCATGGCGGCACGGGAAGTATCTGTTTGTGGGCGACGAGATATTCCCGGAGGGATGGGAACCCTATGCGCCGATTGATGCCAGGGGATACATTCATGTGTTGGATGTATCAGACATTGGTAGCCCCGTTGAGGTGGCCCGCTATGAGGTGCCGGAGGCGGGTGCGCACAACATCTGGGCAGAGGATGACCGCCTGTATGTGGGATACTATCAGGGCGGGCTGCGTGTAGTGGATATTTCCGGCGAACTGCGCGGTGATTTGTTTAAGCAAGGGCGCGAGATGGCCGCATTATCAACGATAGACGATGTGTCGGTGGTGCCTGGGTGGCCGATGACATGGGGTTCTCAAGTATTCAAGGGGCATATCTTTACATCGGATTTGAACTCGGGATTATGGATTGCGAAGCTAGTTGAGCGGGCCATCGTGCCATGAAGGTGCTAGGGGTGCAGTTATAGATGCCTGCAAGTGCAGGTCTGTCAATTCCTGCGCTATTAGTTGCTAACAATGCTTCGCGTTTCTTGACGGTGTCAAATTTGAACTATCCTGTGCGGCCCGGGTGTGAAAGGCTCCGAATACTCCAAAATATTCGCGCCCCTTTTTTTCATACACCAACTAAGTCCGGCATAATGCCCTTACGAATCTCCAGGATAGTTTTGGGAGTTATATGGCTGAGTGCCACGTGTTTTCGCAGGAGTTACTTTTTGTGCTTTGGTGGTGCAGACAGGATGGCTTTCGCCAGTTTTTCATAATCGGTTCCCGCTGTTCACGAAAAGACTGCAATTATTTCAAATAACTCGACACGTGGGTATTCATGCTATATAATTACCATCTATTAGGGAGTTATATACCACAGTGCCATGCCCGAAACGGTCAGTGCATACCGCAATATCACATACAGGCTGTTGCCCGGAAGTCGGAGGAACGCCAAGCAACTTGCTGGATTAGCGGGTGCGTGTAGGTTTGTGTGGAATGCCATCCTCGCAGAGCAGAGCAGAGCGGGGCGTACAAGAAAGCGAAAGAGGCTGGAGAGAAGCCGCCCTCGGTAAGCTTCTTCTCGCTGGGGAAGCGGTTCACGGCGCTGCGCCGCACGGTCGAGTGGCTACCTGAATACTCCTTTGGTGTCGTTAGATACCCATTGAAATATCAGGCGGATGCATGGAAGGCATTCTTCAAGGAGGGTAAGAGAAGACCGAGATTCCATTCCAGACGTGGTAGTACGCCTTCGTTCACGATCCCGGATAACGTAAGGGTTCGGGATGGCAAGCTGTATATCCCGAAAGTGGGATATATGGCGCTCCGCAGGCGGGGAGGCAACCCGTACCCTGATGGTATACCCGTCAAAGCCACTGTAAAGAAGAACGCCGGCAAAGGGTATGCTGTCATCTGCTACAAGATGGAGGCACCTGTAATAGAGGATACCGGCGGTGCTGTAGGCATTGACCGTAATTGCGGGCAGGTCGCTATGGTCTCCACAGAGGGCGATACAAGCATTATCAGACAACCGGATACCAAGCGTCTTGATGCCAAGTTGAAGCGGCATCAGCGAAGACTGGCGAGACAGAAGAAAGGCTCCAACCGTCGTAACCGGCGGAAGCATAGAATCGCCCGCATACAGCGCAAGCGTGCTAACGTCCTCAAGAATGCGAACCACCAGGTAAGTCGCAGTATTGCCAAATGCTCCTCAACGGTGATACTGGAGGACCTAAAGATCAAAGCGATGATACGTTCAGCTAAGGGGACGATGGAGAGCTTTGGTACAAACGTCAAACAGAAGTCTGGCCTCAACCGTGGGATATTGCGAACAGGTTGGGGCCAGCTGGATCAGATGCTGGGCTGTAAGTGCCGCAAGGTGATAAAGGTTACCGCTGCCTATACCAGTCGGCGGTGTTCTGTGTGTGGGCACACAGAAGCGAGTACCCGTAAGACACGGAGCAAATTCACGTGTATGTCCTGTGGCCATGCGGATCATGCAGACCTGAATGCGGCTGCAAACATACTGGCCTCCGGGATTGGGGCTGCTGCACGGCGAGGGGCGTTCGGGTTACCGACCCCGATGACCTGTGAAATTGATACTAGTGCCTCACTGTGTACAGTTGGTCACTCACGTATATAATTCCCATAGTTTTCAGCGCCATTTGCAGTAATGAACGTGGAGTCAGTGCTGATGCGCCTTGATGGTTGTGAGCGAGGCCGATTGCCAGATTGTCGCCGATACCGCTCATGCCAAACGGCGGCAGTTTCGCGCAGTGCGCGGGCGCAATGTGATCAACCCCTGGTAGGTTGGCCGAGGCCTGCCTAGTCGGCAGCGCTACCTGGGGGACGGGAAGGTCGAAATAGACAGCAATCTGGTGGGGGATCAGATGCGCACAATGCCTTGGAGTCTGGGTGCGACTTGTATGTTTCATGCTACGACGTTAGTTATAGGTTATGATTCCGGGCTGGTTCTGTACATCGGGTAGTTGCGCTTCCTGGGGGGATATGGTGGATATCCATGCGTTTGCCTCGTTCAGCGTGCTTAGCTCTACCGTGTGCCCAGTTCAGATATCCGACACTGTATAATATTTATCTGTTTTTGCAAGTTCGGTGTAGTGATTGGTTCTTTCAAGAGGTGCGGAGCCCTTGGACCGGAGTGATGCTTGCACCGGGGATGCGGGAAACGTAGCATCATTTGGCATGCGCGAGACGCATGCCTATGCGATGGACATACGTCGGCGCTATAACGCCCGGTAGCTCGGGCGTCTTTACAGTTTTCTTCCAAATCCCCGTTGCCATCGCACTAAACGTTGGCGCGGCAACGACGCTGGGGGGCAGGTATCACTCCCTGCTTTGGGTACGTTTGTTGCTTCGCGTGCTCGTCATTCTCGCTTAACGATGAGGACCTCTCTCCGTATCATATGGTATCGCTTCTCAAGGACGGCAAAGGTCTTGGCCCCTATCTCCAACCGGCTGTAGCCGCGCCAGATGACCTTGGAGCCTGGAGGCCGGTCCTTCTTCCGATCCATATAGCCACCAAAGACGGCCACCACCCGAATAGCAGCCCCGAGTGTCTTTGGAGGCGGCAGTCCAAACTCGTCGGCAAGCTCGTGCAACAGGCGCAGTTCCATCTCATCAAACAATCCTTCCGGCGATGCTTCGGGTTCCTCGCGCCCCAGAAGCGTCATCAATAGCAGGCGCCACGCCATCACCATACAGATCGTAATGGCATTGTGCAGACTCTTGGCCTGCCGCATACCCAGCCGCTCTACCGCACAGCCGCTCTTGAGCACACGGAACATGTCTTCCACACGCCACCGCAACACGTAGTAGCCTACCACCTCAATAGCTTGCTCCAGCGTCGTAACCTCTTGGGTCGTCAATAGATACCACTGTACCGGTCGCTCTCCGGCTGGCGGCTGCACCTCCCGAACATGAATCGCACTGACCTGCACCGGATCCTCCTGCGACTTACCCGGCGCCGGAAGCGATAGGCGGCGGAAACGTACCTGCATCCGCGCCAGACGGCCCGACCGCCCCTTATGCTTGACTCGACCTGACTTCACGCGGCGGCTCAAACGCACAATCGGCACTTCCATGTGTCCTGCCGGACTGCCCGACCGCATGGTCGCAAACAACTTGGGAGACTTTTTACCCAATAGCCGATTCACCTTGGCTCGCACCAATATGTCCACACGCCCTGCCCTGCGCTGCTGCGCCAGGATCGCAAACACATCCGCCTCGCGGTCCATGACACACAGCACACGGGTACGACCGCTCAGATGCGAGGCGGCTTCCGCTATGTCCCGCACGCCGTCTATCCATAACTGTGTCTTAGGAGCAGGAGCCTCTTGGTCGGTTGTATAGGCACAGCGTAAGATCCCCAACGGCACACCGTCCTCACCCACCGCCAGCGTAGCGTGCAAATGCACTCCTTTTGCCTTTGATGTGGTCTGATTGTGCCCTATCACATCCAACCCCTCGCACGCCGGACGAGTACTGTAGCTGATGTCCGTGCCATCCTGGATGCACAGCACCGTCCGTTGCGTACGCATCCGCTCTATCGTGCGATCACGATGCGGCTGCAAAATCTTCTCCGGCGTGATCTCGTTCTCGGCCGCTTTCTCCAAGAAACGGTAGTATCCCCGCCCGATCAGCGTCCAGATTGGCCGTGATCAATTCTCCTGGAGTGCGTGAAAGCATGTTTACGCTATGTACTAACCGGTCCGAACGGCGTTTGTCCCCCAACGGCGCTCCACCAAACTCCTGTTCTGCCCATGTATCACTGGCCAGCCCCGCACCCACCTCAAGCTCGGGATACGCCTCCACAACCGGCACTCCAAGCTCCTGCTTCCAATCACCACCCAGATCATACACGAAAACCGCCTTCTTTCCCTTGGTGCATGCATTACCAGGAGCATGACGCCCACGCCCCTTGGTTTTCCCCACACACTGAAACCCCGCAGCCCGAAAACACGTGCCGCGATGTTCGGAGCCCACAAAGGTCTCTATCACCCACGGCACATACCCGTAACGGTTCTCAAAATCCTCCGGAAAACAACGCAATACCTTCCCCAGTGTATGGCTGGCAAGGTTCCTGATCCGCACCATGGAGCGAATCAGGAACCGATTCAAACCCACGACATGGTCCCGGTAGTCCTCACGCTGCTCGTCCGACCACGCCATCCATCTGTCGCGCGCCTTCAGATACAGCGCCGCCGCCGCAAAGCCTATCGCTCCGATGTAGCCATGCTCGCTCCCGACAAGATAGCGCAACTGCTGTCCGACAAACCGTGGCGCACACAACGGATGCTCGGCCTCCACAAGCGTATTCCAGATCGCACGCTGCCCGCCATCTTCTACCAATTCCAACTCCAGGCCGTGCACATCCTTGAGCAACGTCGGCACTCCAACAGGCGCAGGTACCGGTTCGTCCAACAAACGAGGCACTGTGCTTCGGACCACACGCTTCGGTGCAGGCAAGGACAGCGCACCCTCGGCTTCGAGTGTCTTGAGCGCCTGCAAACAACTGCTGTGCTGCACACGCCCCAAGGCATCATAAAAGCCAAACGCTTCACTCACACGGCGACTTATCGCTTTGCGACAATCGTCAGGATGCTGCTCCATGACCTCTGTCAACTCACATGGAGCGGCACGCAGTGTCTTCAGAATCTGATGTTGAACCACCATGCCGCCAATCTAAGCGGCATGAATTACAATGTTAAGTAGGGGTACCGGTTGAACGGTAGGGCTAGGCCTGCCCTGTACCCATAAATCATCCAATACGGTTCGATTGTTCGTCAGGTATGGTCAAATATCGCTGGCATGGCTGTCGGATTATCTCGGGTATTTCGGCCTAACAGGTATGGTGTGTGACTTGAGGTGAATAATGCCATCCTCTCGTGCGGATACGCGATCTCTTCCTGCGCCGCTTCCCTTGGCGCTGCATTGCCTACATCCACGAACCCTCGGCTGCAGTCTCCTGGCGATACTTCTGCCTCCAGTAATTCAACGGCCCGTACGAGATGCCCTGCTCTGTGCAAGACGCCGCTGCGGACCGGGTCCTTTCGTTATACTGCTCTACCAGCGGAAACATCTCTTCCGCCGTACGTCTGGGCTGTACCAGGCGGACGGTCCGGGGTCTGGGTTCTCACGTCTACGGGTAAGCTCTACAGAACCCGTCACCTAATCAAGATGCAGTTCACCGCACGCTCACGCAGGTGTAGCCACTGGGGCATAGGCCCACATCAGGCAGGTTGATATGCCATTTATATGAACCCAGATGAATTCCCGTGCGAACATGCACTCAATTGTTCGTCTCTTACCTCGTATCCCAATGTCATTAGGTGTAACCTCTCTAGGCCACGCCACATGATCTGGTAACCCACCGGTCCATCACGAGTGCGGTTCTGATAACCGCCGAGCACCGCTACGATCAAGATAGCAGCTCCCAAAGTACTGGGCTTCGGCAGCTTTACCCGTGCTGCATATCCATCCAAGAATCGCAGCTCCATCTCCGTGAAAAAGACATCCGCGTCCAGCTCCGGCACCTCCCGACCCAATTGCACCAAGGTCATGACGCGCCAGGATATCACACAATACATCGTTATTGCTCGCTGCAGACGCAACGAGGTACGCAGACCCAAACGCTCTACCTTGCACCCACTCTTGAGCACGCGGAAGAAGTCTTCCACCCGCCACCGCTTGAGATACATTGCCAACACCCGCCGTGCATCCGCTACGCTCCCTACCTCCATGCTGGTCAATAGCATCCACTCCACCGGCAGCGCATCCCCCGGAGGCTCCACCTCCAACACATGCACCCCGTACATCACCACCGGCTCCTGCTCGTTCTTCGGATCCGGCAACAAGAACCTCCCGTAGCGTACCTCCGTATTGACCATCCGGTAACTGCGACCCTTCCGTGCCTGCTTGCGCGCCTGCTTCTTGCGCGCCGTCACCCGATTTATCTCTATCTCCACATTCCCCGGAGCCTTACCACTGCGCATTACCGCAAACAGCTTGCGATCATCCAACAGCTTCCGATCATGCTTCGCTCGTATCAATACCTCCGCCTTACCCTGTCTGCGCTGCTCGGCAAACATAGCAAAGCTGTCCGCCTCCCGGTCCGCAACACAGATCACCTGCGTCTCGCCGGACAGCTCCTCCGCCGCCTCGCATATATCCTTGAACCCGTCTATCCACTGCTGCGTCCGCGGAGCATGCGGACCCTCCTCCGGATCCTTGAAGCTGCCACGCAACACCCCCAACGTCAATCCATCCTCCGTCATCACCAGCGTCGCATGCAACGGCAACCCCAGCGTCTTCGCCGTCGTCTGATTACTCCCTATTACCTCCAAATCCGTACACGCCGGCCGCGTACTGTACCGCAACTTCGTCGTGTCCTGGATGCATAACACGGTCTCCTGACTACGCATGCGCTCTATCGTACGCCCACGATGCGGCGCCAATATGTTCTCCGGCGTTACCGTTTTGTCCTTCTTGCTCTCCAATAACCGGTAATGCCCCTTCACCGCCGCGCGGTCCGCATCCGTATGCGCGGTAATGCTGTGGCCTATCACATCGGCCAACATGGACGTACTCTTTACCAGTTGCACAGACAACCGCCTGTCTCCCAATGGCGCTCCGCCAAACTCCGTTTCGGCCCACTGCGCACTGTCAATCCCCTCGTGCGGATCCCTCACCGGACGCAACTCCTCCTCCGGTTCCCCCAAGGTCCCGCGCCATTCTTTGTCCAACTCGTATACATACAGCCCCTTGGGATCCTCTTCCTTTGCCTCCTTGTGCCGCTTTCCGCCTGCGGTATGGCCGATCAATACAAAATTGTTCACCTCAAAACACGCTCCTTCCCCTTGGGGATCCACATACGTTTCGACAACCTAGGGACGGTAACAGTACCGTGCCTGAAAATCATCCGCCAACCGTCTCAATACCTTACCCAGTACATGGCTGGCCAAATCCTGACACTGCCCCCGTATCAGAAAACGACTCAAACACACCACACGGTGCAAATGCGCCTTGCGCTGCTCATCACTCCACGCCATCCAGTGCTCTCTGGGCGCCAGGCACAACGCCGCCGCCGAAAATCCCACCGCTCCCAGGTAACCATGGGCACTGCCTATCAGATAGCGTACCTGCGCTCCCACAAATGTGGTCGTACGCCTCGGATGCTCAAAGTGCAGCAACGTGTTCCACACCATACGCTGCTCGTCCGTCTCAACCAACTCAATCGTCAACCCCCGGACACCGTGTACCGTGTCCGGTAACGCTATCGGATCCGGTACCCGCTCCTCGCGCCTACGCGGTTCCGCCTTAGCCGCATTACAATTCTCGGGCTTGGGCAACACAATCCTCCCCCGGGCCTCCAACTTCGATAAAGCCTGCGCACAGTTGCTCACCTGCGGTTCGCCCCGTGCATCAACAAACCCGAACTCTTCACAGACAGCGCGCGCTATCTGCGTGCGAAACCGCCAACGATCGTCGGCAAGAACCCTGTCCAAACGCTCTCCATTGCAGGGAGCGGTGAGCGTTCGTAAGACTTGACTTCGTTGAAACACGCCGCAACATAAAAAACAAGTAGCGAAAGGCCAAGCACCTGAAGTGGTAGGATGGCAGTGGAAGCGGCGCAGGAAGAGATCGCGTATCCGCACGAGAGGACGGCATTATTCACCTCAAGTCACACACCATACCTGTCAGGTCGAAATACCCGAGATATTCCGACAGCCATGCCAGCGAGAGTTGACCAGAACTGACGAACAATCGAACCGTGATGGATGATTTATGGGGGAAGGGCAGAGCTTGCCGGACTGCGTGCCGTGGCATTCGTGCACAAAGACGTAGATGTTGCCCACCGGGCGGAATCCGGCCGTAACTTGGGAGCGGAAGTCGCGCACGTAGCGGTCGACGTCTCCGTCACCCGACGCGCCGAACTTCTGGACCAGCGAGCAGATCAGAGATGTTTCGGGGTTGGCCAGCGCCTTGGCGAGATTGGCACCGCTTGTGGTCCTATGGATGTCCTCCCTCACCCCCTTGAACACACTCTCGATTTGATCGTCGAGTTCGGTGCCGTCGGTGATCACAAGCACGCGGCCGTCCCGGACCTTCTCCCGGATTCATCTCGCCAGTCACACCTTCGTGAGGCTCTTGCCGCTGCCCTGGGTGTGCCAGATTACCCCGCCCTCGCGGCGCTTCATATGCGACTGGCCCTCCTTCACGCCGAAGTACTGGTTGTGACGGCAGATCTTCCTGACACCCACGTCGAACACCACGAAATCGTGGATCAGTTCAAGCAGGCGCTCGGGGATGTAGAGGTGGACAAGTTCGCGAAACAGGGGCGAGTCGTCGTCGTCGCTGCCGTCCGGCTCCTTCCAGCGGAGCCAGTACTTCTCGGGAGTGCCGATCACACCATAGCGAAGACACTGGCTGTCGTTGCCCGCCAGCACTAGTTGGACGGTGGTGGAGAAGGGCCGGATGAAGTGCCGTTCCTGACTCGATATATATTGGCGGATGCCCTCGCCGACCGAGACCGTCGAACGCTTGAGTTCGATCACCCCGATGGCGATCCCGTTGACGTAGAGTACTAGGTCGGGCTGCTTCTTGTGCTCGCCCGCGACCGAGACCTCCTCGGCGATGGCGAAGTGATTGGCGACCGGATCCTTCCAGTCGATCAGGTGGACTGTGGCGGTGTTCTCCTCGATCCCGGGCTTGACCTATGCTTCGTAGCGGAGCAGGCGGTTGGCCTCACATAGGTTCCGGCCACCACCCAGCGCGGCGCCCTTCTCGAACTCGCGGATCGACTTGGCGATCAGGACCGGAGCATGGCCCTGGGCGGCCAGGAACCGCTCAAGCAGGTGCGTCTCGATGTTTCGGTTGTCGTCCCGGTTGCACCGGTCACCGAGATACTCGAAGCCCAAGCGGTCCCGGAACAGCGCGATGACACGCAGCTAGGTCTTGACTTCGAGGTCGCCGACACGGGACATGGCCGCGTCGATTCGGATTCGAGGATTTCCCAGCGCCCCTTCTTGGTTGGTCCAACATGACGGATGCGGCCCGCCTTACGACGATTGTCGAGATGGTATTTGACGCCCGCTGGCGTGACCCCTACGAGGGAGGCCAGGGCGGCCCGAGTCAACGTCGGATCGCTTTGCAGGTGAGCGAGGATGCGGTCGCGGGTAGGCATCGAATCTTGCCTGTAGCCGCCTTCTTGGGTAGTCTCTCGCGTTTTGCCTTGAGTTTCTTGGGTAGTCACGCGAGCGGAGCCAAGCTGCCTACCATTGTCGGTCGGCCGCCGGATGCGGGTGATGAAGCCCGCGCCCGCCTCGAACTCCAGCTCCGGCAGACCCACCTCCGCGCACCGCTCGGCTGAACGTAGAGGTAGAGTCCATTGCCGTCACAATGCACCCCGGGAGGTGCGGCGTGCACGAAAGCAGCCGACAGCCGCTTGTGGGGGTGGCGGCCTTTCGGCTTGGCTCTCCTGGTCGGAGCCGGCGTGCTGGTTACGTCATCCGGTACCTCATAATATGTGGGATCGGATCGGGAGTTAAGAATCGTGGCGGAAAGACAAACGGCGAGCATCTATAGGATAAAATCTTATCACACCATGATATGCGGTACTTCTCCAAACATCTGGAGACGCTGCTGGACTTGATTAGACTACAGCGACGATGGCGGTCATAGCCTCAACTGAATGTACCAAAAGGATGACGGCGAACGGCTCGGAGTGGGTTTTACAGAGACGCTGAACACGCGGGGATTCAAAGGGGAGGAGCTGTGAGTAATTCGGACGAACGACGATGGAAACTGCGGCTCAAGACCTTCGGGGCGGTGCTTGCTCAACTCACGAATGCCTGTGACCGGGAGCAGTATGACTTCCTTGAGCTAGCCGGGTTGGTCAGAATGTTCGAGCTGAGTTTTGAGATGTGTTGGAAGGTTCTCAAGGATCTACTCAACTACGAGGGCCATAACGTGCAGACCCCGCGTGGGGTGTTTTGGAAAGCCTTCGATATGGGTTACCTTGGCGAGAGTGACTGCGAGGCACTTCTCGACGCACTGGACAAGCGCACATTGCTTCGTTGTATCTTTTGGACGATTTGTCAGAGCAGGTCCTAATGCTGATCAAGGATTGCTACTACCCGGTTCTATTGCGGCTACATGGGACTTTGGATGCCAGACGGGCACGATGATCGGTGGCCTCAAAGACGCAAAACGCGAAGCGATAATTGCCGTGATCGCGGCCAACGAACGGGTGAATCGAGCGGTGTTGTATGGATCGAGGGCAATCGGGACCAACTCCGTGACTTCTGATGTGGACATCGCGCTGTTCGGTGAAGGACTAACACGGACAGATATAGCCGACCTCGCTGCGGTGATTGAAGAGATTCCTATGGCCCAGACGGTCGATTTAATTCTACACGACTCGATTCGGGATACAACGCTGCTGGAGCATATCCGTATGGAGGGTATAGAGTTTTATTGGGTCAACGATGCACAACGGATTGGTAAGAACCGCAACCCTCGATAGATTGGTGGGGCGTGGTGAGCAAGTGCAGAGTTCGAGGATTCGGCACCAGTCCGCGTTCTTCGTGAAAAGCACCGTGGTCGCATTCACAATGGCTAAATCATAGTGGATTCAGCACATCGTTCAGAGTAGGTCAGCGTATGCGGTACGCCGGCGGAAACCTTCTTGGGGTTCCAGAAGGCCGCTAGGATAGGAGATCCGTGACAACCCCAGTTTTCTATGCCGGAGTTCAAGCGCTCACGGAGTCGGGGCATGACGTAGCCCCTGTGAGTTAACTTGTATTAATTCGGTGTATTACGTATATTTACAATAGTGTACATATATAAATGTATGAAGCTACTACGCAGCGTACCTGATCATGATTCGTTGCTCTAGCAGTAGTCCACAACGATTTATGAATGTGAACTCCGGTGGTTGCGTGCTTGTGCGCCTATTTTTGTTCAAGAACCTACCTGGGTCTGCAACTAGTGCGCGCTTGACGATAAAACTGCATTGAACCAGTGGATGAACTATTCATTCGATGTAAAAACGTGCGCCGCAAACGCATGTCGGTTTATCGGGCCCTATCCACCTTTATTCGAGATGGAGGGACGGACACAAGCTTGGCGTTGGGCGCCTCCGACTTCTTTTTGGACCAGATGAACGAGAGCCCCGAGAGATGGCAGTACGGAGCATTGAACAGCCGTTTGCGTCTCAGTTTTGTCATGCGGGGTGGTCGCACTGTGCCGAACCGTGAATGGAGAGTAGATCTTGAACACCACAGGCGGGGCTGCATCGACGATATTCGGGAATTCTATCGGGCATACTGGCCATGCCGCGCGAGCCGTTCGGTGCGTTTAGTCGACACTTATGTGGCGACGATTCGACCGAGACTCAGGTTATTCACGCTCATTGGACGGGATGTTTTGTCTTGTAGTTCTGTCTCCTACGCAATGCTTCCGACTTCGCAGACCCGATTGGCAGTCTCCTCATTGGCCGTACTTCCGGTAGGCCGGGAGGGAGCCACGCTGGGTGGATCCCATTTGTGCGCTGGCCTCCGCGGGGCTCCGCTAACCAAGCTGATTTCTGTGAATATGCGTGTCTTTAGCGCTTTGGAGATGGTGGAGGCAGGCTCGTGAGTGTAGCACGTGGCAGAGTCGTTTACTCAACGGGCGACCCACCTTGCATCGGGCTCGGCCTCAATTGGTCCGGCGAACATCTTGACGCGGCCTTGCGTGGCCCTGTGGCCGCTAATCTGTTCGACGATGAGGGCACGGCTGAAATCGAAGCGGTATTGCACGGAGTGGTCGAGACTGAGTTTGAGCGGGACCGTCTGCAACGCTCGTATCCCAATCTTGGGGTTATAGAGGATTGGCGAGTCGGAGAGGCGCTTGCTGAGGCTTGGCTGACTGTTCATCGCACCTGTATTTTTCCGTGGCCCGACGGGCGGGATGAGCGCAAGAAAGGTTCCAGTCTGCCGGGAGCCGACCTCGTTGGTTTGCATGCCGATTCCAATGGCGATTGTCTGGCATTCGGCGAAGTCAAGACATCCTCTGTCGCAGAGTACCCACCGGGAGTTATGTATGGTCGTAAGGGTCTGCAGCGGCAGCTTGAAGATATTCGTGACAATACATTAACAAGGGATGGCCTCTTTAGGTACCTTGGTCATCGCGCCCGAGGATCCGCTTGGATCGAGCGTTTTCGACGAGCTGCGAAACGTTATCTGATCGGCGACTTTGATGTGCACCTGTTTGGCTTCCTAGTTCGGGACATCCCGCCGCACGAGAACGACCTACGGGCGAGGGTGAATTTTCTTGGCCGGGGCTGCCCCGACCCAATGAAGATCGAATTATACGCATTGTACTTGCCGGCCAATTGCATTAAAGGGCTCGGAGAAGCAGTCTTAGCTGCCAGGAAGGGAGATCCATCATGAACCTGTCAAAAAAAGGCCTCGACCTGCTCGAAAGTCACTGGGCACTTGATGCAATTGGCCAAGCTGATCTTGAGAGGGTTAAAACGTTGGTTCGCGAACATCTGGCTTACCGGGCTGTCGGTAGACAGATCTCATTTTCGTTCTCCTGGAGTAAGGGTGACGACTCCTTGCTAAGACGGGTTGCGCTTGCCTTCGAGCTCGCAGCGATCGAAGGATTGGAGGAACTAAGTCGATCTTCTGGAAAGAACATTGAACTACGCGAACAAGCGGTTGCCGCATCATACCGCGTGTTTGAAATTCGTCAGTTAATGCCAGTTCCGGTAAAGACCCTTGATAGATTGTTCTTTGTGCTACATTTTTCCGCCGTCGCGTACTGCGGAGATCGCTGGTCTGATCTTCGACGTTGGTACAAGGATAATCAAGAGGTGCTCGAGCCTCCAAGCGTCGCCGGGATAGAATGGGACCGGCGCTTGCTGTACCGGCTTTTCGATTGTTGGATTCGGTTGTTTCGCAAACGCGGCTGGGACGATCTTGACCGGATTAGAGAGATAATCGCAGGACTACGCGAAGATCAATCTCGTTTCGAGCAAGGCTGTCTCCAGAACGACTCACCTGAACAGAATAGGGCAACTGCCCTGCGACTCGTAGCACTCTACCACTGGGCAAAAGCAACGGAAATCGTAGCCAATTACATTCTAGAGGGGCGACCACCCAGTCCGCTTAGCTCACTTGACAAGCATTTCGATGGGGCAATTAAAGCAGCGATGGCTTCAGGCGACGCACAGCACGAGGTGATCTTGCGCTGGATGCATTCAGCTGCGTGGATGGTGGTTACTAATTCGCTATGGTGGGCAACGCGCGCTGTCAATTCGCGGACATCGGACTTTGTTCGCTCCCTCACTCGTCGCGAACATCGAGCAATGTTCGAGCTGCTGCCGCCACAGCGCGCGGCGCTAATGGAACAGGGACTTCTTGATCAGGCCAAGACCGCCATCGTGATCGATTTGCCGACCTCCGGCGGAAAGACATTGCTCGCGCAGTTTCGCATTTTGCAGGCACTAAACCAGTTTGATGCAGAGAGGGGATGGGTTGCTTATGTGGCACCGACGCGCGCCCTGTGCGCTCAACTCACTCGTAGGCTAAGGACGGATTTTGAGCCCATCGGAGTGGGAGTGGAACAGCTGACAGCTGCGATTGAAGTGGATACGTTTGAGGAAGAATTGCTGGCCGGTGACCATCAGTCCTTCCATGTGCTCGTAGCTACGCCCGAGAAATTATCTCTTGTAATACGCAACAGAAAAGTCGAGAAGAGGCCTTTAGCTCTCGTGGTGATGGATGAGGCGCATAATATCGAGACTGAGGGGCGTGGATTACGTATTGAAATGCTGCTCGCCACGATAAGAATGGATTGCCCCTTAGCCAATTTTCTGCTTCTCATGCCCTATGTAGAGGGAGGCGAGTCAGTTGCACAATGGTTGGCGCAGGATGTTAGTGCGGGCCAGGCTATCAGCCTAGGAACCATACCCTGGAAGCCCAACGAGCGAATTATTGGACTCTACGGGGCAATGCCTGACGAAAGGGAGAGAGCTGGATGGCATCTTCGCTTCAAAACTTTAACGACTACCCCGAAGGCCATGGCGCTAAGTGGCACTCACCGCGTTGGCGGAGTGAGGCCCATCAATGTCCCCAAGAGCCAAGTCATAGCCCACGGTAAACAAAAAGGCTTGGGTATTCAGACGGCTGCAATGGCCTCGGTTATGTCGGCTCGTGGGACGAGCATCGCAATTGCAAACAACATTCGTACCGTATGGAAGATGGCGACCAAGGCTGCCCAGTGCCTGCCGAATCTCGAACCGGTGCCATCGCAAATTCAACTTGTACAGAACTTTCTACGTACTGAGGTCGGTCCGGATTTTCAGCTGGTCGAGAACTTGGAGAAGGGGGTTGGAGTCCATCATGCAGGCCTGTCAGACGATGCACGAGCTCTGATGGAATGGTTAGCGGAGACTGGAAGTCTGAAGGTCCTCTGTGCGACTACTACCATCGCGCAAGGCATTAACTTCCCGGTTTCGTCTGTATTCATGCAATCGCACAAGTACCCTTATGGGAAGGAAATGTTACCGCGCGAATTCTGGAATCTTGCCGGCCGCGCGGGTCGGATCGGCCAAGATAGCGTGGGAGTAATCGGCCTAGCGAAAGGTTCGGACCCGGGATCCGTGACAGAATTCGTCAGTCGCAGCACAGGTGCACTTGTGTCACGGCTCGTGTCGCAATTGAACGAGCTAGCCGCGCAGGGACAATTGGCGAACCTTTCTGATGTACTGTGGAAGGATCAATGGGAGGACTTCCGTTGCTATATCGCCCATCTCTGGGCAGAAAAAAAGAACCTGGAGGTGGTGTTAGCGGATACAGAAGAACTTCTCCGGCAGACGTACGGATACATAACGCTCCGTAACGATCCTTCGCAACAGCAGAAAGCAGACGCGTTATTGGACGCGACTCGTGCTTACGCGCGTAAACTCGCCAAAATGCCAAGCGGGGTCGCCGAGCTTGCGGACTCGACTGGCTTTTCCCCGGAAGGTGTGAGAATTGCAAAGTTGCGCTTAGGTACGCTCAAAACCAAACTCAAGCCTTCAGATTGGACTCCAGAAAGCCTGTTCGGCGAGAGTGGCAGGATCGCGGATTTGTTCGGCGTAATGTTAAAAGTGCCGCAACTGCGGCGACAGCTTGAGGATGTTCGCAGCAATGGTAGCGGTCAGGTGCAGATTTCCGATATTACGCGCGATTGGGTGAACGGCAAGACTATCGACTTCTTAGCTCAAGAGTACTTCACCGATACGAGCACCAAGGATCAAACCTTGGCGATCACGAATGCCTGCCGCGCAGTATACCGGACTATCTCCTACAGTTGCACTTGGGGCATTGCAGCGCTAAGCAGGGTTTCCGGTGTTGATTTTGACAGTTTATCCGTGGATGAGCGCCGCAGGATTAATGCGCTTCCGGCGATGATTTACCACGGTGTCCGGACAGAAGATGCCGTCCTGATGCGCATGAATTACGCGCCTCGTAGCGTGGCGGTAAGCCTTGGCGAGCTTTACCGCGAGGAAACCGGTGCAGCCGACAGCCGATACTCCGTCGTAAATGCGCGCGGTTTTCTGAAGAGACTTAGTGACAGCGATTGGCATAGCGTCCGCCCGGAAGGCTCTGCACTCACGGGAAAGCGATATAAGCGTCTATGGGAAGTGCTCTCTGGAGGAGTGATAGCCTGACGCTGTGGGGCCGGGATACTGCCGGCACCTCTTGGTCTGCCCGCCGCGGACGACTTGGAAGCGATGCCACAAGACGTTGCACCGCGCCAGTGGATGAGTGGAAAGGCTATTGGCAATGCGGACGGGAGTTGTACGCATGGATTCCCATTGTTATTTGCGCGATCTAGTGAGTTGCTACGATTTGCCAAACAGTCGCCATGTTACAGAGTCCGCTGGATTGTCTCGGGCCGCGCTTACGGGCGGCTGCCGCTGTTAGACACTATGATCGGCAAGTCATGGAGCTATTGAAGAAATGGAAGCACATCATCTACTCGGGGTTCTGCGGAATGGTCGTGGTGGGTATTGCTTGGTTTGTCTCGTCCGACGACAGCTCGCGGCAGTTTAAGATTTCATTCCGCGGCGCAGCGCTGGAGATGCAGGCCGAAAATATGGAGGTCGATCACGAAGCACTCTTAGACTCAATGTACACGCACGAGTTTTCTCGCGGTGGACTCATGGCTTGGCTGGAAAATAAACAGATCTTTGCATCAGCGGATCCATCCCTGGTCGAATCAATCGCTAATCACGTGTGCGGACGGATTCCAGAGGACGACCGGGAAGAAAGGCTGCGTCGGGGTAAGGAATGCGCTAATGAGCCAGTGGTGGCAGAACTGCGTAGGCTAGCCGACAGCCGGGACCCTCCATTTCACTACGCCGCCGATGTCGTCAAGTTCGGTGTGCCAGATGATCGTCCGAAACCGGGAACGGCCTACGTTTGCAGAAACGGGATATTTTGGCGGAAAACCGTCCGGCTATCGAACCTGGACGACAGTTCGAGATTCGTCCGGGTCGAGGTTGCCGGGCACTATCCTTGCGTAGATCCCTCGGCACCACAAATCCAAATAAGTGAAGAGGATGCTGTTTTGCTCATTGGAGGGCCCATAAGAAGAACGGAAGAGGTCTTGGCGATCGTGGTAGACTAGACTAAATGCGTTGATATGATCCCATATCCGTTGCCCAGGCAGTTGGGGGTGAAGCCCAAGTGACATGCTGGAATTACTGCACGGTGCATGAGTATGCATTTGATTGCGTACACGGCCTAGGGCAGGCACCGGGCACTTGAACCCAGTGGCTGCATCATTGTAAGCCTGATCCGCCAGCCCATCAGCATTGGACCGATGCAACTCGATCCAATTCCTGTCGGCAATTGCTTGGCAAGAGCTGTTGTTAATCCCTAGAGCGCCGGTATACAATTCGATCCCCCATTTCGCTGTTATACTATAGCGGTTGCGCCGACCACATCTGCCAAGTGTTCAGGCCCGCTTCGGCTGCCGTATTATTGGTCGTGCTCCGGCGGCCAGCGGACTGGACACCAGATACAAGGATTTGATTGTCTAAGCCCGGTGAAAAGACTGAAACTCGTGCCACGACCGGCTACGAGGCCGAGTTGTGGGCCATGGCCGATACCCTCCGTGGTTCGATGGATGCCTCAGAGTACAAGCACATCGTGCTGGGACTCATCTTCCTGAAGTACATTTCCGACGCGTTTGAGGAGCGCCGCGCGATCGTACTGGCAAAGTGTGGACAAGAAGCAATAGAGGATCGCGACGAGTACGAGGCCGAGAATATCTTCTGGGTGCCCTCGAATGCCCGTTGGGCGCGCTTGCAGGCAAAAGCACTGCAGCCTACCATAGGCCAAGTGGTGGATAGTGCCATGGAGGCCATTGAGCGTGACAACCCGGTGCTTGCAGGGGCGCTGCCCAAGGACTACGCACGACCTGCCCTGGACAAGCAGCGCTTGGGTCAGTTGATCGACTTGGTGAGCGGCATCCGTGTGGGAGACGCCGAAGCCCGTTCCAAGGATGTACTTGGGCGCGTGTGCGAGTACTTCCTTTCGCGATTCGCACGCAGCGAGGGCAAGAGGGGCGGCGAGTTCTATACCCCCCACAAGGTCGTCAGGCTACTTGTCGAGATGCTGGAGCCTTATCGGGGGCGGGTCTACGATCCCTGTTGCGGCTCTGCGGGCATGTTTGTGCAGTCGGTCGAGTTTATTCGAGCCCACGCCAACGGCGACGACATCTCAATTTACGGGCAGGAGTCGAACTACACGACATGGCGGCTCGCGAAGATGAACCTAGCGATTCGCGGGATTGGTGGGCAGATTGCACACGGTGACAGCTTTAATGACGACCGCCATGCGGACCTGAAGGCCGACTTCATCCCTGCCAACCCACCGTTCAATGTGTCGGACTGGGGCGGCGAGCGGCTGGCTGAGGATAAGCGTTGGCGCTACGGTGTTCCGCCGGAGAGCAACGCAAACTTCGCTTGGGTGCAGCATATGGTCCATCACCTTTCACCGAGGGGGGTTGCGGGCATTGTGTTGGCCAATGGGTCGATGTCGTCGAGTCATGTGGGTGAGCGAGAGATTCGAAAGCGCCTGATTGAGGGTGACGTTGTCGATTGCATGGTGGCGATGCCTGGACAGCTTTTCTACTCTACGCAGATTCCGGCCTGCCTGTGGTTTCTGGCGCGCGCGCGGCGACGGCGAGGCGAGATTCTGTTCATCGACGCGAGGAGATTTGGCTGGATGGCAGATCGGACGCATCGCGAATTGACCAGCGAAGAGACGGCCCGAATCGCAGGCACCTATCACGCGTGGAGAATGCGCAGCGATGGCTACTCAGATGTGCTCGGGTATTGCAAGAGCGTGCCGCTCGACGAGGTCCGCGAGCATGGCCATGTCCTGACACCGGGCCGGTATGTCGGTATGGAGCCGGAGGTGGACGATGGTGAACCATTCGGCGAAAAGATGAAGCGGTTGGTGGCTGAGCTTCGTGAACAACAGGCCGAAGGCGAACGACTGGACACAGAGATTAAGGCCAATTTGGGCGAGCTGGGATACCTCGTGGCGCCTAACATACCCCGCACGGGCAGGTCGTGAGTAGCGACCATGAGCGCATGGGGCAACTGATAGATGGAGAGCGTAGAGCAATCCGAGCGGGGGGTGTTCAGTACTTCGGAATTACCTATGACCTGCGCTTGAAGCTCATGGCCCATTTGACAGATTGGGACGTCAGTCTGGGAGTTCTCGAAGGCGTGACGAGGCGGCAATTGTTTCGCCTTGCAGCCAATCTTCCTGTAGGGTGCATGTTGGGTTATGTGATGGACGGGAATGTCAGCACCGCTAAAGCCAAGGTCCAAGCGTCAATCACCTCGTATTGTGACGAGATTGGACTCGTGTGGGGACCAGTAGATGGCAGCCACTAGGTGCCACGGAGCGTATGTCAAGCGGCCATCAACGGGTCTCAAGCTGTGCTCCCATTGAGATACGGCACGCGTTGCTGCCGTTTGGTGGCAGTCAAATAGGGCTTCCGACTAGCCAGAAAGCCCCTCGCCAACGACCTGATTGCAGGTAAGTTTGCCGGCATGTGGGTGCAGCATCAAATACTTACCATGCTTCGCGGCGCAAGTACCGGACCTGCAGCTGGAGGCACATGGTGACAGGAGCCGCGCCGCAGTCGGTCGCATTTTGTGCGAGGAATTTCGCTTTCTGGATGCTCTCGGGTGGCCGCAGCGGACCGGGAATATTGCCGGGCCGTGTTTGTTGGAGGCGCCGGATACGGTGAGTGAGGTTAAAGACTTTGAGGTCGTGTTGATCTCCGACCGCCATACGACCACTATCTGGAATACGCTGATGGCTAAGGAGCATCCCCGCGGATTGAAGACGCTTGCGGGGGTACAGGTACAGGTGCGATGTTTCGGAGTTTGTCTGGAGTACTGGGCGCTGTCGGGTTTTCGGCAGCGGCGTTGTACCTGAAGCCTCGGGATACACGGATGGCATGGAGTAATGAGAAGCGGGATCGGGATCGCGTGGTGGAGATGAGCGGCTTCCTGATTCGTCCCGCAGTACGATGTCGGAATCTGGCCAGCCATCTGTTGGGACGGATACTGCGGCGATTGCCGGAAGACTTCCGTGCGCGGTATGGTTATGCGCCCTTCCTAGTCGAGACGTTTGTGGGGCAGGATCAGCGGCGGGCTTTCTTCGTGTGGGGATAACCATGGGAAGGGGCGGCATACCCCCACGCAGGAATGCAAGCGAAAGCCGAAGATAATATACATCAAGAAGCTGGATGTACCGGAGCTGTATCCGCGGTTGGAGGTGGGTGCGGGGGGCACGGTGATGGGTGGTCCCGAGCAGGAGTTTGGTGGAGCGCCATTGGGGGACAAGAGGCGCAGTGCTCGTTTGGTAAAGAGCGCAGCAATGTTGGCAGCGTCTACAGGTGGCCCCCGGCTAAACAGGTTTATAAGCGGCGCTTTCAGCATCACACGGTCAATCAGCCTGCAATATTCATGATGTACCCTGTTCGGGTCTAAAAGTGCTGTTTCGGTACCTGCAGGACCGATTGTGCGTTGTTCATGCGTAGGGACGACCATGAGAGGGGCTGAAAACACTAGTTTAGGCCCTTTTCCCGACTCGATAGCGGTCACATTACCGAGATTTTGGGAAGACGTCTGTCGGGTAGACACACCTCTGCCTACCTTCTCTTTCCGCTTTCCGCGTTGGGCGCCTGCGGTGTCGAAGCGCAGGCGCAAATATGACTTAGCTAGCTCTTCATGGGAAGCGTGATCCATGTGAGTTGACAATAACGTCGCCAAAATTGCTCCCATGCAGCATCTGCGCTGGCGGCAATGTGGATAACGATGTTGCGCGCGTGTTGTACGAAGCGGGCCCCCACCTTGAGTACACGCTCGCGATAGGTGCTCAGACTTATCTGGGATTCGTCAGGCTCCCGCATAAGGCAGCGCCCCACATGCATGAGCTGATAAGTTAGAAGGTATACCTGTAGCAGGACCTCGTTCTCGGCTCGGATCTCGGCATCCTGTTCCGACTCATCCTGTTCCGACTCATCCTGTTCCGACTCATCCTGTTCCGACTCATCCTGTTCCGACCCATCCTGTTCCGACCCATCCTGTTCCGACCCATCCTGTTCCGACCCATCCTGTTCCGACTCATCCTGTTCCGACTCATCAGGCACCCGCACTACAGGCCGGCCCTTATAGTGTGTCTTCGGACGGAGAACCGACGACAGCGCCATGGAGCAAGCCGCATTCAGCTCCCCGAAGTGCTTTTCCGCCTTTCCTCTCTTCCGGTACAGATTCACAAGCTGCTCTGCCGGATAGGCTTCTACATCCAGATCGGTGATCAGATAGAAATGCCGCGGAAAAAGCTCTCCCGGCACCGGAACAACCACGAGCACCACACGACGCTCTACGGACCAGCACTTTGCACGGTAGCGCAGTTCGTGGTAGCATTCGTCCGACGGCTGATCACCCTCCAAATGAGGCGCCGCAAGCCCGTCAATCACATCGTTCCCTTTCAGACGCATCACGTAGCCGATACGGTCGTTCTCCAGCTTATCACATAACTCGCCACTGTTGAAGCCTGCGTCCAATCGGACAATGACCTTGTCGGCCACATGTTCACGCAATGCCAGCCCAATGCGTCGAATGAAACCGTAGCAGTCCTTCACCACATTCTTCGTGCCCCCTCGCAATTCCGCCCCCAACATGTCGCCCGACTCACCGCATATGGCGATAAGGGGCAGAAAGATGGTGCGCTTGTAATATCCGTTCCACTTGCTGCCCTGCTGCTTGCCATGCGTATCTACCGGTACACCGTCCACATCAAAGACCACCTCGGGGCGGCGCTTCCCGCCACCACGCTGCAGCAGGTGCTCCATGGCGAATGTCTCTACAAAAAGGCGCAACTTCTTGAAATTCTTTTTCCCGGCCAACATGTGCACGAAGCGAGACATGGTTGGCTGGGATGCCAGGGACCTATCGTCCTGTAATGCCCTCATACCCCTTTTGGAAGAAGTGGCCACGCGCATGGCGGGGTCCCTTCGAAGCTTGTCCGCATCTGACTGACGTCCCCACCCCTGCACATGTTGCAGCAGTAACTGCCGCACTAACTCCTCAAGGCTATGCGTAATCCGAGCTTGGGACCGATTGTCCTTAAGCACGGAAGCGAGTCGGCATGCCAAGGTGCTGATCACCATGAGCAGGCGCATAGGAATGACGCCGGCATCCGATGTTAGATTATCGGTCTTGGAGCGTACAACTTTAACGGATTTATTGAACTGGCAAGCGAACAGAAGGTTGGATTTGGGATCTGGCATCGGGTGTGTTACAGGGTGAATGGGTATTGGGGTTTCTGAACGTTTGAGCGTCGCACAGGATCCCATTCAAACCGTGTATAGTCAACATATTACACCATAATATTAAACGACGATTCCCCGCCACTTAACTCCCTCATGAATAAGGGAGGATCACATCCTGCAGCAGCCCGACTATGGCTTCGGGATAACCTTCTGCTGTTCCACTATTATTGGCCCAATACTATCTTCGTCCCTTCTGTGGTTATTCCCAAACAGTTCGGAAATCATTTCACCCCTCAACGCTCACCCCGGATGTAGTAGCCATTGCTTCCGATGTTGACGGCGCGTTCGATTCGGTGCTGGGCGGGAGTGCAATACGGTAGGCTGCTCAGGTGCAATTTCGCTAAGTTTGCCCACTATTGTCTCCACACTGCCTGGTATTTCGTTGGATCTCGCCGCACTCAAGAACTACGCACGGGAGGCGCGCCATACGTTTCGTGCGGCGGTAGTAATGCGCGCTGCCGAACTGGGCGTGCAGCCAGATTGCATTGAACCCGCGCGTACCGACGGAAACGTTGTGCGCATCGGGCCACGGACCGTCTCGCTGAAAGACGGAGAACAGCGCCGAACACTTGAGCGTCGCATTCTCCGCGAAGGATTTGGCCCTGTGATGGACGAGATGGCCTACACATGGTTCAACCGCTTTGCGGCCATCCGCTATATGGAGCTGCATGGCTACCTGCAGGGAGGCATGCGGCTTCTCAGCGACCTCGATCAGCCGGAGATGCTGCGCAGAGCGCATGAAGTAGCCCTTCCCGGCCTGGATGCAGCCTATGTGCTTTCCCTCAAGATGGATGGCAACCGGGATGACGAGCTTTTTCGGATGCTGTTTCTGGCACAGTGCAGGGCGCTGCACACATCCATGCCGCTCCTTTTTGACAGCATCGGCAGCGAGACGGAGCTGCTTCTGCCATCGCGGCTGCTGCGCCCGGACTCCATCATGCGAGAGCTGGTACGTGCGATAGAAGAGGAGGACTGGCAGCATATAGAAATCGTGGGATGGCTGTACCAGTTCTATATTTCGGAGCGTAAGGAGGAGGTGATCGGCAAGGTGGTGCCTGTAGAGGACTTGCCGGCAGCCACGCAGCTGTTCACCCCTCGCTGGATTGTACGTTACCTGGTACAGAACGCTTTGGGGGTGGAGGGAGAGTACAGCGTTGTACCGGCCTCTTTTTCCTTTGACCCTGCGCGGTTCACGTTTTTGGATCCTGCGGTGGGTTCGGGCCACTTTCTGGTGGAGGCCTATGATGCGCTGATGGGGGTGTATTTACAGCGGGGGTACCGGAAGGAGGAGGCTGTCCGCCGGATCCTGGAGGACAATCTGTTCGGTTTGGACATAGATCCGCGGGCGGTACAGCTGGCCAGCTTTGCGCTCATGATGAAGGGGCGCAGGGATGACAGGGAGCTGCTGACGAGGCCTGTCCGGCTGAAGCTGGCGTGCATTACCCGCAGCGCGGAACTGGACACGCAGCAGCTGGCCGCGGCCATTCCGCTTGCGGAGTATGGTTTGGAGCGTAGCGACTTGGAGGCATTGAAGGAGTTATTTGCAGAGGCATCGGGGCGTGGATCGCTGATCCGGGTACCGAAGCGGGTGCAGGAGTGTTTACCGAGGCTTAGGCAGATGGGAGACCAATCGAAGGACATGCACGGTGGACAGGAGCTATTGGTGCGTCTTGCAGATCAGGCTTCAATGCTGTCACGAAGGTACGATGCGGTGGCTACTAACCCACCGTATATGGTTAGCAACCTGATGCATGGGTCTGTCAAGGCATTTGCGCGGAAGGAATATCCGGCGGCCAAGCGCGATTTGTTTGCCTGTTTCATTGTGCGAGCGCTTGAGCTGGCCAAGGATGATGGCTGTGCGGCCCTGGTCACGATGCACAGCTGGATGTTCTTGTCGTCGTACCAAAGGCTTCGGGTGAAGCTACTTCAGGAGACGAGTCTCAAGACCATGGCGCACTTGGGTGCCAGAGCATTTGGTGCCATTAGTGGTGAGGTAGTGCAGACCACTGCATTTGTGCTGGAGAAAAAGTACAAGGCGGGCCACAAGCCGGTGGTCCACAGGCTTGTGGAGGGAAAGGAGCAGGACAAGGAGCGGGCGTTACGGGAAGGGAGGAATCGCTTTGATCACATCCCACAGGACGACTTCCGGCTGATTCCGGGCAGTCCGGTGGTGTACTGGGTGAGCGAAGGCATGCGGCGGCTGTTCAGGGATGGCACGCCGCTGGGAGAGCTGGTGGAAGCAAAGGTGGGATTGTCAACAGGTAAGAATGACCTTTTCCTTCGTCGCTGGTGGGAGGTAGACATAGGACGTGTCGGGTTCGGGATGAAGAACCGCAAGGAGGCGCGGGAGTCCGGCAGGAAGTGGTTCCCGTGCAACAAGGGAGGTCCTTTCCGCAAGTGGTACGGCAACCACGAATATGTTGTCAACTGGGAAAATGATGGGGAGGCCATGAGGGCGTTCGGCACGGAGAACGGGGGAAGGCGTAGGTCCAGTGTGTCCAATACACAGTACTACTTCCGGCCGGCGCTGACATGGTCGGCCGTCACTTCGGGACCCCTATCATTCCGCCTGGGAGGCGGGGGAGATATTTTTGACCAGACTGGCTATTGCGTATTTCACAACTCGAACTTACAGTTGCGTAAACTGGCCGCCTATGTCAACACACCTGTATTCCGAGAATTAGCCACGGTACTGAATTCCACGGTTCATTTTTTGGTCGGTGATTTGCCGAAAATCCCTCTTTCTCAGGGTACAGCCAGCCACCTTGAGTCCCGCGGATCGCACATCGCCCACGAACTCGTTTCCGCAACCCGTGCTGACTGGGATGCCTACGAACGCTCCTGGGAGTTCCGCGGCCTGCCATTCCTGCCATCACCCCTTGGTGCCGGCACCGTAGAAGCAAGCCACAGCAGTTGGCGCAATACCTGCCGGCAGCAGGTGCTCCGCTGCCAACAGCTCGAACAGGAAAACAACCGCCTGGTCATCCAGGCCTGCAACCTTGAAGACGAGCTCTTCCCTAACATTGCCCCCCCCCCCCGAACACATCACACACACATGACATTACCCTCACGAGCAACCCCGCCTACCGGTATGGCAGGAAAGTTTCTCCAGAAGAACACGAACCGCGCATGCTACGCGATGATATGGCAGCACTAGTATCCTACGCAGTAGGATGCATGATGGGACGCTACAGCCTGGACATGCCCGGACTGATGTATGCCGGAACGGAAGGCGAAGACTTTAACAGCCACAAGTACACCACCTTCACGGCGGACGATGACGCCATCGTACCAATGACGGGGGACTTTGATTTTCCGGACGATGCCACGCGGAGGCTGGAGGCATTCATTGCTACCGTATGGGGGAAGGAGCACCTGGAAGTAAATCTCCGCTTTGTTGCAAGTGCACTGGCCACCGGCCCCTCAACACGCGAGGCGCTGCAGCGTTACTTGGCAAGAGACTTCTATAAGGATCACCTCAAGGCCTACCGGAAACGCCCGGTGTACTGGCTGTTCACTAGCGGCAGGAGGCGTACGTTCCAATGCCTGGTATACCTGCACCGCTATACGGAGAGCACGCTTGCACGCATGCGGGTGCGCTATGTGGACCCGCTACGAGAACGCCTGCAGGCCAGGAAGGCCCAGAAAGAGCGGGATATCGCCGATGCGACGACACCCGTCCGGCGACGGCGCCTCGAAAAGGAGCACCAGCGGCTGACCAAGGATGTGGAAGAGTTGAATACGTTCGATGACCAGCTCCGACTCTTCACATTTGACCGGATCCGGCTTGACCTCGACGATGGGGTAAAGGTCAACTACGGAAAGTTCGGATCGCTGCTCAGAGACGTAAAGGCGGTCACAGGAAGAAAACCCGTGCTGCGCTTGGAGTGAAGGCACCTGTACGGCCACATGTGCTGCAGGCAGCAAGGAAATACAAAACAGCTTTTACCCTGTACGGGAGCCGATGCCGTAGTCTGTAGCCCGCGGACCGCAACGCATCGTCACCACGCTGCCATGTGCAAGCATCCCGCGTGTCTTGCTGCCCTGCTGCTTGCTATGCGTATCTACCGGTGACTACCTCGGGGCGGCGCTTCCCGCCACCACGCTGCAGCAGGTGCTCCATGGCGAATGTCTCTGCAAAAAGGCGCAACTTCTTGAAATTCTTATTCCCGGCCAACATGCGCACGAAGCGAGACATGGTTGGCTGGGATGCCAGGGACCTATCGTCCTGTAAAGCCTCCATACCCCTTTTGGAAGAAGTGTCCACGCGCATGGCAGGGTCCCTTCGAAGCTTGTCCGCATCGGACTGACGTCCTCACCCCTGCACATGTTGCAGCAGGTACTGCCGCACTAACTCCTCAAGGCTATGTGTAATCCGAGCTTGGGACCGATTGTCCTTAAGCACGGAAGCGAGTCGGCATGCCAAGGTGCTGATCACCATGAGCAGGCGCATAGGAATGACGCCCGCATCCGATGTTAGATTATCGGTCTTGGAGCGTACAACTTTAACGGATTTATTGAATTGGCAAGCGAACAGAAGGTTGGATTTGGGATCTGGCATCGGGTGTTTTACAGGGTGAATGGGTATTGGGGTTTCTAAACGATTGAGCGTCGCGGAAGAGTCCAATCAAATCGTGTATAGTCAACAAAACGACGATTCCCCGCCACTTAATTCCCTTATGAATACGGGAGGTTAACATAGCCGACATAGCCTCAACGCAGCGTAACAGCATTGAGGATGTGGGGGAAGGGCACCCGCAGAGGCGAAGGCTGCAGCCCACCCACTGCGGGTGGGCTGCAAGGGTCTGGTGGTGAGCGATCCGGGAAATGGCAGGCAAAAGACTCTGTCAGGTATGGATCATAGAGTCGAACGAAAATGGACCGTTGAAGGTGTGTCGGAACAGTATTGACAATGTCAAAACCAAGGGTTTGCCAAGAAGACAAATGGAGTGCGCCAGGCTAACTGGCAAGGATATAGCGGGTGGAAGTCCCGTAATATGAAGCTACAACCAAGTAAGAATTTCCGCGAGCCGTGCGTGGCTACTCGTGAGGGTAGACGCGAAGCGTCGGTAGCGGTGCGTGTGGCCAGGGACATGGAGCATCGGTACGCCAGGCTAACTGGCAAGGATATAGCGGGTGGAAGTCCCGTAATATGAAGCAAGAACCAAGCACATATTTCCGCGAGCAGTGCGCGGTCACTCGTGAGGGTGGACGTGAAGTGTCGGTAGCGGCGCAAATGGCCAGGGTTATTGAGCAACGAAAGATAGGTCGTTCGGGTCGCCGAGATTATCGGTGCGGTCGAAGGCAATATGTTCGTCATCGTTATGGTGAGAGGGCGGACAGGCCCGCGGTGTATAAGACCCCATGGACGTATGTACATATCCTGCCGGGACCTGGGAGATCTTTTCAACGCCTAGCGCCAAGGGCGGGGCCGCCGAAGCGTAGGCGAAATGCTGATCGGAGGATGTACGTTGAAGAGAAGTCCGATGCGATGATAGTAGCGATGAAGCTGGCGAACAAAGCATGGAAGACCATGTGGCGGAGTTGGTGGGGCGAAGCGTCGCACCCGAGGGGAAACCGTAGTTCCCGGCATGCACTGGACGCAGAACCAGGATCGTATGCAACATGGCACGCACTGGACACAGAGCCAGGTTCGTGTGCCAGGGGAAGGTGCGGTTACAGCAACGGACCGGTTTGCTGGTCTGTTAACGTCATGCGCGGTGGCGCGACCCAAGGGAAGAGCCGGATGTGTTAGCGCGCACGTCTGGATCTGTGCGGGGCCTCCGGGGAAACCCGGGGGCTACCGCGAGAAAGACTTCTTGTTCGGGTTGCCGAGGCTCTTCCTTTGGTCGAAGGCAACATGTCCGTCATCGTTATGGTGAGACGGCGGACAGGCCCGCGGTGTCCGAGACCCCATGGACGCACGTACATACCTTGTCGGGACCTGGGAGGTCTTCATACGGTCCTGCAGTCGTGCGCCGCCGCGAAGGAAAGGTGGAGACACCGTAACCGGAGATGCACGGTATGAAGAAGTCAGACGACAGCATAGTAGCGATGAATGCTGCGAACAAAGGGGACGATACCCTGGCGGAGCAGCGGGAGCGAAGGCTGTCGCCCGAGGGGAAATCGCGAGATCCTACCACGCACCAGGCGCAGAAATGGGCTCGTGTGTCACAGGGGAAGGAGCGGTTACGGGAGTTCGTGAAGCGAAACCCAGAGGAGCGTCTCACGACGTTACTGCACCATGTCAGCATGGAAGCGCTTAGGACCGCCTTCCATGCGCAGAAGTGTGAAGCGGCACCGGGAGTGGATGGTATGACATGGGAGAGGTACGCGGAGGATTTGGAGGACCGTTTGACGGACCTTCACCGCCGTGTACATACAGGAGCGTACCGGGCGACCCCGTCCAAGCGGGTAGAGATACCCAAGCCGGACGGAGGTACACGACCGCTTGGCATGGCTGCACTGGAGGACAAGATCGTCCAGAGGGCTGTGGTGGAACGTATACTGACTCCGATTTTCGAGGAGGAGTTTGTGGGTTTCAGCTATGGGTTCCGGCCGAAGCGCAGCGCGCACGACGCGTTGGATGCTTTGGCATATGTGATAGAGCGTCGCAAGGTCAACTACACTGTGGACGCCGACATTCGCAAGTTCTTTGACACGGTAAACCAGGAGTGGCTTATCCGCTTCTTGGAGCATCGTATTGCGGATAAGCGGGTGATTCGGTTGATCAGCAAGTGGTTGAAGGCGGGCGTGATGGTAGATGGGATGTGGCGGGATAGTGAGGAGGGTACACCGCAGGGTGCGGTGATTTCCCCTATACTGGCCAACATTTATCTTCATTACGTGTTGGATCTTTGGACCGATGCATGGCGCAAGTCACAGCGGAGTGCGGGGGAGGTCTACATCATTCGTTATGCGGATGATTTCGTGGTGTGTTTCCAGTACAAGGGGACAGCGCAACGTTATCTGCGTGCACTGCGGGATCGGCTTGATACGTTCGGGTTGAGACTGCATTCGAGGAAGACTCGACTGATTGAATTCGGGCGACATGCCGAGGAAGATCGCAGGAAGCGTGGTGAGGGTCGACCGGAGACATTCGACTTTCTGGGATTTACGCATTACTGTCGTAGAGATCGGAGGGGGCGATTTAGTCTTGGTCGTAAGCCGATAGCCAAGCGTATGGCTCGTTTTCTGAAGCGCGTGAAGGGGCAGTTGATTCGCCGCATGCACCGCCCGGTGCATGAGACGGGGAAATGGTTGGGGCGGGTGCTCAACGGATGGTTGAATTACTATGCCGTACCGACGAGTTACCGGTACCTTGCGAGCTGCTACATCCGGCTGTACTGGATATGGATGCGTGTGTTACGACGATGTTCCCAGCGGGATCGTACGACGTGGGACACGATGGACAAGCTCACTGCGATACACTGGCCGAAGTTGGAGATCCGGCACCCATGGCCTTCCACACGATTCACCGTTAAGCGCGCTGGCGCGACCCAAGGGAGGAGCCGGATGCGTTAACGCGCACGTCCGGATCTGTCCGGGGGGCCCGGGCGACTCGGGTCCCTACCGGTATGGTCAAATATGATTTGATGTTCGAGTAGTCATGCTATGTAAAGGATGGAGGTAGGCCCTCCAGAGCCGCTGTACAGGCGGAGGCTCTAAACCGCCGGCTGCTGCGTTGTTTAAGAGACAGGGTGGTGAGCGAGACCGGAAAAGGCAGAGGTATGACTTTGTCAGGTACGAGCCACGGAGTTGAATGCAAATGAACCACTGCTGAAGTGTCGAAAATTGTTAGACGATGTCTAAACCAGCGGGATCTCTGGTCCGCTGGGACAAGCTTGGCGGGAGCCTATCTATTGGCCAAGTGGCATCCGGCATGCAGGTGGCAAGACCGTGGATTCAGGCCTTTACATGGAACTTG
The DNA here is from genome assembly GCA_963663495.1 of Rhodothermales bacterium. Classification (GTDB taxonomy): domain Bacteria; phylum Bacteroidota; class Rhodothermia; order Rhodothermales; family Bin80. The sequence continues at coordinate 566,279 of OY760427.1, forward strand.
GGAACCTGTCGTACTGCTGTTAAGGGAGACTCGCAAGCGGAGACCCCGTGAGCGATCGAGTACCGATGCGGGGCACAGGGGCGGAGCAGTCCGTAGTAGTGTGGAAGGGCTTGTAATGAGTCTGGAGCGAAGGGGCTGCCCTGAGCGGTATGGGACATTGGAGCAACCGTATACGGAAGAACTCTGATGGGACACATAAGACCGTTTTACGATGGTTGCTTAGGAAGAGCCGTATGACGCGAGAGCTACCGATAATCAGGCTATTTGCCTAGTCGGCAGGCCGAGGCAAAGGAAGGCGGCGTTAAGGGGAACCAGCAGTCTTACGTTTCCGACTTGGTCCTGTAGTTCCATTTGGTTGCCAGAAGTGTTCCGGAAATCAGCGCAACAACGACAAACAGGTAAAACATACTATTCCACCCAAACTGGTCGGCGACAAATGCCACTAGAAGTGGAGAAACCAACTGACCGCAGGACCCCATGCCGTTGATGAGACCTGCCGCCGTTGCCGCACCGCGCTGTTTTCCAATGTCCATGGCTGCCGCACCGGACATCAACGCGTCTGGCCCAAAGGTCATAATTCCGATAATGCCTATGCTAACGGCATTGGCCCAGATGCCGAGCTCTGACAAAGTGGGATGCAGCAGCAGCGACAGCGCTAGTCCATATAGCATCAGCGCACCTACCGGGAACCGGCGTGCCTGGAAGAGCTTGTCGGATGCGTATCCTGCCAATAGTACACCCAATACACCCATCAATTCATACACGGACGATGTATACCCTGCAGTTCTGTCTGTATAGTCGAGCGCCTCAGTCATATACAATGGAAGCCAGAACAAAAAAGCGTAGCGCGTCAACTTCGTGAAGAAATACATGGCTCCCGTGACCCATAAAGCGGAGTCGGCCAGCACACTTCGCAGCGCCGAATTGCCTTTCCATATGGACTGGCTCGCAGCCGCAATAGAATCTCCCTGCTCCAGAAGGTCCGGCAAGCCTACATCAGAGGGGCGGTTGCGCACCAGAACCGCATAGACTATGCCAATGATCGTCAGCAATATCGCTGGGGCCCAAAAGGCCCTCCGCCATCCCAAGTCGGCCAGGAATGTGTCTGAGGTAGCGCAGTATGTGGCAAACACCGTGGCAGCAAAGCCTCCGACCACATAGCATGTACACCACCATCCCATCACCACGCCCCTTTCCTCGTGCCGAAACCATGCTGCCATGTTCTTGATGAGTCCCGACCAGCCGGTCGACTGACCGTAGCCGTTACTCCACATCATCACCATAAACAGAAACACGGATGCTCCAAGCCCCATGGTGATGTTCGAGACCACGGAGACTAGTAGACCAGTAGCCACGATGTACCGGGACCCGTAGCGATCACTAAGGAGGCCGTTTGCGAATTGTCCCAGCATATAGATCAGGCTGTACCCCGTAAGAATCCAAGCCAGATCGGTCTTGGTAAAGCCCAGTTCGCTTGTCAGGAGTGGCATAACCACGCTGAAATTCTTGCGGCACAAATAGAAGCCGGCATACGACAGCCAAGTTACCGCGAAAATCCGGTAACGCCACGCGACAAAAGGGGAGGCATCGGCAGCGCGCGGTATCATTCTCATTTCAGCTAGGGATCAGGGTGTGGGGAAGACTACACCGAGAGCGTCGTCAAAGCGATTCAAAAACTCGTCGCAGATGGCTTCATCATGGGCCAAAGAAAGGTAAAGCTTCGTACCCATGGGATTGAGGAAGACGCCTCGTTCAAACAGACCTAGCATGATGGCCCGGTTTGCCTGTACGTTCCCTCGCTGCGTAGCGCGGTAGTCCAGCACCGGCTGCTCTTCGGAGGTGAACACGACCTGGGCAAGCGGCCCGTCTCCGATTACCTGCCCGTCGACGGTTCGCGCCCGAAGGACGCGGCGGATACCGTTGCGAAGATATGCCCCGATCTCGTGTAAATGTTTGTACACGCCTGCTTCCCGAAAGATCATCAGGGCAGCGTCTGCGGCAGTTGTAGAGACGGGGTTGCCGCCCAGCGATGATGCAGTCCAGACGTAGGATGGCATTGCCATGCAATCCTCTCGCACGAGATCCATGATGTCCGCGCGACCACCATAGACGCCAATCGGAAAGCCGCCGCCGAGGGCCTTTCCGTACGCCACCATATCAGGAACAACGCCATAGTACTCCTGCGCCCCGCCGTAGGCGAGGCGAAAACCCGTCACCACCTCGTCAAAGATCAGCAGAATACCGAGGGCGGCCGTTATCGCTCGCAGCCCTTCCAGGAAACCCGCCACCGGCGGCAAGCAGCGATGAAGCGGTTCAACGATAACCGCTGCCAACTCGGGGCCATGCTCTTCAATAATCCTCAGGGTCGTTTCCAAATCATTGTACGGTGCAATCAGCACATGATCACGCACAAGGTGGGCTATGCCAGCTGAGGAAGGCTCCGGGATCGGGAAGTCATAAAGGCGACGAGGAAACAGGCTTGTCACCCCCACTTCATTGGCTCCATGGTAAGCCCCCTCAAACTTAAGGACGCGGGAGCATCCGGTGAAGGCTCGCGCCAGCCGCAGGCTGTACATGGTAGCCTCGGTACCGGAGGCACAGTATCGAAGCCGTTCGCACGCCGGGCTAATGCGAATAATCTCTTCCGCCAACGAGAGGGATGCTTCAGTCACATACGCATAATTCGTACCCCGGGATAGTTGACGTGACACGGCCTCGGTCACCTCAGGATGCGCATGTCCCACAAGACAGGATCCCCACCCCATGGAGAAATCAATGAAGTGCCTGGATTCGGTATCCCAAAGCTCGCAGCCCTCCCCGCGTGCTATCACGATTGCCAGGGAGGGCGGTAGATTGAACTCGCCGTTCGAACCCGCAGGAAAGGCAGCCAGAGAGCGTTCCGCATCGCGTCGCATCACAGTCGGCGGGATTCAGTTAAGTCATCCGGGTTACATATGAGGCAAAAGCACCCTGGGAGCCTCGGAGTTACGCTAACCACAGAGTTCGCTTCCAGCCCTCCAGTACGTCCTGTGCGAGCCCGAAACTTGCAGACATTCCCATACCACCCAAGCCGCCGATAACATAAATACTTGGCTGAGGTTCGGACAGATAAACCGGGCGCAACGGGTGCTTCGCATATACCCCGTGCCACCGCCGCCCAATGGCCAACGTAGGAGGTGCGAGGAATGTTCGTACATGCCGTAGTACCAGAGCATCAATCTCGGGTCGGTCAGACTTGTTCGGCAACGTACTATATTCGTGGGAATCACCCAATATCAGCTCACCGAGACCATTCTGAGCGGATCCGTACGGTGAAGTACATGGTAAAGCGGGCTTAGCATTGGTCTGCGTAGTCCGCTTGTAGAGCTTAGTGCAAGGTGATTATACGCCGGGTTCGGGGTGCCGATATGGGAATGACGGAGTGGTGTGCAGCTTATCGTCCAGGCGCCTGAATGCAGTCAGCAATCAGCGCCTTTTGGGGCAAAAAACATGGGTTTTGGGATAGAAGAATCGGAACATTGTGGAGGGCGCACATGCACATGAATTATGCGGCCCAAGGCATCTTTCTCCCCCTCTTCTCCTGCCGGTGAAGCCCTTTTTCAGAGGCTAAGAAACCGAGAGGCTAAGAACAAGGATCTGCGAAAACAGGTCCGTCGCTTGGAGAAAAAAGCAGATCGTCTATCCAAGGAAAACGCGGATCAGGCTGCGAAGATTAGCCATCTGGAAGACAGGTTGGAACAAGCGTATCGCCTACTCTCTGGCAAGAAGAGTGAGCGTTACACGCCGGCGGACGATGCGCAGCAAGGCCGGTTGTCTGGAGAGGAACCAGTAGCTGTTGAGCCCGAGGAGGAGCCGGACGAGTATGTCCTGGTAAAGCGCAAGCGGCCTGGGAAGAAGCCGGTGCGTCGGCCGATTCCGGACCATCTGCCCAGAGAGGTGATCCGCCTTGAGCCGGAGGGCAGCACCGCGGGTATGAAGTACCTCGGCGAGGAAGTAACGGAGTACCTGGAATATGTGCCGAGCTTCACGAGGGTAGTACAGATTGTGCGGCCGAAGTACGTTGTCTGCAAGGAGCCTCGCAAGGGGGTGGTCATAGCGCCGTTGCCGAAGCGTGTCATACCGAAGGGGAAGGCGGGTCCGGGGTTGTTGGCGTATTGGCGGTAGCCAAATATGTGGATCATATGCCGCTATACCGGCTGCGGAAGAAGTTTCAGCGCCATAGCGGGAAGCTATCGGCTGCTACAATGGGGGATTGGATTGCGAAGGTAGCGACGACGTATCTGGGTCCGTTAGGGGATGCGTTGCGTAAGGAGGTGCTTCGTAGCGGGTATCTGCAGGTGGATGAGACAATGTTCCCGGTGCAAAAGCCGAAGAAGAAAGGGAAGAAAAACGAAGGAAAGGCGCATCGCGGCTATCTTTGGGTATACCTGGCACCGCGGGCGAAGGTGGTGATGATGGATTACAGCCCGAGCCGTGGGCGCGCTGGACCGTGGGAATTATTGTGCGGATATACAGGGGCGATGCAAACCGACGGGTATGTGGTGTACGATGCGTTCGGTACGCGGGGCGGGATAACGCTGTTTGGATGTATGGCGCATGCGCGTTGCAAGTTTTATGACTGCAGGAAAAAGGAGCCCAAGAAGGTGCGCCATGTAATGGAGGAAATCCGGCAGTTTTATGCGATAGAGCGTGGGTTGCGTAAGGAGGGAGCTGGTCCGGCTCGGCGTGTGGAGGTACGACAGGAGGAGGCACGGCCGGTGCTGGAGAAGTTGAAGCCATGGCTTGAGGAGCGTGAGCACCGGCCGAGTGCGGGATGGGATGAGGCCGTGGGGTACATGCTCAACAGGTGGGAGAAGCTGGCTTGTTACCTGGAAGACGGGAAGGTTGAGATCGATAACAATCTGGTCGAGAACCAGATGCGGGCGATTGCGCTTGGTCGAAAAAACCATCTGTTTGCGGGATCGCATGCGGCAGCGCAGCGGTCCGCAGTACTGTACGCTCTTTTTGCCACATGCAAGCTGCAATCGGTAAACCCGATTGAATGGCTTGGCGGCGTGCCATTCCTTGTTGGCTGAAAATTCGGTCGGTGCCGGCTGGAGCGGCTATAATGTACAGATTCTGCGCTCATCCTGAAACCCCTGATTGTAGTTCTGATCAAAGAATTATGAACTTTCGCAGCGGTTATCAAGCCCGCAAGTATCTGCCGCGTGATTTACGGTGTCGTTGCCGTGTTGCAGGCAGATTCAGGCGCGTTTTTCCTTACTGAACAGCCTATATGAGCCCTTTTTGCACGCGCTGACACCGCGGTAGCGGCTTCAAGCGTACCATCTGCAGGTATGCTAACCTTCCACGCGGGTGTAACGACCTAAACGCGCCAATCCTATCATCCAATACCGCACGCATCGTACCACGATCGAACTCCTGTTCCGGCAGTAGGCAGTCTTATTGGCAGGACTGATCACGGTACGCGTGATTTACGGCCTCGTTGGCGCGTTTTCGGCGGTTTTGGGTGCTATTCAGTCCGGTGAACATCTGAGAACAGCCCTTTTGGGCGCTCCGATACGGCTTTGGCTGGGGCATGCGTGTTCTCCGCTCATCCTCCCTTATTCATGAGGGAGTTAAGTGGCGGGGAATCGTCGTTTGATATTATGGTGTAATATGTTGACTATACACGGTTTGAATGGGATCCTGTGCGACGCTCAAACGTTCAGAAACCCCAATACCCATTCACCCTGTAAAACACCCGATGCAAGATCCCAAATCCAACCTTCTGTTCGCTTGCCAGTTCAATAAATCCGTCAAAGTTGTACGCTCCAAGACCGATAATCTAACATCGGATGCCGGCGTCATTCCTATGCGCCTGCTCATGGTGATCAGCACCTTGGCATGCCGACTCGCTTCCGTGCTTAAGGACAATCGGTCCCAAGCTCGGATTACGCATAGCCTTGAGGAGTTAGTGCGGCAGTACCTGCTGCAACATGTGCAGGGGTGGGGACGTCAGTCAGATGCGGACAAGCTTCGAAGGGACCCCGCCATGCGCGTGGCCACTTCTTCCAAAAGGGGTATGGAGGCTTTACAGGACGATAGGTCCCTGGCATCCCAGCCAACCATGTCTCGCTTCGTGCACATGTTGGCCGGGAAAAAGAATTTCAAGAAGTTGCGCCTTTTTGTAGAGACATTCGCCATGGAGCACCTGCTGCAGCGTGGTGGCGGGAAGCGCCGCCCCGAGGTGGTCTTTGATGTGGACGGTGTACCGGTAGATACGCATGGCAAGCAGCAGGGCAGCAAGTGGAACGGATATTACAAGCGCACCATCTTTCTGCCCCTTGTCGCCATATGCGGTGAGTCGGGCGACATGTTGGGGGCGGAATTGCGAGGGGGCACGCAGAATGTGGTGAAGGACTGCTACGGTTTCATTCGACGCATTGGGCTGGCATTGCGTGAACATGTGGCCGACAAGGTCATTGTCCGATTGGACGCAGGCTTCAACAGTGGCGAATTATGTGATAAGCTGGAGAGCGACCGTATCGGCTACGTGATGCGTCTGAAAGGGAACGATGTGATTGACGGGCTTGCGGCGCCTCATTTGGAGGGTGATCAGCCGTCGGACGAATGCTACCACGAACTGCGCTACCGTGCAAAGTGCTGGTCCGTAGAGCGTCGTGTGGTGCTCGTGGTTGTTCCGGTGCCGGGAGAGCTTTTTCCGCGGCATTTCTATCTGATCACCGATCTGGATGTAGAAGCCTATCCGGCAGAGCAGCTTGTGAATCTGTACAGGAAGAGAGGAAAGGCGGAAAAGCACTTCGGGGAGCTGAATGCGGCTTGCTCCATGGCGCTGTCGTCGGTTCTCCGTCCGAAGACACACTATAAGGGCCGGCCTGTAGTGCGGGTGCCTGATGAGTCGGAACAGGATGGGTCGGAACAGGATGGGTCGGAGCAGGATGAGTCGGAACAGGATGAGTCGGAACAGGATGAGTCGGAACAGGATGCCGAGATCCGAGCCGAGAACGAGGTCCTGCTACAGGTATACCTTCTAACGTATCAGCTCATGCATGTGGGGCGCTGCCTTATGCGGGAGCCTGACGAATCCCAGATAAGTCTGAGCACCTATCGCGAGCGTGTACTCAAGGTGGGGGCCCGCTTCGTACAACACGCGCGCAACATCGTTATCCACATTGCCGCCAGCGCAGATGCTGCATGGGAGCAATTTTGGCGACGTTATTGTCAACTCACATGGATCACGCTTCCCATGAAGAGCTAGCTAAGTCATATTTGCGCCTGCGCTTCGACACCGCAGGCGCCCAACGCGGAAAGCGGAAAGAGAAGGTAGGCAGAGGTGTGTCTACCCGACAGACGTCTTCCCAAAATCTCGGTAATGTGACCGCTATCGAGTCGGGAAAAGGGCCTAAACTGGTGTTTTCAGCCCCTCTCATGGTCGTCCCTACGCGTGAACAACGCACAATCGGTCCTGCAGGTACCGAAACAGCACTTTTAGACCCGAACAGGGTACATCATGAATATTGCAGGTTAAATGACCAGCCGTGGTGAGATATGCGGGTTAGGCGCGCCACCCACATCGGCGTGAAATACTGGCCCAGAGCGCTCTGGCGTTCGGTATCGAGAGTGGCCCGGGCGGCCCCTCGGATGACGGCTCCCGCGGCGAGGAGGAGGTCAGCGATTTCGGGCGGTTTGTGGGGGAGCGGGAGCTGGGAGGATGTGGCGTGTCCGGCAGAGATGCTTCCGTTGATGGCGGCGCTGGGCGTGATGATCTGCAGTCCTGGGTCGGGGGTCAGGGCGGCGTCCGTAAATGGGGTCGTGCTGGCGTCGGGCATGGATGACGATCTGGGGGTCGAGGACTGATCCCGGGTCCTGAAAAGTATACTGTTCAGTTTTTATTCGCAAGCGTTCGGTCCCGCCTCCCACCAGTTCCAGATAGAGGAAGACCGCCCCGGAAGCGAAACAACATCTTTGACTATAGAACAGCGCTCTGAATGTCAACTACGCCTGACTTTATGGAAAGCCGCGATGATATTTCCATGCCACGGTAGGAGGCGAAACGCGGTCGACGACACCACAGGCGACGAAACCTCTAGTGCTACCGTCCGTTGAGAGGCGCGGGCAATACATGCCCGATATATTGTGGAGGGATTGACGTTCGTCCGCAATCCGCTATACCATGGGCGCCGTTGCTTCACCTCCAGAGAAAGGAGTGGTTCTGGATGTTATGCGCAGACTATCCATCAAGGCCCCCGCGACCACCAGAATACGCTCCGCTCGGACCGCCCATTCGACTACCGATCGAGCGTCAGACCAAGTGTGGATCGTTCGTGAATACCCTTATCAACGCCCGTGCTGCCTCGTGTGCCTGACCAGGGTTCGCCCGGTGATGGTTCGCATCACCGCCGACCGATACGGTCGATACCTCCTGGAGGCAGCACTCGACCTGGAGTCTCTCTCTTGACCATCGTGAAATCCCTCGCCGTGGGTAACGGCGACATGTTCTACATCAGGCATGGCTCGGCCAACTTCACCGTGATCGACTGCTGCCTGCCTGACGACCGCAGCGAAGAGATCCTCGACGAGATTGAGGAGAAACAGAAGGGTACGGTCGGCGGACAAGGGCGGATCCAGAGGTTCATCTCCACCCACCCGGACCAGGATCACATCTCCGGGCTCAAGCGCTTCGATGACCGGTTCGGTTACGCTAACTTCTACGCTGTGGAGAACAATGCGACCAAGGGCGACGAGACGGAAGACTTCAAGCGTTACAAGAAGCTTCGAGACAGCGAGAAAGCGTACTTCATCAAGCGGGACATTCGTCGTCGTTGGCTCAACACGGACGGCGAAGGGCGCGGGTCGTCAGGGATCTTCATGCGCTGGCCTATCGTAACCAACCAACACTACAAGGACGCCCTCGAGCAGGCGAAAGACGGCGGTAGCCCCAACAACATCTCGCCAATTGTCCGCTACAGCCTCTCAGACGGGGCTGGCGTGATGTGGATGGGCGATCTTGAGACCGATTTCATGGAGAAGATCAAGGACGCCGTCACCCCCGAGGCCTCGGAAATTCTGTTCGCACCCCATCACGGCCGGAAGAGCGGACGGGTTCCGAAGGCCTGGCTGGACAAGATCGATCCTACGATCATCGTGGTTGGCGAGGCGCCCTCCTCCGATCTCACCTACTACGACGGGTGGGACACGATAACTCAAAACTCGGCTGGAGACATTGTTTTCGAGTGCCTGAGCGGTAAGGCACACGTCTTCGTGTCGAAATCGACGTATTCCGTCGACTTCCTCACTAAGGAAAAGGGCGTCGGGAATCGACATGGCTGCTACTACATCGGGACCTTCTATACGTGATGCTTAGGAGAGGCGAGGCTCGCGCGAATCACGGCGCCACCCGAGAATCCGAGAGTAGGATCGAAGCACCGGGGCGCCATTCGTGTTCGAGGTCCAGCAACCTGCCATGGCAGGTGGACTCCGCAGACGCCATCAGGAGATGGGTATGGGCAAAGGGAATACGTGGCTAAGCGTCATGGCGCTCAGTACCGAATACGATCGAGTCGCTCGCCTTACACCAGCTCTCGCGTCTTTCCTCCCACTGCTTCCATTGACATTTGCGCTCGGTGGGACTCTTGAGGGATGGGCAGTACTGTTCGGGGGGACGACAGGTGTGATTGCGTTAGGTGGTTTTGTCCTTGCGAACTTCGCTTCAGCCATGGGTAATCGCCTACAGAAGCAGCTCTGGCCAGACTGGCCGTTCGACGCACCGACTAACTCACTATTGATGCCGGACAATTCTGATGTCTCCCCCCAGCAACGTGCCCTGTGGTACGAGCAGGTCAAGCAGGTCACCGGCTTAGACCTCCAATTGGAGGCGGTTCGTGGGGACGCGGCAGTCATCCGCGCCACTGTCAATGATGCTGTCATCCGTATGCGGAACCGGTTTCGGAGCGGCTCAATGCGTGTTCGCCACGACCAAGAGAGCATCCGTTACGGAGGGGCTAGGAACCTCACTGGCATGCGACCCGTCTGGCTCGGCCTCTCTCTGATTAGCTGCGCAGGTACATGGGCTTTGTACATTTGGGGTTACTCGGACCTATGGTGGCCAATCCTCGCGTCGATTACCCCCGCCCCACTTTTCCTGATTGCGTTCTTAGTACTCCCCTCGTACGTCCGAACTCGATCTCGATATTACAGTGAGACTTTCTTTCAACTGCTGGAGGAGGAAGTAGCCCGGGACGGCGATTTCGCAGCGGGTCCTGAACGACACACAGGGAGACCGGCAATCCCCATGACTTCCCATACCTAGACCCCCTGAAGGAGAAATTGATCAAGTGAAATTCGCTGTTCTAGATGTCGAGCACGGTTTCTGCGCCTACGCCGTCGGGCGCGACGGGGGAGTTTTGCTCTTTGACTGCGGGCATGGGTCTGCCATCCGACCATCAACCTACCTTTCCAACCAAGGCATTTCATACATCCGTCGTTTCTTTGTCACCAACTACGATGAAGATCATATCCTAACTTCGCCATCCGGTCAGGGGAAAACGCTGAGTTCCGTCTCCAATTCTCTCGTTTTTCCCTCCTAATAGCGTTATTTCGGCTAAATTCGGCGTTTTTCGACCTTTTTTAGCCGACTTTTTTGGAAAAAGCAATGTAGTGCTATAGCGGTGTGGACGGGAACCTCCCCCCAACCACCCCGGTACCTTACCCCGTACCAATTCCACACTCCGATCATGTTTATCCGAAACCGGCCCTACAAACGTAAAGACGGTAAGAAATGCAACAGCTTTGCCCTCATCGAATCCTATCGCAAAGACGGTACCTCCAAACACCGTACCCTCCTTAATCTCGGCCCGAACTTCAACATCCCCCGCAGTCTGTGGGGGGAGCTGACCCACTGTGTTACTGCCCGACTCAAAGGGAAAGCCAGCCTCCCTTTCCAGAATGATGAAGCCTTTCTCAATGCGGTCGACGACATCGTTGCACATCTCGAAAGCAAGGGCTACGACATCCATCGCACATCCCATCAGCAACACCTCATTGATCCAGAGAAAACAACCCATCCCGATTCCCGGACCGTCGGCGGAGAACGACTGATCCTTCAGACTTTGGAACAGCTCGGACTGGCTGTACTGCTACGTTCGCTCAACTTCTGCGAGAAACACGTCAAGCTCTGCTGTGCGCTGATCGTCGGACGTATGCTCCACCCGGGCAGTGAACGAGAAACGCGTAAATGGCTGTGTAAAACCTCCAGTGTTCTGCAGCTTCTGGATTTGGAACCCCCGAGTCTCAACACCCTCTATCGTTGCACGGATCTGATCCATAAGCATATGGATCAGATCCTGGAGAAACTCTTTGGCATTACCAAAGCGGTATTGCAGTTTGAAGAAACGATCGTCTTTTATGATTTAACCAATACCTATTACCACGGCAAGAAGAAAGGGAAGTTGTTGTCGCATGGGCGCAGCAAGGAGAAGCGCAGTGATTGTCCATTGGTTACGTTGGCGCTCACCCTGGATGGTTCGGGGTTCCCCCGCAATGTGCAGATCCTGCCGGGCAATGCAGGGGAACCGGCAACGCTCAAAGAGGCGATTGAGAAACTAAACGGCGCTACGCCCACAGTGATTATGGACTCCGGCATTGCGACGGAGCAGAATCTGCAGTACCTGAAAGAACAGGGACTGAACTGGATCACCGTGGAGCGTTCCAAAGCCCCTCCAGTCCCCGAAAACAAGCCGGATCAACAGTTTACGACCGCAGGGGGAGTCAAGATCAAAGCCTGGAAGATCACCAAAAAGGAAAAAGATGTTGAAGATGTTGAAGACGAAAAAGACGTTGACGATAATGCGGAACTGCGCGTGTTTGTGCACAGTGAGGCTAAGCAGGCTAAGGCTGCCCTGTACCCATAAATAATCCATTACGGTTCGATTGTTCGTCAGGTATGGTCAAATATCGCTGGCATGGCTGTCGGAATATCTCGGGTATTTCGGCCTAACAGGTATGGTGTGTGACTTGAGGTGAATAATGCCATCCTCTCGTGCGGATACGCGATCTCTTCCTGCGCCGCTTCCCTTGGCGCTGCATTGCCTACATCCACGAACCCTCGGCTGCAGTCTCCTGGCGATACTTCTGCCTCCAGTAATTCAACGGTCCGTACGAGATGCCCTGCTCTGCGCAAGACGCCGCTGCGGACCGGGTCCTTTCGTTATACTGCTCTACCAGCGGAAACATCTCTTCCGCCGTACGTCTGGGCTGTACCAGGCGGACGGTCCGGGGTCTGGGTTCTCACGTCTACGGGTAAGCTCTACAGAACCCGTCACCTAATCAAGATGCAAGTTCACCGCACGCTCACGCAGGTGTAGCCACTGGGGCATAGGCCCACATCAGGCAGGTTGATATGCCATTTATATGAACCCAGATGAATTCCCGTGCGAACATGCACTCAATTGTTCGTCTCTTACCTCGTATCCCAATGTCATTAGGTGTAACCTCTCTAGGCCACGCCACATGATCTGGTAACCCACCGGTCCATCACGAGTGCGGTTCTGATAACCGCCGAGCACCGCTACGATCAAGATAGCAGCTCCCAAAGTACTGGGCTTCGGCAGCTTTACCCGTGCTGCATATCCATCCAAGAATCGCAGCTCCATCTCCGTGAAAAAGACATCCGCGTCCAGCTCCGGCACCTCCCGACCCAATTGCACCAAGGTCATGACGCGCCAGGATATCACACAATACATCGTTATTGCTCGCTGCAGACGCAACGAGGTACGCAGACCCAAACGCTCTACCTTGCACCCACTCTTGAGCACGCGGAAGAAGTCTTCCACCCGCCACCGCTTGAGATACATTGCCAACACCCGCCGTGCATCCGCTACGCTCCCTACCTCCATGCTGGTCAATAGCATCCACTCCACCGGCAGCGCATCCCCCGGAGGCTCCACCTCCAACACATGCACCCCGTACATCACCACCGGCTCCTCCTCGTTCTTCGGATCCGGCAACAAGAACCTCCCGTAGCGTACCTCCGTATTGACCATCCGGTAACTGCGACCCTTCCGTGCCTGCTTGCGCGCCTGCTTCTTGCGCGCCGTCACCCGCTGTATCTCTATCTCCACATTCCCCGGAGCCTTACCACTGCGCATTACCGCAAACAGCTTGCGATCATCCAACAGCTTGCGATCATGCTTCGCTCGTATCAATACCTCCGCCTTACCCTGTCTGCGCTGCTCGGCAAACATCGCAAAGCTGTCCGCCTCCCGGTCCGCAACACAGATCACCTGCGTCTCGCCGGACAGCTCCTCCGCCGCCTCGCATATATCCTTGAACCCGTCTATCCACTGCTGCGTCCGCGGAACATGCGGACCCTCCTCCGGATCCTTGAAGCTGCCACGCAACACCCCCAACGTCAATCCATCCTCCGTCACCACCAGCGTCGCATGCAACGGCAAGCCCAGCGTCTTCGCCGTCGTCTGATTACTCCCTATTACCTCCAAATCCGTACACGCCGGCCGCGTACTGTACCGCAACTTCGTCGTGTCCTGGATGCATAACACGGTCTCCTGACTACGCATGCGCTCTATCGTACGCCCACGATGCGGCGCCAATATGTTCTCCGGCGTTACCGTTTTGTCCTTCTTGCTCTCCAATAACCGGTAATGCCCCTTCACCGCCGCGCGGTCCGCATCCGTATGCGCGGTAATGCTGTGGCCTATCACATCGGCCAACATGGACGTACTCTTTACCAGTCGCACAGACAACCGCCTGTCTCCCAATGGCGCTCCGCCAAACTCCGTTTCGGCCCACTGCGCACTGTCAATCCCCTCGTTCGGATCCCTCACCGGACGCAACTCCTCCTCCGGTTTCCCCAAGGTCCCGCGCCATTCTTTGTCCAACTCGTATACATACAGCTCCTTGGGATCCTCTTCCTTTGCCTCCTTGTGCCGCTTTCCGCCTGCGGTATGGCCGATCAATACAAAATTGTTCACCTCAAAACACGCTCCTTCCCCTTGGGGATCCACATACGTTTCGACAACCCAGGGACGGTAACAGTACCGTGCCTGAAAATCATCCGCCAACCGTATCAATACCTTACCCAGTACATGGCTGGCCAAATCCTGACACTGCCCCCGTATCAGAAAACGACTCAAACACACCACACGGTGCAAATGCGCCTTGCGCTGCTCATCACTCCACGCCATCCAGTGCTCTCTGGGCGCCAGGCACAACGCCGCCGCCGAAAATCCCACCGCTCCCAGGTAACCATGGGCACTGCCTATCAGATAGCGTACCTGCGCTCCCACAAATGTGGTCGTACGCCTCGGATGCTCAAAGTGCAGCAACGTGTTCCACACCATACGCTGCTCGTCCGTCTCAACCAACTCAATCGTCAACCCCCGGACACCGTGTACCGTGTCCGGTAACGCTATCGGATCCGGTACCCGCTCCTCGCGCCTACGCGGTTCCGCCTTAGCCGCATTACAATTCTCGGGCTTGGGCAACACCATCCTCCCCCGGGCCTCCAACTTCGATAAAGCCTGCGCACAGTTGCTCACCTGCGGTTCGCCCCGTGCATCAACAAACCCGAACTCTTCACAGACAGCGCGCGCTATCTGCGTGCGAAACCGCCAACGATCGTCGGCAAGAACCCTGTCCAAACGCTCTCCATTGCAGGGAGCGGTGAGCGTTCGTAAGACCTGACTTCGCTGAAGCATGCCACAACATAAAAAACAAGTAGCAAAATGTCAAATACATGAAGTGGTAGGATGGCAGTGGAAGCGGCGCAGGAAGAGATCGCGTATCCGCACGAGAGGACGGCATTATTCACCTCAAGTCACACACCATACCTGTCAGGTCGAAATACCCGAGATATTCCGACAGCCATGCCAGCGAGAGTTGACCAGAACTGACGAACAATCGAACCGTAGTGGATGATTTATGGGGGAAGGGCAGGGCTAAGGAGGATCAGATCCTTGAAACCCAATGCAAGAAGTTTGTGAAGGCGCTCACTACACTACATGAGGGACTCTCGAAACCCGGGTACTTGAAGAACTATGAAAAGGTCACGATAAAGGTTGGTCGTCTGAAGGAAAAGTACAAGAAGGTCTCACACCTGTATGAGGTAGAGGTCAGCAAAAAGGAGGGCACCAAGCATGCAGCATCCGTTACGGTGACCCGGCGTGCTTCGCATGCACGTCGCACCCAGGCCAGCGGAGGGTATGTGCTTCGGACCAGTCATACCGGATGGTCGGTGGAAACGGTTGCACGAACCTACTGGCGACTTACAGAGATTGAGCGCACATTCAGAGTCATGAAATCGGACCTCGGTCTACGGCCCATCTACCACAGCAGAGATGACCGCATTGAAGGGCATCTGTTCATCACGGTACTGGCTTATCATGCTGCCCATCTGGTTCGCACCAGACTCAAGGAACACGGGATTCATGATAGTTGGGCGACGATCCGAGACAGGTTGAACAGGATTCGTCGGATTACGACCAAGATGGTTAAGAACCAATATCGGTACCTGATCACGGAGGTGGATCAGGATCTGCCTCCGAGTATGGTACAGTTCTTTGCGGTACTGGGATACGTGTATGACCCGGATGCGACCCGCACCGTGACCGAGCATGTGGAGGAAGCGAGTGCACCGGTGAGCCAGAAGCCTCCAGACTCATGACGTATGGTCCCTTCACAACGGTTGAGATAGCGTACTCCAGATGGAGCCACCAGAGCTAGGTCCGATGGAAACGATCCGAGATAGATCGCAGCGAAACAGGCGGCAAAACACCAGGTAATCAGGGATTCAAACCACCCTAAACCAACTTCAACCGATCCGGTAAATCTCACCATCCATTGCTCCTGAAAAAAACGGTCCAAATATGGCCACGGGAGAATTCCGTAGGTTAGTAGCACTACGAAATGGCGAAGTTAGGATAGGAACCATGACCTTGAATCAGGGCCGAGAGTTACAGCGTGGGGATTGTGTGATTTGTGGAGCGAATGAAGAGCCGTTGGGAGCATCGGGTCCAGCTGTAGGCGCGAGCGCAGGGCTGACGCCAAGGCCCGTGTTCGCCAGTCGGATCAGGTTCCCGTCCGTGCCGCGGTACGGGTGGGAACCGAGGGTTAGGTAAGATGCCCCCGCCCGATAGCTCTTCGACTCTCCCTCAGGTGGTTCTTGACCACTTAGCGAAGGCTCGTGAGGCCTGCGTCGCTGCTGTTGAGAACTACAACAAGCCGGGCAGGGCCTTTCGGACCCGTACCTACGCAATCCTCATGGTGGTTGCTTGGACTGCGCTCCTTCATGCGATCTTCCATCGACGGGGGGAGAAGCCCTGGTATCTCGAGAGTGGTACCGGGTCCCGGGTCAAATACAAGCAAATCGGCGGTGAGCCGTTGCACTGGGACTTGGCCAAATGCGTCCGCCGCTACTACCTGGGTGAGAACCCGCCCCAGCGTGCGAACCTAGAGTTCATGGTATGCCTGCGGAACAAGATCGAGCATCGCGATCATCCTGAGCTCGATCCAACACTGTATGGTGAGTGCCAGGCGATGCTCATGAACTTCGAGGAGCTCCTCACCACCGAGTTTGGTGAACACTACGCGATCTCGGGAGAACTCGCGGTAGCACTTCAGTTCTCCATCTTGCGCCCCGATGCTCAGGAGGAGGCACTCCGCCGCCTCCAATCTTCGAGCGCAACCGACCTCCTCGACTTCATGCGGCAGTTTCGAGGTGGACTCCCCAGGGAGGTGGTGGAGAGTTCATCATACTCCCTCAGGGTTTTCCTGGTGCCGAAACTAGCAAACCGGAAGAAGTCGGCTGACTTGGCTGTGGAATTCGTACGGTATGATCCAACGCGTCTGGAGCAGACGGAGGGGCTGAGAAGGGTAGCGGCTCTGATCAAGGAAAGGCATGTACCGGTAGCGAGTTCGGGCTTGATGAAGCCGGGCGAAGTCGTCGCGCGGCTTGAAGAATGCTTGTCATTTCGAGTCTCGATGCACACGCATACCCGAGCTTGGAAGGCTTACGAGGTGCGACCCGGACCAGACTCGCAACGGCCGCAGGAGACGGTTCCCCGGTACTGTCTCTACGATGATCTTTCCAAGAGCTACGGTTACACGGACGCTTGGGTGGAACACCTCTGCAGGAAACTCGGTGACTCCGAGGAATTCGAGCGAGTGACCGGTGCACCGGCAGTCATGAAGGACTTGGACGGGCCGGACGGCGCTAGCCAGTAGTTGACCTAGAATGACTCTGCGGAGTGCGCTTGGCTCTCCGCCGTTTTGTCTGCCAAAGCGGTACGGCGTCCCGTCGGCGCAGAGCGAGGATCATCACCGGCACGGCTATCCCCGGGGGGGCGACCGCGTCGGTCTGTCGGCTTGCCAGATCAGCGCGCGCCAACGGTAGCTGAGCACCCTGGCCTCGCCGGGAGGTGGAGTGAGGCTCGAACACTGGACCGCGAACACGGGGCAATGCTTCCAGGCGGATTGCTCCGATATGGCCGAGCAGGTGACGCCCGCGTACGGACGGCTGATCGCGGTGGCGGGCGCGTTGGCAACCCCCGCGCCATTGCGGGGTCCGGACGATCCGTGGCGGCTGGAGGTGCTCGTGCATCCGCACGGTCCGCGCGTCCTGCAGGGGCGCATCGTCGCCCTGGACAGGCAGCCCGTGGCGGCGCTGGCCCTCGGCGCGCATGGCGCGAGACCGTGGCGGCAGCCCCCTGGTTCATCGACGGATGCGATCCCGGCGACTTCCGCAACCCTCCGGACGTCCCGTGGGTGATTGCGGCCTTGCTACCGGCGCTGGCCGACCATCCCGAGGCGATCGAATGGCTGGGGGACATCGAGGTGACCATCGGGTGGGCTTTCCTCTACAACCTCGAACCGCTGGCGAGCGCCTGAAACCGTCGAACGGGACCGGTGTGTCCATTCGGAAGTTCAGTAGAACGACCCGCACATCACCGGCTGGGCCCATGATCCCGCTCTGGCCCACGCGGCGGCGTCACCTCCAGCGGCCGCGCGACGCTGCGCCGAATGTCCCGTAGTATTCCGTCAAGTGCGTCAGCCGCTCGACATGCTCCCGCAAGGTCTCGACCTGCTCTGACTGCCGCCGCTGTTCCGTTTCGTACTGCGCGGACAACCTCTCCAAGGCGGCCGTCAGCTGCTGTTCCAACCCAGTCATACAGCCTCCTCACTCTCTCGATAGCTTCACGGCAGGCCAACCGCGCACGGTCCAGGGCGGATTGTCCAATGTGGGCATGGTGCCAGATTTAGTTGGCTTATAAAACGAGGGTCGCGAATGTTTAGGAGTATTCGGAGCCTTTTACACGAGCCAATTATTTTCTTCCAAGATGCCTTCAGATGATCTTTCGGAGCTTGATCAGATGCTTCGCGACGCGGGTCAATCCGGTCGGTCGCTGCGATATTTTCTCCTGCGACAATGCACCGAGCTTGCACAACGCCTGACATGCAGTCTGGAGTCGGATGTGCAACAAGAGGAGTCGGCCAGCCCGGGTGTGAATGCGGTTCCATCATCCCCTACGGACGGCAAGACGCAAACAGAGGAGTCGTCCCGTGTTCTGGAGGCGAAGGAGGCCTCGTTACAAGGTGGTGGTGGTCAGGATAATGCCTATATGCGGGAGGTGCGCAACCAGGCCTTGGAGGTCTTTGAGGGTCGGCACATAGGCGGGGAAGATTACGTGGCTCTGTGGATGGATGCCACATCGGTGTACGGTCGTTCATTGTTGCTTTGCATGGCCGTTACCGCAGAGGGGTATCGGCATATGCTGGGATTTACAGAGTCCACGGTGCAGGATACCGGGGCGGTGCGGCAGCTGCTACAAGGGTTGTGCGAGCGCGGTTTGTGTGTGGATCGGGGCCTGCTTTGCATCACATCTGGACAGGCGGGGCTAACACGAGTTCTTGGTCAGAGCTTGGGCATGCATGTATGCCTGCAGCATTGCCAGATGGCCAAGCGCGAGCGTGTAGTCAGCTATCTTGCCGATGAGGATCAACGCCGTGTAAAGGGCGCCATCTCGCGTGCTTATCAATTACCGGACCGACAGGAGGCCCACAGTTCCCTGATGCGGATCCATGCCGAGTTACAACGGTGCAACCGATCTGCGGCGCAATGGCTGCTGCAGGATCTGGACCGAACACTGACGCTGCATGGTACGGGCTTGTACGAGATGCTGAGTCCGAGTCTTAGGAGCACCCGTTGTTTGATGCATACCTCGCACAGGCTGGTCAAGCAGTTGCGCGGCCTTCGTCACTGGTATCCGCCACAGGAACGACGGGCGCAGTTGGCGCTGTTGCTGTTGGAGATGGAATCACGCATGCGCAGACTGGAGCATGCGTCGAAGTTATTACCGATGCGGTCGGCATTGTTTGCTGATGAGGTGTCCGAGCAGGGCGGCGTGCCATTCCTTGTTGGCTGAAAATCCGGTCGGTGCCGGCTGGAACGGCTATAATGTACAGATTCTGCGCTCATCCTGACACCCCTGATTGTAGTTCTGATCAAAGAATTATGGACTTTTGCAGCGGTTATCAAGCCCGCAAGTATCTGCCGCGTGATTTACGGTGTCGTTGCCGTGTTGCAGGCAGATTCAGGCGCGTTTCTCCTTACTGAACAGCCTATATGAGCCCTTTTTGCACGCGCTGACACCGCGGTAGCGGATTCAAGCACACCATCTGCAGGTATGCTAACCTTCCACGCGGGGGTAACGACCTAAACGCGCCAATCCTATCATCCAATACCGCACGCATCGTACCACGATCGAACTCCCGTTCCGGCAGTAGGCAGTCTTATTGGCAGGACTGATCACTGTACGCGTGATTTACGGCCTCGTTGGCGCGTTTTCGGCGGTTTTGGGTGCTATTCAGTCCGGTGAACGTCTGAGAACAGCCCTTTTGGGCGCTCCGATACGGCTTTGGCGGGGGCATGCGTGTCCTCCGCTCATGGCGAGTGACGCGTTACATCGTCTACAGAGGCCTTACACCGCGCCTCTATAGCGCTATTACCCCCTAATTGGCGGCCGAACCTGTCACATAGCACGATCCAGCACCCATTA
Organism: Rhodothermales bacterium; assembly: GCA_963663495.1. Lineage (GTDB taxonomy): Bacteria > Bacteroidota > Rhodothermia > Rhodothermales > Bin80. The sequence continues at coordinate 586,351 of OY760427.1, forward strand.
TCGCATGCACCGTGGCATTGCACGACCGTATCCATCTTTCAGCATATACTATCGCTGCGGTGCTGTACGCGTTTCTACAGTAGAGCTGCTTACAGCTTCGGTGGTTTGTCCAGGATAATATTGTCCTGCTTAACGACTCCACCTCACTAATTGACCTGCACGCATGATTTACGGCCTCGTTGGCGTGTTGCAGGCAGATTCAGGCACGTTTTTCCTTACTGAACAGCCTATATGAGCCCTTTTGCACGCATGCACACCGTGGTAACGGCTTCAAACGTGCCATCTGCAGGCATAGTGGACAGCCACGCGTGTATGTAGCAACGTAAACCCGTCAATCCTACCAACCACGCTACGATGCACCCTCCAATTCCGCACGCATCGTACCACGACCGAACTCATGTTCCGGCAAGCACTTATGGATCGTACGCGCTGCAATAATGCTGATGATAATTACGACACCTTCCTGGCACAGGGTAGTCTTTTCACATTCGCCTTGGCTCCCTTGATGACTACCCCTCCGCGCACAGCCGTAGGCTCCTTATTGGCCGGATAGATCACCGTACGCGTGATCTACCGCCTCGTTGGCGTGTTTTCGGCACATTTGGACCCCATTTAGCCCGCTTACCGTCTGATGAGAGCCCTTCTGGGCCCTCCGATACGGCTTTGGCGGGGACATGCGTGCCCTCCAGATACATCTCCGCCTGCTCCGCTTATCGCGGAGTGACACGTTACGTCGTCTACGGAGGCCTTACACTACGCCTCTATAGCGCTGTTACCCCTAAGTGGCAGCCGAACCCGTCACACAGCACGATCCTGCCCCCATTATCGCACGCATCGTGGTACGGTACACGCTTCTACAGTAGAACTGCTTGTAGTTCCGGCAGGTGGTCTGCACAGGGTAGGATCTTCATGCTCCATGTCTCCGACTCCCTATTCGCCATGGCTGCCCATCGTTGACGTTGACTCGAATTCATCCAACGCGCGACATTCCGGCATCGTTGAGCAATCAAACTGTTCAGGTTCTCCATGATGTTATTGGTCTGCAAACTGCGTCCCAGTTCCTCCGCCACCCCCAGTCTATGGAGCGTCAAAGTCTCTTCCAACCCCTCAGACAAGCTGTTCGCTGCCTTGGGATGGGACTCCTTCAACCCCTTTTTTATGGGAATTATATGGCTGAGTACCCATCTGCTGAGGTTTTCGAATTAATTGCAGTTTTTTCGCGAAAAGCGGGAACTGATTATGAAAAACTGGCGCAAGCCATCCTGACCGCACCACCACAGCGCAATAATAACGGGTGCCAAAACGCGTGGGTACTCAGCTATATAATTCCCTTTTTTATGCTCAGAAGCGCATCCTTTGCCTTGTCGTAATTCGGCTCGTCGTACGCCTGCTGCAACTCCCCCCGAACCCGCACCTTTTCGTCCTCTTTCTCAATGTAACTCACCACATTCTCCCGCTTATGCCAAGTACACCGCTGTACCTGTGCCTTATCACCAAATACCGCTTTCACCGCTTTCACCGCCTTCTGAAGCCCTTTGGAACCATCTAAGATGACCAATAACCCCTTATCATACCGCAGACCGCGATCAATCAAATCCTGCAGCAGCCCTTGTACCGCCTCGGCGTTCTCTGTCGCCGTCTCCACCATCCCTACTACTATCTTCTCGCCCGTCTCCGTAATCCCTACACAAATCAATACCTGCACCCCCTGAAAGTACTTGCCGTCCAGCAGCAACGCTACAAACGTGTTCTCCGCCAGATTACGCTCCTCCTGCTCCTTCAATACCTGTGCACTGTAACTCTTGTACTTGCGACTGATTGAGGAAGCGCTCAATCCAAAACTGCCAACAAACTCCGTTGCCACCTTCTTGTAGTTCCGCTGGCTAATACCATACACAATTTTCCGGGCGATACGCTCCACCATATTCGGATTCGGCTTGTGCAACAATTTGTAGGTCTCCAGAGGACGCGCTTTACCCTTCACCCGGTCCTGTACACGCGGCACACTCACCTTTACCCGCTCATCTCCAATCATGATAGAGCCCGGTCTGCTCCCCCACCGCTCGTACCGCCCCTTGTGCTGCTTATTGTTGTCGCGCTTTCTGCGCACACCGCAGAGAGACTTTACCTCGGCTTCCATGACCGCAAGAAAAAACGCCAGTTGCATCGTGCCAAGATGCTCTACTAACAGCTTCAGGGAATCGATCCCCGTGTCTAGTATCTTCTGGAGACCCTCCGGTAGTGTGCCGGGGTTTTCTATCTGCATGACATCTTTGGACATAGGTCAGTTATCGTTTGTCTGATTGATGGAAGGAAACAATGCTGATCGCATCGCTGGATCTTGCGCAGCGCGGGGCAATCTTCGCATATGTGACTCGATCTCAAGAAGCAACAACGCCAGACAAGCACGACGCTTGTCTGGCGGCATCCACAAGCGAACATCGCGTAGCCGCCGCACCAGCTTCTTGGATACATGGGCCACACAACGAGTACTTCGAAGGCTCGGGCTCAACTGTTCGTACAGTCCTGTCCGGTGCAGTGTCAGCGTCCTATCCAGACCCCGCAAGAGCCACCGGGCCGCAGACCGGTTACACACCAAAAGGTCCGTATGGATCTGCATCAACGCTGCATGCGCCACCTTCGGATCCGGCACGGCGAAAGCACGCGTGATCGCCCCCCGAATGCGCCGCCCGTCCTGCTCGGACAGATAACTCACTACACGCGTGCGCTTGTGCATCTGGCAGTGTTGCTGCTGCATACCGGTACCCAAGCACTCTTGCAGTACGCCGGTCAGCGATGTCACATCAGGAGTGATGCAGAAGAGCCCCCGATCTGCGCACAAACCGCGCTCCAACAAGCCTTGTAACAAGTGTTGCACGCGCTCCGCATCGTGCAACGGAGCCTCCACAAAGCCCAGAATGCGCCGATAACCCTCAATGGTAGCGGCCATGCACACGACTATGGGTCGCCCCCACACTTCCATGGCATCAAGCCAAAGGATTACGTGCTCTTCTTCACACAACGGGCGCGTATCAAACACCTGCCGCGCCTGCTCGCACGCCGCAGCATCATCATCGTACCCCAATGCCAAGCCTCCCGGAGACTCCGGAGACTCCGGAGCACAGACGCTATTTTCCTCCTCGGAAGGTGCTTCTGCCAACTGCTCCCCAGTGCCGTCTGGAGCCGCATTATCCGACGGAAGCATAACATCCTCTTCCAGACTAGACGTTAACTGCTGTACACACTGGGTGAGGTGCCGCAACAAGTCAAATTGCAGCTGCCGACCGGACGCGCCGGCATGACGCAGCCCCTGAATGAGCTGCGATAAATCATCTGATAAACTCATAAGTGATCATGGATCCGTATGGTGAAAAGGCTTAGGAAACCCAAGCCAACACCGAACCAATAATCACTTTTTCAGCCAACATGGAATGGCACGCCGCCGAATGGCTTACCGATGTACTACGCAGTCTTCCGACATTTCCTGCCGAACGCATGGCTGAGCTCTTGCCCCATCATTGGAAAGCCAGTCGGGACTTGCAGCAAGCTACCGTCAAGAAAGCGGCATAGGAGCCCCTAAACAGGTGCCCCGGGTTATCCGATAGATCCGTGTTCTGGTCTGCGAACACGCTGTCAGGTACTTAACTCCTGCACGCCCAACCGATGCCAGCCTATTTAACCTTCGGATCGCGGTCCAACTTACTCTAATTGAGAGAGTAAATGCCCTCGGTTATAATGTACTTCACCGGACGGATACAATCAAACGATTGCTTTGATGCACCGCAAGGATGTGTCTGACCAAAGGCTCCCCTCAATCAGACCGTAGCTCCGCAAAGCTGAGTCATCGGCGCGGATCGGTCGCGCTGATGGCGAATCCAGTCACAACTGTCTTCTGCCCGCCGGTGCCAAGGCACCTCCCCGGATCGTCGCATACTTGCCTCCTGTGCTATTACTTCAGAATGGTTAGCGGGTGGCTCTGGGAATAGCCACCTGCCACCATGGCGACGACATACGTTCCGCTGGCCAGCCTTGCAGCATCAATGGTCAGGTGATATGTGCCGGGAGGCTGATGCCGATCCACCAGTATGGCTAACCGCTGCCCGGTGGCGTCAAACAGCTCCAGTTTCACAGCCGTCGCTTCCGCGATGCGGTACACTATCGTAGTCGTATCGCTCAAAGGGTTTGGAAAAACTGACTCAAGCGCAAACGCTTGGGGCACATCCGAAGAGATCTGTTCCTGTTTGGACACCTGAACAAACTTGTTAACAACGAAGCGGTCTACCTGCCCGCCGTTCTGGTCCGTGGCCGAAACATGCAACACCTCGTCATCCACATCAATGCGCGTAAAATGGTGCACCATATCCGAGAATGTGATGTGGTCGTAATCAAAAAAATAGTCGTCCAGCCCGCCGCCGCCACCACCGGAAACGAGGTAATGGACATGCTCCTTCTCCCCACGCTCATAGCTGTGCGTGTGGCCATTCATGACCATGTCCACATCATAAGTCTCATAGATAGGAATCAAATGATCCTGCACTCTCTTGTCGCCATAATAATTGGTCCAGTGTTCGGTGAAAGGCGGATGGTGGGCATACACAAATGTCCAAGTAGCTGCCAACCTTAGACTATCCTCAAGCGCGCTGAGGAGGAAGGCATGTTGGGCTGATCCGGGAGTGAAATCCCCGTTCGTGTCCAGTGCGATGAAATAGGCGTTGGCCCATCGAAAGGAATAGTATCGCTCCGTACTGTCGGGATTGTTGCTCGGCAAATAAAAATCGTCAAGGTACACACCCCCATTGTCCGTAATCACATCATGGTTGCCCAGACTGGCAAAGACATTGACGTTCTTTATCAGTTCTCCATATGGTTTGAAGAAAATGTTGTCATAGTAATCTCCTGCACCTTGGTGCACATCTCCCACATGGACAATGAAATCAACTTCCGATTCGTTCATACTGCGCTTCATCTGCCGGCCCACATCCCACTGGGTTGGGGTATCTACACCGCTATCACCGAGCACAAGGAATGAGAATAGTGTTTCGTCATGGCTGCGCGCAGTACGGAAATTCTCCTCGTTCGCCACCCGATCGTCACCGGTGTACACCTCGTAGAAGTATCGCGTGCTTATTTCCAGGCCAGGCAGCGTTACATGATGCTTCTTGCGGGCTTCCGGCTCGGAAACCTCGTCGTGCAAAAGCCCCTTTTTCAGGCCGTACTTAACCTTGCCGATCCCGTCTTCCGTGGTGCGCCATGCAATTTCCACGGAGGTTTGCGTGGGATTCTGGATGTACGGAGCCCGAAATTCTCGCACCGCATACGTGAGTTCTACCGGCGAGGGCTTTTCGTATACATGCCGGTCCATCGTGACGGACACGCTGTCATAATAGGCTCCCGTGTTGGCGTAGGAAAGTAGTCCGATCTTCCCTGAGGCATATTGGTCGTCAATAGCGCTCAGGATCAGGCGGCCGTTCAGATACGCCTTCAGGGTATCGCCTCGCATGTCCGCCGTCAAGGAAAATACTCCAGAAGGATATGCCTGACCTACAAGATTCTCCGCAAGGATGTACGGCTCCCCGTCAACGAACTTTTGTATGCGTTGAAGGGGAGTATTAACAGATACACCAGACGAATCCCGGCCTGACCAAGCCGGGTCGTTCATAAGCAGGACACGATAGTAATTCCTCTGGTCCTGGTAGCGAAAAATCAGTCCAACGCCGTCATTGTCGGCTGAACGGACATGAGCGTTGAGTGCGTAGTCGCCCCAGGCAGGGTTCCCGGTAGAAACGTGCGTTCCCAAGTGATACTTCGTTTCCAATTCAACGGGTCCGTAGGACCAGATATTGGACCGTTGCACCAGTACACCATTCTCTACGCCCCAATTGCTAGGCCCGTGCTGCGGCTCAACATCATCCGTGATCACCCAGCCATCGAAATTGCCATCGTCAAAGTTGTCAAAAAACGGAAGGGGCTGCGCTCCTGCCGGCAGCACTGCCAAGCACATCGCAACATGCAAGCCAATATTGAAAACTCCAAGTACGCGTCCAGCACCGTTCATTAGCAGCCCCTTATGGAATAAAGGCCCGGGATCAGGCAGCTTCCGCCTACCCGCACAGTTAACACTAAAACAGTGATGCGCCCGAGCACATAGTAACGAATCCTAGCGACTATAATATCATAAATTGCACGATGGTATCCATGGTCTGCGGCGTCTGGGAATCAATGGGCGACAATGCCCGCGCTACATGCGTTTGAAGCCCGCAAGAATGCGGTACGGATGATGGTAGAACCTGCATGTTGAACGCCAACCAGCCTCCCTTCCGCAATGTGACGCATGAACCCGGGATGAAGGTATCCCTGTTCTTGCGCTGCCATTTTCGTAATGCCGCACCGCCAAAGATGGCGGCTCATCGGGCAATACAAAATGCCGCCAGGGGCAGCGCCTGCAAGGTGCCACAACCCATCAGTCAGCATGAAGGCCAGCGAACCATTGCTTCCTTGAACAACGGATAAAACCGAACTGCTATGCAATCAATGCACAAACCGATATCGCGCAGGATTCTGCTCAAAGTGTTCGCAAGTAGCCTGCTTTTACCTGCAAGTCGTGTCTTGGGCCGTGCAGATTCCCTATGTCTCGGCATCATTGCAGATCTGCATCACGGTCTTGCGCCCCGGGCGATGGAGCGTCTGGATACCTTCATGCAGGCTGTGCAGAAACGCAAACCGGACGCAATTCTTCAATTGGGCGACTTTAATTTTGGCACGACCGAGAGCGAAGAATGTCTGGATCTGTGGCGAACATTTGAAGGCCCGCGCTTTCATGTGCTGGGAAATCACGACATGGACTTTGCCACGAAGGATGCTATCGTGAAGAAGTGGCAAATGCCCGGACGGTACTACTCGTTCGATTTTGGTGCTTTTCATGTTGTAGTGCTTGATCGAAATAATCTAAAAACGGACGAAGGGTACACACCGTATAGTGAAGCCAATTTCTATGTTGACGCATCCCTGCGCGGATACGCTGACAATACCCAACTGGCGTGGCTTCGAACAGACCTTGCCGCAACAGACTTGCCCGTAATCATTTTCGTACATCAGGGTCTGGGCCTGCCGACTTCCATGCCCCAGGCAAGTCATGCCATTGAAAGCGTGCTGGAAGAACACAACCAGCAATCAGAAGGAAGCAAGGTTGTGGCCTGCTTTTGCGGACATCACCACATTGACCGCTACATCCGCAAGAATGGAATCCATTACGTTTGGATTAACAGTGCTTCCTATTATTGGGTTGGTGAGGAGTATGGGCGCATGGCCCCCTATACACGAGCCCTGTACACATTTCTGACGTTCCATTCCAGCGGTGTGATGGAAATAGAAGCGAGCCATGCCGAGTGGGAATCGCCTTCGCCCCAACAGCGAAATTTCCCGCGGGCAGAGGAGTTGACACCCTTCATCAGCGCGCGCAGCTTGCCATTGTGAGCGCGTCTTGTGTCCGTCAACCGCAGTACCAGCAGCTCATCAGGTGATTCTTATGCGGCCCCGATGCGTCTGTGCAGAGGGAATCACGCACGGTTCTGTCTTGAGGCAGGTGTTCGGCATCCGATGCCCTGCGGCATTCAGGAATGATGGCACATACAGCGGGCGGTCTCTACCAGGGTAGCGAGAAGGTCTTCACTACCGTCATTCCCTTCATTGCCTCTATAACCCCCTCCTTGATACCCAATCCGGAATCCTTGATGCCACCAAACGGAGACAACTCAATACGGTATCCGGGTACTTCGTTGATGTTCACCGTGCCAGCCCGTATCTCCTTGACTGCCTTGAAGGCTTTGGTCATGTCTGTCGTTACTACGCCGGAGGAAAGTCCGTACGCTGTGCTATTTGCCACCGAGATGGCGTCGTCAATGTCACGGACTGGCAGAATGGGCGCGAGCGGACCGAAGGATTCGCACACGACAACTTCTGCATCACGCGGCACATCCGCGATAACCGTGGGGGCAAGCTGTGCTCCGCGGCGCTTGCCTCCAAGCAACACCTGCGCCCCGTCACTCACTGCCTGCCGTACACGCCGCTCAAGACGCTTTGCTGCCTGCTCGTCAATGACCGTACCTACACGGGTATCGGGATCCATTGGATCGCCGACGGTATAGGACTTGGAGGCCTCCACAAAGCGATCCGTAAAGGTCTCCAGGACCGCTTCGTGTACCAGCAGACGCTTTACAGCCGTACAACGCTGCCCGGAATTCCGGTAGCAGCCTTCCGTGGCCAGATGGACGGCAAGGTCCATGTCTGCGTCGTCCAGCACGATCAACGGCGAGTTCCCGCCTAACTCCAGGATCAATCTCTTATAACCGGCTTGGCTTGCAATCTTTTTGCCAGTTTCAACGCTTCCCGTAAAACTGACCACCTCGACGCGGGGATCTACGACGAGTTCTGTTGCCACTTCCTCCAGAGGCCCCAGAATGACACTCAGCATCCATCCCGGTAGGCCCGCATCATACATCAATTCCACGCACCGAACCGCTGTAAGCGGAGTCTTTTCCGAGGGCTTGAGTATTACCGGTGCACCGACGGCTACCGCGGGGGCAATCTTGTGCATGACCTGATTCAGGGGATGATTGAAGGGCGTGATGGCTGCCACGACGCCGTGCGGCTCCCGCAACGTGAAGATCTTGCGGGCTTTCCCCTTTGGGGATACATCGCAGGAGAACATTTGCCCATCATCCTTGAGCGCCTCCATAGCGGAAAACTGGAGTACATCGCACGCCCGGCCTACTTCATATTGAGTTTCACGAAGACACAATCCGGATTCAGCCGTAATTAGGCTCGCAAATGCTTCGGCGCGCTCCATAAGGAGGGTGCGGGCCTTATTGAGAATCTCAAAGCGCTCATAGCGGGTGAGTACCGATCCCTTTTTCAGTGCCGCTTCAATGGCTTCATGCGTGTGGTGGCGGCCTACGGTGGCAACCGTACCGACCAGAGTACCATTGTAAGGGTTCGTGACCTTCAGTCGCTTGGCCCCCTTGACTTGGCGCCCCGCGATATAGCATGGTAGGTGGGAGATGTCCGCATGGCGGGAACCGACAACAGTAGAGCGTTCGGGCATGACAATAGGGATAGAAGTGGAAAAATGTCTTGACGAGTTGGGCAGGCCTAAGCCAGCGTTCCGTTGATTACAAAGTCAAAAATGTCAAAATTGCGAGGATCCGCTTGGGCATATCGCAGATGCGCGGGCTTTAGCTCCGACGAGATAAGCATCGGAACCATCTCCGCATACCGCCCACCGTGGGAGCGTAACCCGCTTCGCACAGCACTGAGATCATGATGTGCAGGGGTACGACCGATGGCTACATCGCGGCCGGAAAGGACCACTAGGTCGCCGATGCGGTCATGCGGTAATTCAAGTTTACGGGCCGCCGTTGCAGTGTCGTGGACCTCGGTAATTCCGCGGAGCCCCATCAGATAGGCGCTTGTGCTGCGGGCCATGGCAGGATCCGGCAGATGGACAGTAGCGAACCCGCCCAGTGCCCCGTGGTGCAGCACGTAGGGGTCCGTGATTGGCAGGATGACACGGATGCCGTTACCGAACCGTTCGGTCAAAACGGTCTCCAGATAGATGACATTCGGACTGCCATCCGGATGCTGTTTGGCGTTCATGCCGTGGTCCGCCGTGGCACCCAGAACAGCACCCTGATGGAGTAATCGCCCGAGCTCATGATCAATGGCCTCATGGAACTGCAATGATTCCGGTTCATGCGGCGCATGCTTATGCTGAACATAGTCGGTGAGGGACAGATACAAGAAATCCGCGAGGCCGCTCTCCAGCAGTGCCACGCCGGCCCGAAGCACAAAGAGACTGGCCTCGGCACTATAGATTGAAGGGGCGGGCACCCCTACCAACTCCTCCGCGCTTGCGATACCATTTGCTGCTAGGTTCGTGCGCCCGGCCTTTTCGGCGGAGAATGCTATTCCGTCTAATCCATGGGAAAGCATGTCAAGAAGCTTTTCCTTGGCAGTCACCATGGCTACCTTTCGCCCGGCCCTCGCTGCAGCGGCAAGGATGGTTTCAGAGCGAAGGTAGGACGCTGAATTCATCATCACCTCCTCGCCGGTTGCAGGGTCAAGAAAAAAATTACCACTGATCCCGTGTATGGAAGGAGCTACACCTGTGACGATGGAAGCATTGTTTACGTTGGTGAAGGATGGTAGCGCACCCCGCACCAAGCCCCGGAAACCTCCATCAGCAAGCATCCGCGCCAGATGGGGCATACGTCCGGTAGCCAGCGACACGTTCAAATATTCGTCCGCGCACCCGTCTAGGCATAGTACCACAACAGGACGGCATGGAGGGTGGAATGCTCTGCCGTTGACCGAGAACGAGGTGGCGGAGATAGGGTGACTGCCGCGAGAGTAAGCCATGGGGTGTACTATCTGCATATGCCGCATTCCTTCATTAGCGCAGGTGCTTACATTGATGGGATGAGATCGTCTAATGGGTGGTATGCTACCGTTGTGTGCACTTGTGCCTGCTTTCATCACCAAACGTCACTACCATTTTCGACTTCTGCGATGCAGCTATTCAATATGTTGAGCGCAGTGCCCATTTGCTCCCGGGTGATGGTGAGGGCGGGAACCAGGAGCAGGATGTTGCCCATGGTAACCTTGAAGCTGAGTCCGCGGGATAAGGCCCGGTACATCACCTTTTCAGCCGCCTCAAAAGCTGGCTCCATGTTTTCCCGGTCTTTGACCAACTCCATGCCGAGCATCAGGCCCAGACCAGAGACGGCGCCAATCATGCGGTGGCGATCCATCAGGTCATGCAACTGCTGAAGCGTCCACCTTCCCAACGTACGGACATGATCCAGAATGCCTTCCTCCTCCAGAAAGCGGATAGTTGCCAAGGCGGCAGCGCAGGCTACCGGGTTCTTCTCGTGTGTGTAGTGTCCCAATGCCCCGTCTTTTGCCACATCCAGATCTTCTCTGGCAAGCATGGCTGCAAGAGGGAAAATACCTCCTCCCAGCCCCTTTCCGATAACCAATATGTCGGGTGTAATGTCGTAATGCTCACAGGTAAACATGGTACCCGTGCGCCCTAGGGCGTGCGGTATTTCATCTAGTATCAGCAGCGCTCCGTGCCGGTCACATGCCCGCCGGACCGTTTGCCAGTACTCGGGAGGCGGGATATACGGCGTGCTGCGCACGGTCTCAGCTATCACCGCAGCTATATCGCCTTCTTTACCCAGGACATAGTCAATATAGTCTGCACACTTCAGCGAACACTGGCGGCGACAGTCAAACGGGCATCGGCTTGGACTGGGTGGAGGCACATGCTCTGTACCCGGAAGCAACGGTCCTATGCCACGGCGAAAAATGGCCTCTCCTCCTACGGAAATGGCATCCAGGGAGGCACCGTGAAAAGAATCCCACATTGAAATTGTTTTGTGTCGTCCGGTGGACATGCGCGCCAGCTTTAGCGCCATTCCTATTGCCAATGTGCCTGCAGGAGCGAACAGCACCTTATTGAGCGCCCCGGGCGCCAGCGATGCCAACGTTCTTGCCAGATCAATTGCAGGTTCGTTCGTGTACCGACGAGTACAAAACGGCATCTCATGCAATTGTGCCGTTATGGCTTCTATTACCTGAGGATTGCGGAAGCCCGCCTGGTGCACCCAATTGCCGTGAAAATCCATCAGCCGCCGGCCCTGATAATCCTCTATATAGATGCCATCGCATCCCTTCAAGACATTCAGGCAGGGCGTAGAGAGCGACTGATGCAGGAAATAGCGGGCGTCCTCGTCGAGGAGGGCTTGCGTCTCCTCGTCAATGTGCGCCGCAGCCCAAGCGGCGCGCAGCGGCGAAGTATTCACATCACCCTCGGAGAGTAAGTCCCCGCAGGCCTGCTCGTGCTTCATTCTGATCAGAGGCAACAGCGGTGCCGTGTTCAGGGGGACTGAAACACATCGTAGGAGAGCATCCGCCTATCAAGCCCCGGTCCCCTGTAATGCACCTCCAGATGCTCCCCTCCATAATCCTCAAAGTACTCCACTACTACGCTGTACGTGCCTACTTCCAGCGTTATCTCACCGCTTTTCTCCAGCGCTCCGTGGGATCCGTCGTTGTTTACTACCTCCACTCCATCTATGTACAGCTTAGTCCCGTCATCGGAACGTACGTAGAAGGTGTACTCGCCTGCCCGGTCGGCCGGTATAAGGCCCTCGAACCGCACGGCATAGTGATCTTCGCGCCTATTCTCGACGCCATCCAGATGGATTTCGTACGCCATGCCGGAATGAACAGGCACGAGCTGACTGAAATCGGGAAGGTATTGCCATTCGCCTTCGAAATACGCGTAGCCTACGCGCTTTTCCTGTCCTTCGGGGACAATCCGAAAGCTTGTCTGAGAGATCTGGCTAGCGGCAGAACCCCGGATGGACCTAGCGCGGACATGTCCGTTGACGGGTGCTGGGAAAGCGCTCGTATACAGGGTAGAGGCTGCGTCCGGCTCCCTTCCGTCAAGAGTGTAACGAATTTCGGCTGCCGGGTCATCCACCGTCATGGTAATGAGCGGTGGCTCCGATAGAAGTGCCAATCCGCCCAGCGGCATGATGCGCGGTGCAGGAACGTAGGCCACGCGGGGTTCCGAGTCGTCATGATGGGTTTCGAATGCGGATACCACGGGACGAGCGATCCAGGCATCAGGCGGCGCGACCCCAAGTGCAAAAAGCACCGTGGCCGCCGTGTCGTACGTGTTGATGGGAACCGAAAGGCGCTTGCCCGCCACGACCCCCGAACCGTAGGCAACCCACGGGATTTCCAGCTCGGCCATGGATTCGCCTCCATGCCCCTTATCCCGGCCGCCATGGTCGGAAGAGACGATCACCAGCGTCCTTTCTGCCATCCCCGCTTCTTCCAAAGAAGCCAGCACCTCTCCAATGAGCCGGTCCGCATCCTCTACGGAGGCATAATACAGGTCTGATCCATGCCCATACGTGTGACCGGCATGGTCCACATGATCAAAATGGATGAAGGTCAGTTGCGGTTGATGCGCTACGAATTGTTCGCGAGCCCGGTCAGCCGTGGCCTGCGGGTCTTCCGCATCAATGGCTACATCAACGACGCTGTGGGGGAATAGCCTTCCGAAGCCTCCCCAATCATAGATGGATGCTATGTACGCATCCGGTTCGGCGGCGCGCAGCACGGAAAATATAGAAGGGAATCGGCCTTCCGGGCCGGTGTCTGTCGGTACAATGGGAAAACTGTCCGGCTCCCAGTCATTTGACGTAATGCCGTGTTGCACTGGGGAGGCGCCCATGATCATGGATGCCCAATTCTGGCTGCTGGATGTCGTTAGCACACCACGCGCACCGAAGCTGTAGGCGCCGCCTTCAATCATTCCCGTCAGCACAGGTGTATGGGCCTTCTGGATGCCGTCAGGACTCAGCGCATCCACGCCGATCACCACGACGTGGCTGATTGTCGCCGGCCCCGACCCTATGGGCTTCGGGCGTATGGGATTTTCGAAGGCGCCGTACACGGCGCGGGCTGTCCAGGCGTAGGGTGGCTCCAAACCCAGTACATAGGCGGCTGTGGCCGCCGTGTCGTACGTTGTTATCGGGTCCGTTATCTGCTTGCCAGCGATAATGCCCGGGCCACTGATGATCCACGGGATCTCCAGTTCAGCCATAGATTCCCCTCCGTGGCCCTTACCTACTCCACCATGGTCAGAGGTTACGATGATGGTGGCATCTTCCCTGTGCCCTGCCTCCTCCAGTCCGGCAATGATCTCCCCTATATACGTGTCTGCCTCCTCAACTGCCGTGTAGTACGCGTCCGTGCCATGTCCATGCGTATGCCCAGCGGCATCCACATGGTCCAGATGTATAAAAGTAAATGCCGGCGATTGTTCAGTAACAATGCCGGCTGCGGCATCGGTGGTCGCCTGAGGGCCATCAGCATCCACGTCAATCGTGACAGCCTCCCTGTTGTACAGGCGCCCGAATCCTCCCCAATCGTAGATGGATGCGCTTACCGCGGAAGGCCGCTGCTGGTGCAGAAGATCGAATACGGAGGGAAACAGAGCGGCTACACCGCGCTCCGTTGGTTCAATGCTGTAATGATCCGGTTGCCAGGCATTGGACGTGACGCCGTGCTGTTCCGGGCTTGCCCCCATGATCATGGATCCCCAGTTCTGGCTACTGGAAGTGGGCAATACGGCGCGAGCCTTGAAGCTATACGCACCGTATGCCATAAGGCTATCCAGATACGGCGTATCGGCATTCCGGATGCCGTCCGGGCTCATACCGTCCACGCCGATCACGACAACTCTGACGATGTCCTGCGAAGACGCGAAGCGGCAAGCCATCAGGATAAGTGCAGGCACTAGACTCCAAGTACGCCAATGCCAGGGTAAATACTTCATGATCCTAAGTTCGGGTTACGTTGCGATTGTTTGCTCTATATACTTCTGATACCCCATGTGCACGGCGGGGAGCATTATGACATATGGTTGGTGGATGCATCACAATCACAACCCGCGAATACAGTCCGAGCATAGCAGAACGCAGTCATAGCGCATTCAGGCCGAGGCCAAGGCAGGCCTGAAGGTTACATGCATTTCTTCAAGGGTCTCACGAATAGCTTTGATCAATTGATTGATATCATGCGGGAAGACCTGTCCGATACTGCCGATGCGGAAGGTGTCCGCATGTGTCAGCTTGCCGGGATACACGACAAAGCCTTTCCGACCTAGCTTCCTGTAGAAGGTCTCGAAAACGAAGGACGGGTGGTCAGGACACCGGAATGACGTGATAATGTGCGATCGGTGTTCCGGGGCGAGGTATACCTTGAAGCCGATCTCCTGCATGCCGCCGACCAGCTGTGCGTGGTTTGCCTTGTAGCGAGCAGCACGGCCCGAGACACCGCCTTCTGCCTCCATATCCCGGAGCGCCTGATCAAGGGCGAGCAGGGTATGGGTTGGCGGCGTGAAGCGAAATTGCCCGTTGTGCTCAAGGCCGCGCCACTGTGCGTGCAGATCAAGGCTCAGTGAGCGTGCACCGCCTTCCGTGGCGAGGAGCGCCGAACGCCGGGCCAGAACAATGGAAAATCCCGGTACGCCCTCTAGGCACTTGTTGGCGGATGTTACCAAGAAATCAATCCCCGCAGACTCCATGTGCAGTGGCATTCCTCCCAGACTGCTCATAGCGTCTACGAAGTAATGACAGCCGGCATCGCGCACAACGGTACCTAGCTCCTCAATAGGATTAAGAAGGCCAGTCGTGGTTTCGCAGTGCACAGCGGAAACGTGTGTGATGCCCGCATCTTCATCAAGCGCCTGCCGAACGCTTACAACATGGATCGGAGTATTTTCGGCAAATCGGATTACTCGTACGTCAATGTGCAGCATTCGCGCCATGGTTACAATCCGCTCGCCATAGGCTCCGTTAGCAAGGACCAGCATCCTGCCACCCCGGGGCACCGTTGATGACACGACGGACTCAAGGCCGAAAGTGCCACTACCCTGCATCAGGATGGTCTCAAAGCCACGCTCCTTTGAGACGCCAGCGATTTGTAGCAGGCGCTGCCGGATATCGCGTACCATTTCGATGAATGTGCCATCGCGCGAACCAAGATCGCGAAGCATGGCCTCCTTGGTTGACACCCCAGTGGTCAGCGGGCCGGGTGTAAACAATAGCGGCGGTTTGCCTGCAATACTATGCATCACTGTCTGTACCGTTGCACCACATCGTCTGGCGAACCTGTGACTCGCCGCATTCATACGAAGGCTGCCGATCCCACGAGCCAACAGAAGGTGGACCGCAACTAAACCGGAAGTTCCACCTGTAATCTTCTCTTACAGTGGACGCAACGGTATCTGCTACGCATGCCATCATGCCAACTCGGCTACGCGGTGCAGGATGTATCGCCTCCCAACTAGCAGCACACGATACATGCTTACATTCATAGTTCACTGAATCCCGCAGTATAAAATGACGGGCGAGAGGCATCCGAGCGGAATCAAGGAACCGGAAAGCCCGGATGATCGACATTTAACGCCGAATACTAGGTGCGGATCTCCAGGAGGGATCCGCAATAGGGAAAGGCATCTTGTTAGAATTGCTTTTTAACAAATGCACAGTAAGGTACGGATTTGTGTCCGAATCGGACAGTGTTAGCGTGTTAAGGGTGGCTTCATCAATGGATACGTCATACCGTGCGGCGATGCTGTCAGCATGGCGCCCGACCCATTCCAGCATCATCCTGTTTCTGACCTTATCTCTGCCCTGGATATTCAGTTGTTCATAAGGGTAAAAGCTGCCTTCCATGGTGGAATCCATACGGTTATAATAGGCCTTCACCGCACTATCGGTCGTATCAGTCGCAGCCAGCAGTCGCCGGCGGTACTCCTGGAACAGCCACTGGTCCCGCCAAAGTTGTACAGAGCGCTGAAATTGCGGCTGACGATCCAGATGTTCCTCTTCTGCGATTCGTAGCAGAACGGCATCTCGTACGACCAGGGCCACCACATCTGCCAATCTCGCCTTGAACGCCAGGGAATCGCGCGCACGCAGGACGTAACGCCCCGGCGTGAAATGCTCCAGAAAAGTGCGAATGGTCCACTGCTCTTTTCCGAGGCGTACAAGCTCTGTGTCGTAGTGCCTGACCAGTTGCCGGATGTACGGTGCATCCCACTTCCGGTCATTAATGTAGTGGATTACATTGCGCTGCGGAGGCCGGGCGCGGTACCACTCCCATAGAGCTCCGCTTAGCACTTCGAAGCCCGGTCGCTTCGTTGTAACATTGAGCGACTCCATGGTCTCCACTACATATGCCTGACCGGATGCCAGAGCTTTTCGGTTGTAGATTGCCTTGCGATGTGTTGATGCTTTTTGCACGTAGTCGGTTTCAGAGAGCGGCGATCGTTGAATATCAATAACCTCGAATATGTACCAGTACCCGTTGTATTCCACGGGTTGGGATGGCATGTGAAGGGGTAGGTTCTTGAGAATCTCTAGGACGGTCGGGTCAATTTCGTCCGCGCCAAGGAGCGGCGATGTCAATTCTCCCTCGATAATCTCCATTTCAACGAATGCCTCGCGGTTATCGTGTAAAACCCGGGCATATCCTATCTCTCGCACTTTTCTCCGCAGTACATGTGCTTCTGCTTCGGTGTGTGCGGGAAGAAACCGAAATTGAAAGCGTACCGCAGCCCGATTTATTTCCGCACGAATCTCGTCGTTTGTAACATCAATGTTCGCCAGAACCTTTTCTTCAAATACACGCTCAATCAACAATTCTTCGCGTAGCGTGTGCATCGCATGGACGACGGTTTGGGTCGTATCAAGGTCCGCCTTTTCTGCCTCCTGTGCCAAAGCTTTTTCGAGGATCATCAGATTCAAATACGCACGGCGTGGGTTCGCTCCCTTGCGTAGGTGCCCGTGCCCGAATGCATAGCTGAGCTGAAATTCCTCAACTGTAATGAACTTGTCGCCAACACGGGCAAGAATCTGATCTTCATTCCGGTTTCCTCTGCAACCCGCCAGAGATAGAGATAGAGCTACAACAAGAAGAACACGTCCCATCTACTCCAGCGCTTTACGGGGCTGGGTCGCCGAGGTCGGTAAGGGCCCGGGTCTCTTACGCGGATGTAGTGTGTGGCCGGGCGATCTGGAATGCGAGTAGAATCGTTCCCTTCCGTCGGTGTCGATGGTGACCGGACGCGCAGGTGCAATGAGTGCCGCCTGCGCGTCCGGATATTATACCGTCTATTTGATCAAAAGCATGGATTTGTTCTGCACAAAATCGCCTGCCCGTAGCTGGTATATATATAGGCCGGAAGCCATGCTAGAGGCGTCAAACTGCACTGCGAATGTCCCGGCAGAACGGAACTGGTCCACGAGGAGTGCAACACGCTGTCCAAGCACATTGTAAACCGTAAGCGTCACGTCCCGCGCTTCAGGCAACGAGTAGGTAATGGTTGTTGCCGGGTTGAACGGATTCGGGTAATTCTGATGCAGTACGAAATCCTGCGGTACTTCTTGGCTCTCAATCGCAATTCTAAGCTGGCGAGTCAGCGAGACGGATAGGTTGTATTCGCCTCTGGACGGATCGCGGTCGGTTCCACCTCCATTGTCGCCGCCGCCATAATCCTGCGAATGCAACATCACGAAGTAGGATCCGGCCTCTTCGGGAACAAACTCTATCTTTGAGTGCCAGTCTATCCCGCCATCATCATTACTGACGAGCGTGTCGCCGGAAGCCGAAAGCAACCGCATGTACCCGTCGTAGTCGCGCTGCCACAGTGGTCCGTCTACAGGCATGGATTCCGCGATGAGCGTGTCGCCCTCTAGCAGATCATACCGATAGATGTCAACGTCGTCTCCCCACCTGGCAGATATCGGGTGTTGTGTCGGATCCCATGCAAAATCTTCGTTGTAGAGCATATACGCGTTGGACTGGCCCGGCATGTCAAAGTCCTGGGCTCCCATGGCATCCGCTTCCGCGACAGTGTTATTGGGCTCACCCTTGGATTTAAGATCTGTGATATCGCGGCCTTTCATACCTACCTGGTAGGTCCCGGAGCCATCTCCCTCTAGTTCCAGGAAGTAATCTCCTGATTCGTCGGGAATGATATTGAGCTTTAGGTTGTCGCCTGAATACCGGTCGTTGTAACCTCGGTTATCGGCATCCAGCAGATTTGTCTCCGTGTCGCTGGCCTTGAACAAGCGCGCGGCGAAGTTACCGCTGTAGCCCTCTTCTGATTTCAGCGTGCGTACATGATATATCCAGTCCGCCTGCAGGGACAGCTTGAAGATGTCCACCTGATCGCCCTCATCGGAATCAAAGGCAGCGTTGACGAAGCCAGCGGGGAGCGGATTGGCATCGGCTTCCGCAAACGTATTGTTGGGCTCCGTCTCTTCCGAGGTGACCGTGATGTTCAAGAGATAGTCACCCCGGTTCAGGCTACGGTCATCGGCTCCTCCCGCATCCCTACTGGTCCGAACCTGCACATAGATCATACCATCTTCGGACGCAGTATGCGAGACTTTCGAGTACCAGTCATTGCCGCCATCGTCGTCGTCGTCCAACTCCGTGGTTCCCGACGCATCAAACAGAACAAGCTTGGTGTCCGTGTCACGATTCCACAAGTCGGGATTTGCGCCTACGGGCTTTGCTTCAACTCCTATAGTCTGGCCCGCGGCAACCATCACGCGGAACCAGTCTTCATCACCGTAGAAACGCGGGTGGTCCGGATTGGAAAGGACATAGGGTACATCCGCACCGAAGGCCTGGTAATCACCCATGGCGTCAGCGTCTGATTTGGAGTTGTTGGGTTCGCCCCGATTCAGTAACATCGCGTAATCCGAGTTGACTCGAGACGTAAGCCGATAGGATCCCACGCCACCGGAGATTTTCAGGTAGTAGGTCTTCGATTCCCTCGGAATGATGTTGGAGATCTTGAAATTATCGCCGCTGTAGTTGTTCGCCCAATCGGACTCGTCCAGCAAAGTTGTGCCATCCACTTCGTCAAAGAATTCGACAGTAAGCGCTGCTCCGGTTCCGTTGTCCAGTGAGCGGAACGAATACAGTTTACGAGCCACAAGTGGAAACTGATAAAAGTCCACATCTCCTGCGGTTAGCGATGCTTCATAGGCGAAGGATTCTCCCAAAGCGATTAGATTGGCCGTCTGAAAGGAATTGTTGTCCTCCATCTCCTCAAACGGTTGGCCGCCCGACAGCTGGTAAAACCCATTCATCGCTGATCGTACCTCAACAATGTACACGCCATCAGCTGGTGCCTCTAAGTTGATGCCCGTGTCACTGGTGCCGAGGATGGTGCCGTCCGGACCCGTCAATTCGATTTCCCCATCAAAGTCATCCACGATCATTTGGGGCCCGGAAAGAGTTAGATTGATATCGGTGCCTGCATCCACCATGAAATGGTAATGATCCACATCGCCCGCAGGGTAGATCATGCCGTTCGCAGGTGCAGCCCCGGGCCCTACGGGCAGCTGATCTCTGTCCAGGGCATCTGAAACCAAATCGTCCGGTTCATTGGCAATGAGTCCGTTCCATATCTGCCCCTTATCCACGATGCCGAAATGGTACGAATCAGTGCCTCCAGAGAGCTTGAACAGGTAGGCGCCGGATGCATCTGGCGCAAACGTGGTCACCATGCCATCAACAACCTGGTCCGGTAACAGAATATTCTGGGTGAGCGCCGTGCCCTCATCGGTCTCATACTCATGGAAGGCCTCTATCTGTACAGCAGGATCGGTCACGAAAATGGTGTACATGCGCACCTCGTGGAGGAACACGCGGTACCAGTCCTCATCACCGGCTCCGGAAAACGTGCCACTGGAAGATGTGTCCGCGCGCGCCAGGATGCTGGTAGCTTCTGTAGCACTGTCGTTTGGCTCTACTTCCGTGGGATCGTTTCGGTACTGGTGCAGATACACTTGGTACATCAATCGGCCCGGATTATTGTTGTTGACCACGTCAAATTCCGGGTCACGTGTGACTGATGCCCAGGCAGAAACCCAAAGAAACAGTGGAGTATCCTCTGTAATTCCCTTCGAAGCCAGATCGGCTGGTGTCATCACTATGCGCGAGTGTATGTTGTTCGGCCCGTCCATTTGTTCTCGGCCACCATCATCGTCTTCGAACAATTTTTGCGTATAGTCGCCGTCGTAGATGCGTATGCGTGGATCGGACAGTCGAGATCCCCCCGGTCCAATGCTCCCATTATGGTCGCGGTACCATCCAAAGTAGGGTAGTGTCTCAACGATGACATTGTGATCAGCCTTGTATTCGAAAATAAAGTGGTCCACATCCTCGTCTCCTCTTCCGAGGAGCTCGGGATACACGCTGTTGGCCTGAATGAAGCCCTCGTCCGCTTCCTGGTTCTTAAGCGTGTCGGGATTGAACACCATGAATGTGCGTACCACGGCGTCGGTCGGCAGCATAGACGTCAGTCCGCCCGTGAGCACATCCACATTCGTCTGGTTCGGCTCGTATTTGGAAACCCACGGTTCGCGGTCAATGGTATAGGCCACGAGGTGGTACCGTCCGGTGCCCTGTGGGTCATCATCATTAAAGACCCAGAGGTAAAAGTCGCCGGTGAGCATCTTTCCGGTTGCTGCATCCACCGGCGATACCCAACCCGTCAGTCTAAAGTCGCCGGATCCGTTGCGCCCGTCGCCCGGCTCTCCAATGATGTCGCCACGCATCTTATCAATTCCTGTGCCATTGAAATTCTTCACAAACATCGTGTCAAGATCCGACTGATGAAAGAGCCGGCTGTTAACACTGAGTTCGTCTTCTCCGTCGTTCAGGAATGAATGGGTGGAGGCGAAATAGTACATCTTGGTGGTGTCCACCGAGAATTTATACACATCCACATCGTCTGCAGTGAGTGTTGCTCCGATCAGCCCCCCTGAGGCTTCGCCGGGGCGGATGGCAGAATCAGTGCCCAGAACATCGTTGATGTTATCGGCGGTGTCGAAAAAATTGTTGGGTTCGACCTCTTCCCGGATCACCCAGATATCGTCCATAGAGTGGAATCGATCATACATGTCAGGGGACAGTCCACGCGGGATCCGAGCCTCTTCCTCCGCAAGCTGTAGAAGACGAGGGTTTTCCCCGTATTTCTGCAGAAGCTCTTCGTAGTGTTCCCCATACTGCTGCTCCAGCGCCGGGTTGGTGGTCTTCGACTGCCCCATTACCGTGAGCGTTGAGACGATCATAAGTAGTGTTAGGAATACAGTAGTGTATTTCATGACATTCCTGTGGTTAGTTATTTGTGAAACGAAGCTAAAGGTATACTCCCAAGGAAATTCGGTGCACTCTCTGCAGAATGCCCCAATACGAATATGCGTAGTCGAAGGCGAGTCGGCTGCGGTTCTTCAGCACATACTGCAACCCTCCTCCCAGCGTAAAGCTATTGGCGGCATTCCGTTCATACAGATCCTGGTACCCCGCACGCAAAAAGAGCAGTTGGCGGAATCCATACTCAATACCCGCATTCACGCTCTCTGTGGACCCAGTGGGATGTTTCAGATCAACCCCAAGCGCCACTTGGCTGTTAGCCGGCAACAGAAGTAGGTAACTCACACCAAAGCGAAAGATTTGCGGTAGCGAGAAACTGTCCGTCTTGTATGCGACGGGAACGTTTTCTATGCCCCTGTTGATAGGGTCCGGATCAAGGATTTCCGTGAGATGGCGCCCCATGAGGCGCATGTCCGGTCCAAAGTTCGAGATACTGGATCCAATGACCAGGCCAGGCAAGGGGGTTTCGTAGTAGACCCCCGCATCCAAGGCAAACTGATTGGCGCTTTCCGTCCAGATCCGCTGACGAATGTACTTCCCCGTCAGTCCCACGGAGAACGAGGGAATGAGCCGTGCTGATACCGATAGGCTTACGGCATAGTCTTGGGCATCGTAGAACTCTCCGGTTCCCTCAGGAGCCGATACGGTGCGAACAGGCTGCTCCGGCACAGAGAGGGAAGTGATACTTGCTGCCACGACGGCATTAACAAACGGCATGGGCGCGGCGACCGAAAGAAAATCAAAGCGTGTATCGGCCAGCCACTGGGCATGGCTCAGCGAC
This sequence comes from Rhodothermales bacterium, assembly GCA_963663495.1. GTDB lineage: Bacteria > Bacteroidota > Rhodothermia > Rhodothermales > Bin80. Next base: position 608,951 of record OY760427.1, read on the forward strand.
AGGGCAGTGCCGTCAAGATACGCCAGCCCGGCTGGATTCCAATAGATCATCTCGGCGTGCCCCGCCTGCGCCGTAAAGGCTCCGCCGAGCGCTTCAGCCCGAGCGCCTATACCGATTTCGAGAAACGCCGCAGCAACGGTGCCCTTGTTGGACACGTTACGCACGAAGGATGCATCATCCTTGTCATCATTCTGTGCATAACTTGTCGTATGCAGGGCTAGTAGCAGCAGTCCACTCGCCAGTATGTTGCCTAGTCTGCCCATGGGTTGCCTGTACACTATCTGATGATCGAAAAACGACCAATTTTCTCCCCGATGCCTGGCACCTCAACGTGAAAGATATACACACCATACGACACATCCAGACCATCGTCAGACTGGAGGTTCCAAGTGGCTGTGCTTTTGTCCACATCTGCTACATGCTGAATGATCTTCACCTGCCGACCGCTAATAGTGAAGATCCGGACTGTGCATTGCCTCGGCAGGTTTCTGAAGTCAATGCGCCGCTCGCCGCGCCCCGGCAATTGGCGGTTGCGGCCCTCCAACGAACTTACGGCAATATAGGGGTCGGGTACCACATATATCTCCTCAAGTGCCTCCTCCGTAATGTCCTCTTCCATCCGGTTTCCGTCCACTTTGAACCGTAGCACATCGTCGCGATCAAAGGGTTTGCTCGTCTCAAGCAGAAAGATATCACCGTCCACCGGAATTTCGTTGTTGGCAATCCGCTCGAAGGCTTGGAGATATTCATCGGGACCGAACAGGTTCGCCAAGAAATCTCGCCATCCCGGGATTGTTATTAGTGAATCAAGAAGTCCTGTATACCACGGGCGAATCTGTTCAAAGAAGTCGTCCAGTTCCGTGATATCAAGGGACGGACCAAGAGGCCTGCGATGGAAGCCTCGCACCTGCCGCAGTGCCAGTGAGTCGTACAGCGCGCCCGCGTCCGCAGTCGCTCGTGTCATGAATGTTTGCGCGTCCTCGGAAAGACTGACACCGAATTGCCAAGTCGATTGTACATAAAACGTATAGTTGCCCAGCTTCACTGCCGAGACGCGTGCGTTTAACACATCGCCTGGAGAAAGCGTGCCCCGGACCGTATCGGCAGGAACCTGCGCACCCAGCTCCGTGAATTGAAAGGGCACCTGCCTGGAGGCATTCAAATCCGTTACATCCCAGATGGTGAAATTTGCCGGAGTCCGATTGCTCGGTGTCAATGAATTGGAGGTATCTGCACCGACATCCGAGACTCGAATCTCATAGTCCAGCGGGACCGCCAGGTTCAAGTCGCCGGCCTCCACTGTAATAGTGGAACTAGGAATGCTCCGTCGATCTACGGCATTATCGTTTTCAAGCCACCGCGTATTAATAGGCTCGGGAACGGTCGGTGCATCTATCGTGAACCGCATGCCGTCATAGGTTTGCGCGCGCAGCACATCGCTATCGAATAAAGCTGCACCCTGATCGCCAGGATTGCTTACCGCAAGCGTATCGCCGGTCGTTGTATTTCGCAGGACAAAGCTTGCAGTGAGGCCGTTCGACAGGAAGATGGAGTCAACGTCCGCAAAGGATCCATCGTCAGTAAAGGTGAATTCGTAGTCGTAGCCCTTGCTGTTCGCCTCTTCCGGTACCAGGAACTCCACACTCAGCGTGCCTGAAGCATTGCCCGAGATGCGTTGCAAGCCATCAACAACATGCGGTTCAATATACCCGAGTGCTGGCCGTTGCGGTACTACAACGGCGCAATTTCTATCTACATTGACCGGCCGGTCGAACGCGTCTACTTCTATGATCTTGGAACTTTCGGTGGGTGTGATTTCCGCCAGGTTTTCCAGCGGTGTAAGCCCGAGGTCAAAGAAGGTGTCATGATAGCCGCGATCAACCGATGCCACGCAGTAATAGTACGTGCGCCCGTTTTCGACCGTGGAGTCCACATAGCTGTATTGCAGTCCGCTGTCTGTGCCCATATCGTAGCTGATCCCGAAGTCTCCGATGGGTACGGGATGTGCGCCGCTGAGGCCGTTGTTAATGTCAAACTGGACCTTATCTCCCGTAGGGGTCTGCAGCGGCTCCCATAGAAGCGGATTTCCGAAGGCATCCGTAATGGTCTTGATATCATTGAACTCCGGATCGGTGCTGCGATAAATCTTGTACATTTCAAAGTCAGGACCGTATATCGGATCGCGCGATGACTCGGCGCTTTGGTCCCAAACCAAGGTAACTCGTTCGTCTCCGGTCACGGCCGTGAGGAAGGGCGTGCGAGGCGGCCTCGCGAAGTCGTAATCCGAATCGTAAATATTCTGCATGGTGCGCTTGTTGCGCAGCATATCCTGAAAATCGTTACCGCAGAAAAAGGCAATGGAAAAGCGTTGCTCCTGCCCTCGATCAATGGAACTCAGCCCCGCGGAATAGACATAAATGATGTCGGCGGTCTCTGTGGGAGTAATGAAGAGTCCAGGCTGGAGATACTCTTCCCAGAACAGTGGATCATCATCAATGTCACGGTCGAATTCCGCCGGTGTGCGGATGACCATTCCCGTAAGGCCAATCTGATCAATTTCGTCATTGTCGGTGAATTCGAAATTCGGTTCACCGGGATCCGGTCGACCATTCACCTCGGTTCCGTCAGGGTCGGGGCCGGGGTAGTCTTCCTGTTCCGGACCTATGCCATCGGAGCCTGTATCGTCGTTGACCGGTTCAATGGTCAGGCGCCCATCCCCGTTGGAGTCCTCGCCGGGATCCAGTACAAAGTTGTTGTTGAGATCCTCATTGTCGTACACGCCATTATTATCTACATCTACCCAGCCCAGCCAGTCACCATCGTCGTCAATGCCGTTAGCCCGGCTTTCATCCACCAGCCCGTCCCTATCATTGTCCTGTCCGTCCCGGGGTAATCCAGGACTTTCCAGGAAGCCCACGCCGCCATAGCCGACCTTGAACCCATTGACGACGAGATCCACTTTGTACCATTGATACGTGATATCGTCCACGGTGTCAAAGAAGGCCTCGTTGTTCGAGGTACGATCCGCGATATCGTAATCAACGATCATCGCGATAATGGCTGTCGGAATGTCAAAGCGGCTTACGTTCTCCACATCAAAGGTGGAGATGAATATGTCTTCGGCCAGCACGCTCGCCCACTGGTACTGGCGGGACTTTACCGTGACGCCAAGACCTCGGCGCCCCCCCGCCGCGAAACCGCGGCGATCCGGTAGTGCCGTCGCCGGATCCAGGAATGGGTAATATGGGAAGTCGTCGTTGTCCCGGTCATCGGTCAGGTAATAGGACTCCTGGTCACCGCGCACAAAGGAGCCGTAGGCTCCATTCCAGCGTCCGGCACGTACGCCGGAAACCGGATCGCATGATGTACCCGGATCGTGGGCGCACGCAGGGCGGTCATCGCCTACGTAAGACTGGGGCGGCCAGAAAGCAGGCCATGTGGCTCTCAAATTTGACTGCGCGGAATATTCGACGCTGTTGACCAATTCCCCATCAAGCACCCCGTTGCCATTGGCATCCTCTCCCGTATCAAGCTCTCCATTGCCATTGAGGTCCTCGCCCAACCCGCCTACATAGTAATACCCTGTCTCAGTCAGCCGCTGTCGATCATCTGCATTATTGTTCAGTCGGTTTCGCGTGGCGGGATCGCCGTTCATATTGTAATATCCGGGCAGGGGGGTGAAGAAGTATTTGTGGCTCCCCGTAGGATGCTGATCTCCCCCGCTTCGATTATAGCTTTCGGAGATGATGCGGAGTGCATCGCCCTGCTCGCTGATAACCTCTCCGGCCACTATAAAGCTCATGGTGTGTCCGTACTCCACGCCGGAGCCCTTGGGCCAGATGATCTTGTTAGGTGTTACGGAACCTCCCCAGTATCCGGCCGAAATGTTCAGGTTGTTCACGTATGGAACCTGAATCAGGTTTCCCGTGGCCAGCGCGCCGCGCACGAAGTTCCGAAACGATAAAGGCGGCGCAGCACTGCTACGCCGGGCGGTTCTGTCAAATTGTGCGATCCGTTTTTCTAATGCCTTCGCGTCCTCCAACGCTTGCTGCTCGGATGGCGAGGAGGCTTTGGCTTGGGCATGCAGATCGCCCGCACCAATTCCGGCAATGAGCCAGAACGAAAGAACCAATATGAGCAGCGGTTTCACGAATATTCCGTGTCTGATCAGAAATCAACGGTTACAGCGAAGAGAATTCTCCGCGGTGAGGAATACCTGGTCGCTACGTTATCATCCTCCATTGGGGTAAACAACCCAACGTAGTTGCGAACCAGATTTCGCTCGGCCTGGATCAGCGGCAGCCGTACGATTTGGCTTGCTCGCCCGGAAATCGCGTCAACCGAGAGCTCGTTGAGCCGATTAAATACGTTATCTACCTGCACGCGAAGCCCGAGCCCCACGCCGCGAAACTCCAAGCGTTTTTCCGCACGCAAGTCAAACGTGAACAGGACCGGCTTATGCTCGGAATTGTCGAACTCATTGTCGGGAAAATTAACGCTAGGATCCAGGAACGCCGGGGTATAGGGCTGGCCTGTAGCGAGCTGGCTGATAAAGCCGACGCTCCAGTCACCAGCCTTTCCCAAGGTGGCTGCCAGGTTGGCCGTAAGTGTTTGGTCCCAGTTAAGGGGTATGATCTGCCGATCCACGAACAGCTCCCCGACCTCCCCGGACCGTCCCGCGATTACCACATCAGCGACAGCGCCGGGATTGGAAGAACTGCCCCGCGCATCGGAATAGGTCACGTCAAACGATGATTGCAATAGCGGGCCCGTGGGGCGAATACTAAGGGCAACGGTGCCGCCACGCACCAGACCGTAGTCCCGATTTATGGTGCGGGTGTACTGTATGTTGTCAAGCGTGGTCAGGATTTCGATACCGAGCAGATTGCGAATATTCTTGTAGAACAGGCTGATGTCCACGCCGACAAAGTCGGCCAACTGCTGCTGCAGTCCCATCTCGTATTTTATGGTCCGCTCGGGGTCAAGATTGGGATTACCTATGTCCCGCCCCTCCAGTTGTCCGACGTTGATGTCGGGGAAGATGGGGTTTTTGAGCATCTGCGTATAGGCGGGCATTTGTACAAAATGCCCGTAGGCCACACGTACAGCTCCGCGGTCGGAGATAGGGTAGGAGATGCCGAGTCGAGGGCTCAGGTATTTCTTGGCGGGCGTATCCGCGAAATTGTCTGCTCTTCCGATTCTGTCGGTAGGTGTTCGTGGGTCAATCAGCCGCTTTGCCCGGACATTGTAGTACTCAAAACGCAAACCGACCTTGAGTACGAGCCGTCTTCCGAATTCTAGTTTGTCCTGGACAAACACTGCCAGATCTATCGGTGCCTGCTCGAAGCGGTCGTCCACCTTGTATCGCTCCAACTCCGGCACAAGAATGGGTTGCCGCTGCCGAAATTCCTCCAAATAGTCTTCAAAGAAAGCAAAGGAGGACGCTTGCGGATACGGAAAGTTGATGAACAGCGAGTCCTGATTGTCCCGAAACACCCAGCTTCTATCCAGATCCTCCACCACTCGTCTGTCCGTCCGGAATTGCACTCCGGTCTTTAACTCGTTGGACCTGTTTATTTGCCATACATAGTCTGTTGCCAGATAGATACTCCGATCAGTGCTCCTGAATTCTCCGTTAGATGTGCTGCCGAGACCGAATCCTGTTACCGGTGCAGCAGCACCAAAATATTGGATGCGCGGGTCCGCAATAGACCGGAACGCATAGGATTCGCTCTCAGTGGTTTTGTAGGATCCCTGAAGTGATAGCACCCGGTTGCTTCCGAAGACCTGCCGAAGAGAGACGATGTGTGAGAGGGCTCGGGTGTAATTCGTGGGTCGAAAGTCTGGAGAGAAACGTTGGCTATGGTCATACCCTTGTCCTTCTGACCGGTTTAGCACCATCTGATACGAAATCTTTGACCGGGAAGTCGGGCGAAAGACGAATTTGGGTGCCAGCGTGAGTGCACGGCGCCAGCTCATGTTCACTATCTGGCCATCTCCTGACGAAAACGTTATGGGATTGCCCTGAGCATCCCGAATGGGCCGGCCGGATGGCGTACGGGCGGAATCCAGTGCAACGAGCCGCGTGTCGTCAGGCTGAAAAAGGTCGCGGTACCATCGCAGGTAGGCGGCTGTCTTCAACCCGTCCTCTGCGGTGAACCGCCGCTCTCCCTTCAAGTGGCCGATACGGTTCTCGTATCGGCCGGAAAAGAAAAATCCGACGCTGTTCCACTTCTTTACAATCGGCCCGCTCAGGGTAACCGATACATCGGTGGACTCAATCGGATTAAAGCGGTTTCCCGCGATAAAGAGCTCGTCATTTCCTGTCAGAAAGTTCCATGCTGAAGTCCGGAGTGTTCCGGACAGTTGCGTGCCGGGATCGCGGGTTTTGATGCTGACGACTCCAGACTGTGCCCCTCCCATTTCCGCATCAAAGGTGCCCGTGAACACTTGCAGTTCCTGCACCGACTCCACTTCCACATCAACCGTGTTGCCACCGCCCTGGCCGAATACGTCATGGACAGGAATACCGTCCACAAGGTATACCACCTCTCGGGAGCGCCCACCGCGAAAATGAAAACTACCGCCGGAGGTTACCACACCGGGTTGGAACTGCACCAACTCACTCACCTCCTGAACCGGCAGCTTCTCAATAGCATCCAGCCCAACGTATGAAACACTGGTCGTTCGGTCCCTGACGACAATAGGGCGTTCGGCAATCACAACGACTTCTTCCCCCTCAATTGTCTGCGACCTAAGCGAGCCATCAACCGTGGTGGTCCTGCCGGAAAATACCTCCACATTCTCGTGTTTGAGCGTTGCAAATCCCACAAACGACATCACGACCGTGTGCTTGCCGGGCGGAACCCGGAGCAGCACATACTGGCCATTTGCATCGGAGGTGGTGCCGACCTGGGTCAGGTCCTCAAGGTAAATGCTTACCCCGGGAAGGGGTGCACCCGTATCGGCTTCCACCACGGCACCCACAATTTTACCGTCAGACTGGGCCCTCGCCACTGGCGAGACACCGGCGCATAGTAATACTAAGCCAACCAGCCAGTACCTCACCATACTGTTTGTATCATCAGTTGCAAGCGGTCAGGCGCCGACAATCCCGCCGTATAAGTGCCAACTACGCCAAGTGTAGTTGGCAGCAGTGCGGATCACTGCACCCATGAAGGATTCATTCAGAATATTAGAAACGTTTGTGCAAAGTAACAATTTCGTACCATCAATTGACTTATTTCTCAATGACAATAAGGCGATCTTTTTGCGGAACCCCTAATCAAATGTGCGATTTTTCTGCTTGTGCGGTAGCATTGGGTGTGCGGGTGCTCGTCCGGGGTAGGAAAGTTGCGGATTACGAGCTTGAACTGTTCTCCTCCGCTTGCCATCTTTGCAGTAAACGATGCGTGTCTTATCCGGATGCAACCGTAGTTTGCACTGGGCAAACCGACGCTCTAACTCCCTGCGCAGGTGTACTGCCTGCCGCTCGCTGCGACAGTGGCACACCGCGTCGGCCATCCGATTCCAAACCTTGTACAAATTGTTGCCAAGATCCTCCCCAAATGCCTCCAGCGTCTGCCCATCCACTCCCGCGCTCCCTCCGTTCGCCTTCACCTTCTTCCATGCCTCCCATACCATCCTCTTGGTTGCGGGAAACGGTTTTGTGTGCGCCATCAGAGTCCTTCCGTATACGGTTGCTCCAATGTTCCACACCGCTTAGGGCAGCCCCTTCGCTCCAGACTCATTACAAGCCCTTCCGCACTACTACGGACTGCTCCACCCCTGTGCCCTGCATCGGTACTCAATCGCTCACGGGGTCTCCGCTTGCAAGTCTCCCTTCGCATCAGGACGACAGGTTCCCAAGTTCCATGTAAAGGCCTGAATCCACGATCTTGCCACCTGCATGCCGGATGCCACTTGGCCAATAGACAGGCTCCCGCCAAGCTTGTCCCAGCGGACCAGAGATATCGTTGGTTTAGACATCGTCTAACAATTTTCGATACTTCAGCAGTGGTTCATTTGCATTCAACTCCGTGGCTCGTACCTGACAAAGTCATACCTCTGCCTTTTCCGGTCTCGCTCACCACCCTGTCTCTTAAACAACGCAGCAGCCGGCGGTTTAGAGCCTCCGCCTGTACAGCGGCTCTGGAGGGCCTACCTCCGTCCCTTACATAGTTCAGCTACACTAAGATCAAATCATAACTAAACCTCCGTGTGCCTTCTTGGCACACACCGGACGGATACGACGGAGAAGTTTGGCAGAGGTATGTCTGCACGACAGAAGTCTTCGGCATGGTGCCAGATTTAGTTGGTCTATTTTTTCAAGACCGGCTTAGGAGTGGGCCCAAGATACGGTTTCGGCACACATTTTAGCAAGGCTTTTTGGAGCTTCGGAAGGTGTTTTGCACAGCTAAGCTTGCATAATCGGGGTTCGGTTTCCAGCATAGCCATTGCTACCCATCGGTGACGTTGATCTGAGTTTACCCAACGTCTGATCCGCCGCGTTCGATTAGCCAGCTGGCCGTTGACATTCTCAATGATGTTGGTGGTTAGCAGACTGCATCCGACCGTATCCGCCACACCCATCCTGTGCAGTGTCAGCGTCTCTTCCATGCCCTCTTCCAGGCTACGTGCGGCCGCTTCCTCCCCTTGTTCCTCCAAGTCATCCCGTAGGGTCTCAAGCCCCGCTTTTGCGTCGTCGTACGTGTCTTCACGATACGCCTCCTGCATCTTCCGACGCACCTTGGGCGCATCCTCCTTTTTCGTGAGCTTGCTCACCACATTCTCCCGCTTGTGCCAGGTACAACGCTGCACCTGCGTGTAGTCGCCGAAAACATCCTTTACCGCCTTGTAAAGCCCCTTCGCTCCATCCACAACGCACAGCAGGCCCTGGTCATAGCACAGGCCGCGATTGATCAGGCCTTCCAACAAACCTGCAATCGCCTCCGCATTCTCCGTGGTCGTCTCCACCATGCCCAAGATCTCCTTCTTTCCGTCTGCCGTAATGCCCATACACAGCACGATCTGGCACTCCTGCAAGTACTTGCCATCTATCAGCAGCGTCACATAGGTTTCCGAAGACAGATCGCGTTCTTCGAACTTCTTGAGGGCCTCCGCACTCTTCTTCCTGAAAGTGCGACTGACCGAGGAAGCGCTCAATCCATAACTGTCCGCAAACGCGCTGACCACACGGTGATAATCCCGCTGGCTGATCCCAAGAAGAATGTTTTCCGTCAGATTGTTCTCCTCTTCAACCGATGCATTGCGTAGCTCACAATAGGTCTCCAGAGGACGCTCCTTGCCCTCTTTCTTATCCCGTACGCGCTGCACCCGGATCTTCAGGCGTTTCCCCATGATCCTGATTGAACCCGGATTGGTCCCCCATCTCTCGTAACGTCCGTCGTGCACATCGTCTCTCGCGTAGGGCTTGCCACAGAGCGACTCTACCTCCTCTTCCATGACCAATTTAGCCAACAGCTCCTCAATGCTACCGCTGCGTCGCAAGAGTGCCATCTTGGTCTCCCGATCTTGATCAATTATATCCCGGAAGTGCTTCACTCGCTTCCTGGCCTTGGTTGAGGGCTTGGTTGTTGTCTCACATGCTTGCATAACGATGGGTGTGTTAGGGTGTTGGATGATTAGGGCTCCAAGTAGCATAATGCAGAGTCCCCAGATGGCTCAATAGTAAGGATTCCCGACGACGAGGATGACTTTGTTGATGCCTGCGGCAGGAAACCGGGCCTTTGAGAGAGGTTATAGCAGCTCCACGGGCTGCTGTGCGGCAAAAAGTCGGCTGTTTGTACAAAAACAGCGGTGTTATGCCATTCCGTGCAGGTTACAAATATTGAATACTTTATGCACCGTTTTCCGTGCACGCAATAACCTACACGCGTGATGTATGGTGTCGTCGGCGTTTTGGTGGCAGATATGGGCGCGTTTCTGCACGCGAACGGCTTCGTTGAGCCCTTTTGCGTGCGCTGGCATCGCTATAGCGGCTTAAAGCGTACGATCTGGAGTCATTGTAGCCTGCCATGCGTGTGATTAGCTCCGAAAACGTGCCAATCTTTTCAACCGTGGCACGGTGCGCCCGGATATCGTGCTCATAGTAGTATTGCACGGCCACATTCTTGTTCTGGCAAGCATGGATCAATCGTACGCGTTCCAATAGTGCTGTTAGCCAGCTCGGCAGCTCTTTAACACAGGGCAGTCTGCTTCCTTGATGGCCTTGGTCATCCCTCTGTGCACAGCAATTGGCATCCTTACAGGCCTGCACAAGGCCTTTTTCGCCCAATGGAGGTGCTTTCCGTTGCCGCTCCCGTGGTCTTATCCGCATGATTACCCGTCCAGAGACGTATTGCGCACTCTGAAAGACGCTCGGCAGACCGTTTGCAGGTGATGCCGGGCAGAAAAACGGGGATATTCGCGTTTCTTGTGCACTTGAAGCCTGATCTGCATACCGGGTGTGTCCGGCCGCAGCAGGAAACCGGGCCTGCGAGAGTGTTTATTGAGGTTCTACGGGCCGCTGTGCGGCGAAAAGCCAGCTGTTGGACCAAAAACAGCCTGCACGAGCGCCTTTTTGGCCCAATGGAGGCGCTTCCTGTTGCCACTCCCGTGGTCTTATCCGCATAATTACCCGTCCAGAGACGTATTGTGCGCTCTGAAAGGCGCTCGGCAGGCCGTTTACCGGTGATTCCGGGCAGAAAAACGGGGATATCCGCGTTTTTTGTGTACTTGAAGCCTGATCTGCACACCGGGTGTGTCCGGCCGCAGTAGGAAACCGGGCCTGCGAGAGCGTTTATTGAGGTTCCACGGGCCGCTGTGCGGCGAAAAGCCAGCTGTTTGTACAAAAACAGCCTGCACGAACCCCTTTTTGGCCTAATGGAGGCGCTCCCCGTTGCCACTCCCGCGGTCTTATCCGCATAATCACCCGTCCGGAGACGTACTGCGCGCTCTAAAAGTGCTCTACAGCCCGTTTGCGGGTGATTCCAGGCAGAAAATCGGGAAGGCAGCGCTTTTGTGTACCAGGGGAAGAGTGTTGAAGTACCCTCGCTGCTGTAAAAGCCCCTCCCATTCGGTATTCGTATTTCTCATGCCTGCTGCTCGGACACCTCATCAGCAAACAATGCCGACCGCATCGGTAATAACTTCGACGCATGCTCCAGTCTGCGCATGCGTGATTCCATCTCCAACAGCAACAGCGCCAACTGCGCCCGTCGTTCCTGTGGCGGATACCAGTGACGAAGGCCGCGCAACTGCTTGACCAGCCTGTGCGAGGTATGCATCAAACAACGGGTGCTCCTAAGACTCGGACTCAGCATCTCGTACAAGCCCGTACCATGCAGCGTCAGTGTTCGGTCCAGATCCTGCAGCAGCCATTGCGCCGCAGATCGGTTGCACCGTTGTAACTCGGCATGGATCCGCATCAGGGAACTGTGGGCCTCCTGTCGGTCCGGTAATTGATAAGCACGCGAGATGGCGCCCTTTACACGGCGTTGATCCTCATCGGCAAGATAGCTGACTACACGCTCGCGCTTGGCCATCTGGCAATGCTGCAGGCATACATGCATGCCCAAGCTCTGACCAAGAACTCGTGTTAGCCCCGCCTGTCCAGATGTGATGCAAAGCAGGCCCCGATCCACACACAAACCGCGCTCGCACAACCCTTGTAGCAGCTGCCGCACCGCCCCGGTATCCTGCACCGTGGACTCTGTAAATCCCAGCATATGCCGATACCCCTCTGCGGTAACGGCCATGCAAAGCAACAATGAACGACCGTACACCGATGTGGCATCCATCCACAGAGCCACGTAATCTTCCCCGCCTATGTGCCGACTCTCAAAGACCTCCAAGGCCTGGTTGCGCACCTCCCGCATATAGGCATTATCCTGACCACCACCACCTTGTAACGAGGCCTCCTTCGCCTCCAGAACACGGGACGACTCCTCTGTTTGCGTCTTGCCGTCCGTAGGGGATGATGGAACCGCATTCACACCCGGGCTGGCCGATTCCTCTTGTTGCACATCCGACTCCAGACTGCATGTCAGGCGTTGTGCAAGCTCGGTGCATTGTCGCAGGAGAAAATATCGCAGCGACCGACCGGATTGACCCGCGTCGCGAAGCATCTGATCAAGCTCCGAAAGATCATCTGAAGGCATCTTGGAAGAAAATAATTGGCTCGTGTAAAAGGCTCCGAATACTCCTAAACATTCGCGACCCTTGTTTTATAAGCCAACTAAATCTGGCACCATGCCCCAATGCTCCGATGGGCTTTCTGGATCTTCCGCTTTGTGCGCTGTCTCTGGTTGGAGCCTTATTGTTGCCTGGCAAGCTTACGCTGGCGGGTATTCTTATGCTTGATGTCCGGCTGGTGAATTATCTCCTTCGCACCGTCGGTAATCATGTATGCAACCTGTTCGCAGTTGCGGTCTACGCCCGCAGCAACTCCGTTGCCCGACTGTTTCGGAAGCGATGCCCTGTAGCTAACCCGCATATCTCACCACGGCTGGTCATGGCAGGAATTCTATCGTTTCTAGGTGTATCAATGGTATACACTTATACTCCATCATGCATCCACAAACCACCGCCACAAGCTGCCCAGTCCAACCCGTGGAGTTCTCCAAGATCGGAAAGCGGAAAATCATCGCAGAATTCGACGGCGGACGCATGTCATCCAGTGCAGGAGCCTTGGCCCTGCGCGAAGTCGAAGAGAGGTGCCAAATATTAGGCCGAATGGCAGACTGCTTTTCCGATTACCGGGACCCTTCCCGGGTGGAGCATAGCGTAGAGCACCTGCTGGGGCAGCGCATCTTCGCCCTATGCATGGGCTTCGAAGACCTCAATGACCACGATAGGTTGCGGGATCATCCGATACTTTGCCTGGCCCTAGGATGCGAGGATATTGAGGGAGTCGAGCGTGTGCGTGATCGCGATAAGGGGCATGCCCTTGCCAGTTAGCCTAGCGCACCACCGCCTTTCCTGAAGATCCTCACCAAGTGCGGGCGTTAACGTCTACGTCCCCGCATTGGTGTGTCCGATAAGCACCAAATGACCGAATTATCGTGCTTCCGATGCCATTATGGCCCTTGAAAACACCGGAATATGGCACTGGAGGAGCCAGAAACTACACGCGCTAGCAAGGTTCTGATTCAAACGCGCTCGTACTGAAATCCAATGGGATGCTTCTCAGGCCTTCTCGGCCTGCTGGTGAGAAATGCGGGTTAAGTGTCCGCCGCTAATCTTGTAACAATGCTGTCCTAACGGATTCCTGCATGGTGGGGGTAAGAAGGCTTCTGATCATCTCCGAATTGCGGTTCAGTCCTTCAACGCTCACCTCCACGGCTTGAATCCTCGACCCCAGTTCTTTCATTTCGCCCTTCATTTCCGACCTAAGGGACTGCATATCACCCTGCATATCCGTCCTGACAGACTGCATTTCGTCCCTAAGACGTAACTCGCTCGACTTAACCTGGCTGTTAAGCTTCAAATAAAGCCCAAACGCACCACCGAATGCGGCAAATATTGCCCTACATTCGTAATCAACAACTGGACGGTCGGATCCATCTAAATAATCAGTTTGGCTTTACCGAATATATACCTTGCATATCAGACTAGCAACAACAAACTCTCATCTTTACCTTGCCCTAACTTCGCCATCCGGTCAGGGGAAAACGCTGAGTTCCGTCTCCAATTCTCTCGTTTTCCCTCCTAATAGGGCTATTTCGGCTAAATTCGGCGTTTTTCGACCTTTTTTAGCCGACTTTTTCGGAAAAGGCAATGTGGTGCTATCGCGGTGTGAACGGGTACCTCCCCCCAGCCACCCCGGTACCTTACCTCGTACCAATTCCACACTCCGATCATGTTTATCCGAAACCGGCCCTACAAACGTAAAGACGGTAAGAAATGCAACAGCTTTGCCCTCATCGAATCCTATCGCAAAGACGGTACCTCCAAACACCGTACCCTCCTTAATCTCGGCCCGAACTTCAACATCCCCCGCAGTCTGTGGGGGGAGCTGACCCACTGTGTTACTGCCCGACTCAAAGGGAAAGCCAGCCTCCCTTTCCAGAATGATGAAGCCTTTCTCAATGCGGTCGACGACATCGTTGCACATCTCGAAAGCAAGGGCTACGACATCCATCGCACATCCCATCAGCAACACCTCATTGATCCAGAGAAAACAACCCATCCCGATTCCCGGACCGTCGGCGGAGAACGACTGATCCTTCAGACTTTGGAACAGCTCGGACTGGCTGTACTGCTACGTTCGCTCAACTTCTGCGAGAAACACGTCAAGCTCTGCTGTGCGCTGATCGTCGGACGTATGCTCCACCCGGACAGTGAACGAGAAACGCATAAATGGCTGTGTAAAACCTCCAGTGTTCTGCAGCTTCTGGATTTGGAACCCCCGAGTCTCAACACCCTCTATCGTTGCACTGATCTGATCCATAAGCATATGGATCAGATCATGGAGAAACTCTTTGGCATTACCAAAGCGGTATTGCAGTTTGAAGAAACGATCGTCTTTTATGATTTAACCAATACCTATTACCACGGCAAGAAGAAAGGGAAGTTGTTGTCGCATGGGCGCAGCAAGGAAAAGCGCAGTGATTGTCCGTTGGTTACGTTGGCGCTCACCCTGGATGGTTCGGGGTTCCCCCGCAATGTGCAGATCCTGCCGGGCAATGCAGGGGAACCGGCAACGCTCAAAGAGGCGATTGAGAAACTAAACGGCGCTACGCCCACAGTGATTATGGACTCCGGCATTGCGACGGAGCAGAATCTGCAGTACCTGAAAGAACAGGGACTGAACTGGATCACCGTGGAGCGTTCCAAAGCCCCTCCAGTCCCCGAAAACAAGCCGGATCAACAGTTTACGACCGCAGGGGGAGTCAAGATCAAAGCCTGGAAGATCACCAAAAAGGAAAAAGATGTTGAAGATGTTGAAGACGTTGAAGATAATGCGGAACTACGCGTGTTTGTGCACAGTGAGGCTAAGCAGGCGAAGGAGGATCAGATCCTTGAAACCCAATGCAAGAAGTTTGTGAAGGCGCTCACTACACTACATGAGGGACTCTCGAAACCCGGGTACTTGAAGAACTATGAAAAGGTCACGATAAAGGTTGGTCGTCTGAAGGAAAAGTACAAGAAGGTCTCACACCTGTATGAGGTAGAGGTCAGCAAAAAGGAGGGCACCAAGCATGCAGCATCCGTTACGGTGACCCGGCGTGCTTCGCATGCGCGTCGCACCCAGGCCAGCGGAGGGTATGTGCTTCGGACCAGTCATACCGGATGGTCGGTGGAAACGGTTGCACGAACCTACTGGCGACTTGCAGAGATTGAGCGCACATTCAGAGTCATGAAATCGGACCTCGGACTACGGCCCATCTATCACAGCAGAGATGACCGCATTGAAGGACATCTGTTCATCACGGTACTGGCTTATCATGCTGCCCATCTGGTTCGCACCAGACTCAAGGAACACGGGATTCATGATAGTTGGGCGACGATCCGAGACAGGTTGAACAGGATTCGTCGGATTACGACCAAGATGGTTAAGAACCAATATCGGTACCTGATCACGGAGGTGGATCAGGATCTGCCTCCGAGTATGGTACAGTTCTTTGCGGTACTGGGATACGTGTATGATCCGGATGCGACCCGCACCGTGACCGAGCATGTGGAGGAAGCGAGTGCACCGGTGAGCCAGAAGCCTCCAGACTCATGACGTATGGTCCCTTCACAACGGTTGAGATAGCGTACTCCAGATG
The DNA here is from genome assembly GCA_963663495.1 of Rhodothermales bacterium. Classification (GTDB taxonomy): domain Bacteria; phylum Bacteroidota; class Rhodothermia; order Rhodothermales; family Bin80. Next base: position 624,724 of record OY760427.1, read on the forward strand.
GAGCCACCAGAGCTACGTCCGATGGAAACGATCCGAGGTAGATCGCAGCGAAACAGGCGGCAAAACACCAGGTAATCAGGGATTCAAACCACCCTAAACCAACTTCAACCGATCCGGTAAATCTCACCATCCATTGCTCCTGAAAAAAACGGTCCAAATATGGCCACGGGAGAATTCCGTAGGTTAGTAGCACTACGAAATGGCGAAGTTAGGTTGCACTCGAACGACATTAACAGAAGCTGTTATTGACCATCCTGCCTCAGCATTATGTCGGCCTGCCCGTCAATACAATTGATGCAAGGCCAGGGAGCAATGTTGACCGTGTCGGAACGATCTACTAACGTTGAAGGCGGGCGTAATGGTGGTGCGCCAGGCTAACTGGCAAGGTTCTGACTCAAACACACTCGTGCTGAAGTCCAATGGGATACTTCTCAAGCCGTCACGACCTGCTGGTGAGAAATGCGGGCTAATGACTGCGTACCACTTGCCGGTCTTCTGCCTGACCGCAGCCTGCACCGGCGAGCCATCCTGATCGGGGGTGCTGCCCTTGCTGCGGATAGGCAGGTACCCGAGCCGGGGGATGAGTAGTTTGCCATTCGTGATCTAAACACGTTCGGGGATTGTGAAATTACGGCGTGCTGCCGTGACGGGAATGGAACTTGGGATGCCCTTTCCCCTCCTTGAAGAATGCCGTCCAGGCGACGGCCTGCTACTTTAGCGTGTGTCGGACAATCTTTAATGCGTACTCAGATATCCACTGCGCGTCCTTTCACAGTGCGGCAAATCGTTTGCCCAATGAGAAAAAGCTCGTGGACGGGCCTTTCTTTCCTGCCTTCTTCGCCCGCGAATTCTCCTCATTGATCTGGGCTAGTACGGTATTCCATACAAAGCGACAGGCGCCTCCAATGCCGGACAGCTTATTCGCCGTTACGCGAGTCTACGGCAGTAACCCGTACTCAATGTTCCGGTAGACGGAACGAACGTTGACGGACTGGCTTGAAATCTCTGCGGGCATTGCATCAGGGAGTCTAATGTTGCGGTAAGCAGTAGGTCGGTGCTACCCGGTCAACTGTGTTCGTATGGCTACATAACCATGGAAGGTTGATGTTCGCGTTGCTACATTATTCCCGTAAATTGCGTATTCGTCCGTTTGTGGACGTTTTTCCTCTGAGCAGTACAGCCTAACCCATAGCTCTTGGAGTAGCATTACGGCATGCTCATTGCGATCGAAGGAATTGATGGTGCTGGCAAGAGAACCCAAGTTGACCTGCTCAAGTCAAGACTTGAAGGAATCGGGTGTAGCACAGGGATGCTATCTTTTCCGCGATATGGAGAGACTCTTATGGCCGGGACCATTGCGGACTACCTGAACGGCAAGTTTGGGGATCTGAATGCGACGCCTCCGGAGTTCGGTGCCTTGCTATACGCTGGTGATCGGTTGGAGAGTAGGGATCTCCTGATGAGCATGCTGGAAGAATGGGATGTTGTGCTGGCAGATCGATATGTGGCTTCCAATGCTGCCTATCAGTCTGCCAAGCTCTTGCCGGAAGAAAGGGGGGCGTTCCTGGAATGGCAAACCCGGCTGGAATACGAGGTTCACCGTTTACCTGAAGCCGATGTGACCCTATTCCTTGACATTCCAGTGCAGTTGTCTCAGCAGCTTGTGCGCAAGAAGGCTCCACGTGGGTATACAGACGCGGCTCAGGATTTGCACGAGGAGAATGCGCAGTACCTGGAGAATTGCCGGACGGTTTATCAAGGATTAATCGGTGCCCAGCACCGATCTAGGTGGCTGAGTATTGATTGTACCTCGGGTGAGGGATTACTCCTGAGCAAGAGGCAGATTCAAACAGCCATTTGGTCGGCGCTAGCACCCTTTGTCAAGCCGGAGGGATAGGGCTATGAGTAACCGGTTTGTTTCGGCTGTGCTGGGACCGCAGGCCAATGCTTACGCAGATGACGCTGTCAACGACGCTCATATTGGACCTCAGGGAGGCCGCTGCTGGTTACCACTTCGAATCCCGGGAATGGGGAGTCGAGGTCGTCTGTGAGCTGCATCACCATCGAAGGCGTCGGGTCCGTCAGTAAGCCCCGCACCTTCCCGCTATCCGGGTCCAGGATCAGGATAGTGGTCTGGGAATTCTCCGAGTCTAGCGTTGCGCTGCCGCCAGGTCCGTTCAGTGTGATGTGTTCAATTACGCCAGACAATCCATCCGGTACGGGAATAGCGAAAACGAAAACTGACCTTCCCTCCGCATGCGCCGTCCTTGGCATGTCAAACGTAAGTGAGGCAACCGCCTGCCCCCCGTCAGTGGAGACAGTCAGCTGATGGTCTCCACCTTTCGTAGGCAACTTGGGAGGCGCATCAACGATAAACGACGGTTTCAGGTAGGGTTGACCGGTTGCGTCAACGCCACCCCAAACAAGCAGCACCGGTTGTGCTATCCGGTTGGGTTCTGTGTCGGATTCCGTACGCAAGCGGTGGTCCAGCGCCCTTTGGAAGTGATAACCGCTAATCCACTGCCTGCCGCAGTATCCCATGACATCGGTGGCCTCTGGCTCCACCAATTCACCCGTAGCGAAATTGTATCCCCATGAGCCCGTCCGCCCGTCTCGCCAAGGATAATTTGGATCGTCCCCTCTAACATTGCACCAGGTATGAAAAAGGTTCATGGCGTGCCCGACTTCATGAGCAAGGACACCATTGTGAGCTAGCGTGACGAAGCTCCTTCCGCCGATCGAGGCTGCCTGACCAAGGATTCCATCTCGGATATGCCGGTAGACGCCCATGTAGTATCCGTCGCTGCCTTCAATGACCCGAATGGCTTCCGTCTCATGGAGAATTTCCGTGGCATCCGTGGAAGTGGTAGTTAGTATCGGTTCGTGCACCGTTAGAGCAATTTCGTCGATGGGCAGTATCTGGTCCACCTTCTGGAATAAACCAGGATCGGTTTCGATGTCGTTCACGGCCTCCACGAGAGTGGAGTCTGGGTTGTCAACCAGCAGGAAGGGGATTGCTGTGAGATCCAAATCCGGCACCGCCTGCACATCCAGTTGAGTCCTTCCCTGCGTCGGGATTCGTCTCGGTATGCCGAGCGCCGGATCTAAAGTGCCGCCTGGGTCAATCTCCAACACCATTTCCAGCCCAGGCTGGATGACACTGCCCGGAACGACCATATTGACCGATTTTGACAGATCTCCCTCGTCTATCTTCGCGGGAATAGGCGTTACACCTGTCGGTACGGTCCCCGAGTGGACAAGCTGTCCATCCTTATGGAAGCTGGCTCGGACTGCTGGCATGGTCGCGTCGCCATTTGCGGAAATGAAGATCCTCAGCAGCGCAGCCTCGTTAGCGATAAGCGGGGTCGGATACTCTCGAGACTGAATGGATTGCACGAGATAGGCGAACACGGCCACATCTTCGGAGCAAAATGGTATATAGGTCAAATCATTGCTTCTCAGCCAATCCCTAGCACCCGGGTTGCGTGGCGCGCATACCCCCGTACCCCGCGCCTGAACCTGTACAGTCTGGTTCCTTTCCACCCACTCCGAGGGCAGTGCACCTTGTAATGCGGTGTTGTTCTGCAAGTGGATCTCAGCGAGGAAATCGAGCTGGCTCAATGCAGCCGGCAAGTTGCCTGACAGCTGGTTGTTGTTGAGGAATAGTCTTGACAGTTTTCCGAGCTCCCCAACGCTCGCCGATATATGCCCGGCCAACTGATTATGGGATAGATTGAGGTACTGGAGATCATTGTTCTCGGCTAAGCTTGGCGGTATTTCACTCACCTGGTTGTGGGACAGGTTGAGAGTGTGGAGCTTACGAAGCTTGGCAAGGCTTGCGGGAATTGCACGCACCTGATTGTGGGACAGGTCGATTTCTTGGAGATGATCAATCTCGGGCAGGCTAGCCGGAATTGCACTTAGTTTGTTGTGAGACAGGCTGAGGTAGAAGAGCTTTTCGTTCGCCATTAAGCTCGCCGGTATCGCACCAGACAGCCGATTATGCGTCAGATTGATCGAGGTCAGATGCTCGAGATTGCCGATCTGCTCTGGAATATTTCCCTCAAACAAGTTGCCTGAAAGATCCAGGAAACGTAACTCTTGCATATCGCCGAGGGTAGATGGGAGGGGCCCCGTCAGTCCATTATCACTTAAAAACAGGTCATTGAGATGGGAAAGATTCCCGATCTCGGGTGACAACTGGCCTGTGAGTCCAGTTGAACTGATATCCAAAGAAAGGAGTTGGCGCAGTTGCCAGATCTCAGGCGGAATCTGCCCCCTTATGGTGTTGCCGCCGAGGCTCAGGGCCTTCAATTCCGCCAGCAACCCCAATTCGGGACCCAATTCTCCTCTTAGGTTATTCCTGCCGAGCGATAATTCGGTAACCCTGCCGCTCTGCGCATCCACGGTGACGCCGTACCATTGATCGAGCGGAGCATCCGTGAGCCAGTTTCTGCTATCTGCCCACTGCTCCCCGCGCAAGCGGGCATAGAACCGCGTAAGAGCAAACCGCTCCGCCTCCAGTGAGCCCTCCACCGTTACCTCCGCAGAAGCGGAGAGATCGCGATCTGCCTGAACGGTGACGATGGCTTTTCCAGCTCTCCAACCGAATGCAAGCCCCCGACTGTTGACCCAAGCCACCGAAGTGTTGCTGGAACTCCATGTAAGAGCAACATCCTTCCTTGGTATGCCTTGCGCATCCTGGACCGTGGCCACAAACTGTACCGTGCCCCCCGCAGCGACGGTCGCTGCCACTGGCGTTAACATGATTGAGTCAGATCGCCGCTCAATTTGTACATCGGCCGTTCCCTGTACTCCATCCGCTGTTGCCATGATCGTGACAAAACCCGGTCGGAGTGCCGTAATGAGGCCAGCCTGCTCTACCACCGCAACAAGTGTGTCACTAGACGTCCAGTCAAACTTGATGTCTTTCATAACTGCTCCCTCGATGTCCCGTGCCTTGGCAGCAAGACGCACAGTATCTCCTAACGCCACTACGCTGATTCTTGGATCGACCGTGACGGCGCCCACTCCGGTTGAAGTGGCCGCAGTCGAGACCTCGTCCGTGGTGGACCAATCGGCGGGATCTGGGAGTCCGTAACTGCGTGCCTCCACAAAGCGTGCTCCCGCCAGGGTAGAAATCGCTTTATCGTAATTCTCCTTCATGGTAACGGCAGGCACATCAATGAGCATTGCCCGGACCTCTCCGGTTGCCGCGTCGCGTATAATTGCCGAGGTTCGATCGGATTTGTTATCCAGGACCGCCGATGCACCCTCCGGTCCCCGCAGCGAGATTTCTGCTAGGTTACGCCAATCCGGATCGGCAGGGAGCGCAAATGCGAAGCCCTCGCGCCCGTCTCCGTTCCCTGTCTTCAACAAATCGAAGCGAACCGTGAACAACTGCTCACTGATCGCTGACCGCCCTGTCAATTCGTATGGACCGTCCGACGGCGGCTCATTCGATGCGTGCACCAAGAACGCAGGATTCAGGAAAAGCTCGCCATTTTCGTCACGTCCACCCCAGACCAAAAGCGCCTTCCCTGACACTACCGATCTATCCATGTTCTTTTCTCGTCGCAGACGGTGGCGAACCATTCTTTTGAAATGCCACTCGCCGACCCATGTCGGGCCACAATAACTCATGAAGTCGCTAATGTTGGGAGCGATCACCGACTTGGGTCCGGTTTCAATATCGAATCCGAAGCTTCCAACCTTCCCATCCGGTTCTGGGTACAGGGGATCACCGTTAACCCCACAGGGCGCATGGCCCAGACTCATGTTGTGTCCCAGTTCATGCGCGATAACCCCGGAGTTGAACCACGACCAGGCAGCCCAGCCGTCTCGCCAGGCGACACCGGCAACACCGACTTGAACATCATGTCTTGATGTGAGGCCCAAGTAGTACCCTGTACCACCCTCCATAACACGGAGTGCTTCCGTCTCGTCAAGGATGTTAAAGCCACTGCGCGACGTTGTGTATACAGGCGCATGAAGTGTCACATCCAAGTCGCCCACCGGCAGAAGGTCTCTCGTATCCGACAAGACATCCGATGACGGCGAGAGATCGTCCGTCAGATCCACAATCTCCTCATCGGGATCCTGGGGCCATATCCAAGGGATCACCGTCAAATCCATGGTGGGCAATTCCGTCACGTTCGCCTGTAGCCGACCTTCGCTGGGTATCCGGCGCACGATGTCAACAGTGTTAGCCAATGTCCCGTTAGGGTCGACGTCAATCACCATCTCCAAGCCTGGTTGAATCAGCCAACCCGGTACGATTGCATTGACCGATTGCGACGCATCGCTCTCGCCCACTTCCTGCGGCACCGGTCCCGGCTTGCCTGGAATGTCCAGAACTTGCTCCAACGTGCCAGCCAAGTAGAATTGGGCCTGCACATCTGGAAATTGCTCAACGTTGTCGCCCGCTGTAACGAACGCCCGTAACAGCGCCTTCCTTCCTGCTACGAGCGGTACACGACCGTTTCTGGACTGAGTAGCTTGGACGATATAGGCATCATTGGCAATGGATTGCCCGCAAGGCTCTGCATAGCCCTCTTCCATCCGATCAAACCATTGCGTAAACTCAGCGTCTCCAAAGGGGGCGCACAACGCCGTTTGTTCAACGTCTAGCCCCTGCACATCCAAGCGGGTCAGCTCGCGCGGGATTGCTCCTGCCAATCCAGGATTCTGTCCCAAAAGCAGTACTTGGAGACTCGACAAACCACCCCATTCACTTGGGATTCCGCCTTCGAACCGGTTAGACGAGAGGTTGAGATATTCCAAGTTTGACAACTGACCGATCTCGGAGGGGAGGTTGCCGTTCAATTTATTCCAGCCCAAGTTCAAAGCTCGGAGATTTACCAGATTGCTGAGCGTAGAAGGGATCGGGCCCGTCAAGTTGTTGAAGTCCAGTCCAAGGTCATCAAGGTTTGTAAGGCTACCCAGCTCAGGGGGAATCTCTCCACTTAGATTCGAACTCGCCAGAAAGAGACGGGTGAGACTGGTCATACTCTTCCACTGCCTGGGAATGGAGCCGGTGAACCAGTTTCTTGGAGCAAACAGAGTCCGAAGTCTTGTGAGTTTGCCAAGCTCCGGCGGAAGTTCACCGTAGAGTTCGGATTCAGAGAGATACAGTATTTCCAGGTTGTGCAGGTTCCCTAATTCCGGCGGAATACGACTCTCGAAATAGTTGCCGTCCAAGGCTAATTCAGTCAGAGCGGTCAACTCCCCCAACCATGCAGGCATTGGACCCTCAAGACCCGTGTACCTCAAATAGAGCTTCTGTAGCCGGACTAGTCGCCTAAGTTCGGAGGGGATGGGGCCAGAAAGATCGTTCGATTGAAGATTCAAGTGCTTCAATTTGGTGAGATTACCCCACTCAGGTGGGATACTGCCCCAAAGCCGGTTATAGGCTGGCCAGTCGTACCCAAAGTCCAAGTATCGGAGCTCTGATAGTCCGGCAATTACCTTCGGAAGACGGCCCTTGAGGTCGTTGCCCTTTAGGTCAAGTTGTACGACACGCCCAGCCTCGGTTGTGACACCATACCATTCGTCCAGAGGGGCGCTGGTCAACCACCCTTCTCGTCGTGTCCAGTTCACTCCGGCCGTAGCTCTGAACAATTGTTCAAGGATGACACGGTCGGTAAGGGGAGCATTGCCCACCAGGATCGTGGCTGTACCTGTAATGGTGGCCAATGTCGCCGAAATTGTTGTTACACCAAAATCGACAGCCGTCACCATACCAGTCGAATCCACCACGGCCACGGAGGGATCGGAACTTGACCAATCGAAGGTCAGGCCTGTTGTAGCAAGACCGTCCTGGTCAAGGACTGCTGCCTCGAGTTGAACACTCTCACCAGGCGCCTCAATTCTGTCGATCTGTGGTGCCTTCGGAGTAACGATGATCCCCCCATTACCATCATAGCCACCTCCGCTCGCTACTAAGACCAGCCTTCCGCTGTCGTCTACCATATCCTCATCCTCTGCCGCCGTCAATGTCACTAACTGTCCTGTACTCCAGTTCGATGGAGTAAATATCAGCTCGGTCTTGTCCAAGCCGATCTTCGTCTCATCAGACCTCAAGATGGACACGGTCACGTGTGCCGCTGGCTCTGTGGAGAGCGCCACCGTGAAAGCCACAGATTCCCCCTCTTGGACCGTCATGTCCTGTGGAGTGACAATGAGTCTCTGCGCAAACAGCGTCAGGGGAGAAAAACAAAACGCTGCCAGCAGCAACGCTATCGAGACATTTCTCATCAGAAATCAGGGAGAATCCTCCAAGTTACAAAGCCAATTAAAGGAAAATTGAGTAGCGAAAGTAAAACTTTGTCAGAAACCTTGCATGGGTGTACTGGAATACTGTCATCGCAGGTCATACCTACCTGCCGGCCTCCGGATTGGGGCAGCTGCGCGGCGAGGGGCGTTCTCAGTGGAAACCTCAAAGACCCGTGAAAATGATGCGGTGCTGGGCGCGTGGTTCCGTTTTTACGTATTTGAAATCCAATTAAAGACGATTCCGAGCAGGACATTTTACGTACTCTATCACACCCCCTTGGGACTACTGTCTACGCCATAAATGCTCTGAGATATCGGAGGCGGTCAATTACGGACTAACCCTCCAAACGATCAAGTCGAGCCTCCTGTCACAACTCGTCTGCCATTGGCAGCCACGCCGGATAGAGTCCCATCATTTTCTGTGGCCTTGCCTTTGATGTCGGTATCAGGCTTGCTGACTGGTGTGAATATCTACAGAATCAGTGGTGTGGGGTAACCCCACATTCGACAAAATCTCTGCCACGTACGTGACCAGCAATTTGTACTTTCAGTCTATCAACACTGCGTGATAGCCATGCCTACAAATGCCTTGCGAAATCTTGCCCTAATTGGACTCATACCCACATTGGCCATCGCCCAGTCTCCGGAAATGGTGTCCCTGGTGGAAGCCACTGATGCAGAGGCAAGAAGTACAGTGATGGAGCAGCGGCTTCAACTAACGGAGCAGTCACTACTGATCAACGTCCCCTTCCAGAGTATCGGGCCCACCATCATGAGCGGGCGAATCGTGGATGTGGATGTGAATCCGGCAGACCCGACCGAGATGTATGTGGCTTACGCTTCAGGAGGGCTATGGAAATCGTCCAATAACGGCATGTCATTCGAGCCCCTCTTTGATAATCAGGAGAGCATGACCATAGGTGATATCGCCGTTAATTGGAAAGCAGAGCCTCGGACTGTTTGGGTCGGTACCGGCGAAAACAACAACTCAAGCCGGTCGTCCTGCGGGTACCGGGGTGTACGTGTCCCACGATGGCGGCGCATCCTGGGTGCACACTGGACTAGGATCCACGCACCGCATCGGGCGGATCATTCTGCACCCAGAGGATCCACAAACCGTGTGGGTCGCGGCGGCAGGACCGCTGTACTCGCGCAGCGAGCACCGCGGCGTTTACAAGACTACTGACGGAGGCGCCACTTGGAAGATGACGCTGGCAGGCACGGAAATCGCTGGTGCAATAGATCTCCTGATGCATCCAACGAATACGAACGTATTATATGCGGCGATGTGGCATCGCGAGCGCCGCGCGTGGAATTTCGTGGAGGGGGGTGAGGCATCCGGAATCTATCAATCCACCGATGGCGGCGAATCATGGATGCGATTGGAAGCCGATGGTTTTCCGACGGGAGCCGGGGTTGGTAGAATTGGCTTGGCAATGTCCCAACAGACGCCGCAGATCATTTATGCGCTTTTGGACAACCAGTACCGTCGACCCGAAGAGGAAGGTGAAGAAGTACCGCTGTTGACCAAGGACGCTCTGCGTGATATGTCACGTGAGGCGTTCCTGGAACTGGAGGATGAGGCCATCGCTGAGTACCTGGAGGAATACAATATCGACTCGGAATATGATGTTGAAGAGATTCGTCGCATGGCACAAGAGGAGGAGTTGGAGCCCGTCCACTTGGTTTGGTACGTAGAGGATGCAAATCGTGAATTATTCGATACGCCGGTCCTAGGTGCCGAAGTATATCGCTCGGAAGACAGTGGATCCTCGTGGCAAAAAACACACGAGGAGCCGATTGATGGTCTGTACAACTCGTATGGCTATTACTTCGGGGAGATTCGGGTTGACCCGCTGAATGATCAGCATATCTACATACTCGGTGTTCCATTGCTCAAGTCTGAAGATGCTGGCAAGAGTTGGAAGTCAATTGGCAAGCCGAATGTTCACGCGGATCACCAAGCGATGTGGATTAACCCATCCAGGAGCGGGCACATCATAAATGGTAACGACGGCGGGCTCAATATCACCTATGACCCTGCAATATTCATGATGTACCCTGTTCGGGTCTAAAAGTGCTGTTTCGGTACCTGCAGGACCGATTGTGCATTGTTCATGCGTAGGGACGACCATGAGCCTACAATATTCATGATGTACCCTGTTCGGGTCTAAAAGTGCTGTTTCGGTACCTGCAGGACCGATTGTGCGTTGTTCATGCGTAGGGACGACCATGAGAGGGGCTGAAAACACCAGTTTAGGCCCTTTTCCCGACACGATAGCGGTCACATTACCGAGATTTTGGGAAGACGTCTGTCGGGTAGACACACCTCTGCCTACCTTCTCTTTCCGCTTTCCGCGTTGGGCGCCTGCGGTGTCGAAGCGCAGGCGCAAATATGACTTGGCTAGCTCTTCAAGGGAAGCGTGATCCATGTGAGTTGACAATAACGTCGCCAAAATTGCTCCCATGCAGCATCTGCGCTGGCGGCAATGTGGATAACGATGTTGCGCGCGTGTTGTACGAAGCGGGCCCCCACCTTGAGTACACGCTCGCGATAGGTGCTCAGACTTATCTGGGATTCGTCAGGCTCCCGCATAAGGCAGCGCCCCACATGCATGAGCTGATAAGTTAGAAGGTATACCTGTAGCAGGACCTCGTTCTCGGCTCGGATCTCGGCATCCTGTTCCGACCCATCCTGTTCCGACTCATCCTGTTCCGACTCATCAGGCACCCGCACTACAGGCCGGCCCTTATAGTGTGTCTTCGGACGGAGAACCGACGACAGCGCCATGGAGCAAGCCGCATTCAGCTCCCCGAAGTGCTTTTCCGCCTTTCCTCTCTTCCGGTACAGATTCACAAGCTGCTCTGCCGGATAGGCTTCTACATCCAGATCGGTGATCAGATAGAAATGCCGCGGAAAAAGCTCTCCCGGCACCGGAACAACCACGAGCACCACACGACGCTCTACGGACCAGCACTTTGCACGGTAGCGCAGTTCGTGGTAGCATTCGTCCGACGGCTGATCACCCTCCAAATGAGGCGCCGCAAGCCCGTCAATCACATCGTTTCCTTTCAGACGCATCACGTAGCCGATACGGTCGTTCTCCAGCTTATCACATAATTCGCCACTGTTGAAGCCTGCGTCCAATCGGACAATGACCTTGTCGGCCACATGTTCACGCAATGCCAGCCCAATGCGTCGAATGAAACCGTAGCAGTCCTTCACCACATTCTGCGTGCCCCCTCGCAATTCCGCCCCCAACATGTCGCCCGACTCACCGCATATGGCGATAAGGGGCAGAAAGATGGTGCGCTTATAATATCCGTTCCACTTGCTGCCCTGCTGCTTGCCATGCGTATCTACCGGTACACCGTCCACATCAAAGACCACCTCGGGGCGGCGCTTCCCGCCACCACGCTGCAGCAGGTGCTCCATGGCGAATGTCTCTACAAAAAGGCGCAACTTCTTGAAATTCTTTTTCCCGGCCAACATGTGCACGAAGCGAGACATGGTTGGCTGGGATGCCAGGGACCTATCGTCCTGTAATGCCCTCATACCCCTTTTGGAAGAAGTGGCCACGCGCATGGCGGGGTCCCTGCGAAGCTTGTCCGCATCTGACTGACGTCCCCACCCCTGCACATGTTGCAGCAGTAACTGCCGCACTAACTCCTCAAGGCTATGCGTAATCCGAGCTTGGGACCGATTGTCCTTAAGCACGGAAGCGAGTCGGCATGCCAAGGTGCTGATCACCATGAGCAGGCGCATAGGAATGACGCCGGCATCCGATGTTAGATTATCGGTCTTGGAGCGTACAACTTTAGTGGACTTATTGAACTGGCAAGCGAACAGAAGGTTGGATTTGGGATCTGGCATCGGGCGTGTTACAGGGTGAATGGGTATTGGGGTTTCTGAACGTTTGAGCGTCGCACAGGATCCCATTCAAACCGTGTATAGTCAACATATTACACCATAATATTAAACGACGATTCCCCGCCACTTAACTCCCTCATGAATAAGGGAGGATGACGACGGAAAGACTTGGTTCAAGGCCAATACGCCGGCTGTAGGCCAGTTTTATGCGATTGCAGTGGATGATGCACGACCGTACCGCGTCTACGGTGGGTTGCAGGACAATGGAGTATGGGGTGGGCCGCACACCTACGAACACACTCTTGGATGGCATAGTCGGGGCGAGTACGCGTATGAAGGATTACTCGGTGGAGATGGGATGCAGGTCGAGATAGACACGCGTACCAATGACTTAATCTATACCGGGTCGCAGTTCGGATTCTACGTACGTATAGATGCCACCGCGGGCAGCCGTTCCTCTATCCGTCCGCGGCATACGCTAGGGGAGAGGCCGCTGCGGTTCAATTGGCAGACTCCCATTCATCTTTCAACCTAACTTCGCCATTTCGTAGTGCTACTAACCTACGGAATTCTCCCGTGGCCATATTTGGACCGTTTTTTTCAGAAGCAATGGATGGTGAGATTTACCGGATCGGTTGGAGTTGGTTTAGGGTGGTTTGAATCCCTGATTACCTGGTGTTTTGCCGCCTGTTTCGCTGCGATCTATCTCGGATCGTTTCCATCGGACGTAGCTCTGGTGGCTCCATCTGGAGTACGCTATCTCAACCGTTGTGAAGGGACCAATACGTCATGAGTCTGGAGGCTTCTGGCTCACCGGTGCACTCGCTTCCTCCACATGCTCGGTCACGGTGCGGGTCGCATCCGGATCATACACGTATCCCAGTACCGCAAAGAACTGTACCATACACGGAGGCAGATCCTGATCCACCTCCGTGATCAGGTACCGATATTGGTTCTTAACCATCTTGGTCGTAATCCGACGAATCCTGTTCAATTTGTCTCGGATCGTCGCCCAACTATCATGAATCCCGTGTTCCTTGAGTCTGGTGCGAACCAGATGGGCAGCATGATAAGCCAGTACCGTGATGAACAGATGCCCTTCAATGCGGTCATCTCTGCTGTGGTAGATGGGCCGTAGACCGAGGTCCGATTTCATGACTCTGAATGTGCGCTCAATCTCTGTAAGTCGCCAGTAGGTTCGTGCAACCGTTTCCACCGACCATCCGGTATGACTGGTCCGAAGCACATACCCTCCGCTGGCCTGGGTGCGACGCGCATGCGAAGCACGCCTGGTCACCGTAACGGATGCTGCATGCTTGGTGCCCTCCTTTTTGCTGACCTCTACCTCATACAGGTGTGAGACCTTCTTGTACTTTTCCTTCAGACGACCAACCTTTATCGTGACCTTTTCATAGTTCTTCAAGTACCCGGGTTTCGAGAGTCCCTCATGTAGTGTAGTGAGCGCCTTCACAAACTTCTTGCATTGGGTTTCAAGGATCTGATCCTCCTTCGCCTGCTTGGCCTCACTGTGCACCAACACGCGCAGTTCCGCATTATCTTCAAAGTCTTTTTCGTCTTCAACATCTTCAACATCTTTTTCCTTTTTGGTGATCTTCCAGGCTTTGATCTTGACTCCCCCGGCGGTCGTAAACTGTTGATCCGGCTTGTTTTCGGGGACTGGAGGGGCTTTGGAACGCTCCACGGTGATCCAGTTCAGTCCCTGTTCTTTCAGGTACTGCAGATTCTTCTCCGTCGCAATGCCGGAGTCCATAATCACTGTGGGCGTAGCGCCGTTTAGTTTCTCAATCGCCTCTTTGAGCGTTGCCGGTTCCCCTGCATTGCTCGGCAGGATCTGCACATTGCGGGGGAACCCCGAACCATCCAGGGTGAGCGCCAGCGTAACCAACGGACAATCACTGCGCTTCTGCTTGCTGCGCCCATGCGACAACAACTTCCCTTTCTTCTTGCCGTGGTAATAGGTATTGGTTAAATCATAAAAGACGATCGTTTCTTCAAACTGCAATACCGCTTTGGTAATGCCAAAGAGTTTCTCCATGATCTGATCCATATGCTTATGGATCAGATCAGTGCAACGATAGAGGGTGTTGAGACTCGGGGGTTCCAAATCCAGAAGCTGCAGAACACTGGAGGTTTTACACAGCCATTTATGCGTTTCTCGTTCACTGCCCGGGTGGAGCATACGTCCGACGATCAGCGCACAGCAGAGCTTGACGTGTTTCTCGCAGAAGTTGAGCGAACGTAGCAGTACAGCCAGTCCGAGCTGTTCCAATGTCTGAAGGATCAGTCGTTCTCCGCCTACGGTCTGGGAATCGGGATGGGTTGTTTTCTCTGGATCAATGAGGTGTTGCTGATGGGATGTGCGATGGATGTCGTAGCCCTTGCTTACGAGATGTGCAACGATGTCGTCGACCGCATTGAGAAAGGCTTCATCATTCTGGAAAGGGAGGATAGCTTTCCCTTTGAGTCGGGCAGTAACGCAATGGGTCAGTTCCCCCCACAGACTGCGGGGGATGTTGAAGTTCGGGCCGAGATTAAGGAGGGTACGGTGTTTGGAGGTACCGTCTTTGCGATAGGATTCGATGAGGGCAAAGCTGTTGCATTTCTTACCGTCTTTACGTTTGTAGGGTCGGTTTCGGATAAACATGATCGGGGTGTGGAATAGGTACAGGGTAAGGTACCGGGGTGGTTGGGGGAGATTCCCGTCCACACCGCTATAGCACCACATTGTCTTTTCCAAAAAAGTCGGCTAAAAAAGGTCGAAAAACGCCGAATTTAGCCGAAATAGCTCTATTAGGAGGGAAAAACGAGAGAATTGGAGACGGAACTCAGCGTTTTCCCCTGACCGGATGGCGAAGTTAGGTTTTATTTTTTCGGCCATGATCCCCCCTATTTTTGTTGTTCTGCGTGAGAAACGTTGCATTGACGCTCGTATTGGCGGCTTTCTTCCTATCTCCTTTCGCGCTTTTCGCGCAGCGATTGTCACTCACTCCGCCGGCTGTGACGATTATGGAGGGGGACTCCAAGGGGTTCACGGTCGTGCTGTCATCGGAGCCAACGGCAAATGTAACCGTGACCATGGTGAGATCTGATGGAACGGATATCGGCTTGGACAAACCGGAACTGACGTTCACTCCTGCGAACTGGAATATACCGCAGACGGTAACGTTGACGGCAGCAGAGGATGAGAATCTTACCGACGACAGCGGAACGCTGATTTTGATTGCGAGCGGAGGTGGCTATGATGGGGATGGGGTCATCGTTAGGCCGAAGGCAGCGAGGATTTTATCGCTTGGCAAGAGCACTCAACTCAATGCAACTGTCCATGATCAGGACGAATCTCCCGTAACCGGCGTGGCTTTTAACTGGTCAAGTGCCGATCCTTCCGTGGCCTTGGTGGATTCGACCGGCAAGGTCACCGCTGTTAATTTTGGCATGACGACGATCACGGCCGCATTGGCTGCCGTCTCGGGGACGGCAGAGATCCTGGTTGACAATACGCCCTATTCTGACCGCGAGATCCTTGAGATTCTGTACACAGCGACCGGAGGAGAGGAATGGAACAACCGAGAAGGATGGTTGACCGATGCACCCCTTAACGATTGGTATGGAGTAACCACGAACACAGAGGGTCGTGTGACGGGTTTGTCACTCCGTGAAAACAATCTCTCAGGCCCGATCCCGCCCGAACTTGGCAACCTCACGCGATTGGAGGAGTGGCTAGAATTGCAGACCAATTCTCTTACGGGCCCGGTTCCGCCAGAACTCGGCAAACTCACGCAGTTGAAAAGACTGAATTTGGGAGAAAATTCTCTTACAGGCACGATCCCACCAGAGCTTGGTAATCTCACGCAATTGCAGTATCTTTTGTTACCATGGAATAAACTTACGGGCCCGATCCCGCCTGAACTCGGCAACCTCACGCGATTGAAAATCCTGAACCTTGCTTCCAATTACTTGACGGCGATCCCGCCGGAGTTCGCCAACCTCGGAATGCTATCGGCGCTATGGCTAGGCGGCAACCATGATATGGAAGGGCTCCTGCCACGCAGTTTACTTAATCTCAGTCTATCAGTCATAGGAGTCAGGGGCACAGGGATATGCAATCATCAAGATGCGGTATTCCTTGAGTGGTGGAACAGTCTCCTACAACCCGACGCTGACGACTGTACGCCTGGGGAGATTGAACGGCTCGCTTTGATTGAGCTACGTGACAAGACGAATGGTGCTTCGTGGGCGAACGCATCGGGTTGGGGCAGTGACATTCCGATCGATCGCTGGCACGGCGTGACGGTTGAAAACGGGCGTGTCACAGAACTCTCGTTGCCGAATAATGTCCTTTCGGGTCTGATACCGGGAGTGGTGGCCAATTTTGCTGAGCTCTCGGTTCTCAACCTCGCTGACAACTCCTTGTCCGGCGCCTTGCCCAAAGAAATCTCGTCCCTGTCGAATCTGACAGAATTGCGCGTCAACGACAACACGGGTCTTGATGGCCTCTTAGGGGAAGACCTGATGAATCTTGAGAAGCTTGAAGTGCTGCACTTCGGAGGCACATCGCTGTGTGCCCCGCCCAGCCGAGGGTTCCAAACGTGGTACGAGGGCATCGGCAATGTGAGTGGAGCGTTGTGCAGCAACCCGGCCGAGGTCCGGCTGGACATACCAGCCGCCGATCTGGTGCAGTCCGTGCAAACCCCACAGAACACCGTGCGACTCATAGAGGGGCGCGATGCTCTATTGCGCGTCTTCGTCACCGGAGACCAGACTGCGTTCTTTGAGCACGAGGTTGTCGCCACTGTACACGGAGGTGGCAGGACCCATCGGGCGGAGATGACACGGGCCAGAGACAGGATCGCAATGGCAGTCGACGAGAGTAACCTGGATAACTCGTTTAACGCTGTGATTCCGGCAGACCTGATTACCCCGGGCGCGACGCTTGTCATTGAGGCCGACCCAGACGGCGTAGTTCCGCGAGCAGTCGGCAGTCAGGATCGATTCCCTGCCACGGGTGAAGCGCCACTCCAAGTCGTCTCTGTTCCCGACATGGAGGCAAACCAGCCGGACCAATCCATCTTCGAGTGGACGGACAATATCGGCGATGACAGCCCCGAAGTTGGGCTGTTCAAGTATAGTTTCCCGTTCCACGAATTTCGCGCCAGCAGCCGGAGCGAATACATCACCTCGCTTGATCTAACCTCCGATGACGGACAATGGGAATTAGTACTGGAATTGGAAGCCTTGCGGCTCCTGGACCATGCAAGCGGCTACTACTACGGAGCGGCGGCAAGCGTCAATGGCTTTGTGCGGGGGCGTGCGCGGCTCGGCGGGTGGACCAGCATCGGTAAGGCGTGGGACACGGAATTGGCGCACGAGGTTGGACACAACCTCAGCCTAGCACACGCGCCATGTGGAGGAGCGCTGGGCGTGGACCCGGATTTCCCCCACCCGGGCGGGAGCGTCGGTGCTTGGGGATACGACTTCCGCGACAGCACGCTGGTCTCGCCCGAATACCGTCGGGATATCATGGGCTATTGCTACGAACAGGGATGGCTCAGTGACTATTATTTCGAGAAGGTGATTGATTACCGCGAGCGGCGTGAGGGTGCGAGCGGTCCGTCAATGGCCGGCGCCCCATCCGACGTACTGGTGCTGTGGGGTGGCGTACAGGGCGGCGAACTCCGACTGGAGCCCCCGTTCCCCGCAACCGCCCCGGCGCAGCTACCCGAAGCGGACGGGCCGTACCGTCTGGATGGACTCGGGCAGAATACGGTCATATTTTCGCTCTCTTTCACGCCGGGCGAGGATAAGTACTTCTTCTTTGCGATCCCGATTGAGCAGGACTGGGAGGAGTCGCTGGAGCGTATCGTCCTCACAGGACCTGAAGGAAGCCTGACGGTCAGCGCGGACGACCAGCGGGCATTGTCTGTCGTTCGGGATGCGAATACCGGACAGGTCCGTGCTATCCTCCGCGACTGGGATGGCGTTCTACCGGCCGCATTGGAAACCGCCGACGATCTTGATATCCTGACCACCCAAAGCCTCTCGGACGCAGTCCGCCTGCAGAGGTAGGTGACGATCCCGCTCCAACGCCTAATCCACCTTTACCAATGTTACCCA
Organism: Rhodothermales bacterium; assembly: GCA_963663495.1. Classification (GTDB taxonomy): domain Bacteria; phylum Bacteroidota; class Rhodothermia; order Rhodothermales; family Bin80. The sequence continues at coordinate 643,001 of OY760427.1, forward strand.
TCACGTCATCCCCACCTGCTTATATCCGTGTCACACTGACGATGACCTTCTCAGTAATATGCTGCCTGTCTCCTCTGACCCTTTCTGCACAGGAGCCGAGGGTCGGCCCGGAAACGCTACTGACTCAGTCTCCTCCGGCTGCAATCACAGAAAAGAGGGCGATCAATGTAATCGCAATATTGCAGATTACCGTGACAGATAATGACAGGGTTGTGAGTCGGACCAGAAGTACGGAGTTGCCCGAGGAACTGTCCTTACAGGGAAACTATCCCAACCCATTCCGCACCGCAACGAGAATAGTCCTTAACCTGCCGGAACAGGCACAGGTGTACGCCGAGGTGTTTGATATACTTGGCCGTGTTGTCCATACGTCCCAAACGAAACAGATGGATGCGGGCTGGGATCGCACCCTGTCTCTGGATCTCTCCCAAACGAGCCCCGGCCTGTACATCTACCAGGTCAATATGCAGACGGCCGCTGGAACGATCTCAAGAACCGGCCGCATCATCCAGATTCGATAGGCCCTCATTGGATTGCGTCCGCGTCCAGCAGATCTCGAACACCGTGGACCCGTACACGGCTGCAGGTCGGTCATACCTGGACATGAAAAGCCTAAAAGCGTAAAGCATCGAATCCCAGTGCTTCTTCAATCGCTCTATAAAGTGCTGGAATATCCCGAGGGAATCATCAACCGAAAACCCATGTCAAAAGTCAAGTATAAATGGTGACTGCGACTATTAAGGTTACGTGAAGAAAGGGAATGAAGCTTCGAGGCCGAGCAGCGAGTTGCGAGGCGTCGAAGCTTAGAGTATAACGATGCGTTTGGCCTCCTTTTGCGCCGACAATTTACTCTGGTGCACCAATCGATGGGCCCATGTGCATTCAGGCAACCTTTGCAAACACATATACCAGGTGTGCTTGTTGTGTGCGTGCAGATTGGATTGTTGCACGGTAATGGACGCCAATTAGAGACGCAAGAAACCCACGCTATTCTAGTGTTTGCCAGAAAAGTATGGTCTTGCGAGCGACTCTTGGCTGAGTGGGGGGCTGGAATTCGAATTGGGGATCGGAATGACAAGTCAGCAAGGATTTTTCGACGGTAACGGTGCCGACTTTGTCCGCTCACGCCGGCAATCCTAGGGTTTTGACGTTGATCAGACGTGTTTTTGTCGTCCATCAGCGAGGCATGAACATACGTTGGCCTCTCGCCCTTGCAGGCTACCTTGATTCTGTGCTGAAGACGCTCGCGCGAGTACCTACGCCGCGCGCTTGCGGGCCTGCTCGCACCGCCTTCGTCGCTCCTCGCTCCGCTTCACTATCTGTCCGATACGGTGCACATTTGCCGCTACCACTACCAGCGCCACCGTTCGAACAAAGCCTTCCTTGCCACGGGTCCGTATCAAACCCAGGCCCCGATGATTCAAATTGTTGATCGCCGACTCCACTGCCGGATGCTGACGACGACCCTCCACAAACTTCGGATCGGATTCCCTCTCCTTGTCCGCTTTGCTCAACTTACCCCTCTTCGGCATGATCACCGTGTCCAACACCGGCTCCAGCGCCTTACGGTTCTTTACCGATGAGTACCCCTTATCCATGCTGCACGATGTGATCGCCGGATACCGATCCTTCGCTTCCTTCATAAACCCCACAATCATATCCGAATCCACCCCTTCGTGCAGTATCTGATGCCACAATATCAACTGATGCTGATCCTCCAGCACGCATACCGGCAGACCCAACTCCGCAATCACCCCCGCCTTCCCCTTGGTGATCCAACGAGTATGCGGCTCATGTATCGAAAATACCTTCTCATCATGCGGAATCACCTCCCCCTTCAATAGACGCCTATCTACTTGATCTATCTGCCTTTGTGCATCTGCCAAGTACCGCAACACCTCCTCAAGATCCGCGTCTTTCTCCTTCAACACGCTGACACTGCTCTCCGCACGCTCAATCAGAACACGACACATCTTCACATACTTTTTTACCTTCGACTCATCACGCCACTGACGGTGCGTACGCACCCGGTTGAAGGCCTTCTTCAAGGTACGACTCCAGTACACAGCCTTGCGCCAGCCCGCAAGGCTGTGCGCCTCACATGCGCAATGCAACTCCCGAATCAGGCACCGCATCGATTCCCACAACAAACGAACATCCGTAGGCCACTCCACATTCGCTTTGGCCACCGCCGAATCAACCCGGCAAAGAAGCGGCTCCTCTGGCTCCTGTTCTACCAATCGGTGACCGCAAGCCACCACCGCATCGTTGATCTGCTTCAGGATGTCCGCTGTTAGCAGGCTCACGTTATCAATAACGGTCTGCAGCTGATAGACAGGCTCGTCCCAGAAATTCGTATGCCCCAGCATCTGGCGCACCTCCAAATGATTGGCGGCCAGGCTCCTCAAACGATCAAAGTCGCAGTTGAGGGCCTGCTTCAATACCCCCAAGACAAAGACGCGCCAAAGTGCCATCCCCGGACGACCACGCTGCAAATCAATATTCGGAAGCAACTGCTTCTCCAGGATCTCAAAGATCTTCTGCCGAGCCGTTGGGTCGCAATACAGGTGCTGCAGACCTTTTAGCACTGCCGGTATATCGTCCCGGTCTTTGGGGTGGAAGGTCATCTCTTCAATGGGGACCTGCCCGAGCTTAAACTGTGTATCCTCTACAATCCGCATGGTAGTAATCGTATGAATAATCGGCCCCAAGGGGCCTTATATCGATGAAAACGCCCGAAACAGAAGGATTTGGCCAAACATTCGTTAGAGACACGCTGGCTGAATAATCTGCAATGTGCAAATACGGTATGGCTCATATCCATCTGTAACCGTAACGCTTACAGGTGGATAGAACGAGTATCAAACGGCCTTGTTTCGCCGTTTTTCAGCCCTCCTACCTTTTTCTGGCAAACACTATTCTACCTCACTTTAGACAGGCGAGGGCTTGTGGATTGCGTCTTGGAGCGGGTAAAGTCGTCTGGAGTACGAACTCTTGGCCCTTTCTGGGCCAACGCGGATCATTCCGCGGGTATGGGTGCCTATATTCGCGTTCTCTGGGCGTTCTGCCCACCACACCACCATTCCCGCGTCGTGGAGCGCCCCGGCCTTAATCCAGCCGATCCTTGTGGCCTGAGCTATCTCAGGACGCCCTACCCGCTGCCTCGTTGTTGGCTTCCTGACGTCGCTTGGAGGCCTCCAAGCGATAACTCGGCACGTTGAGCTCCAGTATCACGCAGTGATGTACCAAGCGGTCAATTGCCGCCGCCGTCATCATGGGATCCTTGAATATGCGTTTCCATTGGCTGAACGCCAAATTGCTCGTCACCAGCACACTGCCGCGCTCGTAGCGCGCTGCCAGAAGGTGGAACAAGACTTCCATCTCCTTCCGACTCTGTTGCACGTAGCCAATATCGTCTATTATGAGCGCATCATACCGCAATAAGCGCTTCATAAGCTTGGGTAGGCGCGCCTCCTGCTTAGCTCGCAACAACTCCTGCACTAGCGCGCTACAACTGTAGAAGATCACACGACGGCCCTGGTGGATCAACTCCCGGCCCAAAGCACATACCAGATGCGTCTTGCCGGTTCCGGGTGGACCAAAGAGCAATACATTCTCCCTGCGAGCCAGAAAACCCCCCTCCAGCAGCACACGCAGGTTATGATCCACCCCCAAAGGCAGCCGACCGCGATCAAACGTGTCCAAGGTCTTCTCCAAGGGAAGTTTTGACTCCCGCAACCAGCGCAGTGTCCTTTTGCTGTATCGCTCCTGACGTTCCTCTTCTACCAACTCCAGCAAAAAACGCTCAAAGCTTATACACTCCCTGCGAGCCATTGCGGCCTTCTCCTGCCAGCATGCCTCGATTCCCGGCATCCGTAGCTCCTTGAGCACCTTCTGCAGCAATTGCTCTATCTCCACCGATGTCAACATCTTCATATCCCTGCCGCAGGTATACCCTGCTTCGAGTGTGGCAGCAAGTTGTCATACAACTCCAGGTTCACCTCGACCGGTGCCATACCATCCACCGGTTCTGACACATTCTGCCCCAACATTGCCTCTACACCCCCTGCGGTTATGGCCTCCTCGCGCTCCAATAGCTCGTCAAGAACGGCATCTACCCCTCCTTCGCCCTCTCTGGCTGCCAGATTAAGTACTTGTAAGTACTCCTTATCCGCCCTTGTACCCTTCCTGTGCTCCCGAAGCAGCGCTTCATAGGCCACCCGGAACCGGTGGGTGGGAAAGAAATCCGATCGGTATCGGTAATCCGCGAACGCCCCAGGCTTGCGCACTAACGAGGCTATGACATGTCTGTACTGAATCCGATGCTTGCTCTTGCCTTGTAACCGGGGCATCCGCTCCATGAATCGGTTACGGTACCACACTTGCACCTCTTCGCCGTACAAACGTACATCCACACGCTCCCCTATCAGTCTGCTCGGCACCGAGTAGAAGTTGTTCTGTACCCGTATCGTACTGCCTTTGGATACCCGTACGGATATCGGCTTGTATGTCGTCAATGGACGCTTCGGAAGCGGTCCCATATGCGCCCGTTCCTCCTCAAAACGCTCCTTGCGCGGCGTATTCAACTGCACAAACAGCCTGGCAAGGAAGGCTTCGTACTGCTGCTGACTCTCAAAATCGCTGCTTCCACGGAGAGTGAGCTGGTTCGTTATGGCCTGCTTTACCCTATAGTGTGCCTGTTCCACCTTGCCATTCTCGTGCGGACTGCGCGCCTGCGTATGTCGAGCCTTCATACCGCAGTGCCTCATCAATGCCTGGTAACGGTCCGTAAAGGCCTCTCCATCACTACGACGCAATCTGCGTACCGCAGCACTCAACGAATCCGTCTGATGGAGCCTCGGCACCCCTCCACACGCCTGAAGAGCATTCTGCAACCCCTCCGATAACGCCTCGAAACTCTCCGAACGGCATACACTACCCGTCTGCCAGTTCGAATACGTCAGCACAAAATGGAACAACTTATGCTTGAAGGGCACTCCCCCAATCGTCACACCCAACTTGTTCATGCACGTAAAGTCCGACTGTGCTCGATCTCCCGGCTTGTACTCCTGTGCAAAGTAGACCCCCTTCGGCGGTCCCTCCGTTGCTTTCCAGTACTTCACATGACGCTGCAGCGTACGCAACTGGCCCGCCTGAAACTTGCCCGGATAGCGACGCTGTAGCTCCCCAAATAGCGCCGTAACCTCAAGATTCGGATTCATCTCCAAAAACCCCTTCGCCTCCTCCCACACATCCTCGAACGGATCCTTGCGCGTACGCCACGTTCTTGGCTTGATGGTCTCGCTCGGCAATTTACCCAACCGTATGTACTTGCGAGCCGTCGTCTCACACATACCCGACTTGCGCGCTGCAATCGCTATGGACTCTCCCTGCTCCAATACTAACCTGCGTAAATGTAGGACCTGCTTATCTTTGACCATTACCCCTGTGGTTTGGCTGAACAAATCGCCAATCCACGCAGAAAAGAGCATCAAGTCCCCGTTCCTGCAGTAATCGTCGTTAATAATCCTAAATGTCGTGCATCAAACCCATTTGCGATACCATCAAGGCTTAACCCTGGAGCCTCTTGCAAAACCTCTGAATTGAAGGAATTGGCTGCATAATATGCCTCCGCTGGCATAGGGTCACTTGTGGTATTTCTGGAGGGTTGTCTGTGCGGATTACAGCGTCTTTATCGGGTGTTTTTCAGTTTCTAAATGCTGCAGTACAAGTGTCGGGAAGTTATCCAGGTACCTGCGGCCTACACGAGCCAGAAGTGTGCTAAGTGTGGCCATACAGAGAAAGCAAATAGAAAGCCTCAGCGCGAGTTTAGGTGTGTGGCCTGTGGTCACAAGAATAATGCGGACCTCAACGCGTCTGCAAACATACTGGCCTCCGGGATTGGGGCTGCTGCACGTGGAGGGGTGTATTCGTTAGAATCCCCTATGAGCCGTGAAATGGATACGTGTCATTCACGTATATAAGTCCCTATCATTTTAGGTTGCACGCCCTTGCGCGTATTCGGGTCCCAACCAGCCTATACAACCGCAGTGACTATTGGCGATTACTTTTAGTGTTGTGAGGGGAGCGTCTTATATCCGTGCCGCGGGGTGTACCCTCGCATTCTGGGGTAGGCTGCAGCAAAATGGTAGTAGGTTTAACTCTTGCACATCACCGCACGAAATTATCGTTGGCGGCGATGGTCACCTTTCCTCTAGGAAGCACCAATTCCCGGTAGGCCGCGCCCAAGGCGGCTTTCTCATACGCGTGCACCGGAAAGGCGATAGCGCATTCTCGCCATCGTTGTCCATAGCACATTCGCCTGGATTTGCATGGGAGCTGCAGAGTTAAAGCATCCGTGCGGACAGGGTTAATCCCATGCCCCATGATATTCTCAGAGACCGCCCCCGGCGAATTGTTTACTTTGACATCGCCGTTGCGTATTGGAATGTCGCCAAAACATGACCTTTAACGTTCAGCGACACTTAGCCGAGGTTGAGCGCTTGGTGTCTTCCGACGAGCACGACGGACAACGCGTCCGTTCGGTGATCCTCACTCGATGCTTTGCGACGACGGTAGAGGAACTGTGGGACGTACTAACGAACAGCAAGAGGATTCCGCGATGGTTTCTGCCAATCAGTGGTGACCTTGTAGCTGGTGGACGGTTCCAGTTCGAGGGCAACGCGGGTGGTCTGATCGAGGCTTGCGAACCCCAGTTGCGTTTTGCGGTCACCTGGGAGTTTGGCGAACACATGAGTTGGGTGGAGGTGCGCTGCTCGAGAGTCGCAGTGGGGCAGGCGCGTTTGACATTGACTCACGCGGCGCCTCTAACCGAGCACTGGCACGAGTATGGCCCGGGCGCGACAGGCATCGGCTGGGAGATGGGCTTGCTGGGACTTGCGTTACATCTGGCCCGCCCGGATGCGCCAAAGCCGGACGAGGCCGCTTTTGCCGCGTCACCGGATGGGAAGTCCTTCATTGTGGGCAGCAGCGAGGCTTGGGGAGAGGCTGCCATCGCCGCCGGAATCGAGTCGGGAGTCGCCCAGGCAGCGGCCAGACGTACGACTGCGTTCTACACGGGCGACTAAGCAGGACTGAGGATTACGTGGACGAATTACCGCTTATCTGCACGACGGGCGGTGTCCTTGCCTCCTGGATGGTAGAACTAACTTCAACGTGTCCGGCGACGACCGTGTCCGCCGCGACTTTGGAGATTTGAAGCCTGCCTGGCCGGATTTGCTCGTAAGTGGTGTTTACGGCAATCTGTGCGTTCCAGTAGGATGTGGCGAATATTGAGATAGTCGATGTACCGGAGGATGGTGATAGGAAACGTCATTCACAGCAGTCAAGGCTTCGCCGCTCAATTGCCCTTTAGATCGGCCGGGACGATTAAAATGGCGCTTCCTTTATTCCTGCAATGTGCGCAGTAAGACACATAACCTGCGAGAACGGTGAGATGCACACAGACTGTACCTGAGCGAAATACCTGCCGTATGCTCGGCTGTAATTTAGGCAAGCGCAGCCACCGAAATAAATGCGCCCCAACACCGCTATTCCGAAGGCGCATAAACTATTGCAGCCCGCGGTCGCTTGTCCATGGCTGTGTGACGTAGATGCCGCGCGGTGTGAACCTGCGGGCCGTAAAGTCCGTACCACGGGCCGTATTCTTGATCCAGTGCGCTGGGCATTCGAGACCAGAGATTTCTACGCCATTCTCCAAGGTGGAAGAACAAGCCGTTGCTGCCGCCATGGAGGCTGCAGACGTGATTCGCAGCGGTGCGCGCCAGATCTCCATTCGTGAAAAGGCGCCGAGTGACCTGATTACGGACACGGATGAGGCAGCCCAGGATGTGATCGTTCGCCGACTACAGCAGCACTTTCCAGGATGGGGAATGCATGCCGAGGAGGAAGGAGCAGACGCTCCGTCGGAGGACTATTGCTGGATAGTTGATCCACTGGATGGTACCACAAACTTTGCTCATAACCTGCCGCCCTATGCTGTGAGCATCGCGCTGCAGAGGTCTGGACGAACAGAGCTAGGCGTAGTTTTGGACGTGCCTTCCAGAGACTTGTTCGTCGCGCGGCGCGCGGGAGGTGCGACCTTGAATGGGCGCCCATTACAGGTTAGTCGGCGGCCAGCACTATCACAATCCGTGATTGCTACAGGCTTGCCGTATCGTAATTTCTCATTTGTGGACGAATACCTTAAGTCATTGCACCAATGTATGGTGGCCACTCGTGGTGTCAGGAGAATGGGCGCTGCCTCCATTGACTTGGCTTACGTGGCACGCGGTAGCTTCGACGCGTTCTATGAGATTGACCTGCGCCCATGGGATATTGCTGCGGGTATGCTGCTCGTCGAAGAAGCCGGCGGGCGGGTAACAGATTTTTCCAATTCCCCACTCCCGTATTCTGGCTGGCAAGTATTGGCATCCAACGGCCTCGTGCACCAGGAAATGCTGGACACAGTTGAACCCCTGCGCTCCTCAATGGCGCAGACAGACTGATATAGACACATGGACGCGATTACTCACCGTCTACTCGAAGGCAAGAGAGGCGTCATCTTCGGAGCATTGAACGAGCATAGCATCGCTTGGGCTATAGCCGAGGCGGCGCATAGAGCCGGCGCACAGTTCGCTCTTTCCAATGCCCCCGTGGCCCGAAGGCTTGGCTCGCTGACTAAGTTAGCTGAGCAGACATCGAGCCCCGTACTTTGGGCGGATGCAACCAACGATGATGATCTGTTGGCGCTGTGCGACAACTTGAAGGAGCAATACGGACAGATTGACTTCATCGTACACGCCATTGGCATGGGCGTTAATGTGCGCAAGAGGGTACCGTACCAACGACTCAAGTACGATTGGTACCGCAAAACCTTGGAGGTGTCCTCTGTCAGCCTGCACCGCATCATTCATCATGCCGTTGAAACGGATACGCTGGCTGACGGGGCCTCCATCGTAACGATCTCGTATATTGGGGCCCAACGCGCGTTTACACGCTATTCCGAAATGGGAGATGCCAAGGCGCTACTTGAGAGTATTGTTCGTACATGGGGTGCGGTACTAGGAAGTCGTGGCATTCGCGTGAACAGTATTTCCCAGAGCCCAACCCGAACCACCGCAGGTAGCGGCATCGAAGGCTTTGACGCGATGTACGAATTTGGTAGCCGCATGTCGCCGCTCGGCAACGCAGATGCGGCAAGCTGCGGGGATTATACTGTCAGCCTGTTGAGCGATCTCACGCGTATGGTGACCATGCAGACCTTGTACCATGATGGAGGATTCAGCTCAGCCGGGATTACGGAGGAACTGGTGCAGTCGATAATCAAGCCGGAATGAGTTCAGTGCGGGCTGGTGTGGCAGTTACCAGTCTTTGGGTAGCGATAGTACTTCCCTTCTGCGCCTATGCACAGAATGGTGCCGAGCAGAAGCCGCCGATGTACTATTCGCTCAAGCGCGGGGCGATTGTCTATGCGGACGAAGAAGCCACGCGTCCATACGTTCGACTGGGATTCATGGAGCCCGTCTTTGTTCTATCGTCTGAGGGTAACTGGACGAGGGTACGTACCCAGGACGGCGCTCGCGGGTACATCGAATCCAGGCACCTGTCAAACGCCTGGATACGGGTATCAAAGTCGCAAAAGCGGTTGTATTTCTACCGGGGGATGAGGCTCGTATTGGACTTCGCCGCGGACTTTGGATTTAATGCCTATTCTGACAAGATCAGGCAAGGTACCGAAGATAATCCGGATGATTGGCGCACCCCGGAGGGGGCATTTCATGTGGTTCGGAGAAATGGGCGGAGTCAGTTCTACAAGGCGTTCGTGCTGAATTATCCGAATGCGGAGGATGCAGAAAGGGGATTGCGCGATGGGATTATCACAGAGCGTCAGTACAGGGCCATTTTGCAAGCATCAGACCGGCTTGCGGAGCCTCCAATGTCAACTCCACTCGGAGGAATGATTGAAATTCATGGAGACGGTACCGGCAAGTCAATCAATTGGACTCAAGGGTGTGTGGCAATCCACAACGAGGGGATGGACCTGTTATGGGACCTGGTCCCAGTCGGGACCCCGGTAGTCATTGAGAAATAGCTGCTCTAAAGTGACATTCGTGCACGATACTTCTATCAGGCACTTGCCAAACAAGGAAAAGCACGAATGAGCGGGTCGCCTTACCAGGTGGCACTTGGACGCTGTAATGGAGGTGCTGTGCAAACTAATTGATCGTAAACATGCCAGAACGATTTTACCAAAATCTCGGTAGTGTGACCGCTCTCGAGTTGGGAAAAGGCCCTAAACTGGTGTTTCCAGCCCCTCTCCTGGCTGTCCCTGCGCATGAACAACGCACAATCGGTCCAGCAGGTACCGAAGCAGCACTGTTAGATCCAAACAGGCAACGACATGAATATTACACGATACCAGACACTTGATTGTAACTTTGCTACCCTCTATACATATCCTTAAGGATATGTATAGAGGGTAGCTTAGAATTAGTATAATGAACCACCGAGTTTACTTCCAGAGGCTGACCCGGGCAGCCAGCTATATAGCTGAACAGTTAGAGGAAAACGGCAAGCCCGTTATCACCCCGTTCGACTTCTTCCAGATTGTCTGGCGGATGTACCGCGAGTCATCTGGCAAGAAGTTGTATCTGCGGAGCGATACACCAAACCGGTCCAACTATCTCTATCTGAAAGCAAGCCTGCGACACGCTGGCTTGATCAGACAGGACCGGGATTACGGTGATCGTGCCATTAGGGTATTGAATATCCCAGACCTTCGAGCCGATGACATAACCTGTATGGTTGACCCCACTTGTTACATCTCCCATCTCTCTGCCATGCAGCGATGGGGGCTCACTGATCGGAGCCCGAATGCCTTGATACTAACGCGCCCTGACCGCAAGACAGCAGCCGAACGCCTTCTGGCTTACAGGACTGAAGTGCTAGGTAAGGACAATACCGATGCCTTCCCTTTAGCAATTGTTAGGCACCCTTCCCGAGTGCGGGGACGGACCATCCGTACTTACGAGAGTAAAACCGCAGGGGTATTCCTGAGAAGTCGGGGAAGCGATGCTCGTCTTTCTACGATCGGCCAGACATTCCTTGACATGCTTCAAAAATCCCATCTTTGCGGGGGCATGCCCCATGTTCTGGAGGCTTGGGAAGAACACGCGGAAACCCACTTGGACGACATTGTTCAGGCAGTTGACGCAGCCAAGGGCGGGCTCGTCAAGAGCCGTGCCGGGTACATCCTTGAAGAACGGCTGGGCTTATGTCGCCATCGTATTGAGCACTGGCAGGCATTCGGTCAGCGCGGCAGTAGCCGCAAGCTTGATCCGTCCAAGGACTTCGCACCGGTACGCCAGGCTAACTGGCAAGGATATAGCGGGTGGAAGTCCCGTAATATGAAGCAAGAACCAAGCACATATTTCCGCGAGCCGTGCGCGGTCACTCGTGAGGGTGGACGTGAAGTGTCGGTAGCGGCGCATATGGCCAGGGATATTGAGCAACGAAAGATGTGTCGTTCGGGTCGCCGAGATTATCGGTGCGGTCGAAGGCAATATGTTCGTCATCGTTATGGTGAGAGGGCGGACAGGCCCGCGGTGTCTAAGACCCCATGGACGTATGTACATATCCTGCCGGGACCTGGGAGATCTTTTCAACGCCCAGCGCCAAGGGCGGGGCCGCCGAAGCGTAGGCGAAATGCTGATCGGAGGATGTACGTTGAAGAGAGGTCCGATGCGATGATAGTAGTGATGAAGCTGGCGAACAAAGCATGGAAGACCATGTGGCGGAGCTGGTGGAGCGAAGCGTCGCACCCGAGGGGAAACCGTAGCTCCCGGCATGCACTGGACGCAGAACCAGGTTCGTATGCAACATGGCACGCACTGGACACAGAGCCAGGTTCGTGTGCCAGGGGAAGGTGCGGTTACGGCAACGGGCCGGTTCGCTGGTCTGTTAACGTCATGCGCGGTGGCGCGACCCAAGGGAAGAGCCGGATGCGTTAGCGCGCATGTCCGGATCTGTGCGGGGCCTCCGGGGTATCCGTCCGGTGAAGTACATTATAACCGAGGGTATTTACTCTCTCAATTAGAGTAAGTTAGAGCGCGGTTCGAAGGTTTATAGGCTAGCGTCGGTTGGGTGTGCAGGAGTCAAGTACCTGACAGCGTATTCGCAGACCCGTACACGGATCTATCGGATGACCCGGGCGCGCCTGTTTAGGGGCTCCTATGCCGCTTTCTTGACGGTAGCTTGCTGCAAGTCCCGACTAGCTTTCCAATGATGGGGCAAGAGTTCAGCCATGCGGTCGGCAGGATGTGTCGGAAGACGGCGTAGTACGTCGGTAAGCCATTCAATCGGGTTTGTCGATTGCAACTTGCATGTGGCAAAAAGAGAGTACAGTACTGCGGACCGCTGCGCTGCCGCATGCGATCCCGCAAACAGATGGTTTTTTCGACCAAGCGCAATCGCTCGCATCTGGTTCTCGACCAGATTGTTATCAATCTCAAACCTTGCCGTCTTCCAGGTAACAAACCAGCTTCTCCCACCTGTTGAGCATGTACCCCACGGCTTCATCCCATCCCGCACTCGGCCGGTGCTCACGACTCTCCTCAAGCCATGGCTTCAACTTCTCCAGTACCGGCCGTGCCTCCTCCTGTCGTACCTCCACACGCCGAGCCGGACCAGCTCCCTCCTTACGCAACCCACGCTCTATCGCATACAACTGCCGGATTTCCTCCATTACATGGCGCACCTTCTTGGGCTCCTTTTTTCTGCAGTCATAAAACTTGCGACGCGCATGCGCCATACATCCAAACAGCGTTATCCCGCCCCGCGTACCAAACGCATCGTACACCACATACCCGTCGGTTTGCATCGCCCCTCTATATCCGCGCAAGAATTCCCACGGTCCAGCGCGCGCACGGCTCGGGCTGTAATCCATCATCACCACCTTCGCCCGCGGTGCCAGGTATACCCAAAGATAGCCGCGATGCGTCTTTCCTTCGTTTTTCTTCCCTTTCTTCTCCTTCCCTTTCTTCTTCGGCTTTTGCACCGGGAACGTTGTCTCATCCACCTGCAGATACCCGCTACGAAGCACCTCCTTACGCAACGCATCTCCTAACGGACCCAGATACGTCGCTACCTTCGCAATCCAATCCCCCATTGTAGCAGCCGATAGCTTCACGCCATGGCGCTGAAACTTCTTCCGCAGCCGGTATAGCGGCATATGATCCACATATTTGGCTACCGCCAAATACGCCAACAACCCCGGACCCGCCTTCCCCTTCGGTATGACACGCTTCGGCAACGGCGCTATGACCACCCCCTTGCGAGGCTCCTTGCAGACAACGTACTTCGGCCGCACAATCCGTACTACCCTCGTGAAGCCCGGCACATATTCCAGGTACTCCGTTACTTCCTCGCCGATGTACTTCATACCCGCGGTGCTGCCCTCCGGCTCAAGGCGGATCACCTCTCTGGGCAGATGGTCCGGAATCGGCCCACGCACCGGCTTGTTCTTCCCACGCCGCTTGCGCTTTACCGGGACATACTCCTCCTCCTCCTCGGGCTCAACAGCTTCTGGTTCCTCTCCAGACAACTGGCCTTGCTGCGCATTGTCCGCCGGCGTGTAACGCTCACTCTTTTTGCCAGAGAGTAGGCGATGCGCTTGTTCCAACCTGTCTTCCAGATGGCTAATCTTCGCAGCCATATCCGCGATGTTCTTGGATAGACGATCGGCTTTTTTCTCCAAGCGACGGACCTGCTTTCGCAGATCCTTGTTCTCAGCCTCTTGGTTTCTTAGCCTCTGAAAAAGGGCTTCACCGGCAGGAGAAGAGGGGGAGAAAGATACCTTGGGCCGCATAGTTCGTGTACATGTGCGTCCGCCACAATGTTCCGGTTCTTCTCCCCAAAACCCATGTTTTTTGTCCCCAAAGACGCTGATTGCTGCCTGCATTCAGGCGCCAAGACGATAAGCTGCACACCACTCCGAAATTCCCAAGTCGGCACACCAAACCCGGCGTATAATCACCTTGCACTAAGCTCTACAAGCGGACTACGCAGACCAATGCTAAGCCCGCTTTACCATGTACTTCACCGTACGGATACCCTCCGGGGAAACCCGGGGGCTACCGCGAGACCTTTTCGGAAACGTGGATGATCTCACTCAATGTCTGACCCCATCCTCAAAATCAACGTTGCAGCGTGGGTCAGAAGAGCCGCTCCTGACCCCATCGCCAGACGATAGAAATAGTGCTTAGCGCTATCGCAATGACAGCACCCCTGCATGGAAGCATGTTTTTGAAGGGCGGTGTGCTCATGGTCCTGGCCTATGATAGTCCAAGGCAAACGGCCGACATTGATCTAACAACAACCCTTGAGTCCGAAGGCGATATCGGCAACAGGGTTCAGGAGCTACTGGATGCTGCGTTTCCGCGAGCCGCTGCTACGCTCGGGTATGCTGACCTCGTTGTTAAAACCCATTCGGTGAAGCCGCTACCCAAAAAGAGAGACTTGCCAGATGCGACATTTCCGGCCCTGAAACTCAAGATTGCTTCTGCCAAGCGAGCTACGTCACAGGAGAAGGCACTGGAGGCCGGCAAGGTCCCTGTAGCGATTGATGTTGACATCTCGTTCAATGAACGGTTACTGCAGATTCAGGTGCTGGAGCTGACCGGCTGTCAAGAGTTGTTCGCGTAAGGCCTTGTCGATCTCATTGCGGAGAAGTACCGTGCCATTCTTCGGCAAGTGCCCCGCAGGCGCAACCGGCGACAAGATATCTACGACCTGAACCGGTTGGTCGCACGCGAAGAGATTGACGAAGAGCTCAAAGCAGAAATTCTTACTGCCCTGAATGCGAAATGCCAGCAACGTGGGCTTGAGCCTTCGCGGGAATCTCTTGACAATCCAGAGATCAAAAGGCGTTCTGGCACTGACTGGCAATCAATGAAGCTGGAGTTAGGCGAGTTGCCGGATTTTGAGGCGTGTTTTTCGCGAGTTTCAGGATTCTACCGCCACCTACCATGGTGAGTGTTTATTCCTGTGAAAGTGCGCACCGATTCCTATCCAAAGTGCGCAGTCTCAAGGGATGTAGGCATAGTGCCCGAAAGGATGCAGGGATTCTTGCCCGATAGAGAACACGGCCACTGACCTTACGGGAGTCGTATACCCTTGTACCGGCTCCCCGCAAGTGCGGAAACTTCTGCCAAGCTCCTGATTCACTACTTCCGCTGCGCTTGTGTGAGCAGGGATCACCGAGTGCGGCAGCCCTGGGGCTCACTACTGCTTCGGTCGAGACATTCCTTCCGATAACCTGGCGGCGCTATTCGTAGCGTAGTGCGTCAATCGGGTCTAGCCCCGCCGCTTTTTTTGCCGGATAAAAGCCGAAGAAAATCCCCACCGCAGCGGAGAAGGCAAGGGCAAGCACAACCGTTTCAGGTGAAATTGCCGTGTTCCATCCGGTAAGGCGTGCCACGAGCGTGGCACTGCCGATTCCGATTCCCAATCCGATTAGCCCCCCTACTAGGCTCATTACGCTACTCTCAATCAGAAACTGTGTCATCACATCCATTCCTCTTGCTCCAATCGCCATGCGGATTCCTATTTCTCGTGTCCGCTCTGTCACAGAAACCAGCATGATATTCATGATCCCGATGCCGCCGACCAGCAAGGAAATGCTAGCAATGGCAGCCAACAGCAGAGTCATGACTTCGGTAGTGCCTTGGGCTGCTTCTGCGAGGTCGGATTGGTTCCGGACAGTAAAGTCGTCCTCCTCCCATTGTGAGAGTGAATGGGATTCGCGCATAATCGCGGATATCTCATCTTGTGCCTCCGCAATATCGGCATAGTTGTCGGTGCTGGCCAGAATCTGAAAGATTCGGCTCCATCCACTCAGCCGTGTTTGCACGGTCGTGTGCGGGGCAAGCAGAACATCATCCTGGTCCGTACCGGTAGCGGTTTGGCCTTTAGGTTCCAGGACCCCGAGGATGCGCACCGGTACATTCCGAACCTGCACTTGCAGGCCCGTCGGGTCTTCCCCGGGGAAGAGTCTTTCCGCAACCGTGTGACCCAGCACGACTACCTTTTTCATCTGACGCACTTCGGAATGATCAAAGAAGCGGCCGTATTTCATGTCCCAGTCACGGATAATCTGGTAATCCGTGGACACGCCGTTGACGGTGGTATTCCAGTTACCTTGGCCGCCAATGACTTGTGTCCGGGTCCATACAACTGGTGTCACAGCGGTAATCAGAAGGCTTTCGCGCGCAATTTTTTCTGCGTCACGGACCGTAAGGCGGTTGTAACTTTGGGCGCCTCGGCTGACACCGCCTTGCGTGCTCGCTCCGGGTGTAATTACGATCATGTTGGTGCCCAGATTGTCAATCTGGGACTGAATTTGGGACTGTGCACCTTGACCGATCGCCACCATCACGATTACTGCACCCACCCCAATAATGATGCCGAGCATGGTCAGCAGTGTTCGCATCTTGTTGTCAAGGATGCTCTGTATTGCGACGGACACAAGGGTAGTGCTTCTCATGGACCTGTCAGGTAAGAGGGAGTGTGTGTGCGGAAACGCTGTTAAAAGCCGCCGGGCCGAAACCGCCGCTGCTGGTTGTTCTGAAAGGGATTGAGGGAACCGCCTTCTTCCGTCTGCCTTACGCCGGCAATAATTTCCATGCCGGCCGTTAGTCCTCTCGCTTCTACTTCCGTCTGCTGGCCATCGGTGATGCCTGTTCGCGCCCGGCTCATGGAGAGGGTCCCATGGTCGTCCAGGTACCACAGCTGTGTAAACTCGCTGCTTCCGAAGGCACCGCTGCCCATAGCCATACCACCTCCGGCCTGGCCAAAGCCCTGCCCGCCAGGTCTGCCCTGCCACGGAGCTGCGCCTGCGTAGCGCCTAGCCGTAGAATCCTGTCTTCCACCGCTGCGTTGTTCCTGCATATAGGCAATCATGGCAGGCGTCGGTCTGAAACGCAGTGCGGCGTTGGGAATCTTCAATACATCGCTGACAGATTCAACGAGAAAATCAACCGTGGCGGTCATACCCGGAAGCAGGCGGCCGTCTTCGTTGCTCACGTCTACGACTACGGTGTAGTTGACCACGTTTTCCTGAGTGATGGACTGCAACCGAACTTGGCGCACTACCCCTTCGAACTGGTCTTCGTATGCTTGCACGGTGAAGCGTACTAGCTGACCTTGTTCAATCAGTCCAATATCGCTTTCGTCCACGGCAGCAAGAATTTCCATCCTTGATAAGTCGTCGGCTATCAGGAATAGCAGCGGGGCTGAAAAACTTGCCGCAACGGTCTGTCCTACATCCACATTCCTCTCAACCACGGTGCCGGAGATTGGAGCATGAATCGTGGCGTAGCTAAGATTCTGCCGGGCCCGATCCAAGCTGATTTGTGACGATTTGTCGGTTGCGTTAGCAATGTCAAGCTCGTAGCGCCCCTGGTTGTACTCTACTTCCGTTACAAACTGCTTTTCGTACAAGCTCCTGATCCGCTCAAACTCCCGCTCGGCCTGGCGCAGTTGGGCTTGGTTGCGCTCCATATTGGCCTCCGCATCTTCCACTGCACTTTCCAGCAACGTAGGATCAATGCGGGCCACAATCTGACCTTTCCGTACTTGGTCGTTGAAGTCCACGTAAATGTTCGATATGATCCCGGACACCTGTGTTCCGACCTCGACCGTGGTGACGGCGTCAAGCGTGCCGGTACTGGATACCACATACTCAATATCGCCTTGCTCCAGTGTAACAAATCTGTACGGGCTAGCAATCTCAGCGTCGCCGCGGCTAAATAACAGGATCGCGGCACCGGACAGCACCGGGATGGCCACGATCAATAGAATCCTTGTTACTGTTTTGTTCATTTGGATCGTTTAGATTTGCGACCGGAGGATTTTCGTGACCGGTCTCGTTCGCGCCCTGCTTCGAGTCGTTCCAATTGGGCGGGAGTAAGCTGATTGCTGAGGTCGTCCATCATTGCGAGGCGTACCGACTCCAGGCTGTCTCCGCACATGCGACGAACCTCACGAAAACGCATTTCTGCCTTTTCGATGGTAGCACGCAATTCGACATCAAGCGAATCCTGGCTGGTTTTCAGTGCTCGAGCGAGGTACCTGGCGACGCCGCCGCGGTCCCGTACCTCTCTGATTTGCTCGGCCCGGCGGGCTTGCAACGCGCTCGTTCCGAGAGATCCGATAAGGATGCCTGCGATGAGTGTGCTGATTACGCCCAGGAGGACGGTAGCTCGGATGTTCATGGTTCCAGAAGGTCCGAAGGTTCCATTTCAATCGCGTAGGAGGCAGTCAGCGTGATAGGTTCCAGCCCGAGAATGCGTTCGATAGCCGTGCGTTGTGCTCCGTATGTATCCCAACGCGTGGCATTGTATGTGGCAAGCACGCCAATGATCGCAAGGGCGGCTAACCCTGCCGGGCGTAACGTCTGCCATATATACTGCACCCGAGTGTCGGCTGCCTTTGCTACGGGCTTCAGGCGCCGTTGAATCCGCTCCACTAGAAAGGGCTTGACGGATTGGTCGCTCGCCTCCTGTACAGACGCTCTAAGGACGAAAGCAAGGTCTTGAATGGGGTGCCATTCCTCCTGAGTCTCTGGTCCAGGATGATCCGCACCGAAGACGGAGCGACGCCGTCTGAAGTTGCGTTTCTTCATGTGTCAGTTGATTTCCTCGTTCAGCACACCTTGTAACAATGTGCGGAGTTTCTGCGTGCCCCTGCTGAGGCGGGAGAGCACGGTGCCATACTTGATGCCGAGGGCAGCAGCCGTCTCATCTGTCGAGAGTCCTTCCACTAGGCGGAGTGCGACCACGGCCCGGTATTTTGGTGCAAGCTGCGCGATGGCAGCGTGCACGAGTCGTGCACGGTCACTGATTTCTATTTGCATGTCCAGAGGGCGGGAGCTGTCCGGCAATGTCGCAGGTGCATGGTCAACAAACCGCGCTCTCCACCGCTTCCTGCGCCGCAGTGCGTCCAAAGACTTGTTGATGGCGATGCGGTGCAGGTAGGTGCCGAAAGCGGAGGTGCCGCGG
Organism: Rhodothermales bacterium; assembly: GCA_963663495.1. Taxonomy (GTDB): domain Bacteria; phylum Bacteroidota; class Rhodothermia; order Rhodothermales; family Bin80. The sequence goes on from OY760427.1 coordinate 662,059, forward strand.
AATTTATTGAGCGATTCATAGCAGCGGACAAACGCATCCTGAACAACATCGTCAACCTCCTGTCCGGGCCCGAGCATTGAGGTCACCACTCGTGCAATAGCGTCCTGGTGGAGGCGAACCAGCATGCCAAACGCACGCCGATCGCCTCGTTGGGCACGCCGAACAAGCTCGTCCTCGTTGTGCAAGCTCCGTCGTCGGGATTATCCGGCTTTTGATAAATATGCACGATTGCATTGTACATCAGCGGCGATATCGCGGTGGTCGTCGCCGTCGCTCGTTGTCATCGTCCATTAAGCTACGTATTGCGGTATGAATCATAACTGTTTTTTCTCGGGCTTCCACTCGTGTACTGTCGGCCTCGCTCGCCCACAGATCTCTTTGGGCCTTGCGAAGAGCAAGAATTTGTTGCCTTAATGTGTCCGCCCGCGCGTTGAGCGCTGCGTGCGCATCCATATCAAGTCCCAGCGCCCGCTGGCGGGCGGTGATTTCTTCCGAATGTGTCATCTGCTCTCGGGTACGCGCCGTGGCCATGCCGCCGTACTTTCGTTCAGTCCGAGAGTGATGATTATTGCGGTACCGGGATCGGCCTCGGACCTGCCTGCGTTTCTTCCTTCGCGTCCAGTGCTGACGGACGCCTCTTCGCGCCCCTCTGATGTCCGTAAGAATCAGTGCCATTTCCTCGTTCGAGAGGGCCGCCTGGAGAGCGGCCGCTGCTTTCCAAGTTCCGCCCGGCGTTGCGAGGGAATCAGCATGCAGTACATGCCACAGATCTTCTGCAGGAGCCTCCATATGTCGCAGGATCTGGTCCGCCACCGTGGGCGTGTTAACGACGGAGCTTCCTGCGCCCCGGCAGGTGGTAGAACGAGCGTGTTCAGGCCCATAAGCAGGGTTGCAAGAGCCCACCAACGGCTGGCAGCAGGTGATGTGCTTGGGTTCCAGGTCATGATAGCACCTTAGTTTAGTTTCTGCGCCGCCATCGTCGGCGATCTGCGAGTATTGCCTCATATCGCTCCATCTGCGCTTCGCTTAGTAGCGGGGTAAGTCTAGCCTTCGTAGAATCGCCTACGGCACGCATACGCTCCGTTCTCGGTCGTCCACGTTGACGCTCGCCGGCTGCGTTGATGAATTCCCTAATGAGAGCTAGCATCTCGTCATTGCCTGCGTCCAAGACGCTGCGCACTGCCGCAATCTGATTCTCGTCAAGTTGCAGCAACTGCATCGTTTCCTCCAACTGTTCGGCCAATATCGCGGCCCGTTGTTCGGGTCCCTGCCGCTGCCTCTGGGCCATCACAGGTGCAGCCAGCAGGCAGGCTAACAGGAGAAAGGGGATGGCGGTCCTGCAATCTATTGACATATCAGTTGTGGTGCGGTCCTTAAATCCGAGTGCGCCTATTTGACGATTCGAACAAAAAATGTATTCCATTGTGCCAATTATAACTTGGATCCGAGGACTGTCGTACCTTTTGCCCTGCAACCAGCGTCAGCGGAAAGATGGCAAACAAGGGAACGATTGGTATTTTGACCGGGGGTGGAGATGTCCCCGGCCTTAACCCCGCCATTCGGGCGGTAACTATTCGGGCAATTCGTGAAGGATACCGGGTTATCGGCATCCGGAGGGGGTGGGCTGGGCTTGTGGAGATGGTCCCCGACTGGGACGCGGACAACAGCCTTAATTTTCAAGTGCTATCTGAGAGTGTTGTCGACCCGTTGGGTCGTACAGGCGGCACCTTTCTGCATAGCTCTCGGACCCGTCCGAGCCATCTTCCGCGCACCAACTTGCCGGATATGCTTAAGGATGTGTACACGGATGACATCAATGACGTAACCCCGTCGGTAATGGGTAATATTGAGTTTTTGGGTCTGGATTACCTGATACCTATTGGTGGCGATGACACGCTCAGCTATGGCTATCGGCTCCATAAGGAAGGCGTTGATGTGGTGGCTATTCCGAAGACGATGGATAATGATGTGCCCGGGACGGATTACTGCATTGGTTTCGGAACATGTGTTTCCCGTACGATTGAGTTATCCAACACGTTGCGTACTTCGGCCGGCTCTCACGAGCGGTTTCTTGTTATTGAGGTTTTCGGGCGTTATGCGGGGTATTCAGCGTTGCTCCCCGCCATGGCCGGAGCGTCTGATCGCTGTGTTATCCCGGAGGTGGACTTTGATATGGACCTGCTCACGGAGCTGCTCATCTACGATTGGCACCGCAATAGGAGCAACTACTCTGTTGTACTTGTTTCGGAGGGAGCTAAGATCAAGGGTGACACTGACATGTCGTTCGCAGGAGGGGAGAAGGATCAGTACGGCCATGCCAAGTTGGGCGGGATTGGAGATCGTGTAGGCGCGGCATTGAAGAATCGTTCATCGCACTACAACAACGGTAGACGAATCAATGTAGTGAATCAGCGGCTCGGTTATCTGGTCCGGTGCGGCGCGCCGGACGCGCTTGACAGTGTGGTTCCCATGGCGTTCGGGAACTTGGCCTTGGACCTGATATTGGAAGGAACATCGGGGAAGCTGGTCAACATCAGGAACGGGGTGTACGGAAGTACATCTCTTGAGGCGATAAATCGGCCTCACAAGACGATAGATGTGGAAAAGTATTACAACGTGGAACGTCTCCGTCCCAATTACACGACTTTTGATGGCGCACCGTTATTCATCATGACGGCAGATTAGCCTAATTGCTCTTCGCAAACCGTTGAGCAAACATGAGACCGAACATGATCTGTCGGATATTGTAGGCAGGCGATCCCGACAGGGGAAGGACCAAGACACATCCCATGGCATTCTGATGTACGGTGAGCACACTCTGTTTTTTTGTGCGGGGTATGCATTGAGCCACCACTGGTACCCGTGCATGCCAGGACCAATGGGTCTGGAAGTCGGCTTTGTTTCCGGCATGTGGACCATACCCCACCATCGCCGGCGAATTTTGCCATTGGCGTCGCTGGCTCTATGAATTAGAATTCTTGCAAGTTGGCAGGTTGCAGAGATCATTCAGTACGGAACCTTCAGAACACAACTAGAACACAACTGCTGTGGGATTCTGCATTGTGATCATGCTTGACATGGGTGCAGTGTAAAGTTAGGGAATTATATACGTGAGTGACCAACTGTACACAGTGAGGCACTAGTATCAATTTCACGGGTCATAGGGGTCGGTAACCCGAACGCCCCTCGCCGTGCAGAAGCCCCAATCCCGGAGGCCAGTATGTTTGCAGCCGCATTCAGGTCTGCATGATCCGCATGTCCACAGGACATACACGTGAATGTGCTCTGCGTCTTACGGTTACTCGCTTCTGTGTGCCCACACACAGAACACCGCTGACTGGTATAGGCAGCGGTAACCTTTATCACCTTGCGGCACTTATAGCCCAGCATCTGATCCAGCTGGCCCCAACCTGTTCGCAGTATTCCACGGTTGATGCCAGACTTCTGTCTGACGTTTGTGCCAAAGCTCTCCATCGTCCCCTTAGCTGAACGTGTCATCGCTTTGATCTTCAGGTCCTCCAGTATCACCGTTGAGGAGCAATTGGCAATACTGCGACTTACCTGGTGGTTCGCATTCTTGAGGATGTTAGCACGCTTGCGCTGTATGCGGGCGATTCTATGCTTCCGCCTGCTACGACGGTTGGAGCCTTTCTTCTGTCTCGCCAGTCTTCGCTGATGCCGCTTCAACGTGGCATCAAGACGCTTGGTATCCGGTTGTCTGATAATGCTTGTATCGCCCTCTGTGGAGACCATAGCGACCTGCCCGCAATTACGGTCAATGCCTACAGCACTGCCGGTATCCTCTATTACAGGTGCCTCAATCTTGTAGCAGATGACAGCATACCATTTGCCGGCGTTCTTCTTTACAGTGGCTTTGACGGGTATACCATCAGGGTACGGGTTGCCTCCCCGCCTGCGGAGCGCCATATATCCCACTTTCGGGATATACAGCTTGCCATCCCGAACCCTTACGTTATCCGGGATCGTGAACGAAGGCGTACTACCACGTCTGGAATGGAATCTCGGTCTTCTCTTACCTTCCTTGAAGAATGCCTTCCATGCATCCGCCTGATATTTCAATGTGTATCTAACGACACCAAAGGAGTATTCAGGTAGCCACTCGACCGTACGGCGCAGTGCCGTGAACCGCTTCCCCAGCGAGAAGAAGCTTACCGAGGGCGGCTTCTCTCCAGCCTCTTTCGCTTTCTTGTAGGCCTCGCTCTGCTCTGCGAGGATGGCATTCCACACAAACCTACACGCACCCGCTAATCCAGCAAGGTGCTTGGCGTTACTTCGACTTCCGGGCAACAGCCTGTATGTGATATTGCGGTATGCACTAACCGTTTCGGGCATGGCATTGTGGTATATAACTCCCTAATATATGATAATTATATTCCATGCGTACCCACGTGTTGAGTTATTTGAAATAATTGCAGTTTGTTCGTGAAAAGCGGGAACCGATTATGAACAACTGGCGAAAGCCATCCTGTCTGCACCACCAAAGCACAATAAGTAACTCCTGCGAAAACGCGTGGCATTCAGCCATATAACTCCCATATCTTTCTCCGCTTGCAGAGAGGATTGACGCTATCCGCAATAAGATCATTGGTAACGCGGAGGACAAGGGCCGGGCATACAATACGGATCAGCTTGACGATCAGCACATTATCCGTCGCATGGTGCTCAAGCGGTGCGTCTACGGTGTTGATAAGATCCCAATGGCGGTAGAGCTGGCCAAGGTGTCGCTTTGGCTCCACACCTTCACCGTCGGCGCTCCGCTAAGCTTTCTTGATCATCATCTCCGATGCGGCGACAGCCTGTTCGGCGAGTGGGTGGCTCGCGCTGTGCAGAGGACAAACGAACTTAGTAGCCTTTTCCTAAGGGACCCGCTTGACCGGGCGATGCGTGCTGCCGCACCGATGCAGATCATTGAGGGATTGACGGACGCCGAGATCGCCGAGGCGCACCGGTCTTCTGATATTTTCTCCGAAGTATCGGAAATGACTGCTCCTCTGCATGCATTTGGGAGTTATATGGCTGAGTGCCACGCGTTTTCGCGGGCGTTACTTTTTGTGCTTTGGTGGTGCGGACAGGATGGCTTTCGCCAGTTCTTCCGGTATGGTAGGGATGGATTGTTGGATATTGAGAATGTCGTTTGTTACGGGGCGGCCGGGGCGTTTCGTTTCCTGAATCTTGTTACCGGGCTTCGGGGATTTATCTATGCTCATGGTGTTATAGGTTATAGAGTAGCACTAATCCATTGGGGCAGAATACCGAAATGATTTCATGGCGGACATCTGCTTAGAGTAGGAGGCTGCATACATTGCGATCCAGTTTTCACGACAGTCGATCAACTTCAGGACCGATTCCTTGGCTTATATCGGGACGCTCTTGACAATGCGGAAGTACTGGGCGGACCCCGGTACGGGCCACGAAGCGCACCGGACGAACCCATGAGACGCGGGCCATCAAGCACAGACATGGAAAAGCTGGCGCATAACGGCCCTGACCACCGGAATGGGTACGGCGTTGCCAGTAAGCCGTCTGACGGTCGTTATCGGACTGTCAATCTCGTAGCTGTCGGGGAAGCCTTGCAGGCGCAGTATTGCGCGGCCCGTTTGTCTCCGTTCTTCGTCCACGAGCAAGTAGTGGTAGCCGGCCGATGCCCGGAATGCGCATGAGTACGGATGGCTTGATACGTTACCGCTTACGTTTAGCTATGAAATGAGGGATTTGTACATGAGCCGTTTACCGACCAGTCCTTGAGCAATTATTGTCATTTGCTCCGCTGTGTCGTAGTCGCGTGCATTGTGTCGCCCTGCAAATTGGTTCACGTACCGCTGTAGGTGTTTCTTGCTCATGTGGTGGTACGTTCCGTAGTACCCACGCTTCAGCAAAGACCAGAAGCTCTCTACGCCATTGGTATGGACCTGCTCACGAACGTATTCGCCAACAGAGTGACGTACGTAGGCGTGGTTGTTGCGGCCCCGGTATGCTGACGTGCCATCCGTATAGACCTCGGTGTCTTCCGAGACATGGGTATCCACAAACGCATTGAGCGTCTGTCCGTCTATGTTTTCTACTACCTGGGCAGAAATGCTATTGGTGACACGATCACGGACTCCTACAACGGCTTTCTTACCTACTGGCCCACGGCCTGCTTTCAGCTTCTTGCTGGCGTGCTTGTTCTTTTCCTTGCCACCGAAGTAGGCTTCGTCAACCTCTACCGGACCGGCAAATAGTGCATGCTCTCCATTCCATGATTGTCGAATACGGTGGGCCAGATGCCACGCTGTCGTCTGGGTTATGCCAAGGTCACGATGCAGCTTCATGCTGGATACGCCCTTGATACTGGTAGTCATGATGTAAATGGCTAATGCCCATACCTGGTATCCCAGTTTGGAGTCCTGCATTACAGTCCCTATGCGGACACTGAATCGTTTACGGCAACTACGGCGACGATAAGGCATGCTAGGATGTTTGGCGCCAGACTGTACGTTCTTAGACGCACAGTGCGGGCAAACAGGAGTGTTGCTCCAACGCTTCATTGCGAACCATGCTTCGGCTGATGGGTCGTCTGGAAACATTTTGGTTAGCTTGATCAAGGACACTCCTTCACGATCAGCCCGTCCAGGGCCATTGGTGTTTCTGTTGTTTCTTTTCTTTGAAGGCATTTAGTGGGTCATCAATCTATCACGGGATGGTACCCATTTTCGGTATAGTCGGTTCCCGCTATTCGCGACCAAACTGCAATTATTTCAACAATTTAACGCGTGGGCAGTCAGCTATATAACTCCCTAAAGTTACTAGGGGTGAAGCAGCGTCCGTCCGGCGCAGGAGGCCTCCCGCCCTGTTGAATTAGGTAAGGCCCCTTCATGCGTATGTTCCTGGCCGCCCGTATATCCCCGTTAGGAACAAGTCCGCAGTGCTCGCACCAATGCGGACCAGCACTACGCGTGATTCTGTCTGAGGGCAGCAGCTCAGAATTGTTGCGTCGTGCTAATGCGTGCTCGCGTTAGCCATGTTGCCTCCAGCGCTCTAATCCTTGTTTGTAAGGCGTCGCATGAACCATACTCGGAGACTGCGCAAGCAGCGAAGGTTCAGCCCGTATGAACACTTTCGTCGCCTGCTGAGGTTCGATATAGCTACCTGGTTCCCTAATCCCATGATTATGGACACCCATGCCGTGGGGTAGGGGGCGCCTCAGGGCACCAACAGGTTACAGGGGTTGAAAAGCTCAAAAAGTGATTGCTCCAAACGCCAACTCTACCGATTGGAAAGAAAACCGGTGGTAAAGAAGACTTGTGTGAATAAACATGCAAGAATCAAGGCTAAAGACTGCGATGGCCTAAAAAAGCAAAACCATATGTCAATACAGCCTTATGTTATTAACGTTTGGTAAGCATTTCATGTAAGATCTTAACGCGTGGCATCATGATTCGTAAGGTTCTCTGTCTATTTATGATTGGTCTCTCCTGCGCAGGAATCGTGTCCGCACAGGATGCACAGGAGGCTGCTTTGGTAGGTTCCGATACTGCGTGGATACTGATGTCAACCGCGCTGGTACTGCTAATGACACCTGCGCTGGCGTTCTTTTATGGCGGTTTGGTGCGCTCTAAGAATGCACTCAACACGATGATGATGAGCTTTGTGGCACTGGGCGTGTGTGGAACGCTTTGGGCCGTATTGGGCTACAGCATCGCTTTCGGCACAGGCAATGCAATTGTGGGCGATTTCTCCCACGCCTTTCTTATAGGCGTGGGGTTGGAGCCTAGTGGGACGATACCGGAGCTGCTGTTTTTCGGGTTCCAGGGCACGTTTGCCATAATTACGGCCGCGTTAATCTCCGGCGCAGTAGTAGGGCGCATGCGCTTTCCGTCCTATGTAGCCTTTATCGGGTTGTGGGGTCTCCTTGTTTACGCCCCAGTTACGCACTGGGTATGGGGCGGCGGATGGCTGGGTGGCTTGGGAGCATTGGACTTTGCCGGTGGTGCGGTAGTTCACGTAAATGCGGGTATCGCGGCATTGGTGGCCGCACTGGTATTAGGTCCGCGGCTGGATTACGGACGCGCTGCACTCATCCCGCACAACGTGCCGTTTGTGTTGCTAGGTGCAGGATTGTTGTGGTTTGGCTGGTTTGGTTTCAACGGCGGCAGTGCGCTTGCGGCGGACAGTATTGCCGCCCTGGCGCTGGTAAACACCCTGTTGGCACCGTCGGCAGGATTGATAGTCTGGATAGCGCTGGACTATCTGCGCACGGGTACGGTTACCGCAGTGGGCGTTGCAACAGGCATTGTAATTGGACTCGTCGCCATCACACCTGCAGCAGGATTTGTGACTCCCGGAGGAGCATTGATCCTTGGGGCGATTGGCGTTGTTCCTAGCTTTTTCCTGATCCGATGGCGCACGCGGACTAGGCTTGATGACTCTCTTGATGTGTTTGCCGCCCACGGCGTCGGTGGCATTATGGGAGCGTTATTAACAGGCGTCCTTGCAACCGTAGCCATTAATTCTGCTGGCGCGGACGGACTGCTCGCGGGTAACCCCGGCTTGCTTGGTATTCAAGCACTATCGGTGGGTGCAGTCGCAGTGTACTCTGGCTTACTTACCTATGTCATTCTCAAGGTAATTGCGTTCTTGGGGAGCCTGCGGGCAGAAGAATACGAGGAGGGAGCCGGCTTGGATCTTATTGATCACGGCGAAGAAGCGTATTCCTCTGGAGATGGATCTGTGCTGCTGAACAGCGACGACCTTAATGGGAATTGAACAGCAAAGTGAAACGCTGGAAAACATCTTGTGCTATTGTGTACGCTATATATGTTGCGAACATACACGTACCGTCGCGCACGCAAAGAGCTGTGGTCAAGGGTACGGAAATCTCTTCCGGCATCTTTTCTGGCCGCGTACCCAAGTCGCACGGCCCTGCCGGGAAACGTACGGTCGACGAGGAAAAAATCATTCGCCTTTGACCTGTGCATCGGCCGAACACGCCGTGCTGCGCCTCTGGCAAAGCGGTTGCGCTGCCTGGCATGGTCACCGTGCAGGACCGTATAGTTCGTTTCACATTGCCATATAAATCCCATATTAAATGATTCACGGAACGGTATGGCACCATTCCAAGCCAGATAGCTTGCCATCACAAAACAGAAAAAGCCCATGAAGCTGATAAAAGCCATCATCCGTCCTAGTAGACTTTCTAACGTGCTTCGTGCGCTCTATGCCGCAGACGTACAAGGGTTGACTGTTTCCCATGTGCGGGGGCACGGAGGAGAGGAGGAGGTCGTGAAAACGTATCGCGGAACCACCGTCAAGAAGGAGTTACACGAAAAAGTCATGCTGGATATTGGTGTTTCGGAGCCGTTTGTTGAGCGCACGATTGCTGCGATTCGGAGTGCAGCCATCACAGGCCGCGTTGGAGACGGCAAGATTTTTGTTCTTCCTGTGGAAAGAATCGTACGTGTTCGTACGGGTGAAGAAGATAGGGCTGCCGTGACGCCGGTACAGTAGCAGCTCCCTATCGGATCGGGATACGTAGCCTTACGGAAAGTGAAGGATAGAGCAGACCGGATGATGTGTTGGTATGACAGGCTTGGCTGGTGCACGCTGGGGTTCGCAACGCGGACTCAGATGTGCAGCGGGGTACGGTACACCCTTGGACTCAAGCTTGCGGTGATGCAGCCTTGGCGCGTGCGTGTGCAGTTGTGGGGTCGGAAGCAAGGATCGGAATTGGCTTCTGTTTCAACGGGGCCGGAGTCAACGGGTACCCCGAGAGGACATTGCACCCTCCTGTATGTACTGCAAACAGAACTGGGTTCGTTGGTTCTTTCCATCATCTCCAGAGGTAGATCAGAAACGAGGGGTCTCCTCCGTCGTTACATGTCCGGTCAGCCAGGGCAACAACAATGGACACCGTCTACTGGATAAGTTTAATTGTCGGAGGCGTCGTAGTGGCGTTGTCCATGCTGGGCGGTGGCGACGCAGATATGGATGCTGACGTAGATGCAGATTTCGACGCTGACATGGACGCTGATTCAGCTATTGGGGCCGGTGCTGGTTTGGTTGATCTTCTTTCGCTCCGAACGGTATTCCTGTTCGCTGCCTTTTTTGGTTTGACCGGGGTTCTGTTGCCGTTGACGGGTGTTGAAGAGGTAACCCGGCTATTCACATCCATTGTGCTGGGCGGCGCTATTGGTATCGGAGGCAATTTCCTCATCAAGCGTGTAGGTTACGATCACGTATCAAGCGCGGTGACTTCGGCGGACTTGAAGGGACGCTCCGGCAATGTTCTGGTGCCGTTTGAGAGTACGGATGCAGGTAAGATTGTGGTGTACAGTAATGGGCGGCGTTTGCAACTAATGGCGCGGGCATTCGAAGGAGTAGGCGAGGAGTTTGATGAAGGTGACGAAGTTGTTGTGGTTCGCTTGAACGGCGCGGTGGCCGAAGTGGTCAAGCCGACCTGAGGAATCGGTACTTACATACTTTTAAAGTCAGGACCAATGGAATTTGCAGTAATTGTTTCAGGTATTATCATTGCAGGCTTCTTCACGATCCTAGGGATCATACGAGCGAACTTGAAGATCTGCCAGCCGAACGAGGTGTTGATATTTAGTGGTCGCAATCGGCGTTTGCATGATGGTTCTCGTGTGGGTTACCGTGTGGTGCAAGGTGGGCGAGGCTTCCGAATCCCACTGATAGAAAAAGTGGATAGGCTGCACCTGAATACCATTCCTATTGATCTGACCGTAACCAACGCGTACTCAAAAGGAGGCATTCCGCTGACAGTACGGGCGATTGCTAATGTTAAAGTAGCGTCCAACGAGGCAGAGCTAGCGAATGCGGTAGAGCGCCTACTGGGTAAAGATCATACCGAGATTCAGACTATTGCAAAGGAGACGCTTGAAGGAAACCTGCGGGGAGTTCTGGCTACCCTGACACCCGAAGAGGTCAATGAGGATCGATTGAAGTTTGCCAAAGAACTTCTTGCAGAAGCGGACAGCGACCTCAGTAATCTTGGTCTGCAGCTTGACACCATGAAGATTCAGAGTGTAGAAGACGATGCGGGCTACTTGGATGCTATCGGGAGGCAACAGTCTGCACATATCATTGCCGCAGCTCGCGTCGCCGAGGCGGAAAAAATGAAACAGGCTCGTCTCGCAGAGGCGGCTGCGGGCAAGCAGATTGAGGAGGCTGAGAATGAGCTCCGTATCTTAAAGGCGCGCCTTGCTGCCCAGGCGGGGGCTGAAGAGGCTCGTATTGATATTGCAGCTCATTTGGCGGAAGCACAGGCAAAGCAGGAGCTTGCTGTGGAAGAAATTGAGTTGGCCCAGAAGCAGCAGCGCGCCAACGTGGTCGTCGCCGCTGAAGCCGACCGGCTGGCCAAGGAAGAAATCGCAAAAGGCAATGCGGCTCGTATACTTGAAGACGGGAACGCGGAGGTAGATGTACTGCGACAGAAGCTGCAACTCTGGAGAGAGGCTGGAGGTGAAGCAGAGCGGCTTTTCCTGATTCAGATGCTGCCTGACATTCTGAAACAGATAGTAAGCACGGTGGATAACTTGCAGATTGATCGTCTGACGGTGGTGGATAGCGGGCAGGGCGCGGGCGTGCCGTCTGTTTTCAACCAAATTGCCGGGGCAACTCCTGCACTGCTGGAGAGCCTCAAAGCTTCTACCGGCATCGACGTTGCAGGCATGCTCAGCCGTGCAGCCGACATTGAGTCGTAGTTGGTACATGCATGCCAAAATCGGCGCGCCGAGGCAATTAATGAATTGAGTACATGTGCGGTATTACAGGATGTACTGGCTGTACTGCATAGACGCGGCCGCCTTCGTAACCGTGGTTGCCGGTCTGTGCAAGTCCTGACACACGTAAAGTTGGGGAGTTATATGGCTGAGTGCCACGCGTTTTCGCAGGCGTTACTTTTTGTGCTTTGGTGGTGCAGACAGGATGGCTTTCGCCAGTTCTTCATAATCGGTTCCCGCTTTTCACGAAAACACTGCAATTATTTCAAATAACTCAACACGTGGGTACTCATGGTATATAATTTACATATATTAGGAAGTTATATACGCACAGTGCCATGCCCGAAACGGTTAGTACATACCGCAATATCACATACAGGCTGTTGCCCGGAAGTCGGAGTAACGCCAAGCAACTTGCTGGATTAGCGGGTGCGTGTAGGTTTGTGTGGAATGCCATCCTCGCAGAGCAGAGCGAGGCGTACAGGAAAGCGAAAGAGGCTGGCGAGAAGCCGCCCTCGGTAAGCTTCTTCTCGCTGGGGAAGCGGTTCACGGCACTGCGCCGTACGGTCGAGTGGCTACCTGAATACTCCTTTGATGTCGTTAGATACACATTGAAATATCAGGCGGATGCATGGAAGGCATTCTTCAAGGAGGGTAAGAGAAAACCGAGATTCCATTCCAGACGTGGTAGTACGCCTTCGTTCACGATCCCGGATAACGTAAGGGTTCGGGATGGCAAGCTGTATATCCCGAAAGTGGGATATATGGCGCTCCGCAGGCGGGGAGGCAACCCGTACCCTGATGGTATACCCGTCAAAGCCACGGTAAAGAAGAACGCCGGCAAATGGTATGCTGTCATCTGCTACAAGATGGAGGTACCTGTAATAGAGGATACCGGCGGTGCTGTAGGCATTGACCGTAATTGCGGGCAGGTCGCTATGGTCTCCACAGAGGGCGATACAAGCATTATCAGACAACCGGATACGAAGCGTCTTGATGCCAAGTTGAAGCGGCATCAGCGAAGACTGGCGAGACAGAAGAAAGGCTCCAACCGTCGTAACAGGCGGAAGCATTGCATCGCCCGCATACAGCGCAAGCGTGCTAACGTCCTCAAGAATGCGAACCACCAGGTAAGTCGCAGTATTGCCAATTGCTCCTCAACGGTGATACTGGAGGACCTGAAGATCAAAGCGATGACACGTTCAGCTAAGGGGACGATGGAGAGCTTTGGCACAAACGTCAGACAGAAATCTGGCCTCAACCGTGGGATACTGCGAACAGGTTGGGGCCAGCTGGATCAGATGCTGGGCTATAAGTGCCGCAAGGTGATAAAGGTTACCGCTGCCTATACCAGTCAGCGGTGTTCTGTGTGTGGGCACACAGAAGCGAGTAACCGTAAGACACGGAGCAAATTCACGTGTATGTCCTGTGGACATGCGGATCATGCAGACCTGAATGCGGCTGCAAACATACTGGCCTCCGGGATTGGGGCTTCTGCACGGCGAGGGGCGTTCGGATTACCGACCCCTATGACCCGTGAAATTGATACTAGTGCCTCACTGTGTACAGTTGGTCACTCACGTATATAATTCCCTAAAGTTGTACATGTTGAATTCGTAGGATCCAACGCAAGTAACGGGTATGGCAGACAGCGACGACCGTAGGTGCTGCCTGCGTTAGGTCCGGTCGCATGTATATTGTGGGTCGTTCCAGCGAATGATGTCCACACCAGAATGCCTGCACAGGGTGGCCAGATCTTTGAAGTGTAGGGAACAAGAGGTCGCTTGGAACACGCGCAGCGGTACCTGCATGTCAGAGGTGGACCTGGCGGCGCATTTACTTAGACTAGATTGTAAGGGACAGAACATTGATGAAACAAGTTGAGAGCCGTGCCTTGACCGGTGCGTGGAGCCGAAAATACCCAGCATTGGTAATCGGCCTTGCTACGCTGGCTTCCGCCGGATGCAGCGTGGAATCGGATTGCGGGGTTGTTACCATAGCTGAAATGACGTGGCAAACTGCCGCGTTTACTGCTCATGTTGAGCAAATTATCCTGGAAAGTGGCTACGGATGCCTCGCGGAAACTGTCCCCGGCAATACAGTCCCAACGGTGACCTCCATGGTAGAGAGGGGAGAGCCGGATATAGCTCCCGAAGTCTGGTTGAACTCTGTCCGGCCCGTCGTTGAGAGAGGAATTGAGGAGGGAAGGATTTCCATAGCGACCGATATCATCGCGGACGGCGGCGAAGAAGGGTGGTATGTTCCTGAATTTGCGGTTGAGCAGTACCCGGAGCTTGCCACATTGGAAGGCGTCCTGAGCCGCCCCGACTTGTTTCCTGACAATGAGGATCCCGGTAAGGGTCGGTTCTATACCTGCCCGCCTGGCTGGGCCTGCCAGATAATCAATGAAAATCTGTTCCGAGCATTTGAAATGGAGGAAGCGGGATTTACCATTTTCAATCCGGGATCAGGCGAAGGGCTTAACGGGGCGATAGCTCGGGCGCATGAGCGTCTAGAACCGATACTGGCATATTTTTATGAGCCGACGCCATTGACAACCCGGTATCCAATGCGGATGATAGAATCCGTTCCGCATGATCCTGCTACGTGGCCCTGCATGACTACACTTGACTGCCAGAATCTCGCACCCAACATGTATCCCAAGCCTGTTGTGAGGACCTTGGTTACCACTTCTTTCGCAGAAAACTCGCCAGAGGCGTATGCATTTCTTTCGCGCGTGTCTTGGACGTTTGATTTTTTAGAACAGATTGCGACCTGGCAGGAAGAAAACCAGGCGATTGCGAGGGAATCTGCCGTTCATTTTCTTAAGAACCACGAGGAAGTCTGGAGCGCGTGGGTACCGGAGGATGTAGCGGACAGAGTTCGGGCCGGGCTTTGACAACCGGGGGACTGTACAGCTAGTTATGCTTTTATCTGTCGTTTTCTTTCCAGCTTTGGGTCAGGATTTGCTCCGGGCAATTAGGGTGGCCCTTGATGAAGCGTACAGGTCTTTTTCAAGGGAGTATGGAGATCTCATTGAGTCTTTGTTCGATCCCCTGCTCTATCTGTTGATCTGGTTCGAGCGCTTATTGTTAGCTAGCCCGTGGTGGGTAGTACTCATCGTCATTTGCGGCACTTGCTACGGCATGACTCGCAGTATCAAGCTGACTATTATCACCCTTGCTACAATGTTCGTTATCGGACTGTTCGGGATGTGGGACGACACGATGCGGACTCTCGCCATCATATTGGTGTCCACACTAATTACGATTGTTCTCGGTGTTCCCTTAGGGATCGCCATGGCGCGGTCGGACAAGCTCCAGGTTATATTCACGCCGGTGTTGGATATCATGCAGACCATGCCCATTTTTGTATACCTGATTCCGGTTGTTATGCTGTTTGGGCTAGGCAAAATCCCCGGCGTTATTGCCGTAGTCATATATGCCATTCCTCCGGTGATGCGGCTCACAAGTCTGGGCATTCGCCTAGTTGCCGAGGAAGTACTGGAGGCGGCTGATGCATTTGGCACCAGCGCGTGGCACAAACTAGTCCAAGTGCAGCTGCCGCTTGCGATGCCCAATGTCATGGCGGGAATTAACCAGACCATTATGATGGCGTTATCCATGGTCGTAATTGCCTCCATGATCGGTGTTCGGGGGTTAGGTCAGCCCGTCCTTGAAGCGGTAACGAATCAATACTTCGCTCTTGGTCTTTTTAATGGGGCCGCGGTTGTCGCCCTGGCTATTTTGTTTGACCGAATGACGCAGGGCTACGGTCGTCGCCTTCGCAGCAGGCAGTAGAGCAGGAAGATTGTCTTCGACCATGGTTCAGACCAGCAATCTATTCAAGATCTTCGGCCCCCAGCCCGCTTCGGTATTGCCATTTGTGCATGACGGCATGGGGAAGGCGGACCTTCAGCAGCAGCACGGGCATGTCCTGGCGTTGCGCGATATAACCCTGAGCGTTCCCAAGAACAGTGTTCAGGTGGTTATGGGGCTGAGCGGTTGCGGGAAGTCTACATTGATTCGTCACATGAATCGGCTTATTGAGCCGACGGCCGGAGCAGTTTCAATAGATGGCGTAGATGTACTGGCTCTTTCGCCCGAGGAGCTTCGCCGGTACCGTCAGAGCCACATCAGCATGGTTTTTCAGCGGTTTGCATTGTTTCCGCACAAGACGGTGCGCGCCAATGTGGCGTATGCGCTGTTCGTGCAGGGTAGCCAGGGCAAGGATGCGGACGATCGTGTTGCATACTGGATTGAGCGCGTTGGACTGAAAGGTTATGAAGAATCGTATCCTGGCCAGCTCTCTGGTGGGATGCAGCAGCGCGTAGGGCTAGCGCGCGCCTTGGCAACAGATGCGGAGATCCTTTTGATGGACGAGCCCTTCAGCGCTTTGGATCCATTGATCCGGTCTCAGATGCAGGCGCTGGTACTAGGCTTGCAGAGTGAACTTAAGAAGACAATTATCTTCGTCACCCACGATTTGGAGGAGGCCATTGAGATAGGAGATCGTATTGCTATTCTTCGCGACGGAGAAATCGTCCAGAACGCCAGTTCGCAGGAAATCGTGTTACGTCCGGTTAACGAGTACATTGAGACATTTACGAGCAAGATCAACCGCGGGCGGTTGTTGCGAGTGGGATCGGTGATGGAGCCTGCTCGCCTGGAGCTTGAAAGTCCTTTGGAGATCACCGAAGGCATGTCTTTGGCGGACGCATTGCCGCGAGTGTCGGTTTCGCCGGGGGAGGAGGCGCCGGTTGTTGACAGCAGTGGAAATATTGTTGGCTCTATATCCGTGCTTCGAATTATCCTGGCAATGGCCGGAGGGCGCTACATCGTGGGCGAAGGATTGATTGATCGCATGGCAAGCCGAGGGCCACGGCCTACTGTGTAATGGTGTTGTGGCTGCCAGTTCTTGCATGCCCATTTTTCTGATTGCAGTTGGTAGGTTCAATAAGGATGTGGTGTATAGTGTGGTAGTGTGACAATTATTAGGAGCTAAGGATGAGTATCGGGTGCGTGCCAGAAGTTGTCGGAATGGGTGCAGAACCACGGAAGCGGTATTCGGCGCAGTTGGGCATTGATCGCGTGCACCAACGTGATGGTTTGGATATTCCGTCGGGGGGGAGTACGTACTTTGCGGCTTGCTGAACGCTTGGAGGGCGTTTTGCGAGTTCCGATGCAGCCAAGGAATTTTCATCGGGTGAATTGTAAGCCGCGTGGCATGAATTACATGGTCGGCCTGTGAATCTGGAGTAAGGGTGCGATCAACTACTTGGTAGCGGTGCGGCGGTGTAGAAGGGTACAGGGTGGGTAGAAGGTGGAGAGCAGGGGGCTTGCCGAATCTGGAAGACTTGGCGCCCTGCACCAAGTAGTTATGCCAGCTCCCAATAATAGGGCACACCCCTATGTCCTTGGCCGGATGCGTCGGCATCCGATCGAACATATCCGGGAGACGCTCCTAGGGCGGAGGCCTCTTCTAGGCCTGATTACAGAACACTGTCGGCGTGGTGTACGACTACGAGGTTAGTGCCGTAGTGAGTATTTGCAATGGGAATTATATACGTGAGTGACCAACTGTACACAGTGAGGCACTAGTATCAATTTCACGGGTCATAGGGGTCGGTAATCCGAACGCCCCTCGCCGTGCAGAAGCCCCAATCCCGGAGGCCAGTATGTTTGCAGCCGCATTCAGGTCTGCATGATCCGCATGTCCACAGGACATACACGTGAATTTGCTCCGTGTCTTACGGTTACTCGCTTCTGTGTGCCCACACACAGAACACCGCTGACTGCTATAGGCAGCGGTAACCTTTATCACCTTGCGGCACTTATAGCCCAGCATCTGATCCAGCTGGCCCCAACCTGTTCGCAGTATTCCACGGTTGAGGCCAGACTTCTGTCTGACGTTTGTGCCAAAGCTCTCCATCGTCCCCTTAGCTGAACATGTCATCGCTTTGATCTTCAGGTCCTCCAGTATCACCGTTGAGGAGCAATTGGCAATACTGCGACTTACCTGGTGGTTCGCATTCTTGAGGATGTTAGCACGCTTGCGCTGTATGCGGGCGATTCTATGCTTCCGCCTGTTACGACGGTTGGAGCCTTTCTTCTGTCTCGCCAGTCTTCGCTGATGCCGTTTCAACTTGGCATCAAGACGCTTGGTATCCGGTTGTCTGATAATGCTTGTATCGCCCTCTGTGGAGACCATAGCGACCTGCCCGCAATTACGGTCAATGCCTACAGCACCGCCGGTATCCTCTATTACAGGTGCCTCCATCTTGTAGCAGATGACAGCATACCCTTTGCCGGCGTTCTTCTTTACAGTGGCTTTGACGGGTATACCATCAGGGTACGGGTTGCCTCCCCGCCTACGGAGCGCTGTATATCCCACTTTCGGGATATACAGCTTACCATCCCGAACCCTTACGTTATCCGGGATCGTGAACGAAGGCGTACTACCACGTCTGGAATGGAATCTCGGTCTTCTCTTACCCTCCTTGAAGAATGCCTTCCATGCATCCGCCTGATATTTCAATGTGTATCTAACGACACCAAAGGAGTATTCAGGTAGCCACTCGACCGTGCGGCGCAGCGCCGTGAACCGCTTCCCCAGCGAGAAGAAGCATACCGAGGGCGGCTTCTCTCCAGCCTCTTTCGCTTTCTTGTACGCCTCGCTCTGCTCTGCGAGGATGGCATTCCACACAAACCTACATGCACCCGCTAATCCAGCAAGTTGCTTGGCTTTACTCCGACTTCCGGACAACAGCCTGTATGTGATATTGCGGTATGCACTAACCGTTTCGGGCATGGCACTGTGGTATATAACTCCCTAATATATGGAAGTTATATAGCATGCGTATCCACGTGTTGAGTTATTTGAAATAATTGCAGTCTTTTCGTGAAAAGAGGGAACCGATTATGAAAAGCTGGCGAAAGCCATCCTGTCTGCACCACCCAAGCACAAAAAGTAATTCCTGCGAAAACGCGAAGCACTCAGCCATATAACTCCCTTTGCAATCCGCGACGTGACTTCGCGCACATCAGGTAAGGGCGGTCGCGGGGTAAGGTTCCTAATCAGGGAACAGGGTTCTGCATGTTAGCGGTCTCAGGAGTCCGTCTCTCCGCCGGCGGTTATCAAGACATCCAGAAGTAGCATTCCTAACAACATTCTGCCCATATACGCCATTTTCGTCCACATAAACCGGATCCTTCACGGAACGGTACCATTCTATCTCCACCAGCGTAAATGGCTGCGTTCGGACAGGCCGGGCACTCGGAACCCGCGGGTCCGATCAACCATGGCGGAACGGCGCCAAGTAGGTAGCGATGTCAGCGTTGCAGTAGGAGAAATGAGAAGCTGTCGCGCCGTTATCGCTACTGATTCTTCCTAGGTGCAGTAATGAGCGCGATAGCGGAAAGGACGGCGCCGGTTGCTACCACGGCTACAAGGGTTGCTTTTAGCAGCTTAATCATGGCGAAGGACCGTAGACTGAGGACATGTTCTATAACGCCAAGACTATCAGTGGGTTCAATAATGATGGTCACCTGAAAGCGCAAAAGTGTATCTTCGCGCGGAATAATATGTTTGCGAGACTATGAAAAATCTTCATTGGCTAATCGGAGCTTTACTGTTTGCCAGCTGTGGGGGCGGAGACTCGCTTCCGGAACCGGGAACGAGAGCCTACGAGGATATCGTGTCGGCATTCTATACAGGGGTGTCCGCCATGGAGGTGGGGGAGGATTTACGCGCGGAAGCCAAACTGAAGCTGGTGACCGAGCTAGCTCCCACTGAGCCGGCAGCGTGGGCCAATCTGGCGCTGATGGCGCGGCGGCGGAATGATACAGAGGCGGCAGGCCTTCACATGGAGACTGCGCGTTCCCTCGCAGAAGATCAGGCAGCAATCCTATATTTGGCTGGCGTGTTGGAGCTCTTGGACGGCCAAGCGAGCGAGGCGGAAGCCCTCCTTCGCCGTGCGGTGTCAGCGGATTCGTCCGACGCAAAACCACCTTACCTGCTCCTGATGGAGCTCACTCCCGAGGACGAAAGCCTAGCAACACAATTGGCGGCTTTGGAACCCGATAATCTGGTCGTTCTGATCTGGCAGGCACAGCGCGCGGCGGAGAAGGGCCTGCAAGACATGGCGGTAGGCGCGGTGAACCAGCTACGAGCTCTGGCAGGTACTTGGAGCGAGAATTCGCGCAACCAGCTGGCCAGCGTAGAAGAAGCACTACGTATGGATCAGATTGCCAGTGCATCAACATCCCTTGCCTTTCTAAGGAATGTGCTGCTCAGCGAACCCGTCTTCCGTATGCACCTCGCCCGGCTTCGGGCGCCAAGGGAAGTTATTGCGGAGCCTATCACGCGACTGCTGAAGGTCACTACTCCGCTTTCTGCGCCAGCTCCCGCTGATGACTCGCTGGAGTTCGTACCTCAACCCTTTCGCTCTGAACACGGACCTGCAATGGAATGGATTGCTCCGGTAGCTCTGGGCAACGAAGGGCTTCCAGCGATTTTTATGACCGATGGGGAGCAGCTGCGCTCGCTGCGTGATGAAGCCTGGTCCTTTCCTGGTCCCATGGTCACGGGTCTCCATGCGGTGGCTCCACTGGATTATAACTATGACTTTCGTACTGATCTGGTATTAGTCGGGTCGTCTGGGTTACATCTACTCGCCCAAGATTCTACCGAAGCATTTTCGAATGCGACTGCGAGCCTTGGTTTACCGCCTGCTATTACGGGTGACTCTTACGCCGGCGTGTGGGCGGCAGACCTTGACTTGGAGGGAGATATTGATCTGGTGTTGTCCCTCGCTGGCGGGGGAGTGCGCACGCTCCGGAACAACGGAGACGGCACCCTTGCAGAGCAGGTGTTCTTTGGTGAAGTAGCCGAGCCAAGAGCTTTCGTGTGGGCTGATATTGATTCCGACGGAGATCCCGACGGGGTTTTTGTTGATACGTTTGGGAAGCTGCGCATGGTAGAGAACATGCGCCAAGGGAGATTTGTCATGCAGGATGTGCCGGGTATGCCGGACAATGTCGTAGACATCACAGCCACTGACAGCAATAGCGACGGGAGGATGGATCTACTCATTCTTGCAGCAGACGGTAGCCTCCACCGAAACGTGCTGATAGCTGGCAAGTGGCAAGCGGATGTGCTGTCGGTTGGCGATGGCCTGGTCGCGGAAGGCGCACGGTTACTGTATGGGGACCTGGACAATAACGGTGGCTTTGACCTGATTGTAGCGGAGCCCGACCGTGCCCGCTTCTGGCTGCAACACCAGGACTATTCGTTCAAGCTCTTAGCATCAGAGGTAGATGTAAAGGTAATGGCGCTGGCCTCCATCCGGCAGGCGGGCAGTACGGACCTTATTGGACTGGACGGCGACGGAAAGCCCCTCATGGTAGCCGTACTCCCTGCACATGATTACCATTGGAAACAGATTCGGCCTCGGGCGGCCCAAGCTTTGGGAGACCAGAGAATAAACAGCTTCGGGATTGGAGGAGAAGTCGAGCTGCGCGCTGGCAGCCTGTACCTTAAGCAACCTATCACACAGCCCGTGATGCACTTCGGTCTTGGGAGCAATCCGCTGGCAGATGTGGTGCGCATTGTGTGGCCGAACGGTTCCGTACAAGCCGAATTTGAACTGCTATCCGACCAGGTCGTGTCGGCGCAGCAGCGACTTAAAGGGTCTTGCCCATGGCTGTTTACCTGGGATGGTGAACAGATGCAATTCGTCACGGACTTTATTTGGCGCTCACCCCTCGGACTACGGATCAACGCGCAGGAGACGGCAGGGATTATGACCACGGAGGACTGGGTCAAGGTGCGGGGAGATCAGCTCAAGGCACATGGCGGACAGTATGACATTCGTATTACCGCCGAGTTGTGGGAATCTCACTTCGTTGACCATGCGAATCTTCTCGTAGTTGACCACCCGCCGGGTACCGAGATTTTTGTAGACGAACGGTTCGCGTTTCCTCCACCGGAATTGAATGTCCGGGTGACAGGGATGGTGCAGCCCACGGCCGGTGTATGGGACGATCGTGGCCGCGAGGTCTCAGAAATGGTTTCTGATAGGGATGGCAGCTACCTGGATTTCTTTGGAAGGGGGTCCTACCAGGGGATCACTCGAGATCATTATGTGGAGGTGGAGCTAAACGCCGAGGTGACAGAGGCTTATTGGCTTGTAGCCTCTGGATGGATACGTCCTACAGACAGCTCTATCAATGTTGCCATCAGCCAAGGCACGCAGGCCAAGCCAGTTGGATTACGCCTTGAAGCACTGCAGGATGATGGGAATTGGAAGGTTGTGCATGCAAACCTCGGGTTTCCTGCAGGCAAGAAAAAAACGGTATTGATAGACCTTGCAGGTGCTATCGCAGGCGCTGGCTCGCAGCGGATAAGACTGCACACAAACCTTGAGATCTACTGGGATGCTATCGGAGTGGCGCCAAAGATGTCGGCTGATGTTGCCACCGTGCGGCGCATCGCTCCCTCCATGGCAGAGCTTCGCTACCGGGGCTACTCAGTGGTGACAGAAGCCGACCGGTCGTCTCCTGAACTTCCCAGATATGATGACCTTGCGGGTACTGCGCCGGTATGGCGCGATCTGGTAGGCTATTACACGCGTTTCGGCGATGTCCGACCCTTGCTGAATGAGGTTGATGATCGCTATGTGATAATGAACGCAGGGGATGAACTGCGTCTGTTATTTGACGAGGCATCCCCTGCGCCGGCCTCGTGGGAGCGGGACTATGTGCTTATCGGGGATGGCTGGGTGAAGGATGGTGACTACAACACGACGCATTCTATGACATTACGACCACTACCATCGCACGACAAGCCCTCCTATGATGCCCCTCCGGGGTGGTTGACGGATGACCCCGTGTACGGACGCTACACGGATGACTGGCTGGACTTCCACACGCGGTACGTAACGCCGGAACGCTTCGCCAAGGGATTGTGGTTAGCTAGATTTGAGCCTGAACGTGATCGGTAAACTCCGGGAGTTATATGGCTGAGTGCCACGCGTTTTCGCAGGAATTACTTTTTGTGCTTTGGTGGTGCAGACAGGATGGCTTTCGCCAGTTTTTCATAATCGATTCCCGCTTTTCACGAAAACGCTGCAATTATTTCAAATAACTCAACACGTGGGTATTCATGCTAAATAACGGCGTTGCCAGTAAGCCGTTTGACGGTCGTTATCGGACTGTCAATCTCGTAGCTGTCGGGGAAGCCTTGCAGGCGCAGTATTTCGCGGCCCGTTAGTCTCCGTTCTCCGTCCACGAGCAAGTAGTTGTAGCCGGCCGGTGCCCGGAGTGCGCATGAGTACGGAGGGCTTGATACGTTGCCGCTTACGTCTGGCTATGAAATGAGGGATTTGTACATGAGCCGTTTATCGACCAGTCCTTGAGCAATTATTGTCATTTGCTCCGCTGTGTCGTAGTCGCGTGCATTGTGTCGCCCTGCAAATTCGTTCACGTACCGCTGTAGGTGTTTCTTGCTCATGTGGTGGTACGTTCCGTAGTACCCACGCTTCAGCAAAGGCCAGAAGCTCTCTACGCCATTGGTGTGGACCTGCTCACGAACGTATTCGCCAACAGAGTGGCGTACGTAGGCGTGGTTGTTGCGGCCCCGGTATGTTGACGAGCCATCCGTATAGACCTCGGTGTCTTCCGAGACATGGGTATCTACAAACGCATTGAGCGTCTGCCCGTCTGTGTTTTCTACTACTTGGGCAGAAATGCTATTGGTGACACGATCACGGACTCCTACAACGGCTTTCTTACCTACTGGCCCACGGCCTGCTTTCAGCTTCTTGCTGGCGTGCCTGTTCTTTTCCTTACCACCGAAGTAGGCTTCATCAACCTCTACCGGACCGGCAAATAGTGCATGCTCTCCATTCCATGATTGTCGAATACGGTGGGCCAGATGCCACGCTGTAGTCTGGGTTATGCTAAGGTCACGATGCAGCTTCATGCTGGATACGCCCTTGATACTGGTAGTCATGATGTAAATGGCTAATGCCCATACCTGGTATCCCAGTTTGGAGTCCTGCATTACTGTCCCTATGCGGACACTGAATCGTTTACGGCAATTACGGCAGCAATAAGGCATGCTAGGATGTTTGGCGCCAGACTTTACGTTCTTAGACGCACAGTGCGGGCAAACAGGAGTGTTGCTCCAACGCTTCTTTGCGAACCATGCTTCGGCTGATGGGTCGTCTGGAAACATTTTGGTTAGCTTGATCAAGGACACTCCTTCACGATCAGCCCGCCCAGGGCCATTGGTGTTTCTGTTGTTTTTTCTTTGAAGGCATTTAGTAGGTCATCAATCTTTCGCGGGATGGCACCCATTTTCGGTATAATCGGTTCCCGATTTACTCGACCCAACTGCAATGTTTTCCACACTTTAACGCGTGGGCAGTCAGCTATATAACACCCAAAGGATTACGTGCTCTTCTTCACACAATGGGCGCGTATCAAACACCTGCCGCGCCTGCTCGCACGCCGCAGCATCATCATCGTACCCCAATGCCAAGCCCTGCCCTGTACCCATAAATCATCCATCACGGTTCGATTGTTCGTCAGGTATGGTCAAATATCGCTGGCATGGCTGTCGGAATATCTCGGGTATTTCGGCCTAACAGGTATGGTGTGTGACTTGAGGTGAATAATGCCATCCTCTCGTGCGGATACGCGATCTCTTCCTGCGCCGCTTCCCTTGGCGCTGCATTGCCTACATCCACGAACCCTCGGCTGCAGTCTCCTGGCGATACTTCTGCCTCCAGTAATTCAACGGTCCGTACGAGATGCCCTGCTCTGCGCAAGACGCCGCTGCGGACCGGGTCCTTTCGTTATACTGCTCTACCAGCGGAAACATCTCTTCCGCCGTACGTCTGGGCTGTACCAGGCGGACGGTCCGGGGTCTGGGTTCTCACGTCTACGGGTAAGCTCTACAGAACCCGTCACCTAATCAAGATGCAAGTTCACCGCACGCTCACGCAGGTGTAGCCACTGGGGCATAGGCCCACATCAGGCAGGTTGATATGCCATTTATATGAACCCAGATGAATTCCCGTGCGAACATGCACTCAATTGTTCGTCTCTTACCTCGTATCCCAATGTCATTAGGTGTAACCTCTCTAGGCCACGCCACATGATCTGGTAACCCACCGGTCCATCACGAGTGCGGTTCTGATAACCGCCGAGCACCGCTACGATCAGGATAGCAGCTCCCAAAGTACTGGGCTTCGGCAGCTTTACCCGTGCTGCATATCCATCCAAGAATCGCAGCTCCATCTCCGTGAAAAAGACATCCGCGTCCAGCTCCGGCACCTCCCGACCCAATTGCACCAAGGTCATGACGCGCCAGGATATCACACAATACATCGTTATTGCTCGCTGCAGACGCAACGAGGTACGCAGACCCAAACGCTCTACCTTGCACCCACTCTTGAGCACGCGGAAGAAGTCTTCCACCCGCCACCGCTTGAGATACATTGCCAACACCCGCCGTGCATCCGCTACGCTCCCTACCTCCATGCTGGTCAATAGCATCCACTCCACCGGCAG
Source organism: Rhodothermales bacterium (assembly GCA_963663495.1). Lineage (GTDB taxonomy): Bacteria > Bacteroidota > Rhodothermia > Rhodothermales > Bin80. The sequence goes on from OY760427.1 coordinate 687,377, forward strand.
CGCATCCCCCGGAGGCTCCACCTCCAACACATGCACCCCGTACATCACCACCGGCTCCTGCTCGTTCTTCGGATCCGGCAACAAGAACCTCCCGTAGCGTACCTCCGCATTGACCATCCGGTAACTGCGACCCTTCCGTGCCTGCTTGCGCGCCTGCTTCTTGCGCGCCGTCACCCGCTGTATCTCTATCTCCACATTCCCCGGAGCCTTACCACTGCGCATTACCGCAAACAGCTTGCGATCATCCAACAGCTTGCGATCATGCTTCGCTCGTATCAATACCTCCGCCTTACCCTGTCTGCGCTGCTCGGCAAACATAGCAAAGCTGTCCGCCTCCCGGTCCGCAACACAGATCACCTGCGTCTCGCCGGACAGCTCCTCCGCCGCCTCGCATATATCCTTGAACCCGTCTATCCACTGCTGCGTCCGCGGAGCATGCGGACCCTCCTCCGGATCCTTGAAGCTGCCACGCAACACCCCCAACGTCAATCCATCCTCCGTCACCACCAGCGTCGCATGCAACGGCAACCCCAGCGTCTTCGCCGTCGTCTGATTACTCCCTATTACCTCCAAATCCGTACACGCCGGCCGCGTACTGTACCGCAACTTCGTCGTGTCCTGGATGCATAACACCGTCTCCTGACTACGCATGCGCTCTATCGTACGCCCACGATGCGGCGCCAATATGTTCTCCGGCGTTACCGTTTTGTCCTTCTTGCTCTCCAATAACCGGTAATGCCCCTTCACCGCCGCGCGGTCCGCATCCGTATGCGCGGTAATGCTGTGGCCTATCACATCGGCCAACATGGACGTGCTCTTTACCAGTCGCACAGACAACCGCCTGTCTCCCAATGGCGCTCCGCCAAACTCCGTTTCGGCCCACTGCGCACTGTCAATCCCCTCGTGCGGATCCCTCACCGGACGCAACTCCTCCTCCGGTTCCCCCAAGGTCCCGCGCCATTCTTTGTCCAACTCGTATACATACAGCCCCTTGGGATCCTCTTCCTTTGCCTCCTTGTGCCGCTTTCCGCCTGCGGTATGGCCGATCAATACAAAATTGTTCACCTCAAAACACGCTCCTTCCCCTTGGGGATCCACATACGTTTCGACAACCCAGGGACGGTAACAGTACCGTGCCTGAAAATCATCCGCCAACCGTCTCAATACCTTACCCAGTACATGGCTGGCCAAATCCTGACACTGCCCCCGTATCAGAAAACGACTCAAACACACCACACGGTGCAAATGCGCCTTGCGCTGCTCATCACTCCACGCCATCCAGCACTCCCTGGGCGCCAGGCACAACGCCGCCGCCGAAAATCCCACCGCTCCCAGGTAACCATGGGCACTGCCTATCAGATAGCGTACCTGCGCTCCCACAAATGTGGTCGTACGCCTCGGATGCTCAAAGTGCAGCAACGTGTTCCACACCACACGCTGCTCGTCCGTCTCAACCAACTCAATCGTCAACCCCCGGACACCGTGTACCGTGTCCGGTAACGCTATCGGATCCGGTACCCGCTCCTCGCGCCTACGCGGTTCCGCCTTAGCCGCATTACAATTCTCGGGCTTGGGCAACACAATCTTCCCCCGGGCCTCCAACTTCGATAAAGCCTGCGCACAGTTGCTCACCTGCGGTTCGCCCCGTGCATCAACAAACCCGAACTCTTCACAGACAGCGCGCGCTATCTGCGTGCGAAACCGCCAACGATCGTCGGCAAGAACCCTGTCCAAACGCTCTCCATTGCAGGGAGCGGTGAGCGTTCGTAAGACCTGACTTCGCTGAAGCATGCCACAACATAAAAAACAAGTAGCAAAATGTCAAATACATGAAGTGGTAGGATGGCAGTGGAAGCGGCGCAGGAAGAGATCGCGTATCCGCACGAGAGGACGGCATTATTCACCTCAAGTCACACACCATACCTGTCAGGTCGAAATACCCGAGATATTCCGACAGCCATGCCAGCGAGAGTTGACCAGAACTGACGAACAATCGAACCGTGATGGATGATTTATGGGGGAAGGGCAGGCCAAGCCTCCCGGAGACTCTGGAACACGGACGATGTTTTCCTCCTCGGAAGGTGCTTCTGCCAACTGCTTCCCAGTACTGTCTGGAGCCGCATTATCCGACGGAAGCATAACAGTATCCGTCCGGTGAAGTACATTATAACCGAGGGTATTTACTCTCTCAATTAGAGTAAGTTAGAGCGCGGTTCGAAGGTTTATAGGCTAGCGTCGGTTGGGTGTGCAGGAGTCAAGTACCTAACAGCGTATTCGCAGACCCGTACACGGATCTATCGGATGACCCGGGCGCGCCTGTTTAGGGGCTCCTATGCCGCTTTCTTGACGGTAGCTTGCTGCAAGTCCCGACTAGCTTTCCAATGATGGGGCAAGAGTTCAGCCATGCGGTCGGCAGGATGTGTCGGAAGACGGCGTAGTACGTCGGTAAGTCATTCAATCGGGTTTGTCGATTGCAACTTGCATGTGGCAAAAAGAGCGTACAGTACTGCGGACCGCTGCGCTGCTGCCTGCGATCCCGCAAACAGATGGTTTTTTCGACCAAGCGCAATCGCCCGCATCTGGTTCTCGACCAGATTGTTATCGATCTCAACCTTGCCGTCTTCCAGGTAACAAGCCAGCTTCTCCCACCTGTTGAGCATGTACCCCACGGCTTCATCCCATCCCGCACTCGGCCGGTGCTCACGACTCTCCTCAAGCCATGGCTTCAACTTCTCCAGTACCGGCCGTGCCTCCTCCTGTCGTACCTCCACACGCCGAGCCGGACCAGCTCCCTCCTTACGCAACCCACGCTCTATCGCATACAACTGCCAGATTTCCTCCATTACATGGCGCACCTTCTTGGGCTCCTTTTTTCTGCAGTCATAAAACTTGCGACGCGCATGCGCCATACATCCAAACAGCGTTATCCCGCCCCGCGTACCAAACGCATCGTACACCACATACCCGTCGGTTTGCATTACCCCTCTATATCCGCACAAGAATTCCCACGGTCCAGCGCGCGCACGGCTCGGGCTGTAATCCATCATCACCACCTTCGCCCGCGGTGCCAGGTATACCCAAAGATAGCCGCGATGCGTCTTTCCTTCGTTTTTCTTCCCTTCCTTTCCTTTCCTTTCTTCTTCGGCTTTTGCACCGGGAACGTTATCTCATCCACCTGCAGATACCCGCTACGAAGCACCTCCTTACGCAACGCATCTCCTAACGGACCCAGATACGTCGCTACCTTCGCAATCCAATCCCCCATTGTAGCAGCCGATAGCTTCACGCCATGGCGCTGAAACTTCTTCCGCAGCCGGTATAGCGGCATATGATCCACATATTTGGCTACCGCCAAATACGCCAACAACCCCGGACCCGCCTTCCCCTTCGGTATGACACGCTTCGGCAACGGCGCTATGACCACCCCCTTGCGAGGCTCCTTGCAGACAACGTACTTCGGCCGCACAATCCGTACTACCCTCGTGAAGCCCGGCACATATTCCAGGTACTCCGTTACTTCCTCGCCGATGTACTTCATACCCGCGGTGCTGCCCTCCGGCTCAAGGCGGATCACCTCTCTGGGCAGATGGTCCGGAATCGGCCCGCGCACCGGCTTGTTCTTCCCACGCCGCTTGCGCTTAACCAAGTCGTACTCCTCCTCCTCCTCGGGCTCAACAGCTACTGGTTCCTCTCCAGACAACCGGCCTTGCTGCGCATTGTCCGCCGGCGTGTAACGCTCACTCTTTTTGCCAGAGAGTAGGCGATGCGCTTGTTCCAACCTGTCTTCCAGATGGCTAATCTTCGCAGCCATATCCGCGATGTTCTTGGATAGACGATCGGCTTTTTTCTCCAAGCGACGGACCTGCTTTCGCAGATCCTTGTTCTCAGCCTCTTGGTTTCTTAGCCTCTGAAAAAGGGCTTCACCGGCAGGAGAAGAGGGGGAGAAAGATACCTTGGGCCGCATAGTTCATGTACATGTGCGTCCTCCACAATGTTCCGGTTCTTCCCCCCAAAACCCATGTTTTTTGTCCCAAAAGACGCTGATTGCTGCCTGCATTCAGGCGCCTGGACGATAAGCTGCACACCACTCCGAAATTCCCATATCGGCACACCAAACCCGGCGTATAATCACCTTGCACTAAGCTCTACAAGCGGACTACGCAGACCAATGCTAAGCCCGCTTTACCATGTACTTCACCGTACGGATACGACCGGACGCGCCGGCATGACGCAGCCCCTGAATGAGCTGCGATAAATCATCTGATGAACTCATAAGTGATCATGGATCCGTATGGTGCAAAGGCTTAGGAAACCCCAGCCAACACCGAACCACGAATTACTTTTTCAACCAACAAGGAATGGCACGCCGCCCGTTCATTCGCCGATTCAACTCCATCCTATCGTCCAAGCTGCCCAAGACATGGGCGATGGCGCGTTGTTCAGAGAGGGGAGGTAGGGGGACTTCCACCAGACCAATGTTGCCCTTCCGAAGACCGAATCTTGTGACGAAATTCACGTACGCACGAAACTGGTGCTGCACGGCGGGTGCCTTGAGTGCATAGATTAAGTAGTCCCCCGCCACCTGCCCCGGGCGAGGACAGAGTATCGCTAAGTGATACCTGCAGACGAAGTCGGCGCTGTCCTGTCTTACGAGCGCAGGGATATCGATGTCGTCGTGCTTCTACGAGTCCTTCGTGATGATGACATCGCCGGTTGCGAGACCATACGGAGCCATCTTGCCATCCGTCGCTGATGCCGCCATGAAATCCAACTGATCGGTGATGAACGTATTGTTGTACACCTCCATGTATTTGCAGAGGCGGACGGGCAGCTCTCTCGGCTTGGATTTCTTGTTGACGTTGCTGAGAATGAGGTCAATGATGTCTGCGAGGGTAGTGCGGCGGATGCCCGTCCCCTTCCGTACCTCCCATAACAGGCACATGCTCCCGCTCGAACCAATCGACGCCATCGTTTCGAATATGCTCCCGTAGCGTCCTGTTACGCACCGAGTCGTACAGAATTAGATCAACCGACTGCGCCATCGGAATTTCTTCGACCGCTGCCGCGAGACGGGCCTGATCCGTCAGTGTCAGCCGGTCGCCGAACAGAGCGATGTCCACATCGGAAGTTGCGGTGTTCGTCCCGGTCGCCCTAGATCCAAACAGCACGGCTCGTTCCACGCGCTCATTGGCCGCGATCACGGCGATGATCGCCTCGCGGTACGCGTCCTTGAGGCCGTCCGTCATGGCGTTCGCTTGGCGTCAAGGGTCTGGTGGATTCGCAGTAGGACAGGGTGGTAGCATTCTTTGATGAGCATCTCAGCCTCTTGGGCCACATCAAGCAAGTAGGCATGGCTCAAGAGGTTGCGTGTGTCCAGCGCGTTGAGCAGGGTCTCGCAGTCACTTTCGCCGATGTATTCCACCTCAAAGCTCTTGCGGATCACCGCGCGCGGGACCTTAACGTCATGGCCATCGTAGAACAGGAGATCCTTGAGCACCTTCCACGACAGCTCGAAACTGAACTCGAACGTCTTGATCAGTCCGGCTAGTTCCAAGTAGTCGTACGATTCCCGGTCACAGGCGTTCGTAAGTTGCGCGAGCGCCGTTCCGAAAGTATCTAGTCGCTGCTGCCAGCGCCGTTCGTCCGAATTGCTCATGCTTGCTTGCCCCCGAATCCCAGCACCCCAAGGTTCTCTCTGATCACGGCGTTGAGCCGGACAGCTTCGGCCTGTTGCCCACGAAGGTCGGCAACCAGCTGCTTCATCTTGTCTTCAAAGGACTCTCCGTCGTCCTCCTGCGACTCAACGCCGGCGTAGCGACCCGGTGTCAGGACGTGGCCATGCCTGCGTACCTCGTCAAAGGACGCGCTCCTCCAGAAGTCGGGTATGTCGGCGGAGGTATCCCCCTCATTTCCCGTCCGCCAAGCATGGTAGGTATCCGCTATACAGGTGATGTCCTCGCCGGTCGGTTCGCGGTGCGTGCGGTCCATCATTCGCCCGAGCCGCCTCGCTTCAATGAACATGATCTCGCCCCGCCGCTCGCGTCGGCGCGCCAAGAACCACCGGCAGGCGGGAATCTGAGTCGAACAGAAGAGCTGGCCGGGAAGGGCGATCATGCAATCCACGAGTTACGCCTCAATTAGATTCTTGCGTATCTCGCCTTCGCCGGACTGATTCGATTACATCGCCCTGTTGGCCAGCACGAACCCCGCGAGGCTTCTCGGCGCGATGTGGTGAACCATGTGCTGCACCCATGCGAAGTTCGCGTTGCCCTTCTGAGGGACGCTATAGCGCCAGCGCTTGTCATCCGCGAGCCCCTCGCCCCCCAATCCGAGACGTTGAACGGCTGGTTGGCGAAGATGAAGTCGGCCTTCAGGTCCGGGTGGTGGTCATTGTGGAATCTGTCGCCGTGGGCGATCTGCCTGCCGATCCCGTGGCTCGCCAGATTCATCTTGGCGAGCAGCCATGTCGTGTTCGACTCCTGCCGGTAGATCAAGATATCGAACCGCGCCGTGCTGGTGTTGCCGTTGGCGCGGACGAACTTGGCCGAGTACACGAACATGCCCGAAGAGCCGCAGCAGGGTTCGTAGACTCGCCCTCGGTAAGGCTCCAACATCTTGACGAGCAACCCGATGACGCAGCGGGCGGTGTTGAACTCCCCGACCCTCTTCCCCTCGGCGCTCGCGAACTGCGAGAGGAAGTACTCGTACACGCGCCCGAGCACGTCCCCGACGCGGATGTTGCCCACCATGTTGAACAACTGGCCTAGGCGTTGCTTGTCCAGCGCGGGCCGCGCGTAGTCCTTGGGTAGCACCTCCTTGAGTGCCGGGTTGTCTCGCATGATGGCCGCCATGGCCCGATCTACGGTCTGGCCGATGGTCGGCTGCCGCGCTTTGGACCTTAGGTGCACCCAGAAGATGTTCTCCGCGATGTACTCATCCCGATCCTCGGTGGCCTCTTCTCCCCACTTGGCCAGCACCGCCGTGTGCCGCTCCTCAAAGGCGGCCGAGATGTAATTGATGAAGATGAGGCTGAGCACGGTATGCTTGTACTCGGGGGTATCCATTGAGCCGCGGAGCGTATCGGCCATCGCCCACAACTCGGTCTCATAGCCGGTCGTGGCACCGCTGTTGATCTGGTTGGTGGGCATCTCCATTCGCACGCTTCAGTTTCGGAACGCTCCGGTCGCTGCCGGAGCCTTTTCCAAGATACGGCATGTATCGCGGAGCGGTACACTTCGCCGGAGCAGCCTAGCGCGTCGCGTGCGGCGGTGGTTGGCAGCAATCCGCCCTAAACCTGATCGGGCGGAGCGGCGCAGGAGTCGAAGTTGGATCCCGCGATTTGGCGAGCTGTGAACGAAGCGCGTTCGTCAGCATGTTCCCTAGGGCCGTAACGCCCGACGCAAAGCCCTGCCCTTCCCCCATAAATCATCCATTACGGTTCGTTCTCTGCCTCCAGCGTACGTAGCGCTTTCAAGCATCCTGCCCACTGCGGCCGCCCGCGAGCATCCATAAAGCGGTATTGCTCGCAAACAATGCGACTGACTGCGGTGCGACTCTTGTCACCGTGTACCTCCAGAATGCGCTGCAAGGTCGGTTCTGCGCCGCGAAGCGTGGTAAGTATCTGATGTTGCACCCACATGCCGGTAAACTAACAGACAAATACGCAATAGTCAAGAGGCAATATTAATGGGTAGGCAGGGCTTGTTACCTGGAAGACGGCAAGGTTGAGATTGATAACAATCTGGTTGAGAACCAGATGCGGGCGATTGCGCTTGGCCGAAAAAACCATCTGTTTGCGGGATCGCATGCGGCAGCGCAGCGGTCCGCAGTACTGTACGCTCTTCTTGCCACATGCAAGCTGCAATCGGTAAACCCGATTGAATGGCTTACCGATGTACTACGCAGTCTTCCGACATTTCCTGCCGAACGCATGGCTGAGCTCTTGCCCCATCATTGGAAAGCCAGTCGGGACTTGCAGCAAGCTACCGTCAAGAAAGCGGCATAGGAGCCCCCAAACAGGTGCCCCGGATTATCCGATAGATCCGTGTGCTGGTCTGCGAACACGCTGTCAGGTACTTAACTCCTGCACGCCCAACCGACGCCAGCCTATTTAACCTTCGAACCGCGCTCTAACTTACTCTAATTGAGAGAGTAAATACCCTCGGTTATAATGTACTTCACCTGACGGATACGATCATTTCAACGCCCAGCGCCAAGGGCGGGGCCGCCGAAGCGTAGGCGAAATGCTGATCGGAGGATGTACGTTGAAGAGAAGTCCGATGCGATGATAGTAGCGATGAAGCTGGCGAACAAAGCATGGAAGACCATGTGGCGGAGTTGGTGGAGCGAAGCGTCGCACCCGAGGGGAAACCGTAGTTCCCGGCATGCACTGGACGCAGAACCAGGATCGTATGCAACATGGCACGCACTGGACACAGAGCCAGGTACGTGTGCCAGGGGAAGGTGCGGTTACGGCAACGGACCGGTTCGCTGGTCTGTTAACGTCATGCGCGGTGGCGCGACCCAAGGGAAGAGCCGGATGCGTTAGCGCGCACATCTGGATCTGTGCGGGGAGCCGGGGCCCGACCAGAGGGAGTTCTTATCACAGGTAGTACGCAGCACCGGCCGAACTGCTACGGACCTTTGGTTATCCATGTCGGAGTTTGAAATGAACCGGTATGGCAATGCGCACAAGCACGGCCTTCCCGCGCTGACGGCCGGGCGTGAACTGCTGGCTCAGGATTGCCTCGGTGGCAGCATTATCCAAAAGTGTGCTGGCCGAACGGATGACCACTGGATTCGAGGCGGTGCCATCGCGGTCTACCAGCACTTGGATTACAGATGTACCCTCAAGCCCTGCACGCCTTGCCACTGCGGGGTATTCCAGATCTGCTGACAGCGCTGCCACGCCGCCCACAATGGTTGGCATCTCCTCCACAATGACAAAAATCTCATCTTCATCCTCGTTTTCCGGATCGGATGCGGTTGGCGGCGGGGGGAGAGGAAGCGGCGCATCAATGTTCAATGCGGCGTCAAAGTCAAGCGGGTCGGGCTCAAGAATTACATCATTGGGTACCTCCACAGGAATTTGCGGTCGTGGCGGTGGAGGAGGGAGTGGGTTCTGCCGCGTTTGGATGATATCCTGAATAGTCACCATCTCTTGAGCAACCGGAGCGTACATAGTAATATCTGGGAATTATATACGTGAGTGACCAACTGTACACAGTGAGGCACTAGTATCAATTTCACGGGTCATAGGGGTCGGTAACCCGAACGCCCCTCGCCGTGCAGAAGCCCCAATCCCGGAGGCCAGTATGTTTGCAGCCGCATTCAGGTCTGCATGATCCGCATGTCCACAGGACATACACGTGAATGTGCTCTGCGTCTTACGGTTACTCGCTTCTGTGTGCCCACACACAGAACACCGCTGACTGGTATAGGCAGCGGTAACCTTTATCACCTTGCGGCACTTATAGCCCAGCATCTGATCCAGCTGGCCCCAACCTGTTCGCAGTATTCCACGGTTGAGGCCAGACTTCTGTCTGACGTTTGTGCCAAAGCTCTCCATCGTCCCCTTAGCTGAACATGTCATCGCTTTGATCTTTAGGTCCTCCAGTATCACCGTTGAGGAGCATTTGGCAATACTGCGACTTACCTGGTGGTTCGCATTCTTGAGGATGTTAGCACGCTTGCGCTGTATGCGGGCGATTCTATGCTTCCGCCTGTTACGACGGTTGGAGCCTTTCTTCTGTCTCGCCAGTCTTCGCTGATGCCGCTTCAACTTGGCATCAAGACGCTTCGTATCCGGTTGTCTGATAATGCTTGTATCGCCCTCTGTGGAGACCATAGCGATCTGCCCGCAATTACGGTCAATGCCTACAGCACTGCCGGTATCCTCTATTACAGGTGCCTCAATCTTGTAGCAGATGACAGCATACCATTTGCCGGCGTTCTTCTTTACAGTGGCTTTGATGGGTATACCATCAGGGTACGGGTTGCCTCCCCGCCTGCGGAGCGCCATATATCCCACTTTCGGGATATACAGCTTGCCATCCCGAACCCTTACGTTATCCGGGATCGTGAACGAAGGCGTACTACCACGTCTGGAATGGAATCTCGGTCTTCTCTTACCTTCCTCGAAGAATGCCTTCCATGCATCCGCCTGATATTTCAATGTGTATCTAACGACACCAAAGGAGTATTCAGGTAGCCACTCGACCGTACGGCGCAGTGCCGTGAACCGTTTCCCCAGCGAGAAGAAGCTTACCGAGGGCGGCTTCTCTCCAGCCTCTTTCGCTTTCTTGTAGGCCTCGCTCTGCTCTGCGAGGATGGCATTCCACACAAACCTACACGCACCCGCTAATCCAGCAAGTTGCTTGGCGTTACTTCGACTTCCGGGCAACAGCCTGTATGTGATATTGCGGTATGCACTAACCGTTTCGGGCATGGCACTGTGATATATCCTCCCTTATTCATAAGGGAGTTAAGTGGCGAGGAATCGTCGTTTAATATTATGGCGTAATATGTTGACTATACACGGTTTGAATGGGATCCTGTGCGACGCTCAAACGTTCAGAAACCCCAATACTCATTCACCCTGTAACACGCCCGATGCCAGATCCCAAATCCAACCTTCTGTTCGCTTGCCAATTCAATAAATCCGTCAAAGTTGTACGCTCCAAGACCGATAATCTAACATCGGATGCGGGCGTCATTCCTATGCGCCTGCTCATGGTGATCAGCACCTTGGCATGCCGACTCGCTTCCGTGCTTAAGGACAATCGGTCCCAAGCTCGGATTACGCATAGCCTTGAGGAGTTAGTGCGGCAGTACCTGCTGCAACATGTGCAGGGGTGGGGCCGTCAGTCAGATGCGGACAAGCTTCGCAGGGACCCTGCCATGCGCGTGGCCACTTCTTCCAAAAGGGGTATGAGGGCATTACAGGACGATAGGTCCCTGGCATCCCAGCCAACCATGTCTCGCTTCGTGCACATGTTGGCCGGGAAAAAGAATTTCAAGAAGTTGCGCCTTTTTGTAGAGACATTCGCCATGGAGCACCTGCTGCAGCGTGGTGGCGGGAAGCGCCGCCCCGAGGTGGTCTTTGATGTGGACGGTGTACCGGTAGATACGCATGGCAAGCAGCAGGGCAGCAAGTGGAACGGATATTACAAGCGCACCATCTTTCTGCCCCTTATCGCCATATGCGGTGAGTCGGGCGACATGTTGGGGGCGGAATTGCGAGGGGGCACGCAGAATGTGGTGAAGGACTGCTACGGTTTCATTCGACGCATTGGGCTGGCATTGCGTGAACATGTGGCCGACAAGGTCATTGTCCGATTGGACGCAGGCTTCAACAGTGGCGAATTATGTGATAAGCTGGAGAGCGACCGTATCGGCTACGTGATGCGTCTGAAAGGAAACGATGTGATTGACGGGCTTGCGGCGCCTCATTTGGAGGGTGATCAGCCGTCGGACGAATGCTACCACGAACTGCGCTACCGTGCAAAGTGCTGGTCCGTAGAGCGTCGTGTGGTGCTCGTGGTTGTTCCGGTGCCGGGAGAGCTTTTCCGCGGCATTTCTATCTGATCACCGATCTGGATGTAGAAGCCTATCCGGCAGAGCAGCTTGTGAATCTGTACCGGAAGAGAGGAAAGGCGGAAAAGCACTTCGGGGAGCTGAATGCGGCTTGCTCCATGGCGCTGTCGTCGGTTCTCCGTCCGAAGACACACTATAAGGGCCGGCCTGTAGTGCGGGTGCCTGATGAGTCGGAGCCTGATGGGTCGGAACAGGATGGGTCGGAACAGGATGCCGAGATCCGAACCGAGAACGAGGTCCTGCTACAGGTATACCTTCTAACGTATCAGCTCATGCATGTGGGGCGCTGCCTTATGCGGGAGCCTGACGAATCCCAGATAAGTCTGAGCACCTATCGCGAGCATGTACTCAAGGTGGGGGCCCGCTTCGTACAACACGCGCGCAACATCGTTATTCACATTGCCGCCAGCGCAGATGCTGCATGGGAGCAATTTTGGCGACGTTATTGTCAACTCACATGGATCACGCTTCCCATGAAGAGCTAGCTAAGTCAAATTTGTGCCTGCGCTCCAACACCGCAGGCGCCCAACGCGGAAAGCGGAAAGAGAAGGTAGGCAGAGGTGTGTCTACCCGACAGATGTCTTCCCAAAATCTCGGTAATGTGACCGCTGTCGTGTCGGGAAAAGGGCCTAAACTGGTGTTTTCAGCCCCTCTCATGGTCGTCCCTACGCGTGAACAACGCACAATCGGTCCTGCAGGTACCGAAACAGCACTTTTAGACCCGAACAGGGTACGACATGAATATTGCAGGTATATAACTCCCTAATATATGAAAATTATATTCCATGCGTACCCACGTGTTGAGTTATTTGAAATAATTGCAGTTTTTTCGTGAAAAGCGGGAGCCGATTATGAAAAACTGGCGAAAGCCATCCTGTCTGCACCACCAAAGCACAATAAGTAACTCCTGCGAAAACGCGTGGCATTCAGCCATATAACTCCCATATCTTTCTCCGCTTGCAGAGAGGATTGACGCTATCCGCAATAAGATCATTGGTAACGCGGAGGACAAGGGCCGGGCACACAATACGGATCAGCTTGACGATCAGCACATTATCCGTCGCATGGTGCTCAAGCGGTGCGTCTACGGTGTTGATAAGATCCCAATGGCGGTAGAGCTGGCCAAGGTGTCGCTTTGGCTCCACACCTTCACCGTCGGCGCTCCGCTAAGCTTTCTTGATCATCATCTCCGACGCGGCGACAGCCTGTTCGGCGAGTGGGTGGCTCGCGCTGTGCAGAGGACAAACGAACATAGTAGCCTTTTCCTAAGGGACCCGCTTGACCGGGCGATGCGTGCTGCCGCACCGATGCAGATCATTGAGGGATTGACGGACGCCGAGATCGCCGAGGCGCACCGGTCTTCTGATATTTTCTCCGAAGTATCGGAAATGACTGCTCCTCTGCATGCATTTGGAGTTATATGGCTGAGTGTCACGCGTTTTCGCGGGCGTTACTTTTTGTGCTTTGGTGGTGCGGACAGGATGGCTTTCGCCAGTTCTTCCGGTATGGTAGGGATGGATTGTTGGATATTGAGAATGTCGTTTGTTACGGGGCGGCCGGGGCGTTTCGTTTCCTGAATCTTGTTACCGGGCTTCGGGGATTTATCTATGCTCATGGTGTTATAGGTTATAGGTTATAGAGTAGCACTAATCCATTGGGGCAGAATACCGAAATGATTTCATGGCGGACATCTGCTTAGAGTAGGAGGCTGCATACATTGCGATCCAGTTTTCACGACAGTCGATCAACTTCAGGACCGATTCCTTGGCTTATATCGGGACGCTCTTGACAATGCGGAAGTACTGGGCGGACCCCGGTACGGGCCACGAAGCGCACCGGACGAACCCATGAGACGCGGGCCATCAAGCACAGACATGGAAAAGCTGGCGCATAACGGCCCTGACCACCGGAATGGGTACGGCGTTGCCAGTAAGCCGTCTGACGGTCGTTATCGGACTGTCAATCTCGTAGCTGTCGGGGAAGCCTTGCAGGCGCAGTATTGCGCGGCCCGTTCGTCTCCGTTCTTCGTCCACGAGCAAGTAGTGGTAGCCGGCCGATGCCCGGAGTGCGCATGAGTACGGATGGCTTGATACGTTACCGCTTACGTTTAGCTATGAAATGAGGGATTTGTACATGAGCCGTTTACCGACCAGTCCTTGAGCAATTATTGTCATTGGCTCCGCTGTGTCGTAGTCGCGTGCATTGTGTCGCCCTGCAAATTCGTTCACGTACCGCTGTAGGTGTTTCTTGCTCATGTGGTGGTACGTTCCGTAGTACCCACGCTTCAGCAAAGACCAGAAGCTCTCTACGCCATTGGTATGGACCTGCTCACGAACGTATTCGCCAACAGAGTGACGTACGTAGGCGTGGTTGTTGCGGCCCCGGTATGCTGACGTGCCATCCGTATAGACCTCGGTGTCTTCCGAGACATGGGTATCCACAAACGCATTGAGCGTCTGTCCGTCTATGTTTTCTACTACCTCGGCAGAAATGCTATTGGTGACACGATCACGGACTCCTACAACGGCTTTCTTACCTACTGGCCCACGGCCTGCTTTCAGCTTCTTGCTGGCGTGCTTGTTCTTTTCCTTACCACCGAAGTAGGCTTCGGCAACCTCTACCGGACCGGCAAATAGTGCATGCTCTCCATTCCATGATTGTCGAATACGGTGGGCCAGATGCCACGCTGTCGTCTGGGTTATGCTAAGGTCACGATGCAGCTTCATGCTGGATACGCCCTTGATACTGGTAGTCATGATGTAAATGGCTAATGCCCATACCTGGTATCCCAGTTTGGAGTCCTGCATTACAGTCCCTATGCGGACACTAAATCGTTTACGGCAACTACGGCAACGATAAGGCATGCTAGGATGTTTGGCGCCAGACTGTACGTTCTTAGACGCACAGTGCGGGCAAACAGGATTGTCGCCCCAACGCTTCATTGCGAACCATGCTTCGGCTGATGGGTCGTCTGGAAACATTTTGGTTAGCTTGATCAAGGACACTCCTTCACGATCAGCCCGTCCAGGGCCATTGGTGTTTCTGTTGTTTCTTTTCTTTGAAGGCATTTAGTTAGGTCATCAATCTATCACGGGATGGTGCCCATTTTCGGTATAGTCGGTTCCCGCTATTCGCGACCAAACTGCAATTATTTCAACAATTTAACGCGTGGGCAGTCAGCTATATAACTCCCTAATATCTCCAGAATGGAGAGGCAAATGAAATGCCGCCATGACCATCGCTAGAGCCAAGGCAGCCGAAAACCGCAAGGTCATGCCATAGCTGCGTATCCTCTCCCGAAAACGCAGTGCCCGTTCGCTGAACCGGCGTTCCAGAACATCTTGGTGGAGCCCCGCCTCGGGAGAGACGGGGCGGTTTGCGTGGCGGTACACCAAGGAGTAGCTCGGAAGAAAGCGGCCGATTAAGAATGGACGTTTCATCAGTCGTATTAGATGGGGCGAGGATCAAGAGGCTTAAAGGGATATACGGCAATTCGCACTGCGGGATACATGAGAGGCGCCTGCGCGAACAATTGGCGTGGTATTCTTGTAGTCCGATTCCATGTTCAGGCTGTTCTATATCACGATCCTCCTTTATTGCCCTTGGCCTAGTGCCGCGCAGCACTACGCATTTGAGATTGCCCGTGTCAAGTACGGCGGCGGCGGTGATTGGTACAGCGATGAGCGGTCTTTACCGGAATTGTTGGAGTTTGTCCGGGAGCGCACGCTCTTGGATGTGGCCCCCGAGCCTGAGGTAGTGGAACTCGGTAGTGACATGCTGTTTGCCTATCCCTATCTGTATCTGACCGGTCATGGCAACGTATTGTTTACCGACAGCGAGGCCGTCCGGCTGCGACGATATTTGGAGAACGGGGGGTTTTTGCATATTGATGACAATTACGGGATTGATACGGCCATTCGTAGGGAGATGCTCAAGGTCTTTTCGGATCAGAGTTTTGTTGAGCTGCCATTCGACCACCCCATCTTTTATGCCCACTTTACGTTTTCTGGAGGGCTTCCCAAGATCCACGAGCATGACGGCAAGTCTGCGCAAGGGTTTGGCCTTTTTGACAGCGGCGGCAGGCTCTGCGTATTCTATTCGTACGAGAGCGACTTGGGAGATGGGTGGGAGCCTGAGGTGGTTCATGACCTCTCGCCAGACGTTAGAGAGCGCGCCCTTGCAATGGGAGCCAATATCCTTGTATATGCCATGATGCTACCGTCATCATGAATAAATAGTGGGGAAGCAGTCCATGGAAGCACTTCGTAATGCCGACCCGAGCGTTTATTCGGCCATCCGCGCTGAGATTGGACGTCAGAGTGAGGCGCTGGAGCTAATTGCATCGGAGAATTTTGTATCTGTGGCGGTGATGCAGGCTACGGGTAGCGTGCTGACGAATAAGTACGCAGAGGGACTACCGGGGCGCCGGTACTATGGTGGGTGCGAGAATGTTGATACGGTTGAGGACCTCGCGCGCAGGCGCGCGTGCGAGTTGTTCGATTGCACATGGGCCAACGTTCAGCCGCATTCGGGAGCGTCGGCCAACGCAGCCGTGTACCTGACCCTTCTGGCGCCAGGTGACACCTTCCTGGGTCTGGACTTGGCCATGGGCGGTCATCTGACACATGGAAGCGCGGTAAACTTTTCCGGCATCCTGTACCGCGCCGTATACTACGGCGTAGGGTCGGATGGTCGTATTGATATGGATCAGGTGCGTGACCGAGCCCTTGTACATCGTCCGCGGATGATTTCTATCGGAGCGAGTGCCTATTCGCGAGATTTTGACTACGCAGCCTTCCGCGCTATTGCGGACGAGGTTGGGGCTTTCTTGTGGATGGACATAGCCCATCCCGCGGGGCTCATCGCAGCGGGGCTGCTTGAAGATCCACTCCCGCATGCCCATGTGGTCAGTACAACAACACACAAAACGCTTCGTGGTCCGAGGGGAGGGATGCTGCTTATGGGTGAGGACTTTGAGAATAGGATGGGCAAGGTGGCACGGAAGAGCGGGCGCACGCTTCGTATGAGCGAATTATTTGATTCGGCTGTGTTTCCCGGTACGCAAGGTGGGCCACTGATGCATGTTATTGCGGCAAAGGCTGTGGCGTTTGCGGAGGCGTTGCGTCCAGAGTTTCGGTCATACTGCCGGCAGGTGCAGCGCAATGCGCGTACCTTGGCAGCAGAGCTCATGAACAGAGGCTACAAGGTGGTATCAGGAGGTACCGATAATCATCTGCTCCTTGTGGACTTGCGGACCCGCGACATGACGGGCAAGATGGCGGAAGAAGCGCTGCAGCGGGCCAATATCACGGTAAACAAGAACATGGTGCCTTTTGATGATCAGAGTCCATTCATTACCAGCGGCATACGCGTTGGGACGGCGGCAATGACCACGCGTGGGATGGAAGAGGATGTTTTTCTTCGTATTGCAGGGCTGATGGACAAGGTGCTGAGCAATCAGGGAGACGAACGCGTCCTGAAAGCGGTCCGAGGGGAGGTGGGTGAATTGTGCACACAGCATCCATTGTATTCAAAGGCGTGCCCAGTGAACCGGCATGGGAGCGTAGGGTAGAAATGCCCACGATTCTCAAAAGCTCGTACATCATGGCATTATGTCGCTCCTGAAGCGCGCCGCAAGGCGTAAGCAATTGCCTCCAGCGACCGGAGAAGAAGCGCTTCCTTCCGATACGGAGATGAGTTTCCTTGAGCATCTTGAGGATCTGCGATGGACGTTGCTGAAAGGGATTGGCGGGATTCTGATTGTCACCATTGTCGCCGTCATATTTAGGGATTGGATCGTCACTGAAGTCCTTATCGGACCATCAAAGGGCGATTTCTTTATGTACCGCATTTTCGGAATAGAGGCCGAGGATCTGAACCTGCAGAATCGTACTATCACCGGGCAATTTTTCGCATTGGTGGGCATTATTGTGGCGGTGGGAGTAGTGCTGGGCTTTCCTGTATTCGTGTACTTCCTGTGGAAGTTTATTGAGCCAGGTCTTTATCCCAGTGAGAGAGTGGGGCTGCGTTTCGCAGCGTTCTTTGCGACGGTGTTCTTTCTGATTGGTGTTACGTTCGGGTACACAGTGATCACCCCGGTAGCACTGCAGTTCTTTAACACATTCACGATTTCAGACCAGATCGTGAACGATTTTGATGTTACACGCTACTTCAGCATGCTAACATGGTGGACGGTGGGGTGTGGCATCCTGTTTGAGCTGCCGGTGGTCGTGTATTTCCTGGCTAAGCTAGGCATTGCCACTCCCGAACGCCTCCGTGCCTCCCGCAAGTTTGCTTTACCCGGTGTGTTGATCCTAGGTGCCCTGATGACGCCGCCGGATCCCGTGTCCCAGGTTCTTGTAGCTACGCCCCTGTTCCTCTTGTACGAGGGGTCTATCTATGTGGCACGCATTGCCGAGAAGCGGAGGCAGGCTGCGCTGCGCAAGTCATGGGGGGACGGCGAAGAGAAAGAGTAGGCGTGCGGTGTGTGCCAAGAAGGCACACGGATGTTTAGCTATGATTTGATCTTCGTGTAGCTGAACCACGTAAGGGATGGATATGGGCCCTCCAGAGCCGCGGACGGGCGGAGGCTCTAAACCGCCGGCTGTGGCAATGTTGAAGAGGTAGCGTGGTGAGCGAAACCGGAAAAGGCGGAGGTTGGATATTTTCAAGTGCGGTCCGCCGAGTCGGTACGCCAGGCTGACTGGCAAGGTGATGCAGGTGGAAGTTCGGTGATATAAAGGGGAGTTATATGGCTGAGTGCCACGCGTTTTCGCAGGAGTTAGTGTTTGCCAGAAAAGTATGGTCTTGCGAGTGACTCTTGGCTGAGTGGGGGGCTGGAATTCGAATTGGGGATCGGAATGACAAGTCAGCAAGGATTTTTCGACGGTAACGGTGCCGACTTTGTCCGCTCACGCCGGCAATCCTGGGGTTTTGACGTTGATCAGACGTGTTTTTGTCGTCCATCAGCGAGGCATGAACATACGCTGGCCTCTCGCCCTTGCAGGCTACCTTGATTTTGTGCTGAAGACGCTCGCGCGAGTACCTACGCCGCGCGCTTGCGGGCCTGCTCGCACCGCCTTCGTCGCTCCTCGCTCCGCTTCACCATCTGCCCGATACGGTGCACATTCGCCGCTACCACTACCAGCGCCACCGTCCGAACAAAGCCTTCCTTGCCACGGGTCCGTATCAAACCCAGACCCCGATGATTCAAATTGTTGATCGCCGACTCCACTGCCGGATGCTGACGACGACCCTCCACAAACTTCGGATCGGATTCCCTCTCCTTGTCCGCTTTGCTCAACTTACCCCTCTTCGGCATGATCACCGTGTCCAACACCTGCTCCAGTACCTTGCGGTTCTTTACCGATGAGTACCCCTTATCCATGCTGCACGATGTGATCGCCGGATACCGATCCTTCGCTTCCTTCATAAACACCACAATCATATCCGAATCCACCCCCTCGTGCAGTATCTGATGCCACAATATCAACTGATGCTGATCCTCCAGCACGCATACCGGCAGACCCAACTCCGCAATCACCCCCGCCTTCCCCTTGGTGATCCAACGAGTATGCGGCTCATGTATCGAAAATACCTTCTCATCATGCGGAATCACCTCCCCCTTCCATAGACGACTATCTACTTGATCTATCTGCCTTTGTGCATCTGCCAAGTACCGCAACACCTCCTCAAGATCCGCGTCTTTCTCCTTCAACACGCTGACACTGCTCTCCGCACGCTCAATCAGAACACGACACATCTTCACATACTTTCTCACCTTCGACTCATCAAGCCACTGACGGTGCGTACACACCCGGTTGAAGGCCTTCTTCAAGGTACGACTCCAGTACACAGCCTTGCGCCAGCCCGCAAGGTTGTGCGCCTCACATGCTCAATGCAACTCCCGAATCAGGCACCGCATCGATTCCCACAACAAACGAACATCCGTAGGCCACTCCACATTCGCTTTGGCCACCGCCGAATCAACCCGGCAAAGAAGCGGATCCTCTGGCTCCTGTTCTACCAATCGGTGACCGCAAGCCACCACCGCATCGTTGATCTGCTTCAGGATGTCCTCTGTAAGCAGGCTTACGTTATCAATAACGGTCTGCAGCTGGTAGACGGGCTCGTCGTAGTAATCCGTATGCCCCAGCATCTGGCGCACCTCTATATGACTGGCGGCCAGGTTCCTCAAACGATCAAAGTCGCAGTTGAGGGCCTACTTCAATACCCCCAACAAAGATGCGCCAAAGCGGCATCCCCGGACGACCACGCTGCAAATCAGTATCTGGAAGCAACTGCTTCTCCAGGATCTCAAAGATCTTCTGCCGAGCCGTTGGGTTGCAATACAGGTGCTGCAGACCATTTAGCGCTGCCGGTATATCGTCCCGGTCTTTGGGGTGGAAGGTCATCTCTTCAATGGGGACCTGTCCCAGCTTAAACTGTGTATCCTCTAGAATCCGCATGGTATTATCGCATGAATAATCGGCCCAAAGGGGCCTTATGCCGTTGAAAACGTCTGAAACAGAAGGATTTGGCCAAACATTTGTAGAGACACGGTGCCTGAATACCCGGCAATGTACAAGATTCGGTATATCTCATATCCGACTTCAACCCTAACACTTACAGATGGATAGAGCACGTATTCACCGGCTTTGTTACGCAATTTTCCAACCCTCATACCTTTTTCTGTCAGACACGATCTAAGGGCTCATAGGGATAAAACGGATTCAGCTATCGCAGCGTTGAGGGCCGACATGAACGGAGGTATCGCAACCTTGAGGGTCGAAATGATGGAGGGATTCTCAGATGCGAATTCGAGGCTGCAATCGGTGGAGTATGCAGTGGCAGGCGTTTCATCGGAAATGAAGCTCATGAAGGACGTATTAATCCCCCGGTATGAGCCAGTCCCTGCACTATCGGTTGAATAGCAATGCCTATCAGAACACGGTTGTGGTTAGGGCTTGGTGCGGCCATGTAACCCATTCCATGCTACCTGTCGCCTGCCAGCTTGTCCCTGGACGCAATGTGGGATTACCCACTTATCACCTTTCGAATGGACCCTCCAACACCACCCGAGCGCCCGCTACCCCGTAGTGCATCGGGCGCTTGAGCGCGCGAATCAACCTAGTCTAGAGGCCGATTTGGGACCACACCCATGTCAAAGTGCGGCCTCCGAGCCCGACGCAGAATATTGCTACCAAGACGCCGAGAATGATATACCAGCGCGGTAGTATCACCTCCCGTTGACGCACGGTCAGATATACGACGAACGCTGCCAGGCCCGGTAGCAGAAATCCGTTGGCGGCTTGGGCGGCGATGATGATCTGAAGGGGGTTGTAGCGGAGGGCAGAGAAGCCGAGGCCGGCAGCAAGCACCGATAACCATACGAAGCGGTGCCTCCACGAATAGGTGGCTTCACCCCCTTCATTCCATCCGAGGATCCCCGAGACACCCACTGCGGCTGCCATTGGAGCCGTGACGGCTGATGTGATACCGGCCGCAAGGAGGCCAAAACCAAATAATATGCCGGATGCTGCGCCCGTAGCCGGCTGGAGGATGGCAGCGAGATCGCCGATGGTACCGATGCTGTCGGCAGAATCGGTCAGCGTCGCCCCTACCGTCAGGATAGCAACGGATATCAGGCCGCCTGCGGGAATGAAGATTGCCATACCGACCAGCTCTCGCCGCCAGGCAAATATTGTGGCGTCCCCGGCCCAGTATTCCTTCGCCGCGCCGGCATGTAAGAAAAGGTTGTACCCCACAACAGTTGTGCCCACCAAAGCAAGCACCGTTACAATGCTGCCCTTAGGTATGGACGGTTGCACCAAGCCCGCTAGAACGGAGCCCCAATTAACCGGTGCCATCAGCAGCGCCAAAACAAAGACTACACTCATCAGGCCTACGAGCACTGCGAGGATTCGCATTACCCAGCACAAGCCGAGTGCCAAGACCAGTCCAGCCACGGCTGTAATGATGCCTACAAGCGCCGGTCGCGGTAAACTGTCGCCGATAATAATTTCCACCCCGGCAGCCGCTCCGAGGATATTTCCGGTTTCGAATGCCGCAGTACCAATCCAGAGGCCCAGAATCACCACCGCGATAATCAAGAAGCGGGACCACGGCTTTCTCGCAATGTCACGGATAGACTCCCCGAGGCCCTTGCGGGCAAGAATACCCGACCCTGCGGTAAATGACTGCAGGATGAACGTGGCACAGACAGAGAATAATAGCACCCATCCCAGGTCATTGCCAAAACGTACGCCCGCCGAGGCACATGTCAGCACGGTGCCCGGTCCGACAAACGCGGCGACAACTAGCGAGGATGTGCCAAGCTTCAAGCGTTGGTTTTTATGCGCCACGTATCCCCTGCCTTGAGCAGTTTTGCCAGGTCTCCTACCCCCCTCTTTCTCGTAACCTCCGCAATCTGGGCCTGCAGGCGGTCTTCGTAAGTCGGATAAGTGGTCTGGTAGAAGACCCCGAAGGGTCGGGGTAGGTCGGGCTGGTCAAACATGCGACTGGCTATACTGGCCAGTTCAATGGATGTCTCATCATACACGGCGGCATCGTCTATGGACCAGTGGCCATTGGTAAGGTCAATTGCTGTCGGGCGAAAGCCATCCAAGCGCACAGCCTTGCGGCCGTTGTTATAAACCATGGGTTTACCATGCTCAATGAAGACGCAGTTGTTCGCCTTTGTCTGCTTTTCAGTAAATGAGAAGAAGGCCCCGTCGTTGTATATGTTACAGTTCTGGTATATCTCTACCATGGAAACGCCCTTGTGGGCATGAGCGCGCTTCAACACCTGCGTCAAGTGCCGCGTATCCCGATCCATCGTTCTCGCCACAAATGTGGAAGAAGCCCCCAAGGCCAAAGAAATTGGATTAAACGGTTGGGCTAGTGAGCCGAAAGGCGTACTCTTGGTCACCTTTCCTACCTCGGATGTCGGACTGAATTGTCCCTTTGTTAGGCCATAAATCTGGTTATTAAACAGTAGGATTTGAACATCCAGGTTACGGCGGAGGATATGAATGAGGTGATTGCCTCCAATGGACAAGGCGTCACCATCTCCCGTTACTATCCACACATCAAGCTCGGAACGTGACGCTTTAAGGCCGGTGGCGATGGCAGGTGCGCGGCCGTGAATGGTGTGCATCCCGTACGTGTTCATATAGTACGGGAACCGGCTTGAGCAGCCGATACCGCTGATGAAGACCGTGTTTTCGCGGGGCACACCAAGAGACGGCATGAGACGCTGCACGGCAGCCAGAATGGCATAGTCGCCACAGCCAGGACACCAGCGCACATCCTGATCACTCGCAAAATCCTTCCGCGTAGGACCGGATTTTTTCGGTCTAGGTGGCAGGTTGTGGCGTTTGGCCTTGAACCCGGGCGGAAGGCGAGGCTTCCTGGTTTGGTTAGCCATGGTTAAGGAGAGTAGATGCCGCGTCCATGATTTCACTGGCTTTGAAGGGCTGACCCTGCACCTTGGTGAGCGGCACAAATGGCAGAAGGAACTTATCACGTAATAATCGCACAAGCTGGCCCATGTTCAGCTCGGGAACGAGGATATGGTCGTAATGCGGCAAGATGGCTCCGAGGTCAGCCGGTAGCGGATTGACGTACCGCAGATGTATGCTACCCGCCCGGATGTCCCTATGTCGCAGCCGCAGGACGGCTTCTTTAATCGCACCTTCTGTTGAGCCCCATCCGACAATAAGGACAGCCCCTTCCTTATCTCCGTTAACAACTAATGGATCCATAACTTGGACGACCCGATCCACCTTTTCCGCACGCAAGTTGGTCATGCGTTGGTGGTTTATCGGATCGTAGGACACTGTGCCCGTGTCTTCTTGCTTCTCCAGTCCACCGATGCGGTGTTCAAGTCCTTTAGTGCCAGGCTTTGCCCACGGGCGCGCAAGGGTCGCAGAGTCGCGCACATACGGCAGGAATGCCGACTTACCATTATGATTGCCGTTTGGTGCAGTTGCAAAATGCACGGGGAACGAGGCTAGCATATTCTCGTCCGGTACGAGCCATGGTTCGGATCCGTTAACGACATAACCATCGGCCAGCAAGATCACCGGAGTCATGTAATGCACGGCGACGCGGCAGGCCTCATAGGCAGCAAAAAAGCAATCTCCCGGCGTGGATGCCGACAGAATCGGTACAGGAGCTTCCCCATTGCGGCCGTACATGGCCTGGAGCAGGTCGCTCTGCTCGGTTTTGGTGGGAAGTCCGGTAGAGGGTCCTCCCCGCTGGACGTTGACAACGACCAGTGGCAACTCGGCCATAACACCGAGACCAATTGCCTCGGACTTCAATGCCAGGCCAGGTCCGCTAGTGGCACAGACGCCCAGAGAGCCTCCAAAGCTGGCCCCGATGGCTGCCCCGATGGCTGCGATTTCATCTTCGGCCTGAAACGTCATCACGCCAAAGTTCTTGTAGCGACTCAGTTCGTGAAGCAGCTCTGAGGCAGGCGTAATGGGATAGCTGCCATAGAACAACGGTAGTTCACTCTTGGAGCTCGCCGCAACTAAGCCTAATGCCAGCGACTGTGCTCCTCGAATGGCCCGATACAGTCCTGGTGCCAAGGTCGCCGGATGGACCTCGTACTGAACAATGAAGTCCTCCGTAGTCTCGCCAAAATGATATCCCTTCTTCAGTACATGGATGTTCGCATCTCGAATGCTGGGGCGTTTGGCAAACTTCTGCGACAGCCATTCCATTGCGGGCCTCATGGGGCGCGAATAGAGCCAGAGTGCCAAGCCGAGCGCAAACATATTCTTGCTGCGGTCCATGACCCTTCTGTCCAAGCCGCGGTCCTTGAGCGCTTCGCGGGTCATCTTTGACAGCTCCACCTCAAAGAGCTGGTATTCCTTTTTGACAATAGGATCCTGCAACGGATTGTTTGGGCCGTACCCTGCGAGCTTAAGGTTGTGCCGGGTGAACGCGTTTGAATTGACCATTATGGCGCCGCCACGTTTTACACGATGGAGGTTTACCTTCAACGCCGCAGGATTCATGGCGACAAGAAGATCTACCTCGTCGCCAGGGGTCTGGATATTGACGGATCCAAAATGCAGCTGAAAGCCGCTAACCCCGTAAGTTGTACCGGCCGGGGCCCTGATTTCTGCCGGGAAGTCCGGCAATGTCGCAAGGTCATTTTGTGCCAGCGCAGTCGCTAGTGTAAACTGGGACCCGGTCAACTGCATCCCGTCGCCTGAATCCCCTGCAAAAAGGATGGTGGCTTCCTCTAGCGTGCGCACCTCCTTCTGTGTGACCGGACTAGCTGTGGCTGACTCCTGACTCATTGGTATTTCTGGCGAGTGAGCGACACCGCAGGGGAGTGCCGGTTACCTAACAACGGGTTTAACTATTTGGTTGCAGCAATATAAGGTCCGCCCCGTTTGGACAGGGAGGAGCGGTGAATATCCAATGAGCCTTTTGCAAAACCCTTGAATCGGGGTGTTTTTGTCTGAAGATGCGATTTCCTAAGATAGGGGGCTGGTCAGGTAGATTTGACTGCTCGGCGGGTGCAGATGGAGGATTCTACAGGCCATGAAAATGTGTGCTAGCAAGCACACTTGAGGGACTGGAACCTCCGTGTTAGGTATCTTTGGAGGAGAAACTAAACTCGCAAAAAACGAAGGTTCTCATGTCTCTCAATTCTAAGTTAAGCGGATTCTGGATCAACTGCCAACGGGAGCTTTTTCCCTGGGTGGAGGAAACGATTGGCCCCTTGGAGGGGCGCCATAAGAAGCTGCTCTCGGTACTGGAGATGGTGCGAGTTGAGCGCTTTCTGCCCAGTGCTCAGGACGGTATACCCGGGCGTCCGTTGAAGAGCCGTGCTGCCCTCGCGCGGGCGTTCCTGGCGAAGATGGTGTTCAATATGGATACGACCAGAGCGTTGGTGGAGCGGTTGCGTTCGGATCCGACGCTGCGGCGTTTGTGTGGTTGGCATCGGTTGGAGGATGTGCCGAGTGAGGCGACCTTTTCACGTGCGTTCAGGGAATTTTCAGAGGCGGAATTGCCGACGCGTGTACATGAGGCTCTGATAAAGGAGGGGTATTCGGAGCAGTTGGTGGGGCACCTATCGCGTGATTCGACCGCAATAGCAGCGCGAGAGAAGCCGGTACTGAAAAAGGAGTCGGAGCGTCCAGAGTGCAAACCAGCGAGTCCTTCCAAGGATGAAGAGCGTTCAAAGAAGCCGAAGCGGCTCGTGGGCCAGCTGGCAATAGAGATGGAGGAGGAATTACCGGAGGTGGGCCATCCATCGCAGGATTCGACCGCGATAGTGGCGCAAGAGGACCCGGTACCCCAGAAAAAGGAGTTAGAGCGTCCAGAAGAGTGCAAATCATCGCATCCTACCAAGGATGAAAAGCCTCCGAAGGAGTTGCCGCGGCTGGTGCGCCAGCGTACCATGGGGACAGAGGAGATGTTGGAGGAGTTACCGAAGCGATGTACGGTAGGCGTTAAGCGCAATGCGAAGGGACATACGCAGAAATGGACGGGGTACAAGTTGCACATGGATGTGGCCGACGGAGGCGTACCGATCAGCGGTTTTGTTTCCTCTGCATCATTGCATGATAGCCAAGCGGCGATTCCGTTGGCTACGATATCTCAACTGCGGGTACGCAATTTGTATGATCTGATGGACAGTGCATACGACGCGAAGCAGATTCACGAGCACAGTAAAGGCTTGGGGCACGTGCCGATTATCGACCATAATCCGCGACGCAAAGGTAAGGCGGCGCTTATCCGCGAGAAAACGGCCCAGCGAGCAGCCGGATTGGTACTGCCTGAGGATGTTCGTTACAGGGAGCGCTCAACGGTTGAGCGAGCCTTCGGGCGGCTCAAGGATGAGTTTGGTGGTCGTAATGTCCGCGTGCGTGGGCACAAGAAGGTGACATGCCACTTGATGTTCGGCGTGCTGGTACTGACGGTAGATCAGCTGTTGCGTATGGTGCAATAGAGACAGGAATCCAGACGTAAATTGCGCTAATCGGGTTTTGTGCGAAGCAGGAGCTAGGCATAGGTGTGCCCGCAAAGCACGGATTCTGCCCCGAATTCACCCCCCCGGGAAGCCTTCAACGCCTATGGACCGCCTATACATCTGGATCCAAAGGCTACACATGCCAATGCTCCCGGCGTAATGTCGAAAAACCCGAAAATTTGGGCATTTTGGTCGCCACCACCGCCGAATACACCGGGGTTTTGCAAAAGGCTCCAATATTAATAGCAAGGCAGCCGGCACGGAGTAGGTTGTGTGTTGCTCTGCCAAGGCTGGGCTCCTACAACGGCGGTCACTATAGCTCCCCTGAATGGGTAGCATAACTCAACTTACATACCCTTTTCCAGTAGTCAGGCATGCAGGCTTGAGAAAATAGCCATCGGTTAGATGATGCAATGCTGGATGGGAGTGCCTGGTGCTCAAGATAATACCGTGCGCCATATTGGATGGGCTCGGAGTAGGTAACGTGCGTTCCGGGATCCAAGGGCATGGAAGATAGCGCATGTACCCTAATCTCCAAGAAAGTCGCAAGACAGTCACAATTGTCGCATATTTAGATATACTGCACGATGCGCGGATGAATCACTAATCGGGGGTAGAGCGTCCGGGAGCAACGATGATACCATACATGGCAACAACCAAGGATATCACCGTCACGGTGCGTCCGGTATATTTGGACAGTGAAACAGATTTCTTCGAAAAGCGGTTCGTTTTTGGCTACTACGTTAAGATCAGCAACGATGGCTGCGAGCCGGTACGACTCGTGCGGCGCCACTGGCGTATTTGTGACGAAACAGGCCATGTTGAGGAAGTGGATGGGTCAGGTGTAATCGGTAAACAACCCCTGATTGATCCGGGGAAGGAGCACACATACAGCAGCTACAGCGTGCTCAAAACCTTCACAGGGGCCATGGAGGGATACTACACCATGGAGGGCATGGATGGCGGTCGGTTTAAAGTTGCCATCCCGAGATTTGATCTCCGGGCCATGGCTAATTAAGCCCGCCGGTGGACTATTGCGGGTCGCGTGAAGCACAGCCACGTTAGGTCTGCATTATGATATCCTGTACTCCCTTCCACATGTGAGTGCCATTATCTAGGAACTGGTTTTCGTGTTGGCCCATCGCTGCATGGCAGCAGTCGGGCAATCTTGCTAAGAACGGTACCATCCACAACTAACCTTCACACCAGCGACAAATCGGAAGGCCCCGTCGGCCTTGTTAGCTACGATGGTGAAAGGCTCAGGAAAACCCGAACCGGCACCGAACCATAAATCATTTCTAAACCTATACGGATAGGCACGCCGTCCCAAGCCAGCACCGAACATACACTTTACTGATTTTGACCTGACACGGAATGGCACAACGCCCTTTCTAGCGCCGCGATGCCTCTGTTTTCCCTTGGAAGTACGGGGCAGCCGGTGTCTCGGGAGGCGTGGAAGTTTTCCTCTACCTAAAAGCTGGTATCAGGAACGGAAACAGTGCGAATCCAGCGCTGAACGGGTCAGCTCGCCATGCCGCGTGCCGCCGCTGAGCGCAGGACCTGGGGCAAGGCTGCCCCGAACCGAAAATCGCGATTACCGGCTAAGGAGCATGCTGCGCGTTGCACTGTGGCTTCCAGTCTGTAACCGGTAAGTGTATACGCCGCTGCCCTTGCCGGTGGCGTCAAAAGCTAACGAATGCGTCCCCGCAGTTTTCCACCCGTCGTACAAGGTGGCTACGTGCTGACCTAAGAGATTGAAAACGGTCAGGAGGACTGGTGTGGCTTCGGGCACGGAAAAACGGATCGTGGTAGAGGGATTGAAAGGGTTGGGATAATTCTGCTCCAAAACCCACTGAGAGGGCAGATCCTTATCCACCGCTGAAGAAACCAGTTCAATAGTTCCCATAGGGGTTAAGTCCTTGTCGCGAAGGCCTGGATAATCAGGTGCATAGCGGTAGGAGCGGTACACAGCCGTCTGCAAACGTTCGTTACCCTGGCTGAAGGGCGGAATAGGTGTCCCCTGCTCCAGAGGACCGGTCCGCACAACGGGGTTTACATACTCCCATACCTTGCGGTCGTCCATGATTTCAAAAATCCTCCCCGTCATGCCCTCAGCGATCAGTGTATTGCCATTGGGGAGCCGTTGCTGACCGGAGATAAAATTGGAATAGAATGTCCCGGGATTGGTGTAGCTCCACACTATCTCCGGCTCCGCGAAGGTTCCGTCAACATTGATGTTGAAGTACACCTGACCATCGTAGTCTTCGGTGTAGGGGAGTCTTAATTCGTACACCGTTGAATACTGCATGTCGGGCCTGTCCCTCCCGTTGTCAAAAACCGTAAGGTGACCGCCCCCCGGCAAGCCCGCGTCAATCCACAAAGGCGAGTGATTGAAGAACAGGGTCTGGGATTCTGGCCCTCCAATTCCGTACATGGCGGGGTTACCAAACCGATATAACAGGTCACCCCCCTGATTGAAGTTGCCGCCCCGCGACCCCTTCGCCTCTTCCACCGTGGTGCTGTGGTCAATAATCCAGACCTCGCTGAAAAACGAAACACTCAATGCGATGATGTCAAGCTCTTCGTCGTAATCAATGCCATTGATATGAAGCCAGTCTCCGCCATCGCCGGAATTGATGTCAATACGATCAGGCTTTCTGCTCGGGTTGCCAAAATTTGCCTTGGATTCATCAAAGTTCTGCACTAAGTGATCCCAAGCATCCCACTGCCAAACGATCTCTGCCCTATCTGTGCTCACAGGCTTGAATTCGATGATTTTCTCCGTCCAAAACTCGAAAACCTCGGCATCAGCAAGGTTGGCAGGGTTGTAGCCGGCGGCCAATAGGGCGGCTTCATCCCTACGTTCCCAAACCGTCGCAAGAATGGTACCGCCCGGCATCGCTACCACATCATGGTGCAGGGTATACTGATCGCTCACATGGTCGAACTGCCAAACAATTTCGCCGTCCCATGCAATCTCTTCAATCCGTCCACCACGTCCCCCGCCGGTAGTCCAGCTGTTTGGTGCTCTTGAGGCCCGGAGAAGGTTTCCGTTCTGCAACAGTTGCGTCGTAGATCCGATGTTGAATTCGTGCATCCATTGATTAACGACCATGCCCTCCAGGTCCACGAGATAGGTGCTGGGATGTTGGTGCGGGGCGATCAGCGTGTAGCCTGGAGACGCTCCTTCATCATTCAAGAACAGTCCCACGGTCCGCTCCTGACACAGGCAAACGGCCGGAACGGCCACCACTGCCGTAATAATGATTGGCGCAGTCCTTGTCAGCATGTTGATTTGTGACCTATGAATCCTCCGAATACAGCAGTAAACGCTCTATCCGGTGAAAGGTGATGAAAGATGACTCAGGATCCGGTGTAATCACCGCCTCAAAGACAACCGCCCTGGTGTCATAGTCTATTTCCACAGCCTTACCGAGAGGATGGCCTTGAAACACTGCTCCGGGCATGAACATGACATTGTTTTGATCGGCATGGAAGTCAACATCGGATACGATTTGCGAATATGTGTCCAGACGGCGCTCCTTTCCGTACTGCCAAACCTGCCTCACGGTCATATTCTCGTCATCTATTTCGTATTCCACAGCACGGCTGTACGGTCCTCCCCGGTTGTTCCCATTGTTACGATATTCCCCGTTGTCGAACACGAATAGCGTGCCATTCGGGGTAAGCTCCGGAGCATGAGGAAACCAAGCCCATTCAAAGTCAGGATGAACACGGTTTCCGTTGAGCACTTCCTCGTCCGTGATGGGGTTGCCGCTGGCATCCAGCGGTTGGAGCAACTTGGTCTGCATGTCGGTGCCATCACCCGCTGTGCCCCAGGATGTATGCGGAGCCAGGATCCACATAAGTTCGTTATCCCTGGTAAGTTTAATGGCGCCTTGAAAACGTCCGGTAATGATGATGGCGTCCTTCACGGTGTCGTACGCTAAGCCGTTGGCATGAAACCAGTCATCAAATGTGTACGCCCATTCATATCTAGTCTCATCCATGGATTGCGTCAGATCCCACTCCTGGACGATATCACCGGACACCCGATTTATTTCAATAATGCGATCCTCAATGGTTGATTCACCATCCCTGTTAACCGTAACAAGGAAATTACCGTTCGGCTCCATCTCCTTGACATTATGGTGAAATCCATAACCGTCCATAGGCCACGAATTCACGACCATCCCCATCATGTCCATCTCAACAATGAGGTCTGAGCTCCCGTCACCAAAATACAGATTACCGTTCGCGAGGCGTTCAACACCAACGTCATAAAACAGGTACCTGAGCGAGTCATGTCCGCTCAGGTCAAGGTACCACCTTATGTCACCTGCAGCATCAAACATGAACGGAACCTGTGCACGAGAATTTGGGGTTTCGGATAGGCCGAAGTAGCTGACCAGATTCATGCCCGGTCTCATGGTTCCGGGATTGGCAGTTACAATCTCAATGTCGGGAGCCGAGAAGGAAGGAGCAGAGGTATCAATGGATGCTGTCTGCTCACCGATCCTGGTGCCATTTTCTTCAAAGAGAGAGATACCTACTGTGTTTTCGTGCTGCAGGTAAAGTCCGAGAATCGGTAAAACTGCCTCCGTAAAGGGTTCCTCAAAGCGTTTGACGACGTCGGTGCCAGCGCCCCCTTTTCCCTGCACGACAATCTCCGCAAGAACCGGGCGGGTGGTTGCTATGGCTACTTCTGCCGAAAGTGGGGCATACCCAGTCGGATTTAGAGTAACCTCAAGATTGGAAATTACTTGCTCAATGGGTGGACCGACCGGTGGCACCGTTTCCACCATCCCATCACAGCCTGCAAAGCTAGGAATCAGCAAGATGGCGACCGAATAACGTACTAAGAATCGGGGCTGCATACCCTGTTAGGATGCCTGACAGACAAAAAATGTGTGCCGGGGTTGAGAAAATTGCGAGATGGTGCACCGCACTGTGCTACCGGATCATCACCCGAAAGGTTTATCCCAGTTCATGTGCCATAACACGCCGTTCTATCCTTGAGAAGCCGACTTGCACCGCAAGGGCGAGGACGGCAGCCGGTACGGCTCCTTGCAGGATCAGGCTTGTGTCCGCCAAGCGGATCCCGGTCAGGATAGGCTGGCCATAGCCGCCTGCACCTATCAGTGCTCCAAGAGTAGCTGTGCCGACATTAAGGATGGCTGAAGTCTGAATACCGGCTACTATGGATCGTGCAGCGAGTGGTAGCTCAATCCTGGTCAGGCGAGTCATGAATGGCAGACCAAGAGCTTGCGCGGATTCTATCAGGTCAGGTGCGATACTGAGCAGCCCCGCATGCGTATTGCGGACGATCGGGAGCAAGCTGTACAAAAACAACGCCACCATTGCCGGAGGGCCACCAATACCCAGAAGCGGGATCATGAAAACCAGCAGAGCCAACGACGGGATGGTGTAAATGACTCCCACGGTGCCCAATATCAGTCCCCCTGCCCGCGGCAATTTGGCAGCCATGATCCCGAGTGGTACCGAGACGAAAACGGCCGCCAATAGTGAGACAAGGACCAGGATCAGGTGCTCCTTGGTGTACCTCAGAAGCCGGGTAACGGCTGATTCGGTCTGCGCGACTATCGGTACGGAGAGTTCCAGGTGGTTACTCACAAAATCGGCAGCGATTGCGGTTTCCTGGACCCCCTCCACTACGGCTAACGCATTCAATGCTATCATCCGCTCCTCGTCAATAGATCCGCCCAGCTGCGCCAGAATTTGCGGCACCCGCGGATGCTTCATCGCAAGGTCTTCCCGATAAACGTAGACAGCTTGGTACTCAGGAAAGTGCTCCAGATCGTCTTTCAGGGATACCAGATCGTATTCTCGAATTTCTGCTGCCGTTGAATAAAGGTCGGTAACATCAATGGTCCCGGCATCTACGCCACGGTAGGCCAGGTCATTGTCCATACCCCGTACGAACGTGTGCGGCAGGCCGTAGGCGGCCTGTAGCGATGGCCAGCCATCTTCGCGGTCCAGGAACTCGTTGCTGAAGCCTAGGCGAAGATCCGGATGGCGCTTCAGATCCGTGACCGTGTTGATGTCCAGCTCCGCCGCGCGCTCGCGAGTCATCCCCATTGCATAGGTGTCATTGAACCCCAGCTCTGGTGAAACGAGCAGGTTGTAACCTGCCAATACCTCTGGTAGCTGCCCAACCGTCTCTACCTCACCGAACAATGTTTCTTCAATGATGGTGCCTGTATAGTCGGCATAAATATCAATGTCGCCGGCCAGCAAAGCATCCCAAAGAATACGCGTGCCGCCAAGCTCGGGCCGATGAGTAGCCTCCAAGCCGTCCGCCTGAAACGCGTACATGGCAATCTCTCCCAAAATTACATTCTCGGTGAAGTTTTTGGATCCTACTGTTATCATCTGGGCGCTACCTTCTGTGACTAGGAGTGTCCCTACAAACAGCGAAATATACAGGCTTGCTGACCGTCGGCTCATACGATCTCGGGTTGGGGTACTGCACGCTGGGCGCGCAAGAATGCTGTGACAAACGGATTTGCAGGGAGTGCCAACATATCGCCCATGGTGCTGTGCTGCACAACGCGGCCGCTCTTGAGCAGCACTATAGTGTCTCCAAGAAATGCTGCTTCCGCCATATCGTGCGTTACCACGATCACCGTCTTCTGCAGTTTTCGGAAAATCGCCCGCAGCTCCTCCTGAAGGTCGTACCGAATCATGGGGTCCAAGGCCCCGAGAGGCTCGTCAAGCAAAAGCACATCCGGATCCAGAAAAAGAGCGCGCATCAACGAAACGCGCTGGCGCTGCCCACCGGAAAGCCGGGAAGGGTACCGGGCAAGGTGGTCAGAGGTCATCCCCACCAGTTGAAGCAGGTTGTTAAGCCGCGCGTTAATTGGACCAGGATCCCAGCCGAGGTGTCGGGCCACCAGCGTGACATTGTGCGCAGCCGTCATGTGAGGAAACAAGCCACCCTCCTGTACCACGTAGCCTATCTTCCTTCGTATTGCGTGTACCGTTTCAGGGGTAACCGGCCGTCCGTTAAACAGGACCGAACCGGCGGTCGGCGTAATGAGCCCCGCCATCAGGCGCAACATGGTTGACTTCCCGCACCCACTGGGTCCGATCAGTGCGGTGGTTTTGCCTTCTGCAATGGCGAGATCCGTGGGGTGCAGTGCTACCGTTTCTCCGTAGTATCGTTCTGCGCCTTTAAGCTCTAGCACGGGGCGGCGCTCGTGAGATGGAACTGAATGTATACCTCCAGAAGAATCATGCCTGAATGTTTGAAGCCGTTGGGTCATGCAATGGGGGACATAGATCTGCTACGTATGCAGCCTGCGACATCGCCGCGGGAGGCCAACGGCGTAGTGCAATGTTGATAATAGTGATGCTCGAACGCGCGTTGCAGGCATAGTCTGCGGCAAGATATGAAACTTTGGGCGTGGCACAGCGGATACGAATGTTATGGGAGTTATATGGCTGAATGCCACGCGTTTTCGCAGGAGTTACTTTTTGTGCTTTGGTGGTGCAGACAGGATGGCTTTCGCCAGTTGTTCATAATCGGTTCCCGCTTTTCACGAAAAACTGCAATTATTTCAAATAACTCAACACGTGGGTACGCATGGAATATAATTTTCATATATTAGGGAGTTATATATCACAGTGCCATGCCCGAAACGGTTAGTGCATACCGCAATATCACATACAGGCTGTTGCCCGGAAGTTGGAGTAACGCCAAGCAACTTGCTGGATTAGCGGGTGCGTGTAGGTTTGTGTGGAATGCCATCCTCGCAGAGCAGAGCGAGGCGTACAAGAAAGCGAAAGAGGCTGGAGAGAAGCCGCCCTCGGTAAGCTTCTTCTCGCTGGGGAAGCGGTTCACGGAGCTGCGCCCCACGGTCGAGTGGCTACCTGAATACTCCTTTGGTGTCGTTAGATACATATTGTCGTTAGATACACATTGAAATATCAGGCGGATGCATGGAAGGCATTCTTCAAGGAGGGTAAGAGAAGACCGAGATTCCATTCCAGACGTGGTAGTACGCCTTCGTTCACGATCCCGGATAACGTAAGGGTTCGGGATGGCAAGCTGTATATTCCGAAAGTGGGATATATGGTGCTCCGCAGGCGGGGAGGCAACCCGTACCCTGATGGTATACCCGTCAAAGCCACGGTAAAGAAGAACGCCGGTAAAGGGTATGCTGTCATCTGCTACAAGATGGAGGCACCTGTAATAGAGGATACCGGCGGTGCTGTAGGCATTGACCGTAATTGCGGGCAGGTCGCTATGGTCTCCACAGAGAGCGATACAAGCATTATCAGACAACCGGATACGAAGCGTCTTGATGCCAAGTTGAAGCGGCATCAGCGAAGACTGGCGAGACAGAAGAAAGGCTCCAACCGTCGTAACAGGCGGAAGCATAGAATCGCCCGCATAGAGCGCAAGCGTGCTAACGTCCTCAAGAATGCGAACCACCAGGTAAGTCGCAGGATTGCCAATTGCTCCTCAACGGTGATACTGGAGGACCTAAAAATCAAAGCGATGACACGTTCAGCTAAGGGGACGATGGAGAGCTTTGGCACAAACGTCAAACAGAAGTCTGGCCTCAACCGTGGAATACTGCGAACAGGTTGGGGCCAGCTGGATCAGATGCTGAGCTATAAGTGCCGCAAGGTGATAAAGGTTACCGCTGCCTATACCAGTCAGCGGTGTTCTGTGTGTGCACACAGAAGCGAGTACCCGTAAGATACGGAGCAAATTCACGTGTATGTCCTGTGGACATGCGGATCATGCAGACCTGAATGCGGCTGCAAACATACGGGATTGGGGCTGCTGTACAGCGAGGAGCGTTCGGGTTACCGACCCCTATGACCCGTGAAATTGATACCAGTGCCTCACTGTGTACAGTTGGTCACTCACGTATATAATTCCCAATGTTATCACACCAGAAGGACATTGAAGCTGCGAGCTCCATGGGCGCCAATTACAAGCGATTGTTCAATATCCGCGGTCTTGGAGGGTCCGGCAACCCATAATCCGAAGCCTTCCTCTGCAACATCAACCCTAGAGTAGGCTTCGTGCATATTCCAGACGATCGCCGCAGGATCAAGCAGAACCACCAGGTGCTGCGTAATGAAGGCCGAGGCGCGGTGTACGAGGGCCTGATCACCCAGCCACACAGCGCCGCATTCCGCGATACCCAGCTCGGCGCGACACACCAGGACATCCAGTGATGCGAGGTCGCGGGGATCCCGAACGGTCACCAGGTCCTCGTTTCCAGGAGCGTATCGGGAATCTGTCGAAGCCACTCTTGCGCCCGGGAAGCCGTCCAAAAGAAATCCAGGTATCATGCTTGGAGTGATCTGCAGGGCCCGACCACCTCCCGCGCCAACCTGCTGCGCGAACATTTTCTGAAGATTGCCTTCCGGCCGCGGGAAGTCGTACTGCTGCGGCAGTGCCTGGGGCTCCATGCGGTTATCGCGTAAAGCAGCAAGGATGGTGGCACGGCCGTTCATGATGCCTTCTTAAACCAGTCGAGGAAGCTCTCGCGCGGAGCATCCGGCAAGTCTCGTGTTCGGCCCCATATGTTGCCACGCGCATACACAATGCGTTGAGGGAGTCGACGCAGGAGCCAACGTATCGTACGGCCTGCCAACCTGTACAGGCGAGGCCTCCCCATAACATTGCCAATGAGGGTTATCGCTAACCGCTTTGTCAAGGTAGTGCCACCTTCGTCCATAACAGTCTGGCGCCACCTGTACAACTGCTTGGGTATATCAATCTTGACAGGACACACATCCCCACAGGAGCCGCAAAGCGTTGAAGCGAAGGGCAGGGTACTGTACTTCTTGAGATCAACACCTGGTGTCAGTATGGAGCCGATAGGTCCGGGGATGGTGGATCCGTAGCTGTAGCCGCCGCTGCGGCGGTATACAGGGCAGGTGTTGATACAGGCCCCACACCTGATACACTTGAGCGCATCCCTGAAATGTTTTCTGCCGAGGTGCTTGCTACGGCCATTGTCCACCAGCACGATGTGCATCTCCTGTCCCGATCGCGGGCGATGAAAGTGGGAGGTGTACACTGTGATGGACTGGCCCGTAGCGCTCCTTGCCAACAGCCGCAGGAACACAGCCAAGTGGTGCGGCTCCGGGAGGATTTTTTCTATTCCCATACTTGCGATGTGAACCGGAGCCAGGTGCACGCCCAGGTCTGCATTTCCCTCGTTGGTACATACTACTATGCCGCCGGTGGAGGCGATGGCAAAGTTGACGCCCGTGAGTGCGGCTTCCGCCTCAAGAAACTTGCCTCGCAGGTGCTGGCGGGCAGCTTCTGTCAGGCGCTGAGGGTCAGACTCGTCTGCTGCCGTCCCCAAATTCTGATGGAAGAGCTGTCCGATCTCCTCTTTCTTCACATGTATCGCGGGAAGAACTATGTGGCTGGGTGGTTTGCCGGCGAGCTGTACAATCCGCTCGCCCAAGTCGGTGTCAATCACCTTGATCCCGCGCTCCTCCAAGTAGGGATTCAGGTGGCATTCCTCCGTGAGCATAGACTTGCTTTTCACGAGGTGACGAGCCTGGTGGCGGTCCAGAATGCTGTATACAAGCTGGTTGTGCTCCTCTGCATCGCGCGCCCAATGAACGTGTATGCCATTGGCGCTGGCACTCGTTTCAAATTGGATCAGGTACGTATCAAGTCTTGAGAGAGTATGGTCCTTAATCTTGGAGGCCAGCTCGCGCAGTTCTTCCCACTCGGGTACAACAGCGCTGCTCGCATCTCGCTTCTGGCGAACATGCCACAGGGCCTCGTCATGCCAATCGGTCCGCGCCTCGTCAGCCACAAACCTTGCTGCAGCACCTGCGTGGTCTACGACCGGTAGTGGTATTTCCGGGGATGGAAGGCTCACGGTTTGGTGGAGTTCAGTATCTCTGCCACATGGCGCACCTCCAACGGGAGCCCGTGCCTGTTGGCTAGGCCCCAGAGGTGCATGAGACACGACATATCGGTAGACGTGATCACCTGAGCGCCGCTATTCTGGTGGTCCCGGAGGCGGTCGCGCCCCATCTTTACGGACAACGCCGCCTCGGAAACAGCAAAGGTGCCACCAAAGCCACAGCACTCATCAGCGCGTTCAAGTGTGACCAGCTGGAGGTCACCTACCATGGACAGCAGCTGTCTGACCTTGTTGAAGGCCGGAACATGCAGTTCTGTGGAAGCTCCAAGTCGCAGCCCACGCAGGCCGTGGCATCCTTCATGCAGGCCAACCCTGTAGGGGTAGTGTGCATCCAAGTGATTGACGCGCAACACATCCACCAGGAATTCGCACAGCTCCATAGTGCGGGCGGCCATATCATTGGCCTTGCTGTAATGATCTCTTACGTGGCACACGCAACTGGCTGAAGGTGCCACGATGATCTCCATGTCCGCGAAGGCTTTATAAAAGGTGCGTTCGGCTGCTGTGCTTGCAATAGCCATTCCGGCATTCGCTGCGGGTTGTCCGCAGCATGCCTGGTTTAAGGGTACATGCACAGTGCAACCAAGGCGCCGCAGCAGCTTGAGTGTTGCGCGGGCAACAGTAGGATAGAACTGGTCTATGTAGCAAGGCACAAAAAGTCCGACCTCCATGCTATTTCACCGGAGGAATGCTTCGGTTAAGCCGCCATCAACCACAAGGATCTGGCCCGTAGTGCGGCTCAGCCGTTCTGACAGGAGGAGCAGGATCGCCTCCGCCTGGTCTGATGCGCGAACCGTGCGACCAGTCAGCGTGCGGGTGGCGTAAAACCCGGCTAGCCTATTGCGTAGCGAATCGACCGGTTCGCTGTCATCAAAGGCCAATCCGTACCGGGACAGGGAGGCTATGACCCGAGCCCGCGGAAACATGGCGGAGTCCTCGGTCATCGTTGCGGGGGCCACCGCATTGACACGAACGTTTGGGGCAAGAGCAATGGCGAGCTCTCGTACCAGGTGATTGGCGGCGGCCTTGGATGTGTCGTAGGCAAAACTCCCCGCTTTGGGCACCACAGCATTGACGCTGGTAGCAAGAACCATCGCGCCATTCAGCCCTTGCGCTTCCCATACTGGGTGCGCGACATCGGCGACAATAAAAGGGCCCGTCACATGTACGCGGAATGTCTGCTCCCACTGGCTGTCAGGATCTCCTCTTCCAGCACCTGCAGCTGGATATACGCCGGCTGTTACCACCACATGATCCACTCCTCCGTAGGCCAGGATGGTGGTGTCCAGCGCCGTGCGTACGGAAGATCTGGCTGTTATGTCGCAGCCAGCGCCTATAATGTCACGGACTACTGTGCGCTCCGTACCTGCCATACCAGTGCCATGCGATGCCAACGTGTCCGCCGCAGTGGCATGACCACTGGCTGCGTCTAAATCGGCGGCAACCACGACAGCCCCTTTGTGCACCAGGCGTTGTGCGACGGCGCGTCCGATCCCGCTGCCCGCGCCGACAACCAGGGCTATGTGTCGCGCCAGCTCCTTCTCCTGCGGCATGCGCTGCAGCTTGGCCTCCTCAAGGGCCCAGTACTCAATATCAAAGGCTTCCTGCCTTGGCAGAGCGGTGTATGTGGAAACGGCTTCGGCTCCGCGCATCACCTCAATCGCGCAGCGGTAAAATTCGGCAGTAACGCGGCTTTCGCTTTTGGACTTGCCCCAGCCAATGAGTCCAAGGCCGGGGATCAGCACAACCGTCGGGTCACTGCCGCGAATGGCGGGCGAGTCCTCGCACCTGCAGATGTTGTAGTATTCCTGGTAGTCTCTGCGGTATTGTGCTATGCCGGTCGCTAGTGTTTCCTGCAGCGCCGCAAAATCGTCGGCGGAGGGGTCCCACTCTACATAGAGCGGCTTGATCCTTGTGCGGAGGAAGTGATCAGGACAGCTGGTTCCAAGTTCAGACAGTGCGCGAGCACGTTCCGAATTCGTAAACGACTGGGCTGCTGAGGACGAGTCTACGGTAGCGATGACGCGCTTCTCGGAGCTCAGCTGTCCGCGGAGCCACGGCAGGATCCGGACGAGCATGCGGTCTCGATCTGTCGGATCTATTTCCGCGTACCGGGCAGCACCAAACGGTTTCCGGCCTTCAGATCGGGTCCTGACAAACTGCTCCGCCCGGTTTATCAGGCCGAGGGTCAGCGCATAGCACTCCCCATCGTCTTGTGCCCAGTTTATCAGCCCGTGGCCGCCCATAAGGATGCCCTTAGCATCCGGGTGCTCGGCACAGATGCGTTGCATGGTGCGTCCGAGCTCATATCCGGGGCGCTGCCAGTCCACCCACACCACATCATCACCGTACACCTCCTTACAGAGTGCGGGGCCATCGGCTGAGGTTGCCAATGCTATCACCGCTATAGGATGCGTGTGGTCAATATGCTTGTAAGGGATGAGTCCGTGCAGCGGTGTGTCAATGGAGGGAGGCCGCCGGCTGAGGTTGAACGCGCAGTGTGCATACATGGCCACCATGGCGTCCTCGGCGGCAGATTTAAGACCTCGTTCCGGGAAACGGTCATAAACCCCCTCCAGCGCCAGCAGCTTGTCTAAGTAGAGAGAAGAAAAGTTGGCCCTAGTTGCAGTCCTCAGGTTCCCGCCGGATCCTTTGACCCATAGCACTTCGGTTTCTTCCCCTGTGAGGGAATCTTTTTCTTTCAGCTTGGAGGATGTATTGCCACCACCGGTATTTGTGATGCGCCAGTCCGTTCCGAGGAGGTTGCTCCGGTATACCAGTCGCCCGACCGGATCCAGGCTGTCAGCAATGGAATCCTGCCACAGGCTGGAGAAGAGTGTTTGTGTGCTCATCGCATCAATTGTGCGTCGTAGGTTTTGATAACGGCTGATCGGGCCGCCACTTCCCGAAGACCCATTCCGCGCGGTAGATCGCCCACGGATCGTGCCTGGATCAGCAGGTTGCCCAGCGCGGTGGCCTCGGCCGGGCCTGCCACTACGCGTTTGCCGCAAGCGTTGGCTGTGAGCTGGCACAGAAGTGCGTTGCGAGCGCCGCCACCCACGAGGTGGATTGTTGACACGCTACTGCCGGTCAACTGTTGCAGGCTTGTAATGGACCTGCTAAAGCTCTTAGCAAGGCTATCTAGAACGAGGCGCGTGATGGCGCCGCGTGTCGTAGGAACTGGGAGGCCATGTTCCCCACAGTAAGCCTGGATGCGCCGCGGCATGTTGCCGGGCGCCTCAAAGCGATCGTCCTTCGTGTCTATGGACGCCGAGCTGGGCCCGGCGCGCAGCGCCTCTTGCTCCAGGACCTCCCAGCTTGCGCTTGTACCTTCCACCTGCCAGGCGCTTGCACACTGCTGTAGCATCCAAAGCCCCGGCAGGTTGGTCAAGAATCTGATCGTGCCGTCGGAGCCCGCTTCATTTGCAAAGCCTGCCTCCATTGCCTCTTGTGTCACGATCGGTGTATGCACTTCTTGTCCGATGGGGGCCCAGGTTCCGCAGCTGATATAGGCCCAGTCCCTGCCCCTCGTAGAAGGGACCGCCGCCACTGCGCAAGCCGTGTCATGACTGCACCCTGCTACGGTCTCCACGCTTCCGGTTTGGCGAACAGTTCCCAGCCGGGTGCCCGATGGTACGATGGCTGGCCATTGCCGTATGTCAAGGCCCAGCACCCGCATGAGGGTTTCGGACCAGCGCCGGGTATGCGGGTTCATCAGTTGCGTGGTGCTCGCCATTGAGACCTCGTACACCGCTTTGCCGCTGAAGCAGGAATTAAAGTAGTCAGCGATAGAAAGACGTACGGATGTCGCCGCAACCTCGTCCGGGGCGTCCCGAATATCTGCCAGCACTTGGGCCAGCGTGTTGAAGCGCAGCGGCTGAATTCCCGTATACTCATAAACCTTCCTTCCGGAAACCAGCGCGCTTGTGCGTTCCATGATCCCATCTGTCCGGGGGTCACGATAGCAGTAAGGATTGCGCAGGGGCGCACCGTTGTGCGCCACCGGGACGTAGTCTACACCCCAGGAGTCCACGGACACGCTCCGAAGATCAGGCGTTTCCCGGAGTGCGGTACCAAGACCCTTCTGAAGCTCATTCCACACTTGATCAAGATCCCAATAGAGGTGGCCAAGCTCCTCAACCAAGGGTGTGGTAAAGCGGTGGACTTCTTCTGCCACCATAACATCGCCGTCCAAGGTGCCGAGTATCGCTCGGGAGCTGGAAGCACCGAGGTCAAAAGCTAGGTACTTGGGATACTTGGAAGCCATCAACGTGGATAGGTTGCCGCGGTGGACGGTTGCAGTAAGGTTGGCACTGAACGCTACTGTTCGGAAAGGCTACAGGCTTTGCGGCGGCATACTGAAGGAGTGGGCACGGTCCCGGGCCACAGCGCGGCGATAGTCCAACGCCCTGAACGCCCGTACGGGATCCAGTGCACCGCCACTGCGCACGCGTGCTTCAGCAACCAGTGGCCGCACATCGGTTGCATAGGCTTCCCGGAGTGTACGCTCGGCCATGAGAGTATCATTGATTTCCTGGAAGTGGTACAACGCTTCCCACTGCACCAGTGCGGCTTTCGCGTAGGCCTGCTGCAGTTGATCTACGGTCTCAAGGAGCGCCTCAATGGGATCTTTTGCGATGTGGCTCTGATCGATCATATAAGAAGGCTTGAACGCATCACCCTGCTCCCTACGCGCGTCCGCCAACTCCACGAAGATTAGAAACAGTTGGAACGGACGGATGGAGCCCGCCGTGAGGTCATCGTCGCCGTACTTGGAATCGTTGAAGTGAAACCCTCCCAACTTTCCGGCTGCAATGAGTCGCGCGACTACCTGCTCAACGTTGGTGTTGGGTAAGTGGTGGCCCAGATCTACCAGGCACTGTGCACTTTTGCCCAAGGCTTGCGCGAGCATTAAGGAGCTTCCCCAGTCTTGAATTACCGTTGCATAGAAGGCCGGCTCGAACGGTTTGTGCTCAATGAACAAGCGCCAGCCATCCGGTAGGGCCGCGCGCACTGCTTCCAAGCTCTGCAAGACCCGATCAAAACT
Organism: Rhodothermales bacterium; assembly: GCA_963663495.1. GTDB lineage: Bacteria > Bacteroidota > Rhodothermia > Rhodothermales > Bin80. Next base: position 729,954 of record OY760427.1, read on the forward strand.
GCGTCGCAGATGCATCTGGCCCGGATAGTTGCTGCCATCGGCAAGCCACACGGTGAGCGCATCCGACCCGAGTGCCTGCCCAATTTGGATCACATGTACTAAATGTCCAACGGCTTGTGCTCTTACGGCCTCTCCGGTGTGGCACAGGGAGCCGAACTTGTAGCTGTACCGCTGACCTTCCTGATCCTGGAAGGTATTCGAGTTGACAGCGTCGAAACCCAGCCCTATGCCGGACGCGTATTCGCGCAGGCCGGCCGGGTCATCGGGTTCGTCCCACGGTAAGTGTAGAGAGACCCGCGGGGTGGCGCGCGTGAGTTGCTGTATTACGGCGACATCATCCAGCTTTTGAAGGATACACTGTGGCTCCCCCTGTCCGAGGAAACGTCCGAAACGGGTTCCTCCTGTGCCCAACGACCAGGAAGGTATCGCCACCTCAAACTCGGCAACCTGATTAATAATCCTTTCAACGGCTACTTTGCGTCGCACAAGCTGGTATGCAAGGTGCTCAAGGTCGCGTTGGTGGTCGCTGAGTTGGTCTTCGTCAGCTTGTGGAGGGATCAATTGAGGCATAGTGCAGCTACCGCGGTGAGCATACTGGCACGCGGAGTTATGGTTTAGCGGTATCAGAGCGCAACCATCTTGGGGCAGCCGCAAACCACAGGGCTGCGCCAACGGCCATCAGCAGCGCGTGCGTTGCCATTGATATCACCCCGACAAATACCAGGACTCCTGGCACAACAGTGAGTGCTAAGCCAAGAATGCAGGCCATTATTATGACGACATTCATGATATTTCCAGGTATGGTTGGGTTTGGCGCTGTTGAATCATGCTCAAACCAACGTAGATGCCAATGGCAATGAACCATCCCGGTAGTCCAAGAAAGAATATCTGCACATCCCAGATAATATACAGTAGGAGGCATGCACCCAAGGTAACCAGCCATGCCATTGCTGCTGGCCAAGAAAACAACAGGTTTTTCCAGCTGGCATAGTTCTGTCGCATGCCCAGCCTCGGCAGTAGCCAGAAATCGGCGAAGACGACGGCTCCCATTGGCATAAGAATCAGTCCGTACAGTGCCACGAAGTCCAGGAGCCGCATGATCAGCGCCGGGAAGAGAGCGGCAACCGTCGTCACAGCCCCCACCGCCATCGTGACTTTCCAGCGCTTCCAGTTGGGTGTGATGGTTTGCATAGCGAGTCCTGCACGGTAGATCGTGGGGTTCGCGGTGGTCCAGCCTGCAATAACCACCGCTGCCAGACCTGCTATACCCGCACCCATGAAAGCAATGGGGCCGGGGGCAACCTCGGAACCGTTCTCAATGGCAAGTGCCACGAGGATACCGGACGCGATCCATGCCACAAAATGTCCGAGGAACATACCGAACGCGCTGGCGAAGCCGTACTGCCACTTGCGCGCGTACCGGAGGATCGTCATGTCTGCCATACCAAGGTGCATAGCTATGTTGGCAAACCAGGAAAAGAATATCACATGCCATAACGTGAAGCGGACGCGTCCTTCGAGTGGTATTCCTGTCCAGATTTTCTCTCGGGCTACAGTCCAAAAGTCACCAGGGGCGGCTACGCCGAGTTCTGGCAGTACCGCCAAGCCGGCTGCTACGAAGACCAGAAACATCCATGGTGCAGCTATTTTCGAGAAGTAGGCAATTTTTTCAAACCCCAACACCGCAGCTACGGTGACGGCAGTCCCGACGGCGAGGACCGTGATGGTCCAGCCTACGCTGCTGGGGTATAGGTCATCCAGTCCAGGCATGGACATGTTGAAGGGGATTCCCACGGCCGTCGCTGCTACCGCAATCATGGATCCTGCCAAGAAACAAAACATCAAGGCATTAACAATACTGTAGACGAACAGCAGGTTGGGTCCGGCGATTTTGCGCAGCTTCCAGTACAGGTTGAGCCGCGTGCGCGTGGCGATGGGTGCGCAGACAAAGGCCCAGCTGAGGACGGCGAGCAGGTTGCCAATCAGCAGCCCCCATAGGAGATCGCCGACCGCCACGCCATGGGCTACGAAGAGGGGGCCGATGACAAACTCGGTTCCGGCCACATGCTCACCAGCATATAATCCGATGAAGTTGCCTGCGCCCTGCAGGCGCTTTTTGCTGACGGGTTCGCGATCAAACTCATACGCTGCATCAAGTCGTTTTGTGAGGGTTGGCAGCTTCAACGGGCCGACATCTGCTTTCTGCGGCGGCGCGTGTTCCAACCCGCTGGTCCCAAGGGAGAGACATAACACACGGGCGCGCCCATCTGCATACGATTCTGCATCGTAGTAACCATGCCTAGGGGAATTATATTACGTGAGTGACCAACTGTACACAGTGAGGCACTAGTATCAATTTCACGGGTCATAGGGGTCGGTAACCCGAACGCCCCTCGCCGTGCAGAAGCCCCAATCCCGGAGGCCAGTATGTTTGCAGCCGCATTCAGGTCTGCATGATCCGCATGTCCACAGGACATACACGTGAATTTGCTCCGTGTCTTACGGTTACTCGCTTCTGTGTGCCCACACACAGAACACCGCTGACTGGTATAGGCAGCGCTAACCTTTATCACCTTGCGGCACGTATAGCCCAGCATCTGATCCAGCTGGCCCCAACCTGTTCGCAGTATCCCACGGTTGAGGCCAGACTTCTGTCTGACGTTTGTGCCAAAGCTCTCCATCGTCTCCTTTGCTGAACGTGTCATCGCTTTGATCTTCAGGTCCTCCAGTATCACCGTTGAGGAGTAATTGGCAATACTGCGACTTACCTGGTGGTTCGCATTCTTGAGGATGTTAGCACGCTTGCGCTGTATGCGGGCGATTCTATGCTTCCGCCTGTTACGACGGTTGGAGCCTTTCTTCTGTCTCGCCAGTCTTCGCTGATGCCGCTTCAACTTGGCATCAAGACGCTTCGTATCCGGTTGTCTGATAATGCTTGTATCGCCCTCTGTGGAGACCATAGCGATCTGCCCGCAATTACGGTCAATGCCTACAGCACCGCCGGTATCCTCTATTACAGGTGCCTCCATCTTGTAGCAGATGACAGCATACCCTTTGCCGGCGTTCTTCTTTACCGTGGCTTTGACGGGTATACCATCAGGGTACGGGTTGCCTCCCCGCCTGCGGAGCGCCATATATCCCACTTTCGGGATATACAGCTTGCCATCCCGAACCCTTACGTTATCCGGGATCGTGAACGAAGGCGTACTACCACGTCTGGAATGGAATCTCGGTCTTCTCTTACCCTCCTTGAAGAATGCCTTCCATGCATCCGCCTGATATTTCAATGTGTATCTAACGACACCAAAGGAGTATTCAGGTAGCCACTCGACCGTGCGGCGCAGCGCAGTGAATCGCTTCCCCAGCGAGAAGAAGCTTACCGAGGGCGGTTTCTCTCCAGTCTCTTTCGCTTTCTTGTACGCCTCGCTCTGCTCTGCGAGGATGGCATTCCACACAAACCTACACGCACCCGCTAATCCAGCAAGGTGCTTGGCATTACTCCGACTTCCGGGCAACAGCCTGTATGTGATATTGCGGTATGCACTAACCGTTTCGGGCATGGCACTGTGGTATATAACTTCCTAATATATGGAAAGTGTATAGCATGAGTACCCACGTGTTGAGTTATTTGAAATAATTGCATTGTTTTCGTGAAAAGCGGGAACCGATTATGAAAAGCTGGCGAAAGCCATCCTGTCTGCACCACCAAAGCACAAAAAGTAATTCCTGCGAAAACGCGTGGCACTCAGCCATATAACTCCCATCGTATTCGTTGCGGGTGTGCTGCAAGCCCGGAGCGATTCGAGCGCAACGGGTACCGTACGTCTCCTTCGCCGGAGCAATGAAGCTGCCCCGGCGGCTCGCGTAAATCGAAGAACAAGGGCGTTTCGCGTCCATCTTTGTTCTCGTTTCGGCAGCGGTCCAACGCTCGGTTGCGTACCGAAAAGAGCTGTCCAAATTGCGCCTCCGACGCGCTGCTGCTGCCGCGGCCAATACCTGCACAGTGAACCGTGCAGGTACGGATCATCGGTTGGGTGCGTGATAGCCAACGATATGTGTCTGTCATGCAGCCCGGACCTTCACGGCGGCGTGCAGGGGGCGGGGTAGACAGAGGTGCGCAGGTGCGTACACAGAAAGTAGGAGCATTATTAGGGATTTATATACCCGAGTACCCCGGACTATGAACCTTTGGCTTGATAGAGGGTGTGGGCACAATGGGACGGAATGCCATTCCATCCCATTGTTTTCACAACATCAACTGACCTTGATGCCATGCCCGTAAAGGGTTGTAACAATTCTGCCCGCGTTTGTTCAGTCTATAGAACAATTGAATACCGGCTGCTTCCGGGGAGCACGTGAAAGAAACTAGCCGGGACTGCTGGTGCTTGCAGGTTCGTGTGGAACGCCATACTGGCGCAGTGCATCCAGGAATACAAACAGGCAAAGGAGTCGGCAGAGAAGCCTCCGTCCGTGAAGTACTTTTCTCTTGGAAAACGGTTTAAAGAACTACGAGATCGCACCGAGTGGCTGCCGAAGTACTCGTTCAGCGTGGTGCGCTTTACGCTGAAGGTCCAAGCGGACGCATGGAAGGCTTGCTTCAATCAAGGTAGGGGTAAACCGAAGTTCAAAGCCAAATACCGCAGTACCCCATCTTTCACGATTCCTGAAGCGGTCAAGATCAAGGATGGACGGTTGTTCATCCCCAAGCTTGGATACCTGAAGATCCGACGTAAAGGAGGCAACCCGTATCCAGATGGGGTTCCTGTAAAAGCCGTGATTCTGCAACGGGTGGGCAAATGGTATGCCTGCATATGCTACAGGACTGAAGCACCTGAGATAGAAGACAATGGCGTTGCCACAGGGATAGACCGTAACTGCGGACAGGTTGCCGCCGTCTCCACCGATGGCAAGCGCGAGATTATACGGCAACCGGACGGTAAGCGTAAGACGGCAGGATGGCACCGGTATCAACGGAAATCAGCCCGACAGCAGAAAGGATCCAACCGCAGATATCGCACTAAGAAGCGACTCTGGAAAGCTCACCGAGCGATTGCGATGACCCGCAGGAATACCAATCACCAAGCAAGCCGGAGGATCGCGAATCGCTCTTCTACGGTTGTGCTGGAAGATCTTAATGTCGTGGCGATGACTTCATCCGCCAAAGGGACGTATCCGTCCGGTGAAGTACACAATAACGAGGCATTTACTCTCTCAATTAGAGTAGGTTAGACCGCGGTCCGAATGTTAATGGGCTGGCGTCCGTTGGGTGTGCAGGAGTTAAGTACCTGACAGCGTGTTCGCGGACCCGTACACGGATCAATCTGATTACCCGGGGCGCCTTTCTAGGGGCTCCTATGCCGATTTCTTGACGGTAGCTTGCTGCGATTCCCGCCAGGTTTTCCAATGATGGGGCAAGGATTCAGCCATGCCCTGGGCAGGATATGTCGGAAGACGGCGTAGCATGTCGGTAAGCCCCTCAAGCGGATTTATCTTGCAGCTTGCATATGGCAAGAAGAGCGTACAGCACTGCGGACTGCTGCGCTGCCGCAAACAGATGGTTCTTCCGACCCAGTGCGATTGTCCGCCGGCGCGCAACGTTCACACTTTTTGCAAGAGTTGGCGATACGTTTGTTCCAGTGTATCTTTCAGATGTCTGACCTTCGCATCCTGATCGGCGATTACTGCATCCTTACCAGCGTTGTTCTTGGATAGACGATCGGCTTTTCTCTTCAGTTGACGGACCTGTTTTTGCAGATCTTCGGTCTCAGCCTCCTGGTTTTCCAGACTCTGAGAGATGGCCTCATCAGTAGAATAAGAGGAGGAGCAAGATGCCTTGGACTGCATGCTTTGTAGGCATGTGCGTCCTCCTCAATATTCCGATTCTCCTACCCCAAAACCCCTACTTAATCTCCCCAAGAGGGCGGATTGCTGACCGTCTTCAGCCGCCTGAACGATAGGCTGCACACCACTCCGCCATCCCCATATCGGCACGCCAAACCCCGCGTATGATCACTTTGCGCTAAGCACTATAAGCGAACTATGCAGTCCAACCCCAAGTCCGCTTTACCATGCACTTCACCGGACGCATACATTACAAACATGTTCGGAACCGAATTAAATTCGTCAGGAGCGACAGGGACTGCGTGTGCCACTCGGTAAAGGCGCGGGATTCACAGACGGCATACCGATGACATCCGGTGGATTCGGCTTCTCTGTTGCAAGAACAGAGCTACCGTTGGCGATAAGGTGTTTGATACGGATCTTGAATCTCTGAGAGGTGTCCATCCGTACTCGGATCATTCCGTCAAGCATAGTGGTCGGCGGGCGCGGAGGTAGTGGAATTGGGGCCCCATTTCAGGCGAGTTCGTCTGAGGCTCTAGATCCCACCGTGGAAGGATGGCCGTGTCCAATTCGTCCTTGCGGCCCCAAGTTACTACCAGTCCCCTGAACCCAACTAGCACGGCACGCAGTTCCTTCCACAATTCGACCGCCAGCACCTAGGGCTCAGGAGTCGATCGTTCCTGCAGGATCCTGCTTGCAATGCAAGCGTTTACCGCCTTTCCTGGAACAGAGGAGGTAAGAGCCATGGCAAGCATCACGATTCGCAACCTTAACGACGACATACGGACCCGCCTGCGAGTGCGGGCGGCAGGCAACGGCCATTCGATGGAGGAGGAAGTGAGACAGATCCTCGGCAAGGCCGTCCGGCGGGCGGAACGAACCCGAGATCTGACAAGCATCGTCCGCTCTTACTTCGGGCCGGAAAACGGGATAGACTTGGAGTTGCCCGAGCGCGATCCCGCGCGTGAGCCGCCGTCCTTTGATTAAATCCGAAAACCATGTCTGCGCTGCTTGACACCAACGTCGTTTCCGAACTGATGCGCGAATCACCCGAGCCAAGGGTTGCACGGTGGGTATCTGGTCATCCAGTGGAGGACCTATTCCTGTCTGCTGTGAGCGAAGCGGAGTTACGGTACGGTGCCGCCATTCTCCCGATGGGCAAGCGCCGCGAGACGCTCGTCTTCAAGATTGAGGCGATGCTGAGCGATGCCTTTGAGGACCGGGTGATTCCGTTTGACAGCGATGCCGCTCGTGCCTACGCCTACATTGCCGCCGCGCGCCGCTCCGCCGGGCGCCCAGTGGCTTCGGCGGATTGCCAGATCGCGGCCATCGCGGCAGCTCGTAATCTGAGGCTGGCGACACGCAACCTATGCGATTTTGAGGACATGGGGGTTGAGACAGTGAACCCCTGGGCAGGGGCATGAACGCCAGCATCAAAGCTTTCTCCCGGGTCAAGATCAATGCTCTACTCTGAGACGCAGGCTCGAATCTGACGGATGATTGTCGAGTGTATTGCAGCCGCTGAATAATCCGCTGATGGCAATCATTAGAGCGAGGGCGCGCCCTCGGGATGGTCTTCATTCTGGAATTACGGCGCTATCTCTCCATGCTGCAGGAACTCAGTGTCGGTTAGGTCCGGTGACGCGAGCAAGGACGCCTCCAGCGATGGCGGTACACAGGAGTGTCCGATTTTTATTTTTGTGGCTGCCGCCAACACTCGTGCTCCAAATTCGTTTGGAAAACCTGATTTTACACTTCCCCGATTTTACACATAACAGTCCAATTAAAACGCAGGTATCAGAATGCACTTATCAATGCACAACTGGATGCGCGCAGAGCCACTTGAGGTTACGATCCGAAGGTTAGCAAAGTATGGATACGAAAGTATAGAGATTAGTGGCGAGCCGGATGTGTTCGACACGCGCGAGGTCCGGAGGTTGCTGAAGGACAACGGGATTCGCTGTTGGGGTTCGGTTACGCTCATGCTGGGCGATCGCTGCCTGCCGGCGAAGGATGAGGCTAAGCGGGCACTGTCGGTACAGTATGTGAAGGACTGTGTCACGATGGTGAAAGAATTGGACGGTTACGAGATGACGATAGTGCCAGGAACGGTGGGCAAGATTGTAGCGGATGCGACGCCTGAGGAAGAATGGAGATGGACTGTAGAAGGGATGCGGGAAATCTACGCCCATGCGATGCGCGAAGGGGTACGATTGGCGGTTGAGCCTATCAATCGGTTCGAGACATACTTCATCACTCGGGGAGCCCAGGCGATGGCGCTAGCGGAGGCCGCAGGCCCCGAATGCGGGGTTTGCCTGGATACGTTTCATTTGAATATTGAGGAGTCGGACCCCTACCAGGCGATTATTGACTGCGCGGATCGTCTCGTGGATTTTCACGTGGCGGACACCAACCGGATGCCGTGCGGCCACGGCCACTGGGACTGGCTGAAGGTGATTGGAACGCTAAAGACGATCGGGTATGACGGCGCCCTCACTACTGAGTTTGTGGCGCCTGTTGACCGCACACCGGCGAACCAGTATTTGAACGCCATTGAGACAGAGCCGGTCAATATTACGGCGGAGCAGAAGAAGTTTATTGAGGAGCACGGAAGCAGCCTTCTCAGTGAGGAATTCTACGACTGGCTGGTAGAGGAGAATGCTAGGACGCTATTGCCGCTGATCAGTCTTGCAGGGTGATCATGTTCCGTAAGCGCACCGAAGCTGCCATAGGAGAACATGGCTAAGACCGCGGTCCTGCTCGGGACGCTAGACACGAAGGGCCCCGAATTTGCCTACCTGCGGGACCGGCTGCAGGCCCTTGGCATGGAAACCCTTGTTGTGGACTGCGGCATACTGGGGGAGCCCCTTGGTATAGTCCCCGACATTGATCACGCTGAGGCTGCGCGGTATGGGGGCACTACCATTGAAGCGCTGCAGCAGGCCGGAAGTCGGGGACGAGCCGTTGCCGGTATGCGCGATGCCCTACGGTCGCTAGTGCTGCATCTGTACCGTGAGAGGCGGCTGGACGCCGCAATCAGCATGGGAGGAGCCGAAGGTGCAGTAATGGGTGCAGCAGCACTGATGCAGTTGCCCGCAGGAGTGCCCAAGATCCTTGTCTCGCCCATCGCTTCAGGGAAGCACTACTTTGATCCACTGGTCGGGACTACGGATATGATGGTGGTCCACTCCGTTGTGGATATCCTGGGCTTGAATCCTATCGCATGCACGGTTTTTGATAACGTGGCGGCGGCAGTAGTCGGTATGACCGAACACGGCCACCTGCTTCCGGCGCCGCAGGCGGACGACTGCTTCGTGGCGGTGACCATGCTGGGCAATACCACGATGGCGGTTATGGGACTGAAGGAGCGGCTGGCCGAACACGGATACGAGGCGGTCATTTTTCATTCGAACGGCGTAGGGGGAGCCGCGATGGAGGAGTTGGCCGAGGCCGGGCAGTTCGTTGGGGTGATTGATTACACGACGAATGAGGTAAACGACCCGCTGGTGGGAGGAATTCATGACGCCGGACAGGAGCGGCTGTTACGCGTCGGACGGTTAGGACTGCCACAGGTTATCGTTCCCGGGTGCATTGACTTCAGTGTGTTTCATGCAGGTGCAATCCCGAAGCCGCTGCGCGACCGCCCGGTATACGACCATAATCCGGAATATACGCTCGTGCGCACATCCCGGGAGGAGATGGTAACTCTGGGGCATCTGTTTGCCGAGCGTCTTAATTTGGCCCGCGGCCCTGTTGCGGTGGCCGTGCCGACGGAAGGATTATCCATACCCAATGTACTCGGAGGGGCATTTTGGGACCCGCCCGCGGATGCGGCATTCCTGAAGACTATGCGCGGCCGGCTGAAAAAGAATATCCCGGTGCATACATACGCAGATCACGTAAACTCGCCGCGTTTCGGACGGACCGTGGCTGACTTGTTTCATCAATTGTACGTTCAGGAGACGCAATAATGGCAGCTGAAAATGGTAGCAAAAGGTCAATTAAGAGGATCAGTACAGGCGACGATGCCTTTCGCGAGAAGTTCGTCTCGTGGAATCTGGGGGATCTGACATTTGTTGACATTCGGGCGTACTTGGAGGAAAGGGATCTGATACTCATCCCAATGGCGAGCTTGGAGCAGCACGGTCCGCACCTTCCGCTCTACACGGACACCATTACTGCTTTGGAGATTTCGCAGCGTGTAGCGGAGATGATTGGTGTGCTCTATACTCCGCCTATCTGGACCGGCTATTCGCCGCAACATATGCACGAGCCAGGGCAGGGGAGGGGGACCATCACCATCCGCAGCTCCACGCTTCTTAATCTCATGCACGATGTGGCACGGAGCCTGATACATCACGGGTTCAATCGGCTGATTTTTGTCAACGGCCACGGTTCCAACATCAAAGTCGTGGACCCGATACTGCGGAAGCTGCGATATGAGACGGGAGCGCTGATCAGCTTCGTAAAACCGTATATGGAAAACTACGTCGGGCTCATGGAGGGACTGATGGAGAACCCGGTTGATGAGACGCCGGGGTGGCACGCAAGCGAACTGGAGACTTCCCAGGACCTGGCGCATAACCCCGACATCGTGCGGATGGACCGGGCACGGTTTACGCGCGCGCACATTCCCCCTTTCCTTCCAAGATCGTTCGAGAAGAAGGACGGCATGCCGGATGTTGAGTTTGAGGGCTACAAGTATTTTACGTTCCCGATGGACCACCACGAATTCATAGAGAGCGGCGTGATCGGCAACCCGCTCAGAGCTACCGCCGAAAAAGGGGAGGAGGCGTTCCGGAGGTACTCCGAACATGTGGCAAGAGGCGTGCTGGAGCTAATGACAGTTGATGTGCAGGTGCACAACCGTGAGTTCGTGGATCGGGTGCTGTGATGCCTTTGCACCTCTTAAGCTGCGGTAGCTCATCTCTCCAAGGTTAACACATGAAACGCCTGCTCCTTTTTGTTTTACTTCTTTGCGGTGCCACGATCGCGGTCAAGGACGCCCGAACTCCCGTTGTGACGGACCGCTTCCAAGTGCCGGAGGGCTTTGTGGTGGAGGAGGTGGTTTCTCCTAAGATGGCGGGCAGCATTGTAGCGATCACCTTTGACAGCCGGGGTCAGCTTGTACTGGGGCGTGAGGATTCATTGGTGGTAACGCTGGTGGATCAGGACGGAGATGGTGTGTTTGAGGAGCGCGTGTTTACAACGGAAGTCTATGATACGCAGGGCTTGTTTTTTGACGGGTTGGATTTGTTGGCATCCGGCATGGGACCGGACAGTGTGGCACTGTACAGGGTGGTTGATGATGATGGTGATAGTCGGGGTGACCGGGTAGAGACGATTGAGCGATCTATAGGTACGATGGGTGATCACGGGCCGCACCAGCCGTTTTTCGGTCCGGATGGCTACCTCTACTGGACGCTGGGTAACATGTCGGCGACCCACTCGTCGGCGGCCCCAGGGTCGCCCCTGCGGGGCTACAAGGAGAATGTCCTTGCCTTCACCCGCACAGATCCGCGCGGCCACGCAGTCGGGCTGCGGGTGCCTGGCGGCACCTTTGTGCGGAAGGATCTGGCGCGTCCTGACTCGGACTGGGAAGAGGTTGCGGGGGGATTTCGTAACCAGTATGACGGGGCGTTCAATCTGATGGGCGAACTGTTCACCTTTGATTCCGACATGGAGTGGGATCGCGATCTGCCGTGGTTCAGGGAAACTCGCTCGGTTCACGCAGTGCCGGGTGGAGACTACGGGTGGCGTACGGGCGCCGGAAAGCACCCGCCATACTACATTGATACGCTGCCGCCAATGGAGGATGTGGGCCGCGGCTCCCCTGTGGGTGTAAGTTTTTACCAGAGCTATGCTTACCCCGCGGGCTACTATGATGCGCTGCTGCAGGGCGACTGGTCGCGCGGACGCATTATTCTCGGGCATGTAACGAGAAGCGGTGGGACCTATACGCAGGAGAGTAGTCAGAATTTTGTTTATGGCGAGCCGCTGAACGTTACCGATCTTGATGTGGGGCCGGATGGCAGCGTCTACTTCGCGCTAGGAGGTCGTGACACCGCAGGGGGAGTGTACCGGGTCGTATATACCGGGGCGGATGCCATGGGAGCCCCCGAGGCTACAACGCCTTTGGAGCGGGTACTGACCATGCCGCAACCGCGGTCCGCATGGAGCCGCGCAATGGCTCAGGCTGTTAGGACTGAGTTAGGAGAAGCCGTGTGGCGGCGAGGGTTGGCAGCGGTCGCGTTGGATGGAGAAGCGGAGGGAGAAAGGAGAATGCGGGCGCTGGAACTGCTGCAGGTGTTCGGCCCCGGCGTCGGGCTGCGGGGCCTCATAAACATGAGCATAGACGAGAGCCCGGAAATGCGTGCGGCGGCTGTCTACTACCTGGGGCTAGACTCCGGGGCGGAGGCCCGCCGTGCGATGACGCAGCGTCTGAAGGACGGCGATCCATTGGTTCAGCGCCGTGCAGTTGAGGCTCTTGTCCGGAGCGGCGTTGACGTCACGGACTACGCACCGCTGTCAGCGACAGCGGATATCTTCCCTCTGCTGTCCAGCGAGTCCAGGGTTGTGCGCTACGCAGGCAAGGAGTTGTTGAGGCGCATCAACCTTAACGAGTGGAAGGAAGCGGCACTGGCGTTGGACGGCTATCCTGAGGCGCCGCTGGCACTCCTGGCCTACATGCAGGCTCTACCGGTTGCCCCCACAAAGGATGTAGGGTTTCTGGTACGTCAACAGTTGGCATTGCTGGAGGCCCATCCCTCGGATGCCGAGCTCTTGGACCTGATACGCACGATGCAGGTCACGATGGTCAACGATCTGGGGCTGTCTTTTACAGGCCGGGACGGACCGTACCCGCGGATGGCTGACATTTTGATGGAGCGGTTCCCGAGCACGGACCGGCGGCTAAACCGTGAAATTGCACGCGTCCTCGCGCACCTCAAGCCGGAACGTGCAACAGGACTGCTGGCAGCCGAACTTACTGAAGAGCGTAACGACCGCAAGCAGCAGATTCATTACGCCTATGTGCTCAGCCTTTTTGAGGATGGGTGGGACGAGGCCTCTGCAGGGCAGATGATTGCGTGGTTTGAGAAGACACGCGATGAGCAGTGGAAAGGAGGGGCGAGCTTTGCGGGGTACTTGGCTTTGATGTTGGAGAGTTTCGCGGAAAACCAGACTGAGGCGGTGCGTGCACGGATACAGGAGCGCATACCGCAGCTGGTTGCTGATGAAGCAGGAGGCCAGCTAACGTTCCGTGGACCTCAGTACGGGACATGGTTGTCTGACGAAGAAGTGATAGAAGACCTGATGTATAATCCAGACAGCTTCAACACCGACCCGGTTGAAGGCATAGAGGCGTACGAAAAGGCTTTCTGTGCAACGTGCCATACTTTCGGTCCGTTGGGGATGGAATCAGGCCCTGACCTGACGACGATAGGTCAGCGGTTTTCCCGTGCGGATCTGGTAGCGTCAATTTTGCGGCCGTCTGAGGTTGTATCGGATTTGTGGACCATGCATGTGCTTACCAGGACAGATGGCCAGATGGTTTCGGGTACAATTTTCCGGGAGGATGCCGGCGAAGTGGTAGTGCAGTTGCCCGGGGGATCCCTTGTGACCGTGCCGGCGGACGAGATTGCCTCGCGCGAGGAGTCAGGCGCTTCGGCAATGCCGGAAGGCTTGTTGAATAATCTTGGCTTACGAGAAATGCGCGCCCTTATTGCGCTATTGACTGCAGGGCCGGAGGCCATACCCGATTCGATAGCCACCGCATCGGAGTAGCCGGGGGCTATGGATCTTCCCGAACCTCTGCAATCAGGGCTTCAAGATGAGTGACCACATCAGGGTACCGTTCGGACACATCATGGTATTCCCCGATATCCTTGGACAGGTCGTAGAGCTCCGTCCACTGGCGGTCCCCATCGGCAAACCGTATCATCTTCCAGTCCTTTTGGCGGATTGCCTGTGTGAAGTATCCATCCCAGGTATGCGTAAACTCCCAATACAGATAGCGGTGTAGGGGAGCGGGTCCTGTGTCCAATAGCAGATTGGTCATGGAAAGTCCATTGGTCGGTGGGGGAGCGAGACCAGCAAGCTCAGAAAAGGTGGCCATGTAGTCCCAGCTGCCCCATGGATGGTCACTAACATAGCCTGCCGGAATGGTGCCTGGTCTCCAGGCAATCATGGGCACACGAATGCCTCCTTCATACAGGTCTCTCTTGAGTCCGCGAAGGGGGCCGTTACTCTCAAAGTAGCCTGGGTCCGCGCCGCCTTCAATATGCGGGCCATTGTCGCTGGTGAAGACTACGATGGTATTATCCGCGATCCCAAGTGCCTCCAGGCGCTCCAGCAGGCGGCCAACATCTCGGTCAAGGCGCGATACCATACCCGCGAACGCGGCATGGGGTTGGAGCTGCTCGCGGTACGTGCCAATTACGCCGCAGCATGGGAACGGGGTGTCTGGCTGAAGTAGACTCTCACCCTCCGGGGACTGGTATGGCGTCATGGAGTCTTCCGGTACCAGCAGCTCCGCGTGCACAAGCGAATAGGGCAGGTAGAGAAAAAAAGGATTGTTCTGCTGCCTTTCCACAAAGTCCAGTGCTGCCTCGGTAAAGAGGTCATGCGTGTACTGTGTGGTATCAATGTCCACGCGTTCCGTTCTGTTGTTACGTACGGCGTATAAGTAGTCCGTATAGTGGGAGTGTGCCTCAACATGGCCGAGGTATCCCAAGAATTCATCAAACCCCTGACGATCTGGAGCACCGGAGTCCAGTGTTCCGAAGCCCCATTTTCCGAAGACGGCGGTGGCATAGCCCGCCCCTTTCAGATGTTCAGCCAAGGTCAAGTCCTTCTCGCGCAGCCCGGGGCCTCTGTTGGACCGAGTGTGTGAATGCGCCATATCCATGCCCGTGAGCAGTGCCACGCGAGATGGAGCGCAGACAGTGTGCCCGGCATAGAAACTGGTGAACCGCATGCCCTCGCGTGCCATACGATCCAACTGCGGAGTGCGGATTTTCTTTTGGCCGTAGGAACCCAGATCGCCGTATCCAAGGTCGTCAGCCAGGATTACAATAATGTTGGGTGGTGCGTCTACGTTGTGCGTGGGTGTGTGTCCAGACGCCAGCACCATAGCGGCTATCAGAAAGCAGGGGGCGCTTGCGGAAGCTATCATCCGCTCGTTCTTCCGTGTAGGCATAGGAGTAAGTCGATTGTTGATGCCGGGCCGCGGAGCTCGCCGACTGGCATGTTGTACGTTCGGGAATGCGTGCTCAACCCAAGTTCACATTTCGCTCTGAAAATTTACTGATTTCAGAGTCAGTCTAGCCTTCTTTTCATCCAAATCGGCCAATCCATGGCTGGTTATTGGCCGTTTGCCGCCTTTTTGACCCAATTTGCCTCCGGTTTTTGGCAAATTGCCGTTGTAGTGATTATTGCAGGGAGGGGGAACCCCCGAAATCTGTCCCGTTTCCCTCCTACCTCCTTTGCCTATCCCCATTATGTTTATCCGAGCCAACCGGTACACACGCAAAAACGGCGAACAATCCCGCAGCGTCCTCCTGCTTCAATCCCAACGGATCAAAGGCATCAGCCGACATAAAACCCTCCTCAATCTCGGACAGGAGTTTCCAATCCCCAAACCCGATTGGCCTGAACTGATCCGAACGGTGGTCGCACGTCTCAAAGAACAACCCGCCCTAGCCTTTGAGAACAAAAACCAGGACTTCCATAATGCCGTGGACGACATTGCGAAGCGACTCCTGGATCAAGGGTTTGACATCTACGCCAAACCCCCGGTAGAATCGGTCAAGATTCTTCCCGACCAGGTCACACATACCAACTCATGCACGGTGGCGGGCGAGCGTCTGGCCATGGAAGCGATCAAGCAACTGAAGCTCCCTGAAAATCATGTCCAACTTGCCTGCGTGGTCATTGTCGGACGCATGCTCAGTCCAGGCAGTGAACGGGCAACGCATCGCTGGATGACCAACACCTCCAGTATCATGGAAATCCTCCATACAAAGCTGCCGTGCCTCAATACATTGTATGCCACCTCCGATTGGTTATTCGAACATCGTTATGCAATCATGGATGGCCTCTATGGAACCACGAAGGAGTTGTTTGACTGTGATGAGACCCTCATCTTCTACGATTTGACCAACGCCTTTTACCATGGTCAGGAAAAGGGAGCGTTGTTACGATATGGACGGAGTAAGCAGAAGCGCAATGATTGTCTTCTGGTCACGCTGGCCTTGACTCTGGACGCATCGGGCTTCCCGCGTAATGTGGAGATCTTACCCGGCAATGTGAGTGAACCCGGGACACTCAAACAAGCTATGGAGAAGTTGAAGGATAAAACGCCAATGGTCTTTATGGAAGCGGGCATTGCGACCGAGGCGAATGTGGCGTATTTGAAAGAAAAGAAGCTGGATTGGATCTGTGTTCAGCGGACCCAAGCCCCTGCGGTGCCCACCCGGGAGCCGGATCAGGCATTTGAGACGGCGGGTGGGGTTAAGATCAGATCTTGGGAGTTATCCAAAAAGGACAGAGAACCCCAAGAGAAGGAACCGAAAGAGGGGGAGTCAGAAGAAGATGAGCTGGAAGACCAGGAGCGATTCGTGTATGTGCACAGCGAGGCTCGGCAGGCCACCGAGGAGCAGATCTTTGCAGCGAAATGTGCAAAATATGAAGAGGCACTCACCAAGCTTCATAAAGGACTCTCCACTCCCCACTGCCTGAAAACGTATGATAAGGTACTCGTAAAAGCCGGTCGCCTGAGGGAAAAACACAAGAAGGTGAGCCACACCTATGAGGTGACGGTTACGGAAAAAAAGGAAACCGACCATGCCGAGCGTGTAAGCTTTACCAAGCGTGAAGTGCATGAAGACCGGCTCCTGGAAGCAGGCGGATATGTCCTGCGCACCAGCCGTACCGACTGGTCGGTGCAAGAAGTGGCGCGCACCTACTGGCGACTTACGGAGATTGAAAACACCTTCCGGGTGATGAAGTCGGATCTGGGTTTAAGGCCCGTCTATCACAGTAATGATGACCGAATTGTGGGACATTTATTCATCACCGTGCTGGCCTATCATGTTGCTCACCTGGTTCGCACCAAACTCAAGAAAGCTGGAATCCATAACAGCTGGGATACGATCCGTAACGAACTCAACGAGGTCAAACGGGTGACCACCAAGTTGCCCATGAGTCAAACGCGCGCGTTGACCCTGAATGTGGATCAGAACCTGACGCCGATGTTGGAACGAGTCTTCGAAATCTTGGGATTCAGCTATGATCCCGATGCGACCCGAACCAAACAGGTCCTCCCCATGGAACCGAAAACTCTCCAAAAGCCGCCCGACTCATGAGTGGAATGAAGTCACATGCACAGGTACGAGAATGAACTCCAGATGGAGGTGCGATCCCTGAATCCGGTGGGGAGAGTTGGGGACAAATACGGCCTTCTATCAACAGAAAAAACAAGCAATGAAACCGCTCTAAACCAACCCCACTCAATCCGGTAAATCACAATAGGTGGTAACGAAAAAATGCTCCCCAAGCGGGAGTGCTAGAGGTCCGTATTTTCCTGTCACTACAATATGTGAAGTTGGGTTAAGTGAATATATGGGTACTTGGAGGTTAGGGTTGGCCGTTCCATTTCGGGTGTGTTTCCGGGTTATGCGCTCAGTCGGACGGTGTGACCGCGTTGTCATCACCTCTGACACGGATTAAGCCAATAGGCCTCGCGGACCGACAGGCAACGCCCGTATGTAACGTTGGGTGGGCGAACTGGCGCATCATCGGATGGAGACCTTTTGTGTACCATGGTGGCAAATGTCGTCGCAGCACAAGGACTGATACAGAGTGTGAATCAGGCAGGCCGGCACGGAGCGTATCCCGGCTCCGCCGGGTCATGTGTCGTTCCGCTAAACATACGGTCCGGGCTTTCGGACTTGCCTTTTCATGTGCGGGGTTGCTACATTCCCACGGTAGCGCGCCACAAGAATTCCAGTCCCGGTGGTCCTGCCTGTGGTAAAGCTTTTAGTTAATGGCAACATGAGGTATGTGAATCCCTTGGTTCGCGTCTGGATGGGTTCTCACGCTCGTCTGACGCAGGTGATCGCAACCATAGAGAGTTTTTCACCCGAGGGGGGCAGGAAGCGTGGCTTGAGCACGATGTGCCTCAGTGCGGCTTTGGCCGGGTCGGACAGAGTTTGAGAACAGTAGCTATGATGGATCGGAATGCACCTCCAGGTGACGGGAAGATTGATTTGAGGATGATCGGCGTTATCTGTCGGTGCGGAACGGGCGCGTTCATGCCGCCATCAAGACCGCTGCCTGGAGCATGGGATAGCCTATTGCTCCTTCGGTCAGTAAAGGTTTCACTGCAACCTTATGAAAGACTCCCGTGAACCGGATTAAGACGGGGTTTATATATCAGAGTACCCCAGACTATGAACCTTTGGCTTGATAGAGGGTACGGACACAATGGGACGGAACGCCATTCCATCCCATTGCTTACCACAACATCAACTGAACTTGATGCCATGCCCGTAAAGGGTTGTAACAATTGTGCTCGCGTTTGTTCTGTCCATAGGACAATTGAGTACCGACTGCTTCCGGGGAGCAAGAGCAGTGCGAATAAGCTAGGCGCGATTGCTGGTGCTTGCGGGTTCGTGTGGAACGCCCTACTGGCGCAGCGCATCCAGGAATACAAACAGGCAAAGGAGTCGGGCGAGCAGCCTCCATCCGTGAAGTACTTCTTCTCTCTTGGAAAACGGTTTAAAGAACTACGAGATCGCACCGAGTGGCTACCGAAGTACTCGTTCAGCGTGGTGTGCACCACGCTGAAGTACCAAGCCGACGCATGGAAGGCTTGCTTCAATCAAGGTAGGGGTAAGCCGAAGTTCAAAGCCAAATACCGCAGTACCCCATCTTTTACGATTCCTGAAGCGGTCAAGATCAAGGATGGACGGTTGTTCATCCCCAAGCTTGGATACCTGAAGATCCGACGTAAAGGAGGCAACCCGTATCCAGATGGGGTTCCTGTAAAAGCCGTGATTCTGCAACGGGTGGGCAAATGGCACGCCTGCATATGCTACAAGATTGAAGCACCCGAGATAGAAGATAATGGCGTTGCCACGGGGATATACCGTAACTGCGGACAGGTTGCCGCCGTCTCCACCGATGGTAAGCGCGAGATCATACGGCAACCGGACGGTAAGCGTAAGACGGCAAGACTGCCCCGGTATCAACGGAAATCAGCCCGACAGCAGAAAGGATCCAACCGCAGATATCGCACTAAGAAGCGACTCCAGAAAGCTCACCGAGCGATTGCGATGACCCGCAGGAATACCAATCACCAAGCAAGCCGGAGGATCGCGAACCGCTCTTCTACGGTTGTGCTGGAAGATCTTAATGTTGTGGCGATGATTTCATCCGCCAAAGGGACTGTTGACAATCCAGGCAAGAACATCGCCCAGAAGGCAGGGCTGAACCGTAGCATTAATGCCACCGGATGGGGGCAGTTAGACGGGATGCTGCAGTACAAATGCCGGGAAGTGCTCAAGATCCCAGCCCCTTACACGAGTCAGGACTGCAACAAGTGCGGTCGCCGGGACAAAGCGAATAGATTGACTCAAAGTAAATTCAAGTGTGTCTCATGTGGATACACCAACAATGCGGACCTTAACGCTGCCGCAAACATATTGGCCTCCGGGATTGGGGCAACTGCACGGCGAGGGGCGTTCGGGTTACCGACCCCATTGACCTGTGAAATTGACACGCGAGGGTACTCACGTATATAGTTCCCATTAAGAAATCTTACAACAGGCGGTTCTTCCTGAGGGTATCAAGCTTCGCCGGCGGGGGCATGGTGCTCGGCTTTAACTGGCTGGCCGGCACTGAGCCTGCCGCATCCGAAGCCGCGCTCCGAGTTGGTGAAGAGAGCATTAACCTCAATGCTTACGTGAAGATTGGCAGCGATGGCGTGATTACTATCATGGCACCGAATCCGGAATTCGGGCAAAACGTGAAGACTTCCATGCCAATGATCGTTGCCGAGGAACTGGATGTGGACTGGCAATCGGTTGTCGTTGAGCAGGCGGTCTTCGATGCGCAGTCGTTTGACCGCCAGTTTACTGGTGGGAGCCAGGGCATACGACGCGGCTGGCAAGGGCTGCGCACGGCGGGTGCCGCGGCCCGGCACATGCTTCAGGAGGCGGCAGCCCGGTTTTGGCAGGTTCCCGTTGAAGAGGTCACAACAGAGGCCGGCATTTTGCACCATACAGCCAGCGGCAGGTCGGTGGACTACGGAGAAATGGCTACGGCTGCGGCTGCGATCTCAGTGCCCGAGGATGTCAAGCTGAAGGATGTGCAGGACTTTGGTATTATCGGCACCCCCCGCAAGAATGTGGACGCGCAAGATATTGTAGCGGGAAGTGCACTTTTTGCATCGGATCACTACCGTAACGGCATGCTCATCGCTATGGTAGTCCATCCACCGGCATTTGGCATGAAGCTGAAGTCAGTAGATGGGTCGGAGGCAAGGGGTATGCCAGGTATTCGTGATGTGTTCACCATCAAGACGCTGGAAGACGGATACACGAGAAACCCCTTTGACACGAACACATTTCCTGAGCTGGTTGCCATTGTGGGTGACACGACATGGGAAGTGATGGAAGCGAAGAAGGCACTGCAAATTGAGTGGGAGCCCATTGCGGACACAACCGTGATGATGGGTGGATATGGCAGGGCGGGGTCTGTAACCATTCCCGCCGGGTTGGAAAGCACCGCCGACCATATGACGCAGATGGTGGAAATGGCTGCGAGACCCGGTAGCACTGTGCGCAGGGACGGTGATCCGGAGGCTGCCTTTGCGCGTGCGGCACGGGTGATTGAGCGAACCTATACCGCTCCCTTTCTGGCCCATAATCCCATGGAGCCGATTAATTGTATTGCACATGTAACGGCAAACAAAGCGGAGCTGGCCGGCCCAGTTCAGGCACCCGAACTCATAGAACAGACCCTTGCAGCCCGCCTTGGGATGCCCACAGATAGGATTGACATCCGATTGACCCGCATGGGCGGGGGCTTCGGGCGTCGGGCTTACGGTCACTACCTGGTGGAGGCAGCCCTCATTTCCCGGAAGATGAACGCTCCGGTCAAGATGCTGTACACTCGGGAGGACGACATGACCTTCGGCATCTATCGGCCTACATACCATGCGACATACCGGGCTGCTCTGGATGCCGAAAACAACCTGACTGCCTTCCATGTGAAGGCAGGAGGCATCCCGGAAAGTCCGCTTTTTGCCAATCGTTTCCCGGCCGGTGCAGTGGACCACTATCTGGCCGAGGAATGGAGCATCAATTCCAACATTACCATCGGGGCTTTCCGCGCGCCGCGGTCTAACTTCATTGCGGGAGTCGAGCAGTCTTTCCTTGACGAAATCGCGGAAGTCATGGGGAAGGATCCCATCGCGTTCCGTCTTGAATTACTGGAACGGGCCCGGAATAGTCCTGTCGGTGAGCGTAACGACTACAATGCCGGGCGTTACGCCGCAGTACTGGAGCTCGTACGGGAACGATCCGGATGGGGAACAGGTGCTCATCCAGGGGGCCATCGGGGCGTATCCGCTTACTTCTGCCACAATACTTATGCGGCGCATGTACTGGATGTTGCCTTGGAAGCCGGGAGGCCTATTGTGCAGAGAGTTTGCTGCGCCCTGGATTGTGGCATTGTGGTGAATCCGGATGCCGCCACCAACATGGCTGAGGGTGCCATTGTGGACGGCATCGGTAATGCGATGTACGGTGCCATGACCTTCAGGAACGGCGTACCGGAACAGAACAATTTTGATGGCTATCGCATGATTCGGCACAGCGAAGCGCCAAGAACAATTGACGTACATTTTGTAGCCAGTGAAACAGATCCGACCGGTCTCGGTGAACCACCGTTCCCGCCCGTCTTCGGAGCCCTGGCAAATGCTCTGTACAAGGCAACCGGCCGCCGACTTTACGAACAACCGTTCGCCCGCAAGTGGAGTTAATGATAAAGGAAGCGACCGGGTAGGCCTGCTGACTAGGCAGAAAGCCCCTTGATAACAATCTGATTTGGTCGGTTAGTTTACCGGCATGTGGGTGCCGCATAAGATTCTTGCCACGCTTCGTGGAGCAGGACCGGCCTTGCAGCTGGAGGCACGAGGTAACAGGAGCCGCACTGCAGTTGGTCGCATTGTGTGCGACGTGTTTCGTTTTCTGGATGTTCACGTCCGGCCGCGGCGGGCCGGACGCTTGGCGCTGCGTACGCCGGAAGCAGAAAACAAGGGGAGTTATATGGCTGAGTGCCACGCGTTTTTGCAGGAGTTACTTTTTGTGCTTTGGTGGTGCAGACAGGATGGCTTTCGCCAGTTTTTCATAATCGGTTCCCGCTTTTCACGAAAACACTGCAATTATTTCAAATAACTCAACATGTGGGTATTCATGCTATATAATTACCATATATTAGGGAATTATATAGTGTCTGACAGAAAAAGGTATGAGGGTTGGAAAATTGCGAAACAAGGCCGGTGAATACGCGTTCTATCCTTTTGTAAGTGTTAGGGTTGAAGATGGGATGAGACATACCCAATCTTGTACATTGCCGGGTATTCAGGCACCGTGTCTCTACGAATGTTTGGCCAAATCCTTCTGTTTCAGACGTTTTCAACGGAATAAGGCCCCTTTGGGCCGATTATTCATGCGATAATACCATGCGGATTCTAGAGGATACACAGTTTAAGCTCGGGCAGGTCCCCATTGAAGAGATGACCTTCCACCCCAAAGATCGGGACGATATACCGGCAGCGCTAAAAGGTCTGCAGCACCTGTATTGCGACCCAACGGCTCGGCAGAAGATCTTTGAGATCCTGGAGAAGCAGTTGCTTCCGGATACTGATTTGCAGCGTGGTCGTCCGGGGATGCCGCTTTGGCGCATCTTTGTTGGGGGTATTGAAGCAGGCCCTCAACTGCGACTTTGATCGTTTGAGGAACCTGGCCGCCAGTCATAAAGAGGTGCGCCAGATGCTGGAGCATACGGAATACTACGACGAGCCCGTCTATCAGCTGCAGACCGTTATTGATAACGTAAGCCTGCTTACAGAGGACATCCTGAAGGAGATCAACGAGGTGGTGGTGGCTTGCGGTCACCGATTGGTATAACAGCAGTCAGAGGAGCCGCTTCGTTGCCGGGTTGATTCGGCGGTGGCCAAAGCGAATGTGGAGTGGACTACGGATGTTCGCTTGTTGTGGGATTTGATGCGGTGTTCTGATTCGCACGTCGCATCGCGCATGTGAGGAACACGGCCTTAAGGGCTGGCGCAAGGCTGTGTACTGGATTCATGCATTGAAGCGGGCCTTCAATCACCGTCAGTGGCGGGATGATAAGAAGATGGTACGCCAGGCTAACTGGCAAGGATATAGCGGGTGGAAGTCCCGTAATATGAAGCAAGAACCATGCACATATTTCCGCGAGCCGTGCGCGGTCACTCGTGAGGGTGGACGTGAAGTGTCGGTAGCGGTGCGTATGGCTAGGGTTATTGAGCACCGAAAGTTTTGTAATTCGGGTTGCCGAGGCTCTCACATAGGTCGAAGGCAATATGTCCGTCATCGTTATGGTGAGACGGTGGACAGGCCCGCGGTGTCTGAGACCCCATGGACGTATGTACATATCCTGCCGGGACCTGGGAGGTCTTCATACTGTCCTGCAGTCGTGCGCCGCCGCGAAGGAAAGGTGGAGACACCGTAACCGGAGATGCACGGTATGAAGAAGTCAGACGACAGCATAGTAGCGATGAATGCTGCGAACAAAGGGGACGATACCCTGGCGGAGCAGCGGGAGCGAAGGCTGTCGCCCGAGGGGAAATCGCGAGATCCTACCACGCACCAGGCGCAGAAATGGGCTCGCGTGTCACAGGGGAAGGAGCGGTTACGGGAGTTCGTGAAGCGAAACCCAGCGGAGCGTCTCACGACGTTACTGCACCATGTCAGCATGGAAGCGCTTAGGACCGCCTTCCACGCGCAGAAGTGTGAAGCGGCACCGGGAGTGGATGGTATGACATGGGGGAGGTACGCGGAGGATTTGGAGGACCGTATGACGGACCTTCACCGACGTGTACATACAGGAGCGTACCGGGCGACCCCGTCCAAGCGGGTAGAGATACCCAAGCCGGACGGAGGTACACGACCGCTTGGCATGGCTGCACTGGAGGACAAGATCGTCCAGAGGGCTGTGGTGGAACGTATACTGACTCCGATTTTCGAGGAGGAGTTTGTGGGTTTCAGCTAAGGGTTCCGGCCGAAGCGCAGCGCGCACGACGCGTTGGATGCTTTGGCATATGTGATAGAGCGTCGCAAGGTCAACCACATTGTGGACGCCGACATTCGCAAGTTCTTTGACACGGTAAACCAGGAGTGGCTTATCCGCTTCTTGGAGCATCGTATTGCGGATAAGCGGGTGATTCGGTTGATCATCAAGTGGTTGAAGGCGGGCGTGATGGTAGATGGGATGTGGCGGGATAGTGAGGAGGGTACACCGCAGGGTGCGGTGATTTCCCCTATACGGGCCAACATTTATCTTCATTACGTGTTGGATCTTTGGACCGATGCATGGCGCAAGTCACAGCGGAGTGCGGGGGAGGTCTACATCATTCGTTATGCGGATGATTTCGTGGTGTGTTTCCAGTACGAGGGGACAGCGCAACGTTATCTGCGTGCATTGCGGGATCGGCTTGATACGTTCGGGTTGAGACTGCATCCGAGGAAGACTCGTCTGATTGAATTCGGGCGGTTTGCCGAGGAAGATCGCAGGAAGCGTGGTGAGGGTCGACCGGAGACATTCGACTTTCTGGGATTTACGCATTACGGTCGTAGAGATCGGAGGGGGCGATTTAGTCTTGGTCGTAAGCCGATAGCCAAGCGTATGGCTCGTTTTCTGAAGCGCGTGAAGGGGCAGTTGATTCGTCTCATGCACCGCCGGTGCATGAGACGGGGAAATGGTTGGGGCGGGTGCTCAACGGATGGTTGAATTACTATGCCGTACCGACGAGTTACCGGTACCTTGCGAGCTGCTACGTCCAGCTGTACTGGATATGGATGCATGTGCTACGACGACGTTCCCAGCGGGATCGTACGACGTGGGACACGATGGACAAGCTCACTGCAATATACTGGCCGAAGATGGAGATCCGGCACCCATGGCCTTCCACACGATTTACCGTCAAGCGCGACGGCGCGACCCAAGGGAGGAGCCGGATGCGTTAGCACGCACGTCCGGATCTGTCCGGGGGGCCCGGGGCGACTCGGGTCCCTACCGGCATAAAATGTGTCGTGTTCTGATTGAGCGTGCGGAGAGCAGTATTAGCGTGTTGAAGGAGAAAGACGCGGATCTTGAGGAGGTGTTGCGGTACTTGGCAGATGCACAAAGGCAGATAGATCAAGTAGATAGTCGTCTATGGAAGGGGGAGGTGATTCCGCATGATGAGAAGGTATTTTCGATACATGAGCCGCATACTCGTTGGATCACCAAGGGGAAGGCGGGGGTGATTGCGGAGTTGGGTCTGCCGGTATGCGTGCTGGAGGATCAGCATCAGTTGATATTGTGGCATCAGATACTGCACGAGGGGGTGGATTCGGATATGATTGTGGGGTTTATGAAGGAAGCGAAGGATCGGTATCCGGCGATCACATCGTGCAGCATGGATAAGGGGTACTCATCGGTAAAGAACCGTAAGGCGCTGGAGCAGGTGTTGGACACGGTGAACATGCCGAAGAGGGGTCGGTTGAGCAAAGCGGACAAGGAGAGGGAATCCGATCCGAAGTTTGTGGAGGGGCGTCGTCAGCATCCGGCGGTGGAGTCGGCGATCAACAATTTGAATCATCGGGGTCTGGGTTTGATACGGACCCGTGGCAAGGAAGGCTTTGTTCGCACGGTGGCGCTGATAGTGGTAGCGGCGAATGTTCACCGTATCGGGCAGATGGTGAAGCAGAACGAGGAGCGACGAAGGCGGTGCGAGCAGGCCCGCAAGCGCGCGGCGTAGGGACTCGCGCGAGCATCTTCAGCACAAAATCAAGGTAGTCTGCAAGGGCGAGAGGCCAACGTGTGTTCGAGCATCGCTGATGGAGGCCCAAAACACGTCAAAACCACCGTATTGCCGGTGTGAGCGGACAAAGTCAGCGACGTCACCGTCGACAAATCCTTGCTGACTGTCCTTCCGGATCCCCAATTCGGATTCCAGCCCCCGGCTAGTCCAAGAGTCACTCAGAAAAGCCTACTTTTCTGGCAAACACTCATTAGTGATCATGGATCCGTATGGTGAAAAGGCTTAGGAAACCCAAGCCAACACCGAACCAAGAATTACTTTTTCAACCAACAAGGAATGGCACGCCGCCCCATCCAAGACTCATCAACACCAGAAGAGGGCGCTCCGGGGTGGATCCCTTCATTATTGGGGAATTATATACGTAAGTGACCAACTGTACACAGTGAGGCACCAGTATCAATTTCACGGGTCATAGGGGTCGGTAACCCGAACGCCCCTCGCCGTGCAGAAGCCCCAATCCCGGAGGCCAGTATGTTTGCAGCCGCATTCAGGTCTGCATGATCCGCATGTCCACAGGACATACACGTGAATTTGCCCCGTGTCTTACGGGTACTCGCTTCTGTGTGCCCACACACAGAACACCGCTGACTGGTATAGGCAGCGGTAACCTTTATCACCTTGCGGCACTTATAGCTCAGCATCTGATCCAGCTGGCCCCAACCTGTTCGCAGTATTCCACGGTTGAGGCCAGACTTCTGTCTGACGTTTGTGCCAAAGCTCTCCATCGTCCCCTTAGCTGAACGTGTCATCGCTTTGATCTTCAGGTCCTCCAGTATCACCGTTGAGGAGCATTTGGCAATACCGCGACTTACCTGGTGGTTCGCATTCTTGAGGACGTTAGCACGCTTGCGCTGTATGCGGGCGATTCTATGCTTCCGCCTGTTACGACCGTTGGAGCTTTCTTCTGTCTCGCCAGTCTTCGCTGATGCCGCTTCAACTTGGCATCAAGACGCTTCGTATCCGGTTGTCTGATAATGCTTGTATCGCCCTCTGTGGAGACCATAGCGACCTGCCCGCAATTACGGTCAATGCCTACAGCACCGCCGGTATCCTCTATTACAGGTGCCTCCATCTTGTAGTAGATGACAGCATACCCTTTGCCGGCGTTCTTCTTTACGGTGGCTTTGACGGGTATACCATCAGGGTACGGGTTGCCTCCCCGCCTGCGGAGCGCCATATATCCCACTTTCGGGATATACAGCTTACCATCCCGAACCCTTACGTTATCCGGGATCGTGGACGAAGGCGTACTACCACGTCTGGAATGGAATCTCGGTCTTCTCTTACCCTCCTTGAAGAATGCCTTCCATGCATCCGCCTGATATTTAAATGTGTATCTAACGACACCAAAGGAGTATTCAGGTAGCCACTCGACCGTGCGGCGCAGCGCCGTGAACCGCTTCCCCAGCGAGAAGAAGCTTACCGAGGGCGGCTTCTCTCCAGCCTCTTTCGCTTTCTTGTAGGCCTCGCTCTGCTCTGCGAGGATGGCATTCCACACAAACCTACACGCACCCGCTAATCCAGCAAGTTGCTTGGCGTTACTCCGACTTCCGGGCAACAGCCTGTATGTGATATTGCGGTATGCACTAACCGTTTCGGGCATGGCACTGTGGTATATAACTCCCTAATATATGGAAATTATATAGCATGAATACCCACATGTTGGGTTATTTGAAATAATTGCAGTTTGTTCGTGAAAAGCGGGAACCGATTATGAAAAAATGGCAAAAGCCATCCTGCCTGCACCACCAAAGCACAAAAAGTAACTCCTGCGAAAACGCGTGGCATTCAGCCATATAACTCCCCATTATTGCGCTTACCAAGGTATACGGATGCGCTGTCGTAAACTAGTGAGCTCCGCAGTGACAGTCTCAATCGTCCGAAGATACCCGATGTTTGTCACGCTGCCGAAATTGAATCCTTGAGTCTGATAGAATTGATTCGACGAGAAGGGTGGGTGTTTGATTCGTAACAACGGGCCATACCGTTGGCGGCCTTCAGCCCCTGTATCCTTTTAGTGTTGATCTTATTTAGAAGTGCACTCTCCTCCACGCCACCCATTCGGCCCACTAAGGCCGCTCGCGACTATCCCAAAGCGGAATTCCTCGCACCAAAGCGGCTGACTGCGGTGCGGCTCTTGTTACCATGTGGATCCAGAATTTGCGGCAAGGCCTGTTCTACGCCGCGAAGCATGGTAAGCATCTGATACTGCAGCCACATGCCAGTAAACTAACCGACAATCGGGTCGTTGCAGAGGGGGCTATTTGCTTAGTCGGCAGCCCTTGGTCGGCGAGATTCGACACCGACGCCAGCAAATGCGGTGTACAAATACTAATGGCTCGTTGGCAAGAGGTACACGCTGAATTCGTTCGTAGGAAAGTCGCGGCATGAATAATCTGGACCATGAGTAGTCTGTGCTGGAACTAGGAGAAGGGGTCACTGGCATGCACGGAAGACAACGGTTGGCAGGTGAGCCAAGCACTCTTGCCTGCGCGCTTGAAGGGGGAGGCGAGGGGTGTGGGTATAATTTTAGGTACGGATAACGGTGGGCAGTTTGTGGGTCATGCGTCCTGTATACAGGAGGAGGGGGCAGTAGCTGGTGAGGGGGTTGAGATGGAGCAAGTGGAAAGTGAGGACATAGTCGAGCCATTTGATCCGGCAACAATCCGGATTTCAACGAAGGAACCGACCGTGAATCTCGTAATTGAGAGGATGCGCCGCAAGGAGATAGAATTACAGCCTGATTTTCAGCGAAGCGGCGATGTATGGGAAATAGAGACGAGAAGTCGATTGGTAGAGTCACTGCTTCTCTGGATCCCGCTTCCGGGTTTTTATTTGGCAGCGGATGAAAAAGAAAATTGGAAGGTGGTGGATGGACTGCAACGGCTAAGTACCCTGCGAGACTTTATCATACTTAGGACACTCCGCCTTCAAGGGCTAGAGTATTTGAGCAAGTTCGAAAAGTGCGGATTCGACGAGCTCCCTCGTCCGATGCAACGCAGGATCATGGAGACACAGCTTTCGTGTCATGTGATTGAGCCGAGCACTCCACCCGAGGTTATCCTAACTTCGCCATTTCGTAGTGCTACTAACCTACGGAATTCTCCCGTGGCCATATTTGGACCGTTTTTTTCAGGAGCAATGGATGGTGAGATTTACCGGATCGGTTGAAGTTGGTTTAGGGTGGTTTGAATCCCTGATTACCTGGTGTTTTGCCGCCTGTTTCGCTGCGATCTACCTCGGATCGTTTCCATCGGACCTAGCTCTGGTGGCTCCATCTGGAGTACGCTATCTCAACCGTTGTGAAGGGACCATACGTCATGAGTCTGGAGGCTTCTGGCTCACCGGTGCACTCGCTTCCTCCACATGCTCGGTCACGGTGCGGGTCGCATCCGGATCATACACGTATCCCAGTACCGCAAAGAACTGTACCATACTCGGAGGCAGATCCTGATCCACCTCCGTGATCAGGTACCGATATTGGTTCTTAACCATCTTGGTCGTAATCCGACGAATCCTGTTCAACCTGTCTCGGATCGTCGCCCAACTATCATGAATCCCGTGTTCCTTGAGTCTGGTGCGAACCAGATGGGCAGCATGATAAGCCAGTACCGTGATGAACAGATGCCCTTCAATGCGGTCATCTCTGCTGTGGTAGATGGGCCGTAGACCGAGGTCCGATTTCATGACTCTGAATGTGCGCTCAATCTCTGTAAGTCGCCAGTAGGTTCGTGCAACCGTTTCCACCGACCATCCGGTATGACTGGTCCGAAGCACATACCCTCCGCTGGCCTGGGTGCGACGCGCATGCGAAGCACGCCGGGCTACCGTAACGGATTCTGCATGCTTGGTGCCCTCCTTTTTGCTGACCTCTACCTCATACAGGTGTGAGACCTTCTTGTACTTTTCCTTCAGACGACCAACCTTTATCGTGACCTTTTCATAGTTCTTCAAGTACCCGGGTTTCGAGAGTCCCTCATGTAGTGTAGTGAGCGCCTTCACAAACTTCTTGCATTGGGTTTCAAGGATCTGATCCTCCTTCGCCTGCTTAGCCTCACTGTGCACAAACACGCGTAGTTCCGCATTATCTTCAACGTCTTTTTCGTCTTCAACATCTTCAACATCTTTTTCCTTTTTGGTGATCTTCCAGGCTTTGATCTTGACTCCCCCGGCGGTCGTAAACTGTTGATCCGGCTTGTTTTCGGGGACTGGAGGGGCTTTGGAACGCTCCACGGTGATCCAGTCCAGTCCCTGTCCTTTCAGGTACTGCAGATTCTGCTCCGTCGCAATGCCGGAGTCCATAATCACTGTGGGCGTAGCGCCGTTTAGTTTCTCAATCGCCTCTTTGAGCGTTGCCGGTTCCCCTGCATTGCTCGGCAGGATCTGCACATTGCGGGGGAACCCCGAACCATCCAGGGTGAGCGCCAGCGTAACCAATGGACAATCACTGCGCTTCTCCTTGCTGCGCCCATGCGACAACAACTTCCCTTTCTTCTTGCCGTGGTAATAGGTATTGGTTAAATCATAAAAGACGATCGTTTCTTCAAACTGCAATACCGCTTTGGTAATGCCAAAGAGTTTCTCCAGGATCTGATCCATATGCTTATGGATCAGATCCGTGCAACGATAGAGGGTGTTGAGACTCGGGGGTTCCAAATCCAGAAGCTGCAGAACACTGGAGGTTTTACACAGCCATTTATGCGTTTCTCGTTCACTGCCCGGGTGGAGCATACGTCCGACGATCAGCGCACAGCAGAGCTTGACGTGTTTCTCGCAGAAGTTGAGCGAACGTAGCAGTACAGCCAGTCCGAGCTGTTCCAATGTCTGAAGGATCAGTCGTTCTCCGCCGACGGTCCGGGAATCGGGATGGGTTATTTTCTCTGGATCAATGAGGTGTTGCTGATGGGATGTGCGATGGATGTCGTAGCCCTTGCTTTCGAGATGTGCAACGATGTCGTCGACCGCATTGAGAAAGGCTTCATCATTCTGGAAAGGGAGGCTGGCTTTCCCTTTGAGTCGGGCAGTAACACAGTGGGTCAGCTCCCCCCACAGACTGCGGGGGATGTTGAAGTTCGGGCCGAGATTAAGGAGGGTACGGTGTTTGGAGGTACCGTCTTTGCGATAGGATTCGATGAGGGCAAAGCTGTTGCATTTCTTACCGTCTTTACGTTTGTAGGGTCGGTTTCGGATAAACATGATCGGAGAGTGGAAAAGGTACGGGGTAAGGTACCGGGGTGGTTGGGGGGAGGTTCCCGTCCACACCTCTATAGCACTACATTACCTTTTCCGAAAAAGTCGGCTAAAAAAGGTCGAAAAACGCCGAATTTAGCCGAAATAGCCCTATTAGGAGGGAAAAACGGGAGAATTGGAGACGGAACTCAGCGTTTTCCCCTGACTGGATGGCGAAGTTAGGTTATGTACAATGTGTTTAAACGCATTAACACCGGTGGGAAGCCATTAGTAGCGCAAGAAATCCGTCATGCATTGAATCCTGGACCGGCTCGTGAATTCATTAGAGATCTGGCATCTTCAGATGAATTCGCGAAAGCAACAGATCATTCGGTCAGTCCGAAACGGATGGCAGATTGTGAGTGCGTGCTGCGGTTCTTGGCCTTTCGAACGTTAGGTCTGGATAATTATGGAGGCAAGTTTGATACATTTCTGACGCGCGCAATGAGGCACCTGAATCAATCGAGTGAAAAACACGCAGAACTAAGGAATGATTTTATCAGAGCCATGTCTTTGGCGCAGGAAGTATTCGGCCGAGACGCTTTTAGGAAACCGAAAAAACTCGGGGATAAGTCGAGGAGCCCAGTGAACAAGGCCCTTTTTGAAAGTGTCTCAGTGGCTTTGGCCGAAGTTCCAAGATCTCGTACCGTAGCACTGAAGCAACGACGAGAGAAAATAGTTGAAGAATTCAGGCGCCTGATAGAAGACGACCCAGAGTTCTTCAACAGCATTTCTGTGCGTACTTCAAAGACAAAGCATGTGACCGTCCGCTTCGCACGAGCGCGGGAGATTCTACGGGGAATAGTGCCGTGATGAATCGTGTACGCCTAATGAACTTCAAGTGCTTTATAGACGAGACCATCAATTTTGGAGGACTAACCGTCCTCTCTGGTCTCAATGGTGCAGGTAAGAGCAGCGTGATAAACGGTCTGTTGGCTCTGCGCCAGCGATTGAGGCAATCGCGCGGATCCCCGTGGCGCGGCCCACTCGTAAATATGGGGTCGTTTCGTGATGTGCTACACTGTGACGCCGCTGATGATACAGTGCGGATTGAGGCCTCTTTTTTCAATGATGAGGTCAAAGCGCATCTTGAGGTGGGACCAAACGAAGATGATGGACACATTGAGCCCACGGAGTTGGACGCCGGTGTAGTACGGTGGTCGCAACAGGATTTATTTTATTTGTCGGCCGACAGGCTCGGGCCGCGGCAAACCTTACCATACATGGAGGAGGGGCACCCTTCTGCGACGCCCTTGGGGGTGCGCGGGCAGCATGTGCTGTGGTACCTAAACAGGTTCGGGCATAATTCGGTCAGCAATCTGCTTCGGCACATGAGTGAGCCCAAGACAACTCTTGTGCACCAGACTAGCGCGTGGCTACGCACTATAAGCCCCGGTGTTGAACTGCAGATAAGGGTCACCCCTGAGGCAGACAGCGCAGTTGCCGTATATAAATATGCTAGAAGAGGTGATGTGCAAAGCTCTCCATTCCGTGCAGGCAATGTGGGATTTGGCGTCAGCTACGGGCTTCCACCAATTGTAGCTTTGCTGGCTTCTCAACGTGATGCCGATGGCGCGATCGGGCACCTTGTGATAATTGAGAATCCAGAGGCCCATCTGCATCCGGGAGGGCAGACCTCAATGGCCGAATTGGCTTCCCGTGCTGTTGCTTCGGGAGCTCAGGTAATTTTGGAAACACATAGCGACCACATACTGAACGGGGTTAGACTAGCAGTTCGTAATCATCTCTTGTCACCAGAGCAGGTGGCGATACACTATTTCGAGCGGAATGGTCTTGAGGTGCGGGTCACAAGCCCCGTGATTGATTCAAATGGCCAACTTAACGTTTGGCCTGCAGGCTTCTTTGATCAGCATGAGAAGAACCTGTCTCGCTTGATAGGACTATTTCCTTCCTAAGTCTGACTCGGAGCCTCTTTGTGGCGCTAGAAGGATCACGGACTCAGTTTTTCTTCAACGAATTGTCCGCTCGTGTCCAAGCTTCGTCCAAGTCGCATGGCCGTGAACGCATAGATGACATGATTGATGCGGTGGCGACAATGATGGACGGTAATCCAGCGTGGTTTTTTGTGGTTGGGGAGCCCAATTTGTGGACTATTGAGCTGTCGCCCGGGTTCACGGTGAGTGATTGGATCCACCAATCGGATTGTGATCGGCGGACACTCTTGCTCAGCATTGCGAGCAAAGAAAGTTTGCCGAGGGACGCGAGTGAAGCCCTAGCCAATCGCTTCCAATTGTCGGAATACTTCCTTTCACAGGGGTCCCGTGGCGCATCAGTAAGGGGCATGGAGGCTAGGGGGTTTGGAGCCGCCGTTCTATTCGAGGGGATCGGTGTCAGCTTGAGATCGGAGGACCGGTGGAGCCAGACTCAAGTATCACTGCAGCATATGTGGTTAGACGAAGATTGCATGGAAAGAAATGATGAAGTCGAAGCACTGAACTTATCCGCGTCCACCCAAGCGTCGCATCTCCTGGAACTTCAGCGCAAAAGGATCAGGAGCGACCTCAAAGGTGATCCGGCACGTTTGTTTGGCAGGAAGCTTGAGGTATTCCCTCATTTAGTGTTCGGCCTAGATGTTGATAGTCATGTGCAATTACTCCCGCAAGGTGTCCTGCGGGTAGCGGTCGGGAAGCTAATGACGCTTGATGGCGCCGTTCGGGCACGGCGCTCGAACGAAGAGGCGACCTTTCCCTTCATGCCGAAGTGTCATGCCGAAAGTGAGCCCACTATGCAAAAGTACGGATGCCAGCGAAGATTCAAGAATGCAGAAGGCGGCTTTGCGACCTATCAATATCACGCTATGATTGGTTCTGATCACCGAATCCATCTTCGCGTTTGTCACCATCCTCGACGAATCGAAATAGGCTACATCGGTCGGCACTTGGATACCGTGAGGTTCAACTGAGTGTAAGCGTGCAGTCCAGTACAGGGTAGCGGGTCTATTGGCGGTGTTGGAGGGTACAATGCGGATGCGGTTGGAAGAGGGGGAGAATGTGGGCTTGTCGAATCTGGACGATTCGGCGTCAGGCAGCTATGCGGCCTTCCCCTTGTGGGCTTTGTGCCTGTTTCCAATGATGGGGCAATAGCGCCGCTATGTCATAGGAAGGATGCCTCGGGATGCGCCGGAACACATCCGTGAGCCGCTCCATGGGATTCACATAATGCCGCTCTTTTCCAAAGCACGCAAGCCATCGAAGCTCGTGTGCATATCCACCGGCGGATGGTAAAAGAAGTACCGGTGCGAAGGTGCCACTCCGATCATGACTGCGTCAGCCTGGCCAAGTAGGAAGCAGAGACCGGTGCAAAGAACCGCCCAGGTACTCGCCTAGATAGTGTTTGCCAGAAAAGTATGGTCTTGCGAGCGACTCTTGGCTGAGTGGGGGGCTGGAATTCGAATTGGGGATCGGAATGACAAGTCAGCAAGGATTTTTCGACGGTAACGGTGCCGACTTTGTCCGCTCACGCCGGCAATCCTAGGGTTTTGACGTTGATCAGACGTGTTTTTGTCGTCCATCAGCGAGGCATGAACATACGTTGGCCTCTCGCCCTTGCAGGCTACCTTGATTCTGTGCTGAAGACGCTCGCGCGAGTACCTACGCCGCGCGCTTGCGGGCCTGCTCGCACCGCCTTCGTCGCTCCTCGCTCCGCTTCACTATCTGTCCGATACGGTGCACATTTGCCGCTACCACTACCAGCGCCACCGTTCGAACAAAGCCTTCCTTGCCACGGGTCCGTATCAAACCCAGGCCCCGATGATTCAAATTGTTGATCGCCGACTCCACTGCCGGATGCTGACGACGACCCTCCACAAACTTCGGATCGGATTCCCTCTCCTTGTCCGCTTTGCTCAACTTACCCCTCTTCGGCATGATCACCGTGTCCAACACCGGCTCCAGCGCCTTACGGTTCTTTACCGATGAGTACCCCTTATCCATGCTGCACGATGTGATCGCCGGATACCGATCCTTCGCTTTCTTCATAAACCCCACAATCATATCCGAATCCACCCCTTCGTGCAGTATCTGATGCCACAATATCAACTGATGCTGATCCTCCAGCACGCATACCGGCAGACCCAACTCCGCAATCACCCCCGCCTTCCCCTTGGTGATCCAACGAGTATGCGGCTCATGTATCGAAAATACCTTCTCATCATGCGGAATCACCTCCCCCTTCAATAGACGCCTATCTACTTGATCTATCTGCCTTTGTGCATCTGCCAAGTACCGCAACACCTCCTCAAGATCCGCGTCTTTCTCCTTCAACACGCTGACACTGCTCTCCGCACGCTCAATCAGAACACGACACATCTTCACATACTTTCTCACCTTCGACTCATCACGCCACTGACGGTGCGTACGCACCCGGTTGAAGGCCTTCTTCAAGGTACGACTCCAGTACACAGCCTTGCGCCAGCCCGCAAGGCTGTGCGCCTCACATGCGCAATGCAACTCCCGAATCAGGCACCGCATCGATTCCCACAACAAACGAACATCCGTAGGCCACTCCACATTCGCTTTGGCCACCGCCGAATCAACCCGGCAAAGAAGCGGCTCCTCTGGCTCCTGTTCTACCAATCGGTGACCGCAAGCCACCACCGCATCGTTGATCTGCTTCAGGATGTCCGCTGTTAGCAGGCTCACGTTATCAATAACGGTCTGCAGCTGATAGACAGGCTCGTCCCAGAAATTCGTATGCCCCAGCATCTGGCGCACCTCCAAATGATTGGCGGCCAGGCTCCTCAAACGATCAAAGTCGCAGTTGAGGGCCTGCTTCAATACCCCCAAGACAAAGACGCGCCAAAGTGCCATCCCCGGACGACCACGCTGCAAATCAATATTCGGAAGCAACTGCTTCTCCAGGATCTCAAAGATCTTCTGCCGAGCCGTTGGGTCGCAATACAGGTGCTGCAGACCTTTTAGCGCTGCCGGTATATCGTCCCGGTCTTTGGGGTGGAAGGTTATCTCTTCAATGGGGACCTGCCCGAGCTTAAACTGTGTATCCTCTACAATCCGCATGGTATTAATCGTATGAATAATCGGCCCCAAGGGGCCTTATATCGATGAAAACGCCCGAAACAGAAGGATTTGGCCAAACATTCGTTAGAGACACGCTGGCTGAATAATCTGCAATGTGCAAATACGGTATGGCTCATATCCATCTGTAACCGTAACGCTTACAGATGGATAGAACGAGTATCAAACGGCCTTGTTTCGCCGTTTTTCAGCCCTCCTACCTTTTTCTGGCAAACACTAGATATATGATCTCTACCTGCGCAGCTTCCCCTGACGCTGCCCTGCGCTACCTAACTCTACCGTGTGCCCAGTTCAGATACTTAACACTGTATAATATTTATCTGTTTTTGCAAGTTTGGTGTAGTGATTGGTTCTTCCAAGAGGTGCGGAGCCCTTGGACCGGAGTGATGCTTGCACCGGGGATGCGGGAAACGTAGCATCATTTGGCATGCGCGAGGCGCATGTCTATGCGATGGACATACGTCGGCGCTATAACGCCCGGTAGCTCTGGCGTCTTTACAGTTCTCTTCCGAATCCCCGTTGCCATCGCACTAAACGTTGGCGCGGCAACGACGCTGGGTGGCAGGTATCACTCCCTGCTATGGGTACGTTTGTTGCTTCGCGTGCTCGTCATTCTCGCTTAACGATGACGCCCACGCCCCTTGGTTTTCCCCACACACTGAAACCCCGCAGCCCGAAAACACGTGCCGCGATGTTCGGGGCCCACAAAGGTCTCTATCACCCACGGCACATACCCGTAACGGTTCTCAAAATCCTCTGGAAAACGACGCAATACCTTCCCCAGTGTATGGCTGGCAAGGTTCCTGATCCGCACCATGGAGCGAATCAGGAACCGATTCAAACCCACGACATGGTCCCGGTAGTCCTCACGCTGCTCGTCCGACCACGCCATCCATCTGTCGCGCGCCTTCAGATACAGCGCCACAGCCGCAAAGCCTATCGCTCCGATGTAGCCATGCTCGCTCCCGACAAGATAGCGCAACTGCCGTCCGGCAAACCGTGGCGCACACATCGGATGCTCGGCCTCCACAAGCGTATTCCAGATCGCACGCTGCCCGGCATCTTCTACCAATTCCAACTCCAGGCCGCGCACATCCTTGAGCAAAGTCGGCACTCCAGCAGGCGCAGGTACCGGTTCGTCCAACAAACGAGGCACAGCGCCTCGGACCACGCGCTTCGGTGCAGGCAAGGACAGCGCACCCTCGGCTTCGAGTGTCTTGAGCGCCTGCAAACAACTGCTGTGCTGCACACGTCCTAAGGCATCATAAAAGCCAAACGCTTCACTCACACGGCGACTTATCGCTGTACGACCATCGTCAGGATGCTGCTCCATGACCTCTGTCAACTCACATGGAGCGGCACGCAGTGTCCTCAGAATCTGATGTTGAACCACCATGCCGCCAATCTAAGCGGCGTGAATTACAGTGTCAGTAGGGGTACCGGTTAAACGGTAGACCTATCTCCACGAAGCCTCGGCTGTCCTCGGCTGCAGTTTCCTGGCGATACTTCCGCCTCCAATAATGCAACGGCGCGTACGAGATGCCGTGCCCTCCACAAAGCGCCGCCGAGGACTAGGTCCTTTCTTTAAACTGTTCTACCAGCGGAAACATCTCTTCCGTCGTACGTTTGGGCTGTACGATGCGATATGGGGTCTGGGTTCTCACGTTCACGGGTAAGCTCCCCAGAACCCATCACCTAATCAGGATGCAGTTCACCGCAGGCTTGTGATGCACCCCGCAGATCTATTGATCTGAACGTAGCGTTACATCGGCCTCTACCCGGTTGCATGAGATTCAAGTGTCATGGAGGTCGCCTCAACTCTTGTCATAATGCAAGCCCTTGATGCGCCGCAAACACGCGGGAGCAGCCCCAAGGGTATATTCACATGGTCGCAAGATAGCAGGGCGACATTCTAGCCAACAACAAGTGGGTAGACTACAGCAATATGGACTTGTTCTGCTTGAATGTCGGTTCGTCAGCCGGCGGAAGATGGTTACCGTCACCAAGTCCGCGGCTACCGTATTCATTGCCCTGGCGCGACACATGGAGTAATTCAGCACCGGAGAGAGATGCGAACTCGTATTGATGGGATAGAGCTCCAGTTTGCATGGCAGGAAGATTGCGGGGCACCTACGGATGGTCACATCCATTGCCGCCTCTGGACCACTGATCGCGTACTTGAATCGAACAGCCTGTCTCGGCGTATCACCACACCTCCGGTACATCCGCGTCACGGTGATCCATGGTTCAACTATGGAAGGGCGTGCCACAGGAGTCCATGAGTATGTGTGCGACTCACCCGCGCCCGGCAGCGTCCGCCAGTGCGAGCTCGTAAGTCCGTATAGTGTCGTTCCATGCCGCAGTACTTAGGAGTGCATTTGGGAAAATTGACCAGCGAAGGCAGGTTCTGTGCGTATAGGATATCGTAGCTCATCAAGCAGCTCATTCATGGAAACCCCTACCCAACGGTCAACCGGCACCTTTCACTACGAAATGATTCGTAGTGAGCTGGAGGAGGTCGTGGGACCGGACTACATCAGTACCCGGGAGGCAGATAAGCTGGTTTATTCCTGCGACTGGTTCTGGTTGCCGCAGATGTGGTTGGACCGCAAACAGCGCCTCCCCGCACCGGACTACATCGTACACCCCGGTACGGTCGAAGAAATCTCCATCATTATGGAGATTGCGAACAGGCACAAGATTCCGGTCATTCCCTGGGGCGGCGGTTCGGGAACGCAGGGCGGGGCGCTGGCGCTGTACGGCGGAATCGTCATGGACCTCAAGAGGCTGGACCGTTTGATCAGGATCGACGAAAAGTCGCTGACCGTTACTGCACAGGCAGGGATTAACGGCGCCCGCCTTGAATGGGAGCTAAACGAGCGCGGGCTTACGCTGCCGCATTATCCGGCGTCATCCAATTGTGCTACGCTGGGTGGGTACCTGGCCCCTCGCGGATCAGGTACCATCAGTACCAAGTACGGAAAGGCTGAAGACTTGGTGCTAGGTATGCAATTGGTAATGCCCACCGGGGAGATCGTGCGTACGCCAAGCGTACCGAGCCATGCCTCCGGCCCAGATTTTATGCGCCTGTTTCTGGGATCCGAAGGCACGCTCGGAATCATCACCGAGGCGACCATGCAGGTGGATTATCTCCCGCAGGTGAGGCTGTTGCGGGCACTCTTGTTTGACGATATTGCGCACGCCATTGAGGCGGGCCGCCTCCTCATGACACGCCGGCTAGACCCCATGGTCATCCGACTGTACGATCCCAACTCAACAGCCTCGCGGCTCAAAACAATACTGAACCTGGAGTTGTCCGGTGCCTATATGGTGGTGGGGTTTGATGGTGATAAGGACCTCGCAGCGCTTCAGGAAAAGAAGGCGATGGAGATATGTACCAGGCTGGGGGCCCGTGATCTTGGCCGTGAACCGGGAGAGCGCTGGTGGAATCACCGATACGACTTTTATTACCCTCCGCGAAATCTGAGTTTTCCTTGGATGTACGGTACCACGGAGACGGTATCAACATTTGACAGGATTGAGGGAATTTGGCGTGCGCAAAAGAAAGCAGTCGAGGAAGGGTTCGCCGAATGGAATATCGATTACATAGCACACTTCTCCCACTGGTTTCATTGGGGATCAGGAATGTATTCGCGCTTTATCATCAAAGAACCTCCAGAGGATGCGGAGGAGGCCATCCGCCTGCACAACCGGGTCTGGAAGGTTGCCATTGGCGCCGTCTTGGATAATGGGGGCATGATCAACGAGCATCACGGTGTGGGATTAAAGCTGGCTCGCTTTATGCGGCCCCAGTATAAGAGCAGCTGGCCAGTCTTGAAGCGGCTGAAGGGAGCGCTGGATCCCGGTGGGATCATGAACCCAGGCAAAGTTGGGTTCGGACTTTAGGGACAGGTAGAAACCTATGTTGAATAACGTTATTGCCACCACAGAGCTCTGCAGGCACTCGCTAATGTGCCGACATGTGTGCCCCGTGGGCAATCTCACTCGCTCGGAGACATTGACGCCACATGGTTGGGCTCAGCTAGTGGCGATGGAACAGCGTGGATTGTCAACATGGAACGCTGAAACAGTTGACGCGCTGTACCAGTGCGCTGACTGTGGCA
Organism: Rhodothermales bacterium; assembly: GCA_963663495.1. Lineage (GTDB taxonomy): Bacteria > Bacteroidota > Rhodothermia > Rhodothermales > Bin80. The sequence goes on from OY760427.1 coordinate 770,339, forward strand.
ACTGCCGAACGCACTGCGTTTCGAGTCAACCGCTGCCCGAGGCCATAGCCGCCGTCCGGGCCGGACTGGCAAAGGATCACCAAGCGCCGCGGGTGGTGTACGAGGTTGGCAAGCTGCTACAGGAATGGAGGAATCCCTATCTACCCAAGGTGCCGGAGCCGGTTGTGGAGACCGGAGAGTGTGCGCTGTTCGTGGGCGACGCAGCGTTCCATCTTCGCCCCACCGCGTGGCAAGCGGCCTGCCGACTCCTGGAAGCGGCGGGCGTGGAGGCCGTGAGCATTGCTAAGGGTAGGAATACCGGGTACATGGCAAGCGCCTTAGGTCTTACAGATGTGGCGCGCAGCTTGGCGCAGGAAACCTTGGCGGAGCTGCGGTCCTCAGGAGCTAGCCGAATTTATGCGATTGCTCCGGAGCACCACTTTGCTTTGGGGCAGCTGTTCGATGAGCGCTTGGGCTGTCCGTTGCCGGAGGGGATCAGGATTGTGGGACTCCTCAGGTTTCTTCATCACTGCTTGGATCAAGGTACACTGAAGCTGCGACCAAAGGGTCCAAGTATCTCGTACGCCTATATTGACCCCACACACGCCGTACGAAGCGGGGCGTTCGACGCACCGCGCAAGTTGCTTTGCGCTGTTTTGGGACCGCCGGCGGGGGAGCTTTTCTGGCGAAGAGAGAGGGCATACCCCTGTGGTAACCTCGCCTTGGAATATACGCATCCGCAGCTCGCGGACTCCCTGACCAGAGCACGACTGGAGGATGCAAAGCGAACCGGTTGCCAGGTCGTGGTCACGGAAGACCCGGGATGCCTGATCCACTTGGACCGACTGGCACCTGAATTTGGACTGGAGGTTCGTGGGCTGTACGAGACCATTGCAGACTATTTGCCGGAATGATGACTGCATGGATTTGCTGAGCGCCATGGTTCGCCCGTACTGCGCGTGCACGGTATGCGTGGATAGGACAGATCGCATACAACCGACGTATGGAACCCGGACAGGGGGGGTGCGAGGATGCCGGTGCGCGTTACCGTTAGGCGGTTGAAATGAAGCCACTTGACCAGCATCCTGATCGATTCTTTGACTCTGATCCTGCGGTTCGGAAGGTAGCACGCAACCTCTACGCATCCGTTGCCGAGCTGCCGCTCGTGTGTCCGCACGGGCATGTACCGCCAGCCCTGATGGCAGATGATCAGGCATTCGCGGAGCCTGCCTCACTCTTGATTAGACCGGATCACTACATCTTCCGGATGCTGTATTCCCAAGGGGTTACCCTTGAGTCACTAGGTATCCCCACCAGGAAGGGATCCTCGGACGACGCCGATCCGCGGCGTTGCTGGGAATGTTTTGCCAGCCATTACCATCTGTTCTACGGGACACCAACCCGTGCTTGGTTGGACTATGTGTTCTACTTCGTGTTCGGTTTACGGAATGCTCTGGATGCGGACTCGGCCCGGTGGATGTATGACGCGATCCAGGAACGGCTGCAGGACGCGGCATTCCGACCGCGCGCGTTGTTTCGGATGTTCAATATTGAGGTGCTTGCCACCACCGATGCTGCATCGGACGACCTGGCGCATCACGCCACGATTCGGGATTCGGAATGGGATGGGCGCGTTATCCCGTGTTTTCGCCCCGACGCCGCGATACGTATCGCTCATGCCGACTGGAAGGCTGAGATTCAGCGAATGGAGGAGCTCACCGGTGTCGGTATAGGATCCTATCATGCGTACATCCGCGCGCTTGAGGATCGGCGTGCGTTCTTCAAGACCATGGGTGCGACGGCCACAGACCATGCTGTGCTTGTGCCGTACACGGAGCGGCTCACTGATCTGGAAGCAGAGCGCCTGTTCCAGAAGGCACTAAAGGGCAAGTCCGACCCGCAGGACCAAGCGCGTTTCGAGGCGCATATGCTGATGGCAATGGCGCGCATGAGCACGGAAGACGGATTGGTCATGCAGCTGCATCCCGGCTCTGGACGCGACCACAATACCGTCATATCCGAGCTGTATGGATCCGACAAGGGAGCCGATATCCCAGTAGCTACCGAGTACACGCGTAACCTTCGGGCGCTGTTAAATGCCTATGGTAGGTCCCCTCGCCTCACATTGGTTGTATTCACGCTTGACGAGAGCACCTATACGCGGGAGCTTGCACCGCTTGCCGGTCATTACCCGGCGATGCGGCTCGGTCCGGCCTGGTGGTTCCACGACAGCATTGAAGGGATGCGGCGTTTTCGCGAACGGACCACAGAGACAGCAGGCATCTACAACACCGCAGGCTTTAATGACGATACACGCGCATTCCTATCTATCCCGGCAAGGCACGATTTGGCACGACGCGTGGACGCCAACTATTTCGCCCGATTGGTTGCGAGACATCAAGTGGAGGAGGATCAGGCATACGCGCTCATGCGAGCCGTAACGTACGATCTGGCAATGCAGACATACAAACTGCACCTAACTCCGTGATGGTGCAGGGTGGGACACCTGCGCGGGGTGGAGCCAAGGGGAGTCGAACCCCTGACCTCTTGAATGCCATTCAAGCGCTCTACCAGCTGAGCTATGGCCCCATAGCAGCCAGTTCCCACGCTTATTTCATAAGGATGTTTCGCATTCAGTCCCAAGCGATAAGTACCTTTCGGGGTTCTCAAACGTATACCTGCTGCTTGCGTCCACCAAGATCCCAGCGAAATCTCGCCGATTGAGCATGCATCGACCTACCAATGTGTTCAAGTTCGGAGGGACTTCGGTTCAGAATCCAGACCGGATACGGCGTGTTGTCAGACTCGTAACGGCATCAAGCGGCAATAGCCGGCGCATTGTGGTAGTATCGGCTCTTGGCGGGGTGACGGATCTGCTGATCAGAGCCGTTGATGACAGACTGTCCCGCAGGGGCAACCACACTTCAGTAGTCGCAGGGCTGCGTGAACGCCACGCGGCTGCGGCTGATATTGTGGTACCTCCCGAAGAGCGTAATGCCGTGCTGGCACACTTGGATGTGGGATGGAAGGAACTGGAAGACTTGTTGGAAGGAGTAGGGCTTCTGGGAGAATGTACGCCCCGTACCAAGGATACCATCCTGAGCCTGGGGGAGCGTGCCTCCGCGCCGCTCGTAGCGTGCGCTTTCCGTGCAGCGGGTCACGATGCCGTGGCACTGGATGCACGGACATTTATTCGAACCGACACGGCCTTCGGGGAAGCAAACGTTGCGTCTGAACAGACCATGCGACTCATTACAGCAGCCATCAATGGCTTGCCCCACGATACTGTTGGCGTTGTTACCGGCTTTATCGGGTCTTCCGAGGATGGTCAGACAACAACGCTTGGACGCAGCGGCAGCGATTATACCGCAACCATCCTGGGGCGTGCCTTGCGAGCCGAAAGGGTGGAGATTTGGACGGATGTTGACGGAGTTCTGTCTGCGGATCCGCAGGATGTGCCGGAGGCCTTTACGTTATCAAGATTGAGCTATACCGAAGCTGCGGAGATGGCCTACTTCGGGGCGCGCGTATTACACCCCCGAACCATGCGACCGGTGCAGGAGCATGGTATCCCGCTGCTGATCAAGAATTCATTAAACCCCGAAGCACCAGGTACTCTGATCTCATCAGAATCCGACTCGGTAGATCTGCGTGTCAAAGCGATCTCCACAATACGCGATGTAGCTGTCGTGATGCTTGAAGGAAGCGGCATGCTCGGCGTACCGGGCATTGCAGCACGGGTGTTCACAACATTGGCCGATGCAGGCATCAATGTGCTGATGATCGCCCAGGCGTCAAGCGAGCACAGTATTTGCCTGGTGGTGCGCCAGGAGGATGCGGTATCGGCAACGGAAGCGCTTAAGGTTGCTTTTCAGGATGAGCTGGCACGGGCGGAAGTAAATAGCATATTCAATGTCAGACAGTGCGCGGTAGTGTCCGCTGTAGGAGACAGGATGCGGCATCATCCGGGGCTTGCGGGACGCATGTTCGCAACATTGGGGCGGAGTCGCGTGAATGTGTTATCAATCGCGCAGGGAGCAGCTGAAACCAATATTTCGGCAGTGGTTCGCGACAGCGAAGTCCGCCGCGCCGTGCGCGCATTGCACGAAGCATTTCCTCTGGCGCGACTTCGTGCGCATGTGTGCGTGCTGGGGACCGGACGGGTGGGCGCCAAGCTTGTAAGCATAATAGGGAAGCAGTACAAGCGGCTACTTCACGATGTGCGCTTGAACCTGCGACTTGTAGGGTTGTCCAGCTCAAGGATGATGCTGTGGAAGCCGGATGGGATGCGATTTGATACGGCTTTGGCCGCGCTCAGCGAAGGCAAGCCTGCCAGCCTTGATTGGCTTATGGAGCAGGTTGGTACCAGCCGCCTGGAGCGATTTATTGTCGTGGATGCGACGGCCAGTGCCAAGGTTGCCGCCCACTATCCCAAATTGCTTGATCTGGGTATTGGAATTGTGACGGCCAATAAGTTGGCCAATACACGTGACTTCGACTTCTATTGCAGGCTTCGGCGTGCCATGCGGCGCCGGGAGGTTGCGTATCGCTACGAAACAACGGTAGGGGCGGGCCTACCTGTCTTGTCCACACTGCAGGACCTTATCCGGTCGGGCGATACGCCGACCCGCATTGAGGGTGTTCTTTCCGGTACCTTGGCCTATGTGTTTTACCATTTGGAGCGTGGGGAGCCGTTTTCCGAGATAATCCGTACGGCCCATAAGCTTGGCTATACTGAACCGGATGCGAGCGATGACCTCATGGGGACGGATGTCGCACGCAAACTGCTGATTCTTGCCCGGGAAATGGGATTGGAGTTGGAGTTGGAGGACATTGACTTGCAACCCGTTATTCCTTGCGAGACGACTCCTATCACAAGCGAGACCGATTTCAAGCGCCTTGCCTCGTTGAACCAAGAGTGGCGGCGCCGTGTGGACGCCGCTATGAACAGGGGTACCCGTCTGCGCTATGTGGCTACGTTGAATAGAAACCACTTGTCCGTGGGGGTCCGAGAAGTGGGAGGCGATTCTGCCCTCTTCAGTACCGCGGCGCGCGAGAATATCGTGTCGTTCCATACGCCGAGGTACTCTGGTATGCCGCTGGTTGTACGCGGGCCGGGAGCGGGTCCGACTGTGACAGCAGCCGGTATCATATCTGATCTGGTTAAGGCTGCGGAGTTGATGCCATGAGCCCGATGAAGATTGCTCTCGCCGGGACCGGACGCATGGGAACTGCGGTTGAGGCCTTGGCGCAGCAGCGGGGTCATACGATTGTCGCCCGCTTCAATAGCAGGTGCCCGCTCCCTGAGAAATCGAAAGACCTCATGGGAGCAGATGTGGTCATAGATTTTTCGCTGCCATCGGTCGTCACCGGTAATATGACGCGGTATGCGAGGTGGCAGCAGCCGGCAGTCGTTGGCACGACAGGGTGGCTGGACGCACTCCCGTCCGTTAAAGCAATGGTGGCGCAACATGGCGGTGCGCTCCTTTATGCGCCCAACTTTTCGCTCGGCGTTCAGATTACCCTGCATGTGCTACGCACCGCTGCCAGGTTGGCTGCCCGGTTGCCTGAATACGATATGGCCGTTCATGAAGTGCACCACACGACGAAGGTGGATCGGCCAAGTGGTACAGCGCTACTATTGGCACAAGTCATCCGGGAATCAAATCCGGGCCGCAGTAAGGGAGCGAAAATGGAGGTAACCTCCACGCGCCTGGGCACGGTTATTGGCGAGCATTCTGTACGCATAGAAAGTCCTGTGGACCGTGTTACCATTGCTCATGAGGCCAAGAGCAGGAATGGTTTTGCATCGGGAGCCATCCGGGCAGCAGAATGGTTGATGGGGCGCAAGGGGCTGTTCACATTGGAGGATGTATTTGCGGACTGGCTCCGACCGGAGTCCAAGACAGCAGGATTATGATATTCAGAGGCACTGCCCCGGCGCTCGTTACGCCATTCACGACGAACGATACAGTTGATACGGAATCGTTCTGCAAGCTCATAGATCGGCAGATTGCATCCGGTGCGGATGCAATCGTTATTCTCGGTACAACGGGTGAGAATTCCACCATTTGGCCACACGAACGTGCGCGCCTGGTGGAGCATTCGATAGCTCATGTGGACGGCCGAGTACCCGTAGTAGTAGGGACCGGCAACAATTCGACGGCAGAGAGTATCGTTTTTTCCAGGCAGGCCGCTGCAGCCGACGCCGATGGTCTGTTAGTTGTTGGTCCGTACTACAACAAGCCTACGCAGGAAGGCTTTGCGGCTCATGTGAAGGCGATTGCTGAGGCGGCAGATTGCCCTATCATCATGTACAATGTGCCGGGCCGCACCAGTTTCAATGTCACTGCTGCTACCACCATCTCCATAGCGGAGCAGGTGCCGCAGGTGCAAGGCATTAAGGAAGCATCTGGCGATCTGGCGCAGATCACGGATGTGATCAGGGGCAGACCTGCAAACCTGGCGGTGTATTCCGGTGACGACGAGATGACGTATCCGATGCTGGCTCTGGGAGGTGATGGGGTGATTTCTGTTGTGAGCAATGTGGTCCCGAAAGCGATGGGGCGGCTGGTGAACGCCGGCCTTGCCGGTGCCTGGGGTGATGCCCGACAGCATCATTTTGAGCTTCTGAACTCAATGCGAGCCTGCTTCATTGAGACTAACCCGCTTCCGATTAAGGCGCTTTTAGCGAACATGGGCTTGATTGGGCCCCGCCTTCGCTTGCCACTGGTACCGCTGACCGAGGGGAGCTGGCCAGCGTTGGAGCGGGCGTTCCAGATAGCATTTGCGATGGAAGACGCCGCTTAAAGGTCGGCAACTGCCACGGCTCGGTCAGGATAGTCAGTGATTATTCCGTCTACACCCATTGTTCTGAGGCGCACCATGTCCGCGGCGGTGTTCACGGTCCACGGGACGATGTGCATGCCTAGGCTGTGCGCTGTCTGGACCAACGAAACCGTAACATGCCGGTGGGCGGGAGAGTAGATGTCCGGTGTAAACCCGAGGCCGAGTATGGCTTCCGGGAGCGCTGCCTTTTCGCTGACAAGGAGCGCCGTTTGCCAGACGGTACTCAATTGGTGCGCTGCACGTAAGGACCTTCGGTCAAAACTTTGGACGATAACGCGATCTTCAATCCCCGCTTCGTAGACTATCTGGTGCACGAGCTGGGCAAAGGTGCCAACATCTGGCGTATATATGCCGTCCCATTCTGGTCGGGACTTGATCTCAATGTTAAAACGAAGTGGAGCCCGCTCTTTGCCAGCCGCGTGCTCCTCCACAGCTCTGATGATATCTTCAAGACGGGGCTTAACTGCCTGACGTGTTTCCTGGTGCGGGAAGTCTGGGTGCTGGCGGCTTCCACAGTCGTAGCGGATAACTGCCTCGTACGACATCCTGAAGATGTTGTGGACTTTGCCATTGGTGATCGCCCGTCCGGTGATGTCGCTGCAGATTTGTTCAGACATCCATGGTTCGTGGGAGACGACGACGGTGGAGTCGGCCGTTACTGCCACATCAAGTTCCAGCGTCTGAACATGTGCCATATCGCTTGCCCGGAGGAACGCGTCCATGGTGTTTTCCGGCAATAACCCGCGCGCCCCGCGGTGGCCCTGGATATCAAATGCGGGTGTCGTCTGGACGGCTAAAGACGGAACGCAGGCAATCACGCCCCACAGATACATGATGCAGAAGGGTGCGCTGCGTCGCCCACCCTTCCGATGCAGATTGTGCTTCGTAAGGGGCCAATCCAAGTCTTTCAAAAATATGTCGTTGTGCATACAGATTTAATGCAAATATCGTAAATTTACTACTCCACCTGCGGCTTGCTGCCGCACCATCGGAAGGATTCTGAAATACGTCTGAAAATGAACAATAATAACGAGCAAATACTGCCCATCAATATCACAGAGGAAATGAAGTCCTCGTACATCGACTATTCCATGTCGGTGATTGTCGGACGGGCACTTCCGGATATTCGCGATGGGCTTAAGCCCGCACACCGGCGCGTGCTTTTTGGCATGAGCGAGCTTGGACTGGGGCCGGGGACCGCGTACAAGAAGAGTGCGCGTATAGTTGGTGAGGTGCTGGGTAAATACCATCCACACGGCGACGCGTCCGTATACGACACCATGGTAAGGATGGCGCAGGTGTTCTCGCTGCGCTACCCGCTGGTGGACGGCCAAGGCAATTTCGGTTCCGTAGATGGTGACGGAGCAGCGGCTATGCGGTATACAGAGGCCCGCCTGACGCGCCTCGCCAGCGAGATGCTCCGCGATATTAAGGAGGATACCACGGACTTCCAGGAAAATTTCGATGGTTCTCTGGAAGAGCCGGTGGTGCTTCCCTCGGCAGTGCCCAACTTGTTGGTCAATGGCGGTGACGGAATTGCCGTGGGCATGGCCACCAAGATCCCGCCGCACAACCTCGGGGAGGTGGTAGATGCGATCATCGCGTACATTGATGATCCTGATATTGACGCCCTCGGCCTGATGGAGCACTTGCCGGGCCCCGACTTCCCGACTGGCGGTATCATTTATGGGCACGCCGGAATTCAGGCGGCGTACCACGGTGGCAGGGGGCGCGTGGTTATGCGGGCACGCATGCACGAGGAGAAGATCCCGTCTAATCGTACTGCACTCGTTATCACGGAAATTCCCTACCAAGTGAACAAGAGTACCCTGGTAGAGAAGATTGCGCAGTTGGTCACCGATAAGCGCATCACAGATATCAGCGACCTCCGTGACGAAAGCGACCGCGATGGCATGCGCATCGTGATTGAGCTCAAGAAGGATGCAACTCCGACACTGGTAGAGAACCTGCTGTACAAGTATTCAGCTTGCCAGCACACGTTTGGAGTTAATATGGTCGCCTTGGTGGGAGGGCGGCCGATGACCGTAACGCTAAAGGATACTGTCCGCCACTTCGTGGATCATCGTCACGAGGTAGTGTCACGGCGCAGCCGTCACCGGCTCGTCCAGGCACGCGCGCGCGGTCATGTGCTTGAAGGGTTGCTGATTGCGCTGGATCACCTGGATGTCATTATCACAATTATCCGGCATTCGTCCGATCCGGATGCCGCGCTGGATAACCTGCAGAAAGGTGTATATCCGTCGGAGCTTACGGGTCAGCAGCTGCAGCGTCTCGGGCTGCCTGCCGCACCACCAGGTGCGTCCGACCATGGGCGCAAGTCGTGGCTGTCAGAAAAGCAGGCGGCAGCCATCCTAGCTCTGCGCCTGCGACGATTGACGGGACTGGAGCGCCGCAAGATTGAAGCCGAGTATCGCGAGGTGGCTCGCAAGATAGAGCGGCTGCGCTCAATCCTTGCCAGTGAACATGTGCGCATGCTCATCATCAAGGAAGAACTGATTGAACTGAAGAGTCGGTATGGTGACGATCGAAGAACGGAGATCGACTTTGCGGGCGGCGAAGACTTTTTGATTGAGGATCTTGTCGAAGACTGCCAGGTGGTGGTGACAATCTCGCGAAAGGGGCTGATCAAACGGACTACCGCCACCGAGTTCAGAAGGCAGGGTCGCGGAGGCAAGGGCGTTCGTGGAGGGGGGCTGCGCCAAGATGACTTCCTGGAACACATGTTTGTGTCAAATAACCATGACTATATACTGTTCTTCACCAGCCATGGCCGCTGCTATTGGCTGCGCGCCTACCAGATACCACCGGGTGGGCGCGTTGCTAAGGGGCGCAACATTCGCAACTTGATCGGGATGCCGGCGGATGACCGCGTCTGCGCTGTGCTTGCCATAAGAAAGGAATCGTTCAGGGATCCTGACTTCCTGGACAGCCATTATGTCACCATGGCTACAGCGAAGGGGCAGGTCAAGAAGACGGCGCTACGCGCCTATAGTCGTCCTCGTACCAACGGGATCTGGGCAATACGGATTCGGGAAGGGGATAAAGTGTTGGAGGCGAGGCTCACCGACGGGGATGCAACCGTGGTGCTGGCGGCTTCTAATGGGCGAGCGATGCGCTTTCATGAGAAGGATGTGCGCGCTGCTGGCCGATACAGTGGTGGCGTGCGCGGCATGCGCCTCCGACCTGACGAAAACGTGGTGGGGATGGTTGTACTGACCAATGGCGAGGATAAGGATATGCTCTCTGTTACTTCCCGTGGTTTCGGGAAGCGCTTTACGACAGATGCGTTCCGCGTCAAGAATCGTGGCGGTATGGGGGTATATGCGCAGCGCGAGACAGCCAGGACGGGATCATTGGTGGCGATCAATAGCGTGAATGAATCAGACGACATTATGATTATGTCAAATGCCGGCACGTTGATTCGCACAAATGTGGCGGGCATTTCCGTCAAGGGGAGGAATGCGCTTGGTATAAGCCTTATGCGCCTCAACGACGGGGATTCCGTCGCAGCCGTGACGCGTGTAATGAATGAAGATATCGTGGACGTGTAGTCAGCTGACTACGCTGTCAATGCTCTGTGCCAGGAGCGAAACGCCTTCATCAATCTCCCTCCTTGTAACATTCAGCGGCGGCCGGAAGCGAATGGTCGAAACGCCGCAGCCAAGCAGTATAAGTCCCAGCTCAAACGCCTTTTGGCGGACACGTTCGCGCACCTCCCGCGTGGGAAGATCAAGTGCACACATGAGTCCACGGCCACGAACACCCTGCACCTGCGGCCGGTCGCGCGCAAGGTTGTGGAGCCCCTGGAGCAGATGGCTTCCTACATCGGCAGCGTTAGCTACAAGGTCTTGCGCTTCTACAACCTCCAGCACCTTGTCAAAACGGACCATGTCCACTAAATTGCCGCCCCATGTGGAGTTAATCCGGCTAGGGGAGACGAAGACATGGTCTTCAACTTCCTCCATGCGGTTTCCGGCCAGGATGCCGCAAACTTGGGTTTTCTTGCCGAATGCTGTTATATCAGGCTGAATTCCCAGACCTTCTTGTGCCCAGAATGTGCCCGTAATACCTACCCCTGTCTGAACCTCGTCAAAGATTAGCAGCGCATCGTTTTCCAGGCAGAGGGTCTGCAGCCGGTGCAGAAATTCCGGCCGAAAATGGTTGTCCCCACCTTCACCTTGAATCGGCTCAATGATGGCACAGGCAATGTCATCCTTGCGCTCAAGAAAATGCTGTTTGGCTTGCCGGATGCACAGATCTTCCGATGCCTTCGTAGCCTCAATCCGTTCATCCACAGGGTACTGGATGCTTGGAGCACAAACGCGCGGCCAGTCGAACTTCGGAAAGTTAGCCACCTTGTGCACGTCTGTCGTGTTGGTCAGCGACAGGGTATAGCCGCTGCGCCCATGGAATGACTTCTCAAAGTGCAGGACCTGGTGGCCGTGCTCTCGGACATACCCCTTCCGGCAATTCTTGCGCACTTTCCAGTCAAACGCCGCTTTCAGTGCGTTTTCTACCGCTAGCGCTCCGCCGGAGATAAAGAATGCGTACTGCATGAAGTCTGGAACAGCGACGCGATAAAACGTCTGCAGGAACCGCGCCATCAGCGAAGTCCTGATGTCCGAATTACCGACCTTGTTCAGTGCAGCCTCTACCAGGCGCTTTCGGAACGCATCATCTTCTGTCAGCTCGGGCGGGTTCATACCCAGCGTGCTTGAGGCGTAGAACCCGAAGAAGTCCAGGTATTGGCGGCCCGTGTTTTCGTCGATCAGGTACGTGCCGCGGCTCTTGGATGTGTCCAGAATAATCGGCATCATCCCGCGGGCATTCAAATGCGCGAGGTAGGTTTCTTCTACATTGATATTCAAAGCAGCAATCGGATTACAGTGACTAAGGATGGACGAATTTACGGCTTTGATTGGAATATGCTGCTTTTTTGGCGGATGCGTGTGTGGCGGATTGTCGGAGTCGGAGTGACCGTTGCCTACTTGCAACTTCTTGGACAGGTGCAAATCTAGGGAATTATATACGTGAGTGACCAACTGTACACAGTGAGGCACCAGTATCAATTTCACGGGTCATAGGGGTCAGTAACCCGAACGCCCCTCGCCGTGCAGCAGCCCCAATCCCGGAGGCCAGTATGTTTGCAGCGGCATTCAGGTCTGCATGATCCGCATGTCCACAGGACATACACGTGAATTTGCTCTGCATCTTACGGTTACTCGCTTCTGTGTGCCCACACACAGAACACCGCTGACTGGTATAGGCAGCGGTAACCTTTATCACCTTGCGGCACTTATAGCCCAGCATCTGTTCCAGCTGGCCCCAACCTGTTCGCAGTATCCCACGGTTGAGGCCAGACTTCTGTTTGACGTTTGTGCCAAAGCTCTCCATCGTCCCCTTAGCTGAACGTGGCATCGCTTTGATCTTCAGGTCCTCCAGTATCACCGTTGAGGAGCATTTGGCAATACTGCGACTTACCTGGTGGTTCGCATTCTTGAGGATGGTAGCACGCTTGCGCTGTATGCGGGCGATTCTATGCTTCCGCCTGTTACGACGGTTGGAGCCTTTCTTCTGTCTCGCCAGTCTTCGCTGATGCCGCTTCAACTTGGCATCAAGACGCCTGGTATCCGGTTGTCTGATAATGCTTGTATCACCCTCTGTGGAGACCATAGCAACCTGCCCGCAATTACGGTCAATGCCTACAGCACCGCCGGTATCCTCTATTACAGGTGCCTCCATCTTGTAGCAGATGACAGCATACCCTTTGCCGGCGTTCTTCTTTACAGTGGCTTTGACGGGATACCATCAGGGTACGGGTTGCCTCCCCGCCTGCGGAGCGCCGTATATCCCACTTTCGGGATATACAGCTTGCCATCCCGAACCCTTACGTTATCCGGGATCGTGAACGAAGACGTACTACCACGTCTGGAATGGAATCTCGGTCTTCTCTTACCCTCCTTGAAGGATGCCTTCCATGCATCCGCCTGATATTTCAATGTGTATCTAACGACACCAAAGGAGTATTCAGGTAGCCACTCGACCGTGCGGCGCAGCGCCGTGAACCGCTTCCCCAGCGAGAAGAAGCTTACCGAGGGCGGCTTCTCTCCAGCCTCTTTCGCTTTCTTGTACGCCTCGCTCTGCTCTGCGAGGATGGCATTCCACACAAACCTACACGCACCCGCTAATCCAGCAAGTTGCTTGGCGCTACTCCGACTTCCGGGCAACAGCCTGTATGTGATATTGCGGTATGCACTAACCGTTTCGGGCATGGCACTGTGGTATATAACTCCCTAATATATGGAACGTATATAGCATGAGTATCTACGTGTTGAGTTATTTGAAATAATTGCAGTTTGTTCGTGAAAAGCGGGAACTGATTATGAAAAACTGGCGAAAGCCATCCTGTCTGCACCACCAAAGCACAAAAAGTAATTCCTGCGAAAACGCGTGGCACTCAGCCATATAACTCCCCAAATCTACGTACGCGAAGCAGATAAGAAAGCTTCAGGTTTCAGCTGCCCGGCATTGCTACCATGCACGGCAGTTGCTCGGGTCGAATGCAAGCGCGATCAATTGGTCGCTTTTTAGCGCAGGCAATTCGTTCCCGTACTGCGTCACCATTGTGCTTTGGCATTGAACCCAATTGGTATCGAACCCAATGGAGTATTCGGACTGCCTGCAGTAACCGAGTCGGCGTATCGTGGTGACATATATGCAGGGCGCGAGTGTCGGCGCAGACATACGCCATTATATGGTGTAGTCCCGGGAATAGTCAAATGTTGCGAATGCTGATCCTGAATGGGCCGTTGTTACGGGCTTGATGGAATAGCTGCGCGTATCCGAAAATCGTGGGGGAGGGGGCTTGTCGTCGGGATCCGTCCGGCGAACTGCGCGATAGGCTCTGTCAAAGGGTACAGGGCGGATACGGGTCTGGTGGCAGTGATGCGGCAACATCTGCTGCGCGTAGTGACACCTTACCATGGGTATGCAGAGACGTGTTCCGGATGCATAATCCCCATTGTATGCCATACCCGTTGCATGGCCATCGGGCGCACACCGGATGCAAACCAGGATGTATCGAAACTCATAGGAGCCTAGGTACACCTTATGCCGACAGGGCAATGATACTAACCGGCGGGATCCCGTACCTTCCACTGCATGCTTGCTCACAAATGCTGATCTTCCCATGAAGGCTTGGAAGTCAGTGATAACTGAAGGATCCGGCAAGACCAGGCCGCACAACTACCAAAATGAAAATGACTGCGTACGCACAATATTCTCAAGGGATTAGACGGAGCAAAGGGTGGTATTGCTGCCTGTTGGTTGCAGTGTGCATGCTTTCGTGTGTCCCGGACCAGCCTGAAGGTGCGGGGCCTGAGTTGGACAAGGATCCATTGGCACGGGCAATTACTGCACATGGCGGCCTTGATCTGTGGCAATCCTTCAGGACCGTTACCTTTGATATCGTGCGCGAAGAGAGCGTGGTACGTAATACGGTGGACCTTCGCACTCGCAAGGCGCGCATGAGTGCTGAGGACTACGATATTGGCTTTGATGGCGAGGATGTTTGGGTAATGCCCGACCTGGAGGCTTTTTCTGGTAGCGCAAGCTTCTACAATGGGCTGGACTTCTACTTTTTTGGAATGCCTTTCGTGCTCGCTGACCCCGGTACCATTCACTCCGATATCGGGCTCGTAACGGTTGGTGGTGAGCCTTACCACGCGGTACGCGTAGCATATGAAGCGGGCGTAGGTGCTTCGTCGGAAGACAGCTACGTTGCACATTTTGATGTGGAAACACATCGACTGCGTTTCCTGCTTTACACCGTTACCTACTTTACCGGGGAGCCCAACGAAAACTATAATGTGCGCGTTTACGACGAGTGGCAGGAAATACAAGGTTTGCAGGTGCCATTGAGAGCTACCTCCTATGCTTGGAATCCAGATCTGCGTGAGTTTGGGGAAATGAGATCAGAAGCGAGTTACACGAACGTGTCTCTGGAGGCCGCACCCGCGGATCCCATGATGTTCGTGATGCCGGACGGTGCTATGGTGGACACATCCGGGGGTGGATGACCTCTAAGCCCAGCCCGGCAGACCGGAAGGAGGCTGCATTGATATGCCCGTGTTCATGAGCAGGCATACGCAGAGTCTTGTTACGTCTCTTTAGTGTGTCGGTGCTTGTGTTTCCATTAGGGTGTCTTTCCTATAGTAGCCGAAACCCGCTAGGTGGTGGACATATCAGGTAGACCTTCGGGGCAGCACCAGAAGACCTTTGTGGTCGTGTGTTTAGTTCTGGCTGTTGGTATTGTGGCAACATGGAGCCTGCGTACTTGGCACAAGTCGAGGATTTTAAGAGCAGGAGGGAGCGTCCGGCACGAGGCGGTCCAGTCAGCACTAGCCGAGGCAGAGGCTCAGTTCGCAACCTTCCGCGATGATGTACAACGATTTGGAGAAAGACTGGCGGAGGACGAACACCTGCAGACCGGGCTATTAAAGGGGAAGGACGGTCGGGCGAACCTGATCCGGTACCTTGCAGCGCTACCCGTGCCTGAGTGGTGGTCGGTTGAAGTGTATGATGCAGATGGCCAAGTCGTGGCTTGGAAGGAGCACGGTTTTCCTTTTGGGCCCGGCGAGGAGGTGGGGGTAGTGAACCGGGCAGCCTACATCGTTCAGGATGGAGCCTGGCGTCGCGCATTGGTGGTTTGGCAGCCGGTGCTGAGCACCGAGGGCGCTGTGGGGGTGGTGCGTGTCATGCGAACCATTGAGAGACGTTACCCCGTCCAGAATGCCTACCTTGAAGACTACGATATGCGGGGTACTTGGCAGCTTGATGTCGGGCTCCCGGTGGAATACATGTGGGCCCCCCCGGAGGCACCTGGGCCGCATGCAGTCCCGCTTCTCGGGCTGCAGGCAGACACGCTGGGCTATGCCTCGGTTGCACTCCCTCCCATTACATCGGTAGCCTTGCGCGTCGGCCACTACTATGACGATGCGCTATCATTCCTCGCTCTGCTGCTGCTGGGGTGGCTCCTTGCCGGGGCTTGGTATGTGCATCGGTTAAATCCGGGCAGGATTGGGGTGCTAGTCATCCTGCTTACAGCTTGGTGGGGTGCGCGATTTGTCCTCATTTCGCTGGACATACCTGGGCGCTGGCAGCAGGGCAAAGCCCCGCTGAGCCCTCTGTTCGACACCGCCCACATGCACTCGGAATGGGGCTGGGGTCTCCTGCAGTCCTCGGCGGACTTGCTGCTAACTAGCCTGTTCGTTCTAGTCAGCGCACTTATTATTCTGCGTGCTATGTCTTTCCGTGCACAATGGCCATCGTGGCAGGACATCGTGCGGCAGAAAGTGCGGTTCATATTCGTGCTGCAATTGGCTGTAGTTTCCGGTGCCAGCCTAGGGTTGGTTACTCTTCTCGGCGTGGTTAGCCGCCATGTAGTGGTTCAATCCAATATTGAGCTATTCGCCAGAGATGGACTGCTGCCGGTACCTTTGGTGCAGGTTGTGTTTGGTGCACTGCTCCTATGCGCCGTTAGCACGGCGGTACTGATTGCAGCCCTGATTCTCGTTGCAATAGGAAGGGGAGACGGGGTGGGAGCTGGAGGGAGTATGGGAGCTTTAGTTGCGGTCGGTGTAATGGTTGTCGCAGTTGCCGTGTTTGATTGGCAAGGGTGGGTATCCTGGCCAGTCGGCGGCGGGTTTATCGTTGTTGCCGTCCTGCTGCTAACCGTACCTGTCAAGCAGCCGGGTACTGTGCTGGGATGGGTCACTCTCCGCCGGATTTTACCGGCTACCCTTGCTGCGGCCATTCTGCTGTATCCACTGACGTTCCGTGGTCTTGAGGAGAGGCGGCGTATCCACATGGAAAGCGCAGCCGCAGCGCTAGAGGCTGACCGTGATGCGGGGATACCGGACCTGATAGATACCTTGTTGACAGAAAATGGAACAGCCTATCCTCTATCTGTCCTCGTGGATTCCGTCGCAGCACCCCCGTTGCAGAGGCGTCTTGACTCGCTTGAGTTGGATGCTTTGATTCTTGTGCTTGGGCCGGAAGGCCAGATTCGTTCCAGGCACGCGGTGGGGGGCAGTAGCAGCTGGTCACGCATACTTCCTGTCGGATCATTAGCAACCTTGCAGGACGCCGGTACTGTTGCGGTTCGTGAACGTGAGCGGGTTCGCTTCGCAGGCGTCGGGATGCCGGTTTCAGCGGAATCGCTACGGGTAGCGATTGTGGCTGAGCGGCGAGCAGATCATCAGCAGTCGGGTGCGTCCCCGCTCGTGCGTGTGCTAACCGATCCCGAGGCTAGTGGAGCGCAAACGGGCATGTCCATGGCAACATTCAGGTCAGGCGTGTTAGTGTACAAGTTAGGGCGTGCCTTCCGGCAGTACAGGCTAGACAGTGAGGTTGCGACAGCTATCAGTACTGTCCAGTCACTCTGGCACCGGGATGTGCAAGGGGGGCGGAGATACGATACCTACTACAGACAGATGGCTCATGGCGCAGAGGTGGCGCGCATTCTTGCGGTCAGAGCATCGGCGCCTACTACCTTCGACCATCTCTATTACCTGCTGCGGCTCATCGTGGCCGGACTAATGCTTGGTATCCCGCTGTTTGTTGGAGGGATTATTGTGCGTTGGCGCAAGGGGCTGCTACCATCCTCTCGGTTGCATTTCAGGGATCGTGTCCTCAATGCTTTCCTCGTGGTGGGTATTATTGCCGTGGGCACCGTTGGTCTTGTTGGCGTGGAAGTGGTGACCGAGGAGAATGACCGCGCGGTTCAGAGCTGGCTGCGGCAGCATCTGCAATCTATTGAGGCGACACTGTTCCAGCAGACGGTTGGCGATGAGCCTGCCTACCGCGCCCTGGAGCGGATATCGCTGGATAGCTTGGCTGTCCAGACGGGCCTGGATTTGATGCTGTACCGGGAAGCACGGCTGGTGGGAGCAACACGTGGACATCTTGTTGAAGACCGTGTGGTGGATCAGCGCCTTCCCATGGAAGCATTAGAGGCCTTGCAGCTGGACGATTCTGACTTTGCTTTCGTGGACCATGATATCGGATCGTTTCGTGTTACTGCAGGCTACAAGGCCCTGCTTGATGAGGCGGGGGCCTTGCGGTATGTACTGTCGGTGCCCGCCCTTCCTGAGCAAGAGCGCATAGAGGAGGAGCGGGCGCGGACGCTCGCCTATCTGTTCGGAGCGCTCTTGTTCGTTCTTGTTCTGGTAATGTCTACGGCGTCGCTTCTGGCAAGCGCTGTGGCGCGTCCCATAGGACGGCTGCGAGCTGGTCTGGCTGCAGTAGCGGTCGGGCGCTTTGAGCAGTTGCCGGCAACGCGGTCCAAGGACGAGGTTGGCGAGCTGGTGGAGACCTTCAATGATATGCAGTCCCAGCTTGTGGAGAGTCGTGGCCGGCTGGCGCAGCAGGAACGGAAGCTGGCTTGGCGTGAGATGGCGCGGCAGGTTGCCCACGAGATCAATAACCCCCTGACACCGATGAAGCTTTCCGTGCAGCACCTGCGTCGGGCACTGGAGGAAGCTCCGGAAGAGAAGTTTCGTAAGCTGTTCGATCGGGTCACTGCCACGCTTGTAGACCAGATGGACGCCATGGCGCGGATTGCGAACGAGTTTGCCAGTTTTGCCCGCATGCCAGCGCGATCATTACAAACGGTAAACTTGGCCGAGGTTATTGAAGAGGCTGTCTGCCTTATGCGGGAAGAGGCGTCTGGCCAAGCCACAATGGTGTTAGACTTGACAGCGGATCCGCTGTACATGGAAGCAGACCGGGAAGAGCTGCGGCGCATCTACATCAATCTGGTGAAGAATGCATTGGAAGCTGTCCGTAACAAGGAGGACGGGAAGGTGATCGTCACCGCATGCGTGAGCGAGTCAGGCATGGGGGAGAGCACCGTTACCGACAATGGTCCGGGAATACACCCGGAAATTGGTGATTGCATATTTGAGCCAAGTTTCTCAACCAAGACCAGCGGGACTGGACTCGGCTTAGCCATTGCGCGGCGCAGCGTGGAGGATCTTGGCGGGGAGATCGGCTACAGGCCGGCGCCGGCCGGAGGAAGCATTTTCTGGCTGGTACTCCCGATTCAGTCGTCAGAAAAATTGCGGTAGCCCAGAAAATGCAGCGCATACTTCAGCTTGGACGACTTTGCCGGCCCAAACCCGGGTAAGGACTGCACGCGTTTCCGGATAGTATCGGTATCCGCGCCATCGTTCCATATATTCGCTGCGTTGCCGCCAAAATCACGGACCAACGCTGAAGCGACACGCCGGGTGTAGTTGGACATCTTATTGGAAAATCTGTGCACGGCGGGGGGCTTGCCAAAGATGGCTGCAAGATCCTCGTCGTCCATGTTGGCGATGCGCTCCAAGTCCAGGTGGCCCAATCGTTCACGGAGCCTGAGGGCGCCGGTGAAAGCTACTTCTGCCCGGATCCGCTGCTCATACAGTAGACCGAGGATTACCGCATTCGGGTCCGTACGAAGCAGTGCATCCACCTCTGTATTGCCTGTAAAAGAACCCTCGTTTATGACGCGATGCACCATCCGCGCCATTCCTCCGGTCAGTTTGTCAATATTCATATGTCTGCTCTAATGGTCTAGCGCGCCGGTGCGCCGACGCCATGTGGTTCCCTGTGCGGAGTCCATCACCTCAATCCCGAGTGCTTCCAACTTGTTGCGGATCGCATCCGCGCGTGCGTAGTCTTTGTCGCTGCGGGCCTCCTTACGTTCTGAGAGTAGTTGTTCAACCTCATCGGCGATGGGATCCGCCTGCTTATTCTGCCTGTCTGCCGGATAGACGATGCCGAGCAGGTCATTGACTTTCTGGAGGAAAGTAGTGCTGCTGTGAGCCGAGGCATGCGACAGCGAAGGCCCTGCCGCAAATATGTGCTTTACCCCTTCCAGCGATGCAGCGATTGCAGCGGGAGTGTTGAGATCATCTAGCATAGCGCCCAAGGCGGCCTCATAACAGGCTGTCAATGGGTGGTTAACCCTGTCCGGCCCGTCACCCTGTGGAGAAGCGGCCATGTCTGATGCGTCCTTGAACCTTTGGGCGTGGCGTCCACTGTCGCGCAGAGTTCCGAAGGTAAAGTTGAAGGGTTTTCGGTATTGGCCGGCGATCAAAGCAAGCCGCAGTGCCAATGGGTCGACCCCTCGTCCACCATCGGAGGGAGCACTGACCAGGTCTCGAACGGTGTAGAAATTGCCGAGCCGCTTTGACATCTTGCGCCCTTCAACCTGCAGAAATCGTGAGTGCACCCAGTGTGAGGCGAACGGTTTGTTGGAGAGGCTTTCTGCTTGGGCGATTTCGCATTCATGGTGCGGGAATATTAGATCCTCGCCGCCAGTGTGCAGGTCTATTGTGGTGCCAAGGTAGGTCTGTGCCATCACCGAGCATTCGATGTGCCAGCCCGGGAAGCCCCATCCCCATGGACTGTGCCATTGCATCAGGTGATTCTCGTCTTTCTTCCACAATGCGAAGTCGCGAGGGTCTCGCTTTTCCGCATCCACTACGATATCGCGCACCGCTTCATTTAGCGTTTCTGCGGAAGAATTTCCGGACAACGCGCCATAATTCCGGAAGCTTGCTACAGAAAAGTACACACCCTGCGTTGTTTCGTACGCTAGCTCCCGTTCGACAAGCCGCTCAATGGCTTGTATCTGGTCGCGTACATGTTCTGTCGCACGTGGCCTTACGTTCGGCTCGCGGAGGTTCAGTGTCTGCCAATCCTCAATTAGCGCATTCGCATAGTATCGGGCAAGGTCCCACACATTGGCGAAGCGTTCTCCCTCCTTTGACCTGAGCGCTCGCAGCATTCGGTCTTCTCCAGACGGATCAACAAAATCGTCCGCTGTCAAATGACCTACATCCGTAATGTTGGTGACGTATGTGGTTTTCCAGCCGATGGCCTGCGCAGTCCGAAGTATCAGGTCGGCGGTAAGGAAAGAGCGAAAATTGCCTATGTGGGCGTATGAATACACCGTGGGGCCGCAGCCATAGAATCGGAGGTGCCCTGGTTCCATGGGGCTTAGTGGCTCGGTTGCGCCCGTAAGGGTGTTATAGAGCTTGAATTGTTTTTCCATCCCGCGTTGAACAGGGGACAAGGGGGCCAGGTTCAGGTACCCTGATTCTTGAGTGCGATTTCCAAGGCTGTGCATACTCCCTTACTCAGCATCGTCTCCAGGTAGAAAGTGACCGCACTGCCAAATTCGGGAAGAATGGTCAGGTCCGTACCCCATAGTGAGCAGTTTGCACACACTGTCTGGACGACCTCCCTGGGTGTGCTGGTTCGCCAAGCCTCTGCAAAGACATTGGAACAGTCGTCCTGGATGGCATAAGCTTGGTCGTTCCAAAGCCCGTGATACCCGGTCTGCCAAGGCTGGCAGCGCATGAACAGAAGATGGGAGGCAAGTCCCACGGCTATGAGGTGCGGAACCGTCTTCCTTTTCCGAACATGCGTGATCAGCGATGGCACCACGCGATGGAGCATTTTGGTGGTGCCTTGCAGTGTGATATCAATGAGTTCGTGACGGAGGAAGGGGTTTTGCCACCTAGCCAGAACTTCGTCAATGTAGGGTGGGACCGTCGCCGGATCAACGTCCAGCGTTGGTCCCAATTCGTTTCGCAGCAACGCCTCTATATAGGGACCAGTGACGGGGTGCCGCATGTTCTCAAGCACGCTACGATTTCCGGTCAGGTAGCCTAGGGGGACACTAAGCGTATGCCCGCCATTTAGCAGTCGCACCTTACGCAATCGGTATGGAGCAATGTCTTGTGCGACCACGATCGGCTCCGCATCGCGAACAAAACCGAGGTTCGGATTACCCTCAATCGCCCATATACGGTAGGGTTCGGTCGGTGTAAGCAGCGAGTCGGTGTAGCCGACCCGGGACTCAAAGGAGCGGACCTCCGCTTCCCGGGGCAGCCCTGGCACGATGCGGTCAACCAGCGTATTGAAGAACGTGTTGGCGGTAGAGACCCATTCCTCAAAGGGCTGGTTCAGTTTCCACCGGCGCGCGGTGGCCAATACAAGGCTCCTGAGTAGGGTACCGTTAGCGTCAACCAGTTCACATGGCAGTACGACCAGTCCCCGGTCGGGATGGAAGTCAAAGTGTTTTGCGCGTGCGAGGAGAAATGCAGTCAGTTTTGCCGGGAAAGATGCAGGTGGATGTGCATCAAGGCGATCCTTGTCAGACAAGGTTAGGCCTACTTCTGTGGTATTGGAGAAGACTGCCTCCAGGTCCTTGCTGCGTGCTAATTCAAGGACCCGGTCCCAGCCCTCAGCTGCGGGTATGGCCCGACTGACGGACGACACGATGCGATGAGATTCATGGGGGGCTTCACTGGTACCTCCACGCACCCAAAGCGTAAACAGTCCCGACTGGTTACATAATGCATCCGCTCTTGCCGCACCGGTTGATTGAACGGCGACGATCCGTCCGGCATACCTGTCGTCTGCATTCGCTTCGTCAACGAAACTGTCTGCGAAGGCCCTCAGGAACCGACCGGTGCCAAACTGCAGGATGCGTTCCGGCAGGAGTGCCCCGGGAGCATGCACATTAGCTCCAAGCGTTGGAAGTATCATGCCATATCCATTCTGTGAACGGCATGCGTGCATAGTCGCTGCCGTTTGGTGGCCTCGCCGCGTCCGACTACCACTCGTCCTCGTAGCCTGGCCGTGTCACGATTCTGGACCAGTCACGTTCATTTTCCGTAAAGGCACCCAAGCACCAGACAAACATGAAATCCACGGTAGCAGGCGCAATCGTGTCGTGAAAATTGGGTGTGACATTTATGGCTTGTTCGTCAAAAAGGTGCACGTACGTGTTGGTCGGCTCTCCTGGACGGGCGCAATTCTGGAGTACGTAGGGTATGTCACCGGGAATCACGCTGGCACACCGAAAGTGGTATATCTCTTCTTTTGCATCCTTGCCGAGTCCGTACGGCCCGTCGGGGCCGTGGAAGTGGGGAGGGTAGCTGCCAATGCCGCCAACATTTGCGATGAATGTGTCACCGAACAGAAGTCTGCAGGCATTAATGTTCTGATCTACGAGTTTATAGACCGTGCGCTCAGACATGGGACGCTTTGTCCCGACTTGAGCCGCCAGCTCGGTTTCAGCAATATGTGCGTGCAGGACCAGGCTATCCGGATACTTGGTGTGGCAGTCAACTGCCCTGTATTCGCTTACATCGCCTAGAGCACTGTCACAGGATATAAGGACCTCTTCCGCTAGACCTAAATACAGCACATCACCCATGCCAAGGTCATAGGTGCCGCTTTGGGTCTGTATGCGTGCACTGCCTCGGTTGACGTAAAACAGCGCTTCTTCGGTAGGCCCGGTGCGTACCGGCACCGCTGCATATCCTTCGGCATCGGGGAGCAAGATGATGCGGGCCTGTCGGAGGAACCTGAAACTGGAGTTTGTGCCGGTGATGATTTCAGAGCGTTGATTGGGCGCGCCGCGGGCATCAAAAAGCTCCACTGTTCTTAGCTCACCCGTATCTGGAAGGACGGCATGCCCGGTGATAGTCCTTGCTTCGGGCGGTTTAGGCGGCGCAGTGACCAGCGGTCCGATTGTTCGTTGTGGTACCATAGTGATGTTAAGTGGGAGTAGGTGGGGTGGGTACGCTACGGCTGCAAATGGCGCTCCCAAGCGCTTGGAAGCCGCTATGAGGTATAGGTTCCAAATGGGATTCCGTCGCGTGTTGTCTCTTCGGTCAGGTGCTATCGTTAGTGTGTCTGCGCAATGGTGTATGAATTCTTGGAGGCAGCAGCCAGTGTCTCCATGCCACGCCGTGCACGCCGCTTACAGCGTTCACGAGAAGCAACTCCAAACGACAGGAAGGTGTGTTTCCTGTAATCGCGGTATCGGGCGCTTTTTGGGCTGGTGAAGGCGGTATTGCGGGCGAAACCCAAGTGCCACGGATCGGCGTCCTTACCGCTTGCCGCAGGCATGGAGTATGGTGCACACAGCTACCAGCGATGCTCTTTGTCCGGTTGGATCCGTCCGTGCTCATGTGCCAGCGCCGCGCACAAGGGATATAACTCACATTGCTTCCGGACCAGTGAGAGCGAAATGTCTGGCGGATCCTGGATAATGACGCACCGCCAGCTGCTGCCATGTGCTCCTCGACACTGGTGCAGTTCCGCGGAATGTACGTCGGTGCCGCCGAAATCGGATCGATCGCGACAAAAATGAAGGGTTGCATTGGGGAATTATATACGTGAGTGACCAACTGTACACAGTGAGGCACTAGTATCATTTTCACGGGTCATAGGGGTCGGTAACCCGAACGCCCCTCGCCGTGTAGCAGCCCCAATCCCGGAGGCCAGTATGTTTGCAGCCGCATTCAGGTCTGCATGATCCGCATGTCCACAGGACATACACGTGAATTTGCTCCGTGTCTTACGGTTACTCGCTTCTGTGTGCCCACACACAGAACACCGCTGACTCGTATAGGCAGCGGTAACCTTTATCACCTTGCGGCACTTATAGCTCAGCATCTGATCCAGCTGGCCCCGACCTGTTCGTAGTATTCCACAGTTAAGGCCAGACTTCTGTTTGACGTTTGTGCCAAAGCTCTCCATCGTCCCCTTAGCTGAACGTGTCATCGCTTTGATCTTCAGGTCCTACAGTATCACCGTTGAGGAGCAATTGGCAATACTGCGACTTGCCTGATGGTTCGCATTCTTGAGGATGTTAGCACGCTTGCGCTGTATGCGGGCGATTCCATGCTTCCGCCTGTTACGACGGTTGGAGCCTTTCTTCTGTCTCGCCAGTCTTCGCTGATGCCGCTTCAACTTGGCATCAAGACGCTTGGTATCCGGTTGTCTGATAATGCTTGTATCGCCCTCTGTGGAGACCATAGCGACCTGCCCGCAATTACGGTCAATGCCTACAGCACCGCCGGTATCCTCTATTACAGGTGCCTCCATCTTGTAGCAGATGACAGCATACCCTTTGCCGGCGTTCTTCTTTACCGTGGCTTTGACGGGTATACCATCAGGGTACGGGTTGCCTCCCCGCCTGCGGAGCGCCATGTATCCCACTTTCGGGATATACAGCTTGCCATCCCGAACCCTTACGTTATCCGGGATCGTGAACGAAGGCGTACTACCATGTCTGGAATGGAATCTCGGTCTTCTCTTACCCTCCTTGAAGAATGCCTTCCATGCATCCGCCTGATATTTCAATGTGTATCTAACGACAACGTGTATCTAACGACACCAAAGGAGTATTCAGGTAGCCACTCGACCGTGCGGCGCAGCGCCGTGAACCGCTTCCCCAGCGAGAAGAAGCTTACCGAGGGCGGCTTCTCTCCAGCCTCTTTCGCTTTCCTGTACGCCTCGCTCTGCTCTGCGAGGATGGCATTCCACACAAACCTACACGCACCCGCTAATCCAGCAAGTTGCTTGGCATTACTCCGACTTCCGGGCAACAGCCTGTATGTGATATTGCGGTATGCACTAACCGTTTCGGGCATGGCACTGTGGCATATAACTCCCTAATATATGGTAATTATATAGCATGCGTATCCATGTGTTGAGTTATTTGAAATAATTGCAGTTTGTTCGTGAAAAGCGGGAACCGATTATGAAAAACTGGCAAAAGCCATCCTGTCTGCACCACCAAAGCACAAAAAGTAATTCCTGCGAAAACGCGTGGCATTCAGCCATATAACTCCCTTGTATTGCGTAGCAACGGCGCGCGGCGGCCAGATGGCAGCGACCATGGCCGATCTTTGGAACGACTATTCGGGGCTGATGTGCTGGTGGATCTGACTTCCGTTCTCAACACTCCGTCAATTCCTACATCATTCATTGTCTTTGAGGGGTAAGAACGCGAATCTCCTTTCCAGACACCTTGCCCGCCGTGGCGATACGCTTGCGAATGTCCAGGCTGCTCATATGACATCCTACATACCATCCATTGCCTAAATCTGTTATGGCATAGGAAAATTTTTCGTAGTCAGCAAAAAGATCGCGGGGATTCTTAGCCACGACCCGCCGCGTACGGGATATTGTTGCTTCCCCGTACCGCTCTAAGAATGTCGGATCCTCGCTTGCAAGGTGCTGTATCAACGCGACGAGTGTAGCTTTTCCTGACTTGGCCCGTACCACGTGACCCTCTATTTCGAAACCCGAAATGCGGGGACGTGTTTTTCTTTCTGGGCTGTCGGTTTGATCCGGGGGTGGACTTGTTGACGAAAAACCGGCAGGCCTAACCCGTTGGCTCTTGAGGAATGCCGAGATATCCTTCAGACTGGGCGAAACGTTGGCCGACTCTTCAGCGCGTTGCTTCACCAGCTGGGATAAGCCTGACTCAGGGTTATTGAGCAGACTGCGATAGACATCCGCGATGCTATGACGCGCACGCAGCCGGGCCCTGCGTTCCTCTAACATCTGGCGAGCGGATGTATCACTTTCCATAGAGACCACGCGTCGGCGCTCCAGGATTTTTTGCATGATTTCTGCAATTTCGTCGCGGCGGCCTTCCGACTGCAAATTTAGCGACGCGAAGAGACGCTCGGAGGGTCGTCCTGCGGCCATGCTTTGGTATAGGTCCCAGCGGTTACCATCGGTAAGAATCAACAGAGGGATGCCCTGTGCATTAGCATATCGGAAGAGTTGTTCCTCGCCGCTGGGTGTCAGCTTGCCTTGATACTTGGCCTCCAGGAACACCAAAGGCCGTGAGTCTTGATCGAACAGCGCATAGTCTACGTATCCCTGCTTATCAATGCGAAGCTCCGGTCTGAATTGGCTTGGGTCAGCATCGTCCCATCCTAAGGCACGTAACACTGGAAGGATCACCGCCTGCTTGATTTGCGCTTCATTCCTGAGATCACCGGACGACATTCTGTCAGAAACCTGCTTTAGTACGTCAGTGAGTTGCTGGATCTGCATGGGCGAGGTGTTGTAATTGTGGAAGCGCAAACGCTCCTCCGCCGAGCCGTTGAACGGCCCGTAGCAGCTTCGGGATCGGCTACCGGTGGGAAGTTAATAATTGCAAGGAACACAAGTATGAATCCGTTTCGGTATGCGACGTATCGGTCCGTTTTGATTGCCCGAGCAGGAATCCGTAGACTGGGAAAGTTCAGACTGTTTCAGCGCAAATACGATGGAATCCCTTGAGCTATACGGCTATGCGACGATCAACGTATGATGTACCGATGCGAGATGTAGCGGCACACACAATACGTCAGCATGCCGCAACATAGCGCTGATTCAATTTGATTCGTTGCTGACCCTGATGGGCGCAATGCCGTGGCGTCCGTGCGCGGACAATCTAGAGAGGGATGCATTTTCGGATGTTGCCATTAGGAGGCCATCGCGACGGCAACAGGGCTGACGGCTGGTGGCTGACCTGTGCACTTGGAAACCCTTGCACGCATTACGTTGGGGCGTTCAAGTCACATTGTGTTGCCCGAAAAGTAATGATATCTCCATACTCACGGGTATGCGGAAGTGGGGCGTTGTGCCATTCCCCTAGCCCAAGCTTGATGTGCGCCGTGATAAGGCGCTTTCCTGTGGCGGGTGCGAATCCCGCCCAACAACTGTCGCTCCGGTTGGTAGCGGTTACAGCGTATTATGGAGGTAACGACATGGTATGAAGCACTGTAGTTAACGGGCTACGAGAGTAGCTTAGCGACCATGCGGGCCGGAACATGATTGAACGCTGAGCAGGCTTCGAAACGGGTAATGCGAGTGTCGACCTTCCGGTGATAGGGGAGGACCGATGCGGTTTCGGGAAGAGAGCGATAAGAGCACCGAGACTGACTCGCCGGGGTATTGGCGCTGGCACGCATGGAAGATCAGGGAAGCAGCAACACGGGAAGCCCTGTTGACGGTGCGCGCACCAACCGGAAGTTTGTAAGAGCCAGGCCGGGTCAGCAGGGCATGGTGCCAGAAGTAGTTGGTCTATTTTTTCAAGACCGGCTTAGGAGTGGGCCCAAGATACGGTTTCGGCACACATTTTAGCAGGGCTTTTTGGAGCTTGGGAAGGTGTTTTGCACAGCTAAGCTTGCATAATCGGGGTTCGGTTTCCAGCATAGCCATTGCTACCCATCGGTGACGTTGATCTGAGTGTACCCAACGTCTGATCCGCCGCGTTCGATTAGCCAGCTGGCCGTTGACATTCTCAATGATGTTGGTGGTTAGCAGACTGCATCCGACCGTATCCGCCACACCCAGCCTGTGCAGTGTCAGCGTCTCTTCCATGCCCTCTTCCAGGCTACGTGCGGCCGCTTCCTCCCCTTGTTCCTCCAAATCATCCCGTAGGGTCTCAAGCCCCGCTTTTGCGTCGTCGTACGTGTCTTCACGATACGCCTCCTGCATCTTCCGACGCACCTTGGGCGCATCCTCCTTTTTCGTGAGCTTGCTCACCACATTCTCCCGCTTATGCCAAGTACAACGCTGCACCTGCGTGTAGTCGCCGAAGACATCCTTTACCGCCTTGTACAGCCCCTTCGCTCCATCCACAACGCACAGCAGGCCCTGGTCATAGCACAGGCCGCGATTGATCAGGCCTTCCAACAAACCTGTAATCGCCTCCGCATTCTCCGTGGTCGTCTCCACCATGCCCAAGATCTCCTTCTTTCCGTCTGCCGTAATGCCCATACACAGCACGATCTGGCACTCCTGCAAGTACTTGCCATCTATCAGCAGCGTCACATAGGTTTCCGAAGACAGATCGCGTTCTTCGAACTTCTTGAGGGCCTCCGCACTCTTCTTCCTGAAAGTGCGACTGACCGAGGAAGCGCTCAATCCATAACTGTCCGCAAACGCGCTGACCACACGGTGATAATCCCGCTGGCTGATCCCAAGAAGAATGTTTTCCGTCAGATTGTTCTCCTCTTCAACCGATGCATTGCGTAGCTCACAATAGGTCTCCAGAGGACGCTCCTTGCCCTCTTTCTTATCCCGTACGCGCTGCACCCGGATCTTCAGGCGTTTCCCCATGATCCTGATTGAACCCGGATTGGTCCCCCATCTCTCGTAACGTCCGTCGTGCACATCGTCTCTCGCGTAGCGCTTGCCACAGAGCGACTCTACCTCCTCTTCCATGACCAATTTAGCCAACAGCTCCTCAATGCTACCGCTGCATCGCAAGAGTGCCATCTTGGTCTCCCGATCTTGATCAATTATATCCCGGAAGTGCTTCACTCGCTTCCTGGCCTTGGTTGAGGGCTTGGTTGTTGTCTCACATGCTTGCATAACGATGGGTGTGTTAGGGTGTTGGATGATTAGGGCTCCAAGTAGCATAATGCAGAGCCCCCAGATGGCTCGATAGTAAGGATTTCCAACGACGAGGATGACTTTGTTGATGCCTGCAGCAGGAAACCGGGCCTTTGAGAGAGGTTATAGCAGCTCCACGGGCTGCTGTGCGGCAAAAAGTCGGCTGTTTGTACAAAAACAGCGGTGTTATGCCATTCCGTGCAGGTTACAAATATTGAATACTTTATGCACCGTTTTCCGTGCACGCAATAACCTACACGCGTGATGTATGGTGTCGTCGGCGTTTTGGTGGCAGATATGGGCGCGTTTCTGCACGCGAACGGCTTCGTTGAGCCCTTCTGCGTGCGCTGGCATCGCTATAGCGGCTTAAGGCGTACGATCTGGAGTCATTGTAGCCTGCCATGCGTGTGATTAGCTCCGAAACCGTGCCAATCTTTTCAACCGTGGCACGGTGCGCCCGGATATCGTGCTCATAGTAGTATTGCACGGCCACATTCTTGTTCTGGCAAGCATGGATCAATCGTACGCGTTCCAATAGTGCTGTTAGCCAGCTCGGCAGCTCTTTAACACAGGGCAGTCTGCTTCCTTGATGGCCTTGGTCATCCCTCTGTGCACAGCAATTGGCATCCTTACAGGCCTGCACAAGGCCTTTTTCGCCCAATGGAGGTGCTTTCCGTTGCCGCTCCCGTGGTCTTATCCGCATGATTACCCGTCCAGAGACGTATTGCGCGCTCTGAAAGGCGCTCGGTAGGCCGTTTACGGGTGATTCCGGGCAGAAAAACGGGGATATCCGCGTTTTTTGTGTACTTGAAGCCTGATCTGCACACCGGGTGTGTCCGGCCGCAGCAGGAAACCGGGCCTGCGAGAGCGTTTATTGAGGTTCTACGGGCCGCTGTGCGGCGAAAAGCCAGCTGTTGGACCAAAAACAGCCTGCACGAGCCCCTTTTTGGCCCAATGGAGGCGCTCCCCGTTGCCACTCCCGCGGTCTTATCCGCATAATCACCCGTCCGGAGACGTACTGCGCGCTCTGAAAGGCGCTCGGCAGGCCGTTTGCAGGTGATGCCGGGCAGAAAAACGGGGATATTCGCGTTTGTTGTGCACTTGAAGCCTGATCTGCATACCGGGTGTGTCCGGCCGCAGCAGGAAACCGGGCCTGCGAGAGCGTTTATTGAGGTTCTACGGGCCGCTGTGCGGCGAAAAGCCGGCTGTTTGTACAAAAACAGCGGTGTTATACCATTCCGTGCAGGTTACAAATATTGAATACTTTATGCACCGTTTTCCGTGCACGCAATAACCTACACGCGCGATGTATGGTGTCGTCGGCGTTTTGGTGGCAGATATGGGCGCGTTTCTGCACGCGAACGGCTTCGTTGAGCCCTTTTGCGTGCGCTGGCATCGCTATAGCGGCTTAAAGCGTACGATCTGGAGGCATTGTAGCCTGCCATGCGTGTGATTAGCTCCGAAAACGTGCCAATCTTTTCAACCGTGGCACGGTGCGCCCGGATATCGTGCTCATAGTAGTATTGCACGGCCACATTCTTGTTCTGGCAAGCATGGATCAATCGTACGCGTTCCAATAGTGCTGTTAGCCAGCTCGGCAGCTCTTTAACACAGGGCAGTCTGCTTCCTTGATGGCCTTGGTCATCCCTCTGTGCACAGCAATTGGCATCC
Source organism: Rhodothermales bacterium (assembly GCA_963663495.1). GTDB lineage: Bacteria > Bacteroidota > Rhodothermia > Rhodothermales > Bin80. The sequence continues at coordinate 801,113 of OY760427.1, forward strand.
TTACAGGCCTGCACAAGGCCTTTTTGGCCCAATGGAGGTGCTTTCCGTTGCCGCTCCCGTGGTCTTATCCGCATGATTACCCGTCCAGAGACGTATTGCGCGCTCTGAAAGGCGCTCGGTAGGCCGTTTACGGGTGATTCCGGGCAGAAAAACGGGGATATCCGCGTTTTTTGTGTACTTGAAGCCTGATCTGCACACCGGGTGTGTCCGGCCGCAGCAGGAAACCGGGCCTGCGAGAGCGTTTATTGAGGTTCCACGGGCCGCTGTGCGGCGAAAAGCCAGCTGTTTGTACAAAAACAGCCTGCACGAGCCCCTTTTTGGCCCAATGGAGGCGCTCCCCGTTGCCACTCCCGCGGTCTTATCCGCATAATCACCCGTCCGGAGACGTACTGCGCGCTCTAAAAGTACTCTACAGCCCGTTTGCGGGTGATTCCAGGCAGAAAATCGGGAAGGCAGCGCTTTTGTGTACCAGGGGAAGAGTGTTGAAGTACCCTCGCTGCTGTAAAAGCCCCTCCCATTCGGTATTCGTATCTCTCATGCCTGCTGCTCGGACACCTCATCAGCAAACAATGCCGACCGCATCGGTAATAACTTCGACGCATGCTCCAGTCTGCGCATGCGTGATTCCATCTCCAACAGCAACAGCGCCAACTGCGCCCGTCGCTCCTGTGGCGGATACCAGTGACGAAGGCCGCGCAACTGCTTGACCAGCCTGTGCGAGGTATGCATCAAACAACGGGTGCTCCTAAGACTCGGACTCAGCATCTCGTACAAGCCCGTACCATGCAGCGTCAGTGTTCGGTCCAGATCCTGCAGCAGCCATTGCGCCGCAGATCGGTTGCACCGTTGTAACTCGGCATGGATCCGCATCAGGGAACTGTGGGCCTCCTGTCGGTCCGGTAATTGATAAGCACGCGAGATGGCGCCCTTTACACGGCGTTGATCCTCATCGGCAAGATAGCTGACTACACGCTCGCGCTTGGCCATCTGGCAATGCTGCAGGCATACATGCATGCCCAAGCTCTGACCAAGAACTCGTGTTAGCCCCGCCTGTCCAGATGTGATGCAAAGCAGGCCCCGATCCACACACAAACCGCGCTCGCACAACCCTTGTAGCAGCTGCCGCACCGCCCCGGTATCCTGCACCGTGGACTCTGTAAATCCCAGCATATGCCGATACCCCTCTGCGGTAACGGCCATGCAAAGCAACAATGAACGACCGTACACCGATGTGGCATCCATCCACAGAGCCACGTAATCTTCCCCGCCTATGTGCCGACCCTCAAAGACCTCCAAGGCCTGGTTGCGCACCTCGCGCAAATAGGCATTATCCTGACCACCACCACCTTGTAACGAGGCCTCCTTCGCCTCCAGAACACGGGACGACTCCTCTGTTTGCGTCTTGCCGTCCGTAGGGGATGATGGAACCGCATTCACACCCGGGCTGGCCGACTCCTCTTGTTGCACATCCGACTCCAGACTGCATGTCAGGCGTTGTGCAAGCTCGGTGCATTGTCGCAGGAGAAAATATCGCAGCGACCGACCGGATTGACCCGCGTCGCGAAGCATCTGATCAAGCTCCGAAAGATCATCTGAAGGCATCTTGGAAGAAAATAATTGGCTCGTGTAAAAGGCTCCGAATACTCCTAAACATTCGCGACCCTCGTTTTATAAGCCAACTACTTCTGGCACCATGCCGGTCAGCAGGGTGGCGGAGTGGTCCGTAGTACCGTTGATGCGGGGTAATGCCCGCGGAGGGAAGGGGTCGCAGGTGCGGAGTGGTGTTCAAAGAGGGAAGGGCTACGGTAAATGGCAACGTCCTACAAACCGGTTAATGGTCAGGGACCTTAGCGACATCACATGCGAAAGTGAAGGAAGCGCACCCCGGGAAGCCGGGGTACGTGTTAGTCGAGGCGTAAACAGGCTTAGCTGCGAGTTGTAGGGAATGTCGGGCAGGCGTTGGAGGGTGCTCCCCTTCATTTAGACAATGCCCCCTATTTCAGATAACTTTTCCGAGTGCGAGTTGCATGATCCGCCTGGAGAGCCCGGTGCGGGAAAACCGCACGCCGGGTTCGGTGAGCGGCGGGCGGAAACGTGCTCTACGGAGTAACGCGCCGCCCGCCGACTCTACGACGGCATGGGGGAACGGTATAGTGGGATGCTAGCCTGCAATATTCATGATGTACCCTGTTCGGGTCTAAAAGTGCTGTTTCGGTACCTGCAGGACCGATTGTGCGTTGTTCATGCGTAGGGACGACCATGAGAGGGGCTGAAAACACCAGTTTAGGCCCTTTTCCCGACTCGATAGCGGTCACATTACCGAGATTTTGGGAAGACGTCTGTCGGGTAGACGCACCTCTGCCTACCTTCTCTTTCCGCATTCCGCGTTGGGCGCCTGCGGTGTCGAAGCGCAGGCGCAAATATGACTTAGCTAGCTCTTCATGGGAAGCGTGATCCATGTGAGTTGACAATAACGTCGCCAAAATTGCTCCCATGCAGCATCTGCGCTGGCGGCAATGTGGATAACGATGTTGCGCGCGTGTTGTACGAAGCGGGCCCCCACCTTGAGTACACGCTCGCGATAGGTGCTCAGACTTATCTGGGATTCGTCAGGCTCCCGCATAAGGCAGCGCCCCACATGCATGAGCTGATAAGTTAGAAGGTATACCTGTAGCAGGACCTCGTTCTCGGCTCGGATCTCGGCATCCTGTTCCGACTCATCCTGTTCCGACTCATCCTGTTCCGACCCATCCTGTTCCGACCCATCCTGTTCCGACTCATCCTGTTCCGACTCATCAGGCACCCGCACTACAGGCCGGCCCTTATAGTGTGTCTTCGGACGGAGAACCGACGACAGCGCCATGGAGCAAGCCGCATTCAGCTCCCCGAAGTGCTTTTCCGCCTTTCCTCTCTTCCGGTACAGATTCACAAGCTGCTCTGCCGGATAGGCTTCTACATCCAGATCGGTGATCAGATAGAAATGCCGCGGAAAAAGCTCTCCCGGCACCGGAACAACCACGAGCACCACACGACGCTCTACGGACCAGCACTTTGCACGGTAGCGCAGTTCGTGGTAGCATTCGTCCGACGGCTGATCACCCTCCAAATGAGGCGCCGCAAACCCGTCAATCACATCGTTTCCTTTCAGACGCATCACGTAGCCGATACGGTCGTTCTCCAGCTTATCACATAATTCGCCACTGTTGAAGCCTGCGTCCAATCGGACAATGACCTTGTCGGCCACATGTTCACGCAATGCCAGCCCAATGCGTCGAATGAAACCGTAGCAGTCCTTCACCACATTCTGCGTGCCCCCTCGCAATTCCGCCCCCAACATGTCGCCCGACTCACCGCATATGGCGATAAGGGGCAGAAAGATGGTGCGCTTGTAATATCCGTTCCACTTGCTGCCCTGCTGCTTGCCATGTGTATCTACCGGTACACCGTCCACATCAAAGACCACCTCGGGGCGGCGCTTCCCGCCACCACGCTGCAGCAGGTGCTCCATGGCGAATGTCTCTACAAAAAGGCGCAACTTCTTGAAATTCTTTTTCCCGGCCAACATGTGCACGAAGCGAGACATGGTTGGCTGGGATGCCAGGGACCTATCGTCCTGTAATGCCCTCATACCCCTTTTGGAAGAAGTGGCCACGCGCATGGCGGGGTCCCTTCGAAGCTTGTCCGCATCTGACTGACGTCCCCACCCCTGCACATGTTGCAGCAGTAACTGCCGCACTAACTCCTCAAGGCTATGCGTAATCCGAGCTTGGGACCGATTGTCCTTAAGCACGGAAGCGAGTCGGCATGCCAAGGTGCTGATCACCATGAGCAGGCGCATAGGAATGACGCCGGCATCCGATGTTAGATTATCGGTCTTGGAGCGTACAACTTTAACGGATTTATTGAACTGGCAAGCGAACAGAAGGTTGGATTTGGGATCTTGCATCGGGTGTGTTACAGGGTGAATGGGTATTGGGGTTTCTGAACGTTTGAGCATCGCACAGGATCCCATTCAAACCGTGTATAATCAACATATTACATCATAATATTAAACGACGATTCCCCGCCACTTAACTCCCTCATGAATAAGGGAGGGCTAGGGCTGCCCCTCCCCCATAAATCATCCATCACGGTTCGATTGTTCGTCAGTTCTGGTCAACTCTCGCTGGCATGGCTGTCGGAATATCTCGGGTATTTCGGCCTGACAGGTATGGTGTGTGACTTGAGGTGAATAATGCCGTCCTCTCGTGCGGATACGCGATCTCTTCCTGCGCCGCTTCCACTGCCATCCTACCACTTCATGTATTTGACATTTTGCTACTTGTTTTTTATGTTGCGGCGTGTTTCAACGAAGTCAGGTCTTACGAACGCTCACCGCTCCCTGCAATGGAGAGCGTTTGGACAGGGTTCTTGCCGACGATCGTTGGCGGTTTCGCACGCAGATAGCGCGCGCTGTCTGTGAAGAGTTCGGGTTTGTTGATGCACGGGGCGAACCGCAGGTGAGCAACTGTGCGCAGGCTTTATCGAAGTTGGAGGCCCGGGGGAGGATGGTGTTGCCCAAGCCCGAGAATTGTAATGCGGCTAAGGCGGAACCGCGTAGGCGCGAGGAGCGGGTACCGGATCCGATAGCGTTACCGGACACGGTACACGGTGTCCGGGGGTTGACGATTGAGTTGGTTGAGACGGACGAGCAGCGTATGGTGTGGAACACGTTGCTGCACTTTGAGCATCCGAGGCGTACGACCACATTTGTGGGAGCGCAGGTACGCTATCTGATAGGCAGTGCCCATGGTTACCTGGGAGCGGTGGGATTTTCGGCGGCGGCGTTGTGCCTGGCGCCCAGAGAGCACTGGATGGCGTGGAGTGATGAGCAGCGCAAGGCGCATTTGCACCGTGTGGTGTGTTTGAGTCGTTTTCTGATACGGGGGCAGTGTCAGGATTTGGCCAGCCATGTACTGGGTAAGGTATTGAGACGGTTGGCAGATGATTTTCAGGGACGGTACTGTTACCGTCCCTGGGTTGTCGAAACGTATGTGGATCCCCAAGGGGGAGGAGCGTGTTTTGAGGTGAACAATTTTGTATTGATCGGCCATACCGCAGGCGGAAAGCGGCACAAGGAGGCAAAGGAAGAGGATCCCAAGGGGCTGTATGTATACGAGTTGGACAAAGAATGGCGCGGGACCTTGGGGGTACCGGAGGAGGAGTTGCGTCCGGTGAGGGATCCGCACGAGGGGATTGACAGTGCGCAGTGGGCCGAAACGGAGTTTGGCGGAGCGCCATTGGGAGACAGGCGGTTGTCTGTGCGACTGGTAAAGAGTACGTCCATGTTGGCCGATGTGATAGGCCACAGCATTACCGCGCATACGGATGCGGACCGCGCGGCGGTGAAGGGGCATTACCGGTTATTGGAGAGCAAGAAGGACAAAACGGTAACGCCGGAGAACATATTGGCGCCGCATCGTGGGCGTACGATAGAGCGCATGCGTAGTCAGGAGACCGTGTTATGCATCCAGGACACGACGAAGTTGCGGTACAGTACGCGGCCGGCGTGTACGGATTTGGAGGTAATAGGGAGTAATCAGACGACGGCGAAGACGCTGGGGTTGCCGTTGCATGCGACGCTGGTGGTGACGGAGGATGGATTGACGTTGGGGGTGTTGCGTGGCAGCTTCAAGGATCCGGAGGAGGGTCCGCATGTTCCGCGGACGCAGCAGTGGATAGACGGGTTCAAGGATATATGCGAGGCGGCGGAGGAGCTGTCCGGCGAGACGCAGGTGATCTGTGTTGCGGACCGGGAGGCGGACAGCTTTGCTATGTTTGCCGAGCAGCGCAGACAGGGTAAGGCGGAGGTATTGATACGAGCGAAGCATGATCGCAAGCTGTTTGCGGTAATGCGCAGTGGTAAGGCTCCGGGGAATGTGGAGATAGAGATACAGCGGGTGACGGCGCGCAAGAAGCAGGCGCGCAAGCAGGCACGGAAGGGTCGCAGTTACCGGATGGTCAATACGGAGGTACGCTACGGGAGGTTCTTGTTGCCGGATCCGAAGAACGAGGAGGAGCCGGTGGTGATGTACGGGGTGCATGTGATGGAGGTGGAGCCTCCGGGGGATGCGCTGCCGGTGGAGTGGATGCTATTGACCAGCATGGAGGTAGGGAGCGTAGCGGATGCACGGCGGGTGTTGGCAATGTATCTCAAGCGGTGGCGGGTGGAAGACTTCTTCCGCGTGCTCAAGAGTGGGTGCAAGGTAGAGCGTTTGGGTCTGCGTACCTCGTTGCGTCTGCAGCGAGCAATAACGATGTATTGTGTGATATCCTGGCGCGTCATGACCTTGGTGCAATTGGGTCGGGAGGTGCCGGAGCTGGACGCGGATGTCTTTTTCACGGAGATGGAGCTGCGATTCTTGGAAGGATATGCAGCACGGGTAAAGCTGCCGAAGCCCAGTACTTTGGGAGCTGCTATCCTGAGCGTAGCGGTGCTCGGCGGTTATCAGAACCGCACTCGTGATGGACTGGTGGGTTACCAGATCATGTGGCGTGGCCTAGAGAGGTTACACCTAATGACATTGGGATACGAGGTAAGAGACGAACAATTGAGTGCATGTTCGCACGGGAATTCATCTGGGTTCATATAAATGGCATATCAACCTGCCTGATGTGGGCCTATGCCCCAGTGGCTACACCTGCGTGAGCGTGCGGTGAACTTGCATCTTGATTAGGTGACGGGTTCTGTAGAGCTTACCCGTAGACGTGAGAACCCAGACCCCGGACCGCCCGCCTGGTACAGCCCAGACGTACGGCGGAAGAGATGTTTCCGCTGGTAGAGCAGTATAACGAAAGGACCCGGTCCGCAGCGGCGTCTTGCGCAGAGCAGGGCATCTCGTACGGACCGTTGAATTACTGGAGGCAGAAGTATCGCTAGGAGACTGCAGCCGAGGGTTCGTGGATGTAGGCAATGCAGCGCCAAGGGAAGCGGCGCAGGAAGAGATCGCGTATCCGCACGAGAGGATGGCATTATTCACCTCAAGTCACACACCATACCTATTAGGCCGAAATACCCGAGATATTCCGACAGCCATGCCAGCGATATTTGACCATACCTGACGAACAATCGAACCGTGATGGATGATTTATGGGTACAGGGCAGTGCTAGGGCCTGTCGTTCTGCAACGCATCCATTTCTCTTCTGGAAATGGTGGCCACGCGCATGGCAGGGTTTTCGCGAACCCTGTCCGCGTTTGTCTGACGTGTCCACCCCTGCACATGTTGCAGCAGGTACTGCCGCACCGACTTCCGAAAACTATGTGTAATCCAATCCGTCCACGATCGTCAACGAAAACCCACTCCAAACGCTCGCCATTGCACGGGGCATTAAGCGTTCTTATAACCTGATTCTGGTGGAACATGCCGCAATATGTCTTGGGATATTAGAAGCCGGCTACAGAAAAAAGGCAGGGCTACCCGACAAATTACAGGGTAGCGAGTGTTTTGGCTGTGTTGAAGGGTTACGGCAGTTGGAAGGTGATAAGCGGATGATCCCATATTGCGTACAGGGACAAGCTTATAGGCGACAGGTGGCATGAAATGGGTTACATGGTTGTACCACAGCCCCTAACCACAACGGTGTTCTGATACGCACTGCTATTCAGCTGCTAGCTCAGGGACTGGCTCATACCGGGGGGGGTTAATACGGATTCTGGAAAACGCAATGTCCTTGATGAGCTTCATTTCCGATGTAACGCCTGCCACGGCATACTCCACCGCTTGCAGTCTCGAATTGGCATCCGAGAATCCCTCCATCATGTCGACCCTCAAGGTTGCGAGCCCTTCGTTCATGTCGGTCCTCAAGGCAGCGTCACCTTCGTTCATGTCGGCCCTCAAGGTTGCGTTAGCTTCGTTCATGTCGGCCCTCAAGGTTGCGTTAGCTTCGTTCATGTCGGTCCTCAAGGTTGCGATACCTTCGTTTATGTCGGTCCTCAAGGCAGCGTTAGCTTCGTTCATGTCGGCCCTCAAGGCAGCGACAGATGCGTTAGCTTCGTTCATGTCGGTCCTCAAGGCAGCGATGTTTTCGTTCATGTCGGTCCTCAAGGCAGCGATGTTTTCGTTCATGTCGGTCCTCAAGGCAGCGACATCCTTGATCATGTCGGTCCTCAAGGCAGCGATGTTTTCGTTCATGTCGGTCCTCAAGGCAGCGATGTTTTCGTTCATGTCGGTCCTCAAGGCAGCGATTTCCTTGATCATGTCGGTCCTCAAGGCAGCGATAGATGCGTTGGCTTCGTTTATGTCGGTCCTCAAGGCAGCGATGTTTTCGTTCATGTCGGTCCTCAAGGCAGCGACATCCTTGATCATGTCGGTCCTCAAGGCAGCGACATCCTTGATCATGTCGGTCCTCAAGGCAGCGATAGATGCGTTGGCTTCGTTTATGTCGGTCCTCAAGGCAGCGATAGATGCGTTGGCTTCGTTTATGTCGGTCCTCAAGGCAGCGATAGATGCGTTGGCTTCGTTTATGTCGGTCCTCAAGGCAGCGATAGATGCGTTGGCTTCGTTTATGTCGGTCCTCAAGGCAGCGATACCATTGCTTATGTCGGTCCTCAAGGCAGCGATATCTGAATCCGTTTTATCCCTATGAGCCCTTAGATCCTCCCTAACAGCCAATGCGCTTGCACTGATTGCACGATGGAGTGTTGACGACAAGCGCAGTACAAGTCCAAGCGTCGCAATCACCGCAGTCGCGGCGGCAATCAGTGTAATAATGCTTTCTTGTTCCATGATAGAAGGCTGTTCTTAAGTGCTATAGTATGTACCCTATATATTTGTTCCGCCAACATGCGTTCCGACTAATTGTCCGACCCCCGTATACATGGCCGAATTCAACCGGAGTAACATGTGCAATCTTGTATCCGAACGAGGGATCCTGTAACAACGCCAAAACGTCCGCTACCCTGTACTTGACGGGATGCTTACCTAGGCATTACCGTTTTGAGACCTGCTCAGCGTCTACTCATGGTCCGGCCCGCATCGTTACTAAGCTGCGCTTATAGCCTGTAAACCACAGTGCTTCATACCACGTCGTTTCTTTCATAATACGCTTTAGTCAATACCAACCTAAGCGACAGTTGTTGGGCGGGATTTGTACCCGCCGCAGGAAAATGCCTTTCCATGGCGCACGTAAACCGTGGGCTCATGGGATCAATAGTCATGACGCCTAGTCGTAAAATCAGTTAACCGTTCGGCTTATCCGCGGGCACTATGCGTAAGACTAGGAACACCTTTGAGCCCATCGCCATCGTCGGCATGGCATGCCGCTTCCCTGCTGCGAACGATATTGAGGCATTCTGGCGTCTGCTTGAAACCGGGGGAAATGCGGTGGCCGAAGGCATCCCGGGTTCCGGCGTCGGGCGCTGGGGCGTGCTTTTTGGCGACGAAGCCGTTCAGAGTGAAGGGTGTCGTTTCGGCGCCTTCGTGGACGATATTGATCGGTTCGACGCCGCGTTCTTTCGCATCTCCCCGGTGGAAGCACGAATGCTGGATCCGCAACAGCGCATGATGCTGGAGGTAACCTGGCATGCTCTTGAAGACGCTGGAGTTGATCCAGAACGGCTGAGGGGCAGCCGCACCGGGGTCTACACCGGGATCAGCAACGATGAGTACCGGATGCTGGTGGTTGATTCGGCCAAACCTGCTAAGGCTGCCTCATGCCTGTATGCCCTCAGCGGCACCAATCTTAACGGAACGGCCGGACGTGTCTCTTTCGTGCTGGGTTTGACCGGTCCAGCCAAAGCCGTGGACGCCGCTTGCGCGTCGGCGATGGTGGCGATTAACGATGCGGTGGCGGATTTGCAGCAGAGCAAGACCGATTTGGCCATCGCCGGCGGCGTGCAGACGATCCTGAATGGCCGAGTCTACCAACTGCGCGCGGATGCGATGATGTTATCCCCTGACGGGAAGTGCAAGACGTTCGATGCGCTGGCAAACGGTTATGTGCGGGCCGAGGGCTGCGGGGTAGTTATTCTGAAGCGCCTGAGCGAAGCGGAGGCCGATGGCGATCGCATTTGGGCAGTTATTCGCGGCTCTGCGGTAAATCACGGCGGAACCGGAGTCGGCCTGACGGTTCCGAATACCCCCGGGCTAGCGCAGGTGATGGAAAACGCGCTGGCGCAAGCAGGTGTGGATCCGCTGGATGTGGACTATGTGGAAGCGCACGGGACAGGCACAGCGGTCGGTGATCCGATTGAATTGAATGCCGTGGAGAGCGTATACGGCAGGGGGCGAGACACCCGCAATCCGCTGCTCATCGGCTCGGTGAAGACTAATGTCGGACACTTGGAGTCCGCGGCGGGAGTCGCTGGCCTGATTAAGGCCGCGCTGGTGGTAAAACGTGGTGTAATTCCGAAACACCTGCACTTCCATACTCCCAACCCGGCCTTCCAGTGGGACAGCGCATCACTGAAGGTGACAACCAGCATGACGGACTGGCCCGACCGGACCGGGCGGCCGCGCGTGGTGGGAGTCAACTGTTTCGGCATCTCGGGTACGAACGCTCACCTGTTGGTGGCAGAGTACCAGGGGCAGGACGAGGCAACCGCGGCGATGTCCACACCCGTGGGAGCGACCGTATCTGTGCAGGTCGCGCTGCTTTCCGCGGAAGTGGAGACCGGGCCGCGCCGAAGTCGTTTGCTGCCTCTATCCGCTAAGTCGGAGGATGGTCTCCGCGATGTGGCTGCGCGGTACCTCCTGTGGCTCAACGACCGGGCTGGTGCGTCGTCTGGCGTAGCCATGGTCCAGGAGGCGCTGCTTGCGGACATGGCGTGGACAGCCGGTGTGGGGCGCAGTCATTTCGATCACCGTGCGGGCGTCGTCTTCAACGATACCAAATCCCTGCGTGAGGGGCTGAAGGAATGGGCCGAGGGTGCCCGAAGCGTGGAGGCGGGGGCCGCGAGCACGGTGGCATTTGCCTACACCGGGCAGGGCAGCCAGTGGACCGGTATGGGCAGGGTGTTGTACGAGACCGAGCCCGTGGTACAGACCGTCATGGATCGGTGCGCGGCCGTGTGCACGGAACTGCGCGGAATCTCTTTGCTGGACGTGATGTTCGGGCGAGGCGGGGATGTTGCTACCTTGGGTGATACGGCTTGGGAGCAGCCCGCCCTGTACGCGTTGGAGTGCGCGCTGGCGGCGCTCTGGGAGAGTGTAGGCGTCAGACCGGACGCGGTTATCGGACACAGTGTCGGGGAATTGGCGGCTGCTAGGGCCGCGGGCGTGTTCAGCCTTGAAGACGGGATGCGGTTCGCCTGTGCGAGAGGTGCCCTGATGTCGGAAATGGAAGAGGGTGCCATGGCCGCTGTCTTCGCGCCCGCGGCGCGAGTGGCGGCTGCAGTTGAAGGCCTCAACGTTGCCTCCAACAGCCCCGGTGTGAGCATATCCGGGGACAATGGCACGCATCAGGTGATCAGCGGCCGGGTGGCGGATGTTAAAGCCATCTCGGCGCATTTTGAAGCTAGGGGCGTGCGCGTACTCCAATTGGACACGGCGTGGGCATTCCATAGCGCACTCGTGGACCCGATCCTTGACGACTTGTACGCGTCGCTGACCGGCATGAAAGTTTTTCCTCCGACCGTAGCCATGGTCAGCAATCTGACCGGCAGGACTGTGAGGTCGGACGAACTTCTGGACGGGCCATACTGGCGGCGGCATGCACGGGAGGCGGTAGCTTTCGCCTGCGGTGTCGGGGCTTTGGCGGATCTCGGCGTGGACTTGGTGATTGAGATCGGACCGCGTCCGGTGCTAGGTGCCATGGCACTCGCAGCTTGGCCCGAGGCCCGCGAAAATGCCGCGCCGGCCGTGGTGGCGAGCATGACGCGAGCCAACGACGGGACAGTACCACCCGGCGGTGGCATGGTAGAGGCGGTTGCCCTGGCGTACCAAGCGGGACTGCGGATCAGGTTCGAGGGGCTCTTCGCTGGGGAGTTACGGAGGAGGATTTCGCTACCGAGCTATCCGTTTCAGCGAAGTCGCCACTGGCTTGAGGCGCCGAGGCTGCGAAGCAGGATCGGAGGGCACCCGCTGCTCGGGGTTCGGCACGAGTCCGCCCGTGGAGACATCACCTTTGAGACGGAGATATTTCCCAATGATCCGTCCTGGCTGGAGGACCACCGCGTGTTCGGCAGAGTCGTGGCGCCGGGTGCGCTATACGGGACCATGGCGGTGGCGTTGTCGCTGGCCGAGGTCGGCGGTCCATTGATCATTGAGGACATGCAGTTGCACAACGCGCTGGTCTTCATGGATGACGGCCCGGGCCACGGAACTGGCGGCGAAGGTCGCAGGATGCAGGCTGTCCTGGATGCGGCTGAGTCAGCTGCCGGCCGCCGTTTTCAGATCTTCAGCAAGGGGAGTAGTGGCGAATGGACTGTACACGTGGAGGCGCGCCTGTCACCGGATGCCGCGCTGCCAGACCCAGGGAAGCGGATTGATCCACGGTGTATCAGGGATGGCCTGTCACCCGTAAATGTGACGGGATACTACCGCGCCAAGGCCAGTACGGGCGTAGATCTAGGTCCGTATTTCCGCACACTGGGGCGCGCGTGGTCCGGACCGGGTGAGGCGGTCGCTGAGATCAGCCTTCCTGAGGGTACCGGATCAGACGGCCTGGATGTTCATCCGCTTGTGTTGGATGGTTGCTTCCAGGTCGTTGGCGCGGCGCGCAACCTTGCACGGGGCCACAGCTCGGTCACCTACCTGCCCTTCGCGTGGGATCGGTTGTGGTTGACACGGGGCGGGTTGCCGGATCGGGTGGTGTGCCATGTGCGCCTGAGCGAACCATCCCACGAGGCGGACACGGATGCCGGTGAGCCATCGGAAGTACTGAGCGGTGAGATCCGCATCTACGACAGAGCTGGGGTTCCACTCGGTGGGATAAATGGATATACGGTGAAGCGGGCAACACGGGCTGCTTTGCTTTCGGCGACTGAAGGAGTTGATGACTTGCTCTACGAGGTCGTGTGGTGTGAGCGGGCGCTGACGCCCGGAATGCTGTCGGCTGATTTCATGCCGCCCCCGGGGGCTGTGAAAGCCAGTGCATTCCTGTGGTCTCGATACTTGGTGGAGGCGGGTGTCGCCCCGGACGGCCGGATCGCTTTGCTCACCGATCTTGAGCGGTGGTCCCGTTCGTACGCTGCGGCCACGTTGGACCGGCTCGGTTGGAATCGCTCGGCGGGTGCCGTGGTGCACGCGGAAGAGCTGCGGGAAGAGCTTGGAGTTATGGCTCAGCACGCGCGCCTCTTCCGGCGCATGCTGGAGATGCTGGCTAAGTCCGGGATGCTGGCGGAACGGGTCGATGGTGCGTTCGTGGTTGTCAGCGGATCCGAGGATTCGTGGAACGCGGATATGCCGGACGATCCCCGAGCGCACGCTCACGTTATGGAGGGGCGGTACTCCCACGGCTTAATTGAGATAGGGCTATTCCGGCGATCCGGGGATGCGCTGGCTGATGTACTCCGCGGCCGAGTGGATCCGCTAACGCTCCTGTTCAGCAGCGGGAAGCCCACTGCGGCCGATCTGTACCTCAAGGCGCCGGTGGCGCGCGCGGCAAACCGGCTGCTTGAAGTGGCGGTCCAGACGCTTATAGACACGTTGCCGGAGGGCCGGCGCCTACGGGTGATAGAGATTGGGGCAGGTACCGGGTCGGCGACCGCGTCCATTTTGCCGCTACTCCCCGAGGGGCGGTTCGACTATACGTACACGGACCTCTCTGCGGGCTTCTTCACCGAGGCGGAGGCGCGCTTTGGGGACGGCCACGGGTGCATAGTGTACCGTCCGCTAGACGTTGAGAAAGACCCGATTGCGCAGGGGTTTAATGCCCACGGCTACGACCTGATAATCGCGTCTAACGTGCTGCATGCAACGCGGTACCTGGAGGAGACGCTGGGTCACTGCGTTGCGTTGTTGGCGCCATCGGGACAGCTGGTTGCATTGGAAAACCTGACCGGGCTGGGGTGGATGGATTTGACATTCGGACAGCTGGATGGTTGGTGGCGCTTCGCCGACGATTACCGTCCTCACCATGCTTTGGCCAGTCCCGCAGTGTGGAGGCAGGCACTGGGGGACGCAGGCTTTGAGGAGGTGGAGGTGCTGGGGGTGGACGAGTCGGACCCGGATACGACGCTAGATAAGGGGGTCATCGTGGCGCGCGGACCGGCAGGTGTAGCCGAGGCGCCAGGGGTTTGTGTGCTGGCGGCGGACGATGGTGATCAAGCGACGGAGCTAGCTGAAGAGCTGGCCGCGCGAAATCAAAGGGTCGTAATAGTGCGGAACGAATCTTTGGACGGTACATGGCCGGCCGTCGGGGGGGCGGGAGTGTTCACAGCGGCGGTGCGAATGGAGCAGCGCCAGTCTTGGCGATCGCTTTTGGAGAGCTTACCGACGGATGTCCCGCTCAAGTGCGTCGTCCACTTCGTTGCGTTGGAAGGTCACGGGGAAGGGACTACAGCGGACGAGATGGCGCGGGATGTGCGGCGGGTGGGGGCCAGTGCGCTGGCTATGGTGCAAGGGTTGGCCGACGCTGCAGCGACGCCCGAGACTGGAGTGTGGTTCATAACGCGGGGGGCGCAGGTGCTGGAGCGTGAGCGCGGCGGTGAACTCGTTGGGGCCGTGCTGTGGGGATTTGGCAAGGGGGTGGCCCGGGAAGCGGCCCACCTGCGGCCCCGTATGGTTGACCTTGATCCAAGCCAGATGGCGCCGGGCCCCGATCTTGTGAACGAATTTCTGTATCCGGATCGCGAGGATCACATCGCGTACCGAGGCAGTCGCCGAATGGCAGCGCGTTTGGTGCGTGCCGAGTCCGGGCCGGAACGGCTGGCTCTGCCAGAGGGCACCAACTGGGTGTTGGCCCCGGATCCGGGGGGCAAATTCGATCGTCCGTATGTGCGGCTGCTGCCGGCGTGCCCTCTAAAACCGCATGAGGTCCGCGTGTCGGTGCAGGCGGCGGCGCTGAATTTTTGGGACGTATTTCGTTCGCTTGGCTTTATTGAGGAGGGACTACTGGGCCGCGAGATGTGCGGCCATGTCGTTGAGACAGGTTCGTGCGTTGGCAGCGTCGCAGTCGGCGATCATGTGGTCGGTATGGGGTTTGGCGCGTTTGGGCCGGAGATGGTCACGCACGAGGAGCTGGTAGCCCTCGCACCGCATGGAATCCCTGTGACAGGGCTGGCCACGATTCCGAGCGCTTTTGTATCGGCGGCGCTGTCCTTTGAGTATTCGGGACTCAAACCCGGCGACCGTGTGCTGATCCACGCCGGGGCTGGCGGGGTGGGTATGGCAGCCATCCAGCTGGCGCAGGCCGCGGGCGCGGAGATCTACGCCACCGCGAGCGCACCCAAGCAGGCGTACCTGCGATCGTTAGGCGTGACGCATGTCTACGACAGCCGTACGACGGCGTTCGGAGCTGCGATTTTGGAGGCCACCGATGGTGAAGGCGTGGAGTTCGTGTTGAATAGCCTTACAGGAGAAGGGTTCATTGACGCCAGTCTGTCCTGCCTGAAGCGAGGTGGCCAGTTCGTGGAGTTAGCCAGGCGCGATATCCTGACCGCGGAGGAGATGTCAATGGTGCGGCCGGATGTGGCTTACCATATCCTGGAGCTGGATATTTTGAAAAAGATTGATCCAGAGTCGGTGGGGAGAGTCCTGCGCGGGGTGATGGCGCAGGTCTCCTCTGGCGAGATCAAGCCGATTGTCCATAGTCGGTGGCCGCTGGCTGAGGCTGGCGCCGCACTGAGCTTCATGCGGTCGGCGCGGCACCTCGGCAAGATCGTTGTGACTACATCGCCCCTCCAGGGTGGCAGGCTGCGACAGGATCGCACCTACCTGGTCACCGGCGGTCTGGGCGGGATCGGGTGCGCTGTTGCCGACTGGCTCGCGGACCAGGGAGCGAGAGCGATCGTTCTGAACGGTCGCCGCGATCCGGACGACGCAGCGTTGGAGACGATTCGCTCCCTAAGAGAACGTGGGGTGCCGGTACAGGTAGAGCTGGCCGATGTTGTTGATGGCGACGCCGTCAAGCAGATGCTGATGCGGGTGAACCGCGACATGCCGCCGCTGGCGGGAGTAATCCACAGCGTGGGGGTGCTCTCCGACGGAGCACTCACAAACCAGGATTGGGAAAGGTTCGAGCGTGTTCTCTGGCCGAAAGTACTGGGTGCCTGGCATCTTCATCGGGCTACCATGGACCTGGACCTCGACCTCGACATGTTCGTGCTCTTTTCAAGCCGCGTTGGGGTCATGGGTAACCCGGGCCAGGCAAACCATGCCTCTGCCAATGCCTTTCTGGACCAGCTTGCCGGGTACCGTCGGGCCATGGGGCTGGCAGGTCAGGCCATTGCCTGGGGTGCGTGGTCCGAGATTGGCGAAGCGGCCGAACAGCGCGAGCGGATTGACAAGCGGCGGTCGGCGTTGGGTGGCCGCTGGTTCACCCCGCAGCAGGGGATACGGGCACTAGACAGGCTGGTGCGCCGAGACGCGACGACCTCCGTGGTAATGTCCATGGACTGGTCGGTCTTTACGGATGCAGTGGAAGAGCGTCCGCCGCTACTGAAGGAGATGCTCTCGGCAGCTTCCGAGGCTGGTGAGGACCCTACGCCTTCAGCCAGGGATGTGCTGTCCAGGTTGTGCGAAGCACCTGCTGCCGAGCATGTGAACGTATTGGTGTCGTTCCTGCAGGGTGAGGTTCAAGCCGTGTTGCGGCTGCAGACGGCTCCTGCCCCCGGCGTTGGCTTTGTCGATTTGGGGATGGACTCGCTCATGGCAGTGGAGCTGCGCAATCGGCTCAATCGGACCTTGGCCGGAACGTACACGGCGCCGAATACGCTAGTCTTTGATTACCCGGACATTGCGTCACTGGCCGCCCACCTTGCCGGTGAACTGGCGGAAGTCGGTGAAACATCCGCTGCCGTGGTTCGACCCGAGCAGGCGCTGGTTCCCATACCGGCCACCCGGGAAGAAGACGAGGGCATCGCGGTTATTGGCATAGCGTGCAGGTTTCCAGGTTCGCCGGATATTGACTCATTCTGGCAACAGCTGGAAGTCGGTGCGGACCTGATTACGGATGGCCGCACAGATGGCGGTTTATGGAGCGGCGTCGCTGGAGACCCGGACAGCGCGGACAATGTTTCCCGGCGCGGCGCCTTCCTTAAGGATATTGATAAATTCGATGCCAGATTCTTCAGGATTCCGCCGATTGAGGCACGCATGATGGATCCCCGGCAGCGGCTGCTTCTGGAAACCACCTGGCACGCCTTAGAGGACGCGGGCATAGACCCCGACCAGCTGAAAGGCAGCTGTACCGGAGTCTATGTCGGAGTCGGTGGCGGTGACTACAGGGATCTGGCGGTAGCTTGCGGTGCGGCGCACGGGTATCTGGGCACGGCACCAAGTGTAACCGTTGGGAGGGTGTCGTTCGTATTGGGGCTCACAGGACCGGCAGTTCCCTTGGACATGGCATGCGCATCGTCTCTGGTGGCAGTCCACCAAGCCGTGTCGGCGCTCCGCGATGGCGAAGTGGATATGGCTATCGTAGGAGGTGTCCATACGGTTCTCGCCCCCGGGGTTACCGCCTTCATGAGTGAGGTGGGAATGCTTTCCAGAAAGGGGCGGTGTTACTCCTTTGATGATCGGGCAGACGGTTTCGTGCGGGGTGAGGGGTGCGGTGTAGTCATTCTGAAGCCACTTGATGAGGCTCGCGCTGCAGGGGACAGGATATGGGGGGTGATCCGGGGGTCCGCAGTCAACCAGAACGGGCCCAGCGCGGGGCTCACAGTCCCGAACGGTCTAGCTCAGGAACGCGTAATTGAAGAGGCGCTGGCTAGGGCGGGGATCACTCCCGCGGAGGTGGACTACTTGGAGGCCCACGGCACCGGGTCCGCCTTGGGCGACCCGATTGAGGTGCAGGCGGCGGCCGCTGTCTACGGGCGTGGACGGGATCCCCGGCGTCCACTGCTCATCGGCTCGCTGAAGACAAACATCGGGCATCTTGAGTGCGCGGCCGGGATTGCGAGTCTTGTGAAGGTCGTCCTCGCCTTGAACGAGGAGCAGATTCCCAGGCAACTGCACTTTGACAAACCCAACCCACACTTGGATTGGGAACGGCTTCCCGTGCGGGTGACAGCCGAACCGACTGAATGGCCCACCGATTCAGGCCGCCCTAAGCGGGCAGGAGTCAGCGCGTTCGGGATCTCGGGAACGAACGCGCATGTCGTTGTGGAGGCCAACGGACCGGTCGGCGAGACTCCCCGGACAGCTTGCATACGCTGGCCGGCAGGAACCGCTTTGCCGGTTGCAGTCGTGCTTCGTGAGCAAGGTGACTGGCTGCCTCCACCCACCGGCTTCTTCGCTCCACGCGAGACAAGGATTCTGCCGTTATCCGGGAAATCGCCCGAGGCAATGCGGCAGCTGGCTGAGCGGTATCTCACTTGGCTGGATGGGCACGAAAGGAATGCAGACGCGGAGAGCGCGCCCACGGAAGCAATGCTTGCAGATATGGCCTGGACCGCCGGGACTGGCCGGAGTCACTTTGAGCACCGGTCCCCGGTCTTGTTCGATTGCGTAACATCGCTGCGTGGAGGGTTGCGTGTTGTCGCGGGAGGAGATGGAAAGGTTCACGGCCCGCCTAACGTGGAACCGAGTGCTGCGCCACGGGTCGCTTTTATCTACGCCGCTGAGGGGAGTGAACGGGTCGGAATGGGCCAGAGCCTCTATGATTGTGAACCGGTAGTGCGTGCTGTTCTGGATCGCTGCGACGCTGTGCTTAGGAAGGAACGCGCCGGGGTTTCGCTACTAGACATCATGTTTGGCAGGACAGACGCGGGCCGACGGTTGCGCGACCCCGAGTGGGCACAGCCTGCCATGTATTCGCTGGGATGTGCACTGACCGCGCTGTTGGAAAGCGTGGGAATCCAGCCTGCGGTGGTGGCGGGAGAGGGGGTTGGGGAGTTTGCCGCCGCCTGGGCCGCTGGCGTGTTCTCGCTTGAAGACGGACTGAGAGTTGCGGCAGCTCGGGGCGCGGCCATGCCCCGGCGCAAGTCCCGCGTGGCCGCCGGCCTTCTCTCGGGCGGGCCTTCCAGGGCGGAGCAGGAACCGATTGGGGCGCTGGAGGCCATCTTCACGCGTGCCAAGACCTCACCGCCTTCGCGGACTCTCCTATTCCCGTCTACTGGAAAAACTCTGGAATCTCGCCGGGAACCCTCCTGGGCCCAGTGGAGAGAGCACCGGGAGCAACCATGCCGAGGCAGCTGTGCGGGCAAATTGGCCGAGCTGGGCGTGAGCTTGGTGGTGGAGGTCAGTGCCCATGGAATTACGGGCCCGATGGCACTGTCTGCCTGGCCGCAAGAACGTGAGTTGGCGGACCAGGGTTTTGCCGAATCTGTGGCGCAGGCGTACCGCGCAGGGCTACAGGTCTCGTTCGCCGGTTTATTCTCAGGAGAGATGCGACGCAGAATATCAATACCGGGCTATCCGTTCCAGCGCAAACGCCACTGGATCAAGACGGTCGCTTGATCGCAGCCACTCCCTCCCCACCCCGATCCGTTTGCGGCCCGACGAAGGACTGCCTCCCCGGGTGGATCTCGCCATCAGTCTGCAGCTCCCAAGCGAAATGTTAAGTCGGTCATCCAGTTCTACACTGCGGTGATGCTGGTCGCTACAATACGCTTGGACTTTGGCCGTACACGCCTAAGTGGCCGTCAGCGCCCGTTGCCCGTTGCCATATGTCATTCTATCCTCCCTTATTCATGAGGGAGTTTAAGTGGCGGGGAATCGTCGTTTAATATTATGGTGTAATATGTTGACTATACACGGTTTGAATGGGATCCTGTGCGACGCTCAAACGTTCAGAAACCCCAATACCCATTCACCCTGTAACACACCCGATGCCAGATCCCAAATCCAACCTTCTGTTCGCTTGCCAGTTCAATAAATCCGTTAAAGTTGTACGCTCCAAGACCGATAATCTAACATCGGATGCGGGCGTCATTCCTATGCGCCTGCTCATGGCGATCAGCACCTTGGCATGCCGACTCGCTTCCGTGCTTAAGGACAATCGGTCCCAAGCTCGGATTACGCATAGCCTTGAGGAGTTAGTGCGACAGTACCTGCTGCAACATGTGCAGGGGTGGGGACGTCAGTCAGATGCGGACAAGCTTCGAAGGGACCCCGCCATGCGCGTGGCCACTTCTTCCAAAAGGGGTAGGGAGGCATTACAGGACGATAGGTCCCTGGCATCCCAGCCAACCATGTCTCGCTTCGTGCGCATGTTGGCCGGGAAAAAGAATTTCAAGAAGTTGCGCCTTTTTGCAGAGACATTCGCCATGGAGCACCTGCTGCAGCGTGGTGGCGGGAAGCGCCGCCCCGAGGTAGTCTTTGATGTGGACGGTGTACCGGTAGATACGCATGGCAAGCAGCAGGGCAGCAAGTGGAACGTGTATTATAAGCGCACCATCTTTCTGCCCCTTATCGCCATATGCGGTGAGTCGGGCGATATGTTGGGGGCGGAATTGCGAGGGGCACGAAGAATGTGGTGAAGGACTGCTACGGTTTCATTCGACGCATTGGGCTGGCGTTGCGTGAACATGTGGCCGACAAGGTCATTGTCCGAATGGACGCAGGCTTCAACAGTGGAGAGTTATGTGATAGGCTGGAGAACGACCGTATCGGCTATGCGTCTGAAAGGAAACGATGTGATTGACGGGCTTGCGGCGCCTCATTTGGAGGGTGATCAGCCGTCGGACGAATGCTACCGCGAACTGCGCTACCGTGCAAAGTGCTGGTCCGTAGAGCGTCGTGTGGTGCTCGTGGTTGATCCGGTGCCGGGAGAGCTTTTTCCGCGGCATTTCTATCTGATCACCGATCTGGATGCAGAAGCCTATCCGGCAGAGCAGCTTGTGAATCTGTACCGGAAGAGAGGAAAGGCGGAAAAGCACTTCGCGGAGCTGAATGCGGCTTGCTCCATGGCGCTGGTTTCGGTTCCCCGTCCGAAGACACACTATAAGGGCCGGCCTGTAGTGCGGGTGCCTGATGAGTCGGAACAGGATGGGTCGGAACAGGATGCCGAGATCCGAGCCGAGGACGAGGTCCTGCTACAGGTATACCTTCTGACGTATCAGCTCATGCATGTGGGGCGCTGCCTTATGCGGGAGCCTGACGAATCCCAGATAAGTCTGAGCACCTATCGCGAGCGTGTACTCAAGGTGGGGGCCCGCTTCGTACAACACGCGCGCAACATCGTTATCCACATTGCCGCCAGTGCAGATGCTGCATGGGAGCAATTTTGGCGACGTTATTGTCAACTCACATGGATCACGCTTCCCATGAAGAGCTAGCCAAGTCATATTTGCGCCTGCGCTTCGACAGCGCAGGCGCCCAACGCGGAAAGCGGAAAGAGAAGGTAGGCAGAGGTGTGTCTACCCGACAGAAGTCTTCCCAAAATCTCGGTAATGTGATCGCTATCGTGTCGGGAAAAGGGCCTAAACTGGTGTTTTCAGCCCCTCTCATGGTCGTCCCTACGCATGAACAACGCACAATCGGTCCTGCAGGTACCGAAACAGCACTCTTAGACCCGAACAGGGTACATCATGAATATTGCAGGGTTAACGATTCAACCCCTGATAACTGGAGTTGACAAGTCATGCCCTGATCATCTTGATCTATGGATAGGCGCCTGCATGCTAGGAAATTCGATTTATGGAAAGCGCTATATTTTGATGCAGGACGCAAATACAACTCAACTCTAAAGGTGTGATCGCTGTGAGCTCAGCCCTTGATAAAATCGTTAGTCTGGCGGACGAGCATCTTGATCTTGGACGAGAGCCCCGCTTGGATGTCACGTTTAGCGATTCTGGTGTTTCGTCCATGGCTGCCTTAGCTTTTGTCAGACTCTTGAATGAAGAATTGGGACTTGATATGTCCCCAGGCGATCTGTACAAATTTGATACTATCCGCAGCCTCGTCGCGCACGTTGAATCTCAGCTAGGGTAATGAGCCTCTTGGAATGTCGCAATCCAGTCGGGCGGGTAGAGAGTATGCGTGCAGCAAAGGCGGAATCATTGTTGGGTGACAAGAGGCAGGCAAATGCGGGCACGGAGCGAAACACGCCTATCCAGGGCTTATTCCCGAAAGGTACATCAACAGCCTGTACAATGGCATCCTGATCCTCGACGAAGGACACTAGGCTGTGTCCTTCCAGCTGACCGACCTTATTCCAGCCATAGCTTCTAAGGTCGTTGAAAATCAGATCAAACTCCTCTGCAAGGAGGGACCAAAACGGATAGTACATGTCTACTGCCAAGCCATTGCCGTGACTTAACACTATTCGCGGCCCATCGGGATTGCCGTGTCGGCGTAGAATTATTAGGGATTTATATACCTGAGTACCCCCAGAGCCTTTTGCAAAACCCCGGTGTATTCGGCGGTGGTGGCGACCAAAATGCCCAAATTTTCGGGTTTTTCGACATTACGCCGGGAGCATTGGCATGTGTAGCCTTTGGATCCAGATGTATAGGCGGTCCATAGGCGTTGAAGGCTTCCCGGGGGGGTGAATTCGGGGCAGAATCCGTGCTTTGCGGGCACACCTATGCCTAGCTCCTGCTTCGCACAAAACCCGATTAGCGCAATTTACGTCTGGATTCCTGTCTCTATTGCACCATACGCAACAGCTGATCTACCGTCAGTACCAGCACGCCGAACATCAAGTGGCATGTCACCTTCTTGTGCCCACGCACGCGGACATTACGACCACCAAACTCATCCTTGAGCCGCCCGAAGGCTCGCTCAACCGTTGAGCGCTCCCTGTAACGAACATCCTCAGGCAGTACCAATCCGGCTGCTCGCTGGGCCGTTTTCTCGCGGATAAGCGCCGCCTTACCTTTGCGTCGCGGATTATGGTCGATAATCGGCACGTGCCCCAAGCCTTTACTGTGCTCGTGAATCTGCTTCGCGTCGTATGCACTGTCCATCAGATCATACAAATTGCGTACCCGCAGTTGAGATATCGTAGCCAACGGAATCGCCGCTTGGCTATCATGCAATGATGCAGAGGAAACAAAACCGCTGATCGGTACGCCTCCGTCGGCCACATCCATGTGCAACTTGTACCCCGTCCATTTCTGCGTATGTCCCTTCGCATTGCGCTTAACGCCTACCGTACATCGCTTCGGTAACTCCTCCAACATCTCCTCTGTCCCCATGGTACGCTGGCGCACCAGCCGCGGCAACTCCTTCGGAGGCTTTTCATCCTTGGTAGGATGCGATGATTTGCACTCTTCTGGACGCTCTAACTCCTTTTTCTGGGGTACCGGGTCCTCTTGCGCCACTATCGCGGTCGAATCCTGCGATGGATGGCCCACCTCCGGTAATTCCTCCTCCATCTCTATTGCCAGCTGGCCCACGAGCCGCTTCGGCTTCTTTGAACGCTCTTCATCCTTGGAAGGACTCGCTGGTTTGCACTCTGGACGCTCCGACTCCTTTTTCAGTACCGGCTTCTCTCGCGCTGCTATTGCGGTCGAATCACGCGATAGGTGCCCCACCAACTGCTCCGAATACCCCTCCTTTATCAGAGCCTCATGTACACGCGTCGGCAATTCCGCCTCTGAAAATTCCCTGAACGCACGTGAAAAGGTCGCCTCACTCGGCACATCCTCCAACCGATGCCAACCACACAAACGCCGCAGCGTCGGATCCGAACGCAACCGCTCCACCAACGCTCTGGTCGTATCCATATTGAACACCATCTTCGCCAGGAACGCCCGCGCGAGGGCAGCACGGCTCTTCAACGGACGCCCGGGTATACCGTCCTGAGCACTGGGCAGAAAGCGCTCAACTCGCACCATCTCCAGTACCGAGAGCAGCTTCTTATGGCGCCCCTCCAAGGGGCCAATCGTTTCCTCCACCCAGGGAAAAAGCTCCCGTTGGCAGTTGATCCAGAATCCGCTTAACTTAGAATTGAGAGACATGAGAACCTTCGTTTTTTGCGAGTTTAGTTTCTCCTCCAAAGATACCTAACACGGAGGTTCCAGTCCCTCAAGTGTGCTTGCTAGCACACATTTTCATGGCCTGTAGAATCCTCCATCTGCACCCGCCGAGCAGTCAAATCTACCTGACCAGCCCCCTATCTTAGGAAATCGCATCTTCAGACAAAAACACCCCGATTCAAGGGTTTTGCAAAAGGCTCCCCAGACTATGAACCATTGGCTTGATAGAGGGTGCGGACGCAATGGGACAGATGCCATTCCATTGCAGAATCTGTACATTATAGCCGTTCCAGCCGGCACCGACCGGATTTTCAACCAACAAGGAATGGCACGCCGCCCGCCGCTTCCCCTGGCGCTGCATTGCCTAACTCCACGAAGCCTCGGCTGCAGTCTCATGGCGATACTTCCGCCTCCAGTAATTCAACGGTCCGTACGAGATGCCGTGCTCTAGCACAAAACGCCGCTGCGGACTGGGTCCGTTCGTTATACTGCTCTACCAGCGGAAACATCTCTTCCGCCGTACTTTCGGGCTGTAGCATGCGATCTGGGGTCTGGGTTCTCACGTCTACCGGCAAGCTCCACAGAGTCCTTTACCTAATCAAGATGTAGTTCACCGCACGCTTTCGCTTGAGGAGAGGCTCACAACGAAACCCCGCGCTTCCAGGGAATAAAATCGTACTGACGTAGTAAATCAGCCTTGGTACGCAAGCTCCCGTTAGCTACGCGTATAACGCTGTCCAAAAGGTCCGCTCCCACCGCGTCAACCGTGGCAGCACCCGTAACAATCGCACCCGCATCGTAGTCAATGATGTCCGGCATCCGCGTCGCCAGCGGTGTATTTGAGCTGATCTTTATCACAGACGCAGCGGGATTGCCGGTCGGCGTACCAAGCCCCGTAGAAAACAGAATGATCTGGGCTCCGGCTCCCGCGAGGGCGGTGGTGGATTCGACATCTCCGCCTGGCGTGCAGAGGAGGTTAAGGCCGGGCTGAGTGGCGTACTCCGGGTAGTTCAGCACATCGGTAACAGGAGAGGTGCCACCCTTGCGTGCTGCTCCGGCAGACTTCATGGCATCGGTCAGGAGACCATCCCTGATGTTGCCAGGGGAGGGGTTCATGTCAAAGCCTGAGCCTACCGCGGCGGCCATGGAACTGTATGATTCCATGAGTTTAGCGAAACGTTCCGCGCAGGCGGGATCGCGGCAACGGTCAATCAGCCACTGCTCCACACCGCAGAGCTCCGGAAACTCTGCAAGAATTGCCTTGCCACCGAGCACCACAAGAAGGTCGGCGCATTGTCCGATAGCAGGATTGGCAGAAATACCAGAAAAGCCGTCCGATCCGCCACATTCCAAGCCGAGCGTAAGGTTTGCCAAGAGCGCGGGGTAGCGTTCGTGCTGATTGGCCTCCACCATAGACGCAAATGTCGCAGCCACAGCGTGGGTCAGCATCGTGTCGGCACTGGGATAGTCTTGCTGCCGAAACGAGAGTAGCGGCTTGTCAAAAGTAGGGTTGCGGCAGTGGATTTCTTCGTGTAGAATGTCAAGTTGGGAGTTCTCGCATCCCAGACTTAGTACCGTCGCGCCGGCAACATTCGGATGGCAAAGGTATCCCGCGAAGAGGCCGCACAGTGCTCGTGCATCCTGGCGCGTGCCCCCACAGCCTCCCTCGTGCGTCAGAAAATGGATTCCGTCCACATTGCTAAGCAGCCGAGGGGGCCCCGTAGTACTGGAACCTTGCTCAAGTCGGGCCTGCCGCAGGTCATCGGCCGAGGCTCCCTGTTCAAGAAGTAATCGCAATGCGCGTACCTGATCACGGTAAGCGGAGGGGACGGCATAGCCTAGCTCCTCCTCAAAGGCGGACCGCAAGACATCCACATTTCGATTTTCGCAGAATACGAGCGGAATCACCAGCCACCGATTGGCCGTCCCTACCTGGCCATCGGACCGGTGGTACCCCATGAAGGACTTGTCCAGCCAACGCGAAACATCTGGTGGATCCCATACATACGGTCCGCCTTCAACATTGTAAGTGGCCGTGTCGTGCACCAGGTTTTGCGTCGAAAGCAACCCTCCCTGAGAAATATCCGCCGTAGCGCGCCCCACAACGGTACCATACATCACCGCCGCATCACCCTCGGCCAAGGGTGCAAGTGCAATTTTATGCTTAGCAGGTATGGTCGCTTCCGCAAGAATACGTATAGAGTCGACCCTTACGGTTCGGCCCCGACGTAACGTTCGCAGCGCTACCGCGACATTGTCGCTCGGATGGATCCTAAGGAGATCGCCGTCCATTCAGGAAAGAACGGAATGGTCCCCGATATTGACACTACCCGCCTGGCAACAGACCGTAGCGTGAGCGCCGACAAAGGAATCCGACAAGGAGGTGCAGCACACGTTGGCTCCTTCAAAAAGAATGCTATTGCGGACCACGGACTGCACGACAGTAGCTCCCTTCTCAATACAGACATTCGGTCCGACCACCGCGTGTTCCAAGCGAACATCCGGCCCGATGAAGACGGGCTCAACCAGGACACTGTTGTCGTGTTGCAGCGCCGTACTTCCCTCCAGCTCAAGGAGCCGGCAGGAAGTGTCAAACAGGGCCTGTAGAGTGCCGCAGTCAAGCCATTCACTGACGGATGCAGTCTTGAAAACCTGTTGTTGCTTAAGCAGGACATCAAAAGCATCCGTCAAGAAGTATTCGCCGCTCGGGCCCTTAATATTCTCCTCAAACAAGTGGTCTATGGCCGTAGAAAGGCGCTCCAGCGACCTAACATAGTATATGCCGATGAGAGCTTCCCGCGAAATAAGCTCGTTGGGCTTCTCAACAAACGCCGTGATGCGATCTCCCTCGCGCACAGCAACGCCAAACCGGCTCGGATCGTCCACCTCCTTGACCCACGCGATCACATCTGCCCCGTCAAGTGATACCGGATTGTTCATTACAAAGACTGTATCCGCATAGACCACGATCCCCTCACCCCTGAGGTGATCCTTGGCCACCGCTACTGCGTGCGCCGTTCCGAGCGGCTCATGCTGTATTACCGTATGGGCCTTAATCTGCTGCCGGTCGCAGATGGCCTCCAGCAGCAAGGGGGCCTCGGAGCCGAAGCTGGGGCCCAAGACGAAGATGGCTTCCATAACGGGGCGCGGCAGGATCCCGGCAAACCCTTCTACGATTCGCTCAACCATGGTCTTGCCCGCAACGCTAAGCAACGGCTTAGGGGTGACGTTTGACTGAGGGCGAAGGCGCTTGCCACGCCCTGCCATCGGAATGATCAGCTTCATGATTTTAGTCCATATTAAGAATATAGGGTGAGCCATCCTCATGGCGGATTTCATCAACGGGCTCGGATCTGCCCTCTCCGCGATACAATTGATTGGGGCAGTTTATCATGATGGCGCGACGAGCGCCGCAGTTGCGGTAGGCATGAATGATACCGGCAGGAACGACCACGGCGCACGGACGGTCTGCGCCGACATCTTCCACCTGACGCCAGCCATACGTTGCCGAGCCTGCTCTCGCATCCCACAAGTACAAGCGGAATGCACCATCAAAGAATACGAACAGATCAGCCTGCTGTCGGTGTTCGTGCGGCCCGCGGGCTGCGCCCGGGAGCGTAAGGGAGAGGTAGGCCATTACCGGATGGTGTTCCAGAGGCATCTCGTCCTGACGAAAAAGCTCCGTCAGCCATCCGCGGGCATCACCAAATTGATTGAGAGGCCTGATGGAGCAGTCGGGGATGCTGCCGTCGTTCCAATTCACGGCTATGCCCCCGCTAGTACCACATCTTGAGCCAGTCGGTTGGCTTCGTGCCATCCTTCAAGAGTGCCTGCATCTCCCCACCAGCCTCGCAGAACTCCATGCGTCAGCTGACGCCGGTATACGTAGGCACAATTCACGTCAGTCACCTCCAGCTCTCCGCGCGCACTCGGCTGTAGCCCGCGGATAATATCAAACACATGCTCGTCAAAAAAATAGATCCCCGTGACAGCATAAGAGCTGGGCGGGTTGTCAGGCTTTTCAATGATAGCGATTATTTCTTCGCCACTGAAGGCGGGCACGCCGTACTGCTGCGGGTCCGGCACCTGCTTCAACAGGATGCGAGCGCCGCCAGGCTGCTCACGGTAGGCCTCTGCTTCCGGCAGCAGGCTCTCGGATACAATATTGTCGCCCAGAATTACCACTGTAGGCTGGCCGCCCGCAAAATTCTCACACAGGCCCATCGCCTGGGCAATCCCTCCCGCTTCATCCTGGACACGGTACGTCAGGTCAAGACCGAATTGGCGCCCGCTGCCCAGAAGGTTGACGACATCTCCCATATGCTCTGGACTGGTAACCACAGCGATTTGCTCAATACCGGCTTCGCGCATGCGTAGCAGCGGATGGTAGATCATGGGGTAACGGCCCACAGGTAGTAGGTGCTTGTTGGTAACCTTGGTCAGCGGGAACAGCCTGCTTCCCGTGCCTCCAGCCAAAACTATTCCCCTCAAAGTTTTCATGGTTCAGTTAGGGAATTATATACGTGAGTGACCAACTGTACACAGTGAGGCACTAGTATCAATTTCACGGGTCATAGGGGTCGGTAACTCGAACGCCCCTCGCCGTGCAGCAGCCCCAATCCCGGAGGCCAGTATGTTTGCAGCCGCATTCAGGTCTGCATGATCCGCATGTCCACAGGACATACACGTGAATTTGCTCTGTGTCTTACGGTTACTCGCTTCTGTGTGCCCACACACAGAACACCGCTGACTGGTATAGGCAGCGGTAACCTTTATCACCTTGCGGCACGTATAACCCAGCATCTGATCCAGCTGGCCCCAACCTGTTCGCAGTATCCCACGGTTGAGGCCAGACTTCTGTTTGACGTTTGTGCCAAAGCTCTCCATCGTCCCCTTAGCTGAACGTGTCATCGCTTTGATCTTCAGGTCCTCCAGTATCACCGTTGAGGAGCAATTGGCAATACTGCGACTTACCTGGTGGTTCGCATTCTTGAGGATGTTAGCACGCTTGCGCTGTATGCGGGCGATTCTATGCTTCCGCCTGTTACGATGGTTGGAGCCTTTCTTCTGTCTGGCCAGTCTTCGCTGATGCCGCTTCAACGTGGCATCAAGACGCTTGGTATCCGGTTGTCTGATAATGCTTGTATCGCCCTCTGTGGAGACCATAGCGACCTGCCCGCAATTACGGTTAATGCCTACAGCACCGCCGGTATCCTCTATTACAGGTGCCTCCATCTTGTAGCAGATGACAGCATACCCTTTGCCGGCGTTCTTCTTTACAGTGGCTTTGACGGGTATACCATCAGGGTACGGGTTGCCTCCCCGCCTATGGAGCGCCATATATCCCACTTTCGGGATACACAGCTTGCCATCCCGAACCCTTACGTTATCCGGGATCGTGAACGAAGGCGTACTACCACGTCTGGAATGGAATCTCGGTCTTCTCTTACCCTCCTTGAAGAATGCCTTCCATGCATCCGCTTGATATTTCAATGTGTATCTAACGATAATGTGTATCTAACGACACCAAAGGAGTATTCAGGTAGCCACTCGACCGTGCGGCGCAGCGCCGTGAACCGCTTCCCCAGCGAGAAGAAGCGTACCGAGGGCGGCTTCTCTCCAGCCTCTTTCGCTTTCTTGTACGCCTCGCTCTGCTCTGCGAGGATGGCATTCCACACAAACCTACACGCACCCGCTAATCCAGCAAGTTGCTTGGCGTTACTCCGACTTCCGGGCAACAGCCTGTATGTGATATTGCGGTATGCACTAACCGTTTCGGGCATGGCACTATGGTATATAACTTCCTAATATATGGTACTTATATATCATGCGCACCCACGTGTTGAGGTATTTGAAATAATTGCAGTATTTTCGTGAAAAGCGGGAACCGATTATGAAATACTGGCGAAAGCCATCCTGTCTGCACCATCAAAGCACAAAAAGTAACTCCTGCGAAAACGCGTCGCACTCAGCCATATAACTCCCTTCAGTTACCAGTCTCAAGAGATGCCGCGTGCAAATCCGACTTCACCATTTCTTCTATGAGCATATCCAACGTGTACCTGGGCTTCCACCCGAGGTCACGGAAGGCTTTCGATGCATCACCGATCAGCAGGTCCACCTCTGCCGGCCGGTAGTATCGGGGATCAGCTGCTACAAGCTCGCGACCGGAGGCGCGGCATACACCTATCTCGTGTGCGCCGGTTCCATGCCACTCCAGATCGATGCCCGCTGCGGCGAAGGCCTTGGCGCAAAAGTCCCTTACGGTGGTGGCTACGCCGGTAGCTAGGACGAAATCGTCCGGAGTATCCTGCTGTAACATCATCCACATGCCCTCAACGTAATCCTTGGCATGCCCCCAGTCCCTTGACGCGTCCAGATTGCCGAGGTATAACTTGTTTTCGATTCCAAGCTTAATCCGTGCTGCGGCGCGCGTAATCTTGCGGGTTACAAAGGTCTCTCCCCTGATGGGACTCTCATGGTTGAACAGTATGCCATTACAGGCAAAAAACTGGTATGCTTCCCGATAATTGATCGTGATCCAATAGGCGTACAGTTTGGCGACACCGTATGGGCTGCGCGGATGAAAAGGTGTCTGCTCTGTCTGCGGTACGTCACGGACTTTTCCGAACAGTTCACTTGTTGAGGCCTGGTAGAATCGCACCTGCTCCTTCATATCCAGAATGCGGATGGATTCCAGCAAGCGCAGTACACCCACAGCGTCGGCGTTGGCCGTGTACTCCGGCGTGTCAAAGCTGACCTGAACATGGCTCTGTGCACCCAGGTTGTATATCTCATCCGGCTGGGTTTCCTGGACTAGGCGGATCAGGTTGGTGGAGTCGGTGAGGTCTCCGTAGTGCAGGAAAAAGCGTATATCCTTCCCGTGCGGATCCTGGTAAAGGTGGTCAATTCTGGCCGTGTTGAAGAGGCTGGCCCTGCGCTTGACGCCGTGTACCTCGTATCCTTTCTCCAGCAGCGATTCTGCAAGATAGGCACCATCTTGTCCGGTGATGCCGGTGACTAAGGCTTTCGGTCGTTGTTGCATCAGGCGGCGTGCTCCGTGTACCAGCTGTACGTGCTGCGCAAACCATCCAGCAGCGAGGTGGGGGCGCTCCAGCCCAGACTGTGCAGGCGGGAGGCATCCACCAGCTTCCGAGGCGTTCCGTCCGGTTTGGAGGCATCAAACTGCAACGGACACCGGCTACCGATAACCTGTTGAATGGTATCTGCCAGTTGCCGGATTGAAAGGTCGTGGCCCACGCCCACATTCAGCAGTGTATTCCATGCCGCATCATGCAGAGAGGCCTCCGGCTGCCGGAGTACGAATAGGCAGGCATCTGCCATGTCCTCACAATACAGGAATTCCCTCCTTGGTTTTCCGCTACCCCAGAGGGTAACGGGCTGGTCACCTGCGACATGCGCTTCGTGGAATTTTCTGAGGAGGGCCGGGAGGACGTGGCTTGTCTCCAGGTCGAAGTTGTCGCCCGGACCGTACAGGTTGGTTGGCATGAGCGAAACAAAGTCCAATCCGTGCTGATGTCGCAGCGCCTGGCACAGCGTTACGCCCGCGATTTTGGCCACCGCATACCATCGGTTTGTCGGCTCAAGCGGGCCGGTCAGGAGGCATTCTTCCCGTAGCGGCTGAGATGCCAGCTTGGGATAAATGCAAGTGCTGCCCATGAATACCAGTCGCTGGACCTGTGCGTCGCGGGAGGCTAGGATTACGTTTGTCTGTATAGATAGGTTATCGGCTATGAAGTCCGCAGCAAAGCGGTGGTTAGCCAGGATGCCCCCGACGCGCGCTGCAGCAAGCACCACGAACTCAGGACGGTGCTGACAAAAAAACCGATCAACGGCCGTCTGATCGCGCAGATCCAGTTCGCGGCTTGTCGCGGTGATGAGAGTAGAGTACCCGCGCTGCTTGAGGAGCCGGAGTACTGCCGACCCGAGCAGGCCCCGGTGTCCGGCCACATAGATGCGGGAATCCTTGCGGATAAGCTTCATGCTAAGGAAGTTCCTCCGACATACGCACCTTAAAATAGGCGAGCGTACGCTCCAGTCCCTCTGCGCGGGATACCTTTGCAGACCATCCCAACAGAGTGCGGGCAAGGGTCGTATCGGGCTGTCTGCACCGAGGGTCGTCGGTGGGCAGGGACGCGAACGTCAGCGGGCTCCGACTGCCCGTCATGGCGATGACTTCTTCAGCAAACTCCAGCACGCTGATTTCAATGTTGCTACCGATGTTGATGGGTTCTACAGCGTCGCTGTGCAATAGCCGAACGATCCCTTCCACCGTATCGTCAACATAGGTGAAGGATCTCGTCTGGTTGCCCGTTCCGTAAATAGTCAGCGGTTCTCCGCGAAGTGCCTGGCGCATGAAGTTCGGCAGTGCGCGCCCGTCAGACATGCGCATGCGCGGCCCGAAGGAGTTGAAGATCCGTGCGATACATGTGCTGACCCCGTGATAACGGTGGTATGCCATGGTCATCGTTTCGGCAAAGCGTTTGGCCTCGTCGTAGACTCCGCGCGAGCCCACCGGATCAACGTTGCCCCGGTACGTTTCCTTTTGAGGATGCTCCAGCGGGTCACCGTAAACCTCGCTGGTTGAGGCAAGCAGAAACCGCGCGCGCTTGATCTTGGTCAGTCCCAAAGCATTGTGCGTGCCCAGTGCGCCGACCTTGAGCGTCTGGATGGGTAGCCGCAGGTAGTCAATGGGCGAGGCGGGCGATGCAAAGTGAAGTACATAGTCCACATGTCCGTCTATACGGATGAACCCCGTCACGTCGTGATTGATGAGCTGAAAATACGGATGGTTCTCCAGGTGGGCGACATTCCTTTTGGCGCCGGTGAGGAAGTTGTCTACGCAGACCACTTCATGGCCCTCAGCAAGGAATCGGTCACAGAGGTGTGACCCGAGGAATCCGGCTCCCCCGGTGATGACAGTACGTGGCATGCCGTTATAACGACGAGACGGGCCGCATGTGCCTAAACACCGGCTCTCGGGTCTTGAAGTTTCCCGGGAAACGCTTGGGAGTTATATGGCTGAGTGCCACGCATTTTCGCAGGAGTTACTTTTTGTGCTTTGGTGGTGCAGACAGGATGGCTTTCGCCAGTTGTTCATAATCGGTTCCCGCTTTTCACGAAAAACTGCAATTATTTCAACAACCTCAGCAAATGGGTACTCAGCCATATAACTCCCAATTATATACGTGAGTGACCAACTGTACACAGTGAGGCACCAGTATCAATTTCACGGGTCATAGGGGTCGGTAACCCGAACGCCCCTCGCCGTGCAGAAGCCCCAATCCCGGAGGCCAGTATGTTTGCAGCCGCATTCAGGTCTGCATGATCCGTATGGCCACAGGATATACACGTGAATTTGCTCTGCGTCTTACGGTTACTCGCTTCTGTGTGCCCACACACAGAACACCGCTGACTGGTATAGGCAGCGGTAACCTTTATCACCTTGCGGCACTTATAGCCCAGCATCTGTTCCAGCTGGCCCCAACCTGTTCGCAGTATTCCACGGTTGAGGCCAGACTTCTGTCTGACGTTTGTGCCAAAGCTCTCCATCGTCCCCTTAGCTGAACGTGTCATCGCTTTGATCTTCAGGTCCTCCAGTATCACCGTTGAGGAGCAATGGGCAATACTGCGACTTACCTGGTGGTTCGCATTCTTGAGGATGGTAGCACGCTTGCGCTGTATGCGGGCGATTCTATGCTTCCGCCTGTTACGACGGTTGGAGCCTTTCTTCTGTCTCGCCAGTCTTCGCTGATGCCGCTTCAACTTAGCATCAAGACGCTTCGTATCCGGTTGTCTGATAATGCTTGTATCGCCCTCTGTGGAGACCATAGCGACCTGCCCGCAATTACGGTCAATGCCTACAGCACCGCCGGTATCCTCTATTACAGGTGCCTCCATCTTGTAGCAGATGACAGCATACCCTTTGCCGGCGTTCTTCTTTACCGTGGCTTTGACGGGTATACCATCAGGGTACGGGTTGCCTCCCCGCCTGCGGAGCACCATATATCCCACTTTCGGAATATACAGCTTGCCATCCCGAACCCTTACGTTATCCGGGATCGTGAACGAAGGCGTACTACCACGTCTGGAATGGAATCTCGGTCTTCTCTTACCCTCCTTGAAGAATGCCTTCCATGCATCCGCCTGATATTTCAATGTGTATCTAACGACAATATGTATCTAACGACACCAAAGGAGTATTCAGGTAGCCACTCGACCGTGGGGCGCAGCTCCGTGAACCGCTTCCCCAGCGAGAAGAAGCTTACCGAGGGCGGCTTCTCTCCAGCCTCTTTCGCTTTCCTGTACGCCTCGCTCTGCTCTGCGAGGATGGCATTCCACACAAACCTACACGCACCCGCTAATCCAGCAAGCTGCTTGGCGTTACTCCGACTTCCGGGCAACAGCCTGTATGTGATATTGCGGTATGCACTAACCGTTTCGGGCATGGCACGGTGGTATATAGCTCCCTAATATATGGCAATTATATATCATGAATACCCACGTGTTGAGTCATTTGAAATAATTGCAGTTTGTTCGTGAAAAGCGGGAACTGATTATGAAAAACTGGCGAAAGCCATCCTGTCTGCACCACCCAAGCACAAAAAGTAACTCCTGCGAAAACGCGTGGCGCTCAGCCATATAACTCCCATTTTCCTCATTTGATTGGTACGTGTGGAGGTTGTTCGATCTAGAGTAAAGAATTTTCTATCTTCCCGGGCTTGTATGAAAACATAGCCTGCCCGGTCGTCTAATGGCAGGACAGCGGCCTTTGGAGCCGTAGGTGGAGGTTCGAGTCCTCCCCGGGCAACTCATATTCACCTTACGCAACAATGCCGAGTACAGATCTGCCAATTGGGCTTTTTGCGGGCAGCAGCAATCTCGCGCTTGCAAATCGGATCGCTGCCGCGTTCGGGCAGGACCTCGGATTATTGACGACGAAGAAATTCGCTGACGGTGAAATTTATGTCCGCTACGAGGAATCGATCCGCGGGCGCGACATTTTCATCATCCAGAGTACGTTCGCGAATGCCGACAACTGGATGGAACTGTTGCTATTGATTGACGCCGCAAAACGGGCGTCGGCAGCAAGGATCACGGCCGTGCTGCCGTACTTCGGCTATGCCCGGCAGGAGCGCAAGGACCAGCCTCGAGTGGCCATTGCTGCCAAAGTGATGGCGGATATGCTGGGGACGGCAGGCATTGATCGGCTGCTGACTATGGACCTCCATGCCAGCCAGATTCAAGGTTTCTTTAATGTTCCGGTGGATCATTTATATGCATCCGGTGTTTTCACGGATCACTTGGCCAACACGCGTTACGAAAACGTAGTGGTGGTCGCACCGGATGTGGGCGCACTGAAGATGGCCCGGGCCTATGCCAATCGACTGCATTGTGACTTGGCTGTCATAGATAAGCGTCGTCCTGTGCAGAATGAGGCGGAGGTGGTTAACGTTATCGGCAACATTGAAGGGCGCAATGTGCTTTTGATTGATGATATGATTGATACGGCAGGGACACTGACCGGTGCGGCCAACGCACTCAAGGAAGCGGGGGCCCATATCATTTCCGCCGCATGCACGCATCCCTTGCTGTCGGGACCGGCTTACGACCGTATTGAAGCTTCCGCATTGGAGCGGCTCGTGGTGACGGACAGTATCCCGCTGCAAAGAAAATCAAGAAAAATTGAGGTGGTTGGCGTTGCGGAGATGTTTGCAGACGCCATCAGCCTTATCTCAACCGACGCGTCGGTTTCAAGTTTGTTCAAGCCGTAACAGCAACTGACATGGACGTTATATCACTCTCGGCAGCAGCGCGAATACCAGGCAAGCGCGCAGCGCGCAGCGCTAGGCGTCAGGGAGATGTTCCCTGCGTTCTCTATGGTCAGAGCGTGGACCCGGTATCGTTCACGGTATCAGAGAAGAGTCTTGGCTCCCTGGTATATACCAACGTCACTCATCTGGTGAACGTGGAGATCGCGGACCGTTCATGGCAGTGCATCCTCAAGGAGATCTCGTTTCATCCGGTGACGGATCGGCCAATGCACGCCGATTTTCAGGTGTTGCAGGCTGGAAGCAGGGTGACACTTCCTGTACCCGTACAGTATGTTGGAATTCCGGAAGGGCAAGTCAAGGGTGGCAGCGTAAGCGTGGTGCTGAACGAGCTCGTGGTGTCCTGCCTGCCCAAGCATATCCCGTCGCAGATTGATGTGGATGTCACCCGTGTGGAGATAGGTGAATCCATTCATGTGGGAGATCTGGCATTCGAGGACTTGGAATTCCTGGCGCCGGACGATCAGATACTGATGGTGGTTGAGCGTCCGCGCCTAGTCGTTGAGGAAACGACCGAAGAAGAGGAACTGACGGAAACACCAGAAGAGGAGTAGGCCTCGACTGGCCATGGGGTATCGGCTGATTGTCGGCCTCGGAAATCCAGACCCGGAGCATGTCGGTACGAGGCATAATGTGGGTTTCAGGGTCGTTGACATGCTTGGAGCACGTTCCAGGTCCACGTTCGTCCACAGGGGCTCTGCCATGGTAGCGGCAGCACGGTTCGGAGGTCGCAAGGCGTGGTTAGCAAAGCCGCAGACCTATATGAATCGCAGCGGGCACTGCGTGCGCCGCCTCGTAGGCCGGCTACGGGTATCCCTTCCCGAAATCCTAGTCATAGCGGACGATATAAACCTGCCACCCGGCAGGTTGCGGATACGTCCGGGCGGCGGCTCGGGAGGCCACAACGGCCTGCAGAACATTATTGACGAGGCGCGGGATAATGCCTTTCCACGGTTACGCCTCGGCATCGGCAACGATTTCATGCGTGGGCGGCAGTCCGCATACGTACTGTCACCCTTTAATGAAGAAGAGCTGCCGGCGATTGACAGGATGCTCCTTCAAGCGACTGATGCGGCTGCAATATTCGTATCGGACGGGATCGAACCGGCGATGAACATTTTCAACCGGCCGCCACCTAAAGACGGTCCAGTGAACCCATAATTATTTCTCCTGATGAACGTATCCCTGTTGAGTATCCTGATTCCTGCCACGGGCGTGGTCGCCCTGTTGTTTGCCTGGCGCCGCGCCCTGTGGGTCGGCAGGCAGGATCCGGGTACAGAATTGATGCGCGAGATCGCAGCCCATATTGCGACCGGTGCCCGTGCTTTTTTGCGGCGCGAGTATCGCATCCTGGCTATTTTTGTGACGGCGATTGCGGCCCTCCTTCTCGTGTCAAACTGGAACGGCCGCATGTTGGATGGAGAAGTGATCAATTCGCGGCTTGCGGCGGTCTCCTTCCTGGTGGGTGCCATTTGTTCCGGTACAGCCGGGTTTGTGGGTATGAAGGTTGCTACCAGTGCCAATGTTCGTACCACCAATGCGGCCCGGACGGGCCTGATGCCGGCGCTCAGGATAGCGTTTTCCGGGGGGTTGGTGATGGGATTGAGCGTAGTGGGCCTTGGTGTACTTGGCCTCGGGCTACTGTTTCTTCTGTACAACGGTCTGATGCCGGAATGGACGGAGCTGCGTATAGTCAACGTGATTGCGAGCTTCTCGCTGGGAGCGAGCTCTATAGCATTGTTTGCACGCGTGGGGGGCGGGATATACACCAAGGCGGCTGACGTAGGTGCAGACCTCGCCGGAAAGGTGTACGAGGGAATTCCTGAGGATGACCCGCGCAATCCGGCAACGATAGCCGACAATGTGGGAGACAATGTCGGAGATGTTGCAGGCATGGGTGCTGACTTGTTTGAAAGCTATGTGGGGTCCATCATCGGGACGATGGTATTGGGAGCTGGCTTCGTGACTGCGTTCCAGGGGGAGGCCCTGCCTGCAGCACAGCTCGCGGCCGTGATGCTTCCTCTGGTACTGGCAGGATCCGGCATCCTCGTGGCGATCATTGGCTCCTTCATGGTGCGGATGCCCGAGGGGGGGAACCCGCAGCGCGCACTGAACATGGGTGAATTCGGTGCCAGTGCAATCATGGTTGTGGTGGCATTTGTTATGATCCAGTGGATGCTTCCGGACAGCTGGACGGCGACAACCGCCGTGGTAGGTACCTTCGAATACACATCGCTGGGTGTCTTCTATGCGGTACTGATTGGCCTTGCCGCAGGTGTTACTATTGGCCTTGCGACGGAATATTTCACATCCACCGTGACCAGGCCCACATTTGGAATTGCTCGTCAGAGTGTTACGGGGGCGGCAACCAACATAATTTCAGGGCTGGGTGTGGGCATGTATTCGACGGCAATTCCTGCGGTGGTGATTGCCTTGTCCATTGTCGGAGCCTATCACTTCGCAGGGTTGTATGGTATCGCGATCGCTGCCGTGGGAATGCTTTCCGTGACCGGGATTCAGCTTGCCGTTGATGCTTATGGACCGATTTCCGATAATGCGGGGGGCATTGCGGAAATGGCCCGCCTTGCCCCTGAAGTGCGGGAGCGTACTGACCAGCTGGATGCCGTAGGTAATACCACGGCAGCAATCGGTAAGGGATTTGCCATTGGCTCGGCTGCACTGACCGCCTTGGCATTGTTTGCCGCATTCATGCAGCAGGCAGGCGTTGAAACCATCAACGTGGCGCAACCCACCATATTGGCCGGCCTGCTCATCGGAGCTGCACTGCCGTACGTCTTCAGCGCCATGGCCATGGGCGCCGTCGGACGCGCTGCAGCAGAGATGATCAGCGAGGTGGGGCGGCAATTTTCCGAGATCGCCGGGCTGCGCGAAGGCACCGCCCATGCGGACTACGAACGCTGTGTAGATATATCCACCGCCGCTGCCATCAGGGAAATGATATACCCCGGAATCCTGGCGTTCTCAGCCCCCATAGTGGTAGGGTTTATCAGCAAAGACATGCTTGGAGGCCTGCTTGTTGGTGTAACCGTGTCCGGGGTGTTGTTTGCCATATTCCAGTCCAACGCCGGGGGGGCTTGGGACAATGCTAAGAAGCGCATTGAAAGCGGGCTTACTATTGACGGGAAAGAATTGGGTAAGGGTACGGAAGCTCACCGTGCAGCGGTAGTTGGGGACACTGTAGGGGACCCCTTCAAGGATACATCCGGCCCCAGCCTGAATATTCTTATCAAGCTGATTGCGGTGGTCGCCCTCGTTATCGCTCCGCTGATAGCGTGACAGTGCACCGTTGCGACGGACAGTTTAAATTGGCCGCAACGTTAACCCCAACAACTCCATGGCCACTATAGAAGTCCGCATGCCCAAAATGGGCGAAAGTATAACGGAAGGCACTGTCATCACCTGGCATAAGCAGGTTGGGGATGCCGTTGAGCTGGATGAGACGCTGCTGGAAATAGGTACCGACAAGGTGGACACCGATGTCCCGTCTCCCGGTGCGGGAACGGTGAGCGCCATCCTGGTGCCGGAAGGCGAAACCGTCCCCGTAGGGATGGTGATAGCCCGCCTCCAAACAGAGGCAGCGGAGGTACCTGCCCCGCCTCCTGTGAGTGCAGCCCCGGCGGCACGCACTCCGCGTACCGCACAGGCTGACGCCGTTCCCATAGTTATGCCGCGCATGGGGGAGAGTATTACCGAAGGAACCGTGATCACCTGGCACAAGAAGGTTGGTGATATGGTTGAGATGGACGAAGTACTCCTGGAAATCGGTACCGACAAGGTGGACACGGATGTGCCGTCTCCGGTTACCGGCAGGGTAAAGGAGATACTGGTACTCGAAGGTGCTACCGTTGATGTAGGCACGGTCATTGCCACAGTGGGCGGGGCTGATAGCAGGCCACAAGCAGTGGATATCCAGGAGCGGCCGGCTCACGTCCCGGAGGCCATGTCAACCCCGAAGACTCGGCCTGCAGAGGATCCGGGCCGCCAACTTAAAGACGGGAGGTTTTTGTCTCCGCTCGTACGATCAATTGCCAGGAAGGAGGGGCTCTCACCAAAAGATCTTGCGCTGATCAAGGGTTCAGGACGCGAAGGGAGACCGACCAAGAAGGATGTGCTTGACTTTCTCGCGCGACCTGCACCGATGACGCAGCCTGCTCCTGCGCCGCGATCCCGTGAGCGGGTAGAGGTTGTTGAGATGGACCGCATGCGCCAGCTGATAGCTCAGCATATGCGTCAGAGCAAAGATACTGCTGCGCACGTGACATCCTTTGCCGAGGTAGACGTGACGCGCCTCGTCCGGCTGCGTGCGGCAAATAAGGCCCGCTTTCTTGAACAGGAAGGGGTACCGCTGACGTTTACGCCTTTTCTGGTGCACGCTGCTGTGGAAGCGCTGCGCGAGCATCCCCTGCTGAATGCCTCCGTAGACGGGGACCGCATCCTGATACATAAGGATTATCACATGGGGATCGCGGTCGCGATCGGCAAGACGGGGCTCGTGGTGCCCGTAATTCGTCATGCGGGCCGCATGAGTATCGGTGGATTGGCGCACGCCGCGAGTGATCTCGCACGGAGGGTCCGGTC
Source organism: Rhodothermales bacterium (assembly GCA_963663495.1). Classification (GTDB taxonomy): domain Bacteria; phylum Bacteroidota; class Rhodothermia; order Rhodothermales; family Bin80. The sequence continues at coordinate 841,569 of OY760427.1, forward strand.
ACGGAAACTGCAGCCGGACGACTTGCAGGGAGGGACATTTACCGTCACCAATATCGGTTCTCTAGGCTCGCTCATGGGTACGCCCATTATTCTGCAGCCCCAAGTAGCAATATTGGCCACAGGGACGGTCACAAAGCGTCCGGTAGTTATTGAGGACCCGGAGTTGGGAGATATCATCGCCATTCGGTCCATGATGTACCTATCGTTATCGTACGACCACCGCATTGTGGACGGCGCGATGGGTATTTCATTCCTCAAGCACTATATTGCAGCGCTTGAGAATTACGACGAAACCGCGCTGGTGTAATCTGGCGGCGGAAATGGGGGAGTAACCGTCCTCACAGAAAGCTATACCGTCGTGCTGTGAAAGACGGACGCCCGGACCGAATCGCAGCTGAGCCCCACGGTGCAAGCCCCTTTACCGAGCGGGAGATAGCACAGCGTGTAGAGCATTTTGCCACGGTGTTCCTGGCGGGGGAAAGTAGCGACACGGTGGGCACCTACCAGCGGTGTCTGGTCGCGTTCCTGGATTGGGTATCGTTGCAGGGTGGACACTGCAGCCTTAGCCGCGGGGATGTGGAGGCATACTGCACATTCTTGGTCCAGGAGCGCGGGATCCTTCCAGTTTCGCTTGCCACCTACATTACAGCGCTCCGGTCGTTCTGCTATTATCTGACGACTATCGGGGTATTGCGGTATAACCCGGTAGAAGGCTTTAAGGGGCCCAGCCGTCCCTCAAGCCATTCGCGCGAGGTGCTGACACACACAGAGGTAAACCACCTGATTGCCTCCATTGACGACGAAGACCGTGCCGGCAAGCGCGATCGGGCTATGATCCATTTGATGGCTAATGCCGGCTTAAGCGGCATTGAGGTCGTGCGCGCCGAGGCGGGTGACTTGGAGCAAACGCTTTACGGTCATTTTCTTTATGTCCAGGGTAAAGGGCGATCTGAGAAGGATCAGCGCGTAACCTTGGATACCGCGGTGCTATCAGCATTGGAAAGCCACCTGAATGCTCGCAGGCCCGGCCAGGCACGCGACCCGATATTCGTGTCCCATACCGTCGGCCGCCGTAATGCACGATTAAGTACCCGAGGGTTGCGCAGTTGTCTGTACCACCGCCTGGTCGCTGCGGGATTGAAACGGGGCGGGGTTTCCGCACGCAGCTGGCCGTATGCAGCTCCCCTGATCTGGTTAAGCTAGGGGCTGGCAATGGAGGAGGTGTACCGTCGGATGCGCCACGGTACGCGCGCCACCACCCTGATCCATGCGCGCAGGCTGGGGCTGGTGCCGCCTCTATAGCCGGACCTGAAACGATAGTTGATGGAGTCCGGCGAAGGACCACGAGGAGTACGCGTAGTCAAGGCGAAACTTGGTGATCTGCAGGCCGAAGCCCAGCCCGGCACCGGCAAGGTCAAGTCGTCCTCCGGTGCCGAGATCCGTGTGCTGGCGGTGGTTATATCCAAATCGCATATGGACCGCGCTCGTGAACTGGAATTCGCCACCGAGAATCAAATGGCGAGGCGCTTCCTGCAACTTTTCCACGCTCTGGAGCTCGTATACTGTCAGGTGGATGAACAGCGGGAGGTGGCGGAGCCGCTTGGCGACAGCCACCTTGACATCCAACGGCGATCGATCCTTGCCCGTCCCCAGCGAGGATAACACGACCCCGATGTGGCTGGCCGCGGCTCCGATGGTTAAGCGTTGAGCCTCGTTGTGGTATGCCACACCTGCGTCAAACAGCAGTGCGCTGGCACGATAGGAATCAACCCCGGTATGGGCATAGTGTGCGTTTACTCCGTACCGCAGTCCACTCTGTACGGCGCGGCTCGCACCGATTGTAATTGCGATGTCCGTGGCCGAAAAAGAGCCATCAGTAACACCTGCAGCATCTGCCCTGTCCATCTCGCCCCAGGTGACAACGCGCAGCGCCGCGGCCCCCACTCCGTAGCGCCCGAAATCGCGCGCATGCGCTGCAAATCCGGCATGGATATCGGCAAGATGATTCAGGTAGGATATGCCCAGTTGCTTGTTCTCCGAGGGTCCGAGCAGCGCAGGATTGTGGAGGAAGCTGCTAATGTCTCCAGCGACCGCTGTAAGGCTGCCGCCGAGCGCCGCCGCCCGAGCCGATGGCGCAATCTGCAGGAACGTGAAGTTGGAAATCTGTCCGGACGCGCCTGGGATGAGCGGCATCAGGGATGCTAGGGTCGCTGCCACGGTAATAGGAAGTCGCCTGCCAGTCTGCCACGCCGCTGCGGAACGGAAACTGTCAATTTGCGTGCAAACGGCGCTTACGCGGAGTCCCTTCTTTCTGCCCTCTCCCTGGTCCGAGCGGTACCAGGTTGCCATGTTTGATTTCATACAAAAGCTTTTCGGAGACAAGAATAAGCGCCTTCTTGAACGGCATTATCAAGGCGTTGTTGAGCAGATACACGCCGAGGAGCACAAGGTACGCAACCTTTCGGATGAAGGCCTGCGTGCCAGGACAGGTGCGTTTCGCGCGGTACTGCGTGAGGCGGTCAAGGAGCTAGAGGCCCGCAAGGCTGAGATTGCGGGCGAGTTGCATCGCGGGTCCCGGGATGATAAGGACCAGGAGTTGACGTTGGCAGAGCGCCGGGATCTCCTCAACGAGCTGGACGAGCTTGAAGAAGAGTGGCAGGAGATAACGGACGACACGTTGGATGCCATTCTACCTGAGGCGTTTGCGGTGATCAAGGAGGTCTGCCGACGGATGACAAGCCACCGGCGGCTGCGTGTGGTGGCCACTGACCTGGATCGAGCATTGCACGCCAGGACCGGGTATCCCAAACTGGAAGGGAAATCCTCTATCTGGGAGAATTCCTGGACTGCCGGTGGTACGGACATCACCTGGGAAATGATACCCTACGATGTACAGCTGCTTGGCGGTATCGTATTGCATCGGGGGAACATCGCGGAAATGAAGACCGGCGAGGGCAAGACGCTGGTCGCTGTTGCTCCGGTATATCTCAATGCCCTGGTTGGTAAGGGGGTGCACCTGGTAACGGTCAACCCGTACCTCGCACAGCGCGATGCGGAGTGGATGGGGCCCATCTTCCAGTTTATGGGGCTCACCGTTGATGTGATTGATGCGCACCAGTCCCACTCACCCGGACGACGCCGGGCGTACCACGCAGATATTGCCTACGGCACTAACAACGAATTCGGCTTTGATTATCTGCGCGACAACTCGTTCGTGGCGGAGCAGGAGCAGCTGGTACAGCGGGAGCAGTACTATGCAATTGTGGATGAAGTGGACTCCGTCCTGGTGGACGAGGCCCGCACGCCATTGATTATTTCGGGCCCGGTGCCGCAGTCAAACCAGAGCAGGTTCGCAGAGCTGAAACCTGCTGTTGAACGCTTGGTCGCTGCTCAGAAGAGGCTGGTTGCCGGCTTCGCTTCGGACGCCGCGCGGCTGCTCAAAGAGCGGGATCGTGCATTGGAGACTGAGAATGCCAAGTTGGTCAAGGAGCTGGAATCTGATGCCGGGCTGGCACTGCTGCGGGCTGCCCGCGGATTCCCTCGCAACAAACGGCTGCTAAAGCTGCTGCAAGAGCCGGGCGTGGAGCAACTGCGGCGCAAGGCCGAGTTCTTTTTCCTGCAGGACAATGCAAAGGAGATGCCCTATGTGGATGGTGCTCTCCATTATGCGCTGGATGAGAAACAGCATGCGATCGAACCTACCGAAAGAGGCAGGTCCACCATCGCCACTGCTGCCGGGACAGATGTAAGTCTTTTTGTCCTGCCGGATATCGGTGAGGAGACTGCTAGGTTCAAGACGGAGTTCGAGTCCAAACGGGATGAACTGTACGAGGAGCTGCGAGGGCGCGCGGACCTGTCGGAAGAGAAGCGGGAGAACAAGATCCAAAATGATCTTCGTGTCCTGCGCAATGCCTACGACGAGCAGATTCGGACGCTCTATGCCACGTACTCTGAAAGGGCCGAGCGGCTGCACGCTATAGAACAGCTCCTGAAGGCGTATACGTTGTACGAGCGCGATACGGAGTACATCGTGCAGGATGGCAAGGTTCAGATTGTTGATACTCACACGGGCCGGGTGCTCCCGGGGCGGCGTTATTCTGATGGCCTGCACCAGGCCATTGAGGCAAAGGAAGGAGTTACGGTGCAGGCCGCGACCCAAACCTATGCCACGATAACACTGCAAAACTACTTCCGACGGTATTGCAAGCTTGCCGGCATGACCGGGACCGCCGAGACGGAAGCGGAAGAATTCCACAAGATCTACGGTATGGATGTTGTCGTCGTGCCGACCAATCGGCCGATAGCACGCGACGATAAGGAGGATTTGGTTTTCCGTTCGCGGCGCGACAAGTACCGGGCGGTCGTGGATACCATAGAAGCATACCACACTAAGGGGCAGCCGGTGCTGGTAGGTACCACATCGGTCGAGGTGTCTGAGACCGTCAGCCGCATGTTGCAGCGTGCACGCATTCAGCACAATGTGTTGAATGCGAAGCGGGACAGAGCTAAGCAGGAGTCATTGATCGTGGCCGAGGCAGGCAAGAAGCGTGGCGTAACGATTGCTACCAACATGGCGGGCCGTGGTACCGACATCAAGCTGGCACCGGGTGTGGTAGAGCGTGGCGGCTTGGCAATTATAGGAACGGAGCGGCACGAGAGCAGGCGCATTGATTTGCAGCTGCGCGGTCGCTCCGGACGGCAGGGGGATCCCGGTGAGAGTCAGTTCTATATCTCGCTGGAGGACGACCTGATGCGTCTTTTTGGTCCGGACCGGGTGGCACGTGTCATGGATCGGTTAAAGCTGGAAGAAGGTGCGGTGATCACGCATCCTTGGGTTACCAAGAGTATAGCGCGTGCGCAGAAGAAGGTGGAGCAGAACAACTTTGCCATCCGCAAGCGTCAGCTTGAGTACGATGATGTGCTGAATGCGCAACGTGAGGTGATATATGATCGGCGGATGCACGCACTGAAGGGAGAGCGTTTCCATAGCGAGATTATGGACATGCTGTATGCCTTGGCGGAAGAGATCGTGGGCCGACACCATGGGCAGGGGGACGTTGACGAGATGCGCGAGGAGCTGCGGCGGGTGCTGGCATTGGATTACCCGATAGAGCGTGACCGCTTCTTTGCACTCGGTGAAGAAGGTGTGGTGGACGATGTTTATGAGAGTGCTATTACGCAGTACCGCAACAAGCGCAACGCGATTGCACATCCGTTCTTCAATAGCATAAGCCGGCTCGTCGAAAAGCAGACTGAAGACAAGCTCGAACGCATCTTTGTAGACTTCTCGGATGGTCACCGTATGCTACGGTGCGTGCTCAAGGTTACGGATGTTCTGGAGTCGGAAGGTCACGAAATCAATGATGGCCTGGAGCGCATTGCCATGCTTCGCCTGATTGACGAGCGCTGGACGGAACATCTTCGGTCTCTGGACGAAGTGAAGGAAGGAATCGGGCTGCGTGCCTACGGGCAGCGGGACCCGCTTGTTGAATACAAGATGGAGGCGTTTCGACTGTTTAAGGAAGTGATTGAGCAGATTGGCCGCGATGTGGTGTCGTTTGTGTTGAGGGCCGGGCCTGTCGTCAAGGTGCGCACGGCAGCAGGGGCGGGAGCCAAGATGCGGGCACGACTTGATCGGCAGCGTGCACGCATGCGACACGATGCGCCGGGCCCAGCGTATGGCATATCCGGCAATGGCGCCAAATCCGGCAGCAAAGACCCTACCGCCAAGCGCCGACCGGTGACCGTCAGTAGCTCGCCTGGCCGCAATGCTCCATGCCCTTGCGGCAGCGGCCGAAAATACAAACATTGTCATGGGAGGAGCTGAGAGAGAACTCATTGGCACGCGCTGCCGATAGCTTGTGCTGGCAACCCTTTCCATCCGCAATTATGCCCTTATTGAGGAGCTGGAGGTAGAGTTCGGCCGCGGATTGAACATCCTGACTGGCGAGACGGGGGCGGGTAAGTCCATCATCATTGGCGCTCTGAAGATGGTGCTTGGCGACCGTGCTTCGACTGCCGCCATTCGATCCGGGGCACCGAAGGCTTGGATAGAGGCGGAATTCGAGGGGATGAACAGTGCAGTTGTTGACGACATCCTGACGGGAGCGCAGATTGATGTGTTGCCCCGATTGATCCTGCGTCGCGAGATCGGTCCGACGCACAGCCGTGCCTTTATCAACGACTCGCCGGCAACGTTGGCACTTCTGCGCACGGTAGCCGCGCATCTTCTGGACCTGCATGGGCAGCACGAGCACCAGTCGTTGCTAAAGACGAAAAAACATGTAGAGGTGTTGGACAGCTTCGGGCGCTTAGGCGGTTTGCGATCCACCTATCAGTTATACCTTGAGGAGGTGGAGGCCTTGCACAGTCACCTTGCCACAGCGACAGCGGATAAGGAAGCCCTTGAAGCGCAGCGCGAAGGGTTGGCGTTTGAGATTCGGGAGATTGACGACATTGGGCCGGAGCCGGACGAGGAGAGCCGACTCGCGGCCGAACATCTACGGCTGGAACATGCGGAGCGCTTGTTCAGCCTGACGGCATCATTGTACGAGTTGCTGTATGCGCGGGATGCATCAACAAGTGATCAATTGGTGATCGCGCGCAATGAGTTGGAGGATGCTGCCCACCTGGACCATGCTTTTGAAGAGATCGTGGAGGAGATCACCGGTGCGCAAGTGGTGGTACAGGAAGCAGCGTCGTTTCTGCAGGAATACAATGCATCCATTGAGTTTAGCCCCACAAGACTGGATGCCATCAGGGAGCGTCTCGGAGAGCTGGACCGCCTCAAGCGAAAGTATGGCGGAACTCTGGAGGCCGTGATGCTCCACCGCGAGGACATCGGAGCGCGTCACGCGCTGGCCGAGAACTTCGACGCAGCGATTCGGGAGCTCAAGAACCAGATTGCCATCGCTAGGGGGGAGCTGTCCATGGCTGCCCTGCGGTTGTCAGAGAAACGGCACGAGGTGGCCGAGCGGATTGAGGCGGCCATAACGTCCGAACTGGAAGGGCTTGGCATCAGCGGCGCCCGGTTTGAAGTACGCTTCAAGCGTGTACCGAGTCCTGAAGGGTGGATTGAGATCGGGGTTCCTGGCAGGCCGGGCACGAGATTTGAGGCGATGGCCAGCGGCATGGATAAGGTATCGTTCTATATTTCCACCAATGTTGGGGAAGCACCAAAGCCCTTGGCGAAGGTGGTGTCCGGGGGTGAGATCAGCCGCATCATGCTTTCCTTGAAGCGTATCCTGGCACGCAACGAACGGCTGCCTGCCCTAGTGTTCGACGAGATAGATAGCGGCGTTTCCGGGACCGTGGCTGCGAAGGTGGCGAAGAGCCTTCGCAGCCTGGCGCGGTACCATCAGGTGATCGCCATCACGCACCTTCCGCAGATCGCCGCAATGGCAGACCGCCATTTTGTAGTAGAAAAACGGGTGGAGGGATCTCGCACGCTCAGCACCATACGCACTTTAGCTCACGAAGAGCGGGCACAGCATGTTGCTGAACTATTTGCCGGGACTGCTGTCACCGGCGTCGCGTTGGAGAGTGCTCGCGCGCTGATGGAACATGCACGGGATCAAGGGCGGTGATTGCACAAGCATCAGACTGGGAGTCTGCGTGCACATCATCGGGAAACCTGCTCTACAGGGCGTTGTAGGTAGCGCACCTCGCTGATCGGCGCACGCTGACCAATCATTAGGATCGCCAATCATTAGGATAATGGAGAGATTCGTTCCGGGAGATCCTGCTCCACCTGCCGCGTTAGAGGATATCCCTTGTTTGGTGTCCGGGTATTACACCGGTGATCCCTCGGGCCCGGTGGTGTTTGGTACCTCAGGCCATCGCGGCTCTTCATTGGTAGGCACGTTCAATGAGTCTCACATTCTCGCGATTGCTCAGGCCGTGTGCGATTTGCGCAAGGCGGAACGCATTGATGGACCACTTTTCCTGGGCGCCGACACCCATGCACTTTCGGAGCCTGCCATGGCGACGACGCTAGAGGTGCTTGCGGCCAACGGTATGGACGTGATTCTTCAGCCGGGCATCGAGCCGCTGCCTACCCCGGTTATTTCGCGGGCGGTTCTGTCGTACAACGCTGGGAGAACATCCGGACTGGCAGATGCCATTATCATCACACCATCCCATAACCCTCCCGCTGATGGTGGATTAAAGTATAACGGCCCGTCGGGCGGCCCGGCTTCGGCGGTGGTGACGGGGGCCGTGGAGGAGAGGGCAAATACGCTGATGAGGGAAGGGCTAAAAGATGTACGCCGGTTGTCTCTTGCCAGCGCGAGGGCTGCCAGTACCACGCATGAGGTTGATATCATTGCTCCTTATGTTGCCGACTTGCCGAAGTGTATAGATATTGAACGTATCAGGCAGTGCGGCCTTAAGCTCGGAGCAGATCCGATGGGCGGAGCTTCTGTCGGTTCATGGGAGCGCATCGCACAAGTGCATAGGCTGGATCTCACGCTCGTGAATCCGGGAGTGGATCCAACTTTCGCCTTTATGCCACTGGACCACGACGGCAAGATTCGTATGGATTGTTCGTCGCGCTTCGCGATGGCACGACTGGTGGATCTGAAGGAGCATTACGATGTGGCGTTCGGCAACGACCCGGATGCAGACCGCCACGGGATCGTCACACGCGGCGTCGGACTACTCAACCCCAACCATTTTCTTGCGGCAGCAACAGCGTATCTGCTTACGCACCGCCCGGCATGGAGTATGGACTGTGCCATCGCGAAGACTCTCGTCACAAGCTCTATGGTTGATCGGGTGGCGCGGGCCCATGGCCATCATGTGCACGAGGTGCCGGTAGGGTTCAAATGGTTCGTGCCAGGCCTTCTGGAAGGTGAAATTGCATTTGCCGTGGAAGAGAGTGCGGGTGCAAGTCTTTTGCAGCGGGATGGCAGGGTATGGACCACTGATAAGGACGGGATTGTACTTTCTTTGCTGGCAGCTGAAATTACCGCCAACACTGGGCGGGGTCCCGACAAGGTGTATGCTGAGCTGGAGTCCCGATACGGGCGCTCGTATTACCGACGGGAGGACACCCCTGCTACGCCGCAAGAGCAGCAGGTGCTGAAACGGTTGTCAAGTGCGATGATCGTCGCTGATACCTTGGCTGGCGAGCCCATCACCGCGAGCATTACGGTGGCGCCCGGTAACGGGGCCGCGATCGGCGGGTTGAAGGTTTCCACTGCCAGCGGATGGTTTTGCGCCCGTCCGTCCGGCACAGAGCAAATCTATAAGCTTTATGCTGAGAGTTTCGTTAGTGATGTGCATGTGACCCGGATTCTGGAAGACGCCAGGGGGATTGTTCAAGACGCACTGCAGCGTGCAGGATCATGACAGCAATACCGGTCAGGTTTGGAACAGATGGCTGGCGGGCGGTGCTGGCGGATGATTTTACGCTCGCCAATCTGAGGAGGGTGACGCTTGGTACTGTGGAGTGGCTCACAAGCCATGCTATGGGGCGTCCCAGCGTAGTCGTGGGATGCGACGCACGTTTTATGGGTACTACGTTTGCCCAGTTCGTGGCAAGCACCTTCGTGGAGGAGGGCATCAATGTGGTAATGGCGCGGGGTATCACTCCGACACCAGCCATCAGTTGGTATGCTGCTACGCACGGGATGGACGCAGGCATTGCCATTACCGCTAGCCACAATCCCCCGGAGTACAACGGCTACAAGGTGAAGACGGGGGATGGTGCCCCTGCAGGCACAGACATCACCCGCCGGATCGAACTTCACGCCAACTTGGGAGAGGTAACAGGCATTCCTGGTAGTGGGCAGCTAAAGAGTGTCGCCGTTGGTGCTTCCTATCTGAACCACTTGAAGCAGTGCTTCAATCTTGAGGTTATCAAACAGGCTGGGCTTCACATGGTACATGATGCCATGTTTGGGGCCTCCCGTGGGTGTTTCAGGAAGATCCTGGCAGGGCGTCATGTGGCGCAGATCCGCAGCACGGAGAATCCCGGGTTTGATGGTTTGGCGCCGGAGCCCATCGGTCGTAACCTTGGAGCGCTCTCCGCGGCAGTTGTGGCGCGCACGAGTAGTATCGGCATTGCAAACGATGGAGACGGGGACCGGATAGGTGTGGTAGATGAGACCGGGGAGGTAATGTCTCCGCACACGCTGATGGCAGTGTTTGTGAAGTATTTGCACGAGGAAAAGGGTCTTACCGGGCTTATCATCAAGTCGGTATCAACATCTCGTATGCTGGATCGCATGGCCGCGGCCTACGGCCTGCGGTGCGTGACATGCCCCATCGGGTTCAAGTACATTGCTCCAAGTGTAGTAAAAGGGGAGGCGCTGGTAGGGGGTGAGGAATCTGGCGGGATCGCCTTCAAGGGACACATTCCGGATCGCGACGGGATTTATGCAGGGATGCTGCTGCTGGAAATGCTTGCCGTCCGAGGCAAGAGCCTGACGGCATTGATTGACGAGGTTCATCAGGAGTTCGGTCCGCACGCTTACCGCCGTATTGACCTCAAGACGGTCAAGAAGGCCTCTGTTCTGGCACTCCTTGGTAGTGACGGTGGGCTTAGGCGAATTGCAGGGGAGCCGGTTGTCAAGGTGGACAGGACAGATGGATTCAAGCACATCACGGAAAAGGGTTGGCTTCTTGTGCGCCCTTCAGGGACCGAGCCACTACTGCGTCTGTATGCGGAGGGGGAAACCGGGGCGATGGTAAATGCCATGTTGCAGGATGTTATGGACCAGCTTGGTCTGAACTAGTCTGGCATCCTTCCTGTTGTTGTGCTTCCGGGCAACAATCGGTAGGCCAAGCGTTAGAATAGGGAGTTATATGGCTGAGTGCCACGTGTTTTCGCAGGAGTTACTTTTTGTGCTTTGGTGGTGCAGACAGGGTGGCTTTCGCCAGTTTTTCATAATCGGTTCCCGCTTTTCACGAACAAACTGCAATTATTTCAAATAACCCAACATGTGGGTATTCATGCTATATAATTTCCATATATTAGGGAGTTATATACCACAGTGCCATGCCCGAAACGGTTAGTGCATACCGCAATATCACATACAGGCTGTTGCCCGGAAGTCGGAGTAACGCCAAGCAACTTGCTGGATTAGCGGGTGCGTGTAGGTTTGTGTGGAATGCCATCCTCGCAGAGCAGAGCGAGGCGTACAGGAAAGCGAAAGAGGCTGGAGAGAAGCCGCCCTCGGTAAGCTTCTTCTCGCTGGGGAAGCGGTTCACGGAGCTGCGCCGCACGGTCGAGTGGCTACCTGAATACTCCTTTGGTGTCGTTAGATACACATTGAAATATCAGGCGGATGCATGGAAGGCATTCTTCAAGGAGGGTAAGAGAAGACCGAGATTCCATTCCAGACGTGGTAGTACGCCTTCGTCCACGATCCCGGATAACGTAAGGGTTCGGGATGGCAAGCTGTATATCCCGAAAGTGGGATATATGGCGCTCCGCAGGCGGGGAGGCAACCCGTACCCTGATGGTATACCCGTCAAAGCCACGGTAAAGAAGAACGCCGGCAAAGGGTATGCTGTCATCTGCTACAAGATGGAGGCACCTGTAATAGAGGATACCGGCGGTGCTGTAGGCATTGACCGTAATTGCGGGCAGGTCGCTATGGTCTCCACAGAGGGCGATACAAGCATTATCAGACAACCGGATACGAAGCGTCTTGATGCCAAGTTGAAGCGGCATCAGCGAAGACTGGCGAGACAGAAGAAAGGCTCCAACCGTCGTAACAGGCGGAAGCATAGCATCGCCCGCATACAGCGCAAGCGTGCTAACGTCCTCAAGAATGCGAACCACCAGGTAAGTCGCAGTATTGCCAATTGCTCCTCAACGGTGATACTGGAGGACCTGAAGATCAAAGCGATGACTCGTTCAGCTAAGGGGACGATGGAGAGCTTTGGCACAAACGTCAGACAGAAGTCTGGCCTCAACCGTGGGATACTGCAAACAGGTTGGGGCCAGCTGGATCAGATGCTGGGCTATAAGTGCCGCAAGGTGATAAAGGTTACCGCTGCCTATACCAGTCAGCGGTGTTCTGTGTGTGGGCACACAGAAGCGAGTAACCGTAAGACACGGAGCAAATTCACGTGTATGTCCTGTGGACATGCGGATCATGCAGACCTGAATGCGGCTGCAAACATATTGGCCTCCGGGATTGGGGCTTCTGCGCGGCGAGGGGCGTTCGGGTTACCGACCCCTATGACCCGTGAAATTGATACTAGTGCCTCACTGTGTACACTTGGTCACTCACGTATATAATTCCCTTAGAATGCGTCATGAAACGAAGCGTTGCCATAGTATTCCTGATTCCTTTTCTGGTACACTCGTCTGCGGCCCAGGACGCATTGGATGTTGAGCGGATACTGGAGAATGTTCGGTATGAAATCCCGCAGTTCAGGGGTATCCCGCTGGACCTCAGGGGCTTGGAGGAGACCGAATTTTCCGGGGTGTTCAGCGGACAGTTGGTAGTTACGGGCGGGAAGCCGTACCCGGTTCTGATTGCCGGCAGTGATCTGTTCATAATTGCAGCAGGTCCGATTGACATTAGCCGGCTTCCTTCGGAGCTGGCCCGGTTAGCGGAGGCGGAGGAGCAGGCGCTTGAGGAGCAGGCGCGGGAGAGGAGCGTGGAACTGGATCGTTTTGCTGTCGGAATGCCGGCTAGGGGCAATCTGGATGCCGCGGTGACGGTATACGAGTTTTCTGATTTTCAATGTCCGTACTGTGCACGCGGCTTTACCACCATTGAGGAGCTGCTGGAGAAGCGCGGGCAGGACATACGCTTCGTATACTTGCACCTTCCCTTGCAGATGCATGAATGGGCCAAGCCAGCGGCCATAGCGTCCACGTGCGCCGGGTTCCAAGACGCTAATGCGTTCTGGAAACTGCATGACAGCTACTTTCTGAATCAGGACGCAATAACGCTTGACAACCTTCTGGAGCGGAGTCAGGAATACCTTGCGGATAGCGGGATTAACGTTGATCGGTGGACGGCGTGTGCCTCAGATGAGGCCTCTGCCGCATACGGCGGCGCCCGGGCACAGGTGGATGCTTCCATTGAGCTTGCTTCCAAGTATGGTATTACCGGCACGCCGAGTTTTTTTGTGAATGGGCGATTCTTGCGGGGAATTCATTCGGTAGAGGAATTTGACGAAGTGATAGACGAATATGCTGTGCAGTAGGGACTGGTAGTCAGATGCCGAGCCCTCCCGTGACTTCCAGCGTATGTCCGGTGATGTAGTCTGCCAGAGGCGAGGCCAGGAGCACGATGCCGCCGGCTGCTTCTTCGACGCTACCAAGCCTCTCCATCGGGATGGAGGCAAATGCATTTTCCCTGTGAGCCGCCGGAATTCCCACAGCTACATCGTATCCTGCTACACGGACCGACTGGGCATCCTCGCGGGGGCGTGTGAGGCGTGTATTGATGAAACCGAATGCGACCGTGTTGCATCGGATGCCGTAGCGACCCCATTCTCTGGCGATGGTCTTGGTCAGCCCCACGACGCCCATCTTAGCTGTGGCGTAATTGGCCTGCCCGGTGTTGCCGTGAAGGCCGGAGGTGGAAGACACGTTTACGATGCACCGTCTTTGCTTCGGGCGTCCGTGCGCGGCTATTTCACGTTTGGCAGCCGCCCGCCAGCTGTGTGATAACGCCCGGATGATGCGAAACGGAGCATTCACATGGATATCCAGGATTCGTGACCACTGTTCGTCTCCCATCTTGTGCACCATGCCATCCCACGTATAGCCCGCATTGTTGACCATAACATTGATGGGGCCCAGCGAGCGTTGTGCTGCTTTTACCAGTCGGTCAGGGAATGCCGGGTCGGTAACGTCTCCGGCAAGGGCAATAGCCTTCGTGCCGGTTTTCTGCAGCTGTGTTGCTACCTCGTCACATGCGCTGCGGTCAAGGTCGTTGACCAGCACGGCGGCGCCATGGGCTGCAAACAGGCTCGCGGCTGCGCGACCGATCCCGCGGCCTGCCCCTGTGATGACGACAACTTCTTTCTTGAACATGGACATTGGAGTTCGGAGCTGGGTGCTTTGCTGATTATTGGCGTACGCGCAGGATGTTTCTGCCGCGAAATTAATTGTTCGTGTGGAGCAAGATGTATGGTACACGTATCTTGCAGTACACTTGACTGCACCTCCGCATGAAACCTGCAATTGATCGTCGGGCTTTTTTGAAAACATCCTCCGCTGCCGGACTGGGCATTCTGGGCCATTTTACTGTGGGAGGAAGTCGCGCTGCACCGTCTGATACGATGGTGGCGGCGGTTATGGGGGTCAACAGTCGAGGGCGTGTCCTCGGGCAGTCTTTTGCCAAGGCCAACGGATGCCGGGTAAAGACGCTGTGCGATGTTGATGCGAGAGCTATCGGGGTGGCTCGGCAGGCCATCGCCGATGTCTCGGACTCAGACCCGGGGGGAGAGGAAGACATCCGGAGGGTGCTTGAAGACCCTGATATTGATGTATTGGTCATCGCGGCACCGGATCATTGGCATGCGCCGGCTGCGATAATGGCCTTGCAGGCCGGCAAGCATGTTTACGTGGAGAAGCCATGCGGTTATAACCCGCACGAGGGGGAGATGCTGGTGGAGGCGCAAGCCACGTATGACCGCGTTGTTCAGATGGGTAATCAGCAGCGTGCGTCTGCCGAGAGTCAGCAGATCATACAGGCCATCAGAGAGGGACTGATCGGACGCGTGTATTATGGCCGCTCCTGGTACGCCAATACGCGTGGGAGTATCGGGTTTGGAACGGAAGCACCGGTCCCGGATTGGTTGAACTATGATTTATGGCAGGGACCAGCTCCGAGGGTCCAGTACAGAGACAACCTGATCCACTACAATTGGCACTGGTTCTGGCATTGGGGTACGGGTGAAATCTGTAATAACGGGACCCACGAAATTGACATTTGTCGTTGGGCATTGGGTGTAGACTATCCCATCAAGGTGACATCGTCCGGCGGACGGTTCGCGTACCAGGACGATTGGGAATTCTATGACACGCAGGTCGCGTCCTTTGAATTTCCGGACGGAAAG
This sequence comes from Rhodothermales bacterium, assembly GCA_963663495.1. Lineage (GTDB taxonomy): Bacteria > Bacteroidota > Rhodothermia > Rhodothermales > Bin80. Next base: position 856,605 of record OY760427.1, read on the forward strand.
ATGCTTACCTGGGATGGCAGGAGCTGCAACGGAAAGTTCGAGAACGGGATGGGGCGTGGAGCTTCGATACACGGTGAGCGCGGCACGGTTGTGATGGACCGCCAGGGGTATGTGGTCTACGATCAGAACAACACGGAGATTTGGAAGCGTATGCGATCAGCCACGGTGTCAACCATGGATGTTGTGGGCGGCGGTGGTTTGACTGACGAGCATATTGACAATTTCTTGCGTGTGATCAGGGAAGGGGGGATGCAGTTTTCTCCCATTGATGAGGGGCACAAGAGTACGCTTCTCTGCCACTTGGGCAATATTGCTCAGCATACAGGGCGCACCCTGCACTGTGATCCTGCGGACGGCAAGATCCTGGGTGATGAGGAGGCGATGCAAATGTGGAGGCGCGCGTATGAACCTGGATGGGAAGTACGCGTCTAGGCAGTTACAGTTGAGAACAGGGCATTGATATGGCACGCGTTTCACGGAGGGAATTTATCAAAGCCGGGGGCATGGCTGGCACTGCGATGGCTGCGGGTTCGCTGGGTAAGCGTCCACACGAAAAGATGCGTGTGGCGCTTGTAGGGACGGGAATTCGGGGCACCGGCATGTGGGGTCGGAGTCTTGTGCAGCAGTATTCGGACTACATAACCTTTGTCGGGCTGTGCGACACGAATCCTGGTCGTCTGGCATATGCCCGCGACTACATTGGAGTTGAGTGCACTACATTCACGGACGTTGCGCAGATGCTGCAGGTAACGAGTCCGCAGACGGTGATCGTGGCGACGATGGACTCCACGCATCACACGCAGATCATACAGGCGCTGGATATGGGCTGCGATGTCATCACGGAAAAACCGATGACCACGGATGCGGCCAAGTGTCAAGCTATTCTGGACGCCCAAGCGCGTTCGCGCAAGAATGTGACCGTTACCTTCAACTACCGGTATTCTCCACACCGGCAGAAGATAAAGGAGATGTTGATGTCAGGACGGATTGGCAGGGTTACATCCGTTGATCTTCACTGGTACTTGAATGTATACCATGGAGCCTCCTACTTTAGGCGGTGGCATGGGAAAGAGCGCTATGGGGGAACCCTTTTTGTTCACAAGGCGTCTCACCATTTTGATCTGTTGAACTGGTGGCTTGAGTCCGAGCCCGACGAGGTATTTGCCTTCGGCGACTTGGAGTATTACGGCCACAACAATAGCTTTCGCCACACCAACTGCCGTGGGTGTCCGCATGCGAGCGAATGTGCCCATTATTGGGATATCACAAGCAATCAACGGTTGATGGACCTGTACGTACGGAACGAGCACTACGACGGGTACCTGCGCGACGGGTGCGTTTGGAGCCAGGAGATTGACATTTATGATAAAATGTCAGTCCAGATCCGCTATGCCAATGGAGCGCACGTCAGCTATTCTTGTACCACATACTCCCCGTATGAGGGATACCGAATCGCGTTTAATGGTACGCGCGGCCGGTTGGAAGCATGGATTCAGGAGCAACAGCCTTGGGAATCTCGTCCATATGATGAGTTGCGTGTAACGGACAATTTCGGGGATACGGAGTTGATTCGTGTGGACCATCAGGGTGGAGGGCATGGCGGCGGTGACACTCGGCTTAAAGACAGGTTGTTCAAGGACCCGACTATACCGGACTCCTACCGTCAGGCAGCGGGAGTTCGTGACGGGGCTATGTCCATCCTTGTGGGCATAGCTGCAAGAAAAAGCGTAAAGTCAGGAGAACCGATACGTATTAGTTCGTTATCATCACTTAAGCCCCGATCTCAAAAACCATAGTATTGGCATGATGCGCGTTTATTCAATTATTCCCGTTCTAATTTTCGTTTTTGGCTGCACATCCAGCCGCATGGCTGCTCCGGCCGAGGAGCCTATGGCACCGGCTGCGATGGAGGTGGAAGCAGTGGAGGTGCACCCACTTGCCGGTGAATGGAATCATACGCTTGATTCCCCGGAAGGCAAACTAACAGGTATGATGATGTTTGAGGTAGTTGATGGTGTTCTTGTAGGCACTGTCCATGGGGAAGGGCTCGCTGATGGAGTACCGTTGGAAGATTTGGTATTCGACGCTGAATCCGGGAAAGTCACGGGATCGTTCGATAGTGGGGGGTTCGGGATTATGGATCTGGACATTACGCTAGAGTCGGCGGACACGATTACGGGATTCATCACGGTGTTGGACTACGACATTGATGTTCCTCTCCAAGGCTCCCGGGCCGATTCTGAGGAATAGTGGCGGAACTGTATCCGCTGCTTGGCCGCAGAGTGCGTGTGTATCTCTACACGAAGGAGGGTATGGTGACAGATGTTTTGGAGGGGCGTGTTGCCGATGTGGCAAGGGCTGTGGAAGTGGTGCCGGGGCAGACAAAGGACCTTGCCTTAGTCGTAGATCTACCGGCAGACTTCAAGAACAGTGCAGGTACGGAGGGTGAGGGGTGGTTTGCGGTGCAGGACATGCAGTTGGTGGATGGCCCCGCCCGCTGGTTCGTCAACTAGGCCGTTCGGACGATCGGGTTTTCAATATTTTCTCCGCAGTTTACTGAGGATCTCAGCGTTAATCTGAATGTCCGCGTATTGCCGGCTTTGGGCGCGCGCCCGTTCGTTCCAGGTTGGCGTGTGCACACGGTTTAACGCACTCCAGATGCCGCGTAAAAGCAGTATTTTCTGTAGTACACCGGATGGAGTCCAGTTTGTAATTGGTGGTGCATTGGAATGTCTGCAGGATATCGCAGGGCGCGGTCCTGAATGCCCGCATATCAAGCGATCCTCCGGCGTGAGCTTATAAGGGACTGGGCTCTTGCCTTAGCTGCGGCGCGATGCAGTGTCAGACTGCTGTTTCTCTATAAAGAGGATAAAGCGAACGGTGCAGTGGATGTGTCTCAGGCTTTTATCATCACCATCGCCGCGGTCAGGGCTTTGTCCAAGTCGGCCTCCAAGTCTGCAGTCGACTCAATTCCCACTGACAAGCGGATTAGTTCATCAAGAATCCCTGTCCGGGCACGCTCGGAAGGACTCATCTTACTGTGCGAGCTTGAAGCTGGTCGTGTGACTAGGGATTCTACGCCTCCGAGGCTCGGCGCGTGGGTGAACAACTCCATGCTGTTGATGGCACGTATTGCAGCAGCAACCCCGCCGTGGGGCTCAAAGCTGATCATTGCTCCGTAGCCGCCAAGAAGTTGGCTTGCCCGCGCGTGATGCGCATCAGTGATCAGCCCCGGATAGTTGACCCTTCGGGTACTCGGATGGGCGTCAAGAAAACGGGCAAGCTTTGCGGCGCTCGCATTCTGGTATTGTACGCGCAGCGCCATGGTTTGTATACCTCGATCCAGGAGGAAGCAGGCGTGTGGATCAAGCGCACCACCCAAATGGTGGATCATTTTGCCAGCTTTATCTACAAGGTCACCGCACCCAATGATCGCACCTGCCACCACATCTGAATGACCGTTCATGTATTTGGTGGCACTGTGAAGCGACAAATCGAAGCCGTTAGCAGCCGCCTTGTAATTTATCGGTGTAGCGAACGTGTTGTCAATCAGCGAAACTATTCGGTTGGCCTGGGCGAATGCTACGACGCTTTCCAGATCCGCAACCCGCAGCAGCGGATTGGAAACAGACTCCACGTAAATGGCCCGCGTCTCCGGTCGAAGGAACGGGTCCCACGAAGTGGCATCGTCAGCATCAATGAAGTCGTGCGTTACCCCCAGTTTCGCCAGAAACTGCGTAACAAACGCGTGTGTCCCGCCATACACTCCGTCCTGAACAAGGACGTGGTCTCCAGGTGAAACAACCGCTAAGAACGCGGATGAGATGGCGGTCATGCCGCTGCCGGTGACCAGTCCGGCTTCGGCGTCTTCCATGATTGCCAGCTTACGGTGCAGTACGAGTTGATTGGGTGTATTATTGTATCGGGTGTATTTCAGCGGATGGTCGTCGTGCTCGAACGTTGCTGATTGAAAGATCGGTGTCCGTACCGCGCCGCAGATGCCCGGCCGTGTTGTTCCGGCGTGTACAAGTTGGGTGTTGATGGAGTATGGCATGGTAGACAGGTTTGTCCCGAGTTCAACCTTATATTCGCGAGCGTGTTCGGGTGGTTGCCGTGCATGGCCACGAGTTATATGCTATCTTTTGTTGAGCGGGATCCTGTGGCTTAGATTGCCCGTTTTCCCAAGATGAAAGCCCGTACCGCACTTGTGCTGCTGCTCATAATGAGTGCATGCAGCACCCGTAGTCCCAGACAGGATGCTCCGCAATTTGTGGCAATGAATCTTGCCGCCCATCCGGATGACGAGGATGGTGCAACGATGCATTATCTTCGCCACGCGAGGAATATCGCCGTACATAGTGTCATTTTCACGCGCGGCGAGGGCGGCCAGAATGAGATTGGGCCGGAATTGTATGAGGCCCTTGGTGCCATACGCAGTGCTGAGACGGAGGCAGCGGCCCGTCACCTTGGCACGCAGGTACACTTCTTGAACTTCAAGGATTTTGGCTACTCAAAGACGGCAACAGAAACGTTCGCCAGGTGGGGAGGCAGGGACAGCGTCATTGCGGAATTGGTGTACATGATCCGCCGCTTAAAGCCCGACATCGTCTTTACAAACCACGACACCGTGATCACAGGTCCGCGGCGCCAGCACGGCCACCATCAAGTAGTCGGCTTGGCTGCTTACGATGCGTTTGCGCTTTCTGCGGATTCCACCTACCACCCTGATCAGCTGCTTGAGCCTGGCGCAGATTTGTGGCAGCCTGCACGGCTTTTTCTCCGAAGGTTTGGTGGGGGAGGTGCATACGATGCCGGGCTGCCCGTCGGAGATATCCATGCCGCCACCGGGGAATCATTTGCTTCGGGTGCTGCCGAGGCGCTTGGGTTCCATGCTTCACAGGGAATGGATCAGATTGCAGCGCGGGTTCGCCAGCTTGACACCATGCGCTTCTCCATGCTGAGGGCTTCTGATCCCGTGTCATTGCCACTGACTGACCTTTACCACGGACTCAGCCCGCGCGCTGATCGGTCGTTCGACATGCCATACCTCATTGATTCAGGTCGAACCGAAACTGCGAGCCTTATATCGGATGATTCCATTGCGGTACCCGGTCAAGCATTGGTGCTGTCTTGGGGTAACCTTCCGGCAGATGGTTTGCGGTGGGAATTCAGCGGTGCCTTGGATACTACTGTGTGGTTACGCGAGCCCGGGATCCGGTTGCATGTTCCCGAGAATGCGGTACTAACCCGTCCGGCCAGAGTCTTTCAATATTTCCGTCGGGTTAACCATCCCCCAATAGTATACGCGGCTTATGACGGCACCGGCAGGCAGCCTGTAGTCGCGGGGTACCTTCCTGTAGAGATTGCGGCACCGCTGCACATTGAATCACGACGTCCATCGGTGAGGCTACATCCGGGGATCAATGAAATTCCGCTACAAGTTCATGTATTTGACCGCGGTCTCCAGAATGCCACTATTGAGGCCACAGTCATGGTGGATGGCCGGGTTTTGTCCGATAACGTTCTGGAGATGGCGCTCGGAGGTCGCGGCATTACAGGGGGTATCATTCCGGTATCCATGCCAGCAGTGCTTCCCGGAGCCGACTTTGAGATCATATTGGATGGGGGTACCAATCAAGAGCGATTGGAGGGGCGTGCGTTTGATGCTGTTGTGGCCCCGGGGCTACGATTGGGATTGATTGCCAGCTATGATGATACCATGGAGGAAGCTTTGCGAGAACTTGGCGTTGACTATGTGCTGGTAGATCTATCGGAGCCGCAGATGGATGATCTGCACACTATTGTGATTGACATCCGCGGCTATCTTGTACGGGAAGACTTAAGAGCCCACAACCAGGAACTGCTGGACTGGGTGCGTGGTGGCGGACACCTTGTAGTCAGCTACCACAAGACCTTTGAGTGGAATGAGGCTGGGTGGGCGCCTTTTCCGCTGGAGTTGGGGCGTGCCAGGGTGAGTGAGGAGGATGCTGTTGTGACAGTCAAGGCCCCGGCTCAACCGCTGATGACATGGCCCAATGTCCTCGGCTCCGAGGTGTGGGAAGGTTGGGTTCAAGAACGCGGCTTGTACTTTCCGCAGGAATGGGATGACCGTTACGAAGAATTGTTCTGTATGGCGGATACAGGGGAGCCGAGCCACTGCGGCTCAACGCTTCTTGCATCGGTAGGGGATGGAACGTATTTGTACACGGCATTGGCATGGTATCGGCAGCTGGGGAATCATCACGCCGGCGCTCTTTCCGCATTTGCCAATTTCATCAGCCTTCCTTTGTATAATGAGTAGCCATTGGCTTGCATTAGGTGTGTGAATTAGCAACATTGTAGCAGGTAGTTAAACGAGGAGTGCCCATTATGAACAAGCGTCAGCGAAAGAACCTGATAGTAGCGCTCGGTATTCTGGTCGGCATTGTAGTCATTTTGTCCGTCATCGGCTCCTTGGTTGGAAGCTGACTTAGGGAATGATATACGTGAGTGACCAACTGTACACAGTGAGGCACTAGTATCAATTTCACGGGTCATAGGGGTCGGTAACCCGAACGCCCCTCGCCGTGCAGCAGCCCGAATCCCGGAGGCCAGTATGTTTGCAGCCGCATTCAGGTCTGCATGATCCGCATGTCCACAGGACATACACGTGAATTTGCTCCGTGTCTTACGGTTACTCGCTTCTGTGTGCTCACACACAGAACACCGCTGACTGGTATAGGCAGCGGTAACCTTTATCACCTTGCGGCACTTATAGCTCAGCATCTGATCCAGCTGGCCCCAACCTGTTCGCAGTATTCCACGGTTGAGGCCAGACTTCTGTTTAACGTTTGTGCCAAAGCTCTCCATCGTCCCCTTAGCTGAACGTGTCATCGCTTTGATCTTCAGGTCCTCCAGTATCACCGTTGAGGAGCAATTGGCAATACTGCGACTTACCTGGTGGTTCGCATTCTTGAGGACGTTAGCACGCTTGCGCTGTATGCGGGCGATTCTATGCTTCCGCCTGTTACGACGGTTGGAGCCTCTCTTCTGTCTCGCCAGTCTTCGCTGATACCGCTTCAACTTGGCATCAAGACGCTTCGTATCCGGTTGTCTGATAATGCTTGTATCGCCCTCTGTGGAGACCATAGCGACCTGCCCGCAATTACGGTCAATGCCTACAGCACCGCCGGTATCCTCTATTACAGGTGCCTCCATCTTGTAGCAGATGACAGCATACCCTTTGCCGGCGTTCTTCTTTACAGTGGCTTTGACGGGTATACCATCAGGGTACGGGTTGCCTCCCCGCCTGCGGAGCGCCATATATCCCACTTTCGGGATATATGGCTTGCCATCCCGAACCCTTACGTTATCCGGGATCGTGAACGAAGGCGTACTACCACGTCTGGAATGGAATCTCGGTCTTCTCTTACCCTCCCTGAAGAATGCCTTCCATGCATCCGCCTGATATTTCAATGTGTATCTAACGACAATGTGTATCTAACGATACCAAAGGAGTATTCAGGTAGCCACTCGACCGTGCGGCGCAGCGCCGTGAATCGCTTCCCCAGCGAGAAGAAGCTTACCGAGGGCGGCTTCTCTCCAGCCTCTTTCGCTTTCCTGTACGCCTCGCTCTGCTCTGCGAGGATGGCATTCCACACAAACCTACACGCACCCGCTAATCCAGCAAGGTGCTTGGCGTTACTCCGACTTCCGGGCAACAGCCTGTATGTGATATTGCGGTATGCACTAACCGTTTCGGGCATGATATTGTGGTTTATAACTCCCTAATATATGGTAGTTATATAACATGAGTACCCACGTGTTGAGCTATTTGAAATAATTGCAGTTTTTCGTGAAAAGCGGGAACCGATTATGAAAAACTGGCGAAAGCCATCCTGTCTGCACCACCCAAGCACAAAAAGTAACTCCTGCGAAAACGCGTGGCACTCAGCCATATAACTCCCCTGATTTACCCGGCACAGTCGGGGCAGGGGCACATTGCGCGTAGGCGGTCCCAAGCGTGGATACCCGTGTTGTGGCCGTCGTCCCAAATCACGCGCAGGCCTACGCTGCCGGCGGCTTCGAGCCGGATGTTGCGCCATTGCATGAGTGCGGGTACACGAAAGATATCCGGGTCGGGCAGGGCATGCATGTTGGCATGCCCCTGGCAGCCGGCGCACGGACAGGCGCGGCGCAGTCCGTCAAGCGGGAACACACTCCGGTGCCCGTCCCGCCATATGATGGTGAGAGTCTGAGCGTTGCCTTCAACCGTGATGCGGACCGCAACTGTGTCCATCTGAGCTATGCTGGCTCTATTGCTTTCCTAGACTCAAGCAGGAACGGATAGATCTCCTTCAGCAGGGCCTGCAGTTTGGTTCGTCCCCTGTTTATGCGGCTCTTCACTGTTCCCATGGGGAGGCCTGTGATTTCGGCGATCTCATCATAGGCGAGCTGCTGGATATCCCGCAGAACCACCACTTCGCGGAAGTTGGGAGGGATCTGGTTGAGCGCGTCCTGGATGTACTTGTTCTGCAGCATACTTTCCGTATGGCGGTCGGGGGAGAAGGTCTCGTCTGGAATGGCGACTTCGTATTCCTCGTTGTCGCGGTTTATCGTTTGGATAGAATACATACGCCGCCGCTTGCGCTTGCGATATTCGCTGCGGGCAAGGTTGCCGGCGATGGTATAGAGCCAAGTTGAAAATTTAGCTATGCGCTGGTAGGAATGCCGATTGCGGTAGACTCGCAGAAAGGTTTCCTGCAGCAGATCTTCACAGCGTTTGTTGTCGCCGAGAAATCCGTACAGATAATGCATCAGCCGCTCGCTGTAGCGGCTGACCAGGATATTGAACGCCTCGACTGTACCTGCCTGGAAGTACTCCATCAGATCTTCGTCGCTCATCTGCTGAAGCGTATCGTAGCGTGTTACCGCTACGCGGCGTTGCTTTTCTGTTTTTCGAATAATGCGGGCTATGCGTGCCACGTTGCACCTTAGTTTGAGAACCTACGCGGTTGTCGTAGGAACATGGCTTATCAGGGTTCGTTTTTCCGATTAGCACGGGTAACAAGAAACGATTATCTGCTCGTCATTATTACAGGAAGCGCTAGCTAAAACGGGTGGATTCGTAGCCGATTTATCCAAGGCGCCTAAGGGATGCATTTTGGTGTTGTTGCCGTGCAAATTGGTTATCGCAGCAAGATACAAAATATTCTGCAAGGCGAAATGCCGTCTTGCCTGATACTATCGGATTGATGTTTGCGGCAATTGGGGGAAACCAGATCCCTATCCGCCATGCGCGTCTTATCTGTATGTTTCTGCCTTTACGGTTTGTTCGTATTGGGTTGCCGCGACACTGTCGTTGCGCCGCGTTCGGATATTGAGATGCGGACAGTCAATGTGGTCTTTTCTGTGGACCGTGCATCATTAAACGGCCCGGTAGCCTCTCAGCAGTATAGCATACCGGATATCACGCGGCGCGTGGTACGTACGGGGGCGGTGCTGGCGTATTACCGTGAGCAGGATACATGGACGGCTTTGCCTTATACGGTTGGGCGCGAGTCGGCTGACGTTAATGCTGTAGACTACACGTTTACGATCGGTTACGGGTATGACACCGGGTTTTTTGAAGTCTTCATTGAGGCTTCGACTTCGGATCCGGCTGTGTGGCAGCAAATTGCAAATAGTCTACCGAGAAGTTATGAGGTGAGGCTGGTTATTCTCGAAAATGGACTTCAGAGCGGGCTTGATGCGACGAATTACAACGCGATAATGAGTCATTACGAGCAGTTAGGGTCCTTCTGAGGAAGGCGCGGTCAGGTGGTAAGTGGGAGGGTTTGGATCAAAGTGCAGGAGCGGGGTCTTCCCGGCGTCGTTTGCTGCTAGAGCATGTTCACTGCGGTGCCACTGCTTGATTCGTTGGGGCGGCTGTGCCTTATGTGTGCAGCTGCGCCTTGCTTATTCGCCGTGCTATCGTTATTACCTTTTCAACTGCGATAGCTTGCGGGGCGTCGTTGCTGCCGCGGGTGTCAAGAATCGAATTGTTAACCAAGGGAGTGCAATTGATGGGCAATGAGGAGGAAGTACCGGTGGAATATCCGGTGGACGGCGTATTGGATCTACATGTGTTTCACCCGCGCGATGTGAAATCGGTCGTGAAGGAATACCTGCGTGAGTGCCGACGGGCGGGAATTCTTCGAGTCCGCATCATACACGGCAAAGGGCGGTCTGTGTTACGGCGTATCGTTCACGGTGTGGTGGAGGCTGACCCGACTGTTGAGCGTTTTTCGGTTGCCGCGGGTGATCGTAGTGGTTGGGGGGCTACTATTGTTTGGATGGTTCCGGTGGCAGGTGATCGTTCCTGCGGATCAGATTAGGAGAGGAGATTCGGTATCGCGCAGATGCGATCACGATTTGCAGGTGCGGGTCGGATACGGAGCGCGTTTGCCAGGGGAGGCAAATCCGGCATCAGGAGCGCGGTGTTATGGGCATTTCAGGCATTGTGGTTCTTCGCTCCCGAGTTTGGGGCGACAAAGGTTCTTTGATGGGCTTAGCTACCATCCAATGGCACATTGCACCCCATCGTTTGTGCCTGCAGATCATGCCCTCAAGTTCCCCCACGCCATGTTGTAGTCTTCTTCGCGATTGCACCGATCGAACGGGGCGTGGTATGCTATGGTGCGTTCTTGCGGCTCGTCGGTGAGTGAGGTGTCGGGGAATGTTTTTGTCACGACTCCTTCCTGCATCTCCTGGACATCTTCCCATCCGAGGGGGATGCCTGTTGCTGTCTTCGTGGGGGAGTGGATGCTGTAGCAGCGATCTTCCCGTTTCCGGGTGCGTGGCAGTCCGACACCGCTCAGTCCTTTGTTGCTGGTAAAGACGATCCGTCCTTTGCGGTCGTACCAGGTGTCATGTTCGCAATGCCGCATGACGGGGAATTGTGTGCGGTAGACGACTTGCAGTCCTTCCAGGGTGATGCCGCAGGCTTTGGCGAAGAGCACATCCAGCTCTACCAGCGCCTGGCGGCGGGCATAGTCGCTGCGCAGCGGGCTCGCTGCTGACCAGGGTGCTGCCTGCTGTGTAAACCAGGCAGGACCCAGTCGAGGATCCTTTTTGGACCATGGGTGTGGTTCTTCCATGTCGCAGAACGCATTCCACAGCGCGGCATAGTCCTCTGTCAGGCACACCAGCCCCAGCACCCGACTGGCCGCGTCGGGATGGAAGTCGGGTACGGGAAAGGCCGACCAAGCATCATGTAAGTGTGCTTTTCCAGAGATCTTAGTAGCAAAGTCACAAGGTAAGGCAAGCAACCCGCCAACTGCTGCTACGAGATCTTTCTTGGTACCGAAGACTCCTGCGGTTATGGTATGAATATATGCCGCCCCCGGTGGCACGATAGCAGGTATCAGCGTCCGCTCGCCTGCAGGTCCGATCATCTCTCTAAACACCACTCGATACTTATCAGTGATGGGGGTGTTGTTGTCCCATGCCAGCCGTGGGATGCGGCGGGTGTATTCTTCTTTGGAGCATGCCGGTACGTAGTTGCATCGTGGCCGGTAGTCTGCAGGTAGCGTGGTAAGGTCCAGCACGGAGTAGTCGGCCTTTGTACGGCAGCCGGGGTTAGGGGTCTTGTAGAACGGGTTTCCCACAAAGAAGTGGGGGCCGGAGTAGATTATCTCTTCTCCCGAAGCCGGAAAGCATGTTGCTCTCTGGATGGTGCCGTCCTTCTGCGCATTGGTTTCGTGCCACATCGCGTGCGACATGTACTCCAGGTCCCGCACCTTCCGTGGATAGGATGCTAGCTTCTCCATCACTCCCAGCGATGATCGGGAGTGCACCGCAGGCAGCTTGGCCTCTTCCTGCACGCCCCCGTACAGCCGCGCAAACAGCGCCAGCTCTTCTCCTCCTACCGGTACAATGCGCTCCCGGTGACCGGACAGGTCCCACTTGTTGGCGTCCGTCTTTATCCCCGGCACCGGCCCGTAGCCATCGTGCTCATACGCCGCCTCCACCGTCTCCGGATGAAACAGGTTCGCCATCGTGTCAAACCCCACTCCTCGCCGCTCCTTCCCGTATATGTTGACACTGAATGTTACTCTATGCCCTATCTCCGGAAACAGCATCAGCTGATTCACAAACTGATAATGCCCCCGCACCCTGCGGTACAGCACCCTCCGCAGACGCTGCCCCTTCGCATCGTCGTACACCCCCTCCGGATGCAATAGCCCCGCCGCCTCCGTTGACAACTCCCACGCCAACGTCACAAAACACTTGTACAGATTGGTCTGCGTACCTCTTAGCAGCGGATAGTTCTGCGGTGCATTCAAATAGGCCTTGGTGCCGCTTGCCGCTTCGTAGGCACCCATGTAGCGCTCCCGGTAGTACCGGTTCTCCAAAAACGATGCCCGACGGTGTACAAGGTCCGATGCGCTGACCTTCCGCAGCACCAGCTCCGGCTCCAGGTCTCCCATCACCCCTCCTTCCTTCCATGCCACCTTAACCCACGGAGGGTTGCCCAACACCACATCAAACCCTCCCCGGTCCGCAAACAGGTCCGCATACTCCAGCTGCCAGTGATGAAACCGGTACCGCCGGACGAGCTTCTGCACCACCACCAGCCGCGGCAGCTCCCCGGTCAGGCGGTCCAGATCCACAAACCCCAGCTCATCGCGAAGATCCACAAACGCCCCCTCCGCAAACAGCGGCAGCTGCTCCCGGTCCACCGGCCCCGGGAGCGCTTCCTTGCCTGTCAGCAATAGCTCCATGTCCGACAGGTACTGCCCGCGCGCAGGCAAAAGGTGCGCCTCTTCTATCGGCCAGAACCACAGCGCACACCAGTAGTCCATCACCAGCTTCAGCCTCCGGTAGGCGCCCGCATTGCCTGCGCCCAGCCGCAACGCTTCCTCCAGGATCCGGTCCTTCTCCCTGGTCGTGGTCTGCTGCTTCGTGGCAGGAGGCTGCCCGTACACATCAAACCCGTCGGTGGTCTGCCGCTCCAGCCGCCGCAGATCCGCCGCATGCCGCTGCCACAACAGATCCACACCCGCCGATAACCGCTCCAGACGGAGGGTCTCCGCCGCCGTGTGCGGACGCGTAAACGCCTTCCTCCACACAGCAATCTGCCGCAGCTCGTCCGGCACCAGCTGCTTTATCACCCGGTCGGTATAGGTCGCCATACCGCTATCGCCCACCAGAAAATGGTATATCCCCGCAGCAGGGCGCGCCTCCGAAAACGGCACGGCAGCCGGCGCTTCTTTCCACCAGGTCCGCTTGCGCAGCGCGGCAGCGGGGTACACCCTGCGCCATGCCCCGACGAGCGAGTTACCGCACTTCAGCTGGTTACCGAACCACGGCACAAACCCTCCCGGCACCAGCGTACCCAACCATAGCGACACCTCGGCCAGCTCCACCGCCACCGGGTTCAGATCCACCCCGTATACATTGTTGTCGGCAAGAAGCATCTTCACCTTCTGCTTCTCCTCCGCGTACATATCGGGTAGCAGCGTCTCCCCCTTTTCCTTCTGCTTCCTCCGCAGGTAGGCGTCTGCCAGCTGCGACAGCGCCTCGTTCAGGAAGGCGGCAGAGCCCAGCGCCGGCTCGCAGATCGTAAGCCCCAGCAGCGCATCTGCGGTCTTGTCCGGTAGTACCTCCCTCAATGCATACCGCACCACACACCGTGTGAGTACCTCCGGGGTGTAGTACGAGGCCGACATCTCGCGGTCCCGCCCTGCCAGCCGGTAGACAAAGCTGCCCCGAACATAGACCTTGGAAGTGCCGTCCTCATTGTAGACCCGCTCATTGTCATCATAGTCCTCAATCTGTTCGGCAGACACGAAGTAGGCCTGCGACAGTACATCGTGGTCGCTTTTAGCCTTCTTCACCTCGTACAGATCGCGTTCGGCAAAGAAGCCCCGGTAGGACAGCAGGCCTTCATAGACCGCCCCCAGCTGGTTGATACCCAGTTGGGCGTACGAGATACGTCCGGTCTGGCGTCCGTGCCCGGTAGATAAAGACATCATACGTATGATGCGCTGCCAGATATGGTTGCGTACCCGCACCCTGTCCAGCATCGGGGTCTGGTCCGGGTCAAAAAGGTGACTCTTCAGGGGAGCAATCTTGAAGGTGTTGTCGTGCTTCACTTCAACATCTCCCTGCCTTCCGCCGTCAAAGCCGCAGTACAGCATCCGGAACAGGTGGCGGATGGAAATATCGAAGAACAGGCCGTTGCGTGCTTTGTCGGTGCTGAGGTCTACCAGCTCCAGTTCCCGCAGCTTCTCCAGGCTGTAGCCTTTGCGGTAAATCTTGGATTTGAGGGGGAGGTATCCGAGTTCCGGTCGGGCCTCAATGTAGAACAGGAACAGCAGCCGGTACATGTAGCGCAGGCACTCTCCCGTGAGGGTGTCTGCGAGGTCTTTGCCGTAGACGCCTTCCCGGGAGATGGTGCGCAGGTGGCGCACGGTCTCGTTGCCCAGAAGCTCAATAGCCTCGCGCAGGGCATACTTGAGGTCCTGGGATACGGTATGGGCGTGTTTGTGGGACTGTTCGCTGAGCGCATCAAGGAGCGAAACGCCGTTGTCCGGGCAGAGGCTGCTGCGGTGCAGGAGGGCGGCCGTGGTCTTGAGGGTGGGCAAATCGTTTCTGGCGAGTATCTCACTCCAGTCGAAGTGCAGGGCGCGGCGCCCTGACCACTTGGAGCGGTCAAACAGGGTGAGGGAGAAGAGGGATGCTACCAGCACCCACCGGGGCGGGTCATCATCAAAGAAGACGGCGTTGTTGATCAGCTTGCCGAGCGTCAGCTCCTTGTGGGCGTTCGGGTCCTGCCGTGCATCCACAGTCATCTGCACCAGGTCGGGTTTCCGGTCTCCGAAGGCTTCCACGACGAGGAGGCGTGCCGGGCCGCGCGGCGCAGCACGTACGGAAGAGAGCAGGGGTACGGGTGCGACGCTGGTATCCAGCAGGCGGGGGTTCATGCCGTAGTCCAGAGCAGCCAGGAGCTGCTCCAGGAAGCGGCGCTGCACGCCAAGGCGCTCTTCGGGAGAGGCGGCCTGCTCACTGTCGAGGCAGGCCTGGAAGAAGGGCTGCTTCAGGCGGCGCAGCCTGTCCCATGGAGGGTTCTGTTTCCTACCCCAGACCTTGAGGAGCCCGCGCAGATCCCGCTCCAGCACCGCCTCCAGATAATGGCTGGCGTAGAACTCGTTCTCGTTCGTGATACCCGACAGATCAAGAGGCATTGGCTAACCGCTGGTGGTACCCAGGAAGGACAACCCATTCATGCATAAGCCGCGAAATCATGTCGGCCATAACGCATCTTGCCAGAGCCCCGGCCAAGACATGTGGTTACGGCATCGCCATATTCGTAATTGCCTCCATGCTCTAAGAAC
This sequence comes from Rhodothermales bacterium, assembly GCA_963663495.1. Taxonomy (GTDB): domain Bacteria; phylum Bacteroidota; class Rhodothermia; order Rhodothermales; family Bin80. Next base: position 871,964 of record OY760427.1, read on the forward strand.
TAATGGGTATAGTCTACAACTGGCGAGAGCATGGGTTTTGAACGATCACCGGCCCAAATGCTCAATCGGTACCCCAGCCATGCCCTATCCGCCATACGAACTAAAGATAGCAAGGCGTGCAGCCGCTCAATCCACAGATCGTATTCTATGTCGCAAGAATGCGCTGCATGGCAGCCAGATTTGCACGGACATGATCAGCCGACGCGGCAAGAAGGCTGGACTCGTCAGCATCAAGGTCCACCTCAATAACTTGTTTCACCCCATTGCGTCCGAGCTTCGTCGGTACACCGATGAAGAGATCCTGCAGTCCATACTGCCCGGTCAGATAGGCGGCACACGGTAGCACGCGCCCCGTGTCCTTAATCATAGCCTCTACCATTTCCGCCGCCGCTGCACCGGGTGCATACCAAGCGGAAGTCCCCATCAGCTGTACGATTTCGCCACCTCCGCCCTTAACACGCTCAGTAAGTTCATGGATGCGACTCGCGGGTAGGAGCTCCGTAAGGGGAATGCCTCCAACGGTTGTGTATCTGGGTAGCGGGACCATCGTGTCACCGTGTCCTCCCAAAAGCAGCGCCTGGATGTCGCGAACAGAAACACCGAGCTCCGTAGCAATAAAGGCGCGGTACCGGGCCGTGTCAAGCACGCCGGCCATCCCAATGATCCGATCACTGGGAAACCCGCTGGCCTCGTACGCTACGTAGGACATTACGTCCAATGGATTGGATACAATCACCAGTACGGCGTTCGGGCTGGCCGCAACGAACGATTCGGTTACTGATCGAACGATACCTGCATTTATGGACAAAAGATCGTCGCGGCTCATGCCGGGTCGTCGTGGGACACCCGAAGTGATGACACAGTAGTCTGACTCGGCGGTCGCCGTGTAATCATTAGTTACACCCGTTACATGCGTGTCGTACAAATGAATGGGTGCAGCCTCCCACATGTCCAAGGCTTTGCCCTCGGATAGGCCTTCCTTGATATCAATGAGAACAACCTCGCTCGCCATATCTTTGCGGGCAACGCATTCTGCGACGGTAGCACCGACATTACCGGCACCGATGATTGTGATTTTACTCATAGCTAGCTGAATTTGGGGATCGAAAGTACGCAAAACGAAGATTAGCGCGCACCGTTTCGTTCGTGAGTACTCCTTGTTTGTTTCGAATGAGGCAGCCCTGCAGGCTTGGTTTAAGCATGGACAGCGGCCAATACTTCGGCTTGGATTTCGACGCTACTTCCGATCACGGTGACGAAGCAGGTACGATCTACCGCAATCTGAGTCCTCTTGAGGCAACATAAAATATCAGTCGCGAAATCGTGGAGACCGGTCTCCGCAGAGCCAACAACCCTATTCTTGTGTAGACCAATTACCACTACCAGCGCTAGTCTGAGCCATGGCCCAATAATGAATCCCGTAGGCTATAATAGGGAGTTATATGGCTGAGTGCCACGCGTTTTCGCAGGAATTACTTTTTGTGCTTTGGTGGTGCAGACAGGATGGCTTTCGCCAGCTTTTCATAATCGGCTCCCGCTTTTCACGAAAAACTGCAATTATTTCAAATAACTCAACACATGGATACGCATGCTATATAATTACCATATATTAGGGAGTTATATACCACAGTGCCATGCCCGAAACTGTTAGTGCATACCGCAATATCACATACAGGCTGTTGCCCGGAAGTCGGAGTAATGCCAAGCAACTTGCTGGATTAGCGGGTGCGTGTAGGTTTGTGTGGAATGCCATCCTCGCAGAGCAGAGCGAGGCGTACAGGAAAGCGAAAGAGGCTGGAGAGAAGCCGCCCTCGGTAAGCTTCTTCTCGCTGGGGAAGCGGTTCACGGCGCTGCGCCGCACGGTCGAGTGGCTACCTGAATACTCCTTTGGTGTCGTTAGATACACGTTGAAATATCAGGCGGATGCATGGAAGGCATTCTTCAAGGAGAGTAAGAGAAGACCGAGATTCCATTCCAGACGTGGTAGTACGCCTTCGTCCACGATCCCGGATAACGTAAGGGTTCGGGATGGCAAGCTGTATATCCCGAAAGTGGGATATATGGCGCTCCGCAGGCGGGGAGGCAACGCGTACCCTGATGGTATACCCGTCAAAGCCACGGTAAAGAAGAACGCCGGCAAAGGGTATGCTATCATCTGCTACAAGATGGAGGCACCTGTAATAGAGGATACCGGCGGTGCTGTAGGCATTGACCGTAATTGCGGGCAGGTCGCTATGGTCTCCACAGAGGGCGATACAAGCATTATCAGACAACCGGATACCAAGCGTCTTGATGCCAAGTTGAAGCGGTATCAGCGAAGACTGGCGAGACAGAAGAAAGGCTCCAACCGTCGTAACAGGCGGAAGCATAGAATCGCCCGCATACAGCGCAAGCGTGCTAACGTCCTCAGGAATGCGAACCACCAGGTAAGTCGCAGTATTGCCAAATGCTCCTCAACGGTGATACTGGAGGACCTGAAGATCAAAGCGATGATACGTTCAGCTAAGGGGACGATGGAGAGCTTTGGCACAAACGTCAGACAGAAGTCTGGCCTCAACCGTGAGATACTGCGAACAGGTTGGGGCCAGCTGGATCAGATGCTGAGCTATAAGTGCCGCAAGGTGATAAAGGTTACCGCTGCCTATACCAGTCGGCGGTGTTCTGTGTGTGGGCACACAGAAGCGAGTAACCGTAAGACGCAGAGCAAATTCACGTGTATGTCCTGTGGACATGCGGATCATGCAGACCTGAATGCGGCTGCAAACATACTGGCCTCCGGGATTGGGGCTGCTGCACGGCGAGGGGCGTTCGGGTTACCGACCCCTATGACCCGTGAAATTGATACTGGTGCTTCACTGTGTACAGTTGGTCACTCACGTGAGCCTTTTGCAAAACCCTTGAATCGGGGTGTTTTTGTCTGAAGATGCGATTTCCTAAGATAGGGGGCTGGTCAGGTAGATTTGACTGCTCGGCGGGTGCAGATGGAGGATTCTACAGGCCATGAAAATGTGTGCTAGCAAGCACACTTGAGGGACTGGAACCTCCGTGTTAGGTATCTTTGGAGGAGAAACTAAACTCGCAAAAAACGAAGGTTCTCATGTCTCTCAATTCTAAGTTAAGCGGATTCTGGATCAACTGCCAACGGGAGCTTTTTCCCTGGGTGGAGGAAACGATTGGCCCCTTGGAGGGGCGCCATAAGAAGCTGCTCTCGGTACTGGAGATGGTGCGAGTTGAGCGCTTTCTGCCCAGTGCTCAGGACGGTATACCCGGGCGTCCGTTGAAGAGCCGTGCTGCCCTCGCGCGGGCGTTCCTGGCGAAGATGGTGTTCAATATGGATACGACCAGAGCGTTGGTGGAGCGGTTGCGTTCGGATCCGACGCTGCGGCGTTTGTGTGGTTGGCATCGGTTGGAGGATGTGCCGAGTGAGGCGACCTTTTCACGTGCGTTCAGGGAATTTTCAGAGGCGGAATTGCCGACGCGTGTACATGAGGCTCTGATAAAGGAGGGGTATTCGGAGCAGTTGGTGGGGCACCTATCGCGTGATTCGACCGCAATAGCAGCGCGAGAGAAGCCGGTACTGAAAAAGGAGTCGGAGCGTCCAGAGTGCAAACCAGCGAGTCCTTCCAAGGATGAAGAGCGTTCAAAGAAGCCGAAGCGGCTCGTGGGCCAGCTGGCAATAGAGATGGAGGAGGAATTACCGGAGGTGGGCCATCCATCGCAGGATTCGACCGCGATAGTGGCGCAAGAGGACCCGGTACCCCAGAAAAAGGAGTTAGAGCGTCCAGAAGAGTGCAAATCATCGCATCCTACCAAGGATGAAAAGCCTCCGAAGGAGTTGCCGCGGCTGGTGCGCCAGCGTACCATGGGGACAGAGGAGATGTTGGAGGAGTTACCGAAGCGATGTACGGTAGGCGTTAAGCGCAATGCGAAGGGACATACGCAGAAATGGACGGGGTACAAGTTGCACATGGATGTGGCCGACGGAGGCGTACCGATCAGCGGTTTTGTTTCCTCTGCATCATTGCATGATAGCCAAGCGGCGATTCCGTTGGCTACGATATCTCAACTGCGGGTACGCAATTTGTATGATCTGATGGACAGTGCATACGACGCGAAGCAGATTCACGAGCACAGTAAAGGCTTGGGGCACGTGCCGATTATCGACCATAATCCGCGACGCAAAGGTAAGGCGGCGCTTATCCGCGAGAAAACGGCCCAGCGAGCAGCCGGATTGGTACTGCCTGAGGATGTTCGTTACAGGGAGCGCTCAACGGTTGAGCGAGCCTTCGGGCGGCTCAAGGATGAGTTTGGTGGTCGTAATGTCCGCGTGCGTGGGCACAAGAAGGTGACATGCCACTTGATGTTCGGCGTGCTGGTACTGACGGTAGATCAGCTGTTGCGTATGGTGCAATAGAGACAGGAATCCAGACGTAAATTGCGCTAATCGGGTTTTGTGCGAAGCAGGAGCTAGGCATAGGTGTGCCCGCAAAGCACGGATTCTGCCCCGAATTCACCCCCCCGGGAAGCCTTCAACGCCTATGGACCGCCTATACATCTGGATCCAAAGGCTACACATGCCAATGCTCCCGGCGTAATGTCGAAAAACCCGAAAATTTGGGCATTTTGGTCGCCACCACCGCCGAATACACCGGGGTTTTGCAAAAGGCTCACGTATATAATTCCCCTATAATATGCCTGACCAACCCCCCTAAAGTCACACCATTCCGGCCGAATGGAAATTCAGGATATTGGATCAAACGACCTGGAACACACTTTCAACAACTTGGTGTGGTGGTCGTGATCGGAAAGCGACGGACGACTTTGTACGAGGAGCAAGACTTATGAAATCAACTGCAGAGCGGGAGACAATCCCTGTCTCGTTTAAGATGTCGAACATCGGACCTGTAAGGGAAGCCGTACTCAGGCTCGGTAGGCTGACGGTAGTTGCTGGACGTAACAACACTGGCAAGACATACATTGTATATACGCTCTACGGGTTTCTGAAGGCGTTCAAGGCGTATGATTGGACGGACACCTCCAGATTCGTTAAAGGAATATCAAAAGAGTTACCCCATCTTGGTGCAATCCTTGAAGGCATCCGAAGCGCGCGCCGCGCTGAAGTGCCCATATCACTACCGACCCTAACCAAGCAGCGCATGCGTATCGCAGATATCGTAACTGGCGATTTCTCTCAGCAAATCCAGGACATATTCAATACGGACCGTGACAGCTTTCGCAACGCGGCGCTGAGTGTGACATTCGATGACGCACAAGCCAATTATATTCCTTCACCTACCGAAGCGCGATCCCATTTTGGGACGATCAAAATGGAATATGACAGCGGCAGTGTTCATGCGTCCTTTAGTGATATAAACCAGCAATCAGACTCAGAACTTGCGGTCGCCACCGTTCATGCCTACTTCGTTTTTCTCATGCGAGATCTGTTTCCGGATCCGTTCATCCTTTCCGCAGAACGATTTGGTATTTCGCTTTTTTACAGGGAGCTAGACTTCACAAAGAACCGAATAGTTGATCTTCTTCAGAAATACGGAAACGGCGGAAGCCGCAATACACCGCTTCCGTACCTGATTGTTGATCGCACTTCTAGCCGATACGCGGTCCCTATCAAGGATAACATCAATTTCACGCGTAGCATACCAGACCTGCCCCGTGATTCGTCCCCGCGTGCTGATCGGAAGCTATTCAACCGCATTAAAGATATGATGGCTGGATATTACAGCAACGCAACAGGGGACATTCGATTCATGTCCAGGGCGCGAAAGGAGGGGCACTTTAACATTCCCCTGCACCTCGCGTCGTCGTCCGCGAGAGGACTGTCGGACCTTTACTTTTTCTTGCGCTATGCAGTTAATCATAGTCAGCTTCTTATCATTGACGAACCTGAGAGCCACCTTGACACGGCGAACCAGGTGTTGTTCGCTCGGTTGCTTGCGAGGTTTGTTGAGATGGGACTGCGTGTGGTGATCACAACCCACAGCGACTACATCTTGAAAGAACTGAACAATCTAATTATGCTCAGCCGAATTTCCGAGAAGAATGGCAAGATAGCCAGGGAGCTTGGCTATGAAGAAGGAGAAGGATTAAAAGCCGACAGCGTTCGAGCCTATATCGCCGCAGGTGGTACCCTCAGCCCGTGTTGTATCGGCCAGTATGGAATTGAGATGCCAGTTTTTGACGCTACGATCAACAACATTAATAGAGTTGCGATTGAGTTGGCTTCTCGATTGTGAGACGAGAGTAGGAGGATGGGCGGGGTAGACCTTGCTGCACAGGCTCAAAGGATGTTGGCGGCGAAGGCGAAGGTGGCCGTCAAGGAGGGAGTCGCGGTGTTGCGCGAGAAGGATGTGATGACCGTGAAGTTGATTGCTGTGCCGGCAGGAGCCACGGTCATCAATATGGAGAAAATGGGGAGCTTGAGTGGGGTTCTTGATAAGTTCCTGTCCAGGTCCGATTATCTGGTCCTGTTTCAGGAAAACGGGGCAGATGCAGCCGTATTTGTAGAGCTAAAAAAGACCCTTAGAGAGGGAGCCAAGGGTTTTGAGCAACTGCGAATGTCACTGCCATATCTTCAATACTTGAAGTCTCTTTGCAACATCGTATTTGAACATGTCGGTCAGCCATCGCACCACATTTCAGTTCACTACGTGCTAGTCGGGAAGCAAGTGACGCCACGTTTAGCGAAGCTGCCAGTCAGCGATCCACAGCGACTGCCAGACGAAAACCATCGGGGAATTGTGGTACGTAGAATCGTCGGAGAGCGTGTACGCTTCGACCGGTTAGCGGGCGCGGCATCATGATCAAGTTCGCCTGTGTGATTGGGCAGGATAGGAAGTGGCTGTGGTGCGCAAGAATGATAACATCATGAATTATGAGATAGAAGCATGTCTGTGGTACGCAAGGCTAACCCTGCCCTTTGCCCATAAATCATCATAAACCTGCAATATTCATGATGTACCCTGTTCGGGTCTAAAAGTGCTGTTTCGGTACCTGCAGGACCGATTGTGCGTTGTTCATGCGTAGGGACGACCATGAGAGGGGCTGAAAACACCAGTTTAGGCCCTTTTCCCGACTCGATAGCGGTCACATTACCGAGATTTTGGGAAGACGTCTGTCGGGTAGACACACCTCTGCCTACCTTCTCTTTCCGCTTTCCGCGTTGGGCGCCTGCGGTGTCGAAGCGCAGGCGCAAATATGACTTGGCTAGCTCTTCAAGGGAAGCGTGATCCATGTGAGTTGACAATAACGTCGCCAAAATTGCTCCCATGCAGCATCTGCGCTGGCGGCAATGTGGATAACGATGTTGCGCGCGTGTTGTACGAAGCGGGCCCCCACCTTGAGTACACGCTCGCGATAGGTGCTCAGACTTATCTGGGATTCGTCAGGCTCCCGCATAAGGCAGCGCCCCACATGCATGAGCTGATAAGTTAGAAGGTATACCTGTAGCAGGACCTCGTTCTCGGCTCGGATCTCGGCATCCTGTTCCGACTCATCCTGTTCCGACTCATCCTGCTCCGACCCATCCTGCTCCGACCCATCCTGTTCCGACTCATCCTGTTCCGACTCATCAGGCACCCGCACTACAGGCCGGCCCTTATAGTGTGTCTTCGGACGGAGAACCGACGACAGCGCCATGGAGCAAGCCGCATTCAGCTCCCCGAAGTGCTTTTCCGCCTTTCCTCTCTTCCGGTACAGATTCACAAGCTGCTCTGCCGGATAGGCTTCTGCATCCAGATCGGTGATCAGATAGAAATGCCGCGGAAAAAGCTCTCCCGGCACCGGAACAACCACGAGCACCACACGACGCTCTACGGACCAGCACTTTGCACGGTAGCGCAGTTCGTGGTAGCATTCGTCCGACGGCTGATCACCCTCCAAATGAGGCGCCGCAAGCCCGTCAATCACATCGTTTCCTTTCAGACGCATCACGTAGCCGATACGGTCGTTCTCCAGCTTATCACATAATTCGCCACTGTTGAAGCCTGCGTCCAATCGGACAATGACCTTGTCGGCCACATGTTCACGCAATGCCAGCCCAATGCGTCGAATGAAACCGTAGCAGTCCTTCACCACATTCTGCGTGCCCCCTCGCAATTCCGCCCCCAACATGTCGCCCGACTCACCGCATATGGCGATAAGGGGCAGAAAGATGGTGCGCTTGTAATATCCGTTCCACTTGCTGCCCTGCTGCTTGCCATGCGTATCTACCGGTACACCGTCCACATCAAAGACCACCTCGGGGCGGCGCTTCCCGCCACCACGCTGCAGCAGGTGCTCCATGGCGAATGTCTCTACAAAAAGGCGCAACTTCTTGAAATTCTTTTTCCCGGCCAACATGTGCACGAAGCGAGACATGGTTGGCTGGGATGCCAGGGACCTATCGTCCTGTAATGCCCTCATACCCCTTTTGGAAGAAGTGGCCACGCGCATGGCGGGGTCCCTTCGAAGCTTGTCCGCATCTGACTGACGTCCCCACCCCTGCACATGTTGCAGCAGTAACTGCCGCACTAACTCCTCAAGGCTATGCGTAATCCGAGCTTGGGACCGATTGTCCTTAAGCACGGAAGCGAGTCGGCATGCCAAGGTGCTGATCACCATGAGCAGGCGCATAGGAATGACGCCGGCATCCGATGTTAGATTATCGGTCTTGGAGCGTACAACTTTAACGGATTTATTGAACTGGCAAGCGAACAGAAGGTTGGATTTGGGATCTTGCATCGGGTGTGTTACAGGGTGAATGGGTATTGGGGTTTCTGAACGTTTGAGCGTCGCACAGGATCCCATTCAAACCGTGAATAGTCAACATATTACACCATAATATTAAACGACGATTTCCCGCCACTTAACTCCCTCATGAATAAGGGAGGATAAAAGTTCGATTTTGCGTCAGTTCTAGTCAGTTCTCGCTGGCATGGCTGTCGGAATATCTCGGGTATTTCGGCCTGGCAGGTATGGTGTGTGAATTGAGGTGAATTATGCCGTCCTCTCGTGCGGATACGCGATCTCTACGTGCGCCACTTCCCGTGGCGCTGCATTGTCTACATCCACGAAGCCTCGGCTTTCCTCGGCTGAAGTCTCATGGCGATAGTTCCGCCTCCAGTAATTCAACTGTCCGTACGAGATGCCGTGCTCTGCACAAAACGCTGCTGCGGACTGGGTCCGTTCGTTATACTGCCCTACCGGCGGAAACATTTGTTCCGCCGTACGTCTGGACCGCACCATGCGATCTGGGGTCTGGGTTCTCACGTCTACCGGCAAGCTCCCCAGAACCTATCACCTAATCAAGGTGTAGTTCACAGCACGTTTACGGAAAACGGCCAAGAACCAGCCATGGATTGGCCGATTTGGATGAAAAGAAGGCTAGACTGACTCTGAAATCAGTAATTTTTCAGAGCGAAATGTGAACTTGGGTTAGCATAACCCAGACGACAGCGTGGCATCTGTCCCACCGTATTCGATAATCATGGAATGGAGAGCATGCACTATTTGCCGGTCCGGTAGAGGTTGACGAAGCCTACTTCGGTGGTAAGGAAAAGAACAAGCACGCCAGCAAGAAGCTGAAAGCAGGCCGTGGGCCAGTAGGTAAGAAAGCCGTTGTAGGAGTCCGTGATCGTGTCACCAATAGCTTTCTACCGTATCCATACGGTGAAGTACATGGTAAAGCGGGCTTGGCATTGGTCTGCGTAGTCCGCTTGTAGAGCTTAGTGCAAGGTGATTATACGCCGGGTTTGGTGTGCCGATTTGGGAATTTCGGAGTGGTGTGCAGCTTATCGTCCAGGCGCCTGAATGCAGGCAGCAATCAGCGCCTTTGGGGACAAAAAACATGGGTTTTGGGGAGAAGAATCGGAACATTGTGGAGGGCGCACATGCACATGAACTATGCGGTCCAAGGCATCTTTCTCCCCCTCTTCTCCTGCCGGTGAAGTCCTTTTTCAGAGGCTAAGAAACCAAGAGGCTGAGAACAAGGATCTGCGAAAACAGGTCCGTCGCTTGGAGAAAAAAGCCGATCGTCTATCCAAGAACAACGCGGATCTGGCTGCGAAGATTAGCCATCTGGAAGACAGGTTGGAACAAGCGCATCGCCTACTCTCTGGCAAAAAGAGTGAGCGTTACACGCCGGCGGACAAGGTGCAGCAAGGCCGGTTGTTTGGAGAGGAACCAGTAGCTGTTGAGCCCGAGGAGGAGGAGGACGAGTATGTCCTGGTAAAGCGCAAGCGGCGTGGGAAGAACAAGCCGGTGCGCGGGCCGATTCCGGACCATCTGCCCAGAGAGGTGATCCGCCTTGAGCCGGAGGGCAGCACCGAGGGTATGAAGTACATCGGCGAGGAAGTAACGGAGTACCTGGAATATGTGCCGGGCTTCACGAGGGTAGTACAGATTGTGCGGCCGAAGTACGTTGTCTGCAAGGAGCCTCGCAAGGGGGTGGTCATAGCGCCGTTGCCGAAGCGTGTCATACCGAAGGGGAAGGCGGGTCCGGGGTTGTTGGCGTATTTGGCGGTAGCCAAATACGTGGATCATATGCCGCTATACCGGCTGCGGAAGAAGTTTCAGCGCCATGGCGTGAAGCTATCGGCTGCTACAATGGGGGATTGGATTGCGAAGGTAGCGACGTATCTGGGTCCGTTAGGAGATGCGTTGCGTAAGGAGGTGCTTCGTAGCGGGTATCTGGTATCCGTCCGGTGAAGTACACAATAACGAGGCATTTACTCTCTCAATTAGAGTAGGTTAGACCGCGGTCCGAAAGTTAATGGGCTGGCGTCCGTTGGGTGTGCAGGAGTTAAGTACCTAACAGCGTGTTCGCGGACCCGTACACGGATCAATCTGATTACCCGGGGCGCCTTTCTAGGGGCTCCTATGCCGATTTCTTGACGGTAGCTTGCTGCGATTCCCGCCAGGTTTTCCAATGATGGGGCAAGGATTCAGCCATGCCCTGGGCAGGATATGTCGGAAGACGGCGTAGCATGTCGGTAAGCCCCTCAAGCGGATTTACCTTGCAGCTTGCATATGGCAAGAAGAGCGTACAGCACTGCGGACTGCTGCGCTGCCGCAAACAGATGATTCTTCCGACCCAGTGCGATTGTCCGCCGGCGCGCAACGTTCACACTTTTTGCAAGAGTTGGCGATACGTTTGTTCCAGTGTATCTTTCAGATGTCTGACCTTCGCATCCTGATTGGCGATTACTGCATCCTTACCAGCGTTGTTCTTGGATAGACGATCGGCTTTTCTCTTCAGTTGACGGACCTGTTTTTGCAGATCTTCGGTCTCAGCCTCCTGGTTTTCCAGACTCTGAGAGATGGCCTCATCAGCAGAATAAGAGGAGGAGCAAGATGTCTTGGACTGCATGCTTTGTAGGCATGTGCGTCCTCCTCAATATTCCGATTCTCCTACCCCAAAACCCCTACTTAATCTCCCCAAGAGGGCGGATTGCTGACCGTCTTCAGCCGCCTGAACGATAGGCTGCACACCATTCCGCCATCCCCATATCGGCACGCCAAACCCCGCGTATGATCACTTTGCGCTAAGCTCTATAAGCGAACTATGCAGTCCAACCCCAAGTCCGCTTTACCATGCACTTCACCGGACGCATACTCTGTAACGGCGATGCCACCATGCCCAATAAACAGTATTTGATATTTGGTTATGCCAAATGTAAATTACGTTTATGATCCAACGTGCGCTTTGGCTTGACAAGATCCAGCACGCCTGGTCCGAACATCCCATCGTTTGGTTGTCGGGTGTCCGAAGGGTGGGTAAAACTACGCTGGCGCGCATGATACCCCAAGTCGTTTACCATAACTGCGACCTCCCTTCAACCGCGCGGGCTGTCAGCGATCCAGAACTGTTTCTGAGTAGTTACCGGACAGGCATGGTGCTCGCATGCGACGAGGTACACCGGCTGCAGGATGCCAGCCTTCTGCTCAAGATTGCTGCCGATGAATTCCGTCACCTAAAGATATTGGCCACGGGACCGTCGACGCTGGCGGCTACGGCGAAGTTTCGTGACTCGCTGACCGGACGCAAGCGATCCATCTACCTGAGCCCGGTGCTATGGGAGGAATGCGTCGACACGTTTGGGCAGCCCAACCTAGACCGGCGGCTACTCCATGGAGGCCTACCGGAGTCTTTGTTGGCGGAAACCAAGTCGCAACCGGATTTTGCGGAATGGATTGATAGCTTTTACGCTCGAGATATCCTTGAGCTGTTCAATGTCCGCAACCGCCACGGATTTCTCGCCCTCTTCCGTCTCCTGCTAAGATGGAGTGGAGGACAGATTGACTATTCCCGCCTCTCCCGCCTGGCTGAGCTTAGTCGTCCGACGGTCAAATCCTATACCGAGGCTCTTGAGACTGCCCACGCGATCTTTCTCCTGCGACCCTTTCGGGGAGGCAACGCCGGCGAAATCGTTAGCCGGCCAAAGTGCTATGCTTTTGATACAGGGTTTGTCACATACGAGAAGGGCTGGAACCACATCAGAGAAGAAGATCGCGGTTTGCTATGGGAGCATCTGGTTCTGGATTCTCTCCGTTTCCGGCACTTGGATGATAACATCTTCTACTGGCGAGACAAGAATGGCCGGGAGGTTGACTTCGTAGTTCGCCGAGGAGCAGACTGCCTGGACACCTATGAGTGCAAGATCAATCCAAACGATATGCTGCCTAAAGGTACTATTGCTTTCCGGCGGCGATATCCAATGGGTCGCGACTACGTTGTCGTTCCGGTGGCACATCAACCTTACCAAATCCGCCGCGGAGGAAGAGTGTACACTGTCTGTGGGACCAAGGGGCTGCCGACACGGTGAATTCTCACTTACCCTGCCTCCAAGGGTCATGGCAGCGTATTCTTTGGAATCATCAACTGGATGAAAACCAGCATACAATCCTGTGTGGAGCAAAGCCATGATTGGCTCACAAAGGTAAGCGTGCGGTGAAGTACAGGGTAGCGGGCTTTTTGGCGGTTTTGGCGGGTACAGTTGTGGTTGGAAGGAGGAGAGCATGTGGGCTTGCCCGATCTGGACGATTCGGCGTCCGGCAGCTAGGCGGCCTTACCCCAGTGGGCTTGCCGTGCCTGTTTCCAATGATGGGGCAATAGCGCTGCTATGTCCTCGGCAGGATGTGTCGGGATGCGCTGGAATACTTCCATGAGCCATTCCATTGGGTTGACGTCGTGGAATTTGCAGGTTCCAAGGAGCGAATAGACCACGGCACCCCGCTGGGATGCATCATGGGATCCTGCGAACATGTAGTTCTTCCTACCAATAGCCAGTGGCCGTATCGCATTCTCAACCAGGTTATTGTCCAACTCCACACGGCCCTCATCCAGATATCGGGTCAGCCTTTGCCAACGGCCAAGCGTATACTGGGTCGCCTTGGCCCACGGGCTCTTGGGTAAACCATTGTTCACCTCCAGCCACGGCTTCAGCTCCTCCAGTACAGGTCCGGCCCGTTCCTGTCGCAGTTGCTGACGAACATCCGCACTCGCACCCGTTTTGCGTAGCCAACGCTCTATGAGGTAGAGCTTGCGTATCTCCTTCAACACATGCGCGGCCTTATCCGGCTCGTACGTCTTGCAGTCGAAGAACTTGCGCCGGGCATGCGCCATGCATGCGTAGAGCGTTACGGATGGGTCCGCATCAAAGATGTCGTAAGCTACATACCCGTCTGTCTGTAGCAATCCCTCATACCCGTGCAAAAACTCCACCGGACCCGCCCGAGCACGGGTCTTTCGGTATTCCATCACCAACAGTCTCTGCTCTGGACTATGGTACACCCAATAAAAGCCTTTATGCAGCGATCCCTTCTTATCTCCATCCTGCACCTCCATCCTCGTCTCATCCGCCTGCAGATACCCGGTGGATAGCAACTCCTGCTTCAGAGCATCATACAACGGGGTCAGGTGCGACGCAGACTGCGATATCCAGCCTCCCAGCGTGGACTTCGCAATCTCCACGCCTTCCCGACGAAACCGCTGCTGCTGACGGTACAAAGGCAGGTGGTCCGCATATTTGCCCACCACCACATCTGCCAACAACCCCGGACCCACCATGCCCTTGTTCACCATCCGTGGTGGCAACTCACCTATGATCACCCCCTTATCCTCATCCCCAGGGTCCACATACTTCGGACGCACATACTCAATAACCTTCCTATGGGCGGGTACACGCTCCAGAACCAGCGTCTTCTCCGCCCCGATGCACGTCATACCACTGGTATCCCCGTCAGGCTCAATAGTAATCGTTTCGTGGGGCAGTTTCTTCAGCAGGTCGTCCAGCGCTTTACGCTTGGGCTTGCCCATTCTTCGTCTGTCCATTCGTCTCCGGCTCCGGTAGAGGGACCTCCTGCTCCGGCTCATCGAACAACGTGCCCTGCTGCGGGTCATTCAGCACACACTTTTCACTCTTGGGACTGTATAGCGCGCGTAGCGCTAGCATCAGCCGGTTATTCATATTCCCCAACTCTGCCTCAAGCCGGCTGCATCGATCATGCAGCCGATCAAAGGCACTGGCCAATTCGGGGTGCTGTGCAAGCAACGCAACCTGCGCGGGGGAGAGGATAGAATGTGCTTCGGGCTGCATGGTGAGCTAACAACACCAGCATATTGCTTGTTCCCGAATCACACATTATATTTGACCCGATTATCGGCTTTTTACCGCATACCGGGGCCGATATTTCACCGTCTTCAACGACACCCCCTCCAGCATCATCACCATCTGTGCCCATGTCGGCACATCCTCCTCTGGCAACGCAAACGTACCCGTCTCCAAGCGCTTGTAGAAGATCGCAAAGCCGTTCCGATCCCATGTGAGCGCCTTCAAATGGTTTCGCCTCCTGTTGATGAATACAAAGATGTCTCCCGACATCGGATTCCGCTTCATGCCGCTCTTTACCAAAGCGCACAAGCCGTCAAAGCTTGTGCGCATGTCCACCGGCGGTCGGTAAAAGAAGTACCGGTGCGAAGGTGCCAGTCCGATCATGACTGCGTCAGCCTGGCCAGGTACGAAGCAGAGACCGGTGCAAAGAACCGCACCCGTATCCCACCCGGATATGCGATCTCTACCTGTGCCGCTTCCCTTGGTGCTACACTGCCTATCTCCACGAAGCCTCGGCTGTCCTCGGCTGCAGTCTCCTGGCGAACCTTCCGCCTCCAATAATTCAACTGCCCATACGAGATGCCGTGCTTTGCACAAAACGCCGCTGCGGACTGGGTCCTTTCGTTATACTGCTCTACCAGCGGAAACATCTCTTCCGCCGTACGTTTGGGCTGTACCATGCGATCTGGGGTCTGGGTTCTCACGTCTAGGGGTAAGCTCCCCAGAACCCATCACCCAATCAAGATGTAGTTCACCGCACGCTTACGGTATCTGCAGGTGGATGAGACAACGTTCCCGGTGCAAAAGCCGAAGAAGAAAGGAAAGACGCATCGCGGCTATCTTTGGGTATACCTGGCACCGGTGGCGAAGGTGGTGATGATGGATTACAGCCCGAGCCGTGCGCGCGCTGGACCGTGGGAATTCTTGCGCGGATATAAAGGGGCGATGCAAACCGACGGGTATGTGGTGTACGATGCGTTTGGTACGCGGGGCGGGATAACGCTGTTTTGGATGTATGGCGCATGCGCGTCGCAAGTCTTATGACTGCAGGAAAAAGGAGCCCAAGAAGGTGCGCCATGTAATGGAGGAAATCCGGCAGTTGTATGCGATAGAGCGTGGGTTGCGTAAGGAGGGAGCTGGTCCGGCTCGGCGTGTGGAGGTACGACAGGAGGAGGCACGACCGGTGCTGGAGAAGTTGAAGCCATGGCTTGAGGAGAGTCGTGAGCACCGGCCGAGTGCGGGATGGGATGAAGCCGTGGGGTACATGCTCAACAGGTGGGAGAAGCTGGCTTGTTACCTGGAAGACGGGAAGGTTGAGATTGAACAATCTGGTTGAGAACCAGATGCGGGCGATTGCGCTTGGTCGAAAAAACCATCTGTTTGCGGGATCGCATGCGGCAGCGCAGCGGTCCGCAGTACTGTACGCTCTTTTTGCCACATGCAAGCTGCAATCGATAAACCCGATTGAATGGCTTACCGACGTACTACGCCGTCTTCCGACACATCCTGCCGACCGCATGGCTGAACTCTTGCCCCATCATTGGAAAGCTAGTCGGGACTTGCAGCAAGCTACCGTCAAGAAAGCGGCATAGGAGCCCCTAAACAGGCGCGCCCGGGTCATCCGATAGATCCGTGTACGGGTCTGCGAATACGCTGTCAGGTACTTGACTCCTGCACACCCAACCGACGCTAGCCTATAAACCTTCGAACCGCGCTCTAACTTACTCTAATTGAGAGAGTAAATACCCTCGGTTATAAGGTACTTCACCGGACGGATACTTTCTGCCCAGGTAGTTGAAAACACAGACGGACAGACGCTCAATGCGTTTGTGGATACCCATGTCTCGGAAGACACCGAGGTCTATACGGATGGCTCGTCAACATACCGGGGCCGCAACAACCACGCCTACGTACGTCACTCTGTTGGCGAATACGTTCGTGAGCAGGTCCACACCAATGGCGTAGAGAGCTTCCGGTCTTTGCTGAAGCGTGGGTACTACGGAACGTACCACCACATGAGCAAGAAACACCTACAGCGGTACGTGAACGAATTTGCAGGGCGACACAATGCACGCGACTTCGATACAGCGGAGCAAATGACAATAATTGCTCAAGGACTTGTCGGTAAACGGCTCATGTACAAATCCCTCATTTCATAGCCAGACGTGAGCGGCAACGTATCAAGCCATCCGTACTCATGCGCACTCCGGGCACCGGCCGGCTACAACTACTTGCTCGTGGACGGAGAACGGAGACTAACGGGCCGCGCAATACTGCGCCTGCAAGGCTTCCCCGACAGCTACGAGATTGACAGTCCGGTAACGACCGTCAGACGGCTTACTGGCAACGCCGTACCCATTCCGGTGGTTAGGACCGTTATGCGCTAGCTTTTCCATGTCTGTGCTTGATGGCCCGCGTCTCATGGGTTCGTCCGGTGCGCTTCGTGACCCGCACCGGAGTCACTTCCGCATTGTCAAGAGCGTCCCGATACAAGCTAAGGAATCGGTCCTGAAATTGATCGACTGTCGTGAAAACTGGATAGCAATGTATGCAGCCTCCTACATGCTCTAAGCAGATGTCCGCCATGAAATCATTTCGGTATTCTGCCCCAATGGATTAGTGCTACTCTATAGCCTATTAACGCCATGCGCATAGATAAATCCCCGAAACCCGGTAACAAGATTCAGGAAACGAAACGCCCCGGCCGCCCCGTAACAAACGACATTCTCAATATCCAACAATCCATCCCTACCATATTGGAAGAACTGGCGAAAGCCAGCATGTCCACACCACCAAAACACAAAAAGTAACGCCTGCGAAAACGCGTGGCACTCAGCCATACAACTCCCTATTTTTTCTATACACAGTTCCAAAATGTTTGCTGTTGGGTGGATTGTTTTTTAGCAGGGTCTCTAGTGGCCGAAACCGCGGAAGCTTTGCCCGGCGTAATACCTGCTCGGTCGAATATTCCGTGCGGCCCATATCTGGTGACTAACCTGTGCAATTGGGTGCTTTTATGGACATGCACCGGGGTAGTGTGAAAAAGGGGCATCTGACCCAGTCTGACCCTGAGTGCGTTTGCGCGCACTACACAGATGCGGTAGTTCCTGAGGAGTACATTGTACGGCAGCGCCTAGGGGCGCGCTATCAATAGCTACTTGGGGTGCTGTTGCGGTAAGGTCACGATTACCAAAGACGCGCACTTTCGTTCAGTTGCATTCACAGCCCAATGCCCCTCGTTTCTGCAAGCAACTCTACATTGCGCGACCGCAAGCTCCAGCTCCGCAACAAGATGCTCCGCGTACAGTTTTTAGACGATTCTGACTGTTACAGGACACAATTGCCACGGTACTGGAGGGCTAGTGGGATCGGCAGCGCCTAACCTATGCTGATTACGGAGGCAACATTTGCGGTCATTGATACGGAGACCACCGGGGTGCGGGCGCGTACGGATCGTCTGACCGAGATCGCCGGTGTAAAGATCAGGGGGGCTAAAGAGATTGATCGCTTCTCAGACTTGATTAATCCAGGTGTGGAGATACCATTCCGGATCCGTCGCCTTACAGGGATTACCACAGCGATGGTGTCGGGGAAGCCTGCCGCAGAAGATGTTCTTCCCGGATTCTTGCAGTTCACAGACGGATGTATTCTGGTAGGGCACAATATCCAGTTCGACCGGGGCTTCCTGAATGCAGAACTGAAACGCGCAAAATTACCTGTGCTCGCTCTCCCCACGCTGTGCACGCTCAGACTCGCGCGTAGGCTCCTTCGAGGGCTTCCTTCCAAAGGCCTTTCCAAATTGGTGGAGTTCTATGGCATCACCGTGGATCAGAGGCACAGGGCCGTTCATGATGCCTTGGCGACAGCAGAAATTCTGGCCAGATTCCTGCGGAGGCTGAGAAATGAGTTTGATATTGAGACGGTAGAGGAATTGCTGAGCTTTCAGAAACGCACCTACGCATCCATTGGTGCACCTGCGCGGAACATCCAGAGGATCAGAAATGAAGTACTCCCAAGGGTGCCTGCGGGGCCCGGCGTATACTTCATGAAAGACAAGGATGGAAGGGTTGCTTATATCGGGAAGGCAAAGGACCTTGCCAAACGGGTACGTAGTTATTTTACCGGTATTGAGGGACACTCGCCCCGGACCAGGAAGCTGCTGCGGGTCGTGCGGAACGTGTCCTGGCAAGTGGAGGTGTCCGAGCTGGATGCACTAATACAGGAATCTCGTCTGATAAAGGAGCACCTTCCGCGCTTCAATCGCGCCGCGAAACGTTATCACAATCGGCCGTTCCTGCGACTTGGCCCGTTGGCTGAAGGGACATGGATTACCATGGCAACCCATGTTCGAGACGACGGCGCCGCGTACTACGGTCCTCTGGCGAACAGAATGCAGGCGGAGTTTGTGACACGAGCATTTATGCTCCTATTTGGTGCCACCGGGGACGACGGATCAGCATCGGTAATAGGTCAGCGACCATCTCGCTACGGCGGGAGACTACGGCCCGACGCCGTCGCGTCGGTTCGCGCATTTCTTCAGGGTGCCCACGCATCAGTGCTCAATAGCGTGAAGTCGCTCATGATGGAGGCGTCCGCATCTCAGCGGTACGAGCGGGCAGCACGCTACAGAAACATGCTGCAGGAGCTTCAGGCTATAGCTGATAGGGGAGGACTTCTGCCAATCTCCGTGTTTGACCGAAACTTGGCATTGGTGCACGTAAGTGAGTCGGCTGCAGACGTTATCTTTGTGAGGTTCGGATTGTGCGTAGCCACGCTGCCGATGCAGGCCGCAGATGCTGCGGCCATCCGGTCATTAGTAGCGACGCACTACACAACGCTCCCGGAAATGCCCAAGAGATTCTCATCGCAACAGGCCGATGAAATCCGCATCCTGGCCCAGTGGATGTACCAGGAAAGAGGAGCGCTGACGATCGTACCGTACGAAGGATCAGCATCCGGGTTTGGAATAGCGATAATTGAGGCGGTGCAACAATGTGTCTCATCGTCAACGATTGATACGCAATGGACAATTCTTGGAGCGGTTAATCAGTAAATTGCCCCGCTGCAATCAGCCGCAGGATTCCAACGCATGGTAGCAACATCACTGTTTTTGTTTTTTGCCATCATTGCCATCATTGCCGGCCTGGGAATGCTGATTTCCAGGAATCCGGTGACGAGTGCATTGTGGCTGATATTGGCCATGTGCAGCATTGCAGGGCTATACATGACCATGAATGCGGCATTTATCGCAGTCATCCAGGTGCTGGTATACGCCGGTGCAATCATGGTGCTGTTCTTATTTGTGATCATGCTCCTTAACCTTTCTGTACGGCAAAAGGAAACCCGTATCGGCTGGAACCATGTCCTTGGATTCGTGCTGGGGGTGGTGTTGCTTGTACAACTCGTGTATGTTTCCGCCAGCGGCCCGGGAGAGCCCTCGGAAATTGCCAGTATGGGTTCGGCTACGGCGATAGCCCGCGAACTGTTTACACGCTACGCACTCCCGTTTGAAATCATTGGTCTGCTATTGCTGGTGGCTACCATCGGGGCAGTTATGCTGGCACAACGAAAGTTCAAATAGAGAACTCATGGAAGTTGCTTTGAACTGGTACCTTGTGCTTAGCGGCGTGCTATTTGCCATTGGCGTTGCAGGTGTGCTCTTCCGGAGTAACGTCATCGTGATACTAATGTCAGTCGAGCTCATGCTTAACGCGGTGAACCTGACACTGGTGGCCGTCAGCCAATCGCTGGGAGACATTTCCGGGCAGGTACTGGTCTTCTTTGTCATGGCTGTTGCAGCAGCGGAGGCAGCCGTCGGGTTAGCTATAGTGATAGCAATATTCCGCAACAAGCTCACTATCAACATCAGTAAAATCCGACTCTTTCGCTACTAAGCGACGCGGCAGGAACTGCGCGAACTGTACCATATGTCCATCAACCTGTCCGTCCTTCTGATAGTCCTGATGCCCCTCTTGGGAGTCGCATTGAATGGACTGATACCCCTGTTCTGGAAGAGCGCGCGCCGCTCGGAAGGACGCATCGGGGCTATAGGCACAGCCGTAGTCGCTATACCGTTCGTGGCGGCAGTCGGACTGTTCCTTGGTGGCTTCGAAGAGCCGCATGTGGTTCGGTTGTATACATGGATGGCCGCAGGTGAGTTTTCTGCATCGGTAGCCTATCGCGTTGACCACTTATCGTTGATAATGGCGCTGGTGGTCACTGGTGTAGGGTCACTGATCCATCTGTATTCGATCGGTTATATGCGCGGCGACCGGTCGTACTGGAAGTTCTTCGCCTACATGAATCTGTTCATCTTCATGATGCTCAACCTAGTGTTGGCGGATAACTTGCTTCTGATGTTCTTAGGTTGGGAGGGTGTGGGGCTGTGTTCCTACCTGCTCATTGGGTTCTGGTACGAAGAGGAGCGCAACAGTGCTGCCGCAACCAAAGCATTCATTGTCAACAGGGTGGGCGACTTCGCTTTCCTTCTGGCGATGTTCCTGCTGGTAAGGGAGCTGGGGAGCCTTGATTTTGGCACCATCCTGGCTGCGGATGCTTCCATATCCCAAGGGACAATTGCAGCCGTGGTATTCTTGCTCTTTATTGGAGCCACCGGCAAGAGCGCACAGATTCCGCTGTTTGTATGGCTACCCGACGCGATGGCCGGCCCGACCCCTGTTTCGGCACTGATACACGCGGCAACGATGGTAACCAGCGGCCTGTACCTGCTGGCACGGATGTCGGTCCTGGTGCTACAGGCGCCCATGGTAATGGCCATTATTGCGATTGTGGGAGCGGCGACCGCATTGGTGGCTGCCACGATTGCGATAGCGCAGACGGATATCAAGCGTGTCCTGGCCTACTCCACCATTTCGCAGCTGGGCTTCATGTTTATGGCGGCGGGTGTGGGTGCCTTTTTTGTATCCATATTCCATCTCATGACGCATGCCTTCTTCAAAGCATGCCTGTTCTTGGGTGCTGGCAGTGTAATTCATGGGATGCATCAGGTTGAGCATGACCTGAAAGAGTCGGATGGGCACTTGGATCCGCAGGATATGCGTACGATGGGAGGGCTTAAGGCATTCATGCCGCGGACACGGTGGACCTATCTTGCAGCTACGCTCGCGATTGCAGGAATCCCCCTTACAGCTGGCTTTTTTTCCAAGGATGAGATCCTGTTCAAAGCCTTCGAAATGGGATACGACGGCGCTACGTATGCTTGGCTAGTATGGATTGTGGGACTGTTTACGGCGCTGCTTACCGCATTCTACATGATGCGCTCGTATATGCTGACATTTGAGGGTACACCCCGGTGGCCCCGCGCAGGGGAAGTGACGCCGCATGAATCGCCGCACACGATGACCATTCCTCTGGTAGTGCTCGCGGTATGCTCCATCGTCGGCGGCTTTATCGGTCTACCGAAGGCTGCCGAGGCCTTGGGGCTCAAGAACTGGATCCACGAATACCTCGCGGGACATAATGGCCATGGCGGGGCAGTCGCGGATCCAACATTGCATGCGCATGTTCCGCTGGCCACCGAGCTGATCCTGATACTGGTCGGATCTGCAATTGCCATCTCTGGAGTCTGGTACGCCTGGCGGTATTTTCGACGCTTTGAGCTGGCCGGTGATGAGTTGCTGCGGGCACGCTTTGGCCGGCTGTACCACTGGTGGAGCGGAGCATACTTTGTGGACAAGGCCTACCAACGAACCATTGTGGGCCCGCTGATGGGAATGGCTGAGAAGGCCTTGGCCCCGTTTGACCAGCATGTGGTGGATGGCTTGGCGAACGATTTGGCAGGGGTCATGCGAAGACTGGGGGCGGCAGTGCGGCGGGTGCACTCCGGGCTGATCCAGCATTATGTGCTCGGTATCGTGCTTGGAGCGGCCATCATAGTGGCCTTATTGATTACGGGATGATGGACGGGGCACTGCTGCTGAATCTGGTAATTTTCCTGCCCCTCCTAGGCGCCATCCCCGTGTTGCTGCTAAGGGACGGCAAGGGAGTTCGCGTTGGCACGCTCGTGGTAACCGCGGTGACGTTTGGTCTATCCTTGGTGTTATGGCTCATGTTCAGCGTGGAGAGAGGTGCGGAGGTGCAGTTCTCCCCCCATGCCTTCCCACTGATATCAACGGCCTTTGATATCAGGTATGCGGTCGGGGTGGATGGCATGAGCCTTTTGCTTCTGGTACTGACAACCTTTCTTGGTCCGGTGGTCGTGATATCCTCGTGGACTAATGTCAAGAGCCATGTGAAAGCCTACCACGTGCTGCTGCTGGTACTCCAAACCGGGATGGCAGGGGTGTTTTGTGCCTTTGATGTGCTTCTCTTCTATGTGTTCTTCGAGCTGACGCTCATTCCGATGTACTTCCTCATCGGGATCTGGGGTGGCGAGCGGCGCATCTATGCTGCGATCAAGTTCGTGCTGTACACCATGGTAGGGTCTCTGTTGATGCTGGTTGCAATATTGTACCTAGGGCACTTGGCGGGTAATGCCGTCAATGGGGGAGTATTTACATCCGACTACTTCAAGCTGATCGAGTATGGGGTGCCGCCTTCGCTGCAGTCGTGGTTGTTTGTGCTCTTTGCGCTGGCATTTGCAATCAAGGTGCCCATTTTCCCCTTCCATACATGGCTGCCGGATGCCCATGTGGAGGCCCCCACCGGGGGGTCGGTCATTTTGGCCGGTATCTTACTCAAGATGGGCACGTATGGTCTGGTAAGATTCTGCCTTCCCTTTTTTCCTCATGCCGCGCAAGACTACGCAGTGCTCTTCGCTATCCTCGCTGTTGTGGGGATCATATACGGAGCGCTTGTCTCCCGAGCGCAGACGGATGCGAAAAAGCTGGTGGCGTTCTCAAGCGTCAGCCATCTCGGCTTCGTAGTGTTGGGCATTTTCGCTTTTACCTTGGAGAGCCTTCAGGGCGCTATGATCCAGATGATTAACCACGGCCTTTCAACCGGGGCACTGTTCTTGATTGTGGGAATGCTTTACGAGCGGCGACACACGCGGAAGATGTCTGATTATGGCGGCATTGCCAGGACCGTACCGAGATTGACCTTTTTCATGGTTCTGACCGTGCTGGCATCTGCAGGCTTACCCGGCCTGAACGGCTTTGTAGGCGAATTTCTGATATTGGTCGGCGCGTTTGCCAGCGATATACCCGGCATGCCTATCCTTGTGATCTTTGCTACGACGGGGGTTATTCTGGCGGCCGTGTACTTGCTGTGGATGCTCAGCCGCATGTTCTTCGGACCCATAACTACGGAGGCAAACCGCAGTATGAAAGACCTTAATAGGAGAGAGCTCGCGGTTCTGGTCCCGATGGCGGCCCTGATGATCCTGTTGGGTGTCCTGCCCCGACCTTTTCTGGCCATAAGCGAGCCCGCTGTTGATCGACTCCTTGAAACCATTCAAGCAAAAACGGAAAGCGCCCCCATGACGGATTGTGGCGTGCCGGTTTGTGTAGACGAAGCATGGCCTCCCGAGATCGGATGGGAAGTCGGGTTCGTCCTAACGTCCGATTCTGAATAGCACGCCTACTGCATCAACTCTTTCTAACGTATCCATGTCGGTACTGAACCTTTTCCGCATCCTCTGTCTAGCGAGTATCCTTGTCACCCAGCCAGCGCTGGCGCAAGATGTGCATGAAGAGGATTCGGCGGCAATGGAGCAAGTACATGCTGAAGAGGATGCGCACCACGGGGCAGCACTGCCCCCAATGTGGCTGATAGCACCGTTCGCCCTTCTTCTGCTAATGATCGCGACCGGTCCGCTCTTCTACTTGCATCACTGGCATCACCACTATCCGAAGTATGCGGTGGGCCTGGGTCTGGTCGTCACGCTCTACTATATCTTCGTGCTGCACGATTCCGTATCCATGCTCCACGCGCTTACGGAATACCTGTCGTTTATTGCGCTCGTGGCATCGCTGTTCATTGCTGCAAGCGGAATTTTTCTGAAGGTAAATGCTCGCGGCACGCCGCTGGCCAATGTGGCTCTGCTATCAGTAGGTGCAATTATAGCCAACATCATCGCCACTACAGGGGCGGCAATGTTGTTTATCCGTCCTTACATGCGCCTGAACAAGGGGAGACTAAAACCCTACCATATCGTTTTCTTCATATTCATCGTTGCCAATGTTGGGGGAGCATTAACGCCCATCGGTGATCCACCGCTCTTCCTGGGCTTTCTGCGTGGAGTGCCATTCTTCTGGACATTGGCCAATGTATGGCACATTTGGATGCCAACGATGGCGATACTACTGCTCATATTCTTCTTTATTGATCGGCGCAACAAGGCTGAGAGTGCGACCGGCGTTACTGAGGGAAAGACTATTGGAATTGAGGGAAGCCGAAGCTTCCTGTTTGTTTTAGTCATCATACTCTCGGTATTTATTGATCCCAACGTTCTTACGGGCATGAAGGGTACGCCGTTGGACCTAGTGGGCACGTACCACTTACCCTTCGGTCTGCGGGAGATAATTATGTTCACCATGTGCATCGTGGCATACCGCTACTGCAACCGGAATGCACTGAAGAAGAACGAGTTCACGTTCGAGCCGATCCGTGAGGTAGGGTGGCTTTTTCTTGGCATCTTCGCATGCATGGTGCCAGCCCTGGCACTCATTTCTGATTTTGCAAGCACCAACCGCGAGGCGCTCACCACGGGGATGTTTTATTGGGGCACCGGAACGTTGTCCAGTATTCTGGACAACGCGCCTACGTATTTGAATTTTCTTGCCGCGGCCATGGGGAAATTCGACCTGATGGTTGGCACGCCGACGGATGTAGCCGCCTTTGCGGGCGCCGCAGACTCCATAGTGTACTTGTCAGCAATCTCGGTGGCGGCAGTATTCTTCGGAGCAATGAGCTATATCGGCAATGCGCCAAACTTCATGGTGAAGGCCATAGCCGAGTCCAACAACGTGGATGCCCCCTCCTTCGTGGGCTATATCGTTCGGTACGCCATTCCCATCCTACTGCCAGTCTACTTTGTAGTCTATGTCGTTTTCTACAGCGGCTGGGTAATCTAGATATCGTCTCTCATGGCAACCACACCATTACATACTACCGAGGTACAAGCTGCATTGGCCGACCTGGACGGCTGGCGGTTTGAGGATGACAAAATCAGGAAGACCTTTCAGTTCGGCAATTTTAAAGAGGCGATGTGCTTTATCATACGCCTTGGCTTTGAGGCGGAGAAAGCAGGGCACCATCCAGAGCTCTTTAATGTCTATAGCACGGTTGAGGTGGCGCTTACAACCCACGATGCAGGTAACAGAGTCTCGCACAAGGATGTGAGTATGGCAAAAGTTATCAATGCGTTCGCTTGGGTCTAGTATGGAGCCACTCTCAAGCGCCTACGACACGCTGCCTCAGGATCTTCTGGGCGGGCTTTCTATCGTCCTCCTATCGGTGGCTGGTGTTGTACTGATCGTCTGGGATGCATTCAAGAACAATGATCGCAGGCTTCCCTGGCTCGCCGCGCTGGCGCTGGTCCTGGCCATTGGCTGGGAGTGTACAGGGATTGCGGCATCTCCTTCAACGGCGTTCTATAGCCTTATCCATGTTGGCGGGCTCGCATCCTTTGTAAATATTGTGGTGCTGCTCAGCGCGTTGGCCACGGTTCTCCTGTGCATCCCGTACCTCGGTGCCATAAAGCATGGATATGGCGAGGTGTACGCGTTAATCCTGTTCGCGACGGTAGGCATGATCACGCTGGCTACCGCCAATAACATGGTGACCATCTTTGTTGGCTTGGAGACAATGTCCATTGCCCTCTATGTGCTCACCGGACTAGTGCGCGAAAATGAAGGCGCGATAGAGAGCGCACTAAAGTATTTCCTCCTGGGGGCATTTGCTACCGGCTTCCTCCTTTACGGGATCGCGCTCCTGTACGGGGCTACCGGGACGATGTATCTATCGGAAATGTCTGTTGCTCTCCAGGACGGAGGCGTTACGCTGTTAGCTTCCGCAGGAGTGGGAATGCTGCTGGTCGGCTTCTTCTTCAAAGTAAGCGTTATTCCGTTTCACATGTGGGCACCGGATGTTTACCAGGGGGCTCCTACGCCGCTGGCGGGGTACATGTCCACGGCTTCCAAGGCTGCGGCTTTCGCAGCCCTCATCCTAGTACTGTACCACGGGTTGGGTAACCAATCCGACTGGCAGCAGGTGATGGCCATCGTGGCGATGGCGACCATGGTTGGAGGTAACCTGGTAGCCTTGGTTCAGACCAATGTAAAGCGGATGCTGGCCTATTCCTCCATCGCACACGCGGGGTACATTCTGGTTGCCCTAGCGGCTGGAACAAGCGAGGGTTATGCTGGGGCTGCCTATTACCTGTTGGTATATGCACTCATGAATATTGGGGCCTTTGGTGTGATTTCCTTCATGGAGTGGGATGGGAAAGAGGGGAGTGTGCAGACACTTGACACGCTTTCAGGGATCGGTATGAAGATGCCCATCCTTGGGGTTGTGATGGCCGTGTTCATGTTCAGCCTCACGGGCTTTCCGCCGTTTGGCGGGTTTTGGGGGAAGGTGGCGGTGTTCGGTCCGGCGATTGATGCGGGATTGACATGGCTCGTGATCATAGGTGTGCTTTCAAGTGTACTGTCCGGGTATTATTATCTACGCGTACTGTATGTCTTTTGGATGCGTGAGCCGATTCAAGAGCGTACGTTCCGGCAACCGCAAGGTGCGACAGCGGTGCTGGTCTTTTGTGCCATCGGACTGCTCGTAGTCGGATTTATCCCGTATGTCCGCGATTTAACGTTGGGCTTCTTCCTCTGAAAGAATGATTGGTCTTATTCGGCAGTACATACCGCATGCTCCCAAGCTGGGCTTGTTTGTGACCCCGAGCATCCCTCCCAAGAAGCTCCATAATGCAATTGACGATTACGCGTCGCACATGGATCCATCGGAGGTGTTGGCCCTTTTTGATGCCACGCTGATCGGTAGTGCGCGAGACGGGATGGTGTTGGCAGCGGATAGGGTAGTGTTTCAAAACCACAACCTTGAAGCGCCGCAGGAAATCCGCTATTCGGAGATTGTAGAGGTGGGTACCCGCCGCGGTCCTTTCAGAGGCACCCGACTTGTGCTGCACGTGAACCGAGGACATGCTACGTTTGAAACCGAGCTGAACGTTTCGGCGAAGCCAGAGGTGGCACGATATCTCAGGAAATTCTTTGAGGAGTCCATGCTCCGCCCTGATACAGGGGATGCGATGACGGACTGGGTTCGTGTCACAGACGCGCTGGAGGCTCTGCACCAAGAGGGATCACTCTCTGATCCCGACCTTCGGCGTTTGTTAGGGGATTTATATACCTGAGTACCCCAGACTATGAACCTTTGGCTTGATGGAGGGCATGGGCACAATGGGACGGAACGCCATTCCATCCCATTGCTTACCACAACTTCATCCACATTGATGCCATGCCCGTAAAGGGTTGTAACAATTCTGGCCGCGTTTGTTCTGTCTATAGAACAATTGAATACCGGCTGCTTCCGGGGAGCAAGAGCAAGGGAAAGAAAATAGCCGGGATTGCTGGTGCTTGCAGGTTCGTGTGGAACGCCATACTGGCGCAGTGCATCCAGGAATACAAACAGGCAAAGGAGTCGGGCGAGCAGCCTCCATCCGTGAAGTACTTCTTCCCTCCTGGAAAACGATTTTAAGAACTACGAGATCGCACCGAGTGGCTACCGAAGTACTCGTTCAGCGTGGTGTGCACCACGCTGAAGTACCAAGCCCACGCATGGAAGGCTTGCTTCAATCAAGGTAGGGGTCGAAGTTCAAAGCCAAATACCGCAGTACCCCATCTTTTACGATTCCTGAAGCGGTCAAGATCAAGGATGGACGGTTGTTCATCCCTAAGCTTGGATACCTGAAGATCCGACGTAAAGGAGGCAACCCGTATCCAGATGGGGTTCCTGTAAAAGCCGTGATTCTGCAACGGGTGGGTAAATGGTATGCCTGCATATTCTACAAGATTGAAGCACCTGAGATAGAAGACAACGGCGTTGCCACAGGGATAGACCGTAACTGCGGACAGGTTGCCGCCGTCTCCACCGATGGCAAGCGCGAGATCATACGGCAACCGGACGGTAAGGGTAAGACGGCAAGACTGCCCCGGTATCAACGGAAATCAGCCCGACAGCAGAAAGGATCCAACCGCAGATAACGCACTAAGAAGCGACTCTGGAAAGCTCACCGAGCGATTGCGATGACCCGCAGGAATACCAATCACCAAGCAAGCCGGAGGATCGCGAACCGCTCTTCTACGGTTGTGCTGGAAGATCTTAATGTCGTGGCGATGACTTCATCCGCCAAAGGGATTGTTGACAATCCAGGCAAGAACGCCGCCCAGAAGGCAGGGCTGAACCGTAGCATTAATGCCACCGGATGGGGGCAGTTAGACGGGATGCTGCAGTACAAATGCCGGGAAGTGCTCAAGATCCCAGCCCCTTACACGAGTCTGGACTGCAACAAGTGCGGTCGCCGGGACAAAGCGAATAGATTGACCCAAAGTACATTCAAGTGTATCTCATGTGGACACACCGACAATGCGGACCTTAACGCTGCCGCAACCATATTGGCCTCCGGGATTGGGGCAATTGCACGGCGAGGGGCGTTCGGGTTACCGACCCCATTGATCTGTGAAATTGATACGCGAGGGTACTCACGTACATAATTCCCTTTTTTAGACGTTACCAGAAGCTGACAATTTTCAAAACATATGAACGCTGTTGCGGTTGAACGGCGAGACAATTATCCAGGACACAAACCAATGGCCTTCACTTTACCCGACCTACCCTACGCGCACGATGCGCTCGTACCTCACATTGATGAAAGAACCATGCGCATTCATCATGGCAAGCACCACCAGGGGTACACCAATAATCTCAATGCCGCCGTAGCATCTACCCCCGCACTTCAAGGACTTTCGGTAGAAGAGATTCTTGGCGGCATCAACGATGTACCACAAGCGGTCCGCGGCGCGATCCGCAATAATGGAGGCGGCTACGCCAACCACAACCTGTTTTGGCAGATTATGTCGCCGTTCGGCGGTGGAGAGCCATCGGGTGCGCTTGCGGCGGCCATCGCGAGTACCTTCGGATCGGTGGACGACTTTCGGTTAGCGTTCGCAAAGGCAGCGGCAACACGTTTTGGAAGTGGCTGGGCTTGGCTTGTTGTTGAAGGCAGCGGAGGCTTGGGCGTGTATTCTACAGCCAACCAGGTTAGCCCCTTGATGACAGGTGATACTCCGATTCTGGGGCTGGATGTGTGGGAACATGCATACTACCTCAACTACCAGAATCGTCGGCCCGACTATATCGCCGCTTTCTGGCAGGTAGTGAATTGGGCTCGTGTGGCAGAATTGTACGCTGCTGCGGTCTGAATTGAAGCTCCCGCCGGGGTACAGCTTCCGGTGGTTATCAGGCCAAGGTGACCCAGCGCGCTTGCCTGCCATTGAAAGGCAGCAGGCGTTGGCAATTGGGCATGGTCAGCGCAAGAATCAGTTTGTCATAGGCAGGCTGGTGGCGCGTGCACTGTTGTCTGACCTGATGAACGTTAAGCCCGATGCAGTTCCGCTTACCATAGCGCCGGACGGTGGGCTTGATGTGGGCCGCGCTCCGTATTGCGTCAGCATAGCACATACTGGCGCCATAGCGGTGGCTGCCGCAGGCCCGGGCCCAGTGGGCATAGATATTGAGCAGGTACGCGAAAGGAGGGAAGGTCTGCTTGAGAGAATACTCAGTGCAGAGGAGCAGGTCATGGTCGGGAACCTGCCATTGGATGCTTCGCGGAGGGTCCTGATTAGCTGGACAGCCAAGGAGGCTGCCTTGAAGGCATTCAGGACTGGATTGCGCCGTTCAATGAAGGATCTGACCCTGGAGATTGCCCCAGCGGTACAAACGGGTCTCTGCTCAGGACTGAACCGCCGTTCGCTCCGCTTATCATTTGCTGAGCGTGCAAATCACATCATTGCGGCGGCCATGGACTTCAGTTCGCAAGATCCTTGATGGTGACCAATCCTATCCGGTTGGAACTGCTCTGATGAATTAGCAGCTTGCTTTCCCTAGTTACCCACACATGCCGGATTATCCCTACGCCTGACGGTATCTCCCAGCTCTGAAATGTTTCGGTTTCAGGGTCGAATCGCACGAGCGCGTCGGGCCGCATGCCGGATTCGTTGTACCAGATCTTGTCATTAATGACGGCTATTGAGTACGGATGTGATCGGGGCCCGCTTGGCGAATCCCATTGTGTAACTTCGCCCGTGGACGGGTTAAGCCGGCCGATGCGCCCGAGACTGGAATTGACAAACCACACGGACCCGTCACTCGCCAGATCAAGACGCCGGATGCGCGTACGTTCATCCGGCACTTCGTAGTACTCCACGTTCATCGTCTCAGGATGGACCTTGCCGAGCTTGTTAGTGCCGTTGTAGGCTACCCAAACCATCCCGTCATCGGCAACCTTTATTCCGTACGGCCGTGGCTCGGTGGGCACCTCCAAAAGGTCTCCGCTGAGCGTGTCCAGACGGCCGAGCATGCCGGCGCGCTGTGATGTAAAATATAGGTGGCCGTTAGGATGAAACGCAGCAGTGTGCGGATCGCCCGCTTGAGTCTTGAATTCCTTTACTGCGCCGGAGGCCGGGTCCAATCGCCCAATAGTGCCGTTGCTGTTTCCCGTGTACCAGATGCTCCCATCAGGGGAAGGAATAATGCTGTGGGGACGGGCGGAAGGCGGGAGAGGGTACTCCTTCATTTCGCCTGTTGCCGGATCCAGTCGCCCCGCAAGGCTGGCCCACATTCCGGTCCACCATATAGCGCCATCAGCAGATTCTATCGGATCGCGGGAGCGTTGGCCGAGCGTGGGGACCATCCATTCCCGGATATCAACTTCTACCGGCCCGGGCACGAGTGTAGGGCGGCGGGATTCGTCCTGAGGAAAATGGCGGGCCAAGTATTCGGCAATGGCCACCGTCTCGGATTCAGGCAGTCGAACCATGGAGTCCATGACTTCACGCCACCGTTCCGGCGTGTCGTAACCAGCAGATCTGGTGATACTGCGTGCGGGATGACACGATGTACAGGCAGCGACCATAAGGTCTTTTTCCGGTCCCTCAGGCAGATCGGATGCGCCCCCGCGGGGCTGTGCATGCAGACAGGGGGCCGCGAACGTTCCTGTCAGGATAAGGGATGTAAGGATCCTCCAAGGGTTCTTTATGACCCCTCGGCAGCTGCATTCAATGTTTCGATACATAGACTTCATGTGAACTGATTTCCGTAGCACCAATAGTGCGAGATCCGGCAGGTACGAATATTCTGCTGCCATGCACCACGGCCTGAATCCCGTGGCGCCCAACGGTGAGCGGCGCCATGGAAGACCAGGTGCCTGTGTCGGGGTCCAGTGCTTCCACCTCGTTGTGTGCCGGCGGATTCGGTCCGCCATTAAGATCGCGCGCGCTCTCGCCCCCCAGGATCACGAGTTTGTCGTTCAGAACTACAGTTGCTGCCCCGGCTCGTTGCGTAGGGATGTTACTTGACACGGGGAGCGTGGACCATGTGTCAGATGTAAAGTCGTAGACATCTACCTCGCCTACTGTAAGTTGGAGCGTTTCGCCGGTGGCAAAGGAGCTTCTGCGGCCGCCGGCGGCATACAGTTTGCCCCCCAGCACGGCTGCCTGAAAATGGTCACGCGCATGGGGAGCGTCAGCCAGTTGGGTCCACGTTTGGGTAGCC
Source organism: Rhodothermales bacterium (assembly GCA_963663495.1). GTDB lineage: Bacteria > Bacteroidota > Rhodothermia > Rhodothermales > Bin80. The sequence goes on from OY760427.1 coordinate 904,318, forward strand.
GGGTCGTACGAATCCAACCATGGGACGTGCCCGTCCGTATGGCCGTTGACGATCCCTGCTACGATGTAGAAGAGATTGTCGTGGAACACCACGCCGGCTGCACCGCGGCGCCGGGAAGCGGGTATCTCGGGGCCGAGAGTCCATTCGTCGGTTTCCGGATCGTAGATGTACATGTTTCCGACGGGTGTTTCGTCCGGGAAACCGCCGGTAAAGCCTCCCATTATGTAGACCTTCCCCGCGTGCGTTACCGCCTGAAAGTGATGCAGCTCAATGGGCGCAGCAGCAAGCGACTGCCACGTTCCTGTGTGCAGATCATAACGCTGTACGGGCCGCTCTCCACGCCCTCCTACCAGGAAGAACTGATCCCCTACTGCCACGTAGCCATGTTCGTAGCGGCCCATCAGGTCGTCGTCCGGTGGTAATAACTCCCACGTATCCTGTCCGAAGGCTTGTCCGCGCATGGTGATGAGTTCGGCAAGAGCCCATACCATCAACAAACGCGAGCGATTCATCGTGCCAACCGAGTTATTCTTCATTCCAAGTGCTCGCCTCTGAGGCGGGGTTTAGTGGGGGTTTAGTGTTGGTGAAAACCGCGAGAGACAAAGTCAAGCACTACCGGCAGGCTGTCCCTCCAGTATGTCCAGGTGTGGCCGCCATCGCGGATACGAAACTCGTGGGGAATTTCCCGCTGGCGCAGGGCAATAAATGCCAACGCGTTGCCTTCGTACAAAAAGTCATCGTCGCCGCAGTCAATGAACCAGCGAACAGACCGCAGTTCGTCCTCGGCCAGCGAATTGATCAGTGCGACAGCGTTATGCCTTGCGATATAGGCGTCAATCTCCTCATCTGATGCGCCAGATATATCGTCCCCAAAGCGCTGGGCCATTGATTTGAACTGGTCCCTATCGGCCGGGCCGACATAGGCGCTTAGAGGTGCCGATGCAGAAAACAGGTCTGGGCGATGAAGCGCATACATAAAGGATCCGCCTCCACCCATTGAAAGCCCGGCTACGGCGCGGTAACGTTTCTCCTTCTTTATCCGAAACTCGTCTTCGACGTGTGGCATGAATTCATCGAAGAAGAAGTCCTCGTACCTCCAGGTGTCGGATACATTGTTGAAGTATCCCAAGCGGCCTTCGCTTGCGTCCGGCATCACGATGACCATTGGGGTTGCTTTGCCGGCTTTGATGGCTTTATCGGTAATGTGAAGAACCTCTCCGAACTGGACCCATCCCGTTTGGTCGTCACCGGCGCCATGCAGCAGATACAGAACCGGGTAATAGCGTTCGGAGGTTTCGTAATCGGGAGGAAGGTAGACGGCAAACTTACGCTCTGATTCAAGAATGTCGCTCATCATAGAAAGGTTATCATGCACGGTACCGGTCTGGCCTGAAACCCATGCAGGAGCAAGTACTGCAACAAGCACCGGACCCAATAAGGACATGTGAAACCGTGACTTTGGAGATAGTCGCATAGCTGGAATAGTGATTATTTTTTCGAAAGATGGCAGTGACCGGATAATGTAGGGTAAGGTCCTGTAAATTGTGCGAAGTGGTGCAAGCTGTAGCATTCTGAGCGTTGACGTTTACCTTCTTCTGTTAATGACTGTAGCGTAAAGACATGCTCGTTGCAATTGAAGGGATTGATGGCGTTGGCAAGAGAACACAGGTGAACCTTTTAAAGGCACGTTTGGAGGGCGAAGGGTGCCGCGTCGGATTTCTGTCGTTTCCGAGGTATGGGAAGACATTCATGGCCGAGACGATTGCGGAGTATTTGAACGGCGGGTTTGGTGATCTGAACGCGACACCACCGGAATTCGCCGCGTTGCTGTACGCTGGCGACCGGTTGGAAAGTAGAGAGCTGTTGATGCGAATGCTGGAAGAGCGGGATGTTGTGCTGGTAGATCGATATGTGGCCTCCAATGCGGCATACCAGTCAGCAAAGCTCAAGGGGGATGCCAGGCAGCGATTCCTGGCATGGCAGACGAGGCTGGAGTACGAAGTGTACGTTTTGCCGGAGGCTGATGTCACGTTATTCCTGGACCTGCCGGTGCCGTTGTCGCAGCAGCTGGTCCGCAAGAAAGCTCCGCGGCAATACACCCGCAGTTCAGGATTTGCACGAGCAAAACGCTTCGTATCTGGAAATTTGTCGGAAGATCTATCGTGCACTTGCAGGTGCTCAGCACCGGTCAAGGTGGCTGGCCATTGACTGTATTTCTAGTCAGGGAATGCTAATGAGCAGGGAACAAATTCATGCATCGATTTGGAACGCCCTCGTGCCGTACGTAGAGCTTATAGTCAAGAATTAGGAACTTGATTGCTGTGGCTGGAGCAGCCACGGCAATCAAGCAGGAAGTTGGTGGGATGCCTTGGGCCGATAAAATATGTATTGTTGATGGACCCGAGTGCGCAGGCGACGGGCAATTCGTCTTATGGATGACGGAGGGGGTAGCGTTTCTTGGCTGTAATCTGGAAGGAAAATAGACTAGTGTTTGCCAGAAAAGTAGGCATTTCTAAGTGACTCTTGGACTAGCCCTGCCTACCGCCCACATTAGCTAGCTTGACAAGAGGGGGCGTCAACTGGGTCGGTTAGCACGTTGTTATGTGGTTTTGTGGGGCAACAGCACCAGATCCGGGTAACAAGGTAAGGTACAGATCGGTGGCTGAGCGCAATTCCTTGTGCGGATCGGCACAAGAGCGGTGTCAATGTGCCGCGTTCCTCGGGCGGACCTAACAATGCGGTTACCGCGATTCGCTGATCGCCGCAAAATCGATGACATGGCCCCTCGTGCTGATAGCACGAGCCTTAGGCAGAGAAAATCAGGAGGTAAGCACAGACCTAACCTATGGAGGAGGACGCACCACCAGTTGACCTGTTGCGGTCAAATCCTCATGATGACTTGCCCGGATTTGCAGACTGCTGTATCCGCGCCACAGCACAGTGTGACCTGGTTGACGATTCTTCCGCGGCGCATAACCGCCCATTATAGCCACCAACAGCACCGCCGCTAACAAGTTGGTGGGATCCGAAAGACCATAACGCTTCGAGTATGTGCGGAGCACAGACAGTTCCACATCGGTGAACATCACCCCGGCCTCCATCTCCGGGGAGGTACGACCCAGAAGCGTCATCAGTAGTACGCGCCACGCTGTCACCATGTGGATGGTGACAGCGTGGCGCAATAACGAGGCCTTTTGCACGCGCAACTTCTCCACCTTGCAACCACTCTTGAGCACGCGAAACGTGTCCTCTACACGCCAGCGCAGCCCGTAGTACTCAATGATCGCTTCCGCTTCCTCCAGCGATGTCACCGGGCACGAGGTCAAGAGGTACCACTCAATCCGCTTCGCATTCTTGGGAGGAACCAGCCCACGAACATGTACCCCCCATAGTTGCACCGGCTTCCGCTGCGGGTCCTTATCGGTAGGAGGTACAGGTGTTTCGGACGAATCAGGGGCTTCGGTATCCTGCACCACCTCCTGCTTCTTTTTCTTCTTGGTAGGGGGGAGGATTACCTTCCTATAGCGTACCTCCATAAGCGCATTACGGGCCGGCCGACCCTCATTCGTCACACTCCCCGACTTCGCACGACGGCTCACGCGTGTCACCGACAGGTGCATCATGCCTGCCGACGGACCCTTCCGCATGGCCTTGAATAACCGTGCCTTTTCCTTGCCCAGATTCCGGTCGTGTTTGGCTCGTACTATTACATCCGTACGCCGCAGCCCATCCCGCTCCGCAAAAAGCGCAAAGATGTCCGCCTCCCGATCCATAACACAGATCACCCGTGTCTTGCGCGGCAGCGTCTCCGCCGCCTCCTCAATATCATGAAGACCCTCTATCCACTGCTGCGTCCCGGCAGCATGCTCCCCCTTAGGTTTCTCATACGCACATCGTAGCACTCCCAGGGGCACTCCGTCACCTCCCAATGCAATGGTCGCATGCAAATGCAATGGTCGCATGCAAATGCACCCCCTTGGACTCCGCTGTCGTCTGATTACGTCCTATAACCTCCAACCCCTCGCATTCCGGGCGCGTACTGAAGCTGATGTCCGTACCATCCTGCACGCATAACACCGTGTCCTGCGTACGCATCCGCTCCATCGTACGCTGTCAATGAGGCGCCAATATCTTCTCAGGATTGTTCCCATACCGATCCGCCTTCTCAAGAAAACGATAATACCCCGATACCGCCGCCGGATCACGCTTCGGTGCTGCACTCGGTGGACGACCCATAGACGCTCCCAACATTGCTGCACTCTTTACCAAACGAGCACTGCGCCTCTTATCCCCCAATGGCGCACCACCAAACTCCTGCTCCGCCCACCCGTCACCATCAAGCCCCTCACCCACTTCCAACCGCGGATGCAGCTCCACCTCCGGTACACCCAGCTTCTTGCGCCAGTCTCCATCAATCTCCCTAACGAATATCTTCTTCTGCGTTTGCTTGCATTCATGCGTGAGGGCATGCCGCCCCCTGCCCATGGTCATGCCCAAACGAAGGAAGCCTGCCGCCTTGAAACACGTACCCTCCTGATCCGGGCCCACAAATGTTTCCACCAGAAAGGGCGCATAGCCATATCGCGCACGGAAGTCGTCCGGCAATCGCCGCAGTACCCGTCCCAACAGATGACTGGCCAGATTCTTGCATTGCACCGTGGGACGAATCAGGAAGCGGCTCAGCCCCACCACACGATACAGCTCCCGATCCCGCTGCTCATCACTCCACGCCATCCATGTATCCCGAGGTTTCAGATACAACGCCGCTGCCGAAAACCCGATGGCGCCCAGTATCCCATGCGCACTCTGAAACACGTATCGCACCTGGGCCCCCACAAGGGTCTTCAAACCGCGGGGATGCTCCTTGGTCATCAGCGTATTCCAGATCGTGGTAGCATCGCGGTCGGAGATCAGCACGACTTCAAGATCTTCGACCTCACCCACCGTATCCGGTACATCCACCGGCGCCTCCACCGGCGCTTCCAACAAACGCGGCCCGGCAATCCGACCAGTCCGCTGCGAAACAGGCAGTACAATCTTGTTCTCTGCCTCCAGCGTACGTAGCGCTTTCAAGCATCCGGCCCACTGCGGTCGCCCGCGAGCATCCATAAAGCGGTATTGCTCGCAAACAATGCGACTGACTGCGGTGCGACTCTTGTCACCATGTACCTCCAGAATACGGTGCAAGGTCGGTTCTGCGCCGCGAAGCGTGGTAAGTATCTGATGCTGCACCCACATGCCGGTAAACTAACCGACAAATACGCAATAGTCAAGAGGCAATATTAATGTGTAGGCAGGCCTAGCGAGCCTAGTCCGTACCGACCAAGTCGGTAATCAGCGGTCAACACAAGACTGCATTCGGGCAACATCCTTTAACGGAACTACCACACTACCCGTACGAATATACGTACCACAGCGGCGAATCCAATGGCCTGCCTGACAGATGGGCAAAAGACTTTGCGGCGCCGGGCAATGATGCTGCAGCAACCACGAGCAAGATTCGTTACCCATCAACCAACTTTGCGCGTGTTCTCCTTCGTACCGACAACCTGTTCTATTCAGCGGCATCCCGACATGCGTTGGGCCTTTGGCCATGTGATAGCATCGTATACGGAGGAACAGTACTATGCTGCGGTAGGTACGGTAAGCCAGCGGTGGCACAATTGCATCATGCCACTTATTCTCTCCTAATCACAACCAGTCGTAACCACCCATGACAGCTATTTTGTGGACAGCTATAGCCTCGGTCGTGGCCATTGTGGGAAGCATCGTGGCAATATTTTTGCCACTAATACGCAGCCTAACTGCTTCTATAGAAACGATTCGATCTGATTTGAATGACCTGAGAACTGAATTGAAGACCGACATCAATGACCTGAGAACTGAATTGAAGACCGACATCGGTGACCTGAGAACTGAATTGAAGACCGACATCGGTGACCTGCGCAGCGATGTGCGTGTAATCCACAGCCAAATTTATGATTTGAATGGAAAACTCAACAGAGTTGTAGGCCACATTGAAAGTGTTGATAGTCCATCCGTTGGTCAACTGCATTAACCTGCAATATTCATGTCGTACCCTGTTCGGGGTCTAATAGTGCTGTTTCGGTACCTGCAGGACCGATTGTGCGTTGTTCATGCGTAGGGACGACCATGAGAGGGGCTGAAAACACCAGTTTAGGCCCTTTTCCCGACACGATAGCGGTCACATTACCGAGATTTTGGGAAGACTTCTGTCGGGTAGACACACCTCTGCCTACCTTCTCTTACCGCTTTCCGCGTTGGGCGCCTGCGGTGTCGGAGCGCAGGCGCAAATATGACTTGGCTAGCTCTTCAAGGGAAGCGTGATCCATGTGAGTTGACAATAACGTCGCCAAAATTGCTCCCATGCAGCATCTGCGCTGGCGGCAATGTGGATAACGATGTTGCGCGCGTGTTGTACGAAGCGGGCCCCCACCTTGAGTACACGCTCGCGATAGGTGCTCAGACTTATCTGGGATTCGTCAGGCTCCTCCCACAACAAACGAACATCCGTAGGCCACTCCACATTCGTTTTGGCCACCGCCGAATCAACCCGGCAAAGAAGCGGCTTCTCTGGTTCCTGTTCTACCAATCGGTGACCGCAAGCCACCACCGCATCGTTGATCTCCTTCAGGACATCCGCTGTTAGCAGGCTTACGTTATCAATAACGGTCTGCAGCTGATAGACAGGCTCGTCCCAGAAATTCGTATGCCCCAGCATCTGGCGCACCTCCAAATGATTGGCGGCCAAGCTCCTCAAACGATCAAAGTCGCAGTTGAGGGCCTGCTTCAATACCCCCAAGACAAAGACGCGCCAAAGTGCCATCCCCGGACGACCACGCTGCAAATCAATATTCGGAAGCAACTGCTTCTCCAGGATCTCAAAGATCTTCTGCCGAGCCGTTGCGTCGCAATACAGGTGCTGCAGACCTTTTAGCGCTGCCGGTATATCGTCCCGGTCTTTGGGGTGGAAGGTTATCTCTTCAATGGGGACCTGCCCGAGCTTAAACTGTGTATCCTCTACAATCCGCATGGTATTAATCGTATGAATAATCGGCCCCAAGGGGCCTTATATCGATGAAAACGCCCGAAACAGAAGGATATGGCCAAACTTTCGTTAGAGACACGCTGGCTGAATAATCTGCAATGTGCAAATACCGTATGGCTCATATCCAGCTGTAAACGTAACGCTTACAGCTTGATAGAACGAATATCAAACGGCCTTGTTTCGCCGTTTTTCAGCCCTGATAACTTTTTCTGGCAATCACTAGACTAGTCAGAGCAGGCCGCGGGAGCGGAGCGGTGGCCAAAGTGGGAAGGACCACGGCAAATGGCAGAGTCCCGGAGCCAGTCAATGGTGTGGAACTCCAGCGCAGTCAATTTTCTGAAAGTGACGGAAGGATACCCCGGGAGTTCGGGATGCGAGGTAGTCGAGGCGTGGATTGGCCTAGCCATGCGTAATAGGGACAGATGGGCAGGCGATGGAGGGTTGCCCCCCTTCGTTTGACGATGCCCCTAATTCCGGTGTCTTTCCATGGAAGATCCGGCGTGCGGAAACGTGCTTTATGGAGTAACGCGGAGACTACCGGCTCTACGAGAGGGGTAAACGTAGTCAACTCCCGAGCTTATCCCGGGTGTTCAACGGCGATCGCCCCGTTCTTAAGTGGATCCGCTTGGTATGGTCAATAGTCATCGAAAGGGAGTTATATGGCTGAGTGCCACGCGTTTTCGCAGGAGTTACTTTTTGTGCTTTGGTGGTGCAGACAGGATGGCTTTCGCCAGTTGTTCATAATCGGTTCCCGCTTTTCACGATAAACTGCAATTATTTCAAGAACCTCAGCAAATGGGTACTCAGCCATATAACTCCCCATCGAAAAGGCCGGGTTGCTCCTTCTTGGGATAGAATAGGCCAATTACGATCCAGCTCTTGGGGTAGTTAAGAATTGTACCAACGAAGAAGTGAGTATCCAAATCCCTTGCACACAGTCGGGTCAAGAACTTGTCTCTTACTTTTTCTACGGATTCCGTTTGGGACATACCCTTATCAACAAGTCTCCAAAAGAGCGCACCAACCTCCCAATCAACAATCATCATCTTATGACCACTGCATCGCCGATCTTCGCACTCGAAGCGGTAATGAAATTTGTAAGGCACCTTTCGGGGCGGGCATTTGCTGCTAGTTCGGTCATCCCATATTCTGGTTTGCCTGAGCTGGGCCAAGAACTTGGGATTCCAATCAGGGGCATCATCAGTTACAATGAGGTCGTGGACTATCTTGGGTCGAAGTACACCAAGAGATGTGCGGTCGGCATTTTGGCGTTCGCGCAATTCTTCAAGTGAATGACTCCGTTGTTTAAGGGCATAACGAGCCCGCTCACGCCAATTGCCAGGATTAGCTGGTATCGGTTTGCCGATGGTTTGAATTGACCGACTCTGTGGACGATAACTCTCTTTGCGCACATCCCGCCCTTGGTGCTTTTCGACACCTACAGTGATCCATTGATATTTTCGGTATTGGCGGCTAAACGATAAGTCTCGAAAATTTATCGGATATAGGCGCACAAAGTCTCCTGTCTCCGTGACCCCGGCAGTGCAGACTAACTCATCGTACTTAGACGAGGGGATGGGATAGGTCTTTACGGTGATTAAGACTTTAAGCTGGCGGTAGGTCATTGGTGCTATGGTCACTATAAATGGACCACCTTCAATCCGGTGTCATTTGCAATTGCATTAGCTAACCTGGTCCGGTGACAACACCGGGTATCCTCCTCGAAACATACCAGTACAGAGGCACTGCGATTCATCCGTTCTCCAACCTCTCGAATTTCTGCAGGTCGCTCCTGAAGAGTTGATCTTTCATACTCATCCAGCAGGCTCTTGTAGGAGTTCAAGTCCACTAAACCGGTCCGAAGGCCGCTTGGAATACCCAAGGATGGAACGTGAACATAGGTTAGGTTGAGTTTTTGGCATAGCTGGCCCAAGCGCTTTCCCGAAAATCCGTGCTTACGAGAGATAGGATTTGCTCTGACATCAATCAGTGTACGAATGCCTTTCTTCAGTAGCCCATTCAGAAACGCATCAACTGATTTACCTTGGTACCCGGTTGTGTATGCTGCTGGGGGGGCGTCATCAGGACGAGGAATTGCTGCTAGTTGTCCTTCAGGTAGCTTGCTGTTAAGTGCAAACCACGGATAATTGCGATATACGGTGCTCACGAGATCCGGCCGACTAACCTGCCCGTATTGTCTTACAATACTAGTCACGGCCGACCTTAAGTCTGGTGTCACTCCTTCAGCCAACGCGTGGGACCGAGTTAGACTTGCCTTATTCAGTTCAATACGTTCGGGTCCGTCATTCACTAGCCCGTGCGTTTGTAATCTTGCCAATTCCGAATACAGAGTGAACGAAAAGGGGCCGAAGTGGTACGGCACAAAGTCATAGAAGGTTGACACATTCTGCAGACAAGTTTCGCTACGAAGCAAAAACACCAGCTTTACGAAGACCGTCTTTGCAAGTGGCTTGGCTGTTTCCACAAGGAGTCGCAGTATAATTTTTTGCCGTATTAGCATCTGGCGGAATCTAAACTACTTGGCTGCACGGCCCGCAAGCTAAGTAATTCTTGGTCAATCTGGATAGCTGGAGACTAGCACCCCGGTAACGAGGTATGGGAAGACATTCATGGCCGAGACGATTGCGGAGTAATTGAACGGTGGGTTTGGTGATCTGAATGCGACGCCACCGGAATTTGCCGCGTTGCTGTACGCTGGCGACCGGCTGGAAAGCAGAGAGCTGTTGATGCGAATGCTGGAAGAGCGGGATGTTGTGCTGGTAGATCAATACGTGGCCTCCAATGCGGCATACCAGTCAGCAAAGCTCAAGCGGGATGCCAGCCAGCGATTCCTGGCATGGCAGACGAGGCTGGAGTAGGAGGTGTACGTTTTGCCGAAGGCCGATGTCACGTTATTCTTGGACCTGCCGGTGCAGTTGTCGCAGCAGCTGGTTCGCAGGAAAGCTCCGCGGCAATACACCAATGCAGTTCGGGATCTGCACGAGAAAAACGCTTCGTATCTAGAAAATTGGCGGAAGGTTTATCGTGCACTTACAGGTGCTCAGCACCGGTCATGGTGGCTGGTCATTGATTGTATTTCGGATCAGGGAATGCTGATGAGCAGGGAACAGATTCATGCATCGATATGGAATGCCCTCCTGCCGTACGTAGGGCTTATAGTTGAGAATTAGGACCTTGATTGCCTTGGCTGCTCCAACTGAGCCGGTCCCTGGCTGGAGCAGCCAGGGACATCAGCAGGAAATTGGTTGGATGCTTTGTGCCAATTGCAGATAAATTGGGGAGTTATATGGCTGAGTGCCACGCGATTTCGCAGGAATTACTTTTTGTGCTTTGGTGGTGCAGACAGGATGGCTTTCGCCAGCTTTTCATAATCGGTTCCCGCTTTTCACGAAAACAATGCAATTATTTCAAATAACTCAACACGTGGGTACGCATGCTATATAAGTTCCATATATTAGGGAGTTATATACCACAGTGCCATGCCCGAAACGGTTAGTGCACACCGCAATATCACATACAGGCTGTTGCCCGGAAGTCGGAGTAACGCCAAGCAACTTGCTGGATTAGCGGGTGCGTGTAGGTTTGTGTGGAATGCCATCCTCGCAGAGCAGAGCGAGGCGTACAAGAAAGCGAAAGAGGCTGGAGAGAAACCGCCCTCGGTAAGCTTCTTCTCGCGGGGGAAGCGGTTCACGGCGCTGCGCCGCACGGTCGAGTGGCTACCTGAATACTCCTTTGGTGTCGTTAGATACACATTGTCATTAGATACACATTGAAATATCAGGCGGATGCATGGAAGGCATTCTTCAACCTCCCTTATTCATGAGGGAGTTAAGTGGCGGGGAATCGTCGTTTAATATTATGGTGTAATATGTTGATTATACACGGTTTGCATGGGATCCTGTGCGACGCTCAAACGTTCAGAAACCCCAATACCCATTCACCCTGTAACACACCCGATGCCAGATCCCAAATCCAACCTTCTGTTCGCTTGCCAGTTCAATAGATCCGTTAAAGTTGTACGCTCCAAGACCGATAATCTAACATCGGATGCGGGCGTCATTCCTATGCGCCTGCTCATGGTGATCAGCACCTTGGCATGCCGACTCGCTTCCGTGCTTAAGGACAATCGGTCCCAAGCTCGGATTACGCATAGCCTTGAGGAGTTAGTGTGACAGTACCTGCTGCAACATGTGCGGGGGTGGGGACGTCAGTCAGATGCGGACAAGCTTCGAAGGGACCCCGCCATGCGCGTGGCCACTTCTTCCAAAAGGGGTATGGAGGTTTTGCAGGACGATAGGCCCCTTGCATCCCAGCCAACCATGTCTCGCTTCGTGCACATGTTGGCCGGGAAAAAGAATTTCAAGAAGTTGCGCCATTTTGCAGAGACATTCGCCATGGAGCACCTGGTGCAGCGTGGTGGCGGGAAGCGCCGCCCCGAGGTAGTCTTTGATGTGGACGGTGTACCGGTAGATACGCATGGCAAGCAGCAGGGCAGCAAATGGAACGGGTATTATAAGCGCACCATCTTTCTGCCTCTTATCGCCATATGCGGTGAGTCGGGCGATATGTTGGGGGCGGAATTGCGAGGGGGCACGCAAAATGTGGTGAAGGACTGCTACGGTTTCATTCGACGCATTGGGCTGGCATTGCGTGAACATGTGGCCGACAAGGTCATTGTCCGATTGGACGCAGGCTTCAACAGTGGAGAGTTATGTGATAAGCTGGAGAACGACCGTATCGGCTATGTGATGCGTCTGAAAGGAAACGATGTGATTGACGGGCTTGCGGCGCCTCATTTGGAGGGTGATCAGCCGTCGGACGAATGCTACCACGAACTGCGCTACCGTGCAAAGTGCTGGTCCGTAGAGCGTCGTGTGGTGCTCGTGGTTGTTCCGGTGCCGGGAGAGCTTTTTCCGCGGCATTTCTATCTGATCACCGATCTGGATGCAGAAGCCTATCCGGCAGAGCAGCTTGTGAATCTGTACCGGAAGAGAGGAAAGGCGGAAAAGCACTTCGGGGAGCTGAATGCGGCTTGCTCCATGGCGCTGTCGTCGGTTCCCCGTCCGAAGACACACTATAAGGGCCGGCCTGTAGTGCGGGTGCCTGATGAGTCGGAGCAGGATGATTCGGAACAGGAAGCCGAGATCCGAGCCGAGAACGAGGTCCTGCTACAGGTATACCTTCTAACTTATCAGCTCATGCATGTGGGGCGCTGCCTTATGCGGGAGCCTGACGAATCCCAGATAAGTCTGAGTACCTATCGCGAGCGTGTACTCAAGGTGGGGGCCCGCTTCGTACAACACGCGCGCAACATCGTTATCCACATTGCCGCCAGCGCAGATGCTGCATGGGAGCAATTTTGGCGACGTTATTGTCAACTCACATGGATCACGCTTCCCTTGAAGAGCTAGCCAAGTCATATTTGCGCCTGCGCTTCGACACCGCAGGCGCCCAACGCGGAAAGCGGAAAGAGAAGGTAGGCAGAGGTGTGTCTACCCGACAGACGTCTTCCCAAAATCTCGGTAATGTGACCGCTATCGTGTCGGGAAAAGGGCCTAAACTGGTGTTTTCAGCCCCTCTCATGGTCGTCCCTATGCATGAACAACGCACAATCGGTCCTGCAGGTACCAAACAGCACTTTTAGAGTATCCGTCCGGTGAAGTACATTAAAACCGAGGGTATTTACTCTCTCAATTAGAGTAAGTTAGAGCGCGGTTCGAAGGTTTATGGGCTAGCGTCGGTTGGGTGTGCAGGAGTCAAGTACCTAACAGCGTATTCGCAGACCCGTACACGGATCTATCGGATGACCCGGGCGCGCCTGTTTAGGGGCTCCTATGCCGCTTTCTTGACGGTAGCTTGCTGCAAGTCCCGACTGGCTTTCCAATGATGGGGCAAGAGTTCAGCCATGCGGTCGGCAGGATGTGTCGGAAGACGGCGTAGTACGTCGGTAAGTCATTCAATCGGGTTTGTCGATTGCAACTTGCATGTGGCAAAAAGAGCGTACAGTACTGCGGACCGCTGCGCTGCCGCATGCGATCCCGCAAACAGATGGTTTTTTCGACCAAGCGCAATCGCTCGCATCTGGTTCTCGACCAGATTGTTATCGATCTCAACCTTGCCGTCTTCCAGGTAACAAGCCAGCTTCTCCCACCTGTTGAGCATGTACCCCACGGCTTCATCCCATCCCGCACTCGGCCGGTGCTCACGACTCTCCTCAAGCCATGGCTTCAACTTCTCCAGTACCGGCCGTGCCTCCTCCTGTCGTACCTCCACACGCCGAGCCGGACCAGCTCCCTCCTTACGCAACCCACGCTCTATCGCATACAACTGCCGGATTTCCTCCATTACATGGCGCACCTTCTTGGGCTCCTTTTTCCTGCAGTCATAAAACTTGCGACGCGCATGCGCCATACATCCAAACAGCGTTATCCCGCCCCGCGTACCAAACGCATCGTACACCACATACCCGTCGGTTTGCATCGCCCCTCTATATCCGCGCAAGAATTCCCACGGTCCAGCGCGCGCACGGCTCGGGCTGTAATCCATCATCACCACCTTCGCCCGCGGTGCCGGGTATACCCAAAGATAGCCGCGATGCGTCTTTCCTTTGTTTTTCTTCCCTTTCTTCTTCGGCTTTTGCACCGGGAACGTTGTCTGATCCACCTGCAGATACCCGCTACGAAGCACCTCCTTACGCAACGCATCTCCTAACGGACCCAGATACGTCGCTACCTTCGCAATCCAATCCCCCATTGTAGCAGCCGATAGCTTCACGCCATGGCGCTGAAACTTCTTCCGCAGCCGGTATAGCGGCATATGATCCACGTATTTGGCTACCGCCAAATACGCCAACAACCCCGGACCCGCCTTCCCCTTCGGTATGACACGCTTCGGCAACGGCGCTATGACCACCCCCTTACGAGGCTCCTTGCAGACAACGTACTTCGGCCGCACAATCCGTACTACCCTCGTGAAGCCCGGCACATATTCCAGGTACTCCGTTACTTCCTCGCCGATGTACTTCATACCCGCGGTGCTGCCCTCCGGCTCAAGGCGGATCACCTCTCTGGGCAGATGGTCCGGAATCGGCCCGCGCACCGGCTTGTTCTTCCCACGCCGCTTGCGCTTTACCAGGACATCCTCCTCCTCGGGCTCAACAGCTTCTGGTTCCTCTCCAGACAACCGGCCTTGCTGCGCATTGTCCGCCGGCGTGTAACGCTCACTCTTTTTGCCAGGGAGTAGGCGATACGCTTGTTCCAACCTATCTTCCAGACGGCTAATCTTCGCAGCCTGATCGGCAATTGTCGCAGCCTGATCCGCGTTGTTCTTAGATAGACGATCGGCTTTTTTCTCCAAGCGACGGACCTGTTTTCGCAGATCCTTGCTCTCAGCCTCGCGGTTTCTTAGCCTCTGAAAAAGGGCTTCACTGGCAGGAGAGGAGGGGGAGAAAGATGCCTTGGGCCACATAATTTATGTACATGTGCGCTCTCCACAGTGTTCCGATTCTTCTACCCCAAAACCCATGTTTTTTGTCCCCAACAGCGCTGATTGCTGACTGCATTCAGGAGCTTGGACGATAAGCTGCACACCACTCCGAAATTCCCAAATCGGCACACCAAACCCGGCGTATAATCACCTTGCACTAAGCTCTACAAGCGGACTACGCAGACCAATGCTAAGCCCGCTTTACCATGTACTTCACCGTACGGATACGACAGCATCCTGCGGGTGTGGACGTAGTATTGTCTCTGGCAAGCGGCAATCCTGCGGCGGAAACGGAGGAGATTCGCAGTGCACTGTTCTGCCTCCCGGAGGGGGCAAGTGACGGCACCATTCCGTTACCCGCACATGTGTATCTTCCTCCCTCCCATCGGAAGGCATTGCATCCGGATGTCTCGCTTATTACAGGAAGTCCGAGGATCCGGCAAGACTTTCTGGTGGAGAGCGCTGCAAAGGCCGACGATTCAGTCTATACTACCCAACTTGCATCCACGTCTATCGTCCGTCGCCAGCGCTGAAATCAAGGCCGGGTTTGGTCCCGAGCCGTCCAATGATGACTATCCTGAGCAGAAAGAAATTGATGCCTTGATGGATGATGGGGTGGAGCCCCAAGAAATTTGGCGGGCAGTGCATGCTAGGCACTTAGCCCTACCGTGTGCCCAGTTCAGATACGTGACACTGTATAATATTTATCTGTTCTTGCAAGTTCGGTGTAGTGATTGGTTCTTTCAAGAGGTGCGGAGCCCTTGGACCGGAGTGATGCTTGCACCGGGGATGCGGGAAGCGTAGCACCTATTTGGTGTTTGCCAGAAAAGTATGGTCTTGCGAGCGACTCTTGGCTGAGTGGGGGGCTGGAATTCGAATTGGGGATCGGAATGACAAGTCAGCAAGGATTTTTCGACGGTAACGGTGCCGACTTTGTCCGCTCACGCCGGCAATCCTAGGGTTTTGACGTTGATCAGACGTGTTTTTGTCGTCCATCAGCGAGGCATGAACATACGTTGGCCTCTCGCCCTTGCAGGCTACCTTGATTCTGTGCTGAAGACGCTCGCGCGAGTACCTACGCCGCGCGCTTGCGGGCCTGCTCGCACCGCCTTCGTCGCTCCTCGCTCCGCTTCACTATCTGTCCGATACGGTGCACATTTGCCGCTACCACTACCAGCGCCACCGTTCGAACAAAGCCTTCCTTGCCACGGGTCCGTATCAAACCCAGGCCCCGATGATTCAAATTGTTGATCGCCGACTCCACTGCCGGATGCTGACGACGACCCTCCACAAACTTCGGATCGGATTCCCTCTCCTTGTCCGCTTTGCTCAACTTACCCCTCTTCGGCATGATCACCGTGTCCAACACCGGCTCCAGCGCCTTACGGTTCTTTACCGATGAGTATCCCTTATCCATGCTGCACGATGTGATCGCCGGATACCGATCCTTCGCTTCCTTCATAAACCCCACAATCATATCCGAATCCACCCCTTCGTGCAGTATCTGATGCCACAATATCAACTGATGCTGATCCTCCAGCACGCATACCGGCAGACCCAACTCCGCAATCACCCCCGCCTTCCCCTTGGTGATCCAACGAGTATGCGGCTCATGTATCGAAAATACCTTCTCATCATGCGGAATCACCTCCCCCTTCAACAAACGCCTATCTACTTGATCTATCTGCCTTTGTGCATCTGCCAAGTACCGCAACACCTCCTCAAGATCCGCGTCTTTCTCCTTCAACACGCTGACACTGCTCTCCGCACGCTCAATCAGAACACGACACATCTTCACATACTTTCTCACCTTCGACTCATCACGCCACTGACGGTGCGTACGCACCCGGTTGAAGGCCTTCTTCAAGGTACGACTCCAGTACACAGCCTTGCGCCAGCCCGCAAGGCTGTGCGCCTCACATGCGCAATGCAACTCCCGAATCAGGCACCGCATTGATTCCCACAACAAACGAACATCCGTAGGCCACTCCACATTCGCTTTGGCCACCGCCGAATCAACCCGGCAAAGAAGCGGCTCCTCTGGCTCCTGTTCTACCAATCGGTGACCGCAAGCCACCACCGCATCGTTGATCTGCTTCAGGATGTCCGCTGTTAGCAGGCTCACGTTATCAATAACGGTCTGCAGCTGATAGACAGGCTCGTCCCAGAAATTCGTATGCCCCAGCATCTGGCGCACCTCCAAATGATTGGCGGCCAGGCTCCTCAAACGATCAAAATCGCAGTTGAGGGCCTGCTTCAATACCCCCAAGACAAAGACGCGCCAAAGTGCCATCCCCGGACGACCACGCTGCAAATCAATATTCGGAAGCAACTGCTTCTCCAGGATCTCAAAGATCTTCTGCCGAGCCGTTGGGTCGCAATACAGGTGCTGCAGACCTTTTAGCACTGCCGGTATATCGTCCCGGTCTTTGGGGTGGAAGGTTATCTCTTCAATGGGGACCTGCCCGAGCTTAAACTGTGTATCCTCTACAATCCGCATGGTATTAATCGTATGAATAATCGGCCCCAAGGGGCCTTATATCGATGAAAACGCCCGAAACAGAAGGATTTGGCCAAACATTCGTTAGAGACACGCTGGCTGAATAATCTGCAATGTGCAAATACGGTATGGCTCATATCCATCTGTAACCGTAACGCTTACAGATGGATAGAACGAGTATCAAACGGCCTTGTTTCGCCGTTTTTCAGCCCTCCTACCTTTTTCTGGCAAACACTATTTGGCATGCGCGAGAGGCGCACGCCTATGCGATAGACATACGTCGGCGCTATAACGCCCGGTAGCTCGGGCGTCTTTACAGTTCTCTTCCGAATCCCCGTTGCCATCGCACTAAACGTTGGCGCGGCAACGACGCTGGGGGGCAGGTATCACTCCCTGCTATGGGTACGTTTGTTGCTTCGCGTGCTCGTCATTCTCGCTTTACGATGAGATCCTCTCTCCGTATCATATGGTATCGCTTCTCAAGGACGGCAAAGGTCTTGGCCCCTATCTCCAACCGGCTGTAGCCGCGCCAGATGACCTCGGAGCCTGGAGGCCGGTCCTTCTTCCGATCCATATAGCCACCAAAGACGGCCACCACCCGAATAGCAGCCCCGAGTGTCTTTGGAGGCGGCAGTCCAAACTCGTCGGCAAGCTCGTGCAACAGGCGCAGTTCCATCTCATCAAACAATCCTTCCGGCGACGCTTCGGGTTCCTCGCGCCCCAGAAGCGTCATCAATAGCAGGCGCCACGCCATCACCATATAGATCGTAATGGCATTGTGCAGACTCTTGGCCTGCCGCATACCCAGCCGCTCTACCGCACAACCGCTCTTGAGCACACGGAACATGTCTTCCACACGCCACCGCAACACGTAGTAGCCTACCACCTCAATAGCTTGCTCCAGCGTCGTAACCTCTTGGGTCGTCAATAGATACCACTGTACCGGTCGCTCTCCGGCTGGCGGCTGCACCTCCCGAACATGAATCGCACTGACCTGCACCGGATCCTCCTGCGACTTACCCGGCGCCGGAAGCGATAGGCGGCGGAAACGTACCTGCATCCGCGCCAGACGGCCCGACCGCCCCTTATGCTTGACTCGGCCTGACTTCACGCGGCGGCTCAAACGAGCAATCGGCACTTCCATGTGTCCTGCCGGACGGCCCGACCGCATGGTCGCAAACAACTTGGGAGACTTTTTACCCAATAGCCGATTCGCCTTGGCTCGCACCAATATGTCCACACGCCCTGCCCTGCGCTGCTGCGCCAGGATTGCAAACACATCCGCCTCGCGGTCCATGACACACAGCACACGGGTACGACCGCTCAGATGCGAGGCGGCTTCCGCTATGTCCCGCACGCCGTCTATCCATAACTGCGTCTTAGGAGCAGGAGCCTCTTGGTCGGTTGTATAGGCACAGCGTAAGATCCCCAACGGCACACCGTCCTCACCCACCGCCAGCGTAGCGTGCAAATGCACTCCTTTTGCCTTTGATGTGGTCTGATTGTGCCCTATCACATCCAACCCCTCGCACGCCGGACGAGTACTGTAGCTGATGTCCGTGCCATCCTGGACGCACAGCACCGTCCGTTGCGTACGCATCCGCTCTATCGTGCGATCACGATGCGGCTGCAAAATCTTCTCCGGCGTGATCTCGTTCTCGGCCGCTTTCTCCAAAAAACGGTAGTATCCCCGTATACCCGCCCGATCAGCGTCCAGATTGGCCGTGATCAATTCTCCTGGAGTGCGTGAAAGCATGGTCATGCTGTGTACCAACTGGTCCGAACGGCGTTTGTCCCCCAACGGCGCTCCACCAAACTCCTGTTCTGCCCATGTATCACTGGCCAGCCCCGCACCCACCTCAAGCTCGGGATACGCCTCCACAACCGGCACTCCAAGCTCCTGCCTCCAATCACCACCCAGATCATACACGAAAACCGCCTTCTTCTCTTTGGTGCATGCATTACCAGGAGCATGACGCCCACGCCCCTTGGTTTTCCCCACACACTGAAACCCCGCAGCCCGAAAACACGTGCCGCGATGTTCGGGGCCCACAAAGGTCTCTATCACCCACGGCACATACCCGTAACGGTTCTCAAAATCCTCCGGAAAACGACGCAATACCTTCCCCAGTGTATGGCTGGCAAGGTTCCTGATCCGCACCATGGAGCGAATCAGGAACCGATTCAAACCCACGACATGGTCCCGGTAGTCCTCACGCTGCTCGTCCGACCACGCCATCCATCTGTCGCGCGCCTTCAGATACAGCGCCGCAGCCGCAAAGCCTATCGCTCCGATGTAGCCATGCTCGCTCCCGACAAGATAGCGCAACTGCCGTCCGACAAACCGTGGCGCACACAACGGATGCTCGGCCTCCACAAGCGTATTCCAGATCGCACGCTGCCCGGCATCTTCTACCAATTCCAATTCCAGGCCGCGCACATCCTTGAGCAACGTCGGCACTCCAACAGGCGCAGGTACCGGTTCGTCCAACAAACGAGGCACTGTGCTTCGGACCACACGCTTCGGTGCAGGCAAGGACAGCGCACCCTCGGCTTCGAGTGTCTTGAGCGCCTGCAAACAACTGCTGTGCTGCACACGCCCTAAGGCATCATAAAAGCCAAACGCTTCACTCACACGGCGACTTATCGCTGTGCGACCATCGTCAGGATGCTGCTCCATGACCTCTGTCAACTCACATGGAGCGGCACGCAGTGTCTTCAGAATCTGATGTTGAACCACCATGCCGCCAATCTAAGCGGCATGAATTACAATGTTAAGTAAGGGTACCGGTTGAACGGTAGACTTAGCCAAGGCGAATCACCCGCTCAAGGTTCTTGATTCCTGGATTGAACATGCGAGATATGTTAAGGATAATCCAAGTGCGATCGGGCAGTTATTCTTGGCTTGCGACACCGAGCTGGATGATCGAGGATGCTACTCTATCGTCCTGTTTGACGGACTGGACCGAAGTTCGGCTAGACGGAACCTGGTTGTTGACCTGGTGCGGGGTTTGCTACTCCATGCTTTGGACATGCGTTGTTATCGCAGACTGCGTGCGAAGGTCTTTCTCAGGTCGGACCAAGCTACCGAGCCGACAATCGGTGATTTTTCCGATTCTTCGAAGGTGATTTCCTCGTCGGTGCAATTGACATGGTTGCGCCGAGACCTGTTTGGCATGCTATGGCAGTTCTTGGGAAATTGGGGTAGCGGTGGAAAACTGCTACGCAAAAAGCTGGCAGATGGCGCATGGCCATCATTCGCGATGGGTGAGGACACCATCTATGTCGTTCCATTGAGCGTGACTAGAGAAGATGAAGTATTGCGTGAGCGGTTTCACGCCATTATCACGGGACCATGGATGGGAACCAACCCTCGGCGTGGATTTCCATTTACATGGATTCCAAATCACTTAGGCGATGCACATCAACTTGTTAGCCCGCGGTCATTCGTTGAAGCCCTGCGGGCAGCGGCACGTGATACCGCAACCAATTTCCCGGACCACTCCCATCCCCTCCACTATAAGAGCATAAAGCGTGGCGTTCAGCACGCCTCAAAGATTCGTGTGAGGGAACTGGTGGAGGATTACCCTTGGATCCAGGCCGTTGTTGGCTCGCTTGAGGGTACGGTAGTTCCATGCGGGTTCGACAAAGTGAGCGAACGGTGGGAAACCAACGATATTCTCAGCCATCTTAGTTCCCGCAGGTAATAAGGGGTACCGATACCAGCCGCGCAGCATTAATAACGGAGCTATTGGCATTTGCCAGGAACTGGTAGAGTTGGGGGGTTTTCAGGCGCCTCAAGGATGACCGAGTTGACATGCCCGATGTGTTTCGAATGGCGTTTGGTCTTGGTCGTAGAGGCGGCATTAAGCCGGTAAAGTGAGTCTATTCTTGTGGCAATGAATACGAAGGTCTGCTATGATGTCATTGTCGCGCACCCAATGCGTAACGCGGACTGTTGTTAGTTGAGTCCTGCGGTGCACGCCAACTCCAGCCCCACCGCATCCACACGCTCGTGCAGACGTATGTGCTGGTTTCCCGGAAAGATCACAAAGATCCTATCCAGCATGAGGTCAGCTAATGCCGAATGCATAGATCTCGTCATCCTTGGAGCGCTGGTTCGCTTGAATTCAACTCCGATACGGCGCCCGCTATCGAACACGAGCAGATCAATCTCGGCACCGCGGTGAGTACCCCAATAGTAGCAGTCCTCCCAGTGGACCGAGAGTATCCGTACCACCTCATGCATCGCAAACCCTTCCCAAGAGGCACCCGCTTTGGGGTGTCCCAATATATCAGGCTCGGACTTAAGTCTCAGCAGTGAGTGCAGCAGGCCCGTATCGGTCAGGTAGATTTTTGGAGCCTTTACCTGACGCTTCTTCAGGTTCTCAAACCAGGGCACCAGTTTCCTCACGAGCAGAGCATCAACAAGCGTCGCAAGGTACGAATTAGCGGTTGGAGCGCTCACGCCGAGAGAACGCGCAACTTCCGCGGCATTCCAGCGCCCGCCGTGATAGTGCGCTACCATAGTCCAAAAGCGTCGCATAGTAGTCGCCGGCACACTAATCCCGAGCTGAGGAAGATCGCGCTCAAGAAAGGTGCGGACGAACGCGGTTCGCCACTCCGTGCTCTGTGCATCGTCGGATGCAAGAAAAGAAAGCGGAAAGCCACCCCGAGTCCATAGCTGATTGATGAGATCAGTGCCCGTCTCGTCCACTCGAAAGGGAGGTAGTTCATAGTACACAATCCGGCCAGCGAGCGACTCGGAAGATTGCCGCAGCAGTTCCGGGCCGGCACTGCCCAGAACGAGAAACCGCGCCTGGTTGGAAGGCCGGTCCACAAGCACGCGAAGAAGCCGGAACAGCCCTTCGCTGTGCTGCACCTCGTCAATGACGACAAGGCCATCAAGAGCCTCCAGCGCCAGCTTCGGGTCCGTAAATCGGGCCTCGTCGGTCGGATCTTCCAAGTCGAAGAAGGTGATCGGGCCCGGATCGCGAGCAGCTAGGTTGCGAGCCAACGTCGTCTTGCCCACCTGACGCGCACCCAGGAGGCCAACTACGGGGAACTGGCTCAGCAGGCGGCGGAGGTGTGCCTCATGGCGGGGGCGGGGAACCATACATCATGCTTAACGGGAAAATCCAAAATACGACTTTCGATTTTCCCGTGTGCTGCCCTGCATGTCGCAAGCGTCTTCGGATTGCACTGGAGCGGACTGGCACCTTTTTCATGCTATGAAGTTGAGTCCGAACCGGGCGTGAACAAGCTAATTCTGTCGAAACAGACGCAACCTTCCTGACACACTTCAGGATTCCACGCGTGCTGGAAATTAGGAGCCCGTCATGGATAGTGGGCAGGTGTAGCCGCGATACGATCTCAAACAGCAGTAGTCTTGTGGGGCACGAAACGCGTTCAGTGTGCGTTAAGAGTGGCTATAGCCAATAGCTCGGGATCTATGACCGTGATACAGCGCAGAGTGTTTTACAGTTTTCACTACGCCGCCGATAGCTGGCGCGCGGCAACGGTGCGCAATATTGGTACTGTTGAAGGGAACCAACCGGTAACGGGGAATAAATGGGAGGAGGTGACCAAGGGCGGCGACGCATCTATCAAAAGGTGGATCGGTCAGCAGATGAAAGCGCGTTCGTGTACGGTGGTCTTAGTGGGCGCTGAAACTGCCTGCAGGCGTTGGATACATTACGAGATCACCAAGTCATGGAAAGATGGGATGGGGCTCGTAGGAATTCACATCCACGGCCTGTTGGACCAGGACGAAATTGAGTCAATTAGGGGAGAGAATCCGTTTGGGCGTATTCCAATCCGCGACCACCACGGATTCACGCAGATGTTATCAAGTATCGTCCGATGCTATGATCCACCGGGTAGCGGTAGTAGGGCACGCTACCAATGGATACGTGAAAATTTGAGAGGCATGGTGGAAGAGGCGATCCAAATTCGCAGGGATGTTCGATAACGTAGCCCCCGCTACCAACAGCAAGGTTTTCAGGATGGCTACCACACGACAGTTGAATCTCTGCTTGAGGGGGGGTGTGCGATATCGCGGAATAGGCGAGCCCTTAAATGGTAGTGTTGGTTCTACGCTCCTTTTGACTTCCTCCAGTACCAACAATTTGTACCTTCCCGAGACCATCATCGCATGACCGTTATGTACGGACGGTTTTTCTTTCTCGTTGTTGTAATACCTGTGTTGGCAGTCGCGCAGACGCCGGATATGATGTCTCGGGTTGAGGCTACGGACGCTGAGGCAAGAAGTGGTGCATTGGGGCAGCGAATACTGCTCACCGAGCAGTCCCTCGTGGCAAACATGCCGTTTCAAAGCATTGGGCCTACGATTATGAGCGGACGGATCGTGGATGTTGACGTGAATCCGGCAGACCCTACGGAGATGTTTGTTGCGTACGCTTCGGGCGGGCTGTGGAAGACATCCAATAATGGAATGTCTTTCCGGCCGTTATTTGACAGGGAGGCGAGCATGACCATCGGGGACATTGCCGTTGACTGGAGTATCCAACCCCGGACCATATGGGTTGGAACCGGCGAAAATAACTCAAGCCGGTCATCCTATGCGGGAACAGGAGTTTATG
The DNA here is from genome assembly GCA_963663495.1 of Rhodothermales bacterium. GTDB lineage: Bacteria > Bacteroidota > Rhodothermia > Rhodothermales > Bin80. Next base: position 927,995 of record OY760427.1, read on the forward strand.
TGTCAAGGGATGGCGGAGATTCCTGGGAGCACGCGGGGCTGGAGGCTACGCACCGTATTGGCCGCATTCTACTGCACCCGGATGACGCTCATACAGTGTGGGTTGCGGCGCTCGGGCCGCTGTATTCAGATAGCGAACATCGCGGCGTCTATCTGACAGTGGACGGTGGCACGACATGGACGCAAACACTGGCAGGAACGGAAGCAGCGGGCGTCATTGACCTCGTGATGCACCCTGCAAATGCAGATGAACTGTATGCCGCTATGTGGCACCGGGAGCGACGCGCCTGGAATTTTGTGGAGAGCGGTGAGGCATCGGGCATGTATCGTACTGATGATGGTGGGGAAACTTGGACGCGCCTCGACGCGGACGGATTTCCTTCAGGCGCCGGGGTGGGCAGGATTGGACTGGCGTTCTCCCAACAAAACCCCGAAATCCTGTATGCGTTGCTGGACAATCAGGAGCGCCGCCCCGCAGAGGACGAGGATGAATTGCCGCTACTTACAAAGGAAGCGCTCCGCGACATGTCACGGGAGGCGTTCCTCGCCCTGGATGATGACGCCATCGCTGACTACCTCAGTGAATTCAACATTAATTCGGAATATGAGGTTGAGGATGTCCGCCGGATGGTGCGTACGGAGGAACTGGAGCCGGTACATCTCGTCTGGTATGTGGAGGATGCGAATCGCGAGCTGTTTGATACTCCGGTGCGTGGTGCCGAAGTCTACCGTACGGAAGATGGCGGAGCGTCATGGCAGAAGATGCACGAGGAGCCCATTGATGGCCTATACAATTCTTATGGCTATTACTTCGGAGAGATTCGGATTGACCCGCTGAATGACGAGCACATCTATATTCTCGGCGTGCCGCTGCTCAAGTCAGAGGACGCCGGCCGAACCTGGATGTCCATCGGAAAAGTTAACGTACACGCGGATCATCAGGCGCTATGGATAAATCCTGCTAGAAGCGGGCACATGGTGAACGGAAACGACGGAGGGCTCAACATCACATATGACGATGGAGCGACATGGTTCAAGGCTAATACGCCTGCAGTGGGGCAGTTCTATGCTATCGCCGTAGATGACGCGCAACCCTACCGTATCTACGGAGGGTTGCAGGACAACGGCGTGTGGGGCGGGCCGCATACGTATGAACATAGTTTGCGATGGCACAGCCGGGGTGAGTATGCTTACGAAAGCTTGCTGGGTGGTGATGGAATGCAGGTTGAGGTGGACACACGGACCAACAATATCGTCTACACCGGATCGCAGTTCGGAGCCTATGTGCGTATTGACACCAACACCGGACATAGGTCCTCTATTCGTCCCCGTCATACCTTGGGAGAAAGGCCCCTGCGCTATAACTGGCAGACACCGATCCATCTGTCAAGACACAATCAGGATGTACTGTACTTCGGGACGAACAAGGTTCACAGGTCATTTAACCGGGGCACCGACTGGGAGACACTGTCTGGTGACCTAACGCTTGGGGGGCGCCGTGGTGATGTGCCCTATGGAACGCTTACGTCCATTGACGAGTCTCCATTGCGGTTTGGGTTGGTATACGTTGGAAGCGATGACGGGCTGGTGCATGTGTCACGTGACGGCGGCTATAGCTGGGACAGGGTTTCTGATGACCTGCCGCAGCATCGGTGGGTCAGCCGCGTGGAAGCATCGGTACATTCGATAGATCGGGTATACGTGACATTGAACGGGTACCGGTGGGACAACTTTGAAGCGCTCTTGTATCGCTCCGACGATTACGGTGCAACTTGGCGGAAGATTGGCAAGGACCTGCCGATGGAGCCGTTGAATGTAGTGCTTGAAGATCCTCGTAATGCCGATATACTGTATGTGGGCTCAGATCATGGCCTGTATATATCACTTGATGGAGGTGACACGTTCATGGCCGCTGGAGCATCGCTTCCCAATGCACCCGTACACGATCTGAAAGTGCAGGACCGACGGCGGCATTTGCTTGTCGGAACGCATGGACGATCCATTTATCGCGCCGATATTCAGTTCGTTCAGGACCTCACCCCGGAAATACTTGACCAACCGGTTCACATCTTCGCAATGGACCCCGTACGCCACGGCGCATTCTGGGGACGGAAGTTTGCCAGCTGGTCTAACCCAATCGATCCGGAAGAAGAGATCGTGTATTTCAGTGCGGTTGGCGGGGAAGTGGTGATTCGAGTTCTCGGGGAGGATGGCAGCGAACTTAACGTGCTGTATGACGAAGCTGACCGTGGTCTCAATTATGTGATGTATGACGTATCAATGAATGACGAGGCTGCCGCTGTTCGGAATGAGGAGGATGAAGGAGCGGGCATTGAGGCCGGCGATAACGGGATATACTACTTACCGGTTGGGGCGTACCAGATAGAAATAGTGCTCAACGCTGAGTCTGCTACTACGGGCCTTGAGGTAGAGGCCGGCCGCGAGTAGGTTTGTACTCGTCCAGGACATAAGCAGCATATAGCGCAGTCTAATCCGGCGCAGCAAGCTCGGCGAGCACAGAATCTCGGACAACCTCAAATGCAGCACGGTACCTGGCGGCAATGGGAACTGCCTGGGGCATTGTCAAGCGCAAAGGATCCACCTGTGTGCCATTCTTCCAAAACCGGTAACAGACATGGGGCCCGGTTGCGAGTCCCGTGCTGCCAACGTAGCCGATCACTTGGCCTTGTCGCACACGCGTTCCCTTGCGGATGCCCTTCGCGATACGGGACATGTGGAGGTAACCGGTTGCATACGGTCCAGTGTGACGAATCTTGACGTAGTTGCCATTACCCCTTGTGTAACCGGAATTCTCGACCGTTCCAGCACTTGTAGCGACAATAGGAGTACCTTTGGGCGCCGCATAGTCGGTGCCCAAATGGGCACGATAGCTTTTCAGAACAGGATGGAAGCGGCGCCGCGAATACCCCGAACTGATGCGGATGTACTCAAGCGGCGCCTTAAGAAAGGCCCGCCTCAGTGTGCGACCGTTCTCATCATAGTAGCCACCGTCACCGTTCGGGTCAAAGTGCACGGCATAGTAGGTATTCTCGGCATCTATAAAATAGGATCCATGGATTGCGGTGGAGAGCACTTCACCATCAGCAATCTGCTGCTCAACGGCAAGGCCGAATTGGTCTCCCTGTTGAATGTGGTAGAAGTCGATTTGCCAAGCAAAAATTCGTGCAAGGTCCATCGCTAGGCTGGGGTCGCTGCCGATGGCGGTAAGGGCTTCGTAAGGCGACGACTCAATTGTCGCCGCTACAACGCTGCGCGATACAGTAATCGGCATTACATTTTGAAAGACCGATACAGAATCCCGAAGGTCTATCACCACATATCGGTCCGGGGCTGGCTTATATACAAACATGCGAGCCGAATCGGTCAAAATGTCCCGGTACACATGCACCACTTCTCCCGCTCGCATCTTACGCAAATCGAATACTTCCTTCGATTTCTCAACGGCTGTGCCGATTTTCGCCCGTGATGCTCCTAAATCCTGAAGGATGGAGATTAGCGTCTCAGTGCGGTTGATCTTCTTCTCTCCACGAACATACCGGTTCGTATCAATGCCGAACTTGTCCTGCGCAGTTGGGGCGATTTCTAGCGTCGTGACATGCTCCAACTCGACCGTTGGATACACCATCATAAACCCGACCAAGGACAATACCGTATAAGGGCGGAGCCGGGGTGGTACGTTCAAGTCTTCAGCCTAAATTCTTATGGGCGATTATTGAATTTTCCACAACACATCACATGACCCGCCCTCATGGTTGGCCCAGCGGGCCATAACGAACAGCAAGTCTGAAAGGCGATTGAGATACCCCAAGGTATGATAATTGAAATTAAGGGATGCATGCGCGGCCACCACCGTTCGTTCCGCCCTCCTGCAGATCGTCCGCGCGAGATGAAGATGGGAAGCTAGCATCCCGCCCCCTGGGAGAATAAAATTGGTAAGCGGTGGAAGATCTTTCTCCAGCGCATTGATGAAGGATTCTAGTTCGGTCGCTTTTTCAGCCGCGATACGGGGTACTTGTACCCGTGCGCTGAGTGGCGTGCCTAGGTCAGCGCCTAGCGTAAACAATTCGTGCTGAATACCAGTGATGATGTTGCGCAGATCCAGGAAAACCGCTTGGTCGGCATACGTCGCACAGATTCCTAAAACAGCGTTGAGTTCATCAACCGAACCGCATGCCTGCATGCGCGGATTATCCTTCTGCACCCTTCCTGCGCCGAATACGGCGGTGCTTCCGTCGTCGCCGGTGCGCGTATAAATGTTAAGTGCCATTACGTAATGGGCGCATGATAATGGATCTGATCTGGCAGCGTAACGGTGCATTCCATGCGAAAAACCGACGCCATCAACTCAGGCGTTAAGAGTGTGTCCGGGGGGCCGGACGCGAAAATACGGCCATGTTGGACGACGTATATAATGTCACTATAGCGAGCTGCAAGCTCAATGTCGTGAAACACCACCAGGATTGTACGCCCTTGTGCAACAAGGTTATCAACGATACTCAGTAAACGATATTGGTGGTGCACATCCAGGTGGGCCGTTGGTTCATCCAGGAGCAGGATGGTAGCCTCTTGGACAAGAGCCTGGGCCAGAAAAGCACGGCGGAGTTCGCCTCCACTCAGCGACCGCGTGCTGCGACCACCGAACCCGGACAGATCTACAGCAGTCAATGCGTGGTCAACGGTATCCTGGTCTTGGGTGGTATTCCATTCAAGAATGCGTTTGTGCGGTCCGCGCCCGAGCATGACGAGGTCGCGAACCGTGAAGTCGAACGCGATCGGCGTGGTCTGGCGAAGGAATGCCATCTGCTGCGCGAGCAGCCGCGCTTTCCATTGAGACACCTCCTTACCCATAACCCTTAATGAACCCAAGTAGGGGATAAGGCCTGCAATAGTTCGCAATAGCGTGGTCTTGCCGCTGCCGTTAGGGCCAATAAGTCCTACCTTTGTACCTTTCTCCACCCGAATAGTCAAGCCGTGAAGGATTGGCTTTATGCCAAAGTTCACTTGCAAATCCGTAGCTTTGATCACGGCCATGTTTCTTTCCTTTCAGCGCATGAAGTACGCTTCGCTGGTCGCTTTATACTTGTGTTGCGCGTGCGACTCAGCGGAGATGCAGAATGTTTTTGAGGCAGCTGCGTTTGCGACCCCCGACGGGATCACCCGGACGGATGAGAACGGTGAGGTGGTGTCCACGGACGCGGATGATTGGCGAGTCTCGCCCGCGTACATGGGCCGCGTCCATATTGATCCTGCATTTCCGAACCCGGCAGGCCAGGGAGATAACATTACGGTACCCGTGCAAGTACGGCAGTTTGGCGCTGTTCGCGGTACGTTGGCGCTCGTGAGTTACGACTCGTATCGTATCGCTCGGCGCTTGGATGAGATACGCAATGCGCGTGATCCCGGGGCGTATGTATTGAGTTTCCCGGCGCGGCTATTGCAAGTTGAAGGGCTGTTACGCCTGTACATTGTAGACAACGGCGGTGGATTGGTCTCGTATGGAGATGTACTCATTGAATAGACGACGGGCATTTGCTGTAGTGGTTGCCGCGGTTTCGGCGCTTAATTGCATGGGTCAAAGCCCGGATCCCGGTAGGTTTGTTGTATGGGCAGGCCATGATGTTGCCGCTGCGGTGCGCGGCATGGCAACCCGGAATGCGCTATTTGCTGCGGCCGGCATGGGATGTGTTGTAATCGTATTACATCCTAGGGATGCATACTTCACCCGGCGCATTAATGAGTTCACGGCAGGCGCTCCCAAACTATCGCGCAAGGTTGTAGATGAAGTTGGTAATGTTAAACTTGTACGTCCATTGGCACTAGCGTTCTTCCTAGGTACACTGGTATCAGGAGACAGATATCTGCAGGATGCTGCCTTCACATCCGTGGAGGCGGTTGTTATCGCTAACCTTATCACGGGAGCGCTAAAAGGGGTTGCCGGGCGCGCCCGGCCTTGGCAAGGGAAAGGGGCCTCTTCGTTTAACATTTTCTCGGGAGATACGTCGTTCCCTTCAGGACATGCCACAACGGTGTTTGCTCTAACGACTCCATGGTTGATCTACTACCGCAGCGTGCCATCTGTACTGCTGTTCACGCTCGGAGTTGGTACATCCATTGTACGTATGTCGCACAATGTGCACTGGCTTTCTGATGTGATAGTGGGTAGTGCAATTGGTATGGGGACGGGGTATTTGCTATCCCGAAGGCACCGGAGCGGGATCAGTATGGCGCCGCTGCTGACTATGGGAGAGGGTGCTGGAATGCGGATTACGTGGACTTGGGGGAGGCACTAGATGCACGGACAATGCGATCCATTATTGCTCGTCCAATGCCGTGGGCGTTGACTGTTTGGCAGTAGATGTGGGTAACGCCAAGGCGTTCACACTGGCGAAAAAAATTGTACAATGAGCGCCCATAGTCTTCCTCGCCATGGCAATGACGTACCAATGCAAACTGGTCGGCTTTTTCCAGCTGGTCCATGCCGATGAAGGCGGCTTGGGCATGTGGCAAGATCTTGGCAGGAGTATCAACCATGATTACCCGCGCATTGGGCGCATAGTGGCGGTAACGCATCCCGGGACTTGGAGCTGTGAGCTGTTGCTGCGCAGGTTGCAGCTGGACACCATCAAGGTCCTCTAGAGCTATAGTACCTGGCCGCAGCAGCCTCGGTATAGGACCGGTACAATCCACAACGGTTGACTCAAGCCCGGAAGCAACGGGACTCCCCTGCAGGATGCAAGCGATAGCCCCATCCAAGTCTTCCAATACCGCTTGCCAAGTCGTCGCGCTTGGCCTTCCGGAGATGTTGGCACTCGGAGCTGCGACAGGCGTACCGCAGGCCGCTAGGAACGCTTGGGCTGTTGGCTCCGCTGGCATTCGTATCGCTACCGTGCCTAGCCCCCCGGTCGTGATGCTTGGCAATGCAGGGTGCTTCGGCAAGACGATCGTGAGCGCTCCCGGGAAGAACCTATCCATGAGTTCCGCGGCAACGGGGGGGATGTGTTGTGCCAGACTCGTGATCTGGTCTCTGGTCGCGGTATGAACGATTAGAGGATTGTCTGGAGGTCGCCGTTTGACCTCGTAAATGCGGCGAACTGCACCGGCATCAAACGCTGCCGCACCAATGCCGAAGACCGTTTCTGTAGGGAATGCCACCAACTGTCCATTACGCAAGAACGATGCTGCCACTTTCGGATCCCAAGTCTGGAATGTATCATAGCGCGGGGCGCCCATACCACATGCAACGTAGCCTAGGCTTGAACGTTGCTCTGGGTAGTCAGGTCCATTTGGTTCCGGGAGGTCTTCCGTGACTATGGTACTAGTTGTCGATTCATGGTTCAGCGCCCGGCAGTAGACTGATTGTCGACATTCAGTCATTATTGGTGTGCCAGGCATGTTCAACAGCTTGGAGGTGAGAGTCATCTATCCAGCTAAATGACAGCGAAGGATTAGCGAAGCGCAGGGGCGCTGTCGTGAGGCGGGGTCTGAAGGAAGTGTGCAGCAAACCTGCGACCCGATGAACAAGAACTCAAATACGTTGCCTACCCGATCGGATGAGCAAGCCGGTTATCGCGAAGTCCGGGTCATCAACAAGTCGGGGTGGTAGATTTGTCGGGTGTGCGGGGAAGGTGGTTGCACGTACCCTGGGAGGTCTGTGCTGTGTCCGGCGTGGCTGGACTGAGGGTGTCAAGATGCATCCGATCGCAGCGCAGAAGTCAGCAGAGGGTATAGTAGTCGACAACGTTGATGAAGGCCCGAACGATTGACAGGGGCAGTAGGGTAGAGCACTCATGGGCACACAGCGGCAGAACATACAGCTGGAGTTGGCCTTAACATGGAATGGCACACCGCCCCCGGGCGCATCCAGAGTTACCCATGAGGAAGGGATTGAAGCTTACATGGCGCGATCTGAGCCCGACCCCTCGGCACGGAATTGGGATTGGTGTCTCTGGCACCGGCACCGGTTCGTTGAAGTCCATCGAACCGCTATGTATGGACCCGTACGCACGGTGGTGTGGGAGAGGAGGGGGCGTGAGGCCCCTCCCGATCAACGTTTACCATATCTCCCGGACCTGACCCAAGTTCACATTTCGCTCTGAAAAATTACTGATTTCAGAGTCAGTATAGCCTTCTTTTCATCCAAATCGGCCAATTTATGGCTGGTTATTGGCCGTTTGCCGCCTTTTTGACCCAATTTGCCTCCGGTTTTTGGCAAATTGCCGTTGTAGTGATTATTGTAGGGCGGGGGAATCCCCCGGAAAATCGCCTCGTATCCCTCCTACATCATTGTCTGGAATGGAATCTCGGTCTTCTCTTACCCTCCTTGAAGAATGCCTTCCATGCATCCGCCTGATATTTCAATGTGTATGTAACGTGTATGTAACGACACAAAAGGAGTATTCAGATAGCCACTCGACCGTGCGGCGCAGCGCCGTGAACCGCTTCCCCAGCGAGAAGAAGCTTACCGAGGGCGGCTTCTCTCCAGCCTCTTTCGCTTTCTTGTACGCCTCGCTCTGCTCTGCGAGGATGGCATTCCACACAAACCTACACGCACCCGCTAATCCAGCAAGTTGCTTGGCGTTACTCCGACTTCCGGGCAACAGCCTGTATGTGATATTGCGGTATGCACTAACCGTTTCGGGCATGGCACTGTGGGATATAACTCCCTAATATATGGTAATTATATAGCATGCGTACCCACGTGTTGAGTTATTTGAAATAATTGCAGTTTTTCGTGAAAAGCGGGAACCGATTAGGCGGCGTGCCATTCCTTGTTGGCTGAAAATCCGGTCGGTGCCGGCTGGAACGGCTACAATGTACAGATTCTGCGCTCATCCTGACACCCCTGATTGTAGTTCTGATCAAAGAATTATGAACTTTCGCAGCGGTTATCAAGCCCGCAAGTATCTGCCGCGTGATTTACGGTGTCGTTGCCGTGTTGCAGGCAGATTCAGGCACGTTTCTCCTTACTGAACAGCCTATATGAGCCCTTTTTGCACGCGCTGACACCGCGGTAGCGGCTTCAAGCGTACCATCTGCAGGTATGCTAACCTTCCACGCGGGTGTAACGACCTAAACGCGCCAATCCTATCATCCAATACCGCACGCATCGTACCACGATCAAACTCCTGTTCCGGCAGTAGGCAGTCTTATTGGCAGGACTGATCACTGTACGCGTGATTTACGGCCTCGTTGGCGCGTTTTCGGCGGTCGTGGGTGCTATTCAGTCCGGTGAACGCCTGAGAACAGCCCTTTTGGGCGCTCCGATACGGCTTTGGCTGGGGCATGCGTGTCCTCCGCTCATGGCGAGTGACGCGGTACATCGTCTACAGAGGCCTTACACCGCGCCTCTATAGCGCTATTACCCCCTAATTGGCGGCCGAACCTGTCACATAGCACGATCCAGCACCCATTATCGCACGCACCGTGGCATTGCACGACCGTATCCATCTTTCAGCATATACTATCGCTGCGTTGCTGTACGCGTTTCTACAGTAGAGCTGCTTACAGCTTCGGTGGTTTGTCCAGGATAATATTGTCCTGCTTAACGACTCCACCTCACTAATTGACCTGCACGCATGATTTACGGCCTCGTTGGCGTGTTGCAGGCAGATTCAGGCACGTTTTTCCTTACTGAACAGCCTATATGAGCCCTTTTGCACGCATGCACACCGTGGTAGCGGCTTCAAACGTGCCATCTGCAGGCATAGTAGACAGCCACGCGTGTATGTAGCAACGTAAACCCGTCAATCCTACCAACCACGCTACGATGCACCCTCCAATTCCGCACGCATCGTACCACGACCGAACTCATGTTCCGGCAAGCACTTATGGATCGTACGCGCTGCAATAATGCTGATGATAATTACGACACCTTCTTAGCACAGGGTAGTCTTTTCACATTCGCCTTGGCTCCCTTGATGACTACCCCTCCACGCACAGCCGTAGGCTCCTTATTGGCCGGATAGATCACCGTACGCGTGATTTACCGCCTCGTTGGCGTGTTTTCGGCACATTTGGACCGCTTACCGTCTGATGAGAACCCTTCTGGGCCCTCCGATACGGCTTTGGCGGGGACATGCGTGCCCTCCAGATACATCTCCGCCTGCTCCGCTTATCGCGAAGTGACACGTTACATCGTCTACGGAGGCCTTACACTACGCCTCTATAGCGCTGTTACCCCCCTAAGTGGCAGCCGAACCCGTCACACAGCACGATCCTGCCCCCATTATCGCACGCATCGTGGTACGGTACACGCTTCTACAGTAGAACTGCTTGTAGTTCCGGCAGGTGGTCTGCACAGGGTAGGATCTTCATGCTCCATGTCTCCGACTCCCTATTCGCCATGGCTGCCCATCGTTGACGTTGACTCGAATTCATCCAACGCGCGACATTCCGGCATCGTTGAGCAATCAAACTGTTCAGGTTCTCCATGATGTTATTGGTCTGCAAACTGCGTCCCAGTTCCTCCGCCACCCCCAGTCTATGGAGCGTCAAAGTCTCTTCCAACCCCTCAGACAAGCTGTTCGCTGCCTTGGGATGGGACTCCTTCAACCCCTTTTTTATGCTCAGAAGCGCATCCTTTGCCTTGTCGTAATTCGGCTCGTCGTACGCCTGCTGCAACTCCCCCCGAACCCGCACCTTTTCGTCCTCTTTCTCAATGTAACTCACCACATTCTCTCGCTTGTGCCAGGTACACCGCTGTACCTGTGCCTTATCACCAAATACCGCTTTCACCGCCTTCCGGAGCCCTTTGGAACCATCTAAGATGACCAAAAGCCCCTTATCATACCGCAGACCGCGATCAATCAAATCCTGCAGCAGCCCTTGTACCGCCTCGGCGTTCTCTGTCGCCGTCTCCACCATCCCTACTACTATCTTCTCGCCCGTCTCCGTAATCCCTACACAAATCAATACCTGCACCCCCTGAAAGTACTTGCCGTCCAGCAGCAACGCTACAAACGTGTTCTCCGCCAGATTACGCTCCTCCTGCTCCTTCAATACCTGTGCACTGTAACTCTTGTACTTGCGACTGATTGAGGAAGCGCTCAATCCAAAACTGCCAACAAACTCCGTTGCCACCTTCTTGTAGTTCCGCTGGCTAATACCATACACAATTTTCCGGGCGATACGCTCCACCATATTCGAATTCGGCTTGTGCAACAATTTGTAGGTCTCCAGAGGACGCGCTTTACCCTTCACCCGGTCCTGTACACGCGGCACACTCACCTTTACCCGCTCATCTCCAATCATGATAGAGCCCGGTCTGCTCCCCCACCGCTCGTACCGCCCCTTGTGCTGCTTATTGTTGTCGCGCTTTCTGCGCACACCGCAGAGAGACTTTACCTCGGCTTCCATGACCGCAAGAAAAAACGCCAGTTGCATCGTGCCAAGATGCTCTACTAACAGCTTCAGGGAATCGATCCCCGTGTCTAGTATCTTCTGGAGACCCTCCGGTAGTGTGCCGGGGTTTTCTATCTGCATGACATCTTTGGACATAGGTCAGTTATCGTTTGTCTGATTGATGGAAGGAAACAATGCTGATCGCATCGCTGGAAGATACGCAGCGCGGGGCAATCTTCGCATATGTGACTCTATCTCAAGAAGCAACAACGCCAGACAAGCACGGCGCTTGTCTGGCGGCATCCACAAGCGAACATCGCGTAGCCGCCGCACCAGCTTCTTGGAGATATGGGCCACACAACGAGTACTTCGAAGGCCCGGACTCAACTGTTCGTACAATCCTGTCCGGTGCAGTGTCAGCGTCCTATCCAGACCCCGCAAGAGCCACCGGGCCGCAGACCGGTTACACACCAAAAGGTCCGTATGGATCTGCATCAACGCTGCATGCGCCACCTTCGGATCCGGCACGGCGAAAGCACGCGTGATCGCCCCCCGAATGCGCCGCCCGTCCTGCTCGGACAGATAACTCACTACACGCGTGCGCTTGTGCATCTGGCAGTGTTGCTGCTGCATACCGGTACCCAAGCACTCTTGCAGTACGCCGGTCAGCGAGGTCACATCAGGAGTGATGCAGAAGAGCCCCCGATCTGCGCACAAACCGCGCTCCAACAAGCCTTGTAACAAGTGTTGCACGCGCTCCGCATCGTGCAACGGAGCCTCCACAAAGCCCAGAATGCGCCGATAACCCTCAATGGTAGCGGCCATGCACACGACTATGGGTCGCCCCCACACTTCCATGGCATCAAGCCAAAGGATTACGTGCTCTTCTTCACACAACGGGCGCGTATCAAACACCTGCCGCGCCTGCTCGCACGCCGCAGCATCATCATCGTACCCCAATGCCAAGCCCTGCCCTTCCCCCATAAATCATCCATCACGGTTCGATTGTTCGTCAGTTCTGGTCAACTCTCGCTGGCATGGTCAGTTCTGGTCTGTCGGAATATCTCGGGTATTTCGACCTGACAGGTATGGTGTGTGACTTGAGGTGAATAATGCCGTCCTCTCGTGCGGATACGCGATCTCTTCCTGCGCCGCTTCCACTGCCATCCTACCACTTCATGTATTTGACATTTTGCTACTTGTTTTTTATGTTGTGGCATGCTTCAGCGAAGTCAGGTCTTACGAACGCTCACCGCTCCCTGCAATGGAGAGCGTTTGGACAGGGTTCTTGCCGACGATCGTTGGCGGTTTCGCACGCAGATAGCGCGCGCTGTCTGTGAAGAGTTCGGGTTTGTTGATGCACGGGGCGAACCGCAGGTGAGCAACTGTGCGCAGGCTTTATCGAAGTTGGAGGCCCGGGGGAGGATTGTGTTGCCCAAGCCCGAGAATTGTAATGCGGCTAAGGCGGAACCGCGTAGGCGCGAGGAGCGGGTACCGGATCCGATAGCGTTACCGGACACGGTACACGGTGTCCGGGGGTTGACGATTGAGTTGGTTGAGACGGACGAGCAGCGTATGGTGTGGAACACGTTGCTGCACTTTGAGCATCCGAGGCGTACGACCACATTTGTGGGAGCGCAGGTACGCTATCTGATAGGCAGTGCCCATGGTTACCTGGGAGCGGTGGGATTTTCGGCGGCGGCGTTGTGCCTGGCGCCCAGAGAGCACTGGATGGCGTGGAGTGATGAGCAGCGCAAGGCGCATTTGCACCGTGTGGTGTGTTTGAGTCGTTTTCTGATACGGGGGCAGTGTCAGGATTTGGCCAGCCATGTACTGGGTAACGTATTGAGACGGTTGGCGGATGATTTTCAGGCACGGTACTGTTACCGTCCCTGGGTTGTCGAAACGTATGTGGATCCCCAAGGGGAAGGAGCGTGTTTTGAGGTGAACAATTTTGTATTGATCGGCCATACCGCAGGCGGAAAGCGGCACAAGGAGACAAAGGAAGAGGATCCCAAGGGGCTGTATGTATACGAGTTGGACAAAGAATGGCGCGGGACCTTGGGGGAACCGGAGGAGGAGTTGCGTCCGGTGAGGGATCCGCACGAGGGGATTGACAGTGCGCAGTGGGCCGAAACGGAGTTTGGCGGAGCGCCATTGGGAGACAGGCGGTTGTCTGTGCGACTGGTAAAGAGTACGTCCATGTTGGCCGATGTGATAGGCCACAGCATTACCGCGCATACGGATGCGGACCGCGCGGCGGTGAAGGGGCATTACCGGTTATTGGAGAGCAAGAAGGACAAAACGGTAACGCCGGAGAACATATTGGCGCCGCATCGTGGGCGTACGATAGAGCGCATGCGTAGTCAGGAGACCGTGTTATGCATCCAGGACACGACGAAGTTGCGGTACAGTACGCGGCCGGCGTGTACGGATTTGGAGGTAATAGGGAGTAATCAGACGACGGCGAAGACGCTGGGGTTGCCGTTGCATGCGACGCTGGTGGTGACGGAGGATGGATTGACGTTGGGGGTGTTGCGTGGCAGCTTCAAGGATCCGGAGGAGGGTCCGCATGCTCCACGGACGCAGCAGTGGATAGACGGGTTCAAGGATATATGCGAGGCGGAGGAGGAGCTGTCCGGCGAGACGCAGGTGATCTGTGTTGCGGACCGGGAGGCGGACAGCTTTGCTATGTTTGCCGAGCAGCGCAGACAGGGTAAGGCGGAGGTATTGATACGAGCGAAGCATGATCGCAAGCTGTTGGATGATCGCAAGCTGTTTGCGGTAATGCGCAGTGGTAAGGCTCCGGGGAATGTGGAGATAGAGATACAGCGGGTGACGGCGCGCAAGAAGCAGGCGCGCAAGCAGGCACGGAAGGGTCGCAGTTACCGGATGGTCAATGCGGAGGTACGCTACGGGAGGTTCTTGTTGCCGGATCCGAAGAACGAGGAGGAGCCGGTGGTGATGTACGGGGTGCATGTGTTGGAGGTGGAGCCTCCGGGGGATGCGCTGCCGGTGGAGTGGATGCTATTGACCAGCCTGGAGGTAGGGAGCGTAGCGGATGCACGGCGGGTGTTGGCAATGTATCTCAAGCGGTGGCGGGTGGAAGACTTCTTCCGCGTGCTCAAGAGTGGGTGCAAGGTAGAGCGTTTGGGTCTGCGTACCTCGTTGCGTCTGCAGCGAGCAATAACGATGTATTGTGTGATATCCTGGCGCGTCATGACCTTGGTGCAATTGGGTCGGGAGGTGCCGGAGCTGGACGCGGATGTCTTTTTCACGGAGATGGAGCTGCGATTCTTGGATGGATATGCAGCACGGGTAAAGCTGCCGAAGCCCAGTACTTTGGGAGCTGCTATCCTGATCGTAGCGGTGCTCGGCGGTTATCAGAACCGCACTCGTGATGGACCGGTGGGTTACCAGATCATGTGGCGTGGCCTAGAGAGGTTACACCTAATGACATTGGGATACGAGGTAAGAGACGAACAATTGAGTGCATGTTCGCACGGGAATTCATCTGGGTTCATATAAATGGCATATCAACCTGCCTGATGTGGGCCTATGCCCCAGTGGCTACACCTGCGTGCGGTGAACTTGCATCTTGATTAGGTGACGGGTTCTGTAGAGCTTACCCGTAGACGTGAGAACCCAGACCCCGGACCGCCCGCCTGGTACAGCCCAGACGTACGGCGGAAGAGATGTTTCCGCTGGTAGAGCAGTATAACGAAAGGACCCGGTCCGCAGCGGCGTCTTACGCAGAGCAGGGCATCTCGTACGGACCGTTGAATTACTGGAGGCAGAAGTATCGCCAGGAGACTGCAGCCGAGGGTTCGTGGATGTAGGCAATGCAGCGCCAAGGGAAGCGGCGCAGGAAGAGATCGCGTATCCGCACGAGAGGATGGCATTATTCACCTCAAGTCACACACCATACCTGTTAGGCCGAAATACCCGAGATATTCCGACAGCCATGCCAGCGAGAGTTGACCATACCTGACGAACAATCGAACCGTAATGGATGATTTATGGGTACAGGGCAGGCCAAGCCTCCCGGAGACTCCAGAGACTCTGGAGCACGGACGCTATTTTCCTCCTCGGAAGGTGCTTCTGCCAACTGCTCCCCAGTGCCGTCTGGAGCCGCATTATCCGACGGAAGCATAACATCCTCTTCCAGACTAGACGTTAACTGCTGTACACACTGGGTGAGGTGCCGCAACAAGTCAAATTGCAGCTGCCGACCGGACGCGCCGGCATGACGCAGCCCCTGAATGAGCTGCGATAAATCATCTGATAAACTCATAAGTGATCATGGATCCGTATGGTGAAAAGGCTTAGGAAACCCAAGCCAACACCGAACCACAAATCACTTTTTCAGCCAACAAGGAATGGCACGCCGCCAACCGATTATGAACAACTGGCGAAAGCCATCCTGTCTGCACCACCAAAGCACAATAAGTAATTCCTGCGAAAACGCGTGGCACTCAGCCATATAACTCCCCAACAATACCCCTGCTCTCTGATCATCATCACAATCAGAACTGCATAAGCAATTGCCGAAATGATAGGGGTTCCATACCTGAGTACCCCAGACTATGAATCTTTGGCTTGATAAGGGGGTACGGACACAATGGGACGGAACGCCATACTGGCGCAGTGCATCCAGGAATACAAACAGGCAGAGGAGTCGGGCGAGCAGCCTCCATCCGTGAAGTACTTCTTCCCTCTTGGAAAATGGTTTAAAGAACTACGAGATTGCACCGAGTGGCTACAGAAGTACTCCTTCAGCGTGGTGCGCTACACGCTGAAGGTCCAAGCGGACGCATGGAAGGCTTGCTTCAATCAAGGTAGGGGTAAACCGAAGTTCAAAGCCAAATACCGCAGTACCTCATCTTTCACGATTCCTGAAGCGGTCAAGATCAAGGATGGACGGTTGTTCATCCCTAAGCTTGGATACATGAAGATCCGACGTAAAGGAGGCAACCCGTATCCAGATGGGGTTCCTGTAAAAGCCGTGATTCTGCAACGGGTGGGCAAATGGTATGCCTGCATAAGCTACAAGATTGAAGCACCTGAGATCGAAGACAACGGCGTTGCCACAGGGATAGACCGTAACTGCGGACAGGTTGCCGTCGTCTCCACGGATGGCAAGCGCTGCCCTGTACCCATAAATCATCCATCACGGTTCGATTGTTCGTCAGGTATGGTCAAATATCGCTGGCATGGCTGTCGGAATATCTCGGGTATTTCGGCCTAACAGGTATGGTGTGTGACTTGAGGTGAATAATGCCATCCTCTCGTGCGGATACGCGATCTCTTCCTGCGCCGCTTCCCTTGGCGCTGCATTGCCTACATCCACGAACCCTCGGCTGCAGTCTCCTGGCGATACTTCTGCCTCCAGTAATTCAACGGTCCGTACGAGATGCCCTGCTCTGCGCAAGACGCCGCTGCGGACCGGGTCCTTTCGTTATACTGCTCTACCAGCGGAAACATCTCTTCCGCCGTACGTCTGGGCTGTACCAGGCGGACGGTCCGGGGTCTGGGTTCTCACGTCTACGGGTAAGCTCTACAGAACCCGTCACCTAATCAAGATGCAAGTTCACCGCACGCTCACGCAGGTGTAGCCACTGGGGCATAGGCCCACATCAGGCAGGTTGATATGCCATTTATATGAACCCAGATGAATTCCCGTGCGAACATGCACTCAATTGTTCGTCTCTTACCTCGTATCCCAATGTCATTAGGTGTAACCTCTCTAGGCCACGCCACATGATCTGGTAACCCACCGGTCCATCACGAGTGCGGTTCTGATAACCGCCGAGCACCGCTACGATCAGGATAGCAGCTCCCAAAGTACTGGGCTTCGGCAGCTTTACCCGTGCTGCATATCCATCCAAGAATCGCAGCTCCATCTCCGTGAAAAAGACATCCGCGTCCAGCTCCGGCACCTCCCGACCCAATTGCACCAAGGTCATGACGCGCCAGGATATCACACAATACATCGTTATTGCTCGCTGCAGACGCAACGAGGTACGCAGACCCAAACGCTCTACCTTGCACCCACTCTTGAGCACGCGGAAGAAGTCTTCCACCCGCCACCGCTTGAGATACATTGCCAACACCCGCCGTGCATCCGCTACGCTCCCTACCTCCATGCTGGTCAATAGCATCCACTCCACCGGCAGCGCATCCCCCGGAGGCTCCACCTCCAACACATGCACCCCGTACATCACCACCGGCTCCTGCTCGTTCTTCGGATCCGGCAACAAGAACCTCCCGTAGCGTACCTCCGCATTGACCATCCGGTAACTGCGACCCTTCCGTGCCTGCTTGCGCGCCTGCTTCTTGCGCGCCGTCACCCGCTGTATCTCTATCTCCACATTCCCCGGAGCCTTACCACTGCGCATTACCGCAAACAGCTTGCGATCATCCAACAGCTTGCGATCATGCTTCGCTCGTATCAATACCTCCGCCTTACCCTGTCTGCGCTGCTCGGCAAACATAGCAAAGCTGTCCGCCTCCCGGTCCGCAACACAGATCACCTGCGTCTCGCCGGACAGCTCCTCCGCCGCCTCGCATATATCCTTGAACCCGTCTATCCACTGCTGCGTCCGCGGAGCATGCGGACCCTCCTCCGGATCCTTGAAGCTGCCACGCAACACCCCCAACGTCAATCCATCCTCCGTCACCACCAGCGTCGCATGCAACGGCAACCCCAGCGTCTTCGCCGTCGTCTGATTACTCCCTATTACCTCCAAATCCGTACACGCCGGCCGCGTACTGTACCGCAACTTCGTCGTGTCCTGGATGCATAACACCGTCTCCTGACTACGCATGCGCTCTATCGTACGCCCACGATGCGGCGCCAATATGTTCTCCGGCGTTACCGTTTTGTCCTTCTTGCTCTCCAATAACCGGTAATGCCCCTTCACCGCCGCGCGGTCCGCATCCGTATGCGCGGTAATGCTGTGGCCTATCACATCGGCCAACATGGACGTGCTCTTTACCAGTCGCACAGACAACCGCCTGTCTCCCAATGGCGCTCCGCCAAACTCCGTTTCGGCCCACTGCGCACTGTCAATCCCCTCGTGCGGATCCCTCACCGGACGCAACTCCTCCTCCGGTTCCCCCAAGGTACCGCGCCATTCTTTGTCCAACTCATATACATACAGCCCCTTGGGATCCTCTTCCTTTGCCTCCTTGTGCCGCTTTCCGCCTGCGGTATGGCCGATCAATACAAAATTGTTCACCTCAAAACACGCTCCTTCCCCTTGGGGATCCACATACGTTTCGACAACCCAGGGACGGTAACAGTACCGTGCCTGAAAATCATCCGCCAACCGTC
Source organism: Rhodothermales bacterium (assembly GCA_963663495.1). GTDB lineage: Bacteria > Bacteroidota > Rhodothermia > Rhodothermales > Bin80. The sequence continues at coordinate 946,691 of OY760427.1, forward strand.
TCAATACCTTACCCAGTACATGGCTGGCCAAATCCTGACACTGCCCCCGTATCAGAAAACGACTCAAACACACCACACGGTGCAAATGCGCCTTGCGCTGCTCATCACTCCACGCCATCCAGCACTCCCTGGGCGCCAGGCACAACGCCGCCGCCGAAAATCCCACCGCTCCCAGGTAACCATGGGCACTGCCTATCAGATAGCGTACCTGCGCTCCCACAAATGTGGTCGTACGCCTCGGATGCTCAAAGTGCAGCAACGTGTTCCACACCACACGCTGCTCGTCCGTCTCAACCAACTCAATCGTCAACCCCCGGACACCGTGTACCGTGTCCGGTAACGCTATCGGATCCGGTACCCGCTCCTCGCGCCTACGCGGTTCCGCCTTAGCCGCATTACAATTCTCGGGCTTGGGCAACACAATCTTCCCCCGGGCCTCCAACTTCGATAAAGCCTGCGCACAGTTGCTCACCTGCGGTTCGCCCCGTGCATCAACAAACCCGAACTCTTCACAGACAGCGCGCGCTATCTGCGTGCGAAACCGCCAACGATCGTCGGCAAGAACCCTGTCCAAACGCTCTCCATTGCAGGGAGCGGTGAGCGTTCGTAAGACCTGACTTCGCTGAAGCATGCCACAACATAAAAAACAAGTAGCAAAATGTCAAATACATGAAGTGGTAGGATGGCAGTGGAAGCGGCGCAGGAAGAGATCGCGTATCCGCACGAGAGGACGGCATTATTCACCTCAAGTCACACACCATACCTGTCAGGTCGAAATACCCGAGATATTCCGACAGCCATGCCAGCGAGAGTTGACCAGAACTGACGAACAATCGAACCGTGATGGATGATTTATGGGGGAAGGGCAGGGCAAGCGCGAGATCATACGGCAACCGGACGGTAAGCGTAAGACGGCAAGACTGCACCGGTATCAATGGAAATTAGCCCGACAGCAGAAAGGATCCAACCGCAGATTTCGCACTAAGAAGCGACTCTGGAAAGCTCACCGAGCGATTGCGATGACCCGCAGGAATACCAATCACCAAGCAAGCCGGAGGATCGCGAATCGCTCTTCTACGGTTGTGCTGGAAGATCTTAATGTCGTGGCGATGACTTCATCCGCCAGAGGGACTGTTGACAATCCAGGCAGGAACATCGCCCGGAAGGCAGGGCTGAACCGTAGCATTAATGCCACCGGATGGGGGCAGTTAGACGGGATGCTGCAGTTACAAATGCCGGGAAGTGCTCAAGATCCCAGCCCCTTACACGAGTCAGGACTGCAACAAGTGCGGTCGCCTGGACAAAGCGAATAGATTGATCCAAAGTAAATTCAAGTGTGTCTCATGTGGATAAACCGACAATGCGGACCTTAACGCTGCCGCAAACATATTGGCCTCCGGGATTGGGGCAACTGCACGGCGAGGGGCGTTCGGGTTACCGACCCCATTGACCTGTGAAATTGATACGCGAGGGTACTCACGTATATAATTCCCAAATGATACAATCGCCCCCCGAACAGGCATCCCCTTCATCCTTAGCCCACTAAGAGTGGTATATCCCAAGCCCTTGGGATATTGACATTGTATCACTTTCCATGTTACACTGCGGTGTTACACTATGATTGAGGGTGGCTAGTTAAAGTGGGTGCAGGGTAGGTGGAGATATGAACGGAGTGTCATGCAACAGAGCAGGCAGATTGTCTTGACATCACTTGACTGTTGGGCCATTAGTGCCGCACAGAGATGCGTGGTGGTGCTATTGGGCCTGCTTTGTGTTTCAGGAATAACTCGGTCGGTGCAGGGCCAGCATGTGAGGAATTCTGGATCTGCAGCAATGGCTGCCGAGATAGGGATAGGCACCGGATCTGAACAGGAAGAAGAAGCTTCACGCATCCTACCATCGCAGATGGCAGGCAGTGAAGCTTCACCACAGTACCGTTGGTGCCCCAGGGGGCCTAGTTCAATTTGGCTCCAATTACGAGAAGGTACCACTTGCAAGGCCGAATACAATTGCAGTTTTCGTAATCCGAGGGGGTCATACTTTTACGTCCATCATGGTGACGGTACGGCTGAGCTAGGGAAAGATGTGCTGGTGACTGGCAAGGATAGTCTCAAGATTGAGCGCATTAATAGATTTGGCTTGGCTGAGTCAGAATGGACCGTAGATAAATATGAGGCCCTTTCGGATGGCATACCCGAAGGAGATGAATTAATGGATTGCTACTGCAGCCGTTTCCGAGACGGGTCGGTAGAGACTGAACTCAATGATCCGGTGCGAATACTGGATGTTGACGGGTGGACTGTGAGGGATACGATGGCCACGGAAGCGGATGGCTTTATGCCATTCTTTTTGGAGTTCCAGCAACCGGTCGCTCGAGATCTTACCATCAAATACAGAACGAAGGACGGTACAGCAATAGCGGGGTTAGACTATGCCAGTCGGACGGGAGCGGTTACGGTTAAGAAGGGTGATACGAGCGCAGACATCAGGATACCACTAATGAATGACCAGGTTTTCGAGCGCCGCGAGGCGTTTAAACTGATTACACATTCAGACCAGTTTGCAGGCATTCCGAAGCAGAAGGCCACTGGCACTATTGTTGCCGAACCCCATCTCGTACTGGATCCATCTTCACTGACTGTGAAAGAAGAGGGACGGGGAACGTACACCGTAGCCTTAGGAACGAAGCCCATCGGTGATGTAACAGTGGTGATAACGGGGTATGCAGGGACGGACCTGACACTCGGCAAGACAAATCTAACATTTACGCCTGTGGATTGGAAAAATCCGCAAACCGTGGAGGTGACGGCCCTGCAGGATGCCGACGCGGTTGATGACACAGAGACGCTCATCCACACCGCTTCGGGCGCAGCGGACTACGCCGGTATGGAGCAAGACCTAGGGGTGACGGTAACGGACATTTACGCTGTAAGGCTGCAAGTTGCACCCCGCCAGCTGGATTTGGTGGAAGGGGGTACGGACAAAGAATTTACAGTCCAGCTGGGCTCTGCTCCTGCGGGGGAAGATGTGATGGTTACGGTGAGCATTCCACCAGAACTGGCCGGAAAGGTATCGTTATCCGACGACAGCTTTACCTTCACATCTTCCGACTGGGACGAAAATCAATCGGTAACCGTGATGACGGAGGACGATGGGGATGCAGACGACGAGGCAGGGCCTCTAGGTCTGCTGGCAAGCGGAGGCGGGTATGATGGGAAGACAGGTAATGTGGCTGTTACCGTGGATGACGATGAGCGAGTGCAATTGGTAGTAGCTCCGACGACGTTAAGATTGGAAGAGGGGAGGTCCGGCAAGGACTTTGCAGTCCAGCTGGGCTCTGCTCCTGCGGGGGAAGATGTGATGGTTACGGTGAGCATTCCACCAGAACTGGCCGGAAAGGTATCGTTATCGGTGCCACGCTTGATCTTCACTTCTTCCAATTGGAGCACCGATCAATCGTTAGCCGTGACGGCAGAGGACGATGCAGATGGAATAGACGAAGCAGGGCCACTAGGTCTGACGGCAAGTGGAGGCGGGTATGATGGCCAGACGGGTAATGTGGTTGTTACCGTGAAGGACGATGATCCGGTGGCAGGGTTGGTGGTATCGCCCATTTACCTGTCGGTGCCAGAAGGGACAGAAGAGCATTTTACGGTACGGCTACTCGCGGAGCCCACGCAGGCGGTGGATGTGCGGATCACGGGCGATGCGGGAACGGATGTGATGGTGAACCCGAGGACGCTCCGGTACACGTCAGAGGACTGGAGCGCGCCTGTTGCGGTGACAGTCCATGCGGAAGAGGACGACGATGTGATGGACGCAAGTGTACAGCTCACCCTTACAGCATCCGGGGGTGTGTATGATGGTGAGACAGAGGATGTGGACATAGATATACGAGATAATGACGTAGCAGGGATCGTATTAGCATCTGCCGAGCTTACGGTATCGGAAGGGGGCGGAGCGTCCTATACGGTGAGGCTGTCAGCGGAGCCATCGGGCATGGTAACGGTGGTGATCGGGAGCGACGATACAGATGTTACGGTGGGTGATGGATCTCTGACGTTCACTGCCGATGATTGGTATACCGTACAGACAGTAACCGTGCATGCTGCTCAAGACGACGATACGAACAATGACGATGCTACGCTGACGCACCGGGCGGCGGGTGGTGGCTACGATGATGTGGAGGAGGAATTAACGGTGATGGTGCTGGACGATGACGAGGTTGGGCTGGTGATTAATCCGACAGCATTGCCCCTGACCGAGGGGGCAGCAGGCAAAATCTTTACGGTGCGGCTCGCCTCTCCATCAACAGGTCAGGTGACCGTATCCATCAGCGCAGAGCCCGCACTGAACGGTAAGGTATCCGTCAGTCTGCGGAGCTTGACCTTCAACACTGCGGACTGGAAAATGGACCAGACTGTCACGGTATCAGCACTGAACGATGCGGACTACGATGACGAGACCGGAGAGATACGGTTGTCAGCGAGTGGTGGTGGCTACGATGGAGTATCCGGGAGTATAGAGGTAGGGATTCGAGACGATGATGTACCGCCGCTTGTGCGTGTGTTGTCGGATGTCCGGGTAAGGGAAGGCGCAGGTACGGCAGTGTTTCGAGTGAAATTAAGCGGAGAGACCACCAGCGTTGTTACGGTCGATTACCGTACGCAAGATGGTACAGCGACAGCGGGTGCGGATTACCAGCATAGAAGTGGGGTGCTCACATTCGGAGCAGGCGAGCTAGAGAAGCAGGTATTGGTGCAGATCATTGATGACGCGTTGGACGAGGACGACGAGGGTTTCGCGGTGGAGCTGGCGGACGCGCAGGGAGCGGAGCTGGGCATGGCAACAGGCAGTGCCACCATCTTGGACGACGATGCTGAGCCGACCCTTGGGATGGTGCCAGCGGTGTATGTACGGGAAGGGGGTATAGCAAATGTCTACATCAGTCTCAGCACCGCAAGCACGAAGCCTGTTCCAGTCTCATATAGTACAAATGACATGACGGCGACCGCCGGGGAGGATTATGGGGAGGTGAGCGTCGGATTGGTGACGATTGTGCCTGGCGATACGGGGACGGTAGTACAAGTTCCAACTAGGGACGATGCAGTGCACGAGGGCAGGGAAGCGTTCCTGGTGCAACTTGATGATGGCGGCCAGACCACAGTGACGATACTGGACAATGATCGTCTTCCGGGGCTCTCAATAGGTGATGTGACGGTATCGGAGGATGGAGGGAGTGCGCAGCTTGCTGTATCGTTAAGTGGTGCGAGCACGGTGCGTGTCGGGGTGGCATATGCCACGGCGGATGGTACGGCGAAGGCAGGGGCGGACTACACACGCATGCTTGGCACGCTGGTATTTGCTCCGGGCGAGACGGTGAGGCAAGTGTCGGTACCGGTAGCGCGTGATGATGTGGTGGAGGAAGACGAGGGATTGGTAGTAAAGCTGAGCGCTCCAGAGCATGCAGTGGTTTTGGATGCGGAGGGGGATGTGACGATAAAGGATGATCCAATAGAGGTCAGCATCCATGACGGTACCGGGACGGAGAGTTCTGAGGAGCTGGTGATGGCGGTGCGGCTAAACTACGGTAGTACCAAGGTGGTCTCGGTGCAGTTTGCGGTGACGGGAGGCACGGCGACATCGGATGCGGACTACGAGGCGACGCAGGGGCTGGTGGTATTTGAGACCGGCAGTACAGAGGCGCAGGTAAGGATACCGCTGATAGACGACGACTTGCAGGAAGGAGACGAGACGATAGAGGTGACGCTGTCGAATCCGATCAATACACAAATCGGGCAGGCGATGGCTACGGGCACGATCGTAGATGACGAGACTGCGCCGGGAGTGCAGGTGCGAGCCATTGCGGTGTCGCAGACCGAGGCGCTGTTTGTGGTGGGACTACTGGCACCCGTGGCAGAGCGGCTGACCGGCCGTTACCGTACGATAGACGGCACGGCATGGGCGGGAGAGGACTACGAGCGCATGGAGGGAGTGCTGGAGTTTGGGCCTGGGGAGACAAGAAAAGAGGTGCGAGTACCGTTATTGGGCGCGCAAGGTAGCGGGGAAGCGTTTGCGCTGATGGTGGAGTTAGGGGATGAGACGGTGCGCGAGGATGTGGTGTTGGGGTCGAAGGATACGGGAATCCGTGCGCGATTAGGCCGGAGTGTGGCGGTGCATATAGTGGAGGCGGTATCGGAGCGTATGGAGGGATCATTGGTGGGTTGTATGCCGAGGCCGTTCCCCGGTCATCGGGTGCGCGCGTCGCACTTATTGTCGGGCTGCGGCTTGCAGGCAAGCGGAGAGCGGCTGAGTATATGGGGTCGTGGTGCGTACAGCAGGTTGCAGAGCGGTGGGGTATCGGGAGCGGATGTGGTGACGGCGTCATTGGGGGCGGACTACCGTGCGGGAGGTCGCTGGCTGATGGGGATGGTGGTATCGCGCAGCGAGGCATTGGAGCAGGGAGGGACGCTACTACAGATGACGGGCTGGTATCCGTATGTGCGCTACGGGGGGATGCGGCATAGTGTGTGGGGGTTGGCAGGTGCAGGACAGGGAGTAGTGGCGGAAGCAGAGGACACGGGAATGCGCATGATGGCAGCGGGCGTGGGCGGCACGTTGGTACGCCGTTCGGGCGCGCGGCTGGGGTACGAGGCGGACGGGTTCTGGCTGGGGATGGATGGAGGGATTGGGGTAAGTCGTGTCCGCGCGGGTCTGGAGGGATCGATGACGTTGCAGGATGTGTTGGAGCCGTATGTGGAGGCGGCGGTTTTGCACAGCGGCGGGGATGCGGAGAGAGGAATGGGCATGGAGGCAGGCGGAGGATTACGCGTGCGGATGGGGATATTGCATGCGGAGGTGATGTCAAGGCGTTTGGTATTGCATCAGGAGGATGGCTACGGTGAGTGGGGATATTCGGGCATGGTGCGCTATGGAGGACTGGAGGGATTGGGAGCGCAGGTGCGACCGACCTGGGGTCGTACGCATGTGGGGACGCTGTGGCAGGTGGAGCGTCGGTGGGAGGTGTATCCGTCGGAGCGTCGGATGGAGTTGGAGGTGGGGTATGGCTCACGTGTTCACCGGCGCAGTGTGCTGCGGCCGCATGTGGGTATGGGGCTGCGTGACAGAGGCAGGGACTACCGCATAGGAGCGGGACTTCAGGGGCGCACGGGGTTTGGCTTCAGTGTAAGCGGATTGGCGATAGAGCATGTGGCGCCGTACCGGCCGGTGAGCTACGGTGTGACTGCCAGCGGATACGTGCGGTGGTAAGTGCTGGGCAGTATGCCATTCTAAAGGGCATACCCGGGTAAGCGTTGCCGACTGGTCAGCAGCAATTCTTAACAAAAGGCACTTTTACATGGTTCTAGAGGCAGTAGCACCATAACATATAGTTGTTGTTCGGCTATGAATACGAACGAATCCTAAAGTACTTCTTTGCTGCTAAGTGGATGATGTTGGGTCGAAGGAAATGTCCATTGCCGCTGCAGGTCAGTCCTAGGGAAGTGGTTCCTTATTGAGCGTGATCTTTCCTTTGCTTCGGGTTGTTTTTACAGGGATCGGGCCCAAAATGTAGCACAGACGCGCAGCAAACCCAAGGCATCTGGCACCATGCCTTCTGTCATGTGTCCAATGAAAGGGAATTATATACGTGAGTGACCAACTGTACACAGTGAGGCACTAGTACAAATTTCACGAGTCATAGGGGTCGGTAACTCGAACGCCCCTCGCCGTGCAGTTGCCCCAATCCCGGAGGCCAATATGTTTGCGGCAGCGTTAAGGTCCGCATTGTCGGTGTATCATTATGAGACACACTTGAATTTACTTTGGGTCAATCTATTCGCTTTGTCCCGGCGACCGCACTTGTTGCAGTCCTGACTCGTGTAAGGGGCTGGGATCTTGGGCACTTCCCGGCATTTGTACTGCAGCATCCCGTCTAAATGCCCCCATCCGGTGGCATTAATGCTACGGTTCAGCCCTGCCTTCCGGGCGACATTCCTGCTTGGATTGTTAACAGTCCCTTTGGCGGATGAATTCATCCCCACCACTTAACTCCCTTATGAATAAGGGAGTTAAGTGGTGGGGAATCATCGTTTAACAGTATGGCGTAAGATATGGGTTATACACGGCTTGAATGGGATATTGCGCGACGCTCAATCGTCTAGAAACCCCAATACCCATTCACCCTGTAACATACCCGATGCCAGATCTCAAATCCGACCTTCTGTTGTAAGCGTGCGGTGAAGTACAGGGTAGCGGGCTTTTTGGCGGTTTTGGCGGGTACAGTGTGGTTGGAAGGAGGAGAGCATGTGGGCTTGCCCTGCCCTTTGCCCATAATGCCTCCATAGCGGTTAGATTGTTCGTCAGTTCTGGTCAACTCTCGCTGGCATGGCTGTCGGAATATCTCGGGTATTTCGGTCCAGCAGGTATGGTGTGTGACTTGAGGTAAATAATGCCCTCCTCTCGTGCGGGTACGCGATCTCTTCCCGCGCCGCTTCCCTTAGCGCTGCACTGCCTATCTCCACGAAGCCTCGGCTATCCGCGGCTGCAGTCCCATGGCGATGCTTCCGCCTCTAGTAATTCAACGGTCCGTACGAGACGCCGTGCTCTGCACAAAACGCCGCTGCGGACCGGGTCCTTTCGTTATACTGCTCTACCAGCGGAAACATCTCTTCCGCCGTACGTTTGGGCTGTACCATGCGATCTGGGGTCTGGGTTCTCACGTCTAGGGGTAAGCTCCCCAGAACCCATCACCCAATCAAGATGTAGTTCACCGCACGCTTACCTGGCGAAAGCCATCCTGTCTGCACCACCAAAGCACGAAAAGTAACTCCTGCGAAAACGCGTGGCACTCAGCCATATAACTCCCTTTCATTTCAAATGAACAATAGGAGCAACACGGCTTTATCTGAACTGTATCAATTAACTAAACGGGACGCACCGATGCGTCAATTGTCTCTTGCAATTGTGGCCTTTCTATGCTCGCCCGTGGTGGGGCAGGATTTCTTTAAGGTGACGCTCACGAATACAAGCCCCCCGGCGCCAGCGTTTCCATGGGTGACAGTGATCCAACCCCGGCCCTTGGACGATTCCGAAGTGCTGCTACCGGGTGACACTGGATTGGTTTTAATACCTGTCCTGCCAGATGCCCGGTTGTCATTCGCTAGCATGTTTGTTGAGTCAAACGATCTTTTCTTCGCCCCTGATGAGAGGGGGATCGCTGTGACCGGAGAGAACGGTCCGGTCATGGGTGATTTGACCGATCATGTCTACCTGTGGGATGCGGGTACGGAACAAAACGAAGAGCCTGGACTGGGACCCAATCAACCGATGCGTCAATCCGCTGCCAATACAGGTGAGGGAGACGAAGATAATGCGGTGCGGAGGGTGAGCGACGGATTCGATTATCCTGAGGTAGCAGAGGTTCTGCGCGTATCGGTGGACTGGGTGACAGAACGTTTCGGGATTTCCTGGATGCAAATCCGTTTCGAAAACGTTTCGACCAGCGAGACGCTCACATTGTCGGATGGCACGACCAAGGGTGTCCCGGTTTCTCTAGGTCCCGCTGTCATCCACTTTGACGATGGACCGTTCTTTATCCCTGGAACAGCGGATCGGGGGATGGGCTTGGAGACGCTGGCCGAGGATGGCATATTGTTCGAATTAGCAATTCACTTAGCTTTGAATTCTGGAGTGCCGCACCAGTTTGCGCCGGGTGTGTGGGCGACGCACATGGAGCCTGGACCTATCTTTATTGAACGTATACCGGATCGGGGGATGGGCTTGGAGACGCTAGCAGAGGATGGCAATCCGGTGGTGCTCGCCAACTCCCTTGGTCGTAATGCAGCGTTGACGACAGGCGTATTTGCTGTTCCAGAAGGCGTCTCGGAGCCGGGGCCGATTGCTTCTAGGGACTCCTATGAATTTGTGGTTTCAGCAATGCCGGGCGCGTCGTTATCGATTGCTACAATGCTCGTGCAGACTAATGACTATTTCGTTGCTCCAATGCCGCGAGGCATACCGCTTTACGACAACGCGGGCCACCCGATCAGCGGGGATATGAGCAGCGAGCTGCTGATCTGGGACGCAGGCACGGAGGAGGATCAATTTCTGGGGTACGGGGGTCACCAAGCTCCTCGGCAGCAAGGTCCGGGGGTAGGCCCACCCGATCCCGATAAGGGGGTGCGGCCTCCTGATGAGCATGCATTCTTGGCTGCTGAGTCTGCTCCCAGTATTCTTCGCATTATCATTGAGCACCTTGAGTCTGCGCCGTTTATGCTTAAGATTGAGAATATTTCAGGCGATAGCGGAACTCCTGTACCCTTGGCTCCGGGACTGGCGGTTGTGCACTCCGGCTCGTCGCCACTCTTTGTTGAAGGTATGAACGAGCCAATGTTTGGCTTGGAGAGTTTGGCGGAGGATGGCAATCCAGTTTTGCTGGCCGAGACACTGAACGGATCTGCAGGATTCGCTCCAGTCGTGTTCTCGGTACCATCGGGAGCAACCGATCCTGCACCACTGCTTCCCGGACAGTCTTATACGGTAACAGTGAATGGTATGGTAAGAACGTATTTGGGCTTTGCGAGCATGTATATGGAATCCAACGATCTGTTCTTCGCTCCAAGCCATGCGGGGATTCCTCTTTTCGATCAACAGGGGATGCCAATCGTTGGCGACGTAACCGAACACATCATGTTATGGGACGCGGGAACGGAAAGGAATGAAGAGCCCGGTGTCGGCCCGAACCAAGCACCGCGCCAATCCTCCCCTAATACCGGTCCGGCGGATGAAGATAACACAGTGAGGCAGGTCAACGACGGCTTTGGATACTTGCCGGTAAATGAACTGATAAAGGTCTCCATTCAACCCACGCTAACTTCCGCGGAAGGTGGAGAAGAACTTCCTGACCGCCTTGTGCTTCACCCCAACTACCCAAACCCCTTTAACCCGGAGACTTCCATTGCATTTGACCTGCCTGAGCGGTCAGTAGTGCATCTTACCATTTATAATGTATTGGGACAGCATGTGATCAACTTAGTGCAGAAAGAAATGGCAGCGGGTACGCACGAGCTGCGGTGGGACGGCCGGAATGCGTCCGGGCAGCAGGTTGCCACAGGTGTGTACATAAACAGACTTGTATCCGGCAATGCTGCTACTTCGCGGACTATGCTCCTTATGAGATAGGTTCTGGATCTGATCCCTTCCAGGTTCTACGTAGTTAGTGGTTGACAGGAAAGTCTGGTCTTGCGAGTGACTCTTGGCTGAGTGGGGCGTTGTGCCAGCCGTCAGTGATAAGAGGTAGAGTCGCAGGGGCCCGCTGAATCCTGCAATATTCATGTCGTACCCTGTTCGGGTCTGAAAGTGCTGTTTCGGTACCTGCAGGACCGATTGTGCGTTGTTCACGCGTAGGGACGACCATGAGAGGGGCTGAAAACACCAGTTTAGGGCCTTTTCCCGACACGACAGCGGTCACATTACCGAGATTTTGGGAAGACGTCTGTCGGGTAGACACACCTATGCCTACCTTCTCTTTCCGCGTTGGGCGCCTGCGGTGTTGGAGCGCAGGCACAAATTTGACTTAGCTAGCTCTTCATGGGAAGCGTGATCCATGTGAGTTGACAATAACGTCGCCAAAATTGCTCCCATGCAGCATCTGCGCTGGCGGCAATGTGGATAACGATGTTGCGGTATCCGTACGGTAAAGTACATGGTAAAGCGGGCTTAGCATTGGTCTGCGTAGTCCGCTTGTAGAGCTTAGTGCAAGGTGATTATACGCCGGGTTTGGTGTGCCGATATGGGAATTTCGGAGTGGTGTGCAGCTTATCGTTCAGGCGCCTGAAATGCAGGCAGCAATCAGCGTCTTTTGGGACAACAACATGGGTTTTGGGGAGAAGAACCGGAACATTGTGGAGGAAGCACATGTACATGAACTATGCGGTCCAAGGCATCTTTCTCCCCCTCTTCTCCTGCCGGTGAAGTCCTTTTTCAGAGGCTAAGAAACCAAGAGGCTGAGAACAAGGATCTGCGAAAACAGGTCCGTCGCTTGGAGAAAAAAGCCGATCGTCTATCCAAGAACAACGCGGATCTGGCTGCGAAGATTAGCCATCTGGAAGACAGGTTGGAACAAGCGCATCGCCTACTCTCTGGCAAAAAGAGTGAGCGTTACACGCCGGCGGACAAGGCGCAGCAAGGCCGGTTGTCTGGAGAGGAACCAGTAGCTGTTGAGCCCGAGGAGGAAGAGGAGTACGACCTGGTAAAGCGCAAGCGGCGTGGGAAGAACAAGCCGGTGCGCGGGCCGATTCCGGACCATCTGCCCAGAGAGGTGATCCGCCTTGAGCCGGAGGGCAGCACCGCGGGTATGAAGTACATCGGCGAGGAAGTAACGGAGTACCTGGAATATGTGCCGGGCTTCACGAGGGTAGTACGGATTGTGCGGCCGAAGTACGTTGTCTGCAAGGAGCCTCGCAAGGGGGTGGTCATAGCACCGTTGCCGAAGCGTGTTATACCGAAGGGGAAGGCGGGTCCGGGGTTGTTGGCGTATTTGGCGGTAGCCAAATATGTGGATCATATGCCGCTATACCGGCTGCGGAAGAAGTTTCAGCGCCATGGCGTGAAGCTATCGGCTGCTACAATGGGGGATTGGATTGCGAAGGTAGCGACGTATCTGGGTCCGTTAGGAGATGCGTTGCGTAAGGAGGTGCTTCGTAGCGGGTATCTGCAGGTGGATGAGACAACGTTCCCGGTGCAAAAGCCGAAGAAGAAAGGGAAGGAGAAGGAAGGGAAGAAAAACGAAGGAAAGACGCATCGCGGCTATCTTTGGGTATACCTGGCACCGCGGGCGAAGGTGGTGATGATGGATTACAGCCCGAGCCGTGCGCGCGCTGGACCGTGGGAATTCTTGCGCGGATATAGAGGGGCGATGCAAACCGACGGGTATGTGGTGTACGATGCGTTTGGTACGCGGGGCGGGATAACGCTGTTTGGATGTATGGCGCATGCGCGTCGCAAGTTTTATGACTGCAGGAAAAAGGAGCCCAAGAAGGTGCGCCATGTAATGGAGGAAATCCGGCAGTTGTATGCGATAGAGCGTGGGTTGCGTAAGGAGGGAGCTGGTCCGGCTCGGCGTGTAGAGGTACGACAGGAGGAGGCACGGCCGGTACTGGAGAAGTTGAAGCCATGGCTTGAGGAGAGTCGTGAGCACCGGCCGAGTGCGGGATGGGATGAAGCCGTGGGGTACATGCTCAACAGGTGGGAGAAGCTGGCTTGTTACCTGGAAGACGGTAAGGTTGAGATTGATAACAATCTGGTCGAGAACCAGATGCGAGCGATTGCGCTTGGTCGAAAAAACCATCTGTTTGCGGGATCGCATGCGGCAGCGCAGCGGTCCGCAGTACTGTACGCTCTTTTTGCCACATGCAAGTTGCAATCGACAAACCCGATTGAATGGCTTACCGACGTACTACGCCGTCTTCCGACACATCCTGCCGACCGCATGGCTGAACTCTTGCCCCATCATTGGAAAGCTAGTCGGGACTTGCAGCAAGCTACCGTCAAGAAAGCGGCATAGGAGCCCCTAAACAGGCGCGCCCGGGTCATCCGATAGATCCGTGTACGGGTCTGCGAATACGCTGTCAGGTACTTGACTCCTGCACACCCAACCGACGCTAGCCTATAAACCTTCGAACCGCGCTCTAACTTACTCTAATTGAGAGAGTGGCGGCGTGCCATTCCTTGTTGGCTGAAAATCCAGTCGGTGCCGGCTGGAGCGGCTACAATGTACAGATTCTGCGCTCATCCTGACACCCCTGATTGTAGTTCTGATCAAAGAATTATGAACTTTCGCAGCGGTTATCAAGCCCGCAAGTATCTGCCGCGTGATTTACGGTGTCGTTGCCGTGTTGCAGGCAGATTCAGGCGCGTTTCTCCTTACTGAACAGCCTATATGAGCCCTTTTTGCACGCGCTGACACCGCGGTAGCGGCTTCAAGCGTACCATCTGCAGGTATGCTAACCTTCCACGCGGGGGTAACGACCTAAACGCGCCAATCCTATCATCCAATACCGCACGCATCGTACCACGATCGAACTCCTGTTCCGGCAGTAGGCAGTCTTATTGGCAGGACTGATCACTGTACGCGTGATTTACGGCCTCGTTGGCGCGTTTTCGGCGGTTTTGGGTGCTATTCAGTCCGGTGAATGTCTGAGAACAGCCCTTTTGGGCGCTCCGATACGGCTTTGGCTGGGGCATGCGTGTCCTCCGCTCATGGCGAGTGACGCGGTACATCGTCTACAGAGGCCTTACACCGCGCCTCTATAGCGCTATTACCCCCTAATTGGCGGCCGAACCTGTCACATAGCACGATCCAGCACCCATTATCGCACGCACCGTGGCATTGCACGACCGTATCCATCTTTCAGCATATACTATCGCTGCGGTGCTGTACGCGTTTCTACAGTAGAGCTGCTTACAGCTTCGGTGGTTTGTCCAGGATAATATTGTCCTGCTTAACGACTCCACCTCACTAATTGACCTGCACGCATGATTTATGGCCTCGTTGGCGTGTTGCAGGCAGATTCAGGCACGTTTTTCCTTACTGAACAGCCTATATGAGCCCTTTTGCACGCATGCACACCGTGGTAGCGGCTTCAAACGTGCCATCTGCAGGCATAGTGGACAGCCACGCGTGTATGTAGCAACGTAAACCCGTCAATCCTACCAACCACGCTACGATGCACCCTCCAATTCCGCACGCATCGTACCACGACCGAACTAATGTTCCGGCAAGCACTTATGGATCGTACGCGCTGCAATAATGCTGATGATAATTACGACACCTTCTTGGTACAGGGTAGTCTTTTCACATTCGCCTTGGCTCCCTTGATGACTACCCCTCCACGCACAGCCGTAGGCTCCTTATTGGCCGGATAGATCACCGTACGCGTGATTTACCGCCTCGTTGGCGTGTTTTCGGCACATTTGGACCGCTTACCGTCTGATGAGAACCCTTCTGGGCCCTCCGATACGGCTTTGGCGGGGACATGCGTGCCCTCCGGATACATCTCCGCCTGCTCCGCTTATCGCGAAGTGACACGTTACATCGTCTACGGAGGCCTTACACTACGCCTCTATAGCGCTGTTACCCCCCTAAGTGGCAGCCGAACCCGTCACACAGCACGATCCTGCCCCCATTATCGCACGCATCGTGGTACGGTACACGCTTCTACAGTAGAACTGCTTGTAGTTCCGGCAGGTGGTCTGCACAGGGTAGGATTTTCATGCTCCATGTCTCCGACTCCCTATTGGCCATGGCTGCCCATCGTTGACGTTGACTCGAATTCATCCAACGCGCGACATTCCGGCATCGTTGAGCAATCAAACTGTTCAGGTTCTCCATGATGTTATTGGTCTGCAAACTGCGTCCCAGTTCCTCCGCCACCCCCAGTCTATGGAGCGTCAAAGTCTCTTCCAACCCCTCAGACAAGCTGTTCGATGCCTTGGGATGGGACTCCTTCAACCCCTTTTTTATGCTCAGAAGCGCATCCTTTGCCTTGTCGTAATTCGGCTCGTCGTACGCCTGCTGCAACTCCCCCCGAACCCGCACCTTTTCGTCCTCTTTCTCAATGTAACTCACCACATTCTCTCGCTTGTGCCAGGTACACCGCTGTACCTGTGCCTTATCACCAAATACCGCTTTCACCGCCTTCTGGAGCCCTTTGGAACCATCTAAGATGACCAAAAGCCCCTTATCATACCGCAGACCGCGATCAATCAAATCCTGCAGCAGCCCTTGTACCGCCTCGGCGTTCTCTGTCGCCGTCTCCACCATCCCTACTACTATCTTCTCGCCCGTCTCCGTAATCCCTACACAAATCAATACCTGCACCCCCTGAAAGTACTTGCCGTCCAGCAGCAACGCTACAAACGTGTTCTCCGCCAGATTACGCTCCTCCTGCTCCTTCAATACCTGTGCACTGTAACTCTTGTACTTGCGACTGATTGAGGAAGCGCTCAATCCAAAACTGCCAACAAACTCCGTTGCCACCTTCTTGTAGTTCCGCTGGCTAATACCATACACAATTTTCCGGGCGATACGCTCCACCATATTCGAATTCGGCTTGTGCAACAATTTGTAGGTCTCCAGAGGACGCGCTTTACCCTTCACCCGGTCCTGTACACGCGGCACACTCACCTTTACCCGCTCATCTCCAATCATGATAGAGCCCGGTCTGCTCCCCCACCGCTCGTACCGCCCCTTGTGCTGCTTATTGTTGTCGCGCTTTCTGCGCACACCGCAGAGAGACTTTACCTCGGCTTCCATGACCGCAAGAAAAAACGCCAGTTGCATCGTGCCAAGATGCTCTACTAACAGCTTCAGGGAATCGATCCCCGTGTCTAGTATCTTCTGGAGACCCTCCGGTAGTGTGCCGGGGTTTTCTATCTGCATGACATCTCTGGACATAGGTCAGTTATCGTTTGTCTGATTGATGGAAGGAAACAATGCTGATCGCATCGCTGGAAGATACGCAGCGCGGGGCAATCTTCGCATATGTGACTCGATCTCAAGAAGCAACAACGCCAGACAAGCACGGCGCTTGTCTGGCGGCATCCATAAGCGAACATCGCGTAGTCGCCGCACCAGCTTCTTGGATACATGGGCCACACAACGAGTACTTCGAAGGCTCGGACTCAACTGTTCATACAGTCCTGTCCGGTGCAGTGTCAGCGTCCTATCCAGACCCCGCAAGAGCCACCGGGCCGCAGACCGGTTACACACCAAAAGGTCCGTATGGATCTGCATCAACGCTGCATGCGCCACCTTCGGATCCGGCACGGCGAAAGCACGCGTGATCTCCCCCCGTCCTGCTCGGACAGATAACTCACTACACGCGTGCGCTTGTGCATCTGGCAGTGTTGCTGCTGCATACCGGTACCCAAGCACTCTTGCAGTACGCCGGTCAGCGAGGTCACATCAGGAGTGATGCAGAAGAGCCCCCGATCTGCGCACAAACCGCGCTCCAACAAGCCTTGTAACAAGTGTTGCACGCGCTCCGCATCGTGCAACGGAGCCTCCACAAAGCCCAGAATGCGCCGATAACCCTCAATGGTAGCGGCCATGCACACGACTATGGGTCGCCCCCACACTTCCATGGCATCAAGCCAAAGGATTACGTGCTCTTCTTCACACAACGGGCGCGTATCAAACACCTGCCGCGCCTGCTCGCACGCCGCAGCATCATCATCGTACCCCAATGCCAAGCCTCCCGGAGACTCCAGAGACTCTGGAGCACGGACGATGTTTTCCTCCTCGGAAGGTGCTTCTGCCAACTGCTCCCCAGTGCCGTCTGGAGCCGCATTATCCGACGGAAGCATAACATCCTCTTCCAGACTAGACGTTAACTGCTGTACACACTGGGTGAGGTGCCGCAACGAGTCAAATTGCAGCTGCCGACCGGACGCGCCGGCATGACGCAGCCCTTGAATGAGCTGCGATAAATCATCTGATAAACTCATAAGTGATCATGGATCCGTATGGTGAAAAGGCTTAGGAAACCCAAGCCAACACCGAACCACAAATCACTTTTTCAGCCAACAAGGAATGGCACGCCGCCGAGAGAGTAAATACCCTCGGTTATAATGTACTTCACCGGACGGATACTCCGCGACACGGATCCGCCCAACCTCCGGAAAAGCCGGAGGGTCGATCCTCTGAATCGCGGCACCCACCTCCACCATCGTCCAATCGCTCACCTGCTGGCCGACGACATTTCCCTTCGGCGAACCCCCCAACCAGCATGTGTCCGCCCCGGTGATTGAGCGTGGCGCACACAGTGGCCGCTGCCTCACGACGCGTTCCCGTCGTACGCTTGAACTCCAACGCCTCGGATTCGCGTTGGGCAGCCAGCGCCAAGATCCTCTCAAGCACCATCTGTGAATCTCCAACACCGGTCGCACTCCGGCACACTCGTCAAACTTCGGCCCGATAAACGGTGTCTGATGCGCAACATTTAAGATTATTGGCGGCGATAACCGCAGGGACGGGGACTTGATGCCATTCTGTGCGTGGACCGGCTATCATGAGTCCTTGCGGCGCAACGGTCGTGATAGGCCATTCCTGCAAATTGCACGATCTTGGAATACTGCATTTACCAGTCAATGCACTTTGTCCGGGCTATTAGCAATCCTTGCCCAAGGTACAACGGAAATTGTGGCTCTCGGAATTTTGAGATTGTCAATAATCCGAGCAGGCATGTAATGGAATAGCCGCTCGTATTCCTCACGGCTCTGAATCAATACCAAAGTCTCAGAACCTGGATACAGCTTCTTTTCATCTTCCCTCGGCGCATCGCAGAAGTAGTCCGAGGTTTCCAAGTAGACTGATGGCCAGAATATCGAATTTCTTGTTGACGGTCCCATCGAACATGCTCGTACAGATCTCCCAATCAACATGCTTCCGACGCTTGGTGCATTGGCCGACGATCACGGTGGTTACAGCCGAATCCCTCAAGTAAATATCCCTGATGAACTCTCAGATATGTTCATCGGGTAAAGAATCTTCTATGTCACCAGTATTTACTGATCCGTCTATAAAGATTCTGTGCTGGCGTGCCGCATCGACGAGGTAATCCTTGTAGCATTGGTCCTTGTCGTGATGGTAGCATATGAACACCTTGTGCAAATGCGCTATGTTCGGCTTAGTGTGTTTCCGCTGGCGTTTGCTGACGCAATTTGTTCACGCCCCGGAGAATTAGCATAATTGCATCACGGATGTACGAAG
The DNA here is from genome assembly GCA_963663495.1 of Rhodothermales bacterium. Classification (GTDB taxonomy): domain Bacteria; phylum Bacteroidota; class Rhodothermia; order Rhodothermales; family Bin80. The sequence goes on from OY760427.1 coordinate 965,463, forward strand.
TGCTCGCCAGCGCTTTGTTCTCCTCAGGTGACAAGCCGTTGTTTAAATCCTTGCCGGTCCATCCCTTGAACTTCCGGCGGCCCGGCCAGTCGCTCCGTGATCCAGGCCACGGTTCAACGAGACCAAGCGTTTCAGCGACATCCCGGGCGCATCCGCCGAATCCGCCGATAAGAAACAAGGGCTGGCTTGAGCGTAACGATAGCAACGCCTCTTCTGCCACACCAGGCATGCATCCCTTGTAATCTACTACCTGACCACCAAGGACCACTCGCGCATCGGTAGTAGAGCACTGGACCTTACGCATTGCTGTCAGTCCAGAACACCATTCGTCTCTGCGCGCTTTACGTGTTGGAATATTACGGCGAGCGATCAATTCCAGCGGGGCCCCGTCACACCCCAAGAGGACGAGCTTTGCCGCTCCCGGAAGCTCCGCTGCCAGTGAACGTATCTGGTTCACAGGGATCTCGATATGAACGGGCCATGCTAGGTGATTGGTGACTCTCTCAGCAGTCCTCAAATCAGCTGTGGAGGTGTACCGCCAGACCAGCTGGAAGAGAACATGAGTGAATTCATGTTTCCGCAGGTCACCACCGTAAGCGAGATTCGTGTCTGCGGCGAGAAGTTGGAGTGCAATCTCGGCCATGGCCTCCTTGAGGTGTCCATCGCTCAGACCCAAAGCCACCATGTCCGGGCTGTCTGATGTTGAAATTGCAATAGTCATTGGTACCGATATGTCTTAAGTAGACTCCCGCGCAAGCCATTGAGTTATGGTTTGGAATTGCAAGCCGCCCCTAATCGCCTGGAGAAGTTGTACCTCTTCGTTGCCAAGTGGTGGATCAGGATAAACTACCACGCTGCGCATCTCCTGATCGATCACCGGAGCCGAAAGGGAGGCTGGCTCGGGAGGTCGTGCCATGTAAATGGTGTCCTCCGGGCGTCCCGGTAGTGTCGCGATACGGTAACGCCAAAGATAGTCCACGACCAATTCGTCCAATAGCCTGCTGGCAAGTTCAGGAATGCGATCCATGGCATCAGGGTCCATTCGTATAACCGGTACATTTCCGAGGTATGGGAATGCCCTTTCTTCGCCGGTTTGCAAGCAGTCCACTAAAATCATGGGAACGCCAAGTTGCTTTGCCTGGATCACCTCTCGGCGGCACCATTCGCGAGAGGAGTATTGATCTGTCTGGATCGCAAGAAATATTGACCTCTCGACATGATATTCGATGGTATCGGAAGCGTCTGCGCCCCAAGGGATGTCATAGACATCCAAGAAACTGGAAAGTTTGCTATTCTGATGGAGCCAACATCGAATGGCCTCTGCAATCTCCTTTCCGTGCCCATCCTGCTTGGTGTGGCTGAGAAAGACTTGGATCTTCTCCTGGTTCCGTGCGAGCACGGGCTGGTCAGTGCTCGACAGACTCAGTGAGTGCAATTGCTGGCGCAGCATTAGTGCGAACTCGTACGCCAATTCTCTTATGAGTCGCTGGTCGCGTGCTTCGTCCGGCGAATCCCAATCATCCCAACGGAGGGCTTGCTCACGGATATTAAGGTGATCGAGAACATTCGCTTGCATGGCAACCGGGAGAAATCGTGCCACGATGCTCTGTCTCTCTGCAATCTGGCTCAAATCGTGTAGATACTCTACCCATTCAGAATCCTCTGCGAACGACATGTCAATCAAAACTACGACGGCAATGGGACATCCGGCATTCCAGTTCACTGTATGTGGATCGGGTGAGATTAAATCAAGCGACCTTTGAAATCTCACGGGAATGCCGGCGCCATCCATGATATTCTCGAAGTAGTGAGTCCCGAAGTGACTACGAATCTGTTCTGCCACCTGCGATGCCTGATGGCAGTTGGGATGCCACACAATATGGATTAGGAGTGGAGGAGGGGGTGGGGGCAGCATTTCCGTTGCACACATCAGCCTTCAAGGGGGTTCCACGGCCGTTGCCGTGAGGTTCGGGGTTAAGACTCTGGACGGAGCAACCTACGTTGGATGGCACCGCCTAAACGTGCGATCGATCAATGCCGGCGAGCCCCATCATCCAAAGCGGGGTCTTTGATTGTCTTGCATGTCCGAGCTGCCTTGAGCATACTAGTTGTGATTTGCTACAGGAGGTGGCGGCGGACCCGAGACTCAAAACCAAGAAGCAAGAAGATCGATATACACCCGGCGCAGTGCCACAATCAGGGGATGGATAAGTTACTATGGCACCCTCTACTGGCGTGCACTGCAGGAAGTAGTGCGCTGGATCGACCGGAGGCGTTTTCTCTGGGCTGTTCGAAAATATAGGTGGTTGTATAGGAGTCAAAAGAAAGCGGAAGCGTGGCTACGGCGGCGTGCCATTCCTTGTTGGCTGAAAAAGTGATTTGTGGTTCGGTGTTGGCTTGGGTTTCCTAAGCCTTTTCACCATACGGATCCATGATCACTTATGAGTTTATCAGATGATTTATCGCAGCTCATTCAAGGGCTGCGTCATGCCGGCGCGTCCGGTCGGCAGCTGCAATTTGACTCGTTGCGGCACCTCACCCAGTGTGTACAGCAGTTAACGTCTAGTCTGGAAGAGGATGTTATGCTTCCGTCGGATAATGCGGCTCCAGACGGCACTGGGGAGCAGTTGGCAGAAGCACCTTCCGAGGAGGAAAACAGCGTCCGTGCTCCAGAGTCTCTGGAGTCTCCGGGAGGCTTGGCATTGGGGTACGATGATGATGCTGCGGCGTGCGAGCAGGCGCGGCAGGTGTTTGATACGCGCCCGTTGTGTGAAGAAGAGCACGTAATCCTTTGGCTTGATGCCATGGAAGTGTGGGGGCGACCCATAGTCGTGTGCATGGCCGCTACCATTGAGGGTTATCGGCGCATTCTGGGCTTTGTGGAGGCTCCGTTGCACGATGCGGAGCGCGTGCAACACTTGTTACAAGGCTTGTTGGAGCGCGGTTTGTGCGCAGATCGGGGGCTCTTCTGCATCACTCCTGATGTGACCTCGCTGACCGGCGTACTGCAAGAGTGCTTGGGTACCGGTATGCAGCAGCAACACTGCCAGATGCACAAGCGCACGCGTGTAGTGAGTTATCTGTCCGAGCAGGACGGGCGGCGCATTCGGGGGGCGATCACGCGTGCTTTCGCCGTGCCGGATCCGAAGGTGGCGCATGCAGCGTTGATGCAGATCCATACGGACCTTTTGGTGTGTAACCGGTCTGCGGCCCGGTGGCTCTTGCGGGGTCTGGATAGGACGCTGACACTGCACCGGACAGGACTGTATGAACAGTTGAGTCCGAGCCTTCGAAGTACTCGTTGTGTGGCCCATGTCTCCAAGAAGCTGGTGCGGCGACTACGCGATGTTCGCTTGTGGATGCCGCCAGACAAACGCCGTGCTTGTCTGGCGTTGTTGCTTCTGGAGATAGAATCACACATGCGAAGATTGCCCCGCGCTGCGCAAGATCCAGCGATGCGATCAGCATCGTTTCCTTCCATCAATCAGACAAACGATAACTGACCTATGTCCAAAGATGTCATGCAGATAGAAAACCCCGGCACACTACCGGAGGGTCTCCAGAAGATACTAGACACGGGGATCGATTCCCTGAAGCTGTTAGTAGAGCATTTTGGCACGATGCAACTGGCGTTTTTTCTTGCGGTCATGGAAGCCGAGGTAAAGTCTCTCTGCGGTGTGCGCAGAAAGCGCGACAACAATAAGCAGCACAAGGGGCGGTACGAGCGGTGGGGGAGCAGACCGGGCTCTATCATGATTGGAGATGAGCGGGTAAAGGTGAGTGTGCCGCGTGTACAGGACCGGGTGAAGGGTAAAGCGCGTCCTCTGGAGACCTACAAATTGTTGCACAAGCCGAATTCGAATATGGTGGAGCGTATCGCCCGGAAAATTGTGTATGGTATTAGCCAGCGGAACTACAAGAAGGTGGCAACGGAGTTTGTTGGCAGTTTTGGATTGAGCGCTTCCTCAATCAGTCGCAAGTACAAGAGTTACAGTGCACAGGTATTGAAGGAGCAGGAGGAGCGTAATCTGGCGGAGAACACGTTTGTAGCGTTGCTGCTGGACGGCAAGTACTTTCAGGGGGTGCAGGTATTGATTTGTGTAGGGATTACGGAGACGGGCGAGAAGATAGTAGTAGGGATGGTGGAGACGGCGACAGAGAACGCCGAGGCGGTACAAGGGCTGCTGCAGGATTTGATTGATCGCGGTCTGCGGTATGATAAGGGGCTTTTGGTCATCTTAGATGGTTCCAAAGGGCTCCAGAAGGCGGTGAAAGCGGTATTTGGTGATAAGGCACAGGTACAGCGGTGTACCTGGCACAAGCGAGAGAATGTGGTGAGTTACATTGAGAAAGAGGACGAAAAGGTGCGGGTTCGGGGGGAGTTGCAGCAGGCGTACGACGAGCCGAATTACGACAAGGCAAAGGATGCGCTTCTGAGCATAAAAAAGGGGTTGAAGGAGTCCCATCCCAAGGCATCGAACAGCTTGTCTGAGGGGTTGGAAGAGACTTTGACGCTCCATAGACTGGGGGTGGCGGAGGAACTGGGACGCAGTTTGCAGACCAATAACATCATGGAGAACCTGAACAGTTTGATTGCTCAACGATGCCGGAATGTCGCGCGTTGGATGAATTCGAGTCAACGTCAACGATGGGCAGCCATGGCGAATAGGGAGTCGGAGACATGGAGCATGAAGATCCTACCCTGTGCAGACCACCTGCCGGAACTACAAGCAGTTCTACTGTAGAAGCGTGTACCATACCACGATGCGTGCGATAATGGGGGCAGGATCGTGCTGTGTGACGGGTTCGGCTGCCACTTAGGGGTAACAGCGCTATAGAGGCGTAGTGTAAGGCCTCCGTAGACGATGTAACGTGTCACTCCGCGATAAGCGGAGCAGGCGGAGATGTATCTGGAGGGCACGCATGTCCCCGCCAAAGCCGTATCGGAGGGCCCAGAAGGGTTCTCATCAGACGGTAAGCGGTCCAAATGTGCCGAATACACGCCAACGAGGCGGTAAATCACGCGTACGGTGATCTATCCGGCCAATAAGGAGCCTACGGCTGTGCGTGGAGGGGTAGTCATCAAGGGAGCCAAGGCGAATGTGAAAAGACTACCCTGTACCAGGAAGGTGTCGTAATTATCATCAGCATTATTGCAGCGCGTACGATCCATAAGTGCTTGCCGGAACATGAGTTCGGTCGTGGTACGATGCGTGCGGAATTGGAGGGTGCATCGTAGCGTGGTTGGTAGGATTGACGGGTTTACGTTGCTACATACACGCGTGGCTGTCCACTATGCCTGCAGATGGCACGTTTGAAGCCGCTACCACGGTGTGCATGCGTGCAAAAGGGCTCATATAGGCTGTTCAGTAAGGAAAAACGTGCCTGAATCTGCCTGCAACACGCCAACGAGGCCGTAAATCATGCGTGCAGGTCAATTAGTGAGGTGGAGTCGTTAAGCAGGACAATATTATCCTGGACAAACCACCGAAGCTGTAAGCAGCTCTACTGTAGAAACGCGTACAGCAACGCAGCGATAGTAAATGCTGAAAGATGGATACGGTCGTGCAATGCCACGGTGCGTGCGATAATGGGTGCTGGATCGTGCTATGTGACAGGTTCGGCCGCCAATTAGGGGGTAATAGCGCTATAGAGGCGCGGTGTAAGGCCTCTGTAGACGATGTACCGCGTCACTCGCCATGAGCGGAGGACACGCATGCCCCAGCCAAAGCCGTATCGGAGCGCCCAAAAGGGCTGTTCTCAGACGTTCACCGGACTGAATAGCACCCAAAACCGCCGAAAACGCGCCAACGAGGCCGTAAATCACGCGTACAGTGATCAGTCCTGCCAATAAGACTGCCTACTGCCGGAACAGGAGTTCGATCGTGGTACGATGCGTGCGGTATTGGATGATAGGATTGGCGCGTTTAGGTCGTTACCCCCGCGTGGAAGGTTAGCATACCTGCAGATGGTGTGCTTGAATCCGCTACCGCGGTGTCAGCGCGTGCAAAAAGGGCTCATATAGGCTGTTCAGTAAGGAGAAACGTGCCTGAATCTGCCTGCAACACGGCAACGACACCGTAAATCACGCGGCAGATACTTGCGGGCTTGATAACCGCTGCGAAAGTTCATAATTCTTTGATCAGAACTACAATCAGGGGTGTCAGGATGAGCGCAGAATCTGTACGTTGTAGCCGCTCCAGCCGGCACCGACCGGATTTTCAGCCAACAAGGAATGGCACGCCGCCCAAAAAAGGCTCATATAGGCTGTTCAGTAAGGAGAAACGCGCCTGAATCTGCCTGCAACACGGCAACGACACCGTAAATCACGCGGCAGATACTTGCGGGCTTGATAACCGCTGCGAAAGTTCATAATTCTTTGATCAGAACTACAATCAGGGGTTTCAGGATGAGCGCAGAATCTGTACATTGTAGCCGCTCCAGCCAGCGCCGACCGGATTTTCAGCCAACAAGGAATGGCACGCCGCCCGTGGCTACGGAGCAGGCGACAAAGTTTCGCGCTACTGTTCGTGCATTGGCGGTTCTTCCCGAGGCGGTTTATTCGAGCCGTCTCTCATTGTCCTTGGGCAAGCGCGCTCTAGCACTCGTTTCCAATAGGGATAGCACTCCGAGATCGCAGCCACAATCCTCTGACCATGGACTTCCTTTCGTCCAGAGTGCCGGACGCGACGGTCGCAGTTTACCCGCGTCCTGCGTATACGAGTGTCCTTTTCCTCCTGTCCCCAATCACTACACCACCTTCATTCGCTCGCACTTGACGAAAAACGTGGTAACCTGTCAGGATGGCCTTTTCCCACAATCGCAGAGGACATCTTTCTACTTCAAATCCTCGGACAAACTGCGCAATAGTTTTCAGAAGATCAAACGCGACCAGTTCATGGTCCTCGAAGAAGTTTGATTCCTTCGCTATCCCAAATAACCATGCAACTATACCCTCCTCAACTATACGTGCGCGGGCACTGTCTTCAGTGTCGTCAATCGTCGGCGCACTTTTCCGCTTCCTGTCCATTAGAGATCGGAACGTAGGTGACCAGTGGAGTACAGCAACGTGAGCGAGGTGAAACACATCATGGAATCTGAAGCCATCGGGGCAAACGATAGCATCGTTCAAGGGATCTCCCACGGGCGTGCGGTTCCAGAGTAACTCACACTTACCGTCAGCCCGCTGCATGAACTTGATTTCGAAGTGCTCTGGAAGTCTCTCGTTCGGTGGAAAGTCAATGTCATACTGCGGCAACTCTGACTCGGGAGGCAGCACGAACCCATGGTGCGCCTTACTCATGCCAACCTGGATGATCTCATCTAATGTTAATCCCGATGCGGCTACGACCTGAATGTAACAGCTTCCAAACGTTTGGAGTGCCTCCCACCCAGTCTGATCTAGCTCCTTCACAGCTAGCAGCTGTGCTGCCGCTTCAGCTAACTCAATATTCGCTATCGAGTCTCCCAATCTACGATTCTTCGGTCCGACTTCACCGCCGTCTCCCAAGGTTGGGTCACACATCTCGATCGAAGGCTCACAAACGAAGAGTTGATCGAAATCAGCCCCCAGTCGACGGGAGAGCGTTGCGAAGTACCACAGAACATCCGCCAACTCCTCTATGAACAAGCGATTCCATTCTCGAATCTTGGGTCCATCGCGTTCATGCTTCTTTACCACTGCCAGAAGACTACCCACCTCACCGAACAGGCCAAACGAGGCCGGCTGAATCTCACAGACAGGTAGCTTGTCCGTACATTCTATTTTCCGACTGTACACCGCCAAGGCGGCCCGATTTACGATAGTTGTCTCACGCGGAGTCGCTCGGTCACTGTTCCCATCAGGCATCGCGTCTCCCTTCCCTGCTCGGCCAATCCAATGGCCGCCCTATAAGACCTTGGAGCTCCAGCGACTCGAACCAGGCAATGAACTCCTGCACCAAGGCTTCTGGAAACCGACACTTGTGTCCCCGACCGGCGTGGATAATGCCGTGAAACGTCTCCGGAATCCGTAGATCCTCACCACCTAGGTAAGCGAATCGCTGAGCCACCAGTACGCGATTCACGCGCGTGTCACGCGCCACATTCTTTTCATTAATTCTGCCATCCTCATGGCTGTGATGACTGTCAAGTTGCTGCCATCCCCCCACAGCGGTCCGACAGTAGATATTATCTCCATAGGCCTGCTTTAAGCTGCCACGCAGATTAGGTTGCTTTTTCCGATATGTTGGATGGCTCCAGTACTTGTCGAAGGTGATGACATCGGTCACGTGCATGGCGTAAACCAGGTGGTGGTGCCGATTCCGCTGTTTGCTGCCCGTACCGACAACCCAATCACCTAGCTTGGCATATTTTCGAATCATTGGTTTGCATGTCGCGAGTGTACAGACACCAAAGAACGGATTCGGTGCAAACCCATAATCTCGAGCAACTACGTACGAGTACAATCTCATGCAGGTCCTCCTTTACCTGCAAGTGATTCTTTCAATCGTCCGTGGAGTGCGTCGGTGGCCGTCCGGCTTCTCCCAATGTTCAATTTTGCCATTTATGGCGTCGATGATGCGAGTTCCTTGCCATCCGACCACTGCGTCTGCATAATCGTTTAAAGCCTCCGGGACTTCACACTCTGCTTCGCCATGTGCCCACACGCCGACGATCCTCTTGCCTTGCTTCGCTGCGTATTCGATCTCCCAGTTGACGTATGAACTATCACGAGTTTCCGGTGAAATGTATACCAATACCACACTGCATTTCCGAATCCGTGGGGCAAGGATTTGTAACTTTATATATTTTTCGGAGTGTGCATTGTTTGGATTATCAGCGCTGATCGAGTAATCTCGAACCTCTAACCCATTCGACTTAAGCAGCTCCTTGCACTTGGGCAGTCCGGCGTCATCCTCATGGATGTGACTCATGAATACGTGCCTTATTTCGTTCATATTGTGATCGTGGCGTTGATTGTAGGCGGCGTGCCATTCCTTGTTGGCTGAAAATCCGGTCGGTGCCGGCTGGAGCGGCTACAATGTACAGATTCTGCGCTCATCCTGACACCCCTGATTGTAGTTCTGATCAAAGAATTATGAACTTTCGCAGCGGTTATCAAGCCCGCAAGTATCTGCCGCGTGATTTACGGTGTCGTTGCCGTGTTGCAGGCAGATTCAGGCGCGTTTCTCCTTACTGAACAGCCTATATGAGCCTTTTTTGCACGCGCTGACACCGCGGTAGCGGATTCAAGCACACCATCTGCAGGTATGCTAACCTTCCACGCGGGTGTAACGACCTAAACGCGCCAATCCTATCATCCAATACCGCACGCATCGTACCACGATCGAACTCCTGTTCCGGCAGTAGGCAGTCTTATTGGCAGGACTGATCACGGTACGCGTGATTTACGGCCTCGTTGGCGCGTTTTCGGCGGTTTTGGGTGCTATTCAGTCCGGTGAACGTCTGAGAACAGCCCTTTTGGGGTATCCGTACGGTGAAGTACATGGTAAAGCGGGCTTAGCATTGGTCTGCGTAGTCCGCTTGTAGAGCTTAGTGCAAGGTGATTATACGCCGGGTTTGGTGTGCCGACTTGGGAATTTCGGAGTGGTGTGCAGCTTATCGTCTTGGCGCCTGAATGCAGGCAGCAATCAGCGTCTTTGGGGACAAAAAACATGGGTTTTGGGGAGAAGAACCGGAACATTGTGGAGGACGCACATGTACACGAACTATGCGGCCCAAGGTATCTTTCTCCCCCTCTTCTCCTGCCGGTGAAGCCCTTTTTCAGAGGCTAAGAAACCAAGAGGCTGAGAACAAGGATCTGCGAAAGCAGGTCCGTCGCTTGGAGAAAAAAGCCGATCGTCTATCCAAGAACATCGCGGATATGGCTGCGAAGATTAGCCATCTGGAAGACAGGTTGGAACAAGCGCATCGCCTACTCTCTGGCAAAAAGAGTGAGCGTTACACGCCGGCGGACAATGCGCAGCAAGGCCAGTTGTCTGGAGAGGAACCAGAAGCTGTTGAGCCCGAGGAGGAGGAGTATGTCCCGGTAAAGCGCAAGCGGCGTGGGAAGAACAAGCCGGTGCGTGGGCCGATTCTGGACCATCTGCCCAGAGAGGTGATCCGCCTTGAGCCGGAGGGCAGCACCGCGGGTATGAAGTACATCGGCGAGGAAGTAACGGAGTACCTGGAATATGTGCCGGGCTTCACGAGGGTAGTACGGATTGTGCGGCCGAAGTACGTTGTCTGCAAGGAGCCTCGCAAGGGGGTGGTCATAGCGCCGTTGCCGAAGCGTGTCATACCGAAGGGGAAGGCGGGTCCGGGGTTGTTGGCGTATTTGGCGGTAGCCAAATACGTCGATCATATGCCGCTATACCGGCTGCGGAAGAAGTTTCAGCGCCATGGCGTGAAGCTATCGGCTGCTACAATGGGGGATTGGATTGCGAAGGTAGCGACGTATCTGGGTCCGTTAGGAGATGCGTTGCGTAAGGAGGTGCTTCGTAGCGGGTATCTGCAGGTGGATGAGACAACGTTCCCGGTGCAAAAGCCGAAGAAGGAAGGGAAGGAGAAGAAAGGGAAGAAAAACGAAGGAAAGACGCATCGCGGCTATCTTTGGGTATACTTGGCACCGCGGGCGAAGGTGGTGATGATGGATTACAGCCCGAGCCGTGCGCGCGCTGGACCCTGGGAATTCTTGCGCGGATATAGAGGGGCGATGCAAACCGACGGGTATGTGGTGTACGATGCGTTTGGTACGCGGGGCGGGATAACGCTGTTTGGATGTATGGCGCATGCGCGTCGCAAGTTTTATGACTGCAGAAAAAAGGAGCCCAAGAAGGTGCGCCATGTAATGGAGGAAATCCGGCAGTTGTATGCGATAGAGCGTGGGTTGCGTAAGGAGGGAGCTGGTCCGGCTCGGCGTGTGGAGGTACGACAGGAGGAGGCACGACCGGTACTGGAGAAGTTGAAGCCATGGCTTGAGGAGAATAGTGAGCACCGGCCGAGTGCGGGATGGGATGAGGCCGTGGGGTACATGCTCAACAGGTGGGAGAAGCTGGCTTGTTACCTGGAAGACGGTAAGGTTGAGATTGATAACAATCTGGTCGAGAACCAGATGCGGGCGATTGCGCTTGGTCGAAAAAACCATCTGTTTGCGGGATCGCATGCGGCAGCGCAGCGGTCCGCAGTACTGTACGCTCTTTTTGCCACATGCAAGTTGCAATCGACAAACCCGATTGAATGGCTTACCGACGTACTACGCCGTCTTCCGACACATCCTGCCGACCGCATGGCTGAACTCTTGCCCCATCATTGGAAAGCTAGTCGGGACTTGCAGCAAGCTACCGTCAAGAAAGCGGCATAGGAGCCCCTAAACAGGCGCGCCCGGGTCATCCGATAGATCCGTGTACTGGTCTGCGAATACGCTGTTAGGTACTTAACTCCTGCACACCCAACCGACGCTAGCCTATAAACCTTCGAACCGCGCCCTAACTTACTCTAATTGAGAGAGTAAATACCCTCGGTTATAATGTACTTCACCGGACGGATACGGGAAAAGGGCCTAAACTGGTGTTTTCAGCCCCTCTCATGGTCGTCCCTACGCATGAACAACGCACAATCGGTCCTGCAGGTACCGAAACAGCACTTTTAGACCCGAACAGGGTACATCATGAATATTGCAGGTTCGGGGAGCTGAATGCGGCTTGCTCCATGGCGCTGTCGTCGGTTCTCCGTCCGAAGACACACTATAAGGGCCGGCCTGTAGTGCGGGAGCCTGATGAGTCGGAGCCTGATGAGTCGGAGCAGGATGCCGAGATCCGAACCGAGAACGAGGTCCTGCTACAGGTATACCTTCTAACGTATCAGCTCATGCATGTGGGGCGCTGCCTTATGCGGGAGCCTGACGAATCCCAGATAAGTCTGAGTACCTATCGCGAGCGTGTACTCAAGGTGGGGGCCCGCTTCGTACAACACGCGCGCAACATCGTTATCCACATTGCCGCCAGCGCAGATGCTGCATGGGAGCAATTTTGGCGACGTTATTGTCAACTCACATGGATCACGCTTCCCATGAAGAGCTAGCTAAGTCAAATTTGTGCCTGCGCTCCGACACCGCAGGCGCCCAACGCGGAAAGCGGAAAGAGAAGGTAGGCAGAGGTGTGTCTACCCGACAGACGTCTTCCCAAAATCTCGGTAATGTGACCGCTGTCGTGTCGGGAAAAGGGCCTAAACTGGTGTTTTCAGCCCCTCTCATGGACGTCCCTACGCGTGAACAACGCACAATCGGTCCTGCAGGTACCGAAACAGCACTTTTAGACCCGAACAGGGTACGACATGAATATTGCAGGGCGATACGTGACCCACTATCTGGTCCGCATATCCCTCCTTTATTACCGCTTCGTGCACGCGGGATGGCAAATCAGACTCTGCAAAATCTTTGAACGCACACGAAAATGTCGACTCGCTCGGCACATCTGACACCCCTTGCCATCCTTACAAACGCCGCAGCGTGGGATCCGAGCCTAACCGTTCCACCAACGTTGTGGTGGTATCCATATTGAACACCATCTTGGCTAGGAACGCCCGGGCAAGTACTGCACGATCCTTGAACGGACGACCGAATGTGCCCGGCTCGGGACTGGGCACAAATTGCTCAATAGACACCATCTCCAGAATCGATAGAAGCTTCTTGTGACGCCCCTCCAATGAACCAAGCGTTTCCTCCATCCACGGAAAAAGCTCCTGCTGGCAACCAATCCAATAACCGCTTACCTTGGAGAACAGGGACATGGATACCTCCTTTTTCTTCGGTTGTTATTGGACTTGAAAATCACCAATGAGGAGGTTCCAATCCCTTTCTTGTTCGCCGTGGGCGCACATATTGCCGCAGCATGTAGAACCTGAAAAACCCCCGATAAAGACGCTGCAATCCGCACCGGCAACCCTCCAGAAATACCACAAGTGATCCTATGCCAGCGGAGTCAAATTATGCAGCCAATTTCTTCAATTCATAGGTTTTGCACGAGGCTCAATATAGTACGATTTTGAAACAAAATGCATTATTTTTGTATTTGGGTACAGCTTGGCATGTGATGCATCGCGCGAGTATGCTTTTATGCTTTGCAATAAAGAACTACTTAGTGCATATTCCGTACAAGATGCACGGCATGTCCACCCAGGCAGCCCCCCGATGCCATGATTCAAGAGACCACGAATGTGTGGACTGAGCCCACGATCTATGTTGCGATCGCATCCGTTATTGTTGGATTAGCCGCAGTGATTATAGCCGCGTTAGTGTACTGGAGAAGCAAGCAAACTGATCATGTTGATTTTGGGGAATGGAAGGGAGCAGTCGATGCAGATCGTGCTGCCTTGAAAGGCTTTGGAGAGTGGAAGGGCGCTGTTGATACAGACCGCAAATCCTTCAAGGAGTTCATGAAAAAAGTACGTGATGACTTGAAGGAAATCCGCAATGACATAGGAAAGATTTTTGTACGCATTGGTCCTAAAGTCTCCGTAGGACAAAGCCCTGTTCGTCTCTCCGATCTGGGCAGTTCCATATCGAAAGAAATAAATGCCTTGGAATGGGCGGAAAAAGTTGCCAGTGCAGTTCAAGGGCAAGTTAAGGGACTTGAAGCATACGAGATACAGGATTTTAGCTTTAAGTACGCCGAGAATGAAACACATTACTCAGATCAAGAGCAAAGAGATATTCGCAGAAGTGCATACGAGAATGGTGTTACAGATGAGCAGGTTCGTCGGGTTTTAGGAATCGAACTAAGAGACAGGCTGCTAGAGTTGGTGTCGATGGACCCACCTTGACGGCGGTGCAACCTGCCCTGCAAGAGTCAACCCACCAAGTCTCGGTACCGCAACTGCTTCCCTTTGCCGTTCGCCATCAGCTTGCCCATTTGATCTTCCGTATCGAGTTCGCGTGCGTTGTGGCGTCCTGCAAATTCAGATACGTAGCGGTGTAGGTGCTGTTTGCTCATTTGGTGATACGTGCCATGATAGCCGCGCTTCAACGTTGCCCAGAAGCTTTCGACACCGTTAATGTGGGCCTACCCCTTAACGTATTCGCCAACGCTATGCTGCACGGTATCGTTCTTCGGTAAGCCCGTGTAGGATTTGTGATCGTCCGTGTAGATGGTCGGTCTTTCCTCTACATTCTCGTGTACGAAGCCCTGTAGCGTCTTGGCCGTCGTATCGGCAATGACCTGGGTTTTGATCTGGCCGGTCCCCCGATCCTTCATGCCTACAACAGCGGTTTTGCCTACGCTACCGTGTCCAGCGTTCAGCTTTTTGTTCGCGTGCTTATTGGCTTCCTTGCCTCCGAAATAGGCTTTGTCTACTGCGACCGGCCCCTGAAAACTGAAGCTGCCGGTTTTGTACGCCTTGCGCAAACGATGCAACAGGTGCCAAGCACTCTTTTGCGTGATACTCAGCTCGCGCTGAATCTTCATGCTCGATATTCCCTTCAAGTTCGTTACGATCAGATACGCCGCAATCGCTCACGTCTGGTAGTCCAGCTTGGAGCGTGCCATTATCGTACCGGTCTTGAGCGTAAACATCTTCTTCTTCGCACAGTCACGGCAACGATGCGTCATTTGCGGATGCTTGATTCCAGATTGCACATTGTCCGATCCGCAAAACGGACACACGGGGCCATTCGGCCACACGTAGCGAGCCAGCCAATCGTACGCCTTCTGCTCCGTGTCGAACATGCGTACGATGTCCATGATGCCACTGCCCTTGCGGTAGTGCTTTCCGGGTGCGTTGTTAGCCATTGTCTTGCTCGTTCTCGGTGCGCTGATGTTAGTTTGGTATATAATTCCCTTAGCATAAGTCGCATGCCTGAGTAAATCCGAAGGAGGATTGGGGCCGGGGTGCTTATTCCACCGATCGTGGACAGGCATTTTCGGTGTGGTCGTGGACATTTTGTGGTGTCATATACGACTGGATTAGCGTAACAGTGGAGGGGTTGATATTCTCCTTAGTTGGTAGAAGAGGAACGTCCAGAGCGACACAGCAAAAGGACGCTGCGCTGGTTGCGGGAGTCCAAACTTCCCTTGGAGAAGACATTGGACATGTTTGATCGCGGTCGGCTGCCACTGGGGGTGGATCATAACCTGCGTGTGCTCCTGGAGGGAGGGTTTCTGGATCGCAGGGAGAATGTATTGCTCTTTGGTCCACCCGGAACCGGCAAGACGCACCTGGTATGCGCTTTGGGCCGGGAGCTGATCCACCAAGGCCGTCGTGTGATCTTCTACAGTTGCAGCGCGTTGGTGCAGGAGTTGTTGCGAGCGAAGCAGGCGGGATCCCGGCTTGAGTTTCCCTTGTGGCCGACCCCCCCGGCAGGATCCTGCTCGCAACGCAAGCGTCGGACTAGCATTCTTGCCAACCAGGGAGGCACAGCCTATAGCAACTATCACAATCCGGAACCTCTACGACGACATACGGACGCGCCTACGAGTGCGGGCGGCCGGCAACGGCCGTTCGATGGAGGAGGAAGTCAGGCAGATCCTTCGCAAGGCCGTCGGGCGCGCGAGGAGATTCCGAAATCTGACGAGCATCATCCGATTCTACTTCGGGCCGGATAACGGGATGGACCTAGAGTTGCCCGAACGCGATCCGGCGCGTGATCCGCCGTCCTTCAAGTGAGGTCGTTACCATGTCCACGCTGCTTGACACCAACATCGTCTCCGAACAGATGCGCAAATCTCCCGAACACTCCGTCGCACGCTGGGTCTCGGACCATCCCGTGGAGGACATGTTCCTGTCCTCCGTGAGCGAAGCGGAGTTGCGCAACGGTTCCGCCACCCTTCCATTGGGTCGGTGCCGCGAGACGCTCTTGTTCAAGATCGAGGCGATGCTGGGTGGTGCCTTCGAGGATCGGGCGCTCCCGTTCGACAGCAATGCCGCTCGTGCTTACGGTTACATTGCCGCCGCATGCCGCTCCGCCGGGCGTCCCGTGGCATCGCCGGATTGCCAGATTGCGGCGCGCAGCGTTCGTGATTTCGAGGACCTAGGGATTGAGATCGTGAATCCTTGGGCCGGGGCATGAAAGCCAGGACCGAAGCCTACTCCCAGGTCAAGATCGACGCCCTGCTGCAGTACGCAGGCTGGGTCTAATGAGTGGTTCGAGCACACCGTATGTACAAACGCTGCCCGAGGGTACGCGGCCCCACTACGTGCTCTGCGACCACCAAGACCGATCGATGGCGGTTCTCGAAGCGAAGCTAGTCAGCACAGATCCGGCTTCCGGATTTGGCCAAGGACTGGGCCAGTCACGCCGTAGAATTCGCGTGCCGTGTTGAGGCTGTTCAAGAGGGGCTGGAAGTGGATGTGTCGCCTCATGGCCCTCCCCAGCACACCGGCATCGCCGATCGGCACCGCCATCGTGCGCCAACCCTCGCCTGCTTCGAGCGGTTCACCTGTCGATGGCCCGGGTGCTTCCAGTGGTCGTGATCACCCGAGCCAGCGTTCCGCTCCTCCAAGAGTGGGAGCGGAAGTAGGCCAAGGGGCCGGAATACGCGACGCCTCCGAGACTCTCGACGACGAAGCGAACGACGCGGAGCAAGACGGAAACCACAAGCCTGACGATGCTGCTGAGCCCCGAGCGGGGGCATCCGCGCCGGAGGATACTGCCGCGGGATCGTTTCCGGATGACCCACCGGAAAGGGAAGATTCGTCTAGTCCTGCCTCATCCACCGATGACGAATCCATTCTAGAGGACGCGGGCATGATTGGCGGTCGTAATCGCGAGCACGAGACCCCACGCTCGACTTCCCCACCAGGGCCAGAAGCCAACGAGCCCGACCTCCCCGAGATGCCGGAAGGAGATGGAATTCCCGAAGGAGACCAGAACGACGGCGGCAAACGACTCACCGAACCTCGAGAGTCTGGGCCTTCTTCTGCTATATCCGGTGATGGTGGCCCCACCTCTGAGGTTGACGCTGACAGACCTGACTATACAGATGGAGGAGAGGCATCGGCTCGGTCGAAGCGTCCGAGGAAGATCAAGAGACCTCGACGCTTCGGCGGAAGACGAACGGGCATTACGCAGAACGCGTCTGTCGAACATGCTCCATTCAACCCCGGTCCAGAGCTTATCTGCCGCAGGCCATTGGGTTCCCTACGGTGGGAAATCGCGCTCTCGGTAGATGATTCCGCTACTTCTGTGAAACAGAACGGTGAGCCGCTCAGCTTGCGGAACGGAAGCTGGCCCCTCTCTCGTTTCGACGGTCACCTGTCTGTCGATTTCAAGGAAGGTTCGCTGGTCACCGTCCCGCTGTTCGACCAGGATCCACTGATCTTCAAACTGAAGAAGGAGTGGGCCGGGGACGGACGCAGGCTTCCCCGAATCACGAGGGGTCACTTCATCGTGATTGCGCCAGTCGAGTGGGGCGTGCCATTGGGCCTTGCTCCGGTCAATCCAGAAGGCTGCTCAGACCCGACATTCATGGCACACTATATCTTCCGTGACGGGAAAGAGCCTGCGAGTGACATCGGCGGCTTTCCGGAACATGATATCCCCTCTAGCGCACCAGATTTCAAACTGAGTGGAAGTACTGTCTTCGACGATTCCGACGAGGGCAATCTTTTCGTCGGCGAGCCTCCGCGACTGATCCCCACAGATCAAGTCCTTTGGGCTCGGGTCGGAGAAGAGGGCGAGAACGGCTGGAAGGGCTGTAATTTTCAACCATCCGAGTGCAGTCTCGCCGAAGTCATGGACGCTCGGCAGGGTCGATTCTTCCTTCGCGTCTACGATAAGCAGGTGGCAATGCTGGACAGTGCCCAGTTTCGATATCTGCGCGATCTCCGCGAGATTCAAATGAACGGTGAAACCTACTCGGAAGACACGCTGCTCGTACCGAGCGCGGCTGGCTATCCACCAACATCCGTGCGATTCATCGGAGCAGACAGGTCACAAATCCATGCCTTACCGTTACCGAGCACGGCAGCCGAGGTGGACGAGGTCGGCACTCTGATCGCCGCGCCACACCCCGAAGCGGACACGGTTCGGTGTACGCTCAGCGACGATGGCGGCAGCGTGGACATCGCCCTGTGTTTGCCACGAATCTGGTGGCGGGTGGCGCGAGACGACGGCGATGGTAAGTGGTGCAGTACGCCCCTCGTTATGACTCGCCACGATTTCCGGGAGCACGCCGACGCGAACGCGGTATTGCGGCTGCGCTTACCGAAGCGAATCAATTCGGTCTTTGTGGGGTTCGGGGACGAACCGGACATCAAGTACATGAGAAAGGACGGTGGATTCGAGTTACCGCTTGTCAATTTCGTTGATCATATCGAGATCGATCATCGTATGGCCGAGGACACCCGATTCAGTGTTCGTTTCGATCGATCGAACGACCGGCGTGGTCAGACGGTGATGAGCTTGGTCCACATCGCCGCCGACCAGCCGCCGGGTCCAGTGAGAAAACCCTTCGCCAAGGTCAGGCGACGCGGGAAGGGCTTTAGCCACCGAGAATTGCGCGCTGCCGCCCAATGGGCCAGTCAGTTCAGGCTAAAGCGCACCGTTCGGTACGGGGGAGGTAAGAAGGTGCACAAGGACACCATCGTTGAGCTGAGCTTGATTTACGACAACAGCGGTGAGCAATTAGCACGGCTCAGCTATCGTGGTAAGCACATCGTGACCTGCTTCGAAGATAAACTATGCCTATACGGACGACGAGTATCAAACAGTCACTCGACCAAGAAATTACGCCGTTCGATCAGCATCGACAGGCGCCGACGCAGTAAGCATCCGATCAACGTTGAGATCCTTAGGAAAAAACCCGATGCCTAACATACAGGACATGGGCTCGTGGCCGGAGAAAATTCGCCGGCGCTTCGAGAGCTATCTGAAGACCTCGTTCTTCTTCAAGGATCCCGGCCTTCGCGCCTCGTTCCAGACCGCTTTACAAGAGGAAGAAAGCCTGCTGAAGGGCACCTATCCAGAACCGTCTCGGAGCTTCCGCACCGGATTGGATGCGCGTGACCTAGCGCGGGAGTGCTTTCCCGGTGCCGCCACCGACACCGACCTGCTTCCTGCGTTGATTGACGCTCCGCTGTACGTACACCAGGAGCGAGCCATCCGCGCCGTCCATCAAGAAAACGCCAACACCGTCGTCGCGACCGGCACCGCGAGTGGCAAGACCGAGAGCTTCCTGTACCCGATCGTGTTCGAGCTGTACCGCCAGCATCTGGCTGGCCAGTTGGGTGAACCAGGAGTTCGGGCTATGATCCTGTACCCGATGAACGCGCTTGCCAACGACCAACGAGATCGGCTGGGTAACATCGGCCGGGATTTGCGTGAGGCAGGGTCGAGCTTCTGTCCAACATTCGGTCAGTACATCGGCCAGACACCCCAACACCGCAAGGATCGGTGGCGCAATGCCGGTTGGTGGGCCGAGAATCGACTCCCGGGAGAAATGGTGTTCCGCGACGAAATGCGCGACGCTCCGCCTCACATCCTGCTCACCAACTACTCGATGCTGGAGTACTTGCTCATCCGTCCAGACGACAGCCCATTGTTCGACGATGGTCGAGGCGGGCGCTGGCAGTTCATCGTGCTCGACGAAGCACACCAGTACCGGGGCACCAAGGGCATGGAGATGGGCATGTTGCTGCGTCGGCTCAAACAGCGGCTCCGAGACGGGGGACGACTGGGGCCGTTCCGTTGCATTGCAACGAGTGCGACTCTGTCCTCCGGTGAGAGCGACTCCGACAGACACGCGGTCGCCTGTTTCGCGAATGAGCTATTCGGAGAGTCCTTTTCCGCTCGCAGCATCGTCTTCAGCGAATCCCGAGAAGCTCCCGCCGACGGGCCTCCGCGTCGCTACCACGCCTTCTTGCGTGCTCTCGAGGGAGCGTTCCTGGTGCACCGAGACGGCAGGGACGCGGTGGTGCTGAACCGGAAGAGTCGAGACGGGGATCGCACGGTCGCGAAGCCATTGGAAATCGCGTTGTGCAAGGAGTGTGGTCAGCATTACTATGTAGGTCGATGTGAAGGCGGCATTCTGCGGGAGGCCACCCGGGATCCGAGCCATTCGGAATTCGGCGTCGAATACTACCTGCCAACGGAGGATGGAGACAAACGTCTGTGCCGTTGCTGCGGCGCGCTGTCGGATACCTCGCCGACCTGCGGGTGCGAAGCGACGGTCAGCGTGAGGCGGTGTCCTAACCACAAGGACCTCCCCGACCAATTGAAGCGGTGCGAGGCTTGCCGATATCGGCGCGGCAGCATCGGGGACCCGGTTCAGGAGATCGTGCACGGCTCCGACGGACCGAATGCTGTTATCGCCACGGCCCTGCACGAACTGCTCGAGGCACCGCGCCGCAAGGTGCTGGCTTTTGCAGACAACCGCCAAGAAGCGGCGTTCTTCGCTTGGTACGCGGAGAATTCGTACGAAAAACTGCGGGATCGAAACCTCATGTTGAGGGCCATCAAAGCGGGGCCTGTCGACCAAGGCGGGCTGTCCATCAGCGACCTTCAGAGTCGTTTGCTAGTGGAGTGGGAAAACGCCGGCCTGTTTGAGGCGTCCGACACTGGTGAAAGCAAGAACCGGAAGGTGTTGACCGCCATACTACGGGAGGCCGTAACCGACGAAAGGCGGCTCTCCTTGAGCGGTGTCGGCCTCGCGAAATGGTTCGTTGCGGTGCCGAGTACATTGCGTTTGCCGCGATCCATGCTACGCCCGCCCTGGAACTTCAATGAGGTAGAAGCGCGCCGTCTGATCGGCTACGTGCTGGACGAGATGCGCCCTCGCCGAGCGCTGAATCTACCGTCCCGACCGTCGCTCACTTGGTCAGACGTATCACCGTGGCCACAGCAGGCATACGGCATCGGAAAGCCAGGGGGGCAGAGGAACGTTCTCCGGTGGGGAGGCCCACAGTCGGCTGTAATTAGCCATTTCCTGCACCGATTGCTGGCTGACTCCGGCCTGTCAGCCGAACAAACACGGCTGACGTCCGTCCGCCTCATGGAAAAGGTCTGGAAGGCGTTTCGGCAGGATCGGGAACATCCGATCCTATCGCGTGGCAAGGCGAACGGGACCTTTCGACTTGATCCGGCGTGGCTACGCATTATGCCCGCCGATCCTGCGGCGGTCAGGGAATGCGGAATCTGCGCTAGCCTGAGCACTCACAACATCCGTGGAGTCTGCCCCCGCAATGGCTGCCCCGGCCAGCTAGTCCCCGCCAATCAACGGCGTCTTGGGGAGAATCATTATAGAATTCTCTACGACGCCGTGAACCTCCCTCCGGCCCTGAGGGCTGAAGAGCATACTGCCCAGATCGACAGCGACGAAGCACGCCGACGACAGGACAGGTTCAAGAATGGAGAAATCCATCTGCTCAGTTCATCAACGACATTCGAGGTCGGTGTCGATCTCGGCGATCTCGATGCGGTGTTTCTGCGCAACGTGCCGCCAGAGCCGTTCAACTACACGCAGCGCGTTGGGCGTGCGGGGCGAGCAACGACTCCAGGTTTGGCCCTCACCTACTGCCGCCGAAATCCGCATGATTTGTATCATTACGAAGATCCGGAACATCGGGTGATCCGTGGCGCGGTGAACCCGCCGCGCCTGCGGTTGACGAACCACAAGATCGTCCTCCGACACATGGTAGCCACTGCTCTGTCTGCCTTCTTTAGATATAGCGGTAACGCCACGCGCTTCGGCCGTGTGGAGGACTTGGTTGTGGACTGGCAAGAGCCACGAGGGACTATGGACCTCAGGGCGTTCTGTGAGAAAAGTACCGTGTTGGCGGCGTCACTGCGCGAAATCGTTCCTGAGCGGCTGCACAAGAGCACCGGCCTCGACGCGGACGCCTGGGTTGAGCACGTTGCGGGACCCGATAGTCGGCTGGCAAGCGCGGAGGAGGAAGTCTGTTCCGACTACCTCGACATGGAGAGCCACCGGACAGACCTGTTCAACCGACGGAAGGGCACTAACAGAGTGGAAGCCCGCATGAAGACCATCGCCAGCGAGCAGACGCTGAACTTTCTTTCTCGCAAGGCCGTCATCCCGAAGTACGGGTTCCCCGTAGATGTCGTCGAACTCGACACTCGTCCGGAGGGCGGTAACCGAACGGGTGTTGTGCTCCAGCGAGATCTGTCGCAGGCAATCGCGGAGTACGCGCCCGGCGGCAAAGTAGTCGCCAAGAAGCTGGAATGGGAATCCTGCGGTGTGAAGAGGGTCTCTGGCAAAGAATGGCCGGTTCGGCACTACCAGTACGACAACGCGCGCAGTTTCAGGCAGTGGAGGGAGGGAGACCCGAAAGCACCGCCGCATGCAAGGAAGTACCTGATACCGAGGTTCGGGTTCGTGACGCCGCTCTTCAAGCAACCTAAGGAACCGCACGGGAGGGCACGTCGTCTGTACACCACGCGGCCGTTCTTTTGTGGCTTTGACCCCGCTGACCTACCCGAAACGAGGATACTCGCCGATATTCAAGTAACGAAGGCTCAACCGGGGACGCTCGTCATCCTCTGCGAGGGAAGACAGCGCGAGGGGTTCCTCATCTGCCATTCTTGCGGTGCTCACATGACCGGACCCAAGGCGACGCACAAATCGCCGTCGGGCTCTCTATGCAGCGGAACGCTGCGACGGTTTTCGCTAGGGCACGAGCTGATTACCGATGTCGTGCGTCTCCAGTTTCCGGGCATACGTAGCGAGTGGACAGCTTATTCTGTCGCATATGCGATGCTGCTCGGAGCGGCAGAGACCTTGGATGTGCCCGACACCGATCTCAACGCAACAATCGCTGGCGGGACCAATCCCGGAGAGACCGCGATTGTACTGTACGACAACGTCCCGGGCGGCGCCGGGCTGGTGGCCCAGCTGGAGCAAGAAGCCATATTTAACGAAGTGCTCGCTAACGCCAGGAGCCGGGTTAAGGGGAACTGCGGCTGCGACTCCAGCTGCTACGGCTGTTTGCGGAGCTACCGAAACCAATTTGCACACCCTCACCTGGATCGCCGTAATGCATTTGACGCCATCGTTGAGGCATAGCTGCGAAGTTAGTAGTCTTTCTGCGCGAAGGGTCGATTTGAGATGGGAATAATTTACTCGTTTGGGATGGCTTCATGAAGGGCCTTTTGGAGCTTGGGGAGTTAATCTGTACAGGGCAGATCTTTTAATCTGCGCTCTGCTTCCATTAACGCCAGGACTGATGCACGACATTTAGGATTATTGGCGGCGATTACCGTAGGGACAGGGACTTGATGCCCTTCTGTGCGTGGACCGGCGATCATGAGTCCTTGCGGCGTAACGGTCGTGATAAGACATTCCTGCAAGTAGCACGATCTTGGAGCGCTGCATTTACGAATCAATGTATTTTGTTCGGGCTAGCTGCTCTTCGGCAGTGGGCGGTCCCAGGATGCGGCACGGTCGGGCAGGATCCAGCGAATGCCGTGCCTCAGATCCGCCATATCTCCGTCAAAGCGGGGGATGACGGGTGCGTGCGCGCGTTCCACCGTTTGACCGGCCGTGTCCTGTCCAGTAATGATGGGGTTGAAGGGTCGAGTCGCTAGCTCTGCCCTTCCCCCATAAATCATCCCTTACGGTTCGATTGTTCGTCAGTTCTGGTCAACTCTCGCTGGCATGGCTGTCGGAATATCTCGGGTATTTCGACCTGACAGGTATGGTGTGTGACTTGAGGTGAATAATGCCGTCCTCTCGTGCGGATACGCGATCTCTTCCTGCGCCGCTTCCACTGCCATTCTACCACTTCATGTATTTGACATTTTGCTACTTGTTTTTTATGTTGTGGCATGCTTCAGCGAAGTCAGGTCTTACGAACACTCACCGCTCCCTGCAATGGAGAGCGTTTGGACAGGGTTCTTGCCGACGATCGTTGGCGGTTTCGCACGCAGATAGCGCGCGCTGTCTGTGAAGAGTTCGGGTTTGTTGATGCACGGGGCGAACCGCAGGTGAGCAACTGTGCGCAGGCTTTATCGAAGTTGGAGGCCCGGGGGAGGATTGTGTTGCCCAAGCCCGAGAATTGTAATGCGGCTAAGGCGGAACCGCGTAGGCGCGAGGAGCGGGTACCGGATCCGATAGCGTTACCGGACACGGTACACGGTGTCCGGGGGTTGACGATTGAGTTGGTTGAGACGGACGAGCAGCGTATGGTGTGGAACACGTTGCTGCACTTTGAGCATCCGAGGCGTACGACCACATTTGTGGGAGCGCAGGTACGCTATCTGATAGGCAGTGCCCATGGTTACCTGGGA
Source organism: Rhodothermales bacterium (assembly GCA_963663495.1). GTDB lineage: Bacteria > Bacteroidota > Rhodothermia > Rhodothermales > Bin80. The sequence continues at coordinate 989,683 of OY760427.1, forward strand.
GCGGTGGGATTTTCGGCGGCGGCGTTGTGCCTGGCGCCCAGAGAGCACTGGATGGCGTGGAGTGATGAGCAGCGCAAGGCGCATTTGCACCGTGTGGTGTGTTTGAGTCGTTTTCTGATACGGGGGCAGTGTCAGGATTTGGCCAGCCATGTACTGGGTAAGGTATTGAGACGGTTGGCGGATGATTTTCAGGCACGGTACTGTTACCGTCCCTGGGTTGTCGAAACGTATGTGGATCCCCAAGGGGGAGGAGCGTGTTTTGAGGTGAACAATTTTGTATTGATCGGCCATACCGCAGGCGGAAAGCGGCACAAGGAGGCAAAGGAAGAGGATCCCAAGGGGCTGTATGTATACGAGTTGGACAAAGAATGGCGCGGGACCTTGGGGGAACCGGAGGAGGAGTTGCGTCCGGTGAGGGATCCGCACGAGGGGATTGACAGTGCGCAGTGGGCCGAAACGGAGTTTGGCGGAGCGCCATTGGGAGACAGGCGGTTGTCTGTGCGACTGGTAAAGAGTACGTCCATGTTGGCCGATGTGATAGGCCACAGCATTACCGCGCATACGGATGCGGACCGCGCGGCGGTGAAGGGGCATTACCGGTTATTGGAGAGCAAGAAGGACAAAACGGTAACGCCGGAGAACATATTGGCGCCGCATCGTGGGCGTACGATAGAGCGCATGCGTAGTCAGGAGACGGTGTTATGCATCCAGGACACGACGAAGTTGCGGTACAGTACGCGGCCGGCGTGTACGGATTTGGAGGTAATAGGGAGTAATCAGACGACGGCGAAGACGCTGGGGTTGCCGTTGCATGCGACGCTGGTGGTGACGGAGGATGGATTGACGTTGGGGGTGTTGCGTGGCAGCTTCAAGGATCCGGAGGAGGGTCCGCATGCTCCGCGGACGCAGCAGTGGATAGACGGGTTCAAGGATATATGCGAGGCGGCGGAGGAGCTGTCCGGCGAGACGCAGGTGATCTGTGTTGCGGACCGGGAGGCGGACAGCTTTGCTATGTTTGCCGAGCAGCGCAGACAGGGTAAGGCGGAGGTATTGATACGAGCGAAGCATGATCGCAAGCTGTTGGATGATCGCAAGCTGTTTGCGGTAATGCGCAGTGGTAAGGCTCCGGGGAATGTGGAGATAGAGATACAGCGGGTGACGGCGCGCAAGAAGCAGGCGCGCAAGCAGGCACGGAAGGGTCGCAGTTACCGGATGGTCAATGCGGAGGTACGCTACGGGAGGTTCTTGTTGCCGGATCCGAAGAACGAGGAGGAGCCGGTGGTGATGTACGGGGTGCATGTGTTGGAGGTGGAGCCTCCGGGGGATGCGCTGCCGGTGGAGTGGATGCTATTGACCAGCATGGAGGTAGGGAGCGTAGCGGATGCACGGCGGGTGTTGGCAATGTATCTCAAGCGGTGGCGGGTGGAAGACTTCTTCCGCGTGCTCAAGAGTGGGTGCAAGGTAGAGCGTTTGGGTCTGCGTACCTCGTTGCGTCTGCAGCGAGCAATAACGATGTATTGTGTGATATCCTGGCGCGTCATGACCTTGGTGCAATTGGGTCGGGAGGTGCCGGAGCTGGACGCGGATGTCTTTTTCACGGAGATGGAGCTGCGATTCTTGGATGGATATGCAGCACGGGTAAAGCTGCCGAAGCCCAGTACTTTGGGAGCTGCTATCCTGATCGTAGCGGTGCTCGGCGGTTATCAGAACCGCACTCGTGATGGACCGGTGGGTTACCAGATCATGTGGCGTGGCCTAGAGAGGTTACACCTAATGACATTGGGATACGAGGTAAGAGACGAACAATTGAGTGCATGTTCGCACGGGAATTCATCTGGGTTCATATAAATGGCATATCAACCTGCCTGATGTGGGCCTATGCCCCAGTGGCTACACCTGCGTGAGCGTGCGGTGAACTTGCATCTTGATTAGGTGACGGGTTCTGTAGAGCTTACCCGTAGACGTGAGAACCCAGACCCCGGACCGCCCGCCTGGTACAGCCCAGACGTACGGCGGAAGAGATGTTTCCGCTGGTAGAGCAGTATAACGAAAGGACCCGGTCCGCAGCGGCGTCTTACGCAGAGCAGGGCATCTCGTACGGACCGTTGAATTACTGGAGGCAGAAGTATCGCCAGGAGACTGCAGCCGAGGGTTCGTGGATGTAGGCAATGCAGCGCCAAGGGAAGCGGCGCAGGAAGAGATCGCGTATCCGCACGAGAGGATGGCATTATTCACCTCAAGTCACACACCATACCTGTTAGGCCGAAATACCCGAGATATTCCGACAGCCATGCCAGCGAGAGTTGACCATACCTGACGAACAATCGAACCGTAATGGATGATTTATGGGTACAGGGCAGCGCTAGCTTTGGCGCGCTCCGCGTCGGCGGAACGTTGCGCCCAGCGGATCGTCGGATGAGTGTGAAGGGTGACGACAACAACGAACGGAAACCAGGCGACGCCATGGCCACTAGATCGCGCTCCCAATCCGCGGAGATGCTGTGCGATCATGAGGGTATTGGATTCCCCCACAGGAGTGACGAAAATGCTGACGCGCATGAAGCTGGAGAATTTCAAGGCGTGGCAGGAAGCCGATCTGACGCTCGGAAGGGTGACCGGCTTCTTCGGAGCCAATAGCGCCGGGAAGAGCAGTCTTTTCCATCTTCTCTTGCTACTCAAGCAGACCCGGAATGCCACGGACCGGGGTGTTGTTCTCGATTTTGGCGGTCGGTCGGAGTTGGTGAATCTGGGAACGTTTGCAGACGTGGTGCACCTACATGACAAAGAAAGGGTGATTCGTTGGCTCCTTGAATGGAAGCTCCCCAGCGCGCTAAAGATCCCAGATCCCGGAACAGGATCCGCAAACTCCCTATTTGAAGGCACCAGCCTTCAGACGCGATATGAAGTGGGTTTCGGGCCCAAGGGCCTGTCGCCTTCCGAGCTGGCATACCGATTCGCCAATGTCGATTTCCTGCTCCGCCTAAAGGACATGAAGAAGCAGGAATTCGAGTTGGCGGCTGAACCACCAACCTTCACGTTCATTCGCAACCCAGGTCGCGCTTGGCCGTTGCCGCAGCCTGTGAAAACCCACCTGTTCCCCAGTCAGGCAAAGAGCTACTACCAGAATGCGGATTTTCTTGGGGATTTCGAGTTGGCATATGAAAACCTGATGGACTCCATCTACTACCTCGGTCCCTTGCGTGAGCATCCGCAGCGAGAGTATCACTGGGCCGGATTGAGCCCGGAGGATGTGGGCCAACGAGGTGAGCGTGCTGTTGACGCGATGCTCGCCGCCACGATTCGCGAGGAAACGAGAAGCCTTGGGTACAGAAAGCACAGGAAGAGCTTTCAGGAAATGATCGCTTACTGGCTGCACGAGTTGGGACTGATTCGAGAATTCAATCTTGAGGAGATCGCTAAAGGAAGCAACCTATACCGGGCTATTGTCAAGGCCCTCCCGTCAAGTGTGCCGACGTTGCTGACCGATGTCGGGTTCGGTGTATCCCAGATATTACCGGTGCTAGTCTTGCTCTACTACGTTCCGGAGGGTTCGACGGTGCTGATGGAGCAGCCCGAAATCCATCTCCATCCCGCTGTACAGAGCGGCCTGGCGGACGTCATGTTGAACGTTGCCGAGGTGCGAAACGTGCAGATTGTGGTGGAGAGCCACAGCGAGCATCTGATGCGGCGTCTACAACGTCGTGTGGCTGAAGAAAGTGCATCGGCCGACGATGTGAAGCTGTATTCCGTTTCCTTCAATCGAGGCAAGGCGCGGGTTTCTGATCTCCTGCTCAACGAGTGGGGCGAGATCGAGAACTGGCCGGACAAGTTCTTCGGAGACGAAATGGGAGAGATCGCGGCGATCTCCAAGGCTTCCTTGAAGCGAAGGATCGAACAGTCAGGATGACAACATTCGTCGTGGATAGCAACGTTGCGATAGTCGCCAACAGGCGCGGGACCCATGCTGACGAACGGTGCCAGTTAGCTTGCGTGGAGAAGCTGGAATACGTGGTCGAGAAGGAGGTGGTCGCCATTGACGACGCGCGTGCCATTCTGGCTGAGTATGCAAAGCACCTACAGACATCCGGAATGCTGGGCATGGGTGACACATTCTACAAGCATGTACTCAACCATCAGCATCGGTCCGACCGGGTACAGGTGGTCGCGGTAACTCCTTCCGAGGACCCTGCGCGGGGCTTTGAAGAGTTGCCGGAGAATACGTTCGACCCTTCGGATCGTAAGTTCCTGGCAGTTGCGGTCGCTGCCAAGGCGGTCGTTCTAAACGCAACTGACAGTGATTGGGCTGAACATGCGGCGTTGATGGACAGATTGGGAGTGAAAGTTAGTCAACTCTGTCCCCAACATGCCTCGAAAGATCTGCTCGAGCAATGATCGTGAAGCGAGGTACTTGGGTGCCCAGGGCCCCAAGTACCCCAGTACGCCCTACTGGCCGTGGTCACCGACCGTTGGTCGGGGTGACGCGGTGCACCCGGACCCGGGGCGATTTGTTGACGAGTCCGTGGTCGTCACGGAAAAGCTCGACGGAAGCAACACGCTCCTGCATGCAGGCGAGGTCTACGGGCGTAGCGTGGTGGCCCCTTCCCGCGCCAAGTGGATGGCAATGGTGAAGAAGCACCACGCTTGGAAGGTTAGCGAGCCGGGTGTCTATCTGTATGGCGAGGACATCTATGGGGTGCACAGTATCACCTACGGACCCGTAGCGGAACATGAGACATTCCATGCCTTCGCCCTTCGGGACAGCGAAGGCGCCTTTGCGGCCTTTGACGAGGTTGAGACGTATGCGCGCCATCTGGCGATTCCGGTCGTCCCGGTCCTGTTCAAGGGTCGCTTCCGATCGGTCGCGGAGGTCCGTGAGTTTCTGAAGCTCGCCCATGGCGAGCCGTCGGTTCTCGGCGGCAAGCGAGAGGGTGTCATGTTGCGGTTGGCGCGAAGGTTTCGGGCGGACGAATTCCAGTACAACGTCTGCAAGAGCGTTCGCGTCGGCCATGTGCAGGCCGACGAACATTGGACCAGGAACTGGAAGCCGTGCAAGATCACACGGCATGGCGGATCCGGCAGTTCAGCCCCACCTGAGACAGGGGCCCCCGACCTCACGGCTCACCCTCGCCGAGGTCCTCGCTACATCCTCTTCGACGGTTCTTCAGTGTCGCAGGGGGTATCGGCGTGTACTCCAGCACTTCTCCTGGATTCCCCTGGCGCCGATGATCCCACTTGAAAAGGACGCGATGCGGGATCTGCTCGAACTCAAGGACATCGCGCTTCTGAATGAGCTCTGGACCTTCTTCCGGCTGGCTGACGAGATCACGGTGGTGCTGGAGAGTCCACCCGTTCGATCGGGAGGCATGGACAGCGGTCCACTTCGGGCCGGGCCGGGGAGTTTCGGTTCTGGTGGAGGGAGGGGGAAGAGGGCGACCATAGCAGTCCCGGCCGCGCTGGCCGCGCTGGCCGCGCCGACCTGCAACTATCGGAAACCGGCACGGGGGGAAGCTTGAGGTGTCGGGCCCGGCCGCGATCGTCCTCGATGAGTTGGGACTTCTCGTCCAGGTATCGGATCTGAGTCAGCGTCTCCGACACGCCAGCTTGGCGACGAAATGCATTCCTCACGAAAAGGTCCAATGAGCTGCCGGCGTTCCTCGGTTCAATGCCTCGCAACGGTTGCACTGGACGCCAGCGTCATGACCTCACCTACCCTCTACTCGCCCCGAGCTCTGAGTGTCCCGCACCAACCTTCGTAGGTCATCCTGGACTCTCTCGAACGCCCGATCCGCGTCTGCGTTGGCACGCCTCCGGATCTCGTCATCAATGAGAACCCTCCTCGGGTCAGTCCTGTCTCCCCGGGGGTCGGTAACACGGTTGAGTCGGTTCAGCCTATTCTTCATTTCTGCCTCCGGGCGGGGTTAGCTGCGTTAGCGATTGCCGGGCAAAGTAATCGCGATTCAACGAAGGGTCAAAATAGTGCTTTCGCTTGATCCAAACGAAACCATCACCCTTTGAAATTACTGCGACATCAATCGGGCCGCCAACCGATTCTTTTTCCATTGACACCCGTCTCTTGATCGACGTTAGATTGATCAGCGCTTCCGCCATGCTTGCCAACTCCTCCTTGGGAAGGTGCGTGACGATTTCAAGGACAGGGTGAATGAACCGTTCCTGTCGAACACGGTCGGCAGCCCGTTTGAAGTCTTCCAGGTTACTGCTTACGATCGTCGCCAGATCGGATTGTTGCTGTTCTGTAAGCCCACCTTCTGGAGCACCGGTTTCGAGTATCTCGCGAGCCACCTTGTAAAGAATCCTTTCGAGGTATCCATGCAGGTATTCCAAATAGTGCCGGTCCACCCCTTCCATAAAACGGCCAACCATCTCACCTTGTGCAAACGCTATCACTGCCGTTCGCATTTGGGCACGATCAACATCAACAGCTCGCTTCGTATGCGCTTTAATGGTATTCCCAATAGCCCCATCGGTTACCACTTCCACCAGACTCGGAAACATCTCCTCTTCACCAAATCCGGCGAACACCACCCCTGAATAGCCTCCCGACAACCTCACGCTCTTGATGGCAGCGCCAAGAGCGCTATGGAGGGACTGTCGGACGGAGGCATCGATGTCGACGCCGTCAAAGCAATGATCGATGCTCTCGTTGATGGCGGCTTCGTTTTCGCGAAGCAAACCAGCAGTATCAACATCTTGCATTGACGGTGCTTCACCGGCTTCTCGTAAGGTGGCCGCGTGCCTCTCGACAAGCTCGGCAATACCGCTGCCTTGTGAGAGTGAAGAGTCATCACTCGAGCCGGCGCGGATGTCCCGAGACATCCTTTCGAAAAGTCCTTCGGCGATCCAGAGGAGGTTGGTGACCTTTTCCGCCTCAGTGCAGATGGTTTCGTTACTAATGTAGTCGAGAAAAGACTCGGCATAGTCGTTGACAGTGGCCATGCCTCGGGCAGCAATGCCGTGGCGGTGCATCTTGACTAGGGTTTCCCAGGGGACGCCCATAAATTCCGCGTTGTTGTATATCATCACACCGACAGGCTGGTGCTTGGAAAGTGCGAAGAGCTTGTTCGTTGGATACGTCTTGCCGGTGTTGCCGACGCTCATGGCACTGTCGGCTGCCAACGCAACAGCCGAACGGTTCATTACGGCGACTTCGGCGGTCACGAGGTACTCCTTCCGTTACTCATGGACACCATGATTCGAAGAGAGACTCCTTGCGAACCGTACTCGCGGCGTTCGTGAACGGCATCGGAGCGGACAGCGGGGATGGCGCTGAGACTGCTTCTTCTTGCCTCCGCCGGTTGCTCCCGATGGGGGCGAAGGAATCCCGCATTTCGAACCACGCCCCATCCGCCTACTGAGGAATGCAGCACCGCTTGTATTTTCTGCCGCTTCCACACGGACAGGGCTGATAGCGTCCGACCTTTCCGCCCCGTCCATCTTCAATTGCCTCGACTTCCAATCCACGAGCAGGCGTTCCATATCTGAATAGAATCGCCACTCTGACACCAGTTTCCCGGCAAACCTAAGTGATCCGTCGGGCATCAGCGCGATGCCAAACCAGAAGTCTGCCTTCTGAGCATACTTCCGCATCTTGCAATGTTCCATCAACCTCATTTCGGCCGCCCGGTGTGCGAGGCGGCTACAGTGAATCGTCAATCCACAGGACCCTGTGGCGATGCCGAAGCTTACGTCGTGTAGCCTGCAGTCCGCCGCCGTCCTTTGCAAGACCTCATCGGTGAGCCTATTGATCTTCTTTGTTGTCTCCTCACTCAATGTCAACAACATCAATCTCAGGTCAATTGCCACTGCGTGCGGCTCGTCTTCGATTGCCGTGATAATCCCGGCAAACCGAGTTCCCTCAAACCGAGTGAGGATGCCATCCGGGGTCCGTACGCCTGGCATCCTGTCCCGCCTTACTGCCATCGCAAGGTCAAGATCGGCGGATACATTATCCTCAAGCCCAAGCATGTCAGTGTCGTCGGTTACCCACAGGTTCCGTTTCAAGTGATATGACAGAAACGTGTGTTCGTGACTTCCGATCAGCTGGTCACCAAATTCATCCCGAAGGCTTAGGTAACTCAACAGACGCAACGGTGATTCCAATATCTCAGTCATTGCGTCCAACCCAAAAACGTCGATAACGAGGGGTGGAAGGACTGGTTCACTAACGTCTACTTGTAAAAACTGCCGCGCTTGAAAGGTCAACGCGGGAAAGTGATCCGCAACAACCGATATTGGGAAGATGCCCACTGGCGTGTTCGTGAGCGGAACAGCTCTTCTGTCCTTACAACGCAAAGTCACGGTCGGATCCCCAAGGTATCCGGCACATTTGATCGCCTGATCGACAGCATCTTGCACCGCCGCCTTGAAGTCGTTTCACAACTGTAGATCATTTCCCTTTCGTGCTGCCAATGTGAGTTTCTTAGACTTCGATTGCACGACAATGGCACAGTTGCCGAATATCACGAGAACATCAATCTCTCCCAAAGTTATGCCTTTGGACTTCTTAACCTCGACATTCTGGAATACACGGTGAGCACCGAATACGCGTGCGAGCCGATCCGCCGAAAACTCCTCCGTGAAACTGCCACGATGCCGCTGGGCGATGGGAGCATAAGCGTCGTCGTTCAGCATCCAGTAGAATGGTGTCTCGTAGATCGCTTCCGATATCCCGTAGGGTTGCAACTGAATGAACTGATCCGGGTCCTTGCGAATCAACGGATAGGCGTACGCTTCACTAACATCGTGAAGGGCAGTGAACTTGTCGTTATGCTCATTGCTAGATGTCGCAAACGCTTTGATGTACGACATTTAGGATTATTGCCGGCGATTACCGCAGGGACGGGGACCTGATGCCCTTCTGTGCGTGGACCGACGATCATGATTCCTTACGGCGCAACGGTCGTGATAAGTCATTCCTGCAAGTTGCACGATCTTGGAGCGCTGCATTTACGAGCCAATGCATTTTGTCCGGGTTATTAGCAATCCTTGCCCGAGGTACTACGGAAATACTGGCTCCCGGAATTAGGAGAATGTCAATAATCCGAGCAGGAATGTAAGGGTATAGCCGCTCGTATTCCTCGCGACTCTGAATCAATTCCCAAGTCTCAATACTTGGATACAGCTTCTATTAATCTTCCCTCAGCGCTTGGCAGAAGTGGCCCGAGGTTCCAGATAGACGGATGACCAGTATACCGGATTTCTTGTTGACCGTCTCATCGAACATGTTTGAATAGATCTCCAAATGAACATGCTTTCAATGCTTAGTGCATTGGCTGACGATCACGATGGTTACAGCCAAATCCCTCAAGTAATTATCCCTGATGATCTCTCAGATATGCTCATCGGGTAAAGAATCTTCTATGTCACCAGTATTTACTGATCCGTCTATAAAGATTCTGTGCTGGCGTGCCGCATCGACGAGGTAATCCTTGTAGCATTGGTCCTTGTCGTGGTGGTAGCATACGAATACCTTGTGCATATGCGCTATGTTCGGCTTGGTATGTTTCCGCTGGCGTTTGCTGACGCAATTTGTTCACGCCCCGGAGAATTAACATAATTGCATCACGGATGTACGAAGTGCTCGCCAGCGCTTTGTTCTCCTCAGGTGACAAGCCGTTGTTTAAATCCTTGCCGGTCCATCCCTTGAACTTCCGGCGCCCCGGCCAGTCGCTCCGTGATCTAGTCCACGGTTCAACGAGACCAATAGTTTCAGCGACATCGCGGGCGCATCCGCCGAACCCGCCGACAAGAAACAAGGGCTGGCTTGAGCGTAGCGATAGCAACGCCTCTTCTGCCACACTAGGCATGCACCCCCTGTAATCTACTACCTGACCACCAAGGACCACGCGCGCATCGGTAGTAGAGCACTGGACCTTACGCATCGCTGTCAGTCCAGAACACCATTCGTCTCTGCGCGCCTTACGTGTTGGAATATTCCGGCGAGCGATCAATTCCAGCGGGGCCCCGTCAAATCTCAAGAGGACGAGCTTAGCCGCTCCCGGAAGTTCCGCTGCTTCCGTCTGATGGAGCCTCGGTACCCCTCCACACGCCTGAAGAGCATTCTGCAACCCCTCCGATAGCGCCTCGAAGCTCTCCGAACGGCATACACTACCCGTCTGCCAGCTCGAATACGTCAGCACAAAATGGAACAACTTATGCTTGAAGGGCACTCCCCCAATCGTCACACCCAACTTGTCCATGCACGTAAAGTCCGACTGCACTCGATCTCCCGGCTTGTACTCCTGTGCAAAGTAGACCTCCTTCGGCGGACCCTCCGTCGCTTTCCAGCACTTCACATGACGCTGCAGCGTATGCAACTGGCCCGGCTGAAACTTGCCCGGATATAGACGCTGAAGCTCCCTAAAAAGCGCCGTAACCTCAAGATTCGGATTCATCTCCAAAAACCCCTTCGCCTCCTCCCACACTTCCTCGAACGGATCCTTGCGCGTACGAAAGCGGTCATACGCGGAAATAGTGCACAAAGAGGGACAGAGACGGAGCCGCAGAATTCACCTAAAAGCCACACGCGTGCGGGTTTGCGCCCCAGCATTTATCTGCGGTTGGGTTGTGCAGCTGTCCTTGCGACAGGGGGACGCCTAGCGGCTGGTACAGACCGCCGTGCCAGAGTAAGATCAGGATTGGGATCTGGGATTGAAGGGCGCTGACCTTCCGCGCGCGCCCGCATGACGCTGTTGGACGGTGTTGCGTTGCTCAAGAGCCCGTAGGTGGTGACGGACCTGATGGATAAACTGCAGGAAGGCGGTGCCGTGCCGAGCAAGGCAGTCGATGTTGCTGCCCACATAGCCATCGATGCTGTCAACCGTGTTGATTATCTGGTGACGTGGAACTTCAAGCACATTGCGAATCCGGCTCTGCTTCCCATAATTGATCGCGTGCTTTGTGAGTTGGATCACAAGCCGGTAATTATTTGTACACTGGATGCATTAATGGAGGTACCCTATGGAAAACCCGCGGGCGGATCCGATTCTGGCTGAGTTGCGGGCGGTGCGCGAGGTGCACTCTGCCAAGTTCAATTACGATTCTGCGGCTATTTTCAAAGAGATCCAGGCCATGGAAGCGGCCTCGAATCGTACGTTCGTTCATTTGCAGCTGAAGCCCCGCGAGCCGTGTTGCGCCTGCGGGCGCCCCCTAGGGGGCGGTCTGAGCGGCTGCAGTGTGTGCCCTTGCTTCGGCGGTTGCCTTACAACGCAAGGTAGCTCCCGATAGCGTCGTGGGGTCGTGCGTGCACGTGTCTGCGGAAGGATCACGCAGGTGGCCTAGGTCAGCAGCGCCATGGGAATAGCGACACATCCGCTCTTCGCGCTGTACGTGATGTGGCACCCCTTGTATCAGGGGGGTCGGCAAATTGCGGACCAGCTCCGTACGCACTTTGGTCGCGATCTCTATCGGACCGTCGCTGAGGAACGCGGAGTAAGCGTTCTTGAGCGTAGCGAGCCTGTGCCGCGTGCGCTCACGCCTTTGCCGATCGATTGGAAGGATGCGGCATTTACGGCTGTCGTTGCGCTGGTGGAGTCGACGCTGATTGACGATCGTGCGTGGGTTGAATATGTGCGCGGAATCGCGCAGAACGCGGACAAGATGGGGATTGCTTCCGGCTTTTTTCCGGTGACGATGGATAATCGGGGAACTGAGTTAAGGGTCGTGCAGCAAGCGCTGCGCTGGAACATGTGGGACGCAGGCAACACGTACCGGGCCCGACGATTGAAGTCGGACCTGACCCACGAATTCTGCCGAATGCTCCGACAACGTCTCCGGAGCACCGGTACCGGGAAGGCGGCGCTTAAGGGCTATTTGGAGAAAATACGAATCTTCATCAGCCACTCGAAGCACGACGTTGACGGCGACTCTGTGAGCCGTAGTATTCGCGACTGGATCCACGATCATAGCACGCTAGATAGCTTCTTGGATGTCTATGACATCCCGCCTGGAAGATCATTCGAAGATGTCCTGCTGCACGAAATTGGCGCGGGCGCAGTCGTGGTGGTACATACCGATTCGTACTCTTCGCGCGAATGGTGTCGGCGCGAAGTCATCGAGGCAAAACGTATCATGGTTCCAATGGTTGTTGTCGATTGTGTGCAGGATATCGATCCGCGCGGATTGGCCTATCTCGGTAATGTACCGATAGTCCGTATGGAACCGGGCCGAACGAACCGAATTGCAACAGTTATAAGTTGCCTTCTGGATGAAGTTTTCCGCACTTGGTTGTGGTGCTACCGCGTCGAGCCGTATCGTGCAGACTCGCCGAAGGTCTTGTTCACAACACGACCGCCCGAGTTGATCGCATTGGCAGCAATGCCCCATGGTGATGAGGACTCGGCTCCGGCGATCGTTTATCCTGAGCCGCTGCTAAGTGCCGATGAAGAACGGCTATTCAGGGAGATTGCGCCGGCGGTACATGTGCAGACCTTGACGGACTGGTTGGAGGAGCAACGATGACCTTATCCCACACGGAGATAACACCCGCTGTCGGGGTTTCGGTCTCGGAAAGCCCCGACCTGCAGGCCCTAGGGCTGAGTGACGGGCATTTGCGCGATGCTATGGCCGAGATTGCGCTGCACCTATTCGCCTCGGGAAAGAGTCTGGCTTACGGCGGGGATCTGCGGCAAAACGGATTTGCGGAGTTCCTTGCGGAGTTGGTAGGGCGTTATGAGAATCATCCTAGGCACGGCGGAACCATCGTCGTGACCGATTACTTGGCTTGGCCGGTACATATTCGGATGACGTCAAACGAGCTTGCAACGTTTTCCGTCGAACACGAACCTACCGTTGACCTAGTCCTCCTCGCGTTGGACGGCGCACGCCTTACGCTGGAACAGCGACAGGACATTCGTGCGCGCGAGCCACAGGAGAACGAGTGGGCGAAGGGACTAACGGCAATGCGAACCATAATGCGTGGTGACATTCGTGCTCGCATCGTTCTCGGCGGCAGGGTCGAAGGCTACAAGGGGACGATGCCCGGAATCGCCGAGGAGGCATGCCTCTCGCTCGAAGCCGGTCAGCCTCTCTTCGTACTCGGCGGATTCGGCGGATGCGCTCGCGACATTGCGGAGACTGTTGGCCTCATCGAGTGTTGGGCTGGCTCCCGAGATGAGTGGTCCGGTCGTCAGTGCTTTCGCAAGTATTCGCCCGCCGACCTCCACAACGGTCTTTCCCAGGAGGAGAACGGCGTCTTGGCCCGGACTCCCCATATCCAGCAGGCGATCGCCCTTGTGTCCCGGGGCCTGCGCCGAATCTTCAGCAATTGAGATGGCGATGCACAGGGTATTCATTAGGGAGTTATATACCACAGTGCCATGCCCGAAACGGTTAGTGCATACCGCAATATCACATACAGGCTGTTGCCCGGAAGTCGGAGTAACGCCAAGCAACTTGCTGGATTAGCGGGTGCGTGTAGGTTTGTGTGGAATGCCATCCTCGCAGAGCAGAGCGAGGCGTACAAGAAAGCGAAAGAGGCTGGAGAGAAGCCGCCCTCGGTAAGCTTCTTCTCGCTGGGGAAGCGGTTCACGGCGCTGCGCCGCACGGTCGAGTGGCTACCTGAATACTCCTTTGGTGTCGTTAGATAGTGTTTGCCAGAAAAGTATGGTCTTGCGAGCGACTCTTGGCTGAGTGGGGGGCTGGAATTCGAATTGGGGATCGGAATGACAAGTCAGCAAGGATTTTTCGACGTTAACGGTGCCGACTTTGTCCGCTCACGCCGGCAATCCTGAGGTTTTGACGTTGATCAGACGTGTTTTTGTCGTCCATCAGCGAGGCATGAACATACGTTGGCCTCTCGCCCTTGCAGGCTACCTTGATTCTGTGCTGAAGACGCTCGCGCGAGTACCTACGCCGCGCGCTTGCGGGCCTGCTCGCACCGCCTTCGTCGCTCCTCGCTCCGCTTCACTATCTGCCCGATACGGTGCACATTCGCCGCTACCACTACCAGCGCCACCGTCCGAACAAAGCCTTCCTGGCCACGGGTCCGTATCAAACCCAGGCCCCGATGATTCAAGTTGTTGATCGCCGACTCCACCGCCGGACTGACGACGACCCTCCACAAACTTCGGATCGGATTCCCTCTCCTTGTCCGCTTTGCTCAACTTACCCCTCTTCGGCATGATCACCGTGTCCAACACCGGCTCCAGCGCTTTGCGGTTCTTTACCGATGAGTACCCCTTATCCATGCTGCACGATGTGATCGCCGCCTACCGCTCCTTCGCTTCCTTCATAAACCCCACAATCATATCGGAATCCACCCCTTCGTGCAGTATCGCATGCTGCAATATGAACTGGTGCTGATCCTCCAGCACGCATACCGGCAGACTCAACTCCGCAATCACCCCCGCCTTCCCCTTGTTGTTCCAACGAGTATGCGGCTCATGTATCGAAAATACCGTCTCCTCATGCGGAATCACCTCCCCTTTCAACAGACGACTATCTACTTGATCTATCTGCCTTTGTGCATCTGCCAAGTACCGCAACACCTCCCCATGCTCCACGTCCTTTTCCTTCAACACACTGACACTCCGCTCCGCACGGGCAATCAGCAAACGACACGTGTTGACATACTTTCCTACCTTCTTATCATCACGCCACTGACGGTGTGTACGCACCCGGTTGAAGGCCCGCTTCAATGCATGAATCCAGTACACACCCTTGCGCCAGCCCTTAAGGTCGTGTTCCTCACATGCGCGATGCAACGCGCGAATCAGACACCGCATCGAATCCCACAACAAACGAACATCCGTAGGCCACTCCACATTCGCTTTGGTCACCGACGAATCAATCCGGCGACGAAGCGGCTCCTCTGACTGCTGTTTTACAATCGGTGACTGCAAGCCACCACCACATCGTTGATCTCCTTCAGGATGTCCTCTGTAAGCAGGCTTACGTTATCAATAACGGTCTGCAGCTGATAGACGGGCTTCGTCGTAGTAATCCGTATGCCCCAGCATCTGGCGCACCTCTATATGACTGGCGGCCAAGTTCCTCAAACGATTAAAGTCGCAGTTGAGGGCCTGCTTCAATACCCCCAGACAAAGATGCGCCAAAGCGGCATCCCCGGACGACCACGCTGCAAATCAGTATCTGGAAGCAACTGCTTCTCCAGGATCTCAAAGATCTTCTGCCGAGCCGTTGGGTCGCAATACAGGTGCTGCAGACCTTTTAGCGCTGCCGGTATATCGTCCCGGTCTTTGGGGTGGAAGGTCATCTCTTCAATGGGGACCTGCCCGAGCTTACACTGTGTATCCTCTAGAATCCGCATGGTATTATCGTATGAATAATCGGCCCAAAGGGGCCTTATGCCGTTGAAAACGTCTGAAACAGAAGGATTTGGCCCAACATTCGTAGAGACACGGTGCCTGAATACCAGGCAATGTACAAGATTCGGTATGTCTCATATCCATCTTCAACCCTAACACTTACAGAAGGATAGAACGCGTATTCACCGGCCATGTTTTCGCCATTTTCAAGCCCTCATACCTTTTTCTGTCAAACACTAGATATACATTGAAATATCAGGCGGATGCATGGAAGGCATTCTTCAAGGAGGGTAAGAGAAGACCGAGATTCCATTCCAGACGTGGTAGTACGCCTTCGTTCACGATCCCGGATAACGTAAGGGTTCGGGATGGCAAGCTGTATATCCCGAAGGTGGGATATATGGCGCTCCGCAGGCGGGGAGGCAACCCGTACCCTGATGATATACCCGTCAAAGCCACGGTAAAGAAGAACGCCGGCAAAGGGTATGCTGTCATCTGCTACAGGATGGAGGCACCTGATAATAGAGGATACCGGCGGTGCTGTAGGCATTGACCGTAATTGCGGGCAGGTCGCTATGGTCTCCACAGAGGGCGATACAAGCATTACCAGACAACCGGATACGAAGCGTCTTGATGCCAAGTTGAAGCGGCATCAGCGAAGACTGGCGAGACAGAAGAAAGGCTCCAACCGTCGTAACAGGCGGAAGCATAGAATCGCCCGCATACAGCGCAAGCGTGCTACCATCCTCAAGAATGCGAACCACCAGGTAAGTCGCAGTATTGCCAAATGCTCCTCAACAGTGATACTGGAGGACCTGAAGATCAAAGCGATGACACGTTCAGCTAAGGGGACGATGGAGAGCTTTGGCACAAACGTCAAACAGAAGTCTGGCCTCAACCGTGAGATACTACGAACAGGTTGGGGCCAGCTGGATCAGATGCTGGGCTATAAGTGCCGCAAGGTGATAAAGGTTACCGCTGCCTATACCAGTCAGCGGTGTTCTGTGTGTGGGCACACAGAAGCGAGTAACCGTAAGACACCGAGCAAATTCACGTGTATGTCCTGTGGACATGCGGATCATGCAGACCTGAATGCGGCTGCAAACATACTGGCCTCCGGGATTGGGGCTTCTGCACGGCGAGGGGCGTTCGGGTTACCGACCCCTATGACCCGTGAAATTGATACTAGTGCCTAACTGGTGTTTGCCAGAAAAGTATGGTCTTGCGAGCGACTCTTGGCTGAGTGGGGGGCTGGAATTCGAATTGGGGATCGGAATGACAAGTCAGCAAGGATTTTTCGACGGTAACGGTGCCGACTTTGTCCGCTCACGCCGGCAATCCTGGGGTTTTGACGTTGATCAGACGTGTTTTTGTCGTCCATCAGCGAGGCATGAACATACGTTGGCCTCTCGCCCTTGCAGGCTACCTTGATTCTGTGCTGAAGACGCTCGCGCGAGTACCTACGCCGCGCGCTTGCGGGCCTGCTCGCACCGCCTTCGTCGCTCCTCGCTCCGCTTCACTATCTGCCCGATACGGTGCACATTCGCCGCTACCACTACCAGCGCCACCGTCCGAACAAAGCCTTCCTTGCCACGGGTCCGTATCAAACCCAGGCCCCGATGATTCAAATTGTTGATCGCCGACTCCACTGCCGGATGCTGACGACGACCCTCCACAAACTTCGGATCGGATTCCCTCTCCTTGTCCGCTTTGCTCAACTTACCCCTCTTCGGCATGATCACCGTGTCCAACACCTGCTCCAGTGCCTTACGGTTCTTTACCGATGAGTACCCCTTATCCATGCTGCACGATGTGATCGCCGGATACCGATCCTTCGCTTCCTTCATAAACCCCACAATCATATCCGAATCCACCCCCTCGTGCAGTATCTGATGCCACAATATCAACTGATGCTGATCCTCCAGCACGCATACCGGCAGACCCAACTCCGCAATCACCCCCGCCTTCCCCTTGGTGATCCAACGAGTATGCGGCTCATGTATCGAAAATACCTTCTCATCATGCGGAATCACCTCCCCCTTCAACAAACGCCTATCTACTTGATCTATCTGCCTTTGTGCATCTGCCAAGTACCGCAACACCTCCTCAAGATCCGCGTCTTTCTCCTTCAACACGCTGACACTGCTCTCCGCACGCTCAATCAGAACACGACACATCTTCACATACTTTTTTACCTTCGACTCATCACGCCACTGACGGTGCGTACGCACCCGGTTGAAGGCCTTCTTCAAGGTACGACTCCAGTACACAGCCTTGCGCCAGCCCGCAAGGCTGTGCGCCTCACATGCGCAATGCAACTCCCGAATCAGGCACCGCATTGATTGCCACAACAAACGAACATCCGTAGGCCACTCCACATTCGCTTTGGCCACCGCCGAATCAACCCGGCAAAGAAGCGGTTCCTCTGGCTCCTGTTCTACCAATCGGTGACCACAAGCCACCACCGCATCGTTGATCTGCTTCAGGATGTCCGCTGTTAGCAGGCTCACGTTATCAATAACGGTCTGCAGCTGATAGACAGGCTCGTCCCAGAAATTCGTATGCCCCAGCATCTGGCGCACCTCCAAATGATTGGCGGCCAGGCTCCTCAAACGATCAAAGTCGCAGTTGAGGGCCTGCTTCAATACCCCCAAGACAAAGACGCGCCAAAGTGCCATCCCCAGACGACCACGCTGCAAATCAATATTCGGAAGCAACTGCTTCTCCAGGATCTCAAAGATCTTCTGCCGAGCCGTTGGGTCGCAATACAGGTGCTGCAGTCCTTTTAGCGCTGCCGGTATATCGTCCCGGTCTTGGGGGTGGAAGGTCATCTCTTCAATGGGGACCTGCCCGAGCTTAAACTGTGTATCCTCTACAATCCGCATGGTATTAATCGTATGAATAATCGCCCCCAAGGGGCCTTATATCGATGAAAACGCCCGAAACAGAAGGATTTGGCCAAACATTCGTTAGAGACACGCTGGCTGAATAATCTGCAATGTGCAAATACGGTATGGCTCATATCCATCTGCAACCGTAACGCTTACAGATGGATAGAACGAGTATCAAACGGCCTTGTTTCGCCGTTTTTCAGCCCTCCTACCTTTTTCTGGCAAACACTAACTGTGTACAGTTGGTCACTCACGTATATAATTCCCCAAATGAACCTACGGAGTCGCCGCTCCCAGCGGTAGGATTCGCGGGCACTAACAACGATTTTCTCCTGCTCAATGACTATGGGGCCAGTGAAACAGACACGTTGTAGGTCGAACGTGAGCGCAGCAGCGTGTCAATGTGGGTGGTGGCAAATCCCACCATGGAGAAAACGAGTCGATGTGGTCCGGGCGGTATGACTTCCAAACGATCCTGCCCACTGGCTGATGGTGCTGTACCGATCCGCGTTGAGGCGAGGAATACATGTGCGCCCTCCCGCGGAAACCCGGTCCCGGATTCCCGGACACAGCCAATAATCTCCACACTCCGCCCTGCCGTGGGGCGAGGCAGCAACACGGCGCTAAGCATGACAACAAAGGCTACATCAGTTATTCCATGGGCGGTACTCCTTTGGGAGCGCGTTGGCGATGCGTTCGTAGCCAAAATATCCACCGTAAAATGTCACGCCGTATGGGTCGAACTGGTCTCCCTTTGTATCAATGACTGTTGGACCGCGATCCAACTTGATAACCGATGTCTGGAACCGTGGCCTCCTTCGCCCCGACTGTGACAGGTCCAGGAATGCCCGGTCTTCCAGCTCACGCGTGTACACAATCTCAATAAACCCTTCAAAGTCAAGGATCCGCTCATTGGGAGTATCACCGGGATTGATTATCTCGGAAGCCTCCATAGGAAACCGCTCGTTGCCCCTCAGCAGCCCACCGCCCGGGCGCCCAATGCCTTGGCCTTGGGGCGGTCCGGCGGAGGGTCGGGAGTACATTTCGAATCCCTCGCCAGCTACCTGGTCATTGATTACAGCCAACAGGAAATGCCGAAAGGAGCCGTAAAATGCGGAATCACGGCGGGCATTCCAACGCGCGGCCTGTTCGGGGCTGTTAGGCTCCAATGGCTCGAACAATGGCTCTCCGTCCCAACGCCAACTGGTCGGCTCAGCCACGAATTCGTTCAGGTAGTACGTGAGCCGATACCCGAGTGCTGCATTATCAATGATGAGCGGCACACTTGCCTGCGCACGGAATTCTCCCCCGCGTCCGGTGAAATCAAGCACCTCTGCGTTGGTGATGGTCGTTGCACGGGCATACGGCGTCTCGCCGATAAAAATACGTTCGAACCGTTCGAGCTGGCGCTGCCAGCGGCGGTTATCTGTAGTAACCGTAATCGCTCCGAGCTCATACGTCGCTTCTACCAGCTGAAAATCAAACTCATACGTGCGCGCCTCACGTACAAAAACGTCCACATGCTGCGACTCGTACCCAATGGCTGAAACAAACAGCCGGAGAGTACCAAGGGGCACGGCGTTAATCTCGTAGTGGCCTTCCTCGTTGGTTGTTGTACCCCGCATTGATGAGGCGATAAAGACATTTATGTCCTCCAGCGCCGCACCGGTGGTGTCGGTCACGGTGCCAACGAGGCGGGCTGCCACTTGCCCGCTGGCGGGCAGAATGAGGAGGGCAGGCAGCAATAGCAATAACGTGCGTTTCATGTCAGATCTTGTAGAATTCTATCAGCCGCCCTGCCATGTCCGCTACTCGCACTCCCTCGCTCTCTGTCATGGTCGTGGAAGATCTTGCGAGGGTGGCCTCCGCGTCACACTCATTCATGCGGCCGATATGCCACCCGCCAACTCCGAGCTTGGTAACCGCCTCACCGGTACTTCCAAGTCTCCGCCGAGGCAGTACATCACCCCATTGATCCGGCTTAGAAGTCTGCAGAGCAATAGTTGGGGAGAGTGCCCACTGGAGTAAGGAGCGTTGGTTCATGGGATAGTCTTCATAGGAGGATTCCAAGGCCACGAGACACACTTGGTAATCGAAGGGAACAGTACAATATCTGCATGGCCTTTCAGTACGAGAGTTGTGATAGATCTGTTACCGAGCAGATTCCTCGCTTCTTCCAGCGTCTTGCCGCTAACGGAGACATCATCAACAAGGAGTATATGCCCGTCGCTGGGGAAGGCATCTGCGGCCCGTGCCAGTTGTGGCCTCGCGTGCATTGGGCGGTTCAATGAGTCCCGGTAACGATACCAGAGGATGTGTAGTGGCAATGTGAGGTGAAAGGCGATAAGGGAGGCCGGTACGACCCCGCCTGTTCCAATGCCGACCACGTAATCATAGCGATCGGCCTCCACAGTCAGGATACTGCGGCTAATTGATTCGAAAGTGAGTGTTACCAAGTCATTCTTCAGCTAACGGTTGCACGAAGGCCAGATGGATGCGCCTATTGCAGACCCCCGGAGTAATTGGTGGTGATGGCGACTTAAGTGCCAAGATTTTCGACTTTGTCTGAAATTACGCGGGAGCATTGACATGTGTAGCCTTTGGATCTGGATGTTTAGGCGGTCCATAGGCGATGCAGGCTTGCCGGGGGGTGAATTCAGGGTAGAATCCGTGCTTTGTGGGCACACCTACCCTTGGCTCCTGCTTCGCACAAAACCCGCGTATCGCAATTTGCGTCTTGATTCCTGTCATTATTGCACCATACGCAACAGCTGATCTACCGTCAGTACAAGCACGCCGAACATCAGGTGGCGTCACCTTCTTGTGCCCACGCAACCAAAGGGAGTTATATGGCTGAGTGCCACGCGTTTTCGCAGGAGTTACTTTTTGTGCTTTGGTGGTGCAGACAGGATAGCTTTCGCCGGTTTTTCATAATCGGTTCCCGCTTCTCACGAAAAACTGCAATTATTTCAAATAACTCAACACGTGGGTATTCATGCTATATAATTGCCATCTATTAGGGAGTTATATACCACAATGCCATGCCCGAAACGGTTAGTGCATACCGCAATATCACATACAGGCTGTTGCCCGGAAGTCGGAGTAACGCCAAGCAACTTGCTGGATTAGCGGGTGCGTGTAGGTTTGTGTGGAATGCCATCCTCGCAGAGCAGAGCGAGGCGTACAAGAAAGCGAAAGAGGCTGGAGAGAAGCCGCCCTCGGTAAGCTTCTTCTCGCTGGGGAAGCGGTTCACGGCGCTGCGCCGCACGGTCGAGTGGCTACCTGAATACTCCTTTGGTGTCGTTAGATACACATTGAAATATCAGGCGGATGCATGGAAGGCATTCTTTAAGGAGGGTAAGAGAAGACCGAGATTCCATTCCAGACGTGGTAGTACGCCTTCGTTCACGATCCCGGATAACGTAAGGGTTCGGGATGGCAAGCTGTATATCCCGAAAGTGGGATATATGGCGCTCCGCAGGCGGGGAGGCAACCCGTACCCTGATGGTATACCCGTCAAAGCCACTGTAAAGAAGAACGCCGGCAAAGGGTATGCTGTCATCTGCTACAAGATGGAGGCACCTGTAATAGAGGATACCGGCGGTGCTGTAGGCATTGACCGTAATTGCGGGCAGGTTGCTATGGTCTCCACAGAGGGCGATACAAGCATTATCAGACAACCGGATACCAAGCGTCTTGATGCCACGTTGAAGCGGCATCAGCGAAGACTGGCGAGACAGAAGAAAGGCTCCAACCGTCGTAACAGGCGGAAGCATAGAATCGCCCGCATACAGCGCAAGCGTGCTAACATCCTCAAGAATGCGAACCATCAGGTAAGTCGCAGTATTGCCAATTGCTCCTCAACGGTGATACTGGAGGACCTGAAGATCAAAGCGATGACACGTTCAGCTAAGGGGACGATGGAGAGCTTTGGCACAAACGTCAAACAGAAGTCTGGCCTCAACCGTGAGATACTGCGAACAGGTTGGGGCCAGCTGGATCAGATGCTGAGCTATAAGTGCCGCAAGGTGATAAAGGTTACCACTGCCTATAGCAGTCAGCGGTGTTCTGTGTGTGTGCACACAGAAGCGAGTAACCGTAAGACACGGAGCAAATTCACGTGTATGTCCTGTGGACATGCGGATCATGCAGACCTGAATGCGGCTGCAAACATACTGGCCTCCGGGATTGGGGCTGCTGCACGGCGAGGGGCGTTCGGGTTACCGACCCCTATGAGTGAAATTGATACTAGTGCCTCACTGTGTACAGTTGGTCACTCACGTGTGCAATTCCCCAACCAAACTCATCCTTGAGCCGCCCGAAGGCTCGCTCAACCATCGAGCGCTCCCTGCAACGAACCGTCTCAGCCAGCACCAATCCGGCTGCTCGCAGGGCGGTGTCCTTGCGGATAAGCGCGTCCTTACCATTGCGCCGCGGATTATGGTCGATAATCGGCACATGCCCCAGGCCTTTACTGAGCTCGTGAATCTGCTTCGCGTCGTATGCGCTGTCCATCAGGGCATACAGTTTGCATACCCGCTGTTGAGATATCGTAGCCAATGGTATCGCCGCCTGACTATCATGCAAAGACGGAGAGGAAACAAAACCGCTGATCGGTACGCCTCCGTCGGCCACATCCATGTGCAACTTGTACCCTGTCCATTTCTGTGTATGTCCCGTCGCATTGCGCTTACCGCACATCGCTTCGTTAACTCCGCCAACATCTCCTTTATCTCAATGGTACGCTGACGCACCAGCCGCGGCAGCTCCTTCGAAGGCTTTTCATCCTTGGAGGGATGCGATGATCTGCACTTTTCTGGATGCTCCGACTCCTTTTTCGGTGGTATCTGGTCCTCTCGTGCCACTATCGCGGTTGAATCACGCGATAGGTGGCCCGCTAACGTATCCGTCCGGTGAAGTACATTATAACCGAGGGTATTTACTCTCTCAATTAGAGTAAGTTAGAGCGCGGTTCGAAGGTTTATAGGCTAGCGTCGGTTGGGTGTGCAGGAGTCAAGTACCTGACAGCGTATTCGCAGACCCGTACACGGATCTATCGGATGACCCGGGCGCGCCTGTTTAGGGGCTCCTATGCCGCTTTCTTGACGGTAGCTTGCTGCAAGTCCCGACTAGCTTTCCAATGATGGGGCAAGAGTTCAGCCATGCGGTCGGCAGGATGTGTCGGAAGACGGCGTAGTACGTCGGTAAGCCATTCAATCGGGTTTGTCGATTGCAACTTGCATGTGGCAAAAAGAGCGTACAGTACTGCGGACCGCTGCGCTGCCGCATGCGATCCCGCAAACAGATGGTTTTTTCGACCAAGCGCAATCGCCCGCATCTGGTTCTCAACCAGATTGTTATCAATCTCAACCTTACCGTCTTCCAGGTAACAAGCCAGCTTCTCCCACCTGTTGAGCATGTACCCCACGGCTTCATCCCATCCCGCACTCGGCCGGTGCTCACGACTCTCCTCAAGCCATGGCTTCAACTTCTCCAGTACCGGCCGTGCCTCCTCCTGTCGTACCTCCACACGCCGAGCCGGACCAGCTCCCTCCTTACGCAACCGACGCTCTATCGCATACAACTGCCGGATTTCCTCCATTACATGGCGCATCTTCTTGGGCTCCTTTTTCCTGCAGTCATAAAACTTGCGACGCGCATGCGCCATACATCCAAACAGCGTTATCCCGCCCCGCGTACCAAACGCATCGTACACCACATACCCGTCGGTTTGCATCGCCCCTCTATATCCGCGCAAGAATTCTCACGGTCCAGCGCGCGCACGGCTCGGGCTGTAATCCATCATCACCACCTTCGCCCGCGGTGCCAGGTATACCCAAAGATAGCCGCGATGCGTCTTTCCTTCGTTTTTCCTCCCTTCCTTCTCCTTCTCCTTTCTTCTTCGGCTTTTGCACCGGGAACGTTGTCTCATCCACCTGCAGATACCCACTACGAAGCACCTCCTTACGCAACGCATCTCCTAACGGACCCAGATACGTCGCTACCTTCGCAATCCAATCCCCCATTGTAGCAGCCGATAGCTTCACGCCATGGCGCTGAAACTTCTTCCGCAGCCGGTATAGCGGCATATGATCCACATATTTGGCTACCGCCAAATACGCCAACAACCCCGGACCCGCCTTCCCCTTCGGTATGACACGCTTCGGCAACGGTGCTATGACCACCCCCTTGCGAGGCTCCTTGCAGACAACGTACTTCGGCCGCACAATCCGTACTACCCTCGTGAAGCCCGGCACATATTCCAGGTACTCCGTTACTTCCTCGCCGATGTACTTCATACCCGCGGTGCTGCCCTCCGGCTCAAGGCGGATCACCTTTCTGGGCAGATGGTCCGGAATCGGCCCGCGCACCGGCTTGTTCTTCCCACGCCGCTTGCGCTTTACCAGGTCGTACTCCTCCTCCTCGGGCTCAACAGCTACTGGTTCCTCCCCAAACAACCGGCCTTGCTGCACATTGTCCGCCGGCGTGTAACGCTCACTCTTTTTGCCAGAGAGTAGGCGATGCGCTTGTTCCAACCTGTCTTCCAGATGGCTAATCTTCGCAGCCATATCCGCAATTGTCGCAGCCTGATCCGCGTTGTTCTTGGATAGACGATCGGCTTTTTTCTCCAAGCGACGGACCTGTTTTCGCAGATCCTTGTTCTCAGCCTCTTGGTTTCTTAGCCTCTGAAAAAGGACTTCACCGGCAGGAGAAGAGGGGGAGAAAGATGCCTTGGGCCGCATAGTTCATGTGCATGTGCGTCCTCCACAATGTTCCGGTTCTTCTCCCCAAAACCCATGTTTATTGTCCCAAAAGACGCTGATTGCTGCCTGCATTCAGGCGCCTGGACGATAAGCTGCACACCTCTCCGAAATTCCCATATCGGCACACCAAACCCGGCGTATAATCACCTTGCACTAAGCTCTACAAGCGGACTACGCAGACCAATGCTAAGCCCGCTTTACCATGTACTTTACCGTACGGATACCCGCTAACTGCTCCGAATACCCCTCCTTTATCAGAGTCTCATGTACACGCGTTGGCAAGTCCACCTCTGAAAATTCCCTGAATGCACGCGAAAATGTCGACCCGCTCGACACATCCTCCAGCCGCTGCCAACCACACAAACGCCGCAGCGCCGGATCCGAATGCCACCGCTCCACCAACGCTCTAGTCGTGTCCATATTGAACATCATGTTGGCCAAGAACGCCCGCGCAAGGGCAGCACGACTCTTCAACGGATGCCCGGCCATACCGTCCGGGCGCTGGGCAGAAAGCGCTCAATACGCACCATCTCCAGTACCGAGAGCACCTCCTTATGGCGCCTTTCCAAGGGGCCAATGGTTTCCTCCACCCAAGGGATCAGCTATCGTTGGCAGCTGATCCAGAAACCGCGTAACATAGAATTGAGGGACGTGAGAACATCCTTTTTTTTGAGTTTAACTCCGCCTGCGAAGACATCTGGCACTGCAGGCTCCAGTTCCTCTTTTGTTTTCTGCCGGCACATATTCCCATGGCCTGCAGAATCCCCCATATGCAGCGGCGGAGGAGTTAAATCTACCCGAACGGCCAATTACCCACAACATCACAACTTCAGCCAAAGCACCCCGATTCGAGGGTTTTGCAAGAGTCTCGGATGTATCTTACGCGATCCAAATTGTAATTCGTTCAACATGCCTTTAGTTGTTATTACAGGGGCGAGTCGTGGGATCGGCAGTGCTATCGCTCAACGTTTTGCTCAGGAGCCTGAAAGCCGGTTGGTTCTTATTGCCCGTACCGTATCCGATCTGGAGCGCGTGGCAAAGCGGTGTACGGAATTCGGAGCGTGTGCAGAGGTGTGTCCACTTAATGTTACGGAGCCGGATGCAGTGGATGGTGCGGCACGACGCATTGTGGCGCAGCATGGCGCACCGGATGTGGTGATCAACAATGCAGGACTATTCCGTCCGGGCGCACTGATCAATACATCGGTGGCGGAATTTCGTGATCAGGTAGATGTCAACCTTACCAGTGCCTTTATCGTTACACGCGCCTTCTTGAAACCGATGATCAGGCAGACCGCAGGCCACATATTCTTTATAGCATCCGTAGCATCGCTTCAAGCATACACCGGAGGAGCAGCCTATTGTGCGGCCAAACACGGGTTGCTCGGCCTAGCGAGGGTTGTACGTGAAGAAACCAAGGAGCACTGTATCGGGGTGACCACGATACTTCCGGGCGCTGTCCGTACGCCTAGCTGGGATGGCACAGACCTGCCCGACGAGCGATTCATCGGTGCAAAGCAGATTGCGGATACCGTGGTATGTGCCTACAGGTTGAACCCGCGCGCCGTGGTGGAGGAGATTATCGTACGGCCCCTCCTCGGCGATATTTGAGGAGTTGGTATCCTGATTCCTATGGTGTAGCTGCCGCAGGTTGCTGCCACACGATGTGGCGAAGATCAACTCCCTCTACGATGTAGACAACATATTTTGCAACGCTCTTGGCGTTGTCGGCGATTCGTTCCAGCGACTTTCCGATCAGGTTGAGGCGGATCAGCGTGTCAGCAGCATCGGGCTGGGCAGTGCAATGCCGGACGATGTTCGCACTGAGCTCGCGATAGGCCCGATCAACTTGCCGGTCCAGTGCCGAGACTCTGCGTGCTGCCAGTCGGTCGTTTTTTGATAGCGACTCTCTCGAAACGCGGACAATATTGCGCACAGAGTCGGCTATTTCAATGACCTTGGTTCTGGATCTCCAGTAGTCGCGATCTTCCAGATGTAAAGCGTGCGTGGATATGTTTTTGCACAGGTCCCCGATTCGCTCTAGCTCGGCAGCCATCCGTGTTGCCGCAAGCACGCGGCGAAGATCTATACCGTGGGCTGCCCGCCCCTCCAGGACCCTTTCGCAGTCTGCGTCAACTTCCAGCTCAAGCAGATCGACTTGCTGATCCATCTTGCGTACCTGTGCGGCTAACTCTTTATCGCCCGTAATCAGCACGTTGACCGCGTCGGCCAGTTGCTCATCAACCAAGTCAAACATCTTCGAAACAGATTCGAGGATGCCATCAATGGATGGCCCGTTAAGAGCACGGATGTGCCTAATCTCGGCCATTGGGTGCCACGGGTAGGGTCTCGTGCATGTGCTGTGCCGGCAAATTAGCATCAGCAGTAGATGGCCCGGTCCTGTTTGTCAGGAAAATAACGAGCAGTGGCAGCACAAAGAAGATCAGAAGGACATAGGCAATCGCGTACGACCGATTGCGCACCGCCAGCCTTCCAAGATTCTCGGCGAGCCACACAGGAAAGGCCCGCAAGCGCCGGAATGGCATTACCATTGCTACGCCACAGATATTGAACAGCAGGTGAGCAAAAGCGACTTGCAAAGCTGTCGTCGCAGCTGCAACACCGGAACTTGCCAATACTAGGGCAGCGAGGAGTGCCGTCACCGTGGTGCCGATGTTGGCACCGAGGACAAACGGGAAGACCTGGCGTACCGAAACGAGGCCGGCCGCAACGAGCGGGACCATTACCGATGTCGTTATTGAGGAGCTCTGGACCATAACAGTTACCAGCGTCCCGAATGCCAGGGCGAGCGGTACCGGGCCAAACAAGTACTTGTTGATAAGTCGCTCTGAGCGCCCTAGCAGCACCGTACGGAGCGATACTACCAAGTAGCGAAGTGATACAAACAGCCCGGCAATACCGGCAATCAGAACGAGCCCCCCGTTGCCTTGCATAAGCGCGATAACGGCTGCCGTCACTGGATCTGTCACAACACTGACAGGGTTAAGCAGGTGTAATCCGCCGGCACTTGACAGGGCCTCTGTCAAGAAGGCAGAGCCACGCGTAAGGAAGCCCGTGGCAAGTTCAAGCGGAAAGAAAATAATCACCGCTAGAATATTGAAGAAGTCATGCACAGTGGCAGCTCCCATGGCGCGTGCAAACTCATCCTTCCGGGAAATATGACCTAGGGAGACGATTGTATTGGTGACGCTCGTGCCAATGTTTGCGCCCATAACAATAGGGATCGCGCCAGCGACTGTCAGTCCTCCGCCGGCCACCACACCTACCACCATTGATGTGACGGTTGACGAGCTTTGGACCAGGCTGGTAGCAAGAATGCCAATAAACAGTCCAACGAAGGGGTTGGATGTTGTGCGCAGCAATGATTCCGCGACATTGCCGCCCATAAGCTTGAACGAAGTGCCCATCAGCTCAACGCTGACAAAAAAGAGCAGCAGTAGGACCAGCAGCCCTACGATGCGCGTAATGAGTGTTCTTCTTGTCACTTTGAGGTGTCCGTGCTACCGGTGCTTTGTGGTGGCGTACTCAGAGGGGACTTGCTGCTGCCAATCGTTCTGCTCTGCCCATTGGAAAGATGATACGCACAACTGTCCGGTACCCGGGATGTGTGCTGCGGATTCCGCAGGGCAGTGCACAAACCTGTATCGCAGGAACTGGAAACGCCCGCACACCCCAACAAGGTTAAAGGAGGGCTAAGCGGTCGTGCATTGTTGTAATTCGTTGCACAGGCTGCAGAACCCAAATCCTGCAGATTGCTAACGGTGATCAGTCTGCAATCCATCGATATAGCGAAAGGTACCGTCTGAATATGGACGCAGTGTTAAACCATTGTTAGGCCAGCGTTAACATGACGATTCCGATTGTAATTCTAACAGGGTTCACGCACGGCGGCGAAGATACTGTGTCGAAGGTGGTGGGTTGCCGGCGGGTAAGAGCGTTAACAATGAGCCTCTTTTCCATTTCCGTATGCGGTCTGGGTACAAACCTGCGGCACGAGCGTTGACGGTAATAGCTGATACCCAAATGCATCTGATGAGCGATTCTGAAGCGGCTACAGCCCGGATGGATGCTGACCGTGTCCCGGATATGGACTTGAATGATGCATCCCTGTATGTGAACAGGGAACTCGCGCTGCTGGCATTCCAGGAGCGTGTGCTGGAGGAGGCGCGGGACGAAAACAATCCCCTGTTGGAACGCCTCAAGTTTATGGCAATTGTTGGCTCCAACCTGGATGAGTTCTTCATGGTGCGGGTAGGCGGCCTAATGAGGCAGGTGGCCGGCGGAGTCACTGATTCGTCCCCGGACGGACGGACGCCGGCAGAGCAGCTTGCCGCCGTCCGGGATGCAGCGCACGACCTGATGGGCGAAGCCGTGGATTATCTGCGCACCACGCTGGTTCCTGCCCTTGCCGTACGCGGAATACATATTCTGGACTACAAAGACTTGTCAGATCGGGCGCGCGGGAACGTTAACGCCCGATTTGAAGAGTTGATTTTTCCGATACTCACGCCGCTGGCGTTCGATCCGGGGCACCCCTTTCCCTACATCTCTAGTCGCAGTCTGAACCTGGCGGTACTGGTTCGCGATGAGCAAGGACAGGAGCGCTTTGCGCGAGTAAAAGTACCGTCCACCATTCCGCGTTTGTTTCCTGTAAAGAAATCCTCAGGAAGCGTTAGAAAAGACGGTACGGTACCGTACAAGCACACATTTGTATGGTTGGAGCAGTTAATGGCCGCACGGCTGGAATTGCTGTTTCCCGGAATAAAAGTGGTCGAAGCTCATCCTTTCCGGATCACACGGAACGCGGATATGTCAATCCAGGAGATGGAGGCCTACGATCTCCTGGCAAGCATGGAGGAGGGCATTCGTCAGCGTCGCTTCGGAGCCGTGGTCCGCATGGAGGTAACCAAAGAGATGCCGACCCGCATCCTGGCGATTCTCATGCAAAACCTGGAAGTGTCAGGGAATAACTTGTATGTGATAGACGGACCGCTTGGGATTGATGGCCTGATGCCAGTTTCGCGCAGTATTGAGCGTGCAGATCTCCGGGATCGTCCGTTCGTGCCCTTCACACCGGCGCTGCTGAAGGAGGCGGCGCGGGAGAACGGTATGTTCGCAGCATTGGGATCGCAACAGTTCTTGCTTCACCATCCGTACGACTCATTCTCTCCAGTGGTGGAGTTCTTAGAGGAAGCATCCGTTGATCCTGATGTGCTGGCCATCAAGATGACGTTGTACAGGGTCGGGTCGAATTCTCCTATCGTAGACGCGCTTCTGAAGGCGAGGCAGAATGGAAAACAAGTAGCGGTTCTCGTGGAGCTGAAGGCGCGATTTGACGAAGAGAGCAATATTGGTTGGGCCCGCATGCTGGAGCAGGAGGGAGTTCATGTGACCTATGGCCTCCTTGGTCTGAAGACGCATTCAAAGATTTCCTTGGTGGTACGAAAAGAAGGGAGACACATCCGTCGCTACTTGCACCTGGCAACGGGCAACTACAATGTGGTTACGGCCCACTTGTACGAGGATCTGGGTTACTTTACTACGGACCCGGACCTCGGTGCCGATGCAACAGATTTATTCAACTTCCTGACGGGTTACTCAGACAAACGCGAATTTCGGAAACTGCTGGTTGCCCCAAACCTGCTGCGGTCTCGCTTGGAGGCGCTCGTCCGTCGAGAGATTGCATATGGAAAGGATGGCCATCTGATGTTGAAGACAAACTCTCTTGTAGATCGGTCCATGGTGAAGCTTCTATACAAAGCGTCCATGGCGGGAGTTCGTGTTGACCTGTTTGTCCGGGGCATTTGTTGCCTTCGACCCGGACTGATGGGGATCAGTGAGAATATCACCGTTACCAGCATACTGGGGCGGTTTCTCGAACACAGCAGGATATACTATTTTCGCAACGATGGTAACGAGGATGTGTACATGGGGAGTGCAGACCTTATGCCAAGAAATCTTGACCGCCGCGTGGAAATCCTGTTTCCGATGGAGAACGATGAGCACATCCGGTACTTACGCGATACCGTAATGGACACTTGTGCCAGAGACAACCTCAAGGCTTGGCGCATGCGCCCCGATGGTACTTACAAGCGCGTAAAGATGGAAGGGTCAGAAGAGCGGATTAGCGTGCAAGATTCGCTGCTCAGAATGCGTGAGCGGAGCGCAGAAGCCGAGAAGGAGCAGGCTTGGGGAATCTTCTAGGTTCCGCGACTATGTTTCAGGGAAACAGGAGATGTGAGGTCCATCCGTCCGGTAC
Source organism: Rhodothermales bacterium (assembly GCA_963663495.1). GTDB lineage: Bacteria > Bacteroidota > Rhodothermia > Rhodothermales > Bin80. The sequence continues at coordinate 1,020,902 of OY760427.1, forward strand.
GCGCTCGTAGACCCTGCGCTCGTGGAGGCGGTCCGGGCGCCCCTGCCAGAATTCGATGCGCACCGGGTAAATTCGGAAGCCTCCCCAAAACGGAGGCAGAGGTACGTTCTGTCCTGAAAATTGCCGCTCCAAGTCATGTACACGCTGTTCAAGGAGCTGCCTGCTTTCCAGTCGCGAACTCTGGTGGGAGGCCCAGGCACCGATCTGACTACCACGCGGCCGCGTGCTAAAATAGGCGGCAGATTCCTCTTGCTCCAATACTTCGACCGATCCTTCAATTCTAACCTGTCTCTCCAGCGGCTCCCAATTGGCCACCATGGCTGCGTACGGGTTGGAGGTAAGCTCCCTCGCTTTGCGGCTCGTATAGTTGGTGTAGAAGGTAAATCCTCTTTCGTCAACACCCTTCAGCAGCACGGTGCGCGCTGAAGGAATTCCGTCCGCGGAAGCGGTGGCAAGGGTGACTGCTTCCGGTAAGCGCACGGGGTGTTCCCGGGCAGCACTGAACCACTCCCGGAACAACAGGATTGGATCGTTAGAGGTAACAAAAGGCAAAGGTACACAACCGTAGCGGGTAGTGTCCAACGCGCTGTAATGCAACACGGGTCCACCTCGCCGTTAAAAGCCTGCCCCGGTCAGCCAGAGTAGAGTTCTTCATTGTTGGGCTCGCGGGGAGAGACAGATGTTTGAGCATTAACATCGACTGGTCGGCGCTAAGATCGTAGCTAACCAATGGAACAGAATGTGGTTTTGGACTCTATTCCCTTGGTGGAGACCGACAGCGGTTTTTCCGGCAACCTGCGTTGGTCCGAAAAAATACATCAGTAGTACCATTGCAATGAGGAAAAGTATACATGGTGCCGTGGGCCCAACTCCGCGTCATGAGCACCCAAGAAAAAGTATGTGCTTGCAGTAAGTTCTATGTTGCGTGAAACCGATGCCACGAATGAGGGGCCCACCAACATACTGCCATCGTTGAGGTTGGTGAGTGCGTACAAGCCGCTACCAATCAGGGGGGAGACGGGCGTACTTACCGAAAACGCGGCATAGTGCTTGGCCAGACTGAAGGTCTGCGAAGGGTTCACCTCGTTGTACTTGGATTTGTGGCTTACACCGTCACCGTTATAGTAGTATTCGGCTAGCGCATATAGCCTTGAAGAGAACGAGTAGTCTGTATTCAAGACTCCACGTATCGCGTTCGTACCTGAGAAGTATGCAGCCTCTCCACGCACGCCGGCCCCGCCGACGTATCCCGCAAAGTCGCCCCCGAAGACTCCGACTCCCCCTATGATTGCTACCATCGCGGAAAGGTCGTACTGACGGTAATTGGTGCTGGCACGGGTGCCCACGATCGTGGCGTCAGAGTGCGCGGCAACAATCTCTATATGGGTTACGGATCCGGTCCGGAGACTCGCGTATGCAGCGTCAATGCCCGCTCGCTCACTTAGCTCAATTGCACCGGGGTTTGTCGGGTTGATCACATCCGTCGGATTCCATGCGAACCCAGTGCCCCATGCAATGCGTTGGCGACCGATGGCAAGGTGTGATTGTCCGCTGTAAAGTGTTACAAATGCTCTGAATAGTTGCTGCCGCAATTCGACAGACCTGCCGGATGCGACCTGCCAGGAAAGCTGCAGCAAGTGTGGGTTCGGCTGGTTCCTGGTGAGCGCAAACTCATCCGTATTCAGGAAACTGCCTAACAGTATCTCTGTGTCAAGCCATGTCTCTGCAGTAAACCTTGTTCCCTTTTGAGCACGAAGCACCGCCCGGTGTCTTCCTACATCAAGGAAGAACGGCTCGCCTGACAGCGCCGAGGCAGATTGCAGTGCAATATTCTTGACGTAGCCTTGAGATGTAAATGCGGTTTGCGCTCCAACCGGTAGAACGATACCGAGCGACAGAACGGCAACAAATGGCGCTCGCACAGCTTGAGGGCCCACGTATGGTGTTTCATTCCTGGACGTTGTCGCCAACAATCTTACCGTCACGGAGTGTTATCAGCCGGCGCGCCCGTTCAATGACCATGGGGTCATGCGTTGAGAACAGAAAGGTGATACCCGTGTGCGCATTCATATCACGCATCTTTGTCAGCAGGTTGGCCCCGGTCCTGGAGTCCAGATTCGCTGTCGGTTCGTCTGCCAGGACAAGCTTCGGCCGTGACACTAATGCGCGCGCGATTGCCACTCGCTGTTGTTGACCACCGCTAAGTTCGTGAGGTCGGCGTTTAATCAAGTCAGACCCAATGCCAAGACTCTCAAGTTCTTTCACGACGCGGTTTCGGCGCTCCTTGCCAGGAATGCCCTGGAGAAGGAGCGTAAATTCCGCATTTTCTTCCGCGGTAAGCACAGGGATGAGGTTAAATGCTTGAAAAATGAATCCTAGATGGTGCAGTCTGAAGGCGGCAAGATTGTTGCGATTCAACGCCGAGAGGTCTTGTCCAGCTACGGTAACCCAGCCGGAAGTCGGCTGGTCTAGTCCACCGATCAGGTTCAAGAGCGTAGTCTTGCCCGAGCCGGAAGGACCTGCTATGGCCGTAAACTCACCCGATGCTACGCGCATTTCAATACCGTCCACAGCCGTAACAGCTAAGCGCCCTTTTGCCTCGTAGACCTTTACCAAGTTGTGTGTATGCACCAGGTCGCCGTCTGCCGGGTTTGATATGTTCAGTTCAGACATGGGTCATCGCGTCAACGATTTTGAAGCGGCTGGCCTTGATTGAAGGGTACAGAAGAGCGAGGCCGACCAACAGGAAAATCATCAGGTACCCACCCAACAAGTGCACCCAGTCCACATAAGGATATACTACCGATGCTGCACCGAAGGATGCCAAGCCCTCTGCAAACCGGCTCAGATCAAGTCCCACACTGCTCCACCAAGCGATAAGTCCGGTGGCCAGGGCACTGCCTATGGCTGTGCCCAACATCAGGATAAAGACACCTTCCATATACAGCATTGTACGGATCTGAGGCGGACGAACCCCGCCCGCCGCCATGATCCCTATCTCGCGAATACGCTCAAAGATTACCATAGTGAAGGAGTTGATGAGCGTGAATCCGATGGCTGTAAAGAGCACGATAACGAGGATAATGTTAGCCATCCCCATCATATCGCTCATGAGCACTAGTACCGGAGATCGTTCCTTCCATGTTCGTACCTCCAAGTCTGGGGAAGGGAGTTGCGTTCGAAGTGCTTCTGCCGACGCGTCTAGATCGCGCTGTGACGCAAGTTGGACGGAAACCAGAGACGCAGTTCCATTCGGATAACCTACAAGATCCCGTGCCTGGCTGGCATCAATAAACACATGCGCAATATCGTAGGCGCGGCTGCTGGTTCTGAATATGCCCGCAACACGATAGGCGGTAGCCGAGATTTCATTGTTAACATCGTTGACCATAAGTACAATCCGTTCGCCGACAAGAACATCCAAGCGCTCGGCTAATGCCTGACCCAGCACAATGAGATTGCTGGTCGCTATATCGGGGAGGTAGATGCCATCTATGATGGATTGCGGCACATCAGACATCTGTTTCTCTAATGTGGGCTCCACGCCGACAATGAGGGTCCCGGAGGATTGCGCTGCGCTACTGATCATTCCCGGGGCTTGTACCCTCACTGCGTGGCTGATGCCGTCCATGGCATCAAGGGAGTTACGTGCCTCTTTGGTGTAATCAAAGTAGGATGCAATCGTAGGGTTGTTGTCGTATCCCCTGCTCGCGATCTGGATGTGCCCACCTTGCAGTTGGATCGCTCCGCGAATGATCTGATGAAAGAAGCCATCCACATAGGCCAGCCCGCCGACAAAGCAGAAGGTTCCCACCGCCAGCGCGGACACTAGCACCCATGATCTGCGTCGGTTACGCCATATATTGCGCCAGGCAATTATTAAGAGGATGCTCATATGAATTACTGGCTTCGTAACGCCTCAACAGGCGAGAAGCGTCGCATCTGGAGCACTGGGTACACCATGGATACTAGCGCGACAGCCGCGACAGCGACCATCGGAAAAGCAAAAATGACCGGCCGGGCGGAGAAGACGATGCCTTCCACGTTAAAGCCGAAGTCATCATACATTTCGCGCATGGATTCTGACAGGGGAATGGGTTGCTGCGACAGCAGGTAGACCGCCGCGAATGCCACGGCAAATCCGATGACCAGTGCCAATACCACCTTAATGGCGAGTTCCATCGCCACGAGCATGCTCACATGGCGTGGCTTTACGCCGATGGACAGCATTACTCCGAATTCCCGCACCCGCTCCATCATGCTCATGGTTGTGGTGTTAAAGATTTCAAAGCCAATAAGCAGTATGAGGAAAAAGTAGAAGATGTAATTCCCGGCATCGTCAAGAGCTCGCATTTGTTCAAGCTCGGGCAGCATCGCCCGCCATGGTAGCACTTCGTAATGGTATTCGGGTAGCGCACCTTGAAGCTCGGCGGCATGCCGGTCAGCTTCGTGAAAATCCGTCGTACGTACGACGTACTCGGTGAAGCGGCCCTCCATTGATAAAAGATATTGGGCGTCCGCAAGGGTCATGACGACGAGAGCACGATCCAGATCCGGGTTGCCGGTGCGCATCAGTCCTCGTATTGCGTAAAGGTCTGCCCCCATGACGTTTTGGTAGCCTTGTGTCAACAGCACCAAGGTGTCTCCCGTCTCAACGCCGAGGTTCCCGGCAAGGACATCGCCAATCAGAACGGAGCCGCTGTCATCAGGTGCCAGCGCGCGCCCCGCAGTGGGGCTACTTGCGAAATTGGTGAGCCGCGCCTCCGATTCGGGCTCAATGCCCACGATGGTCACACCTGAACTCGATGCGTCGCTGCTTGCTAGCCCGTAACCGGACAGCCTGCGTGACGTAGCGATTATCCATGAATGCGACTCCGCCAAGTCGTTCCATCCTTGTTCCTGTTCTGTCAATGATGCCGTGAGGGTGGGTTCGTCCGCGTATCCCGGGCGGTGGATTTGGATATCGCTGACAAATGCGCGTACAACGGTTACTTCCATGGCCCCATAGGTTCCATACTGTACCGAGTTGGCCAGCGAGATGAGCAGGACGGCGAAGAGAATGGCTCCAATAGTCATGAAGCTTCGCCGACGATTGCGCCATACGTCACGCCATGCGAGTTTGATCAGTCTACGCATATATGAATCGTCGGTAGTCTGATCCCGTCTACCTGGAGCGCCTCAGGTTTGACTGCGTAAATATTGACGGATCAACAGGGCGGTCAAGAATAAGCACTTGGACCTGCATTATAGTCTTTCGATCTGGCCAGCGATCCTCAACTAGTTCGATCCGGGTGGGCATGGTACGACCGTCCACATCTCGAATGTCAGAGTATGTTATGGCTCGAACGCGATCGCCTCGTTCGTTGTAATACTCAGCCCGCAGTGGCATATAATCGGATTGCCGCACCCAATAAAGCATGCGATTCCAAGCGACGGGAGTTTCCGGCTCTGGTGTGAGCATGATCTGGAATGCGTTATCCCCATCCAACACATCTGAGCCACTGAGCGTATGGTGATAGTCCTCTGCCAAGCTGGACTCACGAACAAGATCATCGTTGGTAAAACCGGAGCCCATCCAGGACTGCATCATCATAGATGGTGGGATTTTGATGATGCGGTTGATGCGTGGGATATACTGCCACATTTCCCGATCAATTTTCAGGAAGGCTACGCCCCGTTCCTTGGCGGGTTCACGAACAAGAATGAATACGCGGTCCTGGCCCACGCTCCAAGACTCAAAGACGATGGTTCGTTGCCAGTCCGGGCGCTCGATGATTAGGCTGTAGGATCCGGTTTGTGTAGTGCCGCGCATGATGTTCTCTGAGCGGCGTATTATTTCCGTGGCTGACTGGGGTTGTGCACAGAGGATCCCCGGCACCATGATCCCTGCCACCAGCCAGCACCTTGGATATGATTTAGAGACATTCATTTGTAGGGTTCGTCAACGATTAGCGCTGCACCGATCTCTTCCCTAAAGTGATGATTAGACATGGTTGTTCCTTAGCGGTGCAGGTGTCCATTGTGCTGTCGCCTTGAACCCGACGGAGTATTCGGGCTGCCCGGATTAGCCCTGTCGGCATATCGTGGAGATGCCGACGCTGAAGCCGTAAATGAAGATCTGTGGCGACATGCGCCATCCTACGCTGCAGTCCCGGGGAGTATTCGGAGATGCTAGCCTATGTAGGGAGTTCCCGTCAAGGAGGTAATGCCAGTGGTAATAGGTACGTCACCGGGCGGATACAACGGAAGCGCAGCACCTGTGAGGCTCGTCACAGGCGGCAATCCCATTCATTGTGGGGGTACACCCGCAGTGGAGGCTGCCGACATAGATTGGGCGAAGCATGTGATACTCTGAACTGCATTCGTGAGGGCGGAAAGCGTAAATCAGCCAGCGAGCCAGGAGCGGGAAATCCGCGCGCCGAGCTTTGAGAGCATCGCGAGGAACCGTGCCGTACAGAGTAACATGCGTTCCCGAGACTGTATTCTGGAAGCGCATGGCAAAATGTAGCCTTCAGTACCCCATGCTATCGCCGTCTAGGCAGTTCCATTGAGTCTGATGGATCACAGTATGCATGGAAGCGGCCTCCATTGATTGCCGCAGTTGTGCCGCAAAAAGACGCATCATGGCACCACGCGGAGGAAGACTGCCGGGAGATATCACCCTGCGCAAACAGGCGCCGGTAGCGGATATTCTGGAGCTCCCGGTAGTCCAATCAACTCCGCGCGACCGACGACCGGACTGGCTGCGCGTAAAGCTTCCGTATGGGGAGACATATCGCAACTTGGTACGACTGATAGACGAGCACGAACTACACACCGTTTGTCAGAGTGCACGTTGTCCGAACATGGGGGAGTGCTGGGTAGCCGGCACCGCCACATTCATGATACTCGGGGATGTATGTACCCGCTCGTGTGGGTTCTGCGCGGTAAAGACTGGCAGGCCGGATCGCGGACTTGACTACGACGAGCCGCGCCGTGTTGCGGAGGCAGCACGAATTATGGGACTACGGCATGCCGTAGTCACTTCGGTCAATAGGGATGAGCGGATGGACGGTGGAGCGCCCATATTTGCGGAGACCATTAAGCAAATCCGAAAGGAAATACCAGGGTGCACAATTGAGGTGTTGATACCTGATTTTCGCGGGATCTGGGACGCGCTACAAGTTGTGCTGGATGAATGTCCGGAAATCTTAAACCACAATGTGGAGACGGTCCCTCGGCTTTACCGGCGTGTGCGCCCACAAGCGGTTTACGAGCGGTCGCTCAAGGTGCTGAAGATTGCTCATTCTCAGGGCTTACGAACAAAGAGTGGCATTATGGTGGGGCTCGGAGAGACGAAGGAAGAGGTCCTTACTCTCATGGATGATTTTGTTGATGTCGGGGTGGATGTCATGACAATCGGGCAATACCTGCAGCCGACAAGAATGCATCTTGCCGTAGAAGAGTATGTTCATCCTGATACATTTGCCTGGTACAAAGCGGTGGGAGAACGCAAGGGAATTGGTCATGTGGAGAGCGGGCCCCTGGTTCGCAGCTCCTATCATGCTGAGCGCCATGTATAGGCGGGCTGAACCAGAGCGTTGAAGTAGGTTGTTACCGGGTACACAATAACGGAATTCTTGGCGGCGATGAAACGCATACCATTCCTGTTGTCAACGCTTCTGCTATCCACGGCACTGGCCGCACAGCCTGCCGTGTACCTTATGCCGGAACCGGGACTGACCTATGCCAACGCAGGTACAGGCGGTAACTACATGTTCAATTATTATCTTCCGCCCCAGGGTACCAGCACGCCGTGGTGGCCAGCCTGGTCGCCAGATGGGGAATCATTGGCTTTTTCTATGCAGGGTACCATATGGCAGATGCGTTTGGATGACAGGGAGGCTCATCAGCTGGTGCACGGGCACGCGTACTATTCCTCGCCGGAATGGTCGCCAGACGGGCGTTTTCTTGCCTTTACTGCCGACGACGGGCGTAGCATCAACCTTTGGCTACTGGAATTGGCTACAGGGGATGCTAAGGCCCTTACCTCAGGAGACTTTCTGAATCTGGATCCGGCTTGGTCGCCGGATGGCAAGTGGCTTGCTTACGTTTCCACTCGGCCTTCCGGATACTTCAATGTGTTCGTCATGGATCTGGAGTCTGGGGAGCCCGGGAAAACGCTGCAGGTAACGGAGGACCATCGTTTTGGCGATGATCGGCTGTATTTTGGGGACCACGATCTGCACATTCAGCCGGCCTGGCTACCGGGTGGCGACTCGCTGCTGCTGATTTCCAACCGAGGGACGCCGCTCGGATCAGGTGGTGTCTGGAGGGTGCCCATTGAGCCTGACGGCATGGCAACTGCGACTCGCGTGTACCACGAAGAAACGCTCTACAGGACACGGGCAGATGTATCACCCGATGGTACGAGATTTGTCTACAGTTCCCATCTTGGCGGGCAATTCAACAACCTGTTTGTGTTACCGGTGGCGGGGGGCGAGCCGTACAAGCTCACTTTTGGTGATTGGGACAGCTTCCACCCGAGGTGGTCTCCTGATGGCGAGACCATTGTCTATTTGTCCAACCGGCGTGGACTGCCGCAGATACATCTCCTGCAGACATTCGGTGGGAGGGATGTACCCGTTGAAATCGGCGTGCGGCATTGGAAGATGCCAGTGGGAAAAGTGGAGGTAAAGGTCGTAGATGCGGACACCGGGGGCATCCTCCCTGCGCGCATTTACAGCGCGGCGGCGGACGGAAAAACCTATGTACCTGACGATGCCTACCACCGTCAGGGGCGGATGGCAGAACACTTCTTTCATACGGACGGGGAATTTGTGCTAGAGGTGCCCATCGGCGAATTGGTTGTGGAAGCCATGCACGGCTTCGAATATTACCCTGCCGCAACAAGTACAACGGTAAGCCCTGCAGCTACAACCTATGTGACACTGGAACTCCAACGTATGGCTGATCTTGAGGCGCAGGGCTGGTACAGCAGCAGCAATCATGTACACATGAACTATGGGGGAAACCTGCACAACACGCCAGGAAACCTGCTGTTTATGGCGGCGGCGGAAGATGTGAATGTGATCGGTGAGTTGGTCGCGAACAAGGATAACCGGATTTTGGATTATCAATACTTCACCGGGGCACCGCATGCGTTGAGTAACGACGAGCACATCCTGTACTTCAATCAGGAATATCGCCCTCCTTTCTACGGTCACGTATCGTTTATCAACCTCACTGAGCATCTGATTTCTCCATACACGACAGGGTATGCAGGCACGGCGATTGAAAGCCTTTATCCCTCCAATTCCCAGATGTTCAGATTAGCGAGACAGCAGGGTGCACTCGGAGCCTATGTGCATCCGTTTTGGGGCAATGGAGATCCGCTGCAGACCGATCTTGGGAACGCCAAGGCATTTCCTGTGGATTTGGCGCTGGGTCTTCTTGACTACCACGAGCTCGTGTCTGGGGCAGGCTGGACTGCGTACAATGTCTGGCATCATGCGCTTAACAACGGAATGCGGATTCCTGCTGTGGGCGGTGAAGACTCAATTAGCGATTTGCACAGGACGGCCATCCTGGGGCAGATGCGGGCATACGCATACATGGAGGAAGGGCTCAGCTGGGATGGCTGGATAGGTGCAATTCGTTCTGGCCAGATGTTTGTCACTAACGGTCCTCTGTTGGAGCTCTATGTTGATGGTGAAAGTATCGGATCAAGGCTTCCGCTACCTGCAGATAGTACAGTAACGGTCACGGGCCGTGTGCAGTCCATTGCGCCGCTGAATGGTGTATCGCTGGTAGTGAACGGTGTAGAGGTGGATCTAGGATCCTTGACGGCAGATCCTGAAGGCCCCGGCACATTGTTTGAGTTTGAGCGCCAGGTTAAACTGACCGGAAGCGCGTGGATCACGCTGCAAGCCTTTGCCGATAGTCCAATCCATCCTATTGATGATCGTTTTCAGCAGGCGACCACCAATCCGGTCTTCGTGGGCGCATTTGAAGAAGATGTGCGTTCTTACGAATCCTCAACCTACTTCCTGCGATGGATTGATAAGCTCATAGCCATGGCCGATAGGCATCCCGGCTGGCGCTCCGACGAGGAAAGGGCTTCTGTCCTCGGCGAGTTCGCGGAGGCACGCCGAGTGTTCGAGCGCCTACAGGCAGAGGCGGGGCGTAACTGACCGAAAGGGCTGCTTACGGAGCAAGGCCGGTTCCGTAATCAAAGGGAGTTATATGGCTGAGTGCCACGCGTTTTCGCAGGAGTTACTTTTTGTGCTTTGGTGGTGCAGACAGGATGGCTTTTGCCAGTTGTTCATAATCGGTTCCCGCTTTTCACGAACAAACTGCAATTATTTCAAATAACTCAACACGTGGGTACTCATGCTATATAAGTTCCATATATTAGGGAGTTATATACCACAGTGCCATGCCCGAAACGGTTAGTGCATACCGCAATATCACATACAGGCTGTTGCCCGTAAGTCGGAGTAACGCCAAGCAACTTGCTGGATTAGCGGGTGTGTGTAGGTTTGTGTGGAATGCAATCCTCGCAGAGCAGAGCGAGGCGAACAAGAAAGCGAAAGAGGCTGGAGAGAAGCCGCCCTCGGTAAGCTTCTTCTCGCTGGGGAAGCGGTTCACGGCGCTGCGCCGCACGGTCGAGTGGCTACCTGAATACTCCTTTGGTGTCGTTAGATACACATTGTCGTTAGATACCCATTGAAATATCAAGCGGATGCATGGAAGGCATTCTTCAAGGAGGGTAAGAGAAGACCGAGATTCTATTCCAGACGTGGTAGTACGCCTTCGTTCACGATCCCGGATAACGTAAGGGTTCGGGATGGCAAGCTGTATACCCCGAAAGTGGGATATATGGCGCTCCGCAGGCGGGGAGGCAACCCGTACCCTGATGGTATACCCGTCAAAGCCACTGTAAAGAAGAACGCCGGCAAAGGGTATGCTGTCATCTGCTACAAGATGGAGGCACCTGTAATAGAGGATACCGGCGGTGCTGTAGGCATTGACCGTAATTGCGGGCAGGTCGCTATGGTCTCCACAGAGGGCGATACAAGCATTATCAGACAACCGGATACGAAGCGTCTTGATGCCAAGTTGAAGCGGCATCAGCGAAGACTGGCGAGACAGAAGAAAGGCTCCAACCGTCGTAACAGGCGGAAGCATAGAATCGCCCGCATACAGCGCAAGCGTGCTACCATCCTCAAGAATGCGAACCACCGGGTAAGTCGCAGTATTGCCAATTGCTCCTCAACGGTGATACTGGAGGACCTGAAGATCAAAGCGATGATACGTTCAGCTAAGGGGACGATGGAGAGCTTTGGCACAAACGTCAGACAGAAGTCTGGCCTCAACCGTGGAATACTGCGAACCGGTTGGGGCCAGTTGGATCAGATGCTGGGCTATAAGTGCCGCAAGGTGATAAAGGTTACCGCTGCCTATACCAGTCAGCGGTGTTCTGTGTGTGGGCACACAGAAGTGAGTACCCGTAAGACACGGAGCAAATTCACGTGTATGGTCCTGTGGACATGCGGATCATGCAGACCTGAATGCGGCTGCAAACATACTGGCCTCCGGGATTGGGGCTTCTGCACGGCGAGGGGCGTTCGGGTTACCGACCCCTATGACCCGTGAAATTGATACTAGTGCCTCACTGTGTACAGTTGGTCACTCACGTATATAATTCCCTAATCAAAAGAATTGGTCTATCAGGATCGGATTGCCGTCCGGGTCTTCCAACGTCACGTGAGCAGGCCCCGATATGTTCTCGTCGGCTTCCGCGGTGAGCTCGATCCCTTGCTCTTTCAAATGCCGCTGTATATCTCGTACATCCAAAAAGTTATGGGTATGCTCGGCCTGTTGGCTGAGCCCGGGATTGAACGTCAGATTATTGTTGTCAAACATCCCCTGAAACAGCCCAATGATCGCGCTTTCGTTCTTCATTATCAGGTAGCGCTGCTCCAAGCTGCCGCCGGTGACGGTGAAGCCGAGTGCCTTATAAAAGGTTCTTGAAGCAACCAGGTCCTTAACCGCCAAGCTGACGGAAAACGCCCCCAACTCAAGACTCATGTAGATGAACGGCTAGAGGGTTCGCGCAGATTACGAATTGTAGGCGGCCACAGCCAAGTACGCCCCTTGGGGATCCGTGAAGGTACCTATTCGCCCGACTCCAGCTACTTCAAAGGCAGGAAGGCAGACTGCACCCCCTCCGTCTGTAGCCTGCGTCAGCGCGGCATCTGCGTTCTGCACCGTTACATATCCAGACCAGTGCGGTGGCACATCCGGCACAGGAAGTCTCATTGCTCCAGCGACCTCAGTATTGCCGATTTTGAAGGAATAGTAGGGACCGACGGGCATATCCTGAACACTTATTTCCCAACCGAACACGGTCTGATAAAACGCTGCCGCCTTTTCCGGATCCGTAGTCTGGAGCTCAAGCCAGCTGAATAAGGCGGGCGTCGTGAAGGCGTTCTCGTGGTTTTCAAGTCGGTTAGACCCCTCGCGATCCTCGTAAGAAATGGCAGCCAACCGCGCACCTTGAGGGTCTGTAAACCAGCAGAAGCGTCCGATCCCGGGTGTATAGAAGACAGTCGAAATATGGGTCGCACCAGCCGCTGGCAATCTTGCGGCCAGATTGTCTACATCGGTCACTGTGATGTAGAACACCCAAGAGGGTGGGATCGTGGGTTCCGGGCGTGTCATGATGCCTGCCGCGTTGGTGCCATCGGCCTGCATCACGTAGTATGTCCCTTCCGCCGAGGTCATCTCCATGGGAATGCTTTTCCACCCGAAAAGCTTGGAATAAAATGCTTCTGCGTCACTGGCATTTGAAGTCAGAAGCTCGTACCAACTTGGCGATCCATGTGTTGTAAAGGGGTTCATCATATTTCCGGTAAGCGCATTGAAAGGATCTACGCATACTTTGTCGCGTTGTTGCAGTAGCGGCCGCGCCGAACTAGTATTTTACCAGCGGCACGATGGTCAGTCACAAGCGGCACGGGCCAGTGTGTTCTACGGGTGCTGTGGTCCAACATTACCGTAGCAGGAAAGCATGAGACCACGCTTACTGGTCCGTTGAGCTTCAGTTCAGCGCTCATGTTCGTATCTCTGAGCACGTTGCTGCAAGAGCGTCTGCAAATAGAACGAGGTACTACATTCATTAGTTGAATGATGGCGGAGCAAGCCCTGCCGAATTAAGAACGCCTTGGCAACGACCTGATTGTCGGTTAGTTGCCGGCATGGTGGGTGCAGCATCAGGTACTTACCCCGCTTCGCGGCGCAGAACCGGCCTTGCAGCGGATTCTTGAGGCACATGGTGACATGAGTCACACCGCAGGCAGTCACATTTTGTGTGCCAAGCAGCACTGGAATCTGGAGAAGCGTTGCCTCGCGTGTCCAGTACCCTACGGCGCGATCAGGCCTGCTATGTGGATCGCTGCAACGATGTTCAGGACGGTGGGAAGGGCAAGCAACGCTGGGCGCCGGTTGGCAGCAGCGCCACGAATGTCTCGGTATCGTGCATAAACAGGGTACCACGGACTAAGAGCCCGATACCGAGATACACGTGCAAGAGGTTGAATGCGACTTCCCGGTACGCATTCAGCGTAAGCGTGCGGTGAAGTACAGGGTAGCGGGCTTTTTGGCGGTTTTGGCGGGTACAGTGTGGTTGGAAGGAGGAGAGCATGTGGGCTTGCCCGATCTGGACGATTCGGCATCCGGCAGCTAGGCGGCCTTACCCTAGTGGGCTTGCCGTGCCCGTTTCCAATGATGGGGCAATAGCGCTGCTATGTCCTCGGCAGGATGTGTCGGGATGCGCTGGAACACTTCCATGAGCCATTCCATTGGGCATGGTGCCAGATTTAGTTGGCTTATAAAACGAGGGTCGCGAATGTTTAGGAGTATTCGGAGCCTTTTACACGAGCCAATTATTTTCTTCCAAGATGCCTTCAGATGATCTTTCGGAGCTTGATCAGATGCTTCGCGACGCGGGTCAATCTGGTCGGTCGCTGCGATATTTTCTCCTGCGACAATGCACCGAGCTTGCACAACGCCTGACATGCAGTCTGGAGTCGGATGTGCAACAAGAGGAGTCGGCCAGCCCGGGTGTGAATGCGGTTCCATCATCCCCTACGGACGGCAAGACGCAAACAGAGGAGTCGTCCCGTGTTCTGGAGGCGAAGGAGGCCTCGTTACAAGGTGGTGGTGGTCAGGATAATGCCTATATGCGGGAGGTGCGCAACCAGGCCTTGGAGGTCTTTGAGAGTCGGCACATAGGCGGGGAAGATTACGTGGCTCTGTGGATGGATGCCACATCGGTGTACGGTCGTTCATTGTTGCTTTGCATGGCCGTTACCGCAGAGGGGTATCGGCATATGCTGGGATTTACAGAGTCCACGGTGCAGGATACGGGGGCGGTGCGGCAGCTGCTACAAGGGTTGTGCGAGCGCGGTTTGTGTGTGGATCGGGGCCTGCTTTGCATCACATCTGGACAGGCGGGGCTAACACGAGTTCTTGGTCAGAGCTTGGGCATGCATGTATGCCTGCAGCATTGCCAGATGGCCAAGCGCGAGCGTGTAGTCAGCTATCTTGCCGATGAGGATCAACGCCGTGTAAAGGGCGCCATCTCGCGTGCTTATCAATTACCGGACCGACAGGAGGCCCACAGTTCCCTGATGCGGATCCATGCCGAGTTACAACGGTGCAACCGATCTGCGGCGCAATGGCTGCTGCAGGATCTGGACCGGACACTGACGCTGCATGGTACGGGCTTGTACGAGATGCTGAGTCCGAGTCTTAGGAGCACCCGTTGTTTGATGCATACCTCGCACAGGCTGGTCAAGCAGTTGCGCGGCCTTCGTCACTGGTATCCGCCACAGGAGCGACGGGCGCAGTTGGCGCTGTTGCTGTTGGAGATGGAATCACGCATGCGCAGACTGGAGCATGCGTCGAAGTTATTACCGATGCGGTCGGCATTGTTTGCTGATGAGGTGTCCGAGCAGCAGGCATGAGAGATACGAATACCGAACGGGAGGGGCTTTTACAGCAGCGAGGGTACTTCAACACTCTTCCCCTGGTACACAAAAGCGCTGCCTTCCCGATTTTCTGCCTGGAATCACCCGCAAACGGGCTGTAGAGCACTTTTAGAGCGCGCAGTACGTCTCCGGACGGGTGATTATGCGGATAAGACCGCGGGAGTGGCAACGGGGAGCGCCTCCATTGGGCCAAAAAGGGGCTCGTGCAGGCTGTTTTTGGTCCAACAGCTGGCTTTTCGCCGCACAGCGGCCCGTAGAACCTCAATAAACGCTCTCGCAGGCCCGGTTTCCTGCTGCGGCCGGACACACCCGGTGTGCAGATCAGGCTTCAAGTACACAAAAAACGCGGATATCCCCGTTTTTCTGCCCGGAATCGCCCGTAAACGGCCTGCCGAGCGCCTTTCAGAGCGCGCAATACGTCTCTGGACGGGTAATTATGCGGATAAGACCACGGGAGCGGCAACGGAGAGCGCCTCCATTGGGCCAAAAAGGGGCTCGTGCAGGCTGTTTTTGGTCCAACAGCTGGCTTTTCGCCGCACAGCGGCCCGTAGAACCTCAATAAACACTCTCGCAGGCCCGGTTTCCTGCTGCACCCGGTATGCAGATCAGGCTTCAAGTGCACAACAAACGCGGATATCCCCGTTTTTCTGCCCGGCATCACCTGTAAACGGCCTGCCGAGCGTCTTTCAGAGTGCGCAATACGTCTCTGGACGGGTAATCATGCGGATAAGACCACGGGAGCGGCAACGGAAAGCACCTCCATTGGGCGAAAAAGGCCTTGTGCAGGCCTGTAAGGATGCCAATTGCTGTGCACAGAGGGATGAAGGAAGCAGACTGCCCTGTGTTAAAGAGCTGCCGAGCTGGCTAACAGCACTATTGGAACGCGTACGATTGATCCATGCTTGCCAGAACAAGAATGTGGCCGTGCAATACTACTATGAGCACGATATCCGGGCGCACCGTGCCATGGTTGAAAAGATTGGCACGTTTTCGGAGCTAATCACACGCATGGCAGGCTACAATGCCTCCAGATCGTACGCTTTAAGCCGCTATAGCGATGCCAGCGCACGCAAAAGGGCTCAACGAAGCCGTTCGCGTGCAGAAACGCGCCCATATCTGCCACCAAAACGCCGACGACACCATACATCGCGCGTGTAGGTTATTGCGTGCACGGAAAACGGTGCATAAAGTATTCAATATTTGTAACCTGCACGGAATGGCATAACACCGCTGTTTTTGTACAAACAGCCGACTTTTTGCCGCACAGCAGCCCGTGGAGCTGCTATAACCTCTCTCAAAGGCCCGGTTTCCTGCCGCAGGCATCTACAAAGTCATCCTCGTCGTTGGAAATCCTTACTATTGAACCATCTGGGGGCTCTGCATTATGCTACTTGGAGCCCTAATCATCCAACACCCTAACACACCCATCGTTATGCAAGCATGTGAGACAACAACCAAGCCCTCAACCAAGGCCAGGAAGCGAGTGAAGCACTTCCGGGATATAATTGATCAAGATCGGGAGACCAAGATGGCACTCTTGCGATGCAGCGGTAGCATTGAGGAGCTGTTGGCTAAATTGGTCATGGAAGAGGAGGTAGAGTCGCTCTGTGGCAAGCGCTACGCGAGAGACGATGTGCACGACGGACGTTACGAGAGATGGGGGACCAATCCGGGTTCAATCAGGATCATGGGGAAACGCCTGAAGATCCGGGTGCAGCGCGTACGGGATAAGAAAGAGGGCAAGGAGCGTCCTCTGGAGACCTATTGTGAGCTACGCAATGCATCGGTTGAAGAGGAGAACAATCTGACGGAAAACATTCTTCTTGGGATCAGCCAGCGGGATTATCACCGTGTGGTCAGCGCGTTTGCGGACAGTTATGGATTGAGCGCTTCCTCGGTCAGTCGCACTTTCAGGAAGAAGAGTGCGGAGGCCCTCAAGAAGTTCGAAGAACGCGATCTGTCTTCGGAAACCTATGTGACGCTGCTGATAGATGGCAAGTACTTGCAGGAGTGCCAGATCGTGCTGTGTATGGGCATTACGGCAGACGGAAAGAAGGAGATCTTGGGCATGGTGGAGACGACCACGGAGAATGCGGAGGCGATTGCAGGTTTGTTGGAAGGCCTGATCAATCGCGGCCTGTGCTATGACCAGGGCCTGCTGTGCGTTGTGGATGGAGCGAAGGGGCTTTACAAGGCGGTAAAGGATGTCTTCGGCGACTACACGCAGGTGCAGCGTTGTACCTGGCACAAGCGGGAGAATGTGGTGAGCAAGCTCACGAAAAAGGAGGATGCGCCCAAGGTGCGTCGGAAGATGCAGGAGGCGTATCGTGAAGACACGTACGACGACGCAAAAGCGGGACTTGAGACCCTACGGGATGACTTGGAGGAACAAGGGGAGGAAGCGGCCGCACGTAGCCTGGAAGAGGGCATGGAAGAGACGCTGACACTGCACAGGCTGGGTGTGGCGGATACGGTCGGATGCAGTCTGCTAACCACCAACATCATTGAGAATGTCAACGGCCAGCTGGCTAATCGAACGCGGCGGATCAGACGTTGGGTAAACTCAGATCAACGTCACCGATGGGTAGCAATGGCTATGCTGGAAACCGAACCCCGATTATGTAAGCTTGGCTGCGCAAAACACCTTCCGAAGCTCCAAAAAGCCCTGCTAAAATGTGTGCCGAAACCGTATCTTGGGCCCACTCCTAAGCCGGTCTTGAAAAATAGACCAACTAAATCTGGCACCATGCCTTCCATGGTTGACGTCGTGGAATTTGCAAGTTCCAAGGAGCGAATAGACCACGGCACCCCGCTGGGATGCATCATGGGATCCTGCGAACATGTAGTTCTTCCTACCAATAGCCAGTGGCCGTATCGCATTCTCAACCAGGTTATTGTCCAACTCCACACGGCCCTCATCCAGATATCGGGTCAGCCTTTGCCAACGGCCAAGCGTGTACTGGGTCGCCTTGGCCCACGGGCTCTTGGGTAAACCATTATTCACCTCCAGCCACGGCTTCAGCTCCTCCAGTACAGGTCCGGCCCGTTCCTGTCGCAGTTGCTGACGAACATCCGCACTCGCACCCGTTTTGCGTAGCCAACGCTCTATGAGGTAGGGCTTGCGTATCTCCTTCAACACATGCGCGGCCTTATCCGGCTCGTACGTCTTGCAGTCGAAGAACTTGCGCCGGGCATGCGCCATGCATGTGTAGAGCGTTACGGATGGGTCCGCATCAAAGATGTCGTAAGCTACATACCCGTCTGTCTGTAGCAATCCCTCATACCCGTGCAAAAACTCCACCGGACCCGCCCGAGCACGGGTCTTCCGGTATTCCATCACCAACAGTCTCTGCTCTGGACTATGGTACACCCAATAAAAGCCTTTATGCAGCGATCCCTTCTTATCTCCATCCTCGTCTCATCCGCTTGCAGATACCCGGTGGATAGCAACTCCTGCTTCAGAGCATCATACAACGGGGTCAGGTGCGACGCAGACTGCGATATCCAGCCTCCCAGCGTGGACTTCGCAATTTCCACGCCTTCCCGACGAAACCGCTGCTGCTGACGGTACAAAGGCAGGTGGTCCGCATATTTGCCCACCACCACATCTGCCAACAACCCCGGACCCGCCATGCCCTTGTTCACCATCCGTGGTGGCAACTCACCTATGATCACCCCCTTATCCTCATCCCCAGGGTCCACATACTTCGGACGCACATACTCAATAACCTTCCTATGGGCGGGTACACGCTCAAGAACCAGCGTCTTCTCCGCCCCGATGCACGTCATACCACTGGTGTCCCCGTCAGGCTCAATTGTAATCGTTTCGCGGGGCAGTTTCTTCAGCAGATCGTCCAGCGCTTTACGCTTGGGCTTGCCCTTCTTCTTCTGCCGTCCGTTCGCCTTTTGCCCATTCTTCGTCTGTCCATTCGTCTCCGGCTCCGGTAGAGGGACCTCCTGCTCCGGCTCATCGAACAACGTGCCCTGCTGCGGGTCATTTTCAGCACACACTTTTCACTCTTGGGACTGTATAGCGCGCGTAGCGCCAGCATCAGCCGGTTATTCATATTCCGCAATTCTGCCTCAAGCCGGCTGCATCGATCATGCAGCCGATCAAAGGCACTGGCCAATTCGGGGTGCTGTGCAAGCAACGCAACCTGCGCGGGGGAGAGGATAGAATGTGCTTCGGGCTGCATGGTGAGCTAACAACACCAGCATATTGCTTGTTCCCGAATCACACATTATATTTGGCCCGATTATCGGCTTTTTACCGCATATCGGGGCCGATATTTCACCGTCTTCAACGACACCCCCTCCAGCATCATCACCATCTGTGCCCATGTCGGCACATCCTCCTCTGGCAACGCAAACGTACCCGTCTCCAAGCGCTTGTAGAAGATCGCAAAGCCGTTCCGATCCCATGTGAGCGCCTTCAAATGGTTTCGCCTCCTGTTGATGAATACAAAGATGTCTCCCGACATCGGATTCCGCTTCATGCCGCTCTTTACCAAAGCGCACAAGCCGTCAAAGCTTGTGCGCATGTCCACCGGCGGTCGGTAAAAGAAGTACCGGTGCGAAGGTGCCAGTCCGATCATGACTGCGTCAGCCTGGCCAGGTACGAAGCAGAGACCGGTGCAAAGAACCGCACCCGTATCCCACCCGGATATGCGATCTCTACCTGTGCCGCTTCCCTTGGTGCTACACTGCCTATCTCCACGAAGCCTCGGCTGTCCTCGGCTGCAGTCTCCTGGCGAACCTTCCGCCTCCAATAATTCAACTGCCCATACGAGATGCCGTGCTTTGCACAAAACGCCGCTGCGGACTGGGTCCTTTCGTTATACTGCTCTACCAGCGGAAACATCTCTTCCGCCGTACGTTTGGGCTGTACCATGCGATCTGGGGTCTGGGTTCTCACGTCTAGGGGTAAGCTCCCCAGAACCCATCACCCAATCAAGATGTAGTTCACCGCACGCTTACCATTCAGCTAGGCGGTAATGCGTCGCGGCAGTAGGATTGGGTAAGTCTTGCGGATTCAAACAGGTGGGAGCACGGCCGGTACTGGAGAAGTTGAAGCCATGGCTTGAGGAGAGTCGTGAGCACCGGCCGAGTGCGGGATGGGATGAGGCCGTGGGGTACATGCTCAACAGGTGGGAGAAGCTGGCTTGTTACTTGGAAGACGGTAAGGTTGAGATCGGTAACAATCTGGTCGAGAACCAGATGCGGGCGATTGCGCTTGGTCGAAAAAACCATCTGTTTGCGGGATCGCATGCGGCAGCGCAGCGGTCCGCAGTACCGTACGCTCTTCTTGCCACGTGCAAGCTGCAATCGGTAAACCCAATTGAATGGCTTACCGATGTACTAGGCGGTCTTCCGACATATCCTGCCGAACGCATGGCTGAGCTCTTGCCCCATCATTGGAAAGCCAGGCGGGACTTGCAGCAAGCTACCGTCAAGAAAGCGGCATAGGAGCCCCTAAACAGGTGCCCCGGCTTATCCGATAGATCCGTGTGCTGGTCTGCGAACACGCTGTCAGGTACTTGACTCCTGCACGCCCAACCGACGCCAGCCTATATAACCTTCGGATCGCGGTCTAACTTACTCTAATTGAGAGAGTAAATGCCCTCGGTTATAATGCACTTCACCGGACGGATACCTTTTCATCGTAGTCGACATTTACCAATCACGTGTTTCCTCACGAATTACATATAGGGCCAGCCTTACCATCTCTTTGGTCTGTCAGATCAAGCTCAATAACGCGCCATATCTGGATACGGCAGGCTAGCAGCAAGAACTTGAACGCCTTTACACGCTTCTTCGCAGGTCGAATGAAATTATGTGTCTCATGTTGTTAGGAATACTTTATATTTGTCAACGCCGAGTTGCCGGCTATCCTTCGCAGCGTTGATATCCGCATGCGCTGCGTGTTTACACTCGGCTCAGCGCATGCTCATTGTCTGCCGATTCTGCTTCGTCACAGAACCACAGATATGACACTCACGTGACGTGTCCTTCGGCCCGATCACCACGAGTATAATATCTAAATCCCCTGCACTTGTACAACGGTAGTTGAGGCGTAAACGGTGTATTCTCTACAGACCGCATAGTATTAATCGAATGAATAATCGGACCAAAGGGGCCTGATGCCGCTGAAAATGCCTGAAACAGAAGGATTTGGCCAAACATTCGTAGAGATACGCTGCCTGAATACCCGGCAATGTGCAAGATTATGGATGTCTCATATCCATCGGTAAACCCAATACCTACCGCTTGATAGAACGAGTATTAACCGGCCTTGTTTGGCTGTTTTCCAGCCCTCATATTTTTTCTGGCAAGTACGTATGTAAACCCCGCCCCAATCAACATGCGGCACTACAAGTACCTCTGGGCCTACGGCCGCTAACTGTCAGGCAGCCCGCGCTCCATACGACATGGGTAACGCTCGGCCGCAGACGGAAACCATATCGGTTACATACATGATGCCGTGTTTGTCAGGCTACAGTCTATAGCCATCGGGGTAACTTCTCCGCACAAACTGGTTAGCTTCGTCGTAATTCGTGACCTTCATGTTGTCTCCATCCCACCGCAGCTTGATGCGTCCGCTGTAGCGCTGCCTCGTGCGTCCTGCTTCGTCCTCGTACGAACTGGGGAGCATGAAGCTGCGCAGCGCCAGGTTGCCGATAAGGATCATCTCCGTCAATGGTCCAGCGTAGTCGAAGTTGGAACTGCATGTCGGTCCACCCTTGCATGCCTCTACCCACACCCGTTGGTGCGCTGCCATGTCACCCGTTACCCTAGCAAGCTGTTCGGACGGCGGGTCAAAATCTACCATTAGCGATGTAGGCAGCAGGGTAGGATTGAAGCCATACGTCTCACACATGATCTTCCCCTTTGAGCCGATAAAGAGGCAGCCTCCACCCCCGTCTCCCATAACCTCGCCATCTTTCAGTTCTTCAGGGCGCGGGGGTAGCAGTCCACCATCCCACCATGTCACATCAACGGGTGGCATGCCATTCCGGGCGGGGAACTCGAACCGTATTACAGACGAGTTCGGCGCGCTGCCCATGTTATCCAGGGGGCGCCAGTTCTCAACAAAGACAGAAGCGCTGGCTTCCACGCTTGACGGGTGTCCAAGCCGTAAGGCCTTAAAGACCGGGTCCACAATATGGCAGGCCATGTCCCCAAGCGCCCCGGTACCAAAATCCCACCATCCGCGCCAGCTGAACGGAAGGTAGGCAGGATGGTATGGACGCTTCGGCGCTGTTCCAAGCCATAGATCCCAATCCAGCGTTTCAGGAACCGCAGGCGTTTCCGCCGGCCGGCGGAGGCCTTGCGGCCAGACCGGGCGGTTGGTCCATGTATGTACCTCGTGCACATCCCCAATGGTGCCTGCCCAGATCCATTCACAGACCTGCCGGATCCCTTCACCGGAATTGCCCTGATTGCCCATTTGGGTGGCCACGCCGTAGCGGCGCGCGGCCTCAGTTAACGCCCGCGCCTCATATATGTCGTGCGTCAGCGGTTTCTCCACATAAACATGCTTACCTAGTTGCATGGCGGCCATGGCTACAACGGCATGCATATGGTCCGGCGTCGCCACGGTCACCGCATCAATGCTGTCAGCCATTTCGTCCAGCATCACACGGTAGTCTCTGTAGCGCTTGGCATCGGGATAGCGATTGAAACTATCGGCTGCTCGTGCGTCATCAACATCACAGAGTGCGACGATGTTGTCAAGCGATTCCCCAGTTTCGGCATTAAAACCGCTTACTCCCTGCAGCACACCTTGTCCTCTGCCACCGGCACCCACGCCCGCAACATTGAGACGATCACTGGGGGCTTGGTATCCCGGGCCACCGAGGACATGGCGGGGTACAATCAAGACACTGCCTCCGGAGAGAGCAAGGAAATCGCGGCGCTTCATGGTGGTGTACGCTTTGTTATAAAACTATTCTGCAATTACGCCCTCAATCGGCCAACTATCAAGTGTTGAAGCAAGCAGCGCGTTAAAAAGGGAGTTATATGACTGAGTGCCACGCGTTTTCGCAGGAATTACTTTTTGTGCTTCGGTGGTGCAGACAGGATGGCTTTCGCCAGTTGTTCGTAATCGGTTCCCGCTTTTCGCGAACAAACTGCAATTATTTCAAATAACTCAACACGTGGGTATTCATGCTATATAATTGCCATATATTAGGGAGTTATATACCACCGTGCCATGCCCGAAACGGTTAGTGCATACCGCAATATCACATACAGGCTATTGCTCGGAAGTCGGAGTAACGCCAAGCAACTTGCTGGATTAGCGGGTGCGTGTAGGTTTGTGTGGAATGCCATCCTCGCAGAGCAGAGCGAGGCCTACAAGAAAGCGAAAGAGGCTGGAGAGAAGCCGCCCTCGGTAAGCTTCTTCTCGCTGGGGAAGCGGTTCACGGCACTGCGCCGTACGGTCGAGTGACTACCTGAATACTCCTTTGGTGTCGTTAGATACACATTGAAATATCAGGCGGATGCATGGAAGGCATTCTTCAAGGAGGGTAAGAGAAGACCGAGATTCCATTCCAGACGTGGTAGTACGCCTTCGTTCACGATCCCGGATAACGTAAGGGTTCGGGATGGCAAGCTGTATATTCCGAAAGTGGGATATATGGCGCTCCGCAGGCGGGGAGGCAACCCGTACCCTGATGGTATACCCGTCAAAGCCACGGTAAAGAAGAACGCCGGCAAAGGGTATGCTGTCATCTGCTACAAGATGGAGGCACCTGTAATAGAGTATACCGGCGGTGCTGTAGGCATTGACCGTAATTGCGGGCAGGTCGCTATGGTCTCCACAGAGGGCGATACAAGCATTATCAGACAACCGGATACGAAGCGTCTTGATGCCACGTTGAAGCGGCATCAGCGAAGACTGGCGAGACAGAAGAAAGGCTCCAACCGTCGTAACAGGCGGAAGCATAGAATCGCCCGCATACAGCGCAAGCGTGCTAACGTCCTCAAGAATGCGAACCACCAGGTAAGTCGCAGTATTGCCAATTGCTCCTCAACGGTGATACTGGAGGACCTAAGGATCAAAGCGATGATACGTTCAGCTAAGGGGACGATGGAGAGCTTTGGCACAAACGTCAAACAGAAGTCTGGCCTCAACCGTGGGATACTGCGAACAGGTTGGGCCCAGCTGGAAAAGATGCTGGGCTATAAGTGCCGCAAGGTGATAAAGGTTACCGCTGCCTATACCAGTCAGCGGTGTTCTGTGTGTGGGCACACAGAAGCGAGTAACCGTAAGACACGGAGCAAATTCACGTGTAAGTCCTGTGGACATGCGGATCATGCAGACCTGAATGCGGCTGCAAACATACTGGCCTCCGGGATTGGGGCTTCTGCACGGCGAGGGGCGTTCGGGTTACCGACCCCTATGACCCGTGAAATTGATACTAGTGCCTCACTGTGTACAGTTGGTCACTCACGTATATAATTCCCCAATGAATACGCACGGACAACATCTTACGCATTACGATGTCCGAATAGGAGCGCCGCGCTCGTTTGGGATGCATGGTCCGGTCGGACGCTCATCCTCTGGCACTGCATACTGCGTCCGCAGACGTTGCAACTCTTCTGTAAGTTGGGTCTGCACCTCAAGGTAAGCCCCCTGCCCATATAGACTCTGCATTTCCAAGGGATCTGCCTCAAGGTCAAACAACTCCCACTCATCACGATTGTAATAATGGATCAGCTTGTGTGTCAAGGTTCGTACGCCGTAATGGCGTTCCACACAGTGGTAGCCGGGGTATTCGTAGTAGTGGTAATAGTGGCTTGTGCGCCAGTCAGCCGGCGTCTCACCCGTGAAGATTGGCTTTAGACTCTTCCCCTGAATATCGTCAGGTACTGCTACGCCCGCGAGGTCAAGGAATGTAGCCGCAAAGTCGAGGTTGGAAACCATGGCGTCGCTCACCGACCCGGCAGCAATTTTGCCCGGCCATCGCACAATCATGGGGGCAACAAGGGATTCTTCGTACATCCACCGCTTATCGTACCAACCATGCTCTCCCAAATACCATCCCTGATCCGAGTTATAGATCACGATGGTATTTTGCGCAAGGCCAGATTCCTGGAGAAAGTCTAGAAGCCGGCCAATATTGTCATCCACGCCGGCCACTGTGCGCAGGTATTCTTTTACGTAGCGCTGATATTTCCAGCGCGTCAGGTCGTCGCCCTCTAGGTTGGCCGCTTCGAATGCCTCATTGCGCGGACCGTACACGGCTTCCCAAGCAACCTTCTGCTCTTCATTCATGCTGGCAGGAGGTGTCAGCTTGAGGTCGTCCACATTGAGGTGGTTAGCTATGGTCATCCCCTGCTCGGCCGCCGGAGACGCACGTCCGCTGTAATCATCAAATAGCGTGGGCGGCTCCGGGATATCCACATCCGCATACATCTCATAGTGATTGGGACCCGGGTGCCATGCACGGTGCGGCGCCTTATGCTGATACATAAGCATAAAGGGCTTGGACGCGTCGCGCCCGCTCTCAAGCCAATCCACGGCTAGATCCGTAATGATATCGGTGGTATAACCCTCAATGCGGACGGTATCATTGGGAATAAGGAAGCGGGGATTGTAGTACGGTCCTTGACCGATCAGCACCTGCCAGTGATCGAATCCTGTTGGCTCACTCTGCAGATGCCACTTTCCTATCATACCCGTTTGATATCCAGCCTCCTGCAGCAGCTTGGGGAATGTCTGTTGAGCACCATCAAAACGGTTGCCGTTGGTTAGTTGTCCGTTCAAGTGGCTGTGCTTTCCGGTAAGGATCACAGCACGGCTGGGTGCACAGATTGCATTAGTCACCAAGCACTGATCAAACCGCATCCCCTCGCTCGCGAGGCGATCCAGGTTGGGAGTCTGGTTCACGACGGATCCGTAGGCGCTAATGGCTCGTGATGTGTGATCGTCTGTAAAAATAAAAATGATGTTCGGCCGCTCTTCCAGCTCCGGGGAACTGCAACCGGCCACCATGACGGCAGCCAGCACAGTAAGCATGAATCTTGACATTATTCGATGGGTTTAGAGAACTGCAGCTTAAACGTAAGCATTTTGTATCAGACTGGTAGGCGGCTGTGCACTATCTTGTCGTCCCGATAATGAAGGCATTGATTTGGATCGTACCCTTGCAATTCTCAAACCCGACTGTGTCCTACTAGGACACACCGGCAACGTCATTCAACGCATAGAAGCAGCCGGATTCCGGATATGTGCTTTGCGTATGATCCGCCTCACGCGCCAGGAGGCGGAAGGTTTTTACGTAGTGCATGCCGCGCGCCCATTCTACGTAGAGTTGGTTTCGTTCATGACAAGTGGGCCGTGCGTTCCTATCGTACTGGAGCGGAACGATGCGGTAAAGGCGTTCCGCAAGCTCATTGGTGCCACGGATCCGGATGAGGCCGCCCGAGGAACGATTCGCCGTGATTATGCAACATCCAAGGGTGAAAATATCGTCCACGGCTCTGATTCGGACGAAAACGCCTGTAAGGAAGTGGCATTCTTTTTCCCGGGACACGAGCTACAGGCTCTTGCAGGGTAGGTAATGGTAGTAGGATTCCTGACCGTTTTTCTTTTCGCGCAGCCAGACCAGGTAAGGACTGGGGCGCAGAAACTTGTGGACACTGACTTTGCAATCCTGCAAGGCCACCGAGTCGGGCTCGTCATCAACCATACCGCGAGGGTAGGGGATCGGCATCTGATAAGCCTTGTTCATGAGGCCCCGGGAGTAGAGCTGACCATCATATTCGGTCCGGAACACGGTATTCGGGGTACCGAAGAGGCGGGAGAACATGTCAAGGATGGTGTAGATGTGGAGACCGGGGCACCCGTATACAGCTTGTACGGAGATGTGAACAGGCCGGCTCTAACCATGCTGGAAGGAGTGTCTGCACTGGTTTTTGATATTCAAGATGTGGGTGCACGTTTCTATACGTATATCTCGACCATGGGACTTGCGATGCAGAGCGCTGCGGAAGCAGGCATTCCCTTTATTGTCCTTGACAGGCCGAATCCACTCGGAGGCATGTATGTCGCAGGGTTCGTGCTTGAGAAAGAACACACTTCGTTTGTGGGGCAGTACCCGATACCGGTGGCGCACGGGATGACGGTGGGAGAATTGGCAAGGATGATTCAGGGAGAAGCAATGCTTGACGGGTTGGGAGACCTAGAGCTCCTGGTGGTGGAGTCCGATGGATGGCAGCGGGACATGCAGTGGCCAGATACCGGATTGCCGTGGGTGGATACAAGTCCCAATGTCACTTCATTTGAGACGGCGCTCGTGTACCCGGGGACCTGCTTCTTTGAGGCGACAGCAGCTAGTGAAGGGCGCGGCACTGACGAGCCCTTCCTTGTAGTGGGGGCTCCTTGGGTTGACGCTGAAGCAATGGCGTCAGAACTGAATGGTCGCAGCATCCCGGGTGTCCGATTTGAGAGCGTGTCCTTTACACCCGAGCCGATAGCAGGGAGGGATACGAGGCCCAAGCTAAGCGGAGAGGAAGCATACGGGCTACGTCTTCATGTAACGGATCGCCGCGAATACAGGGCGGTTGAGACGGGCATGTATATTCTGGAGGTGTTTCAGGCCATGGGGGGTGACGC
Organism: Rhodothermales bacterium; assembly: GCA_963663495.1. Classification (GTDB taxonomy): domain Bacteria; phylum Bacteroidota; class Rhodothermia; order Rhodothermales; family Bin80. Next base: position 1,048,559 of record OY760427.1, read on the forward strand.
TTTTATTACAAGGCCTGGCTGGCTTGACCGCCTTGGGGGTACGGAGCGTCTACGCCAGATGCTTCTGGGGGGCATTTCTGCCGAGGAAATCATCCGGGCGTGGAAGGATGAAGTTGCGGAATTCCTAGAATTGAGAGCTCCTTACCTGTTGTACTGAGAGCGTTGGTTCTTTGGTCGCCAAAGGATGGCGTAGATTATTTCCAGGTACCCGGCCAGAATGAGCAGAGGAGCGATATACAAGGAAATGATACCATCTACTTCATTCTCAATTCGCATGGCTGCGTAACCCACGACAATGGCCATCAGCCCAAGAAGGATAAGAGCATAGTTGTGCGAGCTGAAAAGCATTGGTGCCTTCGCGCGGCTTCGTGTGCGCGATCGGGCTCGTTTGCGGGACCGCGTTCTGCGGCGATGGGGTGTTTTTCGAGGCATGGCACAATCCGTCGGCGCGGTGGCAACACGGCGATGAGCGCACGGTTCCGCACTGCAGGTGAGCAGGCATGATTGTACTGCGCATTGCGGCCGGGGGCATAGCGATGGTGCTGCTGCAGTGGCTTTTCTTTTCACGGCTCCGCATGTTCGGCGCGTATCCCGATGTGGTGCTGTTGTATGTGGGTTGGGTCGCGATCCGATACGGCCGCATGGCCGGCAGTATCGCTGGGGCCACCGTGGGATTGCTCATGGATATTGTTCTTGGCACATGGGGTATCCACATGTTCTTGAAGACCCTGATGGGTTTTCTGATCGGTATGGTACCATCGGGGCAGCGGGTAGGAATACTGGTGCTGCCATTGCGCGTATGGATGAGCGTGCTTTCTGCAGCGCTGGTGCACAACGGCATCCTCGTACTATTCATTGTGCTGCAGTCAGGCGTCCGCGTGTCGTCGTTGCTTACTGTGGTGTGGTTAGGTTGTGCTTTCTATACTAGTTGCGTGGGCGCCCTGGCAGCAAATCTTCGTCGTGGGCGCTCAAGGCGCGGGTGATGATCGTGGTAGCACCCGGATCAGCAGAAACAACGATCATATCGCAAAGTAGCAGGCGCACCTATCACTCTTCTTTGTTTCATACATGACCGATTACGCAAACCCCGATGTCCTTGTCAGTACTGAGTGGGTAGCAGAGAATCTGCAGAATTCAGGTTCCCTTCGCTTGGTTGAGTCCAACGAAGACGTCTTGCTTTACAATACTGGACATGTACCCGGATCGGTACATATTGACTGGATTAATGATCTGAATGACGAATTAGTCAGGGATTATGTTGGCCACACACGGTTTGCGGCTCTTTGTGCGGAAAAGGGTATTCGCAACGACACCACCGTTGTATTCTACGGCGACAAAAGCAATTGGTGGGCGTGCTATGCCTTTTGGGTATTCAAGCTGTACGGGCACCAGGACTGTAGAATCATGAACGGCGGCAGGACCAAGTGGCTTGCCGAAGGCCGCCCGGTGTCAATGCAGGAGCCTGAGTACCCTTCCGCAACCTATGCAGCGCAGCCCCAGGATGCTTCTATCCGGGCATTTCGTGATGAAGTGCTCGCACATATGAAGTCCGACGGGCCGCTAGTGGATGTGCGCTCGCCGGCCGAATACGATGGCACACTGCTGCACATGCCAGCCTATCCGCAAGAAGGCGCACTGCGCGGTGGGCATATCCCCGGCGCACGCAATGTGCCATGGAGTCGCGCGGCGCGTGAAGACGCAACATTCAAGGGGCTCGCGGACTTGGAGTCTATCTACAAAGAGGAGCAGGGATTGGATACGAGCGATGACATAATAGCTTACTGCAGGATCGGTGAACGCAGCAGCCATACGTGGTTCGTGCTCACCTACCTGTTGGGTTTTGAAAACGTGCGTAACTACGACGGATCGTGGACAGAGTGGGGTAATCTTGTCGGTGTTCCTATAGAGAAGTAGTGACCAATTATGAGGCCATGGCGGATGAGTTGCAATCTGTAGACGATGCGACGCGCCTTGAATTACTCCTTGATTATGCCAACCAGTTGCCATCCTTACCCGAGAGGTACTGGGCGCTGAGAGACGCAGGTATCGGTTTGGTGCATGAATGCCAGGCACCGGTATTTCTCTTGGTGGAGGTGACGGGTGGTGTGGTACGGCTGCGGGTGGATGTTCCGATGGAGGCTCCGACAGCGCGCAGTTTTGTGACGCTGATGTGCAAGTCGTTTGATGGCGAGAGAGCGGATGTAGTGCTGAACGCGCCCGATGACGTTCTGCACCAGTTTCGTTTGGCTCGACTGCTTGGGATGCAGCGAGCCCGGGGACTAAGTGCTATTTATCAGCGCATTAAGCGCGATGTCAGACGCCAGCTCTGAAGGCGCCACAAATGGCATCCTCAAAGATGGCACGGTCCGCAGCGTACGCCACCGAGACCGGTGGATGCTCGGCTTCCTGTGCGACTCCCTCCCTGACGCTTACGCCGTGGCGCCGCTGCGTGACTACGCGTGGCTCTGTCAGAGCCACGGCTGCCAGCAGATCATATGCAAATTCCATATGAAGAGCGCGCCGCACTAGTCTGGCGGCGAATGTGGCTAATGGACCATTTGCCGCAGCAATCCTGTTTGCTAAGGACAGTGATAGCGGGGTATTGCCGCCTGCATCAAGTGGCACGAGGTGCATATCGGCATTTCGCTGCATCACTGTATCAGCGGCCTCGGAGTTGGCAAAGAAGTTCCATTCTGCTCGGCGGTGGGAGGGAACGTTACCCGGCACGCCAAACGCACCTCCCATTATAACAAGCTGAGCCCAAGACGGGATAGGATTGACCCAGGCCAGGTTGGTGAGCGGACCCAAGGCCAGCACCCGGACGGGGGGCTGCTCCCGTTGCAGTCGTTGCCGCAGGAACGTAACCGCATCATATCCTTGCGCCGAGTCAGCCGCCTCTGGAAGCAATTCATTCGCCAGCAGCATGGATCCTCTTGTCCACGCGCCGGGGAATCTTCGGGATGCTACGGCCCCGGCGTATACTGGAATTGTGGTGGCTCGCGCAAGTTCGAGGAGCGACAGGATTATTCGCGCTCCGCTGTGGGGCGGTGTAACCCCGCCTACAGTAGTGACCGCCTCAATCTTTACGCCGGGGTGTGCGAGGAGGTAAGCAAGGGCCATCAGGTCGTCTGGCCCTGCATCCGTGTCTACAATGACGGGATCAGGCCTCATAGGAGCCGGCCGTCACATCGCCGCCACGGCCGGTCCAGTTCGTGTGAAACGACTCTCCACGCGGGCGGTCTCTCCGCTGGTAGGTGTGCGCCCCGAAATAGTCACGCTGGGCCTGTATTAGCGACGCGCTGGTGATAACCGAGCTTCGGTAGCCATCAAAGAAGGTTAATGCGCTGGCAATTGCCGGGATCGGCAATCCACGCGAGGTAGCAAGCCCCACTATGCGCCGCCAACCCGGCACCAGAGATTCAATCTCCGATCGAAAATACGGTGCAGTCAGCAGATTCTGCAAACCATCATTATCGCGATAGGCATCGCGGATTCGATCAAGGAATCCACTTCGTATGATGCAGCCGCCGCGCCAAAGGAGAGAAATGCGGCCAAGATCCAGATTCCAGCCGTGGTGATCCGAGGCAGCCTTCAATAGCATGAAGCCCTGGGTATACGATAGGATCTTAGATGCGTAGACTGCATCGTGGAGGTCGGAAACCGTGTTGTCACGATTCGACAGTTGAACATATGTGGTGGGAGGCCTTGGCAGCACTTTGGATGCTGCCCGGCGCTCGTCAAGAAGGGCTGAAAGGAAGCGGGCAGAAACTGCTTCTCCGATTAGTGTGAGGGGGACACCGTGTTCCAGAGCAGCCTGCGCCGTCCACTTGCCGGTGCCCTTTTGTCCTGCTGAATCAAGGATGAAGTCTAGAAGATGTTGCCCTTTGGAGTTCTTTTTTCGAAGTATATCGCTGGTGATTTCGATGAGGTAAGAGTTGAGCTTCCCCTGGTTCCATTCAGCAAAGACATCGGCCAACTCATCGTCCGGGAAATAGTGGAGCGAACGCAATACCAGATAGGCTTCAGCGATTACCTGCATATCTCCATACTCAATGCCGTTGTGCACCATCTTGACAAAGTGCCCTGCGCCATCTGCGCCCATCCAGTGACAGCACGGCGTACCGTCGTCAGCCGTTGCAGCGATCGCCTCAAAGATGCTCTTCACATGCGGCCATGCCTCGTGGGTACCTCCTGGCATTATAGATGCCCCCCTCCTGGCGCCTTCCTCACCGCCGGAGACGCCGGTACCTATAAAAAGCAGTCCCTGCTTTTCCACAAATGCGGCCCGCCGAATAGTGTCCTTATAGTGGGAGTTGCCGCCATCAATTATGATATCCCCGGGCTCCAAGTGTGGTAGAAGCTGTTCTATCGCATCATCCACCGGGTTGCCTGCCTTAACAAGCATCATCACACGGCGTGGACGGCGCAGGGATCGGGCGAGCTCGGCCAGCGAGTGCGTTTTAATAATACTCTTGCCTTTGGCTTCGCCTGCAATGAAGTCGTCTACCTTAGCGATTGTCCGATTGTACACGGACACGGAGAATCGGTGATCGGCCATGTTGAGGACCAGGTTGCGGCCCATTACTGCCAGACCCACGAGGCCGATGTCAGAAGATGCGGTGCTATGCATGACTCAGAAGAATGGTAAGCGGGGTTGGTTCAGTGCTGGTATCGGTATGGTACTGCCGGGTTGCAGGGTGCTTAGTAGTGGCACGGTCAGGCAAGAAGGCTCCGCACGACATTCCCGTGAACATCTGTCAGGCGATAGCGGCGCCCTTGATGCTTAAACGTCATCCGCTCGTGATTGAAGCCGAGCAGGTGTAGTACGGTAGCCTGAAAATCATGTACATGGACGGGTTTCTCAATGGCATTGAACCCGAATTCGTCCGAGGCGCCGTAGGTCAGGCCGGGTTTGATTCCTCCTCCAGCCATCCAAATGGTAAATGTGTACGGATGGTGGTCCCGTCCCCATTGGTCGTAGTCTTCCACCTTACCTTGGAGAAACGGTGTTCTCCCAAACTCGCCGCCCCAGATCACCAGCGTATCGTCGAGCATCCCTCGCTGCTTCAGGTCGGCGACGAGTCCGGCGGTAGGGGCATCGGTATCTCGGCATTGGATTTCCAGCTGGCTGTTCAGGTTGCGATGCTGGTCCCAGCCTGCGTGCATGATCTGCATAAAGCGTACGCCGCGCTCTGCCAGGCGCCGTGCCATGAGGCAGTTGTAGGCGTAGCTGCCTTGGCGTGTGACATCAGGTCCGTACAGGCCCAAAACGTGCTCGGGTTCCTCTGAAAGGTCTGTAAGCTCCGGCACGCTGGTCTGCATCCGGTAGGCCATCTCGTACTGGGTTATCCGCGTGGCGATTTCAGGGTCGCCGTACTCCTTCAGGTTGCGTGCATTGAGCTTGGCGATATCGTCAAGAATCCCACGGCGGACTTCCTGGCTCATCCCATCGGGATTAGACAGGTACAGTACCGGGTCACCGGTGCCCCGGAACCGCACACCCTGCAACTTGGAGGGCAGGAAGCCGCTGCCCCAATAGAAGTCGTAAAAAATCTGCCCGCAGCTTGCTTCCTTGTCCCTGGAGGTCATTACGACGAAGGTCGGCAGGTCATTCGACTCACTGCCAAGGCCATAGCTGAGCCAGGCTCCCATGCTGGGGCGTCCGGCCATCTCTGAGCCTGTGAGCAAGAATGTGATGGCCGGAGCGTGGTTTACGGCGTCGGTCACCATGGATTTTACGAAGCAGCAGTCGTCCACAATTTCGGCGGTCCGTGGGAGCAGGCTGGATACATGTGCACCACTTTCGCCGTGCCGTGCAAACGGGGCGATCTCCTGTAGCACGGGGCGTTCTGATTGCCCACTCGTCATGGTACTGAACCTGCGGCCTCCCACGACCTCTTCAGGGATTTGCCGGCCATGCCATTGTGCTAGCCGCGGCTTGTAGTCGAACAAGTCCACATGAGAGGGGGCGCCGTTTTGAAACAGATAAATGACGCGCTTAGCCTTGGCAGGAAAATGGGGACCCTTGCCGGGTGCGGCGTGAAGCAGCGTCGGGTTCATCAGGCTGGCAAGCGCTGCTGTGCCGATTCCACCGGCAGCACGGCCGAAGAACTGGCGGCGGGTGATCGCCTTGTTGAATTCGAGCGTCGGGTCCATCGTTACTGCTTTGTAATGGTTTCGTCAAGGTTCAGAAGCAACATGGCAATGCCCGTGAAGGCGGCATGCTCCACTGTGTCCAACCGGTCGCTGCGCGCTGCTTCTCCTACTGCCAGGAGCGCGGTGGCGGCCTCCGGCTTATCCCGATATTCTGCGCGAAGCAGATCCAGCCGCCGCCGCAGCGTGGCTTCTTCCTCTTGGTCTGGAAGGCGTGCAGTGGCCTGCCGGAAGGCAAAGCGTATGCGGGTCGTATCTTCGGAGGCGACCTCCATGATCCTTTCTGCCATAACCCGCGCTGCCTCCACGTAGGTCACATCGTTCAATGTCACGAGGGCGTGCAGCGGTGTGTTTGTCCGTACGCTGCGAACCGTGCACACTTGGCGGTCTGCATTGTCAAAAAATGATGTAGGACCCACGATTCGACGCCAAAAGGTATACAAGCTTCGTCGGTACAGATCCCCGCCGGAGTCTTGTGAGTACGTGACTTGGCCGAACGTTGCCTCGTTCCACACGCCTTCCGGCTGGTACGGAAACACGGGCGGTCCACCTACGGAGTCTGTCAACAAACCGCTTAGCTGGAGTGCCTGGTCACGGATCATCCATGATGGCAGTCGCATGCGTGGACCTCGTGCAAGCCATTTATTGTCGGGATCCGCATCACTGGTACGCTGGCTGCTTTGGCGGTAGGTAGCACTGGTGACGATTTGACGGTGCAATGCCTTTACGTTCCATCCGCTTTCGACAAAGTCCACAGCGAGAAAGTCGAGCAGTTCCGGGTGTGATGGCAGTTCTCCCTGCGCGCCAAAGTCTCCCGGAGTGGCTACTATACCGGTGCCGAAAAAGGCCTGCCAGAAGCGATTAACGGTTACACGCGCCGTAAGGGGATGTGCGGGCGATACGAGCCATCGTGCGAGCGCAAGCCTGTCAGGCCGGCCCTGTCTTTCCATCGGGGGCAGAAACCGGGGGGTACCAGGGGCAACGGTATCAGCAGGTTGGTTATACGAGCCGCGTACCAGTACAAAGGTCTCGCGCGGTTCCTTCAGCTGGTCCATCACCATGATAAGCGTATTTTGCTGTCGTTGTTGATCCCGTGCTGCATTTGCATCAAGCAGTTCCCGAAGCAAGGGGCTGTACCCCGCATGATGGGGAGCGACATCTTTCAGCAGCAGCCCGAGGTAGTAGCTACTGCGTTTGTCGGGGCTAAGGTGCAGCGCATCAACATGTTCTCCCAGTAACCCGCGAGCCAGGGGTGAGTCTCCAGCTGTTTCGCCCGGTGCGTGAGGGAAAATGCGGGCTTCCAGCTCGGCGACACGGGCACTTGCTGCCTGCACTCCGCGCACCAACGCAGCGAGTTTTGTCTTGTTGGTCGAACTGCTTACGTCCAGCACCGGAGGTACGCTGCCATTGTACCCACTTCCGGTCTCAGATGTCTGGTTGAAGAAGTCGAACAGGCTGAAGTACTCGTTGTGGCTGATCGGATCATACTTGTGGTCGTGACACCGGGCACATGTGAGCGTAAGTCCCATCCAGACAGTACCGACCGTTTCCAGCCGATCAAACACATTTTCAATGCGTGTCTCTTCCGGTATCCGTCCACCTTCGCCGTTGTACATATGGTTTCGATTAAAGGCGGTGGGCAGTATGTGCTCGGCAGAAGCATCCCGCAGAAGGTCTCCAGCCAACTGCAGCACGGTAAAATCATCATAGGGCATGTTGCTGTTGATAGCCTGTATAACCCAGTCCCGCCATGGCCACATGGTCCGAACGGGATCGCCCTGGTACCCGTTGGTGTCCGCGTAACGCGCGGCGTCAAGCCAGTTCCAAGCCCATCGTTCACCATAGCGCGACGATGCGAGCAGGCGATCAACGGCTTTTTCGTAGGCATCCTCGGTCTCGTCGGACAGAAAAGCGTCAAGTTCCTCGGGTGTGGGAGGAAGGCCGGTAAGGTCTAGCGATACGCGTCGCAGCAACGTTGCGCGATCTGCAGCGGCGGAAGGCTTATGGCCCATCTCCTCCATTTTGGCTAGGACAAACTTATCAATAGGTCCACGGGGCCAGCTTTCATCGGTCAATTCCGCAATCTGCGGCTTTGATGGCGGAACGAAGGACCAGTGATTCTTGACGTTGGCTCCTTGGTCGATCCACTTGCCGAGCATGGCTATGTCGCGTTCCGACAACGTTAGGTTCGACTCGGGCGGCGGCATTCGGAAATGAATGTCCTTGGACGTTACCCGTCGGTAGAGGGTGCTCTGGCGGCTGCCCGGAACCACGGGAATGGAGTCGTCTGCAAGAAGGCTATCCAATAGGCCAGCGCGCGTATCAAGGCGCAGGTTTGCCTGGCGGGCTGCGGCGTCGGGTCCGTGGCAGGAATAGCAGCGGTCCGACAGGATCGGCTTGACATGGTAGTTGTAGTCCACTACGTTCGGAAGGCGTTCTGAGCGGCAGCCCACCGTCGCTACCAGCGGTATGAGGACGAAAGCCAGCCTTATGCACGCCCGTGGTTGCATATTCAGGCTACTGTGTCAGTCGGCCTGGTTCACGGGTAGCGGCGCCTTCCACGTCTGTCAACCGATCGCCCAAGAGGGTTCGTTGGCGATCAGCCATTGCTGACAGCCGCTCTACTACTTCCGGGTATTCGTTAGCTACGTCTTGGGTTTCACCGATATCGGTTGCGAGGTCGTAGAGCTCCAGTCCTGTCTCTCGTGTGTAGTCATACTTGCCAGGCAGTCCGCCTCCTCCTGGTTCCTGGCCATCCATGGATCGGAATCGGTGTGGGAAGTGCAGCTTCCAGGAGCCGCTCCGCATGGCCTGAAGCTCGCTGATGCCGTACCAGAAGAAGTAGGCCTCCTGTGGAGACTGCGAGCTTGCGCCCGACAGAACCGGCCAAATATCCATCCCATCAATGGGATGTGGGGGCAGCGCGCCACCGATCAGGCCTGCCAAGGTCGGAAAGATGTCTATTGTCATGGCCGGTGTGTCAACTTCTAGTCCCTCGGGTAACACGCCGGGCCATCCCGCGATGAAGGGTACGCGCACGCCGCCCTCGAATGTGGTGCCTTTACCTTCGCGTAGCGGACCCGCTTTACCTCCGTGGTCACCGTAGCTCAGCCACGGACCGTTGTCGGAAGTGAAGATAATTAGCGTGTTGTTCAGGACACCGGCCTGCTCCAATGCCTGTGTGATCGCACCTAGGGACCAGTCTATCTCATGGATCACATCTCCATACAAGCCTGCTTCGCTGGCTGCCGTCCTCTCGTCAGAAACAAAGAGCGGTACATGGGGCATCGGGTGAGCGAGGTAGAGGAGAAATGGCTGGTCGGCAGCGGTGCTCTCCTTGATAAATGCGACCGATCGCTCGGTAAAGTCCGTTGTGAACCGCGACTGGTCGGTGTTGTATCCTACCGTCGTTTCGTATTCGATCGTGGGCAAGTCGCCCCAGGCCTCGGGGTTTTCCGGGTGATAAGGCCACATGTCGTTGGAGTAGGGAATTCCGTAGAAGTCGTCGAAGCCATGCCGCGTCGGCAGGTGTGGCTCGTGGTGACCGAGATGCCACTTGCCGTAAATAGCTGTAGCATACCCGCGCGACTGAAACAGTTCACCTAGCGTTATCTCATCCTCATGGATACCATGGGTGTTGCCGGGTCCGAGCGCTTGGTGGATTCCGATCCTGTTTGCGTAGGATCCCGTCAGGAGTGATGCTCTGGATGCCGAGCAGACTGGCTGGCTAACGTAGAAGCTGGTCAGTCGGACACCGTTTTCTGCGAGTTGGTTCAGGTTCGGTGTGGAGTATGGTGGATCCCCAAATGCAGCTATATCAGCGTATCCTAGGTCGTCTGCGAACATAATGACGACATTGGGGGGTGGGGGAGGGCTGTTGTTACATCCCACAGAAAGGATTAGCAGTACCGTAGCAGTGAGCGGAGTGAGTTTACGCATAAAACACGACTAGCAGATGGTGACCCATTATGATATGAAGCGCGGAGCAAAGCAGGTGGAGTGCCAAGGATGGTGCGCAGAGAGGGGCACGCAAGAATGCGGTCATATTATTGTGGGTGCTGCGCGGAAACCATATGTATCGTGGTGGTGGGGGTGCCAAACGCCCGGTAGTGTTGTCCGCACGCTGCTTCCGGGTGCGGCTAGATATTTTTCGTTTTCCATGTTCCACGCAAGAACATAAGAACACCTGTTACGGCAACAGCGGTTTGGGAAATTGCGACCGCAGCGAATACACCCCGTATATCCATGGATGTGTGGAAGGCCAGATAGTACGCCAGCGGGATTTGGAGCAGCCAGGAACAGACAAAGTTGATCCATGTGGGCGTCCAGGTATCACCGGCGCCATTGAATGCCTGGGTGGTGACCATGCCGAATGCGAACAGGGCATATGTCCAGCTTACGATAGGGAATTATATACGTGAGTGACCAACTGTACACAGTGAGGCACTAGTATCAATTTCACGGGTCATAGGGGTCGGTAACCCGAACGCCCCTCGCCGTGCAGAAGCCCCAATCCCGGAGGCCAGTATGTTTGCAGCCGCATTCAGGTCTGCATGATCCGCATGGCCACAGGACATACACGTGAATTTGCTCCGTGTCTTACGGTTACTCGCTTCTGTGTGCCCACACACAGAACACCGCTGACTGGTATAGGCAGCGGTAACCTTTATCACCTTGCGGCACTTATAGCCCAGCATCTGATCCAGCTGGCCCCAACCTGTTCGCAGTATTCCACGGTTGAGGCCAGACTTCTGTTTGACGTTTGTGCCAAAGCTCTCCATCGTCCCCTTACCTGAACGTATCATCGCTTTGATCTTCAGGTCCTCCAGTATCACCGTTGAGGAGCAATTGGCAATACTGCGACTTACCTGGTGGTTCGCATTCTTGAGGACGTTAGCACGCTTGCGCTGTATGCGGGCGATTCTATGCTTCCGCCTGTTACGACGGTTGGAGCCTTTCTTCTGTCTCGCCAGTCTTCGCTGATGCCGCTTCAACTTGGCATCAAGACGCTTCGTATCCGGTTGTCTGATAAGTATCCGTACGGTGAAGTACATGGTAAGGCGGGCTTAGCATTGGTCTGCGTAGTCCGTTTGTAGAGCTTAGTGCAAGGTGATTATACGCCGGGTTTGGTGTGCCGATATGGGAATTTCGGAGTGGTGTGCAGCTTATCGTCCAGGCGCCTGAATGCAGTCAGCAATCAGCGCTTTTGGGACAAAACACATGGGTTTTGGGGTAGAAAATCGGAACATTGTGGAGGGCGCACATGCACATAAATTATGCGGCCCAAGGCATCTTTCTCCCCCTCTTCTCCTGCCGGTGAAGTCCTTTTTCAGAGGCTAAGAAACCAAGAGGCTGAGAACAAGGATCTGCGAAAACAGGTCCGTCGCTTGGGGAAAAAAGCCGATCGTCTATCCAAGAATAACGCGGATCTGGCTGCGAAGATTAGCCGTCTGGAAGATAGGTTGGAACAAGCGTATCGCCTACTCCCTGGCAAAAAGAGTGAGCGTTACACACCGGCAGACAATGCGCAGCAAGGCCGGTTGTTTGGAGAGGAACCAGTAGCTGTTGAGCCCGAGGAGGAGGAGGAGTACGTCCTAGTATAGCGCAAGCGGCGTAGGAAGAACAAGCCGGTGCGCGGGCCGATTCCGGACCATCTGCCCAGAGAGGTGATCCGCCTTGAGCCGGAGGGCAGCACCGCGGGTATGAAGTACATCGGCGAGGAAGTAACGGAGTACCTGGAATATGTGCCGGGCTTCACGAGGGTAGTACGGATTGTGCGGCCGAAGTACGTTGTCTGCAAGGAGCCTCGCCAGGGGGTGGTCATAGCGCCGTTGCCGAAGCGTGTTATACCGAAGGGGAAGGCGGGTCCGGGGTTGTTGGCGTATTTGGCGGTAGCCAAATACGTGGATCATATGCCGCTATACCGGCTGCGGAAGAAGTTTCAGCGCCATGGCGTGAAGCTATCGGCTGCTACAATGGGGGATTGGATTGCGAAGGTAGCGACGTATCTGGGTCCGTTAGGAGATGCGTTGCGTAAGGAGGTGCTTCGTAGCGGGTATCTGCAGGTGGATGAGACAATGTTCCCGGTGCAAAAGCCGAAGAAGAAAGGAGTGCGCCAGGCTAACTGGCAAGGTATAGCGGGTGAAAGTCCCGTAATATGAAGCTACAACCAAGTACATATTTCCGCGAGCCGTGCGTGGCTACTCGTGAGGGTAGACGCGAAGCGTCGGTAGTGGTGCGTGTGGCCAGGGACATGGAGCATCGGTACGCCAGGCTAACTGGCAAGGATATAGCGGGTGGAAGTCCCGTAATATGAAGCAAGAACCAAGCACATATTTCCGCGAGCCGTGCGCGGTCACTCGTGAGGGTGGACGTGAAGTGTCGGTAGCGGCGCATATGGCCAGGGATATTGAGCAACGAAAGATGTGTCGTTCGGGTCGCCGAGATTATCGGTGCGGTCGAAGGCAATATGTTCGTCATCGTTATGGTGAGAGGGCGGACAGGCCCGCGGTGTCTAAGACCCCATGGACGTATGTACATATCCTGCCGGGACCTGGGAGATCTTTTCAACGCCCAGCGCCAAGGGCGGGGCCGCCGAAGCGTAGGCGAAATGCTGATCGGAGGATGTACGTTGAAGAGAAGTCCGATGCGATGATAGTAGTGATGAAGCTGGCGAACAAAGCATGGAAGACCATGTGGCGGAGTTGGTGGAGCGAAGCGTCGCACCCGAGGGGAAACCGTAGTTCCCGGCATGCACTGGACGCAGAACCAGGTTCGTATGCAACATGGCACGCACTGGACACAGAGCCAGGTTCGTGTGCCAGGGGAAGGTGCGGTTACGGCAACGGGCCGGTTCGCTGGTCTGTTAACGTCATGCGCGGTGGCGCGACCCAAGGGAAGAGCCGGATGCGTTAGCGCGCATGTCCGGATCTGTGCGGGGCCTCCGGGGAAACCCGGGGGCTACCGCGAGAAGGCTATTGCATTCATAGCGTTCCAGTGGTTTTGCGCCATGGATAAAACCTAACTCAGTAGGGATTCAATCATGAAGGCCTTGGGCGGCTGGTAGCTCACCTGCTCGCCATTCAATACTGCGACCTCCATATGTCGAAACTACCCGGGCGCAACATGCAGCTAGGCTATTGCATGGTAATTCAGTGCCCACACGATATAGTGCGTCAGGTGGGGCTCTCCTGAATCCAGTGCAGCGCGCACGGCCGACTTCAAAAAGCTGTACTGGCTGTCCCTGTTTGAGGCTCCGAACTCCTGAAATACGGGGAGGCTTTCAGTACCTCCAACAATGCTCACGATTACACGCCGCAATTCCGCTTCATGTACCGATTGAATCTCTCTCGCGTTTCTTCGTCTGGATTGGGTATGCCATATAGGTTGTAACGCTTTTGTTCCAGCCGGTCCGTTGCCATCATGCTCCTTCCGGCCTTTACTAGACGATTCAGTGTTTCAATTATAGTATCGGGTAGCGGCGGCGCCTGAATCGCCTTTTCCATAACCTCGCTTAGTTTACCCATATCTCACCTGATTTAGGGTGTCGTTGTGGAGTGTTGCGCCGCAATCTAACACAGGTTCGAGTCAGTTACCGAGATTTTGGTAAGACACCTGTCAAGCAGATAAACCTCTGCCTACCTTCTCCGTCTGGTTGCCGCGTTGTGTGCCTGCGGCGTTGGAGCGCAGGCGCAACGATGGCTTGGTTAGCTCTTCAAGGTAAGCGTAATCCATGTGAGTTGGCACTAGCGTCGCCAATAACGCTTCCATTCACCATGTGCTCTGCGGCACTATGGATAACGATGTTGCACGCGTGTTGTACGAAGTGGCCCCCCACCTTGAGTACACGCTCGCGATAGGTGCTCAGACTTATCTGGGATTCGTCAGGCTCCCGCATAAGGTAGCGCCCCACATGCAGGAGCTGAACCACCAGAAGGTATACCTATAGCAGGACCGCGTGCTCGGCTTCCTGCCCTGATTGTGTGTCTTCGGACGGGATACCGACAACAGCGCCATGGAGCAGACCGCATTCAGCTCCCCGAGGGAGGTGGTGTGTGCCAAGAAGACTCACGGAGGTCAAATATGATTTGATTTTCGAGTAGTCATGCTGTGTAAGGGATGGAGGTAGGCCCTCCAGAGTCGCTGTACAGGCGGAGGCTCTAAGCCGCCAGCTGCTGCGCTGTTTAAGAGGCAGGATGGTGAGCGCGACAGGAAAAGGCAGGGGTAGGACTTTGTCAGGTACGAGCCACGGAGTTGAATGCAAATGACCCACTGCTGAAGTGCCGATCACACCGTAGCGAAGTCCCTGGCTGTCGTTGCCCGCCAGCACGAGTTGGACGGTGGTGAAGAGGGGCCGGATTAAGATCGGTCCCCGATTCGAGATGTCTGGCGGATGCCCTCGTTGACCGAGATTGTCGAACGCTTGAGTTCGATCACGCCGATGGCGATTCCGTTGACTTAGAGTACCTAGTCGGGCCGCTTTGTGTGCCCGCCCGCGCCCGTGACCTGCTCGGCGATGGCTAAGTGGTTGGCGGCCGGATCCTCCCGGTTGGTTTCGTACAGGGTCCTGGTCCTGCCACCGCCTAGTGCGGCGGCCTTCTTGTACTCGCGCATCGCCTTGGCGATCAGGACCGGAGCATGGCCTTCGCCGACGAGGAATGGCTCAAGGAGATGGGTCTTGAAGTTTCGGTCGTCGTCCCGATCCTGCCATTCGACGAGATACTCGTAGCCCAAGCGGCCCCGGGACAGCGCGATGACGCGCTGCTGGGTTTTGACCTTAAGGTTGCCGATGGCCGCCATTGCACCATTCCCCTCAAGCTTCGCCGGTGTCACCGCAGCACCTCCCAATGTCCCGCCCTAACCGAGCTGACACGACGGATGACTCCAGCCGCTTTCAGGTTGTTCAGGTGGTACTTTACGCCGTCCGGCGAGAGGCCGACCCGCTCGGCAAGCGCCGTTCGGGTTAGCCTGGGCTCGGCCCGGAGGCAATCCGCAATCCGGTCGCGGGTGGATTGCCGAGTAGTTTCGGCCGACTTCTGGGTAGTTTTCTGGCTAGTAGCGCTGCTCTTCCGGGTAGTAATGGGGGAAATGGTTCCCGCCGCGTTACCGCGCGCTGCGGCGTTGGCGGCCTGATAGGTCCCCGAGAATGGGAACCGCACCCACAGGCCATCCCCGCCCGTGTTAAGCCGCCATGTCGGTGCGGGGTTGCCCGCCTCGCGACAGATGTCCACGATCCGACGGATGCCGCGCCCCCACGCCTCGATCATGCCCGCCCGGAAGAAGGTGTAGGCGATGCGCGGGTTGTGTGGTCTCGACGACATTTCCTCGGCAAGCAGGTCAGCCGTCCAATCGGGATTCAGGTGGGCCGCGTTCCAAATCGCGATCCGATCGTCACGGACCCGAATCTGAATCGTCGTGGGGCTCGCGTAGTCGCGGTGGATGACCGCGTTGATCACCGCCTCCCGCATCGCCTCGCGTGGGACGGGGAACATCTCAACCCGATAGACGCCATCATAGGAGACTAGTCCACGCGTGTATTTCGTGTACAGCAAGTCCATCGCCCGGTCCGCCTGCGCGAACAGGTCGCCCTCAATCTCGTCCTGAAACAGCAGTTCCGCCCCTCGGAAGTAGCTGATTTTGACAGGTGCGTCTGGCAGGAGCCGTCCAGGCGACGGATGGAAGAGAAGGACCGCGGCCCTCTTCAGGTGCTCCCCGTCCCGCAGACTCAGGTTCTCAACGAGGCTCTCTATGGGCTCGCCGAGGGTCTCCGCCGGAAGCCGTCCGCTCACCACCGCCCTGCGGCGGAATGCATTGACTACGCGGTGGTCAAGGTCCATGAGCCCGACGCCGCCCAGCGGCATGTCGTCCCATGTTCTTCCGTACCTCTCCAGCAGGAAGCGGCTCAGCGCGCCCCCCCCGCAGCACCTGCTTCGTGCTGCCGCTGCGGTAATGGAACTCCCCCTTATAACTGATCGGGTTCGGATGCGGCTTGACCGCGATTTCGAGGTACTCGCGGCCGGACGTTGATTTCAGGTTTACGTCCACCACGATGCCGAGCAGTGACTGCACCTTGCCGGGGATGTCTTCGAGCAGCCGGAGAACCGCGTTTACACCGACAACCTCGCCGCTGTCGTTCCTGCCGATCTCCAAGGTGCCGCCCTGCGTGTTGGCGAAGCCGCAGATCCATTTCAGATGTTCGTCCCGCCATGAGCGCTTCCACTCAACGTTCTAGGTCTCAGGCGCCATGGTACTCCCCCTCCAGTCCGTCGGGGATGGGCAGCCGGACGGCTCTAGCCAGAAGCTGCAATTTCATGCCCTGCTTGATCAAACCGTTCTTGACCAATCGGTGCTTCAGCGCGGCGATTTCAACCTCCATGTTGGAGAGAACGGTGGCGATGGCCAGCTGCTCAGTAGGAGGGAGGACTCGAAGCTCCGCAGTGGCGTTGTGGGCGCGCTTGGTGGTGTACACTTTCGTGCCTGCCACAAGCCGCTCGAGGTGGTCCCGGAATCGGGGACAGAACTGCAAGTACGCCTTGAAGCCATTGACGAGCACCGCGTTTCTGAACCTCACCGCGATGGTGTGCAGCCCAGATATGAGTTGATGACCCTCATTCCCCATAATCTCAACGGACTTTCCGACACCTCCGATATCCTCGGCAGCGTCAACGAACATGAGGTCTCCGTCTCTCAGCCGATCAAGCCTTTTGGCATGATCCTCCGCTAAGGTAGGCAAAGCCGTGGCCGCAGGGCCAAGATACACGCACTCGGACGTATGGATGTCTCCATAATGGAGGCACTTCACTCCACCGCTGGCTTTGCCGCTGGGAGAGAGAAAAGAGCGTGGGAAACTACCATGGCGGAGGAATCGGAGGTGATGCCCCAGCACCCTCGTTTCCCACACCCTCTTGAAACCCGGCAACCGGGTCCTACCGGTCAGTAGCTGCTGCGTCGCGGCCCGCTTGATCGCTTGCTTCCTTGAGATCAGTGCCCCCAGCGACCTGATTAGGGCGTCTACGTCCATGAGGATGGCGGAGAAGGCCCTCTGCTCACGGAGGGGAGGGAGAACGACTTCTACGGCTCTCAGAATCTGGGTATTCAGCGACGCCATAGGCTGACCAACGGCAACACTATGGACTCGTTTCGTGAACGACTCTGTATGAAGGTTATAGTTGAGGTAGCGTGCAGATATGAATTGCGCCGATGATCTGCGAACCCGGAGCAAGCGGCCCGAAAAGAGCCACCTATCCTCGTATTCGTTGACTAAAGAGTTGCGATCAACGGAGCCCACTCAGCTGAACACGATGTTTCTGGCACCATGCGGGGGCATTTCTTGCCCCCGCATGGTGCCAGCGCCGCCCCGCCTTAAGTGCCCACGGGCTGCCGGAAGTACCGAGACCTTGAGGATCAAGAATGCTCTGGACCCGCGTGGAGGTCCGCCCGAGTCCGCCCGGCCGTGTCAGCCATCAGCCCGAGAGTGGCGTGCGAGGATGCCGTGGATTTCGCCGGGATTCAGGGCGATATCCCAAAGCCAGCGCCCAAATCCGCCATGCGCGTTGACCGCCTTAACCCATTCGGCGAGGTACCTGCGCTTGGTCCGGTCCTGATCGCTGTCCCGGCCCTTCGTTTCAAGCACCAGCATATCGCCCGACTTGAGCCGGATGAGGAAGTCGGGACGGTACTTCCGCACCACGCCCCGATGGACGTAGAATACCTCGAAGCCGAGATGATCGTTCTTCACCCACATGGCCACCTCGGGGGCGTGGTCCAAAGCGAAGGCGTCGGACGCCTCCCAAGTGCTGTCAAAGACGCAGAAATTGATGTGGCTCCGTGCGGTCGCCGCGCATGGTTTGCCCGTAAACCAAGTGCGCATGTCGCCGGTGGCCAGGATTGGCTGGTCCCGGTTGAAGACAGGTTCGATCTTGGCGGCGTTCTCGTGTCGAATGGCTTCCCAGATGTGCTGGACCACCGTGGTCATGTTTAGCGTAATGACGAGCCGCCGCTGGAGATCGTTGGTACCGAAGGGTTCCGGGGTGACGACGATCGTGCCGGATCGCAGGAAGCTCTCGACGAGCCGGACGAGCTGCGCAAGCAGGAACATCCGGTCCCCCGGCCAGCTCTCCCGCATCTGGTCGTACACGTCCCGTGCCGTCTCAAAAACCACCTTCTGGGTGCGAAATTCGCGGGCGAGGTCTTCAAGGTCTATGGAGTCAATCTTGGTGATGTCCGGCTTACCGTCAATCGTGGGGGCGACCTCCGCAAGTCGGGCAGTCTTAGCTGCATCAAGGTTCAGCGGCTCCACTTGGTCCATGTTGAGGAATAGGCGCGGGCGGTAGGCGTGATCAACGCGCACGACATTGGGCCAAGAGATCGAGAAGTCCGCTTTGTCCGCGACCGGCTCAATGGCGGTCTTGGGTTCCGGTGGCGGATGTGGGCCATCCTTGCGGCCCTCGTGGGGCAGGAAGGTGAAGGGCACGCCAAAGACGTTGACGTGTTCCGGCTCGAACAGGCCCGTCTTCGGGTTCACATCGTACGATGTGCGGCGAAGGCCGCGCCCCACTACCTGCTCGCACAGAAGCTGGCTGGTGAACGCTCGGAGGCCCATGATGTGGGTCACGGTCTTGGCGTCCCATCCCTCCGACAGCATCCCGACCGAAATCACGTTCTGAATCTGCTCGCCAGCGCGTCCTGGGCGGCCCACTGTGTCTACCTTCCGACGCAACAGTTCGGCCCGCTGGTTTCTGGTGAACTTGCGGCCGCCGCTGGACGCAGCAGGTCCCGCATCTTCGGTCCCGATCTCGGCGATCGGTTCCTCTGACGCCTCGGCCTTAGCCAATACCTTTGAGTCTATGTGCAGCGTTCGCTCCGGGTCGCATAGCTCGTCGATTCGGATCCGCTTGCGATCGAACGCGTGCTTGATTCGGGCGGCCGTCTCGGTTCGGTTGGCGACGGTGATCATCACAGGAGGGGTGGCTGCACCCTTCTTCATCCAATCCTTGGCGGTCTCGCGCCAGTCGTAGCCGAGCAGGTAGTAGCCATTCGTAACCAGGTCCGGCAACGGTTCCTCCGGCTTAGCTGGACGGTTCAGGTCGTCCTTAACCTCGCGGTCCTGGTAGATGTGGTGGAGGCGTGATTTGTAGGTTTTGGCGTCGGGGACCGCGTCGTCGCGGATCACTACCCTCGGCGTCTTCACGAGGCCTGACTCAATTGCGTCGTTCAAGCCGAAGTCGCTGACGATCCATCCGAACAGCGCTTCCTCGGAACCTCGCTTGCCCGATGGCACGAACGGCGTTGCGGAAAAATCGTAGCAGGTGAGAACGCCGCGCGCGCGGTGGATACGATCCAATCCGTCCACCCACTTGGTGGCTTCCTTGATGGTGCTCTTCAGGACCCCCTTTACCATGGCGCCTGCCGGAACCCGCCATGCATGATGCGCTTCGTCGTTGATGACTAGCAGGTTACGCGCGCCCGCCATGCCGCCGAGCACTTCCCGGACATAAGCTGCATCGCTCTTGGTGCCGCGCTTGTCAACGCCGCGCTTCTTGGCGATTCGTTCCTCCGTCTCCCAATTGAGCGCGTGCCAGTTGCGGATCACGACTTTGCCCCGACGTAGCTTGTCCCGCAGCGCCGGAGGTACGACGCGGAATTCCTCATAATAGTTGTCGGGGTGGGAAGGCTTGAGAACGGCCAAGCGGCTTCGCACGGTAAGGCCCGGAGCCACCACAAGGATGTTCTTTGCGAATCGGACATCGCGGGGGTTCGCGATCTTGTTGAGGACGTGCCAAGCGATGACCATGGCCATAACGACGGTCTTGCCCGATCCTGTCGCCATCTTGGCGCATAGCCGCTTGAGCGCGCCGCCATCGGACGGGATGTTGATGCCCACCCGTTCGCTCGGCGGGGCCTCGGCCAGATAGATGAGTGTTTCGGCCGCCTCAAGCTGGCAGAAGAAGAACCGGCGGCTATCAAACTCCTCGGGATCGTGCCAGTGCGACAGAAGCCGTTTCGTGATCCCCGTCACGCCGGGATGTCCACTCTTTCTCCACGCCTTGATACGCTTCCGTATCCGGTTGACGAGCGGAATCTCGCGGAACACGCCGGGGTCGTCGAACGCGGCGGCATCTCCGGACGCTACCACATACCCAGCAGGCCTCCGGCCCTCGTCAAGATTGAACAGGCGCGTCTTCCTGTCGTATCGCCAGTGCCGCGTAGGCTCTTCGTACGGCGAATTGACGATCAGGTGGTCGATGGTCGCGCTGGGCACTATCCGGTCTCCGGAGGAACCAGCGGCTGCAATCGGGCGATCAGATCCGGCAGGTCGTGGCGAACCGTATCCCAGACGAGCGGAAGGTCAATGTCGAAGTAGACATGCACGAGGCGATTGCGCATGCCGACGATCTCCCGCCACGGGATGGCCGGGCTCGCCCGCCTCGCGTCTTCGCTCACCTGCGCGGCGGCCTCGCCGACGATTTCCACCGCCTTGAGAACCGACAGCTGCGTCCGCCGATCCCGCACGAAGTCATCGAACGACATGTCTTTAGTGAATGACAACGCATCGCGCGCGGAGAGCAGCATGTCGAGCAGATACGCGGAGTCGTCACGGAGCATAGACCACCTGCGCGGATTCCAGGATCGCCTTCCGGCGAATGTAGTTCCGGCTCTCCTCAACGGCGGCTCGGCTCACCAAATCGACCCTGCGGGCGAACAGATCGGCCAGTTCCCCCTGCATCTTGGCCATGCCGAACAGGCCCGGAGTCCGTTTTGACCTGAACCGGATCAACACGTCGATGTCGCTGTCAGGGTCGAAGTCTTCGCGAAGCACGGAACCAAACAGCGACAGTTCCCCCACCTGCCAACGGTCGCAGAACGCCTTGATGGCGCTCATGGACACGCCGATTCGGGCCGCCAGCCGCTCGCGCTCATTAACGGCTCCGGTTGCTGATCGCGCGGAGACACCCATTACCCCAACTCCACGATCTTGAGGCTCTCAACGCCCCGGTCGTCTACGATCTTGACCGCCGCGCGCAAGTGCTCGCCTGACTCGAACGGGAGCGAGACGGAACCACGGTAAGCCGCCATTCGCGTCTCGTCAATCTCCGCCTTGAGACTCTTTGCAAGCTTGGACCACCCATCCCTGGCACCGGCCATCGGAAAGAACACTTGGCGCGGGAACAGGCTGCGTCCGTCGTAGTCGGGATCCAACATCCAGAGTGCGATCCTGTCGGCGTTGCCGGACTCGACATTCCCGGTCTTCGTGTTGTAGTAGTCGAAGCCCCGCACCGAGACGGCGAACTTTCCTTTGTCCTTCCCCTCGGATATGCGTTGGAGCGCCACGTCGGGTTGGCCGATGAGCCAGAAGCTCTCGTTACCAGCCCGCTTCTTCTTGAGGTCGTCGGTCAGCAGGTCCGCGTTCATCTGGGCCTTGAGTAACGTCACGCCGGGCCAGCTTGTCTCGTCAATGTCCTTGGACGCCTCGGGGTCGAACTGGAAGGCGGCGAAGACGATAATTGTCGGTCGTGGAACCAGTAGCGACGCCTCTTCAATCGCACGCGCCACTTGTCGTTGCTCCATGGGCGCGTGATCCGGACCGAAAGACACCACCGCCCGAGCGCCAGTCGCAGAGTCTTGCATCCCCGGGTATGATCCCTCGCTGGGTTTCGTTTCGCCCTCGGCGTGAAGGTGCCTCTGGCCGGGCAGCGGCTCCAGCCGCACGAACCCAATGCGCTGGCCGCTCTTGCCCCGAATGCCGGTCTTAAGAAGCTCGTCGCGCCAGTCTCCTTGCCGGATTGTGGGCCCCGACCGGGCCACCGATGCATCAGCCGGGATTGGCTCCCGATCGGTCACTTCGTCAAGGGGGAGAACGGTAGGCGCGGGAACGGCCTCAACCGTGAACGGAC
This sequence comes from Rhodothermales bacterium, assembly GCA_963663495.1. Classification (GTDB taxonomy): domain Bacteria; phylum Bacteroidota; class Rhodothermia; order Rhodothermales; family Bin80. The sequence continues at coordinate 1,070,605 of OY760427.1, forward strand.
CGGTGACGCGAGCCTTCGAGCGGTCGGGTCGGGCCTGGTCGTAGAGAACGACTTCAGCAGGCGGCTCATCGTATGCGAGAGTCCTCGGCGATACCTTGGGGACGCGGTTGTAGTGGAACCCGCCCGCAACACCCTCATCGGGCCGAGCTAAGTCGTAGTAGTCGAAGTTCGCTGTCATGAGGCGCTGCCTGGCGAGGGTGGTCGCCACGCGCGACGTGTCGCAGGTGATCCAGCGCCTCCCCCATTGCTCGGCGACAAAAGCGGTGGTTCCGCTGCCGCAGGTCGGATCGAAGACGAGATCGCCCGGGTCCGTCGTCATCAGAATGCAGCGCTGGATGACTTTGGTGGCAGTTTCCACCACATAGCGCTTGCCGGTAGGTGACATTTGGTCGCCCCAGATGTTATTGATCCGGCGACCAGGGACCTCGCTTTCGTACTTCTTCCAGCGGAGCGAAGTTCGCTCTTCAAGGGCCTCCAGCCGATTGAGCTCGGCCAGCCGGTCCATGCCCTCCTTGGAGACGCCCCATTGTCGTGCGCTACCACACCGGAATACGCGACCGTCGTACTCGTAGGGCTCGGAGCGTCCAGTCGTTGAAACTCCTTGGGAGGTTAGGTCTGTCCGCTGATAGATCCGCGCGTCTGCTGGAAGGTAGTTGGTTGGGTCGAATCGTTCTTCTAGCGTCGGCTTCCGGCATTCGCCGTCTGGCAGTTCCACCATCGCGTGCCAACTGAAGAACTTGATAACCTCTCGTCGCGTGAGCGGCTCGTATAACTGCCGGTACTTAGCCTGTTTCCGGTCCTTAGCATACCAGAGGAGGTAGTCTGCCACCTGTGGCAGCGTGTTGGCGGAGCTTCCACTTGTGGTGGCGTAGGAGATCGTCGCCAGCCGGTTTTCTGCGCCGAAAACCTCGTCCAAAAGCATTCCAACACGATAAACATTTTCTTTGCCGATCTGCACGAAGCAGCTTCCGCCCCCGTGGAGAAGGTCGTGGGCCAAGAGCAGGCGGTCTCGCAGATATGAGAGATAGGAATGAATGCCGAGTTCCCAAGTATCCCGGAACGCCCGAATCTGCTCCGGTTCAGTCGTCAGGTCTGCATCCTTGCCATCGGTCACTTCGCGCCCGTTCACGAAAGGCTGGAAGTTGGAGCCGTACCGGATGCCGTAGGGAGGGTCCATGTAGACCATCTGGACCTGTCCGGCGAGACCCTCCTTCTCAATCAGGCTGTTCATGACCAGAAGGCTGTCGCCCGCTATCAAACGGTTGGTCCAGTTATGCCGGTGGCGGTAGAACTCAATGGCTTGGCGGAGCGGCGGGTTTTCCTCCGGTGTGTCAAACAGCGATCCCTGGTATGTCTTGCTCCGAGCCTTTCGTACAGCCGTAATGATCGTTCGAGGGTCAATCCTTTCGTGAACATGCAGCGACACCGTTGGCACCTCGAATGAAGAGTGCTCGGCCTTGCCGCACCAGGAGAGATGTGGATCAAGATGCGGATCATGGGCATAGGACTTGTCGGCCGCGTCCCGGTCGGTTCCTGGGGTGACCAAGCCCACGGGTGGGTTGTTCACCCGCTCCTTGTCGGGATGCTCGTACGTGGAGATGTTTTGCCCGGATTTGCTTTTTTGTCGCGCCATGATTGCCCTTATGGTGCCGGACACCGCTCCCGGGATGGCCGGTGCCCTCTATGTCTTGACCGAGGCAGGGTCGCCGCACACAGCTGCCTAGTGCTTGGGGCAACAATACCAAGTTTTGGCGGTTCCGTGCGAGCCATTATGCTCCGGGACTCGTTTGGGCGCGGAGTCACGAAAGCTGAGAGCGGTGGCTTATCCAGATGCCGCCTCCGTCCGCGATTGTGATAACGTTTCGCTAAGGTATACAAACGATCTTCTTGTGTTCAGGGTATGATACTATCGTTGGCGAGGCCATGAGTGAGATCGCGTCGCTGCGGTGTATGAGTGCATAATGACGACGTCACATCCGGTAGCGATTACTTTGAGCTGCCACTACCAGCAACGTATGTGTCGGGTGGGCTGACGTCAACGGTCACGACCTTGATTCTGCCTCGAAGACTTCGTGGGATCATTTCCTCAAGTAGTTTGCGGAATTCCGCGGGTGTTTTAGGCCGTTTCCCGTGCGGAGGCTTAGGTATCTTTTTGGCTTGAGTCGGGCCAAACCAGAAAGCTAAATAGATGCCGTAGCCTTCCGACTCCGGTGCCCGCGTGTACTTGGCAACGAGTTGCTCATTGATTGCACGCCAAATATCGCGGTGCGTATCACGTTTGATCTCTATCGGAATGGCAATATCTGGATTCGCCATTACACGAATATCTGCCCGAGTGTTCTCGGCGTACATCCCTTCGGGGTGGGCTTCAATTCCCATAGGTTCCATCATTATTATCAGGGGGGATAGTAACACATTACGGCAATCATTCTCATACTTGGGGCGTGATACAGTGCGTTCCTTCTGTTCGTAGTGCCAATATGTAATCCAGTCGTTTGTACTTCCGTGACGAATTTGTTTGCCGAGTCGCTCCAGGGTATCCACCGTTATTGCCACAAGATCGGCAGCGCTGGCGGGCGATCGGTTGCGGAGCGTGCCTTGTATCCCTTCCAATGAGTTTGCACGCGCGCGTGTTGCTTGGTATTCAGCGGCCTGCGATTCTCTTGCACTGGTGATTTCTTTGCTCCACGCATCCAGAGCCTCATCGGTACACAGCGTTTTGAGCGCACTTCTTGCTTCGTTGGTTATGCGCGCGGAAAGCGACTTGATCCAAGACTTCATCCATCTCTCCAGGAACAAGTCGTCGCAAGTTGCGCCGGTCAGGAAGCGCGCTTGTTGCGGGTAGGTGTGCCGATGAAGGCGTTTCCCAATTATTTGAATAAACTGGGCTAGTTCTGACGCGCACCACTCATCCAGCGTGATCATTCTGTGGCTGCTGTTACCTATTGCGAAGAAGTGAGCGACATGCCGTAAGCGCGTGTTATTGGTTTTGAGAAAGTCTTTCATTTCCGGAAGGCAGGTGTCCCGTGCCACAAACATACCGGCGCACAGCCATTGCGCACGCTGCCCCAAATCCATGCCTTTACGCTTGATTTGCTGTAGTACCAGGGTTTGCAGTTCTGCGTCTGGAATCCCCGTTTTTCCCAACGCTGCCCAGAGCACCGCGCGCAGCCACTCCAGCTGAACTCCGCTGCATCTCGTTGGGAAGGTGGAAAGTATCCGTTTCACGGCAAGATATGTCACGTTTTGGTAGGCAGGATCGGAACTCATGTCAAATACGGCATGATCCGGGGGCTGTTTGGATGCAATCCGAGCCCAGTGCACCGCGACCAACGCATCGGCTACTGCCTCCCGGTACGTACCTAAGGCTAAGGCACGCTTGAACCATGGGGGGCGCAGGTCCTCTGTTTTCCATGGTGTTTTTGGCGAACGACGCTTGCTGGGTAGATCTGAAACGAGGTAAAACCCCAGCGCTCGCCGTATACCTGTATGGTCCAGACGCTTGAGCGGTTCGCCGCCTCTCCATTCCGTCTCTTCCATGCCTGCTAGGAACGGCAGGTCGTATAATGAGCGCATTTTCTTTCGGTGCAGATCAGCGATCTGTTTTAGGTTCGGCAAATCGTTCCGCTCTAGTACGGCGTTGAAGCCAGCCAGCACGGCCTGCAACAGCGCTTCATCGTTATTAAGCCACCTTCGGAGCTCCGTTCTGGGTTGATGCTCTGCCGTGTCGTTAATGAGTCCGCCAAAATAGATCTTAGCCAATTGGTCCAGCAGGGCGGGGCTGCCCAAGCCTGCCGCCAACTCTTTCTTCTGTTTTATAATCGGCACCAGTTCTTTTTGTAGCAGCTCGTTTCGATTGCGTCTATGTTCCGCGCTACGAATTTTCTCCTCGTTGGCATCGCTTTTCTTGGCCGCAAGGCGCGCGTTGTACCAGTCGAGCATTGTAGGTGCGTTCCGGGCAGCCCGCGCGATATCGTCACTGCCCACTGGTTGGCCCCAGCCTTTGGATTCAAAAACTGCCCACCTGGCAAGCTCTCGTGCTACAGATGGTTTTCCGCTCCAAAGCTCGGTCGCCCGTGCCAAGCACCGTCTTCGAAAACCTTCCGGTGCCTCCTCGCCAATGAGCTTGCGGCCGACAGGTAAGTCTGGAATAATGCGTTCATTTCCTGCTACTACAGCCTCTAGACTCCTTTCGATTAGCTCTAACTGCACTTTCGGGTGAGCACTTAGCCAACCGTAAATCTCATGAGTATCGTCGTTGTCTAACGGCCTCCGACGCCGTTCTCCAGAGTATGCAACAAGCAGGCCAGGGCGCTCGTGGTTGGCTTCCACGAGACCGAGCCATTGATGCAGTCTTGGTACATCTGCTAGAGTTTCCAATGAATCAAGTCCACGTAGGAGAAGCTTCGGAACTAATGTTTCCAGCTTGTGCTCTACCAAGGCTCGTGTTATTTCGGCCTTACGAATACAGAGTGAGTCCAGTAATTCAACAATCTGTTTGTCACTTGACCGGGCTGCTAGCCCTTTCCAGAATGTGTCGAATGTACTTGGAGACGACTCTTCGGGAGACCCCAGGAGATAGTTCCATACCTGCGTTGGCCGAATCGTTGCCGGATACAGTAGATCAAGCAGGGTGCCTCTCAGTACATTGCTCTCGTCGATGAGACTTAGGGCATTTACTTCGTCCAAGCTCTGGATGAGTTTGAGTAGTCCGGTTGCATGGTCCGGGCTGTCCAACGTAACGGTATGGAGAGCTAAGAGAGATTCGCGTCGGACTTCGACTGCCCAAAGGGTGCTGTAAACGATATCCAGCAATATTTTCTTTGCACGCCGCTGCTCTTCAATATCTGCGGTTATCGCTCCACGCCTCTGGCGAAATCTCCGAGCGAAACCACGGAGAAGGATCTGCAATAAGTCATGCGTTGTGACCGAACTGTTGGTTCGATCTGCTACGAAGGCGATGGCTTCGAGGCCGTGGCTACCTGCCAAGGCTTCACAAACCGTGTCTGTAGGCCAGATAAAATGCAGATCAGAGCAGTGCAATAGGTTTTCAAGTAATTCGATGCGGCGGTCGTTATCCAGTGTGCTTGTGTCCCCTGCGAATGCAACCATGAGCGGATCCGCCCGCATCAAAGTCGGCCACGCTTCACGGTTTAAAGTAGCTAGCCATGCGGCCAAGCCGCGGAGATCAGGCAGAGGCTTGCCATCGCTGCCCAAGATCAGTGAAAGCACGCGGCGGATGCTGGGACCGTGGCGATCCCCCATGCGGAGGTTCAGGAACCTGGCCCCCAGATATTCGCCCACGCGTCTGTGGACTAGCGTTCGGGAGGTTAGGGTGCCCGTGAACAGTCCTGATGCAAGTGCACACTGCAGGTTGTTAGGAGTTTCCAAGGTCTCGTCCACCTGACGCAACGAGAGAATGTCGGGGGCATTCGTGTCGGCGTACGTCCAGCCATCCTTGCCTGAAATTAGCAGGAGAGCTGACAATAAGCCAGCGGCATTCAACACTTGCGTCGTTGGCACCGGCCTCAGTTGCGGGGGTGACCTACCGAATGAGACTCCCCGATGCTCCTCGTTACTTTCTTCTGCGAGGGACTTCGTTGCTACTTTCCAAACATCGGATGGACTTGTAGGCCAGCCATCGGCTGCCACAGATTTGACGAGGATTCTAAGCAGAAGCGGGTTCCACAAGAAAAAATCCAGCTCACATTCTCGGGCCTCAGAGATGAATTGATCGGGGTTTAGTGCGTAGTCGGCGGTGTGCGGATGGTTGTGCTTCAGGATTTGGCGTACATCATTCTCTGATAGCGGCGTCAACGCCAGAATCAACGGGGCTTGGCCTGGAGATGTGCTCCCCACATCGGTAAGCGCTCGTTCATCAATGCTCCCAAACCAGTCCCCAGCCCGGCAAGAGAGGCGAAACGATGGTTTCCCAAGCTTTCGTAGCTTGCGAACGATATTGTCAAGCGCTGCGCGGGGATCACCCATGCGCATCTCGTCCAGACTATCAATAAACAGCGTTTTCCTCTGCCAGAGAGGAGGGTGGTTGGGCTCGCCGCTCAATAACTGTCGCGCAGTTACGAAGTAGCAATGCGGCTGCTTCGCCTCTTCTTGAAACGCCACGGTTTTGCCTAGGCCTGGGTCGCCGAGGAGAATGTAGCTGTGGGCGTTTCGGAAGTCAGCCAGCGATTGAGGGTCCGTGACTGACCTTTGGCCATTGTTCTGCCGGGAAACAATTTGCACGCTGCGGGGAACGGTAAACGTCATGCCTCTTCGAGCCATTCCATCGCAGTTAATGATAAGAATTCACTGATGGGGTCTCCGCCCGAGCCCACAACCATCGTTCTGGCATGGCTGTCGCGCTCTGCGAATGGCCGAAGACCAGGGGTATCCCGTGGTCTGCCGTTCTTGACTTCAATACCAAGTAGGTGGGGACCGCGTAAGACGACAAAGTCTACTTCGAGCGGAGGGTCACGCCAATAATGCAGTCGCGCACCCATGGACAGCGTATTGAGGAGGTGCGCGCCCACGGCGCTTTCCACAATCCGGCCCCAAAATGGCCGATCGGACTTGGCTTCTTCCATGGTGTACCCAGACTGCGCCGTCATGAGTGATGTACTGAACACATTCAGCTTTGGTGATGTCTTGCGGCCGCCATGCGGGGCGGGCGTGTAGCGGTTTAGGTCGGTTACCGGGCCCGCATTGGATAGTAGGTTGAGATACCGGGCAGCGGTACTTACGTGACAGCCATCCTGTAACCGTCCGATCAGTTTTCTAAAGGAAATTAATTGGCCGGAATAATGGCAGGCAAGGTTTGCAAATTGCCGCATCAGGGCCGGTTTATCGACTCTGGTTAGACCCATAATGTCGCGGTCAAACGTAGGGGTAAGTTTTGCTTTACGGATGTGGTCCCGCCATGCGGACAGTTGTCCAGACGCTGCCATCTCAGTTAATGCGCCTGGATATCCACCGAAGAACAAGTACTCGTCTGCGGATATATCAAAAGCCTCCGCCACTTCCATTAGAGATCAGTGTGGAACATGTACGGCATTAAAGCGGCCCACAAGGCTTTCGTTTACGCCGGTCATCATCTCCCAAGGCGCTGATCCAAGTATCACAACATGCAAGGGGCAACTGGATCGTCGATCAGCATCCCAGAGGCCTTTGACGGTATCGGACCAGCGATGTATTCGCTGAATTTCATCCAGAATAAGTACCAAGCCCCGAGCAGTTGTTTTTGCCGTTAAGCGCGCGTGTTCCCATACACGAATAAGCCACGGCACATCGGGTGTCACCCCAATAGGAACGATATCAACATCGACAGCCGGGCCTGCGGAAGGGAATGGGGCCCGCACGGGGGCGTCTATGGCATAGTACCGGCACTCGTAGCCGGACTTCAGCAGCAACGTGAGCGCTTGGAGCGCAATGGTTGTTTTCCCCGTCTGCCGTGGCCCGGTAATCGCCACGATTCGCATGGTTCGGCGTTCCGTTACGAGGTGAATGATCTGCTCGACTTGTGGGCGATGGTAGGACTGCATCCTAAGGATTTCAATTGACAGTACGTTTGTGAATATTATTGTTCACTACCATACTGACACGTTATGTTAGGGAGTTATATGGCTGAGTGCCACGCGTTTTCGCAGGAGTTACTTTTTGTGCTTTGGTGGTGCAGACAGGATGGCTTTCGCCAGTTTTTCATAATCGGTTCCCGCTTTTCACGAAAACACTGCAATTGTTTCAAATAACTCAACACGTGGGTATTCATGCTATATATAATACATATATTAGAGAATTATATACGACAGTGCCATGCCCGAAACGGTTTAGTGCATACCGCAATATCACATACAGGCTGTTGCCCGGAAGTCGGAGTGACGCCAAGCAACTTGCTGGATTAGCGGGTGCGTGTAGGTTTGTGTGGAATGCCATCCTCGCAGAGCAGAGCGAGGCGTACAAGAAAGCGAAAGAGGCTGGAGAGAAGCCGCCCTTGGTACGCTTCTTTTCGCTGGGGAAGCGGTTCACGGCGCTGCGCCGCACGGTCGAGTGGCTACCTGAATACTCCTTTGGTGTCGTTAAGATACACATTGAAATATCAAGCGGATGCATGGAAGGCATTCTTCAAGGAGGGTAAGAGAAGACCGAATGCTAATAGTCTGATGCGGGGAGATGGCAGTGCTAGCCTGTGTTCCAGTCCGTCCTGAAATCAAGGTAAGCGTGCGGTGAAGTACAGGGTAGCGGGCTTTTTGGCGGTTTTGGCGGGTACAGTGTGGTTGGAAGGAGGAGAGCATGTGGGCTTGCCCGATCTGGACGATTCGGCGTCCGGCAGCTAGGCGGCCTTACCCTAGTGGGCTTGCCGTGCCCGTTTCCAATGATGGGGCAATAGCGCTGCTATGTCCTCGGCAGGATGTGTCGGGATGCGCTGGAATACTTCCATGAGCCATTCCATTGGGTTGACGTCGTGGAATTTGCAGGTTCCAAGGAGCGAATAGACCACGGCACCCCGCTGGGATGCATCATGGGATCCTGCGAACAGGTAGTTCTTCCTACCAATAGCCAGTGGCCGTATCGCATTCTCAACCAGGTTATTGTCCAACTCCACACGGCCCTCATCCAGATATCGGGTCAGCCTTTGCCAACGGCCAAGCGTGTACTGGGTCGCCTTGGCCCACGGGCTCTTGGGTAAACCATTGTTCACCTCCAGCCACGGCTTCAGCTCCTCCAGTACAGGTCCGGCCCGTTCCTGTCGCAGTTGCTGACGAACATCCGCACTCGCACCCGTTTTGCGTAGCCAACGCTCTATGAGGTAGAGCTTGCGTATCTCCTTCAACACATGCGCGGCCTTATCCGGCTCGTACGTCTTGCAGTCGAAGAACTTGCGCCGGGCATGCGCCATGCATGCGTAGAGCGTTACGGATGGGTCCGCATCAAAGATGTCGTAAGCTACATACCCGTCTGTCTGTAGCAATCCCTCATACCCGTGCAAAAACTCCACCGGACCCGCCCGAGCACGGGTCTTCCGGTATTCCATCACCAACAGTCTCTGCTCTGGACTATGGTACACCCAATAAAAGCCTTTATGCAGCGATCCCTTCTTATCTCCATCCTGCACCTCAATCCCCGTCTCATCCGCCTGCAGATACCCGGTGGATAGCAACTCCTGCTTCAGAGCATTATACAACGGGGTCAGGTGCGACGCAGACTGCGATATCCAGCCTCCCAGCGTGGACTTCGCAATCTCCACGCCTTCCCGACGAAACCGCTGCTGCTGACGGTACAAAGGCAGGTGGTCCGCATATTTGCCCACCACCACATCTGCCAACAACCCCGGACCCGCCATGCCCTTGTTCACCATCCGTGGTGGCAACTCACCTATGATCACCCCCTTATCCTCATCCCCAGGGTCCACATACTTCGGACGCACATACTCAATAACCTTCATATGGGCGGGTACACGCTCCAGAACCAGCGTCTTCTCCGCCCCGATGCACGTCATACCACTGGTATCCCCGTCAGGCTCAATAGTAATCGTTTCGCGGGGCAGTTTCTTCAGCAGATCGTCCAGCGCTTTACGCTTGGGCTTGCCCTTCTTCTTCTGCCGCCCGTTCGCCTTTTGCCCATTCTTCGTCTGTCCATTCGTCTCCGGCTCCGGTAGAGGGACCTCCTGCTCCGGCTCATCGAACAACGTGCCCTGCTGCGGGTCATTCAGCACACACTTTTCACTCTTGGGACTGTATAGCGCGCGTAGCGCTAGCATCAGCCGGTTATTCATATTCCCCAATTCTGCCTCAAGCCGGCTGCATCGATCATGCAGCTGGCTATTTTTTCTCTCCAATTCTGCATTATCCCGGCTGTACTGATCAAAGGCACTGGCCAATTCGGGGTGCTGTGCAAGCAACGCAACCTGCGCGGGGGAGAGGATAGAATGTGCTTCGGGCTGCACGGTGAGCTAACAACACCAGCATATTGCTTGTTCCCGAATCACACATTATATTTGGCCCGATTATCGGCTTTTTACCGCATATCGGGGCCAATATTTCACCGTCTTCAACGACACCCCCTCCAGCATCATCACCATCTGTGCCCATGTCGGCACATCCTCCTCTGGCAACGCAAACGTACCCGTCTCCAAGCGCTTGTAGAAGATCGCAAAGCCGTTCCGATCCCATGTGAGCGCCTTCAAATGGTTTCGCCTCCTGTTGATGAATACAAAGATGTCTCCCGACATCGGATTCCGCTTCATGCCGCTCTTTACCAAAGCGCACAAGCCGTCAAAGCTTGTGCGCATGTCCACCGGTGGTCGGTAAAAGAAGTACCGGTGCGAAGGTGCCAGTCCGATCATGACTGCGTCAGCCTGGCCAGGTACGAAGCAGAGACCGGTGCAAAGAACCGCACCCGTATCCCACCCGGATATGCGATCTCTACCTGTGCCGCTTCCCTTGGTGCTACACTGCCTATCTCCACGAAGCCTCGGCTGTCCTCGGCTGCAGTCTCCTGGCGAACCTTCCGCCTCCAATAATTCAACTGCCCATACGAGATGCCGTGCTTTGCACAAAACGCCGCTGCGGACTGGGTCCTTTCGTTATACTGCTCTACCAGCGGAAACATCTCTTCCGCCGTACGTTTGGGCTGTACCATGCGATCTGGGGTCTGGGTTCTCACGTCTAGGGGTAAGCTCCCCAGAACCCATCACCCAATCAAGATGTAGTTCACCGCACGCTTACGTAAATTCCACGACGTGAACCCATTGGATTGGCTCATAGATGTGTTCCAGCGCATCCCGACGCATCCTTCCGAGAACATAGCGGCGCTATTGCCCCATCATTGGAAACAGGCACGGCAAGCACACTAGGGTAAGGCCGTCTAGCTGCCGGACGCCGACCCGTCCAAAGTGGGCAAGCCCACTTGCTCTCCTCCTTCCAACCCCACTGTACCCGCCAATACCGCCCCAAAGCCCGCTACCCTGTACTTCACCGCACGCTTACAAATCAAGGTCCCGAATAAACCTTACGGGATCAATACACTTTACACCGAGATCATTGCACACATCGGGTATTCTACGATTTGCACGCTTCTTGCTCGGCTTTGGCACTTCAGTCGTTACGACGCAACGACTCAGCTTGCGTTGGAGTGCACAAGCAATAAGGAATGGGTCATTACTGATCATTTCTAGTTCATCCTCGGTCAGGTCAGGCGCATAAAACTGCACGACTCTTTCGACCAAGCTGCGGGGCGGCTCCGATTCCAGAATCAGGGAACGCTTATTTGTCGTTAACCATTTCTTGAAATCGCCATCGTGAGGAGTGATTTCGTCGAAAATAATTTCAACAATATTGCAGCGACCCGCACTGGCGTGATGCAATAGCCATTCCCAGAATTCGCGAACTCGGTTCTTTGCGTAGTACGTATTCTGCAACGTGATGACGGTACTGGAATCAATCAAATAAAGGTCGGACAATATTCGGCACTGGATTATTCGTAGAGCAACCTGAAGACTTGGCTAGGCTTAACTGCTAGAATTGTGGCTGCCTTAGTTGCCGTAAGATCCCCGGAAGCGACCATTTGGCGTACAAATTGCACCGTTTTATTGCCCAGTCGTTGTCGGCGGAGATCGTAGTAGGACACAATAGGGGTACAGCCCTTTCGCTTCTGTTGTTCTTTGTTCTTTTCCTCCATTTGCCGCTTCCGATCGAAGTAGCGGCATAGTTCATGAGATGCAGCTTTTGAAATGATCCCCCCTTGCGATAGTCTGGTGGCAACCATTGTGTGGCTAAGGTTGCTCCTTCGCGCGAACTCCTCTATGGTCCCCGTGAGATCTTCAAAAGCAGTTCTCCGATTTATACTAAGCGCATGCAGTTTATCGGTAGGCAACAACCATTCACCGGCAACTCTATTGCAAAATTCCTCAATCGTACTGTCAAATTCGGGAGCACTAAAACCCGTTTGATTCAGAAGCAGATGGACCAGTTCGTGTAACAGCGAGAATGACTTCGCCGGATTAATATCTTGGCTGTTAATCACGATGAAAGGCACGATGTTGTCCGCAATTACAAACGCGCGGAACAACTTCAATGGCAGCCTACTCCGGTGGCTGCCAAGGTTGTCTTGGAGAATAACAAAAACCCCGGCAGATTCAGCCCGTGCACGCAATTGATTGAACGCTACCCGAGAGTTCTGCTGTGAGTAGTACTTATTCAACTCAGCTTCATTCCCTAACAAGCGATTTATCCCGGTGAGTGCTTTCTCAACCAATCCGCTTTGTTTGGTGCCGCGCAGTTCTTTGATCCTCTGCTCCAGCAGCTGCGTATCCGTGGGTAGCCCAGTTTTTCTTGTGATCCAGCCGACGAATTGGTGAGGGTCTTCCTCCTCCTCCGCGATGGCCTTAATCATTTGTTGGCGTGCCTTGACGTTACGAAGCAAGGCCGATAAGAGAGCCTTCTCTGTTGAGGTCAAGGTATGACCAAGGCTGCGGAAGTCCGCACCATAGTTGGAATTTCGAGGTGGCTTATCCAAATAGAACACCAACAGAGGCCGTCTGTATTGTTTGGCCATTCGGGTAAGCATGGGACGTGATGGCGCGGCTTCTCCGCGTTCTATGCTTTGGAGGGCGTGTTCGGCAATGTGAACCTTGGAGGATGCTTCTTTTTGCGTTAATGCGGCAGTTTCGCGAGCCCAAATGAGAACTTCTGGATTTACAAGGGGCATTGGCGATACTATTGTCCGAATTGTGCAGTCGGTGGCAGTGCTACTAGCGCAGAATTAGTGAATGATGCGAGGAAAGTACCTGGGCGTTGTGCCAATCCATGGTGGTATTGATCCGGTCTGTGCCGGTTGGAGGGGGGCTAATGTAATGATTCCATGCTCGTTCTGACAGCCCTGATTGCAGTGCATACCAATGAATCGTACACTTTTGCAACGCCTATCCTTGGTTGAATCTGAAGAGTTCGTATGAGTTACCGGTGGCCGAGAATGCATTGGTGGACCCTACCAAGGAGACTGTTGTGAGTAGAGAATCCATATCGTACCGCGTGGTCTAGATGGCTAGGCTGATTACGCTCACGATACATCTGAAGGCTGGCTGCGATGATAATCGGATTGTGGGTATGGTCTGTATTCGCACCGAGCCACCATGCGGGGCCTGCACTACGCATACAAAGGGAGTTATATGGCTGAGTGCCACGCGTTTTCGCAGGAGTTACTTTTTGTGCTTTGGTGGTGCAGACTGGATGGCTTTCGCCAGTTTTTCATAATCGGTTCCCGCTTTTTACGAAAAGACGCAATTATTTCAAATAACTCAACACGTGGGTATTCATGATATATAATTGCCATATATTAGGGAGTTATATACCACAGTGCCATGCCCGAAACGGTTAGTGCATACCGCAATATCACATACAGGCTGTTGCCCGGAAGTCGGAGTAACGCCAAGCAGCTTGCTGGATTAGCGGGTGCGTGTAGGTTTGTGTGGAATGCCATCCTCGCAGAGCAGAGCGAGGCGTACAAGAAAGCGAAAGAGGCTGGAGAGAAGCCGCCCTCGGTAAACTTCTTCTCGCGGGGGAAGCGGTTCACGGCGCTGCGCCGCACGGTCGAGTGGCTACCTGAATACTCCTTTGGTGTCGTTAGATACATATTGTCGTTAGATACACATTGAAATATCAGGCGGATGCATGGAAGGCATTCTTCAAGGAAGGTAAGAGAAGACCGAGATTCCATTCCAGACGTGGTAGTACGCCTTCGTTCACGATCCCGGATAACGTAAGGGTTCGGGATGGCAAGCCGTATATCCCGAAAGTGGGATATATGGCGCTCCGCAGGCGGGGAGGCAACCCGTACCCTGATGGTATACCCGTCAAAGCCACGGTAAAGAAGAACGCCGGCAAATGGTATGCTGTCATCTGCTACAAGATTGAGGCACCTGTAATAGAGGATACCGGCAGTGCTGTAGGCATTGACCGTAATTGCGGGCAGATCGCTATGGTCTCCACAGAGGGCGATACAAGCATTATCAGACAACCGGATACGAAGCGTCTTGATGCCAAGTTGAAGCGGCATCAGCGAAGACTGGCGAGACAGAAGAAAGGCTCCAACCGTCGTAACAGGCGGAAGCATAGAATCGCCCGCATACAGCGCAAGCGTGCTAACATCCTCAAGAATGCGAACCACCAGGTAAGTCGCAGTATTGCCAAATGCTCCTCAACGGTGATACTGGAGGACCTAAAGATCAAAGCGATGACATGTTCAGCTAAGGGGACGATGGAGAGCTTTGGCACAAACGTCAGACAGAAGTCTGGCCTCAACCGTGGAATACTGCGAACAGGTTGGGGCCAGCTGGATCAGATGCTGGGCTATAAGTGCCGCAAGGTGATAAAGGTTACCGCTGCCTATACCAGTCAGCGGTGTTCTGTGTGTGGGCACACAGAAGCGAGTAACCGTAAGACGCAGAGCACATTCACGTGTATGTCCTGTGGACATGCGGATCATGCAGACCTGAATGCGGCTGCAAACATACTGGCCTCCGGGATTGGGGCTTCTGCACGGCGAGGGGCGTTCGGGTTACCGACCCCTATGACCCGTGAAATTGATACTAGTGCCTCACTGTGTACAGTTGGTCACTCACGTATATAATTCCCCATGATAAGGGTACAGAATGAGCTGCTGTTGCCGAGAGTATGGGCATCCTCACTTTGCTCGGATCGGTGCTTGATTCGCATAGCAAGAACACAGAGCAGCAGATGACCCAAAGCGCGGGCGGGGAGGTCAATTGTCCAATCAGCACATTAGCAACTACTATACCCGATGCCGCCTGGCAGCATCGCTTAATTCTAATTTATTCGAAGGCTCGGACAATTACCTGCGCGTTCCTTACCGACGATGTTTACGATCGTGGAGACCAGACTATGTGGAACAGATATTCGCGCATTTTTCGCGGCTTGATAGACTGCTTCACGAAGGCTAGTGTTTCCCAGTTGAAGGCGGACCTTTTCGTGTAGGAGCATTTCCGCCGTAGATACAACGCTCACATTATGGAAATGATGAGAGAATAGCTTGGAGGCCTTTTTGTCATCAATGGCAGCAACTGCATGTGACACGGCTGTGCGTGCAATTGTGGATGACTCACCGTCATCCAGTGTCTGACCGGCACTACCTGCACTGAGATCATGAAAAATTGCAATTTCTTGTCGTGACAAAGGCACCAGATCAATGATCCCTTGATCAAGTAAACTGCGTAATTTGCTGCAATCGTCGTGGCCATGTGCTTCGCCCTGTTCGAGCTCGGCGAGTACGGTTTCCGTGACTTCCACCTTGATGGATAGGGCGTTCAATATGTCTGCCGCGCGCATTGTGGCATTCAAATTGATGACGACACTGGTATACTGTAAGGCACACGGTCTCATTAATCGCGGCCACAACGAAGCACTGGTCGCGAAGTCAGCAACCATGCTTCACGCTTGTGACCGGGCGAACTATTACGCTACAGGTGCTGAAGCGCAGGAGTTTGGTCTATGCAGCGTGCCGAGATAGAAAATCTTCCACGGCGGCTTCAATAGCACGGACGTACCGCGCATCTGCTTGATCAACCCACTCTCTGAACCCGGTAGTATCAAACCGGTAGGTCGGAATAAAATCCATGAGTTTGCTCAAATCGAAATCTGGAGCGGTTACCGCAACGCCCTCAGATTTTCCATCAACTCCGTTGCAGTGCTGCTCAAAGTGCTTGCGCATCGGAACCAACAATAAGGGTTTGCCCAAGTATATACCCTCGGCTAGTGTCTCAAATCCGGATGTCGTGACCATACCCTGGCAGCGGGACATCATGACCGCAAATTTCTCGCCATGGAGCGGATGAAATGTCAGTGTCTCATCGTATTTCCACACATCCGGCTTAGTTGGATTATTCCAGAAGCAGTGGAGTACTACCTCCGGATGCCGGTGATGCCACTCAATGATGGCATCCTTGCAGCTGTGGTGATACAGGTAGACGAGCAGAAACTGTTCGGTCTTGTTTGTGTGCTTAGCTTTGATGGCATCTCGCATTAGCGGCGGGACAACCACGAGGCTCTGTAAATCAGGCAA
The DNA here is from genome assembly GCA_963663495.1 of Rhodothermales bacterium. Classification (GTDB taxonomy): domain Bacteria; phylum Bacteroidota; class Rhodothermia; order Rhodothermales; family Bin80. The sequence goes on from OY760427.1 coordinate 1,086,676, forward strand.
TGATCGCAGTGATATTCCAAGCTGGTATGAAGAGCCGAGTCCGGCTACTTTTGTAAAGGTTAACGCGCCCCTTTTTTGCAGGAAGAATCCATGGGGAAACTGGTACTGCGGGTGCAGGAACATAAACTGGTGCGCGATAGCCACAACAGGCGCTGTCTTGAATCCCCTGATGGCGCTAAGACCGCACAGCGGCTCGTAGAAATTTATAATTACATCAGGCGCTTCCTGCTGCACCATTGCGCGTATGGTGTGCACACTGGTCAGCAGATTTCTATGTCGACGAAGATTGTATGCAAGTGTTCGAGTCCAACTGATGGATCTTGAATCACTTCGGACCACAAAGCGGATTCCATCCGTGTAGGTGATGGGCACCGCCATCTGTTTCTCAAAGTAGACCGGTACGGGTCCAGCACCTCCCTTGGTTACTACCGCACGGCAAACATGGTGACCCGCTCTGCGGAGGATCGCGTTAAGAGCAATTGCCTGCGTGAGATGTCCGCGGCCTTCACCCTGGACTACAAAGAGGCACCGAAGCACCGGTCGAATGGATTTATGCGAGCGCGGGCTGGATTGCTTCGATAGGATACCTTTCCGGGCGTCGCTTGGACCGTTTACGGCGCACGGAATGTCCTATTACTACCCATCGAATAAGCTCAAGCCGGCCATCAAAATGCTCTACAATGGCACTGCAGCTCTCAATCCAGTCTCCAGAATTAGCGTAAATACAGGAGCCGATCTGCCGAAGGTCTGGAGAGTGAATATGTCCACAAATGATGCCATCGGCACTGCGCGCGTCCGCAACTCTTGCCATGTTGGCTTCGAAGTCTGACATGTATTGCACGGCGCGCTTAGTCTTGTGCTTCAGGTACGCAGACAAAGACCAATAAGGCTTTCCAAGGGTTCGTCGGACGAAGTTGACGGAATAATTCAGCTTCAGAAGCCAGCGATAAATGCTGGAACCTAGAACTGAGAGCCATTTCGCATGGCGGATCATCCCGTCGAACAAATCGCCGTGCAAGACTACCAGACGTCGACCGTCAGCCAGTGTATGTATAGTCTCGGATTCAATCCTTACGTTGCCGAAGCTCAGACCTGAATATCCATGGGCAAATTCATCATGATTTCCTGGCAGAAAGACGATCTCCGTGCCCTTACGGGCCTTTCGCAAAATCTTCTGAATGACATCGTTGTGGATCTGCTTCCACGTCCAGGAGCGCGCCAGTGCCCATCCGTCAATTACATCGCCAACGAGGTATAGCTTTTCGGAATCGTTGTGGCGCAGAAAATCCAATAGCTCCTTAGCCTTACTTTCTTTAGTTCCCAAGTGAAAATCAGAGAGCCATATGGTGCGATAGAGGTTGTGCGCAGACATGAAAGAGAGTGGAGCAGACAGTTTGTACCTGAAGGTACTGCGGTTAGAATTTGAACGTGTTAACGTATTGTTAGAAATGATCAAAGCACTGCGTTCTTACCGTGGCCTGCCGCCGCGATAACCCGATTTGACGCTAAGAAGTACGTTTCTATGGGAAGACATTACGGTTGGGTGCCCACCTTGGTTGCAGAGCATGTCCTGCCCACAGCAGGGATGTCATGATAGGGTTCCGTGGGTGTGCACGATTTGCAGCAGCGATGCTACAGCGGAGGCAGACCGATGGGCGAGGCCTGCTGAATGGTGTTGGCTATTCCAAGCACCCTTCCTTCGCCAAGTGGAGGGCCAACGATTTGCATTCCCACCGGCAGGCCAAGTGTGTCTAGCCCGCAAGGCACGCTCGCAACGGGTAGTCCCGTGACGGATAGGACCGATGTGGGAGCAAACCAGTCGTGATACGAAGTCATCTGGCGTCCAGCGACTTCGACTGGATGGTCCTGCTCTACCGGGAACGGGCTGATGGCCATGCACGGCGTGAGGAGTGCCTGGTAATTATTGAAGAACACTTTGAGGCGCCGCCAGAGGGTACTGCGGTAAGCTTCTGCTGCCGCAAACTCCTGTGCTGATGTCTTGAGTGCCGACTTTAGATTACTTCCAAGGTTCGTCCCCAACTCATCGTGGCGGTATCGATGCCCGTGGTGCGTAGCAAGCAAACTGTAAGCTCGAAGGGTAGCAAAGGCTGTCCGCCCGTCCGAAAGATCCAGACCTACCTCATCAACCTGGCATCCTACCTGTCGAAGTTCAAATGCCGCTTGTCGGCATGCCTGCTCAATGTCGGGCTGAATTCCAATGTCAACGATGTCAGAACAATAGGCTAGTCTGGTGCCTGGGCGCATCGTTTCGAGAAACGTGCGCGCGACTGAGGGCTGGCAAACCGGGCTTTCAGGTGAAGGACCACAGGTGGCTTCAAGAAATAAGGCTACATCGCCGGCCGTTCTCCCCATGCCGCCCGCGACGGATAGTCGGTCCCAAAGGTGCGGTGTTGGGGCTAGCGGTACCAGTCCTGGTGAGGGGCGCAGGCCTACAACCCCGCAGAATGAAGCTGGCATCCGTAGTGAACCACCGAGGTCGGAGCCATCGGCAAGTGTCACCATTCCAGCGGCAAGTGCTGCCGCTCCGCCTCCTGTGGATCCGCCGCATGTTCGGCTGAGGTTCCAAGGGTTTCGCGTAGCACCGAAGACTTCGTTAACGGTATTGCCACCAATGGCAAAGGGCGGCGTGTTGGTCTTACCAAGTATGAGAGCGCCTGCGGCGCGCAGGCGTGCTACTACAACTGCATCTGCCGATGGCACCAGATTCCGGTGCAGCGGTGAGCCGAAGGTGGTGCGTATTCCAGCGGTCTGCGTTGTATCCTTGATGCCTACGGGAAGTCCGTACAACGGTGCTGTAGGGTCACCGACCTCTTCCAGTGCACGCGCATCATCCAACAGCCTTTCGTTCAGCGTCACGATCGCGTTTACTGCCCCGTTTATGGTCTCCACACGTCGCAGGCAAGCTTCGGCCAATTCTGTCGGCGAAACGGCACGCTCCTTTAGAAGGGTTCGAAGCTCCGTCGCACACCTGTGAGTTAGATCCATGGCTGACATGTTCCGTGCATCATCTACGCTGTCTCGGAGATCAGCACCATGTGCTACACCCTGACCTCAGTCGCTGTCATCCAGCCTGCAGGCCCCTGAACACGGCCGTCTTGGCGTCAGCGAAAAATACGGGCTGCACATTCTGGAGCAGCTCTGGTGGGATGCTTGCAAATCCTCCAGCTTCCGTAATAGGTAGCAGAGCTTTTGAAGCGCCTGCGTCAGACGCGACCTGGAATGCGGACGCAAGGCTGCTGACGCGTGCGATGATGCCTCCAATGCTAATGGATCCGAAAATCACCACACCCGGCTGGACTGACTTGTCAAGCAGTCCAGAGCAAAGGGCAACATGGGTTGCTAGTGTGAGACCTGAAGAGGCACCGGTATTAAGGAGATCAGCAACCTGAATGTGGTAGTCGTGCTCGCTAGGATTGGACAGCGCACTTATGGTTAGCACATTGGCTTTGAAAAATGCAAACCCGACTTTGATTTGCTCTTTTGCTTCGCCGTTCAGTCCTGCTCCAGAGATAGTGAGTTTACCTGTTCCCTTGGTGACCTGCGATTCCAATCGGTATATACCCATACGGCTCCCATCGCCGGCGGCGACAGCGTGCAGGGTGCCGGGTTGGGTAGGATCTGACGGGATCAACCCTCCGCTAGTCTGTTCGGGGACGCCAACAAATCGCTCCTCCATGGTTTCGATGTCAACGTAGGAAAAGTTGACATCAAAGAACTCCATGCCTCCAATCTTCTTCAGCTGCTCTTTCACGCGCCTGCGTGTTTCGAGTGCGTACTCCAGGCAGCGCCGCACGGCATCTTTATCGTATGACTCGTCAGGGTAGAGGAGCTTCAGCAGGCCGGACGCGGTATGGCGAATGGCGATGGAGTCACGCTGATTGATGTCGGATCCCAAGCTGAAGTACTTACCAATGGCGTCAGCGAAGCTGTGTTTGCGCATTTCGCGCAGGAATTCAGCCAGATAATCCACAATGAGGCCGTGGTGGTTGGTGAAGAATTCCGGGCGCATCTTCGGTATCTCCCAGCCGGGTATGTACGCGTGGAAGCGGTCAAAGAATGCCGCATCAATCATCACTTCAGGGAAAGGAGCCAGGAGGTGGCTGATCTTGACGAGCTCCTCTACGGGCTGATTAATATTGCCGATAAACACCATGGAGGCGTTGGCATTCGTCTGGTCTGTGCCCCGCACGAAGGAGCCGGATGCCATGTAGTCCTTCATGATTTGTACCCCGCCCGGATCCTTGAATCGGATGCCCGCCACCTCATCAAACGCCACCACATCCCAGACTCCGACCAAACCAACCCGGCGCGTTGAGAGGTTGTAAAACAGGTTCGGGACTGTGGTCTGTCCACCGGATACCAAGACGCTATATGGGCTGATCTCCTTGTAGATATGGCTCTTGCCTGTTCCGCGTGGACCCAGCTCGCAAACGTTGAAGTTATTTTCCGCCAAAGGCAGGAGTCGGCATAGCAAATGCCATTTTGTGCGGTCTTCAAACTGAGACGGCTCATAGCCACTGGACCGAAGGAGCATGTCCAGCCATTCGTCCTCGGCGAAGTGCGGGCGAGCCTCAAGTACCTCATCCATGTCCATGCTGGCCATCTGGATGGGCTTGAGTTGCTCAATTATGAAGGGGGATCCTCGTTGACCAGGCTCGTAGTTGTACTTAAGCGTGATGATGGACCATATTCCGCCTGTCAGCAGCTTATCGTACTTGGTCACGGTGTGCGAGGACACCTCAATACCCTTGGTGCCCAGGTTGAAGAGGTGAGCCTCGTAAATATTGCGCCGCTCATTCAACCGAACCGTCACCTTATCAATTACGCGCAGGCTGGCGCGCTCCTTTACGAAGGACTTCATCTTTTCTGCTTCGTCAGGGCGCACATAGTTCTCGGCAAGGACGCGCTTGACATTCGCCAAGCCCTCCTCAATGACGACAGGATCGTCGGTGGCGCAGTAATTGCCCAGTAAATATTCCAGCACATAGATCGGCACATTTGCACCTTCCTTGACAAGCTTTGTCAGATCCTTACGAACCGTTCGCCCGAGAAAATGGCGGTGCAGGAGGGTGTCAAGGCCGTTGTTGGCGCTATCCGTATCAGAAGTCATCAGAGATTAGTCTGTCAATCACTACTGGCCAGGTTGTGCAGCGCACCGTACCTACGGTTTCTACCTTGAGCATGTATGATTTTCGCTTGTCGTAGTCGCCATCACGCAGCGTGAGGGTGACATCCTTGTACCGATCTCTGGGCTCAGGGGCTGTGCTGGCTAACGTGACCATCTGGACATCTGTCACAGGGTTGTTTCCATCGTAGATTGCGATCCTCAGTGTTGCTTCATGCCGCATTTCGTCCACCGGCATGGTTTGGTGCAAGCTGAGGCGATACCGTGAAGCGGTAATGCGAATTATCTCCGGCGCCATGATTTGGGCGCTAACCGGTTCGGAGGCTTTCTTGTCCTCCTTTTTGCGAATCTTGATCACGGGCACCACGATCTCTTGCAGCATTGCTCCTCCGTGGATAAACGCTTTGGATCCGTAAGACTTGAACAGATTACTTCCCTTGGGAATTAAGAACTGCAGTTCGGTTTTTGCACGGGCGGTGACTTTTAATTGCCCGCGCCAAGCAACTGGGTCGTCTGACAGATCGTACCCGGTCAGGTAGCGGTTCTTAGCATCAACAATGCAATCTGAATCGACTGCTAAATCCGTGTGGTGATACGACTTAAGTCCGGATTCGGAAAAGAGAAAGCCGTGATCTGCCGTAATGATGACGGATGTTGCGTTCAGACTGGTCAATGCGCGTTTGGCCAATGCCTCAAGTTCCAAAATGGCTTCCTGGCAATGTTTAAACAACCGCGGCACCAATTGAGGTTTTTCGCCGGTGGCGTCAATAAGGTCGTGGTAAACGTAGACAAAGCTGTGGCTGGTCAGCAATTTTCGTCCCTGGCTGGTTTCCAGCTTTTGAAAATCCTCCGATTTAATGGCGATGCCTCCGAATCTTTCCAGGATCTTCTTCCGATTTTCAATACCACCTGAGGTTCGTCCATCAACGCGTACGTTGCCTTTTGAATCGTAACTGATTACCTCGTGGGGTAGGAGGGAGGCCATCCCAAGGGCGGTATGGGATGGAAGGACCCCGAGTTGGGATGTCAGATTAGCCTCAACGCGCTTGTGTTTGTTCAGCAGCTGAGCCACTTCTTCTGCCAGCTCGTATCGAAGGCCATCACTGACAATTATGACCGGGCAGTAGCGAGTCTTACTACTGACCCGAGGCGCGACGGTAGCTCCGTAGAATTCGTACTGGTTGGGCGTTTTGCCGATCCGCCAAGTCTCCGGGAGCGCGTCGGATACATGCTTACCCCAAGCTTGCGATAGATCCTGGAGGAACCTTGCATCATAATGGCTCTCTATTCGGTTGCGGAGGGGATTGATTTGGGGCATATCATGCTCTGCAGCCACGCTCGCGTGAAGACAGACGTGGCGGTACGTTTGATCGACGCGAAACAGTTCTGATTCATATAGTCCGTACAACTCCGGGCCGCTGTACCGATGAAATCCCTGGTGATATTTCTTGTGCAGTTCAAGGAACTCGGCGGCCGCGCTCAGCCCCTCGTACAACGCGGTTCGCCCTTTGCGTCTGCGTTTATCAATGGATGTGGAACGGATCCAATGTCCTGCGATCCGCTGCACAGAAATGCTCCGAATTCTGTCCGCTTGCATCCCGGCTTCCGTCAGGAGCTGTTTCACCATCCCTTCCACGATTCGCGTGTCAATCTCCTCAAAAGTTGTTGACTCGACCAGCTCCTCCCAGTCGCAGGAACTCAGTACATCGGAGAGGCAAAGCTGGTCGGAAATGCGGCCGGCCCACCAGTTGTAGCTGGCGGCATACGTTGTGCTATCCTTCCACTGTGTCAGCAGCACGCGGGCATTACGCTCGCCTTCATCCGTAGTCAGCTCATGGCCTCTCCATGAGAAAGGCATCTCGGCCGTTGTATGGTAGCGGAAGCTGGAAACGAACATGTTGGTGACCAGCCGTGATAACTGAGGCTGATCATCCTCGTATGCGAAATGGTGCGAAACAACGGACCAGAAGAAATCATCCAGCCCTACGCGTTTGATTGTTTTCCACTGTTTGGTTTCGTGGACGGCGTCGTGTGCTGGTGGTATATCCGCCGCGAGAGCGTGAAGCAGAGCAAGCGTGATTCGGAATATGTCCGGCTGCCTCGTGCCCGCGATGACGGCTAGCATCTTAAGGTCCAGGCACTCAGCGTTATCGTCCGGCGACACCAGGCATTTTAGCTTCTGCAGTCGCTGCGCGCTGAAGAACTTCCGTCGCAGCTGAATGTGAGCGCGGAGATGTTGATCTTTGAGCCCGAGCTTGCTCACAGTCATGGAAGCAGTGTCCGCACGAAACGGGTGACTGTATAGGCGCAGGGCTAGCAGCTGGTCCGTGTCGCTCGCGCTACTCTCACCCTGGGAGTAGAGCAGGAATTTTTGGTCAGGTTGTTCGATTTCTATGCGCACCTTCAGCTCAAGTGTGCTCTCTTCCCGCGTGTCCACAATTACAACATCGGGTATCTGGATTTCTGGTAATGCATCTTTGAACTCTTTGTCGGGATCATCCCAAAAAACAATGCGGTGCCCGTTCTTGCCGAACAGGTTTTTCAATGGGACGGTGATATCTACTCCTGCCATAGCACGGGTTTTCTTCCTGTGACCGCCTTCACGTCTCTGAGCAGCGATCCGAACTTTCCGTAGTTGACCTTTACTCCATCGTCCAAGTCAAGCCGGATCCGGTCAAACGTGTAGAGCCGGAGCTGGTCGTCGAACGTGTTCAACTCCTCCACATCCTTGGTCAGCCGCTGGTGCTCCTTTTCGAGGCGCCGTCGCCGGGCGGGTGTCGTCGCATCGGCGATATCCCGCTCTTTCTGGGCCTTCCTAGCCTGCAGGCGTTCTCGTAGCGGGTCCACATAGCGCACTCGCATGCGTGCAAGCGTGCTCTCCGTATAGCGGTGCAGGTATACCAGGCATTGGAACGTACGCCTCCTGCCGCTAGTGAACAGCCAGTACACCGGGCGTTTCTGGTAGGCCTTGAGGTGATCCTTATAGAAGTCTCTTGCCAAGTAGCGCTGCAGCGCCTCGCGTGTTGAGGGGCCGGTGGCCAGTGCACTTGCAACAAAGCGGAGATTTGCTTCCAGGTGCTCCTTCCCCCATACGGTAGCAATGAATGCTTCCAGCCTCCGCGTGGCATCGTCCGGAAAATCAAAGTCCCCCGTCATTGGTACAATGGCGTCATCGTCCGCCGTGAAGGTGGTGTACTTATGGCTGTCAAAGTCTTCGCCTTCCGTTCCGGCATACACCAGTCCGGGCATGTCCAGGCTGTAGCGTCCCATCATGCATCCTACTGCGTAGGATACCAGCGCTGCCATATCATCGCGTAGCATGCGCGGTTCGTGTTCTTCTGGAGAAACTTTCCTGCCATACCGGTAGGCGGGGTTGCTCGTGAGGGTAATGCCATGTGTGTGTGATGTGTTCGGGGGGGGGGGGGGCAATGTCAGGGAAGAGCTCGTCTTCAAGGTTGCAGGCCTGGATGACCAGGCGGTTGTTTTCCTGTTCGAGCTGTTGGCAGCGGAGCACCTGCTGCCGGCAGGTATTGCGCCAACTGCTGTGGCTTGCTTCTACGGTGCCGGCACCAAGGGGTGATGGGAGGAATGGCAGGCTGGGGAACTCCCAGGAGCGTTCGTAGGCATCCCAGTCGGCACGGGTTGCGGAAACGAGTTCGTTGGCGATGTGCGATCCGCGGGACTCAAGGTGACTGGCTGCCAGCGGATGTAACGGCACCTTCTGAAAGTCACCTACCTGAAAATGGACAGTCGAATTGATCAGTTGTGCCAGCCCGTGACAAACAGGTGTGTTGCAGTATGCAGTCAGCAGAATCAATTGAGATGGATCCTCATGAAATGCACAGTGGCCCGCGTGATCAAAGATATCCCCACCCTCTCCCAGTCGAAACGATAAGGGTCCAGAGGTAATGTCCGACCATGTCAGTGCCGGCCGGAAGTAGTACTGTGTATTGGACACACTGGACCTACGCCTTCCCCCGTTCTCCGTGCCGAACGCCCTCATGGCCTCCCCATCATTTTCCCAGTTGACGACATATTCGTGGTTGCCGTACCACTTGCGGAAAGGACCTCCCTTGTTGCACGGGAACCACTTCCTGCCGGACTCCCGCGCCTCCTTGCGGTTCTTCATCCCGAACCCGATACGCCCTATGTCTACCTCCCACCAGCGACGAAGGAAAAGGTCATTCTTACCTGTTGACAATCCCACCTTTGCTTCCACCAGCTCTCCCAGCGGCGTGCCATCCCTGAACAGCCGCCGCATGCCTTCGCTCACCCAGTACACCACCGGACTGCCCGGAATCAGCCGGAAGTCGTCCTGTGGGATGTGATCAAAGCGATTCCTCCCTTCCCGTAACGCCCGCTCCTTGTCCTGCTCCTTTCCCTCCACAAGCCTGTGGACCACCGGCTTGTGGCCCGCCTTGTACCGGTTCTCCAACACAAATGCAGTCGTCTGCACTACCTCCCCACTAATGGCACCAAATGCTCTGGCACCCAAGTGCGCCATGGTCTTGAGGCTCGTCTCCTGAAGTAGCTTCACCCGAAGCTTTTGGTACGACGACAAGAACATCCAGCTGTGCATCGTGACCAGGGCCGCACAGCCATCATCCTTGGCTAGCTCAAGCGCTCGCACAATGAAACAGGCAAACAAATCGCGCTTGGCCGCCGGATATTCCTTCCGCGCAAATGCCTTGACAGACCCATGCATCAGGTTGCTAACCATATACGGTGGGTTAGTAGCCACCGTATCGTACCTCCGTGACAGCATTGAAGCCTGATCTGCAAGACACACCAATAGCTCCTGTCCACCGTGCATGTCCTTCCACTGGTCTCCCATCTGCCTAAGCCTCGGTAAGCACTCCCGCACCCGCTGCGGTACCCGGATCAGCGACCCACGCCCCGATGCCTCTGCAAATAGCTCCTTCAATGCCTCCAAGTCGCTACGCTCCAAACCATACTCCGCAAGCGGAATGGCCGCGGCCAACTGCTGCGTGTCCAGTTCCGCGCTGCGGGTAATGCACGCCAGCTTCAGCCGGACAGGCCTCGTCAGCAGCTCCCTGTCATCCCTGCGCCCCTTCATCATGAGCGCAAAGCTGGCCAGCTGTACCGCCCGCGGATCTATGTCCAAACCGAACAGATTGTCCTCCAGGATCCGGCGGACAGCCTCCTCCTTCCGGTACCCCCGCTGTAAATACACCCCCATCAGCGCATCATAGGCCTCCACCAGAAAGTGGCCCGAACCCACCGCAGGATCCAAAAACGTGAACCGCGCAGGGTCAAAGGAAAAAGAGGCCGGTACAACGCTGTACTCTCCCTCCACCCCCAAAGCGTTCTGTACCAGATAACGTACAATCCAGCGAGGGGTGAACAGCTGCGTGGCTGCCGGCAAGTCCTCTACAGGCACCACCTTGCCGATCACCTCCTCCTTACGCTCCGAAATATAGAACTGGTACAGCCATCCCACGATTTCTATATGCTGCCAGTCCTCCTCTTCTATCGCACGTACCAGCTCTCGCATGATGGAGTCCGGGCGCAGCAGCCGCGATGGCAGAAGCAGCTCCGTCTCGCTGCCGATGCTGTCAAAAAGGAGCGGCATGGATGTGTGCAGCGCCCTGCACTGTGCCAGAAACAGCATCCGAAAAAGCTCGTCATCCCGGTTGCCATCCATCTTGAGGGAAAGCACATAGGCTGCATCCAGTCCGGGAAGGGCTACTTCATGCGCTCTGCGCAGCATCTCCGGCTGGTCGAGGTCGCTGAGAAGCCGCATGCCTCCCTGCAGGTACCCATGCAGCTCCATATAGCGGATGGCTGCAAAGCGGTTGAACCATGTGTAGGCCATCTCGTCCATTACAGGGTCAAAACCTTCGCGCAGAATGCGATGCTCAAGCATTCGGCGCTGTTTTCCGTCTTTCAGCGAGATGGTCCGTGGCCCGATGCGCACAACGTTTCCGTCGGTACGCGCGGGTTCAATGCAATCTGGATGCACGCCCAGTTCGGCAGCGCGCATTACTACCGCCGCACGAAACGTATGGCGCGCCTCCCGTGCGTAGTTCTTGAGTGCGGTGAGATCCATGTTTATCGAATCTCTACGTGTTCACCATTGCTTATAACGGATCTGAGCCTTTTTCCAAGGTTCTCAAGAAATGCGTCAACATCCGCTTCTGTCTCCAAATATTGTGACCCAAGTTCACGCGGGAATACCGGTACGATGTTGACGGGACTTATTTTGTCCATTGTCTTCGAACGAAGCTGTTGAGCCTGATTCTGTACATCGCGGATCTGGAGTATGTCTGTCTGCTCATGGATCTTCCTCTCAAGCTTGCCAATCTTATTGTTGAATCTTGACCGATCCTCCGGATCCGCATTGTAATCGTCAAGCTTAGCAAGCAGATCGTCCCAAATTTCAGTGAGTGCCGAAATGCTTTCATTGCGGGCGTCGACTAACAGCCGGTCATTCGCTTCCTTAACTACTTGGATGCAACCTTTGATATCCTTGATTTTGTTATACGGTTCGGGTGCATTTCGGATATCGTGCAGGCGCTGTAGATGGGATCGCACGAGTTTATCCTCTTCCAATTGGGAGGCACTAGGACCAAATTCTAACAGGGCTTCGCATAGTCGATCCCAAATAGGCTTTTGTGATGCAAAGAAATGCCTCTGATTTGCGACGATATCTCCGACACTAACGAGACTGTCTGATTGAGCTACAAACTCTTCCAGGAACGAGACCATATCGCCGTTGCTAAGTAGCTTATTGATGGAAGTTAGACTGCGTTGAACATCTTCAATTCCGGGATAACGCCCCGTGGAATTCTGAAGGTGGTATTTCTCAAGTTCCACTTGCCACAGCTTAATCTCCTTGCTCAGGAACGTATGGAGTTCGGTCGGCGCATCAGGACCTAACCGCTCGAAGAGCCGCTGTCCAGTTTCTTTTGCACGATTCACCAGCTCGGCGTCTATTTCCTGCAGCCTCACCAGGATATTCTTCCACCTTCCCTTGTTATTAAGCACATCCAGAATCTGGTCGTTGCGGAGCGTGGTACTGTGCTCAATGAATTGTAGTTGAGAGTTGTTTTCGCTCAAAGTTGCGAGACGGACGAGGAGCAACAGCGTCTGTTCTTCGGGCCAACCATAAGGCCTAGCGTAGTACCGATTGATAAGACCAGATAACACAACCTGCACGCTTGTTTTTCTGGACATGCGCATGTGATCACATAATTCCGTCAGAGCTCGTGAGTTCACAGCGGTGTTTTCAATATCTGGCTGCTCCACCACCTTGCCACGCAAATAGTCCCGTGCCCGCGCGAGAGGATCAGGATCGTAGTGCGTCAGCATGTCCATCTTGCTGTATGTAGACTGGATGAGGTCGTTAACAGCACTGGCGATGGTTTTCTTCGCGTTTTTGCCCCGGGTTTCTAATTGACGACCGTTCACAAAACAATCCGCTTCCCCAATGCTCTCTCCCAGCTTTCCTATTAGACTGGGCCTTCGATGATTGGAATTTTTCCATCGCAATTGATCAAAGATTCGCTGAGTCTCAGGAGCTACTCCATCACGCCGCCTTGACTTCAGATATTTCTCGGACCGGAGGTATAACATGAGGTCTTGTTCAATTCCGGCATCTTCCTTTAGACGCAGGATTACTTGCCCCTCGTGCTTCTGACTTTCGAGGATGGCTATTCCGGGATTCAGGAAATGCTCGTACTCGGCATGCTGCGGAGAAATTAGCCAGACGACCAGTCCACTCACCTTAGAGCGCTTTGCCTCCCTTCCGTTCAGGTTCCTGACGAGAGAGTAATCAACGTTGTTGGATTCGTAGCGGTGCTTCTTGAGATCGCCCAGTGCTTCTTCAAACGCCAGTTTCCAGAGTTCTTTCGTAAGATCATATTGGCTAATCTCTGTGCCGCTGATCTCAGCACGGATGCGTTTTTCCTCACTCGTCAGGAAATACCATGCATCCCCGGTTTGACTGACGAGTTTTCGGTGCTTTAATCGGTCAAGGCTTCCGTTAACCTTCTGTATCATTGACTGGCGGTTCGCGTTAAGAACATCAAGGCACAGTGTAACCAGATTACGTGTTGTACCATCGAATTCCTCTACGTAACGAATGAGAAACAGCACCTTGAGCACTTCACTATCAAATGCCTCAAGCTCGGATCAGTAGCAGACTGGATGATCGCAGCCTTAACAGAGGTTTCAATATCTTCGGCGATGGGTTCGTAAAACCGATAGAATGGCACCAGTAACCCAACATCGCCTTCAGCCACATCATCGGTAGCGATCGCCTGCTGGAATGCGTATAGTAGCGATCGCTCACCGGTTGATAAATGTGCACCGGTTGCGCCAGCCTTCCGTATTGAGTCGAGGGTTTTTTGCAGCAAGTTGAACTGAAACGGAAGTATTGGATAGTTGCGGACGAAGTCGGTCGCGTCGGTATACTTTGGCATGGACATGCCACCGGGTTCAAAGTCAATCAGGCTGTTGATCAAGTCTCCCCTCTTGTCGTAACGGGTTTCCAGTACCGTGCGAATGTGTGCTTTTTTTTCAAGTAGACGGCGCTGGATCACTTCATCAACATTTGCACTGGATAGCGAAAGCCGCGTTCGGAATCGGCCTTGGATTTTCGAAAAATCGTTCGTTCTGGAGGATTTGACAGACCCAAGTACAGCATCTAAGTCCTCTTGGGATGTGATGACAATCCATGCCTTGCCACGGCAATGCGTTCCAAGCTCCTCCGCGATCGTCTGGAGGTCAAGCATTCTCTGACCATTGTCGCCAATAAATTGTCCTACCTCGTCTACCAAAAATACAATCCGGTCCAGCTGCTTCCGATTTATGTGCTGGTTGACCAGCTTGGCAAATCCTTCAATTGAGATACTATAAGTCTCACTGTTCGACTCCAGCACGGAGATAAATTTCGGGCTCTTCTGGTCGGTTACATGGCTGTACGCTGCGCCAATTTGATCAAGCTGGAATATCCAGTCGTCGCGCTCATCCTTCCAGGCCTTTCCGGCTACTTCGTGGAATTTGGCACAGAATGGCACCAGCAATCCGTTCTGGTCCAAGTACCGCTCCATATCTGCAATTGCCGGGTAAACGCCGCTATACCCGGATAGCTCATTCAGAACCCGAAGAAACACACGTACCAGTGCGTCCTTCTGTGATGTGTCAGCTTTGCTCGCAACGTTGAAGAGAACAACATCTGTGTTTGCTTCGGCCGCCCTTTTAACATCAGCCTGCAGAATGGAATCCTTAAACTTATCTCTAAAGAAGGAGATAGCGGTACGTGATTTGTTCTCAAACGTGTGGGTCTCATTCTTGAGCAGGTACGAGAGCACCTTGATAAAGTGGCTCTTGCCAGACCCGAAGAAACCTGCAACCCAAACACCGATTTCACTTCCGCCATAGCTTCTGCCCCTGCCACCGAGGCCATTGCAGTAGGCATCAAAAAACTTCCGAAAATGCCCCTCAAGCTCGTCGGTAACAACATACTCAGACAGCTCCTGCCAGACCGTGGGTTCGTCCAGTTGTTCGGCCTTGATAACACCTTCGATTCTTCGCCGAATATCTAGTTGAAAGAGGTCCTTTATTTTCATGGGTACGATACTTAATTGACGAGTCGGAACGCGCGGTAGTAATTGTTTCCCGCATTGGGTGGACCGTCCCGACCGAAGAGTCGCAGTTGTCCATCGGCGTATTCGCCCGGAAAAAACACCACCATGGGTGTTCTGTTAAGGCGAGTGTGCAGGCACTCAAGAAGCGTATGGCTTCTCACCAGTGGGTACGCACTTCCCAAACCATGAAGCAGCACCAGTTGACTTTCCCTGGGATCCACGATCTGCACCAGGCGGTCCGCGATGTTTTCAGCCCTCAATAATCCCTTTAGCGCATGATTGAGGGCGTCGTTTCCCCGTCTGCGTTGAAGCGCGAAGGCCTTCTCTAGTATGCCGCGCTCGCGAAGGAGGTCAACAATCAGCTGAAATAGATGTACTGAGGTGAACCGAATTTGCGGTTTTTCGCGCCGCAGCCGGCTTTCCAGCATTCGAATAAAATCGCGAACCTTCAATTCTGAACTTGCCGGATAGTCTTGAATGTAGAATCGAATTTCGTTGGCAACCCCCTTACCGGCAAGGAAGCTCTCCTGCGTGATCCTACCGAAGATTCCGTTCAGGGTAATCCGTAACTCTTCTGTCATGGCCGTATGGTTATGCATCGCAGCACGTATTCGTGCCCTTTTTCCTCAAGGTAGGTAAGAACCTCCGGCTCAATAAATGCAGCCTGCAACATTAAGGTTTTGGCGCTGTCCACATAGCCCATTCGTGCAAGCATGCCGTGCACCGTGGATCGGAGTCTGTTCACCGTTGAGTTGCTCCAGTCGGACATATTGGGATCCCGGGTCCTACACGCTTCAACATAGGATGCCCAGTCTGATGAACTCAGGCGTGCTGTCAGCGTCCGGTACTTTTCTCGAAGGATAAGGTCCAGGTAGTCCCCGATTAATGGACTATGCTGTACGGCCGCAGCGAAGCAAGCGTGACTTGCTAACCGGAACGAACCGTTTTGGACTATCCTCCAAAGCGGTGCCTGCATTAGCGTGAGTCTGGCCCGGATTACTCGCGCAATTGACTTAGCGGACTGGGGCTTCCGGATCTGAAGAACATTGTCTTTGACGATGGCATTGTGCCAATCTGCGGGACTGCTGCCGTCGAGGAGTAGCCCCGCAACGATCCGGCTTTCGGATACCCGAAGCCCGGCACTTGTGATTGTCGAACGGTACCGCGCTCCGGTTTGGCGGTGGTATTTGGCTTTGGCTGGAGCTTCTATTTTGTTGCCGCTGGTTGTAGGGGTACCGGTTAAACGGTAGGGTTAGGTAGTGAGTGTTGCGCCGGAAAGTCATCCTGCGCAATTAATACGTCGTTGAAACAGGCTGCGACAATTTAAGCGGCAATATACAATAACCCTAGGCGTCTACGACGAGCTGTTCGCCATTTGGGTTGGGCGCCGGTGGTGCGGAGCTTGTGCGAAAATCAATTGGCGACAGGAGCAGCTGCGATGGTCGGTAAATCCACATCCTGATCTATCAGCGTCAGGTATCCGAGCGGTGGAGTACATGTTGGAGCCTGCAATATTCATGTCGTACGCTGTTCGGGTCTAACCTAACTTCGCCATCCGGTCCAGGAAACCGCTGAGTTCCGTCTCCAATTCGTATCCGTCCGGTGAAGTACATTATAACCGAGGGCATTTACTCTCTCAATTAGAGTAAGTTAGACCGCGATCCGAAGGTCAAATAGGCTGGCGTCGGTTGGGCGTGCAGGAGTCAAGTACCTGACAGCGTGTTCGCAGACCAATACACGGATCTATCGGATAACCCGGGCACCTGTTTAGGGGCTTCTATGCCGCTTTCTTGACGGTAGCTCTACCGTATGCCCAGTACAGTGCCATAACACTGTATAATATTTATCTGTTTTTGCGAGTTCGGTGTAGTGATTGGTTCTTTCAAGAGGTGCGGAGCCCTCGGACCGGAGTGATGCTTACACCGGGGATGCGGGAAGCGTAGCATCATTTGGCATGCGCGAGACGCACGCCTATGCGATGGACATACGTCGGCGCTATAACGCCCGGTAGCTCTGGCGTCTTTACAGTTCTCTTCCGAATCCCCGTTGCCATCGCACTAAACGTTGGCGCGGCAACGACGCTGGGGGGCAGGTATCACTCCCTGCTATGGGTACGTTTGTTGCTTCGCGTGCTCGTCATTCTCGCTTAACGATGAGGATCTCTCTCCGTATCATATGGTATCGCTTCTCAAGGACGGCAAAGGTCTTGGCCCCTATCTCCAACCGGCTGTAGCCGCGCCAGATGACCTCGGAGCCTGGAGGCCGGTCCTTCTTCCGATCCATATAGCCACCAAAGGCGGCCACCACCCGAATAGCAGCTCCGAGTGTCTTTGGAGGCGGCAGTCCAAACTCGTCGGCAAGCTCGTGCAACAGGCGCAGTTCCATCTCATCAAACAATCCTTCCGGCGACGCTTCGGGTTCCTCGCGCCCCAGAAGCGTCATCAATAGCAGGCGCCACGCCATCACCATACAGATCGTAATGGCATTGTGCAGACTCTTGGCTTGCCGCATACCCAGCCGCTCTACCGCACAGCCGCTCTTGAGCTGTTACACGGAACATGTCTTCCACACGCCACCGCAACACGTAGTAGCCTACCACCTCAATAGCTTGCTCCAGCGTCGTAACCTCTTGGGTCGTCAATAGATACCACTGTACCGGTCGCTCTCCGGCTGGCGGCTGCACCTACCACCTCAATAGCTTGCCCGAACATGAATCGCACTGACCTGCACCGGATCCTCCTGCGACTTACCCGGCGCCGGAAGCGATAGGCGGCGGAAACGTACCTGCATCCGCGCCAGACGGCCCGACCGCCCCTTATGCTTGACTCGGCCTGACTTCACGCGGCGGCTCAAACGCGCAATCGGCACTTCCATGTGTCCTGCCGGACGGCCCGACCGCATGGTCGCAAACAACTTGGGAGACTTTTTACCCAATAGCCGATTCACCTTTGCTCGCACCAATATGTCCACACGCCCTGCCCTGCGCTGCTGCGCCAGGGTCGCAAACACATCCGCCTCGCGGTCCATGACACACGGCACACGGGTACGACCGCTCAGATGCGGGGCGGCTTCCGCTATGTCCCGCACGCCGTCCATCCATAACTGTGTCTTAGGAGCAGGAGCCTCTTGGTCGGTTGTATAGACACAGCGTAAGATCCCCAACGGCACACCGTCCTCACCCACCGCCAGCGTAGCGTGCAAATGCACTCCTTTTGCCTTTGATGTGGTCTGATTGTGCCCTATCACATCCAACCCCTTGCACGCCGGACGAGTACTGTAGCTGATGTCCGTGCCATCCTGGATGCACAGCACCGTCCGTTGCGTACGCATCCGCTCTATCGTGCGATCACGATGCGGCTGCAAAATCTTCTCCGGCGTGATCTCGTTCTCGGCCGCTTTCTCCAAAAAACGGTAGTATCCCCGCCCGATCAGCGTCCAGATTGGCCGTGATCAATTCTCCTGGAGTACGCGAAAGCATGTTTACGCTATGTACTAACCGGTCCGAACGGCGTTTGTCCCCCAACGGCGCTCCACCAAACTCCTGTTCTGCCCATGTATCACTGGCCAGCCCCGCACCCACCTCCAGCTCGGGATACGCCTCCACAACCGGCACTCCAAGCTCCTGCCTCCAATCACCACCCAGATCATACACGAAAACCGCCTTCTTCTCTTTGGTGCATGCATTACCAGGAGCATGACGCCCACGCCCCTTGGTTTTTCCCACACACTGAAACCCCGCAGCCCGAAAACACGTGCCGCGATGTTCGGGGCCCACAAAGGTCTCTATCACCCACGGCACATACCCGTAACGGTTCTCAAAATCCTCTGGAAAACGACGCAATACCTTCCCCAGTGTATGGCTGGCAAGGTTCCTGATCCGCACCATGGAGCGAATCAGGAACCGATTCAAACCCACGACATGGTCCCGGTAGTCCTCACGCTGCTCGTCCGACCACGCCATCCATCTGTCGCGCGCCTTCAGATACAGCGCCGCAGCCGCAAAGCCTATCGCTCCGATGTAGCCATGCTTGCTCCCGACAAGATAGCGCAACTGCCGTCCGACAAACCGTGGCGCACACAACGGATGCTCGGCCTCCACAAGCGTATTCCAGATCGCACGCTGCCCGGCATCTTCTACCAAATTCCAACTCCATGCCGCGCACATCCTTGAGCAATGTCGGCACTCCAACAGGCGCAGGTACCGGTTCGTCCAACAAACGAGGCACTGTGCTTCGGACCACGCGCTTCGGTGCAGGCAAGGACAGCGCACCCTCGGCTTCGAGTGTCTTGAGCGCCTGCAAACAACTGCTGTGCTGCACACGCCCTAAGGCATCATAAAAGCCAAACGCTTCACTCACACGGCGACTTATCGCTGTACGACCATCGTCAGGATGCCGCTCCATGACCTCTGTCAACTCACATGGAGCGGCACGCAGTGTCTTCAGAATCTGATGTTGAACCACCATGCCGCCAATCTAAGCGGCATGAATTACAATGTTAAGTAGGGATACCGGTTGAACGGTAGCGGTAGCTTGCTGCAAGTCCCGCCTAGCTTTCCAATGATGGGGCAAGAGCTCAGCCATGCGTTCGGCAGGATATGTCGGAAGACTGCGTAGTACATCGGTAAGCCATTCAATCGGGTTTACCGATTGCAGCTTGCACGTGGCAAAAAGAGAGTACAGTACTGCGGACCGCTGCGCTGCCGCATGCGATCCCGCAAACAGATGGGTTTTTCGGCCAAGCGCAATGATATCATGACTAGTCTGACGAAAACGTGGAAGTGTTGTGCTGTATGCCGTGTGGTAGGTTTTGCAGTAGGCCCCTTTTAAGGGTTCTACGCAGCGCAGCCTCTTAGTCATTATGCCCGGCGGAATCAAGCTGGCTGTAGAAGCCGCACAAGGCGAGATATCTCTTGACTCCCTTTATTCCCGCATTTCTGGAGACCGCTCTCTTTGGTATGGTCTTATAGAACGCTTTGCGGACGAAAGCATTTATCGCATAAAGAATCCACGGCTCCCAAATGCTTTGCACGAGCACCTGTGCAGCCACATCCCGGAAGAGCCGCGAAGTGAAATAATCAGGGCATCGCAAAAATGTGCAGATATGGACGTGGCACGCCGTCTGCGCCAGTTGGCGGAGGGTCACGATGTTCCCTTCCATTATGTAGGGATCAAGGTAATAATTGGCAAACCCAGCCCCGAGGACAAACCTGGGCTGGGAACGGCCCATGCCTGCAGGAATTCCGAATTCAGAGGCCGCCAAATAGAACTCACCAATTCTCAGACCGGGGTATCCATAACCGTGAGGGTCTCGGGCTTATACATCTGCACAGGATACAGCCTGTATCCTGATATTCAGATTGGTCGCCCGGATGCTCGTATGCTGTGCGGATATCCTACGGACAAACTTGAAGACGCTGTCGCAGTGGTGGTGAACTGAAGATTTGCGGCAGGACTATTGAAGCGTCACGTAGCGTTCCAGCCTTGCTACTTCTGACGCATCAACGTATTTGCCGATCTCGCGCCGAAAGCGCTCAATGTTCTCGTACGGGCGGTATTCCTTGAATCGCGCCGAAAGCGCTCAATGTTCTCGTACGCGGTATTCCTTGAATTCGTGCAGCATGCGATTCCCAACACCGGGAATGGTCTGGATATCTTCGTCCGTTGCTGTGTTCAGGTTGATGGGCACGAACACATATTGTTCAAGGCGCGCCACTTCGGCATCATCCACATACTTGCCAATTTCACGCCTGAACTGAGCCAACGCACGGTAGGGCCGGTATTCCTCAAACTCGTGTTTCACGCGATTGCCAACGCCTGGTATCAGAAGTATTTCTTCGCCAGACGCTGTATTTAGGTTCAGAGGCACAAACAGCACGGCATACAACTCCTCAAGCTCCTCCGTAGAAAGTGATGGCGCTAAATGGGTGTTCAGCGCCGATTGACTGAGAAACGGCCTCGCGTCTACAATACCCGCAGCAAGTTCCTGATTCAGGTTTGGCAGGGCCCCTAGGGCCTCAACGTTCGCTTGGTTGGGATTAAGAACACCTGCATTGTTGCCTACCTGTGCCACGACACTCGGTGCGAAGGCAACGGCAATAAGGGTTACGAGTGCGGAAAAAAGGCGCATAATCGTTACGTTCGGTTATTGAGGGGGTGCTTATACGCGTAACAGTGGCCAATGAGTCCCAGCAGAACCATGGCGCCAGGTGCCAACGCAGGGGTGGCTCCAGTGATCGACTCAAGAAACAATTCCAGCGATCCGATATCAGGGTACATTTCAATCTCGAATTCAGTGTTGCCGGTGTAATGAAAATAGAGTCCGAGGATACCGCCTGGAATGAATAGCCACACCACACTTCGAAACAGGAGAAGCGCGGCCCGCCTTCGCAACAAAACGATGACGCCGAGTGGAGGCAATGAAAGCGCAAGAAGAACTAGGGGCGTCCATTGCCATACGTCCTCCATATGATCCAATAGGATCAGCTCTGTACCAGTGCCGATTACACCGAACAGAAACAAAAACAGTAAATACTTCCTGAGTGTAGTATCCATAGGAACGCAAGCATAGACTGGTTAGACGCACATGATACCTAGCCTAACTTCGCCATCCGGTCGGGGAAAACGCTGAGTTCCGTCTCCAATTCTCTCGTTTTTCGACCTTTTTCGCCGATTTTTTCGGAAAAGACAATGTCGTGCTATAGAGGTGTGGACGGGAACCTCCCCCCAACCTCCCCCCAACCACCCCGGTACCTTACCCCGTACCAATTCCACACCCCGATCATGTTTATCCGAAACCGACCCTACAAACGTAAAGACGGTAAAAATGCAACAGCTTTGCCCTCATCGAATCCTATCGCAAAGACGGTACCTCCAAACACCGTACCCTCCATAATCTCGGCCCGAACTTCAACATCCCCCGCAGTCTGTGGGGGGAGCTGACCCATTGCGTTACTGCCCGACTCAAAGGGAAAACTATCCTCCCTTTCCAGAATGATGAAGCCTTTCTCAATGCGGTCGACGACATCGTTGCACATCTCGAAAGCAAGGGCTACGACATCCATCGCACATCCCATCAGCAACACCTCATCGATCCAGAGAAAACAACCCATCCCGATTCCCGGACCGTCGGCGGAGAACGACTGATCCTTCAGACATTGGAACAGCTCGGACTGGCTGTACTGCTACGTTCGCTCAACTTCTGCGAGAAACACGTCAAGCTCTGCTGTGCGCTGATCGTCGGACGTATGCTCCACCCGGGCAGTGAACGAGAAACGCATAAATGGCTGTGTAAAACCTCCAGTGTTCTGCAGCTTCTGGATTTGGAACCCCCGAGTCTCAACACCCTCTATCGTTGCACGGATCTGATCCATAAGCATATGGATCAGATCCTGGAGAAACTCTTTGGCATTACCAAAGCGGTATTGCAGTTTGAAGAAACGATCGTCTTTTATGATTTAACCAATACCTATTACCACGGCAAGAAGAAAGGGAAGTTGTTGTCGCATGGGCGCAGCAAGGAAAAGCGCAGTGATTGTCCGTTGGTTACGCTGGCGCTCACCCTGGATGGTTCGGGGTTCCCCCGCAATGTGCAGATCCTGCCGGGCAATGCAGGGGAACCGGCAACGCTCAAAGAGGCGATTGAGAAACTAAACGGCGCTACGCCCACAGTGATTATGGACTCCGGCATTGCGACGGAGCAGAATCTGCAGTACCTGAAAGAACAGGGACTGAACTGGATCACCGTGGAGCGTTCCAAAGCCCCTCCAGTCCCCGAAAACAAGCCGGATCAACAGTTTACGACCGCAGGGGGAGTCAAGATCAAAGCCTGGAAGGTCACCAAAAAGGAAAAAGATGTTGAAGATGTTGAAGAGGAAAAAGACGTTGAAGATAATGCGGAACTGCGCGTGTTTGTGCACAGTGAGGCTAAGCAGGCGAAGGAGGATCAGATCCTTGAAACCCAATGCAAGAAGTTTGTGAAGGCGCTCACTACACTACATGAGGGACTCTCGAAACCCGGGTACTTGAAGAACTATGAAAAGGTCACGATAAAGGTTGGTCGTCTGAAGGAAAAGTACAAGAAGGTCTCACACCTGTATGAGGTAGAGGTCAGCAAAAAGGAGGGCACCAAGCATGCAGCATCCGTTACGGTGACCCGGCGTGCTTCGCATGCGCGTCGCACCCAGGCCAGCGGAGGGTATGTGCTTCGGACCAGTCATTCCGGATGGTCGGTGGAAACGGTTGCACGAACCTACTGGCGACTTACAGAGATTGAGCGCACATTCAGAGTCATGAAATCGGACCTCGGTCTACGGCCCATCTACCACAGCAGAGATGACCGCATTAAAGGACATCTGTTCATCACGGTACTGGCTTATCATGCTGCCCATCTGGTTCGCACCAGACTCAAGGAACACGGGATTCATGATAGTTGGGCGACGATCCGAGACAGGTTGAACAGGATTCGTCGGATTACGACCAAGATGGTTAAGAACCAATATCGGTACCTGATCACGGAGGTGGATCAGGATCTGCCTCCGAGTATGGTACAGTTCTTTGCGGTACTGGGATACGTGTATGACCCGGATGCGACCCGCACCGTGACCGAGCATGTGGAGGAAGCGAGTGCATCGGTGAGCCAGAAGCCTCCAGACTCATGACGTATGGTCCCTTCACAACGGTTGAGATAGCGTACTCCAGATGGAGCCACCAGAGCTACGTCCGATGGAAACGATCCGAGATAGATCGCAGCGAAACAGGCGGCAAAACACCAGGTAATCAGGGATTCAAACCACCCTAAACCAACTTCAACCGATCCGGTAAATCTCACCATCCATTGCTCCTGAAAAAAACGGTCCAAATATGGCCACGGGAGAATTCCGTAGGTTAGTAGCACTACGAATTGGCGAAGTTAGGCTAGATCATTCCCGAAGCCGGCGGACGAGCACGGTGTAGCCGGTACCTAACCGCCGTAAGTTTGTGTTCGCATACAGCCAATTTTGGAGACTTGCGGAGTATTGTCACGTACCCCGCAAGCACGACGCATAATTCGCTGACGGAGGAAGATCGGTTAGCAGTTGGAAAAATTCCCGCAACGGTTCGAAATTCTGTGGGCTTGGAGAATCCTGCGGATGTGATGGCGGACCTCGCGTATGCGTATGAAGTAAGCAGATCGCAGAGGTCAGTCATTGATGAAGGGAGCGCAGCGAACTACTGACGGGGTTACCATCAAATACCTGTAAAGTCTGGAACAAATATCCTGCACATGTCGCATCAATTGCCGGCACCGCGTGCACAGACAGGCGCACTTAGGAAATGTCAGACTGGCTCAGACTGGCATAGCGCAATCTAAGGCGAGGATGCAGCTCGCCGCACCGCACGGATTTTCGGTCACCAGGTGAATATTCCTGCGGAAAGTGCGCACCCTTAATTGGGTGAATTCTGTTGCGTTTTCCGGGAAGGTTACAGTATCCTGTTCGGATAGATTTCGACGGACACAGGGTCGTATGGTTGGTGCTGGAGCTTTACGTCACGGTGGGATTAAAGCTGCTCTTTTTCACCATAAGAGAGCACTATGCCCCGAGAACAAATCTCCATGCGAAAAATGCGAGACATACTACGTCTCCATCATGAGCTTCAGTGTAGCAACCGCAGTATAGCGCGTAGCCCTGCCCTGTACCCATAATTCATCATTACGATTCGATTGTTTCGTCAGTTCTGGTCAATTCTCGCTGGCATGGCTGTCGGAATATCTCGGGTATTTCGGCCTGGCAGGTATGGTGTGTGACTTGAGGTGAATAATGCCCTCCTCTCGTGCGGATACGCGATCTCTTCCTGCGCCGCTTCCCTTGGCGCTGCATTGCCTACATCCACGAACCCTCGGCTGCAGTCTCCTGGCGATACTTCCGCCTCCAGTAATTCAACGGTCCGTACGAGATGCCCTGCTCTGTGCAAGACGCCGCTGCGGACCGGGTCCTTTCGTTATACTGCTCTACCAGCGGAAACATCTCTTCCGCCGTACGTCTGGGCTGTACCATGCGGTCCAGAGTCTGGGTTCTCACGTCTACGGGTAAGTTCTACAGAACCCGTCACCTAATCAAGATGCAGTTCACCGCACGCTCACGCAGGTGTAGCCATTGGGGTATAGCCCCACATCAGGCAAGTTGATATGCCATTTATGTGAACCCAGATGAACACCCGTGCGAGCATGCACTCAATCGTTCGTCTCTTACCTCGTATCCCAATATCATTAGGTGTAACCTCTCTAGGCCACGCCACATGATCTGGTAACCCACCGGTCAATCACGAGTGCGGTTCTGATAGCCGCCGAGCACCGCTACGATCAGGATAGCAGTTCCCAAAGTACTGGGCTTTGGCAGCTTTACCCGTGCTGCATATCCATCCAAGAATCACAGCTCCATCTCCGTGAAAAAGACATCCGCGTCCAGCTCCGGCACCTCCCGACCCAATTGCACCAAGGTCATGACGCGTCGGGTAGCCCGGGGGAATTTCACCCCCAGGCCCCCACAGAACCGTACGTGAGACTCTCGCCTCATACGGCTCTTCCTAAGCAATCGTCGTAAAACGGTCTTATGTGTCCCATCAAAGTCCTCCCCTCTCGGGTTGCTCCAATGTCCCATACCGCTCAGGGCAGCCCCTTCCCTCCAGACTCATTACAAGCCCTTCCGCACTACTACGAACTGCTCCGCCCCTGTGCCCTGCATCGGTACTCAATCACTCACGGGGTCTCCGCTTGCGACTCTCCCTTCGCATCAGGACGACAGGTTCCCAAGTTCCATGTATAGGCCTGAATCCACGGTCTTGCCACCTGCATGCCGGATGCCACTTGGCCAATAGATAGGCTCCCGCCAAGCTTGTCCCAGCGGACTGGGCATTCCTCTGGTTTTGGCATCGTCTAAGATATTTCGACACTTCAGCAGTGGTTCATTTGCATTCAACTCCGTGGCTCGTACCTGACAAAGTCCTACCTCTGCCTTTTCCGGTCTCGCTCACCACCCTGTCTCTTAAACAACGCAGCAGCCGGCGGTTTAGAGCCTCCGCCTGTACAGCGGCTCTGGAGGGCCTACCTCCATCCTTTACATAGCATGACTACTCGAACATCAAATCATATTTGACCTCCCTTTTGTCTTCATGGCACACGCCGAGATATCACACAATACATCGTTATTGCTCGCTGCAGACGCAACGAGGTACGCAGACCCAAACGCTCCACCTTGCACCCGCTCTTGAGCACGCGGAAGAAGTCTTCCACCCGCCACCGCTTGAGAATCATGGACACCCGCCGTGCATCCGCTACGCTCCCTACCTACATGCTGGTCAATAGCATCCACTCCACCGGCAGCGCATCCCCCGGAGGCTCCACCTCCAACACATGCACCCCGTACATCACCACCGGCTCTTCCTCGTTCTTCGGATCCGGCAACAAGAACCTCCCGTAGTGTACCTCCGCATTGATCATCCGGTAACTGCGACCCTTCCGTGCCTGCTTGCGCGCCGTCACCCGCTGTATCTCTATCTCCACATTCCCCGGAGCCTTACCACTGCGCATTACCGCAAACAGCTTCCGATCATGCTTCGCTCGTATCAATACCTCCGCCTTACCTATGTTTACGCTGCTCGGCAAACATCGCAAAGCTGTCCGCCTCCCGGTCCGCAACACAGATCACCTGCGTCTCGCCGGACAGCTCCTCCTCCGCCTCGCATATATCCTTGAACCCGTCTATCCACTGCTGCGTCCGCGGAGCATGTGGACCCTCCTCCAGATCCTTGAAGCTGCAACGCAACACCCCCAACGTCAATCCGTCCTCCGTCACCGCCAGCGTCGCATGCAACGGCAACCCCAGCGTCTTCGCCGTCGTCTGATTACTCCCTATTACCTCCAAATCCGTACACGCCGGCCGCGTACTGTACCGCAACTTCGTCGTATCCTGGATGCATAACACGGTCTCCTGACTACGCATACGCTCTATCGTACGCCCACGATGCGGCGCCAATATGTTCTCCGGCGTTACCGTTTTGTCCTTCTTGCTCTCCAATAACCGGTAATGCCCCTTCACCGCCGCGCGGTCCGCATCCGTATGCGCGGTAATGCTGTGGCCTATCACATCGGCCAACATGGACATGCTCTTGAAGGGCGAATCTATGCGAAAACAGACGGCCGATTTGTTCAACCCTTCAAAGATAAAAAGTCCGTAAACTCGCCCCCGGACACCCTAAACATCCATGTCATCATTCCAGCCCCCATACATCTCTTGAGACTGCGCACTTTGGATAGGAATCGGTGCGCATTTTCACAGGAATAAACACACGCAGGCCGGAACCGCGCTCACTAATAGTCAGTTATCGGTGCGGAGCGCCTAAGGTTGGCGTCCTAAGGTTGGCGTCTAGTTCTTCTGCTTTGAGCCGCTGAGACTGGATGGCCGGCCGCTCTAGATCAATGAGTCGCCGTAGTGACTGCGAAACGTGAAGGTGCCAGGTGCCAGGTGCCAAATGCCGACATGCTGAGAGCTGCCATCGTTGGCGTGGTGATTCTCAGCCTGCCCCAATTGGGCATTGCGCAGGATGCCAGCGACACCAAATACACAATCAGTGGCTTCGTTACTGACGCGGAGTCCGGGGAAACGCTGCCCTCCGCACACATCTACGATATTGGCCGTCGCATAGGGACGGTAACCAATGCTTTCGGGTTTTACAGTCTCACGCTACCGGCGGATTCTGTAACGCTCGTTGTCAGTTATCTGGGATTTGCTGAGGCGGCATATGGTCTTCTCCTGACCGAAGACATGAAGCTGGATGTCAGCCTTATTCCGGTTGATGTGCTGGCGGACAATCTGATTATTATCGCTGAGCGAACCGAGCCCATCGAACAGAGTGTGCGAATGAGCACGACGAGTATCCCTATTTCGGAGGTGCGGTCGCTGCCTGCCGTCTTGGGGGAAGTGGACCTGCTCCGGTCTTTGCAGCTTCTTCCAGGTGTCCAGTCTGGAGGCGAGGCGGCGAGCGGGCTCTTCGTTCGCGGTGGTAGTGGAGACCAAACCCTGCTCCTCTTGGATGGAGCCCGCGTATACAATGCTTATCATCTGTTCGGATTCTATTCAGTGTTCAATGCCGATGCGCTTAAACATGTAGAGCTTACCAAGGGAGGGTTTCCGGCAAGGTACGGCGGCACACTGGCTTCCGTGGTGGAAGTGGGTATGAAGGAAGGCAATACCAAGCGGTACAGTGCAGATGCGGCCATCGGGGTGGTATCAGCGAAGGCGATCTTTGAGGGTCCGATAATGCGCGATAAGGCGTCGTTTATCGTGTCGGGTCGACGCACATTCCTGGATCTCATCGCGCGCCCATTTATGGAAGACGACGAAGTAACGACATTCGGTTTCTATGATGTGAACGCAAAGGTGAATGCCCAAGTGGCCCCAAACGATCGGTTATACTTCAGCGTGTACCACGGACGAGACGGGTTCTCCTACCGCGAACAATCACCATGGGAGTACCGTGCGTATTTGAAATGGGGAAACGTTACGTCAACCTTCCGATGGAATCATGTTTTCGGTGATAAGTTGTTCGGCAACTTAACTGTGACTGCTTCCGATTACGAATTTGAAACCGGCTTTGACGAGAGGGAGGGCAGGACTACCGTGGTCAGCTCAGACTATATCTCGGGCATCCGTGAGTTCGGTATGAAGGTGGACATGGACTACTCACCTAGCTCTGCCCATTATATTCGGTTCGGGGGTCAAGCCAAATACCATAGATTTAATTCTGGCGCCGTCCGCTTCTCTTCGCCGGACGACCAAGGGGTACTTACAAATCTTGGTCGGAACATTTTTTATGGAACACGGGGTGCGCTTTATGCGGAGGACGATATCACCTTCAGTGAGCAGTTGAAGGTGAATGTGGGATTGCGGCTGTCCAGTTTTGCCATCACCAACCGTTTATTCACAGCCCTTGAGCCGCGGCTATCCATCCGGTACCTGTTAGCTGGGGGGTGGGCACTGAAGGGCTCTTACGCCCGTATGCAGCAGTACATATTTCTGCTCCGCAATAGCGGGGTTGCATTGCCAACAGATCTGTGGCTGCCCTCCACAAGCCGCGTCCCTCCCCAGGATGGACACGTTGGAGCAGTAGGAGTTGCCCGCAGCATTTCCGGAGGACGCTATGAGCTTAGCATTGAGGGGTACTACCGCACGATGGACAACGCGGTAGAGTACGAAAACGCCGCTCGCTTTCTGGGCATTAGCGACGACTGGCAGGATAAGGTGGTTCGCGGAAGGGGCTGGGCATACGGTGGCGAGCTACTATTGCGTAAACAAGCCGGGCGCACTACAGGATGGATAGGATACACGCTCGCATGGGCATATCGCCAGTTCGATGAACTGAATAATGGCAACAAATTCCCGTACCAGTTTGACCGGCGGCATGACGTTTCTGTAGTGGTTACACACAGGGTTCGCCCGAGTATTGAACTGTCCGGGATTTGGACATTTGCCACAGGTTCGTCAATTTCACTGCCGTCCCACATCTATCGGGGATTGTCATCTGTTCTGGTGGAGTGCACACGTTGCTACATTGAGTCGTACACTAGTCGCAACAATTATCGGCTCGCCAGTTATCATCGATTAGATCTTGGGGTGAATTTCATAAAGCGAAAGAATGGGCGCGAAAAGACGTTTAGCCTCGGCGCATACAACGCCTACAATCGCAAGAACCCGTTTTTCCTTTATCCGTCGACGGACCGTAATGGCAAGGATGTATTGAAGCAGGTGAGTCTGCTTCCCATTGTTCCGTACGTCACCTACAGACGAACATTTTGATGGATGTGAAGCGGTGTATATTGGGTGTCCTGATTTGTAACATAGGGATCGCAGCGTGCGAACTAACGCTGGAAGTAGACCTGCCGCAGGAAGATCCCGTCTTGGTGGCCAATAGCCTCTTTACCCTTGACGAAGAGTGGAGCGTGCATGTAACAGACGCTCGCAGTCTGGTGGAGGGACGAGAGTCAATCAGCTATATTTCTGACGCGAGGGTATCTATAGAACTTGTCGATGGTGCCGACCGGTTTGAATTAATGCATTCGGAGGGAGGGTACTATTCAATTCCAGACTTGAAGCCAGCTATGGGGGAAACATACATGCTCAGGGTAAGCGCGGATGGATATGAATCTGTCTGGGCGATGGATATGGTGCCTGCGCAGATTGATGCACGGCACACATACGTAATGCCCGCAACCACCGAGCCGGAATGGTTCGATTCCAGTGAACTCTATCTGTCCGCAGACGTTACGATCACGCTCAACGATCCGATCGAATTTGCCAATTACTATCGCATGGTTGCGCTCATAGAACAAGCTAGGGATGTTGACGACGGAATTGAGATCTTCAACACAAGAGAGTGGGAGTATACGGTCCGTGAAGGCTCGGTCATAGCTGAGCGTGCAGATCCCTTGGAGATAAGCGACGGTCAGTTGTATGTGACAGAGGCACTGTTCACTGACAAGAGCTTTGATGGCGAACCTGTGGATCTTACGCTGCGAGTCCATGTGCCAAAGTGGGTCTGCTTTTCTTTTGAGAACCTTGAGGATACGGAGGGAGATGGCTCCTGTTTTGTTAGTCTCCACCTTATGCACATTAGCGAAGCGTACTACGACTATGCTACGACCTATCAATTGCAGCGATGGTACAGTGGAGATGGAATATCGGACCCCGTACAAGTAGCGACGAACGTTGAGAATGGCTTGGGTGTATTCGCGGGTTACAACACGTATGTGGCGGAGTTGAAGCCTGAGGAATAGGTACAGGATCCTGTTACAATCCAGTCGTATCCATGTGTGTCGCCACCTAGGCCTACCGTGTGCCCAGTTCAGATACCAGACACTGTATAATATTTATCTGTTTTTGCGAGTTCGGTGTAGTGATTGGTTCTTTCAAGAGGTGCGGAGCCCTTGGATCGGAGTGATGCTTGCACCGGGGATGCGGGAAACGTAGCATCATTTGGCATGCGCGAGGCGCTTGCCTATGCGATGGACATACGTCGGCGCTATAACGCCCGGTAGCTCGGGTGTCTTTACAGTTCTCTTCCGAATTCCCGTTGCCATCGCACTAAACGTTGGCGCGGCAACGACGCTGGGGGGCAGGTATCACTCCCGGCTTTGGGTACGTTTGTTGCTTCGCGTGCTCGTCATTCTCGCTTAACGATGAGAACCTCTCTCCGTATCATATGGTATCGCTTCTCAAGGACGGCAAAGGTCTTGGCCCCTATCTCCAACCGGCTGTAGCCGCGCCAGATGACCTTGGAGCCTGGAGGCCGGTCCTTCTTCCGATCCATATAGCCACCAAAGACGGCCACCACCCGAATAGCAGCCCCGAGTGTCTTTGGAGGCGGCAGTCCAAACTCGTCGGCAAGCTCGTGCAACAGGCGCAGTTCCATCTCATCAAACAATCCTTCCGGCGACGCTTCGGGTTCCTCGCGCCCCAGAAGCGTCATCAATAGCAGGCGCCACGCCATCACCATATAGATCGTAATGGCATTGTGCAGACTCTTGGCCTGCCGCATACCCAGCCGCTCTACCGTACAACCGCTCTTGAGCACACGGAACATGTCTTCCACACGCCACCGCAACACGTAGTAGCCTACCACCTCAATAGCTTGCTCCAGCGTCGTAACCTCTTGGGTCGTCAATAGATACCACTGTACCGGTCGCTCTCCGGCTGGCGGCTGCACCTCCCGACCATGAATCGCACTGACCTGCACCGGATCCTCCTGCGACTTACCCGGCGCCGGAAGCGATAGGCGGCGGAAACGTACCTGCATCCGCGCCAGACGGCCCGACCGCCCCTTATGCTTGACTCGGCCTGACTTCACGCGGCGGCTCAAACGCGCAATCGGCACTTCCATGTGTCCTGCCGGACTGCCCGACCGCATGGTCGCAAACAACTTGGGAGATTTTTTACCCAATAGCCGATTCGCCTTGGCTCGCACCAATATGTCCACACGCCCTGCCCTGCGCTGCTGCGCCAGGATCGCAAACACATCCGCCTCGCGGTCCATGACACACAGCACACGGGTACGACCGCTCAGATGCGAGGCGGCTTCCGCTATGTCCCGCACGCCGTCTATCCATAACTGCGTCTTAGGAGCAGGGGCCTCTTGGTCGGTTGTATAGGCACAGCGTAAGATCCCCAACGGCACACCGTCCTCACCCACCGCCAGCGTAGCGTGCAAATGCACTCCTTTTGCCTTTGATGTGGTCTGATTGTGCCCTATCACATCCAACCCCTCGCACGCCGGACGAGTACTGTAGCTGATGTCCGTGCCATCCTGGATGCACAGCACCGTCCGTTGCGTACGCATCCGCTCTATCGTGCGATCACGATGCGGCTGCAAAATCTTCTCCGACGTGATCTCGTTCTCGGCCGCTTTCTCCAAAAAACGGTAGTATCCCCGCCCGATCAGCGTCCAGATTGGCCGTGATCAATTCTCCTGGAGTGCGTGAAAGCATGTCTACGCCATGTACCAACCGGTCCGAACGGCGTTTGTCCCCCAGCGGTGCTCCACCAAACTCCTGTTCTGCCCATGTATCACTGGCCAGCCCCGCACCCACCTCAAGCTCGGGATACGCCTCCACAACCGGCACTCCAAGCTCCTGCCTCCAATCACCACCCAGATCATACACGAAAACCGCCTTCTTTCCCTTGGTGCATGCATTACCAGGAGCATGACGCCCACGCCCCTTGGTTTTCCCCGCAGCCTGAAAACACGTGCCGCGATGTTCGGGGCCCACAAAGGTCTCTATCACCCGCGGCACATACCCGTAACGGTTCTTAAAATCCTCCGGTAAACGACGCAATACCTTCCCCAAGGTATGGCTGGCAAGGTTCCTGATCCGCACCATGGAGCGAATCAGGAACCGATTCAAACCCACGACATGGTCCCGGTAGTCCTCACGCTGCTCGTCCGACCACGCCATCCATCTGTCGCGCGCCTTCAGATACAGCGCCGCAGCCGCAAAGCCTATCGCTCCGATGTAGCCATGCTTGCTCCCGACAAGATAGCGCAACTGCCGTCCGGCAAACCGTGGCGCACACAACGGATGCTCGGCCTCCACAAGCGTATTCCAGATCGCACGCTGCCCGGCATCTTCTACCAATTCCAACTCCAGGCCGCGCACATCCTTGAGCAATGTCGGCACTCCAACAGGCGCAGGTACCGGTTCGTCCAACAAACGAGGCACTGTGCTTCGGACCACGCGCTTCGGTGCAGGCAAGGACAGCGCACCCTCGGCTTCGAGTGTCTTGAGCGCCTGCAAACAACTGCTGTGCTGCACACGCCCTAAGGCATCATAAAAGCCAAACGCTTCACTCACACGGCGACTTATCGCTGTGCGACCATCGTCAGGATGCTGCTCCATGACCTCTGTCAACTCACATGGAGCGGCACGCAGTGTCTTCAGAATCTGATGTTGAACCACCATGCCGCCAATCTAAGCGGCATGAATTACAATGTTAAGTAGGGGTACCGGTTGAACGGTAGAGATAGCGTACTCCAGATGGAGCCACCAGAGCTACGTCCGATGGAAACGATCCGAGATAGATCGCAGCGAAAAAGGCGGCAAAACACCAGGTAATCAGGGATTCAAACCACCCTAAACCAACTTCAACCGATCCGGTAAATCTCACCATCCATTGCTCCTGAAAAAAACGGTCCAAATATGGCCACGGGAGAATTCCGTAGGTTAGTAGCACTACGAAATGGCGAAGTTAGGTTATAGCGCGTTTGTAAGGTGCTGTTGTTCACCCTGAATTCGTTTTCGATCGTCTGGCCGAAACTGCCGAAGAGAAAGAACGAAAAATCAATGTTCTTAACGCGTAAACGGCTTGTCAGACCCATCGTCAAGTCGGGAATGTCCGTGCCTAAAATGAGCAAGTCTTCCTGGTTGATGGCGCCATCTCCGTTGACGTCCCGCACTTTGATATCTCCGGGGATCTGGTCATAGACAGTGGCTTCAGTGGTTTGCCAGATGCCGATCTGCTCGTAGCCATACCAAACGGTCAGCGGCTCTCCGATGAACCATCCATTGCCACGATCGTCTTCGCCGGTGCCATAGAGTGCCACGATTTTCTCCTTGTTGCCGAAGAAGCTGAAATCAGTGGTCCAGGTGACATTCCGCGAGGAGATATTTCGGGTGCTTAAGGAGAGTTCCCAGCCCGTGTTTTGCGTTTCTCCGACGTTTTAAAGCACAGACCCAAAACCGGACGTAGGAGGCAACTGGCGTTCGAGCAACAGGTCGGTTGTTTTGGTTTGATAGACCTCAAAACTGCCGACGACCCGGTCGTTGAGCACCCCGAAATCTACCCCAACGTTGAACTGCGATGATACCTCCCATTGTAAATTGGGGTTGGAGATGAGCGACGGCCGGTATCCGAAGGCAGACGATTCACCAAATACGTAACTCTCTCTGGCTAACAATCCAGCCGTTAGATACGGATTGATGGCCGTATTACCGGTTTGCCCATAGCTAGCCTGCAATTTCAACTCGGAAAAGAGATTCTGGTTGGTCATGAACGGCTCTTCAGAGACAAGCCACCCCAACCCTAGCGAGGGAAAGAATCCCCATTTGTTCCCTTCCGCGAGCCGCGAAGAACCGTCAAAACGCCCCGTCAAGGTGAGCAGGTACTTCCCGGCATGCTGATAATTGACACGGCCCATGAAAGACATGATCCCCCACTCGAGGAGGTCGCCATCCGCCACGTCAACGGTAGCGCCCGTTCCAAGATTATGGAACGCCTGATTTTCATAGGGAAGGTCTCGGGTTTGGAGGAAGGATCGTTCATTCTTCGATTCCTGAATACTCCACAGCCCGGTCACATTCACGTCATGGACGGTGCTGAACGGCTTGATTATACGTGAGGATGTTCTCCAGTGTGTAGGTAAACTGCCGGCGGTGTTCCTTGCGCGCCAGCGGAGAATCTCCTTCCCGGGCAACAGTCAGGCTCCCCTGGAACAAGCCTCGTTGGGCCTCAATCAAATCCGGTCCGAAGTTCATCCGGTATTGCAATCCTTCGATAAGATCAAGCTCGGCGAAGACGTTTCCAAAAACGCGCAGAGTTTTTCTTTCGTCATTGATGGCCCCTGGCTGTAAATCTGCCAACGGATTGTAGACCAGGGGGTCATTCCCAGGTTTGGGAATGAGGTTGCCCTGATCATCAAACGGTACACTGATCGGGTTGGTCGCTAACGCCTCCCCATAGGGATTCGAGCCCCAATCCTGGACCGAATTGGAGATCTGAGAAGAGGTACCTACTCGGAATCGATCAGAGATCGTATGATCCAGGTTCAACCGGAGGGCCTGTCGTTGGAATCCCTGGATGTTAATGAGCCCTTCTTCGTCAAAGAAGTTGCCGGAGAGATAGAATTGGGTTCTATTATCGCCCCCCTGGATCGCTAACTGATGGCTTTGCTGATAGCCGCTGTTGATGAGCAAATCCTGCCGACCGTAGAGACACCTTGCGCGAGGAAGGCTAATTCTTCATCTGAAAAGACGGACTCGGGATCAGCCCCATTTCTACGGGCGGCCTC
Source organism: Rhodothermales bacterium (assembly GCA_963663495.1). GTDB lineage: Bacteria > Bacteroidota > Rhodothermia > Rhodothermales > Bin80. The sequence goes on from OY760427.1 coordinate 1,122,027, forward strand.
CCGTTTCACCTCAGCGAATTCTTCGGCGGTCATCATGTCCGGCGTACCTAACTCTTGCAATACCCCGTAATAGCCGTTATACGACACCGTGGTCTGCTGATTACGGCCTCGGCTCGTGGTGATCAGCACCACGCCGTTGGCTCCGCGTGACCCATAGATGGCGGTCGCCGAGGCAGCCTTCAACACCTGCATGGACTCGATATCTCGCGGGTTGATGTTATTCATCCCCCCTTCAACGGGAATGCCGTCTATAACGAACAAGGGGTCATTGCCGGCCGTCAGGGATCGGCGGCCTCGGACCCGCAGCGTGAGCCCCTCACCCGGCTGGGTGCCCGCGTTCAAAGCCACCACGCCGGCAGCCCGCCCCTGCAAGGCGTCGCCTGCATCGGTTATGGGAAGCTCCAGGATGTCGCGTGTGGTCACGGACGTGATCGCGCCTGTCACGTCGCGTCGTTCCTGCGCACCGTATCCCACGACGAGGACTTCATCCAGAAAGGCGCTGGGGACCAGGGCCACATCGATGGTGCCCCTTCCGTTAATGGCAATCTCCTGCGTCTCATAACCCACGAAGGAGAAAATCAGGGTGTCGTTCGCCGACGGCGCCGTAAGCGAATAACTTCCACTGGCATTCGCCGCTGCGCCTATGGTTGTTCCCTTTACAAAGATGTTTGTCCCTGGGAGCGTTTCCGATTCTTCAGCAGAGGTAACCGTTCCGCTTACCGTATGCTGAGCATAGGCGAAGTCGGCTAAGCTTGCGATGACGAATCCGCCTAGGAAGAGGAAGAGTAGCTGTCGTGTCATAACGCGTTACCCCAGGTTTGGGAAGGTTCTGGTTTCAGCGGGTGAGATAGCAACATCTCAAGTCATAATATGCTCTTATATCTTTTCTGAAAATTGTATGAGATTAAATACATTGAATAATGTGAAGGGGGGAGGGAGATTTTTTGAGGAACTTCATGGACCGCGCGGGGACTGGCTATGCCTTTTCCGTTACCCTGGTCACTTTCACTCAGCCAGTAGACCATGCGAATCAAAGACATTCGGGCAACACCCATCACCGTTCCCCTCGAAGCGCCGCTACGTCATGCCAACGGGAGCCACTGGGGGCGTTTTGTCCGTACGATTGTCGAAGTGGAGGCGGAGGAAGGGCTCATCGGCCTCGGCGAGCTGGGCGGGGGCGGAGAGAGTGCGACCGCTGCCATCTGTGCGCTGAAGCCGTACTTGATTGGCCGTGACCCGGCGCGCCTCGAAGAGATGCGCTTCCTGATTGCCAATCCGACGGCGTCGCTCTACAACAACCGCACGCAAATCGTGGCTGCGCTTGAGTTTGCGTGCTTGGATCTGCTGGGGCAGCAGTGGGGCGTGCCGATTTCTGAGATCCTCGGCGGGCGCCTGCGGCATCGGGTGTCGTTCGCATCCTACCTGTTCTTCCGCTATCCACACCCGACCCATGGCACGGGCGAAGTCCGTACGGCTGAGCAACTCGTCGAGGAGGCCTGTGCGCTAAAGCGACGCTACGGGTTCACGACGCACAAGCTTAAGGGCGGTATCTTTAGGCCCGAGTACGAGTTGGCCTGCTACCGCGCGTTGGCCAAAGCGCTGGAGGGAGACACGTTCCGCTTCGACCCCAACGGAGTCTGGTCCGTCGAACAAGCCATCTGGTTCGGAGGGCAGATTGAAGACATCCGGAACGACTACCTCGAAGATCCGGTCTTCGGCCTGCACGGGTTGCGTCGCACCCGCGAGAAGGTGCGCATGCCGCTGGCCACCAACACCGTGGTCGTCAACTTTGAGCAACTATGCGCCAACGTGCTGGACATCGCCGTCGATGTTGTTCTGCTGGACACGACGTTCTGGGGCGGCATCCGGCCCTGCATGAAGGCCGCCGGAATCTGTGAGACCTTTCAACTGAGCGTAGCGGTTCATTCTTCCGGGGAACTCGGTATTCAGCTTGCCACGATGCTGCATCTGGGCGCCGTCCTCCCCAACCTTACGTTCGCCGCCGATGCCCATTATCACCATCTGGTGGACGACGTCATTGAAGGCGGAAAGATGGCGTACACCGGGGGCGCGATCGACGTGCCGACCGGGCCGGGGCTGGGCGTGCGTCTTGACCGCGACAAGCTGGCACACTACCACGAGCTATTCAATCGCCTCGGGCCGTATCCCTACGATCAGGATCCCCTGCGCCCCGGATGGACACCCCTGATTCCCAACCAGCGCTGGGCCGATCCGACGGATGCTCGAATTCCAGCAATTCCAACATAGAATCCCTAAGTTTGACCTTTTGACCGGCTTATGAAGAGGTATGACCACTAACACGGGGCAAGACTTTGGCTAAAGCGAATACTTAGCCTAACTTCGCCATTTCGTAGTGCTACTAACCTACGGAATTCTCCCGTGGCCATATTTGGACCGTTTTTTTCAGGAGCAGTGGATGGTGAGATTTACCGGATCGGTTGGAGTTGGTTTAGGGTGGTTTGAGTCCCTTTTGCCTGGTGTTTTGCCGCGATCTATCCCGGATCGTTTCCATCGGACGTAGCTCTGGTGGCTCCATCTGGAGTACGCTATCTCAACCGTTGTGAAGGGACCATACGTCATGAGTCTGGAGGCTTCTGGCTCACCGGTGCACTCGCTTCCTCCACATGCTCGGTCACGGTGCGGGTCGCATCCGGATCATACACGTATCCCAGTACCGCAAAGAACTTTACCATACACGGAGGCAGATCCTGATCCGCCTCTGTGATCAGGTACCGATATTGGTTCTTAACCATCTTGGTCGTAATCCGACGAATCCTGTTCAACTTGTCTCGGATCGTCGCCCAACTATCATGAATCCCGTGTTCCTTGAGTCTGGTGCGAACCAGATGGGCAGCATGATAAGCCAGTACCGTGATGAACAGATGTCCTTCAATGCGGTCATCTCTGCTGTGGTAGATGGGCCGTAGACCGATGTCCGATTTCATGACTCTGAATGTGCGCTCAATCTCTGTAAGTCGCCAGTAGGTTCGTGCAACCGTTTCCACCGACCATCCGGTATGACTGGTCCGAAGCACATACCCTCCGCTGGCCTGGGTGCGACGCGCATGCGAAGCACGCCGGGTCACCGTAACGGATGCTGCATGCTTGGTGCCCTCCTTTTTGCTGACCTCTACCTCATACAGGTGTGAGACCTTCTTGTACTTTTCCTTCAGACGACCAACCTTTATCGTGACCTTTTCATAGTTCTTCAAGTACCCGGGTTTCGAGAGTCCCTCATGTAGTGTAGTGAGCGCCTTCACAAACTTCTTGCATTGGGTTTCAAGGATCTGATCCTCCTTAGCCTGCTTAGCCTCACTGTGTACAAACACGCGCAGTTCCGCATTATCTTCAACATCTTTTTCCTTTTTGGTGATCTTCCAGGCTTTGATCTTGACTCCCCCGGCGGTCGTAAACTGTTGATCCGGCTTGTTTTCGGGGACTGGAGGGGCTTTGGAACGCTCCACGGTGATCCAATTCAGTCCCTGTTCTTTCAGGTACTGCAGATTCTGCTCCGTCGCAATGCCGGAGTCCATAATCACTGTGGGCGTAGCACCGTTTAGTTTCTCAATCGCCTCTTTGAGCGTTGCCGGTTCCCCTGCATTGCCCGGCAGGATCTGCACATTGCGGGGGAACCCCGAACCATCCAGGGTGAGCGCCAGCGTAACCAACGGACAATCACTGCGCTTCTCCTTGCTGCGCCCATGCGACAACAACTTCCCTTTCTTCTTGCCGTGGTAATAGGTATTGGTTAAATCATAAAAGACGATCGTTTCTTCAAACTGCAATACCGCTTTGGTAATGCCAAAGAGTTTCTCCATGATCTGATCCATATGCTTATGGATCAGATCAGTGCAACGATAGAGGGTGTTGAGACTCGGGGGTTCCAAATCCAGAAGCTGCAGAACACTGGAGGTTTTACACAGCCATTTATGCGTTTCTCGTTCACTGCCCGGGTGGAGCATACGTCCGACGATCAGCGCACAGCAGAGCTTGACGTGTTTCTCGCAGAAGTTGAGCGAACGTAGCAGTACAGCCAGTCCGAGCTGTTCCAATGTCTGAAGGATCAGTCGTTCTCCGCCGATGGTCCGGGAATCGGGATGGGTTGTTTTCTCTGGATCAATGAGGTGTTGCTGATGGGATGTGCGATGGATGTCGTAGCCCTTGCTTTCGAGATGTGCAACGATGTCGTCGACCGCATTGAGAAAGGCTTCATCATTCTGGAAAGGGAGGATAGCTTTCCCTTTGAGTCGGGCAGTAACGCAATGGGTCAGTTCCCCCCACAGACTGCGGGGGATGTTGAAGTTCGGGCCGAGATTAAGGAGGGTGCGGTGTGTGGAGGTATCGTTTTTGCGATAGGATTCGATGAGGACAAAGCTGTTGCATTTTTACCGTCTTTACGTTTGTAGGGTCGGTTTCGGATAAACATGATCGGGGTGTGGAATTGGTACGGGGTAAGGTACCGGGGTGTTTGGGGGGAGGTTCCCGTCCACACCTCTATAGCACCACATTGTCTTTTCCAAAAAAGTCGGCCAAGAAAGGTCGAAAAACGCCGAATTTAGCCGAAATAGCCCTATTAGGAGGGAAAAACGAGAGAATTGGAGACGGAACTCAGCGTTTTTTCCTGACTGGATGGCGAAGTTAGGTTAGGGAGTTATATGGCTGAGTGCCACGCGTTTTCGCAGGAGTTACTTTTTGTACTTTGGTGGTGCAGACAGGATGGCTTTCGCCAGTGTTTCATAATCGGTTCCCGCTTTTCACGAAAAGACTGCAATTATTTCAAATAACTCAACACGTGGGTATTCATGCTATATACTTTCCATATATTAGAGAGTTACATACCACAGTGCCATGCCCGAAACGGTTAGTGCATAACGCAATATCACATACAGGCTGTTGCCCGGAAGTCGGAGTAACGCCAAGCAACTTGCTGGATTAGCGGGTGCGTGTAGGTTTGCGTGGAATGCCATCCTCGCAGAGCAGAGCGAGGCGTACAAGAAAGCGAAAGAAGCTGGAGAGAAGCCGCCCTCGGTAAGCTTCTTCTCGCTGGGGAAGCGGTTCACGGCGCTGCGCCGCACGGTCGAGTGGCTACCTGAATACTCCTTTGGTGTCGTTAGATACACATTGAAATATCAAGCGGATGCATGGAAGGCATTCTTCAAGGAAGGTAAGAGAAGACCGAGATTCCATTCCAGACGTGGTAGTACGCCTTCGTTCACGATCCCGGATAACGTAGGGGTTCGGGATGGCAAGCTGTATATCCCGAAAGTGGGATACATGGCGCTCCGGAGGCGGGGAGGCAACCCGTACCCTGATGGTATACCCATCAAAGCCACTGTAAAGAAGAACGCCGGCAAAGGGTATGCTGTCATCTGCTACAAGATGGAGGCACCTGTAATAGAGGATACCGGCGGTGCTGTAGGCATTGACCGTAATTGCGGGCAGGTCGCTATGGTCTCCACAGAGGGCGATACAAGCATTATCAGACAACCGGATACCAAGCGTCTTGATGCCAAGTTGAAGCGGCATCAGCGAAGACTGGCGAGACAGAAGAAAGGCTCCAACCGTCGTAACAGGCGGAAGCATAGAATCGCCCGCATACAGCGCAAGCGTGCTAACATCCTCAAGAATGCGAACCACCAGGTAAGTCGCAGTATTGCCCATTGCTCCTCAACGGTGATACTGGAGGACCTGAAGATCAAAGCGATGACATGTTCAGCTAAGGGGACGATGGAGAGCTTTGGCACAAACGTCAGACAGAAGTCTGGCCTCAACCGTGGAATACTGCGAACAGGTTGGGGCCAGCTGGATCAGATGCTGGGCTATAAGTGCCGCAAGGTGATAAAGGTTACCGCTGCCTATACCAGTCAGCGGTGTTCTGTGTGTGGGCACACAGAAGCGAGTAACCGTAAGACGCAGAGCAAATTCACGTGTATGTCCTGTGGACATGCGGATCATGCAGACCTGAATGCGGCTGCAAACATACTGGCCTCCGGGATTGGGGCTGCTGCACGGCGAGGGGCGTTCGGGTTACCATCCCCTATGACCCGTGAAATTGATACTAGTGCCTCACGCTGACGATCTGGCCCATGGAGCGTAAAGACTTCACTGAGCATGGATACGCCCTGTCCGCCTCAGATTCGCATGTTCCACGAGCGCGCCAATCTACTCTTCTCCAAGAATTGCCCGCACCAGTGCGTCGGCTGCCCTCCGTTACGAAGCAGGACGGACCTCGGAGTTGCACTGCCAATAACCCGTTCCGTCTACGACCATCCACAGCACTGCCCGACACTATACATCGAGGTGTTGATTTTTCAACACCTCGATGTTACCTTTGCTATTAGGATGAAGACAAACGAATCCGAATTGAGAACCATGACCGCGGGCGATCTTCCCACACTAAGCAGACGTGAACGCGAGTTGATGGATATCCTGTACCAACTGGGCAGTGCTTCTGCAGTCCAGATACAAGAACGCATGGCTCATCCTCCATCATACTCAGCTGTGCGGTCAATCCTACGCGTCCTCGTGGAAAAACGGCATGTGAACCGAGAATCCGATGGTACCCGGTATTTATATACTCCAGCATTACCCGTCCACCGGGCACAGCGCTCTGCGATACACCAAGTTCTTCGAACCTTTTTTGGCGGTAGCGTCGAGGGTGCAGTCACCATGCTGCTTGAGGTTGGCGAGGGGGATCTTACTCCAGATGAACGTGCGCGCATCAAGGCGATGATTGACGAAGCTGAGAGAGACGGACGATGACTGAACTTCAGTTCATGGCAGCAGACGCCTTGGTGCTAGTTATCAAGGCTACGCTGGTCCTTTGCGTCACCTTTGGCCTTGCATATTTGGGAAAGCGCGGGGCTGCAAGATCCCTGCATCTATTATGGATCGCGACCTTCGCGGTGCTCCTAATACTACCCGTACTGATGTGGCTCACCCCTTCATGGGTGCTGCCGATCCTTCCCGCACGGACCGTATCCGTTGAGAGTGCCCTTACGGCATTACAGACAAATGATCTTGCACCTTCCCGCAATACTCCCGCCTTAGGGCATGAGTCCATTCCGATGGATCAGGACTTGTATGAGCTCGCACACTCTCCCAAACGGCCTTGGGAATCCATACCGCTATCTGCTGCTACAGGACTATTCCTCATTTGGGGGATCGGTTGCGCGGCTGGACTCATTTCTCTTGCTATCGCCGCCTTTCGCTTCCGAACACTCGTGCAGGCGGCCACTCCAATTCGCAACCAGGACTGGGCCCATGCTTCAGCGAGACTCCGACGTCAACTAGGCGTTCGCACCAATCCTCGACTGCTTACTAGTCCGAGAGTGGACTCCCCAATGACAGGCGGTCCGCTACGGCCCGTGGTTCTCCTCCCCATCTCCGCCATGGATTGGAATTCTGGTCGCCGCGAGATGGTCCTATCGCATGAGTTGGTTCATGTACGGCGACGAGACGCATTGTGGCGACTGATCAGCGGCGGCGTGGTGGCAATGTACTGGTACCACCCTCTTGTCTGGCTCGCATCACGCTTCGCCGTCTCCGCGAGAGAATGCTCATGCGATGAAGAAGTCCTGGTACTTGATGTCCGTCCATCTGAATACGCCCGCCACCTCTTCGAGCTGGCAGCAGAAGTCTCCACCGACCACCGCGGAGTCTTGTCATTACCCGTAGTACAACGCCCTCATTTGGAGAATCGAATTATGTCTATCCTGAAGCAACAACGCCCATCCTATTCGCGCTTCCGAGCCTACTCCACCGTATTCGTCGTCGGTTTCGTGGGGATGGTAGCAGCTTGTGCTTCCGTCCGCATAAACCCAACCACCGTTCCCGTTCCTCTAGCCGAGCAAGCGGCGCCTGACGCGCGGCCCGCCGAACGTCTCGGAGCATCTGCGGTGAGTGTACGTGCGCCCGTTCGAGCCAGTCCGCCTCCCAGCGAGGTGCCAGTAGATTCTCCTGGCATGACTCCGATTGCCCAATCCAGAGTAGCCCAACAAACGATGGAATCATCGGAGATCGAATGCGGCGAACCTGGCAGTCGGTGGTCCGGCATCAAGCGGGAGCGTGGAGCCACAACATTTCAATGGTCAGTGGAAGGCATGACGCTATGCATGCACACCAGAGGAGATGTGGAGCTATCCGCGGATCGCACGACTGTGCAGAGCATGACTTCCGGTAGTTCTATGATCCTTCAATCGGAGGCTGAATTAGTACATCGGCTGACTATATCGTCGGTTCCAAGTGGTTATGACTATAATTGGAACATTGACGGGATCTCGCAGCCCTTCGATGAGGATGCTCGCGAATGGCGCGACCTTATGCTTCGTGTAATGGCCCGCTATACAGAGGCCTTGGAAGTGCGGACCAGGGAGGGTGAACTGCGTAGAGAGATAGGATCCCACCAGCGCCACGTTGGAAGCCTGCGTCGTCAGATCGGCAGCCATCAACGTTATGCCGCGAGCCTGCATCGTCAAGTTGCGGCTCTTGAGCGGAAAAACGGAAGAATGTCATGGGAGATAGCTCGTATCCTGTCATCAGATGCAATGCAGGATGCACTGCATTCAACATCGCAGGCTTTGGAGCAACTTGACCTATCGGAATTGGAAGAACTATCCCATGCTTTTGATGAAGACTACGATGTCGTGCGGCGGAATAACTTGCACAACAACGATGTTCGGCAGACTGTTGAGGATGTGAGGCGGATTCAGGAAGAGGCCGGTACCGAAGTCTTTAAGCAAATGATCGACATACATGTCGAGATTGGGCGGGCTAAAGAGGAGTCACTCTCCTTGCACAAAGACATCGCGGAATTCGACCAAGATAATCCGGCTGGAGATGTTTCAGAGGAAATCGAGCAGTACAACCATGACCGGAGGATCCAAGACATTGAAGCCGAAATCGAGCAATATGATTTGGATGGAAAGGTTAGAAGCCTCGAACGTGAAATCCTGGAATGGGATGCCGATAATCGGGTCAGCGAAATTGAGCGGCAGGCCGAAAGCGACCTTGCTGCACTGCGGGACCTAATCCAAATACTCAAGCCCAAGGGCTGACAGTGCTTTCCATCTGTACCGCGTAGAACAGGTCGCGCACCTTTCAACGCGGAGTCGTTTTGAGTAAATCGCACCGGCAGACTTGATAAAACGATCATCGTCGAACGAGAGCGGGCAATCGCTCAACCACAACACCATTGACCCTCGTGCATTCGCCGGGGTAGGCTGCAGAGAATCCTCGGCCTGTAGGACTGACAAAATCGCAAGTTCGACCTCCACAAATAGTCGGTGGCAAAGTGGTCCATTAACGACTAGCCCACACCACCGGAGTCTCATTCAGGTGTTCATGCAGCGGTATGCAACACCGCCACCAACGGGCCGCGCAATCTGGAATCAACCCCGGTCAGGCAACAACCTCCGATCTCATCGCAGGCCACCGAAAGCATTTCGTCTCACTGGTTAGACGGAATCCTCGTAACTTGCCGTCGAGGGGCGTTACAAGCTCTATTCTTGTAACCATGTGCCGCTTTCCATGTGCATCGGATGAAAACTGGAATCATAGACGGCTGCATACCAGGTCATGACGGGCCGTACCGCGGCAGAATTGGCGCAAACGAGATCTGGCAGGTGGTCAGGGGACATGTCTGACGCATCAGGTGGGCGATGCCGCAGCACCTGGGGGAAGCATTCATGTTGATGTACGTGCGCGACGTATACCATTGGCACCTCGATCGCTACAACCGGCCATGTAGCATACATGCGACCGATCTCGATAATATCAGGGCAGCGCCAAAGGAACTGAAACCACGAATCGAGAAGGATACAATGGATGCATACTGGGGGCTCCGCGTAAAGCGCATCGATCACCCCAAGATTTACCGGGAAGGACGGCAGTTGAAGCGTAACGTGCATTCCATCATTGCTGTGGCAGATTGCTAAAGCAACACCGTACAGATTGCCATCAGATGTATTTTGCGAGGGTATGCGCGACAGGTCTCCATATGAATGGTAATGCTACAGGCAGGAAGGGACACTAGTTTTTTCGGCAGACTCAACGCGTCTTGAGTACCGCACTTATACCGAGCTCCTGGAATGTTTGCCTGCTTTTGCCCCTCCTGCACCAACATATGCACTAACTGTACTCCCTCAAATGTAGAATTACGACAGCCCTCTTCCAACACATTTTCATAGCCCTTGCCATGAGACGATTGTTTCCCGCATTACTTCTAGTAGTCATAGTTGGGTCTGCTGGCACCGCAGATCACGTCCCGCTTTCCACCTCCCTGCTGTTTTCCGACGGGGCTGTCCTGCAGCGAGATGTTGCTGTTCCCGTGTGGGGCAGAGCAACTCCACGAGCTTCTGTTACGGTGATGCTGAATGACATGGAACTGGAGGGCAGAGCGGATCGCGACGGAAATTGGCGCACAGAAATCCCTCCTCAGGCCGCCGGCGGCCCTCACCGCATTGTCATCTCTAGCGGCGATGATCAAATTGTGGTTGAAGATGTTTTGTTCGGCGACGTATGGATCGCATCAGGCCAATCAAATATGGAGTGGCCTGTCGCCTTATCGGCAAACGCAGACCAGGAAATAGCAGCGGCAAACGATCCCCTGATCCGTCATTACAAGGTTCCACGAACTTGGGCCCGCAGACCTTCTCCCACTCTGGCGGGTGGTGAATGGCATCCAGCTGACTCGGCGCATGTGGGGGCTTTCACTGCAGTAGGCTATTACTTTGCACAAGCCCTGCGATTATCCCAAGATGTGCCCATTGGCATTCTCAATACCTCTTGGGGTGGAAGCCGAATTGAAGCCTGGATGGACCCGGACGCACTTGGCCTCCACCCAGACTTGGTTGCTGCGCTGCTAGAGTCCGATAGTCTTGGCTATGCAGAAATGCGCAAACGTTTTGCAGAGACGTATGGCGCGTCGGAAACGGAAGATGCAGGCTTGGTCGATGGGGTTGCCATTTGGGCAGATTCGGATCTTGATGTTTCGGAGTGGGCTGACATCGAAGTGCCGGGCAATTGGGAAAGCGCTGATTATGCGGGGCTAGACGGTGTTGCCTGGTATCGCACCATGTTCGAAATCAGTGAGGAAGCGATTGCGAATGCAGTGTTGCAACTCGGCACGGTAGATGACCGCGACATGACATGGGTCAATGGGACGTTGGTCGGCGAAACCAATGTTTACAACCAAGCACGACGCTATCCCGTTGACGCATCAATTCTGCGAGCCGGCACAAACACCATCACCGTTCGCGTAACGGATACAGGAGGCCAGGGAGGCATTATGGGAGGAGAAGAGTATCCGAGTTTGGAAGTGTCCGATACCTCGATTCCTCTCGCAGGAATGTGGAAGTTTCGCGTGAGCCAGTTTGCCGTGAACGAAAATGCAGGTAAGAATCAACTTGCGACGGTGCTCTATAACAAGATGATTCACCCAATCCTGTTCTTTCCCAATTCTGGATTCATATGGTACCAAGGCGAATCCAACGCAGGTAACGAGGAGGATGCAACCCGGTACGCAGAGCAGTTCCGATCCATGATCACCCAGTGGAGGACTGCCTGGGGAAACGAAGCCGCTCCGTACCTTTTTGTGTCCCTTGCAAACTTCCGCGAGGCGCTACCGGAGCCAGCAGAAAGTCATTGGGCAACCTTGCGCGAATCTCAGTCGGCGGCACTTGCACTACCCGGTGTTGGGCAGGCTGTAATCATCGATATCGGTGAAGCTGACGATATCCACCCGCGCAACAAACAAGATGTCGGACTGCGACTCGCGCTTGCAGCGCGGCACCTGGCTTACGGGGAGGAGCTCGTGTATTCTGGACCAATCTACCGGGAACACGCTATAGTCGGGAATGAAATCCACGTATCCTTTGACCATGTTGGAGCGGGGCTCGTAGCGGATGGAGCGGCAGTTGGCGGGTTCGCCATCGCCGGCTCTGAGGATCAATTCGTATGGGCGGACGCCCGCATTGAAGGCAGCGCCGTGATCGTCTCGCACGACGGTCTAAGCAACCCAACCGCCGTCCGGTACGCATGGGCTGACAATCCCGACCGAGCAAACCTGTACAATGTGGACGGATTACCCGCGGCGCCCTTTAGAACGGATCGCTGATTGGGTTGGGCTCCTTCCGAGCATAGACTCCCACGAATTCACCACCGTAACTCTTTCATTCTACGCGTTCGTCTCATGCTTAATCGATTGAGCTGGATTGTACTCTGTGCCGTCGCAGTGGGGTGCAGTACACAGGAACCGGCGCCAAAACCCCCCAACATAGTCTATATCCTTGCAGATGACCTTGGGTATGGAGAGTTAGGATCGTATGGGCAAGCCTTAATTAAAACACCATATCTGGATCAATTGGCTCAGGAAGGCATGCGCTTTCTGCAGCATTATAGCGGTAGCCCCGTCTGTGCGCCGTCTCGCTGCACACTGATGATAGGCAAGCACACAGGCAACTGCCAGGTCCGCGATAACTTCGAACTGGGCGGCTTTCTTGACTCAGAGGAGCGCGGCCAATTGCCGCTTGAGCCTGAGACATTTACAATCGGGAAAATGCTTCAGGAGCAGGGGTATATTACGGCCGTGATAGGCAAGTGGGGGCTTGGGGGACCTGAATCCACCGGGATCCCCAATCTCCAGGGGTTCGATTTGTTCTACGGGTACTTGGACCAAAAACAGGCGCACAACTACTATCCCAGCCACCTCTGGTGCAATACTGAGTGGGATTCGCTCCGAAACGAATATTTCCACCCCCACCAACGGTTCGAAGGAGACGATCCTAACGATCCAGTCGAATACGATCGCTACAAGGGCTTGGACTATGCTCCAGACCTCATGGTGCGTGAGGCCGAAGAGTTTATTCGCTCCAACGCTGACCGCCCCTTCTTCCTCTACTTTCCGCATATCGTTCCTCACCTGGCGCTTCAGGTTCCAGACGAGGAATTGGCCCGGTATTATGGCATGTTTGACGAAGAGTCGGATCTTGGAGAACATGGATACCTGCCTCACATCCGTCCAAAGTCTGCCTATGCGGGTATGATCACTCGCATGGATGCACATGTGGGGCGTATTCTGGCGGTGATTGACGAGCTTGGACTGCGCGATAATACGTTGATCGTCTTTTCAAGCGACAACGGACCTACGTTCCTGGGGAGTGTTGACACCGAATTATTCGCCAGTAGTGGCCCGTTACGCGGACGTAAAGGGCAAGTCTACGAGGGTGGCATTCGTGTCCCGATGATTGCCCGGTGGCCTGGAAGAATGTAAGCGTGCGGTGAACTACATCTTGATTGGGTGATGGGTTCTGGGGAGCTTACCCCTAGACGTGAGAACCCAGACCCCAGATCGCATGGTACAGCCCAAACGTACGGCGGAAGAGATGTTTCCGCTGTTAGAGCAGTATAACGAAAGGACCCAGTCCGCAGCGGCGTTTTGTGCAAAGCACGGCATCTCGTATGGGCAGTTGAATTATTGGAGGCGGAAGTATCGCCAGGAGACTGCAGCCGAGGACAGCCGAGGCTTCGTGGAGATAGGCAGTGTAGCACCAAGGGTAGCGCTGCCTACCCATTAATATTGTCTCTTGACTTACGAATGCACAGGATGCTAGCATACCTATGAGGTTGGTGATCTTTCTGTCATCAGTCCTGATTATCATACGTTAACAGAAGCCGTCATCCCGCGTCACGAGGTTGCTCCGCAGGATGGAAATTGAGCTTCACTTGCCACAACGGCGCAATTGCACCTGTCGCTCGGTGGTGGGACCGGTTGGTATTTTCGCTACTCCGCCCAGGAGTTGAGTAGCCCGGAGGAGGTTCACAGAATTGTACCTGAACCGCTCATTTGTCCTGGCAGGGACTCAGGTTTCCCCAAGCCCCCGGACAGATCCGTACATGCGCGTTAACGTATACGGCTCGTTTGGTTTGCGTGTGATGAAGCATACGTTGTCGATCCGTCCGATATTCCACTGGACGGAAGCTCGGGTGCGGGCGCATCTGGCGATCTGCTTCGTGGCATTTGCGCTGCTGCGTCGGTAGAAGTTCCGGTGCAATGTGACGCATAGTGCGGCCCGGGTGAGTGAGGGTCGGATACTGTTGGAGCTGCGTACAGTGGAGGCATCGGTGCTCCGGGAGGACAACAGCGGGGCGCTGTACGTGCTGCCGTCTGTGTCCACGCGGGAGCAGCGTCTCTACAATGTGGTGGGTAAGAAGCTACAGAGACAGACGGCGACTTTGCAGGATCCGCTCATAGGCGGATAGCACGGCGGCAAAGAGGCCGAATCTATTGTGTTCATTTTTCCGGGAGAGGTGGGCGAAATTGTACCGGTACGCCAGGCTAACTGGCAAGGATATAGCGGGTGAAAGTCCCGTAATATGAAGCAAGAACCAAGCACATATTTCCGCGAGCCGTGCGCGGTCACTCGTGAGGGTGGACGTGAAGTGTCGGTAGCGGCGCATATGGCCAGGGATATTGAGCAACGAAAGATGTGTCGTTCGGGTCGCCGAGATTATCGGTGCGGTCGAAGGCAATATGTTCGTCATCGTTATGGTGAGAGGGCGGACAGGCCCGCGGTGTCTAAGACCCCATGGACGTATGTACATATCCTGCCGGGACCTGGGAGATCTTTTCAACGCCCAGCGCCAAGGGCGGGGTCGCCGAAGCGTAGGCGAAATGCTGATCGGAGGATGTACGTTGAAGAGAAGTCCGATGCGATGATAGTAGCGATGAAGCTGGCGAACAAAGCATGGAAGACCATGGTGGCGGAGTTGGTGGAGCGAAGCGTCGCACCCGAGGGGAAACCGCAGTTCCCGGCATGCACTGGACGCAGAACCAGGATCGTATGCAACATGGCACGCACTGGACACAGAGCCAGGTTCGTGTGCCAGGGGAAGGTGCGGTTACGGCAACGGACCGGTTCGCTGGTCTGTTAACGTCATGCGCGGTGGCGCGACCCAAGGGAAGAGCCGGATGCGTTAGCGCGCACGTCCGGATCTGTGCGGGGCCTCCGGGGAAACCCGGGGGCTACCGCGAGAACCAGCACGATCCACAGCCACAAAAGTATATCCGTATGTGTGTAGTTTCGGCTGCACACCGTCGAAGTCAGGATGAAGGAAAAAGGTCTACTCGGATTTTGAGGGGTGAGAGGCAAGTCTATCAAGTTATCGAGAATGGGAGATAATCTTCGTATAGACGCTGGTGGTCCAAATCCCTACCAGGGCCATGAGGCGGATTGTGATAGGATCACGTAACCACACTATTGCTCTGGCTGATGATTGTGGCCCTTGGGTTCCATCGGGCGCCGCGCGTGTACCGGTTTATTAGACCCAGTTGGGTACCGACGAATTGTAAAAAAGACTCCGCGGGGCAGCCACCGGGACGCGTCTAGGGTACCACGCTTGCGGATAGGGTGCAGGGGCGGTAGTCGTTGCGATACCGCCCCAAATGCTGAGCATCCGACAATGGGGCTGGTGCGATTGAAACCAATCCCACAATTCACAAAGTTATAAGAGCAATCTGTGAATGCAACGAAAAAGGAGGGAGGGCTCCTCAGAATTCTTCTCCCTCCCCCAAGAATTCCCCACCCGAGTAGGTGCTACGCACCATGATGCCAGAAATGGTTACGGTCTGACGTGCAACTACTGGGTTACCGTCATCTGCCGTGAAACGTTGCCGGAGCCGGATTCAAGCTTATAGACGTAATGTCCAGGGGCCAACCCTCGCGCATCGAATTCCACAGAGTGTCTGCCTGGTGTCTGGTAGGAATCCAGAAGGATCGTTACTAACCGCCCAGACAGGTCATAGACTCCGAGCTTTACATGCTGTCCATCCTGTACCGAAAATTGAAGGGTAGAAGTGTGATTGAACGGATTCGGATAGTTTGGCAGCAAGGTTACACTACCATTGTCGATCAATTCATCATAGTCTTCGACATCGGTGACTCCCGCGCTACTGAAATAGCCCAAGTGGTCAAGTGCGCTCCATCCAAGCCCCCAGTTGGTCGCTCCGAAGGCTCCGATAAAGTCGACATCCTCAAAGTACTCGTCGGTGTACGGTGATCGTTCCGCTGTGAAGGCAGGGCTGTTGGACGCGGGTCTAGGGTCCAACTCCATACTAGGCTCCGTGTCACGCTCAATGCCTCGGAGCATCGGATCCACAGCCATATTATTGCTTGCTGCCAGGGCCGCAAGGATTTGGGTGCGGAAGTCTCCATCATGCCGCACCCAGTCTTGTAAGCTGGCTCCAGAGCCGAAAGACCACCAGATGTTGTTAGACAAGGTCAGGTCCTCCTCTTCAAATCGTTTGCGGCTGTCCTCGGTTTTCGCTCCTGTATTGTCAACATCTTCAATGTGCAGTGCGTAGCCGCCCTTGTTGGACTCAAAGTCCGTGAAGATAGAGTTGCGGTAATGACCGCCCGTATTGTCTCGAAACATTAGCATCTCTGCGCGATCGCTCGCAGGCTTGTTGCCAACTCCGGGGCCCACATACGTGGCGTTATAGACTTCCGGCTCGGCAAATGGCGCGAAGTGCTCATCTCCGCCTGCACCGTCTTGTTCGGCGGCTGCCCCAGCCTTGTCGGTGCCTTGGAGTACAAACCAAAACTGCCCTTTGCCACGCCAGCCCTGGTCCCAATCGACTGCGTCGTCTGAATTAAAGGCGGAAATAAAATACTTGAGGTTGGCCGTCCCGCCAAAGAACTCTACGCCGTCATCCCCAGAGGAATACGATTCGATGTATTCCAATACGGTGCCGCTACCGACACCACCGAGCGTTAAGCCCTGAATTTCGTTACCATCACTTTCGCCGATATTGATACCGGTATGCCGAATGGACACATAAAGCATTACGCCGGAGGAGTCCTCATCGTCGTCCCCACCGTATTCCGCCCTGGTATCGCCTTCCGCCACGATCTCGTTCACGCCCTCAATCTCCTTGTAATCTCCAGAGGCGTCTCCAGGGTTGTTTGTGCGGGCACGGCCTAGGATTACTATGCCACCCCATAGACCGCGACTTTCGTAATTCAGAAAGTCCAGACTAGAAATGTTGTCCTGCACGGATGTGAAAATGATTGGCTTATCCTTCGTGCCGTTCGCAAAGATCTTTCCACCGCGCGTTATGACGAGTGTGGAGGCGTTGACTCCTGTTCCGTCATTCGCCTTGATGACGGTACCCTCGGGAATGTGCAGTTCAGCACCGTCCTCCACAAACACAGCGCCATCGAGTACATAGACGTTGTCAGCGCTCCACATAACCTTGTCTTCAGGACCGATGTCGTCATCGGATACAGTTATCTGGGGTCGGGCCTCTACATCATCCGTTTGAGCAGTGGCCGAGATTGATGAGATTGAAAAGACCATCACGGTCAGTACCAATCTTAGGCAAAATGGTGTTGGCTTCGCGTCCGTAATACGGTGCTTGCGAGAATTATCGAAACGATTGATCACGGATCAAGAATGGTAGAAGTTGTGAGTAGACGTTTGGGTTAGTTGATCAGATAGCTGAGTCCCAGTGAAAAGGTTGTAGACATGGAATACCGGATGTAGTCGTAGTCCCGTGACTTGAATGTTTGGATCTGGCTGTAGTCGGATCCCAGGATGTTCTTGACAGACGCTTTGATGCGAAAATTGGCGGGTAAGTCTTGGGATAACGTGAAATTCAAATCCTGTCTCGATTTCTCAAAGACATCCGGCGTTGCCCCTTCCGTCACAGCGAGGAGGCGGGATCCAAACACGTTGTAGAACAGGCTAGCGGTCGTCCCTGACCGGAGGTTTTCGTATCCAATGTTCAGGTTGAACAGGTACGGCGACTGGCCCTCCAGTCGGCGCCACGTCAATGCATCGGGATCGGATGCTAGAATGATTACAAGTTCCTCGCCTGGAATGTCTACCCGCGATGAAGCAAGAGATAGATTGCCTCCTAAAGACAGGTCTCGCACAATGGATATGCCCGTCCATTGGTTCAATTGCTTTCTGGCTTCAATCTCCAATCCGTAGACCCGGCCGGTGGGCACATTTTGGTATGACATGAATCGTCCCTCTCCGACTGTGCGGAGAACCCGTTCTATAGGCTGGTCCAAGTGCTTGTAGAATCCGCTGATAGCCACGATTTCTCCAGGCCTGGGAAACCACTCCCATCTAAGGTCCAGATTTGTGATCAGGGTTCGCTCAAGCTGTGGATTCCCTTCTCGTACATCTTCTCCGACAAAGTTGAAGCTCTGAAACGGTGCCAGCTCACGAAACATGGGCCGAGCCAAGGTTCGGGTGGCGGCAGCCCGCAAGTTCGCATTTTGGCGCAGCGTTACGACCAAATTCAAGGATGGCAGAAGGTCCAGATCATCAAGAGTACCAATCCTGTGAGCGTCCGATAGACTCTCGTCCTGGCTGACAGTCCGCAGCCACGTTGATTCCAGGCGCGCACCACCGATTAAGCGCAGGCGCCGTAGCACGTGTAGGTCCATCATCAAATAGCCAGCCCGAATATTGCGTGACCCGTCGTAGTTGGCGCGTGCAGGGGAATTTTCACGGATATAGAGACCAGCGTTGTATGCCACCAGGTCTCCAACCCTCAAGGTGTCGAGGACACCGAGGTTAGCCTCGTCGAAATAGGCTAACGGATCACCGCGAAACTGCCTGAAATCAACTTCCCGGCCCTCGGAGTACTCAAAACGCCGTTGGCGAAATGTGCGGTTTACATCTTCGGCCAAGCCTCCGAATTTCAGCCGGGCCGGTTGTTGGTTCCACAGGCGGAACGGAAACGTGATGTCTACGCTCGCACCGGAATTGTCTTCGGACAAATTGCGGAAATATCGCTGGGGAGGAGGGGCATTGCCGCCACCGAGGCTGAATGTGGTATCAAGCTCACCTCCAATGAGTTGAATGTTCTGGTCAGAGGAAAAGAACCTCAGGTCCGGCTCATCCTGCGTGTTAGTGCTACGCGAGACCTTCCATTCCAGCTGCAGCTGGCCCAAGGCGTGCGTACCGCGTGTTTGAGCGCTGATAAGTGCACGTTCTTCATAGTCTAGAGCTCGGGTAAAGAAGGTTGCTGTACTACTCTGGTCTCTAAATCCTGCAAGAAGGGAACCCTCCTGGCGGCCACTCTGCGTCCTCAAGATTGTAACGGCCAATTCGTGACGATCCGCTGGCATATATGCCAGCGTAGTGGTCGCTCCCCAATTGACTTCGTCACTTCCCCTTACGTTGGCAAAGGATGCCGCTTCAAGCGGATCAGCGCGCGTGATCAGGCCTAGGTCGGGGTTCGCCCCGAAGAATGTGGTTGAGGTCAGGTTGTCGACGGAATTCACATCGCCACCGGTAAGCTGCCACCGGCTAAACACGCCGTCATCGTAATACGAATAGGCGCGATTGTAAGTCAGACTTGATGTGAAACCAAGCGGGCGCCCTAGTACGGGGATATTGGCGCCTATAGAGGATGAAAGGTTGTAATTGAGCGGCACAGACTCCGTGATAGGAGCCATGGCATTATTGAAGGCCTTGGCGAAGCTGTCCAGTGAGTCGGCCGCAAACTGTCGCATCTCATTGGTCACCCCGCGCCGCACATCCCGCATATCCTGCTCTGTTGGAAGCCTAGAATCGGTGGAACGGACGGCCAAGACTCCGGGGAGTGCTCTCGAACCGTCATCTGTCCCACGCCAATCTGCCTTACTGCCAGGATAGGAAAGGAAATTATTGATCCAACTGGCCTGGTCGTCGTATGTGGTCGTTGCCGATACCTGCAGGGTAAATCTGTCCGGGAAGGACTTGGTCGCGACATCAATCAGACCTCCGCTAAAGTCTCCAGGCTTGTCTGGGGTAAAGGTCTTGAGCGTGACAATATTCTCCAGCAGCGCCGCAGGAAAAAGGTCTAACTGGAACGCTTTCCTGTCAGGATCTGCGCTGGGCAACGCAGCTCCGTTCAGCAGGGTACTTGCATAGCGATCGCCAAGCCCCCGGATATACACATAGCGCCCGCCCAATACCGAGGCACCGGTAACCTTGGTCATTGCTTCTGCAGCATCACCGGAGCCAGCCCGGCTAATGGCATCGGCACTGATGGCGTCACTAACAGCTGCAGATCTGAAGCGGTCGCGAAGCAAAGCCGCTTCGGTATTCCGCAACATCCGGGCCTCCACAACTACTTCGTCAACCTGGACTGCTTCCGGCTGCAGAGCGTAGTCTAGGCGGACTATTGAGTCTTTGGTGACTTGTACATCCTGAATGGTTATGCTGTTATAGCCTACGTAGCTGAATTGGACAGAATACGTTCCTACCGGTGCAGTAAAGGCGAACGAGCCATTGATATCGGTTGCATCGCCCACCGTAGTGCCTTGAATGACAACTGTAGCACCGATTAGGGTCTCGCCAGAAGAGCCGTCGACCAAGACGCCGGTAATGGTTCCGACATCATTATTGGTGAAAGATGGCGGAGCAAGAATCGCCATCATCAGCCCTAAGAATATGTTCATTGAGAGTGGTAGTGCAATTGGTTATTGAATACGGCGGCCAAGCTATTTACCAGATGTTAGCGCAGTATTACAGGTGTATTAGTGGAAGATTAAATTGGACAACCGCGTGATTTGGTTGCTATAATTCCAGCGTGCGCCATGCGACCCTAGGAAAGAATTTCGATGCTATTGGAGTTGATGCAGGACAGCATGGGGCCGTGGCGGAGTCATCAATGGCAATGCTGACTTCACGGGGAAAGGCGTCTCGGAGATTCAGCGCTGTGTGATGTTGCGGTCTGCGCGCCGGCCCAGGTAATAGCTACGTCCGAGTATAGCGGTGTTGCTGCGTATCGCTTTGCCTCCGAGTGGGGCGGCGGGTAGTTCGGCAGGGTTCGACACGCGATCCCAGAAATGGGTTACCAAATGCATGTCAAGTAGCTACCCGGCCCGGGCGGACACTTACGTTTGAGCAAGCCCCAGAATCCGAAGTAGCTTCAGCAGGTCCTTATCAAACTTTGCAGCTCTGTGGAAATCGTCAACTGTAAAGCGCTGCCTTACCTGGCTGGTACGCAATGAACCCTTACCGTATCCAGGCCATAGCGAAATTAGTCGCCGCATAGAGTCGCGGGGTGCGATCTGGTGTTGTTCACATCCCTTGTGCAGTCGAACTAGCAGACCCTCTAGATTTGGAGTCATTAACACGACATTGAACCCATTTTTCTCGCTAGCACATAAGCATCTCGCCCAGCCGCTCGATCTGCTTAGATGCGGTCCGAGTCCAGCAGGATCAAATTTTCGCTTATGCTTCGGCGCAAGGAGTGTGTATCCAGGCGGCGTACTGCTACTTCAACGACTGACAATGTATCACCGCCATCGGACGATCTCATGTCGAAACGTAGGCGAAAGCCCCGCGGCTTCGCAAGCTTTCGCAAGAAATCTAACGATTGCGTATTTGTCTGTTAGTTTACCGGCATGTGGGTGCAGCATCAGATACTTACCACGCTTCGCGGCGCAGAACCGACCTTGCAGCGTATTCTGGAGGTACACGGTGATAAGAGTCGCACCGCGGTCAGTCGCATTGTTTGCGAGCAATACCGCTTTATGGATGCTCGCGGGCGGCCGCAGTGGGCCGGATGCTTGAAAGCGCTACGTACGCTGGAGGCAGAGAACAAGATTGTACTGCCTGTTTCGCAGCGGACTGGTCGGATTGCCGGGCCGCGTTTGTTGGAAGCGCCGGTGGAGGCGCCGGTGGATGTACCGGATACGGTGGGTGAGGTCGAAGATCTTGAGGTCGTGCTGGTCTCCGACCGCGATGCTACCACGATCGGAATACGCTGATAACCAAGGAGCATCCCCGCGGTTTGAAGACCCTTGTGGGGGCCCAGGTGCGATACGTGTTTCAGAGTGCGCACGGGATACTGGGCGCCATCGGGTTTTCGGCAGCGGCGTTGTATCTGAAACCTCGGGATACATGGATGGCGTGGAGTGATGAGCAGCGGGATCGGGAGCTGTATCGTGTGGTGGGGCTGAGTTGCTTCCTGATTCGTCCCACGGTGCAATGCAAGAATCTGGCCAGTCATCTGTTGGGACGGGTACTGCGGCGATTGCCGGACGACTTCCGTGCGCGATATGGCTATGCGCCCTTTCTGGTGGAAACATTTGTGGGCCCGGATCAGGAGGGTACGTGTTTCAAGGCGGCAGGCTTCCTTCGTTCGGGCATGACCATGGGCAGGGGGCGGCATGCCCTCACGCATGAATGCAAGCAAACGCAGAAGAAGATATTCGTTAGGGAGGTTGATGGAGACTGGCGCAAGAAGCTGGGTGTACCGGAGGTGGAGCTGCATCCGCGGTTGGAAGTGGGTGAGGGGCTTGATGGTGACGGGTGGGCGGAGCAGGAGTTTGGTGGTGCGCCATTGGGGGATAAGAGGCGCAGTGCTCGTTTGGTAAAGAGTGCAGCAATGTTGGGAGCGTCTATGGGTCGTCCACCGAGTGCAGCACCGAAGCGTGATCCGGCGGCGGTATCGGGGTATTATCGTTTTCTTGAGAAGGCGGATCGGTATGGGAACAATCCTGAGAGGATATTGGCGCCTCATCGACAGCGTACGATGGAGCGGATGCGTACGCAGGACACGGTGTTATGCGTGCAGGATGGTACGGACATCAGCTTCAGTACGCGCCCGGAATGCGAGGGGTTAGAGGTTATAGGACGTAATCAGACGACAGCGGAGTCCAAGGGGGTGCATTTGCATGCGACCATTGCATTGGGAGGTGACGGAGTGCCCCTGGGAGTGCTACGATGTGCGTATCCTTACTTCGCCATTTCGTAGTGCTACTAACCTACGGAATTCTCCCGTGGCCATATTTGGACCGTTTTTTTCAGGAGCAATGGATGGTGAGATTTACCGGATCGGTTGGAGTTGGTTTAGGGCGGTTTGAGTCCCTTATTGCCTGGTGTTTTGCCGCCTGTTTCGTTGCGATCTACCTCGGATCGTTTCCATCGGACGTAGCTCTGGTGGCTCCATCTGGAGTACGCTATCTCAACCGTTGTGAAGGGACCATACGTCATGAGTCTGGAGGCTTCTGGCTCACCGGTGCACTCGCTTCCTCCACATGCTCGGTCACGGTGCGGGTCGCATCCGGATCATACACGTATCCCAGTACCGCAAAGAACTGTACCATACTCGGAGGCAGATCCTGATCCACCTCCGTGATCAGGTACCGATATTGGTTCTTAACCATCTTGGTCGTAATCCGACGAATCCCGTTCAACCTGTCTCGGATCGTCGCCCAACTATCATGAATCCCGTGTTCCTTGAGTCTGGTGCGAACCAGATGGGCAGCATGATAAGCCAGTACCGTGATGAACAGATGTCCTTCAATGCGGTCATCTCTGCTGTGGTAGATGGGCCGTAGACCGAGGTCCGATTTCATGACTCTGAATGTGCGCTCAATCTCTGTAAGTCGCCAGTAGGTTCGTGCAACCGTTTCCACCGACCATCCGGAATGACTGGTCCGAAGCACATACCCTCCGCTGGCCTGGGTGCGACGCGCGTGCGAAGCACGCCGGGTCACCGTAACGGATTCTGCATGCTTGGTGCCCTCCTTCTTGCTGACCTCTACCTCATACAGGTGTGAGACCTTCTTGTACTTTTCCTTCAGACGACCAACCTTTATCGTGACCTTTTCATAGTTCTTCAAGTACCCGGGTTTCGAGCGTCCCTCATGTAGTGTAGTGAGCGCCTTCACAAACTTCTTGCATTGGGTTTCAAGGATCTGATCCTCCTTCGCCTGCTTAGCCTCACTGTGCACAAACACGCGTAGTTCTGCATTATCTTCAACGTCTTTTTCGTCTTCAACATCTTTTTCCTTTTTGGTGATCTTCCAGGCTTTGATCTTGACTCCCCCGGCGGTCGTAAACTGTTGATCCGGCTTGTTTTCGGGGACTGGAGGGGCTTTGGAACGCTCCACGGTGATCCAGTTCAGTCCCTGTTCTTTCAGGTACTGCAGATTCTGCTCCGTCGCAATGCCGGAGTCCATAATTACTGTGGGCGTAGCACCGTTTAGTTTCTCAATCGCCTCTTTGAGCGTTGCCGGTTCCCCTGCATTGCCCGGCAGGATCTGCACATTGCGGGGGAACCCCGAACCATCCAGGGTGAGCGCCAGCGTAACCAACGGACAATCACTGCGCTTCTCCTTGCTGCGCCCATGCGACAACAACTTCCCTTTCTTCTTGCCGTGGTAATAGGTATTGGTTAAATCATAAAAGACGATCGTTTCTTCAAACTGCAATACCGCTTTGGTAATGCCAAAGAGTTTCTCCAGGATCTCATCCATATGCTTATGGATCAGATCAGTGCAACGATAGAGGGTGTTGAGACTCGGGGGTTCCAAATCCAGAAGCTGCAGAACACTGGAGGTTTTACACAGCCATTTATGTGTTTCTCGTTCACTGCCCGGGTGGAGCATACGTCCGACGATCAGCGCACAGCAGAGCTTGACGTGTTTCTCGCAGAAGTTGAGCGAACGTAGCAGTACAGCCAGTCCGAGCTGTTCCAAAGTCTGAAGGATCAGTCGTTCTCCGCCGACGGTCCGGGAATCGGGATGGGTTGTTTTCTCTGGATCAATGAGGTGTTGCTGATGGGATGTGCGATGGATGTCGTAGCCCTTGCTTTCGAGATGTGCAACGATGTCGTCGACCGCATTGAGAAAGGCTTCATCATTCTGGAAAGGGAGGCTGGCTTTCCCTTTGAGTCGGGCAGTAACACAGTGGGTCAGCTCCCCCCACAGACTGCGGGGGATGTTGGAAGTTCGGGCCGAGATTAAGGAGGGTACGGTGTTTGGAGGTACCGTCTTTGCGATAGGATTCGATGAGGGCAAAGCTGTTGCATTTCTTACCGTCTTTACGTTTGTAGGGTCGGTTTCGGATAAACATGATCGGAGTGTGGAATTGGTACGGGGTAAGGTACCGGGGTGGTTGGGGGGAGGTGCCCGTCCACACCTCTATAGCACCACATTACCTTTTCCGAAAAAGTCGGCTAAAAAAGGTTGAAAAACGCCGAATTTAGCCGAAATAGCCCTATTAGGAGGGAAAAACGGGAGAATTGGAGACGGAACTCAGCGTTTTCCCCTGACTGGATGGCGAAGTTAGGGTATGAGAAGCCTAAGGGGGAGCATGCTGCCGGGACGCAGCAGTGGATAGAGGGTCTTCATGATATTGAGGAGGCGGCGGAGACGCTGCCGCGCAAGACGCAGGTGATCTGTGTTATGGATCGGGAGGCGGACATCTTTGCGTTTTTTGCGGAGCGGGATGGGCTGCGGCGTACGGATGTAATAGTACGAGCCAAACACGACCGGAATCTGGGCAAGGAGAAGGCACGGTTATTCAAGGCGATGCGGAAGGGTCCGTCGGCAGGCATGATGCACCTGTCGGTGACACGCGTGAGCCGTCGTGCGAAGTCGGGGCGTGTGACGAATGAGGGTCGGCCGGCCCGTAATGCGCTTATGGAGGTGCGCTATAGGAAGGTAATCCTCCCCCCTACCAAGAAGAAAAAGAAGCAGGAGGTGGTGCAGGATACCGAAGCCCCTGATTCTTCCGAAACACCTGTACCTCCTACCGATAAGGACCCGCAGCGGGAGCCGGTGCAACTATGGGGGGTACATATTCGTGAGTCGGTTCCTCCCAAGAATGCGAAGCGGATTGAGTGGTACCTCTTAACCTCGTGCCCGGTGACATCGCTGGAGGAAGCGGAAGCGATCATTGAGTACTACGGGCTGCGCTGGCGTGTAGAGGACACGTATCGCGTGCTCAAGAGTGGTTGTAAGGTGGAGAAGTTGCGCATGCAAAAGGCCTCGTTATTGCACAACGCTATCACCATCCACATGGTGACAGCGTGGCGCGTACTACTGATGACGCTTCTGGGTCGTACCTCCCCGGAGGTGGAGGCCGGGGTGATGTTCACCGATGTGGAGCTGTCTGTGCTCCGCACATACTCGAAGCGTTATGGTCTTTCGGATCCCACCAACTTGTTAGCGGCGGTGCTGTTGGTGGCTATAATGGGCGGTTATGCGCCGCGGAAGAATCGTCACCCAGGTCACAGTGTGCTGTGGCGCGGATACAGCAGTCTGCAAATCCGGGCAAGTCATCATGAGGATTTGGCCGCAACAGGTCAACTGGTGGTGCGTCCTCCTCCATAGGATAGGTCTGTGCTTACCTCCTGATTTTCTCTGCCTAAGGCTCGTGCTATCAGCACGAGGGGCCATGTCATTGATTTTGCGGCGATCAGCGAATCGCGGTAACCGCATTGTTATGTCCGCCCGAGGAGCGCGGCACATTGACACCGCTCTATGTGCCGATCCGCACAAGGAATTGCGCTCAGCCACCGATCTGTACCTTACCCTGTTACCCGGATCTGGTGCTGTTGCCCCACGAAACCACATAACAACGTGCTAACCGACCCAGTTGACACCCCCTCTTGTCAAGCTAGCTAATGTGGGCGGTAGGCAGCGGTAGCGGCACAGGTGGAGATCGCATATCCGGGTGGGATACGGGTGCGGTTCTTTGCACCGGTCTCTGCTTCGTACGTGGCCAGGCTGACGCAGTCATGATCGGACTGGCACCTTCGCACCGGTACTTCTTTTACCGACCGCCGGTGGACATGCGCACAAGCTTTGACGGCTTATGTGCTTTGGTAAAAAGCGGCATGAAGCGGAATCCGATGTCGGGAGACATCTTTGTATTCATCAACAGGAGGCGAAACCATTTGAAGGCGCTCACATGGGATCGGAACGGCTTTGCGATCTTCTACAAGCGCTTGGAGACGGGTACGTTTGCGTTGCCAGAGGAGGATGTGCCGACATGGGCACAGACGGTGAAATATCGGCCCCGATATGCGGTAATAAGCCGATAATCGGGCCAAATATAATGTGTGATTCGGGAACAAGCAATATGCTGGTGTTGCTAACTCACCATGCAGCCCGAAGCACATTCTATCCTCTCCCCCGCGCAGGTTGTGTTGCTTGCACAGTACCCCGAATTGGCCAGTGCCTTTGATCAGTACAGCCGGGATAATGCAGAATTGGAGAGAAAGAATAGCCAGCTGCATGATCGATGCAGCCGGCTTGAGGCAGAGTTGGGGAATATGAATAACCGGCTGATGCTGGCGCTACGCGCGCTATACAGTCCTAAGAGTGAAAAGTGTGTGCTGAATGACCCGCAGCAGGGCACGTTGTTCGATGAGCCGGAGCAGGAGGTCCCTCTACCGGAGCCGGAGACGAATGGACAGACGAAGAATGGGCAAAAGGCGAACGGACGGCAGAAGAAGGGCAAGCCCAAGCGTAAAGCGCTGGACGATCTGCTGAAGAAACTGCCCCGCGAAACGATTACTATTGAGCCTGACCCTCCCTTATTCATAAGGGAGTTAAGTGGCGGGGAATCGTCGTTTAATATTATGGCGTAATATGTTGACTATACACGGTTTGAATGGGATCCTGTGCGACGCTCAAACGTTCAGAAACCCCAATACCCATTCACCCTGTAACACACCCGATGCCAGATCCCAAATCCAACCTTCTGGTCGCTTGCCAATTCAATAAATCCGTTAAAGTTGTACGCTCCAAGACCGATAATCTAACATCGGATGCCGGCGTCATTCCTATGCGCCTGCCCATGGTGATCAGCACCTTGGCATGCCGACTCGCTTCCGTGCTTAAGGACAATCGGTCCCAAGCTCGGATTACGCATAGCCTTGAGGAGTTAGTGCGACAGTACCTGCTGCAACATGTGCAGGGGTGGGGACGTCAGTCAGATGCGGACAAGCTTCACAGGGACCCTGCCATGCGCGTGGCCACTTCTTCCAAAAGGGGTATGGAGGCTTTACAGGACGATAGGTCCCTGGCATCCCAGCCAACCATGTCTCGCTTCGTGCGCATGTTGGCCGGGAAAAAGAATTTCAAGAAGTTGCGCCTTTTTGCAGAGACATTCGCCATGGAGCACCTGCTGCAGCGTGGTGGCGGGAAGCGCCGCCCCGAGGTGGTCTTTGATGTGGACGGTGTACCGGTAGATACGCATGGCAAGCAGCAGGGCAGCAAGTGGAACGGATATTACAAGCGCACCATCTTTCTGCCCCTTATCGCCATATGCGGTGAGTCGGGCGACATGTTGAGGGCGGAATTGCGAGGGGGCACGCAGAATGTGGTGAAGGACTGCTACGGTTTCATTCGACGCATTGGGCTGGCATTGCGTGAACATGTGGCCGACAAGGTCATTGTCCGATTGGACGCAGGCTTCAACAGTGGCGAGTTATGTGATAAGCTGGAGAACGACCGTATCGGCTATGTGATGCGTCTGAAAGGAAACGATGTGATTGACGGGCTTGCGGCGCCTCATTTGGAGGGTGATCAGCCGTCGGACGAATGCTACCACGAACTGCGCTACCGTGCAAAGTGCTGGTCCGTAGAGCGTCGTGTGGTGCTCGTGGTTGTTCCGGTGCAGGGAGAGCTTTTTCCGCGGCATTTCTATCTGATCACCGATCTGGATGCAGAAGCCTATCCGGCAGAGCAGCTTGTGAATCTGTACCGGAAGAGAGGAAAGGCGGAAAAGCACTTCGGGGGGTTGAATGCGGCTTGCTCCATGGCGCTGTCTTCGGTTCCCCGTCCGAAGACACACTATAAGGGCCGGCCTGTAGTGCGGGTGCCTGATGAGTCGGAGCAGGATGAGTCGGAACAGGATGCCGAGATCCGAGCCGAGAACGAGGTCCTGCTACAGGTATACCTTCTAACTTATCAGCTCATGCATGTGGGGCGCTGCCTTATGTGGGAGCCTGACGAATCCCAGATAAGTCTGAGCACCTATCGCGAGCGTGTACTCAAGGTGGGGGCCCGCTTCGTACAACACGCGCGCAACATCGTTATCCACATTGCCGCCAGCGCAGATGCTGCATGGGAGCAATTTTGGCGACGTTATTGTCAACTCACATGGATCACGCTTCCCTTGAAGAGCTAGCCAAGTCATATTTGCGCCTGCGCTCCGACACCGCAGGCGCCCAACGCGGAAAGCGGAAAGAGAAGGTAGGCAGAGGTGTGTCTACCCGACAGACGTCTTCCCAAAATCTCGGTAATGTGACCGCTGTCGTGTCGGGAAAAGGGCCTAAACTGGTGTTTTCAGCCCCTCTCATGGTCGTCCCTCGTCCCTACGCGTGAACAACGCACAATCGGTCCTGCAGGTACCGAAACAGCACTTTTAGACCCGAACAGGGTACGACATGAATATTGCAGGCTGACGGGGATACCAGTGGTATGACGTGCATCGGGGCGGAGAAGGCGCTGGTTCTGGAGCGTGTACCCGCCCATAGGAAGGTTATTGAGTATGTGCGTCCGAAGTATGTGGACCCTGGGGATGAGGATAAGGGGGTGATCATAGGTGAGTTGCCACCACGGATGGTGAACAAGGGCATGGCGGGTACGGGGTTGTTGGCAGATGTGGTGGTGGGCAAATATGCGGACCACCTGCCTTTGTACCGTCAGCAGCAGCGGTTTCGTCGGGAAGGCGTGGAGATTGCGAAGTCCACGCTGGGAGGCTGGATATCGCAGTCTGCGTCGCACCTGACCCCGTTGTATGATGCTCTGAAGCAGGAGTTGCTATCCACCGGGTATCTGCAGGCGGATGAGACGGGGATTGAGGTGCAGGATGGAGATAAGAAGGGATCGCTGCATAAAGGCTTTTATTGGGTGTACCATAGTCCAGAGCAGAGGCTGTTGGTGATGGAATACCGGAAGACCCGTGCTCGGGCGGGTCCGGTGGAGTTTTTGCACGGGTATGAGGGATTGCTACAGACAGACGGGTATGTAGCTTACGACATCTTTGATGCGGACCCATCCGTAACGCTCTACGCATGCATGGCGCATGCCCGGCGCAAGTTCTTCGACTGCAAAACGTACGAGCCGGATAAGGCCGCGCATGTGTTGAAGGAGATACGCAAGCTCTACCTCATAGAGCGTTGGCTACGCAAAACGGGTGCGAGTGCGGATGTTCGTCAGCAACTGCGACAGGAACGGGCCGGACCTGTACTGGAGGAGCTGAAGCCGTGGCTGGAGGTGAACAATGGTTTACCCAAGAGCCCGTGGGCCAAGGCGACCCAGTACACGCTTGGCCGTTGGCAAAGGCTGACCCGATATCTGGATGAGGGCCGTGTGGAGTTGGACAATAACCTGGTTGAGAATGCGATACGGCCACTGGCTATCGGTAGGAAGAACTACATGTTCGCAGGATCCCATGATGCATCCCAGCAGGGTGCTGTGGTCTATTCGCTCCTTGGAACTTGCAAATTCCACGATGTCAACCCAATGGAATGGCTCATGGAAGTATTCCAGCGCATCCCGACACATCCTGCCGAGGACATAGCAGCGCTATTGCCCCATCATTGGAAACAGGCACGGCAAGCCCACTAGGAGCTGCCGGACGCCGAATCGTCCAGATCGGGCAAGCCCACATGCTCTCCTCCTTCCAACCACACTGTACCCGCCAAAAAGCCCGCTACCCTGTACTTCACCGCACGCTTACAATACGGCCTTCTATCAACAGAAAAAACAAGCAATGAAACCGCTCTAAACCAACCCCACTCAATCCGGTAAATCACAATAGGTGGTAACGAAAAAATGCTCCCCAAGCGGGAATACTAGAGGTCCGTATTTTCTTGTCACTACAAAATGTGAAGTTGGGTTAAGAAATGAAAGACGCCGTACAAGACCCCGATGTCGGTGTTAGCGGTGATAGCCATGCCACGCCTCCCGTCGATCTGCACCGCCCGGATGACGAAGCCTTCCTCGCCCGCCTCTTGCAGATCCGTTCCGAGATCCAACGAGGCGATGAGCGAAGACGACGCCGGTGTACCGACGACGAGGCTTCCCTCCCGTGTGACCGCGTGTGCCAGCGGGATCTCCTCGTTCAGCAATCCGCGTAGTCCCCTGTGGATCTCCTTCTGTGCTATGAGAAGCGTCGGCGAGCTGCCCTCCATGAACAACTCGGCAATCGACACACGGTAGTGCTGCAGCATCGCCGCGTCGGAGACGGGGTGATTCTGGAGCCACAGCTCGTAGCCATCGTCGGCCCGTACCTCAGACGCCACCAAGAGGGCCAGCAGGATGAGCAGGCCGAATCGTGTCCCCTGTTTGCTCATGGTTGCAGTCTTATGGACTTTGGCGAAACACTACGATACCGATAGCAGGACACCTCCCTTGCAGAGCGGTTCATAGGGCTGAATGTTGCGTAATCGCATTGAAAACAGATTTGGTATTCAGAAGCTTCATTGTTATGCGACCCGTGTTGGGCAGGGTAAGTGTACGCTTGGTAATGTCATCTTATCTTTGTTCCTGAATCCTTTATCCCAAGGTGGTCGTGACTGCATACCAATCATGAAGTCCGGCTATGCGGGGGAGGGGATTGGCGCAAAATAGTTCAATTGACTCAGTGCTGTGTCCGTCCATACCTTCCCCAAACCTTTATTGCAGCGCCTACTGGTCCTTTCTATGCGCAGCACCGGCCTTCTCCTCTTGCTATCGCTCTTCCTGCTGTTGCCGGGCTGCGGCGTCCAAAGCGACGTAACCGTCATCAAGCTCGGGCATGGGCTTGATACGAACCACCCCGTCCATCACGCGATGGTGTTCATGGCCGAACGTGTGGCCGAGAAGTCGGGCGGAGCGATGCGCATCGACCTCTACCCCAGCCAGCAACTCGGCTCAGAGCGCCAACTGCTGGAGTTGCTCCAACTCGGCAGCTTAGGCATGACGAAAGTCGCCTCCGCCGTGCTCGAAGGCTTTGCGCCATCGTACAAGGTATTCAGCTTACCTTATATATTCCGCGATGAGGCACACCGCTTCGAGGTGCTCGAAGGGGACATCGGGCGGGAGTTGTTATTGAGTAGCGAGCAGTACTGGCTGCGGGGCCTGACCTACTACGACGCCGGCAGCCGCAGCTTCTATACCACGGACCGCCCGGTTCTCTCGCCCGCCGACCTGGTGGGCCTCAAGATTCGCACATTAGAGAGCGCCACGCAGGTCCAGATGGTCAACACGCTCGGCGGCTCGGCCACGCCCATCTCCTGGGGCGAGCTTTACACAGCCCTCCAGCAAGGCGTCGTCGACGGGGCCGAGAACAACCCGCCGTCCTTCTACACCTCGCGCCACTATGAGGTGTGCAAATATTACGTGCTGGATGAGCACACCGGCATCCCCGACGTGCTCTTGATAAGCACGATCATCTGGAAGACCCTCTCGCCCCAGAAACAACAGTGGCTGACGGAGGCCGCCTGGGAGTCGGCCGAGCATCAGAAGGTCCTGTGGAAAGAAGCGAGCGAGGAGGCGCTACGCGCCGTCCAGGAGGCGGGCGTTGATGTGGTCTATCCAGACAAGACGCCCTTCGCCGAGAAGGTCGCCCCGATCTACGAGTCGTACCGCGCCGAGCCGGAGATCTACGCCCTCATTCAACGCATCCGTGCCGTGGAGTAATTGCAACCGCTGATGGATGCAGATGCCCGTAGCTGGATGGGAGTCGTAGGGAAATGCGATAAGGGTGTAACGCCACGAGAACGACTATGCAATCCAAAATCCAAATTCTAAAATGCAAAATCGACAAAGTCTTGGCCTGGATAGTCATCGTGTTGATGTCGGTGCTAGTGATCGATGTGCTCTGGCAAGTCTTTACGCGGTTCGTGCTGCGCGATCCGAGTTCGTTTACGGAAGAGTTGGCGCGCTACTTGATGATCTGGGTGGGGTTGCTGGGGGCGAGCTATGCCGCCGGCAAGCGGATGCACCTGGCTGTGGACCTGCTGCCGACGAAGCTGACGGGCCGGCGCAAGCACTACCTGAGCATCGTCATCGAAGGCTTCACGTTGTTGTTTGCGCTGTTCGTGCTGGTCGTCGGCGGGGTGCGCTTGGTGTGGGTGATGCTATATCTGGGGCAGACTTCGCCGGCGTTGCAGATCCCGCTTGGGTTTGTGTATCTAGCCGTTCCAGTCAGCGGCTTGTTCATCACGTTTTACGCCGTTTTCTTCATCGTCGAGCAGCTCCAAGCCTTGCGCGAGATGCCATCCGGCTAATGCAACCGCAGATGAACAGGGAGAGGCGCGCATAAGGTGCAGTCTGCAATTACCTCCGGTGAGTCGCTTTGCTCGATTCGCAATATGCAATTTAAAAATGGAATTCCTCGACATTCTGGTTCTGGCGTTGTCATTCGTGGTGCTGCTCGGCCTCGGTGTGCCGATTTCGTACAGCATCAGTCTGGCAACGGTGGCGACGATGCTCCTGAGCATCCAGACGATGCCGGCGCTGACGACCGATGCCCAGCGTATCGCTACCGGGCTCGACAGCTTCGCGCTGCTGGCCATCCCGTTCTTTATTCTGGCCGGCCAGATCATGAATCAGGGCGGCATCGCAAGACGGCTGATCGACTTTGCCAAGGCGATGCTGGGAATGCTGCCCGGCGGGCTGGCCCACGTTAACATTCTGGCGGCAATGCTTTTCGGCGCAATCTCGGGCTCAGCGGCGGCGTCTGTCTCGGCGGTGGGCAGCGTGATGACGCCGCAGATGGAAAAAGAGGGTTACGACCGAGACTACGGCGCGGCGGTCAACATCACCTCGGCCACGACGGGGCTGCTAATCCCGCCGAGTAACGTCCTGATTGTTTATTCGCTCGCCAGCGGCGGCGTCTCGATAGCGGCGTTGTTTCTGGCCGGTTACCTGCCTGGCCTGCTCGTGGGGCTGGCGCTGATGATCGTCGCGGGCGTGATGGCCGTCCGCCGCAAATATCCCATCCCCGGACGGCTTCCGCTGAACGAGACGTTCAAGAAGTTCATCGATGCCGTGCCGAGTCTGTTCCTGCTCGTGGTAGTGATGGGGGGCATCGTGGCGGGGTTTTTCACAGCGACCGAGGCAGCGGCTGTGGCGGTGCTCTACGCGCTGATCCTGGCGTTCATCTACCGGGAAATCACCGTCAAAGACCTGCCTCAAGTCTTCCTTGACGCTTCGGCGACGACAGCGGTGGTGCTGCTGCTGGTGGGCACGTCGATAGGGATGTCGTGGATCATGGCCTACGTCAACATCCCGCAAAATGTCACTACCGCTCTGATCGCGCTGACCGAGAATAAACTTGTCATCATGCTGATCATCAACATCATCTTGCTGTCCGTAGGGACGTTCATGGACATGACGCCGGCGGTGCTGATCTTCACGCCGATCTTCCTGCCGATAGCCATCGATATGGGCATCGATCCGACACACTTCGGCATCATCATGGTGCTAAACCTGTGCATCGGGCTGTGCACGCCCCCGGTGGGGAGTGTGTTGTTCCTGGGTGTGGGCGTAGCTGAGACGTCGATCACGAAGGTGGTCAAGCCGCTGCTGCCGCTGTTCATCGCGATGATCATCTCGTTGCTGATCGTCACCTACGTGCCGGAACTGAGCCTGTGGCTACCCGAATATTTCCTCAACTAAGGCTCCTTTTTTGATTTAGATTTACGATTCGCCTGCTCTTTCTACGTCATTCTGCTGGCGGTGGGACGAGGGTCTGGTACGCCGCCGTTTTGAACGCCTCGCGAATGCCACTCCCGAAGTAAGGCACTACCTGAATCATGAGGACTATCATCGGACGCTCTTTGGGATCGACCTCGTAAACAGATCCATAGTAAGCGTGCGGTGAACTGCAATGCCGGCGGATCGGGCTTGCCTGATTCCGGAATGGCTGCTCCGATATGAAGCAACAAAAAAGACCGACACCCCGCTCGGGAAAGCAGGATGCCGGTCTATTAGTTGCGGGGGCGGGATTCGAACCCGCGACCTTCGGGTTATGCATACCAGCTACAGCTTTCGCTGCCGGAAGTCACGCCGTTTGTGGTCTGGACTTTCTCTTCACCCTCGGCCGAACCGTTAGGGGCCTGCCGTCAAGTCTCTACACCTTCCTTGAGTCAAGGCTTGGCTCGGGATTACCAGTCAAGGCTTCCCCGAATTTGACAGGAGATCACGCACGGGTTTCCCTGTGCGCAGCCCATGCGCATGCATCACTGAAAGAACACACAACGCCAATTGAGCCCGATGAGCTACCGGCTGCTCCACCCCGCGTCGTAAGGTGTATCATGATAAGGACTGGGGAAGTACAATGCAATGGTTTAGTGGGCATAATTTGCACCTTTGGACAATAGAAAGCGTACAAGGACTCCCAAACAGACTTCGCCCGGATAGCCCGACAAATGACGATATACCCGTTTCGAGCACTGCGCCCGCACAAGGATTGTGTGCGCGACGTAGCCTCGGTTCCGTATGATGTGGTATCGGTCCAGGAAGCACATGCACTTGCGGAAGGTAATCCACTGAGTTTCCTTCATGTGGTGCGCCCGGAAATTGACCTGCCACCCCAGACCGACGAATGCGACGACGCCGTCTACGAGAAGGGAGCGAGAAATCTCCGACGGTTTCAGGAAGGACCGCACAGTGTCCGCGAAGAGGAACCAGCGCTATTTCTGTACCGCCTGACCATCGGCAACCACTCCCAGACAGGTGTCTTCGGGTGCGTGTCCGGGGCAGAGTACGAGGCCGGTTTAATTGTTCGCCACGAAAACACGCGCCCTCCCAAGGTGGCCGACCGGGTGCGGCATATGCAGGCACAGCGAGCCCACGCGGAGCCCGTCATCCTGACCTATCCGGACAACCGCGCAATCACTCGTCTGATCAATGAGAGCGCGGATATATCGGAACCTATGTATGATTTTGTTGCCGATGATAACGTGTGCCATACCATCTGGCGTGCGCCGGCAGCGCTGGCGGTAGCCTTTGAAGAAGTTGGTCGCTTTTACATTGCCGACGGGCATCACCGTTGTGAGGCAGCAAGCCGAGCCGGATTGGCGGCCGGATTTCCGGCCGCAGTCTTTCCTATGAGCGAGCTGCGCATACTCCCCTATAACCGCATCGTAACAAAGAGCTGCGGTACCGATGTGGTACCACAGATCACACGGTACTGCGGCCCGGTGGAACCGTCCTCCACGGCAATTCCTCTGGATAAGGGCTCCGTATGTCTTTATGCACGGGGAGCCTGGTATGACCTGCAGCTTCCGCCGACGCGCCGTGAAACTATCGCGGACACATTGGATGTTGCGCTCCTGAGTGAATTTGTGTTGGAGCCGGTATTTGGCATTACGGACCAGCGCACAGATCCTGGTATAACATTTGTAGGTGGGTCGCGCGGAACCGCCGCACTGGAACGAGTACCAAACGCGATCGCATTCTCCATGCACCCCACATCCATAGCAGAGCTGGTCGCTGTTTCGGATGCCGGGTTGCTGATGCCGCCCAAGTCCACTTGGTTTGAGCCCAAGCTTCGCAGCGGGCTGCTGATCCATGTAATTGACTAGATTTTCAGAGCAATCATGCGCGTTTTCATTGGGGATGCGCTGCCAGCGTCAAGTCTGCAGGCACTCGGAGAAAAGGGACACACCGTTACGGAAGCACCGCTGGAACCCGGCGCCCTACGTGAATCTGCCGCCCAAGTGCTGGTCGTGCGGGGTACGCGCGTGGACCGTGAACTTCTGGATGCGAGTGCGACCATGGAACTGATAGTGCGCGCAGGTGCCGGCTACGATTCTATTGACGTCGCTGGCGCAGCAGAACGGGGAATCTTCGTGGCCAATTGCCCGGGCAAGAATGCGCATGCCGTCGCAGAGCTGACCTTCGGGCATATCATTGCTCTGGACCGCAGGATTCCCGACAATGTCAGGTCTGCCCGCCTTGGATTATGGAAGAAGGCGAAGTATGCCCGCGCTGCCGGACTTATGGGCCGCACTCTTGGCATAGTGGGGCTCGGATACATCGGAATGGCTGTGCTCGGAATTGCAAAGGGGATGGGCATGCATGTCGTAGCATGGAGCCGGTCTCTCACAGAAGCAAGAGCACAGGCATTCGGGATCACCAGAGCAGCCACGCCAGAGCAGGTTGCAGCGCGAGCGGACATCGTAACACTGCACGTTGCATCTACACAGGATACCAGCCTTCTCGCAGGCCCCGGATTTTTCGCGGCCATGAGACCGGGCGCAACGTTTATCAATACCTCCCGCGCCAGCATTGTAGATGAGAAAGCGCTCCTGGAGGCGATACAACGCAAGCACATCAAGGTCGGACTTGATGTGCTGGAAGGCGAACCCCGTGTAGCCGATGGTCAACTCGCCAACACTCTGGCAACCCATCCCAATGTCTATGTTACG
Source organism: Rhodothermales bacterium (assembly GCA_963663495.1). Classification (GTDB taxonomy): domain Bacteria; phylum Bacteroidota; class Rhodothermia; order Rhodothermales; family Bin80. The sequence continues at coordinate 1,159,225 of OY760427.1, forward strand.
CACCATATCGGTGCGTCCACGCGGCAGGCGCAAGAGGCTACAGCTGCCAAAGCCGTGGATATTATTGATACGTATGCGCGGACGCGCCACGTAGGCTGCTGCGTGAATCTCGCTTACAAGTCGGATGCTACCCACTTGCTGACAGTCAGGCATCTTGACCGTCCCGGCGTACTGGCAGGTGTACTTGACGCCGTGCGGCAGGCCGGCAGCAATGTACAGGAAATGGAAAATGTGCTGCTTGCAGGTAAAAGCGGAGCCGGCTGCGCACGCATCCGATTGGTACATGTGCAGCCCGAGACCATTCTGGCAAGTGTTCGTGCAGTGCACCATGTTTTGGCTGCCTCCATCATAAGACTGTGACAAGGATTATGGAAGATTCACCTCGCCTGCACAACTTTTGTGCAGGCCCGGGCGCGCTACCCCTTGAAGTTGTTCGACAGGTGCGACACGAGCTGCCCGTATACAAGAATGCTGGAGCTTCCGTAATGGAAATCTCCCACAGGTCCGACCACTATACCGCGCTGGAAGAAAGCAGCCGTGCAGCGCTACGCCGGCTGCTTGGCATGGGTTCGGAATGGCATATCCTCTTCCTGGGCTGTGGGGCATCTATGCAATTTCATCAGGTGCCGCTGAATTTTCTTGTCCCCGGTGGAACGGCCGACTATGTTGTTACGGGAATCTGGGCCAAGAAGGCGCACACCGAAGCCGCTCGCCTCGGTGCGGCGCATGTCGTTGCTTCCAGCGAGGGTGCGTCCTTTACGTACATTCCTACAGGCTGGGAAGATCAGGTAACGGGCTCATACGTCCATTACACTTCCAACAACACAGTTTGCGGAACGCAGTACATTGAAACGCCCGGCGTAAAGGTACCGCTTGTCTGCGACGCCTCAAGTGATTTTCTGAGCCGACCTATTGACCTTGACAGCCACGGCCTCATTTACGCCGGGGCGCAGAAGAACATCGGTCCTGCTGGAGTGACAGTAGTGCTGGTACGCGACGATTTTCTCGGGATGCGCAACCAGCCTCTACCGTCCATGATGGACTACGGAGTGCATGCCGCAAAATTGTTCAATACACCGCCGGTGTTTGCAGTCTATGTCGTCGAAAAGGTGCTGCGATGGCTGGAAGGGAGGGGAGGGTTGGAAGCGATCCGGCAGCAGAATACCGAGAAGGCGGCGCTGCTGTACGGACGCATTGATGCCACAGGCTTTTATCGCGGCACCGCGCGCAAGGCGGATCGTTCGATGATGAACGTGACATTTCGTCTGCCAACCCCGGAGCTTGAGAAGCGCTTTGTGGGAGAAGCAGAACAGCACGGGCTGCTAGCGCTGAAAGGGCATCGCTCCGTAGGAGGTATACGTGCCTCCATTTATAACGCCTGCCCGAAAGGATCCGTGCTGGAACTGATTGAATTCATGAATTATTTCGAAGCCAAGAACGGCTGAGTCGTATATTGCCCGCACAAGGTGCGCATTCATGACGGTCGGTATTCCAAAGGAATCTCTTGCATTTGAGACGCGCGTGGCATTGGTGCCGGCAGCGTTGTCGGCCTTGAAGAAGGCTCATCTGGATATTGTGGTGGAAAGCGGTGCGGGTGCTACTGCATTCATCCCCGATGCAGCGTATCAGGAGGCAGGTGCGACGATTGTTACGAGGGAAGAGGCTGCTGCTGCCGATGTGGTAGTCCGGGTTCAACCGCCGAGTGAAAGCGAGGTGCCTCTTTTAAAGCCGGGTGCGGTTTTGATCGGGTTCTTGCAGCCATTGGACCGGCCATCGCTCGCGGCAGCACTGGCAGAGCGGGGGACAACCGCGCTTGCCATGGAATTGGTGCCGCGCATTTCGCGTGCACAAAAGATGGATGCCCTGAGTGCGATGGCATCGCTTTCGGGATACAAGGCGGCGCTGGTGGCTGCTGCGAAGTTGCCATCTTTCTTTCCCCTGCTTACCACGGCGGCGGGTACCGTCCGTCCGGCAAGTGTTGCGGTACTCGGTGCAGGTGTGGCAGGCCTGCAAGCTATTGCGACCGCTCGGCGCCTTGGCGCACGGGTGTGGGGGTATGATATTCGTGAAGCTGCGCGTGAGGAGGTAAAGAGCCTGGGGGCTCAGTTCATAGAGCTGGATCTTGATATTGGGGATCAGCAGGACGAAGCGGGTTATGCGAGAGCGTTGATGCAGGAGAAGGCAAGGCGTCAGGCGGAGCTCCTGGTGCCGCGCATTGCCGCGTCCAGCGTAGTGGTAACGACCGCGCAGGTCCCCGGACGGAAAGCACCGCTGCTGGTGACAAAAGAGGCGGCATCAGCGATGAAGCCTGGCTCCGTAATTGTAGATCTCGCCGCTGCAAGCGGTGGCAACTGCGAACTAACCGCCCCGGATATGTGGTGCCGCCGTGGTGGTGTACACATTTATGGACCCACAAACCTGCCAGCAACCATGCCGATAGACGCCAGCCATCTGTATGCACGCACAGTAGCGGCCATGGTGGAAGAGTTTGCGCGTGATGGAAACTTCGTGCCGGATATGGAAGACGAAATCTTTACCGGAGCGCTACTGACGCACGACGGGAGCGTGACCAACGACCGCGTGCGGCAGCTCTTGGCAACTTGACATACTGATGCTGGAGAATATCACATACTTTGTCCTTGCGATGTTTGTGGGGCGCGAACTAATCAGCCGCGTTCCTCAGACCTTGCACACCCCCCTCATGTCGGGCTCCAATGCCATTAGCGGTATCACCATCGTGGGGGCGCTGATGGCCTCTGGAATGCTCGGTGGTACGTGGGGTAAGTGGCTGGGGCTGGTCGCCTTGGTGGCGGCAACCATTAATGTTGTTGGCGGCTTTCTCGTGACAGATCGCATGCTGCAGATGTTCAAGAAGCGGCGATCATGATGTCGGAGCACGCCATTCATGCAGCCTACCTCATAGCGGCGTCGTTGTTTATTATCGGGCTACGGCGGCTGCAGTCTCCGGCCACCGCCCGCGGGGGCAACCAACTCGCGGCCCTGGGCATGCTGGTTGCGGTTCTGTCGACATTGTTTGTACAGGAAATACTCACGCCTTGGGAAATGATTGGCGGGTTGACTGCAGGCGGCCTGATAGGCCTGCTCTTGGCACGCCGGATACAGATGACATCCATGCCCGAGCTGGTGGCGGCTTTCAACGGCTTTGGAGGGTTGGCATCGGCGCTCGTCGCAGCTGCCGAACTGGTGCGCCTGCAAGAGACGGTGGGCGCTTTGGAATGCAGCACGATCGCCGTTAGCATTCTAATTGGACTTGTTACGTTCTCCGGCAGCTTTGTAGCGTTTGGCAAGCTCAGCGGTGTGCTTTCGGGTAACCCGCTGGCCATTCCTCGCGCAGTGGGGCCCGCTTGGATGGCCGGTGCACTGGGTGTTGCGGTGTGGATGGTGCTGGTACCGAATCCGCTGCAGCCGGCACTAGTTCTGGCCGCCGTAGCGCTATTGTTGGGTGTTCTGCTGGTGCTCCCGATCGGCGGCGCAGATATGCCGGTAGTGGTCGCACTGCTGAACTCCTTGTCCGGGCTCGCAGCCGCGGCGACCGGCTTTGTTCTTAATAATGTGGCGCTCATCGTAAGTGGTGCACTAGTCGGGGCCTCAGGGCTTATCCTTACAGGCATCATGTGCGCCGCCATGAACAGGACACTGCTCAGTGTCCTGTTAGGCGGATTTGGCCAGGAAGGCGGGGACGAGGGGGCGGTATCACAGGAAGGGAAGACGGTTACATCCACCTCGCCGGATGACGTCGCCATACTGCTAACGTATTCTGAAAGAGTCATTATCGTGCCAGGTTACGGATTGGCGGTAGCACAGGCACAGCACCAGGTTCGCGAGTTGGCGGACCTCTTGTATGCGCACGGCGTGGAGGTAAAGTATGCCGTCCATCCCGTGGCGGGCCGCATGCCCGGGCATATGAATGTGCTCCTTGCCGAGGCCAATGTGCCGTACGACCAGCTGTTCGACATGGACGAGATCAACCACGAGTTCGAGACTACCGATGTGTCACTGATCGTCGGGGCGAACGATGTGGTCAATCCCGCGGCACGCCACGATAGTTCCAGTCCGATATACGGGATGCCCATTCTTGATGTGGACAGGTCCAGGACCGTAGTTTTCCTGAAGCGCAGCCTGCGGCCCGGCTATAGCGGCGCTCAGAACGAGTTGTTCTTCAACGCGAAGACGCGGATGTTATTCGGTGATGCTAAGGACACTGTCACCGCACTCGTGGCAGCTGTGAAAGAAACTGCCGCGTGAGGAAGCAGCCGAATTCGGACTACTGCTTTGTGTGCGGACGGCTGAACCCTCGGGGCCTCTACATGGCCTTTTACGACAACGGGGATGGCGAGGTTGTGGCGGAGCATGTCATCCCGGCCCCTTACCAAGGGTACCCGGGAATCGTGCACGGCGGCGTTCAGGCAGCGATCCTGGATGAAATCGTAGCCCGTGTGTCGTTCACGCAGGACATCCACCACTTCATGATGTCCATTCGACTTGATGTTAAGTACCGCAAACCGGTACCAGTGGAGACGCCGCTCCGATTTGCGGCACGCTGCGAGCAGCTTGATCAGCGGCGGGGTCGTGCTACCGGTACGATCTATTTGCCGGACGGGACCGCAGCAACCGAGGCCTCCGTCCTACTGGCGCAATTGCCGCCGGCACTCAAGTGTCCGGTTGCGGAGTTGGGGTGGAAAGTTGATCCGTAACCTTTTCGATCCGCGAGGCAATGATAGGGGCCAGCGTATGCCAGACCGTTTCTGCTATGATCTTGTGCCCCTCGCGATTCGGATGAATGCCGTCCGCCTGGTTGAGCTCCGCCTCGCCGCCCACTCCCTCAAGAAGGAAGGGTATAAGGTGCGTGTTCATTTTACGTGCAATCTCAGGAAAGATTCCGCGAAACGATTCCGTATGCGCAGGACCCAGGTTGGGAGGCACCTGCATGCCGGCCAATATAACCGCTGCATCTGGATATCGGGCGCGAGTGCGGGCAATGATAGTTGCCAGGTTCGTCCTCGTAACCGTAGGAAGGATGCCGCGCAGGCCGTCGTTGGCACCGAGCTCCAGCACCAGGATATCTACGCGCTCGCGCAGGAGCCATTCTATGCGCCCTACTCCCCCGGAGGTAGTTTCCCCGCTGATGCCCGCATTGATTATGCGGACGGGCCACCCGCGGTCCATGGCCTTTTGACCTACCAGCGCCGGGAAGGCTTCGTCTGGAGCCACTCCGTATCCGGCAGCCAGGCTGTTGCCGAGAATGACTACACGCAGCTCTGCCGGCGGGGAGTTGTCCACAGCTGCGGGCGGCCCCTCAAGCGGAGGATCTTGACCATCAAGCTCAGGGCCGCCGCAGGCATAAAGAACACTTGCCGCAACAAGAATGGACAGCCGTGATTTGAATTGCACCGATAGTGTTGTGCCAGCTATTCTGGAGGTTACAAACCTAACAAAGACATACCAGAGTGGGTCCCAACCGCTGACAGTACTTGATCAGGTTTCCTTCTCGGTACCCGCGCGCCGGTCCGTTGCCATCGTCGGGCCCTCGGGGAGCGGCAAGACAACGCTTCTGGGTCTGTGCGCGGGCCTGGATCGCCCGACGGACGGCACGGTTCATATTGAGGGTGTTGCGATGGGCGGATTGACTGAAGACGAGCGTGCGGCCCTTCGGTGCAAGAAGGTCGGCTTTGTTTTTCAGACATTTCAACTTATTGCGACCTTGGATGCTCTGGAGAACATCATGGTGCCAGCGGAGCTCCGCGGGGATCGTGATGCGCGTGATCGGGCCGAGAGGCTACTCCGCGATGTGGGCCTGGAAGGGCGTGCCCGGCACTATCCGGCTCAGCTGAGTGGTGGAGAACAGCAGCGTGTCGGGCTGGCACGTGCCTTTATCAATAGCCCTCGGATCCTGTTTGCAGACGAGCCTACGGGCAACTTGGATACCCAAACAGGACGAACAATACAGCGCCTGCTGTTTGACCTCAACAAGAGCGCCGGTACAACCCTGGTCATTGTTACGCACGACACCGAGCTGGCCGGACAGGCTGATCGTATGCTAACGCTAAACAGCGGAAGAATTACTTCTGATGGTGCCCCGCCGCGCGATGGATAGGTGGATTTTGAAGATGGCCTGGCGCGACACCAGGGGCAGTCGGCGCAATCTGCTGCTTTTTGTGTCGTCCATGATAGTGGGTGTGGCTGCTCTGGTTGCTATTACTTCGTTTCGGAGCAACCTGTTGCGCGCGATTGATGAAGAGGCTCAGGGGCTGTTCGGGGCAGACATGAGCCTGGAAAGTTCGCGGCCCTTTGTGCCTGAGACGGAAGCCCTCATTGATTCGATTGGTGGCGAACAGGCGCGGCGGACTTCTTTCTTTTCTGTGGCATTATTTCCCGAGAGCGGCGCCAGTCGCTTGTCCATGGTGCGTGCGTTGGAGGGCGCGTACCCTTTTTATGGCTCCATCGTCACCGAGCCCCTGTCGGCGGTGGAAACGTGGCGCAGCGGGCGCCGGGCGCTCTTGGATCGTGGCATGATGCGGACATACGATGTAGCGCTGGGCGACTCCGTACAAATCGGACGATTTCGGTACGAGGTTGTCGGTGCGATTATCAGGACGCCGCGGGAAACGACCGCCAGTATGCTCATTAGTCCGCCAATTTATATCGCGCGCTCGCAGCTGGACACGTCGCTGGTATCCTTCGGCAGTCAGGCCAGCTATGAGGTGTACTTCAAGCTTGATCCGTCGGTCAACGTGGAGGCGCTTCGGGATGATCTGGCAGACCATCGCAGGGAATTTGAGGTAGGGATGGATACGGTGGAAGAGGAGCGCGAGGACTGGAGCGAGGTGTTAGGGGGCGTGACACGATTTCTGGGGCTGGCCGGATTTATCGCCCTGCTGCTTGGGGGGTTGGGCGTGGGAAGCGCTATACATGTCTACGTCAAGAAGCGGCTGACGACGGTGGCTGTGCTGCGCTGCATGGGCGCGTCCGTGCGCCGAACTGTATGGGTCTACTTGGCGCAAGCGGCTGCCATGGGCGTGTTGGCAGGCATTGTGGGATGTGTTGCTGGCTCCGTGCTGCAGTTGGCATTGCCAGGAGTACTGGCAGACTTTCTGCCTACAGAAACAGACATGCGTTTGTCCATGAAAGCGATCGTACTCGGGATGTGTGCGGGACCCGGCTCTTCCATCCTTTTCGCCCTGCTCCCCTTGCTGACTGTGCGTCGCATTCCGCCGCTGGCGGCCCTACGATCTGCCTTCGAAGAGCGCCGAAAGCGCTGGGACATTGGGCGAACGTTGGTGTATGCTGTTGTCGCGGCGGGTGTGGTAATCCTTGCAGCCATGCAGGCCCAAGACATCCTCGTAGGCGTCGGTTATGCCGTGTTCCTGGGCACCGCATTAGGTGCGCTATGGCTGTTGGCCTGGGGGCTGGTGAAGTTGGCGCCTCGTTTGGTCCCTAACGCATATGTCTGGCGCCAGGGGATCGCTAACCTCCATCGCCCCAAGAACCAGACATTGCTGATGATGGTGACGCTGGGATTGGGATCGTTTCTTGTACTTACCATAATGCAGGTGGAAGGGACCCTTCTGGCAAGTTTTGCGAGGGCCAACAGCGAAGATCGCCCCGACATGGTATTGTTTAACATCCGTTCGGATGAGCGAGCCGGGGTAGAGCAGCTCACACTAGACCAGGATCTGCCGATCGTTGAGTCGGCACCGTTGGTGTCCATGCGCATTTACTCGGTGGGGAGCCAGCTGGTCGACTCATTGCGAGCTGACACTACACAGCGTTCCAACTGGGCTTTCTTTAGAGAGTATCGCTCCACCTATCGGAGCGGCGTCACCGACGCGGAGCAAGTAGTTCGCGGAGAATTTATTGGAAGCCATGAAGGCACTGGACCTGTTCCCGTCTCCATTGAGCGCGATCTTGCCGAGGAGCAGCTGGAGGTTGGAATTGGGGACACCATCGTGTTTGATGTGCAAGGCTCCCTGGTGGAGACGACAGTGGCAAGTTATCGAGAGGTAGACTGGCAGCAGACGAGAGCGAATTTCTTCGTCGTGTTTCCGGAAGGAGTTCTGGAGGAAGCGCCCCACACACACGTCATCATGACGCGAACGGGGACCGATGCGAAACTGGCGCAGTATCAGGGGACCATGGCGGCAGCATACCCGAGTGTAACTGCCATCAGCCTAAGCTTGATACTAGGTATCTTGGACGAAATCTATGCACGAGTACAGCAGGTGGTGCGCTTCATGGCACTGTTCAGTGTAGTAGCAGGTATGCTAGTGCTGGTGGGTTCCATCATGACAAGTCGGTACCGACGGTTGGAGGAGTCCGTCCTGCTAAAAACATTGGGAGCATCGCGGAGGCAGGTCCTGGCGATCGTGTCGGTGGAATACCTGGTGCTCGGGGTGTTGGCGGCGGTGGCGGGTATTTTGCTGTCGGTAGGGGCAGCCGCGACGCTTGCAACCCACGTTTTTGAGCTACCCTATGCGTTTGTTCCGGGCCCGCTTGTCGGTACCTTGGTGCTGGTACCGGTGTTAACAATTGCTCTTGGCCTGATTAACAGCCGCGGAATCTATAAGAGGTCGGTGCTTGAGGTGCTGCGAACAGAGGTATGACCAGGTCTACTGAGTCAGTTCGGGTACGGCTTGATGCGGTACGGGAGCGTATCGCTCTTGCCTGTCAGCGTGCAGGTCGGTCTTCAGGCGATGTCACGTTGGTGGCAGTTACGAAGGCCTTCCCTCTCTCTGTTGTTGAGGCTGCCGTGCAGTGCGGGCTCACAGAGCTCGGTGAGAACAAGGTGCAAGAGCTTGTTATCAAGGCTGCGGCATTTCCGGAGGTGCGCTGGCATATGATCGGGCATCTGCAGCGCAATAAGGCGCGGGATGCTGTTGCGCATACGCATTTGTTCCACGCGCTGGATAGTGTGCGTCTTGCCCGGGCCCTGAGCGCGCGAGCCAGCCAGGCGGGGCGTGTCTTGCGGTGTTGTGTACAGGTGAATGTTTCTGGCGAAGCCACCAAGTTTGGCCTCGCGCCCGGCAGCCTACTTGACGCACTTGAGGCAATGGCCGACCTGCCAAATATCAGCTTGGAAGGGTTGATGACCCTTGCGGCCCCGGCGTGCGATCCCGAGACGGTGCGTCCACAACTTAGGAGGCTGAAGGAGCTTCTTGATGTCTGGCCGGGCTTTCCATCCGCTCCCGTACTTTCCATGGGGATGAGCTCAGACTTTGAAGTGGCGATTGAGGAGGGGGCCACGCACGTGAGAGTGGGTTCGCGGATCTTCGGGCCAAGACGATCTGTCACAATTTAGTCTATTTCAATGCACGAGTACATAGAAGCAGATATCCAGGTACAGCGTGTGGAAGAAGCGCTTACCTATATCCGTAAGGAGGTGGGGACTTCGCCGCGCTACGGCATCATTCTGGGCACGGGCTTAGGCCAGTTGGCCAGCGAAATCAATGTGAATGCGGCATTGGAATACGACGACATACCGCATTTCCCCGTCTCAACAGTGGAGAGCCACCACGGCCGCCTATTGTTTGGCAAGCTTCGCGGCGTGGAAGTGGTAGCAATGCAAGGACGGTTTCATGTTTACGAAGGCTACAGTGTGCAGCGCGTGACCTTTCCTGTCCGGGTGTTAGGTCTGCTCGGTATCCGGTCATTGATTATTTCTACTGCGTGCGGTGGTATGAATCCTTTGTTCCGGCGCGGTGACCTGATGCTGATCACCGATCACATCAACCTGCAGGGTGTTAATCCGTTGGTAGGACCGAATGTTGAAGCTTGGGGTCCTCGCTTTCCTGATATGAGTGCTCCGTACGATGTCAAGCTTCTGGCGGCAACGGAGAGGATCGCGCTGCACTTGGGCATCAAGCTGCAGCAAGGCGTGTATGTTTCGGTTGTGGGACCCAACTTGGAAACCAGGGCGGAGTACCGCTTCCTGCGTACCATCGGTGCTGACGTAGTCGGAATGAGCACCGTGCCTGAGGTGATTGTTGCGAATCACATGGGGCTTCCGGTGCTGGGCCTTGCGGTAGTTACGGATGAATGCTTTCCTGATGTGCTTGAGCCGGTAACCGTGGAGTTGGTATTGCAGGCTGCGGCTAGTGCAGCGCCGAACTTGGCGGCGCTGATCTGCGCCCTGGTAGCAGAGCATTACTAATTGCGCGCTGAGGAGCTGAGACAGGCAAGCCCCGAGGCGTTGGAACGCGCCGTGCTGCAGTGGTGGCAAGACGCTGCCATTTTTCAACGTAGTATTGACGAACGGGCAGGGTGCCCCACATTCTCGTTTTATGAGGGCCCGCCCACGGCTAACGGAAGGCCAGGCATCCATCATGTACTCGCCCGCACGATCAAGGATGTGTTCTGCCGTTACAAAACCATGAAGGGGTTCAGGGTGGAGCGAAAGGCAGGCTGGGATACCCACGGACTGCCGGTTGAGATTGAGGTGGAGAAGGATCTCGGCCTGGATGGTCGCGAAGATATTCTCGCCTACGGCATGGAACGCTTCAATGCCGCGTGTCGCAAGAGCGTTTTAGCTTACAAGGACGAGTGGGACCAACTGACGCGGCGCATGGGATACTGGGTGGACCTGGAGAACCCTTACATCACGTTCGACAATTCTTATGTAGAGACCGTCTGGTGGCTTCTCAAACAGATGTTTGACAAGGGGCTGTTGTATCGGGGGTACAAGATTCAGTGGTATAGTCCCGGGTCGGGCACAGTACTGAGCTCGCACGAGGTAAGCCTTGGCTACCGCGAGGTGCAAGATCCTAGTGTCTACGTACGGTTTGCTGTCCGCGGGTCGCCGGGGACATATTTTCTCGCGTGGACTACCACGCCCTGGACGCTTGTATCCAATGTTGCCTTGGCAGTTGGGCCGGATGTAGGATATATGGTGGCGCGTGTTGGGGACGAGAGGCTGATCTTGGCGTCTGCTCGTCTGGAAGTGCTGAAGGCCGATTACGTGATTGAGCGTTGCTTTGATGGACGCGAGCTGGTAGGATGGAAATACGAGGCCCCATTTGACTGGTATGAGGGGCAGGATAGCGGAGCCTTTCGCGTAGTTGCGGCAGAATTTGTCAGTACGGATGACGGGACGGGTGTAGTACATCTCGCGCCTGCATTCGGTGCAGACGACTTTGCGGTGGGCAGCGCGGAGGGCCTGCCTGTGCTCAATCCGATCAACGAGGATGGCGTGTTCACGGACCAGGTTCCGCTGGTACGGGGGCTGTGGTTCAAGAAGGCGGATCGCCCCATTCTACGTGATCTGTTGCGGCGTGGACTGCTGTACCGTGAAGAGTCCTATGTCCATAATTATCCACACGATTGGCGCAAGGGGACCCCGCTGATGAGCTACCCGGTGGAGAGCTGGTTTGTCCGTACCACTGCGATCCGCCAGACGCTGATAGACCTGAATCAAGAGATCAACTGGCAACCGCCCGGCATAGGTGAAGGGCGATTTGGTGAATGGTTATCAAACAATGTGGACTGGGCACTTAGCCGCCGCCGCTTCTGGGGGACGCCGCTGCCTATCTGGGTTTCCGATTGTGATCCTAACTATGCAGAGTGTATTGGCTCCATTGCGCAGCTTCGCGCCAAGATAGGCATGGAGATCAAGGATATAGACCTTCATCGGCCGTTTGTGGACAAGCTCACTTGGCCCGCTCCCGATGGTGGTACCATGCGGCGAGTGCAGGAGACCATTGATGTGTGGTTTGACTCCGGGGCCATGCCATTTGCGCAATGGCATTATCCGTTTGAGAACAAGGAGGCGTTTGAGGCCTGCTTTCCTGCCGACTTTATTGCTGAGGGTGTGGACCAGACTCGTGGCTGGTTCTACACGCTTCACGCAATAGCCGCGCTTGTGCGAGGCGAAAGGGCGTTCAAGAACTGTGTGGTGAACGGACTGGTGCTGGACGAGAAGGGCGAGAAGATGTCCAAGACGAAGGGGAATGCTGTAGATCCCTTCAAAGTGATAAAGGAGTTTGGTGCCGATCGTGTTCGGTGGTATCTGATGGGGAATTCCGCACCGTGGGAGGACCTGCGATTCTCGGTGCGTGGCATCGCAGAGGTGGATCGCAAGTTCTTTGGCACGTTAGCTAATGTGCTAAGATTCTATGCTACGTATGCGGAAATTGACGGGTATGTGCCTGACCTGCACCCTTCATCGGTGTTGGAGCGACCGGAACTGGACAGGTGGATTCTGAGTCGACTACAGACGACCATTCGCTCAGTAGATGCCGACTACGAGGCGTACCATCCCACCCGCGCGGCAAGGGCAATTGAACGTTTTGTTGATGAGTTGTCCAACTGGTATGTGCGACGCTCGCGCAGGCGGTTCTGGTCGTCCAAAACTCAGGACGTCGGTGTGGACAAATGGGCGGCCTACCATACGGTGCGCGCTGCACTTCAGGCTGTGTCCAGGATGATGGCGCCGATCGCCCCTTTTTTCGCAGAGTGGTTGTACAGGGAACTGGATTCGGAACCTCCGTCCGTCCATCTGGCGCGATTCCCGGAGATTAACCAGGAAGCCATTGACTTGGATCTTGAGTGTCGGATGGGTATCGCACAGGCTGTTTCGTCTGCTGCGCGCGCACTCCGCAATCAGGCTGGACTTAGAATTCGCCAGCCGCTTGCAAGACTGTTGGTGGTAACGGGTGCGGGGCTTCCAGCGGATGCTGTCAAATCGGTAGCCGGTATTATCCAAAGCGAGGTAAACATAAAGGTGCTGCAGTACATCGAGGATTCCAGCTCAGTTGTGAGGCACACCGTGAGGCCCAATTATCGGCGGTTAGGCAAGCGGTTGGGCAAGAACATGCAGAGGGTGGCGGCCGCCATTCGTGCGCTTGATGTTGAATCTGTTGCCCGCTATAATGCGGATGGCAGGTTTGCATTGCAGGTGGATGGTGATGTTTTCGACCTGGGACCGATGGATCTGGAGGTGCAAGTCGAGGGCATTGAGGGGTGGATCGTTGGGCAGGGAGGCGGGGTCACCGTTGCGTTGGACACGCGTCTGACACCCGAGCTGGTAAGCGAAGGACTAGCACGCGAGTGCATCAACCGCATTCAGAATCAAAGGAGACTGGCCGGTTTTGCCGTGACGGATCGGATTCATGTGTCATACGATGCCACCGATCGTATGGCGAGGGCCGTGGAAGAGCATGCGGCATGGATTCGGAACGAAACTCTTGCTCATGCATTGATGCGCGCCAAGGATCCAACCGGTAGCTCTATCGCATCGTTTGATGTCGGTAGCGATACGTTTACGGTTGGGCTTGTGTGCGTTGATGATGCCTTATCTTGACTATGTCCAGCGAAGCTACTCCGGCTCAGATTCCATTCTCCGATGAGGAATTGGAATATTTCAAAGGGCTAATCCTTGACAAACGTAGGCGTGCAGTAGAGGACATTGAGCGCATGCAGCAGCAGATGCGTGATTCTAGGGAGCAAGCGGCAACGGATTCAGCATACAGCTTTCACATGGCTGATGCAGGCACCGATGCCATGGAGCGGGAGAAGCTCTACCTAATGGTGGCTCGGCAGCAGAAATTTGTCGGGTATTTGGACCGGGCGCTGGAGCGTATTGCTGCCAAGACCTACGGCGTATGCAGGGTGACGGGGAAGCCTATTTCTAAACAGCGTTTGGTGGCCGTACCTCACACAGAAATTTCCATCGCCGCCAAGCGGAAGCAGAAGCGCTAAGCGAATGCGACTGGCTTGGGTAGCGGCGGGGGTTCTGATCCTGGATCAGGCGACCAAGGTGATTGTGAGGCTTCGGATGGTGCAGGGGGAGTCTATTCCGCTGATTGGTGACTGGCTGAAGTTTACGTTCACCGAGAACCCGGGAATGGCTTTCGGTATCAACTTCGGGCCTGCCGGCCTGATCACAGGGTTCTCCATAGTTGCTACCGCTCTGATTGTAGTCTACCTTTTTTCTGTACGGAACGGATACATCTGGTACTGCGTCAGCCTGGCCAGTGTGCTTGGGGGGGCGCTAGGCAACATTGTAGATCGCTTGTTCTACGGCCAGATTTATGACTACGGTTCTTTTTTTAAGGGTCGTGTGGTCGACTTTCTTCATGTGGACTTATGGACGGGTTTCCTTCCTGATCTAATACCGGTGATGGGAGGGAGCTATGTGTCTGTGTTTCCAATATTCAACGTAGCCGATATCGGGATCGTCTGTGGAGTAGTCGGCATCATGATGTTTCAAAAGCAGTTTCACCAAAGTATGGCATCGGAGGTAGAGGAAGCCGCGGAGCAGGAGGAAATTGCTGAGGTCCAGCCTGAGGCACCGGAGCATTCCCACCTTGAGCCGGAGATTGAACGTCTGACCGGTCTGTCCGACCAAGGATAAGGCTTACCGTATTTGAAGTGCGGCCGGGGCAATCCCTTCAATCGCAATCTGCCCGAATCTCTTTGGGTTCTCGTTACCATGTGCACGGCAACAAAGGATTGAATATTCCATCTTTGCGCACGCAGCCTCGTTTGATTGGGGAATTATATACGTGAGTAACCAACGGTACACATCGAGGCACTAGTATCATTTTCACGGGTCATAGGGGTCGGTAACCCGAACGCCCCTCGCCGTGCAGCAGCCCCAATCCCGGAGGCGAGTATGTTTGCAGCCGCATTCACGTCTGCATGATCCGCATGTCCACAGGACATACACGTGAATTTGCTCTGCGTCTTACGGTTACTCGCTTCTGTGTGCCCACACACAGAACACCGCTGACTGGTATAGGCAGCGGTAACCTTTATCACCTTGCGGCACTTATAGCTCAGCATCTGTTCCAGCTGGCCCCAACCTGTTCGCAGTATCTCACGGTTGAGGCCAGACTTCTGTTTAACGTTTGTGCCAAAGCTCTCCATCGTCCCCTTAGCTGAACGTGTCATCGCTTTGATCTTCAGGTCCTCCAGTATCACCGTTGAGGAGCAATGGGCAATACTGCGACTTACCTGGTGGTTCACATTCTTGAGGATGTTAGCACGCTTGCGCTGTATGCGGGCGATTCTATGCTTCCGCCTGTTACGACGGTTGGAGCCTTTCTTCTGTCTCGCCAGTCTTCGCTGTTGCCGCTTCAACTTGGCATCAAGACGCTTGGTATCCGGTTGTCTGATAATGCTTGTATCGCCCGCTGTGGGGACCATTGCGACCTGCCCGCAATTACGGTCAATGCCTACAGCACCGCCGGTATCCTCTATTACAGGTGCCTCCATCTTGTAGCAGATGACAGCATACCCTTTGCCGGCGTTCTTCTTTACCGTGGCGTTGACGGGTATACCATCAGGGTACGGGTTGCCTCCCCGCCTGCGGAGCGCCATATATCCCACTTTCGGGATATACAGCTTGCCATCCCGAACCCTTACGTTATCCGGGATCGTGAACGAAGGCGTACTACCACGTCTGGAATGGAATCTCGGTCTTCTCCTCTTACCCTCCTTGAAGAATGCCTTCCATGCATCCGCTTGATATTTCGATGTGTATCTAACTACAATGTGTATCTAACGACACCAAAGGAGTATTCAGGTAGCCACTCGACCGTGCGGCGCAGCGCCGTGAACCGCTTCCCCAGCGAGAAGCAGCTTACCGAGGGCGGTTTCTCTCCAGCCTCTTTCGCTTTCTTGTACGCCCCGCTCTGCTCTGCGAGGATGGCATTCCACACAAACCTACACGCACCCGCTAATCCAGCAAGTTGCTTGGCGTTACTCCGACTTCCGGGCAACAGCCTGTATGTGATATTGCGGTATGCACTAACCGTTTCGGGCATGGCACTGTGGTATATAATTCCCTAATAGAGGCGGCGTGCCATTCCTTGTTGGCTGAAAATCCGGTCGGTGCCGGCTGGAACGGCTATAATGTACAGATTCTGCGCTCATCCTGACACCCCTGATTGTAGTTCTGATCAAAGAATTATGGGCTTTTGCAGCGGTTATCAAGCCCGCAAGTATCTGCCGCGTGATTTACGGTGTCGTTGCCGTGTTGCAGGCAGATTCAGGCGCGTTTCTCCTTACTGAACAGCCTATATGAGCCCTTTTTGCACGCGCTGACACCGCGGTAGCGGATTCATGCGTACCATCTGCAGGTATGCTAACCTTCCACGCGGGTGTAACGACCTAAACGCGCCAATCCTATCATCCAATACCGCACGCATCGTACCACGATCGAACTCCTGTTCCGGCAGTAGGCAGTCTTATTGGCAGGACTGATCACGGTACGCGTGATTTACGGCCTCGTTGGCGCGTTTTCGGCGGTTTTGGGTGCTATTCAGTCCGGTGAACATCTGAGAACAGCCCTTTTGGGCGCTCCGATACGGCTTTGGCTGGGGCATGCGTGTCCTCCGCTCATGGCGAGTGACGCGTTACATCGTCTACAGAGGCCTTACACCGCGCCTCTATAGCGCTATTACCCCCTAATTGGCGGCCGAACCTGTCACATAGCACGATCCAGCACCCATTATCGCACGCACCGTGGCATTGCACGACCGTATCCATCTTTCAGCATATACTATCGCTGCGGTGCTGTACGCGTTTCTACAGTAGAGCTGCTTACAGCTTCGGTGGTTTGTCCAGGATAATATTGTCCTGCTTAACGACTCCACCTCACTAATTGACCTGCACGCATGATTTACGGCCTCGTTGGCGTGTTGCAGGCAGATTCAGGCACGTTTTTCCTTACTGAACAGCCTATATGAGCCCTTTTGCACGCATGCACACCGTGGTAGCGGCTTCAAACGTGCCATCTGCAGGCATCGTGGACAGCCACGCGTGTATGTAGCAACGTAAACCCGTCAATCCTACCAACCACGCTACGATGCGCCCTCCAATTCCGCACGCATCGTACCACGACCGAACTCATGTTCCGGCAAGCACTTATGGATCGTACGCGCTGCAATAATGCTGATGATAATTACGACACCTTCCTGGTACAGGGTAGTCTTTTCACATTCGCCTTGGCTCCCTTGATGACTACCCCTCCGCGCACAGCCGTAGGCTCCTTATTGGCCGGATAGATCACCGTACGCGTGATCTACCGCCTCGTTGGCATGTTTTCGGCACATTTGGACCCCATTTAGCCCGCTTACCGTCTGATGAGAGCCCTTCTGGGCCCTCCGATACGGCTTTGGCGGGGACATGCGTGCCCTCCAGATACATCTCCGCCTGCTCCGCTTATCGCGAAGTGACACGTTACATCGTCTACGGAGGCCTTACACTACGCCTCTATAGCGCTGTTACCCCCTAAGTGGCAGCCGAACCCGTCACACAGCACGATCCTGCCCCCATTATCGCACGCATCGTGGTACTGTACACGCTTCTACAGTAGAACTGCTTGTAGTTCCGGCAGGTGGTCTGCACAGGGTAGGATCTTCATGCTCCATGTCTCCGACTCCCTATTGGCCATGGCTGCCCATCGTTGACGTTGACTCGAATTCATCCAACGCGCGACATTCCGGCATCGTTGAGCAATCAAACTGTTCAGGTTCTCCATGATGTTATTGGTCTGCAAACTGCGTCCCAGTTCCTCCGCCACCCCCAGTCTATGGAGCGTCAAAGTCTCTTCCAACCCCTCAGACAAGCTGTTCGATGCCTTGGGATGGGACTCCTTCAACCCCTTTTTTATGCTCAGAAGCGCCTCCTTTGCCTTGTCGTAATTCGGCTCGTCGTACGCCTGCTGCAACTCCCCCCGAACCCGCACCTTTTCGTCCTCTTTCTCAATGTAACTCACCACATTCTCTCGCTTATGCCAAGTACACCGCTGTACCTGTGCCTTATCACCAAATACCGCTTTCACCGCCTTCCGGAGCCCTTTGGAACCATCTAAGATGACCAAAAGCCCCTTATCATACCGCAGCCCGCGATCAATCAAATCCTGCAGCAGCCCTTGTACCGCCTCGGCGTTCTCTGTCGCCGTCTCCACCATCCCTACTACTATCTTCTCGCCCTTATCCGTAATCCCTACACAAATCAATACCTGCACCCCCTGAAAGTACTTGCCGTCCAGCAGCAACGCTACAAACGTGTTCTCCGCCAGATTACGCTCCTCCTGCTCCTTCAATACCTGTGCACTGTAACTCTTGTACTTGCGACTGATTGAGGAAGCGCTCAATCCAAAACTGCCAACAAACTCCGTTGCCACCTTCTTGTAGTTCCGCTGGCTAATACCATACACAATTTTCCGGGCGATACGCTTCACCATATTCGGATTCGGCTTGTGCAACAATTTGTAGGTCTCCAGAGGACGCGCTTTACCCTTCACCCGGTCCTGTACACGCGGCACACTCACCTTTACCCGCTCATCTCCAATCATGATAGAGCCCGGTCTGCTCCCCCACCGCTCGTACCGCCCCTTGTGCTGCTTATTGTTGTCGCGCTTTCTGCGCACACCGCAGAGAGACTTTACCTCGGCTTCCATGACCGCAAGAAAAAACGCCAGTTGCATCGTGCCAAGATGCTCTACTAACAGCTTCAGGGAATCAATCCCCGTGTCTAGTATCTTCTGGAGACCCTCCGGTAGTGTGCCGGGGTTTTCTATCTGCATGACATCTTTGGACATAGGTCAGTTATCGTTTGTCTGATTGATGGAAGGAAACAATGCTGATCGCATCGCTGGAAGATACGCAGCGCGGGGCAATCTTCGCATGTGTGACTCTATCTCAAGAAGCAACAACGCCAGACAAGCACGGCGTTTGTCTGGCGGCATCCACAAGCGAACATCGCGTAGTCGCCGCACCAGCTTCTTGGAGACATGGGCCACACAACGAGTACTTCGAAGGCTCGGACTCAACTGTTCATACAGTCCTGTCCGGTGCAGTGTCAGCGTCCTATCCAGACCCCGCAAGAGCCACCGGGCCGCAGACCGGTTACACACCAAAAGGTCCGTATGGATCTGCATCAACGCTGCATGCGCCACCTTCGGATCCGGCACGGCGAAAGCACGCGTGATCGCCCCCCGAATGTGCCGCCCGTCCTGCTCGGACAGATAACTCACTACACGCGTGCGCTTGTGCATCTGGCAGTGTTGCTGCTGCATACCGGTACCCAAGCACTCTTGCAGTACGCCGGTCAGCGAGGTCACATCAGGAGTGATGCAGAAGAGCCCCCGATCTGCGCACAAACCGCGCTCCAACAAGCCTTGTAACAAGTGTTGCACGCGCTCCGCATCGTGCAACGGAGCCTCCACAAAGCCCAGAATGCGCCGATAACCCTCAATGGTAGCGGCCATGCACACGACTATGGGTCGCCCCCACACTTCCATGGCATCAAGCCAAAGGATTACGTGCTCTTCTTCACACAACGGGCGCGTATCAAACACCTGCCGCGCCTGCTCGCACGCCGCAGCATCATCATCGTACCCCAATGCCAAGCCTCCCGGAGACTCCGGAGACTCTGGAGCACGGACGCTATTTTCCTCCTCGGAAGGTGCTTCTGCCAACTGCTCCCCAGTGCCGTCTGGAGCCGCATTATCCGACGGAAGCATAACATCCTCTTCCAGACTAGACGTCAACTGCTGCACACACTGGGTGAGGTGCCGCAACAAGTCAAATTGCAGCTGCCGACCGGACGCGCCGGTATGACGCAGCCCCTGAATGAGCTGCGATAAATCATCTGATAAACTCATAAGTGATCATGGATCCGTATGGTGAAAAGGCTTAGGAAACCCAAGCCAACACCGAACCAATAATCACTTTTTCAGCCAACAAGGAATGGCACGCCGCCCCTAATAGATGGCAATTATATAGCATGCGTACCCACGTGTTGAGTTATTTGAAATAATTGCAGTTTGTTCGTGAAAAGCGGGAACCGATTATGAAAAACTGGCGAAAGCCATCCTGTCTGCACCACCAAAGCACAAAAAGTAACTCCTGCGAAAACGCGTGGCACTCAGCCATATAACTCCAAAAAAATCGTCAGTTCACGCATAAAAAAACGATCTCAGGTTCTGGAGAATGGACTTATCGCCCTGAATAGTTCTAAAAGTCGCCAATTCGGTACGCACGATACCTCGAAATTCATCAGACAAGGCAAAACTTGGGCACTTGGGTTTGTGCGCTCTGACGCACAAAGACGGTGCATTATAGTAAATCCCTGATCATCAGACCCTCAAGGGCGATTGGAAGCCAATGAGAAAAGGCGGCAGGGTTCTCGGCTAATGCAACCCGCAGCGCAGGTATCGTAATCCATTTCCAGTCCGACACCTCGTCAGGGTTCGGGGTGGGAGCACCATCGTATCGTCCTATAACTACATGATCGTACTCGTGCTCCGTGAGTCCGCCTTCCAAGTCCGCGTGGTAGACAAAGCCAAATACAGCCTCCAGCGAACAGTCAAAGCCCATCTCCTCGTGGAGTCTGCGGCGTGCAGACGCTGCTACGACTTCTCCTGGTCCAGGATGACCGCAGCAAGTATTGGACCAGAGTCCGGGCGAGTGGTACTTGCCTGCGGCCCGCTTCTGCAGAAGCAAGCGATCCGCCTTGTCGAATACGAACACGGAAAATGCGCGGTGCAGCGTACCGCTAATATGGGCTTCCATCTTTTCCAGAACAGCCAGCTCCTGGTCATTCCTATCAACGGCAACCAAGAGAGGCCGGAGATCAGTAGTCTCGATGGACGATTCCGACAGTGTGTTGTTAAAATGTTTATAGTGCATTCCAAGCCGTACTAACCGCACAACGAGCGCTTCTTCGACCGCTAAGGTATCTGGAGCACCCCTTTGCCGCGTCAGCTGCGTTCCCGTTCCTCATATGTTTGGCTATGGTATCCAGGACCTGACTGCCACTTGGCAGATCGGTCAGACGGGGGGCTAGTTGTAGTATCCGGCTCCAATGATCACAGTGGAATCTCCATCCAATCCTGATCCATCCATCAGCTCGGCGTAACCAACCTTGGGGGATCCGATCTCTTCATCACCCTCAATGGCCGGGTTATCGAAAAGGTACTCCACATAGCCGCCATTATCGTTGGCGGCAGCGATCAATTCTCGCACCATCATTACACCATTGGCATCCTCAAGGTCATACATGTTTTCCCCATCCCGCGTTGAGTCCGCCCCGTGCATCAGCATTACTCCGTTGCGATTAACAATGAAAACGTATATCTCGTTTGTCTTCCAAGGCCCGTCTTCTGACCGTAGCATTTGGGTTGCCGTGTCACGGGAAGATGACTGGACCTCTTCCAGGTAAAAGCGCTTGGACGCGCGCACGAAGGCCCTGAGCGACTCTCGATCCACTACATCCGTCGCGGTAACATCATCCTGGGCAGAAGCCATCGGCATCGATATCCCCGTTTTTTGGGCAGAAGGCGCTGCCATGGATACTTCGGATTCTGCACCACTGCCGCAGCCCCATATAATACAGAGGCTCAGTAGGCCTCCAGTGAACATTTTTGCATCCATGGTTGAATCCCGAAGTGAATTCCCCGATAACGTCCTCGGCCGAGTCCAGAATGGGAACTGCCTTTCCCGGTGAGGCACTCAAGACACCCAAAGATACATCGGCTTACAGCAGGCAGGCAAGGCCTGCAGTGCGGTGCGTCATCGCCAGTGTGGTAAGTACCCGCTTAATAGTGCCCGCGTACAATCCTGGAACCATAACATTTAGGCTCGTGCTTGAGGTGTAGATGCCAGAAACGGCCAGTTGCGATTGACTCAACTGTGTGGAGAATGGGCGCCTCCTCTTGGCCAGGCTATCAATTGATCGGTCACGCACACCGCTTTGGAGGTTTATGTGCACGAAATTCATTGTTCGGATCAGGCTCTTTCGCCGCGCACTGGATTTATCCTTCTTTGATGACTGTGACTTTTTTCCTGCCCGCTGAAATTTTACAGGCCGGCTCCGTAGAGCAGTGGTAACGCTCTGCAGGTCCTGCCAGTAAGGTGTCCAGCGTCAAGCTTAGCGGCGTCTGTTCTGGATACCGAATACGATGGTAATGATCGTCGCGGCCGCCAGTACCATGGTAATGGGGCGGTCAGTAAAGCTTGTCAGGTCCCAACTGGACTTAATGGCACTCACCATAAAGTGCTGCTCTAGGATGGGTCCGAGGACCATACCCAGAACCACCTGGGCCAGTGGAAAGCCTCCACGTCGCAGGATAAAAGCTACTCCCCCCATGGCCGCCATAATGATTACATCCGCAGGGTTATTCCTCATGGCGAAGGACCCAATGACGCAGACGCCGGTAATGACACTCAAGAGCAGACGAGTGGGGATGCCCACGGCAAGCGCCGCGAGGCGCGCCGTAAGGAATCCGAAACATGGCAAAAGTACCAGATTGGCCACCAGGAAAGTGGCATATAAGGACATCACTAGTCCAATATCATTCTCGAACAGCAGCGGCCCTGGGACGATCCCCTTCATCAGAAAAACGGCCAGCACCATAGCCGTAACAGTATCTCCCGGAAGGCCCAGTGATAGCGCAGGAATCCACGCACTAGCAACGGCGGCGTTGTTGCTGCTAGCGCCAGCTAGCACGATTTGCTCCCTGCTTGCTCCACTGACTCTCTTATAGCTGGTAGCGACCCAGGCTCCCACATCGGCACCCGCACCCGGAAGGAAGCCAACGAGTGTACCCACCACGGACGACCGGACAACAACGCTCCACGAGTGCCGGATGAGTCGTAAAGGCGCATGGAAAAAGCTTTTTGATGGCTGGGCGATGGTGGTTACAATAGCATGGCCGGGACGGAAACAGTACTCCAGAACCTCCGAGAAACCAAACAATCCGATCATTGCTACCACATAGTCCAGCCCTCCGAGAAGCGTCGTATTGCCGTAATGAAAACGTGGGTATCCCAAGGTCGGATCCACTCCAATGGTGGAGAACAATAACCCCAGCAGCAACGCTACCAGTCCCTTGACCGGGGCCTTCCGCGCGGCGAATACGCCCGCGGTTAGGCCGAGCACTGCCACCCAGAAGTATTCGAACGACGAAAAATGCGTAGCCACCTCAGCAAGAGCGGTAGCGCCAACGATCAGAATTATCGTACCTACAACGCCGCCTGCAGCAGAACCCAGGGCGCTGATTCCGAGCCCGTAAAGCGGGCCATTAGCGCGGCACACGTCATGGAGCTCTTCTGCATACGCTGCACTGGCGGGTGTACCGGGTATTCGCGCTACGGCGGACCCGACATCCCCGGCATAGATGGCCACCGATGAAATCGCAATAATGGCCGGGAGAGCAACGATCGGATCAAGAAAAAATGCCAGCGGGATGAACAGCGCGACGCTTAGTGTGGCCGTTAGCCCGGGTATGGCCCCAAAAACGGCACCATACAGGCCTCCAACAACCAGTGCAGCTAAGCCCTCCCAGCTGATCATACTACTCCAAGCAGCAGGACGAACACCAGGTGGACTACACCAGCCGTAATGATTCCGGTGGACAAGGCTATGAGGATCCGAACATGCAGCAGGATTGCGATGCTCGAAACAATGATACCTACCGCCACAGCAGGTCCCGCGAGGCCGTAGGCAGGGATGAAGGCAAGGACAAGCATAATCGCAACAACCGGGCGGTACCAGGTGCCGCGCTGCGCCGACTTGCGTATTGGCCTCTGTTCTGGCCGTACAATCATCCAGGTAGCTGCAAGCACCATCCCGGTCGCAATGGCACGAGGGAATAGGGCAGGGCCAGGATATCCATTCTCAAGCTGGGGAAAGGGGACAGAGAAAAGCCAGATTGCGACACCCAGAGCGGCAATCAGCAGTCCCGGTAATGTGCGCATCTATAGGGAGTTATATGGCTGAGTGCCACGCGTTTTCGCAGGCGTTACTTTTTGTGCTTTGGTGGTGTGGACAGGATGGCTTTCGCCAAGTTTTCATAATCGGTTCCCGCTTTTCACGAAAACAATGCAATTATTTCAAATAACTCAACACGTGGGTACGCATGCTATATAAGTTCCATATATTAGGGAGTTATATACCACAGTGCCATGCCCGAAACGGTTAGTGCATACCGCAATATCATATGCAGGCTGTTGTCCGGAAGTCGGAGTAACGCCAAGCACCTTGCTGGATTAGCGGGTGCGTGTAGGTTTGTGTGGAATGTCATCCTCGCAGAGCAGAGCGAGGCGTACAAGAAAGCGAAAGAGGCTGGAGAGAAGCCGCCCTCGGTACGCTTCTTCTCGCTGGGGAAGCGGTTCACGGCGCTGCGCCGCACGGTCGAGTGGCTACCTGAATACTCCTTTGGTGTAGTTAGATACACATTGTCGTTAGATACACGTTGAAATATCAGGCGGATGCATGGAAGGCATTCTTCAATGAGGGTAAGAGAAGACCGAGATTCCATTCCAGACGTGGTAGTACGCCTTCGTTCACGATCCCGGATAACGTAAGGGTTCGGGATGGCAAGCTGTATGTCCCGAAAGTGGGATATATGGCGCTCCGCAGGCGGGGAGGCAACCCGTACCCTGATGGAATACCCGTCAAAGCCAAGGTAAAGAAGAACGCCGGCAAAGGGTATGCTGTCATCTGCTACAAGATGGAGGCACCTGTAATAGAGGATACCGGCAGTGCTGTAGGCATTGACCGTAATTGCGGGCAGATTGCTTTGGTCTCCACAGAGGGCGATACAAGCATTATCAGACAACCGGATACCAAGCGTCTTGATGCCACGTTGAAGCGGCATCAGCGAAGACTGGCGAGACAGAAGAAAGGCTCCAACCGTCGTAACAGGCGGAAGCATAGAATCGCCCGCATACAGCGCAAGCGTGCTACCATCCTCAAGAATGCGAACCACCAGGTAAGTCGCAGTATTGCCAATTGCTCCTCAACGGTGATACTGGAGGACCTGAAGATCAATGCGATGACACGTTCAGCTAAGGGGACGATGGAGAGCTTTGGCACAAACGTCAAACAGAAGTCTGGCCTCAACCGTGAGATACTGCGAACAGGTTGGGGCCAGCTGGATCAGATGCTGAGCTATAAGTGCCGCAAGGTGATAAAGGTTACCGCTGCCTATACCAGTCAGCGGTGTTCTGTGTGTGGGCACACAGAAGCGAGTAACCGTAAGACACGGAGAGTTCACGTGTATGTTCTGTGGGCATGCGGATCATGCAGACCTGAATGCGGCTGCAAACATACTGGCCTCCGGGATTGGGGCTTCTGCACGGCGAGGGGCGTTCGGGTTACCGACCCCGATGACCCGTGAAATTGATACTAGTGCCTCACTGTGTACAGTTGGTCACTCACGTATATAATTCCCCATCTATAACGATGCGGCTAGGAGCGCCCCGTTGGTACTGTCCTGCTCCGCTATGAAGCGGTCCAGCGTCTCCCCATCCTTGTATTCCAGGTTAAAACCGGCATTTAACAGTGGACCCCGGAACGCGTCTGTACGCACTGCCCTGCGTAGCGCTGCTCGTAGCGTGTCATTTGCTGCACCATCCAGCCCGCTTGGTGCGCTTATAACAGACCACCCGCCGATACTCCAGTCGATGCCCAACTCCTTGAGAGTGGGTATCTCCGGTGCCGCCGGTAGTCGCTCGGGAGCCATCACGGCAAGAACGCGCACGCGCCCGTTCTTGCGTAGGGCGTCTGTTTCTGCAAAGGCTGCCGTCACCACATCCACGCCTCCAGCCAAAAGTTCCTGAAGACCAGGGGCGGCACCCTGGCTAGGAATCCATGGCATGGCATCCTGCGGAAGGCCTGCACGCTCCAGGAACCCTATGCGGGCCAAGTCCCAAATGCCGCCCTTGGATGTTCCTGACGCAAAATGTACACCGGGGTTTGCTTTGAGCGCCGCAACAAGGCCGTCAACCGATTGCCACGGGCTGTCGGTCCGCACGGTGATGGCACCGGGGTTATTGGTCACCAGCGCTAACAGGGAGTAGTCAGCGGGGGTCAGGTCTGTAATGCCGGCCCAATGCATCATGGTGATTTCCACGGTAACCGCCCCGATCGTATAGCCATCGGGAGCTGCAGATGCAAGGGCCAAATGGCCAATCACTCCACCGCCGCCTGTACGGTTGACGATGGTAACAGACTCTCCCAATTGATCGGACAAGGCAGATGCCAAAGCCCTGGAGACGGTGTCGGTACCACCTCCGGGGCTCCAAGGCACTATGAGAGTCAATCCCCGGGCAGGGTATTCCCCCTGCTCCGGTGTGATGCAGCTGCTAGCCAGACAAAGCAGGCAGACCAGGAGCCGCTGAAACATGGACGGACTACTGACTCCAAGGAGGTGTCACGCCGACAGAGCGCGCATAGGCAATGCCCTGTCCCAAATGCTCATGCGAATGGCCGGCGAGGATGGCTAAAACCCGGTATCGGGACATCTCTTGGCCGTAGAATTCCACCATGCCGGTGAGTTCAACATCTGACAGCATGTCCGCCATCATCATCACAGCCTGCTGGCTGGCCATCAGCGCTGTGATGAGTTCTTCCTGGCTCGCGTCATCACCAGGCATTTCGACAGCACCCTCTAATCCGAGCAGTCTGGACATGCCGTTGTTGCCCATGATAACGTGGGTAAGCACTTCACCCATCGAACGGATATCCTCAGCCGGGCGCCAAGCAAACTGCTCTTCATCGAAAGCGCCAGCGAGGCTGGCAAGCTTGCCTGAGCTACCTTCAAAGTCGGCCTTAAAGCTCTCTAGGTAGGCGCCGTTGTCCATCTGGGCCGATGCCGGAAGTACCATTGCTATCAATAATGTGGAAACGAAAACTGCGTATTTGGTCATGGTTCTGTCCAATGGGAAGTGATGTATGCTTACGATTTTGATTCCAGCACCATTTGCTCAACGTCGCGCAGCAGTGCTTTTGCGTCGTAAATGATGCCATCCTTAATAGTATAACGTATTCCGCCCACACGTTCCACTTGGCCTGTATCGTCATTCAGACGTACGGCGCCGGTACCATAAAGTACCTTGAAATTAGCCAGCGGGTTTTCTTCCACGATTAACATGTCGGCCCGCAACCCGGCGCGAATCACCCCGAATTCAATGCCGCGATCCAAAGGCTTGAAGATTTCCTCAGCCCCGTGCATCGTCGCCGCGCGGACAACCTCCAGCGAATGGAATCCTGCCTCTTGCAGCAGTTCGAGTTCCAGAATGGTTCCAAAACCGTACAACTGGTAGATGTATCCGCTATCTGAGCCGACAGTCACTTTCCCACCCCGATTCTTGTATTCATTCAGAAATTTCATCCACACCTGATAAAAACGTTTCCAGGCTATTTCGTCGTGGGTGGTCCAGTCGTACCAGTAGGAGCCGTGGTCAATTCGACTCGGGTCAAAGAATTCCTGCAATGTCGGTAGCGTGTACTTGCTGTGCCAGTCCGCAGTGCGGGCGCGCATGACATCTCGCCCGGCGCTGTAGATCGTCATGGTCGGGTTGATGAAGAAGTCGAGCTCCAGCAATTCATCTTGTAGTGCGCGCCACTTCTTGCCCCCCGGCTTGACCAGCTTCCACTGCCGTGCTACCTGCGCAAACCGCAGCTGTTCGTCGTTGTAGTCCATTTCTGCGGGCCAAGGTTGTACATCATTGGCCTCGTACATGGCCTCAAAGAGGCCGTAGAAGTGGGTCATCCCGGTCAGGCCGAGCCGCGCGGCATCCAAGGCGTTCATCTGGGCAACGCCCATCTGTCCCAGATGAGCTGTAGACCCCATGCTGTGCTTGGCGG
Source organism: Rhodothermales bacterium (assembly GCA_963663495.1). Lineage (GTDB taxonomy): Bacteria > Bacteroidota > Rhodothermia > Rhodothermales > Bin80. Next base: position 1,186,843 of record OY760427.1, read on the forward strand.
CCTCATCCAACAATGCCTCCATTATTGGTGGGGGATAGGAACCCAGCTTCAATCCGTCCACACCGCTCTCTGAAGCAAAGCGGACCCATTCGCGGGCTTCCTCCGGTGAATGTATCTGCCTGTCGTCCCAGCCGCTTCCTGGCCGGTGGTATGACACGATGTGGGGAGCAACGATTTCATTACGTGCGCTGCGTGCTTTTTCATTGAGAGACCACTCGAAGGGTCCGGTCGGCACTCCCCGGACCGTGGTGATTCCGTGCGCGAGCCAAAGCTTGTATACGTATTCGGCATTTGGTGCCTTGGGAACGCCACCGGTATGGGCGTGGAGGTCCACAATACCGGGCATGACATACATACCGCGGGCATCAATCTCGCGTGTAGCGTCGTCGGGTCGGCGGTCCTCGTTGATTTCCAGGTGGGGAGCTCCAACGCTGGCAACACGTACGATCCGGTTGCCTTCCACGACAATATCCACGGGGCTTCGCGGCGGCGCCCCGGTACCGTCAATCATCGTCGCTCCGCGTATGATGAGGCGTTCAAATGGGCCTTCACCCTCGGTGGCCGCGCGGTCCGGTGCGCCCGTCAGCGTCTCCTGGGCTTGTGAGGGAAGTACCAGAAGGGACGCCATCGCTGCACAGGAAATGGCGAAAAACCGAATCATTGCCATTAAATCTGAGAAAAGGGAAGTGGCTGCAGGATAACATCGGATATGTTGGATACCGTATTTGCATACTGCGGATCGTCTCTCAGCGCGATCCATTCAGGGTCATCAATGAACGTGGCCCATGCTTGGTCACGCTCCTGCATGTCAGCAAAGGACAGCATGTAGGTAAGGTTGGGCATACGGGGCCCGACGATCGTCTCCCCGAAGAACACCGGTACCAGTCCCGTCTTGCGGAAGATTGCGATTTCTCCGCCTTCGTTGAACATATCAATCTTCTTCTGCCCGGCCTTCATACTGTGGCTTTCGTACACGCGTAATTCAAAGATGCGAGTCTGGTGTTGTGGGGGCACTTCTACTGTCGGCATGTCCTTGAATGCTATCAGAAGCTGGCGCTCTTGGCGAACGTAGGCAGGGTCGGAGAGAGGGGCATTCAAGAAATCAGTCCCGGCCGTGCGATAGTCCGCGTCGTCCAGTAGCCGAGCTGGCGTATTGATGAACGAATCCAGCGATGCATGCGGCACCAGCACAAACAGCGATGGTCTGGAAGGGCCGTACACAGCCCGAAACACGCCGACAGGACCGGTGCCCAACCGCCCGAGCGCAGGCAATGCTACATCGCGATAGAAGTCAGCAACACGATTTCTCGTAGGTCCAACCTGCGTACGGTACTCAATAAATTCGAGGATCTGCTGATCTGCATTCCGGGAGAATGGGCTCACGAACGGCAGCCCTGCAGCAGCCATGAAAGATCTTCGATGCACGGGGACGAGATTCTATGAACGAACCGAAAAGCGAACAATAGTATAAGCAATGGACAGGGTTAAAGTTAACTGATGATAGATCAACGGAAAGCGGATGTTATGGCCATCTAGTGTTTGCCAGAAAAGTATGGTCTTGCGAGCGACTCTTGGCTGAGTGGGGGGCTGGAATTCGAATTGGGGATCGGAATGACAAGTCAGCAAGGATTTTTCGACGGTAACGGTGCCGACTTTGTCCGCTCACGCCGGCAATCCTAGGGTTTTGACGTTGATCAGACGTGTTTTTGTCGTCCATCAGCGAGGCATGAACATACGTTGGCCTCTCGCCCTTGCAGGCTACCTTGATTCTGTGCTGAAGACGCTCGCGCGAGTACCTACGCCGCGCGCTTGCGGGCCTGCTCGCACCGCCTTCGTCGCTCCTCGCTCCGCTTCACTATCTGTCCGATACGGTGCACATTTGCCGCTACCACTACCAGCGCCACCGTTCGAACAAAGCCTTCCTTGCCACGGGTCCGTATCAAACCCAGGCCCCGATGATTCAAATTGTTGATCGCCGACTCCACTGCCGGATGCTGACGACGACCCTCCACAAACTTCGGATCGGATTCCCTCTCCTTGTCCGCTTTGCTCAACTTACCCCTCTTCGGCATGATCACCGTGTCCAACACCGGCTCCAGCGCCTTACGGTTCTTTACCGATGAGTACCCCTTATCCATGCTGCACGATGTGATCGCCGGATACCGATCCTTCGCTTCCTTCATAAACCCCACAATCATATCCGAATCCACCCCTTCGTGCAGTATCTGATGCCACAATATCAACTGATGCTGATCCTCCAGCACGCATACCGGCAGACCCAACTCCGCAATCACCCCCGCCTTCCCCTTGGTGATCCAACGAGTATGCGGCTCATGTATCGAAAATACCTTCTCATCATGCGGAATCACCTCCCCCTTCAATAGACGCCTATCTACTTGATCTATCTGCCTTTGTGCATCTGCCAAGTACCGCAACACCTCCTCAAGATCCGCGTCTTTCTCCTTCAACACGCTGACACTGCTCTCCGCACGCTCAATCAGAACACGACACATCTTCACATACTTTTTTACCTTCGACTCATCACGCCACTGACGGTGCGTACGCACCCGGTTGAAGGCCTTCTTCAAGGTACGACTCCAGTACACAGCCTTGCGCCAGCCCGCAAGGCTGTGCGCCTCACATGCGCAATGCAACTCCCGAATCAGGCACCGCATCGATTCCCACAACAAACGAACATCCGTAGGCCACTCCACATTCGCTTTGGCCACCGCCGAATCAACCCGGCAAAGAAGCGGCTCCTCTGGCTCCTGTTCTACCAATCGGTGACCGCAAGCCACCACCGCATCGTTGATCTGCTTCAGGATGTCCGCTGTTAGCAGGCTCACGTTATCAATAACGGTCTGCAGCTGATAGACAGGCTCGTCCCAGAAATTCGTATGCCCCAGCATCTGGCGCACCTCCAAATGATTGGCGGCCAGGCTCCTCAAACGATCAAAGTCGCAGTTGAGGGCCTGCTTCAATACCCCCAAGACAAAGACGCGCCAAAGTGCCATCCCCGGACGACCACGCTGCAAATCAATATTCGGAAGCAACTGCTTCTCCAGGATCTCAAAGATCTTCTGCCGAGCCGTTGGGTCGCAATACAGGTGCTGCAGACCTTTTAGCACTGCCGGTATATCGTCCCGGTCTTTGGGGTGGAAGGTCATCTCTTCAATGGGGACCTGCCCGAGCTTAAACTGTGTATCCTCTACAATCCGCATGGTAGTAATCGTATGAATAATCGGCCCCAAGGGGCCTTATATCGATGAAAACGCCCGAAACAGAAGGATTTGGCCAAACATTCGTTAGAGACACGCTGGCTGAATAATCTGCAATGTGCAAATACGGTATGGCTCATATCCATCTGTAACCGTAACGCTTACAGGTGGATAGAACGAGTATCAAACGGCCTTGTTTCGCCGTTTTTCAGCCCTCCTACCTTTTTCTGGCAAACACCATCTATGAGGCTGCAGTTCAGAGCGTTCAGGCTGCCAGGCTTTTCGCCACGATTAATCTGGAAGGGCTGATAGGCCGAAGGCTGTCCAGTTTTCGCCGGGTGCGGGTTGTTGGCGCAGGCAAGGCCGCCATGGCCATGGCATGTGCGCTTGAGAGGCATCTGGACCATACCGATGTCACAGGGCGTGTGGTGGTTCCGCACGGATATACAGTTACCGGTCCAAGTCCGACAGCGTTCGCAGTAGATGAGGGTGGACATCCCATGCCGGATCTTCACGGGTTGCATGCAGCACAGGCGGCGCTACAGATTGCGCGCGATTGCAGCGCGGACGATCTGCTGATAGTGCTCCTGTCTGGCGGCGGCTCTGCGCTCTGGTTTGCTCCTTCGGTTCGGCCGGAGGCATTGCGGTGCACGACAGCGTTGCTGTTGAATCGGGGTGCGACGATACAGGAATTAAACACCGTTCGCCGCCACTTGTCTGCAATCAAGGGCGGGCGGCTTGCACGAGCTGCATACCCTGCCAAGGTGCTGACGCTGGCGATTTCGGATGTGATAGGGGATGCCCCCGCCGTAATAGCAAGCGGTCCGACCGTCGGTAATCCTTCGATGCCCGAAGCGGCTGCGGGTGTGGCGACCAGGTACCGCCTTTGGCCGGAGATGCCAGGCGAAGTGGTGTGCTCATTGCGGAAGCGTGCTGACGCCCCTGCCGCCGCCGATGCGTGCTTTAACAGATGTACATACCACCTTATAGGGAGCAATGCGGTGGCTCTTGATGCTGCATGCGAGGAAGCACGCCAGCGGGGCTACACGGCACAAGTGAGGAGTAGATCTCTGCAAGGGGAAGCCCGTCGCGTAGGAACCGAGGTGGGCAGGAAGGCAGCTTGCCTGCCTCCTGGGCATGTGCGGCTGTGGGGAGGTGAAACTACCGTAACCGTGCGTGGCACAGGTATTGGTGGTAGGTGTCAGGAGTTGGTGCTGGCAGCGGCCATGGAGCTTGAGCGCGGCGATACATCCGCACTCGTGCTCAGCGCGGGAACAGATGGCATTGATGGCCCCACAGATGCCGCGGGCGCGTGGGCAACGTATCATACGACTCGAAAGGGGCGCAACATTGGATTGGAACCCGGAGATGCGCTACGCAATAACGACGCGCACATCTTCTTTGCGCACATCTCGCAACTTGTGCGGACCGGACCGACCCACACCAACGTGATGGACATCACCATAGCAATAGCACCGCCGGATGCCTAACCTTCTCGCACAGTCGAAGAGCCCGTATTTACTGCAGCATGCCACCAATCCCGTGGACTGGTGGCCGTGGTCTGCAGCTGCGTTCAATGCTGCGCGCGAGCGCGATATACCGGTGTTCTTATCTATCGGGTATGCGACCTGCCACTGGTGCCATGTGATGGAACACGAGTCGTTCGAGGACCCGGAGATCGCGGCCCTTATGAACGCTGCATTCGTGAACATCAAGGTGGACCGCGAAGAACGCCCGGACATTGATACGATCTATATGGCGGTGTGTCAGATGATGACCGGGAGCGGAGGATGGCCGCTGACCGCTATTCTGACGCCCGACAAGCGGCCCTTCTTTTCAGGCACCTATTTTCCTAAACAGAGCCGGCACGGGCGTATCGGCATGGCTGACCTTGTACCCAGGGTGCAGCAGATCTGGCGGGAGCGTAGACACGAAGTAGAGCAGCAGGCATTGCAGGTAACCGGAGCCCTGATACAGAACTCCACCGCGAATACGAGTGGAGAAGTGCCGGGGACGGAGGCCTTGGACGCGGCCTACGGTGAGCTGCGGAGCCGATATGATAAGAAGCGTGGCGGGTTCGGTTCAGCACCCAAGTTTCCCTCTCCTAGTGTATTAAGATTCTTGCTGCGGTACTGGAAACGGTCGGGCCAGAAAGAGGCGCTGTTGATGGTGGAGCACACACTGAAGCAGATGCGGACCGGTGGCATCTTTGACCACATTGGCTACGGATTCCACCGCTACTCTACGGATCCCGACTGGCTGCTGCCGCATTTTGAAAAAATGCTGTACGACCAAGCCCTGCACATTCTGGCGTACACGGAGGCCTATCAGGCAACAGGTAATGATTTCTACGAAAAGGTGGCCCGGGAAGTGATTGCCTACGTACTGCGCGACCTGACCACTGAGGAGGGCGCGTTTGAGTGTGCATCGGATGCTGATAGTGAAGGTCGGGAGGGCAAGTTTTACGTTTGGCGTATTGAGGAACTGCATGCGGTGTTGGGTGCTTCCCTCGCCAATGATTTGGTGGCAGCCCTTAACGTGCAGCCCGGGGGAAACTTCGTTGACGAGGCCACGCGCAAGGCTACGGGAGAGAATATTCTACATGGCTCTGGTCCTTTCGCTGAGGGTCACCTACGGGCGGCGCGCGCAAGGTTGTTTGAGCATCGGGAGAGCCGCATTCACCCTTTCAAGGACGACAAAGTGCTTACGGACTGGAATGGACTGATGATTGCAGCGCTCGCTCGGGCGGCGCGCGTATTTGATGCCCCGGAGTACTTACAGGCAGCACGGCGCGCTGCGACATTTGTCGAAGAGCACCTATTGAGGGATGGTCGACTTTTGCATCGTTGGCGGAACGGAGAAGCGGCCATCATGGGCATGCTGGAAGACTATGCCTATTACGTTGAAGGCCTTTTGGAGCTCTTTGAAGCAGGTGCGGAGCCTCGCGACCTTGAACTGGCTCAGTCGCTCGTTGCGATTTGCAATGAGCACCACTATGATTCGCCGAGCGGCGGGTACTTCTTGACGGCAGTGGACGCTGAATCGTTGTTGGTGCGATCCCGGCAGGCAATTGACGGTGCGTTGCCATCGGGTAACGGTGTGATGATGATGAATCTGGTACGACTGGGGCACCTGACAGGGAATGCGGAGCACTTGGAACGCGCCTTGGCCCTGGTGGCAGGCTTTGCCCGTACCGTACAGGCGCACCCGTCGGGACATGTGGCCATACTGTCGGCGTTGGATCTTGCCCTAGGACCAACGTATGAGGTCGTAGTCTGTGGTGATCGCGGAGCGGCAGATATGCAGGCAATGCTCAATCGTCTACATTCCAGCTATTTGCCGCGGGCCGTGATTATCGTAAAGCAGATGGGCGAAACCGGCGCACTACGACGCCTGGTACCGGGCGTAGCCAGCCAGCGTATGGTGAATGGCATGGCCACGGCCTTTGTGTGCCGCAACTTTGCATGCAACCTTCCCACTACGAGCATAGAGGAGATGCTTAGCCAATTGGAGCATGCGTAGCGTATACATTGTTGACGCGGTGCGCTCTCCGATTGGAAAACTTGGCGGTGCACTCAGTGAAATGGCTGCCCCAGATCTGGCAGCACCCGTAATGACACAGGCGCTTCGGCGGGCTGCCATCGCACCGGAGGTATTGGACCTTGTTATTCTCGGAAACGTGTTGCGCGGCGGGCTGGGACAACTGGTACCGCGTCAGGCTGCCCTGAAGGCAGGCATCCCAGCGTCGGTAGATGCGCTTGCGCTTGACATGGTATGTGCTTCCGGCATGATGAGTGTGATCACGGCGGCGGCGCACATTCGCGCAGGTGATGCGGAAATCATTCTGGCGGGTGGCGTGGAATCAATGTCAGGCGCCGGCTTCGTGGTTTCTGCCGATGCCCGAAACAAGCTTTCCTATGTCGTTGAGCAGGCAGTAACGCCCAAGGACATGCTGATGGTGGACGGGCTCACCAATCCACGATCAGGCGCTTTAATGGGTGTCGAAGCAGAGCAGCTCCTGGACCATGTCAGTGTTTCACGTCAGGACTTGGATCGCGTTGCCGCGGAGTCGCACCGTAGAGCTGCCTGTTCGGACCGGTTTGAAGCGGAGATCGTACCCGTAAGCCCTCAATTGATGAAGGACGAAGGGGTGCGCCCGGATACGTCTGTTGAAAATTTGTCTGTCTTGCGGCCGGTGTTTCGCGAGGACGGTTTGCTAACGGCTGGCAATAGCAGCCAGATTAGTGACGGTGCAGCGGCGTTGGTGCTTGCAAGCGGCGATGCTGTACGAGGTAATGGCCTGCGCCCGCGGGCGAGGATACTGGGTAGCGGCTGGGTATCAAGCACTCCCTGGCGGTTTATTGAAGCTCCAGAAGGTGCGGTTCGGCGCCTCTTGGCAAGGGTACCATTGGCGCTTGGTGATATTGATCTGTTCGAGAATAACGAGGCGTTTGCGCTTAGCAGCGTACTGTTTCACCGGGCCCTCGGCGTGGAGTACGATAGGCTGAATGTGCACGGTGGGGCTGTTGCCCTTGGGCATCCGATTGGTTGTTCCGGCGCCCGTATACTTGTGACCTTATTGCATGCCTTGGAGGCATGTAATAAGGAAACCGGTATTGCGTCGATTTGCCACGGTCTAGGCGGTGCCACCGCTATTGCCATCAAACGGTGTAACTGAACATGATTGTATAGTGTTTGACAGAAGTGTGCCACGAAGACTCACGGAGGTAAAATATGGGAGTTATATGGCTGAGTGCCACGCGTTTTCGCAGGAGTTACTTTTTGTGCTTTGGTGGTGCAGACCGGATGGCTTTCGCCAGTTTTTCATAATCGGTTCCCGCTTTTCACGAAAAGACTGCAATTATTTCAAATAACTCAACACGTGGGTACGCATGCTATATAATTGCCATCTATTAGGGAGTTATATACCACAGTGCCATGCCCGAAACGGTTAGTGCATACCGCAATATCACATACAGGCTGTTGCCCGGAAGTCGGAGTAACGCCAAGCACCTTGCTGGATTAGCGGGTGCGTGTAGGTTTGTGTGGAATGCCATCCTCGCAGAGCAGAGCGAGGCGTACAAGAAAGCGAAAGAGGCTGGAGAGAAGCCGCCCTCGGTAAGCTTCTTCTCGCTGGGGAAGCGGTTCACGGCGCTGCGCCGTACGGTCGAGTGGCTACCTGAATACTCCTTTGGTGTCGTTAGATACACATTGAAATATCAGGCGGATGCATGGAAGGCATTCTTCAAGGAGGGTAAGAGAAGACCGAGATTCCATTCCAGACGTGGTAGTACGCCTTCGTTCACGATCCCGGATAACGTAAGGGTTCGGGATGGCAAGCTGTATATCCCGAGAGTGGGATATATGGCACTCCGCAGGCGGGGAGGCAACCCGTACCCTGATGGTATACCCGTCAAAGCCACGGTAAAGAAGAACGCCGGCAAAGGGTATGCTGTCATCTGCTACAAGATGGAGGCACCTGTAATAGAGGATACCGGCGGTGCTGTAGGCATTGACCGTAATTGCGGGCAGTGGCTATGGTCTCCACAGAGGGCGATACAAGCATTATCAGACAACCGGATACGAAGCGTCTTGATGCCAAGTTGAAGCGGCATCAGCGAAGACTGGCGAGACAGAAGAGAGGCTCCAACCGTCGTAACAGGCGGAAGCATAGAATCGCCCGCATACAGCGCAAGCGTGCTACCATCCTCAAGAATGCGAACCACCAGGTAAGTCGCAGTATTGCCAAATGCTCCTCAACGGTGATACTGGAGGACCTGAAGATCAAAGCGATGACATGTTCAGCTAAGGGAACGATGGAGAGCTTTGGCACAAACGCCAGACGGAAGTCTGGCCTCAACCGTGGGATACTGCGAACAGGTTGGGGTCAGCTGGATAAGATGCTGGGCTATAAGTGCCGCAAGGTGATAAAGGTTACCGCTGCCTATACCAGTCAGCAGTGTTCTGTGTGTGGGCACACAGAAGCGAGTACCCGTAAGACACGGAGCAAATTCACGTGTATGTCCTGTGGACATGCGGATCATGCAGACCTGAATGCGGCTGCAAACATACTGGCCTCCGGGATTGGGGCTTCTGCACGGCGAGGGGCGTTCGGGTTACCGACCCCTATGACCCGTGAAATTGATACTGGTGCCTCACTGTGTACAGTTGGTCGCTCACGTATATAATTCCCATTGGAATAGCTGACATGAGCGCGGAAAGTGCATCGCTAAATGAAAGATGCTAATGCGTGCCAATGTACCGGCGGCCTCGGCGAGTAAGGCCGGTGCATTGGATACGGGGCCGTAGGGATCAAAACCACATGTGACAGTACAACAATCCTGCAATGGATCCAATCCTCTTAAGAATAGCCAACTGGCTAGCACCACCCCCTAGCGATAGGGCACGTCTTGGTCAACCAGGTCGTCTTGGTCAACCAGGTCGTCTTGGTCAACCAGGTCGTCTTGGTCAACCAGGTCGTCTTGGTCAACCAGGTCGTCTTGGTCGTGTGGGCAACAATATATCTCGTCGAGCTCAGGCCGTGCCAGACAATAATGCTGCTGATAGGACGTCAAACGGAGAGAAATCTCAAACGGCTAGTGAGTCGATTTCGTGACGAACAACGAATACAAGCTTCAGCGTCTCTCGTACATCACTGGCTTGCTGCAACACTTGGCACCGCCAACCTATTCGGCTATAATTGGTGTGGCGCTATGGTACGACGATGATTACGGTATGGCTGCCGCGGTGGCGATGTCCTTAGTTTTCAGTTGGATGTTTACAGGAATCGGGTGGAGATTTCCAAGGCGTGGTTCACACGTTTCCGAGACGTAGAAGGAATCGCAATTCCGATGCAGTTAGCGTTCCTTAACCGGAAGAATTGGCTGGCATCTGCTTCTGCCTTCACCCGGCACCATGTGACATGTTTATAGGTGGAACAGGCTTGGAGGTACGGTAGATGATGCTTAATTCACAAGCGGATGGAGGCAATTTTACTGCGGACCTCGGATCGGTGCGCAAGCTGTTTCCGGAAGCTGTGGTTGAGCCGATTCCCAAGGATTGCTGGTAGCCGACCTATGGATCGGTCTAGGCTATGAGCTTGGCCTGAAGTGGCGGGTAAGTTCTCAGTTCTCGCAGCATTGTTCAGGCTAAGTCTCGCTTCGCGCGAGGCATAGCAAAGAGCAGAATTCATCGGGCGTAGTAAAGCATCCTTTAAGCATGGATGTTCGTAACAGGCCGCTGTACAACGTGAATTATGCGCAGGGTGGAAGGATGCGAAGTCTGGCACCTCGGGCGCGAGCGGTGCGTACCATGAGTACAAGAAATGTTCGGGCTTCGAAGTGCCATTAAAGACCAAGGAAATACGCGAAGACTTCCTGGAGTTCTTTCGCGCCAAAGGACACAAGATCGTACCTAGCGCGCCGCTCGTGCCGCAGGGAGATCCGACGCTGTTGTTTATCAACGCCGGAATGAACCAGTTCAAGGATGTGTTCCTGGGCACCGGCAACCGCAGCCATACACGGGTGGCAGATACGCAAAAATGTCTGCGTGTATCAGGAAAGCATAACGACCTTGAGGAGGTAGGGCACGATACCTACCACCACACATTCTTTGAAATGCTCGGCAACTGGAGCTTCGGTGACTACTTTAAGGAAGAGGCTGTATCGTGGGCATGGGAGCTGTTTACAAAGCGGTGGGGGATGGATGCAAAGCGCCTCTACGCCACTGTGCACATGGGAGATCAAGAGCTGGGGCTGGAACCGGACCGCGAAGCAGCAAGAATCTGGCAGAAACAACCCGGGATGCCTGATGGACATGTACTGTTTTACGGGTCAAGCGATAACTTCTGGATGATGGGCAACACGGGGCCGTGTGGTCCATGCTCAGAAATCCATTACGACATGCGGCCGGATAACGAGGTGCAGCAAGTATCCGGTCACGAACTGGTCAATACGGGGCATCCCCAAGTGATTGAGCTCTGGAACTTGGTTTTTATCCAGTACAATGCCGTTGAAGACGGGACCATCCAACCGCTGAAGGCGAAGCATGTTGACACCGGTATGGGCCTGGAAAGGGTTGCTGCCGTAATGCAAGGGAAGGACAGCACCTATGACACGGATGCATTTGCAGCCCTCTTTGCTGAAATCGCAGAACAATCGCCTCTGGATTACGTGGCTGGATACGACGATATCAGCAACGAAAACGCCAGAAAGAAGGTGCGCATCGCGATGCGTGTAGTTGCGGATCATATACGTGCGGTAGCGTTTGCTATTGCCGACGGGGTGATTCCCGGTAATGTAGGTCGAGGATACGTGATTCGCCGCCTTCTGCGACGGGCCGTACGGTATGGGTACCAGTTTCTGGGCTTCCGCAAGCCATTCCTGCACCGCCTCACTCAGACCGTAGTAAAGCAGCTGTCCCATGTCTTCAAAGAGTTGTTGACGCACCAGCATACGATCGAACGTGTCGTGTACGGGGAGGAAAAGGCGTTCCTGCAGACGCTAGGACGTGGAATCGGCCTGTTTGACACCATAGTGCCTCACCTGCGCTGTCCGAGCCGCAAGGATGCTGAGAACTTGCTCAATCCCCAGAGCGATGGCCGCGTGGCGAACCTGCTTCAAAAGGCCTTCGGCGCTCATGTGGAGAGTAGTGACGTGGAGCGCCGCATCAGGCGCGCCGCGGCTAATCGCCAGATTCCCGGGCCGGTCGCCTTCCTACTGCATGACACGTATGGTTTTCCCGTGGACTTGACGCGCCTCATGGCAGCGGAGGAGGGCCTTAGTGTGGACATGGAAAGCTACGAGGTATTGATGCAGGAGCAGAAGGATCGCGCGCGCAAGGACCGGTCCGCCGGACAGTCGCCGCCGGATGAGACCGGATGGGTACCCGTTGCAAAGGGCTCTGATTCTACCTTTATGGGCTACGAGAGGACTGAGCTTCGGGACGCTACTGTCCAGTGGATGCGCCCAGAGCCACCGTACGCGTTGGTGTTGGATCATACGCCGTTCTATGCGGAAAGTGGAGGGCAGCAGGGGGACCAAGGCGTACTCTGCATCGGAGATGACGAGCTGCGGGTGCTGGACACGAAGCGTTCCAACGGGCGTATAATGCATATAGTAGATCGGCTGCCGAAGGAGCTGGATGCACCAGTGGAGGCCCGTGTGGACTCTGGACGCCGCATGCGACTGGCAAAGCACCACACAGCCACCCATCTCATGCATGCCGCCCTACGCGAAGCCTTGGGACCGGGCGTGGAACAGAAAGGATCGCTCGTTGCTCCAGATCACCTCCGATTTGATTTTAGCTTTCCCGACCGTGTGCCTGCTGAGGATATTGCGCATGTGCAGGGGCGGGTGAATGAAGTTATTCAGCGGAACGTGACTGCCGATATCCTTACCGATGTGCCCATGGAGGAGGCGCTCGCGATGGGCGCCACCGCACTGTTTGGCGAGAAGTACGGAGAGCGCGTACGCGTCGTCATCTTTGATCCGGAATTTTCCGTTGAGCTGTGCGGTGGCACGCACGTAGATGCTACAGGTGGACTAGGCCTTTTTCTGTTACGCAAAGAGGGATCCGTAGCGGCCGGAATTCGACGCGTGGAGGCCATAACCGGACTAGACGCGATGGCGCTGGTCGAACAGGAACTCGCCGAGCTAAGCCGCGTGCGGGGGCGCATTCCCGGAAGCCACCAGGATACCTATGAGGCTGTAGCAGAATTGGTGACCCAGAACAGAAAACTTGAAAAAGAGGTTGAGCAGATGGCATTGCTGCGCCTTGAAGATGCCATCAACACGATGATAGACAGCGCTATCATGTTGGGAGGCATACGGTTGGTGACGGGGCGTATTCGTGATGTAAAGATGGATATCCTTCGGTCGCTGGGTGCAACGCTACGCATGCGGATGGGCGCTGGCACCGTAGGCGTCTTGGGCACACAAGACCCGTCAGCAGAGAAGGCCTATCTCGTGGCCGTAGTGGCAGACGACATGATCCGAAAAGGCCTGAAGGCTGGCGACATCGTACGAACCCTCGCCCGACAGATGAACGGAGGCGGGGGAGGAAGACCACAGCTTGCGACAGCGGGCGGAAAAAATCCAGAAGCACTTGACGCCGTGATGGAAGGAGTCCCCGCAGTAATCCGCAGCATGCTGCAGACATAAACCATTTTGCAATGTATGCGTAACCTGCCTTACGGAGGGGTGCCGGAGCGGTCGAACGGGGTGGTCTCGAAAACCATTGTAGGCATTGCCTACCGGGGGTTCGAATCCCTCCCCCTCCGCATATTGCCACGACTAACGTATCTCGCGGCAGGCTTCGTGCTGTTGTGTCTGCTCTGCACTGATTCAAGCGGGCAGAGCACGACACGAATCTACGAAACGGTGTACCGCCCGCTAGGGGTTGAGTACCACGTTGCGCAGACGGCCCATTTTACCCTTATTTACGAGGATGGATCGGAGTCGCTGGTGCATGAGGCCGCAGCTATACTTGACAGCGAGCTGCCAAAGGCAACGGAACGGTTCCCTGGCCGGCGGGGCCTTCGCATGCCCGTGGTGCTGGAAGGATTCAGTGACCGGCCCTACGGCTTTGTGTCGCCCGTACCGTTCCGACAGGAGATTGGTACGGCGGCCATTAAGGGCAATAGGTTGTCTGCCCGTCATGATTCGTGGCTTTGGACCGTGGCTGCGCATGAGACGGTGCATGCTGCACAGGCTCAGTATGGCAGCATGTGGGGAGTGGGAGGGATGTTCCGGCTCGTTTCTCCGGATATTGCCCGCGCCCTTCAGTTATGGTTTCCGGCCGGGGTATCGGAGGGCGTAGCCGTCTACCATGAAAGCCAGCTGCAGTCCGGCGCGGGCCGGCTGAACCACCCCTTTTTCCAGATGCACTTCTGGGCTTCCATGTCGTCCGAAGATCCGTGGTCTCTGGCCCAGATGCTGGAGGTTCCAGCGTATGCCGTACCAGCCCACCGGTACTATATCGGCGGTGCCAACTTCCACAGATATCTGGCGGAGAAGCGCGGCGGCGCGTTTATGCGCGCGCTGCGCTTCCATGATCGCATACCGTTCGCGGGGCACGGCATTGAGCTCAGGTATGCTACCGGGCGGTGGCCACACCAGCTCGGGAGAGAATTTCGTGCAGCAATGGCGGCAGAGGAGCGAGCGCGGCAGGAGGCACTCGGGGACCTTACGAAATCCGATGTCCTTGCAACGGGACCAGGCCATATGTATCGTCGCCCCATATGGTTGAATAGTACGGTGCTACTGGCACACGCGGCAGGTAATGACCTGCCGGAAGGCTTCTATACGCTATCTACCAACGGTGCGAGAGATCTGCTTAGCCTGCAGGATCTGTCCGAGGAGTTTTACGCCAGTCTGTCCATGGATATCTCAACCGTGCTGTTTACACGCTATGTGCAGGATCCACTTGCTCATACGCGCTTTGTTGCGGACATTTTTTCGATGGACCTCAAGGATGGGCGCGCATCACGTATCACGCGGCGGGCCCGGGCTCATGCACCTGTCCAGCATGAAGGCGGTATATGGGCGCTCCGCAACCGGGGGCAGTTCAATGAATGGGTAAACATTACGTCAACGGGAACGGTACACGCCGTGACGGAAGCCAGTCGAACAACGTTTGTGCAGCTTGCGCCGCGGCCTGGCAGCAGCGATGTGGCTGTGCTTGCCCGAAAGGGGGGACGCCAAGGGCTGTACGTGTCGCGCGGCGCCCAGCGGGATCAGCTGGAGCCGTGGCTATTCTTTACGGATGCCTCTATTTATGATGTGACTTGGAGCGCAGACGCCAATTATCTTCTGTTCACTGCGGATCTGAACGGGGTGCCGAACGTGTTCTTTCTCAATGTTGCCGCAGACGAGGTGCGGCAGCTCACCAATGTGCCGTTTGGCGCCTTCGAGCCGGCGCTGTCACCGGACGGTCGTACACTGGCGTTTGTAGAAGCACGACACGAGGGAATGGACATCCGCCTGACGCCGTTCATTCCCGGTGCGGCGCCCCTCACTGAAATCGCAGTACGCGTGCCTATATCTCATGCACCGCGCTTGGAGGCACCTGTGGAGGCGCCGCACATGGGTGTGACCGAACTCCAGCGGTACCGTACCTGGCGTTTTCTGAGGCCGCGCACACTTATTCCTCTCGTACGATACGACGAATTCCAACGCACGGAGCATGATGTGTCGCTGGGTACTGGCATAGGGTTGGGACTGCAGGGGAGCGACCCGCTACAACGTACTGCATACCTTCTTGAGGGATGGTACCAAGCGGGGCGGGCATGGGGTGAAGTGGGTGTTGAGACCGCTCGGTTGCCGGTGCGCATCGCAGCGCAGGTGTTTGATCGTTCTACCACGGTCATGGCAATCGTTGAGGGAGAGCCTCGTCGGACTGTGCGGCTGGGGCGCGAAGAGGTCGGTGGACGTATAGACCTCCGACTCCCTGTTGTGCTGCACAACAACGTGCGGCATTCCTCACTGACTGTCGGGATCGGTGCTGAACTTGCCGGTGAACGGCTCTTTGATACGGCGGGAGAGACGGTGGAGGTGCGCGTTGCACCTGGCGAAGCGCCACGCCGCTTTCGCACCCGCCTCGCCATTATTCCATCGCTTACATGGTCCCATGGCATACGGTACAATCGAAAAGATCTCCGGCCCGCCGCGGGCCTGGCCGTGTCCTCCGCCGGTTTTAGTGATGCCTGGACGGACGGCTTTCAGGTCCGCCGGGCCATCATCACGCAGGTAGCGTGGTACCGGGCCCTGGTATCGCGCAGCCATACGGCGCTTCGCTTGAGATTCAAGTCTTTGTGGCAGAATCGCGGCTCCATCTACGATCTGGATACCTTTATGCCCCGGGGGCAGGAGGATGTGTACTTGGGCCCCGGGACCTATGCAGGCGCTGACGCGGAGATTGTGCAGCCACTATGGTATGTAGAAAACGGCTTCCTGCTACTGCCTGTTTACGTTAAGGCCGTATACGCGTATGGTTTTGCTGAGGCGCTCGCTCCCGTAGATTCTCGTGAGCGCCAGTGGAAGAATATTACGGCAGCAGGAGTAGGGCTTGGCCTCCAGATGCGAATCTCTCATGTGGTGGACGTCCATCTGCGCGCGGGTGCGTCCTTCACACGCGATGGTGTTTCCCTGACGATGCGTTAGGGTGGAAACAGCCATTGAAGGGTATGGTACCAGAGGTGACGCTTATGGGCCTCGTTAGACTGATTCGATTTGTACCTGCACTGATGCTCTTTTGGGGGGGCATCCTCTCCGTAGATGCGCGTGAGTTCCGGTGCACCGTGACAGTGAATATTCGGCAGCTTCAAGGGTCGGGGTTTGCTCACCTCAATGACTTGAAAGAGTTGATTGAGGACTATCTCAACAATAGCAACTGGACAACCGATGCGTACCAGCCGGAGGAATGGATTGAATGCTCGGCCCAGGTGGTTTTCCTGGAAAGCAGGACGTTAACATCGTTTCGAGCACAGCTCATCCTGACAAGCACGCGCCCTATCTACGGGACGACAGCTAAGACTACTCTCCTGCAGGTTAGTGACGACCAGTGGGAGTTCAACTTTGCGCGCGGCACGCCGCTGGTGTTCGAAACGGAGCGCTTTGATCCACTGACCTCCGTCCTGGATTTTTATGCGTATGTCATGCTGGGTTATGACTACGATTCGTTTAGTGACATGGGGGGCGAGGCACACTTTCAGAAGGCCAAGAGGATACAGCAGCTAGCCGACTCCAGAAACTCACCAGGCTGGAGTGCGATCAACAGGGATCCGCGCGGCGAACTGATTGATCAGATGACGGCCCCCCGCTTCAAGACCATGCGTGAAGCGCTGTTTCAGTATCATTTTCATGGATTGGATCATTTTGTACTGGATCCGGATGTTGCCAGGGATGCTGTATTCAAATCACTCACCGCCATACAGACGCTTTACAGAGACTTGTCCCGGCAGTACGTATTTGATGTCTTTTTCTCATCCAAGTACACCGAAATTACGGCAATATTCCTGGAATCTGATTTTGACTCTCAAGCGTTCGCTGTGCTGACAGAAGTAGATCCTGCCCATCTTACCAAGTACAACGAGTTGGTGCGGTAATTCATCAATGATCCGAGTCACAATGAATGCGAAACGACTAGCAGCTTTCGTAGCAGGTGCCGCCTTAATAGTTACCGTCGGCGGTCTTGTAATACTTTCATCGGGCGGGGAAGAGGAGGCCTTGGTAGTTTACCGGTCGCCTACCTGTGGCTGTTGCCAGAAGTGGGCGGATTACATGGCTGACCACGGGTATGATGTGGAGGTGCGCAACGTCACTAGCCTTGCCACCGTCAAGCGTGAGCTGGGTGTGCCGCACGAAAGTTCTTCCTGTCACACTGCGGTAGTGGATGGCTATGTTATTGAGGGTCATGTGCCTGCTTCCACAGTAGCCCGGCTGCTTCGTGAGCGGCCGGATGTTGCCGGATTAGCAGTGCCCGGCATGCCAATCGGGTCACCCGGCATGGAAGGGCCCAATGCTGAACCATATAATGTGCTGTCCTTTGACAGTGAGGGCGCTTCCGAGCATTTTGAAACGATTCCGGTAACCCGGTGATAGCGGCATGATATTGCCGATTCGCCTTTACGGCGATCCCATACTTCGAGTGCACGCCCGCAACATTACTTCGGATAGCCCTGACGTGCAGGCGTTGATTGATGACATGACAGACACGATGCGGGGAGCGGCTGGGATCGGGCTCGCGGCGCCACAGGTGGGACGGGATCTGCGTCTCTTTATTGTGGACCTTGGTGCAGTGGATGAGTTATGGGGGGATGAGCCGATGGTCTTTATTAACCCGCAAATCCTATGGGAGGGCGACGAAGAGGAAGAATTTGAAGAAGGATGTTTGTCTATCCCTGATGTACGAGCCGGTGTGATACGCCCGGAGCGCATTCGTGTCAGCTACCTTGATCGGCAATTTGCGTCCAGAACGCTTGACGTGGGAGATCTGTTGGCCCGGGTGATCCAGCACGAATTTGACCACTTGGAGGGTGTCCTGTTTATTGATCACATCAGTGCATTTCGACGCAATTTGCTTAAGAGTCGGCTGCGAGAAATCACCCGGGGCGAAGTAAGGGCTAACTACCATGTGGCGCCCGTGCCTCATTGATCTCCGCGTGTCGTTTTGATGATTCTTGCTGACATATTGCCGACCTACCTTCGGCTGGCAATGTTTTGTGGTGTGCTTTCGGCTACGGGCCCGCGTCTCTGCGCACAGTCAGCTTGGGAATCAGACGACGAGTTGCCGGTCGGTGGGGTAGAGCTGTCGCTACCAACCAATAACGATGCCCTTTTTTATGGAGATGGACAGGCATTCTATCAGTACACGTACCGAAAAATGCAGCCCGGCGTAGCGGAAGCTTGGGAGGGGGGCAAGTACGGGTTTGTACGGAACTATCGGCGCCTTAGGGATGGTGCAGTATACCAGCGGTTTCATGAGGGGATTGACATTCGGTCTGTAGATCGTTCTTCGGAGGCAGCGGAGCCGCGTGATCGTGTCCTGGCGATCGCGGATGGTATTGTAGTTTATACAAACCGGATTGCCCGACATTCTTCGTACGGTCAGTACGTTGTTGTTGAGCACTGGTGGGAAGGGGCACCGTTCTATAGCCTTTACGCCCATCTCAACCGGATCAATGTGGAGGCTGGCCAAGATGTTGAGTGCGGAGCCGACTTGGGTTTGCTGGGCTATACGGGAGTGGGGATTGATAGGAGGCGAGCCCACCTTCATCTTGAGGTAGGCCTGATGCTTAGCCGGGCCTTTGATCAGTGGTATGAGAGTGTTCCTGGGTTGACGGTTGCCAATCGCCATGGCATGTATAATGGTGTAAACTTGGCAGGTATGGATGTTGCTGCACTGTTCCTTCAGGCGCGAGGACGGCCGGACTTCTCCATCAAGCATTTCTTGGCCAATGAGAAACCGTATTATGCAGTGGTGGCGCCCAGCCAAGGGATTCCGGATATGTTGTGGAGATATCCCTGGTTGTCGCCACAGCTTGAAGGTTGGGACCCGATGTATGGCCCCGTATCCGATCTGGGGGCGTCCTGGCGCATAGTGTTTACCCGCAGCGGGTTCCCCTTGCGCTTTGAAGCCATTATAGACCCTGTCGGGGAGGCAGTTGTCGAAGTACTTCAGTCGAGCCCCATACCGTTCGATTATCTTACCAGCGGGAGGCTCCGTGGAACAGGGGCAGGGGTTGAGCTTACCCTGGCAGGCCAACGATACATTGATCTTTTGTTGCGACCGTCACCAGAATTGCGTGGTGATTTGGAGTAGGTGGCTACTGGTCATGCTGTTGGTTCCCGGCCGGCCGGCGTACGCGCAGTCGGACTCTACTATAGTTGGTGTTGTTGTAGACGCTGTAACGGGTGAACCCGTAGAGCATGCGACCGTGATTCTGGTTGGTACTTTACACGCCACGATCACCGGTGCAGACGGGCGATTTGAGCTTGGTCCGGTTACATTCCCGCCGTATGTTGTCGGGATTACGGCATCGGGTTTTGCTCCGGTGCAGGCGACCGGAGTATCGGGCCGTGTGATTAGTATCGAGATGACCAGGGAACAGGTACAGCCGTTGCTGCACGATCCCTTAATGGCCCGTAGGGTGCGATTGCCGGGCGTGGTCCTCGGGCTTGGCAGCGCTCTGCGGATGCCTGACATTGCCTCCGCTTCTGGTGGCCCATTTGCAGCTCCAGTGGTACGCGGTTTGTGGTCGAAACAGGTGGCGATCGTGGAAGGTGATTTGCCGGTGGTACGCACCGGCGGGACAAGCAGTCTGACGACGATCTTCCCGGGAGACCGAGTGATCCTTGTTCCAGGCCCTTATGCCCTGACATGGGGTGCAGGTGTGCTGAGTGCTGTGCGTATTGAAAAACGGCAGCGGGGAGGCCAGTTCGGATCGTACGGAATTCGTGCTCGAGATGTAAGTGCTGCTGCCGCTCCCACGGTGACATGGAGTACCGCGGAGCTAGTTCTTAGGATGGCCTTCCTGAATGATGGGGATAGCAGGCGGTCCTCAGTGGGTACGCAGGCACAGTGGGGACAGGGTGGGACAAAGGCAGGGGTGGATGCCGGTTATGTAGCTGAGCAGCAGCAGCGTGCACACGTATCCGTGAAAGTTAGGCGTGATATGTTCCGCCGCATGTGGCGCTCGGTATCCGTCACGGCAAGTGGACAGAGGTGGAGGGTTGGCCCGCGCACGGCTACTGTCCTGGCCGCCCGAGCGGCGGCCAGGTTGGCTGCAGGCAGTAGCATGGAGATGGAATGGGGTAGTGACGTTGTACATGTTGCGCCCATCGCGGGTGCCGCGCAAACCATCGCTGCACTCTTCATGCGTTCCGTCCTGGTGCGTAACGACGTAACCATGGATGTATCTGGCCGCGTGGACGTTTCCGCGAGAATGCATCCAAGCATGGCTCTAACGGTGTCTGTACCGGTATCGGAAGAATGGAATGCAGTTGGCGCGGCGGGAACGGCATCACGCCTCGTGGACGCAGGGGAGCATGTGCCACGGGTCTGGCAATCGGATCTCCAGCTACGAACCGATGATTCTGCTACGGGGGTGGGAATGTTCTTGCGGAAGCTGGAGTATAGTGCTTGGCCAGCGAACGGTACCGCATGGGGAGGAGAAATCTGGGCTGAGCGCTTGATTGGCCGCTACATTACACTCCACGGTGCTTCGTCTGTGATACGGCATCTAGATAGGGACAGTTTTGCTTCCTTGCCCATTACAGGGGCTGCCGGGCTTACGCTGGCTGCTCCGAGGAACATCCTGCGTGCCGGCGCTATGGTATGGGTGGCGGCTAGGCAGGCGGTTATTTCAGGGTATGTGACGGTGGATGCGTGGGCCGAAATTCTAACTCCGGGGGACATACAGTTGCGCCTTTCCTGGTTTAATGTGTCTGATGACAGGAACCGCTTGGATTATAGCGCGCCCACGGGTACGGCTATTGGCGTTCCCGAACCGGGGCGAACGTGGAACCTGCGCTTGGTGCGAAATATGTAAAAGTGGCGCATCAGGCTGTCTGCGGTTGATGGGCATCGGATGTATGGTCAGGATGACTTCTGAGAATAATCTGCTCAGCATTGCCCAAGCGGTCATTGAGCCTGCGCGAAGGTATGGATATACAGGTGTGTTTACGACCATTTGGATGGGAGAGTTGTGTGACGCACATGTCCATAACAATAGGCCACAGATTAAGTGGCTGCCGACATTTGCCCTTATTCTCGTGAAGGATCGTGGTCCGACATTGTAGTAAGGCGAGCCTTTTATCTATCTGGCGCCGGTACCACCTTCCGTTGTCTTGGAACTACTCCAAGCACGTTCTGGAGCCCGAGAACAGGGCAGTTCTAAACAGATTATCTTGATGCATGCAGGTCCGCTGTTTCATGGCAGCATGGAAGCATCGTGTTGAAGGTCGCGGTGCGTCAACCCGGTGGGACCTATCGGGTATCGACTCAATTATGTGGCATAACTGGCACTCCTTACCACCGCAGGTAGCCGCTTGCGGTCACGCCGTAGCTCACCGGTCGGTACGGCGCAATGTGCTCCATCGCCAAACCGCTTACACTGAAGCCTAACCCCGTGCGCCCCTGCACGCCCGCTCCTATGCGGTAGTCCCTGCCTCTGTTTCGCAGTCCCATACCCACATACGGCCGCAGCACACTTCGCCTGTGAACGCGCGATCCGTACCCCACCTCCAACTCCATCCGACGATCCGATGGATACACCTCCCACGGACGCTCCGACTGCCACAGCGTCCTCACATGCGTGCGACCCCAGGTCGGACGCACCTGCGCTCCCAATCCCTCTATTCCTCCATAGCGGACCATACCCGCATATCCCCACTCCCCGTAGCCATCCTCCTGATGCAACACCAAACGCCTTGACATCACCTCCGCATGCAACATCCCCATCCGCACGCGTAATCCTCCGCCTGCCTCCATTCCCATTCCTCTCTCCGCATCCCCGCCGCTGTGCAATACCGCCGCCTCCACATACGGCTCCAAGACATCCTGCAACGTCATCGATCCCTCCAGACCCGCGCGGACACGACTCACCCCTATCCCGCCATCCATCCCCAGCCAGAACCCGTCTGCCTCGTACCCCAGCCGCGCGCCCGAACGGCGTACCAACGTGCCGCCTACCCCCGCTGCCATCATGCGCATTCCCGTGTCCTCGGCTTCAGCCACTACTCCCTGTCCTGCTCCTGCCAACCCCCACGCACTGTGCCGCATCCCCCCGTAGCGCACATACGGATACCAGCCCGTCATCTGTAGTAGCGTCCCTTCCTGCTCCAATGCCTCGCTGCGCGATACCACCATCCCCATTAGCCAGCGACCTCCCGCACGGTAGTCCGCCCCCAAGGATGCCGTCACCACATCCGCTCCCGATACCCCGCCGCTCTGCAACCTGCTGTACGCACCACGACCCCATATGCTTATCCGCTCTCCGCTTGCCTGCATGCCACAGCCCGACAAAAGGTGCGACGCTCGTACCCGCTGACCGGGGAACGGCCTCGGCATACAACCCACCAATGATCCCTCCATACGCTCCGATACCGCCTCCACTATATGCACCGCCACACTCCGGCCTAGTCGCGCACGGGTTCCCGTATCCTCCGTCCCCAACACCACCTCCTCGCGGACCATCTCATCCCCCAACTCTACCATCAGCGCAAACGCCTCCCCGCTACCTTGCGCGCCCAATAACGGTACTCGCACCTCTTTTCTTGTCTCCCCAGGCCCGAATTCCAGCACCCCCTCCATGCGCTCGTAGTCCTCTCCCGCCCATGCCGTGCCGTCTACCGTACGGTAACGGCCCGTCAGCCGCTCTGCCACGGGTGCCAGTAGTCCCACCGCAAACACCGCCTCGCTCTGCGACACCGCAATGGCTCGCACCTGCACGCCCGGCGCAGTCTCATCATCCACGATCGTGCCCGTTGCCATCGCCTGCCCGATTTGCGCATTCGTCGGATTCGACAGCGTCACCTCTACCGTCTCGTCTCCTTCCTGTAAGTCGTCGTCTATCAGCGGTATCCTTACTTGCGCCTCTGTACTGCCGGTCTCAAATACCACCAGCCCTTGCGTCGCCTCGTAGTCCACATCCGATGTCGCCGTGCCTCCTGTCACCGCAAAGTGCACCGATACCACCTTGGTGCTACCATAATTCAGCCGCACCGCCATCACCAGCTCATCCGAACTCTCCGCCCCGGTACCGTCATGGATGCTGACCTCTATTGGATCATCCTTAATCGTCACATCCCCCTCCGCATCCAACAGCGTGGCATGCTCCGGAGCGCTCAGCTTTACTACCAATCCCTCATCTTCCTCCACCACATCATCACGCACTACCGGTACCCATATATGCCTCACCGTCTCGCCCGGTGCAAACACCAACGTGCCCAGCGTGCGTGTGTAGTCCGCCCCTGCCTTCGCCGTACCGTCCTGCGTGGCAAATGCCACCCCGACACGTACCGTGCTCGCACCACTCAACGATACAGCAAGCTTCGCACGCCCTCCATCCTCTGATACCGTCACATCGCCTATGGAGAGCTGTGGCAGACGATCATTGTCCAGTATCGTCACTGTGGTCTGGCCGCCACCACCAAGTTGCACCAGAAACGCCTCCCTGCCCTCGTGCGCTGCATCGTCTTGAGTTTGAACCTGTATTACGGTCCCCGTCTCGCTAGGCTCAATCGTCACCGACCCGGCGCTCACCGCCTCGTAGTCCTCTCCCGCTGTTGCCGTCACATCCCGCGTGCTGTAGGGCACCACGACAGGCTTCGCGCTGGCGCTACTAAGACGTAGCTGAATGTTTGCTGTACCCCCTTCCCGCACATACACCGTAGGCACCATGCTGACGGTCGGCGCAGCATCGTTGTCCAAGATGGTGGCACGGCCCGTCGTGTTACCCAGCTCCGCTCCCTGCGCGTCCGTCAACTCCAGTATGAAGATCTCGTCTTCCTCGTGCAATGCGTCGTCAATGATTTGTACCGATACCTGCTTTTCAAGCTCGCCTGCTCCGAATGTGAGCATCCCGCTTATCTCGCCGTAATCCGCACCCGCTGTCGCTGAACCATCTTGCGTGCGGTAACGGACCGTAACAGCCCTAACGCTTTGCCTGTTGAGTCTTATCTGAAATCGCGCCGGTCCAGCACCCTCAACTACCTGGACCAACGAACTTGCCAATCCTATGCGGTGCGGCGCATCATCATCACGAACATCTATCTCTACACTCCCGGATTCTCCACTGTAGTCACCACCGCTCGCTGACAACTGTATCTTCCCGAATTCGTCGGCACCATCCGCATCATCCAGGGCTTTCACCGTGACCGTCTGACGAGCGCTCCAGTCCCCGTGAGTAAAAGTCAAGCTCTGCGGATCAACCGACACCTTGCGATTCAGTGCGAGTTCCTCAAAGATGGATACCGTCACCTGACTCGAAGGCAGAGTGCCAAGATGCACCGTAAAGGGTTGGCCTGTTTCTCCCTCGTTCAGCGATAATGTTCTCGGGGTGATCACCAGTCCTGCCTCGTCATCATCCAACACTGTGACTAATAAGTCCTCCGTAACACCATCGTAGCCAGCACCCGACGCCCGGTGTGTCAGCGTAGCACTGCCATTGACCGTGTCGTCGTCCTCATTTGCACGTATGGCTACCGCCTGCGCAGAATGCCAATCATCACCCGTGAATGTCAGCACAGTCATGTTCGGCGTCACATCCGTCTCGGAGTAGGTTTCAATCTCCACTGTTACCGCGCCCGATGGCTCCGCTGACAGCCTCACCGTATAGGATGCTTCGCCCCCTTCCGGTACTGTAAGATCGGCAGGTGCCAACACGATCCCTGCTACGTCATTGTCTCGGATATCTATGTCCACATCCTCTGTCTCGCCATCATACACACCCCCGGATGCTGTAAGGGTGAGCTGTACACTTGCATCCATCACATCGTCGTCCTCCTCCGCACGGACTATCACCGTAATAGGCCTGCTCCAGTCCTCCGATGTAAACCGCAGCATAGTCGGGCTTACCCTTAATCCTGTTCCCGCATCGCCCGTGATCCCCACATTGACCGCCTGCGTGGGCTCCGCGAGTAGCCGTACCGTAAAATGCTCTTCCACCCCCTCTGTTACCGAAAGGTAAGTGGGCGATACCACCAACCCTGCCACCGGATCATCGTCCTTCACCGTCACCGTGACAGCAGGCCCTCTCACGGAATTATAATCCCCTCCCGATGCAGTGTGCGTAAGCACTGCAATGTCGTCGTCCGTGTCTGCGTCTTCCGCCGCACGCACCGTTACCGTCTGTTCCGTATCCCAATCACCGGAAGTGAATGTCAGCGGAGCAGCGGCCATCGTTACGTCACTATTGTCGCTTTCAATAGTCACCGTCACCGTACCGGTCGGTTCTGTCCCCAGTGCTACACGATACATGCCCAATGCCCCTTCCAGCACGGTTAAAGCTATCGGCTCAATACGTAACCCCGGCGTGTCGTCGTCTGTCACTGTCACAGGCAAATCCTTGGTTACCGAGTTGTAGCCTCCGTCAGAGGCCTCATGAGCAAGTGTCACCCGGTCGTCTGCAGAGTCATCATCATGCTCCGCTGTCACTGTTACCGTCTGCTCAGTATTCCAGGTAGTAGATGTGAAGGTCAGGCTTCCCTTATCCAGTTTCAGGTTTGTACCTGCGTGTCCTGTGACGGCCACCGCCACGGTGCCCGTCGGCTGTGTGGCAAGCTTCACCGTATAAGCACCGGTACTCCCTTCCGGAATTTCAAGGCTTGTCGGGCTCAGCACCAGTTCCGGTGTGTCGTCGTCTATCACCGTCACACGCAAATCCCTGCTCACCGAGTTGTAGCCCCCGCCAGAAGCGGTGTGCGCAAGTGTTGCAGCGTCGTTAGTCGCGTCGCCATCATGCTCCGCTGTCACGGTGACTGTCTGCGCAGTATTCCAGGTAGTAGATGTGAAGGTCAGGCTTCCCCTATCCGGTTTCAGGTCTGTATCTGCATGTCCTGTGATGGCCAGCGCCACGGTGCCCGTCGGCTGTGTGGCAAGCTTCACCGTATAAGCACCGGTACTCCCTTCCGGAATTTCAAGGCTTGTCGGGCTCAGCACCAGTTCCGGTGTGTCGTCATCTACTACGTTTACGCTGGCCTCATGGTCAGGTGGGTCAGCCACCGTGTACCCAGTACCCGCCTGCAACGTTGCCGTTACTGATCCGGATGGCTCGTCTACGTTGTCAGGAATGGTTGCCACCATGTGAGTTTCCGTGCCACCGGTGCCTACCTCGACGGTTTGCGTGCCTAAATCATCAGTACCAACGAAATCTCCTTCCTGCGCGATTTCAAGAGTGACCGTCAATGCAGCAGCTGGAGCCGGGTCCGCTGTAATGGTGAATGTTGCCGTCTCTCCTTCGGTTACCGCGTCTTCACCTGTAATTGAAATCACCGGGTCCTGCACATCGTCATCGTCAACAATGGTGCCGGTAGCCGATGCCGTAAGCACTGGATGCGTTGAGCTCGTAAAGTTTACCTGAAATGTCTCGTTGGCCTCAATAACTGAGTCATCAAGCAGGGTAACCGAAATCCCTTGAGTGCCAACCGTTCCCGTTGTGTTCTGCGTTGAGAATTCAATGGTACCTGTTTTCTCCTCGTAATCCGCCCCCGATGATGCCGAAACATCAATAGTCTGGTAATCAATCTCAACCGCGCTACCTCTGAAATTATTCAAGGTTACATCAAAGACGATGGTGCCGTCGCTTTCCTCAGCCGAGGCGTTCTCTACCTGCAACTGCGGAACGCAACTCTCATCACGAATTTGTACAACTGCGAAGATCTTGTCTCTCCGTGAAGCCGGGGAAACAAACCGGGCATTCACGGGATTCCTCGCCTCCACCCCGAAGTACTCAAAGGAAGTCTCGGGTGTCTCATCCGCAGCTATGTCAATTCTCATAGTCTTTTCTGTTTCGCCGGGACTGAATGTGAGCGTTGAATCCACGGGCGTGAAATCCGCATCTGGCGTTGCAACATGCGAATCTGGAGTATAACCAGTTCCAGGTGCCGTCAGGTAATCGACCGTGACTTCCTGCTCGGATGGTCCCACAAGGACGATCGGCACCGATACATAACCATCGCACTCGTGCACGGGGTTTATATACTTTGTAAGGAACAGATAGGACGATTCGTCGTCTAAGATGATAACATCGACTTCTCTCACTACAACAGGCATCGGTGTATCCACTCGGTGGATAATCAGTTCGATTGTCTCATCCATTTCCGTGTCGCTATCATCGTACAACTCCAGCAAGAAGGATTTGCTGGCACTATCCCATTCCTTAGGAATTGTTATCGTGAATGGATTGATACTCTGAAAATCAGTATCCGAGGGCACCGGAATGCCGTTCACAATCTGACCTTCCGTCGCAGAACCACCGTGATACGATACCTCGTATGTGCGGTCTTGGGTAGGGTCATTGGCTCCGTCACCTGACCTGTAAACCCAAATTGTCACCGTATACGGTCCACCACCTTCGAAACAGAATGCGTTTGCATTCTGCCCTTCTGGAATAGTACATTTCTCTACAGATTGCGCGGCAAGCGCATCGGTATCTGCACGCGTTTCGGAGGCGGTGATGCTAACCTCCACACGAATGTCCTGGTCCAGCAGGCCGGCGTCCTGGGCACGGATGACCTGCTCACCAAATCCTGCCAAGTCTTCCTGCTTTGGATCAAATGCTGCCTGAGAATGCACCCCGTCAAAACCAGAAAACCCGGTCGAGTGATCAGCTGCGGCCACGTACCGATCCCCTGAGCCCCATGCATGTGTGTACGGTAGCCATCCTCCGAGCGCAGTACAAAGTGCCGCAATACCGTCCGCTTCCTCCAGATTGCCTACACACTCCGCCTCTAACGTGTCGGACACCTGCGCTTCTCTCAAGTGCCACTCTAAACCTCTGTAGCTTTCATGCGCATGCGGATTGATCCATGCCTCACCCTGCAGTGGTAGCGCGACTCCGGCGTGGATTCCTTCCAATGTCTGACTAACCACATGCGGTACAGCCGCCGCACCGAGCATCCCGACAGCAACAAATGCCGCCCTACAAAAGCCGGCGTGTAACAGCATCTTTACCTCACCCATCCTCTTGCGTGGCGTCACTTCCTCATGCTCATAAATTCTACGCAATCCTGGAATAATTGTTTAGCGATACTGGCAGAAAATCTAATCGGCAATTATGTTGTTGTGCATTATATTGCCTTGCGGGCGGACAGGTATGGTCTGCGTATTCGAAGAATTGTGAGGCACGTTCGGAAGGCCTGAAGAAGGCGCATTACGCCTGTAGGAGCGTGCCGCGGCTGCTCCAGATGAGATGGATTTGCTGAGAGCGTTGCGATGCGCAAGCTGAAGCGTAACGGACTGGAGGCGTTTACGGACCGTTACCAGGGATTGATGCGTTACTATGGCATGGAGGTAGCAGGACCGCGTTCTCGGCTCGGATTTCGTCTTCCCGCTTCGATTTGTCAGGCTCCCGCACTACAGGCCGGCCCTGACAGTGCGTCTTCGGACAGGCTACCGAACACAGTGCCATGGAGCAGACCGCATTCATCTCCCAGAAATGCTTTTTCATCGTTCCGTTTTTTCGGTACAGCTTCACAAGCTGCGCTGGCCGACAAGGTTTTGCGTTCAGATTGTTGATCAGATCCTAATGCCGCGGAAAAAGTTGCTCCGGTACCGGAGCAATCACAGGCACCACACGACGCACTGCGGACCAGCTCTTTGCACGGTAGCGCAGTTCATGATAGCATCGGTGCGGCGGATGATCACCCCACAGATGAGGCTCCGCTAGCCTATCAAGTGCCTCGTTTGCTTTCAGACGCATCACATAACTCTCCACCGTTGAAACCGGCATCCAATCGGACCATAATCTTGTCGGCAACATGCCGGCGCAATGCGTCGAATGGGACCGTAGCGATGTTCTAGACACTTCTAGGCACGGAGTGCCCTCCCAATTCCGCCCCCGACATGTTCACCATCTCACTGCATATAGCGATAAGGGGCAGGAAGGAGGTCAGAACTCTGAGGCGAGAAGCTCTAAACCCAATCTGAACACAATCGTAATTGTCGTTCAGGTAAGCGGTGTGTTGATGTTGATCAAAGGCGGTCCCCAAAAGGAGAGTATACCGCTGCTGTCGCCGGTCAGGTGGGGCCCCAGCGCGTTCGACCATGCAAGATCACAGGTGAGCTGTACGTGAGAGCATCTGCCCGACTACCGGAGACCATGCGGATACCGGGATCCGCGCAAAAGCGAGAAAAGGGCATTGTTGTTTGTTGAGTCGCTGGTGATGCAGGACTTCTTGGTTGTAGAGCTGCGGAGGCGCTTTGATCTATTCGAGTATGTGTGAGTGGCGCAGTCACCGGTATGGTGCGCAAGAGCCGTGCAGACAGGATTCAGCAGCGATCCGGGGTCAATAAGATGATTCTGTCTCCACGGGCCGGAGGTGTCGGTCTGACGCTGATGGCAGCCAACCATGTCATCCCTCGGTTGCGCTGGTGGATTGGCAAAACGCCGAGGCATCCGCGGTATGGAGAGCATAGCGTTGACCTTAGGCTGAACCGCTTAATGGAGCACGGCGGGCCATGGATTGCCGTGTCCTCAAGCCCACGGTCTTGCGCCCGGGCCGTCTAAGGTGGACTTGGCTGATCTATACAGGTGCACCGTATCCAACGCGTGAGAGCACGGCAAAGACATGGTCAGCTGACTGTAGCCAAACGTACATGCGGCAGATCCCGGGCCCACACGAATGTTTATATTGCCCGGCTCCGCTGCGCGCTTACGGCACGATGGCGGCCGCGGTCCGGCGGGCGGTTGATTCGAAGGGGCGGAATGTGCACCCGAGCTCCCGCGTCGCCTTGGTATTACTGTAATGGCATCGCTGCATCATGTTGCGGGCCAGAGCACGCGTAAAATATGCCGGCTTTCCAGTCAGGGTTGCCCAAGTCTCCAGAAGGAGGCCGGCGGTATACATCACGGCAGGTGGGACAGTCTTGTGTGGTGCGGTGCGGCCCAGCACCTTCGCCAGGGTGCCGAGGATGGCTTGCCATGTTAGGTTCTGCGCGTTGAGAATATACCGGTGCCCGGTCTTACCGCGCTCCATGGCCAGAATATGGCCCGCGGCCACATCCTCAACATCCACAACACCCGTGCCCCCATCCGGGACCATACGGACCCATCCGGCGGCTACCAGCTCAACGAGTTGCATTGTGTTGTCTCCCGAACGGCCAGGGCCAAAGATCAGCGACGGGTTAACCATCACAGCATCAAGGCCTTCCGCTATTCCTCGGTATACCTGGATTTCAGATTCATGCTTCGAGCGGGCGTAAGTGGTGGTGGCCCGGGCAATCTTCCATTCGCTCTCTTCCGTCTGTTCCAGCACGTGTACGCCATCGTGCCCAAGCGCTGCGATGCTGGAAGTATGGACCAGCCGTTGTACACCGGCCTCCAGCGCTGCATTGACGACATGAGCAGTTCCCTGGACGTTGATAGCCCTTAGTCTGCGGAGTTGCCTGTCGGGGCCTTGTATTACCGATGCTGCGGCATGGTAAACCTGTTGGACACCGTGCATGGCCTCTCCAACACTTTGCGGGTCCCTCACGTCACCTATTGCGTGCTGTATATGGGATGCAGCGTCTGCCAACAAATCCAGTTTGGAATGCGTGCGTCGCAAGATGCGGATTTCTACACCGGTCTCCAAGAGCTGCCGCACCAGAACGGAACCCAAGAGACCGGTGGCGCCAGTGACGAGAACCTTCATGACTTGTTAACTCCTACTTCCGGATCTAGTGGCATAACCTCTATAAGGAGGGCCTGCTTAGCAACGGCATCCCCGACCTTCACACACACACGAGTGACCACACCGCTACAGGGCGCCCGGAGCTCATTCTCCATCTTCATTGCCTCCAGCACTAACAGACCTTGCCCGCATTCTACCGTCTCACCTGGTTGGACCGCAACCTGCAGCACTAAGCCTGGCATGGGGGCATTCAGTGTGGTTGTGGCTGCGGTCGAAGCTTCACTAGTCGTGCAGTAACGGTCTATCAGCTGGGCCCGGGCATTCTTCACGTCAACATGCACCGGCTGACCGTTGACATATACAGTGTCTGCAGCGAGGACAATCTCATAGCTAATGCCATCAAGCAGTAAGGAATATGTGCTTCCGGTGATGTGCGCGAGATCAGCGTCTGCACTGTCTCCGTTAACCTTCAGATTGTTGCCGCTATAGACAATCTCAATTCGCCGTCCGCCGGCAAATGTGACGAAGTAACCATCAGGCTCCATTATTCAAACTAAGGTACAGTGCATAGCGTAGTAGCGAAAGTGCGTCAATTGAAATGATATGCAATGGTGATGGATCAGGCATAACGCAACCCCTGATTGAGCTGTGAAAAGTCATCTGACACATGCATGAGTGATAATGGGTCTGCACGGTGAAAGGTTCAGGAAAATCCGCCAACACCGGATTATGAATCTTTCTTGTACCAACACGGAACGGCACGACGCCGGTGTTCGAACGGCGTCGTCTCTTCTTCTGGAATTATAGCTTGGAGATAGAACACGCATGAAACATTATCCGCCTGTTACCGAAGCTTCCGGGAAGTCGCGGCAGGTCGAAGCAATGTTTGACTCCATTGCGTCACGGTACGACTTGCTCAACAGGATTCTCAGCCTAGGCCTTGATAAGCACTGGCGGCGGAGGGCGATAGGGATGCTGCGTAGAGCCAAGCCGCGGAGAATTCTGGATGTGGCAACAGGAACAGGGGATCTGGCCCTCGCCGCCAACCGGCTGGGATCCGTCACCGTAACCGGCGTGGATATCTCCGAGGAGATGCTTTTGCGGGCTCGTCACAAGGCTGCGCAGCTTGGGTACAGTATCCAATTCCTGCAGGCCGATGCCACTGCATTGCCGTTTGCGGATGAGACGTTTGATGCTGCCATGGTGGGGTTTGGCATTCGCAATTTCGAAGATCTGTACCGCTCCCTGGTCGAAATACGTCGTGTCCTGGCGCCCGGTGCCATGCTGGTGGTTCTGGAATTCAGCCAGCCAAGGCAGGCTCACCTGCGCTGGCTGTGCAGCGTTTACGAACGTGGAGTGGTGCCTTGGATAGGACGCCTTGTGTCCAGAGATAAGGGGGCGTATCGTTACCTGCCCGATTCAATTGCCTCGTTTACCGCATTGGAGACCATCCAGGATCGCTTTGCAGAGGTAGGCTTTGAGCAGCCATCATGCTGCCCGATGACATTTGGTGTGGTGTCGCTGTATGCGGCCTGGAAGCCGGATGGGTCAAGATCAGGATAGGGTCGACGGGCGGTGCTTGATCAGGCAGATTTCATTGCGATCAGTGCCAGCGGTGTACTCAACACGGTCCATAAGGCGGCGCATAATATGTACGCCGAGACCACCGGACTTGCCGCGCTTTGTTAGGACAACCACATTCGGCTCCTGATATTCTTCCTCATCAAACGAGATACCGGAATCAACAATCCTTACATGGATGCGTTGCAAATCAATTTGCAACGCTATCTGCACCTCCTGGTACGGGTTATCCCGGTAAGCATGCTCAATTACATTGGCGCACGCTTCGTCAACGGCGAGACGGACATCTGCAACTACGGAGTCTTGCACGCCAGCCTTACGAAGGTGGGCTACTACAAACTGCCGGACATCGCGCAGGTAGCGCGATGCGCTTGGGATGGTTAGTCTGTGGACAGAAGCAGCCAAGAGGTTACGTTGGCCGGGTGGTAGGCTGCGTGAATTTCTCCGCGGCTTGATCCTCCGTATCAACGATGTCAAACAGCATGGGAAAGCCGAGCAGGTCGAAAACATTGAAAACCGATGGTTGCAGTGCTGCAATCTTAATGTCGCCTCCTTTCTGGCGGATTTCTTCAATGAAGGCCATGAAGACACCTAAGCCGGCACTGGAAATGTACTTGAGGTTACTCCCGTCCACGATGATGCGGTAGTGGCTGTCGTCTATGGATTCCTGGAATGCAGCCTCAAGTTCGGAGGCCGTGTGAGCGTCTAGTTCCCCATGCAGAGCAAGTACACGCACGGAGTCCCTTTCGTTAAAACCGACTGAAAAATTTCCCATTGCTATTCTGTATCTGATTGGAGTGGAGCGGATTAATCTTGGCGTGTCGTAGCGGTTGTTTCGGGCTTACCCGTCCATTTCAGGATGACGATAGTCAAGTCATCTCCGTATGATTTATTGTTGCCTGAAAATTGTTGCACATCGTGGAGTAGCGCCGCGCGGATTTGGTCGGCATCCTTGCTTCGATGCGTCTGCATTACCTCAAGACACCGATCGTATCCGTATTCATCGCCTGAAGGGCTGCGGGCCTCCGTGATGCCATCGGTATAGATTCCAAGAATGTCTCCGCTCTGAAGCGGCAAGGTAGTCACCTCAAGCGTCTTTTCAAACAGGCGGCCCTGGTCCAGTCCAATCCCAAGTCCGTTCGTTCGAATCAGTCTTCCGTTTCCGGTATGATCCACGAAGGCTGCGGGGCAATGGCCAGCCCTTGCTACACTGACGCAGGCATTCTCGGTATCCACAATGCCGTATATAGCCGTAATAAACACATTCCTGTCCAGTGAAGTCCAGAGCGCCCGATTGATCAGGGCGAGCGAAATTCTTGGATCTGGGGAGATCTGTACCAGAGCATGGAATGCTCCCCTCAGTTCCGCCATGTAGAAGGCTGCGGATGTGCCCTTGCCGCTAACATCAGCCACGATGAATGCAACCCGACCATTGGGAAGCTTAGCGTAATCGTGGTAGTCGCCGCCGACCTCGTACGCGCTAATGCTGGACGCTGCAATGGAAAGACCGGGAATGCGTGGTGCGCTGGTGGGAAGCAGTTTGCCTTGGATCTCGCGTGCAATAGCCAGTTCACGAGCCAGCCGCTCGCTGCTCACCTGCTTTTCAAACAGGCGAGCATTTTCCAGTGCCAAGGCCGCCTGCGCTGCATACATGCTCACGGCGCCGACATCATCGTGTTCAAACCCTTCTGGTGTCTTTTTGGCGACAAACAGCACGCCCAGCACCTGATGCCTGGCAGAAAGGGGGACTGCCAGGAGGCTAGCGATCCCGTCTTTCGTTTTCGTCATTACTCTCCTATCCTCCGGTGCCTTTTGCAGCAGCACCGGAAGGCTGGTTCGTTCCACCTCTTGATATAACCCTGTAATGTCTATTTTATCAATCACTTCCGACGACACCCCTTCGGTCGCCACCACTTGTGGCTTGAGGGAGCCCGTGTCGGCATCCGCGATAGCCAGCCAAGAGGCCGAGGCGGATCCTGCCTCTATGGGTGACGCAGTGATTGTACGCAGCAGCTTGTCGGGATCGAACACTTCCTGGACTAGGCCGGTGAGCCCCTGCATAGCGGTGATTTCGTCCTGCCGACGTTTAAAATCGCCGGTAGTGGGGAGGTGGAAGAGGAGGGAAAGGATGGCAGTCAGGCAGTACAGAATACCGAACAAGCCAGCGAGTTGTATAATAACGGCGAGTCCTCCACTGTACGCATGCAGGTATGCGAAGTAGCCTTCGTTTCCCTGCACATCACTGGCGAATTCTCGGGAGCCCAGCATTATCTCGGCACTGGGTCCCACTCCCTGTACGGCACTAATCAGCAGCAGTAAGGCAGTTGCCAACAACATTGTGACCACCTTTTCCCGAAACGAAAGCTGAACAATCCAGGACAGCCGGAAGCAGTTCACAGCCATCAGGATCACCACTGCAATCACCATGGTCGTCTGCGCGGTATCTAGCAGGTCTTCGGCCGATTCGGGAAAGGATTCCTGTTCTCCCAGAATTAGGGCGGCGATTATCGCACAGACTAACATCAATCGCCATACCAAGAGGCTCCTTGAGCTGCGGCGATAGTGGATCAGGGAGCGGAAACGCTGAATAAGTACAATACTGAAGGTGATGGCCATCAACATCAGGAAAGACATGCTGATGGCAGTAGGAATATTGAGCGCTGCACCCTCAGGAGTAAAGCCTCCTGGAATAAATCGCAGTGTGCCCACGCTCAGCAGAGCGCCGAGGACACCGGTTAAGAACGTGTGCCAAAAGGCATGGACGGGTGCCGGGCGTGCGCTCAGAATGTGTGCCAGTAACATCCACAAAGCGCCTATTGCCACAAAATTGAACGTGTGAAAGCGCACACCAGGGAGTGCAGTTGATCCTAGCGTGGTGATCAGCACGCCGGTCGCAAACGCGAATGCAATGAGGGACAATGCTGCGAGAGCCATCCCTGTCATCCGCCGGTGCCGGGAGGCAATCCCCGCAACAAATCCAATGGCTCTACTCCAGATTTTAGTCACGATTGCAACCGACTAATACGGAAGCGTGGTACTCATGTAGCCTACGGATTGTTACTACACTACACGGTGGATAGCATGCAAAGGATGGGAGTTATATGGCTGAGTGCCACGCGTTTTCGCAGGAATTACTTTTTGTGCTTTGGTGGTGCAGACAGGATGGCTTTCGCCAGTTTTTCATAATCGGTTCCCGCTTTTCACGAACAAACTGCAATTATTTCAAATAACTCAACACGTGGATACGCATGCTATATAACTTCCATATATTAGGGAGTTATATACCACAGTGCCATGCCCGAAACGGTTAGTGCATACCGCAATATCACATTCAGGCTGTTGCCCGGAAGTCGGAGTAGCGCCAAGCACCTTGCTGGATTAGCGGGTGCGTGTAGGTTTGTGTGGAATGCCATCCTCGCAGAGCAGAGCGAGGCGTACAAGAAAGCGAAAGAGGCTGGAGAGAAGCCGCCCTCGGTAAGCTTCTTCTCGCTGGGGAAACGGTTCACGGCGCTGCGCCGCACGGTCGAGTGGCTACCTGAATACTCCTTTGGTGTCGTTAGATACACATTGAAATATCAGGCGGATGCATGGAAGGCATTCTTCAAAGAGGGTAAGAGAAGACCGAGATTCCATTCCAGACGTGGTAGTACGCCTTCGTTCACGATCCCGGATAACGTAAGGGTTCGGGATGGTAAGCTGTATATCCCGAAAGTGGGATATATGGCGCTCCGCAGGCGGGGAGGCAACCCGTACCCTGATGGTATACCCGTCAAAGCCA
Source organism: Rhodothermales bacterium (assembly GCA_963663495.1). Lineage (GTDB taxonomy): Bacteria > Bacteroidota > Rhodothermia > Rhodothermales > Bin80. The sequence goes on from OY760427.1 coordinate 1,223,253, forward strand.
CGGTAAAGAAGAACGCCGGCAAAGGGTATGCTGTCATCTGCTACAAGATGGAGGCACCTGTAATAGAGGATACCGGCGGTGCTGTAGGCATTGACCGTAATTGCGGGCAGATCGCTATGGTCTCCACAGAGGGCGATACAAGCATTATCAGACAACCGGATACGAAGCGTCTTGATGCCAAGTTGAAGCGGCATCAGCGAAGACTGGCGAGACAGAAGAAAGGCTCCAACCGTCGTAACAGGCGGAAGCATAGAATCGCCCGCATACAGCGCAAGCGTGCTAATATCCTCAAGAATGCAAACCACCAGGTAAGTCGCAGCATTGCCAAATGCTCCTCAACGGTGATACTGGAGGACCTGAAGATCAAAGCGATGACACGTTCAGCTAAGGGGACGATGGAGAGCTTTGGCACAAACGTCGGACGGAAGTCTGGCCTCAACCGTGGGATACTGCGAACAGGTTGGGGCCAGCTGGATCTGATGCTGAGCTATAAGTGCCGCAAGGTGATAAAGGTTACCGCTGCCTATACCAGTCAGAGGTGTTCTGTGTGTGGGTACACAGTGGCGAGTAACCGTAAGACGCAGAGCAAATTCGAGTGTATGTCCTGTGGACATGCGGATCATGCAGACCTGAATGCGGCTGCAAACATACTGGCTTCCGGGATTGGGGCTTCTGCACGGCGAGGGGCGTTCGGGTTACCGACCCCTATGACCCGTGAAATTGATACTAGTGCCTCACTGTGTACAGTTGGTCACTCACGTATATAATTCCCCAAAGGATTTTGCAGCATACACATGGTTTGGTCAGAAGTGAGGTATCCGTAACCGGAGATGTACGGTATGAAGAAGTCAGACGACAGCGCAGTTGGTGAAAAATTACCAAATCAGTGCAATATGGAGGCCCATTCGGACGGAGTTTGGCTGCAGTAAAGGGGCAGGTGACTCGCGCCTTGATTTGTGGCACGATACGCATAACGCTACACGCACGATGCCGTTGTAACAAGCCTTTCATTCGTCCGCTGCGCGGAGAGATAGCCTACCATGTTTTCTGCACCCTACATGGGTTGCAACGACAGGCAACTCTCCTTTCACTACTTTCGTACCCCACTGCTGTAGAGCTGTACTGTCGCCCCATGCGCAAGACTAAAGGACTCATCAGAGTGCAAATCGCTGCGCTGTTTGTTCTCGCGGGACTTGTGATATACCGCGTGATCAGCGGGCCTGAACCGCCAAGTGGATTGGTGGTGTTTGCCGACATTGGCCTCCGCCAGCTTCGCCACCAAGCCATCCAGGTGGACGCCGGAACAGAAGTAGTTGTCCATGCAACAGGGTCTGTTGATCGTTTAGGATCACCAGGTCGGCTAGCCGCTTATGCATGGATCCTGAAGCATTCAGATCTACGCCCTACATGGGAAATGAATGCGGCTAACCTAGAGGCAGGAAAGGGGTCAATCGTTCATGTTAAGGCTGACACTTTTGCACTAGCCCCGGGTCGGTACGATATATTCTATGCGACCTTTGGGCCGGATCTCCGTAGCAGGCTTTCTTGGCGCAATGATCGGCGCAGTTGGATGTTTGTGTTGAGTCCGATAAACGATGATGCCTCCATAAAGGTGCTAGCAGCGGCGCCACCACCACGGCCTGGAGCATTGTGGAAACCTGCACCGCTGGGCAGTAATGAGCGAGTGGAGCAACTTCTTGTAGTTCGTGAGAGAACGGATGTAAATGTGCTGGCCGTAGGGCAACTCGGGCGCGCTCCGGGGCATCCGTTGGAAGACTTTGCCTGGATCGAACAGGCCGTACCAGGAACTCGTGTCTGGCAGTTAACCCAAGACAACTCGGAGCCGGCAGGTGGCTCCGAAGCGAACAGGATCTTCGTCGGATCGGTGTCGCTTTTGCCGGGAATCTATAAAGCCGTTGCACAAACCGGGCATCGCCATGCTTACGGCGACTGGGAGGCAAATCCCCCGTATGACCCGGCCTCATGGGGCATAACCCTCACGTTGCAGGATTCGGGTGCTGCGGAGCCGTTTGATCCGTGGATCTTTTCTGAGCCCCTTATACGCTTCGAAGGAGTTGGAGATAACATGCAGTTGCGCGAATCGTTTGAGGTGCATGTACCTACTACCGTAATTATCTACTCAGTTGGCGAAATCACGCGCCCGGGGCACCGTTATGATTATGCAAGAATGCAGCAGACGCAGCTTGAGGAAGAACGCCTTGTGTGGAGTATGACATGGGACGGCTCCGTTCATGCAGGAGGTGCCAACAAGAATCGGCGCGAAGTCGCTTTCCTTTCCCTTGATCCCGGTACCTATACGCTGCAGTATATCACCGATGGATCGCATTCCGCGGAAGACTGGAATGCGTCGGAGCCCGCCTTTCCCGACCGCTGGGGCGTCAGCCTGTTTCCCTTGATCAGAGAGAGGATTGAAGAAAGCATATCGTTAGTGGCAGCACCTTTGGATGCCGACCGGCCTATCTTGGTGAGTTGGACACAGCTTGGCGGATCCGTGCGTGAGTCCCATGCTTTCAAGCTGACTCGGCGGCACAGAATCCATATACTTGCTATCGGAGAAATAACGGGGAATAAGCAATATGACTACGGATGGATTATAAACCTTGATCGTGGAGAGACGGTTTGGGAAATGACCTTGGATAACACCTTGCACGCCGGCGGCGGCGATGAAAATCGCCGGTTCGAAGGGAATGTGGAACTGGAGGCAGGAGACTATATCGTCTATTTTGAGACCGATGGTTCGCACCACTACGGCAGCTTTATTGATGGACCTGATGATCCAGATTCGTGGGGTATCACGGTGAAGTATGCCGCCGGTTCAACGCCAGAACTCGGGCGATGGTAGCGCCTGTAGCGGATTACGATGCGCCAACTCCGAGGAGCACTCGGGTGGGGTGGCGGACCAAGCGGGGAATGTCCTTACGTTGAGGTACCGTAGGGTCAACGTTGCCATCAGTGCGTGAGCGCGGTTACGGTAAATCCTGAACAGGGCTGTGGGCGTCTAATCCGGGTGACTCGCGAGGCAAGGATGCCGGTGGGGTCGCGGTGATTGACATCGGGACCAATACCGCCAAGTTGCTCATCGCCAGTTTTGATGCTACCGGAGGCTTGGAGGTGGCGGCGTGCCATTCCTTGTTGGTTGAAAAAGTGATTCTTGGTTCGGTGTTGGCTTGGGTTTCCTAAGCCTTTTCACCATACGGATGGGAGTATAGCTGACTGCCCGCGCGTTAAATTGTTGAAATAATTGCAGTTTGTTCGTGAAAAGCGGGAACCGATTATGAAAAACTGGCGAAAGCCATCCTGTCTGCACCACCCAAGCACAAAAAGTAACTCCTGCGAAAACGCGTGGCACTCAGCCATATAACTCCCTTACCTAAACAGGTGTTTTGCCGTGCGTTGTGGAAAGGCGCCTTCCTGTGGCGGGTGCGAATACCACCCAACAACTGTCGCTCCGGTTGGTAGCGGCTACAGCGTATTATGGAGGTAGAGACATGGCATGAAGCACTGTGGCTTACAGTCTACAAGCGTAGCTTAGCAGCGATACGGGCCGGAATGTGAGTGAACGCTGTGCGTGTGCTAAGAAGAGAAATGGAGTACGCCAGGCTAACTGGCAAGGATATAGCGGGTGGAAGTCCCGTAATATGAAGCAAGAACCAAGCACATATTTCCGCGAGCCGTGCGCGGTCACTCGTGAGGGTGGACGTGAAGTGTCGGTAGCGGCGCATATGGCCAGGGATATTGAGCAACGAAAGATGTGTCGTTCGGGTCGCCGAGATTATCGGTGCGGTCGAAGGCAATATGTTCGTCATCGTTATGGTGAGAGGGCGGACAGGCCCGCGGTGTCTAAGACCCCATGGACGTATGTACATATCCTGCCGGGACCTGGGAGATCTTTTCAACGCCCAGCGCCAAGGGCGGGGTCGCCGAAGCGTAGGCGAAATGCTGATCGGAGGATGTACGTTGAAGAGAAGTCTGATGCGATGATAGTAGCGATGAAGCTGGCGAACAAAGCATGGAAGACCATGTGGCGGAGTTGGTGGAGCGAAGCGTCGCACCCGAGGGGAAACCGTAGTTCCCGGCATGCACTGGACGCAGAACCAGGTTCGTATGCAACATGGCACGCACTGGACACAGAGCTAGGTTCGTGTGCCAGGGGAAGGTGCGGTTACGGCAACGGACCGGTTTGCTGGTCTGTTAACGTCATGCGCGGTGGCGCGACCCAAGGGAAGAGCCGGATGCGTTAGCGCGCACGTCTGGATCTGTGCGGGGCCTCCGGGGAAACCCGGGGGCTACCGCGAGAAAGACTTCTTGTTCGGGTTGCCGAGGCTCTTCCTTTGGTCGAAGGCAACATGTCTGTCATCGTTATGGTAAGACGGCGGACAGGCCCGCGGTGTCCGAGACCCCATGGACGCACGTACATACCTTGTCGGGACCTGGGAGGTCTTCATACTGTCCTGCAGTCGTGCGGGACCGCGAAGGAAAGGTGGAGACACCGTAACCGGAGATGCACGGTATGAAGAAGTCAGACGACAGCATAGTAGCGATGAATGCTGCGAACAAAGGGGACGATACCCTGGCGGAGCAGCGGGAGCGAAGGCTGTCGCCCGAGGGGAAATCGCGAGATCCTACCACGCACCAGGCGCAGAAATGGGTTCGCGTGTCACAGGGGAAGGAGCGGTTACGGGAGTTCGTGAAGCGAAACCCAGAGGAGCGTCTCACGACGTTACTGCACCGTGTCAGCATGGAAGCGCTTAGGACCGCCTTCCACGGGCAGAAGTGTGAAGCGGCACCGGGAGTGGATGGTATGACATGGGAGAGGTACGCGTAGGATTTGGAGGACCGTATGACGGACCTTCACCGACGTGTACATACAGGAGCGTACCGGGCGACCCCGTCCAAGCGGGTAGAGATACCCAAGCCGGACGGAGGTACACGACCGCTTGGCATGGCTGCACTGGAGGACAAGATCGTCCAGAGGGCTGTGGTGGAACGTATACTGACTCCGATTTTCGAGGAGGAGTTTGTGGGTTTCAGCTATGGGTTCCGGCCGAAGCGCAGCGCGCACGACGCGTTGGATGCTTTGGCATACGTGATAGAGCGTCGCAAGGTCAACTACATTGTGGACGCCGACATTCGCAAGTTCTTTGACACGGTAAACCAGGAGTGGCTTATCCGCTTCTTGGAGCATCGTATTGCGGATAAGCGGGTGATTCGGTTGATCATCAAGTGGTTGAAGGCGGGCGTGATGGTAGATGGGATGTGGCGGGATAGTGAGGAGGGTACACCGCAGGGTGCGGTGATTTCCCCTATACTGGCCAACATTTATCTTCATTACGTGTTGGATCTTTGGACCGATGCATGGCGCAAGTCACAGCGGAGTGCGGGGGAGGTCTACATCATTCGTTATGCGGATGATTTCGTGGTGTGTTTCCAGTACGAGGGGACAGCGCAACGTTATCTGCGTGCACTGCGGGATCGGCTTGATACGTTCGGGTTGAGACTGCATCAGAGGAAGACTCGTCTGATTGAATTCGGGCGGTTTGCCGAGGAAGATCGCAGGAAGCGTGGTGAGGGTCGACCGGAGACATTCGACTTTCTGGGATTTACGCATTACGGTCGTAGAGATCGGAGGGGGCGATTTAGTCTTGGTCGTAAGCCGATAGCCAAGCGTATGGCTCGTTTTCTGAAGCGCGTGAAGGGGCAGCTGATTCGTCGCATGCACCGTCCGGTGCATGCGACGGGGAAATGGTTGGGGCGGGTGCTCAACGGATGGTTGAATTACTATGCCGTACCGACGAGTTACCGGTACCTTGCGAGCTGCTACATCCGGCTGTACAGGCGGAGGCTCCAAACCACCGGCTGCTGCGTTGTTTAAGAGACAGGGTGGTGAGCGAGACCGGAAAAGGCAAAGGTATGACTTTGTCAGGTACGCGCCACGGAGTTCAATGCAAATGAACCACTGCTGAAGTGTCGAAAATTGTTAGACGATGTCTAAACCAGCGGGATCTCTGGTCTGCTGGGACAAGCTTGGCGGGAGCCTGTCTATTGGCCAAGTGGCATCCGGCATGCAGGTGGCAAGACCGTGGATTCAGGCCTTTACATGGAACTTGGGAACCTGTCGTCCTGCTGTAAAGGGAGACTCGCAAGCGGAGACCCCGTGAGCGATTGAGTACCGACGCAGGGCACAGGGGCGGAGCAGTCCGTAGTAGTGTGGAAGGGCTTGTAATGAGTCTCGAGCTAAGGGGCTGCCCTGAGCGGTGTGGGACATTGGAGCAACCCGAGAGGGGAGGACTCTGATGGCACGCATGAGACCGTATTGCGATGGTTGCTTAGGAGCGCTGTATGAGGCGAGAGTCTCACTTACGGTTCTGTGGGGACTTGGGGGTGCAATTCCCTTGGGCTACCCGACAATGTTCCGATTATCCTACCCCAAAACCCATGTGTTTTATCCCCGAAGGCGCTGATTGCTGACTGCACTCAGCCGCCTAGACGATAGGCTGCACACCACTCCGCAATTCCCATATCTGCACGCCAAACCCGGCGTAAGATCACCTTGCGCCAAGCTCTACAAGCGGACTGCGCAGACCAACGCCAGGCCCGCTGTGCCATGTACTTCACCGGACGTATCCTTACTTTCTAGGCAATCCCGGCTAGATCGATTCCAAAAGGACGGATTTAGGCCGAATTGCCCCTTTGGGAGGGGGAAACGAGAAAATTGGAGACGAAAGTCAGTGTGCTTCCAGACAGGATGGTGAATTCTAGGTGATACCTCGTGGCGCCATGTGCTTGCACAATCGCTTTTGGATCTCGCGCGCCTTTCTTAGCCAGCGAAACTTGTTGGTGGAGCGTTGGGCCGCCTCGGCGTCACGAATGTTGCGGGCGAGGGGTATCCGCCTTAGCCTTGGGCAGTGTTGGCAGGCATTTTGCCGTTCTTGGTAGGCTCCAGGATGATAATGGTTTGGCGTGCAGATCAGACGGCACAGAAGCGCTCCAACGTGGATCCGGCGGATGCGCTGCGTGTATGCACGACCGGGGCTGTGTGCTTTCTCTGCCCGGTGTAGCGAGGGAGGATGGCGATGATTTCCATGGCTTGCCGCGGTATGCGCTCCGTAGTTGGCGTACACGACATGGCATTCTTGATCTTAGTATGCGCAGATGGAAGGGCGCGTGCTGTCTGCTTCGGTGTGCTAAGCCACTGGGATCAGGGCCGCGACCGTCCATGCAGTTTGTGACACGATTGGGGGTGCACCGAGCATGACCAGGAAAGATGTCCTTCGTGCCCTGAGCGCCATCGTTGATCCGGAGCGAAAACACGACATTGCCAGACTTGGCATGGTGCGTGACATAAAGGTGGACGATGGCCGCGTATCCTTCTCGGTACATGTTGGCAGGCCAGGCAGCCCCTTGGCACGGACGGTTGCGGATGAGTGCAGGGCAGCCATCCGGGCGGCATCTTCCGCGCCGCCACAAATTGATGTGCATGTCGTAACGGGTACAGGCAAAGCGCCGCTTCGAATGGGTGCGTCTTTCATGGTGGCGGTGGCCTCAGGTAAGGGCGGAGTAGGAAAGAGTACGGTCGCAGCTAATCTGGCCGTGGCACTGGCACAGGAAGGGTACAGAACAGGACTGGTAGATACGGACATTTACGGTCCAAGTGTGCCGACCATGTTTGGCGTTGAAGGATTACGGCCCCGCGTTAACGCGGAAAAGAAGATCATTCCACTGGAAATCCATGGTGTACGGCTGCTGTCCATGGGATTGCTCGTGGACGCATCTGAAGCCGTCATATGGAGAGGGCCTATGGTATCGAGCGCGGTACGCCAGTTCCTGGGGCAGACGGAATGGGGGGATCTGGATTTTCTGATCCTTGACTTGCCTCCGGGGACGGGAGACATTCAGTTAACCATCGTGCAAACCGTGAAGCTGGCAGGTGCAGTGATTGTGTCAACACCGCAGCCAGTGGCGCTGGCCGATGCCAGGAAAGGTGTCACCATGTTTGAAAAGGTTAACGTACCCATCCTGGGTATGATTGAGAATATGGCATACTTTGCGCCGCCCGACCTACCGGACCGGCGTTACTATCTTTTCGGTAAGCACGGTGCTCGAAAGCTAGCAGGCGACATGAATGTTCCGTTTCTCGCGGAAATACCGTTGGAGCAGCACGTCAGGGAATCGGGGGACAATGGGGTCCCGGTTGTGGTTGCCGCACCGGAGAGTGCGTGTGGAAGTGCCTTTCGAATGGCGGCCCGTGGCTTGGCCGCCCAGTTGGCGAAAAGATCAGAGTCGGCCGTGCCGATCATCAACTACCGATAGGCTTTTTTGCCGTAGTTTTGCTTCCGTACATTAATGGCGAAAATGCGTGTGACTTACACTCCAAATGATGACAAGGAATTGCGTCGTCAGATTGAAAATGGCTTGGATACCATCCGGCCCTATTTGCAGGCCGATGGTGGCTCGGTAAGATTGCTTGGCATAACACCTGATTTTGTAGTGGAGCTGGAATTGCTCGGAGCGTGCGGTTCCTGCCCTATGAGTACGATGACGCTGCGGGCTGGAATTGAGCAGGCACTGAAGCATGCCGTACCCCGGATTACACGTGTTGAAGCAGTAAATAGTTTTTCCGCATATTAGTTTAGTGATACAGACCAACGACGAGGCTTTACACATGGCTACACAACATAACATCCAAGCACTGAAACAAGAAATCACCACCGCATGGCAGCGATGGGCTGCGTGTTCAGCTTTGCTTCTCCTAGTAGCATGGCCGTCCGCCGGTCAAATGGAGTTCCAGTATCAGTATGGGCAGCTTGTAAACCCGTTCACCGAGGACAAAGCAGGTACGGCAATCATCACTTTTCAGCATGCTGGTGGTTGGAAATACGGCGACACATTCTATTTCATTGATATGCTTGATGATGACCTCATTGATGGATTCAATGATCTTGAATTCTATGGTGAATGGTATCCGACATTGAGCATTCCCAAGATCCGAGGTAAAACAATGTCGGATGGGATTATTACGGATCTGTCGCTGGTGGCTGGCCTTAATTTTGATGGCGATGCTAATGTTTTCAAGTGGCTACCGGGTGTGCGACTTTCGTGGAAGGTGCCTGGATTTATTTTTTTCAACACCATGTTTACGGCGGTGGTGGATGCCAGCTATGGTGTTGAAGCGGGGAGTGCGCCGGCGACCGGGAACGGTTTTATGTTTGATGTAAGTTGGCTGTATCCGATAACCATCGGAAGTCAGCAGTTCGCGTTCACGGGACACGCTGAATATATCAGCGGGGTAGAGGACGAGCTGGGAGCGCAGCTAGAGGCTTGGATTCTTGCCCAGCCGCAACTGGTTTGGGATTTGGGTGCGGCCTTTGGGGGCGGTGGCGGCCACCTGATGGCAGGTATCGAATATCAATACTGGCGCAACAAGCTTGGCACAAAAACAAAGGAATCTGCGCTTGAACTCCTCATTATATGGCGCATTTAGTGCGACATATCTGACAGAATTTAGTAACATGTGGCAATTCTTTTTAGCATCGCATAGAAGGCGGCGCGCCACTGACATTTAATCATAACCCCTTGAACATGAATACGGAAGTACAATTTGTTTTCAATACATTCTCATTTCTGATTTGGGGCGGGCTGGTAATGTGGATGGCAGCGGGATTCACCATGTTGGAGTCCGGCTCCGTTCGTACGAAGAACGCTTCGGTAATTTGCCTGAAGAATATTGGTCTGTACTCAATAGCAGGGATTGCATTTTACCTTGTGGGGTACAACCTGATGTACGTGGATGTCACGGGGTGGATCGGTAAGCTCGGGCTTTTTTACAAGTCATCGGCGGCAGAGGTGGCGCTGCTTAACGGAGACGAGTCGGCATTGGCGGAAGTAGCAGGTGAGGGCTATTCCGTGATGTCGGACTGGTTTTTCCAGATGGTGTTTGTGGCTACGGCCGCCTCAATCGTTTCTGGCGCATTGGCGGAGCGTGTCAAATTGTGGCCGTTTTTCATTTTCACTACGGTGCTTACCGGTGTGCTTTATCCGCTGGTAGGTGCTTGGACTTGGGGTGAGGGGTGGTTGTACGACTTGGGATTTATGGACTTTGCGGGATCAACCATTGTTCACAGCACTGGTGGATGGGCTGCGTTGGCCGGAGCGATTGTCCTTGGAGCGCGAGAGGGGAAGTTCAGGAAAGACGGATCGGTCAATCCTACGCCTCCTTCCAGTGTGCCGGTTGTTACGCTCGGGGTGTTCATACTGTGGTTCGGCTGGTTTGGCTTCAATGGCGGTTCGCAGCTGGCACTAGGAAGTGCCAGCGATGCTATCTCCATGGGATTGGTGCTGGTTAACACCAATCTTGCCGCTGCCGCGGGGGTAATGGCCGCCTTGGCCGTCTGCCGTTTTATCTTGGGCCGGTTTGATCTGTTTGCCGTCCTCAACGGGGCGATTGCAGGTCTTGTAGCCATCACCGCAGGTCCCTCCATGACGGACCACTACTTGGCACTTATCGTAGGTGCTGTTGGCGCAATCATTTGTGTAGGAACTATCAGGCTGTTGGAGAAGCTTCGTGTGGACGATGTGGTAGGAGCGGTCCCGGCTCACCTCGGTGCTGGAATCTGGGGCACGCTCGCCGTGAGCTTTACTAGTGGGGGAGAATTCGTTGTGCAGCTTCTAGGCGTGTGTGTTGTGGGCGCTGCTGTATTCGGGGCGTCTCTATTGATCTGGACACTGCTGGACAACACGCTCGGCGTTCGCGTGTCCAAATCAGTGGAACGGCAGGGGCAGGACAGCGCAGAACTTGGAATTGAAGCCTATCCCGAGTTCGTTCTCATGCCGGAGAACTTCCCCGAGGACGAGTAGACAAAACTACACGATAACAGGCCAGCGGTGCTCGCTCAAACGAGATGAGTGAGCACCGCTGGCGTAGTTGGGGCTCAGCTTACGCCGCCAATGCCTCGGCGCGCGAGTCGTAGATCGAAATAATCTGGTCAAATCCGCTGATGGCAAAAATCTCGCGGATATTGGGGTGCATGTCGCTTAGAGCTAACTTGCCCTGTTTGGCCTGAATCTGTTTGGCGGCAATCAGCAGTACGCGCATGCCGGAGCTGCTGATGAAGATGAGACGACTGAAGTCAACGATGATGTTGAGCTCGCCAGCCCGTACATGGTCCATCACAATGCCCTCAAATGCTCGGGCGTTGGCGCTGTCCAGCCGTGAAACGGGCAGTAGCACGAGGGTAGTTTCTACGCGTTCTTCCAAGACTTCAATATCCATGGCGTTACTTTCGTTAAGTAAATAGTAGTGGTTGAGAATCGGTTACTCAGGCACGATATCGTATTCTAACTGCAGCCGATTCCGGTCGTTAATATAGGCATACGATATTCTGTCGGCCTGCGACTTGACCAAGTGCAATCCCAAACCTCCGATCGGGCGTGAATCAAGTTCTGACGTCGTGTCTGGATGGGTGTCCTGGGTGGGGTCAAAGGGTCTACCATCGGATTCAACGACAAGGAATACGGTCTGGTTTTCCACACGGAGATCAATGTAGATTCGGGGTTGGCCCAGATTGTCAAATTGGCCATGAATGACCGTATTCGTGATCAATTCTTCTAGCGCCAAATTGATCACGAAGTTCATTTTGAGGCCTAGATTGTAGGCTTCCCCGAATTGCTCTACCGGTCCCGGCAGCGTACGCAGTTCCGAGAGTTTAGCGTTGAGTTCTATTTTGAGTCGTTCACACATGAGCGTGGTTACCTTTGCGACGTTGTAATACGAGACAGGTCATATCATCTGCTGCGGGAGCACCAACGGAAAACCCATCTATATTGGTCCATACCAAGTCTATGATTTCTTCCGGATGGCTGGCACCAGCGGCATTAATTGCGTGTTCGAGGCGTGAGCGCCCGTAGATCTCGCCATCTGTATTTACCATGTCTGTCAGGCCATCGGTATACGTGAATAGGGTTTCTCCGGGCTCCAGTACCGTGAATCCGCTGGAGTAGGAATAATCCTTTATCAGGCCCATAGCAAGCCCGCCCGTTGACTTAAGCAAGCGTCGTGATCCATCGCAAGATAGGATGTAGGGAGGTTCATGTCCCGCGCTCACATATTCGATAACCCCGGTATTCAGGTTCACCATTCCCAAGAAAGTGGTCACGAACAGCCCCAGAGGGTTCTGGTTGCACAGCCTATCGTTAGCTGCGCCGGCAATCATGCTGAGGGATGCGTTTTGCTCGGCCATCGCAAATTTAATTGCAGCCTGCGATGCCGCCATAAACAGTGCGGCGGCAACTCCCTTACCGGATACATCGCCGATGGATATGAAGATCTTGCCATTGGAGGGCTGCATGAAGTCCACAAAGTCGCCCCCGACACGTTGTGCTGGCGTCATGCGAGCGCAAGCGGTGAAGGCTTGATTCTTTACGGTGCCTTCGCGGATTAGAGCAGCCTGCACGATCTTGGCCATCTCTAAGTCCTGATTGATGGCCTCTTGAGCGCGGCGTAGCTCATGATTGGTAGACTGCAGCTCTTGTGTCCGTTGCGATACCAAGGTCTCCAATTCTTCCTCACGATTAAACACCTGAGCGCTCATGTCAAGAAACACGCGCGCCAAACTTCCTATCTCGTCGCTTCGCGTGGACACAGGCCGGACAAGCGACTCATCGGGTTGTTCCCCGCTCTCCACTTCACGGGCTGCGTCTGCGATAACTTCAATGGGAGCTGTCAGCAGGCGAGCGCCGAAGAATGTGGCCATGGCTGTAAGGCTCAACAGGAACAAGGCAATGAGTGCTGTTCGCTGAGCCTCTGCCTTCACCGTATCCGCGATCGCATCAAGATTGAGAAAAAAGGCCAGCCCGCCAATAGCAATCTGGCCGGTGTTAATGATGGGGGAAGCGGCCCACACACCGCGGTCGGAAGGGGATCTGAGAGCTAGGCGCGCGGTGCTTACAACTCTTTCTTCTGCCATAGCAACCCTAAGGAGAGAGTCAGCGTTGGCCGGGAGGTCGCGCGACAGCATGCTGGATTCGTCTGTTTCTCCCGCGTATCGGGCAAAGGCTGCCAGCTCCTGCGACTGATTAAAAATCCACAAGCCACGTGGCAGCCCATTCTGTACCGTAACATCCGCTTCTTCCTGGTAAACGGCGTACAGCAGGTTGCCAGAGCTACTCTCAATCGGGATGCCTACCTGTACAACACGATCGGAGCGTGGACGCGTCAGCGTAGCATACTTGTAACGTTCCGCGCCATTGGCATGTAGTGCCGTCGCGTGCTCCAGAGCAAATTCCGTCCCGTCCAGGACCGGTTCGAGGCTTTCCGCATGGGCAAGCCCGGTCCTCAGAGCGTCGTCTTCGGGCAGGCTAGAATAGTACAGTTCGGTGCCATTGGAGCTCGCGATGCGAATCTCGCCCACATGAGAAACTTCCACGATCCTTGAGAGAACGCTGTCAATCCCGGCCGGGCTCCGCTGGGAAGCCTCCAGAGCGTCCACAAGATGATCCAGCATGGTTGCCTCAACGAGCAAATTCTGACCGAGTATGCCTTCAATTATTGCGGAAACGTCCGTGCGCTCCGTGGCATATTGGTTGCTCAATATTTCCTGATCGGTGAAGACGAGCTCGTTTCCGACCTGAACGATTCTCGGTTGGTCGACTCCCGAGACGCCCACATACTTGTAGACCTTGTTGTCAATTTCGCGAACCTGCGCAGGCTGGGTAATGACGGCTGCACTGTCTAACGGCGCGGTCAGCAACGGATAAAATTTTGATGCCTGAGGCTGCTCTGCAGGGTCAGGGCTGAACTTGAACGGGATGAGTTCGCCGGCATTGGGGCCATCCGGAAAACGGATGTTGGTTAGGTATGAAAAGCCCTCGGTGTCGGTGATCCAAAACTCGTCAAGAATGGTTTCCTCCGTTATGGAGGTAAGGATTTCCACAACATACGTGGTATCATACCCGGCATCAGCGGCCGCAGCGACCAACTGGGCGGCAATATGGCCCTGACCTTCCATGGGGCCATTCAGTGTGGCATTGATGGTCCGCATCACATTGGCTAGCGAGATCTCTCCCTTATCTGCAAAATCTGCGGCTAGGAGGTCTGCCAGTTGGACAGCATAGCGCTCTGCCTCGACGCGCAGCGCCGATGATGTCTGGTATAGCAGAGTGACGGACGTAACCAGCACAGTCCCAATTAATAGAGACGATGTGGCGATAAAAACACGCGGTGCGAGGCGAAGTCGTTTTAGCACGATTGTCTTGGGCTCCTGCCTGCGGGGCCGATAAAATGTAAGTACAAAAAAGCAAGGTACGATTTTCGTACAATCTGCGCGCAATTGCAACGGTTCCTCAAGGCTCTTGCAATTGCATCCATGCCAGATAGGCCATAAAGCCCGTTGTCGTAGCAAGTACCTGCTCATCTACCGTGAACCGAGGCGTATGCAGGGCGTGTGGGCATCCGGCTCCCACAAGGTAAAAGGTACCAGGAACCCGTTGGAGAAAGTATGCAAAGTCTTCACAGCCGAGCCACTGGTCTGCCTCAAGCGTGCGCGACGCTCCTACGTAATTGTGCGCGGCACGGCGCACGAGTGCGGCTGCATCCGGGTGATTATACACAACGGGTGGCCCTTGGCGAATATCTACATCGGCGGTGGCTCCGTGTGCCTGTGCAGTGTGTTGAGTCACTTGGCGGATACGGTCATGGGCCCTCACACGCCAGTCTTCGTCCATGGCGCGAAACGTGCCTTCAAGGAGGACCTCGCTAGGAATAATATTGGTAGCGCCTAGTGCCACAATCCTTCCGATGGACAGCACGCTTGGCACCGTGGGCGGGCAGTGACGGCTCACTAGGCTTTGCAAAGCGACGACTACTTGGGCGGCAGCGAGTACCATGTCGCCGGATAGCGTGTGCGGCTCGGCGGCGTGTCCACCCGTGCCTGTCACCTTGATGCGAATCTCGTCTGCGGAGGCCATGAAGTTACCGCCGCGCACCGCAATGGTACCCGTCGGCAGCGCAGGATAGACATGCTGCCCGAATGCAGTGCATCGCTTACCATCCAAAATACCCTCAGTGATCATTGCATGAGCTCCACTGGGCAATGCCTCCTCGGATGGCTGGAACACGAAGCGAACCCTGCCGCTTATATGGTCGCGCAACCGGTGTAATATCAGGGCGGTGCCGAGCAGCGAGGATGTGTGCGCATCGTGTCCGCAGGCATGCATGACGCCGCAATGCTGTGAACTGAAGTCAAGGCCGGTAGCCTCCTGGATGGGTAGCGCGTCCATGTCCGCCCGCAATACCACGGTTGGACCGGATGCCGCACCCTCTAAAGTTGCAACCACGCCGGTACCGGCAACCCGGTCTCGTACCGGCAGCCCGAGTGGGCGAAGTGTGTTACAGACTAGTTGCGCGGTACCCCGTTCTTCGTACGCCAACTCCGGATGCCGGTGGATCAAACGCCGCAGCCGCACAACCTCCGGAAAGAACTGGTCTGCAAGCCTCTTGCAGTCGTCTACCATGTCTGCTACCGCAGCTTGTTTCGCTTGTTGAGGTAGGCCATCAGGGCGGTGCCATAGGATTCACCTGTATCAAGCTCCTCGAACTCCACGCTTTGCTCCAGACACCGGCGGCGGAACGATTGGCTGAAGTCTTTGGCGGCGCGAACAAAAGCCTGGCGTAGCCGCGCCGGATGCACTGCTAGTTCTTGACCAGTCTCCATATCGCGTAGGACCGTGGGGACATCGTCGAAGGAAAAGTCGCGCTCCGTCTCGTTATCAAGTATACGGAATAGCAGTACCTCGTGTCCTCGGTGTCGTAGGTGCCGCAGCGCTCGAATAAGATCCGTTGCATCGCCGATGTTCTCCATCAGGTCGGTAATGACGATTACGAAGGAGCGCCTGCTAATGCGCTCAGCCACCTCGTGTAACGCACTGGCCGCATTCGTCCGCCGGTTGGTATTGTCCATCGCGGTGAAACGTTCCAGCTCTGCAAGAAGGCGGCGAAGGTAGCTGGAAGAGCTTCGAGGCCGTAGCAGCGTATGGACTCGTTCGTCAAAGCCAATGAGCCCCGTAGCATCCCGCTGGCGGATCATCAGAAAATGCAGTGCAGCAGCAAGGTATGCGCCGTACTCCAGCTTTGTCAGCTGGGCTTTGCCACGATAGCGCATGGAGGGCGACGTATCCAGCACGACAAACTGTCGCATGTTGGTTTCCTCCTCGTACTGCTTTACATAATGACGATCGGTTTTTCCATATACTTTCCAATCCACATGGCGCAGTTCATCTCCGGGGTTGTACGGTCGGTGTTCGGCAAACTCAACGGAGAAGCCATGGTATGGGCTACGGTGCAGTCCTGTGATGAACCCTTCGACCGCGAGGCGTGCGCGCAGGTCCATGGATTTAAGCCGCGAAATCACATGCGGATCCAAGTAACGAAGCGAACTCTCCGGGATTGTAGGCATGGGTGTGTGCAAAAACAGTCGAGAATGTACGGGAAGTTCACCAGCGGTTCCGGTAGCCCCTCCGGGCATATAGCAGTAAAATGGGGTAATTTGATGGCATCAACACCGCGCACGTGTGTGCTAAGGGACAGACTCGTACTTATTGATGGTCGCAGAACCGCAGGACCGGGTTAAGGCGCAGCTGATGGATAGCGGAGACCTGGACCGAACGCTGGCGCGTATGGCCCGCCGCATAGCTGAACTAATGGACCCTGGAGCACCGGAATCCATGGCACTTATCGGTATGCAGACGCGGGGGGTCCATGTGGCTCGCCGGCTGCAGGCCATGATCGGCCAGTTTGAAGGCATTGAGTTGCCGCTCGGGATTCTGGATGTTACCATGTACCGGGATGATCTTCGACAGCTCGCGTATACACACCATGTACGGGCAACGCGAATAGCGTTCGATGTTACCGACCGTCACCTTGTCCTCATTGACGATGTCCTGTACACGGGCAGGACGGCCCGTGCTGCGATGGACGCGCTGATGGATGTAGGCAGGCCGGCAAGTATTCGCCTGCTGATAGTAATTGACCGAGGATGGCGCGAGCTTCCGATCCGCGCGGATATTGTTGGGCGTGATATTCCTACGATACCCGGCGAAGAGGTGCGCGTTCGACTACGAGAATGTGACGGGGTAGACGGTGTGTGGCTTGTAGAAACCTCCAAGCCCGCTACTGTACATCCGCGGGAGACGTGATGGCTACACCTGTCGTGGCGGAGTCCCTGAGTTGCAGGCACCTCTTGGGGCTCGAAGATGTACGTCGCGATGAAATCCAGCTGATACTGCAGACGGCCAGGGAGTTCAGGAAGGTGCTGGAACGCCCTATTCGCCAGGTGCCAGCCCTACGCGGCGTTACGGTCGTTAACTTGTTTTTTGAACCCTCTACGCGTACGCGAATTTCTTTTGAGCTTGCTGAGCAGCGTCTGTCGGCCTCTACGATCAGCATGGCTGCCATCGGGTCCTCGGTAGCAAAGGGAGAGACGCTAAAGGACACGGCGCGAACTCTGGAGGCCATGAAAGTTGATATGGCTGTCGTGCGGCACGAATCCCCCGGCGCGCCTCACTTTCTCACGCGATGTATTGACGCGCAGATCATCAATGCGGGGGACGGAGCTCACGAGCATCCCACGCAGGCGCTGCTTGACTTGATGACCATCAGCGAATACTGTTCCGATCTGGGGGGGTTGCGTGTGTCCATCATCGGCGATATCGCACACAGCCGTGTGGCGCGTTCCAATATTTTCGGGCTGCGGACCATGGGGGCGGAGGTGACACTTTGTGCGCCGCGGACGCTTCTGCCATTGGGTGTGGAGCATATGGGGGTCCGCGTGACGCACCGGATCAATGAAGCTCTTGAGGGTTGCGATGTGGCTATGGCGCTTCGCATGCAGCTGGAGCGCCAGCGTGTCAGCCTCGTTCCCAGTATTCGTGAGTACCACCAGATCTTCGGAATCCGCATGGTGCATCTGGAGCAGAACCCGGAATTGCTCGTCATGCATCCTGGTCCCGTTAATCGCGGTGTTGAGCTGGCCTCTGACGTGGTGGACCATGAGCGTTCGATCATTCTGGACCAAGTCACCAATGGTGTAGCGGTTCGCATGGCAGTCGTGTATCTCCTTGCGTCGCGCATGGACGACTAGAGTATTTGTGGCAGGAGACAAATAATCTTGTTCTGAAGCGGTCGTGACCATCGCGGCCATGGATGTTCAGGTTTCAGGGATGTTAGTGGTGGTAGTAACACGGGCATGACGAAAGCTTGGGCGTATAGGAATGTACGGTTGCAGTTTAGCGTGCACGCTGCCTGCACTAAGGAACCTGCCCCCATTTCGTTGGCCTCTTCCTGTATGCACGGGCCTAAGAAAGAATGGGAATTATCTACGTGAGTGACCAACTGTACACAGTGAGGCACTAGTATCAATTTCACGGGTCATAGGGGTCGGTAACCCGAACGCCCCTTGCCGTGCAGAAGCCCCAATCCCGGAGGCCAGTATGTTTGCAGCCGCATTCAGGTCTGCATGATCCGCATGTCCACAGGACACACACTTGAATTTGCTCTGCGTCTTACGGTTACTCGCTTCTGTGTGCCCACACACAGAACACCGCTGACTCGTATAGGCAGCGGTAACCATTATCACCTTGCGGCACTTATAGCCCAGCATCTGTTCCAGCTGGCCCCAACCTGTTCGCAGTATCCCACGGTTGAGGCCAGACTTCTGTCTGACGTTTGTGCCAAAGCTCTCCATCGTCCCCTTAGCTGAACGAGTCATCGCTTTGATCTTCAGGTCCTCCACTATCACCGTTGAGGAGCAATTGGCAATACTGCGACTTACCTGGTGGTTCGCATTCTTGAGGATGTTAGCACGCTTGCGCTGTATGCGGGCGATTCTATGCTTCCGCCTGTTACGACGGTTGGAGCCTTTCTTCCGTCTCGCCAGTCTTCGCTGATGCCGCTTCAACTTGGCATCAAGACGCTTCGTATCCGGTTGTCTGATAATGCTTGTATCGCCCTCTGTGGAGACCATAGCGATCTGCCCGCAATTACGGTCAATGCCTACAGCACCGCCGGTATCCTCTATTACAGGTGCCTCCATCTTGTAGCAGATGACAGCATACCCTTTGCCGGCGTTCTTCTTTACCGTGGCTTTGACGGGTATACCATCAGGGTACGGGTTGCCTCCCCGCCTGCGGAGCGCCATATATCCCACTTTCGGGATATACAGCTTGCCATCCCGAACCCTTACGTTATCCGGGATCGTGAACGAAGGCGTACTACCACGTCTGGAATGGAATCTCGGTCTTCTCTTACCCTCCTTGAAGAATGCCTTCCATGCATCCGCTTGATATTTCAATGTGTATCTAACGACACCAAAGGAGTATTCAGGTAGCCACTCGACCGTGCGGCGCAGCGCCGTGAACCGCTTCCCCAGCGAGAAGAAGCTTACCGAGGGCGGCTTCTCTCCAGCCTCTTTCGCTTTCTTGTACGCCTCGCTCTGCTCTGCGAGGATGGCATTCCACACAAACCTACACGCACCCGCTAATCCAGCAAGTTGCTTGGCGTTACTCCGACTTCCGTGCAATAGCCTGAATGTGATATTGCGGTATGCACTAACCGTTTCGGGCATGGCATTGTGGTATATAACTCCCTAATAGATGGCAATTATATAGCATGAATACCCACGTGTTGAGGTATTTGAAATAATTGCAGCTTTTCGTAAAAAGCAGGAACCGATTATGAAAAACTGGCGAAAGCCATCCTGTCTGCACCACCAAAGCACAATAAGTAACGCCTGCGAAAATGCGTGACACTCAGCTATATAACTCCCGAAAGAATCATGCGCTGCTAAGTTCGGGTAGATGGCAACGAAGCAGGCAGGTCGTCTGGAAGATCGTGGCTGGATTCACTGCTTTCGAAGTGTGGGAGGACATCCTTGCGTGCCGAAAATGTTACGTTGCCGGCGGAAAGGCGCGAAACCGAGGTGAGGAGCACGATTGCGTACGGTGACAGTTTCGGTGGCTTCCAAGCCCTGCCCATCGCGGGGAATGCGAACAGCTTGAAAGCCTTAGAAGCTTATCCTCGTCCAACTGGTAGGCGCCGGCCGGCCAGCTTCCCGGCCGGGAGCACCGTCCCGACTGTCAAGAACCCATTGCACATCTCCTTCCCGAAGGCGTTTCAGCCGGGACCTGCGATCATCAGTTACGGGCAGAAGATGATGGGCTTAGCGGCTGGAGAAAAGCGAGCCGTAGCGCTTTGGGGCATATTGCAATACGGGTAACCTGTCGGCCTTTTGCGAACGAGATCGCAAACTTGGGCGTTATCCCGCCATGTGTACGGCGGTGCTGGGGCAGAACCTGTGCACAAATTCCTTGCAGGGTGCGCATATCAGCACGCTCTTCATGCTGAGGCGCAAGCGTGATCGCGCGGCTCAACAATTCGTGCCGCATTGTTCGTGAAAGCCAGCGCGAGAACCCTGAAGCGACCTCTCCTGCCCCGTCCGGCAGTTGAGTTCTTGCACGTCAGTATGCGAGTCTTCCCGGAACCCGGCCCCGACAGTGAGCGGCCTGTCCGCCCAGTCTACGACTCTACGCTGTATGGGCGTGAGCTTGCACAGTTTACTTGAGAAGCCATCGTTCATCAATGTCTCGCAGAGAATAGA
Source organism: Rhodothermales bacterium (assembly GCA_963663495.1). Classification (GTDB taxonomy): domain Bacteria; phylum Bacteroidota; class Rhodothermia; order Rhodothermales; family Bin80. The sequence continues at coordinate 1,243,919 of OY760427.1, forward strand.
TGGCTTGAGCAGCACCTACTTACTACGCCGATCCGCATCAGCGGGGGTGTGGTCAATGTCAATTCCCCCAAAGATGGTTGCATAGATGGGGTTACCATATTCTGTCTTCCCCAGGTGCGGCACATACGTGTACTCAACGCCCAATCCGACGATGTGGCAGTGTCATAGGCGCCTTGCAAAGACCAACAAGCCGTGTTTGCGATGGTCCGGAATCTTACAGGACATTCTCGTCACAGTACCCCGAGTGGCGCCTAACTCCTAGCCGAGCTTTCGCACCGTGGAGTGGATTGACTGTGTCCGGTCGCGTAGCATGCCGCCATTGTGATCCGTCATTGCGGCCTGAATTTCGGCCACGATGGCTATGGCGATCTCCTCCGGGGTCTCCGCTCCAATATCCAGGCCGACCGGCCCGAACAAGCGGTCCGTAGCGTGTGGTTGCCGAATTTTCAGGTCCTCCGCTATCCGCGCCGCTCGAACGCGCGGGCCAAGTAACCCGATGTATTGAACTGGGCTTTTGAGGATTGCCTTTGTCACTGCGCGGTCTCGCACATAATGGTGGTTCATGACGACAACGGCAGAGCGATTGTCCAGGGCAACAAATCTGGTCAAGTCTTCCGGGTGCATCAGGAACGTGTAGTCATCGGCCGCTGGAGCAATGGATTCAAGCTTCGCTGCAGGTGCGCTTCCCACTAAAGAAACCTGCCAGCCCAAAGCCTTGCCAGCCTGTGCGACAGGTGCCACATCAAGCCCGGAGCCAAACAGTACGAGACGGATAGGGGGGAGGATAGCTTCAAGCAGTAGTTCCAGCGGATTGTGTCTGACGATTGTGTGCCTCCCGGTAGCTTCAACCCGCGCGACCTCCCTAGCAGGAATACGGAAGACATGGTCGGTATCGGATTCTTGATACCCGGACCGCCACACAACCTTTTGTCCCAGTAGGTCCAGAGACCCCTCAATGACCTGCACCAGGACACACGGGCTTCGGTCTTTATGCGCACGGGCCGTGACTTCCAGCGGATCAAGGCGCTTACTGCTGGGGAAGGGTTCGATTAGAACATCTACTGTCCCGACACAGCCTGCGCCAAACCCTGTAATCTCGTTCTCATCTGACAGATCGAAGGATTCAATACGGCAGCGCCCCGTCGCCAAGACCTCTTGAGAAATTCGGGCGGCCTCTGATTCCAGGCAACCTCCGCTAATCAGTCCCGTGGGGCGACCGTCACCGGTCACGAGCAGGCGGGCTCCAGGCCTGCGATATGTTGATCCTCCAGAGCGAACGACCGTGGCGACCGCATATCTTTTACCGCTGCGGCGCAGGCAGTCGGCATCGGTAAGCATGTGAATTAGGGCAGTCACGAAAACTTATGTGATCCGAAGCGCGAAAATACGCGATACACCGTTGAAAGTATTCCCGAAAACTGGTATCTACAGGCTACACAAGCATAATCATTACTATCTCACCCTTTATAGATCAATCGTTTGGAGGCCAAGCATGAGCCACAAAGTCCATGTGATCGTCAATTCCACAGCACATGAGGTTGAGGTGGAGCCCCGCCAGCTGCTGGTGGAGTTTCTGAGAGACACCCTCGGACTTACCGGCACGCATGTTGGTTGCGATACTAGCCAGTGCGGGGCGTGTAATGTTATCGTGAATGGGAGCTGTGTCAAGTCTTGCACGGTATTGACTGTACAGTGTGACGGCTGCGAGGTGACATCCATTGAGGGTATGGAGAACGGTGGATTGCATCCGCTGCAGGATGCGTTTCGTGAAGAGCACGGCCTCCAGTGTGGCTTTTGCACGCCCGGAATGATTATGGCGGCGGTAGATCTCCTATCGCACAATCCGTCACCATCCGAAGAGGAAATCCGCCATGCCCTTGAGGGCAACTATTGCCGGTGCACGGGATACCACAATATCGTGCGCGCCATCCAGCGCGCAGCTGCCGCCATGTAATGTCGGAATAACCCCCAACCATAACCAGCAGGTAACCATGGCTGACTATATCGGCAAATCTGTCAAGCGCGTTGAGGACCGTCGCTTTATCACCGGGCGGGGCAACTATACGGATGATATTGTGATTCCGAAGATGACCTTTGCATGGATCGTACGGAGTCCGTATGCACACGCTCGGATTCGAAGTATAAACACAGCGGAGGCTGCATCCCAGCCCGGCGTGGTGGCGGTATTTGTCGGGCAGGATCTGGTTGATGACGGTATCAACCCTATCCCGACGGGATGGCAGATAGGCGATGACATGAAGGAGCCTCCGCATCATACGTTGGCCGTTGATAAGGTGCGCCATGTCGGAGATGGTGTGGCTGTCATCATTGCCGAATCTAGGCAGGCTGCTCACGATGCTGCCGAAATGCTGGAGGTGGACTATGAACCACTAGGGGCGGTGGTGGGGATGGATGCTGCCCTTGCCGAAGGAGCGCCGTTGGTTCACGATGGTGCGCCCGACAACGTGTCCTTCACTTGGCAGTTGGGCGACGAGGACGCCACCATGAAAGCGCTCGCGAATGCGCACCACGTGACGACATACGAGTTGGTGAACCAGCGCCTGATACCCAATGCCATCGAACCGCGGTCAGTGATTGGTCATCATAATGACGCGACGGGCGAGCTGACGCTCTATACGAGCTCCCAGAATCCGCACTTGATTCGCCTGCTGTTATGTGCGTTTGTCACGGGGTTGCCCGAGCACAAGGTGCGCGTGATATCGCCTGATGTGGGTGGTGGGTTCGGAAGCAAGATTTTTCACTACCCGGAAGAGGTGCTCTGCGCCTGGGCGACGCGAAAAATCAATCGTCCGGTCAAGTGGACGGCCGAGCGCAGCGAGAGCTTTGTGACGGACGCGCAGGGCAGGGATCACATCACGACCGCAAAGATGGCGTTTGATGGCGGTGGCAAGATTACGGGCCTGCACGTAGAAACGATGGCAAATATGGGGGCCTATTTATCAACCTTCGCAGGTGGCATCCCCACATGGCTGTACGGCACGCTCCTGGCCGGTCAGTATGCGACGCCGGCCATCAGTGTGCACACCAAAGGTATTTTTACCAACACCGTCCCGGTTGATGCGCTCAGGGGAGCAGGTCGCCCGGAGGCGACGTTTCTGCTCGAGCGGATGCTAGATATCGCGGCAGGGGAACTGGGAAGAGACCCTGTCGAACTTCGAAGGTTGAATTTTATCCGGTCCGATCAGTTTCCCTACACTACTCCCGTCGTATTGCAGTATGATAGCGGGGACTATGACGCCGCATTGGACCGTGCCTTGGAGATGGCGGGGTATGAGGACCTGCGGCGTATGCAGGAGGAAGCGCGCGAACAAGGTCGCTTGGTCGGGATAGGCTTTTCAACCTATATTGAGGCTTGCGGAATAGCGCCTTCGGCTGTAGCTGGAGCCATCGGAGCGCGGGCAGGGCTGTACGAAAGCGGGATGATACGCGTGCATCCGACAGGCAAAGTGCAGGTGTATACAGGTGTGCACTCGCACGGTCAAGGCCATGAGACCACCTTTGCGCAGTTGGTTGCCCACCACCTGCAGATTCCGATGGAGGATGTGGAACTCGTTCATGGCGATACCGCGCAGATTCCCTTTGGAATGGGTACCTACGGGTCGCGCAGCCTGGCGGTAGGTGGGAGTGCCATTTACCGGGCTGTGGAGAAAGTCCTTACTAAGGCCCGCAAGATTGCGGCACACAAGCTTGAGGCTGCCGAAGAGGACATAGTGTACCGTGAGGGTTCCTTCACTGTTGCCGGTACCGACCGGTCGGTTGGTTTTGCAGATATCGCGTTGACTGCCTATGTGCCCCACGACTATCCGATTGAAGAGTTGGAGCCCGGACTGGAGTTTAACGCCTTCTATGATCCCAAGAATTTTACTTTCCCGTTTGGTGCTCATATCAGTGTAGTGGAGGTAAATACCGAGACGGGGGAAGTGGAGATACTCCGGTACGTTGCTGTGGACGATGTTGGCGAGGTCATCAATCCCATGATCGTTGACGGGCAAGTGCACGGCGGCATTGCTCATGGCATTGGTCAGGCATTGATGGAGCACGGTGTGTACGACGATGACGGACAACCTCTTAGCGGCAGCTTTATGGATTACACGATGCCGCGGGCTGCAGACCTCCCGATGTTTGAAGTAGATCGTACGGTGACGCCGTGTCCCCACAATCCTATCGGTGCCAAGGGCGCAGGGGAGACTGGCACCATTGCTGCCACGCCGTGCATCGTGAATGCGGTTTGTGACGCACTCCGCGTGCGTGACATTCCGATGCCTCTCACTCCTGAGCGCGTATGGCGTGCGATGCAGTCTCGTTGATCCTCCGTTTAATTCATCTTCAACCTTGATGTGCGATGACACCTAGCGCTTTTGAATACGTCCGTGCCCGCTCCGTGGAGGATGCCTTGGTGCACTTGGCTGGCAGCGAGGATGCGAAGGTCCTGGCTGGCGGTCACAGCTTGCTGCCGGCCATGAAGCTGCGACTTGATGATCCTGCTTTGCTTGTGGACATTTCCGGAATAGAGGCTCTCAAATCCACAGAACGTTTTGATGACTGTATTGCGGTCGGCGCACTTGCTACCCACAGGAGCGTGGAGATGTCAGAGATAGTGCGTACGTACTGCGCACCGCTGGCGAAGGTCGCGGGCGGTATCGGCGATCCCCAAGTACGAAACCGCGGCACGATTGGTGGCAGTCTGGCACACGCTGACCCCGCCGCGGACTACCCTGCCGTCGTTCTTGCACTGGATGCCACCGTATCGGTGCGCGGCCCGCAGGGTAGCAGGAAGATTGCAGCATCCGACTTTTTCCTCGGCCTCTTTGAGACGGCGCTGGAACCCCGGGAGTTGATCACAAAGGTATGTTTTCCGGTATTGGGATCAGCTGAGGGTGCGGCGTATGCAAAGTTTGCCAATCCTGCCTCCAAGTATGCCGTGGTGGGAGTAGCTGCTTGGGTTGTCATGACCGATGGCATATGCACCGATGTTCGTTTGGGTGTTACAGGTGCCGCGTCGCGCCCGCACCGCGTTACGGCAGTAGAAGCAGCATTACGGGGGACTGCGATGGACGCTGCCATTATAGAATCTGCTACGGAAGGGTTCGCACGGCCAGATGCTTTACTCGGCGATCTTGGGGGGTCGCGAGAGTACCGGTCGCACCTATGTACGGTCATGGCACGCCGGGCCATCAGCGAGGCTGTCGCCCAGGCTTCCGCATAGGAAGCATAATGCACAGCCTCTCCTCCATAGAGGAGGTCCAGCAGGCGCTCCTCTCGCAGGATTATATAGCCGGAAGGGGGCTGGCTACATCGCTATTCCTGGCACTGCAGATGGAGCGCCCGATTTTCTTGGAGGGGGAAGCTGGCGTTGGTAAGACGGCCGTAGCCGAGGCATTGGCTCGCGTACTCGGAACCCGGCTGATACGGCTGCAATGTTACGAGGGGCTTGATAACAGCACGGCGGTGTACGACTGGAATTATGCCCGCCAGATGCTGGAAATCCGGCTTATGGAGGCCGCGGGGGCGGTTACGCGCGCGGAGTCGACAAGGGAAATTTTTAGCAAGGAGTTCTTGATACGGCGTCCGCTGCTGCAGGCCATTGACTATGACGGGGCGCAGCCACCGCTGCTGCTGATTGATGAGCTGGACAGGGCTGACGAAGAGTTTGAAGCCTATCTGCTTGAGCTGCTGTCAGAATTTCAGGTGACGATTCCAGAGCTGGGCACTTTCAGGGCAGACAGCAAGCCGGTAATCGTTATAACCTCTAATCGTACGCGCGAGGTGCACGATGCCCTAAAGCGTCGGTGCCTGTATTTTTGGATTGATTTCCCGAGTCTTGCCAAGGAACTAGCGATCGTGCGTCGTCGCTTGCCCCATATCCGCCTGGAACTAGCAGAAAAGATGGTAGCGTTCGTGTCAGAGCTGAGGAAGCTGGACCTCTACAAGCGACCGGGGGTTGCGGAGACACTTGACTGGTGCAGGTCGCTTGTCGTTCTGTCTCAAACCAGGTTGGAGGGCGACGCTATTGACGAGACATTGGGAGCTCTGCTCAAGTATCGCGAGGATGTGGTTGCGGTCCGCGGCGATACTGCGCGCCGTATGCTGGCGCAGGTGTGATGTTGGCGGATCTGTTGCTGCGTGGAATGCGATCGCGTATGGCAACCCGCCTCCGATGCTACGACTAGTTTCGGGTCGTTTGGTCTATGCCGCAGATCCGGGGCATAGTTTGGGGTTTAGACCGGGAGTTATATGGCTGAGTGCCAGGCGTTTTCGCAGGAATTACTTTTTATGCTTTGATGGTGCAGACAGGATGGCTTTCGCCAGTTTTTCATAATCGGTTCCCGCTTTTCACGAAAAGACTGCAATTATTTCAAATAACTCAACACGTGGGTATTCATGATATAATCTTGCCATATATCTGAGAATTATATACCACAGTGCCATGCCCGAAACGGTTAGTGCATACCGCAATATCACATACGGGCTGTTGCCCGGAAGTCGGAGTAACGCCAAGCACCTTGCTGGATTAGCGGGTGCGTGTAGGTTTGTGTGGAATGCCATCCTCGCAGAGCAGAGCGAGGCGTACAAGAAAGCGAAAGAGGCTGGAGAGAAGCCGCCGTCGGTAAGCTTCTTCTCGCTGGGGAAGCGGTTCGCTGCGCTGCGCCGCACGGTCGAGTGGCTACCTCTACCGTTTAACCGGTACCTCTACTTAACATTGTAATTCATGCCGCTTAGATTGGCGGCATGGTGGTTCAACATCAGATTCTGAAGACACTGCGTGCCGCTCCATGTGAGTTGACAGAGGTCATGGAGCAGCATCCTGACGATGGTCGCACAGCGATAAGTCGCCGTGTGAGTGAAGCGTTTGGCTTTTATGATGCCTTAGGGCGTGTGCAGCACAGCAGTTGTTTGCAGGCGCTCAAGACACTCGAAGCCGAGGGTGCGCTGTCCTTGCCTGCACCGAAGCGTGTGGTCCGAGGCGCTGTGCCTCGTTTGTTGGACGAACCGGTACCTGCGCCTGTTGGAGTGCCGACGTTGCTCAAGGATGTGCGCGGCCTGGAGTTGGAATTGGTAGAAGATGCCGGGCAGCGTGCGATCTGGAATACGCTTGTGGAGGCCGAGCATCCGATGTGTGCGCCACGGTTTGCCGGACGGCAGTTGCGCTATCTTGTCGGGAGCGAGCATGGCTACATCGGAGCGATAGGCTTTGCGGCTGCGGCGCTGTATCTGAAGGCGCGCGACAGATGGATGGCGTGGTTGGACGAGCAGCGTGAGGACTACCGGGACCATGTCGTGGGTTTGAATCGGTTCCTGATTCGCTCCATGGTGCGGATCAGGAACCTTGCCATCCATACACTGGGGAAGGTATTGCGTCGTTTTCCGGAGGATTTTGAGAACCGTTACGGGTATGTGCCGTGGGTGATAGAGACCTTTGTGGGCCCCGAACATCGCGGCACGTGTTTTCGGGCTGCGGGGTTTCAGTGTGTGGGAAAAACCAAGGGGCGTGGGCGTCATGCTCCTGGTAATGCATGCACCAAAGAAAAGAAGGCGGTTTTCGTGTATGATCTGGGTGGTGATTGGAGGCAGGAGCTTGGAGGCAGGAGCTTGGAGTGCCGGTTGTGGAGGCGTATCCCGGGCTTGAGGTGGGTGCGGGGCTGGCCAGTGATACATGGGCAGAACAGGAGTTTGGTGGAGCGCCGCTGGGAGACAAACGCCGTTCGGACCGGTTGGTACATAGCGTAAACATGCTTTCACGCACTCCAGGAGAATTGATCACGGCCAATCTGGACGCTGATCGGGCGGGGATACTACCGTTTTTTGGAGAAAGCGGCCGAGAACGAGATCACGCCGGAGAAGATTTTGCAGCCGCATCGTGATCGCACGATAGAGCGGATGCGTACGCAACGGACGGTGCTGTGCATCCAGGATGGCACGGACATCAGCTACAGTACTCGTCCGGCGTGCGAGGGGTTGGATGTGATAGGGCACAATCAGACCACATCAAAGGCAAAAGGAGTGCATTTGCACGCTACGCTGGCGGTGGGTGAGGACGGTGTGCCGTTGGGGATCTTACGCTGTGCCTATACAACCGACCAAGAGGCTCCTGCTCCTAAGACACAGTTATGGATAGACGGCGTGCGGGACATAGCGGAGGACGCCTCGCATCTGAGCGGTCGTACCCGTGTGCTGTGTGTCATGGACCGCGAGGCGGATGTGTTTGCGATCCTGGCGCAGCAGCGCAGCGCAGGGCGTGTGGACATATTGGTGCGAGCCAAGGCGAATCGGCTATTGGGTAAAAAGTCTCCCAAGTTGTTTGCGACCATGCGGTCGGGCCGTCCGGCAGGACACATGGAAGTGCCGATTGCGCGTTTGAGCCGCCGCGTGAAGTCAGGTCGAGTCAAGCATAAGGGGCGGTCGGGCCGTCTGGCGCGGATGCAGGTACGTTTCCGCCGCCTATCGCTTCCGGCGCCGGGTAAGTTGCAGGAGGATCCGGTGCAGGTCAGTGCGATTCATGTTCGGGAGGTGCAGCCGCCAGCCGGAGAGCGACCGGTACAGTGGTATCTATCGACGACCCAAGAGGTTACGACGCTGGAGCAAGCTATTGAGGTGGTAGGCTACTACGTGTTGCGGTGGCGTGTGGAAGACATGTTCCGTGTGCTCAAGAGCGGCTGTGCGGTAGAGCGGCTGGGTATGCGGCAAGCCAAGAGTCTGCACAATGCCATTACGATCTGTATGGTGATGGCGTGGCGCCTGCTATTGATGACGCTTCTGGGGCGCGAGGAACCCGAAGCGTCGCCGGAAGGATTGTTTGATGAGATGGAACTGCGCCTGTTGCACGAGCTTGCCGACGAGTTTGGACTGCCGCCTCCAAAGACACTCGGAGCTGCTATTCGGGTGGTGGCCGCCTTTGGTGGCTATATGGATCGGAAGAAGGACCGGCCTCCAGGCTCCAAGGTCATCTGGCGCGGCTACAGCCGGTTGGAGATAGGGGCCAAGACCTTTGCCGTCCTTGAGAAGCGATACCATATGATACGGAGAGAGGTTCTCATCGTTAAGCGAGAATGACGAGCACGCGAAGCAACAAACGTACCCAAAGCAGGGAGTGATACCTGCCCCCCAGCGTCGTTGCCGCGCCAACGTTTAGTGCGATGGCAACGGGGATTCGGAAGAGAACTGTAAAGACGCCCGAGCTACCGGGCGTTATAGCGCCGACGTATGTCCATCGCATAGGCAAGCGCCTCGCGCATGCCAAATGATGCTACGTTTCCCGCATCCCCGGTGCAAGCATCACTCCGGTCCGAGGGCTCCGCACCTCTTGAAAGAACCAATCACTACACCGAACTCGCAAAAACAGATAAATATTATACAGTGTTAGGTATCTGAACTGGGCACACGGTAGGGCTAGGTACATCTAAAGCTAGAGCGCGTATGCGAGTATCGCACGCCAATTTCGTATTGAGTAAATTGCCTCGGTTGATCCTGTGTATACTTCAGAAGCGAGGATGAAAGCATTAAGTGGTTTTAATGATTGTATGTAGGCAGTCGGGCTATCGGTTAGTCCTTGTAACTGCGGCGTGCATCTCATTGGCAGGGTTCTGTGCGACGGAAGCGCATGCGGTGTTTAACCAGAGTGTGGAAGGAGTTGTCGCTGCGGATTCGGCACTCGGAGAGGGTGCAGGGGTGGACTTGCGGTTGGGCCATGCATTGCAGTCCGACATGGTGGAGGTTGGATTTGCTTTCCTCGGACCTCCCGCTGATAAGGATGCCCTTGAGCCGCGATGCATTTTGCCGGAGAGGAGATCATCAGTTCTCTATTGTCCAGAAGATGTTGGAGTTATCATCGGATTCAGGGTTATAATCGAAGGTATTGAGCGCGTTCCTCAGACATTCGAGGTGTTTTACAAAGGCGGAACGGCAACCCCTGGTGAAATCGTGGACGGCGCACCAACAACACCGGGCGTTGACTTTCAGCCTTTTGATCCAATCATTGCGGATTATGACGGCAAGCCAGAAGGAGATCTGGCGGTGCCATTTGAACTGGAAGTATACGATGACTACGATCTTGAGGATCATGAGGACATCATTATAGGGTCAAAAAGCCTTACTCTTGATTTACCTTCAAAAAACAATCTTGCTGTTTTCATTCTAGACAATGAAATTCCCTATTTATCCATACCCGAGGGAGTGTATATGGCTGCGGAGTGTGATGGTGGCATCACGATTCCTGTCACAATGTTGGGCGAAGCGCGTCAGGAAGTTACGGTTAGATTCCGTACCACGGGTACCACTGGCAATGGTTGGCCAGCGACAGCAGGCGACGACTACACGGCTATGGATAGCATACTCACGTTTCAGCCGGGTCAGTTAAGGGACACGGTGTATGTGGATGTGGAGATTTTGGCGGATGGAATTGCCGCCGGCAACCCCGATGAGCGTGAGATAGAGGCATTTGAAGTGATACTGAGTGATCCTATCAATGCTAGGTTTTTTCAGAACAATGACATTACGATTGGAAGGATTAGAGACGGCTGCCGACAGAGCCTGGCTGTGGAGCCGAAAACTCTGGTAGTGGGGGAGGGTGCCGGGGCCGAAGAGTTTTCAGTACGCTTGCTCGCGGTACCCAAGGGCGGTCCAGTAACGGTTGGGGTGATAGTTCCGGCGGAATTGGAGCGCAAAGTGTTCGTTGCCCCATCCACACTGACATTCACGGAAGGCAACTGGGAAGCAGCCCAGTTCGCTGGAGTAGCAGCTCTCCAGGATGCGGATAGTAACCATGAGAATGGGAATCTGCTTTTGGTCGCAAGAGGCGGTGGCTATGATGGAAAATCCGATTCGATATTGGTGACCGTTATTGACGACGATAACCGCTCCCGCATGGGCATTGAGGGTGCCGTGGTGCGAGAAAATGCAGGAGTCGTCCAATTTCGTATACAGTTGGACAGAGCCAGTGCTGGGTTGGTTAGAGTTCGATATGCTACACTTCCGGGAACAGCTAGTGAGGGAGAGGATTACGAACGGACTTCTGGCATACTTGTATTTGCGGTGGGACAAACGAGGCAGCAAGTACTCGTGCCGGTAATTGATGATCAGCTGCATGAGGCTACTGAAGAATATTTTACGCTGGAGCTCAGCGAAGTGGAGGGAGCGGATTTGGTCAGGAGTAATGGTCGCGGAGAGATCATTGACAACGATCCTGCCCCGACAGTCATGATGAGTTCTTCGGTGTATGTAAAGGAGGGGGGTACAGCAAAGATTAACCTGAATCTCAGCAGCATCAGCGGGAAGCCTGTCGTGGTGGACTACGGCACGAGTGATGTGACGGCAATAGCCGGGGAGGACTACGAGGCGGTGCCCGCCGGGTCAGTGACGATTGAGCCTGGTGAGATGGGAGCGGTAATACAAGTTTTAACCCAAGACGACGAAGTGCATGAGGCTCGGGAAGCATTTGTGGTTGAGCAGTCTCCGATCGGCGGCCGCACGGTTGTGGTAGTGCTGGACAACGATCCTGTGCCACGGTTATCAATAGGCGATGCAATCGTGTCGGAGGATGGTGAGCGTGCACGACTGGCCATAACGCTGGAAGGTAGGAGTGCAGTGCGTGTAGGCGTGGCATATGCGACGCACGACGGTACGGCCAAGGCAGGGGCGGATTTTGAGCGCGTGTTGGGCACGCTGGTATTTGCTCCGAGGGAGAGTATGGGATTTGTGTCGGTGCCATTGCTGCGTGATCATGTCGTGGAGGATGACGAGGGTTTCGTGGTGCGGCTAAGTAGTCCGGAGAATGCGGAGTTGGCGGATGCGGAGGGGAATGTGAAGATAAAGGATGTCCCTATAGAGGTCAGCATCTTTAGTGGGTCTGAAATGGAGAGTTCGGAGGAGCTGGTGATGCCTGTGCGGCTGAATTATGGTAGCGCCTTGGTGGTATCTGTGCAGTTTGCGGTGACAGGTGGCACAGCGACATCGGATGTGGACTACGAGGCGACGGAAGGGCTGGTGGTATTTGAGACCGGCAGTACAGAGGCGCAAGTAAGGATACCGCTGATAGACGACGACGTGCAGGAAGGAGACGAGACGATAGAGGTGACGCTGTCGAATCCGACGAATGCGCAAATCGGGCAGGCGATGGCCACGGGCACGATCGTGGATGATGAGACTGCGCCGGGAGTGCAGGTGCGAGCCATTGCGGTGTCGCAGACCGAGGCGCTGTTTGTGGTGAGACTACTGGCACCCGTGGCAGATCGGCTGACCGGCCGTTACCGTACGGTAGACGGCACGGCATGGGCGGGAGAGGACTACGAGCGCATGGAGGGGGTACTGGAGTTTGGGCCTGGGGAGACAAGAAAAGAGGTACGCGTGCCCTTACTGCGCGCGCAAGGTACCGGGGAGGAGTTTGCGCTGATGGTGGAGTTAGGGGATGAGACAGTCCGAGAGGATGTGGTGTTGGGATCGAAGGATACGGGAAACCGTGCGCGATTAGGCAGGAGTGTGGCGGTGCATATAGTGGAGGCGGTATCGGAGCGTATGGAGGGATCATTGGTGGGTTGTATGCCGAGGCCGTTTCCCGGTCAGCGGGTACGGGTGTCGCATCTTTTGTCGGGCTGTGGCATGCAGGCAAGCGGAGAGCGGCTGAGTGTATGGGGTCGTGGTGCGTACAGCAGGTTGCAGAGCGGCGGGATATCGGGGGTGGATGTGGTGACGGCATCATTGGGGGCGGACTACCGTACGGGAGGTCGCTGGCTGATGGGGATGGCGGTATCACGCAGCGAGGCATTGGAGCGGGAAGGGACGCTACTACAGATGACGGGCTGGTATCCGTATGTGCGCTACGGAGGGATGCGGCATAGTGTGTGGGGGTTGGCAGGAGCAGGACAGGGAGTAGTGGCTGAAGCAGCGGACACGGGAATGCGCATGATGGCAGCGGGCGTGGGTGGCACGTTGGTACGCCGGGCGGGCGCGCGGCTGGGGTACGAGGCGGACGGATTCTGGCTGGGGATGGATGGAGGGATAGGGGTGAGCCGTGTTCGCGCAGGACTGGAGGGATCGGTAACGTTGCAGGACATCTTGGAGCCGTATGTGGAGGCGGCGGTCTTGCACAGCGGTGGGGATGCGGAGAGAGGAATGGGAATGGAGGCAGGCGGAGGATTACGCGTGCGGATGGGGATGTTGTATGCGGAGGTGATGTCAAGGCGTTTGGTGTTGCATCAGGAGGATGGCTACGGGGAGTGGGGATATTCGGGCACGGTCCGCTATGGAGGAATAGAGGGATTGGGAGCGCAGGTGCGACCGACCTGGGGTCGTACGCATGTGGGGACGCTATGGCAGGCGGAGCGTCCGTGGGAGGTATATCCGTCGGATCGTCGGATGGAGTTGGAGGTGGGGTACGGATCGCGTGTTCACAGCCGCAGTGTTCTGCGGCCGCATGTGGGTATGGGGCTGCGTGACAGAGGCAGGGACTACCGCATAGGGGCGGGAGTACAGGGGCGCACTGGGTTAGGGTTCAGTGTGAGCGGTTTGGCGATGGAGCACATGGCACCATACAGGCCAGTGAGCTACGGCGTGACCGCCAGCGGCTACATGCGGTGGTGAGCAGCCGTTAGGTGCAGACTGACGCCAAGAATGCTCCAGAAGGGCCAGATCTGGAATGTCGGCGCGTGATGTCGGTTCAGATGCGCTCCCCTGGCATCACACGCGGCTGCGAAGCTGGTCAGCGTAGAGGATGCAAACACAGTGATGTCCGATCTGTTGGGTAGGAGGTGTATCACGAATTATTTTGGAGTCAACGATCGTCCAAGTGAAGCAAGTGAGCGGGAAGTAGATTTCCTTGCCCCTATCTCATGGCGGGATGATACTATCACTTTGCAGCCCTAAGCATCTTTGCCAGGATGATGTAGCCACTGTTTGTCAGGTACTCCACAGGCCGGTGATGATCTCGCACTAAGACTGGAGTAACAGAGTATAGCAATGCGGAGGCGAAGACAGTTCACATAGGTTACGACCGCATGCATCTGAAACCTCCTAAAACATAACGTATAGCCAATCAGTCGGAGGAACAAGCGGTCTGCATTCGCTGCAATGTGCAAAATCAAGATAGCTCGTATCCATCTGTAAACACAACATGTACCGCCCCACAGAACAAGTCTTAAACGGGCTTGTGTCCCGGTTCTCGGGCCCTCACGCTGCTTTCTGACAAGCACTGGTTAAGGCTTGCATAATTCGTGGGAGTCCAGACGCAATGGCGTCATCCGAGGCGAGGAATTAGAAGCAGTGACTTTGCTGTAGTTGGCAGCAAAGAGGTGCTCCAGCTTGCGTGAGGCTTCGTAATAGGTATCTGATCTTCTCCAATGCCGCTCTGGAAACAGGCTCTCCGCAGGAATGCCAGGGCATGACTCCGGGACTTCAAAACCAAAAACGGGGTGAGGATGATTCCGCACATGCCGTAGCGCGTCGTCGTGGATTGCATCAATGATGGCACGAGTGTGGCTAAGAGGCACGCGCGTCCCCGTGACAGTTAGGCCCGTATTGATAAGCCATACCTGCGAGCCGTGCCGAAGGATCTTCTCGCCTAGCAACTTTGCATAAATTTCTGGCGGAAATGCCAGAAACGCGGCCCCGAAGCAGGCCGAAAAAGTGGCTTGCGGCTCTGCGATACCCATCTCCGTACCCGCGACTTTGGCAGTATAACCACATAAGAAATGGTACATGGCCTGCTGGACCGTGAGCCGCGCCACGAGGGGCAGTACACCGAAGGCGTCATACGTCAGAAAAACAATATTCGAAGGATGTGTGCCCGTGCACGGGATCTTGGCACGGTTGACATGCTCAATCGGATAACTCGCGCGCGTATTTTCCGTAATACTTATATCGTTGTAGTCAACCGCGTGTGTTTCCGGGTCGCAGACCACGTTTTCCAGTACCGCTCCGAACCGGATAGCGTCGTAGATCTCAGGTTCTTGTTGTGCCGACAGATGGACAGCCTTCGCGTAGCAGCCGCCTTCAATGTTGAAAATGCCGTGGTTGCTCCAGCAGTGCTCGTCGTCGCCGATAAGTCTGCGAGTGGGATCTGCCGAAAGTGTGGTCTTGCCCGTACCCGATAATCCGAAGAACAGCGACACATCCCCTTGGGGGCCCTCATTGGCGGCGCAGTGCATGGAAAGGACCTTCTGCCGGGGCATTAAATAGTGCATAATGGTGAAGACGCCCTTCTTCATCTCACCCGCATACTCTGTCCCTAATATGACCATCTCCTTGTGTTCAAAGGAGATGTCAATGCTGGTCTTGCTGGACATGAAGGTCGTATGCCGATTCGCCGGAAATCGGCCGGCATTGTACACGACATAGTCGGGGGCGCCGAACGAAGCGAGTTCTTCAGGCGTGGGGCGCACCAGCATGTTATGCATGAAGAGAGCATGGTAAGCCCGTTCGCAGATTACCCGAACCTTAACGCGATAACGGGAATCCCATCCGGCGAACCCATCCACTACATACAGGCGTTTTCGCGTGTTAAGGTAGTCCCGCGCCCGCTCGCGGTTGATGACGAACGTGTGCTCGTCAATGGGCATATTAATCTCGCCCCACCAGATCTCGTCCTCGCTCGCCGGGTCCCGCACTATACGTTTATCGCGTGGACTTCGGCCGGTCTTTTCTCCAGAGGATATAGCAAGCGCACCGGAGTCGGCAATCGCTGCCGACAAGTCACTGCGGACAGCTTCCTCGTACAGCAGAGCCGGCACCTCGTTGCGGCGGATGTTGCCCACACTGATTCCGTGATCATGAAGCAGGATAGCTGACATGGCCAACCTCCGTTATAGCATGTGCGGGCTGCACGAGCGGGCGTTACCCGACTCTATTCGTACAGCGCATTGATCACATCGGCATACTTCTCGCGAACAATGCGACGCTTGATCTTCATGGTGGGCGTTAGCTCGCCCGTAGCAATGGTGAAAGGAGCATCTAGGATATGGAATTTCTTTACCTGCTCCCACACCGGTAACCCCTTGTTGACGTTCCAGACAATTTTTTCCACAAGCGTATGGATCGCCTCATCGCCGGCCCCTTCACCCAACTTGTTCTTGACTGCCTGCGTGTCGGGAACGATAAGCGCTCCACAGAACTTGCGTTCACTGCCTATCACGACCGCCTGCTCTATCAACGGGCTCTCACATAGGGCGATTTCGATAGGAGTAGGAGCGATATACTTGCCCGTGGAGAGTTTGAAGAGCTGCTTTTTCCTGTCGGTTATGTAGATATGGCCATCCTTGATATGACCGATGTCACCGGTATGGAACCATCCGTCATCGCCCATCACTTCAGATGTTTCTTCGGGCTTCCCGTAGTAGCCAGCCATAATGTTGGGTCCACGGGCGAGAATCTCATCGTCTTCGGCAATACGGACCTTTATGCCATCCAAGGGTGGTCCCGCGGACCCTGGCCGCAGATCCCCTCGTCCGCCTAGCGAAATCACCGGTGATGTCTCCGTGAGTCCATACCCTTGTCCGCAGTGAATGCCGACAGCATTAAAGAAGCTCATTGTGTGCGGAGCAAGCGCTGCGCCGCCCGAGGTAATGGCCTCCAAGCTCCCCCCAAAGACGCGCATTCGAAGCTTGGAAAACACCAGTCGGTCCGCCAAATGGTGCCCCACTGACTTGGACTTTCTAGTGACATCATAGCTATTAGCGATTGACAAGGCCCACCGCAGAAGATTGCCACCAAGGCCTGTTGTGTTGGCCCCGCGTGCTTCAACTGCAGCATGAATCTTCTCCATCAGACGAGGCACGGAAGTCATGTGCTTGGGACGAACCGTCTTAATATCTTCCGCAAGCTCAAGGTGATTCTCTACAAAGTAGATGGAACAGCCCATGTACAGGTACATGAAACTGGCCATGCGCTCAAGCGAATGGGATAAGGGGAGGTATGACAACATTCGGCCTGGAGGATCGAACGGCATGCGCTTTGCCGTACTCAAAATGTTGGAGGCGATGTTGGAGTGCGTGAGCATCACACCTTTAGGTTCGCCGGTCGTCCCGGAAGTATAGGCTAGTGTAGCAAGATCGTCGGGAGAGATTCGCTTCGTCAGGTCTTCAACGAGTTCCGGATGTGATGCTAAGCGTGCACGCCCGGAGGCTTGAACATCCTGAAGTGTGGGCATCCCTTCGCCATACGAGCCAAGAATGCCTATCCTAGCTATGACGGATTCCGCAGCCTTTACATCGGTCCGTACACCGTGATAGAGGTCTTGAGTTGATACGATATATACGCGCGCGCCAGCGTTGTTCAGAATGTAAGAGACCTGGTCAGGAGGTTGCGTGGTGTAGATGGGAACGGTCACTGCCCCTATCCGAAGGATCGCGTGGTCGGCCACCAGCCATTCTGTGCTGTTCTCTGCATGCAGTGCCACGCGGTCACCATGGCGAACCCCTAGTTCGTAGAGGCCGGCAGCAAAGCTGTTTATCTGTTCTCTGAACGACACAGCCTTGGTATCTATCCAGGTACCAGCGCGCTTGACGCTAATTGTGAAGTCGTCCTGCGCCGCCATTCCACGGTCAATCAGTTCGCAGATCGTAGGATATAAGTGTGTGTCTGTCATGCCTGGTGGAGCCTTTAGCTTTAAGCTGGATACATCAACCCATGATGCGGTACAAGGTACGCAGGAGCAGCACAATATACCCGTGGACATACAGTTTGTACCCGAAGCTACACAATGAAGCCACCAGGACACAACATTCCAGATCATGTGGCTGCTTTTGGTCGCACGTTACGCAGGATGGGCTTGCCAGTTGGGTCTCAGCAGGTCTTGGATGGTGTCATTGCGGTGAGTCTGGTGGATCTGGGGTGTCGGGACGATTTCCGCGAAGCGCTAGCGACAGTATTCGTTGTTTGCAGGTCGGACAGGGAGGTGTTCGACCTGGCATTTGATGCCTTTTGGTCTTCGCAAACCGAAGGGACAGGTTTTCCCGGACTTCCGACGCCGCCAGCTACTAAACTATTAGCGAGGGTTCAACGCGCATTGGGCATGCAGGCAAAGGATGGACAAATGCGGCCTCAGGGTCACCGGCATACGGAAGCGACGCTCACGTACAGTACCATTGAGGCACTGCGCGACAAAGATTTTGCTGCAATGACCGAGCCTGAACTCAAAGCTGCCGCCGGCATGCTCCGGCAGTGGGCCTGCGGCGTTGAATCCATGCAGGTGCGGCGGATGCGGATGGCACGAGGCGGTCGGAAGTTGCACCTCTCCTCCACGCTTCGAAGGAGTTTGCAGCAGGGTGCTGAGGTGTTTACATTCGGGACGCAGGAACGCAAGATTCGTCCGCGCCCAATGGTAGTGTTGTGCGATATCAGTGGTTCGATGGATCGCTATTGCCGCATGCTCCTGCACTTTATGCACACCATTACTCAAGGATTTCAGCGTGTTGAAGGGTTTGCATTCGGAACGAGGCTCACACGTATCACGCGCTGCCTGCGAGAAAGAGATGCAGACGCGGCGGTAGGTTGTATCGCACGGGAGGTTCAGGACTGGGGTGGGGGCACGCGCACGGGCGACGCACTTCGCGAGTTTAATGTTGTGTGGTTGCGACGTGTGCTCCGCAGCAGTGGCATTGTCATGATTATCAGTGATGGAATTGACCGCGGCGATCCTGTAAAGCTGGGCGTGGAGATGGCCCGCCTGCGGCGCAGTTGCCACCGACTGATCTGGTTAAGTCCGCTGCTCGGGTACTCTGAGTACCAGCCTCTTACGCGGGGTATGCGTGCCGCGCTTCCTCATGTGAGCGACTTTCTGCCGGTGCACAGCCTTAACGCACTGGCTGATCTCAGCGTCGCGCTACGCGGTTTGGGGCGCTTACGTGTGCCGCAACACTCACGGATGTTTGGCGTACCAACCGCAACCGATTGATGACAAGATGTTTAGCCATGTCCGGCCGAAAGGCGGAGTGCGAATGGTGGATGTGTCGGCCAAGGCGCGAACGCATCGTGTAGCTGTTGCATCTGGTCGTGTCCTATTGGGTGAGACGGCGTATGGCGCGCTTGCAGAGGGGGATGTTATCAAAGGTGATGTGCTGACGATTGCGCAGGTTGCGGGCATCGCAGCAGCAAAACAGACTGCTACCCTTATACCATTATGTCACAACGTTTCCATTGCGGCGCTGGATGTGGAACTTTCGCTGGTCCAAGTGGACTGGGCTGTACATATCCGTGCAACAGCAGTGGCGCAAGAGGCAACGGGCGTAGAGATGGAGGCCCTGGTTGCGGTATCCGTATCAGCTCTTGCCATCTATGACATGTGTAAATCTGTCAGCAAGGCGATCCGCATCACGGACGTAATGTTGCTCCATAAATCCGGGGGCAAAAGTGGCGCCTACCACGTTTGATTCCACTTTCCAATAAACCCTTCCTATTGTGAATGATTCTGATCTATTAGGCTTATCAAGTGTTCTGTTCATCGTATTGGTAGTACTGGCATTCCTGATGCTCTTGTACTTCGTGCCGATACGATTGTGGATTACAGCCATATTCTCCGGTGTTAAGTTGAAACTGTTCAGGGATTTGGTGGGGATGCGTCTCCGGCGCGTGCAGCCAGATCGGATAGTTAAGCCATTAATCACGGCGCACAAGGCGGGTATTGGGGTGCAGACTCCTGAGCTGGAGGCGCATTTTTTGGCAGGTGGCAATGTGCAGCAGGTGGTAAATGCATTGATCTCTGCAGATAAGGCTGATATTGATCTTCCTTTCGAACGCGCGACCGCGATTGACTTGGCGGGCCGAGATGTGTTTGAGGCCGTCCAGGTATCGGTTAATCCCAAGGTAATTGAGACTCCGCCCATATCGGCTATTGCTAAGGATGGGATTCAATTGAGGGCGATTGCGCGCGTTACGGTGCGTGCGAATATAGAGCGCCTGGTTGGGGGTGCTGGTGAAGAGACGATTATCGCACGTGTTGGCGAGGGGATCGTATCTACAATCGGATCTGCAACTTCTCATGCGGCGGTGCTCGAGAATCCTGACATCATTTCTAAGACTGTGTTGGCTAAGGGGCTTGACTCCGGCACTGCATTCGAAATCCTCTCCATTGATATTGCGGATGTGGACGTAGGGGAGAACATCGGAGCCAAGCTGCAGACGGACCAGGCGGAAGCTGACTTGCAGGTGGCGCGTGCAAAGGCTGAAGAGCGGCGGGCTGCCGCGGTTGCGCGGGAGCAGGAGATGCAGGCTGCTGTGCAGGAGCAGCGTGCACGCGTGGTTGAGGCCGAGGCCCTTGTGCCAACGGCCATTGCTGAGGCGTTCCGTAGCGGACAGCTCGGAGTTATGGATTACTATAACATCCGCAACATCCAAGCAGATACCCAGATGCGGACATCTATCGGTAGCGCTGAGGAGGACATTGGTGAGGAATGAGTCTGGACCGGGAAGAATTCCTGGTAAACGAGTGTATCGTCTTTGCAGTTATCGGGACGGTTGCGCTAGTCCAGGATTTGCTCGGAGCAGCGTCTAGGTATGTGAAGGGGATGGATCCAGAGGCCGCGGCGGAAGAAACGCTGTGTCTAGCGGCGCAATTGACGCTGTGTGCTGCCGTGGAGGGTGGTGCCGATGCGGTACGAATGAAGCGGGTAATGAGGGGTATCCCGGTGATGTACCTTGACTACGCCTTGGGTGCGGCTGCTGCAAAGCAGATGGATGCTGCACTGCTGGATGAACGTCCGGCAATTCTCTCAAGGATCAGTCGCAGCCAGACATTTTACGCGAAGCAAATGCCGGAAAACCGGAATCTAGGTGAGCGGCATCTCCGAGAGAAGCTTGAGCTTTGGATGGGGCGGATCAGTCCACCTGAGCTACCCGACAAACCGATTGAAAGGGTCCAGTGCATGGGGGTGGGCGAGGTAGTGCGCACCCATATGCTGCTTATTAAGGCCTTCTGGAAGAGTGCGACCGGTACCCAGTAATCCGCATCAGTTCGTTTGGCCGGTTTTCGCTTCCGACCGGTAGGCGCACCTTAACTCAAGCGTGCTTTTGTTTGTTCGCAGCATGCGGTGGGAATAAACCGAGAACGGCTTCTTCGAATGGGAAATTGGCCCGGCGCCTTAGCACCATACCATGCAAACATGTTAGCGCGCATTTTCGGCAGTATTGCTCATGCTTATTGATGGGGAATTATATACGTGAGTGACCAACTGTACACAGTGAGGCACTAGTATCAATTTCACGGGTCATAGGGGTCGGTAACCCGAACGCCCCTCGCTGTGCAGCAGCCCCAATCCCGGAGGCCAGTATGTTTGCAGCCGCATTCAGGTCTGCATGATCCGCATGTCCACAGGACATACACGTGAATTTGCTCTGCGTCTTACGGTTACTCGCTTCTGTGTGCACACACACAGAACACCGCTGACTGGTATAGGCAGCGGTAACCTTTATCACCTTGCGGCACTTATAGCCCAGCATCTGATCCAGCTGGCCCCAACCTGTTCGCAGTATCCCACGGTTGAGGCCAGACTTCTGTCTGACGTTTGTGCCAAAGCTCTCCATCGTCCCCTTAGCTGAACGTGTCATCGCTTTGATCTTTAGGTCCTCCAGTATCACCGTTGAGGAGCATTTGGCAATACTGCGACTTACCTGGTGGTTCGCATTCTTGAGGATGTTAGCACGCTTGCGCTGTATGCGGGCGATTCTATGCTTCCGCCTGTTACGACGGTTGGAGCCGTTCTTCTGTCTCGCCAGTCTTCGCTGATGCCGCTTCAACTTGGCATCAAGACCCTTGGTATCCGGTTGTCCGATAATGCTTGTATCGCCCTCTGTGGAGACCATAGCAACCTGCCCGCAATTACGGTCAATGCCTACAGCACCGCCGGTATCCTCTATTACAGGTGCCTCCATCTTGTAGCAGATGACAGCATACCCTTTGCAGGCGTTCTTCTTTACCGTGGCTTTGACGGGTATACCATCAGGGTACGGGTTGCCTCCCCGCCTGCGGAGCGCCATATATCCCACTTTCGGGATATACAGCTTGCCATCCCGAACCCTTACGTTATCCGGGATCGTGAACGAAGGCGTACTACCACGTCTGGAATGGAATCTCGGTCTTCTCTTACCCTCCGTGAAGAATGCCTTCCATGCATCCGCCTGATATTTCAATGTGTATCTAACGACACCAAAGGAGTATTCAGGTAGCCACTCGACCGTACGGCGCAGCGCCGTGAACCGCTTCCCCAGCGAGAAGAAGCTTACCGAGGGCGGCTTCTCTCCAGCCTCTTTCGCTTTCCTGTACGCCTCGCTCTGCTCTGCGAGGATGGCATTCCACACAAACCTACACGCACCCGCTAATCCAGCAAGTTGCTTGGCGTTACTCCGCTTCCGGGCAACAGCCTGTATGTGATATTGCGGTATGCACTAACCGTTTCGGGCACGGCACTGTGGTATATAACTCCCTAATATATGGCACTTATATAGCATGAGTACCCATGTGTTGAGTTAGTTGAAATAATTGCAGTCTTTTCGTGGAAAGCGGGAACCGATGATGAAAAACTGGCGAAAGCCATCCTGTCTGCACCACCAAAGCACAAAAAGTAACTCCTGCGAAAACGCGTGGCACTCAGCCATATAACTCCCTATTGATGTGGGTGTCCAACCCCAGTGGCCATTCCTTTGCCTCACCAGCTTTCTGCATACGGGCTCAACCCCACTACAACCTGAGCGAGCGGTTGTCCAATGAATGGCAGGCACCGCCAAGTGATAGTGCGTGTACATGTGTTCATAACTGGGTATCCGCCCGGTGTGTGGTGTGCCAAGAACATGCAGTCGCACGGGAGTTCAACTGTGCCATTATAACGGCATGCTGTCATGCTGCCTGATCCAGGCCCATGAACCGCACTTACCATAATAGGAGGCCGCACACCACGACCGCCTTGCTCTACCCACCTACCCTGCCTGCCATGCAGAATGCGCCGGCTTATCCAGACCGGCCTGCCAACGAAAAGTGATCAGAACTGAAGCACAATCGAACGTCTACGACGATCTACGGGCGATGGGAAGGGGTTGCCCGGGCGGATACGTTGAATTGGTGTGCCAAAGGCGAAAGGCTACTTTAGTTTCTGGCCGATACTGTTATTTTCAACAAGTCAACGCGGCTGGAGGTGGCTTGGAGCACGGTTAGCCGAAACCCGCCGACTTCGAATTCCTCCTGCGGTTCGGGAATGGTGCCCGTGTGCTCAAGAAGCAAGCCCGCAATAGTATCATAGTCGCCCGTGGGCAGTTTCAACCCATAAAGTTCGTTGATCTCATCAATTTCAGCGCGGCCGCTCATCTGGTAATTGTGCGCGTCAAGCTTGCGTATGAGAACATCTTCGGAGTCAAACTCGTCTTGGATATCGCCGAACAACTCCTCTAACAGATCTTCCCGCGTGACAAGTCCCGCCGTGCCGCCGTATTCGTCTATTACAATGACAATTGAGGAGTTCGTTTCACGGAATTCCCGGAATAATTTTCGGGAGGGTTTCGCGCCGGGCACGAACTTGATCGGCCGCACAATATCGGATAGGGCCGCCGGATTATTGAACAGATCATAGGCAAAGGCGATGCCAATGACATTGTCAATATTCTGGCGGTAGACGGGCAGCTTGGAAAAACCGCTCTCAATGCAGAGCGCCCGAAAAGCTTCAAGGGTAGTGGACTCGTCTGCCGCTACGATCTCTGTACGGGGAGTCATGGACTCTTTGACACGCTTCGCGTGCAAATCGAATACGTTTGTGAGAAGCATCGTTTCATCCTCATCCAGTCCTAGTGATCCCGATTGCCTCCCCTCTTCAATGACCAGCTCAAACGCACGACGAGGGAGCTGTGCCAATGGCACCTCATCCGCTTCCAGCACGCGAACCAGCATTCTTGATGCCCATCCTGCGACACTTACCAACGGAAGCAGCACGGTTCTGGCGGCTACTAGGGGCAGTGCCAGGAACGTGAGCACCCGATCAGCCACCTCCCGGGTAATGGTCTTGGGAAGTATCTCTCCAACAAACAGTACGATGATTCCCGCCAGCACCGACTGCGCCAGCAGAACGCCTACATCAAGACCGCCGGCCGGCACTTGCAGCTGATCCTGCAGGAACTGTTCCAGTGGCGTTTTCAGATGCACGGCCATGATAGTGGAGTAGACCACCAGCGCCACATTGTTACCGACCAGCACGGTGGTAAGAAAATCTGCCGGTTTCTCGAAGAAGTTGAGAATATGGCGTCCCACCATACCCCGCTGTCGCGCCTTTACTTCAACCTTCAAACGATTTGCGGCCACGAATGCAATCTCAGATGCCGAGAAGAAGGCACTGGCCCCCAGCATGCACAGGACAATTACAATGGCCATGCGTTGGAGTCTCTTCCCCGGTTCAGGAGTGAGACCTGCGCCTCTGCTTTATTGCCTGCCCGCGATTGTCGTAATCCGGTTCTGAAAGGGTTTGATCCACGCCGCCGAACAGGGCCTCCATTTCGCCTACGGAAGCCTCCGTTTCTTCGACTTCGTTCAGGAGCAGGTTCAGTTGGTACGTGATTTCTTCCGGGTTACGCATTGTGATCGACTGCTCGTGGATATACTTGACAACATCCTCTATTGTCGCAACTTGGGCGTCAATGATCTGCATGTTTTCCTGGCTCTTATGCAGACGGTTTAACCGCTGCTCCAGGATATGGAGCCTTCGGGCTTTGACGGCGCGCACGCGTTCGGAATCGTGCTGCATATCCTTCTGAAGGTCTTTTATGGACTTCTGCAGCTCGTCGTCACCGGTACGCAGTGTATACTGGTCGTACCGTTCCTTCTGGTGCAAAAGGGACAGACATGAATCCAGGAGGCCATCAATTTTCAGCTCATGGCTTTCAAGGAGTCCCTGTGCAGCGTAACTCAACTTGGCGTAGTTGGTCTTTATCTTTTTTTCCAAGTCTCGAAGCCGAAAATAGCGGCGCTGATTATGGCGGCTGAGCTGCTGGTAGAGCTCCTTCTGGGAGGGTGGCTTCTTTTCGGCCGCATGCTGGGAACGGATCAACCTTCTGAACCGCTCTTGGCGCGGTACATATCCCAAAGCAAGCAGCTCAATCGCCATGGTAAACAATAGCATCGCATTGAAAGCGGTGGCCCCAATGGCAGGCAGCAGGCTAAGGCCGAATGCGACTCCCAGACCGCCTATAAGGAACGTCAGGTTCCACGGATGCATGAATGTTTCCCTAGTATAATTGATGCCAGAATCGCTCATGGCTGGCGCTGGGATGGAGGTTTGTCTGTAGAGTCCGTCACTACGGTGTTCTTTCCCGGCCGATGGTCTTTGCCGGGGATTCCCGGGCCCGCGCCTGCTCGGATTCTAGCGCTGCCGGAGATGGCTGCTGCAATCCCATCTCAAGTTTGAACTGCTTCAAAAGCTCGTCCGCCTGGATGGCCTCCGCTGTTTCTTCCAGTCCCATTTCTCCTGCATCCACGGAATCCAAGGCCATCTCCATGCGCGCCTCGCTCTGCGCGGTCTCCTTCTCAATACGGCGGATCATTTCGTCGTGTGTCTGATCAATTCCGCCCACCTCAAACTGCTCCAGCGTGTTTGCTACCTCTGACTGCCACTGTGCCCGCTCGTGCGCCCGCAGTGCGGTCTGGGCTTCCTGTATCTTTTTCTTTCGTTCGCGCATAAACGCTTTCTTGACCTGCTGCGCCTTTTCGTATGCTGCCTCGGCCATCTGGAGCTGCTCCTTCGACCTGGCAAGTTCCTCTTGCACTGTTTGTAGCCTGATTGCGTGTTGTTTGGCCAAGTCTTCTCGCTTCATCTGCAGGGCGGCTTTAATCTTCGATGTGAGACCCTGGACTGACGCTTGCAGTCGCTTGGTCTCCTTCTCCATCAAGATGACGTTTGCCTTTACAGTTGCAATGTTCTCGTTCATCTTGGGGACCTGGTCATTCAGTTCCCTGATGTTCTGCTCAAGAATGAGTCGGGGATTCTCCATCGCTGAGATTGCCCCCCCGAATACTGAGCGCATTAGGCGCTTAAAACGAGTCCAGATTGACATAGACGGTATGTAGAAGGTAAGGAGTCTGCGCGCGGGTTCAATTTAACCAAAATGCAACGCCTAATCTGTTAATTATGATGCTATTCTGCTGGACAACCAGCCGGACCGGTCCAGCCTGTCCATAATTACGGGCTGCCATGGTGGCGGGCTCGCGCTGAAACTGTAGGAGTTCCGGATGGCGGCAACGAAACGGCGCACCTGGCGCTCGTGCTGAGTGTACAGGCTCGCCAGGAGACAGCCACCGGTCACGGGTTCGCCGGGTTTCTTGTGCAAAATAATGCCGGACATCGGGTCCACTTCGTCCTCCTTAACGCGGCGTCCTACGCCCATCTGACAGGCAGTCAGTCCGACTACTAACGCATCAATGTCGGAGACGTACCCCTGTGCGGATGCCGGCGCATACACTTCGGCAGCCGCCTGCATCTTCGGTGGTTGGAACAGCGGTCTTGCATCGCCGCCCTGGGTCTCAACGATCTCGACAAATTTTTGCAAGGCGGTGCCGCTGTTAATGGCGCACTGTGCCATTTTGCGTCCTTGTGCAGCGGAGGTAGCGCATCCGGCCAGGTGTATCATTTCCCCAGCCAGCCTTATGCTCACTTCCATCACGTCCGATTCGCCATCCCCTTGCAGGCAGCGGACACTCTCAACCACTTCTATCCAGTTTCCCACGGCGCGCCCCAGTGGGACATCCATTCGTGTCATCCATGCGATGGTCCTTGTTCCGAACCGTTCGCCGATGCTGACAAGCATTTTTGCTAGTTGGCGGGCATCGTCTTCAGTAGCCATGAAGGCACCACGTCCGGCCTTCACATCCAGCACAAGCCCATCAATATCCTCCGCCAGCTTCTTGCTCATGATGGAGGCCGCTATAAAGGGGATGAAATCAACCGTTACAGTTACATCGCGTAAGGCGTACATGCGACGGTCAGCCGGAGCGATTTCGTCGGTCTGCGCGGTAATTACGACTCCAATGCGGTCCAGTTGGCTACCGCAGTCAGCAGTAGTAAGGTCCGTCCGGAAACCGGGTATCGCACTTAGCTTGTCTTGCGTCCCTCCCGTATGCCCTAGGCCTCGGCCAGTGATCATGGGCACACAGACGCCGCACGCTGCGGCGGTTGGGGCGACGATCAGCGAAACCTTGTCCCCGACGCCTCCCGTGGAATGCTTGTCAACGCGTGATTTGCTGTCTATTTGACGACCCATTGTCGCGCCGGAATTAAGCATGCTCTCCGTCAAGGCGGCTGTCTCAGTCTCGTTCATGCCGCGCAGATAAGCTGCCATCAGGAAGGCACTCATCTGATAGTCCGGGACGACACCACAAGTGTAGGCGTCAATCAGACCCACAATTTCCTCACGGTCCAGCGCGAGGCCATCGCGCTTTGAGGTGATCAGCCGAATAGCGTTTACCATCTACCGCGGTCGGTAATGGCGAAGCGTACCCCGAGGCCGCCTACTTAGCGACCTTTTTCTTGGCATACCGGCGCTGGAATTTTTCCACGCGCCCGGCAGTGTCAACGTACTGACGCCGGCCTGTATAGAAGGGATGGTTCGTACTGTCCACCTCGGAGTTGTACTGTTTCTTGGGCATGGTGGACCTCGTTTTAAACGTTGTCCCATCTGCCAAGCGGACCGTTATCATATTGTAGGCCGGATGTATGTCTTTCTTCATAAATTTGGTCTCGATCCTGAGGCGGGGCAGGGTACTGCGGCAGCCTCGTGCTTGTTCCAATTCTAGTGTCTGGAAGTGCTACAAATCAAGTTTACCTTCTGCCTGAACGATCACATCACGAAGCTCAGCGGCGTGCTCAAAATCCAGCTCCTCGGCAGCCTTGAACATCTCAACCCGCATTTGCGCAATTAATTCAGTCTTTCGCTCGTCGGATAACGCCTCTAATGCACTCAGCAAAGTAGCCTTTCGCAGGGAAGAACCTTTTACCTTGTCGCTGGCAGTGCTCGCACCGGTCTCTGCATTTTCCTCGGCAATCACCGTCCCCTGCAAAATTGCTGATCGGTCCTTGGAAATCGTTCGTGGCGTTATGCCGTGCTTGCTATTGTATGCCCGTTGGATCTTGCGCCTTCGCCTTGTTTCGTCCAGCATACGCTGCATGGAGCCTGTCACCTTGTTGGCGTACAACAATACCTTGCTGTTTATATTCCGCGCCGCCCGCCCCGCTGTTTGGATCAGGGACCGGTCGCTTCGCAAGAACCCCTCCTTATCCGCGTCTAGAATAGCAACGAGTGAAACCTCTGGCAGGTCCAGTCCCTCCCTCAGCAGGTTTACTCCCACCAGCACATCGAACGTGCCCAGCCTCAATTCGCGCAGCAGCTCCACACGGTCCAGCGCGGCGATATCGGAGTGGAGGTAGCAGGCCTTAACATCAAAGGACTCAAGGTAGCCGGTGAGGTCCTCAGACATTCTCTTGGTCAATGTCGTGACGAGTACGCGTTCGTCCCGGGCCGTTACCACCCTTATTTCGTGCAGCAGGTCATCAACTTGGTTTATACTCGGACGCACCTCAACGACGGGGTCGCAGATTCCGGTTGGTCGGATGACCTGCTCTACAAATACACCGTTACTCTTGCCCAGCTCGTAGTCCCCGGGAGTTGCGCTGACGTATATGACTTGCCGCGGCCGCTCCTCAAAATCGTCAAACGTCATAGGCCGATTGTCCAACGCACTTGGAAGTCGAAAACCGTGCTCAACCAAGGTTAGTTTGCGTGCTCGGTCCCCGTTGTACATTGCTCTCACTTGCGGGATAGTAGCGTGGCTTTCATCAACCACAAGGAGAAAGTCATCCGGGAAATAATCCATCAGGCAGTAAGGGCGCTCACCAGTTTCTCGACCTGTCAGGTGCCGGCTGTAGTTTTCGACACCGGAGCAGTATCCGAGTTCACGCATCATTTCCAAGTCGAAGCGGGTACGTTGCTCGAGCCGCTGGGCTTCCAGCATTTTGCCATTTTCCCTGAGGGTGGCAAGACGCCATATGAGCTCCTCCTCAATAGATAGCAGTGCTTTTTCCAACTGATTCTCCGGCGTTACGAATATCTTGGCCGGATAGATGGTCACTATCGCCTCTTCGCCGATAGTATGCCCCGTTAGCGGGTGGATTCGGCTAATGGTCTCCATTTCGTCGCCCCAAAAGCGGATGCGGTAGGCTATGTCTTCCAGGTACGCGGGGAAGACATCAACAGTGTCTCCGCGAACCCGAAAGGTACCAGGCAAGAAATCCACATCGTTGCGTCCGTAGAAGATTTTCACCAATCGTCCTAATAGCGTATTGCGGTCAATGCGTTGCCCGGGTCTGAGTTGTACAATATGGGACCGGTATTCCTCTGGTGAGCCAAGCCCGTAAATGCAGGAGACGCTCGCCACAACGATCACGTCTGACCTTCCGGATACCAGTGCACTCGTGGCACGAAGTCTAAGGCGGTCAATACGTTCATTGACGCCCATATCCTTCTCTATGTACGTATCGGTGGGCACGATATAGGCTTCTGGCTGGTAGTAGTCGTAGTAGGAAATGAAGAACTCCACGAGGTTATTGGGAAAGAATTGCCGGAACTCGGCGTATAATTGGGCCGCCAGCGTCTTGTTGTGGCTCATAACAAGCGTGGGCTTGCCGGCCTGTTGGATTACGTTGCTCACAGTAAATGTCTTGCCGGACCCCGTTACACCAAGGAGTGTCTGGTGAGATACGCCGTGATTGAGTCCAGCGGTCAGCTCTTTAATAGCCCGCGGCTGGTCGCCAAACGGCCTGAATGGGGCCACCAGTTGAAAAGTATCATTCCGGTTATCAGCATTCATGAGTCACGAAAAATTTGTCGCTGAAACCTGCGCACTTTAGTCAAGGTTGCAGTCCTCCACTGATTTACGGGCGCCGGGCTTGTTGAAGTGAGTTCTCGTGTGAGGTAATGCGAACGATGCTGCCTCCGAGCCTACATGCTTTCCCATTGTATTACGACAGGTTATGCGAAGCAATACGTTTTCATTCTTGGCGGCAGGCTTGTTACTGCTGCTTGCAACCTCCGCTACCGCGCAATCAATGCAATGGGAGGACTACGAGCCTGTTTCGATGCTCAAGGTGGACCGTAACGAGCTCACGGCGGCGAGTTACCCGTTTGTAGATGTCCATGCACACCAGCGCGGATATACCGAAGAGCGGTTTCGCGGTGTCATTAAGGAAATGGATGAGATGGGCATGGCTGTCATGGTTAATCTCAGTGGTGGGAGCGGCGAGGACTTGCGCAGCAAGATTGAGATGGTTGACCGACTGGCACCAGGCCGGATCGTGCATTTTGCGAACGTGGATTTTGGCCGCGTGAGCGATCCCAACTTCGGAGAAGCTGCGGCCACTCAGCTTGAGGCGGACGTCAATGTGGGAGCGCGAGGGCTAAAGGTTTACAAGAGCTTGGGAATGTACACCGAAGATGGCGAAGGAAACCGTTTGGCCACCGACGATCCGCGCCTTGACCCAATCTGGGCAAAATGCGGGGAGCTGGGCATTCCGGTTTTGATTCATACGGCGGATCCGGCTCCATTCTGGTTGGATCATGACAGATATAATGAGCGGTGGTACGAGCTAAAACAACGACCTGAGCGCAAGAGGCCGTCTGAGCCAACGTTTGAAGAGCTAATTGAGGAGCAATGGAGTGTATTCCGGCGTCACCCGGACACGCGCTTCATCAATGCGCACCTCGGGTGGATGGGTAACGACTTGCATCGGTTAGGTGAGTTGTTGGATGCAACCCCCAACGTCTTTACAGAGCTCGGGGCCGTGGCTGCTGAACTGGGGCGCCAGCCTCATTCAGCTAGGGAGTGGCTGATTGAATACCAGGATCGCGTTTTGATGGGCAAGGATTCCTGGGCCCCGGAAGAGTACCACACGTACTTCAGACTGCTTGAGACGGATGACGAGTTCTTTCCGTACTACCGCAAACGGCATGCATGGTGGCCGATGTATGGTCTTGACCTGCCGGACGAGGTCCTGCGTAAGGTTTACTACAAGAACGCGTTGCGCCTGATTCCGGGGTTGGACACAGGGTTATTTCCCGATGATTGGGACATTGACGGGGTAGCGGCTCCCGATGCGCGCCCCAGCCCTCTGCAGTTGGCCCGCACGCGTGTAGGAAGCACTTACGTTAAAGTGCACTATAGCTCACCCAGAAAGCGGGGGAGAGACATATTTGGTGGACTGGTTCCCTATGGTGAACTATGGCGAACGGCTGCCAATGAGGCTACCGAGCTCACGGTGACCGGTCCGATCACCATTGAGGGAAAAGATCTTGCGGAGGGTACGTATTCAATATTCTCCATCCCGGGACAGGACTCCTGGACCGTTATCTTCAATAGGGGGCTGGGACAAAATGGGACACAGAGTTATGATGCAGGGATGGATGCGTTGCGTGTTGATGTGCCTGCGGAGATGATGGATAAGGTGTTCGAGGCATTCACCATCAGTTTTGAAGTGAAGGATGATTTTGTGATGATGGTATTCGCGTGGGACCGCGCGCGCGTGGTCGTAGCGTTGGGATCCTGATTGGACGAACCGGGCGAGCGCGGTCTGTGCTGGGTCGCTATTGTCGGAATTGGAAGCGGAACCAAGATGCGCCAAGCTAACTGGCAAGGATAAAGCTGGAGGAAGTCCGGTGACATGAAGCGTCGGTAGGGAGGGGTGCGGGTGGCCGGGGCCCATGAGCAACGAAAAAGCTATCATTGGGGTTGCCGAGACTTTCCTAGTGATTGACGGCAACATGTTCGTCATCTTAGCGGACGGACAGGCTCATGGTGTTCAAAGCCCCATGGACGCGCGTACATACTTTGTCAAGAATTGGGATGTATCCCCTCAGTGCTTAGTGACAAGGGTGGGGCCGCCAAAGCGTAGGCTACATCCCAATGGGAAGGTGCACGTTGAGGAGAAGTACGATGCGATGATAGTAGTGTCAAGGCCGGCGAACAAAGCATGAACGACCACGGTGTGGAGTTGGTGGGGCAAAGTGTCGTATCCGAGGTGTGCCAAGAAGACTCACGGAGGTTAAGTTTGATTTTGGGAATTATATACGTGAGTGACCAACTGTACACAGTGAGGCACTGGGATCAAATTCACGGGTCATAGGGGTCGGTAACCCGAACGCCCCTCGCCGTGCAGCAGCCCCAATCCCGGAGGCCAGTATGTTTGCAGCCGCATTCAGGTCTGCATGATCCGCATGTCCACAGGACATACACGTGAATTTGCTCCGTGTCTTACGGTTACTCGCTTCTGTGTGCCCACACACAGAACACCGCCGACTGGTATAGGCAGCGGTAACCTTTATCACCTTGCGGCACTTATAGCCCAGCATCTGATCCAGCTGGCCCCAACCTGTTCGCAGTATTCCACGGTTGAGGCCAGACTTCTGTCAGACGTTTGTGCCAAAGCTCTCCAGCGTCCCCTTAGCTGAACATGTCATCGCTTTGATCTTTACCCAAGTTCACATTTCGCTCCGAAAAATTACTGATTTCAGAGTCAGTCTAGCCTTCTTTTCATCCAAATCGGCCAATCCATGGCTGGTTTTTGGCCGTTTGCCGCCTTTTTGACCCAATTTGTCTCCGGTTTTTGGCAAATTACCGTTGTAGTGATTATTGTAGGGAGGTGGAACCCCCGGAAAATCGCCTCGTATCCCTCCTACATCATTGCCTATCCCCATTATGTTTATCCGAGCCAACCGGTACACACGCAAAAACGGCGAACAATCCCGCAGCGCCCTCCTGCTTCAATCCCGACGGATCAAAGGAGTCAGCCGACACAAAACCCTCCTCAATCTCGGACAGGAGTTTCCAATCCCCAAACCCGATTGGCCTGAACTGATCCGAACGGTGGTCGCACGTCTCAAAGGACAACCCGCCCTAGCCTTTGAGAACAAAAACCAGGACTTCCATAATCCTGCAATATTCATGATGTACCCTGTTCGGGTCTAAAAGTGCTGTTTCGGTACCTGCAGGACCGATTGTGCGTTGTTCATGCGTAGGGACGACCATGAGAGGGGC
This sequence comes from Rhodothermales bacterium, assembly GCA_963663495.1. GTDB lineage: Bacteria > Bacteroidota > Rhodothermia > Rhodothermales > Bin80. The sequence continues at coordinate 1,276,968 of OY760427.1, forward strand.
TGAAAACACCAGTTTAGGCCCTTTTCCCGACTCGATAGCGGTCACATTACCGAGATTTTGGGAAGACGTCTGTCGGGTAGACACACCTCTGCCTACCTTCTCTTTCCGCTTTCCGCGTTGGGCGCCTGCGGTGTCGAAGCGCAGGCGCAAATATGACTTAGCTAGCTCTTCATGGGAAGCGTGATCCATGTGAGTTGACAATAACGTCGCCAAAATTGCTCCCATGCAGCATCTGCGCTGGCGGCAATGTGGATAACGATGTTGCGCGCGTGTTGTACGAAGCGGGCCCCCACCTTGAGTACACGCTCGCGATAGGTGCTCAGACTAATCTGGGATTCGTCAGGCTCCCGCATAAGGCAGCGCCCCACATGCATGAGCTGATAAGTTAGAAGGTATACCTGTAGCAGGACCTCGTTCTCGGCTCGGATCTCGGCATCCTGTTCCGACTCATCCTGTTCCGACCCATCCTGTTCCGACTCATCAGGCACCCGCACTACAGGCCGGCCCTTATAGTGTGTCTTCGGACGGAGAACCGACGACAGCGCCATGGAGCAAGCCGCATTCAGCTCCCCGAAGTGCTTTTCCGCCTTTCCTCTCTTCCGGTACAGATTCACAAGCTGCTCTGCCGGATAGGCTTCTACATCCAGATCGGTGATCAGATAGAAATGCCGCGGAAAAAGCTCTCCCGGCACCGGAACAACCACGAGCACCACACGACGCTCTACGGACCAGCACTTTGCACGGTAGCGCAGTTCGTGGTAGCATTCGTCCGACGGCTGATCACCCTCCAAATGAGGCGCCGCAAGCCCGTCAATCACATCGTTTCCTTTCAGACGCATCACGTAGCCGATACGGTCGTTCTCCAGCTTATCACATAACTCGCCACTGTTGAAGCCTGCGTCCAATCGGACAATGACCTTGTCGGCCACATGTTCACGCAATGCCAGCCCAATGCGTCGAATGAAACCGTAGCAGTCCTTCACCACATTCTGCGTGCCCCCTCGCAATTCCGCCCCCAACATGTCGCCCGACTCACCGCATATGGCGATAAGGGGCAGAAAGATGGTGCGCTTGTAATATCCGTTCCACTTGCTGCCCTGCTGCTTGCCATGCGTATCTACCGGTACACCGTCCACATCAAAGACCACCTCGGGGCGGCGCTTCCCGCCACCACGCTGCAGCAGGTGCTCCATGGCGAATGTCTCTACAAAAAGGCGCAACTTCTTGAAATTCTTCTTCCCGGCCAACATGTGCACGAAGCGAGACATGGTTGGCTGGGATGCCAGGGACCTATCGTCCTGTAATGCCCTCATACCCCTTTTGGAAGAAGTGGCCACGCGCATGGCGGGGTCCCTTCGAAGCTTGTCCGCATCTGATTGACGTCCCCACCCCTGCACATGTTGCAGCAGGTACTGCCGCACTAACTCCTCAAGGCTATGCGTAATCCGAGCTTGGGACCGATTGTCCTTAAGCACGGAAGCGAGTCGGCATGCCAAGGTGCTGATCACCATGAGCAGGCGCATAGGAATGACGCCGGCATCCGATGTTAGATTATCGGTCTTGGAGCGTACAACTTTAACGGATTTATTGAACTGGCAAGCGAACAGAAGGTTGGATTTGGGATCTTGCATCGGGTGTGTTACAGGGTGAATGGGTATTGGGGTTTCTGAACGTTTGAGCGTCGCACAGGATCCCATTCAAACCGTGTATAGTCAACATATTACACCATAATATTAAACGATGATTCCCCGCCACTTAACTCCCTCATGAATAAGGGAGGATAATGCCGTGGACAACATTGCGAAGCGACTCCTGGATCAAGGGTTTAACATCTATGCCAAACCCCCGGTAGAATCGGTCAAGATTCTTCCCGACCAGGTCACACATACCAACTCATGCACGGTGGCGGGCGAGCGTCTGGCCATGGAAGCGATCAAGCAACTGAAGCTCCCTGAAAATCATGTCCAACTTGCCTGCGCGGTCATTGTCGGACGCATGCTCAGTCCAGGCAGTGAACGGGCAACGCATCGCTGGATGACCAACACCTCCAGTATCATGGAAATCCTCCATCCAAAGCTGCCGTGCCTCAATACATTGTATGCCACCTCCGATTGGTTATTCGAACATCGTTATGCAATCATGGATGGCCTCTTTGGAACCACGAAGGAGTTGTTTGACTGTGATGAGACCCTCATCTTCTACGATTTGACCAACGCCTTTTACCATGGTCAGGAAAAGGGAGCGTTGTTACGATAGGGACGGAGTAAGCAGAAGCGCAATGATTGTCCTCTGGTCACGCTGGCCTTGACTCTGGACGCATCGGGCTTCCCGCGTAATGTGGAGATCTTACCCGGCAATGTGAGTGAACCCGGGACACTCAAACAAGCTATTGAGAAGTTGAAGGATAAAACGCCAACGGTCGTTATGGATGCGGGCATTGCGACCGAGGCGAATGTGGCGTATTTGAAAGAAAAGAAGCTGGATTGGATCTGCGTTCAGCGGACCAAAGCCCCTGCGGTGCCCACCCGGGAGCCGGATCAGGCATTTGAGACGGCGGGTGGGGTTAAGATCAGATCTTGGGAGTTATCCAAAAAGGGCAGGGAACCCCAAGAGAAGGGACCGAAAGAGGGGGAGTCAGAAGAAAATGAGCTGGAAGATCAGGAGCAATTCGTGCATGTGCACAGCGAGGCCCGGCAGGCCACCGAGGAGCAGATCTTTGCAACGAAATGTGCAAAATATGAAGAGGCGCTCACCAAGCTCTGCCTACCGCCCACATTAGCTAGCTTGACAAGAGGGGGTGTCAACTGGGTCGGTTAGCACGTTGTTATGTGGTTTCGTGGGGCAACAGCACCAGATCCGGGTAACAGGGTAAGGTACAGATCGGTGGCTGAGCGCAATTCCTTGTGCGGATCGGCACATAGAGCGGTGTCAATGTGCCGCGTTCCTCGGGCGGACATAACAATGCGGTTACCGCGATTCGCTGATCGCCGCAAAATCAATGACATGGCCCCTCATGCTGATAGCACGAGCCTTAGGCAGAGAAAATCAGGAGGTAAGCACAGACCTATCCTATGGAGGAGGACGCACCACCAGTTGACCTGTTGCGGCCAAATCCTCATGATGACTTGCCCGGATTTGCAGACTGCTGTATCCGCGCCACAGCACAGTGTGACCTGGTTGACGATTCTTCCGCGGCGCATAACCGCCCATTATAGCCACCAACAGCACCGCCGCTAACAAGTTGGTGGGATCCGAAAGACCATAACGCTTCGAGTATGTACGGAGCACAGACAGCTCCACATCGGTGAACATCACCCCGGCCTCCATCTCCGGGGAGGTACGACCCAGAAGCGTCATCAGTAGTACGCGCCACGCTGTCACCATGTGGATGGTGATAGCGTTGTGCAATAACGATGCCTTTTGCATGCGCAACTTCTCCACCTTACAACCACTCTTGAGCACGCGAAACGTGTCCTCTACACGCCAGCGCAGCCCGTAGTACTCAATGATCGCTTCCGCTTCCTCCAGCGATGTCACCGGGCACGAGGTCAAGAGGTACCACTCAATCCGCTTCGCATTCTTGGGAGGAACCGACTCACGAATATGTACCCCCCATAGTTGCACCGGCTCCCGCTGCGGGTCCTTATCGGTAGGAGGTACAGGTGTTTCGGACGAATCAGGGGCTTCGGTATCCTGCACCACCTCCTGCTTCTTTTTCTTCTTGGTAGGGGGGAGGATTACCTTCCTATAGCGCACCTCCATAAGCGCATTACGGGCCGGCCGACCCTCATTCGTCACACGCCCCGACTTCGCACGACGGCTCACGCGTGTCACCGACAGGTGCATCATGCCTGCCGACGGACCCTTCCGCATCGCCTTGAATAACCGTGCCTTCTCCTTGCCCAGATTCCGGTCGTGTTTGGCTCGTACTATTACATCCGTACGCCGCAGCCCATCCCGCTCCGCAAAAAGCGCAAAGATGTCCGCCTCCCGATCCATAACACAGATCACCTGCGTCTTGCGCGGCAGCGTCTCCGCCGCCTCCTCAATATCATGAAGACCCTCTATCCATTGCTGCGTCCCGGCAGCATGCTCCCCCTTAGGCTTCTCATACGCACATCGTAGCACTCCCAGGGGCACTCCGTCACCTCCCAATGCAATGGTCGCATGCAAATGCACCCCCTTGGACTCCGCTGTCGTCTGATTACGTCCTATAACCTCTAACCCCTCGCATTCCGGGCGCGTACTGAAGCTGATGTCCGTACCATCCTGCACGCATAACACCGTGTCCTGCGTACGCATCCGCTCAATCGTACGCTGTCGATGAGGCGCCAATATCCTCTCAGGATTGTTCCCATACCGATCCGCCTTCTCAAGAAAACGATAATACCCCGATACCGCCGCCGGATCACGCTTCGGTGCTGCACTCGGTGGACGACCCATATACGCTCCCAACATTGCTGCACTCTTTACCAAACGAGCACTGCGCCTCTTATCCCCCAATGGCGCACCACCAAACTCCTGCTCCGCCCACCCGTCACCATCAAGCCCCTCACCCACTTCCAACCGCGGATGCAGCTCCACCTCCGGTACACCCAGCTTCTTGCGCCAGTCTCCATCAACCTCCCTAACGAATATCTTCTTCTGCGTTTGCTTGCATTCATGCGTGAGGGCATGCCGCCCCCTGCCCATGGTCATCCCCAAACGAAGGAAGCCTGCCGCCTTGAAACACGTACCCTCCTGATCCGGGCCCACAAATGTTTCCACCAGAAAGGGCGTATAGCCATATCGCGCACGGAAGTCGTCCGGCAATCGCCGCAGTACCCGTCCCAACAGATGACTGGCCAGATTCTTGCATTGCACCGTGGGACGAATCAGGAAGCGACTCAGCCCCACCACACGATACAACTCCCGATCCCGCTGCTCATCACTCCACGCCATCCATGTATCCCGAGGTTTCAGATACAACGCCGCTGCCGAAAACCCGATGGCGCCCAGTATCCCGTGCGCACTCTGAAACACGTATCGCACCTGGGCCCCCACAAGGGTCTTCAAACCGCGGGGATGCTCCTTGGTCATCAGCGTATTCCAGATTGTGGTAGCATCGCGGTCGGAGACCAGCACGACCTCAAGATCTTCAACCTCACCCAACCTCACCCACCGTATCCGGTACATCCACCGGCGCCTCCACCGGAGCTTCCAACAAACGCGGCCCGGCAATCCGACCAGTCCGCTGCGAAACAGGCAGTACAATCTTGTTCTCTGCCTCCAGCGTACGTAGCGCTTTCAAGCATCCGGCCCACTGCGGCCGCCCGCGAGCATCCGTAAAGCGGTATTGCTCGCAAACAATGCGACTGACTGCGGTGCGACTCTTGTCACCGTGTACCTCCAGAATACGCTGCAAGGTCGGTTCTGCGCCGCGAAGCGTGGTAAGTATCTGATGCTGCACCCACATGCCGGTAAACTAACAGACAAATACGCAATAGTCAAGAGGCAATATTATTGGGTAGGCAGACCAAGCTTCATAAAGGACTCTCCACTCCCCACTGCCTGAAAACGTATGATAAGGTACTCGTAAAAGCCGGTCGCCTGAGGGAAAAACACAAGAAGGTGAGCCACACCTATGAGGTGACGGTTACGAAAAAAAGGAAACCGACTATGCCGAGAGTGTAAGCTTTACCAAGCGTGAAGTGCATGAAGACCGGCTCCTGGAAGCAGGCGGATATGTCCTGCGCACCAGCCGTACCGACTGGTCGGTGCAAGAAGTGGCGCGCACCTACTGGCGACTTACGGAGATTGAAAACACCTTCCGGGTGATGAAGTCGGATCTGGGTTTAAGGCCCGTCTATCACAGTAATGATGACCGAATTGTGGGACATTTATTCATCACCGTGCTGGCCTATCATGTTGCTCACCTGGTTCGCACCAAACTCAAGAATGCTGGAATCCATAACAGCTGGGATACGATCCGTAACGAACTCAACGAGATCAAACGTGTGACCACCAAGTTGCCCATGAGTCAAACGCGCGCGTTGACCCTGAATGTGGATCAGAACCTGACGCCGATGTTGGAGCGGGTCTTCGAAATCTTGGGATTCAGCTATGATCCCGATGCGACCCGAACCAAACAGGTCCCCATGGAACCGAAGACTCCCAAAAAGCTTCCCGACTCATGAATGGTTTGAAGTCGCTTAGCACAGGTACGAGAATGAACTCCAGATGGAGGTGCGATCCCTGTATCCGGTGGGGAGAGTTGGGGACAAATACGGTCTTCTATCAACAGAAAAAACAAGCAATGAAACCGCTCTAAACCAACCCCACTCAATCCGGTAAATCACAATAGGTGGTCACGAAAAAATGCTCCCCAAGCGGGAATGCTAGAGGTCCGTATTTTCCTGTCACTACAAAATGTGAAGTTGGGATTAGGCTTAATTCATTTGACCCACGGATGGACTATCAATACTCTCAATGTGGCCAACAACTCTGTTGACTTGTCCATTCAAATCGTAAACTTGGCCTTGGAGTACGCGCACATCGTTGCGCAGGTCGCCGATGTCGGTTTTCAATTCAGTTCGCAGGTCACTGATGTCGGTTTTCAATTCAGTTCGCAGGTCGCCGATGTCGGTTTTCAATTCAGTTCGCAGGTCACTGATGTCGGTTTTCAATTCAGTTCGCAGGTCACTGATGTCGGTTTTCAATTCAGTTCGCAGGTTCTTCACTTCAGTTCGTACATCCTTCACATCAATTCTCAGGTCCTTCACTTCAGCACGAATTGTTTCCACAGAAGCAGTTAGGCTGCGTACAATCGGCAACAATATTGCCACGATACTTCCTACGATGGCTACGACGGAGGCTATAGCTGTCCACAAAGTTGCTGTCATGGGTTTATACGACTGGTTGTAACCTAGAATATAATAAATGGTAAAATGCAATCATGCGACTGGCAGCACGCTTACCACCGGACGGATACACAGCAACCCCTGTCCATGTCTCATACAATCGCGGAAAGGGCGGGCCCTCCTAATGCCGGTACCAGGGTTGCACACAAGACCATTCCACCCCGAAGGAGGTCGCTGGGGCTCTCGGTACGGATTGCAACGGATTGAGGAATATCGTGCAGATCTGTTGGATTTGGTGGCTGTTGTTCTCTTGAGAGAGAATGCCTTACGGTTGTTAGGGGAGTTATATGACTGAGTGACACGCGTTTTCGCAGGCGTTACTTTTTGTGCTTTGGTGGTGCGGACAGGATGGCTTTCGCCAGTTCTTCCAATGTGGTAGGGATGGATTGTTGGATATTGAGACTGTTGTTTGTTACGGGGCGGCCGGGGCGTTTCGTTTCCTGAATCTTGTTACCGGGCTTCGGGGATTTATCTATGCGCATGGCGTTATAGGCTATAGAGTAGCACTAATCCATTGGGGCAGAATACCGAAATGATTTCATGGCGGACATCTGCTTAGAGCATGTAGGAGGCTGCATACATTGCTATCCAGTTTTCACGACAGTCGATCAATTTTAGGACCGATTCCTTGGCTTGTTTCGGGACGCTCTTGACAATGCGGAAGTACTGGGCGGACCCCGGTACGGGCCACGAAGCGCACCGGACGAACCCATGAGACGCGGGCCATCAAGCACAGACATGGAAAAGCTGGCGCATAACGGCCCTGACCACCGAAATGGGTACGGCGTTGCCAGTAAGCCGTCTGACGGTCGTTACCGGACTGTCAATCTCGTAGCTGTCGGGGAAGCCTTGCAGGCGCAGTATTGCGCGGCCCGTTAGTCTCCGTTCTCCGTCCACGAGCAAGTAGTTGTAGCCGGCCGATGCCCGGAGTGCGCATGAGTACGGATGGCTTGATATGTTGCCGCTTACGTCTGGCTATGAAATGAGGGATTTGTACATGAGCCGTTTACCGACCAGTCCTTGAGCAATCATTGTCATTTGCTCCGCTGTGTCGAAGTCGCGTGCATTGTGTCGCCCTGCAAATTCGTTCACGTACCGCTGTAGGTGTTTCTTGCTCATGTGGTGGTACGTTCCGTAGTACTCACGCTTCAGCAAAGACCAGAAGCTCTCTACGCCATTGGTGTGGACCTGCTCACGAACGTATTCGCCAACAGAGTGACGTACGTAGGCGTGGTTGTTGCGGCCCCGGTATGTTGACGAGCCATCCGTATAGATCTCGGTGTCTTCCGAGACATGGGTATCCACAAACGCATTGAGCGTCTGTCTGCCTGTATTTTCTACTACTTGGGCAGAAATGCTATTGGTGACACGATCACGGACTCCTACAACGGCATTCTTACCTACTGGCCCACGGCCTGCTTTCAGCTTCTTGCTGGCGTGCTTGTTCTTTTCCTTACCACCGAAGTAGGCTTCGTCAACCTCTACCGGACCGGCAAATAGTGCATGTTCTCCATTCCATGATTGTCGAATACGGTGGGCCAGATGCCACGCTGTCGTCTGGGTTATGCTAAGGTCACGATGCAGCTTCATGCTGGATACGCCCTTGATACTGGCAGTCATGATGTAAATGGCTAATGCCCATACCTGGTATCCCAGTTTCGAGTCCTGCATTACTGTCCCTATGCGGACACTGAATCGTTTACGGCAACTACGGCAACGATAAGGCATGCTAGGATGTTTGGCGCCAGACTGTACGTTCTTAGACGCACAGTGCGGGCAAACAGGAGTGTCGCCCCAACGCTTCATTGTGAACCATGCTTCGGCTGTTGGGTCGTCTGGAAACATTTGGGTAAGCTTGATCAAGGACACTCCTTCACGATCAGCCCGTCCAGGGCCATTTGTGTTTCTGTTGTTTCTTTTCTTTGAAGGCATTTAGTGGGTCATCAATCTATCACGGGATGGTGCCTATTTTCGGTATAATCGGTTCCCGCTATTCGCGACCACACTGCAATTATTTCAACAATTTAACGCGCGGGCACTCAACTGTATAACTCCCATAGGTATCACTCATAGTACGGGAGCCCGCCCATCCGGCTACGACAACACACCGTGTCAAGCGCCGTGGTGGCACAAGACCGTGTGAGCGCACGAATTGTTGTGGAGGACTTACGTCAAGGTTACATTTGGGAGTTATATGGCTGAGTGCCACGCGTTTTCGCAGGAGTTACTTTTTATGCTTTGGTGGTGCAGACAGGATGGCTTTCGCCAGTGTTTCATAATCGGTTCCCGCTTTTCACGAATAACTGCAATTATTTCAAATAACTCAACACGTGGGTACGCATGATATATAATTGCCATATATTAGGGAGTTATATACCACAGTGCCATGCCCGAAACGGTTAGTGCATACCGCAATATCACATACAGGCTGTTGCCCGGAAGTCGGAGTAACGCCAAGCACCTTGCTGGATTAGCAGGTGCGTGTAGGTTTGTGTGGAATGCCATCCTCGCAGAGCAGAGCGAGGCGTACAGGAAAGCGAAAGAGGCTGGAGAGAAGCCGCCCTCGGTAAGCTTCTTCTCGCTGGGGAAGCGGTTCACGGAGCTGCACCGCACGGTCGAGTGGCTACCTGAATACTCCTTTGGTGTCGTTAGATACACGTTGAAATATCAGGCGGATGCATGGAAGGCATTCTTCAAGGAGGGTAAGAGAAGACCGAGATTCCATTCCAGACATGGTAGTACGCCTTCGTTCACGATCCCGGATAACGTAAGGGTTCGGGATGGCAAGCTGTATATCCCGAAAGTGGGATATATGGCGCTCCGCAGGCGGGGAGGCAACCCGTACCCTGATGGTATACCCGTCAAAGCCACGGTAAAGAAGAACGCCGGCAAAGGGTATGCTGTCATCTGCTACAAGATGGAGGCACCTGTAATAGAGGATACCGGCGGTGCTGTAGGCATTGACCATAATTGCGGGCAGGTCGCTATGGTCTCCACAAAGGGCGATACAAGCATTATCAGACAACCGGATACGAAGCGTCTTGATGCCAAGTTGAAGCGGCATCAGCGAAGACTGGCGAGACAGAAGAAAGGCTCCAACCGTCGTAACAGGCGGAAGCATGGAATCGCCCGCATACAGCGCAAGCGTGCTAACGTCCTCAAGAATGCGAACCACCAAGTAAGTCGCAGTATTGCCAATTGCTCCTCAACGGTGATACTGGAGGACCTGAAGATCAAAGCGATGACACGTTCAGCTAAGGGGACGATGGAGAGCTTTGGCACAAACGTCAGACAGAAGTCTGGCCTCAACCGAGGAATACTGCGAAGAGGTTGGGGCCAGCTGGATCAGATGCTGGGCTATAAGTGCCGCAAGGTGATAAAGGTTACCGCTGCCTATACCAGTCAGCGGTGTTCTGTGTGTGGGCACACAGAAGCGAGTAACCGTAAGACACGGAGCAAATTCAAGTGTATGTCCTGTGGACATGCGGATCATGCAGACCTGAATGCGGCTGCAAACATACTGGCCTCCGGGATTGGGGCTGCTGCACGGCGAGGGGCGTTCGGGTTACCGACCCCTATGACCCGTGAAATTGATCCTAGTGCCTCACTGTGTACAGTTGGTCACTCACGTACATAATTCCCTATGTTTGGCTGAATAGGTTGCTAAGCCGGGCAAAGAAAGCGGCAAAAGTGGCGCAGGCGCGAGGATTCAATCGCCGGAGTGTGGGAGGAGGCCCCAGTTCCTCTGATGGTTACATCACGCCAGAAATCAACGCACTATTTGGTGTGTGGCGTAGCGACGCTGTCCGTGCGGGTACACTGGCTGCCGTACAGGCGTGGGGAGCAATTGCCTCCAGCAGGCGGCGACCGGGGCTACGGTTAAGGGCCAGACTATTTGAGCTTTTGCTATTGCATTGGAGAACATGCAGGCATCTAGCTTAGGCTACGTCGACATGAGTCAGCCAGCCGTAAGGATCCCTGCCGTCATTAACCACACTAAAGAATGCTTCCTGCAGCTTCCTTGTCACGGGGCCGCACCGTCCCGAACCAATGATATGTTTGTCCACGGACCGGATCGGGGTTATCTCCGCGGCCGTACCCGTAAAGAACAGCTCATCGGCGATATAGAGCGCCTCTCGTGGCATGTTGCGTTCCACGACAGTGTACCCGATATCATGTGCTAGCCGAATAACGCTGTCACGCGTGATGCCTGGCAGTATAGCTAAGTTGGTAGGTGCGGTATACATCACTCCGTCACGAATTAGGAAGAGATTCTCCCCGCTACCTTCGGCGATAAAGCCGTCCGTGCTGAGCATAATGCCCTCCACATAGTCGTTTAGCATAGCGTCCATCTTGACGAGACTGGCATTGAGGTAATTACCGCCCGCCTTGGCTAGGGACGGGAAGGTGTTGGGTGCCATCCGGCGCCAGGAAGCTACCTGTACATCTACGCCTTGCCGTAGGGCCTCAGGTCCCAAGTATGCGCCCCATTCCCAGACCGCGATGCAGGATTCTACCTCGTTGGCCATTGGATTTACTCCCATGCCACCGAGGCCGCGGAACACTACAGGCCGGATGTAGCACGAGCGGAGCTTGCTCCGCTGCACCGTTGCGATGGAAGCTGCCTCTAACTCCTGTTGGCTGTACGGCACGGGCATGCGATAAATCTTGGCTGAATCAACCAGCCGCCGCATATGAGCGGGCAACCTGAAAATGGCCGAACCCTTGGCGGTATCGTAGCATCGAATGCCCTCGAACACGGATGAGCCGTAGTGCACCACATGTGAGAGGACATGAATCTTGGCGTCCTCGAATGGAACGAATTTGCCGTTAAACCAGATATCTGCATTCATGTATAGCTAAGCTTTTCTGCGGAAACCCGTGGTACTTTGGGCTGCATCTGTTGTTCAAGGGGCTATGCAGGTGCCTTCGCAAACTGACGGGACAGGGACCGGCTCTGCATTGCGAGTGCACCGATGGTCCACAGGATCTTCACCGATGCCCTAACAGAGCCACAGACTGTACCTGTGATCTTTGAAGTTCCGATACGGCACCGGTATGAGACGGGGACCTCTATCACACGCAGTCCGGCAAGATGCGCTTTGATCTGCATTTCGATTGTCCACCCGAACGTGGGATCTCGCATTCCCAAATGCTGGAGACGGGATAACTTTATTGCTCTGAAAGGACCCAGATCGGTGTGGCGTATCCCCCAAATGGCTCGCATCAACATGCATGCCAGCCAGTTCCCGTACCGGGCTTGCGGCAGCAGCGCACCGCGTTCAACCGTGCCTCGCATGCGGCTCCCTACTACAAAATCTGCTTCGCCCTTCGTGATGGGTTCCAAAAGCCTCGCGGCTTCGGACGGATAGTCGCTGTAGTCCGCATCAAGAAACACCACCACATCCGCGCTCCGATCGCTGGCATATCGTATGCCTCGCTGGCATGCATATCCATACCCGCGCCGTGCTTCTGCAAGCACAGTTGCACCGGCCGCGCGCGCCACTTCAGCAGTGTTGTCGGTTGAGGCGTTGTCTACCACTACTACCTCGCTCACGACTTTTCTTGGCAAGTCGTCAATAACGCGGGCCAATGCTTTCTCCTCGTTGTAGGCGGGAATAATAACCACGACTCGCATACTTTTAGAAATTGTCCTCAGAATGCCGCAAATTACGTGTAGTTAAACCTTCGCGCTTGGCTGTCTGGAATTGTTATACGGGGTATGAGCGGAACACTAGTGTGTTTCCCACTTACGCGTACGCGGTTCCCTATCACAATTCTTTATACACGTAATGGCATGAGACCTATGAATGATATCAGGTATCCGATCGGACGCTTTGCGGCGCCGGTTCCTGTTGCGCAAAAGCATGTCAACGATGCTATTCTCGCAATTGAATCACTGCCATCGGCTATTGGGAATTGCGTTCGTCAGCTAACGGATAGCCAGCTTGACACGCCGTATCGGCCGGACGGATGGACCGTCCGGCAGGTCGTTCACCATGTGGCGGACAGTCACATGAACGCTTTGCTGCGGGTCAAATCGGCGCTGACAGAGGACCGACCTCCAGTAAAGACTTACAACGAGAAGAGGTGGGCGATGCTTCCTGATTACGCAGGGCCCGTTGGGCCTTCGCTCGCATTTCTGGAGGCGCTCCATAGTCGATGGGTAGTGCTGTTGCGTGCACTAAGATGGGAGCAGCTGCAGCGAGAATTTAACCATCCTGAGCTTGGAGGAGTGCGGATTGCCCATGCCACATGCATGTATGCTTGGCATGGGAGGCACCATGTAGCGCATATTGAAGGCGTAGTGAGGCTTGAAGGCTCGACTTGACGTTTGCGCGGCAGCCATTGCTGCGGGCGGACCATCGTAGTGGAACCGGCACTCTAGTTCACAATAGCACGAATGCTTCTTACTGCGGTTCTCAATGCGCCGGCGACTTCGAACGATTCTACTGATAGCAAGCCTGATTTTCTTTGCCTTTGTGTTCCGGCGTGTTCTGAATCCATTTGGATCAGGAGATTATGTGGAAGTTTCGCACGGCAATCATGTACACTATGTACCGAAGGATTGGAACCAGTCCGTCTCAATCAGCAACTTTCCGACGCGCCAACCTTCATCCGACGAGCGGATTCTACCTGACGGTCGTGTTGTACCGCGCTAGATCATTCAGTCGTCGTCTTCCGTGATCGAAGAAAGGACGCTCCCCACAAGGTCGGAATATGAAGCCAATGCATCGGCCGAAATCTCCTTGCTGAGCAATGAGTGTTGGTGCAATGCTTCCAGCACAAATTCCATGAACGAAAGGTGCTCGGACCGAGGGGTGGACGGTCGGAATTCATTGATGAAGGCACCCAAGCCATCGATCTGCCTTAATGCCGCAGCATACCGCCTTCGGGGCATATCAGATTCCAACTCCACTCCAGGGTTGGAAGCAAACCAGTGCAGAATCCTCTTGTATCTCTCGCGATTCCGACCTTTTTGTCCGGGATCCGGGAAGTACCATCCAAAGACAGTCTTGACAGCACGTCCCATCAGCAATCGTGCGACACTACGAGCTCCTTCTCGTTCGCCTTCATAAACGAGTTCGACTTTACCTGTTATGGCGGTTTCGATGTGAATCAGGTCGCTGATGCGGGCTACCGCGGAGGATTCGCAGCAAACCAATGCCCGGCGTTCCGCGTTGGAGATGAGCACCTCCAAGGCCGCGCGGGTCATACGGGCCGAGACGCCGGACTTGTGGTCCACGTATTCGCTGGCACGGGCTTCGAATGCAATCTGCTCAATGATTTCCCTAAAGAAATACGGAACACTAACCTGGGGTCCCGCGTCGTCACGATCCTCAAAAGCTTCCAGCTTGGTGATTTGAATCCCTGATTCTATAGACTTCGGGTAGTGGGTAAGAATCTGGCTGTCAAGCCGGTCCTTAAGTGGTGTAATGATGTTTCCACGACTCGTGTAGTCTTCGGGATTCGCGGAAAACACCATTACAATGTCAAGCGGGAAGCGAATATTGAAACCTCGAATTTGGATATCTCGCTCTTCAAGAATGTTCAGCAGTCCGACTTGGATACGAGCTTGCAGATCAGGCAATTCGTTTATGGCAAAAATTCCACGGTTTGTTCGGGGAATTATGCCAAAATGAATGACTTCTTCGTCGGCATACGTCAAACGGTTATGCGCGGCCTTAATGGGGTCAATGTCACCGATCAGATCGGCGATGGATGTGTCAGGCGTGGCCAGCTTTTCGCCGTAACGTTCTAGCCTGTGGATCCATTGGATTGGGGCATCTTCACCCTGCTCCTTCACCAAGTGTCGTCCATACTTTGATATCGGAAAGAAGGGATGGTCATTCACTTCACTTCCTGCAAGAACGGGAACATACTCATCCAGCAGGTCTGGAAGCATGCGGATCATCCGACTCTTAGCTTGGCCACGGAGGCCAAGAAGAATCATGTCATGTCGCGATAGAATGGCATTTTGCAGCTGCGGGATAACCGTGCGATCAAATCCGATAACACCGGGAAAGAGCTCATGATTTTTCTTTAGAAAGTTGATCATGTTGCGCCGCAATTCGTTCCGAACCGAACAAACAGTATAACCGGATTTGCGAAGCTCACCGAGAGTCTCGGCTTTGGCGGGCTGTCGTGGCAATGTCTTAGTGCTGGTCTTGGTTAGGAGGCTGTACCACTGCCCGGTCCGGGGCAGGTTCTTGCGCGTATACCCGAACTTCGGGGTTAGGATCAATGACTGCTACAACAACCTGAATGCCGGCACCGTGCGCCCGTACTGCGATGTCCATAGGATAGAATGCCTTGTGCAGGACAGGATGTCCATCCACTAGAATTCCGCGAAGTATACCGTCGCTATCGTACATGTCAACCCGTAGCCAACCCGGCCTCATGTTGAGAACATAGAGTGTCTGACCATGCCATGTGGCACTGCTCATAAGGAGGGGAGCGCCCCGACCTCTTCCCGCGTCAAAGGCCCGCGTTCGGTGTAGCATTGGCGAATCAAAGCCCGCGAGAGACAGGTGATTGATTCCAGTATTTTCGGAAAGGGATGTAACGTCGGCAATCGGGTAAAAGGCCGACAGGCTGAGTAATGAATCTCCACGGAGCCGTAGCATGCCCGCGTTGCGCCACTGCGAACCCTTAAGCATCCACTGTCGGTCCGCATCGCCATTGTACCGCATGCGGACAATATATGCCGGCTTATCCTTCGGTACCACCTTCAGGAATAAAGCCGAAG
Source organism: Rhodothermales bacterium (assembly GCA_963663495.1). Lineage (GTDB taxonomy): Bacteria > Bacteroidota > Rhodothermia > Rhodothermales > Bin80. The sequence goes on from OY760427.1 coordinate 1,292,616, forward strand.
CCGAGGCAGTAGCATATTGAAGCGCGTCTTCCGGCATGCTGTACGGTGCGGGGATGGTGATTTCACGTTGACCATTGATAATCACATCAAAGGTTCGCCCTACAGGGTTGAAGGTTACAATGGTGTCCCCCCGCAGGCCTGCGATATAGGGAGTATCCACACCGGGCCATGTTATTTCTTCCTCCCAATCCATCTCATCCGAAAAGCGGAAAATGCTACTGCGCTCCACATCACTGACGTACAGGTTGCCCGCATCACTGAACATCAGCGTTCTTGGGTAGGCCATTGCAGCGGAGTCTGGCCCGCGCAGTGTGGCTTCAAGGACCAGCGTATCGGGTGTAATGGCAGCGGCGCGGGACCGGGACAAAGAATCCGCTGGAGTCACAGCTCTAGTCTCCGTCCTTCTGCAGGAGTTCGGAAAGCAACCTGCGACGATCAGTGACGCAACTAGTATCGGCAAGAAATGCCAAATTCTAGGCGCGTTAATCCGGTGCACGCCCGACCTGCAAATTCAGTTTGATCCTGGTTCCTGCGCGCACTACGCTATGGGTTAGTGTGTCACCAGGGCGAAAGTCATGCAGCCGAGCAATGTAGTCGTCGTGATCCGACACCGCCACGCCCTGAAGAGCAACAATTACGTCGTACTGCAGAATTCCGGCTTCATCCGCAGGAGAACGGGGTTGGACAGCCTCAATTAGTACGCCGTGAGGAGTCTCCAGTTCAAGTGCACGCGCGATTCGTTCATTAACGTTGACGCCATGGAGGCCCGTGTAGTAGGCTCGATCCACCTGTCCGTAATTACGGAGTTCGTCTACTATGCGGGAGGCTTTACGGGCAGGGACGGCAAACCCCAGCCCGACAGATCCTCCACTCTCGCTGTAAATAGCCGTATTGACCCCAATAACACGCCCAAGGGCATTGAGGAGTGGGCCGCCGGAGTTACCACGATTGATAGAGGCATCCGTCTGGATCATGTCCCGATAGATCCTTCCCGACTGCTGACCAAGATGCCTGCCCGTGCCACTGACCACTCCTACAGTAACGGTTGGGTCGGCCGCTTCGAACAAGCCAAAAGGGTTCCCCAACGCGATGGCCCATTCTCCCACTATGGCATCTTCATCTGGCTGCAGGTCCAGGTAGGGTAATGCTTCTTGTGATTCCACTTTGACCAATGCGAGGTCTGAGGCCGCGTCGGAGCCCACCAATCGAGCATCCAATGTCTCGCCACTCGGCAGCGACACCGTAATCGCTGTGGCAGCGGCCACAACATGGTCGTTGGTTACTACGAAACCATCCGGCGAGATTAGGAACCCGGAGCCAAGGTTCTTAACCTGACGCTCTACAATCCGCGGCCGCCTGCGCTCAAAGAACTGCCCGAAGAATGGATCGCTGAAGAAATCCGAGATGGGATCCTGTACGCGCAGCCGCTGCACCCCGATGACATTAACACTTACGATAGCCGGTGTTGCCATTTCCACAGCCCGCGTGATGGCATTGCGACGCCCCAAGGCGACCTTATAGTTGGCGACCTCCAAGCTATCTGAGGGCAGTACTCCTGGAAGCGCGTTTATTGGGCTGTCCTGCCTCGGGATATCCTGACAACCGATGATTAGCAGTGCCGCGAGGTAGATCAATGGGTGCAAGGTGCGCGTATTTGTTGGCGAGGATACCCGTACAACGATACCCGAAAAAACCTGTTTCTGGCTAGGATTGTAATGAACGGCACTGAGCACGAACGGGAGGTAGGGGCACTGCTGTCAGCAAGCCGCAATAAGCAGTAGATTGGGTGCATAAGTCGCTCAACTGCCAGCCTGTGGACAATAAACCGCTGCACAAGGAGATTCTCGTGCGTGTGCCGGGTAGGGCGAACATTATCGGGGACCATACAGATTACAACGAGGGATTCGTATTGCCCATGACAATTGAGGCTGGCACCATCGTGCGGGGAGGACCGGTTGACGGTGCCCACCACAGGATTACCTCCACGCGGTTCGGCGAGTCTGTCCGATTTTGCGTTGGGGAGATGCCCTCGGCATCAGAGACCGGATGGGCCACGTATGTCGGCGGGGTGCTGCTTGAGCTTCACCGGCAAGCTGGGCTCCGCACAGCGATGGAAATGGAGATTGGAGGTACGATCCCGACCGGGGCAGGCCTATCTTCCTCGGCATCCCTCGAAATTGCCGTCGCTTATGCTGCGATAGCCATTGGCGGCTTAACCGAGCTTACGCCTGTAGATGTGGCACTGATCGGGCAGCGTGTGGAGCACGAATATGTCGGCGTCAAATGCGGAATAATGGACCAGATGGTATGTGCTCTTGGGAAGCCCGGACACGCATTGCTACTTGACTGTCGCTCGTTAGAATACCGGCATATACCTGTACGTGGAGCATCATTTGTGATCATGGACTCTCGCACTAAGCGTCAGCTGTCTGAATCCGCCTACAATCGGCGGCGTCAGGAGTGCAAGGTTGCGGTTGCGCATTGTCGACAGATCGACTCCTCCGTTCGGTCATTGCGTGATGTCCCTGAAGCGGATCTGGAACGTTTTACCATGAGTGTCCCGGAGCCGGAATCCAAGCGACTGGAGCATGTTGTGCGTGAAAATGGTCGCGTACTTGCCACAGCCGGAGCTTTAGAAGCAGGTGATCTGGGGGCCGTGGGGGAGGCGATGAACGCTTCGCACGAAAGTCTTGCCACCCTGTTTAAAGTAAGCTGTCCAGAACTTGACCATTTGGTACGGGTGGCCCGGCAGGAACCGACCTGCTACGGTGCTCGGTTGACCGGCGGTGGGTTTGGCGGGTGTACCGTTTGCCTGGTGGACAGAGGCCGGGAGGATTGGTTTGCCTCAAGGGTGGGTGCGGCGTACCGTGAGGCGTTCGGAATCGTGCCGCGTTCTCACATCGTTCGCAACAACATTGGAGTGCAGCTGCATTATGCCTGAGCAATCGAACCACGAACCGGAACTCATAGCTGCATCTGTTACTCCCTATGATATCGCGCGTCCATAATGATAAATGTTGGTCGTACGTGCGTCCACCGCTATTGCCGCTGTCCGCGCAGGAGCTTGCGGGCATTGGTGGATTGATGAAATGGCTTCAGCTGACCGATGGCTATGCCATCAAGAGAGGGCAGGCGAAGGACTAAAGATTGACAGCCACCATGTGTATTGTAATGCCGGTTATTGCGCATTTGTGAGGCACTCTTGCCGTAAGGGTGCCAACTCGAATATGCCTCATCTTGCAGGTACTCGTGTCAAGGGTTGGAGCATGACGAAGCTCACAGCTGCAGTTGTGTATCTTCCGTAAGCCTGTATCCACCTAGGAACCCATGACCTTTTCCCACTCTGCTCCGCGGTTTTCTGCGTTGGAGGCCGCTGCTGCCGCACGCGACCATTACGGGTTGGATGTGCGCGCCAAACCCCTTGTGAGCCATTTGGATCAGAATTTCCTTTTGGAAGGCGCAGGGGCTACAACTGTCCTCAAGATTGCCAACGCTGCGGCCGATCCAGCGTCCGTTGATCTGCAGCAGTCGGCTCTTCGGCATGTTGCGGGCGCTCAGAATGGTGCCCAATGTCCCATGGTTGTACCGGCAGTTTCCGGTGATCAAGCTGTTTCCGTTAAGGGGCACATAGTGTGGCTCGTCTCCTATCTGGAGGGCCGCTTGTTTGGCGATGTGCGCCCGCGCACGCAGGAGCTTGCTCGGAGCGTAGGGAGCTTGATGGCGCGCCTTGATCGGTGCTTGGACTCATTTGAACATCCATATCTGGATCGGGAACAAGCGTGGGATTTGCGCCGGGCAGGATGCCTGTTGGAGTATGTACACCATATCCATCAAGATGACAGGCGATGTCTGGTAGACGCCGAGCTTTCCCGGTTCTGTGATGAAGGGGTTCCGGCGCTCTCAACCCTCCGCGTTAGCCCCATACATAACGATGGTAACGACGCCAATATTCTGGTTCGTGGTGCAGGCTACGAGGCTCAAGCATCGGGGATCATTGATTTTGGGGATATGACGCGAGCTCCGTTAATTTGCGAGGTCGCTATCGCAGCCACATATGCGATGCTGGGGACTTCAGATCCGGTAGGCATGGCGGTTGCGGTAGTGCGGGGTTATCACGCGGTGTATCCATTGCAAGAGCAAGAAGTGGCGCAGCTCCGGGACCTCATTTGTGCGAGACTGTGCAGCAGCGTGCTCGTGTCGGCGTACCGATCAACAGTGGAACCCGCCAACACGTACCTGCGCGTCTCCGAAGAGCCAGCATGGAGGCTATTGGACTGGATGGTGAAGAAGCCTGCGGAGCTGTTGCATTGCAGGTTTAGGGAGGCATGCGCCATGGAACCGTGTGCAACCTCAAAGAGCATTGTTTTTTGGCTGCGCCAACATCAGGAGCACTTCGCGCCAGTGATGGAGCCGGATGTTCGTACCGTTCCGCCGCTTGTGCTGGATCTGAGTGCAGAAAGCCTGATCGGCGCCAATCCCGGGGAATCGGTGGCACCGGAGACGGCGCTGGCGCGTATCCTCAACGCTGCGTCCAATGCCGGCGCAGCCATGGGCTTGGGGCGCTACAACGAGGCCAGGTTGGTCTACGACACGGGCCAGTTTGTAACATCCCATGGTGAGAGGCGGACCGTGCATTTGGGGATTGATCTGTTCCGGGAGGCCGGGTCACCGGTGTTTGCCCCCTTGGAAGGCGAGGTAGCCGGGTTCAGGAATTGCTCTGGCCCGCGTGACTACGGTGGCGTCGTGATGTTGCGACACCGTGCGGATCGTGAGATCTTCTACACGCTATATGGTCACCTGAGTCCTGCATTTGAATGCGAGCCCGGCCAGTTGATTAGTCGTGGTCAGCAGATAGGTTGTCTGGGTGCTCCTGAAGACAACGGCGGCTGGGCTCCTCATCTGCATTTTCAGATTATCTGTAATCCCTTGGGAATGATACCGGACTTTCCGGGTGTGGCTGCTCCCAGCGCGCGCAGGACATGGCTGAGCCTATGCCCGGATCCAAACCTTATCCTTGGGGTGCGCACGGAAGCCTTCCCGCGCCAAGCTCTTAGTACTTCCGACATTTGGCGGTTGCGGCGACGCCATGTGGGCCCAAACCTGAGCGTAACATATCGGACACCGTTGCACATTGTGCGTGGCTATTTGCAGCACCTTTACGACATAGATGGACGGGCATATCTGGATGGTGCCAATAATGTGCCCCATGTGGGCCATTGCCACCCGTGGGTGGTCCGTGCAGGCCAGCGCCAGAACGCATTGCTCTGCACCAATACGCGCTACCTGCACTCCAATATGGTTCGCTATGGCGAGCGGTTGGCTGCTACGCTGCCGGAGGGTTTGGACATCTGTTATTTTGTGAATTCAGGTAGCGAGGCCAATGACTTAGCAATGCAGCTTGCGCGAGCATATACGGGACGGAAAGGCACGATTGTCCTCAACGGAGCCTACCATGGTCACCTAAGCTCGCTGATTGAGATAAGTCCGTACAAGCATGATGGCCCGGGCGGGCGCGGCGCCCCTGACCATGTTTACAGTGTTGTGCTGCCGGATGCCTACAGGGGGCCGTATGTGGGCATGACCGCGGAGACAGCCACCATGTATGCCAGGCATGTGTATGCAGGCATTGAGGAGCTGCACGCCAGGGGATGGCCGGTTGCCGTCTTCATATGTGAGTCGCTAATGAGCTGTGGGGGGCAGATTGAATTTCCCCCTGGATACTTACGGGAGGTGTACAGCCGTGTAAGAGCTGCGGGAGGGGTTTGTATTGCAGACGAGGTTCAGGTAGGTTTGGGGCGCATGGGGACTCATTTCTGGGGGTTTGAGACGCAAGATGTGGTACCTGACATCGTTGTTATGGGCAAGCCTATGGGTAACGGGCATCCGCTGTCCGCTGTGGTAACAACAGCAGAGATTGCTTCAGTCTTTGACAACGGTATGGAGTTTTTCAGTACATACGGGGGCAACAATGTGAGTTGTGCCGTGGGGATGGCCGTGATGGATGTGATAGAGAGAGAAGGATTGCAGCGCAATGCTCTGGTAGTCGGTACGGCATTGAAGGAGGCATTGAAGGACTTTATGCCAGAACACGAGGTGATGGGTGATGTGCGGGGGCGTGGGCTGTTTGTTGGAGTGGAACTCGTGCGCAATAGAATATCCAAGGCGCCGGCACCAGAGTGCGCCAGGTATGTAGCGGACCGCATGCGGGATCTTGGCATACTCGTCTCCACGGATGGTCCAGACCGGAATGTCCTCAAGATGAAACCGCCAATGGTGTTCGATGAAAGCAATGCGGACAGGCTCTTAACAACAATGGGCCGCGTGTTGTCGGAAGATGCGGTGCGCCTGTCTGCTTCCTAATAATGATGCTCAACAACCTGCGTTCACCAATTCTTGCTCTCGCTGCCGAGCTGTGCCAATCCTGATGATCCTCAATACCATGTTTGATGCGACAACCTATCAGCGACGGAGGAATAGCCTGGCGCAGGAGCTAGAAAGCGGTGTTGCCTTGTTCCCGGGTAACAACGAGAGCCCGATGAACTATAGGGACAACACCTACGCATTTCGACAGGACAGTTCGTTCTTGTATTACTGGGGGCTGAATGCGCCAGGTCTTACTGCGGCTCTGGATGTAGACGGGGGGAAGGCCGTGCTGTTCGGAAATAATCCTACCGTGTCCGAAATGGTGTGGACGGGCCCGCAGGAACCCATGGAGGAGCGTGCCGCTCGGGTGGGTGTCTCCACCGTATACCCCGTGTCCGAATTGGCAGACCATGTCGCAGAATGGAGAGCGGCAGGTCGCACGGTGCATGTGCTTCCGCAGTACAGGGCAGACACCATTGTTTGGTTGGAGTCATTGTTGGATATTTCTTCGAATAGCCTCAACGATATGGTCTCTGCTGACATGGTGCGGGCCGTCATTGGACAGCGGTCCGTAAAGGAGGACCAGGAGGTTGCAGAGACAGAAGTGGCGCTCAAAATTGCACATGTGATGCATACGACTGCAATGCGGATGGCGTCTCCGGGCCGTTACGAGCGCGAGGTAGCCGGCATGGTTGAGGGTATAGCAATAGCGGAAGGGGGGTGCCTATCTTTTCCGGTGATCTTTTCACGGCATGGCGAGGTGTTACATAACCATTCGTACGATAACCTTCTGGAGGACGGGGACTTGGTAGTGCATGACAGCGGTGCCAGCGCGCCATCCGGCTACGCCAGCGACATTACCCGGGCGTTTCCGGTTTCCGGTACCTTCATCGGGCGCCAGCGGGCCATTTACGAAGTAGTGCTCGCTGCACAGGAAGATGCTATTGCTGCTATGCGTCCGGGAGTTCCGTTTCGCAGCGTGCACAATTTGGCCTCCAGAAGGCTTACCCAGGGATTGATAGATCTTGGTCTCATGCAGGGTGACGCTGAGGAGGCAGTGGAGGCGGGGGCGCACGCACTGTTTTTTCCTCACGGATTGGGGCATGCGATGGGATTGGATGTCCATGATATGGAGGCCTTGGGAGAAGATGCAGTCGGCTACGATCTTCGTAATAAGCGGTCAGGGCAGTTTGGTGCTCGCTCGCTTCGGTTTGGAAAGGCACTGGAGCCGGGCCATGTGGTGACGGTTGAGCCCGGCTGCTATTTTATCGGGCCGCTGATTGACGAATGGGCTTCGCAGAGGAAAGGTGCCGAGTTCATTGACTATGAGGCCGTGGACAAATGGAAGGGTACCGGAGGTGTTCGTATTGAAGACGATGTGCTGGTCACCCGAGAAGGATGCCGTGTGCTTGGGCCGCCGATCCCGAAGACGGCCCGGGACATTGAGGAGGTCTGCAGCCAGACTTGGCCCCGGGATTAGGCACATCCTCGATTTCCCGGTGAGGGAATATTCGTCCGGCCGGACACATTTGTGGTACGAATCGGAAACCGGGAGGCAGTTTGGAGGATTACCAACGGGGGGTTTACACAATCAATTACGCCAGCCGTGCTGCGGAGGCTGCGACCGCAGATATGATGCGCATGCTGACTATCTTTGGTCCATAAAGAATGTCGTTTACAACCATCCGACAAAGCGTGCGGTGCATCACGAAGAGGACATTAGCCGACGGCACTCGGGAGAACGTCCCGATGGATACAGCCATCGGAGTCGTCCTCCAGAAGTACAACGGGAGCAAAACGTGCTTGAATGCTTTGGCGAGTTGACTATAATGGTGGAAGGTTTCGTGCTGAGGATAAGTCGCATTTTGCAGACTATGAAGCTGGACTTGATACGCATCCAAGTAGGTGTTCATCCGTGTCGCAAAGTCGTGACTGCAGACGGCGCGCGACTTCACGGTGGATGCGCGCGCTGGACGATCCTGACGGAGCGTGTCAAAGCTAGGTGTGCACCCGGAGGATTTGTTCCTGGATGTGCTCCGTACGGGTGCTGTGGCATTCAGATTTCGACAAGAGCCGCCGCGGCATTTGCTGCTACACGCAATCCGAATAGATTCTTTCGCTGTCAACGTTAACACCTAATATTTAGGGCGTTTATCTCAGACGCCGTTATCATTTAACAGAAAACACAGATTATGAGTACATCACGCCGCTTTGAGTCCATCAGCGCCGCTAAGACCTGGAAGAGAGGTTCCGAGACCCGTTCCGGCGATCGCGATCTTCTTCCCCGCACTTTCGGTAAAGACACCTTTGGGCTGGACGAGATGCAGTCCAGGCTTCCCGAGGGTGTCTTTAAGCAGGTTGTCCGCACCGTTAGGGAAGGTGATCAACTGGACCACGGTATCGCCGACATTGTGGCCGCCGCCATGAAGGATTGGGCCCTTGCGCGCGGTGCCACTCACTACACGCATTGGTTTCAGCCGCTGACAGGAAGCACCGCAGAGAAGCACGACTCCTTCTTAAAGGTGCAGCGCAATGGCCGGGCTATTACCGAGTTTGGCCGTGACGAACTCGTGCAGGGGGAACCGGATGCGTCGTCTTTTCCCTCGGGCGGACTCAGGGTGACCTTTGAGGCACGCGGCTATACGGTTTGGGATCCAACGTCGCCGGCCTTCATTATGGGCGGCGAAACCGCGACCTATCTCTGTATTCCCACGGCTTTCTCAAGCTGGGCTGGAGACAGCCTTGACGCAAAGATCCCGCTGCTGCGCTCAATAGATGCGCTGGATCGGGTGACGCGCCGCGCGCTCAAGTTTTTCGGTATTGATGCCGGACGCGTAATGGCCAGCTTGGGCCCTGAGCAGGAATTTTTCCTCATTGATCAAGAATTTTACTATCGGCGTCCTGATCTCATGACGTCGGGTAGGACCCTTTTCGGAGCCAAACCGCCGCGGGGGCAGGAACTTGATGATCACTACTTCGGGCAGATCCACGAGCGCGTTTTGGCGTGCATTCAGTCGGTGGAAATGGACCTCTATCGACTAGGTGTGCCTATGAAGACGCGGCACAATGAGGTTGCCCCAGGACAGTACGAAATGGCGCCGGTCTACGAGAATGCGAATGTAGCGTCGGACCATCAGCAGTTGGTGATGCGGATCCTGGAACGAAACGCGCGCCAGTATGGCTTCATCTGTCTCTTACATGAGAAGCCCTTCCAAGGAATCAATGGCAGTGGTAAACATCTGAACTGGTCTTTCGGCACTTCGGATCGCAACCTGATGGAGCCTGGCGACACGCCGCACGACAATCTTATTTTTCTCTTTTTCTGCACGGCCGTGATGAGCGCGGTCAACAAACACCAGGACCTTCTTTTAGCCTCTGTGTCGAGTGCAGGCAATGACCACCGTCTTGGTGCAAACGAGGCTCCGCCTTCGATCATCTCAATTTTCTTGGGCGACCAGCTTGAAGACATCTTCAACCAGCTTGAGAAATCGGGCTCGGCCGAGAGGCGGGAGCACGATGGTTTATTGGGCCTCGGCGTCAATGTTCTGCCCGATCTATCGCGCCATTCCGGCGACCGCAACCGGACCTCACCCTTCGCCTTTACCGGCAACAAGTTCGAGTTTCGAGCAGTGGGTTCTGCGTCTAGCATTTCCCTTCCGGCCACCGTGCTCAATACCATCGTTGCCGAGTCAGTTGATGAATGGGGTGATATTCTGGCGGCTATAGTAGAGACCGGCACTTCGATTGAGGATGCACTCTGGACCCTTCTTTCCAACGAGATTCCGGCCTTCAAGCGCGTCATTTTCAATGGCGACAACTATTCGGACCAATGGGTTGAGGAGGCAGAACGCCGCGGCCTGATTAACACGGGCAACGCGGTCAACGCGCTTCCCGCGCTTGGGTCAGGGAAGAATCAGGAGCTTTTTGACCGGTACGGTGTCATGTCGCCGCGGGAGCTTACGGCCCGTTTGGAGGTGCTCACCGAGCAGTATTTCATCAAGATCAACATTGAGGGAGAGTCGGCGGCGCGCATCGCTCGGTGCATGGTTCTTCCGGCCGCGGTGGCCTATCTCGGCCAGCTCGCGGCGGGGCGCGAAGGGATGGAGAATGCAGGTGCCTCCACTCGGGGACTTGACAACAATATCGCGCGTGTGGCCGGGCTGATTGACGAACTGACCGACGCCTTGGATGAGCTTGATAGGCAGAATGAGGAGCAGGGCGGGGATGAGGTGCAGTCGAAGGTCGTTCACATGCGTGACAATGTGATACCGGCGATGAATTCGGTGCGTGATGTGGCCGATCGCATGGAGAAGGTGATTCCGGAGGATCTTTGGCCGCTGCCCACCTACAGGGATATGCTCTTCGTCAAGTAGCGGGTGGTGCCAGGCTTCCGGCCCGTAATCCGGGTGATGAGTCAATTGTTGCGTAGTGCGTGCCGGAGTGTGCCAAGAAGACAGATGGAGGTCAATTAGTATTTAACAGAAAAGTCGGCATTGCGAGTGACTCTTGGCTGAGTGGGGGGCTGGAATCCGAATTGGAGATCGGAATGACTCGTCAGCAAGGATTTTTCGACGGTAACGTTGCCGACTTTGTCTGCTCACGCCGGCAATCCTAACGTGTTTTGGCGTCCATCAGCGAGGCATGAACACACGTTGGCCTCACGCCCTTGCAGGCTACCTTGATTTTGTGCTGAAGATGCTCGCTCGAGTAGCTACGCCGCGCGTTTGCGGGCCTGCCCGCCCCGGGTATCCTGGACCGTGGACTTTGCAAATCTCGGCATATGCCGAAACCCCTGTGCGGTACCGGCGATGCAAAGCAACAATGAACGACCGTACACCGATGTGGCATCCGGCCACAAGCCACGTAATCTTCCCCGCCTACTTGCCGACCCTCTAAGACCTCCAAGGCCTGGTTGTGCACCTCGCGCAAATAGGCATCATCCTGACCACCACCATCCTGCGACGAAGCCTCCTTCGCCTCCAGAATGCGGGACGACTCCTCTGTTTGCACCTTGCCGCCCGTAGGGGGACGGTGGAACCGCATTCACATCCGGGTTGGCCGACTCCTGTTGTACATCTGACTCCAGACTGCATGTCAGGCGTTGTGCAAGCTCGGTGCATTGTCGCAGGAGATAATATCGCAGCGACCGACCGGACTGCCCCGCGTCGCGCAGCATCTGATCAAGCTCCGAAAGATCATCTGAAGGCATCATGGAAGAAAATGAATGGCTCGTGTGAAAGGCTCCGAATACTCCAATACATTTGCGATTCTTGTTTCATAGGCCAACTACATCTGGCACCATGCCGATCGCTTGCCCCTACATGTTTTCAACGGATGTATGCCTCGACTAACGTGACTCCGCCGCATGTTGACATTTGTTCTGGAATTTTTCACATTACACCATGGTTAGTTTCAATTTTTATTTTTATGTGTACGGTCAGGAGGGATTAGGTGGTTTTGCGTGCGCGAATCACTGGTTGGATTGTGCGGGTGGATTGAGTTGTCGCGCAGCGATGTGTTTGGGCCGCAGGATTGGGAGGTATTCGGCCCACCATCGCTGGATGTCACCTCTGATCCACAATGCCTCCATAAGGAGGGCAAAGGGCAGTGCTTGCGGGTAGCGTGCCAACCAGAATTCGATTGTTTGATCAAGATATCCTAGTCGGATGATATCACAATTCAGCAGATGCAGGTTCCTCCGTCGGTGCACCTTATCGCTTTCCCGACAGGTCAGCGGAGTTGTTTTATCCACGCGCGGCAGCCAAACTACGGGTGTAGGTGTTGTTGTATACGGCGAGCGGTGCTGCTTGCTTCCCATTCTGCTGTTGTTGTTAGCGCTGCATGTGGCCTTCGCGCCCGGTGCCGCTGCGCAGGCACCGACAGCCAATGCCGATGGTTCCTATACCGTCCCCGATGCCTGGCCGCTAAAGCCATCGGGTCTTGATGCGGGTGATAAGTTCCGGCTGCACCGTATCACATCCATGAAAAATGCAGCCAAAAAGGGGCATGCGTCCATTCGGCCCTACGGGAACCAGGTAAGTGCGCTTGCATCAGTGCCGTCTGTTGATGCCCGCACCAGCACCGGCACCTCCGCTACGGCTGCTGAGCCGATATACTGGTTGAACGGCGCCAAGGTAGCCAATCATTCCTCGGATTTTCTTAATGGAAGCTGGCGCAGCTACGCTGGTACGACGGAAACGGGGGCAGCCAATTCAAATTATCTTGTTTGGATAGGCAGCAATAACAACGGGACCGTATACAGTAGCGGCGCACTAGGCTCCAGTAATCCCCGGTACGGAACGCTCGCTGATAACGCTAGCCCGTTGTCGGATGGTTTCGGTGAAGCCGAAACCGAACTTCCACTCTACGCCATGACTCCGGTGTTCGTGGTGGACGATCTGCCTGTGATTACCATCACGGCGGGCACCGCGTCAACCGAGGGCGAAGAAGTAACGTTCACCTTCCGGGCCGATGGGGCTTACGGATCAGACCTACAGGTGAAATATTCGGTTGCCGACGCCGCTGGCCCTAGCAGCTTCCTCTACCGCAGCGACGTTCGTGTCAGGCATAGGCCAATGAACGCGGGATCCCAAATCTCAACCGCAAGAATGTTCACCACCGGCGCGGCAATATCGGCTAATGACGATGAGCCCGACGGAAAGGTAACGATTACCCTGATGGAAGGGGCGGGCTACACTATTGGCTCGCCGGCTTCGGCTGCCCATGACGTGATAGACAACGACCCGACAACGGTTACCTTGGAGGGCGTGGCGAAGACCATTTCCGAGCAGGGGACTCTTGATTTCACTGTTAAGTTGAATCGTCCGCTGGTCGCCGGCGAAATTCTTCCCGTGCCGTTGAAGCTCGGCGGAGTAGCGAGTGTTGGCAGCGACTATACGGTAGCCTGTCTCACTCCATTGCCAAAGGGTGTCAAGTGCGCTGGAGGTACCACCGCCACTGCGACCATCACATTCACCGGACCATCGGCGAAGCAAGTGGACCTGCAGGTGCAGGCGCTCGCTGACAACAAGCCGGAGACCGATGCCGAGTCGGTGACCATCGGTCTCGGAACGCTAGGCCCGACTTCCGGCACTAAGCTGAGCGGCGGGGCAAAGGGCGTGGACAACTTGGCCGACTTCAACATAGTGGAATCGACCACCGTTTCGCTATCCTTCTCTGTGGAGAGCAGTTCAGTTGCCGAGGCGGAGAGCGCTGTTGCGCAATTTTCTGCCTTTGTTACCAACGGTGAGGTACCCGCTGGTGGCGTGGTCATTCCCTTCACTATCAACTCTGGGGATGCTGTGGAGGGCGACGCTTCTCGCGCCGACTACGGCACGATTCCAGCGGGCATTTCAATCGCTGCCAGCGAGATGAGCGGTACTGCGAATGTGAGCATCGTAAATGATAACATTGACGAGATGCGCGAGCGCATGCGGTTTTACGTACCATCGCTGCCTCCAGGCTACATTTTCGATGGCGGATCCTTTGATACGAAATCCAGCGAAGTGATGATTCTGGACAACGATGCGACGCAGGTGAGTATCACGGGCGGCGGGACGATCACCGAGGAGGATGTGAACAGCTCGGTGACGATGACGGTCGCTCTGAAGCGAAGCCTGACGGTTGGTCCGTTCAACTCCAATCCGGAGAAAGCCATCGTGCCGGTCATCCTGTCTACAACGACCGGCGCTGCGCTGCCCGGCGACACCAACCCGCTTTTCACTGTCACGGCATCTGGAGAGGGGATTACCATCGGCAGCCAGAACACATCTACTCCCACTATCACCTTTACGGGCAGCGCCACCAAGACGGTGAAGACGGCTACGGTCACGTTCACAGCCACGGCCAATGGTGACAGCGACACTACACCGGAGACGGTGAAGGCGACGCTGGGCAACATGACGAATTCAGACATGGATGGAGGCGTGAGCGCAGCTACGGACAACTCGGCCACGCTGACCATTGCCGACGACGATGCGCCGCCGCCCGAGCTTTCAGTGGCGGTGGTTGGAGGTGCGAGTGTGGATGAGGGCGGCAGCGCGACGCTGCGGGTGACGCGGACTGGAGATACCTCGTCGTCGCTGAGCTTCAGCGCAACCTGCCCCGAGCCAGATGGTTTTTCTGGAACTTGTGCTCCTGCGACGAGCTTTTCGGCGGGCAAGGCGTCGGTGGACATAACATACTCGGTTACAGAGGATGCCAAAGACGAACCCAACGCTGCCGCGAGCTATGTTCTGAAAACCGGTTCGGGCTATACGGTTTCGACAACGGCGAGTTCGGTATCGCTGGCGGTAGTGGACAACGACGCGACCGAGGTGTTGTTTACGGCGAGTACGAGTGATCTGAAGGAGGGTAAACTAAGAAATGCGCATTTGTCACTTGGACGCCAGCTGGTGGAGGGTGAGAAGTTGGCGGTGCCGCTGACCGTCTCCGGCACGGCGACGCGAAACGTGGACTATATCCTATTTGGAGAATTCGAACGAATATTAGAAATCGGAGAAACACTACCCGGCGTGACTTGGGCTAATATGTACAGCGGCCAACCTACCGTCACCTTCACCGGCCCCACCACTTTAGCATTCAAGCTCATCGTTGTAGCCCGTTGGGACGGCGTGGTTGAGGCGGGAGGTGAGACGCTGGATATTGGTCTTGGGCTTTTGGACAAGAATTCCGGTACCGGCCTCGGCGGCGGTGCGGTGGGTAAAGAGATGGCGGGGCCGTTCACTATTGTAGATTCGCCGCCGATCCCCGTGAGTCTTTCCGTCAGCAACGGCGGCGCGGCGACGGAGGGAGGGGCGGCACTGACGATCACCGCGACGCTGGCGCGCGACTTAGTCCGCGACCACGGATCTTCCATCATCGCCATCCCCATCCAAGTACGCTCAACCGGTACCACTGCCCAGGCCGCAGATTACGCGGTCGGGTTGAGCATCAGCATCAACACTGTGGAAATCAACCAAAGTGGTACGACCTCGTTCACGGTTATAGACGATATTATCGCTGAAGGCAACGAGACGGTTGTGATGGAGCTGGGATCCCCACTTCCGCTCGGTATCACTCCGGGCACGACGAACCATGTTACCATCACGATCACCGACGACGATGCGCTGCCGGAGCTTTCGGTGGCGGTGGTTGGAGGTGCGAGTGTGGATGAGGGTGGCAGCGCGACTCTGCGGGTGACGCGGACTGGAGATACCTCGTCGTCGCTGAGCTTCAGCGCAACCTGCCCCGAGCCAGATGGTTTTTCTGGAACTTGTGCTCCTGCGACGAGCTTTTCGGCGGGCAAGGCGTCGGTGGACATAACATACTCGGTTACAGAGGATGCCAAAGACGAACCCAACGCCGACGCGAGCTATGTTCTGAAAACCGGTTCAGGCTATACGGTTTCGACAACGGCGAGTTTGGTATCGCTGGCGGTGGTGGACAACGACGCGACCGAGGTGTTGTATACGGCGAGTGCGAGTGATCTGATGGAGGGTGAACTAAGAGTTATGAATTTGTCACTCGGACGCAAGCTGGTGAAGGGTGAGAAGTTGACGGTGCCGCTGACCGTCTCCGGCACGGCGACGCAAAACGTGGACTACTACCTACTAGACTACGCCCTACTAGATGGAGGCGGACAACCCAGCGTGATCTGGGCTAATTTGGAAAGCGCCCAGCCTACCGTCACCTTCACCGGCCCCAGCGCTTCAGCAGTCAGGCTCGCCGTAGGAGCCGGTTGGGACGGCGTGGTTGAGGCGGGAGGTGAGACGCTGGATATTGGTCTTGGGCTTTTGGACAAGAATTCCGGTACCGGCCTCGGCGGCGGTGCGGTGGGTAAAGAGATGGCGGGGCCGTTCACTATTGTAGATTCGCCGCCGATCCCCGTGAGTCTTTCCGTCAGCAACAGCGGCGCGGCGACGGAGGGAGGTGCGGCGCTGACGATCACCGCGACCTTGGAGAGCGCCAACACCATCCCCTACGCCGGCCCTAACGTCGCCATCCCCATCCATGTGCGCTCAACCGGTACCACTGCCCAGGCCGCAGATTACGCGGTCGGGTCGAGCATCAGCATTGCGGATTTCAACACTAGTGGTACGACCTCGTTCACGGTGATAAATGATGTTATCGCTGAGGGCAACGAGACGGTCGTGATGGAGCTGGGATCCCCACTTCCGCTCGGTATCACTTCGGGCACGACGACCCATGTTACCATCACGATCACCGACGACGATGCGCTGCCGGAGCTTTCGGTGGCGGTGGTTGGAGGTGCGAGTGTGGATGAGGGCGGCAGCGCGACTCTGCGGGTGACGCGGACTGGAGCTACCTCGTCGTCGCTGAGCTTCAACGCAACCTGTCCCAAGCCAGATGGTTTTTCTGGAACGTGCGTTCCTGCGACGAGCTTTTCGGCGGGCAAGGCGTCGGTGGACATAACATACTCGGTTACAGAGGATGCCAAAGACGAACCCAACGCCGCCGCGAGCTATGTTCTGAAAACCGGTTCAGGCTATACGGTTTCGACAACGGCGAATTCGGTATCGCTGGCGGTGGTGGACAACGACGCGACCGAGGTGTTGTATACGGCGAGTGCGAGTGATCTGATGGAGGGTGAACTAAGAGTTATGAATTTGTCACTCGGACGCAAGCTGGTGAAGGGTGAGAAGTTGACGGTGCCGTTGACCGTCTCCGGCACGGCGACGCAAAACGTGGACTACGCCCTACTGGACTACGCCCTACTAGATGGAGGCGGACAACCCAGCGTGATCTGGGCTAATTTGGAAAGCGCCCAGCCTACCGTCACCTTCACCGGCCCCAGCGCTTCAGCAGTCAGGCTCGCCGTAGGAGCCGCTTGGGACGGCGTGGTTGAGGCGGGAGGTGAAACGCTGGATATTGGTCTTGGGCTTTTGGACAAGAATTCCGGTACCGGCCTCGGCGGCGGTGCGGTTGGTAAAGAGATGGCGGGGCCGTTCACTATTGTAGATTCGCCGCCGATCCCCGTGAGTCTTTCCGTCAGCAACGGCGGCGCGGCGACGGAGGAAGGTGCGGCGCTGACGATCACCGCGACCTTGGAGAGCGCCAACACCATCCCCTACGCCGGCCCTAACGTCGCCATCCCCATCCATGTGCGCTCAACCGGTACCACTGCCCAAGCCGCAGATTACGCGGTCGGGTCGAGCATCAGCATTGCGGATTTCAACGCTAGTGGTACGACCTCGTTCACGGTGATAAATGATGTTATCGCTGAGGGCAACGAGACGGTCGTGATGGAGCTGGGATCCCCACTTCCGCTCGGTATCACTTCGGGCACGACGACCCATGTTACCATCACGATCACCGACGACGACCAGACTCCGACGGTGAGTCTGGTCATGACGCCAACCACGATCGGGGAGAGCGGGGCGGGGAACGCGAGTACGGTGACTGCGATGCTGAGCGGCCTTTTGAGCGCTCCGGTAACGGTGACGGTGGCTACGGCTCCAGGCGCCAACACCACGGCGACGGACTACACGGTGACGGCGAACAAGGTGTTGAAGATCGCTGCGGGTGAGACAGTGAGCACGGGGGTGGTGACGATAACGGCGGTGGACAACGCGGTGGATGCTCCGAACAAGGCGGTAACGGTATCAGGGACGGCTTCTGGTGGTGGGGCGGGGAACCCGACAAACATGACGCTCACAATCACCGATGACGAGGACATACCGACGATGAGTTTGGTTCTGACGCCGACGACGATCGCGGAGAGTGGGGCGGGGAACGCGAGCACGGTGATGGCGATGCTGAGCGGCCTGTCAAGCGCTCCGATAACGGTGATGGTGTCTACGGCTCCAGGCGCGAACACTACGACGACCGACTACACGGTGACGGCGAACGTGGCGCTGGAGATCGCTGCGGGTGAGACAGCGAGCACGGGGGTGGTGACGATAACGGCGGTGGACAACGCGGTGGACGATCCGAATAAGGCAGTGACGGTATTAGGGACGGCTTCTGGTGGTGGGGTGGGGAACCCGACAACCATGACGCTCACGATCACTGACGACGAAGGAATACCAACGGTGAGTCTGGTGCTGGCACCGACGACGATGGCGGAGAGCGGGGCGGGGAACGCGAGCACGGTGACGGCGGTACTGAGCGGCCCGTTGACCGGTCCGGTAACGGTGACGGTGGCTACGGCTCCAGGCGCCAACACCGCCACTACTGACTACACGGTGACGACAAACAAGATGCTGGAGATTGCTGCGGGTGAGACAGTGAGCACGGGGGTGGTGAGGATAACGGCGGTGGACAACGCGGTGGACGCTCCGAACAAGGCAGTGACGGTATCAGGGACGGCTTCCGGTGGTGGGGTGGGGAACCCGACAACCATGACGCTCACGATCATAGATGACGAGGTCATACCGATGGTGAGTTTGGTGCTGGCACCGACGACGATAGCGGAGAGCGGGCCGGGGACCGTGAGCATGGTGACGGCGATGCTGAGTGCTCCGTCAAGCGCTCCGGTAACGGTAATTGTGGCTACGGCTCCAGGTGCCAACACCTCCACGACAGACTACACGGTCACGGCGAACAAGGTGTTGGAGATCGCTGCGGGTGCAACATTGAGCACGGGTGTGGTGAGGATCACGGCGGTGGACAACGTGGTGGACGCACCGAACAAGGTGGTAACGGTATCAGGGACGGCTTCCGGTGGTGGGGTGGGGAACCCGACAACCATGACGCTCACGATCATTGACGATGAGGCGGTATCGTGGACGGTGGGGGTGAGCCCGGCGTCCATTGCGGAGAACGGGGGCACCTCAATGGTAACGGTATCAACGAACGGAGCGACCTTCGCTACAAACCAGATGATCATTTTGGCGCTAACGGGAACGGCGACGAAGGGGGTTGATTACACGATCGGGGCGGAGTCGTTGACGCTGACAGCCGGCCAGACATCGGTGTCAACAACGGTGACCGGCGTGGATGATAATTTGGACGACGATGGAGAGACTATCATTGTCACGGCGCGCGTGGGCGGCAGCACGTTGCGAGCAGCGCAGGCGGTGACGATTATTGAGATCCCCGCGCCGCCAGTCGTTCCAACGGTAAGCGTGTCAGCGTCTCCGAACCCGGTGAACGAGGGTCAGTCCGTCACTGTCTCCGCGCGGCTGTCCACTGTGCTGTCGGGCAATGTGACGATACCGTTAACACTCACGCCGGGAGTGGCGGAGTCCGGCGATTACGGTTCGCTCGCTGGTATCACGATAACGGGCGGCGCTCTTGCCGGAACCGGGACAATCACTACGACGGACGATGCTGACCTAGACGATGAGACATTTACGGTGGCGCTGGGAAGTTTGCCGCCGGGGGTGACTGCCGGTAGTCCCTCGTCGGTTGAGGTGACGATTTCCGACACTGACCAGGCACCAACCGTTCCGACGGTAAGCCTGTCGGCATCTCCGAACCCGGTGAACGAGGGTCAATTCGTCACGGTCACCGCGCGGCTGTCTGCTGTGTTATCGGGCAGCGTGACGATACCACTAAGGCTTACGCCGGCGACGGCGGAGTCCGGCGATTACGGTTCGCTCGGCGGTATCATGATACCGGGCGGCGCCCTTGCCGGAACCGGGACGATCACTACGACGGGCGATGCTGACTATGACCATGAGACCTTCACGGTGGCGTTGGACAATCTGCCGTCCGAGGTGACCGAGGGCAGCCCGTCATCGGTCACGGTTATCATCTCTGATGACGACGAGAGGCCGATTGACCCGCCTATGTTGGTGTTGGCGTCGTGCGAACCGTGTACTGTGCCGAAGCGAGGCGAGGTGATTTTGACCGCGACGGCAACATACTCGGGCGGCGACCCGATGACGTTTGAGTGGAGCGCGACGGGGGGCAGCTTCGTCGGATCAGTCAACAATCCGATTGCGCAATGGATTGCGCCGGACGAGATCGGGAAAGTGACCATGCTTGTGACTGTCTCAAGCGGACTTGGCATCGAGGCAACCGCTTCTTTCAAAGTGGATGTCATCAACCGCTCGCCGGCGTTCGGACTGGATGTCTATAACTTCAGGTTGGCTGAGAACTTGGATGGCCGTCGGCAACCGGTTGAACTCGGCCCGGTGACGGCGGAGGATCCCGATGGCGAGGCGGTGACGTACCAAATGGTTGCCGGCGATGGGACGCGCTTCGCCATAGGGGTGGTTGACGGCGTGGCTACGTACATAGGTCCAGGAGAGGACTTTGAGACGGTACCGCACCGCTATGAACTGAAGGTGCGCGCTAGTGACGCCTCCTCTGGGGACGCGGAGGCGCGCATAGTGGTGACAGTGACCGGCGTAAACGAGCGTCCGGTGGCGAAGGACGACGCGGTAGAGACACCGGAGGACCGGGAAGTGATGGTGGATGTGCTGGCCAACGACTCGGATGTGGACGGCGATGGGCTGCGCATCGCATCGGTATCGGAGGCATCGAACGGAACTGTGAGCGTCGGTTCGGAGGGAGGTGTGACCTACATGCCGGAGTCTGACTGGAACGGCACCGACAGGTTCACTTATGTCATCTCGGATGGGGATGGCTTAACGGCGGAGGCGGCGGTTGAGGTAAAGGTGCTGTCGGTCAACGATGAGCCGCTGGCGGAGGACGATGTGGCCGAGACGCCTGAGGACATGTCAGTGACTGTGAATGTGCTGGCCAACGACAGGGACGAGGATGGCGATGGCCTGCGTATAGCATCGGTATCGGAGGCGTCGAACGGAACGGTGCGTGTTGCTTCGGAGGGAGGCGTGACATACACGCCAGCGTCTGACTGGAACGGCACCGACAGGTTCACTTATGTCGTCTCGGACGGGGGCGGCCTGATGGCGGAGGCGGCGGTTGAAGTTAAGGTGCTGGCTATCAACGATGCACCGGTGGCGGAGGACGATGTGGCCGAGACGCCTGAGGACATGTCGGTAACTGTGAATGTGCTGGCCAACGATAGGGACAAAGATGGCGATGGCCTGCGTATAGCATCGGCGTCGGAGGCGTCGAACGGAACGGTGCGTGTTGCTTCGGAGGGAGGCGTGACATACACGCCGGAGTCTGACTGGAATGGTACCGACAGATTCACCTATGTCGTATCGGACGGGGACGGGCTGACATCGGAGGCGGCGGTTGAAGTCAAGGTGCTGCCGGTCAATGATGCGCCGGTGGTGGTTGGGGTCATCCCGGACCAGGCGCTTGACGAAGGGGGCGGTGCGGCGGACATGGATCTTGCGCCGTTCTTCGGCGATACAGACGGGAACGTACTGACCTACGGTGCGGAGTCGTCGGACTTGGGCGTGGTGGCCGTCTCGGTGGAGGGAACTCTCTTGACGCTGACGCCTGCGGTTTTCGGGTCAGCTTTGGTGATGGTGACGGCAGAGGACGCGGGTGGACTCAGTGCAACGCAGAGCTTCCAGGTGGGGGTGGGGGACCGGCCACAACGCGCGGTTATTGAGAACATGTTAGCTGCCACCGTGCGGAGTCACTTGGCGAGTCTGCAGATGGCGCTCGGTCGGCGAGTTGCTGCGGATGCTTGTGAGCCGTCCCGGCTTTCAGTGGCGGGACGGCGGGTGCCGCTGGGAAGAGAAGCGCCTTCGGCCGCGTTGAATCAGTTGGTTGAGGGTGTCCGCATGATGCCGACAGCTGTGCTGGGCTTGGGCAGTGGGGATGGCGGCACGATGGATCCCACCGCCCAGCAGGGGACATTAAGGGGGCAGGATCAAATGGTCAACGGCGGTTGGTCCCGACTGGCACAAGCCTTTGGACTTGGCAGAAGCGGTGGCACAGACTTCAGCCTTTCGTGGGGGGCTGAGAACGAGTGTGCAGGGATGGGGAGGCGTTGGTCCTTTTGGGGACACGGGGATGCGCAGAATTTTGAGGGGGCGCCAACGGCCGACGGGTACGATTCCGACTATGACGGGGGGCTCCGCACAGGATATGTGGGGATTGACTTGAGGCTGGACGGGCACTGGCTGGCGGGGCTGGCGCTAGCGCGGAGCGGGAGCACCGGCGACTGGCAGGCCGGTACCTCGGATGGACGGCTGATGCAGCGGATGACAGCACTCCATCCATACGTGAGGTGGGGGAACGGGTCCACATCGCTTTGGGCGACGGTAGGTGCGGGAAGGGGTGACGCAGAGAATCTGAGGACGGCTGGACAGCTTGGGACGAGTGCGACGCAGCTACGCCTCGGGCTCGTCAAAGCGCAGCGGAGCTTCGGGTCGCCGCGCGGACTCGAAATCAGCTTGACGGGTGATGCTTCGTGGGCCGCGTTTCGGACCGACGATGGCCAGGAGACCGTGGACACACACGACATTTCGGTGAACCAGATCAGGATCGGGGTTGATTTATCGTTGCCTCGGAGGGTCGGTGATGGCGCCGAGTTGACTCCCTTCGGCACGTTGTATGCACGCCACGATGGCGGTGAGGGTCAGACCGGCAATGGCATTGAGATTGCCGGAGGGCTAAGGGCTTCTCGCGGTATGGTTCGTCTTGACGCTCAGGCCCGCATACTGGCGCTCCATTCGGCGGCAGGCTACCGGGAGAGCGGCGCGGCACTAACACTCACCGTGGGCAAGGCGGAGGGCGATGGACTGTCATTCTCTCTGGCGCCGCTATGGGGTGATGCGGCCACGGCAACGGGTTCGCTGTTGCGCGGTCGGCTGGAAGGCCATTCGCGGAACAGTCTGTCAATACAAGAGGACGCATGGACGCTGGACGCGCGGGCCAACTACGGCATATCGCTTGCGGGATCCCACCGGTTGGACATCTTTGGCAGCTACAGTCCGGCACTGGGCGTACCGGGCTTTGGTGTCCGGCTTGGCGTGAACGGTCGCAGCCACGGCGGTGGCGGGCGTTAGGCTGTACGATCATTGGAGGTATATCAATCGTTCAGGAGAGGGGGGCTGGCGCAGCCACTGGAGCAACGAACGCTCCACCGACTATGTACACGTTAGTTGACAGGTACCGCGACAGACGTAAGTCAGTCAAAGCGGCGTTTCCTATTGGTCCTCACATGCTTTCATCAATAGTGGTTAGGCGTCGGCTTCCGAAGGCACTCTGTGAGGGAGGGTTTGATGGTCAGCCCCAAATTCACGGGAGAATCTGTCTTTGAGGCCGCGGGCCGTTTATTCTCGGTTGATCGCTTCGGAGTGTCCGGCGGCATCCACCTGGCATCGAATGCTCCCGGTAGCGTATCACCGAGGTTTGCGCCCTGGCCTTCGTGAGAGGCGTAAACGGTGGGACTAGAATTCGGCGACCGCGCTGGCGGCCTCGGTGACTCATGACAATAGGTTGTTCGCTAAGCCGCGTTGATGGAATTGTGTAGGGCTTCGCGGAATTCTCGCTACCCGAGCCTTGATGGAATCGGACTCCCTGCAGTGGCAGGGGAGGCAGTTCCTGCAGGTCTGATAGTATCTACGTGAATCCTCGCCGCATTTTGCACTACAGATCGAACGAGCGTGGGTATGTGGTGGTCAGCAGCATAGTGACGGGGTGACGGGTTCTCGGGAGATTACTCGTAGACATGAGAACCCAGACGGCAGATCGCATGGTAGGTGGTGTGCCATCCCTTGTTGGTTGAAAATCCCGTCGGTGCCCGCTGGAGCGCCTATAATGTACAGATTCTGCGCTAATCCTGACACACCTGATCGTAGTTCTGATCAAAGAATTATGGACTTTTGCAGCGGTTGCTAAGTCCGCAAGTACCTGCACGCGTGATTTACTGTGTCGTTGCCGTGTTGCAGGCAGATTCAGGCGCGTGTCTCTTTACTGAACAGCCTATATGAGCCCTTTTTGCACGCGCTGACACCGCGGTAGCGGCTTCAAACGTACCATCTGCAGGTCAGTGCGATTCATGTTCGGGAGGTGCAGCCGCCAGCCGGAGAGCGACCGGTACAGTGGTATCTGTTGACGACCCAAGAGGTTACGACGCTGGAGCAAGCTATTGAGGTGGTAGGCTACTACGTGTTGCGGTGGCGTGTGGAAGACATGTTCCGTGTGCTCAAGAGCGGTTGTGCGGTAGAGCGGCTGGGTATGCGGCGGCGTGCCATTCCTTGTTGGCTGAAAATCCGGTCGGTGCCGGCTGGAGCGCCTATAATGTACAGATTCTGCGCTAATCCTGACACACCTGATCGTAGTTCTGATCAAAGAATTATGGACTTTTGCAGCGGTTATCAAGCCCGCAAGTATCTGCCGCGTGATTTACGGTGTCGTTGCCGTGTTGCAGGCAGATTCAGGCGCGTGTCTCCTTACTGAACAGCCTATATGAGCCCTTTTGCACGCATGCACACCGTGGTAGCGGCTTCAAACGTGCCATCTGCAGGCATAGTGGACAGCCACGCGTGTATGTAGCAACGTAAACCCGTCAATCCTACCAACCACGCTACGATGCACCCTCCAATTCCGCACGCATCGTACCACGACCGAACTCCTGTTCCTGCAAGCACTTATGGATCGTACGCGCTGCAATAATGCTGATGATAATTACGACACCTTCTTAGCACAGGGTAGTCTTTTCACATTCGCCTTGGCTCCCTTGATGACTACCCCTCCACGCACAGCCGTAGGCTCCTTATTGGCCGGATAGATCACCGTACGCGTGATTTACCGCCTCGTTGGCGTGTTTTCGGCACATTTGAACCCCATTTAGCCCGCTTACCGTCTGATGAGAGCCCTTCTGGGCCCTCCGATACAGCTTTGGCAGGGACATGCGTGCCCTCCAGATACATCTCCGCCTGCTCCGCTTATCGCGAAGTGACACGTTACATCGCCTATGGAGGCCTTACACTACGCCTCTATAGCGCTGTTACCCCCCTAAGTGGCAGCCGAACCCGTCACACAGCACGATCCTGCCCCCATTATCGCACGCATCGTGGTACGGTACACGCTTCTACAGTAGAACTGCTTGTAGTTCCGGCAGGTGGTCTGCACAGGGTAGGATTTTCATGCTCCATGTCTCCGACTCCCTATTGGCCATGGCTGCCCATCGTTGACGTTGACTCGAATTGATCCAACGCGCGACATTCCGGCATCGTTGAGCAATCAAACTGTTCAGGTTCTCCATGATGTTATTGGTCTGCAAACTGCGTCCCAGTTCCTCCGCCACCCCCAGTCTATGGAGCGTCAAAGTCTCTTCCAACCCCTCAGACAAGCTGTTCGCTGCCTTGGGATGGGACTCCTTCAACCCCTTTTTTATGCTCAGAAGCGCATCCTTTGCCTTGTCGTAATTCGGCTCGTCGTACGCCTGCTGCAACTCCCCCCGAACCCGCACCTTTTCGTCCTCTTTCTCAATGTAACTCACCACATTCTCTCGCTTGTGCCAGGTACACCGCTGTACCTGTGCCTTATCACCAAATACCGCTTTCACCGCCTTCTGAAGCCCTTTGGAACCATCTAAGATGACCAAAAGCCCCTTATCATACCGCAGACCGCGATCAATCAAATCCTGCAGCAGCCCTTGTACCGCCTCGGCGTTCTCTGTCGCCGTCTCCACCATCCCTACTACTATCTTCTCGCCCGTCTCCGTAATCCCTACACAAATCAATACCTGCACCCCTGAAAGTACTTGCCGTCCAGCAGCAACGCTACAAACGTGTTCTCCGCCAGATTACGCGGCGGCGTGCCATTCCTTGTTGGCTGAAAAAGTGATTATTCCGGGCGATACGCTCCACCATATTCGGATTTCGGTGTTGGCTTGGGTTGCCTAAGCCTTTTCACCATACGGATCCATGATCACTTATGAGTTTATCAGATGATTTATCGCAGCTCATTCAGGGGCTGCGTCATGCCGGCGCGTCCGGTCGGCAGCTGCAATTTGACTTGTTGCGGCACCTCACCCAGTGTGTACAGCAGTTAACGTCTAGTCTGGACGTATGTCCATCGCATAGGCATGCCTCTCGCGCATGCCAAATGATGCTACGCTTCCCGCATCCCCGGTGCAAGCATCACTCCGGTCCGAGGGCTCCGCACCCCTTGAAAGAACCAATCACTACACCGAACTTGCAAAAACAGATAAATATTATACAGTGTTACGTATCTGAACTGGGCACACGGTAGGCCTAGTGCGGGCGATTATGTGGAGAAGGTAATACCACACGTTTGTTGGCGACTGACCACTTACCGGAAAATATTCTTCTTTCTGTAGTGGGTGGTGCCAAATTCCTAGCCTGGAATCTGCGCGATGTGCGCTTTATCAGGTAGAGACAGACGATCAAGACTATACCTCATGACCAAGCTGCGCACATCCCCGGCTGAACAGGAGATGGCTGAATCAAGCTGCGATGCCGGATGTCCGACTATGCCGTGCGAGGATACCGCAGATATCACTAGGGCTGAAGGAAATGGCGCTGCTCCACTCGCCGAATCCCCCGTGTGCATTTACAGCTTGGACCCATTCATCAAGATAGGCTCGCTTAGCCTTATCTCGTTCCGTGTACTTCCCCTTGGTTTCCAATACCAACATGGTGCCAGACTTCATACGGATTAGAAAGTCGGGAACGTACTTGCGGACTACGCCGCCGTAAACGTAATAGATTGAAAAGCCAAGGTGGTCGTTCTTGACCCATGCATCGACCTCAGTGTTGTGGTCAAGGACATAGGCCGCTGAGGCTTCCCACGTACTGTCAAAGATACATCGGTTAATGTGACTTCGCTTGGTTAGTCCGTTCGATCTGCCGGTGTACCATGTTTGCATGCTGGCCGTGGATCCGATGGGTTCTTCCGCATCGAACTGAACTTCCAGCATCACTGTACTGGAAGCCGTTATTCCGTGCCATATATGTCGTACCAACTTATTCAAATTGAGGGTGATTATGAGACGGCGGCCAAAGGCATCATGACCAAGAGTGACTGGCTCAATTGAAATCTTGTCCGTCAGTACAAAATCCTCCACGAGCTTCACCAGCTGTGCCATGTGATATCCTTTGCTACCTTCCCAATCAGGCTTCCTGCTGCTTATGATCTGATGCGCGGTCTCGAAGGCGATCCGCTGAAATCGATATTCTTGCGCCAGTGCTTCTAGGCTTATTCGCTCAATTCGCTCATAGTCTGGTTTACCTTCAATAACTGGAGCAAGCTCGGCAAGCTTAGCTGTTTGACCGGCCGCCAGATGAAGGTCCGGGAGCATCTCCCAGTTAACCGTGAGTCTGGGTTCTAATGTTCGGTCAATGCGAACGACTTTTGGCCATGTGATTTCGTAATCATTGTGGCGTTCCGGGAGGACTCGAACTTCGACCTTGGGAGGTGGAGGTGGCGGAATGTTGTCAGAATGTTCGTGGGGGAGGAACGTGAATGGAATTCCGAATATGTTTACGTACTCCGGTTCGAAGAGACCTGTCTCGGGGTTGGTTTCGTATGAAGTTCGTCGCAGCCCCCGGCCGATTACCTGTTCGCATAAGAGTTGGCTGGCAAAGGCTCGTAGCCCCATTATGTGGGTCACGGTCTTGGCATCCCATCCTTCCGATAGCATTCCGACCGAGATGACATTCTGAATTGTCTCTCCTAGCTCTCCCAGTTTTCCGACTGTATCCACCTGTTGGCGGAGGAGCTCTGCGTTTTCTTTCTTTGTCCTCTTCGTTGTCACGCTTTTTCCATCATTGGGAAGGTCGACTGGTTTATCAGAGGACTCAGCGAATGCAAGGACCCTCGAATCAATGTGCAGCGTTTTTTCTGGATCGCACAGCTCGGGGATTTGAATTCTCCCGCTGTCGAAAGCGTACTTAACGCGTGCAGCAGTCTCTGTTCGATTGGCCACCGTGATCAAAACAGGTGGGGTGTCCATACCTAGATTCTTCCAGGACTTGGCTGTTTCGCGCCAGTCCACACCAAGGAAGTAGTAGGCGTTTATTACTAGGTCTGGGAGGGGCTCAGTCTTTTCTGCCTTCCGGGCCAAGTCATGTTTTACGTCAGGTTCGTTGAAGATGTGGTAGAACTTGGACGTAAATGATTTGGAATCTGGAACCCCGTCATCACGCACTACGACGCGAGGTGTCTTCACGAGGCCCGCTTCAATGGCATCATTTAGACCGAAGTCACTTACAATCCATTTGAATAAAGCATCGTTGGTGCTTTTCTTGCCGGACGGCGTAAAGGGAGTTGCTGAGAAGTCATAGCAGGCCGTTATCCCTCGCGCACGGTGTATCCTGTCAAGGCTGCCTACCCATTTGGTGGCCTCCTCAATCTTTTTCTTCTCAATCCCCTTTGGACTGGAATCCGGAGCTAAACGCCAAGCGTGGTGGGCTTCGTCGTTGATGACAAGAAGATTGCGCCGCCGTGCCAATTCGCCGAGTGCCTGCCGTAGATAGGCCTCATCGCTGAGAGCACCCCGCTTGTCCACACCTTTCTTAGCGGCGAACTTTTCCTCAGTTTCCCAGCCAAGCGCGTGCCAATTTCGAATTAGAACCTTACCCTGCCGTAGTTTATCCAAGAGGGGTGATGGTACGATCCGGAATGCTTCATAGTAGTTATTAGCGCATGTTGGGTTGAGTACCTGTAGCCGGTTTTTAACAGTGAGTCCGGGTGCAACAATCAGCACATGCTTTGAATAATGGAGGCGTTGTGGAGTAGTAACCTTGTTCAGAATGTGCCAGGCGATTACCATTGCCATCACGACAGTTTTGCCGGACCCGGTGGCCATCTTGGCGCATGCTCTCTGGAAGGGACCGCCATCTGATGGGATATCAAGTCCTACCCGATCTTGCTCTGGTCCTTCAGTCAACCAGATGAGAGTTTCTGCCGCCTCCAACTGGCAATAAAAGAACCGTCGCACTGAAAATTCCTCCGGGTCCTGCCAATACGCCAGGAGTCTCCGTGTGATTGCGGATACACCCGGGTACCCGTGGCTGCGCCATTCCTTTACACGTTGTCGTATTTGGTTTACACACGGGATTGCCACAAACAGTCCAGGATCATTCGCCGCCTTGGATTCTTGGGATGCCACCATGTAACCCGCAGAACGTCTGCCTTCTGTGCGCTCGAATGATTGGGCGTCCCGATTATGGCTCCAATGCTGTGTTGGCTCCTCGTACGGGGAGTTGATTATCAGGCGATCAATGGATTTCATCCGGTAGTTTGTGTAGTGTCGTGGTGAGAAGGATAGATTGGCACCCGTGCCTGAGGCCAAACTTCTCCCACTTCGAATCTTGGGGCAGTTCAGCCCTCAAGCTGAATGATTTTCAGACTTTCAATGCCACGATCATCTATGATCTTGACTGCAGCACGCTGGTGGTCTCCGGCTTTGAACGGTAACGACTCTGTTCCGTGATAGGCGTTGATTCGCTTCGGGTCCAATTCGGATTTTAGGGTTTTGGCTAACTTGGTCCACCCCTGGTTCTTTCCGGCCATAGGAAAGAACACTTGGCGGGGGAAGAGACTCCTACCGTCGTAGTCGGGGTCTAGCAGCCACATTGCAATTCTATCTGGGCCGCCGGATTCCAGAGTGCCACTGCCAACATCGTAGTAATCGAATCCATGGACTGAAACACGGTACTTGTCGTCAGTCATTCGATCAAGGTGTACATCTGGTTGGCCGATTAGCCAGAAGCTTTCGTTTGAGGTTTGTTTCTTTTTGAGATCCTCTGTCAGGAGGTCCGCATTCATCTGTACCTTGAGAAGTGTGATCCCGGGCCAAGCGGTTTCGTGTATATCCTTGGCGGCCTCGGGGTCAAACTGAAAGGCCGCAAACACGATCGTGTTTGGCTGAGGCACTAGCGTATGTGCTTCCTCTAACGCGCTTGCTACCTGTCTCTGCTCAAGCGGCGCGTAATCCGGTCCAAACGAGATTACAGCGCGCTTGGAGCGTGATACACTGTCTGTACATAATGGGGGGGGGGGGGGGTATTCACCTTCGGCGTGAAGCCATTTGGCTCCTGGCATCGGTTCAAGGCGAGAGAAATGAATCCTTTTGCCTCCAGTACTGCGGATACCCGACTTTAGAATCTCCGCTCGCCAATTTCCCTGCCGAGCAGTCACGCCGGTCCTGGTCACCGACTGGTCTGCGGGTAGCGGGTCGGATGCGGGCGTCGCCGAATAAAGGGGTTCCACATGAGGAGCAGGCACTGCTTCAACCGTGAAAGGTCCAGTGACGCGAATCTTGGATTTATCAATGTGGGGTTGGTCGTACAAGATAGTCTCGCTCCGAGGCTTGTTGTAGCCAAGAATGCTTGCGGAAACTGTCTCCACAGTGTGGCACTTGAATCCACTCCCGACGCCTTCATCGGGTCGCTGTAGTTTGTAATAATCGAAGATCGCTGCCATTAATCGCTGCTTTGCGATAGTCAGCGCAACCCTAGATGTGTCGCATGTGATCCAGCGGCGCCCCCATTGTTCGGCAACATCGGCAGTAGTACCGCTGCCGCATGTGGGATCGAATACCAGATCGCCGGGATCACTCGTCATAAGGATGCAGCGCTGTATCGGTAGTATGGCAGACTGAACGACGTAGAGCTTTCTTTGCTCATTCATTTTGCGTGACCAAACATTGTGAATTCTTCGTCCGGCCACTTCATCTTCATACCGTTTCCACCGCAAAACACCGTGGTCACTAGCAGCATCTAAGCGATTGATTCTTGCTAACAGTTCCAAGCCCTCTGGAGACACCCTCCATTGCTGCCCAATTGGACACTTAAAGGCATTACCATCCCACTCAAAAGGTTCAGATCGTCCTGTTGTTGAAGTACCTGGCGAGAGAAGTTGCATGCGGCCGTAAATACGCGCGCCAGCAGGAAGATGCTTGCTGGGATCAATTCTTTCCTTTTGCGTCGGTTTACGGGTTTCACCGTTTGGCAACTCAACCATTGCGTGCCAACTGAAGAGATCTAGAATCTCCTGCCTGCTCAATGGTTCGTACAATTGACGATACTTTATTCTTGACTGGTCCTTGGCGTACCAAAGCAGGTAATTTGCTGCTCCCGGCAGCGTTGAAGCTGAAGATCCGCCAGATGTAACGTATGTGATGGTGGAAATACGGTTTTGAGCGCCAAAAACCTCATCCATGACTAGGGCAACTCGGTGAACGTTATCCTTGCCTATCTGGACGAAGCAGCTCCCTGAATCCGTCATCAGTTCGCGCGCAAGAAGGAGCCGGTCCCGCAGGTACGTGAGATACGAATGTATTCCTAATTCCCAAGTGTCCCGGAAGGCGCGTAAGGTTTCTGGCTCCCGCGTTAGGTCGTCTGACCGGTCGCCACTCTTTACCTCACGTTGACTCACAAAGGGTTGAAAATTCGAGCCATATGTTACGCCGTATGGTGGGTCAAAATAAATGGTCTGAACCTTGCCTCCCAAGGCCTCTTTCTCCAACAGGCTGTTCATAACAAGCAGGCTGTCTCCTGCTATCATTCGGTTGCTCCAGTTGTGGCGGTGCTTATAAAATTCAATAGCTTGGCGAATCGGAGGATTTTCCGCTGGATGGTCGAAGAGCGAGAGCTGTTGTTCACTCTCGGACTTTTTTCGCACAATCTTGAGGATTGTTCGCGGGTCGATCCGCTCGTGTACATGTAACGATACCGTCGGGACCTCAAACGACATGTGCTCCGACTTGCCCGCCCAGCTTAGTTCAGGGTCAATGTGTGAGTCATGATCATACGTTCTGGTTCCGGTTCCGGGGTCCGTCGCCGGAGTTACCAAGCCAACAGGTGGGTTGTTCGAGCGCTCTTTATCTTGATGGGAATAGGATTGGATGCTGCGCTTAGTGCTCTTCTTCTTTCTGCGAGCCATACAGGTTGTAGTTGTCTGATTGTAACTGTTTAGGGTCGGTGGACACAAAGTGGCTCAAGGGTGGAAGTGCACGTAATGTAGAGGATACGTCATTAATTTGCGTCAACAACGATGAAGCTGTGGTCTGTCGCGTCGTATACGAGATTTTATTCTTGATTTTCGCCCCCGTAACGGTATTCTTGTCCAGGTCAAAGGAAAATGATACTCAAACCGAAATCCGATCAGGAATTAAGTAGAATAGTGGAGGATCACTTCTTCGACCTTGGATTTCGGTCATCATTTGGGTGAATGGGTTCACCCTGTCAAGAAAATCGTGAGGTACTCCGAGGGCTAATGGGATCGGGGTTCTTGTTGAGCGATTGCCCACTAGGATTCGGGTAAACTCATTTGGATTACTGCATAGGGGAGAACTTGCTAACACTGTTACAGTTGCATCGAGTAGCGCACGGTTGTGGGTGTGAACTTTGATGTATGGGGGAGGATGAGTGCGCACAAAAGCAACGCACATAGCACACAATCATGAACAAAGAGATCAGAAGCCCGGAGAATTCAGGTAGCGGCCAACAAACTGATGCGAGCACCTCGCCGGGATTGTTCAAGTATGACCCTGACTGGCGTGAAAAGGTAGAGAATGCAAAGCGTTTTTATAAGGAGGCTAGGAGGATGCGGGGCAACAGGCGCTCCACGTTCGACATGCAAGGGCAACCCATCGTAGACTCCAAATGAGTGGAAGATCGCCTCTCTATGAGGCAGGCCATGCCGGTCGGTACGAGCGACAGCAGCTTATTCGGGACTATCAGGACAAGTACGACTGCCGCCTCGTTGTTCTACGGGATGAGATCTTCTATGCGTGTGTCCCCTTATTTGAGGAGCTCCTTTTTGATGCCGATTCCGAACAGGGTCTCCACATTATGCTCCACACTCCGGGTGGTAATGGGGAAGTCGCACTTCGCCTAATTCGCCAAGCGCAGGCAGGGTGCAGGGAGCTCACGGTAATCATTCCAGACCAAGCCAAGAGTGCTGGAACCCTCTTTGTATTTGGGCCAACAAAATACTTATGGGGCCAACCAGCGACCTCGGACCAGTAGATCCGCAGTTTCGCGTAAACGCCACCGAATTAGTGTTTGCCAGAAAAGTATGGTCTTGCGAGCGACTCTTGGCTGAGTGGGGGGCTGGAATTCGAATTGGGGATCGGAATGACAAGTCAGCAAGGATTTTTCGACGGTAACGGTGCCGACTTTGTCCGCTCACGCCGGCAATCCTAGGGTTTTGACGTTGATCAGACGTGTTTTTGTCGTCCATCAGCGAGGCATGAACATACGTTGGCCTCTCGCCCTTGCAGGCTACCTTGATTCTGTGCTGAAGACGCTCGCGCGAGTACCTACGCCGCGCGCTTGCGGGCCTGCTCGCACCGCCTTCGTCGCTCCTCGCTCCGCTTCACTATCTGTCCGATACGGTGCACATTTGCCGCTACCACTACCAGCGCCACCGTCCGAACAAAGCCTTCCTTGCCACGGGTCCGTATCAAACCCAGGCCCCGATGATTCAAATTGTTGATCGCCGACTCCACTGCCGGATGCTGACGACGACCCTCCACAAACTTCGGATCGGATTCCCTCTCCTTATCCGCTTTGCTCAACTTACCCCTCTTCGGCATGATCACCGTGTCCAACACCGGCTCCAGCGCCTTACGGTTCTTTACCGATGAGTACCCCTTATCCATGCTGCACGATGTGATCGCCGGATACCGATCCTTCGCTTCCTTCATAAACCCCACAATCATATCCGAATCCACCCCTTCGTGCAGTATCTGATGCCACAATATCAACTGATGCTGATCCTCCAGCACGCATACCGGCAGACCCAACTCCGCAATCACCCCCGCCTTCCCCTTGGTGATCCAACGAGTATGCGGCTCATGTATCGAAAATACCTTCTCATCATGCGGAATCACCTCCCCCTTCAATAGACGCCTATCTACTTGATCTATCTGCCTTTGTGCATCTGCCAAGTACCGCAACACCTCCTCAAGATCCGCGTCTTTCTCCTTCAACACGCTGACACTGCTCTCCGCACGCTCAATCAGAACACGACACATCTTCACATACTTTCTCACCTTCGACTCATCACGCCACTGACGGTGCGTACGCACCCGGTTGAAGGCCTTCTTCAAGGTACGACTCCAGTACACAGCCTTGCGCCAGCCCGCAAGGCTGTGCGCCTCACATGCGCAATGCAACTCCCGAATCAGGCACCGCATCGATTCCCACAACAAACGAACATCCGTAGGCCACTCCACATTCGCTTTGGCCACCGCCGAATCAACCCGGCAAAGAAGCGGCTCCTCTGGCTCCTGTTCTACCAATCGGTGACCGCAAGCCACCACCGCATCGTTGATCTGCTTCAGGATGTCCGCTGTTAGCAGGCTCACGTTATCAATAACGGTCTGCAGCTGATAGACAGGCTCGTCCCAGAAATTCGTATGCCCCAGCATCTGGCGCACCTCCAAATGATTGGCGGCCAGGCTCCTCAAACGATCAAAGTCGCAGTTGAGGGCCTGCTTCAATACCCCCAAGACAAAGACGCGCCAAAGTGCCATCCCCGGACGACCACGCTGCAAATCAATATTCGGAAGCAACTGCTTCTCCAGGATCTCAAAGATCTTCTGCCGAGCCGTTGGGTCGCAATACAGGTGCTGCAGACCTTTTAGCACTGCCGGTATATCGTCCCGGTCTTTGGGGTGGAAGGTCATCTCTTCAATGGGGACCTGCCCGAGCTTAAACTGTGTATCCTCTACAATCCGCATGGTATTAATCGTATGAATAATCGGCCCCAAGGGGCCTTATATCGATGAAAACGCCCGAAACAGAAGGATTTGGCCAAACATTCGTTAGAGACACGCTGGCTGAATAATCTGCAATGTGCAAATACGGTATGGCTCATATCCATCTGTAACCGTAACGCTTACAGATGGATAGAACGAGTATCAAACGGCCTTGTTTCGCCGTTTTTCAGCCCTCCTACCTTTTTCTGGCAAACACGAATTAGCTCCAGCCCACGCGATCATAGCGGCCGTTGACGAGGCAGAGCGTCGCATTGAGCAAAATCCAGCCACATCGCTCTTCCACCTTGGCCTTGCTACCGATATTACCGCCCTTATGGTTCAAGACGCGCGTAATGCGATGGAGCGAATAAGCACGTTGATAAGCGAAGTCTTGGCATGTGTAGAATCTCGATCTGAGAGGGATGTGGAGAAGCTGTCCAAGACACTACGCAATTACCTTGTAAGCAAGTCCAAGAACCACGGCTCAGTCGTTTCTGTTTCTGACGCCAAGCGTTTTGGGTTACCTGTAATTGAGGCTGATCCAGCCGACGACCAATGGAGGGCTATATGGCGACTATGGGCGAAATATATCCTTATCGAAACCTACAGAGTCTACGAAGGAGAACAGGTATCGGTGATAGGCGGCCTTTCTGTTTCGGCGTAGGGAGGATTATTGAGGACTCTCGTTGTGCCACCAGGTAGCAGGTTCATGGAGTGGTTCGGTGCGTAATCAATGGGAGTTGTATGGCTGAGTGCCACGCGTTTTCGCAGGAATTACTTTTTGTGTTTTGGTGGTGCAGACAGGATGGCTTTTGCCAGTTTTTCATAATCGGTTCCCGCTTTTCACGAAAAGACTGCAATTATGTATCCGTACGGTGAAGTACATGGTAAAGCGGGCTTAGCATTGGTCTGCGTAGTCCGCTTGTAGAGCTTAGTGCAAGGTGATTATACGCCGGGTTTGGTGTGCCGACTTGGGAATTTCGGAGTGGTGTGCAGCTTATCGTCTTGGCGCCTGAATGCAGGCAGCAATCAGCGTCTTTGGGGACAAAAAACATGGGTTTTGGGGAGAAGAACCGGAACATTGTGGCGGACGCACATGTACACGAACTATGCGGCCCAAGGTATCTTTCTCCCCCTCTTCTCCTGCCGGTGAAGCCCTTTTTCAGAGGCTAAGAAACCAAGAGGCTGAGAACAAGGATCTGCGAAAGCAGGTCCGTCGCTTGGAGAAAAAAGCCGATCGTCTATCCAAGAACATCGCGGATATGGCTGCGAAGATTAGCCATCTGGAAGACAGGTTGGAACAAGCGCATCGCCTACTCTCTGGCAAAAAGAGTGAGCGTTACACGCCGGCGGACAATGCGCAGCAAGGCCAGTTGTCTGGAGAGGAACCAGAAGCTGTTGAGCCCGAGGAGGAGGAGGAGTATGTCCCGGTAAAGCGCAAGCGGCGTGGGAAGAACAAGCCGGTGCGTGGGCCGATTCCGGACCATCTGCCCAGAGAGGTGATCCGCCTTGAGCCGGAGGGCAGCACCGCGGGTATGAAGTACATCGGCGAGGAAGTAACGGAGTACCTGGAATATGTGCCGGGCTTCACGAGGGTAGTACGGATTGTGCGGCCGAAGTACGTTGTCTGCAAGGAGCCTCGCAAGGGGGTGGTCATAGCGCCGTTGCCGAAGCGTGTTATACCGAAGGGGAAGGCGGGTCCGGGGTTGTTGGCGTATTTGGCGGTAGCCAAATATGTGGATCATATGCCGCTATACCGGCTGCGGAAGAAGTTTCAGCGCCATGGCGTGAAGCTATCGGCTGCTACAATGGGGGATTGGATTGCGAAGGTAGCGACGTATCTGGGTCCGTTAGGAGATGCGTTGCGTAAGGAGGTGCTTCGTAGCGGGTATCTGCAGGTGGATGAGACAACGTTCCCGGTGCAAAAGCCGAAGAAGGAAGGGAAGGAGAAGAAAGGGAAGAAAAACGAAGGAAAGACGCATCGCGGCTATCTTTGGGTATACCTGGCACCGCGGGCGAAGGTGGTGATGATGGATTACAGCCCGAGCCGTGCGCGCGCTGGACCGTGGGAATTCTTGCGCGGATATAGAGGGGCGATGCAAACCGACGGGTATGTGGTGTACGATGCGTTTGGTACGCGGGGCGGGATAACGCTGTTTGGATGTATGGCGCATGCGCGTCGCAAGTTTTATGACTGCAGAAAAAAGGAGCCCAAGAAGGTGCGCCATGTAATGGAGGAAATCCGGCAGTTGTATGCGATAGAGCGTGGGTTGCGTAAGGAGGGAGCTGGTCCGGCTCGGCGTGTGGAGGTACGACAGGAGGAGGCACGGCCGGTACTGGAGAAGTTGAAGCCATGGCTTGAGGAGAGTCGTGAGCACCGGCCGAGTGCGGGATGGGATGAAGCCGTGGGGTACATGCTCAACAGGTGGGAGAAGCTGGTTTGTTACCTGGAAGACGGCAAGGTTGAGATTGATAACAATCTGGTCGAGAACCAGATGCGAGCGATTGCGCTTGGTCGAAAAAACCATCTGTTTGCGGGATCGCATGCGGCAGCGCAGCGGTCCGCAGTACTGTACGCTCTTTTTGCCACATGCAAGTTGCAATCGACAAACCCGATTGAATGGCTTACCGACGTACTACGCCGTCTTCCGACACATCCTGCCGACCGCATGGCTGAACTCTTGCCCCATCATTGGAAAGCTAGTCGGGACTTGCAGCAAGCTACCGTCAAGAAAGCGGCATAGGAGCCCCTAAACAGGCGCGCCCGGGTCATCCGATAGATCCGTGTACGGGTCTGCGAATACGCTGTCAGGTACTTGACTCCTGCACACCCAACCGACGCTAGCCTATAAACCTTCGAACCGCGCTCTAACTTACTCTAATTGAGAGAGTAAATACCCTCGGTTATAATGTACTTCACCGGACGGATACGCAATTATTTCAAATAACTCAACACGTGGGTACGCATGCTATATAATTACCATCTATTAGGGAGTTATATACCACAGTGCCATGCCCGAAACGGTTAGTGCATACCGCAATATCACATACAGGCTGTTGCCCGGAAGTCGGAGTAACGCCAAGCACCTTGCTGGATTAGCGGGTGCGTGTAGGTTTGTGTGGAATGCCATCCTCGCAGAGCAGAGCGAGGCGTACAAGAAAGCGAAAGAGGCTGGAGAGAAGCCGCCCTCGGTAAGCTTCTTCTCGCTGGGGAAGCGGTTCACGGCGCTGCGCCGCACGGTCGAGTGGCTACCTGAATACTCCTTTGGTGTCGTTAGATACACATTGTAGTTAGATACACGTTGAAATATCAGGCGGATGCATGGAAGGCAGGCGGCGTGCCATTCCTTGTTGGCTGAAAAAGTGATTATTGGTTCGGTGTTGGCTTGGGTTTCCTAAGCCTTTTCACCATACGGATCCATGATCACTTATGAGTTTATCAGATGATTTATCGCAGCTCATTCAGGGGCTGCGTCATGCCGGCGCGTCCGGTCGGCAGCTGCAATTTGACTTGTTGCGGCACCTCACCCAGTGTGTACAGCAGTTAACGTCTAGTCTGGAAGAGGATGTTATGCTTCCGTCGGATAATGCGGCTCCAGACGGCACTGGGGAGCAGTTGGCAGAAGCACCTTCCGAGGAGGAAAATAGCGTCCGTGCTCCAGAGTCTCTGGAGTCTCCGGGAGGCTTGGCAT
Source organism: Rhodothermales bacterium (assembly GCA_963663495.1). Classification (GTDB taxonomy): domain Bacteria; phylum Bacteroidota; class Rhodothermia; order Rhodothermales; family Bin80. Next base: position 1,331,193 of record OY760427.1, read on the forward strand.
TGGGGTACGATGATGATGCTGTGGCGTGCGAGCAGGCGCGGCAGGTGTTTGATACGCGCCCGTTGTGTGAAGAAGAGCACGTAATCCTTTGGCTTGATGCCATGGAAGTGTGGGGGCGACCCATAGTCGTGTGCATGGCCGCTACCATTGAGGGTTATCGGCGCATTCTGGGCTTTGTGGAGGCTCCGTTGCACGATGCGGAGCGCGTGCAACACTTGTTACAAGGCTTGTTGGAGCTCGGTTTGTGCGCAGATCGGGGGCTCTTCTGCATCACTCCTGATGTGACATCGCTGACCGGCGTACTGCAAGAGTGCTTGGGTACCGGTATGCAGCAGCAACACTGCCAGATGCACAAGCGCACGCGTGTAGTGAGTTATCTGTCCGAGCAGGACGGGCGGCGCATTCGGGGGGCAATCACGCGTGCTTTCGCCGTGCCGGATCCGAAGGTGGCGCATGCAGCGTTGATGCAGATCCATACGGACCTTTTGGTGTGTAACCGGTCTGCGGCCCGGTGGCTCTTGCGGGGTCTGGATAGGACGCTGACACTGCACCGGACAGGACTGTATGAACAGTTGAGTCCGAGCCTTCGAAGTACTCGTTGTGTGGCCCATGTCTCCAAGAAGCTGGTGCGGCGGCTACGCGATGTTCGCTTGTGGATGCCGCCAGACAAGCGCCGTGCTTGTCTGGCGTTGTTGCTTCTTGAGATCGAGTCACATATGCGAAGATTGCCCCGCGCTGCGCAAGATCCAGCGATGCGATCAGCATTGTTTCCTTCCATCAATCAGACAAACGATAACTGACCTATGTCCAAAGATGTCATGCAGATAGAAAACCCCGGCACACTACCGGAGGGCCTCCAGAAGATACTAGACACCGGGATCGATTCCCTGAAGCTGTTAGTAGAGCATCTTGGCACGATGCAACTGGCGTTTTTTCTTGCGGTCATGGAAGCCGAGGTAAAGTCTCTCTGCGGTGTGCGCAGAAAGCGCGACAACAATAAGCAGCACAAGGGGCGGTACGAGCGGTGGGGGAGCAGACCGGGCTCTATCATGATTGGAGATGAGCGGGTAAAGGTGAGTGTGCCGCGTGTACAGGACCGGGTGAAGGGTAAAGCGCGTCCTCTGGAGACCTACAAATTGTTGCACAAGCCGAATCCGAATATGGTGGAGCGTATCGCCCGGAAAATTGTGTATGGTATTAGCCAGCGGAACTACAAGAAGGTGGCAACGGAGTTTGTTGGCAGTTTTGGATTGAGCGCTTCCTCAATCAGTCGCAAGTACAAGAGTTACAGTGCACAGGTATTGAAGGAGCAGGAGGAGCGTAATCTGGCGGAGAACACGTTTGTAGCGTTGCTGCTGGACGGCAAGTACTTTCAGGGGGTGCAGGTATTGATTTGTGTAGGGATTACGGAGACGGGCGAGAAGATAGTAGTAGGGATGGTGGAGACGGCGACAGAGAACGCCGAGGCGGTACAAGGGCTGCTGCAGGATTTGATTGATCGCGGTCTGCGGTATGATAAGGGGCTTTTGGTCATCTTAGATGGTTCCAAAGGGCTCCGGAAGGCGGTGAAAGCGGTATTTGGTGATAAGGCACAGGTACAGCGGTGTACTTGGCATAAGCGAGAGAATGTGGTGAGTTACATTGAGAAAGAGGACGAAAAGGTGCGGGTTCGGGGGGAGTTGCAGCAGGCGTACGACGAGCCGAATTACGACAAGGCAAAGGAGGCGCTTCTGAGCATAAAAAAGGGGTTGAAGGAGTCCCATCCCAAGGCAGCGAACAGCTTGTCTGAGGGGTTGGAAGAGACTTTGACGCTCCATAGACTGGGGGTGGCGGAGGAACTGGGACGCAGTTTGCAGACCAATAACATCATGGAGAACCTGAACAGTTTGATTGCTCAACGATGCCGGAATGTCGCGCGTTGGATGAATTCGAGTCAACGTCAACGATGGGCAGCCATGGCGAATAGGGAGTCGGAGACATGGAGCATGAAGATCCTACCCTGTGCAGACCACCTGCCGGAACTACAAGCAGTTCTACTGTAGAAGCGTGTACCGTACCACGATGCGTGCGATAATGGGGGCAGGATCGTGCTGTGTGACGGGTTCGGCTGCCACTTAGGGGGGTAACAGCACTATAGAGGCGTAATGTAAGGCCTCCGTAGACGATGTAACGTGTCACTCCGCGATAAGCGGAGCAGGCGGAGATGTATCTGGAGGGCACGCATGTCCCCGCCAAAGCCGTATCGGAGGGCCCAGAAGGGCTCTCATCAGACGGTAAGCGGGCTAAATGGGGTCCAAATGTGCCGAAAACACGCCAACGAGGCGGTAAATCACGCGTACGGTGATCTATCCGGCCAATAAGGAGCCTACGGCTGTGCGTGGAGGGGTAGTCATCAAGGGAGCCAAGGCGAATGTGAAAAGACTACCCTGTACCAGGAAGGTGTCGTAATTATCATCAGCATTATTGCAGCGCGTACGATCCATAAGTGCTTGCCGGAACATGAGTTCGGTCGTGGTACGATGCGTGCGGAATTGGAGGGTGCATCGTAGCGTGGTTGGTAGGATTGACGGGTTTACGTTGCTACATACACGCGTGGCTGTCCACTATGCCTGCAGATGGCACGTTTGAAGCCGCTACCACGGTGTGCATGCGTGCAAAAGGGCTCATATAGGCTGTTCAGTAAGGAAAAACGTGCCTGAATCTGCCTGCAACACGCCAACGAGGCCGTAAATCATGCGTGCAGGTCAATTAGTGAGGTGGAGTCGTTAAGCAGGACAATATTATCCTGGACAAACCACCGAAGCTGTAAGCAGCTCTACTGTAGAAACGCGTACAGCAACGCAGCGATAGTATATGCTGAAAGATGGATACGGTCGTGCAATGCCACGGTGCGTGCGATAATGGGTGCTGGATCGTGCTATGTGACAGGTTCGGCCGCCAATTAGGGGGTAATAGCGCTATAGAGGCGCGGTGTAAGGCCTCTGTAGACGATGTACCGCGTCACTCGCCATGAGCGGAGGACACGCATGCCCCAGCCAAAGCCGTATCGGAGCGCCCAAAAGGGCTGTTCTCAGACGTTCACAGGACTGAATAGCACCCAAAACCGCCGAAAACGCGCCAACGAGGCCGTAAATCACGCGTACCGTGATCAGTCCTGCCAATAAGACTGCCTACTGCCGGAACAGGAGTTCGATCGTGGTACGATGCGTGCGGTATTGGATGATAGGATTGGCGCGTTTAGGTCGTTACCCCCGCGTGGAAGGTTAGCATACCTGCAGATGGTGTGCTTGAATCCGCTACCGCGGTGTCAGCGCGTGCAAAAAGGGCTCATATAGGCTGTTCAGTAAGGAGAAACGCGCCTGAATCTGCCTGCAACACGGCAACGACACCGTAAATCACGCGGCAGATACTTGCGGGCTTGATAACCGCTGCGAAAGTTCATAATTCTTTGATCAGAACTACAATCAGGGGTTTCAGGATGAGCGCAGAATCTGTACATTATAGCCGCTCCAGCCGGCACCGACCGGATTTTCAGCCAACAAGGAATGGCACGCCGCCTGGAAGGCATTCTTCAAGGAGGGTAAGAGAAGATCGAGATTCCATTCCAGACGTGGTAGTACGCCTTCGTTCACGATCCCGGATAACGTAAGGGTCCGGGATGGCAAGCTGTATATCCCGAAAGTGGGATATATGGCGCTCCGCAGGCGGGGAGGCAACCCGTACCCTGATGGTATACCCGTCAAAGCCACGGTAAAGAAGAACGCCGGCAAAGGGTATGCTGTCATCTGCTACAAGATGGAGGCACCTGTAATAGAGGATACCGGCGGTGCTGTAGGCATTGACATTGACCGTAATTGCGGGCAGGTCGCTATGGTCTCCACAGAGGGCGATACAAGCATTATCAGACAACCGGATACGAAGCGTCTTGATGCCAAGTTGAAGCGGCATCAGCGAAGACTGGCGAGACAGAAGAAAGGCTCCAACCGTCGTAACAGGCGGAAGGATAGAATCGCCCGCATACAGCGCAAGCGTGCTAACATCCTCAAGAATGCGAACCACCAGGTAAGTCGCAGTATTGCCAATTGCTCCTCAACGGTGATACTGGAGGACCTGAAGATCAAAGCGATGACATGTTCAGCTAAGGGGACGATGGAGAGCTTTGGCACAAACGTCAGACAGAAGTCTGGCCTCAACCGTGGGATACTGCGAACAGGTTGGGGCCAGCTGGATCAGATGCTGAGCTATAAGTGCCGCAAGGTGATAAAGGTTACCGCTGCCTATGCCAGTCAGCGGTGTTCTGTGTGTGGGCACACAGAAGCGAGTAACCGTAAGACACGGAGCAAATTCACGTGTATGTCCTGTGGAGATGCGAATCATGCAGACCTGAATGCGGCTGCCAACATACTGGCCTCCGGGATTGGGGCTTCTGCACGGCGAGGGGCGTTCGGGTTACCGACCCCTATGACCCGTGAAATTGATACTAGTGCCTCACTGTGTACAGTTGGTCACTCACGTATATAATTCCCTAATCAATTACCAGCTGTTCTCAGGAGGCATATTGGCGAGTAGCAGATCGCGCGGGCTTCTTGCAGTCTGTTCTCAGATCTCCAGTGCCAACGCGTTAGGAAGCCAACGGGTCTAGAATGCGCTATGCATAATGCGTCCGCCGGAGGAGCCGATGAGGACCGGCTCCATCACGCCAACCTTTTCTGCGTCGAATCGGCGATTTAGTCGAATATAGTTGTCCGTAAAACCGGCCATGCGGCCATCCTTTTGGGAGCGCTCCCACAGTACGGGCCGGACTGTGCCTTCATGCCGACGGGCAAACCAGGAACGCTTCGCTGAAGAAAGTGCGCGCAGGCAGGCACTGCGGGTGGAACGCACTGGTCGCGGTATGGGGTCAAACTCCAACTTATCAACGGCGGTCGTATTCGGACGCTCGGAATACGTGAAAACGTGCAGATAGGCCAGCGGGAGGTCTTCAAGGAAGAGCCGCGTGTTCTCGAACCGCTCAGCCGTCTCAGCCGGGAAACCGACAATAACGTCGGCGCCGATAGCAGCATCCGGCATGTGCCTCAAAATGTATGCTATACGGTCCGCGTACCGGGAGCGCTGATAACGACGGCGCATGGCTCCCAATACCGCATCGTCGCCGCTCTGTAACGGGATGTGAAAATGTGGAACAAAGGCGGGCGTCGCAGCGACGAATTCTATAATCTCGTCCGTCAGGAGGTTGGGTTCAATAGAGGTTATGCGGTACCGCGCGATACCCTCAACCAGAGCAAGCTGCCGCAGCAATGACAAAAAGTCTGCCGCTCCATTCGAGTCGTGCGTTCCTGCCCCGTAAAGCCCAACGTTTACTCCGGTAAGAACGATCTCCCGGATCCCGCGCAGAGCAATGGACCGCGCCTGATCAACAATCTGATCAATGGATGCTGACCTGCTGAGACCACGAGCCTGCGGAATAGTGCAGAAAGAACATGTGTAGTCGCAGCCATCTTGGATCTTCAGGAACGCACGCGTCCGATCGTCTGACAACAGTGCAGGTTCAAACGTGCGAACATCACCAATACAGGAAACCTCCACTTGTGTGTGCTGGCGTGGCGAAAACGCTGCTACGATGTCAAAGAGGCGCCCTTTTTCGCCTGACCCAAGGACGATATCTACGCCTTCAATGGCAGCTACGGCCTCCGGTTGCAGCTGCGCGTAGCAGCCTGTCACGATTACGCACGTGCCGGGGCTGGAGCGTACTGCGCGGCGGATGATCTGCCTGCATTTGCGATCCGCTTCTGCCGTCACGGAGCAGGTATTGATAACCGTCACATCAGATGCGGCACCAAACGGTACTACGCCATAACCACGTTCTTCAAAATCACGCTTCAGACTACTCGACTCGGCGTAATTGAGCTTACATCCCAGCGTATGAAACGTAACTGTAGGCATCTGTCGTTCAAGTCTCCTCATTCGCTATATTTCCCTACCAGTTGCATGATTGCGCGCGAAGGCTATACCACTGTCCTATGGGTAGCTCTTCTAACTCTTACGAGTACCGCGTTGTCCGTTTGGCTGCTAGCAGGGATCGTTCGCATGGTCGCCATCCTGCTGTGTGTGCTCCTAATTGGATTCATCCTGTACTTTTTTCGGGATGTGCCTTGTCAACCGCCCCCTGATGCAGATAACCTTCTCCTGGCACCGGCCGATGGTAGGATTATATCTATAGATGATGTGGAAGAGCCGTTGTACATTGGCGGACCCGCAAAGCGAATTTCTATCTTCCTCTCCGTGTTCAATGTACACGTTAACAGGATACCGGCAACCGGGATTCTGGAATATGATCAGTATGTATCCGGCGATTACTATGTCGCGTGGCATCCGAAGTCGTCGGAGTTAAACGAACGATCCCAGCTGGGAGTGAAGCATCCTTCAGGCACCAAGGTACTATTCAAGCAGATTGCCGGACTATTGGCCAGACGCGTTGTGTACCATGTCGCCGTAGGGGATAGTGTGAAGGCCGGGCAGCGTATGGGAATCATCAAGCTAGGCTCACGTGTGAACGTATACGTGCCAGAAGGGGTGTTGATCGCCGTACACGAAGGGGATCGTGTACGAGCCGGCGAATCGGTATTGGGTAACCTCGACGGGGCATTGTAGCAATATGTCCCGGAAATCGCCAATAACCCAGCCAGAAGAGACGCGGCGCCCTCGTCGTCCACGGCAGATTCCACGCGTCGCTGTTCCATCGTTTTTTACTCTCATGAACCTGTTCGCAGGGTTCTTGGCCATCACCCAGATACACGAGGAACAGTATGAGTATGCATGCTACCTGATAATCCTCGCTGGCTTCTTTGATCTCCTGGATGGGATGGTAGCGCGCTTGGCTAACGGTCAATCACGCTTTGGCATGGAGCTTGATTCACTCAGCGATGTCGTTTCATTTGGCGTCGCTCCTTCGTACCTGATATACATCTACGCACTGTCAGGCTCCGGTGTCTTCGGCCTGTTGGCGTCGGCAGTACCGGTCCTCTGCGCCGCGGTGCGGTTGGCTAGGTTCAATGTGATGCATGACGGATCAGGATCATCATATTTTCACGGCCTGCCCGCTCCCGCGCAAGCACTGGCCATTGTAGCCCTTGTCTTGAACGAACACCTAACCGGTAGACTGTTTCCGCTCTTTGATCTTGAGGAGGTACACGTAATGGTTATCCTTTTCCCACTGTCCTTCCTTATGTTGACCTCAATTCGCTTCGAAGCCATACCGCGGCCAACGATCCGGTACGTGCAGCTTCATCCTTATATGGCAATGGCCTTCATATCCGCGGGAGTCATAACGGCGGTGTTTCAGCAGACGGGCTTTTTGATTGCAATTACCGCGTATATTGTGCTGGGTATCGTGCGAGCTGGCATGGAAGTCGTCAGAGGTATCCGAGATGCCACACCTGAACCCTTGGAGTCTGACCAATACCATGTATAAGGCCCACATTACGGTGATGCTCCGCCCGGCGATTCTTGACCCACAAGGGAAGGCCGCGCATCATGCGCTTGAGAACTTGGGTTTCAACAAAATCCAGAGCGTAAGGATCGGGAAGTTCGTGGAGATAGAGCTGGAGGAGGAAGCAGAGCAGGCGGCGCTGGCAACTGCCCACGCCGCCTGCCAGAAGCTGCTCGCTAACCCGGTGATGGAGGACTACGAGATCACGCTAGAGCCTGTCGGTTTCAGGTCGGCTAGAAGCCAAAGTTCCTGAACCGATAGCTAAGGTTCAGGAGAACGTAACGCCCGAGCACTTGGGTGCGGCTGTCTTCGACGTACAACTCCGTAATGCTGCGGTTGATACCGTTCTCCTGATTGAAGATGTCTCCCACGACCATCTTGACTTCTACGGCATCCTGCTGCATGAATTTGTAACCTACACCCGCACTCATGATGAATGTCGTCGGATAGAGCTCCTCGTCAAGTCCGAGGTAGTCATTGTATCGTCCGCCGGTCTCCAGCACCAGCCCACCAGCCGGGAGCCACGAGAACCGTAACCCGGTATCATGCCGGTAGTAATTCTCGTCTAGCTCCTGGTAGAAGGAGTTGGAGGCGATAGTATAGTCGGCACTGTAGGTAACTGTGAAGTCAAGGTTGGGGCTGATGTTGCTACCAATAGTAAGCCCACTGGTGCCGGTCACCTGCGTACCCGTGTTTACCTGTCCGTTGATGAGCCCCGGCGTACGCGAATACCGGACGCCACCGCGAAAATTGACATTGCTCTTCAAGAATTCCACAGGCGCGCCAAAGCCGAAAAATGAACGCGCACTGATATTCGGATCGGTCAGGTTGATAGGCTGCGAAAACTGGGCACCTTGGGAAAGAACAATGCCCCGGTCCAGTACCATTTCGTTGGATGCAAGGAGGGATGCCGTACCAATAGGATCCTTCTCGTACGTGAAGTCCATAAACGCATAGATCATGCGGCCTTCACGCCAGTTGCCGCGGCGTCCACGGAGGCGGATGTTGTGCGTGAAACTGGGCTTGAGATTCGGATTGCCAGTCGAAAGGAACAATGGATTCGTGTTATCAACAACATCCTGAAGCTGGCTCACGGACGGCGTCCTCGTTCCCGTGCGGTAATCAATGTCAAGATCAAATCCGTCGACTAACTCAATCTCAACCTCTACTTCCGGTAGAATGCTAAAGAAAGAGCGGTCAAGTACATACGGCAGCGGATAGGTCTGGTCACCCAGCAACTGCTCGTTTTGTGCCTCCAATCCTAGCTGGATTTCAATCCGCTCCCCTACATTCTTCTGCAGGGAAATGCCGCCGCGCTGGCGCACCACATTGTTATCAAAAAGACTGGAAAATGATGGATCAACGACAGTGTATAATCCGGTCCTCAAGTCGCGCACAAAGGCATATCGATCCGAGACATTGCGCCCGACAGAAGGCTCGTAACTCAAGCGCAGCATGGTCGTCTCACCTAGCCGCTCCGTGAAGTCTATATCAAACCCAAGGGACCTCCCGGCGGACTGGTTGTCAAGTACCTGATCGTATGTTGAGTCGTCGCTGGCCGAGCGCTGAATATAAAACTCCGTGACAGACACCTGGTCTGTGTTGCCCCATTGGTCGTTGAATCCAATTTCCAGGTTAGCAGAAATCGTTCGTCCAGGCTTGGCGAACCGGTGACGGTAGAGGATGTCCGTAGACGAAGTGAGGCCGCGGTCGTCCGTACTGTAGTCGTTAATCGCGTTGTTGAGTAGTGCTCCTGTACTGCGGGTGTTGATGCCGCGAAGCAGGCTCGTGGACGCATTGTTCTGGAAGCTCAGGCTCGGGCGAATTAGCAGTGAGTTATTCTCATTGATTTCGTACGAAATCCTGCCATTCATGCGATGATTGATATTCGTGCTGCTAGACTGCGCAGTCTCGTTGTAGAATTGAGACTGTTCGCTGGCAAGGAAGAGCTCCCGATCAAGGAATGTATCGTTGGAGTTGGCCATCCGATTGAAAAAGTAGCTCCCATTGACTTTCAAACGCGAGCCAATCTCATCGGAATAGTTCACACCAGTAGAAGTAGTGGTATTCAACCCGCTCTGGTTGCTAACAAGAAAATCACGTGGGTTAAAGCCCGAGCTCCCTCCCCGTCTGCCGCCACCTCTGCGCGCCCCTCCGCCTCCGCGCATGCGCATGCCCCTGCCAGACGAGGCACGCCCCGTGATACCTAGCAGATCTTCAAACGCGAAGTTCTGAATATTAACGTTGTTCGCGAGTCCGATCAGTGAGATCCGGCGGTCGTTATTAAAGATGTTCGCGTTGCCACCCGACGCGTAGCGAGACTCGTCACCGTAACCACCGTAAACCTTGCCAAACTGGCCATTCCTCATGTCGGCACGCGTGACGATATTGATGGTTCTTTCGGCGTTACCATCGTTGAACCCTGTAAACTGAGCTTGATCACTCTGGCGGTCAAAGATCTCTACGCTCTGTACCACTTCTGCAGGGAGATTTTGGAGTGCGGTAGTCGGGTCGTTACCAAAGAACTCCCGGCCATCAACCATCACACGCTGCACCTGCTCACCTTGCGCTTCCACTTGGCCATCCTGGACAACCATGCCTGGCATCTTTTCGACAAGATCCTGGGCTGATGCGTCGGTGCCCATCGTAAACGCATCGGCATTGAAAATGGTCGTATCACCGCTAACCCGGATCCGCTCCTGAACATCCTCGACTAGAATTTCCTCCATGGCGATTACATCCTCCTGCAAGAGGATTCTGCCTGCATCGGCGATGGGGGTCGCTACTTGGATATCCCGGTGCAACGTTTCATACCCAACAAACGATAGCCGCAAGCGATATTGTCCCGTTGTGGGGACTTGCAGGGCAAACCTGCCGCCTAGATTAGATGCGGTGGCGTTTGAGTAGGATGAGTCAGGTGTATTCCAGAGAAGCACAGTTACTCCCGGCATCAGCTCGGAAGTCGTGTTATCAGCGACCTGGCCGGTTACCTGGAACGCGGCCGGTCGCTGAGCCTGCGCAAGAGAGACGAATCCGATCAGCGCAAGCGAAAGGCACTGAATTCGTTGCATGCAGGACATGTCGTAAGATATGGATGACAATTGGTTGGAAATCTATATGAAGTTGGAACGGATAGGCAGCTGATTAGACGATTAGCTCGCCGCGTACATTCCATGCAGGGGATCGGGAATGGATACATCCTGTTCACCGTCAAACCAAGGAATATTCGCATATGACTGAACGAACCCAATATTGGGCGTGAAAAGCGACGAACATCGCCGTGGAAGACTGCTCAGCCGCCGGGAGGCGATGCACCTGTTGGCAAGTGCAGTCCTCGTAGTTCCGGGGCGCGGGCAGACGTTGCCGTCATGTATTGGAGTGCCGGAACTAACCGAGGGCCCCTTCTTTGCGGATATTGACCTGGAACGGTCAGATATACGTGTTGAGCCCTCTACCCTGGCAGTGCTGCCAGGTATATCGCTCATCCTGCGCTTTTTGGTGTCTCAGGTAGATGTCGACGGTTGTGCGCCACTGAAAGGAGCGCTCGTTAATGTCTGGCAGTGCGATGCTCTGGGGCGTTATTCGGGCTTCAGCGCCGGAGGTGGCGCGGAAGATCACAAATTTCTGCGTGGCTATCAGAAAACTGATGATGGTGGCATGGCTGAGTTCCTGACGATTTTCCCTGGCTGGTACCCAGGGCGCGCTGTTCATATTCATTTCAAGATCCGAACAGAAAATACCGACCGCCAAGCCTACGAATTCACGTCACAGCTTTTCTTCGACGAAGACATGACTGATCGTATCCACGCAAACGAGCCCTATGCAGCTCAGGGAGTGCGGACTACGCGCAATGAGCACGATGGAATTTACCGTAACGGTGGAGATAACCTGATACTTGACCTGGAGCAGACCAACAAAGGGTTCGCATCAACATTCAGCATAGGACTAGACCTGGCAGACGTTTCCGTTGGGAGGTCCGATGGGCGCAGGCGCCCTGAAAGGCGGGGTCGCAACTAAGGCCGATACTGACTATCGCAGGAACGTATAGCTCAGCTTAACCAAAAACACATTCGTGGGGAAAATATCGAACGTGTCGCGCAGCTGATTTAGCGAGCCCTGTTCAAATGGAGACATGTCCGCGCTGGCAAACGCATCGAAGTCATCGTCTCCTCGCCGAGATTGCGACCACACTACGAACAGCGTGGAACCGGGCCGGTATTCCCAGCGAACCACAGAGTTGGTCTGGAAGCTGCTAACAGAGAAGTCGTATAACTTCGGGAAGTCGCTCACCGGCACTATAGCATCACGATTTGTCAGAATGCCCAAGTCGTCGTATGTGCCACGGGCAACAAAGAGTTGTCCGTAGAACTGGAGTGACAGCTTTGGGGTCAACGTGATGGAGCTCCTCAAGGTGGCGTCCACTCCGCGCGTGTCGCGACGGCCGAAAACCGGCAGATAGTGCCGCCCCACATCGTCATAAGGCTCGGCCATGGATAACGCATTAGCCGTGCTGCCGTCTTGTGCGAAGGAAACGAACATTTCTACATCCTCGGGCTCCGTGTCGCTTTCATCGGCAATCATCCAGCGTCCAAGTGATTGCGCAAAGGCCTCATTGGAAGCCCACTCTGACACGTTGTTTTCCCGGCCGGCCTGCAGTTGGGCCTCTATGCTAAAACGGGATGATACATCCCACTGACCAAACATTCCCGCCTCAATCGTTCGCCCCCCGTTGCCGAAGACCTGCAGCTCAATAGCCGGGCCTGCGACCCAATTGCGCCGCACATCGGAGGTGATAGAAAACTCAAGCTCTACTTCGCGAGGACGTTTTCGTGGTCCGATCCCCCGGGTCTCTACGATATCATACCCACCAAACAGGTAATCTCCACGAGACCCCAACTCAATCCTATTGAAGCGCTGTGTGGTCCAATCCGATCTCAGAAAGTAGAAGAAGCCGTTCGAAAGTCCATCCTCATAGGAAAACGAGTTGCCGAGAAAGAGCCAGGCCTCTCCTCGTTGAAACGGCCCGAACGGATCACCGCCATTGACTTGGTGGATGACGCCGCCCCTGACGCTGAAGTAATTGTTCTGACGCAAGCGGCCCAGATCGTTTGGGTTGAAACCGTTGCTTATCAGGTTGAATCCCGTTGCAAAATTCCAAATGCTGCGCTGGCGATCTATTCCCGCCGTGAGCGCGAAGCCCTGCTCAAGCGCTTCGTCCGGCACATCACGCCGGGTCGTACTTATCTGGCCATCAAAGCGAACATTGTTGTCAAACAGGCGCATGTCCCAGTCGAATCCCCCGGCAACGCTGCGGACTGGATCATCAATGGCACGGTTTACATAGGTCGCGATCCCGCCGATACTGGAAAGGCGGCCGACCTGTTGCCGAACGCGTCCGACGCCGTAGTAGGTCTCCGGCGAGAAGGATTCTCCGCTTGCGGCGCCGAAAAAACCCAGCGACAATCCACGGCCGGATTGTCCGGAAAGCTTGCCTGCGCCAATAACAGGTGCGCGAGAGCCGACGCGGCGCGTATACAGCAAGGAGCCCCCACGGTCCAGATCATACCTAAAGATTTGCGTACCCTCGGTAAAGAATGGGCGGCGCTCCGGGAAGAAGGACTCAAATGCGGTCAGGTTCAATTCTGCGGGGTCCGCGTCTACTTGACCAAAATCAGGATTGATCGTCGCATCAAGTGTAAAGTTGGAGGTGATTCCCACTTTGATGTCTCCACCAACATCTGCATTTGTGCTGCGGAAAAGCGTGCGTTCCACCTCGCCCTCCTCCGTCGTGTGCTGGGAGACACTGTACGGAATTACCTGCAGGTTCCTACGGGGATGGATACTTCTGATGCCCTCCAGAACACCGTACCTCGCCACCGTACCGCTGCTGCGTTCAGCGCTGGGAATCATCACCCACTCGCTGGTTTCATCGAGCCTCGGGACATAGCGCGAAAAATTGATGCCCCAGCGCTGGACCGATGCATCGGAGAAGCGGAGCATGGAATAGGGAATGCGCATCTCCACCTCCCATCCCGTTGCGGTCGTCCGTGCCGAGGCATCCCAGATCGCGTCCCATGACGACTGAAACGGAAATCGTCTGCCCCCATCGTCACCACCCCCACCGGAGCCTCGTCCGGTATAGATTCCGTCTGCTTGGAGGCCGCCGGCGTTTATTGCAAAATTGTAGGCCGTCTTCCGGTCAAAATAGGAATCAATGGATACGGTGAACCAATCGGCCCGCGTAAACATGTCACGCCGCCCCAGCGTCTCAAGGATCTCATCAGGGCTTGAGTCGTGCAGCGTGGCACCAATATACAGCGCAGAAGTGCCGTACAGTATCCGCACCTCGGTCTGGTGCGTGGCAGGCGCTCCTTCGGTAGGTTCATACTGAAGGAAGTCTGAGGCGAATGGTGCTGTTTGCCAATCCGCTTCGCTGAGTACGCCGTCTATACGGATCGTACCTTGGACGGGCTTTGCCAGAAGCGTGCAGGCGGGTTCACACTCCGGCAGTGGAGTGGCGAGCATGGTAAGAACCGCAAGGAGGATAACCATAGGAGTCAAGAGGATAGGGAAGTTGTACTCTCAGACAACGCCCCATGTTGCCCCATACCAATAAGCCGGGGCTGGTTGGTCCTACCATGAAGATCACGACTACCCTGTGTGTTGAGCACCGACTAACCGAGCAAAAACATTCCGCGTGACTTGCCCTTTCTAACCAAGCCGAGCCTCGGCTATGGGGCCGGGGGAGCGGCGAACGGGCAGTCCGCTGGGACAAACTCCTTTCTGATAGGTGTAATAAAAGGGGGTTATATGGCTGAGTGCCACGCGTTTTCGCAGGAGTTACTTTTTGTGCTTTGGTGGTGCAGACAGGATGGCTTTCGCCAGTTTTTTGTAATCGGTTCCCGCTTTTCATGAAAACACTGCAATTATTTCAAATAACCCAACACGTGGGTACTCATGCTATATAATCACCATATATTAGGGAGTTATATACCACAGTGCCATGCCCGAAACGGTTAGTGCATACCGCAATATCACATACAGGCTGTTGCCCGGAAGTCGGAGTAACGCCAAGCAACTGCTGGATTAGTAGCGGGTGCGTGTAGGTTTGTGTGGAATGCCATCCTCGCAGAGCAGAGCGAGGCGTACAAGAAAGCGAAAGAGGCTGGAGAGAAGCCGCCCTCGGTAAGCTTCTTCTCGCTGGGGAAGCGGTTCACGGAGCTGCGCCGCACGGTCGAGTGGCTACCTGAATACTCCTTTGGTGTCGTTAGATACACATTGAAATATCAAGCGGATGCATGGAAGGCATTCTTCAACGAGGGTAAGAGAAGACCGAGATTCCATTCCAGACGTGGTAGTACGCCTTCGTTCACGATCCCGGATAACGTAAGGGTTCGGGATGGCAAGCCACATATCCCGAAAGTGGGATATACGGCGCTCCGTAGGCGGGGAGGCAACCCGTACCCTGATGGTATACCCATCAAAGCCACTGTAAAGAAGAACGCCGGCAAATGGTATGCTGTCATCTGCTACAAGATTGAGGCACCTGTAATAGAGGATACCGGCAGTGCTGTAGGCATTGACCGTAATTGCGGGCAGGTCGCTATGGTCTCCACAGAGGGCGATACAAGCATTATCAGACAACCGGATACCAAGCGTCTTGATGCCAAGTTGAAGCGGCATCAGCGAAGACTGGCGAGACAGAAGAAAGGCTCCAACCGTCGTAACAGGCGGAAGCATAGAATCGCCCGCATACAGCGCAAGCGTGCTAACATCCTCAAGAATGCGAACCACCAGGTAAGTCGCAGTATTGCCAAATGCTCCTCAACGGTGATACTGGAGGACCTAAAGATCAAAGCGATGACACGTTCAGCTAAGGGGACGATGGAGAGCTTTGGCACAAACGTCAGACAGAAGTCTGGCCTCAACCGAGGAATACTGCGAAGAGGTTGGGGCCAGCTGGATCAGATGCTGGGCTATAAGTGCCGCAAGGTGATAAAGGTTACCGCTGCCTATACCAGTCAGCGGTGTTCTGTGTGTGGGCACACAGAAGCGAGTACCCGTAAGACACGGGGCAAATTCACGTGTATGTCCTGTGGACATGCGGATCATGCAGACCTGAATGCGGCTGCAAACATACTGGCCTCCGGGATTGGGGCTTCTGCACGGCGAGGGGCGTTCGGGTTACCGACCCCTATGACCCGTGAAATTGATACTGGTGCCTCACTGTGTACAGTTGGTCACTCACGTATATAATTCCCTAATAAAACAGTCGTTTCGCGCCTTAGCATTGTTGAGCTTTCCCGTGTGTGAGAGCCTACCTCCGGCCCGGTTTGTCCACGATTGAGCGCGGCAAGCGTCATGGCCAGGACTCCATGACGACCTTTAACAGCCTTTCCGGGCCTTTACAGCGAGCCTATCTGCTCGGTTGTTGAGGGCGTCATTCGCATGCCCCTTCACCTTGACCCACTGGATCATATGGCGTTCCGCCTCTTCCCACAACGCTTCCCATAGATCCCTATTCTTTACTGGATGCTGACCTAGGGTGCGCCAACCATTGCGCTTCCAGCGGCGAATCCAACCCTTCGTGAATGCCTGTTCAAGATAGCGGCTGTCGGTGCGCAACCGGACTTTGCAAGGCACTTTCAGCGCACGAAGACCCTCCAATGCAGCCATCATTTCCATCTTATTGTTGGTAGTGTGGGGATGACATCCGGTGAGGACTTTTTCTTTGCCGTTGTGTTGGATAATGGCAGCCCATCCACCGGGTCCCGGGTTCCCGGCGCAGCTGCCATCGGTGGTGATAGTAACGTTGATCATGCAAGCTAGAAGGTTGCGCTATCTTGGGATGGGAAAATCAAGGCGAACTTGAACGCATAACACTGGCATGAGGTTTATTGACTATGTAACGATTATGGTACGCAGCGGGAAGGGCGGTGCAGGCGCCACCGCCTTCCGACGGGAAAAATTCGTACCGCGAGGAGGCCCCGCGGGCGGTGATGGCGGGCGCGGGGCGTCGGTGATACTAGAGGCGGATGCACAGATTCATACGCTACTGGACTTGAGGTATCAGCGGCATCATTTCGGGCAGGACGGAGGGCCGGGTGAAGGGAGTAGGCGTTCCGGCAAAGATGGTACGGACCTGATACTACGTGTACCGCCTGGCACATCAGCCCGCTTGGTGGAAGGAGGCCAGTTGCTCGGCGAGGTCAGTGCGTCAGGGGAGCGCTTCGTTCTTGCCCGAGGCGGGAGGGGAGGACGAGGAAATGCGTTTTTCAAGTCCTCCACGAACCAGACTCCGCGCCACAGCCAGCCCGGCGAACCTGGAGAGGAGTTGCAAGTGGCCTTGGAGTTGCGCATGCTGGCCGATGTCGGACTCGTTGGCCTGCCAAATGCAGGCAAAAGCACGCTGGTGTCAAGCATATCAGCGGCTAAGCCCAAGGTGGGGGACTACCCGTTTACTACAACGGTCCCCACACCGGAGTGGTGTATGTGGAGCAATATTCTTCCTTCGTAATTGCCGACATACCCGGTATCATAAAAGGGGCACATCGTGGTAAAGGGCTCGGGCTTCGCTTTCTGAAACACATAGAGCGCAATAGCGTGCTGTTGTTCATGATCCCGGTAACCTCAGCAGATCCCGGACTCGAATACAATCTGCTTGTGGAGGAGCTGAAACGGTTTAACCAGGAGATTCTTCTCAAACCTCAGTATGTGGCGTTTTCGAAGGCAGACCTACTTCCTGCGGATGAACGTGCAGCATGGCTGTCGTTGCACCGGCACCAGGTTGCCGGTGCAGCCGGAGTAGACCTGATCAGCGCGGTTTCCGGATACGGGCTGCGCACACTTAAAAGTGCACTGTGGAATGCAGTCCAAGACCAACGCCAGCAGACAGCGAATTCTGCCGACAAAACCTTTGTACGGGAAGCCTGAACTACTTGAGGCTTCGTGCCGCGATGCAGCGCAGGAACGACTTGATGTATTTCTCGCTGCCGCTGTGTCTGATACGTCCCGGTCGGCTGTGCAGCGGGCCATTCGGGCCGGTCATGTGCGGATCAATGGTAAGGTAATGCAACGCCCGTCGCGCACCGTGCACAACGGAGATACCGTGCAATGGCAGCGAATACCCGTACCACCGATGGTGGTGATGCCGGAGCAGATCCCACTTGATATCGTGTTTGAAGATGATTCTTTGCTGGTTGTCAATAAGCGTGCCGGTATGCCGGTTCACCCGGGGCCGGGACATAGGTCGGGCACACTGGTTCATGCACTCCTGGGTCATGTGGGTGCAGGGCCCGTGACTGGTAAGGGTGCGCTGTGTGAAGGGCTGTCGGATGCACACGGAGCAACCGGACCCATACGTCCTGGCATAGTGCACCGGTTAGATATGGATACTTCCGGGTTATTGGTAATTGCGAAGAACGATGCGGTTCACCGCGGCCTCGCCAAACAGTTTGAGGCGCGAAGCACCAACCGGCAGTACATCGGCATCGTACGTGGCAGGCCAAAGATGCCATACGGCACCGTAGATGCGCCGATAGGACGGCATCCTCGGGACCGCAAGAAGATGGCTGTTCGTATGGACGGAAGGAGAGCCGTGACAACATACCACTTGGCAGAAGATCTGCATGGTGCAGCTTTGTTGAAGTTTAGGCTTAGCACAGGCAGAACACATCAAATACGCGTGCATGCTCGCCATATTGGGCATCCGATACTTGGCGATCCGACCTATGGGCAGCCGGTGCCCGGACTTTCCCGCCAAGCCCTACATGCGGAGCTGCTCGGCTTTGTACACCCCATAACGGGCGCCACCCAGGTCTTCGAGCGCAAAATGCCTGCGGACATGGCTTATGTACTCGCACGGCTACGGATGTAGGTACGCATTTCGTCAAACGCACGGCAAGCTGATGCGTATGATCGCAACCCATTCTGCAATATCATTTCTGGCGCACTATGCTCCGATCCATTGAGGGCACATACGATATCATCCCCGGCGGGCGCAGGACAATGCTGCGTCCAGAGGCATGGCGCTATGTTAAAGGAGTAATTGAGGATGTGATGGTGCAGTTTGGATTTGAGCGGATACAGACGCCCGTGCTGGAACATCTGGAACTGGTTGCACGAGGTGTGGGACAGGATTCCGATATCGTATCAAAGGAGATGTTTCAGTTTGAGCGCGGACGGACCAAGTATGTCATGCGCCCGGAGCTGACTGCGCCTGTTATGCGAGCGTATCTCCAACACCACCTTGATCAGCGTCCGGGTGCAGCCCGTCTGTACTACATGGGGCCCTGCTTCCGAGCGGAAAGGCCGCAGAAGGGGCGATATCGCCAATTTTTCCAGTTTGGAGCGGAGATCATTGGTACATCCGATGCGAGGGCAGATGTAGAGGTCATCGCAGCCATGAATGCGATCTACGCGGCGTTGGGGCTGGAGGCCTCCCGGCTACGTCTGCATACGTTGGGGGACAAACAAGGCTGTCAACGCTTTGTGGCTTCTCTGCGTGAGTTTTTCGAACCGCATGCCGCTGCCTTGTCTGCGACTAGTCGTACCCGCTTGCGAACCAACCCCCTACGGATCCTGGATACGAAGCTTGATTTCGAACAGCAGCTGTTGGCGGATGCTCCTCGCCTCCTGGACTATGTCAGCACTGAAGCCATGGCCCGTTACGAAGACGTAAAGGGGCTGTTGACCGACTTGGGCATTTCTTTTGTAGAAGACCCATTGCTTGTTCGGGGCTTGGATTACTATTCGCACACGGCATTCGAGCTGGAGGCAGACACCATTGGTGCACAAAAGGCCTTGGCGGGGGGCGGTCGGTACGACAGGCTGGCAGAGTCGCTCGGAAGTTCGAAGGCCGTGCCTGCTGTGGGGTTCGCGGCGGGTATGGAACGCCTGTTCTTGGCGTTGGAGAAGCAAGGATGGCAAGACCCCCAGCCCATCCCGCCGGATGCTTTTCTGGTCACTAGGGGATCTGATGCGGAGCGCTGGGCGACCATGTGCGCCCAGCGGTTGCGTGCCGAAGGGCTACGGTGTATATACGACTTGGCGACGCGCTCCATCAAAGCGCAACTGCGGCAAGCCAACAGACTTAAGGCCCGTTACACCGTGATCGTCGCCGGGGATGAGCTCCGGTGCCAAGCCGCAGAGGTCAAGAATATGCAAACCGGGACCCAGGAAACCGTGCCATTCTCCGATCTGGGATCCTTTCTTCAGCACTAGGACGCCTAACGCTATATGTATCCTCGTCTATTGGAAATACCGCTCCCATTCGAACTGTTCGGTTCGGAGGTGCTTACCATTTACTCATTCGGTGCCATGATGGCAATCGCGTTCCTGGTCGCGGCATGGGTAGCCCGCAAGGAGCTTGACCGACTTTACAGCATCGGGCGGCTGAAAGCTGTGCGCGTTCCAGTCCCTGCAAACAAGGGAGCGAAAACTGCTTCCCGCAAACGGGGAGCCAAAGCCAAAATGATGGAGGTTAGTCCCGGGTACCTGATTGGCACGGTTGTAGTTCTGGCTGTCGTTGGGGGGATCGGAGGCGCCAAGCTGTTCTATATCTTTGATCATATGGAAGATTTTGCGCGTGATCCTATGGGATTGATTTTCTCACGCGGAGGCCTCGCTTTCTATGGTGGGTTGTTGGTAGCCGCCGGGTCAATCTCGTGGTATGTGAAGAGCAAAGGGGTTCCCCTCGCAATATTTGCGGAAGTCATTCTGCCAACCGTACTGTTAGCATACGGCATCGGGCGTATCGGCTGTCACCTAGCCGGGGATGGTGACTGGGGTATTGCGGCAAATGCAGTTGCCAGGCCAGGATTCATACCGACATTCTTGTGGGGTGAAACGTATCCCAACAACATCCTTGGCATGGAACTGCCTGCAACCGGCGTCTACCCTACGCCCCTGTACGAGTTCTTGATTGCTACGCTGCTGTTTGGTGTGCTGCGGTTGTTACGCGATCATCCTTTTCGGGCTGGTTGGCTGGCGTGGGTTACAGTACTGTTTGTGGCTGGTGAACGGTATTTGATAGAGCAGATCAGGGTAAACAACGAGTACGGTATTCTGGGGCTAATGGCCACGCAGGCTGAAGTGATATCCGTCATTCTTGCCGTGGCAGCCGTTGCAGGGTTGGTTATTACTTCCAATCGGCGAATTCAGACGGATCCCACTGAGAGCTCGTAGGCGTATTGGCGTGGTAGCGTAGGTATTGTCCAT
The DNA here is from genome assembly GCA_963663495.1 of Rhodothermales bacterium. GTDB lineage: Bacteria > Bacteroidota > Rhodothermia > Rhodothermales > Bin80. Next base: position 1,351,900 of record OY760427.1, read on the forward strand.
CCTTCTAGCGGACCAATGATGCCACAGATACATCATAACAAGTTAATCCAGTCGGCGACTCGCTGAACGGAATGGCAGTGGGTAAGAGAGCTAAAGCGGTGTCATCGGTAGTTGCAGGGAGGAAGCCCGTAAAGGAGGCATTGGAACGCCACCCGGAGAAGCTTGACAGACTGCTGCTGCGTAAGGGTTTACAGGGTCTCGGAGCGATCCGGCGTGCAGCAACGGCTGCAGGCGTGCCGGTACAGTATGTGCCGCATGAGCGGTTGCAAGCCGTAGCAGGGGCAGTCAATCATCAGGGGATTGTTGCCGTAGCCGCAGCAGTACGCTACACCGAGCTTAACACCATGTTTGCCGCGATTGCACCAGACCTGGATGCCGTGAAAGCGTCCAAGCCAATTCTTCTGGCGCTTGATCGCGTCCAGGATCCTCGCAATTTTGGTGCTATAATTCGGACGGCAGCTGCTGCATGGGTAGGGGGCATTATTGTACCCGTTACGCACTCCGCACCCATCACCACCGTTGTATTGAAGGCGAGCGCCGGGGCGGCATTACGCATTCCGATAGCCCGTACGACGGACATGCCGAACACGCTCACAGCGCTGAAGGAGCGCGGCTATTTTGTGGCCGGAACCGTGCGAAAAGGGGGTGAACCCATTGGAGAAGCCGACTTGAATCGTCCACTGGTCCTAGTAGTGGGAAGCGAGGGTGCGGGTTTGCGGCCTGCCATCGCCGATGTGTGCGACTTCATGGTATCTATTCCTATGAGTGGCGATGTGGAGTCACTGAATGTATCTGTTGCCGCGGGCGTGGTATTGTTCATGGCGGTGAACCAGCGCGCGGCCCGCTCGCTTTAGCGCCGCTGGTCACGCCTCCTTATTCGTCCGTCGTCTCCACCAAGCCGCCAATGCTTCCTCCCTGCACAATCATCACAATAAAACCCACGACTGTATACAGCACCAGCTGCGCGCCGTGCAGAAACACGGCATAGGTGACAGCCAGCGATGCTGGTACGCCGAAGAGTGATACCAGCGTAACGCGCGTGATGTAGTGAAAGGAGCCAATTCCTCCGGGCGATGGGACCGCGACGCCCAGCACGCCTATGAACATAATGGTTAGGCCATCAACATAAGAAAGTTCGAAGGGGCCTGCGATGTTAAACATTACCAGCGGGATAAATGCCATCACGCCGTAGAGCAGGAACATAAGAACACTACTGATCGCTAAGGCAGGCTTTCTGTGGGTACGGGCCGCCGATGCCAGTCCGTCCCGTAGCGAAAGCCATGCCTTCCGCAGAAGGGACCGGAGAATCGCTATCCTCCTGACTGCGGCGACGCATAGCATCACAATAGCCGCTATGGAAACTGCCACTACAATGACGGGAAGCAGCGTAACGTCTGCAAGTCGTGTTGCTATCGGCACTACAAACGCATCCCGGACGGCATCAGTCCTTTCCAGGAGATACAGCAGCGAGGCGCCTAAGCCAATGATGAGGATCGTGACATCCAGTGCACGTTCTGCTATCACCGTACCAATGGTTGCACCTATGCGCAGGTCGGACCGTGTGCTCACATGGGCGGCCCTTGCGATCTCGCCAACACGCGGCAACGCATAGTTTACCATCAGACCAATCATGGTGCCCCCGAATGCGGTAGTGAAGCTAACCCTAGGTTGTGCATGCAGTGTGTCCAGGAGCAGCTGCCATCTCCACGCGCGAATAACATGGCTAAGCAGGGTCACAGCTGCCAACGGTGCAAGCCACTTAAGCGAAGCCAATTGAAGCGTGGCATAAATATCGCGCAGCTGGACCCCGCGCAGGGAAAGCCAGCACAAGAACACTGCAACGACAATCAGCACGGCGTGAAGCAGCACGCGGGGTCGGGAAGTCATTCTAAAAGCGCATATCAACTACCTCCGCGTCTGGCGGCGGTGTAAACTCAAACGCTAGGTCGGTTATTGTCGGGGCAAGATCTACCGATCTGAATCGCACTTCAATGATGGTGCCCGCGGATGCATGCGCGTCCAAAGCCGTTACCACACCGTCCGCGGCGCGGATCCAGACGATGACCACTTCGATGCCCATCGCCGACATGCGAGGGGCCAGTCGGAGTCCGTCATGTATTTGACCATTCAGTGCAGCGGACTCAACGCCGAGAACATCAACATCCGAAAGCAGCTCACTTGGTGAGTAGCCGCCAGATTCTCCTGCGTGGGTCAGGATCACCTGGTTTTCGAGGCGCCGGAAAAGCGTCGTTATCTCGCGGTCCCTCAGGATCATATCGGTGTCGCTGTCAAATCGAAAGCGGTCGCGATCAATAAGTATCTTGCCGTGCTGGTCAAAGGCGGGCGTATCATCGGCGAGCGTAGCCAGTACCGCGACATCGGCAACCATAGACATGTTCGGATGGTACACGGCTTGGAGTTCTTCCAACAAGGCAAGGCCTCGCTGTGCGTGCGCGCCCAAGGGTACAGCCAACGCGGAAAGGAGGGCAAGGCGAATTCTGCAGTTCATCAGAGTGGTACAACGGCCATGAAGCCTGGTTCGGATGCACACTTAGCCTACCTTCGCCATCCGGTCAGGGGAAAACGCTGAGTTCCGTCTCCAATTCTCTCGTTTTTCCCTCCTAATAGGGCTATTTCGGCTAAATTCGGCGTTTTTCGACCTTTTTTGGCCGACTTTCTTGGAAAAGGCAATGTGGTGCAATAGCGGTGTGGACGGGAATCTCCCCCCCCTGTATCTTTCAGGAGTAGCGATATAGGGTGAGATGTCAGGGGGATTAATGATGTGGGGCTGGCCAGCCCCACATCATGTTTAAGGTCGCCGAGTGTCTCTATTTTGTGTGGCTACCGCGAGTCTTTTGCCCGGGAGCAACCAACTGCCCCCTGCATCTTGAATGCCTGGGGGGGATCAGTGCCCCGGGTGAATACTGCGATTATACCCCCCGTAGGGAGTTTGTGCCGTAGAGCACCGATACAGGGACAGGTGGAGTGTCGCAATGACTCGTAATCACATGTCCTTCTTCACAAATAAGCACAACTATGCCCACAACCCCTTCACCTTTCACCTTCGCAGGCATTGACTGGGGCTCCGAGTCCCACCAAGCCTGCGTGCTTGCCAAGGACGGTACCGTCCTTGGCGAGAGAGCCTTTCCTCACTCGGGAGAGGGGCTTGGCCAGCTCCTCGACTGGATCATTGCCATAGCAGGCTGCGATGCGGAGTGTATCGCAGCGGCCATTGAGGTTCCTCACGGCCCCGTGGTGGACAGTCTGCTTGATCGAGGTCTTCAGGCCTATTCTATCAACCCCAAGCAGCTGGATCGTTTCCGGGATCGGTTTTCGCCGGCCGGTGCAAAAGATGACCGCCGAGATGCGCGTGTACTGGCGGACGCCATCCGAACCGATCCGAATAGCCTGCGTGCGCTGGATGCTCTTGATGCCGAGATTGTACTGTTGCGTGAGTGGTCACGTATGTCCGACGAGCTTACGGCCCAACGTACGAGTCTCGCCAACCGTTTGCGGGAGCAACTATGGCGCTACTACCCGCAGTTCCTCGAGCTCAAGGTTAACCTTGCAGCCCCATGGGTGCTAGAACTCTGGAAGCTTGCCTCCACACCAGAGCGTGCCCGACGGGTTCGCCACGCTACGATAGCCAAGTTGTTGAAGAAACACCGCATACGGCGTTTCAAAGCTGAGGATGTTCTGGATATACTGCGATCCAAGCCCGTAACCGTTGCCCCGGGGGTTGTAGAGGCCTCCACAGTCCGCATTAATGTTGCTGTCACGCAACTTGAGTTGCTCCACGTTCAAATCAGCGATGCGAAGCGCGCCATGGACAAAATCCTTGAGGGGCTTTCCGCTTCTGAGGATCCTCCCGCTGAGAGCACGGCTGCACCCGCTGAAGACGAGACAATCCCCTCGGAACAATCCTCTCCGCCATCTGATGCCGCCCTCCTCAGTTCTCTTCCAGGCGTAGGGAACGGGGTCCTGGCTACACTGCTCTCGGAAGCACCAGGTCTCTTGCGAGCCCGAGACTACCAGGCCCTTCGGTGTTTGTGTGGAGTGGCACCCGTGACGCAGCGTTCTGGAAAGTCACATCGCGTCATCCGACGAAGGGCGTGCCAACTACGCTTGGTCAATTCTGTATATCACTGGAGCAGAGTGGCTTCTATCCACGATCCCACCAGCCGTGCCAAGTATCAAGCTTTGCGTAAGCGCGGCCATTCCCACGGACGTGCGCTGCGATCCGTCGGAGATCGGCTCCTGGCAGTCGCCTGCGCTATGCTTCGCGAAGGTACACCGTTTGATCCAGACCGTTGTCGGCAGATCGCTCCTTCAACCGCTCCACAATCAAGGGTTACGTAATTCTCCTATGGTGGTACCGGATATCAGGTGACAGACAATGACCGCATCAATAATCCGACGCTACTCACCTCCTGACCTACTACTGCGTACTATGCGATCAGCTGCTGGCATCGGCGGCGTGCCATTCCTTGTTGGCTGAAAAAGTGATTTGTGGTTCGGTGTTGGCTTGGGTTTCCTAAGCCTTTTCACCATACGGATCCATGATCACTTATGAGTTTATCAGATGATTTATCGCAGCTCATTCAGGGGCTGCGTCATGCCGGCGCGTCCGGTCGGCAGCTGCAATTTGACTTGTTGCGGCACCTCACCCAGTGTGTACAGCAGTTAACGTCTAGTCTGGAAGAGGATGTTATGCTTCCGTCGGATAATGCGGCTCCAGACGGCACTGGGGAGCAGTTGGCAGAAGCACCTTCCGAGGAGGAAAATAGCGTCCGTGCTCCGGAGTCTCTGGAGTCTCCGGGAGGCTTGGCATTGGGGTACGATGATGATGCTGCGGCGTGCGAGCAGGCGCGGCAGGTGTTTGATACGCGCCCGTTGTGTGAAGAAGAGCACGTAATCCTTTGGCTTGATGCCATGGAAGTGTGGGGGCGACCCATAGTCGTGTGCATGGCCGCTACCATTGAGGGTTATCGGCGCATTCTGGGCTTTGTGGAGGCTCCGTTGCACGATGCGGAGCGCGTGCAACACTTGTTACAAGGCTTGTTGGAGCTCGGTTTGTGCGCAGATCGGGGGCTCTTCTGCATCACTCCTGATGTGACCTCGCTGACCGGCGTACTGCAAGAGTGCTTGGGTACCGGTATGCAGCAGCAACACTGCCAGATGCACAAGCGCACGCGTGTAGTGAGTTATCTGTCCGAGCAGGACGGGCGGCGCATTCGGGGGGCGATCACGCGTGCTTTCGCCGTGCCGGATCCGAAGGTGGCGCATGCAGCGTTGATGCAGATCCATACAGACCTTTTGGTGTGTAACCGGTCTGCGGCCCGGTGGCTCTTGCGGGGTCTGGATAGGACGCTGACACTGCACCGGACAGGACTGTATGAACAGTTGAGTCCGAGCCTTCGAAGTACTCGTTGTGTGGCCCATGTCTCCAAGAAGCTGGTGCGGCGGCTACGCGATGTTCGCTTATGGATGCCGCCAGACAAGCGCCGTGCTTGTCTGGCGTTGTTGCTTCTTGAGATCGAGTCACATATGCGAAGATTGCCCCGCGCTGCGCAAGATCCAGCGATGCGATCAGCATTGTTTCCTTCCATCAATCAGACAAACGATAACTGACCTATGTCCAAAGATGTCATGCAGATAGAAAACCCCGGCACACTACCGGAGGGTCTCCAGAAGATACTAGACACGGGGATCGATTCCCTGAAGCTGTTAGTAGAGCATCTTGGCACGATGCAACTGGCGTTTTTTCTTGCGGTCATGGAAGCCGAGGTAAAGTCTCTCTGCGGTGTGCGCAGAAAGCGCGACAACAATAAGCAGCACAAGGGGCGGTACGAGCGGTGGGGGAGCAGACCGGGCTCTATCATGATTGGAGATGAGCGGGTAAAGGTGAGTGTGCCGCGTGTACAGGACCGGGTGAAGGGTAAAGCGCGTCCTCTGGAGACCTACAAATTGTTGCACAAGCCGAATTCGAATATGGTGGAGCGTATCGCCCGGAAAATTGTGTATGGTATTAGCCAGCGGAACTACAAGAAGGTGGCAACGGAGTTTGTTGGCAGTTTTGGATTGAGCGCTTCCTCAATCAGTCGCAAGTACAAGAGTTACAGTGCACAGGTATTGAAGGAGCAGGAGGAGCGTAATCTGGCGGAGAACACGTTTGTAGCGTTGCTGCTGGACGGCAAGTACTTTCAGGGGGTGCAGGTATTGATTTGTGTAGGGATTACGGAGACGGGCGAGAAGATAGTAGTAGGGATGGTGGAGACGTCGACAGAGAACGCCGAGGCGGTACAAGGGCTGCTGCAGGATTTGATTGATCGCGGGCTGCGGTATGATAAGGGGCTTTTGGTCATCTTAGATGGTTCCAAAGGGCTCCGGAAGGCGGTGAAAGCGGTATTTGGTGATAAGGCACAGGTACAGCGGTGTACCTGGCACAAGCGAGAGAATGTGGTGAGTTACATTGAGAAAGAGGACGAAAAGGTGCGGGTTCGGGGGGAGTTGCAGCAGGCGTACGACGAGCCGAATTACGACAAGGCAAAGGAGGCGCTTCTGAGCATAAAAAAGGGGTTGAAGGAGTCCCATCCCAAGGCAGCGAACAGCTTGTCTGAGGGGTTGGAAGAGACTTTGACGCTCCATAGGCTGGGGGTGGCGGAGGAACTGGGACGCAGTTTGCAGACCAATAACATCATGGAGAACCTGAACAGTTTGATTGCTCAACGATGCCGGAATGTCGCGCGTTGGATGAATTCGAGTCAACGTCAACGATGGGCAGCCATGGCCAATAGGGAGTCGGAGACATGGAGCATGAAGATCCTACCCTGTGCAGACCACCTGCCGGAACTACAAGCAGTTCTACTGTAGAAGCGTGTACCGTACCACGATGCGTGCGATAATGGGGGCAGGATCGTGCTGTGTGACGGGTTCGGCTGCCACTTAGGGGTAACAGCGCTATAGAGGCGTAGTGTAAGGCCTCCGTAGACGACGTAACGTGTCACTCCGCGATAAGCGGAGCAGGCGGAGATGTATCTGGAGGGCACGCATGTCCCCGCCAAAGCCGTATCGGAGGGCCCAGAAGGGCTCTCATCAGACGGTAAGCGGGCTAAATGGGGTTCAAATGTGCCGAAAACACGCCAACGAGGCGGTAAATCACGCGTACGGTGATCTATCCGGCCAATAAGGAGCCTACGGCTGTGCGCGGAGGGGTAGTCATCAAGGGAGCCAAGGCGAATGTGAAAAGACTACCCTGTGCTAAGAAGGTGTCGTAATTATCATCAGCATTATTGCAGCGCGTACGATCCATAAGTGCTTGCCGGAACATGAGTTCGGTCGTGGTACGATGCGTGCGGAATTGGAGGGTGCATCGTAGCGTGGTTGGTAGGATTGACGGGTTTACGTTGCTACATACACGCGTGGCTGTCCACTATGCCTGCAGATGGCACGTTTGAAGCCGCTACCACGGTGTGCATGCGTGCAAAAGGGCTCATATAGGCTGTTCAGTAAGGAAAAACGTGCCTGAATCTGCCTGCAACACGCCAACGAGGCCGTAAATCATGCGTGCAGGTCAATTAGTGAGGTGGAGTCGTTAAGCAGGACAATATTATCCTGGACAAACCACCGAAGCTGTAAGCAGCTCTACTGTAGAAACGCGTACAGCTCCGCAGCGATAGTATATGCTGAAAGATGGATACGGTCGTGCAATGCCACGGTGCGTGCGATAATGGGTGCTGGATCGTGCTATGTGACAGGTTCGGCCGCCAATTAGGGGGTAATAGCGCTATAGAGGCGCGGTGTAAGGCCTCTGTAGACGATGTACCGCGTCACTCGCCATGAGCGGAGGACACGCATGCCCCAGCCAAAGCCGTATCGGAGCGCCCAAAAGGGCTGTTCTCAGACGTTCACCGGACTGAATAGCACCCAAGACCGCCGAAAACGCGCCAACGAGGCCGTAAATCACGCGTACCGTGATCAATCCTGCCAATAAGACTGCCTACTGCCGGAACAGGAGTTCGATCGTGGTACGATGCGTGCGGTATTGGATGATAGGATTGGCGCGTTTAGGTCGTTACCCCCGCGTGGAAGGTTAGCATACCTGCAGATGGTACGCTTGAAGCCGCTACCGCGGTGTCAGCGCGTGCAAAAAGGGCTCATATAGGCTGTTCAGTAAGGAGAAACGCGCCTGAATCTGCCTGCAACACGGCAACGACACCGTAAATCACGCGGCAGATACTTGCGGGCTTGATAACCGCTGCGAAAGTTCATAATTCTTTGATCAGAACTACAATCAGGGGTGTCAGGATGAGCGCAGAATCTGTACATTATAGCCGCTCCAGCCGGCACCGACCGGATTTTCAGCCAACAAGGAATGGCACGCCGCCCTGGCATCATTGAGGACAATGGCTAAACCGGGCGCATGGCACTAAGTACCCCAAACCCATGAGGCACAATTCCGAAAATACGCGATAATTATACCCGCTTAGCTCTTGCATAAAAGGTAGGGAGTCCCCCCCCAACACCCCGGTACCTTACCCCGTACCAATTCCACACCCCGATCATGTTTATCCGAAACCGACCCTACAAACGTAAAGACGGTAAGAAATGCAACAGCTTTGCCCTCATCGAATCCTATCGCAAAGACGGTACCTCCAAACACCGTACCCTCCTTAATCTCGGCCCGAACTTCAACATCCCCCGCAGTCTGTGGGGGGAGCTGACCCATTGCGTTACTGCCCGACTCAAAGGGAAAGCCATCCTCCCTTTCCAGAATGATGAAGCCTTTCTCAAAGCGGTCGACGACATCGTTGCACATCTCGAAAGCAAGGGCTACGACATCCATCGCACATCCCATCAGCAACACCTCATTGATCCAGAGAAAACAACCCATCCCGATTCCCGGACCGTCGGCGGAGAACGACTGATCCTTCAGACATTGGAACAGCTCGGACTGGCTGTACTGCTACGTTCGCTCAACTTCTGCGAGAAACACGTCAAGCTCTGCTGTGCGCTGATCGTCGGACGTATGCTCCACCCGGGCAGTGAACGAGAAACGCATAAATGGCTGTGTAAAACCTCCAGTGTTCTGCAGCTTCTGGATTTGGAACCCCCGAGTCTCAACACCCTCTATCGTTGCACTGATCTGATCCACAAGCATATGGATGAGATCCTGGAGAAACTCTTTGGCATTACCAAAGCGGTATTGCAGTTTGAAGAAACGATCGTCTTTTATGATTTAACCAATACCTAGTGTTTGCCAGAAAAGTATGGTCTTGCGAGCGACTCTTGGCTGAGTGGGGGGCTGGAATTCGAATTGGGGATCGGAATGACAAGTCAGCAAGGATTTTTCGACGGTAACGGTGCCGACTTTGTCCGCTCACGCCGGCAATCCTGGGGTTTTGACGTTGATCAGACGTGTTTTTGTCGTCCATCAGCGAGGCATGAACATACGTTGGCCTCTCGCCCTTGCAGGCTACCTTGATTCTGTGCTGAAGACGCTCGCGCGAGTACCTACGCCGCGCGCTTGCGGGCCTGCTCGCACCGCCTTCGTCGCTCCTCGCTCCGCTTCACTATCTGCCCGATACGGTGCACATTTGCCGCTACCACTACCAGCGCCACCGTTCGAACAAAGCCTTCCTTGCCACGGGTCCGTATCAAACCCAGGCCCCGATGATTCAAATTGTTGATCGCCGACTCCACTGCCGGATGCTGACGACGACCCTCCACAAACTTCGGATCGGATTCCCTCTCCTTGTCCGCTTTGCTCAACTTACCCCTCTTCGGCATGATCACCGTGTCCAACACCGGCTCCAGCGCCTTACGGTTCTTTACCGATGAGTACCCCTTATCCATGCTGCACGATGTGATCGCCGGATACCGATCCTTCGCTTCCTTCATAAACCCCACAATCATATCCGAATCCACCCCTTCGTGCAGTATCTGATGCCACAATATCAACTGATGCTGATCCTCCAGCACGCATACCGGCAAACCCAACTCCGCAATCACCCCCGCCTTCCCCTTGGTGATCCAACGAGTATGCGGCTCATGTATCGAAAATACCTTCTCATCATGCGGAATCACCTCCCCCTTCAATAGACGCCTATCTACTTGATCTATCTGCCTTTGTGCATCTGCCAAGTACCGCAACACCTCCTCAAGATCCGCGTCTTTCTCCTTCAACACGCTGACACTGCTCTCCGCACGCTCAATCAGAACACGACACATCTTCACATACTTTCTCACCTTCGACTCATCACGCCACTGACGGTGCGTACGCACCCGGTTGAAGGCCTTCTTCAAGGTACGACTCCAGTACACAGCCTTGCGCCAGCCCGCAAGGCTGTGCGCCTCACATGCGCAATGCAACTCCCGAATCAGGCACCGCATCGATTCCCACAACAAACGAACATCCGTAGGCCACTCCACATTCGCTTTGGCCACCGCCGAATCAACCCGGCAAAGAAGCGGCTCCTCTGGCTCCTGTTCTACCAATCGGTGACCGCAAGCCACCACCGCATCGTTGATCTGCTTCAGGATGTCCGCTGTTAGCAGGCTCACGTTATCAATAACGGTCTGCAGCTGATAGACAGGCTCGTCCCAGAAATTCGTATGCCCCAGCATCTGGCGCACCTCCAAATGATTGGCGGCCAGGCTCCTCAAACGATCAAAGTCGCAGTTGAGGGCCTGTTTCAATACCCCCAAGACAAAGACGCGCCAAAGTGCCATCCCCGGACGACCACGCTGCAAATCAATATTCGGAAGCAACTGCTTCTCCAGGATCTCAAAGATCTTCTGCCGAGCCGTTGGGTCGCAATACAGGTGCTGCAGACCTTTTAGCACTGCCGGTATATCGTCCCGGTCTTTGGGGTGGAAGGTTATCTCTTCAATGGGGACCTGCCCGAGCTTAAACTGTGTATCCTCTACAATCCGCATGGTATTAATCGTATGAATAATCGGCCCCAAGGGGCCTTATATCGATGAAAACGCCCGAAACAGAAGGATTTGGCCAAACATTCGTTAGAGACACGCTGGCTGAATAATCTGCAATGTGCAAACACGGTATGGCTCATATCCATCTGTAACCGTAACGCTTACAGGTGGATAGAACGAGTATCAAACGGCCTTGTTTCGCCGTTTTTCAGCCCTCCTACCTTTTTCTGGCAAACACTACCTATTACCACGGCAAGAAGAAAGGGAAGTTGTTGTCGCATGGGCGCAGCAAGGAGAAGCGCAGTGATTGTCCGTTGGTTACGCTGGCGCTCACCCTGGATGGTTCGGGGTTCCCCCGCAATGTGCAGATCCTGCCGAGCAATGCAGGGGAACCGGCAACGCTCAAAGAGGCGATTGAGAAACTAAACGGCGCTACGCCCACAGTGATTATGGACTCCGGCATTGCGACGGAGAAGAATCTGCAGTACCTGAAAGAACAGGGACTGGACTGGATCACCGTGGAGCGTTCCAAAGCCCCTCCAGTCCCCGAAAACAAGCCGGATCAACAGTTTACGACCGCAGGGGGAGTCAAGATCAAAGCCTGGAAGATCACCAAAGATGAAAAAGATGTTGAAGATGAAAAAGACGTTGAAGATAATGCGGAACTGCGCGTGTTTGTGCACAGTGAGGCTAAGCAGGCGAAGGAGGATCAGATCCTTGAAACCCAATGCAAGAAGTTTGTGAAGGCGCTCACTACACTACATGAGGGACTCTCGAAACCCGGTTACTTGAAGAACTATGAAAAGGTCACGATAAAGGTTGGTCGTCTGAAGGAAAAGTACAAGAAGGTATCACACCTGTATGAGGTAGAGGTCAGCAAAAAGGAGGACACCAAGCATGCAGCATCTGTTTCGGTGACCCGGCGTGCTTCGCATGCACGTCGCACCTAGGCCAGCGGAGGGTATGTGCTTCGGACCAGTCATACCGGATGGTCGGTGGAAACGGTTGCACGAACCTACTGGCGACTTACAGAGATTGAGCGCACATTCAGAGTCATGAAATCGGACCTCGGTCTACGGCCCATCTACCACAGCAGAGATGACCGCATTGAAGGGCATCTGTTCATCACGGTACTGGCTTATCATGCTGCCCATCTGGTTCGCACCAGACTCAAGGAACACGGGATTCATGATAGTTGGGCGACGATCCGAGACAGGTTGAACAGGATTGGTCGGATTACGACCAAGATGGTTAAGAACCAATATCGGTACCTGATCACGGAGGTGGATCAGGATCTGCCTCCGAGTATGGTACAGTTCTTTGCGGTACTGGGATACGTGTATGATCCCGATGCGACCCGCACCGTGACCGAGCATGTGGAGGAAGCGAGTGCATCGGTGAGCCAGAAGCCTCCAGACTCATGACGATTGGTCCCTTCACAACGGTTGAGATAGCGTACTCCAGATGGAGCCACCAGAGCTACGTCCGATGGAAACGATCCGGGATAGATTGCGGCAAAACACCAGGCAATAAGGGACTCAAACCGATCCGGTAAATCTCACCATCCATTGCTCCTGAAAAAACGGTCCAAATATGGCCACGGGAGAATTCCGTAGGTTAGTAGCACTACGAAATGGCGAAGTTAGGTTAGGGTTCGATGACATGATACGATAGCGATGCGAGGACAGTTAGTGCGGGTGGTGAGCGGTGGACAGACGGGAGCGGATCGCGCAGCCTTAGATGCGGCGGCGAGCCATGGGTTTGCGATTGGTGGATGGTGCCCGCGAGGCAGGCGTGCTGAGGATGGACGCATTCCGGATGGCTATCCGTTGGTGGAAACTCCGTCATATGAGTATGTACAGCGGACGCGCTGGAATGTGCGGGACAGCGATGGAACATTAATTATCGGGAACGGGGATGCGTCACCCGGGACGCGAGCGACCAAAGAGCATGCCACTGCATGTGTACGTCCGGTACTGGAGGTCTGCCCAGAGTCCGATAATGCGGTGGATGAGACCATCGAATGGTTGCAAAGAGAAGGCATCGGGGCGCTAAACGTGGCGGGGCCACGGGACAGCCAAGATGTTGGAATTTATTATAGGACGAGGCAGTTTCTTGATCAGTTGTTCAGGTGCTTAGACGCGGATCGCAGAGCGTAGGGCTGCAAGGAGCGCGTTCATGTCCGTCGCATCATTGTATACATGCGGGGAAACGCGAATGGCGTCGCCGCGGCGTGAAACTGATATATTCCGGCGTGTGACCTCATATGTGACACGATCCAGGGAAACGCTGGATGGGCATCGAATCCCGAAGAGATGGGTGCCGCGGTCCGCCGGACCGCCAATATTGTATCCAAGCGCACGGACCTCGCGCGCGACCGAGTCCGTCAGGCTCCTGATGTAGGCTTGAATCCGGCTAGGCTTCCATTCCAGTACTAGGCGTAGCCCCGCAATCAACATGGGTAGCAGTATGAAGTTGCTTCTCTCACCGACATCGTATCGTATAGCACCGGGCTGGTAGGAATCCTGGTATTGTATCAGTCCTGCGAACTGTTCGCTCCCGGCCCGTGTGATCCAGTTCTCCTCAAGAGGTCTTCCGGTGTCAAATCTGGGACCGAAGTAGGCGGCGCCGATACTGTATGGACCGAGGAGCCATTTGTAAGCGGCACAAATCAGGGCATCAATCCCCAGCGCAGTAGCGTCAATCGGCAGGGCACCCGCAGACTGTGTTGCATCAAGCACAAATGCAGCTCCGAATTGGCGGGCGCGATTGCCAATGGCTTCAAGATCAAAGCATGTCCCGTCGGTCCAGTGCACCGCGCTCATAGCAATGACTGCGGTCTGCGCATCAATGGCCTCAAGAATCATGGTATCCCATGACGTGTGGGGAGCTCCCGGCCCAACGGTCCGTAACTCGGCATTGCTGTTATCTGCAAGGCGCCGCCAGGAATAGACATTGCTCGGAAACTGCTCATACAGAATTACAATGTTTTGGCCTGGTGCCACGGGAATATTGCAGGCGGCCGTCGCTATGCCATAGGACGCGCTGGGAATGATGGCGACCCGTTCCGCGGGAGCGTTGATCAGTCGTCCAAACAAGGTGCGCACTGTACTGCTCTCGTCGAAGAACATGGCAGGTGTTATGGCGGCGGGATTACGCTTACGTCGCAGCCCTTCTTTGCCTGCTTCCTCAACGCACTGCGCCAGCGGTGCCATGTAGGCACAGTTCAGATAATGGCCATCCGAGGGGAGCGAGAACATGTGCCTCTGGCAGCGCAGCATATAGGCACCAAATGCGGTTGCGCTATCAAACCCTCCTATGAACGGATTTGATTCCCGTAGCTCGTGATGCAAGGGCACTGCGGATTGGCTTTTGCATTGCTCGAAGGCCGGACACTTCCCTGTGCCGTCAAGCCAGATCCCTGCCCGCAGGAGGTGGCAGCCTCGGGTAAAGGCTACAGCGGATGATGCAAACCGTTGCACGCCTTCAATAATACAGGCAAGGTGCTGCCGCTGCAAAGGCCTGCACGCTCCGGGATTCAGTACCCGCATACGGGGAGGATTATCGGCGCCATAACTACGGACGGGAACGTTGTGTCGCTTGCTTTGGCGGCCATGGCCCAAGCCTGCTTCCTTCTGAACCCGTTAGAAGTCCGCCGATAGGCGAGCATACCAAGCGGCGCCGTTGGCATCCCACGGCGTGCTGCGAGGGTGTAGATTCCCTTGCCGCGAACTTTCGTCCGCGTGCGCAGGCTTTGAGGTATCAAACAAGTTGTGCACCCCTACCGCAAGACGGTAACGGACCATGAACGATACCGCACCTTCTAAGCCGATAATCCACGCACCCTCAAATGTATCCAGCGTACTCTCGCCATTGCTATCGGCACACGACGAGCTACGAAAACGGCACGCACTCCACGAATCGTAATAATTTGCACGTACAAGTCCCTGCAGCGATTTCCATCCGTAGTGACCGGTGAGCACGACACGATGATTGGGATTGAGGTCCTCAATCTCTATCTGGCGCTGAGGCGTTAGCAGGCTAAGAATTACGGGATTGGACAGGCGTGTACCCAAGAAGTGATCAATCCGGGTAGGTCGTGCGTAGTCCTCAAGCGTTGTGGCAGTCCAGTTCCAGGCAGCGCTGGCGCCGGTGTCTTGCGCCTGCCAAGCCAGAACAAGATCAAGCCCTCGTGTTCGCGTTTCAAAATCGTTGGAGTAGAAGCGGACCTCTCCAAGGTTACCAACGCCGCCAAGAATGTTGCGCTGATCAATAATATCGGTGATCTCTTCTGTGAGTGGGATGTTACCTGTCACAGATAACCGATCCCGGAATCGGATGTCAAAGTAGTCAAGCGTCAGATCCAGGTTTGGTGACAGCCCTAGAGCGGCGCCAAGTGCGATGCTTGCCGAGCGTTCTTCAGAGAGTTCTCTGCCGCCCAGGCCCATGGATATGGGGTGGGTGGGAGGCAGCTGCCCGACCTCAATCAGGCCTCGTGCGCTGGAGAAGGAGGTAGTACGGAATACATTGATGTTGCTTTGTCCGGGTGTTGGAGCTCGAAAGCCTGTGCTGGCCGCAGCTCGCAGTGAAAGCATTGGCGTGATTCTATACAGCACAGCTGTTTTGCCTGTCATTGTGCTGCCAAAGGTGCTGTAGAAGTTTTCGTACCTAACTGCCGCATTCAGTAGGAGAGCTTGGGTGATGTCGGCCTCTAAGTCGGCGTAAACGGCCACATTGGGGCGGGCCCACCGCCCGGCAAATCTGGGGTTGAGTCCCTGGTACCCGTTAGAGCCGACACTGAAGCCTTGGCTTGCATAAGGCCCCGCTTCCCAGGACTGTCGGTTTCCGGCAACACTCTCAAAGGTTTCTCTGCGCCATTCGCCGCCCCATGCTATGTTGAGTGGAGACGCTAGAGCACTCACGGCCACCGGTAGAGAGAAGTCCAAGTTGAAAGCGAACTCCTCCTGCACGTAGTCGCGCGGGCGAAATGATACGGGCGTCTGTGGTCCAAGCGACGCGTTGATAGTGTTGTGGATGAAGTACTGTATTAGGCTACGCGCGCCGCTGATGCTAAAATCCCAGTGTAGCTTGTCCTGCCACATGCCGCGGGTGCCCATGACAAGGCTTAGGTCACTAATGTCGGCACCAAACCGGGGCGTAAAGCCCCCAGGGAAGAGTTCATTAAACAGAAAACACTGATCTCTGTACGTATCAATGAAACGTTGCACATCTTCAAAGGAGGACTCCAAGTCTGGCAGGGCGGGTAGTTCTTGGCATGCGACGCCATCATCCGGGACGAGGTCCATGGCTGCACGCACCGCAGAATCACCGCTACCAAACCGGAAGACGCTGCCTCGCGCAGATTCTGTGCCGGGAGACCGAAAATAAAAGCCCGTCTCACTCTGCCGCTGGCCCCAGCCACCAAATGCGTACGCCATACTGTTGTTACCCAAGTCCAAGCTTGCATTGACGAAACCCACCCAGGAGTAGTCAATGTCGGCATTGCCCCAGATCTGGGCCGGGTTGGCGACGGGGTACCCGCTCCCGGCGAGGAAGCGGGCATCGGTCCGCTGTTGACTGCGCACGGTCGGAGCCGTATTGCGGTATTCGAGGCTCGTGTTTACAAATCCGTTGCGCGGCAGGGGCAGGCCCGCATTAGCGGCGATATCAACATACTCACCATCGCCATGGAAGTATTTACCTCCGTGCAGTCGGACGATTGTAGTGTGAGGTGTGTCCCTGAGTTGGAAGTTAGCTACACCGGCCACAGCGTCGGCTCCGTACTGGGCAGCGGCGCCATCGCGCAGAAGCTCAATTTGCTTGATGGCTATTCCTGGTATCATATTCAGGTCCGGCCCTTGGGCGCCGTCACCGAGTGAGGACCCGGACAGAGCGATGGAGGCGGAACGGTGTCGCCGTTTGCCATTGATAAGCACCAGTACATTGTCGTTAGGGAGCCCACGTATGGCGGCGGGCCGCACGAGGCTGGCTTCGTCTCCGCCGGAAAGTACTGTGTAAGAGGGGATAAGCATGCGCAGCATAGCATCCATGTCGGTGGTCGGTACGCGGGCCAGGTCCTGCGGACCCAGCACATCTACGGGTACTGCAGAATCCTTCAGCAGGCGGGGGAGACGTCGGGAGCCGACCACAACGAGCTCTTCCAGGCGCAGGACATCATGGATAAGTTCCACATCAATGCGGGTCTGTCCGGGCCGGTGTGTTATCCTTTGCGTAACAAAGCCAACGAAGGAGAAGGATAGCAAGGCACCGGGAGCGGGTATACGGATCGTATAGTTGCCGGCTGACCCCGTTGTTGTACCTGTGTCAGTGCCTTCAACGGTCACTGTCACGCCTGGTAGTGCCGCTTGAAGGACGTGATCAATGACCGTACCGGTTACTATGATCTGCGCGTGGACGGCGTGTGTTGCAACTACAGCGAGCAGCAGAGTCGTCCAAGGTGCGGAGTGTTTCATTTTATAGTCGCGCCGAATACCCGAATATACCGCACCTCACATGCTCTTTGGAAGTACAGCCGGTGACCGCAAAGCCTTGTGCACTCCAATGACGCATGAGGGCTTGATTCGGGATTTATTGCCCCCGTTCAGGCGTTCAACGGACATTCTCTAGAGCCTTTTGCAAAACCCCGGTGTATTCGGCGGTGGTGGCGACCAAAATGCCCAAATTTTCGTGTTTTTCGACATTACGCCGGGAGCATTGGCATGCGTTGCCTTTGGATCCAGATGTATAGGCGGTCCATAGGCGATGAAGGCTTCCCGGGGGGTGAATTCGAGGCAGAATCCGTGCTTTGTGGGCACACCTATGCCTGGCTCCTGCTTCGCACAAAACCCGATTAGTGCAATTTACGTCTGGATTCCTGTCTCTATTGCACCATACGCAACAGCTGATCTACCGTCAGTACCAGCACGCCGAACATCAAGTGGCATGTCACCTTCTTGTGCCCACGCACGCGGACATTACGACCACCAAACTCATCCTTGAGCCGCCCGAAGGCTCGCTCAACCGTTGAGCGCTCCCTGTAACGAACATCCTCAGGCAGCACCAATCCGGCTGCTCGCTGGGCCGTTTTCTCGCGGATAAGCGCCACCTTACCATTGCGTCGCGGATTATGGTCGATAATCGGCACGTGCCCCAAGCCTTTACTGTGCTCGTGAATCTGCTTCGCGTCGTATGCACTGTCCATCAGATCATACAAATTGCGTACCCGCAGTTGAGATATCGTAGCCAACGGAATCGCCGCCTGGCTATCATGCAAAGATGCAGAGGAAACAAAACCGCTGATCGGTACGCCTCCGTCGGCCACATCCATGTGCAACTTGTACCCCGTCCATTTCTGCGTATGTCCCTTCGCATTGCGCTTAACGCCTACCGTACATCGCTTCGGTAACTCCTCCAACATCTCTATTGGCAGCTGGCCCACGAGCCGCTTCGGCTTCTTTGGACGCTCTTCATCCTTAGAAGGACCCGCAGGTTCGCACTTTGGACGCTCCGACTCCTTTTTCAGTACAGGCTTCTCTCGCGCTGCTATTGTGGTCGAATCACGCGATAGGTGCCCCACCAACTGCTCCGAATACCTCTCCTTTGTCAGGGCCTCATGTACACGCGTCGGCAAATCCGCCTCTGAAAATTCCCTGAACGCACGTGAAAAGGTCGCCTCACTCGGCACATCCTCTAACCGATGCCAACCACCCAAAACGCTGCAGCGTCGGATCCGAACGCAACCGCTCCATCAACGCTCTGGTCGTATCCATATTGAACACCATCTTCGCCAGGAACGCCCGCGCGAGGGCAGCACGGCTCTTCAACGGACGCCTTGGTATACCGTCCTGAGCACTGGGAAGAAAGCGCTCAACTCGCACCATCTCCAGTACCGAGAGCAGCTTCTTATGGCGCCCCTCCAAGGGGCCAATCGTTTCCTCCACCCAGGGAAAAAGCTCCCGTTGGCAGCTCGATCCAGAAACCGCGTAACTTAGAATTGAAGGACATGAGAACCTTCGTTTGTTGCGAGTTTGGTTTCTCCTCCAAAGATACCTGACACGGAGGTTCCAGTCCCTCAATTGTGCTTGCTAGCACACATTTTCAGTAAGCGTGTGGTGAAGTACAGGGTAGCGGGCTTTTTGGCGGTTTTGGCGGGTACAGTGTGGTTGGAAGGAGGAGAGCATGTGGGCTTGCCCGATCTGGACGATTCGGCGTCCGGCAGCTAGGCGGCCTTACCCTAGTGGGCTTGCCGTGCCTGTTTCCAATGATGGGGCAATAGCGCTGCTATGTCCTCGGCAGGATGTGTCGGGATGCGCTGGAATACTTCCATGAGCCATTCCATTGGGTTGATGTCGTGGAATTTGCAGGTTCCAAGGAGCGAATAGACCACGGCACCCCCGCTGGGATGCATCATGGGATCCTGCGAACATGTAGTTCTTCCTACCGATAGCCAGTGGCCGTATCGCATTCTCAACCAGGGTATTGTCCAACTCCACACGGCCCTCATCCAGATATCGGGTCAGCCTTTGCCAACGGCCAAGCGTGTACTGGGTCGCCTTGGCCCACGGGCTCTTGGGTAAACCATTATTCACCTCCAGCCACGGCTTCAGCTCCTCCAGTACAGGTCCGGCCCGTTCCTGTCGCAGTTGCTGACGAACATCCGCACTCGCACCCGTTTTGCGTAGCCAACGCTCTATGAGGTAGAGCTTGCGTATCTCCTTCAACACATGCGCGGCCTTATCCGGCTCGTACGTCTTGCAGTCGAAGAACTTGCGCCGGGCATGCGCCATGCATGCGTAGAGCGTTACGGATGGGTCCGCATCAAAGATGTCGTAAGCTACATACCCGTCTGTCTGTAGCAATCCCTCATACCCGTGCAAAAACCCCACCGGACCCGCCCGAGCACGGGTCTTCCGGTATTCCATCACCAACAGCCTCTGCTCTGGACTATGGTACACCCAATAAAAGCCTTTATGCAGCGATCCCTTCTTATCTCCATCCTGCACCTCCATCCTCGTCTCATCCGCCTGCAGATACCCGGTGGATAGCAACTCCTGCTTCAGAGCATCATACAACGGGGTCAGGTGCCACGCAGACTGCGATATCCAGCCTCCCAGCGTGGACTACGCAATCTCCACGCCTTCCCGACGAAACCGCTGCTGCTGACGGTACAAAGGCAGGTGGTCCGCATATTTGCCCACCACCACATCTGCCAACAACCCCGGACCAGCCATGCCCTTATTCACCATCCGTGGTGGCAACTCACCTATGATCACCCCCTTATCCTCATCCCCAGGGTCCACATACTTCGGACGCACATACTCAATAACCTTCCTATGGGCGGGTACACGCTCCAGAACCAGCGTCTTCTCCGCCCCGATGCACGTCATACCACTGGTATCCCCGTCAGGCTCAATAGTAATCGTTTCGCGGGGCAGTTTCTTCAGCAGATCGTCCAGCGCTTTACGCTTGGGCTTGCCCTTCTTCTGCCGTCCGTTCGCCTTTTGCCCATTCTTCGTCTGTCCATTCGTCTCCGGCTCCGGTAGAGGGACCTCCTGCTCCGGCTCATCGAACAACGTGCCCTGCTGCGGGTCATTCAGCACACACTTTTCACTCTTGGGACTGTATAGCGCGCGTAGCGCTAGCATCAGCCGGTTATTCATATTCCCCAACTCTGCCTCAAGCCGGCTGCATCGATCATGCAGCCGATCAAAGGCACTGGCCAATTCGGGGTGCTGTGCAAGCAACGCAACCTGCGCGGGGGAGAGGATAGAATGTGCTTCGGGCTGCATGGTGAGCTGACAACACCAGCATATTGCTTGTTCCCGAATCACACATTATATTTGGCCCGATTATCGGCTTTTTACCGCATATCGGGGCCAATATTTCACCGTCTTCAACGACACCCCCTCCAGCATCATCACCATCTGTGCCCATGTCGGCACATCCTCCTCTGGCAACGCAAACGTACCCGTCTCCAAGCGCTTGTAGAAGATCGCAAAGCCGTTCCGATCCCATGTGAGCGCCTTCAAATGGTTTCGCTTCCTGTTGATGAATACAAAGATGTCTCCCGACATCGGATTCCGCTTCATGCCGCTTTTTACCAAAGCACATAAGCCGTCGAAGCTTGTGCGCATGTCCACCGGCGGTCGGTAAAAGAAGTACCGGTGCAAAGAACCGCACCCGTATCCCACCCGGATATGCGATCTCTACCTGTGCCGCAACCCTTGGTGCTGCACTGCCTATCTCCACGAAGCCTCGGCTGTCCTCGGCTGCAGTCTCCTGGCGATGCTTCCGCCTCCAATAATTCAACTGCCCATACGAGATGCCGTGCTTTGCACAAAACGCCGCTGCGGACTGGGTCCATTCGTTATACTGCTCTACCAGCGGAAACATCTCTTCCGCCGTACGTTTGGGCTGTACCATACGATCTGGGGTCTGGGTTCTCACGCCTAGGGGTAAGCTCCCCAGAACCCATCACCCAATCAAGATGTAGTTCACCGCACGCTTACCATTTTCATGGCCTGTAGAATCCTCCATCTGCACCCGCCGAGCAGTCAAATCTACCTGACCAGCCCCCTATCTTAGTGTTTGCCAGAAAAAGGTAGGAGGGCTGAAAAACGGCGAAACAAGGCCGTTTGATACTCGTTCTATCCATCTGTAAGCGTTACGGTTACAGATGGATATGAGCCATACCGTATTTGCACATTGCAGATTATTCAGCCAGCGTGTCTCTAACGAATGTTTGGCCAAATCCTTCTGTTTCGGGCGTTTTCATCGATATAAGGCCCCTTGGGGCCGATTATTCATACGATTAATACCATGCGGATTGTAGAGGATACACAGTTTAAGCTCGGGCAGGTCCCCATTGAAGAGATAACCTTCCACCCCAAAGACCGGGACGATATACCGGCAGTGCTAAAAGGTCTGCAGCACCTGTATTGCGACCCAACGGCTCGGCAGAAGATCTTTGAGATCCTGGAGAAGCAGTTGCTTCCGAATATTGATTTGCAGCGTGGTCGTCCGGGGATGGCACTTTGGCGCGTCTTTGTCTTGGGGGTATTGAAGCAGGCCCTCAACTGCGATTTTGATCGTTTGAGGAGCCTGGCCGCCAATCATTTGGAGGTGCGCCAGATGCTGGGGCATACGAATTTCTGGGACGAGCCTGTCTATCAGCTGCAGACCGTTATTGATAACGTGAGCCTGCTAACAGCGGACATCCTGAAGCAGATCAACGATGCGGTGGTGGCTTGCGGTCACCGATTGGTAGAACAGGAGCCAGAGGAGCCGCTTCTTGGCCGGGTTGATTCGGCGGTGGCCAAAGCGAATGTGGAGTGGCCTACGGATGTTCGTTTGTTGTGGGAATCAATGCGGTGCCTGATTCGGGAGTTGCATTGCGCATGTGAGGCGCACAGCCTTGCGGGCTGGCGCAAGGCTGTGTACTGGAGTCGTACCTTGAAGAAGGCCTTCAACCGGGTGCGTACGCACCGTCAGTGGCGTGATGAGTCGAAGGTGAGAAAGTATGTGAAGATGTGTCGTGTTCTGATTGAGCGTGCGGAGAGCAGTGTCAGCGTGTTGAAGGAGAAAGACGCGGATCTTGAGGAGGTGTTGCGGTACTTGGCAGATGCACAAAGGCAGATAGATCAAGTAGATAGGCGTTTGTTGAAGGGGGAGGTGATTCCGCATGATGAGAAGGTATTTTCGATACATGAGCCGCATACTCGTTGGATCACCAAGGGGAAGGCGGGGGTGATTGCGGAGTTGGGTCTGCCGGTATGCGTGCTGGAGGATCAGCATCAGTTGATATTGTGGCATCAGATACTGCACGAAGGGGTGGATTCGGATATGATTGTGGGGTTTATGAAGGAAGCGAAGGATCGGTATCCGGCGATCACATCGTGCAGCATGGATAAGGGATACTCATCGGTAAAGAACCGTAAGGCGCTGGAGCCGGTGTTGGACACGGTGATCATGCCGAAGAGGGGTAAGTTGAGCAAAGCGGACAAGGAGAGGGAATCCGATCCGAAGTTTGTGGAGGGTCGTCGTCAGCATCCGGCAGTGGAGTCGGCGATCAACAATTTGAATCATCGGGGCCTGGGTTTGATACGGACCCGTGGCAAGGAAGGCTTTGTTCGAACGGTGGCGCTGGTAGTGGTAGCGGCAAATGTGCACCGTATCGGACAGATAGTGAAGCGGAGCGAGGAGCGACGAAGGCGGTGCGAGCAGGCCCGCAAGCGCGCGGCGTAGGTACTCGCGCGAGCGTCTTCAGCACAGAATCAAGGTAGCCTGCAAGGGCGAGAGGCCAACGTATGTTCATGCCTCGCTGATGGACGACAAAAACACGTCTGATCAACGTCAAAACCCTAGGATTGCCGGCGTGAGCGGACAAAGTCGGCACCGTTACCGTCGAAAAATCCTTGCTGACTTGTCATTCCGATCCCCAATTCGAATTCCAGCCCCCCACTCAGCCAAGAGTCGCTCGCAAGACCATACTTTTCTGGCAAACACTATCTTAGGAAATCGCATCTTCAAACAAAAACACCCCGATTCAAGGGTTTTGCAAAAGGCTCTTTATAAAAAGCACTTTATGTGCTTCAGTAGTAAATGAAGGGAGTTACATGGCTGAGTGCCACGCGTTTTCGCAGGAGTTATTTTTTGTGCTTTGGTGGTGCAGACAGGATGGCTTTCGCCAGTTTTTCATAATCGGTTCCCGCTTTTCACGAACAAACTGCAATTATTTCAAATAACTCAACACGTGGGTATTCATGCTATATACTTTCCATATATTAGGGAGTTATATATCACAGTGCCATGCCCGAAACGGTTAGTGCATACCGCAATATCACATACAGGCTGTTGCCCGGAAGTCGGAGTAACGCCAAGCAACTTGCTGGATTAGCGGGTGCGTGTAGGTTTGTGTGGAATGCCATCCTCGCAGAGCAGAGCGAGGCCTACAAGAAAGCGAAAGAGGCTGGAGAGAAGCCGCCCTCGGTAAGCTTCTTCTCGCTGGGGAAGCGGTTCATGGCACTGCGCCTTACGGTCGAGTGGCTACCTGAATACTCCTTTGGTGTCGTTAGATACACATTGAAATATCAGGCGGATGCATGGAAGGCATTCTTCAAGGAGGGTAAGAGAAGACCGAGATTCCATTCCAGACGTGGTAGTACGCCTTCGTTCACGATCCCGGATAACGTAAGGGTTCGGGATGGCAAGCTGTATATCCCGAAAGTGGGATATATGGCGCTCCGCAGGCGGGGAGGCAACCCGTACCCTGATGGTATACCCGTCAAAGCCACTGTAAAGAAGAACGCCGGCAAATGGTATGCTGTCATCTGCTACAAGATGGAGGCACCTGTAATAGAGGATACCGGCGGTGCTGTAGGCATTGACCGTAATTGCGGGCAGGTCGCTATGGTCTCCACAGAGGGCGATACGAGCATTATCAGACAACCGGATACCAAGCGTCTTGATGCCAAGTTGAAGCGGCATCAGCGAAGACTGGCGAGACAGAAGAAAGGCTCCAACCGTCGTAACAGGCGGAAGCATAGCATCGCCCGCATACAGCGCAAGCGTGCTACCATCCTCAAGAATGCGAACCACCAGGTAAGTCGCAGTATTGCCAATTGCTCCTCCACGGTGATACTGGAGGACCTGAAGATCAAAGCGATGATACGTTCAGCTAAGGGGACGATGGAGAGCTTTGGCACAAACGTCAGACAGAAGTCTGGCCTCAACCGTGGAATACTGCGAACAGGTTGGGGCCAGCTGGATCAGATGCTGGGTTATAAGTGCCGCAAGGTGATAAAGGTTACCGCTGCCTATATCAGTCAGCGGTGTTCTGTGTGTGGGCACACAGAAGCGAGTAACCGTAAGATACGGAGCAAATTCACGTGTATGTTCTGTGGACATGCGGATCTTGCAGACCTGAATGCGGCTGCAAACATACTGGCCTCCGGGATTGGGGCTTCTGCACGGCGAGGGGCGTGTTCGGGTTACCGACCCCTATGACCCGTGAAATTGATACTAGTGCCTCACTGTGTACAGTTGGTCACTCACGTATATAGTCCCTAACAAAGCCAACGAAGGAGAAAGAAAGCACGGCACCGGGAGCGGGTATACGGATGGCAAAATTGCCGGCTGCCCCTGTTGTTGTACCTATGTCAGTGTCTTCAATGGTCACTGCCACGCCTGGTAGTGCCGCTTGAAGGACATGATCAATGACCGTACCGGTTGCAATGACCTGCGCGTGGAGGGCGTGCGTTGCAACTATAGTGAGCAGCAGAGTGGTCCAAGGTGCGGAATGTTTCATTTTCTTGTCACGCCGGATATCCGAATATACTGCACCTCACATGCGCTTTGGAAGTACAGCCGATGACTGCAAAGCCTTGTGCGCTCCAATGACGCAAGAGGACTTGACTCGGGATATATTGTCCCTGGTCAGGCGTTCAACGGACATTCTATATAAGAAGTACTTTATGTGCTTCAGTAGTTAATGAAAGGGACTGGTAAAAGGTATATCTGGAAACCGGAAACCGGGATCACTGACTTTGATGTTGATCCAACGACCCTTGGGGTGTCCGAAATCCCGGGTATCCGGGCGATTTGGGCTGATTTGCAGGACAGCTTGAGGGGAACGCGTCAGCTCTTCGACTTCACGGAGAAGCTGAACCGAAAGTGGGCTATTGAGACGGGTATCATTGAGCACATCTACGATATTGACCGTGGTGTTACGCAGACGCTAATTGAACGCGGGCTCCGGGAGGATATTCTTGGCCACGGATCAACGGACAAACCGCCAGGATTTGTTATGCAACTACTGCGAGACCAGGAGGAAGCACTGCACGGTATCTTTGATTTTGTAAAAGGTAATCGCGATCTGTCTAAATCATACATCAAAGAATTGCATGCTGCGCTGCTTCGCAGCCAGGATACCACCGAGGGAATTGACGGCCTTGGGCGTGCTGTGGAATTCAAGGTGATCAAGGGTGCCTGGAAGAAGCTTCCTAACAATCCTGTCCGGGAGGATTCCACCTTCCATTACTGTCCACCGGAGCATGTGGAATCGGAGATGGATCGATTAATTGACCTCCACACGAGCCACGTAGCTAAGGGCGTGCCGGGTGAGGTCCAAGCGGCTTGGTTGCACCACCGATTTGCGCAGATTCATCCATTCCAGGATGGCAATGGTCGTGTAGCTCGGGCGATCGCCTCTTTGGTGCTGTTTAAGGATGGACTCTTTCCGCTTGTGATTACAAGGGATGATCGCGGAGTATACCTGGACGCTCTGGAGGCGGCTGACCAGGGAGATCTCAAGCCACTGATTGGCCAGATTGTCAGTTTACAGCGGGTTCAGTTCCGTGAGGCCAATCAGGTCTCTGCTGCGGTAATAGCGGAAGATGATGTGGGGGCGTTGATGAACGACTTGGCCAGGAAGGCCGAGAATATACGCGCCGAAAAGGTGGCCGAGCTTGAGGAGGTGTTTAGGTTGTCCGGTTTGATTGAAGACGATCTTTTTGAGCGATTGGATGAGCTCGCGCCCCGCATCAAAGAGCGCCTTGGCCTATTAGCCCCCGGCGCGCGCGCAAACGTGACGCGATCTGATTCCGAGACTGGCCACTATTTTCGTTCACAGATCATCAGGAACGCAAAGCATCATGTCGGATACTTTGCCAATACTTCGGTTTATCGCGAGTGGGTTGCGCTTCGGATGTATTGGACGCGACGTAGTCGACTTGTTTTTGCGTTCCATGGCATTGGGCAGCCCTTCAACGGCAGTCTTATTTGCGCTCCGTTCCTGGAGTTTTCAGACAAGGATGCTGATGATGCCCCGCGGATCAGTTTCGTACCGTTGGTGGACGAGGGGTTCGAGTTCTTCTACAACGAGAGGCAAGCCAGCCTGCATTCCCGGTTCGTATCGTGGCGTGAGGAGGTACTCAAAGTCGCTTTGCGGGAGTTGACGCAAAACCTGTAAGGATGTGGACTGACCAGAGGGCGGTGGCACGAGGGTCATTGGCGTGTTATGGATTCGTCGGGCATCGGGGAATCCCGAAGGGCCAAGTGGGGAGCGTATAATATGGGAGTTATATGGCTGAGTGCCACGCGTTTTCGCAGGGATTACTTTTTGTGCTTTGGTGGTGCAGACAGGATGGCTTTCGCCAGTTTTTCATAATCGGTTCCCGCTTTTCACGAAAAGACTGCAATTATTTCAAATAACTCAACACGTGGGTACTCATGGTATATATACTCCATATATTAGGGAGTTATATACCACAGTGCCATGCCCGAAACGGTTAGTGCATACCGCAATATCACATACAGGCTGTTGCCCGGAAGTCGGAGTAACGCCAAGCAACTTGCTGGATTAGCGGGTGCGTGTAGGTTTGTGTGGAATGCCATCCTCGCAGAGCAGAGCGAGGCGTACAAGAAAGCGAAAGAGGCTGGAGAGAAGCCGCCCTCGGTAAGCTTCTTCTCGCTGGGGAAGCGGTTCACGGCGCTGCGCCGCACGGTCGAGTGGCTACCTGAATACTCCTTTGGTGTCGTTAGATCCTCTCTTATTCATAAGGGAGTTAAGTGGCGGGGAATCGTCGTTTAATATTATGGTGTAATATGTTGACTATACACGGGTTGAATGGACTCTTGCGCGACGCTCTAACGTTTAGAAACCCCAATACCCATTCACCCTGTAACACACCCGATGCAAAATCCCAAATCCAACCTTCTGTTCGCTTGCCAGTTCAATAAATCCGTTAAAGTTGTACACTCCAAGACCGATAATCTAACATCGGATGCGGGCGTCATTCCTATGCGCCTGCTCATGGTGATCAGCACCTTGGCATGCCGACTCGCTTCCGCGCTTAAGGACAATCGGTCCCAAGATCGGATTACGCATAGCCTTGAGGAGTTAGTGTGACAGTACCTGCTGCAACATGTGCAGGGGTGGGGACGTCAGTCAGATGCGGACAAGCTTCGAAGGGACCCCGCCATGTGCGTGGCCACTTCTTCCAAAAGGGGTAGGGAGGGCATTACAGGACGATAGGTCCCTGGCATCCCAGCCAACCATGTCTCGCTTCGTGCACATGTTGGCCGGGAAAAAGAATTTCAAGAAGTTGCGCCTTTTTGCAGAGACATTCGCCATGGAGCACCTGCTGCAGCGTGGTGGCGGGAAGCGCCGCCCCGAGGTGGTCTTTGATGTGGACGGTGTACCGGTAGATACGCATGGCAAGCAGCAGGGCAGCAAGTGGAACGGGTATTACAAGCGCACTATCTTTCTGCCCCTTATCGCCATATGCGGTGAGTCGGGCGACATGTTGGGGGCGGAATTGCGAGGGGGCACGCAGAATGTGGTGAAGGACTGCTACGGTTTCATTCGACGCATTGGGCTGGCATTGCGTGAACATGTGGCCGACAAGGTCATTGTCCGATTGGACGCAGGCTTCAACAGTGGAGAGTTATGTGATAAGCTGGAGAACGACCGTATCGGCTATGTGATGCGTCTGAAAGGAAACGATGTGATTGACGGGCTTGCGGCGCCTCATTTGGAGGGTGATCAGCCGTCGGACGAATGCTACCACGAACTGCGCTACCGTGCAAAGGTATCCGTCCGGTGAAGTACATTATAACCGAGGGTATTTACTCTCTCAATTAGAGTAAGTTAGAGCGCGGTTCGAAGGTTTATAGGCTACCGTTGGTTGGGTGTGCAGGAGTCAAGTACCTAACAGCGTATTCGCAGACCCGTACACGGATCTATCGGATGACCCGGGCGCGCCTGTTTAGGGGCTCCTATGCCGCTTTCTTGACGGTAGCTTGCTGCAAGTCCCGACTAGCTTTCCAATGATGGGGCAAGAGTTCAGCCATGCGGTCGGCAGGATGTGTCGGAAGACGGCGTAGTACGTCGGTAAGCCATTCAATCGGGTTTGTCGATTGCAACTTGCATGTGGCAAAAAGAGAGTACAGTACTGCGGACCGCTGCGCTGCCGCATGCGATCCCGCAAACAGATGGTTTTTTCGACCAAGCGCAATCGCTCGCATCTGGTTCTCGACCAGATTGGTATCGATCTCAACCTTACCGTCTTCCAGGTAACAAGCCAGCTTCTCCCACCTGTTGAGCATGTACCCCACGGCTTCATCCCATCCCGCACTCGGCCGGTGCTCACTACTCTCCTCAAACCATGGCTTCAACTTCTCCAGTACCGGTCGTGCCTCCTCCTGTCGTACCTCCACACGCCGAGCCGGACCAGCTCCCTCCTTACGCAACCGACGCTCTATTGCATACAACTGCCGGATTTCCTCCATTACATGGCGCACCTTCTTGGGCTCCTTTTTCCTGCAGTCATAAAACTTGCGACGCGCATGCGCCATACATCCAAACAGCTTTATCCCGCCCCGCGTACCAAACGCATCGTACACCACATACCCGTCGGTTTGCATCGCCCCTCTATATCCGCGCAAGAATTCCCACGGTCCAGCGCGCGCACGGCTCGGGCTGTAATCCATCATCACCACCTTCGCCCGCGGTGCCAGGTATACCCAAAGATAGCCGCGATGCGTCTTTCCTTCGCTTTTCTTCCCTTTCTTCTTCGGCTTTTGCACCGGGATCGTTGTCTCATCCACCTGCAGATACCCGCTACGAAGTACCTCCTTAGGCAACGCATCTCCTAACGGACCCAGATACGTCGCTACCTTCGCAATCCAATCCCCCATTGTAGCAGCCGATAGCTTCACGCCATGGCGCTGAAACTTCTTCCGCAGCCGGTATAGCGGCATATGATCCACATATTTGGCTACCGCCAAATATGCCAACAACCCCGGACCCGCCTTTCCCCTTCGGTATAACACGCTTCGGCAACGGCGCTATGACCACCCCCTTGCGAGGCTCCTTGCAGACAACCTACTTCGGCCGCACAATCCGTACTACCCTCGTGAAGCCCGGCACATATTCCAGGTACTCCGTTACTTCCTCGCCGATGTACTTCATACCCGCGGTGCTGCCCTCCGGTTCAAGGCGGATAACCTCTCTGGGCAGATGGTCCAGAATCGGCCCGCGCACCGGCTTGTTCTTCCCACGCCGCTTGCGCTTTACCAGGACATACTCGTCCTCCTCCTCGGGCTCAACAGCTACTGGTTCCTCTCCAAACATCCGGCCTTGCTGCGCATTGTCCGCCGGTGTGTAACGCTCACTCTTTTTGCCTCAGAGTAGGCGATACGCTTGTTCCAACCTGTCTTCCAGATGGCTAATCTTCGCAGCCATATCGGCAATTGTCGCAGCCTGATCCGCGTTGTTCTTGGATAGACGATCGGCTTTTTTCTCCAAGCGACGGACCTGTTTTCGCAGATCCTTGTTCTCAGCCTCTTGGTTTCTTAGCCTCTGAAAAAGGACTTCACCGGCAGGAGAAGAGGGGGAGAAAGATGCCTTGGACCGCATAATTCATGTACATGTGCGTCCTCCACAATGTTCCGGTTCTTCTCCCCAAAACCCATGTTTTTTGTCCCAAAAGACGCTGATTGCTGCCTGCATTCAGGCGCCTGGACGATAAGCTGCACACCACTCCGAAATTCCCATATCGGCACACCAAACCCGGCGTATAATCACCTTGCACTAAGCTCTACAAGCGGACTACGCAGACCAATGCTAAGCCCGCTTTACCATGTACTTTACCGTACGGATACTATAATTCCCTATAATATCACATGCAGGTGCCGGCCACTGTGGTCTACGTTTCTTGATTGGCTGTTTTAATCCTCGCGGGACCTAATCTGGTCCCGCTCCATGTTGTCATGATCCTGGCACGGCATCATTGCCTGTGCCTTCTCTAGTCGAGCGTATAAAGTGCGGGATCTATTTCGAGTCGTGTATTTCGTTTGATAGCCTCGTTAGCTGTTACCGCCACTACAACACCCTCCAATCCCTTCTGAAAATTTGCAGCAGGGGGGTAAGGGCCGAATTCATGGTTATCCATGAATTCCTGCAGAGCGTACCACAATGGGGTTTCCACCGACGGGTCGTCTTCCGTGGGATCCTGATTTTGCGCGTCCAGCTGCGTTGCGTTTGCCAATAACGCGATTCCGGTCTCTTTGTAAAACTTGTCGCGCCGAGCATATACCTCCCAGCCCAGAAGGGGGGCATCTACTTCCTTGAACATCCACGCTTTGCCGCGGTCCCTGAAGATGATGGTGCTGTCTGTGCCGTAGTAGATTTCGTTGGCGGCATCAAATGAGCTTGCCAGTGTCGCATCGTACGTGAGGTGCAACTGACTGGGAAATTCGAACACGGCCTGGATGGTGTCGGCCACCTCTCGTCCGTCATTCCACGCCATTATCTGACCGAAGCCCGTTACCGCTTTTGGCAGCTGGTTTAGAACCCAGAAGCCAACATCAAGGTGTACGAGCCCTACCTCGCCGATAAGGCCCGTAGATACATCAGCATCCAGTCTCCAGTTCAGTGACTGCTGGCGCTCCGCGTTGGGTGATACGCGCCGCCAGCTCTGTTTGGAGTGCCACTGGGCTCGTCCCATGGCCGGCATGCCGAGCGCCCCGCTGCGAATGAATTGGAATACCGACCTGTGCTGTGGATTCGAGCGATAAACCTGACCTACCTGAAAAATTTGATCTGTGGCAGCTCGTGCAGCGAGTGCCATTTCCCGGGCATCATCAATTGAAGCGGCCATTGGAGCCTCGCAAAAGACATTCTTACTGGCATCTAGGGCCGCCAGCGCGATCTCCTTATGCTGGTGAGTTGGCGTTGCGATGATAACCGCCCGAATATCGGGATTATCCAGTACCTCTCGGTAGTCCGTGTGGGTGGATGCTTCGGGTATATCTCTTGCGGCCCGTCGCAGCATTACGCTGTATGAATCACAAACGGCGGAAACTTGGGCATCAGGGACACGGCCGAGGGTTTCGGCCAGTTCACGTCCGCGGGCGCCATACCCGATCACGCCGAACTCAACCGGATCCTCCGCGCGAGGTCTCGCTCTAACCTCCCGCGGCAAGAATTCAAATGCGCTGCCGAGGCCCAACAGCGAGGCCATACCCCCGGCCTTAAGAAAACCGCGTCGGGTGAGTGGACGAATATTTTTCGCAGTCATATTACGGAAGGTCTAGGTTGGGTTCTGCAGTCAATTGTTTTGTGAACATGTCCAAATAGGATTAACCAAGCATCGGGAGTCCCCAATGCCTCCATGGCGTGATGTATGGGTGAAATATCGGCAAGAATGAGTGGATTAACCCTCCGAGATGCGCGATGCCCTGCCAACCGCCAACTAGGGTATCCATCTTACGTGAGTAAAATAGGTTACGAGAGCCGAAGTCGTACCAGGAGTGTGGTGGCTTTTGGAATAGACTTATGTATGGGAATTATATACGTGAGTGACCAACTGTACACAGTGAGGCACTAGTATCAATTTCACGGGTCATAGGGGTCGGTAACCCGAACGCCCCTCGCCGTGCAGAAGCCCCAATCCCGGAGGCCAGTATGTTTGCAGCCGCATTCAGGTCTGCATGATCCGCATGTCCACAGGACATACACGTGAATGTGCTCTGCGTCTTACGGTTACTCGCTTCTGTGTGCCCACACACAGAACACCGCTGACTGGTATAGGCAGCGGTAACCTTTATCACCTTGCGGCACTTATAGCCCAGCATCTGATCCAGCTGGCCCCAACCTGTTCGCAGTATTCCACGGTTGAGGCCAGACTTCTGTCTGACGTTTGTGCCAAAGCTCTCCATCGTCCCCTTAGCTGAACATGTCATCGCTTTGATCTTTAGGTCCTCCAGTATCACCGTTGAGGAGCATTTGGCAATACTGCGACTTACCTGGTGGTTCGCATTCTTGAGGATGTTAGCACGCTTGCGCTGTATGCGGGCGATTCTATGCTTCCGCCTGTTACGACGGTTGGAGCCTTTCTTCTGTCTCGCCAGTCTTCGCTGATGCCGCTTCAACTTGGCATCAAGACGCTTCGTATCCGGTTGTCTGATAATGCTTGTATCGCCCTCTGTGGAGACCATAGCGATCTGCCCGCAATTACGGTCAATGCCTACAGCACTGCCGGTATCCTCTATTACAGGTGCCTCAATCTTGTAGCAGATGACAGCATACCCTTTGCCGGCGTTCTTCTTTACAGTGGCTTTGATGGGTATACCATCAGGGTACGGGTTGCCTCCCCGCCTGCGGAGCGCCATATATCCCACTTTCGGGATATACAGCTTGCCATCCCGAACCCTTACGTTATCCGGGATCGTGAACGAAGGCGTACTACCACGTCTGGAATGGAATCTCGGTCTTCTCTTACCTTCCTTGAAGAATGCCTTCCATGCATCCGCCTGATATTTCAATGTGTATCTAACGACACCAAAGGAGTATTCGGGTAGCCACTCGACCGTACGGCGCAGTGCCGTGAACCGCTTCCCCAGCGAGAAGAAGCTTACCGAGGGCGGCTTCTCTCCAGCCTCTTTCGCTTTCTTGTAGGCCTCGCTCTGCTCTGCGAGGATGGCATTCCACACAAACCTACACGCACCCGCTTACCCAGCAAGTTGCTTGGCGTTACTTCGACTTCCGGGCAACAGCCTGTTCGGCGAGTGGGTGGCTCGCGCTGTGCAGAGGACAAACGAACATAGTAGCCTTTTCCTAAGGGACCCGCTTGACCCTCCCTTATTCATGAGGGAGTTAAGTGGCGGGGAATCGTCGTTTAATATTATGGTGTAATATGTTGAATATACACGGTTTGAATGGAATCCTGTGCGACGCTCAAACGTTCAGAAACCCCAATACCCATTCACCCTGTAACACACCCGATGCAAGATCCCAAATCCAACCTTCTGTTCGCTTGCCAGTTCAATAAATCCGTTAAGGTTGTACGCTCCAAGACCGATAATCTAACATCGGATGCCGGCGTCATTCCTATGCGCCTTCTCATGGTGATCAGCACCTTGGCATGCCGACTCGCTTCCGTGCTTAAGGACAATCGGTCCCAAGCTCGGATTACGCATAGCCTTGAGGAGTTAGTGCGGCAGTTACTGCTGCAACATGTGCAGGGGTGGGGACGTCAGTCAGATGCGGACAAGCTTCGAAGGGACCCCGCCATGCGCGTGGCCACTTCTTCCAAAAGGGGTATGAGGGCAGGACGATAGGTCCCTGGCATCCCAGCCAACCATGTCTCGCTTCGTGCACATGTTGGCCGGGAAAAAGAATTTCAAGAAGTTGCGCCTTTTTGTAGAGACATTCGCCATGGAGCACCTGCTGCAGCGTGGTGGCGGGAAGCGCCGCCCCGAGGTGGTCTTTGATGTGGACGGTGTACCGGTAGATACGCATGGCAAGCAGCAGGGCAGCAAGTGGAACGGATATTACAAGCGCACCATCTTTCTGCCCCTTATCGCCATATGCGGTGAGTCGGGCGACATGTTGGGGGCGGAATTGCGAGGGGGCACGCAGAATGTGGTGAAGGACTGCTACGGTTTCATTCGACGCATTGGGCTGGCATTGCGTGAACATGTGGCCGACAAGGTCATTGTCCGATTGGACGCAGGCTTCAACAGTGGCGAATTATGTGATAAGCTGGAGAGCGACCGTATCGGCTACGTGATGCGTCTGAAAGGAAACGATGTGATTGACGGGCTTGCGGCGCCTCATTTGGAGGGTGATCAGCCGTCGGACGAATGCTACCACGAACTGCGCTACCGTGCAAAGTGCTGGTCCGTAGAGCGTCGTGTGGTGCTCGTGGTTGTTCCGGTGCTGGGAGAGCTTTTTCCGCGGCATTTCTATCTGATCACCGATCTGGATGTAGAAGCCTATCCGGCAGAGCAGCTTGTGAATCTGTACAGGAAGAGAGGAAAGGCGGAAAAGCACTTCGGGGAGCTGAATGCGGCTTGCTCCATGGCGCTGTCGTCGGTTCTCCGTCCGAAGACACACTATAAGGGCCGACCTGTAGTGCGGGTGCCTGATGAGTCGGAACAGGATGGGTCGGAACAGGATGAGTCGGAACAGGATGCCGAGATCCGAGCCGAGAACGAGGTCCTGCTACAGGTATACCTTCTAACTTATCAGCTCATGCATGTGGGGCGCTGCCTTATGCGGGAGCCTGACGAATCCCAGATAAGTCTGAGCACCTATCGCGAGCGTGTACTCAAGGTGGGGGCCCGCTTCGTACAACACGCGCGCAACATCGTTATCCACATTGCCGCCAGCGCAGATGCTGCATGGGAGCAATTTTGGCGACGTTATTGTCAACTCACATGGATCACGCTTCCCATGAAGAGCTAGCTAAGTCATATTTGCGCCTGCGCTTCGACACCGCAGGCGCCCAACGCGGAAAGCGGAAAGAGAAGGTAGGCAGAGGTGTGTCTACCCGACAGACGTCTTCCCAAAATCTCGGTAATGTGACCGCTATCGAGTCGGGAAAAGGGCCTAAACTGGTGTTTTCAGCCCCTCTCATGGTCGTCCCTACGCGTGAACAACGCACAATCGGTCCTGCAGGTACCGAAACAGCACTTTTAGACCCGAACAGGGTACATCATGAATATTGCAGGGCAAAGGGTATGCTGTCATCTGCTACAAGATGGAGGCACCTGTAATAGAGGATACCGGCGGTGCTGTAGGCATTGACCGTAATTGCGGGCAGGTCGTAATGGTCTCCACAGAGGGCGATACAAGCATTATCAGACAACCGGATACCAAGCGTCTTGATGCCAAGTTGAAGCGGCATCAGCGAAGACTGGCGAGACAGAAGAAAGGCTCCAACCGTCGTAACAGGCGGAAGCATAGAATCGCCCGCATACAGCGCAAGCGTGCTAACATCCTCAAGAATGCGAACCACCAGGTAAGTCGCAGTATTGCCGATTGCTCCTCAACGGTGATACTGGAGGACCTGAAGATCAAAGCGATGACACGTTCAGCTAAGGGGACGATGGAGAGCTTTGGCACAAACGTCAAACAGAAGTCTGGCCTCAACCGAGAGATACTGCGAACAGGTTGGGGCCAGCTGGAACAGATGCTGGGCTATAAGTGCCGCAAGGTGATAAAGGTTACCGCTGCCTATACGAGTCAGCGGTGTTCTGTGTGTGGGCACACAGAAGCGAGTAACCGTAAGACGCAGAGCAAATTCACGTGTATGTCCTGTGGACATGCGGATCATGCAGACCTGAATGCGGCTGCAAACATACTGGCCTCCGGGATTGGGGCTTCTGCACGGCGAGGGGCGTTCGGGTTACCGACCCCTATGACCCGTGAAATTGATACTAGTGCCTCACTGTGTACAGTTGGTCACTCACGTATATAATTCCCTAACGAATGCCCATGATTGCTGGAATTGTTGCGGGTTTTTTGGATTGCGAATCTATATTGATGGGGTAGAGGGGGCGGCGACGCGTTACTCAGTACAGCATGTTTCCGTCCGCCGACTTTACCGGCACAGGCACATACGGTGTAATCCCCTGAGAAAGAATCCCGGACTCCACGAGTACCAAGCTTCGCATGGAGTCATCCGCAATGGATGGGGCATTGTTGCCGAGAACCAGCATGCCCGTTGCAAGGGCGTCGCAAGATGTCGCGGAATTGTGTACTACAGCGGCCAACTGAGCGCTCTTGACCGGATGGCCTGTTCGTGGATCAATCACATGGCCGAATGACTGGTTGCCGACCCTGAAAGCCTTGCCGCCGGGCGCAGAAACAGAGCAAGCTTCGTCTCGCAGCGCGACAACAGCCGCGGGCTCTTCGCTAGTGGGATTGGCAATGGCGACATTCCATGCCGGTTGGTCCGGCGGTGTACCCAAGGCTACCATAGAACTCGTCCCTCCGTGCAAGAATGCACTATTAATACCCAATTCTCGGAGCAACATGGCAGCCTCTTCAATAGCAAACCCCTTACCAACAGCCCCAAGGTCAACTTCAACGCCAGGTCGCGCGTACCGTACCTTGCGACTTGCCTCGTCCAGTTCCACCCATTGCATGCCTGTAACTTCCATGGCGTTTTGGAGGGCGCCCTTGATAGGTAGAGAGCCGGATGCACCAGCAAACCCCCAGCATCGCATCAGCGGTCCAATGGTTACATCAAACGCGCCTTCTGTGGCAACATGCAACTGCAGAGACTGCTGTAGCAGCGCGAACAAGCGAGCCGAAACCCTCACAGGGCCATTCCCGGCCTGCCGGT
Organism: Rhodothermales bacterium; assembly: GCA_963663495.1. Lineage (GTDB taxonomy): Bacteria > Bacteroidota > Rhodothermia > Rhodothermales > Bin80. The sequence goes on from OY760427.1 coordinate 1,388,970, forward strand.
TCAGGTAGCTGAGCTCGCTCGTAGGACGGTAAAAGCTAAGGACCTGCTCCAGGCGAGCGATCTCCGTAAGCACTTCCTCTCCAGCAGCACGTAGCACCACCGGGTCTTTACCCCATAGTACAAGCTCAAAGCGCGTGGCCATGGCGGCCAGCGCCAGTCGTACCTCATGCATAGGGACACAAAAAAGGGGAGCCGAGTGGTAAGACCCGACTCCCCTGGAAGAATAATGTGCGGCGTGCTAGGACTCTTCTAGTGTGCCGTACGTAATCGCTTCAACCTTGGTGCCGCTGCCCGTGTGCAGGCTTCGCGTGTCCTCATCAAAGTATAGCATCTCACCGAGCCGCTCGGACATCTCAGCCATTGAGATAATCGTCTGTGCCTTGATGGCTACATCAATGTTGCCATTAGCCTCACGGTCATCACGAATCGCGGAAAAGAAGTCCGCAATATGGTCCGGGACACTGACACCGGGCTCAATGTTATCCCTCGTCTCGGCGTCAACCAAATCAGCAAACGGGCGCTCCGGCCGGAGTTCCACCCGTCCACCTCCGAAGTACAAAGTGCCCTCGTTACCGCGGATAACCTGAGGCAGTCCTTGCTGGTTCACACTGCTGCCCGTTATCAGCATGCAGAGACCGTTCGGAAATTCCGTAAGGATTTGGCAATTTTCCGTCACCGACCGATCATCCGGTCCGAGAGTCGCATCTGTGATGGCCTTGTTACCGACACTGCAAACGCGCTTCGGGAACTGCGGGGCACCGGTAGCAATGAGGAGCGGGTGGATGCGATGGGCAAGAAGGTCCCCAAGAATACCAGCACAGTACGGATAGTATTTCCTCCAGCGATGATAATGCTCCCGGTTGAACGGACGATCCGACACAGGTCCCAGCCACTGCTGCCAGTCAATCGTCTCGCCTGCCATCAACTCATTCTCCAGCCTGTAGTAGTTCCACTCACCATCTGGAGTATTGCGCATATACGAGTCTTGGCACAGTACCAGTGGACCGATCATACCGGCTTGGATCATCTCTGCGGCTTCATGCCACTTTCCCTCGGTACAGTACTGCGACCCGATCTGAAACTTCATGCCAGTTTCCATGACCTTGTCATAGATTTCAAAACCCTCGGTCAAGTACCGAGTCATGGGTTTCTCGCAGTAAACATGCTTACCAGCGTCCAAGGCGTCAATGGCGATTTTAGTATGCCAGTGATCAACGGTGCCGATAAAGATCGCATCAATGTCCGGGTTATCCAAGATGGCCCTATAGTCCTCGTGTACCGAGACGGCAGCCTCTCGACCAGCAGCTTGGCGAGCACCTTCCAGCGCATTCATTGCACGGTCACGCCGGACGGAGAACAAGTCGCACGCAGCAGCACCAACGGCATTGAGAGGTACATCGTGTCTCGGGTCACCAGAGTTATCCACGTTGATAACGTTCAGGAGGTGGGAGTTGAATCCTTGTCCGCCAACCCCTATGAATCCGGTTACGATCTGATCATTTGCTCCCAGTACCGGCGCGATAACCGGCGCCTTGGTGGAAGCTTTCGTTGCCTTGGCAGGCGGTGCAACACCTGCCATCACGGCAGCTGCACCTAGGGTGCTCTTCTTGAGAAAATCGCGGCGGGTGGCCGGACCAGCCGGCTGTGGAGAGAATTTCTTCATCAATTTAGAATGATTTAGTGAAGGATTTCAGTATGAATCCACCCATCCTAACGCAAGCAGGCAGGCAGCACGTACAAGGTACAAATCCTCCGCTATAGTTTGCAAACCAGAATCAGTCGTTCGGACATGTTGCAGCGTTGTTGGGTTCTCGCTAGTGCGCGCAAGAAACATTGACACGCCCTGCTGCCTTCAACGTCGGGAACTGGAACGCAAATAAAACGGCTCGTTTTTATCATGCCACGAATGATTTCAACCATATTGGCCTTTATGGTCGTGACGGGCGCTGCGGCGCAAGCAGTCACATACCCGATTCTGCCGGCAAGCCAGATTGAGATTGACGGTTCATCTAATAACACACCCGAATGGACCGTATATGCCACCGAAATCCAAGGTGAAGTCAGCGTCACCTTGAGCGAAGGTGGTGGCGCCATGCATGGCCAAGTTGAGAGTGCAAGCCTCGTAGTACCGATGCGCATGATAAAGAGTAAAAAGAGCAGCCTGATGGATCGGACCATGTATAAGGCTATGATGGCAACCCAGCACCCCGAAGTGACATACGAACTGACGGACGTGGAAACAATGGATGTCACGTCAGACACAACCGCGATCCTCGTAGTTGGGGGGAATCTCACGCTAGGCCCAGAGACCAACGATGTTCAGGTGTCCGTAATTGCCACCATGCGAGAGGACGGTACCGTAGCCTTTACCGGAAGCCATCCACTCCTGATCAGTGACTACGGTTTAACGCCGCCAACGGCAATGTTTGGCTCGCTGCGCACCGGCGATGAAGTTAGGGTGCGGTTTGAGGTCCTGATAGGCCCCGTAGAATAGCGCTATGATGTAGCGCTGTGATGATGTAGTGCTTAACGCCCCATATCAATCGGAGGTGCTCCGGTCGCTGCCAGATCGGACGCTAGGACATCCATTACGTTAGTCGCAAATTCATCCAGCTCGCTTTGGTAGCTTGCCAGTTCCTGTGCACCCAAGGCGACCGCTGTACGATGTAGGGGAGTGGGGCCGTACATCGTCCTCAAGGCTCCCAATCCTGAAAAAATTCGAGATTGGATACTTGGCGGGTTTTCTTCGCCCGGGCCTCTTTTCGACACATAGCCGTTCACGCGTATTTCAAGGTTATGCAGCGTATCCCTTGCTTCATGCAAACGCAGTCGCAAGCTGGGGTCAGGATTGTCGGACTTAGCGTGTGCGGATTGCATGGCGGCAACAACATCCAACTCGCGGTCCAATTGACGCCCGAACTTTGCCGCTGCACCCTGTAGTCCTTCGACCTCCTTGCGGAAGGCATAAATCTCGTCAGCTGACGCACCCTGTAACGCAGGCTCAAGCAGCGGCACCACATCGAATGAGACAGGCCCTGCAATGATGGTTTCAACGCCATCAGATGTGCGCACGAGTATTGCGGTGTAGGTACCGGGCGTTGCTAGCGCGCCACTGGGGGAAGACGGATTGCCGCCGGGCGTGATAAGGGCCTTGGACGGGTATCGAAGATTCCATGTCGCCCGGTGGATTCCTTCCTTGGCTTTAACCTTGATACGTCCTGCTACTTCGCCGCGCGCATCCCGCACCACTACATGTACGGCCTCTGGTACTTCGTTTACCTCGGCATCCAACGCATCCCATCCGGGGAAAGGAATGTCTCCCTCGGTCACATCTTTTTCTTGGCTCTTGCGACGCTCTTTCATGGTCATGGAGGATGCGCGGAGGTAGTAGGTAAAAGTGGCCCCGTAGTCTGGATTAGGGGCAGTAAAGTACTGCGAACCCTGTGCATTGCCAGCGACATCGCGGGTTACAAACAGATCGGCCTTACGCGGAGTGAACAGGTGTGCCTCCTTTGCCAGGAGCTCCGCTGAGATTTCCCGCAGCGGAGAATAATCATCAAGGACAAAAAAGCTCCTGCCGAAGCTCGCCGCTACCAAGTCATTCTCCCGGCGCTGTATTGTGATATCGCGGAATGATATGGTCGGCGCACCCTCCTTGATCCTGATCCATTCCATGCCTCCGTCCACCGAGAAGAAGATGCCAAACTCCGCGGCGAGAAAAAGTAGGTTAGGGGTAACATGATCCTGGACGATTCGCCATACGAGCTCGCGCTCCGGTAAATTACTTGCGATTGATGACCATGTAGCTCCCCGATCAGTACTCTTCAGCACGTAGGGCGAGAGATCTCCAAACTTGTGATTGTCCAACACGGCGTAGGCAGTTCCACTATCGTGTAGGTCCGCATATACATGGTTAACAAATGCCGTGGACGGGACACCGGGAAGGCTACCGACTTCCATTCCACGCCAATTAGCACCGTCGTCTTCACTGACATGCAGCAGGCCATCGTCCGTACCGACGTACAGCAGCCCCGCTTCCAAAGGTGACTCGCTGATGGACGTAATCGTGTTGTATAACGACATAGCATTTACGTCCCAAGCGTTGTCCCAGCTCTGAACCCGTCCCATGATGGGCAGCGCAAATCGCTCTTGGTCACGCGTAAGGTCACCAGATACCGGCTCCCAGCTATCGCCGCGGTTGGTAGACTTCCATACGCGGTACGAACCAAAATAAAGCGTCGCAGGATCGTGTGGGCTAACGACAATGGGAGCGTCCCAGTTGTAGCGTTCCAGCTTCTCTCCAGAACGTGATATCGGCTGGATTCGAACCTGCTCGCCCGTGATACGATCAATACGGTGGAGCCCGCCCTGTTGCGTCTCCGCGTAGATGATGTTTGGATTGCCCGGTTCCGTTGCGGACTGGTGGCCGTCTGCGCCCAAAGTCTTGAACCATTCCGCGTTCTGGATCCCTTGCTGATTGATGGTCCGCGATGGGCCACCGTGAGACCCATTATCCTGCGTGCCTCCGTAAACATGGTAGAACGGTAGAGCATCGTCTACCGCTACCTTGTAATACTGAGTTACCGGGAGATTGCTGATGAAGCGCCATGTCTTGGTGCCATCCAGCGTCTCAAACAGTCCTCCGTCTGTACCCATGAGGATATAGTCAGGGTCGTCCGCTCGGAAGGCAATGGCATGATTGTCCACATGTTTGTCACTACCGCTCATGGTCCGAAACGTTGCTCCATGGTCCTCAGAGATTTGGACGCGCACATCCATCAGATACAGTCGTCCCTCAGCATGCGGCGACGTATATATTTCCTGATAGTAATGCGGGCCGGTTGCGCCCGAGACCGTGTCGGACATCTTGGACCAGCTCGCACCCCGGTCGCGGGACATGAAGATACCGCCTGTCCTTCGATCCAGTTCTATGGCTGCGTAAACATTGTCCGGGTTCTGCGGGCTGATGGCGAGCCCGATCTTGCCAAGGTTTGATGAAGGTATTCCTTTCTTGCTTTCCATCCACGTTTCTCCGCCATCTGTGCTGCGGTGCAGTCCAGACCCGGGGCCTCCCCCCATGTAGGATGCCACATTGCGATGCCGCTGCCATGTGGCAGCATACAGCATGCCAGGATCACGCGGATCAATAACGAGATCCGTCACGCCCACCCATTCGTCATCGCCGAGCATCTTTGTCCATGTAGCACCACCATCGGTGGACTTGTAGAGTCCGCGCTCGCCTCCAGAGCTCCAGAGCGGGCCTTGTGCGGCGACCCAAACCACATTGGAGTCGTCTGGATGAACAACGATTCTGGAAATGTGCTGGGAGTCTTTGAGTCCCATATTTGTCCAGCTAGTGCCTCCGTCGGCACTTCGGTAAACGCCATCGCCGTAGCCTACATGGCGTCCACCCACATTCTCTCCGGTACCTACCCAGACAACATGCGGGTTGCTCGGATCCAGGGTAATGGCACCAATTGAGTAGGAACCCTGTCCATCGAACAGTGACTCCCAGGTTATGCCGGCGTTCATCGTTTTCCAGACACCCCCTGACCCGATGGCAACATACCAAACGTTGCTATCCTCGGGATGCATGGCGATATCGGCGATGCGGCCTGAAGTAAACGCCGGACCGATGCCGCGGAGCTTGAGGCCGCTGTAGTCAGTTTCTGCCACACTTTGTGCAGACGCAGGCAGCGTAAGGGACAACAGGCAAGTCGTGAATAGCAGGCGCTTCATCATCGATGTGTTCGGTTAATTCATGGGTGTTGTTTTGTCTTCAGGATTCATAAACCGTGTGTGCTTAAGGCACGGCAATTGCTGCCGAAGATCCTGTAGGTAAGAAAAATTAAGGTCAGCCACAATTACACCATTGAGATCCGGTGCCTCGGCCAGCGTTTGGCCCCAAGGATCGAAAATCAGGCTGCGGCCGTAGCTCTCTCGATCCACGTTGTGTCGTCCCCACTGGGCTGGAGCTACTACATAGGCCAGGTTTTCAATAGCCCGTGCCCTCAGCAGCGCGGCCCAGTGATCGCGGCCTGTTCGCATGGTGAAGGCCGCAGGCACAAAGAAGACTTCCGCACCGCGCAAAGCCATTTTTCGGTACAACTCAGGGAAGCGTACATCATAGCAGATGCTAAGCCCCATGCTGTGCCCGCGGTAGTCAAACATTGCAAAGTCTTGTCCGGGAGCGATATAGCGGCTCTCCTGAAAGTTATGCGCGTCATCAAGCGCAATGTCGAAAAGATGGACTTTATCGTATCGAGACTTAAGAGACCCGTCGGGGCCGAAGACAAGGCATGTATTGGTGACACGCTTTCCGTCCGGGGCCATTAGAGGCACGCTACCGCCTACCACCACGACATTGGCATCGCGTGCAAACTCCCGCAGAAGTGCTACTCCGGGGCTCCCATCCAAGTTTTCGACCATTCCTACCTTTTTGCCTTCGCGGTCAAGGTAGGTGAAGTTTTCCGGCAGCGCCACCAGTTCCGCACCTCTGTCCGCAGCTTCACGCAGAAGCTCGCCGGCGAGCACCAAGTTCCGGTTGCGGTCCTGGCGCGAACATAGTTGGACCGCTGCAACCCGCAGTGTGTCCATAACCATTGCGATTACATCGCTAGTTTAGCCCAGTCCTGCCAAGTATTCAGCGCTTGCCGGCAGTAGGTCCTGATCCACTTCCACAAAGATGTTCTGTAGTCCACCTACCTTACCTGCCTCAAAGAAGGCGGGCCAGTCCACAACGCCAGCGCCGATCGGCATTTGTTCGGTTCCCTCGCCGGAGTAGTCAGACAGGTGCGCAGAGATGAACCGGCCGGGGTGCAGGCGAAAATAGTCTGCCGCATGGTAGCCAACACTTACAACCCACACTTGAAACTGGAGCCTAACGACTGCAAGGTCCAACTCCTCCAGAAGCACATCGTAGATCAGTCGATCGCCAACCTCTTCAAACTCAAAGTTATGGTTGTGGTAGGCAAACAGGAGGCCAGCGTCCGTAACAGTGCGTCCCCAGTTGCTGATGTCTTCGCTGACACGCTTCCAGTCATCCATTGAGGAATCGGCTCCTATTCCGGGGTGCGACAGGACCATCTGGGTAAGTCCTAGGGCGTGAGCGAATTCAATAGACTGAGCAAGGTTTTCGCGGAGCTCCGCGCTCGTGAAGTGGCTGCTGAAACACGAAAGACCTGCATCGGCTATCATGGCCTTAAGGTCAGGAGTCGCAATCTCAGCAATAGGTCCGAAGCCGTAACGGGAATACCCGGCCGGTGAACACATTTCAATGGACTGATAGCCTTGCTTCCGTAGCTTGGCAAGTGTGCTCGCAGGGTCCTTGGCAAACTCCTCCCGCACGACCCAAGTCTGCACACCAATGGCAAGGTCGGTAGACCGTCGCGGCCGGAAGGGAATAGCCATAGCTGCCCCTGCAGCCACCGTTCCCATAAATTTCCTCCGATTAATGGTTTTCATGGTAACATCAAAGAAATTCGACTGGAATATACCTGCTTACGGACAGTATATTCCACAGTTGAGTAGTACTAGGGACCATCTGCATACTGGAGTCTGGATATGCCCAACACAATCAACCGCCGCCAATTTATTTCCACTGCCGCAGCGGCAAGTTTATTACCCCGGAGGGTTCTTGGAGGACCGGGATACGTAGCCCCTAGCGATAAGATCAACGTAGCGCTCGTGGGATGTGGTACGCAAGCCATGCGCCAATTGATGGGGGACTGGCTTCCGCGCGAGGATTTGCATGTTGCCTGTGTGTGTGATCCGAACCGGGATTCTGACGATTACAGGGATTGGAGTCCGCATGGATTACGCAACCGTGTGCGGCAGTTCTTGGGAAATGACAGTTGGGGCTCTGCCGAAGGTATTCGTGGCGGTCGCGAGGCATGCCGGGAGATTGTGGAAGGTTACTACGCCAATGTGCGGGGCCAGACCGACTACAATGGCTGCAAGGTATATGTTGATTACCGGGATATGCTTTCTGAATCAGAAGGCATTGATGCCGTGATTGACATGACTCCGGAGCACCTCCATGGGTGCGTAAATATTCACGCTATGGAGGCGGGCAAGGCTGTGGTTGCGCACAAGTCGCTGGCCAACACACTCCACGAGGTGCACCGCGTAGTAAAGGTCGCAGAGGAAAAGGGTGTGACAACCCACCTGATGGCATACAATAACGACGCCGAATACCATCAGCTTAAGGAATGGCTTCACGCCGGTATAATCGGTAGGGTCAAGGAGGTACATAACTGGAGCAACCGTCCGGTTTGGCCGCAGGGATGGATGGAGAATCCCAAGGATGCTATGGCTGTGCCCGACGGATTGGAGTGGAACCTTTGGTTAGGGCCCGTACCAGACCGTCCCTACCACTTGGACTATACGCATGCGCTGTTTCGTGGCTGGTATGATTTTGGCAGCGGATGTTTTGGTGATATGGGCAATTATAGCTTGTGGCGCATTTTCCGCATGCTGGATCCTGGTCGCGCACATAGGGTGACAGCTCACGGAGCTACAGGTGCTGTGATAGTAGGTAACCAAAGCCAGTGGCGCCGCTCTGAGGTGGCGTTTCCTGCGGCCAGCACCGTGCACTTCGAGTACAAGTACTTGGATCTGTTCTGGTATGACGGGGGCATGAAACCGCGAGTGAAGAGGGGACTATTGGCGCCGGGTGAAGAGTTGACAAGGGAGGGTATGCTGATCGTGGGAGAGTATGGCACCATCATTGGCGACTTTCATGGTCGACGCTTCCGGCTGCTCCCGGACAGTCGCAACGAGGCTCTAATGGGTTCGCTGCCTGCACAGCGCTCCGCAGAAGAGGTAGTAGATGCGATAGACGAATATGTGCATGCAATCCGCGATGGTAGCCAGAGCCGTGGCAGCTTTATAGCAGCCCACGATATCGCGGAGGCTACCTGCCTCGCGGCCGTGGCACTCCGCACTGGTCACCCGCTGACGTGGAACGCCGAGACTATGGATTTCACCGGGGACGACGAGGCAAACGGTTACCGCAAGCGCACATACCGCGATGGCTGGAGCGTATAGAACTATTCCGGAATGGTCAGCGTGTCGCTGGGTGTGAAGCCGATACGGTGTGCAACGGTTTGCAGTTGTGCGCCTTGCTCTAGCCGGAAAGGCTCTGTATATAACTGCCACCGCTCCTCGGGCGGATAGCGGTAGGCAAGGGAGGCGCCATCGGTGCTTGATTGGAGGTGCAGCATGTCGCCGGTCACTCGGTAGGACGGCGCAGCAGTGGCGGGTTGGATCTTGCCTGGCCAGATCGTTTCCAGGAGCTCGTTTTCGTCCATCGTACCAGGGTCGTTCGTTGAGTGCATCCAACGGTCTAGTTCTCTGCTCAGCTCGGCGAGTTTGTCCGCTTGCCTTGGTTCGCCTGCAAGGTTGACCAGCTCGTGGGGGTCCACCCATGTATCAAAAAGCTCGTGTTCGGGCTTTGATGTTCTGAACCACTGTGCCTCGGCGGAATCCAGTCCGCCTGCGTCCCGCAGGCGGAGGAGTTCCTGCATGGTAGCCATCTGCTCCCGATAGCTCACAGCCAGATAATAGCCGCGCTCTGGTTGCAGGTTACGAATGTATTTGAAACGGGCGTCTCGTACGGCGCGCTTGGTGTCATACTTAGCATCAAAGCGGTCCGCAGCAGCGTGGATATAGGTGCGCGGATTACTGCTTTTCTGCGGGCCTAGGAAGGCTTGTCCTTCCAAATAATCGGGCAGTGTAATGCCTGCAAGTGAGAACACTGTGGGGGCAAAATCCACGAAGCTTACCAATTGTTCATCTATCGACCCCGTACCCCGACCATCCGGGAAGCGCACTATCAACGGTACGTGCAACCCGCTGTCATATAACTGCCGCTTCTGTCGGGGAAGTGGACCGCCATGATCTGAATAAAAGAACACTATCGTGCTATCCAAAAGGCCATCTGCTTCCAGATCGGCGAGCACCTCGCCGATCTGGTGATCTAGCTCAAGGATGTTGGAATACATGCGCCGTACATCCTTTACCACGGGTTCGGTGTCCGGTAAATATGGGGGAATAGGGACATCAAGGTCCGGTGCAACCCATAGCGAGTCCTCTGCCTTTGCCCATATTCGCGATTCGTGGGTTACGCCAAAGTTGATGACAGAAAAGAACGGTGCACCGTCCGGTCGGCTACGCCAATGTGCGGAGCGTGAGCTTTCATTCCATGCGGTCACCGGGGTGCGGAACTGATAGTCCTCCTTAGCATTGTTGGTGACGTAGTATCCGTGGCTGCGCAGGAATTCGCTCATCATACGTACATCCGGTGGAGGGACAGCTTCGTACGGGGGTACTCCGATTTCTGCGTGATAGACGGGGCCTGCGTTGGTGCGCATGTGTTGCGCCCGGCCCGTGGTTGTGTAGATGCCTGTGGCCAGCGAGAACCGGCTGGGTGCGCAAACTCCAGAGACGGAAAACGTGCGCGTAAAGCGAATTCCCTCCCGCGCCAAGCGGGACAGGGTGGGCGTTGCTAAGGTTGAATCCCCGAACGGTGCGATGTTGGGACTCATGTCCTCTGCCACGAGCCACAGGATATTTGGTGGCTGCGATTCCTCGGTTATTGTTGCCGAGCGTTGGCAGCCCAAGTGTAGAAGTACAAGGATTAATGCGAGTCGTTGCATGGTAGTATCGTTGTGGCGCGCGGAAATGTTGTTCGGGAATTCGTGTTAGCCCTGCCTACCGCCCACATTAGCTATCCTGACAAGAGGGGGTATCAACTGGGTCGGTTAGGCACGTTGTGATGTGGTTTTGTGGGGCAACAGCACCAGATCCGGGTAACAAGGTAAGGTACAGATCGGTGGCTGAGCGCAATTCCTTGTGCGGATCGGCACATAGAGCGGTATCAATGTGCCGCGTTCCTCGGGCGGACATAACAATGCGGATACCGCGATTCGCTGATCGCCGCAAAATCAATGACATGGCCCCTCGTGCTGATAGCACGAGCCTTAGGCAGAGAAAATCAGGAGGTAAGCACAGACCTATCCTATGGAGGAGGACGCACCACCAGTTGACCTGTTGCGGCCAAATCCTCATGATGACTTGCCCGGATTTGCAGACTGCTGTATCCGCGCCACAGCACAGTGTGACCTGGTTGACGATTCTTCCGCGGCGCATAACCGCCCATTATAGCCACCAACAGCACCGCCGCTAACAAGTTGGTGGGATCTGAAAGACCATAACGCTTCGAGTATGTACGGAGCACAGACAGCTCCACATCGGTGAACATCACCCCGGCCTCCATCTCCGGGGAGGTACGACCCAGAAGCGTCATCAGTAGTACGCGCCACGCTGTTACCATGTGGATGGTGATAGCGTGGCGCAATAACGATGCCTTTTGCATGCGCAACTTCTCCACCTTACAACCACTCTTGAGCACGCGAAACGTGTCCTCTACACGCCAGCGCAGCCCGTAGTAGTTAATGAGTGTTTGCCAGAAAAGTATGGTCTTGCGAGCGACTCTTGGCTGAGTGGGGGGCTGGAATTCGAATTGGGGATCGGAATGACAAGTCAGCAAGGATTTTTCGACGGTAACGGTGCCGACTTTGTCCGCTCACGCCGGCAATCCTAGGGTTTTGACGTTGATCAGACGTGTTTTTGTCGTCCATCAGCGAGGCATGAACATACGTTGGCCTCTCGCCCTTGCAGGCTACCTTGATTCTGTGCTGAAGACGCTCGCGCGAGTACCTACGCCGCGCGCTTGCGGGCCTGCTCGCACCGCCTTCGTCGCTCCTCGCTCCGCTTCACTATCTGTCCGATACGGTGCACATTTGCCGCTACCACTACCAGCGCCACCGTCCGAACAAAGCCTTCCTTGCCACGGGTCCGTATCAAACCCAGGCCCCGATGATTCAAATTGTTGATCGCCGACTCCACTGCCGGATGCTGACGACGACCCTCCACAAACTTCGGATCGGATTCCCTCTCCTTATCCGCTTTGCTCAACTTACCCCTCTTCGGCATGATCACCGTGTCCAACACCGGCTCCAGCGCCTTACGGTTCTTTACCGATGAGTACCCCTTATCCATGCTGCACGATGTGATCGCCGGATACCGATCCTTCGCTTCCTTCATAAACCCCACAATCATATCCGAATCCACCCCTTCGTGCAGTATCTGATGCCACAATATCAACTGATGCTGATCCTCCAGCACGCATACCGGCAGACCCAACTCCGCAATCACCCCCGCCTTCCCCTTGGTGATCCAACGAGTATGCGGCTCATGTATCGAAAATACCTTCTCATCATGCGGAATCACCTCCCCCTTCAATAGACGCCTATCTACTTGATCTATCTGCCTTTGTGCATCTGCCAAGTACCGCAACACCTCCTCAAGATCCGCGTCTTTCTCCTTCAACACGCTGACACTGCTCTCCGCACGCTCAATCAGAACACGACACATCTTCACATACTTTCTCACCTTCGACTCATCACGCCACTGACGGTGCGTACGCACCCGGTTGAAGGCCTTCTTCAAGGTACGACTCCAGTACACAGCCTTGCGCCAGCCCGCAAGGCTGTGCGCCTCACATGCGCAATGCAACTCCCGAATCAGGCACCGCATCGATTCCCACAACAAACGAACATCCGTAGGCCACTCCACATTCGCTTTGGCCACCGCCGAATCAACCCGGCAAAGAAGCGGCTCCTCTGGCTCCTGTTCTACCAATCGGTGACCGCAAGCCACCACCGCATCGTTGATCTGCTTCAGGATGTCCGCTGTTAGCAGGCTCACGTTATCAATAACGGTCTGCAGCTGATAGACAGGCTCGTCCCAGAAATTCGTATGCCCCAGCATCTGGCGCACCTCCAAATGATTGGCGGCCAGGCTCCTCAAACGATCAAAGTCGCAGTTGAGGGCCTGCTTCAATACCCCCAAGACAAAGACGCGCCAAAGTGCCATCCCCGGACGACCACGCTGCAAATCAATATTCGGAAGCAACTGCTTCTCCAGGATCTCAAAGATCTTCTGCCGAGCCGTTGGGTCGCAATACAGGTGCTGCAGACCTTTTAGCACTGCCGGTATATCGTCCCGGTCTTTGGGGTGGAAGGTCATCTCTTCAATGGGGACCTGCCCGAGCTTAAACTGTGTATCCTCTACAATCCGCATGGTATTAATCGTATGAATAATCGGCCCCAAGGGGCCTTATATCGATGAAAACGCCCGAAACAGAAGGATTTGGCCAAACATTCGTTAGAGACACGCTGGCTGAATAATCTGCAATGTGCAAATACGGTATGGCTCATATCCATCTGTAACCGTAACGCTTACAGATGGATAGAACGAGTATCAAACGGCCTTGTTTCGCCGTTTTTCAGCCCTCCTACCTTTTTCTGGCAAACACTAATGATCGCTTCCGCTTCCTCCAGCGATGTCACCGGGCACGAGGTCAAGAGGTACCACTCAATCCGCTTCGCATTCTTGGGAGGAACCGACTCACGAATATGTACCCCCCATAGTTGCACCGGCTCCCGCTGCGGGTCCTTATCGGTAGGAGGTACAGGTGTTTCGGAAGAATCAGGGGCTTCGGTATCCTGCACCACCTCCTGCTTCTTTTTCTTCTTGGTAGGGGGGAGGATTACCTTCCTATAGCGCACCTCCATAAGCGCATTACGGGCCGGCCGACCCTCATTCGTCACACGCCCCGACTTCGCACGACGGCTCACGCGTGTCACCGACAGGTGCATCATGCCTGCCGACCGACCCTTCCGCATCGCCTTGAATAACCGTGCCTTCTCCTTGCCCAGATTCCGGTCGTGTTTGGCTCGTACTATTACATCCGTACGCCGCAGCCCATCCCGCTCCGCAAAAAGCGCAAAGATGTCCGCCTCCCGATCCATAACACAGATCACCTGCGTCTTGCGCGGCAGCGTCTCCGCCGCCTCCTCAATATCATGAAGATCCTCTATCCATTGCTGCGTCCCGGCAGCATGCTCCCCCTCAGGCTTCTCATACGCACATCGTAGCACTCCCAGGGGCACTCCGTCACCTCCCAATGCAATGGTCGCATGCAAATGCACCCCCTTGGACTCCGCTGTTGTCTGATTACGTCCTATAACCTCTAACCCCTCGCATTCCGGGCGCGTACTGAAGCTGATGTCCGTACCATCCTGCACGCATAACACCGTGCCCTGCGTACGCATCCGCTCCATCGTACGCTGTCGATGAGGCGCCAATATCTTCTCAGGATTGTTCCCATACCGATCCGCCTTCTCAAGAAAACGATAATACCCCGATACCGCCGCCGGATCACGCTTCGGTGCTGCACTCGGTGGACGACCCATAGACGCTCCCAACATTGTTGCGCTCTTTACCAAACGAGCACTGCGCCTCTTATCCCCCAATGGCGCACCACCAAACTCCTGCTCCGCCCACCCGTCACCATCAAGCCCCTCACCCACTTCCAACCGCGGATGCAGCTCCACCTCCGGTACACCGAGCTTCTTGCGCCAGTCTCCATCAATCTCCCTAACGAATATCTTCTTCTGCGTTTGCTTGCATTCATGCGTGAGGGCATGCCGCCCCCTGCCCATGGTCATCCCCAAACGAAGGAAGCCTACCGCCTTGAAACACGTACTCTCCTGATCCGGGCCCACAAATGTTTCCACCAGAAAGGGCGCATAACCCTATCGCGCACGGAAGTCGTCCGGCAATCGCCGCAGTACCCGTCCCAACAGATGACTGGCCAGATTCTTGCACTGCACCGTGGGACGAATCAGGAAGCGGCTCAGCCCCACCACACGATACAGCTCCCGATCCCGCTGCTCATCACTCCACGCCATCCAGTGCTCTCTGGGCGCCAGACGCAACGCCGCCGCCGAAAATCCCACCGCTCCCAAGGTGTCGTGGGCACTGCCTATCAGATAGCGTACCTGCGCTCCCACAAATGTGGTCGTACGCCTCGGATGCTCAAAGTGCAGCAACGTGTTCCACACCACACGCTGCTTGTCCGTCTCAACCAACTCAATCGTCAACCCCCGGACACCGTGTACCGTGTTCGGTAACGCTATCGGATCCGGTACCTGCTCCTCGCGCCTACACGGTTCCGCATTAGCCGCATTACAATTCTCGGGCTTGGCCTAACTTCGCCATCCGGTCAGGGGAAAACGCTGAGTTCCGTCTCCAATTCTCTCGTTTTTCCCTCCTAATAGGGCTATTTCGGCTAAATTCGGCGTTTTTCGACCTTTTTTAGCCGACTTTTTCGGAAAAGGCAATGTAGTGCGATAGAGGTGTGGACGGAAACCTCCCCCCAACACCCCCGGTACCTTACCCCGTACCAATTCCACACCCCGATCATGTTTATCCGAAACCGACCCTACAAACGTAAAGACGGTAAGAAATGCAACAGCTTTGCCCTCATCGAATCCTATCGCAAAGACGGTACCTCCAAACACCGCACCCTCCTTAATCTCGGCCCGAACTTCAACATCCCCCGCAGTCTGTGGGGGGAGCTGACCCACTTTGTTACTGCCCGACTCAAAGGGAAAGCCAGCCTCCCTTTCCAGAATGATGAAGCCTTTCTCAATGCGGTCGACGACATCGTTGCACATCTCGAAAGCAAGGGTTACGACATCCATCGCACATCCCATCAGCAACACCTCATTGATCCAGAGAAAACAACCCATCCCGATTCCCGGACCGTCGGCGGAGAACGACTGATCCTTCAGACATTGGAACAGCTTGGACTGGCTGTACTGCTACGTTCGCTCAACTTCTGCGAGAAACACGTCAAGCTCTGCTGTGCGCTGATCGTCGGGCGTATGCTCCACCCGGGCAGTGAACGAGAAACGCATAAATGGCTGTGTAAAACCTCCAGTGTTCTGCAGCTTCTGGATTTGGAACCCCCGAGTCTCAACACCCTCTATCGTTGCACTGATCTGATCCATAAGCATATGGATCAGATCATGGAGAAACTCTTTGGCATTACCAAAGCGGTATTGCAGTTTGAAGAAACGATCGTCTTTTATGATTTAACCAATACCTATTACCACGGCAAGAAGAAAGGGAAGTTGTTGTCGCATGGGCGCAGCAAGGAAAAGCGCAGTGATTGTCCGTTGGTTACGCTGGCGCTCACCCTGGATGGTTCGGGGTTCCCCCGCAATGTGCAGATCCTGCCGGGCAATGCAGGGGAACCGGCAACGCTCAAAGAGGCGATTGAGAAACTAAACGGCGCTACGCCCACAGTGATTATGGACTCCGGCATTGCGACGGAGCAGAATCTGCAGTACCTGAAAGAACAGGGACTGAACTGGATCACCGTGGAGCGTTCCAAAGCCCCTCCAGTCCCCGAAAACAAGCCGGATCAACAGTTTACGACCGCCGGGGGAGTCAAGATCAAAGCCTGGAAGGTCACCAAAAAGGAAAAAGATGTTGAAGATGTTGAAGATGTTGAAGACAATGCGGAACTGCGCGTGTTTGTACACAGTGAGGCCAAGCAGGCGAAGGAGGATCAGATCCTTGAAACCCAATGCAAGAAGTTTGTGAAGGCGCTCACTACACTACATGAGGGACTCTCGAAACCCGGGTACTTGAAGAACTATGAAAAGGTCACGATAAAGGTTGGTCGTCTGAAGGAAAAGTACAAGAAGGTCTCACACCTGTATGAGGTAGAGGTCAGCAAAAAGGAGGGCACCAAGCATGCAGCATCCGTTACGGTGACCCGGCGTGCTTCGCATGCACGTCGCACCCAGGCCAGCGGAGGGTATGTGCTTCGGACCAGTCATACCGGATGGTCGGTGGAAACGGTTGCACGAACCTACTGGCGACTTACAGAGATTGAGCGCACATTCAGAGTCATGAAATCGGACCTCGGTCTACGGCCCATCTACCACAGCAGAGATGACCGCATTGAAGGACATCTGTTCATCACGGTACTGGCTTATCATGCTGCCCATCTGGTTCGCACCAGACTCAAGGAACACGGGATTCATGATAGTTGGGCGACGATCCGAGACAAGTTGAACAGGATTCGTCGGATTACGACCAAGATGGTTAAGAACCAATATCGGTACCTGATCACGGAGGTGGATCAGGATCTGCCTCCGAGTATGGTACAGTTCTTTGCGGTACTGGGATACGTGTATGACCCGGATGCGACCCGCACCGTGACCGAGCATGTGGAGGAAGCGAGTGCACCGGTGAGCCAGAAGCCTCCAGACTCATGACGTATGGTCCCTTCACAACGGTTGAGATAGCGTACTCCAGATGGAGCCACCAGAGCTAGGTCCGATGGAAACGATCCGAGATAGATCGCAGCGAAACAGGCGGCAAAACACCAGGTAATCAGGGATTCAAACCACCCTAAACCAACTTCAACCGATCCGGTAAATCTCACCATCCATTGCTCCTGAAAAAACGGTCCAAATATGGCCACGGGAGAATTCCGTAGGTTAGTAGCACTACGTAATGGCGAAGTTAGGTTAGGGAGTTATATGACTGAGTGCCACGCGTTTTCGCAGGAGTTACTTTTTGTGCTTTGGTGGTGCAGACAGGACGGCTTTCGCCAGTTTTTCATAATCGGTTCCCGCTTTTCACGAAAAACTGCAATTATTTCAAATAACTCAACACGTGGGTATTCATGCTATATAAATTCCAAATATTAGGAAGTTATATACCACAGTGCCATGCCCGAAACGGTTAGTGCATACCGCAATATCACATACAGGCTGTTGCCCGGAAGTCGGAGTAACGCCAAGCACCTTGCTGGATTAGCGGGTGCGTGTAGGTTTGTGTGGAATGCCATCCTCGCAGAGCAGAGCGAGGCGTACAAGAAAGCGAAAGAGGCTGGAGAGAAGCTGCCCTCGGTAAGTTTCTTCTCGCTGGGTAAGCGGTTCACGGCGCTGCGCCGCACGGTCGAGTGGCTACCTGAATACTCCTTTGGTGTCGTTAGATACACATTGAAATATCAGACGGATGCATGGAAGGCATTCTTCAAGGAGGGCAAGAGAAGACCGAGATTCCATTCCAGACGTGGTAGTACGCCTTCGTTCACGATCCCGGATAACGTAAGGGTTCGGGATGGCAAGCTGTATATCCCGAAAGTGGGATATATGGCGCTCCGCAGGCGGGGAGGCAACCCGTACCCTGATGGTATACCCGTCAAAGCCACGGTAAAGAAGAACGCCGGCAAAGGGTATGCTGTCATCTGCTACAGGATGGAGGCACCTGTAATAGAGGATACCGGCGGTGCTGTAGGCATTGACCGTAATTGCGGGCAGGTCGCTATGGTCTCCACAGAGGGCGATACAAGCATTATCAGACAACCGGATACGAAGCGTCTTGATGCCAAGTTGAAGCGGCATCAGCGAAGACTGGCGAGACAGAAGAAAGGCTCCAACCGTCGTAACAGGCGGAAGCATAGAATCGCCCGCACACAGCGCAAGCGTGCAAACATCCTCAAGAATGCGAACCACCAGGTAAGTCGCGGTATTGCCAATTGCTCCTCAACGGTGATACTGGAGGATCTAAAGATCAAAGCGATGACATGTTCAGCAAAGGGGACGATGGACAGCTTTGGTACAAACGTCAAACAGAAGTCTGGTCTCAACCGTGGAATACTGCGAACAGGTTGGGGCCAGCTGGATCAGATGCTGGGCTATAAGTGCCGCAAGGTGATAAAGGTTACCGCTGCCTATAGCAGTCAGCGGTGTTCTGTGTGTGGGCACACAGAAGCGAGTAACCGTAAGACACGGAGCAAATTCACGTGTGTGTCCTGTGGACATGCGGATCATGCAGACCTGAATGCGGCTGCAAACATACTGGCCTCCGGGATTGGGGCTTCTGCACGGCGAGGGGCGTTCGGGTTACCGACCCCTATGACCCGTGAAATTGATACTAGTGCCTCACTGTGTACAGTTGGTCACTCACGTATATAATTCCCCTATGATACGTTGTACAGCAGTGTAATCGCATTTGGATACGCGGAATGAGGGCAAGCACAATGCAGTTTTTCGGAGTTCGCACTCAAGGATCGCTGTCCATGCGCCTTTTTTCCCGCTGGGCGGCGGTACTTGGAGTCGAAGGGGCAACCCTTGAAGGTGTAGACATACCCTTGGGGGCAGATCGCGGGTGTTACCGGGCGGCGGTGCAGGACCTGAAGGAAAACTCGAATATCGCCGGGGCTCTTGTAACCACGCACAAGCTGGCAGTTGTTCGAGCTGCAGGCGACCTGATTGATCGCCTGACTCCCGAGGCTAACCTTTGCGACGAAGTGTCGGCCCTCTACAAAAGGCGGGGGCAGCTGTGGGGGCATGCGTGCGATCCTGAGAATTGCGGGCACGCACTGGATGAATTTCCAGGCATTGATCACTGGCAGAGGCATCCGTATGCCCAGATTCTGTCCTTTGGTGCAGGGGGAGCAGCGGTGGCACTCCTGGTATATCTGTTGATGCGGGCCCGATCGCGCCCGCAAGTCTTACAACTGGTTGATATCTGCCAGGACAATCTGGACCAGTGCAGGAGTGTGGCACAAAAGCTGTGCGCGGGCGGGATGAAGGTGGAGTACATGCTTAACAAAGACCCACGGGCTAACGACGCCATCGTAACGGCCCTGCCACCTGGATCACTGGTCATTAATGCCACCGGCATGGGTAAGGATTTGCCTGGTTCGCCCATTACTGACGCCGTGCAATTTCCAGAGCCGACAGTGGTTTGGGAACTCAA
The DNA here is from genome assembly GCA_963663495.1 of Rhodothermales bacterium. Classification (GTDB taxonomy): domain Bacteria; phylum Bacteroidota; class Rhodothermia; order Rhodothermales; family Bin80. The sequence continues at coordinate 1,408,668 of OY760427.1, forward strand.
CTACCGGGGAGAGCGGCATTTTCTTCACCAGGCGCGGGAGGCGGGTGTTCAAACCGCAGACGGGTGGACTTACTTCATGCATGGGTGGTCGAGCGTGATGTCGCGTGTATACAACGTGCCCGTTACACCTTCACTATTTTCCGACTTCTGCCGCGTATCAGAACCGTACCGCGTAGCTTCCCGAAACTATTGAACTGCCCTCCTCAACTATGCATTTAGGCTTTGTAAGTGCTATTCTACCCGATCTGGATGTGGACGCTGTGTTTGCCACGGCTGCAGAACTTGGATACGACTGCGTTGAGCTGATGTGCTGGCCTCGGGGCAAGGCGAAGCGACGCTATGCTGGCGTGACCCACGTCACCTTTGATGACCGCGAGCTGGCGCGTGTGGCAGCGCTTAGCCGCGATACCGGCGTGCAGGTCAGTGCGTTGGGCTATTATCCCAATCCATTGGGTCGGGATCCTGAAGATGCACGTGTGGCCTCTGAGCACATTCGCCGGATGGTAGAGGCGGCCCGGGAGCTGTCCCTTAGCTGCGTCAATACATTTGTAGGTCGGGACTGGCGCAAAACAGTGGATGGAAACTGGCCACGATTCCTGGAAGTCTGGCGTCCCCTGATCAAGCACGCCGAAAACCACGACATCCGAATCGGGATTGAAAACTGCCCCATGTATTTTACGTACGACGAATGGCCGTCTGGCAAGAACCTTGCACATTCACCGGCCATCTGGCGCCGTATGTTTGCTGACATACCGAGCCCTCACTTCGGGATCAACTATGATCCGTCGCACATGATCTGGCAGCACATGGACTATCTGGCACCCATGCGCGAGTTTGCCTCCCGGCTCGTCCATGTCCACGCGAAGGATGCGCGTCTGGATACCGACCGCCTCAATAGCGTTGGCATTTTGGCTCCCCCCAACGAATACCATACCCCAAAACTGCCCGGACTCGGGCATGTAGACTGGGGCAGCTTCTTTTCCGTACTGACGGACACCGGCTACCGAGGTGCCGTCTGCGTTGAGGTGGAAGATCGGGCCTACGAGGGATCGCTTGACGATCGCATGGCTGCACTGCGCCAAAGTGCAGCGTACCTGAGGCCCTTTGTCCCGACGCTAGCCCTGCCCATCGCCCATAAGTCATTATGACGGTTCGATTGTTTCGTCAGTTGAGGGAGCCGCGCGAGGGGATTGACAGTGCGCAGTGGGCCGAAACGGAGTTTGGCGGAGCGCCATTGGGAGGCAGGCGGTTGTCTGTGCGACTGGTAAAGAGCATGTCCATGTTGGCCGATGTGATAGGCCACAGCATTACCGCGCATACGGATGCGGACCGCGCGGCGGTGAAGGGGTATTACCGGTTATTGGAGAGCAAGAAGGACAAAACGGTAACGCCGGAGAACATATTGGCGCCGCATCGTGGGCGTACGATAGAGCGTATGCGTAGTTAGGAGACCGTGTTATGCATCCAGGACACGACGAAGTTGCGGTACAGTACGCGGCCGGCGTGTACGGATTTGGATGTAATAGGGAGTAATCAGACGACGGCGAAGACGCTGGGGTTGCCGTTGCATGCGACGCTGGCGGTGACGGAGGATGGATTGACGTTGGGGGTGTTGCGTGGCAGCTTCAAGGATCCGGAGGAGGGTCCGCATACTCCGCGGACGCAGCAGTGGATAGACGGGTTCAAGGATATATGCGAGGCGGAGGAGGATCTGTCCGGCGAGACGCAGGTGATCTGTGTTTCGGACCGGGAGGCGGACAGCTTTGCGATGTTTGCCGAGCAGCGTAGACAGGGTAAGGCGGAGGTATTGATACGAGCGAAGCATGATCGCAAGCTGTTGGATGATCGCAGGCTGTTTGCGGTAATGCGCAGTGGTAAGGCTCGGGGGAATGTAGAGATAGAGATAAATCGGGTGACGACGCGCAAGAAGCAGGCGCGCAAGCAGGCACGGAAGGGTCGCAGTTACCGGATGGTCAATGCGGAGGTACGCTACGGGAGGTTCTTGTTGCCGGATCCGAAGAACGAGGAGGAGCCGGTGGTGATGTACGGGGTGCATGTGATGGAGGTGGAGCCTCCGGGGGATGCGCTGCCGGTGGAGTGGATGCTATTGACCAGCATGGAGGTAGGGAGCGTAGCGGATGCACGGCGGGTGTTGGCAATGTATCTCAAGCGGTGGCGGGTGGAAGACTTCTTCCGCGTGCTCAAGAGTGGGTGCAAGGTAGAGCGTTTGGGTCTGCGTACCTCGCTGCGTCTGCAGCGAGCAATAACGATGTATTGTGTAATATCTTGGCGTGTGCCAAGAAGACAAAAGGACGTCAAATATGATTTGACGTTCGAGTAGTCATACTATGTAAAGGATGGAGGTAGGCCCTCCAGAGCCGCTGTACAGGTGGAGGCTCTAAACCGCCGGCTGCTGCGTTGTTTAAGAGACAGGGTGGTGAGCGAGACCGAAAAAGGCAGAGGTAGGACTTTGTCAGGTACGAGCCACGGAGTTGAATGCAAATGAACCGCTGCTGAAGTGTCGAAAATTGTTAGACGATGTCTAGACCAGCGGGATCTCTGGTCTGCTGGGACAAGCTTGGCGGGAGCCTATCTATTGGCCATGTGGCATCCGGCATGCAGGTGGCAAGACCGTGGATTCAGGCCTTTACATGGAACTTGGGAACCTGTCGTTCTGATGCGAAGGGAGAATCGCAAGCGGAGACCCCGTGAGTGATTGAGTACCGATGCAGGGCACAGGGGCGGAGCAGTTCGTAGTAGTGCGGAAGGGCTTGTAATGAGTCTGGAGCGAAGGGGCTGCCCTGAGCGGTGTAGGGCATTGGAGCAACCCGAGAGGGGAGGACTTTGATGGGACACATAAGACCGTTTTACGACGGTTGCTTAGGAAGAGCCGTATGAGGCGAGAGTCTCACGTACGGTTCTGTGGGGGCCTGGGGGTGAAATTCCCCCGGGCTACCCCTGCCCTATCGCCACAAATAAGACTTAACAATGGCTCCCATACCGCTTAGGTTACCGGTATGGAGGCACAGCGTGGGATTCTGACAACGCTTCGCAGCGCGTTGCCGACTTTGTCAGCAACAGTGGCGGCACACCAGGACAAGAGCCGACCGGCTCTCGGGGTCTTGGTGTGTGAGCAGTTCGGCTTTTTTGATGCGCGTGGCCGCGAGCAGCGGGCAACGTGCATGAAGGCGTTGCGGGTGCTGGAAGCCGAAGGGCGGATTGCATTGCTACCCCCGCAGTGTGCTGTACCGGTTTCCAGCCCCCGGCTGTTGGATGTTCCGGTGTCGGAGGCGGTGGACATGCCCGAAGATGTGCGCCAGATTGAGGACTTGGAGATCGTTCTGGTCGAGAGCAGGGAGGATCGTGCCATCTGGAACACGCTCATGGACCGGGAGCATCCGCAGGGGGTGACCACGTTTGCGGGGGCGCAGTTGCGCTACCTGATCACGAGCGCACACGGTTATCTGGGTGCGATCGGTTTTTCTGCGGCCGCCCTGTATCTGAAGCCTCGGGACGCGTGGATGGTCTGGAGCCACGAGCAGCGAAGCGCCCAGCTTCACCGCATAGTAAACCTGAGCCGTTTTCTGATTCGTCCGGGTGTGCAGTGCAAGAATCTGGCGAGCTACGCTCTGGGGCGCGTGTTGTGGCGTCTGGTTTCCGACTTCGAGGAACGCTACGATTATGTGCCGTACATCGTGGAGACGTTTGTGGGGCCGGATCATGCAGGGGCGTGTTTTCGGGCGGTGGGTTTCCGATATTTGGGTGTTACCCAGGGGCGGGGCCGGCATGCTCTCAACGGTGCGGGTCAGGTTTCCCGGAAGAAGGTATGGGTCTATGAGTTGGAGCCTGCGTGGCGCACGCTTCTGGGCGTGCCGGATGTGGAGTTGCGGCCCCGGCTGGAGGTGGGCGCCGGGCTGTGCAGAGCCATGTGGGCACAGCAGGAGTTTGGTGCTGCGGAGTTGGGAGATGTGCGACGTAGCGTCCGATTGGTCAAGAGCGCCGCATTGGTGGCCAACACGATGGGAAAGCCAGTGACGGCGACACCAGAGCGAGATCCTGCGGCGGTACGGGGCTACTGGCGGTTCATAGAGAAGGCGGACCCGTTCGGGATCACGCCGGCGAAGATGCTGGCGCCCCACCGTCAGCGTACGATCGAGCGGATGCGTACGCAGGATACGGTGTTGTGCGTGCAGGACGGTACGGACATCAGCTTCAGCACACGTCTGGAGTGCGACGGTCTGGAGGTCATCGGTCGTAACCAGACCTCGGCCAAGGCCCGTGGTGTGCATCTGCATGCGACGCTGGCACTAAGCGGAGAGGGGTTGCCGCTGGGCGTGTTGCGGTGTGCGTACAGGAAGAAGGAAAAGGAAACGAAGACGCATCAATGGATACACGGGTTGCGTGACATAGATAAGGCTGCAGAGACGCTGCCGCGCAAGACACGCGTGCTGTGCGTGATGGACCGGGAGGCGGACATATTTGCGCTCTTTGCGGCGCAGCGCACGCTGAAGCGGACGCATGTATTGGTGCGGGCCAAGCATAACCGGAGTCTGGGCAAGGACCAGGATCGGCTGTTCAAGGCGATGCGAAAGGGGCCGGCAGCGGATGTGCTGGAGCTGTCGGTGACGCGTCTGAGTCGTCGGGCGAAGTCGGGTCGGGTTACGTACAAAGGCCGCGAAGCGCGTACGGCGCGGATGGAATTGCGTTTTCGCCGGGTGACGCTGCCTTCGCCGAAGGGTTCTACGGAAGCTCCGGTAACGGTATCGGCGATCCACATGCGTGAGACCGCGCCGCCGGACGGCGCCGATCGCATCGAGTGGTATCTTTTGACCACGGTGGAGGTGACTACCGTGGAGGAAGCGAAGCAGATGGTGGAAAACTACACGCTGCGCTGGCGTGTAGAGGACATCTTCCGGATTCTCAAGAGCGGCTGCCGTATAGAGAAGCTGCGCATGCAGCAGGCGGACGCCTTACATCGGGCGATTACACTGTACATGGTCACATCACAGCCTGGCGGATCATGCTGATGACCTTGTTGGGGCGTGTATCCGCCGACATGGAAGCGGAGGTGATATTCACCGATGCAGAGCTGCACATGATGCGGATCTATGCCCGCAACTATGGTCTTACCGCACACACAGATCTGGCTTCGGCGATCGTGCTGGTGGCGATGATGGGCGGCTACATGAACCGCAAGCATGACCCGCCGCCGGGGCACACCATCCTGTGGCGCGGCTACGCAAGGCTGCAGATGCGAGCGATCGCCTATGAAGAATTAACATTCTATGACCTATGTAGAGCGTCCGCCGCCATAGCGGTACCCATACGCTCCGCAGTCTCTGTTGCTTCGTTCCCCTTCCGCCGCCCAAGGCGCACGCCCTCGGTGCGTGCCAGCCACGTGCGGGTTCCTTCCCTGACGTACCTTACTTGCTACACACCACGAGACTTGGTGTCAATGGCAACAACAGACCATCCACTACAAGGAACTTCGCTTCACTTGCAGCAAAACCCACAAGCAAGACGCTTTGCCATGCCTTTCGGATGCCCTGAATGCGCCTGTTGTCAAGTCACTCTTGTGAGTACTGGGCAGAGTTAGCCTGGCGCACTATGCAACTTCTTCAGATTCGCCGCCATACGTTTGTACCAATCTTTGGCGGCGGTTCCCTTGACCGACAATTCCAGCCGATTAAGCGTCTTGGAACTGGCAAGGGCTTGCCCCTTATCGCGATCACGCACACGCTCTTCTCCCGCAATATTCTCGCATCCCTGGGCCAAGCAAAGTATCGGATCATCCCGCAGTCTATCATGGTTATTGAGGTCTTCGAAGCCCATGCATAGGCCGAAGATGCGCTGCCCCAGCAGGCGCTTTAAGCCATCCTCCACTCGCGAAGGGTCCCGGTAATCGGAAAAGCATTCTGCCTAATATTTGGCATCTCTGTTCGACTTCGCGCAGGGCCAAGGCCCCTGCATTGGATGACATGCGTCCGCCGTCGAATTCTGCGATGATTGTCCGCCTTCCGATCTTGGAAAACTACACGGATTGGACTGGGCGGCGGCGTGCCATTCCTTGTTGGCTGAAAATCCGGTCGGTGCCGGCTGGAACGGCTATAATGTACAGATTCTGCGCTCATCCTGACACCCCTGATTGTAGTTCTGATCAAAGAATTATGAACTTTCGCAGCGGTTATCAAGCCCGCAAGTATCTGCCGCGTGATTTACGGTGTCGTTGCCGTGTTGCAGGCAGATTCAGGCGCGTTTCTCCTTACTGAACAGCCTATATGAGCCTTTTTTGCACGCGCTGACACCGCGGTAGCGGATTCAAGCACACCATCTGCAGGTATGCTAACCTTCCACGCGGGTGTAACGACCTAAACGCGCCAATCCTATCATCCAATACCGCACGCATCGTACCACGATCGAACTCCTGTTCCGGCAGTAGGCAGTCTTATTGGCAGGACTGATCACGGTACGCGTGATTTACGGCCTCGTTGGCGCGTTTTCGGCGGTTTTGGGGTAAGCGTGCGGTGAACTACATCTTGATTGGGTGATGGGTTCTGGGGAGCTTACCCCTAGACGTGAGAACCCAGACCCCAGATCGCATGGTACAGCCCAAACGTACGGCGGAAGAGATGTTTCCGCTGGTAGAGCAGTATAACGAAAGGACCCAGTCCGCAGCGGCGTTTTGTGCAAAGCACGGCATCTCGGGCGGCGTGCCATTCCTTGTTGGCTGAAAAAGTGATTATTGGTTCGGTGTTGGCTTGGGTTTCCTAAGCCTTTTCACCATACGGATCCATGATCACTTATGAGTTTATCAGATGATTTATCGCAGCTCATTCAGGGGCTGCGTCATACCGGCGCGTCCGGTCGGCAGCTGCAATTTGACTTGTTGCGGCACCTCACCCAGTGTGTGCAGCAGTTGACGTCTAGTCTGGAAGAGGATGTTATGCTTCCGTCGGATAATGCGGCTCCAGACGGCACTGGGGAGCAGTTGGCAGAAGCACCTTCCGAGGAGGAAAATAGCGTCCGTGCTCCGGAGTCTCTGGAGTCTCCGGGAGGCTTGGCATTGGGGTACGATGATGATGCTGCGGCGTGCGAGCAGGCGCGGCAGGTGTTTGATACGCGCCCGTTGTGTGAAGAAGAGCACGTAATCCTTTGGCTTGATGCCATGGAAGTGTGGGGGCGACCCATAGTCGTGTGCATGGCCGCTACCATTGAGGGTTATCGGCGCATTCTGGGCTTTGTGGAGGCTCCGTTGCACGATGCGGAGCGCGTGCAACACTTGTTACAAGGCTTGTTGGAGCGCGGTTTGTGCGCAGATCGGGGGCTCTTCTGCATCACTCCTGATGTGACCTCGCTGACCGGCGTACTGCAAGAGTGCTTGGGTACCGGTATGCAGCAGCAACACTGCCAGATGCACAAGCGCACGCGTGTAGTGAGTTATCTGTCCGAGCAGGACGGGCGGCACATTCGGGGGGCGATCACGCGTGCTTTCGCCGTGCCGGATCCGAAGGTGGCGCATGCAGCGTTGATGCAGATCCATACGGACCTTTTGGTGTGTAACCGGTCTGCGGCCCGGTGGCTCTTGCGGGGTCTGGATAGGACGCTGACACTGCACCGGACAGGACTGTATGAACAGTTGAGTCCGAGCCTTCGAAGTACTCGTTGTGTGGCCCATGTCTCCAAGAAGCTGGTGCGGCGACTACGCGATGTTCGCTTGTGGATGCCGCCAGACAAACGCCGTGCTTGTCTGGCGTTGTTGCTTCTTGAGATAGAGTCACACATGCGAAGATTGCCCCGCGCTGCGTATCTTCCAGCGATGCGATCAGCATTGTTTCCTTCCATCAATCAGACAAACGATAACTGACCTATGTCCAAAGATGTCATGCAGATAGAAAACCCCGGCACACTACCGGAGGGTCTCCAGAAGATACTAGACACGGGGATTGATTCCCTGAAGCTGTTAGTAGAGCATCTTGGCACGATGCAACTGGCGTTTTTTCTTGCGGTCATGGAAGCCGAGGTAAAGTCTCTCTGCGGTGTGCGCAGAAAGCGCGACAACAATAAGCAGCACAAGGGGCGGTACGAGCGGTGGGGGAGCAGACCGGGCTCTATCATGATTGGAGATGAGCGGGTAAAGGTGAGTGTGCCGCGTGTACAGGACCGGGTGAAGGGTAAAGCGCGTCCTCTGGAGACCTACAAATTGTTGCACAAGCCGAATCCGAATATGGTGAAGCGTATCGCCCGGAAAATTGTGTATGGTATTAGCCAGCGGAACTACAAGAAGGTGGCAACGGAGTTTGTTGGCAGTTTTGGATTGAGCGCTTCCTCAATCAGTCGCAAGTACAAGAGTTACAGTGCACAGGTATTGAAGGAGCAGGAGGAGCGTAACTTGGCGGAGAACACGTTTGTAGCGTTGCTGCTGGACGGCAAGTACTTTCAGGGGGTGCAGGTATTGATTTGTGTAGGGATTACGGATAAGGGCGAGAAGATAGTAGTAGGGATGGTGGAGACGGCGACAGAGAACGCCGAGGCGGTACAAGGGCTGCTGCAGGATTTGATTGATCGCGGGCTGCGGTATGATAAGGGGCTTTTGGTCATCTTAGATGGTTCCAAAGGGCTCCGGAAGGCGGTGAAAGCGGTATTTGGTGATAAGGCACAGGTACAGCGGTGTACTTGGCATAAGCGAGAGAATGTGGTGAGTTACATTGAGAAAGAGGACGAAAAGGTGCGGGTTCGGGGGGAGTTGCAGCAGGCGTACGACGAGCCGAATTACGACAAGGCAAAGGAGGCGCTTCTGAGCATAAAAAAGGGGTTGAAGGAGTCCCATCCCAAGGCATCGAACAGCTTGTCTGAGGGGTTGGAAGAGACTTTGACGCTCCATAGACTGGGGGTGGCGGAGGAACTGGGACGCAGTTTGCAGACCAATAACATCATGGAGAACCTGAACAGTTTGATTGCTCAACGATGCCGGAATGTCGCGCGTTGGATGAATTCGAGTCAACGTCAACGATGGGCAGCCATGGCCAATAGGGAGTCGGAGACATGGAGCATGAAGATCCTACCCTGTGCAGACCACCTGCCGGAACTACAAGCAGTTCTACTGTAGAAGCGTGTACAGTACCACGATGCGTGCGATAATGGGGGCAGGATCGTGCTGTGTGACGGGTTCGGCTGCCACTTAGGGGGTAACAGCGCTATAGAGGCGTAGTGTAAGGCCTCCGTAGACGATGTAACGTGTCACTTCGCGATAAGCGGAGCAGGCGGAGATGTATCTGGAGGGCACGCATGTCCCCGCCAAAGCCGTATCGGAGGGCCCAGAAGGGCTCTCATCAGACGGTAAGCGGGCTAAATGGGGTCCAAATGTGCCGAAAACATGCCAACGAGGCGGTAGATCACGCGTACGGTGATCTATCCGGCCAATAAGGAGCCTACGGCTGTGCGCGGAGGGGTAGTCATCAAGGGAGCCAAGGCGAATGTGAAAAGACTACCCTGTACCAGGAAGGTGTCGTAATTATCATCAGCATTATTGCAGCGCGTACGATCCATAAGTGCTTGCCGGAACATGAGTTCGGTCGTGGTACGATGCGTGCGGAATTGGAGGGTGCATCGTAGCGTGGTTGGTAGGATTGACGGGTTTACGTTGCTACATACACGCGTGGCTGTCCACGATGCCTGCAGATGGCACGTTTGAAGCCGCTACCACGGTGTGCATGCGTGCAAAAGGGCTCATATAGGCTGTTCAGTAAGGAAAAACGTGCCTGAATCTGCCTGCAACACGCCAACGAGGCCGTAAATCATGCGTGCAGGTCAATTAGTGAGGTGGAGTCGTTAAGCAGGACAATATTATCCTGGACAAACCACCGAAGCTGTAAGCAGCTCTACTGTAGAAACGCGTACAGCACCGCAGCGATAGTATATGCTGAAAGATGGATACGGTCGTGCAATGCCACGGTGCGTGCGATAATGGGTGCTGGATCGTGCTATGTGACAGGTTCGGCCGCCAATTAGGGGGTAATAGCGCTATAGAGGCGCGGTGTAAGGCCTCTGTAGACGATGTAACGCGTCACTCGCCATGAGCGGAGGACACGCATGCCCCAGCCAAAGCCGTATCGGAGCGCCCAAAAGGGCTGTTCTCAGATGTTCACCGGACTGAATAGCACCCAAAACCGCCGAAAACGCGCCAACGAGGCCGTAAATCACGCGTACCGTGATCAGTCCTGCCAATAAGACTGCCTACTGCCGGAACAGGAGTTCGATCGTGGTACGATGCGTGCGGTATTGGATGATAGGATTGGCGCGTTTAGGTCGTTACACCCGCGTGGAAGGTTAGCATACCTGCAGATGGTACGCATGAATCCGCTACCGCGGTGTCAGCGCGTGCAAAAAGGGCTCATATAGGCTGTTCAGTAAGGAGAAACGCGCCTGAATCTGCCTGCAACACGGCAACGACACCGTAAATCACGCGGCAGATACTTGCGGGCTTGATAACCGCTGCAAAAGCCCATAATTCTTTGATCAGAACTACAATCAGGGGTGTCAGGATGAGCGCAGAATCTGTACATTATAGCCGTTCCAGCCGGCACCGACCGGATTTTCAGCCAACAAGGAATGGCACGCCGCCGGCATCTCGTATGGGCAGTTGAATTATTGGAGGCGGAAGGTTCGCCAGGAGACTGCAGCCGAGGACAGCCGAGGCTTCGTACCTGGCCAGGCTGACGCAGTCATGATCGGACTGGCACCTTCGCACCGGTACTTCTTTTACCGACCGCCGGTGGACACATGCGCACGAGCTTTGACGGCTTGTGTGCTTTGGTAATAAGCGGCATGAAGCGGAATCCGATGTCGGGAGACATCTTTGTATTCATCAACAGGAGGCGAAACCATTTGAAGGCGCTCATATGGGATCGGAACGGCTTTGCGATCTTCTACAAGCGCTTGGAGACGGATACGTTTGCGTTGCCAGAGGAGGATGTGCCGACATGGGCACAGATGGTGATGATGCTGGAGGGGGTGTCGTTGAAGACGGTGAAATATCGGCCCCGATATGCGGTAAAAAGCCGATAATCGGGCCAAATATAATGTGTGATTCGGGAACAAGCAATATGCTGGTGTTGCTAGCTCACCATGCAGCCCGAAGCACATTCTATCCTCTCCCCCGCGCAGGTTGCGGTGCTTGCACAGCACCCCGAATTGGCCAGTGCCTTTGATCAGTACAGCCGGGATAATGCAGAATTGGAGAGAAAGAATAGCCAGCTGCATGATCGATGCAGCCGGCTTGAGGCAGAATTGGGGAATATGAATAACCGGCTGATGCTAGCGCTACGCGCGCTATACAGTCCCAAGAGTGAAAAGTGTGTGCTGAATGACCCGCAGCAGGGCACGTTATTCGATGAGCCGGAGCAGGAGGTCCCTCTACCGGAGCCGGAGACGAATGGACAGACGAAGAATGGGCAAGCCCAAGCGTAAAGCGCTGGACGATCTGCTGAAGAAACTGCCCCGCGAAACGATTACAATTGAGCCTGACGGGGATACCAGTGGTATGACGTGCATCGGGGCGGAGAAGACGCTGGTTCTGGAGCGTGTACCCGCCCATAGGAAGGTTATTGAGTATGTGCGTCCGAAGTATGTGGACCCTGGGGATGAGGATAAGGGGGTGATCATAGGTGAGTTGCCACCACGGATGGTGAACAAGGGCATGGCGGGTCCGGGGTTGTTGGCAGATGTGGTGGTGGGCAAATATGCGGACCACCTGCCTTTGTACCGTCAGCAGCAGCGGTTTCGTCGGGAAGGCGTGGAGATTGCGAAGTCCACGCTGGGAGGCTGGATATCGCAGTCTGCGTCGCACCTGACCCCGTTGTATGATGCTCTGAAGCAGGAGTTGCTATCCACCGGGTATCTGCAGGCGGATGAGACGGGGATTGAGGTGCAGGATGGAGATAAGAAGGGATCGCTGCATAAAGGCTTTTATTGGGTGTACCATAGTCCAGAGCAGAGGCTGTTGGTGATGGAATACCGGAAGACCCGTGCTCGGGCGGGTCCGGTGGAGTTTTTGCACGGGTATGAGGGATTGCTACAGACAGACGGGTATGTAGCTTACGACATCTTTGATGCGGACCCATCCGTAACGCTCTACGCATGCATGGCGCATGCCCGGCGCAAGTTCTTCGACTGCAAGACGTACGAGCCGGATAAGGCCGCGCATGTGTTGAAGGAGATACGCAAGCTCTACCTCATAGAGCGCTGGCTACGCAAAACGGGTGCGAGTGCGGATGTTCGTCAGCAACTGCGACAGGAACGGGCCGGACCTGTACTGGAGGAGCTGAAGCCGTGGCTGGAGGTGAATAATGGTTTACCCAAGAGCCCGTGGGCCAAGGCGACCCAGTACACGCTTGGCCGTTGGCAAAGGCTGACCCGATATCTGGATGAGGGCCGTGTGGAGTTGGACAATAACCTGGTTGAGAATGCGATACGGCCACTGGCTATTGGTAGGAAGAACTACATGTTCGCAGGATCCCATGATGCATCCCAGCGGGGTGCCGTGGTCTATTCGCTCCTTGGAACTTGCAAATTCCACGACGTCAACCCAATGGAATGGCTCATGGAAGTATTCCAGCGCATCCCGACACATCCTGCCGAGGACATAGCAGCGCTATTGCCCCATCATTGGAAACAGGCACGGCAAGCCCACTAGGGTAAGGCCGCCTAGCTGCCGGACGCCGAATCGTCCAGATCGGGCAAGCCCACATGCTCTCCTCCTTCCAACCACACTGTAACCGCCAAAAAGCCCGCTATCCCTGCCTACCTCCCACATTAGCTAGCTTGACAAGAGGGGGTGTCAACTGGGTCGGTTAGCACGTTGTGATGTGGTTTTGTGGGGCAACAGCACCAGATCCGGGTAACAGGGTAAGGTACAGATCGGTGGCTGAGCGCAATTCCTTGTGCAGATCGGCACATAGAGCGGTGTCAATGTGCTGCATTCCTCGGGCGGACTTAACAATGCGGAAACCGCGATTCGCTGATCGCCGCAAAATCAATGACACGACCGCTCGTGCTGATAGCACGAGCCTTAGGCAAAGAAAATCAGGAGGTAAGCACAGACCTATCCTATGGAGGAGGACGCACCACCAGTTGACCTGTTGCGGTCAAATCCTCATGATGACTTGCCCGGATTTGCAGACTGCTGTATCCGCGCCACAGCACAGTGTGACCTGGTTGACGATTCTTCCGCGGCGCATAACCGCCCATTATAGCCACCAACAGCACCGCCGCCAACAAGTTGGTGGGATCCGTAAGACGATAACGCTTCGAGTATGTGCGGAGCACAGCCAGCTCCGCATCGGTGAACATCACCTCGGCCTCCATCTCCGGGGAGGTACGACCCAGAAGCGTCATCAGTAGTACGCGCCACGCTGTCACCATCTGGATGGTGATAGTGTTGTGCAATAACGATGCCTTTTGCATGCGCAACTTCTCCACCTTACAACCACTCTTGAGGACGCGAAACGCGTCCTCTACACGCCAGCGCAGCCCGTAGTAGTCAATGATCGCGTCCGCTTCCTCCAGCGATGTCACCGGGCACGAGGTTAAGAGGTACCACTCAATCCGCTTCGCATTCTCGGGAGGAACCGACTCACGAATATGTACCCCCCATAGTTGCACCGGCTCCCGCTGCGGGTCCTTATCGGTAGGAGGTACAGGTGTTTCGGACGAATCAGGGGCTTCGGTATCCTGCACCACCTCCTGCTTCTTTTTCTTCTTGGTAGGGGGGAGGATTACCTTCCTATAGCGCACCTCCATAAGCGCATTGCGGGTCGGCCGACCCTCATTCGTCACACGCCCCGACTTCGCACGACGGCTCACGCGTGTCACCGACAGGTGCATCATGCCTGCCGACGGACCCTTCCGCATCGCCTTGAATAACCGTGCCTTCTCCTTGCCCAGATTCCGGTCGTGTTTGGCTCGTACTATTACATCCGTACGCCGCAGCCCATCCCGCTCCGCAAAAAGCGCAAAGATGTCCGCCTCCCGATCCATAACACAGATCACCCGCGTCTTGCGCGGCAGCGTCTCCGCCGCCTCCTCAATATCATGAAGACCCTCTATCCATTGCTGCGTCCCGGCAGCATGCTCCCCCTTAGGCTTCTCATACGCACATCGTAGCACTCCCAGGGGCACTCCGTCACCTCCCAATACAATGGTCGCATGCAAATGCACCCCCTTGGACTCCGCTGTCGTCTGATTACGTCCTATAACCTCTAACCCCTCGCATTCCGGGCGCGTACTGAAGCTGATGTCCGTACCATCCTGCACACATAACACCGTGTCCTGCGTACGCATCCGCTCCATCGTACGCTGTCGATGAGGCGCCAATATCCTCTCAGGATTGTTCCCATACCGATCCGCCTTCTCAAGAAAACGATAATACCCCGATACCGCCGCCGGATCACGCTTCGGTGCTGCACTCGGTGGACGACCCATATACGCTCCCAACATTGCTGCACTCTTTACCAAACGAGCACTGCGCCTCTTATCCCCCAATGGCGCACCACCAAACTCCTGCTCCGCCCACCCGTCACCATCAAGCCCCTCACCCACTTCCAACCGCGGATGCAGCTCCACCTCCGGTACACCCAGCTTCTTGCGCCAGTCTCCATCAACCTCCCTAACGAATATCTTCTTCTGCGTTTGCTTGCATTCATGCGTGAGGGCATGCCGCCCCCTGCCCATGGTCATGCCCAAACGAAGGAAGCCTGCCGCCTTGAAACACGTACCCTCCTGATCCGGGCCCACAAATGTTTCCACCAGAAAGGGCGCATAGCCATATCGCGCACGGAAGTCGTCCGGCAATCGCCGCAGTACCCGTCCCAACAGATGACTGGCCAGAATTTTGCATTGCACCGTGGGACGAATCAGGAAGCGGCTCAGCCCCACCACACGATACAGCTCCCGATCCCGCTGCTCATCACTCCACGCCATCCATGTATCCCGAGGTTTCAGATACAACGCCGCTGCCGAAAACCCGATGGCGCCCAGTATCCCGTGCGCACTCTGAAACACGTATCGCACCTGGGCCCCCACAAGGGTCTTCAAACCGCGGGGATGCTCCTTGGTCATCAGCGTATTCCAGATCGTGGTAGCATCGCGGTCGGAGACCAGCACGACCTCAAGATCTTCGACCTCACCCACCGTATCCGGTACATCCACCGGCGCTTCCAACAAACGCGGCCCGGCAATCCGACCAGTCCGCTGCGAAACAGGCAGTACAATCTTTTTCTCTGCCTCCAGCGTACGTAGCGCTTTCAAGCATCCTGCCCACTGCGGCCGCCCGCGAGCATCCATAAAGCGGTATTGCTCGCAAACAATGCGACTGACTGCGGTGCGACTCTTGTCACCGTGTACCTCCAGAATACGCTGCAAGGTCGGTTCTGCGCCGCGAAGCGTGGTAAGTATCTGATGCTGCACCCACATGCCGGTAAACTAACAGACAAACACGCAATAGTCAAGAGGCAATATTAATGGGTAGGCAGCGCTACCCTGTACTTCACCGCACGCTTACCATTCAGAGTCATGAAATCGGACCTCGGTCTACGGCCCATCTACCACAGCAGAGATGACCGCATTGAAAGACATCTGTTCATCACGGTACTGGCTTATCATGCTGCCCATCTGGTTCGCACCAGACTCAAGGAACACGGGATTCATGATAGTTGGGCGACGATCCGAGACAGGTTGAACAGGATTCGTCGGATTACGACCAAGATGGTTAAGAACCAATATCGGTACCTGATCACGGAGGTGGATCAGGATCTGCCTCCGAGTATGGTACAGTTCTTTGCGGTACTGGGATACGTGTATGATCCGGATGCGACCCGCACCGTGACCGAGCATGTGGAGGAAGCGAGTGCATCGGTGAGCCAGAAACCTCCAGACTCATGACGTATGGTCCCTTCACAACGGTTGAGATAGCGGTAAGCGTGCGGTGAAGTACAGGGTAGCGGGCTTTTTGGCGGTTTTGGCGGGT
Organism: Rhodothermales bacterium; assembly: GCA_963663495.1. GTDB lineage: Bacteria > Bacteroidota > Rhodothermia > Rhodothermales > Bin80. The sequence continues at coordinate 1,424,689 of OY760427.1, forward strand.
ACAGTGTGGTTGGAAGGAGGAGAGCATGTGGGCTTGCCCGATCTGGACGATTCGGCGTCCGGCAGCTAGGCGGCCTTACCCTAGTGGGCTTGCCGTGCCTGTTTCCAATGATGGGGCAATAGCGCTGCTATGTCCTCGGCAGGATGTGTCGGGATGCGCTGGAATACTTCCATGAGCCATTCCATTGGGTTGACGTCGTGGAATTTGCAAGTTCCAAGGAGCGAATAGACCACAGCACCCCGCTGGGATGCATCATGGGATCCTGCGAACATGTAGTTCTTCCTACCGATAGCCAGTGGCCGTATCGCATTCTCAACCAGGTTATTGTCCAACTCCACACGGCCCTCATCCAGATATCGGGTCAGCCTTTGCCAACGGCCAAGCGTATACTGGGTCGCCTTGGCCCACGGGCTCTTGGGTAAACCATTGTTCACCTCCAGCCACGGTTTCAGCTCCTCCAGTACAGGTCCGGCCCGTTCCTGTCGCAGTTGCTGACGAACATCCGCACTCGCACCCGTTTTGCGTAGCCAACGCTCTATGAGGTAGAGCTTGCGTATCTCCTTCAACACATGCGCGGCCTTATCCGGCTCGTACGTCTTGCAGTCGAAGAACTTGCGCCGGGCATGCGCCATGCATGCGTAGAGCGTTACGGATGGGTCCGCATCAAAGATGTCGTAAGCTACATACCCGTCTGTCTGTAGCAATCCCTCATACCCGCGCAAAAACTCCACCGGACCCGCCCGAGCACGGGTCTTCCGGTATTCCATCACCAACAGTCTCTGCTCTGGACTATGGTACACCCAATAAAAGCCTTTATGCAGCGATCCCTTCTTATCTCCATCCTGCACCTCAATCCCCGTCTCATCCGCCTGCAGATACCCGGTGGATAGCAACTCCTGCTTCAGAGCATCATACAACGGGGTCAGGTGCGACGCAGACTGCGATATCCAGCCTCCCAGCGTGGACTTCGCAATCTCCACGCCTTCCCGACGAAACCGCTGCTGCTGACGGTACAAAGGCAGGTGGTCCGCATATTTGCCCACCACCACATCTGCCAACAACCCCGGACCCGCCATGCCCTTGTTCACCATCCGTGGTGGCAACTCACCTATGATCACCCCCTTATCCTCATCCCCAGGGTCCACATACTTCGGACGCACATACTCAATAACCTTCATATGGGCGGGTACACGCTCCAGAACCAGCGTCTTCTCCGCCCCGATGCACGTCATACCACGGGTATCCCCGTCAGGCTCAATAGTAATCGTTTCGCGGGGTAGTTTCTTCAGCAGATCGTCCAGCGCTTTACGCTTGGGCTTGCCCTTCTTCTTCTGCCGTCCGTTCGCCTTTTGCCCATTCTTCGTCTGTCCATTCGTCTCCGGCTCCGGTAGAGGGACCTCCTGCTCCGGCTCATCGAACAACGTGCCCTGCTGCGGGTCATTCAGCACACACTTTTCACTCTTGGGACTGTATAGCGCGCGTAGCGCTAGCATCAGCCGGTTATTCATATTCCCCAATTCTGCCTCAAGCCGGCTGCATCGATCATGCAGCTGGCTATTCTTTCTCTCCAATTCTGCATTATCCCGGCTGTATTGATCAAAGGCACTGGCCAATTCGGGGTGCTGTGCAAGCAACGCAACCTGCGCGGGGGAGAGGATAGAATGTGCTTCGGGCTGCATGGTGAGCTAACAACACCAGCATATTGCTTGTTCCCGAATCACACATTATATTTGGCCCGATTATCGGCTTTTTACCGCATATCGGGGCCGATATTTCACCGTCTTCAACGACACCCCCTCCAGCATCATCACCATCTGTGCCCATGTCGGCACATCCTCCTCTGGCAACGCAAACGTACCCGTCTCCAAGCGCTTGTAGAAGATCGCAAAGCCGTTCCGATCCCATGTGAGCGCCTTCAAATGGTTTCGCCTCCTGTTGATGAATACAAAGATGTCTCCCGACATCGGATTCCGCTTCATGCCGCTCTTTACCAAAGCGCACAAGCCGTCAAAGCTTGTGCGCATGTCCACCGGCGGTCGGTAAAAGAAGTACCGGTGCGAAGGTGCCAGTCCGATCATGACTGCGTCAGCCTGGCCAGGTACGAAGCAGAGACCGGTGCAAAGAACCGCACCCGTATCCCACCCGGATATGCGATCTCTACCTGTGCCGCTACCCTTGGTGCTGCACTGCCTATCTCCACGAAGCCTCGGCTGTCCTCGGCTGCAGTCTCCTGGCGAACCTTCCGCCTCCAATAATTCAACTGTCCATACGAGATGCCGTGCTTTGCACAAAACGCCGCTGCGGACCGGGTCCTTTCGTTATACTGCTCTACCAGCGGAAACATCTCTTCCGCCGTACGTTTGGGCTGTACCATGCGATCTGGGGTCTGGGTTCTCACGTCTAGGGGTAAGCTCCCCAGAACCCATCACCCAATCAAGATGTAGTTCACCGCACGCTTACGTTTTGGGTGCTATTCAGTCCGGTGAACGTCTGAGAACAGCCCTTTTGGGCGCTCCGATACGGCTTTGGCTGGGGCATGCGTGTCCTCCGCTCATGGCGAGTGACGCGGTACATCGTCTACAGAGGCCTTACACAGCGCCTCTATAGCGCTATTACCCCCTAATTGGCGGCCGAACCTGTTACATAGCACGATCCAGCACCCATTATCGCACGCACCGTGGCATTGCACGACCGTATCCATCTTTCAGCATATACTATCGCTGCGTTGCTGTACGCGTTTCTACAGTAGAGCTGCTTACAGCTTCGGTGGTTTGTCCAGGATAATATTGTCCTGCTTAACGACTCCACCTCACTAATTGGTGTTTGCCAGAAAAAGGTAGGAGGGCTGAAAAACGGCGAAACAAGGCCGTTTGATACTCGTTCTATCCATCTGTAAGCGTTACGGTTACAGATGGATATGAGCCATACCGTATTTGCACATTGCAGATTATTCAGCCAGCATGTCTCTAACGAATGTTTGGCCAAATCCTTCTGTTTCGGGCGTTTTCATCGATATAAGGCCCCTTGGGGCCGATTATTCATACGATTAATACCATGCGGATTGTAGAGGATACACAGTTTAAGCTCGGGCAGGTCCCCATTGAAGAGATGACCTTCCACCCCAAAGATCGGGACGATATACCGGCAGCGCTAAAAGGACTGCAGCACCTGTATTGCGACCCAACGGCTCGGCAGAAGATCTTTGAGATCCTGGAGAAGCAGTTGCTTCCGAATATTGATTTGCAGCGTGGTCGTCCGGGGATGGCACTTTGGCGCGTCTTTGTCTTGGGGGTATTGAAGCAGGCCCTCAACTGCGACTTTGATCGTTTGAGGAGCCTGGCCGCCAATCATTTGGAGGTGCGCCAGATGCTGGGGCATACGAATTTCTGGGACGAGCCTGTCTATCAGCTGCAGACCGTTATTGATAACGTGAGCCTGCTAACAGCGGACATCCTGAAGCAGATCAACGATGCGGTGGTGGCTTGTGGTCACCGATTGGTAGAACAGGAGCCAGAGGATCCGCTTCTTTGCCGGGTTGATTCGGCGGTGGCCAAAGCGAATGTGGAGTGGCCTACGGATGTTCGTTTGTTGTGGGAATCGATGCGGTGCCTGATTCGGGAGTTGCATTGCGCATGTGAGGCGCACAGCCTTGCGGGCTGGCGCAAGGCTGTGTACTGGAGTCGTACCTTGAAGAAGGCCTTCAACCGGGTGCGTACGCACCGTCAGTGGCGTGATGAGTCGAAGGTGAGAAAGTATGTGAAGATGTGTCGTGTTCTGATTGAGCGTGCGGAGAGCAGTGTCAGCGTGTTGAAGGAGAAAGACGCGGATCTTGAGGAGGTGTTGCGGTACTTGGCAGATGCACAAAGGCAGATAGATCAAGTAGATAGGCGTCTATTGAAGGGGGAGGTGATTCCGCATGATGAGAAGGTATTTTCGATACATGAGCCGCATACTCGTTGGATCACCAAGGGGAAGGCGGGGGTGATTGCGGAGTTGGGTCTGCCGGTATGCGTGCTGGAGGATCAGCATCAGTTGATATTGTGGCATCAGATACTGCACGAAGGGGTGGATTCGGATATGATTGTGGGGTTTATGAAGGAAGCGAAGGATCGGTATCCGGCGATCACATCGTGCAGCATGGATAAGGGGTACTCATCGGTAAAGAACCGTAAGGCGCTGGAGCCGGTGTTGGACACGGTGATCATGCCGAAGAGGGGTAAGTTGAGCAAAGCGGACAAGGAGAGGGAATCCGATCCGAAGTTTGTGGAGGGTCGTCGTCAGCATCCGGCAGTGGAGTCGGCGATCAACAATTTGAATCATCGGGGCCTGGGTTTGATACGGACCCGTGGCAAGGAAGGCTTTGTTCGGACGGTGGCGCTGGTAGTGGTAGCGGCGAATGTGCACCATATCGGGCAGATAGTGAAGCGGAGCGAGGAGCGACGAAGGCGGTGCGAGCAGGCCCGCAAGCGCGCGGCGTAGGTACTCGCGCGAGCGTCTTCAGCACAAAATCAAGGTAGCCTGCAAGGGCGAGAGGCCAACGTATGTTCATGCCTCGCTGATGGACGACAAAAACACGTCTGATCAACGTCAAAACCCTAGGATTGCCGGCGTGAGCGGACAAAGTCGGCACCGTTACCGTCGAAAAATCCTTGCTGACTTGTCATTCCGATCCCCAATTCGAATTCCAGCCCCCCACTCAGCCAAGAGTCGCTCGCAAGACCATACTTTTCTGGCAAACACTAATTGACCTGCACGCATGATTTACGGCCTCGTTGGCGTGTTGCAGGCAGATTCAGGCACGGTTTTCCTTACTGAACAGCCTATATGAGCCCTTTTGCACGCATGCACACCGTGGTAGCGGCTTCAAACGTGCCATCTGCAGGCATAGTGGACAGCCACGCGTGTATGTAGCAACGTAAACCCGTCAATCCTACCAACCACGCTACGATGCACCCTCCAATTCCGCACGCATCGTACCACGACCGAACTCATGTTCCGGCAAGCACTTATGGATCGTACGCGCTGCAATAATGCTGATGATAATTACGACACCTTCTTAGCACAGGGTAGTCTTTTCACATTCGCCTTGGCTCCCTTGATGACTACCCCTCCGCGCACAGCCGTAGGCTCCTTATTGGCCGGATAGATCACCGTACGCGTGATCTACCGCCTCGTTGGCGTGTTTTCGGCACATTTGAACCCCATTTAGCCTGCTTACCGTCTGATGAGAGCCCTTCTGGGCCCTCCGATACGGCTTTGGCGGGGACATGCGTGCCCTCCAGATACATCTCCGCCTACTCCGCTTATCGCGGAGTGACACGTTACGTCGTCTACGGAGGCCTTACACTACGCCTCTATAGCGCTGTTACCCCTAAGTGGCAGCCGAACCCGTCACACAGCACGATCCTGCCCCCATTATCGCACGCATCGTGGTACGGTACACGCTTCTACAGTAGAACTGCTTGTAGTTCCGGCAGGTGGTCTGCACAGGGTAGGATCTTCATGCTCCATGTCTCCGACTCCCTATTCGCCATGGCTGCCCATCGTTGACGTTGACTCGAATTCATCCAACGCGCGACATTCCGGCATCGTTGAGCAATCAAACTGTTCAGGTTCTCCATGATGTTATTGGTCTGCAAACTGCGTCCCAGTTCCTCCGCCACCCCCAGTCTATGGAGCGTCAAAGTCTCTTCCAACCCCTCAGACAAGCTGTTCGCTGCCTTGGGATGGGACTCCTTCAACCCCTTTTTTATGCTCAGAAGCGCATCCTTTGCCTTGTCGTAATTCGGCTCGTCGTACGCCTGCTGCAACTCCCCCCGAACCCGCACCTTTTCGTCCTCTTTCTCAATGTAACTCACCACATTCTCTCGCTTGTGCCAGGTACACCGCTGTACCTGTGCCTTATCACCAAATACCGCTTTCACCGCCTTCTGGAGCCCTTTGGAACCATCTAAGATGACCAAAAGCCCCTTATCATACCGCAGACCGCGATCAATCAAATCCTGCAGCAGCCCTTGTACCGCCTCGGCGTTCTCTGTCGCCGTCTCCACCATCCCTACTACTATCTTTTCGCCCGTCTCCGTAATCCCTACACAAATCAATACCTGCACCCCCTGAAAGTACTTGCCGTCCAGCAGCAACGCTACAAACGTGTTCTCCGCCAGATTACGCTCCTCCTGCTCCTTCAATACCTGTGCACTGTAACTCTTGTACTTGCGACTGATTGAGGAAGCGCTCAATCCAAAACTGCCAACAAACTCCGTTGCCACCTTCTTGTAGTTCCGCTGGCTAATACCATACACAATTTTCCGGGCGATACGCTCCACCATATTCGGATTCGGCTTGTGCAACAATTTGTAGGTCTCCAGAGGACGCGCTTTACCCTTCACCCGGTCCTGTACACGCGGCACACTCACCTTTACCCGCTCATCTCCAATCATGATAGAGCCCGGTCTGCTCCCCCACCGCTCGTACCGCCCCTTGTGCTGCTTATTGTTGTCGCGCTTTCTGCGCACACCGCAGAGAGACTTTACCTCGGCTTCCATGACCGCAAGAAAAAACGCCAGTTGCATCGTGCCAAGATGCTCTACTAACAGCTTCAGGGAATCGATCCCCGTGTCTAGTATCTTCTGGAGACCCTCCGGTAGTGTGCCGGGGTTTTCTATCTGCATGACATCTTTGGACATAGGTCAGTTATCGTTTGTCTGATTGATGGAAGGAAACAATGCTGATCGCATCGCTGGAAGATACGCAGCGCGGGGCAATCTTCGCATGTGTGACTCTATCTCAAGAAGCAACAACGCCAGACAAGCACGACGCTTGTCTGGCGGCATCCACAAGCGAACATCGCGTAGCCGCCGCACCAGCTTCTTGGAGATATGGGCCACACAACGAGTACTTCGAAGGCTCGGACTCAACTGTTCGTACAGTCCTGTCCGGTGCAGTGTCAGCGTCCTATCCAGACCCCGCAAGAGCCACCGGGCCGCAGACCGGTTACACACCAAAAGGTCCGTATGGATCTGCATCAACGCTGCATGCGCCACCTTCGGATCCGGCACGGCGAAAGCACGCGTGATTGCCCCCCGAATGCGCCGCCCGTCCTGCTCGGACAGATAACTCACTACACGCGTGCGCTTGTGCATCTGGCAGTGTTGCTGCTGCATACCGGTACCCAAGCACTCTTGCAGTACGCCGGTCAGCGATGTCACATCAGGAGTGATGCAGAAGAGCCCCCGATCTGCGCACAAACCGAGCTCCAACAAGCCTTGTAACAAGTGTTGCACGCGCTCCGCATCGTGCAACGGAGCCTCCACAAAGCCCAGAATGCGCCGATAACCCTCAATGGTAGCGGCCATGCACACGACTATGGGTCGCCCCCACACTTCCATGGCATCAAGCCAAAGGATTACGTGCTCTTCTTCACACAACGGGCGCGTATCAAACACCTGCCGCGCCTGCTCGCACGCCGCAGCATCATCATCGTACCCCAATGCCAAGCCTCCCGGAGACTCCAGAGACTCTGGAGCACGGACGCTATTTTCCTCCTCGGAAGGTGCTTCTGCCAACTGCTCCCCAGTGCCGTCTGGAGCCGCATTATCCGACGGAAGCATAACATCCTCTTCCAGACTAGACGTTAACTGCTGTACACACTGGGTGAGGTGCCGCAACAAGTCAAATTGCAGCTGCCGACCGGACGCGCCGGCATGACGCAGCCCCTGAATGAGCTGCGATAAATCATCTGATAAACTCATAAGTGATCATGGATCCGTATGGTGAAAAGGCTTAGGAAACCCAAGCCAACACCGAACCAATAATCACTTTTTCAGCCAACAAGGAATGGCACGCCGCCGACTGGGCAGTTTGTGGTAATGGTTTGTGGATGAATAATGGCGTATAAATGTATACCAATGTGACGTATACCAATGTGACACCTAAGGGCCAAAAAGATCCTAACATGACCAGCCGTGGTGAGATATGCGGGTTAGTAGTCCGGCCAGATTGAACATTGAACCAAATCGAATTCTTTCCAGCGCAACATCTCAGTCATTCTTGCAAATGGACTCGAAATGCGCTTGGCGCCACGCTGGACAGGATGGAGTCCGACTCCCTTTACTCACGCATCCGTTGCGTTCGCACCAGATACGATGCGGCACCGCCTGGAGTTGACAATAAAGTAGCCCGAAAGTATCATCAGCGACGCGCTATTCACATTGGTACTGACTCCACCTCTTCAGCACTCTGCATATCAGTAACCGGAGTTGTCAGTTAGTCTAATAGAAACCACTCATTGAAAAAGAAGAGCGCAAGGAAGGCATCAGAGGCATTCAGGAAGAATACCGAGAAAATCAGGACGTTTCTCGAGACGAAGAATCTGCCGCCACTTTCCGACGAGCATATATCGTGGGTCTATGATTACGCAATCATTAGGCTGTACCGAGATTTCGAAAACCTGATCCTCCACTATTTGGTCGCAGCGATCAATAATGGCTCGGAGCACTTGTCCCAAACTACAGGCGTCGAGTTCCCAAAGCATCTCAAGAAAGAAGTTTGTCGATACATCATAGTCGGCGACGGCTATTTCAATTTCAGAAAGCGGGATGATTTGATCAGAACGCTCAGGAAATATCTACCGGAGGATCACTACCTAGTTACTATTATTAAGAAAAACAAATACAAAGAAGCTTTGGAACAGTTGTCTGCGCTGAGAAATTTTGCTGCACACGACAGCAAACCATCAAAGAAGCGAGCGCTCGAGGCCATAGGGCAAGTCAAGATGGGCTCGTCAGGTGCATGGCTAAAGAGACAGAATCGGTTCGAGGCGATACTGGGGAAGCTTCAGGCTCTGGCTGACGAGGTCAGCCAGGACGCTCCCTACTAACGAGCGCCTATACTGACTGCTATGCGACCTCGGTCTGAAAGACGGGGATCCATATTTTGTCATGGACACCCTGCAAAACATGACTGTTGACAATCTGCTCTGTGCGAACGTCATGGTGTGTCGCGTGCTACCGAGGGTCCCTCCCTCTTGGGAGTCCGTCGTCAGGATGCGAGAGAGTAGGCAAGGATTGCAAGGGCGCGAGCGGTTCCGGACGATTCTACGGCGTCCTTGTGTAGTCACCTGGACCTACAACGCATGCTCGATTTTCCGGTAATCATGACTCCTGCTCTATGCCTTGCCCATCTCTGGATGCACCCGGTTTACCATCATGTGCACATACGGATGACGGGTGTCGTTGTGCGCCACCATCAGCACCTGATGCCCATCCAGTCCCAAGTCCTGCAACACCGCATCGCAGGCCTCTTCCACCTGCGCACGCACAGGTTGGTCTTCCATGACAAACGACAGGCTGACATGATCATTTGGGGTTTAAAGAAACTGATGTCCCTGCGGATTCGGCTATCTGTGTACGGATCCTTGTACGCTCTGTGGCGGTTCTGACCCCGACCCTGCTCTTACCCCTCCTAGGCGAGGCCGCGGTCTGCGGGCGTTCTGTGGCTTTCTATATGCAAAAAGATTGCGCATGATCGGGTAATACCTTGCAGAGGCCGATTTTGCGCCGTCCTGCAAGAGGCAAGTGTTAGGCAGGGAATGAAGCGGTAACAAGGATGGTTGGCATCAGCCTTCCCGAGGTGCCGGAAGAGCACTGCGCAACCGGCTTCAAGGCGGGTTCGGCTGTCGCCCGTGCACGCATTAGAAAGCGTGGCAAAACGCGGTAAGTTGCCACAATTAATTGAATTATGGACTTCTCCACCGGACGGTGGTGTATGGAGATTTGTGTTTCATCACGTTTGGCTCAAACCTTATAGCTAAGGGGTGTATTATGGCATGTCGTATAGGAATTAGCACGGATCTGGATAGCAGAAGACAATACTGGGGAAATCGATATTCTTCTCTGAGGAAATGGAGGATCATTGGCCGTTAAGCCCAACGCGAATCAGGAAATACGTGTACTCGATACTCAGGTCATTGGAACCGCTGGATAGCTGCATATGTCAAACTGAACCCGTGTTGCTGAATCAGATGGCTCATTAACCAATCCGCAGTCGAAATGGCAAACAAGAACGACGGACATAAACCAGGCAAAAAAGCTCCTGCCTCTGGACAGTATCAGGAAATAGGACCGCGTGGCGGGAAGGGAAGGGAGGTCACGAGCACCAAGGGAAAGACGTTGCCACCAACAACAAAGCCAGGGAGCACCTACAATCTTGTTGATCGCACAAAGAATAAGTCGGGAAAGGAATAGAATTGTAACCTTGTATCGACCGTATTCAGCAAGATCGCCAGAGGGCAGGATCATTAGGCTTGGTCGGTCGCGTACCACAACACGGTGCAAGGGCAAATACCTCCGTGATAGTAGACCCACATAGTTCTCGGAACTGGTAACATAAATAGCACTATATTACCAGTGGGTCTTACGGGAAACCCCTATACAAACCGCCCTCACGCACACCGGATCTGCGGTCGCCCTGCCCACCCGCGCCACCACCGACGCCCACGTGATCCGCCTCTGGCTGCACGGCAAATCCAGTAACACGCAGGCAGCGTATTCCAGGAACGCTGCGTGCTTCCTTTAGGAGCTATCCGACCCCCTGCGCAGTTGCACGCTCGAAGAGGTGCAAGCCTTTGCCGATCGGTTAGGCGCCCAGGGCTTGGCCTGCCATGTACCCACAATAGGCTATCAACATTCTAAAACGTGTCGTTTATGTTACGGCATATTTCAGCAGAATCAGATATTACGAACGCTTAGTGCTGCGCGTAATGGTGAGCGATTAAAGGCCATTCTGGCCGATGATCGTTGGCAGCATCGCACGCAGATAGCGCGCGGTGTCTGCGAGGAGTTCGGTTTTGTTGATGCGCGGGGCGTATTGCAGGTAGCGACCTGTGCGAAGGCGTTATCGAAGTTGGAGGCTCGGGGGCGGATAATGTTGCCGGCGCCTGCGAACCGGTATGCGGAGGGAGCGGGTCCCTGTAAGAATGAGGAGAGGGTACCGGAGCCGGTAGCGTTGCCGAAGACACTGCACGGAGTGCGTGGGTTAACGGTGGAGATGGTCGAGACGGATACACCGCGTAGGGTGTGGAACACGTTGCTGCACTTTGAGCATCCGAGGGGTACAACGACTTTAATAGGGGCGCAGGCACGCTATCTGGTATGTAGTGCACATGGCTATCAGGGAGCCGTGGGGTTCTCCGCAGCGGCGTTGCGTCTGGCGTGCAGGGAGCACTGGATGGCATGGAGTGATGAGCAGCGTAAGGCGCATCTGCACCGTGTGGTGTGCATGAGTCGTTTTCTCGTGCGGGGGGAGTGTCAGCATTTGGCCAGTCATGTACTGGGCAAGGTATTGCAGCGTGTGGCAGGTGATTTTCGGGATCGGTATGATTACCGTCCGTGGGTAGTGGAGACGTATGTGGATCCCAAGTGGGAAGGAAGTAAGCGTGCGGTGAACTACATCTTGATTGGGTGATGGGTTCTGGGGAGCTTACCCCTAGACGTGAGAACCCAGACCCCAGATCGCATGGTACAGCCCAAACGTACGGCGGAAGAGATGTTTCCGCTGGTAGAGCAGTATAACGAAAGGACCCAGTCCGCAGCGGCGTTTTGTGCAAAGCACGGCATCTCGTATGGGCAGTTGAATTATTGGAGGCGGAAGGTTCGCCAGGAGACTGCAGCCGAGGACAGCCGAGGCTTCGTGGAGATAGGCAGTGTAGCACCAAGGGAAGCGGCACAGGTAGAGATCGCATATCCGGGTGGGATACGGGTGCGGTTCTTTGCACCGGTCTCTGCTTCGTACCTGGCCAGGCTGACGCAGTCATGATCGGACTGGCACCTTCGCACCGGTACTTCTTTTACCGACCGCCGGTGGACATGCGCACAAGCTTTGGCGGCTTGTGCGCTTTGGTAAAGAGCGGCATGAAGCGGAATCCGATGTCGGGAGACATCTTTGTATTCATCAACAGGAGGCGAAACCATTTGAAGGCGCTCACATGGGATCGGAACGGCTTTGCGATCTTCTACAAGCGCTTGGAGACGGGTACGTTTGCGTTGCCAGAGGAGGATGTGCCGACATGGGCACAGATGGTGATGATGCTGGAGGGGGTGTCGTTGAAGACGGTGAAATATCGGGCCAAATATGCGGTAAAAAGCCGATAATCGGGCCAAATATAATGTGTGATTCGGGAACAAGCAATATGCTGGTGTTGTTAGCTCACCATGCAGCCCGAAGCACATTCTATCCTCTCCCCCGCGCAGGTTGCGTTGCTTGCACAGCACCCCGAATTGGCCAGTGCCTTTGATCAGTACAGCCGGGATAATGCAGAATTGGAGAGAAAGAATAGCCAGCTGCATGATCGATGCAGCCGGCTTGAGGCAGAATTGGGGAATATGAATAACCGGCTGATGCTAGCGCTACGCGCGCTATACAGTCCTAACCCAAGTTCACATTTCGCTCTGAAAATTTACTGATTTCAGAGTCAGTCTAGCCTTCTTTTCATCCAAATCGGCCAATTTATGGCTGGTTTTTGGCCGTTTGCCGCCTTTTTGACCCAATTTGCCTCCGGTTTTTGGCAAATTGCCGTTGTAGTGATTAATGTAGGGCGGGGGAACCCCCCGGAAAATCGCCTCGTATCCCTCCTACATCATTGCCTATCCCCATTATGTTTATCCGAGCCAACCGGTACACACGCAAAAACGGCGAACAATCCCGCAGCGTCCTCCTGCTTCAATCCCAACGGATCAAAGGAGTCAGCCGACACAAAACCCTCCTCAATCTCGGACAGGAGTTTCCAATCCCCAAACCCGATTGGCCTGAACTGATCCGAACGGTGGTCGCACGTCTCAAAGAACAACCCGCCCTAGCCCTACCGTGTGCCCAGTTCAGATACCAGACACTGTATAATATTTGTCTGTTTTTGCAAGTTTGGTGTAGTGATTGGTTCTTTCAAGAGGTGCGGAGCCCTCGGACCGGAGTGATGCTTGCACCGGGGATGCGGGAAACGTAGCATCATTTGGCATGTGCGAGGCGCTTGCCTATGCGATGGACATACGTCGGCGCTATAACGCCCGGTAGCTCGGGCGTCTTTACAGTTCTCTTCCAAATCCCCGTTGCCATCGCACTAAACGTTGGCGCGGCAACGACGCTGGGGGGCAGGTATCACTCCCTGCTATGGGTACGTTTGTTGCTTCGCGTGCTCGTCATTCTCGCTTAACGATGAGAACCTCTCTCCGTATCATATGGTATCGCTTCTCAAGGACGGCAAAGGTCTTGGCCCCTATCTCCAACCGGCTGTAGCCGCGCCAGATGACCTTGGAGCCTGGAGGCCGGTCCTTCTTCCGATCCATATAGCCTCCAAAGACGGCCACCACCCGAATAGCAGCTCCGAGTGTCTTTGGAGGCGGCAGTCCAAACTCGTCGGCAAGCTCGTGCAACAGGCGCAGTTCCATCTCATCAAACAATCCTTCCGGCGACGCTTCGGGTTCCTCGCGCTCCAGAAGCGTCATCAATAGCAGGCGCCACGCCATCACCATACAGATCGTAATGGCATTGTGCAAACTCTTGGCCTGCCGCATACCCAGCCGCTCTACCGCACAGCCGCTCTTGAGCACACGGAACATGTCTTCCACACGCCACCGCAACACGTAGTAGCCTACCACCTCAATAGCTTGCTCCAGCGTCGTAACCTCTTGGGTCGTCAATAGATACCACTGTACCGGTCGCTCTCCGGCTGGCGGCTGCACCTCCCGAACATGAATCGCACTGACCTGCACCGGATCCTCCTGCAACTTACCCGGCGCCGGAAGCGATAGGCGGCGGAAACGTACCTGCATCCGCGCCAGACGGCCCGACCGCCCCTTATGCTTGACTCGGCCTGACTTCACGCGGCGGCTCAAACGCGCAATCGGCACTTCCATGTGTCCTGCCGGACGGCCCGACCGCATGGTCGCAAACAACTTGGGAGACTTTTTACCCAATAGCCGATTCACCTTGGCTCGCACCAATATGTCCACACGCCCTGCGCTGCGCTGCTGCGCCAGGATCGCAAACACATCCGCCTCGCGGTCCATGACACACAGCACACGGGTACGACCACTCAGATGCGAGGCGGCTTCCGCTATGTCCCGCACGCCGTCTATCCATAACTGTGTCTTAGGAGCAGGAGCCTCTTGGTCGGTTGTATAGGCACAGCGTAAGATCCCCAACGGCACACCGTCCTCACCCACCGCCAGCGTAGCGTGCAAATGCACTCCTTTCGCCTTTGATGTGGTCTGATTGTGCCCTATCACATCCAACCCCTCGCACGCCGGACGAGTACTGTAGCTGATGTCCGTGCCATCCTGGATGCACAGCACCGTCCGTTGCGTACGCATCCGCTCTATCGTGCGATCACGATGCGGCTGCAAAATCTTCTCCGGCGTGATCTCGTTCTCGGCCGCTTTCTCCAAAAAACGGTAGTATCCCCGTATCCCCGCCCGATCAGCGTCCAGATTGGCCGTGATCAATTCTCCTGGAGTGCGTGAAAGCATGTTTACGCTATGTACTAACCGGTCCGAACGGCGTTTGTCCCCCAACGGCGCTCCACCAAACTCCTGTTCTGCCCATGTATCACTGGCCAGCCCCGCACCCACCTCCAGCTCGGGATACGCCTCCACAACCGGCACTCCAAGCTCCTGCCTCCAATCACCACCCAGATCATACACGAAAACCGCCTTCTTCTCTTTGGTGCATGCATTACCAGGAGCATGACGCCCACGCCCCTTGGTTTTCCCCACACACTGAAACCCCGCAGCCCGAAAACACGTGCCACGATGTTCGGGGCCCACAAAGGTCTCTATCACCCACGGCACATACCCGTAACGGTTCTCAAAATCCTCCGGAAAACGACGCAATACCTTCCCCAGTGTATGGCTGGCAAGGTTCCTGATCCGCACCATGGAGCGAATCAGGAACCGATTCAAACCCACGACATGGTCCCGGTAGTCCTCACGCTGCTCGTCCGACCACGCCATCCATCTGTCGCGCGCCTTCAGATACAGCGCCGCAGCCGCAAAGCCTATCGCTCCGATGTAGCCATGCTCGCTCCCGACAAGATAGCGCAACTGCCGTCCGACAAACCGTGGCGCACACATCGGATGCTCGGCCTCCACAAGCGTATTCCAGATCGCACGCTGCCCGGCATCTTCTGCCAATTCCAACTCCAGGCCGCGCACATCCTTGAGCAATGTCGGCACTCCAACAGGCGCAGGTACCGGTTCGTCCAACAAACGAGGCACTGTGCTTCGGACCACGCGCTTCGGTGCAGGCAAGGACAGCGCACCCTCGGCTTCGAGTGTCTTGAGCGCCTGCAAACAACTGCTGTGCTGCACACGCCCTAAGGCATCATAAAAGCCAAACGCTTCACTCACACGGCGACTTATCGCTGTACGACCATCGTCAGGATGCTGCTCCATGACCTCTGTCAACTCACATGGAGCGGCACGCAGTGTCCTCAGAATCTGATGTTGAACCACCATGCCGCCAATCTAAGCGGCATGAATTGCAAAGTCAAGTAGGGGTACCGGTTGAACGGTAGCCCTAGCCTTTGAGAACAAAAACCAGGACTTCCATAATGCCGTGGACGACATTGCGAAGCGACTCCTGGATCAAGGGTTTGACATCTATGCCAAACCCCCGGTAGAATCAGTCAAGATTCTTCCCAACCAGGTCACACATACCAACTCATGCACGGTGGCGGGCGAGCGTCTGGCCATGGAAGCGATCAAGCAACTGAAGCTCCCTGAAATCCTCCGGCAGCTCAAGCTCCCTGAAAATCATGTCCAACTTGCCTGCGCGGTCATTGTCGGACGCATGCTCAGTCCAGGCAGTGAACGGGCAACGCATCGCTGGATGACCAACACCTCCAGTATCATGGAAATCCTCCATACAAAGCTGCCGTGCCTCAATACATTGTATGCCACCTCTGATTGGTTATTCGAACATCGTTATGCAATCATGGATGGCCTCTATGGAACCACGAAGGAGTTGTTTGACTGTGATGAGACCCTCATCTTTTACGATTTGACCAACGCCTTTTACCATGGTTAGGAAAAGGGAGCGTTGTTACGATATGGACGGAGTAAGCAGAAGCGTAATGATTGTCCTCTGGTCACGCTGGCCTTGACTCTGGACGCATCGGGCTTCCCGCGTAATGTGAGTGAACCCGGGACACTCAAACAAGCTATTGAGAAGTTGAAGGATAAAACGCCAACGGTCGTTATGGATGCGGGCATTGCGACCGAGGCGAATGTGGCGTATTTGAAAGAAAAGAAGCTGGATTGGATCTGTGTTCAGCGGACCAAAGCCCCTGCGGTGCCCACCCGGGAGCCGGATCAGGCATTTGAGACGGCGGGTGGGGTTAAGATCAGAGCTTGGGAGTTATCCAAAAAGGACAGGGAACCCCAAGAGAAGGAACCGAAAGAGGGGGAGTCAGAAGAAAATGAGCTGGAAGATCAGGAGCGATTCGTGTATGTGCACAGCGAGGCTCGGCAGGCCACCGAGGAGCAGATCTTTGCAACGAAATGTGCAAAATATGAAGAGGCGCTCACCAAGCTTCATAAAGGACTCTCCACTCCCCACTGCCTGAAAACGTATGATAAGGTACTCGTAAAAGCCGGTCGCCTGAGGGAAAAACACAAGAAGGTGAGCCACACCTATGAGGTGACGGTTACGAAAAAAAAGGAAACCGACCATGCCGAGCGTGTAAGCTTTACCAAGCGTGAAGTGCATGAAGACCGGCTCCTGGAAGCAGGCGGATATGTCCTGCGCACCAGCCGTACCGACTGGTTGGTGCAAGAAGTGGCGCGCACCTACTGGCGACTTACGGAGATTGAAAACACCTTCCGGGTGATGAAGTCGGATCTGGGTTTAAGGCCCGTCTATCACAGTAATGATGACCGAATTGTGGGACATTTATTCATCACCGTGCTGGCCTATCATGTTGCTCACCTGGTTCGCACCAAACTCAAGAATGCTGGGATCCATAACAGCTGGGATACGATCCGTAACGAACTCAACGAGATCAAACGGGTGACCACCAAGTTGCCCATGAGTCAAACGCGCGCGTTGACCCTGAATGTGGATCAGAACCTGACGCCGATGTTGGAGCGGGTCTTCGAAATCTTGGGATTCAGCTATGATCCCGATGCGACCCGAACCAAACAGGTCCTCCCCATGGAACCGAAGACTCCCAAAAAGCTTCCCGACTCATGAATGGTTTGAAGTCGCTTAGCACAGGTACGAGAATGAACTCCAGATGGAGGTGCGATCCCTGTTCCGGTGGGGAGAGTTGGGGACAAATACGGCCTTCTATCAACAGAAAAAACAAGCAATGAAACCGCTCTAAACCAACCCCACTCAATCCGGTAAATCACAATAGGTGGTAACGAAAAAATGCTCCCCAAGCGGGAATGCTAGAGGTCCGTATTTTCTTGTCACTACAAAATGTGAAGTTGGGTAAAGATCAAAGCGATGACACGTTCAGCTAAGGGGACGATGGAGAGCTTTGGCACAAACGTCAAGCAGAAGTCTGGCCTCAACCGTGAGTTACTGTGAACAGGTTGGGGCCAGCTGGATCAGATGCTGGGCTATAAGTGCCGCAAGGTGATAAAGGTTACCGCTGCCTATACCAGTCAGCGGTGTTCTGTGTGTGGGCACACAGAAGCGAGTAACCGTAAGACACGGAGCAAATTCAAGTGTATGTCCTGTGGACATGCGGATCATGCAGACCTGAATGCGGCTGCAAACATACTGGCCTCCGGGATTGGGGCTTCTGCACGGCAAGGGGCGTTCGGGTTACCGACCCCTATGACCCGTGAAATTGATACTAGTGCCTCACTGTGTACAGTTGGTCACTCACGTATATAATTCCCATTGAATAGTCTCAGCGGTGCCGGTCCCAGCCACATGTCATAATCCACTCCGGGAGGTGGTGGCGCGTCGGGAAGCATAGGGATACTGCTCATCCAGCCCTAGTCTGCCCAAGCCTTTACCATAGGAGCCTATTGCAAAACCCCGGTGTATTTGGCGGTGGTGGCGACTTAAGTGCTGACGTTTTCGGATTTTCAACATTACGCCGGGAGCATTGGCATGTGTTGCCTTTGGATCCGGATGTATAGGCGGTCCATAGGCGATGAAGGCCTGCCGGGGGGTGAATTCGGGGCAGAATCCGTGCTTTGTGGGCACACCAATGCTTAGCTCCTGCTTCGCACAAAACCCGCTCAGTGCAATTTGCGTCTGGATTCCTGTCTTTATTGCACCATACGCAATAGCTGATCTACCGTCAGTACAAGGATGCCGAACATCAGGTGGCATGTCACCTTCTTGTGCCCACGCACGCGGACATTACGACCACCAAACTCATCCTTGAGCCGCCCGAAGGCTCGCTCAACCGTTGAGCGCTCCCTGTAACGAACATCCTCAGGCAGCACCAATCCGGCTGCTCGCTGGGCCGTTTTCTCGCGGATAAGCACCGCCTTACCATTGTGTCGCGGATTATGGTCGATAATCGGCATGTGCCCCAAGCCTATACTGTGCTCGTGAATCTGCTGCGCGTCGTATGCGCTGTCCATCATATCATACAGGTTGCATACCCGCTGTTGAGCCTCCCTTATTCATGAGGGAGTTAAGTGGCGGGGAATCGTCGTTTAATATTATGGTGTAATATGTTGATTATACACGGTTTGAATGGGATCCTGTGCGACGCTCAAACGTTCAGAAACCCCAATACCCATTCACCCTGTAACACACCCGATGCCAGATCCCAAATCCAACCTTCTGTTCGCTTGCCAGTTCAATAAAACCGTCAAAGTTGTACGCTCCAAGACCGATAATCTAACATCGGATGCGGCGTCATTCCTATGCGCCTGCTCATGGTGATCAGCACCTTGGCATGCCGACTCGCTTCCGTGCTTAAGGACAATCGGTCCCAAGCTCGGATTACGCATAGCCTTGAGGAGTTAGTGCGGCAGTTACTGCTGCACCATGTGCAGGGGTGGGGACGTCAGTCAGATGCGGACAAGCTTCGAAGGGACCCCGCCATGCGCGTGGCCACTTCTTCCAAAAGGGGTATGAGGGCATTACAGGACGATAGGTCCCTGGCATCCCAGCCAACCATGTCTCGCTTCGTGCACATGTTGGCCGGGAAAAAGAATTTCAAGAAGTTGCGCCTTTTTGTAGAGACATTCGCCATGGAGCACCTGCTGCAGCGTGGTGGCGGGAAGCGCCGCCCCGAGGTGGTCTTTGATGTGGACGGTGTACCGGTAGATACGCATGGCAAGCAGCAGGGCAGCAAGTGGAACGGATATTACAAGCGCACCATCTTTCTGCCCCTTATCGCCATATGCGGTGAGTCGGGCGACATGTTGGGGGCGGAATTGCGAGGGGGCACGCAGAATGTGGTGAAGGACTGCTACGGTTTCATTCGACGCATTGGGCTGGCATTGCGTGAACATGTGGCCGACAAGGTCATTGTCCGATTGGACGCAGGCTTCAACAGTGGCGAGTTATGTGATTAGCTGGAGAACGACCGTATCGGCATATGTGATGCGTCTGAAAGGAAACGATGTGATTGACGGGCTTGCGGCGCCTCATTTGGAGGGTGATCAGCCGTCGGACGAATGCTACCACGAACTGCGCTACCGTGCAAAGTGCTGGTCCGTAGAGCGTCGTGTGGTGCTCGTGGTTGTTCCGGTGCCGGGAGAGCTTTTTCCGCGGCATTTCTATCTGATCACCGATCTGGATGTAGAAGCCTATCCGGCAGAGCAGCTTGTGAATCTGTACCGGAAGAGAGGAAAGGCGGAAAAGCACTTCGGGGAGCTGAATGCGGCTTGCTCCATGGCGCTGTCGTCGGTTCTCCGTCCGAAGACACACTATAAGGGCCGGCCTGTAGTGCGGGTGCCTGATGAGTCGGAACAGGATGAGTCGGAACAGGATGCCGAGATCCGAGCCGAGAACGAGGTCCTGCTACAGGTATACCTTCTAACTTATCAGCTCATGCATGTGGGGCGCTGCCTTATGCGGGAGCCTGACGAATCCCAGATAAGTCTGAGCACCTATCGCGAGCGTGTACTCAAGGTGGGGGCCCGCTTCGTACAACACGCGCGCAACATCGTTATCCACATTGCCGCCAGCGCAGATGCTGCATGGGAGCAATTTTGGCGACGTTATTGTCAACTCACATGGATCACGCTTCCCATGAAGAGCTAGCTAAGTCATATTTGCGCCTGCGCTTCGACACCGCAGGCGCCCAACGCGGAAAGCGGAAAGAGAAGGTAGGCAGAGGTGTGTCTACCCGACAGACGTCTTCCCAAAATCTCGGTAATGTGACCGCTATCGAGTCGGGAAAAGGGCCTAAACTGGTGTTTTCAGCCCCTCTCATGGTCGTCCCTACGCATGAACAACGCACAATCGGTCCTGCAGGTACCGAAACAGCACTTTTAGACCCGAACAGGGTACATCATGAATATTGCAGGTTGAGATATCGTAGCCAATGGAATCTCGCCGCCTGGCTATCATGCAAAGACGCAGAGGAAACAAAACCACTGATCGGTACACCTCCGTCGGCCACATCCATGTGCAACTTGTACCCCATCCATTTCTGTGTATGACCCTTCGCATTTGCGCTTAACCCCTACCGTACATGGCTTCCGTAACTCCTCCAACATCTCCATAAAACCAACATTATTCCCCACGGCAGCTCTGGATTCCTGCTCAACGGCTACTACCGCATATTGTACCACTAGCTAGACATAATACCCGGTACCCGCAGGATGCGGACCTGCGTGACAACATTGCTGCCATCCAACATACCTTGCTGGTCCGTGAAGTGCAGCTTACCGACTCCCTTTACCTGTTCGGACCAGTATCTCCCGGATTTCCGCGGCTTAATACCCTCAACCTCAACGAAGTGCACCGTCTAGGTCAGCCTCGGCTGACCAGCCCGCTTGTCATCAAAGTATTCTTGGTACGCTCGTGCGATGCGAAGGGCGATGCACCTTTGCGGCTTTAGCGGGCACCGCGCTGTACGTTCATCCTGTCGGAGCTTTGACAGCCACTTGCAAAGGCTGAAGGCGGATGGTACTTTACGAGTCCACCTACATGTTTTCAGGCTGGGCTCAACCACTTGGATACGCTGCCAGGTCTGATTCCTGAAGAGGTTGTCCAGTCGTGTTATCATGCTGCGCTTTACGCCTGCGCAGCGGTATGTGTATGTTCGCTGAATGTCACAATAGCGCTAGGCGTGTCTCAGTATTTCATTCATCTATATCGGTACCTATAATATCATGATGATTCGAAGAGCATGGGTTGGCAGCGGAGTTGTAGTCGGTTTGATTGCGGGCATAGTGATTTGGGGGCAAGGTGGAGTGGAGGAGCATCCCGTAACGATGCGCACGCAGAAGCAGCAGCGCATGGCGTCCTATGGCTATCCCGATGAATTCCTCCGGTACCACGCCGAAATTCGATCCTCGGAGGATGGTTCTTCGTATCCACCCAATTACCACATGGTAGAGTACAACAAGGCCGTATCCCGACGCAAGACTCCAGGAGTGCCCATAGGTTGGGTGGAGCGAGGGCCAGCCAACGTGCCCGGGCGGACGCGGGCACTAGTGGTGGACCCCGAAGATCCGAGCGGCAATACCTGGTTTTCGGGATCCGTCAGCGGCGGACTGTGGAAGACGACAGATTCGGGCAACACCTGGGAGGCTCTGACAGATCACCTGCCGAATATATCCGTGTCGGCACTGGCCATTACGGAGACGAATCCGGTAGTGATTTATATGGGAACGGGTGAAGGGTTTGGAAATTTTGACGCTTCTGTCGGCGCTGGCATTTTCAAGTCGGAAGATAGAGGTACCACATGGGTGCAACTGCCGGCTACGGCAACAAATTATGACTTCCGTTGGGTAAACCGATTGGTGGTGGATCCGTCGGATGGGAACGCACTGGTCGCAGCCACCAACGCAGGCGTTTACCGTACCTCAGATGGCGGGCGGACATGGGTTGCGTCGTATGTTGATTCCGAGAGACGCCGAGTACAGGACCTGCGGGCGAATCCCGAGGATTTTCAGGTGCAGTATGCCACAGTGACTGGTGCGGCAGTGATCAAGTCAGACGACGGAGGGCAGAGCTGGAGGGTTGTACTGGATAATTTCATAGCGAAGGCAGATCGGATGGAGTTAGCAATCGCGCCATCAAATACTGATGTGGTGTATATCGTGGCCGATGGCCGCAGCACAGCAATACTATACCAGTCCCGCGACGCAGGGCAGACATGGACGGCTGTGCTGGAGTCGGAGAATCGGAATTGGCTTGGAAACCAGGGCTGGTATGATATAGCCGCAGCGGTGCATCCCTACGATGATTCGCGTCTATTTCTGGGAGGTATTTTTCTCTGGACCACCAAGGTCGGTAGTACCCTTTCCAGCCGTCGGACTCTCACTGATTTTCAGCGTGACGGGACGAATGAATTCATGTCATTCATCAATGTTGACGGCAATTTTTTTGGAGGCACATTGTTTACAGGAGACGTCTTAGCGTTTTCGCAGATTTCTCCAGAAGACTATCGATCGATTGAGATTCGTTTTGGGCGTGGTTTGACCCAGAAGGCCCATCGGTTTACGGTATCGCCGACAGACGGCACCAATGAGGATGGTGGTGCGGGCGTGCAACTGGGCGCTTATCGGTACAAAGATTATGTTGATGTTCCGTTCGAGGTATGGGACATTGATACCAATAGTCAGCTCATGGTCTCCTTTCGTGATCAGTCAGACAACGGCGTGTTCAACCTGATTCATGAGAATAGCAGCGGGCAACGCGACACCCAAAGCCGGGAATATGTGATTGTCCATGATTTGTCCTACGATGCAAATGCACCGCATCCAATTCTGAGCAGTAATGGTGGACTTCGGTGGAGGTTGATGTATTTTCTTGGGCCTGTTCTGGCGGACGGGGCGGAGTGGGACGAGGCAGCGTTGCCTGTCTCCACACTGCGTTTGGTGGCATCAACTGTTACAGTAGCAAGTCATACAGCGCAGATCCATCCCCAAAACCACGTTGTGCATGTAGATCATCACTCGCTACAATTGATGCCGTTAGACCGGACTGCCGGAACATTCACAGTCATCGGTACCAACGATGGCGGCGTGGCGTTATCAACCAATGGTGGTCAGAGCATGCGCCATGTCGGGAACGGTTATAACACGACGCAATTCTACGGGGTAGCAAAGCGCCCTGGCACTGAGGTCTACATGGGTGGATCGCAGGACAACGGTACGTGGCTATCCGGCAACGATCCGGGAGCCAATTCCGGGTGGCACCATCGGATCGGAGGTGACGGGTTCGACGCCATATGGCATGCCTCAGATAACGGGTATATGCTCGGGTCTTCGCAGTTTAATGGCATATGGAGGTCGGTGGATGGGGGGGAAACGTTTAAGGCCTCGTGGAATGGATTGCATGACACCGGTGACAATGGGCATGGACAGTTTATTACAGTGTTCGGCTACTCGCCAGAGCGCCCCGACCGGGTTTTCGCAGTAGGTCGTAGCGGGGTATGGGTTTCGCAGGATTTTGGCGGGAATTGGAAGGGGGTATACCTGCACAGGGATGAGTGGACCAGTCATCTTGGTGCCGGCGGCAAGGTGGAGGTGTCTCTTGCTGATCCCGATGTGGTTTGGGCTGGTTACCGTATGGATGAAATACGTCCGGTGACCGGGCTATTGCACGTTTCGAATGATGGCGGAAGATCATTTAGGCCGACAAACGTCCCGGACTTTGCTCCGCAGAGTTTCTTGTCTGGAATTGCCACGCACCCGACCGTACCTGGTGCAGCCTATGTTCTGTTTTCTGTCTCTGCAAGTCCCAAGATTCTGAGTACCTCCGACTACGGAGAGACATGGAAAGACCTGTCAGGATTTGTAGGCGAAGGGGAAAGTACAAATGGGTTTCCGGATGTAGCAGTACACGATTTGTTAGTCATGCCCGATTCACCGTCCCATTATTGGGCGGCCACGGAAATTGGCTTATTTGAATCCAAGGACGCAGGGAGTACTTGGCACTATGCGGACAACGGGCTTCCTGCGGTATCAATATGGCAGATGAAAGTCCAGGATGACGAGATCATCCTTGCAACGCACGGACGGGGCATCTGGACCGTCGACTTGCCTGAGGTAGTAGCGGCGGTGGATGCGCCTGAATTACCCAAGGTCGTTCTTCTGGAGCAGAATTATCCGAATCCTTTTGCCGCGAAGACGACCATTGACTTTAACATTCCGACTTCTTCCCAGGTGCGTGTTCGGGTCTTTAACGTTGCAGGGAGGGAGGTTGCGACGCTTGCAGATGCGCATTTTATCGCGGGAAGCCATCGCCTGAGCTGGGAAGCGGCGGGCGTCGCTAGTGGACTTTACCACTATCGACTTGAGACGGAAGCGGTGGTTCGTACCCGCACCATGATGCTTATCAAATAGCGTCCGTCATGGCGCATGCCTCGTCAGCAAGGCGGCTGCGTCACCACGGAACGGTGAGCCCCCCGGTTAGTCCGCGGGCCGACGCGGCTATTATCCCGCGCTCGTGGCGCGCACCGGTAGGAGGGTTCAGCCACCGAAGGTTCCATGATCCGTTCACAGTTTTGGGGGTGCCGCCGGCGGAGGCAGGTAAACGCTGACCAGGTACTCATCGCTATGCGTCAGGACAAATGCCTCGTTATCGACCGTTACCAGCGGGTCAGCAGGGTCCATCACGTAAGACGGGATCTCCTGATCAAGAAAGGATAGAGCGATTGCAGCGTCGCCCCAGAAGGTGGCGCGGCTCCGACAGTCCTCCAGGTTCAGGTCATTGTGTAGGGTATGATATGGGAATTATATACGTGAGTGACCAACTGTACACAGTGAGGCACTAGTATCAATTTCACGGGTCATAGGGGTCGGTAACCCGAACGCCCCTCGCCGTGCAGAAGCCCCAATCCCGGAGGCCAGTATGTTTGCAGCCGCATTCAGGTCTGCATGATCCGCATGTCCACAGGACATACACGTGAATGTGCTCTGCGTCTTACGGTTACTCGCTTCTGTGTGCCCACACACAGAACACCGCTGACTGGTATAGGCAGCGGTAACCTTTATCACCTTGCGGCACTTATAGCCCAGCATCTGATCCAGCTGGCCCCAACCTGTTCGCAGTATTCCACGGTTGAGGCCAGACTTCTGTCTGACGTTTGTGCCAAAGCTCTCCATCGTCCCCTTAGCTGAACGTGGCATCGCTTTGATCTTTAGGTCCTCCAGTATCACCGTTGAGGAGCAATTGGCAATACTGCGACTTACCTGGTGGTTCGCATTCTTGAGGATGTTAGCACGCTTGCGCTGTATGCGGGCGATTCTATGCTTCCGCCTGTTACGACGGTTGGAGCCTTTCTTCTGTCTCGCCAGTCTTCGCTGATGCCGCTTCAACTTGGCATCAAGACGCTTCGTATCCGGTTGTCTGATAATGCTTGTATCGCCCTCTGTGGAGACCATAGCGATCTGCCCGCAATTACGGTCAATGCCTACAGCACTGCCGGTATCCTCTATTACAGGTGCCTCAATCTTGTAGCAGATGACAGCATACCATTTGCCGGCGTTCTTCTTTACAGTGGCTTTGATGGGTATACCATCAGGGTACGGGTTGCCTCCCCGCCTGCGGAGCGCCATATATCCCACTTTCGGGATATACAGCTTGCGATCCCGAACCCTTACGTTATCCGGGATCGTGAACGAAGGCGTACTACCACGTCTGGAATGGAATCTCGGTCTTCTCTTACCTTCCTTGAAGAATGCCTTCCATGCATCCGCCTGATATTTCAATGTGTATCTAACGACACCAAAGGAGTATTCAGGTAGCCACTCGACCGTACGGCGCAGTGCCGTGAACCGCTTCCCCAGCGAGAAGAAGCTTACCGAGGGCGGCTTCTCTCCAGCCTCTTTCGCTTTCTTGTAGGCCTCGCTCTGCTCTGCGAGGATGGCATTCCACACAAACCTACACGCACCCGCTAATCCAGCAAGTTGCTTGGCGTTACTTCGACTTCCGGGCAACAGCCTGTATGTGATATTGCGGTATGCACTAACCGTTTCGGGCATGGCACTGTGATATATAACTCCCTAATATATGATAATTATATTCCATGCGTACCCACGTGTTGAGTTATTTGAAATAATTGCAGTTTTTCGTGAAAAGCGGGAACCGATTATGAACAACTGGCGAAAGCCATCCTGTCTGCACCACCAAAGCACAATAAGTAACTCCTGCGAAAACGCGTGGCATTCAGCCATATAACTCCCATATCTTTCTCCGCTTGCAGAGAGGATTGACGCTATCCGTAATAAGATCATTGGTAACGCGGAGGACAAGGGCCGGGCATACAATACGGATCAGCTTGACGATCAGCACATTATCCGTCGCATGGTGCTCAAGCGGTGCGTCTACGGTGTTGATAAGATCCCAATGGCGGTAGAGCTGGCCAAGGTGTCGCTTTGGCTCCACACCTTCACCGTCGGCGCTCCGCTAAGCTTACTTGATCATCATCTCCGATGCGGCGACAGCCTGTTCGGCGAGTGGGTGGCTCGCGCTGTGCAGAGGACAAACGAACATAGTAGCCTTTTCCTAAGGGACCCGCTTGACCGGGCGATGCGTGCTGCCGCACCGATGCAGATCATTGAGGGATTGACGGACGCCGAGATCGTCGAGGCGCACCGGTCTTCTGATATTTTCTCCGAAGTATCGGAAATGACTGCTCCTCTGCATGCATTTGGGAGTTATATGGCTGAGTGTCACGCGTTTTCGCGGGCGTTACTTTTTGTGCTTTGGTGGTGCGGACAGGATGGCTTTCGCCAGTTCTTCCGGTATGGTAGGGATGGATTGTTGGATATTGAGAATGTCGTTTGTTACGGGGCGGCCGGGGCGTTTCGTTTCCTGAATCTTGTTACCGGGCTTCGGGGATTTATCTATGCTCATGGTGTTATAGGCTATAGAGTAGCACTAATCCATTGGGGCAGAATACCGAAATGATTTCATGGCGGACATCTGCTTAGAGTAGGAGGCTGCATACATTGCGATCCAGTTTTCACGACAGTCGATCAACTTCAGGACCGATTCCTTGGCTTATATCGGGACGCTCTTGACAATGCGGAAGTACTGGGCGGACCCCGGTACGGGCCACGAAGCGCACCGGACGAACCCATGAGACGCGGGCCATCAAGCACAGACATGGAAAAGCTGGCGCATAACGGCCCTGACCACCGGAATGGGTACGGCGTTGCCAGTAAGCCGTCTGACGGTCGTTATCGGACTGTCAATCTCGTAGCGGTCGGGGAAGCCTTGCAGGCGCAGTATTGCGCGGCCCGTTAGTCTCCGTTCTTCGTCCACGAGCAAGTAGTGGTAGCCGGCCGATGCCCGGAGTGCGCATGAGTACGGATGGCTTGATACGTTACCGCTTACGTTTAGCTATGAAATGAGGGATTTGTACATGAGCCGTTTACCGACCAGTCCTTGAGCAATTATTGTCATTTGCTCCGCTGTGTCGTAGTCGCGTGCATTGTGTCGCCCTGCAAATTCGTTCCCGTACCGCTGTAGGTGTTTCTTGCTCATGTGGTGGTACGTTCCGTAGTACCCACGCTTCAGCAAAGACCAGAAGCTCTCTACGCCATTGGTATGGACCTGCTCACGAACGTATTCGCCAACAGCGTGACGTACGTAGGCGTGGTTGTTGCGGCCCCGGTATGCTGACGTGCCATCCGTATAGACCTCGGTGTCTTCCGAGACATGGGTATCCACAAACGCATTGAGCGTCTGTCCGTCTATGTTTTCTACTACCTGGGCAGAAATGCTATTGGTGTCACGATCACGGACTCCTACAACGGCTTTCTTACCTACTGGCCCACGGCCTGCTTTCAGCTTCTTGCTGGCGTGCTTGTTCTTTTCCTTGCCACCGAAGTAGGCTTCGTCAACCTCTACCGGACCGGCAAATAGTGCATGCTCTCCATTCCATGATTGTCGAATACGGTGGGCCAGATGCCACGCTGTAGTCTGGGTTATGCTAAGGTCACGATGCAGCTTCATGCTGGATACGCCCTTGATACTGGTAGTCATGATGTAAATGGCTAATGCCCATACCTAGTATCCCAGTTTCGAGTCCTGCATTACAGTCCCTATGCGGACACTGAATCGTTTACGGCAACTACGGCAACTATAAGGCATGCTAGGATGTTTGGCGCCAGACTGTACGTTCTTAGACGCACAGTGCGGGCAAACAGGAGTGTCGCCCCAACGCTTCATTGCGAACCATGCTTCGGCTGATGGGTCGTCTGGAAACATTTTGGTTAGCTTGATCAAGGACACTCCTTCACGATCAGCCCGTCTAGGGCCATTGGTGTTTCTGTTGTTTCTTTTCTTTGAAGGCATTTAGTTAGGTCATCAATCTATCACGGGATGGTACCCATTTTCGGTATAGTCGGTTCCCGCTATTCGCGACCAAACTGCAATTATTTCAACAATTTAACGCGTGGGCAGTCAGCTATATAACTCCCTATGATATCCAGAATAATTTTCCGCGCCTCCTCTGCCAGCCATCAGGTTTCCCCAGAGCACTCGTTAGCGGATTAGTTCCCGGTTGTTGTCCGGTCCGTCGGGCGTGAAACCGATGGTCTGGTGGCCTTGCTCATTGTTGGCTACCACCCATGGCTTGTTCGCCCGTGCCGACGCGCGAATCCATTCCAGTGTTTCACGGCGGACATTCTCCGGGTGGGACCGGAGGGAAGCTCCATCAAGCCCTGCTTCAATGCCCGGAAAGGGACTCCCTACCATTAAAGCAAGTGTGAGGTGGGTATTTCTTGGGAGTTATATGACTGAGTGCCACGCGTTTTCGCAGGCGTTACTTCTTGTGCTTTGGTGGTGCGGACAGGATGGCTTTCGCCAGTTCTTCCGGTACGGTAGGGATGGATTGTTGGATATTGAGACTGTCGTTTGTTACGGGGCGGCCGGGGCGTTTCGTTTCCTGAATCTTGTTACCGGGCTTCGGGGATTTATCTATGCGCATGGCGTTATAGGCTATAGAGTAGCACTAATCCATTGGGGCAGAATACCGAAATGATTTCATGGCGGACATCTGCTTAGAGCATGTAGGAAGCTGCATATATTGCTATCCAGTTTTCACGACAGTCGATCAATTTCAGGGCCGATTCCTTGGCTTGAATCGGGACGCTCTTGACAATGCGGAAGTACTGGGCGGACCCCGGTACGGGCCACGAAGCGCACCGGACGAACCCATGAGACGCGGGCCATCAAGCACAGATTTGGAAAAGCTGGCGCATAACGGCCCTGACCACCGGAATGGGTACGGCGTTGCCAGTAAGCCGTCTGACGGTCGTTACCGGACTGTCAATCTCGTAGCTGTCGGGGAAGCCTTGCACTGCCATTCCCCCATAAATCATCCATCACGGTTCGATTGTTCGTCAGTTCTGGTCAACTCTCGCTGGCATGGCTGTCGGAATATCTCGGGTATTTCGACCTGACAGGTATGGTGTGTGACTTGAGGTGAATAATGCCGTCCTCTCGTGCAGATACGCGATCTCTTCCTGCGCCGCTTCCACTGCCATCCTACCACTTCATGTATTTGACATTTTGCTACTTGTTTTTTATGTTGTGGCATGCTTCAGCGAAGTCAGGTCTTACGAACGCTCACCGCTCCCTGCAATGGAGAGCGTTTGGACAGGGTTCTTGCCGACGATCGTTGGCGGTTTCGCACGCAGATAGCGCGCGCTGTCTGTGAAGAGTTCGGGTTTGTTGATGCACGGGGCGAACCGCAGGTGAGCAACGGCATGGTGCCAGATTTAGTTGGTCTATTTTTTCAAGACCGGCTTAGGAGTGGGCCCAAGATACGGTTTCGGCACACATTTTAGCAGGGCTTTTTGGAGCTTCGGAAGGTGTTTTGCGCAGCCAAGCTCTACCGTGTGCCCAGTTCAGATACCAGACACTGTATAATATTTGTCTGTTTTTGCAAGTTTGGTGTAGTGATTGGTTCTTTCAAGAGGTGCGGAGCCCTCGGACCGGAGTGATGCTTGCACCGGGGATGCGGGAAACGTAGCATCATTTGGCATGTGCGAGGCGCTTGCCTATGCGATGGACATACGTCGGCGCTATAACGCCCGGTAGCTCGGGCGTCTTTACAGTTCTCTTCCAAATCCCCGTTGCCATCGCACTAAACGTTGGCGCGGCAACGACGCTGGGGGGCAGGTATCACTCCCTGCTATGGGTACGTTTGTTGCTTCGCGTGCTCGTCATTCTCGCTTAACGATGAGAACCTCTCTCCGTATCATATGGTATCGCTTCTCAAGGACGGCAAAGGTCTTGGCCCCTATCTCCAACCGGCTGTAGCCGCGCCAGATGACCTTGGAGCCTGGAGGCCGATCCTTCTTCCGATCCATATAGCCTCCAAAGACGGCCACCACCCGAATAGCAGCCCCGAGTGTCTTTGGAGGCGGCAGTCCAAACTCGTCGGCAAGCTCGTGCAACAGGCGCAGTTCCATCTCATCAAACAATCCTTCCGGCGACGCTTCGGGTTCCTCGCGCCCCAGAAGCGTCATCAATAGCAGGCGCCACGCCATCACCATACAGATCGTAATGGCATTGTGCAAACTCTTGGCCTGCCGCATACCCAGCCGCTCTACCGCACAGCCGCTCTTGAGCACACGGAACATGTCTTCCACACGCCACCGCAACACGTAGTAGCCTACCACCTCAATAGCTTGCTCCAGCGTCGTAACCTCTTGGGTCGTCAATAGATACCACTGTACCGGTCGCTCTCCGGCTGGCGGCTGCACCTCCCGAACATGAATCGCACTGACCTGCACCGGATCCTCCTGCGACTTACCCGGCGCCGGAAGCGATAGGCGGCAGAAACGTACCTGCATCCGCGCCAGACGGCCCGACCGCCCCTTATGCTTGACTCGGCCTGACTTCACGCGGCGGCTCAAACGCGCAATCGGCACTTCCATGTGTCCTGCCGGACGGCCCGACCGCATGGTCGCAAACAACTTGGGAGACTTTTTACCCAATAGCCGATTCACCTTGGCTCGCACCAATATGTCCACACGCCCTGCGCTGCGCTGCTGCGCCAGGATCGCAAACACATCCGCCTCGCGGTCCATGACACACAGCACACGGGTACGACCACTCAGATGCGAGGCGGCTTCCGCTATGTCCCGCACGCCGTCTATCCATAACTGCGTCTTAGGAGCAGGAGCCTCTTGGTCGGTTGTATAGGCACAGCGTAAGATCCCCAACGGCACACCGTCCTCACCCACCGCCAGCGTAGCGTGCAAATGCACTCCTTTCGCCTTTGATGTGGTCTGATTGTGCCCTATCACATCCAACCCCTCGCACGCCGGACGAGTACTGTAGCTGATGTCCGTGCCATCCTGGATGCACAGCACCGTCCGTTGCGTACGCATCCGCTCTATCGTGCGATCACGATGCGGCTGCAAAATCTTCTCCGGCGTGATCTCGTTCTCGGCCGCTTTCTCCAAAAAACGGTAGTATCCCCGTATCCCCGCCCGATCAGCGTCCAGATTGGCCGTGATCAATTCTCCTGGAGTGCGTGAAAGCATGTTTACGCTATGTACTAACCGGTCCGAACGGCGTTTGTCCCCCAACGGCGCTCCACCAAACTCCTGTTCTGCCCATGTATCACTGGCCAGCCCCGCACCCACCTCCAGCTCGGGATACGCCTCCACAACCGGCACTCCAAGCTCCTGCCTCCAATCACCACCCAGATCATACACGAAAACCGCCTTCTTCTCTTTGGTGCATGCATTACCAGGAGCATGACGCCCACGCCCCTTGGTTTTCCCCACACACTGAAACCCCGCAGCCCGAAAACACGTGCCACGATGTTCGGGGCCCACAAAGGTCTCTATCACCCACGGCACATACCCGTAACGGTTCTCAAAATCCTCCGGAAAACGACGCAATACCTTCCCCAGTGTATGGCTGGCAAGGTTCCTGATCCGCACCATGGAGCGAATCAGGAACCGATTCAAACCCACGACATGGTCCCGGTAGTCCTCACGCTGCTCGTCCGACCACGCCATCCATCTGTCGCGCGCCTTCAGATACAGCGCCGCAGCCGCAAAGCCAATCGCTCCGATGTAGCCATGCTCGCTCCCGACAAGATAGCGCAACTGCCGTCCGACAAACCGTGGCGCACACATCGGATGCTCGGCCTCCACAAGCGTATTCCAGATCGCACGCTGCCCGGCATCTTCTACCAATTCCAACTCCAGGCCGCGCACATCCTTGAGCAATGTCGGCACTCCAACAGGCGCAGGTACCGGTTCGTCCAACAAACGAGGCACTGTGCTTCGGACCACGCGCTTCGGTGCAGGCAAGGACAGCGCACCCTCGGCTTCGAGTGTCTTGAGCGCCTGCAAACAACTGCTGTGCTGCACACGCCCTAAGGCATCATAAAAGCCAAACGCTTCACTCACACGGCGACTTATCGCTGTACGACCATCGTCAGGATGCTGCTCCATGACCTCTGTCAACTCACATGGAGCGGCACGCAGTGTCTTCAGAATCTGATGTTGAACCACCATGCCGCCAATCTAAGCGGCATGAATTGCAAAGTCAAGTAGGGGTACCGGTTGAACGGTAGGCCAAGCTTACATAATCGGGGTTCGGTTTCCAGCATAGCCATTGCTACCCATCGGTGACGTTGATCTGAGTTTACCCAACGTCTGATCCGCCGCGTTCGATTAGCCAGCTGGCCGTTGACATTCTCAATGATGTTGGTGGTTAGCAGACTGCATCCGACCGTATCCGCCACACCCAGCCTGTGCAGTGTCAGCGTCTCTTCCATGCCCTCTTCCAGGCTACGTGCGGCCGCTTCCTCCCCTTGTTCCTCCAAGTCATCCCGTAGGGTCTCAAGCCCCGCTTTTGCGTCGTCGTACGTGTCTTCACGATACGCCTCCTGCATCTTCCGACGCACCTTGGGCGCATCCTCCTTTTTCGTGAGCTTGCTCACCACATTCTCCCGCTTGTGCCAGGTACAACGCTGCACCTGCGTGTAGTCGCCGAAAACATCCTTTACCGCCTTGTAAAGCCCCTTCGCTCCATCCACAACGCACAGCAGGCCCTGGTCATAGCACAGGCCGCGATTGATCAGGCCTTCCAACAAACCTGCAATCGCCTCCGCATTCTCCGTGGTCGTCTCCACCATGCCCAAGATCTCCTTCTTTCCGTCTGCCGTAATGCCCATACACAGCACGATCTGGCACTCCTGCAAGTACTTGCCATCTATCAGCAGCGTCACATAGGTTTCCGAAGACAGATCGCGTTCTTCGAACTTCTTGAGGGCCTCCGCACTCTTCTTCCTGAAAGTGCGACTGACCGAGGAAGCGCTCAATCCATAACTGTCCGCAAACGCGCTGACCACACGGTGATAATCCCGCTGGCTGATCCCAAGAAGAATGTTTTCCGTCAGATTGTTCTCCTCTTCAACCGATGCATTGCGTAGCTCACAATAGGTCTCCAGAGGACGCTCCTTGCCCTCTTTCTTATCCCGTACGCGCTGCACCCGGATCTTCAGGCGTTTCCCCATGATCCTGATTGAACCCGGATTGGTCCCCCATCTCTCGTAACGTCCGTCGTGCACATCGTCTCTCGCGTAGCGCTTGCCACAGAGCGACTCTACCTCCTCTTCCATGACCAATTTAGCCAACAGCTCCTCAATGCTACCGCTGCATCGCAAGAGTGCCATCTTGGTCTCCCGATCTTGATCAATTATATCCCGGAAGTGCTTCACTCGCTTCCTGGCCTTGGTTGAGGGCTTGGTTGTTGTCTCACATGCTTGCATAACGATGGGTGTGTTAGGGTGTTGGATGATTAGGGCTCCAAGTAGCATAATGCAGAGCCCCCAGATGGTTCAATAGTAAGGATTTCCAACGACGAGGATGACTTTGTTGATGCCTGCGGCAGGAAACCGGGCCTTTGAGAGAGGTTATAGCAGCTCCACGGGCTGCTGTGCGGCAACAAGTCGGCTGTTTGTACAAAAACAGCGGTGTTATGCCATTCCGTGCAGGTTACAAATATTGAATACTTTATGCACCGTTTTCCGTGCACGCAATAACCTACACGCGCGATGTATGGTGTCGTCGGCGTTTTGGTGGCAGATATGGGCGCGTTTCTGCACGCGAACGGCTTCGTTGAGCCCTTTTGCGTGCGCTGGCATCGCTATAGCGGCTTAAAGCGTACGATCTGGAGTCATTGTAGCCTGCCATGCGTGTGATTAGCTCCGAAAACGTGCCAATCTTTTCAACCGTGGCACGGTGCGCCCGGATATCGTGCTCATAGTAGTATTGCACGGCCACATTCTTGTTCTGGCAAGCATGGATCAATCGTACGCGTTCCAATAGTGCTGTTAGCCAGCTCGGCAGCTCTTTAACACAGGGCAGTCTGCTTCCTTGATGGCCTTGGTCATCCCTCTGTGCACAGCAATTGGCATCCTTACAGGCCTGCACAAGGCCTTTTTCGCCCAATGGAGGTGCTTTCCGTTGCCGCTCCCGTGGTCTTATCCGCATGATTACCCGTCCAGAGACGTATTGCGCACTCTGAAAGACGCTCGGCAGGCCGTTTGCAGGTGATGCCGGGCAGAAAAACGGGGATATCCGCGTTTCTTGTGCACTTGAAGCCTGATCTGCATACCGGGTGTGTCCGGCCGCAGCAGGAAACCGGGCCTGCGAGAGTGTTTATTGAGGTTCTACGGGCCGCTGTGCGGCGAAAAGCCAGCTGTTTGTACAAAAACAGCCTGCACGAGCCCCTTTTTGGTCCAATGGAGGCGCTCTCCGTTGCCGCTCCCGTGGTCTTATCCGCATAATTACCCGTCCAGAGACGTATTGCGCGCTCTGAAAGGCGCTCGGCAGGCCGTTTACGGGTGATTCCGGGCAGAAAAACGGGGATATCCGCGTTTTTTGTGTACTTGAAGCCTGATCTGCACACCGGGTGTGTCCGGCCGCAGCAGGAAACCGGGCCTGCGAGAGCGTTTATTGAGGTTCCACGGGCCGCTGTGCGGCGAAAAGCCAGCTGTTGGACCAAAAACAGCCTGCACGAGCCCCTTTTTGGTCCAATGGAGGCGCTCTCCGTTGCCGCTCCCGTGGTCTTATCCGCATAATTACCCGTCCAGAGACGTATTGCGCGCTCTGAAAGGCGCTCGGCAGGCCGTTTACCGGTGATTCCGGAACGGGGATATCTGTGTTTATTGTGCACTTGAAGCCTGATCTTGCATACCGGGTGTGTCCGGCCGCAGCAGGAAACCGGGCCTTTGAGAGAGGTTATAGCAGCTCCACGGGCTGCTGTGCGGCAAAAAGTCGGCTGTTTGTACAAAAACAGCGGTGTTATACCATTCCGTGCAGGTTACAAATATTGGATACTTTATGCACCGTTTTCCGTGCACGCAATAACCTACACGCGCGATGTATGGTGTCGTCGGCGTTTTGGTGGCAGATATGGGCGCGTTTCTGCACGCGAACGGCTTCGTTGAGCCCTTTTGCGTGCGCTGGCATCGCTATAGCGGCTTAAAGCGTACGATCTGGAGGCATTGTAGCCTGCCATGCGTGTGATTAGCTCCGAAAACGTGCCAATCTTTTCAACCGTGGCACGGTGCGCCCGGATATCGTGCTCATAGTAGTATTGCACGGCCACATTCTTGTTCTGGCAAGCATGGATCAATCGTACGCGTTCCAATAGTGCTGTTAGCCAGCTCGGCAGCTCTTTAACGCAGGGCAGTCTGCTTCCTTGATGGCCTTGGTCATCCCTCTGTGCACAGCAATTGGCATCCTTACAGGCCTTGTGCGAGGCCCTTTTGGCCCAATGGAGGCGCTTCCTGTTGCCGCTCCCGCGGTATTATCCGCATAGTTACCCGTCTGGAGACGTTTTGCACGCTCTGCAAAGTGCTCTGCAAGGCCGTTTACAAGTGATTCCGGGCAGAAAAACGGGGATATTCGCGTTTATTGCGCACTTGAAGCCGGATCTGCATACCGGGTGGGTCCTGCTGCAGCAGGAAACCGGGCCTTTGAGAGAGGTTATAGCGACTCCACGGGCTGCTGTGCGGCAACAAGTCGGCTGTTTGTACAAAAACAGCGGTGTTATGCCATTCCGTGCAGGTTACAAATATTGAATACTTTATGCACCGTTTTCCGTGCACGCAATAACCTACACGCGCGATGTATGGTGTCGTCGGCGTTTTGGTGGCAGATATGGGCGCGTTTCTGCACGCGAACGGCTTCGTTGAGCCCTTCTGCGTGCGCTGGCATCGCTATAGCGGCTTAAAGCGTACGATCTGGAGGCATTGTAGCCTGCCATGCGTGTGATTAGCTCCGAAAACGTGCCAATCTTTTCAACCGTGGCACGGTGCGCCCGGATATCGTGCTCATAGTAGTATTGCACGGCCACATTCTTGTTCTGGCAAGCATGGATCAATCGTACGCGTTCCAATAGTGCTGTTAGCCAGCTCGGCAGCTCTTTAACACAGGGCAGTCTGCTTCCTTGATGGCCTTGGTCATCCCTCTGTGCACAGCAATTGGCATCCTTACAGGCCTGCACAAGGCCTTTTTCGCCCAATGGAGGTGCTTTCCGTTGCCGCTCCCGTGGTCTTATCCGCATGATTACCCGTCCAGAGACGTATTGCGCACTCTGAAAGACGCTCGGCAGGCCGTTTACAGGTGATTCCGGGCAGAAAAACGGGGATATCCGCGTTTTTTGTGTACTTGAAGCCTGATCTGCACACCGGGTGTGTCCGGCCGCAGCAGGAAACCGGGCCTGCGAGAGCGTTTATTGAGGTTCTACGGGCCGCTGTGCGGCGAAAAGCCAGCTGTTGGACCAAAAACAGCCTGCACGAGCCCCTTTTTGGCCCAACGGAGGCGCTCTCCG
The DNA here is from genome assembly GCA_963663495.1 of Rhodothermales bacterium. Lineage (GTDB taxonomy): Bacteria > Bacteroidota > Rhodothermia > Rhodothermales > Bin80. The sequence goes on from OY760427.1 coordinate 1,461,664, forward strand.
TTGCCGCTCCCGTGGTCTTATCCGCATAATTACCCGTCCGGAGACGTATTGCGCGCTCTGTAAGGCGCTCGGCAGGCCGTTTACCGGTGATTCCGGAACGGGGATATCCGTGTTTGTTGTGCACTTGAAGCCTGATCTGCATACCGGGTGTGTCCGGCCGCAGCAGGAAACCGGGCCTGCGAGAGCGTTTATTGAGGTTCCACGGGCCGCTGTGCGGCGAAAAGCCAGCTGTTGGACCAAAAACAGCCTGCACGAGCCCCTTTTTGGCCCAACGGAGGCGCTCTCCGTTGCCGCTCCCGTGGTCTTATCCGCATAATTACCCGTCCAGAGACGTATTGCGCGCTCTGAAAAGCGCTCGGCAGGCCGTTTACGGGTGATGCCGGGCAGAAAAACGGGGATATCCGCGTTTTTTGTGTACTTGAAGCCTGATCTGCACACCGGGTGTGTCCGGCCGCAGCAGGAAACCGGGCCTGCGAGAGCGTTTATTGAGGTTCCACGGGCCGCTGTGCGGCGAAAAGCCAGCTGTTTGTACAAAAACAGCCTGCACGAGCCCCTTTTTGGCCCAATGGAGGCGCTCCCCGTTGCCACTCCCGCGGTCTTATCCGCATAATCACCCGTCCGGAGACGTACTGCGCGCTCTAAAAGTACTCTACAGCCCGTTTGCGGGTGATTCCAGGCAGAAAATCGGGAAGGCAGCGCTTTTGTGTACCAGGGGAAGAGTGTTGAAGTACCCTCGCTGCTGTAAAAGCCCCTCCCATTCGGTATTCGTATCTCTCATGCCTGCTGCTCGGACACCTCATCAGCAAACAATGCCGACCGCATCGGTAATAACTTCGACGCATGCTCCAGTCTGCGCATGCGTGATTCCATCTCCAACAGCAACAGCGCCAACTGCGCCCGTCGCTCCTGTGGCGGATACCAGTGACGAAGGCCGCGCAACTGCTTGACCAGCCTGTGCGAGGTATGCATCAAACAACGGGTGCTCCTAAGACTCGGACTCAGCATCTCGTACAAGCCCGTACCATGCAGCGTCAGTGTCCGGTCCAGATCCTGCAGCAGCCATTGCGCCGCAGATCGGTTGCACCGTTGTAACTCGGCATGGATCCGCATCAGGGAACTGTGGGCCTCCTGTCGGTCCGGTAATTGATAAGCACGCGAGATGGCGCCCTTTACACGGCGTTGATCCTCATCGGCAAGATAGCTGACTACACGCTCGCGCTTGGCCATCTGGCAATGCTGCAGGCATACATGCATGCCCAAGCTCTGACCAAGAACTCGTGTTAGCCCCGCCTGTCCAGATGTGATGCAAAGCAGGCCCCGATCCACACACAAACCGCGCTCGCACAACCCTTGTAGCAGCTGCCGCACCGCCCCCGTATCCTGCACCGTGGACTCTGTAAATCCCAGCATATGCCGATACCCCTCTGCGGTAACGGCCATGCAAAGCAACAATGAACGACCGTACACCGATGTGGCATCCATCCACAGGGCCACGTAATCTTCCCCGCCTATGTGCCGACTCTCAAAGACCTCCAAGGCCTGGTTGCGCACCTCCCGCATATAGGCATTATCCTGACCACCACCACCTTGTAACGAGGCCTCCTTCGCCTCCAGAACACGGGACGACTCCTCTGTTTGCGTCTTGCCGTCCGTAGGGGATGATGGAACCGCATTCACACCCGGGCTGGCCGACTCCTCTTGTTGCACATCCGACTCCAGACTGCATGTCAGGCGTTGTGCAAGCTCGGTGCATTGTCGCAGGAGAAAATATCGCAGCGACCGACCGGATTGACCCGCGTCGCGAAGCATCTGATCAAGCTCCGAAAGATCATCTGAAGGCATCTTGGAAGAAAATAATTGGCTCGTGTAAAAGGCTCCGAATACTCCTAAACATTCGCGACCCTCGTTTTATAAGCCAACTAAATCTGGCACCATGCCGTGAGCAACTGTGCGCAGGCTTTATCGAAGTTGGAGGCCCGGGGGAGGATTGTGTTGCCCAAGCCCGAGAATTGTAATGCGGCTAAGGCGGAACCGCGTAGGCGCGAGGAGCGGGTACCGGATCCGATAGCGTTACCGGACACGGTACACGGTGTCCGGGGGTTGACGATTGAGTTGGTTGAGACGGACGAGCAGCGTATGGTGTGGAACACGTTGCTGCACTTTGAGCATCCGAGGCGTACGACCACATTTGTGGGAGCGCAGGTACGCTATCTGATAGGCAGTGCCCATGGTTACCTGGGAGCGGTGGGATTTTCGGCGGCGGCGTTGTGCCTGGCGCCCAGAGAGCACTGGATGGCGTGGAGTGATGAGCAGCGCAAGGCGCATTTGCACCGTGTGGTGTGTTTGAGTCGTTTTCTGATACGGGGGCAGTGTCAGGATTTGGCCAGCCATGTACTGGGTAAGGTATTGAGACGGTTGGCGGATGATTTTCAGGCACGGTACTGTTACCGTCCCTGGGTTGTCGAAACGTATGTGGATCCCCAAGGGGAAGGAGCGTGTTTTGAGGTGAACAATTTTGTATTGATCGGCCATACCGCAGGCGGAAAGCGGCACAAGGAGGCAAAGGAAGAGGATCCCAAGGGGCTGTATGTATACGAGTTGGACAAAGAATGGCGCGGTACCTTGGGGGAACCGGAGGAGGAGTTGCGTCCGGTGAGGGATCCGCACGAGGGGATTGACAGTGCGCAGTGGGCCGAAACGGAGTTTGGCGGAGCGTCATTGGGAGACAGGCGGTTGTCTGTGCGACTGGTAAAGAGTACGTCCATGTTGGCCGATGTGATAGGCCACAGCATTACCGCGCATACGGATGCGGACCGCGCGGCGGTGAAGGGGCATTACCGGTTATTGGAGAGCAAGAAGGACAAAACGGTAACGCCGGAGAACATATTGGCGCCGCATCGTGGGCGTACGATAGAGCGCATGCGTAGTCAGGAGACCGTGTTATGCATCCGGGACACGACGAAGTTGCGGTACAGTACGCGGCCGGCGTGTACGGATTTGGAGGTAATAGGGAGTAATCAGACGACGGCGAAGACGCTGGGGTTGCCGTTGCATGCGACGCTGGTGGTGACGGAGGATGGATTGACGTTGGGGGTGTTGCGTGGCAGCTTCAAGGATCCGGAGGAGGGTCCGCATGTTCCGCGGACGCAGCAGTGGATAGACGGGTTCAAGGATATATGCGAGGCGGCGGAGGAGCTGTCCGGCGAGACGCAGGTGATCTGTGTTGCGGACCGGGAGGCGGACAGCTTTGCTATGTTTGCCGAGCAGCGCAGACAGGGTAAGGCGGAGGTATTGATACGAGCGAAGCATGATCGCAAGCTGTTGGATGATCGCAAGCTGTTTGCGGTAATGCGCAGTGGTAAGGCTCCGGGGAATGTGGAGATAGAGATACAGCGGGTGACGGCGCGCAAGAAGCAGGCGCGCAAGGGTCGCAGTTACCGGATGGTCAATGCGGAGGTACGCTACGGGAGGTTCTTGTTGCCGGATCCGAAGAACGAGGAGGAGCCGGTGGTGATGTACGGGGTGCATGTGATGGAGGTGGAGCCTCCGGGGGATGCGCTGCCGGTGGAGTGGATGCTATTGACCAGCATGGAGGTAGGGAGCGTAGCGGATGCACGGCGGGTGTTGGCCATGTATCTCAAGCGGTGGCGGGTGGAAGACTTCTTCCGCGTGCTTAAGAGCGGGTGCAAGGTGGAGCGTTTGGGTCTGCGTACCTCGTTGCGTCTGCAGCGAGCAATAACGATGTATTGTGTAATATCCTGGCGCGTCATGACCTTGGTGCAATTGGGTCGGGAGGTGCCGGAGCTGGACGCGGATGTCTTTTTCACGGAGATGGAGCTGCGATTCTTGGAAGGATATGCAGCACGGGTAAAGCTGCCGAAGCCCAGTACTTTGGGAGCTGCTATCCTGATCGTAGCGGTGCTCGGCGGTTATCAGAACCGCACTCGTGATGGACCGGTGGGTTACCAGATCATGTGGCGTGGCCTAGAGAGGTTACACCTAATGACATTGGGATACGAATTGGGATACGAGGTAAGAGACGAACAATTGAGTGCATGTTCGCACGGGAATTCATCTGGGTTCATATAAATGGCATATCAACTTGCCTGATGTGGGCCTATGTCCCAGTGGCTACACCTGCGTGAGCGTGCGGTGAACTTGCATCTTGATTAGGTGACGGGTTCTGTAGAGCTTACCCGTAGACGTGAGAACCCAGACCCCGGACCGTCCGCCTGGTACAGCCCAGACGTACGGCGGAAGAGATGTTTCCGCTGGTAGAGCAGTATAACGAAAGGACCCGGTCCGCAGCGGCGTCTTGCGCAGAGCAGGGCATCTCGTACGGGCCGTTGAATTACTGGAGGCAGAAGTATCGCCAGGAGACTGCAGCCGAGGGTTCGTGGATGTAGGCAATGCAGCGCCAAGGGAAGCGGCGCAGGAAGAGATCGCGTATCCGCACGAGAGGATGGCATTATTCACCTCAAGTCACACACCATACCTGTTAGGCCGAAATACCCGAGATATTCCGACAGCCATGCCAGCGATATTTGACCATACCTGACGAACAATCGAACCGTAATGGATGATTTATGGGTACAGGGCAGGCCTTGCAGGCGCAGTATTGCGCGGCCCGTTAGTCTCCGTTCTCCGTCCACGAGCAAGTAGTTGTAGCCGGCCGGTGCCCGGAGTGCGCATGAGTACGGATGGCTTGATACGTTACCGCTTACGTTTGGCTATGAAATGAGGGATTTGTACATGAGCCGTTTACCGACCAGTCCTTGAGCAATTATTGTCATTTGCTCCGCTGTGTCGTAGTCGCGTGCATTGTGTCGCCCTGCAAATTGGTTCACGTACCGCTGTAGGTGTTTCTTGCTCATGTGGTGGTACGTTCCGTAGTACCCACGCTTCAGCAAAGGCCAGAAGCTCTCTACGCCATTGGTGTGGACCTGCTCACGAACGTATTCGCCAACAGAGTGACGTACATAGGCGTGGTTGTTGCGGCCCCGGTATGTTGACGAGCCATCCGTATAGACCTCGGTGTCTTCCGAGACATGGGTATCCACAAACGCATTGAGCGTCTGTCCGTCTGTGTTTTCTACTACTTGGGCAGAAATGCTACTGGTGACACGATCACGGACTCCTACAACGGCTTTCTTACCTACTGGCCCACGGCCTGCTTTCAGCTTCTTGCTGGCGTGCTTGTTCTTTTCCTTACCACCGAAGTAGGCTTCGTCAACCTCTACCGGACCGGCAAATAGTGCATGCTCTCCATTCCATGATTGTCGAATACGGTGGGCCAGATGCCACGCTGTCGTCTGGGTTATGCTAAGGTCACGATGCAGCTTCATGCTGGATACGCCCTTGATACTGGTAGTCATGATGTAAATGGCAAATGCCCATACCTGGTATCCCAGTTTGGAGTCCTGCATTACAGTCCCTATGCGGACACTGAATCGTTTACGGCAACTACGGCAACTATAAGGCATGCTAGGATGTTTGGCGCCGCACTGCATGTTCTTAGACGCACAGTGCGGGCAAACAGGAGTGTTGCTCCAACGCTTCACTGTGAACCATGCTTCGGCTGTTGGGTCGTCTGGAAACATTTGGGTTAGCTTGATCAAGGACACTCCTTCACGATCAGCCCGCCCAGGGCCATTGGTGATTCTGTTGTTTCTTCTCTTTGAAGGCATTTAGTAGGTCATCAATCTATCACGGGATGGTGCCCATTTTCGGTATAATCGGTTCCCGCTATTCGCGACCACACTGCAATTATTTCAACAATTTAAGGGAGTTATATGGCTGAGTGCCACGCGTTTTCGCAGGAATTACTTTTTGTGCTTTGGTGGTGCAGACAGGATGGCTTTCGCCAGTTTTTCATAATCGGTTCCCGCTTTTCGCGAAAAACCTGTAATTATTTCGAAAACCTCAGCAAATGGGTACTCAGCCATATAACTCACATATAATTCCCTAAGAATATGGTGCTGCACCCACATGCCCGCAAACTAACTGACAATCAGGCAATTGTTAGGAGGCGATGTGTCAACGGTCGGCAGGTCTAGCCAAATGTGGGGAGCTCCCACGGGCTCCGGTAGTGACTCCGTATTAACGCATTGGCCTCGGCGTCGCCGGGGAAGGAGAGGGATTCCTGGTCCCAGAACACCTTCCGGTCCGTACGAAACGCGACATTGCCGAGGTGGGCATTGACAGCTGCCCGCCACGCGGTGCGAGGCGGGCATGCCGGCTCTTCCCTCGTCTTTATACAGTCTGCAAAGTTCTTCGTATGCCGCGACAGCCCAGGCTCAGTGACGGGGCGCACAGGTACTGCTTCCATTTTTTCGCCCTCGGGTATTACCTGCCAGCCCGCGCGATCCACCACGAGTGTACCATTATTGCCAATGAATGCGACGCCGTGGGTACGGCCGTACGGCCCATTATCAATACCTGCCGCGTGTTCCCACAACAATGTGAAGTCACCGTAGTCGAAAATGGCCTGCTGCGTATCAGGAGTTTCCATCCCACCGTGTGGGTATGCAAACGGCCCTCCGGCGCTTAGAACCGATCTTGGTGCTACCGCCTGCATGCCATAGAGCACTGTATCAATTAAATGCACGCCCCAGTCGGTCATTAGGCCGCCGGCATAGTCCCAGAACCAGCGAAATGTGAAATGAAAGCGGTTGGGATTGAAAGGTCTACGCGGCGCCGGCCCCAGCCACATGTCGTAGTCTACTCCCGGAGGCGGTGCCTCGTCGGGAAGCACAGGGATATTGCTCATCCAGCCCTGGTATGCCCAAGCCTTTACCGTACGTATGGTGCCCAGCTGCCCGGAGTGGACAAAGGCAACGGCGTCTTTCCAGTGGGGGCCGCTGCGTTGCCATTGTCCGATCTGAACAATCCGCTCGTAGTGGGAGGCGGCCTGGATCATCACGTTACATTCCTCAATGGAGTTCGCAAGCGGCTTCTCAACATACACATCCTTGCCCGTCTCGCAGGCTGCAATCGTGATTAGCGGATGCCAGTGGTCAGGTGTGGCGATGATCACTGCATCAATATCATCCTGATCCAGCAGATGCCGAAAATCACCGTGCAGCGAGGGTGACCCACCCGTGAGGTCCTGTAGCTCGGCGGCGCGGCTGTCCAGCACGTTGCCGTCAATGTCGCACAAGGCAGCGATTTCCACATCCTCCATCTGAAGGAAGGATTGAACATTGCTCCAGCCCATACCATTGATGCCGATCGCTCCCACCCGGATTACATCGCTGGGAGCGGTACGGGCAACGCTGGGTATCATGGCACCCATAGCAAGGGCTGAAGAGCGTTTCAGGAATTTACGTCGGGTTACGGGCATGGCGCGGCCTCCTTTCGTTAAATCGTATATTAATGGGAATTATATACGTGAGTGACCAACTGTACACAGTGAAAGCGTGATCCATGTGAGTTGACAATAACGTCGCCAAAATTGATCCCATGCAGCATCTGCGCTGGCGGCAATGTGGATAACGATGTCGCGCGCGTGTTGTACGAAGCGGGCCCCCACCTTGAGTACACGCTCGCGATAGGTGCTCAGACTTATCTGGGATTCGTCAGGCTCCCGCATAAGGCAGCGCCCCACATGCATGAGCTGATACACCAGAAGGTATACCTATAGCAGGGGGAGTTATATGGCTGAGTACCCATTTGCTGAGGTTTTCGAAATAATTGCAGGTTTTTCGCGAAAAGCGGGAACTGATTATGAAAAACTGGAGCAAGCCATCCTAACTACACCGCCACAGCGCAAAATAACGGGTGCCAAAACGCGTGGGTACTCAGCAATATAATTCCCATAGCAGGACCTCGTTCTCGGCTCGGATCTCGGCTTCCTGCTCCGACCCATCAGGCTCCCGCACTACAGGCCGGCCCTTATAGTGTGTCTTCGGACGGGGAACCGAAGATAGCGCCATGGAGCAAGCCGCATTCAGCTCCCCGAAGTGCTTTTCCGCCTTTCCTCTCTTCCTGTACAGATTCACAAGTTGCTCTGCCGGATAGGCTTCTACATCCAGATCGGTGATCAGATAGAAATGCCGCGGAAAAAGCTCTCCCGGCACCGGAACAACCACGAGCACCACACGACGCTCTACGGACCAGCACTTTGCACGGTAGCGCAGTTCGTGGTAGCATTCGTCCGACGGCTGATCACGCTCCAAATGAGGCGCCGCAAGCCCGTCAATCACATCGTTTCCTTTCAGACGCATCACATATGCCGATACGGTCGTTCTCCAGCTAATCACATAACTCGCCACTGTTGAAGCCTGCGTCCAATCGGACAATGACCTTGTCGGCCACATGTTCACGCAATGCCAGCCCAATGCGTCGAATGAAACCGTAGCAGTCCTTCACCACATTCTGCGTGCCCCCTCGCAACTCCGCCCCCAACATGTCGCCCGACTCACCGCATATGGCGATAAGGGGCAGAAAGATGGTGCGCTTGTAATACCCGTTCCACTTGCTGCCCTGCTGCTTGCCATGCGTATCTACCGGTACACCGTCCACATCAAAGACCACCTCGGGGCGGCGCTTCCCGCCACCACGCTGCAGCAGGTGCTCCGTGGCGAATGTCTCTGCAAAAAGGCGCAACTTCTTGAAATTCTTTTTCCCGGCCAACATGCGCACGAAGCGAGACATGGTTGGCTGGGATGCCAGGGACCTATCGTCCTGTAAAGCCTCCATACCCCTTTTGGAAGAAGTGGCCACGCGCATGGCGGGGTCCCTTCGAAGCTTGTCCGCATCTGACTGACGACCCCACCCCTGCACATGTTGCAGCAGGTACTGCCGCACTAACTCCTCAAGGCTATGCGTAATCCGAGCTTGGGACCGATTGTCCTTAAGCACGGAAGCGAGTCGGCATGCCAAGGTGCTGATCACCATGAGCAGGCGCATAGGAATGACGCCCGCATCCGATGTTAGATTATCGGTCTTGGAGCGTACAACTTTAACGGATTTATTGAACTGGCAAGCGAACAGAAGGTTGGACTTGGGATCTTGCATCGGGTGTGTTACAGGGTGAATGGGTATTGGGGTCTCTAAACGTTTGAGTGTCGCGCAATATTCCATTCAACCCGTTTATAGTCAACATATTACACCATAATGTTAAACGACGATTCCCCGCCACTTAACTCCCTTATGAATAAGGGAGGTTGAGGATGTTAGCACGCTTGCGCTGTATGCGGGCGATGCTATGCTTCCGCCTGTTACGACCGTTGGAGCCTTTCTTCTGTCTCGCCAGTCTTCGCTGATGCCGCTTCAACTTGGCATCAAGACGCTTCTTATCCGGTTGTCTGATAATGCCTGTATCGCCCTCTGTGGAGACCATAGCGACCTGCCCGCAATTACGGTCAATGCCTACAGCACCGCCGGTATCCTCTATTACAGGTGCCTCCATCCTGCAGCAGATGACAGCATACCCTTTGCCGGCGTTCTTCTTTACAGTGGCTTTGACGGGTATACCTTCAGGGTACGGGTTGCCTCCCCGCCTGCGGAGCGCCGTATATCCCACTTTCGGGATATACAGCTTACCATCCCGAACCCTTACGTTATCCGGGATCGTGAACGAAGGCGTACTACCACGTCTGGAATGGAATCTCGGTCTTCTCTTACCCTCGTTGAAGAATGCCTTCCATGCATCCGCCTGATATTTTAATGTGTATCTAACGACATCAAAGGAGTATTCAGGTAGCCACTCGACCGTACGGCGCAGTGCAGTGAACCGTTTCCCCAGCGAGAAGAAGCTTACCGAGGGCGGCTTCTCTCCAGCCTCTTTCGCTTTCTTGTACGCCTCGCTCTGCTCTGCGAGGATGGCATTCCACACAAACCTACACGCACCCGCTAATCCAGCAAGTTGCTTGGCGTTACTCCGACTTCCGGGCAACAGGCTGTATGTGATATTGCGGTATGCACTAACCGATTCGGGCATGGCACTGTGGTATATAGCTCCCTAATATATGGCAATTATATAGCATGCGTACCCACGCGTTGGGTTATTTGAAATAATTGCAGTTTTTCGTGAAAAGCGGGAACCGATTATGAAAAACTGGCGAAGGCCATCCTGTCTGCACCACCAAAGCACAAAAAGTAATTCCTGCGAAAACGCGTGGCACTCAGCCATATAACTCCCATATTAACCTACGCATATGGCCGAAGTGGAACACGGATCACGGATTTACATTGACGGCTGCGTTTCACACCGACCAATGGAAGGCACCCCGCTTCGAGACGCACTGCAGGCCATTCGGCGTGACCACGGGTTCTTCATTGCTATAGACTCCGACGGGTGCGTGTTTGATACCATGGAGCTGAAGCATAAGGAGTGCTTTTGCCCAGTCACGATACAGCATTACGGGTTGCAGCCGGTAAGCCGGTATGCCCGCCAGGCATGGGAATTTGTCAACCTGTATTCTTCCCAGCGAGGTATCAACCGTTTTCCGGCGCTCGTGTCGGTACTGGACCTATTGCGGGAGCGCGCTGTGGTACGCGGACGAGGGGTTCGCGTACCGATCCTACCCGAGCTGCGTATGTGGATTAAGGAGGAAGAAAGACTGGGTCATCCTGCGCTTGAAGACAGGGCAGCAGCGAGCGATGAACTGGCATGGGTCCTGGAATGGAGCCAACGTGTCAACAAGTCCGTTCGCGGGATGGTGCGCGGCGTGGGACCATTTGTCGGCGTAGTCGCAGCGCTGGAGCACGCAGCAGCGAATGCGGATATGATCGTCTGCTCAGGCACGCCGCAGGGGGCCTTGCAGCGAGAGTGGGAGGAGCACGGCATCCGCAAGTTCGTCAAAGCCATCGGGAGCCAGGAGTGCGGCAGCAAGACAGACCATCTGGTGCTATCATCTGCATCGCATTACCCTCCAGAGCGAATGCTTATGATCGGGGATGCTCCGGGGGACTGGAATGCGGCGCGCGCCGTTGGTGCGAATTTTTTCCCCATCGTTCCCGGACAGGAAGAGGCATCGTGGCAACAGTTGCTACGCGAAGGGTTGGGACGCTTCTTTGCGGGCACGTTTGGCGGTTCTTACCAGGACACGCTGGTGGCAGACCACATGCGGGCCTTACCCTCAATGCCGCCATGGATGCAAGCTACGGCTCCAGAACGACTTTGAGCAACGCTTCCTGCCCACCATGCAGGCGCCGAAACGCTTCGGCTCCGGCAGAAAGAGGTAGGATTTCACTCACAAGCGGGCGGGGGTTGACTGCGCCTGTAGACACCAGGTGCAGTGCGTCAGCGAAGGCACCACCACTTGCGTACGTACCGATGAGGGACCATTCCTGGGCAACGATACCTTGAACATCAATGGACACTTCCGGCGTCAGGTTGCCAACGAGTACAGTGCGTCCGCCGCGGCAAAGAGCTCCAACCGCAGCACGCAACGTACTCCCGATCCCGACAGCCTCAAAGCTCAAGTCCGCACTGGTATCTTCGGGTACTTTCGTTGCGGTATGGTGCGCGCCCATTTCTGCAGCAATCCGCAGGCGATCCGGGTTGATGTCAACCACCGTAACGGCGCTCGCCCCCACCATCAGGCAGACCTGCAGTATCAGGAGCCCGATGGTCCCCGCGCCAATGACTACTACGCTTTCACCCTGATGCAGGTAGCCCCGGCGTACAGCGTGCAGAGCGATGGAGACCGGCTCCAACAGCGCGGCGTCGGTGAACGTTATGGAGTCGGGGATGAGGTGGAGGGTCCACCATGGAAGCGCCACAAGCTCTGCCATCGCTCCCTGGCGCTTCATGCCGGGTACGCTGACACCTAGCACCTCGCGGTTTGCGCAAAGATGAAACTGCCCTGCACCACAGGCTGCACACTGACGGCAGAACACGGTAGAATCAAAGCAGACGGGTGCGCCAGTCTCAATCAAGGCAACCTCGGATCCCACTGCCTCAACAATCCCTGACGCCTCATGGCCCATAACGAGCGGAGGCAGGCGGCGCCCTGTGGTTCCGGTATAACCATGGACATCAGAGCCACAAATTCCTACCGACTTTATTCGCACAACGACCTCATGCGGGCCCGGGACCGGGTCGGGGATATTCTGTAGCGAGAGCTGGTACGGGCCCTCGTAAACGAGCGCTTTCACGTTGCGCGTACGTTCTCCTTGAATGCGTCCGTGACACATCCATGGCTTGCGGACGACACCGTGTGTGCATACCGCAAGAGGATGCCGTGTTGTGCCTTCAGCGGCGGGGCTTCCCATCGTTGGCGGCGCTGCACGAGCTCGCTGTCGGCGATATCCACGGTCAACGTGTTGTTTTCCGCATCAATGGTGATGGGGTCGCCATCAATCAGCAATGCGAGGGCACCACCTACCTGCGCCTCGGGTGTGATATGACCTACTACGAAGCCATGCGTGCCGCCGGAGAAGCGTCCGTCAGTGATTAGAGCGACATCGTTTCCCAGACCAGCGCCGACAATTGCGCCGGTCGGACGCAGCATTTCCGGCATCCCGGGGCCGCCACTCGGACCGCAGTACCGTATCACTATCACGTCACCCCGCTCAATGGCGCCGGAGAGAATGGCATCCATGGCCGCTTCCTCCGTATCAAACACGCGCGCCGTTCCGCAAAAGACCTCGCCTTCCTTTCCGGTAATCTTGGCTACCGCTCCTTCCTCTGCCAGGTTTCCGTACAGTATCTGAAGGTGCCCCGTAGCCTTGATGGGTTTACGGAGCGCCTGTACTACGTCCTGGCCATCCTTGAGGGGTGCTGCATCTGCAAGGTTTTCTGCCACGGTACTACCGGTTACGGTAATGCAGTCGCCGTGCAGCAGCCCTTCAGAGAGCAGCATTTTCATCACTCCCGGTACACCGCCAACGTTGAACAGGTCCTCCATAACGTAGCGTCCGCTTGGCTTGAGGTCGGCAAGTAGCGGCGTGGTATCGCTCATAGCCTGAAAATCGCTAAGGGACAGCGGTACTGCGGCGCTTCTGGCCATCGCGATAAGGTGGAGCACCGCATTGGTTGAACCGCCGAGCACGAAAACGACACGGAGAGCGTTCTCAAACGCCTCGCGTGTCATAACATCCCTAGGTTTGAGATTGCGCTCAAGCAGCGCATAGATGCAAGCCCCGATACGGGCCATCTCGGCTTCCTTCTCGGTGCTCACAGCGGGGTAGGAAGAATCGTAGGGCAGTGTCATACCCAGTGCCTCAATGGCGGACGCCATCGTATTCGCGGTATACATGCCACCGCAGGCGCCGGCCCCCGGGCACGCATTGCGTGCGATTTCCCGAAACTCCGTGTCACTTATGGTGCAACGGGCTCGCTGCCCGGCGGCTTCAAATGCAGAAACGATATCAATTTTCCGGCCTCGCAGATGGCCAGGCTTGATCGTACCCCCGTAGACCATCAGTCCGGGCCGGTTCAGGCGCGCCAACCCCATGATGGATCCCGGCATGTTCTTGTCGCAGCCTGCTACGGCGATGACGCCGTCATACCACTGTGCGGAGGCCACGGTCTCAATAGATTCGGCAATGATGTCACGGGAAGGGAGGGAAAACCGCATTCCTGAGGAGCCCATGGAAATACCATCACTGACCCCAATCGTGTGATAAATCAGGCCCACCAGGTCATGGTCTTGTACGTCGGCTTTGATGCGTCGCGCCAAGCCGTTGAGATGCATGTTGCACGGGTTGCCTTCCCATCCCATACTAACGATTCCAACCTGCGGCTTCGCCAAGTCGTCCTCCGACAATCCGATGGCGTGCAGCATGGCGCGTGCCCCTCCTTGAAGAGGGTTTTGTGTGACCTTCCTGCTGTAGCGGTTCAATATGGGTTTGTTTCGCTTATGTGAGTGGCAAAATCAGGGCGAGGATCACTGTGCATATGCCACCCGTGATGCCGAGGATGGCAAGCAGCGGGGTCCAGGACTTGAGCGTTTCAGTTTCCGTAAGCCCGCCCATCTTGGCATAAATCCAAAATCCGCTGTCGTTCATCCAGGATCCTACAAGTGCGCCGCTACCTATAGCGGTGCCAAGGTATACGAGATTGAAACTCATAGATTCAGGGGTAACGATAGTGGCGAGCATCGCGCTGGTCGTGATCATTGCGACCGTGGTAGATCCTTGGGCAAACTTGATCAGGCAGGCTACGCCAAAGCCCAGCCCCAGCATCAACAGGTCCGCTGAGGCATGCGTGTCGGCAAACAGCTCCTTGATCGCCGCACCAATCTGTGCTTCCTTCAGCATGGCGCCAAATGCGCCCCCGCCCGCCGTTATGAGGATGATAATGCCGCCACTCATCAGCGCTTGCTCAATGATATCGCCAAGCGCCTTCCGTGTGGGTTTCTGCATCTGGACGTAAAGCATTACCGATGCGAGGCCGGCCAGAATAAGGGCCATATTCGGATTGCCGAGGATGGAAGTCCATGCGGCAACCATGGACCACCCTGACGCCGGACCTGCTGCAGTGGCGATGGGGGAGATGATGGTATTCGCGGAAATCAGCAGCACCGGAAGTACAATAGGAAACAGTGACGCCCCAAGACTCGGCAGTCCTTGCTCCGGCAGCGCGACCTCGTTCATGCCTGCAACATCACCGGCTTCTACCTTCATGCGTGCGTCAAGCCACCCCGCAAACATCACCCCCACTGCGGCGCATGGCAGGGCAATCAGGCCCCCAATCAGCATCATCGTGCCAATATCAATGCCGAGCGTGTCCGCAATCACAAGCGGGCCGGGCGTGGGCGGGACTAGACTGTGCGTCGCTGCTCCGCCGGCAGTAATGGCCATGATGTACTTCAGATAGCTATGCCCTCGCTGTCGGTACATGGAACGTGCCAGTGGAATCAGCAGATAAAAGACGGTGTCAAAGAAGACGGGAATGGACAGTACGAAGCCGCTGGCCGATAGCGCTGTCCCTCCCCGTTCTTGTCCGAGCATCCGCGTAAACCCCTGTACGATCCTGTCCGCTGCACCGCTGCCCATCATGGTTACACCAATAATGGCAGCCATAGCAATGACGATGCCTATGTTGCCCGCAGTAGATCCAAAGGCGGTCGCAACCCTCGCGACGCGTTCCGACCAGGGGCCGGGAGCAAGGAGGCTCACTACGACCGCCGCTGTTATGAGCGCCAGAAAGGCGTTCACACGCAACACCACAATCATCCCGACAACGATCAGGATGCTAAGGAATAGTATTAGTAATGGAGTCACAGAGTGGTGGACAAGTATTGGGCCCGCGCAATCTGGCGTTGATTGCCCAGGCCTTCAATACCCAATTCGACGATATCCCCGGGTTGCAGATAGCGCGGTGGCTTCAGCCCCAGGCCTACCCCCGCAGGCGTACCCGTAGAAACAACATCTCCCGGCAGGAGAGTCATGAATTGGCTGATATAGCTGATAATAAAATGTACACCGAAGATGAAGTTGCTGGTGGATCCATCCTGCATAATGCGTCCGTTGACGGAAAGCCACAGGCGCAGGTTGTTCGGGTTGCTGACGGCGTCACGCGGGACCAGAAACGGTCCCAATGGCGCGAACGTGTCGGCGCTCTTGCCTTTGACCCACTGGCCTCCCCGTTCAATCTGGAAGGCGCGCTCGCTGTAGTCGTTATGGACAAGATAGCCTGCAATGTGGTTTGGTGCCGATTGTCGGGTAACTCGTGATGCTCTCTGGCTTATCACCACCGCCAGCTCTACCTCCCAGTCTGTCTTTTCCCCGGGAAGCACGACATCGTCGTAGGGCCCACACACTGCGGAACTGGCCTTGAAAAACAGTACAGGTTCGTCCGGTGGGCGCAGTCCGCTCTCCCGCGCGTGGTCGGCATAGTTCAATCCAACACACACGATCTTGGATGGCCGCATAATTGGTGGACCCATGCGTGCGGCATCCGGTACCTTCGGAAGGTTGGGATGCTGCTCAACCCACGCGGCAAGGCGCGCCATGCCGCCCGAGGAAAAGAAGTCTTCGTCATAGTCCTGGCCAAAGGCACGGGTATCAAGCCGCGAGCCATCGGGCATTGCGACGCCGGGGTTCTCAGAGCCCGGAGGGCCAAACCGAATCAGGTTCATGTTAAGGCTTAAGTGTCATAAAGCCGCCATCAATGGGAAGCGTGGCTCCAGTGATGAACCGCGCCTCGTCGGAGGCAAGATAGTGTACGAGCGCGGCTACTTCCTCGGCAGTACCCATGCGACCGACGGGTTGAGTCTTGCTCAGTGTACGAAACATCTCCTGTTCGCGGCCAGGATAGTGGCGCGCAAGGTATTCGTCAACGAATGGTGTATGCACGCGCGCCGGTGCGATACAGTTGCACCGGATACCTGCCGAGAGGCCATCAACAGCTACGGAGCGCGTCATGGCGCTGACTGCGCCCTTGCTCATGGAGTAGGCGAAACGCATGGGTATCCCAGTGTCGGACGCTACGGACGCAAGGTTTATGATGCAGCCACCACCCTGCTGCTCCATAAACGGCAGTACTGCTTTTATGCCGTGGAAGACACCCTTAATGTTAACGTTGGTCACCTTCGCAAATTCCTGCTCCGTGGTGGTAGCGACCGAACCGACGTGAGCAATGGCAGCATTGTTGACCAACGTGTCTACGGATCCTAAGGCGTCAAACACACAGGCCATAACTGCCTCCACGGCTCCGTAATCCGTAATATCGCAGTACCATGCCCTGCACTGGCCGCCTTCCTGCCTGATCGCGTTCTGCTCACGCTCAGCGGCTTGGAAGTTGATATCCAGAAGCGCGATGGAGCCGCCTGCGCGTGCGAGTCTGCGGCAGACTGCTGCGCCGATACCGCGGGCGCCACCAGTCACAACGACCACCTTGTTGCTAAGGTCAAACACCGATCCGGAATTTTCCTACCCAGTGCAAGATAATCCACGCGACTCACGTCGTGCCACCGTCAGCGTCTGGACAGCCGGATACCAAACACGATAATCCCGATCACAAGACCCAGGATTAGCAACACCAGCAACAGAGTACCGATGACGCTTGCCTGCTGCTCCAACTGAATGGTCACAGTCTTGTCCTCTCCCTCAATCGGTTGGTCATCTGAAAGGGAAGAGGTGCGAACGCGTACTTCGTATCTCCCGGGAGCGATGTCGCGCGGAGGCGAAAAGGAGAGGTTGATGCGGCGTTCCTCATTGATGGCGAGGGTATTAACGTAGGCGGGGGTGATGGTGTCAGACCAGTTTAATGGCATATCTGCTTCTATGCGCACATTATCTAACCGGCGAGTGCCTTCGTTGACCAGCTCAATGGCTACATTGACGCTGTCGTCACGCCGTATGGAGTGGAAGAGCTGCGGAGCGCGTACCAGCAGCTCTCCGATACCACGAGGCACCAGTTCCAGCCGCACATGGCCAATGCCCAGGGCGGCAATCTCCGCAGATGTTAACGACCGGTCGCGGAGCGGGCCTATTTCTTCTACACGCTCCCGAGGGATAGCCACGGCATAAAAAATTAGCGGCTCGTCGGTCGTCACCCCATCCGTTGGCCTCTCCGGCAAAAAGACGCGCAGCGCCGCATTCCGCGTGTTAACCCCTTCAGTAAAGCGGAATTGGCTCAGTCTGTTGTTGGATTCCGTGTCAAGAAAATAGCGTGTGACTTCGGCGGGCAACCCGGCAACTTCAAGCTTGAACGTATTGGAAATGCCGCTGAACAGTTCCAATGTCATGGCGAAATCCGTGGACCCGCCAAGCTCTACTTCCTGGGAGAACTGCTCAGCCTCAATCGCCGCGATATTGATAGAAGCATCTTTCTGCAAGAATATCTTTCGGCTCTGCTGCGAACCGTTCCCGTACAGCACGCTAACCGTTACGGCATCCTGGTCCTGCAGCAGCCCGAACTCCAGCGTCACCGGTTCCCCGCTTCGCAGCAAGTCAATCTTATGTTCGTAGGGTTCACTGATTATGGCGTTTTCATCGTTCAGCAGCGATACGTATACATTGTTGATGACATCCGGCTGGAGCGAACGGAACAGCTCGTCGTCAATGCCGATGAGCTTTTGAAACTCCGCCGTTCCACCTGTGGAGTTTTCGAGTGTCAGCCTGACCCGCTTGATGCCGCGTGCATCCTGATACTTTACTGCGCTGGCGATTACGGTGTACTGTTGCTCAAAAAGTACGGCGAGGAGGGACTGCTGGAAGTTGACTTCTGCGTCGGCGAAGACGCTGCTCACGCGGTCGTATTCTTGGCGTGATATTAGGCGCTTATCGTAGAGCTCGGCTATGCGATCGTAATCCTCGCGCGCTGTTTCGTACATCTCGTGCGCCCGCTTAAGGCCAAGCAACGGGTAGGTATCGTCACGCTGATTGAAGAATGTCCCGGACTGCGCGAAGGTCGGCAGAACTACCGCCGTAATCAGGACATATGGCAGGAGGCGTAGCATCAGTCGTTAGCACTGTGTAAGGGAATTAAAGGGCAACGTGAAACACTGCAACTAGCCTTGTTCTCCCATTTCCGCAACATATAGCGCGGGCATACACACACCGTTGCGCACGCATTGAGCGCAGCAGAATAACGGCTGAACTCTCCCGGCATCTGTTCTGGCTGCGTATCCAGGTGGCCGGGCGCTACCGGAAAACATACGGGGAAACCCGCAAGACGCGATCCGCCTTCAAGCTGTGCAGATGGTTGGCAACGCCCCGATAGGGTGAACGTACGCCGCAGTACCCGGTGAGGTACCATCGCTTTCCGCATCGGGCGAGCGTGCCAAAAAACCTTTAACAACAAGAAGGCGGGAAGGAAGGGAGGCAGGAACGGTGGGCTGCGGAGGATGAAGAAGACGGCCAGCTCCGTGGAGCTTGAGGGTAGTACGCCCCGGAAAGCCGGGCGGTACTGGTCCGTACAGGTAACGGGAGTCGGGAAGCCGCGCTTCAAGGACTGGCGGAGCGTATTGGACGGCAGCATTGTTGCTAAGCAGGTCCGCATTATACAGCATCCTCCGGGTACCGGATTCAACGCCCGGCCCGTTCCATGCTCTGCGGTACCCATCGTGGAGGAGTCCAGGGGTGCCGTGGAGGTTGATGCTAGTGTCAAGGCTATCGCCTCGCTGTCCAACGGTGCACAGGATGATCCGATAGCCATATCCGACCGGTAGGCCAGGAGGTGTCAGCGAAAGATATCATGTGCCAAACGCGGTAGTATGGTACAGAGGGAATAGAGGCATCACTGGCGTGTGCGAAATGTCGCACACAATTGTGGCGACACATTGCGGCGCACGCTGTCACCACCGGCAATGTTAAACATCGCCCCGCCAACTTGAATCTGAAGGGCTTGATGGCTGGGGTAGGGGCGCGTAAGCGCGGGTTGAACCGTGCAGTACAGTCTCTGTCGCTTGGCCACTTCACGCACCAGCTTGCCTGCAAGGCTGAAAGTGCTGGGGGTGAGTGGGTAAAGGTGACTTAGGCAAAACAAGTACCTGCTTTGGGTTACCGGGAGCCATAACCATGCTTGTTGTTCGCACGTATTATAGCCTGCTCTGCAGTGTTGTTCTTGATCGGGATGTACATGCGGCGAGGAATACCCGTTTGAAGCCACCGGGTCCTTTAAGCAGGGCTGGAGGCTCTGCGCACCGGGCGGACGCGGTATGCCGCGTGCTTGGCAACGGAGCGTTGTACCTGAGCTTAGCTTGGCCACGATGCAGGATCGTAAGTAGGTGGTTTCACCTCGTTATATACAGATCAACGCCTGCGCTCGGACATTGTTGTGTTCTGTGGGTAATGTGGCGGAAGTACGCAGATCGTGCCGTGTATTGGGGCAGTACAACGCGTTTCATACATCCTTCCCGGTAACGTCCGGCGCTGGTCTGTTTCGTAGGTGCGGGTGGGGAGAGTGCCTGACGTGTGAAATATGTTTCGGTTCGGATGGGTGGCATCGGTGTACATGGCGTGATCTACGATCACTGCCAATTGTTGTGTATCGTATCATTACGGGTAGCGTATATTTCCTAGGGTATGGCAACGTTCTTCCCGGCGATTGGGGCGCGCATTTGGCGGTATTCGTGTCAGGTTTTGTCTGACTGCCTTGGGCGGCCCGTAGCTTTGGAAGGAAGAGAACCTTTCGAACTGGCAGATGGCACTTGGTGTGCTGAACAAACGTAGAATAGGGTAGAATAGCATGACGTTACGAAGAGCATGGATAGGCATCGGCACCGTAGCGGCTGTGATTATATGCATCGTGATTTGGGGGCAAGATGGCGCGGAGGAGTATCCCGTTGCGTTACGCACGCAGAAGCAGCAGCGCATGGCGTCCTATGGCCATCCCGATGAATTTCTCCGGTACCACGCGGACATTCGATCCTCGGAGGATGGTGCATCGTATCCGCCCAATTACCAGATGGCGGAGTATAACAAGGCTATATCCCGGCGCAAGACTCCGGGAGTGTCAATAGGTTGGGTGGAGCGAGGGCCGGCCAACGTGCCGGGACGCACGCGGGCTCTGGTGGTGGATCCCGAGGATCCGAGCGGCAATACCTGGTTTTCGGGAGGGGTTAGCGGCGGACTGTGGAAGACGACTGATTTGGGGTTTACTTGGGAAAATATGACAGATCATCTCCCGAATCTGTCTGTATCGGCATTGGCAATTACGGAGACAGATCCGGCAGTGATATTCATGGGAACGGGTGAGGGGTTCGGAAACATTGGTGGAGTCACAGGTGCAGGCATTTTCAGGTCGGATGATAAAGGGGCTTCATGGCTGCAGCTGCCGGCTACGGCAACGGATGAACACTTCCGTTGGGTTAACCGGTTGGCGGTGGATCCGTCCGATGGCTATACGCTCGTAGCAGCTACCAATACCGGCATTTTCAGGACATCCGATGGCGGATTGACATGGGCTGAGTCCTATCTCGCTCCGAATAACATTCGGGTACAGGACCTGCGGGCGAATCCGGAGGATTTTCAGATTCAGTATGCAACCGTGAATAGTACGGCGGTGCTCAAGTCAGTAGACGGAGGACAGAGTTGGAAGGTTGTACTGGATGATTTCGTAACAACTCCGGGTCGGATGGAGTTGGCAATCGCTCCATCCAATCCTGACGTAGTGTACGTGGCGGCCGATGCCGGAAGTGCCGGATCACTGTACCAGTCTCGCGATGCTGGCCAGACCTGGCTGGCATTGCTGGAGTCTGAGAATCAAGAATGGATCGGCCCCCAGGGCTGGTATGATATGGCCATGGCGGTGCATCCCTACGATGATTCTCGTCTTTATCTGGGAGGGGTTTCCCTCTGGACTACCAGGGTTGGTAGTACCGGAACAAGGCGTCGGCATCTCACTGAATTTCAGGAGGTCGGGACGGACGTTTTCATGTCATTCATCAGGTTTCAAGGCAATTATTTTGGAGGAATCCTGCTGACAGGAGACGGGGAAGAGCAGGCTTCAGGGTATTCCCAGATTTCCCCGGAAGACTATCGGTCGATTGAGATTCGCTTTGGAGAGGGCTTGACCCAGAAGGCGCATCGGTTTACGGTATCGCCGCGCGACGGCACCGATCGTGACGGTGGTGCGGGTGTGCAACTGGGCTCGTATCGGTACAGAGATTACGTGGATGTTCCGTTCGAGGCTTGGGATATTGATGCCAATCGTCAGCTCATGGTCTCCTTTCGTGATCAGGCAGACGATGGTGTGTACAACCTGATTCACTCGAGTACCAGCGGGCAACGCGACACCCAGAGCCGGGAATATATCATCATACACGACTTGCCCTACGATGCGAATGCGCCTCATCAGAATCTGAATCGTAATGGTGGGGTTCGGGTGCGGTTCATGTATTTTCTTTGGCCCGTTCTGGCGGACGGAGCAGGGTGGGATGCGACAGCCCTGCCTGCCTCCACGCTGCGTGTGGTGGCATCAGATATTACTGTTGGAAGTCACTCTGCCCGGCTCCATCCCCAAAACAATGCGGTACATGTAGACCATCACTCGCTGCAACTGATACCGATAGACAGGTCTACCGGTACCTTCAGAGTTATAGGTACCAACGATGGCGGCGTGGTGTTATCAATCAATAATGGGCAGAGCATGCGACATGTCGGGAACGGTTATAACACGACGCAATTCTACGGGGTGGCGAAGCAGCCGGGCATTGAGACCTACATAGGCGGGACGCAGGACAACGGAACATGGATATCCGGCAACAGACCTGAAGTCTTTAGCAGGTGGCGCAGGCGGATAGGCGGTGACGGGTTTGATGCCGTTTGGCATGCCCGGGATTACAATCTTGTGCTCGGGTCTACGCAGTTTAATGGCATATGGAGGTCAACGAATTTCGGGACTACGTTTCAGTACTCGGCCAGTGGACACTCTGACGCCCAAGGGGAAGCGCAGTTTGTTACCGTGTACGGTTACTCGCCGGAGCGCCCTGACAGAGTTTTTTCAGTAGGAGCCAGCGGAGTATGGGTCTCGCGGGATTTTGGCCGGAGCTGGGAGGGGGTACTCCTGCACGAGGATGATTGGATCAGCAGCGGCACCGGCAGCGGCAAGGTGGAGGTGTCTCTTGCTAATCCCGATGTGGTATGGGCTGGGTTCCGTATGGACAACACGCCTCCCCGGACTGGGCTCTTACATCTTTCAATTGACGGCGGAAGAACTTTTAAGCCCACAAACGTTCCGGAGTTTGCCCCGCAGAGCTACATATCCGAAATTGCTACGCACCCCACAGTAGCCGGTGCGGCCTATGTGCTGTTTTCGGCCGTTGCTAACCCCAAGATTCTGAGGACTTCCGACTACGGAGAGACATGGGAAGACCTGTCAGGATTTGCGAGCGGTGCCCGGGAGAGTTCAAACGGGTTCCCGGATGTGGCAGTGCACGATTTCTTGGTCATGCCCGATTCGCCGTCCCATTTTTGGGCGGCCACGGAAATCGGCTTGTTTGAGTCCGTGGACGCAGGGAGCACCTGGCACTATGCGGACAACGGGCTTCCTGCAGTATTGATATGGCAGATGATGGTCCAGGATGACCAGATCATCCTGGCAACGCACGGGCGGGGCATTTGGACTGTTGGCCTGCCTGAGGCAGTTGCGGCGGAGGAAGTGTCTGAACTACCCAAGTCCGTACTACTGGAGCAGAATTACCCGAATCCATTTTCCGCAGAGACGACCATTGACTTTGATCTTCCGGCGTCTTCCCAGGTGCGTGTGCGGGTCTTTGATGTTGCAGGAAGGGAGATTGCGATGCTTGCAGATGCGCATTTCGTGGCGGGACGCCATCGCCTTGATTGGGATGCGACGGGTATCGCCAGCGGCCTGTACTACTATCGACTTGAGACAGACGAGATGGTGCGTACCCGTACCATGATGCTTATCAAATAGCGTCCATCATGGTACCTGCCTGGTCAGCACGGCGGCTGCGTCACCACGGAACGGTGCAGGCCCCACGGTTAGTCCGCGGGCCGAAGATGCTGTTATCCCGCCCTCATGGTGCGTACCGGTGGCAGGGTTCAGCCACCGGATGTTCCATGAGCCGCTGACTGTGATCAGAGTGCTGCCGCCGGATGGCAGGTAGACGCTGAACAGGTCTTCCTCGCGATGCGCCAGAACAAATGCCTCGCTACCGCCCGCCAACAATGTGTCAGCTGGGTCCATCAGTTGAAACGGGATCTCCTGCTCAAAAAAGGCCAGTGCAATTCCGGCATCGCTCCAGAAGGTTGACCGACTCCGCCAGTCCTCCAAGTTCAGGTCATTGTGCGGGTTCTGATACCCGAAGTAGTATTCCACGCCGCCTCCTCCAGCCATCAGGTTTCCCCAGAGCACTCGTTGACGAATCAGTTCCCGGTTGCTGTTTGGTCCGTCCGGCGTAACGCCAATAGTGTGAGGACCTTGCTCATCGTTGGCGACCACCCATGGCTTGTGCGCATTCGCCGACGCATGAATCCATTCCAGCGTTTCTCTTCGGACATTCTCCGGGTGGGACTGGAGGGAAGCACCATCAAGTCCTGGTTCAATGCCCAGAAGGGGAGTGTACACCGGATGCTTCTGGTCGGGATAGCTGTGAATGACCACCGGATGGTCGTACGTATCAATGGTGTGCAGGTATTCGATACCATCACGAACTTGCCATTGGATGGGATCCTGTAGCTCCTCCCATAGGTCATTTTCTTCACCGAGATTCCAGTTCAGTGCGTTGTGATGGGCGAAGCGAGCTACCAGCTCACGGTAGTACAACTTTCTTAAGGGGCCCAACGCCCCGCCGTCAAGCAGCTGGTCATTCTCGGTCTCCTGTGTCTTGAAATGCAGAAACAGCCCCAAACTGTCCGCGTGCGTGAATATGATATTCCATTGGGCCAGCTTGGAGACATCGTAGCGGTCGAATATATCCGCACGGACGAAAGGCCACACATCACGCCCGTCGCCTTCAATATTCAACGTTAGAAAGGAGATGGCATTGGCGCCTGTGCTGGCCAGATAGTTGAGAGCGCCGATAAGGGCGCGCCCCTTTGTCCCATGCCATGCTGGGTCACCGGGATTCCAATCCTCCAGGTGGGGTGTGTACCGATGCAGTGTTGTCGTTGGGGCTTCACCGGCGCGCTGGACGCCAGGGGCGGTCATGGCTTCTGTGCCGTCAAAATCCACATAGGCGAGCAGATTTTCCGGACTGTCTGCACCAGCTTTGACAAAGTAGTCCCCGTTGTCGAATCGCAGATAACGCTCGCCTACGTAGCGGAGCATGCCCTTAGCGCGAAAATCCCTACCGGATTTGTCGGTCTCTGTGATGCTAATCGCTCCGCGCGCGCCATCAAAGAATACCGGAAATCCGGCGTCGGGATCGGTGCTCAGCGCTACATCGGTGCCCTCGCGGAATGATGCACGGTATTCCCACCGGCCTGTCTCCTCTGGAATAAAGTGTACCCGCCACACATTCCCGTCCGTCGCTCCTGTTTCGGCTGCGTCACCATCTGCAGCAAAGAAACCTGGAACCACATAGGTCTTGCCGCTTTCGCTGTGCGTCACGGTGAGCATCAGGCGATAATTCCGGAACGGATTGGTTGCGGCCATCTCGCTGGAAGCAGGGCCTGCAAAGTCAATGGTGACCGGGTGATAGCGCTGCAGCGAACCTGTCACGGACCCGGATTGTGGCGGCTCGCAGAAAGATGCCCACAGTATACAGGCGCACAACAGCATGGTACGGTTCATGGGAAAATCTCCGTTATGTGTTTGGGTTTGGTACCTTGCTTCACAAATAAAGCATAGCAATCGCAGACAATGAACACATCACCGTTTGACCTTGAAGGCCGGGTAGCGATAGTGACCGGCACGAGTCGAGGCCTCGGGCAATACATGGGACGGGCTCTTGCGCGGGCAGGGGCGGACCTCGTCATCACCAGTCGGGATGCCGGCCGGCTGGCAGACTTTGCCGACGAAATAGCAACCATGGGGCGCAATGTGTTGCCGCTGGAACTGGATGTGCGCTGTAATGAGAGTATCCGGTGTATGGCAGATGTGGTGCGGGAACAGTGGGGGCGCGCGGATATCCTGATCAACAATGCAGGATGCAATATCCGTAAACCCGCACTTGATGTTACGCAGGAGGACTGGACGACCATCTTGGACACCAATCTACGCGGAACATTCTTCGTGGCCCAGGCCATCGCACCGCTCATGATTGCAGCAGGCTACGGCAGGATCATAAATATCGGGTCAGTAACCTGCGTGGCTGGGTATGCCGGATTCGGCCCGTATTGTGCGAGCCGGGGAGGGGTAAAGCAGATGACGATGTCTCTCGCGTGCGACTGGGGTGGGAACGGCGTGACGGTGAATTGCCTCGCTCCCGGCTGGTTCAGGACAGCACAGAATGATGCCTTATATCGTGACCCGTCCTTCGTTGCCGCTCTTGAAGTACGGATTCCTGTTCAGAGACCTGGGCATCCCACGGATCTTGATGGTGCTGTAGTGTTCCTGGCCTCTGAGTCGAGCAGATACATCACGGGTCAGACGCTGCTGGTAGACGGCGGCTTTTCTACGGGCGCGATCCGTGCGATTGATACATCAGCAGTTTCTAATGCTGCTGCGTCCTGACACCTTGCCCTGCCCTGTACCCATAAATCATCCATCACGGTTCGTCATTGTTCGTCAGGTATGGTCAAATATCGCTGGCATGGCTGTCGGAATATCTCGGGTATTTCGGCCTAACAGGTATGGTGTGTGACTTGAGGTGAATAATGCCATCCTCTCGTGCGGATACGCGATCTCTTCCTGCGCCGCTTCCCTTGGCGCTGCATTGCCTACATCCACGAACCCTCGGCTGCAGTCTCCTGGCGATACTTCTGCCTCCAGTAATTCAACGGTCCGTACGAGATGCCCTGCTCTGCGCAAGACGCCGCTGCGGACCGGGTCCTTTCGTTATACTGCTCTACCAGCGGAAACATCTCTTCCGCCGTACGTCTGGGCTGTACTAGGTGGTCCGGGGTCTGGGTTCTCACGTCTACGGGTAAGCTCTACAGAACCCGTCACCTAATCAAGATGCAAGTTCACCGCACGCTCACGCAGGTGTAGCCACTGGGGCATAGGCCCACATCAGGCAGGTTGATATGCCATTTATATGAACCCAGATGAATGAACAACGCACAATCCCGTGCGAACATGCACTCAATTGTTCGTCTCTCTCGTATTGCCTACCGAACCCTCGGCTGCAGTCTCCTGGCGATACTTCTGCCTCCAGTAATTCAACGGTCCGTACGAGATGCCCTGCTCTCGTATCCCAATGTCATTAGGTGTAACCTCTCTAGGCCACGCCACATGATCTGGTAACCCACCGGTCCATCACGAGTGCGGTTCTGATAACCGCCGAGCACCGCTACGATCAGGATAGCAGCTCCCAAAGTACTGGGCTTCGGCAGCTTTACCCGTGCTGCATATCCATCCAAGAATCGCAGCTCCATCTCCGTGAAAAAGACATCCGCGTCCAGCTCCGGCACCTCCCGACCCAATTGCACCAAGGTCATGACGCGCCAGGATATCACACAATACATCGTTATTGCTCGCTGCAGACGCAACGAGGTACGCAGACCCAAACGCTCTACCTTGCACCCGCTCTTGAGCACGCGGAAGAAGTCTTCCACCCGCCACCGCTTGAGATACATTGCCAACACCCGCCGTGCATCCGCTACGCTCCCTACCTCCATGCTGGTCAATAGCATCCACTCCACCGGCAGCGCATCCCCCGGAGGCTCCACCTCCAACACATGCACCCCGTACATCACCACCGGCTCCTCCTCGTTCTTCGGATCCGGCAACAAGAACCTCCCGTAGCGTACCTCCGCATTGACCATCCGGTAACTGCGACCCTTCCGTGCCTGCTTGCGCGCCTGCTTCTTGCGCGCCGTCACCCGCTGTATCTCTATCTCCACATTCCCCGGAGCCTTACCACTGCGCATTACCGCAAACAGCTTGCGATCATGCTTCGCTCGTATTCAATACCTCCGCCTTACCCTGTCTGCGCTGCTCGGCAAACATAGCAAAGCTGTCCGCCTCCCGGTCCGCAACACAGATCACCTGCGTCTCGCCGGACAGCTCCTCCGCCGCCTCGCATATATCCTTGAACCCGTCTATCCACTGCTGCGTCCGCGGAACATGCGGACCCTCCTCCAGATCCTTGAAGCTGCCACGCAACACCCCCAACGTCAATCCATCCTCCGTCACCACCAGCGTCGCATGCAACGGCAACCCCAGCGTCTTCGCCGTCGTCTGATTACTCCCTATTACCTCCAAATCCGTACACGCCGGCCGCGTACTGTACCGCAACTTCGTCGTGTCCCGGATGCATAACACGGTCTCCTGACTACGCATGCGCTCTATCGTACGCCCACGATGCGGCGCCAATATGTTCTCCGGCGTTACCGTTTTGTCCTTCTTGCTCTCCAATAACCGGTAATGCCCCTTCACCGCCGCGCGGTCCGCATCCGTATGCGCGGTAATGCTGTGGCCTATCACATCGGCCAACATGGACGTACTCTTTACCAGTCGCACAGACAACCGCCTGTCTCCCAATGGCGCTCCGCCAAACTCCGTTTCGGCCCACTGCGCACTGTCAATCCCCTCGTGTGGATCCCTCACCGGACGCAACTCCTCCTCCGGTACCCTCAAGGTCCCGCGCCATTCTTTGTCCAACTCGTATACATACAGCCCCTTGGGATCCTCTTCCTTTGCCTCCTTGTGCCGCTTTCCGCCTGCGGTATGGCCGATCAATACAAAATTGTTCACCTCAAAACACGCTCCTTCCCCTTGGGGATCCACATACGTTTCGACAACCCAGGGACGGTAACAGTACCGTGCCTGAAAATCATCCGCCAACCGTCTCAATACCTTACCCAGTACATGGCTGGCCAAATCCTGACACTGCCCCCATATCAGAAAACGACTCAAACACACCACACGGTGCAAATGCGCCTTGCGCTGCTCATCACTCCACGCCATCCAGTGCTCTCTGGGCGCCAGGCACAACGCCGCCGCCGAAAATCCCACCGCTCCCAGGTAACCATGGGCACTGCCTATCAGATAGCGTACCTGCGCTCCCACAAATGTGGTCGTACGCCTCGGATGCTCAAAGTGCAGCAACGTGTTCCACACCATACGCTGCTCGTCCGTCTCAACCAACTCAATCGTCAACCCCCGGACACCGTGTACCGTGTCCGGTAACGCTATCGGATCCGGTACCCGCTCCTCGCGCCTACGCGGTTCCGCCTTAGCCGCATTACAATTCTCGGGCTTGGGCAACACCATCCTCCCCCGGGCCTCCAACTTCGATAAAGCCTGCGCACAGTTGCTCACCTGCGGTTCGCCCCGTGCATCAACAAACCCGAACTCTTCACAGACAGCGCGCGCTATCTGCGTGCGAAACCGCCAACGATCGTCGGCAAGAACCCTGTCCAAACGCTCTCCATTGCAGGGAGCAGTGAGCGTTCGTAAGACCTGACTTCGTTGGAACATGCCGCAACATAAAAAACAAGTAGCGAAAGGTCAAGCACCTGAAGTGGTAGAATGGCAGTGGAAGCGGCGCAGGAAGAGATCGCGTATCCGCACGAGAGGACGGCATTATTCACCTCAAGTCACACACCATACCTGTCAGGTCGAAATACCCGAGATATTCCGACAGCCATGCCAGCGAGAGTTGACCAGAACTGACGAATAATCGAACCGTAATGGATGATTTATGGGGGAAGGGCAGGCCAAGCCACAGGGGTATTGGTCAAAGATAAGCAGGTCCTACATTTACGCAGGTTAGTATTGGAGCAGGGAGAGTCCATAGCGATTGCCGCGTGTATCGGCCTCCGACCTCTCCCATGTCCCCGACCTCGTGCTCACCGACCCGCCCTACTACGACAACGTTATGTACGGCTAGTTGTCGGACTTCTTCTATGGCTCGCTCGAGCGCACGCTGCGATCGGCGCACCCGGATCTGTTCGCCGACAATCTGCCGAACAAGGACGACGAAGCGGTCGCCAACCCGACACGCTTCGCCAGCGTGGGCCGCAAGAAGCAGCAGCTTGCCGCCGCGGGGGTAGGAGCGTAAGATGGCCGCGGCCTTCCGGGAGGCGAACCGCATCCTCGCCGATGATGGCGTGCTCACTGTCATGTTCACCCACAAGAAAGTCGAAGCGTGAGACACGCTCGCCATGTCGCTGTTTGAGGCGGGGTTCGCGATCCAATTGTCATGGCCGGTCCATACCGAGAGCGAGCGCGGCCTTCATCAGGCGAAGAAGAACGCCGCCTTGAGCACCATCCTCTTGACCTGCCGCAAGCGGCCTCTCGACACCGAGCCCGCTTGGTGGGATGACATCCGCGGCCGCGTGCGCCGGACGGCCCGCGAGACGGCCGAAAAGCTTCAGGAACAGGAAATCTCTGGCGTGGACCTCTACATAGCCACCTTCGGTCCCAACCTGGTCATCCTGTCGGAGTCGTGGTCGGCCCTCACCTCCGATATTGACGAGAATATCAAAGAACCGAAGCGCCTCCGCCCGGATGTCGCGCTCTATCTGGCCCGCTCGGAGGTCGTCGAATTGCGCAAGCGCGGCCTGCTCAGACGCGACACACGCTTCGTTCCAGTCACCGACTGGTATCTGATGGAGTGGGACGGCTTCAAGGTTGTCGAGTATCCGGGCGACGAGGCGCACAAGGTAGCGCTCGCGCTGGGCTTCGATTTCGAACTGGACCTCGTGGCAGGGATCCGGATTCTCGAGAAGAAGGGTGCGAGCGTGTGCTTCTGGACCCGTCGCATCGTCGAGGCAAGGGCCGAGTGGACCCGGACTCGGACACGTTCAATGCCTCGATTGACGCGGCCCACACCGCGATGCTGCTCTACGCGGACGAGGGCGCGGGCGCTATGGGGGGCTTCTTGAAGAGGACTGGACTACTGGGCGACTCGAGCTTCGGGTCGGTGCTCCCGGCGCTCGTCAACGCCGTGCCGCGAGTGAAGAAGAACGGCAAGCTCGTTCGTCCAGAGGCGCGCGCTTGACAGGCCGCGGCTCGCGTTTTTCCCGTAAATGGAGGCACCGCCGGATCCCGCGGCCAAGGTGACGCAAGGGGTGCTTAGGAAGTAGGGCAAGCGGAAGTCGCCCCTTGGGTCAGGAGTCACCGGGTTCGACTGATGGGACTCGATCTGTAGCCTATCGCGGGTATGACTGTGGCCGCAGGAATCCCTATATTAGCCTTCGGAGAACTAAGGAGAGCATTCAATGACCGAATCACGTACCACGCCTGAAACGCGCCCCGATTCGCGGACTGAGTTTCCAAATCCCGGGGAATCTCCCGCAGTGCGGCCGCCAGTCGGCTGTGATACAGATTGGCGTGAGCGGATCGAGACCGCCAGACGGGCACGAGAACAAGCCCGCAAGGCTCGTGGGGATAGGCCCGTGGTCTTCCGCCATCCGCGCTTTCCGCGTTGAACGCCTCATGCCCAGCACACCCGGTGCCGTTCGCAGTCCACTGTATGAGGCTGATCACTCGGCCCGGTACCAGCGTCAGGCCCTGATTCGCGACTACCAGGAGCAGCACAATTGCCGTCTGGTTGTCGTTCGTGATGCGCTGTTCCCCCGGAGTATTCCTCTGCTTGAGGAGACAGTTTTCGACGCCAATCCAGAAGAGGACCTCCATCTGGTTTTGATCACTCAGGGAGGTGACGGGGAGACCGCGCTGCGTCTCATTCGCCAACTGCAAGCCCGGTGTCGGGAGTTCACGGTCATCGTGCCCGATCAAGCCAAGAGCGCAGGCACGCTCCTCGTGCTTGGAGCTCATCACATATGTATGGGGCCAACGAGCGATCTCGGTCCCGTGGACCCTCAATTCCTCCTCGTTGACGGATCGCTCGCCTCCGCGCGGGCGATCATTGCCGCCGTCGAAAGGGCGGAAGCGAGCGTCCAGCAGAACCCGGACACCTATCCGTTTCACGTGTCTTTGCTGGACCCTGTGACTGCACTGATGGTGGAGCAGGCGCGCGATCAACTTGCCCGAACCGACGATCTGGTCATGGAGGCATTGGCATCGGTCCCTGGCCGGTCGGAGGAAGAAGTAACCTTTCTGTTTGGCGTCCTCAAGGACCCACTGATCGAAGCTCCGAAGAGCCACAGCGCAGTGATTTCTGCCTCGGACGCACAAGGCTTTGGTCTGCCAGTCGAGGAAGCGGATCCGGCAAGCTCGCGCTGGCAGGCGATCTGGCGATTGTACATGGAATACCTCGTGTTGTCCAATCTCAGCGTCTACGAAGGCCAGACCGCTTCGCAGGTTTTTGCCAATACGCCTCCCTCCCTGGCGTGAGCCTCACCACTCACCTGTGCCGCATCTCGTACAGCCCGACTGATGATCGGCTGCACGATTTCTACCTTCCCGCACTTGAGCGGAGCGTCGGGTACCGGCGCTCGACCGGATACTTTTGCAGCTCGGTGCTCGCCGTGGCCGCTGCAGGGGTGGCCCGGCTGGTCGCTAACAATGGATCCATATGCCTGCTGTGCTGAGCCGACCTTTCGGCCGGCGACGAGGTGGGCATCCTGCGTGGCGAGTCGCGGCGAGGCACCGTCGAGTACGCAGCGGAGCGTGCTATGCTGCGGGCGCCGGAACCCGACGCCATTCTTGAAGCACGCCTTGAGGTCTTAGCATGGCTGGGTGCGAAGGAGAGGCTCGATATCCGGGTTGTGTTGCCGGTGGAGGCCGATGACCTCCATACCCCGCGACCGGACTCACTGGTACTACCACCCCAATGAGGGGATCTTCAGTGTGCGGCGGGCAACAAGCTGGCGTTCAGGGTTCAATGACTGCGCGGCGGACTCGTTCTTTGAAAATGACGCCCATAGTCCGCGGCTGATCAGCGCAAAATACCCCAGGAACGAAGAGTGGGTGTGACACAATGGTTCACTCGGGATTGCATTCGACTTCACGTGTGCCTTACCTTGGAGTACTGAGCGTCAGTGAGGCTTCTATTACTTAGTTACAGGTGCAATCGGGTATTGCACTAAGACCTAGGCTGCCGTTCAATCGTACACTATGCTCTCGAACCTGGGGACATATCGACTTTTTCCGGCCCTGCTTAGCATGGGCTTGGTCTGCCCTTCCCCCATAAATCATCCATTACGGTTCGATTATTCGTCAGTTCTGGTCAACTCTCGCTGGCATGGCTGTCGGAATATCTCGGGTATTTCGACCTGACAGGTATGGTGTGTGACTTGAGGTGAATAATGCCGTCCTCTCGTGCGGATACGCGATCTCTTCCTGCGCCGCTTCCACTGCCATTCTACCACTTCAGGTATTTAGCCTTTCGCTACTTATTTTTTATGTTGCGGCGTGTTTCAACGAAGTCAGGTCTTACGAACGCTCACCGCTCCCTGCAATGGAGAGCGTTTGGACAGGGTTCTTGCCGACGATTGTTGGCGGTTTCGCACGCAGATAGCGCGCGCTGTCTGTGAAGAGTTCGGGTTTGTTGATGCACGGGGCGAACCGCAGGTGAGCAACTGTGCGCAGGCTTTATCGAAGTTGGAGGCCCGGGGGAGGATGGTGTTGCCCAAGCCCGAGAATTGTAATGCGGCTAAGGCGGAACCGCGTAGGCGCGAGGAGCGGGTACCGGATCCGATAGCGTTA
This sequence comes from Rhodothermales bacterium, assembly GCA_963663495.1. Taxonomy (GTDB): domain Bacteria; phylum Bacteroidota; class Rhodothermia; order Rhodothermales; family Bin80. Next base: position 1,494,695 of record OY760427.1, read on the forward strand.
CCGAACACGGTACACGGTGTCCGGGGGTTGACGATTGAGTTGGTTGAGACGGACGAGCAGCGTATGGTGTGGAACACGTTGCTGCACTTTGAGCATCCGAGGCGTACGACCACATTTGTGGGAGCGCAGGTACGCTATCTGATAGGCAGTGCCCATGGTTACCTGGGAGCGGTGGGATTTTCGGCGGCGGCGTTGTGCCTGGCGCCCAGAGAGCACTGGATGGCGTGGAGTGATGAGCAGCGCAAGGCGCATTTGCACCGTGTGGTGTGTTTGAGTCGTTTTCTGATACGGGGGCAGTGTCAGGATTTGGCCAGCCATGTACTGGGTAAGGTATTGAGACGGTTGGCGGATGATTTTCAGGCACGGTACTGTTACCGTCCCTGGGTTGTCGAAACGTATGTGGATCCCCAAGGGGAAGGAGCGTGTTTTGAGGTGAACAATTTTGTATTGATCGGCCATACCGCAGGCGGAAAGCGGCACAAGGAGGCAAAGGAAGAGGATCCCAAGGGGCTGTATGTATACGAGTTGGACAAAGAATGGCGCGGGACCTTGAGGGAACCGGAGGAGGAGTTGCGTCCGGTGAGGGATCCACACGAGGGGATTGACAGTGCGCAGTGGGCCGAAACGGAGTTTGGCGGAGCGCCATTGGGAGACAGGCGGTTGTCTGTGCGACTGGTAAAGAGTACGTCCATGTTGGCCGATGTGATAGGCCACAGCATTACCGCGCATACGGATGCGGACCGCGCGGCGGTGAAGGGGCATTACCGGTTATTGGAGAGCAAGAAGGACAAAACGGTAACGCCGGAGAACATATTGGCGCCGCATCGTGGGCGTACGATAGAGCGCATGCGTAGTCAGGAGACCGTGTTATGCATCCAGGACACGACGAAGTTGCGGTACAGTACGCGGCCGGCGTGTACGGATTTGGAGGTAATAGGGAGTAATCAGACGACGGCGAAGACGCTGGGGTTGCCGTTGCATGCGACGCTGGTGGTGACGGAGGATGGATTGACGTTGGGGGTGTTGCGTGGCAGCTTCAAGGATCTGGAGGAGGGTCCGCATGTTCCGCGGACGCAGCAGTGGATAGACGGGTTCAAGGATATATGCGAGGCGGCGGAGGAGCTGTCCGGCGAGACGCAGGTGATCTGTGTTGCGGACCGGGAGGCGGACAGCTTTGCTATGTTTGCCGAGCAGCGCAGACAGGGTAAGGCGGAGGTATTGAATACGAGCGAAGCATGATCGCAAGCTGTTTGCGGTAATGCGCAGTGGTAAGGCTCCGGGGAATGTGGAGATAGAGATACAGCGGGTGACGGCGCGCAAGAAGCAGGCGCGCAAGCAGGCACGGAAGGGTCGCAGTTACCGGATGGTCAATGCGGAGGTACGCTACGGGAGGTTCTTGTTGCCGGATCCGAAGAACGAGGAGGAGCCGGTGGTGATGTACGGGGTGCATGTGTTGGAGGTGGAGCCTCCGGGGGATGCGCTGCCGGTGGAGTGGATGCTATTGACCAGCATGGAGGTAGGGAGCGTAGCGGATGCACGGCGGGTGTTGGCCATGTATCTCAAGCGGTGGCGGGTGGAAGACTTCTTCCGCGTGCTCAAGAGCGGGTGCAAGGTAGAGCGTTTGGGTCTGCGTACCTCGTTGCGTCTGCAGCGAGCAATAACGATGTATTGTGTGATATCCTGGCGCGTCATGACCTTGGTGCAATTGGGTCGGGAGGTGCCGGAGCTGGACGCGGATGTCTTTTTCACGGAGATGGAGCTGCGATTCTTGGATGGATATGCAGCACGGGTAAAGCTGCCGAAGCCCAGTACTTTGGGAGCTGCTATCCTGATCGTAGCGGTGCTCGGCGGTTATCAGAACCGCACTCGTGATGGACCGGTGGGTTACCAGATCATGTGGCGTGGACTAGAGAGGTTACACCTAATGACATTGGGATACGAGGTAAGAGACGAACAATTGAGTGCATGTTCGCACGGGAATTCATCTGGGTTCATATAAATGGCATATCAACCTGCCTGATGTGGGCCTATGCCCCAGTGGCTACACCCGCGTGAGCGTGCGGTGAACTTGCATCTTGATTAGGTGACGGGTTCTGTAGAGCTTACCCGTAGACGTGAGAACCCAGACCCCGGACCACCTAGTACAGCCCAGACGTACGGCGGAAGAGATGTTTCCGCTGGTAGAGCAGTATAACGAAAGGACCCGGTCCGCAGCGGCGTCTTGCGCAGAGCAGGGCATCTCGTACGGACCGTTGAATTACTGGAGGCAGAAGTATCGCCAGGAGACTGCAGCCGAGGGTTCGTGGATGTAGGCAATGCAGCGCCAAGGGAAGCGGCGCAGGAAGAGATCGCGTATCCGCACGAGAGGATGGCATTATTCACCTCAAGTCACACACCATACCTGTTAGGCCGAAATACCCGAGATATTCCGACAGCCATGCCAGCGATATTTGACCATACCTGACGAACAATCGAACCGTGATGGATGATTTATGGGTACAGGGCAGACCTTGCCTGCCCGTGGCACAGTCACGGGCGCGGGCGGTTCGCGGACTCGGTGGATTAGGGGTTCATAAGGTCTCGAATCGGTAATCGAATACGAATGATTTGCCCAGCGCTTCACGAAACCAGAGTGTGGCTCTGGACCCGAACGCATCTGTAAGACGTACCGGCTCATTCAGCGCAAAGCGAACCGGCTGTGCATAGCCGTCATTGATGGCTATGTTGTCGGCATAGAGGTACATCCTGTCAAAACTGTCAAGGATCGGGTTTAGTCGACCGCGGACGACCGGCAGGTGCCCCGTTCCTTCTGCGATGATCTGCGATCCTCCGTCAACCGCGGGTGGCATACGGACTTCTAGGGAGCTGTTCGTGCAGTGATTGGTCTCCACATGCGCTACGAAACCCTCTGCCGCGCAGAGAAAGGTCATAGGCAGTTCGGTATAAAGCACAAACTCAGCACGGCCGAGCGTATCGGTCTGTGCCTGGTGATACGTGTTGTTGGGGTGAACCATGAGTATACTGACGTTCGGAAGCGGTTCACCAGTATCGCTCCGCACAACCTTTACGGATATGCTAAAGCCGCTTCTGACCGGTAGACGGGCAGCAGGAAGGGTCACCTTCAATTCGCGCGCTCCAACCAGTGCAAATACGGGTCGTCTGCCAGTGAGGCTTAGCGTGCCATCCTCTATCACGGCGATTCCTTCGCCTCGTCGGTCCATAAAATACTCCCTTCCGCCTGATCCGGGTATGGTACCTACCGGGCACTGCCCCAGTCGGGACGCTAACAGCTCGTTGCGCGTAAACTGGCTGCTTCGGAGATCGTCGGTGGTCATGGAATTGCACAGACCGCCGGGCGAGTACAGCTCAAGCCTATCGCTGAACATAAACAGTCGTATGTGCGACCCTAACACCGAATAGTCCCGGTGGACCACGCCATTGACCACAGCTTCGAATACTGCGCGCAGGCTGTACTGCGGCACATCCGTGCGTGCTGGAGCCTTGTAGGCCGCCACGCGCATGTTGCTCTTTACGAATTGCAGTGCTCGGCGAATCTGTAGATCAACAGGACCGGTAATGTCAAGGGCATCCAGCTGGTCAGAAGCATCCGGCTGATTTCCGCGGTACCGTACTGCTTGGATCCACGCGTTCTTGAGCCATCGATGGGGTTCTGCCGCCGCGAGGAGTATTCCTCCAACCGTTGCTCGTTGTATTCCGTGGGCATCGGCTTTTGCAAATTTCAGCTTTGTCAGGGCAACCTCAGGCGGATCGTACATCCGAGAACTAGTGTACTGGCGCCACAGCTCTTGCTGCAGGGTGTTCACGCCCGTTCTCTGCACAATCCGCGTGTCAAACGAGAAAGCGTCAGAAAGTCCCCGCGTGTGCGCTAACCGCTGTAGTTCCGCTTGCGTCATCTGACGCTTTGAGCCACCCGTCCGAGTAATGTAACCTCCCGGCGATCGGTGAACTGTGGCACTCTCCGGTACGGTGATCACAAGTGCACCGCCGCTGATAGGCTCGGGTGCGGATACCCGGTATAGGCTGTAGCCAATGGGCGGGTGAATGCTGTCCGCACAGATCTCATCCACGAGTGCGACCACCACGTCAAGTCGCTCTGGTTCAAGCCCTTGAGGCCTACGGTTGTCCGTCACGCCCATGACCAAGTTGCCGCCGCCGGCATTACCGAATGCCGCGATCTCGTCTGCAAGCGAGTTCCGGTGCGGCCCTGAGACACGGGTACCTTTAAAACGGATTTCCTTGAGTTCCAGGGCCGAGTCCTCTCCAAGAGCAACCTGTTTCCACAGGTGCGTGATTGCAGATGGAGTCAAAGATGCCATTTACGGGCGGAACGGGCGACGGGACCGGAACGCAGTGCGATAGTCGCTGTGCTGCGATGTCGAATCATACCGTGGGTCAGGTCGCTAAGGAGTGTACGCGCCTACCAGAATAAAGTCGGCTATTGGCGCACAAAGCGCACTTCAGGTCTTGTTGGAAGAAAAGACCACATACAGCAAAAGACGGAGTACAAGCAGGCATGAACAACGGATTCAACTGCACTGCGATCGTACGGTTGGCACATCGCTGCCTGCCCCTATCGTGCCTGCAACATAGTATCACGTCCGGGTACCGCTTGAAAACGATGGTGCGGTGATTCCCACCAGGTACAGGCTATCGGACCGGATACCAACAGATGCCGTAGTGCTAGCTCCCCGGGTAGGACTCGAACCTACAACCCTGCGGTTAACAGCCGCATGCTCTACCATTGAGCTACCGAGGAATAACGGAACTAATGATACGATCAATTCCCCTTTTTGTAAAATACCCTGTGAACGAATAATATGGCGCAGGGTTGCGTCAATGGAACAAGCAGAGGCAGGTAGGGTTCGGACGCGGCCCGGCCCTGGTGGCGGAACTGGTAGACGCGCAGCATTCAGGATGCTGTGCCCGTACGGGCGTGGAGGTTCAAGTCCTCTCCAGGGCACCGTTGGCCTCACGCCGTCTTTTATATGGCCTGCGTGGGACGCATTTACGGGTGATGGGAAAGTACTGTAATGATGGGAAAGGGAGTTATATGGCTGAGTGCCACGCGTTTTCGCAGGCGTTACCTTTTGTGCTTTGGTGGTGCAGACAGGATGGCTTTCGCCAGTTGTTCATAATCGGTTCCCGCTGTTCACGAACAAACTGCAATTATTTCAAATAACTCAACACGTGGGTACGCATGCTATATATTTACCATATATTAGGGAGTTATATACCACAGTGCCATGCCCGAAACGGTTAGTGCATACCGCAATATCACATACAGGCTGTTGCCCGGAAGTCGGACGTAAAGCCAAGCACCTTGCTGGATTAGCGGGTGCGTGTAGGTTTGTGTGGAATGCCATCCTCGCAGAGCAGAGCGAGGCCTACAAGAAAGTGAAAGAGGCTGGAGAGAAGCCGCCCTCGGTAAGCTTCTTCTCGCTGGGGAAGCGGTTCACGGCGCAGCGCCGCACGGTCGAGTGGCTGCCTGAATACTCCTTTGGTGTCGTTAGATACACATGGAAATATCAAGCGGATGCATGGAAGGCATTCTCCAAAGAGGGTAAGAGAAGACCGAGATTCCATTCTAGACATGGTAGTACACCTTCGTTCACGATCCCGGATAACGTAAGGGTTCGGGATGGCAAGCTGTATATCCCGAAAGTGGGACATATGGCGCTCCGCAGGCGGGGAGGCAACCCGTACCCTGATGGTATACCCGTCAAAGCCACGGTAAAGAAGAACGCCGGCAAAGGGTATGCTGTCATCTGCTACAAGATGGAGGCACCTGTAATAGAGGATACCGGCAGTGCTGTAGGCATTGACCGTAATTGCGGGCAGATCGCTATGGTCTCCACAGAGGGCGATACAAGCATTATCAGACAGCCGGATACCAAGCGTCTTGATGCCAAGTTGAAGCGGCATCAGCGAAGACTGGCGAGACAGAAGAAAGGCTCCAACCGTCGTAACAGGCGGAAGCATAGAATCGCCCGCATACAGCGCAAGCGTGCTAACGTCCTCAAGAATGCGAACCACCAGGTAAGTCGCAGTATTGCCAATTGCTCCTCGACGGTGATACTGGAGGACCTGAAGATCAAAGCGATGACATGTTCAGCTAAGGGGACGATGGAGAGCTTTGGTACAAACGTCAAACAGAAGTCTGGCCTCAACCGTGGGATACTGCGAACAGGTTGGGGCCAGCTGGAACAGATGCTGAGCTATAAGTGCCGCAAGGTGATAAAGGTTACCGCTGCCTATACCAGTCAGCGGTGTTCTGTGTGTGGGCACACAGAAGCGAGTACCCGTAAGACACGGAGCAAATTCACGTGTATGTCCTGTGGACATGCGGATCATGCAGACCTGAATGCGGCTGCAAACATACTGGCCTCCGGGATTGGGGCTTCTGCACGGCGAGGGGCGTTCGGGTTACCGACCCCTATGACCCGTGAAATTGATACTAGTGCCTCACTGTGTACTGTTGGTCACTCACGTAATATAATTCCCATGGGAAACCGTACTAAATCTTCCACCCGGCGTGCCTTGCAGGCGCTTCACATCGGGCACCAAGGCTACGGTGTAACGAGCCTCTGCTGCGTGTGACGGACCCCTACCTCCAGCGCATCCGCAACTTTTGTGTGATCGCCCATATTGACCACGGCAAGAGCACACTTGCCGACCGGTTTCTTGAGCTCACCGGTACCCTGTCTGAGCGCGAAATGCAGAGCCAGGTGCTTGATTCCATGGACTTGGAGCGTGAGCGCGGCATAACTATTAAAAGTCATGCCATTCGCATGAGCTATGACGCGGATGATGGTACCGAATACATCCTCAACCTCATTGATACACCGGGGCATGTAGACTTCACGTACGAGGTTTCAAGAGCCCTGAAAGCATGTGAGGGAGCGATTCTGGTGATAGATGCCACGCAAGGCATAGAAGCGCAGACCCTCAGCAATCTGTATCTGGCTCTTGACGGGGACCTTGAGGTGATCCCTGTGCTGAACAAGGTGGATCTACCAAGCGCGCGGCCTGATACGGTGGCTATGAGTGTGGAGTCCCTGCTGGGAGAGCCCGCGGAGGATATTCTTCGCATTAGCGGTAAGACGGGGGAGGGGGTGCAGACGCTGCTTGAAGAGGTCATTCAATGCGTGCCGCCACCCCAAGGGGACCCTAATGCGCGCCTGCAGGCGCTGATATTTGACTCAATCTTTAACCAGTACCGTGGGGCAATAGCCTATGTGCGCGTTTTCCAGGGGACGCTGCGGCAACGCGAACAGATACGCTTCATGGCTACCGACCGGCGCTACCTGGCAGAAGAGATTGGCCTGCTCCGCTTGGGCATGGAGCCTGTCAAAGAGATGCGTGCAGGAGAAGTAGGGTACGTGATTGGCTCCATCAAGGATGTACGTGACACGCGTGTGGGCGATACGATTACCCACGAGCGTCGTCCGGCTGATGCCCCCATAGCGGGATTCAGGGACGCGCGACCCATGGTGTTCTCTGGTGTATACCCGGCAAACTCGGAAGATTTTGAGGACCTGCGCTCCTCATTGGAGAAGCTGCAGCTGAACGACGCGTCGATCTCTTTCGAACCGGAAAACTCCATGGCGCTCGGATTCGGCTTTCGGGTGGGGTTTCTTGGTCTGCTGCACATGGAGATCATCCAGGAACGGCTAGACCGCGAATTCGGCCTGGACATCATTACTACACTGCCCAACGTTAAGTACGAAATCGTGCTGACCACAGGCGAAACACTGATTATTGAGAATCCGAATAAGGTTCCTGTTGACAGCACCAAAGATCATATCAGGGAGCCCTTTGTAAAGGCGGAGATAATTTCGCCGACCGAATTCATCGGTAGCCTGATGCGGTTGTGCCAGGAACGGCGGGGTGCGTACGTGAATCAGACATACCTGGATTCGGACCGCGTCAGTCTAGAATACGAACTACCATTGGCCGACATCGTATTTGACTTTTACGACAAGCTCAAGAGTCTAAGCCGTGGCTATGCCTCTTTCGATTACGAATTTCTCGCCTATAGGCGGAGCGATCTTGTGAGGCTGGATATGTTGATCAATGGTGATCCGGTGGATGCGCTGTCCATGATTGTACACCGCGATCGTGCCTACGCAATGGGCCGTAAAGTGACATCCAAGCTGAAGGGCTTGATTCCGCGCCAGATGTTTGAGGTAGCTGTGCAGGCCGCCATCGGTAGTCGTGTCATTGCTCGCACGACGGTCAAGGCGACGCGTAAGGATGTTACGGCCAAGTGCTATGGAGGTGATATTTCCCGAAAACGCAAGCTGCTGGAAAAACAGAAGGAGGGCAAAAAACGTATGAAGCATGTGGGCAGCGTAGAAGTCCCTCAGGAAGCATTCTTGGCCGTACTTTCTATGGAGGATTAACCTTGCGTGGTATGTGGCCACTGTGACCGGGCCCCGAAACGCTATACTCGTTTGGGTAGCCATGATAGCTGCCATGCCTGCCGGTGCCCAGCCTAGTCCACGCATTCAGCCGCAGGAGCTCGGGTTGATATACGCGGAACGTCGTTTCAGGGCTGAATTTATTGCGGCACTGGGAGGCTATGAACGCATTGTTGCGCCACGGCCCGGGCAGCGAATCCCAGTTGACGCCGACACGCTTGGCCCTTGGATCATGCAGCAGGCCTACAACTACATACCGGAGGCCGAAGAGCCGTGGGATGGCCAGGTTGACGGCTGGGAGGTAATTGCCCCCGACCAGGCCGTACGGCACCGCCGATGGTTTACATCTGCCGGTTGGTCCTACCTTGGTGCCAATTACTTCACGGCGCTGGACACAACGCAGACATCGGAGATCCGGGCGCACCTTCAGAGCCAGTTCGGGAGCCCTAGCCTTACCGTTATTGAGCTGGGGGCTCGCAGTCTTGGCCAGGCGATGCAGTTCGAGTATTGGATCGTGGCGAACGATTCCATTCGTGTAAAGGTGATGGACCCTACGGGTCCTCTTGATCGCGGGATAATCCTCGCTGCCAACAGCCGCTACAGAGACTTGCTTTTCAACCTCCGCCAATCGTTGCTTGGAGATGTAATCCACCGCACCGAACCGGCGCCGTACACGGATTATTATTATAGTCCGGATTCGGAGCGCTGGTATCAAACCGGCTTTGACGGCCGGAGCTATTTCACAAAGCGTATACGCGCACCGCGGCTTTCGGAAGGCCGCCCGGAGATACCATCCAATTGATGGACGGACCTAATGGCAAATAGCAAAGCACGAGACTCGGGGAAGCAGGGAAAAGCTTCCCATGACAGCACCAAGGCGAAGGGGCCACTACGAGAGTGGATAGATGCCCTAGTATTCGCCGTCATCTTGATGGTGATCATAAGGACGCTTTTTTTTGATCTGTTCAAGATCCCGACGCCATCAATGGAGCAGAGCCTCCTTGTGGGTGACTATCTGTTTGTATCCAAGCTCCACTACGGTACCCGCACCCCTATATCTCTTGGCATTCCGTTTACACAGATTTACCTTCGCGATATCACACTGCCTTGGACCCGTCTTCCAGGATTCAGCGAAGTGAAGCGTGGTGATGCCGTAGTATTTAACTGGCCGGCTGATGCCGACAAGCCCGTGGATCGCAAGATGCATTATATCAAACGGGTCATCGGGCTTCCGGGGGACACGGTAGCGGTGCAGGACAAGACGGTGTCCATCAACGGGACCGCACAAGGTCTCCTGGAGGGAATGCAGCAGCAGTGGTATGTATACAAGAAAGATCCACGCGTATCGTTATCGCGTAGCCGGTTGCAAGACGCGGGTGTTGAAGAGGCTACCCCGACATCCAACCCGTCCATCGTTCGGGTTCTCGCCACGCAGGCCGCGGCGGATACCGTCGCTGTGTGGGGGGGCGTGGAGCGCGTCACGCCGGCAGTAAGCCGCTCAGATGCCGGCTACAGCTCCCACATGTATCCAGCCAGCATAGGCTATACACCAGACAATTATGGCCCCGTGCGCGTACCCAAGGACGGCGAGGAGATCGCATTTTCGGCGGAGAACTGGCGCTACCTTGCTCCCGTGCTTCTGAATTACGAGGGGGTGCAGGCAACGGCGGATGATGATGGATACTGGATTGATGGTGAGCGGGTTAGTTCCTACACCTTTACCCAGGATTACTTCTTTGTAATGGGAGATAACAGGGATAATTCCGAAGATAGCCGGTTCTGGGGGTTTGTCCCGATGACCCATGTTGTGGGCAAGGCGGTGCTCACGTATTTTTCCTGGGACTCTGAGAGTGGGCCGCCGCTGATTGGTCAGATCCGCTACGGAAGGCTTCTCCGGCTCATCCAGTAGGCCTCGCAGCCAGTCTTGCCTTGTCCAGACGCTGTTGCTGTGGGGTGCCGGGAGGAATGTCAAACGGGTGGTCCGGCAGGCTCACCCGCAGCAGGGTGGGGTAGCGTGGGCCGTCTCTGAATAGCTCGGGGCGTAGATCAGGCTCCGTGCCGATAACCAGCACTGTGGTCCCCGGCGCGATTAAGCGGCTGGTGATTGAGCCTATGTCGTCCCTACCACTGGACACGGTCCATGTGTCTGCCCAGTTGTAGACCCACTGGGCGTCTGCGTCAACCAGGCGCACACAGCCATGACTTAGGGGGCCTCCGGTTGGCATTTCGTACTGGTGAACATGCATACCGCGCGCTAAGTGGAAGTTGAGGACCCAGTACATCTCCCATTCTTCCCCCGGCGGGCTTAGCGTGGAGACACGGTAAGGCTCCCTCCAGTTAAAGTTGTAGCGCCCGTTTGGCGTGGGAGACTCGTCCGGATCACCTGTATTGATGATGCCCCACCGCGTGAGGACACCATACTCGTAGGCAGCAAATGCCTGCGAAGTCTTGTCCATAATGAACAATTTGTCAAACTCCAGACCGCCTTCGTAGTAGCGAGTGAATGGGGAGTAGGCTCTGAAATCCAAGTCGAATCGGGTAGGCGTCACAATGGTGTCACCGATGTGATAGGTCCGGATCAGGCGCCGGTTGATTATCTGCACAAGTTCACTGCGCCGCCGACCAAGCTTCGTATCGCCGTCACCTATTTGTCTGAAGAAGTTGTTGCGGGCCAAGGCATTGTTGCCCCGCTCATCCTTCAGTAAGTGGTATTCGTAATAGGCTTGCGGGATATGGTCAAGCGATGCCGCCTGTGCATTGAGCATCTCCGCCACTGCTTCCTGGTCAATGTACCCGCCTTGGGCATGCGAATGCCAGCAGATAAGTAGTAGTACGACTTGTACGATCCAAATTCTTTTCATGGACAGTTGACAGACTTATTGGTTACGGAGAGCCTTTCCGTCTTCGAAGCCATCAGCGCGGAGCTTGTCCAGCCATACCTGCTGGGGTGATCCCGGCTCCACGTTATACGGGTGCTCCGGTAGTTCGGCCATCGTTAGTGTCGGTTGCCCGCGGTATCGACTGAATGTCAATGGAACACCGGCAGGTTCGGTACCGATTACAAGCACAGTGGTGCCAAGTCTGATCAACTGTCCCTCAGCTGAGAGCCTGCCTTCCACTTCTGCCGTTGCTTTCCAAGTGCGTACCCAGTCATAAACCCATTGGGCGTCGGCCTCAATCAGCCGTACACATCCGCGGCTCGTAGGTCCGCCGGCGGGCATTTCGTGTTGGTGCATATGTATTCCGCGCTCCAGGTAGAAATTAACCACCCAGTACATGTGCTATTCCGCGTTGTGACCAGAGACGCGGTTCGGTTCTCTCCAAGTGACATTGTAGCGCCCGTTCGGGGTCGGTGCTTCGGCGGGATTACCCGTGTTAATGATCCCCCAACGTACGAGCTCACCTCCCTCGTAGGCCGCAAACGCCTGCAAAGTCTTGTCAAGGATTATGAGCGTGTCAAAGTCTTTGCCCCCATTGTACACTACGGGAAATGGAGAATATGTCCTAAAATCCACATCATAGCGGGTAGGAACGATGACCGTATCTCCTACCTCATAGCTCACCATCGCGCGGCGGTTGAGCAGCTGAACAATTGCAGAACGTTGCCTGCCAAGGTGTGCGTCACCGTCTCCAATGCTTTTGTATAGCATGTTGCGTGCAACCACATTGTTTCCGTGCTCATCGCTGAGCAATTGATATCGGTAATCCATGTCGGGAATCAATTCCAGCGGTACGGCATGAGCGGTTAACGCAAGTACGGCAGCCGACTGGTCAATAAAGCCGCCTTGCGCGTGCAAGGGAGGAGGGCCGAGATTCGCGATAATGGCGAAAAACGCCACCATGAGGTTTCCGCGTTCAAACATGGGCATTGTGGGGCGGAGCTAAGTTTCTACGCTGTACAGCCTTCTTCGCGCATCCGATCAATGGCGGCTGTAGGGCCCAATACGATAAGGATATCGCCTCCTTCAATCAGCTCCTCCGGACCCGGATTGAAACGCATTTTCTGGGTGGCACCCTTGATGATACTTACAACAATAACGCTAAAATGCTGCCGCAGCCCGGTGTCGGCGAGTGTTTTGTCTGCCAGGAATGATCCATGCTCTATCGTGGCCTCGTCCATCAATAATCCCTCGTTGTCCGATGTCAGTACTTCGGACATAAATCTGTCTACATTCGGACGCAGAATGACTTGAGCCATACGAAGTGCGCCTACATTCGAGGGTGCTATCACATGGGTCGCACCGGCTCGTAGCATCTTGCGTCGATTGTGCTCCACAGCGATCCTGGACAGGATAAGAATTTCTGGTGCGTATTCGCGGGCGACCAGCGTGATAAACACGTTATCGCTATCGTTCGGTAACGCCGCAATCAGTCCCTTCGCACGTCGAACGCCCGCCTTTATCAGCACCTCGTCGTCCGTTGCATTGCCATGGATGGCCGGAGTTCCGCGGTTCTTGAGTCTCGCAATCGTCTCGGCATTGGTGTCAACAACTACAACATCGCTTCCACCTTCTACGAGTTCTTTCCGTAGGAGATTACCCACTCGGCCGTGACCACAAAGTATGTAATGGTTTTCCATGCGACGCAATTGCAGCGCTTGGCGCCGTTGTCGGAGCAGCCTGTCTGCTAATACTAGGCTGGCCCATCGGGTGCCCACAAAGGCGGCTGCGCCGATCCCCACGAACGCAAACCCGATAGTGAATATGCGGCCGTATGTTGATAAATCGTGAACTTCCTGGAAGCCGATAGTCGAAACCGTAATGACTGCCATATAGGCTGCATCAAGCAGGGGCCAGTCTTCAAGCACTGCATAGCCAACGGTACCCATCCCGAGCCAGAATACCAGGAAGATAGTCGGGGCCAAGAGACTGTGGTATAATTCAACATCATCCGCTAATCGACCGAAAAGCCGACGTACACCGGCAAGCCGCATGGTCGTTCAAGCTATACTTTGGGAATTATATACGTGAGTGACCAACTGTACACAGTGAGGCACTAGTATCAATTTCACGGGTCATAGGGGTCGGTAACCCGAACGCCCCTCGCCGTGCAGAAGCCCCAATCCCGGAGGCCAGTATGTTTGCAGCCGCATTCAGGTCTGCATGATCCGCATGTCCACAGGACATACACGTGAATTTGCTCTGCGTCTTACGGTTACTCGCTTCTGTGTGCCCACACACAGAACACCGCTGACTGGTATAGGCAGCGGTAACCTTTATCACCTTGCGGCACTTATAGCTCAGCATCTGATCCAGCTGGCCCCAACCTGTTCGCAGTATTCCACGGTTGAGGCCAGACTTCTGTCTGACGTTTGTGCCAAAGCTCTCCATCGTCCCCTTAGCTGAACGTGTCATCGCTTTGATCTTTAGGTCCTCCAGTATCACCGTTGAGGAGCATTTGGCAATACTGCGACTTACCTGGTGGTTCGCATTCTTGAGGATGTTAGCACGCTTGCGCTGTATGCGGGCGATTCTATGCTTCCGCCTGTTACGACGGTTGGAGCCTTTCTTCTGTCTCGCCAGTCTTCGCTGATGCCGCTTCAACTTGGCATCAAGACGCTTGGTATCCGGTTGTCTGATAATGCTTGTATCGCCCTCTGTGGAGACCATAGCGATCTGCCCGCAATTACGGTCAATGCCTACAGCACCGCCGGTATCCTCTATTACAGGTGCCTCAATCTTGTAGCAGATGACAGCATACCCTTTGCCGGCGTTCTTCTTTACAGTGGCTTTGATGGGTATACCATCAGGGTACGGGTTGCCTCCCCGCCTGCGGAGCGCCATATATCCCACTTTCGGGATATACAGCTTGCCATCCCGAACCCTTACGTTATCCGGGATCGTGAACGAAGGCGTACTACCACGTCTGGAATGGAATCTCGGTCTTCTCTTACCTTCCTTGAAGAATGCCTTCCATGCATCCGCCTGATATTTCAATGTGTATCTAACGACACCAAAGGAGTATTCAGGTAGCCACTCGACCGTACGGCGCAGTGCCGTGAACCGCTTCCCCAGCGAGAAGAAGCTTACCGAGGGCGGCTTCTCTCCAGCCTCTTTCGCTTTCTTGTAGGCCTCGCTCTGCTCTGCGAGGATGGCATTCCACACAAACCTACACGCACCCGCTAATCCAGCAAGGTGCTTGGCGTTACTTCGACTTCCGGGCAACAGCCTGTATGTGATATTGCGGTATGTACTAACCGTTTCGGGCATGGCACTGTGATATATAACTCCCTAATATATGATAATTATATTCCATGCGTACCCACGTGTTGAGTTATTTGAAATAATTGCAGTTTTTCGTGAAAAGCGGGAGCCGATTATGAAAAACTGGCAAAAGCCATCCTGTCTGCACCACCAAAGCACAATAAGTAACTCCTGCGAAAACGCGTGGCATTCAGCCATATAACTCCCATATCTTTCTCCGCTTGCAGAGAGGATTGACGCTATCCGCAATAAGATCATTGGTAACGCGGAGGACAAGGGCCGGGCATACAATACGGATCAGCTTGACGATCAGCACATTATCCGTCGCATGGTGCTCAAGCGGTGCGTCTACGGTGTTGATAAGATCCCAATGGCGGTAGAGCTGGCCAAGGTGTCGCTTTGGCTCCACACCTTCACCGTCGGCGCTCCGCTAAGCTTTCTTGATCATCATCTCCGATGCGGCGACAGCCTGTTCGGCGAGTGGGTGGCTCGCGCTGTGCAGAGGACAAACGAACATAGTAGCCTTTTCCTAAGGGACCCGCTTGACCGGGCGATGCGTGCTGCCGCACCGATGCAGATCATTGAGGGATTGACGGACGCCGAGATCGCCGAGGCGCACCGGTCTTCTGATATTTTCTCCGAAGTATCGGAAATGACTGCTCCTCTGCATGCATTTGGGAGTTATATGGCTGAGTGTCACGCGTTTTCGCGGGCGTTACTTATTGTGCTTTGGTGGTGCGGACAGGATGGCTTTCGCCAGTTCTTCCGGTATGGTAGGGATGGATTGTTGGATATTGAGAATGTCGTTTGTTACGGGGCGGCCGGGGCGTTTCGTTTCCTGAATCTTGTTACCGGGCTTCGGGGATTTATCTATGCTCATGGTGTTATAGGCTATAGAGTAGCACTAAGCCATTGGGGCAGAATACCGAAATGATTTCATGGCGGACATCTGCTTAGAGTAGGGGGCTGCATACATTGCGATCCAGTTTTCACGACAGTCGATCAACTTCAGGACCGATTCCTTGGCTTATATCGGGACGCTCTTGACAATGCGGAAGTACTGGGCGGACCCCGGTACGGGCCACGAAGCGCACCGGACGAACCCATGAGACGCGGGCCATCAAGCACAGACATGGAAAAGCTGGCGCATAACGGCCCTGACCACCGGAATGGGTACGGCGTTGCCAGTAAGCCGTCTGACGGTCGTTATCGGACTGTCAATCTCGTAGCTGTCGGGGAAGCCTTGCAGGCGCAGTATTGCGCGGCCCGTTCGTCTCCGTTCTTCGTCCACGAGCAAGTAGTGGTAGCCGGCCGATGCCCGGAGTGCGCATGAGTACGGATGGCTTGATACGTTACCGCTTACGTTTAGCTATGAAATAAGGGATTTGTACATGAGCCGTTTACCGACCAGTCCTTGAGCAATTATTGTCATTGGCTCCGCTGTGTCGTAGTCGCGTGCATTGTGTCGCCCTGCAAATTCGTTCACGTACCGCTGTAGGTGTTTCTTGCTCATGTGGTGGTACGTTCCGTAGTACCCACGCTTCAGCAAAGACCAGAAGCTCTCTACGCCATTGGTATGGACCTGCTCACGAACGTATTCGCCAACAGAGTGACGTACGTAGGCGTGGTTGTTGCGGCCCCGGTATGCTGACGTGCCATCCGTATAGACCTCGGTGTCTTCCGAGACATGGGTATCCACAAACGCATTGAGCGTCTGTCCGTCTATGTTTTCTACTACCTGGGCAGAAATGCTATTGGTGACACGATCACGGACTCCTACAACGGCTTTCTTACCTACTGGCCCACGGCCTGCTTTCAGCTTCTTGCTGGCGTGCTTGTTCTTTTCCTTGCCACCGAAGTAGGCTTCGTCAACCTCTACCGGACCGGCAAATAGTGCATGCTCTCCATTCCATGATTGTCGAATACGGTGGGACAGATGCCACGCTGTCGTCTGGGTTATGCCAAGGTCACGATGCAGCTTCATGCTGGATACGCCCTTGATACTGGTAGTCATGATGTAAATGGCTAATGCCCATACCTGGTATCCCAGTTTGGAGTCCTGCATTACAGTCCCTATGCGGACACTGAATCGTTTACGGCAACTACGGCGACGATAAGGCATGCTAGGATGTTTGGCGCCAGACTGTACGTTCTTAGACGCACAGTGCGGGCAAACAGGAGTGTCGCCCCAACGCTTCATTGCGAACCATGCTTCGGCTGATGGGTCGTCTGGAAACATTTTGGTTAGCTTGATCAAGGACACTCCTTCACGATCAGCCCGTCCAGGGCCATTGGTGTTTCTGTTGTTTCTTTTCTTTGAAGGCATTTAGTTAGGTCATCAATCTATCACGGGATGGTGCCCATTTTCGGTATAGTCGGTTCCCGCTAATCGCGACCAAACTGCAATTATTTCAACAATTTAACGCGTGGGCAGTCAGCTATATAGTGTTTGCCAGAAAAGTATGGTCTTGCGAGCGACTCTTGGCTGAGTGGGGGGCTGGAATTCGAATTGGGGATCGGAATGACAAGTCAGCAAGGATTTTTCGACGGTAACGGTGCCGACTTTGTCCGCTCACGCCGGCAATCCTAGGGTTTTGACGTTGATCAGACGTGTTTTTGTCGTCCATCAGCGAGGCATGAACATACGTTGGCCTCTCGCCCTTGCAGGCTACCTTGATTCTGTGCTGAAGACGCTCGCGCGAGTACCTACGCCGCGCGCTTGCGGGCCTGCTCGCACCGCCTTCGTCGCTCCTCGCTCCGCTTCACTATCTGTCCGATACGGTGCACATTTGCCGCTACCACTACCAGCGCCACCGTTCGAACAAAGCCTTCCTTGCCACGGGTCCGTATCAAACCCAGGCCCCGATGATTCAAATTGTTGATCGCCGACTCCACTGCCGGATGCTGACGACGACCCTCCACAAACTTCGGATCGGATTCCCTCTCCTTGTCCGCTTTGCTCAACTTACCCCTCTTCGGCATGATCACCGTGTCCAACACCGGCTCCAGCGCCTTACGGTTCTTTACCGATGAGTACCCCTTATCCATGCTGCACGATGTGATCGCCGGATACCGATCCTTCGCTTCCTTCATAAACCCCACAATCATATCCGAATCCACCCCTTCGTGCAGTATCTGATGCCACAATATCAACTGATGCTGATCCTCCAGCACGCATACCGGCAGACCCAACTCCGCAATCACCCCCGCCTTCCCCTTGGTGATCCAACGAGTATGCGGCTCATGTATCGAAAATACCTTCTCATCATGCGGAATCACCTCCCCCTTCAATAGACGCCTATCTACTTGATCTATCTGCCTTTGTGCATCTGCCAAGTACCGCAACACCTCCTCAAGATCCGCGTCTTTCTCCTTCAACACGCTGACACTGCTCTCCGCACGCTCAATCAGAACACGACACATCTTCACATACTTTCTCACCTTCGACTCATCACGCCACTGACGGTGCGTACGCACCCGGTTGAAGGCCTTCTTCAAGGTACGACTCCAGTACACAGCCTTGCGCCAGCCCGCAAGGCTGTGCGCCTCACATGCGCAATGCAACTCCCGAATCAGGCACCGCATCGATTCCCACAACAAACGAACATCCGTAGGCCACTCCACATTCGCTTTGGCCACCGCCGAATCAACCCGGCCAAGAAGCGGCTCCTCTGGCTCCTGTTCTACCAATCGGTGACCGCAAGCCACCACCGCATCGTTGATCTGCTTCAGGATGTCCGCTGTTAGCAGGCTCACGTTATCAATAACGGTCTGCAGCTGATAGACAGGCTCGTCCCAGAAATTCGTATGCCCCAGCATCTGGCGCACCTCCAAATGATTGGCGGCTAGGCTCCTCAAACGATCAAAGTCGCAGTTGAGGGCCTGCTTCAATACCCCCAAGACAAAGACGCGCCAAAGTGCCATCCCCGGACGACCACGCTGCAAATCAATATTCGGAAGCAACTGCGTCTCCAGGATCTCAAAGATCTTCTGCCGAGCCGTTGGGTCGCAATACAGGTGCTGCAGACCTTTTAGCACTGCCGGTATATCGTCCCGGTCTTTGGGGTGGAAGGTCATCTCTTCAATGGGGACCTGCCCGAGCTTAAACTGTGTATCCTCTACAATCCGCATGGTATTAATCGTATGAATAATCGGCCCCAAGGGGCCTTATATCGATGAAAACGCCCGAAACAGAAGGATTTGGCCAAACATTCGTTAGAGACACGCTGGCTGAATAATCTGCAATGTGCAAATACGGTATGGCTCATATCCATCTGTAACCGTAACGCTTACAGGTGGATAGAACGAGTATCAAACGGCCTTGTTTCGCCGTTTTTCAGCCCTCCTACCTTTTTCTGGCAAACACTATATAACTCCCCTATACTTTCTGCTCCGACCATCGGAGCACGGCAGCGTTCCAGCTAAGGTGCAACGGCCGTTCAAATCCACCGGCACGAAGAGCACCGAGAGTGGTTAGCGATGGGTCCAGAATCCTCGTAGATGGGCCTGCGGAGCCATTCTCCACCAAGGTTCTAAAAGTACGGCGCGATATGCTTTGAATATCCCCTGTCTCGTCGCGGTAGTGAACCAACAGCGGCGGCAGAACTCGGACCCCGGCGGCGGCACAAGCTTCATTCACGGCGCGAAACAAGGCGTCCATACCGCATCCGCTAATCTCGCCACCGGTCGGTATGTGGCCTGCGGTGACGAGGAACCGCTCGTCTAGTATGGTTTGCGCTCCAGCTACCCGACGCCCGTGTGACAACCACCGCGTCAGGAACAGATCGATGGCTTCTTTTAGGTGCTGCGGACACGTTGGAGCGTGATCCAGAGAAAAAATCCAGATCCGCGCGGAATCGGGCAACGAAATATTCCAGTTCACGTGTGGGCTAGGGTTCGGGATGCTGTCGGGTCAAACTGTCGTGCAGTTTCTCAATTCGCAGTTCTGTTTCATCCAGATATTTCAGGCACTGGCTGGCAAGGTGTATGCCCTCCTCAAAATCCTTCAACGCATCCTCAAGCGTCCCTGTATCGCTATCAAGCTTTGTGGCAAGCTGCTCCAGTCGTGTCAAGGCCGCTTCCAATCGTGGTTCGCTGCGCTTCTCGCTCATCGTACCGGTAACTATATTTTCACAATAAAGTCCCCTATAAGCTCTCCAAAACAGGCGGCAATTACCACCATGTTCAGCAGTATCTTTTGCGAAAACTTAGGGAGTTATATGGCTGAGTGCCACGCGTTTTCGCAGGAATTACTTTTTGTGCTTTGGTGGTGCAGACAGGATGGCTTTCGCCAACTTTTCATAATCGGTTCCCGCTTTTCACGAACAAACTGCAATTATTTCAAATAACTCAACACGCGGGTACGCATGCTATATAATTTCCATCTATTAGGGAGTTATATACCACAGTGCCATGCCCGAAACGGTTAGTACATACCGCAATATCACATACAGGCTGTTGCCCGTAAGTCGGAGTAACGCCAAGCAACTTGCTGGATTAGCGGGTGCGTGTAGGTTTGTGTGGAATGCCATCCTCGCAGAGCAGAGCGAGGCGTACAAGAAAGCGAAAGAGGCTGGAGAGAAGCCGCCCTCGGTAAGCTTCTTCTCGCTGGGGAAGCGGTTCACGGCGCTGCGCCGCACGGTCGAGTGGCTACCTGAATACTCCTTTGGTGTCGTTAGATCCACATTGAAATATCAGGCGGATGCATGGAAGGCATTCTTCAAGGAGGGTAAGAGAAGACCGAGATTCCATTGCAGACGTGGTAGTACGCCTTCGTTCACGATCCCGGATAACGTAAGGGTTCGGGATGGCAAGCTGTATATCCCGAAAGTGGGATATATGGCGCTCCGCAGGCGGGGAGGCAACCCGTACCCTGATGGTATACCCGTCAAAGCCACTATAAAGAAGAACGCCGGCAAAGGGTATGCTGTCATCTGCTACAAGATGGAGGCACCTGTAATAGAGGATACCGGCGGTGCTGTAGGCATTGACCGTAATTGCGAGCAGGTCGCTATGGTCTCCACAGAGGGCGATACAAGCATTATCAGACAACCGGATACGAAGCGTCTTGATGCCAAGTTGAAGCGGCATCAGCGAAGACTGGCGAGACAGAAGAAAGGCTCCAACCGTCGTAACAGGCGGAAGCATAGAATCGCCCGCATACAGCGCAAGCGTGCTAACATCCTCAAGAATGCGAACCACCAGGTAAGTCGCAGTATTGCCAATTGCTCCTCAACGGTGATACTGGAGGACCTAAGGATCAAAGCGATGATACGTTCAGCTAAGGGGACGATGGCGAGCTTTGGCACAAACGTCAGACAGAAGTCTGGCCTCAATCGTGGAATACTGCGAACAGGTTGGGGCCAGCTGGATCAGATGCTGGGCTATAAGTGCCGCAAGGTGATAAAGGTTACCGCTGCCTATACCAGTCAGCGGTGTTCTGTGTGTGGGCACACAGAAGCGAGTAACCGTAAGACGCAGAGCAAATTCACGTGTATGTCCTGTGGACATGCGGATCATGCAGACCTGAATGCGGCTGCAAACATACTGGCCTCCGGGATTGGGGCTTCTGCACGGCGAGGGGCGTTCGGGTTACCGATCCCTATGACCCGTGAAATTGATACTAGTGCCTCACTGTGTACAGTTGGTCACTCACGTATATAATTCCCAAAACTTAGGGAGTTATATGGCTGAGTGCCACACGTTTTCGCAGGAATTACTTTTTGTGCTTTGCTGGTGCAGACAGGATGGCTTTCGCCAGTTTTTCATAATCGGTTCCCGCTTTTCACGAAAAACTGCAATTATTTCAAATAACTCAACACGTGGATACGCATGCTATATAATTTCCATCTATTAGGGAGTTATATACCACAGTGCCATGCCCGAAACGGTTAGTGCATACCGCAATATCACATACAGGCTGTTGCCCGGAAGTCGGAATAACGCCAAGCACCTTGCTGGATTAGCGGGTGCGTGTAGGTTTGTGTGGAATGCCATCCTCGCAGAGCAGAGCGAGGCGTACAAGAGAGCGAAAGAGGCTGGAGAGAAGCCGCCCTCGGTAAGCTTCTTCTCGCTGGGGAAGCGGTTCACGGCGCTGCGCCGCACGGTCGAGTGGCTACCTGAATACTCCTTTGGTGTCGTTAGATACACATTGAAATATCAGGCGGATGCATGGAAGGTATTCTTCAAGGAGGGTAAGAGAAGACCGAGATTCCATTCCAGACGTGGTAGTACGCCTTCGTTCACGATCCCGGATAACGTAAGGGTTCGGGATGGCAAGCTGTATATCCCGAAAGAGGGATATATGGCGCTCCACAGGCGGGGAGGCAACCCGTACCCTGATGGTATACCCGTCAAAGCCACGGTAAAGAAGAACGCCGGCAAAGGGTATGCTGTCATCTGCTACAAGATGGAGGCACCTGTAATAGAGGATACCGGCGGTGCTGTAGGCATTGACCGTAATTGCGGGCAGGTCGCTATGGTCTCCACAGAGGGCGATACAAGCATTATCAGACAACCGGATACGAAGCGTCTTGATGCCAAGTTGAAGCGGCATCAGCGAAGACTGGCGAGACAGAAGAAAGCTCCAACCGTCGTAACAGGCGGAAGCATAGAATCGCCCGCATACAGCGCAAGCGTGCTACCATCCTCAAGAATGCGAACCACCAGGTAAGTCGCAGTATTGCCAAATGCTCCTCAACGGTGATACTGGAGGACCTAAAGATCAAAGCGATGACACGTTCAGCTAAGGGGACGATGGAGAGCTTTGGCACAAACGTCAGACAGAAGTCTGGCCTCAACCGTGGAATTCTGCGAACAGGTTGGGGCCAGCTGGATCAGATGCTGGGCTATAAGTGCCGCAAGGTGATAAAGGTTACCGCTGCCTATACCAGTCAGCGGTGTTCTGTGTGTGGGCACACAGAAGCGAGTACCCGTAAGACACGGAGCAAATTCACGTGTATGTCCTGTGGACATGCGGATCATGCAGACCTGAATGCGGCTGCAAACATACTGGCCTCCGGGATTGGGGCTTCTGCACGGCGAGGGGCGTTCGGGTTACCGACCCCTATGACCCGTGAAATTGATACTAGTGCCTCACTGTGTACAGTCGGTCACTCACGTATATAATTCCCCAAATTAAGCCACTAGTGCGCCTGCCCTCCAACGCCGCAGGCTCCCAAGGCGGCAAGCGGATGGAGCACAGTAGGTGGAGGCATTTCCGCGCGACAGCGACAGAAGTCTTAACAAAATCTCGGTAGTGTGACCGCTCTATCGTCGGAAAAAGGGCCCTAACTGGTGTTTCCAGCCCCTCTTCTCCCTACGCATGAACAACGCTCAATCGGTCCAGCAGGTACCAACACAGCACTTTCAGACCCAAACAGACTACGACATGAATATTGCAGACTACCGGTATGTTCTGCAATAAACCTGTGCAAGCCATGACCGCACACAGCATTTACACCGGAGTTCATAGTCGCTCAATTGGGGACACAACTACACAAGCCGGGGCTAATTACGGCCAATATTGGTCGACCGGCAAGATTATGTCACAACATCCGGGAGCGACGCCAAGATCACCGGCACGCGAGGCAATTAGACCAGACTGCCTGCAGGCTCAACACCGATTTGTTCTAAAACTTCGCCCTTGTTCTTAGAACGTTTGACCAACGGATGGACTATCAATACTCTCAATGTGGCCTACAACTCTGTTGACTTTCCCATTCAAATCGTAAACATAGTCTTGGAGTACACGGACATCGCTGCGCAGGTCACTGATGTCGGCCTTCATTTCAGTTCGCAGGTCCTTTACATCAGATCGAATTGTTTCTATAGAAGCAGTTAGGCTGCGTATTATGGGCAAGAATATTGCCACCACGCTTCCCACGATGGCCACAATGGAGGCTATCACTGTCCACAATATTGCTGTCATGGGTTTTCACGATTGGTCGTAGCTCGGGGGATAGTTAATGGGATGATGCCATTGTGCAACTGCCAAGATACGGTGCCTACATCAGCGTAGACCTGTTCCTCCGCACTCAATGCCATCACATGGCTAAGAGCTCAATACATGTCGGGATATCGCCGAGTAGAAACGGAGTTATACACATGAGTGCCCAAGCCGTGAACTTTTGGCTTGATAGGGGGCACGGACACAATGGGACGGATCTCCAGTCCGCCCCATTGCTTACCGCAACATCAACCGAATTTGATGCCATGCCCGTAGAGGGTTGTAACACTGATATCCGTGTTTGTTCTGTCCATAGGACAGTGGAATACCGGTTGCTCCCGGGGAGTAAGAGTAACGCGAAGAAGTTGGCCGGTATTGCTGGTGCTTGCCCTGCCCTGTACCCATAAATCATCCATTACGGTTCGATTGTTCGTCAGGTATGGTCAAATATCGCTGGCATGGCTGTCGGATTATCTCGGGTATTTCGGCCTAACAGGTATGGTGTGTGACTTGAGGTGAATAATGCCATCCTCTCGTGCGGATACGCGATCTCTTCCTGCGCCGCTTCCCTTGGCGCTGCATTGCCTACATCCACGAACCCTCGGCTGCAGTCTCCTGGCGATACTTCTGCCTCCAGTAATTCAACGGCCCGTACGAGATGCCCTGCTCTGTGCAAGACGCCGCTGCGGACCGGGTCCTTTCGTTATACTGCTCTACCAGCGGAAACATCTCTTCCGCCGTACGTCTGGGCTGTACCAGGCGGTCCGGGGTCTGGGTTCTCACGTCTACGGGTAAGCTCTACAGAACCCGTCACCTAATCAAGATGCAGTTCACCGCACGCTCACGCAGGTGTAGCCATTGGGGCATAGGCCCACATCAGGCAAGTTGATATGCCATTTATATGAACCCAGATGAATTCCCGTGCGAACATGCACTCAATTGTTCGTCTCTTACCTCGTATCCCAATGTCATTAGGTGTAACCTCTCTAGGCCACGCCACATGATCTGGTAACCCACCGGTCCATCACGAGTGCGGTTCTGATAACCGCCGAGCACCGCTACGATCAGGATAGCAGTTCCCAAAGTACTGGGCTTCGGCAGCTTTACCCGTGCTGCATATCCATCCAAGAATCGCAGCTCCATCTCCGTGAAAAAGACATCCGCGTCCAGCTCCGGCACCTCCCGACCCAATTGCACCAAGGTCATGACGCGCCAGGATATCACACAATACATCGTTATTGCTCGCTGGAGACGCAACGAGGTACGCAGACCCAAACGCTCTACCTTGCACCCACTCTTGAGCACGCGGAAGAAGTCTTCCACCCGCCACCGCTTGAGATACATTGCCAACACCCGCGTAAGCGTGCGGTGAACTACATCTTGATTGGGTGATGGGTTCTGGGGAGCTTACCCCTAGACGTGAGAACCCAGACCCCAGATCGCATGGTACAGCCCAAACGTACGGCGGAAGAGATGTTTCCGCTGGTAGAGCAGTATAACGAAAGGACCCAGTCCGCAGCGGCGTTTTGTGCAAAGCACGGCATCTCGTATGGGCAGTTGAATTATTGGAGGCGGAAGGTTCGCCAGGAGACTGCAGCCGAGGACAGCCGAGGCTTCGTGGAGATAGGCAGTGTAGCACCAAGGGAAGCGGCACAGGTAGAGATCGCATATCCGGGTGGGATACGGGTGCGGTTCTTTGCACCGGTCTCTGCTTCGTACCTGGCCAGGCTGACGCAGTCATGATCGGACTGGCACCTTCGCACCGGTACTTCTTTTACCGACCGCCGGTGGACATGCGCACAAGCTTTGACGGCTTGTGCGCTTTGGTAAAGAGCGGCATGAAGCGGAATCCGATGTCGGGAGACATCTTTGTATTCATCAACAGGAGGCGAAACCATTTGAAGGCGCTCACATGGGATCGGAACGGCTTTGCGATCTTCTACAAGCGCTTGGAGACGGGTACGTTTGCGTTGCCAGAGGAGGATGTGCCGACATGGGCACAGATGGTGATGATGCTGGAGGGGGTGTCGTTGAAGACGGTGAAATATTGGCCCCGATATGCGGTAAAAAGCCGATAATCGGGCCAAATATAATGTGTGATTCGGGAACAAGCAATATGCTGGTGTTGTTAGCTCACCATGCAGCCCGAAGCACATTCTATCCTCTCCCCCGCGCAGGTTGCGTTGCTTGCACAGCACCCCGAATTGGCCAGTGCCTTTGATCAGTACAGCCGGGATAATGCAGAATTGGAGAGAAAGAATAGCCAGTTGCATGATCGATGCAGCCGGCTTGAGGCAGAGTTGGGGAATATGAATAACCGGCTGATGCTAGCGCTACGCGCGCTATACAGTCCCAAGAGTGAAAAGTGTGTGCTGAATGACCCGCAGCAGGGCACGTTGTTCGATGAGCCGGAGCAGGAGGTCCCTCTACCGGAGCCGGAGACGAATGGACAGACGAAGAATGGGCAAAAGGCGAACGGACGGCAGAAGAAGAAGGGCAAGCCCAAGCGTAAAGCGCTGGACGATCTGCTGAAGAAACTGCCCCGCGAAACGATTACTATTGAGCCTGACGGGGATACCAGTGGTATGACGTGCATCGGGGCGGAGAAGACGCTGGTTCTGGAGCGTGTACCCGCCCATATGAAGGTTATTGAGTATGTGCGTCCGAAGTATGTGGACCCTGGGGATGAGGATAAGGGGGTGATCATAGGTGAGTTGCCACCACGGATGGTGAACAAGGGCATGGCGGGTCCGGGGTTGTTGGCAGATGTGGTGGTGGGCAAATATGCGGACCACCTGCCTTTGTACCGTCAGCAGCAGCGGTTTCGTCGGGAAGGCGTGGAAATTGCGAAGTCCACGCTGGGAGGCTGGATATCGCAGTCTGCGTCGCACCTGACCCCGTTGTATGATGCTCTGAAGCAGGAGTTGCTATCCACCGGGTATCTGCAGGCGGATGAGACGGGGATTGAGGTGCAGGATGGAGATAAGAAGGGATCGCTGCATAAAGGCTTTTATTGGGTGTACCATAGTCCAGAGCAGAGACTGTTGGTGATGGAATACCGGAAGACCCGTGCTCGGGCGGGTCCGGTGGAGTTTTTGCACGGGTATGAGGGATTGCTACAGACAGACGGGTATGTAGCTTACGACATCTTTGATGCGGACCCATCCGTAACGCTCTACGCATGCATGGCGCATGCCCGGCGCAAGTTCTTCGACTGCAAGACGTACGAGCCGGATAAGGCCGCGCATGTGTTGAAGGAGATACGCAAGCTCTACCTCATAGAGCGTTGGCTACGCAAAACGGGTGCGAGTGCGGATGTTCGTCAGCAACTGCGACAGGAACGGGCCGGACCTGTACTGGAGGAGCTGAAGCCGTGGCTGGAGGTGAACAATGGTTTACCCAAGAGCCCGTGGGCCAAGGCGACCCAGTATACGCTTGGCCGTTGGCAAAGGCTGACCCGATATCTGGATGAGGGCCGTGTGGAGTTGGACAATAATCTGGTTGAGAATGCGATACGGCCACTGGCTATTGGTAGGAAGAACTACATGTTCGCAGGATCCCATGATGCATCCCAGCGGGGTGCCGTGGTCTATTCGCTCCTTGGAACCTGCAAATTCCACGACGTCAACCCAATGGAATGGCTCATGGAAGTATTCCAGCGCATCCCGACACATCCTGCCGAGGACATAGCAGCGCTATTGCCCCATCATTGGAAACGGGCACGGCAAGCCCACTAGGGTAAGGCCGCCTAGCTGCCGGACGCCGAATCGTCCAGATCGGGCAAGCCCACATGCTCTCCTCCTTCCAACCACACTGTACCCGCCAAAACCGCCAAAAAGCCCGCTACCCTGTACTTCACCGCACGCTTACACACCCGCCGTGCATCCGCTACGCTCCCTACCTCCATGCTGGTCAATAGCATCCACTCCACCGGCGGCGCATCCCCCGGAGGCTCCACCTCCAACACATGCACCCCGTACATCACCACCGGCTCCTCCTCGTTCTTCGGATCCGGCAACAAGAACCTCCCGTAGCGTACCTCCGTATTGACCATCCGGTAACTGCGACCCTTCCGTGCCTGCTTGCGCGCCTGCTTCTTGCGCGCCGTCACCCGCTGTATCTCTATCTCCACATTCCCCGGAGCCTTACCACTGCGCATTACCGCAAACAGCTTGCGATCATCTAACAGCTTGCGATCATGCTTCGCTCGTATCAATACCTCCGCCTTACCCTGTCTGCGCTGCTCGGCAAACATAGCAAAGCTGTCCGCCTCCCGGTCCGCAACACAGATCACCTGCGTCTCGCCGGACAGCTCCTCCGCCGCCTCGCATATATCCTTGAACCCGTCTATCCACCGCTGCGTCCGCGGAGCATGCGGACCCTCCTCCGGATCCTTGAAGCTGCCACGCAACACCCCCAACGTCAATCCATCCTCCGTCACCACCAGCGTCGCATGCAACGGCAACCCCAGCGTCTTCGCCGTCGTCTGATTACTCCCTATTACCTCCAAATCCGTACACGCCGGCCGCGTACTGTACCGCAACTTCGTCGTGTCCTGGATGCATAACACGGTCTCCTGACTACGCATGCGCTCTATCGTACGCCCACGATGCGGCGCCAATATGTTCTCCGGCGTTACCGTTTTGTCCTTCTTGCTCTCCAATAACCGGTAATGCCCCTTCACCGCCGCGCGGTCCGCATCCGTATGCGCGGTAATGCTGTGGCCTATCACATCGGCCAACATGGACGTACTCTTTACCAGTCGCACAGACAACCGCCTGTCTCCCAATGGCGCTCCGCCAAACTCCGTTTCGGCCCACTGCGCACTGTCAATCCCCTCGTGCGGATCCCTCACCGGACGCAACTCCTCCTCCGGTTCCCCCAAGGTCCCGCGCCATTCTTTGTCCAACTCGTATACATACAGCCCCTTGGGATCCTCTTCCTTTGCCTCCTTGTGCCGCTTTCCGCCTGCGGTATGGCCGATCAATACAAAATTGTTCACCTCAAAACACGCTCCTTCCCCTTGGGGATCCACATACGTTTCGACAACCCAGGGACGGTAACAGTACCGTGCCTGAAAATCATCCGCCAACCGTCTCAATACCTTACCCAGTACATGGCTGGCCAAATCCTGACACTGCCCCCGTATCAGAAAACGACTCAAACACACCACACGGTGCAAATGCGCCTTGCGCTGCTCATCACTCCACGCCATCCAGTGCTCTCTGGGCGCCAGGCACAACGCCGCCGCCGAAAATCCCACCGCTCCCAGGTAACCATGGGCACTGCCTATCAGATAGCGTACCTGCGCTCCCACAAATGTGGTCGTACGCCTCGGATGCTCAAAGTGCAGCAACGTGTTCCACGCCATACGCTGCTCGTCCGTCTCAACCAACTCAATCGTCAACCCCCGGACACCGTGTACCGTGTCCGGTAACGCTATCGGATCCGGTACCCGCTCCTCGCGCCTACGCGGTTCCGCCTTAGCCGCATTACAATTCTCGGGCTTGGGCAACACAATCCTCCCCCGGGCCTCCAACTTCGATAAAGCCTGCGCACAGTTGCTCACCTGCGGTTCGCCCCGTGCATCAACAAACCCGAACTCTTCACAGACAGCGCGCGCTATCTGCGTGCGAAACCGCCAAAGATCGTCGGCAAGAACCCTGTCCAAACGCTCTCCATTGCAGGGAGCAGTGAGCGTTCGTAAGACCTGACTTCGTTGGAACATGCCGCAACATAAAAAACAAGTAGCGAAAGGTCAAGCACCTGAAGTGGTAGAATGGCAGTGGAAGCGGCGCAGGAAGAGATCGCGTATCCGCACGAGAGGACGGCATTATTCACCTCAAGTCACACACCATACCTGTCAGGTCGAAATACCCGAGATATTCCGACAGCCATGCCAGCGAGAGTTGACCAGAACTGACGAACAATCGAACCGTTATGGATGATTTATGGGGGAAGGGCAGTGCTTGCCGGTTCGTCTGGAATGCCATACTGGCACAGTGGATTCAGGAATACAAACAGGGAAAGGAGACGGACGAAAAGTCCCCGTCCTTGAGTTTCTTTTCTCTTGGAAAACGGTTTAAGGAACTACGGGATTGCACCGGGTGGTTACCAGAGTATTCGTTCGGCGTGACACGCTACACACTGAAGTACCAAGCCGACGCATGGACGTCTTGCTTTAAGCAGGGTAAGGGTAAGCCAAGATTCAAAGCCAAATACCGAAGCCATCCATCATTCACGATTCCCGATAGGGTCAAGATCAAGGATGGTCGGTTACTCATCCCCAAGCTTGGATACCTGAAACTTCGGCGTAAGGGGGGCAACCCGTATCTGGACGGCGTTCCTGTAAAAGCCGTGATCCTGCAACGGGTGGGCAAGTGGTACGCCTGCATATCTTACAAAGTAGAAGCACCGGAGACAGAAGATAATGGCGTTGTTACGGGGATAGACCGCAACTGTGGGCAGGTTGCCGCTGTCTCCACCGACGGTAAACGTGAGATCATGCGGCAACCGGACGTGAAGCGTAAGACGGCGAAACTGCACCGGTATCAACGGAGATTGGCCCGGCAGCAGAAAGGGTCCAACCGCAGATACCGCACTAAGAAGCGACTTCAGAAAGCGCACCGGTCGATCGCGATGACCCGCAGGAATGCCAATCACCAGGTAAGCCGGCAGATCGCGAATCACTCGTCTATGGTTGTGCTGGAGGATCTCAATATCGAGGCGATGACTTCGTCCGCCAGAGGGACGGTTGACAATCCGGGCAGGAACGTTGCCCAGAAGGCGGGGCTGAACCGTAGCATTAATGCCACCGGATGGGGGCAGTTGGATGGTATGTTGCAGTACAAATGCCGGGAGGTGCTTAAGGTCCCGGCCCCCTACACCAGTCAGGACCGCAATAAGTGCGGTCACCGGGACAAGGCAAACAGATTGACCCAGAGTAAATTCACGTGTGTCTTATGTGGGCACGCCGATAATGCGGACCTTAACGCTGCCGCGAACATATTGGCCTCCGGGATTGGGGCGACTGCACGGCGAGGGGCGTTCGGGTTACCGACCCCTATAACCCGTGAAATTGACACAAGAGGGTACTCACGTGTATAATTCCCAAAACTTACTGCGAAAGGTATGGGAGTTATATGGCTGAATGCCACGCGTTTTCGCAGGAGTTACTTTTTGCGCTTTGGTGGTGCAGACAGGATGGCTTTCGCCAGTTGTTCATAATCGGTTCCCGCTTTTCACGAAAAACTGCAATTATTTCAAATAACTCAACACGTGGGTACGCATGGAATATAATTATCATATATTAGGGAGTTATATATCACAGTGCCATGCCCGAAACGGTTAGTGCATACCGCAATATCACATACAGGCTGTTGCCCGGAAGTCGAAGTAACGCCAAGCAACTTGCTGGATTAGCGGGTGCGTGTAGGTTTGTGTGGAATGCCATCCTCGCAGAGCAGAGCGAGGCCTACAAGAAAGCGAAAGAGGCTGGAGAGAAGCCGCCCTCGGTAAGCTTCTTCTCGCTGGGGAAGCGGTTCACGGCACTGCGCCGTACGGTCGAGTGGCTACCTGAATACTCCTTTGGTGTCGTTAGATACACATTGAAATATCAGGCGGATGCAAGGAAGGCATTCTTCAAGGAAGGTAAGAGAAGACCGAGATTCCATTCCAGACGTGGTAGTACGCCTTCGTTCACGATCCCGGATAACGTAAGGGTTCGGGATGGCAAGCTGTATATCCCGAAAGTGGGATATATGGCGCTCCGCAGGCGGGGAGGCAACCCGTACCCTGATGGTATACCCATCAAAGCCACTGTAAAGAAGAACGCCGGCAAATGGTATGCTGTCATCTGCTACAAGATTGAGGCACCTGTAATAGAGGATACCGGCAGTGCTGTAGGCATTGACCGTAATTGCGGGCAGGTCGCTATGGTCTCCACAGAGGGCGATACAAGCATTATCAGACAACCGGATACCAAGCGTCTTGATGCCAAGTTGAAGCGGCATCAGCGAAGACTGGTGAGACAGAAGAAAGGCTCCAAC
Source organism: Rhodothermales bacterium (assembly GCA_963663495.1). Lineage (GTDB taxonomy): Bacteria > Bacteroidota > Rhodothermia > Rhodothermales > Bin80. Next base: position 1,526,334 of record OY760427.1, read on the forward strand.
CGTCGTAACAGGCGGAAGCATAGAATCGCCCGCATACAGCGCAAGCGTGCTAACATCCTCAAGAATGCGAACCACCAGGTAAGTCGCAGTATTGCCAAATGCTCCTCAACGGTGATACTGGAGGACCTAAAGATCAAAGCGATGACACGTTCAGCTAAGGGGACGATGGAGAGCTTTGGCACAAACGTCAGACAGAAGTCTGGCCTCAACCGTGGAATACTGCGAACAGGTTGGGGCCAGCTGGAACAGATGCTGGGTTATAAGTGCCGCAAGGTGATAAAGGTTACCGCTGCCTATACCAGTCAGCGGTGTTCTGTGTGTGGGCACACAGAAGCGAGTAACCGTAAGACGCAGAGCAAATTCACGTGTATGTCCTGTGGACATGCGGATCATGCAGACCTGAATGCGGCTGCAAACATACTGGCCTCCGGGATTGGGGCTTCTGCACGGCGAGGGGCGTTCGGGTTACCGACCCCTATGACCCGTGAAATTGATACTAGTGCCTCACTGTGTACAGTTGGTCACTCACGTATATAATTCCCAAAGGTATGGATCTGAAACTGACAGGCAAGGTAGCGCTGGTAACCGGTGCAAGTCGGGGTTTGGGAGAGGCGATAGCCCGGCGGCTCGCTGCCGAGGGGTGCCGCCTAGTCACCTGCGCCCGAAACGAACAGCCTCTTCAGGACGCTGCAGCTCGGATCAGGAACAATGGTGGGACGGTATTCCCCGTTGTTCTTGATGTTACAGACCCTGGAGCGCCGGGGCAGCTGGTCCGAGCCGCGGAGGATGCGTTCGGTCGAATTGACATTCTAGTTAACAATGTGGGGGGTAACAGACGGAAGGAATTTGCCGATACGACGGACGAGGACTGGGAAGCCATCCTTGACTTGAATCTCCGCGTGCATCTTCGTTCCAGTCGCAGCGCGGTGCATGCAATGAGGCGGACCGGTGGAGGCGCGATTTTGTTTGTGGCCTCCATATTCGGCAGAGAAGCCGGGGGCCGTGGTCTGTCCATATACAATGCCACGAAGAGCGCGCTAATCAGTGCGGCAAAGATTATGGCGTTGGAACTCGCCGGCGAAGGTATCCGGGTAAATAGTATTGCTCCCGGGTCCATTCGATTCGCCGGTGGGTCGTGGGATCGGCGTGTACAGAGCGATCCGCAAGGCATGAAGGCCTTTGTGCGCGAGAACCTTCCGATTGGACGGTTTGGCTCAGCAGAAGAGGTGGGTGATGTGGCGGCTTTTCTGGTCTCGCCGCGTGCCAGCCTCGTTACGGGGACATGTCTGAACGTTGATGGTGGGCAGTCGCGGTCCCTGATTTAGCCGGAGAGGCGCTCTATTGACACGCGAATGCGGCGGCGCGAATTGCGAGGCCGGCGCCACTGGATCAGAATAGGACTCTGATAAACACCGCACACCATTGTTCCTGTGTTGGTGTGGTCGGCTATGAGAAGTGCAGCCTGCCTCCCCACACGCAACCAGCGGGGAGCGGGGATTGTCGCTACACGATCTATGACAGCGTCCAGCAGCGCAACACGAATCCCGAACCGTTTGATAACGCACTCCAGCAAAGACGCATTGTGGCCGATAGTGCTACGGACCTCATTGATGATCTGGACCAGATCATGCCGAACGTAATGCCGGGCCTTGGAAGGCAGGCTCAGCGGATCACGTATAATGCCCGCGGCCTTTTCGCGCATGTAGCGGAGAGGGTTTCGCAGCACGCCGGCAAGGTCATTGCGTACGAGCAGCGGCTCGTACTCATTCACAGTCAACCCGGCGTGGGACTCGTCGGGATCCAGCGTCAATCGGATGGTGCCATACTGAATCTCATGTTTCGTCAGGAGCTCCTCCAGCATTTCCATCAATCCCAGCGCGGGATCGTCTAGCTTGACGGACTGAATGTGCAGGTCCGAGACGGGGATGTCAAGCACCGTTTCTGCCACGGACTCCGACTTGTTGTAGCCCACCACCATTGTTCGTCGACTGCGTGGAGTGCCATTGTTTACTCCGTCCAGATCAATAAAGTAGACGGGGAGATCTGATCGGTTGTCATACGCTACACAGTTCTCAAGCCCGAGGCCTATGTAAGCCAAATGGGAGTCGGCATTGTGCGGTTCCAGCTCTTTTTGAGCCTCTGAAAGCTCTGACCGCAGGTTCATCCTATCGTGCCAGTATGGAGCGCCGACTGGAAAGAGACGCTGCGTGGCGCGTACCAAGTCTGCTACCGACTCTTTGCGGTGTTGCATCTGTTCCACAAGGGATTGGTCCAGATACCCGGCGGTCGTGTGCATGGAGCAGAAGAGAAGCTTCTCAAAAGATGCCAAAGCGTCGCTGGCATGCTTTTGCAGATGCTGTGCCACATCAACCAGGTCTAGGCGTGTCTCAGGACTGAATTCTACGACGAGGTGCGTTGCATCAGCCATGCGGAGCAGCGTTCAATAGGGTGGCGAGCACGTTTATTGCTCGGCAGGGAGTATCTTCGCCTGGCTTGGTCCGTCTATGAATTGCAACAAAACACGGTCGCCCGCCTGTAGGTGACCTGCCATCCGTACACGCTGCCCATTCCGCTCAACACGGATGTAGCCGAGTTGCAATGCTCTCTCAGGATCCAATGTTTCCAGTCGTCCCTGGACGGCCATGATTCGCGCCCGTGTATCCGCGGTACGCCGTCGCATGCCATACATCAGGCGATCGGTGTATCGGTCCACATCCTGACGTGTATCATTGAGGCGGCGGATGGGTCGGTTAATCCTTCGTGATTCCACGGTGCGCAGCACGCTGGACCGGTGCATCTGCACCTTGGATGCGATGGAATTGCGCCACGCCTGGATGGTGATGATCACGCGGCGACTCAATTCTGAAGCCATGGGCACGGCAATTTCAGCGGCGTTGCTTGGTGTAGCGGCACGGCAATCGGCCACCAAGTCTGCGATGGTGTGATCAGTCTCGTGGCCCACTGCACTAATGACAGGAATGGAGCAGGCAAATATGGCGCGGGCCACTTCCTCCTCATTGAAGGCCCACAGGTCTTCTATCGCGCCACCGCCGCGCCCCACAATGAGTACGTCGGGCCGCTGAGGATGCTGTGCTGGCAGGCTGCTGAACGTGCCGATGGCCTTAGCAATCTCGGAGGGGGCGTACGCACCCTGTACGCGTACCGACTGAAGAATTATCCGTGTGGACGGGAATCGTTCGCCTACCACCTTTGCAATGTCACGGAAGGCTGCGCTTTCGCCGCTTGTGACGACTCCTATAGTCGCCGGGTAAGACGGTAGGTTGCGCTTGCGGGCAGGCTCAAACAGTCCTTCCTTCTGCAGCCGCGCCTTCAGGGCTTCAAACGCGCGGTGCAAGGCGCCTTCTCCTAGCGGCACCATTTGCCGGACTATGAACTGTAGCCGCCCCTCCTTGACATAGACCGTAGGGTAGCCGCGAAGGCGTACCATCATGCCGACCTCAGGAATGATGCCGATAGATCGGACTACGGATGACCATGCGATGCAGCCAATCCGGGCGCCGGCATCTTTGACCGTGAAGTACCAGTGGCGCCGTTCGGTGAATTGAGAAATCTCGCACTGAATCCACAGATCCTGGCCTATAGCCTCAACTTGTCGTCGTACCAGTGCCACGAGGGAGGACACGCTAAGACAATCGTCAGCAGGGGTAGTGTTGATTCCCATATGCGAGCCTAAAGGGATACAGCAGCGAAGCGCAGGGATGGTACCCTGAGCACCTGCCTTTTGATCTGTTTTGAAGGAAGTGCCCGAGGATTGTGTTGTGGTGTCGCTTTTAAACTTGTGCTGGTGCGCGTTGCCAATATATGCCTCAGCCCCCTCGGGAGAGGCTTAATTAGGCAAGACATCATTGAATGGATCTGTGAGCGCCCGACGGAAATAGTAACCGGGCGACAAAAAGGTATCCGTCCGGTGAAGTACATTATAAACGAGGGCACTTAATCTCTCAATTAGAGTAAGTTAGACCGCGGCCCGAAGGTTAATAGGTTGGCGTCGGTTGGGTGTGCATGCGTCAAGTACTTGGCAGCGTGTTCGCAGACTAGTACACGGGTCTATCCGATGATCCGGGCGCGCCTGTTTAGGGGCTCCTATGCCGCTTTCTTGACGGTAGCTTGCTGCAAGTCCATCCTGGCTTTCCAATGATGGGGCAAGAGTTTAGCCATGCGTTCGGCAGGATATGTCGGAAGACTGCGTAGCACATCGGTAAGCCATTCAATCGGATTTACCTCTCGCAGCTTGAATGTAGCAAGAAGAGCGTATCAATACTACGGACCGCTGCGCTGTCGCATACAATCCCGCAAACAGATGGTTCTTCCGACCCAGTGCTGTGGTACTTCCACGCAGGTGCACTTCAAACCTGCGGTGCTGCCCTACGGCTCAAGGTAGATCACCTCTCTGGGCAGATGGTCCGGAATCGGCTCGCGCACCGGCTTCTTCTTCCCGGACCGCTTGCGCTTTACCGGGATATACTCGTCCGGCCCCTCCTCGGTATCCGTCCGGTGAAGTACATTATAACCGAGGGTATTTACTCTCTCAATTAGAGTAAGTTAGGGCGCGGTTCGAAGGTTTATAGGCTAGCGTCGGTTGGGTGTGCAGGAGTCAAGTACCTGACAGCGTATTCGCAGACCCGTACACGGATCTATCGGATGACCCGGGCGCGCCTGTTTAGGGGCTCCTATGCCGCTTTCTTGACGGTAGCTTGCTGCAAGTCCCGACTGGCTTTCCAATGATGGGGCAAGAGTTCAGCCATGCGGTCGGCAGGATGTGTCGGAAGACGGCGTAGTACGTCGGTAAGCCATTCAATCGGGTTTGTCGATTGCAACTTGCATGTGGCAAAAAGAGAGTACAGTACTGCGGACCGCTGCGCTGCCGCATGCGATCCCGCAAACAGATGGTTTTTTCGACCAAGCGCAATCGCCCGCATCTGGTTCTCGACCAGATTGTTATCGATCTCAACCTTGCCGTCTTCCAGGTAACAAACCAGCTTCTCCCACCTGTTGAGCATGTACCCCACGGCTTCATCCCATCCCGCACTCGGCCGGTGCTCACGACTCTCCTCAAGCCATGGCTTCAACTTCTCCAGTACCGGCCGTGCCTCCTCCTGTCGTACCTCCACACGCCGAGCCGGACCAGCTCCCTCCTTACGCAACCCACGCTCTATCGCATACAACTGCCGGATTTCCTCCATTACATGGCGCACCTTCTTGGGCTCCTTTTTCCTGCAGTCATAAAACTTGCGACGCGCATGCGCCATACATCCAAACAGCGTTATCCCGCCCCGCGTACCAAACGCATCGTACACCACATACCCGTCGGTTTGCATCGCCCCTCTATATCCGCGCAAGAATTCCCACGGTCCAGCGCGCGCACGGCTCGGGCTGTAATCCATCATCACCACCTTCGCCCGCGGTGCCAGGTATACCCAAAGATAGCCGCGATGCGTCTTTCCTTCGTTTTTCTTCCCTTTCTTCTTCGGCTTTTGCACCGGGATCGTTGTCTCATCCACCTGCAGATACCCGCTACGAAGCACCTCCTTACGCAACGCATCTCCTAACGGACCCAGATACGTCGCTACCTTCGCAATCCAATCCCCCATTGTAGCAGCCGATAGCTTCACGCCATGGCGCTGAAACTTCTTCCGCAGCCGGTATAGCGGCATATGATCGACATATTTGGCTACCGCCAAATACGCCAACAACCCCGGACCCGCCTTCCCCTTCGGTATGACACGCTTCGGCAACGGCGCTATGACCACGCCGGATAAGGCCGCGCATGTGTTGAAGGAGATACGTCGGTATGACACGCTTCGGCAACGGCGCTATGACCACCCCCTTGCGAGGCTCCTTGCAGACAACGTACTTCGGCCGCACAATCCGTACTACCCTCGTGAAGCCCGGCACATATTCCAGGTACTCCGTTACTTCCTCGCCGATGTACTTCATACCCGCGGTGCTGCCCTCCGGCTCAAGGCGGATCACCTCTCTGGGCAGATGGTCCGGAATCGGCCCGCGCACCGGCTTGTTCTTCCCACGCCGCTTGCGCTTTACCGGGACATACTCGTCCTCCTCCCCCTCGGGTTCAACAGCTTCTGGTTCCTCTCCAGACAACCGGCCTTGCTGCGCATTGTCCGCCGGCGTGTAACGCTCACTCTTTTTGCCAGAGAGTAGGCGATGCGCTTGTTCCAACCTATCTTCCAGATGGCTAATCTTCGCAGCCATATCCGCGATGTTCTTGGATAGACGATCGGCTTTTTTCTCCAAGCGACGGACCTGCTTTCGCAGATCCTTGTTCTCAGCCTCTTGGTTTCTTAGCCTCTGAAAAAGGGCTTCACCGGCAGGAGAAGAGGGGGAGAAAGATACCTTGGGCCGCATAGTTCGTGTACATGTGCGTCCGCCACAATGTTCCGGTTCTTCTCCCCAAAACCCATGTTTTTTGTCCCCAAAGACGCTGATTGCTGCCTGCATTCAGGCGCCAAGACGATAAGCTGCACACCACTCCGAAATTCCCAAGTCGGCACACCAAACCCGGCGTATAATCACCTTGCACTAAGCTCTACAAGCGGACTACGCAGACCAATGCTAAGCCCGCTTTACCATGTACTTCACCGTACGGATACCCTCCTCGGGCTCAACAGCTACCGGTTCCTTTTCAATCAACCAACCGTGCAGTGCATTTAGTACAAACGTGTAACGCTTACTCTTATTGCCAGAGAGTAGGCGTTACGCTCGTTCCAATGTATTTTTTTCAGATGGCCAACCTTCCCATCCTGATCCGCAATTACTGCATCCTTATCGGGGTTTTTCTCCAAGCGACGGAACTGTTTTCGCGCTCCTTGACCTCAGCCTCATAGTTTTTTTCAGCCTCTGAAAGGGGGCTTCTCCTGTAGGAGAAGAGGGGGGGTGTGCCAGGCTAACTGGCAAGGTATAGCGGGTGAAAGTCCCGTAATATGAAGCAAGAACCAAGCACATATTTCCGCGAGCCGTGCGCGGTCACTCGTGAGGGTGGACGTGAAGTGTCGGTAGCGGCGCATATGGCCAGGGATATTGAGCAACGAAAGATGTGTCGTTCGGGTCGCCGAGATTATCGGTGTGGTCGAAGGCAATATGTTCGTCATCGTTATGGTGAGAGGGCGGACAGGCCCGCGGTGTCTGAGACCCCATGGACGTATGTACATATCCTGCCGGGACCTGGGAGATCTTTTCAACGCCCAGCGCCAAGAGCGGGGCCGCCGAAGCGTAGGCGAAATGCTGATCGGAGGATGTACGTTGAAGAGAGGTCCGATGCGATGATAGTAGCGATGAAGCTGGCGAACAAAGCATGGAAGACCACGTGGCGAAGTTGGTGGAGCGAAGCGTCGCACCCGAGGGGAAACCGTAGTTCCCGGCATGCACTGGACGCAGAACCAGGTTCGTATGCAACATGGCACGCACTGGACACAGAGCCAGGTTCGTATGCCAGGGGAAGGTGCGGTTACGGCAGCGGACCAGGTCGCTGGTCTGTTAACGTCATGCGCGGGGGCGCGACCCAAGGGAAGAGCCGGATGCGTTAGCGCGCATGTCTGGATCTGTGCGGGGCATCCTGGGAAACCCGGGGGCTACCGCGAGGTACGCCAGGCAGACCAAGCCTGCTTTACCGTGTACTTCACCGCGCGCATACACAAAAAGGGTGAACTGGCGACAGGAGGGTTCAGCGCGCATTGATACTTGAGTGTTTATGAGACCCTATCATATGAAGCGCCACAGCCTGATGAGGAACCATGGTTTGGCCGCAGTAGGATAGTAGCGGACAGGCATGATAATCCTGTCTGGTTTACCGACCCACGCCTGAACACGATCGTCGGGAGTATTTATAAGATGACATGGACATACTTTTGGCCTGCCATATACATCTGACGTTGCAGCCGTTGCAGATCGGGATGTCCTGCTGCCCGAAGGAGCGTTACGAGAAAAAAAGAGGGACTGAAACCGCGTAGCCAGTTATCTCTGCAGGTATCAAAAGGGAGTTATATGGCTGAGTGCCACGCGTTTTCGCAGGAATTACTTTTTGTGCTTTGGTGGTGCAGACAGGATGGCTTTCGCCAGCTTTTCATAATCGGTTCCCGCTTTTCACGAAAACACTGCAATTATTTCAAATAACTCAACACGTGGGTACGCATGCTATATAATTTCCATCTATTAGGGAGTTATATACCACAGTGCCATGCCCGAAACGGTTAGTGCATACCGCAATATCACATACAGGCTGTTGCCCGGAAGTCGGAATAACGCCAAGCACCTTGCTGGATTAGCGGGTGCGTGTAGGTTTGTGTGGAATGCCATCCTCGCAGAGCAGAGCGAGGCGTACAAGAAAGCGAAAGAGGCTGGAGAGAAGCCGCCCTCGGTAAGCTTCTTCTCGCTGGGGAAGCGGTTCACGGCGCTGCGCCGTACGGTCGAGTGGCTACCTGAGTACTCCTTTGGTGTCGTTAGATACACATTGAAATATCAAGCGGATGCATGGAAGGCATCCTTCAAGGAGGGTTAAGAGAAGACCGAGACTCCATTCCAGACGTGGTAGTACGCCTTCGTTCACGATCCCGGATAACGTAAGGGTTCGGGATGGCAAGCTGTATATCCCGAAAGTGGGATATATGGCGCTCCGCAGGCGGGGAGGCAACCCGTACCCTGATGGTATACCCGTCAAAGCCACGGTAAAGAAGAACGCCGGCAAAGGGTATGCTGTCATCTGCTACAAGATGGAGGCACCTGTAATAGAGGATACCGGCGGTGCTGTAGGCATTGACCGTAATTGCGGGCAGGTCGCTATGGTCTCCACAGAGGGCGATACAAGCATTATCAGACAACCGGATACGAAGCGTCTTGATGCCAAGTTGAAGCGGCATCAACGAAGACTGGCGAGACAGAAGAAAGGCTCCAACCGTCGTAACAGGCGGAAGCATAGAATCGCCCGCATACAGCGCAAGCGTGCTAACATCCTCAAGAATGCGAACCACCAGGTAAGTCGCAGTATTGCCAAATGCTCCTCAACGGTGATACTGGAGGACCTAAAGATCAAGGCGATGACACGTTCAGCTAAGGGGACGATGGAGAGCTTTGGCACAAACGTCAGACAGAAGTCTGGCCTCAACCGTGGGATACTGCGAACAGGTTGGGGCCAGCTGGATCAGATGCTGGGCTATAAGTGCCGCAAGGTGATAAAGGTTACCGCTGCCTATAGCAGTCAGCGGTGTTCTGTGTGTGGGCACACAAAAGCGAGTAATCGTAAGATACGGAGCAAATTCATGTGTATGTCCTGTGGCCATGCGGATCATGCAGACCTGAATGCGGCTGCAAACATACTGGCCTCCGGGATTGGGGCTTCTGCACGGCGAGGGGCGTTCGGGATACCGACCCCTATGACCCGTGAAATTGATACTAGTGCCTCACTGTGTACAGTTGGTCACTCACGTATATAATTTCCCTAGAAAGATGTGCACACAAAGCGCGGAATCCGGCACACATTCACCCCGGCACATCCGCATCGCTCACCGACCGCCTAAACAATCATATGCAAAGGCAACACATCCTAACTTCGCCATCCGGTCAGGGGAAAACGCTGAGTTCCGCCTCCAATTCTCTCGTTTTTCCCTCCTAATAGGGCTATTTCGGCTAAATTCGGCGTTTTTCGACCTTTTTTAGCCGACTTTTTCGGAAAAGGCAATGTAGTGCTATAGAGGTGTGGACGGGAACCTCCCCCCAACCACCCCGGTACCTTACCTCGTACCAATTCCACACTCCGATCATGTTTATCCGAAACCGACCCTACAAACGTAAAGACGGTAAGAAATGCAACAGCTTTGCCCTCATCGAATCCTATCGCAAAGACGGTACCTCCAAACACCGCACCCTCCTTAATCTCGGCCCGAACTTCAACATCCCCCGCAGTCTGTGGGGGGAACTGACCCATTGCGTTACTGCCCGACTCAAAGGGAAAGCCAGCCTCCCTTTCCAGAATGATGAAGCCTTTCTCAATGCGGTCGACGACATCGTTGCACATCTCGAAAGCAAGGGCTACGACATCCATCGCACATCCCATCAGCAACACCTCATTGATCCAGAGAAAACAACCCATCCCGATTCCCGGACCGTCGGCGGAGAACGACTGATCCTTCAGACATTGGAACAGCTCGGACTGGCTGTACTGCTACGTTCGCTCAACTTCTGCGAGAAACACGTCAAGCTCTGCTGTGCGCTGATCGTCGGACGTATGCTCCACCCGGGCAGTGAACGAGAAACGCATAAATGGCTGTGTAAAACCTCCAGTGTTCTGCAGCTTCTGGATTTGGAACCCCCGAGTCTCAACACCCTCTATCGTTGCACCGATCTGATCCATAAGCATATGGATGAGATCCTGGAGAAACTCTTTGGCATTACCAAAGAGGTATTGCAGTTTGAAGAAACGATCGTCTTTTATGATTTAACCAATACCTATTACCACGGCAAGAAGAAAGGGAAGTTGTTGTCGCATGGGCGCAGCAAGGAAAAGCGCAGTGATTGTCCGTTGGTTACGCTGGCGCTCACCCTGGATGGTTCGGGGTTCCCCCGCAATGTGCAGATCCTGCCGGGCAATGCAGGGGAACCGGCAACGCTCAAAGAGGCGATTGAGAAACTAAACGGCGCTACGCCCACAGTGATTATGGACTCCGGCATTGCGACGGAGCAGAATCTGCAGTACCTGAAAGAACAGGGACTGAACTGGATCACCGTGGAGCGTTCCAAAGCCCCTCCAGTCCCCGAAAACAAGCCGGATCAACAGTTTACGACCGCCGGGGGAGTCAAGATCAAAGCCTGGAAGGTCACCAAAAAGGAAAAAGATGGCGAAGATGGCGAAGATGGCGAAGATGGCGAAGACGAAAAAGACGTTGAAGATAATGCGGAACTACGCGTGTTTGTGCACAGTGAGGCCAAGCAGGCGAAGGAGGATCAGATCCTTGAAACCCAATGCAAGAAGTTTGTGAAGGCGCTCACTACACTACATGAGGGACTCTCGAAACCCGGGTACTTGAAGAACTATGAAAAGGTCACGATAAAGGTTGGTCGTCTGAAGGAAAAGTACAAGAAGGTCTCACACCTGTATGAGGTAGAGGTCAGCAAAAAGGAGGGCACCAAGCATGCAGAATCCGTTACGGTGACCCGGCGTGCGTCGCATGCGCGTCGCACCCAGGCCAGCGGAGGGTATGTGCTTCGGACCAGTCATACCGGATGGTCGGTGGAAACGGTTGCACGAACCTACTGGCGACTTACAGAGATTGAGCGCACATTCAGAGTCATGAAATCGGACCTCGGTCTACGGCCCATCTACCACAGCAGAGATGACCGCATTGAAGGACATCTGTTCATCACGGTACTGGCTTATCATGCTGCCCATCTGGTTCGCACCAGACTCAAGGAACACGGGATTCATGATAGTTGGGCGACGATCCGAGACAGGTTGAACAGGATTCGTCGGATTACGACCAAGATGGTTAAGAACCAATATCGGTACCTGATCACGGAGGTGGATCAGGATCTGCCTCCGAGTATGGTACAGTTCTTTGCGGTACTGGGATACGTGTATGATCCGGATGCGACCCGCACCGTGACCGAGCATGTGGAGGAAGCGAGTGCACCGGTGAGCCAGAAGCCTCCAGACTCATGACGTATGGTCCCTTCACAACGGTTGAGATAGCGTACTCCAGATGGAGCCACCAGAGCTACGTCCGATGGAAACGATCCGAGATAGATCGCAGCGAAACAGGCGGCAAAACACCAGGTAATCAGGGATTCAAACCACCCTAAACCAACTTCAACCGATCCGGTAAATCTCACCATCCATTGCTCCTGAAAAAAACGGTCCAAATATGGCCACGGGAGAATTCCGTAGGTTAGTAGCACTACGAAATGGCGAAGTTAGGACATGCCAATACTTCCGCGTAAACCCGGACCAAAAATGTAACTTCTGCCGCCAAAGTCGCCGCCACCTCCGAGTTCCACGGGGCTTTGCAAAAGGCTCAATTCGTCTTATGAATCAGCAGGTCCATCTGATGTTTGTGTGTCTGGGCAATATCTGCCGCAGCCCTCTCGCCCATGGCATGATTGAAGCCATGGTAGATGAGGCCGGATTGGCCGACATGTTCAAGGTCTCGTCGTCGGGTACCGGTGCTTGGCACATTGGGCAGCCGCCTGAGCGCAGAATGCTCCGCACCGCGGCTAGGCATGGCTACAGGCTTGGCGGACTGCGCGCACAGCAGTTTTCGCCGCAAGATCTGGAGATGTGCGACCACATCTATGCCATGGATCGTGGTAACATGCGAGACATTTTGGCCGACGTTTCCCGCCCTGACCTAAAGTCCAAGGTGGAATTGTTTCGTTCCTACGATCCGTCAGGTACTGGCGATGTTCCGGATCCGTATTATGATGGCCGCTTTGAGCATGTATTCGACATAGTAGAGCGGACGGTAAGGAATCTCTTGCGTGGTCTTGTGCTACGGTATCGGCCGCTGCGTAAGGAGGACTCCGTCAATAAACGGTTGCGGGTCAGCAAAATCCGATAGTAACAAGTCGGGCAGGTGTGCTTGCAGGTCTTGGCGCGAATGAACTCCCGTGGCCACAGCGACGCTAAGCATGTCTGCCGAGCGCGCGCAGGCGATATCAAGTGGTGAGTCACCGATAATGACGCAGTCGGCCGGTGTATACCGGACGCCGTCCTTAGCTTGCGCTCGGCCGAGGGCGACTGCCGGCAACTTCTGACGATCCTCACTGTCGCTGCCGAATGCTCCGAAGTCAAAATATTGACCCAACCCGACAGCATGCACCTTGCCGAAGGCTGTTTCCTCAACGTTCCCGGTCAGAAGTCCAAGCCGCACATCGTAATGTACGTGGAGGGTCTGAAGCATAGATGCTACGCCGGGTAGGGTGGTGATGGCGCTGGGGCGCACGACCTGTCTCGCGCGTTGAGTGTACGCTTTGAGGGCGCGAGCGGTGATCTGTATCGCCTCGCTTCGCGGATAGCCGGCCCTATCAAGAATATCGTACATAATCTGCGGATCCGTCCTGCCTGAAAACACGATCCCGGAACTCGCAATAGGGCGCCCGCACTCCCGGCTTAACACTTCCCTGAACAGGCGCGCCCCAATGCCGTGCGCGTTCAGTAGCGTTCCATCTATGTCGAACAGCAGGAGTTTGCGGCTCATGTACCACCGTACTGGGACGCGTAGTACGTGCGAAATGATGCTCCCGCTACCCTACGGAGCCACTGTGGGTTATCCAAGTACCAGCGCACAGTTTTTTCTATACCGGCAACCAGACTGTACTTCGGAGCCCACCCCAGTGCCTCCCGGATTCGACTTGCATCAATGGCATAGCGCTGGTCGTGTCCAGGACGGTCGGAGACAAAGGTTATCAGGGTCCGCGAGAAACCTGGCTTCCTGCCCGAAAGACGATCTACGGCATCAAGGACGCGTGTGACCAGGTCCAGATTGGTGCAGGCATTACCGCCACCCACGACGTATGTGGACCCGGAGGTCCCGCGCTGCATGATGAGTTGAAGGGCGTCACAGTGGTCGTCAACGTACAACCAGTCGCGGACATTTGCACCGGAGCCGTAGATTGGCACAGGCCGTTGTTCAATGGCATTGAGAATACAAAGGGGTATGAGCTTTTCCGGGTGCTGAAACGGTCCGTAATTGTTGGAGCAGTTTGATATCAGCACCGGGAGTTCATACGTCTCGCCGTATGCCCGTACAAAATGATCAGCTGCCGCTTTGGAGGCCGAGTAGGGTGATCGCGGCGCATAAGGGGTCGATTCCGTGAAGAAAGCGCCCTCGGCAGCGGACCCGAATACCTCGTCCGTGGAAACATGCAGGAATCGATATTTGCCTTCTGTGGCTGGTTTCGGAGCCCATGCCTGACGGGCCGCTTCCAGGAGCACTGCCGTGCCCACCACATTCGTCTCGGAAAAAGTCACCGGCGTGCGGATAGAGCGGTCCACATGGCTCTCCGCAGCAAAGTGGAGAACCGTGGAGATATGGTGCCGGCCAAACAGCTCCATCACCAATGCTGCATCGGTGATGTCACCCGGTTCAAATCGATAATTTTGCGCCGGTTGCAGCTTTCTGAGGTTCATCAGGTTACCCGCATATGTTAGCTTATCCATGTTGACGAAGCGTACGTCCGGGTTCCTCGGTACCATGCGCAGCAGATAATTCGATCCGATGAAGCCGGCACCGCCGGTAACTAGAATGCACCGTGGTTTGTGACCGCTCATGCGCGCTAGGAGCCTGTTGTATGGTGCAATCTGAACGCAATAGCCTCTGCATGGTTTGGGCTACCAGAGAATAGATGACTCCCCTTGTGCTGCCCATAGTACTGATTGATGGAACGGCATTGGCGTACACTGAGCATCATGGTATGGCGCGGAGCCCCATAGTAAATTCCGGGAGTTATATGGCTGAGTGCCACGTGTTTTCGCAGGAGTTACTTTTTGTGCTTTGGTGGTGCAGACAGGATGGCTTTCGCCAGTTTTTCATAATCGGTTCCCTCTTTTCACGAAAAGACTGCAATTATTTCAAATAACTCAACACGTGGATACGCATGCTATATAAGTTCGATCTATTAGGGAGTTTTATACCACAGTGCCATACCCGAAACGGTTAGTGCATACCGCAATATCACATACAGGCTGTTGCCCGGAAGTCGGAGTAACGCCAAGCAGCTTGCTGGATTAGCGGGTGCGTGTAGGTTTGTGTGGAATGCAATCCTCGCAGAGCAGAGCGAGGCGTACAAGAAAGCGAAAGAGGCTGGAGAGAAGCCGCCCTCGGTAAACTTCTTCTCGCGGGGGAAGCGGTTCACGGCGCTGCGCCGCACGGTCGAGTGGCTACCTGAATACTCCTTTGGTGTCGTTAGATACACATTGAAATATCAGGCGGATGCATGGAAGGCATTCTTCAAGGAGGGTAAGAGAAGACCGAGATTCCATTCCAGACGTGGTAGTACGCCTTCGTTCACGATCCCGGATAACGTAAGGGTTCGGGATGGCAAGCCATATATCCCGAAAGTGGGATATATGGCGCTCCGCAGGCGGGGAGGCAACCCGTACCCTGATGGTATACCCGTCAAAGCCACTGGAAAGAAGAACGCCGGCAAATGGTATGCTGTCATCTGCTACAGGATGGAGGCACCTGTAATAGAGGATACCGGCGGCGCTGTAGGCATTGACCGTAATTGCGGGCAGGTCGCTATGGTCTCCACAGAGGGCGATACAAGCATTATCATACAACCGGATACGAAGCGTCTTGATGCCAAGTTGAAGCGGCATCAGCGAAGACTGGCGAGACAGAAGAAAGGCTCCAACCGTCGTAACAGGCGGAAGCATAGAATCGCCCGCATACAGCGCAAGCGTGCTAACATCCTCAAGAATGCGAACCACCAGGTAAGTCGCGGTATTGCCAATTGCTCCTCAACGGTGATACCGGAGGACCTGAAGATCAAAGCGATGACACGTTCAGCTAAGGGGACGATGGAGAGCTTTGGCACAAACGTCAGACAGAAGTCTGGCCTCAACCGTGGGATACTGCGAACAGGTTGGGGCCAGCTGGAACAGATGCTGGGCTATAAGTGCCGCAAGGTGATAAAGGTTACCGCTGCCTATACCAGTCAGCGGTGTTCTGTGTGTGGGCACACAGAAGCGAGTACCCGTAAGACACGGAGCAAATTCACGTGTATGTCCTGTGGACATGCGGATCATGCAGACCTGAATGCGGCTGCAAACATACTGGCCTCCGGGATTGGGGCTTCTGCACGGCGAGGGGCGTTCGGGTTACCGACCGCTATGACCCGTGAAATTGATACTAGTGCCTCACTGTGTACAGTTGGTCACTCACGTATATAATTCCCTAAATTCCTACGCCGTGGTGACTTGCATGACATATGGCTTCCACGCCTCAATGCATGCATTCGCGGAGTCCGCAAGTGGGGATCACTTGGCGGTAGTATAAAATTCCTTATTTATAGGCGAGAGTATCGGCAGGCGATGTGATTGCAAAGCTGACTCGGCTCGCCTAGGCGGACGGGGCTGTTATTGTATCCCCAGACAAGCATTCTCAGCAGCTGATGAGGCCTGGCATATCGCTTCCAAGGCTTGTTACTTCGCGTCGGTCGCAGTAGATTGTCACGGATGTGTCCTTCCGAGAGCCTCACGGGATCAAACCCAATCAGCATGTGGCGGAGCTGGTGGAACGAAGCGTCGCACCCAAGGGGAATCCGTAGTTCCCTGCACGCACTGGACGCAGAGCCGGGGGGTGTGTCACGCGGGACGGATTGGTTACGGCTACAGACCGGTTCGCTGATCTGTCAATGTCATGCGTAGTGGCGCGACCCTCGGGAAGAGCCGGATGCGTTACCGCGCACATCCAGATCTGTGTGCCCCCCCCCCCCGGGAGACCCAAGGGGTACCGCCAGACCTAAACATCTCGTCGAACACGTAGTACGCTGTTGGTTCATTGCGCAGACGCGCTCCTTAGTAAAGGGAATTATATACGTGAGTACCCTCGCGTATCAATTTCACAGGTCAATGGGGTCGGTAACCCGAACGCCCCTCGCCGTGCAGTTGCCCCAATCCCGGAGGCCAATATGTTTGCGGCAGCGTTAAGGTCCGCATTGTCGGTGTGTCCACATGAGACACACTTGAATTTACTTTGGATCAATCTATTCGCTTTGTCCAGGCGACCGCACTTGTTGCAGTCCTGACTCGTGTAAGGGGCTGGGATCTTGAGCACTTCCCGGCATTTGTAACTGCAGCATCCCGTCTAACTGCCCCCATCCGGTGGCATTAATGCTACGGTTCAGCCCTGCCTGGATTGTCAACAGTCCCTCTGGCGGATGAAGTCATCGCCACGACATTAAGATCTTCCAGCACAACCGTAGAAGAGCGATTCGCGATCAAGCGGCTTGCTTGGTGTTGGGTATCACTGCGGGTCATCGCAATCGCTCGGTGAGCTTTCCAGAGTCGCTTCTTAGTGCGATATCTGCGGTTGGATCCTTTCTGCTGTCGGGCTAATTTCCATTGATACCGGTGCAGTCTTGCCGTCTTACGCTTACCGTCCGGTTGCCGTATGATCTCGCGCTTGCCATCCGTGGAGACGACGGCAACCTGTCCGCAGTTACGGTCTATCCCTGTGGCAACGCCATTGTCTTCTATCTCAGGTGCTTCAATCTTGTAGCTTATGCAGGCATACCATTTGCCCACCCGTTGCAGAATCACGGCTTTTACAGGAACCCCATCCGGATACGGGTTGCCTCCTTTACGTCGGATCTTCAGGTATCCAAGCTTAGGAATGAACAACCGTCCATCCTTGATCTTGACCGCTTCAGGAATCGTGAAAGATGAGGTACTGCGGTATTTGGCTTTGAACTTCGGTTTACCCCTACCTTGATTGAAGCAAGCCTTCCATGCGTCGGGTTGGACCTTCAGCGTATAGCGCACCACGCTGAACGAGTACTTCGGTAGCCACTCGGTGCGATCTCGTAGTTCTTTAAACCGTTTTCCAAGAGGGAAGAAGTACTTCACGGATGGAGGCTGCTCACCCGACTCCTCTGCCTGTTTGTATTCCTGGATGCACTGCGCCAGTATGGCGTTCCACACGAACCTGCAAGCACCAGCAATCCAGGCTAGTTTCTTTCCCTTGCTCTTGCTCCCCGGAAGTAGTCGGTATTCAATTGTCCTATAGACAGAACAAACGCGGGCATAATTGTTACAACCCTTTGCGGGCATGGCATCAATGTGGATGATGTCATGGTAAGCAATGGGATGGAATGGGGTTCTGTCCCATTGTGTCCGCGCCCTTCATCAAGCCAAAGGTTCATAGTCTGGGGTACTCAGGTATATAAATCCCTTAGTAAATGGCGCGTTCTTAAGCGGGATATACTAAACATCTCCGTGGAATGGCTACCGGAAGAACGCGTTGATCCAAACAGTGAAGCACTTGATGACATCCTTTCGCGGCTTGAATTTAGAAGCCTCCTGCCTCGCCTAATGGGGACCGAGGTAAACGACAAACCAACGCGTTACGATGCGTCCAGAGTAGAGTATGTCTGCGTTAGCGACATCACGCAACTGATGGAGCTGTGTCAGAGCATGACTATTCAGCCATGCGTTGCGCTGGACACGGAGACGACTTCAACCGATAGTCTAAGCGCCGAGCTAGTCGGAGTTTCGCTGTCATGGGAGGCAGGATGGGGGGTGTATGTTCCGGTTCCGTTACCCGATGGCACAGGTGTAGACGCAATAATGAACATGATAGCATCCTCGCTGTCGGGCGTGGTGATAGGGCAGAATCTGTCATACGACATTCAGGTGCTCGCGCGCCACGGCGCGACCATAACAGCTCCGGTGGTTGATACCATGGTGGCGCACCAACTGTTGGAACCGGATAGCTCTCATGGCATGGATACCATCGCGAAGTTGTACCTGAACTACGAGACCATACCTATCTCCGAATTATTGGGTAACGGCGACATCGGGCGAACGATGTGTGATGTGCCGCTTGACCAGTTGGTCCCGTATGCATGCGAAGACGCTGACATCACCCTGCGGTTATGGCTTGTGTTCCAGAAAAAACTTCGTGAAGAGGGCCTGCTTGACATAGCTCTTAGCATGGCCTTTCCTTTGGTGCCTGCAGTTGCATCCATGGAAGCCCGTGGGGTGGCCGTAAATGTAGACGCTGTAGCAAGCGCGCGAGAAACCCTCAAGGATCGGATGAACCGGTTAAGCGAGGAGGCTGCCCGTCAGGCCGGCCAGGCGTTCAATCTCCGTTCCAATAAGCAAGCTGCCCGCGCATTGTATGAAAAGGTTGGTCTGGACGTAGTATTCCGAACGGCCTCAGGTGCGCCGTCTGCCTCTAGGAGTGCCCTTCTTGAATTGACTCCCCTTCATCCGCTACCGTCAATAATTCTTGATTGGCGTCGGCTTGACCATTTGGTACGCAGGTACCTTCCCAAGCTGTACGCCCATGTGCGATCGGACACCGGGCGAGTCCATCCTCGCTATTGGCGCGCAATGACAGCAAAGGCGAAGATGCGATCATCGCATCCCAATCTGGAGATGTTTTGCGATGCTGGGATGGAAGGAGAGGCAATGCGCCGGATATTTGTTGCCCCCGATGGCTACTCCTTGATTGTGACTGCGTATTCGCACCCCATAATGAGGATTCTCGCATCGCTTAGTGGTGATCCTGAACTTCACTTGGATCTGGCTGACGCAGATCCGTGCGAGTCAATCGCTGCGCGCGTCTTTGGGTGTTCGCCTGGTGCGCTCACGGATGAGGAGCGGTTCAATGGTTATCAAGAGTTCCTGAGATGGGTCGGTTGCGGGGATCCATCCGTGGAGGTGCGCTATCCGCTGAATCGTGCTAACGTGGTGATAAGGGAGACTATTGAGAGTCACGTTGCCTATCCTACATTAATGCGCTGGCAATCATCTGTGGTGCGACGGGCTCGAATACGCGGCTTTGTTAAGACGCTATTCGGCCGGGAATGCGAATTTCCCTGCATTCCAAGTCGTGATGGTAACGAATCAATCAGGCAAGAGCGACTCGCTGTAAGATTTACGGTGATGGGCACGCTGCTGGACACACTGAAGACAGCCATGATTGGCATGCATAACCGGCTTGTGGGGACGCAGAGCGGCATTATACTGCAGGCGCATAATGAAATTGTGGTGGAGGCGGCGGCAAACGAGCGTGATGCAGTCTGCTCTGCCGTACGCCAGGAAATGGAGCGTGCATGCCCGGATGTAGTACCGTTGGCCGTACGGATTCAGTGTGCAAACCATTGGGTGAAGACAAACGGATGACTGCATTCCGACGGTTATCGGTCTTAGGCGGCATTGAGGAGTATGTGCATGAACGAAACGGCCTTCGGGTGTTATACTGCGAACAATCTGTGCTGCCGGTGGTCACTGTAATGATAACTTATCTCGTTGGCAGCGCAGACGAAGGCCCCGGAGCCACTGGGTCTACGCATTTCCTGGAGCACCTAATGTTTAAGGGATCAAACAGGTACAATGCCGAAAATCAGACATCGGTAATTGATGTATTGCAACGAGTAGGTGCTCAAGTAAACGCTACCACCGCAAAGGATCGCACCAATTATTATGCTACGCTACCATCGCAGCATTTTGCCTTGGCGGTTGACATTGAGGCGGATCGCATGCGAGGCGCGCTTCTTTCTCCCAAGGACTTGTTGACGGAGCGGACGGTGATCCTGAACGAGCTGGACCGCGCTGAAAATTTTCCGATCTCACGGCTGTATCGCAAGGTTTGGAGCCGTGCATTCACCGTGCACCCGTATCACCATCCAATCATAGGATGGAAACGCGATGTGGAGAATGCCAGCATTACCGGGCTTCGCGACTTCTATGACCGTTACTATTGGCCTGACAATGCGGTCCTGAGTATTGTCGGGCGGCTCAGTGCAGATGAGGCCCTGCATGTGGTGGACGAACATTTTGGTTCCATTCCCCGGTCCGGTGGAGCGGGCCGGGTCGGGCGTTATCCAGAGCCGGCACAGGAGAAGGAGCGCCGCATTGAGTCCGAATCACCCGGGTATGTATCAGCGCTGATCATGGCGTACAAATCGCCACCTGCTTCTCATGAGGATTCTGCAGCATTAGGTCAGCTGGCTTATGTGTTATCACATGGCAAGGTCAGCAGGCTATGGCGCAAGCTAACTGACCGCGGCTTAACTACTAGCGCTCGCACCTGGAGTGCATCCACCCGTGATCCTGGTCTGTTCTGTATTGAGACATCGTTGGTTCCAAGTGCTGCACATGCCGAGGTTGAGGCGGTTATTGTTGCGGAGGTCAACGCGATCCAGCAGCATGGCGTGACGGAAGAAGAGACGGCGCGTGCAAGGAATCAGGTACGTGCGTACGAGGCATTCAGGCGGGATGGTACTTATGGTGTTGCTTCCGCGCTGAATGAAGCAATTGCTGCCGGAGATTGGAAATTGTACTCGACAATGCCTGATCGCCTGCGCGCTGTCACGCGCCTAGATATTCAGCGCGTAGCGAGGCGTTATTTGCGTACCGCATCCCGAATTGTGGCTTGGCACAAGCCGACAGCATGACCATCGTGGAAACGGTGGCGGGGCCGTGCCAAATTCTCCTGCTGAAGACCAATACCGAGTCGGTAGTATCCTGGCGTGGATCGTTTGTGACGAATCCTGACATCGTGGCAGGAGAGAATAATCTGCAGGTACTGGCCACCTCGCTCCTGGACAAGGGGACCCGATTAAGGGACCGCTTTAAGCTGGCAGAAGCACTAGAGCTTCGCGGCGCTGGAATAAGTTTCTGGTCTGATGGTGCGCGCGTGTCGTTGCGCGGAACAGCACTGCGGGAAGATGTTGCTGATGTACTGGCAATTGCGGCCGAAATGTTACGCCAGCCATTGCTCTCTGACAAGGAGTGCGACAAAGAGAAGGTCGGTCTTGCAGCGGTGGCGCAGCAGGCCAGGGAGTCGACTGCCTTTCAGGCGCAGAGCGCCCTGCTGCGACAAATCTACCCGCAGGGGCATGTCAATTACGACCGTCCACTGGATGAGCTGATGGCGTGGCTGGACCAAGTTGCGCCGAGCCATGTCCGAACCTACCATGCGCGGCACTTTAAGCCGCAAGGCATGGTGCTGGCATTTGCCGGCGACCTCAATATGGACGACATTGCCAAAGCCGTGGAGGATGCCTTTGGCGACTGGTCCGGAGATGAATGGCCCGGCGTTCCGGCCGTAAAGGTGGAAAGGACGCAGCCTGCCTCAGAGCGGGTCCACATCGCGGGTAAGTCCAGTCTGGATGTGCGCTTGGGTCATGCAATAGACATTGTTTGGATGGGCGACGAATACCTTCCGTTGCTGGTTGCTAATCATGTTCTGGGCGGAAATTTCTCGGCGCGATTGATGCGGAATATTCGGGGCAAAATGGGTTTGACCTACGGTGTCTACAGCCGTTTGTCAGGGTTTCACCCGCGGGTGACAGGCTACTGGTCGGTGGGCTTGACGCTAAGCCATGAGTTGTACAAGGCCGGCATTGCGGCGGTAAGGGATCAGGTCCGCCAATATGTGGAAGAGGGGCCAACCGATCAGGAAGTGCAGCGCAGTAAGGATGCTATTAGCGGAAGTTGTCTTGTCGGCCTCTCTAGTACAAGTCAACTGGCCGGCGTGATGCACAAGTACACTGCCTATGGGTTACCGGTAAGTAATATCCAGTCGTTTCCGGCTGGTATCGCTCGGGTTACTGCTGAGGAGGTGCGGGAGTCTATGGCCTCGCATTTTGATCCAGGAGCGCTACACCTGACGGTAGCAGGGGACATGGATTAATCATGCATCTCCTCTTCAGGCAGCACTAGGGCCAATATGACATATACAAGGAGTCCAGGGAATCCTGCCACGCAAATGGAAAGCAACACATAGCTGGCCCTGACCAAGGATGACTGCATATTTAGGTATTTTGCGAAGCCACCGCAGACGCCGGCGATTCGCTTATCATTTAGAGAGCGGTAAAGTGGTCCGGTTGGCATCTTCATGTGTTCCCTGTAGTAGGGTTTACTTGTAAATTCGTATCTCTCTTTTATCAACCTTTGCGGGTGGTTCCGCCGACGAGTTGCTATTCTTATCGTCCTCGTGGCGGGGTAGTACAAAGGCGAGTACCGCGTAGCCGATGGGGAATATGGGACCTATCGCAGAGGTAAAGAAGGTGCCTACAATGAATGCCAGGCGGATGTAGGTGGCACTGGAGTCAAAATGCTCGGCCAAGCCGCCGCATACGCCGGCGACTTTGCGGTGGAGCGATTTTGTAAGGCGCCGCTTGTTACGCTGTACTCTTGTGGTGTGCGCTTCGCCCCGCTGTCTTCTCCGGCGGAGCTCTTTGCGCCGTTTTCTTCTTGACCTCTGGGGGCGCCGCGAAAGAATGCCGAATCCGAGGAGAACAACAAAGCACCCTGCAATCCACGGTAGCCAAGACATAAGGGTAGTAAGGCTGAAACCACTCAGAACATTCAGCTGCTGCATCAGGTAGAGGAGCCCGATCAGGATAAGGCTAAGGCCCGCCATAGTCGGGAAGTTGAACGGGCCTTGGGGCCGAGTCTCATCCTCCTCGAACAGTATATCTTCCAGTTCGTCGTCAGATAGCAGGTCTAACTCGTCAATCGGTTCTTGCCGGCGCAAACGACGATTCCTGCGGCTGTATCTGGTTTGCCGGTGTGCGGAGCGAGCCATGGCGCGGTAGACTAGTATTCAACCATCATCAGGCCTTCCGTCATGACCAACTTCCCCCCTACAGCGGGATTGGTCTTTATGGCCTGAACGTGATTGGTAAGCGAGGGATACGTAATGGCACCGGAGGCGACTCCCGGAAACATCTCGTCATTCCAGCAGCTAGCTTTGGAGGGGAACCGGTGCTGCTTCGTGCCGTGGTGTGGTTCTTGCGTAAAGTCTACCTGCGTGGCATTAGGGATCCTGTACCAAAATATTGTAGGGTCACTCTCGGAGATGTATGGAATCGGAAGCATAACTTTTGTATTTACGAACGAAAACGCAATGTGTTTAGTATCGCGCGCGGCAAATATGGCCCGGGCGCAAATTATGGGAGTTATATGGCTGAGTGCCACGCGTTTTCGCAGGAGTTACTTTTTGTGCTTTGGTGGTGCAGACAGGATGGCTTTCGCCAGCTTTTCATGATCGGTTCCCGCTTTTCACGAAACACTGCAATTATTTCAAATAACTCAACGTGTGGGTACTCATGCTATACAATATACATATACTGGGGAGTTATTTTCCACAGTGCCATGCCCGAAACGGTTAGTGCATAACGCAATATCACATACAGGTTATTGCCCGGAAGTCGGAGTAAAGCTAAGCACCTTGCTGGATTAGCGGGTGCGTGTAGGTTTGTGTGGAATGCCATCCTCGCAGAGCAGAGCGGGGCGTACAAGAAAGCGAAAGAGGCTGGAGAGAAGCCGCCCTCGGTGAGCTTCTTCTCGCTGGGGAAGCGGTTCACGGCGCTGCGTCGCACGGTCGAGTGGCTACCTGAATACTCCTTTGGTGTCGTTAGATAGTGTTTGACAGAAAAAGGTATGAGGGCTTGAAAATGGCGAAACATGGCCGGTGAATACGCGTTCTATCCTTCTGTAAGTGTTAGGGTTGAATATGGATATGAGACATACCGAATCTTGTACATTGCCTGGTATTCAGGCACCGTGTCTCTACGAATGTTGGGCCAAATCCTTCTGTTTCAGACGTTTTCAACGGCATAAGGCCCCTTTGGGCCGATTATTCATACGATAATACCATGCGGATTCTAGAGGATACACAGTGTAAGCTCGGGCAGGTCCCCATTGAAGAGATGACCTTCCACCCCAAAGACCGGGACGATATACCGGCAGCGCTAAAAGGTCTGCAGCACCTGTATTGCGACCCAACGGCTCGGCAGAAGATCTTTGAGATCCTGGAGAAGCAGTTGTTTCCGGATACTGATTTGCAGCGTGGTCGTCCGGGGATGCCGCTTTGGCGCATCTTTGTCTGGGGGTATTGAAGCAGGCCCTCAACTGCGACTTTAATCGTTTGAGGAACTTGGCCGCCAGTCATATAGAGGTGCGCCAGATGCTGGGGCATACGGATTACTACGACGAAGCCCGTCTATCAGCTGCAGACCGTTATTGATAACGTAAGCCTGCTTACAGAGGACATCCTGAAGGAGATCAACGATGTGGTGGTGGCTTGCAGTCACCGATTGTAAAACAGCAGTCAGAGGAGCCGCTTCGTCGCCGGATTGATTCGTCGGTGACCAAAGCGAATGTGGAGTGGCCTACGGATGTTCGTTTGTTGTGGGATTCGATGCGGTGTCTGATTCGCGCGTTGCATCGCGCATGTGAGGAACACGACCTTAAGGGCTGGCGCAAGGGTGTGTACTGGATTCATGCATTGAAGCGGGCCTTCAACCGGGTGCGTACACACCGTCAGTGGCGTGATGATAAGAAGGTAGGAAAGTATGTCAACACGTGTCGTTTGCTGATTGCCCGTGCGGAGCGGAGTGTCAGTGTGTTGAAGGAAAAGGACGTGGAGCATGGGGAGGTGTTGCGGTACTTGGCAGATGCACAAAGGCAGATAGATCAAGTAGATAGTCGTCTGTTGAAAGGGGAGGTGATTCCGCATGAGGAGACGGTATTTTCGATACATGAGCCGCATACTCGTTGGAACAACAAGGGGAAGGCGGGGGTGATTGCGGAGTTGAGTCTGCCGGTATGCGTGCTGGAGGATCAGCACCAGTTCATATTGCAGCATGCGATACTGCACGAAGGGGTGGATTCCGATATGATTGTGGGGTTTATGAAGGAAGCGAAGGAGCGGTAGGCGGCGATCACATCGTGCAGCATGGATAAGGGGTACTCATCGGTAAAGAACCGCAAAGCGCTGGAGCCGGTGTTGGACACGGTGATCATGCCGAAGAGGGGTAAGTTGAGCAAAGCGGACAAGGAGAGGGAATCCGATCCGAAGTTTGTGGAGGGTCGTCGTCAGTCCGGCGGTGGAGTCGGCGATCAACAACTTGAATCATCGGGGCCTGGGTTTGATACGGACCCGTGGCAAGGAAGGCTTTGTTCGGACGGTGGCACTGGTAGTGGTAGCGGCGAATGTGCACCGGATCGGGCAGATAGTGAAGCGGAGCGAGGAGCGACGAAGGCGGTGCGAGCAGGCCCGCAAGCGCGCGGCGTAGGTACTCGCGCGAGCGTCTTCAGCACAAAATCAAGGTAGCCTGCAAGGGCGAGAGGCCAACGTATGTTCATGCATCTCTGATGGACGACAAGAACACGTCTGATCAACGTCAAAACCCTAGGATTGCCGGCGTGAGCGGACAAAGTCGGCACCGTTACCGTCGAAAAATCCTTGCTGACTTGTCATTCCGATCCCCAATTCGAATTCCAGCCCCCCACTCAGCCAAGAGTCGCTCGCAAGACCATACTTTTCTGGCAAACACTACATAGCATGACTATTCGAAAATCAAATCATATTCAACCTCCGTGAGCCTTCTTGGCACACTTCTGGCAAACACTTGCTAACAGCACTATTGGAGCGGAACGATCCATCCATTCTTGTCTGGACATGAGTTAGGCCGTGCAATAGAATGATGAGCACGATTTCCGGGGGCGCATGGTGCGATGGTTGAAAAGATTGGCACGTTTTAGGAGCTAATCGCACGCATGTCGGGCAAAAAACGCCTCCGGATCCTACGCATAAAGCCGCTAAAGCGGTGTCAGCGCACGCACAAGGGCTCCAATAAGCCGTTCGCGCGCAGAAACGCGCCCAAATCTGCCGCCAAAACTCAGACGACACCGTCATATCGCGCGTGCAGGTTATTGCGGGCACGGAAAACGGTGCGTAGAGTTTTCAATCTTGTGCTCAGCACTGCGATCAGGGGTGTCAGAACGAGCACAGAATATATATTTTATGGCCCGTCAAGCTAGCGAGGACCGGCATTATTGATTTACTACGGATTGGTACAACGCCAAACGCAGATCAGTAAGATCCCCATCCCATGAGTAAGCTAAGCCAGCCGCAGATTGTCTTACTCATCGCATTGGTGGTGCTGGTGAGCACCGCCCTTTTGACATGGCCCCTTCGGTCCGGCCCCATTCATAGAATGCGGAGCATGGATGGGAAGCACGGAAAGCTAGGCAGGACTCCATCGCAAAGATGGAACGGGAACTGAGATATAAGGCGAGAGCGCGGAACGACTCCATTTTCACATATGGGAGGAGGGCAAGCGCGGCGCAGAATACAAGTCTCATCAAGGCCGTCCCGGGCCCGCGTGGATTCTACCTGCCCCAAGGGGCCGTGCAAGTAGGTAACATGGAAACCGGGTACTTCCCCCTTCCAGAGTACTCATGGACCTACCGACTGCCGGGTGGATTTACGCTCATAGATATATGGGCGTTCTACAACGAAGACTTAGGCACGCGGGGCTGGGAGGTCCATTACAGCCCCGTCGGATGGACATGAGAGGCAGGCGTCAAGCAGTGGACCATGGGACGATAAAGAATTGACCTTACCCTGAACCGACCACTATCCCCCGAGCAAAAAGCGGAGTTCCAACGCTTTGGACTGGACATCCCACCGCCTAAGACGTTTACGATCACCCGCTGGCGAGAGAAATACGAGCAGTAGGCTCTGAAACCGCGATGTGTCATTCTACCTGTACGATCCTTTTGCAAAACCACGGTGTATTCGGCGGTGGTGGCGACTTATCCTGACTTTGATGTAGATGGCTTGGAGGCGGTGGGGAACATATGTTAATCTGTGAACCACCTGTGCAACCCACACCCGAACACGACATTTGCATCGGAATTCATAGTCGCCCAATTGGGGGCCGAAAACGGCGCTAAACAGTCAGAATCAGTCCGCTGCTGAAATTACTTCAAAACATCAGGTAACGATGACAGGATCACTGACACACGGAGCAACCTGACCGGAATCCCTGCAGGCTCAACATCGATTTTTTCTGGAGCTTCGTCCTAATGCTTAATGCAGTTGACCAACGGATGGACTATCAACACTTTCAATGTGGCCTACAACTCTGTTGACTTTTCCATTCAAATCATAAATTTGGCTGTGGATTACACGCACATCGCTGCGCAGGTCACCGATGTCGGATTTCAATTCAGTTCTGAGGTCATTGATGTCGGATTTCAATTCAGTTCTCAGGTCCTTCAAATCAGATCGAATCGTTTTTATAGAAGCAGTTTGGCTGTGTATTATTGGCAAGAATATTGCCACGATGCTTCCCACAATGGCCACGACCGAGGCTATAGCTGCCCACAAAATTGCTGTCATGGGTGTTTACGATTGGTTGTGATTAGGAGAGAATAAGTGGCACGATGCAACTGTGCGCAACTGTGCAACCACCGGCATACCGTACCTACCGCAGCATAGTACTGTTCCTCCGTATACGATGGTATCACATGGCCAAAGGCCCAACGCATGTCGGGATGCCGCTGAATAGAACAGGTTGTCGGTACGAAGGAGAACACGCGCAAAGTTGGTTGATAGGTAACGAATCTTGCTCGTGGTTGCTGCAGCATCATTGCCTGGCGCCGCGTCCTTTGCGGCGCGCCCCAACTCTTTTGCCCACATATCAGGCAGACTATCGGATTCGCCGCTGCGGTACGTATATTCGAACGGGTTGTGTGGTAGTTCTGTCACAGGATATGCTTGGATGCAGTCTTATGTTGAACGCTGATTACCGACTTGGTCGGTACGGACCGGGCTCGCCAAGCACATATTAATATCCATCAGACGGGGAAACGGTTGGGGCGGGTGCTCAATGGATGGATGAACTGGATACGGACGTGTGTGCTACGACGACATTCCCAGCGGGATCGTACGGCATTGGACATGATAGATAAGCTCACTACTATATCTTAGCAATAGTTGGAGTTCCTGCACTCATACCCTTCCACACGATTTACCGTTAAGTGGGAAGGCGCAACCCTCGGGAAGAGCCGGCTTGAGTTAGCGCGTACATTCGGGGGCCGGGCGGCTCGTGCCACTACCGATATGTTCTGTGAGCAACCTGTGCAAATCACACCCGAACACGACACTTGCATCGGCGGTCACAGTCGCCCAATTGGGGCCAAAAAACGGCGCAAAATAGTCAGAATCAGTCCGCTGGTGGATTTACTTCACAATACCAAGTAACGACGACAAGATTACTGACATGTGGAGCAACCTGACCAGATTGCCTGCTAGCTCAACACCGATGTTTTATAGAACTTTCGTCCTAATATGCTTAATGCAGTTGACCAACGGATGGACTATCAACACTTTCAATGTGGCCTACAACTCTGTTGAGTTTTCCATTCAAATCATAAATTTGGCTGTGGATTACACGCACATCGCTGCGCAGGTCACCGATGTCGGATTTCAATTCAGTTCTCAGGTCACCGATGTCGGATTTCAATTCAGTTCTTAGGTCACCGATGTCGGATTTCAATTCAGTTCTCAGGTCACCGATGTCGGATTTCAATTCAGTTCTCAGGTCCTTCAAATCAGATCGAATCGTTTCTATGGAAGCAGTTTGGCTGCGTATTAGTGGCAAAAATATTGCCACGATGCTTCCCACAATGGCCACGACCGAGGCTATAGCTGTCCACAAAATTGCTGTCATGGGTATTCACGACTGGTTGCGATTAGGAGAGAATAAGTGGCATGATGCAATTGTGCAACCGCTGGCACACCGTACCTACCGCAGCATAATACTGTTCCTCCGTATACGATGCTATCACATGGCCAAAGGCCCAACGCATGTCGGGATGCCGCTGAATAGAACAGGTTGTCGGTACGAAGGAGAACACGCGCAAAGTTGGTTGATGGGTAACGAATCTTGCTCGTGGTTGCTGCAGCATCATTGCCTGGCGCCGCAAAGTCTTTTGCCCATCTGTCAGGCAGGCCATTGGATTCGCCGCTGTGGTACGTATATTCGTACGGGTAGTGTGGTAGTTCCGTCACAGGATGTTGCCTGGATGCAGTCTTGTGTTGACCGCTGATTACCGACTTGGTCGGTACGGACCGGCTCGCTAGGTACGTATCAATTTCCAGTAGATCCATGCAGATGCGACCAAAATGTCGGCAAAATGAGGGCGCCGACTGCAATGAGAAAAAAATTCATACAGCGTTCGGCAGGCTTGAGGCATATAAATGGGGTTACCTATACATCGGGGTCCAACTTCTTTGTACCTTTTGCCCCCGATACCCCGGAGTATGTGTATGGTGGAGCCCCCAAACATTATTCAGGAATCTGGCTCAATTGAGCGGTCTCCGCGCCGCATTGCGGCTAGAGCCTCAGCGTGGGTAGCGCCGATAAGACCCGGATGTACTTTGCCGGCGGCGTTAATCGTTGCCGTAATCGCGCTTCTGTCCAGTGATATAGCAGTGGCCGGACCGCAGGAGGCCTCTGAAGACTATCGGGCACTGCCGTTCATCAGTAGCAGAGTCATTATGTGGGTGGTGGCCGAGTTGCATCTGATGTTTGCGGCGTTTGTGCTGGCAGTGCCGATGTTTGCCATCATCATTGAGTTCATCGGCTACAAGACGGGGGACAAGCGCTTTGACGAACTTGCTCACGATTTTACCCGCCTGCTTTCTGTTTCGTTTTCATTTACGGCGACGCTTGGGGCCCTCCTGACGTTCGGGCTTGTAATCTTCTATCCAGCGCTCACGGAGTATTTGGTTAAGATTTTCAGCTGGACTTTCCTGCCGTATGTTCTGTTGTTTTTCTTTGAGGCGTTCTTCCTGTACGCGTATTACTACGGTTGGGGCAAGTTTTCTCCGAGGGTGCACCTGTTTTTGGGCGTGATGCTCAACATCGTCGGCACGGCGATCATGTTTATTGCTAATGCGTGGCTCAGTTTTATGAACACGCCCAATGGTGTTGACGAACTAGGCAATCTCACCAGCATGTGGGATGCCATCAATAACTACATCTGGATGCCCATCAACATCCACCGGCTGATCGCTAATATGGCGTTCGGTGGAGCCATTGGGGCAGCCTATGGAGCCTACAAATTCCTCGGCGCCAAGACCCTGGAAGAGCGGGCGCACTACGACTGGATGGGATACATCGGTAATTTTATTGCCATCTGCGCATTGCTGCCGCTGCCCTTTGCCGGGTATTGGCTTGGCGTGGAGATTTATGCGTACGACCAGAGCCTGGGAATCACGCTGATGGGAGGTACCTTCTCTTGGCTGTTCATTATTCAGGCCGTATTGATCGGTAATCTGTTCCTTGCCGCCAACTACTACCTTTGGCTAAGCATGGGGCGGATCGGCGGGGCCGAGCGGTATCAGCGGTTCATCAAATATCTGTTGGCAGTCATAACCGTGTGTTTTGCGGTCTGGGCCACGCCACACTCCCTTGTTGCTACCGCAGAGGAAGCCCGCGCTATGGGAGGGTCGCACCACCCAGTATTGAATGTGTTGGGAGTGATGTCAGCCAAGAATACGGCTGTCAATCTGCTGATCCTGACTACCTACATTAGTTTCCTGCTCTACAGAAGGTCCAACAAGGTAGCAACGGTACGTTGGGCCCGCACGGGCAATTGGGTGCAGTTTGGGATTTTTGCCGCAGTCGTTATCTATGTGATATTCTTGGGTGTGTATGGATACTTTGTGGATGCGCAGACGAGAATAGGGCTTTCGCAGCCTCAGGTATTGGCCGTGCTCCTGGCAATGATATCGGTAACAGTGATTGATGTATTTCTTTTCCGTGGTGCGGAAAAGAAAGGCAACATTGCCTGGGGTAAGATCCCGGCGCGTTCGCAGTATGCACTGTTCTTTCTTGCTATAACCTTCGCATGGACCATGGGCCTCATGGGTTATGTACGTGCAGGTATGCGGCAGCACTGGCATGTGTACGGAGTGATACGCGATAATTCCGTTGATGCGTTTACGCCGACGCTCGGGTATGCAGGCCTTGTGGTCTCGGTTACCGTGATCCTATTCTTCTTGTTTATTGCCGTGGTTTTCTTCCTGTCCGGCCTCTCGTCGAAGAAAAGCTGGGCTCCCAAGCCTGAATAGGAGGCCATCGATGACGGATAAGCACTGGATGCTGTGAAACAAGCTCTCCAGATTTTTCTTTTCACCATTGTGGTGTCGGCCTTTTATTGGTACGTCAGCCTGTGGGTACCGCAGAAGCGCACCGACCCGCCGGCGGACGTCGTCATCGCGGCGGACTTGAGCACCGAAGAAATGGTCGCAGTGGGCTTGGAAATCGCGGCAGGGAAAGGTACGTGCTTCACCTGCCACACGGTGGGCGAAGGGGGAGCGGGCCTGCGGTTCCCGGACTTGGGTACTATAGGCGCTGTTGCGGGTACGCGCAGGGACGGGGTGGACGATGTGCAGTATCTGGCGGAATCTTTGTATGACCCCAACGCTTTTGTGGTGGAAGGCTTTGTTGCGGGGATGCCGAATGCGGCTCGTGCACCGATCCTGCTGACTGACGACGAAATCCTTACTGTGATCGCCTACCTGCAGTCGCTGGGCGGTACACCAACGGTGACTTTGGATACGCAGCTGGAATGGCAGGGGCAGATTGCTCCTGCAGCCACCTCCGCACCACAGGTGGCGGCGGGGGAGCCACGCGATGCGCAAACCCTCTTCACTACTTACCTCTGCAACACTTGCCACAGTCTGGACGGTACGGTGGGGGCTGGCCCTACACTGGCCGGCGTGGGTAGCAGGCTGTCGCGTGCTGAGCTTTACGAGGCGATTGTTGACCCTGATGCAACCATTACCGAAGGATTTGCTGCTGGTGTTATGGCCGCGATGCAGACTGCAATCGGATTTCATGAGCAGGTGTCAACAGCCGAACTGCAGTCCCTCATAGACTACTTGGCCGGTCTCTAGCAATGAATGTGATCGTCTTTGGTGCAATTGTTGCAGGCCTGGTACTGATCCAGTGGCAGGTGACCAGGTGGGTGCAGCTCAACAGGCTGGCGTGGATTGTAATATGGTGGGTGGCGGTGTACATCGTCTTGGTCTATGGCATCAATCCGCCGTTGCCCAGTTCGATTGTCGTGCTGTTCATGGCCATCCTTACGCTAGCGTTGGGTACGTACCTGTCTGCCGATCCGGATGAACTGGCATCAGCGAAGAACGCTACGGTAGCATTCCTTGTTAGGCCCCGGCATAAGTGGTCACTTCTTATGGTAGCGGTGGCGTTGCCCCTGTTTGTCGCTCTCCAGGTATACTCGGATATGACCAGCCCACCGCAGGCTCCGGTGAGTGGGCGGACGATTCACCCCCCTCCGCCAGGGTCAATCACTTTCCAGGGGGGTAATATCAACCTTACGACGGCGCAGAACCCTTATCGTGAACTGGAGCATACCGACCAGGAGGCGTTCAAAGAGCATGTTGCCAACGGGCGCCGGATCTATTTTGAGAACTGCTTCTACTGCCACGGGGACAACATGCAGGGTGCAGGCATGTTTGCCCATGGCTATGATCCTTTGCCTGCAAACTTTAACGATGCGACGACGATCGCCATGCTACAGGAATCATACCTGTTCTGGCGGATTGCCAAGGGTGCGCCCGGACTTCCTTCAGAGTCCACACCTTGGTCCAGTGCGATGCCCGCGTGGGAGCCATTCCTTACTGAAGAAGAGATTTGGGATGTAATCATTTTCCTCTACGACTTCACTGGTTTTGTGCCGCGTGCGTCCGGGATGGAGCATTAATGGACCGCACGATGAGAGATCTCCTGCTTCTTACTGCTACCGTGTGGACTGTGAACTTCGTGTATGCTCAGGAACCTGACCTCGGGACTAAAGAGCAGCGGGAGGAAGGGAAAGTAGTGTATGATGTTAAGTGTGCGCATTGCCACGGATACGCAGGCGATGCCGAGAGTGTGGCGACGCCGTATCTGCTGCCGCCTCCTAGAGACTTTACTTCGGGCAATTATAAGTTTCGGTCTACTGCGAGCGGCGAGCTTCCTACGACGGAGGACATCAAGAGAAGTATTGAGGCAGGTATGCCGTATACGAGCATGCCGCCGTGGAAAGGTATTCTGTCGGATGCCGAGATTACTAACTTGGCGTATTATCTCAAGACGTTTGATGCGGCATTTGCGGGGCCGTACGGAACGCCGAATGTGGTTGATATCCCGAAGGCACCGGACTACGACGAAGGGAAGCTGGCTCGCGGGAAGGAGGTGTTTGAAGCCAACCAATGTGCGGACTGCCATGGCGTGAACGGACGCGGAAACGGACCTTCCGCTCCTGACCTTGTGGATGATTGGGGTTACCCGATTCGCCCGGCGGACATGACCAAGCGGTGGACCTTTCGGGCCAGCTCTACGCGCGAGGATGTGTATCGAACCTTTACTACAGGGCTGAATGGTACCCCCATGCCATCGTATGCCCAAACAATCACGGAAGAGGACCGGTGGGCGCTTGTTGATTACGTATGGTCCTTATCTCGGGATAATCCTGAATATGGCACTGTAGTCCAGGCACAGGCTCGTGGCGGCGACTTGGATATCACCCAGGGCCCCGCGCTGTTTGAAGGAACGCCATCAACCTACTTCCCGATCGTGGGCCAGGTTATTGAGTCAGGAAGGTCCTCCTACCCGGCAGCGAACGGTATCAACGTTAGCTCCGTGTACAATGCCGACGACATTGCATTCATGCTGTCGTGGCATGACATGACAGCAGAGGCCGAGGGTTCCAATCACCCCGCCATGGATGCACCTGCCTTTGACGCGGCAGCGGCATTAGATTCTGCAGTGTATTCTGACGCTGTTGCGCTGCTTCTGCCTGCGACCACTCCGGCAGGATTGGAGCGCCCCTATTTCATGTTTGGCGACGACAAGAATGACATGGCGATTTGGTTTGCCGATATGGCGGCGGAGGAAGCACGCGTGTATATGGGTTCCGGATCCTCGGACATCACGGACTCGGAAGAGGCTGTAGCGCACTACCTGCAGTATGCGGATGGCGAATGGACCGTCATATTTATGGGCTCCCGGCAACGGGGCAGTGGTCTTCATTTTGCGGAGGCGGCCTTTACGCCAATTTCCTTCTCGGTATGGGACGGGGCGAGCAACGAACGGGGCAATAAGCGCGGGATTTCTGCGTGGTACCACATATATCTAGAGCCTTTGGAGACACCATCCCCTGTTGGCCCCATGCTGCGATGGGCCTTCATAGTGCTTTTGTTGGAAATCGGCGTTATCGGCATGGTCCGTTGGCGCCAACGGAAGGTGCTAGGATAGAGGTTGCTGTTCAAGCCATCCCTCATATCCTGGAATCTCACCAAGAAGTGCAATCTGCGCTGTCCACATTGTTATATGGAGGCAGGCGGGCGTGCTGAGCGCGAGCTGACCACGGAGGAATGCTTGGGGTTGCTGGACGAAATGCAGGCTCTTGGTACGGAGATGCTTATCCTCACGGGTGGGGAGCCGCTTCTCAGGAGAGATATATTTTCCATCGCTGAGCGTGCTTCTAGCCTAGGCATGTGGGTAGTCATGGGTACCAATGGCGTCTTGGTTACCGACCGGGTCGCCGGTCGAATGGTGGACTGTGGAGTCCGGGGGGTGGGTATCAGTATTGATTCCAGCCACCCGGATCGGCACAACCGGTTTAGGGGGGGGCGCAACGCCTGGCAGCACAGCGTCCGTGCTTTGGATATATGCCGAAGACAGGGCTTGGAGGTGTTGGTCCAGACTACGGTGATGGACGAGAACTACGAGGAGATTCCCGATCTGCTTGCGCTAGCGCAGAAGAAAGGTGCATGGGCCTTTAATTTGTACTTCCTGGTGCAAACCGGCCGCGGTGAAGAAATGAATGAGCTTGATGCCGTGCGGACGGAGGTGATGCTTGAGCGCTTGGCCGGATGGCAGAACGCATACCGGCCCATGTTGGTGCGCGCCAAGTGCGCACCGCAGTTCAAGCAGATCGCCTATGCCCAGGGATTAGCAGGACTGGAGAGCGGTGGGTGTATGGCGGCGACCGAGTACTGCCGAATTACGCCGGAAGGGGATGTGACCGCATGCCCGTACATGACACTAGTAGCGGGTAGCGTGCTGGAGCAGTCATTCTCTGATATTTGGCACGGCTCGCCCATCTTTGAAGGACTGCGCAGGCCCGATCAGTTCAAGGGACGTTGCGGCCGGTGCGAGTTCAATGAGCTGTGTGGTGGCTGTCGGTGCCGCGCGTACGCAGCTACAGGAGATTATCTGCAAGAGGATCCCGCCTGCCGGTACGAGCCTACGGGAGTTCCACTTTCCTCCACGCTTCCTCGGTGGGATGAGGTCGCAAACGCGCGGCTTGAGCGCATTCCCATAGCCTTTATTCGTGGCAAGACCCGTAAAGGCGTTGAAGCCTTTGCAGGCCGCAAAGGCCTGCATGTGATTACAGAAGATGTTATGACGGCTGCGTTGTCTGGGATGGCGCGGCAACGCCGCATTGAACGACTTCCCCGACAGCAGGCGGTGCCTGCTCACCTCGTATAGCACATCATGCCGCACATTATAACTGACGCGTGTACAGCCTGCGATGAATGTGTTGAAGTGTGTCCTATTATGGCAATCTCGGTAGGGGACCCGATCTATGTCATTGACGACACCTGTTGCGACTTCGAGGAATGCGTAGTGGTTTGCGATTTTGATGCAATCATTCCTGTTCCAGACGATGAGTGATGGTAGAAAATGAAATCCAGTACTTGAGCTGGAAAGAGTTTCAGCAAATGACCCCGGCCATACTCTCTTTGGAGGTAACGCGTTTGGGGAAGCTCTTGGCGGAGGATAGGTGGACCCTCGTTGATCGGAACGAGCTGGTGCGAGCACGGCATGCGCTGCTACTATTTATCCATTGTGTCTCCGAGGCTAAGCGACCGGATTTGGAGAGCTGTTCCAGCTTGATTGAAGCTTCGTACTTACATGCTGCGGCGGTGGCGCGTGATGTGAGCCTGCCGGCGCTGGACTACGTTGTGGACCGGCTGCGAACGATTCGAGGGAGGATGTCCTACATCTATTAAGACTTGATGCCACATTCCACTGGGTTGGTGGTATGAGGCATGCGCACTTGGAAGCCCCATGTATAAGAATATTTTCGTTCCGGTAGACAATTCAGAGCATTCGATTCAGGCTGTAGACTTGGCGGTCGAGCTAGCTGGCAAGTTTGATTCCACGGTTACGGGTAGTCATGCGTACGCAGCGCGCATGCATGACTACCGCTTTAAGCAAATGGAGTATACGCTTCCGGAGGAATATCTTGAAGAGGATGCCATGGAGAAGCAGCGCAAGATCCATGACACGCTGATTACCATGGGGTTGGAGCTGATTTCGGATTCCTATCTGGTGGTGGCTGACAAGCGTTGCAAGGAAGCAGGCGTGCCTTTTGTCCCCAAGATGTACGATGGCAAGAACTGGAGAGTGATTGCCGAGGACATTGAGGAGAGCGATTACGACTTGGTCGTGATGGGTGCATTGGGTCTTGGTGCGGTAAAGGATAGTGTGCTTGGCAGCGTCTGCGAGCGGGTGACGCGCCGCGTGCGGACGGATACTTTGGTAATCAAACAGCTGGAGCCTGAAAGGAGCGTCAAGCGCGGCAGTATTGCAGTAGGAATAGACGGCAGCCCGGAGTCGTTTGCTGGACTCAGGACAGCGCTGGAGCTGGGACGCAAGTTGGATCGGCCGGTAGAAGCGGTGAGCGTGTACGACCCGTACTTGCACTACGCGATGTTCAACAGCATCGTAAATGTGCTGACAGAAAAGGCATCGAAGGTTTTCCGATTCAAAGAGCAGGAGCAGTTGCACGAGGAGGTCATTGACACGGGGCTTGCCAAGATTTACCAGTCGCACCTGGAGGTAGCGAGGCGGATTGCGGAAGAGGAAGGTGCTGATCTCAAGATTACGCTACTGGATGGCAAGGCTTTCGAAAAGCTGTTACAGTATGTTCGGCGTGAGGAGCCGTGGCTGCTTGTTCTGGGGCGCATTGGAGTACACAGCGACAAGGAAATGGATATCGGAAGCAACACGGAAAACCTGCTACGAAAGGTGTCGTGCAATGTCTTGCTTTCAAGTCAGCGTTACACGCCACCGGTTGACGTGAGTGCGGAGGCGTCAATGCTGTGGACGGAGCCCGCAACTCGGCTTCTCAATACGGCACCGGACTTCGCTCGTGGAATAGCTAAGACTACGATTCATCGGTGGGCCATTGAGCGCGGGCATAGTGTGATTACACGGAAGATTGTTGAGCAGGCCATGGGCAATATTCTCCCGCGTTCCTCCATGGTAAAGATGGGGATTATAGCGGAGCAGACTGCCACCTTGGCCCTTGAGTCCACGGACTCCGTAACGTATGTTTGCGCGCGTTGCGGCTATGCGGCGCGTGGTTTTGAGCCAGCTCGCTGCGCTGTTTGCGGTTCACCGAGCGAGTCATTCCAGCGCTTGGATAAGGAGGCTATTACTGCATTATCGCAGAGGGAAGGAGGAGCCACCGAGGAATCTGCGTTCGACGATGTAAAGTTGAAATGGACGAAGGATGCACGCGTTGAGCTTCGCAGGATTCCAGACGGTTACCAGATGCGTCGGGCAAAAGCGCAGATTGAGAAGCGCGCCAGGGTGCGGCGTGTGCCTACCATCACCAAGGACATGGTGATATCGGTTACGCAGCAGCACTTGGAGGACACTCTTCACCTTAGTAGCCCGGGAGTACTGAAGTCTCCGAGTGCGCACGGCGATGGTGCGCGCGATGCCGACACCAAGCCGGCGGCTGAAGACCTGATACGCGACGGGGACCTCTTGTGGACACCGAGGGCGTGGGCGCGCTTGGAACGCGTTCCTGAAGGTTTCATGCGCAATCGAACGAAGGAACGTGTGGTGGCTGTGGCAAAGGGACGCAACACAACCCTCATTACGCTTAGCACTACGGAGGAGGGGATAAAAGAGGGATTGAAGCTAATGGAGGACATGATCCGAGAGCAGGCGGTAACGTGAAGTCCTACCACGACATTGCTGCCGATGGTGGTTCCAATGTGGTGGGCCAGGTAGAAGGGCAGGTCGCGCGCTTGCGGGCACGCCTTCGCCGTGTACGGCATGTCGTCGCCGTAATGAGTGGTAAAGGGGGTGTGGGCAAGAGTACGGTCACGGTTAATTTGGCGGAAGCATTGCTGCAGCAGGGCCACGCAGTCGGTGTGCTAGATGCCGATATTAACGGTGCCTCCATAGCCAGGATGACGGGCGTGCGCGGTTTTGTGCCGCGCCACGGTCCTGAGGGCGTACTGTGCGCCGTTTCGATATCGGGCCTCCGCGTGATGTCAATGGATCTATTCTTGCCGGGCGATAGGACGCCGGTGATGTGGGATGCGCCTACGCAGCAGGGAGGGTATGTATGGCGTCCAATGGTAGAGATGGGGGTCTTACGGGAGCTTATTGCGGATACCGCTTGGGGGGACCTTGATTTTCTGCTTGTGGATTTGCCTCCGGGAGGTAATGCACTGGCCAATTTGGCCGATTTACTGCCAGAGCTGGCTGGGGCGGTAGGGGTCACTGTGGGGAGCGGTGTGTCACAATTGATAGTGGGGCGCAGTATCACCTTAGCAAAGGAGATTGCCGGGGTGGAGGTGCTGGGTCTTGTAGAAAACATGGGGCCGCATGTTTGCGAGGTCTGTGGCCACTCGGAGGCATTATTTGGTGACGCGGAGTCGGTCAGAGATATGGCGCATGTTCATGGCGTTCCGTTTTTCGGGTTGATTCCGTTTGATCCTCGTATTGCGTTATGTGCTGATCGGGGCATCCCATTTGCCGATACGGCGCCGGACAGCGGTGCTGCGTCTGTATTTGCGGCGATGGCGGACCGCATAGCCTTGCGACTTCTTGAAACTGATCTTGTAGCCCAATGAAATTTCTTTGTGTACCCTGCGACGAGCCAATGAAGTTGCAGGAGGCTGTTGGACCTGATAGAGGAAGCATGTCCATTGTATACCATTGTATGATCTGTGGGCATGCCGTTGCTATGCTGACGAATCAGATGGAGACGCAGATGGTGCGCTCGCTTGGTGTCAAGATTGGTGGGCGCAGTGAGGAGCCCGCGCCCATGGAGATGCTGCACAGCAAGCTTTCTACGGAGGCACCTAGTCAGTCCTCGGGTTCGAAGTGCCCATTCACCGGCGTTGTTGCTGCGGCCTACGAGCGATCAGCTGGGCCCCGATGGTCGGAGAGGGCTGAGCGGCGCATTCAGGCGGTGCCCAGCTTCGTAAGGCAGTCTGTGCGGAAGCAGGTAGAGGAGAAGGCGCAGCAGCTTGGTTATGCCGAGATCACGGAGGAAGTGATGGACATGGTGCGCAAAGAGTTGGGGATGTAGTCGGATTGATGGCTGCTTCGGGTGTGATCTACACAATCGGGTACGGGCATCGGACGATTGAAGAGTTTACATCCCTGCTTCAGCGGTACCGGATTCGGTATCTGGTAGATGTGCGGTCGGCGCCTTACTCTCGGTATAGGCCTGACTTTTCAAAGGCAGTGCTGCAGCGGTATGTGGAGCATGCGGCTATACGGTATGTCTTTATGGGCGATTTGCTTGGTGGCCGTCCGCAGAGCGAGGAGTACTACACCCGGGAGGGTAAGGTGCGCTATGACCTGCTGGGCGCATCGGAGGGTTTTGGGTTAGGATTAGCGCGTCTGCGGAAGGCGTCGGTCCAGCCGTACCGCGCGGCCGTGATGTGTGCGGAGGCCAATCCGCAGCACTGTCATCGTGGCAAGCTTCTTGCTCCTGCGCTACGGGATGCGTTTACAGGTTTGCGGGTGATTCATATTGATGTATCGGGTTCGGAGCTTGACGACGAAGTGCTTCAGTACCGTCTGACGAAGGGTCAGATCGAATTGTTTTCGTCCTCTGACGAGATATATGCCCCCTAATGCATTAATAGGCGAAGGCTACATTTCACCGTGCTGCGCGTATGGATTCTCTCAAGCTGTAGAAGCATGCTGGTCTCATACATTTTAAATGGCTTGCAGGCAGGCGTCGGGATAAAGATCCATTTAGGACGACGACTATTCATCAGATACCCAAGGGTTTGTGCCACCATCGACAGCCAAGTCTGTCACTCACAGGGAACAGGTTCGCTCTGAGCTCCAGACCGCACCGGGATCGTTGCAACTCAAGAAATCCACAAATTTACATGTATCAACATCTTCCATAGGCTCGGTGATAAATTTGGTTGTCGGCTGCCTCAGTCTACGCGCTGCTGCGGGCCTAGCAGATTGAATCACATTGCACGGACACCTAGGATCAATGACTATCAATTTCGTTCCCTCGGAGCAGTGCCAGTTGGCAATATGGGAATTGATGGCTTGATCACCAAAACTGTAACCGCACACTACCAGCGTCTCAGACTCCTCTAAGATTCTGCGAAATCGGTAATGGATATCCAACATGATGGTTCTGGTGTATTCGGCTATCTTGTTAAAAGTCCCGATCAGCAAGAGATTCGGATTTATATTAGCTAGCTTCCAACCAGAGCCATTTGATTCCATACAGACGGGTTGCTGGCATCTGGCGGTCGTGGAATCCTTAGTATCGCGGGTGATGTGCCGTTCGATGCGTATCCAATCTACAGAGCCATGGAGTTTTACGAATGGGATGAAACCATCAGAAGGAAATAGGTTTTTCCAGAGGAGCCAGCATTGGTCCGTCAAAGTGTTGTCGAAACCATCTGCAAGCTTAACGCCGGTTGCTCGCAGGTGCGATTCTACATGGGTGTCGTGGGCCAGCGTAGCAATTCCGTTCAATTTCAGGACTTCGCTATCGCATACAGCCTTGATGAGTTCAAGATGCTCAAAATCCTGTTTCTTTTCACACAGTACCTCCAGTACAATAGTCTCAATAAGCTGGCAGGCTCTTTCGCACAAGAGTCCAAGATCCTTTGTAGAAACGATCCTTTGCACAGGATCCCCGGCTCTGCTCTGCTGCACTCACGATATTCCGCCCAGCATACCATATCGCGTGCCAGTTTCTCGGCGAATGGTAGGATCGTAGGATTCTCCCGTTCTGCTGGCTCGTCCTTTAACTGGGAAGCCACATAGTAAATATCTTCATAGTTGACCGTTTTATCATATTTATCGCGTCGTCGGTCGTAATAATCTCGGATCTGGACGCTCATCCAACATGTGATGCGTCGGATGAGCGGTATAGTCGAGCATTCTGGCCAGCTAGGCTGCTTCCGCCCAAATACGCTACTATGGTAATAGTACCCATTTGCGGCTCGAATCCGCTTTGTAAGGCTGTCAGTCGAACAATAGCCAGCAGGAATGGAGGCCCCTGCACCCAAGAGAAAAGCGACGGGTTTCATTTTCAAGACGTGGTGTTAAGAGGGCATTTTTCCGTCATAATGGAAATTCGCGTAGGTTATTTCGAATCGCTGTGCCGGAGTACTACAAGCTAGGCAAAATGAAGGGTTCCGGCCAGTCGGTGGAAGCCTCATCAGGTCTTGGCCGCACAGCGACTGACGCACAAATTGCTGTACATCCCTACTATTGTAAGTTTGATATATATTACGGATCGTTTTGATTGAGCCCGCGTGAATCGCCATTATCTGAGCATACAGAATTCGTATCAGTCGCGACCTGATTGTACTGAAGGCCACCAAGATTCCACAGTCGTACCAGAATCACCTCTGGTTGCTCCGCCTCCGAGATGGCTCGATTGAATAGTTTCGGTTTCGTATGCTGGGCTTGGTTATGCTGGGTGCGTTTAAGGTGGAAGCAGGCAGCTGGGGGTGGCTCGGTGGACTTTCTCTTTGGTGCATGTTTGTCAGAGTGGGTAAAGGGATCGCACTCAGCAAGTACGGGACTAGTGTCCGATGACTCGATGATACACTTCACCACGCAAGCGCTATGAAGATGATCCAATCGTTATGTGCATGGCCGCACCGGAGTAATTACTCTTTGGTGACTATTGGCCTTGTGGCAGCTGCAGCTACCTTATCTGGGTGCAATGCTGATGGCCATCTTGCTAGTCAATTGAACTTTAACAACGCATGGTGCACGTTAACTGCGGGGTTTTTGACATTTGTGCTCACGGTATCAATCGTCGCCTTATTGGGCTGGGTATTGGTGTTGCGCATAAGGCAAAAGCAGTGGGACGACTGGGATTACAATGCCAGCCCTACGGCACCGGATTGGGATAAGTGGCTGGTATGGACAGCCGGGTTGGTGTACGTGGCTGTTGTGGTTTTTGTCTCTTGGGATTTGTTCAACAGTAGCAGAAACATCTGCACGCCGGGGGGGCAAGCATTGGTTCTCGGATGGTGGATACTTGGAAATGCGCTGGGTCTCTATTTACTATTTAAACGGGGGCAGAAGAAGGGGATCCTTTAGTTAGGCAGCGAACGAGCAATAACGATAATGACTTCAAATATAATTATAGCATGCGGAGGTACCGGTGCACATGTGGCGCTTGCCTACGCTCGACTTCACATTCTGGGTTACGCCCTTGATTTTTTTGAACGCGAAGAAGTGGATAAAGCACCAGCGTTCCCACGGTTGTATCTAATTGATCAAGATAGTGGTGGCGGTAATAATGGTCGTTCGACGGCATGGCAAGCGACCAAGGAGCTATGGAAAAGTCACCCCGCTCAATACGGGGATGGGAGGCTGAATATCAGTGCTAGTGAGGAACCAGTTAGCGTGACGCCATTGCCAGTAGGAGAGGATAAGTCGTGGTTCAAACCTCCTTACAACAATGTTACCGAGCGGTATGGCGATGTGGAATATCTATCACTATTGCTCAACAAGAGGCAGCGGCATATTAAGTATTCATTGGGGATGATGGGCTCGCCGGCTCTAGGGTCAATGCTGTTTGATCTGAAGCAGCACGATACGAGCGATATAGGAAGATTCTACGATAAGGGTTATATGGGCATGTGGGAAAATTGCCGCTCTGCCAGAGATGGTCGGATTTCGATCGTTGGCTCGGCAG
The DNA here is from genome assembly GCA_963663495.1 of Rhodothermales bacterium. GTDB lineage: Bacteria > Bacteroidota > Rhodothermia > Rhodothermales > Bin80. Next base: position 1,569,874 of record OY760427.1, read on the forward strand.
TAGGTGGTACTGGAGCCGCCATTGCTCCGACCTTGGCTCTCGAACTTAGCCGAGAAGCCAGCGATGCCAACATAGATGCCAACATAATGGCAGTAATGATCCTGCAATGGTTCAAGCTTGTTGTGCGAGATCCTCAGAATCTCGGGACATTAGGAGACCTTGCTCAGGAGCGCAATGCTGTTATGGCAGAGAATGAGGCGTCGGGACTGGCAATGTATGGCCAGGATCTATGCCAAAATGTTGCATCCGTCCTCGTGGGTGTTAACAACAACGGCCGAGTGGACCGGGAGTATACCTCCGACAACCAGCAGCCGCATGAAACATCGGCCCTTCACGCAGTTGCGGCTCTTTCATGCTTCGCACACCACAGTGCTTCGCATGCGCTGGAAAGTGGGCTTTATGGAGTGGCGGCAGGCCAGGATCTCAGAAAATTGAGCGCGGATATTCAAATTGGTGGAGGTACTTTGCGGGAACTCATTTGGCGGGCGAAGGCCCTGGAATTGCTCTTGAAGACTTCAGGAAAGGTCCTCCAATCCACTCACAAAAAGGAATGGTGGTGTGATCGCAGTCCCTCCTTTTACAAGTTTGTAGCCAAGTTTGCAGCAAGTCCAAAGGAAACAGGCAAAAGGCTGCAGCAAATACATAATCTGTATTCCGAACAAGTTGAATGGTTGTGTGACTTGATTGAAGGGGATGTGAATGTTGGCGAAGAAGAGCTAATAAAACATTTTACTCGACACACACAGTTTGAAAGCTGGTTGCGCAAAAAAAACAGCTTCTCGAACTCAACCAATTTGGATCCCGCGCGGGCCGCGTCGGCTGTGTTTGAATGGGCCGCGCGGTGGGTGAAATCCCGTAGGAGCTCATACGGAGCGTCAACGGCGGACAAATCCGTGGCGAAACAAGGGTATTGGCCCCAGGCCCGTAGTACAGGCATCCCGCCTACATGGCGCGCTCCAGGTGAGTTGTCACCGGTTCCCGAAGAGAACATTAGTGAAGCGTTGGAGGGGCTCATTGCGACTGATAAGACTTCACACAATGGGTGGCCCCATACACTGGCAGTTGCCAAGCATTTTGAATTCTTGGTTGCAAAGAAAGACCGGCTAGCGCAGCGCAAGTTTGAAATACTGTTGATCGGACTTGCAATGAAGAAACTTCGTTTGGAAGAAGTGGATTTTGATCATGGTGCTTATAAAAGTGGACCCTCCATCGCACGGCTAATCAAAGCACATTATTCTGAGCATTACCCGGATATCGCGAAATATCGAATTGTATTCGAAACGTACAAATTGATAGAAACCGTTGGATTTACGTCACCACTAACGTTGCTCTGTCCTATCCCCGATTGTACTGATGAGTTGTGGGAGAGGATTTGGGTGGACATTACAAAGACTTCCGATGGGTCCAAATGGAAAGATGAGAAGTGGTGGGGACCCAACGCCGAACAGGCACGGAAGAAAATAGGTAGCTGGTATAATCACCAGAACAACCTTGATAAGGGGACTCCGCCACCATGGGCTACTTGGCTGAGGAACTGGTCTCGTAGTCCAGTGGCTTTTGGTCGGGGACCGAAATTGATGGTGTACTGGGGAGTTGGTAGTGAACGCAAGGCAGTATCTATTGCTATTCCATTGGCGGAGACTTCTTCTCACATTGACCTTGCCGATTATGAGGAGATTAGTGAAGAGCAATGCCTTGAGCAGGTGACGGAGTTGCAAGAGGTCCAGACTGATAAAGACATTACGTTCCACCGGGTAGAATTCCAAATGCCCGGAATCCCCGGTTCTGCGAGCATGTTTTGGCAGGAGCATCTTGAGTATTTGAGCCTCAAAGGATTAATCTCGGCGTACGATCCCTCCGTTGGGCAAGATCAGTATGATCTAGTCGTGGGTATGAAGGACGGAAGGAACGCGGCAAAGTTTGAGAATTGTCGCGTTTTGTCCATAGACGATATACGCATTAAGCGCTGCATCCCACTTTGGCAGAAACCTGTCCCGAACAGTCATACGACGGCGGAATTCAGCTACCCGGACCTACCAATTCAGGTAGAATTTATTGACTTGGTAGTCAGTGCGCAGGGCCTAGCTATTCGGGAACTGGCACGTGATGGTAAGGACCCGAAAGAAGAATTGGATCCCAAGAGGAAGGATCGCAACGAGGGCTCTTCAAGTTGGACGATGCGATTCAAAGGGCGGAGTGACAAAGTATCGGTTACTGTTCCGCATAACAAAAGCAGTGGAGAAGAGAAGCCCAAAGCCCACTGGATGATCTGGCCCAAGTTTCGACGACCCAGCGATCAGCAACAGTGGAGAGCATATTATTTGTATCAGCACAGTAACCGATCATCGCTTAACGTGTCCGCCTTGGTGGTGGATAACGATAGGCTGTACCTCACTGAACGAAGAACCGAGCCACTAAAGTCAATACACTGGCTGAAGTACAGGGAGGAAGGCGAAGATCCTGTTGGAGCACCTCCGTTAGGTCTAATCGCTGCGGACAGTGGTGAGGAGATAGGCATCTACTTGGCAGATATGGATATTATGGGCAATGAAAGCGACGAGTGGGAGATCGGTGTTGACTTTGGGACATCGCACTCTGCAGTTGCATACAAGGCTGACAATTCCGACAGCAAGGTAGTTAATTTTTCGCCTGAGTTGTCATCGCGTGGCAACGGCCTGAGTCTTCATATAAGCGAGAACTGGGATGATGGAAACCACCTTGAGAATATTGACCTGTGGCGGCCCACCTACTTCCAAGCAGATGGTGCTCAAAAACAATACATACCGTCCGAATTGTACTCGGTGAAGAAGTTGAGTGATGTCGCCGGTTCTGACATCGGAGATTGGGTTGTAGGTGAGGATTGTATGATTCCTGGATTGAGGGTTCGAACTGGTCAATTTACGGAGCACATTCTATCGGGCTTCAAATGGGATGTCCTGCAAGAGGGATTTAAGGCTGCAAGTATCCAGTCGGTATTGCGTCGGAACTATTTGACAATGGTACTGGAACTCGCAGTAGCTGAGATAGCCGGTAAGCGAGGACAATTACCCAAATGCATCAACTGTATGTTCACGTACCCGCTTCGCAGTTCGGGATCCGAGATCAACTCGTTTAAGGAGGATATTGATGAAGCTTTAAAACGTGCAGGTACCAGGATGGGGATTCAGCTAAGCCTGCGGGATGGAGGGTTATTGGATGAATCGGAAGCGGCGAAGGGTGGTACCGATACCTTCGGGGAAATTGTATTGGTCGGTGATCTTGGAGGAGGTACGCTTGATCTCTTTATTTCTTCGAAAGGCAAGAATAGCGTTCAGATTAAATCTTGTGCCGACAGCGCCAAAATCGGTGGTGATGTGCTATTGGGACGCCTTGCCAAGAAGCCTAAGATGTATTTGCCGGAAGCCGGAGATTGGGAGAAGTTGGAAAATCGGTGCATCACTCAGCTAAAAGCGTGGGTACGGAATCTTGGGATGACTACCCTTTTCGGTCCAGACTCCAAGGGGTTTGAGATAAAGCCGCTGGGTCTCAAGGGATTCCCGCAGGCATCGGACGCGAACGCCGCCCGGAAGCTTATTGATAGATACTTCGCGCTGGTTGTGGAATACATGGCCCGTAGCCTCGTGGCGTTTGTGGCAAAGGAGTGGAAGGCTAACCTTCAGGATGATCCACAGAACCTTAGCGTTGTTGTCCAACTGAGAGGCAATGGATGGAGACTCTGGTACGAGTATAAGGACTATGGTCGTATTGGAGAAAGAATGACACGCTGGATAAGCTCCCGGGCTGAGACATTATGGGAATTGTGCGGGGAAGAAGCCCCGAAAAAGGACGTTTGCAGACCGCCTGCGAGCACCGGCGATCCGGAAGACCCTAAAGTGTACCCGATTCGCAGTGCGGTTGGGCGGTCAATGTCGCCGGAAAAAGCACGGCGCAATACGTTCAGGTTTGCCCTATGCGATATTACACTGCAGCACAGCAATGCCTTAGGTCACGAGCCGTTTCGCTGGTTTGAAAAGCTTCCCATTCCTCGTTCTAATGTGTTGCCTGAGTATAGCCAACTTGATCCACCACTGAAGTTGGGCGTGCTTCCAGAGGAGTTGGAGGCGGGCATACTGGAGGTATCAAAGCTGGACGACCACAGTACGAGGCGGATCAATGGACAGATGCAGGAAGAGAGTAGTGAGGGTGCAGGGAAAATTCATACGAGGATCGCCCCTTTAATTTGGGAGCACTGTCTAAGCTCTGGCGTGATGGAGGAAGACTTGACTTGATGCTTTGAGAGAATGCGATTGATCCATTGCTCAGGATTACATACCAACGTTGAATAGAATGCTGCAGTCAACCGAGACCAGTCGCTCCCGGAGTTCGGGGTCGGTGCGGACTAACGGGGTAGTTCGCAAGTTGCTCAAAGTCCGTTTATATGGCAAGGCCGGGATCCAAGCCTCCGAGGTACTTGAGAGAGTGGGACAATCAATGGTTAGGCGAGGATTAAGGACGATCAGCTTGGCAGCGCAGATCAATCATCCAAACCAGATGAAGAACCTTGGGGCTCTACAGGGGCGCTTACTGGAGATATTTCTACGTGACATGCTGAGAATAGCAAAAAGTATCCCGACCCTATCTGAGAAAGTGTCAGATTCAAGCGCAGGATCATTACCAGACGTAGAATAGGATGTTAGCAAAAGAAGTATCTACCCGAAATGGAAATTCTGCCAACAGGGGTGTTTTTCGTCATGTCAAACCTGCGGGGAGCTTTTTGGTGCTATCCTTTGCTGTCCTACTGTGCAGCTGCAGCAAGCCCATTGAAGAATGGACATCCCGAGCGGACATAAAGCCAAGTAACGATGTACCTCAAATTCCTGAAATGACAAGTGGGCCAGCCGAGAAACCGGAAAGGGTACATGCCTACATTGATAAATCCATACCAATGGGTGGGTACATTCCACCCGCCGGGTATGCAGCACCCACAGATGAGGGTCTTCAATTTAGGGAGATATTGCAATTTGCGACGGATGAACTGCTGGAACGCTACACTCGGGGGCTTGATTTAGAGGTGTTTTCTGTAGCAGATCGTGTGGATCTTATAGGTGAGCGCCTACCACCAAATATTAGTAGTGACTGGTTCAATGGCCAGGAGTCGAACATTTCTGGGGCGGTTACAAAGATCCTGGATGATTTGAACAAGCAACATATAGCCGCTGCTGTGCTTGTTACGGATATGATGGCTACTACGGGTGGGCCGGCAGGCCCCCAGGATCTTCGTCGCGTGATTGAGGACTGGCTTGATTCGAAAGATGTGCTGCGAAATGGGTTTGAATTTGCCATACTTGGATTGAAAGCAGACTATTGGGGGCGGCATCACGTAGCGGGTTGTCCTAGTGACTTACCACTAGGCTGCTGGTTGCATGAGGGAGAGGAACAATGGCGTCCTCTGGAAAGCATTCTGCAACGGCCGGTATATTTGCTAATGTTCGGCAACCCCTCAGAAGGACGAGTCGCCGACTCTCCAGTCATGCAGGAGGCACTTGCGAGCCTGAGTGACCAACTTCGCGAGATTTTATCCGATAAGTATCGGGTTGGGTGGGAGGCATTTACACCATGGGTAGCATTTGAAGATTCTGTGAACTGGGAAATGGATGGTCAGCAAGTTTCCTTGTATGAAAGCGAGGGGGAGCAGGATGAGGGGGCAATAACGGGTAGGAGGTTCAAGTGTAGAAAAGGCGGTGAGGCTGAGTTCAAGACGAAAAGTGGCATTCGGGCTGAATACGGAGTACGCCGCGTTCGGTTGAGTTTGGATGATCCGAAAGTGGACCCGAACATTATTGACGTGAGCGTACTGGAAGATTCATTGCTGTTGATGAAGGTGGACTGTGCCAAAGTGCTTGGCATTTCCAGCGAATCTATTGGTGCTCTGACTATGACGGTTACCGGTACGGTTAGTTGGGATGACGATCCGACATGGGAATCGTGGTCTTCAAACAGGTATGTCGAGGACAAGACATACAGATTCCTGCAGTTTGTTGAGCATGTCCGAGAAAAGGCCAAACCGGCCCGTCACGAGATTGTGCTGCCGAGTTTCATGACATTCGTTGGTGAGAGTGGAGGCTGAGTCCATAAGGAAGGCCTCTGGTTTTGTACTGATCGAATATTCACTTAAGCAAGCACGCAGAGATATGCCACTGTTGTTGACGGTATCGTTATACGCATGTGTTCTATCCTTTCTGATAGTCCTTCAGCGTCGCAATTATTATGCTGCTCGCCGTGAATCGAAATATTTGTGCGATGCCGATCTGAGTGATTCCAAACTGTGGATTCAGATACGAGAGGATATAATTGTCAGGTCGCGCGCAGGTCAGGGGCCAGACTGGTTGCGCTATTCTGACCTTTTTGATCGATTTGTGCTTGAGCCTTTAGAAAATGTCAGGCAGTTTGCTAACGCTGCGCTAGCGACGGGGGTCGGGGGCACGATGTTTTTGTTCATAATTCTTGTTGTTGGACTGGAGTTGGGTGAGAATGGCAATGGTCCTGACCCGGAAAGTGGCCTTACGCTTAAACTCCGAATAGAAATCTTGCTTGCTCTGTTGTCAAGTGCTGTTGGGATTACGTGTCATTTGATAATCGTGCTCCGCTACTTGCCCAAGTGCCAGGAGGAAACGAACCGCCTTAAGGTCGAACTAGATATGATGGCATTGGACCAATCTCGCCAGCATCCGCCTTCCAATCCCTTAGAGTTGCCGTTTGGAGAAATGGTTCGCGACGAACTGGCTGTGGCGTTTAAGGACGCGGTTGCGCGATTTCCAGAAGCTTTTGCTCAGATGGATGTTAGCATCAATAGCTTGGAGAGGATGATAGAGAAACAAGGAGTTGCAATTGGTGAGGCATCAGGCGCGTTAGGAGAGCAGGCCAAGCAGCTCGGTGTCGGGGCTTCCAAACTTGCCCAAGCATCTGATTCATTTTCCGTAAGCGTTGCGGGGATCAAAGAGTCCACCGATGTTTTGGTGGCGGTGCCGGGTAGGATTGAGGAAGCCTTGAAGGAGGTGCTACACCAATTCGATGGTCTATGGGAGTCTGCAGATTCGATAGTGGGGCAGCTGCGTACGGCGTATCGTGAGGAAACGACGACTAGCAATAGGGAACTCGTTGAATCGTTAAAGAAAGATCGCCAGCGATTGAGCGGTGAGATTGAAAACAAATTGGAAAACTTGCGTGCACAGTCGGCGAAAGAATTACGGGATTTGCACCAAGCTCTAAGTACGCTGAAAGACTCCTTGGAAAACGATCGCGGAAGATTCGAGGATCTGGTGCAGGACAAGCTCAAAGCTATGCATGAGCAGCACTTGGCAGACGCTGCAAGCACGGTTGAAAAAGTGATAGAGAGCATCGGCGATCGGATTGACAGTCAGGTCTTGAAGCCGTTGTATAGCGTGGGGGAGGCGCTCAATCGCACAACCGACATCATGCCAGCAGCCGCGACTGATTTCCGTACATCCCTTGTGGGAGCAGCGGAGGCCCTAGACAATGTTCCCGAGAGGCTGGAGGAAGTTAACGGGCGTTTGGAAGAAACGGCGAAGTTGTTGGAAGAGAGTAGGGCTGAAATGGGAGAGTCCACGGGTAAGATGGTGGAGTCAGTTCATAAGAAAATGGAGGAATTCTTGGATGACACCAAGCGAAGTCATTCGGGGATCGATGAGACGGTCAAGAATATGACAGAATTCATCGAACAGCTGATCAGGAATGTCGTGGGCGTTAATGTGATCAGTGAAATCAGTGATGATACTCGGTCAAGAAGTGGTAAGTGAGACGGAAAAACTCAATTATCCGTTTGAACATCGGCAGCGTTATTGATGACGGTACTTGCCGTGATGGCGTTCACGTTTGTGTCCTTTCTTTGCTGAGGAGGAAATCGGTATTTTGTGGAAGCTCAATATTGAGTTCTGCGGACTCATTCTTGGATTAACAGGACCGCTATGGGCTTAACAAACAGAATCGATCCGGCCCTTGGCTTATGATACCTTGGTAACCATCTCTACGGCGAAACTGTGAAATGAGACGACCTACGACCCAAGTATCCGTTTGGACATCAGTAGCAGATTTGATGACCGTGTTGGCGGTCATGATTTTCACAATCTCATTTGTTCAGTGCAAGAAGCAGGTTTCAGAGCTTACGGTGGAGCGGGACTCGCTAAAGGATCAGGGTTCAACCCTCACGACGGAGCTGGAGGAGAATGAGCGGGAGGTTTCAATCCTCAGGGCGGAGCTGGCAGAGGGAAGGGAGCAGGTTTCAATGCTCGGGAGGGAACTGGGCGAGAAAGAGGAGCAGATTTCAGCGGACAGGAGGGAGGAGATCACCAAGAAATTTGGGCATCCTTCATGCTATGGAGAGGTGGAGGACCAGCCAAGGGCCGTTATCGCCGTGACAATACTCCCTGGCGGGAAGTACAGGGTTGAACATTCGTGGACGGAGGTGGAGCATACCAAGCTTCGCGATGGGGCTGATGTACTTTCGGGCAGAAACCCGGCGGTACTGAGCAAGAATGATTTCGAGCATTTTGTGACCACATTAGCAAGAACCACAACCAACTGGTCTGATGAAGGATGCCGTTATTTCGCGCGGCTTGAGCCTCGCGATGAGGGCGTAACGGGCGACGAGTATGTGATACGTTGGACGGACGATATTAGGCCCCATTTTGCCGGTTTAGTCAACCCAGGGGTGATCGGCCAGCGCTAATGTAAGTATGGCCACTTGGTGCTGGTCGGGGATTCCTTACGGGTGCCCCCGGGGACGCCAAGGCTGTCGGCACCGCCCAGGATCAAGCTCTGCGCTCCACCTTTCGCATTCAATACTGGGAGAATGGAATAATGATAGCCAGGAAGACCAACTTAGTCAGCTTATCGGTCCATTTTGGGGCGAGGATTATGACCAAGACCATGAAATCAATCCAGTACACTTCGTGAAGCCATAGGGCACAACCCGGTGCTCAGGTGCACATCTGTACACCTACGTTCCTGACAGCGACACCAGCTGCGAATGCAAACAAAGTAGCTGCGATGTACCATTTCGAAAGAAGTGCGGATCTTTCATGGGATGAACGTCAATTGAGCATTTCAGTTGATACATCACCCAGGCACCATTGCCACCAGGCATCCGGCCAGTCCGGCGCCCTATTCTTAGTAACCCCACGGTTTTCAATTGACTCGCCCCCAGACACCCTAAACATCCATGTCATCATTCCAGCCCCCATTCATCCCTTGAGACTGCGCACTTTAAACAGGAATCGGTGCGCACTTTCACAGGAATAAACAGGACACACCAGGAACCGTACGTCTGGAGGTTCTGGCTCGAGGATCTGGGTCTTGGGAGTTTACTTTCACATCCAAAGATACCTACCACGGGTTCAGCCCCTCTATTGTGCTTGCCAATACATATTCCCATGGCCTGCAATATCCCCCAACTGCACCCGCCGCCCAGTCAAATCTACCCGACCGGCCAACTACTTACGAAAGCCCATCTTCAGACAGAAACACCCCGATTCGAGGGTTTTGCAAAAGGCTCTCGGGAATGTCTATACACGGCAATTGAGCACCTCGTGGAGCGTTCCAAATTGGCATGATTCGTTTGGGATCCCATAAACATCCTTAACGTCTGATCCCTCCGGCACGCTCAAGGCCATTCAAATCGCATGGCACCCGGTTATGTCGGGGATTCCTGAATGTCCCAACTGACCCTTCAGTGATAGGTCATGCACTGAATCAGTCATCACGACCCACCTTCCGCACCCAATACAGCGCGAACGGCAAGCCGGTAGCTAGGAATGCCAAGTCAACTAACGACTTGTCCCATTCATATATGCCGCGGAGAATAACCAGGCCTACGATACCAACCAGATAGATGCCGGGAAGCCATGGATAGCCCGGCATCCGGTACACATCCTCACGCTCCGTCTCGCGGCTGCGCAGGACAAACAAGGCTGTGGTCGTGAAGGCAAAAAAGATGAGGACCGCGAAGACCATTCCCGTCACAATGGTTTCGAACGTACCCCGGACCAACAAGATAACCACCGCCCATATGCAGTAGGCAATAATTGCGTGTGATGGGGTACGATGCTTCGGATGGATGTAATTCAGCCACTTGAAAAATATTCCGTCCCGCCCCATTGCATATATCGCACGGGGCGCCGCCATCATCGTGCCGTTGATGCTTCCCGTCGCAGAAATTATGACGATAATTGCAACCAACCCGGCGCCGACAGGCCCGATTAATTCAATCGCCATGTCGGAGGCAACGATCTTGCTGTCACGAACCCCCTCCATGCCCAATGTCTGGTGATAGACTAGGTTGGTAAGGATGTACGTGTACGTTACAAGTCCAAGACCCGCAAATATGCTCTTGGGGAGGTCGGCACGCGGGTTCTTCATCTCGCCCGCCACATAGCCAACACGATCCCACCCCAGATAGGAAAACATCACCAGCATTATGGCAGCAACGGCATTGCCCACCGGCCCCATACCACCGGTGGGCAATGCCACGGTAGAGAGCTGGCTTTCCGAACCTCCACCAAAAACGAGACCCAGAAGGACAAGAAGAAAGAGTCCACCAACTTTTAGGAAGGTGGTAACCTTCTGTAGCGTGCTCGCTTGCTGAATACCGACAAAATTGACGTAGCCAAGGGCACCGATGATGAATACCGCCAATACTGACTGCTGCCACGGCGCTAAGGCAACAAAGTATCCGATGTAATCAACGGTGATAATGGCAAGGCCCGCAGCTGAACTGCTTCTGATAAAAAACAGCTGCGCCCATCCAAACATGAATCCGGCAAGTGGTCCAAATGCCTTGTGGATATAGACATATTCCCCCCCTGTGGCAGGGACGCGGGTACCCAACTCGGCGTAGATGAGTCCGCCAACCATGATGAAAGCGCCGCAGCCGAGCCACAACCACAGAATACTCCCGAAAGAGCTTTGATACGTCGCAATGAGTTGCGGCGTGGCGAAGATGCCAGCTCCAATGGTAATCCCGACAAGAAGAGCAGCGCCGTCCATCCATTCAAGGACGCGCCGCAGACTGGTCGGCTTAGCAGGTTTGGAATCCTTCTGGACCTCCATGGATCAATGCCCTTTTGCGCGGCCATCGTAGGCACGTGAGTCCGCAGCACCGTAGAAGCTGCCGCCCGTAATACTAATACTGTGTGCGCGCCCCTGACTGCCCCGTATTCGGACGGTATGGCCTCGCTCTACATACAAGGCGCGTGTGTCCTTGGAAATCCCCAACGCCTCAAACGAAGTGATGTCGGGTAGCCACTGGTGGTGTATCCTAGGCGCCTCCACAGCCTGCGCAATGTTCATGCGGTGGTCCACGACATTCAGGATAACCTGCAGCACCGTATTGATGATGGTCCGCCCGCCGGGGCTCCCCACCACAAGGACGGGCTTCCCATCCGCCGCAACAATAGTAGGCGTCATGCTGGACAGCATGCGTTTTTCCGGCTCCACCAGGTTGGGACGTGTGCCGATAAGGCCTCGCCGGTTTGTGCGGCCGGGGATCGGATTAAAGTCCCCCATCTCATTGTTAAGCAGGAAGCCCGTGCCATCGGCGACGATACGCGATCCGTAGCTGTATTCCAACGTGTAAGTGAGTGACACGGCGTTACCGTGCATATCAACAACAGATAGGTGCGTAGTCTCTTCGCTTTCTGGTACCATGTAAGCACTACCGAAGGCGCTGGAGTCGCTCCACGAAGCTTGTGACATATCTATTGAAGCCCGGAGGTTGGAAGCGTGCGCCTTGCTGATCAGGTGCTCCACCGGCATTTCAAGGTTGAAAAGAGGATCGCCCAAATGCTCCGCCCGGTCCGCAAATGCCCTTCGCATGGACTCGGTAAGTACATGCAGGTACTCGGCAGAGTTATGGCCCATTTCAGCAAGGTCAAATTCCTCCAGAATATTGAGCATTGTCACGACCGCCACACCGCCGCTGCTTGGTGGTGCCATAGCGTAGACATCATAGCCGCGATAGGTGCCATGCACAACTGGCTGTTCCCTAGCCTCGTATCGGGTAAAGTCTTCTTCTGTGATAATGCCCCCGTGACGGCGCATGAATTCAGCAACAAGGCGCGGCGTCTCGCCTTGGTAAAATCCGTCATGCCCGTAGTCGCGGATGCGCCGCAAGGAAGAGGCAAGATCGGGCTGCCTCCATACCTCTCCGGGAGCGTACAACTGCGTACCCTCCTTAAGAAAGGTTTCTTGAGTAGCCGCATACAGCGTGTCTTCCGTCAGGAGCAGGACACGCAAAAACCCTTGCATGTCCCGCGTGGACGCAAATCCGTCGTCTGCCAGTCTCACAGCGGGTTCAACCAAACGTGCCCACGGGAGTGAGCCGAGACGCTTATGAGCGAGAACTAGCCCAGCCACCGTGCCTGGTACACCCACAGCCAGCGGCCCTTCATGGTTGGAATTGTTGAGTATCGCACCGTTCTCGTCCAGGAACATCTCAGCCGTAGCCGCAAGTGGAGCCTTTTCCCTAAAATTGAAACTCGTCACCTCCCCATCAGCACCGTGGTACACAAGGAATCCTCCTCCACCAATATTGCCAGCGGAGGGTAAAGTGACAGCTAGCGCAAAGGCTGTACCGATTGCAGCATCAATCGCATTGCCTCCATCCCGAAGGATCTGCCACCCTGCTTCTGAGGCGAGGAAGTGGCTGCTAACCACCATCCCACTATCTGCTTCTACCGGAATGCGACCACTCTGCGCGAAGGTTGCGGGCGCCCATGACAGTAGAAAAAGGAGGACGATACGTTTCATAACCAGCGAATGCTTAACTGTGCCAAGGTACTTACTCTGTCCTATAATCGAAAACCCGAACATGCCTATTCCGCTGTCTTCCAGCGGCGTTTTCTCAGATTAAGTGCGTTCACGCGGCCGTGAGCGATGTGGTCCATTATCTGCGCCGCATGAAACCGCCCGTTTTCAATGAACCAGCGGCTCGTGCGAAGACCACCGCATACCGTTCCGGCAAGGTAAACTCCGGGCCGATTGGATTCAAAAGTCTCCTCGTTGTGCGATGGTGTTCGGTGCTCGTCACTGCCCGCGGCGATCCCCAAGTCCCGGAGCAGCCCATAATCCGGTCTGTAGCCTGTCATCGCTAGTACGAAGTCGTTCGCAATGGCTACTGGTCCGCTCGGCGTATCGAGGCGAACATGCGTCTGCTCAATGGCCGTAACGGTTGTATTTAGCATCGCCGCAATACTTCCTTCCCGTATTCTGTTTTCCAGGTCCGGCTTGATCCAGTACTTTATTCGGCGGGACAGGGCGCTACTGCGATGTACGAGCGTTACGCTTGCTCCGTGCCGGTAACATTCCAATGCTGCCTTAGCTGCACTGTTCTGGCCACCTACAACCATCACGCGCTGGCCGACATAATCGTACGGCTCGCGGTAATAGTGCGTGACCTTCGGAAGATCTTCTCCCGGCACGTCAAGCCGGTTAGGGACATCGAAAAATCCTATGGCAACGACCACGTTTCGGCAACTAATCGCTTTCTTGTCGGTCCCAACAGTAAACGCACCTTGGGTGCCCTCCAATTTGGTTGCGTGCTCGTACAAGTGTAAGTTCAAGCCTTCTCGCTGCGCGACGCTAATGTAGTACGCGAGTGCTTCTTGGCGTGTTGGCTTCGCGTGTACTGAGGGGAAGGGATGATCCCCGATCGCCAGCAGGTCGGCGGTAGAGAAGAACTCCATGTGATAGGGGTAGCCGACCAGCGAGTTAACGATAGCCCCTTTTTCCACAATCAGGGCATCAAGATTTCTCCGTCCCGCCTCAATGCCGCACGCAAGCCCCACAGGGCCCGCTCCTATTATGACAACATCTACCATGCTTCGGGGGGATGGTCGCACGAACACGACACCGATTGAAGCTGTTTCAAAAAGAAGAGTCTAGCCTTTCCGCTCACCGCGGACATTGCTGCTTGCGCCGTGTAAGAAAAAAGACTCGTAAGAGTTCTGCACTACGCGCTTCTTCGACCCCGGAGATAATTTCAGCCTGGTGATTCAATCGTTTGTCCTGCGGAATGTTGTACAGGGTAGAGGCACTTCCAGCTTTATCATCTAATGCCCCAAACACCAGCTTACGCAGCCGCGCCCAGACAATGGCGCCTGCGCACATGGGGCACGGCTCTAACGTTACGTAAAGGGTACAGCCGTCCAAGTGTTTTTGTCCTATGGAGTCGCAGGCCGCAGTAATCGCAATCAATTCCGCGTGAGCGGTCGGGTCGCTAAGCGTTTCCATCATATTATGACCGCGTCCAACGATGCGGTCACCACACACAACCACGGCCCCGACAGGTACCTCGCCTAGGTCAAGCGCGCGTTCGGCTTCGCGCAAGGCAGAATGCATCCACCGTCTGTCGGTAGCCAATAGCGTCCCAAGGCTCACGAAAGCGCTGCCTCAGCGGCGTCCCAAGATAGCACCAATGACGCGTATTGCTATTGCAAGGAGGAATAACGCGATCAGAACTGGGATCGCAATGGATGCTAGAAACCCAAGGATATCAAGCAGCGAATTGAGCAGCAGTATCACGATAATTCCCACAATCGCAATAACTATCACCCCTAAGACTTGCTGCAGATCCATAAGAAATCGTTTTTGTCAGAAGTGTAAAAACTCAAATGAAGCCCGGGCTGTTCCATACTGTGTGTCCTCACCCGACAGGGTGCAGGCAGAGGCCCTATCAGCCAGGTAGATTGCCTCGGTTTCGATGGTGTACGCTACGCTCGCTGTTCCTACATTCATCATAGCTGCTACCTTATGCCGTCACGTCAACCCATGCGAGAACTCCGCATGGGTTGGGAATCGAAAGAAACGGACTCCAATTACCTGGAGACGCATTCCATGGCTCCGATTATGCCTAGTGGGAAGGTAGGATTTTGGGTGCGGTCTTTGACTGCACATACGAGATGTTGTAGTAGAGGGTTACGGTAAAGCCATTGAGGCCCCCTTAACAACTCTTCAGATACGTCCGCACCATTCTGTGCAGGGTTGGATCGGGGAATCCTGCACAGCCGGATAATTCCAGCAAGCGTTGCGAGTGCACATCTCTACAGCAAGAGCGCTCATTGAGCGGGCGATGCGATGATCAAGGGGTACTTCGTGACTGCCCGATATCCTTGCACTTGGCGTCAAGTGAGCGCAATTGAAGGTCCATCAAACCGAGGAAGTGTATAGATGCAACGGAGTCAGTAGCTTACCGACTCAAGTACCAGACCGTGCGCCGGGGCGGCGGGTCCTGCTTGTGTCCGGTCTCTGGAATCCAATATCGTGATGACGTCTTGAGGAGACCTGCGTCCGCGGCCAACTTCAAGCAGCGTACCAACAATAGTTCGCACCATGCCATGCAAGAATCGGTCGGCAGTGATCTCAAAATGCCAGTCACCAGGTCGCTGTTCAGCGCTCCAACCCGCATGCTCAACGCAACAGATGCGGTTCCGAGTCTCGGATCGTGCTCTACAGAAGGCACCAAAGTGATGGCTTCCTGCAAGCATGGAAGCCGCCGTGTTCATGGTATCAAAGTTCAGAACACATCGTAGCACAAGGCGCCATGAAGCATCAAGCGCGCGTGCCAGCGTGCTGACATGGTACCTGTAGGTTCGGCGCCGGGCATCGTAGCGGGCGTGGAAGCCATCAGAGGCTGTCCTCAAATCCACGACGGCGATGGTGGGCGGCAGGAGCCCGTTCAGCGAGTTGAGTGTGCGGCGCCGGTCCAGCTTCTCCGCTACATGAACATGTGCCACCTGCCCACGGGCGTGCACACCCGCGTCCGTACGACCAGCACCGGTAACTGCCGTGGGGGTGCGAAGCAGAATTGCAAGAGCATCTTCCAATGTCTGCTGAACGGTAGGAACACCGCACTGTCGCTGCCAGCCGCTGAAGGGAGTGCCATCGTACTCTACCGTCATGCGGTAGGTCATTAGCTGTGCAATATATTCTGCTCCCGCAGGTGCACGCCCACTGGATGTGTGACCAAGGGGTGGAGCCGATAGCGATCGCCGGCAACAATAGAATTGGAAGCTTCGTGATGCCGGTACCATCGTGCGTTTGACGGTATGATAAGGTGCATATTGAGGAGTGACTCCATAACCGTGGCACCGCTGCTACCCAGCACGCGCGCATGCTCCTCGACCGTGAGCGTATGGTGTAGCAGGAAAGCATGTAGCGAGAACGATTGCGCCAGGTCCAGAGATTCTAGGAAGCGGAAGCTTAGAGGTGCCTCCGTACGGATCGTCACACGGTTGGCTTCAAAGGAGGCCGCGCGGAGCCAGCGTACAATGGCCAACGCAACGTTGGATCCGCTTTGGGCATGCAAGCGGTCGAAAAAATTATTGCGTAGCAGCGCTTGGCGCACATCTTCACTGCGAGCCCGCTCAAGACGCCTGCCGAGCAGCGCCGAAATAGTCTCCGGGCGCTCAAAATAAAGATCCATCCCGCTGCGATCGTGGCGACCTTGGATGATGCCTTCAAGGACACCACGGCCAACACTCTGGCAGTGGTGCGTTGACGCGATGCGGCAGCGCGTTTCCAGGGCGCGTTGCAGGTACTGCCAAGCTACATCGCCGATTGTAGCAATCCAGCAGATCCGGCTGTCGGTACGGGCAAACAGACTCAGCACGCGTTCCATGACGTTGGTGCCGCTTTCCGTACGTAGGATGAGGTGTTCTAGGCCATCTAACAGGCACACTCTTGACGGCCCCTTGAACAACTGTTCCTCCAGCTCCTGCAACGTCGCTGCGTGCAGCCCTACAGCGCCAGCAATCAGTAAAGCAAGATTCTCTTCGCTCAAAATGCGTTCGCGTAAGGGTATAAGGTGCACACGTCCCTCAAGCTGCGCCGCTACGGCGCCGAGCAGGCTTGACCGCCCACTTCCAGACGTCATCGGTAATACCAGGGCCGCAGATGCCTGCCGTGCTCGCCAGTTTAAGACATGCTGCTGGAGGTACGGCATATCCTGCTGACGCCCTTCAAGCTGCCAAACCTCGGTTACCGGCTCCAAAGTGAATAGCCTGGAGTACACCAGCGGTAGATGGTCGTATAGATCTTGCAAGGTACCCGGTGCGAGCAGTTCTATTGTTCGCAGCCGGTCGCTCTCTTGAGCTGCCGTCACACCGATGGCGGATCGTCCTTGCTCAATCAACGCACCAGCCCGCGTACGTCCTCGGACCAGCAATCCAGATCCGCCTTGGGCCAGATTTTCCACCACGCGCTGGAGGTACTTCCCGATCAGACGTATCTGGCGCAGGAGATGCAGCCTCAGCGCTACTGAACGGTTTTCAAGGTTCGCCTCGGGTTGCAGGCTCCGCAAAATGTTAGCCCAGTCATTGTGGAACAGCTGCTCAACCGCACGCGCAAACTCATTCCATGGCGCATTGAGAGAGTGCTGCAGATCATGAAGCCGTCGGGCGGCCTGCTGCAGCCCTGAACGTATCAATTCCCGCGCATTTGATGCTGATTCCAATGCGCCGCCTTCTAGCTCGGATAGTGCAGTAACTAAGCTGAATTCGATAATCCCAACCATCCGTTCCGGTGTATTCCATATCGTGAGCAGCTTGCGCCGCAGCGGTTGGGCGCGAGCTGCAAGGCGCTCCGGAAATGGTCCGAGTACAACAACAAGCTCGCGCCGCAGAAAACGGCGCTCGGTGCCGCCATTGGTTGGGCTATGCAGCTCGGCGACTGAAGGCCATGCGGAGACCACATCACTCACGACTGCCCATTGGTACTCACCCGGATGGGATAGTGCGTGCTCGGCAGCTATGAATCCGGGGATGTCCGTGAGCGTGCTGCGAACCGGTTCGAGCACGCTGGTCTTCAGCGCACGGATATGACGAACCAGTGCCTCGCTGCTAAGGTCGGTGATCAGATCAGGCTGTGAATTCAAGATGGATACTGCTGACTCCATTGCCTGCTTGATTGGACCCAACGTGGCTGCTGCAGTTGTTTCCAACAGATGTCTCTGCTCCTCCACGAGCGTAGCACGGAGGGATGCAAGGCGCAGATTCAAGTCAATCCTGGTTTGCGCTTCAGCAAGCCACTTGACAGCCCGAGCCTTGCGCGTTACCATGCGGTCCAACGCAGCCGACCCCGCATGCTTTTTCAGCCGAATGTCTGCTAGGGCTGACCCTTCTGTAAGCGCACCGTCTTTTGGCGATGTTATGCTTTGATGCGCTTCAATTGAGCTGGCGGCAACTCCCGCCAGCATGTCTTGCATTGCCGCGACCAATTCACCAAAGATTGCTGCCGCAGACGCTTGCTCCGTGGCAGCAAGGGGTGCTTTACCAATTTGTAAGTTGCCGTCCGGGGCATTTGCGGTGTGCTCCAACCTTAGAATTCCGTACGTCCATGCTGTTAAGCCTCGCTCCAGCTCACCCACCACTGCCCTGCAATGGTGCTCCAAGTGGTCCTGTGCCACGGAGGCTTGGCCGGCGATGGTAATATCTACACGGCGCAGAAGCAAGTAAGCAATAGGAACTTCTACGGGATGCGTTTTAATGCCACGGCGCCTAGGTATTCCTTTGATCGTACCCCGCACAAGTTCGGCAGCAGCCTGTAAATCCGCTATCAGCTGTGCGCCACCGTCAAACGCTTGGGCGAAGGGAAGGAGCGCCATTTGCCGTGCGATGGGTTGCAACACCTCCTCGGTAGCTGTGCGGCGGTATTCCGGTAGCGCAAGCTTAGCCTCTTTCAATAGGCTATGGCGCCGTGCAACGGTCCGTACGCAGGATCGCAGGGGCGCGAACACAACCGTCTCAAAATGGTCATGCCACGCTCGCAGGGAGTCCTGTGCAGACCGATTAATAACCAGGTAGCGACGCAGTAGAGCTGCACCGGGCGTCGGGGCAGGAGCCACGGGTTCCATCTCCATCAATCCTTCTTGCATGGAGTGAACCTGGACATACCCTTGTAGAAACCTTCGCGTAGAAACGCCGCTTTGGTTACCTCCGTTACGTCGCTGGCAAACACGAATTCGTATCGAGTATCCAGCACGTAGGCCTTAATTGTGATCTGTGTGAGGAAAGTCTCTTTAAAGACATCTGTAACGTTCACGATGATGGGCTTGCGAAGGTAAACGTATCGGGAGTTTGCTGCGGCGCGGCGGGCTATTTCTTTCGCCTTGGCGACATCTGTCCACCCCGGGATGAACAGATTCACTAAGACCTGGCAATCCAGTTCCCCGCTGTTCGCATTCGACACCTGCCCCTCTATCACTTGGCCATTGGGCACGGACACAGCATTATCGTCGGCAGTAACAACGCGTGTAGATAGGAGTCCGATAGATAGCACCTCGCCGTATGTGTCACCGATACGGATCTTATCACCCACTTGAAATGGCTTATCAAAAATGATGATGACGCCGCCAAAGATATTCTTTACCACCGTTTGTGCTGCGAATCCTACGGCAACACCTACCGCTGCTGTTGCGGCCAGAAGGCTCGTTTGGTTGAGCTCAAATACATGGGCCAGAACCACATAGACCAACAAAATCGAGATGAGCAGTCGGGTGATGGGGTTGAGGCGCTTGAAAAAGAGGCGTCTACGAGCGCTCCGTTCCGAGAAGGTGTCCAATAGCCAAGTTGAACCGCGTACCGCACCGAAGGCCAGAATCAGCAGAAGGAGTGCCATGGCGGCACGCAGGCCATAGAACTGTATGCCGCTCTCCAGGCTGTTTCGGTAGGCGTCCATGTAGCCACTTACATCGCTGTGCACGCGTTCGAATGTTTCGGCAGCGCCGTGCAGGACCAGCGCGTCAAAACGTGCAGAGCTCAGCTCTTCCAGAGGGAGAATCCCGCTCCGAAGTGCCGAAAGGCTGATCAATTGGCGGTACAGCTCATCCTCAACCCGCGAAGATAGGATCTTCATGCTGTCGGCGGGTGCCGCTCTGCTGTGTCCGGAAGCGAGCGCTTGTGCTCGCGCAGTCAGGATGGTAAGCCCATTATCCAGCCGCGCAAGAGCGTCATGCAATTCGTAAGTAGAATCTGTGGGTAGGCCGGCGGCCGCCATCACCAAAATCCCGTGAACCTGTTGCTGCAGCGTAATTCCCTGCTGAACCTGCCACAGCAGTTCGCGCTTATGGTCCTTATCGCCAATAACCTCGACTGAGGCTGCTTGCGGTGATCCTGTACTGGCCGCCCATCTGCGTCGCAGCTGCGTTGTACGGCGGTCAAGCGAGTCCAATTGAGAAGATGGCTCCTGAGCGAATGCGATCAAGCGTTGCAGGCTCGCGCCGAGCGTGTTGTGAAGCGAATCAAGCATGGCCGATGCCAGGCCTACCAATGCCTTGTGGCGGGCATCCAACTCCAAGTTGCTTACATCTGCGGACTCGGAATCCGCGACATGAGCGGACACCGCAGCGGCGAGCGCGGTCCACTGGTGTGCGCTGTCGGGTTGCTGGACAGTTAGACTACCTGAGGGTCCAGCGTAGCCACTCAGCAGGTGGTGCCATTCGCTATCCAAGCGGACCAGCCCCTGAATCATTGCCGGTGCTTCCGGCAGGGACTGGACGGATGAGAAGTTAGTGCACGCCTCTGTTATTGCAACCTCTAGAGAGTTAGCGGCAAAGAAGGGGCGGAACCACGCATTCTTGCCCTTTAAGTTAGAGCATTGCAATGCACCTCCGGGCTCGCAGCCGGGCAGCGCGGCTATCAGAAGGATTAGGAGCCAATTGGCACGATCCATAGAGACTTCAGCAAGAAATCCTACCCCAAGATAGCAGGCCCCGAGTATATTGGTATGGAGTTCAATGGAGGGTCCGCCAATGTGCAATGTTCTCTGCAATCCGACTGCGATGAACCACAGGAACGGATTTCCTACAGTTGTGCCCTAATGGTGGCAGCAAGGATGCTTGCGGCCGGATGTTCGATGGTTGTGTAATTGGAGGATCGGATTGTAGCACTTCCGGAGCTATTCTGGGGTGCAGCGGTGGACGAGGCATCCTCTCAAGTTCACTGGTGGTACGAGTTCGGAGATCCAAGTCTAAACGGCTTGTGGATGCGGTACTGGCACGCAATCCGGACATTCGTGCTGCCGTGTCGCGCGCGCTGGAGTTGCAGCAAAGATTCAGGGTAGTCCGTGCGTCTCGGCTGCCATTCGTGAGTGCAAGAGTTCCGGGTGAGTAGCAGGACCTACCATCCAATACGGGATTGGGAGTCAGCCTGGAGAGCGCGCACCCGGGGGGAGGTGCTTTTCTGGACCGGTGTGCGTCTACCACCTACAGTGCCTCGCTCGGGAAGGTTTTTGGCTGAACATCTGGGTGCATGCACGCGCTAGTCGTTAAGCAAGTGTTCATGTGTATATGCCTCGCGGTCGGACCTGCGTCCGGTGATGCTGGGCGCAATTGCCGAAACTGTTGCCACATGGTTGGAGCTCTCCGAGCGGAAGCAGGATATCGCACTTACCAGGCTCCGCGGTGACATCGCCGCGGAAAGGATCGCGCGGCTTGATATACGGCGGGGAGGTAAGCACGCTGCCGAAGATGCGCGCCGCCGGATGGGCGGCCGTGCCAACCGTTGAGACCCGCATTGAGTCAGCCCGGCGTCTCGCCGTAAGGATAGGGAGTTAAATGGCTGAGTGCCACGCGTTTTCGCAGGAGTTACTTTTTGTGCTTTGGTGGTGCAGACAGGATGGCTTTCGCCAGTTTTTCATAATCGGTTCCCGCTTTTCACGAAAAGACGCAATTATTTCAAATAATTCAACACGTGGGTACGCATGCGATATAATGTCCATATATTAGGGAGCTATATACCACCGTGCCATGCCCGAAACGGTTAGTGCATACCGCAATATCACATACAGGCTGTTGCCCGGAAGTCGGAGTAACGCCAAGCAACTTGCTGAATTAGCGGGTGCGTGTAGGTTTGTGTGGAATGCCATCCTCGCAGAGCAGAGCGAGGCGTACAAGAAAGCGAAAGAGGCTGGAGAGAAGCCGCCCTCGGTAAGCTTCTTCTCGCTGGGAAAGCGGTTCACGGCGCTGCGCCGCACGGTCGAGTGGCTGCCTGAATACTCCTTTGGTGTCGTTAGATACACATGGAAATATCAAGCGGATGCATGGAAGGCATTCTCCAAAGAGGGTAAGAGAAGACCGAGATTCCATTCCAGACGTGGTAGTACGCCTTCGTTCACGATCCCGGATAACGTAAGGGTTCGGGATGGCAAGCTGTATATCCCGAAAGTGGGGTATATGGCGCTCCGCAGGCGGGGAGGCAACCCGTACCCTGATGGTATACCCGTCAAAGCCACGGTAAAGAAGAACGCCGGCAAAGGGTATGCTGTCATCTGCTACAAGATGGAGGCACCTGTAATAGAGGATACCGGCGGTGCTG
Source organism: Rhodothermales bacterium (assembly GCA_963663495.1). Taxonomy (GTDB): domain Bacteria; phylum Bacteroidota; class Rhodothermia; order Rhodothermales; family Bin80. Next base: position 1,592,235 of record OY760427.1, read on the forward strand.
TAGGCATTGACCGTAATTGCGGGCAGGTCGCTATGGTCTCCACAGAGGGCGATACAAGCATTATCAGACAACCGGATACCAAGCGTCTTGATGCCAAGTTGAAGCGGCATCAGCGAAGACTGGCGAGACAGAAGAAAGGCTCCAACCGTCGTAACAGGCGGAAGCATAGAATCGCCCGCATACAGCGCAAGCGTGCTAATGTCCTCAAGAATGCGAACCACCAGGTAAGTCGCAGTATTGCCAAATGCTCCTCAACGGTGATACTGGAGGACCTGAAGATCAAAGCGATGACACATTCAGCTAAGGGGACGATGGAGAGCTTTGGCACAAACGTCAGACAGAAGTCTGGCCTCAACCGTGGGATACTGCGAACAGGTTGGGGCCAGCTGGATCAGATGCTGGGCTATAAGTGCCGCAAGGTGATAAAGGTTACCGCTGCCTATACCAGTCAGCGGTGTTCTGTGTGTGGGCACACAGAAGCGAGTAACCGTAAGACACGGAGCAAATTCACGTGTATGTCCTGTGGACATGCGGATCATGCAGACCTGAATGCGGCTGCAAACATACTGGCCTCCGGGATTGGGGCTTCTGCACGGCGAGGGGCGTTCGGGTTACCGACCCCTATGACCCGTGAATTTGATCCTAGTGCCTCACTGTGTACAGTTGGTCACTCACGTATATAATTCCCTCTCCTTGGGGTAATCATTAACGATGCCCTTGTACTGATTGACTGCATCAATGAGCGAACGCGTGCGCATGTATCGGTGCCGCAGTCCATCCGGGATGGAGGTAAGGCCCGCTTCAGGGCCATCATTCTGAAGTCAATGATGACATTCCCAAGCGCGTTGCCATGTGTGCTGGAAAGGAGCACGCAGGCCCAATTCCTGAAACCCAAGGCGGTGAGCCTTGGGTTGGGCATCCTGTTTTGCACCGTGCTACTGATGATGCTTGTACCGGCCCTTCTGATGGTCCAGCACGGAGTAAAGGTTCGGCTGAAGAACGGTCAATATGTGACGGGGCCAGGCCAGGCCAGGCCTGGAACGTTACTGTCATAAGCGACCATGGCACATAGCGTTCGGCGGCATTTACGGGTAGAGGCATCGGCATATGACGAAGCTATTCGCAGCTTTGTCCCTGGGTACGGGGAGGTTGTTGGGGAAGTAGCGCGCCTCGTGGGCCGTGCAGGTGCGCGCTCGGTGCTGGATATCGGCGCGGGAACCGGCGGGCTTTCCGAGGCGGTGCTGCGTGCTGTACCCTTGTGCAGGGTACAGCTACTCGACCAGGACCTTGAAATGCTGGAGCAGGCCCGCGTGCGGCTCCTCCCGTTCGCTGACCGCACCCTGCTTACGGAGGGATCGTTTTTTGAACCGCTACCGCCTCACGACGCTATGATAGCATCCTTATCCTTGCACCACATTGCGTGTATGGATGTCAAACGCTCCATGTATCATCGCATCCGAGAGGCGCTTCCATCGGGTGGTATTTTTGTAAATGCGGACATAGTCCTGCCGCACGAGCCTGCTCCGCGCGCGTCTGTGATGACGGTTTGGCTTGCACACATGGCTGCCTGCGGGATTGATGCAGAGGCAGGAAAAGATCACATCAAAGTGTGGAGTAAGGAGGATACATACTTCTCAATTGAGGAGGAAATGGATGCCATGGCGGTTGCGGGATTAATGGTAGACTGCACATGGCGGTGCGGCCCGATGGCGGTGTTGGCGGGCTGGAAGGGAGACCCTACATGCGACAGATAACTGTAGACCCAGCTGCCAGCCACACCGTGCCGTCAGTGCTTGAAGTGCGAAGGCGTGGGTATGCCTGGCCGGAGCCATGAGATGGCTGTTCGGCTTGTTTGGGAAGATGTTCGGTATAATGCCTTTACGAAGAGCCGAATGCAGTCACCAATGATTACGCCGGTATGAATACAAGTCACGGCTACTTCTGCCCACAGCTTATAACTGGTACATATGCTTCCTTGCAAAGTGGTCTGCAAGTTGGATATTCCTGCGGAAAGTGCGCAGTGATTCCTGCGAAAATGCGCACCCTTTATCTGGCAAGCACTAGTTTCCTCCACCCAGGAAAAAAAGCTCCCTTTGGCAGTTGATCCAGAGACCGCATAACTTGGAATTGTGGGATATTGGAACCTTCTTATTATTCGCGAGTTAAAACTGAACCCCAAAGAGAGTTGATAAGCTGGAGGTTCCAGTCCCTCTATCGTGCTTCCCAGCACATAATCCTATAATCTGTAGAATCCGTTGTATGCACCGGCGGAGCCATCAAATAGACCCGACCGGACAACTACTTGCGAAATCGCACCTTCAGACAAAAACACCCCGATTCGAATATTTCGCAAGAGGTTCGTACAATCCCCTGTTGAAGCAATCGTAGGAGTGAGACTAGAGGTGGTTATTGTGCCATCAGTCTGGTGGGGTGTTGAAGCGGCGTTTGGTTGTTGGGCCACGCACAGAGTCTGGAGATGCGCGGTAGTTCTACTGGGACTAGTGATTGCTTTCGGAATGATGCAGTCGGTGCGTGGACAAGATGCGACTGGAACTCAGTCTGCTGCTCCGTCCACGGAAGTCGGAATAGGCACCGGATCTGAATTCGAAGAAGTAGCTCCACGGTTCCTGTCGACCCGAATGGTAAGCATCGAAGCAGCGCCACAGCACCCTTGGTGCCTAGACGGTCCCAGCTACATCTGGAAACAAGTACAAGAAGGTACCACCTGCAAGGTCGAATACGCTTGCGATGGTGCGTATCCGATTGGGGCTTACGTGTATCTCCATCATGTCAACGGTACGGCTGAGCTAGGGAAAGATGTGTTGGTGACTGGCAAGGATAGTCTTGAGATTGACCACATTAGGGATGGCTTCGGTGTGACATCAACGACCGTAGATACATATGAGACCCTCTCGGATGGTATACCTGAAGGAGATGAGGTATTGAAGTGCTATTGCGGCAGAAGCCGAGACGGACCGATAGAGGGTGAATGGTACGGCCGATTTCGAATACTGGATGTAGACGGGTGGACCGTGAGGGATACGATGGCCACGGAAGCGGATGGTTTTATGCCATTCTTTTTGGAGTTCCTGCAACCGGTCGCCCGAGATCTTACCGTCAAATACAGAACGGAGGATGGTACGGCAACAGAGGGGACGGACTATACCAAATGGGCGGGACGAGTTACGATTAAGAAGGGCGATACGAGCGCAGAAATCCGGGTACCAATACTTGGTGACCAAATTCCCGAAGGCGCAGAGACATTTAAACTGGTTACACATTCGGACCTGTTTGCAGGCATTCCGAAGCAGAGCGCCATTGGCACTATTGTTTTGGAACCCTATCTCGTTCTAGATCCATCTCCACTGTCGGTGAAAGAAGGGTGCCAGGCGTCGTACACCGTAGCCTTGGGAACGCAGCCAGTAATTCAACGGTCCGTACGAGACGCCGTGCTCTGCACAAAACGCCGCTGCGGACCGGGGCCTTTCGCTATACTGCTCTACCAGCGGAAACATCTCTTCCACCGTACGTCCGGGCTGGACCATGCGATCCGGGGTCTGGGTTCTCACGTCTACGGGTAAGCTCCCCAGAACCCGCCACCTAATCAAGATGCAGTTCACCGCACGCTCACGCAGGTGTAGTCATTGGGGCATAGGCCCACATCAGGCAAGTTGATATGCCATTTATATGAACCCAGATGAATTCCCGTGCGAACATGCACTCAATTGTTCGTCCCACACGCTGCAAATGCGCCTTGCGCTGCTCATCACTCCACGCCATCCAGTGCTCTCTGGGCGCCAGACGCAACGCCGCCGCCGAAAATCCCACCGCTCCCAAGGTGCCGTGCGCACTGCCGATCAGATAGCGTACCTGCGCTCCCACAAATGTGGTCGTACGCCTCGGATGCTCAAAGTGCAGCAACGTGTTCCACACCACACGCTGCTCGTCCGTCTCAACCAACTCAATCGTCAACCCCCGGACACCGTGTACCGTGTTCGGTAACGCTATCGGATCCGGTACCCGCTCCTCGCGCCTACGCGGTTCCGCCTTAGCCGCATTACAATTCTCGGGCTTGGGCAACACAATCCTCCCCTGGGCCTCCAACTTCGATAAAGCCTGCGCACAGTTGCTCACCTGCGGTTCGCCCCGTGCATCAACAAACCCGAACTCCTCACAGACAGCGCGCGTTATCTGCGTGCGATACCGCCAACGATCGTCGGCAAGAAACATGTCCAAACGCTCTCCATTACAGGGAGCGCTGAGCGTTCGTAAGACCTGATTTTGCTGAAACATGTCGGAACATAAAGAACAAGTTTCAAAATCTCAGTAACCTGAATCGATAAAAAGGCAGGGGAAGCGGCGCAGGAAGAGATCGCGTATCCGCACGAGGGGATGGCATTATTCACCTCAAGTCACACACCATACCTGTTAGGCCGAAATACCCGAGATATTCCGACAGCCATGCCAGCGAGAGTTGACCAGAACTGACCCAAAATCTAACCGCAATGGATGATTTATTGGTACAGGGCAGCGCAAGCCCGTTAATCACATCGTTTCCTTTCAGACGCATCACATAGCCGATACGGTCGTTCTCCAGCTTATCACATAACTCGCCACTGTTGAAGCCTGCGTCCAATCGGACAATGACCTTGTCGGCCACATGTTCACGCAATGCCAGCCCAATGCGTCGAATGAAACCGTAGCAGTCCTTCACCACATTCTGCGTGCCCCCTCGCAATTCCACCCCCAACATGTCGCCCGACTCACCGCATATGGCGAAAAGGGGCAGAAAGATGGTGCGCTTGTAATACCCGTTCCACTTGCTGCCCTGCTGCTTGCCATGCGTATCTACCGGTACACCGTCCACATCAAAGACTACCTCGGGGCGGCGCTTCCCGCCACCACGCTGCAGCAGGTGCTCCATGGCGAATGTCTCTTCAAAAAGGGAATTATATGGCTGAGTACCCATCTGCTGAGGTTTTCGAATTAATTGCAGTTTTTTCGCGAAAAGCGGGAACTGATTATGAAAAACTGGCGCAAGCCATCCTGACCGCACCACCACAGCGCAATAATAACGGGTGCCAAAACGCGTGGGTACTCAGCTATATAATTCCCTACAAAAAGGCGCAACTTCTTGAAATTCTTATTCCCAGCCAACCATGTGCACGAAGCGAGACATGGTTGGCTGGGATACCAGGGACCTATCGTCCTGTAAAGCCTCCATACCCCTTTTGGAAGAAGTGGCCACGTGCATGGCGGGGTCCCTTCGAAGCTTGTCCGCATCTGACTGACGTCCCCACCCCTGCACATGTTGCAGCAGGTACTGCCGCACTAACTCCCCAAGGCTATGAGTAATCCGAGCTTGGGACCGATTGTCCTTAAGCACGGAAGCTAGTCGGCATGCCAAGGTGCTGATCACCATGAGCAGGCGCATAGGAATGACGCCCGCATCCGATGTTAGATTATCGGTCTTGGAGCGTACAGCTTTAACGGATTTATTGAACTGGGAAGCGAACAGAAGGTTGGATTTGGGATCTGGCATCGGGCGTGTTACAGGGTGAATGGGTATTGGGGTCTCTACACGTTTGAGCGTCGCGCAAGATCCCATTCAACCCGTGTATAGTCAACATATTACGCCATAATCTTAAACGACGATTCCCCATCACGGAACTCCCTCATGAATAAGGGAGGTGGACGAGTACTTCGGTAGCCACTCGGTGCGATCTCGTAGTTCTTTAAACCGTTTTCCAAGAGGGAAGAAGTACTTCACGGATGGAGGCTGCTCGCCCGACTCTTTTGCCTGTTTGTATTCCTGGATGCACTGCGCTAGTATGGCGTTCCACACGAACCTGCAAGCACCAGCAATCCCGGCTAGTTTCTTTCCCTTGCTCTTGCTCCCCGGAAGCAGCCGGTATTCAATTGTCCTATGGACAGAACAAACGCGAGCATAATTGTTACAACCCTTCACGGGCATGGCATCAAGTTTGGTTGATGTTGTGGTAAGCAATGGGATGGAATGGCGTTCCGTCCCATTGTGCCCATGCCCTCTATCAAGCCAAAGGTTCATAGTCTGGGGTACTCAGGTATAAAAATCTCCTAATTTTCGATGGCTACGTCACCATGGCACTGGATGTGGTCGAACTCGGCAGCTTGTTTTTCCTACGATTACCCAGCTATTCCGCACGACATTCGCATGTCAGGCATCATGCTTTTTCTCAACGCTGAAGAAGACTCGTTGTACCATAATCAATAAGCGCAGCAGTGGTCAGGAAATCCACTTAGCAATCAATATCAAGCCAAGCAGGGCGGCATAGAAAACAAATAGCGTGAGAGAAAACATCGCGCCGGCCCATCCCCTGAGTTTAATATGATACCCTGATTCCGAGGCATCAGTGGCCATTGAAAAATCCACCCCTGAATCCGGCAAGCACCGCACTGTATCATAGAGTTTCCTGAACAGCCTTTCCTGCCAAAGATAATATCCATCTAGGATCCAGAATGCACCTACAGGTACAATGAGCAACACCCAGCATTCAGCTAGTCCTTCCGCCGACAGATATACGAGAACTGCTGATGCTAGCACTACGGCCCAGCCCTTCATCTGGAAGGAGGCGGAAGCTAGACGGTTTACTACCCCTTCAATGAATTCGAGGTGCTTGATCTTGTTTTGGGAATTATATACGTGAGTACCCTCGCGTATCAATTTCACAGGTCAGTGGGGTCGGTAGCCCGAACGCCCCTCGCCGTGCAGTTGCCCCAATCCCGGAGGCCAATATGTTTGCGGCAGCGTTAAGGTCCGCATTGTCGGTGTGTCCACATGAGACACACTTGAAGTTACTTCGGGTCAATCTATTCGCTTTGTTCCGACGACCGCACTTGTTGCAGTCCTGACTCGTGTAAGGGGCTGGGATCTTGAGCACTTCTCGGCATTTGTACTGCAGCATCCCGTCTAACTGCCCCCATCCGGTGGCATTAATGCTACGGTTCAGCCCTGCCTTCCGGGCGGCGTTCCTGACTGGATTGTCAACAGTCCCTCTGGCGGATGAAGTCATCGCCACGACATTAAGATCTTCCAGCACAACCGTAGAAGAGCGATTCGCGATCAAGCAGCTTGCTTGGTGATGGGTATTCCTGCGGGTCATCGCAATCGCTCGGTGAGCTTTCTGGAGTCGCTTCTTAGTGCGATATCTGCGGTTGGATCCTTTCTGCTGTCGGGCTATTTTCCGTTGATACCGGTGCCGTCTTGCCGTCTTACGCTTAACGTCCGGTTGCCGTATGATCTCGCGCTCGCCATCGGTGGAGACGGCGGCAACCTGTCCGCAGTTACGGTCTATCCCTGTGGCAACACCATTATCTTCTTTCTCAGGTGCTTCAATCTTGTAGCATATGCAGGCATACCATTTGCCCACTCGTTGCAGAATCACGGCTTTTACAGGAACCCCATCCGGATACGGGTTGCCTCCTTTACGTCGGATCTTCAGGTATCCAAGCTTGGGGATGAACAACCGTCCATCCTTGATCTTGACCGCTTCAGGAATCGTAAAAGATGAGGTACTACGGTATTTGGCTTTGAACTTCGGTTTACCCCTACCTCGATTGAAGCAAGCCTTCCATGCGTCGGCATGGTACTTCAGCGTGGTGCACACCACGCTGAACGAGTACTTCGGTAGCCACTCGGTGCGATCTCGTAGTTCTTTAAACCGTTTTCCAAGAGGGAAGAAGTACTTCACGGATGGAGGCTGCTCGCCCGACTCCTTTGCCTGTTTGTATTCCTGGATGCACTGCGCCGGTATGGCGTTCCACACGAACCTGCAAGCACCAGCAATCCCGGCTAGTTTCTTTCCCTTGCTCTTGCTCCCCGGAAGCAGTCGGTATTCAATTGTCCTATGGACAGAACAAACGCGAGCATAATTGTTACAACCCTCTACGGGCATGGCATCAAGTTCAGTTGATGTTGTGGTAAGCAATGGGATGGAATGGCATCCCGTCCCATTGTGTCCGTACCCTCAATCAAGCCAAAGGTTCATAGTCTGGGGTATTCAGGTATATGAATCCCCTTGTTTTCCATTCGAAATTGGGCTCTAACCGGTACTGCACAGTTTAGGGGCTATCCGAGCATCACCTTGTTCCCGAACGTTGCTGCGCATGTCCGATTCGTCAGCCCAAACCTAAGCGGTGGACCGCTCTGGACCCAGTCGTGTCTTTGAGCTGAATGGGAGTTTTCGAAGGAACGCCTCTAGTTGGATCTCGCAGGTCTCTCGCAGTTCCTGTCGAAATACTCGCGCTGGCTGCGCATTGTTGCGACCCAGGTAAAGGGAGTTATATGGTTGACTGCCCGCGCGCTAAATTGTTGAAATAATTGCAGTGTGGTCGCGAAAAGCGGGAACCGATTATACCGGAAATGGGCACCATCCCGTGATAGATTGATGACCTAACTAAATACCTTCAAAGAAAAGAAACAACAGAAACACCAATGGCCCTGGACGGGCTGATCGTGAAGGAGTGTCCTTGATCAAGCTAACCCAAATGTTTCCAGACGACGCGGCAGCCGAAGCATGGTTCGCAAAGAAGCGTTGGGGCGACACGCCTGTTTGCCCGCACTGTGCGTCTAACAACGTATAGTCTGGAGCCAAACATCCTAGCATGCCTTATCGTTGCCGTGAACGATTCAGTGTCCGCATAGGGACAGTAATGCAGGACTCGAAACTGGGATACCAGGTATGGGCATTAGCCATTTACATCATGACTACCAGTATCAAGGGCGTATCCAGCATGAAGCTGCATCGTGACCTTGGCATAACCCAGACGACAGCGTGGCATCTGGCCCACCGTATTCGACAATCATGAATGGAGAACATGCACTATTTGCCGGTCCGGTAGAGGTTGACGAAGCCTACTTCGGTGGTAAGGAAAAGAACAAGCACGCCAGCAAGAAGCTGAAAGCAGGCCGTGGGCCAGTAGGTAAGAAAGCCGTTGTAGGAGTCCGTGATCGTGTCACCAATAGCATTTCTGCCCACGTAGTAGAAAACACAGACGGGCAGACGCTCAATGCGTTTGTAGATACCCATATCTCGGAAGACACCGAGGTCTATACGGATGGCTCGTCAACATACCGGGGCCGCAACAACCACGCCTACGTACGTCACGCTGTTGGCGAATACGTTCGTGAGCAGGTTCACACCAATGGCGTAGAGAGCTTCTGGTCTTTGCTGAAGCGTGGGTACTACGGAACGTACCACCACATGAGCAAGAAGCACCTACAGCGGTACGTGAACGAATTTGCAGGGCGACACAACGCACGCGACTACGACACAACGGAGCAAATGGCAATAATTGCTCAAGGACTGGTCGGTAAACGGCTCATGTACAAATCCCTCATTTCATAGCCAAACGTAAGCGGCAACGTATCAAGCCATCCGTACTCATGCGCACTCCGGGCATCTGCCGGCTACAACTACTTGCTCGTGGACGGAGAACGGAGACTAACGGGCCGCGCAATACTGCGCCTGCAAGGCTTCCCCGACAGCTACGAGATTGACAATACGATAACGACCGTCAGACGGCTTACTGGCAACGCCGTACCCATTCCGGTGGTCAGGGCCGTTATGCGCCAGCTTTTCCATGTCTGTGCTTGATGGCCCGCGTCTCATGGGTTCGTTCGGTGCGCTTCGTGGCCCGTACCGGGGTCCGCCCAGTACTTCCGCATTGTCAAGAGCGTCCCGATACAAGCCAAGGAATCGGTCCTGAAATTGATCGACTGTCGTGAAAACTGGATAGCAAGGTATGCAGCCTCCTACATGCTCTAAGCAGATGTCCGCCATGAAATCATTTCGGTATTCTGCCCCAATGGATTAGTGCTACTCTATAGCCTATTAACGCCATGCGCATAGATAAATCCCCGAAGCCCGGTAACAAGATTCAGGAAACGAAACGCCCCGGCCGCCCCGTAACAAACGACATTCTCAATATCCAACAATCCATCCCTACCATACCGGAAGAACTGGCGAAAGCCGTCCTGTCCGCACCACCAAAGCACAAAAAGTAACGCCTGCGAAAACGCGTGGCACTCAGTCATATAACCCCCCTTTAATTGAGAAAATTGATTGCTTCAAGGCCTGCCTGCAAGAGAGTTGTCCTACGGATTGTGCGTGTGCGGGCGTATCTTGACCCTTGATTAAGTGGAGCACCGCACAGAGTGCTGGTCACGAAACAGCCTCGCAGTGGTACGCTCACGGCCTAATGCTGCCAAAACGTTAAAGCCGTCCGCGATGCAGTCTAGAAGATTGCTTTCCATAATGCCATTGTAACGGATGATCATGATGGCGAGCAACCGGGATCGGATTTTTCTTACGGGCTTTATGGGGTCTGGCAAGAGTACGGTGGGTGTTGCCGTAGCACCTCGGTTGGGATGGGAGTTCAATGACCTGGACGCCACAGTGGAGCGTCTGGCCGGTAAGACAGTAGAGAAGATTTTCGAAGTCCACGGGGAGGCGGTATTCCGAGCTTGGGAATGCGAAGCCCTTCGTGCGGTCATGCCGCAGTCTGTCTGTGCTGTCGGTGGGGGCGCGCTAACCTACGTACAAAACATGGCATGGGCCTTGGACCACGGCCTCGTCGTGTTCTTGCAGGCGAGTCCTGAGATTCTGGGTCACCGTCTGGCGGCCGACCCAAAGCGGCGGCCGCTGCTGGAAGGACCAGATGGACGATGTCTCGCGGGGGGAGCACTGATGGATCGTATCATAGATTTGTTGGAGAAGCGGGAGCCGACATACCAGCAGGCGCATATAACAATAAAGGGAGGGATGTCCTCGCCCGAAGAGGTCGCGACACGAATCGTGGCGGCCTATCGCAGCCGGAACGTCTTGCGGTGATGCGGAGATGGTCCATGCTGTGCCAGCGCTTCGTAATGTGCGCGCGTGGGATACCCTACGTTGGTATTCCAGCCGTACCACGGGTAATCCGTGTGCAGGCTATGCATGATACTGTCCCGCGTGACCTTTGCGACGATGGACGCTGCTGCAATAGACATGCTCAATCTGTCCCCTTTGATAATCGTTGAAAATGGCCATGGCGAGTTCTTTACAAACCGATTGCCGTCTACCAAAAGGAAGTCTGGAGGCGTAGCTAATGCCTGAGCTGCCTGTACCATGGCGTTAAGGGATGCCTGCAAGACGTTGGACGCGTCAATAGTCGCTGCTTCGGCATTAGCCGTCCCAATGACCGCTCCACAACTGTGTAGTTGTTCAAGCATTGCTTCTCGCCGGGTGGGGCGGAGGCGCTTGCTGTCGTCAAGCCCCGGTATTGAAACGCCGCTCGGTAGGACAACCGCGGCCGCTACCACCGGCCCGGCAAGTGCTCCGCGGCCCGCCTCGTCCAGCCCTGCCACATGCTGCCAACCTGCTGTCCATGCCTTCCGTTCGAAGTCCATAGTGCAGGTGCGGTTCGGTTTGCAAGGATTCCTTATCATTCGGAAACACAAATGTCTTTTGGGCGTGGAAGATGTGGGGGGATTGTGATGCCCCGCTTCCCATGATTTTGCGCGGTATTGGACGTTACCGCGTGGTTCCTGTTCTCATTTCCTGCCGCTTAGGCGCATTGCTGAGCGTGTTCGGTGTTCCTGTAGTCCGATAGCTATGATCTGCTGATGTCTGAACCATTGTTTCGGGGGCTTCTCGAAATTATCGGAGAGAAAAAATTTGGCTTTATTCGCGAGCTGCGCTCCGATGTCCCAAAAGGGAAGAGCGATCCATTCTGTCCACCGCCCCTGATACGTCGACTAAAGCTGCGTGATGGGGTGCTCTTGGAAGGGACACTCCGTCCTGGTCGCCGCGGCGACATGCAGGTGAGTCGCGTCCATTCCGTCATGGGTGTGAAGCCCGGAAAATGGACAGAGCGCCGCGCGTTTGAGGCTGGCAACATTGTTTATCCGAGGGAAAAGCTGGACTTGGTAAAGGGGCCTAGGGATTATACTATGCGAGTGGTGGACCTGGCTTGCCCGCTGGGAAAAGGACAGCGGGCACTTGTCGTGGCACCGCCCCGCACCGGCAAGACCGTGATCCTTAAAGAGATCGCTGCTTCGCTATCCCAGAACCATCCCGAGGTGCACCAAGTAGCGCTCCTAGTGGACGAACGTCCGGAAGAGGTCACTGACTTCAAGCGCTCCACTCAGGCGATGGTGTTCGCGTCATCCAGCGACCGGGAGGAAGTGAACCATGTGCGTGTGTCCGTGCTCTCCCTGGAATATGCCAAACGCCTTGTAGAACTCGGATATGATGTGGTGTTGCTGCTGGATTCTTTAACTCGCCTTGGCCGCACATTCAATCTATGGGGCGAAGGCAGCGGTCGGACCCTTTCTGGCGGACTTGATGCCGGTGCCATGAAAATTCCCAGACGTATCTTCGGCGCTGCAAGGAATATTGAGGGTGGCGGCTCCCTAACTATCATCGCAACTGCCCTTATTGAGACGGGCAGTCGGATGGATGATGTGATTTTTGAGGAATTCAAAGGGACTGGCAACGCCGAAGTTGTCCTGGACCGGGAAATGGCGCACAAGCGGGTCTGGCCTGCCATCAACTTGCGCAAGACCGGTACACGCAACGAAGCACTGTTACTTGGTGATAACCTGCACAAGCATCATAGGTTGTTCCGGGCACTCAATAGCCGGGGCCCCATGGATGCTATGCTGGCACTTACACGCCATATGCAGCAATTTCCTTCTAACGAAGCCTTGCTGAACGGGCTACTCAGAGAAATCTGACGGGTGTTGATATGGAGCGATCCTTTGATAAGATTACATCTCTCTGCAAGCGACGAGGGTTCATTTTTCCGTCATCCGAGATTTACGGTGGGCTGGGCGCGGCGTACGACTATGGCCCCTTGGGTGTGGAACTTAAACGCAACCTGCAGCAGAGCTGGTGGAGGGCAATGGTATATGCCCATGACAATATTGAAGGTGTGGACGCCTCCATACTGATGCATCCCACGGTGTGGAAGGCTTCAGGCCATGTGGATGCATTTCATGATCCGCTGATTGATGACAAGGCATGTGGCCGGCGCTACAAGGCAGATCAGCTAATTGAGGCGCATATAGAACGCCTCCGGGCGGCAGGGAAGGAGGAACGGGCTACCGGCGTTCACGAGCGGCTTGTGGCAGCGTTGCATGCGGATGACCTGCCTCGGGCGCTCCATGCCATCATTCTGGCTGAAGGTATACGGGGGCCGGATTCCGGCGCATTCGACTGGACGGAGGTACGCCAGTTTAACATGATGTTCGAGACACGCGTAGGAGCCGTGGATGGGCAAATGATCTACCTTCGCCCGGAGACCGCACAGGGTATCTTCGTCAATTTTCACAACGTGCGCGAGACAGCACGTCTGCAGATACCCTTCGGGATTGCACAGATCGGCAAAGCGTTTCGTAATGAGATTGTGGCCCGCCAGTTCATCTTCCGCATGCGCGAGTTTGAGCAGATGGAGATGCAGTACTTTGTGCAGCCGGGGAATCAGCGGGAGGCGTACGAGGAATGGCGTTTGAAGCGCTGGCAGTGGCACGTTGACAATGGTATTGCCGCCGGGCGACTGCGCTGGCATGTTCACGATAAGCCCGCTCATTACGCGGATGCAGCCGTTGATATACAGTACGCCTTTCCGATAGGTTGGCAGGAGGTGGAGGGGATCCATTCCCGTACAGACTACGATCTGTCGCGTCACCAGTCCTTCGCGGGCAAGAAGATGGCTATTTTTGATCCGCGGACCCAGGAGCGTTACGTGCCATACGTAGTGGAGACCTCGGCAGGATTGGACCGCACGGTGCTGATGTTGCTCTGCGAGGCCTACCGTGAAGAGCAGATTGAAGGGAGGCCCCGTGTTGTGATGGGGTTCAGGCCCTCTGTGGCTCCCATCAAGGCCGCAGTGTTCCCGCTCGTACGCAAAGCCGGCATGCCGGAGCGCGCCCGCGCTATAGTCGACGACCTGCAGCAAACCTACCGCTGCTTCTACGATGAGAAGGGGTCCATCGGTAAGCGGTACAGGAGGATGGACGAGGCAGGTACTCCGCTATGTATCACGGTGGATGGTGAGTCCATGTCAGATGGTACCGTAACTGTGCGTGACCGTGATACGCTTCGCCAGGAGAGCATCGGCCAAGAGTCCGTTGCGCGCTACATCCACGACACGATCCGCCGCTGAGTTCTGGCCGCCAAGAGTTACGGTTGAGCGCCTTGCAGCCTCCGTGCTGTCTGCTCAACAGCCTCCCAAACGCGCAGCGCATTTTCGCCCAGCACCTTGGCTATATCATTGTCGCGGTAGCCGCGCACGAGGAGTTCCGCCACGATGTTGGGATACATGGAAACATCCAGCGCTCCTGCAGGCAGGGCTGTCACGCCATCGTAATCCGATCCTAGGCCAACGTGGTCAATACCCACCAGTTGGACGACATGGTCAATGTGGTCCACTAAGTCTTCTACAGTCCCTACCGGTTGTGACTTCCGTATCCTCTCCCGATAAATAGCACCTTGTCTGCTTTTGGGGTTGATGTTGTGCTCGCTCAGGTAGGATTCAATTTGCGAACTTATCGCCCCGCTCTCTTGCCGGTATGTATTGTTGAGGAAGGAGGAGCCGAAGCTGATCATGATAACGCCATCCTTTGCAGCTAACTGTCGGATCAGGTCGTTGCTCATGTTGCGCTGCCAGCCAGGAGTAAAATGTCGAGCCGACGAATGCGATGCAAGCACAGGAGCCACGGAGCGGCGCAGCACTTGGGCTACGGTACTGTCGGTTAGGTGCGAGACATCAACGATAATCCCTAACCGGTTCATTTCGTCTACCACTTGCTCCCCGAACGGGCTCAGCCCGCCCCATGTCTGCGTACTGTCATAGGACGAATCACTAATGTGATTATCCTCGCCATGGGTCAGCGTGATATACCGTATCCCGCGCCCATAGAAGTAGGCAAGGTCAGCTATTTCTTCAATGGGAGCACCATTTTCCATGCCCATGGGTAGGGACACGATCCCGTGCTCCATATGTTCGCGAATTTCGGCTACTGTTCTGGCGATGGCAAACTTGTCGGGTGCCTGGGCAACAATACCCTCAACAAGGTCAATAAGCGAGTCAGCTAGCGCGTACGGCGCGCCCGGAGTGCGTTGCCGGTCGCTGGGAATGTAGATGGACATGAACGGTGCATTCAGGCCGCCCGTTACCGCTCGTGGGTGGTCGAAGTCGCCTCCGATTGTTGGGCCGCTAATATCTTCGGTAAACGAACTCATGCGGTACGGCACGTCAATGTGGCCATCTACAATGATATGTGATTCGGTAAGCCTATGTGCATGTTCGATGGTAGCCGCGGGTATTCCGGGTTCTGAGGTACAGGCTACTGCCATCAGCAGCAGGTAAAGAGGGTATAGGCGGCCCATAGATACAATCAATTTGCGACGGCGGAGGAGCGGACTTCTCGTATTACGATAACCTTTATTTGTCCAGGGTAGTGCAGTTCGGATTCAATCCGGCGTGAGATTTTCAGGGCGAGCTCCTGTGCCGCGTTGTCTCGGATCATGCCGCTGTTTACCATTACACGCACCTCACGGCCTCCCTGAATCGCGTAGGCGGTCTTAACACCCTTAAACGAGGAGGCCAGTTCTTCCAGGTCATGGAGGCGTTGGATGTAGGCCTGCAGCTGATCACGCCGGGCACCTGGACGGGCTCCCGAGATTGCGTCAGATGCCTGAACTATCGGCGAAACCAAATGGGTCATCTCAATCTCGTCATGGTGCGCTCCGACTGCGTTGCAAACCTCGGCTGTTTCCTTATACCGCTTGCAGTATTCCATCCCAACAATGGCATGGGGCCGGTCAACCTCGTCAATGATCACCTTACCGATGTCGTGGAGTAGGCCGGCCCGGCGCGCCACATGTGGATTTTCACCAACTTCAGCAGCCATTATGGATGCGATACGTGCAGTCTCCTTGGAATGTGCGAGGAGGTTTTGGCCATAGCTGCTGCGGTATCTCATTCGGCCGATCAGGCGGATAAGTTCGGGGTGCAGGCCATGCAGTTGGAGGTCAATGACAGTGCGCTCACCAATTTCCACCAGCTCCTCCGCCATATTTGCCGCTACGCGCCCTACCATCCTTTCAACCCTAGCGGGGTGGATTCGGCCATCCTTGATCAGTCTTTCAAGGGCGATACGGGCGATCTCCCGCCGTACCGGGTCAAACCCTGACAGGGTGACAGCCTCTGGGGTATCATCCACCATCACATCGATGCCGGTGGCACTTTCGAACGCTTTGATATTGCGGCCTTCCCGCCCGATAATGCGTCCTTTCACATCGTCGGACGTGATATGGACAACCGACACGGTATTTTCGACCGACTGGGTAGATGCGATCCGCTGTATGGTTGTCAGCACGACGCGGCGTGCTTCGCGCCCGGCGGTCAGTGTGGCTTCGTCGCGGACCGACTTAATGGTTGCCGAAGCTTCCAGGCGTGCCTCATCAAGGAGTTCTGTTTTTAGCGCCTCTTTCGCTTCTTCAATGGTCAGTCCGGAAATTTCCTCAAGC
The DNA here is from genome assembly GCA_963663495.1 of Rhodothermales bacterium. Lineage (GTDB taxonomy): Bacteria > Bacteroidota > Rhodothermia > Rhodothermales > Bin80. The sequence continues at coordinate 1,608,791 of OY760427.1, forward strand.
TTTGCCTGATGGTGCCCGATCACGGCGGAAAGTTCCTCAGCCTGTGATGCAAGTTCCTCCTCGTGCTGTTTTGCAGCACTGACTTTGGCTTCAAGCTCCCGGGCTTGCGCCCCCGCCTCCTTGAGCACACCAAGAGCTTTCAGGCGAAGCTTCTCCGCCCTACGCTGGGCCTGCACCGTCTTGCGTTGGACAGATTTTAGAGCCTTGTGTGCTGCGTCAAGAACGTCACTGCGTGTGTTAACACGTCGTGTGCGGTCATTAATACGTTTGTGGCGTCGTTCGACTTTCTGCCGTGCTCGCCGTGCATTGCGCAGGGACTTTTGGCGCTCTTCTTCGAGCGCGTCCAGCTTGGCTTGGACTTCTGTTTGTGCTTCTTCAATATACTGTTCGCGTTGTCGTTCGGCATCCTGTTGAGCCGTTTCGAGAATGCGTGCTGCTTCAATATTCGCTTCCACGAGCCGACCCTTGGCGCGGCGACTAGCGAGCAAGTATGAGACAACAAATCCAAAACCAAATGCAACTGCGGCGACGAGCAGGAGAAGGGCGGACAGCGGTGTGGTGTCCATCGGTACTCCTCGTCTAATGTTCTGCCCTTGCGGGCAGAAAAAACCCCGAAAAGGGTCGAAACACTTCCGGGCTAGGGTTCAGTCACTGGCCGTGATCCGCAGCGGGGGGGATTCAAAGAACCCTATTATTACACGATAGGCACCACTCAAAACCTTCCGTCTACCCCGGTTCAACTTACGAAACCCAAGCTCAAACTAAGGATGGGGTCTGATGTCCAGCCTTGAAGAGTAACTGTTTTATTCTAAAGCGTCGGTTCATCATATCAGTACCGCTGCGGATTACGGCCTGCGGCTGAGCTTGCTACCGCAGAGTTTATATGCGTGTTCCGCTATAGCAAGAGCCTTGCTCGGGGGAATGCGACCGATGGCGAGCATCGCCATCGGTCGTGGGGCAGCAAGTTAGCCTATGTCAAAGAACATCTCCCTGTGCCTCTACTGTACACATGGGAGCGCATTGACGATGCGTTGCGGTCTACAAACGGCGGCCTCCGGCTTCTGGGCCGGGTAGAAGCTGTCGTTTATTTCCCTGCTACCTGCAACACATGACCGTACAGGTGCCTTCACTCCAAGCGCAGCACGGGTTTTCTTCCTGTAACCGCCTTAACATCTCTGAGCAGTGATCCGAACATTCTGTAGTTGACCTTTACTCCGTCGTCTAGGTCAAGCCGGATCCGGTCAAATGTGAAGAGCCGGAGCTGGTCATCGAACGTATTCAACTCTTCCACATCCTTGGTCAGCCGCTGGTGCTCCTTTTCGAGGCGCCGTCGCCGGACGGGTGTCGTCACATCGGCGATATCCCGCTCTTTCTGGGCCTTCCTAGCCTGCAGGCGTTCTTGTAGCGGGTCCACATAGCGCACTCGCATGCGTGCAAGCGTGCTCTCCGTATAGCGGTGCAGGTAAACCAGGCACTGGAACGTACGCCTCCTGCCGCTGGTGAACAGCCAGTACACCGGGCGTTTCTGGTAGGCCTTGAGGTGATCCTTATAGAAGTCTCTTGCTAAGTAACGCTGCAGCGCCTCGCGTGTTGAGGGGCCGGTGGCCAGTGCACTTGCAACAAAGCGGAGATTTACTTCCAGGTGCTCCTTCCCCCATACGGTAGCAATGAATGCTTCCAGCCTCCGCGCGGCATCGTCCGGAAAATCAAAGTCCCCCGTCATTGGTACGATGGCGTCATCGTCCGCCGTGAAGGTGGTGTACTTGTGGCTGTCAAAGTCTTCGCCTTCCGTTCCGGCATACATCAGTCCGGGCGTGTCCAGGCTGTAGCGTCCCATCATGCATCCGATGGCATAGGATACCAGCGCTGCCATATCGTCGCGTAGCATGCGCGGTTCGTGTTCTTCCAGAGGGGCTTTCCTGCCGTACCGGTAGGCGGGGCTGCTTGTTAGGGTGATTTCGTGGTGGGGTACATTGGAGGAGAGTTCGTCTTCAAGGTTGCAGGTCTGGATGACGAGCCGGTTGTTTTCCTGTTCGAGCTGTTGGCAGCGGAGCACCTGCTGCCGGCAGGTATTGCGCCAACTGCTGTGGCTTGTTTCTACGGTACCGGCACCAAGGGGTGATGGCAGGAACGGCAGACTGTGGAACTCCCAGGAGCGTTCGTAGGCATCCCAGTCAGAACGGGTTTCGGAAACGAGTTCGTTGGCGGTGTGTAATCCTCGGGTCTCAAGATGGCTGGCCGTACCCTGAGAAAGGGGGGTTTTCGGCAAATCACCGACCAAAAAATGAACCGTGGAATTCAGTACCGTGGCTAATTCTCGGAATACAGGTGTGTTGACATAGGCGGCCAGTTTACGCAACTGTAAGTTCGAGTTGTGAAATACGCAATAGCCAGTCTGGTCAAAAATATCTCCCCCGTCTCCCAGGCGGAATGATAGGGGTCCCGAAGTGACGGCCGACCATGTCAGCGCCGGCCGGAAGTAGTAGTCCGGGTTGTCCAACCGGGTACCCCGCTTAATACCTCCCATAGTTGAATACCTCCTCATGGCCTCCCCATCATTTTCCCAGTTAACAACATATTCGTGGTTGCCGTACCACTTGCGGAAAGGACCTCCCTTGTTGCACGGGAACCACTTCCTGCCGGACTCCCGCGCCTCCTTGCGGTTCTTCATCCCGAACCCGATACGCCCTATGTCTACCTCCCACCAGCGACGAAGGAAAAGGTCATTCTTACCTGTAGTTAGGCCGTGTTTCGCCTCCACCAGCTCTCCCAGCGGCGTGCCATCCCTGAACAGGCGCCGCATGCCTTCGCTCACCCAGTACACCACCGGACTGCCCGGAATCAGCCGGAAGTCGTCCTGTGGGATGTGATCAAAGCGATTCCTCCCTTCCCGTAACGCCCGCTCCTTGTCCTGCTCCTTTCCCTCCACAAGCCTGTGGACCACCGGCTTGTGGCCCGCCTTGTACCGGTTCTCCAACACAAATGCAGTCGTCTGCACTACCTCCCCACTAATGGCACCAAATGCTCTGGCACCCAAGTGCGCCATGGTCTTGAGGCTCGTCTCCTGAAGTAGCTTCACCCGAAGCTTTTGGTACGACGACAAGAACATCCAGCTGTGCATCGTGACCAGGGCCGCACAGCCATCATCCTTGGCTAGCTCAAGCGCTCGCACAATGAAACAGGCAAACAAATCGCGCTTGGCCGCCGGATATTCCTTCCGCGCAAATGCCTTGACAGACCCATGCATCAGGTTGCTAACCATATACGGTGGGTTAGTAGCCACCGTATCGTACCTCCGTGACAGCATTGAAGCCTGATCTGCAAGACACACCAATAGCTCCTGTCCACCGTGCATGTCCTTCCACTGGTCTCCCATCTGCCTAAGCCTCGGTAAGCACTCCCGCACCCGCTGCGGTACCCGGATCAGCGACCCACGCCCCGATGCCTCTGCAAATAGCTCCTTCAATGCCTCCAAGTCGCTACGCTCCAAACCATACTCCGCAAGCGGAATGGCCGCGGCCAACTGCTGCGTGTCCAGTTCCGCGCTGCGGGTAATGCACGCCAGCTTCAGCCGGACAGGCCTCGTCAGCAGCTCCCTGTCATCCCTGCGCCCCTTCATCATGAGCGCAAAGCTGGCCAGCTGTACCGCCCGCGGATCTATGTCCAAACCGAACAGATTGTCCTCCAGGATCCGGCGGACAGCCTCCTCCTTCCGGTACCCCCGCTGTAAATACACCCCCATCAGCGCATCATAGGCCTCCACCAGAAAGTGGCCCGAACCCACCGCAGGATCCAAAAACGTGAACCGCGCAGGGTCAAAGGAAAAAGAGGCCGGTACAACGCTGTACTCTCCCTCCACCCCCAAAGCGTTCTGTACCAGATAACGTACAATCCAGCGAGGGGTGAACAGCTGCGTGGCTGCCGGCAAGTCCTCTACAGGCACCACCTTGCCGATCACCTCCTCCTTCCGCTCCGAAATATAGAACTGGTACAGCCATCCCACGATTTCTATATGCTGCCAGTCCTCCTCTTCTATCGCACGTACCAGTTCTCGCATGATGGAGTCCGGGCGCAGCAGCCGCGATGGCAGAAGCAGCTCCGTCTCGCTTCCGATGCTGTCAAAAAGGAGCGGCATGGATGTGTGCAGCGCCCTGCACTGTGCCAGAAACAGCATCCGAAAAAGCTCATCATCCCGGTTGCCATCCATCTTGAGCGATAGCACATAGGCTGCATCCAGGCCGGGAAGGGCTACTTCATGCGCTCTGCGCAGCATCTCCGGCTGATCAATGTCGCTGAGAAGCCGCATGCCTCCCTGCAGGTAGCCATGCAGCTCCATATAGCGGATGGCCGCAAAGCGGTTGAACCATGTGTAGGCCATCTCGTCCATCACAGGGCCAAAACCCTCGCGCAGAATGCGACGCTCAAGCATTCGGCGCTGTTCTCCGTCTTTCAGCGAGATGGTCCGTGGCCCGATGCGCACAACGTTTCCGTCGGTACGCGCGGGTTCAATGCAATCCGGATGCACGCCCAGTTCGGCAGCGCGCATTACTACCGCCGCACGAAACGTATGGCGCGCCTCCCGTGCGTAGTTCTTGAGTGCGGCGAGATCCAACGAAATACCAGGAAGTGTGGAGACAACAGCGGGCAAACTTAGCGAAATATACACCTGAGCAGCCTACTGTATTGCACTCCCGCCCAACGCCGAATCGGACGCGCTATCAACATCGGAAGCAGGCGGCTAATTGCATCCTGGCACGTGGCATGCAATTCCTGGGGTAGTGTCACCAGCAGGGACTCTGCCCACAACTAATCTTAGCACATAATCTGCCAACTCATGCTTGGACCACCTAAATCATTGCGGCGCAAGGCATGGTGCAATCTGATCGTGTGTAGCGTTATCCCGGCAGTTTATGGTCTCGCTTGAAGTTGGTGCAGGAACTTCAACTGAAGACAGCCACGTATTTGATTTTGTGCTACCAAATGGACCCCGGCACGATGTTATCTAACGGATGTTCGATATGATGAATTGGCCTTTACGGTGGCGTCAAAGCGTACCGGCGACCTTATCCCGTGCACGGCGTGCGGTACGGAGCCTGGACGATCAAGACTACAGTGCGGAGATGCAGTGAGGGGCGTTTGGATAGGCGCCACGGCAGCTGGATCCAGCAATATCCCGGTAGCCCGCGGATTGGCGACAAGGTCTTAAGTCATTGGCCGCCATACAGGTTGAGCCCTCCGAGTATAGGGACAATGGGGGGTTCTATTTATGGCATTAGCACTCTGGCTTGTCTTGCGCCGCAGAGTGCAACTGGTCCTGCAGAAGGCTTGAAGATGCGATGGTATCATGTTGCTTCATTGGCCCAGGGTGCGTCCTTCATCCATTATCACTGCGATCAAGTCTAGCTTGCGTGCATGACCCTGCTGGAATGGCAGTGTGCGCTTGTTCAGGCAGGTACTAAAGGGAATTATATACGTGAGTGACCAACTGTACACAGTGAGGCACTAGTGTCAATTTCGCGGGTCATAGGGGTCGGTGACCCAAACGCCCCTCGCCGTGCAGCAGCCCCAATCCCGGAGGCCAGTATGTTTGCAGCCGCATTCAGGTCTGCATGATCCGCATGTCCACAGGACATACACGTGAATTTGCTCCGTGTCTTACGGTTACTCGCTTCTGTGTGCCCACACACAGAACACCGCTGACTGGTATAGGCAGCGGTAACCTTTATCACCTTGCGGTACTTATAGCCCAGCATCTGATCCAGCTGGCCCCAACCTGTTCGCAGTATTCCACGGTTGAGGCCAGACTTCTGTCTGACGTTTGTGCCAAAGCTCTCCATCGTCCCCTTAGCTGAACGTGTCATCGCTTTGATCTTCAGGTCCTCCAGTATCACCGTTGAGGAGCAATTGGCAATACTGCGACTTACCTGGTGGTTCGCATTCTTGAGAATGTTAGCACGCTTGCGCTGTATGCGGGCGATTCTATGCTTCCACCTGTTACGACGGTTGGAGCCTTTCTTCTGTCTCGCCAGTCTTCGCTGATGCCGCTTCAACTTGGCATCAAGACGCTTGGTATCCGGTTGTCTGATAATGCTTGTATCGCCCTCTGTGGAGACCATAGCGACCTGCCCGCAATTACGGCCAATGCCTACAGCACCGCCGGTATCCTCTATTACAGGTGCCTCCATCTTGCAGCAGATGACAGCATACCCTTTGCCGGCGTTCTTCTTTACAGTGGCTTTGACGGGTATACCATCAGGGTACGGGTTGCCTCCCCGCCTGCGGAGCGCCATATATCCCACTTTCGGGCTATACAGCTTGCCATCCCGAACCCTTACGTTATCCGGGATCGTGAACGAAGGCGTACTACCACGTCTGGAATGGAATCTCGGTCTTCTCTTACCCTCCTTGAAGAATGCCTTCCATGCATCCGCCTGATATTTCAATGGGTATCTTAACGACACCAAAGGAGTATTCAGGTAGCCACTCGACCGTGCGGCGCAGCTCCGTGAACCGCTTCCCCAGCGAGAAGAAGCTTACCGAGGGCGGCTTCTCTCCAGCCTCTTTCGCTTTCTTGTACGCCTCGCTCTGCTCTGCGAGGATGGCATTCCACACAAACCTACACGCACCCGCTAATCCAGCAAGTTGCTTGGCGTTACTCTGACTTCCGGGCAACAGCCTGTATGTGATATTGCGGTATGCACTAACCGTTTCGGGCATGCCACTGTGTTATATAACTCCCTAATATATGGAACTTATATAGCATGAATATCCACGTGTTGAGTTATTTGAAATAATTGCAGTTTGTTCGTGAAAAGCGGGAACCGATTATGAAAAACTGGCGAAAGCCATCCAGTCTGCACCACCAAAGCATAAAAAGTAATTCCTGCGAAAACGCGTGGCACTCAGCCATATAACTCCCGTACTAAACCTCTTGATGAACTCGGCGCTTTTCTGCGTCCGCTTGCAAGGTATTATTCTGTACCATGTCCCGGTCCTCAGTGGAATCAAGGTAGCGTTGCAATAGTAACTCAAACCGATCAACCACATTCGCGCATTCATCCTTGGCGGAGCCATCATCCTCTAGCTCTGTGCCATCCTCATAGGGTTGTGTTAAGGCATAGATACGCTGGTTCAGCTCGGCATTTTCCTCGCGCAGTTTTTCGAGTTCATCAACAGCGGAACGTATATTCGTGCCCATCTGCAGCAATGATTCGTCACTGTCAAGCGGTACGAACGCCGCTTGCCGGTCTTGGTTGTTCGGAAGCTGTTTCTGCTTTTTAGGTGCTACGGTAGGTGCTACGGGCATATTGGAGTGGACTCGCTGTCTTAGTAACAGATACGATGGCAGTGCCGGGCGGTTGCCTCGGCTGAGATCAGGCTTGGCGGAGTGTCGCGCCAAAGCGCTGGTGAAGGGCTACTAGGATTTTGTTTATTGTGGCCTCCACTTCGGCATCTGTCAAGGTTCGATCTGCTGCCATCCGCACGGAAAAGGCGAGGGCTTTGTTGCCAACTCCGAGCCGTTGGTCACCAAAAAGGTCAAAAATGACGGCATGCTGAACCAAAGGCATTCCTATCTCGCGTATGCATTCCAGCATCGGCCCTGCTGGCACATCCTTGTCCACCACGACAGCCAAGTCTCGCCGCACGGCCGGGTACCGGTAGATAGGTGCGGAAGTGGGTTGCTTGTGTTCCGCTGCCAAAATGCACAGCTGGCTCCAATCCAGTTCCGCAAAGTACACCGGGTCCCGGATGTCATGCTTTTCGGCAAGCTGCGACTTGATCTGGCCTATAACGCCGATGGAAGTCTTATCAATCGTAATGCAAACATGAAATTGTGTCACAGCAGACTGCTGCGCATCCGACGCGATGGCATACGTGCTAAGCTTTAGCACTTGCATCAGTGCTTCCAGGTCCCCTTTGATGTCAAAGAAGTCTACTGACCGGGAAGTCTGGTCCCACCCTGCGGGATGTGCGGGGCCCGAGGCTGCCAGCACCAGGGCTTCATGCTCGGAGTACCCGGCAACAGGCGCGCCGGCCACGTTCGCCTTGTGAAAGACATGACCGAATTCCCAAAACCGTAGCGGCTCCTGACCATGGCGACTGTTGTGGCCCATTACGCACAGCATCCCCCGCAGAAGACTGGGACGGAGCGCTGCCATGGCGGTTGATGCAGCATTAAGCGTAGTAACAACTTCACCCGCGTTACCCATTAAGTTGTCGCAGTAGAGCTCCGCCTCGGATTGTGCTAGTAGGCTGTTGGTGTAAATTTCCCTAAAGCCATGTCCAGCCAAGAAATTTCGTACGGTAGCTCGGAGTCGGTCTTCCGGGCGCTGCCGGGGAAGAAACGGGGCTAGCTGGAAACGCGCTGGCTTTCCAAGGGCATCCAACCCATGTATGCGCGCGACTTCCTCAATGACATCAATCTCGCGCGTCACATCCGGGCGATGGGAGGGCACGCGCAGGCGGAAGCATTCGTCCGAAGTCGTGATTATGCCAAAGCCCAACGCCGAAACTATACGGGTTATTTCCTCGGTCGGGATTGCGGTGCCCAGTATCCGCTTAACGCGAGAAGGGCGCAGCGATACCTCAGTCGCCTCTATGAGGCGGACTTGGCAGTCCACGACTTCAGGAGCTGGCTGCCCTCCTCCGTACGTACGAATCAGCTCGGCGGCCCTAGCCGCTGCCCAGGCCTGTCCCTGGGGATCTACGCCTCTTTCAAAACGATAAGAGGCTTCCGTGGACATTCCCAGTGCTCGCGCACTCCGGCGCGTTACCGCCGGATCAAAGTATGCGCTTTCCAGCAGTACGTTTGTCGTTCTTACGTTGACCTCTGCGTTTGCGCCGCCCATGATGCCGCCAAGCGCTACAGGTTGGCGGCCATCGCAGATCAGTACTGTCCCTTCGGGTACCGCGCGCTCCTTGCCATCCAGCGTCGTGAACCTCTCTCCAGCCACTGCCTGACGGACTTCAATATGGGCATTCGTGATTCGGTCACAGTCGAATGCATGCAGGGGTTGACCGCATTCGAGCATCACAAAATTGGTGATATCTACCACATTGTTGATTGACCGCTGACCAATGGCGATCAGACGCTGCTGCAGCCAAAGAGGCGACGGTCCGACGGAAACATTGCGCACCAGAAGAGCCACATAGCGCGGACATGCCTCGGGACATGCAATGTGTACTGTAACGTCCTTTGATCCTGCCGGTGGAATCTGAACTTTTGGCAGCACAAGTGTCCCATCGGTACATGCAGTGCTATCGCGTGCGATGCCTACATGGCATGCCGCATCTGGTCTATTGGGCGTAATGGCAATATCGTATACGGCTTCGCGTTTTGGGACTCCCAGGCTCGTCAGGTAGGAATCCAGCGGTTGGCCTACACGCGCGTCATCAGGTAGTACCATGATGCCGGAATGGTTCTCCGAAAGTCCAAGCTCATCCTCGGCACAAATCATGCCTTCCGAAACTTTGCCTCTGATTCTTGTTTTTCGGATGGAGAGTGGTTTTCCTCCGACATATACGGTAGCGCCTGGCATGGCAACAGGCACCCGTTGATGGTCCTTTACGTTGGGCGCGCCGCAGACAACCTGCGCCGCACGATCGCCTCCCACATCCACGCGGCACAGTTGCAGCCGATCCGCTTTTGGGTGGGGCTCCACCGCCATTACAAGGCCTATAACTACGCCCGAGGTGTTGAGCGTGCGGTAACCCATTCCCTCAACTTCCAGTCCAGCCATCGTGAGGATATCTCCAAGCGATTCCGGATCAGGAAGGGTGTCCACATACGTGCGGAGCCAGTGCCAGGATACCTTCATTGGAACCGGGTCAGGAAGCGAAGGTCGTTTTCGTAGAACATGCGGATATCTTTGATATGGTATCGCAGCATGGCCGGTCGTTCTACGCCCATCCCGAAAGCATACCCGGTATACCGTTCCGGGTCAATCCCTACGCTCTCCAATACATTCGGGTCAATCATGCCGGAGCCGAGGATTTCCATCCATTGCCCGCCCGCAGGATGGTCCGGCAATTCCCACCAGATATCCAGCTCGGCGCTCGGCTCTGTAAACGGGAAAAAGCTCGGACGGAAGCGCAGCCGTACATGCTCTCCGAAGAATGCCCGTACAAACGCGAACAGCACCTGCTTGAGGTCGGCCATAGATGTCTCCTCATCTACCACGAGCCCCTCAACCTGATGAAAAAGGCAATAGGACTTGTAGGTGATTGTCTCATTGCGATAGACGCGGCCCGGGGCGATGATGCGGAATGGCGGTTTTCCTGCGTTCATCGCTCGTATCTGAACGGGCGATGTGTGGGTTCTTAGCAGGACTCCATCCTTGCCGTCCTTAGGTTCTTCAAGGAAGAGTGTGTCCTGCATATCCCGGGCAGGATGGTCAGGGGGGAAGTTGAGTGCAGTAAAGTTGTGCCAGTCGTCTTCTATCTCCGGCCCATCGGCAATTGAAAAGCCCAGCCGGGCGAAGATATCCGTGATGTTCTCAAGCGTCCGCGTGATGGGGTGTACGGCGCCGGTATACGTGCGATGCCGGCCGGGCAGCGTGATGTCTCCTGGAAGAATGGGTGCATTATCCTGGAGCTTGCTCCTTCGCAGTCCTTCCGAGAGCCGCGCTTTGGCGAAGGCACGGAGGGCGTTTAGTTTTTGGCCTACCTCCCGACGATGATGGGGAGGGGCTTCCCGTATGCGGCCCAAAAGCTTTGTAATGGAGCCGCGGCGTTGACCCAGATAGCGGACGCGAAACTGCTCAACCGCCTCGGCAGAATCCAGTTTTTCCGCTTCTATCTGACGCCGGATGGCATCTGCTTGGTCCAGCAGCTCACTGGCAATCCCGGAAGGCTCCATCCTTTTCGCCAGCCCGAGGCCTTCGGTAGTGCTGTGCTCTTTCTATTCGGACGCTTCAGCCACGACGCGGGCAAACGTATCCGGGTCATTCATGGCCAAGTCCGCCAACACTTTCCTATTAAGGTCAATATTGGCGCGCCGCAGCATCCCCATGAGTTTGGAGTAGGAGACGCCGTTCAATCTGGCGCCCGCATTAATGCGGGCGATCCAGAGGCGTCGGAACTGCTGCTTTCGTTTACGCCGGTCACGGTAGGCGTACTGCAGGCCTTTTTCCACCGCATGTTTTGCGACGGTATAGACCTTGCTACGGCCGCCCCAATATCCCTTGGCGGCTTTCAGTACTCGCTTGCGACGACGCCTTGATGCTACCGAATTGCGTGCGCGGGGCATACGGACCTCTTGCTACTATACTCCTGTGGCTACCGTGCCAGGAGCCGGTTGATGCGCGCTTGGTCTGTCGAATCAACGAGGGTTGATTTTCCCAAGTTGCGCTTGCGTTTGCTTGATTTCTTAGTCAGGATATGACTGCGGAAGGCCTTCTTGCGCTTAAGTTTACCCGAGGCGGTGCGCTTAAATCTCTTACCGGCTCCGCTATTGGTCTTCATCTTGGGCATGGGCACAATCTCCGCAACTGCTGCCGGACACGAAACGGGGAAGGTACGGCGCCAAATGTCACCAAACAATCCCTGCGAGGCAATTGCGCTAAATCTTAACGTATTACTTTGATTTGTGGGGCGACAGGATTGTTGTCATTCGCCTGCCCTCCATACGAGGCTCCTGGTCCACGCGTGCAACATCCTTCAGTGCGGCCATGAACCGATGTAGCACAGCCATGCCTTGCTCCTTGTAGATGATGTCGCGACCTCTGAACTGGACGTAGGCTCGGACCTTGTTGCCGTCCAGCAGGAATCCCCGTGCGTGTTTGGTTTTGAACATGAAGTCGTGCGTATCCGTGCGCGGTCTAAATCGTACTTCCTTCAGTTGCGTCTGATGCTGGCGTTTCTTGGACTCGCGCTCGCGCTTCTTCTGCTCGTACATGTACTTGCCGAAGTCCATAATCTTGCACACGGGCGGATGTGCTTGCGGAGCGATTTCCACGAGGTCCAGTCGCTGGTCGTTGGCGAGCTCAAGCGCCTCTTCCAGTTCATAAATACCATGCTTACCTCTAGGATCTACGACACGTACAAGAGGCGCGTGAATATCTTGATTCACGCGAATTTTAGGAGCTTTGCTAATGGTGGGTTCTCTTGTTTGCGAAAGGGAGAATAAATATACGACTAATCCGATGCAGGCAGGATAGAAGGTGGGTCCTAATGGATTCGAACCATCGACCTCTACGATGTCAACGTAGCGCTCTAACCAACTGAGCTAAGGACCCCGAGGACAACCAAGTTACCGCGTTTGTTCATTGATTATTGGCATGTGATTATAAGCATATTGCTTTAAATTGACCAAACTACGTGGACGCCATGCGCACTTGCAGAGATAGATACCGGTGTGCCTAACCGACTCCGACGCACCGACAGTACTGCGCTTAGTGCAGCGAGCACCCTGTTTGCCACAAGCGAAGAAATAAGTAGGCTCCGCCTCCGTGACCAGGTATCCGCCTGCGCACGCAGTTTTCGGTACGTTGCCCAGTCAGCATCTGTGGACCACTTCCACTGGTTTGCGGCATCACTGGCGTATGCCAGCTGGTCCCATCGCCGACGTATTTGCAGGTCTTCTACATAGGCGGAGGAGGAGCTGTAATCGCCCAGCAGCAAGTAGAAGCGACGGTCTTTGCCTCTGATTTCGGCGCCGGCCCGCGATGTTGCAATTGACTGGTAGCTCTGGCGAGAGTGGCGCCTTTGCCACTCCGCGCTCGCCAGACCCAGCCACAGTCCTGCTTCAGCCAGGATGAAGGCGGAGCCTGCAGTCCCCCATCCGTCGCCGTTTGCGTACCGGTGGCCGAGCCCGGGGGCTGCTAAGCTTAGCAGTCCAGCTTTGCGCGAACTCGGCTGTTGGGAGTGGGCTGCGATGGCTAGGAGACTCATCGCAGCCCACATCAGTGATTGTTTAATCATGCACGGGCGGTTTGCAACTCACGCCTACGCCTTTCGGCTGAGCATTGTGCCGGCAAGCATTTGGACGAATCTGAGCTAACAGAGGCGTTAAGGGCCCTATGAAAGGTGCCTTGTGTGTCTTTGATCAATCGCGGATGGATACAATTCGTCGCATATGCCTCCAAGCGGCTCCTGAACCCTAGAATGAAGCTTATCGGGCATCAATAGCAGCGGACGGGCGGGATTGGCTGGACGCGGGGTATGTTATACACGGCGAACTTGGAACTGCACTAAACAGGTTATCAACCTAGCAAGTAGGTTTTTCCTTGGGAAGTTGCCCAAACCGTGCTGGCTAAAGCCGCGTCATTGGGATTGTAGCATAATCTGCACTTACCGTATCCTCCAATGGTCAGTTTCTTTTCCGGTCAGAACAAGTCCGGGATGTACGACTTACAACGCATACATTCATCGGATTTGATAGAACCTAGCGCAGAAAATGGACACCAAAGTCATCAAGTTCCTGGAGCTTTTCAACGGGCAGGTCCAATATGTGGTGCCGCGCTGGCAGCGCAGGTACCGCTGGGGCCGATCCGATATTGAGCGACTCGTTGAGGATATACCGACAATCGCGGACGCAGGCCCAACGCAACGCACTATGCCGGCAACTTGCTCACCTACCAGGATCTCCGTGCGGCTGGAGTGGTTACGACCTACCGCGTCGTAGACGGTCAGCAGAGGCTGACGACTGTGAGCATTCTTCTGGGCTGCATTGCGGAGAAACTGGGCTCAGAGGGTCAAAGTGGAGAATGGACGGAAGCAATCATCCGCAACGATCGGCTGACAAATCCTGGGAAGGCACCAAACAAACTACGTTAGCTGAAGCTACAGCCCGGTGATGAAGAAGAGTACCAACTCGGCCTGAATGGTCCGTCAGCAGGTTCGGGGGCGGTAGCGCAGGCTTGGAAAATCGTTCGCCGCCTCGTTGCGCGTGATGATGTTGACCGGCTACTGAGGGGGCTGGAGCGGCTTCATGTGTTGAGCATAGGTCTTTTCAAGGAGGATGATCCGCAGCAGATCTTTGAGAGCCTGAAGGCCACTGGACAGCCTCTCACGGAGAGTGAAAAAGTCAAGAACTGGCTCCTCATTGGATTGCCAGAAAGTAAGCAACAAGAGCTTTACGATAATGGGTGGAAGCGGATTGAGCAGAGCTTGGGCGCAGAGTACAATACCAAGCCGATTGATGTCTTCCTTCGGGATTTCCTTCGCTGGAAGACAGGAAGGATTCAAGGCATTGATCATGTCTATGAAGCCCTGCGCCGGTGGGCATTCCGGGAGAGGCTTGCTGAAGATCGACCGGCTCTATGCCGCGACTTGGCGCGACTTGCGGATCTCTACGGGATCCTGACCGGCACGGCGGGCGAGCATAAGAACGCCGATGTTGAGCGACAGCTTCGGCATTTGCGCGCGATGGGGATTGATGTTCACCGTCCGTTGACGCTGCGACTCCTGCATGAAGAGGGCGAATCCAAAGCGGTGGGATCGCCTATGAACAGTCTCGCCGACATCCTTGAGGGGATCGCGACATGGACTACCCGATTGTGGCTCGCGGACCGGGCCGTCGGTGGAATGAACCGGGCTGTCGTAGAACTCGCCCATGGATCGGGCCCGGATTCTGGGGAAGATGATAGGGAGTACTGGTTCAATAGGATTCGCAAGCTTCAGCATACGCGTGTTGGGGTACCCTCTGACAAGGCAGTCCGGGAGGGACTCCGAACGCGTAAGGCCTACGGCGGAAGTGCCACCCGTTCCTCGTTCGCGGTTCTGTGCGCGCTCATGGAAGCAGATCACCGCGAGGAGACTCCGGCTCGGGATCACTTGACGATTGAGCATGTGATGCCTAAGAAACTGACCGAAGATTGGAAGAAGGCGCTGGGCGCGCATGCAAAGGAAATTCACGGGCAGTATCGGGACCAGCTTGCCAACCTGACGTTGAGCGGCGACGCAACGAATTCTACAATAGGTGCGGGTACGTTTGGCGCCAAGTGCAAGGTATATGAACTCAGTTCCATCGGATTGACGAGAACCCTTGCCACTTACTTAAGATGGGACAAAGATACAATCGAACAGCGGGCTGAGGACTTGGTGAGGAGGGCTCTGGATTGCTGGCCTTGGAAGGATCAGGATCGGGACGGAAGTAAAGATTTAGCAACTCTCAGGTGGCGTATTGAGAATGGGGATTGGCAAAAGGAAAAGGTGGCGAGCCATATGTTGCTGAATGTAGTAGCAGCCCTGCCAGACTTGGATCCGAAGAGTGCGGAGAGTTTGTCAGGAGAATCGTTCTCTTCGAATCTTCAGTCGGCTGAGCACTATCCGCCCGGCACCAAGGTGGGAACCCTAACAATGCGGGCTGTTCCTGGCCATGAGAACTATGTACTGTACCCGTACCGGCGGAACAAACAAATGACTGCTCAACATTGTCGGAAGATTGGAGAAAGATGTGGTGTGTCGGTTGATGCCGAGTTCAGCGATACAAGTCCCACGCAGGCCTTCTAGAGGTTCCTAAAGGAGTATTTTGGCGGTGTTCCCGGAATGAAGGACACTTGGCAGGGGGCATCCCAGCGGACAGCTTCCTTCAATGAGCGTGGCGATCATGCTATAAGTTACGTTGATATGTCGGAAACACTCTGGCTTTATATCCACTCTGGAGAGAGCAAAGAATCGGCCAATAGAACTACTCAAATGCGAAGGTATTCTTTGATGATTACTGAACAGATGGCCGATCAGGTCATTGATGGAAATGCCAAGCAAGAAAGTAGAAACGGTCGGTCTGTTAGGGTCCGAAATCGGTGGACACTTAGTGAACAAAATGAATGGCAGGAGGCCGCTGAATGGTTGGTTGAACAATGCGAGCGGTTGCGCATGATTGTAGGTGGCGCAGGATCTAGTGCAGAGATCGGTTGATGATTTGTCTGGTCATGGACCGCGGCCGCTGGAGTGCCATGAAGCTACGCGGAGTTTCTATCCTTCCGGTGTCTCAAGCTCTAGTCCATTATGCCGCTATCCATCATTCCTCGGCAGGCACCACTCAGGGCACCCGCGGTTGGCGAAAAGTGATAGCCGCCCAATTAGGGGCTGGGCGGCCGGGCATGCGTGAAGCAGACAGAATCCATCCTGTGAGGTGTGAACGGGCAATTGGTTGGGCGTTGAAGATCAATGGCTCTGTGTATGTCGCGACAGAATCTTCCCGACGTTAGCGATGATTTTCTGTTGCACTAGTCCCAGCGAGAGTGTCCGCAGACTTGATTCAGAAAAGGTATCGGCCCGCAGCCTTGCCGCTAAGCCTGGCTGGACCGTGGATGGAGTCTCCCGGGAAATTATTGCCGAGCTTTGCGAGGGTGGCCTGTCGCTGGACGGGGATCAAACCACATCCGAGCCCGGCAGGCAGCGGACTCGGCTTGGATCAGGGTTACTGCGCCGGGCCTTCCGACAATCATACTGATGAGCCCTATCGGGATCAATACGCCTAGCATCCAGAAGTTTGACCTTGCCATTCCGTAAATCCAGCCTAGCTTCAAAACTGTAAGGGTGTCAGCAGCCATTATCTTCAGGATTTCCATGGCACAATCGGGATCCCAGTTTTTCACTCCCAGCTCGCACAGCGGTAGTCATCTGTTACGGTTTGCGCGGTGACGGGTGTGGATCCAATCGCAGTGCCGGACGGTTGGTGCCGGCTGCCCGTTTTGCCTAA
This sequence comes from Rhodothermales bacterium, assembly GCA_963663495.1. Lineage (GTDB taxonomy): Bacteria > Bacteroidota > Rhodothermia > Rhodothermales > Bin80. The sequence continues at coordinate 1,625,439 of OY760427.1, forward strand.
TATGGAGCGGACCAGGATCGGCCAACCTACTGAGCTATTCACGGACGACGCGATTGATTCCCGGTGTGTCACGGCTCTCTCCAACGGGTGCCAAAAGACCGCCGTGTTGTAGCCCATTCCTCATGTTGGTTTTACCGTTGTCGAAATACTGCACCACAGCAACGCTGAAACCACTTGAGTTCTCATCCGAAACTGGCCCCGCAAATGGCTACTTTGGTTTCAGTGTGAAATACAGGACAAATCGGTGAAATTTGCGAATTGGTTCTGGACTGATTTATTGCAGTGCGGACCGAAAGATCGTATCCAAGAACAATGGATGATTGATTCACTTCAGGCTCTCGCCTTTTCGGTTCAGGCTAATCCAAATGTCTACGCCGTTCTCTTGGGATCGGGAGTCTCGAACTCGGCAGGCATTCCTACCGGTTGCGAAATTACACGTGATTTGATTCGCAGGTTGGCATCACTCAAGAAAGACACTTGCGAACCCGATCCATACCTTTGGTATCGTACCAGATACGGTAAAGAACCTGATTACGCTGAGCTACTTGAAGAATTGACAAAGAGGCCTGCTGAACGGCAACAGTTACTCCGTAGGTACTTCGAGGAAGATCGTACTGGAGGGATCGGAATTAGCAAGAAACCGACCGCCGCGCACAAGGCCTTGGCAGCGTTGGTAGCTGCCGGGTACATCAGGGTTATTGTGACGACGAATTACGATCGCCTTCTTGAAACCGCGCTAACTGAGCACGGCATTGTGCCAACAGTCGTAAGTACAGAGGACCAGCTTGAGGGTGCACTGCCTTTGATACATACGCGCTGCTATGTCTTCAAGGTAAACGGAGACTATCGGGATACCAGGATCAAGAACACTCCGGCAGAGCTTGATAGCTATCCAGTCAGGTATAATGAGTTGTTGGATCGCATTCTTGATGAGTTTGGATTAATTATGTGCGGTTGGTCGGCCGAATGGGATGGCGCACTTCGAGATGCAATTTGTCGCGCTAAATCACGACGCTTCACTACATACTGGGCTGCAAGGGGGCATCTTGGTGATAAAGCGCAGCGATTAATTGCTCATCAAAGGGCTGAAGTGATCACGATTAGGAATGCCGATGACTTCTTCCAAGCCCTCCAGAACCATGTTGAGTCCATCGAACAGTTTGCACGGCCTCATCCGCTTTCAACTGAGGCATCCGTAGCAAGTCTCAAGCTGTTCATCCCCGATCCAAAGTGTAGGATTCAGTTGGGGGACCTGGTCACAAACACCGTCAGGAGCGTCATCAAGGCAACCACGAGTGAAGGATTATCCGCGGAATCCGCTCCCAAACCAACAACTGAGTCAGTTACGGCGAGGGTGCGGGGCTATGAGGCGGCTTGTGAAACGTTACTGGCCATGGCTGTGGTTGCAGGTTATTGGGCAGAGGATGAGCACCACGAGGATTGGCAGTCAGCACTACGTCAGCTCGGGCACATTGCCGTCAAGGATAGCATCCTTCCTCGCTGGAATGATTTGCAGAGATATCCGGCAACCCTGTTGCTGTATGCCTTGGGAATCGGGGCAGTGAAGCGAATGCGCCTTAAGTTTATCGGGAGTTTGCTTTCCGTCATTATTCGCACGGATCCAGGTATAGCTGAACCTGCCATAGATGCTCTCCCTCCAAGTTGCTTGCTCCGCGAAGGCAACAAGAGCATGAAGATTCTTGAAGGCATGAGCGACCGAAAGTTACCGATTAATGATTGGATATTCTCAGCCTTGCAGACCCACGCACAACGCATTATTCCTGAACCTGATCAATACAGGCTAGCTTACTCGAAACTTGAACTACTAATTAGCCTCAGGTGGTTGTATAACGAAATTACTGTTCGGGAAGGGGATGATATTCTTATGCTCCCTGGTGCTTTCGTGTACTGGCCGGAAGGGAAACGCGCCCTGCAAGAGGTTGCCGATTCACTGAACTCGGAAGGAGAGGAATCACCGTATGTGCGGTATAACTTTGTTGAAAGCGTAGACGCGGGCATGGACGTATTGGAGGTGTTCATGCAAAACATTCAGTATCAGCAATGGAGAGCCAAGTGAGGCAATCCTTGGAGCGTAACATTGGTTCACGGTCACAACGCAAATTCCGGGAGTTATATGGCTGAGTGCCACGCGTTTTCGCAGGCGTTACTTTTTGTGCTTTGGTGGTGCAGACAGGATGGCTTTCGCCAGTTTTTCATAATCGGTTCCCGCTTTTCACGAACAAACTGCAATTATTTCATATACCTCAACACGTGGGTACGCATGCTATATAATTTCCATCTATTAGGGAGTTATATACCACAGTGCCATGCCCGATACGGTTAGTTCGTACGGCAATATCACATACAGGCTTTTGCCCGGAAGTCGGAGTAAAACCCAAGCAACTTGCTGGATTAGCGGGTGCGTGTAGGTTTGTCTGGAGTGCCATCCTCGCAGAGCAGAGCGAGGCGTACAAGAAAGCGAAAGAGGCTGGAGAGAAGCCGCCCTCGGTAAGCTTCTTCTCGCTGGGGAAGCGGTTCACGGAGCTGCACCGCACGGTCGAGTGGCTACCTGAATACTCCTTTGGTGTCGTTAGATACACATTGTCGTTAGATACACATTGAAATATCTGGCGGATGCATGGAAGGCATTCTTCAAGGAGGGTAAGAGAAGACCAAGATTCCATTCCAGACGTGGTAGTACGCCTTCGTTCACGATCCCGGACAACGTAAGGGTTCGGGATGGCAAGCTGTATATCCCGAAAGTGGGATACATGGCGCTCCGCAGGCGGGGAGGCAACCCGTACCCTGATGGTATACCCGTCAAAGCCACTGTAAAGAAGAACGCCGGCAAAGGGTATGCTTGTCATCTGCTACAAGATGGAGGCACCTGTAATAGAGGATACCGGCGGTGCTGTAGGCATTGACCGTAATTGCGGGCAGGTCGCTATGGTCTCCACAGAGGGCGATACAAGCATTATCAGACAACCGGATACGAAGCGTCTTGATGCCAAGTTGAAGCGGCATCAGCGAAGACTGGCGAGACAGAAGAAAGGCTCCAACCGTCGTAACAGGCGGAAGCATAGAATCGCCCGCATACAGCGCAAGCGTGCTACCATCCTCAAGAATGCGAACCACCAGGTAAGTCGCAGTATTGCCAAATGCTCCTCAACGGTGATACTGGAGGACCTAAAGATCAAAGCGATGACACGTTCAGCTAAGGGGACGATGGAGAGCTTTGGCACAAACGTCAGACAGAAGTCTGGCCTCAACCGTGGAATACTGCGAACAGGTTGGGGCCAGCTGGATCAGATGCTGGGCTATAAGTGCCGCAAGGTGATAAAGGTTACCGCTGCCTATAGCAGTCAGCGGTGTTCTGTGTGTGGGCACACAGAAGCGAGTAACCGTAAGACGCAGAGCAAATTCACGTGTATGTCCTGTGGACATGCGGATCATGCAGACCTGAATGCGGCTGCAAACATACTGGCCTCCAGGATTGGGGCTTCTGCACGGCGAGGGGCGTTCGGGTTACCGACCCCTATGACCCGTGAAATTGATACTAGTGCCTCACTGTGTACGGTTGGTCACTCACGAATATAATTCCCTAACACTAGTCAATGATCAGCGGATCTTGGCGCCCGCTGTATTCAACGTCTATAGCGATTAATCTGGTGCACCTTCTTGATTGCGCGATATTTGGGTGCCGCATTTCCGACGTGCGCGGCGCGCCACATGTTTTCTGCAGAGTGCAGGGTACGGGCCCCTTGCGACACCGAGACGTCAAAGGGTTCCAGCGTCGTGTGCTCGCAGGTGGTAAGGGGGCTCACAGCGTGGCTCGCAGCCGCAGGTTGAATGTCCGCGGTGTCAGCCGCGTCGGAATACGTTGCCATATGCCTCGGCCGTCCGGCACCCACGAATAGGCAACTGTGTTGACCATGTCAAAAGCGTTGAGGAGTTCGGCTGTGAGTTCAAGACGTACGGGGCGCGTGGATCTGTCAAACATAGTCAGGTACTTGGTGACACCGACATCTACGCGCCGGTAGGCTGGAAACCGCGAGCCGTGCCGATTGCCGGGTACCTGCGTCACAATCTGGCCAACACGCTTGTCTGGAACAGGCGATGTGTACGGCAATCCGCTGCCAAAAAGCCCACGCAAGTGCAGCTTCCAGGTGGAGTCGGTTGGAACATAGTCTTGAACTACAAGGGCTACCGTGTGCCGCTGGTCCGTCGGCCTCGCAATGCTGCCGGTGCGCCTGGCGTCTGCAAACTCGGGTAAGAATTTTTCCCTGGAAACGAGGAATCCGTAGTTGACCCAGCTCTCCATGCCCGGCACAAATTCTCCGCGCGCTTGAATGTCCAGCCCGTACGTGTGCCCCCGGGCATCGTTAACCCCGGAATAATCAACGCGCACATTATCCAGGGAATAGGAGATAAGGTTTCGCAAGCGCTTGAAATAGGCTTCCGTATGCAGGAGTATGCGCCTTCGTGGCACGAACAGCTCTGCCCCTGCTACCAGCTGCATGGATTGCTGAGACTGGAGGTTGCGGTTGAGATGGGTTGCCAGCGGGGTGCCGGGCACGGGCGACCCGCGCAGCTCCCTGTAAGTCGGGCTTTGATAATAGATTCCTCCCGCGCCCGTGAGCACAAGCCGGTCTGACGCCTCGTAGCGTAGCGATAAGCGGGGTGAGAAAGTCCACTCTTTATTGAATGTGTAATGGTCTGCTCGCAGACCAGCTGTCAGGAGAAGGCCAGACGTAAGCGCCATTGCATCCTCCGCGTACAGCCCATACTGCCAAGCAGACATTGTGGCTTGATCGAGGAATTCGTCAACAATGGTGCGCTCGGGTTCCTCGTCCGGAATGTGGCGTAAGATCTCCACATGTTCATCAATATTGTCGTCAAACTGAACGCGGCGCAGGGACCATCCAGACTCAAAGGCATGCCGGGAAAGAGCGATGGAATAGCGTCCCTGAGTGGTCCATGTGTCGGCACCCACTCGGTTATCTGCGCGGTCAGACTGCTGCACCGAGCCTCGCTGTTGCAGTCCGGTGGGAGAGTCGGGCCTGGTGACGACATCGTAAATCAGCGTCTGCCCAGCAAGCAGGAAGCGTTCGTGCTCCACGGTGCCGAAGTAGGCGACATCATGTTCGGCCTGAACATTTCTCAACAGGCGGGACTGAATCCGAGCGCCCAGAAAGCTGGTTCGATACCCATCCATCTGGCGGCTGCTGTCGTCGAATCGCGTCCACACATACTTGAAATCTGAAAACCCCCCTGCAGCCGAAACAATTCCGAAGTAGGTGCGGCGCCCGCGCGGATCCAGGTTGAACTCGTGATCGGCCCAGATACCTACCAGTTCGAGGTCGTGCCGGGCCGCTATCGGCAGGGTAACCTGCAACTGGGCATCAACGTAGTCGGGCCTGTATTGCCCTTCAAGCTCTTGTGTGGCAAAGAATCGTCGAGCTTGCGCACGACGAATACCCGCAACCCACTGGAATTCGCCATGGGTGCCGGAGGCCGAGGCACCGGCATCAAGTAGGGAGGCATAGATTGCTGCGGTGGTCTGCTGTTTGGCGCCGTATTCAATGTCAAGCGTGGACGACAGCTTACCGCCGTACCGAGCCGGAAATCCGCCCGTGTACAATGTCACCTGCCGGGCCAAATCAGGATTGAGCAGGCCAAGCCCTTCCTGTTCTCCCTGGCGAGGGCGGAACGGCATGTGGATCTCAAAACCGTTCAGGAAGATGAGGTTCTCGTTAAACCCGCCGCCGCGAACAGAATATTGGTTTGACAATTCATTGGAGGCCGCCACGCCCGGAAGGGAATGGAGTGCCTGAAATCCTTTAAGCGGCGTGGGGATGTTGCGCATTTGCTCCGGTCGCATCCGTCGCACGCCAGCACCAAATACAGCGTCTGCTGTCACCTCCACCTCTTCAAGTGTCACCGTGGCCGGCGCCAGCGTTACATCCAATGTGAATGGACTACCACGGCGGGCGATGACAGAATCTCGTACGGTTGTGTACCCGATAGCGGTAATGCGCAGCAAGAAATGCCCTACCGGGAGGTTCAGGATCCAGGTTCCGTCCGCTCCCGATGCGGTGCCATAGTTGGTGCCATCTACAATGATGGAAGCCCCAAGCACTGGCAGGCTTGTGCCGGCTTCCTGTACGCGTCCGGTCACGAGTCCCCAGTTTTGACCGAAGGATGCGCCAGCACTGACCAAGCACAATACGGTTATGGCCGCGCGCCCTACTGCGACCATTCCGTAGGTGTGCGATCCCATCGGTGGTGTGCCAACTTGCCAATAAGTGCCTGGGGTAGCCTTTCCCGGTCGCTGGACCGGATATTCGTTTCCACATGGTGCAGCTTGCGCATACCGGGGATGATCGTGCTCACGGTCGGTTCAGACAGAATAAAGCGGAGTGCCATGTCGGCCATCGTGGAGTTCTCAGGAACAAGAGGGCGGAGGGCATCGGCGTGCGCTACGCTGGATTCAAGGTTCTGAGGTACGAAGTAAGTGTTGCGCCAATCCTCCGCCGGCCAAGAGCTTTCCGCCGTTATGGTACCAGTGAGGGTTCCCTCGTCAAACGGTACACGTGCGATGACCGCGACATCATGAGCGCGGCAAGCTGGAAAAAGTTCATCACAAGGATTCTGGTCAAAGATATTGTAGATGACTTGGACACAGTCAACCAATCCGGTCTGAACGGCCTTAACGCCGTTCCATGGTTCCCAACGGTTTAGACTGATACCTATCCCCCCGATCTTTCCCGCCGCCTTCTGTCGACCGAGCTCGCTTATCCAGCGATCATCCTGAAGCCATGCATCTTCCCAAGTGTGGAGCTGCATTATATCTATGGTCTCCAAGCCGGTATTCTTCAGGGTCTTGCCGATGCTTTCGGCCACATACTGTGGAGGGTAGCAGTCTTCCAGGGTGTGGGAACGTTGGCTGGGCCACTGGCGGTTCTTGGGTGGCACCTTGGATGCCGCGTAGAGTCGGCGCCCCGGGTTGTCTCGTAGCAGCTTGCCGAGCAGCCTCTCGCTATGCCCATCGCCGTACGCCCATGCCGTATCGAAAAAGGTGCATCCAAGGTCCACAGCCCGCTGGAGGGAGTGCATGGACTGATGGTCATCGGAACCGGTCCATCCGGCCATTCCCCACATGCCGTAGCCTATTTCGCTGACGCTGAAACCCAAGCGTCCAAATTTTCGATATCTCATATACTTGAGCGTGTTCCAAGTTGGAGTCCAGTGTACACGATATGGTACAAGTGCGTTGCAGATGCGTACCATCATTCGTGCGATTTTGTTACGAAGGCGTAACGGTCCGCTTTTTGTTATTACATACAGGTGACGGACCCAAGTGTCTTACGTGCAAGTTAACTTTACGTTGAGTCTAAACCCCTACCGTTATGAAATCCCCTACTAGGCTGAATTCAAAGACCAGGATCGTGGCGTCACTGGCCGCCGCAGCCTTGATGGTATCGGTGGCAGGCTGCTATACCCAGCTTGGCGCTCGTTATGTGAAGGAAGATCGTGGCTATGCAGATGTGCCCGACTACGAGGAAGTAGTTGAGTATGTCTCAGAAACAGGTGACGACAGTGTTGTGGTCTCTCGCTACTACTACGAGGACGATCATTATTACGTTCGCCCACGCAAGTACCGCCGGTACTTTACCACGTTCTATGGTTACCCGTCCTATGGGAGCTATGGCCTCCATGATCCCTTTTACGGTGGTTCTCAGTGGGGATCATCCGTCTTTATAACTACCTGCCTGTTCGGGTGCTACTTTGACGGGTTCAACGATCCGTGGCTGTATGGTTCATCAAGGTGGCACGGCCGTCATAGCTACGGCTACGGTGGATATGGTCACGGGTATGGATACGGTCACGGGTACGGATACGGTCACGGGTACGGATACGGTCAAGGGTACGGATACGGTCAAGGGTACGGATACGGTGGATACGGCGGGTATGGTTACGGAGGCTACCATGGTTACAATCCGTACTACTCTGGCGGTTTCGCGTATGGAGCACATGCAAGGGATTATCGTCCAAGGGGGGCAACCGTTGGCCGAGGACCACTCGCCGGGGCGAATGATCGGTATCGCGGCGGCCGGAATGTGGATGTTGGTGGAGTCATTCAGGGCGGTTCTTCACGGTCGCGAACAGGCCGTTCAGCGGTTTCCAATACCTACCGGGGACAAGAGCCAACGGAAAGCGCACCCGGTCGGACGGTCAGGCGGGGGGTGTCCCGGACAGTGGACGGCACTACGCAGCCGCGTCGCTCTGTAACACGGGGGGAAGCAGGAGGACGGACGCGCAGTACACCTGTACGTTCGACTACCCGCGGTGTAACGCCGAGGGGCAGCACATCGCGCACCCGGGGTACAACGCCTCGTAGCACGACGCGCAGTACACCTACACGTTCGACTACGCGCGGTTCAACGCCGAGGGGCAGCACATCGCGCACCCGGGGCACAACGCCTCGTAGCACGACGCGCAGTACACCTACACGTTCGACTACGCGTGGTTCAACGCCGAGGGGCAGCACATCGCGCACCCGGGGCACAACGCCTCGTAGCACGACGCGCAGTACACCTACACGTTCGACTACGCGTGGTTCAACGCCGAGGGGCAGCACATCGCGCACCCGGGGCACAACGCCTCGTAGCACGACGCGCAGTACACCTACACGTTCAAAGCCCAAGAGTAGCACGCGGAGCACGCCGTCTAGGAGTCGAGGAGGAAACGTTTCCCGTGCCCCGGCGCGTAGCAGCAGCGGCTCGGCCAGCCGAGCCCCGGCACGAAGTTCCGGAAAATCTCGAAGTTCTACGCGCCGCGGCAACCAGTAGAGACTACCATCAGACAGGCCAATAGGAACCATGATGTTACGCATGCGCGCTATTTCATTGATGGCCATCGGAGTTGTTGTTTGCGGAGGGGTTGCAGCTCAGTCCGTTGACGACGCCCTGCGAATTGGACAGCGGCAGCCGGCGATAGGGGCCCGTTTGATGGCTCTCGGGGGTGCAGGTGTATCTGGAGTAGGAGACTACGGAGCGTTGTATCGCAACCCGGCGGGCCTCGGATATTTAAAAGAATCGTTGTTTTTTCTTTCCATGCGCATTGAAGATGTGGAGGACCTGTCCAATTCGCAAACGACAGGATTCTCCGCGACGAGACATACAGGGCAGACTACACCTGTCCGGGTAGGGGGCCTGGGAGTCGTCTATCGGGTCCCCACCCGCCGTGGGGCGCTGGTATTGGCTGGTGGATTTAACCAAGTTCAAACCTTTGATCGTTATCTGCAGTTCGGCGGTACAAACGTTGAGAGTACACTAGCAACGTCGTTCCTGCCGTTCGACTCCGAATATCAGTTCAGTGGATCGAACCTTGTTCTGGCCGATATACCCTATATCGGCTACGTTGCAGGGTTATTTGCCCCGGATAGTGAACTATCCAGGGACGAACCGGAATCATATCCGTTTCTTGAAGCTGTCATACCGGGTACGGAGCTGGAGCAATTCGGGGAGGTTAGTGAATCGGGTCGCCTCAATGAAATCAGCTTGGGAGGAGCGGTGGAAATCGCTCAAGACATCATGTTGGGGGTGAGCGCAAACCTGATTGCCGGTAGCTACGCATTCAACAGCTTTTTCCTAGAGGAGGATCTTCTCAATCAGAACCCCCCTGAGGCGTATTCACTAACGCTGGAAGATGGTTCAGTGGTGGAGGGATTTCATTCGCTGGAGTATAGGCAACATCTTGATAGTGACGTATTGGGTGCGGCCGCGAGAGTGGGTATATCCGGTGGGGCAGCACGCCGCTTTCGGTGGGGAGCGAATTTTGAAACGCCCACGATCATCAGCGTGCAGGAGTCGTACTCCACACGCTTGGAAACGCAATTTGATAGCGGAGATGTGCTGGCCTATACATCGGAAGACGGCGACGAAGGTGACGGCATATTTAACTACGATCTACGGACGCCCGCACGCTTGTCGGTGGGGGCCTCCTACGACGCTGGTTGGGCGAAGGTCTTGCTTGACGTCGAGTGGGTGGACTGGACTACGATGCGGTTTTTTGCCAATAGTACCGATGATTATTTCGGGGGACTGAATAATTCAATCCGGCGAGAACTAAAGAGCGTGACTAATTCCAGGGTAGGAATTGAAGTCTCGCTTGGAAAATGGGTTGCTAGGGGAGGCATGTCAAAGCGGCAGCACCCTTTCCGGGGACAAATACCAGGCAGTACGGGAGTGCCGCTTGAGGTGGATCGTACCTACTACTCTTTGGGGGTAGCATATGAGGTGACCAGCACAATGATACTGGAAGCAAGCATGATAAGGACGGGCTACGACAGCGTGTATCGTCCATATCCAGAGGACGAGCAAGGGGCTCGTCAGGACATCACGCTATACATTGACGAGGACATTCGCGATCGCGTTTTTGTCTTCAGTGCTCAGTACCTGTTCTAGCACCGGATAGCCGGTCAGTCCTCCGCCGGGTTCGCGTGCCGGCGCTCACGTAGATGGCGGCGCAGGTCTTGCGCGTCCCGGTTATGCTCCACCAAGGAAGTGTTGAAGGCATGTCCGCCTTCTGGCTTCGCCACGAAATACATATAGTCATGCTCCTCGGGGCTCAGGGATGCCCTGATGGAGGACGTGCTGGGGTTAGTGATCGGCCCCGGAGGTAAACCGGTAAACAGGTAGGTATTGTACGGGTGCTTGATTTCGTAGTCCCGGTACTGTAACCGGCGCTTACTTCCTTCCCGATCAATGACAGCCACTTGGACCGTCGGATCTGCCTGCATCGGCCAATTACGACGAAGTCGATTCATGTACACACCGGCAACCCGGGCTTTCTCCTCAACCACATTAGTCTCCCATTCCACAATGGAAGCCATTACCAGAACATCATCTTTGGACTGGATAACCCCGCCCGAGGACTCAGCGGAAGCGAGGATACGGTCGGCATCCTCCTTAATGCGTCTAATGACCGCTTCAGGCTCGTTTGTCCAATAGAAGTAGTAGGTATCGGGAAGCATGTAGGCAAACAGGTGAGCCGTGTCTGTCCCGAGCTCCCGGGCCAGTGAGTCGCTTTTTAATGCTGCGAGAAGTTCTTCAGGTTCGAATGCCATGTTGCGGGCGGCTGACGTGGCAATAAGCTCTGGATTGGCGCCGGGGGGGATTGTAACATGAACTTGGACCTGCAGTCCGGCCCTCAGAGTGGCCATAAGGTTCCGATTGGAAACGCCACTGGCAAATTCGTAGTGCCCGGCCTTTATCTGGCTACCCCAGCCTGTTAGGCGAGCGAAGTACTGGAACGACCAACGCGCCCCCAGAATACCCCTTGATTGCAACGAATCCATAATCGTTTCAAAATCCGATCCCGCGGGTATTGTAACTGTCCGCACACCCTCGAACGGGTCGCTGCTGGAGGTTTCGGACACGAATCCTACGATAACGGCACCCATCAGCAAAACGCTTACTAAGACAATCGTGGTGACTCGGACGAACCGTACCAATAGCGCGCCCCCCACAAATATTTTCCTAACGATCAATCTGATACCGTTGCCTCTCCAAAGATCGTGTCTCATCAATCAGTCTTTCAAACAACCGTCGGACGGCTTCACTTGATAAAGGGCCATCGTTGGCTGACAGTACATTCTCAATAACCTGTTGCTCTCGCCGCGGCGCGTAAATAGGCAAACGTAACTTATGCTTTATGTGCCCGATCACATTCGCCGATTTAGCGCGTGCATTCATTAGATGCAACAACTGGCGATCAATCTCATCAATGTGGTCGCGCAGCGGTTCCAAATCGTTCTCGGACAACTCTCCGTCGCTTGGGAGAGCCCCCGGATTGGGCATCGGCCCGCTCATACGATCATGCCGTAGCCTCGGTTGCACGGGCATTAAGGTACAACATCACCGCAATTGGCGTGCGGTACGAAAACATTAGGGATGTGCATTCGTATTGGATATGCACTAAATTCACTGATATAACGGCCTCAGATCATCGATTACACAGACAGTATGGCTCGGACGGCACTCTTGATCGGAATAACGATGCTTATCATCGCTCCCGCAGACGCACAATTTAGAGAAGCAGTACCCGGTACTCCCCCAGCTTCCCGCATTTATGCTGCGCCGGGCAGCGCAGGCTTTGTTCTCGGTAAGGTGTTCAACCCCTCCGTGTTCCGCATGAGTCATGGCTTGGAGTTCAATGCTGGATCGTTTGGCGGGTCCGGGTATTCAGTCGGCATGTACACAAATACCATGCAGTGGCAGTTCAGCGACAAGCTGGCCGCTAGGATGGACGTGAGTGTTGCCTACGCGCCGATGAATGATGCGGCGTCAGCCTTCGGGATAGATCAGCAGCAGCGCCCGCAGGTTTTCTTGCGGAATGCGGAAGTGGAATGGCGGCCATCCGAGAGGTTTCATTTTAACTTGAAGGTTCAGCAAGATCCATACGCCCGGTATCACCATGGCTATTACGGTTCTCCATATGGCCGACACGCGGCCTATTATGGGCGGGATCCGTTTATGTACGGTGAATTCCACCGCTCGGAACGGAGCGTATTCTGGAGGGAGCCCCGGCGTTAAGCAGACGCTTGGACGCAGCGATGGCGCGACCGTATTCGGCACTCTTCAAGATTGTTGTCGCCGGATTGGCGGTACTCGCTCTACTGCTGGCGTACAATGGCTACCGCGAGACATCTCCGCCCCTGCAGGACGCGAGTGCGGGGGATGTGTATCCGCCGCGTGACGACATTTATCAAGTTGCTGTCCGTAATGGTGCAGGCGTACATGGCTTGGCCGAGGAAATGCGCGCTTATCTCAGGAAAGAAGGGTACGATGTGGTAGAGGTAGGGAACTACAAGGATTTTGATCAACCCATGACGCTGGTGATTGACCGTGTCGGCGATCCGGTGATAGCGCGTCAAGTGGCATTCAGCCTGGATTTGACGGAGGACCGCATACGGCAGGAAATAGGGGAGGAATATCTCTTGGATGTGACCGTTGTGATTGGTAAAGACTTTCCGACTATTCCCCCATTCATTGATGCACGGCAAAAGTGGTCTGCGCCCGAATCGTGACTGTAGCAACGAAAAAGAAGCGCGCACTACACCGAGGCTCCATATCGGTTAATCAATTAGTGGAAAATGCCGTTAAGGCAGCCTTGGAAAAAAAAGCTGAAGACATTGTAGTGATGGAGATGGCGGATGTCAGCGGCTTGGCAGATTTCTTCGTGATTTGTTCCGGCAACAGTGACCTTCAGGTTAGGGCAATTCAAGAAAACATTGAAGAGCGTCTGCGCATTGAGTGTGATGAACGCCCTTGGCATCGTGAAGGCATTGCGTTTCGTCAGTGGGTGCTTTTGGACTATGTTGACTTGGTGGTCCACGTTTTTCGTCCAGAGCGCCGCGCTTTCTATGACTTGGAACGATTGTGGAAGGATGCGCCGCTTGAACACATAGATAATGAGTAAGAAAATTGGACGTTGGCTGGCAGCACTACTAATGGTAGGGTGCTCTGGAGCGCGCGCGCCCGTTGAGGTTTCGCCAGACGAACAGTTCGGGCATCGGTATGAAGGGTTCATGGAAGGTGGGCGCGAGACAGCTACCGTAAGTCCGCCATCGGATCAATACGATTATGGGTATTATCCCGCGACGGTTGAGAGTGTGATTATACGTCAGGGACCGTTGGAAGCGGAAGATCCTGAAGCTTCGGCGCCGGTGGAAGCCGTGGTACTGGGTGTGTTCTCTGATGGGTGTCTGGTGTTGGATGGCTACACGCAGCAGCGGACCGGCCATATCATTGATGCGACCCTCACGACGCGCCGTCCTCGGGGTGTCATGTGTACTGCCAACGTTCGCCCGTACCGATATTACGTATCGCTGCCGGGTCAATACAAGGCCGGTCACTATACGTTCAAGTTGAACGAACAGGCTGTTACCTTTGAGGTACGGCCCAACGGGATCAGCGGACGGTGAGACGAATATTCATGGCCGGAGCGGCAATGGGATGTCTCGCCATCCTGATAGCGGCCTACGGCGCACACAGCTTGAATCTGGATGCCGCAGCCATGCAAACCTTCCAGACTGCGTTCCGGTACCAGATGGCACACGGGCTGGCCTTGCTAATCACTGGTATTGTTGCCACCAGGTGGGCGGGATGGCGCCTTAATGCCGCTGCGGTATTATTTGTTGTAGGTACGGTGTTGTTTTCCGGCAGCTTGTACTTGGCGGCGGTTACCGGTGTAGCATGGATCGGCATCATCACCGCGCCTGGTGGTGTGGCGCTTGCTGCGGCATGGGGTTTGCTCTTCTGGGCCGCGTTTTCCGCCCGATGATAACCTAACCTGGTCCTACCATTGAACCGGTACCCCTACGTAACATTGTAATTCATAACGCTTAGATTAGCGGCATGGTGGTTCAACGTCAGATTCTGAAGACGCTGCGTGCCGCACCATGTCAGTTTGCAGAGGTCATGGAGGAGCATCCTGACGATGATCGCATTGCCATAATTCGCCGTGCGAGTGTAAGCGTCTGGCTTTTATGATGCTTTGGGGCGTGTACAGCATAGCAGTTGTTTGAAGGCGCTCAGGACATTCGAAGCCGAGGGTGCGCTGTCCTCGCCTGCACCAAAGCGTATGGTCCGGGAGGCTGTGCTTCGTTTGTTGGACGAACCGGTACTTGCGCCCGCTGGAGTGCCGACGTTGTTCAAGGATGCGCGGCTTGGAGTTGAAATTGGTAGAAGATGCCGGGCAGCGTGCAATCTGCATTACGCTTGTAGGGGCTGAGCATTCGCTGCGTGCGCCAGTGTTTGCCGGGCGGCATTTGCGTTGCCAAATCGGCAGCTAGCACAGCTACATCGGAGCGATAGGCTTGGCCTACCCTTCCCCCATAAATCATCCATAACGGTTCGATTGTTCGTCAGGTATGGTTAAATATCGCTGGTATGGCTGTCGGAATATCTCGGGTATTTCGGCCTGGCAGGTATGGTGTGTGACTTGAGGTGAATAATGCCATCCTCTCGTGCGGATACGCGATCTCTTCCTGCGCTGCTTCCCTTGGCGCTGCATTGCCTACATCCACGAACCCTCGGCTGCAGTCTCCTGGCGATACTTCCGCCTCCAGTAATTCAACGGTCCGTACGAGATGCCCTGCTCTGTGCAAGACGCCGCTGCGGACTGGGGCCTTTCGTTATACTGCTCTACCAGCGGTAACATCTCTTCTGCCGTACGTCTGGGCTGTACCATGCGGTCCGGGGTCTGGGTTCTCACGTCTACGGGTAAGCTCTACAGAACCCGTCACCTAATCAAGATGCAGTTCACCGCACGCTCACCTGTATAGCGCGCGTAGCGCTAGCATCAGCCGGTTTTTCATATTCCCCAATTCTGCCTCAAGCCGGCTGCATCGATCATGCAACTGGCTATTCTTTCTCTCCAATTCTGCATTATCCCGGCTGTACTGATCAAAGGCACTGGCCAATTCGGGGTGCTGTGCAAGCAACGCAACCTGCGCGGGGGAGAGGATAGAATGTGCTTCGGGCTGCATGGTGAGTTGACAACACCAGCATATTGCTTGTTCCCGAATTACACATTATTGTTGGCCCGATTATCGGCTTTTTACTGCATATCGGGGCCGATATTTCACCGTCTTCAACGACACCCCCTCCAGCATCATCACCATCTGTGCCCATGTCGGCACATCCTCCTCTGGCAACGCAAACGTACCTGTCTCCAAGCGCTTGTAGAAGATCGCAAAGCCGTTCCGATCCCATGTGAGCGCCTTCAAATGGTTTCGCCTCCTGTTGATGAATACAAAGATGTCTCCCGACATCGGATTCCGCTTCATGCCGCTCTTTACCAAGGCACACAAGCCGTTCTCTTTTCTCCCCCAAGGCGCTTACTGCATCCAGCTGCCTGAAACGTAAGCTTCACACCACTCCGCAACGTCAATATCGGCACGCCCCAAACACGGCGCATAAGCACCCGGCACCCCGAGCTAAGTATGGCGCCAACGAACCGTTAATAATCCTCCAAATAGAAACCCCACCGAGCGTGTGGCTCCAAATGATTTGCTTCAGCCATGGTCAATAGCGCCCCGGCCATCTCTTGCGGCGTTTCCAACTCCAAAACTACGTCCATCAGAGAGTCCGGGTAGTACGCACCATCTTCGTCTTCACGAATGTCCTCAATTCCTCCGCCGAGGATCTCTTCAAGGACGTAGCAATTTTTCTCCTCACGCCATCTACCAAAGTACCGTTCGCCATCGTCAAGATCCTTCGGATCAATCAACACTATGAGTCCACGTACATTGGCGATGTCGTCGGGGCTTGACCCAAGCTCAAGAACGGTTGCCATCATCTCAAGTAAGATATCTCGTACGTCCAAGGAGTTATCCGGCATCGGCGCGCTGATTGGTGAGTGACCGTTTCGAAGGCAGGAGATCTCGCACCGTCTCCACACCCGCAGAGGATCCAAGATAGTGAATAGCCTCACCATCCATTAACTGTGAAGTAGCAATGCCAAACACCTCCTCAAAATGGTATACTAATCGATCTTTTACAGTGGACATATCCATCGGTACCCCGCGTTCACGTGCAAAGGAAGTGACGGTGCGGTCCGCTATGCCACACGGTATGATGCCATCGTAGTAGGACAGATCGGTAGCGACATTTAGGGCCAAGCCGTGCATGGTAATCCATCGACTGCATCGTATGCCCATGGCACAGATCTTGCGCTCCATACCACGCTGGTCTGCCTGAATCCATACGCCCGTGCGCCCGCTGACGCGCATGGCTCTGAGTTGGAAGTCTGCGCAGGTCAGAATAACGATTTCCTCCAGCGCACGCAGGAGTCGATGAAGATCGCGGTAAATCCGATTGAGGTCAAGCAAGAAGTAGGCTACAAGCTGCCCAGGGCCGTGATAGGTGATGTCTCCTCCTCGGTCAATCTTGTAGAACGAGACGCCACGCGCACAAAGCTCTTCCTCGCGCAGCAGGAGGTGGCGGACATCACCGCTCTTCCCTAGCGTATAAACATGCGGGTGCTCCAGCAGCAACACGGTATGTGCATGCGCGCGCTCTCCGCGTCGAGCGGCCAGCATCCGTTCAAGAATGGCTTGCTGCAGTGCCCATGTGGGCCCGTACGGCACGCGCCCAAGGTGGCAAATCACTGCAGCATCGCGGGGATCAGTGTGCAAAGCTTAATCGAAAATTGAAGCCGCCGTTGATGGACTTGTAGGGTAGACGTCGGCTGTCGCCCTGAAAATCCTCGTAAATGACAAAAATATCCGCCGTCACCTGATTGCTGAACTGATAGGCGATCCGGGGCGTCGCCTGTATACGTGCTGTGCTTGTGAGGACATCCACAAAGGACTCCTCAATAGCCATCGCCGGCGTAAAGTTGGGGTCAAGAGCAGCGACCTCCATCGCTCTGCGGAGATAATAGGTCTGGTCATTGTTCACTGACCTTGACAAGGAAAGTGAGAAGCTGATCCTATTGCTGAGGCGCCTGCCGAAGAGCGGGAGTCTCAGATTGCGCGTGGCATACGAGGCGGTCACAGACAAGTCATTGGTGCTCGTAGTGCTGATCACATTGTTGGTTGTACTCAGCGAGTAGCTGTTGCTCCGGTTCCATGCGACGCTGGTCTGCACATTGCCTCGTAGCGACAAATCTACCGCGATAAACGGCTGGAAGCGTTCGTTTATGCGAACGGCATCTATATCTACGTCCGGCAGAGTATAGGAAATCTTTGGTCCGGCACCAAGGTTGAACACGTCTACCTGACCGCTCCGCAGGTTTGAGCGAAAATCAGCGCTGTAGTCCGCGTTATACGAATGTCGAATGGTAGCACTCTGTGCCACGGTACGAATTAGTGGCCACCGTGAGATACCACTGTAGCTAATTTGCCAGCTAGGAAGTGGAAATGGCACGCGCCCGCCGGCCCCAAGCGTCCCGCCAGGTCCAGAAAGGTAGGAGGCAAGAAAGTCCTGAAATACCACCCTGTTGGTTAGCACGCCCGACTCAATCTCCACGTCAGACAGATTCTCGCCCGGCTCGCATTGGGCCGCGCAGTCTTGGCGAAACCGCTGTAGCTGACGGGCAAAAAAGGCTTGGTAGTCAGCACCAAAGGCCCAGACAGAGCCACGAATAGATCCTGAGCTGGTAGTATCTGTTGCCAGCATGTTCTCCTCTGGAGTCAGCCGATAGGTATGGTTTTCCGTGGAGTTTGATTCGATCTGCCAGCTGAAGTTTACACGCAAGCTTGTAGCGAGGTTGATCGTTGTCCGAGCTTGCAGGCGGTCGCTATCAACCAGCCCATCGGCAACCTGCAGGCGCTCTGTGATCACGCGATTGTCGGTTGGGTCGATGACGCGATCGAAGCCCAACCGGTATCGTAGCGTGGGGCCCGTTCCTGCTAACAGCGCATCACGGAGGCTGTAGTTAACCTGCACGCGGCCATCCTCGTCCACACGCCCTACATTGGAGGCATCCGACCGTCGGCTGCCTGAATAGCTGACGTTCATGTCCTGTATACCGGTGGCAGCCAGTGCTAGCCTTCGAAGCAGGGATAACGGATTTGGCAACACCGAGCGGCGTTCATCCCTCTGGCCGGTCGTATCGGCTTGCGCGGGATCGTCAATCCGCACTGGTTCCTCCGCATCCTCTTCCTCCAAACCTTGTTGCTCCATAAGCCTCCGCCGTTCCCGTTCTGCCCTCTGTTCCTCCCGCCTAACTTCACGCTGCTGCTGACGCGCTCGCCGTCTCGCCGTTGCGTCGCTGACTGCGGTGCGCTGCTGCTCCTGGAGTGAACGGTAAAATTCAAACTTCTCAAACAGGTTCTGGGGACGTATTGTCATGCCACTCCTAAGCGTAACAGCTGTGTTGACATGAGCTCCAGTGTTATTGCCCACCAAGCCATTGCGCCATGAAAAGTTTGCACCATAGCTGACATCCTGGATCTGTATCCAACTCAGGAACCGGTATCGTTGAAGGCGCGGTCGAAAAGAGGCACTGAATCGAGACTCGTAACGCTCGGTTCGAATATCAGACGCAGGATCCAAGTCGCCACTGAAAACCTGGCTTACCACCTGCCTGAAGTCACGGGTCTCCAGGTCTTCAATTTGGAATGCGCTCGTGCCGACATCTCCTGCTTGGATCGTGCCATCCGCAATCAGGTCGGCAGCCTGCCTACCATCGTAGCGGGTTTCCATTCCCTCGGGGTCCACAACGATGACACTGTACAATGTGTCTACACCCGCGGCGTTTAGACTTTGGTTTGTGCTCGTGTCAAATCCGAGGTTCAGGAAACCCAGTGGACTGTATTGCAATGAAAATTGGCGTGAATGACTGAACCGGTGCTGCGTGCGGAACGGAAACGCCACATCCAACGGAAGGCCATCGTCTCGTTTCAGCACGGGGTCAGGGCGTTGCTTGGAGCGCGAAAAATCACGATTGGCGGAAAGGCTGTAGTTAAGCGAGGTCGGCAGGTAGCTAACCCCAATATTGCTGAAAACATGTGCCACCGGCACCGTCCGCAAGAATCCAAGCGGACGTACCACGCGGGGCCGGCGCACGGAAAGTCGATAGGCGAGACTACTGTTCCATCGTCTCGAATTACGCACAGTTTCGCGGGGACTCCTACCGGTGGAGCTGGAATTGGAATAGCTGAAGCTAATTGCGTCCGCTGTGTTGCGGACCAGCCGGGACCTGGATCTGGACTTGCCGATCCTGGACGTAAACGATCGCGTCTCTGATTGGCTCTCGGCTTGCTCGGTAATTTCCCGTTGCCGCTCGGCAATTTCTTCCGGTGATAGCGATGTTTGCGATGCAATTGCGTCCAGTAGACTTTGGACTCGTACATCGCCGCGACTAGGATCAAACCGCGGCACAGATGACGATGACTTCACCTCTACGCTCACGGGGATTGTCCATCCGAAGCGCTCGGAGACGAACTTATCCATGTTCATCTGCGTGTTAACCGTCCAGTCCGTGGTATTGACCTGGCTGCGCTCACCCAGCGTGCTGGACAGTGATCCGAACCCATCGGTCTGCGCGCGTACGGTGCCCTTCACCCGTGCTAGGTCCGCTAACGTTAGGTCGGCATTTACTACGGTAGCAATTCCAGACTTTTCATCATAGCCCGTTACCCTAAGTTCGTTTACCCAGATATTGGCATCCGTCAATGTGCCTCCGCTCTGGCTGACGTTACGTATTCCAATCACAATCGTACTCACGCTGGCTAGCGATGGGGTACCCTTTATGCCGATGCGTGTACCGGGAGGCGCAAACTCCGTAACGGCTTCTTGAAGGACATCTTGTTCATCGTTCCAGAACAGAACGGCGGGGTCGAATCCAGTTTCGTTGGTAAACTCGTCACGCTGAAACTTGAGCTGATTAAGCGTGCTCATCCTAATGTTGACGGAATTCAAGTCGATGAACGCTTCTCCGTCGCCGGAGGGATTCGGTTGATAAGTCTGCCATATGTAGTCGGCGCGAGCATCCTGTGCTTCAGGCAGTTGGTCCAGCCGGCTTGGAGTAAGCGGCTGTTCATATTCATAGAAGTCGTTGGTTTCGTTGGCCCCTAGCCGGACGAAGAATCGAAGCTCGTCGCGGTCGTCAAGGTCAAGGGGCACCTCGTCCATAAAGCCATCAAGGTGGACAAACATACGCAGGTTGCTGTAGCGGAGCAGGTCCATAGAAGAGGACCAGGTGTGAAATACGGCCTGCTGCTGGTTTGGCCCAACATTCTCAACACGCAAGACCATGGCCTGCTCCCGTGCATCACGCAAGGAGGCGGTCTGTGCTTCCCGAATACGGTTGCGTATGGCTCCGTTCGGGATTTCATAAACAGTATTTTCTTCGTTGTTGACACTCTCAATGCTGATGTTCGGGCCGGTAAGGGGGTCGGTAACAGGGCGCATCTCTCCATCAGCATAGCTGTTGCTCACATCATCAGATTTGCGCCATTGGCTTCCAACAAATTCGAGTGTGGCAAAGCGCAGCGTAATGGGTCTTTCGTGGCCAGTAGTCCACATCCGAATGGATTCAATCAGCGTAAAATCCTGAATGGTGCCGATACGCCGAGTAAAATCCCTGACAGGTACACGAACCAAGTACCATCCCGTGCCGGTGCCCGATGGCGTAGCGATCTCATTGATCACGTAGTCATTGGTTTCCTCCGGTGCGGCCATCGCATCTAGCATGGCTAGGTTGAGGGGAAGCTCGTACTGGAAGTAACTGTTTTCCGTATCGGGTGCAGAATTCAGGTTGATGTCTTCCGTATCCGGGAGGCGGGAATTACCCTGAGCGGTAGTGGCATCCGATAGCTTGGTCTGTCCTTGGTAGGAGTTAAGCTCGGATCCGGAAAAGAATCGGGAAAAACGCTGCTGTACGCTGGCTCCGCCGGGGTAGTATTGTCCATTGGTGTAGTAGCCATCATCCAAGAAGTAGTGATAGTCGTCACCCGACGGGTCTCTTCGGGCTCGATTCCGTT
Organism: Rhodothermales bacterium; assembly: GCA_963663495.1. Lineage (GTDB taxonomy): Bacteria > Bacteroidota > Rhodothermia > Rhodothermales > Bin80. The sequence continues at coordinate 1,646,941 of OY760427.1, forward strand.
CGCGCTCCAAGAATTGCGGAAATCTTGAGCTGCTGGTGGTCTCCAACGAGTTCAAGAACTCCTGGAAGTGCTGTTGTTCGGTGCCGAGTCCGCCCTGCTGTTCGAAAAGATTGTTGGAGAAGGAAGCCAAACCATCCAGCCCCAAGTCCTCCGTAATGCGGTCGGTGTCGCCGATAGGGTTTAAAGACTGGTTCTGTTGCCCGGTGGATAGCCTTGCAAGGGTACCGACCGGGCCGCCTTCGGTGAGGGATAGACCGTCTTCCGTGTTGAGCTTGTTATCCGGAATGATGTCTTCTGAGATTCGTCCGATATCAATGAGTAACCTGGCATCCGGGTCTGCGTCCCCGGCTTCCGGGAAGGGTTGGAACACGAACTCAATAAACTCAATGTTTTTTGATGTAAAGTCGGTATTCCCTTCTGTCAGCCGCTGAGTCATGCCGCCCCAGGCATCCTTGGGATTATCCAGGAAACTGCCCAAGTCGCGGTTGTAGTTGTACGGTCCGCGCTCGTGCGGTGCATAATAGAAGTCAAGTGTGGTGAGGATGCGTTCCTGCGAAGATGTTTCGCGGTTTGGAAACACGGCCTGCGGAGTTACCAGCTGCACGGCAGGATCACCTGTTTCCCCCAACTGCTCCAACGTGGTCGCGTTCAACTGGTACCAACCCATTAACGCTCGGCCGTCGTTACGAAACTCAACTTCAGGCACGGATTGGTCGCTTACCTCACCCAGTATCGGCGCGCTTGCGAGCTGCCACGCTCCGGCGCGCAGTAGGGTGAAGAGGTTTTCGAAACCCTCAAAGTCGTCTACATACGAAATCCCTTCCACCTCGTCGGAATTAAAGTCCCGGCCCGTACTGCGCAGTTCGCGGCGCTCCTGCTTAAATGCGTTGGTTAACGTGTGTCCGGGGCGTAACTGTGCAAACTCCCCGGTGATATTGATACTGCTCTGCTCTTTGGTTTGGATCAGTGGCACGGCATCAATTGCCCGTGTAAGCCATGTCGGTTTTAGCGCAATTTGCCCATCCGCTCCCCAGATCAGGTTTGCAATGGGCTCTTCCCCAATGCGGTATTTATCGGTAATTGATTTTTGACTGAGGCGCATAACCGTTCCACCTACTGAAACGCGCTCGTCGGTAGAGTAGTCCATCCGTGCACCGAGGAGCGTCTTCTTCTGCAGATTAATGAGCGCATTCTGCTCATATTCAATGGATAGGTCCCTCCCTGATGTAACGAAAGACGGGTTGATGATGGTAAGGGTACCCGCTTGGTAGTCAACCACGAAGTCGGTCCCTTCTGACAACGCCAAGCCGCCTGCGCTGACTCGCACGGACCCTTGTACCAGCCCTGAATAGGCCTTTAAATCGTAGAAGGAAGGGATGCCTCCGCTATACGATCCCTGGATGCGGTACACGTTCTGCTGCGTATTGCGGACAGCATTCAACTGTTTCTGCCTGTACAGATCTGAGAATACATAATTGGCTCGCGCCTCGTCCTGTTCAGTGGGGGAGAGGTCGCTGACTGTAATCAGGGCCTCTATACGGTTTCCGAAGGGTTCGAGGTACGGAAATAGCAGTACCCCTTCCGCCTGCTGCACCGTGAAGTTCGGCAGGAAGTCGAAGAGGTCGTCAGGCTTCTTGGCTCCGTCCTCATTCAGCCGGTCAAGTCCGAGCAGCTGGATTAGTGTGGACTGGCCCGCAATATCAGGCAATGTCTTTGTTGCGCTTCGCCCCGGCGGTTCGTGCTCAATGGTGAGAACGAAGTCGGAGGGTTGAAGGCCGCGGCCGATCCGATAGACATTGCGCATTTCCAGATACCATGCGGCGGGGTTCAGCGGGTCACTGCTACCTAGGTTGGCGGGTTGCTGCAGGTTCACCGGCTTCAGCAGCTTCAGAACCAGTCGTTCACCGGTCTGGCTGTTATCACCACCGCCGGTTTCCGAGGAAAAATCTCCCACCTGGATTTCTTCGCCGCGAGCCAAGTATCTAAAAGAAACGGCCAGCGCTTCACTTTCCTGCAAGCGTTGTCGGAGGCTGATATAACCGAGGAGGCCATCAATGTCGTAGTCTCGGCCCTCCACAAGTTTCTTGAATTGCCCCACCTGGAAGTCTCCTGCAACTAGCGGCTGATCCATGGCGGCTGACTCCAGATAATCTATGGGGACTGCGCTGCCGGGGCGAAGCTGCTGTTCAAGCTCCGTATCAGAGTACTGGTCAATGTCGTTAGCCGGACGCAGGTCTTGCGTGTACCCGTCGGCCTGTGTCACGATCGTAGGTTGCTCTCCCAAGTCCACCATCGCGACGACCTGGCGGACATCCTGTTCCTCCGGTGACACGGGCGTCAGTTTCCACACCTCCAAATCAGAAATTCCCGCATAGACCGCATCCAGGATAATGTTGGGAGGATCGCTGAGAGCCCGTTCCCACCTGTTACGGAAGTAGTAAGCAAGAAAATAGTGGGTTCTTTCGCTGTAGTCGGTGGGTTTGACATTGAAGGTGGTGGTCTCGGCCCCGCCTTCTAGGGAAAGGCTACTGGATTGTCCCTCTTGCTGACTGGCAACTGCTGTAAAATGAAAGCCGCCGACCTGCAGCTCCGATTTTATACCGAATAGGCTTTGTCCGCCACGGATTAGGGAGGAGCTGGTTTGCAAATTGACATTACCGGCCTCAAGGCTCTGAATGATCTCGTCTTCGTAGCCTGTGTATTGCAGCTTTAACTGATTCTGGTAGTCAAACTGGCGCTGCGTATCCCAGTCTACCCCAACCTGCATCTTATCGCCGATCGTTCCTGTAACACCCAGGCGCTGGTCCATCTTGAAGTCAGGGTCGATCCGTGCACCTTGACCAAGAATCACCTGCTGTTCGCTTTCTCGGTAGTCGAATGCGGCGCGGATGTCGGCGGTGCCGGTAACGCGGAGGTCAACTTCGTTTTTGCCGAAGATGGTGGTGAATCCGCTTTCGCGTCCTCCGGGAACGGTGATGGAAAGTCCGAGGCCTCCCGTCCGGCGTCGTTGTTGCTGGGCGCGCCGCAGCTCTACGAGGCGGTCCCAATTGTTCGCTAGACTGGCCTCCATCTTGAGGCGACGAAATTGGTCACGATCCACCGACATGGGAATGCGTATATCGTGGTCTCCGACTTGCTCCCGGGCAGTATACCGGAATGCGCTTGTATCCAAGTCTAGATAGTGGCGGCCTACGGGGTTGAAACCGAAGGATTGCCGCGTACGCGGGAGGACGGAAGCGGTACGCTGTCGGCGCCAGAGGGCGGCAAGATATCGGTGCGTCCGGTAATTGGTATCGGGTGGAGCGAGCGAATCAACGAGGGCTCGGAGCGTGCTGTCAGCGCCGATCGAATTCAAGAGGATCCGAAGGGAGTCCGGCCCCAGGATTTCGATGAACGAGAGAAGGGAGTCGATCCCGTAAAGTCCGACCGTATCGGTGTCTGCCCTTGCAAATGAGCTGGGATGCCGAGGGTAGATGTCTCCCTTCGCCGCCTCTGCCAAGAGAAGCCACCCGGAAACAGCGCACGCACCAAATATGCCTAGTCTGACTAGAGGCCGACGCAATAGCACACAACACAGATAAGATCCTGCGTCCAGAGCCCGACGTGAGGGAAAGATTTTGTCGTCGCCGCGGACGCGTTACTACGAGTTAGTAGCAGAAAATGCGTATATGCCTTCCACTTTTTTCTGGATGATTTCGTAGGCTGCGTCGAACGCCAATTGTGTAGGCATGTTCTAATGATCTTACGCAGCGGCTATCACCTATTACCCGATTAGAAAGACCTTCATGGAACGGACAATAATAGTAACGGGCGCAACGGGAAGACTCGGCAGGCGCATAGCACAAAGATTCGAAAAGGCTGGAGATGCAGTAATCACCATGGGGCGCGGTGGATCAGTGGACATTGTAGCGGATCTAACTTCAGAGGCCTCTACGGAGGCGGCGTTCCGGCAGATTGATTCTGCCCATGCAGTTGTGCATGGGATAGGTATGTGGTCGGGAAGCCCGCTTCTTGAGACCAGCATTGAGGACTGGGACCGGATTCTTCGTGTCAATCTCACGTCCACATTCTTGTGCTTCCGTGAAGGTGCCCGGCTCCTTGCCCGAGGGGCAGGGGGCCGGCTAGTCGGGATTGCGTCCGCTCAAGGTGCGGACCGAGGCAAGGTGTGCCAGGCCGGGTACTCCGCTTCAAAGGCAGGGGTTATCCGCCTGGCAGAGGCGGTCAACGAGGAATTCGAAGGTGTCGGCATTACCGCACATGTTATAGCCCCATCTTTCATATTGTACGGAGGAGAGGCATCATCACAAAAGGGCGTTTCGGTGGAGGCTATAGCAGCGTTAGCACAGTATGTGTGCACGGACGCCGGGGCCTCCCTCGGCGGAGCTACGCTCCGAGCCTACGGATCACTGAACACATGAACAAAGCTGACAAGCCCCGGTCATTCTGGCGCACGCTTTCGTGCGTGCTTGCTGTGCAGGTTTTGACCATCCTGGGTCTATGGATCATCCAGGCGCTTTATCACACATAGCAGGCGGCGATGAAATCCGGAATTACACACGACTGATTTGCCACAATGCACTGCCCATCATAATCAGAAATAATTTCAGCTAATGCATGCCATCAACTGGTTGATTGTAGCGGCGTACTTGGGCTATGTGGTCTGGGATGGGTTGCGACGGTCCAAGGATACGCACACGATCCAGGGCTATTTCCTGGCAAACCAGAGCCTGCCATGGTGGGCGGTCGGACTTTCGGTAATGGCCACCCAGCTATCGGCCATCACTATGGTCGGGACCACGGGGCAAGGGGCGACCGATGGTCTCCGGTTTATACAGTTTTACTTTGGGTTGCCGCTGGCTATGGTAATTCTGGGCGTGACATTGGTCCCGTTCTTGCATCGCAGCGGCGTCTTTACAGCGTACGAGTACCTGGAACGACGATTTGATGCCAGGACCCGGTCGCTGACCAGCTTTCTGTTTCTTCTTTCTCGCGGGATGTCGTGTGGCACCATCATCGCCGCACCATCGGTGGTATTTGCTGCTGTGCTGGGCATTGATTTTGTGTGGTGCGTAGCCCTCATTGGAATCCCGGCAGTCGCGTATACGATGGTAGGGGGAATTCAGGCAGTCGCGTGGGCTGACGTGAAGCAGATGGTGTTGATTGTATTTGCCCTGCTTGCAGTGGTTATAGTACTGCTATTACGGATGCCCGTGGGAGTGTCGGAGGCCATGCATGTGGCCGGATCGACCGGCAGGTTACAGGTATTTGATCTGTCGTTCAATATGACGGAGACGTATACATTGTGGTCAGGCTTGCTTGGTGGTACATTCTTGATGCTATCCTACTTTGGCACGGATCAGAGTCAGGTACAGCGCTACTTGGCCGCACGGAGCGTGGAGGCGGCGCGCAGCTCTCTGATGATGAGTGCGTACTGGAAGATTCCGCTTCAGACGCTTGTGCTGCTGATCGGTGTGCTGGTCTTTGTTTTCTACCTGTTCCAAGCTCCGCCGTTGCTGTTTAATCCTGCGCATGAGGAGGCCGTACGTGCAGAGCAGGGCATAGCGTATGCGCAGTTGGAGGATCGCTATAACGAGGCGTTTGATGCCAGGGAATCAGCGGCGCGTACGGCGGCCGGGGCGGACGGACATGTGCGGGACTCCGCGTTGGAGGAGTTTCGTGGGCTTGATCGGGATGTTTCGGAGATTCGTGCCGAAGCTTTGGCTCTGGCGGAGGATGTGACCAATGAATCCAGCCGGGATGTGAACTACATCATACCGACATTTGCATTGCGGGAGTTGCCGCTGGGGCTAACCGGGCTGTTTATTGCTGCGATCATGGCTGCGGCAATGTCCAGTATTTCGTCCGAGCTCAACTCGTTGTCCACTGCTACCGTGGTTGATTTCTACCGGCGCTGGATTCGGCCGGAAGGATCGGAGCGTCATCTTCTCATGGTATCAAAATTTGCAACGGGCTTTTGGGGCTTGTTCGCTTGTGTCATTGCAACCTTTGCCGTTTCCCTTGGCTCGCTAATTGAGGTTGTAAACCGCTTTGGATCATTCTTTTATGGTTCAATTCTGGGCGTTTTTGTGTTAGCTATGCTGCCTCGTGCCGGGGCGTTGGGGGCATTTTGCGGTTTGCTTAGTGGGATGGGCGCCGTTGCTCTGGTGAATTTCGGTGCGCCGGAGGTGTCGTTCCTGTGGCACAATGTTGTTGGTGCCGTGACCGTGGTTGCGACGGGCCTGGGGGTCAGCAGTATGAGCCGGCCTTAGAGGTTACTCCTCTCCAGGAGAGCACGTGCCAGCGTTGCTTCGTCGGTGTACTTTAGGTCACTTCCGATGGGCAGGCCGCGAGCGAGCCGCGTCACGGTGACCCCGAACGGGGCAAGGAGTTGCCCAATGTAGTAGGCGGTCGTGTCGCCCTCCACTGTCGGATTGACGGCAAGAATGACCTCGGCAACACGTTGTTCTCCGTCTGGCGATACGCGTTTCACGAGCTCTCGCACCTTTAGTTCGTCCGGTCCAACACCATCTAGCGGAGAGATTACTCCTCCAAGCACATGGTAAACGCCATGATATTCCCTTGTGCGCTCCATAGCGGCGACATCACTTGACTCTTCGACCACGCAAATTGTGGTATGGTCGCGCTTCCCGGAGCTGCAAATCGGGCACGGAACGGCGTCTGTAACATTCTGGCAAATGGTACAGTTCTTGATATGGTCCTTAACAGCGAGCAGGGCGGTTGCCAGTGATTCAACTTGATCCCTTGGCATTTTGAGGACATAGGACACCAGACGACGTGCGGTTTTGCGCCCAATGGTAGGCAGCCGACAGAAGTGCTCGACTAAGGACTCAACCGATTCCGACGAATACAGCATTTGTTGGTCTAGCGCCCGAATGGACTGAGGTCCAATTCCGGGGGCAGGAATCCGGCCGAGGCTTGGTCCATTTCCCTTTGTGCGGCCTCACCGGCATCCTCTAACGCTTTGTTGACGCCTGCAATAATGAGGTCTTCCAGCATTTCCATATCGTCTGCGTTCACCACTTCTGGCTCCAGCTTGATATCAGTGATCCGTTGGGCGCCGGTTGCTGTGACGCGCACCATGCCACCGCCGGCTTCTGCGAGGACAGTAATTCTTCCTGCGGCCTCCTTAGCTTCGGACACTTTTCGTTGCAATCTTGCCGCTTGGTCAACTATAGCAGCCATGTCCAGGCCCTTTAGGTTACCGATATTCATAAGTTCACAGAATGGTCATATGCGGTTCTACCAAACTAGCTCGCCGCCAAACTGTTCAAGGATGGCATTTACGACCGGATTTTTTTTTCGCTGTTGTTCGAGGTATTCCTGGGCAGCTATTCTGCTGTTCGGTTGTGCATCTGCTCGTGGTGCTGTCAAGTCGCGACGCAGAACGATGTCCATGTGACGTATGCTGGTATTGAAGAACATCTGAAACTGTTGCTTCAGCCATTTCTCCGCGCTACGTAGCGTTTTAAGATTAAAGTTTAGGCCTACGCCGATTGTCAGGCGATCCTTGGACTCCCGCACAATCTGAGATTCTGCCAGCATCACACCAATCTGGATGCGTTCCTGGCGAACATGTTTGGCAAAATCCTGCCATCGCGGTGCAATGGAAACGGCAGTAAGGGGAGGGCTGGGGTTAGTTGAAGTCGCGGGTGGTAGAGTTGGAGGCCGCGGGGTTGTTGCCGATTTAGAAGTTCTTCCAGTCTGTAACTTCAGCGCTGCGGATTCGGGCTGGGGATTGACAGTGCGGAACAGATCTGGTGCGAGTTTGCCCTCCTTTGCCATCTGTTCCAGCCGGTCCAATTGTGCTAATGCCTTCTTTAGGCTTAGAGCATTGGTAATGCTGGCAATTTTCAAGAGCGCCAACTCAAGCTTAAGTCGAGGATTAGCACAATGTGCCATTGCCTGAGACGCATCGTCAATGATCATGAGCATCCGAAGTAGCACCGGCTGTGTGAATTCGGGAGCAGCCTTTCTGTAGCGTGCTTTCGTGGCTTTGGATGCTTCAATGAGTGCTGTGTCCTCCATGCTGCACACTACCAGGAGGTTGCGCAAATGCTCTGCGAGGCCCGTCAGATATTCCAGCAGGTCCAGTCCGTCTGTCACGATTTTCTCTACTAGGCGCAGCATCCCTGCACTGTCGCGTGAGATGCAGTGGGATGTGGCTTCGAAGTAGAGGTCAATATCAACAACACGTAATGCGTTTGCCAGTTCGTTGTACTTCAGTGCGGCCCCGCAGAGGGCTACTGCCTGATCAAATGCCGATAGTGCATCACGCAGTGAACCGTCACCTTTGCGGGCCAGCAGTAACAGAGATTCTTCGTCGGAAATGACGTCCTCATGCTTAGCGACATGCTGGAGTTGCCCTACAATGTCAGGGACCGGTATGCGCCGGAAGTCGAACCGTTGGCAACGGGATAGTATCGTTGGCAAGACCTTGTGCGGCTCTGTTGTGGCAAAAATAAACAGAACATGGGGTGGGGGCTCTTCCAATGTCTTCAGCAATGCGTTGAATGCTGCATTGGACAGCATATGCACCTCGTCAATAATGTAGACTTTCTTTAAGCTGCCCTGCGGCGGAATATGAACGGTTTCCCGTAATTCTCGCACATCCTCCACTTTGTTGTTGGAGGCCGCGTCAATTTCGAAAATATTGAGACTACGGCCCGTTTCGAAATCCTTGCAGGATACACATGCCCGACACGGCTCAGCAGTCTCTTTATTGCGGTCTGTGCAGTTAATTGCTTTCGCGAGAATGCGCGCGGCGGTGGTCTTACCCACACCTCGTGGGCCGCAGAATAGGTAGGAATGTGCCAGCCTGTCCAGTTGTATCGCATTGCGGAGCGTTTCCGTTACATGCCGCTGAGCAAGAAGCTCACCAAACAGAGCTGGGCGGTACTTGCGGGCAGTTACGAGGTAATGCTGCTCGGCCATATGCTGAAGCTCATCTCATACAAACAATACAAAACATGGGGTTGCAGGTCGTGTTCCTACCCTTTTCATGGGGAATTATATACGTGTAAGCGTGCGGTGAACTACATCTTGATTAGGTGATGGGTTCTGGGGAGCTTGCCGGTAGACGTCAGAACCAAGCCCTCAGATCACATGGTACAGCCCAAACGTACCGCGGAACAGATGTTTCCGTTGGTATAGCAATATAACGAGAGGACCCGGTCCACAGCGGCGTTTTTTGCAGAGCACGGCATCTCGTACGGACAGTTGAATTACTGGAGGCGGAAGTATCGCCAAGAGACTGCAGCCGAGGACTGCCGAGGCTTCGTGGAGATAGGCAATGCAGAACCAAGGGAAGCAGCGCAGGTAGAGACTACATATCCGGGTGGGATACGGGTATGGCTCTTTGCATCGGTCTCTGCTTCGTAACTGGTCAGGCTGACGCAGTCTTGATCGGACTGGCACTTTCATTTCTCACCACCGCAGGTAGCCGCTGGCAGTCATGCCGTAGCTCACCGGCCGGTACGGCGTCATGTGCTCCATCGCCAAACCGCTTACACTGAAGCCAAACCCCGTGCGCCCCTGTACTCCCGCTCCTATGCGGTAGTCCCTGCCTCTGTTTCGCAGCCCCATACCCACATGCGGCCGCAGCACGCTTCGCCTGTGAACGCGCGATCCGTACCCCACCTCCAACTCCATCCGACGATCCGATGGATACACCTCCCACGGACGCTCCAACTGCCACAGCGTCCCCACATGCGTGCGACCCCAGGTCGGACGCACCTGCGCTCCCAATCCCTCTATTCCTCCATAGCGGACCGTGCCCGAATATCCCCACTCCCCGTAGCCATCCTCCTGATGCAACACCAAACGCCTTGACATCACCTCCGCATGCAACATCCCCATCCGCACACGTAACCCTCCGCCTGCCTCCATTCCCATTCCTCTCTCCGCATCCCCACCACTGTGCAAGACCGCCGCCTCCACATACGGCTCCAAGATATCCTGCAACGTTACCGATCCCTCCAGTCCTGCGCGAACACGACTCACCCCTATCCCGCCATCCATCCCCAGCCAGAACCCGTCCGCCTCGTACCCCAGCCGCGCGCCCGCCCGGCGCACCAACGTGCCACCCACGCCCGCTGCCATCATGCGCATTCCCGTGTCCGCGGCTTCCGCCACTACTCCCTGTCCTGCTCCTGCCAACCCCCACACACTATGCCGCATCCCTCCGTAGCGCACATACGGATACCAGCCCGTCATCTGTAGTAGCGTCCCTTCCTGCTCCAATGCCTCGCTGCGTGATACCGCCATCCCCATCAGCCAGCGACCTCCCGTACGGTAGTCCGCCCCCAATGACGCCGTCACCACATCCGCTCCCGATATCCCGCCGCTCTGCAACCTGCTGTACGCACCACGACCCCATACACTTATCCGCTCTCCGCCTGCCTGCATGCCACAGCCCGACAAAAGATGCGACGCCCGTACCCGCTGACCGGGAAACGGCCTCGGCATACAACCCACCAATGATCCCTCCATACGCTCCGATACCGCCTCCACTATATGCACCGCCACACTCCGGCCTAATCGCGCACGGTTTCCCGTATCCTTCGATCCCAACACCACCTCCTCGCGCACCGTCTCATCCCCTAACTCCACCATGAGCGCAAACGCTTCCCCGCTACCTTGCACGCGCAGTAACGGCACGCGCACCTCTTTTCTCGTCTCCCCAGGCCCAAACTCCAGCACTCCCTCCATGCGCTCGTAGTCCTCTCCCGCCCATGCCGTGCCGTCTACCGTACGGTAACGGCCGGTCAGCCGCTCTGCCACGGGTGACAGTAGTCCCACCACAAACAGCGCCTCGGTCTGCGACACCGCAATGGCTCGCACCTGCACTCCCGGCGCAGTCTCGTCATCCACGATCGTGCCCGTAGCCATCGCCTGCCCGATTTGGACATTTGTCGGATTCGACAGCCTCACCTCTATCGTCTCATCTCCTTCCTGCAAGTCGTCGTCTATCAAAGGTATCCTTACTTGCGCCTCCGTACTGCTGGTCTCAAATACCACCAGCCCTTGCGTCGCCTCGTAGTCCACATTCGATGTCGCCGTGCCTCCTGTCACCGTAAACCGCACCGATACCACCTTGGTGCTACCATAATTCAGCCGCACCGCCATCACCAACTCATCCGAACTCTCCGCCCCGGTACCGTCATGGATGCTGACCTCTATTGGATCATCCTTAATCGTCACATTCCCCTCCGCATCCAACAGCGTGGCATGCTCCGGAGCGCTCAGTTCTACTACCAATCCCTCGTCTTCCTCCACCACATCATCCCGCGCTACCGGTACCCATATATGCCTCAGGGTCTCGCCCGGTGCAAACACCAGCGTGCCCAGCGTGCGTGTGTAGTCGGCCCCTGCCTTCGCCGTACCGTCCTGCGTGGCAAATGCCACCCCGACACGTACCGTGCTCGCACCACTCAACGATACGGCAAGCTTCGCACGCCCTCCATCCTCTGATACCGTCACATCGCCTATGGAGAGCTGTGGCAGACGATCATTGTCCAGTATCGTTACTGTGGTCTGGCCGCCGCCACCAAGTTGCACCAGAAACGCTTCCCTGCCCTCGTGTACTGCGTCGTTCAGGGTTGGAACTTGTATTACCGCTCCCATCCCGCCAGGCTCAATCGTCACCGACTCGGCGCTTGCCGCCTCGTAGTCATCTCCGGCTGTTGCCGTCACATCATTCGTGCCGTAGTGTACCACAACAGGCTCTGAGCTGGCGTTACTTAGACTGACGTAGACATTTGCTAAATCCCCTTCCCGCACATACACCGCAGGCACGGTGCTGATGGTCGGCTCGCCATCGTTGTCTACAATCGTGGCACGGCCCGTCGCGTTACCTAGCTCCGCTCCCTGTGCGTCCGTCAACTCCAGTATGAAGGTCTCGTCTTCCTCGTGCAATGCGTCATCAATGATCTGCACGGGTACCTCCTTCTCCAGATCGCCTGCTGCGAATGTCAGTACCCCGCTTGTCTGCTCGTAATCTGAACCCATCGTTGCTGAACCATCCTGCGTATGGTAACGGACGGTGACAGCAGTAACGCTTTGCCTGTTGAGTCTTACCTGAAATCGCGCCGGTCCAGCACCCTCAGAAACCAGCACCGATGAATTGGCCAAACCTAGGCGGTGCGGCGCATCATCATCACGCACAGCTATCTCTACACTCCCGGATTCTCCACTGTAGTCACCACCGCTCGCTGACAACTGTATCTTCCCGAATTCGTCGGCACCATCCGCATCAGCCAGGGCTTTCACTGCGACCGCCTGACGAACGCTCCAATCCGCAGGCGTAAAACTCAAGCTCTGAGTTGTGACCGATACCTTGCCGCTCAGGACGAGTTCCGGCATGATAGTAACGGTCACCAATCCCGAAGGCACCGTGGCAAGGCGCACTGTAAAAGTCTTGCCTGTTGTTCCCTCGTCCAGCGACAATTCCTGCGGGCTGACTACCAATTCTGCCTCGTCATCATCCAATACTGTGACCAATAAGTCCTCCGTAACACCATCGTAGCCGCCACCCGACGCCCGGTGTGTCAGCGTAGCGTCGTCATTAACCGTGTCATCGTCCTCATTTGCACGCACGGCTACCATCTGCCCATAATACCAATCATCGCCCGTGAATGTCAGTACTGTCATATCCGGCATCACCACCGTCTCGGAGTAGGCATTAATCTCCACTGTTACCGCGTCCGATGGCTCCGCTGACAGCCTCACCGTATAGGACGCTTCGCCCCCTTCCGGTACCGTAAGATCGGCGGGTGCCAACACGATCCCTGCTACGTCATTGTCTCGTATATCTATGTCCACATCCTCTGTCTCGCCATCATACACACCCCCGGATGCTGCAAGGGTGAGCTGTACACTTGCGTCCATTACATCGTCGTCCTCTTCCGCACGGACTGTCACTGTCACAGGCCTGTTCCAGTCCTGTGACGTGTACCGGAGCGTCCTCGTGCTCACCGTCAATTCTCGTCCCACATCGCCCGTGATCCGCACATCCACCGCACGCGTGGGCTCCGCGAGTAGCCGTACCGTAAAATGCTCTTCCGCCCCCTCTGCCACCGAAAGGTAAGTGGGCGATACCACCAACCCTGCCACCGGATCATCGTCCGTCACCGTCACCGCGATAGCAGGCCCTGTCACGGAATCATAATCCCCTCCCGATGCAGTGTGCGTAAGCACTGCAATATCGTCGTCCGTGTCTGTGTCTTCCGCCGCACGCACCGTTACCGTCTGTTCCGTATTCCAATCACCGGAAGTGAAAGTCAGCGGAGTAGCGATCACCGTTACGTCTCTATTATCGCTTTCAATAGTCACCGTCACCGTACCGGTAGGTTCTGTCTCCAGTGCTACGTGATACATCCCCGATGCCCCTTCTAGCATGGTTAAAGCCATCGGTTCAATACGTAACCCCGGCGTGTCGTCGTCTGTCACCGTCACAGTCAAATCCTTGCTCACCGATCCGTAGTCCCCACCAGAAGCCGCGTGGGCAAATGTCACCCGGTCGTCTGCAGAGTCATCATCATGCTTCGCTGTCACTGTTACCGTCTGCGCAATATTCCAGGTAGTAGATGTGAAGGTCAGGCTTTCCTTATCCGGTCTCAGGTCGGTGTCTACATGTCCTGTGATGGCCACCGCCACGGTGCCCGTCGGCTGTGTGGCAAGCTTCACTGTGTAAGAACCGGAGCTTCCCTCCGAAAACTCAAGGCTTGTCGGGCTCAACACCAGTGCCGGTGTGTCGTCGTCTGTCACCGTCACAGGCAAATCCTTGGTTACCGAGTCGTAGCCCCCGCCAGAAGCGGTGTGCGCAAGTGTTGCAGAGTCGTTAGTAGCGTCGTCATCATGCTCTGCTGTCACGGCGACTGCCTGCGCAGTATTCCAGGTAGTAGATGTGAAGGTCAGGCTTTCCTTATCCGGTCTCAGGTCTGTGCCTACATGTCCTGTGATGGCCACCGCCACGGTGCCCGTCGGCTGTGTGGCAAGCTTCACTGTGTAAGAACCGGAGCTTCCCTCCGAAAACTCAAGGCTTGTCGGGCTCAACACCAGTGCCGGTGTGTCGTCGTCTGCCACGTTCACGATGGCTTTATTTTCTGGTGGGTCCGCCACCGTGTACCCAGTACCCGCCTGCAACGTTGCCGTTACTGATCCAGATGGCTCGTCTACGTCGTCAGGAATGGTTGCCACCATGTGAGTTTGCGTGCCACCGGTGCCTACCTCAATGGATTGCGTGCCTAAATCATCAGTACCAACAAAATCTCCTTCCTGCGCGATTTCAAGAATGACTGTCAATGTAGCGGATGGAACCGGGTTCGCTGTAATGGTGAATGTTGCCGTCTCTCCTTCGGTTACCGCGTCTCCACCTGTAATTGAAATCACCGGGTCGGCGTCATCGTCAATAATGGTGCCGGTAGCCGATGCCGTAAGCACTGGATGCGTTGAGCTCGTAAAGTTTACCTGAAATGTCTCGTTAGCCTCAATAACTGGATCATCAACCAAGGTAACCGAAATCCTTTGAGTGCCGACCGTTCCGATTGTGTTTTGCGTTGAAAACTCAACGGTACCCGTTTTCGCTTTGTAATCCGCCCCCGATGATGCAGAGCCATCAATTGTCTGGTAATCAATCCGGACCACGCTATCTCTGAAATTATTCAAGGTTACATCAAAGACGATGGTGCCGTCTCTTTCCTTAGCCGAGGCGTTCTCTACCTGCAACCGCGGAACGCAACTCTCATCACCGATTTGTACATCTGCGTAGGTCAAGCTCCAATGTGGAGATGTAGGTTTAATCCGGGCATTCACGGGATTCCTCATCTCCACCCCGAAGTACTCAAAGGAATTCTCGGGTATCTCATCCGCAGCTATGTCAATTCTTACAGTCTTTCTTCTTTCGCCGGGACTGAATGTGAGCGTTGAATGCACGGGCGTGTAATCCGCATCTGGCGTTGCAGGGCGCGATCCCCGAAAACGACCACTTATCGTCAGAAAACCACCACGGACCGTCAGATAATCAACCGTGACATCCTGCTCGGATTGTCCCACGCGGACGATCGGCACCGATACATAACCATCGCACTCAGACACGGGGTGCACAAACTTCGGAAAGGACAGATGGGACGATTCGTCGTCTAGGATGGTAATCGTGAACGTATCCCATCTAACGGGAATCGGTTTGTCCACTCGGTGGATAATCAGTTCGATTGTTTCATCCATTTCCGTGTCGCTATCATCGTGCAGCTCCAGCAAGAAGGATTTTCTGCCTTGCCTAGCTCCTTGGGGAACTGTTATCGTGAATGGATCGATACTTTGAAAATCAGTATCCGAGGGCACCGGCGCGCCGTTGTTAATCTCACCTGCCGTCGCCGTACCACCGTTATACGATACCTTGAATGTGCTGTCTCGGTTAGGGTCAATGACCCGGCCACCTGGCATTGAAACATAAACTGTAACCGTAAACGGTCCGCGATCTTCGAAACAGTATTTGTCTATATCCTGCGCCCCTGATATAGTACATCGACTTATAGACTGCGCGGCAAGAGCATCGGTTTCTGGGAGCTTTTCGGAGGCGGTGATGCTAACCTCCACACGAATGTCCCGGTCCAGCAGGCCAGCATACGGGGCACGGGTGACCCGCTCACCAAAACCTGCCAAGTCTTCCTGCCTTTGATCAAATGCTGCCTGAGAATGCACCCCGTCAAAACCGGAAAACCCTGTCGAGTGATCAGCTGCGGCCACGAACCGGCGCCCTGAGCCCCATGCATGTGTGTACGGTAGCCATCCTCCAAGCCCAGTACAAAGCACCGCAACACCGTCCCCTTCCTCCAGATTGCTTACACATCCCGCCTCTAACGTGTCGGACACCTGCGCTTCTCTCAAGTGCCACAATACACCTCTGTAGCTTTCATCCGCATGTGGATTGATCCATGCCTCACCCTGCAGTGGCAGGGCGACTCCGGTGTGGATTCCTTCCAATGTCTGACTAACCACATGCGGTACAGCCGCCGCACCGAGCATCCCGACAGCAACAAATGCCGCCCTACAAGAGCCGGCGTGTAACAGCATCTTTACTTTGCCCATCCTCTTGCGTGGCGTTACTTCCTCATGCTCATAAATTCTACACAATCCTGGAATAATTGTTTAGCGATACTGGCAGAAAATCTAATCGGCAATCATGTTATTGCGCATAGTATGGGAGTTATATGGCTGAATGCCACGCGTTTTCGCAGGAGTTACTTATTGTGCTTTGGTGGTGCAGACAGGATGGCTTTCGCCAGTTTTTCATAATCGGTTCCCGCTTTTCACGAACAAACTGCAATTATTTCAAATAACTCAACACATGGATACGCATGCTATATAATTACCATATATTAGGGAGTTATATATCACAGTGCCATGCCCGAAACGGTCAGTACATACCGCAATATCACATACAGGCTGTTACCCGGAAGTCGGAGTAACGCCAAGCACCTTGCTGGATTAGCGGGTGCGTGTAGGTTTGTGTGGAATGCCATCCTCGCAGAGCAGAGCGAGGCGTACAAGAAAACGAAAGAGGCTGGAGAGAAGCCGCCCTTGGTACGCTTCTTCTCGCTGGGGAAGCGGTTCACGGAGCTGCGCCGCACGGTCGAGTGGCTACCTGAATACTCCTATGGTGTCGTTAGATACACATTGAAATATCAAGCGGATGCATGGAAGGCATTCTTCAAGGAGGGTAAGAGAAGACCGAGATTCCATTCCAGACGTGGCAGTACGCCTTCGTTCACGATTCTGGATAACGTAAGGGTTCGGGATGGCAGGCTGTATATGCCGAAAGTGGGATATATGGCGCTCCGCAGGCGGGGAGGCAACCCGTACCCTGATGGTATACCCGTCAAAGCCACGGTAAAGAAGAACGCCTGCAAAGGGTATGCTGTCATCTGCTACAAGATGGAGGCACCTGTAATAGAGGATACTGGCGGTGCTGTAGGCATTGACCGTAATTGCGGGCAGGTTGCTATGGTCTCCACAGAGGGCGATACAAGCATTATCAGACAACCGGATACGAAGCGTCTTGATGCCAAGTTGAAGCGGCATCAGCGAAGACTGGCGAGACAGAAGAAAGGCTCCAACGGTCGTAACAGGCGGAAGCATAGCATCGCCCGCATACAGCGCAAGCGTGCTAACGTCCTCAAGAATGCGAACCACCAGGTAAGTCGCAGTATTGCCAATTGCTCCTCAACGGTGATACTGGAGGACCTGAAGATCAAAGCGATGACACGTTCAGCTAAGGGAACGATGGAGAGCTTTGGCACAAACGTCAGACAGAAGTCTGGCCTCAACCGTGGGATACTGCGAACAGGTTGGGGCCAGCTGGAACAGATGCTGAGCTATAAGTGCCGCAAGGTGATAAAGGTTACCGCTGCCTATACCAGTCAGCGGTGTTCTGTGTGTGGGCACACAGAAGCGAGTAATCGTAAGACACGGAGCAAATTCACGTGTATGTTCTGTGGACATACGGATCATGCAGACCTGAATGCGGCTGCAAACATACTGGCCTCCGGGATTGGGGCTTCTGCACGGCGAGGGGCGTTCGGGTTACCGACCCCTATAACCCGTGAAATTGATACTAGTGCCTCACTGTGTACAGTTGGTCACTCACGTATATAATTCCCCATAGTATTGCTTTACGGGCGTACAGGTATGGTCTGCGTATTCGAAGAATTATGAGGCGCGTTCGGAAGGCCTGAAGCAGGCGCATTGCGCCTGTGGGAGCGTGCCGCGGCTCCAGACGGATTCGCTGAGAGCGTTGCGGTGCGCAAGCTGAAGCGTAACAGATAGGAGGCCTTTGCGGACCGTTACCAGGGGTTGATGCGCAATTACTGGAGGTAGCAGGACCGAATTCTCGGCTCGGATCTCGTCTTCCTGCTTCGATTCGTCAGGCTCCCGCACTACAGGCCGGCCCTGACAGTGCGACTTCGAACGGGCTACCGAAGACAGTGCCATGGAGCAGACCGCATTCATCTCCCCGAAATGCTTTTCCATCGTTCCGTTTTTTCGGTACAGCTTCACAAGCTGCGCTGCCGGATAGGCTTCTGCATTCAGATTGGTGATCAGATAGTAATGCCGCGGAAAAAGTTGTCCCGGCACCGGATCAATCACAGGCACCACGCGATGCACTGCGGACCAGCTCTTTGCACGGTAGCGCAGTGCGTGATAGCATCGGTGCGGCGGATGATTATCGCACAACTGAGGCTCCGCAAGCCTATCAAGTGCCTCGTTTGCTTTCAGACGCATCACATAACTCTCCACCGTTGAAACCGGCATCCAATCGGACACTGACCTTGTCGGCAATATGACGGCGCAATTCGTAGAGTGAAACCACAACGTTGTTCACCAGGCACGGAGTGCCCCTCCCAATTCAGCCCCCAACATGTTGACTGTCTCACCGCAAATGGCGATAAGAGGCAGAAAGGGTTCAGAGCTTCGCTGCTCCGCTTCAATGCTCTGAACCCTTTCTGAACACAATCTTAATTGTCGGTCAGGTAAACAGTAATTGCCGTTGATCATGTGCGCAGCACTGGACACTTGAGGTCCTGCAGCCACCGTTGGCGGACACGGGTAGCCGGGGAATGCTCCATTCAGCACAAAGCTTCTCCTGAAAGCCACAATTGAAAGCCACAATAGTAGATTAGCACCCTGGCCTTCATGTCCCATATAACACCAGAAACCAGCATGGTCTGGAATTCTTAGTCCAGAGGTTGCGATTCAAGGTTGCCGGTTTGACAGTTTGCACCGCGGGAGGACGCGACCCAGCAGTACTAATCTGTCGCACGAAGACAGTGCAATGAGCACCAAGGCGATAGTAGAGGTAAGGCAAGCGGCCTCAAAAACGGACGATATTTTACAGAACGGGGGAAACCGTCTTAACTTTATTTTCAAACGAGTGACGGAGCCGACGAACACAGCGTGGACGACCATGTGGCGGAGTTGGTGGAGCATAGCGTCGCACTCGAAGGGAAACCGTAGTTCCCGGCATGTACTGGACACAGAGTTAAGTTCGTAGCCACGCGGGAAGTACCGGTTACGGCTACGGTCCGTTTCACTTGTTCGTTAACGTCATGTGCAATCGCGCGACCCGGGGGAAGAGCGGGATGCGTTAGCGCGAGCTCGTATGAGCTAAGCAGGGGAAATTGTGCTCTTATAGGAAGCGGGCCTCAACGTGAGGTTTACGACACGCCGCTACAGGCGCAGCCGCAAGCGCGCATAGTAGAAGCCTCCGTTCATGCCGAACTGCGTAACGCGGCGGCTGTACGGGAAGCGTCCGGAACTGTAATTTGAACACGCATTCTGCGGTCCCGCCAAGTTGTTGCAGTGCTTGTCAGGGAACGTATTGAGCGCGTTGTTGGCCCCAACAGTCAACTCAAGCTGATGGGTTACTTCGTAAGAAGCACTCAAGTCAAGCAAGGTCTTCGCCGAAAACGTCTCATCATTGGCCATATTGGTGGGCTTATAACTCACCGGTCCAAAGTAGTTTGCCCGCGCCGTCAGCGTCACAGTCCCAACATCATACTTCAATCCGAGATTACCCTTCTGACGCGGTAGCGCATCCTCCAGTCGATTTCGTTCTTCTCGATTAAATAGCGTAGAACGCACCGCGGCCAGATCGCCACCGGTAAAGATGCGGGCCATGGAAGCAGGGATATTGGTGTCCTTAACTTCAGTAGAGGTTACGTTGCCTGCGAGCGTCACGGTGAGGTCGCCGGGGCCGACGGAAGTTGTGAGCGCCGCCACCAAATCCAACCCGCTCGTGGAGGTATTTACGGCATTGGCAAAGAACTGTGCCTGCCCAACGCCTTCACTGGCGAAAGGAGCTAGAATGTCGGCCACTATCGGATTACTGTTGGAGAACCGGCTCGTCAGTACGATGCGATCCTGAATGGAAATCCTGTAATAGTCAACAGTTAGAGACAGATTGGATCGAGGGCGGGCGACAAATCCGATACTCACGTTAGTGGACGTCTCCTGCTTGAGATCAGGTACACCGAACGCCTTGGTCACCGGCGAATTATTCTCACCCGTAAGTACGCGGGCTGGCTCAAGGATACCTGCCTCATTGAGGACAAACTGGATACTGACGTTATTGAACCATAGCTGATGCAACGACGGAGCTCTGAAGCCTGTGCTAACTGCACCTCTCAGCGCAAACGCCTCGCTTACGGCAAAACGTGAGGCGAGCTTACCGGAGAAGGCAGAACCGAAGTCGCCGTAATTCTCGTACCGGACAGCACCCGTCCCCAATAATGCGTCCGACACCTCAGCCTCAAGCTCCGCGTAGCCGCTAATGCTATACCGGTAGCGGTCAACCTCATTGGACGGCTGGAAGCCGGGAAAAACCTGAGATCCAGAATTCTTGGGTCTACCATTTGGCCGCAAGGCGAAGTCAATACCCGCACGGGACCCACCATTGCCAAGGGAATACGACTCAAATTGACCAGCCTCTATTTCATAGTTCTCCATGCGAAACTCAGAGCCCAAAGCCAACACTACGGAATTCATGCTTCCTGCTGGTAGCGGCCTATACAAGTCAAAATTTCCTGTGGTTTGATTGTAGTGTAGCGTTCCAGCATCAAATGATGTCGGACTTGCACTGCCAACGATGGAGGCATTGATGGAATTCTCAATATTGAACTGGAAGGAGTTGCCACCGGTAGTTACGCTCATGTCGGCAACCCAATCACGGATACTGCCCTTCACACCCGTTGTAATGCTGTGGTCCTGCATCACGCTATGAATTTGGGGCAGAAACCCATTCGGATATACGGCGAGGTTGTTTCTGTCATTCTGATTGGGGCGCCGTACAAAACCGGTTGCTTCTCCCCGACGGTGAGAAGCACCCCCACTCGCATAGAAGTGCGCGTTCCCGCGCAGAGGAATACGGCTGTTGAGGAATACAGACCCGGCTGTAGCATAACCCTGGCCAGTCTTCATTTGAATATCCTGGCGTGTGAGCCCGCGTCGAGAAAGTTCTGCATCCGTCTCCGCGTCTCCGCTAATTCCGTCGAAGTAATCTCCGAGAAAAGGGTCGCTGCGATTGGTACGACCGCGGTCCAGAAAATCCCCCGTAACGTTAACGAAGCCGCTGTTGCCGACGGGGAAGCCATAATTGGCAGAAACCTGCACCTGTTCGCCGTCACTTTCCATGGTTTGCCCCAAGCCTGCCTCAATCAAAAGCGCATCTGTCTGGTCTTGCAGCTCTACATTAATCACACCCGCAATGGCGTCCGATCCGTACTGAGCAGATGCACCATCCCGCAGAACCTCAAGCCGCTTTACTGCAGCCTTAGGAATGGCATTAAGATCAACACCGACCGTTCCACGTCCAAACGTGCCGTTCACATGCACAATGGCAGAAGTATGTCTGCGCTTTCCATTAACTAACGTTAGCACCTGATCAGGACCAAGTCCCCGCAAGCTAGCCGGATTAATGTGGTCCGTGCCATCCGAAATCGTCTGGTGTGACGCATTGAAGGATGGTGCCAGATAGTGCAGAGACTGATTTATCTCCTGCACGCCAAGTTGTGACAATGCTTCGGCGCCAATAACATCAACGGGGACCGGAGTCTCCGTTGCTGTTCGTTCACCACGGGAGCCTAAGACGACCAGTTCTTCACCGAATTCAGTTATGGTGGACTGTAGATCAAAGGAATGCGTGCTGGATGCGCCGGCAATGACAACAATAGTTGCCTCTTCTGTTGTGAAGCCCACGAAGCTTGCCCGCAATACAACAACGCGGGAGGGAACTGCTAACGAATAGTTGCCATCAATGTCAGACACGGTTCCAATTAGCGTGTTCACGACGCTAATGGTTGCGCCTGGCAACGGTTCACCATCGCCTCGTACAGTTCCCGATATCGTACCGGGTTGTGCTACTGCGCTGAGAGGTGCCGAGAACCAAGCAGTGGCTGCCGCTACCGCAAGAAAATAAGAAAAACGTTTAATCAGGGATGACATTACACGATTAAGAAAATGATTAGATAGAGCGCAATAGTGCAATCAGCAAGTGTCGGAAGAGCTGCGGCCCGCACAGTGGGGGAAAGATATTGATAGTGCAGGTAAATTATGGAATTATATGGCTGAGTACCCATCAGCTGAGGTTTTCGAAATAATTGCAGGTTTTTCGCGAAAAGCGGGAACTGATTATGAAAAACTGGCGCAAGCCATCCTGGCCACACCGCCACAGCGTAAAAATAACGGGTACCAAAACGCGTGGGTACTCAGCTACATGAATCCCGAAAATATGCTGTCACGTCATTCTAGGAGGTCTGCTCCAGAAGTCTGTCGGTGCCACGCTTGTTCTGCACCAGCGATTCTCTTCCTAGCCTAACTTCGCCATCCGGTCAGGGGAAAACGCTGAGTTCCGTCTCCAATTCTCTCGTTTTTCCCTCCTAATAGCGCTATTTCGGCTAAATTCGGCGCTTTTCGACCTTTTTTAGCCGACTTTTTCGGAAAAGGCAATGTGGTGCTATAGAGGTGTGGACGGGAACCTCCCCCCAACCACCCCGGTACCTTACCTCGTACCTATTCCACACTCCGATCATCTTTATCCGAAACCGGCCCTACAAACGTAAAGACGGTAAGAAATGCAACAGCTTTGCCCTCATCGAATCCTATCGCAAAGACGGTACCTCCAAACACCGTACCCTCCTTAATCTCGGCCCGAACTTCAACATCCCCCGCAGTCTGTGGGGGGAGCTGACCCACTGTGTTACTGCCCGACTCAAAGGGAAAGCCAGCCTCCCTTTCCAGAATGATGAAGCCTTTCTCAATGCGGTCGACGACATCGTTGCACATCTCGAAAGCAAGGGCTACGACATCCATCGCACATCCCATCAGCAACACCTCATTGATCCAGAGAAAACAACCCATCCCGATTCCCGGACCGTCGGCGGAGAACGACTGATCCTTCAGACATTGGAACAGCTCGGACTGGCTGTACTGCTACGTTCGCTCAACTTCTGCGAGAAACACGTCAAGCTCTGCTGTGCGCTGATCGTCGGACGTATGCTCCACCCGGGCAGTGAACGAGAAACGCATAAATGGCTGTGTAAAACCTCCAGTGTTCTGCAGCTTCTGGATTTGGAACCCCCGAGTCTCAACACCCTCTATCGTTGCACGGATCTGATCCATAAGCATATGGATCAGATCCTGGAGAAACTCTTTGGCATTACCAAAGCGGTATTGCAGTTTGAAGAAACGATCGTCTTTTATGATTTAACCAATACCTATTACCACGGCAAGAAGAAAGGGAAGTTGTTGTCGCATGGGCGCAGCAAGGAGAAGCGCAGTGATTGTCCGTTGGTTACGCTGGCGCTCACCCTGGATGGTTCGGGGTTCCCCCGCAATGTGCAGATCCTGCCGGGCAATGCATGGGAACCGGCAACGCTCAAAGAGGCGATTGAGAAACTAAACGGCGCTACGCCCACAGTGATTATGGACTCCGGCATTGCGACGGAGCAGAATCTGCAGTACCTGAAAGAACAGGGACTGAACTGGATCACCGTGGAGCGTTCCAAAGCCCCTCCAGTCCCCGAAAACAAGCCGGATCAACAGTTTACGACCGCCGGGGGAGTCAAGATCAAAGCCTGGAAGATCACCAAAGAGGAAAAAGATGTTGAAGACGTTGAAGACAATGCGGAACTGCGCGTGTTTGTGCACAGTGAGGCCAAGCAGGCGAAGGAGGATCAGATCCTTGAAACCCAATGCAAGAAGTTTGTGAAGGCGCTCACTACACTACATGAGGGACTCTCGAAACCCGGGTACTTGAAGAACTATGAAAAGGTCACGATAAAGGTTGGTCGTCTGAAGGAAAAGTACAAGAAGGTCTCACACCTGTATGAGGTAGAGGTCAGCAAAAAGGAGGGCACCAAGCATGCAGCATCCGTTACGGTGACCCGGCGTGCTTCGCATGCGCGTCGCACCCAGGCCAGCGGAGGGTATGTGCTTCGGACCAGTCATACCGGATGGTCGGTGGAAACGGTTGCACGAACCTACTGGCGACTTACAGAGATTGAGCGCACATTCAGAGTCATGAAATCGGACCTCGGTCTACGGCCCATCTACCACAGCAGAGATGACCGCATTGAAGGACATCTGTTCATCACGGTACTGGCTTATCATGCTGCCCATCTGGTTCGCACCAGACTCAAGGAACACGGGATTCATGATAGTTGGGCGACGATCCGAGACAGGTTGAACAGGATTCGTCGGATTACGACCAAGATGGTTAAGAACCAATATCGGTACCTGATCACGGAGGTGGATCAGGATCTGCCTCCGAGTATGGTACAGTTCTTCGCGGTACTGGGATACGTGTATGATCCGGATGCGACCCGCACCGTGACCGAGCATGTGGAGGAAGCGAGTGCACCGGTGAGCCAGAAGCCTCCAGACTCATGACGCATGGTCCCTTCACAACGGTTGAGATAGCGTACTCCAGATGGAGCCACCAGAGCTACGTCCGATGGCAACGATCCGAGGTAGATCGCAGCGAAACAGGCGGCAAAACACTAGGTAATCAGGGATTCAAACCACCCTAAACCAACTTCAACCGATCCGGTAAATCTCACCATCCATTGCTCCTGAAAAAAACGGTCCAAATATGGCCACGGGAGAATTCCGTAGGTTAGTAGCACTACAAAATGGCGAAGTTAGGCTAAATCAGAGATTCAATTGCGACAGGCATGCCTGTCGCAATTGAATCGAAGCTGCCCGTGCTCTCTCCAGAAGCCTTTTGCAACGCACCCAGCCGGAACCGCTAGATCTCCCCGAGCGATTCTTGCGAAAGGAACCCGTGCACGCCATTAGGTAGTCGAACCTCAATGTGTGGTTCGTCCCGGCCAAGAATCTCAACTATTACTCCTTCCGCTACCACCAGCACAACAGGCCCGTCCGGGGTTTCCGTAAGGCCGGCGGACGGTGATATCACGACAGCGGAAAGGTCTGTGGCCGCGTCAGCCGATGCTCCATAAGCGCAAACGAAGAGGACCAATGCCGCGGCAAGCGATGCCGCACGGGCCCGCCGAAGCCAGGAATTACGCTTTCGGGTCCACATTCGGTGTGCGAAAAGTCCGAAGGCTATCACGTATAGCACTGCAGCAGCCGCGAAAATCCCCCAAGGGTTGCGCATCCCCAAGGTAGCCCGCCACCACTGTTGCCAGATCGGTTCAGGACGAGAAGCGATGGGGGAAGACACCTGACTCTGGACAAGGCCCAAGTTGTGGATCAGCCGTGGCTCGTCTCCGAGGAGCGGGCGAGCTTTTTCATAGAAGCGAATTGCCTGCCCGCGTTCATCCAGACGATAATAGGCATTCCCCATATTGAACAGCAAGGCACCACTTGTATATCCGTGTGAGAGCGCCTCCTGATAATGTTCCAGAGCCTCGTGATAGGCTCCCTGAAGGTACATGCCGTTTCCCTCCTCAAGTGCGCGTGTGGCGTCAATAATCTGCCCAAACGTGCTCTGTACAAGAAGGGTGGCCGTAATCACGACCAGGAAAATGCACGCCGGATGCACCTTGCTGCGGTAGGGAGCCATCAATACGCGGTCCAAGTCAAGCATCACGGAATGCGGCATCGAGCAGTACGATGACCCGGCTGGCCTCGTCAAGGGACTGTTCTTTCGCCTCGTTGTCCGGTGCCACCGGGGCAAAGCGCCCCGTTTCACACGCAATCAGGAGTTGGTTCACCATTTGCCGCGCCTCCTCCGGAATTCCACTCTCTCCCAGCGTTTCCTCTATCTGCGAGCGGGTCATACCCAGTTCCCGGATGTTTAGACGGTTTCCGATGAAACCCAAAACAGTACGTTCCAGCTCCTCAAAGAATTTTCCGGGATCCCCATCGCCTCGGAGTTGGAGACGCGCCCGCTTAAGGTGTTTTCGTGCCAACGGGTGCGCGCGCTGCTGCCGTGCATAGGCTGTGTCCATCGCTAATCGCGTAGTTCGGCGACGTAAAGCAAAAAGTAACCCGTACAATAGCAGTGGCATTGCGAGAGCGGCGTATCCCCAAGGCGATGTGTGGAGCGAAGGGGCAGCAGGTCTCACCCAAGGGCTGTCCGAAATCGGAGGCGTTATGTCATCCACCGGGAAGCCAGCGTTTGTGGTACCACTCGCTGTGCCGCTTGCGGCCCTGCCCGAAACCATAATATCAGGTGGTGTGGAGGAAAGTGTGGTGTATTCCTCCGTGGTAGGGTCAAAGAATGCAAATTCGACAGAGGGGATAGTGAACCGTCCGTTTGATCGTGGTACGAGGAGGTAAACAAACCGCTTATAGCCTTTGACCAAGTTGCCATCGCGGTTAATTGACATATGGATTTCAGGATCGTACCGCTCGAACACATGGGGAACCATAAAACGCGGTTCCTCAAGCATAGCTAGATTGCCGGTTCCCATGATTGACACATCAAGCTGGACGGGTTCACCAACATCAACTTCCTCCCGTGACATCGTCGTCTGCATAGAGAATGTCCCTACGGCACCGCTGAATGCAGCCGGCGCTCCGGCGGGAAGCGGGACTGACTCAATGCTAACACCAGAAGAGCTGCGCTCAACGCTCGTCAAGGGCGATTGCAGCCTGAAGAATGGCACACTGAATGGATCCCGTCCCTGACGGGGCAGAAGCACTTCCGTTGAGATACGCAGAGGGTCCACAGTGAGACTGCCGAGGCGGGTCGGGAAGACCGCTACGCGCTTGAGGCGGACAATATTGTATCGTATCCCATTAATCACCTCTGTGCGTGTTGGTGAATCGTTATCCAGCTCTTCACGCCAAAACCCTTCAGCGTCCCAAGAATCTGCCAGCCTGCTGTTGCGAGGCTGCAGATCACGTCTGTAATACAACTCGTAATCAATCGTGACCTGCTCGTTCTGGAACGCCCGGCTGGTGCTTGCCTTGGCTCGGATGTATATGCCGGCTTCGGAGACATCGGTCGACCCTGTAGAAGTTTGCGGGGCAGCGTACGGGTTGAGCCCGCCGCCGGTGCTGCCTTGCACTTGGGGTACCACCAGGAGTTGGACGGGCTGGGTGGTGTACATCTCGCCGCCTATGTTCATGGTGGCAGCACCAATACGGACATCTCCCTCACGCAGAGGCCGGTACAGCCATGTGAAACCGAGAGTGCGGGTCATGCTCGTTCCTACGATGGAGATGCTGCTCTGTGTTGAGGGCCTACGCTGCAACAGCTCTAGACCGTCCGCCTCCGGCGGATTCAAAGATTCCAAATCTGCATTGTCCGCGCCCTCTATCTCAATGGTATAGCGTACGGCATCGTTAATGCCAATGGTGCTTTGGTTTACAAGAGCAGAAACCTGCTGGGCTGATGCAGGAGGCTTGGCTAGAACGAGCGCTGCCAGGGACCATGCCACATACAGTGGAGCGCGCATGTTATTACCAGTCCTTAGCAACGCGCCGGCGAGGGGTTTCCACTCTACGGATTTCTCGCAATAGCTGTTGTTCATCGTTCTCTAGCGCCTGCAGGATACGCTCGGCCTGTTCTGGGGTCAGCTCCTGCCCATTTGTATCAGATTCGCCGGGCTGCTGCTCCTGTTGTTCCTGACGTTCCGAGTCCTGCCGCTCTTGCTGTTGCTCCTGATTATCCTGCTCCGGCGGTTCTTCCTGTTCTTCCTGTTCTTCCTGATCCTGTTCCTGATCCTGTTCTTCCTGTTCCTGATCCGGCTCTTGCTCTTGTTGCTGCTCCTGCTCCTGTTGGCGAAGGACAAATTCGTAGTTAAACCGGGCATCCTCGTTACCCGGATCGGCGAGCAAGACATCGCGATAGTGCTTTAGTGCTGCATCTTGGTCCTGGCGCTGAAAAGCCGCGTTGCCGGCATTGTAGGTGGACCGTATACGGTCCACCTGCTGCGGTGCGTGACTGGCTGCTCGGGCAAAAGCCTCGCCCGCACCATCGAAATTCTGCTGTCTATAGAGTGCCGCCCCCAGATTGTTCTGTAGCCCATAGTAGGCCGCATCCGGCTCCCGGCCATCGTCGTATGTTTGCATGCCCTCGGAATACGTTTCCGTCGCTTCCTCATACTGGCTAGTCTCGTATTGGGTATTGCCATCCCGACCCTTCTTGCGGGCTGCCGAACCAGGCAATAGCTGGGATACCAGCACGAACGCTATCAGTCCCAGAATATGCATTACCGTCTCTTTCTTCTATCAGGGATCACCGCCTCCAGGAAGAGTAGCAAGATGGCCACTGCAAGCGGCCATTGGTACTTATTATCATACTCTTCGAACTCCTCGATTCCGAAGTCACCTCTTTCTAAACGACCCAATGCGGGGATTATTTTCGACAGCGAACTGGAAGTTCGCAGAATCTGAAAATAGGCACCATCGCTGGCCAGCGCTTTAAGCCCGTGTTCCTCCAGCCTCGTATGAATGATTTGACCAGACTGATCCTTCCTGTAGCCGCTCCGTACTCCACTGTTGTAAAGGGGAATAGGAGCACCCGACAGTTCGCCCACGCCCGCCGCATACATGACGATATCCTGCTCATTTGCGCTCGCCAGCAGGCCATCAAGGCCAGGAACGTGATTTTCTCCGTCCGACACAATCAGGAGCGCACGGCTCGGGTCACCTTCGCCCGATGATGGAATATCAAAGGCTTCGAATGCCGTCCTCAAGGCAGCGGAAAAGTCCGTGCCGGGAGTCGACAGCAAGTCAGGTCCTGCGATATCCAAGAATAGACGGAGGGCGGAATAGTCGGTCGTAAGCGGGCACTGCAGAAACGCATCTCCCGCGAATATAACCAGCCCGACCCGGTCACCCTGAAGATCGTTAAGCAGTTTCTTGATCTCTCCCCTGGCTCGCTCCAACCGATTAGGCGCTACATCTTCCGCCAACATGGATGCGGATACGTCCAGGGCGATCACAAGATCAACTCCCTCGCGGGTCACTTCCCGTAGGCGCGTACCCACCTGAGGACCAGCCAGTGCCACTGCCAGAAGCGCAGTGCCGGCGACCAGCACTGCAGCCTTCCAGCGCCGACGTCGGATACTGATTGTAGCGGCCAGCTGCATTACAAGACTGTGGTCGCCGAACTGCCTGCGGATGCGCGCCCGTTGCCAGGCCGCTGTCAGGAACAGGACAGCGACCGCAGGGGCAGCCGATAGAGCCCAAAGGTATTCCGGGTGTTGCCAAGTCATAAACCTTTGCTACGGGAAGCGCCGTAGCACTGTAGTACCGAGCAAAATCTCAAGCAGGAATAATGCCGCTGCAGGCCAAAGGTACGCGACGAAGTGGTCTTCAAAATCTGTGTACACCTCAGTCTCAATCTTTGTGGTTTCCAACTCACCAATACGTTCATATATGCTACGCAATGCAGACTCGTCCGCAGCTCGGTAGTACTGCCCTCCGGTATTCGAGGCCACACTTCGCAGCATATCCTCATCAATCTCAACGCGTACCATCTGGCGGCGCGATCCGGCTATCGGATGGTCAACTACAAACGGGGCCTCACCGTGTGTCCCGACGCCAACGGTATACACCCGAACATCCAACGCTGCCGCTACATCGGATGCCGTTACCGGATCTATTTCGCCGCGGTTATTCTGCCCGTCAGTAAGAAGAATAATGACCTTGCTCTCCGCATCGGACTCTTTCAGGCGATTCACCGCGGTAGCAAGTGCGGTGCCTATGGCCGTGCCGTCATCAATGACACCGACCTCAACTTCGTTAAGCATGTGATGGAGAAAGCCATAATCCAATGTCAGAGGGGCTTGCGTGTAGGCCTTGGCCGCAAAGACGATCAGACCGATGCGGTCGGAAAGTCGGCCATCAATAAAGTCAGATGCTACGTCACGGGCTACTTCAAACCTGTTAGGACGAAAATCCTGAGCCAGCATGGATGAAGATGTGTCAAGGATCAAGACTATATCTACACCTTCGGCATAGCGTTCCTGCACGACATTTCTGAGCTGTGGTCGAGCAATGGCTACAACAGCAAACGCCAGAACAGCCATGCGGAGCACCGGTGGAACGGGCCCCAGGTAGGTTCGCAGGCTCCGCGGAGCTGCCCGTACTGTTTCCATGTTGCCGAAACGGAGCCCCTCCTGGGCGCTACGGCGCATCCAGTACCAAAGGCCTGGAAGAGGCACCAGTACCAGCAACCATAGTAGCCTTGGATGTGCGAATTCCATGAGGAACTATTCCTCGGATTTATTGCTGATCTGATCGATCTTAGTCTGAACAAGAGTCACGATTTCAAGGGCGGACTCGGCGCATTGGGAATGACAAGACGGGTCTGGGAAATAGTCAGCGAACTTGACTAGGTCCGCAAGTTCCAGCACATCGCGCGTGCGGCTAGGTACAGGGCCCGGAACAAGGTGGCGGACGGCAGGCCGCACGAACGCACGCAAGAGCTCGGAAGTAGTCTGCTCCATAGCGGGCACATTCAGCACACTCTCAAAATACGTTCGAAGGGCAGTGGACACGTTTATGTGGTATGGCTTTACCTCAACGATATGCCTCGGCGGTGCCTTGGCCAGGCGCAGCAGCGTTTCTGTGGCGACAATGTAGGGAGATGGCCCAGGCGTGCCCTGGTCAACCAGTGTAAGCGTCTGGCGTGAGCGTCGTATGAAGTAGATTACAAGGATGATTCCTACGAGAATTGCGATTCCAACGACCACATACAGCCAGATCGGACGGTTAAACACGGCTAAGTCTGCGATATCGCGGATATCGGTTGCATTCGGCGGCAGAACAGATATCATGGGTATGGTGAGCGAAGGTGTGGAATCTGTTGCGGCACCATTTCCGAATGAAACAGGAAGCGATGGGATATGGGCAGTATTCAATGCAAAGCTGGTCACGTCGTACATAATGCTGTCCAGTCGTCCCCCTACTATTGACCGGGATCCTTGCTCCCTTGCGCCCGTGACCACGAGGTCGCCGAAGGTGGAATCTGCCGAGTCGAGCGCGGGGAAAGCGGCCGGCGCATCAAAGTCGTGCTGTGCATACAGCGTCAAGACGAAGCGCTCGCCGATCGCCACGCTGTCTAACGATAGCGTGGCAGTAACACGCTGACCTGAAGCAGGTCCCACAACCAGGAAGGCCATAAGGCAGGTGATTGTAACGGCGGTGGGTCGCATTACGTCAATTGAGCTCGGGCCCGGAAGAAACGCATCAGCGGCTCAATATAGTCTTCTTCCGTGGTAATGAATACTTGGTCAACACGGCATTTTCGGAATAGGGCCTGGAGGTCTGCCTCTGCCTTCGTTGCCTTGCGATTGAAGGCAGTACGGATTGACGCCCGCCCGGAATCAAGCAGCGTGGTTTCGCCGGTCTCCGGGTCAGTAAGCTCAAGCAGCCCAAGTGGTGGCAGACTGCGTTCACGCGAGTCATGCAATACCACCGCGATGGTGTCATGTCGGCGTGCCACCAAACGCAAGGATCGTTCGAAAGAATCGTCATAAAAGTCGCTGATCACGAGAACAATGGACCGCCTTCGCAGCACATGAAGCACATGGTTCAGTGCTGTGCTGACAGATGTCTGACGAGACGTAGGTTCATGGGCAAAAAGGTCGCGAATCAGTCGGAGCACGTGTCGACGTCCCTTCTTCGGAGGAACGAACAACTCCACTTTCTCTGAAAAGAGAAGCAGCCCTACCTTATCATTGTTCTTCAATGCACTGAAGCCCAATATCGCGCAAATCTCCGCTGCGTATTCGCGTTTGAATTTGTCACGCGTGCCGAAGTCCGCCGACCCGGAGATGTCCACAACGAGAAACAGCGTCTGCTCGCGCTCCTCCTCGAATAGTTTGACAAATGTCTCCCCCGCACGCGCTGTAACGTTCCAGTCAATGGAGCGAATGTCATCCCCGAGCTGGTATGGCCTGACCTCCGAAAAATCCATGCCACGCCCCTTGAAGGCCGAATGGTATTCTCCGCCGAACACATCGTTAACCAGCCCTTTGGTGCGTATTTCTATGTGCCGGATCTTTCTGAACAGCTCCTTCGGGATCATGCGGTAAGCGGGGATTTGGAAAGGGAGTGCGCCAACGTTTTTCGGGCTAAAAAGTTGACGATGCGCTAGGAACCCACGCCGAGGGGTATGGTGTACAAAGGTGCTACCCGTACCCCCCCCCGAGCGACACCCGAGCATTGTCCCTATGAAGTGGATTTCTCTTTTGGCCGCTGCACTTCTTGTGTCTGCGGCTGCTCCGTCTGTGCATGCACCCACGGTATGGAGTGTGGATCATGCCCACTCTGCACTGGGTTTCAAGGTTAGGCACTTGGGAATCTCGAATGTGCGCGGCAATTTCAAAGAGTACGAGGCCTCTGTCACCATTGAGGATGACGACATCAGTTCCCTGATTGCCGAGGCCACGATTCAGACAGTTAGCATTTTTACGGACAATGATCGAAGGGACAATCATTTGCGCTCTCCAGACTTCTTTGAAGCGGAAACGTATCCCGAAATACGGTTCGTGAGCTCCGGCGTGCACAGCGTGGAAGGGAACATGTTTGAGCTGGTTGGTGATTTGACAATTCGGGATGTGACCCGCGAAGTGGTGCTCAACGCGGAGTACTTGGGACGAGCGTCCATGGGTGACCAGGAGCGTGCCGGATTTGTGGCATCTTTGGTGATTGACCGGATGGACTACGGATTGGCTTGGAATATGCTTACGGAAGCAGGAGGTTTTGTGGTAGGGCATGACGTGGAGATCACGATTGAGCTGGAATTGGTAAAGGCAGCCTCGCCGTAACCCGCATGGGAGTACGTCTTGGTGTTGTAGTTTTCCCCGGGTCGAACTGTGACCACGACGCATATCATGTCGCGCGGCATGTATTTGATGTGGAGGCGCGCTTTATTTGGCACAAGGACACCGATCTGGAGGGTGTGGATGCCGTAATTGTTCCAGGAGGCTTTTCCTATGGCGACTACCTGCGGGCCGGTGCGATTGCACGTTTTTCACCCATTATGCGTAGAGTGGCTGAGTTCGCCGCAGCGGGGGGGGCGGTGCTAGGTGTCTGCAACGGCTTTCAGATCCTGTGTGAGTGCGGTTTGCTTCCCGGAGTGCTGCTCCGCAATGCTTCGCTTCGCTTCGTTTGCCGTTGGGTGCATGTGCGTGTTGAGCAATCGGCGAACCCGTTCATGTGTGCGCTGGAGCCCGGCACGGTTTTGCAGATACCGGTTGCGCACGGAGAGGGCAACTACTTTGCGGGTGCTCGCACCTTGACGAGATTAGCGGCACAGGATCAGGTAGCGCTGCGGTATTGCCAACCGGACGGCTCGCCTGGCGGCAACCCCAATGGATCAGTGGATGACATTGCGGGCATCACGAACGCGGTCGGCAATGTGCTTGGCATGATGCCGCATCCCGAGCGATGTGCGGAGGATGTTTTGGGTAGCTCTGACGGAGGGGTGTTCTTTACCAGCCTTCTGAGCCACATTACGGGGGCGGTAGCCTGATGCCGTTCCTGCAGTACCCCTCCACGTTCGGGATTCTGATAGTTACGGTGCTGGTTAGCGTTATGGCGTTGTATCAGGTTCCGTCGCTGATTGAGCGCTGGGGATTCAGACCTTCTGTCGTACTGCGACGGCGGCAATGGTACCGGTTCCTCACCGCTGCATTGGTGCATGTGGCGCTATGGCATCTCGCGCTTAACATGGTGACGCTATACTTTTTCGGGCCGCTGTTGGAACGGAGGCTTGGCTCGCGCCCGTTTCTCATTCTGTACGTTGGATCTGCGCTTGCTGCGCATGGCATGACATACTTTATGCGTTACACGCAACCCGAATACATTGCCGTAGGAGCTTCCGGTGCGATTAGCGGGGTGCTATTGGGGTACAGCCTCTTTGAGCCGCTCAGTTTGATTTACTTTTTTGGTATAGTCCCGATACCGGCAATTGTGTTCGCGGCAGGGTTCATTGTCATTTCTGCATCGGCAATGCATTCCGGCAAGCGGATCGCTCACGAGGCTCATTTGGGAGGCGCGCTTGGCGGCGTACTTATGACCGTGGTGCTGGAGCCCGAAGTGGTCTCGGTATTCTTGGGAAACTTCGGCCTTTAGGAGGGGAATTATATACGTGAGTGACCGACTGTACACAGTGAGACACTTGTATCAATTTCACGGGTCATAGGGGTCGGTAACCCGAACGCCCCTCGCCGTGCAGCAGCCCCAATCCCGGAGGCCAGTATGTTTGCAGCCGCATTCAGGTCTGCATGATCCGTATGTCCACAGGACATACACGTGAATTTGCTCCGTGTCTTACGGTTACTCGCTTCTGTGTGCCCACACACAGAACACCGCTGACTGGTATAGGCAGCGGTAACCTTTATCACCTTGCGGCACTTATAGCCCAGCATCTGATCCAGCTGGCCCCAACCTGGTCGCAGTATCCCACGGTTGAGGCCAGACTTCTGTTTGGCGTTTGTGCCAAAGCTCTCCATCGTCCCCTTAGCTGAACGTGTCATCGCTTTGATCTTTAGGTCCTCCAATATCACCGTTGAGGAGCAATTGGCAATACTGCGACTTACCTGGTGGTTCGCATTCTTGAGGACGTTAGCACGCTTGCGCTGTATGCGGGCGATTCTATGCTTCCGCCTGTTACGACGGTTGGAGCCTTTCTTCTGTCTCGCCAGTCTTCGCTGATGCCGCTTCAACTTGGCATCAAGACGCTTCGTATCCGGTTGTCTGATAATGCTTGTATCGCCCTCTGTGGAGACCATAGCGACCTGCCCGCAATTACGGTCAATGCCTCCATCTTGTAGCAGATGACAGCATACCCTTTGCCGGCGTTCTTCTTTACCGTAGCTTTGACGGGTATACCATCAGGGTACGGGTTGCCTCCCCGCCTGCGGAGCGCCATATATCCCACTTTCGGGATATACAGCTTGCCATCCCGAACCCTTACGTTATCCGGGATCGTGAACGAAGGCGTACTACCACGTCTGGAATGGAATCTCGGTCTTCTCTTACCCTCCTTGAAGAATGCCTTCCATGCATCCGCCTGATATTTCAATGTGTATCTAATGACACCAAAGGAGTATTCAGGTAGCCAATCGACCGTGCGGCGCAGCGCCGTGAACCGCTTCCCCAGCGAGAAGAAGCTTACCGAGGGCGGTTTCTCTCCAGCCTCTTTCGCTTTCTTGTTCGCCTCGCTCTGCTCTGCGAGGATGGTATTCCACACAAACCTACACGCACTCGCTAATCCAGCAAGTTGCTTGGCGTTACTCCGACTTCCGGGCAACAGCCTGTATGTGATATTGCGGTATGCACTAACCGTTTCGGGCACGGTACTGTGCTATATAACTTCCTAATATATGGCAATTATATAGCATGCGTACCCACGTGTTGAGTTATTTGAAATAATTGCAGTCTTTTCGTGAAAAGCGGGAACCAATTATGAAAAACTGGCGAAAGCCATCTTGTCTGCACCACCAAAGCACAAAAAGTAACTCCTGCGAAAACGCGTGGCACTCAGCCATATAACTCCCTTTAGGAGCCTTGCCGGAGTTGTCGGAGCGGGCGCTCCAGCATCGCGTACTTCTTGTCCACTACCGCGCCGAAGGATAGAAGGAGGTTGTTGAGCTTGTGGTTATTGTCTAGGATCCAGCTCATTTCACAGCCATGGTAACCATATTCCGGCCCCTTCTCAATGGTTTCGAGTACGGGTAGCACATCAAACCCGCGGCCGTGGTAAGCCTTCATAACGCCCATGATGGGCATACGGATATCGCGGTTGCTCGAAAACTTGATGCCCGCCCACAAGCGCAGTATCCCCAGTGGCAACAATCGACCGCGAGGCAGGCGCCGGAAGGCCGGCGTAACGTCCGGGAGGGCTACGGCAAAACCCACCGGTTCCCCGTGCATCTCTATGATGTACGCCAAGCGCGGGTCTATCACATGTCTGAGGTTCTTTGCTAGTTTTGCAAATTCTGCTTTCGTTGCCGGGACGGCTCCCCAATTCCTCGTCCAGGCTTCGTTGTAGATACGGCGTATAACGGATACTTCCTCTTCGAATCTTTGCATGTCCATGATACGCAGCGAAACACCGGGATTTCGGCTGCGCACGATGTCGGCACCACGCTTCAGGCGATCAAACTTCACATACTTTCGATGAACATAGTACGCCCGCATTACCATCACCGACTCGAATCCGCTGCGCTTGAGATAGTCCATGTAATGCGGTGGGTTGTAGGGCATCATGATGGACGGCGGGCGGTCAAAGCCTTCAATCAATAGGCCTGCCGTGTCATTCAGGGAAGGGTTGGTCGGCCCCCGCATGGCTCTCAGCCCTTGCTCCTTGAGCCAGCTAGCGGCGGCATCAAGTAGGGCAGCAGCCGTCTGGTAGCGTTCTTCTGATTCGAAGAATCCGAAAAAGCCCGTCCCGTCCTCATAGCGTTGCAGGTGCATGCCGTTCACGATGGCGGCGACCCGGCCTACACACTGCCCGTCGCGCATTGCGACAAACAGCCGCATGCGTCCGTGTTCGAAGAACGGATCCTTCTTCGGATTTACCGCCTGTGAGACTTCAATACGAAGAGGAGGCACCCAGTAGGGATTGCCTGAGTACAGGTCATAGGGCAGATCCAGAAACGCTGCACGATCCCTCAGGGATGATACTGCTCGGACTTCCGTCACGGTAGAACTGTTTGGTGGCCGGTCAGGATTGGCCGTTGCGGACGGCGCGGTGCTTGCACCCCACACGTCGGAATGCCTCCAATATAAGATCCAGCTCCTCATCGGAGTGGGTGGCCATGTAGGACGTACGCATTAACGCATGCCCACGCGGTACCGCGCCGCGCCATGGAACAATAGGATTGACGAACACGCCTTCTTCAAGAAGGTCCGCCCAGAACCGGAATGCTGTTAGCATGTCATCTCCAATGACTACCGGGATGATCGGCGCCTGGCTGTACCAGACATTAAACCCTGCATCGCGAAACCCCTCACGCATATAGGACGAGATTTTCCACAATCTCTCCAGGCGCCACGTTTCCTCTTCCAGGATGTCCAAACACTTGAGCACCGTAGCCACGCAGGAGGGGGGCATGGAGGCGCTGAAAATGTGCGCATTGGACATGTGTCGGATAAACTCAATGATTTCTTTGTTACCGACAACAAAGCCCCCTAGGGAGGCGAAGCTCTTGGAGAATGTCCCGGTAACGAGATGCACCTGATCCAGCATTCCGAAGCATGATGCGCTTCCTTGACCCCGGGGGCCAATGACGCCCACGGCGTGCGCGTCATCCAACATGAGTGCTGCATCGAATTCTTCCGCAATACGAACAAGCTCCGGAACTCTGGCAATGCGGCCGCTCATGGAGAATACTCCGTCAGAGACAATCAACCTGCCCGCATCCGGGCGTTGCCTGCTAGCTTTCTCCAATAGTCGCCGCAGGTGGTTCAGGTCGGCATGCCGGTACCGCCAGGTTTCGCCGGTGCTGACTTGGGAGCCTGCTGTAATGCAGGCGTGGTTGTCCTTGTCGGAGAATATTAGGTCGTTCTTTGAGGTTGTGGCCTGTATGACCCCCATATTGGTCATATAGCCCGTTGAGAAAAGCACGCAACCTTCTTTATCCATGAACGCCGCCAACCGGTTTTCAAGCTCAATATGCAGGTCCAGCGTGCCATTGAGAAAGCGGCTCCCTGTACAGCCTGTGCCGTACTTGTGGATAGCATTTTCAGCCGCCTCCTTTACTCTTGGATCTGATGTCAGGCCCAAATAGTTGTTGGACCCCGCCATGATCATTTCACGGCCGTTAATTATCGCGCGCGTACCTTCGCTGCGCTCAATAGCCCGGAAGTACGGATACAGACCGGTATCCACCGCGATGGAGTGAGCCGATTCCGGAGCATAAAATGCTTCCATATTGGCGAACAATGACGGCAGGGTAGCTACGGCATCGGGGGTTATATCGTCGTGGAGGCCGCTGGGCTTCATTTCGCGCGAGTAGTCCGAACAATGGGCAGTGGTAACCAGTCCCAAGATAAAAGATTTGCGGCCATGGCGAGATACGATACCGTCACGACACCGACATGGCATAAGGATGCGAAGGGGCGGTGCCTGGAACTTGCACCGCTGGAGAGCCACGCAGCAAAATCTCTTCGATACAGTCTATGGCCTCGTTGTTACCGGACGCGCGGCGTGGTCGGAGCCTTTCGGCAATTGTGTTGGATTCCTCAATGAAAGTATCAAGATTATCTGGAAGCAGATGTCGGCCAATAACAGTTTTCCCGATCCCTTCTTTCTCCAGGAAGAGTGCATTGAGCGTTTGCTCGAACATTCCATTGCTGGGCACACAGAGCACGGGTTTACCGAGGTACAGTGCCTCGCTGACTAGCCTAAAGCCAGCGTTGCACACCACGGCGCGGCATCGCGCAAGGTCTTGCTGGAATGTTTCAGAGGAAGGAGATTTGACGATTATGTTTGGATACCTGGCAGCATCTTTAGGTTTCGGACGATTATACAGCACGCACGGGTACGGGGCACGCTGGAGTATATCAAGGAGTCCTTCCGTAGCACCGGGCTCCTTAAAATATACTAGGATAAAATTTCCAAATGTGGGGGACAATTCCAAGATTGACGTGCGCAGGATCGGAGGGAGCAGACGGGCAATCCAAGGGCGTAGGACGCTCGGAAAGAAAAAGGACGGAAGAAGGATCAACTTAGGGTTAGGCGGGGCAGCATTGAATGTGATTTTCGCCACACTGGCATGAAATCCGTGAACCAATGGGAGACTGTATGTTGTTTCGGTAGCAATCTGCTGGTGATTCAACGAGATGCATGGGAGGTCCAGTCGGTCGGCGGCGCGCCACGAGAAGGGCTCGAAGTCGGAGATAACGAGGTGTGGCTTCCATTCCCTGAAGGCGGTGAGTAGCTGGTCAACAATCCGTGCGACGCCACGGCTACCGGACCAATTCGCCAGAAGGGTGCGGGCGGCTAAGACCGTGTTATCGTGCATTGTGTGATGCACGGTGGGGACCGGGATCATGTTTTCGCCTGCGGTCAGCAGGATGGATCGCGCGGTGTCGCTGCAACAGAAGCGCACCTCGTGGCCCCGGGCCCGTAGACCCGCGGCAACGGCACTGCCTCGATAGGTAGACCCTCGGCCCTGTCCGCTGAGTGCATAAACGACGCGCGCCATATGTCGCTACTCAATCAATACGGTGGCTGTGAATCCCGCAAGTCCAGGACCAACACGAAGGCGTGCGGTGAGGTCGGCACCGACATCAAAATCAAATAGGTGTGCACTGACAAACGCATCAATTATGGTAAGGCCATACCATATGCCGACGCCAATGACCAAAAGGTCACGGTTACGTCGAAACAATTCGCGATTTTTCTTGAAATGGGGCTCCAGACGCCTTCGTTGGCTCAATATCTCTGAATCTGAGAGCGTATTCTCCTCAGGTAGGTTCAGCTCGGCGAGGAGCCGGGTATACTCTGCGGCATACTCTGGAAACACGGGTTCGCCACCGGGATCAAGGCGTGCGGTATACAGATACGCGTGTCTGTATAGGTTGTATCGCCGGTTCGTATAGGCAATGCCACCGGATATGGTTATGAACCCTGCATACACGACAGGTACCTTAAGGTATTGGCGATTATACCACTGACCCCAGCCCGGGATTATGGAGCGTCGGAGTGCCGCGTTGGGGTTTCGGGTGACGGAGAAGGAGGAATCAACCTGCGCATTCGTTCCTTCGGCTTCCGTAAAGAGTAGTACCACCAGCATCCACACCAGGTGGTGGGTTCCCGGAAAACGAGAACGCGCGCTGCTACGGCAGCAGGAGTTCAAGAATGCGTTCCAATTCTTCGTCTGAGAAGTAGTGCAGCTCAATCTTTCCTCCGCCTTTGCGCCGGTACAGCAGGCGGGTTTTGGTACTGAATCGTTTTCGAAGTCGGTCTTCTATGCTGCCGACTTCCAATGCGGTACGGTCGTCGTATGGTTCGGTGCCTGGCTTTTCCTTCTTCTGTTTCTGCCGGCCTGCGCGCTTTTCAGTTTGGCGCACGGATAGCCCTTCATCCTGTATCGCATGCAGCAGTTTCATTTGTTGGGCTTCGTCTCCTATTCCGATCAGCGCCCTCCCGTGGCCTGCGCTGATGGCGCGTTGGCGAAGAGCGGCCTGTATGTGTGGTGGCAGCCGCAGCAGGCGAAGCGTATTAGAGACGGCGGACCGGGCCATCCCGACGCGCTCTGCAACCTGGGCCTGCCGCAAGCCGCATTCGTCAATGAGTCGCTGATAACCCAGTGCGATCTCAACAGGATTCAGGTCCTCCCGCTGCAGGTTTTCCACGAGTGACATTTCTAGCATTGCCTCGGTATCAGCTGTGCGGACATAGGCTGGCACTGTTGTAAGCTCCGCAAGCTTTGCTGCTCGCAGGCGGCGTTCACCCGCGATAAGCTCAAACCGATCGTCGCCGTGTGCACGCACGGTCAGCGGTTGTATGATTCCGAGTGCTTTTATGGATCGGGCAAGTTCTTGTAGCCCGTTCTCTCCAAAATCCTGTCTGGGCTGGAAGGGATTGGTTTCTATGCATCTGACAGGAATTTCACGCGTCTGGCCTCCCACTGGGGGCCGGTCTTCATCCAGACCGTGGCCCGTAAATATGGCTGCCAGTCCTCGGCCTAGCACGGCTTTGGTATCGGCCATGGAGCGTGAAGATTAAGCGCTTGAGTTTCTGGATTGCGTGGGTTTACTAAATGATAGCCGAACATTGTTCGTGGAAGCATCCATACTCATGTTCGGAACCGGCGCCCGTGGCTTCAGGAACTTCTGATTGTTTGCCACAATTTCGCTGGCTAGGGAAAGGTAATTGCGGGCTCCAATGCAGTTGGCGTCGTGCAATAGCACCGGCTTACCGAAGCTAGGTGCTTCGGCTATTTTTACATTGCGTTGTACCACTGTACTAAAGACTCTGCTGCCGAAGTATCGTTTGAGTTCCGCAGCAACCTGATTGGAAAGGCGGAGCCGAGTATCAAATAGGGTGAGGAGGACACCCTCAATTGCCAGGGACCGATTCAATTTTCTGCGCACAATCCGAATCGTATTCAGAAGTTGTCCGAGGCCTTCAAGAGCGAAGTACTCGGCCTGGACCGGAATTAGGACCGAATGGGCAGCGGTGAGGGCATTGACTGTCAGGAGCCCGAGTGACGGGGGGCAGTCAATGATAATGAAGTCATAGCGGTCATGCACCGGGGCTAGTGCCCTTGCAAGGATCTGCTCACGGTGATTCAAACCAATGATCTCTATCTCAGCTGCAACCAGGTTTATGCCGCTAGGTACTAGGCTCATTCGTGGGATCGGGCCACTAACAATAGCACCTTCCACGGTTTTTTCGCCAACTAGCACATCGTACGTTGACTCGCTTACGCGGCGGGGTTCAAGTCCTAGTCCGGATGTGCAGTTGGCCTGCGGGTCAAGGTCTACAACAAGTGTCTGGTATTCGCCGGCCGCTAAGGAAGCAGAGAGATTAATCGCGGTTGTCGTCTTTCCGACGCCGCCTTTCTGGTTTGATATCGCGATGATCTTTCCCATTTGTGGGACTGGTTACATTGGGAATAATATACGTGAGTACCCTCGCGTACCAATTTCACAGGTCAATGGGGTCGGTAACCCGAACGCTCCTCGCCGTGCAGTTGCCCTAATCCCGGAGGCCAATATGTTTGCGGCAGCGTTAAGGTCCGCATTGTAGGTGTGTCCACATGAGACACACTTGAATGTACTTCGGGTCAATCTATTCGCTTTGTCCCGGCGACCGCACTTGTTGCAGTCCTGACTCGTGTAAGAGGCCGGGATCTTGAGCACTTCCCGGCATTTGTACTGCAGCATCCCGTCTAATTGCCCCCATCCGGTGGCATTAATGCTACGGTTCAGCCCTGCCTTCTGGGCGACGTTCTTGCCTGGATTGTTAACAGTCCGTCTGGCGGATGAAGTAATCGCCACGACATTAAGATCTTCCAGCACAACCGTGGAAGAGCGATTCGCGATCAAGCGGCTTGCTTGGTGATTGGTATTCCTGCGGGTCATCGCAATCGCTCGGTGAGCTTTCTGGAGTCGCTTCTTAGTGCGATATCTGCGGTTGGATCCTTTCTGCTGTCGGGCTGATTTCCGTTGATACCGGTGCAGTCTTGCCGTCTTACGCTTACCGTCCGGTTGCCGTATGATCTCGCGCTTGCTATCGGTGGAAACGGCGGCAACCTGTCCGCAGTTACGGTCTATCCCTGTGGCAACGCCGTTGTCTTCGATCTCAGGTGCTTCAATCTTGTAGCATATGCAGGCATACCATTTGCCCACCCGTTGCAGAATCACGGCTTTTACAGGAACCCCATCCGGATACGGGTTGCCTCCTTTACGTCGGATCTTCATGTATCCAAGCTTAGGGATGAACAACCGTCCATCCTTGATCTTGACCGCTTCAGGAATCGTAAAAGATGGGGTACTGCGGTATTTGGCTTTGAACTTCGGTTTACCCCTACCTTGATTGAAGCAAGCCTTCCATGCGTCGGCTTGGTACTTCAGCGTGGTGCGCACCACGCTGAACGAGTACTTCTGTAGCCACTCGGTGCAATCTCGTAGTTCTTTAAACCATTTTCCAAGAGGGAAGAAGTACTTCACGGATGGAGGCTGCTCGCCCGACTCCTGTGCCTGTTTGTATTCCTGGATGCACTGCGCCAGTATGGCGTTCCACACGAACCTGCAAGCACCAGCAATCCCGGCTAGCTTCTTTCCCTTGCTCTTGCTCCCCGGAAGCAGTCGGTATTCAATTGTCCTGTGGACAGAACAAACGTGGGCATAATTGTTACAACCCCCTACGGGCATGGCATCAAGTTCAGTTGATGTTGTGGTAAGCAATGGGATGGAATGGCATCTGTCCCATTGCTTCCGCACCCTCTATCAAGCCAAAGGTTCATAGTTCCGGGTCCTCAGGTATATAAATCCCTTTACATTCGCTATAAAGTCATGGCAATTCTGGAGCACGCAGTCCGCAAGATAGCAAAAACTCCTTACCCCAACTTCACATTTTGTAGTGACAAGAAAATACGGACCTCTAGCATTCCCGCTTGGGGAGCATTTTTTCGTGACCACCTATTGTGATTTACCGGATTGAGTGGGGTTGGTTTAGAGCGGTTTCATTGCTTGTTTTTTCTGTTGATAGAAGGCCGTATTTGTCCCCAACTCTCCCCACCGGATACAGGGATCGCACCTCCATCTGGAGTTCATTCTCGTACCCGTGCTAAGCGACTTCATTCCACTCATGAGTCGGGCAGCTTTTGGAGAGTTTTCGGTTCCAAGGGGGAGGATCTGTTTGGTTCGGGTCGCATCGGGATCATAGCTGAATCCCAAGATTTCGAAGACCCGTTCCAACATCGGCGTCAGGTTCTGATCCACATTCAGGGTCAACGCGCGCGTTTGACTCATGGGCAACTTGGTGGTCACCCGTTTGATCTCGTTGAGTTCGTTACGGATCGTATCCCAGCTGTTATGGATCCCAGCTTTCTTGAGTT
Source organism: Rhodothermales bacterium (assembly GCA_963663495.1). Taxonomy (GTDB): domain Bacteria; phylum Bacteroidota; class Rhodothermia; order Rhodothermales; family Bin80. Next base: position 1,690,464 of record OY760427.1, read on the forward strand.
TGGTGCGAACCAGATGAGCAACATGATAGGCCAGCACGGTGATGAATAAATGTCCCACAATTCGGTCATCATTACTGTGATAGACGGGCCTTAAACCCAGATCCGACTTCATCACCCGGAAGGTGTTTTCAATCTCCGTAAGTCGCCCGTAGGTGCGCGCCACTTCTTGCACCGACCAGTCGGTGCGGCTGGTGCGCAGGACATATCCGCCTGCTACCAGGAGCCGGTCTTCATGCACTTCACGCTTGGTAAAGCTTACATTCCTGGAGGGGGCACCGCCCGGAAATGTTCGCGGGCAGAATGGCCCCTAACCTGCTGCCAAAACGCAGCTGCCCCGACTTAAAAGAGCGCGTAGATGAAGGGAGAAAGTGCTGAACCTTCCGTAACAACTATAAGCAGGCTTAAGAGCAGGAGTACGACCACGATAGGCGCAATCCAGTATTTCTTGCGATAGCGAAGGAACTGCAGGAATTCCAGGATTATTCCAAGGCGGCTCATAAGAACGGGCGATCAACAGAAACAGGACACCGTACAATTCAGTTGTGGACCTGTTTCCCGAACAGCGCAACCATGGTGGCTCGTTGCCGTACCGTGAAGGGGTTCGAATAAACAAGATAAATTGGTGCCGTTGTGATCCGACTGATCGTTGAATTGTGGGAAGGGGCGTTGATAGCGCTGCGGGCGATCATGTCGCACAAGATGCGCAGTTCCCTAACTATGCTGGGTATAATTATCGGCATTGTGACGGTTACTGCGATGTTGACCATAATAAACGGCTTAGAGCGTGGATTGGACCGGTCTCTCGCCATGCTGGGAACCGATGTGCTGTATGTACAAAAGAATAGTTGGTTCACCACGCCTACGGATTGGGTAAAGAATAGGAACCGGCCAGACCTCCGTCCGGATCTGGTGCAGGTGATTTCAGATCGCGCACAGTTCGCGGAGGCCGTAGCTCCGTCAGTGGGCACATCGGGCCCCGTACGGTACCGAGACCGCGCGATGTACGGGATCTACATTGAAGGTTCCACTCCAGAGGTCACGAACATAGTCGAAATAAATCTCTCCGAGGGACGGTGGTACAATCCGGCGGAGATGCAACGTAACGCCCCTGTGGTCGTGCTCGGTGCAGAGGTTGCCGAAACGCTATTCCCGAATGAGCGTCCCCTTGGAAAGCAGATTCGTATTCGCGGACACCGCTTTAACGTGATTGGGGTACTTGAACGCCAAGGCAAATTTCTGGGGCTTTTCTCATTTGACGAACAGATACAGGTCCCATTCACCACATTCGAACGGCTCTTCGGACGCTGGCGCAGCATTTCTATTGAGGTGAAGGCACGATCAAGTGAGAGCATTGAACTGGTTGAAGATGAACTGACCGGCATCTTGCGAGCGGCACGGGGCGTAGACGCAATGGATGAATCCAATTTTTCGATCAACAAAGTAGGGGCTTTCAGGGAACAGATTGCGGGAGTAAAGGGCACGATATATGCCATTGGTATTTTCCTTACAGCCCTTTCCTTATTGGTAGGTGGCATCGGAGTAATGAATATCATGTTCGTAACGGTTAAGGAACGCACGAAAGAGATCGGGATTCGTAAGGCGGTTGGTGCGAGCCGACGAGCAGTACTGATTCAGTTCCTGATTGAGGCTGTTGCGGTGTGTATGGTCGCGGGGATGGTGGGAGTAGTGATATCCGTCGGAGTTGCGGCAGGTATCAACAGCGTTATTCCAGCTACCCTGTCCCCTACGACTGTTGGTATAGCCTTTTTTATCTGTGTCGGCGTTGGAATTATATTTGGAATTGTGCCGTCCTGGAATGCGGCTCGCCTGCGCCCGATTGATGCGTTGCGCTACGAATAGGAGGCTCCATCATGTTTAATGTGGAATACCTGCGGTTAGCTTGGGAGTCGGTCAGAAGTCACAAGGTGCGTGCTGCCCTGACTCTTCTTGGCATGGTCATCGGAGTGTTTGCCATTATCGTGGCGGTGACAGCAGTCAAGGTTATAGAGACCAATTTTTCTGATGCAATCCGGTCCTTCGGGTCCACTACGTTCACTGTTTACCGTGGCTCCACCGCGCAGCGACAAGGGACTAATTACCGACCGCGGCCCCGTCTGACCTATGAGCAAGCGCAGGAGTTGATTGAAAGGGCAGAGCTGCCCGTAGCCATTAGTCCGCAGCAGAGTGTGGCATTTCGTGTTGAGGCTCGCTACAGAGATCGGAAGACAGAGCCATCGGTCTCCTTCGCCGGGTCAAATGAGCATTGGGCCGGCAATGCCAACTTTGATATAGCTGATGGCCGGTTCTTGACGGACCAGGATGTCAGGCTTGGCAGGCCAGTGGTGGTGATAGGTCATGATCTGGCCGAAGAGCTTTTCCCCACCGAGACCCCGCTCGGTAAGGATATGATTGTCGATGGTTATCGATATCAGGTTATTGGAGTGCTTGCTCGCAAAGGGGAAGCGTTTGGAGAGAACCCTGACATGGTAGCAATCGTCCCGATTACCAGGATGATCAGTCTGTACAGTAGCGGTACATGGAATGTGCGGATACAGGTGCGGGCGCGTAGCCTGGAAATGCTGGCGGCAACCATGGACGAAGTTACAGGGCATATGCGCGTGATTCGGCGTAATCAGCCAGGCGACGAAAATGATTTTGAAATCACGAGCAATGAATCTTTTGTAGAGCAGGTGGAAACCTTTACACGCGGCCTATCCGCTGGTGGTGCTGCCATCGGGCTGATAACGCTCCTGGCAGCTGGAATCGGCATAATGAACATCATGCTGGTATCGGTTACCGAACGAACTCGAGAGATTGGAATTCGCAAAGCCGTTGGTGCCAGGAGCAGGGATATCCTGCGTCAGTTCTTGTACGAGGCTGTATTTCTGTGTCAGATTGGCGGAATCGTTGGTATCCTCGTCGGAGCAGTGGCAGGCAACCTGGTTGGGTTTTTCTTCGATGCACCGTTTGTCTTTCCGTGGTTCTGGGCCTTTCTGGCTGTGATTGCAGTCGCAGCGATTGCTCTGGTCTTCGGTGTGTATCCAGCGTTCAAGGCCGCAAGGCTGGATCCCATCAATTCTCTACGATACGAATAAGGCAACAGTTCGGATGGATCAGGCCGCATCCAAGAGAGCGGTGGGCGAGGCCATTGCCTCGGAGGTGCTTGATGGCCAGCGCATAGGTCTCGGCTCAGGATCCACTGCCGCCTATGCCATCAAGGCATTAGGACGCAGGATTCGTGACGAAGGATTACAGGTGGTGGCGGTCGCCACATCCAGCTCGGCGGAACGGCTTGGTCGACAATGCGGTATTCCAATGCAGAGCCTTCCGGATGTGGAAAAACTGGAATTAACGTTTGACGGCGCTGACGAGGTGGACCCTACCGCTAATTTGATAAAGGGGAGGGGGGCTGCACACACCAAAGAGAAGATCGTTGCATGCGCCTCGGACCGGTTTGTGGTGCTGGTGGATGAGACAAAACTGGTGGATGTGCTGGGCGGTCGTATGCCCATTCCGGTAGAGATTCTGCCTTTCGCGGAAAAGACGGTAGCAGCGTCCCTGCAGCAACTAGGAGCGAGAACGGAGCTGCGTATTGGTGTCCGCAAAGATGGCCCAGTTGTGACAGATCAGGGGTTTTGGGTGATAGACGCCTATTTTCCGCCCATTGAAGATCCGACCACGCTGGACAGAGGGATCACATGCATCCCGGGTGTTCTGGGTCATGGCTTGTTTATCGGCTTGGCAGACGAAATCCTTGTAGGGTCTGGAGCTAACGGCGTGGTAAGATTGACTGGACCTATCCGAAGCGATTCGGATAATGCTGCGGTGTAAGTATCTCCCAGAGGCACCCTTTCAAAAAGGCGCCGGAGTGGTCTGCGAGCAAGGGTGCAACTCCAGTGCGTGTTGATCCCTAACAATTGTCAGGTTCTACGTAACGGGGTAACCTGCCAATAAAATCCACGGCGCCAAAATTGGACGATGACCACGAAAGGCCGCCTGGTTGGCCCAGCGCATCAAGACTCGTGAAGGTGGAATAGGTCACGGTAGCCGCCGGAATGGTGGCTTCCTGCAGGTCGATCTCAGAAGGATCGTCCTCACCTATTCCGTGCAATTCTGTCTCCACTTCATCAATCGTGCGACGTGAGAGCAACTCGTCAAAATTTGCATCTGCAAATTCTCTGTAGTGCTTGCAAAACCACGAGTATGTGTACCCTTCCGGAAATTCCAGTTTGTATTCCTCCCAAAGCGCCCGCAGGGAAGTTTCCTGCAAAAAATGCTGCTCAAATACATCAATCCAGTCGGGTATTGGACGTTTCTTCCGCAAGGTATCCGGAAATTCTGAGTACATTATACGATCAAACTGGCTAGGGGACATGTCGGCCGGCACCGACCCGTAGAGGCCGGCAATCTCGGCACGGTCCAAGTATTCGCGCACCATTTCATATGTTATCTGAAGAACATGCGCGATCTCCCTCATGGTAAACTTCTCAAAGTGCCTCATCCGCAACAGGGCATCAATCTCGCGCGGCGATAGGTGTTTTTTATCCATTATCTAATTGAGGTTCGGATAAAACCGTATGAGGAATTAGAGGGCATTACGCACATGCCTCCAGAGATTAGCGCTATAGTTCGCTTGGTTAAGTGCAGCCTGCCAGAATAAAAACCATCTATGCCATACGAGTACGCGCTACACAAGTACACCACCTGCCGGGATGAACGCCGTCCGCTTACAGTCGTTTCGTGCGGAGCGTACAATCTCAGCGACCGGACAGAGTCGGTCCGGCGTTACCTGACTAAGAGCGCATGGCTATGCAAGGGTTGTGTTCTCGTGGCCGTGAAAGGGCGGTGCGCAGTGCCTCCACAGATCAATAGAGAGCAACAGCCCTGCGGTGAGAAGTCAGCGCGGCAAAAGGATCAGCCTAATCCGGCCAAGTCTGTTGTCAGCGCGGCGGCTATCCGGGCAGGATTTGACCGGCGGCCATCTAGCCGGCGAGTCGTCAGCGAAGAGTGGCTAACGGTCCGATATCGGAGGATATCCTTTGCAGGCTGCGTATCCCCGGCTAACCACGCAGAGTTATGGCGGTGATGAGGCCTGTTTCCATCCTGAAGGGGCACGCGCCCATAGAAATCGCGCCCATAGAAATATTGAGAGACCCTTACCACAAACATAGGAAAACGATACCGCTACGACCATTCGTGGTGTGCAGACCCGGGCTTACCATGAGGATTCTCCCCCACGTATTTAGTTTGTTCATCTGGGTCAGTTGCCTTCTGCCCGCTGCTTCCGTGGTGGGGCAGGGGATATATGGCACAGTGTCCGCGGGGGACTCAGGTATTCCCCTCGTAGGTGCTGCGGTTCATGTGCCTTCGCAGGGGATCGGCACGACTACCGGAGGCGGTGGCACGTACAGTCTCGCTCTCCGTCAGTCCGGTTCAATTTCGGTGGTGTTCAGCTTCACTGGATTTAAGCGTCAGGAAGTAACGGTAACGGTCGGTACCGACGCGCAGATAGAAGTTAGCATTGTTTTGATGGCCGGCATTGAGCTTGATCCCATACAGATCACAGCGGGACGCAGAGAGGAACGGGTGCTTGAGGCGCCAAGCTCTATGGACATCGTTACAGCCGCCGATCTGCGGGTGCATCCATCACCTTCTGCCGTTGCCGCGCTCAAGGCCGTCACTGGAGTGGACATGTCTCAGACGGGGGTGGACCGGTATGAAGTTGCACTGCGAGGGTTCAACGAGGCGTTTACGGGAGCCGCATATGTTATGACCGACTACCGGCACGCTGCCGTACCATCGTTTGGTACGAACATACATGGTATTCTACCCGGTTTGGACATAGACCTTGATCGCATAGAAGTCGTGCGCGGACCTGGATCTGCGCTCTACGGGGCAGGTGTTTCCAACGGAGTAATTCACTACCTGAGTAAAGGGCCATTCAACGATCCTGGTGTTACCATCGCTGTGCGTGGTGGACAGCAGTCGCTGCGCGATATCCGTGCCCGCGCCGCGACCACGTATGCCGGTCGCATTGGTGTAAAGGTTGCCGCTGCTTTTACGTCGGCAGAAGACTTTGCCCAAGAAGCCTGTGAGCCCGACATTGTTCAGGATGGAGACTTCAACGATTGTCCTGATATCCATGACGCCCGGCAGATAGCTCTTGAAGGAGTGCGGGAAACGGACTACAGAAAAGTGGTGGCCTACAGTACGGTGGAGTACAAGATGGGACCAGGCAGGTCTGCCACCATTGGGGTGGGTGAAAGCTGGTACACTGGTGTGCTACTGTCGCCAATTGGTACAATCCAGGCAAAACGCTACAGGTATCGCTACGCGCAGGTGCGACTTGATCTGGGTGATTTCTTCTTTCAAGCTTATACCAATAGGAATGACGCCGGAGACACGTTTCTTTATTCGTCTAGCCGCAGGTCACCGATTGTGGAACAGAGTATAGTGTACAGCCTGCAGGCGCATTATGATGGTATCTTTGCGGAAGGCAGATACAAAGTCAGTTTAGGAAGTGACGTTGACCTAACTCGTCCGGAGACAAAAGGGGGCATCCTGGGACGGTTTGACGATGTAGCCAATCTGAATGAGATCGGAGTCTATGCGCAGGCCACTACACGCGTCGCCGGGCCGCTGGATATTGTCGCTGCAAGCCGCGCGGATTTCAATAACGCAGTTGGGAAAGTGCAATTGTCGCCGCGTGCGGCGATGGTGTACTATCCATCCAAAGAGCATACCCTGCGACTTTCCTTCAATCGTTCGTTTTTCACGCCGAATGCGAATATGGCATTTATTGATCTGGAGGCAACTGAAGTCCCGGGAACAGGCATCGTTGTCCGTGCGCGCGGAGCGGTTGACGGATTTACGTGGAGCCGTGATCAAGACTATCTGGCCTTAGGTGCACCGACAGACCTTGTTGCCTCCAGCCTGCTGCCGTCTCAGCTTGGAGCACTGGTTCCAGTCGGTATTGATACGGGTCTGTTCTATGGCCTGCTGTACGACGGGCTGCTTGAGATACCGACCTCGGAAATAGTTAGGCAGCTTGTGGACTTGGGTATCCCGGTAACGGAGGCGCTGGCAACTACACTACTGCAGATGCTGCACCCTGAAAGCCTGAACGTGAGCGGCTTTAGCCCGGGAAGACTGGCTCTCTACAACATTACGACCCGAGATGTTGAGTCCTATCCCGAGGATTTGATTGATATTAGCCCGCTTCGCCAGACCGTCAGTCATACATACGAGGTTGGGTACAAAGGGCTATGGGGCAAACGGGCGCTGGTGACCATTGATGCCTACTACGCGCGAAGAAAACACTTCACGGGCCCATTGAGGCTCGAAACACCATTGGTGGTCGTGCCATCCCTGGCAGACGACCTCATCCGCGACCTTGCTGCTGGATTCGAGGGGAATGCGGTGTTGGCCAGCACACTACGTGCTATTGGTCAGGATCCTGCCGAGGTAGCGTCTCTGCTGGTCATGCTGGCGTCCGACCTGGGCGCGATTCCAGCCGCGGATTTGCCTATAGCAATTGTACAGCCTAGCAGCAATAACCAGGACGTAGGCAATACGCCGGAGCTCATGATGACATTTCGAACCTTTGGTGCGATATCCTACTTTGGTCTTGATGCAAGTGCCCATGTAGTGGTTCACCCCCGCTTTCAGTTGTACGGCAACATGTCCGTTGTAAGCGACGACTACTTTGATCATCGCGAGTTGGGTGAAGATGATCCAGTAATGGCACTGGCGCTTAACGCTCCGACATTCAAACTGAAGGCAGGCGGTCGTTACGAATTCTCAACTGGTATGTCCGCGCGCATTGCCCTTCGCTACAGCCGCGGCTTTCCAGTCTACTCTGGCCTGTACGCTGGGGATCTGGAAGGGTATTGGGTGATGGATGCGGGTGTAGGCTATATGCTCAGCCACCACTTGAATATTGACATAGGCGTGTCTAATGTGCTGGATAACCGCCACAGAGAGTTTATCGGCGCACCCAAGCTGGGGCGCCTTGCGATTGCTCGGATGACCTATGATGTTGATTTTCGTCGCTAACAGGTATTCAGGTGCAGGAGGCGGATGCCTGCGTGCAATCTTGGGCATACGACTCTTGGTGACGAGTCTGCGCATTAGGAGAACAGTGTGCCATTACCCGAGAGATTCCTGCTAGGGAAATAGCAGGTGCGAGTGGAAACAGGCACAGGCCTCCTTATGCAGTTGTTCGTCCTGGCACGGCTCAATTTTTTCAGTGCGCATGGCGTCAGTTCTTTCAGTAGCTTAGCGCGGCTACTGAAGACTCTTTCTCGGAGCAGGTTACGTTGGGGAATTATGTACGTGAGTGACCAACTGTACACAGTGAGGCACTAGTATCAATTTCACGGGTCATTGGGGTCGGTAACCCGAACGCCCCTCGCCGTGCAGAAGCCCCAATCCCGGAGGCCAGTTTGCAGCCGCATTCAGGTCTGCATGATCCGCATGTCCACAGGACTCACACGTGAATTTGCTCCGTGTCTTACGGTTACTCGCTTCTGTGTGCCCACACACAGAACACCGCTGGCTGATATAGGCAGCGGTAACCTTTATCACCTATCACCTTGCGGCACTTATAGCTCAGCATCTGATCCAGCTGGCCCCAACCTGTTCGCAGTATTCCACGGTTGAGGCCAGACTTCTGTCTGACGTTTGTGCCAAAGCTCTCCATCGTCCCCTTAGCTGGTGTTTGCCAGAAAAAGGTAGGAGGGCTGAAAAACGGCGAAACAAGGCCGTTTGATACTCGTTCTATCCACCTGTAAGCGTTACGGTTACAGATGGATATGAGCCATACCGTATTTGCACATTGCAGATTATTCAGCCAGCGTGTCTCTAACGAATGTTTGGCCAAATCCTTCTGTTTCGGGCGTTTTCATCGATATAAGGCCCCTTGTGGCCGATTATTCATACGATTAATACCATGCGGATTGTAGAGGATACACAGTTTAAGCTCGGGCAGGTCCCCATTGAAGAGATGACCTTCCACCCCAAAGACCGGGACGATATACCGGCAGTGCTAAAAGGTCTGCAGCACCTGTATTGCGACCCAACGGCTCGGCAGAAGATCTTTGAGATCCTGGAGACGCAGTTGCTTCCGAATATTGATTTGCAGCGTGGTCGTCCGGGGATGGCACTTTGGCGCGTCTTTGTCTTGGGGGTATTGAAGCAGGCCCTCAACTGCGACTTTGATCGTTTGAGGAGCCTGGCCGCCAATCATTTGGAGGTGCGCCAGATGCTGGGGCATACGAATTTCTGGGACGAGCCTGTCTATCAGCTGCAGACCGTTATTGATAACGTGAGCCTGCTAACAGCGGACATCCTGAAGCAGATCAACGATGCGGTGGTGGCTTGCGGTCACCGATTGGTAGAACAGGAGCCAGAGGAGCCGCTTCTTTGCCGGGTTGATTCGGCGGTGGCCAAAGCGAATGTGGAGTGGCCTACGGATGTTCGTTTGTTGTGGGAATCGATGCGGTGCCTGATTCGGGAGTTGCATTGCGCATGTGAGGCGCACAGCCTTGCGGGCTGGCGCAAGGCTGTGTACTGGAGTCGTACCTTGAAGAAGGCCTTCAACCGGGTGCGTACGCACCGTCAGTGGCGTGATGAGTCGAAGGTGAGAAAGTATGTGAAGATGTGTCGTGTTCTGATTGAGCGTGCGGAGAGCAGTGTCAGCGTGTTGAAGGAGAAAGACGCGGATCTTGAGGAGGTGTTGCGGTACTTGGCAGATGCACAAAGGCAGATAGATCAAGTAGATAGGCGTCTATTGAAGGGGGAGGTGATTTCGCATGATGAGAAGGTATTTTCGATACATGAGCCGCATACTCGTTGGATCACCAAGGGGAAGGCGGGGGTGATTGCGGAGTTGGGTCTGCCGGTATGCGTGCTGGAGGATCAGCATCAGTTGATATTGTGGCATCAGATACTGCACGAAGGGGTGGATTCGGATATGATTGTGGGGTTTATGAAGGAAGCGAAGGATCGGTATCCGGCGATCACATCGTGCAGCATGGATAAGGGGTACTCATCGGTAAAGAACCGTAAGGCGCTGGAGCCGGTGTTGGACACGGTGATCATGCCGAAGAGGGGTAAGTTGAGCAAAGCGGACAAGGAGAGGGAATCCGATCCGAAGTTTGTGGAGGGTCGTCGTCAGCATCCGGCAGTGGAGTCGGCGATCAACAATTTGAATCATCGGGGCCTGGGTTTGATACGGACCCGTGGCAAGGAAGGCTTTGTTCGGACGGTGGCGCTGGTAGTGGTAGCGGCGAATGTGCACCGTATCGGGCAGATAGTGAAGCGGAGCGAGGAGCGACGAAGGCGGTGCGAGCAGGCCCGCAAGCGCGCGGCGTAGGTACTCGCGCGAGCGTCTTCAGCACAGAATCAAGGTAGCCTGCAAGGGCGAGAGGCCAACGTATGTTCATGCCTCGCTGATGGACGACAAAAACACGTCTGATCAACGTCAAAACCCTAGGATTGCCGGCGTGAGCGGACAAAGTCGGCACCGTTACCGTCGAAAAATCCTTGCTGACTTGTCATTCCGATCCCCAATTCGAATTCCAGCCCCCCACTCAGCCAAGAGTCGCTCGCAAGACCATACTTTTCTGGCAAACACTAGCTGAACGTGTCATCGCTTTGATCTTTAGGTCCTCCAGTATCACCGTTGAGGAGCAATTGGCAATACTGCGACTTACCTGGTGGTTCGCATTCTTGAGGATGTTAGCACGCTTGCGCTGTATGCGGGCGATTCTATACTTCCGCCTGTTACGACGGTTGGAGCCTTTCTTCTGTCTCGCCAGTTTTCGCTGATGCCGCTTCAACGTGGCATCAAGACGCTTCGTATCCGGTTGTCTGATAAGGCTTGTATCGCCCTCTGTGGAGACCATAGCGACCTGCCCGCAATTACGGTCAATGCCAATGCCTACAGCACCGCCGGTATCCTCTATTACAGGTGCCTCCATCTTGTAGCAGATGACAGCATACCTTTGCCGGCGTTCTTCTTTACAGTGGCTTTGACGGGTATACCATCAGGGTACGGGTTGCCTCCCCGCCTGCGGAGCGCCGTATATCCCACTTGCGGGATATACAGCTTGCCATCCCGAACCCTTACGTTATCCGGGATCGTGAACGAAGGCGTACTACCACGTCTGGAATGGAATCTCGGTCTTCTCTTACCCTCCTTGAAGAATGCCTTCCATGCATCCGCCTGATATTTCAATGTGTATCTAACGACAATATGTATCTAACGACACCAAAGGAGTATTCAGGTAGCCACTCGACCGTGCGGCGCAGCGCCGTGAACCGCTTCCCCAGCGAGAAGAAGCGTACCGAGGGCGGCTTCTCTCCAGCCTCTTTGGCTTTCTTGTAGGCCTCGCTCTGCTCTGCGAGGATGGCATTCCACACAAACCTACACGCACCCGCTAATCCAGCAAGGTGCTTGGCGTTACTCCGACTTCCGGGCAACAGCCTGTATGTGATATTGCGGTATGCACTAACCGTTTCGGGCATGGCACTGTGGTATATAACTCCCTAATATATGGTAATTATATAGCATGCGTATCCACGTGTTGAGTTATTTGAAATAATTGCAGTCTTTTCGTGAAAAGCGGGAACCGATTATGAAAAGCTGGCGACAGCCATCCTGTCTGCACCACCAAAGCACAAAAAGTAATTCCTGCGAAAACGCGTGGGACTCAGCCATATAACTCCCTTACGTTGCCCGAGGAGGACGTTACCTCAAATTCTCTCCATTCGGAGAGACCGCGCGGTACTTATCTCCAGAAGGTGAGGCTATTTCCTGCGTGTAGCGCGGCAAAATACCATTCAGGTCCTCTTTGGCGGCATATGCACTGAGAGAGGACTTGATACCGCACAGGATTGTATGCTGAGGTTCACCTAGGTGAACCATACCTGTTCAACGGTATCGCGTCGGACCAAGGAACTGGACAGTGGACCGTACCGAGAGCCATAAACATCCGTCTCAACGAATCCTGAACGAAGGCCGGAAACTGGGCCCGCCCGGAGGTGCATGCGCACGATTTCCTTCCAATTCCCCCAGTGCCTCCTTTTCGCGAGCGGAGCATCCCATCCAGAGGATCGACTATTGGCACAGGGATGCCGCTCTCAGCGCACGCTCGAACCCGCCACCGTATCATGGAGCCACCACGGGGCGGCAAATACGTACGACTCCACACTCGTTGGAGGTCGCACCTTCCCTACACAGTGAGAAGGACGGTTACTTAAGCTTGAATGTGATTGGCAGCGACATGGAAACCTTTACGGGCTTACCACGCTGCTTCCCCGGTGTGAATTTGGCTTCACGTACAACACGCAGGGCCTCCTGATCACAGCCGCCACCAATTGGACGCGTTACGGTCGCATTCGTAGGGTTGCCCTGTTCGTCTACCACAAACGAGACGACCACACGGCCTTCCACACCAGCCTTCCTGGCTATCTCGGGGTATTTCAGATTTTCATAAAGGGAATTGTATCCACCGATCAATTCGGGCATCTGCTCCACGATCACAAAAATCTCAGGCTCCTCTTCCTCTTCTTCATCTTCTGATGGTGGAGGAGGCGGAGGGAGGTCAGCAAGGGGCTCGTCAATGTCCAAAAAAGCATCTAGATCAAGGTCGTCGTCGTCAAGGACCTCGTCGTTTGGTACTTCTACGGGCACCGGGGGGCGCGGGGGCGGCGGAGGCTTTACTTCCTGCTTCGTCTGCACAATTTCTTCCATCTCAATTACTTCCTGCTCAATCTGCTGGATATCCATACCATCTCCGCTCTCAAAGCTCATGCGAAATGCCAGGATCAAAACCAAGAGTGATGCTACCATTCCTACCTGCACGACCAAACCGTAGGTGCGTCGCAGATCAACCTTAGGATTTTTTCGGATTGCCATAATGTAGCTGGATCGGGGGGTGATGAAAAATTACAGTCCCTAAAATATGCATGAATAACGGTACATAGCAAGTTGATCATCATGGTTGTAGCCACGTTTCGAATCGTTGCAGGTATGTCTGCGCATTATGATCCCCGGTTCTAACGGTTGCCTCCCATCATGGAATCCTTGCCATCCTCTTGACCTGTGTGTACATCGTTCATCACAGACTGTACAAGCCAAGACAAACGTGGCTACCCTACTGGGCTGTTTTCATGGTTTCATGGCCTATATATCGATCCGCCAACAGGCCGGGCAACTCGCGCACCATATCAAGGGCCATCATTGACTGCGCGGCGGAATTAGACGCGTATCGGTCCGCTGCGCTTCCACCGATGTGTGCTGCGCAAACCATAGCGTCAATGGGGTGCATGCCTTGTGCTAAGAGGCTGGTGCACATTCCTGCGAGCACATCACCGGTACCTGCGGTCGCCAGCGCTGTGTTGCCCGTTGAACAAATGTATGCGTCGGCCTGCGGTGTAGCCACAACCGTTGGCATTCCTTTGAGGGCGACAATGGACATCCATTTCTTAGCGCAGTGTCGAGCAGCTTCAAGTGGGTCCGCCGGGTTCGTGCTGGTTAGGTGCCGAAACTCGCCAAGGTGAGGGGTCAAGACCCATCGCCTGTTGGAATGGCCGGTTACCAGGTCCCGCATACCTGCCAGAGCGCGGAGCCCGTCCGCATCAATTACAGTGGGTAGGTCCACTGTAGTGAGGAGCTGCCTGACCAGCGATTCCGCGGAAGCACTTCTTCCCAGCCCCGGCCCGATCAGTATAGCATTAGCGCGCTCCAACGGCTCAGACAACACATCCATCGCAGCAGTTGCATCAAGGTCTCCTGACCGGGTTTCCGGGAGTGCAACCGTAGCAATTTCAGTCAGTCGTGACGACGCAAGCGCTTGTACTGATGCCGGGATGGCACATGTGACATAGCCTGCGCCAATGCGTGCTGCAGCGGTGGAAGCCATCACGGGGGCGCCCGTAAGCCCCGGTGAGCCCCCAATCACGAGTGCCATGCCTACGCTGTATTTGTGCGCACGGCGTGGACGAGTGGGTAGCAGTCGCCGTACGGCGTCATCGGTGGAAAGACCCGTGTGCTCAGAAGTGGCTTGTGCTTCTTCCAGTATGTACCGGGGGATTCCAATATCAATTACTACTACCCTACCAGCGACGCCTGGCCCATCGCCCACGAGAAGACCGGGCTTCAAAGCTGCCATAGTGACGGTTAGCGACGCACGCACGGCATCACCGAGCAGCACACCCGTGTCGGGGTGCAGCCCTGTAGGCATGTCCAGCGCAATCAACACACCGGGGGCAGCGTTAAGCCGTCTCACCAAATCCAACATTTCTGGACGGAGGGTTTGCGTCACCCCGGTACCCAACAGAGCATCTACATACCAGTCAGCTGACAGATCATCCTCATAAGCGCCAAAGAGAATACGGGATGAATGTCTAGCCATCTTCTTGAGCAGATCCAAGTTGCGTTGGGCATCGTCCGTGCGAATGACGTTAGGCACCAAGACCTGGACCAACGCGCCGCGCTCGTGCAGGCAGCGTGCCAGGACAAAGCCATCCCCACCGTTGTTGCCCTTACCGCAGTACAGAGCCACATGCTTCCCGGCGGGAGAGCCCAGGCATCGTTCCATGGCAACAGCGGCACCCCGCCCAGCCAGTTCCATCAGGGTGAATCCCGGTAAACCGAAAGTATGGATTGCCTGGTCGTCTGCCACGCGCTGGCTCTTCGCGGTTAGCACTGGCAGACAGGACGAGCGGAGAGTCATCGCAAGCGTCGGGATCTTGAATAGGGAAATACTAGGGAGTTATATAGCTGACTGCCCACGCGTTAAATTGTTGAAATAATTGCAGTTTGGTCGCGAATAGTGGGAACCGACTATACCGAAAATGGGCACCATCCCGTGATAGATTGATGACCTAACTAAATGCCTTCAAAGAAAAGAAACAACAGAAACACCAATGGCCCTGGACGGGCTGATCGTGAAGGAGTGTCCTTGATCAAGCTAACCAAAATGTTTCCAGACGACCCATCAGCCGAAGCATGGTTCGCAATGAAGCGGTGGGGCAACACTCCTGTTTGCCCGCACTGTGCGTCTAAGAACGTACAGTCTGGCGCCAAACATCCTAGCATGCCTTATAGTTGCCGTAGTTGCCGTAAACGATTCAGTGTCCGCATAGGGACTGTAATGCAGGACTCCAAACTGGGATACCAGGTATGGGCATTAGCCATTTACATCATGACTACCAGTATCAAGGGCGTATCCAGCATGAAGCTGCATCGTGACCTTAGCATAACCCAGACGACAGCGTGGCATCTGGCCCACCGTATTCGACAATCATGGAATGGAGAGCATGCACTATTTGCCGGTCCGGTAGAGGTTGACGAAGCCTACTTCGGTGGCAAGGAAAAGAACAAGCACGCCAGCAAGAAGCTGAAAGCAGGCCTTGGGCCAGTAGGTAAGGAAGCCGTTGTAGGAGTCCGTGATCGTGTCACCAATAGCATTTCTGCCCAGGTAGTAGAAAACATAGACGGACAGACGCTCAATGCGTTTGTGGATACCTATGTCTCGGAAGACACCGAGGTCTATACGGATGGCACGTCAGCATACCGGGGCCGCAACAACCACGCCTACGTACGTCACTCTGTTGGCGAATACGTTCGTGAGCAGGTCCATACCAATGGCGTAGAGAGCTTCTGGTCTTTGCTGAAGCGTGGGTACTACGGAACGTACCACCACATGAGCAAGAAACACCTACAGCGGTACGTGAACGAATTTGCAGGGCGACACAATGCACGCGACTACGACACAGCGGAGCCAATGACAATAATTGCTCAAGGACTGGTCGGTAAACGGCTCATGTACAAATCCCTCATTTCATAGCTAAACGTAAGCGGTAACGTATCAAGCCATCCGTACTCATGCGCACTCCGGGCATCGGCCGGCTACCACTACTTGCTCGTGGACGAAGAACGGAGACAAACGGGCCGCGCAATACTGCGCCTGCAAGGCTTCCCCGACAGCTACGAGATTGACAGTCCGATAACGACCGTCAGACGGCTTACTGGCAACGCCGTACCCATTCCGGTGGTCAGGGCCGTTATGCGCCAGCTTTTCCATGTCTGTGCTTGATGGCCCGCGTCTCATGGGTTCGTCCGGTGCGCTTCGTGGCCCGTACCGGGGTCCGCCCAGTACTTCCGCATTGTCAAGAGCGTCCCGATATAAGCCAAGGAATCGGTCCTGAAGTTGATCGACTGTCGTGAAAACTGGATCGCAATGTATGCAGCCTCCTACTCTAAGCAGATGTCCGCCATGAAATCATTTCGGTATTCTGCCCCAATGGATTAGTGCTACTCTATAGCCTATGACACCATGAGCATAGATAAATCCCCGAAGCCCGGTAACAAGATTCAGGAAACGAAACGCCCCGGCCTCCCCGTAACAAACGACATTCTCAATATCCAACAATCCATCCCTACCATACCGGAAGAACTGGCGAAAGCCATCCTGTCCGCACCACCAAAGCACAAAAAGTAACGCCCGCGAAAACGCGTGGCACTCAGCCATATAACTCCCTATAAATTCTGAGACTGTCTGATCACATAGGGATTGACGCCAGGCTCTGCGGGCGTTCCTCACCGGACATGAAATACCAGAGTGTCAGCCAAGGCGCTATTCCATCGAGCCCGGACGGCAATCGCCTCCAATGTCCACGTGATTGGTTCAGTTGGCTGGAAGGGTTGCAGCTGCCCTCCATCCCATTGACTGTTCTGGTTGAGATCAATGAATGCCCGGACATCGTAGTTATCCTCTTGTAAACCAGCTATTTCGAACCATCCCATAGAATCCGCGTAGGTCGTTGCAAGCGACAATCCAGGCTCGTCTGCGGCGTAAACTTCAATCACCACCGGGTGCGCGATGTCCAATCGCTGCACGGTACCGCTCAGGCTGCCCAGATCGCGGTCTTCCATGCGGCGATATACCTGATGGAGCGTGTCACTGACAGTGACACGTACGATTTCACCTTGCGAGAGAGGTGGCACAAGTTGCAGCGTGTAGGTGGTACCATTACGGGTACCAATCCGGATTGAGCGTACTGCTCCCGTGCTGTCGCGGGCCGTGACGAGCGTATCAAGCGCCGCACGGTCCGGCGGCATGCTGAAGACGAGCTCAGGATACTGGTGGGGCAATAGGATTACCTCACCTGACTGCTCCTCAGGAAGGAATCGGAAGAATTCGAACCGGGGTGCTTCATTCTCAACCGGCTCCATATCCACGGTTACGACTGAGCCGCGGACCCGATTTGCACTTGAATCTGCGATGGCCGAGTCCGGCTCCACGAAGTACGTTCCTGGCGTGGCCGGCCTGGCTTCAAGAAACACGCGCACAGGATCATCCGCAGCTTGGAATACCCTCAAAATCGGGACACGGTACCCTGTCACGGAGTCCGCCAGCGACCACATGGTCGGGTCTAGTCCGGGCAGCACCACTGCCTCGGAGAATCGAGCTTCAACGATGCCCGCATCTCGCTGGCGCACCCGATCCAACGTAGGGGGAATCGTATCCAAGCGGGTAATGATCCAGCGCCGTAATGAAAGTGTAGTGTCCTCCGTTGTGTGGATTATCTGTGTAGGCGGCACAGCAAAAATTTCGCTGGGATCCGGGCGCTGGTTGCGATTGCGGTCAAGGAGCGCAATGACAGAGTATTCTCCCTCCCTCACATAGGGCAGCACAAACCGCCCTTGTCCGTCAGTCTGGGTACGGTAGGCCGGTTCCAAGGCACCGGGTTGGTAGGCTAGTACATCGATATCGGCCATTCCTCGGCCTCTGAAGGGTTCCACAACACTACCGGTAATGCGGCCTTTATCAATGACGGGGCCTGTGGCAAAGGCAAGGGTGAGTGGGCTCGTGATTTTAATGCCTCGAACATCTCGCAGATCGGTGCCGATGATAAGGACGTAGGTCGTACTGTCTCGCAGGGGTTCGGGGAAAGCCACATCAACACGCCGTTGGCGCCATGCAAAGCGCAAACGCTCGGAAAGAGCAGGCGTAACAGAAAAAGCTCTCGCGAAGGAAGCTTGGTCTACATACTCCGAAAATTCCAACCGCACGAAGTCCTCCTCATAATTGACCGCGCCATTGCTCGGGACAGAAGCGCTGATGGCGGGTGGTGTGCGATCCACAGGCCCGCCGGTGGGAAGGAGGGGTTCTGCGCAGCCGCTGATCAGTAGGAGTTGTATGCCCGGCCAAGGGAGGAGAGTGCTCCTTACCACCATCGCGGTGCCCTCGGGCTCAGCTACCATCCGGTGATGCACTCCTCAGGTGGAAGAACAGGACTGCTGTGAGTGCGCTGACTGCGATGAGCATGACAGGCTCCAGATAGCGGCGCGGCCAGCGCGAGGCTGGTACCATACCGACCGTCTCGGGGAAGGCTGCGGATTCCCTTTTCACAACCTCATGCCGATGTAGTGTGTCTTCGAAAGCACCCTGACATGTATCTGCATGCAGGACTTCGCCCGATGCAGCGACAAGAACAACCCCTATATTCAGACTCAACTCTCGTCGGAGAGTCCTGCGTCCCTCTCTGCTATACTGCACTTGTGCCGTGTGAATTTGGTATGCCAGCTTGTGGTAGGTTCGTTCCGCGGACTGCGCCGTGGAATCGGTCAGAAATACGGACTTGCCCCTATCGCGCCAATGTTCCAGCAGTACACTATTGAGGTAGGGCATTTCTTCGGGAGGCTCCAGCACAAAGGCCTGGTGGTCTTCTGCGACGGGTGCTAGGCAATCCAAGGCGATCCCCTGGTAGGCTTGGAGATTCGTGTTTGTCTCAATGTATTGGCCCGATGCACTGCCAAATTGCAAAATCGTGATGCACAGCCCGCAGGCAGTGTGCGCCCACCTTAACGGGCTTATGTTATGCCTGGTGCTTGCGGAGTTCGCTGACAAGGTGCCTGATTTCGGGTAGTATTAGGCGCTCCATGGCAAGCCTGACGGCAGGTAGCGATCCCGGGACGGAGAAAACAATGGAATCCTTGAAAGTGCCTGCCACCGCTCGTGACAGCATGGATGCCGATCCAATTTCCTGATACGACAAGGCACGGAATAGTTCACCAAACCCCACAATCTCTTTGTTAAACACCGGCTGTACGGCTTCATACGTGTTGTCATGCTTGCTGATGCCAGTACCTCCGGTCAAAATTATAAGTTCTGCTTCGTCGCATTCCTGTAGCACCGCGTGCCGGATCGTCTGAAGACAGTCGGGCACGATGACGTAGGAGGCAACGAAATGCCCATTCTCGGTTAATTGATCAAGGATGTGTTTGCCGCCAGTATCCGTAGCTCGGGTGCGCGTATCACTTACCGTTATGATGGCGCAGCGCGCGGCTACAACACGGCGCGCTGCAGCTTCATGTGCGTGCGGTGGGGCATTGGACACGGTTACGTGAGTGCAGGCAATAACATTAATCCCCTGAACCTTCCGGTTCGTCAAACGGCGAAAGAGGCCGCGGCTCACTGAACCATCGTGGAGGATCATATCCATGCTTAGCCCACGGTACACAGCGAAGCAGACGACAAACCGTCAGAATGCTTCCTTTCAGTGCGCCATAATGCGTGAGCGCGTCTACAGCGTACTCGGAGCAGGTGGGTACATATCTGCACGAGGTAGGGAAATGCGGTGATACTACGCGCTGGTACAGGCGCGCTAGGAATACAAGCGTGCGTGCGGGAAACATACTGAGGCTTGATAATAACCGACTTGTACGGGTAAGCGATGCTGCCACATCTTTGTTCCGCTGTGGTGGCAGCGAGGTTTCCGTTGGCAGACGAGAGCTAGGTACTTGAAGGTCGGAAAGTCGCATGGTCTTCCTACGTCAGTTCTCGCAAGGGCGTTACACAGATGTTTTCAACCAATACACGGCAGCGGAGGGGGCTGAAGTGAGATCGGATCAAGGGGAACCGGGCATTATCAGGAAGTTATTGAGGTGGCTTTTGATGGGAATTATATACGTGAGTGACCAACTGTACACAGTGAGGCACTAGGATCAAATTCACGGGTCATAGGGGTCGGTAACCCGAACGCCCCTCGCCGTGCAGCAGCCCCAATCCCGGAGGCCAGTATGTTTGCAGCCGCATTCAGGTCTGCATGATCCGCATGTCCACAGGACATACACGTGAATTTGCTCCGTGTCTTACGGTTACTCGCTTCTGTGTGCCCACACACAGAACACCGCTGACTGATATAGGCAGCGGTAACCTTTATCACCTTGCGGCACTTATAACCCAGCATCTGATCCAGCTGGCCCCAACCTGTTCGCAGTATTCCACGGTTGAGGCCAGACTTCTGTTTGACGTTTGTGCCAAAGCTCTCCATCGTCCCCTTAGCTGAACATGTCATCGCTTTGATCTTCAGGTCCTCCAGTATCACCGTTGAGGAGCATTTGGCAATACTGCGACTTACCTGGTGGTTCGCATTCTTGAGGATGTTAGCACGCTTGCGCTGTATGCGGGCGATTCTATGCTTCCGCCTGTTACGACGGTTGGAGCCTTTCTTCTGTCTCGCCAGTCTTCGCTGATGCCGCTTCAACTTGGCATCAAGACGCTTGGTATCCGGTTGTCTGATAATGCTTGTATCGCCCTCTGTGGAGACCATAGCGACCTGCCCGCAATTACGGTCAATGCCTACAGCACCGCCGGTATCCTCTATTACCCTGCAATATTCATGATGTACCCTGTTCGGGTCTAAAAGTGCTGTTTCGGTACCTGCAGGACCGATTGTGCGTTGTTCATGCGTAGGGACGACCATGAGAGGGGCTGAAAACACCAGTTTAGGCCCTTTTCCCGACTCGATAGCGGTCACATTACCGAGATTTTGGGAAGACGTCTGTCGGGTAGACACACCTCTGCCTACCTTCTCTTTCCGCTTTCCGCGTTGGGCGCCTGCGGTGTCGAAGCGCAGGCGCAAATATGACTTAGCTAGCTCTTCATGGGAAGCGTGATCCATGTGAGTTGACAATAACGTCGCCAAAATTGCTCCCATGCAGCATCTGCGCTGGCGGCAATGTGGATAACGATGTTGCGCGCGTGTTGTACGAAGCGGGCCCCCACCTTGAGTACACGCTCGCGATAGGTGCTCAGACTTATCTGGGATTCGTCAGGCTCCCGCATAAGGCAGCGCCCCACATGCATGAGCTGATAAGTTAGAAGGTATACCTGTAGCAGGACCTCGTTCTCGGCTCGGATCTCGGCATCCTGTTCCGACTCATCCTGTTCCGACTCATCCTGTTCCGACCCATCCTGTTCCGACTCATCTGTTCCGACTCATCCTGTTCCGACTCATCCTGTTCCGACTCATCCTGTTCCGACTCATCCTGTTCCGACTCATCAGGCACCCGCACTACAGGCCGGCCCTTATAGTGTGTCTTCGGACGGAGAACCGACGACAGCGCCATGGAGCAAGCCGCATTCAGCTCCCCGAAGTGCTTTTCCGCCTTTCCTCTCTTCCGGTACAGATTCACAAGCTGCTCTGCCGGATAGGCTTCTACATCCAGATCGGTGATCAGATAGAAATGCCGCGGAAAAAGCTCTCCCGGCACCGGAACAACCACGAGCACCACACGACGCTCTACGGACCAGCACTTTGCACGGTAGCGCAGTTCGTGGTAGCATTCGTCCGACGGCTGATCACCCTCCAAATGAGGCGCCGCAAGCCCGTCAATCACATCGTTTCCTTTCAGACGCATCACGTAGCCGATACGGTCGTTCTCCAGCTTATCACATAATTCGCCACTGTTGAAGCCTGCGTCCAATCGGACAATGACCTTGTCGGCCACATGTTCACGCAATGCCAGCCCAATGCGTCGAATGAAACCGTAGCAGTCCTTCACCACATTCTTCGTGCCCCCTCGCAATTCCGCCCCCAACATGTCGCCCGACTCACCGCATATGGCGATAAGGGGCAGAAAGATGGTGCGCTTGTAATATCCGTTCCACTTGCTGCCCTGCTGCTTGCCATGCGTATCTACCGGTACACCGTCCACATCAAAGACCACCTCGGGGCGGCGCTTCCCGCCACCACGCTGCAGCAGGTGCTCCATGGCGAATGTCTCTACAAAAAGGCGCAACTTCTTGAAATTCTTTTTCCCGGCCAACATGTGCACGAAGCGAGACATGGTTGGCTGGGATGCCAGGGACCTATCGTCCTGTAATGCCCTCATACCCCTTTTGGAAGAAGTGGCCACGCGCATGGCGGGGTCCCTTCGAAGCTTGTCCGCATCTGACTGACGTCCCCACCCCTGCACATGTTGCAGCAGTAACTGCCGCACTAACTCCTCAAGGCTATGCGTAATCCGAGCTTGGGACCGATTGTCCTTAAGCACGGAAGCGAGTCGGCATGCCAAGGTGCTGATCACCATGAGCAGGCGCATAGGAATGACGCCGGCATCCGATGTTAGATTATCGGTCTTGGAGCGTACAACTTTGACGGTTTTATTGAACTGGCAAGCGAACAGAAGGTTGGATTTGGGATCTTGCATCGGGTGTGTTACAGGGTGAATGGGTATTGGGGTTTCTGAACGTTTGAGCGTCGCACAGGATCCCATTCAAACCGTGTATAATCAACATATTACACCATAATATCAAACGACGATTCCCCGCCACTTAACTCCCTCATGAATAAGGGAGGATTACAGGTGCCTCCATCCTGTAGCAGATGACAGCATACCCTTTGCCGGCGTTCTTCTTTACCGTGGCTTTGACGGGTATACCATCAGGGTACGGGTTGCCTCCCCGCCTGCGGAGCGCCATATATCCCACTTTCGGGATATACAGCTTACCATCCCGAACCCTTACGTTATCCGGGATCGTGAACGAAGGCGTACTACCACGTCTGGAATGGAATCTCGGTCTTCTCTTACCCTCCTTGAAGAATGCCTTCCATGCATCCGCCTGATACTTCAATGTGTATCTAACGACACCAAAGGAGTATTCAGGTAGCCACTCGACCGTGCGGCGCAGCGCCGTGAATCGCTTCCCCAGCGAGAAGAAGCTTACCGAGGGCGGCTTCTCTCCAGCCTCTTTCGCTTTCTTGTAGGCCTCGCTCTGCTCTGCGAGGATGGCATTCCACACGAACCTACACGCACCCGCTAATCCAGCAAGTTGCTTGGCGTTACTCCGACTTCCGGGCAATAGCCTGTATGTGATATTGCGGTATGCACTAACCGTTTCGGGCATGGCACGGTGGTATATAACTCCCTAATATATGGAACTTATATAGCATGAATACCCACGTGTTGAGTTATTTGAAATAATTGCAGTCTTTTCGTGAAAAGCGGGAACTGATTATGAAAAACTGGCGAAAGCCATCTTGTCTGCACCACCCAAGCACAAAAAGTAATTCCTGCGAAAACGCGTGGCACTCAGCCATATAAGTCCCCTTTTGATTGCAGTGGTGGTGCAACGTTGCTCTGAATTGAAGCAGGTTGCAGGAATCACCCGGATTCCGGCAAGATTCCCTGTTTCGATTGAAATATGGTCTGATCTGGGCTGCGACCTTGATCGGAGTCGTATCATTTGTCGGCAGATAGGTATACTAATGGGAATTATATTGCTGAGTACCCACGCGTTTTGGCACCCGTTATTTTGCGCTGTGGTGGTGTAGTTAGGATGGCTTGCTCCAGTTTTTCATAATCAGTTCCCGCTTTTCGCGAAAAACCCGCAATTATTTCGAAAACCTCAGCAAATGGGTACTCAGCCATATAACTCCCATACTAATGGGTTGAGAGTATTCCACCCACGACTGTTGTAATTCCTAATGTACATAACGAAACAGGCGGCTTGTGCTTTCTTTATGGTCTGTGCAGGGATAGCGCAAGCCCAGACCATAGCCACATACGAAGTCACCTTCACCTCAACGTGGAGCGCAACCACACATCCGACCAACTTCCCGTCAAGCCCGCATTATTCCGGACTGATCGGCGGGACCCACAATAGTAGTGCCACCTTCTGGGAGACTGGGAGTACGGCATCTCTCGGTATAAAGGAGATGGCAGAGTTCGGCTCGAAGTCGGCCCTTCGGTCCGAGGTACAGACGGCCATTGGGGCCGGAACGGCGGAGAGAGTCCTAAGCGGCGGTGGTATTGGGCCCTCTCCAGGCGTGGTCCGTATGACGTTTGACGTTAGCGAAGCTTTCCCACTGGTAACATTAACATCAATGCTGGCTCCTAGTCCAGACTGGTTTGTCGGTGTGAACGGACATTCATTGCGCTCGGCCACAGACTGGAAGAATGAGGACACTATTGAATTGTTCGTCTATGATGCAGGCACCGACAGCGGCCCGAACTATACTTCTTCAAATCAAGCTACCAATCCACGAGAGAACATTGCCCGTATTGCCACAAATCCGTTTATCTACGAAGGACAGGTGAAATCCGTAGGTACCTTTGTATTTTCATTGCAATCAACGAGGATCACTGCAGGATTAACGGTGACGCCACGGACGCTGGCTCTGACGGAAGGAGGCAATGGCAAGGACCTTTCCATAGCGTTAGCTACGCAGCCCGCAGGCAGTGTAACGGTGAGTGTGACAGCTCTGGGAGGGTTTGGGGCGAAGGTGGCCGTGTCCCCAAATAGTTTGACGTTTTCGACTACAGACTGGCGTACCGCGCAGCAGGTTACCATTACGCCGCGGGAGGATGATGGTATCGGTGGTGAGGATGGGACAATCTCCATTGCGGCGAGCGGAGGAGGGTATCAAGGCGTTACGGAAACTGTGGCTGTAAGCGTGCAGGACGACGATAGCGGGAGCCTGATGGTGACGCCACGGACGCTGGATCTGACGGAAGGAGGCAATAGCAAGGACATTTCGATAGCATTATCTGCGCAGCCCGCAGGCAGTGTAACGGTGAGTGTGACAGCCCTTGGAGGGCTTGGGGCGAAGGTCACCGTGTCGCCAAATAGTTTGACGTTTTCGACTACGGACTGGCGTACCGCGCAGCAGGTTACCATTACGCCGCGGGAGGATGATGGTATCGGTGGTGAGGACGGGACAATCTCCATTGCGGCGAGCGGAGGAGGGTATCAAGGCGTTACGGAAACTGTGGCTGTAAGCGTGCAGGACGACGATAGCGGGAGCCTGACGGTGACGCCACGGACGCTGGATCTGACGGAAGGAGGCAATAGCAAGGACATTTCAATAGCATTATCTGCGCAGCCCACAGGCAGTGTAGCGGTGAGTGTGGCAGCCCTTGGAGGGTTTGGGGCGAAGGTGATCGTGTCGCCAAGCAGTTTGACGTTTTCGACTACCGACTGGAGTACCGCGCAGCTGGTTACCATCACACCGCGGGAGGATGATGGTATTGGCGATGAGACCGGGACAATCTCCATTGCGGCGAGCGGAGGGGGGTACGGAGGCGTTACGGAGACTGTGGCTGTTGAGGTGGAGGACGACGATAGCGGGAGCCTGACGGTGACGCCACGGACGCTGGATCTGACGGAAGGAGGCAATAGCAAGGACCTTTCAATAGCATTATCTGCGCAGCCCACAGGCAGTGTAGCGGTGAGTGTGGAAGCCCTTGGAGGGTTTGGGGCGAAGGTGACCGTGTCGCCAAATAGTTTGACGTTTTCGACTACCGACTGGAGTACCGCGCAGCTGGTTACCATTACACCGCGGGAGGATGATGGTGTCGGTGATGAGACCGGGACAATCTCCATTGCGGCGAGTGGAGGAGGGTACGGAGGCGTTACGGAAACTGTGGCTGTCCAGGTGTTTGATGGCGACGCCAGCCTGACGGTGACGCCGCTGTCGCTGGATCTTACGGAAGGAGGGGACGGCAAGGACCTTTCAATAGCATTATCTACGCAGCCCACGGGCAGGGTAATCGTGAGTCTGAGTGCGCAGGGAGAATTCGCTCAAAAAGTTAACCTGAGCCCGTTCAGATTAGGCTTTACGATATCAAATTGGAGTGATCCGTACCGGCTTAGGATAACAGCAGAGCCAGATGCGGACTCTCGTGACGAGTCTGGTACGCTGGTAATTTCAGCGAGCGGAGGAGGGTATAACGGTGTGTCGGCGACTGTATCGGCCCAAGTACAAGACGATGATGTTCCTGGTTTATCCGTGCAGCCGGAGTCTTTGGAACTGGGCGAGGGTGGATCCGCTACGGTCTCTGTCAGGCTCAATACCGAGCCCTCTGGTACCGTAACGGTCTCCATGACCTTGGTGGATGGGTTAAGCGAAAAGGCCTCATTGAGCTCTGCAACCTTAGCGTATGACGGTGATAGCTGGGCTACAGGCCAGGAGTTTACCGTCACAGCCAAACAGGATGATGGCTTGGAGGACGAAACAGGGACGCTATCCATGGTTGCGAGCGGCGTAGAATACAACGAGGTGCTACAAAATGTGCCGGTAACGGTGGAAGATGATGATGCAGCCGAATTGGTTGTTGAGTTGGATTCTCTTTCCGTGATGGAGGGAGGGGTTGGGATGATGGTCGAGGTTTCCCTCGGTGCACAGCCGACGGGGACTGTAGCGGTTGCTGTCAGCGCAACGGGGGGGCTGGTGGGGAAGGTGTCGTTTAGCCCTGCGAGCTTGGAGTATACTGTTGCAGACTGGCAGGTGCCTCAGGTGGTGACTGTCAGGGCGGATCAGGATGAGGATGTGGAGGATGAGTCGGGAGTAATGGAATTGAAGGCTACAGGTGGCGGGTACGATGGTACGGTCGCGCAAGTGTTGATAGCGGTAAGCGACGATGACATGTTAGTGGACATGTGCTATATGACGGAGAGCGAGCGGAGTGCACCTCCTTCAGATCACATGATTTCTGCGAGCAACGAGGGATACTGGATGACTAGCGGGATAGAGATTCTGGACACGACGGGCACGGCTGTGCAGATAAAAGGAGTTGGGCTTGGTGGTTGGCTGATGCCGGAGGGCTACATGTTGCATACACCGCAGGCATCTCCTCGCGAGATTGAGGCGGGTATATCGGAGTTGATAGGTGAGGCTGGGGCCGAGGAGTTTTGGGAGTTGTATCGTCAATTTTACGTACGCGAGGCGGACGTAGCGGCGATCAAGGAATGGGGATTTGACCACATTCGGTTGCCGTTCCACTATAATCTGTTCTATGATGATGAGAGCGAGATGTTTGATGAGGCGGGTTTTGATTTGCTGGACAGGTTTCTGGAATGGTGCAGAGAGCATGGGCTTGGGGTAATTCTGGACATGCACGCGGCGCCTGGTGCGCAGAGCGAGCATAATATTGCGGACAGCGATGGGGAGGCTCGTTTGTGGACGCAGCCGGAAATCTATTGGCCGATTGCGCGGCGGATCTGGACGGAGATAGCGCGGCGTTATGCTGAGGAGAAGCTGATAATTGGATATGATCTGCTAAACGAGCCGGTTACTCCTGACGGGGTTGATACGGCTTTGCTGGGGACGTATTACAGGTGTTTGGTGCCGGCGGTGCGCAAAGTGGATCCGCACCACATAGTGTTTATAGAGGGGAATTTTTTCGCCACCGATTTCGGCGTTATTGAGGAGCCGTTTGATCCCAACATGGTGTATACCTTCCACAAGTACTGGAACGCTGCCAACCAAGGCACGATCAACTATCTCTTGGATTTGCGCAATAATGCACAAAGGCCATTGTGGCTCGGCGAGACAGGTGAGAACTCCAATGTGTGGTTTGCTGCGGTAGTGAAGCTGATGGGGGATCACAACATAGGATGGAATTGGTGGACTCACAAGAAGATATTAACGACGACGAGTCCGTTATCAGCGCCGTTTGCGGAGGGCTACCAGGAGGTATTGGAATTCTGGAGGGGGGAGGGTCCTCGTCCTACGGAAGAGGACGCTCGTTCGGCGCTGCTGGGTATGGCGCGGGGGTTGGACATAGAAAACTCGGAGCTTCGGCATGGCGTATTGGGTTCGCTGTTCGACCCGGACTTTTTTCGGTCTCGGAAGCCGTTCAGGGAGGGGGAGTTTATTACAGAACATGCCATCCCAGGGCAGATTCATGCTGCCGACTACGACTTGGGTGGGCACGGGTGGACCTACTTTGATACCGACTATCAGGCGATAGATGGTAGGCCGGGAGGGGGAAACAGTGGGGCGAGTTATCGTAACGATGGCGTGGACATCCAAGTCTCGAAAGATCCGGAGGGGTTCAGGTACAATGTGGGATGGACTCATCAAGGGGAATGGTTGACGTACACGGTACGTGTGGCGGAGGCTGGCGCGTATGACATTGAAGCCCGGGTAGCCAGCGAGGCGGGAGGCGGAGCATTTCGTCTGATTCTGGGTGGGGAAAGCATTGGTGAAATTGAAGTAGCAAGCACCGGTGGGTGGCAGGACTGGGAGTCGCGGTACCTGCGGTCTGTGGATCTCCCTGCAGGGCAACACGAGATGCGGATATACTTTACCGAGTCGGATGTGAACCTGAACACCTTGTTTTTCAGGCCTGCAGAGAACCGTACGGCAGTGGCGGCCGAGGAAATACCTTTGGATGTGGAGGTAACGGCAGTGTACCCGAACCCGTTCGGTGAGGAGATGAATGTGGAATTCAGGTTACCGGAGCGTGGTAGTGTGCGGGCAGAGATGTTTGACATGTTAGGGCGCCGCGTCTATGAGACTTCGGATCTGTCGCATGATGCAGGGCAGCATGCTCTACCGCTGCGTCCCGGTTTGGTGCCAGGAGTTTACATGCTGCGGCTGGACATTCAAATGGATCAGGAGACGGTTGTTATCCTGCGACCGGTTACTGTCGTCGGCAGCCTTAGATGATCCAGCTGACATCAAACTCCACAATGCGCCCGTACAAGCAATAAATGCCATTGAAGACCATGAAACTGGTAACACGAGAAGAAGCCGGAATATCGGATGGTACATCCCCTATACCCATCTTGGTTAACGCCGGGCCGGCCATTCTCATAGCCAGACAGGCGTCTGACACTTGATGCATAGGGGTACGCCTTCGGATCACGCGGTACCTGTGGTGTGATCGCATGGGGACACCGTGTTGCCGGGTGCCATGGCGATGTTCCCACATCTGCTACTGTAGCATTATTCCCGATAACAACCTATGCATTGGATTACATCGTTGGTCACATATGACGAAAATGGCCTTGTGCCCGCAATAGTGCAAGACCACACCTCGGGTAACGTTCTCATGTTGGCGTACATGTCAAGCGCAACATTACGCAAGACATTGGAAACAGGCCTCATGACGTTTTGGAGTCGGTCCAGATCTCTTGAGTGGGTTAAGGGGGAGACCAGTGGGCATTTTCAAGAAGTCGTTGCGGTGGACTTGGATTGCGATGGTGACGCGCTGCTATTCAAGGTGAAGCAAGTCGGCGGCATCGCCTGTCATACCGGTGAGTCTACATGTTTCCATCGAAATATGGTTGGAACCTGATCGCGACCACAATTGGAGCGGCACTATTAATGGACAGTTAAGTACACTACGCGACATGCCATTCGATACTCACGACTTTTGCAGGTCACTAACGAATATGAAGAAACGGACGCTTTGTGCTTCTTTGATGGTTTGTGCAGCGGTGGTGCAGGCCCAGACAACAGCCACATACGAAGTCACCTTCACCTCCACATGGAGCTCAGCCACGCATCCGACCAATTTTCCGTCAAGCCCGCATTATTCCGGACTGATCGGCGGGACCCACAATAGTAGTGCCACCTTCTGGGAGACCGGGAGTACGGCATCTCTCGGCATAAAGCAGATGGCAGAGTTCGGCTCGAAGTTGGCCCTTCAGTCAGAGGTACAGACGGCCATTGCGGACGGAACAGCGGAGCGAGTCCTCAGCGGCGGTGGCATTGGTCGGTCGCCGGGTCTGACCAGGATGACATTTGATGTTAGCGAAGATTTCCCGCTGGTGACTCTCACATCCATGTTAGCTCCCAGCCCGGACTGGTTTGTCGGCGTGAATGGCCAGTCTTTGCGCTCTTCCACAGGCTGGGAGGATGAGATCATCGTTGAATTGTTCGTCTACGATGCAGGCACCGATAGCGGCTCGAATTATACCTCCGCAAACCAAGCTACTAGTCCACAGGAGAACATAGCCCGGATGACCGACGATCCGTTCGTCTATAATGGAGAGGTGCGATCCGTAGGCACGTTTGTGTTTGAGTTGCAATCTGCGACTGCCCCGCCAGGGTTAACGGTGACGCCTCTTTCGGTGAATGTGGCGGAAGGAGAATTGGGGGAGGATGTATCCATAGCGCTCACCGTGGCTCCAACCGGAAATGTAACCGTGCGTGTAAGTGCGCAGGAAGAACTCGCTCAGAAGGTTAGCCTGAGCGATACTAGTCTGACTTTTACAACATCCAACTGGGGTACCGTGCAGACGGTTACTATTACTGCGCAGGATGATGAAAATATTGTAGATGAGTTGGGCACAGTCTCCATCACTGCCAGTGGGGGAGGGTATGCAGGTGTATCAGAGAGTGTGATGGTCAGAGTACATGACGATGACATGGGGGCATTGACCGTGACGCCTCAGTCGCTGGATTTGACGGAAGGAGGGGCAGGAAAGGAGCTGGCAGTACAATTGGCCACATTTCCAGAGGGGGATGTGTCGGTTAGCGTGAGCGTCAGTAGTGAGTTGGCTCAAAAGGTGACCGTGGCTCCATTAAGTCTCACGTTCCCGATAACCAACTGGGTTAGCGCGCAGGTCGTCACTGTTACTGCACAGGAGGATGACGATGATGTTGATGATGCGGGGATGATCATCTTCACTGGGAATGGCGGAGGGTTTGTAGATGCATTGGAGGGTGTGCCGGTAACGGTGGAAGATGATGATGCAGCCGAATTGGTTGTTGAGTTGGATTCTCTTTCCGTGATGGAGGGAGGGGTTGGGATGATGGTCGAGGTTTCCCTCGGTGCACAGCCGACGGGGACTGTAGCGGTTGCTGTCAGCGCAACGGGGGGGCTGGTGGGGAAGGTGTCGTTTAGCCCTGCGAGCTTGGAGTATACTGTTGCAGACTGGCAGGTGCCTCAGGTGGTGACTGTCAGGGCGGATCAGGATGAGGATGTGGAGGATGAGTCGGGAGTAATGGAATTGAAGGCTACAGGTGGCGGGTACGATGGTACGGTCGCGCAAGTGTTGATAGCGGTAAGCGACGATGACATGTTAGTGGACATGTGCTATATGACGGAGAGCGAGCGGAGTGCACCTCCTTCAGATCACATGATTTCTGCGAGCAACGAGGGATACTGGATGACTAGCGGGATAGAGATTCTGGACACGACGGGCACGGCTGTGCAGATAAAAGGAGTTGGGCTTGGTGGTTGGCTGATGCCGGAGGGCTACATGTTGCATACACCGCAGGCATCTCCTCGCGAGATTGAGGCGGGTATATCGGAGTTGATAGGTGAGGCTGGGGCCGAGGAGTTTTGGGAGTTGTATCGTCAATTTTACGTACGCGAGGCGGACGTAGCGGCGATCAAGGAATGGGGATTTGACCACATTCGGTTGCCGTTCCACTATAATCTGTTCTATGATGATGAGAGCGAGATGTTTGATGAGGCGGGTTTTGATTTGCTGGACAGGTTTCTGGAATGGTGCAGAGAGCATGGGCTTGGGGTAATTCTGGACATGCACGCGGCGCCTGGTGCGCAGAGCGAGCATAATATTGCGGACAGCGATGGGGAGGCTCGTTTGTGGACGCAGCCGGAAATCTATTGGCCGATTGCGCGGCGGATCTGGACGGAGATAGCGCGGCGTTATGCTGAGGAGAAGCTGATAATTGGATATGATCTGCTAAACGAGCCGGTTACTCCTGACGGGGTTGATACGGCTTTGCTGGGGACGTATTACAGGTGTTTGGTGCCGGCGGTGCGCAAAGTGGATCCGCACCACATAGTGTTTATAGAGGGGAATTTTTTCGCCACCGATTTCGGCGTTATTGAGGAGCCGTTTGATCCCAACATGGTGTATACCTTCCACAAGTACTGGAACGCTGCCAACCAAGGCACGATCAACTATCTCTTGGATTTGCGCAATAATGCACAAAGGCCATTGTGGCTCGGCGAGACAGGTGAGAACTCCAATGTGTGGTTTGCTGCGGTAGTGAAGCTGATGGGGGATCACAACATAGGATGGAATTGGTGGACTCACAAGAAGATATTAACGACGACGAGTCCGTTATCAGCGCCGTTTGCGGAGGGCTACCAGGAGGTATTGGAATTTTGGAGGGGGGAGGGTCCTCGTCCTACGGAAGAGGACGCTCGTTCGGCGCTGCTGGGTATGGCGCGGGGGTTGGACATAGAAAACTCGGAGCTTCGGCATGGCGTATTGGGTTCGCTGTTCGACCCGGACTTTTTTCGGTCTCGGAAGCCGTTCAGGGAGGGGGAGTTTATTACAGAACATGCCATCCCAGGGCAGATTCATGCTGCCGACTACGACTTGGGTGGGCACGGGTGGACCTACTTTGATACCGACTATCAGGCGATAGATGGTAGGCCGGGAGGGGGAAACAGTGGGGCGAGTTATCGTAACGATGGCGTGGACATCCAAGTCTCGAAAGATCCGGAGGGGTTCAGGTACAATGTGGGATGGACTCATCAAGGGGAATGGTTGACGTACACGGTACGTGTGGCGGAGGCTGGCGCGTATGACATTGAAGCCCGGGTAGCCAGCGAGGCGGGAGGCGGAGCATTTCGTCTGATTCTGGGTGGGGAAAGCATTGGTGAAATTGAAGTAGCAAGCACCGGTGGGTGGCAGGACTGGGAGTCGCGGTACCTGCGGTCTGTGGATCTCCCTGCAGGGCAACACGAGATGCGGATATACTTTACCGAGTCGGATGTGAACCTGAACACCTTGTTTTTCAGGCCTGCAGAGAACCGTACGGCAGTGGCGGCCGAGGAAATACCTTTGGATGTGGAGGTAACGGCAGTGTACCCGAACCCGTTCGGTGAGGAGATGAATGTGGAATTCAGGTTACCGGAGCGTGGTAGTGTGCGGGCAGAGATGTTTGACATGTTAGGGCGCCGCGTCTATGAGACTTCGGATCTGTCGCATGATGCAGGGCAGCATGCTCTACCGCTGCGTCCCGGTTTGGTGCCAGGAGTTTACATGCTGCGGCTGGACATTCAAATGGATCAGGAGACGGTTGTTATCCTGCGACCGGTTACTGTCGTCGGCAGCCTTAGATGATCCAGGTAGCATCAAACTCCACAATGCGCCCTCGATAGCGGATTAGGCGCTGCAGCAGCCTTAAACTGGAGGGAGGGATCTTACGGACTTACCGCTCCGCTTGGACGGTTTGTCTGTACGTTGAGGGAAGGGTTGTTTGTGACAGCCGGATGCGCGTGCGTATCGCTAAAGCTCCTTTGCAGATCAGTTCTCCGCATGTTCGCCAAGCGTCGCATCTCCATGGATGTGGCAGTGCTCTGGGTGCGCGAAGACGCGTAGCTCTACCGTTCTAGCGTTGTCAGTAATGGGCGCGGTCCAGCTTGCTGCAGGGGAACGCGCAGGTCTCGAACGAGACCCCCTTTGCGTCGCAAGTCTGTGGCACTCATGCCGACAGTTGCAAGCTCTGGTTGGATACGGGCTACCGTTGGTATGGTACGAGAGTCAATGCGGCGAGGGACATGCAATAGTGCGGTAGAGTCCACGATGCGGCTCATTTGGACCGTCATGTGCGTCGTGTTCTTTCCTCCAGTCATATACCGACCCCCATGGTATTGATCTGGCGTACATCGGTGCGATATTGACGGCGGATGGGGACATCGTAGCGGCTGTGCCAGATGCCAGCACGAGTGAGAGCCAGCCCGTATGTTCGAGGTCGCCGGCCCGTCGCTAAAGAATGGTGTCAGATAGCCACAGACCGGCCGGACTGCGGGAGCATCACCACAGAGTCCTTACCGCGGGGCGCTACCTCACGGACATTTTCAGTCGTAATCAGGTCCATGCCTTCCCTGCTATGGCATGAAGAAAGCTGCTGCACCACCCCAGGATCGTGATCGGGTGGTAACGTACGGTGGCGCTTAACAACCACTATTTATGACCCCAGTCGGCAGAAGGCTTGTGCCATTTTCATGGGAATTATATACGTGAGTGACCAACTGTACACAGTGAGGCACTAGTATCAATTTCACGGGTCATAGGGGTCGGTAACCCGAACGCCCCTCGCCGTGCAGCAGCCCCAATCCCGGAGGCCAGTATGTTTGCAGCCGCATTCAGGTCTGCATGATCCGCATGTCCACAGGACATATACGTGAATGTGCTCTGCGTCTTACGGGTACTCGCTTCTGTGTGCCCACACACAGAACACCGCTGACTGGTATAGGCAGCGGTAACCTTTATCACCTTGCGGCGCCCATAGCCCAGCATCTGATCCAGCTGGCCCCAACCTGTTCGCAGTATTCCACGGTTGAGGCCAGACTTCTGTCTGACGTTTGTGCCAAAGCTCTCCATCGTCCCCTTAGCTGAACGTGTCATCGCTTTGATCTTCAGGTCCTCCAGTATCACCGTTGAGGAGCAATTGGCAATACTGCGACTTACCTGGTGGTTCGCATTCTTGAGGATGTTAGCACGCTTGCGCTGTATGCGGGCGATTCTATGCTTCCGCCTGTTACGACGGTTGGAGCCTTTCTTCTGTCTCGCCAGTCTTCGCTGATGCCGCTTCAACTTGGCATCAAGACGCTTCGTATCCGGTTGTCTGATAATGCTTGTATCGCCCTCTGTGGAGACCATAGCGACCTGCCCGCAATTACGGTCAATGCCTACAGCACCGCCGGTATCCTCTATTACAGGTGCCTCCATCTTGTAGCAGATGACAGCATACCCTTTGCCGGCGTTCTTCTTTACAGTGGCTTTGACGGGTATACCATCAGGGTACGGGTTGCCTCCCCGCCTGCGGAGCGCCATATATCCCACTTTCGGGATATACAGCTTGCCATCCCGAACCCTTACGTTATCCGGGATCGTGAACGAAGGCGTACTACCACGTCTGGAACGGAATCTCGGTCTTCTCTTACCCTCCTTGAAGAATGCCTTCCATGCATCCGCTTAATATTTCAATGTGTATCTAACGACACCAAAGGAGTATTCGGGTAGCCACTCGACCGTACCGTTCGGTCAACAGTGGATGGGCACCGAGGTTTGCAATCAAGCTTGCCATTGATAAGCTGCCGGCTTCTGCGCCAATGACCATGACATCGTAAGTCTTCGTGCACAGCCGTCAGCGGGATATCGTGTGGGTGTATTTTATAAGGATGGTCTGCCTATCATCCCTGGGGAGTGCGTGCTCCATGCCGTTGTGGCTCGTGTTGTATACGATCCAAAGGTCGTTGCCTTCCCGGAAGTTGTAACGGAATCGTACATTCGCTGAGATGTTGTCTAGTGCATCATTCCATTGGACAAAAGTGTTGGTGGACAGTCTTGTATTGAAAGCAGATCCCACACGGATACGAACAAGATGGATACCAAGCGACGCTCTCCGCTCCTTGAAGCGGATATGGCTATAACTGTAGGATCCAGACAATTCCAGATGGGGTGACACGTACCACACCGGCGATACCCTAACGGTAGTATTGTTGCCATCGTAGAATGCCCCAAGGTCTACGCTTGGGCGTAGCTGGACCCGGCTGGTGTGGGTGACATGATACGACCCTCCGACGCGCCAGAACTGATAGTTACCTGCTGGTACCTCAAGTCTGTCCGCGATGCGGAACGAGTTCTGGGGGGCTTCCCGAATAAACCGAACTTCGATGTTGCCTCCTGCTCCTGACTTGGCGCTGAAGGCCCATTCCGGCCGAATTTCGCTGGACGCCACACCCCAATCCCGGTTGCGCAAGAACGTGATTCCATCCACACTGAATGTGTGCCAAATGAGCGAAGAGGAGCTGTGCGGGAGCCATGTGTATGCGCCGCTTTGTCGCAGGAGAGTAAAGTCGCTGCGTTGCGTGAACCCGGATCCGGGCGTATACATCCGTCCTGCGCGTGCAAGCGTGGTGTTGTATCCCCATCCACGGCGCCTGCGTCGATCCAACTCAAGCGTAAATCGTGCCGAGTTGAGTCCACGTTGCGCGCCGCTATCAAGGTGCACACTGTCAAAAGTCTGTGCCCACTGCAGAACGAGGTAGTCGTCTCCCCGCAGCCGGACGACGCTATCCAGTCCATAGGCCACATTGTAGGTGCCTTCCACATTTACGCGGCTTGTGGTCATGACCCCTGCATACGAGAATGGATTGAACACCTGGCGCCGCAGTCGTGCGACGCCGAAGTTTTCTGCCGGCATGGGCCCGTGACGCTCGGTCATGAGGGTCATCAAGCCAACGTCCCACGGACCGCGCCGTCCGACTAGGCGTGCACCGCCGAGCAATCCTACCTGCTCGCCGTCGTCGGTCAGGCCGATCCTGCGGCTATGAAAAAGCCTGCTTACGCCTCCGGTACGAAAATCAAAGATACCGGCGCGCTCTTGAAAGAATTGGCGTTTCTCGGGGAAAAAAAGAGAGAATCGCGTGAGATTGATTTGCTGATCGTCGGCTTCCGCTTGCGCAAAGTCGGTATTCACGGTGACATCCAGTGTAAGGTCGCGGGTTAGCCCGTACTTGAGGTCCCCGCCGGCTTGAAAGCTGTGGTCGGGATTGGCACCGGACTGCGTGTCCTGCCCTCCAAGTCCGTACGCCGTAAAGTAGACCGGGTTGGTGGCCGTGATACCGCGCAATCGGATCTTCTTGGCCAGAGAAGGCTTCAGAAATGCCCAGTTTGCGATAGAAGGCACAGGTGGATACACCAATCGCTCAGTTTTGCGTGCTACTTTGCGCTGCAGGGTGATGCCCATGGTTACGATGCCATCCTCATCCTGGAACCGAAGGCTGGAGAACGGCACACGCAGCTCGGCGAACCAGCCGGAGTCAGCCCTTACGGTTTTGACATCCCAATAGGTATTAAAGTCACGGTTTATCCACGCTCCTGTTGCTATGCCACCACCGCTTGCGTCATTGGAGATGGCGGCATCAAGCCGATTCCCGACTGGCGTGGTAGTAAACAGTACGGCAGTCTCATTATCATTGAACGTGTCCAGAAGAATCTCAAAATGATCATCACCGCTCAGGCGGTCGCGGTAGAGCGTATTGGCGCGAAGCCCGTCTGGATCACTGTCGTACCCGCGTAGCGCTAAGTACAGGTTATCGGCGTCGTATGCAACGAGAAATTCTGTATGTTCCGTGGCAGCGGCACCGTTGTCCGGTTCGTATTGCACAGGTATCCATGGCACGACCTCGCTCCATCCTGGTTCGTTGCTTAAGCCGTCTAGGATGATGGTTTCCGTCAGCCTCGGGATTTCGTAAGGCTGGGTTTGCACGGAAGACGCGGCCAAGCAAGTCCCGGTTATACCGCAGACAATGGTACAGCCGATCGTTCTCAAAGATTGGGGGCGTTATGGAACTGATATCGTTCAAAGGTACGCGATCAACCAGATAGAATTAGCTGGAGAACGCCGCTTGCGTCGCGGCGTTCTCCAGCACACCACCAATCAAGCGTCCTGTGGCAAACAATCTTACGCCTTTAATTGATCAATTTGCATACGCAGACTTGCTGCGAACCGTTGGTACTGTTGCTGCAGCCCGCGATATTTCGGTCTATTCGGTGGGAGGTGTTGTACGAGACCTGCTATTGGGCTTGAAGACGCAGGACCTTGACTTTGTTACCGTTGGTGCAGGAACTGGTATTAGACTTGCGCGCTCGGTAGCGCACATGCTTGGTGGCACCACGGTCCATGTTTATGACAAGTTTGGTACCGCGGCTATTCGCGTACCAGTCGGTGAGGATCGTGCGGTACTGGAATTTGTGGCTGCCCGGCGAGAAAGTTATCGAGGCCATTCTCGGAAGCCGGATGTGGAGGGAGGAACGCTAGAGGAAG
Organism: Rhodothermales bacterium; assembly: GCA_963663495.1. GTDB lineage: Bacteria > Bacteroidota > Rhodothermia > Rhodothermales > Bin80. Next base: position 1,728,321 of record OY760427.1, read on the forward strand.
ATCTGAAACGCCGCGACTTTACCGTCAATGCCATGGCAGTCTCGCTAGAACCCGGACGCTTCGGGTTACTATTGGATCCGCATGATGGTCAGCGCGACTTGGAGGCGAGGCAACTTCGTACGCCTCTTCCACCCGGGCGGACATTCAGGGATGATCCGCTGAGGATGGTACGTGCGGCCCGTTTTGCCGCGCAGCTGGATTTCATGGTGGATGCGGATGTCCTTGTGGCAATGAGGAGTGAGGGGCATCGTATGTGTATCGTGAGTCAGGAGCGGGTTACAGAGGAGCTGGAGAGGATGATGTTGTCGCCGGCGCCGTCCACGGGTTGGCATTATTTGGAACAGACAGGCTTGCTTAAAGGCATCTTTCCCGAGCTTGCTCGTCTGAAGGGTGTTCAAAGCGTGCGAGGACGTAAGCACAAGGATAATTTTCTTCATACGCTTAAGGTGCTTAACAACGTGATTGCTATAGCACCGCCGGACGCATATTGGTTGCGATGGGCAGCGCTGCTCCATGATATTGCGAAGCCAAGGGTCAAACGGTTTGCTCCAGGGCCGGGGTGGACATTTCACGGTCATGAGGACTTGGGCGGGCGGATGGTACCGAAAATTTTTCAGCGCCTCCGCCTTCCGTTGGACGAACGCATGGAGTATGTCCGCAAGCTGGTGGCGCTCCACCACCGCCCCGTAGCCTTGGTGGACGACACGGTTACAGACTCGGCGGTGCGGCGGTTGTTGTTTGATGCTGGGGATGCATTGGACGATCTGATGCTTCTTGTTCGCGCAGATATTACGTCCCGCAACCGACGCCGCGTGGAACGGTACTTACGGGCCTTTGACGAAGTGGAGGAGAAATTCGCCATCGTTGAGGAGAAGGATCATCTGCGCAACTTCCAGCCTCCGGTAGATGGCAAGGAAATTATGGAGGCGATTGGAATCGGTGAGGGTATTGCCATAGGTATCATTAAGCACGCGATACGGGAGGCTATCCTGGAAGGCTCAATCCCGAATGAACATGCTCCTGCCCATGAATTGATGCTACAGATAAAGGACGAAGCGCTGCGACGTGCAGAATTGTTTGACTACATGATGCGTAGCCTGAAGGGGCCTGAGCGGCGTGCGATTGGGGCGATCAAGCAGGAACTGTTCAGTGGGGCCATCCCGCCCGAACGTGAAATGGCCCTCCAGCACCTGTATGCCGCGAAGGATTGTGTTTTACACGAAGCGACAGATGTTAAACGGGCCGAACATCCCACATAAGCATCTGATCAATGTCTGCGTAGTCTACCTCACCTTCCATATCCTCAAAAGAGTAGTCACCCATCGATTGACGTTGCAGTGGGCTCAGGCGATTCCATTGCATGCCCTCTTGGTCCGTAAATTCCTCGGGGAATGGGCTCTCCACCACAAAGGTGGAGTGGTAGGAGCGGTAGGTCAACTGAGCTTTGTGCAGTGCCGCACGACGAGCGCCAGGGCGAGACACACTTTGCCCCTCCACACTAAAAGGAGACACCGTGATAGTTGCCACGAAACCTCCATCCTCCAGGTCGGTGTATTCTGGTCGCATCACGGCAAATTCCCGCGGATGCGGATAGGCACTACGTTCGTTTGTATCAGGCATGGTCAGGATTCGCTGATTGTAGTCCAGTGCAACGGCGAGGCGCAGAGCAGGATTCAGCGGATAAGCGTTCGACGCGAGAAACGTTGGGGACTTATATGGCTGAGTGCCACGCGTTCTCGCAGGAGTTACTTTTTGTGCTTGAGTGGTGCAGACAGGATGGCTTTCGCCAGTTCTTCATAATCGGTTCCCGCTTTTCACGAAAAACTGCAATTATGTCAAATAACTCAACACGTGGGTACGCATGCTATATAATTGCCATCTATTAGGGAGTTATATACCACAGTGCCATGCCCGAAACGGTTAGTGCATACCGCAATATCACATACAGGCTGTTGCCCGGAAGTTGGAGTAACGCCAAGCACCTTGCTGGATTAGCGGGTGCGTGTAGGTTTGTGTGGAATGCCATCCTCGCAGAGCAGAGCGAGGCGTACAAGAAAGCGAAAGAGGCTGGAGAGAAGCCGCCCTCGGTACGCTTCTTCTCGCTGGGGAAGCGGTTCACGGCGCTGCGCCGCACGGTCGAGTGGCTACCTGAATACTCCTTCGGTGTCGTTAAGATACGCATTGAAATATCGAGCGGATGCATGGAAGGCATTCTTCAACGAGGGTAAGAGAAGACCGAGATTCCATTCCAGACGTGGTAGTACGCCTTCGTTCACGATCCCGGATAACGTAAGGGTTCGGGATGGCAAGCCGTATATCCCGAAAGTGGGATACATGGCGCTCCGCAGGCGGGGAGGCAACCCGTACCCTGATGGTATACCCGTCAGAGCCACGGTAAAGAAGAACGCCGGCAAAGGGTATGCTGTCATCTGCTACAAGATGGAGGCACCTGTAATAGAGGATACCGGCGGTGCTGTAGGCATTGACCGTAATTGCGGGCAGGTCGCTATGGTCTCCACAGAGGGCGATACAAGCATTATCAGACTACCGGATACGAAGCGTCTTGATGCCACGTTGAAGCGGCATCAGCGAAGACTGGCGAGACAGAAGAAAGGCTCCAACCGTCGTAACAGGCGGAAGCATAGAATCGCCCGCATACAGCGCAAGCGTGCTAACATCCTCAAGAATGCGAACCACCAGGTAAGTCGCAGTATTGCCAATTGCTCCTCAACGGTGATACTGGAGGACCTAAAGATCAAAGCGATGATACGTTCAGCTAAGGGGACGATGGAGAGCTTTGGCACAAACGTCAGACAGAAGTCTGGCCTCAAACGTTGGATGCTTGCACTATGTAAGCGCGTGGTTAAGGACAGGGTAGCGGGTGTTTTGGCGGTTTTGGAGGATACAGGGTGGTTGGTTGGAGAGGAGCATGCGGGCTTACCGAATCTGGACCATTCCTCGTCCGGCATCTATGCGGCCTTACCCTCGCGGGCTTTCCGTGCCTGTTTCGAATGATGGGGGAATAGCGCCGCTATGTCCTCGGAAGGATGCGTCGGGATGTGCTGGAACACATCCAAGCGCCACTTCAAGGGATTCATATCGTGAAGTACAGGTAGGTCTCGTGGTACGCATTGGATCCTTACCTTGACGGAATGGCACAACGCCGCGTGGCGGAGTGGTAAAGAGAGTTCATGCCTACGAACGCGGAAAAGGTTGTAAACGCAAAGCTGGCCGAGTGCTTGCGAGGGAAGCATCCGGGATGGAGGGTTGGTGCGGAGCAGACTGATGTATTTGCAGAGAAGCTGAAGCGCCCGGATATTGTTGTATCGCAGGAGGATACACTGACGGTCATAATAGAGACGGAGTATTTGCCTGCGAGAGGGGTAGAGGCGGATGCGCGGTCGCGGTTGGGGTCTACCGTCAAGCACACTGGAGAACAGGCTGAGCAGTGCGTTGCCGTCAGGCTTTCGGCAGAGCTGCGCAAGGTAGCGCAGGAGCAGTTGGAGGCAGCGGTACGGGCGGCTCGCTATTCCTTTGCGGTGTTCACATCGGAAGGTGAGGGTTTGTTTGATGATATCCGGCGTTGGCCGCGGAGCGGGTGGCTTGAGGGCAGTCTGGACGATTTGGCGGGCTGTATTGAGATAGTTGCGTTGTCCGAGCGGCGTGTGGCGAGAGGTGGCAAGATTCTGGAGGATGCGGTCAGCCAGGCTGCCGGATATTTGCATCACCACACTCCGGAGTATGTCCTACATCGTCTGGCGGAGAAGCTGCATCAGGAGGCGGGAGAGCAGACGAACCGTATGGCCATGGCTATTTTGGCCAATGCTGTGATTTTTCACATGCGGCTTGCTCGGTTGCATCCGGAGGTTGCGGACCTGGCAAGCTGCAGGGCGGAGAGCGGGCCGTTTCTCAAGCGTGATGTGCTGGACAATTGGGGGCGCATTCTTGCCATCAACTATTGGCCGATTTTCAATCTTGCGTCTGACTTGTTGAGGATTTTGCCTGAGCGGGAGGTGCAGACGATGGTAGACAGGCTGGACAGGATGGCGGGTGAGTTGGAGCATTTTGGTGCGATTGATATCCAGGATTTGTCGGGTCGCATGTTTCAGCAGCTGATCACGGACCGCAAGTTTCTGGCGACGTTTTACACGCTGCCAGCATCGGCTACTTTATTGGCGGAGTTAGCTGTTTCCCGGTTGGGAGTGGATTGGTCGGATGCAGACCGTATTGCGATGCTCAGGCTGGCGGATCTGGCTTGCGGTACGGGGGCATTGTTGGGGGCGGCGTATCATGCGATTGCATCGCGTTACCGGCGTAAAGGCGGGCATGACGGTGCGTTGCACACGGCGATGATGGAGCAGGTACTGACGGCGGCGGACATAATGCCGGCGGCGGTACATTTGACGGCGTCAACGCTGTCGGGGATGCATCCGGGGGAGTCGTTTGGGCATACGCGGATGATCAACATGCCGTATGGGGATCAGGGAGCGGAGGCGGGGTTATCGATTGGGTCGTTGGATTTGATACAGGCGGATGAGACGCGGGCGTTGTTCGGGACGGGTCGTACGGGGTTGCATGGTCAGGGGGTGAAGGAGGAGGGTACGAATGTGGAGGTACCGCATCGTTCGATGGATTTGGTGATCATGAATCCGCCGTTTACGCGTCCGACGAATCATGAGGCTACGGAGGTGCCGGTGCCGTCGTTTGCGGGTTTCCGTACGCGGAAGGCGGAACAGCGCGGGATGGCGGAGCGGTTGGCGGAGATACGTCAGGGATTGGATCGTCCTGCGGGGCATGGTAATGCGGGGATTGCGTCCAACTTTATTGACTTGGGGCATGCGAAGCTGGGTCCGGGCGGGGTGTTGGCATTGGTGCTTCCGGCCGCGTTTGTGCAGGGGCATGCATGGAGGAATGCGCGCGCGTTGCTGCGCCGGTGTTATCGTGACATCATGGTGGTGGGTATTGCTTCGTCGGGCAATAGTGACAGGGCATTTTCTGCGGATACGGGTATGGCGGAGGTCTTGGTGGTAGCGACGCAGGCTGGCGGTACAGCGGAAGGGTCGGGGGAAATATTTGCGGTTAATCTGTTGTATCGTCCGAGGACACTGTTGGAGGCGGCGACGATGGCCCGGGTGATAGAGCGGCGGCGATTGGATGCGCGCGGGTCGGCGGGCAGGTTGTGGTTGACCCGGAAGCAGGAGGCGGGGAGCTATATTCGTTCGTCGGGATGGACAGGGACAGGCATACGGCAGACGGGGTTGGCGGCAAGCATGGAAGCACTGGCAGGCGGGGAGCTCCTGCTACCGCGCATGCGTTCGTCGGTCAGAGTACCGGTATGCAGGCTGGAAGACATAGGCCGCAGGGGGTTCTTGCACCGCGACATCAACGGGTTGGGGCCGGGCGGTGAGGCGCGCGGTCCGTTTGACATTGAGTTGTTAGCCCCATCGCCTGAGTACCCGGTGTTGTGGGCACACGATGCCAGTCGGGAGCGGAGTATGGTGGTAGCACCGGATGCACAAGGGAGGCCAAGGGTGGATTGCCGGGACCGTGCGGCGCAGCTATGGCATGACGGAGCGTCAAAGTTGCATTACAACCTTGACTTTCAACTTAACTCGCAGGCATTGGCGGCGTGTCTGACGGAATCACCTTCCTTGGGCGGAAGGGCTTGGCCCAACTTTCTTACGCAGGAGGCATGGGAGAAGGCGCTTGTACTGTGGGCCAACACCACGCTTGGGCTGGTGAGCTTCTGGTGGGCCGGCACGCGGCAGCAGCAAGGGCGATCCATAATGACGATATCGCGGCTTCCACAGCTGCTGTCGTTGGATGCGTCAAAGCTTACGGAGGCGCAGCTGGGCCGGTGCGTGCAGATCTTTGCGGCGTTTAGAGGGCAGGTGATGTTACCGGCCAACGAGGCATACCGCGACGGGGTGCGGCATGCACTGGACCGGGCGGTGCTGGTAGGCTTGTTGGGGCTTGCGGAGGGAGTCTTGAAAAGCCTTGCGGTTCTGCGGGACCAATGGTGCGCCGAGCCGAGTGTTCATGGCGGCAAAGCTACACGAATAGACCAGAAAGGAACACATTAGGCTGCAGAGTGGGCGTCAGCAGTGACTCGGTCCCGCATCCTTTGGAGTGGTTGTTGGCATATAGGCTATTGCTGTAGATCAGGCTTCAACTGTACACCTGCAGTGATGCACAGGTAGGGCTCATGGTACGCATTGGATCCTTACCTTGACGGAATGGCACAACGCCGCGTGGCGGAGTGGTAAAGAGAGTTCATGCCTACGAACGCGGAAAAGGTTGTAAACGCAAAGCTGGCCGAGTGCTTGCGAGGGAAGCATCCGGGATGGAGGGTTGGTGCGGAGCAGACTGATGTATTTGCAGAGAAGCTGAAGCGCCCGGATATTGTTGTATCGCAGGAGGATACACTGACGGTCATAATAGAGACGGAGTATTTGCCTGCGAGAGGGGTAGAGGCGGATGCGCGGTCGCGGTTGGGGTCTACCGTCAAGCACACTGGAGAACAGGCTGAGCAGTGCGTTGCCGTCAGGCTTTCGGCAGAGCTGCGCAAGGTAGCGCAGGAGCAGTTGGAGGCAGCGGTACGGGCGGCTCGCTATTCCTTTGCGGTGTTCACATCGGAAGGTGAGGGTTTGTTTGATGACATCCGGCGTTGGCCGCGGAGCGGGTGGCTTGAGGGCAGTCTGGACGATTTGGCGGGCTGTATTGAGATAGTTGCGTTGTCCGAGCGGCGTGTGGCGAGAGGCGGCAAGATTCTGGAGGATGCGGTCAGCCAGGCTGCCGGATATTTGCATCACCACACTCCGGAGTATGTCCTACATCGTCTGGCGGAGAAGCTGCATCAGGAGGCGGGAGAGCAGACGAACCGTATGGCCATGGCTATTTTGGCCAATGCTGTGATTTTTCACATGCGGCTTGCTCGGTTGCATCCGGAGGTTGCGGACCTGGCAAGCTGCAGGGCGGAGAGCGGGCCGTTTCTCAAGCGTGATGTGCTGGACAATTGGGGGCGCATTCTTGCCATCAACTATTGGCCGATTTTCAATCTTGCGTCTGACTTGTTGAGGATTTTGCCTGAGCGGGAGGTGCAGACGATGGTAGACAGGCTGGACAGGATGGCGGGTGAGTTGGAGCATTTTGGTGCGATTGATATCCAGGATTTGTCGGGTCGCATGTTTCAGCAACTGATCACGGACCGCAAGTTTCTGGCGACGTTTTACACGCTGCCAGCATCGGCTACTTTATTGGCGGAGTTAGCTGTTTCCCGGTTGGGAGTGGATTGGTCGGATGCAGACCGTATTGCGATGCTCAGGCTGGCGGATCTGGCTTGCGGTACGGGGGCATTGTTGGGGGCGGCGTATCATGCGATTGCATCGCGTTTCCGGCGTAAGGGCGGGCATGACGGTGCGTTGCACACGGCGATGATGGAGCAGGTACTGACGGCGGCGGACATAATGCCGGCGGCGGTACATTTGACGGCGTCAACGCTGTCGGGGATGCATCCGGGGGAGTCGTTTGGGCATACGCGGATGATCAACATGCCGTATGGGGATCAGGGAGCGGAGGCGGGGTTATCGATTGGGTCGTTGGATTTGATACAGGCGGATGAGACGCGGGCGTTGTTCGGGACGGGTCGTACGGGGTTGCATGGTCAGGGGGTGAAGGAGGAGGGTACGAATGTGGAGGTACCGCATCGTTCGATGGATTTGGTGATCATGAATCCGCCGTTTACGCGTCCGACGAATCATGAGGCTACGGAGGTGCCGGTGCCGTCGTTTGCGGGTTTCCGTACGCGGAAGGCGGAACAGCGCGGGATGGCGGAGCGGTTGGCGGAGATACGTCAGGGATTGGATCGTCCTGCGGGGCATGGTAATGCGGGGATTGCGTCCAACTTTATTGACTTGGGGCATGCGAAGCTGGGTCCGGGCGGGGTGTTGGCATTGGTGCTTCCGGCCGCGTTTGTGCAGGGGCATGCATGGAGGAATGCGCGTGCGTTGCTGCGCCGGTGTTATCGTGACATCATGGTGGTGGGTATTGCTTCGTCGGGCAATAGTGACAGGGCATTTTCTGCGGATACGGGTATGGCGGAGGTCTTGGTGGTAGCGACGCAGGCTGGCGGTACAGCGGAAGGGTCGGGGGAAATATTTGCGGTTAATCTGTTGTATCGTCCGAGGACACTGTTGGAGGCGGCGACGATGGCCCGGGTGATAGAGCGGCGGCGATTGGATGCGCGCGGGTCGGCGGGCAGGTTGTGGTTGACCCGGAAGCAGGAGGCGGGGAGCTATATTCGTTCGTCGGGATGGACAGGGACAGGCATACGGCAGACGGGGTTGGCGGCAAGCATGGAAGCACTGGCAGGCGGGGAGCTCCTGCTGCCGCGCATGCGTTCGTCGGTCAGAGTACCGGTATGCAGGCTGGCAGACATAGGCCGCAGGGGGTTTCTTGATCGAGACATCAACGGGTTGGGGCCGGGCGGTGAGGCGCGCGGTCCGTTTGACATTGAGTTGTTAGCCCCATCGCCTGAGTACCCGGTGTTGTGGGCGCACGATGCCAGTCGGGAGCGGAGTATGGTGGTAGCACCGGATGCGCAAGGGAGGCCAAGGGTGGATTGCCGGGATCGTGCGGTACAGCTATGGCATGACGGAGCGTCAAGGTTGCACTATAACCGCGACTTTCAACTTAACTCGCAGGCATTGGCGGCGTGTCTGACGGAATCACCTTCCTTGGGCGGAAGGGCTTGGCCCAACTTTCTTACGCAGGAGGCATGGGAGAAGGCGCTTGTACTGTGGGCCAACACCACGCTTGGGCTGGTGAGCTTCTGGTGGGCCGGCACGCGGCAGCAGCAAGGGCGATCCATAATGACGATATCGCGGCTTCCACAGCTGCTGTCGTTGGATGCGTCAAAGCTTACGGAGGCGCAGCTGGGCCGGTGCGTGCAGATCTTTGCGGCGTTTAGAGGGCAGGTGATGTTACCGGCCAACGAGGCATACCGCGACGGGGTGCGGTATGCACTGGACCGGGCGGTGCTGGTAGACTTGTTGGGGCTTGCGGAGGGAGTCTTGAAAAGCCTTGCGGTTCTGCGGGACCAATGGTGCGCCGAGCCGAGTGTTCATGGCGGCAAAGCTACACGAATAGACCGGAAAGGAACACATTAGGCTGCAGAGTGGGCGTCAGCGGTGACTCGGTCCCGCATCCTTTGGAGTGGTTGTTGGCATATAGGCTATTGCTGTAGATCAGGCTTCAACTGTACACCTGCAGTGATGCACAGGTAGGGCTCATGGCACGCATTGGATCCTTACCTTGACGGAATGGCACAACGCCGCGTGGCGGAGTGGTAAAGAGAGTTCATGCCTACGAACGCGGAAAAGGTTGTAAACGCAAAGCTGGCCGAGTGCTTGCGAGGGAAGCATCCGGGATGGAGGGTTGGTGCGGAGCAGACTGATGTATTTGCAGAGAAGCTGAAGCGCCCGGATATTGTTGTATCGCAGGAGGATACACTGACGGTCATAATAGAGACGGAGTATTTGCCTGCGAGAGGGGTAGAGGCGGATGCGCGGTCGCGGTTGGGGTCTACCGTCAAGCACACTGGAGAACAGGCTGAGCAGTGCGTTGCCGTCAGGCTTTCGGCAGAGCTGCGCAAGGTAGCGCAGGAGCAGTTGGAGGCAGCGGTACGGGCGGCTCGCTATTCCTTTGCGGTGTTCACATCGGAAGGTGAGGGTTTGTTTGATGACATCCGGCGTTGGCCGCGGAGCGGGTGGCTTGAGGGCAGTCTGGACGATTTGGCGGGCTGTATTGAGATAGTTGCGTTGTCCGAGCGGCGTGTGGCGAGAGGCGGCAAGATTCTGGAGGATGCGGTCAGCCAGGCTGCCGGATATTTGCATCACCACACTCCAGAGTATGTCCTACATCGTCTGGCGGAGAAGCTGCATCAGGAGGCGGGAGAGCAGACGAACCGTATGGCCATGGCTATTTTGGCCAATGCTGTGATTTTTCACATGCGGCTTGCTCGGTTGCATCCGGAGGTTGCGGACCTGGCAAGCTGCAGGGCGGAGAGCGGGCCGTTTCTCAAGCGTGATGTGCTGGACAATTGGGGGCGCATTCTTGCCATCAACTATTGGCCGATTTTCAATCTTGCGTCTGACTTGTTGAGGATTTTGCCTGAGCGGGAGGTGCAGACGATGGTAGACAGGCTGGACAGGATGGCGGGTGAGTTGGAGCATTTTGGTGCGATTGATATCCAGGATTTGTCGGGTCGCATGTTTCAGCAACTGATCACGGACCGCAAGTTTCTGGCGACGTTTTACACGCTGCCAGCATCGGCTACTTTATTGGCGGAGTTAGCTGTTTCCCGGTTGGGAGTGGATTGGTCGGATGCAGACCGTATTGCGATGCTCAGGCTGGCGGATCTGGCTTGCGGTACGGGGGCATTGTTGGGGGCGGCGTATCATGCGATTGCATCGCGTTTCCGGCGTAAGGGCGGGCATGACGGTGCGTTGCACACGGCGATGATGGAGCAGGTACTGACGGCGGCGGACATAATGCCGGCGGCGGTACATTTGACGGCGTCAACGCTGTCGGGGATGCATCCGGGGGAGTCGTTTGGGCATACGCGGATGATCAACATGCCGTATGGGGATCAGGGAGCGGAGGCGGGGTTATCGATTGGGTCGTTGGATTTGATACAGGCGGATGAGACGCGGGCGTTGTTCGGGACGGGTCGTACGGGGTTGCATGGTCAGGGGGTGAAGGAGGAGGGTACGAATGTGGAGGTACCGCATCGTTCGATGGATTTGGTGATCATGAATCCGCCGTTTACGCGTCCGACGAATCATGAGGCTACGGAGGTGCCGGTGCCGTCGTTTGCGGGTTTCCGTACGCGGAAGGCGGAACAGCGCGGGATGGCGGAGCGGTTGGCGGAGATACGTCAGGGATTGGATCGTCCTGCGGGGCATGGTAATGCGGGGATTGCGTCCAACTTTATTGACTTGGGGCATGCGAAGCTGGGTCCGGGCGGGGTGTTGGCATTGGTGCTTCCGGCCGCGTTTGTGCAGGGGCATGCATGGAGGAATGCGCGTGCGTTGCTGCGCCGGTGTTATCGTGACATCATGGTGGTGGGTATTGCTTCGTCGGGCAATAGTGACAGGGCATTTTCTGCGGATACGGGTATGGCGGAGGTCTTGGTGGTAGCGACGCAGGCTGGCGGTACAGCGGAAGGGTCGGGGGAAATATTTGCGGTTAATCTGTTGTATCGTCCGAGGACACTGTTGGAGGCGGCGACGATGGCCCGGGTGATAGAGCGGCGGCGATTGGATGCGCGCGGGTCGGCGGGCAGGTTGTGGTTGACCCGGAAGCAGGAGGCGGGGAGCTATATTCGTTCGTCGGGATGGACAGGGACAGGCATACGGCAGACGGGGTTGGCGGCAAGCATGGAAGCACTGGCAGGCGGGGAGCTCCTGCTGCCGCGCATGCGTTCGTCGGTCAGAGTACCGGTATGCAGGCTGGCAGACATAGGCCGCAGGGGGTTTCTTGATCGAGACATCAACGGGTTGGGGCCGGGCGGTGAGGCGCGCGGTCCGTTTGACATTGAGTTGTTAGCCCCATCGCCTGAGTACCCGGTGTTGTGGGCGCACGATGCCAGTCGGGAGCGGAGTATGGTGGTAGCACCGGATGCGCAAGGGAGGCCAAGGGTGGATTGCCGGGATCGTGCGGTACAGCTATGGCATGACGGAGCGTCAAGGTTGCACTATAACCGCGACTTTCAACTTAACTCGCAGGCATTGGCGGCGTGTCTGACGGAATCACCTTCCTTGGGCGGAAGGGCTTGGCCCAACTTTCTTACGCAGGAGGCATGGGAGAAGGCGCTTGTACTGTGGGCCAACACCACGCTTGGGCTGGTGAGCTTCTGGTGGGCCGGCACGCGGCAGCAGCAAGGGCGATCCATAATGACGATATCGCGGCTTCCACAGCTGCTGTCGTTGGATGCGTCAAAGCTTACGGAGGCGCAGCTGGGCCGGTGCGTGCAGATCTTTGCGGCGTTTAGAGGGCAGGTGATGTTACCGGCCAACGAGGCATACCGCGACGGGGTGCGGTATGCACTGGACCGGGCGGTGCTGGTAGACTTGTTGGGGCTTGCGGAGGGAGTCTTGAAAAGCCTTGCGGTTCTGCGGGACCAATGGTGCGCCGAGCCGAGTGTTCATGGCGGCAAAGCTACACGAATAGACCGGAAAGGAACACATTAGGCTGCAGAGTGGGCGTCAGCGGTGACTCGGTCCCGCATCCTTTGGAGTGGTTGTTGGCATATAGGCTATTGCTGTAGATCAGGCTTCAACTGTACACCTGCAGTGATGCACAGGTAGGGCTCATGGCACGCATTGGATCCTTACCTTGACGGAATGGCACAACGCCGCGTGGCGGAGTGGTAAAGAGAGTTCATGCCTACGAACGCGGAAAAGGTTGTAAACGCAAAGCTGGCCGAGTGCTTGCGAGGGAAGCATCCGGGATGGAGGGTTGGTGCGGAGCAGACTGATGTATTTGCAGAGAAGCTGAAGCGCCCGGATATTGTTGTATCGCAGGAGGATACACTGACGGTCATAATAGAGACGGAGTATTTGCCTGCGAGAGGGGTAGAGGCGGATGCGCGGTCGCGGTTGGGGTCTACCGTCAAGCACACTGGAGAACAGGCTGAGCAGTGCGTTGCCGTCAGGCTTTCGGCAGAGCTGCGCAAGGTAGCGCAGGAGCAGTTGGAGGCAGCGGTACGGGCGGCTCGCTATTCCTTTGCGGTGTTCACATCGGAAGGTGAGGGTTTGTTTGATGACATCCGGCGTTGGCCGCGGAGCGGGTGGCTTGAGGGCAGTCTGGACGATTTGGCGGGCTGTATTGAGATAGTTGCGTTGTCCGAGCGGCGTGTGGCGAGAGGTGGCAAGATTCTGGAGGATGCGGTCAGCCAGGCTGCCGGATATTTGCATCACCACACTCCGGAGTATGTCCTACATCGTCTGGCGGAGAAGCTGCATCAGGAGGCGGGAGAGCAGACGAACCGTATGGCCATGGCTATTTTGGCCAATGCTGTGATTTTTCACATGCGGCTTGCTCGGTTGCATCCGGAGGTTGCGGACCTGGCAAGCTGCAGGGCGGAGAGCGGGCCGTTTCTCAAGCGTGATGTGCTGGACAATTGGGGGCGCATTCTTGCCATCAACTATTGGCCGATTTTCAATCTTGCGTCTGACTTGTTGAGGATTTTGCCTGAGCGGGAGGTGCAGACGATGGTAGACAGGCTGGACAGGATGGCGGGTGAGTTGGAGCATTTTGGTGCGATTGATATCCAGGATTTGTCGGGTCGCATGTTTCAGCAACTGATCACGGACCGCAAGTTTCTGGCGACGTTTTACACGCTGCCAGCATCGGCTACTTTATTGGCGGAGTTAGCTGTTTCCCGGTTGGGAGTGGATTGGTCGGATGCAGACCGTATTGCGATGCTCAGGCTGGCGGATCTGGCTTGCGGTACGGGGGCATTGTTGGGGGCGGCGTATCATGCGATTGCATCGCGTTTCCGGCGTAAGGGCGGGCATGACGGTGCGTTGCACACGGCGATGATGGAGCAGGTACTGACGGCGGCGGACATAATGCCGGCGGCGGTACATTTGACGGCGTCAACGCTATCGGGGATGCATCCGGGGGAGTCGTTTGGGCATACGCGGATGATCAACATGCCGTATGGGGATCAGGGAGCGGAGGCGGGGTTATCGATTGGGTCGTTGGATTTGATACAGGCGGATGAGACGCGGGCGTTGTTCGGGACGGGTCGTACGGGGTTGCATGGTCAGGGGGTGAAGGAGGAGGGTACGAATGTGGAGGTACCGCATCGTTCGATGGATTTGGTGATCATGAATCCGCCGTTTACGCGTCCGACGAATCATGAGGCTACGGAGGTGCCGGTGCCGTCGTTTGCGGGTTTCCGTACGCGGAAGGCGGAACAGCGCGGGATGGCGGAGCGGTTGGCGGAGATACGTCAGGGATTGGATCGTCCTGCGGGGCATGGTAATGCGGGGATTGCGTCCAACTTTATTGACTTGGGGCATGCGAAGCTGCGTTCGGGCGGGGTGTTGGCATTGGTGCTTCCGGCCGCGTTTGTGCAGGGGCATGCATGGAGGAATGCGCGTGCGTTGCTGCGCCGGTGTTATCGTGACATCATGGTGGTGGGTATTGCTTCGTCGGGCAATAGTGACAGGGCATTTTCTGCGGATACGGGTATGGCGGAGGTCTTGGTGGTAGCGACGCAGGCTGGCGGTACAGCGGAAGGGTCGGGGGAAATATTTGCGGTTAATCTGTTGTATCGTCCGAGGACACTGTTGGAGGCGGCGACGATGGCCCGGGTGATAGAGCGGCGGCGATTGGATGCGCGTGGGTCGGCGGGCAGGTTGTGGTTGACCCGGAAGCAGGAGGCGGGGAGCTATATTCGTTCGTCGGGATGGACAGGGACAGGCATACGGCAGACGGGGTTGGCGGCAAGCATGGAAGCACTGGCAGGCGGGGAGCTCCTGCTGCCGCGCATGCGTTCGTCGGTCAGAGTACCGGTATGCAGGCTGGCAGACATAGGCCGCAGGGGGTTTCTTGATCGAGACATCAACGGGTTGGGGCCGGGCGGTGAGGCGCGCGGTCCGTTTGACATTGAGTTGTTAGCCCCATCGCCTGAGTACCCGGTGTTGTGGGCGCACGATGCCAGTCGGGAGCGGAGTATGGTGGTAGCACCGGATGCGCAAGGGAGGCCAAGGGTGGATTGCCGGGATCGTGCGGCACAGCTATGGCATGACGGAGCGTCAAGGTTGCACTATAACCGCGATTTCAGGCTTAACTCGCAGGCATTGGTGGCGTGTCTGACGGAATCACCTTCCTTGGGCGGAAGGGCTTGGCCCAACTTTCTTACGCAGGAGGCATGGGAGAAGGCGCTTGTACTGTGGGCCAACACCACGCTTGGGCTGGTGAGCTTCTGGTGGGCCGGCACGCGGCAGCAGCAAGGGCGATCCATAATGACGATATCGCGGCTTCCACGGCTGCTGTCGTTGGATGCGTCAAAGCTTACGGAGGCGCAGCTGGGCCGGTGCGTGCAGATCTTTGCGGCGTTTAGAGGGCAGGTGATGTTGCCGGCCAACGAGGCATACCGCGACGGGGTGCGGCATGCACTGGACCGGGCGGTGCTGGTAGGCTTGTTGGGGCTTGCGGAGGGAGTCTTGAAAAGCCTTGCGGTTCTGCGGGACCAATGGTGCGCCGAGCCGAGTGTTCATGGCGGCAAAGCTACACGAATAGACCGGAAAGGAGCGCAATAGGCTGCAGAGCGAGCGCTCGCGGATCACGGCGACAGGAGCAGGTGGCGGAAGCCAGCCTATTCTGGTTAAGCGAAAAGGTGACATGCCACTTGATGTTCGGCGTGCTGGTACTGACGGTAGATCAGCTGTTGTGTATGGTGCAATAGAGACAGGAATCCAGACGTAAATTGCACCAATCGGGTTTTGTGCGAAGCAGGAGCCAGGCATAGGTGTGCCCACAAAGCACGGATTCTGCCTCGAATTCACCCCCCGGGAAGCCTTCATCGCCTATGGGCCGCCTATACATCTGGATCCAAAGGCAACGCATGCCAATGCTCCCGGCGTAATGTCGAAAAACCCGAAAATTTGGGCATTTTGGGCGCCACCACCGCCGAATCCACGTTTTGCAAAAGGCTCTTCCCGGCGGCGTGCCATTCCTTGTTGGCTGAAAAAGTGATTATTGGTTCGGTGTTGGCTTGGGTTTCCTAAGCCTTTTCACCATACGGATCCATGATCACTTATGAGTTTATCAGATGATTTATCGCAGCTCATTCAGGGGCTGCGTCATGCCGGCGCGTCCGGTCGGCAGCTGCAATTTGACTTGTTGCGGCACCTCACCGAGTGTGTGCAGCAGTTGACGTCTAGTCTGGAAGAGGATGTTATGCTTCCGTCGGATAATGCGGCTCCAGACGGCACTGGGGAGCAGTTGGCAGAAGCACCTTCCGAGGAGGAAAATAGCGTCTGTGCTCCGGAGTCTCCGGAGTCTCCGGGAGGCTTGGCATTGGGGTACGATGATGATGCTGCGGCGTGCGAGCAGGCGCGGCAGGTGTTTGATACGCGCCCGTTGTGTGAAGAAGAGCACGTAATCCTTTGGCTTGATGCCATGGAAGTGTGGGGGCGACCCATAGTCGTGTGCATGGCCGCTACCATTGAGGGTTATCGGCGCATTCTGGGCTTTGTGGAGGCTCCGTTGCACGATGCGGAGCGCGTGCAACACTTGTTACAAGGCTTGTTGGAGCGCGGTTTGTGCGCAGATCGGGGGCTCTTCTGCATCACTCCTGATGTGACCTCGCTGACCGGCGTACTGCAAGAGTGCTTGGGTACCGGTATGCAGCAGCAACACTGCCAGATGCACAAGCGCACGCGTGTAGTGAGTTATCTGTCCGAGCAGGACGGGCGGCGCATTCGGGGGGCGATCACGCGTGCTTTCGCCGTGCCGGATCCGAAGGTGGCGCATGCAGCGTTGATGCAGATCCATACGGACCTTTTGGTGTGTAACCGGTCTGCGGCCCGGTGGCTCTTGCGGGGTCTGGATAGGACGCTGACACTGCACCGGACAGGACTGTATGAACAGTTGAGTCCGAGCCTTCGAAGTACTCGTTGTGTGGCCCATGTATCCAAGAAGCTGGTGCGGCGGCTACGCGATGTTCGCTTATGGATGCCGCCAGACAAGCGCCGTGCTTGTCTGGCGTTGTTGCTTCTTGAGATCGAGTCACATATGCGAAGATTGCCCCGCGCTGCGCAAGATCCAGCTATGCGATCAGCATTGTTTCCTTCCATCAATCAGACAAACGATAACTGACCTATGTCCAAAGATGTCATGCAGATAGAAAACCCCGGCATACTACCGGAGGGTCTCCAGAAGATACTAGACACGGGGATCGATTCCCTGAAGCTGTTAGTAGAGCATCTTGGCACGATGCAACTGGCGTTTTTTCTTGCGGTCATGTATCCACTGGCGTTTTTCTTGCGGTCATGGAAGCCGAGGTAAAGTCTCTCTGCGGTGTGCGCAGAAAGCGCGACAACAATAAGCAGCACAAGGGGCGGTACGAGCGGTGGGGGAGCAGACCGGGCTCTATCATGATTGGAGATGAGCGGGTAAAGGTGAGTGTGCCGCGTGTACAGGACCGGGTGAAGGGTAAAGCGCGTCCTCTGGAGACCTACAAATTGTTGCACAAGCCGAATCCGAATATGGTGAAGCGTATCGCCCGGAAAATTGTGTATGGTATTAGCCAGCGGAACTACAAGAAGGTGGCAACGGAGTTTGTTGGCAGTTTTGGATTGAGCGCTTCCTCAATCAGTCGCAAGTACAAGAGTTACAGTGCACAGGTATTGAAGGAGCAGGAGGAGCGTAATCTGGCGGAGAACACGTTTGTAGCGTTGCTGCTGGACGGCAAGTACTTTCAGGGGGTGCAGGTATTGATTTGTGTAGGGATTACGGAGACGGGCGAGAAGATAGTAGTAGGGATGGTGGAGACGGCGACAGAGAACGCCGAGGCGGTACAAGGGCTGCTGCAGGATTTGATTGATCGCGGTCTGCGGTATGATAAGGGGCTTTTGGTCATCTTGGATGGTTCCAAAGGGCTCCGGAAGGCGGTGAAAGCGGTATTTGGTGATAAGGCACAGGTACAGCGGTGTACCTGGCACAAGCGAGAGAATGTGGTGAGTTACATTGAGAAAGAGGCCGAAAAGGTGCGGGTTCGGGGGGAGTTGCAGCAGGCGTACGACGAGCCGAATTACGACAAGGCAAAGGATGCGCTTCTGAGCATAAAAAAGGGGTTGAAGGAGTCCCATCCCAAGGCAGCGAACAGCTTGTCTGAGGGGTTGGAAGAGACTTTGACGCTCCATAGACTGGGGGTGGCGGAGGAACTGGGACGCAGTTTGCAGACCAATAACATCATGGAGAACCTGAACAGTTTGATTGCTCAACGATGCCGGAATGTCGCGCGTTGGATGAATTCGAGTCAACGTCAACGATGGGCAGCCATGGCCAATAGGGAGTCGGAGACATGGAGCATGAAGATCCTACCCTGTGCAGACCACCTGCCGGAACTACAAGCAGTTCTACTGGTAAAAGCGTGTACCGTACCACGATGCGTGCGATAATGGGGGCAGGATCGTGCTGTGTGACGGGTTCGGCTGCCACTTAGGGGGGTAACAGCGCTATAGAGGCGTAGTGTAAGGCCTCCGTAGACGATGTAACGTGTCACTTCGCGATAAGCGGAGCAGGCGGAGATGTATCTGGAGGGCACGCATGTCCCCGCCAAAGCCGTATCGGAGGGCCCAGAAGGGCTCTCATCAGACGGTAAGCGGGCTAAATGGGGTTCAAACGTGCCGAAAACACGCCAACGAGGCGGTAGATCACGCGTACGGTAATCTATCCGGCCAATAAGGAGCCTACGGCTGTGCGTGGAGGGGTAGTCATCAAGGGAGCCAAGGCGAATGTGAAAAGACTACCCTGTACTAGGAAGGTGTCGTAATTATCATCAGCATTATTGCAGCGCGTACGATCCATAAGTGCTTGCCGGAACATGAGTTCGGTCGTGGTACGATGCGTGCGGAATTGGAGGGTGCATCGTAGCGTGGTTGGTAGGATTGACGGGTTTACGTTGCTACATACACGCGTGGCTGTCCACTATGCCTGCAGATGGCACGTTTGAAGCCGCTACCACGGTGTGCATGCGTGCAAAAGGGCTCATATAGGCTGTTCAGTAAGGAAAAACGTGCCTGAATCTGCCTGCAACGCGCCAACGACGCCGTAAATCACGCGTACCGTGATCAGTCCTGCCAATAAGACTGCCTACTGCCGGAACAGGAGTTTGATCGTGGTACGATGCGTGCGGTATTGGATGATAGGATTGGCGCGTTTAGGTCGTTACACCCGCGTGGAAGGTTAGCATACCTGCAGATGGTGTGCTTGAATCCGCTACCGCGGTGTCAGCGCGTGCAAAAAAGGCTCATATAGGCTGTTCAGTAACCTAACTTCGCCATCCGGTCAGGGGAAAACGCTGAGTTCCGTCTCCAATTCTCTCGTTTTTCCCTCCTAATAGGGCTATTTCGGCTAAATTCGGCGTTTTTCGAGTATCCGTACGGTGAAGTACATGGTAAAGCGGGCTTAGCATTGGTCTGCGTAGTCCGCTTGTAGAGCTTAGTGCAAGGTGATTATACGCCGGGTTTGGTGTGCCGACTTGGGAATTTCGGAGTGGTGTGCAGCTTATCGTCTTGGCGCCTGAATGCAGGCAGCAATCAGCGTCTTTGGGGACAAAAAACATGGGTTTTGGGGAGAAGAACCGGAACATTGTGGCGGACGCACATGTACACGAACTATGCGGCCCAAGGTATCTTTCTCCCCCTCTTCTCCTGCCGGTGAAGCCCTTTTTCAGAGGCTAAGAAACCAAGAGGCTGAGAACAAGGATCTGCGAAAGCAGGTCCGTCGCTTGGAGAAAAAAGCCGATCGTCTATCCAAGAACATCGCGGATATGGCTGCGAAGATTAGCCATCTGGAAGACAGGTTGGAACAAGCGCATCGCCTACTCTCTGGCAAAAAGAGTGAGCGTTACACGCCGGCGGACAATGCGCAGCAAGGCCAGTTGTCTGGAGAGGAACCAGAAGCTGTTGAGCCCGAGGAGGAGGAGGAGTATGTCCCGGTAAAGCGCAAGCGGCGTGGGAAGAACAAGCCGGTGCGTGGGCCGATTCCGGACCATCTGCCCAGAGAGGTGATCCGCCTTGAGCCGGAGGGCAGCACCGCGGGTATGAAGTACATCGGCGAGGAAGTAACGGAGTACCTGGAATATGTGCCGGGTTTCACGAGGGTAGTACGGATTGTGCGGCCGAAGTACGTTGTCTGCAAGGAGCCTCGCAAGGGGGTGGTCATAGCGCCGTTGCCGAAGCGTGTCATACCGAAGGGGAAGGCGGGTCCGGGGTTGTTGGCGTATTTGGCGGTAGCCAAATATGTGGATCATATGCCGCTATACCGGCTGCGGAAGAAGTTTCAGCGCCATGGCGTGAAGCTATCGGCTGCTACAATGGGGGATTGGATTGCGAAGGTAGCGACGTATCTGGGTCCGTTAGGAGATGCGTTGCGTAAGGAGGTGCTTCGTAGCGGGTATCTGCAGGTGGATGAGACAACGTTCCCGGTGCAAAAGCCGAAGAAGGAAGGGAAGGAGAAGAAAGGGAAGAGAAACGAAGGAAAGACGCATCGCGGCTATCTTTGGGTATACCTGGCACCGCGGGCGAAGGTGGTGATGATGGATTACAGCCCGAGCCGTGCGCGCGCTGGACCGTGGGAATTCTTGCGCGGATATAGAGGGGCGATGCAAACCGACGGGTATGTGGTGTACGATGCGTTTGGTACGCGGGGCGGGATAACGCTGTTTGGATGTATGGCGCATGCGCGTCGCAAGTTTTATGACTGCAGGAAAAAGGAGCCCAAGAAGGTGCGCCATGTAATGGAGGAAATCCGGCAGTTGTATGCGATAGAGCGTGGGTTGCGTAAGGAGGGAGCTGGTCCGGCTCGGCGTGTGGAGGTACGACAGGAGGAGGCACGGCCGGTACTGGAGAAGTTGAAGCCATGGCTTGAGGAGAGTCGTGAGCACCGGCCGAGTGCGGGATGGGATGAAGCCGTGGGGTACATGCTCAACAGGTGGGAGAAGCTGGTTTGTTACCTGGAAGACGGCAAGGTTGAGATTGATAACAATCTGGTCGAGAACCAGATGCGAGCGATTGCGCTTGGTCGAAAAAACCATCTGTTTGCGGGATCGCATGCGGCAGCGCAGCGGTCCGCAGTACTGTACGCTCTTTTTGCCACATGCAAGTTGCAATCGACAAACCCGATTGAATGGCTTACCGACGTACTACGCCGTCTTCCGACACATCCTGCCGACCGCATGGCTGAACTCTTGCCCCATCATTGGAAAGCTAGTCGGGACTTGCAGCAAGCTACCGTCAAGAAAGCGGCATAGGAGCCCCTAAACAGGCGCGCCCGGGTCATCCGATAAATCCGTGTACGGGTCTGCGAATACGCTGTCAGGTACTTGACTCCTGCACACCCAACCGACGCTAGCCTATAAACCTTCGAACCGCGCTCTAACTTACTCTAATTGAGAGAGTAAATACCCTCGGTTATAATGTACTTCACCGGACGGATACTTTTTCGACCTTTTTTAGCCGACTTTTTCGGAAAAGGTAATGTGGTGCTATCGCGGTGTGGATGGGCACCTCCCCCCAACCACCCCGGTACCTTACCTCGTACCAATTCCACACTCCGATCATGTTTATCCGAAACCGACCCTACAAACGTAAAGACGGTAAGAAATGCAACAGCTTTGCCCTCATCGAATCCTATCGCAAAGACGGTACCTCCAAACACCGTACCCTCCTTAATCTCGGCCCGAACTTCAACATCCCCCGCAGTCTGTGGGGGGAGCTGACCCACTGTGTTACTGCCCGACTCAAAGGGAAAGCCAGCCTCCCTTTCCAGAATGATGAAGCCTTTCTCAATGCGGTAGACGACATCGTTGCACATCTCGAAAGCAAGGGCTACGACATCCATCGCACATCCCATCAGCAACACCTCATTGATCCAGAGAAAACAACCCATCCCGATTCCCGGACCGTCGGCGGAGAACGACTGATCCTTCAGACATTGGAACAGCTCGGACTGGCTGTACTGCTACGTTCGCTCAACTTCTGCGAGAAACACGTCAAGCTCTGCTGTGCGCTGATCGTCGGACGTATGCTCCACCCGGGCAGTGAACGAGAAACGCATAAATGGCTGTGTAAAACCTCCAGTGTTCTGCAGCTTCTGGATTTGGAACCCCCGAGTCTCAACACCCTCTATCGTTGCACGGATCTGATCCATAAGCATATGGATCAGATCATGGAGAAACTCTTTGGCATTACCAAAGCGGTATTGCAGTTTGAAGAAACGATCGTCTTTTATGATTTAACCAATACCTATTACCACGGCAAGAAGAAAGGGAAGTTGTTGTCGCATGGGCGCAGCAAGGAAAAGCGCAGTGATTGTCCGTTGGTTACGCTGGCGCTCACCCTGGATGGTTCGGGGTTCCCCCGCAATGTGCAGATCCTGCCGGGCAATGCAGGGGAACCGGCAACGCTCAAAGAGGCGATTGAGAAACTAAACGGCGCTACGCCCACAGTGATTATGGACTCCGGCATTGCGACGGAGCAGAATCTGCAGTACCTGAAAGAACAGGGACTGGACTGGATCACCGTGGAGCGGTCCAAAGCCCCTCCAGTCCCCGAAAACAAGCCGGATCAACAGTTTACGACCGCAGGGGGAGTCAAGATCAAAGCTTGGAAGATCACCAAAAAGGAAAAAGATGTTGAAGATGTTGAAGACGAAAAAGACGTTGAAGATAATGCGGAACTGCGCGTGTTTGTGCACAGTGAGGCCAAGCAGGCGAAGGAGGATCAGATCCTTGAAACCCAATGCAAGAAGTTTGTGAAGGCGCTCACTACACTACATGAGGGACTCTCGAAACCCGGGTACTTGAAGAACTATGAAAAGGTCACGATAAAGGTTGGTCGTCTGAAGGAAAAGTACAAGAAGGTCTCACACCTGTATGAGGTGGAGGTCAGCAAAAAGGAGGGCACCAAGCATGCAGAATCCGTTACGGTGACCCGGCGTGCTTCGCATGCGCGTCGCACCCAGGTCAGCGGAGGGTATGTGCTTCGGACCAGTCATACCGGATGGTCGGTGGAAACGGTTGCACGAACCTACTGGCGACTTACAGAGATTGAGCGCACATTCAGAGTCATGAAATCGGATCTCGGTCTACGGCCCATCTACCACAGCAGAGATGACCGCATTGAAGGGCATCTGTTCATCACGGTACTGGCTTATCATGCTGCCCATATGGTTCGCACCAGACTCAAGGAACACGGGATTCATGATAGTTGGGCGACGATCCGAGACAGGTTGAACAGGATTCGTCGGATTACGACCAAGATGGTTAAGAACCAATATCGGTACCTGATCACGGAGGTGGATCAGGATCTGCCTCCGAGTATGGTACAGTTCTTTGCGGTACTGGGATACGTGTATGATCCGGATGCGACCCGCACCGTGACCGAGCATGTGGAGGAAGCGAGTGCACCGGTGAGCCAGAAGCCTCCAGACTCATGACGTATGGTCCCTTCACAACGGTTGAGATAGCGTACTCCAGATGGAGCCACCAGAGCTACGTCCGATGGAAACGATCCGAGGTAGATCGCAGCGAAACAGGCGGCAAAACACCAGGTAATCAGGGATTCAAACCACCCTAAACCAACTTCAACCGATCCGGTAAATCTCACCATCCATTGCTCCTGAAAAAAACGATCCAAATATGGCCACGGGAGAATTCCGTAGGTTAGTAGCACTACGAAATGGCGAAGTTAGGGTAAGGAGAAACGCGCCTGAATCTGCCTGCAACACGGCAACGACACCGTAAATCACGCGGCAGATACTTGCGGGCTTGATAACCGCTGCAAAAGTCCATAATTCTTTGATCAGAACTACAATCAGGGGTGTCAGGATGAGCGCAGAATCTGTACATTATAGCCGTTCCAGCGGGCACCGACCGGATTTTCAGCCAACAAGGAATGGCACGCCGCCCTTGATAACCGCTGCGAAAGTTCATAATTCTTTGATCAGAACTACAATCAGGGGTTTCAGGATGAGCGCAGAATCTGTACATTATAGCCGCTCCAGCGGGCACCGACCGGATTTTCAGCCAACAAGGAATGGCACGCCGCCGCTCTTCCCTATCTTTACAGACACCTTTGCCTTGCCGCCTAATCTACAGTCTACTCTCACCATACACATCTGTTATGGCAAAAACCAACCAGGACGACACCTCCGACTGTGCGGATTAGGCCGGCAACTTACCAACCGACGAAGGCTGATACGGAGAAAGAACATTTCTTCGAGGGCACATCTGATCGAGTATTACGCCGCATGTTTCGGCCCGTACGAATTGTTCGTGATTCCAAGGACTAATCCTAACACCCAAGAATGTTAGGTAGGTATATAATTCCCAAACGATTGACCCAAGAGCGTGAGTAGTCAAAGGAGTGCTACCAGTAACCAGGAGCTAAATGATGGGAGTTATATGGCTGAGTGCCACGCGTTTTCGCAGGGATTACTTTTTGTGCTTTGGTGGTGCAGACAGGATGGCTTTCGCCAGTTTTTCATAATCGGTTCCCGCTTTTCGCGAAAAACCTGCAATTATTTCGAAAACCTCAGCAAATGGGTACTCAGCCATATAACTCCCTAAATGATCACGCCGCAGGGCTAAGAGTTCGACGCGTCTTTTCTAAATCGGGCGAGCGGGCACTAGACTCAGTGCATTGGGAGAAGCGCGATGCCGCAATTCGTAATCCTGCGGGCGAGGCGGTATTCGAGCAGAAGGGAGTCGAATTTCCGACGAGTTGGAGCCAGCTATCTACTAACGTAGTGGCGTCAAAGTATTTCTACGGAGATTTGACACGGAGCCCCAGGGATCCCGATATCGGTGGCCGGGAGCACTCACTCCGTCAACTGATCTACCGAGTCACTCGCACTATCACCGACTGGGGTAAGTCACAAGGATACTTCGCCAGCGAAGAGGATGGGGAGCGATTTTTCGATGAGCTCACATGGTTGTGCACCAATCAGTACGGTAGCTTCAACTCTCCGGTTTGGTTCAATGTCGGGCTGCACGCGATGTACAAAGTGCGGGATTCAGGGGAGAAAAAGATTTATGGCTGGAATATTGAAGCCAGACGAGCTGCAGAAGTAGATCCTTACGAGCGTCCTCAGGGATCGGCGTGCTTTATTATTTCTGTGGAGGACTCCATAGACAATATTTGGCAGTTGATGGCGGAGAGTGCCCGTCTATTCAAGTTCGGTTCGGGAGTGGGCGCAGACTGGTCTACCTTGCGGTCAACGGAAGAAAAGCTGTCAGGGGGGGGGCAGCCCAGTGGCCCAGTGAGCTTTATGCGTGTGCAGGACGCTACCGGTGGCACGATAAAAAGCGGCGGAAAGACACGCCGTGCGGCCATTATGCAGACCCTCAAGATTGATCATCCCGATATCCTTGAGTTTATTGATGCCAAAAAAACGGAGGAGCGCAAGGCGTGGGCACTGATTGAGCAGGGGTATGACGGCAGCTTCAACGGGCCTGCCTACGGGTCCGTAGCCTTCCAGAACGTAAATCAATCCGTTCGATTGACCGATGCCTTTATGTGGGCCGCGGCCAGGAATGAATTGTTCGACCTTTGCGCGGTTACAACGAAAAGGCCTATTAAGCAAGAGGATGCCGCCATGCTCCTGGACCGAATCGCAGACGGCACCCATGTCTGCGGAGATCCGGGCGTGCAGTACGAGGATGCCATTCAGCGCTGGCATACGTGTAGCCAGACCGCGCCCATCAACTCAAGCAATCCATGTTCAGAATACATGTTCTTGGACGATTCGGCATGCAACTTGGCCAGTCTGAACCTGCGCAAGTACCAGGAGGAGGACGGTAGTTTTGATACGGAACGATTCAGGGCAGCGACTAGGATCTTCATTACGGCGATGGAAATCCTGGTGGACAATGCGGGGTATCCGAGCGAGCGGATCGCTGAAAACAGCCACAGGTTTCGCCCACTGGGCCTGGGGTTTGCCAACTTGGGTGCCTTGCTCATGTCCATGGGGCTGCCGTACGACAGCGATCAAGGGCGGGCGGTAGCAGGAGCCATAATGGCTATAGAGCACTGCGAAGCATACGCTCGGAGCGCCGAGATAGCATCTAATGCGCACATAGGACCTTTTGATGGCTATGCCGAAAACCGTACATCCATGCTGAAAGTCATGCGGATGCATCGGAACGCTGCGTATAAGATTGACGAGCGCTGCCCGGCGTATCTCAAAGCTGCTGCTACGGGGGCCGCAGATCGGATGGTGGAGCTCGGCGAGGCTCACGGATACCGCAACGCCCAAGCGACGGTGCTGGCACCCACGGGTACTATCGCCTTCATGATGGACTGTGATACAACCGGCATAGAGCCCGATATCGCCCTGGTTAAGTACAAGCTGTTAGCTGGCAAAGGAGACGGCATGCTGAAAATCGTCAACAAAACGGTGCCGGAGGCACTGGCGAGGCTGGGTTATACCAGCGTGGAGGCTGACCGCATCCTAAAATACATAGACGAGACAGACACCATTGAAGGGGCTCCAGGACTCAAGGATGAACACCTGCCTGTGTTTGACTGCGCTTTCAAACCATTCAAGGGAAAGCGGAGCATCCACCACAGCGGCCACATTAGAATGATGGCGGCTTGCCAGCCGTTTGTCTCCGGTGCGATTTCAAAGACAGTGAACATGCCGGAGCGGGCCACAGTACAGGAAATCGCAGATGCGTATGTACGGGGCTGGAAACTTGGCCTGAAGGCCTTGGCCATCTATCGGGAGAATTCAAAGAGGAGCCAACCGTTGGCGACCTCGAAAAAGGGTAATACGTCAACTGGCCAGGTATCAACAAACGGCAACGGTGCTGCCGCGCGTCCTGAAATCAGAGAGAAGATCGTTTTCAAACCGGCACGCACCCGGTTGCCGGATGAGCGGCAGTCCATCACCCACAAGTTCAGCGTAGCAGGGCACGAAGGGTATCTGCATACAGGGCTCTACCCCGACACGAGACTTCCGGGGGAGATATTTATAACGATGGCAAAGCAGGGATCAACGATTTCCGGGTTGATGGACGCTTTTGCCACTAGCGTTTCCATCGCGCTCCAGTACGGGGTGCCGCTCTCTGACTTGTGCCAGAAGTTCAGCTACATGCGGTTTGAGCCGAGCGGCTTTACCAACAACCGCCAGATACCGATGGCGAAATCCATCATGGACTACATCTTCCGCTATCTGTCGCTGAAATTTCTGGGCTCCGTTGAGCCGGATAAGGAAATTAAAGATGCTGTGTCCGGGGTAACAAGGGTGGTGGAGAATAGTGGCCCGGCAGCTGACCATACCCAGATGCAGCTACCGTTCGATGACGAGTCCCTGGACGTGAACAGCGTTGCTGAGGTGGTGTCAACCAGGGCGCATGTGTCTGCCCAAGGGGTGGTGACACAGATCGTATTTGAAAATCAGGAGGATGCCCCCCCGTGCCCCAACTGCGGTGCGATAACCGTCAGGAGTGGTGCATGCTACGTCTGCACACAATGCGGTACCTCAAACGGCTGTGGATAGCCAGCTACTGCTGCGTCGCTATGTTTTCAAAATAAACCAGCCCGCCCTCCAGTCCGCCGCTGAAGAGGTCCAGATCACCATCTCCGTCAATGTCAGCGAATCGGGGCACGGTATAGATCGGTAAGGGTATGTCCAAGGTGCCGACTTCCTTGAACTGGTGCTGCTCTTTCGTGCCTACGTTGCGAAACAGCACGGCGCTGGCGCCTTCGCGTCCGACAACCATGTCCAAGTCTCCGTCGGCATCCAGGTCCGCGAAGGTGGGAGCACTCCGGCGACCCACATCAATTCCGTCAAACTTGTCGCTAACCAGAACAAATATCGGGTCTGTTCGAGAACCCTCGTTGCGGTAGAAATTCAGGTCTCCGGAAGACTCTCCCGCAAATAGGTCGTAATCGCCATCATCGTCAATGTCTGCAAGCGCGGGGTTCGCATTGCTGCCGCGCGATAAAACGACGAAGGCCTCCTCGGCAAGCACAAAATTCCACGCCGACGGGCTGCCCTCGTTACGGTAGTAGTTTATTCCCTTATTCCAAGTCCCTGCCAGCATGTCCAAGTCTCCGTCCCCGTCAAGATCCGCAACTGCGGGTGCAAAATGGTACCTGCCGGACATTCCCAATCGTCCCCGCAGATGGAAGGAGGCCGCATTTGGCGTACCGGTGTTCTCAAAAACATAGATGCGGCCCGTGTCAAAGGCGTCCGACTCAATCTTGTTGGTCAAAAGCAGATCTGCGTCACCATCTGCATCCAAGTCCGCTAACTCCGGGATGGTCTCGGCTCCTATATCGATGGTAGCCAGGTATTGCCTGCTTTGCAGTTCATACTGCCCCGCGTGCGCTTCAAGAAAATACAGGTTGGCCGCTGACGAGCTGTTCGGATTGAATGCTCCGCCGAGCACGCCAATAAACAGATCTGCGTCATTATCACCGTCTATGTCAGTAAAGACCGGGGCGTTGTAGCCGCTCGTACTCAACAGGTTACCGAGCGGAAACGGTAACGGCTCGTTACGTAGGTTGGGTTCGCTGCATGTGCCTGTGTTGGGTATCAACAAAAGGCCTGGCTCAAAAAAATCTCCCCAAAACAGGTCGGGGTCGGCGTCGGCATCCACATCGTGAAACGTCAGCGTATTGGCGCCGTGGAGTGATCCAAACTGTGCGACGATTTCTATGTCCTCAAACCGCTCCGCTTCCAGTGCGAAGCGCGGAATGTTGCGCTCGTCCGTCCCCACGGCTTCGTAGCGCCGTAAGGTGCCGTCAATGCGGCCTATAAACAAGTCCATCAGACTATCGCAGTCGAGGTCAATAAAGTGCGGGATGTTTTGCCTGTCAGCGAAAAGCGGTACCCCGTCCGCATCACGCAAAGAGTCGGTATCGGTAACAAAACGAGGTTCTGCGGGCGTGCCGACGTTGCGAAACAGGCGCATGTAGCTGTATGGCATCTCGCCTACGAAGTCCATGTCGCCGTCCGAGTCCAAGTCTACAATGCGGTACCATTCGCCGACTTGCAAATCATGAAACTGATCCGTGCGCCATGTAAAGCGGGCCTCTGAGGCAGTGCCCGTGTTCTCAAAAAACTTCACCTCATTGGTCAGTTCCTGGACAAACATGTCCGTGTCACCATCACTGTCGATGTCCGCAAACTGGGGCCGTGGTACATTCAGGCCGCCCAGGAACGGGTGATCAATCTGCGTGCCGGCTGAATCGCGAACCACGAAGGGGTACGGCCGGTGCTGGAATACCGGCGGAAACTCTGCAGGCACCAGTGCCTGGTATCCTACAAAACACCCGCAAGAGAGGGCAGCGGCCATAACGAGAACACGGTGCACGATGCGCATCTCAGCGTGTAGCTGTGCCCAGACCCGTCGCATTGGCACCCACTTCAAGCATTCGAACAACTCGTTGCTCTGCAGTGCTTATGATGGCTATAACCCCGGGCATTTCGCCAAAGTCGTAGCGGGGGGCATAGGAGCCGTTCATGTTATTGTTGGATACGAATACGTAGGCCCCATCCGCAGAAATAGCACTGCCGTGGGGTTGCGCCATCCCAGGAAT
The DNA here is from genome assembly GCA_963663495.1 of Rhodothermales bacterium. Classification (GTDB taxonomy): domain Bacteria; phylum Bacteroidota; class Rhodothermia; order Rhodothermales; family Bin80. The sequence continues at coordinate 1,757,675 of OY760427.1, forward strand.
GATGGCCTCCACCGCGCGCTCTTCCATATTGACGATCGTGACAGTTCCGGCCATCTTGTTGCCGAACCAGAGCTGTTTGCCATCGTGCGTAAAGACCGGATGCCACGGAGCTGCTCCAACGGACAGCGTGTCCATCATGGCCGGTTGTGATGGTGCTGTCGTGTCAAAAAACAGGATCTGTCCAGTGAGTTGTCCCCCGACAGCCATCGTGCTTCCATCCGGGCTGATGGCAAACTGCACCAGCGTGTGTGTGGGACCATCTATGGAAGCAAGGTTCACGTTTTCCTCCGCGAGTTCTAACGTGGCCAGCCTGTTCTCTGCCAGCGACCCAATGTAGGCATGGTCGCCGGTCGGATGGATTGCTAGTGCGTGCGGGCGAGGGAAAAACACATCTATCTCCTCAATTTCCATCGTTGACCGCTGCAATTGCCCGATCCGTTGCGGAGGGTTGACCGCTTTCATGGACCTGCCAATCAGCAGTACATCGCGATCTGGATGTAACGCCAGCATGCCCGGCCGCTCAAACTCGGTCTGCCCGATCAGTTCATTAGCACGGTTAAACTTGAGTACCACATCATCGCCAATGAGTGAGACGTACCAAACCGAGCCATCGGGTTCCACCGCTACATGATGCGGCTTGGCATCGCGGGTAAAGCCGAGCGCTTCCAGCCTGATGGTTCCGACAATTATGTGCTTATCCATGTCTATAACATGAATGGTAGCGTCTCCCTCACTGCACGCGTACAGCAGGTTTGCAGCATCCGCATAGGGGACCGCACCGTCATCACTTCGGGCCCCCTCGTTTATCCAGCGTCGTACGCGCTCCACGGCGCTCGGGCGTATGGCGTCAGCAGCGGCCCGTAGCGGATGGTCTTGCGGAAGCTTGGTGGCCAACTTAATGAGGAGGCTGCCTTCAGCGTCAAAGGGGATTACTACCGGACCAAGCTCCGAGCCTCGTATCAGCGCGTTCCAGGAATCAAGCTGCAGCCCGGTTTCGTAGACCAGAAGTGGTGCAAAATCCGACTGCAGTATAGGCAGGATATCGTTGGCAAACGCAGTGTCTTGGGCGCTGGCATGCGTGGTCAGTAACCCTGCAATGCAGATGCACGGCAGCATAGTACGCATCATGTGTCAACTGTCTTTTTCCTGAGCACAAACAGCCCTTCGTGCATACTGGTAATGATGATTTTTCCGCTGTCGAAGTATGGATAATTGCTCCACGAGCCACCAAATCCGGCCTTATCAGGGCCACCGGGCACGGAGTCGAAAAATCCGACTTCGACGGGATTAGCTACATCGCTGATATTGAAGACGCGGAGCCCGCTCAGGTAGTTGGACTGGTACATCAGATTGCCGCGGATGTAGAGGTTATGGTCACTCGACTTGTTCTCCGATATAAATTCCTTCAGTATCTGCGGGTCATCAAGGTCGGTAACGTCCCATATCAAGGTGCGCGTACCACTGACGAGACCATCCAGTTCATCAAGTTCGTCATTCATGAAAAAGTGGCTGTGGTCCTCCGTCAGCCATCCCTGATGGGTGTAGGCGAAGTTTGGGTAGGCCACCGTTGCAAGCGATACGGGGGCAACCTTGTCCGTAACGTCAGCGATGCTGAGTGCCGTTTCGTTGGCGCCGAAACAAATTTCCTTGCCGCGGTGCGCGATGTCGGGTCCACGGTATATGACGCACTGCGCATCGTGCGAATATCCGGTACCGCTGCGTCCGGTGCCTGCATCGGCAAAGCACCCGGCAAATTCCGGGCGGGTTGGCTCTTCAATGTTGATCATGTGCAATCCCCCGCCACAGGTTGTGCCCCCGCCTTGGCTACCGACGGCGTAGGCGTAACCGGTCTCTTCGTTAATCACAATGTTGTGTGCGCTGTGTATATCGCTGTAGACCGCACTTTCCTGAAAATCGGCGGGCATGTCTTCCACATCGCGGAGCTGTGTAAGGTCGAACACCTGCATGCCGTGCGCCCCAGCGCCATCAGCCACGATGAAGGCATGATCCTTGTACACCTTTATATCTCGCCAGGAATTGGGATTCGAGCCTTCTGTCATAGGAAGCTGACCGACATATGCAGGATTCAATGGGTCGGTTATGTCCACGAACACCGTTCCGTCTGTTCTGCCCACCAGCCCGTATTCCCGACCGGTTTCCGGGTCGACCCAGCCCCAAATATCATTCAGATGAACGGATCCCGTGGCGCCGAGATCATGCAGCGGCACGAAGGCCAGCAAGTCCACATCGCTGCAAGCGAACTGCCCCGCCATGCCGGTATCGCAGTCCACTCCGCTACTTGCGAACAGCTCTACCCTGGGAGTAGGAGTGATGCGTGATTCTGCCATTGTTTCCCCGGTGCCAGGGTCAGTAAGCAATACTGAGGCGGCGCCATCCCCAAAGTTCGCCCCTGGCGCAGTGGATACTACCACCCTGCCCGAGGCCGCAAGCGCGATGCCGAACAGCTGGTCACCATCAGCTCCTCCCGTGCTGCCAGTTTCCGTTAAAGCCCCGTCCTTTCCTGCACGATACATGTAAAGCTTACCGCTGAAATTATCGGCTCCCCATGCACTCACGAACAGCCTGTCCTCGGCGGCAGCGAGGCTGTATCCGAACAGGTTGAGTGATGTCCCATCATCAGGCATCGTGGTGGTGGGAATCCATTCTCCTGACTCCGCCTGGGCGAATACAATCACTGAACCGGCCGGGGGGGCGGTATCTCCTGCATCCAAGCCGGGAATAAAGCCGGGTGCTCCGGCAGCGATTACGCCCTCACTGAGCACCTGTAACGATATGCCTAGCCCACGTAAGCCGCCACGAGTGAGAATGTAATCTTCGTTGGACCATTCCCCGTCTGCAGACACGTTTCTGAAGACAAAGACTGCACCAGCATCTTCGTGGCCGGGAGCACCAACATAGATATTCGCTCCGTCGGTGGCCAATGTGGCCCCAAATCCGGCAGCGTTTACGGAAGGTAGCAGGTCGGCGGTTCGTTGCCAGCCTTCCGCGCTCGGTGTGTACACGGACACAGCACCGGAAGTCTGCGTTGCCATGCCCACAATTATCGTGTCATCTATGAGAATGACGGAGGAGCCCAAGCGTTCGGAAGTGAGGCTGGGGCTCACCGCAAGTTGTGCCACTTCCTCCCAAGCGCCGGAGGACACATCGCGCTCGAAAACGTACGACGCTCCCAGTCCTTCGGTGGCCCCGGGCGCAGTTACGACCATCCTGTCATCCTTGACAGCCATGGAGGCACCAAAAAGATCACCTGCTGCCGCGTCGGATGCACGTAGCGTGCCATTGATATGCCATATGGCTCCGGTCAGACCACGCTGGTAGACCAGGATTTCACCGGGTTCATCGGGCTTGGCAGGGCTTCCGATGAGGATCTCTCGGTCACTTATGGCAGCTGACTGGCCGAAAGACGGCAGCTGGGCAATGGCCTGCGTGGACAAACCAGCAAGCAGAAGAAGGCACGTGTAATGTCTAAGCATAAAATCAGGAGGAGCGGAGTATCAGGGTGCGGCGGTTGAACGATTCCTGCCGCATAATGTTGTTGCAAAATGTGCTATGTGCTGCGCCGCTCAAGAATAAGCACTGCTAGCGGTGGAAGTGTCAGGACGAGGCTGAATGGCTGCCCGACGTACGGTACCGGGGTTGTTTCTGCCACTCCAAAATTACCCTTTCCAGTACCGCCATAGGTCAGGGCGTCGCTGTTGAGGCATTCGTGGTAGTATCCTTCCTCGGAGATTCCGATGCGATAATTATCGCGCAGGACGGGCGTCATGTTGAAAATGAAGGTCAAAGAGCGGTCGCCGTTGTGGCGCCGGTAAACTAGCACGCTGCTATCCACATTCTCCATTAGCCACGACCATCCATCATGGTCATCCCTCCACAATGCAGGGTGGCTCCGGTACAGGTGATTAAGGTCTGTGACCCAATGCTGGAGTCCGGCATGCAGCGGATCCCCGAGTACATCCCATTGGAGTGCAGTATCGTGGTTCCACTCGGCTTGCTGCCCGAATTCGCCTCCCATGAACAGCATTTTCTTGCCAGGATGGCCATAATGGTGTCCGTACAGAAGTCGCAGGTTGGCTGCCTTCTGCCACGAGTCGCCCGGCATCTTGCTCCAGAGAGATCCTTTACCATGGACTACTTCGTCGTGCGACAGGGGAAGGACGAAATGCTCCGAGAATGCATACATAAAAGAAAATGTCAGCCGGTGCTGTTCCCATTTTCTGTGCACGGGATCCTTAGACATGTACGCCAGGATGTCATGCATCCACCCCATATTCCACTTATACAGGAAACCAAGCCCTTCGTCGTATGTGGGCGCTGATACGCCGCGGAAGGCCGTCGATTCTTCGGCGATGGTTAGGGCCGTGGGAAAATGAAGATAGATCGCTTCATTCGTTTGTTTGAGGAGGCTGATAGCTTCCAGATTCTCCACTCCTCCATACATGTTCGGAGTCCATTGATCGCGGGAGTAATTGCGGTACAGCATCGAGGCTACTGCATCAACGCGTAGTCCATCGATGTGGTATTTGTCCAGCCAGAATAAAGCGTTTGATATCAGAAAATTACGTACGCCCCCTTTGTTGTAGTCAAAGATGTAAGTGCCCCAGTCAGGATGTTGGCGCATTTGTATGTCGTCATATTCATATAACGTGCTGCCGTCAAAGAATACGAGCCCTTGGGGGTCGGTAGCAAAATGTGCAGGGACCCAGTCAATGATTACACCAATGCCGCGCTTATGGAGCGTATCAACAAGGAACATCATGTCCTGTGGAGCGCCGTAACGATACGTAGGGGCATAGTAGCCTGCCACCTGGTAGCCCCACGAGCCGTAATACGGATGCTCCGCTACCGGCATGAGCTCAACATGCGTATACCCCATCCGCTCCACGTATTCAGCCAATCGAGTAGCCAGATCGCGGTAGTTCAGCGACTGTCCATGGTGATGGTGTTGCCAGGACCCCGGGTGAACTTCATAGACGGAGAGCGGACCATCCAGCGTCGCGGGACCCTTGCGTGAATCCATCCATGCCTGGTCTTGCCAAGAGTAGGAGAGGTCCGTGATGATAGAAGAAAGGCCTTCCAAGTCGCTGCCACGCTCGGCAGGTGGCTCCAGTGCGAACGCGTAGGGATCCGTCTTGTTGGCTTCGTAGCTACCGCGTCGGATGTGGAACTTGTAGCGATTTCCAGGTCGCCCCTCCGGGACCCAAAGCTCCCAAATCCCGCTACCGGTACGATGCATCGGGTGGGTTCGGGGACTCCAGCCATTAAAGTCTCCTATAATGCTCACTGCGTCGGCGTTCGGCGCCCATACCGCGGCCCATACGCCATCCTGGTGCACATGCACGCCCAGCTTGCCGTAGCTTTTCGCGAAAGACCCCTGTCCCCAGAAGTACTGGTCCTGCTCAGTAAGCCAGCTCATGCCGATTCTGGTCCGTGTACGAGAAGCCGGCGGAGCCCGTTTAGCGGGATGTGCGCTTGGCTTGGCCGGTATTGAAGCTCATAGCGCACCTCGTAAGCAGCACGCATAACCCAATATACCCATAGGAGCGGTTCGCTTAGGGAGTTATATGGCTGAGTGCCACACGTTTTCGCAGGAATTACTTTTTGTGCTTTGGTGGTGCAGACAGGATGGCTTTCGCCAGCTTTTCATAATCGGTTCCCGCTTTTCACGAAAAGACTGCAATTATTTCAAATAACTCAACACGTGGGTACGCATGCCATATAATTGCCATATATTAGGGAGTTATATACCACAGTGCCATGCCCGAAACGGTTAGTGCATACCGCAATCTCACACAGGCTGTTGCCCGGAAGTCGGAGTAACGCCAAGCAACTTGCTGGATTAGCGGGTGCGTGTAGGTTTGTGTGGAATGCCATCCTCGCAGAGCAGAGCGAGGCGTACAAGAAAGCGAAAGAGGCTGAAGAGAAGCCGCCCTCGGTACGCTTCTTCTCGCTGGGGAAGCGGTTCACGGCGCTGCGCCGCACGGTCGAGTGGCTACCTGAATACTCCTTTGGTGTCGTTAGATACACATTGTCGTTAGATATACATTGAAATATCAAGCGGATGCATGGAAGGCATTCTTCAAGGAGGGTAAGAGAAGACCGAGATTCCATTCCAGACGTGGTAGTACGCCTTCGTTCACGATCCCGGATAACGTAAGGGTTCGGGATGGCAAGCTGTATATCCCGAAAGTGGGATATATGGCGCTCCGCAGGCGGGGAGGCAACCCGTACCCTGATGGTATACCCGTCAAAGCCACGGTAAAGAAGAACGCCGGCAAATGGTATGCTGTCATCTGCTACAAGATGGAGGCACCTGTAATAGAGGATACCGGCAGTGCTGTGGGCATTGACCGTAATTGCGGGCAGATCGCTATGGTCTCCACAGAGGGCGATACAAGCATTATCAGACAACCGGATACGAAGCGTCTTGATGCCAAGTTGAAGCGGCATCAGCGAAGACTGGCGAGACAGAAGAAAGGCTCCAACCGTCGTAACAGGCGGAAGCATAGAATCGCCCGCATACAGCGCAAGCGTGCTAACATCCTCAAGAATGCGAACCACCAGGTAAGTCGCAGTATTGCCAAATGCTCCTCAACGGTGATACTGGAGGACCTAAAGATCAAAGCGATGACTCGTTCAGCTAAGGGGACGATGGAGAGCTTTGGCACAAACGTCAGACAGAAGTCTGGCCTCAACCGTGGAATACTGCGAACAGGTTGGGGCCAGCTGGATCAGATGCTGGGCTATAAGTGCCGCAAGGTGATAAAGGTTACCGCTGCCTATACCAGTCAGCGGTGTTCTGTGTGTGGGCACACAGAAGCGAGTACCCGTAAGATAGGGAGCAGGAGCAAGTTCACGTGTATGTCCTGTGGACATGCGGATCATGCAGACCTGAATGCGGCTGCAAACATACTGGCCTCCGGGATTGGGGCTGCTGCACGGCGAGGGGCGTTCGGGTTACCGACCCCTATGACCCGTGAAATTGATACTAGTGCCTCACTGTGTACAGTTGGTCACTCACGTATATAATTCCCTACGCAAATGTGCTGTACCGGAGCCGCTGCAGCATTGCAAACTCAGATGCCGATCCCTCCCCGGGTCTTCGATACAGCTTGACGAAGTAATGATCGCCTACCCGCGCGGCGAAGTTACTGCCATCGGTTTCCGTGAAGCGTACGCCGCGCGCATTACGGTGAATGGCGATCCAGACAAGAGCCTCTCAACAGATCGGGTTCTGTGAGGCGTCGGTAAAAGGGCGGCCGCCTATACGAAACAATGGAGTCTGGTCACTTCGGCATTCCATGGCGGCCATTGTAAAGCGCATAGGGCTGTCCACCGTGTGTGCCTTCAATACCACAAGATGCGGGCTACCTGTGGTGCGTCCCAAGGGTTTAACAGCAGCTACCCGAATATCCCTGATCGCATCTTTCGGGTAGCCACACCAGCGCTGGCGAGCAAGCCAGCCCCCGAAAAGGCAGCCTGCGTCGGAGTGGTCAGGAACCGAGTAAGGTCGCATGGCAAGCGTATCAGGCATAGTAATCAAAGTCGGCTTCCGTAACCGTGCGACTCAGCACACGGTAGATGCGAACGGGCATGATGTTGGGATCCAGGCGTACGAAGTGGACGGTACCGGCTGGAAAATACCGCTCGCCGCCGACGAGGTCGTGGAGTTGAAAGCCTTCCGGCAACGCAGTGGCAGCAAGGTCAACCGTGCACTCCTGAATCTGCCGTGGATCCAGGTTTACCACGCAAATGATGATATTTTCGCTCTCGGCTTTGATGTAGGCGACGATTTGGGGATTGGTGGTAGGCAAGAACTGAAGAGATCGGTTGCCGTGCAGTGCAGGGTTCTCTTTGCGGATACGGTTTATGCGTCGAAAAAAGGGTTGGAGCGATGTTGGATCATCCCAGTTCCAGATACGCACTTCGTACTTCTCGTTGTCCGCATACTCTTCCCTGTCCGGATGCTGGCGGTGTACTACATGTTCATAGGGTGGTCCGTATACTCCATAGACGGATGACAGGGTGGCGGCAAGCGCGAAGCGTACCAGATGGGCAGCGCGGCCGCCGTGGGCCAAATAGTCGTGAAGGATATCTGGAGTATTGGGCCAGAGGTTAGGACGAAAATATTCTGCCAGCTCAGACTTGGTCAGTTCTTCGAAGTAGGACTCCAACTCTGCCTTGCTGTTGCGCCATGTGAAGTATGTGTAGGAATTGTTGAATCCGAGCGTCGCGAGATGCGCCATGATCTTGGGCCTGCTGAACGCCTCGGCCAAGAATATAAGATGCGGATGCTCCTTGTAGAGAGCGTCAAGACTCCACTTCCAGAACGCAAACGGCTTCGTATGCGGATTGTCCACCCGAAAGATGTGGACGCCACGCTCAATCCAGAACTCAAAGATGCTCTTCAACTCCTCCCATAGGGCGGGGAAGTCCGCGCATGTAAAGTCAAAGGGGTAGACATCCTGATATTTTTTTGGAGGATTCTCCGCGTAGCGGATGGACCCGTCCGCACGTTTGCGAAACCACTCGGGGTGGTCTGTTACATACGGATGATCGGGTGAACATTGAAACGCGATGTCAAGTGCTACGGCGAGGCCCAGCTCGTTAGCCCGCTTGATGAATCGATTGAAGGCTTCAAGGCCGCCCAGCGCGCTGCTTACACTCTTGTGGCCGCCTTCACCGCTGCCAATTGCCCACGGGCTACCGGGTTCTCCAGCCTCGGCTGCAGGACTGTTGTCTTTGCCTTTCCGGAATGTGGTGCCAATGGGATGGACTGGAGGCAGGTACACCACGTCAAAGCCCATCTTTCGGATGCCTCCCAGTCGTGCTGCGGCATCGTCGAGTGTTCCATGTCCAATGGCCCCGCTGGATCGGGGAAAAAATTCGTACCAGGCGGCAAAGGTGGCGAGCTTCCGATCAACAACCAAAAGTCGGTCGTCACTCCAGGCCGCGCCAGTCTTAGGGTCATGGCGCCGGTATAGTGCAAGTAGTTCCTCCTCAAACGCAGGCTCTGTATGACCGCTCTCCAAAGCCTTCGCGGCCTTGTGCAGCGCACTGCGGTCTGCCCCAGTGGCAAGCTCTGCCACCTCGGCAATCAAATCAGCCCCGGTGCGGAGTTCGACTAGGATTTCCGGTTCCGCAGCACCGCCTTTGACCCTCCGGGCGAACTCTTCCTGCCATGTTCCGAACCGATCAATCCAGGCGCAGGCGCGGTACGTGTAGCATCCGATGCTAGGCGGCGTAAAGCAGCCAGTGTATTCGTCGTTGTATCGTAGTGTAAGCGGGAACACCCCGGAATTTTCGTCCATTAGGACTAAATGGCATTCTGCGCGTAGCATGTCGTGGCCGTCTACGATGGCACCCACCGTCACGCTTACCGATTGACCGACGGATCGCCGGATAGGCCAGCGTCCGCCGTTTACCTGTGGCTCCACATAGGTAATGACAACGCGTGACCACAGTTTTTCGTTCATGAATGCTTACGTGCGATTGTTGAGCAGACGCTTGAAGCGATCAAAGGTACGGTATCGTAGTGCCGGCTGCCATATGGCAGGTGCCGGCGCAGCGAGCACCATGCCGGGCCTTATTACCTGCCGTGTGACCGCGTCCATGGAGAACGTAACGGCAAGGTCCGGTAGCCTGTCATTCCGCTATGCGGGAAGGAACTATACGTGCAAACCGGAAAACGCTTATAATGGCGCTCTCCAAGAATCGTACATGTATTCCTGGTGGAAGCAGGTAATTGGGCAGGGCTAACGCACGGACTCATGCTATGCGCGGTAATGACAGCTGGAGATAGACGGACTGCGGAGGCGGGGCACCCTACCCCGCTCGGTGCCATATGGGACGGTAAGGGGGTTAACTTTGCCCTTTATAGTTACCATGCCAAGAGTGTAGAGCTTTTCCTGGCAGGGGTGGGCACCGTAGAACTAACGCATCGCACAGGGCCCGTCTGGCACGGCTATGTGCCCGATCTGGCGCCCGGGCAGTTGTATGGTTACCGAGTGTATGGCCCTTACAATCCGATAGAGGGGCACAGATTCAATCCGCACAAAATCTTGCTTGACCCGTATGCACGCGCCATAGGCCGCCCTTTAACCTGGGATGACAGCCTGTTTGGCTATGTGCCGGGGCATCCAGAGGGCGACCTGTCCTTCAATAACGCAGACAGCGCCGACTATGCCCCACTTGCGGCTGTAACGGCCCCCGCCGGGGCCGCCGGAGATCGGCCGGGTACACCATGGAACGAAACCGTTATTTACGAGACGCATGTCAAGGGGATAAGCCGTCTGCATCCGGAGGTGCCTGAAGAACTACGCGGAACGTACGCAGGGCTGGCGTCCGAACCGGTGATTGACCACCTGAAGGGCCTCGGAGTGACGACAGTAGAGCTGCTTCCCATCCACGCGTCGGTTCAGGACAGGCATCTGGTCAATGCCGGGCTTGCGCAGTATTGGGGGTACAACACACTCGGTTACTTCGCGCCCGAACCCCGCTATGCGGCTGGCGACCCAGTGGAGGAGTTTCGCCAAATGGTGGACCAGCTGCACGCGGCAGGACTGGAGGTAATCCTGGATGTCGTGTACAATCATTCCGGGGAGGGGGATCAGCACGGCCCAACTCTGTCATTGCGCGGTATAGATAATGTTGCCTATTACCGTCAACGTCCCGACAACCGCCGCTACTATATGGATTACACGGGTTGCGGGAACACCCTTGATATCGGTAACCCTTTTGTGGTGCAGCTGATTATGGATAGCCTTCGTCACTGGGTTCAGGAAATGCATGTGGACGGTTTTCGCATTGATCTGGCTGCTGCGCTAGGACGTACGCGGTACGATGTGGACATGAAGGCCCCGTTATTTCAGGCCATCCAGCAGGACCCGGTCCTGTCAGCATGCAAGCTTATTGCAGAGCCATGGGACTTGGGTCCAAGTGGTTACCGTTTGGGGGAATTTCCGTGGCACTGGGCAGAATGGAACGATAAGTATCGGGATGCGGTGCGGCGCTTCTGGCGCGGTGACCCCGGGATGGCCGGTGAGTTCGTCACTAGACTCGCCGGCTCCAGCGACCTCTTCGCACTCTCTGGACGTCGTCCGTCCGCTTCCGTCAACTTTGTCACGGCCCATGACGGGTTTACGCTCCGTGACCTGGTGACGTACCGTAACAAGCGCAACAATGCCAACCTTGAGGACAACAAAGACGGGAGCAATAATTCGTACAGCTCTAACTGCGGAGTGGAGGGACCATCGCATTCCCCGAAGGTGGCTGCCCTCCGTCTCACGCGGCGCCAAAGCATGTTTACCACCCTCATGGTGTCGTTAGGAGTACCCATGATCCATGGGGGCGATGAACTCTCGCGCACTCAACGTGGCAACAACAACGCTTACTGCCAGGACAATGATGTCAGCTGGTACTCCTGGGACCTTGATGAGGAAGGGGAAGCGTTCCTGGCATTCGTGCGGCGGTTGGTACGACTGCGCCGCGAGAATCCGATTCTGCAGCGCACGGTACATTTGTCCGGAGAGGCGGACAGTTCCGGCATCCGCGATGCGGTTTGGCGTCATGCGTCTGGAAGGGAGATGAGGGCGACGGACTGGTCGCGTATCAAGTCATTCGGGCTGTTGCTGTCTATGGAGGGTGATCGCCTGTTGGTGCTGTGCAACGCGTCCAAGCGCTACGTGACGTTTTCTTTGCCTCCTGATGTGTCCTGGAAGGATGAGCTGGGAACGACGGGAAACATGTATCGGATTGAGTATCGGTTGGGTGCGGGTGCCATGGCCGTGCTGTCGGCAAGAGTGCGCGGGGCTCCGTCTAAGGCGGTGGCTGACCGGGCTGGCGTGCGCGGCCTCTGGTACCAGCTGAAGCGCGCAATCACCATGAATCGCCCCGCTCGCCGGGAATCTTAGAACCAGCGAAGTAGAGATGCGATACATTAGGTACGCGAAAGGGTTTGTAAATCAATGGGTTGCCTGTGCCGGGGCGCGCAGATCCCTGAGGCTGCCGCCCGGGCCGCGTTCGGTTTTCTGGAAAGGCCTGATTATGTCAGTACGGGACTTCGTTTGGCGCGTGGGCCAATGCGAGAGCAGTCATTTTGGGGCATTATATACGTGAGTGACCAACTGTACACAGTGAGGCACTAGTATCAATTTCACGGGTCATAGGGGTCGGTAACCCGAACGCCCCTCGCCGTGCAGAAGCCCCAATCCCGGAGGCCAGTATGTTTGCAGCCGCATTCAGGTCTGCATGATCCGCATGTCCACAGGACATACACGTGAATTTGCTCCGCGTCTTACGGTTACTCGCTTCTGTGTGCCCACACACAGAACACCGCTGACTGGTATAGGCAGCGGTAACCTTTATCACCTTGCAGCACTTATAGCTCAGCACCTGATCCAGCTGGCCCCAACCTGTTCGCAGTATTCCACGGTTGAGGCCAGACTTCTGTCTGACGTTTGTGCTAAAGCTCTCCATCGTCCCCTTAGCTGAACGTGTCATCGCTTTGATCTTTAGGTCCTCCAGTATCACCGTTGAGGAGCAATTGGCAATACTGCGACTTACCTGGTGGTTCGCATTCTTGAGGATGTTAGCACGCTTGCGCTGTATGCGGGCGATTCTATGCTTCCGCCTGTTACGACGGTTGGAGCCTTTCTTCTGTCTCGCCAGTCTTCGCTGATGCTGCTTCAACGTGGCATCAAGACGCTTGGTATCCGGCTGTCTGATAATGCTTGTATCGCCCTCTGTGGAGACCATAGCGATCTGCCCGCAATTACGGTCAATGCCTACAGCACCGCCGGTATCCTCTATTACAGGTGCCTCCATCTTGTAGCAGATGACAGCATACCCTTTGCCGGCGTTCTTCTTTACCGTGGCTTTGACGGGTATACCATCAGGGTACGGGTTGCCTCCCCGCCTGCGGAGCGCTATATATCCCACTTTCGGGATATACAGCTTGCCATCCCGAACCCTTACGTTATCCGGGATCGTGAACGAAGGCGTACTACCACGTCTGGAATGGAATCTCGGTCTTCTCTTACCCTCCTTGAAGGATGCCTTCCATGCATCCGCCTGATATTTCAATGTGTATCTAACGACACCAAAGGAGTATTCAGGTAGCCAATCGACCGTGCGGCGCAGCGCCGTGAACCGCTTCCCCAGCGAGAAGAAGCTTACCGAGGGCGGCTTCTCTCCAGCCTCTTTCGCATTCTTGTACGCCTCGCTCTGCTCTGCGAGGATGGCATTCCACACAAACCTACACGCACCCGCTAATCCAGCAAGGTGCTTGGCGTTATTCCGACTTCCGTGCAATAGCCTGAACGTGATATTGCGGTATGCACTAACCGCTTCGGGCATGGCACTGTGGTATATAACTCCCTGATAGATGGCAATTATATAGCATGAATACCCACGTGTTGAGTTATTTGAAATAATTGCAGTTTGTTCGTGAAAAGCGGGAACCGATTATGAACAACTGGCGAAAGCCATCCTGTCTGCACCACCCAAGCACAAAAAGTAACTCCTGCGAAAACGCGTGGCGCTCAGCCACATAACTCCCTTTTTTTGCACCGGGAGAACGGGGCGCGAGCGATGTGTATCCGGGTTGGTTGCCTTGCCGCACCCTGATAGTTGCCGCCTTCCGTGGACGGAATGTTTGGTGGGTATAGGTATATTGGGCTTGCAAAATCATGTGGCGCCCGGCAGCCAATCAAGCCGTGGGTATGGCCATGGCGGCTACAGCACTCACAATTTCATACATTGCCTGGGGAAGCATGCAGTTGGTTTATTACATCCGGGGGAAGGGGCATGGGTTTCTTCAACCTTGGTACCATGCCCCCAGACGAGGAGCGAGCTCGGGATGGTTACCATGCTACATCTCCCTTGAATATTGCAGGTGTGTCAGAGTTGCTGAACGGACAGGCAGGTGACTGGCAGTGGTTATTGTGGTAGCGGGGCGTTGGCCACAGCGGATGGCCCGCTGAAGGGCGGAACCCTTTGGCGTGATAAATCTTCGTCGTTGAGGCTGTCTTGGAGTGCTAAATGTGGAGAGCGGTGTAGAATATGACCCGGTGGTTAGGGGTTTGCGTTGTTCTCCTGTGCGGTTTGGGATTGGCTAAGATCGGGGCGTCAGGACCCGGCACGGCGCTTCCCGGGGAGGAATTGTACAGGGAGGCGTGCGCCGCTTGCCATGGATATGACGGACGGGGTGCGGACCAGTCCGTGCTGGGCTTTGACTCGCCGCCAGATTTTACAGACTGCAACTTTGCTACGCGGGAGCCGGACGCGGACTGGCTGGCTGTGGCGCACCAAGGCGGCCCGGTGAGGGGGTTCTCGACAGCTATGCCGGCGTTCGGGGGAGTCTTCAGCAGGGAGGAGCTGATGAAGATTCTCGGCTACATCCGTACGTTTTGCGTGGACGACGCATGGCCGCGTGGTGAACTGAACCATCCGCGCGCACTCGTGACGACAAAAGCGTATCCCGAAGATGAAATGATTCTGGAGGCTGCGCTGAAGGGCAGTACGACTGACCATGGCTTTGCCGCCGTTTATGAGTCTCGGGTAGGCGCACGGGGTCAAATGGAATTCAAAGTGCCCATCGCGTATGACGATAGAGATCCGAGGGGCCATATTGGCAACGTTGCATTGGGATGGAAGCAGGTAGTACGCCAGAGTCTGCAGCGTGGCTATATCCTGACGGTGGGTGGAGAGGTAGCCTTCCCGACGGGAACCGGAGGATTTGTGCTGGAGCCCTATGTCACCTACGGAAAAAACCTTCCGTCAGACGCATTCTTGCAGATGCTGGTCGGTTTAGAAGCGGGGCCCGGAGAGGAAGCATCGAGCCTCATGGCACATGGCGTGCTAGGAAAGACCTTTATCGCAGGCAGTTGGGGGCGCGCATGGTCCCCTATGGTGGAGGTTCTTCATCGGCGTAAGGGGGGGAGGGTCACAATTGATCTTGTTCCACAGTTTCAAGTGACATTGAATCAGCGGCAACATGTAGCGATGAACATCGGGTTAAGAATCCCGTCATCCGGTGGTTTGGACGAAAGTCCTGCATTGGTGATGTACCTGCTCTGGGAATGGTTCGACGGAGGGTTTCTTGAAGGCTGGTAAGATTGGTTTAGTCGTACTCGCAGTGACTCTGGTGCCGGCCATGACGCACCCGGTGTTATTCGGAACTTCGGATAAGGGACAGTATTTTAAGTCGGGTGCGGTGTGCCAGAGCTGCCACAACGGTATGACGGCTCCCGAAGGGGAAGATGCATCAATCGGAACTGTGTGGAGAGCATCAATGATGGCCAATTCGGCGCGGGATCCGTACTGGCAAGCGGCGGTGCGCCGCGAAGTGATGGATCATCCGGAGCATCAGTCAAATATTGAGGCCAACTGCGCGACATGTCACATGCCCATGGCAAGTCTTGAGTCTCGCATGGCCGGTGAAGCAGGGGATGTATTTTCCCATCTCCAGCCCCGACGGAGCGGAGACCCCCTGACCGCATTGGCACTTGATGGCGTGTCATGTACAACATGCCATCAAATAACGGACAAGAATTTAGGAGCCGAAACAAGCTTTAACGGTGCTTTTGGCATGGATGCCACAACTCTCATGGGAGAGCGCAAGGTGTTTGGTCCTTATGCCCCGGATGCCGGACGCAGCGCTGTGATGCATTCTGTTTCTGGATTTGAGCAAGCGGAGGGTGAACACATACAGGAATCAGCACTTTGCGCGACATGCCATACGCTCTATACGCAGGCGCTGGGCCCAAGCGGCCAGATCGTTGGCCGGCTGCCGGAGCAGGTACCGTACTTGGAATGGCTTGAGAGCGACTACGCAGGTGAACAGAGCTGTCAGTCCTGCCATATGCCCGAGTTTGCGGACAGTGTGGCAATTACTTCTGTCGTGGGCCAGCCGCGGGAGAATGTGTCGCGCCACACCTTCGTAGGGGGTAATGTTTTCGTGCTGCGCATGCTGAACCGCTTCCGCGCTGACCTGGGTGTTGCGGCACTGCCCAGCGAGATAGAGGCGGCGGTTACAGCGACGCTGGAGAACCTGCAAACAAACACGGCACGCCTCGCCATCATTGGTGCATCACGGACGGAACGCGCCCTGAGCTTCACCGTGGAGTTGGAGAACCTTGCCGGTCACAAGCTGCCCACAGGTTACCCCTCGCGTCGGGCGTGGATACATGTGCAGGTGCTAGACTATGAAGGAGAGATCTTCTTTGAGTCGGGGAAGCTGGAACCCAGCGGGGCCATCATCGGCAATGACAACGACGATGATGCATCGCGTTATGAGCCACACTATGCGCAAATCTCGCGAAGCGATCAGGTGCAGATTTACGAATCCGTCATGATGGACCGGCGCGGGCAGGTTACCACGGGGCTTCTGACAGCTACCCGTTATGCCAAGGACAATCGACTGCTTCCCGCGGGCTTTGATAAAGCTGCTGCCCCGGAAGATGCCGCCGTACATGGGGAAGCCGGCTCGGACAGCGATTTTACCGGTGGCGGTGACATGGTTACGTATGTAATTGACGCCGGCGGGCGGCAGGGTCCGTTCCTTGTTCGCGCTACGCTGAATTTTCAGCCGATAGGATACCGATGGGCCCGCAATCTTGAGGCGTATGCCGCAGTGGAGACCGACAGGTTTGTGCGGTACTACGACAGTATGGCCGATGTTAGCTCCACGGCGATTGTTGCTGCGGAGGCTCACGTGGAGTCGCCTTAGGTATCGGGCGAAACACCGGCCGTCGTGCTGCATACCCAAGGAGTTTGACGTAATATTGTTGGTAGCAGCCTATGGACCGTTACAGCAGAACCTGTAAGATGACCCAAAAGGAGCTCATTGATGAGTTTTTTATTGAGCATCGCGTGCAGGTCCTTGAGATAGCCGCATTCTTGGACCGGTGTGATCGAGCGGAGGTGCAGAATGCGACCGGGGAGTTCAGGTACTTGGCGCTTCGGCGAGCAATAGCGGAGTTGATGTCGGACAAGCCCGGGCGTGCTGAGCGGGTCCAGATGTTGCTTAGTGACCGCGATGTGCGTCTCCTGGAGGAGCGTGATCAGCAGAATGCGTGGGGTGCTGCACAAGATGGAGCCGGACCCTGATGGAATACATTGACATGCATGCTCACATGGTCTCCCGCACAACGGACGACTATGAGCGGATGGCGCTTGCGGGATGCAGGGTGGTTACAGAGCCGGCATTCTGGGCAGGCTTTGATAGGAGGTCCCCGGAGGCTTTCGCTGACTACTTCCACGAGCTCACGGTATTTGAACCCCAACGCGCAAGTCGGTTTGGCATACGCCATTACACTTGGCTGTGCCTGAATCCCAAAGAGGGCGAGGACCGCGAGATGGCACGCCGTGTGCTGCCGATGATTCCACCACTGCTAGACCGGCCGACCGTACTGGGTATAGGCGAGATAGGCCTCAACCGCGTGACACGTAACGAGCTGGCGACATTCATGGATCATGTCGCCATGGCAGTGGAGTATGACCAGATGATCATCATCCACACTCCACATCTTGAAGACAAGTACAAGGGAACGCGGGTGATTGTGGAATCGCTGACGGCAGATCCTCGGATCAAGCGGGAGCGTGTCATTATTGATCATGTGGAGGAGCACACCGTTGATATGGTATTGGCGGAGGGGTTTTGGGCGGGTATCACGCTGTATCCGGTCACCAAATGCACGCCGGGGCGCGCTGTTGATATCATTGAGATGTATGGCAACGAGCGCATTTATGCCGCGTCGGCATGCGACTGGGGGCGTAGTGCACCGCTGGCAGTGCCGCGCTTTGTGATGGAAATGCGCCGCCGCGGACACGAAGAGGAATGTATTCGCAAGATCGTCTTTGATAACCCTCTGTCGTTTCTGGAGCAGAACTCCAAATTCTCTCTTCCTGCCACGCGGGTTGAGGTGGCCCTGAACGCCTAATGCGTGTATCGGGCAACCGGCATCTCACCTACTGCACCAACATCCATCCGGCCCGCGGACTTGCCGAGGTCGTGCACTCTGTACGGCAGTACGGCGGTATACTTAAGCGTGCGCTGAGCCCGAGCGCGCCGTTTGGTATTGGCCTTCGCCTGTCGGGGTCAGAGAGTGTGGAGGCGAGTCGGCCGCCGGGCCTTGCGCTACTGAGACAGGTATTGAACGAGCAGGGGCTGTACGTTTTTACGATGAACGGCTTTCCGTACGGCCCATTTCATGGCCAACCGATCAAGGACGATGTGCACCGCCCGGACTGGAGCGATCCCGAGCGCGTCAACTATACCATGCGGCTGGCAAGGATCCTCGCAAGTGTCCTGCCACAGGGGATGGAGGGAGGAATTTCTACTAGCCCCCTTTCCTATAAACCCTGGCTCCGAGAGGTTGGCCGTAATATATGGCATGTGTATGTTGACCACCTGGTAACGGTAGTGGAGGAACTCACCCGGATACGGCACGAGACGGGCTGCCGCATCCACGTGGATATTGAGCCCGAACCCGACGGGTTGCTTGAGACCAGCACGGAGGTCGTCCGCTTCTACAATGACTGGCTGTTTCCGATCGGTATTCCGCAGCTGGCTGCTAAGTCGGGCGTGGGTACAAGCGAGGCGGAGACGCTGTTGCGGGAGCACCTCCGGGTGTGTCTTGACACCTGCCATGTGGCTGTCGCCTACGAAACCGCCGCCGGTTTTATTGATAACCTTGCACGAAGCGGAATCCGTGTGGGAAAGGTGCAGATCAGCTCTGCCATAAAGCTGCAGCTTGCGGTTGGGAGGCGAGCGGTGGAAGCGGCGCTCCGCCCGTTCAAGGAGCCTATTTACCTCCACCAAGTTGTGCAAAAGAACCGGGATGGTACGTTAACTGCCTACAGGGATCTGGATGACGCGTGGTTGCACCTTGCCGATGGGAACGCAGTTGAGTGGCGTATACATTTTCATGTACCGATTTTTGTGGGTTCATTCGGGCAGCTTGCGTCTACGCGTGATACCATTACGGACACGTTACCCCTTCTTGGTTCTGTTCAGCATCTGGAGATAGAAACTTACACATGGGAAGTGCTGCCGGCGGAGCTCAAGCAGCCGCTCGCCGCTTCGATCCAACGAGAATTTGAATGGGTGCTCGGCGCTCTGCCAACAACATGAATAGTGCATCATTTCGCGAACGGATGGCAGGACACCTGGTGCTCGCTCGCATATCCAACCTTCCGACGGTGGTAACGAATGTTATGGCCGGTATTGCGCTGGCTGGTGGGGGGTGGGATCAGCGGATGCTGTCGTTGACAGCTGCCATGTCCATGTTATACACCGCCGGGATGTATCTGAATGACGTGTGCGATTACGCCGCGGACCAGCGGGAGCGGCCGGGCAGGCCGCTTGTACAGGGGTTGGTCACCCGTCGGGCTGCAGCAGGTGTAGCGATTGTGCTGTTCGTCCTTGGGAGTTTGTGCCTAGCCATGGTATCTACTGCTGCACTGATTGCCGGGATCGTACTTATCGGATTCATCGCCGCTTACAATGCCTGGCACAAGACGAATCCTGGCGCGCCGTTCCTGATGGCTGTCTGCCGTGCATTGGTGTACGTGACTGTCGGTTTGGCGGCAGGTTCTGAATGGGATCCGAGGGTTCCTGCTGTGGTGGCTCTTGTCATGTTGTATGTCATTGGGCTCACTGTAATTGCCCGCCGCGGAGGTCATGCAGCGCCGCCTCGCTGCTGGCCTATAGCGCTGCTGTTGCTACTACCTGTCCCATGGTTCTTGTCCGAGGGTGACGGGTTGTGGATGTGGGCGGCGGCGTTGTTCCTGGGCTTATGGGTTCTCTGGAGTGTCTTGTTGGTCAGGCGCCTGAAGGTAGGGCGTGGAATCATGCAGCTTATTGCGGGTATTGCGCTTCTGGATGTACTGATCCTGTTGATGATGCAGCAACAGGGCATGGCGGTAGTCGCGGTGGGGCTGTTCGGGGTGACGCTTTTCTGGCAGCGGTACGTCAGTGGTACGTGAGTGCATAAGACCGTCATCATCAATGTAGTAGGGCTGTCCCGCCGGCTGCTCGGTTTGCACACGCCATCGCTTAGCGCCTTTGCCGCGGCCGGGAAAGTTGCCAGCATCCGCCCGCCGCTGCCGGCGGTGACATGTTCTGTTCAGGCAACCTATCTGACGGGCTCCCTTCCGTCAGGCCACGGGATCGTGGGAAACGGGTGGTACAACAGGGACGAGTGTGAAGTCCGGTTCTGGCGTCAGTCGAACCACCTGGTTCAGGGGCCGAAGATTTGGGATGCAGCCCGCGAACTGGATTCGACCTTCACGGCGGCCAATTTGTTCTGGTGGTACAACATGTATTCCAGCGTGGATGTCGCTGTTACGCCGCGCCCAATGTATCCGGCGGACGGACGCAAGATTCCAGATGTTTATACGGAGCCCGTGCACCTGCGAGCGAGCCTGCAGGAGGAGCTGGGACGGTTTCCTCTGTTCCATTTCTGGGGTCCGGGAGCTTCAATCAAGTCAACGCGCTGGATTGCCGATGCTGCGCTTCGTGTAGACCGTGAATTTGATCCCACACTGACGCTTATTTACCTGCCGCATCTGGACTACGTTCTGCAGCGGCTTGGGCCAAGGGCTCCAGAGTTGGGGCAGGAGCTACTTGATGTAGACGCTGTTGCGGGAGACCTGATCACATACTATAGTGCTTGCGGGGCCCGTATACTGGTATTATCGGAGTACGGCATCGTTCCAGTCAGCCGTGCGATCCATCTAAATCGCCATTTTAGGGAGCAGGGTTGGATAAGGGTCCGCGAAGAGCTAGGCGGTGAGCTACTTGATCCGGGTGCCAGCGATGTGTTCGCTGTTGCTGATCATCAAGTGGCCCACGTATATGTGCGCCGCAAGGAATTGGTACCCGAAGCGGCTGACGTTATTGGCTCGTTGCCGGGGGTGGCCGATGTGTTGCATTCTGACGTCAAGCGTTCGCACGGTTTGGACCATCGCCGCGCTGGCGAACTGGTGGCCGTCGCAGCAGAGGATTCCTGGTTCACGTATTACTATTGGATGGATGATGCTCTAGCGCCCGACTTTGCACGCACGGTTGATATACATCGTAAGCCGGGGTACGATCCTGCAGAACTGTTTCTTAACCCTACCGACCGTCTTATGAAGGCAAAGATTGCCTTCACGCTACTGAAAAAGCGTCTTGGGTTTCGGTATCTGGTCAGGGGGGTGCCCTTGGATGCTTCGTTGGTGCGGGGCTCCCACGGACTGGTCACGACGGGAGAGGATGGTCCTATCCTTGTTGCTTCCGACGCGCGCTTGGTCCCGGGGAATGCACTGGATGCTACGGAAGTGTACCACACTATGATGGCATCTCTTAGGGAATTATATACGTGAGTGACCAACTGTACACAGTGAGGCACTAGTATCAATTTCACTGGTCATAGGGGTCGGTAACCCGAACGCCCCTCGCCGTGCAGCAGCCCCAATCCCGGAGGCCAGTATGTTTGCAGCCGCATTCAGGTCTGCATGATCCGCATGTCCACAGGACATACACGTGAATTTGCTCCGTGTCTTACGGTTACTCGCTTCTGTGTGCCCACACAGAACACCGCTGACTGGTATAGGCAGCGGTAACCTTTATCACCTTGCGGCACTTATAACCCAGCATCTGTTCCAGCTGGCCCCGACCTGTTCGTAGTATTCCACAGTTAAGGCCAGACTTCTGTTTGACGTTTGTGCCAAAGCTCTCCATCGTCCCCTTAGCTGAACGTGTCATCGCTTTGATCTTCAGGTCCTACAGTATCACCGTTGAGGAGCAATTGGCAATACTGCGACTTACCTGGTGGTTCGCATTCTTGAGGACGTTAGCACGCTTGCGCTGTATGCGGGCGATTCTATGCTTCCGCCTGTTACGACGGTTGGAGCCTTTCTTCTGTCTCGCCAGTCTTCGCTGATCCCGCTTCAACGTGGCATCAAGACACTTGGTATCCGGTTGTCTGATAATGCTTGTATCGCCCTCTGTGGAGACCATAGCGACCTGCCCGCAATTACGGTCAATGCCTACAGCACCGCCGGTATCCTCTATTACAGGTGCCTCCATCTTGTAGCAGATGACAGCATACCATTTGCCGGCGTTCTTCTTTACCGTGGCTTTGACGGGTATACCATCAGGGTACGGGTTGCCTCCCCGCCTGCGGAGCGCCATATATCCCACTTTCGGGATATACAGCTTGCCATCCCGAACCCTTACGTTATCCGGGATCGTGAACGAAGGCGTACTACCACGTCTGGAATGGAATCTCGGTCTTCTCCTAACCCTCCTTGAAGGATGCCTTCCATGCATCCGCTTGATATTTCAATGTGTATCTAACGACACCAAAGGAGTATTCAGGTAGCCACTCGACCGTGCGGCGCAGCTCCGTGAACCGCTTCCCCAGCGAGAAGAAGCTTACCGAGGGCGGCTTCTCTCCAGCCTCTTTCGCATTCTTGTACGCCTCGCTCTGCTCTGCGAGGATGGCATTCCACACAAACCTACACGCACCCGCTAATCCAGCAAGCTGCTTGGCGTTGCTCCGACTTCCGGGCAACAGCCTGTATGTGATATTGTGCGGTATGCACTAACCGTTTCGGGCATGGCACTGTGGTATATAACTCCCTAATATATGGCAAGTATATAGCATACGTACCCACGTGTTGAGTTATTTGAAATAATTGCAGTTATTCGTGAAAAGCGGGAACCGATTATGAAGAACTGGCGAAAGCCATCCTGTCTGCACCACCAAAGCACAAAAAGTAACTCCTGCGAAAACGCGTGGCACTCAGCCATATAACTCCCAACTCTTACGCTGTAGCCCTACGCCGTTCCTTATTGGTGAGTTCAAGGAGCATCTTACCGATGTCACCTTGTAGAGTAGCCATTTGATCGTTGGTCATACGCCATTCCCAGTTGTCGCCGGTGGTACCCGGCACATTCATGCGAGCGCTTTCGGGCAAGCCCAGCACATCCTGCACAGGAGAGACTACCCATCCGGCGGCGGATTGCATTAGCGCGCGCAGTGCGCAAATCGAAATATCTTTGTCTGGATCGCCGAAAGCGCGAAGATAGCGTCTTGCAAATGTGCGTTCATGGTCCGCTAATCTGGGCGACGCCCACCATCCGGACAGGGTATTGTTGTCGTGGGTGCCTGTGTACACGGCTTGGTTCGCACGATAGTTGTGGGGCAAATGTTCGTTGCCTTCGTCGCTGCCAAATGCAAACTGAAGTACAGCCATGCCAGGATATCCGAACTGTTCCAACAAGGCGACAACATCTTCTGTAATGACACCGAGGTTCTCGGCAACGATTGGTAAGGGACCGAGCGCTGCCTCCATGCGGGAGAATACAGCGGGCCCCGGGCCTTGCTTCCAGCACCCGGTTGCCGCAGTCAGGGAGTCCGCTGGCACCGACCAATAGGCAGCGAAGCCGCGAAAATGATCAAGTCGTACCGCGTCAAAGAGAGCGAACGCATAGCGTAAGCGTTCCGTCCACCAGCTGTAGCCTTCCTCTTCCATTTTTTCCCAGCGATACAGCGGGTTCCCCCAGCGCTGGCCAGCATCACTGAAAAAATCCGGCGGCACGCCGGCCACCACGGTTGGTCTGCCGTGATCATTCAGACAGAAGTAGTGGGGGGCTGCCCACACATCGCTGCTATCATGCGCAACATAGATTGGCAAGTCGCCAACGATCTTTACGCCACGCTCCCTGCACCGTGCTTGAAGCAAGCTCCATTGGGAACGGAAGATGTACTGGCAGAACTTGTGCTTCAGTCTACCTCGCCGAAACTTGATACGAAGCGAGCGCATGGCCTCCGGTTGTCGCGTAGCAATGGGTGTTGGCCATTCTGTCCAGGGCAGGTGCCCTCGGGTTTCATCCTTTACTGCGGCAAACGACGCGTAATCGTCCAGCCATGTATTGTTGGCATCGCAGAACTGAATGAAGGGTTCGGACGCCGGCATCTGCTCGAACCTAAGAAATGCCTTCTCCAGCAGTAAGCGTTTCCACCGAATCACACGCCCATAGATCACTCGGTCTGCGGGGAAATGCGGTGCTGTGTCCAAGTCGCCGGCAGCCAAGTAACCGTTCTGATACAGAAGTTCGGGGCTGATCAGCAGCGGGTTGCCTGCAAAGGCCGATGGGCTGGCATACGGACTCCGGCCAAATCCGAGGGGAACGACCGGGAGTACCTGCCATATCGTTTGCCCCAGCCTTGAGCAAGTATCCGCGAACCGGTAGGCGTCTGGCCCGATATCGCCAATACCGTATTGTCCAGGGAGGCTAGAGATGTGGAGTAACAGTCCGCTTGCACGGTCAAGAATCATTTCACATCAGCAAGTGCGCAGGGGAAGGTAGGAAACATCCGGCTATGGCGGTGGACGCTGGTCCCTCTTCGAACCTGATCAGCGTCGTCCTGTCCGGTCCATTGGACGGACAAAGCCCCCAGTGGGTCATGGGGAGGGGCGCAGGGATGTTTGGGTGATGCGACCGATCAAGACTTGATTCCTTGCAGCAAGCCCGGCGGCGTGCCATTCCTTGTTGGCTGAAAAAGTGATTATTGGTTCGGTGTTGGCTTGGGTTTCCTAAGCCTTTTCACCATACGGATCCATGATCACTTATGAGTTTATCAGATGATTTATCGCAGCTCATTCAGGGGCTGCGTCATGCCGGCGCGTCCGGTCGGCAGCTGCAATTTGACTTGTTGCGGCACCTCACCCAGTGTGTGCAACAGTTGACGTCTAGTCTGGAAGAGGATGTTATGCTTCCGTCGGATAATGCGGCTCCAGACGGCACTAGGGAGCAGTTGGCAGAAGCACCTTCCGAGGAGGAAAACATCGTCCGTGCTCCAGAGTCTCTGGAGTCTCCGGGAGGCTTGGCATTGGGGTACGATGATGATGCTGCGGCGTGCGAGCAGGCGCGGCAGGTGTTTGATACGCGCCCGTTGTGTGAAGAAGAGCACGTAATCCTTTGGCTTGATGCCATGGAAGTGTGGGGGCGACCCATAGTCGTGTGCATGGCCGCTACCATTGAGGGTTATCGGCGCATTCTGGGCTTTGTGGAGGCTCCGTTGCACGATGCGGAGCGCGTGCAACACTTGTTACAACACTTGTTGGAGCGCGGTTTGTGCGCAGATCGGGGGCTCTTCTGCATCACTCCTGATGTGACCTCGCTGACCGGCGTACTGCAAGAGTGCTTGGGTACCGGTATGCAGCAGCAACACTGCCAGATGCACAAGCGCACGCGTGTAGTGAGTTATCTGTCCGAGCAGGACGGGCGGCGCATTCGGGGGGCGATCACGCGTGCTTTCGCCGTGCCGGATCCGAAGGTGGCGCATGCAGCGTTGATGCAGATCCATACGGACCTTTTGGTGTGTAACCGGTCTGCGGCCCGGTGGCTCTTGCGGGGTCTGGATAGGACGCTGACACTGCACCGGACAGGACTGTACGAACAGTTGAGCCCGAGCCTTCGAAGTACTCGTTGTGTGGCCCATGTATCCAAGAAGCTGGTGCGGCGGCTACGCGATGTTCGCTTATGGATGCCGCCAGACAAGCGCCGTGCTTGTCTGGCGTTGTTGCTTCTTGAGATCGAGTCACATATGCGAAGATTGCCCCGCGCTGCGCAAGATCCAGCGATGCGATCAGCATTGTTTCCTTCCATCAATCAGACAAACGATAACTGACCTATGTCCAAAGATGTCATGCAGATAGAAAACCCCGGCACACTACCGGAGGGTCTCCAGAAGATACTAGACACGGGGATCGATTCCCTGAAGCTGTTAGTAGAGCATCTTGGCACGATGCAACTGGCGTTTTTTCTTGCGGTCATGGAAGCCGAGGTAAAGTCTCTCTGCGGTGTGCGCAGAAAGCGCGACAACAATAAGCAGCACAAGGGGCGGTACGAGCGGTGGGGGAGCAGACCGGGCTCTATCATGATTGGAGATGAGCGGGTAAAGGTGAGTGTGCCGCGTGTACAGGACCGGGTGAAGGGTAAAGCGCGTCCTCTGGAGACCTACAAATTGTTGCACAAGCCGAATCCGAATATGGTGGAGCGTATCGCCCGGAAAATTGTGTATGGTATTAGCCAGCGGAACTACAAGAAGGTGGCAACGGAGTTTGTTGGCAGTTTTGGATTGAGCGCTTCCTCAATCAGTCGCAAGTACAAGAGTTACAGTGCACAGGTATTGAAGGAGCAGGAGGAGCGTAATCTGGCGGAGAACACGTTTGTAGCGTTGCTGCTGGACGGCAAGTACTTTCAGGGGGTGCAGGTATTGATTTGTGTAGGGATTACGGATAAGGGCGAGAAGATAGTAGTAGGGATGGTGGAGACGGCGACAGAGAACGCCGAGGCGGTAAAAGGGCTGCTGCAGGATTTGATTGATCGCGGTCTGCGGTATGATAAGGGGCTTTTCCTAACTTCGCCATCCGGTCAGGGGAAAACGCTGAGTTCCGTCTCCAATTCTCTCGTTTTTCCCTCCTAATAGGGCTATTTCGGCTAAATTCGGCGTTTTTCGACCTTTTTTAGCCGACTTTTTCGGAAAAGGTAATGTAGTGCTATCGCGGTGTGGACGGCAACCTCCCCCCAACCACCCCGGTACCTTACCTCGTACCAATTCCACACTCCGATCATGTTTATCCGAAACCGACCCTACAAACGTAAAGACGGTAAGAAATGCAACAGCTTTGCCCTCATCGAATCCTATCGCAAAGACGGTACCTCCAAACACCGTACCCTCCTTAATCTCGGCCCGAACTTCAACATCCCCCGCAGTCTGTGGGGGGAGCTGACCCACTGTGTTACTGCCCGACTCAAAGGGAAAGCCAGCCTCCCTTTCCAGAATGATGAAGCCTTTCTCAAAGCGGTCGACGACATCGTTGCACATCTCGAAAGCAAGGGCTACGACATCCATCGCACATCCCATCAGCAACACCTCATTGATCCAGAGAAAACAACCCATCCCGATTCCCGGACCGTCGGCGGAGAACGACTGATCCTTCAGACATTGGAACAGCTCGGACTGGCTGTACTGCTACGTTCGCTCAACTTCTGCGAGAAACACGTCAAGCTCTGCTGTGCGCTGATCGTCGGACGTATGCTCCACCCGGGCAGTGAACGAGAAACGCATAAATGGCTGTGTAAAACCTCCAGTGTTCTGCAGCTTCTGGATTTGGAACCCCCGAGTCTCAACACCCTCTATCGTTGCACTGATCTGATCCATAAGCATATGGATCAGATCATGGAGAAACTCTTTGGCATTACCAAAGCGGTATTGCATTTTGAAGAAACGATCGTCTTTTATGATTTAACCAATACCTATTACCACGGCAAGAAGAAAGGGAAGTTGTTGTCGCATGGGCGCAGCAAGGAGAAGCGCAGTGATTGTCCGTTGGTTACGCTGGCGCTCACCCTGGATGGTTCGGGGTTCCCCCGCAATGTGCAGATCCTGCCGGGCAATGCAGGGGAACCGGCAACGCTCAAAGAGGCGATTGAGAAACTAAACGGCGCTACTCCCACAGTGATTATGGACTCCGGCATTGCGACGGAGCAGAATCTGCAGTACCTGAAAGAACAGGGACTGAACTGGATCACCGTGGAGCGTTCCAAAGCCCCTCCAGTCCCCGAAAACAAGCCGGATCAACAGTTTACGACCGCAGGGGGAGTCAAGATCAAAGCCTGGAAGATCACCAAAAAGGAAAAAGATGTTGAAGATGTTGAAGACGAAAAAGACGTTGAAGATAATGCGGAACTACGCGTGTTTGTGCACAGTGAGGCTAAGCAGGCGAAGGAGGATCAGATCCTTGAAACCCAATGCAAGAAGTTTGTGAAGGCGCTCACTACACTACATGAGGGACTCTCGAAACCCGGGTACTTGAAGAACTATGAAAAGGTCACGATAAAGGTTGGTCGTCTGAAGGAAAAGTACAAGAAGGTCTCACACCTGTATGAGGTAGAGGTCAGCAAAAAGGAGGGCACCAAGCATGCAGAATCCGTTACGGTAGCCCGGCGTGCTTCGCATGCGCGTCGCACCCAGGCCAGCGGAGGGTATGTGCTTCGGACCAGTCATACCGGATGGTCGGTGGAAAAGGTTGCACGAACCTACTGGCGACTTACAGAGATTGAGCGCACATTCAGAGTCATGAAATCGGACCTCGGTCTACGGCCCATCTACCACAGCAGAGATGACCGCATTGAAGGACATCTGTTCATCACGGTACTGGCTTATCATGCTGCCCATCTGGTTCGCACCAGACTCAAGGAACACGGGATTCATGATAGTTGGGCGACGACCCGAGACAAGTTGAACAGGATTCGTCGGATTACGACCAAGATGGTTAAGAACCAATATCGGTACCTGATCACGGAGGTGGATCAGGATCTGCCTCCGAGTATGGTACAGTTCTTTGCGGTACTAGGATACGTGTATGATCCCGATGCGACCCGCACCGTGACCGAGCATGTGGAGGAAGTGAGTGCACCGGTGAGCCAGAAACCTCCAGACTCATGACGTATGGTCCCTTCACAACGGTTGAGATAGCGTACTCCAGATGGAGCCACCAGAGCTACGTCCGATGGAAACGATCCGAGATAGATCGCAGCGAAACAGGCGGCAAAACACCAGGTAATCAGGGATTCAAACCACCCTAAACCAACTTCAACCGATCCGGTAAATCTCACCATCCATTGCTCCTGAAAAAAACGGTCCAAATATGGCCACGGGAGAATTCCGTAGGTTAGTAGCACTACGAAATGGCGAAGTTAGGTTTTGGTCATCTTAGATGGTTCCAAAGGGCTTCAGAAGGCGGTGAAAGCGGTATTTGGTGATAAGGCACAGGTACAGCGGTGTACCTGGCACAAGCGAGAGAATGTGGTGAGTTACATTGAGAAAGAGGACGAAAAGGTGCGGGTTCGGGGGGAGTTGCAGCAGGCGTACGACGAGCCGAATTACGAGAAGGCAAAGGAGGCGCTTCTGAGCATAAAAAAGGGGTTGAAGGAATCCCATCCCAAGGCAGCGAACAGCTTGTCTGAGGGGTTGGAAGAGACTTTGACGCTCCATAGACTGGGGGTGGCGGAGGAACTGGGACGCAGTTTGCAGACCAATAACATCATGGAGAACCTGAACAGTTTGATTGCTCAACGATGCCGGAATGTCGCGCGTTGGATGAATTCGAGTCAACGTCAACGATGGGCAGCCATGGCCTATAGGGAGTCGGAGACATGGAGCATGAAGATCCTACCCTGTGCAGACCACCTGCCGGAACTACAAGCAGTTCTACTGTAGAAGCGTGTACAGTACCACGATGCGTGCGATAATGGGGGCAGGATCGTGCTGTGTGACGGGTTCGGCTGCCACTTAGGGGGGTAACAGCGCTATAGAGGCGTAGTGTACGGCCTCCGTAGACGATGTAACGTGTCACTTCGCGATAAGCGGAGCAGGCGGAGGTGTATCTGGAGGGCACGCATATCCCTGCCAAAGCTGTATCGGAGGGCCCAGAAGGGCTCTCATCAGACGGTAAGCGGGCTAAATGGGGTTCAAATTGAGATATCAGGCGGATGCATGGAAGGCATCCTTCAAGGAGGGTAAGAGAAGACCGAGATTCCATTCCAGACGTGGTAGTACGCCTTCGTTCACGATCCCGGATAACGTAAGGGTTCGGGATGGCAAGCTGTATATCCCGAAAGTGGGATATATGGCGCTCCGCAGGCGGGGAGGCAACCCGTACCCTGATGGTATACCCGTCAAAGCCACGGTAAAGAAGAACGCCGGCAAAGGGTATGCTGTCATCTGCTACAAGATGGAGGCACCTGTAATAGAGGATACTGGCGGTGCTGTAGGCATTTACCGTAATTGCGGGCAGGTCGCTATGGTCTCCACAGAGGGCGATACAAGCATTATCAGACAACCGGATACGAAGCGTCTTGATGCCAAGTTGAAGCGGCATCAGCGAAGACTGGCGAGACAGAAGAAAGGCTCCAACCGTCGTAACAGGCGGAAGCATAGAATCGCCCGCATACAGCGCAAGCGTGCTAACATCCTCACGAATGCGAACCACCAGGTAAGTCGCGGTATTGCCAATTGCTCCTCAACGGTGATACTGGAGGACCTGAAGATCAAAGCGATGATACGTTCAGCTAAGGGGACGATGGAGAGCTTTGGCACAAACGTCAAACAGAAGTCTGGCCTCAACCGTGGAATACTGCGAACAGGTTGGGGCCAGCTGGATCAGATGCTGGGCTATAAGTGCCGCAAGGTGATAAAGGTTACCGCTACCTATAGCAGTCAGCGGTGTTCTGTGTGTGGGCACACAGAAGCGAGTAACCGTAAGACACGGAGCAAATTCACGTGTATGTCCTGTGGCCATGCGGTTCATGCAGACCTGAATGCGGCTGCAAACATAGTGGCCTTCGGGATTGGGGCTGCTGCACGGCGAGGGGCGTTCGGGTTACCGACCCCTATGACCCGTGAAATTGATACTAGTGCCTCACTGTGTACAGTTGGTCACTCACGTATATGATTCCCTAAGGATACTCCTGAGGGTAGACGGCAGCGCATAAGTGTCAACCGAACGTACGGCGTAGTACAGACTCGTAAATCCTGTCGCCGAAACACCTTCGAATGAACATCAGGGGGCGAGCTGTCGCGCCCTTTACGTACCGCCGCCGCGGTTTGGCGGCGGTTGCTGCTTCGACGAACACCTGGGCGAGCACCTTGGCATCGGTTCCGCGATTCGCGGCCTTAGGATCGGACATCATCGCGAAGAATCGGTCCAGCCCCGTCTTGTAGGCGCTGTCCGGGTAGTACTTCTGGAGACTTCCACCAACCACCTGGCCAAACTCGGTCTGGATAAGGCCAGGTTGGACCAGAACGACCTGGATATTAAACGGAGCTGTCTCAATGCGGAGGCAGTCCGACCAACCTTCAAGCGCGTGTTTGGTCGCGTGGTACCAAGCCCCGAAAGGCGTGAAGATACGTCCGCCCATAGAGGATGTGTTGACGATCCTGCCCGTGCCTTGCGTTCTCATGTGAGGCAGAACGAGCTGGGTGAGATGGCCGAGGCCAAAAAGGTTCACCTCGAACTGGTATCTCGCGTCGTCAATTGGAATGTCCTCAACAGTGCCGTAAAGGCCGAAGCCCGCGTTGTTTATAAGAACATCAATGTATCCATCGGTATCAATGATATGTTGCACGACTCGCTCGTTGTCTTCCGCCTTCGAAACGTCCATCTCAACAGGCCTAATGCCGTGCTCGGACAAATCTTGCATTCGCTCCGCCCGGCGTGCGCCGGCGTAAACGGTATGGCCCGCGTGGGCCAACAGAATGGCGGTCTCCCTACCCATGCCGGAGGAGGCTCCCGTAATCAGTACGGTCTTACCCATGGTATCGTTAAGTTTGTTGGTGATTTGGATGAGATAAGATAGGGAGTTATATGGCTGAGTGCCACGCGTTTTCGCAGGAGTTACTTTTTGTGCTTTGGTGGTGCAGACAGGATGGCTTTGTATCCGTCCGGTGAAGTACATTATAACCGAGGGTATTTACTCTCTCAATTAGAGTAAGTTAGAGCGCGGTTCGAAGGTTTATGGGCTAGCGTCGGTTGGGTGTGCAGGAGTCAAGTACCTAACAGCGTATTCGCAGACCCGTACACGGATCTATCGGAGGACCCGGGCGCGCCTGTTTAGGGGTTCCTATGCCGCTTTCTTGACGGTAGCTTGCTGGAAGTCCCGACTAGCTTTCCAATGATGGGGCAAGAGTTCAGCCATGCGGTCGGCAGGATGTGTCGGAAGACGGCGTAGTACGGCGGTAAGCCATTCAATCGGGTTTGTCGATTGCAACTTGCATGTGGCAAAAAGAGCGTACAGTACTGCGGACCGCTGCGCTGCCGCATGCGATCCCGCAAATAGATGGTTTTTTTGACCAAGCGCAATCGCTCGCATCTGGTTCTCGACCAGATTGTTATCGATCTCAACCTTGCCGTCTTCCAGGTAACAAGCCAGCTTCTCCCACCTGTTGAGCATGTACCCCACGGCTTCATCCCATCCCGCACTCGGCCGGTGCTCACGACTCTCCTCAAGCCATGGCTTCAACTTCTCCAGTACCGGCCGTGCCTCCTCCTGTCGTACCTCCACACGCCGAGCCGGACCAGCTCCCTCCTTACGCAACCCGCTCCACCGCATACAACTGCCGGATTTCCTCCATTACATGGCGCACCTTCTTGGGCTCCTTTTTCCTGCAGTCATAAAACTTGCGACGCGCATGCGCCATACATCCAAACAGCTTTATCCCGCCCCGCGTACCAAACGCATCGTACACCACATACCCGTCGGTTTGCATCGCCCCTCTATATCCGCGCAAGAATTCCCACGGTACAGCGCGCGCACGGCTCGGGCTGTAATCCATCATCACCACCTTCGCCCGCGGTGCCAGGTATACCCAAAGATAGCCGCGATGCGTCTTTCCTTCGTTATTCTTCCCTTTCTTCTCCTTTCCTTTCTTCTCCTTTCCTTTCTTCTTCGCGGCTTTTGCACCGGGAACGTTGTCTCATCCACCTGCAGATACCCGCTACGAAGCACCTCCTTACGCAACGCATCTCCTAACGGACCCAGATACGTCGCTACCTTCGCAATCCAATCCCCCATTGTAGCAGCCGATAGCTTCATGCCATGGCGCTGAAACTTCTTCCGCAGCCGGTATAGCGGCATATGATCGACATATTTGGCTACCGCCAAATACGCCAACAACCCCGGACCCGCCTTCCCCTTCGGTATGACACGCTTCGGCAACGGCGCTATGACCACCCCCTTGCGAGGCTCCTTGCAGACAACGTACTTCGGCCGCACAATCCGTACTACCCTCGTGAAGCCCGGCACATATTCCAGGTACTCCGTTACTTCCTCGCCGATGTACTTCATACCCGCGGTGCTGCCCTCCGGCTCAAGGCGGATCACCTCTCTGGGCAGATGGTCCGGAATCGGCCCGCGCACCGGCTTGTTCTTCCCACGCCGCTTGCGCTTTACCAGGACATACTCCTCCTCCTCCTCGGGCTCAACAGCTACTGGTTCCTCTCTAAACAACCGGCCTTGCTGCGCATTGTCCGCCGGTGTGTAACGCTCACTCTTTTTGCCAGGGAGTAGGCGATACGCTTGTTCCAACCTATCTTCCAGACGGCTAATCTTCGCAGCCATATCGGCAATTGTCGCAGCCTGATCCGCGTTTTCCTTGGATAGACGATCGGCTTTTTTCTCCAAGCTACGGACCTGTTTTCGCAGGTCCTTGTTCTCAGCCTCTTGGTTTCTTAGCCTCTGAAAAAGGGCTTCACCGGCAGGAGAGGAGGGGGAGAAAGATGCCTTGGGCCGCATAATTTATGTACATGTGCGCCCTCCACAGTGTTCCGATTCTTCTACCCCAAAACCCATGTTTTTTGTCCCCAACAGCGCTGATTGCTGACTGCATTCAGGAGCTTGGACGATAAGCTGCACACCACTCCGAAAGTCCCATATCGGCACACCAAACCCGGCGTATAATCACCTTGCACTAAGCTCTACAAGCGGACTACGCAGACCAATGCTAAGCCCGCTATACCATGTACTTCACCGTACGGATACCCCGATACGGTTAGTTCATACCGCAATATCACATACAGGCTGTTGCCCGGAAGTCGGAGTAGCGCCAAGCAACTTGCTGGATTAGCGGGTGCGTGTAGGTTTGTGTGGAATGCCATCCTCGCAGAGCAGAGCGAGGCGTACAAGAAAGCGAAAGAGGCTGGAGAGAAGCCGCCCTCGGTAAGCTTCTTCTCGCTGGGGAAGCGGTTCACGGCGGTGCGCCGCACGGTCGAGTGGCTACCTGAATACTCCTTTGGTGTCGTTAGATACACATTGTAGTTAGATACCCATTGAAATATCAGGCGGATGCATGGAAGGCATTCTTCAAGGAGGGTAAGAGAAGACCGAGATTCCATTCCAGACGTGGTAGTACGCCTTCGTTCACGATCCCGGATAACGTAAGGGTTCGGGATGGCAAGCTGTATATCCCGAAAGTGGGATATATGGCGCTCCGCAGGCGGGGAGGCAACCCGTACCCTGATGGTATACCCGTCAAAGCCACTGTAAAGAAGAACGCCGGCAAAGGGTATGCTGTCATCTGCTACAAGATGGAGGCACCTGTAATAGAGGATACCGGCGGTGCTGTAGGCATTGACCGTAATTGCGGGCAGGTCGCTATGGTCTCCACAGAGGGCGATACAAGCATTATCAGACAACCGGATACCAAGCGTCTTGATGCCAAGTTGAAGCGGCATCAGCGAAGACTGGCGAGACAGAAGAAAGGCTCCAACCGTCGTAACAGGCGGAAGCATAGAATCGCCCGCATACAGCGCAAGCGTGCTAACGTCCTCAAGAATGCGAACCACCAGGTAAGTCGCAGTATTGCCAAATGCTCCTCAACGGTGATACTGGAGGACCTAAGGATCAAAGCGATGATACGTTCAGCTAAGGGGACGATGGAGAGCTTTGGCACAAACGTCAGACAGAAGTCTGGCCTCAATCGTGGAATACTGCGAACAGGTTGGGGCCAGCTGGATCAGATGCTGGGCTATAAGTGCCGCAAGGTGATAAAGGTTACCGCTGCCTATATCAGTCAGCGGTGTTCTGTGTGTGGGCACACAGAAGCGAGTACCCGTAAGACACGGAGCAAATTCACGTGTATGGTCCTGCGGCCATGCGGATCATGCAGACCTGAATGCGGCTGCAAACATACTGGATTGGGGCTGCTGCACGGCGAGGGGCGTTCGGGTTACCGACCCCTATGACCCGTGAAATTGATACTAGTGCCTCACTGTGTACAGTTGGTCACTCACGTAATATAATTCCCATACTTAAGGTACCTTTGCTGCGGTACGGGACTGACCGTGAAATGCTTGTAGAGCTAGTGAGAGAATGCGTTACGTAGCAATTCTCGCGGCGCAGCCCGCTGGAGCAGCAAAAGCTTTTGGAAGATCTCGGTATTGACCGAACGCGTGCCAGCGCGTTCATAAAGCAGTCTGCGGGTGTCTTTGCTGTGCCTTTGCTGTTAGAGGCATTCGGTGTGATTGTCGTTAATGGCCTGACAAAAACTGTTATACTCGGAACGATTGCACACTTCGTTGGGAAGAGTCTGCTGGTGCGCCTCCTTCAACCGGTTCTTGTGCGTATTCCATGGTGGGTGGGTTGGATAACGCCGGTAGCGTGGACTGCGGCGGTTGGATGGACGGCATTCAATCTGCAGGGACCCGCTAGGCGCAAGACGGTGCCCGTGGTACTCTATTTGGGAATGTGCTGTCTGAGAAACGAAGAATTGCCTGTCACAGAGACGCTGCCTGATGATTGAATTCCTCGTACAGATCAAGCATCAGCTTGTCTGCGTCATTCGCCGCGAGATCAATAATGCCGGGATTGGACCATTCGAGCCCACCCGCCGTGTCTACAAGCACGGTGCGCAGTCCCAAACGCCGCTGAAAGTAGGTGGCCGTGCGGTAGAAGACTTGAAACCGGTCTTTGGGGATAACCCACATCTTTTGCGCGAATACGCCCTTGCGGACAAACAGGAATCCCCCTTCTATGGCATATTGATGCTTGCGCCACTGGTCGTAGGCAAGCCACAGACAGGCGGGAGCCAAGAGCAGGAACCAGAGTGCCTGGTTCCATAGGGTGGACGAAAATGCAACCAATACCGAGAGAGCAATCAAGTATCGAATGCTCCTACGGCGAATTGTACGCCGGGACACCCGATGGAATGACACTGGAATGGTGAATGGTCTGATGTGACTCGCTACGGCTAGTACTTCTGGCAAGGTGGCAAACGGAATCCCCACCTGATGCCCCACTTGCGCTCTGTCCAGCCCCACCGTTTGAATCTTCAGGCGGTACCATCCATAACGGCGCATCAGCGGTTGCGTGCGGATGATCAGCGCTTGGATTCGCTTGAGCGGTATGACGCCTTCAACCACAGTCAATAGTCCGTGGCGTTTGTGCAATCGGGCATCATCCAATACCAACTTGAACCCAAAATAACGTACAACTTGGAGGATTATGCCGGAAAGCCATGCCAGAAGAATGGCAGCAACCAGCATCCCCACCACAAAAAGCCACCGCACTGGTCCTTCTCCCGCCTCATAAATTTCCGGAAGGATTTGGCTCATCCAAGCACCGATTACGGCGTCATCTAAGCCCCACAATTCCTGGGCATACTGCAGTCCATAGTATGCTACCGCTACAAACAATAAGGAAAACCTGAAGACGCCCGACAAGAACAGCCGGCGGGTGGTAAGTGTGAAAGTCGGCAGGGATTCTTCCGTGACCGCAACCTCCGACGGTAGGTCCGTACCGACAGGCTGCACATCTTGGCGGTATTCCTTCAGGATAGAGCGGATACGGTCTGCTTCCGCCGTGTCTACGTACTTAAGTATTCCTTCCGCTTCGGAGCTAGAAGCAGTCTCAATTCTGACTATTGCAGTGCCAAGGATACGGGCAACCATATTGCGCTCAACACCGATATTCTGGATGCGTTCATACGGGATATGTCGTTTGTTGCGCGTAAAAATGCCGCTGTGGATTACAATCTCTGTGGGTGTGGTCCAGTACCGAAACCGGTAGTATGCAGCTAGGGTGAAGGGGATAGCTATGCAGGCGAAGTAGACTAGGATAATGGGCAAGAGGATGCTGCTATCGCTGTTCCGACCCATCATTGTTGGAACAAGTATCACAGCTATGACGGCACTCCTACCGAGCAGAGAGTGCACCAGCGTCCACGGATGCAGGCGGAGTGTGGTCATCAAACCGCGTCCTCTGCAACGGCGTTCTTCAGTTCACCGCGCAGGCTCTCAGCCTCGTTATATGGTAGGCCTGGAACGACGACCCTACTGCTGCGGTGCCCAGCCGTGTGTACGATAAGCCGTCCTAAATCGAAGTTGCGTTCAATCACATCCTGGGACACATCAATATGCTGAATACGGCGCAGCGGGACGACCGTGTAAACGCGATTCCAGATTCCCCGCTCCACATACAGGTCAGCGGAACGCAGCACGTACCTCCAGAAACGGTACCGAAGGGAAGGGATAACTGCGGTCCATGCACTTCCGATTAAAATGGTGCACGCGCTTCTCAGGAAACCGAAAAGCGGTCCGTCCCCGCCGACACTCACCGCGATGTCAATGAATACCATGCCGGCGACCAATCCCGTCCATACCATGGCGGCCTTTATTCTCCATACCGTTATTACCGCGGGCTCAAGATGTTGCATGGACTGATCAGGCATAATCCACGATGAAACTATTCCTCCCGCTGATGTTTCAGGCCGCATGCAGAGACATGTGAGCATACTGGGATGCGGCTATTTGGGCGTCCCCACTGCCGTGAAACTTGTCTCACACGGATGGCAGGTGCGAGGTTCAACAACCCGCGCGGCGAAGTTGCCCCACTTGCGGGACGCAGGTATTGATGCCTATCACATCAGCGTTCCGGATAGGGTGCAGGAGTGGGACATTTTTCATTCCGACCGATTGCTGTTCAACATTCCTCTCGGTAGGAGGCGTAGTGATGTTGCGGTGCGGTACCGCGCGATTGTTGAATGCGTCACCGCTCTCGCGCATGCCGCAGGCGTGAAACACGTGCTGTTCGTGAGCTCAACATCGGTTTATGGCCATCAGACCGAGGACCTAAGAGAAGAAGATACCGGTATCTTACGCCCTCGCTCGGCATCTGGCGAAGTACTTTTATGGGCCGAGCAGGCGGTGCGAAAACGGTTTGATTCCACGGTACTGCGGCTAGGAGGACTATATGGATGCCAACGTCCTCCTGGTCGATTCACGCGTGGGAGGCTTGCTAACCCTGACCTGCCGGTGAACATGGTTCACCGCGATGACGCTGTGGCAGCCGCGTGTGCGGTCTTGGAGAAAGATGTGTGGGGCGAGACATTCAATGTCTGTGCGCCAGAACATCCTACAAGGGCGGAGTTCTATGGAGCTGCCGCGCGATGGTTGGGGAAGGAGCCACCATCTGGTGGTGCGACTGATCGGTCTTTGTACCGATGTGTTAGCAGTAGGAAACTCACACGCCATCTTGGCTTTACTTTCAAGTACCCAGACCCGCTCGTACGGGCACCGTAACGATTATGCACACATAACATGGGTTAAGAGCAAGTATGAATCCGTTGACTGCTGAAGAAGAACGCATTATTGTTCACAAAGGCACCGAGCCCCCATTCACGGGCAAATATGATTTGCACGATGCCGAGGGCGTGTACTTGTGCAGGCGCTGCGACGCGCAGTTGTTTACATCGGAGGACAAATTCCATTCGCACTGCGGATGGCCAAGCTTTGACCGCGAGATTGATGGTGCGGTTAGGCGGTTACCGGATGCGGACGGGAGGAGAACCGAAATCGTCTGTGCTGCATGTGGAGGACACTTAGGCCATGTGTTTCACGGCGAAGGCTTTACGCCCCGCGCCACGCGCCACTGCGTCAACTCACTTTCAATGAAGTTTCGGGCAAAGGATTGACAGCCCCCTTCATCATTGTGCCGGAGGTGGGAGTCGAACCCACACATCCAAAGGGATACAGGTTCCTAAGACCTGCGCGTCTTCCATTCCGCCACTCCGGCTGTCGCGTTGAAATATTCATTGATCGGAGCGGTTCCGGCTAAAGGAAGGTGCATTTCTCCATCGCAGCGAGAGGGATCCGAGGAGGTGGAGCGCTGCTCTCACTCTTCATGCCGAGACGTGATGATCTGTGCACAGCATCTCCTGCCGCCAGATCTGCCCGTCTCGTTGCGATGGCCAGCCCTCCCCCCCTCCCCCCCTGCAGACGCTCGGTCTCACTAATCACCTTCGCCTACATGCGGTAGTGCAGTGCTAAGCCCGGGATATTCATTTTCATTCTCTGCTTCGCCGATGCTTTGAAGCCATACGCGATCATGATACCGCTGATTCTTGGCGGTTGATCGTCGCGAGCACAGATACTCTAGGTCGGATTAAAGTAGTCTTGAAACTTCGTTACCTCGTCAGCACTAACCCTTTGAATATTCCCGTCTTTGGTCTTGGCACGCTTAATTTCTGTCAGACACTAGTTAGAGGCAATCACATCATAGGTTCGGAAGGGGAGTTATATGGCTGAGTGCCACGCGTTTTCGCAGGCGTTACTTTTTGTGCTTTGGTGGTGCAGACAGGATGGCTTTCGCCAGTTTTTCATAATCGGTTCCCGCTTTTCACGAACAAACTGCAATTATTTCAAATAACTCAACACGTGGGTACGCATGCTAGATAATTTCCATATATCAGGGAGTCATATACTGTTTATTACTGTGAGACTGCGCACCGATTCCTATTTACAGTGCGCAGTCTTAAGGGATGTATGGGGGCTGGAATGATGACATGGATGTTTAGGGTGTCCGGGGGCGAGTTTACGGAATTCTCGTCTTTGAAGGGTTGAACAAATCGGCCGTCTGTTTTCGCATAGATTCGCCCTTCAATGGTATGCGATGGGCCGCGTGTGTGAGTCGGTCAAGAATGGCGTCGGCCAAGGTAGGGTTAGCCCTGCTCGTCGCCCATAGGTCATTATAGCGGTTTAATTGTTCGTCAGTTCTGGTCAATTCTCGCTGGCTTGGCTGTAGGAATAATTCGGGTATTTCGGCCCAGCAGGTATGGTGTGTGACTTGAGGTAAATAATGTCTTCCTCTCGTGCGGGTACGCGATCTCTTCCCGCGCCGCTTCCCTTAACGCTGCACTGCCTATCTCCACGAAGCCTCGGCTGTCCGCGGCTGCAGTCCCATGGCGATACTTCCGCCTCTAGTAATTCAACGGTCCGTACGAGACGCCGTGCTCTGCACAAAACGCCGCTGCGGACCGGGGCCTTTCGTTATACAGCTCTACCAGCGGAAACATCTCTTCCGCCGTACGTTCGGGCTGTATCATGCGATCTGGGGTCTGGGTTCTCACGTCTAGGGGTAAGCTCCCCAGAACCCATCACGCAATCAAGATGTAGTTCACCGCACGCTTACTCCTAAGTCATGAAGTTGGCTCTCAAGCTGTGACATTATGATGCAGCGGCAAACTATGGTGCGGTGGGACCTCGCCAACCGGTAGCACCTCCAAGTGGCCGGTATTGTAGGGGTCGCGCGTCCGCTCGTATGCTTGGGGAGTTATATGGCTGAATGCCACGCGTTTTCGCAGGAATTACTTTTTGTGCTTTGGTGGTGCAGACAGGATGGCTTTCGCCAGTTCTTCATAATCGGTTCCCGCTTTTCACGAAAACACTGCAATTATTTCAAATAACTCAACACGTGTGTACTCATGGTATATAATTTCCATATATTAGGAAGTTGTATACGCACAGTGCCATGCCCGAAACGGTTAGTACATACCGCAATATCACATACAGGCTGTTGCCCGGAAGTCGGAGTAACGCCAAGCACCTTGCTGGATTAGCGGGTGCGTGTAGGTTTGTGTGGAATGCCATCCTCGCAGAGCAGAGCGAGGCGTACAGGAAAGCGAAAGAGGCTGGCGAGAAGCCGCCCTCGGTAAGCTTCTTCTCGCTGGGGAAGCGGTTCACGGCACTGCGCCGTACGGTCGAGTGGCTACCTGAATACTCCTTTGATGTCGTTAGATACACATTGAAATATCAGGCGGATGCATGGAAGGCATTCTTCAAGGAGGGTAAGAGAAAACCGAGATTCCATTCCAGACGTGGTAGTACGCCTTCGTTCACGATCCCGGATAACGTAAGGGTTCGGGATGGCAAGCTGTATATCCCGAAAGTGGGATATATGGCGCTCCGCAGGCGGGGAGGCAACCCGTACCCTGATGGTATACCCGTCAAAGCCACGGTAAAGAAGAACGCCGGCAAATGGTATGCTGTCATCTGCTACAAGATGGAGGCACCTGTAATAGAGGATACCGGCGGTGCTGTAGGCATTGACCGTAATTGTGGGCAGGTCGCTATGGTCTCCACAGAGGGCGATACAAGCATTATCAGACAACCGGATACCAAGCGTCTTGATGCCAAGTTGAAGCGGCATCAGCGAAGACTGGCGAGACAGAAGAAAGGCTCCAACCGTCGTAACAGGCGGAAGCATAGAATCGCCCGCATACAGCGCAAGCGTGCTAACATCCTCAAGAATGCGAACCACCAGGTAAGTCGCAGTATTGCCAATTGCTTCAAAGCGATCCAACCTCAACGGTGATACTGGAGGACCTGAAGATCAAAGCGATGATACGTTCAGCTAAGGGGACGATGGAGAGCTTTGGCACAAACGTCAGACAGAAATCTGGCCTCAACCGTGGGATACTGCGAACAGGTTGGGGCCAGCTGGATCAGATGCTGAGCTATAAGTGCCGCAAGGTGATAAAGGTTACCGCTGCCTATACCAGTCAGCGGTGTTCTGTGTGTGGGCACACAGAAGCGAGTAACCGTAAGACACGGAGCAAATTCACGTGTATGTCCTGTGGACATGCGGATCATGCAGACCTGAATGCGGCTGCAAACATACTGGCCTCCGGGATTGGGGCTTCTGCACGGCGAGGGGCGTTCGGATTACCGACCCCTATGACCCGTGAAATTGATACTAGTGCCTCACTGTGTACAGTTGGTCACTCACGTATATAATTCCCTATGCTTGCCCACGCTGTTTCGGTTAGAATCCGATTCTCTGATAATGATCGTTTCAGATGAAGGGTATGCTGGAGGCAGGCGCACTGACCCGGCGGTAAGCCTCGGGTGAGTCTACATCCCGGGTCACATGGTGGGTCGGCCAAGGAATGTTTGTCAGGTGTGCGCCGTGCAGCTGTACCAATGTCCGTCCATCTTGAGCGGAAAGGAGCATTGGGCGATAGTATCCTGCAAATATTATCGGATGACCGGGAAGCCCCCGGTGTGTGGGCCTAACAATGGCGCGACAGTCGCCCACTCGGACCTGCTGGAAGGATTCTATCAGTTGATCTACCTCATACGATTCGACGCATGGAAGGTCGGCTAGGCAGACCATGTAGCCTGAAGCGCTCTTTGTTGCTGCCTGTATTCCTTTGCGACGGGAAGACATGATGCCTTCGCTGTGGCTCGCATTGTGTGCAAACACCACATCAAGCCCTTCCAACGCGGCCGTGATAGTGCTCGCCTCGTGGCCAGTGACTACGATCACCTCGCTCGCTTTCGAAGATGTTATGGTCTCCACGACGTTACGCACAAGCGGGCGCCCTTGGTAATTGAGCATAAGTTTATTCGCTTGGCCCATTCGCGCGGATGAACCGGCTGCTAGGATGACGGCAGAAATCATTCGTTGCCCGATTCGGTGCCTGATGGCCGCACAGTATAGCCTGCCTGATTGATAGCCTGCACGGCAAACTGCAGTATTGCGTCACTGCCAATCTCAACCGACGCAGCACCGATTGAGACCTCGTGGACAACAACACCCGGGATACCGGCGAGGGCTGAGCGTACGGCGCCTACACAATGTGCACAACCCATGCCTTCAATGCGAATCGTCTCTTTCTTCATTCGGCGCACCCGGTTGTAGTCTTGGTCGCAATGGTATCCGCACCTCATCTACGACATGGGTGCGCTCTCTCTGATATTGTTGACTCAGCGAATCAGGCGTCAAAATATACCGGAGCCAGAATTTGATTCTGGAGCGTCCCCGGAAGCCTCGCGCTTCAGGTGCTCCCGAAAGCAGGCTACGAATTGATCAAATACGCGCGCGGACACTTCCTTTATCAGCCGGCCCCCGAACTGTGCAAGCCGGCCACGGATGGTCAGCGTCATGCTGGTAGCGACAGTTGCACCTCCTCCTTCTCGCTCGCTTACCGATCCCTCCAGTCGCATCGCTGCATTGCCTTTGCCCCTTGCATCGCGTCCATTGCCTTCCAAGACCATCGTTCGTTTATCTTGGTCCATGCTTGTAATTCGTATATCGCCGCCGAATCGCACAGATACGGGGCCGAGTTTCATGGTAACTGTCCCCTTGTAGGTGTCTTCGCTCAGCGTTGCTGTTATCCGAGCACCCGGTACGCACGGAACCACATTGTAAGGGTCTTGGAGTACCAGCCACACCGCATCGGGGGAGGCGTCTACGTCAAAGGTCTCATCAATGGATACCCGCATGGCACATGCACCGTTCTCTTGGGGAACTAAATCAGGAGAATGAAGTGGGGAAGGAGGTTGCCGGATAATGCAAATGGCATGATGGCCCGATTATTCATCGCGAATCGGGCTGTAATTATCGGACGCTTAGTATCGCAGCAGGAAATTCTTTCCGGGATTGGGTTAACCGAGCCGTGGGCGGCGCGTAACCGACTGCTATATAAGGGAATAGGCTGGCATCCACTGCTGGAGGGTGGGGCTTCTACCTCCGTTTGGCGCGGCTTGACACCACGCGCGACCTTCGGGCTGCTCACACAGCTTGTGTCGTCCACGACTTGATACCACACACGATTGCATATCATTTGTCGCGGAGGAGAATAGCCCCTTATCTTGATCTCGGTGCCCTCCGTTTTATCTGCTTTTGGCCTCGCTTCTTGCTTTTTCCTGGCATTGCATCCAAGTAAGGCCGTACATCTTCAAGAGCCAGTATCTGCGGATCGCCCTTATCAAACTTGAGCCACAAGCGGCCTGTAAAGATATCGATTTTTCTCACCTGCCCCTTCCCTTTTGGTGTGGAAATCCTGCTGTTAAGAGGCGGATAATCAGCCAAGAGTTCCATGTATTGCTCCAGCTCGTAGTCGAGGCAGCATTTGAGTCTGCCGCACTGTCCCACCAAGCGATCCCGGTTCAGCGGTAATCCTTGTGTCCGGGCACTGTTCATTTTGACTTTTGGGAAGCTCGTCAGCCATGTGGAGCAGCATAATTCGCGGCCGCAATCGCCGACGCCGCCGACGCGCGCAGCTTGCTGCCGGGGATTGATTTGGCGAATGTCTACCCGCGCGCGGAACCTAGGGGCAAGCCTTTGTACCAGTTCACGAAAATCCGGGCGTTTGGGCGCTGTAAAGAAGAGCGAGATGCGTCTACGGTCAAACTGCCATTCCGCATCAACGATTTGCATCTTAAGCTTTAGTCGAGAAGCTTCATTCTGCGCGTTCTTGACCGCCTTTTTTTCGGCCTCCCGATTTGATTCGTAGCGATCAATGTCCTTAACGGTTGCTGCGCGGACCACG
The DNA here is from genome assembly GCA_963663495.1 of Rhodothermales bacterium. GTDB lineage: Bacteria > Bacteroidota > Rhodothermia > Rhodothermales > Bin80. The sequence goes on from OY760427.1 coordinate 1,801,867, forward strand.
CTTCGCAATCTTGCTGAGGTAGGGTCGCCCTTGTACTGCCGTCGTACCAGTTCACCCGTCATCGTGACGTAGCCGAAATCCATTCCTTTGCGGGCAGCCACAACGACGTAGTCACCGGTGTGGATGGTCAGATTTCTGGAATTACGGTATGTATCCTTCCGCCGCCCCTTGAATGCGACCTGCACAAGGTTTTGCGCAGGTGACGACGGAGCGTGGGAAGGGAGCCAGTCGCGAATTTGCACTGTCGGACACACCGTGCATCCCGAGCTGCAGTTGCAGGCTCCACCGCCCGTACAAGTCCCGCATGCCATGCTTTGTCCTCAAGGTTATAATAAGAGGTCCGCTACCTTTGATACACGTATGGGCCGCGGTGGATTCCCTCTGCCTACACATCCGTGAGTGGAGGGGCGAGCTTGCCGCTATGCTTCTTGCGCATTGCTATACCTAGTTTCTGCGACAAGGCGGTAAGTAGCAACGCAGCATGCACATTCTGGGTTGTAAGCAGTAATGCGTTTTCTACAAGTTGTTCCATGGCGTCAAGATCGGCCGATGGCATGTTATGCGTAAAGCGACGCACGGAGTGATGGTGATCTACGTTTTCTATCTGCGCATCGCTACCCATAGCCCTGTACAGTACAAGGTCTCTGATCCAGGAAAGCATATGCCGCAACATGTTCTCCAGACGATCGCGATCCTGGCGGGCCATGTCGGTTATTAGTGGCTCCAGAATCGTAACCTTTTGGGTGTATGAATGGCGCAGGAAGTTCAGGACCACCTCTCGCTCTGCAGCCAGCTCCGGGTTGCGAGCCAGCTCCAGCGCACGCGTGTAAGATCCTCCACTCAGGGCAGCGCATGTCTTGGCCGATTCCAGATCTATTCCGTCCCTTTGGCGCAGTTCCTCCGCGATAGCTGCGCGGGTCAGGGCCGTAAAACCTACCTGTTGGCAGCGAGAAGTCATGGTCGGCAAGAGCAGGTCGGTTCGGTTTGTGGTAAGCACAAAAACCGTCTGCGACGTTGGTTCTTCGAGCACCTTTAAGAATGCATTGGCGGCCTGCGGTGCCATAGTTTCAACGCGGATGAGGAGAAAGATCTTGTATGGTCCTTCTATTGGATGAAGCGATTCAGCTTGGTGGATATCTGAGTGAACGCGGTCAACCGGGAACGCAGCCCGGCGTGCGCCTCGCTTTGCGTTCTGTGACTTCACCACAGGAGCCGCATAGGGGTTTTCGGCCAAATTCTTGCGAAACCTTGCCAAGTCCTCGGCAGTGGCGTCCGATGGCTGCGGTACCAGCACATGCACATCCGGATGGGTCAGGCGGTTCACCTTTCCGCATGCAGCGCATGATCCGCACGGTCCATTGTCAGCCGTGGTACACTGTAAGGTCTGTGCAAGAACCTGAGCTACAGCCCGTTTACCAACACCTGGCGGGCCGTGAAACAAGTACGCATGACCGATGCGCCGAGAACGGATGGCCTCTCGCAGATGGCGTATTGCGGCCTTCTGTTCGATAACTTGTGACCAGAGCATGCTTATCGGCGTAGGGTTGTGGGTATGCTCTTCTATTCCTTCCTAATGAAGAAACAGGGATAATGTACCCGACTAATGCGTATAATTGGGGTCTATGGGCGTGGTAGCTCAGTCGGTTAGAGCGTGCGACTCATAATCGCAAGGTCGAGAGTTCGAGTCTCTCCCACGCCACTTAGGCCGTCCGTCAGGATTGGTCCAGTATGCGCCCGATATCTGTTAGAATGTCGTCAGGTTCTGTCCGGATGAGGGCCAGAATTGCGCTATGGCTTACAATGAGGTACTTAGTGCCCTCGTACGTGAGTTCGATAGATTCCTTCCGCAAAAAGAAGGCATAGTCACCTCTCTGTGCCTGCAGAGGCAGGTACCGCACAGCCTCTTTGGTTGCAGCCCAAGGTTCACCTTCTGTGTATTCTGGGTTCGGCATTAGGTGTCCGGGGCCGATGTTTTCTACGCGGCCGCCACCAATCCGATCACGTTCGGCCACCGACGCAGGCAGTACGAGACCGGAATCGGTCTGTTGCTCACCTTCGTCCGGTCGGATGAGCACGCGGTCACCGATAAGGATAAGTTCAGGCATTCAGGAGTTCCTCAGGCTTCGCCAAAGATAGGTACTTGCAGGGATCGCTAAGGTTAAAGAAACAGCAATCCCCATCTTATTTGACAGCAGGATATAACCGGTTAAGAATAGAACGGAGTAAACGAGTACGACGCCGGCCGCCCATCGCATGACCAGCGGACCGAGGTGCTCTGGTGCTTGCCACCGGGACGACTCAAGCGGCCTCCATCCCGGTCCAGGCGGCGTAACGCGCGCATAGAATGACTGTAGTACAGCCTTCCGCGTGGGGCGGGTGGCAAAGGTTACGCCGACCCATAGGGCGGTCGTAATGGCTACGACCGTAAACAGATTTGTCGGAAACGCGCTGCGGAGTCCGGGAATCGGCACTCCCGCTAGCGCGGCTCCAACCATAAGGATGGGGGCGATCGTTGCTACGAGTTCGCTCCAGGCATTAATTCTCCACCAGTACCAGCGGAGTACGAGGACCAGACCTAACCCCGCGGAAGCGGTAAGAATGAGTTCCCATGCCTCACGGATCGAACTGAGCTGTGTGGTAATGGCGATACTGATTAGAGCTACTACAAATGTCGCTACCCGTGACAGCACAACATAATATTTTTCGGACTTATCACGCTGCAAGAATCGCCGCCAGCCATCGTGTATCAGGTACGACACGCCCCAGTTGAGTTGCGTTGAAATCGTGCTCATGAAGGCGGCAAGGAAGGCAGCCACCATCAGGCCTAGAATTCCTGCCGGAAGCACATCCCGCATTACAAGCACAAACCCTTCGCGCGTATCAGCTAAGCCTGGATACAGCACCATGGAAGCCAAGGCCACCACGATCCACGGCCATGGTCTCAGGCAATAGTGTGCGATGGTGTACAACAGGGTAGCGAGCATGGAATCGCGCTCGGTGCGGGCGCTAATCATGCGCTGAGCAATATAGCCGCCGCCGCCGGGCTCAGCACCCGGGTACCAGCTCGACCACCACTGGATGCCGATAAAGGCAATGAAGGCCGGAACTGTCAGTGCCATCGTGGCTGCACCACCGGCGGCAGATTGGAGGGAGGGGAGCAGGCTAAACGTTTCAGGCGGCAGCTGGGACATCAGACCTTGCATGCCACCTACCGCCGGATCCCGCAACACGAAGATAGCCATCAGGACGGATCCTGTCATTGCGATACAAAACTGGAAAGCGTCGGTAACAACGATCCCCCAAAGTCCGGATAGTAAAGCGTATAGGCTAACGACAACTACCAGGATACTGACAGCTATGAGGGCTGCGCTGAATTCCATGTCCAGGATGATGATTGAGCGCTGCCCAAAGATGGTCAGGTCCGGGAATAACACGGCGACAATAGTCTCCATCGCAAGCGATACCCACGCAATGATCAGCACATTCATCAGCAGACCGAAGTAGACTGCTTTGATTCCGCGTAGCACAGCTGCTGCAGTACCTGCATAGCGCACTTCAACGAATTCCACATCGGTAGTAATTCCGCTCCTTCTCCAGAGCCGGGCGAAGAAAAAAACCGTAAGCATGCCGCCAAAGGCGAAATTCCACCAGATCCAGTTGCCTGCGATGCCATTGGCCGCCACGAACTCCGTAACGGCAAGTGGTGTGTCGGCTGCGAAGGTGGTAGCAACCATGCTGGTCCCGGCAAGGAACCACGGTAACCGGCGTCCGCCAAGAAAAAATTCAAATGTGTTACGGCTTGCACGCCGGTAGTACCACATTGCGATGCCGGTGGCGATTGCAAAGTATGCGCCGACGATAAGCCAGTCGATTGTAGTCATTGGCAGAAAGAAGGAGAAGGCACGAATATGGTGGCATACATGCCGAAGACCAGGGGATCCCAATCGCCAGCACACATCGGAGAAACGCCCGCTTGCCCAAGCAGCTTCAAAGGCGAGTTACGTAAGTTAGGGGAGTTATATAGCTGACTGCCCACGCGTTAAATTGTTGAAATAATTGCAGTTTGGTCGCGAATAGCGGGAACCGACTATACCGAAAATGGGTACCATCCCGTGATAGATTGATGACCTAACTAAAAGCCTTCAAACACAAGAAACACAAATGGCCCTGGACGGGCTGATCGTGAAGGAGTGTCCTTGATCAAGCTAACCAAAATGTTTCCAGACGACCCATCAGCCGAAGCATGGTTCGCAATGAAGCGTTGGGGCAATACTCCTGTTTGCCCGCACTGTGCGTCTAAGAACGTACAGTCTGGCGCCAAACATCCTAGCATGCCTTATAGTTGCCGTAGTTGCCGTAAACGATTCAGTGTCCGCATAGGGACTGTAATGCAGGACTCCAAACTGGGATACCAGGTATGGGCATTAGCCATTTACATCATGACTACCAGTATCAAGGGCGTATCCAGCATGAAGCTGCATCGTGACCTTAGCATAACCCAGACGACAGCGTGGCATCTGGCCCACCGTATTCGACAATCATGGAATGGAGAGCATGCACTATTTGCCGGTCCGGTAGAGGTTGACGAAGCCTACTTCGGTGGCAAGGAAAAGAACAAGCACGCCAGCAAGAAGCTGAAAGCAGGCCTTGGGCCAGTAGGTAAGGAAGCCGTTGTAGGAGTCCGTGATCGTGTCACCAATAGCATTTCTGCCCAGGTAGTAGAAAACATAGACGGACAGACGCTCAATGCGTTTGTGGATACCCATGTCTCGGAAGACACCGAGGTCTATACGGATGGCACGTCAGCATACCGGGGCCGCAACAACCACGCCTACGTACGTCACTCTGTTGGCGAATACGTTCGTGAGCAGGTCCATACCAATGGCGTAGAGAGCTTCTGGTCTTTGCTGAAGCGTGGGTACTACGGAACGTACCACCACATGAGCAAGAAACACCTACAGCGGTACGTGAACGAATTTGCAGGGCGACACAATGCACGCGACTACGACACAGCGGAGCCAATGACAATAAATTGCTCAAGGACTGGTCGGTAAACGGCTCATGTACAAATCCCTCATTTCATAGCTAAACGTAAGCGGTAACGTATCAAGCCATCCGTACTCATGCGCACTCCGGGCATCGGCCGGCTACCACTACTTGCTCGTGGACGAAGAACGGAGACTAACGGGCCGCGCAATACTGCGCCTGCAAGGCTTCCCCGACCGCTACGAGATTGACAGTCCGATAACGACCGTCAGACGGCTTACTGGCAACGCCGTACCCCTTCCGGTGGTCAGGGCCGTTATGCGCCAGCTTTTCCATGTCTGTGCTTGATGGCCCGCGTCTCATGGGTTCGTCCGGTGCGCTTCGTGGCCCGTACCGGGGTCCGCCCAGTACTTCCGCATTGTCAAGAGCGTCCCGATATAAGCCAAGGAATCGGTCCTGAAGTTGATCGACTGTCGTGAAAACTGGATCGCAATGTATGCAGCCTCCTACTCTAAGCAGATGTCCGCCATGAAATCATTTCGGTATTCTGCCCCAATGGATTAGTGCTACTCTATAGCCTATAACACCATGAGCATAGATAAATCCCCGAAGCCCGGTAACAAGATTCAGGAAACGAAACGCCCCGGCCGCCCCGTAACAAACGACATTCTCAATATCCAACAATCCATCCCTACCATACCGGAAGAACTGGCGAAAGCCATCCTGTCCGCACCACCAAAGCACAAAAAGTAACGCCCGCGAAAACGCGTGGCACTCAGCCATATAACTCCCAAATGCATGCAGAGGAGCAGTCATTTCCGATACTTCGGAGAAAATATCAGAAGACCGGTGCGCCTCGGCGATCTCGGCGTCCGTCAATCCCTCAATGATCTGCATCGGTGCGGCAGCACGCATCGCCCGGTCAAGCGGGTCCCTTAGGAAAAGGCTACTATGTTCGTTTGTCCTCTGCACAGCGCGAGCCACCCACTCGCCGAACAGGCTGTCGCCGCGTCGGAGATGATGATCAAGTAAGCTTAGCGGAGCGCCGACGGTGAAGGTGTGGAGCCAAAGCGACACCTTGGCCAGCTCTACCGCCATTGGGATCTTATCAACACCGTAGACGCACCGCTTGAGCACCATGCGACGGATAATGTGCTGATCGTCAAGCTGATCCGTATTGTGTGCCCGGCCCTTGTCCTCCGCGTTACCAATGATCTTATTGCGGATAGCGTCAATCCTCTCTGCAAGCGGAGAAAGATATGGGAGTTATATGGCTGAATGCCACGCGTTTTCGCAGGAGTTACTTTTTGTGCTTTGGTGGTGCAGACAGGATGGCTTTCGCCAGTTGTTCATAATCGGTTCCCGCTGTTCACGAAAAACTGCAATTATTTCAAATAACTCAACACGTGGGTACGCATGGAATATAATTATCATATATTAGGGGGTTATATATCACAGTGCCATGCCCGAAACGGTTAGTGCATACCGCAATATCACATACAGGCTGTTGCCCGGAAGTCGAAGTAACGCCAAGCAACTTGCTGGATTAGCGGGTGCGTGTAGGTTTGTGTGGAATGCCATCCTCGCAGAGCAGAGCGAGGCCTACAAGAAAGCGAAAGAGGCTGGAGAGAAGCCGCCCTCGGTAAGCTTCTTCTCGCTGGGGAAACGGTTCACGGCACTGCGCCGTACGGTCGAGTGGCTACCTGAATACTCCTTTGGTGTCGTTAGATACACATTGAAATATCAGGCGGATGCATGGAAGGCATTCTTCAAGGAAGGTAAGAGAAGACCGAGATTCCATTCCAGACGTGGTAGTACGCCTTCGTTCACGATCCCGGATAACGTAAGGGTTCGGGATGGCAAGCTGTATATCCCGAAAGTGGGATATATGGCGCTCCGCAGGCGGGGAGGCAACCCGTACCCTGATGGTATACCCGTCAAAGCCACTGTAAAGAAGAACGCCGGCAAATGGTATGCTGTCATCTGCTACAAGATTGAGGCACCTGTAATAGAGGATACCGGCAGTGCTGTAGGCATTGACCGTAATTGCGGGCAGATCGCTATGGTCTCCACAGAGGGCGATACAAGCATTATCAGACAACCGGATACGAAGCGTCTTGATGCCAAGTTGAAGCGGCATCAGCGAAGACTGGCGAGACAGAAGAAAGGCTCCAACCGTCGTAACAGGCGGAAGCATAGAATCGCCCGCATACAGCGCAAGCGTGCTAACATCCTCAAGAATGCGAACCACCAGGTAAGTCGCAGTATTGCCAAATGCTCCTCAACGGTGATACTGGAGGACCTAAAGATCAAAGCGATGCCACGTTCAGCTAAGGGGACGATGGAGAGCTTTGGCACAAACGTCAGACAGAAGTCTGGCCTCAACCGTGGAATACTGCGAACAGGTTGGGGCCAGCTGGATCAGATGCTGAGCTATAAGTGCCGCAAGGTGATAAAGGTTACCGCTGCCTATACCAGTCAGCGGTGTTCTGTGTGTGGGCACACAGAAGCGAGTAACCGTAAGACGCAGAGCACATTCACGTGTATGTCCTGTGGACATGCGGATCATGCAGACCTGAATGCGGCTGCAAACATACTGGCCTCCGGGATTGGGGCTTCTGCACGGCGAGGGGCGTTCGGGTTACCGACCCCTATGACCCGTGAAATTGATACTAGTGCCTCACTGTGTACAGTTGGTCACTCACGTATATAATTCCCTAAGTTAGCGGAAGCGATGGGCATGATTATTTGACGCTCGCAGAGGAACCCCCAAGGCAGACATTAATTGTACTGATGCGAGTGCTGGGCTCAGATTCCTGTATCGGCAGCTATTGTGTTAGATCCAGAGTATTCCAGTTCGGATACTCATACGTTGCGATGCATGTTACAATTTCATTGGAATTGGCAGCCTAGGGACGAGCCGGGTTTCTCTTGGTGTGTTTGGTGAACAATTGGAGATGCATGGCAGAATTCTTTTGTTGTGATTAACTAATTGAGACCTACCCATGCGTCTGTTTTCATTCCTGATTTTGGCTCTCCCGTGCACGCCCGCGGTTGGGCAGGATTTCTTTAAGGTGAATCTCACGAATACAAGCCCCGCTGCGCCACCGTTTCCATGGGCGGATGTATTTCTGCACGAGGATATGGTGGATCAACGGCCTCTGGGTCCGGGTGAATCAGGTACGGTCGTCCTGCCTGTGGTGCCGGGAATCCGGTTTTCGTTCGCCGCCCAGTTTGTTGAGTCAAATGACCTCTTCTTCGCCCCTGATGAGAAGGGTATTGCACTGATGGGAGAGGATGGGCCTGTCACGGGTAATTTGACCGGTCAGGTCTTCCTGTGGGATGCGGGTACGGAGGCAAACGAAGAACCCGGGCTGGGGCCCAACCAGCCGATGCGCCAATCTGATGCAAATACAGGCCCGGCAGATGGAGATAATACGGTGAGGAAGGTGAGCGACGAGTTTGATTATCCAGAGGTCGGTGAGGTGTTGCGCGTATCGGTGGGTTCGATCAGGGCGATGGTCGGGATTCCCTGGATGCAGATTAATTTCGAAAACGTATCAACCGGTGAGACGCTTACACTATCTGATGGCACCACGAAGGGTGTCCCCGTGATAGTGGGGCCCACCTTCGGTCATTTCGACGATGGACCGCTGTTTACCCCTGGAATACCGGATCGGAGAGTTGGCTTGGAAGCACTTGCGGAGGATGGCCAAGATGCCGACCTACAATTATACGTATTCACGCGGACTGGAATACCGCACGCATTTGCGCCGGGTGTGTGGACGACGCACAAGGAGCCTGGACCTATTTTTGCCGACGGAATACCGGATCAGGGGATGGGATTGGAGGCGTTGGCCGAGGATGGAAATCCATTGTTCCTTGCAAACTCCCTTGGTCGGACTGCAGCGCTAACGACGGGTATATTTGCCGTTCCGAAGGGCACCTCGCAGCCGGGGCCTATCGCTTCAGGAGGTTCCTATGAATTTGTGGTTTCAGCAAAGCCGGGAGCATCGTTGTCCTTAGCTACGATGGTTGTGCAAACCAATGATTATTTCGTCGCTCCAGGGCAGGAAGGCATACCGCTGTACGACGATGCAGGCGGGCCGATCAGTGGGGATCTGTTCGGCAAGTTGTTAACGTGGGATGCCGGTACGGAGGAGGATCAATTCCCAGGGTTCGGGAATTACCAAGCTCCTCGCCAGCAGGCTCCGAATGCAGGGCCACCAGATCCCGAGGGGAGGGTAAGGTTTTCAGACGACTTGTTATTTGGTCACCTCTTAGCCTCTGCATTTCTCCGACTATCTGTTGAGCCACTTGAGACGGTGCCGTTTAGGCTCAAGATTGACAATATTTCAGGTGAAAGCGGTACCCCTGTACCCTTGGCCCCGGGACTTGCCGTTGTGCACAGCGGCTTGTCGCCACTCTTTTTTGCGGATATGAACGAGCCGATGTTTGGCTTGGAGAGTTTGGCGGAGGATGGCATTCCAGCGATGCTGGCTGAAACCTTGGAGGCATCGGCAGGATTTTCTCCCGCCGTTTTCGCGGTACCGGACGGAGCTACCGATCCCGGACCACTGCTTCCCGGACAGTCTTACACGGTGACAGTGGATGGCGCAGTGGGGACGTATCTGAGCTTCGCCAGCATGTATGTAGAATCAAACGATCTGTTCTTCGCTCCTGGCGAAGCGGGGATTCCTCTTTTCGATCAGGATGGTATGCCCACTGTTGGCGACATAACCGAGCAAATCATGTTGTGGGATGCAGGAACGGAAATGAATGAAGAGCCCGGTGTAGGCGAGAACCAGGCACCGCGTCAAGCCAGCCCTAACACCGGTCCAGCGGATGCAAATAGCACCGTAAGGCTGGTTAATGACGGTTTTACCTACTTGCCGGTAAATGAACTGATAAAGGTCTCTGTTTTGCCCGTGCGTACTTCCACGGAAGATCAAGTGGAGCTACCGGATCATCTTGCGCTTTATCCAAATTATCCGAATCCGTTTAACCCGGAGACATCCATTGCTTTCGACTTGCCCGAGCGATCTGTTGTGCATCTTGCTATCTATAATGCATTGGGGCAACATGTGATTGACTTGGCGAACCGTGAGATGGCAGCGGGGACGCACGAGTTGAGGTGGGATGGACGAAATGCGTCCGGGCAGTATGTTGCTACGGGTGTGTACATCTACCGGCTGGAATCCGGCACTGCTGCAACCTCGCGGACGATGCTCCTTGTGAAATAGGTTCTGGTTGTCCGATCGCTTCCAGGTCTTTTGTATTCAAGGCGCCCGGTCAACATTGATCCGGCGCCTTGCTTTTTTGGTGCGCCGATCATTGGGAACGGTTTCCATGTTGCTGTGCCTTAACCATGGCCAAAGCTCTCGTTGAGACTGATTGGCGGATAAGCACATAAAGATTAAATGGTGAGAACAATGCGCGAGCGTACAGGGGGAGCAAGCGCGCCTAGCGACAGTTTATTGAATGCGGGGGCCCGACGGATCCCACATAAATATGGCCACCTTTCACGAGCGTAACCTCAAGGGGGACCCGCTTAGTACAACACGCAGCATCGTTAACCATATTGCCGGCAGTGCACATGGTGCATGGAAGGCCTTTTGTCGACGTTACTGCCAGTTCAAGCGGATAACGCTGTCCTTGCGCAACTAACCAGGCCATTTGAGCCCCTGCACTCCGGTGGCGCGCAACGCAGCAAACGGACGGAGCACGGTAGGCGGAGGTATGTCTGCTCAACAGATGTCTTACCAGAATCTCGGTAGTTGTCCTGCTTCTGTGGCGAACGATGGGCCTTAGCTGGTGCTTCCAGGCCCTCTCTTCGCTGCGCATGAACAATGCACAGTCGGTCCGAAAGGCACCAACTACAGCAAACTTAGATCTATTTTGGCGAAGGCATGAGTATTACAGATCCAGCTCGAAAGAGTCCGCTCTTTGCTTAAACCGTGGTCGTCCCTGCTTGTACCTGAAGACTTTTTCTTCTCCGTTGCGTACGCGCCTGATACCGTGCATTCCCTTTCTAACGGCTACAATGCTGTGTATGCCACCTGCACAGACCAACGGGTAACGGTGTGGCGCGTCCATTCTAGTACGCATCCTGGCAGTGCTCCAGCGCCTTGTTGTGCACCCAACAGAGGTGTTGGAATAGCGCATCCATGACGGCGCGCGTCGCGACTGATTCCTGCACAACTACATAATGGTAGGTTTGGGTGTAATTCTGGATGCACCCTTGAATATCATGTGTTCCTTATTTTCAATTGTCCGTCCACATCGGCCTTTCAGGAGATGATACACAGATGGGTATACAGGTATATGATTTCCCAATATTGCTCTGAATCAAAGGCTCTAGGCGAACATGGATTACGGCGCGACCATTCAAAGGCGGATAAATGAAAATATCCCAAGTTTTCATGGCAAGCCCGTTGCACCTTACCGTAACTTGGAGGCCGGCTACGTACGCAGATTTCGTGCACCAAGATCAGGAAAAGTTTGACACCATGAAGATGAATTCACGGGATGAGTCAGCAATCGACCAATTCTTGCTGCAGTCTCATGGTGCAGATTACGCGGTACTCGGATCTGGTGCAGATTGCGGTCGAAAGGGTTGCGTGGAAAGCACCGGGCTTCATGTGCCGCGCGGAATCGCATGGTGCACCGGGGCTACGGACATTATCAGTGCATATCGATTTCACATTGCGGATGCTATTTACGGCCGGATCGGGATGTCGGGAGCCGTTTTGGATACTGCGCCGGTTGTAGCAGATACGGTCGATTTACCGCGTACGCCAATACAGCAAGAGCATTGTGAGGATCCATGGTCAGCTTGGGTTCGCCCCCCGCTACCCGATAGCGGGATTCGTGCAGGCAATACAAGGGAGAGCACGGCATGAGTTCTTTGACTCACAGCGAGAAGCTGTATTTTGAGAAGCTGTTTGGCATGTACAGCGGCTATGTGCTGGAATTCACTGACGCAAAGTTCGGCGAGTTTTTCCGCGAGTTTGGTATTAACATCCATGGGTCCAAGTATCACACCTATGGAACATCCAAGGCCAAGAAATTGCGCGCCTTCTGGGAGTCGGAACCCGATGAACTGGTTGGGACTGTGCTCGCCGAGATGCTTAATGTATATGAGTCCTCATTCACACTTCATGGGAGGGATTTTGATAGCAGCTTGGTTGGACGGGCCCGTGAGTTTGCGGATCGCCTTGTAGGTGAATCGCTTGTTTCCGACGCAAGGAGGGAAGAGATTGAGTTCCTGGGCCGCGAGCTCATTGTGCCCAGGATTCACAAGTTGCCGGTCGGCGCGGATATCGGCGAGATAATTGCCGCCCGGTTCACTGAAGCACATGTTGCGTTGGATGCAGGTGCATATCTGTCCGTGATATTCATGTGTGGAAGTATTCTGGAAGCGGTGTTGCTAGGCGCAGCTGAAAAGGCGCCGGACCGTTTCCAGCAAGCGGAGAGGGCGCCGAGGACGCGTAAGGGCAAGGGGCGACCGAAAGACCTGGGCACTTGGAGGCTTGCCCAGTTGATTGATGTCGCATGCGAGGTTGGTTTGCTGGATCATGACACTAGACTGTTCAGTCATGGGTTACGCGACTTTCGTAACTACATCCATCCTAAAAAGCAACTGGACATGGGTTTTACGCCGGATGAACATACGGCAAGGCTATGTTTGCAAGCGCTTAACGCTGGTCTTGCAAGTCTGGCTGGGGAGCGCCAATAATCCGCGTGCTGCTCGCGTCCGTTTCAGGGTATTGACCTGCGAGCTGGCTTGCAACTCCGGTATCTTGATGTTTGAGATGGCGCAGTCTGGATAATAGAGAACGACGCCCCTAGCAAGCGAGCATCTTCACTATATGAAAATCATAGTGGGTGCGGCAGCTTCCCATAGAAAGGCTGCCGAGGAGAACAAGGAATTATTGGGCATGAAGGCGTCCTTCCTGACGCTCATTACTTGTGTAGCCGTAGCGGAAATGGTTTTGCTATTGGACCTCAAATTCTTCCGGTAAGGCCCTTCGCGACGTCTCTCCAGAATGGTCTATCGGACCTTTTGTCAATCGGCGCGCTTTAGTCCGGCACCTGTACGGGGGGGGGGCGGTGGTGTATTGCTCCCCTCTGGCGTTCCTTGAGAGGCCCCCTGCGGGGACGGAGGGGATTGGTTCCAGTACAAGGGTACACCGTAACGTTATCTGCGTGCATTGCGGGATCGGCTTGATACGTTCGGGTTGAGGCTGCATCCGAGGAAGACTCGTCTGATTGAATTCGGGCGGTTTGCCGAGGACGATCGCAGGAAGCGTGGTGAGGGGCGGGAGACATTCGACTTTCTGGGATTTACGCATTTGTGTCGTAGAGATCGGAGAGGCGATTTCGTCTTGGTCGCAAGCCGATAGTCAAGCGTATGACCCGTTTTCTGAAGCGCGTGAAGGAGCAGCTGATTGGTCTCATGCGCTGCCAGTTGCATGAGACGGGGAAATGGTAGGGGAGGGTGCTAAGCGGATGGTTGAACTACTATGCCGTACCGACGAATTACCAGTCCTTCGTGTGCTGTTACCGGCAGTTGTACTGAATATGGATGCGTGTGCTACGACGACGTTTCTAGCGGCATCGTACGATGTGGGACACGATGGACAAGCTCATTGCGATACTCTGGCCGAAGTTGGAGATCCTGCACCCGTGGCCTTCCACACGATTTACCGTTAAGCGCGGCGGCGCTACCCACGGGAGGAGCCGGATGCGTTAGTGCGCACGTCCGGATCTGAGCGGGGGCCCGGGGCGACTCGGGTCCCTACCGGGATACTGGCCTTTGCATTGACGATATCTGCCTTTCCCACTCCAAGGCAGCGCCCCTTCCACAGATAGAACACCACTGGAAATAAGATCAGCACAGCCAGTCCCGATGTCACCACACCTCCCACCAGCGGCGCTGCAATGCGCTTCATCATATCGCCCCCCGCGCCTGTGCTCCACATGATCGGCAGCAGTCCTACCACATCGGTTGCAATCGTCATCATGATGGGGCGGACACGCTGTACCGCCCCGTGCCTTATGGCCTTCATGAGGGCTGGTCGGCTGGTGAGCAGCCCGCGGTCGCGGTAGTCGTTAACAGAGATGTTCAGGTAGAGAAGAAAGACGATTGCGGTCTCAGCGTATAGCCCGGCTAGGGCTATGATTCCCACCCACACCGCGATGCTAACGTCATAGTCAAGGATATGCAGGAACCAAAATGATCCGGCGACCGCAAATGGGACGCCCAGAAGTACCAGAAGGGTCTCTGTGACGGAGCGAGTGGTAAGAAAGATGAGAACAAAGATCAGGAGAAGGGTGAGGGGAATGACATATGCCAGCCGCTGCTGCGCCCGCTCCAGGTACTCGTATTGTCCGCTCCACGAGAGTGAATAGCCGGGCGGCAGATCAATTCCCGCCGCCACCAATTCCCGCGCGTTCTCCACATAACTTCCGACATCAATGTCGCGAACGTCAATGTACACCCACGCGTTGGGCTTTGCCCCCTCGCTCTTGATGCTTGGCGGGCCGACCACGTAATTGATGGTAGCCAGTCGCCCGAGCGGTATCTGATGCCCCTCCGCCGTAGTTACCAAGACGGACCTCAGCGCCGGAAGATCGTCGCGTAGTTCACGGCTGTAGCGCAGGTTTACGGGATAACGCTCAAGCCCTTCGACCGTGGTTGTCACGTTCATCCCACCTATGGCCGTTTGAATGACCTCCTGCACATCGCGCACCGTGAGGCCGTGCCGTGCGATCACGCCGCGATCAATTGCGAAGTCGAGGTAATTGCCTCCCATCACTCTGTCAGCGTACACACTGGCCGTACCGGGGATGCCTCGCACGACACTCTCTATCTCGCGTCCCAGTCGTTCCAGCTCAGCAAGATCAGAACCAGCAATCTTGATTCCGACCGGCGTGCGGATCCCGGTTGAGAGCATATCAATACGGCCCCGGATCGGCATCGTCCACGCGTTCGTCAGACCCGGGATGCGCAGTGCAGCATCCAGTTCCTCAATCAGCTTGTCAGGCGTCATGCCGGGCCGCCAGTCGCTACGCGGCTTGAGTGCTATAGTGGTCTCAATCATTGATAAAGGTGCAGGGTCGGTCGCCGAATCTGCCCGTCCCACCTTTCCGAACACATGCTGCACCTCAGGAAAGGTGTATATGATGCGATCTGTCTGCTGCAGGATTTCTCTTGCCTCGGTTATGGAGACGCCCGGGAGCGTGGTAGGCATGTAGAGTAAATCTCCCTCCCACAGTGGTGGCATGAACTCAGACCCTAAACGTGAGAGAGGCAAGAGTGTCATCCCCAGTCCCGCGACCGCAGCAACCAGCACCCACCACGGGTGCTGTAGTACATGCCCCACCAATGGCTGATATATGCCACCCAGCACCTTTCCCACGGGTGTGCTCGCCGCGGGCCGGATTTTTCCCCGCACCCAATATCCCATGAGCACTGGTACGAGTGTCACCGAGAGAAGGGCGGCTGCCGCCATCGCATATGTCTTGGTGAAGGCGAGAGGCTTAAAGAGCCTTCCTTCCTGCGCTTCCAGAGTGAACACCGGTAAGAAGGACACGGTGATCACCAAGAGTGCGAAGAAGAGCGACGGGCCGACCTCCCGTGCCGCCTGCGCGATGATAGTCCAGTGAGCCTTGTGCCCCTTGTAGCGCTCCAGATGTCTGTGCGCGTTCTCCACCATCACGATTCCGGCATCAACCATCGTTCCAATCGCGACCGCAATGCCTCCCAGCGACATAATGTTTAAAGTCAGTCCTTGCAGCTGCACTACAGTAAGTGCCAGGAGAATCCCGACTGGAAGCGCGATTACGGCCACAAGCCCGCTGCGCATGTGAACAAGGAAGACTAGGCAGATGAGCCCGACGACTAGTAGCTGCTGCATGAGGCTCATGCGGATGCTCCGGACGGCTCGGTCAATTAGGGAGGTGCGGTCGTACGCGACTTCAATTTCAACGCCTTCCGGCAGCCCTGGCCGAATCTCATCCAGCCTGTCCCTTACAGCACGGATCACGCGCCGGGTGTCCGCCCCTGGGCGTACCACGACAATACCGCCAACCGTTTCCCCTTCACCGTTCCACTCTGCCAGCCCCCGTCGGCTCTCTGGTCCCAGACTCACGCGTGCCACGTCTTCAAGCAGGATTGGAGTCCCGTCCGGCCCTACACTCAGGCCGATCTGGCGTATGTCGTCAACCGAGCGGATGTAACCGAGTCCCCGGATCATGAACTCCTTCTCACCCACCTCAATCAGTCCGCCGCCCACATCGCTGTTGCTATTCTGAATGGCGGTTCGAATCGCGGATAGTGGCAGGTTGAAGGCGCGCAACCGGTTCGGATTAACCGTCACCTGGTATTGTCGCACATATCCACCAACACTTGCAACCTCCGACACACCCGGGATAGCCGTCAACTCGTACTTCAGGAACCAGTCCTGTATCGAACGCAGCTCACCGAGGTCGTGTCGGTCGGACCTGACGCTGTACATGAACGCCCATCCCACGCCGGTCGCATCAGGTCCGAGTTCTGGTGTTATGCCGGGTGGTAGTTGGCCTGCAATGGCGTTCAGGAATTCAAGCACCCGGCTGCGTGCCCAATAGAGATCGGTACCATCTTCGAAGATTACGTAGACAAATGACACGCCAAAGAAAGAGTAACCGCGTACCACTTGCGCGAAGGGTGCAGACAGCATTTGAGTAGTAAGGGGATACGTGACGTGGTCCTCCACGATGCGCGGGGCCTGCCCAGGATACTCCGTTTGGATGATGACCTGTACATCGGAAAGGTCGGGGATGGCGTCAATGGGCGTGCGGATCAGTGAGAAGGTGCCGGCCGCCACGATAAAGAGTGTACCGAGGATGATCAGCAGCCGATTGCTGATTGACCAGTCGATGATTCGTGCGACCATGATCGGCCTCTCTCAGCCGTGGTGCTGGAAAGTGCCCGCTGCCGCGGTGTCGCCGGCCGATGAGGAGTTGCCGCCGGGCATCGGCACCACGCCTTGAGCATCACCGAGCAGCTGGGCGATGGCCGCGCGCAGATTTGCATCGGAATCAATCAGAAATTGCGACGAAATCACCACGGTCTCACCCGAGGTGAGACCCGACGCAATCTCAACCATGTCCTCATTCTCTGTGCCGAGAACCACTTCGCGCGGCTCAAAAACGCCATCTCCTTTTGCTACGATTACAACCGTGCGAGTACCGCTGTGCAGCACCGCCTCGGCAGGAGCCATTACCACATCGGGCTTCCCGGCTGTCCGCACGGAAACGTTCACGAACATCATCGGTCTGAGCAACAAATCTGGATTAGCAACCTCAACGAAAGCGGTCAGCGTCCTAGTCTGAGGATTCACGGCGGGACGAAAGAAGAGGATATGTCCACTCCATTCGCGCCCCGGAAAGGCGTCGGCCTCAACTACGACTGGTTGTCCCCCACGGACATGCCGCAGATGGTCCTCGTAAAACTCTGTCTCTGCCCATAGAATGGAGTGATCGGCGATCTTGAGTACCGTCACCCCGGGGCTAAGCTTCATTCCTTCCATTGAGTCTCCCAGCTTGGCGACTATGAAACCGGAGGCGGGTGCAAAAACCGTTACCGTTCGTGTAACGTCACGTGAGTCCGCGAGGGCGTCAATCTGCTCTTCGGTCATATCCCAGTATAGCAGCCGCTCCCGGGCCGCCTCCAACAGCGACCGAGCCCGCTCAATCGCCTGCGCATAGGCACCGCCATCCTGCAGCCGTCCCACGTATTCCATTGCGCCCAGGAACTCTCGCTGCGTAGTGACCAGTTGCGGGCTGTAAATCTCGAAGAGCACATCGCCTTCCTCAACCGTCTCGCCGATGTTATTCACTCTGGCCTGTTCAATCCATCCCTCGTACTTGGTCTGCACCGAGACAACCCGTTCCTCGTTGTGCGCGAGGGTGCCGACAGTGCGGATGGA
The DNA here is from genome assembly GCA_963663495.1 of Rhodothermales bacterium. GTDB lineage: Bacteria > Bacteroidota > Rhodothermia > Rhodothermales > Bin80. Next base: position 1,819,830 of record OY760427.1, read on the forward strand.
AACGGGAAGGGTACCGCGATGAACCGTGGACATACGGACAGCAAAGTTCTGCAGGAAGCTTGGACTGACCCGGATGCCGCCGTTATCAACTTCGTCCGCGTAGATGGGGATGAGGTCCATCCCCATGGGGGACTTGCCAGGACGGTCGGAGGTATAGTTGGGGTTCATCGGTGCACGCCAGTACAGGACTGCGCGCTCCTCGCCCGTATCGGGCATGGTCATACCCTCGTGCATGCCGGGCACCTCAGTTGCTGCGGCAGGGTTGTCGGACTGGCCCCTCAGCAATAATACCGTCCCTCCGGCACCTACCACAATGCCGATCGTCACCAGCAAAAGCGTCTGGACATATTTCATGCTGTTCATGGGCCTACCTTTGGAAATGCCGACCCGATGGTACGCTCCATCTCCGCAAGCGCTTTCATGTAGTCGACTTGCAGGCGTACCAAGCTAAGGCGCACTTCGAGCAGTACCTGCTCGCTGTCAAGGAGCTCAAGTACGCCGGTCACTCCGCCAGAATATGCCTCTTCGGTCGCACGCAGCGCACGTTCAGCCTGGGGGAGCAGGGCGCGTTCAAAGAGGGTGAGCTGCCCCTCAATCGTGGTAAGCTGGAATGCTGTCGTACGCACGGCGAGTGCCACGCTATTGATCGCGCCATGGTAGGCCTCTTCAGCGGCGGACAGCCGTGCAGTGGCATCTTGAACCCCGGCGTCGTAGCTGCTCCGGAAAATCGGTATGTTCGCACCGAGTGTGAGGCTCCAGAGATCGCGGCCGTTGTCCAGAGGTGGGTTATCACGACCGGGGGCATCTCGGCGACTGAGCACAGCACCCCAACCGATGCCGAACATTAGACCGGGGCGGTAACGCCGCCGGGCCAGCCCCACCGCGTATGTGTTACGCTCAATTCGCAAACGCGCCGCCCGAATCTCGGGCCGGTTCTCAACTCCCGTTGCGTGGAGCCGCTCGTCGTCAAGATCGTGCGATACAGCCGGCCGGCTGCCGATCGCAACCGGAGACACTGGTGCATTCACTGGCCGGTTCGCCAGAATATTCAGCACGCCTTCGAAATTGGCACGTTGCCCGAGCAGCTCCTGCCTGCGGTTCAAAACACGCGTGACCTCGGTCTGAAGCTTAACGACCTCCTGCTGCTGACCAAACCCCTGTGCATAGCGGGCCCGGGCCAGCGCTTCGTAGTGGAGCAAGAGCTGCTCTTCTTCCCCGGTGATCTGGAGTGCCTTATCAAGGTAGGCAAGGTCGTAGTAGGCCAGCTTCACTTGCCGGATGACCTCGGAACGCTGTTCATGGTACGATGCATTCTGTATCGCCGACGCGGCAGCTGCTATTGACCGACGGTCTGAAAGCGTGCCGAACCAAGGGATCGACTGGGTAACTGAGATGTTAAGAAAGTGAGGTCCGACGCGGGACTGTGGACCGCTGATGTGCTGCGTGAGGGATACCGACGGATCCGGCAGGGTCGCGGCTTGGAGGATCCTTGACTCGGCTGCCCGCGATTCCATTAGCACAGCGCGTATGTGTGGATTGCCCGCGAGCGCTTCATCAATCAGCGCGGCCAGCATAGGGTCACCGTGCGTCGCGTACGGCGGCGACTGGGCCGCACCGCGCAGCGGTGCCATGTAGGCCAGGATGGCTACTACAAACACGACCGTCATGGCTTTCAGGGGAGCTCCGCGGTTCACGCGTATCCGTTCTGTCATGTGCACGGGTGATCGGAGGGACATTCTCTCACATTGAGTATAGGAGTATAGTGGACCGGCTTTGGATACTGTGAACATTAGGCCGTGGCCCCTTTCTGCACATGAGCATTCCTGCACCACCTGACTCCTGGAGCCAGAGTGCAGACAGCTCAGTTTAGTCAACCTGTACGTTACGATCGCCATCGTCGCAGCGTGATCGGCTCTGTCATTGCAAGATTGATCAGCCTAGTATGGACAATCTGGAACTCATCGTGCAATTGGCCCTGCCCTAGCAGCGTAACATGCCACGGACTGCACTGATCGCCAACGAAGAACATCCGCAACCGAGTCCGAACAATAGAGCTCCCATCGCCAATGCTTTTACAGAGCGCCCTCCTGCAGGGTACCTCTTCGTAGGGAGTATAGGGACGATATCTGTGTACGGGGGGCTTCATCCAGACAATTCCGCCGGTATTCTGCTAACCGAATCGGTAGCACAAGGCCGAGCCATCATTTCAACGTAGTAAGGTGTGGCGTTCTCAACGCGGTCTGTCCCTCTTATGATGCCTCATGCCGAAGGGTGGTCAGCAGGGTGGAGGTAACACATGGGAACAATGCAACGTGAACCGGGAACGGGAGGGTTCCTCGTTTCCGCAACCCCGGACGCCTCGTTAACAGGGAATCCTCGCAGAACCCTCCTAGCAGCCGGGGAGGCCCATGTCGACTGATACTCCGCGATGGCTATGCTACGATGGTGGAGATGCGTGACTGACATATGGAGCCAGGCATTCCGGTGTGTTGAAGCGAACATTGCCAACCGAGGCCGCAACTCGGTAACTGCGTAGCGGTAGTGTGCGGGCTGCATCGTAAACAAACGGCGCAGCCCGGATGTCTTCCAGCCATGCAGGGAGCATTTCCGGCGGCATAACGACAGGCATGCGGTCGTGGATTTCTGCAATGTCGTCTCGTGCCGAGCGTGTCAGGATAACACAAGCTCCGCCACTATGGATGCCAGCCAGCAGCAGCGGGTGCTGCGCTACCGGGCGGATACACCATGGCTGTCCACGCTGTTTCCATTCGTAGTAGGCAGTTGCTGGTATCACACAGCGGTGCATCCCCCGGAAGAATCGCTTTGTATCCACGGTTTCGGAGCGGGCGTTGATGACAGCACGGCCCTTCCACGGCGGATCAATGCCCCATTTGAGGCGCGCCCAGGTACACTGTCCTGAAGTGGTCTGCACGGCAGGGAGTACCGCTGATGGTGCCACATTGTAAGAGGGTCGAAGCCCCTTTAGCACCTCCGCGCCTTGCTCAACACCCATAGCTTGGGCGAGCTCCTCGGGGGTGTGGGCCTGCGCTATGCGACCGCACATGTTGTGACGATACGGAAAAAATTGTAGGGGGTGGTCATCCGGTCGGATTGTAACGGCGTTGGTGTGGCGGACAGAACAGCTAACTATGTCGCTCGGATCCAGGATTAAGGCGGGGCAGTCACTGCGACTATGCTGGTATCGCTCTTGCTCGTTCTTAGCGTTGTTCCTCCCGGTCTGACAGCGCTACCCGTGCCGACTAGTCAGTAAGCTCGTTGATAACGACCTTATCGTCGGTTCTTTTAGGGAATTATATACGTGAGTGACCAACTGTACACAGTGAGGCACTAGTATCAATTTCACGGGTCATAGGGGGCGGTAACCCGAACGCCCCTCGCCGTGCAGAAGCCCCAATCCCGGAGGCCAGTATGTTTGCAGCCGCATTCAGTTCTGCATGATCCGCATGTCCACAGGACATGCACGTGAATTTGCTCCGTATCTTATGGTTATTCGCTTCTGTGTGCCCACACACAGAACACCGCTGACTGGTATAGGCAGCGGTAACCTTTATCACCTTGCGGCACTTATAGCTCGGCATCTGTTCCAGCTGGCCCAAACCTGTTCGCAGTATTCCACGGTTGAGGCCAGACTTCTGTCTGACGTTTGTGCCAAAGCTCTCCATCGTCCCCTTAGCTGAACGTGTCATCGCTTTGATCTTTAGGTCCTCCAGTATCACCGTTGAGAAGCATTTGGCAATACTGCGACTTACCTGGTGGTTCGCCTTCTTGAGAACGTTAGCACGCTTGCGCTGCATGTGGGCGATTCTATGCTTCCGCCTATTACGACGGTTGGAGCCTTTCTTCTGTCTCGCCAGTCTTCGCTGATGCCGCTTCAACTTGGCATCAAGACGCTTGGTATCCGGTTGTCTGATAATGCTTGTATCGCCCTCTGTGGAGACCATAGCGACCTGCCCGCAATTACGGTCAATCCTGTTTTATTCAGCGGCATCCCGACATGCATTGGGCTTTTGGCCATGTGACGGCATCGCATGCAGAGGAACAGCATAATGCTGCGATAGGTACTGCGCGCTGGCAGTTGCACATTTGCATCATGCCATTTAATATCTCCTATCAGCACAATCAATCGTAAACACCCATGGCAGCAATTCTGTGGACAGCGATAGCGTCCGTCGTGGCTATCGTCGGAGGCATCGTGGCAATATTCTTGCCGATAATACGCAGCCAAACTGCCTCTATAGAAACAATTCGATCTGATATGAAGGACCTGAGAACTGATATGAAGGACCTGAGAACCGATATGAAGGACCTGAGAACCGAATTGAAGTCCGACATCAGTGACCTGCGCAGCGATGTGCGTGTAGTCCACAGCCAAATTTATGATTTGAATGGGAAAGTCAACAGAGTTGTAGGCCACATTGAAAGTGTTGATAGTCCATCCGTTGGTCAACTGCATTAAGCATTAGGACGAAGCTCCAGAAAAAATCGGTGTTGAGCCTGCGGGCATTCTGGTCAGGTTGCTCCGTGCTTCAGTGATGCCGTCATCGTTACCTGGTGTTGTGAAGTAATTCACCAGCGGACTGATTCTGACTGTTTAGCGCCGTTTTCGGCCCCAATTGGGCGACCGTGAACGCCGATGCAAATGTCGTGTTCGGGTGTGGGTTGCACAGGTGGTTCACACATTAACATATGTTCCCCACCTCCTCCAAACCATTGAAGTCAGGCTAGTTTGCAACCACCACCGAATACACCGTGGTTTTGCAAAAGGCCCGTACAGGTAGAATGAAACATCGCGGTTTTAGAGCCTACTGCTCGTATTCCTCTCGCCAGCGGGTGATCGTGAACGTTTTAGCCTGCAATATTCATGTCGTACCCTGTTCGGGTCTAAGAGTGCTGTTTCGGTACCTGCAGGACCGATTGTGCGTTGTTCATGCGAAGGGACGACCATGAGAGGGGCTGAAAACACCAGTTTAGGGTGATATTACGGTATGCACTAACCGTTTCGGGCATGGCACGGTGGTATATAACTCCCTAATATATGGTAATTATATAGCATGAATACCCACGTGTTGAGTTATTTGAAATAATTGCAGTTTGTTCGTGAAAAGCGGGAACCGATTATGAAGAACTGGCGAAAGCCATCCTATCTTTACCACCTAAGCACAAAAAGTAATTCCTGCGAAAACGTGTGGCACTCAGCCATATAACTCCCTTATCAAGCGTCCGCATAAGAGGCGGAATATTTGATATCATTCTACAACTGAAGGCAGCGGCACAGTCTAATTTTGGTTCAGCTGAAAACCGCTGCTCGGCGCAACGGTTTTAATGAGGCGCCTACGATTGGCTTAGACACGGATATATGGCACCGAAGCCAGGAAGCATTGTCGGATCTATTGTCGCCGGATTGGTGGTGTTGGGTGGCGCCGCCTTTGTTGTTGTACAGCAGGGACAAGTCGTGGCGAGTGCGAGCGAGGAGAAGCTCACAGCATCCGATTTCCGGCAGCATTACGGGGCCTACCTCCGTCGCACCGGCGTTTCTGACACACCCTCACTGAGGCGTCAGTTCGCGATGGACCTCATGCTATCCCGCCTGCTGATTGCACATGCACTGGAAGGCGGTGTGTCAGATCAGCCGGCGTTCTTGGCGCGCGAGGAGCGGCTTCGTCGTGCACTGTTGGTGGACGCGTATGTGTACGAGGCTGTTTGGGACACCGTGGATGCCACGGATGATGAGGTTCGCGCGATGTTTATGCGTGCCCAAACACAGGTGACAGCCAGGCATCTGTATGCTCCAACGGAGTCAGGAGCCGACGCGCTAAGGCAGCGACTCCTAGCAGGAGAAACGTTTGAATCGCTCGCACTTGAGGTGTTCAAGGATCCCCTGTTACGAGATACCGGGGGATTTCTTGGGTCGTTCACGTTTGATGAGATGGATAGCGCTGTTGAGGATGCCGCGTTTTTGCTGCCGATCGGGGTGATTTCCGAGCCGATACGAACCGCACAAGGGTATTCAATACTTAGGGTAGAATCACGCTTTACCAATCCGCTCATCACAGAGTCGGCATACGCGGAACGGCGCCCGCTGTATGAGGCGTACACGCTCCGCCGTGAGCAGGAGCGCGCCCGGAGGGAAGTCCTTTACCAGGAATTGGAGGAGATTGAGGTGGCACTTGCTCCGGCAGTCATGGATGTGCTCGTCGGGCAGATTGACGGTAGTACTATTTTGGATGGAGAAGCACTTGCCGTACTGCTGCAGCAGTCGTACGCTACGTTCGTTCAGGATGGCGAAAAAAAGACATGGAGCGTGGAAGATTTCCGGGAACGAGCGCAGCAGGTAGCAGCGCACCGAAGGTCAGCCGTCCAGACGCCGGCTGATCTTGCGGAGTTTACGCAAGGTCTGATCGTTAATGAAGTCTTGGTGGATAAAGCGCGTAGCATGCACTTGGATCGCACGCATTCCTTTAACGATGCGCTAACAGATGCACTGAATAGCTATATTCTTAAAGATCTACGTGAGTCAACAAGCTTCGGAGCTGCTGTGCATGAGGATTCTATCCGGGCATACTATGACCGCGCGCCCGCGTTAGAGTTTATGCGTTCCGCATCGGTGTATGTGGAGGTGCTACGTGAAAATGGTGAATTGGCTTGGTCCGGGCACGCTGCGGCAAACGATTTAGGACCGTGGTCCACCCGGGTATTGGATGCCCCGCAAGGTAGTATAGTGGGTCCGCTGCAGGCTCCGGCAGGGACGTTTCTGGTGCGTGTGGGTGCCTCTCGCCCGCCCGGGCGAATGTCCTTCCAGGAGGCGCGCCCCCGCATACGCAGTATCCTTCGGTACGAACAAACGCGGAAGCGGCGCCGTCAATTATATGACGATCTGCGGGCCCATCACGATATCCAGATCTTCGAATCGCGCCTGGCAACGGTGATGGGATGAGGATTGGGTTCGCAGCACTGTGGGTATCGGTACTTGCTGCGCAGGCGGTCGCTGCACAAACAACCGGCAAAATTGCCGGTATGGTTACAGATGCTGTAACAGGGGAGCCGCTACCCGGCGTCAACATCCTTGTTGAAGGAACGCAGCAGGGAACGGCATCCGATCTTGAAGGCCGCTTTGTCATCATTGGCGTGAGGCCGGGGACATACACCGTTGTTGCTTCATTCATCGGTTTCGCTACACAACGGAGCCAGGGGTTGAGGGTCAGTGTAGACCTTACTACGGAGGTAAACTTCATACTACGGGAGCAGACGTTTGAAGGGGAAGAGGTAGTGGTAATGGCTGAGGCCGTACGGGTGCGCAAGGACGTAACGAGTAGCGAGGCGCGCGTCACCGCAGAAACCATTGACCGCCTGCCGGTGCAGGAACTCGGTCAGATCCTCAATGTGCAGGCCGGCGTCACCGACCGCGGCGGATTCCATATCCGTGGAGGACGCAGCAGCGAAATCGTAACCATGGTTGACGGCGTACCCGTGACCGACTCGTACGACGGATCAACCGCCCTTCAGTTGGAGAACGATGGTATTGAAGAGCTGCAAGTGATATCCGGGACATTCAACGCCGAATTTGGCAATGCTATGTCCGGCATCATCAACGTGGTGAGCAAAGAAGGCCGGAAGGATCGCCTTGGAGGCAGCGTGGAGCTGTACAGCGGATCCTATGTCGTGCCCGGTACCGGAGGACGCGAACTGCTGCTGGGAACGCGCCAGGAAGAGTACACGAGCCCGGAAGGCTTCCCATACGATAAGGCAAATGTGTACTCCTACCTTCCTGTCGCACCGCTTCACTACCGTAACGCCACCGTATCGCTTGAAGGGCCTATGCTGTCGGATCGTATATCGTTCTTTGCCAACGGCCGCTACTTCAATAACGATGGTTGGCTCTATGGAGCCAACCTGTACGAAATTGATGGCACGTACGGTGACTCCTCTCTGGTCTCCCTCAACGCGTGGAATAAAACCAGCTTTCAGGCCAATGTGCGGATACAGGCTACCGAGTCCATCATCGTAAACCTGATTGCGCTCGGCTCCCGGACCGAAGGAGCAGCCGGCGGCTACCAGTTTTATCGGTGGAACCCGAGCGGTATGGCGTCCTACCGAGACAATGGGTTGGACACCAAGATCAAGTTTACACACCTTCTGGGCGCCAAGACATTCTACACCCTGAACATTGCAACATTTGTGAAGTCGGCCAACCGGAGGAGGTTTGGGGACCTAGCGGACGATACCTACAACGACTTCAGCCTAAGTCCGCCAGACTCCGTTGAGGTTTTCCCCGGGGTATACGATCCGGTGGAGTTGGGTGGCAATCGGTTTGCGCGCGGTGGCGTAGATCTAAACAGGTTCGAACGCCGTACGCGCAGCTACTTCGTCAAGGGTGACCTTACGAGCCAGATAGCTCGGTACCATCTGGTAAAGGTGGGATTTGAGGGGCGGCTTGATAACCTCTCGTATGAGGACTATAACATCATACCTGCATCTTCACCAACAGGGCGGATCTTGGAGCCGTTCGTCCCTGCTGCCCCGAGGCCTGAATCATTTCAGTATCGGAGCTTCAAAGGCGTCGAACCCATCACGCTTAGCGCCTACGTTCAGGATAAGATTGAGTACGAGAACTTTATCGTGAATGCCGGCCTTCGGGTAGATTATTTTAATGCGCGTGCCAGCGTACCGGCTGACCCGGAGGACCCCAACATCCATGGTCCGCTGAAGAAGATCAACCTCTTTCGCGATACCAATGGCGATGGCGTCATCATGGAAGAGGAAGAGACTGATGGTAATGCCATAACCATGGATGAACGGCAGGCATACTGGTGGTCCAGGGTAGACTCCAAGGTGCAGGTCTCCCCGCGGCTTGGCGTAGCGTATCCGGTGACAGAGGAAGGCGTGATCCACTTCTCGTGGGGCCACTTCCTGCAGATACCTACGCTCAACCGGCTGTTTGACAACTTCGGGTACAAGGTTCCGAGGGAATCAGGGCAGTACGGCCCCTTTGGTAACCCGGATCTTTCTGCTCAGCACACGGTGATGTACGAAGTGGGCATCAAGCAGGCACTGGGGCCTGTGGTAGCAGAGCTGACGGCGTACAGCCGCGATGTCCGCAGCTGGGTGTCTACCTCGCGGCTGATAGAGACGGAACTGCCGGGGGTTTCCTATGTGGTGTATGCAAACCGGGACTATGCCAACACGCGCGGTGTTACGCTATCTGTTGAGAGGGCGTATGTGCGTGGTTTCGGGTTCAACCTCAACTACACCTACCAAGTGGTAGAAGGATCAAACTCCAGCCCCGAGGAGGAATTCTTTGCAGCCTCCAACCAAGAGGAGCCGCGCTTGGCACTGCTGCCTCTAGCGTGGGACCAACGACATAAGGTTGCGGGCGCGTTCTTCGCGGGTGGTAGGAACTGGGGAGCTTCGCTGCTGGCAATTTGGGGGGCTGGGTTTCCGTATACGCCAAGTTTCGAGGAGGCTGCCATTACAGGCAATGATGTGCCACCGGAGTTTCCGACGCACGCAAGGCGGCAGCCGTCAACACTGCAGCTTGATCTTGATGCCTTCCGCACATTTACGCTCGGTCCAGTCCGCCCGCGTATCTTTGTCCAGGTAACCAATGTCCTTGACCGTCGCAACGCAAATAGCGTGTTTGCGGACACAGGTCTTCCAGACATTACATTCAATGCACCAATAAATTCAGCGGACGCGGGGTTCTTCGCGCGCCCAAACTATTTCTCTGAGCCCCGGCGCATCCACGCCGGCATTAAGATTCGGTACTAGTCAGAAAATGTGCCACCAAGCGGGACTCCTGTTTGCTTTGCTGCTCGGTGCTACAGCGGCGTACGGGCAGGGGATCATAAACCGTAACCACGTTCCGAGTGCAGAACGGGTAGATCCGTTGGAGCGTCGAAGGGACGATATTGACGGAAACAATATCCGAGCCACAATCGCAAACTGGCTTCAGACGGCCGAAACGGGCAGTCCGGCGGATTTTGACTACGAATGGCCCAAGAATACGAACCGTCGGTATGTAGCGCTAACACAGTTGTGGGTGGGTGCTGAAGCAACGGCCAACCAGGGCCCGAATGCCGGAGAGCCGGTCTGGCTGATGGATGTGGCGGATTTTAGATCAAACACATCCGGCGGTAATACCTCGTGGACGTTTGAACCGATCGGCGGGTATGTCAATCCCGCAGGCAGTGACTTTGGAATTGCGCAGAGTGATGAGCCGGACAGCTGGCCCCCGGACTGGCCGGACAAGAGAAGCGATATACAGGATCCGGGATGGGTCGGGTCATGGAACGGCTTTTTTGGCAAGGATATTTTTAATGCCGACCAGGAGTTCTTCTTCAAGGCGGGGGACGATCAGTACGACCGTTTTCAGGGGACGTATCAGCCGGATGCGACGGACGCCAGCCGATTCGGTCTCGGCGTGGTGATCAGTACCCGCGTCATGTCCTGGACCCAGATCCTGGTGGATGATGTGGTTTTTCTCATCTACGGAGTCAAGAATGATGGAACCGAAGATCTGGGTAAGGTGGGCGTTTCTGTTTGGTTGGCGGACTGCGTGGCCGGAGACTGCAATGACGACATCATATTCTTCGACCTCCTTGAGGATGTGGCCTTCATGACCGATGAGGACGGCATCGGAGACCACAACTTCGGGAGCGACCCTGCAGGCCGGGTTGCCATCGCCTTCCTGGAGACCCCCGGCAATGCGGTGGATCGGATTGATAACGATGGAGATGGCAGTGTTTCGGATGAGTGTCTGATTACAGGCGGTGAGTGCAACAGCCCCGTAGTGCCGGAATCATTTATCGTGGGTGAAAATCCTGCAAATGGTCGGGACGACAACGGCAATGGTCTGGTGGATGAAAACCAGACGCACATACCATTTGAGGACCAGGTTGGTGTCGGGTTTGCTGACTACCTGGACAACGACATGGACGGCGAGGGCGGGAGCCCCGCTGTTACCGAGGAGATGGTGGCACAGGCATCGGTTGACGTATGGAATCGTTGGCCTCCCGGAAGGGAGGATGGAATACCGGTGCATCTGTTGGGGGTAGATGCGGATGATACCGGCCTGCCGTTTAGGGATAACATTGATAATGACGACTCACATGTCACCCCCACGGCTGCTTACCCGTACCTGTCGGAGCCCGGGTCTCCCCTGATCACCGAGGCGATGGTGGGCGAGGCTGCACAGGATCCCTATGGTCGCTACCGTGTGCCCGGGACGAGTATTGTTCTGTACGCCGTTGGTATGGAGGATGTGGGCAAAGCGTATGCCGACGGGGTTGATAACGATTTTGATGGAGCGGTGGATGAGGGAATTGATGAGGGATTTGACGAGATGATTGACGAATCGAGAGCGGACGGCATTGATAATGACGGAGATTGGAATATTTTGCAGAATGATACCGGACTTGATGGTGTGCCCTTCAACGGGGATCCGGGAGACGGGGACGGTCGGCCAACAAGTGGTGTTGGCACTGACTTTCCCGGTGAGAAGAATATTGACGCTACTGATGTATCCGAATCCGATCAGATCGGAATCACCAATGTGCAACTGTTTTCGGCCTTCTCGCTTAGCCTAGGCACCTCGTCGGACCGGTATCTGTTTTTTAATTTTATGCGTCCGGGGGAGTTCATAACAGAACGGCCTGATCCAGGCGATAACGATCTGGTGGTATCAAGCTCCCTGTTCCCCCTTAAGGCCGGTCAGACGGAGAGGATTTCCCTTTCGGTACAGCTTGGCATTGAAGAGGAGGATGTGCTTTCGGCGCGTGACAACGCGCTTGACGCATACCAGGAGGATTACCAGTTTGCGCAGGCGCCAATCACTCCGACAGTCACTGCAGTGCCGGGTGATGGGCGTGTCACGCTATATTGGGACAGTGTGTCGGAGGAATCCGATGACGAATTCTTGCGGAGCCTCGGACTGCCATCGCGGGATTTTGAAGGCTACCGCGTTTATAGGGCCACCGATCCGGCATTCCTGGATGCGCTGTCAATTACTGACGGCAGGGGCAACCTCACATTTCGTAAACCTATTGCGCAGTTTGACCTGATAAATGGTAATAGCGGGTTTCATCCAGTAGCAGTAAATGGCGTCAGCTTCTATCTCGGGGATGATCGCCGGGGGCCCGACGAAGGTGCCGATGGGCTTGCCCACTCCTTTGTGGACTCAACAGTGACAAATGGCATTCAGTACTATTACGCGGTAACAGCCTATGACTTTGGTGCGCCTGCTGCGCAGATATCCCCGACGGAAACGCCAATCCGCATCCGCCGCGCTGCAGACGGATCAGTGGAGACTGGGCTGAATGTCGTGGCCATTGTGCCGTCGGCTCCGGTTACCGGTTACCGGGAGGCGGAGCTTTCGTCCGTGGATGGCTTTCTTCCGCGCGTGCGCGGAGCTACCTCCAGCAGGATTGGGTACGCAATCATAGATCCGCGCGCAATACGTGATGGCGCGCGATTCCGCGTCACATTCGAGGATACGCTGATTGTCGGTTCGCGGGTCGTACCGGACACATTGACGACAAAGAACTTCACACTCATTGACCTTGATGCAGGGAGGACACTCCTGCATCGGTCTGAGGCTTTCAGGCCCGGGCGAGAGTTTCCGCCGCTTGATAAGTTTGATAATCCGCTGGGATTCAGGCTTCTGTTTTATCCCGAGCGCTTTGTGCAGGTTAATTCCCGGGAAACACGGTGGAATAACGGGGCCGTGTATCCTGTCGCCCTGAGCCCCTATAATTCTCCAGGGTTCGTTCGGGGGCTTCGCAATCCCGCCGATTATCGTGTTGAAGTTATCGGTCCGGGTGAAGGGCAATCTGTAGACATGCAGGTTACCCTGCGCAAGCGTGTTCCTGCACGCCCTACCAACGTTCGGGTGGTGCGTATTGAACCGGATGGCCAAGGGGGAACGAATGACGTTGAGGTTGAGTACGGATTCTGGGATCTCACCGGGCCGGACTACATAAGCGATCAGTCCACAGAGCCCGCTACCTTTAGCGCGGACCCGTCAGTACGGGAGAGCGACCTGATCATTTTGCGGGAGCCCAAGACGGGAGGTGCGGAGGATGAATTGGTGCTGACATGGCGAATCGGTCTCAACTTCGTATTCGGAGACGGTGTGGATCCGGAGCCGGGAGATGTTGCCACAATCGTCACACGCAAGCCTTTCTTGGAGACGGATGTGTTTGAGTTCGTCACGCGGGCCCCGTCGGTGGCCGCCGTAAATCCGGACTCGTTGCTTTCTCGTATACGGGTCGTCCCCAATCCGTATGTAGCTACCAATCAGTTCGAAGGCCAGAACGCATTTGCAACGGGGAGGGGCCCAAGAGTGATTCGGTTCATCAATCTGCCGCCGCAATGCACCTTGCGGATCTTTACGGTCAGTGGGCGCCTCCTCCGCACTCTGGAACACAATGAGGGAACGAATGACTTGACAGCCTCAGAGCTCATGAATGGTGCGCTTGCCTGGGATCTGGAAAGCGAAGATGCGTTGACCGTTGCGTACGGCGTATATCTTTTCCATGTTGAGGCACCGGGATTAGGGGAGATGACAGGGACGTTCGCCATTATCAAATAGCATGGTTCGGGCCTCTTTTTTGGTACTGTTATTATTGGTCGCAAGCAGTGCTATGCGCGTTCACGCCCAGTTCGCTGACGAGACTAGGGAAGTAACGCGCGGAGGTACCACGGCAGCAGAGTTTCTGAGCATTCCCGTCGGAGCTCGTGCGACCGCTATGGGCGGCGCATTTGCGGCGAGCGCGTCCGATGCCACTGCCATGTATTGGAACCCGGCCGGGCTCGGTCATGTGACTAAGCCAGCCATCACGGTGGAGTATGCGGAGTGGCTTGCCGGTATAACATTCAACTATGTGGGAGCAGCCGTGCCCACGCGATTGGGGACGGTCGGGGTGTTTGTCACGGGCCTGCGTACTCCCGACATGCTGGTAACCACCGTTGCAGAGCAAAACGGGACGGGCGAGACATTTATCGCCGCAAGTTACGCGGTAGGTGCAACGTACGGGCGGGCTGTTTCTGACAGGTTCTCCTTCGGGATCACTGCAAAGGCTATCTCAGAACGGATCTGGCATTCAACAGCCTCAGGGCTGGCTATTGATGTGGGCACAGTCTTCGAAACGCCCTTTAGAGGAATTCGCTTGGGGGCCGCGTTGGCAAACTTTGGCACCAAGATGCGCATTGGGGGGGACGATCTGCTGGTGCTGGCGGACGCTGATCCAACGATCCGTGGGAACAATGAGAGCAACACGGCGAATTTTCGCACCGACGCGTTTGACCTGCCCCTAACGATGCGTATCGGTTTGGCAGGAGAGGCGATTGAGACGGAGTCAGGAAGACTTACTCTAGCAGTTGATGTGCAGAGTCCGAACAACAGCGGGCAGTTCGTGAACGTAGGCGCGGAAGTCGGATTGCTGGGGGACCTGCTCCTAGTTCGCGGTGGACTCAGCGAGCTGTTCTTGGGCGAGAGCGTACGATCGTTTGCCTTCGGTGCGGGGTTACACTACGGTTTTGGAGTGGTAGATTTTGCTGCTGATTACGCCTACGAGGCGCAGGAGTACTTCAATGGGGTCAACCGCTTGACGTTATCATTGGGCTTTTAATGGGAATTCTATACGTGAGTGACCAATTGTACACAGTGAGGCACTAGTATCAATTTCACGGGTCATAGGGGTCGGTAACCCGAACGCCCCTCGCTGTGCAGCAGCCCCAATCCCGGAGGCCAGTATGTTTGCAGCCGCATTCAGGTCTGCATGATCCGCGTGTCCACAGGACATACACGTGAATTTGCTCCGTGTCTTACGGGTACTCGCTTCTGTGTGCCCACACACAGAACACCGACTGGTATAGGCAGCGGTAACCTTTATCACCTTGCGGCACTTATAGCTCAGCATCTGATCCAGCTGGCCCCAACCTGTTCGCAGTATCTCACGGTTGAGGCCAGACTTCTGTCTGACGTTTGTACCAAAGCTCTCCATCGTCCCCTTAGCTGAACGTATCATCGCTTTGATCTTTCGGTCCTCCAGTATCACCGTTGAGGAGCAATTGGCAATACTGCGACTTACCTGGTGGTTCGCATTCTTGAGGATGTTAGCACGCTTGCGTTGTATGCGGGTGATTCTATGCTTCCGCCTGTTACGACGGTTGGAGCCTTTCTTCTGTCTCGCCAGTCTTCGCTGATGCCGCTTCAACTTGGCATCAAGACGCTCCGTATCCGGTTGTCTGATAATGCTTGTATCGCCCTCTGTGGAGACCATAGCGACCTGCCTGCAATTACGGTCAATGCCTACAGCACCGCCGGTATCCTCTATTACAGGTGCCTCCATCTTGTAGCAGATGACAGCATACCCTTTGCCGGCGTTCTTCTTTACCGTGGCTTTGACGGGTATACCATCAGGGTACGGGTTGCCTCCCCGCCTGCGGAGCGCTATATATCCCACTTTCGGAATATACAGCTTGCCATCCCGAACCCTTACGTTATCCGGGATCGTGAACGAAGGCGTACTACGCACGTCTGGAATGGAATCTCGGTCTTCTCTTACCCTCCTTGAAGAATGCCTTCCATGCATCCGCCTGATATTTCAATGTGTATCTAACTACAATGTGTATCTAACGACACCAAAGGAGTATTCAGGTAGCCACTCGACCGTGCGGCGCAGCGCCGTGAACCGCTTCCCCAGCGAGAAGAAGCGTACCGAGGGCGGCTTCTCTCCAGCCTCTTTCGCTTTCTTGTACGCCTCGCTCTGCTCTGCGAGGATGGCATTCCACACAAACCTACACGCACCCGCTAATCCAGCAAGTTGCTTGGCGTTACTCCGACTTCCGGGCAATAGCCTGTATGTAATATTACGGTATGCACTAACCGTTTCGGGCATGGCGCTGTGGTATATAACTTCCTAATATATGTAAAGTATATAGCATGAATACCCACATGTTGAGTTATTTGAAATAATTGCAGTTTCTTCGTGAAAAGCGGGAACCGATTATGAAAAACTGGCGAAAGCCATCCTGTCTGCACCACCAAAGCACAAAAAGTAATTCCTGCGAAAACGCGTGGCACGTCAGCCATATAACTCCCCTTTTAATCGCAGCAGCAAACCGTATTATCCCAAAGTGGTATATTTGGTCCGGTGGTTTCAGATCGCATTCACTACCGGGAAATTCAACTTATTTATGAAAATTTATACCAGAATAACTTTCGGCTTTATTGTTGCCGGGTTGCTAGCCGGTTCTGCGGTCGCGCAGGAAGCGCGCACAGTGACTCTAATGCTGAATACGGCGACTAATCCTGACACGACCAGTGTGACAGACAATATCCAGGTTCGTGGAGCGGTAAAGGGTGTAGCTCCTGTGACGCTCTTTGACGACAACGTGATCGGGTGGGACGATGCCAGCACTTTGCGTCCCGAGAATTTGGGGGGCGATTACTGGCGCTTGCAGTTTCAGATTGCGGACACTACAGAATTGACGTTCAAGTTTTTCTCCTCGCAGACCCAGAATAATGGGGGTAATGGATGGGAAGCGGATCCGAACCCCGTGATTCCCCCCGGAACAGGAGATACCACACTTGCGCTCCACTACTTCGAGTCGCAGAGCGAGTGGCATGGAATGTCGGGAGACCGTGGAGACTACGACTGGCGCCCGTTTGAGTCCAAGGCAGATAGCGTTGGGGTGTGGTTCCGCGTCGCCATGTTTGGCATGGAGGCAGAGACAGACGGCTACAATGCTGCGCTAGGTACGACGATGCAGATGATCGGTCTTCGCGGTGATGACATGGCTATGGCCGGGCCCTTGGACTGGGGTTCATCCATTGCTCTGTCGCGGGAGTCTTCATCCGAAAACAGTGCGGGCTATAACATGTACTCCGGCATAGCGTATTTCGCCGAGGAGTTGGTGGGTATGGAGCAGAACTATAAGTTTGTAATGGAGAATCTGGAGGCAGATGTGCCCGTTATCGGTTGGGAAGATGGGAATTTGGAAGGCAATCGCAACTTCGTCATTCCCGCGCAGGATACGACCCTTCATTGGGTCTTCTATGGCGATACTGCGCCTAGCACGATAGATCCTGTAACGAGCAACATAGTCTTCGGTGTGGACTTAACACCGTTCGAAACCATCGGGCTGTTCGACCGAGCGCGAGGCGACACGCTTTGGGTTCTTGGCGGCTTCAACTCGTGGCAGGACTGCATAACAGAGACCCCGGACAGATGCCTGATGGAGAAGGAGCCGGGTGGCACCGTTTTTAGTGCGGCGGTGCCCATTATGGCGCTGCCCGGCACAGAGCAATCGTACAAATATTTCTTTGACTTCGACGATATAGCCTTTGAGGAAGCGTTTGGGCAGGCTCCACCGAGCGGGTGGGAAGAAGGCCATTTGACCGGCATCAACCGGCGATTCGCGTTTGAAGCGAGCGAGCAGCAGGTGTTGCAGCTTTCGTACTTCAATGATGTGACTCCAGATAATGTATTAGAGCCCGGGACTTCGATTGGCGTGGCGTTTTCGGTGGATATGGCGAATGCGCTTGCTAATGATGCACAGCCGTTCGATGCCTCATTGGATACGGTGTCAATACACTTGGGTGATCCGATTTGGGCGCATACCCAGGGTGTTGATGGCACGGATCATGATATACCCCTGATAAAGGTCCTACAGTTGACGGATGAGGACGGGGATGGCGTGTATCAAGGGCAGACTGTCGTTGGAGGGCCATCCTACAACATTCTGACATTCAGGTTTATGTACGGTCGGGACGGTACGTACGTGCAGGAGTCAGGTAGCGATACCAATGCTCCGGGCCGTAACCGGGTGTATTTTTTGCCAAAGAACGCCGATGGTTCATGGCCGTCGTCAGTACAGCTTGACGAGGTATCTTTCAAGGTTGAGCCGGGTCCGCTGCCCTACGATACGAATCCGTTTATCACGTCCGTAGAAGAGGTCGCAGGCGAGATACCGGATGAAATATGGTTGGGATCCAACTATCCCAACCCCTTTAATCCCACTACCACTTTTGAGTATGCATTGGGTACCACCTCTCCCGTGACTGTGCGTGTGTTTGACACACTTGGGCGCTTGGTGGCAACCCTGGTGGACGGTGTTCAGCAGGCTGCGACGTATCAGGTTACATTTGATGCCTCCCGGCTATCAAGTGGCGTGTACTTTTATCGGCTGGAGACTCCCACACGCTCGTTGGTTCAGCAGATGCTGCTGTTAAAGTAGAAGGCTGGCAGGCGCCTGCCGGGATCGTCGAATGATGCACGAAGGGCCGACAGGGAGTTGATTTCCTGTCGGCCCTTTTGTTGTTCCTACGTATATGGATCGAGCTTGGGTATCTGCGGTAGTCTTGGCACTTGTGCTTCCGTGCACGAGTGTTTCACAGCCGTTGCAGGTTACGTTCAGGTGGAGTCCTGAAGGCAATGCGGTGGGCGCTTTTCTGCCGGGTGAGTTCAATGGTTGGGGCCCGAACATCGGCGGGTTCATCGCGCCGGGGGCCGTTTCTGCTATGACGTACGACGCTGACATGGATCAGTGGCTGTACTCGGCACCATTAATGGTGGGGGAGACCTTTCAGTACAAGGTTCACCTGCACTACAGTGCCGATGGTAGTGAGTATGCCTGGATATCGGACCCTCTGAACGACCGGGTGAACCCGGCAGACAACAACAACTCGGTTGTTACTATCACCGACCCGATGGTTTTTCAGTTAGCCCCACGCACGGGTATGAATGGGCAGATTCGGGAGGTGCTGGCTGGAGTTTTCAGTTCGGCGCCCATTTCATCCATAACGCTTGAGATAAATGGCGAAGCTATGGATGGGATGCCGTTCCTGAGCAGCTCGGGAGTGTTTCGCTATGCGTTCCCGGAAGCAGCCGCGTGCTCAGCCCATCTGCGCCTGACGGCTGTTACAACATCGGGGAGATCGGTGGTTGCAGAGGTGGGGCAGCGGCCTCCGCAAGTGGTTGACAGGCCGCGTCCTGCGGGTGTTGTGGACGGCGTAACGTTCGATAACGCCGCACCCACAAGTGCAACATTATCCCTTTACGCTCCGGGGAAGTGTTTTGTGCATGCGATTGGAGACTTCAACGATTGGCAACCGGGCGAAGACTACCTGATGTACCGCGACGCAGTCAGCCCCGACAGTGTGCATTGGTGGCTTACTGTGGAGGGGCTCACCGGAGAGACGGCTTATCAGTATCTGATTGATGGGCAGCTCCGTATTGCTGATCCGTTTTCCAGGAAACTCCTGGACCCGGTTCATGATCAGCACATTACTGCAGCGACCTACCCGGACCTGATGCCCTATCCGCACGGCATGACTCAGGGAATGGTTTCGGTGATTATGCCCCCGCGAGAGCCGTTTATCTGGACCCCTTTTGAGCCTGTGACGCAGGGGGAGCTGGTGATTTACGAGCTTCTCATCCGGGACTTCCTGGGTAAGCATGACTTCAGTACGCTGTCCGATACCTTGGGATATTTGGAGCGACTGGGAATCAATGCTATTGAGCTGATGCCAGTGGCGGAGTTCGGGGGCAATCTGAATTGGGGTTACCAGCCTCAATTTCCTTTGGCAGTGGACAAGTATTACGGTCCGGCGGAAGACTTGAAGCGTTTTGTGGATGAGGCGCACAAGCGGGGCATAGCCGTTATCCTTGATGTGGTATACAACCATGTGGACCTGCCTTCGCCGCTCATCACGCTTTATGGAGCCACGGACGAGAATCCGTGGATCAACGTGCCTGCGCGCCACCCCTACAACGTATTCTTCGATATAAACCACGAAGATTCTTTTATCCGGGAGTGGCTGCATCGCGCAAATGCGTACTGGTTGACCGAGTTCAATGTTGACGGCTTTCGGTTTGACCTGTCCAAGGGGTTCACACAGGTAGATACCAGAGATGATGCGGGAAGATGGGGGGCGTACGATGTATCCCGTGTGGCTATTCTTAAGGACATGGCCGCCCGGATATGGTTTGTGAATCCAGAGGCCTACGTCATTTTGGAGCATTTTGCTGCCGATCGTGAGGAGCGCGAGCTGGCTGGCTTCGGGATGGATCGCGGATTGCCCGGAATGATGGTGTGGAATAACGTTCACCAGCCTTACGGTGAGGCGGTGATGGGTTACCATATTGGGGGCAAGAGTGATTTATCGCGAAGCTACTTCGGAGCGGGGGGGCGTGGATGGTCCCATCCCCACACGATATCGTATATGGAGAGTCACGACGAACAGTGGCTGATGTACCAAATCCGTAGATATGGTGCATGTGAGCGTGCATCGTTTGGGGGCAGTTTCTGTGACCCCGGTAGGGATGATAACTTCGGTACGTACAATACGCGGCATCTTGGCACGGCACTGGAGCGTATGAAGCTTGCCGGTGTCTTCTTCTTTCTGTTGCCGGGGCCGCGCATGATGTGGCAGTTCGGTGAGCTTGGGTATGGTTACGGGGATCGTGGTGAGCAGTGTTTGCGTCCGAGCCGGTGCCCTCCGACAGCGCCGGAGCGCACCGGCTCCAAGCCAATTCGGTGGGACTACCGTAATGATCCGCTGCGGGCCAGGCTCTACGATTTTTACGGCGCAATCCTCGGTCTCCGACATGATCAAGCAGTCTTCAGGGATCCAACGACGGATGTCACCTTGCAGGTTAAGAGCAGTGTTAAGAGCTTTGTGCTGCGCCGTGGGGGCACGGAGGTAAGGGTTGTGGGAAACTTTGATATTGAGGCTCAGCCCAATCCTATTGCGTTAGCCGAGGGGAATGGGTATTGGTACGAGTACGTTTCAGGCGATTCGCTGCGTTCATCGGGTGCGCTTCCAGAGCTTGCTCCTGGCGAGTATCGCATATATTCCAACGTACGTATGGGTGCTGCGCCGGACGGTGTGGTATCGGTTGGTTATAGTGCCGAAGTTGAGATTGCGTCCATTCCGACGGCAGTGGAAGTGTATCCGAATCCCTTCCTTAACGAAGTGCGCTTTGAGGCCACCGTGCCGGTGGGCATGTCGGTCAAGCTTGAGATTTATGATATGGTGGGCCGGCGGGTAGCACTGTTGGTGGATCGGTATGTCCAAGCGGGTCGGCATCGCTGGTTGTTTGCGCCGGATGGGTACCC
Organism: Rhodothermales bacterium; assembly: GCA_963663495.1. Taxonomy (GTDB): domain Bacteria; phylum Bacteroidota; class Rhodothermia; order Rhodothermales; family Bin80. The sequence goes on from OY760427.1 coordinate 1,840,971, forward strand.
GGCAGGCGCCTACATCTACCGGATGCGTGCTGCGGATCGTGTCACAGGCGGCACGTTGACGCTCATGCAATGAGGGATCGGCGCCGCGACTTTTCGGCGCTGTCGGCGGGGCGGCGCTGGATCTTCATGGTGCTTACGGGGCTCACACCTGTCGCGATCCTGGCACTGCTTGAGCTGGGTCTGCGTATGGCAGGTTACGGGAGCGGATATCCACTGTTTGTGCCTATTAAGGAGGCTCAGCAGTACCTTGTTATGAATACCGAGATGGCGCGGCGGTATTTTCGGCGGACACCTCGCTCTCCGACAGGGCTGCACGATGTCTTCCTGGCCCAGAAGGATAGTAGCACCTACCGCATCTTTGTGCAAGGGGGTTCTTCTGCAGCGGGGTACCCGTACTATTATGGCGGAGCATTCAGCCGCATGTTAGAGCAGCGGCTCCAACAGACCTATCCTGCGCGGAATGTGGAGGTGGTAAACACGGCGGTGGCCGCGGTGAATTCGCACGCGTTGCTGGACAGGGTAGGCGAGATCCTTCAGCACCAACCCGATGCCGTTCTGCTCTATGTTGGGCACAATGAGTACTACGGAGCCTTGGGAGTGGCATCAACGGAGTCCTTCGGTCGTAGTAGGCGCGTTGTTCAACTGTATCTGCGGTTGGAGCGCTTGCGGTTGGTTCAGGCGCTTGCAAGTCTGCTGCAGGGTGCGCCCACCATGCCAGCGGAAGCGGACTCTCGCACGCTGATGGAGCGTATGGTGGGTCAGCAGCGGATTGTGTACGGGTCGGCCCGGTATCGGCAAGGACTGTCGCAATTCAGGGGTAACCTACGTGCTATTCTGAGGCGCTATGAGGCTAAGGGTGTAGCTGTATTTGTGGCAACAGTGGCGTGTAATGAGCGTGGACACGCGCCGTTTATTGGTGGTCCCAGCCAAGGGGAAAGCGCGTGGGATGTGCAAATGGAGCTGGCAGCCGAGCTTGTCCGCCGAGGCGACACAGACGAAGCACTTGAGGTTGTTGAAGAGTCTTTGGGCGTTGAGCCGCTTGCTGCGACGGGCCATTTTATTCGCGCACAGATTCTTGAACGGGCTGGCCACTTGGAGGACGCGAGAAGGGCATATGTGGGCGGCGTGCCATTCCTTGTTGGCTGAAAAAGTGATTATTGGTTCGGTGTTGGCTTGGGTTTCCTAAGCCTTTTCACCATACGGATCCATGATCACTTATGAGTTTATCAGATGATTTATCGCAGCTCATTCAGGGGCTGCGTCATACCGGCGCGTCCGGTCGGCAGCTGCAATTTGACTTGTTGCGGCACCTCACCCAGTGTGTGCAGCAGTTGACGTCTAGTCTGGAAGAGGATGTTATGCTTCCGTCGGATAATGCGGCTCCAGACGGCACTGGGGAGCAGTTGGCAGAAGCACCTTCCGAGGAGGAAAATAGCGTCCGTGCTCCGGAGTCTCTGGAGTCTCCGGGAGGCTTGGCATTGGGGTACGATGATGATGCTGCGGCGTGCGAGCAGGCGCGGCAGGTGTTTGATACGCGCCCGTTGTGTGAAGAAGAGCACGTAATCCTTTGGCTTGATGCCATGGAAGTGTGGGGGCGACCCATAGTCGTGTGCATGGCCGCTACCATTGAGGGTTATCGGCGCATTCTGGGCTTTGTGGAGGCTCCGTTGCACGATGCGGAGCGCGTGCAACACTTGTTACAAGGCTTGTTGGAGCGCGGTTTGTGCGCAGATCGGGGGCTCTTCTGCATCACTCCTGATGTGACCTCGCTGACCGGCGTACTGCAAGAGTGCTTGGGTACCGGTATGCAGCAGCAACACTGCCAGATGCACAAGCGCACGCGTGTAGTGAGTTATCTGTCCGAGCAGGACGGGCGGCACATTCGGGGGGCGATCACGCGTGCTTTCGCCGTGCCGGATCCGAAGGTGGCGCATGCAGCGTTGATGCAGATCCATACGGACCTTTTGGTGTGTAACCGGTCTGCGGCCCGGTGGCTCTTGCGGGGTCTGGATAGGACGCTGACACTGCACCGGACAGGACTGTATGAACAGTTGAGTCCGAGCCTTCGAAGTACTCGTTGTGTGGCCCATGTCTCCAAGAAGCTGGTGCGGCGACTACGCGATGTTCGCTTGTGGATGCCGCCAGACAAACGCCGTGCTTGTCTGGCGTTGTTGCTTCTTGAGATAGAGTCACACATGCGAAGATTGCCCCGCGCTGCGTATCTTCCAGCGATGCGATCAGCATTGTTTCCTTCCATCAATCAGACAAACGATAACTGACCTATGTCCAAAGATGTCATGCAGATAGAAAACCCCGGCACACTACCGGAGGGTCTCCAGAAGATACTAGACACGGGGATTGATTCCCTGAAGCTGTTAGTAGAGCATCTTGGCACGATGCAACTGGCGTTTTTTCTTGCGGTCATGGAAGCCGAGGTAAAGTCTCTCTGCGGTGTGCGCAGAAAGCGCGACAACAATAAGCAGCACAAGGGGCGGTACGAGCGGTGGGGGAGCAGACCGGGCTCTATCATGATTGGAGATGAGCGGGTAAAGGTGAGTGTGCCGCGTGTACAGGACCGGGTGAAGGGTAAAGCGCGTCCTCTGGAGACCTACAAATTGTTGCACAAGCCGAATCCGAATATGGTGAAGCGTATCGCCCGGAAAATTGTGTATGGTATTAGCCAGCGGAACTACAAGAAGGTGGCAACGGAGTTTGTTGGCAGTTTTGGATTGAGCGCTTCCTCAATCAGTCGCAAGTACAAGAGTTACAGTGCACAGGTATTGAAGGAGCAGGAGGAGCGTAATCTGGCGGAGAACACGTTTGTAGCGTTGCTGCTGGACGGCAAGTACTTTCAGGGGGTGCAGGTATTGATTTGTGTAGGGATTACGGATAAGGGCGAGAAGATAGTAGTAGGGATGGTGGAGACGGCGACAGAGAACGCCGAGGCGGTACAAGGGCTGCTGCAGGATTTGATTGATCGCGGGCTGCGGTATGATAAGGGGCTTTTGGTCATCTTAGATGGTTCCAAAGGGCTCCGGAAGGCGGTGAAAGCGGTATTTGGTGATAAGGCACAGGTACAGCGGTGTACTTGGCATAAGCGAGAGAATGTGGTGAGTTACATTGAGAAAGAGGACGAAAAGGTGCGGGTTCGGGGGGAGTTGCAGCAGGCGTACGACGAGCCGAATTACGACAAGGCAAAGGAGGCGCTTCTGAGCATAAAAAAGGGGTTGAAGGAGTCCCATCCCAAGGCATCGAACAGCTTGTCTGAGGGGTTGGAAGAGACTTTGACGCTCCATAGACTGGGGGTGGCGGAGGAACTGGGACGCAGTTTGCAGACCAATAACATCATGGAGAACCTGAACAGTTTGATTGCTCAACGATGCCGGAATGTCGCGCGTTGGATGAATTCGAGTCAACGTCAACGATGGGCAGCCATGGCCAATAGGGAGTCGGAGACATGGAGCATGAAGATCCTACCCTGTGCAGACCACCTGCCGGAACTACAAGCAGTTCTACTGTAGAAGCGTGTACAGTACCACGATGCGTGCGATAATGGGGGCAGGATCGTGCTGTGTGACGGGTTCGGCTGCCACTTAGGGGGTAACAGCGCTATAGAGGCGTAGTGTAAGGCCTCCGTAGACGATGTAACGTGTCACTTCGCGATAAGCGGAGCAGGCGGAGATGTATCTGGAGGGCACGCATGTCCCCGCCAAAGCCGTATCGGAGGGCCCAGAAGGGCTCTCATCAGACGGTAAGCGGGCTAAATGGGGTCCAAATGTGCCGAAAACATGCCAACGAGGCGGTAGATCACGCGTACGGTGATCTATCCGGCCAATAAGGAGCCTACGGCTGTGCGCGGAGGGGTAGTCATCAAGGGAGCCAAGGCGAATGTGAAAAGACTACCCTGTACCAGGAAGGTGTCGTAATTATCATCAGCATTATTGCAGCGCGTACGATCCATAAGTGCTTGCCGGAACATGAGTTCGGTCGTGGTACGATGCGTGCGGAATTGGAGGGTGCATCGTAGCGTGGTTGGTAGGATTGACGGGTTTACGTTGCTACATACACGCGTGGCTGTCCACGATGCCTGCAGATGGCACGTTTGAAGCCGCTACCACGGTGTGCATGCGTGCAAAAGGGCTCATATAGGCTGTTCAGTAAGGAAAAACGTGCCTGAATCTGCCTGCAACACGCCAACGAGGCCGTAAATCATGCGTGCAGGTCAATTAGTGAGGTGGAGTCGTTAAGCAGGACAATATTATCCTGGACAAACCACCGAAGCTGTAAGCAGCTCTACTGTAGAAACGCGTACAGCACCGCAGCGATAGTATATGCTGAAAGATGGATACGGTCGTGCAATGCCACGGTGCGTGCGATAATGGGTGCTGGATCGTGCTATGTGACAGGTTCGGCCGCCAATTAGGGGGTAATAGCGCTATAGAGGCGCGGTGTAAGGCCTCTGTAGACGATGTAACGCGTCACTCGCCATGAGCGGAGGACACGCATGCCCCAGCCAAAGCCGTATCGGAGCGCCCAAAAGGGCTGTTCTCAGATGTTCACCGGACTGAATAGCACCCAAAACCGCCGAAAACGCGCCAACGAGGCCGTAAATCACGCGTACCGTGATCAGTCCTGCCAATAAGACTGCCTACTGCCGGAACAGGAGTTCGATCGTGGTACGATGCGTGCGGTATTGGATGATAGGATTGGCGCGTTTAGGTCGTTACACCCGCGTGGAAGGTTAGCATACCTGCAGATGGTACGCATGAATCCGCTACCGCGGTGTCAGCGCGTGCAAAAAGGGCTCATATAGGCTGTTCAGTAAGGAGAAACGCGCCTGAATCTGCCTGCAACACGGCAACGACACCGTAAATCACGCGGCAGATACTTGCGGGCTTGATAACCGCTGCAAAAGCCCATAATTCTTTGATCAGAACTACAATCAGGGGTGTCAGGATGAGCGCAGAATCTGTACATTATAGCCGTTCCAGCCGGCACCGACCGGATTTTCAGCCAACAAGGAATGGCACGCCGCCGCATATGTGCGGGCGAAGGATCTTGATCAACTGCGGTTTCGAGCTCCAGAGGAGGTAAACCGGATAGTCCGAGAGGAAGCTATGAATTCGGGTGCCACGGTGGTAGACGTTCAGCGCGCTTTCGTAGAGCGTTCGCCTGACGGCATTATTGGCTCGCAGCTGATGCTGGAGCATCTGCACCCGAACCTGGAAGGATATTTTGTGATGGCTGATGTCTTTTACAACGCTTTGGCTGAAGGGGCAGAGGCGTTTGTGCACCGGAGTGCTGCCAAGCGCGAGGTGCTTTACACGGTTGTTGACTCGCTGTTTGGGGAATACCGTTTGCAGCAGCTCATGGGTTCATGGCCGTTTCAGGCTCCAGGAGTGACGCTGTCGGTTGCCGACACCATTACTGCGCGTAGTCACGCAGAGGTCCTGGCGTTGCGTTTATTCAGGGGTGATGCCTCGTGGTTTGAAACCATGATCGCCCTGTATGAGCTGTATGTCCGGGAGCAGAATGATCACAGCGCCTTGCGAGTTGCTTTGGCCATGGTGCAGCAGTTCCCGTACATCGCTACTCCGTATATGGCAGCGGCGCGAACCATGGTTAGTCAGCGCCGGTTGAACGATGCAGTGCCATACCTTGAGGTGGCGTTGGGCATTGAGGAGTTGGCTGATGCGCACTATCTATTAGGTAATGTGCATTTGGCGCATCAGAGGCTGGAGCCAGCGCTGCGTCATTTATTGCGTGCGGTTGAGTTGGATTCCTCGGATGAGGTCACGCTTTTTCAGTTGGCGCAGGCTTATGTGTTAGCACGCCGCGAGGTGGATGCTCTCAGCGTTCTTGGTCGGTTGCTTGAGCTATCTCCGGATCATCACAATGCGATTACCTTGCGCCGTTACTTGTTGGAGTCGGCAAGCGCCGAGTAAAGATGCAAGTGGTGTCGCGAGGACAGTGGATGCGTAGATGTTTTCGAACAACGTGCACCATAGGGGGAAGTACCGGGCACCAATCAATGCGCGCGGTGCAGGGCGCTGGCGTAATGCCAGATCCTCCCGCAAATTTTGGGAGTTATATGGCTGAGTGCCACGCGTTTTCGCAGGAGTTGCTTTTTGTACTTTGGTGGTGCAGATAGGATGGCTTTCGCCAGTTTTTCGTAATCGGTTCCCGCTTTTCACGAAACGACTGCAATTATTTCAAATAACTCAACACGTGGGTACGCATGCTATAGATTTACCATATATTAGGGAGCTATATACCACAGTGCCATGCCCGAAACGGTTAGTGCATACCGCAATATCACATACAGGCTGTTGCCCGAAAGTCGGAGTAAAACCCAAGCAACTTGCTGGATTAGCGGGTGCGTGTAGGTTTGTGTGGAATGCCATCCTCGCAGAGCAGAGCGAGGCGTTCAAGAAAGCGAAAGAGGCTGGAGAGAAGCCGCCCTCGGTAAGCTTCTTCTCGCTGGGGAAGCGGTTCACGGCGCTGCGCCGCACGGTCGAGTGGCTACCTGAATACTCCTTTGGTGTCGTTAAGATACACATTGAAATATCAGGCGGATGCATGGAAGGCATTCTTCAAGGAGGGTAAGAGAAGACCGAGATTCCATTCTAGACGTGATAGTACGCCTTCGTTCACGATCCCGGATAACGTAAGGGTTCGGGATGGCAAGCTCTGCCTACCGCCCACATTGGCTAGCTTGACAAGAGGGGGTGTATACTGGGTCGGTTAGCACGCCGCCAAACGTGTGGCACTCAGCCATATGACTCCCTATTGTTACGGGAAGTTCGCTAAATAATCTGAGGAAACATTGGCTACTTCTGCTCCATCACTTCCTCCTTTTCCTTTTTGCTGGTCTCCAGCTTTGAAGTTCAGCGAGCGCATTTTGAAAGCTGGGATCGGGAAGTAGGTCAATAGCATTCTGGTACGCTCGCTTAATATCAGCTACTGGGGCTTGAAGCCGTTTCAGTGTGACTCCCAGATAATACCATGCCCACGCACGGCGCGGTGCCGGCAGGTCAAGCTGAGTGATGCGCTCATATAGTGCCCTTGCTTCAATCAATAGTCGACGATAGGAGGGGGCTTGGTATCTCTTCTTTCTTGCCCGGGTAGCAAGCTTAGATTTTGTTTGTGCATAATCAAAGAGCGCTGTAGGATCATGCAAAACAGTATCTCCAGCTCTTTGGTAGTACTTATGGGCAGTAACAAAATCTTTTGAACGCTTGGCCAATGCAGCGGCGTCAATCGCATCTTGGCCGAGCGCTAACGGATTATCCTCCCTCAATAACTTCAGCGCTTTGTCCAACATACCGGCGTCAAGGAGAACCTCCGCCATCACGTTGGCAACATGTGGCATAGTGTGGTTGATCCCACGCTGCACGAAGGTTGTGAAGACTTCTTGGGCCTGCTCCCATTCTTTCCGTCTTCCGAGTGCACGAATAATCTCTTCCGTTAGTACCGCAGATGCCTGATTTTCTTGCCAGGCCATCTCTAAGCGCTCGAAGGCTTCATGATGTGCCCCTAAAGTACGCAGATGAGCGGCATCTCGTAGTGCAGATATAGCGCCATATTCTGGATGCGCGGGCAGAGTAGCACGGAACCAGGTACGATGCTCGTCGAACTCAAACCGTGGTACAGGCGAGCCGTTTTCAGCCATGGTCCGAAATACTTTCGGCAAACCCGTAAGACGCCCCTCCGCCAAACCCAATTCTTTCAAGAACTCACCAATCCGTCTGTTGCGAGCGGGCGCGGATGGCACGTTCGCCTTCGGCATTAGATGGTCACGTTCTATACCGGGTACTGGTCCAGGGTAACTAGTCACTTCCAATCTGTTGGGGAACAGATAAACTTTGATTGGCTCTGGCTGGTCAACATCATATCCGCGGTGATAAACGGCGTTAACAAGCGTTTCGCGAAGAGCCGGGAGGGGATAACTGACCCACCCGCGAACTTGGCTCCGATCCCGCTGTTTTTGGATGTGTGTGACCGACAAATTGCTTAAGTAGTCCAAGCAACTTCGCAATTGGTCAATGATACTGCCAGAAAACGCGCGCTCCTCCTGCACAATTCCCGAACGATCTCCGGCGAATTGAACCACCTCAATTGTCGCTCCTCGATACCATTGCTTGGGGTCGGGTGAGAACATCAGAAGGCCAACGTTTCTGGGAACCTCGTGATCGTTTACCCTGGTCGTGATCCGCATACGGCGGTAAATGTTCAACGTACTGCCTTCGTCCAGTAGTCCGCTTCGAATGTCGTGCAAATATTCACGAACTGTCGTCTCACGTATGTCCTCGACTCGAGCATCTAGCGCAGCGCGATCATCCCATGGTGTACGTGATGTTTGTTGCAGGAACTCTGTTAGCATTCCCCTATTCTTCTCAGCATCCACTGTGTCTGCGCCGCTCCGAAGCCAATACCGAAACCTCCCAGTCATAAAATCGGGAGCGCGATGAGGCCGATCATCGCTGGCTGGAACCCAAACGACTAATACCTTTTTTCCATATATGAATTCTGGAAAAAAGATGGGCCGGAAGGGTGGATCAAAGCGATTGCATTGACCTCTAAGCCACGTTTGGGCATCCGAAATGTCCTCGGCACTTAAGCCTATCGAGGGCAACACGGTGCGCCCGTGCTCTTCGCGCACACCAATTACGATATAGCCACCGTTTAAATTTTGGTAGTCATTTGCAAGTGCGCAGATGGTCTTCAACACTTGGGGGCCAGTTCGGTGACGGTCCCATCTAGCCTTCAATTCCACGCGCTGCGATTCCACCGTGCCACGGTGTAGCAAGCCTTCAAGGTTCACGGGTAGAGATGAAGTCATCCTTCAAGCGGGTGCCTAAACGGTGAGCGTGTACCTTGCATTTTATGGCAGGATTCCATCTAATACTACTGTTTGGTATTAAGGCTACACCACAGCCGAATGCTTGTAGATGAGGTACCGACTAACCAATGCCATATCGTTTGAGGGCAAGGCGAGTATCGGCACGGTGAAGTACATGTTGGATTGAGCGTTTGATCTCACAGGTTGAGCAAGTTAGGGGAGTTATATGGCTGAGTGCCACGCGTTTTCGCAGGAGTTACTTTTTGTGCTTTGGTGGTGCAGACAGGATGGCTTTCGCCAGTTTTTCATAATCGGTTCCCGCTTTTCACGAAGAAACTGCAATTATTTCAAATAACTCAACACGTGGGTACGCATGCAATATCATTTCCATATATTAGGGAGCTATATACCACAGTGCCATGCCCGAAACGGTTAGTGCATACCGCAATATCACATACAGGCTGTTGCCCGGAAGTCGGAGTAACGCCAAGCACCTTGCTGGATTAGCGGGTGCGTGTAGGTTTGTGTGGAATGCCATCCTCGCAGAGCAGAGCGAGGCGTACAAGAAAGCGAAAGAGGCTGGAGAGAAGCCGCCCTCGGTAAGCTTCTTCTCGCCGGGGAAGCGGTTCACGGCGCTGCGCCGCACGGTCGAGTGGCTACCTGAATACTCCTTTGGTGTCGTTAGATACATATTGGAGCCTTTTGCAAAACCCCGGTGTATTCGGCGGTGGTGGCGACTAAAATGCCCAAATTTTCGGGTTTTTCGACATTACGCCGGGAGCATTGGCATGTGTTGCCTTTGGATCCAGATGTATAGGCGGTCCATAGGCGATGAAGGCTTCCCGGGGGGGTGAATTCGGGGCAGAATCCGTGCTTTGCGGGCACACCAATACCTGGCTCCTGCTTCGCACAAAACCCGATTAGCCCAATTTACGTCTGGATTCCTGTCTCTAATGCACCATACGCAACAGCTGATCTACCGTCAGTACCAGCACGCCGAACATCAAGTGGCATGTCACCTTCTTGTGCCCACGCACGCGGACATTACGACCACCAAACTCATCCTTGAGCCGCCCGAAGGCTCGCTCTGCCCTTCCCCCATAAATCATCCATTACGGTTCGATTGTTCGTCAGTTCTGGTCAACTCTCGCTGGCATGGCTGTCGGAATATCTCGGGTATTTCGACCTGACAGGTATGGTGTGTGACTTGAGGTGAATAATGCCGTCCTCTCGTGCGGATACGCGATCTCTTCCTGCGCCGCTTCCACTGCCATTCTAACACTTCAGGCACTTGACTTTTAGCTGCTTGTTTTTATGTTGCGGCATGTTTCAGCGAAATCAGGTCTTACGAACGCTCACCGCTCCCTGCAATGGAGAGCGTTTGGACGAAGTTCTTGCCGACGATCGTTGGCGGTATCGCACACAGATAGCGCGCGCTGTCTGTGAAGAGTTCGGGTTTGTTGATGCACGGGGCGAACCGCAGGTGAGCAACTGTGCGCAGGCTTTATCGAAGTTGGAGGCCCGGGGGAGGATTGTGTTGCCCAAGCCCGAGAATTGTAATGCGGCTAAGGCGGAACCGCGTAGGCGCGAGGAGCGGGTACCGGATCCGATAGCGTTACCGGACACGGTACACGGTGTCCGGGGGTTGACGATTGAGTTGGTTGAGACGGACGAGCAGCGTATGGTGTGGAACACGTTGCTGCACTTTGAGCATCCGAGGCGTACGACCACATTTGTGGGAGCGCAGGTACGCTATCTGATAGGCAGTGCCCATGGTTACTTGGGAGCGGTGGGATTTTCGGCGGCGGCGTTGTGCCTGGCGTCCAGAGAGCACTGGATGGCGTGGAGTGATGAGCAGCGCAAGGCGCATTTGCACCGTGTGGTGTGTTTGAGTCGTTTTCTGATACGGGGGCAGTGTCAGGATTTGGCCAGCCATGTACTGTGTAACGTATTGAGACCGTTGGCGGATGATTTTCAGGCACGGTACTGTTACCGTCCCTGGGTTGTCGAAACGTATGTGGATCCCCAAGGAGAAGGAGCGTGTTTTGAGGTGAACAATTTTGTATTGATCGGCCATACCGCAGGCGGAAAGCGGCACAACCTAACTTCGCCATTTCGTAGTGCTACTAACCCACGGAATTCTCCCGTGGCCATATTTGGACCGTTTTTTTCAGGAGCAATGGATGGTGAGATTTACCGGATCGGTTGAAGTTGGTTTAGGGTGGTTTGAATCCCTGATTACCTGGTGTTTTGCCGCCTGTTTCGCTGCGATCTACCTCGGATCGTTTCCATCGGACGTAGCTCTGGTGGCTCCATCTGGAGTACGCTATCTCAACCGTTGTGAAGGGACCATACGTCATGAGTCTGGAGGCTTCTGGCTCACCGGTGCACTCGCTTCCTCCACATGCTCGGTCACGGTGCGGGTCGCATCCGGATCATACACGTATCCCAGTACCGCAAAGAACTGTACCATACTCGGAGGCAGATCCTGATCCACCTCCGTGATCAGGTACCGATATTGGTTCTTAACCATCTTGGTCGTAATCCGACGAATCCTGTTCAACCTGTCTCGGATCGTCGCCCAACTATCATGAATCCCGTGTTCCTTGAGTCTGGTGCGAACCATATGGGCAGCATGATAAGCCAGTACCGTGATGAACAGATGCCCTTCAATGCGGTCATCTCTGCTGTGGTAGATGGGCCGTAGACCGAGATCCGATTTCATGACTCTGAATGTGCGCTCAATCTCTGTAAGTCGCCAGTAGGTTCGTGCAACCGTTTCCACCGACCATCCGGTATGACTGGTCCGAAGCACATACCCTCCGCTGGCCTGGGTGCGACGCGCATGCGAAGCACGCCGGGTCACCGTAACGGATGCTGCATGCTTGGTGCCCTCCTTTTTGCTGACCTCCACCTCATACAGGTGTGAGACCTTCTTGTACTTTTCCTTCAGACGACCAACCTTTATCGTGACCTTTTCATAGTTCTTCAAGTACCCGGGTTTCGAGAGTCCCTCATGTAGTGTAGTGAGCGCCTTCACAAACTTCTTGCATTGGGTTTCAAGGATCTGATCCTCCTTCGCCTGCTTGGCCTCACTGTGCACAAACACGCGCAGTTCCGCATTATCTTCAACGTCTTTTTCGTCTTCAACATCTTCAACATCTTTTTCCTTTTTGGTGATCTTCCAGGCTTTGATCTTGACTCCCCCTGCGGTCGTAAACTGTTGATCCGGCTTGTTTTCGGGGACTGGAGGGGCTTTGGAACGCTCCACGGTGATCCAGTTCAGTCCCTGTTCTTTCAGGTACTGCAGATTCTGCTCCGTCACAATGCCGGAGTCCATAATCACTGTGGGCGTAGCGCCGTTTAGTTTCTCAATCGCCTCTTTGAGCGTTGCCGGTTCCCCTGCATTGCCCGGCAGGATCTGCACATTGCGGGGGAACCCCGAACCATCCAGGGTGAGCGCCAGCGTAACCAACGGACAATCACTGCGCTTTTCCTTGCTGCGCCCATGCGACAACAACTTCCCTTTCTTCTTGCCGTGGTAATAGGTATTGGTTAAATCATAAAAGACGATCGTTTCTTCAAACTGCAATACCGCTTTGGTAATGCCAAAGAGTTTCTCCATGATCTGATCCATATGCTTATGGATCAGATCAGTGCAACGATAGAGGGTGTTGAGACTCGGGGGTTCCAAATCCAGAAGCTGCAGAACACTGGAGGTTTTACACAGCCATTTATGCGTTTCTCGTTCACTGCCCGGGTGGAGCATACGTCCGACGATCAGCGCACAGCAGAGCTTGACGTGTTTCTCGCAGAAGTTGAGCGAACGTAGCAGTACAGCCAGTCCGAGCTGTTCCAAAGTCTGAAGGATCAGTCGTTCTCCGCCGACGGTCCGGGAATCGGGATGGGTTGTTTTCTCTGGATCAATGAGGTGTTGCTGATGGGATGTGCGATGGATGTCGTAGCCCTTGCTTTCGAGATGTGCAACGATGTCGTCGACCGCATTGAGAAAGGCTTCATCATTCTGGAAAGGGAGGATAGCTTTCCCTTTGAGTCGGGCAGTAACGCAATGGGTCAGTTCCCCCCACAGACTGCGGGGGATGTTGAAGTTCGGGCCGAGATTAAGGAGGGTGCGGTGTTTGGAGGTACCGTCTTTGCGATAGGATTCGATGAGGGCAAAGCTGTTGCATTTTTACCGTCTTTACGTTTGTAGGGTCGGTTTCGGATAAACATGATCGGGGTGTGGAATTGGTACGGGGTAAGGTACCGGGGTGTTGGGGGGAGGTTCCCGTCCACACCTCTATAGCACCACATTGCTTTTTCCAAGAAAGTCGGCTAAAAAGGGTCGAAAAACGCCGAATTTAGCCGAAATAGCCCTATTAGGAGGGAAAAACGAGAGAATTGGAGACGGAACTCAGCGTTTTCCCCTGACCGGATGGCGAAGTTAGGACAAGGAGGCAAAGGAAGAGGATCCCAAGGGGCTGTATGTATACGAGTTGGACAAAGAATGGCGCGGGACCTTGGGGGTACCGGAGGAGGAGTTGCGTCCGGTGAGGGATCCGCACGAGGGGATTGACAGTGCGCAGTGGGCCGAAACGGAGTTTGGCGGAGCGCCATTGGGAGACAGGCGGTTGTCTGTGCGACTGGTAAAGAGTACGTCCATGTTGGCCGATGTGATAGGCCACAGCATTACCGCGCATACGGATGCGGACCGCGCGGCGGTGAAGGGGCATTACCGGTTATTGGAGAGCAAGAAGGACAAAACGGTAACGCCGGAGAACATATTGGCGCCGCATCGTGGGTGTACGATAGAGCGGATGCGTAGTCAGGAGACCGTGTTATGCATCCGGGACACGACGAAGTTGCGGTACAGTACGCGGCCGGCGTGTACGGATTTGGAGGTAATAGGGAGTAATCAGACGACGGCGAAGACGCTGGGGTTGCCGTTGCATGCGACGCTGGTGGTGACGGAGGATGGATTGACGTTGGGGGTGTTGCGTGGCAGCTTCAAGGATCCGGAGGAGGGTCCGCATGCTCCGCGGACGCAGCAGTGGATAGACGGGTTCAAGGATATATGCGAGGCGGCGGAGGAGCTGTCCGGCGAGACGCAGGTGATCTGTGTTGCGGACCGGGAGGCGGACAGCTTTGCTATGTTTGCCGAGCAGCGCAGACAGGGTAAGGCGGAGGTATTGATACGAGCGAAGCATGATCGCAAGCTGTTGGATGATCGCAAGCTGTTTGCGGTAATGCGCAGTGGTAAGGCTCCGGGGAATGTGGAGATAGAGATACAGCGGGTGACGGCGCGCAAGAAGCAGGCGCGCAAGCAGGCACGGAAGGGTCGCAGTTACCGGATGGTCAATACGGAGGTACGCTACGGGAGGTTCTTGTTGCCGGATCCGAAGAACGAGGAGGAGCCGGTGGTGATGTACGGGGTGCATGTGATGGAGGTGGAGCCTCCGGGGGATGCGCTGCCGGTGGAGTGGATGCTATTGACCAGCATGGAGGTAGGGAGCGTAGCGGATGCACGGCGGGTGTTGGCAATGTATCTCAAGCGGTGGCGGGTGGAAGACTTCTTCCGCGTGCTCAAGAGTGGGTGCAAGGTAGAGCGTTTGGGTCTGCGTACCTCGTTGCGTCTGCAGCGAGCAATAACGATGTATTGTGTGATATCCTGGCGCGTCATGACCTTGGTGCAATTGGGTCGGGAGGTGCCGGAGCTGGACGCGGATGTCTTTTTCACGGAGATGGAGCTGCGATTCTTGGAAGGATATGCAGCACGGGTAAAGCTGCCGAAGCCCAGTACTTTGGGAGCTGCTATCCTGATCGTAGCGGTGCTCGGCGGTTATCAGAACCGCACTCGTGATGGACCGGTGGGTTACCAGATCATGTGGCGTGGCCTAGAGAGGTTACACCTAATGACATTGGGATACGAGGTAAGAGACGAACAATTGAGTGCATGTTCGCACGGGAATTCATCTGGGTTCATATAAATGGCATATCAACTTGCCTGATGTGGGCCTATGCCCCAATGGCTACACCTGCGTGAGCGTGCGGTGAACTGCATCTTGATTAGGTGACGGGTTCTGTAGAGCTTACCCGTAGACGTGAGAACCCAGACCCCGGACCGCCTGGTACAGCCCAGACGTACGGCGGAAGAGATGTTTCCGCTGGTAGAGCAGTATAACGAAAGGACCCGGTCCGCAGCGGCGTCTTGCACAGAGCAGGGCATCTCGTACGGGCCGTTGAATTACTGGAGGCAGAAGTATCGCCAGGAGACTGCAGCCGAGGGTTCGTGGATGTAGGCAATGCAGCGCCAAGGGAAGCGGCGCAGGAAGAGATCGCGTATCCGCACGAGAGGAGGGCATTATTCACCTCAAGTCACACACCATCCCTGCCAGGCCGAAATACCCGAATTATTCCGACAACCATGCCAGCGAAATTTGACCATACCTGACGAATAATCGAACCGTTATGGATGATTTATGGGTACAGGGCAGGGCTCGCTCAACCGTTGAGCGCTCCCTGTAACGAACATCCTCAGGCAGCACCAATCCGACTGCTCGCTGGGCCGTTTTCTCGCGGATAAGCGCCGCCTTACCTTTGCGTCGCGGATTATGGTCGATAATCGGCACGTGCCCCAAGCCTTTACTGTGCTCGTGAATCTGCTTCGCGTCGTATGCACTGTCCATCAGATCATACAAATTGCGTACCCGCAGTTGAGATATCGTAGCCAACGGAATCGCCGCCTGGCTATCATGCAATGATGCAGAGGAAACAAAACCGCTGATCGGTACGCCTCCGTCGGCCACATCCATGTGCAACTTGTACCCCGTCCATTTCTGCGTATGTCCCTTCGCATTGCGCTTAACGCCTACCGTACATCGCTTCGGTAACTCCTCCAACATCTCCTCTGTCCCCATGGTACGCTGGCGCACCAGCCGCGGCAACTCCTTCGGAGGCTTTTCATCCTTGGTAGGATGCGATGATTTGCACTCTTCTGGACGCTCCGACTCCTCTTTCCGGGGTACCGGGTCCTCTTGCGCCACTATCGCGGTCGAATCCTGCGATGGATGGCCCACCTCCGGTAATTCCTCCTCCATTTCTATTGCCAGCTGGCCCACGAGCCGCTTCGGCTTCTTTGGACGCTCTTCATCCTTAGAAGGACTCGCTGGTTTGCACTTTGGACGCTCCGACTCCTTTTTCAGTACCGGCTTCTCTCGCGCTGCTATTGCGGTCGAATCACGCGATAGGTTCCCCACCAACTGCTCCGAATACCCCTCCTTTATCAGATGCCTCATGTACACGCGTCGGCAAATCCGCCTCTGAAAATTCCCCGAACGCACGTGAAAAGGTCGCCTCACTCGGCACATCCTCTAACCGATGCCAACCACACAAACGCCGCAGCGTCGGATCCGAACGCAACCGCTCCACCAACGCTCTGGTCGTATCCATATTGAACACCATCTTCGCCAGGAACGCCCGCACGAGGGCAGCACGGCTCTTCAACGGACGCCCGGGTATACCGTCCTGAGCACTGGGCAGAAAGCGCTCAACTCGCACCATCTCCAGTACCGAGAGCAGCTTCTTATGGCGCCCCTCCAAGGGGCCAATCGTTTCCTCCACCCAAGAAAAAAACTCCCGTTGGCAGTTGATCCAGAAACCGCGTAACTTACAATTGAGGGACATGAGAACCTTCGTTTCTTGCGAGTTTAGTTTCTCCTCCAAAGGTACCTGACACGGAGGTTCGAGTCCCTCAAGTGTGCTTGGTAGCACACATTTTCATGACCTGTAGAATCCTCGATCTGCACCCGCCGAGCAGTCAAATCTACCTGACCAGTCCCCTATCTCAAGATATCGCATCTTCAGACAACAACACCCCGATTCAAGGGTTTTGCAAAAGGCTCATTGAAATATCAGGCGGATGCATGGAAGGCATTCTTCAAGGAGGGTAAGAGAAGACCGAGATTCCATTCCAGACGTGGTAGTACGCCTTCGTTCACGATCCCGGATAACGTAAGGGTTCGGGATGGTAAGCTGTATATCCCGAAAGTGGGATATATGGCGCTCCGCAGGCGGGGAGGCAACCCGTACCCTGATGGTATACCCGTCAAAGCCACTGTAAAGAAGAACGCCGGCAAAGGGTATGCTGCCATCTGCTACAAGATGGAGGCACCTGTAATAGAGGATATCGGCGGCGCTGTAGGCATTGACCGTAATTGCGGGCAGATCGCTATGGTCTCCACAAAGGGCGATACAAGCATTATCAGACAACCGGATACCAAGGGTCTTGATGCCAAGTTGAAGCGGCATCAGCGAAGACTGGCGAGACAGAAGAAAGGCTCCAACCGTCGTAACAGGCGGAAGCATAGAATCGCCCGCATACAGCGCAAGCGTGCTAACGTCCTTAAGAATGCGAACCACCAGGTAAGTCGCAGTATTGCCAAATGCTCCTCAACGGTGATACTGGAGGACCTACAAGATCAAAGCGATGACACGTTCAGCTAAGGGGACGATGGAGAGCTTTGGCCCCAACGTCAGACAGAAGTCTGGCCTCAACCGTGGAATACTGCGAACAGGTTGGGGCCAGCTGGATCAGATGCTGAGCTATAAGTGCTGCAAGGTGATAAAGGTTACCGCTACCTATACCGGTCAGCGGTGTTCTGTGTGTGGGCACACAGAAGCGAGTAACCGTAAGACACGGAGCAAATTGACGTTTATGTCCTGTGGACACGCGGATCATGCAGACCTGAATGCGGCTGCAAACATACTGGCCTCCGGGATTGGGGCTTCTGCACGGCGAGGGGCGTTCGGGTTACCGACCCCTATGACCCGTGAAATTGATACTAGTGCCTCACTATGCACAGTTGGTCACTCACGTATATAATTCCCATATATTATGGTACCGAGGCAGGGATGTGGGGTGCCGATGATCCAGACGACAGAATGCCTAGGTTCTGGCCGGACCAAATGCTTGATGCTCAGGTAGCAGATCCCCTCATGAGGCCTCGCGAGCCCGACACCATGGCGTTTGACAGCACATTGTCTGGTTACTACCAGGGCGTTATTCGAGGGCGTAAGACGTATCAGTCACTGCGGAGGAGCCGTATGGAGCTTCTTCAAAACATTGGAGCCCATGGTGTTTTTGCCTTCAGGCGGATATACGAGGGAGATACGCTGACAATAGTGCTCTATCGGGGAAGCAATGCCTCGGCTTTGCGGCTACGTGGAATCGGGCCGGATCGCTTGATATTTGCGACTCGGGATGACGGGATGTCGGCGCCGTCATCCGATAGCATGCGGGTCGCTTCACTTTCAGGATTGGTTTTTCGGTAGCTTGAATATTCGTTACACAGCTTTGCGCTTGGCCGAGCGGACGCGGTCAACATTTGAGCGCTTGCGCGACCTGTTTGAGCAACTATTGCAGTACACAGCGGGAAACGCTTCGGAGGCTTTTCATTGGCTGACCAAGCTGGATGATCAGTACGGCTTGACGGAGGAGGGGATGGGTATCGGGGACTTTATTGAGGAGTTGATGAGGCAGGGATACGTGCGGGAGGAAAACGGGAGCTTCCAAATCACGCCACGGACCGAACAGGTGATCCGTCAGCGGTCGCTGGAGGAAGTATTCCGACAACTACGCAAAGGAGGGCGAGGGGAGCACAAGACTCCCTACGCAGGTGCAGGTGATGAACGGATCGCGGAAACGCGTCCATGGGAATTTGGTGACGATCCGCATCTGCTGGATATGACCGGCACACTGTCTAACTCGTTTCGTCGTACCGGCATTGAAGGGTGGAATCTGGCAGAGGAGGATTTTGAGGTGCATGCGACAGACCATATGACGCACCAGTCCACCGTGATGATGATTGACCTTTCCCATTCGATGGTGTTGTACGGCGAAGATCGTATCACACCTGCGCGGAAGACGGCGATGGCGTTGGCCGAGCTCATTCTGCACAGGTATGTCCATGACACGCTGGATATCGTTGCATTCGGTAACGACGCGTGGGAAGTGTCGGTCCAGGATCTTCCCTATCTGCAAGTCGGGCCTTACTACACGAACACGCGCGCTGGGCTGCAGCGGGCCCGTGACTTGTTGATGCGACGAAGAGATCGCAACAGGCAGATCTTTTTGATCACCGACGGTAAGCCCAGCTGTCATTACGAGGGTGGTCGCATGTATCGCAACGCGTTTGGGCTGGATCGACGCATTATGAACAAGGTATTGGACGAGGCAGTACTGTGCCGCCGCCACGGCATCACTATCACTACGTTCATGATTGCCAGTGACCCTTATCTGCAACGATTTGTGCGTGAGCTGACGCGGGCAAACAAGGGGCGCGCCTACTACTCCAGCCTGGACAACTTGGGCGAGTTTGTTTTTGAGGACTATGTAAGAAACAGGCGCAAGCGCCTGAGATAAGCCTTGTACATTCCTTTTTCCCCCGACAAACGGCTAGGGCAGCACTTCCTGACCGACACGCAGTTGGCGGAACGGATTGTACGGGCCATCGGGGCACCGTCTGACGCGCGGGTGGTGGAGATTGGCGCTGGCTGCGGAGCCCTTTCGCTCCCGCTACAGTGCCGTTACCCCGAGCTGATTGCCTTGGAAATTGATCACCGCGCAGTAGCGTTTCTGAAAGAGTGCGCACCGGATCTAAATGTAATCCACTGCGATGTGCTCAAGGTGGATTGGGCCGCGATGGCCAAGGCGGCCGGAGGATGTCTGTACGTGGCAGGGAATTTGCCGTACCACATCACGAGCCCTATACTGTTTGGCCTGTTGGCTCACCGAGCATACCTGACCCGTGCAGTATTGATGATGCAGCGGGAAGTGGCAGACCGGCTCGTTGCCCGTCCGGGGACCAAGACCTATGGTGGTCCGAGCGTGACGACGCAACTCCTCGCAAATCCGAGGGTGCTGTTCAAGGTGTCTCCGGCGGCATTTTGGCCTCGCCCTAGCGTAGACAGCGCGGTCGTCGCGTTAGACTTTAATACGAGACCAGAGATGGAGGTTGATACCGACATGCTCCAACGTGTCGTGCGTACGGCATTCAATCAGCGTCGCAAGATGCTACGTAACAGCCTTGGTGCGCTTGCATCGGAATATCAATTGAAGATTCCGGGCCGATGGGCTCGTTCTCGCCCTGAAGAGTTGGAACCTGCCGGATTTGTGGACATCGTACAGTATTTTCAGGGGGCATCGGTAGAATAGTAATCGTAATTGGCATACATGCGGGAAATAGCAACATCAGTAGCAAAGAACCCGCACATGGTGGTAGACGCGGCGCTAGTTGCAGCGTTTTCCGAGGCAATTGGGAATGGTGAGCTTGCGGCAGCATGCGAACAGGCAGCGAATCTGCATTCTGCCGACTTGGCGCACCTGCTGGGATCGTTGCCGCGCGATGAAGCCGAGCACTTGTTTGATGCTCTACCGGCCGGAATCTGTGCAGAGACCCTAGCGGATCTGGACGAAACCTTCCGCCAGGAGCTGCTTGAGGATGCTCCACCCGAAAGGATACTTCGACTGGTTCAGGAGCTGGAGACCGACGATGCTGCTGATGTGCTGGCGCAGGTGGATGACGAGCTGGTAGACAGTATTCTTCCCACCCTTGCCGACGCTGCAGCGGTTCGTCGGCTGCTTTCGTATGCGCCAGACACGGCCGGCGGCATCATGGCGTCGGAGTTGGTTAGCGTTCCTCCGCAATGGACGGTTGCAGAGGCCACTGAAGCAGTCCGCCACAATGCCAAGACGGTGGAAGAGATTTTCGTGCTGTTTGTAGTCAACGGTGAGCGCCGGCTGTTAGGATTCGTTTCACTGAAACGTCTGTTGTTGTCACCATCGGATGCGATGGTAGCGGATGTCATGCGCAAAGATGTACATTCTGTGCTGGCAACACAGGATCAGGAGGATGCCGTCCGTATCATGGAACGGTATGACTTGGTATCCCTCGCCGTAGTGGATCGGCACCGCACCCTGCTTGGCCGAATCACGATAGACGATGCTGTAGATGTCATGCGGGATGAGGCTGAGGAGGATTACCTTCGTTTGAGCGGCATCACTGGAGAAGTTGAGCACACGGATAAGATTGGGCGCATTATGCGCGGGCGCCTACCGTGGCTCATGGCAGGCATGTTCGGGGCCGCGCTGGCAGGCACGGTAATCGGCATCTTTGAGGAAGAAATTCGTCGTGTGTCCATCCTTGCAGCCTTTATTCCGGTGGTGATGGCCATGGCCGGCAATGCAGGGATCCAGAGTTCCGCGATCATGATCCAAGGGCTCGCTTCCGGTGAACTATGGTCGGTGAACTTGATGCGGCGCCTTGGAAAAGAAGTGATTGTGGCCCTCCTGAACGGAGTAGCTCTGGCCGCCGCCTTGTGGGTAGTTGTGGCGGTGCTGTTTGCATGGGGGCCAGGTTTGGGTCTGGTGCCTCCGACGCAGGAGCCTCTGCGACTGGCAATGACAGCAGCGTCCGCGTTGTTCGTCGTGGTGCTGCTAGCGGCAGCAATCGGGACAACAGTGCCGTTATTCCTAACTCGCTATGGTATAGATCCAGCATTAGCAACCGGACCATTCATCACCACCAGCAACGACATTGTGGGGCTCGTGGTATTCTTTGCCTTAGCTATGGTACTGTATCTACCGTTTGTGTAGCAAATGGCGGCCGGTCTGGGACCAGGCATTACCGGAGCCATCCACTGATTAGGCTTCGTTCAGAGCATGATAGCCAGGATGTTTTTCTGCGCCGGCCATACCTGGGAAGGTCTGCCATCGGACCAGCAAGATTAGCCATCCTGGTACTCTAAAGCCCCGACGTCATTGTATTTGGAGGGGCACTTCATCAGAATGTGCTTAGCCATAAACACATCACCATCAAAGCGTCCTTCCACTACGATCTTATCAGCGTCTTCAAAGCTGGCCGGTCGCGGGTTGTGGTACCGGACCTGGCGCGTCTGACCCTGGTCATCCTGCATATGGAAGGTGAAAAGGTTATTCTCCGGGTCATAATGCGTCGCACGGTCGGTAACCCATTCGCCCACGACATGGGCAAAGTCGCCTGACTCCTTTGCCTCGGCGAAGTGCATGTAGCCTCCTACCTGATCTCCAAAATTGATTAGGAGCAGCGTGCCGAACAGGAGCAGCAGGCTGAATCCGATAATGTTCTTGGGTCTCACCAGCGCGACGCGTTAGGATTTGTCAGATTCATCGTCAACCTTCAACGCTTGTTCCAAATGACTGATACGCCTGTCCGTACGGAAGACGTACAATGCCAGGCCGATCCAAATTATGAGCACAACAGCCAAAACGACAGGAAGCTTGTCGTTCGAAAGCAGCACCTTATCTACACCTGTCTGACCGAGCAGATACACGAACATATTCACCGTAATTGCAACGTTATAGATTCAGTTCCACATGCGAGGTCATGCGCCGGGCTATGAGGCCCAAGCGCACGCGCTGTGTATACAATAGCCAGCCGACCAAAAAGAATGCGAACACCGCCGGATAAAATACAATCCGCATGACAGGGTGTGTGATTTCGCTGAACGCTGGATTTCCCTCGGCCCCCGGGTGGAGGCTCTCCATTTGCCGAGGTAGAACATATAGGAGGAACGGCACCGTAACAGCCGCGAATAGATTGTAAGCGGCAGAAACCCGGGCCCGCACAGTCGGATCGTCCATGGCATTACGGAGCCCGAAATAGGCACCGTATATCAATACTTGTACCGCTGCAAGCGTCTGCTTCGGGTCGAAGTTCCACCAAATATTAGTGCCTTCGTACCAAGTGTAGTGCGCCCAAACGCTACCTGTCACCAGGCCGAGTAGCCCGAACACTACGGCCATCTTCGCTGCCTCCGAGGCTCGAAGGTCTCGTACCACCAGTCCAAGTCGCAAGTACTGCAAGGAGTGATAGGCCGAAATCAAGGCAAGCCCCATCATGGTAAACCACATGGGAACATGGAAATAGAGATTTCGCGCGGTATGCTCAAGGATCGGCATGCGCGGGACGGAAAGCCACGAACCTCCATAGGAGAATGCTCCCAAGATCACCGCAGCCATGCCAACAACGATAGCCAGCCGTAACCCACGATATGCGGTAGTATTATAGAAGGAGGCCCGTTTCATTGCGGATTCTCCGTACAGCTTTGGGGTAGAATGGTTGCCTCAGTCCCTCCATGCATAGTCAAACAACATTGCCGACGCTGTGATGACCGTTCCAGAATAGGAAGCTAGGGTCATGAGCGGAGTTCCTGTGTTCTGCCAAGAGCCGATCAGCCCGCTGTGCGTTGCGTCTACTGCAGGCAGCAGGACGGGAAGCAGTAATGGAAACGTAAGCATAGGTAATAGGGCTGCTCGCCTTTGTGAGCGAGCTACAATGGCCGCGAGCAGTGTGGTGGTACCGGCCAGTCCTACGGTCCCGAGCACCAACGATAGGACAAGGAGCAGCGGCTCCCCCACACGCACGCGCAGCAAAACGATAAAGGCAGTAACTAGGACCCCGTTGATAGCTAAAGAAAGTACCAGGTTAAAGCACAATTTCCCTGCATATATTCTGCTTGAAGAGACGTGGAGACGTAGAAGCAAGGCTGTACCCTGTTCTTCTTCTGCCACAAAAGCGCGTCCGAGTCCCAAGGCGGTAGAGAACAGGATGACCATCCACATTAGGCCGGATTGGAGGCGCGGAATACTTGTAGAGGGACCCGCCGCAAGCGCTAAGAGGAGTAATGTTGCCAGGACAAATATCAATAGCACATTCATCGAGTGCCTGCTGCGCAGCTCAAGCCTGATGTCTTTGGAGACTACAGCCCATGTCCCACGAAGCCAACGCGTGGTCGCAGCCATTGGATTATGCATTGGCTTGTGCCGCACGTGCGTGATCAGCGGCTGAAACTAAACCTGGCGGTCGGGGCAGGAATACCGGTTTGCCTGCAGTGGGCACGTCAAATTCGCCGACAAACTCAATTTCTGATTCAAGGCAGTAGCCTGTCTGTTGCCTGACTGTGTGCTCAATCCACCGCATCAACGCTTGTAGGTCTGCCGCCCGCGCGCCTCCTGTATTGACGCAAATATTCGCGTGCCGGTGGGTGACAGTCATGCCGCCGATGGTCGCCCCCTTCAGTCCGCAATCGTCAATTAGCCGTCCTGCACCAATACCATCAATCTTCTTGTATATCGAGCCGACGCTTGGTTCTGAAGCTAGTGGAGGATGGCGTAGCGCACGCCATTCAAGATTGGATTCCATGACGGCCCGCATTTTAGTTTCTTTGCCGGCGGCAAGCTGGAAAGAGGTACGCAGTACGATGTCTTTGTTCACGTGCAAAGAGGAGTAGTCGTAGCTAAAGTCAAAATATTCCCTGGTGACCTGCTTTATCGTACCGTCTGCGGCAAGAACAGTGGCTCCATTAACTACTTCCTCTATAAACATTGTGCGTGATCTGTCGGGAGCAAGGAAATGCAAGTTCTGCCACATCGCGCCACCAACGGTGGAAGGGATGCCCGCATAGTGCTCCAAGCCTGATAAGCCGTTCAAAACCGCGAGTTGAATAAGGTCAGGATACATGGTGGTGCCACTGTCGGCCTGCAGTCGGCAGAGGGCCGTATCCATTGTTACGTGTGTCGCACAATTACGAATGACCAATCCACGGAATCCCAAGTCGCCAAATATGATGTTGGCGCCTAGGCCAAGAATGAAGAACGGAATTTTCGAACGGCGCGCTTCCCCAATTGCCGTGACCAGCTCCTCTGACGTGCGGGCTTCGTAGAAGCAATCCGCGCGTCCACCGACCCGCATCGTCGTGTATGGGGCCAGGATCACATTCGGCTGAACCCGGTGCTCGCCTAGTGAACGACATAGGACCTTAACTCCTTCAGCTGGAAAAAGCACCGAACTATTGTTGGGGAAAGAGGATTTAACGTTGACTCATATACACAAATTTTGACATTCGGATCACCATGGCTAACAAGTATCCCCATCTTACGCGTGCAGTACTTCGTTTGGGAGTAGTCGCCGGCATCTTTTTCGTGGTTGCATTGCTCGCCGCAGGTTGTATGACCACAACCATAACGTCGGGAGAGGCCGGCGTTCGCTATACCCCATTCGGTGGTACAGATCTCGACCGCGTGTATGGCGAGGGGCTCAATCTGCATGCTCCGTGGGTTGACGTAATACGCTATGATGTGCGTGTGCAGGAGCGTTTGGAAAACATGGAGGCTTTATCTGAGAACGGCCTTTCCATCGGGACCGAGGTATCTGTCCGATGGCGCCCGGACACCGGCACCTTGCCGCATCTCCATACTACCTACGGCATAGATTACTACCGGAAGCTGATTCAGCCGGAACTACGCAGCGTGGTGCGTGAGGTCGTGGGGCAGTACACCCCTGAGGAGTTGTACAGTACCCAAAGGGCAGAATTGCAGGAGAACATATTCAATCAGGTAAAGGCCAGTGTGGAGGATGACTTTCTGCTGATAGAAGCGATCCTGATTCGTGATGTTCGCTTGCCCGACCAGATCAAGATTGCAATTGAGGAGAAGCTGAAGGAGGAGCAGGAAGCGGAGCGCTACGAGTTTACCATTGCTAAGGAGCGGCTTGAGGCCGAACGGAAGGAGATTGAGGCCGAGGGTCAGGCACTCTATCAGCGAATTATAACGGAAAGTCTTACGTCGCAATTTTTGCGTTTCAAGGGGATTGAAGCCACGCAGCTATTGGCTAATTCGCCTAATAGCAAGACGGTGGTCATCGGAGGCGGTGATGACGGATTGCCGCTGATCCTAGGTGGTCAGTAGCGATGGTCGCCATTTGCCTGGGACCTTGTGTCCGGAATTCGTACGTGGACGATTCCGGTTTTCTGGCCTTCTTCCGGGTGAACTTGATAGCAATTTTCCCGGATTCGGTGGATTGTCTGCAATATTCACATAGCTTTGATGCCCGTGGCGGTTGCTAGTCGTACCCAAACAAGATTATCTTTCGCTTCTGTATCAAGAGCGGTAGTTTGTATCGCTGAGGTTTCTTGTTAACTGTTATTCAACCATTCAGACAACATTTATCATGAAAGGAAGATTTGCTGGTGCACTCGTGCTGGTTTTACTGCTCCCGGCATTGGTATTCGGGCAGCAGACCATAGTCATGGGCACGGTGACAGATGACGCAGGCGAGCCGCTTATCGGGGCAAATGTCCTGATCGGAGAAATTGTCATTGGCGCGTCAACAGACTTTGACGGCAATTACAGCTTCAACGTACCCGTGCAGCATGTCGGCGAGACGTTCGAGTTAACGGCCCGATACGTCGGTTTCAGCGAGCAGTCCCGTTCGATTTCCGTAACTGCAGGGACGATGACAGAAGACTTTGTCTTGGTATTAGATCTGCTCAATCTTGATGAGGTGGTGGTAACAGGTGTGGCTGAAGCAACCCCTAGGAAGAAATTGTCGTTTACCGTTGACAGAGTCGGTGGTGACGAAATTGCCATGGCTCCTGCTTCCAATCCTGTGGCATCACTTCAAGGGAAGGTTGCAGGTGTTTCCGTGGTGGCTTGGAGCGGATCACCCGGCGATGGCCAAAGTGTCAGGTTGCGTAGCACAACAAGTCTAACCGGCGGTACTCAGCCCATGTACATTGTGGACGGTGTGATATTGGGAAGTAACCAAGTGGACATTGATGCCTTGGATATTGAGGATATTGAGATTGTCAAGGGCGCGGCCGCTTCCTCATTGTATGGCTCTCGAGCGCAGAATGGAGTTATTCAGATCACCACGCGTCGTGGTTCAAATATTGCGCTGAACCAGACTCGCGTGACTATCAGGAACGAATTTGGGGTTGGTAGTATCAGAAAGAACTTGGTTACCAACATCTCGCATGATCTGCAGGTCAACGAAAGTGGCCAGTTCCTGAATTCCGCTGGCGAGGTAAACACTTGCGACTCATGCTTGGAGAACGGTTACGGCCCGGGTGTCGTTCAGCAAAGGAATGATAAAGGGGCTGCCTTTTATGACGAGCCGTATCAGGGCACATTGCACAATGCATTCGAGGATTTTTTCAGTCCTGGTAATACATGGACCAATTATGTTGGTATCAGCCAGAATAGTGCAAAAACGAATTTTCTGGCCTCCTTTACCAATGTTGAGGAACAAGGTGCGATAGCCGGTCTTGAGGGTCTGAACCGTAAGAGTATTAGGATAAACCTTGACCACCGCGTTCGTAGTAACCTTCAGTTGTCTACCTCCGGGTTTTATTCGCAGTCAACAAATGACGCTCTTAGTTCAAGTATATCATCAAGTGTGGTCATCAATCCGTTCTTCGGCCTCATGTTTACGACTCCCTTGGTGAGCTTGAATGACCGTGATGCTTCGGGCGAGTTGTTTGTGCAGGCCGATCCTCTGTCTATTGAGGAGAATCCCCTCTACACCATAGAGAATGCGGATCTGGAGCAGACTAGGTCTCGCATTTTGGGAAATTTCCGTGCGAGGTGGTCTCCTGAAGAATGGATTGATGTGGAAGGAAATTTCAGCTACGATCGATCTGATAGGGACGAGCGCGAGTTTTACGATATTGGCTTCCAAGTCATTGGTACTAGCTCGCTAAACAGTGGACGAATTGAAAGCCGTAATGCGCGTTCCGAGGCCATAAATGCGGATGCGACGGTATCCATGCGAAAACGATTTGGAGATATCACGGCTCGAGGAATACTGAAGGCACAGGTGGAAAATTTTGACAGCATCTCAGAATTTATCATAGGCAACAAGCTGGTGGCAGTCGGCCTTTCAGACCTTTCTAACATACAGGATAAAGAAAGTCTTTCTATTGGTACGGGTACAACTACTGTTCGGTCGGAGGGCTACTACGCGACGGTTGGTCTGGATTACGCAGACCGATATATTGGTGATGTTTTATACCGTAGGGATGGCAGCTCGTTGTTTGGTGCTGACGAGCGGTGGCAGAGCTATTACCGTGCCAGCGCAGCGTGGCGTTTATCGGAGGAAACCTGGTGGCCGGTTGGCGACATGTTGACCGAATTCAAACTACGCGGGTCCAGAGGTACTGCTGGTGGGCGCCCCAGGTTCGAGGCTCAGTATGAAACGTTATTGCTAAATAATGGGATGCTCACTAAGTCTACCTTGGGAAATGCACTCTTAAAGCCGGAGCTGCAAACTGAGACGGAATTTGGCGTAGACTTCGCAGTAAAGAACCGCGTTTTCTTTGAGCTGGTGTATGCGGACACGAAAGTAGAGGACTTGCTGCTAGCAATCCCTTTAGCCGGCTACTTTGGCTTTAGCTCGCAGTGGAGGAACGCCGGGACGATTGAATCTAGTACCATAGAGCTTAGTGTTGATGCGAACGTGCTGAATACCAGCGACCTTAGGTTAAATCTCGGTCTTATATTTGATCGTACGAGACAGGAAATTACAGAGTTTAACTCAAACCCGTACAGAGGCGGGGCGCGCAGTTTGTTCTTTTTCCGGGAAGGGGAAAGTCTGGGAGCCATGTACGGCAGATTATTCATTACCGATATCGGTCAGCTGCCGAGTGCTTATGATCCCGAGGTATTTGCTATCAATGACGATGGCTACCTAGTGCCTGTTGGTTCAGGCAATAGCGCAGTGAGCGGTCCGGGAAGCGATGGGGAAGTTGGAACAGATGATGACCTGTGGGGCTCTGAAGTGGATGCTGGGGATGGCACCATGCTACGTTGGGGAGTACCGATTCATTATTATGACGAAGCTGAGGAGACAGACAACGTGGTGATTGCGCAGGCATTGCCGGATTTTAATCTCGGCCTAACGACTCATCTGGCGTACAAGGGAGTCTCGCTTTATATGCTTTGGAGTGCTCAAGTAGGGGGAGATGTATATAATTTCACGAAACAGTGGAGTTATAGAGATGGGCGGGCAGCGGATCAGGACCAGGGTTTTAAATCAGAGGAACTGAAGAAATCCACCGTGTATTACGAAGTACTGTATAACGCTACGGTGCGAAATAGTCATTTTGTGGAAGACGCCTCGTATGTTAAGCTGCGTGAAATATCTCTGGGCTATACGTTTAATCGCCGCCAGCTTCAGAGGTACTTAGGCAATGCTTTGCATTCCGTGTCCTTGAGCGTTATTGGGCGTAACCTGCTTACATTCTCGGACTATACTGGTTTTGATCCAGAGGTAGGTAGTAATCCTGACCCGACTCTGTACAGGGTTGACGATTTTAAGTACCCGCCGTTTCGTACAATTCGCGGGAAATTGGAAATTCAGTTTTAGCGCTATCCCGCCGTACGCTTTTTGACCTTTGACCTTGAAGACAAACTAAATACAATGTACCGACTTCCCTTAACTTGGATGTTCGCAACCTTTTTCGTAATTGGAGTATCCGGTTGCCAAGACCTTGCGGTTGAAAATACAAACTCTCCTGACCGTTCTATCGCTTTTGCGCGGACGGGAGACGTAGTTAGTGTCATCTCTGGAACGTTTGGGGAATACTGGTTCGCCAATCAGGATTGTACCGGGGCCATGCTATATTCCACGATAGCAGACGAGATGTCCTGCTCCTGGGGTAACTTTGGTATGCGAGACTTGTCATCGGAACCTCGCGTTGCATGGAATAACAGCTCAACGTATGGTATTAATTCGCTATCCACAACCGGCCCGTGGTATAGATCCTATAGGGGCATTTCTAACGCAAACGACGGGTTGAGAGCCATCGCTGCTGCTGAAGAAGAGGGCAGCGTGGATGACAATGCATTCACCCGGTCTGAGGATGAAAGTGCGAATGATACTAACAGGTTAAAGGCGTTTGCCAAGATGTCGTCGGGCATGATGCATGCGACGTTGGCTCTCATATTTGACAGGGCTTTTGTGGTAGACGAGACGGTAGATTTGGAAAATGACGAGTTGGAACTGCGCTCTTATCAGGAGGTCGCAACTGAAGCCATACGCATTTTAGATGAAGCAAGGGCGATTGCAGCATCAAATGACTTCCTTATATCGGCAGAGGAAGATTGGATCTTTGGCTTGGATGTTTCCTCTGCAGATATGGTAAAACTTATTAATTCTTTCGTAGCGCGCGTCATGGTGCAGATGCCCAGGACAGTAACTGAAAGAGAGGCAGTGAATTGGTCCGAAGTGATGAGCCGCATAGATAACGGCATTACTGCGGACTTTGCGCCTGTCGGTGATACCGACGGTGACGACGGCGAATGGGATTGCTTGAAATATTACGGGCAAGAGGGTACGACCTGGGCACGAGCAGACTATCGAACAATTGGCCCGGCTGACGAAGACGGATCGTACGACGCGTGGCTGGCTACCCCGGTCCAGGATCGCAACAGGTTTGATATCGTCACTTCTGACCGCCGGATTGTTGGCGATCCTTTGGATGTATCGGTTGATGGAACTGATTTCGAATGGCATATTTCGGGCGGCCGATTTCCGGCTGCAAGGGGGACCTATCACTGGTCGAGTCATAACCATAAGCGGTACCAGCATTACTATAATGGGGATGCGAATGGGGCAATGCCACACATGCTGGTTACAGAAATGGATTTGTACACAGCCGAGGCGCTGCTGCGCACCGGAGGTAGTACTGAAGAGGTTGCTCGACTATTAAACAAAACCAGAGTTAACCGCGGAGCGCTCAATCCCGCCATGGGCAGTGATCCTGTTGGGAATGTTTCAGATAGTCAGAGTCACTTGGATTCCGCGAGCCTGTGGGCAAAACTGAAGCATGAGCGTCGAATTGAGACTTTCAATACAGCAGGGGGCCTTGCTCATTTTGATGACCGCGGATTGGGTGATTTGGTGGAGGGCACCCCGCTGCACTTCCCGATTCCAGGGGCGGAGTTGGAGACATTGGGAATGGGGAACTACACCTTTGGTGGTGTAGGCGGGACGGATGCTGCCCCGGGTGGACCGGCTGGCCGTGCCTTTCAGAATCTGGATGATTTGCGGGCTTCTTCGAATTAGGAGCGTGACAACTGGATCTCGGTAAAGTGGCTGTCGTTATGTCCTGGCTAAAGCTTGTTCTCGTTGGTGTCGTGTTGCTCTGTCTTGCGGGGTGTAGTGGTGCTGGTCAGAGCGCAAACGGAATAATAGGACCTACCACGCTACGGTCAACGCTCAGCACATCTTCCAAGGCGCACATTATTGACACCATACAAGAGGCGTTGGTGGTGCGGTACGGCTACCGGCTTGAACGACAGGAGGTAGCTACCGAAGATGTACGCATGGAGACATCCTGGAAAATATCAGTACCGACAACCGAGGAATTGGCCGCAGGATTTACAGATATCCGCATTCGAATAATTGTCACGGCAAGGCCTCGTAACCGGGCTTCTGGCGGTACCGGTACTTCTTTTACGCCTAGGTTTACTGCCGAATTAGGCGGTGCTATAGCAGGTTCGGATGTGTGGACGGATACGCCGTTTACTCCTGAACGGGAAAGCGAAGTGCGCCAGATTATTTCTTACCTCAATAACGAGTTCAAGGCGGGTGTACGCTAGGGTGATCGGCTAGGTGTAGGCTGTTCTTATAGAGCGCACTGTTTTCGTCCGTGGCCGTTGAGGTACTGTTGCTCCACTGCTGTAATCGTTCTTGTTAGTGTAGTAGCGGCATGTAGCGGTAGGCAGGAAGGTCTGAGTTGGACTGTGGGAGCCGGTTACCGCTACGCTGAGATAAAAAGGGGGGGGGGCGGTGCCGGATTCGAGATTATTAGTGCAAGGAAGTCTGGTGTCAGTTTCGCCAATGTGGTACCGGATGAGGCGTTGGTAGAGAACCGCCATCTCGTAAATGGGTCGGGGGTGACCACCGGGGATGTAGATGGTGACGGGTGGACAGACCTGTTCTTTGCGTCGATGCTTGCAGAAAGCAAACTGTACCGCAACATTGGCGGTTGGAGATTCGAAGATATAACGGATTTGTCTGGATTAGGGGCAGGAGGCAGGTATACTACCGGTACAGCGTTCGTGGATTATGATGGCGACGGGGATCTGGATCTTCTGGTTACCTCTCTTGTGGACGGTATTCGTGCATACGTGAATGATGGTACGGGCCGTTTTTCGGATGCTTCCGGAGGCGGCGGTGTTGGGGGTGCGGGTGCGTCAACATCATTAGCGTTGGCTGACATAGATGGTGATCGAGACTTAGATCTGTACGCGGCCTTCTACAAGCGAACCACTTTGAAGGACATTCTGCCACCATCTGAAAGAAGTTTTGAGAAAATTGTGATTCCTACAGACAGTGGATACAGTATCAATCCAGTGTATGTAGAACATTACAGGTTGGAGCGGCAGGGCAGTCGGCTTATGCGTATGGAGCTTGGCGAGCCTGACCGTCTGTACAGGAATACTGGTAACGGCAGATTTGCGCTTGTAGCGGACACGGATAACGTATTTCGGGGGGAACGTGGAGGGGTGGATATTGCAAAGGTCAAAGAATGGGGTCTCACGGCGCGCTTCCAAGACTTTAATGGAGACGGTCTGCCTGATTTGTATGTGTGCAATGATTTTGAAAGCCCGGACCAGTTCTGGTTTGGAGATGGACGCGGGCGGTTCACGGATGTGTCGTCTCTGGCTGTTAGAAAGACAAGTCAATCGACTATGTCTGTGGCTGCGGCAGATGTTAATGGTGATGGGGTTACGGATCTATTCTTGGCGGATATGCTTAGCCGATCGCACGCGCGCAGGCAACGACAATACCAAACAGTACCGCCGGAACGTGTGGAAATCGGGAAGATAGATGTGAGGCTGCAGGTATCTCACAATACCCTATTGATGGGGCGCGGTGATGGTACGTATGCTGAGACGGCGAGAGCATCAGGCGTAGAGGCATCGGAGTGGACATGGGCTAGCGTGTTTTTGGATGTGGACCTTGATGGTGATGAGGACTTAATCGTAACGACGGGCCATGCCTACGATGCGATGGATGCGGATATGCAGGTGAACGCATCACGAGACCGCAATTGGCGGCGAAGCCTGCTGCGATATCCCGCGTTGGATTTGCCGAACATGGCTTTCGAGAACGTTGGAAACAGTGTGTTTGAGCCTGTTGAGGCCGGGTGGGGCTTAGGCTATGAGGCAGATGTGTCGCATGGGATGGCTTTGGCTGACTTTGATAATGACGGGGACCTTGATGTAGCGATAAATCGACTGAACAAGACTGCCGGTTTGTATCGAAATAACGTGTCAAAACCACGCATAGCCGTAAGATTGCGGGGAATAGCACCAAACACGCGGGGTA
Source organism: Rhodothermales bacterium (assembly GCA_963663495.1). Classification (GTDB taxonomy): domain Bacteria; phylum Bacteroidota; class Rhodothermia; order Rhodothermales; family Bin80. The sequence continues at coordinate 1,874,025 of OY760427.1, forward strand.
TCGGTGCACGCATCCGGGTCATTGCGGAAGGGGCTGCTACGCAGGAAAAGGAAATGGTGGCGGGAGGGATGTACCTTTCATCCAGCGATGCTATCCAGACATTTGCCGCACTTCAGCAATTCGTGCTGATTGAGGTGCTCTGGCGGAGCGGATTGATCAGCGTTGTTGATAGTGCGTTAGTAGATCATATATACGAGATTGATGAAGCGTTCGCTGAACGGGTCAGCAACAATGCCTCAGCGGTACGGCCGGTATTTGAGTTGGTATATGAGGGTGCGCCGCATCGAGAACCCGCGTACGAGGATTTCCGGCGCCAACCCTTGTTGCCGTGGATGTTAAGCCAACGGGGGCCGGCTCTCGTAGTGGCGGATGTTGATGGAGATGGGGATGAAGATATCGTACAGGGTAGTGGGCGTGGAGGTCGCATTCAGGCTGTTGTTAATGATGGAGGCCACTTTAACAGGATCATTAGGATTGGTGCTGCTGCGAAGGACGACCAGGCAGGGATCGTGTTTGTGGGATCCGGTGTGGGCGGCAGATTGCTGGTCGCAACAGGCAATTATGAAAATCCATCAGATAGCGGGCAGTCCGGCCTGACAGCTTACGATTTGGCAGCGGATGTTTCCGAGACTCTTCTTGTCGGGAAAGGCGCTATCGGTTCGTTGGTTGCTGCACATTTTGACAAAGATGCTATGCTGGACTTGTTTGTTGGCACGCATTTTCTGCCCGGGCATTTTCCTTTAGCGCCGCCAAGCAGCCTGTTCCGAGGGTCAATTGATAGCTTTGAAAAGATTGGTTCTGTGGACGCTGCTGGTCCGGTGTCAAGTGCAGTAGCTGGCGATCTTGACATGGACGGTGATCAGGATCTCGTTCTAGCAGTCCATTGGGGCCCCATTCGTGTGCTTATGAACAAGGGTAACGGGCAGTTGGTGGATGAGAGCGCACGGTTGGGGCTGTCAGAGTATACGGGGCTTTGGAATGGGGTAGCTTTAGGGGACTTTGATTCGGATGGCCGCCTTGATATCGCGGCTACCAATTGGGGATGGAACAGCCGTTATGGGCCTCCGCAGAGTAGAGATCGCGCGATCCGCTTGTATCATGGTGACGTGGATGACAATAGAACGTGGGATATTTTTGAATCTCGGTACGACCGGACTATCGGAGGTTATGTCCCGACAAGGGACTTGCGCACACTACTCAATGCAGTCCCCCCGATTGCAAGGCGGGTACGTAGCCACCACGAGTTTGCCCGGCTTACGTTGCAAGAGCTTTTGGGGTCTGCCTCGGACACCTTATCGGTACGCGAAGCACATGTTCTTTCTTCTACGGTATTTCTGAACCGAGAAAATGGTTTTGAGGCAGTTACCCTTCCCCGGGAGGCGCAGCTTAGCCCGGCATTCAGCGTGAGTGTTGCAGACATGAATGGGGATGGCGCCGAGGATCTGTTTTTGGGGCAGAACTTATTCGCACTGCCTGCTGAAGTGTCTCGTCAAGACGCTGGCAGAGGGCTTTGGTTGAGAGGCAATGGGAAGGGGGCATTCAAGGCTGTTCCCGCACCACTGTCCGGCATGCAGACCTATGGACAGCAGCGGGGCGCTGTTGTGGGCGATTTTGATCAAGACGGGCGTGTGGATATCGCGGTTACGCAAAACGGTAACAAGCTGCATGTGTATCGAAACGTAAATGCAAAGCCCGGGCTCCGCGTGCGTCTGCCCGTCCCGGCTGGCGTAGGTGCTACGGTCCGAATCAAGTATAGTGACGGATCGCTTGGGCCGGTACGGGTATTCTCCGCAGGCTCCGGATTCTATTCTCAGGACAGTTCTGAATTGGTGCTCGGAGTTTCGAGTACGCCGCATAGTGTACTCGTGAGGTGGCCTCAAGGCGGGGAGGAGGAGGTACCCATTGCACCGGGCGCCGCCGCCGTAACGCTTGAGTAGCGCGCGTCCCTGGGTATGGATTGTGATTCTGTGTGCGGTCAGCATACGGTGTGATTGCGAATGCGCATGTGGCAGCTGGAGGATGGCTACCGCTGGATGTTCCTGGAGATGGTGGGAATAGATTTGCAGGGCTCAGGGCGAGGAATCGGCGCTCCCGGCGGTTGTGATGGCGCGTGTTACCGGCGACGGGTGAGTGGATGCCATCATTGGAAGCCGGCGTGCCGTCCATTCTTGCGTAGGGCAGGAAAGGGTTCCATCGGTTGGTGCAACCAGCGGAAACTATCCGTACGGGTGATGTAACCGGCATGGCAGCTGCTCCGTGGTCTGATGGGGATACGCGGATGTATGCCGCAATCTCCAATGAGGAATCAGCGAGCGAGGAGTTTTACATCAGAGTTTTTCTTTTCCGTGATTCGCGTGTCGCCATGGCGGGAGATATTGCGTTTGATATGGGAGCAGTAGGACCACTCACGCTCCTTGAAATTGACCGTGACGGAGACTTGGATCTCATTGCAAGTGCATATGCTGTCGCGGGCGAATATCCAATGCATGGCAGGAGTCTGGTCGACCTGAACAGTGATGGGATGCTAAATGCCGGCGATACATTGACCTTGGGTCATACAGGACTGGTAACGGGCGCGGCAGCCGGCGATTTGGACAACGATGGTGACAGTGATCTTGTGCTTGCTACAGAGTGTGCACTACACGTTTTATTGAATGAGGCCGGCCGATTAGCACACCGTACAATGCGCTTCGGTCGCCATGGGCTTTCCGGGTGGTGGAAAGGAGCCGCTCCCGGGGGACTTTGACGAGGTAGGAAGACCGAATATTGTGGCGACCAATTGGGGTTCGATCTCAGCGTTTGGCCGACAGGACGAACCCGCGTCGCGAAGCTTCTGACCGAGCTCCGAGAGATTATCTGAAGGCATCATGGAAGAAAATGGATGGCTCGTGTGAAAGGCTCCGAATACTCCAAAACATTCGCGATCCTAGTTTCAAAAGCCAACTGCTTGGGCACCATGGCTGTTGATCAAAGCGGTACGGTAGATATCAGGATGATGCAGTAAGAGCCTACTGTGTAGGGATTCGTACCGACAATGGGATTGAAGGACTTATCGGCCTTTATCCCGAAGCTACGGCGAAGGTGGATATCGCATGCAGCGTTCGCACAGGTCACCGCCGACCAGATCCTTCCTCAAGGGATACCGTTTCTGGAAGTATCCACACAAGCAACCACAATTCTGCTAAACCGGGGTTCAACATTATTGGGGAGTTATATGGCTGAGTACCCATTTGCTGAGGTTTTCGAAAAAATTGCAGGTTTTTCGCGAAAAGCGGGAACTGATTATGAAAAACTGGCGCAAGCCATCCTGACTACACCACCACAGCGCAAAATAACGGGTGCCAAAACGCGTGGGTACTCAGCAATATAATTCCCCATTATTGACCACATCTATCCCGGTTGCGAGGCAGTGGAGCGTTGCCTTTGGCGGCGCCGTAGCAGAATGCGATGCCGATGGGAACGAGGATCTCCTGATGTTACAAAGCCATTATCCCGTACCCAGCCCTAGTACGCTAGGATGCAGGCCAGGGGATACCGCTCCGGGGGAACGGCGAGGGAAATTTTGATGCAATGCAATATTCTGGACTTATGGTCTACGGTGATGGTAGGGCGGTTGTGGTTGGGGAATAGGATCAAGACGGTTGAGTGGATGTACTGGTCACTCAAAATGGGGCAGAAGTCCGGCTGTACCGCAACAAAATCGCAGCGACTGGATTGCGAGCCCGGTTGTCCGGGAAACAGGGCAACGCACGGGGAGTAAGGGCGGTTACGAGGGCGAAGTATGAGGATGGCTCATGGGGTCCAGCTCGCATTGTATCTGCCGGGACTGGCTATTGGGGGCAACATTCATCTGTACAGGTTTTGGGACGCTCAGCGGAAATAACGGGTGTTTCGGTCAGATGGTCATCAGGCGCCGGGACACTAACGCCCGTGCCTCGCAGTGCATACCAAGTAACGGTGGTGGAGCCCAATTGACAACCTTCCATGCAGCGCGCTTCCATTCTGTGATGCCATTGATCGGGCTCTTAGGTTGTACGCCCACCGGCCAACCCGAGAGTACGGCTCGTATGGTGGAACTGCTGGAGGCCATTGCCGCCGACACCGACGAGAATCCTCGTCGTAACGCCCACGCCAACGTAGCCCGGGTGCGAAGTCTGCTGGAGGCTGAGCCCCCAGCTACCGGCGCAGCGCGGGTTCAATATGAGCATTTGGTTGCTCAGGAAATGCTGCGCGCCGGCGAAAGCGAAGGGGCCATTGCGCGGTATTCCGCACTGAGGGACACGATAGAGGGGCGGCCGGACCTGTATGGTGCTGACTACAAACTCGGTGTCTTGGACCACCTTGCATTAAGCTATTTAAGGTTGGGAGAACAGCAGAATTGCCTGCTGACACCGGGCGCCAAACGCTGCGTACTGCCTGTTGGCGAAGGCGGAGTCCATGCACTGCAAGAGGGCTCAAGAAATGCCATTGCTGTGCATGAGCAGATATTAGCTGAAGATCCGGTGGACTTGAATGCGATCCGGTTGCTTAATCTGGCGCACATGACCGTGGGGCAGTATCCTGACTCCGTGGATTTAACGTTTCGTGTGCCTCCAGAGGTTTTTGTTCCAGAGTATGATATTGGCACATTTGAGGACATTGCCCCTAGTCTCGGACTGGACGTTATGGGGTTGTCCGGGGGCGTTGTTATGGAGGACCTTAATCAGGACGGCTACTTGGACCTGATGACCTCATCGTGGGGGTTGAGGGATACGCTTCGATATTTTGAAAATTTGCGCAATGGATTGTTCGCCGAGCAGACAGCCGACGCCGGTCTTGTAGGTCTCAATGGTGGGCTGAACCTTACCCATGCCGATTACGATAATGATGGGCTGCAGGATATTCTGGTGCTTCGCGGAGCATGGCTGCAGGACGGACATCCTAATTCCCTGCTGCGGAACCTAGGTGAAGGTGGCTTTCAGGATGTAACCGACGCAGCCGGTTTGCTTTCATTCCACCCGACCCAGACTGCTTCGTGGGGCGACTATGATAACGATGGTGATCTGGATCTGTTCATCGGCAATGAGTCCACCCCTGCTGGCGGGGTGCATCCATGCGAACTGTACCGCAACAACGGCGACGGAACCATTGAGGAGGTCGCCGCCGAGGCAGGGCTGCGTGTAGTAGGATATGTAAAGTCCGTTGTGTGGGGCGACTACACGAATGACGGGTGGCTCGACCTCTTTGTATCGCGCTACCGGGAAACCAATTTGCTATTTCGCAACTTGGGCTCAGAGGGTACATTCGAAGAAACGGCTGCGCAGGCCGGTGTACTTGAGCCGGCAGATAGTTTTCCGTCGTGGTTCATTGCTTACGATAATGATGGCTGGCTTGACCTTTTTGTATCGGGATGGCGAGCTACGGCGGGAGATGTTGCTGCGGAATACCTTGGTCTATCCGGCAACGACGAGAAGCCGCGTCTGTATAGGAACAACGGCGACGGAACATTCGAAGATATGTCCAAGGTGTTTGGATTGGACCGGGTGATGTATACCATGGGGTCCAACTTTGGGGATCTTGACAATGATGGGTGGCTTGACTTCTATGTGGGCACCGGTGACCCCAATTTGCGGTCTTTGATGCCCAACAGGATGCTCAGAAATCATTACGGTCAAAGGTTTCAGGAGGTGACCTCATCGGGAGGGTTTGGCTTGCTGCAGAAGGGGCATGGTGTGGCGTTTGGTGACCTTAACCACGACGGGGACCAGGATATCTATACCGTCATGGGAGGGGCGTTTGAAGGCGACATTTTTGGCAACGTATTGTTCGCAAATCCGGGGCATGGCAATGATTGGGTGACATTGAGGCTGGAGGGGGTGCGCAGTAACCGTAGTGCGATCGGTGCTCGCATAATGGTTACGGTTGAGTCCGACTTAGGAGAGCGCCGGATACACCGTGTGGTGGGTACCGGAGGCAGTTTCGGATCGTCAAGCCTACGGCAGGAAATCGGACTAGGGCAGGCACATCGCATCACGAGTGTTGCTGTTCGCTGGCCAACCAAGGACCATATCCAGGTATTCCGCAACGTACCTATCAACAGCAGCGTATACTTGGAAGAGGGAGCCCAGCATGTTAAGGTGGAGACGGCAACGCCAATTGTGCTGGGATCAGGAGGGCATCATTAGTCTTAGTTCAGTTTGCGGGGTGCTGCAGGTTTTACAAGTTTTCCGGCATTTGCTATTTGGGGCGGCAGCTGTAGTGCTGGTTCTTGCGTGCCTTCCGTGTTCCGGCACGGGGCAGTCGGTTGATTCTGTCCTTGCCGCCGTAGCCCTGTATGATGCAGCATTGGGCAGGCTTGGCAGTACTACTGAGGAGCCCGCCGATCGGAAGGTCGCTGTCCAGCTGGCGCCGATTCTTCCTGCAGAGATACTGTCGGTAGCCTTCGGGTCTTCATCATCCTTGGTTCCTGTTCCGGGCGCGTCAGAAGTGTTGCGACAATGGTGGCGCCAGCAGGACCCGTTGCCGGGCTCTGACATCAATGAACGACTGATTGAGCATGTGCGCCGAGTAGGCCGCGCAGTGGAGTGGTACGTGGATGAGACCGATGACCGTGGGTATGATGACCGCGGTGAGGTATATGTTCGCTATGGAGCGCCAGAACGGTCGTCCGTGATCCGATTTGATTCGCCCCGCCTGATAGATGACCTATCTCAGCCCGGCCTTGTCATCAGCCCTGGTGACTTCCCCGATAACGAGTTCTGGCGTTACCTTCATTTGGGCAGCGCTGCATATTTTCTGTTTGTGGAAGATGATGGTCGTTACTCTATTGGCGAGGTAGGTGACATCCTGCCGCAATCGTTACGATTTGGCTTGAACAGCAGTGGTCGAGGTGAGCGCCGTACAGTCATAGCGTTGTCAGCACTGCATACGATATTCGAACAGCTCTCGGTGGAGCATCCTGACTTCGGGAGCACGTTTCAGATTATTGATAATTATCGAACCGACCGTGATCCAACAGGGCGGCTGTCCACGAGAGACCCTACAGGTAGGTTTCGTGATCTTCTTAATCCCACCAATCCGTACTCAAATTCAGATGATATCGTCGTGCATGAGATGCCTCCGCACGAGTTTGTTGGATACATTCTTGCCCAGGCCGAGGTGCTTGACGGTCAGATAGCCTGGCGTCGTGAAAAGGACTTACCAGTCGATTTTTCTGATGTCACTGAGGCGATAACAGAGTTGGGGGTAGCGGTCCGCAGCGCCAGATTTCTGGACGATGATGGGAGCACGCGGATGGAAGTGTACTGGACTACGCTGCCGGGGGGGCTGATGTTTGCTACGGGAGGGGAATCCGTTCTTACGATGTCGGTGCGGCAGTACTCAGCGAATTATGAGACGACTGCCCTTACCAGTAAGTCGTTCCGTCTTGTGGACTTACCACGGGTCGCGGATGTGACGTTGCCTACACAGACGGCCGAAGTGGTGGGGTTAAGCGAGAATTTGCATATGGGAATGCAGTTTGACTTGCGCCTTAACGCGCAGATAGATTCACCCCCGGTTCGTGTGGCGGTGGTTCGTATGGATTCTATTGTGGTCTTGAAGAGTGACGGTGACGAACTTGAAATGAGCGATCTGAAACCCGTGCTGATTACCAGCATGGTAGAGGGAGCGTTGAGATCTCCATATCCTCACGACGCTTTATGGGATGGGCTGCCGATAGGTCTTTACTTTGAGGTGTATCACTTGGTATTCGATGCGGATGACCAGACGCGCTATTCTGTTCAGTACCGGATCTCCGATGCGTTAGGTAGGCGAAGCCCTACGTCTGTCGCCTATACGTCCACCGGTACCGGTCGCATGGCTAAAGAAGAGATCATGTTGGACTTATCCTCGTGGGGCACTACCGGTCCTGTCGTGGTCACCGTAAGTGTTACCGATGAAGTTACCGGGCACCGTACCGAGCGTAGCCTGCTGTTCAGCATAGAGGAGTAGCGAGAGTATATGGCTCGCGAGCAAGCAGATTTTTTTCGACGCGTCTGGGAGGTTGTGGCTCGCATACCTGAGGGGTATGTCGCAACGTACGGAGATATTGCTTTCTACCTTGGGTCCAAGCAGGCGGCCCGTACGGTAGGGTGGGCACTTCAAGCTGCAAAAGGGAAAGGCTTGCCGTGCCACCGGGTGGTGAACCGTTACGGTGGACTGTCCGGCGGCAGACACTTTGGGGGCGCGGACATCATGGAACAGATGCTGCGGAGTGAGGGGGTTGGATTTGATACCACCGGCTGCGTGTTAATCGAAAAGCATCGATGGGTGCCGGGCAGCGGCGCGACAGGCCATGTGATTGACGACTATTAGGATTAATCAGGGCGACAAGTACATTCTCCGGCACGCGGACCGGCTGTTTGTTCGGTTGATGCATCGTAGAGATGGTGACGGATCAGCAGTTCCCGCTAGTAGGCAGGTTGGAATTGAAGGAAGGAAAGTCCATAGTGGTGGAAGCGGCCAAGCGTTTTTTCCAATGATCATGGACACCCATCCCGGTTGATCGTTGAAAAACAGGTACCGTTGTGCGTCGATGTTTCCGCAAACATCAGCCCCATGTGGTAGGTCAACGACGAATGTCTGCGTTGATTGGAGAAAATGAAGGAAACAATACCCGGTGTGACGAAGCGTGTACCCGAACTCGAAACCCGGGGTTGGTCTTCCGTATTGTGGGGTGCCCGGCTTCTGGTAGAAGGTCGGTTCCGTCCAGACGCGGCGGCGAAAGTGTGTTCTCGCATAATACGTGCCACCCTTGAAGGGCAATACCTTCCTTTCCGGTCACGAGATGCGTATTCCTTAGACCTTGCACTCCTGAAGAACTTGCCATTCAATGCAGGTTCTATCCGATAGCCGCCAATCATGATCCCCATGTCAGAAAGCTTCTTCTTGACCCGCCGGCTGCGAGCAACTGCACTTTCATACACGTCGGGATTCTTGTCGAGAATTCGCTCTATGCTGTCCGCTTGCTTTGGTGAATTTTCATTTTCCATATCAGAAGTGATCGTGTGTGTGAACAAGTGCTAACTGACCATTGCGAGCCATATGGTCCTTCAAGTACCACAGATAGTCCCAGACAGCCCGTCCAAGATTGGAATTTCCCCCAAATCATTAATCTTCAGGTAAAGATCGTCGCGCAATGTTTGCATTTCAAAGCCCCTGTTATGCGTAAACCAGCGTTCCTGGTCGCTGAAATAGCCTACACGCATTGTAACCCGATTTGGGCGAAGCCTTCGGTTATGATCTCCAAGGTTGCAGAATGAATTACGCTTGTATATCTTCACCTCGAGCCAACTTGGACATTGATAGACGGAACATGGGTAAGAAAGACCACGTACGGACGGGTAAGAGCAAACCAAGTCAGGATCGTCCGGTAAAACCTATGGATGGGGGGCGAAAGACTGCTTCAAGTACCCCAGATGACCGCCCGCCTCCGAGAAAATCGAATAAATGAATCTGACCAGAACCGCAACTGAAGTAGAGTTCAGCGATGTCCAGTTTGCGGTGAAGCGTTCAGCCCGATATCACTCCGACATGCGCCGGTTTTACGGTCTCGTTCGAGATATCGTGTTGTTCATTAGCGTTGTTTTTAGTACGTACGGGGTTTACTCATTGATTGCCGAAGGCCCGTTTGCTGCCATGGCCATGTTGGTGGTGGCCATCGCAGCAGCCTCCTCCCTTGTATTTCGGGTATCCGACAAGGCGATGTTGCATCAGTCATTATATGAGGACTTCGTGAGGCTTGATAAGAAAATGAGCCGGTGCTCTGAGCACTCTATCGAATCTGCACGCATTTTTCAGATCCAGCGACTGGAGATTGAATTACAAGAGCCTCCTGTTCGGCGCGTGCTAAATATGATGAAGCACAATGATGTCTGCCTGTCTTTAGGGCGCGTAGACCACATTTTGCGAATCCGGTGGTATCAGCGCATGTTGAGTAGAATGGCGGATATAGCACCCGATCGCATAGATTACGCTGAGCAGCCATCACGATAACGTGACCTCCCCACCGGGACCTCTTGTTCTCAGCCATACGGCACCGGAGACTGCGTTTGTTGAGCGTAACTGAGACCATCCGTGCCATAGTGCTATATGCTATACCGCATATTGCCGGTCAATTAGAGTAGAGTCATCAATCATGACGCAAGACGACCACTGAGCACCAACTATTGGCCGGCAATTTCACCCAGCGTACCGTAATAGGCATGAAGAAGTCTCCAGACCGATGCATTGGGGCTGTTGAATGCCTTCGGAATATCGCAGTCGATGCAGGGCTGGTATGCAACGGAGTTTTAATCCGTGTTTTAATCCGTATCCCGGGTACCGAGGCTGGGATAGGCACCGGATCTGAACCGGAAGGAGTAGCTCCACGCTTCTTGTCGTCCTAGGCGGCAAGTATTTTGGGTTCGCCACAGTATAGTGATTGCACGTAGGTGCACGGAAGAATTTGGTGGGAAGTGTGGGAGGGGGGCTGCTTCACTAGTACATTCAGGTGACCAACGAAAACTCGGTTGGATCGGACATATTCTGTCTCCATACCAATGGTGCCGTTCACTGCACGAGGACCACGGTTGTGCACAAGTATTTTTCCGGCTGAATCGCACGGCGAACTGTCGCTACCCTCACAAATTGCCCTTTCTGGGTGGTATGGTCGGTTTCGCTCCAGCCCAATATCTGATTTGCACACCATGGACAACGGGCCCTCGCACTGTTTCGCATTATCCACGGGCAGCTTTATTGAGTAATGTCCTGCCCGCCGCCCGCCGACCCTACCTAAATCCCGATTCCTGGCTGGGGAAGTCTGGTAGGGAGTTTAGGGCCTGACACTCTTGCGGAGCAGACAACTTGGAGCGGGTGCTGCGGAACTATGGAGGTGGCGTCGGTGCCTACAAATGTGTTCTGATTGAGGAGCATCGGCGAATACCGGAGAGCGGTGCTCCAAGCCGTTCGTCAGATGTCGTCCTGCACGCTGTCAAGTGACTGCCAGAATCCCGGAAACGATACCTGAACACAGTTCGCGTGCCTGATGGTGGTAACGCCGGGGCAGATCAGTCCGGCTACACCCATGGCCATGGCGATCCTGTGGTCACCGAAGCTGTCCACCGTAGAGCCAGCGAGCAGGCTGCCGCCTGTGATCGCAAAGCCGTCCGGGAATTCTTCGACCGGGGCACCCAATGCCCGAAGGTTACGGACGATGGCATCAATGCGATCGCATTCCTTTACACGCAACTCCGACGCGTTACGTATCTCGGTACGACCAGTAGCACGGAGGGCAGCCACGGCCAAAATGGGTATCTCGTCAATGATGTTCGGGATGATACCGGCGGTAATTGCAGGGGCGCGAAGCTCTGCTGCGCGGACACGAATGTCAGCCAGCGGCTCAGGAGCGGCTTCGGTGTAGTGGGTGACCTCAATGGCCGCTCCCATTTGTCGCAGCACACGGAGCAAAGCCGTTCTGGATGGATTGATCCCTACACCAGGCAGGTATAGGTCGCTCCCGGGCACTATTGAGCCAGCTACCAGAAAAAAGGCCGCCGCAGAAAAATCTGCAGGGACGCGGGCGGCAAACGGTTTGATGGAGCGCCCCGATTCCACCATTACCGCAGTGCGACCATTTTCCCGCTGCACGGTCAGGTCCAGGAGCCGTTCGGTGTGGTCACGACTGGGTAGCGTTTCAATCACGGTAGTGGTGCCGGAGGCAAACAACCCGGCCAGAAGGACACATGATTTCACTTGGGCGGAGGGAACCGGTAGAGGATATGTAATGCCATGGAGCTCCTGCCGCGTGCGAATAGTGATCGGCGCGTGGCCGTCCATCAGGGAAATATCCGCGCCCATCAGGCGCAGCGGGTCTGCAATGCGTCGCATGGGGCGCGTGTTGAGGGACACGTCACCGGTAAGCGTGCTTGAAAACCGCTGTCCCGCAAGAATACCGGACAGTAATCGCATGGTGGTCCCGGAATTGCCGCAATCTATCGGCGCACTCGGGGCCTGCAGTCCGTGTAGCCCCCTGCCATCTATCGTCAGATCGGTCTTCGCGGAACGGCGTATGGCCACACCTAACTTTCTGAGACAGGATAGAGTGGACTGCGGGTCGGCTGATGCGGGGTAGTTGTCCACGGTGCACGGTCCGTCAGCTATGGCTGCAAATAAGGCCAGCCGATGGGCGATGGACTTATCGGCCGGAAGCCGAAGCTCACCAACAAGGGGTTGAGACCGTGACGATACCTGGATCATATCCGCAGCGGGGTAGACGCTGCAACGAAACTGTCCCGGGCCTGTTCGGGAAGTCCGCAGTGCAAGCCTGCAGTGCTTTCGCGGTATTGGAACACCGGTGCAATCATGTAGTTTGTCGACTGCACACAATCCCTATCCTTACGGAGGGCAATATTATGGGTCTTGGATCTCTCGGGCCGCTTGAGCTTATTATCATATTTCTTGTGATTCTGCTCATTTTTGGGGCTAAGAGGATACCCGAAATAGCTCGTGGCTTGGGCAAGGGCATACGTGAATTCAAAAGCGCTACGACGGAGATCAGCCGGGAATTGACGGCAGAGGAACGCAGACAGCGTATCCAGACACCTTCCCAAAGTGTTCCGTACACTCCACCGGCTGCGCAGCAGGCTGCAGAGGCACCGGCCAAGGACGAAAGCGCATCCTAACTGGTGTTCGAGCCCACTGTGCGGGCATCAGACACATCGCGCCGTCGCCAATGTGTTTCGCCTGACCGGGGAATGCGAGCTCCTTGTGTGTGCGGGCAATGCCACCCGACGGGGCAGTGATCCTCAGTTGGTCGAAGCAGCCTTCGTGCAGGTCACAAGGCCGTGCTCGTGGAATGCTGAGTCCTGGAACGCTGACATGGCATGAGGCGCTAGGCACGGCCTGGTGCGGAGATGGCCATGCCTGACCAATCTGCAGGCGGCGGATCCTCGTTAACCACGTTCGCAGGTACGAGGCGGGGGTTGCTGCGTGGAGACTATTCCTGCAGGGAAGTGGTAACACACTTTCTTAGTGTGGTCGGGGAAAAGAATGATCGCCTGAACGCTTTTACGCAGGTGCGCGATGCCGAGGTCTTGCGAAGGGCTGAGGACATAGATAGGATGCTGGCCCAAGGACGGGATCTGCCCCTTGCGGGGCTCGTGCTGGCCGTTAAAGATGTCATATGCGTCCGAGGATGGAAGGTGACTTGTGCATCGCGTATGCTGAGAAACTTTGAGTCCCTCTACGATGCCACAGCTATTGAGCGGCTCGTTAATGCAGGCGCCCTCATCGTGGGTAAGACCAATTGCGATGAGTTTGCCATGGGCTCCTCCAACGAGAATTCTGCCTTTGGACCGGTTCAAAACCCTGTTTGCGATGGCTATGTACCGGGAGGATCAAGCGGCGGCTCGGCCGCCTCCGTGGCTGCAGGGATGTGCCATGTGGCATTGGGATCGGACACCGGTGGGTCCATTCGCCAGCCGGCGGCTTTTTGTGGTGTTGTAGGCATGAAGCCCACCTATGGCCGTGTAAGCCGGTATGGACTGGTTGCATTTGCATCCTCGCTAGACTGCATCGGCCCTATAGCACACACAGTGGACGATGCTCATGATGTACTTCTTGCCATGGCTGGATCCGATCCTCACGATGCGACCAGCGCCTATGTACCCGTTGAGCGCGGATCGGGCGGAGGAGTGGATGGACTGAAAATAGGGATCCCCAGACAGTACTTCGGTGAAGGACTGGATCCTAAAGTGAGGCAGACAATTGACGCAGTAATCGGGGAGCTGCAGAACCAGGGCGCCCGCGTGCATGCCATTGAGATGCCCCACACCGAGTACGGGGTGGCTACTTATTACATCCTTGCAACGGCGGAGGCGTCCAGCAACCTGAGTCGGTACGATGGTGTCCGTTATGGCCACCGGGCGCGTACAAGTGGTGGGCTGAAGGACATGTATGAGCAGTCGCGGTCCGAAGGCTTTGGACCCGAAGTGTGCCGGCGTATCATGTTGGGCACGTATGTGCTTTCTGCTGGCTATTACGACGCGTACTACGCCAAGGCACAGCGTGTCCGTACGCTAATACGCCAGGATTTTGATGCGGCGTATGAAGCCGTAGATGTGTTGATCACTCCGACCGCTCCGGTGGCAGGGTATAGGATGGGGAGTCTGATCGGCGCACCCTTGCAGATGTACTTGAGCGACCTGTACACTGTTACAGCAAACCTTGCGGGTATTCCAGGACTATCGGTACCCATCGGGATGCACCCGGACGGCATGCCTATAGGAATGCAGATCCTGGGGCGTCCGTTTGAGGAGCATGTGCTGGTCGGAGCCGGCAAAGCGGCGATGGAGGTTGGCTGTACATAGACTTTTTCCTTTGTGAGCGTACCTGTATCTTGGGACGTTCTCGTTCTCGGACTATCAAAATGGCCATACTTGTAGATGCAAACACGCGCCTGCTCGTGCAGGGGTTTACAGGGCGCGAAGGGACCTTTCATTCGGAACAGATGCTGACCTATGGGACCCGCTTGGTGGCTGGCGTCACGCCCGGTAAGGGTGGGACAACCCACTTGGGGTGTCCGGTGTTTAACACGGTCGCGGAGGCTGTTGACTCGGAAGGGATCAATGCCTCCGTAATCTTTGTACCGCCACCGTTCGCTGCCGACGCAATCATGGAGGCGGCCTCCTGCGGGGTTGCCCTCATTGTCTGTATTACGGAAGGGATACCCGTTCAGGACATGATTAAAGCCTTCCATTATGTGCAGCAGCGCCGAGTACGCCTTGTGGGGCCCAACTGCCCGGGGGTTTTCGCGCCAGGTATTGCTAAGATTGGGATTATGCCTGCCAAGATCTTTACGGATGGTCCGGTAGGAGTGATTTCGAGGTCCGGCACACTCACCTACGAGGCCGTTGATCAGCTTTCCCGAGAGGGGTTAGGACAGAGCACCGCCGTAGGTATAGGAGGCGATCCGGTCGTTGGTACACGATTCAAGGACGCCCTTGAACTGTTCGAACAAGATGTCAGTACGGAGGCTGTGGTGATGATAGGGGAGATAGGAGGTACAGACGAGGAGCAGGCTGCAGAGTATATTCAACGTTGTGCGAAGAAGCCGGTGGTGGGTTTTATTGCTGGAGCGACTGCACCCCCCGGCCGGCGCATGGGGCATGCGGGGGCGATAATCTCTGGTGGCAAAGGAACAGCGATAGACAAGTTTGCCGCGTTGGAGGAGGCCGGTGTCTTCGTAGTCCGTAATCCTGCTTTGATTGGATCTACCCTGCGCGGCTTGTTGTAGACTGATCAAGGCAAAAGGTTGTTGGCCATCAATGTGGATTGCAGATATCCGGTTTGAGCGTGGTATTACTGCATGGGGGCAGCTGCCGCGGAACGGTTTCCCGGAGGTAGCAATGGTAGGCCGGTCCAACGTGGGCAAGAGTTCGCTTATCAATATGATAGCTGGCAGGAGGCAGCTGGCGCGGACGAGTCGGACACCCGGAAAAACGCAGGAACTGAACTACTATGCTGTGAACCAGTGCTGCTACCTTGTTGACCTTCCGGGTTATGGTTATGCCAAGGTAGCGCGGGCGCGCCGTCAGGCGTGGCAGAACCTTATAGATCGGTATCTCATCCAGCGCGCGCAGCTGCGCGCAGCCGTGCTGCTCGTTGATGGTCGGCATCCGCCCATGGCATCAGACCTGGCCATCGTTTCGCTGCTGAGAACCGCAGATCTGCCGTGGGTTATCGTCCTCACCAAATCAGATAAACTGTCGGGCAATGAGCGCCCCAAGAGCGTCGCACGGACAAGAGAGGCCCTGGAGGCACAAGGCTTGGCCGTACCGGTTATTCTGTCGTCATCAAAAACGCATAGCGGTCGGCAAGCAATACTAGACTGGATGGAGCATTTTCTGGGATATGCCCCAGATAAGCCGCAATCGAGTAGTGCATGATTGAATTGAGCATGATTCAGCGCTTGGTCCATTGGTTTCGGCAGCCTTCATGGCGTCAAGCAGCATGATGGAGCCTTATCACTGCATTGCGCGGGCATCCATACTGCAAATCAGGTGAACATTCGTGATCATTGACAACTTGATCTACCAACTTTCAATGCGCATACCCTTGAGGAACGCGGCTTCTTTAGCGTGCATTATTGCGGCTGTGGTCATGGTAGGCTGCGGTAGAAATCCCAATGTAGACGGTGCAAGGCTGGATTTGCGAAACAAGAACTATGACCGTGCGCTGGAGAATATCGCGATTGCGCTGAATGCTGACCCGAATAATAGCGATGCGCTTTCTCTGAAGGGGCAGGTGTTGCTGGAAATGGCAAGCGAGGAGTCGGACCCCGTTGAGCGTGCCATGCTGTTCAGCGAAATGGTTCACAGCTTTGACCGCAGCGCGGAGATAGATTCTACGTTTCGTAAAGATCACCTGCGCTGGATGCGATTAGCGTATGTGGAGCAGTTTAACGAGGGTATCGGCCTGTATGATCGGGCGCAGATTGACAATGCTGACCAGCAGAAGGAAGCCTATGAGGAGGCCGCGTCGCGGTTTCATGCTGCCACCATGATCTTCCCTGATTCCGCGAGCGCGTACTTCAATGAAGCCTCTGCCTACTATAGTGCGGGGATGCTTGACGCGGCAATCCGTGTTTTTCGCCTGGCGCTGGATCAGGGAATGACGGACCGTGATCTGTTCGTTTTCTTAACCGCTACTTTAGAGAATGCTGCTGAGGCACAGGAAGACTCCGTGGAGCGTAGCAGGCTGATGGATGATATTGTGGCTGTCCTTCACGAGGCAAACGCCGTCTATCCCGACGATCAGGAATTGCGTACCATGTTGCTGAATGCGTTCAACATCGCGGGTGATGACATTTCCGCGCGCGCATTCTATGAGCAAGAGCTACCGAACGAGCGGGGCAACAAGACATTTCTCTACAACTATGGTACGCTACTCATACGCCTCGGAGAGTACGACGAGGCCATAAGTATGCTCGTATCGGCCGTAGAGCTTGACCCGCGGTACACGAACGCACAGTTCAACCTCGGTGCAGCCTATGTCAACAGAGCAGCCGGGATCAATGAGGCGCTCCGGAAAGCTGAAGAGGAGTTAAAGGCTGCCCAGTCGCGCCTGACGGCGGCCGAGCGGGAAGGGCGTGACGCCGCGCTGACGAGGCTGGGTGGAGACCGTAGGACCATGTACGCTCGGGCCATAGAACATCTGGTGGTCGCAAAGACACTGACAGAAGCGGAACTGGGTGAGACGCAAGACATCTGTTATGTGCTGTACCAGGCCTACGGACACATTGATTTGCGTCAGAAGGCAGAGGAGGTTGCGGAATGTGCACAGATTGCTCGGTAGTTGTGCGCTGCATGCCGCCAAGATTTCTTTTTTCCAGGTAAATTACGGGAGTTATATGGCTGAGTGCCACGCGTTTTCGCAGGAGTTACTTTTTGTGCTTTGGTGGTGTAGACAGGATGGCTTTCGCCAGTTTTTCATAATCGGTTCCCGCTTTTCACGAAAAACTGCAATTATTTCAAATAACTCAACACGCGGGTATTCATGCTATATAATTGCCATATATTAGGGAGTTATATACCACAGTGCCATGCCCGAAACGGTTAGTGCATACCGCAATATCACATACAGGCTGTTGCCCGGAAGTCGGAGTAACGCCAAGCACCTTGCTGGATTAGCGGGTGCGTTTAGGTTTGTGTGGAATGCCATCCTCGCAGAGCAGAGCGGGGCGTACAAGAAAGCGAAAGAGGCTGGAAAGAAGCTGCCCTCGGTACGCTTCTTCTCGCTGGGGAAGCGGTTCACGGTGCTGCGCCGCACGGTCGAGTGGCTACCTGAATACTCCTTTGGTGTCGTTAGATACACATTGAAATATCAGGCGGATGCATGGAAGGCATTCTTCAAGGAGGGTAAGAGAAGACCGAGATTCCATTCTAGACGTGGTAGTACGCCTTCGTTCACGATCCCGGATAACGTAAGGGTTCGGGATGGCAAGCTGTATATTCCGAAAGTGGGATATATGGCGCTCCGCAGGCGGGGAGGCAACCCGTACCCTGATGGTATACCCGTCAAAGCCACGGTAAAGAAGAATGCCGGCAAAGGGTATGCTGTCATCTGCTACAAGATGGAGGCACCTGTAATAGAGGATACCGGCGGTGCTGTAGGCATTGACCGTAATTGCGGGCAGGTCGCTATGGTCTCCAAAGAGGGCAGATACAAGCATTATCAGACAACCGGATACGAGAAGCGTCTTGATGCCAAGTTGAAGCGGCATCAGCGAAGACTGGCGAGACAGAAGAAAGGCTCCAACCGTCGTAACAGGCGGAAGCATAGAATCGCCCGCATACAGCGCAAGCGTGCTAACGTCCTCAAGAATGCGAACCACCAGGTAAGTCGCAGTATTGCCCATTGCTCCTCAACGGTGATACTGGAGGACCTAAAGATCAAAGCGATGATACGTTCAGCTAAGGGGACGATGGAGAGCTTTGGCACAAACGTCAGACAGAAGTCTGGCCTCAACCGTGGAATACTGCGAACAGGTTGGGGCCAGCTGGATCAGATGCTGAGCTATAAGTGCCGCAAGGTGATAAAGGTTACCGCTGCCTATACCAGTCAGCGGTGTTCTGTGTGTGGGCACACAGAAGCGAGTAACCGTAAGACACGGAGCAAATTCACGTGTAAGTCCTGTGGCCATGCGGATCATGCAGACCTGAATGCGGCTGCAAACATACTGGCCTCCGGGATTGGGGCTGCTGCACGGCGAGGGGCGTTCGGGTTACCGACCCCTATGACCCGTGAAATTGATACAAGTGCCTCACTGTGTACAGTTGGTCACTCACGTATATAATTCCCTAAATTACCGGTTGAAGTTGACGAGGCTGCCGTGAGTAGAAGAGACTGGGTGGACCGTGCAAGGTTCGCAACTAGGGCTATCCATGCCGGACAGGCGCCTGACGAGACCACCGGATCTATCGTCCCCCCGGTCCATCTGACCTCTACGTATGTCCAAGCTGCGCCTGGTAAGAACAAAGGTTTTGAGTATGCGCGCGTGTCGAATCCGACACGGACGGCGCTGGAGCAGAACTTGGCAGCATTGGAGAATGCCAAGTTCTGCAGCGCGTTCGCATCAGGGGTTGCCTGCGCCGATGCTATTTTCAAGTCCCTGAGGCCAGGCGACCATGTGGTCGTGTCGAACGACTTGTATGGGGGCAATTATCGATTGTTTACGGAGGTGTTTGGGCCGTTCGGGATAGAGTCTGAATTTGTGGATGTCACCAAAATTGACGTGGTGGAGTCCGCTATGCGGCCAAGCACCGCCATTCTGTGGCTGGAGACGCCGAGCAACCCTTTGATGACCATTGCGGACATTAAGCGTCTCAGTCGATTCGCGCATGCGTACCACACTGATGTGGTAGTGGACAACACTTTTGCTACGCCGTACCTGCAGACTCCGTTGGATATGGGGGCTGACTTGGTGCTTCACTCAACTACGAAGTACCTGAGCGGGCACTCGGATGTTATCGGTGGTGCCATCTGCACGAACAGTGCAGAGTGGGCAGACCGTCTGGTGTTTCAAGTCAAATGTGCAGGGGCAGTCCCTGGACCCATGGACTGCTATCTTGTTAGCCGCGGGATTAAGACACTCCATGTCAGAATGGAAAGACACTGTGCGAATGCTTTCCGGGTGGCCCAGTATCTGCATGCGCACCCGAGGGTCGGCCGAGTCCACTACCCGGGACTTCCGGATGATGCAGGCCATGCGCTGGCAAAACGCCAGATGCATGCATTTGGTGGTATGATCGCTTTTCAATTGAAGGATGACCGAATTGAGAAGGCTCTGGAAGTGCTTGGAGCTACCAGAGTAATTGCACTTGCCGAGAGCCTTGGCGGTGTAGAGAGCTTGATCGGGCATCCCGCGACTATGACGCACGCATCAATTCCGCCCGATGTAAGGCGGCGGGCGGGGCTTGCCGATAGCTTAATCCGTCTGTCAGTAGGGATTGAAAATGTAGACGATATTATTGATGACTTGGATGCCGCGCTTTTAGGATGCTGACAGAACAGCGCCGGCGCCCTGACTGCTTATCCTTCTCGCGAGCGTTTTGAACGAGCATGGCCTGCGTCATCTGGTCTTGAGTGATTGCTGGTATCGCTCGAAATAGGACTGCGCCTGAAGCGTATCGCCGGTCATCACCATCAGACGTGCAGTATTGAACAGCATAACGGAGGAGCCCGGATCGCGCTGCTCAATCTCGGCCAGCACCGGGCGCGCAAGGTTCGGCAGATCCTGGCGGATTCGGATTGCGGCCAGAGCGTTGAGGTAGTCGACTGTTGGACTGTAAAACGAAACGAGCTGCAGCACCTCGCCTGCGAGCGCATGTCCGACGAGCCCGGGCCTGGCTTGCATCTGTGCAGCAAGGGCTGCCGCCTCCATGCGGAGCGACTTGTTGAAGGGCTGCCAGTGCAAAAGCGCCCGCATGTGTTCCAAAGCAGAGAGCGTGTCTCCGTCGGCCTTCCCGTGGCGCACGGCGCGTAGCAGGGCCTGCGGAATGTGCGCCTGCCCCACCACCACTTGAGCGCCCAGCGAGTCGGGCAAGCTCCCAGACTGCAGGTGTTGACGGAAGAGGTCATTGAACGCCTGCAATTCTTCTTCCAGGGTACGACCTTTCACAAATGGATAGCCACTCTTCAACCGGGCAATCTGGAGACGTGCGTAGGTTCGCTCCATAGCGTCGGGCGTAGTGTGCAGCGGCGGTATGGTATCGGCAGGCGCCAGCGCGTCGGCAAACGCACGGGCGATCTGCTCATGCCCGGTAGCAGTAGGATGCAGGTGATCGGTAAAAAGCGTGTCGGGCCAGGCTTGGGCGGCTATGTCAACGAGCGTGGCTCCATGGGTACCGGCCAGTTCACGGAGGGCAGCATTGATGGCAGCCGGCGCGCGAAAGCGAATGGCATCGTGTTCTTTGGAGCGGAAAAAATTTACCCAGGCGGCGGCAGAGTCTCCGTCCGCAAGTTGCTGTTGGCCCGTGGCATAGGCGCTGATGGCGGTGGAATCGTCACCAAGCGGGGCCTGCCCATCCAAATTGGATACAACCGTGGCGACGTACGTGGGGATGTTTGCGGATCGAAGCCGCCCCAGAAGCTTGCCAATGTTCGCCCGGAACTGGCGAATACCTGCCCGATACGCAGGTCCGTCCACTGTGATGGCAGCATTGCCGATGGATCTGGCCATCATGGTTCGGTCGCTTGAAGGGTCCGTGGTTACCAGGTCCTGCAGGGCCTGGTAAATCTTGCTGCGCCGCATCCAGATCGCGAAACGCTTTAGCCACAGCATCTGACCGACACTCGTTGGAGTATTGCCTGCCCCGAAGGCGCCGTAGTATTCGTTGTGGCCGGTATAGAGCAACACGGTGTCGGGGGAGAGGCGCTCAATCACAGGGACCATGTCACGTAGCACATGGCTGCCGATGGCTGTCATGCCAAGGTTGATCACCTCAACGCGCCGTAGCGGGGATCTGGCACGCAATTCCGTTGCCAGGCGCTCCGGAAACGCATGATAAAAATGATACGGGAAGCCAGCAGTAGACGAGCCGCCAAGGACTACAATCCTGGACAGATCGTCCGGCTTTTGCTTGAGGAACGGATTGTATGCCACCTGAGGCAGGAAATTCTGAAAGTACCGCCCCCCAAACTCCGGATTAACGGTGATATGGTCCGGGTGCCCGGGTACCGGAATAAGGCTTCGGTCCGGGGAGGCCATCTGCCAAGCGACCTCGACGCAGGCAAGTGCCACGAGAGGGAGGCAGATAGTTCCGATTCGGAACAGCAGTAGACGCATCCTTCGGTACCGTATGTCGGCCATCCCTACGCTTCAGGTAGTGTAAGCGCACCTGCAGCGGCGTAGGGCATGCGCTGTTGACGCGTGCGGGATTTACACGCCGCGCCCGGCAGCTGTATTGTCCGTCCTACCGTGGCGATTCGTTCGCGATACGGGTTTATCACCCGGTCCTAGTACGACAGCAGCCCCCGAGCGGAGCGAAGGATGTCCTCTTCCTGCGGCAGAACGGCGTACTCAAGCGGAACAGAAAACGGGACATAACTGAATTTGCCTGCCACGCGTCGCACGGGGCTGTCAAGGTGTTCAAACGCCTTGTCGGCAATCTGTGCACTGATTTCGGCACCAAAGCCACCAAACTCATGGTCCTCGTACGCTACCAGCACGCGGTTTGTCCGCTTTACCGATTCCAGGATGGTATCAACGTCAAGCGGCACCATGGTACGCAAGTCAATCACCTCTATTTCGGCGCCGTCCTGCTTGGAAATCTGGTTGGCCACCTGCAGGCATTTATGCACCAGGAGGCCGTACGTCACAATGGTTAAGTCTCGTCCGGCTCGCCGAACAGCAGCTCTACCCAAGGGTAGCACATAGTTCTCGTCCGGCTCGGCTGACCTTGCACTGGTGCTGCGATAGAGTGCCTTGTGCTCAAGGAACAGCACGGGATCGTGTCCGCGGATCGCCGATTTCAGCAAGCCTTTGGCATCGGCCGCCGTTGATGGCATGGCTACGTGGAGCCCGGGAATGTGGCTGAAGAAGCTCTCTATGTTCTGGGAATGGCACAACCCGCCATGGATATACCCTCCGCAAGGGGCGCGGACCACCATGGGGCATGACCAGCGGTTGTTGGAACGATACCGTACAGTAGCAACCTGGTTGCGCAGTTGCTGCATGGCGGGCCAGATATAATCAGCGAATTGTATCTCTACGACGGGTTTGTAGCCGGCTGCGCTAAGGCCGACGGCTGTTCCCACTATGGATGCCTCGGCCAAGGGTGTGTTGAAGCAGCGGTCAGGGCCGTAGGTAGTGGTTAGGTTGCGCGTTGCTGTAAAGACACCGCCTTTTTCTCCCGCGACATCTTCGCCGAACACCAGCACGCGGTGGTCGTGTCTCATTTCTTCACGGAGCGCGTGATTGATGGCATCAACCATAACCACGGGTTGGCCGGTTTCAGGCGGATCCGCTGATGGCAGCATGCGTGCTCCTTCGAAGAACACATGGCTGGTGGCCGTTGCAGGATCAGGATCCGGCATCCGTTCCACTGATGTGGCTTCCTCATCTACCTTCGCGTGAATGTCGCTGCGCATCCGCAGGATCTCATCGGGTGTCAGCACGCCGGCGTCCGTCAGCGAAACTTCCAGCCTTGCGATGGGATCGCGCTTCTGTTCCTGAAGAAGTTCTTCCTGCGGGCGATACTTCAGGTGATTGTCGGACGATGAATGGGGAAGAAGGCGCACCACGTCAGCCACGAGGCATACGGGCCCCGCGCCAGAGCGCAGATGCCGGATTGCCGCCCTTGCAACTGCATAGGACTTAAAGAAATCGGTACCATCAACGCGAAGACGTGTCAGCCCTTCGTAGCCCGCTGCCAGTTTATGTGGTGTGCCGCCGGCCGTCTGGTCTATTGCATGGACGGATATGGCATACTTGTTGTCCTGGACCAGAAATAGTACGGGAGCCTGCGTCAGCGCGGCCCAGTTGAGTGCTTCGTGAAATGATCCCTGTGATGTGGCACCATCGCCTCCGCAGCAAACCACAAAAGCATCGCTCCGCTGTCGACGGATTGCCATCGCGAAGCCGAGGCCAGGCAACCACTGCGACCCTACGGAGGACGCAGGCGTAAATATGTTCTTGTCAGGGTGACTAAAATGGGACGGCATCTGCCTCCCGCCAGAATTCGGACCGTCGGCTTTGGCCAGATGATCCATTAGTGACTCTGTGACCGTCTGCCCCAAAGTGAGCGCTAAGGCTAAGTCCCGGTAATAGGGGACAAACCAGTCATGCCCCGGACTGGATTGCATTCCGACCGCTATCTGGATGGCCTCATGGCCGCTGCAGCCAACATGAAAATTACCCTTCCCCTGCTTTAGCAGCGTAAGCATCTTCTCGTCCAGTCTCCTTGCGACGAGCATCGTCCGGAACGCTCGCACAAGCGTTCCGGGATCAAAGTCGCGCACGCTTAGAGCCTCTACGTCAAGGTCGGCGGGTCCGATCGTAGCCAGATGGGGGCTGCCATCCTCTTCTATTCCCGAGTATAGATGGTTCCCGTTCGCGCTCTCAATCCCTACATCCAATCCGTGGCCATTTCCGTGCTGATCAGGAAATCCAGTATCCGCCATACAGGACAGTTCTCTTTATCAGTGGTAACGTTGTTGGAGCAAGTGCACTCTACACCTGGCTCGGCAAGATACGCAATCGTAACAACAATCGTGATCAAGGCACTATTTGTGTATCCGTACGGTGAAGTACATGGGTAAAGCGGGCTTAGCATTGGTGCGCTAGGCTAACTGGCAAGGATATAGCGGGTGGATGTCCCGTAATATGAAGCAAGAACCAAGCACATATTTCCGCGAGCCGTGCGCGGTCACTCGTGAGGGTGGACGTGAAGTGTTGGTAGCGGCGCAAATGGCCAGGGATATTGAGCAACGAAAGATGTGTCGTTCGGGTCGCCGAGATTATCGGTGCGGTCGAAGGCAATATGTTCGTCATCGTTATGGTGAGAGGGCGGACAGGCCCGCGGTGTCTAAGCCCCCATGGACGTATGTACATATCCTGCCGGGACCTGGGAGATCTTTTCAACGCCCAGTGCCAAGGGCGGGGCCGCCGAAGCGTAGGCGAAATGCTGATCGGAGGATGTACGTTGAAGAGAGGTCCGATGCGATGATAGTAGCGATGAAGCTGGTGAACAAAGCATGGAAGACCATGTGGCGGAGTTGGTGGAGCGAAGCGTCGCACCCGAGGGGAAACCGTAGTTCCCGGCATGCACTGGACGCAGAACCAGGATCGTATGCAACATGGCACGCACTGGACACAGAGCCAGGTACGTGTGCCAGGGGAAGGTGCGGTTACGGCAACGGACTGGTTTGCTGGTCTGTTAACGTCATGCGCGGTGGCGCGACCCAAGGGAAGAGCCGGATGCGTTAGCGCGCACGTCTGGATCTGTCCGGGGGGCCCGGGCGACTCGGGTCCCTACCGGTATGAAGGAAGGGAAGAAAAACGAAGGAAAGACGCATCGCGGCTATCTTTTGGGTATACCTGGCACCGCGGGGCCGAAGGTGGTGATGATGGATTACAGCCCGAGCCGTGCGCGCGCTGGACCGTGGGAATTCTTGCGCGGATATAGAGGGGCGATGCAAACCGACGGGTATGTGGTGTACGATGCGTTTGGTACGCGGGGCGGGATAACGCTGTTTGGATGTATGGCGCATGCGCGTCGCAAGTTTTATGACTGCAGGAAAAAGGAGCCCAAGAAGGTGCGCCATGTAATGGAGGAAATCCGGCAGTTGTATACGATAGAGCTTGGGTTGCGTAAGGAGGGAGCTGGTCCGGCTCGGCGTGTGGAGGTACGACAGGAGGAGGCACGGCCGGTGCTGGAGAAGTTGAAGCCATGGCTTGAGGAGAGTAGTGAGCACCGGCCGAGTACGGGATGGGATGAGGCTGTGGGATACATGCTCAACAGGTGGGAGAAGCTGGCTTGTTACCTGGAAGACGGGAAGGTTGAGATTGATAACAATCTGGTCGAAAATCAGATGAGGGCGATCGCGCTTGGCAGAAAGAATCATCTGTTTGCGGGATCGCATGCGGCAGCGCAGCGGTCCGCAGTGCTGTACGCACTTCTTGCCACATGCAAGCTGCAATCGGTAAACCCGATTGAATGGCTTACCGAAGTACTACGCAGGCTTCCGACATATCCTGCCGAACGCATGGCTGAACTTTTGCCCCATCACTGGAAACCTAGGCAGGAATCGCAGAAAGCTACCGTCAAGAAAGCGGGATAGGAGCCCCTAACCAGGCGCGCCCGGGTTATCAGATAGATCCGTGTACTAGTCTGCGAACGCGCCGCCAGGTACTTGACTCCTGCACGCCCAACCGACGCCAGCCTATTTAACCTTCGGATCGCAGCCTAACTTACTCTAATTGAGAGAGTAAATGCCTCGTTTATAATGTACTTCACCGGACGGATACCTATTTGTCTTTTGTTAGCTTGAGGTTAAACCAGAATCGCGAGCCGCGGCCGATCTCACTTTCGGCATGGATCGTTTCCCCGTGGGCTTGCACAATCTGTTTAACGATTGACAGTCCCAGGCCGCTGCCGCCGCTCCTCCGCGTACGCGCCGGGTCTACACGATAGAAGCGTTCGAAAATCCGATGGAGATGCTTCGGCTCGATGCCTGGGCCACAGTCGGAAACTTCAATGCGGGCCTTGCCATCCTGATGCCGACACGCGCAGGTTATCGGCCCCGTTTTACCGTAGACCAATGCGTTTTCCACCAGATTATCCAGTGCGCGCCGGATCCTGTCGGTATCTGCAAAGACTTTCGCGGGCATGACATCCGCTTCCAGCACAATGCCGCGCTCTTTCGCTTCTTGTTGCTTGGATTCGATTACTTCACGGATCAGGTCATCAATATTAAACACGGACGGGCGAAGCAGGTCTTCGCGGTACTCCAGTTGCGCGATATCAATGAGGTTTGTGAAGAGATTGCTCAGGCGCCGAAGGTTGAGCAGGGCTTTCTTGGCATACGACGCCCGCCTGAATTTCTCCATATCGGGATTCTTTAGCGCTTCCAGGTAGCCGCCGATGGCAAAAATGGGGTTACGTACTTCGTGCGATACATTGCCAATGAAGTCATTCTGCATGCTTGCGAGTTTCTCCAGATCTACGATTTTTTCCTGATACCTTTTGGACATTTGATTCAGGTACTCTGCAAGGTCCTGGATCTCTGCTGCTCGCGTATGGACGCGAATGCGCGTTACATACTGGCCGCGGGCAATGCTGTCCGCACTGCGTTGGATTGCGCGCAGGGGTTTGGTTACCTTGCCGGACGCGATCCAGCTGCCCACCAGCGCCAGAATTAAGGCTGTAAACATTGCGAGCAGCAAGGTCCGTTGCATGGTTCTCACAATATCATGGATGGGGTCCTCGGGTTGTACAATCAGCGCCCAATGTTCTGCCTGCGTCATCGTATCCGCTGTTACCGCCAAGGATCGGCCGTCTTTCGTGCGCTGCCGGACGAAGTAGGGCTGCTTCTGGATCAGGATGGCTTCCCTGGCAGCTAACCTGGTCTCAATTCCTGGCTGATATTCCTCGATCCCGCCGTGCCAGATCGTGGAGTCGCCCCGCATGATGGCCACATAGTATCCTGCCATGCGGATGTAGCTTGCCTGCAGGTCCATGTCTTTGATATCAGAGCCGCTCGCGAGGTTTGTTTCGCGAACGCGATCTATTGCTGCCATGTTGGTGGCTTTGGTTGATTCTTCAACCTCGCCGCGAAGAACGAACATCACGTATACACTCGTGCCTGCCACAACTATTCCAACGAGCAGACAAAATGTGAGGAACATCCATGTGCGGGTCTGCGCCCGCGGCGGAAAAATTCGACGCCATATCCACGCCACGATCCCCATAGCGCTTGCCTACGTCAAATAGTGCGGATGCAGTGTACCGGGCCTGCCGCGAAGACGTTTATGCACCTCACCGAATGCGGTCACTAGGCCATCCGCGGGCGTCCAGATCCTGCGCACCATCGCGGGTCTTTGCGAAGGTTTCGGCATCCGCGAGCTTGTGTGTAAAACACGCAACGGATACGAGTTATGAGCTGCCGTCCGCTTTTTCGTCCATCAATGGAACGTATCGGTAGCCTATGCTGCGCACGGTCTCAACGCAGTGGGCTTGTTGCCCGAGTTTCTCACGCAAATTCTTGATATGGGCATCCACGGTGCGCTCAGTTACCATCATGGCGTCTTTCCAGATTGTTTCCAGCAGCTCGGTTCGTCGGTAGGCCTTGTTTGAGTGGCGCACTAGATACCGCAGCAACTGAAACTCTGTGAGGGTCAGTCCCAAGTCTTTATCATCCAGCGTGGCGCGGTATTCATCCTCATAGATTGCCAGCCCGCCGCTGCGAGTGACTCTACTTTCCTCATAGCCTGCTCTCCTCAATAATGCCCTGATGTGTGCTACCAGAACCTCTGGTGTGACAGGCTTGGTGAGGTAGTCATCTCCGCCAAGCATCAACCCTCGTATCTGATCCTCCTGTTCCACCTTCGCGCTTAGGAAGATGATGGGGACGTACTCGGTATCTGCTCTTGAGCGCAATCGTCTGCACACTTCAAAGCCATTTAGCCCGGGAAGCATAATGTCCAGCACGATTAAGTTCGTGTCAGGCCGCGCCATTCTTAAGGCGTCCTCGCCGTCATATGCCCGATCCACATCAAAGCCTTCCTTCTCAAGAAAATGGCTTACGATCTCTACAACATCTTCATCATCGTCGACTACCAGAATATTGAGGTCGGAAGGATTCTTCGTATGGGCGGGCATCAGCAGCAGATTGTTATTGTGATCACGGGGTACGACACGGTATGTGGTGATATCGTGTCGTGCATGAACTATTTGTTAGGAAGCAGGGTCCGGGAACCAATGTAGGAGCATATTTGGTTTGTTGCAGAAGGGTAGGACGACTGGGATTGTTGGATATTCTCGGGGTTTATATACCTTAGAGTACCCCAGACTATGAACCCTTGGCTTGATAGAGGTACGGACACAATGGGACGGAACGCCATTCCATCCCATTGCTTACCACAACATCAACTGAACTTGATGCCATGCCCGTAAGGGGTTGTAACAAGTATGCCCGCGTTTGTTCTGTCCATAGAACAATTGAATACCGGCTGCTTCCGGGGAGCAAGAGCAATGCGAATAAGCTAGGCGCGATTGCTGGTGCTTGCAGGTTCGTGTGGAACGCCATACTGGCGCAGTGCATCCAGGAATACAAACAGGCAAGGGAGTCGCCATCCGTGAAGTACTTCTTCCCTCTTGGAAAACGGTTTAAAGAAGGGAATTATATTGCTGAGTACCCACGCGTTTTGGCACCCGTCATTTTGCGCTGTGGTGGTGTAGTCAGGATGGCATGCGCCAGTTTTTCACAATCAGTTCCCGCTTTTCGCGAAAAACCTGCAATTATTTCGAAAACCTCAGCAAATGGGTACTCAGCTATATAACTCCCTTAATGAACTACGAGATCGCACGGAGTGGCTACCGAAGTACTCGTTCAGCGTGGTGCGCACCACGCTGAAGTACCAGGCCGACGCATGGAAGGCTTGCTTCAATCAAGGTAGGGGTAAACCGAAGTTCAAAGCCAAATACAGAAGCCATCCATCATTCACCATTCCTGAAGCGATCAAGATCAAGGATGGACGGTTGTTCATCCCTAAGCTTGGATACCTGAAGATTCGACGTAAAGGAGGCAACCCGTATCCAGATGGGGTTCCTGTAAAAGCCGTGATTCTGCAACGGGTGGGCAAATGGTATGCCTGCATATGCTACAGGACTGAAGCACCTGAGATAGAAGACAATGGCGTTGCCACAGGGATAGACCGTAACTGCGGACAGGTTGCCGCCGTCTCCACCGATGGCAAGCGCGAGATTATACGGCAACCGGACGGTAAGCGTAAGACGGCAGGATGGCACCGGTATCAACGGAAATCAGCCCGACAGCAGAAAGGATCCAACCGCAGATATCGCACTAAGAAGCGACTCCAGAAAGCTCACCGAGCGATTGCGATGACCCGCAGGGATACCAGTCACCAAGCAAGCCGGAGGATCGCGAACCGCTCTTCTACGGTTGTGCTGGAAGATCTTAATGTCGTGGCGATGACTTCATCCGCCAAAGGGACTGTTAACAATCCAGGCAAGAATGTCGCCCGGAAGGCAGGGCTGAACCGTAGCATTAATGCCACCGGATAGGGGCAGTTAGACGGGATGCTGCAGTACAAATGCCGGGAAGTGCTCAAGATCCCAGCCCCTTACACGAGTCAGGACTGCAACAAGTGCGGTCGCCGGGACAAAGCGAATAGATTGACCCAAAGTAAATTCAAGTGTGTCTTATGAGGACACACCGAAAATGCGGACCTTAACGCTGCCGCAAACATATTGGCCTCCGGGATTGGGGCAACTGCACGGCGAGGGGCGTTCGGGTTACCGACCCCATTGATCTGTGAAATTGATACGCGAGGGTACTCACGTATATAATTCCCATATTTGTCTGTATATCCGCAGTCCTGCGGATCCTATATTGACCCCACGTCAGACGCATCGTTGTCTTGTATTGCTCGGATCTGATATTGAAAGGAGCCTCGCTGGTTGATCCTCGCGCGGAGGGTGGAAGGCATGCGGATGTTCGGATCAATGGCGGGGAGATAACGGAAATCGGCGAGGACCTGGAATGCGGGGAAGTGCAAAGTTACGACGCCTCTTCTTGCATGGTATCACCCGGATGGATGGACATGCATGTGCATCTTCGTGAACCGGGATTTGAGTATAAGGAAACCATTGCTTCGGGTTGCGAGGCAGCGGCAGCGGGCGGATTCACGGCCGTGGCATGCATGCCAAACACGGATCCACCGATCCACACACGCGATGTGGTAGAGTTCATCCTACGACGGGCAGAGGGGTTGCCGGTGGATGTCTATCCGGTAGCCTGTGTGTCAAAAGGTCGCGTGGGTACGGAGCTCGTGGAGATGGGCCAGCTGGCTGAGGGAGGGGCTGTCGCCTTCAGTGATGACGGGTCTCCTGTCCAGGATAGTGGACTAATGCGCAGGGCCCTTGAGTACGCCGGGATGCTGGGCCTGCCTGTGATTAATCACATGGAGGACCTCACAGCTGGGCCCAAGGGCTACATGAATGAGGGTCTGATGTCTACTAGACTTGGGGTCCTCCCGGTGCCGGCGCTGTCTGAGGAGTTGATGATCGCACGCGACCTGCTGTTGGCCGAATTTGTGGGGGCTCACCTGCATGTGGCACATATCTCAACGGCGCTAAGCGTAGACCTTGTGCGGACGGCGAAGGCGCGTGGTATCCAGGTAACGACCGAGGTTTGTCCGCATCACTTCAGCCTCACCGACAAGGAGGTTCACCGTTCCGGGTTTTGTTCGGACACCAAGATGCATCCTCCGCTTCGTACGCAGAGGGATGTGGAGGGGATAATGGAAGGCTTGGCTGACGGGACGATTGATGCCATCTGTACGGATCATGCTCCGCACGCGTCATACGAGAAGGACGTAGAGTTCTCTGCAGCGCCGGACGGGATAATCGGCTTGGAGTCAGCATGGGGGTTAACTGTGGGAAACCTGATAGATCCCGGAATCCTTACGTTATCCCAGGCTCTACACAAGCTGTGCGTAGCACCCAGGCAAATCCTTGGTTGTCCGGTACCCCGGATTGAGGTGGGGGAACCAGCGAATCTGACTGTATTTGATACCGCCACGGAGTGGACATTTGACCGGCGGTCGGTGTTTTCCAAGAGTCGGAATTCTCCATTCCTGGGCACCGGTATGAAGGGACGCGTATGGGCTATCTACAACAAGGGGCAATTCAGGCAATTTGTGCCGCCGGACGCATGAGGGTTGTGGCACCGGCGAGATCCGCCGGTGCAGGGAAATATAAGGGAGTTATATGGCTGAGTGCCACGCGTTTTCGCAGGAGTTACTTTTTGTGCTTTGGTGGTGCAGACAGGATGGCTTTTGCCAGTTGTTCATAATCGGTTCCCGCTTTTCACGAAAAGACTGCAATTATTTCAAATAACTCAACACGTGGGTACGCATGCTATATACTTTCCATACACTAGGGAGTTATATACCATAGTGCCATGCCCGAAACGGTTAGTGCATACCGCAATATCACGTACAGGCTGTTGCCCGGAAGTCGGAGTAACGCCAAGCACCTTGCTGGATTAGCGGGTGCGTGTAGGTTTGTGTGGAATGCCATCCTCGCAGAGCAGAGCGAGGCGTACAAGAAAGCGAAAGAGGCTGGAGAGAAGCCGCCCTCGGTAAGCTTCTTCTCGCTGGGGAAGCGGTTCACGGAGCTGCGCCGCACGGTCGAGTGGCTACCTGAATACTCCTTTGGTGTCGTTAGATACACATTGAAATATCAGGCGGATGCATGGAAGGCATTCTTCAAGGAGGGTAAGAGGAGAAGACCGAGATTCCATTCCAGACGTGGTAGTACGCCTTCGTTCACGATCCCGGATAACATAAGGGTTCGGGATGGCAAGCTGTATATCCCAAAAGTGGGATATATGGCGCTCCGCAGGCGGGGAGGCAACCCGTACCCTGATGGTATACCCGTCAAAGCCACGGTAAAGAAGAACGCCGGCAAAGGGTATGCTGTCATCTGCTACAAGATGGAGGCACCTGTAATAGAGGATACCGGCGGTGCTGTAGGCATTGACCGTAATTGCGGGCAGGTCGCTATGGTCTCCAAAGAGGGCGATACAAGCATTATCAGACAACCGGATACGAAGCGTCTTGATGCCAAGTTGAAGCGGTATCAGCGAAGACTGGCGAGACAGAAGAAAGGCTCCAACCGTCGTAACAGGCGGAAGCATAGAATCGCCCGCATGCAGCGCAAGCGTGCTAACATCCTCAAGAATGCGAACCACCAGGTAAGTCGCAGTATTGCCAATTGCTCCTCAACGGTGATACTGGAGGACCTGAAGATCAAAGCGATGACACGTTCAGCTAAGGGGACGATGGAGAGCTTTGGTACAAACGTCAAACAGAAGTCTGGCCTCAACCGTGGGATACTGCGAACAGGTTGGGGCCAGCTGGATCAGATGCTGGGCTATAAGTGCCGCAAGGTGATAAAGGTTACCGCTGCCTATACCAGTCAGCGGTGTTCTGTGTGTGGGCACACAGAAGCGAGTAACCGTAAGACGCAGAGCAAATTCACGTGTATGTCCTGTGGGCATGCGGATCATGCAGACCTGAATGCGGCTGCAAACATACTGGCCTCCGGGATTGGGGCTTCTGCACGGCGAGGGGCGTTCGGGTTACCGACCCCTATGACCCGTGAAATTGATACTAGTGCCTCACTGTGTACAGTTGGTCACTCACGTAATATAATTCCCAAATATAACGGTTAGCGATGCCGGATAGGATTCGTCTGGGATTGCTCTATGGCGGGCAATCAGCAGAGCACGATGTTTCTGTCGTTTCCGCAGCCAACGTTTACGCTGCCACGGATCAGGAGCACTTTGATGTGGTCTTGTTGTGGATTGACGAGGAGGGCGCCTGGCACCACATGGAATCTCCCCGACATCTGGAAGGGGAGACAGTGGCCAAGTCCCCCGTTGTACTTGCTCCCCGTCGGGGGCCGGGGTTTTATACACAAAGTCTCACAGGTATGCGCGCCTTGCCTCTGGATGTTGTATTCCCGGTTCTTCATGGCACCAACGGGGAAGATGGCACGATACAGGGGTTGCTGGAGGCCGTTGGCATCGCTTATGTGGGAGCAGGAGTATTGTCGTCGGCTGCCTGTATGGACAAGGAAGTTGCGAAGCGGCTCTTGCGGGAGGCAGGATTGCCTGTCGGAGCGTTCAAGACCATTCGGCGCGGTGGCTCCCCCTGCTACGATGCACTGACAGGGCATATCGGTACTCCGTTTTTCCTTAAGCCGGCCAACGCCGGATCCTCGGTCGGCATTTCCAAGGTTAGGACGCCAGAAGGCTACCGCCGCGGGTTGGAGTCAGCCTTCCGCTATGACAATAAGGTGTTGGCAGAACAGTATCTCCCCGGGAGGGAAATAGAGTGTTCTGTTATGGACGGTAGTCCTCCGATCGTCTCCATCCCAGGTGAAATTGTGACGACGCATGATTTCTACACGTACGAAGCAAAATACGAGGACGAGACCGGCGCCACGCTCATCATTCCGGCATCGTTACCGCAGGATGTTGCGGCACAGGTGCGGCATTTGGCTTCGGAGGCGTATACAGCGTTGGAATGTGAAGGGATGGCTAGGGTTGACTTCTTTGTGGATGATGATGGTGGCATATTCATAAGCGAACTTAACACCATTCCCGGATTCACTTCTCGGAGTATGTTTCCGCTGCTGTGGCAGTCAACGGGAGTCAGCTCTTCAGAGCTGGTGACCAAATTGGTTTATGCCGCACTTGCTCGGCATAATGAGAGACAGCGCTTGCGGTACGCTCGATAGCCTGGTATGGGGTACTCGACTGACACCAGAACACTGAAACCCGGTGACATATTTGTTGCCATACGCGGCGAGCGCCACGACGGACATGACTTTGTGCCGGATGCGCTGGGCAAAGGGGCGACTGGTGCAGTAGTGGAGCGCAGCCTTGCTGGGTTGCCGCATGGTATGCCTGTAACCATCGTAGAGGATAGCGAGCGCTATTTATGCGGCTTGGCCGCGGAGCGCGTTCGTCAGACTCGGTCGCAGATTATTGCGATTACGGGATCGGTCGGCAAGACAACTACCAAGAATGCGGTATCAACGGTGCTGAGGAAGCGACATTGGGTGTTATCTACGCCAGGCAATTTCAACACACCGCTTGGGATTGCGCTGACGATTCTTAATGCAACCTTGCTGTCCGGGGCAAGGTTGGTGTTAGAGATGGGGGCCACGCGCCGTGGTGATATCGCTCATCTGTGCACGTATTTTCCGCCGGATGTTTCGGTGGTCACGAACGTTTTTGGCGTTCATCTTTCCAGCTTCGGATCTCTGGAGGCGGTTGTGGATGCTAAGTCAGAAATCGTTCAGGCCCTTACCAAGGATGGTGTGGCATGCCTCAACCATGATGCCCTGCGGGTGCGCGGTATGGCTGGGCTAAACGGTGGGCAGACCATATTTTTCGGTAGGGGTGCGGCTTGCCAGGTTCGGCCTGAGCACATTACGGCCAGCATCCCGCTTCTGGGTGACCATGTACCTGCCATTGCTATGGCCGCAATGGCGGTAGGACGCACGCAAGGGCTATCGGACGTAGAAATCAACCTGCAGCTGGAGCAGCTAGTGCCGGAGCGGGGGCGCTTGAACCGTCTCAGTGGTGTGGACGGATGCACGTTGATTGACGACACCTACAACGCATCACCGCGTTCCGCGGAGGTGGCGTTGTCTGTCCTGCGCGGGATCCCCGCGCAGAGGCGGATAGCGTTCCTTGGTGACATGTTGGAGCTTGGGCCGCCATCTGCCGCGGCGCACGAACACATTGTGCGTTTAGCCGGGATGGTGTCGGACCAGGTCATCACGGTTGGCCCGCTGATGGGTGCACTGGCAGATAGCGCTGGCAGAAAACACTTCCGTAATTCCGAGGATGTCGTGCGCGCACTGGGGATGACCGAGGTCTACCGCCCGCGTGATGGCGATGTGGTACTGGTTAAGGGCTCACAGGGGGTAAGGATGGAGCGCATCTCCAAGGCGCTCCTGCACCCCGGACTGGATCCGGATGCTGTCCTGGTGCGGCAGAATTTTGCATGGACCCAGGTATGATAAGGGAGTTATGTGGCTGAGTGCCACGCGTTTTCGCAGGAGTTACTTTTTGTGCTTTGGTGGTGCAGACAGGATGGCTTTCGCCAGTGTTTCATAATCGGGTCCCGCTTTTCACGAAAAGACTGCAATTATTTCAAATAACTCAACACGTGGGTACGCATGCTATATAATTGCCATATATTAGGGAGTTATACACCACAGTGCCATGCCCGAAACGGTTAGTGCATACCGCAATATCACATACAGGCTGTTGCCCGGAAGTCGGAGTAACGCCAAGCACCTTGCTGGATTAGCGGGTGCGTGTAGGTTTGTGTGGAATGCCATCCTCGCAGAGCAGAGCGAGGCGTACAAGAAAGCGAAAGAGGCTGGAGAGAAGCCGCCCTCGGTAAGCTTCTTCTCGCTGGGGAAGCGGTTCACGGCGCTGCGCCGCACGGTCGAGTGGCTACCTGAATACTCCTTTGGTGTTGTTAGATACACATTGTAGTTAGATATACATTGAAATATCAGGCGGATGCATGGAAGGCATTCTTCAAGGAGGGTAAGAGAAGACCGAGATTCCATTCCAGACGTGTGTAGTACACCTTCGTTCACGATCCCGGATAACGTAAGGGTTCGGGATGGCAAGCTGTATATCCCTAAAGTGGGATATACGGCGCTCCGCAGGCGGGGAGGCAACCCGTACCCTGATGGTATACCCGTCAAAGCCACTGTAAAGAAGAACGCCGGCAAAGGGTATGCTGTCATCTGCTACAAGGTGGAGGCACCTGCTAATAGAGGATACCGGCGGTGCTGTAGGCATTGACCGTAATTGCGGGCAGATCGCTATGGTCTCCACAGAGGGCGATACAAGCATTATCAGACAACCGGATACGAAGCGTCCTGATGCCAAGTTGAAGCGGCATCAGCGAAGACTGGCGGGACAGAAGAAAGGCTCCAACCGTCGTAACAGGCGGAAGTATAGAATCGCCCGCATACAGCGCAAGCGTGCTAACATCCTCAAGAATGCGAACCACTAGGTTAAGTCGCAGTATTGCCAATTGCTCCTCAACGGTGATACTGGAGGACCTGAAGATCAAAGCGATGACACGTTCAGCTAAGGGGACAATGGAGAGCTTTGGCACAAACGTCAAACAGAAGTCTGGCCTCAACCGTGGAATACTGCGAACAGGTTGGGGCCAGCTGGAACAGATGCTGGGCTATAAGTGCCGCAAGGTGATAAAGGTTACCGCTGCCTATATCAGTCAGCGGTGTTCTGTGTGTGGGCACACAGAAGCGAGTAACCGTAAGACACGGAGCAAATTCACGTGTATGTCCTGTGGACATGCGGATCATGCAGACCTGAATGCGGCTGCAAACATACTGGCCTCCGGGATTGGGGCTTCTGCACGGCGAGGGGCGTTCGGGTTACCGACCCCTATGACCCGTGAAATTGATACTAGTGCCTCACTGTGTACAATTGGTCACTCGCGTATATAATTCCCTATGATAAGCCCACGAACAAGACGGCGCCGTTTGCGTTGATAGGCAACTGAAATAGGCACCTTTCCATGGCCCACCCATTTTTACAGGCTTTACTTGGTCATGACGCGGTGGTGATCACGACCCATGTTCGCCCTGATGGCGATGCCATTGGATCGCAGCTGGCGCTTGGACTCTACCTGGAGGAGCTGGGGAAGGATGTGACAATGATAAACGAGCATCCGGTGCCGGAGAATTTGGAATGGCTGCAAGGCGTGGAACGCATACGCGTTTATGACAGGTCACTGGTACAGCGTGCTGCGATCGCCCATGCTGATGCTATTGTCTTGGTGGATTGTAATGCTGGTGCCCGTGTCGGGGAACGGCTTGAGCGGTCCATACGCAACTCTGGTGCGACCAAGTTTCTTGTTGACCATCATACCGAGCCGGAAATGTGGTTTAATCATGTTTATCGGCGTGCAGGAGCGGCCGCAACGGCGGAGCTTCTGTATGAACTGATGGTCCGGCATCGTCCGACGAGCATCAAGGGTGCGATATCCATGGCGTTATATGTGGGCCTGGTGACCGATACGGGATCATTCCGGTTTGATACCGTGACACCCAAAGTGCACCGGATGGCGGCTGCGCTGCTGGAGGATGGGGTTATCAGGCCTGGCGCGGTACACGGCGCGGTTTATGAGACTCGTTCTCTGGCGTGGGCCCGCTTGCTGAGCAGAGCGCTGGGCTCGCTGACTGTCTGCAAGGGCGGGCGGGTTGGCTATGTGGCAATTGGGCGTGGGGTGTTATCCAGCTTTGGCGCGACGAGAGAGGATGCCGAGGGGTTTGTCGACTATCCGCTTGCGCTAAAGGAGGTACTTGTTGCGCTTCTCTTTACCGAGACCACAAAGGGTACAAAGGTCAGTTTTCGTTCGAAGGGTAGCCAGCATGTTCATCGCTGGGCCCGATCGTTAGGCGGTGGTGGGCATTGTAATGCGGCGGGGGTCTTTTTGCGCTATCCGCTTGAAAAAGCCAAGCAGATGGTGTTGGCAGGTGCAGACCGTTTCCTATGCGAAGAGCCCGGTTGGGCTGAGCCATCATTGGATCATGAAGATGAGGCTTACCTATCAACGCTTGTTCAAGCTGTGCATTAGATGAAGGTATCTGTCACCACGTTATCGCTGACAGATCTCGATGTAGATCTGCTCTTGCTTCCGGCTACGGAAATGACTCTTGGTACTACCGCTGCGGCGGTGAGTGAACCGGTCCAGGAGGCAATTGACCGGGCCGCCAGTGATTTTTCCGCTACGGATAAGGAATCGCTACTGCTGTATCCCGCAGGTGGGCGGGCCCGGCGTGCCGGGCTAATTGGGATGGGAGGTAGCAATGATGGCGTGGATGCGGAAGCCCTACGGGAGGTAGGGGCGCGGGGAGCCGAAGTTGCTATGCGTACAGGTGCTGCTACCGTAGCCTTGCGTGTCCCTGATATTGACATTAACGCCGAGGTACAGGGGCAAGCTTTGGTGGAAGGATTTGTTTTGGCCTGCTATCAGTTTCTTCGCTATAAGGCGGACAAGGGATCACTGCGGACGTGTGTAGAACGACTGGTTTTGCATGCGGGAGCGAACGAGAGGGCCGTTCGCCGCGGGGCGGAACGTGGGCGCGTCGTGTCTGAGTCTGTAATGTCTGCGCGGGATTTGGTGAATCTCTCGCCCCATGACAAGACGCCATCGCAGCTGGGACGGATTGCGGAGCGGCTTGGGAAGAAGCACGGGATTGAGGTGTCCGTGTGGGATCAATCTGTTATTGAACAAGAAGGAATGGGTGGATTGCTTGCGGTAAACCGTGGCAGTACGGAGCCTCCCGTCTTCATTGAAATGACATGGTGCCCCGACAAGGTCAGCGGCATGCGGCCTGTTGTGCTGGTCGGGAAGGGTGTTGTATTCGACACCGGCGGCCTGTCCCTCAAGCCCACAAAGGGCTCTATGGATCATATGAAGGCCGACATGGCTGGCGCAGCGGCGGTTATGGGTGCGATGGAGGCCGTGGCGCGTCTTTCGTTGCTAACTCATGTGGTGGGTCTGATACCTGCAACGGATAACCGCCCCGGTTGCAACGCCTACGTTCCCGGTGATGTGCTGACCATGCATTCAGGTAAGACGGTAGAGGTTCTCAACACGGATGCTGAAGGGCGACTTATTCTCGCCGACGCGCTGTCATACGCGGGAATTTATCGTCCGGACCTGGTGGTGGATGTGGCGACGCTCACAGGGGCCCAGGTGGTTGCGCTGGGGAGCGAGGTGGCGGCTGCGATGACCAGTGAGGGTGCGGGAATGGAGGAGCGGCTTGAGGCGATAACCGTTGCAGGGCAGCGCAGTGGTGATTTGGTCCATCCGATGCCGATGTACGACTTGTACGGGCAGGCGCTAAAGAGTAGTGTCGCGGATATTAAGAACATCGGGAACAGAGAGGCAGGGTCTATCACGGCAGCAAAGTTTCTTGAGCATTTTACAGACTACCCGTGGCTCCATGTGGATATTGCCGGTCCAGCCTTTCTCAAGAAGTCCAAGCCGTATCGGCCGGTGGGGGGCACGGGCTTCGGGGTACGGTTGTTGGTTGAGTTGCTGAGGCAGCGTGTCCTTCCACGGAAGCGATAGCGCACGGCGTTGTCTACCGTAGAAGAGCGTTCCCGCCGAACTCGGTTGGCGATCTCAACCGGAGATCCGAATGGTATTGGGCCGGAGGTTACGTTGGGAGCGTTGGCGGACGCGCGCATGCTGCAGTATGTGGAGCCGATCCTTGCCGGATCCTTGCCGGTTCTCATGGCGCATGCTGCCACGATGAAGGTGGCGCCCACACTGCAGAAATACAGGAAGGGACGGAGGATCCCGAAGGGTGTATGCGCCGTGGTGGAGCTTGGACAGGTGGGCGGAGAAGCCGTTCAGTTCGGCCGCATCACGCGCGAGGGGGGTGCGGCCGCGCTCGCCGCCGTTGAGACAGGTCTCAGACTCATCACCAGTGGAACGGCGGACGCGCTGGTCACAGCTCCCGTGTCAAAAGAGGCGATTTCTCGCACTGGAACGCGATTCAACGGGCACACGGAATATTTGGCTCACCGATTGGATAGCGGCCCCGTGATCATGATGCTGGTCGCTGACGATCTGCGGGTGGGATTGGTTACCGGGCATGTTTCTGTGCGGGCGGTCGCAGACCGTATCACGCAGGAAGCCATTGGGCAGCGTATACGCGCTATGGCGTCGTCGTTGCGCCGGGATTACGGGATTGATAGGCCCAGAATTGCCGTTCTGGGCTTGAACCCGCACGCCGGCGACGGGGGGGTGATCGGTGGGGAGGAACAAGATGTTATCGTACCCGCCATTGAAAGCGCTTGCCGCGGCGGATGTTTTGCGTTTGGCCCGTTCTCGGCGGACGGCTTCTTCGGGGCCGGCACCTACCGGCAGTATGATGCGGTACTGGCTATGTACCACGATCAGGGGTTGATACCCTTCAAAACGCTATCGTTCGGACGCGGGGCGAATCATACGGCGGGATTGCCGATTGTTCGGACTTCGCCCGATCATGGAACGGCCTACGATATTGCCGGGCAGGGGAAGGCATCCGCGTCAAGCATGCGTACTGCGATTTTCCTAGCCCGCGATATTGCGCGCAGGCGTCAATCCGTAGATGAACCTTGCGGCGATGATGTTCGCCGCCAATCCGACATACCTTTCCAACAAGAAGCGAAATAGTCCGAACTCATGGAAGTATTTACGGCAGTGCAAGGATTTATTGACGATCTCATCAAGTATCCCCTTCTGGTGATGCTTCTGGGGACTGGAGTTTTTCTAACGCTCCGTTTGGGATTCATTCAGTTCCGGCGCCTCGGTCATGGGGTGGCTGTGACCATGGGTAAGTACGACGACCCGGACGACCCGGGTGATGTATCCCATTTTCAGGCGCTAACTACGGCGCTATCTGCAACGGTCGGCATCGGCAATATTGCAGGTGTAGCGATTGCAATTCACTGGGGTGGGCCGGGGGCCATTTTCTGGATGTGGATAACTGCGCTCCTTGGCATGACCACGAAATTTACGGAGGTGACGCTTGCACAGCGCTTCAGAGTTCTGGAGAAGTCTGACGATGACATGGTAGGTACGGTCTCCGGCGGCCCCATGTATTATATCGAGCGGGGCCTTGGCCTGAAGTTCAAACCGCTCGCCGTTTTTGTAGCGTTTGCCTTGATGGTAACGGCCTTCCTTACCGGGAATGCTATTCAGGCCAACACCGTGGCAGACCTGATGGAGTCCGAGTTTACTATACCGGTTTGGATTACTGGTTTAGTGACCGCCGCCGTCGTGGCTATGGTCATTCTGGGCGGTATTCGGCGGATAGGCCGTGTCACAGGCATTCTCGCTCCTGCGATGGCCGTGATTTATGTCTTCGGCGGATTGGTCATTCTCGGGATTCACTACGATGGCATCCTTCCTGCCTTCGGGCTGATTTTCTCTGAAGCATTCAATCCTACTGCCGGCGTTGCCGGAACGGGAATAGGTATTCTCATGCAGACGCTGCTCTGGGGGGTTCGCCGCGGATTGTTTTCGAATGAAGCCGGTCAGGGATCGGCTTCTATTGCGCATTCTGCGGCAAAGACGCAGGAGCCGGTTTCCGAGGGAGTGGTTGCGCTGCTTGAGCCATTCATTGATACGATTGTGATCTGCACCATTACTGCGCTGGTAGTGCTTAGTACGGGTGTATGGAATGACACGAGGCCAACAGAAATTACTCTGGGGGGCGGGGATTTGTCGTATGTGGAAGAGACGGACGTGGGATATGTGTCCTTGGGCGTGCAGCCTGAGGAGATTGTGGTCGTAGGGGGGAACCAGGCGTCCAGTGCTGCGATGCTGGCGTGGCACGAGGTACCGGTATTCGAGCTGTACATCGACGAGGAGCATACGCAACCGTTTTCAGGTCGCATCATGCCGGGGTCGGGTTCTGCTGTCGGGGAGGACGGTACGACGTACAATAGCCTGTATGGCCCGGCGGTGGAGAGCGGTGCTCCACTTACGGCATTTGGGTTCTCGGTAGGCTTGGGGTATCTCGGTAACATCATCGTTATTATCAGCGTGCTGATGTTTGGTATTTCAACGGCGATCTCCTGGAGCTACTACGGAGATCGCTGTGCCAACTATCTGTTTGGGCATCGCGCGATCCTCGTGTATAAGCTGGTGTTCGTCGGTATGCATTTTGTGGGGGCTGTGACGGATCTGAACACCATTTGGAGTCTCGGCGACACGGCGCTGTCGCTGGTAACGATTCCGAATGTGCTGGCGTTGCTGCTATTGTCCGGTGTTGTTAAGAAGCTGGCGGACGACTACTTCAAGGATTTCGGGGGCGGGGTCACTAGGGAGGAATACCTGGTGAAGGCGCGCGACCGGCAAGCAAGGAAGGAGGTGGCAAATTAAATCGTTCGGTGGGAGGCGGATAGATTGGTTTCAATTGTGTGATATGCTGTTAGTGCCTTATGACTGAAAAGCCGCACCGCACGCCGTCCCTGCTTCAGGCCGCTATTCCCGTCCTGGTGCTGATAGGGTTGCTCTCTGCTTCGGTCATGCTATTCGGGCAGGACTCATCTTACGGGCCGAACCAGATTGTCCTGATCATTACGGCTATGGTGGCCGCCGTTGTCGGGCTGCGTCTCGGTTTTTCGTGGCGTACGCTGCAGGATGCCATGGTACACGGTGTTTCTCTCGCTATGGGTGCCATCTTCATCCTGCTGGTTGTGGGCGCGCTGATCGGCACATGGATCATGTCCGGCATTGTACCGACGATGATCTACTACGGGCTGCAGATTCTGAATCCGACGGTCTTTTATGCTGCCGGTTGCATCATTTGTGCATTGGTTGCGGTGGCTTCGGGGAGTTCGTGGACCACGGCTAGTACGATAGGCATCGCGCTGATTGGCATTGCTGCGGCTTTCGGCCTTAACTTGGGAATTGCAGCGGGTGCGGTGATTTCCGGGTCCTACTTTGGTGATAAGCTGTCGCCGCTTTCGGACACGACGAACCTTGCTCCGGCGATGGTTGGCACCGACCTGTTTACGCACATCCGGCATATGCTGTGGACTACTATTCCCAGCTTTGTCATTGCGTTGGTACTGTATACCATGATCGGTGTGTTTGGCCCTGCCCCTGACCAGGAAATAGGGTTGGAGGTCATGCTTGAGGCGCTGGATGGCGGCTTCACCATTGCATGGTACCTGCTGCTTCCGGTCTTGGCGGTGCTATATATCATATACAAGAAGGTGCCTGCCTTTCCTGCGCTGCTGATAGGTGCCCTGCTGGGAGGATTGTTTGCGGTGTTATTTCAGCAGGATGTCGTGCTTACGTATGTCGGCGAGACGGAGCTGCCGCGCGCTGTTGCGCTGCTTAAGGGTGTTTGGATGGCCCTCTTTACTTCGTTCGTTGCGGAGACAGGTAATGCCGACCTGAATGAGCTGTTATCCCGCGGTGGCATGTCCAGCATGTTGAATACAATTTGGCTGATAGTTTCTGCAATGATGTTTGGGGCGGTGATGGAAAAGACCGGGATGCTGGGTGTGTTGGCTGCGCGGGTGCTCCAGACGGCGCACAGCACCGGGCGGTTGATACTGGCTACGCTTGCGACCAGTGTGGGTACCAACGTTGTAGCATCGGACCAGTACATATCCATTGTGGTGCCCGGGCGCATGTTTCGGGCCGAGTTTGAGCGCCGGGGATTAGACCCGCGCAACCTGTCCAGGGCGCTGGAGGATTCGGGTACGCTGACCTCGGCCCTGGTTCCCTGGAACACATGCGGTGCTTTTATGGCTTCAACGCTTGGTGTCGCTACGGTGGTGTATCTCCCTTTTGCATTCTTTAATTATTTATGCCCTGTCATTTCTGCGGTCTACGGGTTCACGGGCTTCAGCATCGTGAAGGTGGAATCCGAGCTGGAGGTTGCCGGACAGGTTTAGCGCGTTCGGCAAGTCGGTCCTTGCATAGATTGATAGGGAGGTCCTCGCCTGCATTTTCCGGGATGGGCGCGCCCGCCTTTCTACCAGCGTGCTCCATGGGACTTTCTGGCTGAGGCTGTGAATCCTCAACCGAGCTACGACATGGGATGATGTACGCGCGACACTTGCGGTATTCAAGCGAAGTGGGAAGACGGCGGAGTGGTACCGGGGCTGATCCTGAAGATGGGTCAGGAGCACCACCGCACTCCAGCCTACGGTTATGCAGGCGTACGCAATGGGCAGCAGACCGAACGCTTTATTCGCGGTCGCCATCACGGCGGACCGCCCAGCGCTTGGCCATAGGTATGCGCCCGCCCAGACCCGCCCCGGCCGGGGCGGGTCTGGGGTGTCGTGTTGGCGCAGGAAGGCGGTTGCGGTTTCCGCGCAGGGTTGGTTATCGACCCTGTGCTTGCCTACCGACAAAGGTTGATCAGAATGGGGCTTGCCATTGAGCGCGATGCGGAGCGGCCATGCCAGGAAACAGCGCTGGATCCGGGCAGCAATCGCAGGCCTCTCTGTGCGATTTGGAAGGCTATACCAGGGAAGCCACTAACGAGAATCCACATGGCAACGCTGCACGCAATTGCCTCCACGATGCTTGAGCGCTTGCCATGACCGGGTACCGCTATTGCTCACAGCCCCAAACCGCCGGGTAGTGCAACATGCACACTAGGCCCACGGTAAAAGGCAGATCAAACCAGCTGGTCCAAGCCATAGCAATTGCAGTCCACCATCATCATGCGCTGTTGCATGCGGGTATATCATTTGGACCCGTTGGTTTCCTAACAGGTGAGGCGGAACGCCAATGTTTGCCAGCAGCCCGATACGTGCAAGGA
Organism: Rhodothermales bacterium; assembly: GCA_963663495.1. Taxonomy (GTDB): domain Bacteria; phylum Bacteroidota; class Rhodothermia; order Rhodothermales; family Bin80. The sequence continues at coordinate 1,918,688 of OY760427.1, forward strand.
CAACCCAATCAGTGGTAAAGAAGCCAAATATAGCTATAGTGGTTAGCGGCTACTATCAGACTATAGCAGATTCATTGTTTGAGGGCGCGATGGGGGTTCTTCTGTCTCGCGGAATTACGGAGTCAGATGTACGTGTGGTATCCTGTCCGGGGGCATTTGAAGTTCCCCTTGCCGCACAAGAATTGGCCAAAACGGGGATTTACGATGCGGTTATTTGCCTAGGCTGTGTTATTAAGGGTGAAACCTATCACTTTGAGGTAATAGCCGAAGCGGTGACACAAGCGATCATGCGGGTAGGACTGGAGACCTCCATTCCTGTCAGTTTCGGTGTGTTAACGCCTGATACGTACATGCAGGCAGCAGAGCGCGCATCTGTCCGGTCCGGCAACAAGGGTGGTGAAGCCGCTTTAGCAGCGTTGGAAATGATAGATCAGTTGGCCAAGCTGCGTGCGGCACAGTGATTTGTGCTGTCATTCAGATATTGGCGTTCATCGGTGTCGTTGTTACTGCCTGGCCGATCTATGGGTTTCAGCAATGGGTAGCACACACCCCGATGCGTAATGTGCAGGCGATGGTTCCTGCAGGAGATATGGTTTGGGCTGCGACCTCGGGAGGCGTTTTTAGCTACCACACGGTATCGGGTGAGATCGGTCGCTACGATGTTACAGACGGGTTGTATGATGTTCAACCACAGGTAATCTCTTACGATGCCGGCCGCAACGTCGTGTGGATGGGGTATGTGGATGGCGTGTTAGATGCCTTGGATGTAGCGTCCGGGAGTATCACCACTTTTTTTGACATTCACCGCAGCACACGATTCCCATCCCCTGAGATTCTTCGCCTCGCGGTACTGGGAGATTCTCTGCTGGCTGCTACTTCGTTCGGATTGGTAGTTTTTGACCTTGATCGACGGGAGGTGCGGGACACGTACAGCCAGTTCGGTACCTTAGCGGCAGGCTCGGCAGTAAGGGACCTGATGATCGCAGCATTGCCTGATGATAGTCGAGGCCTGTGGCTCGCCTTGGAGGGTGGCCTTGCCTTCGCTGCGCTCTCTACGGTGAATCTTCAGGACCCCGACTCCTGGACAGTGGAGCAGACCGTGCGGCCTTCAAGGAGTCTTGAGGCGATTGACATGTTTGGTCGTATTGTGTACGTAGGGACTGATCGGGGTTTGGGGCGGCGTACATCCGCAGGTACATATGAAATTGTTGACGGGCTGCCCGCGCGGCCTATAACAGACTTAGCTGTGCTATCGGATCGACTGTTGGCCATTGACGCTTTCAAACTCTATGCAGTACGCGAGGGTGGCACAACGGTAGTGTTGGCCGACGGATACCTGGGTCTGCAGTCGGTTGTCGCAGAGGCGGACGGGATGGCTTGGGTTGCAGACTCGGAGCGCGGTATCAATCAGTATGTGGTCCGTGATGGTACACAGCGAGCGGAGCTGCGAATGGGGGATATCTTTCCTGGTGGCCCATTTGATAGTCCTTTTGGTGATCTCGCCGTTGATGCTGCCGGTGGGATCTGGGCGACTGCTGTGGAATCGGTGGAGGAAGGAGGCTTTTATCATATGGCGGCGGATGGGACATGGACCAACTTCAGTAGCCGGTTTAATGAAGAACTTGGTGATCACGGCAACTTCCTTCAGGTACATGTCGATCCGTCGGGCAACTCGTGGGTTGCGTCGCGCGGAAGCGGTCTCGCCGTTGTCCGTTCAGACGGGGAGCTGGAGGTGTACGACCAAGACAATTCATCACTTCTGCCTGCAGCAGGTACGTCCGGGTTCGTAATTGTCGGTGGAGTGGGTTCCAACCAGGATGGGGGGGTATGGGTGACCAACACTACCGCGTCACGCCCGCTTCATTTTCGAACGCGGGACGGGGAATGGACCAGCCTTCCTGCGCCCGACTGCAGTGGAACGCCTCCGACCACGGCATTCGGGGATCTGTTGGTGGACTCAAGCGGGCTCCTGTGGATTCTGGTCCAGGACATTGGTAACCTGCGCTTAACGCGTGGGATCGTGGTCTTGGACACGAACGACACGCCGGGGGACCCGACGGATGATATATGCCAGTTTATTGGGAGAGAGGGGGCGCTCGGCCGCGGTCTGCCGAGCGTGCGCATCCATAGCGTGGCAGAGGATCGTGTGGGTCGGATTTGGGTGGCGACCGATGAAGGACCTGCGTTTTTTGTAGCGGGTGCGGGGGCTGCTTCGGATCCGTCGCTAGAAGCTTCATGGCCCATATGGTCAAGCCGACAGGAAGCGAGTTTCGTCTTGCATGATTTGCCGGTAGTAGGCATTACTACGGATCCCTCCAATCGTCTATGGATGGCCACGCGCGAGGGAGCGTATCTGGTAGAAGAGACGAACAATTTTGACCTTGTGCACCGTTTCACCACGCGAAGCTCCCCTATATTGTCCAACGTTGTCAATACCATCGCGGTTGATGGGGCATCAGGACGCGTATTTATTAGTACGGACCGAGGGCTGGTGACCTACGACGGAGATGCGATTGATCCTGTTGAAAATGTGCAGCGTCTATTCATTTATCCGAATCCGGTAGTCATAGCGGGGGATGCGGATCCGGACATTTACATTGAAGGGCTGATTAAGGAAACCGACATTCGAATCATGTCTGTTAGTGGCGAGCTTGTCGGGCAGATTGCCGGGAGCGGGGGACGCGCACGCTGGAATGCGCGGGACGAGGATGGTCGGCTTGTGCCTTCGGGTACCTACATTGTGGCTGCGGTAGGACGTAATGGCGAGGGTACAGCGTTTGGCAAAGTAGCAATCATTCGTTAGCGCCGCAGGGCCGGTTCTCCGGGTGGTTTGCGGTGCGTTTCTGGACAGTGAAGGTAAGCGTGCGGTGAAGTACAGGGTAGCGGGCTTTTTGGCGGTTTTGGCGGGTACAGTGTGGTTGGAAGGAGGAGAGCATGTGGGCTTGCCCGATCTGGACGATTCGGCGTCCGGCAGCTAGGCGGCCTTACCCTAGTGGGCTTGCCGTGCCTGTTTCCAATGATGGGGCAATAGCGCTGCTATGTCCTCGGCAGGATGTGTCGGGATGCGCTGGAATACTTCCATGAGCCATTCCATTGGGTTGACATCGTGGAATTTGCAGGTTCCAAGGAGCGAATAGACCACGGCACCCCGCTGGGATGCATCATGGGATCCTGCGAACATGTAGTTCTTCCTACCAATAGCCAGTGGCCGTATCGCATTCTCAACCAGGTTATTGTCCAACTCCACACGGCCCTCATCCAGATATCGGGTCAGCCTTTGCCAACGGCCAAGCGTGTACTGGGTCGCCTTGGCCCACGGGCTCTTGGGTAAACCATTATTCACCTCCAGCCACGGCTTCAGCTCCTCCAGTACAGGTCCGGCCCGTTCCTGTCGCAGTTGCTGACGAACATCCGCACTCGCACCCGTTTTGCGTAGCCAACGCTCTATGAGGTAGAGCTTGCGTATCTCCTTCAACACATGCGCGGCCTTATCCGGCTCGTACGTCTTGCAGTCGAAGAACTTGCGCCGGGCATGCGCCATGCATGCGTAGAGCGTTACGGATGGGTCCGCATCAAAGATGTCGTAAGCTACATACCCGTCTGTCTGTAGCAATCCCTCATACCCGTGCAAAAACTCCACCGGACCCGCTGTTCATCACGGTACTGGCTTATCATGCTGCCCATCTGGTTCGCACCAGACTCAAGGAACACGGGATTCATGATAGTTGGGCGACGATCCGAGACAGGTTGAACAGGATTCGTCGGATTACGACCAAAGATGGTTAAGAACCAATATCGGTACCTGATCACGGAGGTGGATCAGGATCTGCCTCCGAGTATGGTACAGTTCTTTGCGGTACTGGGATTACGTGTATGATCCCGATGCGACCCGCACCGTGACCGAGCATGTGGAGGAAGCGAGTGCACCGGTGAGCCAGAAACCTCCAGACTCATGACGTATGGTCCCTTCACAACGGTTGAGATAGCGTACTCCAGATGGAGCCACCAGAGCTAGGTCCGATGGAAACGATCCGGGATAGATCGCGGCAAAACACCAGGTAATCAGGGACTCAGACCACCCTAAACCAACTCCAACCGATCCGGTAAATCTCACCATCCATTGCTTCTGAAAAAACGGTCCAAATATGGCCACGGGAGAATCCCGTAGGTTAGTAGCACTACGAAATGGCGAACTTAGGCTAAGGAATCGGTCCTGAAATTGATCGGCTGTCGTGAAAACTGGATAGCAATGTATGCAGCCTCCTACATGCTCTAAGCAGATGTCCGCCATGAAATCATTTCGGTATTCTGCCCCAATGGATTAGTGCTACTCTACAGCTAATTAACGCCATGCGCATAGATAAATCCCCGAAGCCCGGTAACAAGATTCAGGAAACGAAACGCCCCGGCCGCCCCGTAACAAACGACATACTCAATATCCAACAATCCATCCCTACCACACCGGAAGAACTGGCGAAAGCCATCCTGTCCGCACCACCAAAGCACAAAAAGTAACGCCTGCGAAAACGCGTGGCACTTAGCCATATAACTCCCTTAGCTTGCGGTGCGTTGACGAGCGCGGAGATCTGCTGGACCAAGTCTAATCAGGTGAGCCTCAATACCCAAGGGTAGCGATCCTTCGTGCCGGATTTAGGTCGCACGGTGCAAGTTGTACGACATTAGTGTATTTATGCTTAGATTCCGTGCTGCGCGATGGTGACCGTAGCTCAGGTGGTTAGAGCGCCAGGTTGTGGCCCTGGAGGTCGGGGGTTCAAGTCCCCTCGGTCACCCTACCATCACCTTGCCGCGTTCGTCTAGGGGTCTAGGACGCCGGCCTTTCACGCCGGTAACACGGGTTCAAATCCCGTACGCGGTACCAGGAATCCAGCGCATGCTGCCCAGCGCACGGAAATGAACAGTAAGATGGGAGGGAGCGAGCCGGGCAGAGGCAGCAAGAATGCCGAAACAGCGGCCGTCAGGGTAATGGCGGCTGCGAGCAGAAAGTAATGGCGGTGCCATGCACGGCGAATGCCGTGCATGATGGCCCACGCGAAGTATGCATGCGTTGGCCAAGCCCACGCCAACTGCAGATTTGGGCCTGCAGCATCGTGCAACGACACGAACCAGAGGAAGATGAGGAGGAGCCCGGCAATTGAAACAACCGTGAGAAGCACCGCATCCACGTAATGCCAAAGCCGGTGCGGACGCATGGCCAACACAACCCCGAGACCGCAGACTAGCCAAGCAATCGGCACGACCGGTATAGAGGCGCCTGCGGGAGCTCCGGGGCCGTAGACGACGCGCTTCACGGATACAAGATCTTTTCTGTTTCCCTTGCGATCTATAGTCGTCTGATCAAGCGCGCGCATTAGCTCATCGGGCAGAAATAAGCGCCCGCGAGCAGTCGGAGCGGCATCCGTCGGAAGCCCGAGAGCTATGTTCAATAGTAAGTCAAGGATGGGAGTTGACTGCGTGAAGTGCTGGACTAGTTTTCGATAGCTGAGCCCCGGAGAGCCATCAGACGGAGGGACATTAAATAATGTGGAGTCCCCCAACACCGTTTCAAGGGCATCCCTGATGCGAGTCGAGCAGTTATCATAGAAGTAATCATAGCGGTACACCCTGTTTTCCGGACTCGCATTGCGATATAGGTAGGAGAACAGGCTATCACGTTCTGACTCGGTGAGGTCCAGGACCTGTTCCACTACCTGCCGGTTCTCCGCATACCAGGCTTCGTCAATGAAGGCCGGATAGGACTGCGTCGTAAGCATGTAATCCAGACGCCCGTAGGCGAACCGGGCCAAGAATAGTAATGTGTTGCCAAAATCAAAGGTGCCGTAGTTGAAAACTACGTCCAGGTCATAGATTGGATCAAAGACCCTAACAGCACTGTGCCCCCAAAGCGAGTACACTGCTTTACCGGGGGCGATTGTAATGAGAGAGACTTGCGCACTGTCCGATAGCTGAGCTGATACCGGCTGACAGAGAGTCCAACCCAGTGCGACCAAGGCCAGGCAGCGCCACAACCCCCGAAACGAGCCGGAGCGTTTGCGGTAGTACGGCGCGAAGTTTACTGTAGTGACCATGAAAAGGGCAGTGCGAGGGCAGCGAGTGCTAGATGGATTGCGGAGCGTTATCCCCACACCTCAAAGCGAGCTGCACTTTAGCACCGAATACGAACTCATAGTGGCAGTGCTTCTGTCGGCGCAGTGTACGGATGAGCGGATCAATAAGGTCACGCCAGCGCTGTTTGAAGCATATAATTCCTTTCAGAAACTTGCTCGTGCGGAAGCAGCAGACGTTTTCCCATTCATTCGTTCAGTAACTTATCCCAACAACAAGGCCAAACACCTGGTTCGTATGGCACGCCAGGTGTGCGAAAAGTTTGGTGGGAAGCTGCCTAAAACGGTTTCTGACCTGACCACGCTTGCAGGCGTTGGCAGGAAGACTGCCCAGGTGGTAAGCTCGGTAGCATTTGGAGACGAGGAGGCGCTCCCGGTTGATACGCACGTTTTCCGGGTTGCAAATAGACTGGGCCTGGTAAGGGATGCGGACACACCGCTCAAGGTGGAACGCGGATTGAAGTCCGTACTACCAAGTGATTCCTGGGGCGAGGCGCACCATTTGCTTATTCTCCACGGACGATATACATGCACAGCACGATCCCCCAAGTGTTCGCAGTGTGCTGTTGCGACTCACTGCTGCTATTACGATCTGGTACGTAAACTCCCCCCACCGGTTGAAGGTCTTGATGTGTCCAAGGGGCGGTATTATTGCAAGACCCGGAGGCATTACTTTGAACAGCCTGCAATCAAGGTTGATCGCAGCGGCACGAAGCAAGTCGCGTGTCCCCGATGCGGCTCCATGAATGTATACCAATCCAGGACAGGTACTACAACCCGTACCGTGCGAGACTATCGCGTTGACAAAATCCCGACTTAACGACCGCAACAACTCCATGCACCAGGACCAGCGCCATATTCTGATCATCCTTGACGGTTACGGTATAGCGGAGGATGTGTCTGTCAGTGCAGTTGATGCCGCGGACAGGCCTTATCTGGACAGTCTGTTCCAGCGATATCCTCACAGTACCCTGGTAGCGTCCGGGCGGTCAGTCGGGCTGCCGCGAGGGCAGATGGGGAATTCGGAGGTGGGGCATACGAACCTGGGCGCCGGCAGGACAGTCCATCAGGATATAACGCGCATTAACCTCGCCATTGAGGACGGAAGCTTTTATCAGAACCAAGCATTGGTTGCGGCGGCTACGCGTACCGAGCAAGCGGGCGCCAGGCTGCACTTCATGGGGCTTTTCTCGGACGGGGGAGTGCATAGCCAACTGCGTCATCTCTTTGCATTGCTGCGCATCGCCAGCGAAGCCGGACTTGCGAATGAACAGGTTTGTGTCCACGCTTTTACAGATGGGCGTGACACGGCCCCCGACGCTGGCTTGCGGTTCATACATGACTTTCGCCGGCAATCGCGGGAGTATGGTCCCGGTAGGATTGCGTCAATTATCGGGCGCTACTACGCGATGGACAGAGACCAGCGATGGGGGCGCGTTGAGAGGGCGTACAATTTATTGACGGAGGGTAATGGTACCGAGTTTGAGGAGCCGGAGCAGGCGCTGGAGGCCGCCTATGCGGCCGGCACGACAGATGAATTCATTGGTCCTTGCATTATCGGTACGCCTAGGGCTGCCACCATTCGTTCTGGTGATTCGGTGATCTTTTTCAATTTCCGGGCCGACCGCGGGCGCCAGCTTGTGCAAGCGCTAACGGGGCAGAAAGGTGTACTGCCAACTCCGCTGACTCCGCTGGAAGGGCTCTATTTCGTAACCTTAACACCGTACGACAGGGCGTTTGACCTTCCCGTAGCCTATCGGAAGGTGAATTTAACAAACACCCTTGGTGAGGTGCTGGCAGTGCGTGGTGCTAGGCAGGTCCGCGTAGCGGAAACAGAGAAGTACCCCCATGTGACATACTTTTTCAGTGGTGGAAGGGAGCAGCCATTCGCTGGAGAGGATCGCATCCTCGTTCCGTCTCCAAAGGTGGCAACGTATGATCTCCAGCCAGCTATGAGCGCCCCGGAGGTAGCCCGGCGCTGCGCGCAGGCGTTAGCCACAGGGAAGTATCATTTTGTGTGTCTGAATTTTGCGAACCCGGATATGGTTGGGCACACTGGAAATTTTGATGCTGCCGTTAAGGCTGTAGAGGCGGCAGATGCGGGTACACGCGTTGTTGTTGAGGCAGCGCTTACCCATGGTTATGGCGTCACCCTTCTGGCTGACCATGGTAACGCGGACAAGATGCGCGAACCGGACGGATCGCCGCACACGGCCCATACCACGGCGCTGGTTCCCCACCTGATCATCAAAGACAGCTTCAACGGCCCGGTATTCCCAGGTAAGCTTGGTGATGTGGCTCCCACCATCCTTACCCTCATGGGAGAGGGCGTGCCCGACGACATGACCGGCGAGGTGTTGGTAAGACTCTAGTGCAGTTGGAAGTCCGTCGGCATACGCGCTTGTGGCTCCCCGTTCATTTGAATCATATCCTGCAGAATGTCCGCGCCGGGGAGCGCCAGATGGTTTTGCAAGGCAACCAGCATTATGTCACTGAATTCGTCTATGAATGTCCGAGGGCGAGGGAGGCGTCGGATGCTCCAGTCCTCCAGCCCGGCCATTTCGGCGGCTACCTCAACGGCCGCTTCCATCCCTCCAAGCACATCCACAAGCCCGAGTTCATGGGCATCCTCCCCCGTCCAGATTCGGCCCTGACCGATGGAATGGACAGTTTCCGGGGGTATCCCGCGTGATACTGAGACCTTATCAATAAACTTGTCGTAGGTGGAGATAATGGCTCGTTCCAAGACGGCGCGCTCCTGAGGACGTAGCGGGCGCATGCCGGAAAGCATGTCTGCATAAGGGCTCGTCTGGACGAGGTCGGTCGTAAGGCCCAAGTGATCTTCCATGGCGTCGCCCACACTGACAAACATGCCAAAAACCCCAATACTTCCCGTGATGGAGGACGGGCCTGCTACGATGGTATCGGCTGCAGTGGCGATCCAGTAGCCGCCTGACGCTGCGACATCTCCCATGGATGCGACCACAGGCTTCTCCTGCGTTGTTAGGTGGATCTCTCTCCACATTGCATCCGATGCCACAGAGGATCCTCCCGGGGAATTGATATGCAATACCACAGCCTTTATATCATCGTCTTCCCGCGCCCGTCGCATCGCGTCACCAAACGTTTTGGATCCGACCACGGATGTCCCCGGAGGGCTGGTCCCGCTGACAATGGTTCCTATAGCGTAGACGATGGCTATCTTTTCGTCAGCCCGCTGGCTATCAGCAAATCTGCGGACGTAGTCCGCTAGCCGTACGGTTCGCAGATTGTCGCCGGCCCTGACGGAATCGCTCAACAGCTCTCTAACTTCGTCTTCAAATAGCAGGTCATCCAGCAGTCCGGCGTCCATGGCATTCTGAGCCGTGATCATGGCATCTTCACGGGCCAGTCTGTCTATCTCGTCCATAGGCATATTTCGCGCCGCAGCGATTCGGCTGATAAGGGCCTGATTGAAATTGTTCAGAACAGCCTGAAGCTGAAGCTCGTTCTCGCCGGAGAGGTCTGTTCGGGAATAGGTCTCAACGGCGCCCTTGAAGTCACCCACGCGCAGGATCTCAGGCTCAATACCGACCTTATCAAGCAGTCCCTTGATGAAAAGGACCTCCAAGTACATGCCATTAAATTCAAAGAAGGCCTCCGGAAGTGCATATACACTTTCGGCTGCGGATGCCAGGAAGTAGTCCTTTTCTGACATCATGTATTCGCCGCTGGATGCAATAAATGTCTTCCCGCTAGCACGAAAGTCTTCAAGGGCATCCCGAATTTCCTCCAGCGTGTTCCAGCTTGCCTGGACACTTCGGGACCTCAACCACAAAGCACTGATCTTCGGGTCCGATGCTGCACGAGACAGCGCTTGCTTCAAGTCGTAAAGGTCGTAGCCCTTTTCATCAAAAAGTAACTCGGATAGTGGGTCCCGGGAGACTATGTCCGGTATTGCTCCAGATAGCTCAACCACGAGCACGGTATTGTCACCAACTGTTGGACCGACGCGGGATGCAGTGGCAAAAATGGCGGCAGCAATTGCCGATCCGAGTAGTAGGAGGACACCAAGGGCGATGAAGGTCCCGAGGACGCTGGCAACCAGTGTTGAAAAGAAGCGCATTATCGTAGCAATTGTATTCGCATATTTCGCCGTTTACGCGTATTGGATAGGCCTGTTGCGATGGTTATCGGAAACAGCCGATCGTGTGGTTCCGTATTTTACCCTGCCAGACCGGTCTGCCACGCTGTCATTGGCAAGGCTTTTGTGGCTCCGTATTGTGCGATGGGGATATCAGATGCTTCAGGTTCAAGGTCCTTGGGTAGCCGTGAGCGCGCTATCCTCCATGCGGTCGTCCGCAGTTTTATAGACACGGCCGGTCCGGTGGGATCGCGCACATTAACCAAACGGTTCCCCCTTGGGATCAGTGCGGCTTCTGCACGGAATACGATGAGTGATTTGGAGGACTTGGGGTATCTCAGACACCCTTATACATCTGCCGGCCGCGTGCCGACGCAACGCGGCTACCGCGCCTTTGTGGACGAGTTGATGGTCCAGCCGGATCTGCCGGTTGTTGAGAAACAGCTGTTGAAGGCGAAGCTGGATCGGCTTATGGGAGATGCCGATGAGCTGTTTCGTGAGAGCTCACGCCTGCTCAGCCAGATGTCCAATCTGTTGGGTATTGTCCTGAGCCCGCGAATGTCAACGGGCGTGCTGGAGCGCCTTGATGTAATCCCGCTCTCGGCTCCGTCGGTTATGATCGTAATCAGCGTCCGAAGCCATCAGGTTAAAACCATAATTTACCAGACCAGAGTGGATCTAAGGCGGAAGGATATAGATCGTGTTGTCTCAATTCTGAATGAGCGGTTAGCCGGCCTGCCTCTGGAAGACATTCGCCGCACGTATGCGAGCCGTACGCGTGACATAGATGACAGTCAGACGGGCTTGGTGCAGTTGATCCTTAACGGGTCTGATGAACTGTTTAGCGATTCGGTGGATGGGCGCCTCAGCCGTGGGGGTACGCTGAGCTTGCTTAGTCAGCCTGAGTTTCGAGATGTACGCGATGTTCGGCAGCTAATGCAGCTGGTCGAAGATGAAGGGTATGTGGTACAGCTTTTCGAAGGTCAGTCGGGCGGTCCGACAGACGGCAAAGCGGTGGTAAGTATCGGCCGCGAGCTTGAGGATGCCCACGCGAGCAACTTTTCACTGGTGACGGCAAAGTATTGTGTGGGTCAAACAGTGGGTACGGTAGGCATATTGGGACCCACACGCATGGATTATGGTAGGGCGATCGCCCTCGTAGAAACTATGGTGGGTTTGCTTGACCGACCGTCCGTCAACATCCAGCAGGCACACGTTTTTTAGAAAATATATGCGTACAATGAACGCAGCGGAGACACAATCCCAGACCAAAATCGTCACCGCAGAAGGTGACGTGGAGGTGGAGGTATTGACATGCGAGTCCGATTCTGTCAATAGCGCATTGGAGGAGGAGCTCGCTACCGTAAAGGACCAGCTTCTTCGCCAAGTTGCGGAATACCAGAATTTCCGTAGGAGGACAGCGCGTGAGCGCCTCGGGTGGACTCGGAGGGCACAGGCATCGGTACTTGAAGCAATGTTGTCTGTCTTGGATGACTTCAGCCGCTCCTTGGGCGCTGCAAAGGAGGATGCAGCACCTGACGCAGGATTTCGTGAGGGGGTGCAACTGGTCTACGACAACCTGCTTTCGGCACTGGCCGGCTTTGGTGTCAAGCCTATGGTCGTAGAAGGGAAACCGTTTGACGAGCATCTCCATGAAGCAATTCTGCAGGTACCGGCTTCGGATGATGCAGGGGCCGGACTTGTGGTTCAGGAAGTCCAGTGCGGATATCTTCACGGTGAGCATGTCCTCCGCCATGCGAAGGTTGTGGTTGCTACACAGGAAGAGGTTTAATGAAAGATTATTATCAGGTACTCGGTGTAGACCGTAATGCGACCGCCGACGAACTGAAGAAGGCCTACCGAAAGAAGGCCCTTCAATACCATCCGGATCGTAACCCCGACAACAAGGAGGCCGAGGACCGTTTCAAGCAGGCGGCAGAGGCCTACGAGGTGCTCTCAGACGAGCAGAAGCGTGCAGAGTATGATCGCTTCGGGCGTGTTAATCCGCGCAATGGCGGTGCCGGGTTTAATGATGTTGGCGACATTTTCAGTGCCTTCAGCGATATTTTCAGCGGGGGCGGCAGACTTGAGGATTTATTTGGGAGTGGAGGTTCTCGTCCGCGGGGGCGCTCGTCGGGACAGCGTGGCGAAGGACTGCGCGTCCAGCTGCCGCTTACCTTGAAGGAGATCGGTGATGGAGTTGAGAAGCGCCTCAGGGTGCGCCGGTTTGTCGGTTGTGATTCATGCTCCGGAACGGGTGCGGAAGGGGGGAGCGCCGCCCGCAAGGTGTGTGCATCGTGCTCGGGCAGGGGCGAAGTGCGACGGGTACGGCAGACGGTCCTTGGACAGATTGTGAACGTTCAACCCTGCTCAAACTGTCGTGGAGAGGGACAGGTTATTGAACATCTATGCAATACATGCAGAGGCTTGGGAAGGGTGCACGGTGAATCCATGGTGTCGGTGAATGTACCCGCAGGAGTGGAAGAGGGCAACTACCTGAGCCTTCGCGGGCATGGGAACGCGGGCATTCGCGGAGGTCCGGCTGGGGACCTGCGTGTTGAGATCAGGGAGATGCCGCACGAGCACTTTGATCGGGACGGGAGTGACTTGCACTATAGTGTGCAGATCACCTTTGCCGATGCCGCATTAGGGGCTGAGGTTGAAGTGCCGACACTGCGTGGTCGTGCACGCCTTGTTATTGATCCTGGTACCCAGTCGGGGAAAATGCTGCGCATGCGAGGAAAGGGTCTCAAGCAGCTGAACTCCGCGGTGCGCGGAGACCAATATGTTACGGTTCAGGTTTGGACGCCCAATGCGCTCGGTGATGAGGAACGTGCGTTGCTTGAGGAGATGAGAGAACTGGAAGGGTTTGACCCTACCCCGCAAGCCGGGAAGGATAGTAAGTCGTTCTTCAGCCGCGTAAAGGACGTATTCGCGTAGAGATTGCGATATTGGGGCAATCCGTGGGAAGCTCGCCTTAACAATCAGGTGCGTCCAATTAATGGTATGCGTAAACCTGCGTTCCGCAGTATTCCTGGACGCACAACCCGGCTGGACTACCCTTACCCCACAACAGGCTCTAACGTGGTGAAACGTGTTGTGATACGTCGCAGTACGTTTCAGAGTCGGGTATAACGAATACTCAGTGTTCTGTGCAATGGCGAGTGCCTGGAAAGGGTTCTCGCGGATGATCGTTGGCAAACAGAATGCGCGATGCCTTCAGATTTGCTCTGACTTGCGAGGCATTTATGACCCGTGGCGACAGCACCGTTATCGCCCTGAACGATAAGTTAGGGAGTTATATGGCTGAATGCCACGCGTTTTCGCAGGAATTACTTTTTGTGCTTTGGTGGTGCAGACAGGATGGCTTTCGCCAGTTGTTCATAATCGGCTCCCGCTTTTCGCGAAAAACCTGCAATTATTTCGAAAACCTCAGCAAATGGGTACTCAGCCATATAACTCCCAAATAGTTGCACCGGCCCGACCCGTCCCGGTGCAACTGAGACATGCCCGAAGTCATCCACATTGCGGAAAAATGAAACCCGCAAGACTGTCTATGACCGCTGCGACCCATTTGAACACACTGGATTCTCTGTTTCTCAGGGTTCTCGCACAAGAGCGGGATAACGAGGCTGGGATCAACAAGTGCCTTACGTGCGGCGCAATGGCGAGGGATTCGATGCAGGAATTGGGAAAGCTCGTTGGCAACAGCAGAGCCGGCGTGCGAAGCGCGGCACAAGCATCATGATAAAAGTTCTGAATGCATTCACTGCACGAGGCGAGGCTTTCGGTAAAATCCTATGTTCGATTGGACGAGCGCTCCCGGTACTACACCATGTACGGATGGGGGCGCGGCTGGGTTGGAGTAGCTACGGGGAAATTGATAAATGCGTTATGCGAAAAAGATGCAATTTGTTGCTATTGTTCATCCTAACGCCGGTCGAGCTCTGGGCGCAAACGGACGGCAAGTTCATTGATGACGGTGGTTGGGAAACACGATCGCCTGCTACTGTGCTCCGCCTTGTAGCGCTGACATCTTTATTAACACGAGCTTGCTTGTCGTATCAGTCTTACTCATCGAACAGGTGGAAAATAGTTGACGTTGATCACGGGCAGGAATGATGTCTGACTTGGGGCGGACGATGCGGTCATTTTTTCTTGCAACAGGTTCCTGCCCAAACACATTGCGTGGTGTCTCGCAGGACATGCCTGAGGCTAAGAACCAAACTGGTGGTTCGCGATTTAGTGGGACCTAAGGGACTTGGCTGTGGCTCTTTTGAGTTCATTGGTTGTTGACGACTGAACATGCCCTACCTAGCCACTTCCACCATGCCTCATCCGCCTGATATGGATTCATTCCGGGACGCGATGAGTTGCGTTCCGTCGCCGGTGACAGTGGTGACTGCGCGCGATGGAAAAGAAATCAGGGGTATCACCATCGGATCGTTTACCAGCGTTTCATTGGAACCGATGCTGGTATCATTCAATGTTGCCTGCACCGCCCAGATACATGACATGATTACTGCGACCCCGCGCTTCACTGTTCACCTGCTCTCCGAGGAGCAAGCACCGCTTAGTTCTCGCTTTGCAAATCCTGACCGCACCAGTGTAGAGCAATTTGCTGATGTAGAATATGTATTGGATGACCACGGGATTCCGGTGCTTGGCGGTGCCATCGCCGTATTCCAGTGCGTCCCGCACGCAAATATGCCGGCGGGAGATCATACACTCATTGTGGCGAGAGTAGAAGCCGTCACCATCCCCGGACGGAAGAAGCCGTTGATCTACGTTGACCGCAGCTACCGCATGCTAGGTCAAGGTATTGATGTGCCCGTATGCCCGTTCTAACACGCTGCCCGCAAGTGGCTTATCTTCATCCGGCGATCGCCCGAACTCGGAGACTTGCCTCACTAACACGGTCCTGGCCGGATACCTGAACACATGGCAGCATACCCGTTCAAGCAAGTAGAGAAAAAATGGCAGGCGTACTGGGAGGTTCATAAGACCTTTCGTACCCCCGAGGATGTGGATACGTCAAAGCCGAAGTACTACGTGCTTGACATGTTTCCCTATCCGAGTGGGGCCGGCCTGCATGTGGGGCATCCCGAAGGCTATACGGCGACAGATATTGTCGCGCGATACAAGCGGATGAAGGGATTCAATGTCCTGCACCCTATTGGATGGGATGCGTTCGGGTTACCTGCCGAGCAGTATGCTTTGCGCACAGGAACCCATCCCAAGACGACGACAGAAGCAAATGTAAAGCGTTTTCGGGAACAGCTGAAGTCACTCGGGCTCTCGTACGACTGGGAAAGGGAGGTGGATACAACGGATCCATCCTACTATCGGTGGACGCAGTGGATATTCAGTAAGCTGATGGAAAAAGGCTTGGCCTACGAGGCCGAGGTGCCTGTCTGGTGGTGCGAGGAGCTGGGCACTACACTTGCAAATGAGGAGGTCGTCGCCGGAAAAAGCGAAATCGGAGGGCATCCGTGTGAACGCAGAAACCTTAGACAGTGGGTACTCCGAATTACGGAGTATGCGGAACGCCTCCTGACCGGGCTTGACAGCGCTGATTGGCCGAGCAGCACAAAGCAAATGCAGCGCAACTGGATTGGGCGCAGCGAAGGAGCAGAGATAGACTTCAAGATCGTTAAAGGCGATCATGTCATCCGCGTCTACACCACGCGGCCGGACACGCTGTTCGGTGCTACTTACATGGTGCTTGCACCGGAGCACGAGTTGGTACCATGGCTGACCACGCCTCAGCACCGGGAAGCGGTTGATGCCTACAGGGTCCGGGCAGCTCGCAAGAGTGACTTGGAGCGCACAGAGCTGCAGAAGACCAAGACGGGTGTCTTTACGGGAGGCTATGCTATCAACCCGGCAAGCGGCGACCACATTCCGGTTTGGGTTGCGGACTATGTGCTGGTGTCCTACGGCACTGGTGCAATTATGGGCGTGCCGGGGCAGGATGATCGGGATTGGGCTTTTGCTGCCGCATTTGACCTGCCCATCAGGCGGACGGTCCAGCCATCTGATGGTTTTGTAGGCAAAGCGTATCTCGGCGATGGCCCGGCAATAAATAGCGGTTTCCTGAACGGCCTTCGAATGGAAGAGGCCAAGGAGCGCATGATAGCATGGTTGGAGGAGGCGGGGTGCGGTAGCCGGAAGGTCAACTACAAACTGAGAGACTGGCTCTTTTCCCGTCAGCGGTACTGGGGCGAGCCGCTGCCTATTATCTACGTTGATGGCGTTGCGAAGGGATTGCCCGAAAAAGAGCTTCCGGTTGCGCTACCGGATCTGAAAGAGTTCAAACCCAGCGGCTCCCCGGAAGGCCCGCTATCATCGGCTACCGATTGGATTGCCACGACAGACCCGGAAACGGGTGCGCCGGCAAGGAGAGAGACCAACACCATGCCGCAGTGGGCTGGCTCGTGCTGGTACTACCTGCGTTACATTGATCCGGACAATGATAAGATGCTAGTTGATCCGGAAAAGGAAAAGTACTGGATGCCGGTCGACTTGTATGTCGGGGGAGCCGAACATGCAGTGCTCCACCTGCTGTATGCCCGGTTCTGGCATATGATGTTATACGATGTCGGGGTTGTAAGTACCCCTGAGCCATTTGTCAGGCTCGTGCACCAGGGCATGATTCTGGGTGAGCTGGAGTACACAACCTACCGAGAGCCCGGCACGGGCAGGCAAGTATCTGCTACTGAGGTATCCGATGGCGTAATACGTGGAACGACCTTTTTGGTGGAAACCGCGCGCGTAGACGAATCGGATGTGACCAAGGAGGGGGATCACTTTGTCCTGCAGAAGGCGCCGGAGATACAGCTTGACGTGCGGGCTCACAAGATGAGCAAGAGCCGCAACAACGTCGTCAACCCGGATGACATTGTTGAGGAATACGGTGCGGATGCGTTTCGGCTGTACGAAATGTTTATGGGTCCCCTTGAGCATGTCAAGCCATGGAATACACGCGGAGTAGAAGGCACATCCCGGTTCTTGAACCGGGTTTGGAGGCTGCTCGCAAACGAACCGGGCGGGCTTAGCGCCCGCGTGCGCGATTGCGCACCGACTACCGAACATAATCGATTGTTGCACCGCACCATTCAAAGGGTATCCGACGACATTGATGCCCTCCGTATGAATACAGCGATCGCCGCGTTGATGGAGTTCGTTAACGCAGCCTACAAGTGGCAAATGGTGCCGCACGAGGTGGCAGAAACATTCGTGTTATTGTTATCCCCTTTTGCACCACATGCGGCCGAGGACCTATGGCATCGACTTGGCCACGAAGGCACCCTGGCATATGCGGATTGGCCCGTGGTGGAAAAGGCGTATTTGCAGGTGGACTCCGTCAGGATTGCTGTCCAGGTTAACGGTAAGGTACGTGGAACCATCGAGGTGCAGGCAGATGCTGAACGGGAGGATGTGCTAGCCGCCGCCCGGCGGCTCAAGAACGTGGCGAGGTATCTGGAGGCCAAATCGCTGCGGAAGAATATCTACGTTCCGGGACGGATTGTGAACTTTGTGGTGGGCTAGCGTGCAGGATCCCGTGGACGTACTAGCCGTGTCTGCGCACCCGGACGATGCTGAATTGAATGCGGGCGGCACGCTGTGTCTGCTTGCGAAGCAGGGATATCGCACCGGTATTGTTGATCTGACCCGCGGGGAGTTGGGGACGCGCGGATCGCCGGCATTACGCAGCAAGGAGGCTGAACGTGCTTCCGCCGTAATGGGCTTGGCCTTTCGTTGCAACCTGGGTCTCCCGGACGGCGGGATTACCGCAAGTCCGGAGCACCGACTCCAGCTGATATCCGTGCTGCGTCAAGTGCGTCCTCGCGTGGTGCTGTTGCACCCGACAGCGTGTCGGCATCCTGATCATGCTCGGGCTGCGCGGTTAACGTTGGAAGCATGTTTTTACAGTGGACTTGAAAAGCTCCCCACCGGGCCACAACCGGCGGAGGCCGCCTGGAGACCGAACCATCTGCTGCACTTTGAGGAAGTGCAGCAGATGGACCACAGCTTTGTGGTAGATGTGAGTCAGACGTGGGACCAGCGTATGCGCGCGGTGCGGGCATACGGGTCGCAGTTTTACAGCCCGGAAAACGCCGGCGCAAAGACGTTTATTTCAACGCCGGCTTTTCTGCGTTGGGTTGAGGCGCGCGCACGCGCACTAGGGTTCTCTATCGGAGCCGAGTATGGAGAGGCCTTTCAGTACAGAGGGACGTTGGGAGTGGCACGGCCTATGGATTTGCTGTTTGGCCACTAACTTCAGGGCATCCCTGTACCGGGTGTTCCATAGCATTTTTGCAGCACGGGCTGGAGTGCGGTATATTCCGTGTTCACAAACGCAAAAACAGTGGCGTCAACATCAGAATTCCGGAATGGCTTCACCATGGAGCAGGGTAAAGGGATCTGGCAGATCGTCAAGTTCCAACATGTGAAGCCGGGTAAAGGCAGCGCTTTCGTACGGACCACCTTGCGCAATGTGCGTACCGGTCAAGTTGTTGACAAGACATTCCGTGCTGGCGAGCGGGTCAAGGAAGCTCGCGTGGAACGGCGAACGCATCAGTATCTTTATGAAGATTCCCTCGGGATGCACTTTATGGATGTGGAGGACTACTCCCAGTTCGCACTTCAGCCATCGAAAATTGAGAAGCGAGAGTATCTTAAGGAAGGTGGAGAGATTGACATTCTGTTCCACGCGGAGACCGAAGAGCCAATACGTGCAGAGATGCCGAAAAGTGTTGAGTTGGCGGTTGTGCGAGCGGATCCTGGTCTCAGAGGAGACACGGCTACGGGGGCTACGAAGGAGGTCACTGTTGAGAGCGGTGCGGTCTTGAATACGCCGCTCTTTGTTGAGGTAGGTGACATTGTGCGCGTCAACACGGAAACGGGTGCGTATGTCACTCGAGTGACCTCTTAAGGGAGGGATTTCCACCAAGCGGATAGCCTGCATGGATCTTTCAAGAATACGGGAGCTAATAAAGGTTGCTACGGAAGCGAAGGCTGCCGAAGTAGAGATTGAAGAACATGGGGTTCGAATTATCGTGCGTAAGGAGAGTCCGGCCGTGACCTTGCAGCCGCCTTTGGTGCTGACTAGCTACCAGCAGCCGCCGAACGTGCAGCCCGTGCCGGTACAGCCCGTCAGACCGGTCCCACCAGGTCCTGCGCCGGTGCCAACGGCGCAGGATGAGACAATTGGTGTTACCGTGGAGGCCCCAACACCGGGAACGTATTATTCTGCTCCTTCGCCGGACGCTTCGCCTTTTGTATCTGTGGGGGATGCGGTAAAGCCAGGAGATACGCTATGTATCATTGAGGCCATGAAGCTTATGAATGAGATAGACTGTGAGGTGGCAGGAACCGTGACGGATGTGTTGGTAAAGAATTCCGAGCCTGTCGAGTACGGGCAGCCGCTTTTTGTTATTGACCCGGCCTAGGGGCAGCAGACGCCGGCGTGCGACAGGTGCCTAATGCGTAAGATTCTAATCGCCAACCGTGGTGAAATTGCCCTGCGCGTTATTCGGACGTGCCGTGAGATGGGGCTGAAAACGGTGGCCGTCTATTCGCTGGTGGATAGGGATACGCTGCATGTCAAGTATGCAGACGAAGCGGTCTGTATCGGTTCCGCGCCTTCATCCGACAGCTACCTGCGCCCAAACAGAATCATTGCCGCAGCAGAAATCACCGGTGCGGATGCTATCCATCCCGGTTATGGTTTCTTGTCCGAGAATGCGGTATTCAGTGCCATCTGTTCGGATCATGGCATCAAGTTTATTGGGCCCCCACCGCACACGATCACCCTTATGGGTGACAAGAGCCGGGCCAAGGACACTATGCGCGCGGCAGGTGTTCCGGTCGTACCCGGTTCCGAGGGGGTGGTAGAAACGGTTCACGAGGCGGGCCTGCTGGCTGCTGAGATGGGGTACCCCGTGCTGATCAAGGCTAGTGCGGGTGGAGGAGGGCGCGGGATGCGGGTTGTATGTTCCAAGGCGGAACTTGAGCAGCAGTTCCATGCGGCTCGGAATGAAGCGCATGCCGCCTTCGGGTCGGACGAAGTGTACGTAGAGAAGTTTATTGAAGGCCCTCGGCATATTGAGATCCAAGTATTTTCCGATGCACACGGCAACACGTTCCACATGGGGGAGCGCGAGTGCTCTATCCAGAGGCGCCACCAGAAGTTATTGGAGGAGGCACCATCGCCTGCTGTAGATGCTGCACTGCGAGAAAAGATGGGTCGGGCCGCAGTGCTGGGTGCAGCGTCGGTAGACTATGAAGGGGCCGGTACCGTGGAATTCTTGCTTGATTCGCACGGAGAGTTCTATTTCATTGAAATGAACACTCGGATTCAGGTGGAGCATCCAATTACGGAGGAAGTGACGGGCGAGGATCTGGTCGAACTACAAATCAGAGCAGCCATGGGTGAGCGCCTGCCCCGTTACACAGGAACTCCTGTCGGGCATGCCATTGAATGCCGCCTCAATGCGGAGGACCCGTACAACGGGTTCAGGCCGTGTCCGGGGACCGTGACATCGTTTCATCCTCCCGGCGGGCCAGGGGTGCGTGTAGACACGCATGCATATGCCGGCTATTCAATCCCGCCCCACTACGATTCAATGATAGGCAAGCTGATCGTCCACGCGCGCAACCGGGAGTTCGCAATACGAAAAATGCAGCGGGCAGTGGATGAGTTCGTGCTTGAAGGCGTTCAGACAACGTTACCGTTCTTCAGGGAATTGTTATCCAATCCGGCATTCAGGCGGGGCGAATTCACGACGCAGTTTGTAGACGACCTCCAGCTGGCAGCCTAGCACCGGGCTCCAAACTTGTAACAGGCAATGAAAAACAATGCATCGCTGCTTTTCACCGAAGAACATGAATGGGTCCGCGTGGAAGGGAACCATGCCATAATAGGCATTACGGATCATGCCCAGCGTGAGCTCGGTGATGTTGTGTTTGTTGAGCTTGAGCCTATAGGTGACACGCTGCAGCAGAATGGCATTTTCGGCTCTGTTGAGGCAGTAAAGGCTGTGGCCGATCTTTTTATGCCTGTTTCCGGCACGATTGTGGAGCACAATGGCGAGCTGGAGGATGACCCTTCGCTGGTCAACACCGATCCGTTTGGGAAGGGTTGGCTGATACGTGTGGAGTTGGATGATCTCGGGCAGACGGAGTCACTGATGTCGGCCGACGAGTATGCCGCCAAGGTGGGCTAAAGAAGGTGGGAGAGAAAATTGTAATCTTGGATTTTGGTGCCCAATACACGCAGCTGATTGCAAGGCGGGTACGCGAAGGCGGTATTTATTCCGAGATCTATCCGTGCGGCATGGCCGCGTCCGAAATAGAGGCGCTGCATCCGACGGGACTGATTCTGTCAGGCGGTCCCAGCTCCGTGTATGAAGGCGCTGCTCCAGCATGGGATGAACGGGTACTGGATTTGCGCCGCGCGGATGGTTCCAGGCTTCCAGTGTTGGGTATATGCTATGGTCTACAGGCCATGGTTCATGCCCATGGAGGGAGTGTAGAAGCCGCCGGCATCCGCGAATTTGGCCGCACGCGGCTGGAAATCAACGACGACAGCGATCTTTTCGCCGGTGTCCCTTCGGGTACGCACGTCTGGATGAGCCATGGCGATGCCTTGGCGGGACTGCCTGCGGGATATACCAGGCTGGCGCATACGGCGAATGCTCCTGAAGCTGCCATTCGCTCAATGATCCGGCCGCACTACGGGGTTCAATTCCATCCGGAAGTAGTTCATACGGATCATGGCAGCCGAATTCTGAGCAATTTTGCCGAGGAAATCTGCGGTTGCTCCGGTGGATGGACTCCTGCCTCCTTTATTGAGCGAAAGATTCGAGAAGTCCGTGAGGTTGTTGGCGAGGATATCGTTCTCCTTGGCCTGTCAGGCGGAGTGGACTCTTCGGTGGCTGCGAAGCTGCTGCACGAAGCAATAGGAGACCAGCTTATCTGCGTTTTTGTCAATAATGGTCTGCTGCGGGAGGGGGAATGGGAAGACGTTCAGGCTACCTTTCGTGGCTACTTCAATATTCCGTTGCGCGCGGTTGACGCCACCGAAAGGTTCCTCAGACGGCTACGTAATGTGACAGATCCGGAAACCAAACGTACTATTATTGGCAATACTTTCGTTGAAGTATTCGAGGAGGAGACGCAGCTGATCAGCCGAATGATGGGGCGCCCACCGCGGTTTTTGGCACAGGGCACACTATATCCAGACGTAATTGAGAGTGTATCCTTCAAGGGCCCGAGTGCAACTATCAAGACGCATCACAATGTCGGGGGATTGCCGGAGGAGCACAGCTTTGAACTCCTGGAGCCGTTTAGGGAGTTGTTTAAGGATGAGGTCAGGAGCATCGGCGAGGTCCTTGGTGTCCCTGAGACGATCATTAGTCGTCACCCTTTTCCCGGACCTGGGCTTGCGGTGCGTGTTATCGGAGCTGTGGATTTTGAGACCTTAGGCTTGCTCCGCAGGGCCGACCACATCTTTATGGACGAATTGCACCGGTCTGGTCTCTACAGTGAGGTATGGCAGGCATTTGCCGTATTATTACTTATCCAGACGGTTGGGGTGATGGGTGATCAGCGGACCTACGAGTATGTGTGCTCATTGCGAGCTGTTACGGGTATTGACGGCATGACAGCAGATTGGGCGCGTCTTCCGCACGAATTCCTGGCCCATGTATCCAACCGGATTATTAATGAAATCCGGGGCATTAATAGGGTGGCGTACGACATCAGTTCAAAGCCCCCTGCAACCATTGAGTGGGAATAAATGGTGATGCGGTACAAGCTCAGCAGTGTACCTTGGTGCGCGGGCGTCGGTGTTGTGGTATTCTTGCTTCTGGGAGTGCCTAGCCTCGTTGCCGCGCAGACCGTAGTGGGCGAGGAGCACGCATTTGAGCTTGGCATAGAAGCGTTCGAGTCGGAGTACTATGATCATGCCGCCCTGCTCTTTTCTTGGGCTTACGGGGCAACACCGGACCATCCGCTGGCGGCTCCCGCCATGGTTATGGCCGCAAAAGCCCACTACCGGAATGGCGCCCTTGACGATTGCCTCGCGGTACTGAATGCGTTTGAACGTACGTATTCGACAAGCCCGTATGAAGCGGCCATTCGTCAGTTGCGTCAGTACGTGCAAACGCAACTGCAACACGAACAAGTGTTTGAGCATGCGGTGCGGTTGGGTGTGGTGTTGCCGTTGACAGAGGGTAGCGTAGGGCTGTCAAGAGCGCTTCTCGCCGGTATCCGGGTAGCGGTGGACGAGTATAACCGAGCGAGTGGGCGGACCATACAAATTCTATTCAGGGACTCGAAGCATACCCGGTCCGGCTCACGGAGAGCGGTTACCGAGCTGGCTGAAGAGGAAGTGCATGCCATTATCGGGCCCTTATTCAGTGAGGAGGCGGATGCTGCTGCGGCGGTGGCTGAGCGGGAGGGGGTGGTGTTGGTAGCGCCATTGGCGACTGATGCCGGCATAACCTCGGGGCGGCGACTTGTATTTCAGGCCAACCCTACTATTGGTTTTAGGGGCCAATACCTTGCGGAGTGGGGAGCACGCGATGCCGGGTTTGATCGCTATGGAATTGTCGCGGATGCCAGTGCTCCGAGCAGTGTGAAGATGGCCGAGGCCTTTCAGCATAAAGCCGAAAGCCTGGGAGTTGAGGTCGCGTTTTTCCATCATCTCATTTCACCAGCAGATTGGATTCGGATGACGGACATTGTGGGGGCCGATACATTGGGGAGTGTCGACGCGTTGTATCTGGCCGTGCACGCAACGCGGGATGTTGACGCACGAATCCGGGCTGAAGCGGCGTTAAAAGAGATACAGCAGACAGCGAAGAAGCCCCATATACTGGGGAGCGAGGCATTTATGCACGTAGATTGGACAAAGCAGCCCTCAGACCTCGTAGTCAGTTATGTTGCGACATACGATGACAGAGCGAGAGGGTCAGATGTACGAAGCTTTGCCTATCGCATGGAGGAATTGGGTATGGAACCCGGGAGGCTTGCAACGGTGGGGCACGATGTCACGAGCATGCTGCTGGACAGAATTCTTGAGCCGCCCAATGTTCCGCTGGCTACCAAGCTGCTGCATGCGGCTCCCCATCACGGCATCGGATCGGTAATTCATTTTGCTGGAGATCAGCGTAACCAGATGATGTTCCTATTTCAGTCCGGCTCACGGAGGGCGCGCCGTGGCAGATAGGAACCGCTTGTTTTGCGTAGCGGTTTGAAGTCGGCATATTGGTGGTTTTCCATGCGTTATATCCTTTTCGTTGTGTTCATTTGGGTCGGTTGTGCCTCGGGATCGCTCGTTTACGATTCTCCAGAGCAAGCCTATAGCTACGGCGAGATGTACTTTTCTGCCGGCAAGTACACGAATGCTGTGCGCTACTACCAAGCCGTCTTTGATTTTGGGCGGACGCACGAGTGGGCCGCGAATGCGCAGTTGAAGCTTGCCCGCGCGCATCGCTTGAATCGTGATTACATCTTGGCTGCCGAGGAATATGCTAACTTCACGCGTCTTTATCGGGCTGATCCGCGTGTCGGCGACGCAGAGTTTGAGCGGGCCATGACGTTTTTTGAACGGGCGCCGCGCTTCGAGCTCGATCAGAGTGAAACGGAGCGTGGCATTGAAGTCTTCAGCGTGTACATGCAGCGCTTTCCGGAGCATGACTCCGTGGATGTAGCTGCTGTGCGCGCCCGCCAGCTTAGAGAAAAGCTGGCGGCAAAGGTGTTTTATGCTGGAGGACTATATGAGCGTCGCAGGCTTTTCGAGGCCGCGGCTCTGTCTTACGAATCATTGTTTCAGGATTATCCGGACACACCGCTTGCCGATGATGCACTGCTGGGAGCTATTCGGTGTTACGTTGAGTATAGCGATCGCAGCGTTGTTGAGAGGCAGCCTGAGCGGCTGCAGAAGGCCATTGACCATTATCAGCGGTTGGTCCAGATCTTCCCGGAAAGCCCGTTTTTGAAGACGGCGGAGGAATTGTATTCCAGGGCATCCGAGCAGATGGATATCCTAGTTGCTTCGTAGCAAGCGAGGTGGTAGCCGGAATGAAGCGCGTGGGCTTGTTCGGCGGCACGTTTGATCCTCCGCACCTTGGTCATTTATTCATGGCGGAAGCTGCCCGGGACCAGCTATGTCTGGACGAGGTTTGGTGGATTCCTGCCAGGAAGCCGCCTCACAAGCAGGGACACGTCTTGAGCAGTAGGGTCCATCGAATGGCCATGACCCGTCATGCCGTTGCTGGGAACCCGCAGTTCAGGGCATCAGACATAGAGCTTCAGCGCTCTGGCTTGTCCTTTACCGTAGATACGGTGCGGGCGGTCAGTGCGGCACAGCCGGGGAGCGTCCTGTTCTTGCTTATAGGGCAAGATAACTGGGAGCAGTTTGAGGCATGGCACCGTCCAGAGAAGGTCATGGAAATGGCTCGGCTGGTAGTCTTTCCCCGGCGTCGTGCAGTACCCGTGGGGGATAAAGATGTTGATCCAGCGAATGTTGACGTAGTGGAAAGTCCGTGTATCGGCATTGCCTCTTCGTGCATACGCGAGCGTGTACGCAGGGGGCTTTCCGTCCGGTATCTCGTTCCCGAGGCGGTGTGCACGTATATTGCAGCGATGGGTCTTTATCTCGTTACATGACGCCATATGGGATTTCTGGAATTCTTGACTGGTAGCCAGCCGCCTCTCATCAAGGGGGCGCTGGGTGATTTCTGCGTCATGATGAATGTCAGTCGTAACATGTCTGCGATGGCATTGGCAGGCCTGTTGGACAACGAAATCCCGGACCACGAACTTGAGGCTCAGCAGGTGGAAGTGAATTATCGCGAAGCGGCCCTTTGTCGGGCCGTTTTGGAGCCTCTAAACGTTGATCCCAAGAGCGAACTGGTGCTTGCCCTGAAGTTGCTGTCGGTGTCACAGGAGGTGCAGCCTTTAGGGTGCGTTGCTGTATCTATGGGGCGGATGGCGGTTCGTCTGGGCGCACCCATTGATATACTGCGTAGTTCTCGCAATCGGGTGCTACCCCAATTTGACAGGGTGCGCGACAGCTTCGTGGATGCTGGTTCGGAGCTTGCAGAGAGGGTCGCTGTGGACCTGCGTGGAGCGTATTCCGACCTCGTACAATTTGTGGAGGACCTCAGTGCGGTCAACGATGTGGCCAATGTGGAGGCAGCCTTTGGCATGCAGCGTGCGTGCACCCACTTATCCCTTATCACCGGAACTTTAGCCTACCCATTTCATCGGATTCGGGTGGCAGTCACTCATTCTTCTACTGATTAACCAAACAATTGAATAATGGCCGTAACATATTCTCAGATGGTGCAATTAGGCTCAGTGGGCCCCGATTTTGCTCTGCCAGCCTGCAATTCTGATACCAAGGACACGCTCACCTCCCGTGACGACTGTATGGGTTCGCAGGGTTTGGTGGTAGTCTTCATGTGCAACCACTGCCCGTTCGTCGTGCACATGGAGGATGCACTGTTGGATGTGGCCCGCATGTACATTTCCAAGGGATTGGGATTTGTTGGAATTAGCTCCAATGACGCGATTCAGTATCCGCAGGACTCCTTCGGTGCCATGGGCCTGCGTGCCAAGGCCAAGGATTATCCGTTTCCGTATCTGTACGATGAGTCGCAGGGTGTGGCCCGTGCCTACGGTGCGGAGTGTACCCCGGATATATTTATTCTTGACTCGGCTGGGAGCCTTGCGTATCGCGGACGCTTTGATGCAACCCGGCCAGGGATGGGCCGGGCAACGGGCCAGGAATTGATGCGTGCCTTGGACGAGCTCCTGAACGCTGGTGAGGTTACCATGGCGCAGCTTCCGTCAATGGGTTGCAACATCAAGTGGAGATAGGGCTGGTTGCCCCTGATGGACTGGATTGTACTGCTTCCCCCTACTGTCGCAATCGGCCTGGCACTTTGGACGCGCCAGGTGTATTTGTCGTTGGTGGTCGGTCTTTGGATCGGAACGACCATTCTGGGCGACGGGAACCCTATATTCGGGCTTCGTCTGCTAGCGGATGTTGTGGTTGGTGTTTTTGCGGACGCTTCCAATGCCCGTATCGTACTCTTCAGCTTGATGGTCGGCGGGCTGATTGCATTGGTTCAGGTGTCTGGTGGGGTAGGGGCGTTTACGAGCTGGATGCAGGAGCGTGGGTGGGCAAGCAGTCGCCGAAGGGTCGAATTGATGGCATGGGCGACGGGAATGCTGGTCTTTGTGGAGTCAAGCATTACGTCGCTTACTGTTGGCACGGTGTGCCGACCATTCTTTGACCGGCTCCGTCTGCCCCGGGAGAAGTTGGCCTATTACTGTGATGCTACCAGTGCGCCGGTTTGCATGATGATCCCGTTAAACGGTTGGGGAGCCTTCGTGCTGGGTCTACTTGCTGCGCAAGGTCTTTCAGAGGGTGCAGTCCCGTTGCTGGCATCTTCCCTCGTGTTTAATTTTTTCTGTGTGTTTGCAGTTGTATTTGCGCTGTTCCTGGCGGTTACAGGATGGGGTGTTGGGCGTATGCGCCGCGCGGAACGCCGGGCAATGGAAACGGGGGCGGTGGTTCGTGAGGGATCCGTTCCTATGATTGCGGATGAAGTGGTGGCTGTGGCGCCCTTGAGGCCTGCTCAGTCGTCCGCAGTCGACTTTCTTGGTCCGATTTTCGTGATGATTGTGATGATATTCGTCGGGCTGTGCATCACGGGGGAGGGCCGCCTCATGCAGGGTAGTGGTTCGGAGGCTGTGTTGTGGGCTGTCGGCACGGCGATAGGTGTCGCCATGCTGTATTACGTACTCCCTCGCCCATTTAAGGGAGGCACATCGCTTGTGACGCTGAAGGAGTCTTCGGAGTATGTTGTGAAGGGTGCTTCCGGCTTGGTTGGTGTAGTAGGTCTTCTGGTTCTTGCTTTTGCGTTAGGGACGGTTTCCAGGCAGCTGGAGATGGGGCCATATATCGTCGGGTTGATAGGAGACCAACTGCCTGTGTGGTGGATCCCATCGGTGGTATTTGCAGCGGGGTGCGTTATTTCCTTTACGTTGGGGTCTTCCTGGACGACTTTCGCCGTCCTGATCCCGTTGGCTATGCCGCTTGCGGAGGGCCTTGGTTTATCGCAGGCATTGATGCTTGGCGCGGTGTTGTCTGGAGGCGTATATGGCGACCACGCGTCTCCGTTGTCTGATACATCCATAATTTCATCCATGTCGTCGGCCTGCGACCATGTTGATCACATCAACACGCAGCTGCCCTATACACTTGGATTGGCGGGTGTGTCCTTCATTGCGTTTCTGATTGCGGGACTGGTAACGTGATTATCGGAGTACCGCTTGGCTTTTACGGTACCGGAGTGGTCTCCGGTCGCTGACTGGCATCTTGGCCGAGGTCTGAATTGCGGTGGTATGTCATGTGTGATTTGTTCGCAGGAGTGCTCACGCTCGTGTGCGGTACGCGTGGTATTTCGCATTACGGTCACGCGGCTCTTTGTGGATGATGGAATGGCCCGACCCCGGAAGGCGTCGGGCCATTCCATCATACCTCTGCCATACAATATGGATAGGATCCCGTAAGGGCTTTTTATGGAGCTAGTGTCAAAACAGGACCGGAAGTCAAGAACCGGGCTAGGTTGTCGCTAACGTTTTCTACCGGGATTCGATATTGGTGACTACCCTGGCTGGGGGTATATTGATTCAACGTACGTTGATATGGAATTTGACGTATACTCGGGAAGACGGGAATTTAATGCAGGCACGTACCCTATTCAGGGTATCTTACCCCAGCTACTGTGGCACCTAACCGGCAATGCGCGCAATTGTCTGTCCTATGGTGATCAATCTAGCCACATATGCATGATCGGGAGGATACCTCAAAAGCAAAGCCGACTATAACCTAACTTCGCCATTTCGTAGTGCTACTAACCTACGGAATTCTCCCGTGGCCATATTTGGATCGTTTTTTTCAGGAGCAATGGATGGTGAGATTTACCGGATCGGTTGAAGTTGGTTTAGGGTGGTTTGAATCCCTGATTACCTGGTGTTTTGCCGCCTGTTTCGCTGCGATCTATCTCGGATCGTTTCCATCGGACGTAGCTCTGGTGGCTCCATCTGGAGTACGCTACCTCAACCGTTGTGAAGGGACCATGCGTCATGAGTCTGGAGGCTGCTGGCTCACCGGTGCACTCGCTTCCTCCACATGCTCGGTCACGGTGCGGGTCGCATCCGGGTCATACACGTATCCCAGTACCGCAAAGAACTGTACCATACTCGGAGGCAGATCCTGATCCACCTCCGTGATCAGGTACCGATATTGGTTCTTAACCATCTTGGTCGTAATCCGACGAATCCTGTTCAACCTGTCTCGGATCGTCGCCCAACTATCATGAATCCCGTGTTCCTTGAGTCTGGTGCGAACCAGATGGGCAGCATGATAAGCCAGTACCGTGATGAACAGATGCCCTTCAATGCGGTCATCTCTGCTGTGGTAGATGGGCCGTAGACCGAGGTCCGATTTCATGACTCTGAATGTGCGCTCAATCTCTGTAAGTCGCCAGTAGGTTCGTGCAACCGTTTCCACCGACCATCCGGTATGACTGGTCCGAAGCACATACCCTCCGCTGGCCTGGGTGCGACGCGCATGCGAAGCACGCCGGGTCACCGTAACGGATGCTGCATGCTTGGTGCCCTCCTTTTTGCTGACCTCCACCTCATACAGGTGTGAGACCTTCTTGTACTTTTCCTTCAGACGACCAACCTTTATCGTGACCTTTTCATAGTTCTTCAAGTACCCGGGTTTCGAGAGCCCCTCATGTAGTGTAGTGAGCGCCTTCACAAACTTCTTGCATTGGGTTTCAAGGATCTGATCCTCCTTCGCCTGCTTGGCCTCACTGTGCACAAACACGCGCAGTTCCGCATTATCTTCAACGTCTTTTTCGTCTTCAACATCTTTTTCCTTTGTGGTGATCTTCCAGGCTTTGATCTTGACTACCCCTTCGGTCGTAAACTGTTGATCCGGCTTGTTTTCGGGGACTGGAGGGGCTTTGGAACGCTCCACGGTGATCCAGTTCAGTCCCTGTTCTTTCAGGTACTGCAGATTCTGCTCCGTCGCAATGCCGGAGTCCATAATCACTGTGGGCGTAGCACCGTTTAGTTTCTCAATCGCCTCTTTGAGCGTTGCCGGTTCCCCTGCATTGCCCGGCAGGATCTGCACATTGCGGGGGAACCCCGAACCATCCAGGGTGAGCGCCAGCGTAACCAACGGACAATCACTGCGCTTTTCCTTGCTGCGCCCATGCGACAACAACTTCCCTTTCTTCTTGCCGTGGTAATAGGTATTGGTTAAATCATAAAAGACGATCGTTTCTTCAAACTGCAATACCGCTTTGGTAATGCCAAAGAGTTTCTCCATGATCTGATCCATATGCTTATGGATCAGATCAGTGCAACGATAGAGGGTGTTGAGACTCGGGGGTTCCAAATCCAGAAGCTGCAGAACACTGGAGGTTTTACACAGCCATTTATGCGTTTCTCGTTCACTGCCCGGGTGGAGCATACGTCCGACGATCAGCGCACAGCAGAGCTTGACGTGTTTCTCGCAGAAGTTGAGCGAACGTAGCAGTACAGCCAGTCCGAGCTGTTCCAATGTCTGAAGGATCAGTCGTTCTCCGCCGACGGTCCGGGAA
Organism: Rhodothermales bacterium; assembly: GCA_963663495.1. Classification (GTDB taxonomy): domain Bacteria; phylum Bacteroidota; class Rhodothermia; order Rhodothermales; family Bin80. Next base: position 1,949,638 of record OY760427.1, read on the forward strand.
TCGGGATGGGTTGTTTTCTCTGGATCAATGAGGTGTTGCTGATGGGATGTGCGATGGATGTCGTCGACCGCATTGAGAAAGGCTTCATCATTCTGGAAAGGGAGGATAGCTTTCCCTTTGAGTCGGGCAGTAACGCAATGGGTCAGTTCCCCCCACAGACTGCGGGGGATGTTGAAGTTCGGGCCGAGATTAAGGAGGGTACGGTGTTTGGAGGTACCGTTTTTGCGATAGGATTCGATGAGGGCAAAGCTGTTGCATTTCTTACCGTCTTTACGTTTGTAGGGTCGGTTTCGGATAAACATGATCGGAGAGTGGAATAGGTACGGGGTAAGGTACCGGGGTGGTTGGGGGGAGGTTCACGTCCACACCGCTATAACACTACATTGCCTTTTCCGAAAAAGTCGGCTAAAAAAGGTCGAAAAACGCTGAATTTAGCCGAAATAGCCCTATTAGGAGGGAAAAACGAGAGAATTGGAGGCGGAACTCAGCGTTTTCCCCTGACCGGATGGCGAAGTTAGGATAAACCCGGTTTGGGACATTTAGGGGGTTGCGGAGCCTTTTGGGCACCTTCGCATGTCTTGGCTGTTAACGCCGCAACCCGTTCACGCCTGTCTGGTAGGCCTACAATCGCGCGGTAATGACCATCATTGACGGAATTTCGCTCGCGGCCTTGTTGGGTCTCTTCGGCTTCATGTGGAAACTACATACCGATATTAACGGGCTAACAAAGGATGTTGGGGCTCTTGGCCAGAGGCTGGCTCGCATTGAAGGCTGGATTGAGGGCCGGTTCAACCAAGCCGCCTAATGGCCTGTTTTTGAGTTGGAAGTACTCTAGGTAAAGATGTTCTGCGTGTGGCTAACGGTGATCCCGCGAAGGTCGGTTGAGTCGACTATTGAGCAGGCCAATAACGTGCAGATGTGGACTGCATTACTGTCGTTCCATGCTATGTGAGCGCGTAATGTGACTGGGTGGGACGCCCGAACTAAATTCTACAGAGCGATGCATGTTGGGCTAGTACTGAGTCGCTACGCTCCAAGATTCCCCCACGCCATGTTGTAGTCTTCTTCGCGGTTGCACCGATCGAACGGGGCGTGGTATGCTATGGTGCGTTCTTGCGGCTCGTCGGTGAGTGAGGTGTCGGGGAATGTTTTTGTCACGACTCCTTCCTGCATCTCCTGGACATCTTCCCATCCGAGGGGGATGCCTGTTGCTGTCTTCGTGGGGGAGTGGATGCTGTAGCAGCGGTCTTCCCGTTTCCGGGTGCGTGGCAGTCCGGCACCGCTCAGTCCTTTGTTGCTGGTAAAGACGATCCGTCCCTTGCGGTCGTACCAGGTGTCATGTTCGCAATGCCGCATGACGGGGAATTGTGTGCGGTAGACGACTTGCAGTCCTTCCAGGGTGATGCCGCAGGCTTTGGCGAACAGCACATCAAGCTCTACCAGTGCCTGGCGGCGGGCATAGTCGCTGCGCAGCGGGCTTGCTGCTGACCAGGGTGCTGCCTGCTGTGTAAACCAGGCAGGATCCAGTCGAGGATCCTTTTTGGACCATGGTTGTGGTTCTTCCATGTTGCAGAACGCATTCCACAGCGCCGCATAGTCCTTTGTCAGGCACACCAGTCCCAGCACCCGACCGGCCGCGTCGGGATGGAAGTCGGGTACGGGAAGGTCCGTCCATAAATCATGGAGATCAGGTTTGCTGATAACCTTGATGCTGAAGTCTGTTGCTACAGATAAGAACCCGGCGGTGGCGGCAATCAGAGTTCGATTTTCACGGAACACCGCGGAGCGTACTCCATCTATATGCGCCGCCCCCGGTGGCACGACAGCAGGTATCAGCGTCCGCTCGCCTGCAGGTCCGATCCTCTCTCTGAACACCACTCGATACTTATCAGTGATGGGGGTGTTGTTGTCCCATGCCAGCCGTGGGATGCGGCGGGTGTATTCTTCTTTGGAGCATGCCGGTACGTAGTTGCATCGTGGCCGGTAGTCTGCAGGTAGCGTGGTAAGGTCCAGCACGGAGTAGTCGGCCTTTGTACGGCAGCCGGGGTTAGGGGTCTTGTAGAACGGGTTTCCCACAAAGAAGTGGGGGCCGGAGTAGATTATCTCTTCTCCCGAAGCCGGAAAGCATGTTGCTCTCTGGATGGTGCCGTCCTTCTGCGCATTGGTTTCGTCCCACATTCTGTGCGACATGTACTCCAGGTCCCGCACCTTCCGTGGATAGGATGCCAGCTTCTCCATCACTCCCAGCGATGATCGGGAGTGCACCGCAGGCAGCTTGGCCTCTTCCTGCACGCCCCCGTACAGCCGCGCAAACAGCGCCAGCTCTTCTCCTCCTACCGGTACAATGCGCTCCCGGTGACCGGACAGGTCCCACTTGTTGGCGTCCGTCTTTATCCCCGGCACCGGCCCGTAGCCATCGTGCTCATACGCCGCCTCCACCGTCTCCGGATGAAACAGGTTCGCCATCGTGTCAAACCCCACTCCTCGCCGCTCCTTCCCGTATATGTTGACACTGAATGTTACTCTATGCCCTATCTCCGGAAACAGCATCAGCTGATTCACAAACTGATAATGCCCCCGCACCCTGCGGTACAGCACCCTCCGCAGACGCTGCCCCTTCGCATCGTCGTACACCCCCTCCGGATGCAATAGCCCCGCCGCCTCCGTTGACAACTCCCACGCCAACGTCACAAAACACTTGTACAGATTGGTCTGCGTACCTCTTAGCAGCGGATAGTTCTGCGGTGCATTCAAATAGGCCTTGGTGCCGCTTGCCGCTTCGTAGGCACCCATGTAGCGCTCCCGGTAGTACCGGTTCTCCAAAAACGATGCCCGACGGTGTACAAGGTCCGATGCGCTGATTTTCCACAGCACCAGCTCCGGCTCCAGGTCTCCCATCACCCCTCCTTCCTTCCATGCCACCTTAACCCACGGAGGGTTGCCCAACACCACATCAAACCCTCCCCGGTCCGCAAACAGGTCCGCATACTCCAGCTGCCAGTGATGAAACCGGTACCGCCGGACGAGCTTCTGCACCACCACCAGCCGCGGCAGCTCCCGTGTCAGGCGGTCCAGATCCACAAACCCCAGCTCATCGCGAAGATCCACAAACGCCCCCTCCACAAACAGCGGCAGCTGCTCCCGGTCCACCGGCCCCGGAAGTGCTTCCTTGCCTGTCAGCAATAGCTCCATGTCCGACAGGTACTGCCCGCGCGCAGGCAAAAGGTGCGCCTCTTCTATCGGCCAGAACCACAGCGCACACCAGTAGTCCATCACCAGCTTCAGCCTCCGGTAGGCGCCCGCATTGCCTGCGCCCAGCCGCAACGCTTCCTCCAGGACCCGGTCCTTCTCCCTGGTCGTGGTCTGCTGCTTCGTGGCAGGAGGCTGCCCGTACACATCAAACCCGTCGGTGGTCTGCCGCTCCAGCCGCCGCAGATCCGCCGCATGCCGCTGCCACAACAGATCCACACCCGCCGATAACCGCTCCAGACGGAGGGTCTCCGCCGCCGTGTGCGGACGCGTAAACGCCTTCCTCCACACAGCAATCTGCCGCAGCTCGTCCGGCACCAGCTGCTTTATCATCCGGTCGGTATAGGTCGCCATACCGCTATCGCCCACCAGAAAATGGTATATCCCCGCAGCAGGGCGCGCCTCCGAAAACGGCACGGCAGCCGGCGCTTCTTTCCACCAGCTCCGCTTGCGCAGCGCGGCAGCGGGGTACACCCTGCGCCATGCCCCGACGAGCGAGTTACCGCACTTCAGCTGGTTACCGAACCACGGCACAAACCCTCCCGGCACCAGCGTACCCAACCATAGCGACACCTCGGCCAGCTCCACCGCCACCGGGTTCAGATCCACCCCGTATACATTGTTGTCGGCAAGAAGCATCTTCACCTTCTGCTTCTCCTCCGCGTACATATCGGGCAGCAGCGTCTCCCCCTTTTCCTTCTGCTTCCTCCGCAGGTAGGCGTCTGCCAGCTGCGACAGCGCCTCGTTCAGGAAGGCGGCAGAGCCCAGCGCCGGCTCGCAGATCGTAAGCCCCAGCAGCGCATCTGCGGTCTTGTCCGGTAGTACCTCCCTCAATGCATACCGCACCACACACCGTGTGAGTACCTCCGGGGTGTAGTACGAGGCCGACATCTCGCGGTCCCGCCCTGCCAGCCGGTAGACAAAGCTGCCCCGAACATAGACCTTGGAAGTGCCGTCCTCATTGTAGACCCGCTCATTGTCATCATAGTCCTCAATCTGTTCGGCAGACACGAAGTAGGCCTGCGACAGTACATCGTGGTCGCTTTTAGCCTTCTTCACCTCGTACAGATCGCGTTCGGCAAAGAAGCCCCGGTAGGACAGCAGGCCTTCATAGACCGCCCCCAGCTGGTTGATGCCCAGTTGGGCGTACGAGATACGTCCGGTCTGGCGTCCGTGCCCGGTAGATAAAGACATCATCCGTATGATGCGCTGCCAGATATGGTTGCGTACCCGCACCCTGTCCAGCATCGGGGTCTGGTCCGGGTCAAAAAGGTGACTCTTCAGGGGAGCAATCTTGAAGGTGTTGTCGTGCTTCACTTCAACATCTCCCTGCCTTCCGCCGTCAAAGCCGCGGTACAGCATCCGGAACAGGTGGCGGATGGAAATATCGAAGAACAGGCCGTTGCGTGCTTTGTCGGTGCTGAGGTCTACCAGCTCCAGTTCCCGCAGCTTCTCCAGGCTGTAGCCTTTGCGGTAAATCTTGGATTTGAGGGGGAGGTATCCGAGTTCCGGTCGGGCCTCAATGTAGAACAGGAACAGCAGCCGGTACATGTAGCGCAGGCACTCTCCCGTGAGGGTGTCTGCGAGGTCTTTGCCGTAGACGCCTTCCCGGGAGATGGTGCGCAGGTGGCGCACGGTCTCGTTGCCCAGAAGCTCAATAGCCTCGCGCAGGGCATACTTGAGGTCCTGGGATACGGCATGGGCGTGTTTGTGGGACTGTTCGCTGAGCGCATCAAGGAGCGAAACGCCGCAGTCCGGGCAGAGGCTGCTGCGGTGCAGGAGGGCGGCCGTGGTCTTGAGGGTGGGCAAATCGTTTCTGCCGAGTATCTCACTCCAGTCGAAGTGCAGGGCGCGGCGCCCTGACCACTTGGAGCGGTCAAACAGGGTGAGGGAGAAGAGGGATGCTACCAGCACCCACCGGGGCGGGTCATCATCAAAGAAGAGGGCGTTGTTGATCAGCTTGCCGAGCGTCAGCTCTTTGTGGGCGTTCGGGTCCTGCCGTGCATCCACAGGCATCTGCACCAGGTCGGGTTTCCGGTCTCCGAAGGCTTCCACGACGAGGAGGCGTGCCGGGCCGCGCGGCGCAGCACGTACGGAAGAGAGCAGGGGTACGGGTGCGACGCTGGTATCCAGCAGGCCGGGGTTCATGCCGTAGTCCAGAGCAGCCAGGAGCTGCTCCAGGAAGCGGCGCTGCACGCCAAGGCGCTCTTCGGGAGAGGCGGCCTGCTCACTGTCGAGGCAGGCCTGGAAGAAGGGCTGCTTCAGGCGGCGCAGCCTGTCCCATGGAGGGTTCTGTTTCCTACCCCAGACCTTGAGGAGCCCGCGCAGATCCCGCTCCAGCACCGCCTCCAGATAATGGCTGGCGTAGAACTCGTTCTCGTTCGTGATACCCGACAGATCAAGAGGCATTGGCTAACCGCTGGTGGTACCCAGGAAGGACAACCCATTCATGCATAAGCCGCGAAATCACGTCGGCCATAATCGAACCGCAAACACATGGCCATAACGCATCTTGCCAGAGCCCCCGGCCAAGAAAGTATGGTTACGGTGTTGCCGTTGGCGATGAGCACACGGCGCCAATGTGAAGCCGTGCATGTGTTCAGCCAAGAACCACCTGAACAAAGCGAGGCAGAACTTCATTGCACTTGGGTGTTTCGCTCAAAGTCGCAAGAAAATCGGCAACTGAGACGTCAGCAATGCGTTCGATATACTCAGGGTAGCGTACAAAGCGCATGTACATGTCTGCCTGGCGCAGCTCGGGATGGAATTGCGTCCCGTACATGGGGGCATCATTCATCCTTAATGCCTGCAACTGGGTTGTATCAGAGAAAGCGAGCCATTCCGCCATGGGTGGAAGACATGAGACCGTGTCCTGGTGGCCACAGTGAGCCATGAAGGGTGTCCCCATTGGTCCGAGCACAGGATCCTTCATGCCTGCCTTTGAAAGGTGCAACTGTAAGTCTCCGATTTCGGCAAATGACGGCTGCGTTTCTACTTCGCCGCCAAGAGCGCGTGCAATCAGCTGGTAGCCCCAGCACGACCCGAACGTAGGCATCCTCACTGCATGCAACTCGCGGATCGTGTCCATCGCACCAGTGAGCCAACTGCCGCCGGCTACCACCGAATAGTCTCCGCTTCCACCTATCAGGATAATATCTACCGAGCGCAACAGGTACGCACTAGGGCGATTCGAGAGGATGTCCACGGTTACAATACGACTGGGATCACAGCCAAGCGCACGCGCAAACGTCTGAGCCTCAGCATCCTTAACCGGATCAGACGCGTTGCGTGCCTGGAACAGGAGGAACCTTGCTTTGGAGGACATAGGTGTTAAGCATCAATGGGCGAACTGCGCTGCAGCGGGCCAAGTAACTGCACATCGGTAAATTAGATGCTGCCTTGCAACCGCGTGGTGGCTGCAATATCCGTAATTCACCGCTGTACCATGGAAACACGTTCATCGCTAGTGGCCGAGTTAATAGCCTACCTAAGGGCCAATGGCGCTGCTGATTGCACGCGCAAAGTACGCTGGATAATGACCGAGGAGATTGGTTGCAGCATGGCGCACTTATTGGCTTTTCCCGAACTCACGGTTGAAAGAGGACATGTGCAGCGTATCCGAAGTATGATTCGTCGGTGCGCTCGGCGTGAGCCATTGCAATACATCCTTGGCTACACAGAATTTCGCGGTTTGCGAATCCGTGTTACGCCTGCCGTATTGATACCGCGCCCGGAAACGGAGCAGGTGGCGGAGGCAGCACTGAAGTGCATTGAGTATGTAAGAAAGCCCCGGATTATGGACATCGGCACGGGCAGCGGGTGCCTGGCCCTTGCTCTGAAGCATGAGCGCTCTGATGCGCAAATGATGGCATGCGACAATAGCACAGCCGCGCTGGCTGTGGCACGGCAAAACGCTGCCGTGCTGGGACTGGACATTTCCTTCGCTCATACGGACATCTTTGCTTCGGATCCTTTCAGGGGCGTGGAGCCAATGACATACGACCTAATTGTTTCTAATCCCCCTTATGTAACACATGAGGAATTGTCCACACTTCAACCTGAGGTTCGATGCCATGAGCCATTGAATGCCCTCTACGCAGGGCGCGACCCAGTACGATTCTACAGGCGCATAGCGAAGCGTATTGGGCCTGCCTTGCTAAAGGATGGCGGATTCCTTGTCTTGGAATCCCACGCGGAGTACTCGGATGCAGTGTGCAAGGTACTGCGGGATGCCCGATTCTCTGCGATTGCGGTAACGGAAGACTTATCAGGGCGGCCACGCATTGTAGCCGCTAGGTGGCGTAATAACCTCAGCTGCAAGAACGCATACCCTGGTTTGACAACAAGAGATTCCGCATCCTGCTCTCCTAACAACCTTGATGGTTACAGTGCATAATTGCGGCGCGATTTTCATCCGAATTGTTTCAATCACCGCACGCTGCTACTCCCGGAAGTCTGCGATTCGAATCGGCGATGTTGACGTTCCCCTAGGCACGCCATTGTTGTGAGCTTGCCCTGCCCATCGCCCATAAGTCATTATAGCGGTTCGATTGTTCGTCAATTCTGATCAGATATCGCTGGCATGGCTGTCGGAATATCTCGGGTATTTTGGCCTTGCAGGTATGGTGTGTGACTTGAGGTGAATAATGCCCTCCTCTCGTGCGGATACGCGATCTCTTCCTGTGCCGCTTCCCCTGCCATTTTGCCGCTTCAGGTTTGTGACTTTTCGCAACTTGTTTCTTGTGTTGAGGCATGTTGCAACGAAGTTAGGTCTTACGAGCGCTCATCGCTCCCTGCAATGGAGAGCGTTTGGACAGGGTTCTTGCCGACGATCGTTGGCGGTATCGCACGCAGATAGCGCGCGCTGTCTGTGAAGAGTTCGGGTTTGTTGATGCACGGGGCGAACCGCAGGTGAGCAACTGTGCGCAGGCTTTGTTGAAGTTGGAGGCCCGGGGGAGGATTGTGTTGCCCAAGCCCGAGAATTGTAATGCGGCTAAGGCGGAATCGCGTAGGCGCGAGGAGCGGGTACCGGATCCGATAGCGTTACCGAACACGGTACACGGTGTCCGGGGGTTGACGATTGAGTTGGTTGAGACGGACGAGCAGCGTGTGGTGTGGAACACGTTGCTGCACTTTGAGCATCCGAGGCGTACGACCACATTTGTGGGAGCGCAGGTACGCTATCTGATAGGCAGTGCCCATGGTTACCTGGGAGCGGTGGGATTTTCGGCGGCGGCGTTGCGCCTGGCGCCCAGGGAGTGCTGGATGGCGTGGAGTGATGAGCAGCGGGATCGGGAGCTGTATCGTGTGGTGGGGCTGAGCCGCTTCCTGATTCGTCACACGGTGCAGTGCAAGAATCTGGCCAGTCATCTGTTGGGACGGGTACTGCGGCGATTGCCGGACGACTTCCGTGCGCGATATGGCTATAAGCCCTTTCTGGTGGAAACATTTGTGGGCCCGGATCAGGAGGGTACGTGTTTCAAGGCGGCAGGCTTCCTTCGTTTGGGGCGACCATGGGCAGGGGGCGGCATGCCCTCACGCATGAATGCAAGCAAACGCAGAAGAAGATATTCGTTAGGGAGGTTGATGGAGACTGGCGCAAGAAGCTGGGTGTACGGGAGGTGGAGCTGCATCCGCGGTTGGAAGTGGGTGAGGGGCTTGATGGTGACGGGTGGGCGGAGCAGGAGTTTGGTGGTGCGCCATTGGGGGATAAGAGGCGCAGTGCTCGTTTGGTAAAGAGTGCAGCAATGTTGGGAGCGTCTATGGGTCGTCCACCGATTGCAGCACCGAAGCGTGATCCGGCGGCGGTATCGGGGTATTATCGTTTTCTTGAGAAGGCGGATCGGTATGGGAACAATCCTGAGAAGATATTGGCGCCTCATTGATAGCGTACGATTGAGCGGATGCGTACGCAGGACACGGTGTTATGCGTGCAGGATGGTACGGACATCAGCTTCAGTACGCGCCCGGAATGCGAGGGGTTAGAGGTTATAGGACGTAATCAGACGACAGCGGAGTCCAAGGGGGAGCATGCTGCCGGGACGCAGCAATGGATAGAGGGTCTTCATGATATTGAGGAGGCGGCGGAGACGCTGCCGCGCAAGATGCGGGTGATCTGTGTTATGGATCGGGAGGCAGACATCTTTGCGCTTTTTGCGGAGCGGGATGGGCTGCGGCGTACGGATGTAATAGTACGAGCCAAACACGACCGGAATCTGGGCAAGAAGAAGGCACGGTTATTCAAGGCGATGCGGAAGGGTCCGTCGGCAGGCATGATGCACCTGTCGGTGACACGCGTGAGCCGTCGTGCGAAGTCGGGGCGTGTGACGAATGAGGGTCGGCCGGCCCGTAATGCGCTTATGGAGGTGCGCTATAGGAAGGTAATCCTCCCCCCTACCAAGAAGAAAAAGAAGCAGGAGGTGGTGCAGGATACCGAAGCCCCTGATTCTTCCGAAACACCTGTACCTCCTACCGATAAGGACCCGCAGCGGGAGCCGGTGCAACTATGGGGGGGACTCCCTACCTTTTATGCAAGTGCTAAACGGGTATTATTATCGGGTGTTTTCGGAATTGTGCCTCATGGGTTTGGGGTACTTAGTGCCATGCGCCCGGTTTAGCCATTGTCCTCAATGATGCCAGCAGCTGATCGCATAGTACGCAGTAGTAGGTCAGGAGGTGAGTAGCGTCGGATTATTGATGCGGTCATTGTCTGTCACCTGATATCCGGTACCACCATAGGAGAGTTACGTAACCCTTCATTGTGAAGCGGTTGAAGGAGCGATCTGCCGACAACGGTCTGGATCAAACGGTGTACCTTCGCGAAGCATAGCGCAGGCGACTGCCAGGAGCCGATCTCCGACGGATCGCAGCGCACGTCCGTGGGAATGGCCGCGCTTACGCAAAGCTTGATACTTGGCACGGCTGGTGGGATCGTGGATAGAAGCCACTCTGCTCCAGTGATATACAGAATTGACCAAGCGTAGTTGGCACGCCCTTCGTCGGATGACGCGATGTGACTTTCCAGAACGCTGCGTCACGGGTGCCACTCCACACAAACACCGAAGGGCCTGGTAGTCTCGGGCTCGCAAGAGACCTGGTGCTTCCGAGAGCAGTGTAGCCAGGACCCCGTTCCCTACGCCTGGAAGAGAACTGAGGAGGGCGGCATCAGATGGCGGAGAGGATTGTTCCGAGGGGTTTGTCTCGTCTTCAGCGGGTGCAGCCGTGCTCTCAGCGGGAGGATCCTCAGAAGCGGAAAGCCCCTCAAGGATTTTGTCCATGGCGCGCTTCGCATCGCTGATTTGAACGTGGAGCAACTCAAGTTGCGTGACAGCAACATTAATGCGGACTGTGGAGGCCTCTACAACCCCCGGGGCAACGGTTACGGGCTTGGATCGCAGTATATCCAGAACATCCTCAGCTTTGAAACGCCGTATGCGGTGTTTCTTCAACAACTTGGCTATCGTAGCGTGGCGAACCCGTCGGGCACGCTCTGGTGTGGAGGCAAGCTTCCAGAGCTCTAACACCCATGGGGCTGCAAGATCAACCTTAAGCTCGAGGAACTGCGGGTAGTAGCGCCATAGTTGCTCCCGCAAACGGTTGGTGCGACTCGTACGTTGGGCCGTAAGCTCGTCGGACATACGTGACCACTCACGCAACAGTACAATCTCGGCATCAAGAGCATCCAGCGCACGCAGGCTATTCGGATCGGTTCGGATGGCGTCCGCCAGTACACGCGCATCTCGGCGGTCATCTTTTGCACCGGCCGGTGAAAACCGATCCCGGAAACGATCCAGCTGCTTGGGGTTGATAGAATAGGCCTGAAGACCTCGATCAAGCAGACTGTCCACCACGGGGCCGTGAGGAACCTCAATGGCCGCTGCGATACACTCCGCATCGCAGCCTGCTATGGCAATGATCCAGTCGAGGAGCTGGCCAAGCCCCTCTCCCGAGTGAGGAAAGGCTCTCTCGCCAAGGACGGTACCGTCCTTGGCAAGCACGCAGGCTTGGTGGGACTCGGAGCCCCAGTCAATGCCTGCGAAGGTGAAAGGTGAAGGGGTTGTGGGCATAGTTGTGCTTATTTGTGAAGAAGGACATGTGATTACGAGTCATTGCGACACTCCACCTGTCCCTGTATCGGTGCTCTACGGCACAAACTCCCTACGGGGGGTATAATCGCAGTATTCACCCGGGGCACTGATCCCCCCCAGGCATTCAAGATGCAGGGGGCGTTTGGTTACTCCCGGGCAAAAGACTCGCGGTAGCCACACAAAATAGAGACACTCGGCGACCTTAAACATGATGTGGGGCTGGCCAGCCCCACATCATTGATCCCCCTGACATCTCACCCTATATCGCTACTCCTGAAAGATACAGGGGGGGGTACATATTCGTGAGTCGGTTCCCCCCGAGAATGCGAAGCGGATTGAGTGGTACCTCTTGACCTCGTGCCCGGTGACATCGCTGGAGGAAGCGGAAGCGATCATTGAGTACTACGGGGGCTGCGCTGGCGTGTAGAGGACACGTTTCGCGTGCTCAAGAGTGGTTGTAAGGTGGAGAAGTTGCGCATGCAAAAGGCCTCGTTATTGCACAACGCTATCACCATCCACATGGTGACAGCGTGGCGCGTACTACTGATGACGCTTCTGGGTCGTACCTCCCCGGAGATGGAGGCCGGGGTGATGTTCACCGATGTGGAGTTGTCTGTGCTCCGCACATACTCGAAGCGTTATGGTCTTTCGGATCCCACCAACTTGTTAGCGGCGGTGCTGTTGGTGGCTATAATGGGCGGTTATGCGCCGCGGAAGAATCGTCAACCAGGTCACTGTGCTGTGGCGCGGATACAGCAGTCTGCAAATCCGGGCAAGTCATCATGAGGATTTGGCCGCAACAGGTCAACTGGTGGTGCGTCCTCCTCCATAGGATAGGTCTGTGCTTACCTCCTGATTTTCTCTGCCTAAGGCTCGTGCTATCAGCACGAGGGGCCATGTCACTGATTTTGCGGCGATCAGCGAATCGCGGTAACCGCATTGTTATGTCCGCCCGAGGAACGCGGCACATTGACACCGCTCTATGTGCCGATCCGCACAAGGAATTGCGCTCAGCCACCGACCTGTACTTTACCCTGTTACCCGGATCTGGTGCTGTTGCTCCACGAAACTACATAACAACGTGCTAACCGACCCAGTTGACACCCCCTCTTGTCAAGCTAGCTAATGTGGGCGGTAGGCAGCGCGACGCCGTTGCCATCCAAGCTCAAATCGGTCAGCAGTGCCAATTGCGCGATTTCCGCGGGTAGCGCACCTTCCAAACCATTGTTGTCCAGGTCCAACGCTGTTACGCGCCCTTCATCATCGGCAGTCACCCCGTACCATTCATCAATAGGTGCATTCGTCAGCCAATTCCCAACGTTCGTCCAACCTGCTCCGCTCAAAGCGGTGTACAGGCTTTCCAGTGTTGCACGGTCACCCTCAGAGACGCACTCACTGTACCCCTGTTCCATCGTGCACCGTCAAGGAGGACAGCCAATTCTCCACGGCAGCAACTACGGGTACGCACAGCCCCGTCCCTCCATACCTGAATGCGTCCAAGGCATCCAGACGAGGCATGGTAACAGGGATAGGCCTTGTTAGCTGCGTGTTCGTGCTCAGATCCAACGCAACCAGGCTGGCTAAATCCCCTGTGCTTGTCGGTAATTCCCTGACGAGGCCATTATCGGGCAGAGCAATGGCAGTCACCAGGCCCAGTGTATTTGTGGTGATGCCGAACCAAGTGGAGATCACTTCGGCTTGCCTCCAGTTCTGCGAGTTTACCCAGCTAGAGCCTCCAAGGACGGTATACATTGCTTCAAGAGCATCGCGGTCGTCCTTATTGCAATAGCCATCGCCGGTATGGGCGCTCATCGTCCCTATCCAAGCAACAAACTCAGCGGTATTGGGCATGCACAGTCCGTCATTACCATCCCATCCAAACGTGGTGAGCGGCAGGCTGAGTAGAGCCGCAGGAATGCTTCCCGCAACGGCATTATCGCTCAGATCAAACATCTCAAGAAGGCCGAGATCGCCCAACGCGGCAGGAATGGTCCCCGACAGGCTGTTCGACGAAAGATCCAATCCCGCCAGTTCTGGCAACGTGCCCAACTCCGAGGGGATCTGCCCTACCAGATTGTTGGCACCGAGCAGCAAACTCGTAACATGTCCCTGCGCGTTCGTACTTACACCATGCCATGCGTCCAATGCCCGCCCGCTCAGCCAATTGGTGTGCTGATCCCACTGGTCCCCGCCCGTCGCTTCGTACAACTTGACCAGTGCCGCACGGTCAGATTCAACGATAATTGTCGTACCGCCATCCGTATTCACGAGGACGGAGACCTTCACGGAGACAGGGCCAGCGGTAACAGCAATACGCGTAGTTCCATCGCCCACGGCAGTAACAAGGCCGCTCTGCTCCACCGTCGCCACCGCAGGGTTTGCAATGGTCCAGACCACTGGAGCGTCGGTTATAACATTCTCCGCAGCATCGAAAACGGTCGCCACCAGCGTGATGGTTTCACCGACCTCCGAAAACGTTATGGCATCCTGCGATACCGCAATAGAGTCCGCGGATTGTTCTATTGCACGATCATGCGGAGCCATAGGGGCGGCGTGCCATTCCTTGTTGGCTGAAAAAGTGATTTGTGGTTCGGTGTTGGCTTGGGTTTCCTAAGCCTTTTCACCATACGGATCCATGATCACTTATGAGTTTATCAGATGATTTATCGCAGCTCATTCAGGGGCTGCGTCATACCGGCGCGTCCGGTCGGCAGCTGCAATTTGACTTGTTGCGGCACCTCACCCAGTGTGTGCAGCAGTTGACGTCTAGTCTGGAAGAGGATGTTATGCTTCCGTCGGATAATGCGGCTCCAGACGGCACTGGGGAGCAGTTGGCAGAAGCACCTTCCGAGGAGGAAAATAGCGTCCGTGCTCCAGAGTCTCCGGAGTCTCCGGGAGGCTTGGCATTGGGGTACGATGATGATGCTGCGGCGTGCGAGCAGGCGCGGCAGGTGTTTGATACGCGCCCGTTGTGTGAAGAAGAGCACGTAATCCTTTGGCTTGATGCCATGGAAGTGTGGGGGCGACCCATAGTCGTGTGCATGGCCGCTACCATTGAGGGTTATCGGCGCATTCTGGGCTTTGTGGAGGCTCCGTTGCACGATGCGGAGCGCGTGCAACACTTGTTACAAGGCTTGTTGGAGCGCGGTTTGTGCGCAGATCGGGGGCTCTTCTGCATCACTCCTGATGTGACCTCGCTGACCGACGTACTGCAAGAGTGCTTGGGTACCGGTATGCAGCAGCAACACTGCCAGATGCACAAGCGCACGCGTGTAGTGAGTTATCTGTCCGAGCAGGACGGGCGGCGCATTCGGGGGGCGATCACGCATGCTTTCGCCGTGCCGGATCCGAAGGTGGCGCATGCAGCGTTGATGCAGATCCATACGGACCTTTTGGTGTGTAACCGGTCTGCGGCCCGGTGGCTCTTGCGGGGTCTGGATAGGACGCTGACACTGCACCGGACAGGACTGTATGAACAGTTGAGTCCGAGCCTTCGAAGTACTCGTTGTGTGGCCCATGTCTCCAAGAAGCTGGTGCGGCGACTACGCGATGTTCGCTTGTGGATGCCGCCAGACAAACGCCGTGCTTGTCTGGCGTTGTTGCTTCTGGAGATAGAATCACACATGCGAAGATTGCCCCGCGCTGCGTATCTTCCAGCGATGCGATCAGCATTGTTTCCTTCCATCAATCAGACAAACGATAACTGACCTATGTCCAAAGATGTCATGCAGATAGAAAACCCCGGCACACTACCGGAGGGTCTCCAGAAGATACTAGACACGGGGATCGATTCCCTGAAGCTGTTAGTAGAGCATCTTGGCACGATGCAACTGGCGTTTTTTCTTGCGGTCATGGAAGCCGAGGTAAAGTCTCTCTGCGGTGTGCGCAGAAAGCGCGACAACAATAAGCAGCACAAGGGGCGGTACGAGCGGTGGGGGAGCAGACCGGGCTCTATCATGATTGGAGATGAGCGGGTAAAGGTGAGTGTGCCGCGTGTACAGGACCGGGTGAAGGGTAAAGCGCGTCCTCTGGAGACCTACAAATTGTTGCACAAGCCGAATCCGAATATGGTGGAGCGTATCGCCCGGAAAATTGTGTATGGTATTAGCCAGCGGAACTACAAGAAGGTGGCAACGGAGTTTGTTGGCAGTTTTGGATTGAGCGCTTCCTCAATCAGTCGCAAGTACAAGAGTTACAGTGCACAGGTATTGAAGGAGCAGGAGGAGCGTAACTTGGCGGAGAACACGTTTGTAGCGTTGCTGCTGGACGGCAAGTACTTTCAGGGGGTGCAGGTATTGATTTGTGTAGGGATTACGGATAAGGGCGAGAAGATAGTAGTAGGGATGGTGGAGACGGCGACAGAGAACGCCGAGGCGGTACAAGGGCTGCTGCAGGATTTGATTGATCGCGGTCTGCGGTATGATAAGGGGCTTTTGGTCATCTTAGATGGTTCCAAAGGGCTTCAGAAGGCGGTGAAAGCGGTATTTGGTGATAAGGCACAGGTACAGCGGTGTACTTGGCATAAGCGAGAGAATGTGGTGAGTTACATTGAGAAAGAGGACGAAAAGGTGCGGGTTCGGGGGGAGTTGCAGCAGGCGTACGACGAGCCGAATTACGACAAGGCAAAGGATGCGCTTCTGAGCATAAAAAAGGGGTTGAAGGAGTCCCATCCCAAGGCAGCGAACAGCTTGTCTGAGGGGTTGGAAGAGACTTTGACGCTCCATAGGCTGGGGGTGGCGGAGGAACTGGGACGCAGTTTGCAGACCAATAACATCATGGAGAACCTGAACAGTTTGATTGCTCAACGATGCCGGAATGTCGCGCGTTGGATGAATTCGAGTCAACGTCAACGATGGGCAGCCATGGCCAATAGGGAGTCGGAGACATGGAGCATGAAAATCCTACCGTGTGCAGACCACCTGCCGGAACTACAAGCAGTTCTACTGTAGAGGCGTGTACCGTACCACGATGCGTGCGATAATGGGGGCAGGATCGTGCTGTGTGACGGGTTCGGCTGCCACTTAGGGGGGTAACAGCGCTATAGAGGCGTAGTGTAAGGCCTCCGTAGACGATGTAACGTGTCACTTCGCGATAAGCGGAGCAGGCGGAGATGTATCTGGAGGGCACGCATGTCCCCGCCAAAGCCGTATCGGAGGGCCCAGAAGGGCTCTCATCAGACGGTAAGCGGGCTAAATGGGGTTCAAATGTGCCGAAAACACGCCAACGAGGCGGTAGATCACGCGTACGGTGATCTATCCGGCCAATAAGGAGCCTACGGCTGTGCGTGGAGGGGTAGTCATCAAGGGAGCCAAGGCGAATGTGAAAAGACTACCCTGTACCAGGAAGGTGTCGTAATTATCATCAGCATTATTGCAGCGCGTACGATCCATAAGTGCTTTCCGGAACATGAGTTCGGTCGTGGTACGATGCGTGCGGAATTGGAGGGTGCATCGTAGCGTGGTTGGTAGGATTGACGGGTTTACGTTGCTACATACACGTGTGGCTGTCCACTATGCCTGCAGATGGCACGTTTGAAGCCGCTACCACGGTGTGCATGCGTGCAAAAGGGCTCATATAGGCTGTTCAGTAAGGAAAAACGTGCCTGAATCTGCCTGCAACACGCCAACGAGGCCGTAAATCATGCGTGCAGGTCAATTAGTGAGGTGGAGTCGTTAAGCAGGACAATATTATCCTGGACAAACCACCGAAGCTGTAAGCAGCTCTACTGTAGAAACGCGTACAGCACCGCAGCGATAGTATATGCTGAAAGATGGATACGGTCGTGCAATGCCACGGTGCGTGCGATAATGGGTGCTGGATCGTGCTATGTGACAGGTTCGGCCGCCAATTAGGGGGTAATAGCGCTATAGAGGCGCGGTGTAAGGCCTCTGTAGACGATGTACCGCGTCACTCGCCATGAGCGGAGGACACGCATGCCCCAGCCAAAGCCGTATCGGAGCGCCCAAAAGGGCTGTTCTCAGACGTTCACCGGACTGAATAGCACCCAAAACCGCCGAAAACGCGCCAACGAGGCCGTAAATCACGCGTACCGTGATCAGTCCTGCCAATAAGACTGCCTACTGCCGGAACAGGAGTTCGATCGTGGTACGATGCGTGCGGTATTGGATGATAGGATTGGCGCGTTTAGGTCGTTACACCCGCGTGGAAGGTTAGCATACCTGCAGATGGTACGCTTGAATCCGCTACCGCGGTGTCAGCGCGTGCAAAAAGGGCTCATATAGGCTGTTCAGTAAGGAGAAACGCGCCTGAATCTGCCTGCAACACGGCAACGACACCGTAAATCACGCGGCAGATACTTGCGGGCTTGATAACCGCTGCGAAAGTTCATAATTCTTTGATCAGAACTACAATCAGGGGTTTCAGGATGAGCGCAGAATCTGTACATTATAGCCGCTCCAGCCGGCACCGACCGGATTTTCAGCCAACAAGGAATGGCACGCCGCCAGCCATAGGATCGGCTGTCAGCGAAGCAGATGCAGGGGCATCTGTCAAAGGCCCTATGCGCACCCCTAGGTGGTCTCCGTGATCAGAGCCAGATAATCCGGCAACCCCTCCATGCTTCGCTCCGGCACGGTCCATTGATGGCAGCCGCACTTCCAACTGATGCTGCAGGACTCGGACCTCGATCTACGGCCCATCTACCACAGTAGAGATGACCGCATTGAAGGGCATCTGTTCATCACAGTACTGGCTTATCATGCTGCCCATCTGGTTCGCACCAGACTCAAGGAACACGGGATTCATGATAGTTGGGCGACGATCCGAGACAGGTTGAACAGGATTCGTCGGATTACGACCAAGATGGTTAAGAACCAATATCGGTACCTGATCACGGAGGTGGATCAGGATCTGCCTCCGAGTATGGTACAGTTCTTTGCGGTACTGGGATTACGTGTATGATCCCGATGCGCCCGCACCGTGAACGAGCATGTGGAGGAAGCGAGTGCACCGGTGAGCCAGAAACCTCCAGACTCATGACGTATGGTCCCTTCACAACGGTTGAGATAGCGTACTCCAGATGGAGCCACAAGAGCTAGGTCCGATGGAAACGATCCGGGATAGATCGCGGCAAAACACCAGGCAATAAGGGACTCAAACCACCCTAAACCAACTCCAACCGATCCGGTAAATCTCACCATCCATTGCTCCTGAAAAAAACGGTCCACATATGGCCACGGGAGAATTCCGTAGGTTAGTAGCACTACGTAATGGCGAAGTTAGGTATAGGTATACCTTCTGGTGTATCAGCTCATGCATGTGGGGCGCTGCCTTATGCGGGAGCCTGACGAATCCCAGATAAGTCTGAGCACCTATCGCGAGCGTGTACTCAAGGTGGGGCCCGCTTCGTACAACACGCGCGCAACATCGTTATTCACATTGCCGCCAGCGCAGATGCTGCATGGGAGCAATTTTGGCGACGTTATTGTCAACTCACATGGATCACGCTTCCCTTGAAGAGCTAGCCAAGTCATATTTGCGCCTGCGCTCCGACACCGCAGGCGCCCAACGCGGAAAGCGGAAAGAGAAGGTAGGCAGAGGTGTGTCTACCCGACAGACGTCTTCCCAAAATCTCGGTAATGTGACCGCTATCGAGTCGGGAAAAGGGCCTAAACTGGTGTGTTCAGCCCCTCTCATGGTCGTCCCTTCGCATGAACAACGCACAATCGGTCCTGCAGGTACCGAAACAGCACTCTTAGACCCGAACAGGGTACGACATGAATATTGCAGGCTAAAACGTTTACGATCACCCGCTGGCGAGAGGAATACGAGCAGTAGGCTATAAAACCGCGATGTTTCATTCTACCTGTACGGGCCTTTTGCAAAACCACGGTGTATTCGGTGATGGTTGCAAACTAGCCTGACTTCAATGGTTTGGAGGAGGTGGGGAACATATGTTAATGTGTGAACCACCTGTGCAACCCACACCCGAACACGACATTTGCATCGGCGTTCATGGTCGCCCAATTGGGGCCGAAAACGGCGCTAAACAGTCAGAATCAGTCCGCTGGTGAATTACTTCACAACACCAGGTAACGATGACGGCATCACTGAAGCACGGAGCAACCTGACCAGAATGCCCGCAGGCTCAACACCGATTTTTTCTGGAGCTTCGTCCTAATGCTTAATGCAGTTGACCAACGGATGGACTATCAACACTTTCAATGTGGCCTACAACTCTGTTGACTTTTCCATTCAAATCATAAATTTGGCTGTGGACTACACGCACATCGCTGCGCAGGTCACTGATGTCGGACTTCAATTCAGTTCTCAGGTCCTTCATATCAGTTCTCAGGTCCTTCATATCAGATCGAATTGTTTCTATAGAGGCAGTTTGGCTGCGTATTATCGGCAGGAATATTGCCACGATGCCTCCGACGATAGCCACGACGGACGCTATCGCTGTCCACAGAATTGCTGCCATGGGTGTTTACGACTGGTTGTACTGCTAGGAGATTTTAAATGGCGTGATGCAAATGTGCAACTGCTAGCGCGCAGTACCGATCGCAGCATCATACTGTTCCTCTGCATGCGATGCCGTCACATGGCCAAAAGCCCAATGCATGTCGGGATGCCGCTGAATAAAACAGGTTGTCGGTACGGAGGAGAACACTCTCAAAGTTGGTCAATAGGTAACATTCTGTAAGCGTGCGGTAAACTGCATCTTGATTTGGTGATAGGTTCTGGGGAGCTTGCCCGTAGACGTGAGAACCCAGACCCCGGATCGCATGGTGCAGCGCAAACGTACGGCAGAAGAGATGTTTCCGCTGGTAGAGCAGAATAACGAAAGGACCCAGTCCGCAGCGGCGTTTTGTGCAGAGCACGGCATCTCGTACGGGCAGTTGAATTACTGTAGGCGGAAGTATCGCCAGGAGACTGCAGCCGAGGACAGCCGAGGCTTCGTGGAGGTAGGCAATGCACCGCCAAGGGAAGCGGTGCAGGAAGAGATCGCGTTTTGCACGAGAGGAGGGCATTATTCACCTCAAGTCACACACCATACCTGCTGGGCCGAAATACGCGAGATATTCCGACAGCCATGCCAGCGAGAGTTGACCAGAACTGGCGAACAATCTAACCGCTATGGATGCATTATGGGCAAAGGGCAGTGCTAGGATGTTTGGCTCCAGACTGTACGTTTCCTGGACGCACAGTGCGGGCAAACAGGAGTGTCACCCCGACGCTTCATTGCGAACCATGCTTCGGCTGTTGGGTCGTCTGGAAACATTTGGGTAAGCTTGATCAAGGACACTCCTTCACGATCAGCCCGTCCAGGGCCATTGGTGTTTCTGTTGTTTCTTTTCTTTGAAGGCATTTAGTGGGTCATCAATCTATCACGGGATGGTGCCCACTTCCGGTATAATCGGTTCCCGCTATTCGCGACCAAACTGCAATTATTTCAACAATTTAACGCGTGGGCACTCAACTGTATAACTCCCATAGGTATCACTCACAGTACGGGAGCCCGCCCATCCGGCTACGACAACACACCGTGTCAAGCGCCGTGGAGGCACAAGACCGTGTGAGCGCACGAATTGTTGTGGAGGACTTACGTCAAGGTTACATTTGGGAGTTATATGGCTGAGTGCCCACGCGTTTTCGCAGGAGTTACTTTTTGTGCTTTGGTGGTGCAGACAGGATGGCTTTTTCCAGTGTTTCATAATCGGTTCCCGCTTTTCACGAAAAGACTGCAATTATTTCAAATAACTCAACACGTGGGTATTCATGCTATATAATTGCCATCTATTAGGGAGTTATATACCACAGTGCCATGCCCGAAACGGTTAGTGCATACCGCAATATCACATACAGGCTGTTGCCCGGAAGTCGGAGTAACGCCAAGCAACTTGCTGGATTAGCGGGTGCGTGTAGGTTTGTGTGGAATGCCATCCTCGCAGAGCAGAGCGAGGCGTACAAGAAAGCGAAAGAGGCTGGAGAGAAGCCGCCCTCGGTAAGCTTCTTCTCGCTGGGGAAGCGGTTCACGGCGCTGCGCCGCACGGTCGAGTGGCTACCTGAATACTCCTTTGGTGTCGTTAGATACACATTGTAGTTAGATACCCATTGAAATATCAAGCGGATGCATGGAAGGCATTCTTCAAGGAGGGTAAGAGAAGACCGAGATTCCATTCCAGACGTGGTAGTACGCCTTCGTTCCCGATCCCGGATAACGTAAGGGTTCGGGATGGCAAGCTGTATATCCCGAAAGTGGGATATATGGCGCTCCGCAGGCGGGGAGGCAACCCGTATCCTGATGGTATACCCGTCAAAGCCACGGTAAAGAAGAACGCCTGCAAAGGGTATGCTGTCATCTGCTACAGGATGGAGGCACCTGTAATAGAGGATACTGGCGGTGCTGTAGGCATTGACCGTAATTGCGGGCAGGTCGCTATGGTCTCCACAGAGGGCGATGCAAGCATTATCAGACAACCGGATACGAAGCGTCTTGATGCCAAGTTGAAGCGGCATCAGAGAAGACTGGCGAGACAGAAGAAAGGCTTCAACCGTCGTAACAGGCGGAAGCATAGAATCGCCCGCATACAGCGCAAGCGTGCTACCATCCTCAAGAATGCGAACCACCAGGTAAGTCGCAGTATTGCCCATTGCTCCTCAACGGTGATACTGGAGGACCTGAAGATCAAAGCGATGACACGTTCAGCTAAGGGGACGATGGAGAGCTTTGGCACAAACGTCAGACAGAAGTCTGGCCTCAACCGTGGAATACTGCGAACAGGTTGGGGCCAGCTGGATCAGATGCTGAGCTATAAGTGCTATAACCTAACTTCGCCATCCGGTCAGGGGAAAACGCTGAGTTCCGTCTCCAATTCTCTCGTTTTTCCCTCCTAATAGGGCTATTTCGGCGTTTTTCGACCTTTTTTAGCCGACTTTTTCGGAAAAGGCAATGTGGTGCTATGGCGATGTGGACGGGCACCTCCCCCCAATACCCCGGTACCTTACCCCGTACCTGTTTCACACTCCGATCATTTTTACCCGAAACCGATCCTACAAACGTAAAGACGGCAAAAATGCAACAGCTTTGCCCTCATCGAATCCTATCGCAAAGACGGTACCTCCAAACACCGTACCCTCCTTAATCTCGGCCCGAACTTCAACATCCCCCGCAGTCTGTGGGCGGAGCTGACCCATTGCGGTACTGCCCGACTCAAAGGGAAAGCCATCCTCCCTTTCCAGAATGATGAAGCCTTTCTCAATGCGGTCGACGACATCGTTGCACATCTCGAAAGCAAGGGCTACGACATCCATCGCACATCCCATCAGCAACACCTCATCGATCCAGAGAAAACAACCCATCCCGATTCCCGGACCGTCGGCGGAGAACGACTGATCCTTCAGACATTGGAACAGCTCGGACTGGCTGTACTGCTACGTTCGCTCAACTTCTGCGAGAAACACGTCAAGCTCTGCTGTGCGCTGATCGTCGGACGTATGCTCCATCCGGGCAGTGAACGAGAAACGCATAAATGGCTGTGTAAAACCTCCAGTGTTCTGCAGCTTCTGGATTTGGAACCCCCGAGCCTCAACACCCTCTATCGTTGCACTGATCTGATCCATAAGCATATGGATCAGATCATGGATAAACTCTTTGGCATTACCAAAGCGAGCCTTTTGCAAAACCCTGGTGTATTCGGCGGTGGTGGCGACCAAAATGCCCAAATTTTCGGGTTTTTCGACATTACGCCGGGAGCATTGGCATGTGTTGCCTTTGGATCCAGATGTATAGGCGGCCCATAGGCGATGAAGGCTTCCCGGGGGGCAGAATCCGTGCTTTGTGGGCACACCCATACTTGGCTCCTGCTTCGGACAAAACCCGATTAGCGCAATTTACGTCTGGATTCCTGTCTCTATTGCACCATACGCAACAGCTGATCTACCGTCAGTACCAGCACGCCGAACATCAAGTGGCATGTCACCTTCTTGTGCCCACGCACGCGGACATTACGACCACCAAGCTCATCCTTGAGCCGCCAGAAGGCTCGCTCAACCGTTGAACGCTCCCTGTAACGAACATCCTCAGGCAACACCAATCCGGATGCTCGCTGGGCCGTTTTCTCGCGGATAAGCGCCACCTTACCATCGCGTCGCGGATTATGGTCGATAATCGGCACGTGCCCCAAGCCTTTACTGTGCTCGTGAATCTGCTTCGCGTCGTATGCACTGTCCATCAGATCATACAAATTGCGTACCCGCAGTTGAGATATCGTAGCCAACGGAATCGCCGCTTGGCTATCATGCAATGATGCAGAGGAAACAAAACCGCTGATCGGTACGCCTCCGTCGGCCACATCCATGTGCAACTTGTACCCCGTCCATTTCTGCGTATGTCCCTTCGCATTGCGCTTAACGCCTACCGTACATCGCTTCGGTAACTCCTCCAACATCTCCTCTGTCCCCATGGTACGCTGGCGCACCAGCCGCGGCAACTCCTTCGGAGGCTTTTCATCCTTGGTAGGATGCGATGATTTGCACTCTTCTGGACGCTCCGACTCCTTTTTCCGGGGTACCGGGTCCTCTTGCGCCACTATCGCGGTCGAATCCTGCGATGGATGGCCCACGAGCCGCTTCGGCTTCTTTGGACGCTCTTCATCCTTGGAAGGACTCGCTGGTTTGCACTCTGGACGCTCCGACTCCTTTCTCAGTACCGGCTTCTCTCGCGCTGCTATTGCGGTCGAATCACGCGATAGGTGCCCCACCAACTGCTCCGAATACCCCTCCTTTATCAGAGCCTCATGTACACGCGTCGGCAATTCCGCCTCTGAAAATTCCCTGAACGCACGTGAAAAGGTCGCCTCACTCGGCACATCCTCTAACCGATGCCAACCACACAAACGCCGCAGCGTCGGATCCGAACGCAACCGTCCCACAACGCTCTGGTCGTATCCATATTGAACACCATCTTCGCTAGGAACGCCCGCGCGAGGGCAGCACGGCTCTTCAACGGACGCCCGGGTATACCGTCCTGAGCACTGGGCAGAAAGCGCTCAACTCGCACGATCTCCAGTACCGAGAGCAGCTTCTTATGGCGCCCCTCCAAGGGGCCAATCGTTTCCTCCACCCAGGGAAAAAGCTCCCGTTGGCAGTTGATCCAGAAACCGCTTAACTCAGAACTGAGGGACATGAGAACCTTCGTTTGTTGCGAGTTTAGTTTCTCCTTCGAAGATACCTGACACAGAGGTTCCAGTCCCTCAAGTGTGCTTGCTAGCACACATTTTCATGGCCTGTAGAATCCTCCATCTGCACCCGCCGAGCAGTCAAATCTACCTGATCAGCCCCCTATCTCAGGAAATCGCATCTTCAGGCAAAAACACTCCGATTCAAGGGTTTTGCAAAAGGCTCAAGCGGTATTGCAGTTTGAAGAAACGATCGTCTTTTATGATTTAACCAATACCTATTACCACGGCAAGAAGAAAGGGAAGTTGTTGTCGCATGGGCGCAGCAAGGAAAAGCGCAGTGATTGTCCGTTGGTTACGCTGGGGCTCACCCTGGATGGTTCGGGGTTCCCCCGCAATGTGCAGATCCTGCCGGGCAATGCAGGGGAACCGGCAACGCTCAAAGAGGCGATTGAGAAACTAAACGGCGCTACGCCCACAGTGATTATGGACTCCGGCATTGCGACGGAGCAGAATCTGCAGTACCTGAAAGAACAGGGACTGAACTGGATCACCGTGGAGCGTTCCAAAGCCCCTCCAGTCCCCGAAAACAAGCCGGATCAACAGTTTACGACCGCAGGGGGAGTCAAGATCAAAGCCTGGAAGATCACCACAAAGGAAAAAGATGTTGAAGACGAAAAAGACGTTGCGTGTTTGTGCACAGTGAGGCCAAGCAGGCGAAGGAGGATCAGATCCTTGAAACCCAATGCAAGAAGTTTGTGAAGGCGCTCACTACACTACATGAGGGACTCTCGAAACCCGGGTACTTGAAGAACTATGAAAAGGTCACGATAAAGGTTGGTCGTCTGAAGGAAAAGTACAAGAAGGTCTCACACCTGTATGAGGTAGAGGTCAGCAAAAAGGAGGGCACCAAGCATACAGAATCCGTTACGGTGACCCTGCGTGCTTCGCATGCGCGTCGCACCCAGGCCAGCGGAGGGTATGTGCTTCGGACCAGTCATACGGGATGGTCGGTGGAAAAGGTTGCACGAACCTACTGGCGACTTACAGAGATTGAGCGCACATTCAGAGTCATGAAATCGGACCTCGGTCTACGGCCCATCTACCACAGCAGAGATGACCGCATTGAAGGGCATCTGTTCATCACGGTACTGGCTTATCATGCTGCCCATCTGGTTCGCACCAGACTCAAGGAACACGGGATTCATGATAGTTGGGCGACGATCCGAGACAAGTTGAACAGGATTCGTCGGATTACGACCAAGATGGTTAAGAACCAATATCGGTACCTGATCACGGAGGTGGATCAGGATCTGCCTCCGAGTATGGTACAGTTCTTTGCGGTACTGGGATACGTGTATGATCCGGATGCGACCCGCACCGTGACCGAGCATGTGGAGGAAGCGAGTGCACCGGTGAGCCAGAAGCCTCCAGACTCATGACGTATGGTCCCTTCACAACGGTTGAGATAGCGTACTCCAGATGGAGCCACCAGAGCTACGTCCGATGGAAACGATCCGAGATAGATCGCAGCGAAACAGGCGGCAAAACACCAGGTAATCAGGGATTCAAACCACCCTAAACCAACTCCAACCGATCCGGTAAATCTCACCATCCATTGCTCCTGAAAAAACGGTCCAAATATGGCCACGGGAGAATTCCGTAGGTTAGTAGCACTACGAAATGGCGAAGTTAGGATAAGTGCTACAAGGTGATAAAGGGCACCGCTGCCTATAGCAGTCAGCGGTGTTATGTGTGTGGGCACATAGAAGCGAGTACCCGTAAGACACGGAGCAAATTCACGTGTATGTCCTGTGGACATGCGGATCATGCAGACCTGAATGCGGCTGCAAACATACTGGCCTCCGGGATTGGGGCTTCTGCACGGCGAGGGGCGTTCGGGTTACCGACCCCTATGACCCGTGAAATTGATACTAGTGCCTCACTGTGTACAGTTGGTCGCTCACGTATATAATTCCCTTACATTGTGTCGGCTGAAGCGTGCAGGAAGGTGTTGACCTCTGTGGAGCTTTCGCTGGCAGACTGGCTGGCAGGAGTGCTGCTCTGTTATGTGGATGGACTGGTGGATTACGGTTTACGACTCCATGCGCTTTTCCGTCAGAATGCGCACAAGGATGATCATGCGGATGCCGGCGGCCTTCGCCGACCTTTGCGGCTGGGAGAGTCAAATCCTAACAACCATGCGGAGCAGGAGCATCTTGCTGTGTTTAAGAGGTTGGCGTAACAATTGATGTAGTTGCTAAGAAGCATGATGTGCTGACCCGCTAGCATCATGATTGTGAATTGACCGAACAAGTTGCCGGTCCACGCACAAAACAGTCTCAGGTCCCGAAAAACCACATTAACAGAGGGAGAAAATTAATAAATCGTCAACCGCTCATTACCTAACCAGAGCAAATGAAAATTGCACTTATACAGCAGGAAGCGTCACCTGATAAAGCGGCGAATCTGCGCCGGGGCCTTGAAGCGGCTGAGAAGGCCGCACGCTCTAGCGCTGGTGTGATTGTTTTTCCTGAGCTAGCCTTTACACCTTTCCTCCCGCAGCACCCGGCAGGCGCGAACGTACTGGAATTGGCTGAACCGGTCCCCGGTCCTACAACTGAACCCTTTTGCAGACTTGCGAAGCGTTTTGGCGTTGTAATTGTGCTCAACGTGTATGAGCGTGACGGCAATAAAGCGTTTGATGCGTCTCCGGTAATTGATGCAGATGGGTCCCTACTCGGAGTGACACGGATGATGCATATAACGGACTATGAGGGATTTTACGAGCAGAGCTATTATGCTCCCGGCGACCGCGGCGCGCCAGTATATAAGACGCGTGCAGGAAAAATTGGTGTGGCCATCTGCTACGACAGGCACTTTCCGGAATACATGAGGGCACTGGCTCTTGGCGGAGCTGATTTGGTGGTTG
This sequence comes from Rhodothermales bacterium, assembly GCA_963663495.1. Taxonomy (GTDB): domain Bacteria; phylum Bacteroidota; class Rhodothermia; order Rhodothermales; family Bin80. The sequence continues at coordinate 1,977,048 of OY760427.1, forward strand.
TGCCGCAAGCAGGTGCAGTAGGAGAGTGGCCGGACGGCTTGTTTGAGGCTGAGTTGCAGGTTACTTCGTTTCAAAACGGTTACTTCATGGCGCTTGCGAACCGTACCGGGCAGGAAGATGTGCTTCGTTTTGCGGGAGGGTCCTTCGTCACCGATCCGTTCGGCCGGGTGCTCGCACGAGCGATTGAATGCGGGGAGGATATCCTATATGCAGAAATCAACCCCGATCTGTGCGACGAATCTCCTGCCCGGGAGCTGTTCTTACATCACCGCAGGCCCGATGTATACTTGGGCGGCGCCGTGCGGAGCATCTGACGATGCTCCAGTGCCACTGAACCACTTCCACCCATCGTCTACAAGGTTCGCAGGACGAACAGGTATTGGCAGTCCATGTAGGTCAGAGACTCCGCGCGACAAGGTCTGTGCAAAGAGGGAACCGGGCCGTGGGGCTGGCCTTTTGCGCGGACCGGGTGAAAATAGCGAGCCGTGACCATTTCTCCGCATCAAAACGCCAGCCATCTACGAGCACCCGTGACCGGGCATCAAAGTATCGCTTCCTGAGCCGTGTATGCAGAACAGTCCGGGTAAGATAGATTCCCGTCCCGGACAATCCTCAGTCCGCTAACGTCGTACCTTGTCGGCTTCTGATTCTTCGGGTGGGGTATCGCGGACGATTCTCCAGAATCTCTTCGGCGCAACTTCAACAGCGGGCGCAGCATACCTGAACCGTACCGGGCTTCCTGCGCCAGGATCGCAGTTTCGCATAGGAACGACATATTGCCGCATTAGGGGCTCGGTTGGGACCGAATACCGCATAATTCCAAGTACCCGGTTTATCTGTATATGGGCAATGCCACTGTTTTCCGCACAATTCAATCCCGAGTGCCATACAGGGCAAGTGTTAGCGCCGGCTACACTGCGATTAAATCGGATGCTAACCTCCGCTCTGCAGGCGAGCCACGGATTATATGCCCAGAGGCATGTAATTTCCCGGATTCTTACGTTAATCTGGAAAAGTATTGACGTTGATCAGATTCCTCGCTCCTAGTTGCTTAACCTTTGGGAATTATATACGTGAGTGACCAACTGTACACAGTGAGGCACTAGTATCAATTTCACGGGTCATAGGGGTCGGTAACCCGAACGCCCCTCGCCGTGCAGCAGCCCCAATCCCGGAAGCCAGTATGTTTGCAGCCGCATTCAGGTCTGCATGATCCGCATGTCCACAGGACATACACGTGAATGTGCTCTGCGTCTTACGGTTACTCGCTTCTGTGTGCCCACACACAGAACACCGCTGACTGGTATAGGCAGCGGTAACCTTTATCACCTTGCGGCACTTACAGCCCAGCATCTGATCCAGCTGGCCCCAACCTGTTCGCAGTATCCCACGGTTGAGGCCAGACTTCTGTTTGACGTTTGTGCCAAAGCTCTCCATCGTCCCCTTAGCTGAACGTATCATCGCTTTGATCTTCAGGTCCTCCAGTATCACCGTTGAGGAGCAATCGGCAATACTGCGACTTACCCGGTGGTTCGCATTCTTGAGGACGTTAGCACGCTTGCGCTGTATGCGGGCGATTCTATGCTTCCGCCTGTTACGACGGTTGGAGCCTTTCTTCTGCCTCGCCAGTCTTCGCTGATGTCGCTTCAACTTGGCATCAAGACGCTTCGTATCCGGTTGTCTGATAATGCTTGTATCGCCCTCTGTGGAGACCATAGCGACCTGCCCGCAATTACGGTCAATGCCTACAGCACCGCCGGTATCCTCTATTACAGGTGCCTCCATCTTGTAACAGATGACAGCATACCCTTTGCCGGCGTTCTTCTTTACCGTGGCTTTGACGGGTATACCATCAGGGTACGGGTTGCCTTCCCGCCTGCGGAGCGCCATATATCCCACTTTCGGGATATACAGCTTACCATCCCGAACCCTTACGTTATCCGGGATCGTGAACGAAGGCGTACTACCACGTCTGGAATGGAATCTCGGTCTTCTCTTACCCTCCTTGAAGAATGCTTTCCATGCATCCGCCTGATATTTCAATGTGTATCTAAACTACAATGTGTATCTTAACGACACCAAAGGAGTATTCAGGTAGCCACTCGACCGTGCGGCGCAGCGCCGTGAATCGCTTCCCCAGCGAGAAGAAGCTTACCGAGGGCGGCTTCTCTCCAGCCTCTTTCGCTTTCTTGTACGCCTCGCTCTGCTCTGCGAGGATGGCATTCCACGCAAACCTACACGCACCCGCTAATCCAGCAAGGTGCTTGGCGTTACTCCGACTTCCGGGCAACAGCCTGTATGTGATATTGCGGTATGCACTAACCGTTTCGGGCATGGCACTGTGGTATATAACTCCCTAATATATGGAACTTATATAGCATGCGTACCCACGTGTTGAGTTATTTGAAATAATTGCAGTTTGTCGTGAAAAGCGGGAACTGATTATGAAAAGCTGGCGAAAGCCATCCTGTCTGCACCACCAAAGCACAAAAAGTAACGCCTGCGAAAACGTGTGGCACTCAGCCATATAACTCCCTAACCTTTCTCTGGTATATTTAAATTCAGGCTTGGAATTCCAAATTGAGTGTGTCAAGTTTATAGGTTCCAATCTGTGAGAAAGGTTCTATATGGATGATCCCGTGCGAACGCCAATGTTGACTGGCTCCGTCGCGATTGTGGGGATGGCATGTCGGTTTCCCGGGGGGGAGGGATTGGAGGGTTTCCGCGAGCTTCTGCGATCTGGTGGTGATGCGGTTGTGGAGGGGGAGCCGGGGTCGGGCAGAGGCAGGATCGGGTGTCTTTTCCGGGACGATTGGGGCCCGCCGGATCCGCGAAGATACGGGGCGTTTATTGAGGATCCGTACCGGTTTGATGCGGCGTTCTTCGGCATTTCGGACAATGAGGCGCGCCTCATGGATCCGCAGCACCGGCTTCTTCTTGAGGTAAGCTGGCATGCGTTGGAGAATGCCGCTATTTCGCCTGGCGACCTGGCGGGCAGTAGGACGGGTGTGTTTGCCGGTGTTGGTGACAGCGGATACCGGGAGCGTTTTCCTGCCGACGAGGCTGCGACCATCTACGCGGCGATTGGCAACACTCCGAGTACGGCGATTGGTCGTATCGCCTATGTCTTGGGGTTTGAGGGTCCGGCGTTGGCGGTTGGTACGGCGAGTTCGTCGTCACTTGTGGCGGTGCATCAGGCGATACTTGCTCTTGAGCGGGGCGAGGCGGATATGGCGCTGGCGGGTGGGGTGAATCTGATTCTTTCTCCGACGCGTACAGAGGTATATGCGAACGGTGGCATGCTTGCGGGGGATGGTCGGTGCCGTTCTTTTGCGGCGGCAGCGCAGGGGTATGTGCGGGGTGAGGGTTGCGGGATTGTGGTGCTTGAGCCGCTTGCTCGGGCGGAGGCGGCCGGGCGTCGTATTCTGGGAGTGATTCGGGGGTCGGCGGTGAACCAGGACGGGGCGAGTGCAGGTTTGACGGTGCCGCGCGGTAGTGCGCAGGTGCGTCTGATAGAGGAGGCGTTGGGGCGGGCGGGTTGGTCTCCGACGGATGTGGACTATCTTGAGGGTCACGGATCTGGAACTCCGGTGGGGGATCCTGTTGAGGTGGATGCGGCGCTTGGGGTATACGGGCGTGGACGGTTGCGGGAGGATTCGTTGCTGCTGGGTTCGGTGAAGACAAATGTGGGTCACTTGGAGGAGGCGGCGGGGATAGCGGGGCTGATCAAGCTGGTGCTGGCGCTGGAGGAGGGTGTGATTGCGCGGCAGCTTCACTTTGATGAGCCGAATCCGCGTATTTCCTGGGGGGAGTTGCCGGTCCGGGTCGTGACGGAGTCCACGCGGTGGCCGCGGCGGAAGGGGCGGCGGATGCGCGGGGCGGTGAGTTCGTTTGGGCTTTCCGGGACGAATGCGCATGTGCTGGTGGAGGCGTATCCTGGTCGGGAGCCTGTCGTGGAGGAGCGGGGTCGTGTACGCATGTTGCCGCTTTCTGCCAGGACGCCGGAGGCGCTCGGCCGGCTGGCGGGCCAATACCGGTCCTGGCTGGCGGATGAGACGGTATCGCTTCGCGGCTTGGCGTGGACGGCGTCGATGGGACGGACGCATTTTGGGGTTCGCGCCGGGTTGGTGTTTCGGGGCACGCGGGGGTTGGATGCGGCGCTCAGGGAGGTGGAGGCAGGTGAGCGCGCCGTGCATGCGCGATCTTCGCCGAAGGTGGCGTTTGTGTTTTCTGGGCGTGTGTTTTCTGGGCACAGCGAACGGTGGTCGGGGATGGGCAGGATGCTGTACCGGAGCGAGGCGGCAGTCCGGGAGGTGCTGGACCGCTGCGACATTCTTTTCAGGGAGGAGTGTGGTGGGCGCCTGTTGCCGGTGATGTTCGGGGAGGACGGGCCGGAGGGGGGGCGGAATGCGATGGTTTGGAGGCAGCCGGCGATATATGCGCTGGGTTGTGCGCTGGGTGCGCTTTGGCGTAAGTGGGGGATTTGTCCGGCGGTGGTGTTTGGCCACGGTATTGGCGAGGTAGCGGCAGCGCATGTGGCGGGGATGCTCACCCTTGAGCAGGGGATGCGGTTTGCTATTGAGCGGGGGCGGTTGATGGCGGCGTTGCCTTCGGGGGGAGCGATGGGTGCGGTTTTCCTGACGGCTGAGGAGGCGGTTGATCGGATACCGGAGCTTGGGGTTGGGGGGCTTGCGCTTACTGCTGACAACGGTGAGCACCAGGTGCTTTGCGGTACGCGGGAGCAGTTGGACAAGGTGCTGGGGCGGCTTGAGGCGGAAGGGGTGCGGACGGCAGCGCTTCCGTCATGTGAAGTGGCGTCTGTTGATTTGGCGGATCCGATTCTGGACGCTGTTGAGCAGGCGGGTGGCAGGATGGTTCCGGTGGCCGGGTCACTGCCTTTCGTGAGCAGCGTGACCGGTAGGGAGGTGCGGGGTCTGGAGGAGCTGGACGGGCAGTATTGGCGTCAACAGATCCGGCAGATGCGATTTGTGCAGGCGGTTGGCGCGCTTTCGGAGCTTGGGGTAGGTATACTTTTGGATGTGGGGTTTCGGGGCCGGGCGGCGTGGTTGGCACACGGGGCGTGGCCTGTGGGAGCTCGGGCCCCTGTGGTGGTGCCGGCGCTTTCCGGGGTGTTGGAGGCGGGCGAGGGGGTATACCCGGCGGTTGCGCGGGTATGGGAAGCGGGGGCACCGGTATCGTTGTCGGGTTGTTTTGGCGGGGAGCGTCCTCTGCGGGTACCCGCGCCGGGATATCCGTTTGAGGGACGGCGGTACCGGATTGACGGGTCGGGGGAAGGCACCGGGGATGCGGATTCTGCTCCCACCGGGCCGGTGGAGGTATTGCCGATGTTGCGTAGACGTAGCCTTGAGGCCCTGGTGGTTCGGGAGGCACAGAGTCTTGCGCGATTGGATGCGTCGCCGGGGGCGGAAGCGAACTTTTTTGCGTTGGGGCTTGAGTCGTTGCAGATTGTGGATTTGCGGAACCGGCTGAATCAGGCGCTCGGTGGTCGGTACACGGTGTCGCATGCGGAGATGTTCGCGCATCCGAGTTCGGCGCGTTTGGCGGTTCATGTGGCGCATCGGATGGCAACGTCGGTCCGGCAGCGGCCGGTGCGGCAGCGGAGAGGGGTACGGAGTCAGGATCCGATTGCTGTTGTGGGGATAGGCTGCCGTTTCCCCGGGGGGCGCGGAGTGGACGAGTTTTGGCGGAGTTTGGCGGAGGGTCGTGATCTGATTACGCGCGGTCGTCCGGGTGGAGCGCTTGATGGTGCGGGGGCGCGGGATTGGGGGGCCTACCTGCCGGAGTTAGACCGTTTTGATGCCGAGTTTTTCCGGATTGCGCCGGTTGAGGCGGAGCTGATGGATCCTCAGCAGCGGCTTCTTCTGGAGGTGAGTTGGGAGGCGTTTGAGGCTGCGGGGATTGCGCCCGGAGGTCTCCGTAGCAGTCGGACCGGGGTGTTTGCCGCGATGTTCACGAACGACTACCAGAGTTTGGTAGCGGAGAGTGCGCCGGGTCTATATCGTTCGACGGGGTCGAGTTTTTCGGCGGCGATCGGGCGGGTAGCGTACACGTTTGGTTTGGAGGGTCCTGCGATTGCGGTGGACACGGCGTGTTCGGGATCTTTGGTGGCGATCCATCAGGCGATCATGTGTCTGGAGCGGGGTGAGATTGATCTGGCATTGGCGGGGGGTGTGAACACGATTCTGACATCACAGCTGACGGATTCGTTTGCGGCTGCGGGAATGTTGGCACCGGACGGTCGCTGCAAGACGTTTGATGCGGCGGCGAACGGGTATGTGCGGGGTGAGGGGTGCGGGCTTCTGGTGTTGGAGCGGTTGTCGGATGCGAGGGCCGGGGGGCGGCAGGTGTTGGGTTTGATTTTGGGCAGTGCGGTGAATCAGGACGGGGCCAGTGCGGGGCTGACGGTGCCGAACGGGCTGGCACAGGAGCGTGTGATTGAGGAGGCGCTTGCGCGGGCGGGTGTTGCGCCTGCTTCGGTGGATTATCTGGAGGCGCACGGTACGGGGACGCCCCTTGGGGATCCGATTGAGCTTGAGGCTGCGGCTGCGGCGTACGGGGAGGGTCGGGAGGCGGAGCGTCCACTCCTGGTGGGTTCGGTGAAGACGAATATCGGCCATCTTGAGGCTGCGGCAGGGGTTGCCGGGGTGATTAAGGTATTGCTCTCAATGCGCGAGGGCGTGCTTCCGGGCAGTCTGCACTATGAGAATCCCAATCCGCGGCTGGACTGGAAGGATCTTCCCCTGGCGGTAGTTCGGGAGGCGACACCATGGACGGAGGGGCAACGCCCACAAAGGGCGGCCATCAGTTCGTTCGGGTATTCAGGGACAAACGCGCACATTATCCTGGAGACCCCAAGTGCGCCGAAGCGTGAGCGAGATGATCCTGTGCGGGCGGTGCGGGTGTTTCCGTTATCGGGTACTTCCACGGCGGCGGTGCGCGAACTTGCCCGGCGATATGTGCGCCACGTGCGTCCGACGGGAGGCGTGCCTTCCTGGCTCGCCGATGCGGCGTGGACGGCAGGGACGGGGCGGAGCCACCTGGGTCGCCGTGCGGCGGTGGTCTTTCGTGATGTTGCCTCCCTCAAATCGGGGCTTCGCCGGATTGGGGAGGGGGAAGCGGTAGTTGGTGCCGTGCCGGGAGGTCCGGTAGTGTTTCTTTACACCGGTCAGGGGAGCCAGTGGACGGGTATGGGGCGGGAGCTCTATGAGACCGAGCCGGTGTTTCGGGCGGTTTTGGACAGGTGTGAGGAGGTGTTCCGCCAGGAGCGGGGTGCGTCGCTGCTGAAGGTGATGTTTGAGGATGCGACCGGGCTGCTGGACCGGACAGAGTGGACACAGCCGGCGCTCTATGCGCTGGAGAGCGGGCTGACTGCGCTATGGGTGAGCGTGGGAGTACGGCCCGACATGGTCTTCGGGCACAGCGTGGGAGAGGTCGCGGCGGCGGCCGCGGCGGGCGCCTTTGACTTGGAGACGGGGATGCGGTTTGCCACGCGCCGCGGTGCGCTGATGGGTTCGCTTCCTGCGGGCGGTGCGATGGCGGCGGTATTTGCTTCGTCGGATCGGGTGCGTGATGCGTTTTTGGAGGGCGTAGAGCTGGCAGCCGACAACGGTACGCACCAGGTGGTGACCGGGCCGGAGGCCGCCATGGATGCGCTTATGCAGTCCTTTGAAGACGAAGGGTTGCGGGTGGTCCGTCTTCAGACGAGCCACGCCTTCCACAGCGCGCTGATGGAGCCGGTGCTGGCGGAGCTGGAAGCGGCGGCGCCCGAGGGTTCGGCTCCCTCCGTACGGCTGGTAAGCAATGTTACCGGGCGTGTGCTGGAAGGCGCTCCCGACGGAGCGTACTGGCGGCGGCAGGCGCGCGAGCCGGTCCAGTTTCAGGGGGCAGTGCGGACACTGGCAGCACTGGACGTAGGGTTACTCCTGGAGATTGGGCCGCACAGTGTTTTGGGGCCGATGGCGGCGCTTGCCTGGCCGCGCGCCGAGGCGCCCACTGTGATTGCGAGCCAGCAGCGCGGCGGGAGCGGGGACTATGCCCTCGCGGTGGCGGGTGCGTACGAGGCGGGTCTTAACATAGCCTTTGAGGGTCTGTTTGTCGGGGAGCGGCGGCGGCGGGTCTCGCTGCCGACCTATCCCTTCCGGGGGGAACGCTTCTGGATACCACCCCTGGAGCGTTTAAGGGTGGAGGCGGGACATACGCTTCTTGGGGTGCGGCGGGATTCCCGGGATGGGGAGCATTCTTTTGAGAGACAGCTTCTAAGTCGGGATCCGGCGTGGCTGGCGGACCACCGGGTGTTCGGCGAAGTGGTTGCCCCTGGCGCGCTCTACGCGGCGCAGGTGGCGGAGGCGCTTCGGGTAACGCATCACGAGTTTCCTTTTGTGATGGAGGAGGCCGTGATCACGCGTCCGCTGGTGCTGTCGGATGCCGACGGTCGGCTGGTTCAGGTGGTGCTTGGCGAGGATCGCACATGGGTGGTCGTCAGCAGGGACGGCGGGGAGCAATGGCTGACGCACGCCGAAGGCCGGTGGGCACCCATTGCCGTGGCTGCTTCTGAGCCGGCGGATCTCGGCATGTTGCAGGCGGCCCTTGTTCAGGTGGATGCGGGCCTTAGGTCAGGTCTTGCCGGGCTTGAGTACGGGCCGGCCTTCTGCGGTTTGGCCCGGCTCTGGTCGGGCCCTGGCGAGGCACTGGGCGAGGTGGTACTGCCGGCGGGGACGGATCACAAGAATCTGCTGGCACATCCGGTGCTGCTGGATGCGTGTTTCCAGGTGTTGGGAGGGATCCCGGATCTGGAAGGAGCCGGGGGCACATGGCTACCGATCGGCTGGGACCGACTGGTGTTGTACGATGCGCTACCGGATCGTGTCTATTGCCGGGCGCTGTACCGTGGCGAAGAAGGGGGGACGCGCCGGATAGAGTTTTGGCTATACACGGAGGCGGGCGAGGAGGTGGCGCGCATCCGGGGCTTCGCACTCAGGCAGGCGAGCCGGGCTGCCCTGTCGGGTGATCGGATGGAAGATGCGCTGCACGAGGTGGTGTGGCGCGAGGGTACGGCGATAGGACTTCGGGAGGCGGCGTTCCTTGCCGAACCGCAGGAGATTGCGTTTGGCCTGGGAGCGTTGGAAGGATACCTTGAGGCGAAGGGCTCGGACGCTGCGTCGCTCGCTGCGTTAGGCCGTGAGTTGGAGCGTGAGGCGCGGCGGCAGCTGCTGCGGGGATTCCGGGAGCTGGGATGGGATCCGAGACCGGGAGACCGTTTTGAGACGGACGCGCTGCGCCGCGGCCTCAAGGTGACAGCGGATCACGGGCAGCTGTTTGGCCGGTTGCTGTCGGTGCTGGAGGAGATGGGGGTTCTTGTCCGGGAAGCGGCTGGTGCCTGGCGGGTGACAGCCGCTGTGGAACCGCCTGCGGAGGCTGCCGGGCCGACAGAATCCATAGAGCTGGATGTACTGCGCCGGTGCGGGGAGTCGCTAGCCGAGGTGCTCCGGGGCCGCGCCGATGCGCTGGACCTGCTCTTTGGCAGCGAGCCGGGAGCGGCGAGCCTGTACCGCGAGTCGGCCGCCATGCGGGCGGTGAACCGCATGGTAGCGGACGCCGTGCGCACGGCGGTTGCCGGGTTACCGGAAGGCCGTCCGCTCCGGGTGATGGAGATCGGCGCAGGGACGGGTGCGACGACAGCCGCGCTCCTGGATGTCCTACCGGAAGGCCGGACAGAATACACCTTTACCGACAGATCAGCGGATTCGTTTTCGGACGCGGAGCGGGAGTTCGGTGTAGATCTTCGCTTCCGGGCGCTTAACATCGAACGGGATCCGTCGGATCAGGGGTTTGCGCCCCACGGCTACGACCTTGTGATTGCGGCGAATGTTCTGCATGCTACCCGCGATCTGGGCGAGACGCTCGTCCACTGCAGGCGCCTTCTGGCTCCGTCGGGCATGCTGGTGGCCGTTGAGGAAGCTAACAGGAAGGTATGGCTGGATCTGACCTTCGGGCTGCTGCCCGGCTGGTGGCGCTTCCGGGACGCGTATCGCACCGACTACGCACTGGTGGGTCCCCCCGTCTGGCGGCAGGCACTCACGGACTCGGGATTTGCGGGGACGTCCCTGGCCGAGGATCCGTCCGGCGCACTCGTGATTCTGGCCCGGGGGCCATCGGAGATAGTGAATGAGGGTGGTCTGTTCGTGCTGGCGGGAGGAAGCGGACCGGGCGCCGAACTTTCGGAGGAACTGGTGGAGGAGCTGGATCGCAGGGGATGCCAGGCAGTCAACGGGCCGGCGGACGGTGACCGGCAGGCGTGGCGCAGGTTCTTTGAGTCCCTGCCCGGCGCGCTGCGGGGTGTGGCGTATCTGGGCGGCGTCCGGCAGGATGGCGCGGGACTTGCGGCCATGGAGCTTGAGGCAGAGCTGGAGGCCGTGGGTGCGGGTGCGCTGGCACTGGTACAGGGGATGTCGGATGCGGGTGTGTCGCCGGCATCCGGTACCTGGTTTGTAACCCGGGGTGGACAGGTAGTCGGCCGGGAGCGTAAGGGCGCACTGCCCGGCGCCCTGCTGTGGGGCTTTGCGAGTGTGGTGGATTTTGAGCACGGGGATCTGACGCCTCGTCTGCTGGATCTGGATCCCGATGCTTCCCCTTCTGCATGCACGCTCGCCGACGAGTTGCTTTTCCCGGACCGGGAGACGCGCGTTGCCCGTCGGGGTGAATCCAGGCTAGTAGCCCGGCTGACGCGGTTTACCGGACGGGATGTCCTACCGGAGGAGGGACGGTGGCGCTGGGCGGCCGATGTAAGCGGAGCACTTGACGCGATGCGTGTGGAGGCTGCTTCGGAGGATCCGGGCCCCGGCGAGGTACGGGTGCGGCTTGAGGCGGCCGGGGTGAACTTCCACGATGTGATGGTGGGGATGCAGGTTGTAGACATGGATCAGCCGCTCGGCCTGGAGATGTGCGGACGCATCGTGGAGGTGGGTAAGGGTGTGGATTCATACGAGGTAGGGGATCGGGTGGTGGGGTTCGCCGGAGGAGCCTTCGGTCCCGAGGTGATCACGCGCGCGGAGCACATCGTGCCGGCACCGGCAGGGCATTCGGCGCAGGAGCTGGCGACTGTTCCGGTGGCATCAGTGACGGCAGCACTTGCCTTTGAGTATGCGAGTCCTGGAGAGGGTGCGAGGGTTCTGATCCATGCGGGGACGGGGGGTGTGGGTCACGCGGCGATCCGGCAGGCGCAAGCGGCCGGTTATGAGGTGTACGCGACGGCGAGCGCGCCGAAGCAGGAGTATTTGCGTTCGCTGGGGGTTCGGGCGGTGTTTGACAGCCGCTCGCCGATCTATGGGGAGCAGATACGGGAAGCGACCGGAGGGGCTGGAGTGGAGATGGTGCTGAACAGTCTTTCCGGTGAGGGTTTCATTGAGGCAAGCCTGTTATGTCTTGCTTCGGGTGGGTCCTTTGTGGAGCTTGGTAAGCGTAACATATGGAGTGCGGGGGCGATGGTGGCGGCCCGTCCGGATGTTCGCTACCACATTTTAGCACTGGACGGGCTTGTCCGGGAGGAGCCGGAGCGGGTTGGCAGGGTTTTGCGGAGTGTGATGGAGCGTATCGCGTCGGGGCAGCTTATGTCTTTGCCCTTGACCCGCTGGCCGCTTGCGGAGGCCCGTGCTGCGCTGGCCGAGTTGCGGGCTGCACGTCATATCGGTAAAGTAGTGCTTGTGCCCTCGGCGCTGGCTGCGGGCCGATTGCGTGCGGACCGGAGCTATCTGATTACGGGGGGTCTTGGTGGGCTCGGGTTGGAGGTAGCGCGCTGGCTGGCGAAGGCGGGAGCCGGAAGTATTGTATTGAACGGTCGCCGCCCGCCGGGTGATGCGGCTGCGGCGGTGGTTGCGGATCTACGGGAGAGTGGTGCGGATGTGCGCATTGAGATCGCCGATGTGACGGATGAGGAGGCGGTAGTGGGGATGCTGGGGCGGATTGACGCGGAGCTTTCGCCGCTGGCGGGGGTGATCCACAGCGTGGGAGTGTTATCCGATGCGGCGCTGATAAACCAGGACTGGGAGCGGTTTGAGCGGGTGCTTGGGCCGAAGGTGCTGGGTGCGTGGCGACTGCACCGTGCGACGCTTGACCGGGAGCTTGATCTGTTTGTTCTTTTTTCCAGTCTGGTGGGTGTCGTCGGGAATCCGGGGCAGACCAACTACGCGGCGGCGAACGCCATCCTGGACCAGCTGGCGCGGCACCGCAGGGCGCTGGGTCTGCCCGGTCAGGCCGTTGCATGGGGGCCGTGGTCGGGTGTCGGCGAGGCTGAAGAGCAGCGCGACCGCATTAAGGCGCAGTTTGCCCGATTGGGCGAGGAATGGATTGCTCCTGAGCAGGGGATCTGCGCACTGGAGCGGCTCCTGCGCGAGGACATTGGAGCAAGTGTGGTGGCGAGGGTAGACTGGTCGGCGCTACCATTGCGTGCGCCCTGGCTTGCAGAAGTGGTGGGGCGCGAAGAGGCCCGCTCTTCGGCCGCTGCTCCAGACGACCTGCTGCGCCGACTCCAGGGACGAGCTCTTGCGGAGCGCCGGGATGAGCTGATCCGGTTCGTACAGGAGCAGGTGGTACAGATTCTGCGCCTGCGCATTGCTCCCTCGCCCACGGCAGGGTTTTTCGAACTGGGCATGGACTCGCTGATGGCGGTTGAGCTTCGCAACCGCCTGAATCGGGCGTTCCGGGGAGCATTTGTCGTCTCTAATACGGTGGTGTTTGACCAGCCCGATATAGCCCGGCTGGCGGAACACCTTGCGGGCAAGCTTGCCGGTGTATCCCCGGCGCGGCCGCGGGTGCGCGTCTTGCCCGCGGCCCGCCGCGACGACCGCATAGCGATCATTGGCATGGCTTGCCGTTTTCCCGGGGCGCCGGATGTTGAGGCATTCTGGGAGCGGCTTCGTTCGGGGGCGGATCTGGTTACGAGGGGGCGTCCTGACGGGCTTTTTGTGGATGCCGAGACGGAGGAGGCGCGCCCGTTCGGTGCGTATGTGGAGGGACTGGACCGTTTTGATGCGGCATTTTTTCGGATAGCGCCGGTTGAGGCGGAGTTTTTGGATCCGCAGCAGCGGATGCTGCTGGAGACGAGCTGGTCGGCGCTTGAGGATGCCGGGATCGCCCCGGAGGGGCTACGCGGAAGCCGGACAGGGGTCTACGGAGGGGTGTTGATGAGCGACTATCACACGCTCATGTCCGGTCCCGGCGACGAGTCATCAACGAACCTCTATAGATCTACGGGCATCTCCGCGTCAACGGCAGTGGGTAGGATAGCGTTCGCGCTTGGTCTGGAGGGTCCGGCGATCACGGTGGATACCGCGTGTTCGTCGTCGCTGGTTGCGCTGCACCAGGCGGCGGCTGCGCTCCGCGCAGGGGAGGCGGATCTGGCGCTGGCCGGAGGGGTGAACGCGATCCTGACGTCAACCGTAACCCGCATCTTCGGGGACGCCGGCATGCTCGCAGCAGATGGACGCTGCAAGACTTTTGACGCGGCGGCCGATGGCTATGTCCGCGGTGAGGGATGCGGGATGGTTGTGCTGAAGCGCCTCGCGGACGCAGAGGCGGTAGGAGACCGGGTCCTTGCGGTAGTGCTTGGATCAGCGGTGAACCAGGATGGCGCGAGCGCCGGCCTGACGGTGCCGAACGGCCCGGCCCAGGAGCGTGTGATCGAGGAGGCGCTTGCGCGGGCGGGGGTGGAGGCTTCCTCGGTGGATTATCTGGAGGCGCACGGTACGGGGACCGAGCTGGGCGATCCGGTGGAGGTGGAGGCGGCAGCTTCGGTGTACGGTCGTGGCCGGAGTACGGAGCGCCCGCTGCTGATCGGATCCGTGAAGACGAATGTGGGCCACCTTGAAGGGGCGGCGGGCGTAGCCGGGCTGATCAAGGCAGTGCTGGCGATACGGTCGGGAGTGATTCCGCGGCACCTGCACTTTGAGCGGCCGAACCCGCGGATGGACTGGGATCGCCTTTCCGTCCGGGTGGTCTCGGAGGCTATGCCGTGGCCGGAGGCGGAGCGGCCGCGGCGGGCCGCCGTCAGCTCGTTCGGATACTCGGGTACGAACGCTCATGTGGTGATTGAGGGATACGCGGAGGGGCGCGAACCGCCGCACATTGAACTTCCTGCACTACCGCCGTTGGTCTTGAGTGACCATCTTCCGCAGATCAATGCGGTCCGCCGGCACCGTATGCTACCGCTCTCCGCGAAGTCTGCAGACGCGCTGCGGCAATTGGCAGGTCGGTACGAGGCCATTCTTTCGGACGATACGCCGTTTGCCGACATGGCGTGGACGGCGGGCGTAGGACGGAGCCATTTTCGGCACCGCGCCGGGCTTCTGTTCAGCGATCGCGCCTCGTTGGAGGTCCAACTGAAGAAGGTGGGGCAGGGTGCCGCGGTGTCGCCTGCCGAGGGCCCGGTGGTGTTTCTCTACACCGGTCAGGGAAGCCAGTGGACGGGTATGGGGCGGGAGCTCTATGAGATCGAGCCGGTCTTCCGGGCAATCCTGGACAGGTGCGAGGAGGTGTTCCGCCAGGAGCGGGGTGCGTCGCTGCTGAAGGTGATGTTTGAGGATGCGACCGGGCTGCTGGACCGGACAGAGTGGACACAGCCGGCGCTCTATGCGCTGGAGAGTGGAATCACCGCACTGTGGGCGAGCGTGGGGGTACGGCCCGACATGGTCTTCGGGCACAGCGTGGGAGAGGTCGCGGCAGCAGCAGCCGCGGGAGCTTTTGACTTGGAGACGGGGATGCGGTTTGCCACGCGCCGCGGTGCGCTGATGGGTTCGCTTCCTGCGGGCGGTGTGATGGCGGCGGTATTTGCTTCGTCGGATCGGGTGCGTGATGCGCTCTTGGAGGGCGTAGAGCTGGCAGCCGACAACGGTACGCACCAGGTGGTGACCGGGCCGGAGGCCGCCATGGATGCGCTTATGCAGTCCTTTGAAGACGGAGGGTTGCGGGTGGTCCGTCTTCAGACGAGCCACGCCTTCCACAGCGCGCTGATGGAGCCGGTGCTGGCGGAGCTGGAAGTGGCGGCGCCCGCGGGTTCGGCTCCCTCCGTACGGCTGGTAAGCAATGTTACCGGGCGTGTGCTGGAAGGCGCCCCCGACGGAGCGTACTGGCGGCGGCAGGCGCGCGAGCCGGTCCAGTTTCAGGGGGCAATGCGGACACTGGCAGCGCAGGGGGCGGGGCTGTTGCTGGAGGTCGGGCCGCACGGTGTGTTGGGGCCGATGGCGGCGCTTGCCTGGCCGCGCGCCGAGGCGCCTACTGTGATTGCGAGCCAGCAGCGCGGCGGGAGCGGGGACTATGCCCTCGCGGTGGCGGGTGCGTACGAGGCGGGTCTTGACATTGCCTTTGAGGGTCTGTTTGTCGGGGAGCGGCGGCGGCGGGTCTCGCTGCCCACTTATCCCTTCCGGGGGGAACGCTTCTGGATACCACCCCCGGAGCGTTTAAGGGTGGAGGCGGGACATACGCTTCTTGGGGTGCGGCGGGATTCCCGGGATGGGGAGCATTCTTTTGAGAGACAGCTTCTAAGTAGGGATCCGGCGTGGCTGGCGGACCACCGGGTGTTCGGCGAAGTGGTAGCTCCGGGAGCGTTGTACGCGGCGCAGGTGGCGGAGGCGCTTCGGGTAACGCATCACGAGTTTCCTTTTGTGATGGAGGAGGCCGCGATCACGCGTCCGCTGGTGCTGTCGGATGACGACGGTCGGCTGGTTCAGGTGGTGCTTGGCGAGGATCGCACATGGGTGGTCGTCAGCAGGGACGGCGGGGAGCAATGGCTGACGCACGCCGAAGGCCGGTGGGCACCCATTGCCGTGGCTGCTTCTGAGCCGGCGGATCTCGGCATGTTGCAGGCGGCCCTTGTTCAGGTGGATGCGGGCCTTAGGTCAGGTCTTGCCGGGCTTGAGTACGGGCCGGCCTTCTGCGGTTTGGCCCGGCTCTGGTCGGGCCCTGGTGAGGCACTGGGCGAGGTGGTACTGCCGGCGGGGACGGATCACAAGAATCTGCTGGCACATCCGGTGCTGCTGGATGCGTG
Organism: Rhodothermales bacterium; assembly: GCA_963663495.1. GTDB lineage: Bacteria > Bacteroidota > Rhodothermia > Rhodothermales > Bin80. Next base: position 1,993,105 of record OY760427.1, read on the forward strand.
TTTCCAGGTGTTGGGAGGGATCCCGGATCTGGAAGGAGCCGGGGGCACATGGCTACCGATCGGCTGGGACCGACTGGTGTTGTACGATGCGCTACCGGATCGTGTCTATTGCCGGGCGCTGTACCGTGGCGAAGAAGGGGGGACGCGCCGGATAGAGTTTTGGCTATACACGGAGGCGGGCGAGGAGGTAGCGCGCATCCGGGGCTTCGCACTCAGGCAGGCGAGCCGGGCTGCCCTGTCGGGTGATCGGATGGAGGATGCGCTGCACGAGGTGGTGTGGCGCGAGGGTACGGCGATAGGACTTCGGGAGGCGGCGTTCCTTGCCGAACCGCAGGAGATTGCGTTTGGCCTGGGAGCGTTGGAAGGATACCTTGAGGCGAAGGGCTCGGACGCTGCGTCGCTCGCTGCGTTAGGCCGTGAGTTGGAGCGTGAGGCGCGGCGGCAGCTGCTGCGGGGATTCCGGGAGCTGGGATGGGATCCAAGACCGGGAGACCGTTTTGAGACGGACGCGCTGCGCCGCGGCCTCAAGGTGACAGCGGATCACGGGCAGCTGTTTGGCCGGTTGCTGTCGGTGCTGGAGGAGATGGGGGTTCTTGTCCGGGAAGCGGCTGGTGCCTGGCGGGTGACAGCCGCTGTGGAACCGCCTGCGGAGGCTGCCGACGCCGCAGCTGGATCTATTGAGATGGGCGTTCTGCGCCGGTGCGGGGATTCGCTCGCCGAGGTGCTCCGGGGCCGCGCCGATGCGCTGGACCTGCTCTTTGGCAGCGAGCCGGGAGCGGCGAGCGTGTACCGCGAGTCGGCCGCCATGCAGGCGGTGAACCGCATGGTAGCGGCCGCCGTGCGCACGGCGGTTGCCGGGTTACCGGAAGGCCGTCCGCTCCGGGTGATGGAGATCGGCGCAGGTACAGGAGCGACGACAGCCGCGCTCCTGGAAGTCCTACCGGAAGGCCGGACCGAATACACCTTTACCGATATCTCGACTGCGTTCTTCCCGGACGCAGAGCGCGCGTTCGTTGATCGGGGCGTGAATCTTCGCCCCCGGGCGCTTAACATCGAACGGAATCCGTCGGATCAGGGGTTTGCGCCCCACGGCTACGACCTTGTGATTGCGGCGAATGTTCTGCATGCTACCCGCGATCTGGGCGAGACGCTCGTCCACTGCAGGCGCCTTCTGGCTCCGTCGGGTATGCTGGTGGCTGTCGAGGAAGCTAAGCGGAAGGTATGGCTGGATTTGACCTTCGGGCTGCTGCCCGGCTGGTGGCGTTTCCGGGACGCGTATCGCACCGACTACGCACTGGTGGGTCCCCCCGTCTGGTGGCAGGCGCTAACGGATTCGGGATATGCAGGGATGTCCCTGGCCGAGGATCCGTCCGGCGCACTCGTGATTCTGGCCCGGGGGCCATCGGAGGTGGTGAAGGAAGGCGGGCTGTTCGTGCTGGCGGGAGGAAGCGGACTGAACTCTGAGCTGGTAGAGGAGCTGGCGGAGGAGCTGGATCGTCGGGGATGCCAGGCGGCCTTGGGGCCCGCGGAGGGGGGCAGACAGGCGTGGCGCAGGTTCTTTGAGTCGCTGCCCGGCGCGCTGCGGGGTGTGGCGTATCTGGGCGGCGTCCGGCAGGATGGCGCGGGACTTTCGGCCATGGAGCTTGAGGCAGAGCTGGAGGCCGTGGGTGCGGGTGCGCTGGCACTGGTGCAGGGGATGTCGGATGCGGGTGTGTCGCCGGCATCCGGTACCTGGTTTGTAACCCGGGGTGGACAGGTAGTGCATCGGGAGCGCTCCGGTGCACTCGCGGGTGCCTCTCTATGGGGTTTTGCGAGTGTGGTGGATCTGGAGCACGGGGATCTGACGCCGCGTTTGCTGGATCTGGATCCCGATGCTTCCCCTTCTGCATGCACGCTCGCCGACGAGTTGCTTTTCCCGGACCGGGAGACGCGCGTTGCCCGTCGGGGTGAATCCAGGCTAGTAGCCCGGCTGACGCGGTTTACCGGACGGGATGTCCTACCGGAGGAGGGACGGTGGCGCTGGGCGGCCGATGTAAGCGGAGCACTTGACGCGATGCGTGTGGAGGCTGCTTCGGAGGATCCGGGCCCCGGCGAGGTACGGGTGCGGCTTGAGGCGGCCGGGGTGAACTTCCATGATGTGATGGTGGGGATGCAGGTTGTAGACATGGATCAGCCGCTCGGCCTGGAGATGTGCGGACGCATCGTGGAGGTGGGTAAGGGTGTGGATTCATACGAGGTAGGGGATCGGGTGGTGGGGTTCGCCGAAGGAGCGTTCGGTCCCGAGGTGATCACGCGCGCGGAGCACATCGTGCCGGCACCGGCAGGGCATTCGGCGCAGGAGCTGGCGACTGTTCCGGTGGCATCAGTGACGGCAGCACTTGCCTTTGAGTATGCGAGTCCTGGAGAGGGTGCGAGGGTTCTGATTCATGCGGGGACGGGGGGTGTGGGTCACGCGGCGATCCGGCAGGCGCAAGCGGCCGGTTATGAGGTGTACGCGACGGCGAGTGCGCCGAAGCAGGAGTATTTGCGTTCGCTGGGGGTTCGGGCGGTGTTTGACAGCCGCTCGCCGATCTATGGGGAGCAGATACGGGAAGCGACCGGAGGGGCTGGAGTGGAGATGGTGCTGAACAGTCTTTCCGGTGAGGGTTTCATTGAGGCAAGCCTGTTATGTCTTGCTTCGGGTGGATCTTTTGTGGAGCTTGGTAAGCGTAACATATGGAGTGCGGGGGCGATGGTGGCGGCCCGTCCGGATGTTCGCTACCACATTTTAGCACTGGACGGGCTTGTCCGGGAGGAGCCGGAGCGGGTTGGCAGGGTTTTGCGGAGTGTGATGGAGCGTATCGCGTCGGGGCAGCTTATGTCTTTGCCCTTGACCCGCTGGCCGCTTGCGGAGGCCCGTGCTGCGCTGGCCGAGTTGCGGGCTGCACGTCATATCGGTAAAGTAGTGCTTGTGCCCTCGGCGCTGGCTGCGGGCCGATTGCGTGCGGACCGGAGCTATCTGATTACGGGGGGTCTTGGTGGGCTCGGGTTGGAGGTAGCGCGCTGGCTGGCGAAGGCGGGAGCCGGAAGTATTGTATTGAACGGTCGCCGCCGGCCGGGTGATGCGGCTGCGGTGGTGGTTGCGGATCTGCGGGAGAGTGGTGCGGATGTGCGCATTGAGATCGCCGATGTGACGGATGAGGAGGCGGTAGTGGGGATGCTGGGGCGGATTGACGCGGAGCTTCCGCCGCTGGCGGGGGTGATCCACAGCGTGGGAGTGCTATCCGATACGGCGCTGATAAATCAGGACTGGGAGCGGTTTGAGCGGGTGCTTGGGCCGAAGGTGCTGGGTGCGTGGCGACTGCACCGTGCGACGCTTGACCGGGAGCTTGATCTGTTTGTTCTTTTTTCCAGTCTGGTGGGTGTCGTCGGGAATCCGGGGCAGGCTAATCACGCGGCGGCGAACGCGTTCCTGGACCAGCTGGCGCGGCACCGCAGGGCATTGGGTCTGCCCGGTCAGGCCATTGCGTGGGGGGCGTGGTCGGGTGTCGGCGAGGCTGAAGAGCAGCGCGAACGCATCAGCGCGCATGTCACCCGATTAGGCGAGGTCTGGATTACTCCAGAGCAGGGTGTAGGTGCCTTTGCGCGGCTCCTGCGTGAGGACATTGGAGCAAGTGTGGTGGCGAGGGTAGACTGGTCGGCGCTACCATTGCGTGCGCCCTGGCTCGCGGAAGCGGTGGGGCGCGAAGAGGCCCGCTCTTCTGCCACCGATTCAGACGATCTGCTCCGCCAACTCCATCGCCTCTCTTTGGAGGAGCGCCGGGATGAACTGATCCGGTTCGTACAGGAGCAGGTGGTACAGATTCTGCGCCTGCGCTCTGCTCCCTTGCTCACTACAGGGTTTTTCGAACTGGGCATGGACTCGCTGATGGCGGTTGAGCTTCGCAACCGCCTGAATCGGGCGTTCCGGGGAGCATTTGTCGTCTCTAATACGGTGGTGTTTGATCATCCCGATATAGCCCGGCTGGCGGAACACCTTGCGGACAAGCTTGCGGGTGTATCCCCGCCGCGGCCGCGGGTGCGCGTCTTGCCCGCGGCCCGCCGCGACGACCGCATAGCGATCATTGGCATGGCCTGCCGCTTTCCCGGGGCGCCGGATGCCGAGGCATTCTGGGAGCGGCTTCGTTCGGGGGCGGATCTGGTTACGAGGGGGCGTCCTGACGGGCTTTTTGTGGATGCCGAGACGGAGGAGGCGCGCCCGTTCGGTGCGTATGTGGAGGGACTGGACCGTTTTGATGCGGCATTTTTTCGGATAGCGCCGGTTGAGGCGGAGTTTTTGGATCCGCAGCAGCGGATGCTGCTGGAGACGAGCTGGTCGGCGCTTGAGGATGCCGGGATCGCCCCGGAGGGGCTACGCGGAAGCCGGACAGGGGTCTACGGAGGGGTGTGCAGCCACGACTACGAGACCTTGATTGCGACACCTGGCGACGATTCGTCGGTGAATCTTTACAGATCTACGGGCATCTCCGCCTCGGCGGCGGTTGGTAGGATAGCGTTCGCGCTTGGTCTGGAGGGTCCGGCGATCACGGTGGATACCGCGTGTTCGTCGTCGCTGGTTGCGCTGCACCAGGCGGCGGTGGCGCTCCGCGGGGGAGAGGCGGATCTGGCGCTGGCCGGAGGGGTGAACGCGGTCCTGACATTGACCGCTACACGGATCTTCAGGGACGCCGGCATGCTCGCGGCGGATGGACACTGCAAGACCTTTGATGCAGCAGCCGATGGCTTTGTGCGGGGTGAGGGATGCGGGATGGTTGTGCTGAAGCGCCTCGCGGACGCAGAGGCGGCGGGAGACCGTATCCTTGCGGTTCTGCTTGGATCGGCGGTGAACCAGGATGGCGCGAGCGCCGGCCTGACGGTGCCGAACGGCCCGGCCCAGGAGCGTGTGATCAAGGAGGCGCTTGCGCGGGCGGGGGTGGAGGCTTCCTCGGTGGATTATCTGGAGGCGCACGGTACGGGGACCGAGCTGGGCGATCCGGTGGAGGTGGAGGCGGCGGCTTCGGTGTACGGTCGCGGCCGGAGTACGGAGCGCCCGCTGCTGATCGGATCCGTGAAGACGAATGTGGGCCACCTTGAAGGGGCGGCGGGCGTAGCCGGGCTGATCAAGGCAGTGCTGGCGATGCGGTCGGGAGTGATTCCGCGGCACCTGCACTTTGAGCGGCCGAATCCGCGGATGGACTGGGATCGCCTTCCCGTCCGGGTGGTCTCGGAGGCTATGCCGTGGCCGGAGGCGGAGCGGCCGCGGCGGGCCGCCGTCAGCTCGTTCGGATACTCGGGTACGAACGCCCATATGGTGATTGAGGGATACGCGGAGGGGCGCGAACCGCCGCACATTGAACTTCCTGCACTACCGCCGATGATCTTGAGTGACCATCTTCCGCAGATCAATGCGGTCCGCAGGCACCGTATGCTGCCGCTGTCCGCGAAGTCTGCAGACGCGCTGCGGCAGCTGGCAGGTCGGTACGAGGCCATTCTTTCGGACGATACGCCGTTTGCCGACATGGCGTGGACGGCGGGCGTAGGACGGAGCCATTTTCGGCACCGCGCCGGGCTTCTGTTCAGCGATCGCGCCTCGTTGGAGGTACAACTGAAGAAGGTGGGGCAGGGTACCGCGGTGTTGCCTGCCGAGGGCCCGGTGGTGTTTCTCTACACCGGTCAGGGAAGCCAGTGGACGGGTATGGGGCGGGAGCTCTATGAGATCGAGCCGGTCTTCCGGGCAATCCTGGACAGGTGTGACGAGGTGTTCCGCCAGGAGCGGGGTGCGTCGCTGCTGAAGGTGATGTTTGAGGATGCGACCGGGCTGCTGGACCGGACAGAGTGGACACAGCCGGCGCTCTATGCGCTGGAGAGTGGAATCACCGCACTGTGGGCGAGCGTGGGAGTACGGCCCGACATGGTCTTCGGGCACAGCGTGGGAGAGGTCGCGGCGGCGGCCGCGGCGGGCGCCTTTGACTTGGAGACGGGGATGCGGTTTGCCACGCGTCGCGGTGCGCTGATGGGTTCGCTTCCTGTGGGCGGTGCGATGGCGGCGGTATTTGCTTCGTCGGATCGGGTGCGTGATGCGCTTTTGGAGGGCGTAGAGCTGGCAGCCGATAACGGTACGCACCAGGTGGTGACCGGGCCGGAGGCCGCCATGGATGCGCTTATGCAGTCCTTTGAAGACGAAGGGTTGCGGGTGGTCCGTCTTCAGACGAGCCACGCCTTCCACAGCGCGCTGATGGAGCCGGTGCTGGCGGAGCTGGAAGTGGCGGCGCCCGCGGGTTCGGCTCCCTCCGTACGGCTGGTAAGCAATGTTACCGGGCGTGTGCTGGAAGGCGCTCCCGACGGAGCGTACTGGCGGCGGCAGGCGCGCGAGCCGGTCCAGTTTCAGGGGGCAATGCGGACGCTGGCGGCGCAGGAGGCGGGGCTGTTGCTGGAGATTGGGCCGCACGGTGTTTTGGGGCCGATGGCGGCGCTTGCCTGGCCGCGCGCCGAGGCGCCCACTGTGATTGCGAGCCAGCAGCGCGGCGGGAGCGGGGACTATGCCCTCGCGGTGGCGGGTGCGTACGAGGCGGGTCTTGACATTGCCTTTGAGGGTCTGTTTGTCGGGGAGCGGCGGCGGCGGGTCTCGCTGCCTACCTATCCCTTCCAACGGGAGCACTACTGGACCTCCGCCTCTCCCCGATGGCAGACAGCGAAGGGGCATACGCTTCTTGGGGTGCGGCGGGATTCCCGGGATGGGGAGCATTCTTTTGAGAGACAGCTTCTAAGTCGGGATCCGGCGTGGCTCGCGGACTGCCGGGTGTTCGGCGAAGTGGTAGCTCCGGGAGCGCTGTACGCGGCGCAGGTGGCGGAGGCGCTTCGGGTAACGCATCACGAGTTTCCTTTTGTGATGGAGGAGGCCGTGATCACGCGTCCGCTGGTGTTGTCGGATAGCGAGGGTCGGCTGGTCCAGGTGGTGCTTGGCGAGGATCGCACATGGGTGGTCGTCAGCAGGGACGGCGGGGAGCAATGGCTGACGCATGCCGAAGGTCGGTGGGCACCCATTGCCGTGGCTGCTTCTGAGCCGGCGGATCTCGGCGTGTTGCAGGCGGCCCTTGTTCAGGTGGATGTGGGCCTTAGGTCAGGTCTTGCCGGGCTTGGGTACGGGCCGGCCTTCTGCGGTTTGGCCCGGCTCTGGTCGGGCCCTGGCGAGGCACTGGGCGAGGTGGTGCTGCCGGCGGGGACGGATCACAAGAATCTGCTGGCACATCCGGTGCTGCTGGATGCGTGTTTCCAGGTGTTGGGAGGGATCCCGGATCTGGAAGGAGCCGGGGGCACATGGCTGCCGATCGGCTGGGACCGTCTGGTGCTGTACGATGCGCTACCGGATCGCGTCTATTGCCGGGCGCTGTACCGTGGCGAAGAAGGGGGGACGCATCGGATAGAGTATTGGCTTTATACGGAGGCGGGTGAGGAGGTGGCACGCATTCAGGGCTTTGCACTCAGAAAGGCGAGCCGGGCTGCCTTGTCGGGTGGCCGTCTGAAGGATGCGCTGCACGAGGTGGTGTGGCGCGAGGGGGCGGCGGTGGGAATCCGAGAGGCGGTGTTCCTTGCCGAACCGCAGGAGATTGCGTCCTGCCTGGGGGCGTTGGAAGGATACCTTGAGGCGGAGGGCTCGGACGCTGCGTCGCTCGCTGCGTTAGGCCGCGAGTTGGAGCGTGAGGCGCGGCGGCAGTTGCTCCGGGGATTCCGGGAGCTGGGATGGGATCCGAGACCGGGAGACCGTTTTGAGACGGACGCGCTCCGCGGCCGACTGAAGGTGACAGCGGACCACGGGCAGCTGTTTGCCCGCCTGCTGTCGGTGCTGGAAGAGATGGGGCTTCTTGCCCGGGAAGCGGCTGGTGCCTGGCGAGTGATAGCCGTTGTGGAGACGCCTGCTGAGCCTGAGCCTGAAGCTGGGCCGACCGAAGCCGTAGAGCTGGATGTACTTCGCCGGTGCGGGGAGTCGCTCGTCGAGGTGCTGCGCGGCCGCGCCGATGCGCTGGACCTGCTCTTTGGCAGCGAGCCGGGAGCGGCGAGCCTGTATCGCGAGTCGCCCGCCATGCGGGCGGTGAACCGCATGGCGGCGGACGCCGTGCGCACGGCGGTTGCCGGGTTACCGGAAGGCCGTCCGCTCCGGGTGATGGAGATCGGCGCAGGGACGGGTGCGACGACATCCGCGCTCCTGGAGATCCTGCCTGCAGGCAGGACAGAATACACCTTCACCGACATCTCAACCGCCTTCTTCCCGGACGCAGGGCGCGCGTTCGTTGATCGGGGCATGGATGTTCGCTTCCGGGCGCTTGACATCGAACGGGATCCGTCGGAGCAGGGGTTTGCGCTCCACGGCTATGACCTTGTGGTTGCCGCGAATGTTCTGCATGCGACGCGCGACCTGGGCGATACGCTTGCTCACTGCAGGCGCCTCCTGGCTCCGTCGGGCATGCTGGTGGCCGTCGAGGAAGCTAAGCGGAAGGTATGGCTGGACCTGACCTTCGGGCTGCTGCCCGGCGAGTGGCGTTTCCGGGACGCGTATCGCACCGACTACGCACTGGTGGGTCCCCCCGTCTGGCGGCAGGCACTCACGGACTCGGGATTTGCGGGGATGTCCCTGGCCGAGGATCCGTCCGGCGCACTTGTGATTCTGGCCCGGGGGCCATCGGAGATGGTGAGGGAAGGCGGGCTGTTCGTGCTGGCGGGAGGAAGCGGACCGGGCGCCGAACTTTCGGAGGAGTTGGCGGAGGAGTTGGATCGTCGGGGATGCCAGGCGGTCCAGGGGCCCGCGGAGGGGGGCAGACAGGCGTGGAGCAGGTTCTTTGAGTCGTTGCCCGGCGTGCTGCAGGGTGTGGCGTATCTGGGCGGGGTCCGGCAGGATGGCGCGGGACTTTCGGCCATGGAGCTTGAGGCAGAGCTGGAGGCCGTGGGTGCGGGTGCGCTGGCGCTTATTCAGGGGATGTCGGATGCGGGCGCGTCGCCGGCATCTGGTACCTGGTTTGTAACCCGGGGTGGACAGGTTGTGCATCGGGAGCGCTCCGGTTCACTCGCGGGTGCTTCTTTGTGGGGTTTTGCGGGTGTGGTGGATCTGGAGCATGGAGAGCTGGCACCGCGTCTGCTGGACCTGGACCCCGATGCTGCCCCGTCCGCTGCAACACTCGCGGACGAACTGCTCTTCCCGGACCGGGAGACGCGCATCGCCTTGCGGAACGGAGCCCGGTTGGTAGCTCGGCTGACGCGTTTGGCCAAGCGGGAGGAGGAATCTGATGCCGTCGAATTCTCATTGCGCGCAGATCGGAGCTACCTTATCACGGGTGGCCTCGGAGGGCTGGGGCTGGAGGTGGCGCGCTGGATGGCGGAGGCAGGAGCCGGAGCCATCGTATTGAATGGCCGGCGCTCACCAGATACGGATGCCAGTGTGCTAATCTCAAGGCTCCGGGAGAGTGGAGCCGAGGTGCACGTTGAGATCGCCGACGTGACGGACGAGGAGGCGGTAGCGGGGATGCTCGCGCGCATTGATGCCGAGCTTCCGCCGCTGGTGGGGGTGATCCACAGCGTAGGTACGCTTGCCGACGCAGCGTTGACGAATCAGGATTGGCAGCGGTTCGAGCGGTTGCTCGGGCCGAAGGCGCTGGGGGCATGGCGACTGCACCGTGCGACGGTTGACCGGGAGCTAGACCTGTTTGTTCTTTTCTCCAGCTTAGCGGGCGTTATCGGGAATCCGGGGCAGGCCAATCATGCGGCGGCCAACGCGTTCCTCGACCAGCTGGCGCGGCACCGTAGAGCGCTGGGTCTGCCGGGGCAGGCCGTAGCGTGGGGGCCGTGGTCGGGTATCGGCGAAGCCGAGGAACATCGCGAGGTCATTGAGGCGCAATTTGCTTTCTCGGGCGAGCTGTGGATCGTTCCCGAGCAGGGCATCCGTGCCTTGGAATGGCTCGTACGGGAGGAGGTTGGAACGAGCGTGGCAGCATTTGTAGACTGGTCGGCGCTCCCATTGAGGACTCCTTGGCTCGCAGAAGTGGTGGGGCGCGAAGAAGATCATCCTTCGGCCACCGATCCAGACGATCTATACCGCCGACTTGATAGCCTTTCTTTGGAGGAACGCCAGGAAGAACTGATCCGGTTCGTACAAAATCAGGTAGTACAGATTTTGCATCTGCGCACTGCCCCTTCGCCCACTACGGGGTTTTTCGAGCTGGGCATGAACTCGCTGATGGCAGTCGCGCTTCGCAACCGTCTGAACGGGGCCTTTCGGGGAACATTTGTTGTCTCAAACACGGCAGTGTTCGATCATCCCGACATAGCTCGGCTGGCGGAGTACCTTTCGGACCAGCTTGCAGGCGTGGCACCGGCGACGCCGCGGGTGCGCGCTTTGCCCGTCGTCCGCCGCGACGACCGCATTGCGATTGTGGGCATGGCCTGTCGTTTCCCCGGGGCGCCGGATATCAAGGCGTTCTGGGGGCAGCTTCGTTCCGGAACGAAGCTGGTTACGAGAGGGCGTCCTGACGGGCTTTTCGTGGACGCCGAGACGGAGGACGCCCGTCCGTTCGGTGCCTATGTGGAGGGTCTGGACCGCTTTGATGCGGCATTTTTCCGGATAGCGCCGGTAGAGGCGGAGTTTTTGGATCCGCAGCAGCGGATGCTGCTGGAGACAAGCTGGTTGGCGCTTGAGGATGCCGGGATCGCCCCGGACGGGCTACGCGGGAGCCGGACTGCCGTGTACGGTGGAATAGCGACGGGCGATTACGGGAGGCTTATTGGCGATCCGGGTGACGAGCCATCAACCAATATATACAGGTCTACCGGCATCGCTGCTTCAACGGCAGTGGGTCGGATCGCCTTTGCGCTGGGTCTTGAGGGTCCGGCCATCACGGTGGACACCGCGTGTTCTTCGTCGCTGGTTGCGCTGCACCAGGCGACATGGGCGCTTCGGCAGGCCGAGGCGGATCTGGCACTGGCGGGAGGGGTGAACGCGATTCTGACATCAACCCTGACCCAACTGTTCACTGATGCGGGAATGCTCGCAGCAGATGGACGCTGCAAGACATTCGACGCGGCGGCCGACGGGTACGTGCGGGGGGAGGGATGTGGCATGGTTGTGCTGAAGCGCCTCGCCGACGCAGAGGCGGCGGGAGACCGGATCCTTGCGGTAGTGCTTGGATCGGCGGTGAACCAGGACGGTGCGAGCGCCGGCTTGACGGTTCCGAACGGCCCGGCGCAGGAGCGTGTGATTGAGGAGGCGCTTGCACGGGCGGGTGTGGAGGCCTCCACGGTGGATTATCTGGAGGCGCACGGTACAGGGACCGAGCTGGGCGATCCGGTGGAGGTGACAGCAGCAGCTTCGGTGTACGGTCGAGGCCGGAGTCAGGAGCGTCCGCTGCTGATCGGATCCGTGAAGACGAATGTGGGTCACCTGGAGGCGGCAGCAGGTATTGCGGGGCTGATCAAGGCGGTGCTCGCGATCCGTACCGGGGAAATTCCGCGGCACCTGCACTTTGAGCGGCCGAACCCGCGGATGGACTGGGAAAATCTTCCGATTCGGGTGACATCGGAGGCTACCCCGTGGCCGGAGGCGGAGCGGCCGCGGCGGGCCGCCATCAGTTCTTTCGGATATTCGGGCACGAATGCTCATGTCGTGATTGAGGGATACGCGGTGGAGCGCGAGCCGCCGCACATTGGTCTTCCTGTACTACCGGCACTTGTTCCGGGTGACCGCCTGCGGCCGGCTGATGCTGCGCGCCAGCACCGCCTGCTACCGCTGTCCGCGAAGTCTGAAGACGCGCTACGGCAGTTGGCAGGCCGGTACGAGGCCGATCTTTTCGACGATACGCTGCTCGCCGACATGGCGTGGACAGCGGGCGTAGGACGCAACCACTTCCAAAACCGTGCTGGCCTCGTGTTCACGGATGGCGCCTCGTTGCAGGAGCAGTTGGAAGGGGTGAAGCAGGGGGTAGTATCATCGCCTACCACAGGAAGGGTTGCATTCCTCTACACTGGTCAGGGGAGCCAGTGGGCAGGGATGGGGCGGGAGCTTTATGAGATTGAGCCGGTCTTCCGGGCAATCCTGGATCGGTGCGAGGAGGTATTCCGCGAAGAGCGGGGCAGGTCGCTGCTGAAGGTGATGTTTGAGGATGCCGAGCTGCTGGACCGCACCGAATGGACGCAGCCGGCGCTCTATGCGCTGGAGAGCGGGCTGACCGCACTGTGGGGGAGCGTGGGCGTGCGGCCTGATATCGTGTTCGGGCACAGCGTGGGAGAGGTTGCGGCAGCAGCCGCCGCGGGAGCTTTTGATCTTGAGGCCGGGATGCGGTTTGCCACGCGCCGCGGTGCGCTGATGGGTTCGCTTCCTGCGGGCGGTGCGATGGCGGCGGTATTTGCTTCGGCGGATCGGGTGCGTGATGCGCTCCGGGAGGGCGTAGAGCTGGCAGCCGACAATGGTCTGCACCAGGTTGTGACCGGGCCGGAGTCTGCGATGGATGTGCTAACGCAATTCTTTGAGGACGAAGGGTTGCGCGTGGTACGTCTTCAGACGAGCCATGCTTTCCACAGCGCGCTGATGGACCCGGTGCTGGCGGAGCTGGAAGCGGCGGTGCCTAAAGTTTCGGCCCCTTCCGTACGGTTGGTAAGCAATGTGACGGGGCGCGTGCTGGAACCCGTCCCCGACGGAGCGTACTGGCGCAGTCAGGCACGCGAACCGGTCCAGTTCCAGAGGGCTATGCGGACGCTGGCGGCACTGGACATAGGGTTGCTCCTGGAGATTGGGCCGCACGGCGTATTGGGGCCAATGGCGGCGCTGACTTGGCCGCAGCCCGAGTCGCCAACCGTGATTGCGAGCCAGCAGCGCGGCGCAAGCGGAGACTTCGCAGGCGCGGTGGCGGGTGCGTACGAGGCGGGTCTTGACATTGCCTTTGAGGGGCTGTTTGTGGGGGAGCGGCGGCGGCGGATATCGTTGCCCGCTTATCCCTTCCAGCGGGAGCGCTACTGGATCTCCACTTCTCCGCGACGGATGTCAGAGGAGGGGCATGTGCTGCTCGGGGTGCGGAGGGACTCCCCGGATGGCGAGCACTCGTTCGAGCGACAGCTGTTCGGTCGGGATCCGGCGTGGCTTGCCGATCACCGGGTATTTGGCGAGGTGGTTGCCCCTGGCGCGCTGTACGCGGCGCAGATGGCGGAAGCGCTTCGGGAAACGAACCACAAATTTCCGATTGTCCTGGAGGAGACCGCGATTACACGCCCGTTGGTGCTGTCGGATGGCGAAGGCCGGCTGGTACAGGTGGTGCTCGGCGGGGACCGCACATGGAAGGTCAGTAGCAGAGGTAGCACGGAGCAATGGGAGACGCATACTGAAGGTCGCTGGGCACCCATTGCGGTAGCTGCTTCTGGGCCGGCAGACCTCGGCGTGTTGCAGGCCGCCCTCGCTCAGGTGGACATGGAGGCACGGTACCTGGAGCTGGATCGCGGCACCGCGGGGATCGTGTACGGGCCGGCGTTCCGCGGTCTGACCCGGCTCTGGCTGGGCACCGGTGAGGCGCTGGGGGAGGTGGTGCTGCCGGCGGGAACGGATCGCAGAAATCTTCTCATACATCCGGCGCTGCTGGATGCGTGTTTCCAGGTGTTGAGAGGTCTGCCGGATCTTGACGGGGGCACATGGTTGCCAACCGGCTGGGATCGCTTCATCCTGTACAGGGCGCTACCGGATCGTATCTTTTGCCGCGTACTGGACCGCGGCGAGGAAGGGAGGACACGTACAGTCGATTTTTGGCTTTACACGGGAACGGGTGAGGAGCTGGCGCGCATTGAAGGCTTCAGGCTCAGACAAGCGAGCCGGGCTGCCCTGTCGGGTGGTCGTTTGGAGGATATGCTGCACGAGGTGGTGTGGCGTGAGGGGGCGGCGGTGGGACTTCGAGAGGCGGTATTTCTCGGCGAGCCGCAGGAGATTGCGTCTGGTCTAAGGGTGTTGGAAGGATACTTTGAGGAGGGACGATCGGACACTGTGCTGGAGCGAGAGGCTCGGTGGCATCTGCTACGCGGATTGCGGCAGCTGGGATGGAAGCTCCGTCCGGGAGATCGTTTTGAGACGGATGCGCTCCGCCGCCGGCTGAAGGTGACAGAGGACCACGGGCAGCTGTTCGGAAGGCTGCTGTCGGTGCTGGAAGAGATGGGGTTTCTTGCCCGAGAAGCGGCTGGTGCCTGGCAAGTAATAGCTGCGCTGGAACCGTCTGCAGAGTCTGAAGCTGGGCCGACCGAATCCATAGAGCTGGATGTACTTCGCCGGTGCGGGGAGTCGTTCGCCGAGGTACTGCGGGGCCGCACCGATGCGCTGGACCTGCTCTATGGAGGCGAGCCCGGAGCGGCAGAGCTGTACCGCGGGTCGGCCGCCAAGCGGGCAGTGAACCGCATGGTAGCCGAAGCCGTGCGCACGGGGTCCGCCGCGCTGCCGGAAGGTCGTCCGCTACGGGTAATTGAAATAGGTGCAGGGACGGGTGCGACGACATCCGCGCTCCTGGAGGTACTGCCGGCAGACCGGACCGAATACACCTTCACCGATATCTCAACGGACTCGTTCCCGGATGCGGAGCGGGAGTTTGCCGACCGGGGCGTGGAACTTTGCTTCCGGGCGCTTAACATTGAACGGGATCCATCGGAGCAGGGGTTTGCGCTCCACGGCTACGACATTGTGATCGCCGCGAATGTCCTGCATGCTACCCGCGCCCTGGGCGAAACGCTCGCCCATTGCCGGCGCCTCCTGGCCCCGTCTGGCATGCTGGTGGCCGTTGAGGAAGCCGATCGGAAGGTATGGCGGGATCTGACCTTCGGGCTGTTGCCCGGCTGGTGGCGTTTCCGGGACGAGTATCGCACCGACTACGCGCTGGTTGCCCCTTCCGTGTGGCGGCAGGTGCTAACGGACACCGGGTATGCAGGGATGTCGGTGGTTGAGGATCCGTCCGGGGCGCTAATGATCCTGGCGCGTGGGCCATCAGAGGTGGTGGCGGAGGGCGGGCTGTTCGTGCTGGCGGGAGGAGGCGGACTGGGCTCTGAGCTGGTAGGGGAGCTGGTAGAGGAGCTGGACCAACGGGGATGCCAGGCAGTCAACGGGCCGGTGGAGGGCGATAGGCAGGCGTGGCGCAGGTTCTTTGAGTTATTACCCGAAGCGCCACTGGGTGTGGCGTATCTGGGCGGCATCCGGGAGGATGGGGCGGGGTGTTCTACCTCGGAGTTCGAGGTAGAGCTGGAGGTGGTGGGTGCGGGAGCGCTGTCGCTGGTACAGGGGATGTCGGACGCGGGCGTGTCGCCGATAAACGGTACGTGGTTTGTGACGCGGGGTGGACAGGTGGTCGGACGGGAGCGTACGGGCGCACTCGCGGGTGCTTCTTTGTGGGGTTTTGCCAGTGTGGTGGATTTTGAGCACGGGGATCTGACGCCGCGCCTGCTGGATCTGGACCCAGATGTTCCCCCGTGTGCCGACACGCTTGCGGACGAGTTGCTATTCCCGGATCGGGAGACGCGCATCGCAAGGCGGGACGGAGCCCGGCTAGTAGCCCGGCTAACCCTAATGGATAGGCGGGAGGAACCATCGGATTCAGGTGAGGTCCAGCTGCGCGCAGACCGGAGCTATCTTATCACCGGGGGGCTGGGAGGCCTTGGCTTGGAGGTAGCGCGCTGGCTCGCAGAGACGGGAGCCGGAAGCATTATCTTGAACGGCCGCCGGGCGCCGGGCGAAGCAGCCGCAGCGGCGGTGGCGGAGCTCCGCGAGAGCGGCGCGGAGGTGCACGTTGAGATCGCCGACGTAACGGACGAGGATGCGGTAGCGGGGATGCTTGCGCGCATTGATGCCGATCTTCCGCCGCTGGCGGGCGTGATCCACAGTGTGGGAACGCTTTCCGATGGGGCATTAATTAACCAGGACTGGGAGCGGTTTGAGCGGGTGCTTGGGCCGAAGGCGCTGGGAGCGTGGCGACTGCACCGGGCGACGCTTGACCGGGATCTTGACCTGTTTGTCCTCTTTACCAGCCTAGCAGGCGTTGTCGGGAACCGGGGGCAGGCCAACTACGCTGCGGCCAATGCCTTCCTGGATCAGTTGGCCAGGCACCGGCGGGCGCTGGGCCTGCCGGGGCAGGCCATTGCATGGGGGGCGTGGTCGGGCGTAGGCGAGGCCGAAGAGCAGCGTGATCGCATTGGGGCGCAGCTCGCTCCCTACGGCGAGGTATGGATCGCTCCCGACATGGGTGTCCGTGCCTTGGAGCGGCTCGTGCGGGAGGACATCAAAACCAGCGTGGTGGCGTCGGTAGACTGGTCGGCGCTTCCGGTCCGGGCGCCTTGGCTTTCAGAAGTGGTGGCACGCGATGAGGATCCCGCCTCCGCCAATCAGGATGGTCTCCTCAGGCGGCTTGAGGGGCTTGCGCCCGAAGAGCGGCAAGTAGAACTGATCCGGTTCGTACAGGAACAGGTAGTACAGATTTTGCGCCTCCGCTCTGTTCCGTCGACTACGGCAGGATTTTTCGACTTGGGCATGGACTCGCTCATGTCGGTAGAGCTCCGTAACCGCCTGAACAGGGCATTCCGAGGGGCATTTGTCATCTCAAACACGGCAGTATTCGATCATCCTGACATTGCTCGGCTGGCAGAACACCTTGCGGATAAGCTTGCCGGCGTGTCCACGGAGATGCCGCGGATACGAGCCTTACCCGCCGTCCGGCCACGAGGCGACGAACGTATTGCAATCATTGGTATGGCCTGCCGCTTCCCCGGGGCGCCGGATGCCGAGGCGTTCTGGGAGCAGCTTCGTTCCGGGGCGGATTTGGTGACGAGGGGTCGTCCTGACGGGCTCTTCGTGGATGCCGAAACGGAGGCTGCACGCCACTTCGGGGCCTATGTGGAGGGACTTGACCGCTTTGATGCCGGCTTCTTCCGTATAGCGCCGGTTGAAGCCGAGTTTTTAGATCCGCAGCAGCGGATGCTGCTGGAGACGAGCTGGTCGGCGCTTGAGGACGCGGGGATTGCCCCGGAGGGGCTCCGCGGAAGTCGAACCGGGGTTTTCGGTGGGGTCTCAACGAGCGATTACCAAGAACTCTCTGCTGGGATTGTGGATGACCCGTCAACGAGTATCTATAGGTCTACAGGCGTTGCTACCTCTACGGCCGTTGGTCGGGTCGCCTTCTCCCTTGGCCTCAAGGGACCAGCGATCACAGTGGATACCGCATGTTCCTCGTCGCTGGTAGCGCTGCACCAGGCGGCGGCGGCCCTCCGCGCAGGGGAGGCAGATCTGGCACTGGCGGGAGGGGCGAACGCTATTCTGACTTCAACCATAACCCGCATCTTTGATGACGCGGGGATGCTGGCGGCGGATGGACGCTGCAAGACCTTTGACGTGGCCGCTGATGGCTACGTGCGCGGTGAGGGATGCGGCATGGTTGTACTCAAGCGTCTTGCGGACGCGGAGGCGGCAGGAAACCGGATCCTTGCAGTTCTGCTCGGATCGGCAATCAACCAGGACGGCGCGAGCGCCGGGCTGACTGTGCCAAACGGTCCGGCCCAGGAGCAGGTCATTGAAGAGGCGCTAGCGCGAGCAGGAGTGGAGGCATCCTCGGTGGATTACCTGGAGGCGCACGGTACGGGGACCGAGCTCGGGGACCCGGTAGAGGTAACGTCGGCAGCTTCGGTGTACGGTCGTGGCCGGAATCCAGAGCGCCCGCTGCTGATCGGATCCGTGAAGACGAATGTGGGCCACCTTGAGTCGGCGGCAGGCGTAGCCGGACTGATAAAGATTGTGCTCGCACTCCGGCGCGGCGTGATTCCGCGCCACCTGCACTTTGAGCGCCCGAACCCGCGGGTGGATTGGGAGAGCCTTCCCGTCCGTGTGACATCGGAGGCTACCCCGTGGCCGAAAGCTGACCGTCCCCGCCGGGCTGCGGTCAGCTCGTTCGGCTACTCGGGTACGAACGCCCACATTGTGATTGAGGGTTACGCGGAGGAACGCGAACCGCCGCAAATTGGACTTCCTGCACTCACCCCCGGCGACCGACTGACGCAGGCAGGTGCTGTGCGCCAGCACCGCCTGCTTCCGCTCTCCGCGAAGTCCGAGGACGCACTCCGGCAGCTAGCAGACAGGCACACGGCGGCCCTCTCTGAAGACTCACCACTCGCTGACCTAGCTTGGACGGCGGGCTCAGGACGGAGCCATTTTGTGCACCGGGCCGGGCTTGTGTTCAGCGATCGTGCCTCGCTGGGGGTGCAACTGACAAACGTGGAGCAAGGCGCCATGGGATCGCCTTCCACTGGAAGGATTGCGTTCCTCTACACCGGTCAGGGGAGCCAATGGGCGGGGATGGGCCGGGAGCTCTATGAAACCGAGCCGGTCTTTCGGGCGGTGCTGGACCGGTGCGAGGAGGTGTTCCGTGAAGAGCGCGGCAGATCGCTTCTCACGGTGATGTTCGAGGATGCCGGGCGGCTGGACCGGACAGAATGGACACAGCCGGCGCTCTATGCGCTGGAGAGCGGGCTGACCGCGCTGTGGGCGAGCGTGGGGGTACGGCCCGATATTGTCTTCGGGCACAGCGTGGGAGAGGTCGCGGCGGCGGCAGCCGCGGGTGCTTTTGACTTGGAGGCCGGGATGCGGTTTGCCACGCGCCGGGGCGCGCTTATGGGTTCGCTTCCCGGTGGAGGTGCGATGGCGGCGGTATTTGCTTCGTCGGACCGTGTGCACGATGTGCTCCCGGAGGGCGTTGAGCTGGCAGCCGACAATGGTACGCACCAGGTGGTGACCGGACCGGAGGCCGCCATTGATGCGCTTATACAATCGATTGAGGACGAAGGGTTGCGCGTGGTCCGACTCCAGACGAGTCACGCCTTCCACAGCGCGCTTATGGACCCGGTGCTGGCGGAGCTGGAAGCGGCGGTGCCCAAAGCCTCTGCCCCATCCGTACGGCTGGTAAGCAATGTTACCGGGCGTGTGCTGGAAGGTGCCCCCGACGGAGCGTACTGGCGGCGCCAAGCACGCGAGCCGGTCCAGTTCCAGGCGGCAATGCAGACGCTGGCGGCGCAGGAGGCGGGGCTGTTGCTGGAGGTTGGGCCGCACGGTGTCTTGGGGCCCATGGCGGCGCTTGCCTGGCCGCACGCCGAGGTGCCCACTGTGATTGCGAGCCAGCAGCGCGGCGGGAGCGGAGACTATGCCCTCGCGGTAGCGGGTGCCTACGAGGCGGGTCTTGACATAGCCTTTGAGGGTCTGTTTGTAGGGGAGCGGCGGCGGCGGGTCTCGCTGCCTTCCTATCCCTTCCAGCGGGAGCGATATTGGACCTCCGCCTCTCCGCGATGGCAGACAGCGAAGGGGCACGCGCTTCTTGGAGTGCGGCGGGATTCCCGGGATGGGGAGCATTCTTTTGAGAGACAACTCTTCCCTTGGGATCCTGCATGGCTTGCCGACCACAAGGTGTTCGGCAAAGCGGTCGCTCCGGGCGCGCTCTACGCAGCGCAGGTGGCAGAGGCGCTTCGAGAAACGAACCGCGATGTTCCTGTCGTCATTGAGGAGTCCACGATCACACGTCCGCTAGTGCTCTCGGACAACGAAGGCCGGCTGGTGCAGGTGGTGCTCGGCGAAGACCGTACATGGATAGTTGTAAGCAGGGATAGCGTGGGGTGGGAGACGCACGCCGAAGGCAGTTGGTCACCCATTGCCGCAGCAGCGTCTGATCCGGCAGACTTTGGTGCGTTGCAGGGGGGGCTTTCCGAAACGGACATAGATGTTGCGTCAAACCTAGTCGGGTTGGAGTACGGGCCGGCTTTCCGCTGTCTGACCCGGCTTTGGTCGGGTCCTGGAGAGGCACTGGGTGAGGTGGTATTGCCGGCGGGAACGGACCGCCGCGGCCTGCTCATGTACCCGGCGTTGCTTGACACTTGTTTCCGGGTGCTGGGTGGCATCCCGAACTTGGACAGAGCCGGGGAAACATGGCTGCCTCTCGGCTGGGACCGCCTGATCCTTTACGACGCGTTGCCGGATCACATCTTCTGCCATGCGCTGGACCGTGGAGAAGAAGGGGGGACACGCAGAGCAGATCTCTGGCTCTATGCGGACACGGGCGAGGAGCTGGCGCGCATCACGGGCTTCGCACTCAGAAAGGCGAGCCGGGCTGCCCTGTCGCGTGATCGGATGGAGGATGCACTGCACGAGGTGGTGTGGCGCGAGGGGGCAGCGATAGGACCCCGGGAGGCGGACTTCCTTACCGAACCGAAGGAGATTGAGTCGGGTCTGGGAACGCTGGAAGGCTATCATGAGGCGAAGGACGAGGCAGTGCTCGCCGCCTTGGAGCGTGAGGCACTGCGGCAGTTGCTTCGCGGATTCCGGGAGTTGGGATGGGCACCTCGTCCTGGAGACCGTTTTGAGACGGAGGCGCTCCGCCGCGGGCTGAAGGTGACAGAGGACCATGGGCAGCTGTTTGGCAGGCTGCTGTCGGTGCTGGAAGAGATGGGGCTTCTCGCCCGGGAAGCGGCTGGTGGCTGGCAGGTGACAGCTGCGCTGAAACTGCCTGCAGAGTCCGAAGCGGGGTCAATTGATGCAATGGAGGTTGGCGTACTTCGCCGGTGCGGGGAGTCACTTGCCGATGTACTCCGCGGTCGCACCGATGCGCTGGATCTGCTCTTTGGCGGCGAGGCGGGTGCGGCGAGCCTGTACCGCGAGTCCTCCTCCGCACGCACGGTAAACCGCATGGTAGCCGAAGCCGTGCGCACGGCTTCCGCCGCATTGCCGGAAGGCCGTCCGCTACGGGTGATTGAGGTCGGGGCAGGGACAGGCGCGACGACAGCCGCCCTCCTGGATGTCCTGCCGGCAGGCCGGACCGAATACACCTTCACCGACATCTCAACCGCGTTCTTCCCGGACGCCGAGCAGGAGTTCGGCAGCCGGGGTGTGGATCTTCGCTTTCGGAGACTTGACATCGAACGGGATCCGACGGAGCAGGGGTTCGCGCTACACGGCTATGACCTTGTGATTGCCACGAACGTTTTGCACGCTACCCGCGACTTGGGCGAGACGCTCGCTCACTGCCGGCGCCTTCTGGCCCCGTCGGGCATGCTGATGGCCGTGGAGGAAGCTAACCGGAAGGTGTGGCTGGACTTGACCTTCGGATTGCTGCCCGGCTGGTGGCGATTCCGGGATGCGTATCGCACCGACTATGCGCTGGTTGCCCCTTCCGTATGGCGGCAGGCACTAACGGACACCGGATATGCGGGGATGTCCGTTGTTGAGAATCCGTCCGGGGCACTTCTGATTTTGGCGCGCGGGCCGACAGAGGTTGTGCCGGAGGGTGGGCTGTTCGTGTTGGCGGGAGGAGGCGGACTGGACTCTGAGCTGGTAGGGGAGCTGGTAGGGGAGCTGGTAGGGGAGCTGGTAGGGGAGCTGGATCGCCGGGGATGCCAGGCGGCCTTGGGACCCGCTGAGGGGGGCAGACAGGCCTGGCACAGGTTCTTTGAGTCACTACCCGACGCGCTGCGTGGCGTGGCGTATCTGGGCGGCGTCCGGCGGGATGGCGCGGAGCTTTCGACCCTGGAGCTCAAGGCAGAGCTGGAGGCGGTGGGTGCGGGTGCGCTGGCGCTGGTACAGGGTATGTCGGATGCGGGCGTGTTGCCCACGAGCGGTACATGGTTTGTGACCCGGGGCGGACAGGTATTGGAGCGGGAGCACTCCGGCGCACTCGCGGGTGCCTCTTTGTGGGGTTTTGCGAGTGTGGTGGATATGGAGCACGGGGATATGACACCGCGCCTGCTGGACCTGGATCCCGATGCTGCTCCGTCCGCAGCAATACTTGCGAACGAACTGCTATTTCCAGACCGGGAGACACGCATCGCCCGTCGGGATGGTGCCCGGATGGTAGCCCGGCTGACACGATTGGCCAGACGGGAGAAAGCGTCGTTATATTCCGGTTCCGGTGAGGTCCGGCTGCGCGCGGATCGGAGTTATCTTATCACGGGTGGCCTCGGGGGGCTGGGCTTGGAGGTGGCGCGCTGGCTGGCAGAGGCGGGAGCCGGAAGCATTGTATTGAATGGCCGCCGGCCGCCGGACGAAGCTGCCGCGGTGATGGTGGCGGAGCTCCAGGACAGCGGTGCGGAGCTGCACATTGAGATTGCTGATATCACGGACGAAGAGGCGGTAGCGGGGATGCTTGCGCGCATTGACGACGAGCTTCCGCCGCTGGCAGGCGTGATTCACAGCGTGGGAGCACTCGCAGACGCGGCGCTGATTAACCAGGACTGGGAGCGGTTCGAGCGGGTGCTCGGGCCCAAGGTGCTGGGGGCGTGGCGATTGCACCGGGCAACGCTGGACCGGGAGCTTGACCTGTTTGTTCTTTTCTCCAGCCTGGTAGGCGTCGTAGGGAGTCCTGGGCAGGCCAATCATGCGGCGGCTAATGCCTTTCTGGATCAGCTGGCCAGGCACCGGAGGGCATTGGGTCTGCCCGGGCAGGCCATTGCGTGGGGGGCATGGTCAAACATAGGAGAGGCCGAGGAACAGCGCGATCGCATTGCAACGCGGCTTGCTGACTTGGGCGACGGGTGGATTGCTCCAGAGCAGGGCATCCGAGTTTTGGAGTGGCTCGTACGGGAGGATATCGGCAATAGTCTGGTGGCATCCGTCAACTGGTCAGCGCTACCTGTGAGCGCACCTTGGCTTGCCGAGCTGGTAGGGCGCGAGGAGGAGCACCCCATCGCCAATCTGGAAGACCAAACGGTTCGAGGCACTGCAGAATTCTTGGGGCGGCTTCAAAACCTTGCTCCTTTGGAGCGCCGGAAAGAACTGATCCGGTTCCTGCAGGAACAACTGGTACAGATCCTGCGCCTCCGCACCGTCCCTTCCCCGTCCGTGGGATTCTTCGACCTTGGTATGGACTCGCTGATGGCGGTCGCGCTTCGCAACCGGCTGAACCAAGCCTTCCGCGAAGCTTTCGTCGTCTCGAACACGGCGGTGTTCGATCATCCCGACATCGCCCGGCTAGCAGAGTATCTTGCGGACCAGCTTGCCGGCGTGGCACCGGAGACGCCGCGGGTACGCTCTTTGCCCGCCGTCCGCCGCGATGAACGGGTTGTGATCGTCGGCATGGCCTGCCGCTTCCCCGGGGCGCTGGATACCAAGGCGTTCTGGGACCAGCTTCGTTCTGGAGCGAACCTGGTTACGAGAGGGCGTCCGGACGGGCTCTTCGTGGACGCCGATACGGAGGCGGCGCGCCCCTTTGGCGCCTATGTGGAGGGTATTGATCGTTTTGATGCGGGCTTCTTCCGGATAGCTCCGGTTGAGGCGGAGTTTTTGGATCCCCAACAACGGATGCTGCTGGAGACCAGCTGGGCGGCACTTGAAGATGCCGGGATCGCCCCGGACGGGCTGCGCGGAAGCCGGACTGCAGTGTACGGGGGAATCTCAACGGGCGACTACCAACAGTTCGCCCTTGGAATCAAGGATGATCCGTCAACCAGTATCTACAGGTCTACCGGCATCGCCGCTTCAACGGCAGTGGGTCGGATCGCCTTTGCGCTTGGTCTTGAGGGTCCGGCCATCACGGTGGACACCGCGTGTTCCTCGTCGCTGGTCGCGCTGCACCAGGCGGCGTGGGCACTCCGGCAGGGCGAGGCGGATCTGGCACTGGCGGGAGGGGTGAACGCGATCCTGACATCAACCGTGACCCAACTGTTCACTGATGCGGGAATGCTCGCGGCGGATGGACGCTGCAAGACATTCGACGCGGCGGCCGATGGGTACGTGCGGGGCGAGGGGTGCGGCATGGTTGTGCTGAAGCGCCTTGCAGACGCAGAGGCGGCGGGAGACCGGATCCTTGCGGTAGTGCTTGGATCGGCGGTGAACCAGGACGGCGCGAGCGCCGGCCTGACGGTGCCGAACGGCCCGGCCCAGGAGCGTGTGATTGAGGAGGCGCTTGCACGGGCGGGGGTGGAGGCCTCCACGGTGGATTATCTGGAGGCGCACGGTACGGGGACCGAGCTGGGCGATCCGGTGGAAGTGACAGCGGCGGCTTCGGTGTACGGTCGGGGCCGGAGTCCAGAGCGTCCGCTGCTGATCGGATCCGTTAAGACGAATGTGGGCCACTTGGAGGCGGCGGCAGGCGTTGCCGGGCTGATCAAGGCGATTCTCGCGATCCGTACCGGGGTGATTCCGCGGCACCTGCACTTCGAGCGGCCGAACCCGCGGCTGGACTGGAATAGCCTTCCCGTCCGCGTTACATCAGAGCTTACTCCCTGGCCGGAGGTGGAGCGGCCGGGTCGGGCCGCCGTCAGCTCCTTCGGGATTTCAGGGACGAATGCTCATGTCGTTATTGAGGGATATGCGGAGGAGCGCGAGCCGCCGCGCATCGATCTTCCTGCACTATCGGCACTCGTTCCGGGTGACCGCCTCCCGCAGGCTGAGGCTGTCCGCCAGCACCGCCTGCTACCACTGTCCGCGAAGTCAGAAGATGCGCTTCGTCAGCTGGCCGGAAGGTACGAAGCTGTTCTTTCGGACGATACGCCGCTTGCCGACATGGCGTGGACAGCGAGCGTCGGACGGAGCCACTTCCTGCACCGTGCCGGGCTGGTGTTCACAGACCACGCCTCGTTGCAGGAGCAGTTGGATGTGGTGAAGGAGGGCATAGCATCGTCGCCTATCACAGGGAAGGTTGTATTCCTCTACACCGGTCAGGGGAGCCAGTGGGCGGGGATGGGCCGGGAGCTCTATGAAACAGAGCCGGTTTTCAAGGCAGTGCTGGACCGGTGCGAGGAGGTGTTCCGCCAGGAGCGGGGTGCGTCGCTACGGAATGTGATGTTCGGGGATGCCGGGCTACTGGACCGCACCGAGTGGACACAGCCGGCACTCTATGCGCTGGAGAGCGGGCTGACCGCGCTTTGGGCAAGCGTGGGGGTGCGGCCTGATATCGTATTCGGGCACAGCGTGGGAGAGGTTGCGGCGGCCGCCGCTGCGGGTGCTTTTGACTTGGAGGCGGGGATGCGGTTTGCCACGCGCCGCGGCGCGCTGATGGGATCGCTTCCCGGTGGTGGTGCAATGGCGGCCGTATTTGCCTCGGCGGACGAGGTTGTTTCCAGACTGGACGGTGGAGTATCTCTTGCAGCTGACAACGGCGTGCATCAAGTGGTAACCGGGCCGGCGGCCGCAGTCCAAGCACTACTGAATACTTTCCGTAAAGAAGGATTACGCGTGGAATTGCTGCAGACGAGCCACGCCTTCCACAGCCCGCTGATGGACCCGGTGCTGGCGGAGCTGGAAGCGGCGACGCCGGGAGCATTGCCCCCGTCCATACGGCTGGTAAGTGATGTGAGCGGGCGCGTGCTGGAGGGTGCCCCCGATGGAGCGTACTGGCGCCGTCAGGCACGCGAGCCGGTACAGTTTATGATGGCAGTGCGGACGCTGGCGGCATTGGACGTAGAGTTGCTCCTGGAGATCGGGCCGCACGGCGTCTTGGGGCCGATGGCGGCGCTTGCCTGGCAGGGCGCCGAGGTGCCGACGGTAATCGCGAGCCAGCGGCGCGGAGGGAGCGGGAACTATGCCCTCGCGGTAGCGGGTGCGTACGAGGCAGGTCTTGACATAGCCTTTGAGGGGCTGTTTGTAGGGGAGCGGCGGCGGCGGATTGCGCTGCCTGCCTATCCCTTCCAGCGGGAGCGCTACTGGATCGCCGCTTCTCTGCGACGGCAGTCAACGAATGGGCACGCACTGCTCGGCGTGCAGCGGGACTCTCCGGATGGTGAACATTCCTTTGAGAGACAGTTGTTCGGCCGGGATCCGGCGTGGCTGGCCGACCACCGGGTGTATGGCCAAGTGGTTGCTCCGGGCGCACTGTACGCGGCGCAGGCGGCGGAGGCGCTCCGGGAGTCGGGCCACAGATTTCCCGTCGTCTTGGAGGAGACCGCGATCACGCGTCCGCTGGTGTTGTCGGATGACGAAGGTCGGTTGGTACAGGTGGTGCTTGGCGAGGATCGCACGTGGAAAGTCGTCAGCAGGGATACTAGAGGGCAGTGGGAGACGCATGCAACGGGCCGCTGGGCACCCATTGCCGTAGCTGCTTCTAAGCCGGCAGACCTCGGTGCGCTCCTGGGGGGGCTCGCTGAAGTGGATGTGGAAGAGAGGCTGGATTCCGACACCACCGGAATCACGTACGGGCCGGCATTCCGTGGGTTGACCCGGCTCTGGTCAGGCTCGGGCGAGGCGCTGGGCGAGGTGGTGCTGCCGGAGGGAACAGATCACAGCAGTCTTCTTGTGCATCCCTCGCTACTGGATGCGTGTTTCCAGGTGCTGGGAGGGATTGCGGATTTGGCGGGAGCTGATGGCACATGGCTGCCCATCGGATGGGACCGGTTCGTCCTGCACGATACCATGCCGGATCGGATCTTCTGCCGGGCAATTGACCGCGGTGAAGATGAAGGAACACGCCGGATTGATTATTGGCTTTACGCGGAGACGGGTGACGAGGTGGCGCGCATCACGGGCTTCGCGCTCAGAAAGGCGAGCCGGGCAGCCCTGTCGGGTGACCGTTTGGAGGATGCGCTGCACGAGGTGGTATGGCGCAAGGGGGCGGCGGTGGGACTTCGTGAGGCGGACTTCCTTGCCGAGCCGCAGGAGATTGCGTCTGGTCTGGGGGCGTTGGAAAAATACCTTGAGGCGGAGGGCTCGGACGCGGCGTCGCTTGCTGCGTTAGGGCGCGAGCTGGAGCGCGAGGCGCGGCGGCAGCTGCTCCGCGGATTCCGGGACTTGGGATGGGCCCCCCGTCCGGGAGACCGTTTTGAGACGCAGGCACTCCGCCGCCGGCTCAGGGTGACGGAGGACCACGGGCAGCTGTTTGGAAGGCTGCTGTCGGTGCTGGAGGAGGTGGGGATTCTCGGCCGGGAGGCGGCAGGTGGCTGGGAGGTGACGGCCCTGCTGGAACCGCCTCTGGAGTCTACCGGCGCCGCAGGCGGATCCATTGAAATGGGCGTGCTTCGCCGGTGCGGGGAGTCGCTCGCCGGGGTGCTCCGCGGTAGCGTTGATGCGCTGGACCTGCTCTTTGGCGGTGAGCCGGGAGCAGCGAGCCTGTACCGCGAATCGCCCACTATGCGAGCGGTGAACCGCATGGTAGCCGACGCCGTGTGCACGGCGTCCACTGCGTTGCCGGAAGGCCGTCCGCTGCGGGTGATTGAGATCGGTGCAGGGACGGGCGCGACGACATCTGCCCTTCTGGAGGTCCTGCCGGCAGGTCGGACAGAATACACCTTCACCGACATTTCGTCCGCCTTCTTCCCGGACGCGGAGCGGGAGTTCGGCGATCGGGGCGTGGATGTTGGCTTCCGGGCGCTTGACATCGAACGGGATCCGTCGGATCAGGGGTTCGCGCTCCACGGCTACGACATTGTGATTGCCGCGAATGTCCTGCACGCTTCCCGCGACTTGGGCGCGGCACTTGCCTACTGCCGGCGCCTTCTTGCTCCGTCGGGCTTGCTGGTGGCCATAGAGGAAGCCAATCGCAAGGTATGGTTGGATGTGACCTTCGGACTGCTGCCCGGTTGGTGGCGATTTCAGGATGCGTATCGTACCGACTATGCGCTGGTGGATCCACCCGTCTGGCGGCAGGCGCTTACGGACGCCGGATTTGAGGGTACGTCCGAGATTGAGGTTCCGTCTGGAACACTATTGATTCTGGGGCGGGGGCCAGCGGAGGTGGTGGCGGAAAGCGGGTTGTTCGTGCTGGCAGGAGGAGGCGCACTGGGCACTGACCTGGCAGAGGAGCTGGATCGCCGGGGATGCCAGGCGGCCCTGGGACCCGCTGAGGGGGGCAGACAGGCGTGGCGCAGGTTCTTTGAATCACTACCCGGCATGCAGTCGCTGCGCAGCGTGGCGTACTTGGATGGAGTCCGGGAGGATGGTGCAGGGCTTTCGACCCTGGAATTTGAGGCGGAGCTGGAGGCGGTGGGCGCGGGTGCGCTGGCAGTAGTACAGGGTATGTCAGACGCGGGCGTGTTGCCCACGAGCGGTACATGGTTTGTGACCCGGGGTGGACAGGTAGTGGACTGGGAGCACTCCGGCACACTCGCTGGCGCTTCTTTGTGGGGCTTGGCGAGTGTGATGGATTTTGAGCAGGGGGATCTGACACCGCGTCTGCTGGATCTGGATCCCGAAACTCCTCCGTCCGCCGGCACGCTTGCCGACGAGCTGCTTTTCCCTGACCGGGAGACCCGCATCGCCTGGCGCGGCGGAGACCGGCTGGTAGCCCGGCTGACGCGATTGACCAGGCCGGAGGAACCATCGGATGCCGGTGAGGTCCGGCTGCGCGCGGACCGGAGCTATCTGATCACGGGAGGACTGGGGGGCCTTGGCCTGGAGGTAGCGCGCTGGCTCGCAGAGGCAGGAGCCGGAAGCATTGTTCTGAACGGTCGCCGGGCGCCAGACGAGGCAGCCGTGGCGGTGGTTGCGGAGCTCCGGGAGAGCGGTGCGGAGGTGCGCATGGAGATTGCCGATGTGACGGACGGGGAGGCGGTAGCGGGGATGCTTGCGCGGATTGATGCCGAGCTTCCGCCGCTGGCAGGCGTGATTCACAGCGTGGGGACGCTTTCCGACGCGGCACTAATAAACCAGGACTGGGAGCGGTTCGAGCGGGTGCTCGCGCCGAAGGCGCTGGGGGCATGGCGACTGCACCGGGCGACACTTGACAGGGAGCTTGATTTGTTTGTTCTCTTTTCCAGCCTGGTGGGTGTTATCGGGAGTCCGGGGCAGGCGAATCATGCGGCGGCCAACGCCTTCCTGGACCAGTTGGCCAGGCATCGGCGGGCCTTGGGCCTGCCCGGTCAGGCCATTGCGTGGGGGATGTGGTCAAGGATTGGCGAGGTTGAGGAGCAGAGAGACATCCTCTCGTCAAGGCTTGCCCGCTACGGCGAGGTATGGATTACTCCTGAGCAGGGCATCCGCGCCTTGGAGTGGCTTATACGTGAGGATATTGGAAACAGCGTAGCGGCGTTCATTGACTGGTCAGCGCTTCCGGTCCGGGCGCCCTGGCTTGCAGAAGTGGTGGGGAGCGAGGAGGACCGCTCGTCCACCGATCCGGACGATCTGCTGCGCAGACTCCGGAGACTCGCTTCTGAGGAACGCCAAGCTGAGCTCATCCGGTTCCTGCAGCAGCAGGTGGTACAGATACTGCGCCTGCGTTCCGCTCCGTTGCCCACGGCGGGATTTTTCGACTTGGGGATGGACTCGCTGATGGCGGTAGAGCTCCGTAACCGACTGAACCGGGTGTTCCGGGGGGCATTCGTCGTCTCGAACACGGCGGTGTTTGATCATCCTGATATCGCCCGACTGGCGGCACATCTTGCGGGCAAGTTTGCTGTTGTGGCACCGAAGACGGCGCGGGTGCGTGCCTTGCCCGCCGTCCGCCGCGATGACCGCATTGCAATCGTCGGCATAGCTTGCCGCTTCCCAGGCGCGCCGGATGCCGAGGCGTTCTGGGAGCAGCTTTGTTCCGGGGCGGATCTGGTGACGAGAGGGCGTCCGGACGGGCTTTTTGTGGACGCCAAGACGGAGGAGGCACGCCCTTTTGGTGCCTATGTGGAGGGTCTGGACCGTTTTGATGCGGGTTTTTTCCGGATAGCGCCGGTTGAGGCGGAACTGCTGGATCCCCAACAGCGGATGCTGCTGGAGACCAGCTGGGCGGCGCTTGAGGATGCGGGGATCGCCCCGGACGGGCTGCGCGGAAGTCGGACCGGGGTGTACGGCGGGTTCATGGGGAGCGACTACCAGGCAGTCATTGCCGGGGCAGCGGACGATCCGTCAACCAGTATCTACAGATCTACGGGCATCGCCGCCTCAACAGCCGTGGGCCGGGTTGCCTTCGCGCTTGGTCTTGAGGGTCCGGCCATCACGGTGGATACCGCCTGTTCTTCGTCGCTGGTTGCGCTGCACCAGGCGGCGGCGGCGCTCCGCGCTGGAGAGGCGGATCTGGCACTGGCGGGAGGGGTAAACGCGATCCTGGGCTCGGAGCCCACCAGGCTCATGACCGACGCCGGGATGCTGGCTGCAGATGGGCATTGCAAGACCTTTGATGCGGCAGCTGACGGCTTCGTACGGGGCGAGGGATGCGGGATGGTTGTGCTGAAGCGTGTCGCGGATGCAGAGGCCTCGGGAGACCGGATCCTTGCGATTCTGCTTGGATCGGCGGTGAACCAGGACGGTGCGAGCGCCGGCCTGACGGTGCCGAACGGTCCGGCGCAGGAGCGTGTGATCAGGGAGGCGCTTGCACGGGCGGGGGTGGATGCCTCCACGGTGGACTATCTGGAGGCGCACGGTACGGGGACCGAGCTGGGCGATCCGGTGGAAGTGGAGGCGGCGGCTTCGGTGTACGGTCGGGGTCGGAGTCCGGAGCGTCCGCTGCTGATCGGATCAGTGAAGACGAATGTGGGACACCTTGAGGCGGCGGCGGGCGTAGCCGGGCTGATCAAGATAGTGCTCGCAATACGTTTTGGGGTGATTCCACGGCACCTGCATTTCGAGCGCCCGAACGCGCGAATAGACTGGGAGGAGCTTCCGGTCCGTGTGACTTCGGAGGCTACTCCCTGGCCGGAGGTGGAGCGGCGGCGGGCTGCCGTCAGCTCTTTCGGGATCTCGGGTACAAACGCCCATGTTGTTATTGAGGGCTATGCGGAGGAGCGCGAGCCGCCGCACATTGGCCTTTCTGCACTACCGGCAGTCATCTCGGGTGACCGCCTCCCGCAGGCTGAGGCGCCCCGCCAGCACCGACTGCTACCGCTGTCTGCGAGGTCAGAAGACGCGTTACGACAGCTGGCCGGCAGGTACGAGGCCATTCTTTCGGACGATACGCCGCTTGCCGACATGGCGTGGACAGCGAGCATCGGACGGAGCCACTTCCTGCACCGCACCGGGCTTGTGTTCACAGACCGCGACTCGCTGCAGGAGCAGCTGGAGGTGGTGAAGCAGGGCGTGGCATCAACGCCGACCACAGGGAAGGTGGCTTTTCTCTACACCGGTCAGGGGAGCCAGTGGGCGGGGATGGGTCGGGAGCTATATGAAACCGAGCCGGTTTTCCGGGCGGTGCTGGACCGGTGCGAAGAGGTATTCCGCCAAGAGCGGGGCAGGTCGCTCCTCGCGGTAATGTTTAAGGATGCCGGGCTACTGGACTGTACCGAATGGACACAGCCGGCTCTCTTTGCGCTGGAGAGCGGGCTGACTGCGCTTTGGGCGACTGTTGGGGTGCGGCCTGATATCGTATTTGGGCACAGCGTGGGAGAGGTTGCCGCGGCCGCCGCCGCGGGTGCTTTTGACTTGGAGGCAGGGATGCGGTTTGCCACGCGCCGCGGTGCGCTGATGGGATCGCTTCCGGTTGGCGGCGCAATGGCGGCGGTATTTGCTTCGTCGGACCGGGTGCGCGATGTGCTCCGGGAGGGTGTTGAGCTGGCCGCCGACAATGGCATGCACCAGGTGGTTACCGGGCCGGAGGCCGCCATGGATGCGCTTATGCAATCGTTTGAGGACGATGGGTTGCGCGTGGTCCGTCTCCGGACGAGCCACGCCTTCCACAGCGCGCTGATGGAGCCGGTGCTGGCGGAGCTGGAAGCGGCGGTGCCCGCGGCTTCTGTCCCGTCCGTCCGGTTGGTAAGTGATGTGACGGGGCGCGTGCTGGAGGGTGTCCCCGACGGGGCGTACTGGCGTCGTCAGGCACGCGAGCCGGTACAGTTCCAGAAGGCTGTGCAGACGCTAGCGGCCCAGGAGGTGGGACTAATACTGGAGATCGGGCCGCACAGCGTCTTGGGGCCGATGGCGGCGCTTACCTGGCCCCATGCCGAGGTGCCTGCCGTGAGTGCGAGCCAACGCCGCGGAGGGATTGGGGACTATGCTCTCGCAGTGGCGCGGGCCTACGACGCGGGTCTGGACATGGCCTTTGAGGGGCTGTTTGCCGGGGAGCGGCGGCGGCGGATTGCGCTGCCGGTGTATCCTTTCCAGCGGGAGCGATACTGGGTCTCCGCCGCTCCGCGAAGGCAGTCAGCGGAGGGGCACGCACTTCTCGGGGTACAGCGGGATTCTCCGGATGGTGAGCACTCGTTCGAGAGACAGCTGTTCAGTCGGGATCCTGCGTGGCTTGCCGACCACCGGGTGTTTGGGCAAGTGATTGCCCCGGGTGCACTCTACGCCGCACAGGTGGCGGAGGCGCTTCGAGAAACGCATAACGATTTTCCTGTCGTGATTGAGGAGACCACGATCACGCGTCCGCTGGTGTTGTCGGATGGCGAAGGCCGGCTGGTACAGGTGGTGCTTGGCGAGGATCGCATGTGGAAAGTCGTCAGCAGGGATAGCAGGGGGCAGTGGGAATCGCACGCCGAAGGCCGCTGGGCATCCATTGCCGCAGCACCATCCGATCCGGCAGACCTTGACGCGTTGCAGGGGGGGCTCGCCGAAGCAGGCATGGATTTAGAGTCGGGCCTCGTAGGGGTTGAGTACGGGCCGGCATTCCGCGGTCTGACTCGGTGCTGGTCGGGTCCAGGAGAGGCGCTGGGTGAGGTACTGCTGCCGGAGGGAACAGATCACAGCAGTCTTCTTGTGCATCCCGCGCTGCTGGACGCCTGTTTCCAGGTGATGGGAGGGATTGCGGATCCGGGCGAAGTTGATGGCACATGGCTGCCGATCGGTTGGGACCGCCTGGTTCTTTACGACGACTTGCCGGATCATGTATTCTGCCGTGCAGTCGACCGCGGCGAAGAAGGGGGGACGCGTCGGATAGACTTGTGGCTTTACGCGGAGACGGGCGAAGAGGTGGCGCGCATCCAGGCTTTTGCGCTTAGAAAGGCGAGCCGGGCAGTTCTGTCTGGTGGCCGTTTGGAGGACGCGCTGTACGAGGTGGTGTGGCGCGAGGGGGAGGCGGTAGGACTCCGAGAGGCGGCTTTCCTTGCCGAACCGCAGGAGATTGTGTCCGGCTTGGGGGCGTTAGAAAAATACATTGAGGCGGAGGGCTTGGACGAGGCGTCGCTCGCTGCGGTGGGGCATGAGCTGGAGCGTGAGGCGCGGCGGCTGCTGCTTCGAGGATTGCGGGACTTGGGATGGGAGCCCAGTTCGGGAGATCGTTTTGAGGCGGACACGCTTCGGCGGGGTCTCAAGGTGACAGAGGATCACGGGCTGTTGTTCGATCGGCTGCTGTCGGTGCTGGAAGAGATGGGAATTCTGGGCCGGGAGGTGGCTGGTGGCTGGAAGGTGACCGCCCTGCTGGAACCACCTGCGAAGTCTACCGGCGCTGCAGGCGGTTCCACTGAGATGGGCGTACTGCGCCGGTGCGGGGAGGCGCTCGCCGAGGTGCTGCGCGGCCGCGCCGATGCGCTGGAGCTGCTCTTTGGCGGTGAGCCGGGAGCGGCGAGCCTGTACCGCGAGTCGGCCGCCATGCGGGCAGTGAACCGGATGGTTGCCGACGCCGTGCGCACGGCGATTGCCGCGTTACAGGAAGCCCGTCCGTTGCGGGTGATCGAAGTAGGCGCAGGGACAGGCGCCATGACATCCGCCCTCCTGGAGGTTCTGCCGGCAGGCCGGACCGAATACACCTTCACCGACATCTCAACGGACTCGTTCCCGGATGCGGAGCGGGAGTTTGCCGACCGGGGTGTGGACTTTCGCTTCCGGGCGCTTGACATCGAACGGGATCCGTCGGAGCAGGGATTCGCGCTTCACGGCTACGACGTTGTGATCGCCGCGCATGTTCTGCATGCGATCTGCGATCTGGGCGAGACGCTCGTCCACTGCCGGCGCCTCCTGGCCCCGTCGGGTGTGTTAGTGGCTGTTGAGGAAGCCAACCGGAAGGTATGGCTGGACCTTACCTTCGGGCTGCTGCCCGGATGGTGGCGCTTCCGGGATGCGTATCGCACTGACTACGCACTGGTGGGTCCCGCCGTATGGAGGCAGGCGCTCGCGGATGCCGGATATGCAGGAATGTCCGTGGTCGAAGAACCATCGGGGGCACTCCTGATTCTGGCTCAGGGTCCATCGGAGGTGGTGGCGGAAAGCGGGTTGTTCGTGCTGGCGGGAGGAAGCACACTGGGCACTGACCTGGCAGAGGAGCTGGATCGTCGGGGATGCCAGGCGATCAACGGGCCGGCGGGCGGTGACCGGCAGACGTGGCGCAGATTCTTTGAGTCCTTATCCGGCGCGCTTCCGCTACGGGGTGTGGCGTATCTGGGCGGCATCCGGGAGGACGGCGCGGGGTTTTCGACCCTGGAGTTCGAGACAGAGCTGGAGGCGGTGGGTGCGGGAGCGCTGGCGCTGGTACAGGGGATGTCGGACGCGGGCGCGTCGCCGGTAAACGGTACATGGTTTGTGACCAGGGGCGGACAGGTAGTGGACCGGGAGCGGTCCGGCGCACTCGCGGGTGCTTCTTTGTGGGGTTTTGCGAGCGTGGTGGATCTGGAGCATGGAGACATGACACCGCGCCTGCTGGATCTGGATCCCAATGCTTACCCTTCTGCCAACGCGCTCGCCGACGAGCTGCTCTTCGCTGACCGGGAGACGCGCATCGCAAGGCGAGGCGGATCTCGGCTGGTAGCCCGGCTCACGCGTTTGGCCAAGCACGAGGCAGCTCCCGATGCCGGTGCCATTGTATTGCGTGCGGACCGGAGCTATCTGATTACAGGAGGCCTTGGGGGTCTCGGCCTGGAGGTGGCGCGCTGGCTCGCGGAGGCGGGAGCGGGAGCCATTGTTCTAAACGGGCGTCGGCAGCCGGGTGAAGCAGCCGCGGCGGTGGTTGGGGAGCTTCGGGAGAGCGGTGCGGAGGTGCGCATGGAGATTGCCGATGTGACGGACGGGGAGGCGGTAGCGGGGATGCTTGCGCGGATTGATGCCGAGCTTCCGCCGCTGGCGGGAGTGATCCACAGTGTGGGAGCACTCGCCGATGCGGCGCTGATAAACCAGGACTGGGAGCGGTTTGAGCGGGTGCTTGGGCCGAAGGCGCTGGGGGCCTGGCGACTGCACCGGGCGACGCTTGACAGGGAGCTTGATTTGTTTGTTCTCTTTTCCAGTCTGGCAGGCGTTGTCGGGAACCGGGGGCAGGCCAACTACGCGGCGGCCAATGCATTCCTGGATCAGTTGGCGCGGCACCGGAGGGCACTGGGCCTGCCCGGTCAGGCCATTGCGTGGGGGGCGTGGTCGGACGTCGGCAAAGCCGAGGAGCAACGTGATCGTGTAGCGATGCAGTTGGCTGGTATGGGCGAAGCGTGGATCGCTCCTGACATGGGCACCCGCGTTTTGGAGCGGCTCGTACGCGAGGATATCGGGACGAGCGTTGCGGCGTTCGTGGACTGGTCGGCGCTTCCAGTACGGGCTCCCTGGCTCGCAGAGTTGGTGGGGCGCGAAGAAGACCGATCGTCCACCGAACCGGACGATCTGCTGCGCAGACTCCGGAGACTTGCTTCTGAGGAACGCCAAGCTGAGCTCATCCGGTTCGTACAAGAGCAGGTGGTACAGATTTTGCGTCTGCGCACCGCTCCATCGCTCACGGCAGGATTTTTCGACTTGGGCATGGACTCGCTGACGGCGGTAGAGCTTCGTAACCGCCTGAATCGGGCTTTTCACGGAGCATTTGTCGTCTCAAATACTGCGGTGTTTGATCATCCCGACATCGCCCGACTGGCGGAACACCTTGCGGGCAAGCTTGCCGGCGTGGCGCCGGAGGTGCCGCGGGTGCGTGCCTTGCCCGCCGTCCGCCGCGACGACCGCATAGCGATCATTGGCATGGCCTGCCGCTTTCCCGGGGCGCCGGATACCGAGGCATTCTGGGAGCAGCTTCGTTCCGGGGCGAATCTGGTTACGAGGGGGCGTCCTGACGGGCTCTTTGTGGATGCCGAGACGGAGGAGGCACGGCCCTTTGGCGCCTATGTGGAGGGTCTGGATCGCTTTGATGCGAGCTTCTTCCGCATCGCTCCGGTCGAGGCGGAGCTGATGGATCCTCAACAGCGGATGCTGCTGGAGACTAGCTGGTCGGCGCTTGAGGATGCGGGGATCGCCCCGGACGGGCTGCGCGGAAGCCGGACAGGGGTGTACGGCGGGTTCATGGCAAGCGACTACCAGGCAATTACGGCCGGGGTGGAGAACAACCCGTCAACCAATATCTATAGATCCACGGGCGTTGCCGCCTCAACAGCCGTAGGTCGGGTCGCCTTTGCGCTTGGTCTTGAAGGTCCGGCCATTACGGTGGACACCGCGTGCTCCTCCTCACTGGTCGCGCTGCACCAGGCGGCATGGGCGCTCCGGCAGGGCGAGGCGGATCTGGCACTGGCCGGAGGCGTGAACGCGATCCTGAGATCAGATCCCACCCGACTCATGACCGACGCCGGCATGCTGGCCGCGGATGGACTTTGCAAGACCTTTGACGCGGCAGCGGATGGTTATGTGCGGGGCGAGGGATGCGGCATGGTTGTACTGAAGCGTCTCGCGGATGCGGAGGCGGCGGGAGACCGAATCCTTGCGGTCTTACTTGGATCAGCGGTGAACCAGGACGGTGCGAGCGCCGGCCTGACGGTGCCGAACGGTCCGGCCCAGGAGCGTGTGATCAGGGAGGCGCTAGCGCGGGCGCGGGCGGAGGCATCCACGGTGGACTATCTGGAGGCGCACGGTACGGGGACCGAGCTGGGCGATCCGGTGGAGGTGCAGGCGGCAGCTTCGGTGTACGGTAGCGGTCGGAGTTCGGAGCGTCCGCTGCTGATCGGATCCGTGAAGACGAATATGGGCCACCTGGAGGCTGCGGCAGGCGTTGCCGGGCTGATCAAGGCAGTGCTGGCGATCGGGTCGGGAGTAATTCCGCGGCACCTGCATTTTGAGCGGCCGAACCCGCGGGTGGACTGGGAGAACCTTCCTGTCCGCGTGACCTCGGAAGCTACTCCCTGGCCGGAGGTGGAGCGGCCACGGCGGGCTGCCATCAGTTCCTTCGGAATCTCGGGTACAAACGCTCATGTCATTATTGAGGGCTATGCGGAGGCGCGCGAGCCGCCGCCCATTGGCCTTCCTGCATTACCGGCAGTCATCTCGGATGACCGCCTGCCGCAGGCTGAAGCTGTGCGCCATCACCGACTGCTGCCGCTGTCTGCGAAGTCAGAAGACGCGTTACGTCAGCTGGCAGGCCGGTACGGTGCAGCCCTCTCCGAGGATATACCGCTTACCGACATGGCGTGGACGGCGAGCGTCGGACGGAGCCACTTCCTGCACCGCGCCGGGCTCGTGTTCACGGACCGTGACTCGCTGCAGGAGCAATTGGATGTCGTGAAGCAGGGTGCCGTATCATTGCCTACCACAGGAAAGGTCGTTTTTCTCTATACCGGTCAGGGGAGCCAGTGGGCGGGGATGGGCCGGGAGCTCTATGAAACCGAGCCGGTCTTTCAGGCAGTGCTGGACCGGTGTGAGGAGGTGTTCCGCGAGGAGCGGGGCAGGTCGCTCCTTACGGTGATGTTCGGGGATGCCGAGCGGCTGGACCGTACCGAATGGACACAGCCTGCGCTCTATGCGCTGGAGAGCGGGCTGACCGCGCTTTGGGCGACTGTGGGCGTGCGGCCTGATATCGTCTTCGGGCATAGCGTGGGAGAGGTTGCGGCGGTGGCCGCCGCGGGAGCCTTTGACTTGGAGGCCGGGATGCGGTTTGCCACGCGCCGCGGCGCGTTGATGGGTTCGCTTCCGGATGGCGGCGCGATGGCGGCGGTATTCGCTTCGTCGGACCGGGTGCGCGATGTGCTCGGGAAGGGCGTTGAGCTGGCCGCCGACAACGGCACGCACCAGGTGGTTACCGGGCCGGAGGCCGCCATGGATGCGCTTATGCAATTGTTTGAGGAGGAAGAGTTGCGGGTGGTCCGTCTCCAGACGAGCCATGCCTTCCACAGCGCGCTGATGGAGCCGGTGCTGGCGGAGCTGGAAGCGGCGGCACCCGGGGCCTTGGCCCCTTCCGTACGGATGGTAAGCGATGTGACGGGGCGCGTGCTGGAAGGCGCGCCCGACGGGGCATACTGGCGGCGCCAGGCGCGCGATCCGGTACAGTTCCAGAGGGCTGTACAGACGTTAGCGGCCCAGGAGGTGGGACTAATACTGGAGATCGGGCCGCACAGCGTCTTGGGGCCGATGGCGGCGCTCGCCTGGCCACATGCCGAGGCGCCTGCCATGATTGCGAGCCAGCACCGCGACGGGATCGGAGACTTTGCCAGCGCAGTGGCGCATGCCTATGAAGCGGGTCTTAACATGGCCTTTGAGGGGCTGTTTGTAGGGGAGCAGCGGCGGCGGATAGCGCTGCCGGCGTATCCTTTCCAGCGGGAGCGCTACTGGGCCTCCGCCGCTCCGCGAAGGCAGTTAGCGGAGGGGCACGCGCTTCTCGGAATGCAGAGGGATTCCTCAAAGGGAGAGCACTCCTTTGAGAGACAACTCCTCAGTCGGGATCCTGTGTGGCTCGCAGATCACCAGGTGTTCGGTGAAGTGGTAGCTCCGGGTGCACTCTACGCGGTGCAGGTGGCGGAGGCACTCCGAGAAACGCATCACGATTTTCCTGTCGTAATAGAGGAGACTGCGATCACGCGTCCGCTGGTGCTGTCGGATGGCGAAGGCCGGTTGGTCCAGGTGGTGCTTGGTGAGGACCGCATGTGGGAAGTCGTCAGCAGGGATGGCAGGGGGCAGTGGGAGTCGCACGCCGAAGGCCGCTGGGCATCCATTGCCGCAGCTGCTACTGAGTCGGCAGACCTTGACGCGTTGCAGGCGGAGCTTGCCGAACTGGATGTGGAAGCGGGAATTATTGCACTGGGCGTTGCAGGGCTTGAGTACGGGCCGGCATTCCGCGGTCTGACCCGGCTCTGGTCGGGCTCAGGAGAGGCACTGGGCGAGGTACTGCTGCCGGAGGGAACAGAAAACCGAAACTTACTAATGCATCCCGCGCTGCTGGATGCCTGTTTCCGGGTGTTGGGAGGGATCGCGGAGCTGGCAGGAGCTGATGACGCCTGGCTGCCGATTGGTTGGGATCGGATGGTGCTTTACGATGCCATGCCGGAACGTGTATTCTGCCATGCGCTTGACCGCGGCGAGGAAGGGGGGACGCGCAAAGCAGACCTCTGGCTTTACACGGAGACGGGCGAGGAGCTGGCGCGCGTCACGGGCTTCGCGCTAAGAAAGGCGAGCCGGGCTGCCCTGTCAGGTGGCCGTGTGGATGATGCGCTGTACGAGGTGGTGTGGCGCGAGGGGGAGGCGGTAGGACTCCGAGAGGCGGCTTTCCTTGTCGAACCGCAGGAGATTGTGTCCGGCTTGGGAGCGTTAGAAAAATACCTTGAGGCGAAGGGCTTGGACGAGGCGTCGCTCGCTGCGGTGGGGCATGAGCTGGAGCGTGAGGCGCGGCTGCTGCTGGTCCTGGGATTCCGGGAGCTGGGATGGGATCCGAGATCGGGAGACCGTTTTGAGGCGGACACGCTTCGGCGCGGCCTCAAGGTGACAGAGGACCACGGACAGCTGTTCGGACGGTTGCTGTCGGTGCTGGAAGAGATGGGGCTTCTTGCCCGGGAGGCGGACGGTGCCTGGCAGGTGGTCGCCGCACTGGAGCCCTCTCTGGAGCCGACCGACGCCGCAGGCGGATCTATGGAGCTGGGCGTACTGCGCCGGAGCGGGGAGGCGCTCGCCGAGGTGCTGCGCGGCCGCGCCGATGCGCTGGAGCTGCTCTTTGGCGGCGAGCCGGGAGCGGCGAGCCTGTACCGCGAGTCGGCCGCCATGCGGGCAGTGAACCGGATGGTTGCCGACGCCGTGCGCACGGCGGTTGCCACGTTACCGGAAGGTCGTCCTTTGCGGGTGATTGAAGTAGGCGCAGGGACGGGTGCGACGACAGCCGCCCTTCTGGAGGTCCTGCCTGCAGACCGAACCGAATACACCTTCACCGATATTGCAGCGGACTCGTTCCCGGATGCGGAGCGGGAGTTTGCCGACCGGGGTGTGAAGTTTCGCTTCCGGGCGCTTGACATCGAACGGGATCCGTCGGAGCAGGGATTCGCGCTTCACGGCTACGACGTTGTGATCGCCGCGCATGTTCTGCATGCGACCCGCGATCTGGGCGAGACGCTCGTCCACTGCCGGCGCCTCCTGGCCCCGTCGGGTGTGCTGGTGGCCGTTGAGGAAGCTAACCGGAAGGTATGGCTGGACCTCACCTTCGGACTGTTGCCCGGCTGGTGGCGATTCCGGGACGCGTACCGCACCGACTATGCACTGGTGGGTCCCCCCGTATGGAGGCAGGCGCTTACGGACGCCGGATATGCGGGGATGTCCGTGGTTGCGGATCCGTCCGGGGCACTACTGATCCTGGCACGGGGGCCATCGGACATAGTGACGGAGGGCGGTCTGTTCGTGCTGGCGGGAGGAAGCACACTGGGCACTGACCTGGCAGAGGAGCTGGATCGTCGGGGATGCCAGGCGATCAACGGGCCGGCGGGCGGTGACCGGCAGACGTGGCGCAGATTCTTTGAGTCCTTATCCGGCGCGCTTCCGCTACGGGGTGTGGCGTATCTGGGCGGCATCCGGGAGGACGGCGCGGGGCTTTCGACCCTGGAGTTCGAGGCAGAGCTGGAGGCGGTGGGTGCGGGAGCGCTGGCGCTCGTCCAGGGGATGTCGGACGCGGGCGCGTCGCCGGTAAACGGTACATGGTTTGTGACCAGGGGCGGACAGGTAGTGGACCGGGAGCGGTCCG
Organism: Rhodothermales bacterium; assembly: GCA_963663495.1. Lineage (GTDB taxonomy): Bacteria > Bacteroidota > Rhodothermia > Rhodothermales > Bin80. Next base: position 2,033,811 of record OY760427.1, read on the forward strand.
GCGCACTCGCGGGTGCTTCTTTGTGGGGTTTTGCGAGCGTGGTGGATCTGGAGCATGGAGACATGACACCGCGCCTGCTGGATCTGGATCCCAATGCTTACCCTTCTGCCAACGCGCTCGCCGACGAGCTGCTCTTCGCTGACCGGGAGACGCGCATCGCAAGGCGAGGCGGATCTCGGCTGGTAGCCCGGCTCACGCGTTTGGCCAAGCACGAGGCAGCTCCCGATGCCGGTGCCATTGTATTGCGTGCGGACCGGAGCTATCTGATTACAGGAGGCCTTGGGGGTCTCGGACTGGAGGTGGCGCGCTGGCTCGTGGAGGCGGGAGCGGGAGCCATTGTTCTAAACGGGCGTCGGCAGCCGGGTGAAGCAGCCGCGGCGGTGGTTGGGGAGCTCCGGGAGAGCGGTGCGGAGGTGCGCATGGAGATTGCCGATGTGACGGACGGGGAGGCGGTAGCGGGGATGCTTCAGCGGATTGATGCCGAGCTTCCGCCGCTGGCAGGGGTAATCCACAGCGTGGGAGTGCTTGCCGATGCGGCGCTGATGAACCAGGACTGGGAGCGGTTTGAGCGGGTGCTTGGACCGAAGGCGCTGGGTGCCTGGAGACTGCACCGGGCGACGCTTGACCGGGACCTTGACCTATTTGTCCTTTTCTCCAGCCTGGCAGGCGTTGTCGGGAACCGTGGGCAGGCCAACTACGCGGCGGCTAATGCCTTCCTGGATCAGTTGGCAAGGCATCGTCGTGCGCTGGGCCTGCCCGGTCAGGCCATTGCGTGGGGGGCGTGGTCGGACGTTGGCAAAGCCGAGGAGCAGCGTGATCGTATAGGCGCGCAGCTCGCTGGCCTGGGCGAAGCATGGATCGCTCCTGACATGGGCATCCGCGCCTTGGAGCGGCTTGTGCGCGAGGATATTGGAGCAAGTGTGGTGGCGAGGGTAGACTGGTCCGCGCTTTCCCTGCGTGCGCCCTGGCTTGCAGAAGTGGTGGGGCGTGAAGAAGATCCCTCTTCCGCCGCTCCAGACAATCTCATGAGGCGGCTAGAGGGATTGGCTCTGGAGGAACGCCGGGAAGAACTGATCCGGTTCGTACAAGAGCAGGTGGTGAAGATTTTGCGTCTGCGCACCGCTCCATCGCTCACGGCAGGATTTTTCGACTTGGGCATGGACTCGCTGATGGCGGTAGAGCTTCGCAACCGCCTGAACCAGGTCTTCCGGGGTGCATTTGTTGTCTCAAACACGGCGGTGTTTGATCATCCTGACATTGTCCGACTGGCGGAGCACCTTGCGGGTAAGTTTGCCGGCGCGGCACCGGAGACGCCGCGGGTGCGGGTCTTGCCCGCCGTCCGCCGCGACGACCGCATTGCAATCATTGGCATGGCTTGCCGCTTCCCCGGGGCGCCGGATGCCGAGGTATTCTGGGAGCAGCTTCGTTCGGGGGCGGATCTGGTGACGAGGGGGCGTCCTGACGGGCTCTTTGTGGATACCGAGACCGAGGAGGCACACCACTACGGCGCCTACGTGGAGGGGCTTGACCGCTTTGACGCGGGCTTCTTCCGCATCGCGCCGGTAGAGGCGGAGCTGCTGGATCCGCAACAGCGGATGCTGCTGGAGACGAGCTGGTCGGCGCTTGAGGACGCGGGGATTGCCCCGGGGGGGCTGCGAGGAAGCCGAACCGGGGTATACGGTGGATTCATCGCGAGTGATTACCAGGCGGTCATGGCCGGCGTCGTGGACGATCCGTTAACTAGCATCTACCGGACTACAGGCATTGCTGCCTCAACCGCGGTAGGCCGGATCGCCTTCGCGCTTGGTCTGGAGGGTCCGGCTATCACGGTAGATACTGCGTGCTCGTCGTCGCTGGTCACGCTGCACCAGGCGGCGATGGCGCTCCGCGCGGGAGAGGCGGATCTGGCGCTGGCCGGAGGGGTGAACGCGATTTTGAGGTCAGAGCCCACCAAGCTCATGACCGATGCCGGCATGCTGGCCGCAGATGGACACTGCAAGACCTTTGACGCGGCGGCGGACGGTTACGTGCGGGGTGAGGGATGCGGGATGGTTGTACTGAAGCGTCTCGCGGATGCGGAGGCGGCGGGAGATCGAATCCTTGCGGTTCTGCTCGGTTCGGCGGTGAACCAGGACGGTGCGAGCGCCGGCCTGACGGTGCCGAACGGTCCTGCCCAGGAGCGCGTGATCAGGGAGGCGCTGGCGCGGGCTGGGGTGGAGGCCTCCACGGTGGACTATCTGGAGGCGCACGGTACGGGGACCGAGCTGGGCGATCCGGTGGAGGTGAAGGCGGCGGCTTCGGTGTATGGTCGCGGCCGGAGTCCAGAGCGTCCGCTACTGATCGGATCCGTGAAGACGAATGTGGGCCACCTGGAGGCTGCGGCAGGCATAGCCGGGCTGATCAAGGCAGTGCTGGCGATACGGTCGGGAGTGATTCCGCGGCACCTGCACTTTGAGCGGCCGAACCCTCGTATGGATTGGGAGAACCTTCCCGTCCGCGTGACATCGGAGGCTACCCCATGGCCGGAGGCGGAGCGGCCACGGCGGGCCGCCGTCAGCTCTTTCGGAATTTCAGGCACGAATGCCCACGTCGTTATTGAGGGGTATCCCAAGGATCGTACACTGCCGCGTATCGGACTTTCTGCACTACCGGCAGCCATCTCGGGCGACCGCCTCCCGCAGGCTGATGCGCCCCGCTACCACCGCCTGCTCCCTCTTTCCGCTAAATCCGAAGACGCACTACGTCAGCTGGCAGGCCGGTACAAGTCCATTCTTTCGGACGATACGCCGCTGGCCGATATGGCGTGGACAGCGGGCATCGGACGGAGCCACTTCCTGCACCGCGCCGGGCTCGTGTTCAGCGATCGCGCCTCGCTGCAGGAGCAGCTGGAGGTGGTGAAGCAGGGCGTAGCATCAACGCCTACCACAGGAAAGGTCGTTTTTCTCTATACCGGTCAGGGGAGCCAGTGGGCGGGGATGGGCCGGGAGCTCTATGAAACCGAGCCGGTCTTTCAGGCAGTGCTGGACCGGTGCGAGGATGTGTTCCGCGAGGAGCGGGGCAGGTCGCTCCTTACGGTGATGTTCGGGGATGCCGAGCGGCTGGACCGTACCGAATGGACACAGCCTGCGCTCTATGCGCTGGAGAGCGGGCTGACCGCGCTTTGGGCGACTGTGGGCGTGCGGCCTGATATCGTCTTCGGGCATAGCGTGGGAGAGGTTGCGGCGGTGGCCGCCGCGGGAGCCTTTGACTTGGAGGCCGGGATGCGGTTTGCCACGCGCCGCGGCGCGTTGATGGGTTCGCTTCCGGATGGCGGCGCGATGGCGGCGGTATTCGCTTCGTCGGACCGGGTGCGCGATGTGCTCGGGAAGGGCGTTGAGCTGGCCGCCGACAACGGCACGCACCAGGTGGTTACCGGGCCGGAGGCCGCCATGGATGCGCTTATGCAATCGTTTGAGGAGGAAGGGTTGCGCGTAGTCCGGCTCCAGACGAGCCACGCCTTCCACAGCGCGCTGATGGAGCCGGTGCTGGCGGAGCTGGAAGCGGCGGCACCCAAAGCCTCGGACGCTGCCGTACGGTTGCTAAGCAATGTGACGGGGCGCGTGCTGGAGGGCGCGCCCGACGGGGCATACTGGCGGCGCCAGGCGCGCGAGCCGGTACAGTTCCAGAGGGCAGTACAGACGCTAGCGGCCCAGGAGGTGGGACTAATACTGGAGATCGGGCCGCACAGCGTCTTGGGGCCGATGGCGGCGCTCGCCTGGCCACATGCCGAGGCGCCTGCCATGATTGCGAGCCAGCACCGCGACGGGATCGGAGACTTTGCCAGCGCAGTGGCGCATGCCTATGAAGCGGGTCTGGACATGGCCTTTGCGGGGTTGTTTGTAGGGGAGCAGCGGCGGAGGATAGCGCTGCCGGCGTATCCTTTCCAGCGGGAGCGCTACTGGGCCTCCGCCGCTCCGCGAAGGCAGTTAGCGGAGGGGCACGCGCTTCTCGGAATGCAGAGGGATTCCTCAAAGGGAGAGCACTCCTTTGAGAGACAACTCCTCAGTCGGGATCCTGTGTGGCTCGCAGATCACCAGGTGTTCGGTGAAGTGGTAGCTCCGGGCGCACTCTACGCGGCGCAGGTGGCGGAGGCACTCCGAGAAACGCATCACGATTTTCCTGTCGTAATAGAGGAGACTGCGATCACGCGTCCGCTGGTGCTGTCGGATGGCGAAGGCCGGTTGGTCCAGGTGGTGCTTGGTGAGGACCGCATGTGGGAAGTCGTCAGCAAGGATGGCAGGGGGCAGTGGGAGTCGCACGCCGAAGGCCGCTGGGCATCCATTGCCGCAGTTGCTACTGAGTCGGCAGACCTTGACGCGTTGCAGGCGGGGTTTGCCGAACTGGATGTGGAAGCGGGAATTATTGCACTGGGCGTTGCAGGGCTTGAGTACGGGCCGGCATTTAGCGGTCTGACCCGGCTCTGGTCGGGCCCGGGTGAGGCACTGGGCGAGGTGGTGCTGCCGGCGGGTACGGAAAACCGAAACCTGCTCGTGCATCCCGCGCTGCTGGATGCCTGTTTCCGGGTATTGGGAGGGATCGCGGAGCTGGCGGGAGCTGATGACGCCTGGCTGCCGATTGGTTGGGATCGGATGGTGCTTTACGATGCCATGCCGGAACGTGTATTCTGCCATGCGCTTGACCGCGGCGAGGAAGGGGGGACGCGCAAAGCAGACCTCTGGCTTTACACGGAGACGGGCGAGGAGCTGGCGCGCGTCACGGGCTTCGCGCTAAGAAAGGCGAGCCGGGCTGCCCTGTCAGGTGGCCGTGTGGATGATGCGCTGTACGAGGTGGTGTGGCGCGAGGGGGAGGCGGTAGGACTTCGTGACGCGGCTTTCCTTGCCGAACCGCAGGAGATTGAGTCGGAGTTGGGACCGTTAGAAGGATACCTTGCGGCGGAGGGTTTGGACGAGGCGTCGCTCGCTGCGGTGGGGCACGATCTGGAACGTGAGGCACGGCGGCAGCTGATGGGTGGGTTCCGGGAGCTGGGATGGGATCCGAGATCGGGAGATCGTTTTGAGGTGGATACGCTTCGGCGCGGCCTCAAGGTGACAGAGGACCACAGGCAGCTGTTCGGTCGGCTGCTGTCGGTGCTGGAAGAGATGGGGATTCTCGGCCGGGAGGCAGCAGGTGCCTGGCAGGTGACAGCCACTATGGAACCGCCTGCAGCGTCTACCGACGCCGCAGCCGGATCCATGGAGCTGGGCGTGCTGCGCCGGTGCGGGGAGTCGCTCGCCGAGGTACTGCGCGGCCGCGCCGATGCGCTGGACCTGCTCTTTGGCGGCGAGCCGGGAGCGGCGAGCCTGTACCGCGAGTCGGCCGCCATGCGGGCAGTGAACCGGATGGTTGCCGACGCCGTGCGCACGGCGGTTGCCACGTTACCGGAAGGTCGTCCTTTGCGGGTGATTGAAGTAGGCGCAGGGACGGGTGCGACGACAGCCGCCCTCCTGGAGGTTCTGCCGGCAGGCCGGACCGAATACACCTTCACCGATATTGCAACGGACTCGTTCCCGGATGCGGAGCGGGAGTTTGCCGACCGGGGTGTGAAGTTTCGCTTCCGGGCGCTTGACATCGAACGGGATCCGTCGGAGCAGGGATTCGCGCTTCACGGCTACGACGTTGTGATCGCCGCGCATGTTCTGCATGCGACCCGCGATCTGGGCGAGACGCTCGTCCACTGCCGGCGCCTTCTGGCCTCGTCGGGTGTGCTGGTGGCCGTTGAGGAAGCCAACCGGAAGGTATGGCTGGACCTCACCTTCGGACTGCTGCCCGGCTGGTGGCGATTCCGGGACGCGTACCGCACCGACTATGCACTGGTGGGTCCCCCCGTATGGAGGCAGGCGCTTGCGGACGCCGGATATGCGGGGATGTCCGTGGTTGCGGATCCGTCCGGGGCACTACTGATCCTGGCACGGGGGCCATCGGACATAGTGACGGAGGGCGGTCTGTTCGTGCTGGCGGGAGGAAGCGGACTGGGCGCCGAACTTTTGGAGGAGCTGGATCGCAGGGGGTGCCAGGCGATCAACGGGCCGGCGGACGGTGACCGGCAGACATGGCGCAGATTCTTTGAGTCATTATCCGGCGTGCTTCCGCTGCGGGGCGTGGTATATCTGGGCGGCATGCGAGAGGATGGTGCGCAGCTTTCGCCCCTGGAGTTTGAGGCAGAGCTGGAGGCGGTGGGTGCGGGCGCGCTGGCACTCGTCCAGGGGATGTCGGACGCGGGCGCGTCGCCGATGAGCGGGACTTGGTTTGTGACGCGGGGTGGACAGGTAGTGGACCGGGAGCACTCCGGCGCACTCGCGGGTGCCTCTCTGTGGGGTTTTGCGAGTGTGGTGGATCTGGAGCATGGGGATATGACGCCGCGCCTGCTGGATCTGGACCCCAATGCTGCCGTATCTGCAGACGCGCTCGCCGACGAGCTGCTCCTCCCTGACCGGGAGACGCGCATCGCAAGGCGAGACGGATATAGGCTGGTAGCCCGGCTGACACGCTTGGCCAAGCCGGAGGCAGATCCCGAGCCTGGTGCCATCGTACTGCGTGCGGACCGGAGCTATCTGATCACAGGAGGCCTTGGGGGGCTTGGGCTGGAGGTGGCGCGCTGGCTGGCGGAGGCGGGAGCCGGAAGCATTGTCTTGAACGGGCGCCGTGCGCCGGACGAGGCTGCAGCGGCGGTGGTTGGGGAGCTTCGGGAGAGCGGTGCGGAGGTGCGCATGGAGATTGCCGATGTGACGGACGGGGAGGCGGTAGCGGGGATGCTTGCGCGGATTGATGCCGAGCTTCCGCCGCTGGCAGGGGTAATCCACAGCGTGGGAGTGCTTGCCGATGCGGCGCTGATGAACCAGGACTGGGAGCGGTTTGAGCGGGTGCTTGGACCGAAGGCGCTGGGTGCCTGGAGACTGCACCGGGCGACGCTTGACCGGGACCTTGACCTATTTGTCCTTTTCTCCAGCCTGGCAGGCGTTGTCGGGAACCGTGGGCAGGCCAACTACGCGGCGGCTAATGCCTTCCTGGATCAGTTGGCAAGGCATCGTCGTGCGCTGGGCCTGCCCGGTCAGGCCATTGCGTGGGGGGCGTGGTCGGACGTTGGCAAAGCCGAGGAGCAGCGTGATCGTATAGGCGCGCAGCTCGCTGGCCTGGGCGAAGCATGGATCGCTCCTGACATGGGCATCCGCGCATTGGAGCGGCTTGTGCGCGAGGATATTGGAGCAAGTGTGGTGGCGAGGGTAGACTGGTCCGCGCTTTCCCTGCGTGCGCCCTGGCTTGCAGAAGTGGTGGGGCGTGAAGAAGATCCCTCTTCCGCCGCTCCAGACAATCTCATGAGGCGGCTAGAGGGATTGGCTCTGGAGGAACGCCGGGAAGAACTGATCCGGTTCGTACAAGAGCAGGTGGTGAAGATTTTGCGTCTGCGTTCCGCTCCGTCGCCCACGGCAGGATTTTTCGACTTGGGCATGGACTCGCTGATGGCGGTTGAGCTTCGCAACCGTTTGAATCGAGCGTTCCGGGGCGCATTTGTCGTCTCGAACACGGCGGTGTTTGATTATCCCGACATAGCCCGGCTGGCGGAGCACCTTGCAGGCAAGTTTGCTGTTGTGGCACCGGAGACTCCGCGGGTGCGAGTTTTGCCCGCGGCCCGCCGCGACGACCGCATTGCGATTATTGGCATGGCCTGCCGTTTTCCCGGGGCGCCGGATGTTGAGGCATTCTGGGAGCAGCTTCGTTCGGGAGCGGATCTGGTGACGAGGGGGCGTCCTGACGGGCTCTTTGTGGATGCCGAGACGGAGGAGGCGCGCCACTTCGGTGCCTATGTGGAGGGTCTGGATCGCTTTGATGCGGCATTCTTCCGGATTGCTCCGGTAGAGGCGGAGCTGCTGGATCCGCAGCAGCGGATGCTGCTGGAGACCAGCTGGTCGGCGCTTGAGGACGCCGGGGTTGCTCCAGAGGGGCTACGGGGAAGCCGGACGGGGGTGTACGGCGGGGTATCAATGATAGACTACCAGAACCTTGTCGCCGGACGGGAGGGCAATCCAGGGTCGGATATATACAGGGCCACTGGATCTACCCCGTCGGCCGCGGTAGGTAGGATTGCTTTTGCGCTCGGATTGCAGGGTCCGGCCATAACGGTGGACACCGCGTGCTCCTCGTCGTTGGTCGCACTGCATCAGGCGGCGACGGCGCTTCGGCAGGGAGAGGCGGATTTGGCCTTGGCCGGAGGGGTAAACGCGATCCTGATGTCGGGGCCCACCAAGCTCATGACCGATGCTGGCATGCTCTCGGCGGATGGGCGTTGCAAGGCTTTTGATGCGGCGGCTGATGGCTTCGTGCGGGGCGAGGGGTGCGGGATGGTTGTGCTGAAGCGCCTTGCGGATGCAGAGGCGGCGGGAGATCGAATCCTTGCGGTTCTGCTCGGATCGGCGGTGAACCAGGACGGTGCGAGTGCCGGTCTGACCGTTCCGAACGGTCCTGCCCAGGAGCTCGTGATTGAGGAGACGCTTGCGCGGGCAGGAGTGGAGGGCTCCACGGTGGACTACCTGGAGGCGCACGGTACGGGGACCGAGCTGGGCGATCCGGTAGAAGTGGAGGCGGCGGCTTCGGTGTATGGTAGCGGTCGGAGTCCGGAGCGTCCGCTACTGATCGGATCCGTGAAGACGAATGTGGGCCACTTGGAGGCGGCGGCAGGCATAGCCGGGCTGATCAAGGCAGTGCTGGCGATACGGTCGGGAGTGATTCCGCGGCACCTGCACTTTGAGCGGCCGAACCCTCGTATGGATTGGGAGAACCTTCCCGTCCGCGTGACATCGGAGGCTACCCCGTGGCCGGAGGCAGAGCGGCCACGGCGGGCCGCCGTCAGCTCTTTCGGAATTTCAGGAACGAATGCCCATGTTGTCATTGAGGGTTACCCCAAGGATCGTACACTGCCGCGTATCGGACTTTCTGCACTACCGGCAGCCATCTCGGGCGACCGCCTGCCGCAGGCTGATGCGCCCCGCTACCACCGCCTGCTCCCTCTTTCCGCTAAATCCGAAGACGCGCTACGTCAGCTGGCAGGCCGGTACAAGTCCATTCTTTCGGACGATACGCCGCTTGCCGATATGGCGTGGACAGCGGGCATCGGACGGAGCCACTTCCTGCACCGTGCTGGGCTCGTGTTCACGGACCGCGCCTCGCTGCAGGAGCAGCTGGAGGTGGTGAAGCAGGGCGTAGTATCATCGCCGACTACAGGAAAGGTTGCATTCCTCTATACCGGTCAGGGGAGCCAGTGGGCGGGGATGGGCCGGGAGCTCTATGAAACCGAGCCGGTCTTTCAGGCAGTGCTGGACCGGTGCGAGGAGGTGTTCCGCGAGGAGCGGGGCAGGTCGCTCCTTACGGTGATGTTCGGGGATGCCGAGCGGCTGGACCGTACCGAATGGACGCAGCCCGCGCTCTATGCGCTGGAGAGCGGGCTGACCGCGCTTTGGGCGACTGTGGGTGTGCGGCCTGATATCGTATTCGGGCACAGCGTGGGAGAGGTCGCGGCGGCCGCCGCCGCAGGTGCTTTCGACTTGGAGACGGGGATGCGGTTTGCCACGCGCCGCGGCGCGCTGATGGGATCGCTTCCGGGTGGAGGTGTAATGGCGGCGGTATTCGCTTCGTCGGACCGGGTGCGCGGTGTGCTCCGGGAGGGCGTTGAACTGGCAGCCGACAACGGTACGCACCAGGTAGTGACCGGGGCTGAGTCCGCGGTGGATGGGGTTCTGCAATCTTTTGAGGACGAAGGGTTGCGCGTAGTTCGGCTCCAGACGAGCCACGCCTTCCACAGTGCGCTGATGGAGCCGGTGCTGGCGGAGCTGGAAGCGGCGGCACCCAAAGCCTCGGACGCTGCCGTACGGTTGCTAAGCAATGTGACGGGGCGCGTGCTGGAGGGCGCGCCCGACGGAGCATATTGGCGGCGGCAGGCACGCGATCCGGTGCAGTTTGCGGCGGCACTGCGGACGCTGGCGGCGCTGGATGTAGGGTTGCTCTTGGAGGTCGGTCCGCACGATATCCTGGGGTCAATGGCGGCGCTCGCCTGGCCGCGCGCCGAGGCACCTACTGTAATTGCGAGCCAGCACCGCGACGGGATCGGAGACTTTGCCAGCGCAGTGGCGCATGCCTACGAGGCGGGTCTGGACATGGCCTTTGCGGGGCTGTTTGTAGGGGAGCGGCGGCGGCGGATTGCGCTGCCGGCCTATCCTTTCCAGCGGGAGCGCTACTGGGCCTCCGCCGCTCCGCGAAGGCAGTTAGCGGAGGGGCACGCGCTTCTCGGAATGCAGAGGGATTCCTCAAAGGGAGAGCACTCCTTTGAGAGACAATTCCTCAGCAGGGATCCTGCGTGGCTCGCAGACCATCGGGTGTTGGGCGAAGTGGTAGCTCCGGGTGCACTCTACGCGGCGCAGGTGGCGGAGGCACTCCGAGAAACGTGCCACGACTTTCCCATTGTGATGGAGGAGACTGCGATCACGCGTCCGCTGGTGTTATCGGATGGCGAAGGCCGGCTGGTACAGGTCGTGCTTAGCGAGGACCGCACATGGGAAGTCGTCAGCAAGGATAGCAGGGGGCAGTGGGAGACGCACGCCGAAGGGTGCTGGGCATCCATTGCCGCAGCTGCTACTGAGTTGGCAGACCTTGACGCGTTGCAGGCGGGGTTTGCCGAACTGGATGTGGAAGCGGGAATTATTGCACTGGGCGTTGCAGGGCTTGAGTACGGGCCGGCATTCCGCGGTTTGACCCGGCTCTGGTCGGGCTCAGGAGAGGCACTGGGCGAGGTACTGCTGCCGGAGGGTACAGAAAACCGAAACTTACTAATGCATCCCGCGCTGCTGGATGCCTGTTTCCGGGTGTTGGGAGGAGTGCAGGACTTGGCGGGAGCTGATGGCACATGGCTGCCGATTGGCTGGGACCGGATGGTGCTGTACGATGCCATGCCGGATTGCGTCTTCTGCCATGCGCTGGACCGCGGCGAAGAAGGGGGGACCCGTAAAGCAGACCTCTGGCTTTACACGGAGACGGGCGAGGAGTTGGCGCGCATCACAGGCTTCGCGCTTCGACAGGCGAGCCGGGCTGCCGTGTCGGGTGGCCGTCTGGAAGATGCGTTGCACGAGGTGGTGTGGCGCGAGGGTGCGGCGGTAGGACTTCGTGACGCGGCCTTCCTTGCCGAACCGCAGGAGATTGAGTCGGAGTTGGGACCGTTAGAAGGATACCATGCGGCGGAGGGTTTGGACGAGGCGTCGCTCGCTGCGGTGGGGCACGATCTGGAACGTGAGGCACGGCGGCAGCTGATGGGTGGGTTCCGGGAGCTGGGATGGAATCCGAGATCGGGAGATCGTTTTGAGACGGACACGCTTCGGCGCGGCCTCAAGGTGACAGAGGACCACAGGCAGCTGTTCGGTCGGCTGCTGTCGGTGCTGGAAGAGATGGGGCTTCTTGCCCGGGAGGCGGACGGTGCCTGGCAGGTGGTCGCCGCACTGGAGCCCTCTCTGGAGCCGACCGACGCCGCAGTCGGATCTATGGAGCTGGGCGTACTGCGCCGGTGCGGGGAGTCGCTCGCCGAGGTACTCCGGGGCCGCGCCGATGCGCTGGACCTGCTCTTTGGCGGCGAGCCGGGAGCGGCGCGCCTTTACCGCGAGTCGCCCGCCATGCGGGCGGTGAATCGGATGGTGGCAGATGCCGTGCGCACGGCCGTTGCCACGTTACCGGAAGGTCGTCCTTTGCGGGTGATTGAAGTAGGCGCAGGGACGGGTGCGACGACAGCCGCCCTTCTGGAGGTCCTGCCTGCAGACCGAACCGAATATACCTTCACCGATATTGCAACGGACTCGTTCCCGGATGCGGAGCGGGAATTTGCCGACAGGGGCGTGGAGCTTCGCTTCGTGGTGCTTGACATTGAACGGGATCCGTCGGATCAGGGATTCGTGCTTCAAGGCTACGACATTGTGGTTGCCGCGAACGTTTTGCACGCTACCCGCGATTTGGGCGATACGCTCGTCCACTGCCGGCGTCTTCTGGCCCCGTCGGGTGTGCTGGTGGCCGTTGAGGAAGCCAACCGGAAGGTATGGCTGGACCTAACCTTTGGGCTGTTGCCCGGCTGGTGGCGATTCCGGGATGCGTATCGCACCGACTACGCATTGGTGGGTCCCCCCGTATGGCGGCAGGCGCTTGCGGACTCGGGATATGCAGGGATGTCCGTGGTTGCGGATCCGTCCGGGGCACTACTGATCCTGGCACGGGGTTCATCGGAGATAGTGACGGAGGGTGGTCTGTATGTGCTGGCGGGAGGAAGCGGGCCGGGCGCCGAACTTTCGGAGGAACTGGTGGAGGAGCTGGATCGCAGGGGATGCCAGGCAGTCAACGGGCCGGCGGACGGTGACCGGCAGGCGTGGCGCAGATTCTTTGAGTCGCTGCCCGGCGCGCTGCCGCTGCGGGGCGTGGTGTATCTGGGCGGCATGCGGGAGGATGGCGCGCAGCTTTCGCCCCTGGAGTTTGAGGCGGAGTTGGAGGCGGTAGGTGCGGGTGCGCTGGCGCTCGTCCAGGGGATGTCGGATGCGGGTGCGTCGCCCATGAGCGGGACTTGGTTTGTGACGCGGGGTGGACAGGTAGTGCACCGGGAGCATTCCGGCGCACTCGCGGGTGCCTCTCTGTGGGGTTTTGCGAGTGTGGTGGATCTGGAGCACGGGGATCTGACGCCTCGTTTGCTGGATCTGGATCCCGATGCTCCCGTGTCTGCCGGCACGCTCGCCGACGAACTGCTCTTCCCTGACAGGGAGACGCGCGTTGCCCGTCGGCACGGCGTCCGGCTGGTAGCCCGGCTGACACGGTTTACCGGACGGGATGACCTATCGGAGGAGGGACGGTGGCGCTGGGGGGCCGATGTAAGCGGAGCACTTGACGCGATGCATGTGGAGGCTACTTCGGAGGATTTGGGCCCTGGCGAGGTACGGGTGCGGCTTGAGGCGGCCGGGGTGAACTTCCACGATGTGATGGTGGGGATGCAGGTTGTAGACATTGAACAGCCGCTCGGTCTGGAGTTGTGCGGACGCATCTTGGAGGTAGGTAAGGGTGTGGGTTCATACGCGGTGGGGGATCGGGTGGTGGGGTTCGCCGCAGGAGCGTTTGGTCCCGAGGTGATCACGCGGGCGGAGCACATCGTGCCGGCACCGGCAGGGCATGCGGCGCAGGAGCTGGCGACTGTTCCGGTGGCATTGGTGACGGTAGCACTCGCCTTTGAGTATGCGAGTCTTGGAGAGGGTGCGAGGGTCCTGATCCATGCGGGAACGGGGGGTGTGGGTCACGCGGCGATCCGGCAGGCGCAAGCGGCCGGTTATGAGGTGTACGCTACGGCGAGCGTGCCGAAGCAGGAGTATTTGCGTTCGCTGGGGGTTCGGGCGGTGTTTGACAGCCGCTCGCCGGCGTTTGGGGAGCAGATACTGGAAGCGACCGGAGGGGCTGGAGTGGCGATGGTGCTGAACAGTCTCTCCGGCGAGGGATTCATTGAGGCAAGCCTGTTGTGTCTTGCTTCGGGCGGGTCCTTTGTAGAGCTTGGTAAGCGTAACATATGGAGTGCGGGGGCGATGGCGGCGGCCCGCCCGGATGTTCGCTACCACATTTTGGCACTGGACGGGCTTATCCTGGAGGAGCCGAAGCAGGTTGGCAGGGTTTTGCGGAGTGTGATGGAGCGTATCGCGTCGGGGCAGCTTGTGTCTTTGCCCTTAACGCGCTGGCCGCTTGCGGAGGCCCGTGCTGCGCTGACCGAATTGCAGGCTGCACGTCATGTAGGTAAAGTCGTGCTTGTGCCCTCGGCCTTGGCTGCGGGCCGATTGCGTGCGGACCGGAGCTATCTGATTACGGGGGGTCTTGGTGGGCTCGGGTTGGAGGTAGCGCGCTGGCTCGCGGAGGCCGGAGCTGGAAGCATTGTCTTGAACGGGCGCCGTGCGCCGGACGAGGCTGCAGCGGCGGCGGTTGCGGATCTACGGGAGAGCGGTGCGGATGTACGCATTGAGATCGCTGATGTGACGGATGAGGAGGCGGTAGCGGGGATGCTCCAGCGCATTGATGCGGAGCTTCCGCCGCTGGCGGGCGTGATCTACAGCGTGGGAGCGCTCGCTGATGCGGCGCTAATTAACCAGGACTGGGAGCGGTTCGTGCGGGTGCTTGGGCCCAAGGCGCTGGGTGCCTGGCGACTGCACCGTGCGACGCTTGACCGGGAGCTTGATTTGTTTGTTCTTTTTTCCAGTTTGGCGGGTGTCGTCGGGAATCCGGGGCAGGCCAACTACGCGGCGGCCAACGCCTTCCTGGACCAGCTGGCGCGGCACCGTCGGGCGCTGGGCCTGCCGGGTCAGGCCATTGCGTGGGGGGCGTGGTCGGGTGTCGGCGAGGCTGAAGAGCAGCGCGACCGCATTAAGGCGCAGTTTGTCCGATTGGGCGAGGAATGGATCGCTCCTGAGCAGGGCATCCGCGCACTGGAGCGGCTTGTGCGGGAGGATGTTGGAGTAAGTGTGGTGGCGAGGATAGACTGGTCTGCGCTTCCACTGCGCGCGCCCTGGTTGGCAGAGGTGGTGGGGCGCGAAGAGGATCACCCTTCTGCCACCGATTCAGACGATCTGCTGCGCAGACTCCAAAGACTCTCTTTGGAGGAGCGTCAGGAAGAACTGATCCGGTTTGTGCAGGAGCAGGTGGTACAGATTCTGCGTCTGCGCACCGCCCCCTCGCCTACTGCAGGTTTTTTCGAACTGGGCATGGACTCGCTGATGGCGGTTGAGCTTCGCAACCGTTTGAATCGAGCGTTCCGGGGCGCATTTGTCGTCTCGAACACGGCGGTGTTTGATTATCCCGACATAGCCCGGCTGGCGGAGCACCTTGCGGGTAAGCTTGCCGGCGTGGCACCGGACACGCCGCGGGTGCGCGTCTTGCCCGCGGCCCGCAGGGACGACCGCATTGCGATCATTGGCATGGCCTGCCGTTTTCCCGGGGCGCCGGATGTTGAGGCATTCTGGGAGCAGCTTCGTTCGGGGGCGGATCTGGTGACGAGGGGGCGTCCTGACGGGCTCTTTGTGGATGCCGAGACGGAGGAGGCACGCCCGTTCGGTGCGTATGTGGAGGGACTGGACCGTTTTGATGCGGCATTTTTTCGGATAGCGCCGGTTGAGGCGGAGTTTTTGGATCCGCAGCAGCGGATGCTGCTGGAGACGAGCTGGTCGGCGCTTGAGGATGCCGGGATCGCCCCGGAGGGGCTACGCGGAAGCCGGACAGGGGTCTACGGAGGGGTGTTGATGAGCGACTATCACACGCTCATGTCCGGTCCCGGCGACGAGTCATCAACGAACCTCTATAGATCTACGGGCATCTCCGCGTCAACGGCAGTGGGTAGGATCGCTTTCGCGCTAGGTCTGGAGGGTCCGGCGATCACGGTGGATACCGCGTGTTCGTCGTCGCTGGTTGCGCTGCAC
The DNA here is from genome assembly GCA_963663495.1 of Rhodothermales bacterium. GTDB lineage: Bacteria > Bacteroidota > Rhodothermia > Rhodothermales > Bin80. The sequence goes on from OY760427.1 coordinate 2,049,305, forward strand.
CAGGCGGCGGCTGCGCTCCGTGCAGGGGAGGCGGATCTGGCGCTGGCCGGAGGGGTGAACGCGATCCTAACGTCAACCGTAACCCGCATCTTCGGGGACGCCGGCATGCTCGCGGCGGATGGACGCTGCAAGACTTTTGACGCGGCGGCCGATGGCTATGTCCGCGGTGAGGGATGCGGCATGGTTGTGCTGAAGCGTCTTGCGGATGCAGAGGCGGCGGGAGATCGAATCCTTGCGGTTCTGCTCGGATCGGCGGTGAACCAGGACGGTGCGAGTGCCGGTCTGACCGTTCCGAACGGTCCTGCCCAGGAGCGCGTGATTGAGGAGACGCTTGCGCGGGCAGGAGTGGAGGGCTCCACGGTGGACTACCTGGAGGCGCACGGTACGGGGACCGAGCTGGGCGATCCTGTGGAGGTGGAGGCGGCAGCCTCGGTGTACGCTCGCGGCCGGAGTACGGAGCGCCCGCTGCTGATCGGATCCGTGAAGACGAATGTGGGTCACTTGGAGGCGGCGGCAGGCGTAGCCGGGCTGATCAAGGCAGTGCTGGCGATACGGTCGGGAGTGATTCCGCGGCACCTGCACTTTGAGCGGCCGAACCCTCGGGTGGACTGGGAGAACCTTCCGGTCCGCGTGACATCGGAGGCTACCCCGTGGCCGGAGGCAGAGCGGCCACGGCGGGCCGCGGTTAGCTCTTTTGGGTACTCCGGCACGAATGCCCATGTTGTTATTGAGGGGTACCCTAGGGATCGTACACTGCCGCGTATCGGACTTTCTGCACTACCGGTAGTCATCTCGGGCGACCGATTGCCGCAGGCTGATGCGGTGCGCCAGCACCGCTTGCTCCCTCTTTCCGCTAAATCCGAAGACGCGCTACGTCAGCTGGCAGGCCGGTACCAGGCCGTTCTTTCGGACGATACGCCGTTTGCCGATATGGCGTGGACAGCGAGCATCGGACGGAGCCACTTCCTGCACCGCGCTGGGCTCGTGTTCACGGACCGCGCCTCGCTGCAGGAGCAGCTGGAGGTGGTGAAGCAGGGCGTAGTATCATCGCCGACTACAGGAAAGGTTGCATTCCTCTATACCGGTCAGGGGAGCCAGTGGGCGGGGATGGGCCGGGAGCTCTATGAAACCGAGCCGGTCTTTCGGGCAATCCTGGACCGGTGCGAGGAGGTGTTCCGCGAGGAGCGGGGCAGGTCGCTCCTCACGGTGATGTTCGGGGATGCCGAGCTACTGGACCGCACCGAATGGACACAGCCCGCGCTCTATGCGCTGGAGAGCGGGCTGACCGCGCTTTGGGCGAGTCTGGGCGTGCGGCCTGATATCGTATTCGGGCACAGCGTGGGAGAGGTCGCGGCGGCGGCCGCCGCAGGTGCTTTTGACTTGGAGGCAGGAATGCGGTTTGCCACGCGCCGCGGCGCGCTGATGGGTTCGCTTCCGGGTGGCGGCGCAATGGCGGCGGTGTTCGCCTCGTCGGACCGGGTGCGCGGTGTGCTCCGGGAGGGCGTAGAACTGGCAGCTGACAACGGTACGCACCAGGTGGTGACCGGGTCGGAGGCCGCCATGGATGCGCTTATGCAATCGTTTGAGGACGAAGGGTTGCGTGTGGTCCGTCTTCAGACGAGTCACGCCTTCCACAGTGCGCTGATGGAGCCGGTGCTGGCGGCGCTGGAAGCGGCGGTGCCCGCGGCCTCTGTCTACTCCGTGCGGATGGTAAGCGATGTGACGGGGCGCGTGCTGGAAAGCGCCCCCGATGGAGCATACTGGCAGCGCCAGGCACGCGAACCGGTACAGTTTGCGGCGGCACTGCGGACGCTGGCGGCGCTGGATGTAGGGTTGCTTCTGGAGGTCGGTCCGCACGATATCTTGGGACCAATGGCGGCGCTCGCCTGGCCACATGCCGAGGCGCCCGGCATGATTGCGAGCCAACGGCGCGACGGGACCGGAGACTATGCCAGCGCAGTGGCGGGTGCCTACGAGGCAGGCCTTGACATGGTCTTTGAGGGGCTGTTTGTGGGGGAGCAGCGGCGGCGGATTGCGCTGCCGGCCTATCCCTTCCAGCGGGAGCGCTACTGGATCTCCGCCGCTCCGCGACGGATGTCAGAGGAGGGGCATGTGCTCCTCGGGGTGCAGCGGGACTCTCCGGATGGTGAGCATTCTTTTGAGAGGCAGCTGTTCAGTCGGGATCCGGCTTGGCTCGCCGACTGCCGGGTGTTCGGTGAAGTGGTAGCACCGGGCGCACTCTACGCGGCGCAGGTGACCGAGGCGCTCCGAGAAACGCGCCACGACTTTCCCGTCGTGATTGAGGAGACTGAGATCATGCGTCCGCTGGTGTTATCGGATGGCGAAGGCCGGCTGGTACAGGTCGTGCTTAGCGAGGACCGCACATGGAAAGTCGTCAGCAGGGATAGCAGGGGGCAGTGGGAGGCGCACGCTGAAGGGCGCTGGGCACCGCTCGCTGTAGCTGTTTCTGAGCCGGAAGATCTCGGTGCGTTGGTGGGGCGTCTCGCCGAACGGGATCCCGATACCACCGGAATAAAATACTGGCCGGCTTCCCGCGGTTTGATTCGATGCTGGTCGGGCTCAGGAGAGGCACTGGGTGAGGTATTGCTGCCGGAGGGCACAGATCACAGAAACCTGCTCGTGCATCCGGCGCTGCTTGACGCCTGCTTCCAGGTGATGGGAGGGATCGCGGATCTGGACGAAGTTGATGGCACATGGCTGCCGATCGGTTGGGACCGTCTGGTTCTTTACGACGACTTGCCGGATCATGTCTTCTGCCGGGCAGTCGACCGCGGTGAAGAAGGGAGGACCCGTAAAGCAGACTTCTGGCTTTATGCGGAATCGGGCGAGGAGCTGGCACGCATCCAGGGCTTCGCGCTTAGAAAGGCGAGCCGGGCTGCTCTGTCTGGTGGGAGTTTGGAGGATGCGCTGCACGAGGTGGTGTGGCGCAAGGGGGCGGCTGTAGGACTCCGTGAGGCGGCGTTCCTTGCCGAGCCGCAGGAAATTGCGTCCGACTTGGGAGCGTTGGAAGCATACCTTGAGGAGGGGGACGGGGTGTCTCTTGCCGTGCTGGAGCACGAGGCGCGGTTGCTTTTGCTTCGCGGATTCCGGGAGCTGGGATGGGATCCTAGGCCGGGAGACCGTTTTGAGACGGATGCACTCCGCCATCGGCTCAAGGTCACAGAGGATCACGGGCAGCTGTTCGCCCGGATGCTGTCGGTGCTGGAGGAGATGGGGGTTCTCGGCCGGGAAGCGGCAGGTGGCTGGCAGGTGGTCGCCGCACTGGAGCCCGCACTGGAGCCCGCTCTGGAGCCGACCGACGCCGCAGCCGCATCTATGGAGATGGGCGTGCTTCGCCGGTGCGGGGCGTCGCTCGCCGAGGTACTCCGGGGCCGCGCCGATGCGCTGGATCTGCTCTTTGGCGGCGAGCCGGGAGCAGCGAACATGTACCGCGAGTCTGCCGCCATGCAGTCGGTGAACCGCATGGCGGCAGAAGCCGTGCGCACGGCGGTTGCAGCGCTTCCGGAAGGCCGTCCTTTGCGGGTGATCGAAGTAGGCGCAGGGACGGGCGCTACGACAGCCGCCCTCCTGGAGGTCCTGCCGGCGGGCCGGACCGAATACACCTATACCGACATTTCTACGGACTCGTTCCTAGACGCAGAGCGGGAGTTCGGCGATCGGGGCGTGGATGTTAGCTTCCGGGCGCTCAACATCGAACATGATCCTGCGGATCAGGGGTTCACGCTCCACGGCTACGACCTTATGATCGCCGCGAATGTCCTGCATGCTACCCGCGACCTGGGCGAAACACTCGCCCACTGCCGGCGCCTCCTTGCTCCATCGGGCATGCTGGTGACTGTTGAGGAAGCTAAGCGGAAGGTATGGCTGGATCTGACCTTCGGATTGTTGCCCGGATGGTGGCGCTTCCAGGACGCGTACCGTACCGACTATGCGCTGGTTGCCCCTTCCGTGTGGCGGGAGGTGCTGGCGGACACCGGATATGCAGGGATGTCCGTGGTCGAAGATCCGTCGGGGGCACTACTGATTCTGGCTCAGGGTCCGTCGGAGGTGGTGGCGGAAGGCGGGTTGTTTGTGTTAGCGGGAGGAAGCGGACTGGGCACTGAGCTGGTAGAGGAACTGGATCGGAGGGGTTACCAGGCGGCTTCGGGGCCATCGGAGGGCGACCGGCAGGCGTGGCGCAGGTTCTTTGAGTCAATACCGGGTACGCTGCCGCTGCGGGGCGTGGTGTATCTGGGCGGGGTACGGGAGGATGGTGCGGGGCTTTCGGTCTTGGAATTTGAGGCGGAGCTGGAGGCGGTGGGTGCGGGCGCATTGGCACTGGTACAGGGGATGTCGGACGCGGGCGCGTCGCCCATGAGCGGGACCTGGTTTGTGACGCGGGGCGGACAGGTAGTGGATCGGGAGCGGTCCGGCGCGCTCGCGGGTGCCTCCTTGTGGGGTTTTGCGAGTGTGGTGGATCTGGAGCACCGAGATTTGACGCCGCGCCTGCTGGATTTGGATCCCGAGGTTCCTCCGTCTGCCGGTGCGCTTGCCGACGAGCTGCTCTTTCCTGACAGGGAGACGCGCATCGCCCGGCGGGGTGGAGAGCGGCTGGTAGCCCGGCTGAAGCGCTTGGACAGGCCGGAGGAAACATCGGCAGATTTGGATTCCGGTGAGTTCCGGTTCCGCACGGACCGGAGCTATCTAATCACGGGTGGCCTTGGTGGGGTCGGACTGGAGGTGGCACGCTGGCTCGCGGAGGCAGGAGCCGGCGGCATTGTTTTGAACGGCCGCCGGCTGCCGGACGAAGCAGCAGCGATGGTGGTTGCGGAGCTCCGGGAGAGCGGTGCGGCGGTGCACATTGAGATCGCAGATGTGACGGACGAGGAGGCGGTAGCGGGAATGCTTGCGCGGATTGACGCCGAGTTTCCGCCGCTGGCGGGGGTGATTCACAGCGTGGGAGCGCTCGCCGATGCGGCGCTGATAAACCAGAACTGGGAGCGGTTTGAGCAGGTGCTTGGGCCCAAGGCACTGGGTGGCTGGCGGCTGCACCGGGCGACGCTTGACCGGGAGCTGGACCTGTTTGTTCTCTTTTCGAGCCTAGCGGGTGTTGTAGGGAATCCGGGCCAGGCCAATCACGCGGCTGCCAACGCCTTCCTTGATCAGCTGGCGCGGCACCGTAGGGCGCTGGGCCTTCCCGGTCAGGCCATTGCGTGGGGGGCGTGGTCGGGTGTTGGCGAGGCTGAGGAGCAGCGCGATCGCATCGGAACTCAGTTCGTTGATGCATGGATTGCTCCTGAGCAGGGCATCCGCGCGCTGGCACGGCTCGTACGCGAGGACATTGGAACCAGCGTGGTGGCGAGGGTAGACTGGTCTGCGCTGCCATTGCGGGAACCCTGGTTTTCAGAGTTGGTGGGGCGCGAAGAGGACTACCCTTCGGCCACCGCTCCAGACGACCTGCTACGCCGACTCCATAGACTCTCTTTGGAGGAACGCCGGGATGAACTGATCCGGTTCGTACAGGATCAGGTGGTACAGATTCTGCGTCTGCGTTCTGCCCCGTCGCCTACTGCTGGTTTTTTCGAACTGGGCATGGATTCGCTGATGGCGGTTGAGCTTCGCAACCGTTTGAATCGGGCGTTCCGGGGCGCATTTGTCGTTTCGAACACGGCGGTGTTTGATTATCCCGACATAGCCCGGCTGGCGGAACACCTTGCGGACCAGCTTGCCGGCGTGGCACCGGAGACGCGGCGTATGCGAGTCTTGTCCGTGGCCCGCCGCGATGATCGCATTGCGATCGTGGGCATGGCCTGCCGCTTTCCCGGCGCGCCGGATGCCCTGGCATTCTGGGAGCGGCTTCGTTCGGGGGCGGATCTGGTGACTAGGGGGCGTCCTGACGGGCTTTTTGTGGATACCGAGACGGAGGAGGCGCGCCACTTCGGTGCCTATGTGGAGGGTCTGGACTGTTTTGATGCGGCATTCTTCCGGATTGCTCCGGTAGAGGCGGAGTTGCTGGATCCGCAGCAGCGGATGCTTCTGGAGACCAGCTGGTCGGCGCTTGAGGACGCCGGGATTGCTCCGGAGGGGCTACGGGGAAGCCGGACCGGGGTGTACGGCGGGGTCTCAATGATAGACTACCAGAACCTTGTCGCCGGACGGGAGGGCAATCCGGGGTCGGATATATACAGGGCCACTGGAGTTACCCCGTCGGCCGCGGTAGGTAGGATTGCTTTTGCGCTCGGATTGCAGGGTCCGGCCATAACGGTGGACACCGCGTGCTCCTCGTCGCTGGTTGCGCTGCACCAGGCGGCGGCGGCGCTCCGCGCAGGCGAGGCGGATCTGGCACTGGCGGGAGGGGTGAACGCGATCCTGATGTCGGGGCCCACCAAGCTCATGACGGATGCCGGCATGCTCTCGGCGGACGGGCGTTGCAGGACTTTTGATGCTGCAGCTAACGGCTATGTACGAGGCGAGGGATGCGGGATGGTTGTGCTGAAGCGTCTTGCGGATGCGGAGGCGGTAGGAGACCGGGTTCTTGCGGTGGTGCTTGGATCGGCGGTGAACCAGGACGGTGCGAGCGCGGGTTTGACCGTTCCGAACGGTCCTGCGCAGGAGCTTGTGATTGAGGAGGCGCTTGTGCGGTCTGGTGTGGAGGCCTCCACGGTGGACTACCTGGAGGCACACGGTACGGGGACGGAGCTGGGTGATCCCGTGGAAGTGATGGCGGCGGCTTCGGTGTACGGTAGTGGACGGAGCCCGGAGCACCCTCTGCTGATCGGATCCGTGAAGACGAATGTGGGTCACTTGGAGGCGGCGGCAGGCATAGCCGGGTTGATCAAGGCGGTGCTTGCGATACGCTTTGGGGAGATTCCGCGGCACCTGCACTTTGAGCGGCCGAATCCGCGGATGGACTGGGAGAATCTTCCGGTTCGGGTGACATCGGAGGCTACCCTGTGGCCGGAGGCGGAGCGGCCGCGGCGGGCTGCCATCAGCTCCTTCGGATATTCGGGCACAAACGCTCATGTGGTGATAGAGGGATACGCGGAGGAGCGTGAGCCTGCGCTTGTTGAGGTTCCTGCACTATTGGAGCCGGGAGCGGTTCACCGTGTTCCGCAGGCCGAAGCGCCGCGCCGGCACCGCCTGCTCCCGCTGTCGGCGAAGTCAGAAGACGCGCTTCGTCAGCTGGCCGGCAGGTACGGTGCAGCCCTTTTGGAGGATATGCCGCTTGCCGATATGGCGTGGACAGCGGGTGTAGGACGGAGCCACTTCCTGCACCGCGCGGGGCTCGTGTTCAGCGATCGCGCCTTGCTGGAAGAGCAGTTGGAGGTAGTGAAGCAGGGCGTAGTATCATCGCCTGCCGCAGGGAAGGTGGCTTTTCTCTACACTGGTCAGGGGAGCCAGTGGGCGGGGATGGGCCGGGAGCTCTATGAGACCGAGTCGATTTTCCGGGCGGTGCTTGACCGGTGCGAGGAGGTGTTCCGCCAGGAGCGGGGCAGGTCGCTTCTCACGGTGATGTTCGGGGATGCCGAGCGGCTGGGTCGCACCGAATGGACACAGCCTGCGCTCTATGCGCTGGAGAGCGGGCTGACCGCGCTTTGGGCGAGTGTGGGGGTGCGGCCTGACATTGTCTTCGGGCACAGCGTGGGAGAGGTTGCGGCGGCTGCGGCCGCAGGTGCTTTTGACTTGGAGGCCGGGATGCTGTTTGCTACGCGCCGCGGCGCGCTGATGGGGTCGCTTCCGGGTGGAGGTGCGATGGCGGCGGTATTCGCCCCGGCGGACCGTGTGCGCGATGCGCTCCGGGAGGGCGTTGAACTGGCCGCCGACAACGGTACGCACCAGGTGGTGACCGGGCCGGAGGCTGCGATGGATGGGGTTCTGCAATTTTTTGAGGACGAAGGGTTGCGCGTAGTGCGTCTTCAGACGAGCCACGCCTTCCACAGTGCGCTGATGGATCCGGTGCTGGCGGAGCTGGAAGCGGCGGTGCCCGGGGTCTCGGTGCCTTCCGTACGGATGGTAAGTGATGTGACGGGGCGTGTGCTGGAGGGCGCGCCCGACGGAGCATACTGGTGCCGTCAGGCGCGCGAGCCGGTTCAGTTTGCGGCGGCGGTGCGCACGTTGGCGGCCCGGGAGGCGGGGATATTGCTGGAGATGGGTCCGCACGGCGTTTTGGGGCCGATGGCGGCGCTTGCCTGGTCGCACACCGAGGAGCCTGTTATGATTGCGAGCCAGCTGCGCGGAGGGAGCGGAGACTATGTCCGGGCGGTGGCGGGTGCCTACGAGGCGGGTCTTGACATTGTTTTTGAAGGATTGTTTGCGGGAGAGCGCCGCCGCCGCGTGGCACTGCCGACCTATCCCTTTCAGCGCAGACGATACTGGTTGACAGCGCTGCCCCGCCGCCGGATCAAGGATAGTCATCCCTTTCTGGGTGTGCGTCGGGATACGCGGAGCGGCGAGGTGTCCTATGAGATAGAGATGTCCATGGAGGACTTTGCGTGGTTGTCTGATTACGTTGTTGAGGGTGAGGTAGTCGCGCCGGCAGCTCTTTTTGCCGGGCAGGTGATTGAGGCGCTTGGAGAGAGGTGGAGTGACTCGGCGGTCTCTCTGGAACAGGTGCAGATGCATCATCCTTTGATACTGGGTTCAGGGAAGGGGTACCGGGTTCAGGTTGTCATCGGGCCGGACGACCGGTGGGAAGTGGTGAGCCGGGAGTTTGATGGTGGGACATGGCAGCTTCACGCTGACGGGCGTTTGGGGAGGCGTACGGCTGAGGGGGACCGTTTAGACATGCAGGATGTGGAGCGGCGGCTTTCCGCCTCTGCCGCAGTTGATTGTTGCGATCGGATGGTAGCGCAGGGTGTGGTTCAGGGATCGGGTTTTGGGGGGCTTTCCGCTATAGCAGTGGATGAGGGGAGTGCATGGGGCAGGGTTACGCGTTCGGGGCAGTTGGTTAGCGACCGTCTGTTGGTTCATCCGGTGCAGCTGGACGCCTGTGTTGAGGTTGTGGTGGGACTTTTGGCTGCGCGTGGAGGCGACGGTCACTATCTCCCAGTCAGGTGGGGTAGTCTCTGGATTGCTGCACCGCTTCCCGAGCAGATGTTCTGTTACGCGAGGCTTCTGGAGGTGGGGGAGGAGGTGGTTACGGCGGAGTTGGCACTGTACACATCCGAGGGTATTTGTTGTGGTCGCATGGCTGGGTTAACACTCAGGCGGGCCAGCCGGGCAGAGATACGAGGTCCGCGGGTGGATCATCTGCAGTACACGGTTGTGTGGCGGCGAAGTCCGAGTATTCCGGGTTCCGGTGCATCGGTCACCGTGGCTGATTCGGAGGCACTTGCGATGGGGTCACGCCCGGTGGAGCGGGCCGAGGCGGAGGGGGGTGTTTTTGTTGTATGCGGGGATGGGTCTTTCACGGAGGAGCTTGTCCGCGAGCTTAGTCGTCGGCGTCAGGTGGTTGTTACCGGTCCTGTTGATGCTGGGGATCGGCGGGCTTGGCGTGCACTGTTTGATGGGCTTTCCTCATCGGCTCCGCTGCTGGGCGTAGCGTATCTCGCCGGGATTGGGGGTGACGGGCAGCATGCGGGAACGGAGGAGCTGCGGGAGGGGCTTAGGGTTGTTGGATCTGGAGCATTGGCTTTGGCGCAGGGGATGTGGGATGTGGGAGTGCGAGCGGTGAACGGGATCACGTTAGTGACGGTTGGAGGTCAGGTTCTTGGGGCCGAGCGCACCGGTTTTTTGGCGGGTGCTGGATTGTGGGGTCTGGGTAGCGTGCTTGGAGTTGAGCACGCGGATTTTCGTCCTCGCATGGTTGATCTGGATCCGGAGGCGCCGCTTTCGGCCACGATTCTGGCAGACGAACTGATGTTTCCAGACAGGGAGAACCGGATTGTCTGGCGAGGGGGTGTGCGTCGCGTGGCCCGCTTGGTACGGGCTGTCGGACGGGACGAGTCCCGGGGTTCGCGCGGTCTGAGGCCGGACCGGAGCTACCTTGTAACGGGAGGTCACGGGAGTCTGGGTCTGGAATTGGCGGGTTGGCTGGCGGATGCGGGTGTTGGCGGGATTATATTAAACGGTCGACGGAATCCGTCCCAGCGGGCCGAAGCGGTTATGGAGGAGTTGCGTCAGCGCGGCGTGGTGGTCCGTGTGGAGGTTGCAGACATCACTGACGGGGATGCGGTTGCGGCGATGTTTGCGCGGGTGGACGCTGAGATGCCGCCTCTTGGCGGTATTTTCCATTGTGCGGGGGTGCTCGCCGATGCGGCGCTTGTGAACCAGGACTGGGGGCATTTTGAGACGGTGCTGGGTCCGAAGGTTCTCGGTGCGTGGCATCTTCATCGGGCAACGATGGATCGGGAGCTGGATCTTTTCGTGCTATTTTCGAGCCTTGCCGGGGTATTCGGGAACCCGGGTCAGGCGAATTACGCTGCAGCCAACGCGTTTTTGGATCAGTTGGCGTATCATCGCCGAGCCTTGGGGTTTGCCGGACAGGCGATTGCCTGGGGGCCGTGGTCTACGTTAGGTATGGCGGAGAAGCAACGTGCTCGGATTGAAGCGAGGCTGGCCGCACTCGGTGGCAGTTGGATCACCCCCCAACAGGGTCTCCGGGTCCTTGACTGCGTGGTCCGTGACGATCCGGGGCTACTCGTGGTCGCCGACATGGAGGGGGGAGTGCTGCCTGATCTTCCGCTGTTTGCGGAGATCCGTGGGTCCGAACGTTCTTTGGTGGGCGCGGCACCTACTGCGCCTGCCCCCTTTCCCCGGCACATGGAGAATGTTGCACCCGCGCAGCGAGAGAAGCTCGTGGCTGACTTTGTGGGGGGCGAGGTGCGGTCAATGCTGGGGCTTGAGACGGTCCCGGAATACGATGTAGCTTTTTCGGATCTCGGCATGGATTCCGTGATGGCCATCAACCTCCGCCAACGCTTGAACGCGGCGCTGCCGCGCGAAGTGGTGTCGGCCACGACCGTGTTCGAGTATCCCGACATTGGCCGACTGGCGAGTCACCTGACCTCCGAACTCTTCCCGATGGGTGATGAGGCCTTGCCGGGTTTGGACGCCGCCGTTGCGGAGCTGCCGGCTGCGCAGCCTTCCCGGCTGGGCATGCCAGGCGTTCCCGCAGCACACATGGGAGGTGAGCGTTCTGCGGCTTCTCCAACGGTGCAGAGACGTAGTGTGACCGACGACCGCATCGCAGTAGTCGGCATGGCCTGCAGGCTGCCCGGTGGTTCCGACCTTGCGGAATTCTGGCGAACAGTCCGCGAGGCGCGGAGCACTGTGACCTACGGACGTTCCGAGACGCTCAGCGGCACCGGCGATGCCCGCCACCCCGGAGCGTATGTTCCTGGTCTTGATAGGATGGACGACGGGTTTTTCGGAATCGCTCCTGCCGAAGCTCGCTGTATGGACCCGCAGCAGCGGATGCTGCTTGAGGTGAGCTGGACAGCGCTGGAACATGCGGGCATTGATCCGGGCTCGCTGCAGGGCAGTCGTAGCGGTGTTTTTGCGGGAGTAGCTGTCAGTGAGTACCAGTTTATGGTGGCCAAAGCGGAGACGGATTTTTTCGAGCCCTATCTCTACTTGGGGACCAACATGAGCGGTACGGTGGGTCGGGTTTCCCAGTTCTTTGGCATGGAGGGTCCGGCGCTCGGAGTGGACACGGCCTGTTCTTCGGGGATGGTGGCTGTGCATCATGCGATGACGGCACTGCAGCGGAGAGAGGTGGATCTTGCACTTGCCGGCGGGGTCAATACGGTCCTTGGATACAGTTTTGAAACGTCAATGCAGATGGGTCTTCTGTCTGCCGACGGGAGCAGTCGAGCGTTTGATGCTTCGGCCGATGGTTTTGGGCTTGGCGAGGGATGCGCAGTGCTGGTTCTGAGGCGTCTGGCAGATGCGGAGGCCGAAGGGGCGGACATTCTGGCCGTTCTTAGCGGTTCTGTGGTCAGGCAGACCGGCACTACTACGGGCATGGCGGTGCCGAGTCAATCGGCGCAGCAGGGCATGCTTGTGGAGGCGCTCGGGCGCGCGGGCATTGCTGCGGTTGATGTGGACTACTTGGAGGCTAGCGCGGGCGGTTCGCTAGTTGGTGACGCGGTTGAGGTAGCGGCCGCGGCGGCGGTGTACGGTCCGGGGCGGGATTCTTCCCGTCCTCTCCTGTTGGGTTCGGTCAAGTCGAATGTCTCCAACCTGATTGCGGCAAGCGGGGTGGCCAGTCTAATCAAGGTCATTGAGTCCATGCGGCACCGCTGGATCCCGAAGCAGCTTCTTTTTGAGGATCCCAATCCCAATGTGGACTGGGGAAACCTCCCCGTGAGCGTTGTTTCAGAAGGTGTTCCCTGGCCGGTTTGTGCGGATCGTCCCATGCGGGCTGGCGTGAGCGCATTCGGTTTCTCCGGTACCTTGGCGCATGTCGTGGTTGAACAATACCGGGCGGAGGGTCGGCAGGCGGGCAGGCGAGTGGGTCCGTCTTCGGATCTTGAGAGCCTTGTTGCGCCGGACGCTGGTGCACCCGAGGGTCGCGTAGTCCGGTTCCTGCCGCTGTCCGGAAGGACCGCAACTGCGCTGGCGGACTTGGCAGAACGCTACCGTTTGTGGCTTGCAGGCCGGTCTGACGTATCATTGGCGGACCTGGCATGGACTGCCGGGGAGGGGCGCGCCCATTTTTCATGGCGCGCGGGGTTGGTGGTGCGGGACCTGCAAAGCATGGAAGAGCAACTCGCGAAGGTTGCGGACGGGGTTTGGGGTGTGCATTCCCGGCCTCGGCAAACGGTGGCATTTGTGTTTGGTGGGATGCCCGCGGCCCGTATGGGCAGGGAGCTCTACGCGACCGAGCCGGTTGTGCGGGCGGTGCTGGATCGCTGCGCACAAGTTTTTGCGGAGGAGCGGGCCGACTCTCTTTTGGAGATAATTATTGGCGATACGAGCGCTGCGTCTGCTGGCTGCGCTGCATCTGTGCAGGTGGCGCTCGGAGGCGCTCTGGGCGCATTGTGGGAAAGCGTTGGGGTGCGGCCCGACATTGTCGCAGGGGCAGGTGCGGGTGCGATCGCCGCGGCTATGGCGGCGAAAGTGTTACATCTTGAGGATGCTATGCGATTGGCGGTGCGCTGGGATCGTTCGGTGGAAGATGCGGTCCGTATGGTGCTTGAGGGTCTGGAAGCGAATGTGCCTGCGCTGCCGCTGGTGAATGCCTTGACGGGAGAGATAGTGGAGGGGAGGATTCCAGGGGCCGACTATTGGAGGCAGGTCGCCCGCGATCTGGAGCCTGATCACCGATTGTTTTCCGCCCTGGCCGCCCATGGGGTGGATGTGCTTGTTGAGACAGGGGCGAAGGGGATATCTGAACCGGCTGTTGCCCAGGCCTTCGGTGCACAAAACCCGACGGTTCTTGCGAGTCCGCTGAGGTTGGACGGCGAAGAGGCTGCCGCCTTTACGGCAGGTGTGGCAGCAGCCTACGAAGCCGGCCTTGACCTGTCGTTCACCGGTCTTTTCACCGGAGAACGCAGAAGTCGGCTGCGCATCCCCACCTATCCCTTCCAGAGGGAACGGCACTGGTTCGTTGACAGAGAATAAACACGACACGGCCCCGGGTATTTGCGTGCCTGGTCCATGGACGGCCAGGATATCGGGCGCGTTGTTCCTGCCACCGCCATCAGCGGAGAACCCGTTACGGTTAGGTTCAGGATCGGCTACCGAGCCGATAATATCCGCTCATGCACAGCCAATCCGAGTATTGGCTGACTCAGCATGGTCACCAGAGACCGGGCTCGCTCTGCCCGTCGCCCATAAGTCATTATAGCGGTTCGATTGTTCGTCAGTTCTGGTCAACTCTCGCTGGCATGGCTGTCGGAATATCTCCCTGCAACATTCATGTCGTACCCTGTTCGTATCCGTCCGGTGAAGTACATTATAACCGAGGGTATTTACTCTCTCAATTAGAGTAAGTTAGAGCGCGGTTCGAAGGTTTATAGGCTAGCGTCGGTTGGGTGTGCAGGTGTCAAGTACCTGACAGCGTATTCGCAGACCCGTACACGGATCTGTCGGATGACCCGGGCGCGCCTGTTTAGGGGCTCCTATGCCGCTTTCTTGACGGTAGCTTGCTGCAAGTCCCGACTAGCTTTCCAATGATGGGGCAAGAGTTCAGCCATGCGGTCGGCAGGATGTGTCGGAAGACGGCGTAGTACGTCGGTAAGCCATTCAATCGGGTTTGTCGATTGCAACTTGCATGTGGCAAAAAGAGCGTACAGTACTGCGGACCGCTGCGCTGCCGCATGCGATCCCGCAAACAGATGGTTTTTTCGACCAAGCGCAATCGCCCGCATCTGGTTCTCGACCAGATTGTTATCAATCTCAACCTTACCGTCTTCCAGGTAACAAGCCAGCTTCTCCCACCTGTTGAGCATGTACCCCACGGCTTCATCCCATCCCGCACTCGGCCGGTGCTCACGACTCTCCTCAAGCCATGGCTTCAACTTCTCCAGTACCGGCCGTGCCTCCTCCTGTCGTACCTCCACACGCCGAGCCGGACCAGCTCCCTCCTTACGCAACCCACGCTCTATCGCATACAACTGCCGGATTTCCTCCATTACATGGCGCACCTTCTTGGGCTCCTTTTTCCTGCAGTCATAAAACTTGCGACGCGCATGCGCCATACATCCAAACAGCGTTATCCCGCCCCGCGTACCAAACGCATCGTACACCACATACCCGTCGGTTTGCATCGCCCCTCTATATCCGCGCAAGAATTCCCACGGTCCAGCGCGCGCACGGCTCGGGCTGTAATCCATCATCACCACCTTCGCCCGCGGTGCCAGGTATACCCAAAGATAGCCGCGATGCGTCTTTCCTTCGTTTTTCCTCCCTTCCTTCTCCTTCTCCTTCCCTTTCTTCTTCGGCTTTTGCACCGGGAACGTTGTCTCATCCACCTGCAGATACCCGCTACGAAGCACCTCCTTACGCAACGCATCTCCTAACGGACCCAGATACGTCGCTACCTTCGCAATCCAATCCCCCATTGTAGCAGCCGATAGCTTCACGCCATGGCGCTGAAACTTCTTCCGCAGCCGGTATAGCGGCATATGATCCACATATTTGGCTACCGCCAAATACGCCAACAACCCCGGACCCGCCTTCCCCTTCGGTATAACACGCTTCGGCAACGGCGCTATGACCACCCCCTTGCGAGGCTCCTTGCAGACAACGTACTTCGGCCGCACAATCCGTACTACCCTCGTGAAGCCCGGCACATATTCCAGGTACTCCGTTACTTCCTCGCCGATGTACTTCATACCCGCGGTGCTGCCCTCCGGCTCAAGGCGGATCACCTCTCTGGGCAGATGGTCCGGAATCGGCCCGCGCACCGGCTTGTTCTTCCCACGCCGCTTGCGCTTTACCAGGTCGTACTCCTCCTCCTCCTCCTCGGGCTCAACAGCTCCTGGTTCCTCTCCAAACAACCCGCCTTGCTGCGCATTGTCCACCGGCGTGTAACGCTCACTCTTTTTGCCAGAGAGTAGGCGATGCGCTTGTTCCAACCTATCTTCCAGATGGCTAATCTTCGCAGCCATATCGGCAATTGTCGCAGCCTGATCCGCGTTGTTCTTGGATAGACGATCGGCTTTTTTCTCCAAGCGACGGACCTGTTTTCGCAGATCCTTGTTCTCAGCCTCTTGGTTTCTTAGCCTCTGAAAAAGGACTTCACCGGCAGGAGAAGAAGGGGAGAAAGATGCCTTGGACCGCATAGTTCATGTACATGTGCGTCCTCCACAATGTTCCGGTCCTTCTCCCCAAAACCCATGTTTTTTGTCCCAAAAGACGCTGATTGCTGCCTGCATTCAGGCGCCTGGACGATAAGCTGCACACCACTCCGAAATTCCCATATCGGCACACTAAACCCGGCGTATAATCACCTTGCACTAAGCTCTACAAGCGGACTACGCAGACCAATGCTAAGCCCGCTTTACCATGTACTTTACCGTACGGATACCCCTGTTCGGGTCTAAGAGTGCTGTTTCGGTACCTGCAGGACCGATTGTGCGTTGTTCATGCGTAGGGACGACCATGAGAGATGAAAACACCAGTTTAGGTCCTTTTCCCGACACGATAGCGGTCACATTACCGAGATTTTGGGAATGCGTCTGTCGGGTAGACACACCTCTGCCTACCTTCTCTTTCCGCTTTCCGCGTTGGGCGGGGCGCCTGCGGTGTCGAAGCGCAGGCGCAAAGATGACTTGGCTAGCTCTTCAAGGGAAGCGTGATCCATGTGAGTTGACAATAACGTCGCCAAAATTGCTCCCATGCAGCATCTGCGCTGGCGGCAATGTGGATAACGATGTTGCGCGCGTGTTGTACGAAGCGGGCCCCCACCTTGAGTACACGCTCGCGATAGGTGCTCAGACTTACCTGGGATTCGTCAGGCTCCCGCATAAGGCAGCGCCCCACATGCATGAGCTGATACGTTAGAAGGTATACCTATAGCAGGACCTCGTTCTCGGCTCGGATCTCGGCATCCTGCTCCGACCCATCCTGCTCCGACTCATCAGGCTCCCGCACTACAGGCCGGCCCTTATAGTGTGTCTTCGGACGGGGAACCGAAGACAGCGCCATGGAGCAAGCCGCATTCAGCTCCCCGAAGTGCTTTTCCGCCTTTCCTCTCTTCCTGTACAGATTCACAAGCTGCTCTGCCG
Source organism: Rhodothermales bacterium (assembly GCA_963663495.1). Lineage (GTDB taxonomy): Bacteria > Bacteroidota > Rhodothermia > Rhodothermales > Bin80. The sequence continues at coordinate 2,065,981 of OY760427.1, forward strand.
GATAGGCTTCTGCATCCAGATCGGTGATCAGACAGAAATGCCGCGGGAAAAGCTCTCCCGGCACCGGATCAACCACGAGCACCACACGACGCTCTACGGACCAGCACTTTGCACGGTAGCGCAGTTCATGGTAGCATTCGTCCGACGGCTGATCACCCTCCAAATGAGGCGCCGCAAGCCCGTCAATCACATCGTTTCCTTTCAGACGCATCACATAACTCTCCACTGTTGAAGCCTGCGTCCAATCGGACAATGACCTTGTCGGCCACATGTTCACGCAGTGCCAGCCCAATGCGTCGAATGAAACCGTAGCAGTCCTTCACCACATTCTGCGTGCCCCCTCGCAATTCCGCCCCCAACATGTCGCCCGACTCACCGCATATGGCGATAAGGGGCAGAAAGATGGTGCGCTTATAATACCCGTTCCATTTGCTGCCCTGCTGCTTGCCATGCGTATCTACCGGTACACCGTCCACATCAAAGACCACCTCGGGGCGGCGCTTCCCGCCACCACGCTGCAGCAGGTGCTCCATGGCGAATGTCTCTGCAAAAAGGCGCAACTTCTTGAAATTCTTTTTCCCGGCCAACATGCGCACGAAGCGAGACATGGTTGGCTGGGATTCCAGGGACCTATCGTCCTGTAATGCCTCCCTACCCCTTTTGGAAGAAGTGGCCACGCGCATGGCGGGGTCCCTTCGAAGCTTGTCCGCATCTGACTGACGTCCCCACCCCTGCACATGTTGCAGCAGGTACTGTAGCACTAACTCCTCAAGGCTATGCGTAATCCGAGCTTGGGACCGATTGTCCTTAAGCACGGAAGCGAGTCGGCATGCCAAGGTGCTGATCACCATGAGCAGTCGCATAGGAATGACGCCGGCATCCGATGTTAGATTACCAGTCTTGGAGCGTACAACGTTAACGGATTTATTGAACTGGCAAGCGAACAGAAGGTTGGATTTGGGATCTGGCATCGGGTGTGTTACAGGGTGAATGGGTATTGGGGTTTCTAAGCGATTGAGCGTCGCGGAAGAGTCCATTCACCCCGTGTATAGTCAACATCTTACACCATAATATTAAACGACGATTCCCCGCCACTTAACTCCCTTATGAATAAGGGAGGTTTGCCGGCGTTCTTCTTTACAGTGGCTTTGACGGGTATACCATCAGGGTACGGGTTGCCTCCCCGCCTGCGGAGCGCCATATATCCCACTTTCGGGATATACAGCTTGCCATCCCGAATCCTTACGTTATCCGGGATCGTGAACGAAGGCGTACTACCACGTCTGGAATGGAATCTCGGTCTTCTCTTACCCTCCTTGAAGAATGCCTTCCATGCATCCGCCTGATATTTCAATGTGTATCTAACGACAATGTGTATCTAACGACACCAAAGGAGTATTCAGGTAGCCACTCGACCGTGCGGCGCAGCGCCGTGAACCGCTTCCCCAGCGAGAAGAAGCGTGCCGAGGGCGGCTTCTCTCCAGCCTCTTTCGCTTTCTTGTACGCCTCGCTCTGTGCTGCGAGGATGGCATTCCACACAAACCTACACGCACCCGCTAATCCAGCAAGGTGCTTGGCGTTACTCCGACTTCCGGGCAACGGCCTGTATGTGATATTGCGGTATGCACTAACCGTTTCGGGCATGGCACTGTGGTATATAACTCCCTAGTGTATGGAAAGTATATAACATGAGTACCCATGTGTTGAGTCATTTGAAATAATTGCAGTGTTTTCGTGAAAAGCGGGAGCCGATTATGAAAAACTGGCGAAAGCCATCCAGTCTGCACCACCAAAGCACAAAAAGTAATTCCTGCGAAAACACGTGGCACTCAGCCATATAACTCCCTTATCTTGCTCCTACGTAGGTCTGTCATGTCCATCTACTCATTGAAGTTTGAATGTAACTCCACGCATTCGCCGTGTATTACGGTCGGACCACGGGGCCTCATTGAAAACGCACACTATCGCTGGATCGGGCTACTTGGATATCAGGTATCTTTGCGGCATACGATGCGCCGAGTGAAAGGCGAGGAAGAGCCCAATGATGTATGCCAAGCATGTTGCGATTCCTGAGCAGCTATCCGGTAAGTGGAGGCCTGGAACCGCGAGAATGGGGCAGATAATGGATGCTCTCAGCAGCTCGTCTACGGACATTCCCCAAGCTTCGTCCGTCGTTCATGCCAAGCTGGACGACGATGTATCCGTACCGGTTAGGCGTTACGGAAATCCAGAAGGTCCGCGCCTTATGATAAGCCACGGGAACGGGCTCGCTGTTGACCTCTATTACCCCTACTGGTCACTGTTGCTTGAGATGTTCGACCTCATGCTCTTTGATCTGCGCGGTCACGGCCGCAATCCACCGGGAAGCTTGACCGGGCACTCTATACCTGCATTTTCGAGAGATCTGGAATCGGTCGGACAGACGGTAGACCGCTGCTTCGGAGTCAGACCGAGGGCAGGCGTGTTCCACTCGGTATCGTGTCTGGCGGCCGCGCTGTTACCGTCTCTGGGTGCCTCTTATTCTGCACTAGTGCTGTTCGATCCACCGCTCTGCTCGGCGGGCAGGGGGATCGCTCACAGGGTTCTCGTATCCAGCTGCAGCAGGGCGGCGGCCAGAACCCGGATCCGAGTTTGCCGGTTTCGGAACGAGCAGGAATTCATAGATCTGATGAAGATGCAGCCGGCGATGGCGCGGCTGCGTGCTGGCGTGCACGAACTGATGGCCCGCACGACACTTCGTCCAGACGGGCGCGGGGGCTATGCGTTACGGTGCCAACCTGAATTCGAAGCGAGAATTCTTGGTTCGATTCCCCGATTCTCGCGCCTGGTGGATCCCGATTCGCTGCCTGTTCCGATCAAGGTGATCGGAGCGGATCCGAATGTTCGCCACGATTTCTTTCCGCCGTGCGACCTGCGCGGCTCCAGGATCGTAGACTTTGAGTCGCTTTCAGGCACAACTCATCTTGCGCAGCTTGAGAAGCCAGAGGAATGTGCGCGGCTCACAATCGACTTCCTTGGCGGAGTAGGTCATGCCGAACCCGCCTGAGACCCTGTGACTCAGCTGTGATTCAGCATCGTGCAAATCGGCGCGCTGGGAAGTTCGTTCGGATGCCGCCCGGCGTAGGAGGGCCCGTGGATTGCGCGGTACAACATTTGATGTCCCCCTACTAATCGGTATAATGCTTTCAGAATCGTTCGGCAGCGTGATATGGCTCTAACAGGAATAGTAGGGGAGTTATATGGCTGAGTGCCACGTGTTTTCGCAGGAGTTACTTTTTGTGCTTTGGTGGTGCAGACAGGATGGCTTTTGCCAGCTTTTCATAATCGGTTCCCGCTTTTCACGAAAGACTGCAATTATTTCAAATAACCCAACGCGTGGGTACGCATGCTATATAATTGCCATATATTAGGGAGCTATATACCACAGTGCCATGCCCGAAACGGTTAGTGCATACCGCAATATCCACATACAGGCTATTGCCCGGAAGTCGGAGTAACGCCAAGCAACTTGCTGGATTAGCGGGTGCGTGTAGGTTTGTGTGGAATGCCATCCTCGCAGAGCAGAGCGAGGCGTACAAGAAAGCGAAAGAGGCTGGAGAGAAGCCGCCCTCGGTAAGCTTCTTCTCGCTGGGGAAGCGGTTCACGGAGCTGCCCCGCACGGTCGAGTGGCTACCTGAATACTCCTTTGGTGTCGTTAGATACACATTGTCGTTAGATACACATTGAAATATCAGGCGGATGCATGGAAGGCATTCTTCAAGGAGGGTAAGAGAAGACCGAGATTCCATTCCAGACGTGGTAGTACGCCTTCGTTCACGATCCCGGATGACGTAAGGGTTCGGGATGGCAAGCTGTATATCCCGAAAGTGGGATATATGGCGCTCCGCAGGCGGGGAGGCAACCCGTACCCTGATGGTATACCCGTCAAAGCCACGGTAAAGAAGAACGCCGGCAAAGGGTATGCTGTCATCTGCTACAAGATGGAGGCACCTGTAATAGAGGATACCGGCGGTGCTGTAGGCATTGACCGTAATTGCGGGCAGGTCGCTATGGTCTCCACAGAGGGCGATACAAGCATTATCAGACAACCGGATACGAAGCGTCTTGATGCCAAGTTGAAGCGGCATCAGCGAAGACTGGCGAGACAGAAGAAAGGCTCCAACCGTCGTAACAGGCGGAAGCATAGAATCGCCCGTATACAGCGCAAACGTGCTACCATCCTCAAGAATGCGAACAACCAGGTAAGTCGCAGTATTGCCAATTGCTTCTCAACGGTGATACTGGAGGACCTGAAGATCAAAGCGATGACATGTTCAGCTAAGGGGACGATGCAGAGCTTTGGCACAAACGTCAGACAGAAGTCTGGCCTCAACCGTGGAATACTGCGAACAGGTTGGGGCCAGCTGGAACAGATGCTGGGCTATAAGTGCCGCAAGGTGATAAAGGTTACCGCTACCTATAGCAGTCAGCGGTGTTCTGTGTGTGGGCACACAGAAGCGAGAAACCGTAAGACGCAGAGCAAATTCACGTGTATGTCCTGTGGACATGCGGATCATGCAGACCTGAATGCGGCTGCAAACATACTGGCCTCCGGGATTGGGGCTTCTGCACGGCGAGGGGCGTTCGGGTTACCGCCCCCTATGACCCGTGAAATTGATACTAGTGCCTCACTGTGTACAGTTGGTCACTCACGTAAATAATTCCCCAATAGTAGCCTTCAATGTGCAACTGATGGAAACTGCGGTGCTCGGCTCTGTTAATGTTAATCGGCGGAAACATTTTGCTAGGCTCAGAACCGGTGCATCGTAGTCCCATGTTCCGGCGGCTATGGAGGATCACGCTTCTGGCCGGAGCAGGATATGGATTGCCTTGCAAGTCGGCGGCTCAGGTCCCGGTGTCGACTGCGGAGGAGTGGTTGCTTGGCGCGCACGCGCACGCGGAGCTCATATATTCCTCGCGATGCCGGGTGCAGATTCCTTTGGTGTCGGACACTTCCGAGTGTCTGTCAGGATGGCGGAATTCCTATATCCCCATCCGCGCGCAGTCGCTTCAATCTGCTTCGCAAAGCATGGATAAAGTGGACCATGCCGGCAAAACGGTGTCTTTTTGGACGGCCTTCCACCAAAGCGTTGTACTAAGTGGCGACCTTCAAATTCAATTCATAAGCAATGGCGGCAGCAAATCTGGTCTCGCCCAGATCTTCTATTCTCCAGTGAGTTGCAGGTTTGTGGGGGAACCGGAATACACTTGAACGTGCCCCTTGAAGCATTGGCAACGGTACCTCGAACCCCGACGGATCAAGGGAAAAGCCCGTGCCAAGGGCTTTGATCAGAGCCTCTTTTATTGTCCAGAGCGTGAAGAACATGCGCGTCTTTCGGGTTCCGATGGAGTTTGCAAGCAACGATTGTTCTCGCCAACCGAACACTGTTCTGCCGATTCCGTCAATATCGCAATTTGTCACGCGTTCCTCCACATCCACGCCAAGTTGTCCATGCGGGGCGAATGCGATCAATCCGTGCATCCCGCTGTGGCTGACATTGAAGCTGGCGGTGGACGGCACGCCGGATACGATAGCGAAAGGTTTACCGTACTGGTGGAGTCCGAAGGAAAGCTGGTCATTCGTACAGCCGAGTCTATCGCAAAGATTTGCCCGCAGAGCGGCGCGACACAATGCGAACTCACGCCGGGGCCGGTCGACTTGAAATTGATGCCACCGGTCTTGCTCGCTTTGGTCTAGCCATGCGAAGGCTGCTTCTTCGCGTGAGGTATTGAGTGCCAGATCAATATGGATGACTGTCACATCGTCAACCACTTTGAAGGGGTTCCACCACTGGTGCGTGCGGGATGTCATGAGCCGATGCCTTCTGTGGGTGCTAAGATCACTTCGTGAAGATACGCGCCGATGCTGCGGCTTTGATTCCACTGGTATGGGTAGCCCAGTGAGACCTCCTGGAACGGAACGCCATCAATCCACGATGTTCCACGGATGTGAAGGTGACCGAAGACTACCGCGCAAGCATTAAAGCGCTTGTGCCATCCGCGTGTACGACGGGTGCCGCACCAAGGTGTAAATCTCGGTATGCGTGGCAGTACCGCATGCCTCTCTTCAAGAGGGTAGTGATTAATCAGGACCTTAGGAAGATCGCGTGGGTGCGCTTCAAGTCGTGCTGCGGTGTCCGCGCACAATGCGGCGCACCAAGAGGCGCGATCGGGGAAAGGATCCGGGTGAAGCAGGTATTCGTCTGTGCATACGGCATTGCCTTGTCGGGCCCACTCAACCACCTCGTTGGCGTCCACGTAATTGGGGCGAAAACTGTAGTCGTAGAGCAGGAATAGCGGCGCTATCAGGACTGTTCCGGTGGGATGAGAAACCACCGGGTACGGATCTTCTGGTGTGAGTACACCGTGGGAACGGGCCACCTCAACTAGCTTCTCGTAGAGTTCGACACCGCGCGGGCCTCCCTTTCGTCCGGGCCGCGTCCACAGCTCATGGTTTCCCGGGACCCAGACAAGCTGCTTAAACTTTCTCGCCAGCGTATGAAGGGACCAATCAAGCTTATCTAAACCATCAACCAGATCGCCCGCCAAGATAAGCCAGTCGTCCCTGTATGTTGGTAGCGATCCCAATGCATCCCGATTAACGGGATGCGACAAATGCAGATCGGAAAGTGCCCACAACCTCACATTACCACCTGTGAATAGGAATCGAGGGCCGACAACATCGCTACTCCATATTGCATCGGCATAGAACAATGATTCTTGTGATGTCGAACGGCAAATGCGGCATTTTACATCTGAAAATTAGCGGGTTCTGGTCGGTTTGTCATGGGTAGGATTCATCAGCGGTAATTCGTAGGATTGAGAGGGTATTACGCTGGGGATCTTCTGTCGGGTTGATACGATGCACGAAGTCAATGACGTATTCAAGCATGGCATGGGCAAAGGTAGGGTTAGTCATATTAAGGTGCCTTCGGCCATCGGACTGCTGGCTTATATTTGCTGTTGCGTTGCACTGGCGATTGTAGTGAGGAGGATGCTTAATTGGTTGAGGCGCTGTGGTTGCAAGCGGTTTGGGGAAGACACAAATTCTGTTTCGGTAGGGTTACTGCTTCGGTACGCCAGGCCAACTGGCAAGGATATAGCGGGTGGAAGTCCCGTAATATGAAGCAAGAAGCAAGAACCTAGATCATATTTCCGCGAACAGTGCGTTCTCACTTGTGAGGGTGGACGTGAAGTGTCGGTAGCGGCGCATTTGGCCAGGGTCACTCAGCAACGAAAAGGTCGTCATTCGGGTCGCCGTGATTTCCGGTGCGGTCGAAGGCAATATGTCCGTGATCGTTATGATGAGACGGCGGGCAGGCCCGCGGTGTAGAAGACCCCATGGACGTATGTGTATACTATGCTTGAACTTGGTAGATCTCTTCGATGCCCGGCGCCAAGGATGGGGCCGGGCAAGCGTAGGCGAAGTGCTGATCGGAAGATGTACGTTGAAGAGAAGTCCGATGCGATGGTAGTAGCTGGTAAACAATGGGAGTTATATGGCTGAGTGCCACGCGTTTTCGGAGGAATTACTTTTTGTGCTTTGGTGGTGCAGACAGGATGGCTTTCGCCAGTGTTTCATAATCGGTTCCCGCTTTTCACGAAAAGCTGCAATTATTTCAAATAACTCAACACATGGGTACGCATGCTATATAATTACCATATATTAGGAAGTTATATACCACAGTGCCATGCCCGAAACGGTTAGTGCATACCGTAATATCACATACAGGCTATTGCCCGGAAGTCGGAGTAACGCCAAGCAACTTGCTGGATTAGCGGGTGCGTGTAGGTTTGTGTGGAATGCCATCCTCGCAGAGCAGAGCGAGGCGTACAGGAAAGCGAAAGAGGCTGGAGAGAAGCCGCCCTCGGTAAGCTTCTTCTCGCTGGGGAAGCGGTTCACGGCGCTGCGCCGCACGGTCGAGTGGCTACCTGAATACTCCTTTGGTGTCGTTAGATACACATTGAAATATCAGGCGGATGCATGGAGGCATTCTTCAAGGAGGGTAAGAGAAGACCGAGATTCCATTCCAGACGTGGTAGTACGCCTTCGTTCACGATCCCGGATGACGTAAGGGTTCGGAATGGCAAGCTGTATATCCCGAAAGTGGGATATATGGCGCTCCGCAGGCGGGGAGGCAACCCGTACCCTGATGGTATACCCGTCAAAGCCACGGTAAAGAAGAACGCCGGCAAAGGGTATGCTGTCATCTGTTACAAGATGGAGGCACCTGTAATAGAGTATACCGGCGGTGCTGTAGGCATTGACCGTAATTGCGGGCAGGTCGCTATGGTCTCCACAGAGGGCGATACAAGCATTATCAGACAACCGGATACCAAGCGTCTTGATGCCAAGTTGAAGCGGCATCAGCGAAGACTGGCGAGACAGAAGAAAGGCTCCAACCGTCGTAACAGGCGGAAGCATAGAATCGCCCGCATACAGTGCAAGCGTGCTAACGTCCCTCAAGAATGCGAACCACCAGGTAAGTCGCAGTATTGCCAAATGCTCCTCAACGGTGATACTGGAGGACCTAAGGATCAAAGCGATGACACGTTCAGCTAAGGGGACGATGGAGAGCTTTGGCACAAACGTCATACAGAAGTCTGGCCTCAACCGTGAGATACTGCGAACAGGTTGGGGCCAGCTGGATCAGATGCTGAGCTATAAGTGCCGCAAGGTGATAAAGGTTACCGCTGCCTATACCAGTCAGCGGTGTTCTGTGTGTGGGCACACAGAAGCGAGTAACCGTAAGACGCAGAGCAAATTCACGTGTATGTCCTGTGGACATGCGGATCATGCAGACCTGAATGCGGCTGCAAACATATCTGGCCTCCGGGATTGGGGCTGCTGCGCGGCGAGGGGCGTTCGGGTTACCGACCCCTATGACCCGTGAAATTGATACTAGTGCCTCACTGTGTACAGTTGGTCACTCACGTATATAATTCCCTAAACAAAGCATGGTAGACCATGTGGAGGAGTTGGTCGAGCGAAGCGGCGCACCCGAGGGGAAAACGTAAATTCCGTCACGTCTTGGACGCAGATCCAGGTTCGTTTGTCACACGGGACTCATCGGCAGTGCTGGCCCGTTAACGTTATGCGCAGTGGTGCGACCAAAGGAAACAGACGGATGCGGTAGCGCGCATGTCCAGATCTGTGTGGGGGCCTCGGGAGACACAGGAGCTACCGCGAGGTAGGTGCTTGCAGCAGAGGATACTGCGCGGTCAGGGTTTAGTCTCCATTTTGGCCATGGCTACCCAACGTTGTTGCCGATTTGAGTATTCTCACCACTTTGCCACGGTACCAGGATGCTACTGGATCTAAAGCTATGGTTGAAGACACTCTTATTGCTGCGGGAGGGGACGGGGGAGGCGCTTTTAGCGATAGGCGCAATCAGCTCTCAGGTACCTGGTCTATTTATGCACGCTTCCTCTGACAAAAGGAGGCATCGCTGCCGGGTGTTTTGACTGTATAACTTGTTTCTGTTGCACTGAGGATTAGGTGGACCAGCTGAGGCAAATTGATTCAAGTCTTGCGGAATCAATCCGGAGCGTTGCTGACCGGCGGCATTCTGCCACTGAACGTACGCCGAAGAGCTTGATAATACCTTGCCTGTGCAGAAGATATCCTGATCATAAAACATCTTGGAGGTATTGACTCAGTCCCCGAAAATCGTTACCATTTGCGTCATGCTCGTACGCATTGCCGTTACGCCGGTCATCCTCCGTAAGTCCATGCAGATTACCCGGGCGATATGCACCGGGAAGGATGTTCGCACAATTGCGGCGCCTGATGTCGGCGTTGCGATGAACGGCGACGAGCTCAGGCGGCCGAGTAGTCTGGCCGATTACATCAAGACTATATTAAGTTTGCCGGCCTACCACATTCAATTGCCGAGAGGTGTATGATTATGACTAAAAAAGAACGCGTCCTCAAGCTCCTCCTTGACCAAAGGAAACCAGACGCAGTGATAGATGAGGAGAGGCTCAAAGTCCTCCTCAACCCGGATAATCCCACGGCAGAAGTGGATTGGGATCAAGTTCAGAACGCTCTGGGTTTTTCTTCACTGCAAAACCTTGCATTCCTTAACAGCGTTAACGCAGAGTTTGGTACGAAACTCACTGCGGATAGCTTTATGAAAATGAACACGGCGGGTGAGTTTCTGGCTATGCTTGAGTAGCTTGAGCGTAAGTTGGTCGTGCATGCCTAGGTTGTCCGGCTACGGTATACCTACGTTCCGTCCGGTTGGCTGATGTATTGCGGCGGTGAGCGGTGGGGCGTGACCGGGCCTTGCCACCTGCAAGCCGGCTTTGAACACGGTGCGGCCTGATCGGACACAGTTGTAGAAGGCAGCACGGTTTGAAGGTGTATGTAGCCTTTCTTCCAAGGGTAGAGCTAGGCTTCCCGTGGTTACCATGTATCGGATTCAGATATGCCGTCAGTTGGTGCGGATGCGCGAAGCGACGGATATTTCCCGATTCGTACTCAAGGTTACGGCTGTCGCTAGACCCATGCCGCGGAAAGCCATCAGCACCTTGATGGCATCTATGTAGTGGTCCCTGTCTGCCTCTTAGCTCTGCACTTCCTGTTCTAGATACACCAACTTGTGCAGATACATCTGCAGCGCGACCAGAGCAGCGCTATCTGCAAGGTGCCTACCCATTTGCCGAGGGCCGTTGTCCAATTTGATCTGCCCGTTTAACGAACACCCCGGGACTGAATAAGGGACAGGATACGCTCTGATTGTTGTCTATTTCGATGGGAATTATATACGTGAGTGACCAACTGTACACAGTGAGGCACTAGTATCAATTTCACGGGTCATAGGGGTCGGTAACCCGAACGCCCCTCGCCGTGCAGCAGCCCCAATCCCGGAGGCCAGTATGTTTGCAGCCGCATTCAGGTCTGCATGATCCGCATGTCCACAGGACATACACGTGAATGTGCTCTGCGTCTTACGGTTACTCGCTTCTGTGTGCCCACACACAGAACACCGCTGACTGCTATAGGCAGCGGTAACCTTTATCACCTTGCGGCACTTATAGCCCAGCATCTGATCCAGCTGGCCCCAACCTGTTCGCAGTATTCCACGGTTGAGGCCAGACTTCTGTCTGACGTTTGTGCCAAAGCTCTCCATCGTCTCCTTTGCTGAACGTATCATCGCTTTGATCTTCAGGTCCTCCAGTATCACCGTTGAGGAGCAATTGGCAATACTGCGACTTACCTGGTGGTTCGCATTCTTGAGGACGTTAGCACGCTTGCGCTGTATGCGGGCGATTCTATGCTTCCGCCTGTTACGACGGTTGGAGCCTTTCTTCTGTCTCGCCAATCTTCGCTGATGCCGCTTCAACGTGGCATCAGGACGCTTGGTATCCGGTTGTCTGATAATGCTTGTATCGCCCTCTGTGGAGACCGTAGCGACCTGCCCGCAATTACAATGCCTACAGCACCGCCGGTATCCTCTATTACAGGTGCCTCCATCTTGTAGCACATGACAGCATACCCTTTGCCGGCGTTCTTCTTTACCGTGGCTTTGACGGGTATACCATCAGGGTACGGGTTGCCTCCCCGCCTGCGGAGCGCCATATATCCCACTTTCGGGATATACAGCTTGCCATCCCGAACCCTTACGTTATCCGGGATCGTGAACGAAGGCGTACTACCACGTCTGGAATGGAATCTCGGTCTTCTCTTACCCTCGTTGAAGAATGCCTTCCATGCATCCGCTTGATATTTCAATGTATATCTAACGACAATGTGTATCTAACGACACCAAAGGAGTATTCAGGTAGCCACTCGACCGTGCGGCGCAGCGCCGTGAACCGCTTCCCCAGCGAGAAGAAGCGTACCGAGGGCGGCTTCTCTCCAGCCTCTTTCGCCTTCTTGTACGCCTCGCTCTGCTCTGCGAGGATGGCATTCCACACAAACCTACACGCACCCGCTAATCCAGCAAGGTGCTTGGCGTTACTCCGACTTCCGGGCAACAGCCTGTATGTGATATTGCGGTATGCACTAACCGTTTCGGGCATGGCACTGTGGTATATAACTTCCTAATATATGGAAAGTGCATAGCATGAATACCCACGTGTTGAGTTATTTGAAATAATTGCAGTGTTTTCGTGAAAAGCGGGAGCCGATTATGAACAACTGGCGAAAGCCATCCTGTCTGCACCACCAAAGCACAAAAAGTAACTCCTGCGAAAACGCGTGGCACTCAGCCATATAACTCCCATTTCGATCCTCCCGACTTTCCGGTAACGAACCGGCTGCTCCTACCGGTTGAGCGTGTAACAGACAGCCTTATCCCGCACTCGACCGGTACCCACGAACCTCTTCATGCCATGGCTTCAACTTTTCCAGTACCGGTCGTGCGTCCTCCTGCCGTACCTGCTCACGGAGCCGGACTGGCACCATGCCCCCGGACCTGCAGTCCTCAACAAATCCGTCTGGTGCAGCTTCTGCACACCTCCACACGTGTACAGCGCCTGCTGCAGACCCTCTGAAAGCGCCTCAAAGCTCTCATGGGTAAACCATGCCCGTCTCCCAGTTCGAAAACGAAAGCACAAAGTGGTATAACAAATGCGGAAACGAATCACCACGAATCGTCACCCCACCTGGTTCGCACTCGAAAAGTTTGACTGGGAATGCCCGGCTTGTACTCCTGCGCAAAGCATGCCTCTTTCGCAGGACCTTTCGTGGCTCTCCACTGCTTCACCCTACGCTGCATTGTACGCAGCCGGCCCGGCTTGAACTGTGCCGGGATACCGACGCCGCCACTCGTTAAAGGTCGTTGTAGCCTGCATGCCGGGATTAAGCTCCAACATACTCTCAATATTTTTCCACACATCCGCCAACGGATCCTCGCCCGTACGCCATGTAGGCGGCTTCCTCGTCTCGCTCGGCAACTTGCCCAGTCGAAGATACTTACGCGCCGGACTCATGCCAGCCTTCGTCGTTGCCACCACTATGGACTTTCCTTCCTTCAATACAAACCTGCACAAGAGCAGGACCGGCTACTGCGTTACCATCGCAATTGTGCCTAAACTAAACAAGCCGCCGGTTCGTGCACAAAACGATCTCAGGTGCCGACAAATATACTTGTCGCCCCGAATAGTCCTAAATGTCGTCAATCACTCCATGGACCGGACGCCCGATGATGAGGATGAAGGGCCGATTGATGTCCGGTCGCAGGTACCCTTCGGAGCTCATGCTTGACCGATATCAGGAGCCTATGTTCAGGAAGCAAGGTGTTGTATGGCCGCAGACGGTTCCGATAAGTGCTTTGGAGTGCTCGCAGTACGTTCTACAGGATCCAGATGGCCAGCCTTTCCGCTAACGCCATACTGCTCAAGGCGCTGCGCCTGTACCAACAGGCGTTTATCAAACGATGCTACTGACCTGTTGTAGTGCGTGACTGCCTTGTTCAGGCTGGAGCCTACCTGTCCAAGGTGTTCGGCGAATGTGCCTAGGCGTTTGTACAGCTCAGTTGCAGCATCTGCGATCTCTTGTGCATTTTTCTGGATGGATTCTTGCTGCCACGCCATTGCTACGGTACGCAGGAAAGCTATGAGAAGCCCTGGCGTGGCAATTAACACCTTGTGGCGTTGCATGGCATCCTGCCAGATCTCCGGAATCGCTTCCATAGCAGCATCCAGCATGGGGTCCGTCGGTACATACATGATGACGAATTCAGGTGAGCCTTCGGTCCACCGGGAATAATTTCTGGTTCCAAGGTCCTTCGCGTGGCTGTTTAGTGCGGCAGCGTGCTGCCTGAGGAGGTGCAAGCGCTCCTCCTTATCTTTGCTTTTCACTGCTTTGTTGTACATATCATGTGGTGTCTTGGCATCAATGACCACCTTGATACCGCCTGGGATTCTCACCACCACATCGGGCCGCAGGCTGGTACCATCGGCCTTCAGGGAGGGCTGAGAGACGTAGTCAACATGTTTTTGCATGCCGGACACCTCCAGCATGTTCTGCAGGCTCTGCTCGCCCCACTGACCGCGCAGTTGTGGGTTGTGGAGGACATCACGCAGCAGTGTTGTTTCAGAAATCATTCTTTCAACTTGGTCGTGCATACGCGCTGAAGCGGTTGAGCGCTCCTTGTCGGACTGATCCACATGATTGCGGAGAGCTTCCAGACCTTCCTTGATCGGTTGTGTCAGACCAGCAATGGCGGCCTCCCGTGCCTGGAATTCGGTACTGGCGTGCTCACGCTGTTGTTTGAACTGATCGGCCGCCTGCTGGCGGAACTCGGCGGTAGTAGCCTTGAGGACACCGGAGGCAAGGTTCTTGAACTGCGATTCAAGGCGTTCGCGATGTTCTACGTCTGCACGTTCTCTTTCCTTCAGGATGCTTTCATAGCGACTTACCTCGGCTTCCGCGGAGGAAAGCCGCTCCCGGAGCTGTTGCGCAGATTGTGTGGCATTGTTAAGGTTCGCCTTGGTAGCTTCGTGTTGCCGTGCTCGCTCCTCAAGCTGTGTTTCTAGCTTGACGTGTCGCGAACGGGCTAAGGAAAACCCTATGGCAACGGCGAAAGCAAGCCCTATTGCTACCAGTGCGTATTCCATTATTCCAAATGTTGGTCGTAGTGCGGCTTGGATGGAACGGTTGTCGGATCCGGTGCCATTTCGTCCGTCTGGTCTGCATTCCGCAGCCAAAGATAGCGAATCGGGCTTCGATGCCTACATTAAGACAATGCATTGAATTGCGATCAAGCAGAAACCAGAACGTTACTGCCAGCTGAATCTACGCGATTGATTCTGCAGTGCGTGTTTTCGATCACCCCTCGCCGGGTGGCTACCTTGCTATGCGGCAGGCCGGATCGCTACATCAACACGGGTGATCCTCCCCGTCCGATTGAAGAGGTCTGAGCAGGACGCTGCGTCAAGCTCCATGCCCTGCATTCGCCGACTACCGTCCGAGCTGATAACTTGGACGTATTCATCAGCTTGGTTGTGGTAAACGATGGGCACCTGGCAATATGTGAAGGCAAGTTCTCCTGCGTGGAGTGTGATGGTGTGGCTATTCCCATGCACATTGATGTATGTGTACTGCGCGCGGCAGTCCAGGAACTCGTCGTGTCGCAATAGTGCACCCGTGAAGCTCACGGTGCCAGACCTAATCACGACACCCAGCTCACCCCAGCGGGAAAGGATGTCCTCCTTAACCTGCCCCGTCAGCCCGGGCTGCTGTGCGCCGGTGTGCCCTGGCGTGTGAGAATACGGCTCAGTACATACAGCGCCGTATTCCGCAACAGACTTGTCTTGGCCAATACCCGACCGAACTTCGTAATACAATGTGGCCAGCCGCTGTATAGTACGGGCGGAAGCATCTTCAGCCACGGCGCGATGAAACGACTCGTTTAAAGCAAGCAGAAGCTTCGACACCATGTGCCAATAAATACAGCCTAGACCCTCGTACTTGAAAAAACTTCCAGATCTGCCGGTAAACGTGGAATGATTAAAGACCTGCTCATAGGCTTCAAGAACATACGCCGCCTCCTCGGAGGACACATGCAGTCGGCCATTTGTGGCGAGTGCATCCAAGGCCTCTTGGACATCCGCCGCATTACGGAAGTCGGGATTGAAGTAATAGCGTCCGTCGCGCCTGCGACCCACTAGTTGCGATGCGCCTGAGTCCAGCATGCTCCGCAGTAGCAGAGAACTTGCAATGATTTCTTCTGGAACGACATTCCTTTGCACAAACCTGGGAAGCGTGCGATCTGGATAAAGCAGGTAACTGTGCTGGTCTTGACGGTACAAAGTGCTTGACCGCAAAGCGGTTGCAAGTGCAACCGCTTCTTCCGCCGTAAGGACGCCGCTGCTTAGCACAGCGACCTGGCCCTCCAACATCGGCTGCAGCGTGCGGATGGCGGCCCTATTCCCAGGCCGATAATCAAGCACACTGTACGCGTGGTATAACCCGTCAGGCCGGCGTGCCTGCCCGATGGCATGCGCAGTGAAGGCGAGTGTGTGGCAACACAATGCCTGCACGGTGTTGCCATCAACGCTGGTTCGGCTCCCGATAAACTTCGGGCCATAGACTTGGCGACGGTATGCGTCGCCTGCTAGCCCAAGACGCTCCATCAGGATCTGCCGTCTGCAAGGTTCCGCGGCACTTTCAGGATCCGTGTCCGAAAGTGCCAGCAGCGTTGCGTCCAAATAGGACGCCGTAGCTTCGGATAGTTCAAAACTGCTGGAGCTAGGGAGGGCCGCAACGAATGCTGTAAACCGGTGCAGGAAGCACAACGTTACTGTTGATACTCCGCGACCGGCGAGCGCATTATTGGCATCGTTCCACTCCGGTCTCTGGGTATTCATCCAGATCCCCACCCCGGGAACCAAGTTTGTCAGACGTACAAGGAGGACCAGTAGCAACTTTTCAGCCAGCGTAACCAGCGCAATTTCCCCATCGTCATCCTGAACCAGCTTGCCATCCCAGCCGATGCGCTGTACACGGTCCCGGATGGTACGGTCAAGCACTGAATCGAAGTCAATAGAGTGGTGCGGATCCCTAACAATGTCGTCAAACGACCGGATACGGTACGGCACATTCGCGAATGCGAAGCAACGCTCGTGAAGCAGTGCCAGAAGGGTGTCCTCGTCGTGGGACCGCGCCAGTTCCAACAACTTGATGAGATATGCTGCCTGGTGGTCACCCCAGTAGCCGATGTGTGCCCAGGGGTCTGATGGGTCCGGGACTTCCCATTCGACACCCTGATGCGTGATGCGGTAGGGATTGTATCCATCAGGCGTTGATGCGCTGACAAAGGTGGCAATCATTCCGGGCAGATACTGCGGGCAGGATCGTGCCAGCGCCTCCCAGTTCTGAAATATATCCCGCCAGTTGCCTTCAAAGCTCATGCCGGATTTTCTAATGCTGAACCGGTTCCACGGCCTGCTGGGATCCCCGTGACGGCGACTGAAAGAAAGGGGGAGGTACTCAAGAACTATGCGGCGCATGTGCGCTCCCCAGTCTGCTGCACACAGCGCCTGATACGTCAGTGTCTCAGGCAGCGCGTCAATTGCGACGCTTTCACGCTCAAATAGTAGTGCGTTGCGCTTCTGAACATAGGTTCGAAAACTTTGCTTCCGCACAGTGTATTGATCGCGAAAGAGCCCACCACGCATCACGTTAAACAGCGTGTTGGAAGCGTGGCGGGCATCGTTCGTGCGGTCGTTGGTGCGCTGAAAACCATCCGAAGATGCTATCAGGCGCTGCAATGCATCATCCGCATCAGCAATATCTTTCGTGAGGGATGCTACCAAGGCCGCTCTATTCCGTAGCATATTCCGCGTGTGAGCGACTTCGGCGGGCCCTTGGAGCACATCCGCTGCCATCAACCAGTTCCTGCTTTCGCCGGGTTGAAGATCCAGTCGGGCATTCATGAAGTATGCGCCCCTCTCAGCTCGTACTTCATGTTCTGGTCGCAGCGGCTGCCCCCGCCGGAACGAGGAGAGCTGCCGCGAAGAGAGGAGCAGGCAGTCTGTGTCAAGACCGGTACCCCAGACTGTGGTCGCTCGGAGAGCCTCGCTAGGCTCGGGTCGATCTACAATCAGAGAGCTCAATGAATAGATGCCCAGCGTGCCCTCAAGCTCGGCCATCTTGTATGCGTCCACCAGCGTGCTCCTGCGAACTGTAAGGAGTTCGCTTACACCGGAGGGCAACACGTTCTGAATGCCGTCCAGTACTTCTAGCGAAAGCGGACGGTCGGAGGAGTTGGTAATGGTGCAGCGACGAACAAAACCATGAGCATCCGAAGCAGCCCAGCTGTACCGGAAAATGAGGCCCAAGTCAACGTTCTCCTCCTCAAAGGCGACGCTGGTGAGTCGCTTGTAAAGCCTACGACTGGTAGTATATAACCCTTCGTAGCGGATTGAAAACGGCTCCCATAGTACACTGCGATCCTCCCGCATAATCAGGAAGAGCGTCTTGCTCCCCGTGGATTCAGCCGCATCGTGAATCTTATCATCCGTGGTGTACGGAAAGATTGCCTGGTCCGCGTTACCTCTCCCTGCGGTTAGCGCACCGTTGCTGGAAATAAACATCCAGTGGTCGTACGCACTTACCACCGTCATCAGGAACGGCCGGATTCTGTCGTATTGATTGATGCAATAGAACTCGCTGCCATCTATCGCACGGAGCGTACCACTAACTTCGTTTGCCGGGATGTTGAGGCGGGCGCCGCCGACCTCAATGCGGCTACGAGTCGACATAGAAGGGCATATTCGCGTGGGCGGCATTGCCATTGCCGTCACGGACGTACACGAATAGGCGGTATGCTCCTTCCTCAGATGGAGCCAAGAGTGTGACCTCAGGTCCAGATGCATCTGCAATTAACCCGGATAACGTTTCCGGTACCGCCTCGTCATCTCCCCCGTGCCCCAAGTCTGTGCTTTCGTGCATTACCTCCCACATGTACAGCAGGGTGTCTTGTTCGGCATCGTGCGCGATCACATGGGCCATATAGGTCTGGCCGGCCTCAAGACGAATGTTATCATCGGCTCCCATCCCTGCAAGAATGGCTGATTCGAGCGTAGGTGTTCGATTCTCCGGCCACGCACCGGTCCAGATGCTGTGCATCACATCTACGGGTTCTGTTTTTTCACCGGAGGGTAGGAATAATCCATACCACGTAGGAGTTCGTTCCTGCTTCTGCCCCCACAGAAACACGTACGATCCGAGGCACAATGTTGTGTCAGAAGCGATCGCTGTTTCGTAGCGACGCCGGTAGAACTCGGCTTTAACACTGCTATTATTCTCAATTGGAGCTCCCCATTCTGTGCTATTGACCTCCCAGTGCCCAGTCGCTCCCCACTCCGTGACCATATAGGGGATATCCCATGCTATTTCCTCAAGATACCGGGGAAGGTTTGTGATGTCGGCATACATCTGTATGCTAACGAGGTCCAAGTCTGTCGCTCGCTCACGAATATCTTGTGCAAGATCCGGACCGATACCGGCGAGCATCGTTGTCGTGGGGTGGTTTGGATCCACCTCGTGGATCATACGGGAAATGTCATTCACGGCATCCCAAACCTTAGGATTAGCAGCGCCCAGGTTCAGCTCGTTACCTATGCCCCACATAAGCAAGGCAGGGTGGTCCTTGTACTTCATTACCTCCTCTCGCACCGTTTCCAATTGCTGCGCCACGGCGTCTGCATCGTCGTAATCAAATCCGAACACACCGCGTCCTTCACCGGGGCGTTCGCGGGCAATCTCTAAGCCCATCGTTACCAGCAGCCCGTGTTCGTGCGCTTCGTCAAGCACCTCTAGCCCTGTCTTCCTGCCGTTCTCTGTGCGCCAGGTCCGGAAGGAGTTGCCACCATGGGCAGCTAGTGTTCCAATATCTCCGAACTCAAGGCCTGCGCCATTAATGTAGAATGGATGGTCGTCCACAAATAGTTGCCAACGCCCGTCCGTCTGTCGGACTTCAACATGGCGGGGACCGTCTGGCGGGTGGGGCATTTTCGCTCCGCCGTAACATGCCGAAAGAAAAATGATCAGTCCTGCGAGTATTAGCCGGGTCATGCGTATATGCGCTATTGGGCAGAAGACGTTTTAATGAGAATCGCTTCCAGTTCCTCTAGTGACCGCCCTTTCGTCTCGGGGAGTAGTATGAATACGAAGATAAAGCCGATGGCTGTGAAAATGCCGAAAATCAGAAACGTTGTTCCGCTGCCCAATGTGGCAAGCTCCCACGGAAACACCTGCTGCACAGCAAAGCTGGTGGCGCTGTTGATCAGTCCGACAAATGAGATTGCAATGCCGCGAATCGCATTCGGGAAGAGCTCCGAGAACAGTACCCACATCACGGGTCCCGCAGACGCAGCGAACGAAGCGACGAAGAACAGAATACCAAATATGATTACAGCGGTGTTTGCATCAATTGCGTTGGCGATGAGTTCCGATTCGTGTTCCAATGCTAGTGCGGGGCCAAGTGTCAACGATAGCGCACGCTTATACGCTACATCGCTTTCAAAAGTCTGCCCGACCAGTGGGGCAAGTACATCTGATTCGATGCCCGTCGGCAAATCAAGGAGTATGTCGTCGTTAAGCGTGTAGGAGGCGGCGTAAAAGCCGCTGGCGAGCACAATCATTGATACCGCAATGCCTGCAAGGCCTGTACAAAGCAGCGGCTTTCTGCCCACCCGATCAATTAGCATGATGGCAACTACCGTGAACACGAGGTTTACCAAGCCCACAAGTATTGCTTGAACAAATGACGCGTCCGTTCCGATGCCGGACTGCTCAAATATCATCGGAGCGTAAAAGAACACCGCGTTAATACCAGTCAGCTGCTGGACCATCGCAATGATAATGCCAATGAGGAGCACCAATCTTAGAGGTTTGGCAAACAGCTTGAAGAAGCGTTGATCACGCCAGTTAGCCAACATTGAATGTGCTGACAAACGCTTGGGTGCAGCTTTGGCGTTCAGGCTTTGTTTGATGGAGTTCAATTCGTAGTGGGCGATTCTCATGCCATTCGCGCGCTCCATGATCGCAAGTCCGGCCTGTTCACGACCGTGCATTACCAGCCAACGCGGACTCTCAGGCACCGCCAAGAGGCCAAAGAAGTATAGAACGGCGGGTAAGGTTTCAAGGCCGAGCATCCATCGCCAGTTGTACTCGTCAAAAGCAAGCGACTGTGCCCAGGCAGCCTCTGAATCTCCAAGCTGAAGAATGAGGTAGTTTGTGAAGAACGCGACAGATATGCCAATAACAATATTGAGCTGGTTAAACGATACCATCTGTCCTCGGATGGCTGGTGGTGCCAGCTCTGCGATGTACATCGGCGCGATTATCAGGGAGGCTCCAACCCCGAAGCCGCCAATCATGCGAGCTATCACCAACAGTCCGTAGGTGGGAGCCAAGGCGGATCCGATGGCCGATATGGCGTAAAGTATGGCTGCGGCGTAAAGGATAGTACGCCGACCGAACCTATCGCTCAGCGGGCCGGCTACAAGCATGGCGAGTGCAGATGTTGCCGTCAGGGAGCTGACGGCCCATCCCAGTTGCAGCTTGCTGAGCGAGAATTCGGTTTCGATGAACCCGACAACGCCGGAAATCACTGAGGCGTCAAAGCCCATTAAAAAGCCCCCCAAGGCTACTATCAGGGCGGTCCGGATAACAAAAGTCCGATTCATATGCTGTGGTGGGTGAGAAGCCCGTAACAGCGTCAGGCTACTGTGAGACGCAGGCGCAATTCATGTTGGATGCCATCAGGCGGCGGCCTCTTTGGCTGTCAGGTGCCTTTTCGAATGCACAATTGTACGAACGCAAATGTAAGCATCCCCGGTACAACTTGCGGGAACGGTATCAGTGCACATTTGTCGGTAGCTTCCATGCCTTCTCTGAGCACCCGTCTTGCGTATCCTAACTTCGCAATCCGGTCAGGGGAAACGCTGAGTTCAGTCTCCAATTCTCTCGTTTTTCCCTCTCTAATAGGGCTATTTCGGCTAAGTTCGGCGTTTTTCGACCTTTCTTGGAAAAGACTATGTAGTGCTATAGAGGTTGGGGGAGGTGTCCTCCCCCAACACCCCGGTACCATACCAGGTACCAATTCCACACCCCGATCATGTTTATCCGAAACCGACCCTACAAACGTAAAGACGGTAAGAAATGCAACAGCTTTGCCCTGCCCGTCGCCCATAAGTCATTATAGGCGACGGGCAGGGCTTGCCGCAAAAGGTCACAAGCACCGTCGCAGAACCAAGTTGATAACCTAAAATGGTCGGTACCTTCGTGCAAGTCGAAGATCACTTGCAGTTGGCGCCAAAGGTTGCATCACACGGCAGGATGGAACGGCAGTTCATTTCCATTATGGCCGCTGCCCCATAACCCGACGAACCGGGCAATTGGATTGTGTCGAAAAAAGGTCAAGAACCCGGGCATTTTGCTAGACCATTCCGTAGGCGCGCGTTCGAACCCCTTTATTCGGTAATAAGTCTCCGTCGAGCCACGACATCGTAACCCAAGGCCATCACGAGAGAGCATCCTTGCAGAATTCTACGCACTTTGCCATTTCTGCGAGTACATCCGAGCCTTCCGGAATTGGGTATTCCAATTCAATCATGGCTGTTATCGGGTATTGTTCATCGCGCAACAACCGCAGTACATCTCCAATAGGCGTGTCTCCCTCGCCCCATGGTAGGTTGTCGCCGCCATTGTCTGGTGAACGGCGATCCTTAAGATGCAAATGCGAAATCCGGTCATGGTATTGTTGCAGCACCGGGACAGGAGATGTTCCTAATCCTGCGACATAATGGCCTATGTCCAAGTTCAGCATGTTGTAGTGCGAAAACGACAAGGGGGTATCAAAGCTAAAGTGTTCGTCAGCCACCTGAGTGTGATTGTGAAAGCCTACCACCATCTCGTGACGGGTGGCGAAAGGTCCTAGGCGCTCCGCGCTTTCGTCGGAAATCTCCATGGAGATTCCGCGGGCCCCCACAGCACGTGCCGCATTGAATGAGTAGTCTATGTGCTCATCGGTCCACGATGCGCTTCCAAGCTTGAGGATGTCAATATCCACGCCCGCGTCACGATACATTGTGCCCAGCGTCTTGAAACGATCCATTGGCGCAGAGCTTCGCCAAGCTCCCATTTCCGATTCAGCCTCGGCACGTGCTGCGCGAAAGGTAGCGCGCTCATCCGGACTCATTGCTCTAAAATTGCTTGGAAATCCCGGTCCAGTCGGTGCGCCGGCAAATACTTCTGCCGGCGATCCCATCAGCTCAATCGTGCTAAGCCCCAAATCAACCATATAACCCAGAATCTTTTCAGCGCTGCTGGGAATCTGACGGAAGCTATACGAGATTGCACCGATCTGTACGCCATCGCGCCTTGGGAGGCGGGGCACAAATGCCCCGATGGTTGCGGCAGATGTCGCACCAAGAAACTGACGCCGAGAAAGACGATTTGTTATGCTTGAATTTTTTTGTATGCCGGTCATCACTGTAAGGGGTGCTTCTGGTCGTGGGGTTTGTGGGGGTTCCTTACTCAAACGATACTTGCTCAAGATACTGCGCAACTGCAAGAGATGCCTTTCGCTTGTTTGCTTGGCAAACGAACACCTTCTGTTATCTCGGTCAGCTGGTGTCATTGTGGGAGCTTGTGCGTTCGTCGTCAAGCGATTTCTTGCGACGCGATTGGGCGTGACGCCCAACCTATATGTCCGGTTGCCATTAGACAGGGGAGGAGTCCCAACCCCAAAGCGCCCCGCCTGGAAGCTGATCGTCATCCAACAATGCGTGGGCAAGTCATCAATATTTCGCTCAAAACCTCGCATAGTCTTTGAGACCATTGATCGTTGAAACACACTCAACGATGGTGCTGCTTAGTGTGCAACGGTGCATTACAGAGGGCCGGAAAGAAGCTGGCCAGGTTATCGCGTAAGGGGGATCATATAGCTAAGCCGTGGCTTGGTCTGCCCTTCCCCCATAAATCATCCATTACGGTTCGATTGTTCGTCATTTCTGGTCAACTCTCGCTGGCATAGCTGTCGGAATATCTCGGGTATTTCGGCCTGACAGGTATGGTGTGTGACTTGAGGTGAATAATGGCCTCCTTTCGTGCGGATACGCGATCTCTTTCCTGCGCCGCTTCCACTGCCCTTATTACCGATTCATTTTTTTGACATTCTGAAACTTGTTTCTTGTGTTGCGGCATGTTTCAACGAAGTCAGGTCTTACGAACGCTCACCGCTCCCTGCAATGGAGACCGTTTGGACAGGGTTCTTGCCGACGATCGTTGGCGGTTTCGCACGCAGATAGCGCGCGCTGTCTGTGAGGAGTTCGGGTTTTTTGATGCACGGGGCGAACCGCAGGTGAGCAACTGTGCGCAGGCTTTATCGAAGTTGGAGGCCCGGGGAAGGATTGTGTTGCCCAAGCCCGAGAATTGTAATGCGGCTAAGGCGGAACCGCGTAGGCGCGAGGAGCGGGTACCGGATCCGATAGCGTTACCGGACACGGTACACGGTGTCCCGGGGGTTGACGATTGAGTTGGTTGAGACGGACGAGCAGCGTGTGGTGTGGAACACGTTGTTGCACTTTGAGCATCCGAGGCGTACGACCACATTTGTGGGAGCGCAGGTACGCTATCTGATAGGCAGTGCCCATGGTTACCTGGGAGCGGTGGGATTTTCGGCGGCGGCGTTGCGCCTGGCGCCCAGGGATTGCTGGATGGCGTGGAGTGATGAGCAGCGCAAGGCGCATTTGCACCGTGTGGTGTGTTTGAGTCGTTTTCTGATACGGGGGCAGTGATACGTCGCTACCTTCGCAATCCAATCCCCCATTGTAGCAGCCGATAGCTTCACGCCATGGCGCTGAAACTTCTTCCGCAGCCGGTTTAGCGGCACATGATCCACGTATTTGGCTACCGCCAAGTACGCCAACAACCCCGGACCCGCCTTCCCCTTCGGTATGACACGCTTCGGCAACGGCGCTATGACCACCCCCTTGCGAGTCTCCTTGCAGACAACGTACTTCGGCCGCACAATCTGTACTACCCTCGTGAAGCCCGGCACATATTCCAGGTACTCCGTTACTTCCTCGCCGATGTACTTCATACCCGCGGTGCTGCCCTCCGGCTCAAGGCGGATCACCTCTCTGGGCAGATGGTCCGGAAGCGGCCCGCGCACCGGCTTGTTCTTCCCACGCCGCTTGCGCTTTACCAGGACATACTCGTCCTCCTCCTCCTCGGGCTCAACAGCTACTGGTTCCTCTCCAAACAACCGGCCTTGCTGCGCATTGTCCGCCGGCGTGTAATGCTCACTCTTTTTGCCAGGGAGTAGGCGATACGCTTGTTCCAACCTATCTTCCAGATGGCTAATCTTCGCAGCCATATCCGCGATGTTCTTGGATAGACGATCTGCTTTTTTCTCCAAGCGACGGACCTGCTTTCGCAGATCCTTGTTCTCAGCCTCTTGGTTTCTTAGCCTCTGAAAAGGACTTCACCGGCAGGAGAAGAGGGGGAGAAAGATGCCTTGGGCCGCATAATTTATGTGCATGTGCGCCCTCCACAATGTTCCGATTCTTCTACCCCAAAACCCATGTTTTTTGTCCCCAAAAGCGCTGATTGCTGACTGCATTCAGGCGCCTGGACGATAAGCTGCACACCACTCCGAAATTCCCATATCGGCACACCAAACCCGGCGTATAATCACCATGCACTAAGCTCTACAAGCGGACTACGCAGACCAATGCTAAGCCCGCTTTATCATGTACTTCACCGTACGGATACGGATCAAGTGCTGCATGATGACGCTGCAGGACAGGCGTGCGAAAGACTCAACCCTGCTTTCAGTTTATGCGCTGTCAATGGCTATCGGAGTAGTTTGTGTTCCGCATCGCTGGTTCACCGATGCGGCTGCTTATACTTTCAATTATAGGGCAACTCAAGCGCTACCGGGCAGGACACACGATTGCGCCGGCGAATACACTCGGGTGATGCCGAGCATGTACCGGATGGAGAGCAGTCGGGCACCATCGGAATGACCGCATTGGCGCAATTGCGAACCACGACAGCTATCCATGAAGGAGGATTGTGGAGATGCCGGGAATCGAACCCGGGTCCGGATGGACGCACTCAATGAGCGTCTACGCGTGTAGGCTACCATTACGTTCTCGTCGCAAATTTCGCCGGCAACCAAAGCAGTTCGCTGACAAAGGCTGATGTGTTTCTTACTGCCGCCCGTCCAGCCACAACAGGCAGGCAGCCAGCTCATGTACCGATGGTAATCGGTAAAGTCGATGCCTCCAAGCACGCCCACAAGCAAGCGCAAAGCCGGATATTCCGGCGCAAGGAGACAGACGGTGGACTATGCCACCATCGCGTACGAGTAATCGTTCGCAGTTACGTGTTTCCTGGCGATTGGTACGAGCATGCCAGGAAGCTCGACGCGCGGCCCACGGTATCATTCCACCCGTCGAAGCCGTGTCATCCCCAATTGGTCAAAGAACGCGGCTGTGGTACGGCAGTCACCGCAATGGGGTTTCAAAGGCGGCGATCCCGGTACACACCCGTCCCCAGAGCTATCAGATTCTCGCGGTAGAACGCTTTATCTAACGGCTGCACGATGCTGCGACGAAGCGAACGTCTAAGGAAGGGTATCTTACTGCGATTTCCGGTTACGTAATGTCGGTAAGGGTGGATAAACAGGCGAACATGGCCTTCGGCCATTACCACAGCTTCAACCGATACCACGACCCTATAAAGACCCCAATGTCGCACCCTTCGCGGGATACCTACGACAACATTGTTCGCCTCGGTCTTTCCCAATGACCATCCGGAAGCGGTAAATGCGCGCTGGACTCGTTCAATAGCTGTCGCACTTTGAGCCTCATTGCCGTAGTCCTGGTATAGCGGAAACAACGAGGGGGTACACCCTGCATACAACAGCAGTACGGCAGCGGCGCGGAGTAACATCCTGTACGATGGGATAGCGAGTGCGGTACCTCAGGATACGGAGGGCGAACGCTTCATTTGGCGTGGGCCCAGTGTACGCTCCAAGAATTCTAGCGCTAAAGCGTTGAATTCATCGGGGCATTCAATCTGCGGGGCATGGCCACACTTATCTATAGCTCGCAGCTCAGCGTGTGGTAGAGACGCCTCAAACGTGCGTGCTACATCCTCTGGAGTGATCCGGTCATGCTTGCCCCAGATAAGCATCGTTGGCACGAAAATCTTGGTGAGGTCGTCATTTAGGGTAATGGTAAGCGAATGGCGCGCTATTTTGAGAACACGCATCGCACGCGTTCGATCGTTTGCCAGTTCGTACAGGTCGTTGACTAGCTCATCGTGGGCTAAGTCGGGGTTGTAGAAGCTCACCTGTGCACGTTGCCTAATCCATTCCCGATCATTGCGGCGGAACGTACGGGTGCCGGTTTCTACCTCGTAGATGCCGGCAGATCCTGCCAGGATCATCGCCGTGACACGGTCTGGCGAATCCAAGACGTACATAAGAGCTATCTGTCCACCAAGGGAATTACCCACCAAGACCAGTTCCTCTGCTTCAAGCTCGTCCAGAAATTGACCAACAAAATCCATGACACCCGTCATGTTGGCCTTTCTCAGGGGAAGGGCCTGAATGGGGATTTCAGGGCAAACTACCCGGTATCCCTTAGCCCACAGCCCGGTAATAGCCGGCTCCCACTGCGGCACGTTACCAAGCAGACCGTGCAGCATTACTACTGCATGATCCTTCTGGCTCGGATTCGTATCAACGTACCGAAATCGATTTACCTCGTAATAAGGGTGTTTCACTTGGTCAGCATCAAAGCCTTAGTATTAGCCCTCTCACAATCTACAAAGATAGTACCTCGATTCACGCAAAGTGCACCGTCCGTCATAAGGGGGAAACAATGTACAAGATCTCCCGTATCAATTCATCCGTTGAGTTTCTGAAGATCAAAAGCCCAGATAGCCTATGCCGTGCGGCAGAAAGCGTAAGCGTCACAAAATTGCTACGCACAAGCGCAAAAAGCGATTGCGCAAGAACCGCCATAAGAAGAAGGGCCGCTAATTGGTTGGTTTCTGATGAAGAACAATAATTTACGCGCTGTGATCCTCGCACTTGGATGGGGTGCGATATTGGCGGGTGGTGCAGGCTTTGCCGCAGGGCTGCTACTGGCACCGGAGGATGGGCGACGTATGCGGAGACGCATAAGTTTCAAGCTTGACAAGATGGGACGCCGTGTGGCAGATGCGTGCGAAAGCATTTTTGCTCGGGTGGACGATAAGGACGCACGAAGAGACGGTGACGATCTCGTAGCCGACGCAATGCAGAAAGCACGCGCTTTACGTACCGAAATGGATGCGGTGCTAGGGCAAGTCAAGCAGCAGGGTAGCGCAACTCCTGCCGGAGAGTGACCGCGGGTTTTGCGAAGGTCCTCTATGGCTAGACTGTCCATCCTGATCCCGCCTTCGAACAGAAAGAAGGTGGGAGGCAATCCTTTTGCTCCTGACATGTTTGACTACCGGTCAAGCAACACCTTCAACTATTTCAGCGAACTCAATGCTGAGCGACGCGCGCTGATTGACCAGCTGCACGTCGCACTCAAGGCGGGTGAGGAGATCGCGCCCCCACTTGACGATTCCGCTAAGATTGACGCGCTGCGCAAGATTTATCGCGCCCCGCTGATGTCGGCTCTGAGTCGTTATAGTGCAGGTCCCATCTATTCTGCATTGGATTTTCAGGGATTACCTACGGGGGCGCAGCGGAGACTTCTGGAGACCGGGATCATTTTTTCCGCGCTGTTCGGCATTCTGCGGCCAGACGACCTAGTACCGGAATACTACATGCATATGGATGCTGTCGTACCCGGGATCGGTTGCATGGCAGACTACTGGCGGCCGGTAATCAGCCCGATACTGAATACGCTGCTTACGGACAGCATCGTTTGGGACCTATTGCCGCAGTCTTATCGGAATGCTTGGGACAACCAAGCTACCTATAATACGCGTATTACGGTACGGTTTGTTGATAAGGAAGGGGTGGATCTAGACGAGTCTGCTGCGGCTAGGATTCGGGGCAAGTTGATTGGGTTCCTTGTTAAGGATGCCTCATCTGCATGGGATGATTTAGACGAATGGAGACCTCCTATCGGATTTTATCAGAGCGAAGAGTTCTCATTGACTGAGGAGGGGCAGTCCGAAATTGTCCTAGCTTTCGCCCGGCGTTAGGTGGAGGCGGAATGGGCCGGCAGTCTAGTACTTTTTGGCGCCGGAGTTGTAGCGGGGGCCATGAATGTGATGGCAGCGGCAGGGTCCACAATTACGGTTCCGGTGCTACTGTTTCTAGGATTGGATGCCGGGATGGCAAATGGTACAAACCGCGTTGCCATAGCGATTCAGAATATCTCCGCCAATACATCGTTCTATCGTGATGGCGTAAGCCGGTTCTCTCAATCCCTCAAGTACGGACTCTGGACCATTCCAGGAGCCGTTGCGGGAGCTGTGGTAGCGGTTAGGATCAGCGATGAATGGTTCGTACGAATCCTGGGTATCGTCATGATCGGTATCGTGATATCAATGCTGGTGCCCAGGCGTAGCCGCAAGAGGGAAGTT
Source organism: Rhodothermales bacterium (assembly GCA_963663495.1). Lineage (GTDB taxonomy): Bacteria > Bacteroidota > Rhodothermia > Rhodothermales > Bin80. Next base: position 2,095,085 of record OY760427.1, read on the forward strand.
CTTGGCGCACATCCACGATGGGTGGATGCCTCGCTGGTGGGGGTCGGGTTTTACGGTGGCTTTGTACAGGCAGGAATCGGGTTCATGCTTACTGCCGTTTTTTATCACTTAGCGCAAGAATCCCTGATGGGTGCGACGGTCCATAAGATCGGGGTTGCGCTGGTGTATACAATCCCCGCATTGCTCATTTTTGTCGCTACAGGCAATGTGAACTGGGTGCTGGGCCTAACGCTGGCAGCAGGAAACGCCACCGGAGGATGGTTAGGCGCAAGGCTGGCAGTCCGCAAAGGCGAAGCCATTATTCGCGGTATAATGCTGGTCGCCGTTCTCGTGATGGCCATGAAGCTGCTTGGTGCGTTTTAAGCGCTGGAGTGAACAAACTCATCCACCACCGTCTGCGAGGTGGGCTTTGTGGCAAAACTCACCCCCACCAGGGCAGCAACGTTGGCTGCGACCCCGAAAACGCCTTCGTGCATCGGTACCGGCCGAAGATCCGGATAGGCAAGGAAAACAGCGCTGACCGTGATTCCGGCTATCAGACCTGCAAGTGCTCCAGGCCCGGTGGCACGCGGCCAATAGAAAGCTGCAAAAATTGGCGGAAAGATCTGGGCAATGGCACCATAGGATCCCAATAATAGCGCTACGAGAGATAAATCAGAAACCACGGCGAAATAGTACGCGGTAGCTCCAATCACGACAACTAGGACGCGTATCAGCAGTCGTTCCAAGTCGTCATGTATCCTCTTCTGCTGCCAGGGACCGAGGCCGTCCCGGATCCCAATGGATGCCGCAGCATGCAGCAGTGCATCACCAGTGGACATGGAAGCCGCCAGCGTTCCTGCACATACCAGTCCCACCAATAGCACTGGAAGGTCCACCTGCGTCAAGATATAGGGCACGATGGTGTCGGCTGGGGTGATGCCCGGGAAGGCGACGATACCCGAGAAACCGATAAGCAGAATGGGTACCAGAAAAAGTTGAAAAGTGTGATACAAGACAATGGTCAGCCGCAAGTCGCGCTCGCTGCGTGCAGCGTACGATTTCATGAACAGGTGGGGCCACATTGAAATACCGAGCGCTGACACGGCAATCGCCGAGCTGTACGCCCACCAGTTCCAGGATTGACCGGTGCCGTCAAGACCTGGAGCAATCAGCATTTCCCCCAAGCCTGCATCCCTGATCTGGCCGAACATTTCCGAAATTCCGCCATAGAGCTTGTACGGCAGGTACAAGCCCAAAAACCACGCGATCACAAGCATGAAGATGCCCTGGAACGTGTTGGTCCAAGCGACACCCATCACTCCACTCCTCAGTACATAGACCAGTACGATGCCATATGCTACCAGCGCTCCCGCCCACATTGGGATCCGATCCCCGGATATCACCGCAAGGATGTAGCCTGCACCTTTCATTTGTAGGGTCAGGTAGGGGATAAAGGCGGCGATACTCACGATGGCTAGGATGGTGCTGATCCATCTGCCGCCGTACCGATGAGTCATTAGTTCAGCCTGCGTAACAAAGCCGTGGCGTTCCCCCAGTCGCCGGGTACGCGGCCCGATAAAATAGAGGGGGACCATTCCGATTGTGCCGAAGGACAGGATATAGAAGGCTGCAGCACCGCGTGAATAAGCCCAGCCCGGTCCTCCGAGGAAAGCGAAGGATGAGAACACGGAGGCACCCATAACAAAATAAAGGACCAACACGCTCATGGTACGGTCGGCTGCTACATAGCCAGCGACGCTTTTGGTGGCCCGGCGTCCGGGGATAAGCCCGAGTGCCAGCGTGACCGCGAGATAGGCAGCACAGATCAGCACTGCGATCAGCCAGGGATCCACGGCGTTACCGGTCCTTGCTGTACAGCATTCCGAGAGAGACTAGTATCACTACAAGCCACCACACATTCCAGAGCAAGGCCAGCGGCCAACCCCCAAGTGTGCTGTGAGCAACAAGCTCGTACCCCGGCCAGATCAGCGAGATTGTGGCCGCGAGAAACACGGCAGCGAAAAGCCAGCGCCTACGCTGCTCGGTGGCTGGAGTCTTGGGAGGGAAGAAGCGAAGACCAGCCATAGGCAACCACGGTCTAGGGTGCGTTGGTATGTGATGGCTAGTTTCGGTGCAGTACCATCGTCTGAGCAGCAGTCTGATTGTCGGCGGTCACAGTAAGCCGGGCGAAGTACGTGCCGCTGGCGACAGCCCGGGCATTCCAAACTGCACGGTGGGTACCGGCGCTACGAGCGGTATTGACGATCGTGCGGATTTGGCGCCCGGTCACATCGTAAATATCAAGCGTGGCGGTACCACGGCGAGACAGGCTGTATTCTAGTGTGACCTGATGATCAAACGGATTGGGATAGGCACCTGACAGTGTTGCCATCTCAATTGGAGCCGCAGGAGGCTGTGTGGTACTGGGCACGGTTGATAGGTCCAATGTGTACATGGATCTGCCGTGGGTCCCGGCCACCAACTGGAGTGTCTGCCCATCGTAAAAGATTTTCATGTCGTACACGGATACCAAGGGCATTCCATTTCCGAGCAGCGTCCAGTTTTGCCCGTCGTCGGTGCTCATGTATGCTCCGAGGTCCGTACCGGCAAATAGCCGGCGGACGTCGGTAGGATCAACGGCGAAGGCGTTCACTGGAGCATCAACAAGGTCTTCCGAAATGTCTTGCCATGTGTTTCCGAGGTCGCGTGTTCTCAGGATTCGGGGTTCGTAATCAAACCACCTTCGTCCGGAAAATGCTACATATGCCGTGTTAGCATCGGCGGGATCAGGCACAACGCGGGTCACCCATCGCCTTGGTAGGTTGGACGACACATCCGTCCAACTAACTGCGTAGTCTTCGCTGACCCACACGTTGCCATCGTCTGTACCAGCGTATATTACGTCGGGGTTGACAGGTGACACGGCGATGGTTGTTACGGTCCCGAAGAGGTCCAAGCCTGATACGGCTGGGGGTGACACAAGCGGTGCACTAACTTCGGTCCATGAGCGCGCCCCATCTGTGGTCCTGTGAATGCGGTCAGTTCCGTAGTACAGGATGTGATTATTCGATGGATCTATCGCGACCGGTGTAGACCAGTTGGTGGGCAGATTCTCGTCAATACCAGACAAGGCCTGCGTATAAGCTGCATTGGGTGTTCCAACACGGAGAATTTTCCAGAGTCCACCAAACTGAAGTTCGGCATATACGGTGGTTGGTTGTACAGGATCTACAAGCACATAGAAGCCATCTCCTCCCAGGATTTTTTCCCAATAGTCCGGTCCCTGACTCATCAATGTGCCGTTGTCCTGTGTTCCGCCGAAGAATTGTTGGGGATCTGTGGGATGCAGTCCTATCTCGTAGAACTGTGTATTAGCCAATTGCGGGACAGCATGCCAGGAGTTGGGGTTGCCGCGGTCGATGGAGGCAGTAATTCCTCCATCGTTACCTACGAGGATATGTTGCGGGTTCTCTGGATGAAAAGCTAGGGCGTGGTAGTCGACATGCGTGCCGGCGTCATATGACCATGTGGCGCCACCGTCCGTTGATTGCATGAACAAAACATCCAACACGTAGACGATGTCAGGGTTGTCAGGTGCGACGCGCACTTGTCCGAAGTACCAGGAAAATGTGGCCGTTCCGTGGCGTACATCCGAATCAGGATCTGCGTTGACCCAATTCTCCCCTCCATCGTCAGACCTATATAGGCCGTAGTAGTCTCCAAAAAGTCCGCTCGCCGTCATGAATAGAGCGTACATGGTGTCGGGATAGTCCCGGCAGATTGCTATGCCGATCCTTCCTAGGCGGTCTGAATCGGGCAGTCCATTTTCTGCTCCTAGTTGTTTCCAAGTGGTTCCGCCGTCTACGGATCGGTAAATGCCACTGGTCTCTCCGATGACACGATAATCGTTCACGGTGCGCGTCCTGAACCATGTGGCTGCGAAGAGAACGTTCGGGTTATCGGGCCGGATTACCAAGTCAATGGCTCCAGTGAATTCGTCCACAAAGAGCACTTGTTCCCATGTAGCACCGCCGTTAAGGCTTCGATACACGCCGCGGTTGGAGTCAGTATGAAAATAGCTTCCGATAGCTGCTACATACACGCGTTGAGAATCGTTCGGATCTACCACGATGCGGGCAATCTGGCTCGTGTTCTCTAGCCCCGACGCCTTCCAGGTCTGGCCGCCATCCTCGGATTTGAATACTCCATAGCCCAGCATGTTATTATGCCCTCCATTGGCTTCGCCTGTGCCCACATAAAGCGTGGATGGGTTGTTCGGGTCCACGGCAATGTCGCCGATACTCAGCGTGGGTTGGTCGTCAAAAATCGGAAACCATGAAACGCCGGTATCTACAGACTTGTAAACCCCTCCTGCGGCGCTGCCTGCGTAGGCGATGGTGGGGTTCACCGGATCAAAGGCGACATCAGAAATGCGGCCGGGAATGTTCGAGGGACCGACCTGCCTCCACATCTCCGTACCGGTTTTCTGTACAGCGGCGTGTTCTCGGGCAGCTTCCTGCGTCGCGCGCAGGTATGCATCCCGGTCATATGTGAAGTATGGATAAGTATCCTTGATCCATTCGATTTCGCTTGGGTAGTGCTTTGTGTGCTTTGTGTGCTCTGTAAGCGGGGGAGAAGTCCATCGATCACCTGGCAGACAGAGGATGCCGAACAGCAGGAGCAAGCACGGGATTCTGTGAGGCATGGATCACACCCGGTTTCAACTTATTGGTACAGCAATACTACAATATTGCTGTATGTAAGTTTGTCTCTGGATTGCCGCATGAATTGATGACCCTGAACGTGTCAAGACTGGAGAAAAGGTTTGGTACCACTTGTCTTTTTCGGGGGCTTGGGTTTCAGATGGGGGGTGGAGAAACGCTTGCTGTAGTTGGGGCCAACGGGTCGGGGAAGTCGACGTTACTGAAGATTCTGGCTGGTGTGCTCTCTCCGTCTGCCGGCGTTGTAGCATTAGCAGTTAATGGGCGTGAAGTGGCGCCTGAGGACCGGATGCGTTACGCGGGACTGGTTTCTTCAGAGGTCCACATGTATGCGAATCTATCGGCGCGAGAAAACTTGCATTTTCTGGTGTCCGCGCGTGGTGGCAAGGAATGTGGCGCCGAGATTGGTGCGATTTTGAACCGTGTGGGGTTGTCTAGCCGGGACGACCTGCGTGTGCGTGCGTTTTCGAGCGGCATGGTGCAGCGATTACGTATTGCCGTGGCGCTGCTGTTTAATCCACCGCTCCTGCTGCTTGACGAGCCTATGGTCAATCTTGACAGCGCGGGGCGTGATTTGGTAGCGGAGGTACTGCGATCCGTTTCTAGCTCTGGTCGAATTGCAGTCTATGCAACCAATGTAGAGGCTGAACTGGCAACTGCTACGATGGTCCTGGATCTCCAAGAGTATACGTAAGGCGGTAAAGTCCGTCCAGAACCCATCACCAAATCAAGATGCAGTTTACCGCACGCTTACCTATTAGGAGGGAAAAACGAGAGAATTGGAGACGGAACTCAGCGTTTTCCCCTGACCGGATGGCGAAGTTAGGTCACTGTGTTCAGTTGGTCACTCACGTATATAGTGTTTGCCAGAAAAGTATGGTCTTGCGAGCGACTCTTGGCTGAGTGGGGGGCTGGAATTCGAATTGGGGATCGGAATGACAAGTCAGCAAGGATTTTTCGACGGTAACGGTGCCGACTTTGTCCGCTCACGCCGGCAATCCTGGGGTTTTGACGTTGATCAGACGTGTTTTTGTCGTCCATCAGCGAGGCATGAACATACGTTGGCCTCTCGCCCTTGCAGGCTACCTTGATTCTGTGCTGAAGACGCTCGCGCGAGTACCTACGCCGCGCGCTTGCGGGCCTGCTCGCACCGCCTTCGTCGCTCCTCGCTCCGCTTCACTATCTGCCCGATACGGTGCACATTTGCCGCTACCACTACCAGCGCCACCGTCCGAACAAAGCCTTCCTTGCCACGGGTCCGTATCAAACCCAGGCCCCGATGATTCAAATTGTTGATCGCCGACTCCACTGCCGGATGCTGACGACGACCCTCCACAAACTTCGGATCGGATTCCCTCTCCTTGTCCGCTTTGCTCAACTTACCCCTCTTCGGCATGATCACCGTGTCCAACACCGGCTCCAGCGCCTTACGGTTCTTTACCGATGAGTACCCCTTATCCATGCTGCACGATGTGATCGCCGGATACCGATCCTTCGCTTCCTTCATAAACCCCACAATCATATCCGAATCCACCCCTTCGTGCAGTATCTGATGCCACAATATCAACTGATGCTGATCCTCCAGCACGCATACCGGCAGACCCAACTCCGCAATCACCCCCGCCTTCCCCTTGGTGATCCAACGAGTATGCGGCTCATGTATCGAAAATACCTTCTCATCATGCGGAATCACCTCCCCCTTCAACAAACGCCTATCTACTTGATCTATCTGCCTTTGTGCATCTGCCAAGTACCGCAACACCTCCTCAAGATCCGCGTCTTTCTCCTTCAACACGCTGACACTGCTCTCCGCACGCTCAATCAGAACACGACACATCTTCACATACTTTCTCACCTTCGACTCATCACGCCACTGACGGTGCGTACGCACCCGGTTGAAGGCCTTCTTCAAGGTACGACTCCAGTACACAGCCTTGCGCCAGCCCGCAAGGCTGTGCGCCTCACATGCGCAATGCAACTCCCGAATCAGGCACCGCATCGATTCCCACAACAAACGAACATCCGTAGGCCACTCCACATTCGCTTTGGCCACCGCCGAATCAACCCGGCAAAGAAGCGGCTCCTCTGGCTCCTGTTCTACCAATCGGTGACCGCAAGCCACCACCGCATCGTTGATCTGCTTCAGGATGTCCGCTGTTAGCAGGCTCACGTTATCAATAACGGTCTGCAGCTGATAGACAGGCTCGTCCCAGAAATTCGTATGCCCCAGCATCTGGCGCACCTCCAAATGATTGGCGGCCAGGCTCCTCAAACGATCAAAGTCGCAGTTGAGGGCCTGCTTCAATACCCCCAAGACAAAGACGCGCCAAAGTGCCATCCCCGGACGACCACGCTGCAAATCAATATTCGGAAGCAACTGCTTCTCCAGGATCTCAAAGATCTTCTGCCGAGCCGTTGGGTCGCAATACAGGTGCTGCAGACCTTTTAGCACTGCCGGTATATCGTCCCGGTCTTTGGGGTGGAAGGTCATCTCTTCAATGGGGACCTGCCCGAGCTTAAACTGTGTATCCTCTACAATCCGCATGGTATTAATCGTATGAATAATCGGCCCCAAGGGGCCTTATATCGATGAAAACGCCCGAAACAGAAGGATTTGGCCAAACATTCGTTAGAGACACGCTGGCTGAATAATCTGCAATGTGCAAATACGGTATGGCTCATATCCATCTGTAACCGTAACGCTTACAGGTGGATAGAACGAGTATCAAACGGCCTTGTTTCGCCGTTTTTCAGCCCTCCTACCTTTTTCTGGCAAACACTATATAATTCCCCTTGGAATAACCAGTTCTGCCTCGTTTACAAACCAACACTTATCAGCTCGCGATGGGATGATTTCGGTCGTGTTATGCGGTACCAGGACTACGGAAATCGGTCGTCGCACTGGGGGTGGGAAATCAACCATATCCGTCCGGTATCTCAAGGTGGCACAGATGCTCCGTTAAATCTCCGTCCGCTTAATTGGGTTTCCAATCTGGATTGCTAAACGGGCATCAACAACAACGACTTAGCGCCCATGCCTAAGATAGTGACATGGTTTCGGCTATTAGCCGCCGGAACGTGAGTCTCCGCCTTAGCGATACAAGCGGAGAGAACGCGCATCCGGTTGAGCGCGTCCGGCGGATTCGCGCAGTCTGCGCCGTAGCGGTGCGGATTGATTGCGCTGATCCTGTGGAACGTGTCCCTATGCGCGGTTTTCGGCATCGGCCAACAATTCTCCAGCCCGTTCACAGATTGCGCGTGGTGTCTGTGAGTATGCGCGAAAGTAGTGATTACCTCCGCAATGGCAGGGGAGGGGGATGCCGTTAGCGTATCGCAAGCAGTGATTGGGTTACAGGCAGAATCAAATGAATTTCTCCTCTGAACGCGCGCTGCTCCATGCGCAGCAATAGCGGACACAGGCAAATGCGCCTGGCTCAGTGCTTGCGAAGTACCGCGGTATGCGTCGAGGTTGATTGGCTCCCTGTGTGGGAAATACGGGCAAAATAGGTTCCGCTGGCTACCGCCGATGCCTCCCACAATGTCCGGTGAATTCCAGGGCTGTGGTAGGAAGTGCCGAGCAATTGGAGGCGCCGCCCCATCAGATCGTAGATCTCAACTGACACGACACCATGCCCTGCAATGGTGTATTCCAGTGTAATTTCGGTGTCAAAGGGATTGGGATAGACTCCCGACAGAGAAATATAGTTAGCTGGCACCGGCGGGGGTTCTGAGAGGGTGGCAGTAGTTGATAGGTCCAAAGTGTACATGGAACGACCGTGCGTGCCCGCGACGAGGATATGGTGCTGATCGTCAGAAAATATCTTCATGTCGTACACAGGGACCTGAGGCAGTCCATCCGCAAGAAGCACCCAGTTGGCGCCATCGTCTGTACTCATGAAGGCCCCCAGGTCGGTCCCGACAAAAAGGCGCGAAGGGCTTTTGGGGTCTACAGCAAACGCGTTGACAGGTGCCTGCACGAGATTGGATGTTATGTCGTCCCATGTGGCTCCCAAGTCTCGCGTGCGGAGCACATGGGGCTCGTAGTCTCGCCATGGGCGGCCCGAATAGGTGACATACGCCGTTTGCAAGTCTTCAGGGTCGGGGACGACACGGGTCACCCATCTACGCGGGAGTGTATCAGAAATTCGTGTCCACGATTCGGCATGATCCTGGCTTACCCAAACATTGCCATCGTCGGTACCAGCGTACACAACAGAAGAATCAACGGGAGACACTGCAATAGTCGTTACGGTACCCAACCGTGTGTTTTTACTCTCCGGGCGCACCAGTGGCGCACTGACCTCCTCCCAAGTCCGAGCTCCATCCGCTGTGCGGTGTATCCGGTCTGTCCCATAGTACAGAACCAAGTGGTTGTGAGGATCCATTTCAACAGGTGTGGCCCAGTTTCTGGGTTGGTTAGAAGGGATTTGGGTGGACACCGGGATTACATCACGGCCTCCGTCTTCTCGAAAGACCAACTTCACGAGGACACCAAATTGTTGCTCGGCATACACTGTAGTTGTGTCTACTGGATCAACGATGACGTAGAAGCCATCGCCACCGAGGATCCGTCGCCAATTGTCTGTCCCGTTGCTCATTAAGGTGCCGTTGTCCTGCGTACCCCCGTAGAATTGATTGGGATTGGTAGGATGGAGGCCGATTTCATAAAACTGCGTGTTAGCTAACGCGGGCCTAAAACTAAATGTGCTCCCTCGATTCGTGGAAATCGCCAATCCACCATCGTTACCTACAAGGACTGTTTCCGGTTCGTTTGGATGAAAAGCTAGCGCATGGTAATCGACATGAGTCCCCGTAATGTGGTCCCAGGTGGCACCTCCAGTGTTGGACTTTCCCATTAAAACATCCAACACGTATATGATGTCAGGGTTGTCCGGCGCAACGCGCACCTGGCCAAAGTACCAGGAGAACCCACGAAAGCCGAATCTGGCTGCTTTGCCAGGGTCGGCATCTCTCCATGTCTCTCCACCGTCATCGGAGCGGTAGAGACCGTAATAGGTATGAGAACCGAACAACGGGGAGTTCCCGGTGAACAGAGCATACACGGTATCAGGGAAGTCTCTGCATATGGCTAAGCCAATTCTCCCGACTCCATCTGCTACAGGCAGCCCATGATCCACTCCAAGGCGTTCCCATGTCGTTCCTCCATCCACGGATCTGTAGATACCGCTTTCCGTGCCCACGAAGTCCGTACTGGTAATGTTTCGTAGCCGGATCCATGTTGCAGCAAACAGGACATCAGGATTGTCCGGTCGCATAGCGAGGTCTATTACCCCGGTACTGTCACTGATAAAGAGCACCTTGTCCCAGGTGGCTCCGCCATTCGTGCTTCGGTATACGCCTCTGTCGGGTTCGGCCTTAAAGTAGGATCCGATGGAAGCGGCGTAAATGCGCTGTGGATCGCTGGGGCTTACTAAAATACGGGAAACATGGCTTGCGTCCTGCAAACCTGAGGGGTTCCAGGATTGTCCTCCGTCGGTGGATTTGTATACCCCGAAGCCTCGCATAGTATTGTGCCCACCGTTGGCTTCACCCGTACCGACATACAGGGTGCCTGTGTTCTGCGGATCTACGGAAATGTCGCCTATGGACTGTGTAGGCTGGTCGTCGAAAATGGGCGTCCATGTTCTGCCGCCATCTTCAGACTTATAAACGCCTCCAACCGCACTGCCTGCGTACACCGTGCCTGGGTTCAGCGGGTCAAAAGCGATATCGGATATGCGCCCCGGAATATTGGTAGGTCCAACCGAATGCCAGGCGGGCAGGCCTGTCTTCTTGGGTGCAGCACGCAGCTGAGCCACTTCCTGACCAGCATGGAAGTATGCTTCTTCGTCGTACTCAAAATGCGGGTAGGTTCGCTTTATCCACTCGAATTCATTGGGGTAGCGTTTGCTGACCTCGGGTACGACGACATGGATACCATCGCCGCCATCAAAACATAAGAGTCCAAGCAACAGCATAGTACAAACGGTAATTCGTGTGTGGCTATGGGTCACTAAGTGGTTCGTATGATGCGGTAAGTAACGACGAGCATCTTGCAGGACCCAGGCAGTCGTTGTGGACGCATTAAATGCAGATCACATCCGAACGCTACCGACCCAGAATATACAGCCTTTCAGCGATGGTAGCGTGCCGCGAAAATTTGCTAAGCGGGACTATTGTGCGGGGTATACATCCGAACCACTACGTTTCCCGCAGAAATTCGCGTCTTTATAACTCCCTTATTCATAAGGGAGTTAAGTGGCGGGGAATCGTCGTTTAATATTATGGTGTAATATGTTGACTATACACGGGGTGAATGGACTCTTCCGCGACGCTCAAGCGTTCAGATACCCCAATACCCATTCACCCTGTAACACGCCCGATGCCAGATCCCAAATCCAACCTTCTGTTCGCTTGCCAGTTCAATAAATCCGTTAAAGTTGTACGCTCCAAGACCGATAATCTAACATCGGATGCGGGCGTCATTCCTATGCGCCTGCTCATGGTGATCAGCACCTTGGCATGCCGACTCGCTTCCGTGCTTAAGGACAATCGGTCCCAAGCTCGGATTACGCATAGCCTTGAGGAGTTAGTGCGGCAGTACCTGCTGCAACATGTGCAGGGGTGGGGACGTCAGTCAGATGCGGACAAGCTTCGAAGGGACCCCGCCATGCGCGTGGCCACTTCTTCCAAAAGGGGTATGGAGGCTTTACAGGACGATAGGTCCCTGGCATCCCAGCCAACCATGTCTCGCTTCGTGCGCATGTTGGCCGGGAAAAAGAATTTCAAGAAGTTGCGCCTTTTTGCAGAGACATTCGCCATGGAGCACCTGCGTAAGCGTGCGGTGAACTACATCTTGATTAGGTGATGGGTTCTTGGGAGCTTACCCGTAGACGTGAGAACCCAGATCGCATGGTACAGCCCAGATGTACGGCGGAAGAGATGTTTCCGCTGGTAGAGCAGTATAACGAAAGGCCCCAGTCCGCAGCGGCGTATTGCACAGAGCAGGGCATCTCGTACGGACCGTTGAATTACTGGAGGCGGAAGTATTGCCAGGAGACTGCAGCCGAGGACAGCCGAGGCTTCGTGGAGGTAGGCAATGCACCGCCAAGGGAAGCGGTGCAGGAAGAGATCGCGTTTTGCACGAGAGGATGGCATTATTCACCTCAAGTCACACACCATACCTGCTGGGCCGAAATACCCGAGATATTCCGACAGCCATGCCAGCGAGAGTTGACCAGAACTGACGAACAATCTAACCGTGATGGATGATTTATGGGGGAAGGGCAGAACAAGCCAGCTTCTCCCACCTGTTGAGCATGTACCCCACGGCCTCATCCCATCCCGCACTCGGCCGGTGCTCACGACTCTCCTCAAGCCATGGCTTCAACTTCTCCAGTACCGGCCGTGCCTCCTCCTGTCGTACCTCTACACGCCGAGCCGGACCAGCTCCCTCCTTACGCAACCCACACTCTATCGCATACAACTGCCGGATTTCCTCCATTACATGGCGCACCTTCTTGGGCTCCTTTTTCCTGCAGTCATAAAACTTGCGACGCGCATGCGCCATACATCCAAACAGCGTTATCCCGCCCCGCGTACCAAACGCATCGTTCACCACATACCCGTCGGTTTGCATCGCCCCTCTATATCCGCGCAAGAATTCCCACGGTCCAGCGCGCGCACGGCTCGGGCTGTAATCCATCATCACCACCTTCGCCCGCGGTGCCAGGTATACCCAAAGATAGCCGCGATCCTGCAATATTCATGTCGTACCCTGTTCGGGTCTAAAAGTGCTGTTTCGGTGCCTGCAGGACCGATTGTGCGTTGTTCACGCGTAGGGACGACCATGAGAGGGGCTGAAAACACCAGTTTAGGCCCTTTTCCCGACACGACAGCGGTCACATTACCGAGATTTTGGGAAGATGTCTGTCGGGTAGACACACCTCTGCCTACCTTCTCTTTCCGCTTTCCGCGTTGGGCGCCTGCGGTGTTGGAGCGCAGGCACAAATTTGACTTAGCTAGCCCTTCATGGGAAGCGTGATCCATGTGAGTTGACAATAACGTCGCCAAAATTGCTCCCATGCAGCATCTGCACTGGCGGCAATGTGGATAACGATGTTGCGCGCGTGTTGTACGAAGCGGGCCCCCACCTTGAGTACACGCTCGCGATAGGTGCTCAGACTTATCTGGGATTCGTCAGGCTCCCGCATAAGGCAGCGCCCCACATGCATGAGCTGATACGTTAGAAGGTATACCTGTAGCAGGACCTCGTTCTCGGCTCGGATCTCGGCATCCTGTTCCGACCCATCCTGTTCCGACTCATCCTGTTCCGACCCATCCTGTTCCGACCCATCCTGTTCCGACTCATCCTGTTCCGACTCATCCTGTTCCGACCCATCCTGTTCCGACTCATCCTGTTCCGACTCATCCTGTTCCGACCCATCCTGTTCCGACCCATCCTGTTCCGACCCATCCTGTTCCGACCCATCCTGTTCCGACTCATCCTGTTCCGACTCATCCTGTTCCGACCCATCCTGCTCCGACTCATCCTGCTCCGACTCATCAGGCACCCGCACTACAGGCCGGCCCTTATAGTGTGTCTTCGGACGGAGAACCGACGACAGCGCCATGGAGCAAGCCGCATTCAGCTCCCCGAAGTGCTTTTCCGCCTTTCCTCTCTTCCGGTACAGATTCACAAGCTGCTCTGCCGGATAGGCTTCTACATCCAGATCGGTGATCAGATAGAAATGCCGCGGAAAAAGCTCTCCCGGCACCGGATCAACCACGAGCACCACACGACGCTCTACGGACCAGCACTTTGCACGGTAGCGCAGTTCGTGGTAGCATTCGTCCGACGGCTGATCACCCTCCAAATGAGGCGCCGCAAGCCCGTCAATCACATCGTTCCCTTTCAGACGCATCACGTAGCCGATACGGTCGTTCTCCAGCTTATCACATAATTCGCCACTGTTGAAGCCTGCGTCCAATCGGACAATGACCTTGTCGGCCACATGTTCACGCAATGCCAGCCCAATGCGTCGAATGAAACCGTAGCAGTCCTTCACCACATTCTGCGTGCCCCCTCGCAATTCCGTCCCCAACATGTCGCCCGACTCACCGCATATGGCGATAAGGGGCAGAAAGATGGTGCGCTTGTAATATCCGTTCCACTTGCTGCCCTGCTGCTTGCCATGCGTATCTACCGGTACACCGTCCACATCAAAGACCACCTCGGGGCGGCGCTTCCCGCCACCACGCTGCAGCAGGTGCTCCATGGCGAATGTCTCTACAAAAAGGCGCAACTTCTTGAAATTCTTTTTCCCGGCCAACATGTGCACGAAGCGAGACATGGTTGGCTGGGATGCCAGGGACCTATCGTCCTGTAATGCCCTCATACCCCTTTTGGAAGAAGTGGCCACGCGCATGGCGGGGTCCCTTCGAAGCTTGTCCGCATCTGACTGACGTCCCCACCCCTGCACATGTTGCAGCAGGTACTGCCGCACTAACTCCTCAAGGCTATGCGTAATCCGAGCTTGGGACCGATTGTCCTTAAGCACGGAAGCGAGTCGGCATGCCAAGGTGCTGATCACCATGAGCAGGCGCATAGGAATGACGCCCGCATCCGATGTTAGATTATCGGTCTTGGAGTGTACAACTTTAACGGATTTATTGAACTGGCAAGCGAACAGAAGGTTGGATTTGGGATCTTGCATCGGGTGTGTTACAGGGTGAATGGGTATTGGGGTTTCTGAACGTTTGAGCGTCGCACAGGATCCCATTCAAACCGTGAATAGTCAACATATTACACCATAATATTAAACGACGATTCCCCGCCACTTAACTCCCTTATGAATAAGGGAGGGCGATGCGTCTTTCCTTTCTTCTTCGGCTTTTGCACCGGGAACGTTGTCTCATCCACCCGCAGATACCCGCTACGAAGCACCTCCTTACGCAACGCATCTCCTAACGGACCCAGATACGTCGCTACCTTCGCAATCCAATCCCCCATTGTAGCAGCCGATAGCTTCACGCCATGGCGCTGAAACTTCTTCCGCAGCCGGTATAGCGGCATATGATCCACATATTTGGCTACCGCCAAATACGCCAACAACCCCGGACCAGCCTTCCCCTTCGGTATGACACGCTTCGGCAACGGCGCTATGACCACCCCCTTGCGAGGCTCCTTGCAGACAACGTACTTCGGCCGCACAATCTGTACTACCCTCGTGAAGCCCGGCACATATTCCAGGTACTCCGTTACTTCCTCGCCGAGGTACTTTATACCCGCGGTGCTGCCCTCCGGCTCCTCCTCCTCGGGCTCAACAGCTACTGGTTCCTCTCCAAACAACCGGCCTTGCTGCGCATTGTCCGCCGGCGTGTAACGCTCACTCTTTTTGCCAGAGAGTAGGCGATATGCTTGTTCCAACCTGTCTTCCAGATGGCTAATCTTCGCAGCCTGATCCGCGTTGTTCTTGGATAGACGATCGGCTTTTTTCTCCAAGCGACGGACCTGTTTTCGCAGATTCTTGTTCTTAGCCTCTCGGTTTCTTAGCCTCTGAAAAAGGGCTTCACCGGCAGGAGAAGAGGGGGAGAAAGATGCCTTGGGCTGCATAATTCACGTGCATGTGCGCCCTCCACAATGTTCCGATTCTTCTGCCACAAAACCCATGTATGTTGTCCCCAAAGACGCTGATTGCTGATTGCTGACTGCATTCAGGCGCCTGGACGATAAGCTGCACATCACTCCGTCATTCCCAAATCGGCACACCAAACCCGGCGTATAATCACCTTGCACTAAGCTCTACAAGCGGACTACGCAGACCAATGCTAAGCCCGCTTTACCATGTACTTCACCGTACGGATACCCTGCAGGTACCGAAACAGCACTTATGGACCCGAACAGGGTACGACATGAATATTGCAGGTTATAGGGGGCGAGGAGTGGGGCACCGGTACGCCAGGCTAACTGGCAAGGATATAGCGGGTGGAAGTCCCGTAATATGAAGCAAGAACCAAGCACATATTTCCGCGAGCCGTGCGCGGTCACTCGTGAGGGTGGACGTGAGGTGTCGGTAGCGGCGCATATGGCCAGGGATATTGAGCAACGAAAGATGTGTCGTTCGGGTCGCCGAGATTATCGGTGCGGTCGAAGGCAATATGTTCGTCATCGTTATGGTGAGAGGGCGGACAGGCCCGCGGTGTCTAAGACCCCATGGACGTATGTACATATCCTGCCGGGACCTGGGAGATCTTTTCAACGCCCAGCGCCAAGGGCGGGGCCGCCGAAGCGTAGGCGAAATGCTGATCGGAGGATGTACGTTGAAGAGAGGTCTGATGCGATGATAGTAGCGATGAAGCTGGCGAACAAAGCATGGAAGACCATGTGGCGGAGTTGGCGGAGTTGGTGGAGCGAAGCGTCGCACCCGAGGGGAAACCGTAGTTCCCGGCATGCACTGGACGCAGAACCAGGATCGTATGCAACATGGCACGCACTGGACACAGAGCCAGGTTCGTGTGCCAGGGGAAGGTGCGGTTACGGCAACGGACCGGTTCGCTGGTCTGTTAACGTCATGCGCGGTGGCGCGACCCAAGGGAAGAGCCGGATGCGTTAGCGCGCACGTCCGGATCTGTGCGGGGCCTCCGGGGAAACCCGGGGGCTACCGCGAGGATGAGGAATTCAGCACTTGAATCAATAATTCTATGGAACTTTCCAATCGGGCTTATCGCTGCATTTCAAATTCATTTGCATTCTTGCTGTAGTCGTAGGCGAATTCAGCACAAAGAATGTAAGGGCATCAAGCATGCAGACAAAGTAACCGCGCAGGCAAGGTACATCCATCCGTGTCGTAGCGTCAATTTTCGGCACAGCCAAGTGGCAAATCCTGTTGTACACTTTGGATTGCTCCCGATTGCCGTTGGTTTCCTTTGGGAATTATATACGTGAGTGACCAACTGTACACAGTGAGGCACTAGTATCAATTTCACGGGTCATAGGGGTCGGTAACCCGAACGCCCCTCGCCGTGCAGAAGCCCCAATCCCGGAGGCCAGTATGTTTGCAGCCGCATTCAGGTCTGCATGATCCGCATGTCCACAGGACATACACGTGAATGTGCTCTGCGTCTTACGGTTACTCGCTTCTGTGTGCCCACACACAGAACACCGCTGACTGGTATAGGCAGCGGTAACCTTTATCACCTTGCGGCACTTATAGCCCAGCATCTGATCCAGCTGGCCCCAACCTGTTCGCAGTATTCCACGGTTGAGGCCAGACTTCTGTCTGACGTTTGTGCCAAAGCTCTCCATCGTCCCCTTAGCTGAACGAGTCATCGCTTTGATCTTTAGGTCCTCCAGTATCACCGTTGAGGAGCATTTGGCAATACTGCGACTTACCTGGTGGTTCGCATTCTTGAGGATGTTAGCACGCTTGCGCTGTATGCGGGCGATTCTATGCTTCCGCCTGTTACGACGGTTGGAGCCTTTCTTCTGTCTCGCCAGTCTTCGCTGATGCCGCTTCAACTTGGCATCAAGACGCTTGGTATCCGGTTGTCTGATAATGCTTGTATCGCCCTCTGTGGAGACCATAGCGATCTGCCCGCAATTACGGTCAATGCCTACAGCACTGCCGGTATCCTCTATTACAGGTGCCTCCATCTTGTAGCAGATGACAGCATACCATTTGCCGGCGTTCTTCTTTACAGTGGCTTTGATGGGTATACCATCAGGGTACGGGTTGCCTCCCCGCCTGCGGAGCGCCATATATCCCACTTTCGGGATATACAGCTTGCCATCCCGAACCCTTACGTTATCCGGGATCGTGAACGAAGGCGTACTACCACGTCTGGAATGGAATCTCGGTCTTCTCTTACCTTCCTTGAAGAATGCCTTCCATGCATCCGCCTGATATTTCAATGTGTATCTAACGACACCAAAGGAGTATTCAGGTAGCCACTCGACCGTACGGCGCAGTGCAGTGAACCGCTTCCCCAGCGAGAAGAAGCTTACCGAGGGCGGCTTCTCTCCAGCCTCTTTCGCTTTCTTGTAGGCCTCGCTCTGCTCTGCGAGGATGGCATTCCACACAAACCTACACGCACCCGCTAATCCAGCAAGTTGCTTGGCGTTACTTCGACTTCCGGGCAACAGCCTGTATGTGATATTGCGGTATGCACTAACCGTTTCGGGCATGGCACTGTGATATATAACTCCCTAATATATGATAATTATATTCCATGCGTACCCACGTGTTGAGTTATTTGAAATAATTGCAGTTTTTCGTGAACAGCGGGAACCGATTATGAACAACTGGCGAAAGCCATCCTGTCTGCACCACCAAAGCACAAAAAGTAACTCCTGCGAAAACGCGTGGCGTTCAGCCATATCACTCCCTTTCCTTTCCTGATGATATCCGGGTGTTAGCATTATCGGTGATTTATGTATTGGGCCCGGGTATTGTCATGCGATCTGAGGGTTGTGCAGGCGCAATAACCGCAGAGGGCCGCAGCGCCATTATATAATCATATTATGGCGCAAGTAATCGGGATCCGTATCTCAGGTATTTGATGACCGGGCTTCTACATTAGCAATCCTATTAACCCAAGCGACAAGCTTCTTGGCGGACTCGCCATCAACTTGCAGGAACCCCGCATGGATGGCCGTGCCAAATGGTTTCCCCGGATTCTTCTGCCAAGCCAGCCAAGTATGAAGTATGGCTCGCTTAGCGTCTTTATCGGCAAATTGCGCTCCGAGGTCTTTAGCCTCCATGGTCGATTTTTCTGCATGGCGAAGTAGTTCATCGCCCTCGCAGACTAGATCCATCAGAAAATCCTCTAGGGCTCCCCCTCGCTGATTGTCCGGCATAACCCAGACACCCACACGAGTACCAAATTCTTCGGAAAAACCTATCAGGCCGTCCTCTGGAATTGCTGACGGGACCCCAACGCCCACGCTTTTAAGCCGACTCGCAATGGATTGCCAGGTCCCATCCAAATCTCCATTGGCATCCAGTATGAACCCTAAAGACTTCCCAGTCCCGGCGGGCACGGAGACCTTGATTGTTTTCAGCACATTTTCCTTACCCTTAGCAATCGTAATTCGGTCCCAAACGCAACCGTCGTACTCAAGCTGCTTCAGAAGATGTCCGACAGCCATTTTATCGTCTCGGCCCTCGACGTATAGCTCCCAGTCAGGTTCGGCCATTAGCGCAACTCCACTCCTAGATCAGTTGCGCTGACAATTGCCTCGCCGTCAAAACTCACGCTGTTGCCTATCCGTCGTTCAATCTTATGTATAGCCACTTTATCACGGAAACGATGTTGTTCCTTTAGAAGCAATGCTAAGCCCAAGATGCAGTCAAGGCTATGTGTCGTAGCAAACAACTGTATGGACGATTCTACTGCAGTCTTAGTAACCAACCTCCACATATCTTTCATAAGGCTCCAGTGAAGGCCGGTACCAATTTCGTCAATAAGCAAGGTTCCGTTCTTAGCAGCTTCTAGTGAAATTGACAGCGCGAGGAGCCGTTGGGTGCCGTCACCAAAACTAGCTATGGGCAATCGGGGAGCGCCGGCTTTAAAGCCGAGCACGATACTGGGTAAACCCCTCGTTCGTCCGGTTTCGTCACCGCCAAGAAACCTTATTGAATCAAGGGTTTCATGGAGGATTTTCATCGAATTGACGACTTCCATTTCTCGCCCCTGCAGCTCAACTTCATTCCAGATTCTGGCCATCTCTCGCTCACGCAAGGATTCGGAGGTAACAAATAGCGTGGGGGAGATCCCGTGGCGCGGCTTCCAACGACGCATATGCCTTTCTGCGGGATTTGTCCAATCCACCATGTTATCTACTTTGACCGGGTAGTGCAAATCGTGTTTGAATGCACTCCCAGACAGTCTCAGCAGTAATCCCAGATCCAGCTCTTCAAACCAGCCAGGTCGTGTTGCCATCATGTGCGGAGAGACATGCACGAATTTCATTCGAATAAATTTATCATCACCTCCTGACGAAATTTCTAGGCACCTTCCAGGGGTGATTGTATGGCCGTGAAAAAGGTGGCGAATCGGAAAGTGTCGGGCTTCAAAAGAACCGGTACCCGTTCTGCCAAAACTTTCGCGGCGTCGCCCTAGGACATAGACCATGCCGCGAGGATTCTCGCCCTCAACCAACAGTTGAACTGCCTCAAGAGCGGAAGTCTTGCCACAGTTGTTGGGGCCGACCAGCAGGTTTACGTTGGTGAGGTTTCGAAGCTCGTAGTCCTCGAAGCTGCGGTAATTCTCCAACCTGAGAGCACGTATCATTTGTCTCGAACCTTTCCTAACAAGTTACCAATTGGGCTCTACAACTTGATTGAGTTTTACCGGATGTCCGATTTAGGTGACGGACTCCGACCGCCGAGCAGATGACTCGTGTTGACCATCTTTCACCGTTGCATGAGTAATTGAGACTTCGCCAGCCAAGCGTGCCGCCGCATGGGCGCGGCTGCACGGAATTCTTAACACGAGGCGGCTGACCGCACGCATAGTTCTCGGAGTCTTTTTCAAAACATAAGAACTGGGTGCTTTTGACCGCAGATGTGACGGCACTTGGCCCTGCGCAGTACAACTGAAGCATTAGCCGATACAGATCAGGGTCCATGATGTAGCCTCCTGCAGCACTTGCGGGCAGCAGGTATGCACATGAGCCGAAGCGCCGCACGGGGGCACCCGGATTACGCCTAACTGCTGCTATCAATATATTCCTATTCCGTCATGTTGTATCCAGCGTGCACGGGAAACGTGGCCCACATGAAGGTGTACTTGTGTGTATCGTCGAAACACGCAGCCTCCCTCGGATAAACGCATTATCAGTCCAGTCCCGCCACCCTGTCGATGATTGCAGGCGGACCATGTAAATCATGCACCGTGGTATATGGTTCACTGGATAAGAACGAAGCGACCTTCTCTGTGGTGTTGTACGGTGCTCGGCGTGCGCGTGTGTTATGACGTGAATTGATTTGGACTGCTTTGAGAACCGTGCCATGACTGAAGGGTCACTCATAAACTTTATGGGCTTATATGCTGCGAGTTTCAGCATACAAGCGCCTCAAAAAGTCGTATCATTGGCGAAGCTGTATAAGGCGAGGCTGTATATATTTGGGTTAGTATGGCACGTAGGCGAAAAGGAATGCTGATAAAGAACACGGACAAGGTGTCCGTGTTCTTGCGGATGAAGACGCGTGAGGTCCAAATAGGACCCGGAGAGGAGCTACCTATAACGGCGGAAGAGGTTCGTGACCAAGGCCTCCGGGACAAGCTTCAGGCACGCGAGCTGAGCATAGTACGTCCGATTTCGGAGGAAGAAGAGGCGGCGATTTTCAAAGTTATCGGGTAGGCTCTTGAAAGTATTGGCGCTTGAACCGTGGTACGGAGGCTCGCACAGGAATTTTTTAGATGGATTGGCCCGTCATAGCCGTCATTCGTTCAAGCTGGTCACGATGTCCGCGCGTTTCTGGAAATGGCGTCTTCACGGTGGCGCCGTAACTATAGCACGGAAGGCGCTGCAAGCTGTGGAGGAGGGGTTTGTACCGGATGTCATTCTGGCATCCAGCATGGTAAACGTACCGGCCGTGCTGGCGCTATCGCGGTCCCGGCTACACGGGGTTCCCGTCTTGTTCTACCTGCACGAGAATCAGCTGACGTATCCTCTGCAGCGGGACGAGAAACGGGACTTAGCGTATGGATACGTTAATTATCTGTCCTGCCTGGCGGCCGATCAGGTGGTGTTTAATTCTGAGTTCCACTATACGGAATTCATGCGCGCACTACCCGGGCTGCTGCGGACATTTCCCGACTATACACATTTAGCGACCGTTCAGGAAATCCGTAGTAAGAGCAGCGTGCTGCACCTTGGCATGGACTTGCAGGCCCATGATATGTATGCCGAGGACTATTCAGACCACAAGTGGGGTCCTGTGATGCCCCCGCCAGTGGTACTCTGGAATCAGCGCTGGGAATATGATAAGAACCCGGAAACCTTCTTTAGCATAATGAATCGGCTTGATAATGCCGGACTTCCGTTCCGGCTAATTCTTGCCGGGAAGCACTTTGAGGAACATCCATACACGTTTGAGGAGGCCTTTGAACGGTATGCCGAGCGAATTCTGCATTATGGGTATGTTGAGGATTTTGAGGAATACAGCCGGTTGCTGCACCGGGCTGATCTGGTGGTATCTACAGCCATTCACGAGTTTTTTGGTATAGCCATGATGGAGGCCATTTACTGTGGCTGTCACCCGCTCCTCCCTAATCGTCTAAGCTATCCTGAGCTTGTACCGGAGGCATTGCACCGGCCGCTCCTCCACGCGCCCGTGCTCTACAAGGATTACGATGAGTTATTCCGGATACTTGCAGCTGTTCTCCGTGGGGAGGATCGCCCGCTGCCTTCCAAGACGCTGCGCGGTATCCCCGCTGCTTTAGACTGGAGGATTCACGGTGCACGGTTTGATGCACTCCTGGAATCCATGGCGTGACAAGTATGCCGACACCGCATTACCAACGTGTTCAGGCCTTTATGCGCCAGGCTGGTCAGGAGACTCCTGGCTCCCCGGTTATTCCTGACAGCGGGACTAGGATGCTACGGGCGAAACTAATTCTTGAAGAAGTGCTGGAAACAGTTCGGGCTCTAGGGTTGCGCGTGCAATTACGCGGGCGTGAGGTGAAAATGAGCCGCTTAGAAATAGAGGATGTGGGCGATCCAGACTTGGTGGAAGTGGTAGACGGGTGCGCGGATATTTCGGTAGTAACCATAGGCACCCTAATTGCGTTCGGTGTTGACGATGAGGCGGTCTTGGAGGAGGTAGACCGCGCTAATCTACGTAAGTTTGGCCCGGGCGCAAGGGTGCGCGAGGATGGTAAGTGGCTCAAGCCACTTGACTGGGAGCCTCCTGACATAAACGGAGTGCTGGCCCGGCAGGGGCTGCGAGAAGATGATGCGTAGCTGCGCATGGTCGTCGGGACCTCGCGCATTCATTCTAAGACTTCCTAGTCCGGGGAGACGTGAAAGTTCGGGACAAGAGTCTGCTCAACTAAGTCCAGGAAGATGCAATTGCCACGAATATGTTGTGGCTCCCGGGAGGTAGTGAGACAGAAACGCTTATCCTTCGAAAAGAAGAGAGTTTACCTACCATATTTGTAGAAAAAAGGCTAGTGGTCTGTAAGATAGATGCGATTGTTCAGCGCAGAAGATGTGCTTCCTAACGATATTTGCGCATAAGGGGAGAGCGCTGATTGTTGGTAGCAAACGCGAAACTGACAGTCTGCAATTGACTATGGTAATTGGGCCCGATCTGGCCGCGATAGTCTCGCAGTTACGCCGTGCACCGGGGGGACATAGAATCTGGTCAAGCATGTACAGGTCCACAACAATAGCCAACTATTTCCTGCGTAAGGGATGGGAGGAAGGCAATCCGCTCACATCCATGCAGGTTCTGAAGCTTATGTACATTGCATATGGATGGGTTTTTGGGCGTGGAGGGTAAATCATTGATTCACCATAAGATAAGGGCTTAGCGCTATGGTCCGGTGATCCGAGATCTGTACGTTCGGATCAGGCACTATGGAGGAAGTCCCATTATGGCCCCGGTAACGTCAGGATTCGGCCAGGAAAATGAAAAGCTGGATGACGCAGTGGCCAAATTTCTTGGCTTGATCTGGGAGCATTACAAGGACTACACGCCTCTTGAATTATCAGCGTTGACACATCGGAAAGGCACACCATGGGACAAAGCCACCCGAAAATTTTCCCGCAAGGATTTGTCAAGACGTTCAATCTCTATTTCAAACGAGATAATCAGAGATTACTATGGGAGTTATATGGCTGAGTGCCACGCGTTTTCGCAGGCGTTACTTTTTTGTGCTTTGGTGGTGTGGACATGATGGCTTTCGCAAGTTCTTCTAATGAGGTAGGGATGGATTGTTGGATATTGAGAATGTCGTTTGTTACGGGGCGGCCGGGGCGTTTTGTTTAAGGAATGGGAACAGCGACTCAAAATGCAAAGGTGGCTGGTTCCGTCCATCAGCATTGGAGTCGGGGTTTGGCTCACATTTGCCGGCGTCGTAATTCTTGCCGGAGTGGATGTACTCAACTATCATTCATCTGTATTGGCAGCGCTGCTTGGTTCCTCAACGGCTTCTATGGTGGGGTTGCTCATGAAGGTAGTGACCTATACACTGCCCGAAATGAACTGGTAGTATGGTGTACCGTGCGCACTGTATGATTTGCCGGGAGAACCCAGAGCGTGATTACCGTGCACCGGGTTCGGCGGGCGGCAGGCGGCAACGTGCTCTACGGAATACCCCGCCGCCCGCCAGCTCTACGCTCGGCAAGCTTCAGGGCCTCTATGCGACGTACGACAATGTCGCTGACGGTGCGGGGTGTCAAGGCAGGTAAATACTTCCCCCAATTTATACTCTCCCTAGGATCACCAGTCGTTAACAAACAGATTTACAGGTGCGCTTGGCAAGGAATTTTTTCCTTTTACTCGCCCCCTTCGTGTCCTCTGGACGATTACCGTGGAGGCTGGGCACAGAGCGTCGGTCTTGCCGCCCGACTTTACGAAGTACCTGGGAGTTAGCAAAGTCCTTTTGGAGTTTCCTGTCGCATGAAAAAAGGACCAACGCCTCGCTGGCCGCTGCTAAGGCCAAAATGTGCGGGTCGTCCGATTTTCGTGTTGGATGGTCGGGGATTTGGGGCCTGGCGGCCTTTACGAAAGCTGGATTGATATCAATAGCTCTCAGATTCTTGACGTAGCTGACGAGCAAGGTGCGGACTTTGGGATACCTGTCAAGTTCCGTAGCATACTCAGTTTCAGCGGCAGAGTAAACCAAGATACCATCACCTCTGGCGATCCAGCGCCGCAATTGATCCCCGGCGGAATGTGGCGTTTGTTCACAAAGGTGACTAAATGCGCTGGCGTCCACAATGGTCTTCACACACATATTTGAGATTCAGGTTGAAAAACCAAGCAATCTGGCAGCCTCCATTTCGAAGAATTCTCGGTAGTCGTTGGGTTGACCGCTAAGATTGGCACGGCGGTCGAACGCGATTTGGTGCAAGCGAGTCGCCGTGTTATCCTCTGGACACTGGTCGAAGTAAATTATAGTGACATCGGTGGGTGTCAACCGTTCTTCCTTAACGAGAATGCGCAACCATGTTATTATGTGGTCGCTATGTGTTTCGACAATGAAGGCATGCTTACTGCCTGCCATCATTTTGATGAGGGCTGCCTGCGCAGATGGATGGACATGCACTTCTGGCTGCTGTAGTAAGAAGAGTGTATCACGGGAAGAACTACCGATGTAAGTAATGAGTGGTAGTAGGCTTACAATGCCGTAGCCAACATCGCAAAGATTGTGATACGAACCATGAACGTCGACTACAACTTCAAATTCGTCGTTGGAATGCTGGCGGATATCAATTAGATTGAAGAGATCCAATTGGCGACCGATATCATTAATGGTCTCAAGGCCCATGTGATTGCCAAATGTTTTGATGGGATTGTAGGGATATCGCCGCTGTCGTTTCAATTTATAGGGGCGGGGTGAAATGATCCTAAGCGGTGTTTCCGGGACGCGGAAATCGTGCCGAAAGAAGTTTACGAACTTAGCGAACGTGGCTAGATCGTGGCTTGTTGGATTGTCCGCTCGCTTCCTGAAAATCGTACCATCGCCCAAAAAAGGAAGGATGCCTCGGGCGATAGAGCGAGATAGCCAAGTCGTGAACTGCATATCTGATACTTCGGAGCGATTCATGTGAAACTGGAAAGCTGGGCCACTAAAGCGCCAACCTTCGGGGCGGTGCTCTGAAGCGTCACGAACGATGGTCAACGTCTGGCTTGGGTCGGCAGTAACACTGGACAATTGTATTTCTAGCTTTGTCTCCTTGAATGAGGTGGCACTGCCATCCTGCTCGAATTCAATAGCGAATCGGCGAAATGGACCGATTCCTAGGCCGATGGCAATGCGGAACGAAGTGCATCCCGCTCGAACAACAGAGTCAAAATTGCCCATGTTGAACGGCTCCTGATCAAAATAATTGGTGCCATCCGTTAATTCATGGAGACCAGCTAACCGTCCGAGAGCGTTCAAACTTCCCAAGAAAGTGGACTTCCCAATACTGTTCTCGCCGACCAATAGTGTCAGTTTAGACAGTGCTGCACACTGTTCGCCAGCCAAGGTGCGGACATTGGTGATTGATATATCCGTGATCGGGACACCCATGGCTATTTCTGGAACCACTTGCGGAATTTAGACCATAGGCGGCGGATACGCGAACGTGGGCGTTCGCCACGATCCACCGGGGCATCAAGAAAAGGATAGGTCCAATGGTCTCCAATCCCTGTTCTAGCAGTTACGGAACAGCTCGGCTGACATGTGGCTATCTGAGTAGTCAGCCGGTTCATCAAATAGCTATAGTGGAGTCGGGTAGGCTTTGGGGGCCACCACTGCTCACGCAGTATGGCCCGCAGCATCTCCAGAACCATCAGGCTTCCGAGGTTGCTGGCGAATGGAAATACGTTTTCGTTGTTTTGAGCTGGGATACTTGATCTTCCTACGTAGGTTGGATCGTCCAATGACCCGTCGCGCTCCATAACTACTTCACTAGAGGTATACTGGCCATCGCACCGCAGGCACCGCGCCCCCGGTCCCGCGCTCACCACGCTCCAAGTTGCGTCTGCCAGGCGACCGTTTGGCTTGGTTGCAACGCGAATTCCTCCAGAGACAACAGGAATGCAGTGCACATAGGCAATATTGTTAAGTAGGTCTTTTGGCAGCGGGCGGTCAACGGCAGAAAACAGGACATCGCAGTCTAGCGCAGCCTCGTAGGCATCGCCTTCCTGGATCCAAGCCCGTTTCGGATCAACGCGAAAAGTAGTCGCACTAGCTGAGCTACGGAGTCGGTTTGCGACCATATCAACCTTGAAGCGGCCGATATCCGTAGCAGCAGCGTACAGGAGCCGGTCTAAGTTGTGTTCCTTAACGCGATCAGCGTCAATAAGTAGCAAGTTTGTTGTCCCGATGCGGCCAAGCGTCTCGGCAATTATCGCGCCAACGCTGCCGAGACCAACAACGCCGATTCGCAGGGCGGCCAGAACAGCCTGGCAATCTGATCCCCAAGTATCTACCGTACGGCGCAGACGAGCGGATCGAACGAAAGGGGTATAGTGCGGGCTGATATAGAGCTGTATTCCACGGCCCACTACGCGAACCTTATCACAGAGGCTGCATGCGTACTCCCGGCCATTCCAAGACCAGAAGCGAGCACTCCAAACGCCATCGGTACCGATGGTCATCCCCAGTAGCGGTAGTCTGGCAGCACGGGCCGGGGGTGCGATGCGATCCCGCTCAGCTACGATATCAACATTGCTCATAGCCTGCCAGCCGGGGCTGGGATGACTGTGCATGAATGCGACACCGGAGTTGGTTTGACAGGCTCTACGTGCGGCTCTTGCAAGATAGTGCGATTCGAAACTCGCGTTGCCGTGTAGGTTACGATCGCCGTGCGATGGGAGTATGAGCTCAGTAACAATACCCGTGGTTCGAGATGCCCCGGTACTCGGGCGCCATAGTGCAAAGCAAAGGTCCTCCTGTTGCACATTCTGCCTGTACTGGCGCAACAGGTGGGTTTCTGCTTTTTCGGCAAGAGTCTCGGGGAGAGCAGCCTCGAAACTCATAGTTCTGCAAGGATCCGATACAGATGCCGTTTAACGTACGTGTTCATGTTCTTTTGCGACGCTTCCAGCGTATCCCAGAAGTCATTTGGCGGAAGACTGTAAGCGAACCAAGTTACGCCTTCGAATTGGAGTATGAAGTGTGTCGTAAATTTCCCTGAGTCAACCGATGACTTGAAGTAGACGAAGTGTGGTGGGTACTCAGGGTATGCACCATCCTGAAAGCTAAGCGCCAGCGTCAACATCTTGTCCTTATGACGACCAACTGGGACTTCAATGTCAAATATAATGGCGTGACACGGGCTCGGAGAGTTCGCAAACTCCACGACCCTTGGGGCAAACCCATTGCTCCGTAGTTCGTCCGCAATCCGCTCCAGCATGTGGGCAATTATGGGGAATTATATACGTGAGTGACCAACTGTACACAGTGAGGCACTTGTATCAATTTCACGGGTCATAGGGGTCGGTAACCCGAACGCCCCTCGCCGTGCAGAAGCCCCAATCCCGGAGACCAGTATGTTTGCAGCCGCATTCAGGTCTGCATGATCCGCATGTCCACAGGACATACACGTGAATTTGCTCCGTGTCTTACGGTTACTCGCTTCTGTGTGCCCACACACAGAACACCGCTGACTGATATCGGCAGCGGTAACCTTTATCACCTTGCGGCACTTATAGCCCAGCATCTGATCCAGCTGGCCCCAACCTGTTCGCAGTATCCCACGGTTGAGGCCAGACTTCTGTCTGACGTTTGTGCCAAAGCTCTCCATCGTCCCCTTAGCTGAATGTGTCATCGCTTTGATCTTTAGATCCTCCAGTATCACCGTTGAGGAGCATTTGGCAATACTGCGACTTACCTGGTGGTTCGCATTCTTGAGGATGTTAGCACGCTTGCGCTGTATGCGGGCGATTCTATGCTTCCGCCTGTTACGACGGTTGGAGCCTTTCTTCTGTCTCGCCAGTCTTCGCTGATGCCGCTTCAACTTGGCATCAAGACGCTTGGTATCCGGTTGTCCGATAATGCTTGTATCGCCCTCTGTGGAGACCATAGCGACCTGCCCGCAATTACGGTCAATGCCTACAGCACTGCCGGTATCCTCTATTACAGGTGCCTCCATCTTGTAGCAGATGACAGCATACCATTTGCCGGCGTTCTTCTTTACAGTGGCTTTGATGGGTATACCATCAGGGTACGGGTTGCCTCCCCGCCTGCGGAGCGCCATATATCCCACTTTCGGGATATACAGCTTGCCATCCCGAACCCTTACGTTATCCGGGATCGTGAACGAAGGCGTACTACCACGTCTGGAATGGAATCTCGGTCTTCTCTTACCCTCTTTGAAGAATGCCTTCCATGCATCCGCTTGATATTTCAATGTGTATCTAACGACACCAAAGGAGTATTCAGGTAGCCACTCGACCGTACGGCGCAGTGCCGTGAACCGCTTCCCCAGCGAGAAGAAGCTTACCGAGGGCGGCTTCTCTCCAGCCTCTTTCGCTTTCTTGTAGGCCTCGCTCTGCTCTGCGAGGATGGCATTCCACACAAACCTACACGCACCCGCTAATCCAGCAAGTTGCTTGGCGTTACTCCGACTTCCGGGCAACAGCCTGTATGTGATATTGCGGTATGCACTAACCGTTTCGGGCATGGCACTGTGTTATATAACTCCCTAATATATGGCAATTATATAGCATGAATACCCACGTGTTGAGTTATTTGAAATAATTGCAGTTTTT
Organism: Rhodothermales bacterium; assembly: GCA_963663495.1. Taxonomy (GTDB): domain Bacteria; phylum Bacteroidota; class Rhodothermia; order Rhodothermales; family Bin80. Next base: position 2,124,228 of record OY760427.1, read on the forward strand.
CGTGAAAAGCGGGAACCGATTATGAAAAACTGGCGAAAGCCATCCTGTCTGCACCACCAAAGCACAAAAAGTAATTCCTGCGAAAACGCGTGGCTCTCAGCCATATAACTCCCCAATTATGCTACGGGTGTCCTGCCAACGTGAATGGCCAAGAAGTTGTCCCCGTTACAGACTGTCACTAGGTCGTCGAGATTCTCGTACCTGTAACCGTCTGCCGTGTTTTCAAGGAAGTAGCTAGGTAAGTCTGTACTATCTATTGCGGCGCCAGCACCGGCATTGCGAAGGATGAATCCCACTGAAAGCTGTTCCTCGGTTGTAACGTTCGGCTCTCCATTAACGGTGTAGCGAATGGTAGTCTCAACCGGTTCCTGGGAGTCATTACGCATTGTGGTCTTGAACCGGACATCCGGGGCAATCTCAATTAGCTCGTCAGGATTTCCATGCTCCGTGCCATCGTCTGAGATAAGCAAGGCATTCTTGGTGGATGTGCCGGCCATATGGAGGAGTGCAGAAACCGTTACCGGACTGCGTTCGAGCTTACATGCTATTTCATTAATAAAGAAGCGAGAATCCGCCATCACGATACGCAGTCTATTCAGCGACAAAGGCCTACATCATACACGTAAAGTAGGGACTCGTTTCTGACAGCGGGAGGGCGTGGACATAGGGAGATTGTAAGAATCGGTGTCAGTCTGATTCGCGCATCGCAAGGGATGCCTCCAGATCCTTACCGTTAGAGCAATGTCTACAAAGCTTCCAACGCTCTTCCGTGCACCCAACGCTTACTGATTTGGACCAAACAGCGTAAGGCCAGGATATAGAATGCCATTACTGTAGGCGGCGCGACCGTTTGCGAATTTGATGATTTAGCGCACTCCAGTGGTTTCGCACCTGTTTCTTGATGCTGTCGTCTCCCATGATGCGACATGCTCGGTTGGCATAGTCAATAAAGTTGCGGCTTCCCAAGTGGCTGAAGCGCTCGTATAGCTTTGCTTTGCGCATATTGGTTTCACCGGCCAGCCGAGCCGATTTCTCGGCGCGCCTCACTGCTCGTTGCATGCGGCGATTATAACGAGTAGTAGTGAAGGCTCGCAGACGTACGTTCCTACCATCGAATTCAAACCCCAAATATTGGAATGGACCGGCTTTGTTGTCAAGCCTACTAAATTCAAGTTGACCGTTCTCCATGCGCCGGAATTCGACGCGCTCGGTTTTTGCGCTGTTGATATGCAGTTTGAGGGCCTCCAATAGGTCCTTCAATTCAGACTCAAGCTTATTTAGGAGCTTGCATGCGTTCTCAGGCGGACACGCAACAAAGATATCGTCGCTATACCTGCAATACATGCCTCCGTATTGCCGCACATGACTGCTAAACTTCTCGTCGAACGGAAGCATGTACAAATTGGAAAGCACTGGGCTGATCGGGAGACCTTGGGGGATGCCCACCGCCTTCGAGTTCGTGTGCACTAGGCCTTGACCACGAATCTCCCGTCGAAAAATTTTACCACTGCAGACAGCCTGTCCGCGCTGATCCGTCCTGGGTTGGGAGTAGAACTTTTTGCAGATGGGAACTTGGCGAAGGCGTCTCTCAGTCACGTAAGCGTATGAAGTCACGGACCGGAAGACCTTGAAGTGATCCGAAGGCAAACGGTCGGTCCCAAGAACACGGGCCCATTGATCCTTCAGCAATTCATGATTGAGATTGTCGAAGAATCCTGAAATATCCAGTGCCAAAGCTATACAGACATTCCTGGACTGGATGAACTTGAACACATCTCGAGCGAAGTGAATATTGCATTTGCCGTTACCATCCTTATCTTTGATCTTGCGGTATGCAAGGGGGTAATCGGTAAGACCTTTTTCTGACAGAGCTTCCTCGTATTTGATGCGTAGATACTGGGCGTAGTACGAATAAATGTGAGCATCCAAGTGGGCGGCGTAGCAGATTGGCCGACGCTTGACGGTCACCTTCCCCTTTGCCTTTGCCAGACCGTCACCATCTGAGTTGCGCTTATAGTGACGCGATCGATTTTCACGCTTTATGAGTGGGAAAAAGGCGTGGTGTGCTACCCGCTCAGGGCTGTGCACAATTCGTCTGGCAGTGCTTGGGGACACCTCCCGATCGAAATGGGGGTAGTTTCGCCTACGAAACCAATCTTTGTCTTCCACAGTCCCCTAGGCTGGCGCAATCAAAAAAATTTAAGCCGGGGCACGGGATTGCGGGCATCCCACTGCGTGCCCCGACGCACACCCGTTTTCACGGAACTATTGGCCACCCGAAATTCGGACGACCGCCCCCGCTAAGTAACATGCTTCATACGTTTACCGTACGAATGACGATCACAAGGATCGAGGCATTCGGCCTGGCAGTCCTCGATGAGGAGATGCCGGTGCGAAACACACTGGCCCTTGAGCCGAGTGCTCAAGGCAACTCGTACAAAGAAGGAATAGGCAGATGGTTCCCTATATGCATCCATAAGGTTGCGTTTAACCTGACTTCGCCATCCGGTCGGGGAAAACGCTGAGTTCCGTCTCCAATTCTTTCGTTTTCCCTCCTAATAGGGCTATTTCGGCCTAAATTCGTATCCGTACGGTGAAGTACATGGTAAAGCGGGCTTAGCATTGGTCTGCGTAGTCCGCTTGTAGAGCTTAGTGCAAGGTGATTATACGCCGGGTTTGGTGTGCCGATATGGGTATTTCGGAGTGGTGTGCAGCTTATCGTCTAGGCGCCTGAATGCAGGCAGCAATCAGCGTCTTTTGGGACAAAAAACATGGGTTTTGGGGAGAAGAACCGGAACATTGTGGCGGACACACATGTACACGAACTATGCGGCCCAAGGCATCTTTCTCCCCCTCTTCTCCTGCCGGTGAAGCCCTTTTTCAGAGGCTAAGAAACCAAGAGGCTAAGAAACCAAGAGGCTGAGAACAAGGATCTGCGAAAGCAGGTCCGTCGCTTGGAGAAAAAAGCCGATCGTCTATCCAAGAACAACGCGGATCTGGCTGCGAAGATTAGCCATCTGGAAGACAGGTTGGAACAAGCGCATCGCCTACTCTCTGGCAAAAAGAGTGAGCGTTACACGCCGGCGGACAATGCGCAGCAAGGCCGGTTGTCTGGAGAGGAACCAGAAGCTGTTGAGCCCGAGGAGGAGGACGAGTATGTCCCGGTAAAGCGCAAGCGGCGTGGGAAGAACAAGCCGGTGCGTGGGCCGATTCCAGACCATCTGCCCAGAGAGGTGATCCGCCTTGAGCCGGAGGGCAGCACCGCGGGTATGAAGTACATCGGCGAGGAAGTAACGGAGTACCTGGAATATGTGCCGGGCTTCACGAGGGTAGTACGGATTGTGCGGCCGAAGTACGCTGTCTGCAAGGAGCCTCGCAAGGGGGTGGTCATAGCGCCGTTGCCGAAGCGTGTCATACCGAAGGGGAAGGCGGGTCCGGGGTTGTTGGCGTATTTGGCGGTAGCCAAATATGTGGATCATATGCCGCTATACCGGCTGCGGAAGAAGTTTCAGCGCCATGGCGTGAAACTATCGGCTGCTACAATGGGGAATTGGATTGCGAAGGTAGCGACGTATCTGGGTCCGTTAGGAGATGCGTTGCGTAAGGAGGTGCTTCGTAGCGGGTATCTGCAGGTGGATGAGACAACGTTCCCGGTGCAAAAGGCCGAAGAAGAAAGGGAAGGAGTGCGCCAGGCTAACTGGCAAGGTATAGCGGGTGAAAGTCCCGTAATATGAAGCTACAACCAAGTACATATTTCCGCGAGCCGTGCGTGGCTACTCGTGAGGGTAGACGCGAAGCGTCGGTAGCGGTGCGTGTGGCCAGGGACATGGAGCATCGGTACGCCAGGCTAACTGGCAAGGATATAGCGGGTGGAAGTCCCGTAATATGAAGCAAGAACCAAGCACATATTTCCGCGAGCCGTGCGCGGTCACTCGTGAGGGTGGACGTGAAGTGTCGGTAGCGGCGCATATGGCCAGGGATATTGAGCAACGAAAGATGTGTCGTTCGGGTCGCCGAGATTATCGGTGCGGTCGAAGGCAATATGTTCGTCATCGTTATGGTGAGAGGGCGGACAGGCCCGCGGTGTCTAAGACCCCATGGACGTATGTACATATCCTGCCGGGACCTGGGAGATCTTTTCAACGCCCAGCGCCAAGGGCGGGGCCGCCGAAGCGTAGGCGAAATGCTGATCGGAGGATGTATGTTGAAGAGAAGTCCGATGCGATGATAGTAGCGATGAAGCTGGCGAACAAAGCATGGAAGACCATGTGGCGGAGTTGGTGGAGCGAAGCGTCGCACCCGAGGGGAAACCGTAGTTCCCGGCATGCACTGGACGCAGAACCAGGATCGTATGCAACATGGCACGCACTGGACACAGAGCCAGGTTCGTGTGCCAGGGGAAGGTGCGGTTACGGCAACGGACCGGTTTGCTGGTCTGTTAACGTCATGCGCGGTGGCGCGACCCAAGGGAAGAGCCGGATGCGTTAGCGCGCATGTCCGGATCTGTGCGGGGCCTCCGGGGAAACCCGGGGGCTACCGCGAGAAAGACTTCTTGTTCGGGTTGCCGAGGCTCTTCCTTTGGTCGAAGGCAACATGTCCGTCATCGTTATGGTAAGACGGCGGACAGGCCCGCGGTGTCCGAGACCCCATGGACGCACGTACATACCTTGTCGGGACCTGGGAGGTCTTCATACTGTCCTGCAGTCGTGCGGGACCGCGAAGGAAAGGTGGAGACACCGTAACCGGAGATGCACGGTATGAAGAAGTCAGACGACAGCATAGTAGCGATGAATGCTGCGAACAAAGGGGACGATACCCTGGCGGAGCAGCGGGAGCGAAGGCTGTCGCCCGAGGGGAAATCGCGAGATCCTACCACGCACCAGGCGCAGAAATGGGCTAGCGTGTCACAGGGGAAGGAGCGGTTACGGGAGTTCGTGAAGCGAAACCCAGCGGAGCGTCTCACGACGTTACTGCACCATGTCAGCATGGAAGCGCTTAGGACCGCCTTCCACGCGCAGAAGTGTGAAGCGGCACCGGGAGTGGATGGTATGACATGGGAGAGGTACGCGGAGGATTTGGAGGACCGTATGACGGACCTTCACCGCCGTGTACATACAGGAGCGTACCGGGCGACCCCGTCCAAGCGGGTAGAGATACCCAAGCCGGACGGAGGTACACGACCGCTTGGCATGGCTGCACTGGAGGACAAGATCGTCCAGAGGGCTGTGGTGGAACGTATACTGACTCCGATTTTCGAGGAGGAGTTTGTGGGTTTCAGCTATGGGTTCCGGCCGAAGCGCAGCGCGCACGACGCGTTGGATGCTTTGGCATACGTGATAGAGCGTCGCAAGGTCAACTACATTGTGGACGCCGACATTCGCAAGTTCTTTGACACGGTAAACCAGGAGTGGCTTATCCGCTTCTTGGAGCATCGTATTGCGGATAAGCGGGTGATTCGGTTGATCATCAAGTGGTTGAAGGCGGGCGTGATGGTAGATGGGATGTGGCGGGATAGTGAGGAGGGTACACCGCAGGGTGCGGTGATTTCCCCTATACTGGCCAACATTTATCTTCATTACGTGTTGGATCTTTGGACCGATGCATGGCGCAAGTCACAGCGGAGTGCGGGGGAGGTCTACATCATTCGTTATGCGGATGATTTCGTGGTGTGTTTCCAGTACGAGGGGACAGCGCAACGTTATCTGCGTGCACTGCGGGATCGGCTTGATACGTTCGGGTTGAGACTGCATCCGAGGAAGACTCGTCTGATTGAATTCGGGCGACATGCCGAGGAAGATCGCAGGAAGCGTGGTGAGGGTCGACCGGAGACATTCGACTTTCTGGGATTTACGCATTACTGTCGTAGAGATCGGAGGGGGCGATTTAGTCTTGGTCGTAAGCCGATAGCCAAGCGTATGGCTCGTTTTCTGAAGCGCGTGAAGGGGCAGCTGATTCGCCGCATGCACCGCCCGGTGCATGAGACGGGGAAATGGTTGGGGCGGGTGCTCAACGGATGGTTGAATTACTATGCCGTACCGACGAGTTACCGGTACCTTGCGAGCTGCTACATCCGGCTGTACTGGATATGGATGCGTGTGTTACGACGACGTTCCCAGCGGGATCGTACGACGTGGGACACGATGGACAAGCTCACTGCGATACACTGGCCGAAGTTGGAGATCCGGCACCCATGGCCTTCCACACGATTCACCGTTAAGCGCGCTGGCGCGACCCAAGGGAGGAGCCGGATGCGTTAACGCGCACGTCCGGATCTGTCCGGGGGGCCCGGGGCGACTCGGGTCCCTACCGGTATGTTTGTTGGCAGTTTTGGATTGAGCGCTTCCTCAATCAGTCGCAAGTACAAGAGTTACAGTGCACAGGTATTGAAGGAGCAGGAGGAGCGTAATCTGGCGGAGAACACGTTTGTAGCGTTGCTGCTGGACGGCAAGTACTTTCAGGGGGTGCAGGTATTGATTTGTGTAGGGATTACGGAGACGGGCGAGAAGATAGTAGTAGGGATGGTGGAGACGGCGACAGAGAACGCCGAGGCGGTACAAGGGCTGCTGCAGGATTTGATTGATCGCGGTCTGCGGTATGATAAGGGGCTTTTGGTCATCTTGGATGGTTCCAAAGGGCTCCGGAAGGCGGTGAAAGCGGTATTTGGTGATAAGGCACAGGTACAGCGGTGTACCTGGCACAAGCGAGAGAATGTGGTGAGTTACATTGAGAAAGAGGCCGAAAAGGTGCGGGTTCGGGGGGAGTTGCAGCAGGCGTACGACGAGCCGAATTACGACAAGGCAAAGGAGGCGCTTCTGAGCATAAAAAAGGGGTTGAAGGAGTCCCATCCCAAGGCAGCGAACAGCTTGTCTGAGGGGTTGGAAGAGACTTTGACGCTCCATAGGCTGGGGGTGGCGGAGGAACTGGGACGCAGTTTGCAGACCAATAACATCATGGAGAACCTGAACAGTTTGATTGCTCAACGATGCCGGAATGTCGCGCGTTGGATGAATTCGAGTCAACGTCAACGATGGGCAGCCATGGCGAATAGGGAGTCGGAGACATGGAGCATGAAAATCCTACCCTGTGCAGACCACCTGCCGGAACTACAAGCAGTTCTACTGTAGAAGCGTGTACCGTACCACGATGCGTGCGATAATGGGGGCAGGATCGTGCTGTGTGACGGGTTCGGCTGCCACTTAGGGGGGTAACAGCGCTATAGAGGCGTAGTGTAAGGCCTCCGTAGACGATGTAACGTGTCACTCCGCGATAAGCGGAGCAGGCGGAGATGTATCTGGAGGGCACGCATGTCCCCGCCAAAGCCGTATCGGAGGGCCCAGAAGGGCTCTCATCAGACGGTAAGCGGGCTAAATGGGGTTCAAATGTGCCGAAAACACGCCAACGAGGCGGTAGATCACGCGTACGGTGATCTATCCGGCCAATAAGGAGCCTACGGCTGTGCGTGGAGGGGTAGTCATCAAGGGAGCCAAGGCGAATGTGAAAAGACTACCCTGTACCAGGAAGGTGTCGTAATTATCATCAGCATTATTGCAGCGCGTACGATCCATAAGTGCTTGCCGGAACATGCGTTCGGTCGTGGTACGATGCGTGCGGAATTGGAGGGTGCATCGTAGCGTGGTTGGTAGGATTGACGGGTTTACGTTGCTACATACACGCGTGGCTGTCCACTATGCCTGCAGATGGCACGTTTGAAGCCGCTACCACGGTGTGCATGCGTGCAAAAGGGCTCATATAGGCTGTTCAGTAAGGAAAAACGTGCCTGAATCTGCCTGCAACACGCCAACGAGGCCGTAAATCATGCGTGCAGGTCAATTAGTGAGGTGGAGTCGTTAAGCAGGACAATATTATCCTGGACAAACCACCGAAGCTGTAAGTAGCACTACTGTAGAAACGCGTACAGCAACGCAGCGATAGTAAATGCTGAAAGATGGATACGGTCGTGCAATGCCACGGTGCATGCGATAATGGGTGCTGGATCGTGCTATGTGACAGGTTCGGCCGCCAATTAGGGGGTAATAGCGCTATAGAGGCGCGGTGTAAGGCCTCTGTAGACGTATCCGTACGGTGAAGTACATGGTAAAGCGGGCTTAGCATTGGTCTGCGTAGTCCGCTTGTAGAGCTTAGTGCAAGGTGATTATACGCCGGGTTTGGTGTGCCGACTTGGGAATTTCGGAGTGGTGTGCAGCTTATCGTCTTGGCGCCTGAATGCAGGCAGCAATCAGCGTCTTTGGGGACAAAAAACATGGGTTTTGGGGAGAAGAACCGGAACATTGTGGCGGACGCACATGTACACGAACTATGCGGCCCAAGGTATCTTTCTCCCCCTCTTCTCCTGCCGGTGAAGCCCTTTTTCAGAGGCTAAGAAACCAAGAGGCTGAGAACAAGGATCTGCGAAAGCAGGTCCGTCGCTTGGAGAAAAAAGCCGATCGTCTATCCAAGAACATCGCGGATATGGCTGCGAAGATTAGCCATCTGGAAGACAGGTTGGAACAAGCGCATCGCCTACTCTCTGGCAAAAAGAGTGAGCGTTACACGCCGGCGGACAATGCGCAGCAAGGCCAGTTGTCTGGAGAGGAACCAGAAGCTGTTGAGCCCGAGGAGGAGGAGTATGTCCCGGTAAAGCGCAAGCGGCGTGGGAAGAACAAGCCGGTGCGTGGGCCGATTCCGGACCATCTGCCCAGAGAGGTGATCCGCCTTGAGCCGGAGGGCAGCACCGCGGGTATGAAGTACATCGGCGAGGAAGTAACGGAGTACCTGGAATATGTGCCGGGTTTCACGAGGGTAGTACGGATTGTGCGGCCGAAGTACGTTGTCTGCAAGGAGCCTCGCAAGGGGGTGGTCATAGCGCCGTTGCCGAAGCGTGTCATACCGAAGGGGAAGGCGGGTCCGGGGTTGTTGGCGTATTTGGCGGTAGCCAAATATGTGGATCATATGCCGCTATACCGGCTGCGGAAGAAGTTTCAGCGCCATGGCGTGAAGCTATCGGCTGCTACAATGGGGGATTGGATTGCGAAGGTAGCGACGTATCTGGGTCCGTTAGGAGATGCGTTGCGTAAGGAGGTGCTTCGTAGCGGGTATCTGCAGGTGGATGAGACAACGTTCCCGGTGCAAAAGCCGAAGAAGGAAGGGAAGGAGAAGAAAGGGAAGAAAAACGAAGGAAAGACGCATCGCGGCTATCTTTGGGTATACCTGGCACCGCGGGCGAAGGTGGTGATGATGGATTACAGCCCGAGTCGTGCGCGCGCTGGACCGTGGGAATTCTTGCGCGGATATAGAGGGGCGATGCAAACCGACGGGTATGTGGTGTACGATGCGTTTGGTACGCGGGGCGGGATAACGCTGTTTGGATGTATGGCGCATGCGCGTCGCAAGTTTTATGACTGCAGGAAAAAGGAGCCCAAGAAGGTGCGCCATGTAATGGAGGAAATCCGGCAGTTGTATGCGATAGAGCGTGGGTTGCGTAAGGAGGGAGCTGGTCCGGCTCGGCGTGTGGAGGTACGACAGGAGGAGGCACGGCCGGTACTGGAAAAGTTGAAGCCATGGCTTGAGGAGAGTCGTGAGCACCGGCCGAGTGCGGGATGGGATGAAGCCGTGGGGTACATGCTCAACAGGTGGGAGAAGCTGGTTTGTTACCTGGAAGACGGCAAGGTTGAGATTGATAACAATCTGGTCGAGAACCAGATGCGGGCGATTGCGCTTGGTCGAAAAAACCATCTGTTTGCGGGATCGCATGCGGCAGCGCAGCGGTCCGCAGTACTGTACTCTCTTTTTGCCACATGCAAGTTGCAATCGACAAACCCGATTGAATGGCTTACCGACGTACTACGCCGTCTTCCGACACATCCTGCCGACCGCATGGCTGAACTCTTGCCCCATCATTGGAAAGCTAGTCGGGACTTGCAGCAAGCTACCGTCAAGAAAGCGGCATAGGAGCCCCTAAACAGGCGCGCCCGGGTCATCCGATAGATCCGTGTACGGGTCTGCGAATACGCTGTCAGGTACTTGACTCCTGCACACCCAACCGACGCTAGCCTATAAACCTTCGAACCGCGCTCTAACTTACTCTAATTGAGAGAGTAAATACCCTCGGTTATAATGTACTTCACCGGACGGATACCTGTAGACGATGTAACGCGTCACTCGCCATGAGCGGAGGACACGCATGCCCCAGCCAAAGCCGTATCGGAGCGCCCAAAAGGGCTGTTCTCAGACGTTCACCGGACTGAATAGCACCCAAGACCGCCGAAAACGCGCCAACGAGGCCGTAAATCACGCGTACCGTGATCAGTCCTGCCAATAAGACTGCCTACTGTCGGAACAGGAGTTCGATCGTGGTACGATGCGTGCGGTATTGGATGATAGGATTGGCGCGTTTAGGTCGTTACCCCCGCGTGGAAGGTTAGCATACCTGCAGATGGTGTGCTTGAATCCGCTACCGCGGTGTCAGCGCGTGCAAAAAGGGCTCATATAGGCTGTTCAGTAAGGAGAAACGCGCCTGAATCTGCCTGCAACACGGCAACGACACCGTAAATCACGCGGCAGATACTTGCGGGCTTGATAACCGCTGCGAAAGTTCATAATTCTTTGATCAGAACTACAATCAGGGGTGTCAGGATGAGCGCAGAATCTGTACATTATAGCCGTTCCAGCCGGCACCGACCGGATTTTCAGCCAACAAGGAATGGCACGCCGCCTACGTGAGAACCAGAGATTGGGTGCGCTTGTCGAACGGTTGGTTAGGGAAAGCCTGGAGGTCTAGGGCTTCGATGTCCACCGTACTGGCGTCGGGTCGGACTTCGAGATTCGGCCCGGCCAGACAGAAGACGACGAACAAGTTCGGCTCGAATTGACCCGACGCGGCCTCACGTGGCTCGTCGAGATCAAGTCCGCGAGAGAGGGTGACGTGAGGATGACATCCCGCCAGGCGCAAGAATCCGTCAAATGTCATTCCGGCTACCTGCTCTGCGTGGTGCCGATCGGTACTGGACCCGAGGACCCCGACATGGAAGTGGTTCGCCGAGACATGCGCTTTGTGGACGACATAGGCGTGCGTCTCAAAGGCATCTGCGCAAGACTGGCCAATTTGGAGAGTTTACGCGAGAGCGTCACCGTTGAAGACGAGCCCGGACTCCGTTTGGAGCTGGATTCGAGCTCGCCGCGCATTCGCATCGACCGCACGGTGTGGCGGGCCGGCTTCGGCTTGAAACGTCTTTTCTCCCGACTTACCGAAGAGCGAAGGCGTCGGTGATTCCGACGACGGTAAGATATCCGGTCCTTTCTCGCTCACAGTTCCTCCACCACCTCCGATTGGAAGGCTACCAATCACTGACACCCATTTCCGGCTAGAACTCTCCCAAATCCAACGGACTTGCACGAACTCCCATTCCTGCCGTCGCCCTTGGCTGCGATCCGTCGGTCCGAAATGGCGAAGAAATCGGTTCAAATGGCCGACATTTTGGCGGGAGTGGATCTCGCGAGTTCCGGGCGCAGGATACTGTTCCTCCTCCCTAAGGCTGGCCCGAGCAGCCTCGGGCCGACAGGAGGGTGGAGTTGGTCCACGTTCGGCGGGTTCGGCGATCCATCCCTGCACCGGAAATGAGGGATTAGCCTCGACCGTGACCTCTTCAGCGCATGCCTTTCAATGAACGTATCGGTATGCGGCAGTCCGAGTAACGGTAGTGATCGCCGGAGATCGGTGACCAGCTCGAATCGACACCTTGGGGCGCTAACCCGTCCGTCCCCGTCGCCGGGCTCCTGTCGCCGCTACTTCCCCTCTTCCGACGCTGCTCGGCCGCCCCTTGGCTTCATTCAACGGCCCGAAACGTCCGGTTCTCGCGTCTCTGACCGCCTTGCGGGTGCCGCCAGTTTTTCCGTAGCGACGGCCCTCGTCACTCGGCATCATGGAGACCGCGTCAAGCTCGTTCTTGCCCATCCCGGATGCGGCGGTTTCCCACTCCCCAACCCGCCAGCACCGGGTTGTGGTAGCCGGTATCCGTCCGGCACGGATCTGTAGGTGCTGTTCGCTGAAATCCAACATCGACTATGCCGGAACAAGTCAGTCGCCGCGCTTCCCATGCCGTTCGAAGAAGGCGTGCGTCCTCGCGCGAAGAAGGAGCGAGTCCGAAATGGTCGCGATCTCTTCCGCTTCCTTCCAATCCTGCTCAAGCCGCCGCACCGGGGACAAGGGCCGTACCATTCCACGCCCACCTTCCGTCCTTCCCATCCGGCGGCATCCAGAGCGGTGAGCCAATCCGCTAGGGTATGCTCTGGCCACGCCCTGCTCAATTGCAACTCACTGAGCGAGTTGAGTCGGAAGCCAGCATCAGCGCCAGTGCATCGCGCTCGGCTGGATCCACGGAGAGGTTGTACTTCTGCTTGACGGCCAAGACTTGGCTCGCAAACCAAGCGGCATTTCGCGTCGGCCGCCATTCGGCGCCGTCACGATCGGATTTCTGGTGACGGTTCACCGAGGGGTCGGCGATGGTCAGGTTGACCAGATCCCCGGCAAACGCCCGGAACTGCGACTCACGGAGCCCGGAATCGTATGCTTCCGCCAGCGCAACGATGTGTTCGATGTCCGTTGCCGCAGTGCCATCAGGCCGGATGTCGAACAGTTTACACGAATAGGGCGTATACACCCGCCCTCTGGACTTCGGCAACCCTGCGACGATCTCGTCTTCCAGCGAGCTATACGCCGACCCGAACGCATCCCGGTTATAGCCTGCGCGCCTGACCTCCTCGCAGACTGGTAGGCCCATCCATGTCGGTGAGCCGGGGGGGCATGTCCTGTTCCCCGTAGGGGTGGCCCGGAGTGGTTTTCCCCCTGTGGGCGCACCGGAACGGGGGACGTAGCCGTTGGGGTTCCGAGTGCTCTCGCACGAGCTCCCGTCATCGTCGCTGTCGCTTGACCTCCTCCGTTCCAGCCACGCGTAGATTAGACCGGTTCCGTTCCGGTTGTCCCTGTAGGCGGGAAGTCTCAGTCCTTCGTCCTGATTCCTTGCTTCCGCACAGGTCAGGTCGCCGTTCCGGTTGCCATCCCAGTAGGCGAACATGTTCCGGTTCAGAAGTTCGCCACTCGTAACCGTTCCACCGGTCACCGCAACGAGCAGGCAGGCCAGCGCAACGGTCCGAATGGTGTTCGTGAGGTTCATGGTCTGTTTTCCGTGTCGAGGGTGAGGGGGTACTCGGGTGCTGACGGCGCGAATCCCGTCAGCCCATCGAAGTTCCTCCCGCTTGCGCTGGCGGTCCCTTATACGCTAGCGTTACTACTATGGTTAGCACAGTTGCATTGATATCGCAAAAGGGCGGGAACGGAAAGACGACCCTTGTGATCGGTCTCGCGGTCGCCCACGAGTGCGCCGGTCATCGGGCTGCCGTGGTCGATCTGGACCCCCAGGGGTCCGCAACCGCATGGGGACGGTTGCGCCACGGCGCTTCGCCTCCGATGGTCTCCGCGCACCCGCCACGGTTGGCGAGGGTCGTCCAGGCTGCAGGCCATGCGGGCGCGTCCCTCGTCGTGATCGACACGACCCCCCGGGACGCGGGCGGTGTCGCCGAAGCCGCTCGCATTGCGGATCTGGTACTTATTCCCTGTCGTCCAGCGGCTCCGGATCTGATGGCCGTGCCAACCACGCTGGACACCATCGGGACGGCCAGAGCGGTGGCTGTCCTGAACGCCTGTCCACCGCGCGGGTCGTGGAAGACCCAGGCGGGTGAAGCGCTCCAGGGCATCGGCGCTATCGTTGCGCCCGTCACCCTCGGGGCCAGGGTAGCGCATCCGAAAGCCTTTGTCCTCGGCCGCTCCGCCCAGGAAATGGAGACACTCTCATGACGAAACGCACGATGGCCGACGTCCTACAAGCTGCGGCCACCCCGACAGGGAAAAGGCGAGGAAGACGATTCCGTCCCGCCGTGGCAAGCGGGCATGGCTGGTCTACCTGGATCCCGACACGGCGAGGAGGCTCAAGGCTGCCGCCGCCATGAAAGACCGGTCGCTCCAGTCCTTCGGAGAAGAGGCGGCGGACATGCTCCTGGCGCGGTATGGGATACGCTAGCGTGATTTGTATGATAAGCACGCCATCACTCAAAGGAAGCGGCTGTGCCCTCTCCGAGGGTATCCCATCCGGTCCAACCATCCGTTAGGTTTCTTTTCTCGCGTACGAATTCAATCACGCGGTGACGAGGCATACCACCGATGTTCAAACGCATTTATATCGACAACTACAAGTCATTTGTCAACTTTGACTTACGGTTCCAGGAGCTGACGTTGCTCGTCGGTCAAAACGGGACGGGAAAGACGGCGGTGCTGGACGTAATGTATGCGTTGCGGAGACTGCTCGAAGGCACAGTTAGGGTCACCGACCGGAACGCTTTCCCCCCTTCGTCCCTGACAAGATGGCAGGAACGGGACGTCCAAGCCTTTCAACTGGAAGTGGAGTTGGACGGAGAATCGTTTCAATATCGCCTGGACGTGGAGCACGACCGCCGGGAACGCCGTGCACGGATCATCTTGGAGACTCTGTCGAGGAATGAAGGTCCCCTGTTCAGCTTCGCAGGTGGAGATGTCCAACTGTACCGTGACGACCATTCCGAAGGCCCCACCTTATAAGAGCGACTGGAGAGAATCCGCACTTGCCCGCGTCGTGCCTGTTGAGAAGAACCTTGCTCTCACTCGTTTTCTCGATTTCATGCGCGGTGTGCTGATATGCGGGCTCAACCCGCCAGTCTTCATGTCGGAAGCGACCGGCGAGGATCTGATCTTGGCCAGGGACGGACAAAACTTCGTTGGGTGGTACCGCCACCTCCTGCAGGAATGGCAGCACCTGAATCCGGAATACTTTCAAGTGGTAAGGCGGGTGCTGGTCGGATAGTTGCCCATGCGGCGATATCCTTGGAATCCACGTGTGGGAATTGACTCATTTTGAACTTAGTGGTCTAGTTGGCTTTTCCTGCGGAAGGTACCACATTCACGGCCTGAGGTGTAGCGGAAAAGGCGGCGATGCCTGAGAGTTTCCTAATTGCTCGGGCAACGGCCGGAGATACGGACGACAACAAATGTGTTAGAAGCATCCGGCGGATATTCATTCGTGATCCAACCCGGGAGCCAGTACCACCAGACTTCGTTAGTACTATGGCATTCGTACGGAATTCTGGACATTTGTTCAAGAGAAGTCTGGACATCAGGTGGCAGCCGATACATCGGTACGCGACCCGGCGAGGCGAGCGTTCAGAGAGCACCTGCCGCCGCATCGGCGATGCGAAATGACGTTCGACTCGTCGTGGGAGTGCACGTTCCTGCGGAGGGTGCGAATCCCGCCAACCTCTATCGCTCGAGGGAAAGCGTGCCCCGAATGACTTGACAATTCCTATCCCAACTCGGTGACGAACATACGGGAATTGATGCGGTGACGGGCGAACGAAACGTTGGGGGCCATGTAAAAACACCTACCCTCTTAAGAAGAATATCTCAATGTCCATGCCGTCCCATGGTGGTGCACAAACTGTCGGTACGCCAAGTTTTACTAATGCACATGAGAGACGAGAATCACTCCCTAATAGTGCTGAAAATGAGGAGATACTGGATATTGGGGAAGGAGAAGACGAACCCGCTCCGTTTGATTACGATATTACTTCCTATGGGGCAGATTTTCCGGTAGATGCTCTCGTTAAGAGAGTTAATTCCGGTGACATTGTAATTCCCACGTTCGGTCGGTACCACGGTGAATCCGGTCAGATAAACGTTGTGGGCTTCCAGCGGGAATATGTATGGTCTAAATTCAAGGCCGACCGATTTATTGAATCTCTGTTACTTGGATTGCCGGTTCCAGGCATTTTTCTGGTAAGAGATAATGACCATAGGTATCTCGTCCTGGATGGGCAACAGAGGCTAGGTGCATTGCAGCAGTTTTGTGCAGAAACGAACCGACCAGTACGCCGGCTCGGCAACGTTCACGAAAATTTTCGGGGCAAGTGTTTTGCGGAGTTGGATCCAGATTATCGTCGCAAGCTTGAAAACAGCATCATCCATGCGACGGTAGTGCGGCAGAATGAGCCTCGAGGCGATCAAAGTAGCATTTACATGATATTTGAGCGTCTGAATACAGGCGGAGTTAATCTGCAGCCGCAGGAAATTCGGGTAGCACTGTATAACGGCCCGTTTGCCCATCTTCTTGGGGAGCTGAATGATCAGCCTGCATGGCGTTCCCTCTACGGCAATAAGTCACTCAGGCTCAAGGACATGGAGATGATCCTGCGGTTTCTTGCATTTTACTATTGCGGTGACGATTACTCAGAGTCCATGAAGGACTTCCTGAACAAATACATGGCCTCAAATCGCAACCTTGAAAAGCAAAGGGGGGCCGAGATTGCCCCATTGTTCCGTAATACCACCGCAATATTGGATACGGCCGCGGGAATGGATGCGTTCAGACCTGATAAACGCCTTAACGCAGCAGTTGTTGATTCCGTCTTGACCGGTGTAGCAAAGCGACAGGCTCAGGGACCGATAGAAGATCGTGTGGAAGTAAGAAGAAAACTGAAGGAGTTGTTCTCAAACCCGGATTATATTGCTGCGGTAAAAACAGGGACCTCCCAAAAGGTAAAAGTGATGGCTCGGATGCAGCTCGCAACGCAGGCTTTTGCAGATATTGAATGAGCGGACTAATAGAGGTTGCCCGCATGAAACAACGCCTTGACGACACATTCAGTCGCGTCAGGAAGATTGAGTATGACCCCCAATTGCAATCGGATTTTGCAAAGTACCTGTGTGTACTAGTTTCGGGCTACATTGAAACTGCAATTAGCCAGCTTCTCCAAGAGCATGCCCGGAGGGCAGGTGCTCGGACATTACAGAACTTCGTGGAGAATAAAACGAGAAGGATCACCAATGCCAACGCGGATAAGATCGCCCAACTGATGGGGAGCTTTGACCCGAAGTGGCGAGAAGAAATAAGAGCTTATCTGAATGGCGAGAGATCACATGCCATAAACAGCATTATCGGGAATCGCCATCAGATTGCACACGGTCGTGATTCCGGCATTACGTACGCAAGTGTCCACCTATGGTATCAGCAGGCCAACCAACTGGTTGATCGCGTGGAGAAGATATGCTTGGAAGAAGGTGCTGCTTGATTTTGTTGCTGGGGAAAGTGTTGTTAGCAATTGGGTCGGCTTAGTTTGCGTTTGGTATCTGCTCGGACAAGTACATGGTTGAGTCCTTCAATTGGAGTATGATAGATTGGGGAGTTGTATGGCTGAGTGCCACGCGTTTTCGCAGGCGTTACTTTTTGTGCTTTGGTGGTGCGGACAGGATGGCTTTCGCCAGTTCTTCCGGTATGGTAGGGATGGATTGTTGGATATTGAGAATGTCGTTTGTTACGGGGCGGCCGGGGCGTTTCGTTTCCTGAATCTTGTTACCGGGCTTCGGGGATTTATCTATGCTCATGGTGTTATAGGCTATAGAGTAGCACTAATCCATTGGGGCAGAATACCGAAATGATTTCATGGCGGACATCTGCTTAGAGTAGGAGGCTGCATACATTGCGATCCAGTTTTCACGACAGTCGATCAACTTCAGGACCGATTCCTTGGCTTATATCGGGACGCTCTTGACAATGCGGAAGTACTGGGCGGACCCCGGTACGGGCCACGAAGCGCACCGGACGAACCCATGAGACGCGGGCCATCAAGCACAGACATGGAAAAGCTGGCGTATAACGGCCTTGACCACCGGAATGGGTACGGCGTTGCCAGTAAGCCGTCTGACGGTCGTTATCGTACTGTCATCGTAGCGGTCGGGGAAGCCTTGCAGGCGCAGTATTGCGCGGCCCGTTAGTCTCCGTTCTCCGTCCACGAGCAAGTAGTGGTAGCCGGCGGATGCCCGGAGTGCGCATGACTACGGATGGCTTGATACATTACTGCTTACGTTTGGCTATGAAATGAGGGATTTGTACATGAGCCGTTTACCGACCAGTCCTTGAGCAATTATTGTCATTGGCTCCGCTGTGTCGTAGTCGCGTGCATTGTGTCGCCCTGCAAATTCGTTCACGTACCGCTGTAGGTGTTTCTTGCTCATGTGGTGGTACGTTCCGTAGCACCCACGCTTCAGCAAAGACCAGAAGCTCTCTACACCATTGGTGTGGACCTGCTCACGAACGTATTCGCCAACAGAGTGACGTACGTAGGCGTGGTTGTTGCGGCCCGGTATGTTGACGAGCCATCCGTATAGATCTGTGTCTTCCGAGACATGGGTATCCACAAACGCATTGAGCGTCTGTCCGTCTATGTTTTCTACTACCTGGGCAGAAATGCTATTGGTGACACGATCACGGACTCCTACAACGGCTTTCTTACCTACTGGCCCACGGCCTGCTTTCAGCTTCTTGCTGGCGTGCTTGTTCTTTTCCTTGCCACCGAAGTAGGCTTTGTCAACCTCTACCGGACCGGCAAATAGTGCATGCTCTCCATTCCATGATTGTCGAATACGGTGGGCCAGATGCCACGCTGTAGTCTGGGTTATGCTGAGGTCACGATGCAGCTTCATGCTGGATACGCCCTTGATACTGGTAGTCATGATGTAAATGGCTAATGCCCATACGCTAGTATCCCAGTTTGGAGTCCTGCATTACAGTCCCTATGCGGACACTGAATCGTTTACGGCAACTACGGCAACGATAAGGCATGCTAGGATGTTTGGCGCCAGACTGTACGTTCTTAGACGCACAGTGCGGGCAAACAGGAGTGTCGCCCCAACGCTTCATTGCGAACCATGCTTCGGCTGATGGGTCGTCTGGAAACATTTGGGTTAGCCTGATCAAGGACACTCCTTCACGATCAGCCCGCCCAGGGCCATTGGTGTTTCTGTTGTTTCTTTTCTTTGAAGGCACTTAGATAGGTCATCAATCTATCGCGGGATGGTGCCCATTTTCGGTATAATCGGTTCCCGCTATTCGCGACCACACTGCAAATTTTTCAACAATTTAAGGGAGTTATATGGCTGAATGCCACGCGTTTTCGCAGGCGTTACTTTTTGTGCTTTGGTGGTGTAGACAGGATGGCTTTCGCCAGTTTTTCATAATCGGTTCCCGCTTCTCACGAAAAACTGCAATTATTTCAAATAACTCAACACGTGGGTACTCATGCTATATAAGTTCCATATATTAGGGAGTTATATACCACAGTGCCATGCCCGAAACGGTTAGTGCATACCGCAATATCACATACAGGCTGTTGCCCGGAAGTCGGGGTAACGCCAAGCAACTTGCTGGATTAGCGACTGCGTGTAGGTTTGTGTGGAATGCCATCCTCGCAGAGCAGAGCGAGGCGTACAAGAAGGCGAAAGAGGCTGGAGAAAAGCCGCCCTCGGTAAGCTTCTTCTCGCTGGGGAAGCGGTTCACGGCACTGCGCCGTACGGTCGAGTGGCTACCTGAATACTCCTTTGGTGTCGTTAGATACACATTGAAATATCAGGCGGATGCATGGAAGGCATTCTTCAAGGAGGGTAAGAGAAGACCGAGATTCCATTCCAGACGTGGTAGTACGCCTTCGTTCACGATCCCGGATAACGTAAGGGTTCGGGATGGTAAGCTGTATATCCCGAAAGTGGGATATATGGTGCTCCGCAGGCGGGGAGGCAACCCGTACCCTGATGGTATACCCGTCAAAGCCACTGTAAAGAAGAACGCCGGCAAAGGGTATGTTGTGATCTGTACAAGATGGAGGCACCTGTAATAAAGGATACTGGCGGTGCTGTAGGCATTGACCGTAATTGCGGGCAGGTCGCTATGGTCTCCACAGAGGGCGATACAAGCATTATCAGACAACCGGATACGAAGCGTCTTGATGCCAAGTTGAAGCGGCATCAGCGAAGACTGGCGAGACAGAAGAAAGGCTCCAACGGTCGTAACAGGCGGAAGCATAGAATCGCCCGCATACAGCGCAAGCGTGCTAACATCCTCAAGAATGCGAACCATCAGGCAAGTCGCAGTATTGCCGATTGCTCCTCAACGGTGATACTGGAGGACCTGAAGATCAAAGCGATGACACGTTCAGCTAAGGGGACGATGGAGAGCTTTGGCACAAACGTCAAACAGAAGTCTGGCCTCAACCGTGGAATACTGCGAACAGGTTGGGGCCAGCTGGATCAGATGCTGGGTTATAAGTGCCGCAAGGTGATAAAGGTTACCGCTGCCTATAGCAGTCAGCGGTGTTCTGTGTGTGGGCACACAGAAGCGAGTAACCGTAAGACGCAGAGCAAATTCACGTGCTATGTCCTGTGGACATTCGGATCATGCAGACCTGAATGCGGCTGCAAACATACTGGCCTCCGGGATTGGGGCTTCTGCACGGCGAGGGGCGTTCGGGTTACCGACCCCTATGACCCGTGAAATTGATACTAGTGCCTCACTGTGTACAGTTGGTCACTCACGTATATAATTCCCTTCCTTTAAGGTGTGTAGGAGCTTGGTTTCTTACATCGTGTCGTCAGACACGCCCGGATCAAGTTGGTGAGCCAAAGAGCCTGTCGCTAAGACTTTATGCCGCTTTTTTAACGGTAGCCTATGACGTCTCTCGTGAAGCCTTCCAATGATGTGGCAAGAGTTCACCATGCGTTCGGCAGGATATGTCGGAAGACTGCGTAGTACATCGGTAAGCCATTCAAACGGGGTTACCTCCCGCAGCTTGCATGTGTTAACTAAAATCTATACGGGCTGGGTAGCTTGAAGGAGATGCTGGTGGCCCTTAGTCCACGCATGCAAGACCGCAAGGTTCAGCGTACTTCAAAAAGTCAGCCCAGTGCATCTAGAACCGGCAGTTATATGCTGCGTAGTACCTCCGATCTGTTTCTGTAAGAGGAGGAGTTTATGGAAGCCGCAACAACCAGTCGATCCCAGGATGTCCTGCCTCAGCTTGAGGTATCGGATTTTGGACCCATAGAACACGCTACAATTAATCTGCGACCGTTATCTGTTTTCATAGGTCCCAGCAACACGGGGAAGTCGTATTTGGCTGTTTTGTTGTATGCGTTGCACAGATATTTTGGCGATTCTCGGCGGCATTGGTTTCCGAGAGTGCAGAGTATTTTCGACCATGCCGAGACATCGGCACTTGCTGATGATCCAGTCGCTGCCATTACTGAACTGATCAGCAAGCTATTCGAGCATGGGAAGAATAGAGAAGACCTTCTGCTTCCCGAATCTGTGGCAGATATCCTGACGACAGTGTTTCGCAACGCAATTGGTAGTGATTTAGGGAACGAAATCAGTCGATGCTTCGGCTTTGGCTATGCGGCACTTCGTCAAATGAATGGGGCACGGAGTCCGCGTCTAACGATACGTGCACAGCCTACCGGTGTGCACGGCGCCATTGAGCATGTAGTGGATTTGGGACTTGATAACGTGGAGGTGGAGTCGAAGATTCGAGAGGGCATGCCCATGACGCTTTCGGGTAATCTGGCAAATGATTTGGTGCGTAGATGGCCATTTTGGACAATGTCTGGAGCGGATGAGCAACGAGCCCGAGTCTTTGCTCCACACTTCTTGGGACTATTAGCTGCAAAGCTGCAGCCGAGCATATATACACATTTCGGACACCCCGCGTACTATCTCCCTGCAGACAGAACCGGTATCATGCACGCCCATAGAGTGGTAGTAAGCGCAGTCCTGGGAAATGCTTCAATGGCTGGAATACGTCCTGCCAGTCAAATGCCGATGATGTCAGGAATTTTGGCTGATTTTCTGAAAACATTGATCAATCTGGATGAGCCCGCAGGCTTTGATGCACGCCGTTCAAGACCAAAAGAGATACTATATGTTTGCGAGGCTATAGAAGCAAGGATATTGAAAGGCTCGGTGCTTATGGAGTCTTCGGACGTTATAAAGTATCCGCAATTTGCTTACAAGCCCAATGGATGGAAGAAGTCGCTGCCGCTCAAGAATGCGTCATCTATGGTTTCGGAGCTTGCTCCTGTGGTGCTCTACCTGCGTCACCAGGTTGAGAGAGATGAAGCATTGATTATTGAAGAGCCTGAATCCCACTTACATCCTGCGATGCAGGTCGAATTTACGCGGCAAATCGCGGCTCTGGTTAATGCAGGAGTTCAGGTAATAATTACTACCCATAGTGAGTGGGTATTGGAGGAGCTTGCCAATATCGTTAGGAAGTCGTCCGTGTCGCAATCTGCCCGGCGTGAGATTGGTGGCGGGAGTGTGGCGCTACGACGCAGGCAGGTGGGTGCTTGGCTGTTCAGTTTGTCTGGAGAATCTGGCGGATCACAGGTAACGCAAATAGACTTGGACGACTCAGGTTTGTATCCTTCCGGTTTTGATGATGTGGCAGCTGCACTGCACAACGACTGGGCTCAAATTTCTCGCAAGATTGGCCAATAATTATGGAGTCGTTAATTGACTTGGTTACAAAGAAAGCTCTGCCTGAATCTATCGTTACAGCCAGACTCAAAAGGAAGGGATGCTCCCTTAGCCTAGAGAGTGCACCTGAGCCGAACACAATTGTAGACTTGGACAAAGCGGGATTGCCTGGTGACCAATCACGCGCGGATTTCTTGTTCGTCTCAGACCAATCGTCTGGCTGGGTTGTGCCCATAGAAATGAAGAAAGGTGCAGTAGGTAGTGTGCGAGATGTGGTTAAGCAGCTTCAGGCTAGCACGCAACTTGCAGAATGCTGGTTCTCTGGGGCAGGACCAGTCGACTTTCGGGCTGTCCTAGTCTCTGGCAGCCTGCCAAAAGCCGCAAACCGGGAACTGAAAAAACCCGAAAACCAAGTGCGATACTGTGGCAAAAAGTGGCCTGTACAGAGAATCAGGTGTGGTAATCCATTAAAAAGTGCACTCGTTTAATGGCCCAGCGCAACGGGGAGGGTCAAAGAAGGCTCATAGTTGCGACCCAATTGAGGACATGTCCAGTGGTATTTTCTGATGGGAAACGGTGCTCATTTTCGCAGGAATGAGCAACAGCCATAAGAGGTCACGCGAGGGTGGATTTCAGCTTCTACCCAAATTCTCAGCCACCCCGTGTCCGAAGGCGCTGCAGGATAGCAGCGTGGCATTCTCCATTAGCCGGTGGAAGTCATAGGTGACGCGACCTTCACTGATGGTTTTCTCCACCGCGGCAACCACGGCATCAGCCGCCTCAATCCAACCCATGTAACGCAGCATCATCTCTCCACTAAGCAGCAGCGAACTGGGATTAACCTTGTCCAAGCCTGCATACTTGGGTGCTGTGCCGTGCGTTGCCTCAAATAGAGCCAGCCCACTGTCATAGTTGATGTTCGCCCCGGGGGCGATGCCAATGCCACCTACCTGGGCGGCAAGTGCATCGGAAATGTAATCACCGTTCAGGTTCATGGTCGCAATTACATCGTATTCCAGGGGGCGGGTCAGGATCTGCTGCAGGAATGCGTCCGCGATCACATCCTTAATAATGATGCGATGCCCATCAGGTAGCTCTAACGTGTGCCAAGGCCCGCCGTCCAACGGGGTTGCACCATACCGCTTGGCAGCCGTGGAATAACCCCAATCGCGGAAGCTGCCCTCCGTGAACTTCATGATGTTGCCTTTGTGCACCAGCGTTACGCTGGATTTCCTTTCGGCTATGGCATAATCAATGGCGGCTCGAACGATGCGATCGGTTCCTTCATTGGAAATCGGCTTCAAGCCGATTCCGACAGACTCAGGGAAACGGATCTTTGCGTAGCGCTCCGGGAAGCTTTCCTGCAACCACTGCTTTATCTGAGTGGTCTCCGGCATTCCTTCCTGAAATTCAATGCCGGCGTAGATATCCTCTGAGTTTTCGCGGAAGATGATCATATCTACGCGCTCAGGATGCCTTACAGGGCTTGGAACGCCCGCAAAATGTCGCGTCGGCCGAACGCAGGCATACAAGTCAAGCCGCTGGCGCAAGGCAACATTCAGGCTTCTGATTCCCCCACCGACCGGTGTCGTAAGCGGTCCCTTGATAGCGACGCGGAATTTACGGATGGCGTTTAACGTGTCATCCGGCAAGTACTCCCCGCATGTCTTGAGCGCTTTATCGCCTGCAAAAATCTCCTGCCAGTGGATCTTTCTCGATTGTCCATACGCGTAGGCTACAGCCCTGTCTAAAACGTAGCTGGTGGCTTTCCATATATCGGGTCCGATACCATCACCCTCGATGTAAGGGATTATGGGTTGGTCAGGTACGTTTAGGTGTTCTCCTTCAGACGTAATTTGTTGCATGGGTACGAGCTTTTCTTGTTGGGCCCTAAAGATGCGGCAACCGCTCAGAAGTAGCCAATCAAAGGTTTCCGAATATTGCGCGTAATCGCAGTTCCCAAACCTTGAATGCAGCTTCCCAGACGATGGCGCGGTTCATTTTTGAGCGGCCCTCCGTTCGTTCGGTAAAGATTATGGGTACTTCTGTCAGTTTGCACCCTTGTTTCCAGGTGCGGTATTTCATTTCCACCTGGAATGAATAGCCATTGGACCGGATGCGATTGAAGTCCAGTTGCTCCAGCACCCTTCGGTGATAGCAGACAAAGCCAGCGGTTACATCTTGCACTGGCAGTCCTGTCACCAGGCGCGTATACACTCCAGCACCGTAGGACAGCATCAGCCGCGTTAGCGGCCAATCTATTACACGCACACCGCCCACGTATCGGGAGCCAATGGCGAGATCAGCGCCACTGTGTTCCACGGCGGCCATAAGGCGGGGTATATCGTCGGGGTTGTGCGACAGATCAGCATCCATTTCGCAGACAAACGTGTAGTCTCGTTCAAGAGCATACCGAAATCCATGCAGGTACGCAGTTCCTAGCCCCAGCTTCCCGCTTCTCTCTGCCAACGCCAGACGCCGGCCATATATTTCTTGCAGCCGGCAAATCTCCGATGCAGTACCGTCGGGGGAATTATCATCTACGACCAAAATATCGATGTCACCCGGCTGCGCCATCACTTGGGCGATGGCCTCAGCAATGTTTTCAATTTCATTGTATGTAGGGATAATCACCAAGGCCGAAGGACATGCCATATTCTTACCCTAAGGGGATGGTAACGGTTTTGCTATGATTGGTAGGGGGTACAAACACCTGCAGCGTAGGATAGGGTTCACTCGGGGCGGATCCAAGCAGGGTGTAATCCGTTGTTTCGGGCCGGCGACAGAATTGACTTGGCATATATGGCTACGGTTAGCAAAACAGCCCCGATAATGGAAGGAGTCGGCAGAAACGGGCAGGTACCCGACCGCACCGTACTTGAAGCCGAGTTCGCCGTATACCCGGCGGGGCGTTATTCGCATACGGATCTCGGGTTGTCCGAGGCCGAAGTGGTGGCGATGTACGAGAATATGCTGTTGCAGCGGCGATTTGAGGAACGATCCGCGCAGATGTACGGGAAGCAGAAGATTGCAGGTTTTCTCCATTTATATATAGGGCAAGAGGCAATATCTACAGGAACGGCCCAGTCAATCAATATTGGTCAGGATACACTTATCACTGCGTATCGGGACCATGGGATCGCTCTCGCGCTTGGCATGAGCGCGGATGCATGTATGGCGGAGCTTTTTGGCAAGGTTACCGGGTGTTCGAAGGGAAAGGGGGGATCCATGCACTTCTTCAGTACCGAAAAGCGATTGTTCGGGGGGCATGGCATCGTCGGAGCACATATCCCCGTGGCCGTGGGTATTGCATTCGCACACAAGTACCGCAACGATGGTGGTGTGTGTGTTGCTTATTTCGGTGACGGAGCGGTTTGGCAAGGATCCTTTCATGAATCAATGAACCTGGCGAGTTTGTACGGACTTCCCGTCGTAATGGTGGTGGAGAACAACCAGTACGCCATGGGCACCTCCGTAGATAGGGCCGCGGCAGAGACAGACCTCTACAAACAGAGTGTCAGTTATGCTATGCCAGGTGCGCTGGTTGATGGCATGGATGTTTTCAGCGTCCATGCGGCAATGCATGCGTTTGTGGGGCAAGCGCGAGAAAACAGGCCATCCCTGATTGAGATCCGCACGTACCGGTATCGTGGACATTCCATGAGCGACCCCGGGAAGTACCGTTCGAGGGAAGAATTGGAAGCCAAGAAGAATCAGGATCCTATCGTTCGGCTCAAGGCCTACATGCTGGATCATGCGATTGCCAAATTCGCCGAACTGGATGACATTGATAGGAAGGTGAAAGAGCAGGTGGCATCGTCCGTTGAATTCGCCGATAGTAGTCCTTTCCCGGCGGAGGAGACGATATACGACCATGTGTACACCCAAGGAGATTTTCCCTTCCTTCAAGAATAGAGTTCAAGCGAAAATGGCATTATTGCAACTTCGGGAGGCCATCCGGGAGGCGATGGTTGAGGAGATGGAGCGCGATAGCGATGTTTTCCTGATGGGGGAAGAGGTCGCGGAGTATAATGGTGCCTACAAGGTTAGCGAGGGGATGGCCGCTCGTTTCGGGTCGAAGCGTGTCATTGACACTCCCATTAGCGAGAACGGATTTGCAGGACTGGGGATCGGTGCGGCGCTCAGCGGGCTGCGCCCCATCATTGAGTTTATGACCTGGAATTTTGCATTCGTGGCATTTGATCAGATTGTCAATAATGCGGCGAAGATCCGTTATATGTCGGGGGGGCAGTTTTCGCTTCCAGTAGTATTTCGTGGCCCAAACGGTGCTGCGGGCCAATTGGCGGCAACGCACAACACCAGTGTGGAGGCCATTTACAGCGCCTTTCCTGGTCTGAAAATTGTTTCCATATCAAACCCCGACGACGCGAAGGGGCTGTTAAAGTCAGCTATCCGTGATCCTGATCCGGTATTGTTTCTGGAGAGCGAAATGATGTACGGGATGCGCGGAGAGGTCTCCGATGCTGATGACTATACTATCCCTATGGGTAAGGCGCGTGTGGCGCGTGAAGGGGATGCTGTTACCATTGTCGGTCACAACAAGAGCTATTGGCGGGCCATGGAGGCGGCTGCCATGCTGGAGGCGGACGGATACGCGGCGGAGGTGATTGATCCCCGCACCATCCGTCCATTTGATTGGGAGACAGTCATAACTTCGGTCAGGAAGACTAACCGGTGCGTCGTAGTTGACGAGAGCAACCCGTTCGGTAGTGTAGCGTCTGAGATTGCCTTTCAGCTCCAGTTGCGGTGCTTTGATTACCTGGATGCACCCGTGCGACGTGTCACAGCGCCGGACACGCCCCCACCGTATGCTAAGAACCTGATGCAGAACTACATGCCTGATGCTGAACAGGTTTACGAAAAATGTCGTCAGGTCATGTACTTGGGCTAGGCTCCTCACGCGCCACTCTATAGGACTATGGCTATTGCGGTAGAAATGCCCAAGATGACCGACACGATGCAGGAGGGTGTCCTCGTGTCGTGGCTGGTGGAGGAGGGAGCGGCGATATCAGCCGGCGATGTCATCGCGCAAGTTGAGACGGATAAGGCTACAATGGATGTTGAAGCCTATGATGACGGCGTGCTTCTCAAGCGCGTAGCCGGGGAGGGGGATAGTCTTGCCATCGGCAGTCTTATCGCGGTGCTTGGCGAGGAAGGTGAAAGTGCAAGTGCGGTCCTGGCAAAGTATGCACAGTCACAGGAAGCGTCTGCGGAGGAGGATGCGGCGTCTACATCCGGGACTACACCTACGCCGCCGAAGGGTGACAATGGCAGGGTAAAGGCCTCGCCGTTAGCCCGTCGCATGGCGATTGATCACGGTTTGGATCTCAGGGCCTTGGCTGGTTCGGGACCGGAGGGACGGATCATCAAACGTGATATTGAGGCGGCGATGGTTCGTGCGTCCGAGCAGGAGGTAGCGGTCCTGCCACCTGTTGCATTTGCGCAGGCCGGTGACCGAACTTTCGAGACGGTTCGTATCAGCAGTATGCGCCGTGTCATTGCGCAAAGGCTTTCCGCGAGCAAGTTTACTGCTCCGCACTTCTATCTGACCGTTGATGTGGACATGGAGCGCGCTGTAGAGGCGAGAGCCAGTCTTAACGCTATGGGTGATGCTAGGATTTCTTACAACGACTTGGTTACGAAGGCCTCTGCTGCAGCTCTACTGGCACATCCGGATGTCAATTGTTCGTATCACGAGGACGAAGGTAAGATTCGTCGCTACGGCTATGCGGATATAGCGGTCGCGGTTGCCATAGACGATGGGTTGGTGACGCCGGTGTTGCGTGACGTTGATAGGAAGGGGCTGCGAGATATTGCCATGGAGACAAGGGCGCTCGCAGAGCGCGCGCGCGCTCGTACACTAGCTCCAGAGGAAATGGAGGGATCAACGTTTACGACGAGCAACCTTGGCATGTTTGGCATGGAAGCCTTTACGGCGATCATCAACCCGCCCAATGCGGCTATTCTGGCCATCGGGGCCATCAGGGATGTGCCGGTGATTAAAGATGGCAGCGTGATACCCGGCAAGCGCATGAAGTTGTCCTTGTCGTGCGATCATCGCGCCGTTGATGGAGCGACGGGGGCCCGCTTCCTGGCCGCATTGCAGCAGCACTTGGAAGAGCCGCTAACGTTGCTGCTGTAGGCAAGGTGAAGATTGCACTGCTGGCCGATCTGCATTTTGGTCGGATCGCAGGTCCGGAGATTGTATCCGCCCTTGTTCGAGATATCCGCGAGCAGGATGTTAACCTTGTTGTTTTGGCGGGTGATTTGACGCAGCGTGCTCGTCCGCGGGAGTTCAGGGCTGCGGTCCGGTTTATTGAGCGTCTGCAGGTCCCTGTGGTGGCGGTGCCCGGGAATCACGATGTGTATCCGTGGTGGCATTTAGTACCGCGTCTGTGGTTTCCTCTGCGCAGGTTTCACAGGTGGATTACTCCGCAGCGGTTTCCTGTGGTTGAGGTGCCGGGCGTTGTGATGTTGGGGATTAATTCAGCAACGGGGCGCCGGATACAGCGCGGCTTTGTCGACACGCGGGCGATTGGCCGCATGCGGGAGTTGTTTCAGTCTTGCGGGACTTGCGTTCTCACCGTGCTTGTTGTGCACCATCCACCGTGGGGCGAAGCCGGCTCGCAGCCGCTTTTTGCGGACAGCGGGACAGATGCGGTGCCCGACATGGTTCTCTGCGGTCATGCGCACGTGTCCTGGTCGGGTATCCGGCATATGTCGGGCCGTCCCGTGGTCATCGTCCAAGCGGGTACGGCGACATCGCACCGATGGCGTGAGCCGCAGATGGGCGTTAATTCCTATCAGATGGTGACTATTGCGGACACTATGGTAAGCGTGGAGGAGCGGCGTTTCGTTTTGTCGGCGCAGGCCTTCGGACCGCACGGGCACTTTATGTTTACGCGTGATAGCAATCGGGTGTGGGTGAAGGGTGGGCACATGGATGCGGCGCCTACGTGTATTTGAAAAAGTACGCCGGAATGCATATCTCGGCGGGTTTCGGGATAAGGCTGGTTTGAGGCAACCAATTGCGAGACAGACAATTTTAGCTTGTATTACGCATGCATGTACTAGTACGTGTATTACGCGAAACAGGAATAGTCATGCAATGTCCGCGTGGCTGATCTACACAATCATCAACATCCCCGGAGGGGGAGTTTAACTATGAAACACCTTACAACATTCATGCGCTGCTCTGCGATGCTACTGCTGCTCGCTGTAGTCGGCGTTCAAAGTGCGTGGGCGCAGACGACGGATACCCTGTATGTCGAACGCAACGGCCGTAGCGCTACTGCGGCGGCCGATTGTGCGCTCTCCAATCCTTGCAGTTTCGCTACTGCAGCAGGCTTCCTCTCCACCCCAACCGACCCGGTTATTGCCGTACGGGTCAGAAGCAGCGGGTCTACGGTGCGTTTGAAGGGCGATGTCACCCTGGATGAGGATGTCGAATTCCACGCATGGACCGAAGATGGTGAAGCTATTTCAAGTACTACCCCGAATGATCATGGTGGGAAGCGGATATCCGCGACAATTATCCTTGAAGGTGATGTGACCCTTGAAGCTAAAGTTACTGCCCTTGAATACAAGGATATGAAAATGATGGATGATCCTCTCACGGTTTTCGACGAGTCAAAAGATCATGGTGGCAAGGTTTCACTCGTATTTGAGGGAGATATTACCGCGAACGAGGACGGTGCATTTGCTGGCGATGTTTTGGTCGGGGGAGGCAGCAGTTCGGCTACGATTACTCTTGCCGAATGTAACCCCGTATTCAGTGTTGCATCATTGACAGTACTTGGCGATGTGAAGGTCGCACAAGCAGAGGGTCAAACTGATTGCACAGGTATTACCCTCTCCGAGGGCATTATGGTAATGGCAGGCACGTTGGATATGGCTGATTACAATCTTACGCTTGCACCGATGGGCGAAGATGCCAAGAGCATGATCGCCGCCGGCGCTGCGATAACAGGCGACGATGGTGTATTGGAACTTCAGCCTAATCCCGCAATGGCGCAAGACAATGCTGCTCTGACACAAGCACTTCTGGAAGACCCGGATGACGCAAGCAGTGTGCTTACCGGTAAGGAACTTGAGGCTGCACTTGTGAAACGCAATCCGCCCGCAGCCGGGGCCGGCGTGAAGGTCGCTTTTGCCACACCCACCGAGACAGGTGCGTCTACCCCCTACGGACAATATGGGGCTCATAGTGAATGTGCGGCATTTGATCCTAAAGGCGATAGAGTTAAGGATGATGACGGAATGGATATTACGCCCACATCTGGCACTAATAGTGATCCCCTAAGGACTATATTCCCGAACGCAGACGACGAATCTAAACCATACGATCCGAAGGACCCAGATGCTCTACAGGTGTTTGCTATTCAGACTGCCGATAGGATCACTTGTAGTGCAACCATTCCGTCTGACGGGATCTTAGGTATAGTTACCAAGATTAACAAAGGTGTTACACCGGTAACGGCAGACGCAACCGCGACCCCGCCGCGGGCGGCGGTAAAAGCTGCTGCCGGATATCTTGAATACAAGCCGTTTTCGGTAACGGACGGTTTTGGAATTGCCGATGTGGTCATAATTGATGGCATTGACGTCCGGAGTTGTTACGAGATTGAAGGAGGCGGAGCCCTTGACATTGACATTACCAAAACGGACCAAGGTGGGGTCTGCGTTGATGTACCGACGATCGGTGGCGGTGGTGCCGTTAGAAATAACGGCGGCGCCTTGATTCTTAGGTCAACGACAACAGTAGATGGAGATTTCATCAACGCTGGTCAAGCTCGTACCGAGTTTTGGAGATCGGCGAAGATCACAGGTAGTATGGAGATCAATGGGACCTATGAAGGTAGTGGTGGTGATCCAGAAATGACAGATGAATTGATTGGCATGCACGACTTGCATAAAAGCGGAGCATCGGAGCATGTCGCCCTGCAAGGCGCGCGTGTGCCAGGCGTTGTCGCCTACAATGCGTTGGATATTGAAGGTGATCTAGACCTTAGAGACACAAATGAAAGTAGCGATGGAGTGGAATGGGACTCAGGATTGGTATTGAGTGGTGATTCCAATCCGGCCAAGCGCGACAACGCAAGAGCAACGGAGAAAAAAGTCAGAGAGACGGGGGCGATTGTGAGCACCGTTCGTGGTTCGATCTTGTCAAGTGATACCACATATGTTCAACTGGGTGATCATGATAGATTTCACAATTTAACTGTTGAAGGTGACGTATCGATGAGGGGTGGTGACGAAGCGCCTTACGTAATAAAACAAAGCGAATATGTCACAAAGTATCAGCAGGATGAGACGGAGGGCAACATTTGCCGCGGAACGACCGACAGTGAACCGGTGGGAAACAGTCTCGTGTTGGCGGGAGACACAGAGCAGATTATCTCACTTGCTTCGACGCTTGCGCTCAATGCCTTGACCGTCGCCAAATCTGGTAGTGGAAAAGCTATCATTGAGAGGGGCGCAATCACGGCGGGCGTAGTTGACCTCGTGTCGGGTGAAATCGTCACCGATGGCAACTTGTCGACTAGCGAGGTGAGACGGAGCGGAGGCAGCGTAGCAAAAGGGGAAGGAGAAATGGCTTTTGCTTCGCCACCTACTGTGGTGTCCTATGTCGGCGGAGACCAAACGACCGGTGATGAAATTCAAGGTGCAAAAATTGGTACGGTGCAGGTGTCGTCATCTGGCACCATCACCCTGTCCAAAGACCTGGAGATTGCTCCGGGGGGACATTTGTATCTGGCAAACGGTACGCTTAGCTCGGGAGCTAACACGTTATCTCTGAACAGAAATGTCACCGTGCATCATGGCGCAGGCGAATTGGCAGCGGGTGAAGGAGGAGAAATTGCACTCCCGAATGTCGTCAAGCCAGTAGATAAATATGATAATGCGCAGCACGGGCTTACATTGGCGTACAAAGACGGAGGGGAACGCTCAGTAGGTATGGCGTGGCCGGCTGGCGCAGAGGCACCAGGCGTGATAGGCGTCAGGAATGTCGAAATAGATGGGACGATGTGCAAGGAAGACCCAGTCGTGACTTTGAACGATGGTTTCAGCCGCTTTGATGGCAACGTTACAATCACGAAAGGCACACTCAACATTAATGGACAGCATTTGGTGGCTTTCCATGAATTAAAGCAGACGGGTAGCCAGATGGTAACTGTCGGAGAGGACGGTAACCTGATGGCTGGTGACAAGGGGGTCCTTCATCTTGCATCTGCTACAGGAGCGGAAAATGTACGGGACGTGACACTGAATTTGTATGATGGCAAATCCATTGGGGCCTTGATAGTCAAGAAAGAGGCCAAGAAGGTCAGTACCGTAACCGTTACAGCAAACGCCGCCGATGCAACGATCAGAATTGATAGTCTGGTAGTTGAGCATGGCGATGTCGAAGTGCATGCGTACGTGAAGCAGCTTAACGTGTCTACTGTGACACAGAATGGCGGGGCGATAATGCTGGCGGATACGGCAGATGATTTGGATGCTGCAGCAGAGGGAGATCAGCCGCAGTCACTGGTAGTGGGTACAGAAGAGGCCCCTGGGAAGCACATGATTTCTGGTGATGCCACATTTACCGTCGAAGGAGGTAATGTCACAGTAAACGGAGATTACCGTCAAGGCCCGGAAGTGATGCTGGACGATGATATGAACCCATTGCCAAGCTTGGCCAACGCAACTTTCTACCTTGATGGCGGAAAACATGTCGTGACAGGTAATTTCCATGTTGCTCAGGATCTCTCTGAGTCTGGAGTGGAGGCAGACAAAACGAAGAAGAATTCGTACAACCATGGTCCATGTGGGGCCACGGATGATGTCGGGGAGCTTGTTGTTGGTGGGAATTACGCCTTTCATGGAACAGGCGCATGTACTGAGGGTGATGATGCGACCAAAGGCCTTTCCGGATTGGTGACATTTAATGGAGAGGCTGTACAGTCGGTGATGACGGATAACGATGCGGCAGCGCAGTTCGGTTCCGTAACAATTAATTCCAGCAGTAAGGACGGAGTAGCTGGCGTCATGTTGATGGGTCCGGTAATGCAAAACATGGGCGGGATACTTACGCTTACACGTGGAGTTATCAACGCCGGAGACGAAGGATATACATGGTCATTGCTGAATACCGGCATAGAGGAGGATTTAGCAACCAGCAATACATCGCAAACCGGGACGATTCAGACGGGCTCCCGTAATTCGTACGTTGCGGGTAACATCGGTCGGTCCGTGGTTAAGGGCAACAGCGGTAGTGGTGTTGTTACGGGTGGCTACCTTTTCCCTGTAGGTGCCCCGAAAGATCCTGAAGATGCAGGTCGCCAGGTTGACAGGTTTAGACCGATGACGCTGCAGTTTAGCGACGATTTGGTCAGCGAGCGGCTAGCGACAGTGAGTGCGTTGGGTGTAGAGAGGGATGACTTGGAGTGGCCGGAAGATGGAATCATTGTTGACGGAAGCGGTGGAGGCACGATTGCGCTGGATGTTGTGGGCGATATTTTTTGGAGGCTTTCTTTTGATGGAATTCCTGATTACGATCCCAACGTCCGCGTAGCCGCCGATGGGCTGGCTAACGTGTTCGATGCAAGCGGACTGCGTCTTGTCCAGTGGGACTGTGATATGACAAACCCAAGGTTGGCTGGTATATATGATTTGGATCAAGGACAGGGTGGCGATAACGACTTCAATGTCAACGATCGCATAAACGGTATCCTGAATCTGACCCAGGAGGGAGTGGAAGTTGAAGATTGCAATATCATCGGTATCGCAGCTAACTACCTGCAGAATCCGATCAGCGCACCGCCCATCCAAGGAGGCATAGCTAATGTTCAATTTATACAGAACGTAGCTGACGACGCCGTAGACGTATGGGTCAGTGGCAATAGGGTCTTGGATAACTGGGCCGCACAGACAGCAACAGCGTTTACGAATCTCGGAAGCGGTGAGCATACGGTTGAGGTGGTGGCGGCGACGGCTGAAGATAATTCAAGTCCATTGGCGTCTACGACTGCGACTTTTGCGCACGAGGGAGATTACAACGTGATTTTGTACGGCCCGGCTACCGCCATTGAGATAGAAGTTGTCTCGAATGTGCGTCGGTCTGCGTCGGACGAAGAACAGGTAGATTTCTACTTGGTCCACGGCGCTGCGGGTGTTCCTGCAGTTGACATCCGGCTTATTGATCCGATAGACAATGATCAGGTCATTGATCTATTGGCCAATAACGTAGACTACAGCGACGTAGGCTCTTATTTGTCCTTAGCTCCGGGCGGATACAATTTCGAGGTAACGACGGCAGATAATTCCGCTCAGCTGGCAGTCTTCAGGGTTGAACTACAGCATTACAGAGGTCAGGCGGTGGTCATGAACCTTGTAACGCCTACCGCGGCAACCGTTGGTAGAGGAATGATGGGTGTTGACGGAAATGGTGATACGTTCTTCCCGGACCTTATCACATCAAACGAAGCGGATATAGAGCTGCCGGACGAGTTTGCGCTCCAAGGTAACTATCCTAACCCGTTCAATCCGGCTACAAGCATCCAAATTGATCTTCCAGAGAATGCTGAGGTGACGATTCAGGTGGTAGACATGCTGGGTCGGCATGTGATGACGGTGCCAACGCAGAAAATTGATGCCGGTGCGAAACGTGCAGTAGAATTGGACGGATCAAACTTGGCATCTGGGACCTACCTGTACAGGGTCATTGCTAAGATGGCGTCGGGGACGCATATTGATTCAGGCCGTATGGTACTCGTTAAGTAGTACCGTACGCTAAATCAAGCTGTAAGAGAGGGAGTACGCCCCGGTGCCTTAAGGGTACCGGGGCGTACGTGTGTTCAGGAAGCATGTGGTAGTGTGCATGCTCAGGCAGAAGTGACGCGAATTGAAGCCCCTGGAGTGGTAAGATGGTTGTGTCGGGGCCGACCATGAGCGGGTGCAACCGAGAGCGGAATCCGGTAGTACCAAGAAGTGGGGTGCACGGTAAGTAGTGTATATGAGCAACCTACGAAGGATTGAGAAATGGTGACAAAGATGGATGCTGTTCCGGTGTTACCGATTGATGGATTAATCTCATGTTTGGGGCAGTACGTACAAGTTCGAGGCTGGATCAATAGCAAGCGAAGCTCAAAGAAAATCCACTTCATTGAACTAAGAGATGGGAGTGGATATGTGCAGTGTGTTGTCGCAAAGGATAGAATTACGCCAAAAGAATGGGGAGATGTGTCTGCTGCTCCACAGGAGAGCGTGGCGTATGTATGTGGGCGCGTAGTTGAAGATGACAGACAAATTGGCGGAATGGAAATCGTCGCGGAGTCTGTTGTGATAACGCCGCCGACAGAACCGTATCCGATAACACCGAAGGAGCATGGTATAGAATACCTGATGGTAAGACGCCATTTATGGCTACGAAGCAAAAGGCAGTGGGCTATCATGCGAATTCGCAATCGCGCAATAACGGCCATTCATTCATTTTTTCAGAGGAATGGCTTTATCCAGCTTGATGCTCCCATACTTACGGGTAGTGCGGTAGAAGGAACCAGCACATTGTTTGAGATCGACTACTTCGGGGATCCCGCCTACTTGTCTCAAAGCGGCCAGCTTCATGGAGAGGCTATGGCCATGGCATTTGGTAAGATTTATACATTTGGGCCGACATTTCGTGCGGAGAAGTCAAAGACCAGGCGTCACCTGACTGAATTTTGGATGATTGAACCAGAGATGGCTTTCTATGATCTGGAAATGAACATGGCTTTGGCGGAGGGACTGATTGTGGAGCTCGTACAAACAGTGGTACGAGACTGCGCCATTGAACTTAGGATGCTCGGAAGAAACTCTGAGCTTTTGCAGGCTGTGGTGGCACCGTTTCCGTGTGTAACGTATTCGGAAGCGGTAGAGATGCTGCGGAGCGACAAGACGAAAGATATGATTGCAGCTAGGCACCAGAAACGGGTGAAAGAACTGGATAAACATGAGGCATCTTTGCGTGCCTTGACGCAAAGGAAGGGGAGGGGCAAGGCCTCTAGGAATCGTCGACACAACGTAAGCGTGGAAGATCTGGCAAAACGTATTGGCCAGATTGAGGAGGACTTACGAAACCTGCCGAAATGGGGAGAGTCAGCAGCATCGTTTCAATGGGGGAGAGATTTCGGTGGTAATGATGAAACGGTATTGAGTTGGCATTTTGACCGACCGGTAGTAGTGCACCGCTATCCGGCGGAAGTCAAGGCATTCTACATGAAGCGGGATCCCGATAACAGTCGGCTTGCGTTGAGCATGGATATACTTGCCCCTGAAGGTTACGGTGAGATTGTTGGGGGTGGGCAGAGGGCGGACGATATCGGGTATCTTGAGAAGCAGCTGGAGCGCCACGAATTACCGAAGCATCTTTTCGAGTGGTATTTGGATTTACGGCGATTCGGCAGTGTGCCGCACAGCGGGTTTGGTTTGGGCTTGGAGCGTACGGTTGCGTGGCTTTGCGGTGTGAAGCATATCAGAGAGACTATTCCATTTCCCAGGTTGACGGGTCGGTTGTATCCTTGAACAGTATCCGTCCGGTGAAGTACATTATAGCCGAGGGTATTTACTCTTTCAATTAGAGTAAGTTAGAGCGCGGTTCGAAGGTTTATAGGCTAGCGTTGGTTGGGTGTGCAGGAGTCAAGTACCTAACAGCGTATTCGCAGACCCGTACACGGATTTATCGGATGACCCGGGCGCGCCTGTTTAGGGGCTCCTATGCCGCTTTCTTGACGGTAGCTTGCTGCAAGTCCCGACTAGCTTTCCAATGATGGGGCAAGAGTTCAGCCATGCGGTCGGCAGGATGTGTCGGAAGACGGCGTAGTACGTCGGTAAGCCATTCAATCGGGTTTGTCGATTGCAACTTGCATGTGGCAAAAAGAGCGTACAGTACTGCGGACCGCTGCGCTGCCGCATGCGATCCCGCAAACAGATGGTTTTTTCGACCAAGCGCAATCGCCGGCGGCGTGCCATTCCTTGTTGGCTGAAAAAGTGATTCTTGGTTCGGTGTTGGCTTGGGTTTCCTAAGCCTTTTCACCATACGGATCCATGATCACTTATGAGTTTATCAGATGATTTATCGCAGCTCATTCAGGGGCTGCGTCATGCCGGCGCGTCCGGTCGGCAGCTGCAATTTGATTTGTTGCGGCACCTCACCCAGTGTGTGCAGCAGTTGTAAGCGTGCGGTGAAGTACAGGGTAGCGGGCTTTTTGGCGGTTTTGGCGGGTACAGTGTGGTTGGAAGGAGGAGAGCATGTGGGCTTGCCCGATCTGGACGATTCGGCGTCCGGCAGCTAGGCGGCCTTACCCTAGTGGGCTTGCCGTGCCCGTTTCCAATGATGGGGCAAAAGCGCTGCTATGTCCTCGGCAGGATGTGTCGGGATGCGCTGGAACACTTCCACGACGTCAACCCGCACGTGGCTGGCACGCACCGAGGGCGTGCGCCTTGGGCGGCGGAAGGGGAACGAAGCAACCGAGACTGCGGAGCGTACGGGTACCGCTATGGCGGCGGACGCTCTACCCGGTCATAGAATGTTAATTCTTCATAGGCGATCGCTCGCATCTGCAGCCTTGCGTAGCCGCGCCACAGGATGGTGTGCCCCGGCGGCGGGTCATGCTTGCGGTTCATGTAGCCGCCCATCATCGCCACCAGCACGATCGCCGAAGCCAGATCTGTGTGTGCGGTAAGATTATAGTTGCGGGCATAGACCCGCATCATGTGCAGCTCTGCATCGGTGAACATCACCTCCGCTTCCATGTCGGCGGATACACGCCCCAACAAGGTCATCAGCATGATCCGCCAGGCTGTGACCATGTACAGTGTAATCGCCCGATGTAAGGCGTCCGCCTGCTGCATGCGCAGCTTCTCTATACGGCAGCCGCTCTTGAGAACCCGGAAGATGTCCTCTACACGCCAGCGCAGCGTGTAGTTTTCCACCATCTGCTTCGCTTCCTCCACGGTCGTCACCTCCACCGTGGTCAAAAGATACCACTCGATGCGATCGGCGCCGTCCGGCGGCGCGGTCTCACGCATGTGGATCGCCGATACCGTTACCGGAGCTTCCGTAGAACCCTTCGGCGAAGGCAGCCTCACCCGACGAAAACGCAATTCCATCCGCGCCGTACGCGCTTCGCGGCCTTTGTACGTAACCCGACCCGCCTTCGCCCGACGACTCAGACGCGTCACCGACAGCTCCAGCACATCCGCTGCCGGCCCCTTACGCATCGCCTTGAACAGCCGATCCTGGTCCTTGCCCAGAATTCGGTTATGCTTGGCCCGCACCAATACCTGCGTCCGCTTCAGCGTACGCTGCGCCGCAAAGAGCGCAAATATGTCCGCCTCCCGGTCCATCACGCACAGCACGCGTGTCTTGCGCGGCAGCGTCTCTGCAGCCTTATCTATGTCACGCAGCCCGTGTATCCATTGATGCGTCTTCGTTTCCTTTTCCTTCTTCCTGTACGCACACCGCAACACGCCCAGCGGCAACCCCTCTCCGCTTAGTGCCAGCGTCGCATGCAGATGCACACCACGGGCCTTGGCCGAGGTCTGGTTACGACCGATGACCTCCAGACCGTCGCACTCCGGACGGGTGCTGAAGCTGATGTCCGTACCGTCCTGCACGCACAACACCGTATCCTGCGTACGCATCCGCTCGATCGTACGCTGACGGTGGGGCGCCAGCATCTTCGCCGGCGTGATCCCGAACTGGTCCGCCTTCTCTATAAACCGCCAGTAGCCCCGTACCGCCGCAGGATCTCGCTCTGGTGTCGCCGTCACAGGCTTTCCCATCGTGTTGGCCACCAATGCGGCGCTATTGACCAAACGGACGCTACGTCGCACATCTTCGGGCATGTCCACCGCATCCGACACCGGAGCATCCAACAGCCGGGGGCTGGAAACCGGTACAGCACACTGCGGTGGTGGCAATGTAATCCGCCCTTCGGCTTCCAGCACCCGCAACGCCTTCATGCACGTTGCCCGCTGCTCGCGGCCACGCGCATCAAAAAAGCCGAACTGCTCACACACCAAGACCCCGAGAGCCGACCGACTCTTGCCCTGGTGTGCCGCCACTATTGCCGACAAAGTCGGCAACGCGCTGCGAAGCGTTGTCAGAATCCCACGCTGTGCCTCCATACCGGTAACCTAAGCGGTATGGGAGCCATTGTCAATTCTTATTTGTGGCGCTGGGCAGACCTAGCAGCATAAATGAAGTCTGGTTTGAACCGGATGAAAGCCCGCCTTTGCGCGTGGTCCTCGGACTAGGTCTGCAGTTGGCGGGTCTTGTGATTATAAGTATGCTCCTGATCCCGCTCATAGTATTTCAATCTGCCGAGGGTAGCGAAGTCTACATTTCCTGGGCCGTCTTTGCTGCTATTGTCATAGGTGGTGTAGCGACGATGCTACAGGCTATGCGCTTCGGGCGCGTGGGGGCCGGATACAATCTAATGATGGGGAGCACCGTAGCATTCGTGCCAGTTTCCATCACTGCATTAGAGGACGGTGGACTTCCGCTGCTGGCCAGTCTTGTAGTCGCATGCGGAATCGTCCAGTTGCTGCTCTCCACGCGGATTTCGGCGCTTAGGCGGATCGTTACGCAGACGGTGGCAGGCGTGATCATTCTTCTGGTCAAAGTAACGGCAATGCCCATAATTTTCGACCTGCTCGCAGTCGCACCCGTAGGTTCCACGCCATTGGTCAGTCCTATCAGTGCTTTCGCGACGGTCGCTGCCATTATCTGCATGGCAATGATGGGCTCTGCCACCGTGTGCCTTTGGGCTCCCGTAGCGGGGATTGTTCTGGGTTCCATCGTAGCTGTTGTGCTGGGCATTTACGATATCGAGAGCGTTCGACAGGCCCAATGGATTGGCCTGCCCGATATGACGTGGCCCGAATTTCAGCTGGAATTTGGGTCG
Organism: Rhodothermales bacterium; assembly: GCA_963663495.1. Taxonomy (GTDB): domain Bacteria; phylum Bacteroidota; class Rhodothermia; order Rhodothermales; family Bin80. The sequence continues at coordinate 2,164,564 of OY760427.1, forward strand.
CGCTTTTGGGTATTGTTGCCAGCCTTTGTCTTCGTGACCTTTATAGACAACATCCAGACCATTAGCTACGCGGTGGGCATTCAGCAGGTATCATGGCGACGGCCTCGGGCAGTGGACTACAGAGCTGTCCAGGGGTCGCTGGTGGTAAGCGGTATCAGCAATCTCTTGTCAGGTTTGGCGACGACTGTGCCAAACTCCATCCGGCCATCAAGCATTTCTCTAACCAGCCTTACCGGAGTGGCAGCTCGGCGTGTTGGCATTGCTGCGGGGATTTTGCTACTAATGCTCGCGTTTATACCGAAGGTGCTTGCCATACTTCTTGCCATCCCGGCGCCTGTTTATGGTGCGTACGTGGCGATCATCATCGCCATACTCTTCGTTGCTGGCATGAAGATGATCGTGCGGGACGGCATTACCTATCGTAAGGGATTGATGGTAGGCGTGGCATTCTGGGCCGGGATGGGGTTTGAGACCGGCCAGATTTACCCTGAATTCCTGTCGGGAATTGCCGGTGGACTCTTCGATAACTGGCTTATTGCTGGAGGGTTGATTGCGATTGTGCTGACTTCGCTGATGGTGCTAGTGGAGCCACGCAGGCGGCAGATTGAGGTGGACTTGGACCTGTCGGCTCTCCCGAGTATTACGGAATTCCTTCGAACCTTTGCCAACAAACATGGGTGTACCGATGCGATGGCTAATCAGTTGGATGCAGTTAGTGAGGAAACGGTAATCACACTTGCGCGGCATGAAGGAATTGGCGACAATCAAAGTCCGCGCCGATTCGTCCTTACCGCACAGAGGGTTCGGGATGATGTTGTGCTTGAGTTTGTTTCAACAGTTGGGAAAGACAATATCCAGGACCAGATGGTACTTCTCGAAGAGATAAAGGACGCTTCAGACGCCAAACGAGATTTATCGCTACGGATTCTTCGCCATCTCGCCGATTCTGTCCGTCACCAGCAGTACCACAATACCGATGTGGTAACCGTCAGAGTTAGTCCACCAACGTGACACGGCATTCGGCCATCATGAGTGCCCGAAGAATTCTGCGTTCCGCCCCGCCCGAGATGAATGATTCTTTAAGGACTTATATAGTGCCTGCCAGAAAAAGGCATAAATGTAGCCCCGGGAGCAGAACAAGGACGGATCTAGTGAGTTGCATAGTTCTATAAGTCTATTGCTGGCATACGGTTATAGGGACTCAATATCCAATTCATCACAACCTTTCTCCAGCGGCTGTTTCTCCGAATGTCCGGCATATTCGCGGCTTTTCAAGCAAAATCCGGCGTTCTTGTCGCCTCTTGCTACCACATTCAGGCTAACAACAACATGCGCTTAGTAGAGGATACGCAGTTTCAGCTGGGACAGGTCCCCATTGAAGAGATCCGATTCAATCCCAAGAGTCGAGACTACATGCCCGCCGTGCTACGCGGGCTTTAAGGATTTGTATATGGATGATACGGCCCGCACCAAGATCTTCGAGATCCTGGAAAAACGACTGCTTCCAGACACGGGCCTGCAACGTGGCCGTCCCGGGATGTCGCTATGGCGCATCCTTGTTCTGGGCGTCGTGAAGATGGCCATCGATTGCGATTGCGACCGCCTGAGCGATCAGGCGAACAATCACCGCTGGTTGCCTATGATGTTGGGGCATTCGGACTTTGGTGACGATACCACCTATCATGTACAGACCCTCGTGGATAACGTGAGCCTTCTTACTGAGGAAGTATTGGAGGAGATTAACGAGGCAGTGGCGGCTTGCGGGCACCGCGAGTTAGTGCTTGTCAGGGGGTTGCAGAGTATTTAGATCCGTCATCGAAATTGCCACGGGTACCAACAGCATGATCCGAAGGACATGAGAGGGAGCAAGATGTTCAATACTCGCTAACGGAGAGCCGGTCTCTCCAAAATCGACGACATTTCTAGGTTTCGGCAATGGCCGCTTCTGATGATCTTCCGAGCTTGGTAATTCAACAATTTCTGAAACCGAGCCTATGCCCTTTTAGCGCGCAGTTGCCTGCAGATTGGCTGTTTTTGCTGGGTATGACATACAGATGTCATACCCAGTGGGTAAAATAGGGCCACGCAATGATCAAGATTGAGAAGAGCTTACCCGAATAATGAATTAGGATCGCGATATGCCAAGAATATCTCCCAAGAATAAGGCCGCTGGTGTAGACGCCAAGAGGTCGCATATCCTCGCGGTACGTGATGATATCGTACAGCCCAACACTCTTTTGCAAGGAGCCCTCTATCCGGGCGATTGTCTCGACATAATGAAGGGCATCGAGGATCAGTCGGTCGACATGATTCTTTGTGACTTGCCGTACGGCACGACGCAAAACAAGTGGGATAGCCAAATCCCCCTTGATAAGCTATGGGCTGCCTACCGCAGAGTTATCAAACCAAGGGGCGTAATAGCCTTGACCTCACAAGGGGTATTCACAGCCAAGCTAATTCTTAGTAATGAGAAATGGTTTAGATATAAGTTCGTGTGGGTAAAGAGTAAGTCGACCAATTTCTTGAATGCGCGGAGGCAGCCATTAAGGCAACACGAGGATATCTGCATTTTTTATGCTCGACAGCCGAGATACAGGCCTGTCATGTGGCTCGCAGAACCCTATGACAAGGGTACGCGCAAGGATCAATATACCGGCAGTTATGGCGATTTCAAGCCTGTTCACGTGAAGAGCTCCGGTGAGCGCTTTCCTACGGACACGCTGTACTGCAAGACTGCAGAGAGTGAGCCAGGAGGGCGCGTATGGCATCCTACCCAGAAACCGGTAGCTCTAGGCCGGTATCTGATTCGAATGTTTGTCAAGAAAGGTGGAATTATTCTCGATAACGCATTTGGGAGCGGTAGCTTCCTCGTTGCGGCCGCAATGGAAGGGTGCCGGTATATAGGTATTGAGAAAAATGAAGAAGTCCATTTGTTCAAGAATGAACGGATTGACTATATGAAGGTGGCGAGAGATAGGCTCAAAGAAGTAGAGGCTACCATGGCTCAAGGGAAGTGTTTGCCGCCGTTGTTGTCCACGCTTCAACCTAGCGCAAGGCGGGGTCGAATAAGCGGCTCATGCATGATGGATGTAGGTAGCTAGCTTCTTTATTACTAGTATCCATCGAGATGTCTGCTCATGTATCGTATAATGAGCCGTCGTGGGCAATTGACCTGATTGCTCATATCAAGCGCAGAGTAACTGGAAGTAGTCGAGCAATAAAGGGCGCCGGGGGAGAGCAGACCGTAAGAACTGAGGGAGGTAGCCTTTTTCCCGATGTCTTGTTGTTTGGTGACCAGTCAGCGGCACTGATTCTGCAGGGTTGGGAACTCAAGATGCCCGATACGGACATTGACAGTCGCGAACTATTTCAGAACGCAGCGAAAAAGGCACAAGCCCTAGGTTTAGACAGTTTTGTCTTGTGGAATGTTACGTGCGCGCGTCTCTATATCCGCAATGTTGTATCAGGTCAATTTGAACGCGCGAAGCAGTGGCCAACATTGGATCATATTGCTGATCGGCCTAGCGTGCTCCGATTCCGCAATACATGGGAAGCACTCGCCGATAGAATCTTATCTGACCTCAATAATCTGTTCGAGGACGGAACTATAGAGGGCAGGCCATTCGTCGATGCCTATCGCTCTGGAGGCATCCAGAATCTTGTTCTGGCTAATACAGTCGCGGCTGCAGAAGCCCTAAATGATGCTGCGATGCGTGATCAGTCGCTGCGGGCGGAAATAACTCTCTGGTGGGAGCGATATGGTCAGGAATATCAACGCGGGCCCAGAAGCCGTTACGAAGTCTTGGCCCGTGCAAACCTGCTCAACTGGATCGGCAAATTGCTATTTGTCCATGTTTTGCTAAGCCATGACGACACAGCACATATTGAATTCCAGCTTAGCCATGACGCTTCGCCAACGGATGCCTTGGAAGAGTTCAGCCGACTTTCCGACCGCTTCAATTTCTGGACAATATTCGCGGGCGGTCTCGGGATGGGCATCGTGCCCAAACAGTCTTGGGCTCAATTAAAGCAGCTTAACAAGCTCCTGACGGACTTGCGTATTGCTTCTATAGACCAAACGCAACTGGCTATAGTCCTTGAAGCAGGTGTAGAGACAGTCTACAGGAAGGTCAGGGGGCAATTTGCAACACCCCCGGCCCTTGCCCAGCTGGTGGCAGCATTAGCCCTCCGTAATATCAAAGAAGACAAGTTACTGGACCCATGTTGTGGGAGTGGAACCATTGCTCGAGCCGCGCTTGACCGCAAGTTGAATTCTGGCGTACCACCAAATCTGGCAGCAGCAGCAATATTCGCTGGCGATCTAGATTCCCAAGCAACCCAGTTAACGACACTAGCAATGGTTAAGCCCAACCTTTTGGGCATCCCATTGCGGATCTACTGTCAGGATGCGTTTAGTATCCATCCTGAATTCGGGATTGATTTCCACGATCCGAGTGACGGAAGTTGCTTCACGGAAAAGCTTGGTACATTTGATTCCATAGCCAGCAATCTGCCATTCGTCTCGCAGGTCGGCCGGAAGCACTACAAGGAGGGTATAGATGCGGTAACCGCGCTGCTTGGAAGTGAATTAGATCCATTGCCAGCCAGGTTAGATATTGCAGCGTATTTGCCTTTTGCATTGCACCCCCTCCTGGAAAGCTATGGGCGCATGGTCGTAATTATGTCAAACGCCTGGCTGTCTACCGAATGGGGAGACGCGTTTTACAATCATGTATTACGACTATACAGCATCAAGTCGATTGTAATTTCTGGATCGGGTCGATGGTTTCAGAATAGCAAGGTCGTGACCACTCTTGTTGTATTGGAGCGCCGAGGAGCTGTGGACAAGCTCGATGAGGAAATCGACTTCGTCGTGCTTAACCGGCCTTTGGGAGAGTATGCCGAGTCTCAGGACGCAATAGACCTGGCGTGTGCGCAAATTGAATCAGGCCGAGTCCACGGTGATACTTTGAGTCTTCGATCCGTAAAGCGAAGCGACCTGGATCTCTCGCGAGAACTAGGTTTGGGGCGCAATGCCCAATTCGTCAATTGCGGCTGGACGCGAGAATTGCCTTTGATACCGATTCGCGAGTTATGTAATATTTCCCGTGGTGAGCGGAGAGGGTGGGACAAGTTGTTTTATCCAACGAGGGATCACGGTATTGAACAGGAGTATGTTTACCCCATCCTGAAATCCCCGTCCACGATAACGCGGTATTTGGCTACCGCGGACCAGGAGGCGTTCTGTTGCTCCGCGTCAATAAAGGAGCTGAGAGAGCTGCAACACGATGGCGCGCTTCGGTGGATCCGCCAATTTCAAAAAGAAACAAACAAGGTGGGTAAGCCTCTGCCTGAAGTCTTGGCTCGCTCAAGTATGCTCTGGTATGAAATGCATCCTAGAACCACGGCGGAGTTGGTGATACCCATCAATTTCGGAGAAAGGCTATTCGTAGCACGGATGGATCCGCCGGCTTTCGCTAACCAACGAGTGACCATTCTCAACAGCTTACCTGATGTGGATATTAGTCTACTTTGGGCCCTAATCCTCCCTTATTCATGAGGGAGTTAAGTGGCGGGGAATCGTCGTTTAATATTATGGTGTAATATGTTGATTATACACGGTTTGAATGGGATCCTGTGCGACGCTCAAACGTTCAGAAACCCCAATACTCATTCACCCTGTAACACACCCGATGCAAGATCCCAAATCCAACCTTCTGTTCGCTTGCCAGTTCAATAAATCCGTTAAAGTTGTACGCTCCAAGACCGATAATCTAACATCGGATGCCGGCGTCATTCCTATGCGCCTGCTCATGGTGATCAGCACCTTGGCATGCCGACTCACTTCCGTGCTTAAGGACAATCGGTCCCAAGCTCGGATTACGCATAGCCTTGAGGAGTTAGTGCGGCAGTTACTGCTGCAACATGTGCAGGGGTGGGGACGTCAGTCAGATGCGGACAAGCTTCGAAGGGACCCCGCCATGCGCGTGGCCACTTCTTCCAAAAGGGGTATGAGGGCATTACAGGACGATAGGTCCCTGGCATCCCAGCCAACCATGTCTCGCTTCGTGCACATGTTGGCCGGGAAAAAGAATTTCAAGAAGTTGCGCCTTTTTGTAGAGACATTCGCCATGGAGCACCTGCTGCAGCGTGGTGGCGGGAAGCGCCGCCCCGAGGTGGTCTTTGATGTGGACGGTGTACCGGTAGATACACATGGCAAGCAGCAGGGCAGCAAGTGGAACGGATATTACAAGCGCACCATCTTTCTGCCCCTTATCGCCATATGCGGTGAGTCGGGCGACATGTTGGGGGCGGAATTGCGAGGGGGCACGAAGAATGTGGTGAAGGACTGCTACGGTTTCATTCGACGCATTGGGCTGGCATTGCGTGAACATGTGGCCGACAAGGTCATTGTCCGATTGGACGCAGGCTTCAACAGTGGCGAATTATGTGATAAGCTGGAGAACGACCGTATCGGCTACGTGATGCGTCTGAAAGGGAACGATGTGATTGACGGGCTTGCGGCGCCTCATTTGGAGGGTGATCAGCCGTCGGACGAATGCTACCACGAACTGCGCTACCGTGCAAAGTGCTGGTCCGTAGAGCGTCGTGTGGTGCTCGTGGTTGTTCCGGTGCCGGGAGAGCTTTTTCCGCGGCATTTCTATCTGATCACCGATCTGGATGTAGAAGCCTATCCGGCAGAGCAGCTTGTGAATCTGTACCGGAAGAGAGGAAAGGCGGAAAAGCACTTCGGGGAGCTGAATGCGGCTTGCTCCATGGCGCTGTCGTCGGTTCTCCGTCCGAAGACACACTATAAGGGCCGGCCTGTAGTGCGGGTGCCTGATGAGTCGGAGCCTGATGAGTCGGAACAGGATGAGTCGGAGCCTGATGAGTCGGAACAGGATGAGTCGGAACAGGATGAGTCGGAACAGGATGGGTCGGAACAGGATGGGTCGGAACAGGATGGGTCGGAACAGGATGCCGAGATCCGAGCCGAGAACGAGGTCCTGCTACAGGTATACCTTCTAACTTATCAGCTCATGCATGTGGGGCGCTGCCTTATGCGAGAGCCTGACGAATCCCAGATAAGTCTGAGCACCTATCGCGAGCGTGTACTCAAGGTGGGGGCCCGCTTCGTACAACACGCGCGCAACATCGTTATCCACATTGCCGCCAGCGCAGATGCTGCATGGGAGCAATTTTGGCGACGTTATTGTCAACTCACATGGATCACGCTTCCCTTGAAGAGCTAGCCAAGTCATATTTGCGCCTGCGCTTCGACACCGCAGGCGCCCAACGCGGAAAGCGGAAAGAGAAGGTAGGCAGAGGTGTGTCTACCCGACAGACGTCTTCCCAAAATCTCGGTAATGTGACCGCTATCGAGTCGGGAAAAGGGCCTAAACTGGTGTTTTCAGCCCCTCTCATGGTCGTCCCTACGCATGAACAACGCACAATCGGTCCTGCAGGTACCGAAACAGCACTTTTAGACCCGAACAGGGTACATCATGAATATTGCAGGCTAATGAATAGTATTATCAGTCTATTCTACATAGAGGGCATTGGATTTGGCAGGGGCGAGGGAGCGTTGGATCTAAGTGCAAGTCGCATGCGATCGGACATGCATGTATTGGACCCAAAGCACCTTAGCGATGAAGCAGTACATGCCGTAAAGGCTGCGTTTCATCCACTCTTATCTCGCTACATAATGCCTATAGTAGACGAATGCGAGCAGCCTGACAGACAGCATTTCGATGAGACTGTTATTCGTGTTTATGATTTGTCGGTAAGCCGAGACCACATTTACGACTGTCTCAAGCGACTCGTAGCTATTCGCCTAGCAGCCACTGAGATCCATTTGGGCACGCAGTAGTAGCTGCCAAGTATTCCTTCACCTAATGTTAATGTGGCGATTTGCGATCGGAGCGCTAACATTGTCGAGGTATACACAGGTCAATAGCAGCCAAGTTCATCGCCTCATGACATAAACGTTGTCTTCCGTCCAAATAGTCTTTGGACGCCAGTTTGGGCTAGACTTTTTCCGGTTCGGTGGCAGTGTGCGGTTGGCCCGAAAGGTGTTGGGCCGTGCCGGCGCAATACCTGAAGTGCTTTTCGCCCGCTTGAAGTTCCCTCTTCCTAGCATCGAAGTGACCCAATGGAATGGCTCATGGAAGTATTCCAGCGCATCCCGACACATCCTGCCGAGGACATAGCAGCGCTATTGTCCCATCATTGGAAACAGGCACGGCAAGCCCACTAGGGTAAGGCCGCCTAGCTGCCGGACGCCGAATCGTCCAGATCGGGCAAGCCCACATGCTCTCCTCCTTCCAACCACACTGTACCCGCCAAAACTGCCAAAAAGCCCGCTACCCTGTACTTCACCGCACGCTCACAAGAACTGTACCATACTCGGAGACAGATCCTGATCCACCTCCGTGATCAGGTACCGATATTGGTTCTTAACCATCTTGGTCGTAATCCGACGAATCCTGTTCAACCTGTCTCGGATCGTCGCCCAACTATCATGAATCCCGTGTTCCTTGAGTTTGGTGCGAACCAGATGGGCAGCATGATAAGCCAGTACCGTAATGAACAGATGCCCTTCAATGCGGTCATCTCTACTGTGGTAGATGGGCCGTAGACCGAGGTCCGATTTCATGACTCTGAATGTGCGCTCAATCTCTGTAAGTCGCCAGTAGGTTCGTGCAACCGTTTCCACCGACCATCCGGTATGACTGGTCCGAAGCACATACCCTCCGCTGGCCTGGGTGCGACGCGCATGCGAAGCACGCCGGGTCACCGTAACGGATTCTGCATGCTTGGTGCCCTCCTTTTTACTGACCTCTACCTCATACAGGTGTGAGACCTTCTTGTACTTTTCCTTCAGACGACCAACCTTTATCGTGACCTTTTCATAGTTCTTCAAGTACCCGGGTTTCGAGAGTCCCTCATGTAGTGTAGTGAGCGCCTTCACAAACTTCTTGCATTGGGTTTCAAGGATCTGATCCTCCTTCGCCTGCTTGGCCTCACTGTGCACAAACACGCGCAGTTCCGCATTATCTTCAACGTCTTTTTCGTCTTCAACATCTTCAACATCTTCGCCATCTTTTTCCTTTTTGGTGATCTTCCAGGCTTTGATCTTGACTCCCCCTGCGGTCGTAAACTGTTGATCCGGCTTGTTTTCGGGGACTGGAGGGGCTTTGGAACGCTCCACGGTGATCCAGTTCAGTCCCTGTTCTTTCAGGTACTGCAGATTCTGCTCCGTCGCAATGCCGGAGTCCATAATCACGGTGGGAGTAGCGCCGTTTAGTTTCTCAATCGCCTCTTTGAGCGTTGCCGGTTCCCCTGCATTGCCCGGCAGGATCTGCACATTGCGGGGGAACCCCGAACCATCCAGGGTGAGCGCCAGCGTAACCAACGGACAATCACTGCGCTTTTCCTTGCTGCGCCCATGCGACAACAACTTCCCTTTCTTCTTGCCGTGGTAATAGGTATTGGTTAAATCATAAAAGACGATCGTTTCTTCAAACTGCAATACCGCTTTGGTAATGCCAAAGAGTTTCTCCATGATCTGATCCATATGCTTATGGATCAGATCAGTGCAACGATAGAGGGTGTTGAGACTCGGGGGTTCCAAATCCAGAAGCTGCAGAACACTGGAGGTTTTACACAGCCATTTATGCGTTTCTCGTTCACTGCCCGGGTGGAGCATACGTCCGACGATCAGCGCACAGCAGAGCTTGACGTGTTTCTCGCAGAAGTTGAGCGAACGTAGCAGTACAGCCAGTCCGAGCTGTTCCAATGTCTGAAGGATCAGTCGTTCTCCGCCGACGGTCCGGGAATCGGGATGGGTTGTTTTCTCTGGATCAATGAGGTGTTGCTGATGGGATGTGCGATGGATGTCGTAGCCCTTGCTTTCGAGATGTGCAACGATGTCGTCGACCGCATTGAGAAAGGCTTCATCATTCTGGAAAGGGAGGATGGCTTTCCCTTTGAGTCGGGCAGTAACGCAATGGGTCAGTTCCCCCCACAGACTGCGGGGGATGTTGAAGTTCGGGCCGAGATTAAGGAGGGTGCGGTGTTTGGAGGTACCGTCTTTGCGATAGGATTCGATGAGGGGAAAGCTGTTGCATTTGTTACCGTCTTTACGTTTGTAGGGTCGGTTTCGGATAAACATGATCGGGGTGTGGAATTGGTACGGGGTAAGGTACCGGGGAGGTTGGGGGGAGGTTCCCGTCCACACCTCTATAGCACTACATTACCTTTTCCGAAAAAGTCGGCTAAAAAAGGTCGAAAAACGCCGAATTTAGCCGAAATAGCGCTATTAGGAGGGAAAAACGAGAGAATTGGAGGCGGAACTCAGCGTTTTCCCCTGACCGGATGGCGAAGTTAGGACAAGCTGCTCTGCCGGATAGGCTTCTACATCCAGATCGGTGATCAGATAGAAATGCCGCGGAAAAAGCTCTCCCGGCACCGGAACAACCACGAGCACCACACGACGCTCTACGGACCAGCACTTTGCACGGTAGCGCAGTTCGTGGTAGCATTCGTCCGACGGCTGATCACCCTCCAAATGAGGCGCCGCAAGCCCGTCAATCACATCGTTTCCTTTCAGACGCATCACGTAGCCGGGCATGGTGCCAGATTTAGTTGGCTTATAAAACGAGGGTCGCGAATGTTTAGGAGTATTCGGAGCCTTTTACACGAGCCAATTATTTTCTTCCAAGATGCCTTCAGATGATCTTTCGGAGCTTGATCAGATGCTTCGCGACGCGGGTCAATCTGGTCGGTCGCTGCGATATTTTCTCCTGCGACAATGCACCGAGCTTGCACAACGCCTGACATGCAGTCTGGAGTCGGATGTGCAACAAGAGGAGTCGGCCAGCCCGGGTGTGAATGCGGTTCCATCATCCCCTACGGACGGCAAGACGCAAACAGAGGAGTCGTCCCGTGTTCTGGAGGCGAAGGAGGCCTCGTTACAAGGTGGTGGTGGTCAGGATAATGCCTATATGCGGGAGGTGCGCAACCAGGCCTTGGAGGTCTTTGAGAGTCGGCACATAGGCGGGGAAGATTACGTGGCTCTGTGGATGGATGCCACATCGGTGTACGGTCGTTCATTGTTGCTTTGCATGGCCGTTACCGCAGAGGGGTATCGGCATATGCTGGGATTTACAGAGTCCACGGTGCAGGATACGGGGGCGGTGCGGCAGCTGCTACAAGGGTTGTGCGAGTGCGGTTTGTGTGTGGATCGGGGCCTGCTTTGCATCACATCTGGACAGGCGGGGCTAACACGAGTTCTTGGTCAGAGCTTGGGCATGCATGTATGCCTGCAGCATTGCCAGATGGCCAAGCGCGAGCGTGTAGTCAGCTATCTTGCCGATGAGGATCAACGCCGTGTAAAGGGCGCCATCTCGCGTGCTTATCAATTACCGGACCGACAGGAGGCCCACAGTTCCCTGATGCGGATCCATGCCGAGTTACAACGGTGCAACCGATCTGCGGCGCAATGGCTGCTGCAGGATCTGGACCGGACACTGACGCTGCATGGTACGGGCTTGTACGAGATGCTGAGTCCGAGTCTTAGGAGCACCCGTTGTTTGATGCATACCTCGCACAGGCTGGTCAAGCAGTTGCGCGGCCTTCGTCACTGGTATCCGCCACAGGAGCGACGGGCGCAGTTGGCGCTGTTGCTGTTGGAGATGGAATCACGCATGCGCAGACTGGAGCATGCGTCGAAGTTATTACCGATGCGGTCGGCATTGTTTGCTGATGAGGTGTCCGAGCAGCAGGCATGAGAGATACGAATACCGAATGGGAGGGGCTTTTACAGCAGCGAGGGTACTTCAACACTCTTCCCCTGGTACACAAAAGCGCTGCCTTCCCGATTTTCTGCCTGGAATCACCCGCAAACGGGCTGTAGAGTACTTTTAGAGCGCGCAGTACGTCTCCAGACGGGTGATTATGCGGATAAGACCGCGGGAGTGGCAACGGGGAGCGCCTCCATTGGGCCAAAAAGGGGCTCGTGCAGGCTGTTTTTGGTCCAACAGCTGGCTTTTCGCCGCACAGCGGCCCGTGGAACCTCAATAAACGCTCTCGCAGGCCCGGTTTCCTGCTGCGGCCGGACACACCCGGTGTGCAGATCAGGCTTCAAGTACACAAAAAACGCGGATATCCCCGTTTTTCTGCCCGGCATCACCCGTAAACGGCCTGCCGAGCGCTTTTCAGAGCGCGCAATACGTCTCTGGACGGGTAATTATGCGGATAAGACCACGGGAGCGGCAACGGAGAGCGCCTCCATTGGGCCAAAAAGGGGCTCGTGCAGGCTGTTTTTGGTCCAACAGCTGGCTTTTCGCCGCACAGCGGCCCGTGGAACCTCAATAAACACTCTCGCAGGCCCGGTTTCCTGCTGCGGCCGGACACACCCGGTATGCAGATCAGGCTTCAAGTGCACAACAAACACGGATATCCCCGTTCCGGAATCACCGGTAAACGGCCTGCCGAGCGCCTTTCAGAGTGCGCAATACGTCTCTGGACGGGTAATCATGCGGATAAGACCACGGGAGCGGCAACGGAAAGCACCTCCATTGGGCGAAAAAGGCCTTGTGCAGGCCTGTAAGGATGCCAATTGCTGTGCACAGAGGGATGACCAAGGCCATCAAGGAAGCAGACTGCCCTGTGTTAAAGAGCTGCCGAGCTGGCTAACAGCACTATTGGAACGCGTACGATTGATCCATGCTTGCCAGAACAAGAATGTGGCCGTGCAATACTACTATGAGCACGATATCCGGGCGCACCGTGCCACGGTTGAAAAGATTGGCACGTTTTCGGAGCTAATCACACGCATGGCAGGCTACAATGACTCCAGATCGTACGCTTTAAGCCGCTATAGCGATGCCAGCGCACGCAAAAGGGCTCAACGAAGCCGTTCGCGTGCAGAAACGCGCCCATATCTGCCACCAAAACGCCGACGACACCATACATCACGCGTGTAGGTTATTGCGTGCACGGAAAACGGTGCATAAAGTATTCAATATTTGTAACCTGCACGGAATGGCATAACACCGCTGTTTTTGTACAAACAGCCGACTTGTTGCCGCACAGCAGCCCGTGGAGCTGCTATAACCTCTCTCAAAGGCCCGGTTTCCTGCCGCAGGCATCAACAAAGTCATCCTCGTCGTTGGAAATCCTTACTATTGAACCATCTGGGGGCTCTGCATTATGCTACTTGGAGCCCTAATCATCCAACACCCTAACACACCCATCGTTATGCAAGCATGTGAGACAACAACCAAGCCCTCAACCAAGGCCAGGAAGTGAGTGAAGCACTTCCGGGATATAATTGATCAAGATCGGGAGACCAAGATGGCACTCTTGCGATGCAGCGGTAGCATTGAGGAGCTGTTGGCTAAATTGGTCATGGAAGAGGAGGTAGAGTCGCTCTGTGGCAAGCGCTACGCGAGAGACGATGTGCACGACGGACGTTACGAGAGATGGGGGACCAATCCGGGTTCAATCAGGATCATGGGGAAACGCCTGAAGATCCGGGTGCAGCGCGTACGGGATAAGAAAGAGGGCAAGGAGCGTCCTCTGGAGACCTATTGTGAGCTACGCAATGCATCGGTTGAAGAGGAGAACAATCTGACGGAAAACATTCTTCTTGGGATCAGCCAGCGGGATTATCACCGTGTGGTCAGCGCGTTTGCGGACAGTTATGGATTGAGCGCTTCCTCGGTCAGTCGCACTTTCAGGAAGAAGAGTGCGGAGGCCCTCAAGAAGTTCGAAGAACGCGATCTGTCTTCGGAAACCTATGTGACGCTGCTGATAGATGGCAAGTACTTGCAGGAGTGCCAGATCGTGCTGTGTATGGGCATTACGGCAGACGGAAAGAAGGAGATCTTGGGCATGGTGGAGACGACCACGGAGAATGCGGAGGCGATTGCAGGTTTGTTGGAAGGCCTGATCAATCGCGGCCTGTGCTATGACCAGGGCCTGCTGTGCGTTGTGGATGGAGCGAAGGGGCTTTACAAGGCGGTAAAGGATGTCTTCGGCGACTATACGCAGGTGCAGCGTTGTACCTGGCACAAGCGGGAGAATGTGGTGAGCAAGCTCACGAAAAAGGAGGATGCGCCCAAGGTGCGTCGGAAGATGCAGGAGGCGTATCGTGAAGACACGTACGACGACGCAAAAGCGGGGCTTGAGACCCTACGGGATGATTTGGAGGAACAAGGGGAGGAAGCGGCCGCACGTAGCCTGGAAGAGGGCATGGAAGAGACGCTGACACTGCACAGGCTGGGTGTGGCGGATACGGTCGGATGCAGTCTGCTAACCACCAACATCATTGAGAATGTCAACGGCCAGCTGGCTAATCGAACGCGGCGGATCAGACGTTGGGTAAACTCAGATCAACGTCACCGATGGGTAGCAATGGCTATGCTGGAAACCGAACCCCGATTATGTAAGCTTGGCTGCGCAAAACACCTTCCGAAGCTCCAAAAAGCCCTGCTAAAATGTGTGCCGAAACCGTATCTTGGGCCCACTCCTAAGCCGGTCTTGAAAAAATAGACCAACTAAATCTGGCACCATGCCCGTAGCCGATACGGTCGTTCTCCAGCTTATCACATAACTCTCCACTGTTGAAGCCTGCGTTCAATCGGACAATGACCTTGTCGGCCACATGTTCACGCAATGCCAGCCCAATGCGTCGAATGAAACCGTAGCAGTCCTTCACCACATTCTGCGTGCCCCCTCGCAATTCCGCCCCCAACATGTCGCCCGACTCACCGCATATGGCGATAAGGGGCAGAAAGATGGTGCGCTTGTAATATCCGTTCCACTTGCTGCCCTGCTGCTTGCCATGCGTATCTACCGGTACACCGCCCACATCAAAGACCACCTCGGGGCGGCGCTTCCCGCCACCACGCTGCAGCAGGTGCTCCATGGCGAATGTCTCTACAAAAAGGCGCAACTTCTTGAAATTCTTTTTCCCAGCCAACATGTGCACGAAGCGAGACATGGTTGGCTGGGATGCCAGGGACCTATCGTCCTGTAATGCCCTCATACCCCTTTTGGAAGAAGTGGCCACGCGCATGGCAGGGTCCCTGCGAAGCTTGTCCGCATCTGACTGACGTCCCCACCCCTGCACATGTTGCAGCAGGTCCTGCCGCACTAACTCCTCAAGGCTATGCGTAATCCGAGCTTGGGACCGATTGTCCTTAAGCACGGAAGCGAGTCGGCATGCCAAGGTGCTGATCACCATGAGCAGGCGCATAGGAATGACGCCGGCATCCGATGTTAGATTATCGGTCTTGGAGCGTACAACTTTAACGGATTTATTGAATTGGCAAGCGAACAGAAGGTTGGATTTGGGATCTTGCATCGGGTGTGTTACAGGGTGAATGGGTATTGGGGTTTCTGAACGTTTGAGCGTCGCACAGGATCCCATTCAAACCGTGAATAGTCAACATATTACACCATAATATTAAACGACGATTCCCCGCCACTTAACTCCCTTATGAATAAGGGAGGCTTATGAATAAGGGAGGGTAGAGCGTCGTGTGGTGCTCGTGGTTGATCCGGTGCCGGGAGAGCTTTTTCCGCGGCATTTCTATCTGATCACCGATCTGGATGTAGAAGCCTATCCGGCAGAGCAGCTTGTGAATCTGTACCGGAAGAGAGGAAAGGCGGAAAAGCACTTCGGGGAGCTGAATGCGGCTTGCTCCATGGCGCTGTCGTCGGTTCTCCGTCCGAAGACACACTATAAGGGCCGGCCTGTAGTGCGGGTGCCTGATGAGTCGGAACAGGATGGGTCGGAACAGGATGCCGAGATCCGAGCCGAGAACGAGGTCCTGCTACAGGTATACCTTCTAACTTATCAGCTCATGCATGTGGGGCGCTGCCTTATGCGGGAGCCTGACGAATCCCAGATAAGTCTGAGCACCTATCGCGAGCGTGTACTCAAGGTGGGGGCCCGCTTCGTACAACACGCGCGCAACATCGTTATCCACATTGCCGCCAGCGCAGATGCTGCATGGGAGCAATTTTGGCGACGTTATTGTCAACTCACATGGATCACGCTTCCCATGAAGAGCTAGCTAAGTCATATTTGCGCCTGCGCTTCGACACCGCAGGCGCCCAACGCGGAAAGCGGAAAGAGAAGGTAGGCAGAGGTGTGTCTACCCGACAGACGTCTGCCCAAAATCTCGGTAATGTGACCGCTATCGAGTCGGGAAAAGGGCCTAAACTGGTGTTTTCAGCCCCTCTCATGGTCGTCCCTACGCGCGAACAACGCACAATCGGTCCTGCAGGTACCGAAACAGCACTGTTAGACCCGAACAGGGTACGACATGAATATTGCAGGCTGAATCCTTCATCTTTTCTTCCAATGATTCAAAATCGTTTATGACCAAGATTGCGGCCAAATTGGCCAAGCCGTTTCGCAGCCTCGATTGGTTCCTGGAACAGGTTCCGCTGTTGTCTCAGGCAGAAGTGAGTGAATTATGTGGGGTGCGCTGGAAGCACACTCAGTCGAATTGTCAGCGTTGGGGGGACCAACCCGGGGCTCGGTTCGCTGGAACGAGGCCATGGAACCCGTTGATGTCCCTCGGGTTCGCAACACTGCAACGAATCACGAAGTCTCGCTGCAGATCGATAAGCTTCTACATCAGCCCAAGCCCGGCTATGAACAGGAAGTAACACGCAGTGTGCTGTTTGGACTTTCTCAACGCAATATTGGCAACTGGCGCAGCACTCGGCAGAGAGTTTTGGTCTCGGCGGCTCCACCGTGGGGCGCGTGTTGATCAACGAGACGGCCTAAGCGCTGGGGACATTCATGAGCCAGCGCTTTGATGAGATGGAGTTTGTGACCCTTCGCATTGACGGCAAGACCGTGCGGAGCGACCAGATTCCTTCAGCTGTAGGATTGACCCGACAGGGACAGAAGATCATCGTCGGGTTCATGGAGGCCAAAACCGAAGCTCATTCGTGTGTGGTCGCCTTGCTGCAAGCTTTGCAGGCACGCGGCTTCCATGTTGCTGGTCCGTTGCTGGTGCTGCTGGATGGCTCGAAGGGATTGCGCAAAGGTGTGCGAGATCCTGCAATATTCATGATGTACCCTGTTCGGGTCTAAAAGTGCTGTTTCGGTACCTGCAGGACCGATTGTGCGTTGTTCATGCGTAGGGACGACCATGAGAGGGGCTGAAAACACCAGTTTAGGCCCCTTTCCCGACTCGATAGCGGTCACATTACCGAGATTTTGGGCAGACGTCTGTCGGGTAGACACACCTCTGCCTACCTTCTCTTTCCGCTTTCCGCGTTGGGCGCCTGCGGTGTCGAAGCGCAGGCGCAAATATGACTTAGCTAGCTCTTCATGGGAAGCGTGATCCATGTGAGTTGACAATAACGTCGCCAAAATTGCTCCCATGCAGCATCTGCGCTGGCGGCAATGTGGATAACGATGTTGCGCGCGTGTTGTACGAAGCGGGCCCCCACCTTGAGTACACGCTCGCGATAGGTGCTCAGACTTATCTGGGATTCGTCAGGCTCCCGCATAAGACAGCGCCCCACATGCATGAGCTGATAAGTTAGAAGGTATACCTGTAGCAGGACCTCGTTCTCGGCTCGGATCTCGGCATCCTGTTCCGACTCATCCTGTTCCGACCCATCCTGTTCCGACTCATCAGGCACCCGCACTACAGGCCGGCCCTTATAGTGTGTCTTCGGACGGAGAACCGACGACAGCGCCATGGAGCAAGCCGCATTCAGCTCCCCGAAGTGCTTTTCCGCCTTTCCTCTCTTCCGGTACAGATTCACAAGCTGCTCTGCCGGATAGGCTTCTACATCCAGATCGGTGATCAGATAGAAATGCCGCGGAAAAAGCTCTCCCGGCACCGGAACAACCACGAGCACCACACGACGCTCTACGGACCAGCACTTTGCACGGTAGCGCAGTTCGTGGTAGCATTCGTCCGACGGCTGATCACCCTCCAAATGAGGCGCCGCAAGCCCGTCAATCACATCGTTTCCTTTCAGACGCATCACGTAGCCGATACGGTCGTTCTCCAGCTTATCACATAATTCGCCACTGTTGAAGCCTGCGTCCAATCGGACAATGACCTTGTCGGCCACATGTTCACGCAATGCCAGCCCAATGCGTCGAATGAAACCGTAGCAGTCCTTCACCACATTCTTCGTGCCCCCTCGCAATTCCGCCCCCAACATGTCGCCCGACTCACCGCATATGGCGATAAGGGGCAGAAAGATGGTGCGCTTGTAATATCCGTTCCACTTGCTGCCCTGCTGCTTGCCATGCGTATCTACCGGTACACCGTCCACATCAAAGACTACCTCGGGGCGGCGCTTCCCGCCACCACGCTGCAGCAGGTGCTCCATGGCGAATGTCTCTACAAAAAGGCGCAACTTCTTGAAATTCTTTTTCCCGGCCAACATGTGCACGAAGCGAGACATGGTTGGCTGGGATGCCAGGGACCTATCGTCCTGTAATGCCCTCATACCCCTTTTGGAAGAAGTGGCCACGCGCATGGCGGGGTCCCTTCGAAGCTTGTCCGCATCTGACTGACGTCCCCACCCCTGCACATGTTGCAGCAGGTACTGCCGCACTAACTCCTCAAGGCTATGCGTAATCCGAGCTTGGGACCGATTGTCCTTAAGCACGGAAGCGAGTCGGCATGCCAAGGTGCTGATCACCATGAGCAGGCGCATAGGAATGACGCCGGCATCCGATGTTAGATTATCGGTCTTGGAGCGTACAACTTTAACGGATTTATTGAACTGGCAAGCGAACAGAAGGTTGGATTTGGGATCTTGCATCGGGTGTGTTACAGGGTGAATGGGTATTGGGGTTTCTGAACGTTTTAGCGTCGCACAGGATCCCATTCAACCCGTGTATAGTCAACATATTACACCATAATATTAAACGACGATTCCCCGCCACTTAACTCCCTCATGAATAAGGGAGGGAGATGTCTTTGGGGATCGGGCACTGATTCAGCGATGTCAGTGGCACAATCGCGAAAATGTCGTCTCCAAGATCAGCGCCCCGACATTGCCGAGCAAGCGAAGAAGCAACTTGAATCTGCCTATACAGCTCTTACGTATGCGGGAGCAAGAGAACGACTGACCACACTGACGAACATCCTCGCATCCGGATGCCCGAAAGCAGCGACCAGGTTAAGGACTAGAGGAGACCTTTACCCTCCACAAACTGGGTATTCTTAAGTGTCTGCGAGATCGGCTTCGAACCACGAACATTATTGAGAGCATCTACAGCAGGCTGGCGCATACGACGCGCAGAGTAAATCGGTGGTGTAACTCAGACCAGTGCCAACGATGGATTGCCGCCGCGTGCCTAGACATTGAACAACGATCCCGGAACCCAATTCCACAAGACTAGCAATGGGAATCCTTGATACGGGTACTGTAACGATACGATCAAAGCAAGAATCAGAACACGGGTAGAATCTCACAACTCCCCCGGAATCTCCACTAAGCTTGGGACATTCCCTGATCTCGAAATTCAAATGGAACTTTAAGTAGGTTTTCTTAGTGTTTCTTCAATAAGGTTACACTTTATATTCAAAACCCATGTGGCTGATCAATCTATTCATATTCTTCGCGATGTCCTCTGATGCTGGGAGTAACGCATTACCTACAGGGAGCAACGACGGGGGGAGGATAGCTATAGAGAAAACCTCAGATGATGAAGCAATTCCTTCATTGATCTCTCGACCATTTGTCAGAATGGAGGCCAGTGCGACAAACCGTTTCCCCCTGATCCTGGAGGCAAGTAGACCGCGACTGGGCTTGCCCGGAAGTGTGACAGTTGCTCCTGATGCTACTCGCTTCCGAGTTTCCCAGGACACGCCGTTGGATGATGGAGAATTGTTGATCTTGAATCAACAGTTTGATAGCTCCCAAGATGGGGAGAATCCTTGGACAAATTCATTTACTCCTCCTGCTACTATTGGCCACAATGCTGGTGCTAACGGTGTGACGCGTCATTTTCCTGGGCGTGCCGGAAGTGCAAATGGCTGGCTTCCATGGTCAAGTGTGGTCAGTGGGGCAGATGCCCCGCCAGATGAGGCCACTGCTCTAGTAGCGATATCTGCAGGACCTACGAGCATCAGCCTTTCTTGGACGGCCCCTATAGAGACAAATAGTGGGCCGATCACGGGATACAGGATTGAGAGGACTCCTGACGGAGAGGCAAGGTGGACAATCTTGGTGGATAACTCCAATTCTACGGAGACAACCTACACAGACACTGGCCTTCAACTAGGCGACGGGTTTTGCTACCAAGTCGCTGCCATCAATTCTGCTGGTCAGGGTCCATATCCATTAGAGCCCGCGTGTACTACAACCTCAGTGGCTGCGCCAGGTGCGCCTACTGCTCTAGAAGCGACATCTGCAGGACCTACGAGCATTAATCTTACCTGGATCAATCCGTTGAATAATGGTGGCAGTGTCCTCACGGGATACAAGATTGAGGTATCTCCGAACGGAACTTCGTCCTGGACGGATCTGGTGGCCAACACAGGTGGAACAGGAACAACCTACACGCACAGTGGGCTTGCGGCCGTAACGACGCGTTATTACCGGGTCAGTGCCATCAATTCTGTCGGTACAAGTCTACCCTCTCAAGTGGTTCATGCCACCACGGACACGGCGACTGCACCGGGTGTGCCCACTTCTCTTTCGGCTACGGCTGATGGGCGTACGGCTATTGATCTTTCCTGGACAGCACCAGCCGATAACGGCGGCAGAGTCCTCACGGGATACAAGATTGAGGTGTCTCCGAACGGAACTTCGTCCTGGACGACTCTGGCGGCCAATACTGGTGGAACAGGGACAACCTACACGCACAGTGGTCTTACGGCTGGAACGACGAGTCATTACCGGGTCAGTGCCATCAATTCTGTCGGTACAGGTCTACCCTCGCAAGTGGTTCATGCCACCACGGACACGGCGACTGCACCGGGTGTGCCCACTTCTCTTTCGGCTACGGCTGATGGGCGTACGGCTATTGATCTTTCCTGGACAGCACCAGCGGATAATGGCGGCTCAACCATTACGGGATACAAGATTGAGGTGTCTCCGAACGGAACTTCGTCCTGGACGAATCTGGCGGCCAATACTGGTGGAACAGGGACAACCTACACGCACAGTGGTCTTACGGCTGGAACGACGCGTCACTACCGGGTCAGTGCCATCAATTCTGCCGGTACGGGTAATCCTTCCAGCGTTGCCAATGCCACCACGAACACGGCGACTGCACCGGGTGTGCCCACCGCTCTTTCGGCTACGGCTGATGGGCGTACGGCTATTGATCTTTCCTGGACAGCACCAGCGGATAATGGCGGCTCAACCATCACGGGATACAAGATTGAGGTATCTCCGAATGGAACTTCGTCCTGGACGAATCTGGCGGCCAATACTGGGGGAACAGGTGCAACCTACACGCACAATGGTCTTACGGCTGGAACGACGCGTCATTACCGGGTCAGTGCCATCAATTCTGCCGGTACGGGTAATCCTTCCAGCGTTGCCAATGCCACCACGGATGCCGCGACCGCACCGGGTGTGCCCACTTCTCTTTCGGCTACGGCTGACGGGCGTACGGCTATTGATCTTTCCTGGACAGCACCAGCGGATAACGGTGGGGCAGACATCACGGGATACAAGATTGAGGTGTCTCCGAATGGAACTTCGTCTTGGACGAATCTGGCGGCCAATACTGGTGGAACAGGGACAACCTACACGCACAATGGTCTTACGGCTGGAACGACGCGTCATTACCGGGTCAGTGCCATCAATTCTGCCGGTACGGGTAATCCTTCCAGTGTTGCCAATGCCACCACGGATGCCGCGACCGCACCGGGTGTGCCCACCGCTCTTTCGGCTACGGCTGATGGGCGTACGGCTATTAATCTTTCCTGGACAGCACCAGCGGATAACGGTGGGGCAGACATCACGGGATACAAGATTGAGGTGTCTCCGAATGGAACTTCGTCTTGGACGAATCTGGTGGCCAACACCGGTGGAACCGGAACAACCTACACGCACAGTGGGCTTGCGGCCGTAACGACACGTCACTACCGGGTCAGTGCCATCAATTCTGCCGGTACGGGTAATCCTTCCAGCGTTGCCAATGCCACCACGGATGCCGCGACCGCACCGGGTGTGCCCACCGCTCTTTCGGCTACGGCTGATGGGCGTACGGCTATTGATCTTTCCTGGACAGCACCGGCGGATAACGGTGGGGCAGACATCACGGGATACAAGATTGAGGTGTCCACGAACGCAGGTACATCCTGGACGGATCTGGTGGCCAACACTGGTGAAACAGGAACAACCTATACGGACGACAACCTTGCGCCGGAAACGGCGCGTCATTACCGGGTCAGCGCTATCAATTCTGTCGGTACGGGTAATCCTTCCAGCGTTGCCAATGCCACCACGGACGCGGTGACCGCACCGGGTGTGCCCACCGCTCTTTCGGCTACGGCTGATGGGCGTACGGCTATTGATCTTTCCTGGACAGCACCACCGGATAACGGCGGGGCAGACATCACGGGATACAAGATTGAGGTGTCCGCGAACGCAGGTACATCCTGGACGGATCTGGTGGCCAACACCGGTGGAACAGGAACAACCTATACGGACGACAACCTTGCGCCGGAAACGGCGCGTCATTACCGGGTCAGCGCTATCAATTCTGTCGGTACGGGTAATCCTTCCAGCGTTGCCAATGCCACCACGGAGGCGACGAATGCAGCTGTACCGAATGCGCCTACATCGCTGACAGCTACGTCTGCGGGGTCTGCGAGCATCAATCTTTCCTGGACAGCACCGGCGGATAACGGTGGGGCAGACATCACGGGATACAAGATTGAGGTGTCCACGAACGCAGGTACATCCTGGACGGATCTGGTGGCCAACACCGGTGAAACAGGAACAACCTATACGGACGACAACCTTGCCCCGGAAACGGCGCGTCATTACCGGGTCAGCGCTATCAATTCTGTCGGTACGGGTAATCCTTCCAGCGTTGCCAATGCCACAACGGACGCGGTGACCGCACCGGGTGTGCCCACCGCTCTTTCGGCTACGGCTGATGGGCGTACGGCTATTGATCTTTCCTGGACAGCACCGGCGGATAACGGTGGGGCAGACATCACGGGATACAAGATTGAGGTGTCCACGAACGCAGGTACATCCTGGACGGATCTGGTGGCCAACACCGGTGGAACAGGAACAACCTATACGGACGCCAACCTTGCGCCGGAAACGACGCGTCATTACCGGGTCAGCGCTATCAATTCTGCCGGTACGGGTAATCCTTCCAGCGTTGCCAATGCCACCACGGATGCGACGAATGCAACTGTACCGAATGCGCCGCCATCGCTGACAGCTACGTCTGCGGGGTCTGCGAGCATCAATCTTTCCTGGACAGCACCAGCGGATAACGGTGGGGCAGACATCACGGGATACAAGATTGAGGTGTCTCCGAATGGAACTTCATCTTGGACGGATCTGGTGGCCAACACAGGTGGAACAGGAACAACCTACACGCACAGTGGGCTTGCGGCCGTAACGACACGTCACTACCGGGTCAGTGCCATCAATTCTGCCGGTACGGGTAATCCTTCCAGCGTTGCCAATGCCACCACGGATGCCGCGACCGCACCGGGTGTGCCCACCGCTCTTTCGGCTACGGCTGATGGGCGTACGGCTATTGATCTTTCCTGGACAGCACCGGCGGATAACGGTGGGGCAGACATCACGGGATACAAGATTGAGGTGTCCACGAACGCAGGTACATCCTGGACGGATCTGGTGACCAACACAGGTGGAACCGGAACAACCTACACGCACAGTGGTCTTGCGGATGGAACGACGCGTCATTACCGGGTCAGTGCCATCAATTCTGCCGGTACGGGTAATCCTTCCAGCGTTGCCAATGCCACCACGGATGCGACGAGTGCAGCTGTACCGAATGCGCCTACATCGCTGACAGCTACGTCTGCGGGGTCTGCGAGCATCAATCTTTCCTGGACAGCACCAGCGGATAACGGCGGGGCAGACATCACGGGATACAAGATTGAGGTGTCCACGAACGCAGGTACATCCTGGACGGATCTGGTGGCCAACACAGGTGGAACAGGAACAACCTACACGGACGACAACCTTGCGCCGGAAACGACGCGTCATTACCGGGTCAGTGCCATCAATTCTGTCGGTACGGGTAATCCTTCCAGCGTTGCCAATGCCACCACGGACGCGGTGACCGCACCGGGTGTGCCCACCGCTCTTTCGGCTACGGCTGATGGGCGCACGGCCATTGATCTTTCCTGGACAGCACCAGCGGATAACGGCGGGGCAGACATCACGGGATACAAGATTGAGGTGTCCACGAACACAGGTACATCCTGGACGGATCTGGTGGCCAACACCGGTGAAACAGGAACAACCTATACGGACGACAACCTTGCGCCGGAAACGACGCGTCATTACCGGGTCAGCGCTATCAATTCTGTCGGTACGGGTAATCCTTCCAACGTTGCCAAAGCCACTACGGGTGTCTCATCGGCATTGTCTCTTACTGGTTCGGTCAGCAACCAGTTTTTTCCGATTGGGATGCCCATTGCTGATCTGGTTCTCCCTGTGGCAACGGGTGGAAGCGCGCCCTATAGGTACAAACTAACCCCTACTGTGCCAGCCGGGCTTACATTTGATGCTGAAACCCGTACCATTAGCGGAACCCCATCAGAAATCACTCCTCCAGTAACATTTACTTGGAAAGTGGAGGATGCAGCTGGAACCAAGTCCTCGCTGGATTTCAGCATTGAGGTGTATGGGATCTCCTTTACAGCAAGCATTGCGGATCAATCCTACCCTCGAGGGCAAGCCATTGAGCCCCTGGTTCTGCCTGAAGTCACCGGTGGAGTGGATCCGATTAGTTATACATTCAATGTCCTCTCACTTCCGACTGGACTCAGGTTGGATCTCCCCAGCCGAACCATCAGCGGAACACCGGTAGTGGTCACACCGCCGGTACTCTTTACGTACAAGGCAGTGGATACCAATGGAGCGCGAGACAGTCTCGCCTTCAGCATTGAAGTGGTTTCCCTTGTGAATACCGAAGAAGAGACGGGACTTCCTCAAGAATTCATGGTGCACAGCAATTATCCCAATCCTTTTCTACATTCAACTCGCTTGGTATTTGACCTTCCTTGGTCTGCGCAAATACAGGTTGAGGTTTTGGATATCACGGGAAGGCGCGTGTACACGAAGCCAGTTGTCAACCTGACCGCTGGGTATGCCCATGAGATGAAGTTAAGCGATCTGACGCTATCCTCTGGGACCTATCTGTATCATATGATTGCAAGGTCTGCTGAAGGCAATTCGTCCTCAGTATATGTCGGTCACTTTGTGAGTATCCGGTAACCTATATATGACTTGCAGATATTTGCTCTAAGAATTCAGGTTGGGTTCGCGGAACCATGAATGAAGAGACCTAAAGAGAAGCGGTCGGACTTGATGAATCAGACTAATTGGTGCTTACCCGAAAACGATTTTCACCGTAGAATGATGCATTGATTTCGAGTATGGTAGGGAGTCCTCCCTCATACATCACGCACACGTACTATTACCCTCACGAGCAACCACGCCTACTGGTACGGAAGGAAAGTCCCTCTGGAAGAACACGAACCGCGCATGCTACGCGACGATATGGCAGCCCTGGTATCCTACGCAGTAGGATGCATGATGGGACGCTACAGCTTGGACACGCCCGGACCGGTGTATGCCGGAACGGAAGGCTAAGACTTTGACAGCCACAACTACACCGCCTTCACTGCGGACGATGACGCCATCGTACCAATGACGGGGGACTTTGATTTTCCGGACGATGCCGCGCGGAGGCTGGAAGACTTCATTGCTACCGTATTGGGGAAGGAGCACCTGAAAGCCAATCTCCGCTTTGTTGCAGGTGCACTGGCCACCGGCCCCTCAGCGCGCGAGGCACTGCAGCGCTACCTGGCAAGAGACTTCTACAAGGATCACCTCAATGCCTACCAGAAGCGTCCGGTGTACTGGCTGTTCACCAGCGGCAGGAGGCGTACGTTCCAGTGCTTGGTATACCTGCACCGCTATACGGAGAGCACGCTTGCACTCATGTGGGTGCGCTATGTGGGCCCGCTACAAGAACGCCTGCAGGCCAGGAAGGCCCAGAAAGAGAGGGATATCGCCGATGCGACAACACCCGTCCGGCGGCGGCGCATCGAAAAAGAGCACCAGCGGCTGACCAAGGATGTGGAGGAGTTGAATACCTTCGACGACCAGCTCCGGCTCTATACGTTTGACTGGATCCGTCTTAACATTGGACGACGGAGTAAAGGTTAACTACGTGAAGTTCGGATCGCTGCTCAGAGACGTGAAGGCGGTTACAGGAAGAAAACCCGTGCTGCGCTGGGAGTGAAGGCACCTGTGCGGTCATGTGCTGCAGGCAGCATGTAGATAAACAACAGCTTCTTCTCAACCGCTGTGCCGGAAGCCGCGGTTTGTGGACAGCAACGCATCGTCACTCGCCCAACGTCATATTACCCGACTTACCGTACCCGTCGGACTGAATGACCTACAAATACAAATACCTAGACCAGCATGCCAACGAAAAATGATCAGAACTGGCGCAAGATTAAATGGTTATGATGGCTTGTGGGGAAACGGCAGTCCAATATGATTTGATGTTCGAGTAGTCATGCTATGTAAAGGATGGAGGTAGGCCCTCCAGAGTACAGGCGGAGGCTTTAAACCGCCGGCTGCTGCGTTGTTTAAGAGACAGGGTGGTGAGCGAGACCGGAAAAGGCAGAGGTATGACTTTGTCAGGTACGAGCCACGGAGTTGAATGCAAATGAACCACTGCTGAAATGTCGAAAATTGTTAGACGATGTCTAAACCAGCGGGATCTCTGGTCCGCTGGGACAAGCTTGGCGGGAGCCTGTCTATTGGCCAAGCGGCATCCGGCATGCAGGTGGCAAGACCGTGGATTCAGGCCCTTACATGGAACTTGGGAACCTGTCGTCCTGCTGTAAAGTGAGACTCGCAAGCGGAGACCCCGTGAGCGATTGAGTACCGATGCAGGGCACAGGGGCGGAGCAGTCCGTAGTAGTGTGGAAGGGCTTGTAATGAGTCTGGAGCGAAGGGGCTGCCCTAAGCGGTGTGGGACATTGGAGCAACCCGAGAGGGGAGGACTCTGATGGGACACATGAGACCGTTTTACGATGGTTGCTTAGGAAGAGCCGTATGAGGCGAGAGTCTCACGTACGGTTCTGTGGGGGCGTGGGGGTGAAATTCCCCCGGGCTACCCGACGCCAAACTCTACAAGCGGACTGCGCAGACCAATCCTGAGCCCGCTTTACCATGTATTTCACCGGACGCATACCCCATAGAGTAGCGTAGCGCTGAGCTATTGGCGATCCTTCCACCTACGATGTCATTGATGATGGGTAACAAATGGGAGTTATATAGCTGACTGCCCACGCGTTAAATTGTTGAAATAATTGCAGTTTGGTCGCGAATAGCGGGAACCGACTATACCGAAAATGGGTACCATCCCGTGATAGATTGATGACCCACTAAATGCCTTCAAAGAAAAGAAACAACAGAAACACCAATGGCCCTGGACGGGCTGATCGTGAAGGAGTGTCCTTGATCAAGCTTACCCAAATGTTTCCAGACGACCCATCAGCCGAAGCATGGTTCGCAATGAAGCGTTGGGGCGACACTCCTGTTTGCCCGCACTGTGCGTCTAAGAACGTACAGTCTGGCGCCAAACATCCTAGCATGCCTTATAGTTGCCGTAGTTGCCGTAAACGATTCAGTGTCCGCATAGGGACTGTAATGCAGGACTCCAAACTGGGATACCAGGTATGGGCATTAGCCATTTACATCCTGACTACCAGTATCAAGGGCGTATCCAGCATGAAGCTGCATCGTGACCTTAGCATAACCCAGACGACAGCGTGGCATCTGGCCCACCGTATTCGACAATCATGGAATGGAGAGCATGCACTATTTGCCGGTCCGGTAGAGGTTGACGAAGCCTACTTCGGTGGTAAGGAAAAGAACAAGCACGCCAGCAAGAAGCTGAAAGCAGGCCGTGGGCCAGTAGGTAAGGAAGCCGTTGTAGGAGTCCGTGATCGTGTCACCAATAGCATTTCTGCCCAGGTAGTAGAAAACATAGACGGACAGACGCTCAATGCGTTTGTGGATACCCATGTCTCGGAAGACACCGAGGTCTATACGGATGGCACGTCAGCATACCGGGGCCGCAACAACCACGCCTACGTACGTCACTCTGTTGGCGAATACGTTCGTGAGCAGGTCCATACCAATGGCGTAGAGAGCTTCTGGTCTTTGCTGAAGCGTGGGTACTACGGAACGTACCACCACATGAGCAAGAAACACCTACAGCGGTACGTGAACGAATTTGCAGGGCGACACAATGCACGCGACTACGACACAGCGGAGCCAATGACAATAATTGCTCAAGGACTGGTCGGTAAACGGCTCATGTACAAATCCCTCATTTCATAGCTAAACGTAAGCGGTAACGTATCAAGCCATCCGTACTCATGCGCACTCCGGGCATCGGCCGGCTACCACTACTTGCTCGTGGACGAAGAACGGAGACTAACGGGCCGCGCAATACTGCGCCTGCAAGGCTTCCCCGACAGCTACGAGATTGACAGTCCGATAACGACCGTCAGACGGCTTACTGGCAACGCCGTACCCATTCCGGTGGTCAGGGCCGTTATGCGCCAGCTTTTCCATGTCTGTGCTTGATGGCCCGTGTCTCATGGGTTCGTCCGGTGCGCTTCGTGGCCCGTACCGGGGTCCGCCCAGTACTTCCGCATTGTCAAGAGCGTCCCGATATAAGCCAAGGAATCGGTCCTGAAGTTGATCGACTGTCGTGAAAACTGGATCGCAATGTATGCAGCCTTCTACTCTAAGCAGATGTCCGCCATGAAATCATTTCGGTATTCTGCCCCAATGGATCAGTGCTACTCTATAGCCTATAACACCATGAGCATAGATAAATCCCCGAAGCCCGGTAACAAGATTCAGGAAACGAAACGCCCCGGCCGCCCCGTAACAAACGACATTCTCAATATCCAACAATCCATCCTTACCATACCGGAAGAACTGGCGAAAGCCATCCTGTCCGCACCACCAAAGCACAAAAAGTAACGCCCGCGAAAACGCGTGGCACTCAGCCATATAACTCCCAAATGCATGCAGAGGAGCAGTCATTTCCGATACTTCGGAGAAAATATCAGAAGACCGGTGCGCCTCGGCGATCTCGGCGTCCGTCAATCCCTCAATGATCTGCATCGGTGCGGCAGCACGCATCGCCCGGTCAAGCGGGTCCCTTAGGAAAAGGCTACTATGTTCGTTTGTCCTCTGCACAGCGCGAGCCACCCACTCGCCGAACAGGCTGTCGCCGCATCGGAGATGATGATCAAGAAAGCTTAGCGGAGCGCCGACGGTGAAGGTGTGGAGCCAAAGCGACACCTTGGCCAGCTCTACCGCCATTGGGATCTTATCAACACCGTAGACGCACCGCTTGAGCACCATGCGACGGATAATGTGCTGATCGTCAAGCTGATCCGTATTGTATGCCCGGCCCTTGTCCTCCGCGTTACCAATGATCTTATTGCGGATAGCGTCAATCCTCTCTGCAAGCGGAGAAAGATATGGGAGTTATATGGCTGAATGCCACGCGTTTTCGCAGGAGTTACTTTTTATGCTTTGGTGGTGCAGACAGGATGGCTTTCGCCAGTTCTTCATAATCGGTTCCCGCTTTTCACGAAAACACTGCAATTATTTCAAATAACTCAACACGTGGGTACGCGTGGAATATAATTTTCATATATTAGGGAGTTATATATCACAGTGCCATGCCCGAAACGGTTAGTGCATACCGCAATATCACATACAGGCTGTTGCCCGGAAGTCGAAGTAACGCCAAGCAACTTGCTGGATTAGCGGGTGCGTGTAGGTTTGTGTGGAATGCCATCCTCGCAGAGCAGAGCGAGGCGTACAAGAAAGCGAAAGAGGCTGGAGAGAAGCCGCCCTCGGTAAGCTTCTTCTCGCTGGGGAAGCGGTTCACGGCACTGCGCCGTACGGTCGAGTGGCTACCTGAATACTCCTTTGGTGTCGTTAGATACACATTGTAGTTAGATACACATTGAAATATCAGGCGGATGCATGGAAGGCATTCTTCAAGGAAGGTAAGAGAAGACCGAGATTCCATTCCAGACGTGGTAGTACGCCTTCGTTCACGATCCCGGATAACGTAAGGGTTCGGGATGGCAAGCTGTATATCCCGAAAGTGGGATATATGGCGCTCCGCAGGCGGGGAGGCAACCCGTACCCTGATGGTATACCCATCAAAGCCACTGTAAAGAAGAACGCCGGCAAATGGTATGCTGTCATCTGCTACAAGATGGAGGCACCTGTAATAGAGGATACCGGCAGTGCTGTAGGCATTGACCGTAATTGCGGGCAGATCGCTATGGTCTCCACAGAGGGCGATACAGGCATTATCAGACAACCGGATACGAAGCGTCTTGATGCCAAGTTGAAGCGGCATCAGCGAAGACTGGCGAGACAGAAGAAAGGCTCCAACCGTCGTAACAGGCGGAAGCATAGAATCGCCCGCATACAGCGCAAGCGTGCTAACATCCTCAAGAATGCGAACCACCCGGTAAGTCGCAGTATTGCCAAATGCTCCTCAACGGTGATACTGGAGGACCTGAAGATCAAAGCGATGACACGTTCAGCTAAGGGGACGATGGAGAGCTTTGGCACAAACGTCAGACAGAAGTCTGGCCTCAACCGTGGAATACTGCGAACAGGTTGGGGCCAGCTGGATCAGATGCTGGGCTATAAGTGCCGCAAGGTGATAAAGGTTACCGCTGCCTATACCAGTCAGCGGTGTTCTGTGTGTGGGCACACAGAAGCGAGTAACCGTAAGACGCAGAGCACATTCACGTGTATGTCCTGTGGACATGCGGATCATGCAGACCTGAATGCGGCTGCAAACATACTGGCCTCCGGGATTGGGGCTTCTGCACGGCGAGGGGCGTTCGGGTTACCGACCCCTATGACCCGTGAAATTGATACTAGTGCCTCACTGTGTACAGTTGGTCACTCACGTATATAATTCCCTAACAAATCACCAGAGCACTGGAGCACTTCTCGTCAGCGGGCTGGCAGGGTCATCCGGGCGCAGTTGGCTCCTTAAATTCATCGTACCACTCCCGATGGACATCCAATCCCGCCGCAG
Organism: Rhodothermales bacterium; assembly: GCA_963663495.1. GTDB lineage: Bacteria > Bacteroidota > Rhodothermia > Rhodothermales > Bin80. The sequence continues at coordinate 2,195,927 of OY760427.1, forward strand.
CGAGCTTTCCTTCAAGTCGCTCATAGCCGCGATCCAAGTGGTAGATGCGGCGGACATGAGTAGAACCCTCAGCCACAAGTCCAGCGAGTACCAGCGATACACCAGCCCTTAGGTCGGTACACATCACATTGGCGCCCTGCAGGGGAGAACGACCGTGAATAATGGCTGAGTTTCCCCTGACACGGATTTTCGCACCCAGGCGTTGTAATTCAGGGATATGCTTAAACCGATCGGCGTACACCTGATCAATGACAGATGAGGGACCGTCAGCCTGCGTTAGCATTACCGTCCACTGCGCCTGCAGGTCAGTTGGGAATCCCGGATAAATCTGTGTAGTGATGGAGACCGGTTGTATTCGCTCGGGGGTCTCAATATCCACATAGTTCGGGCCCAACGTACATCCGGCACCCGTGCTCCTGAACGCTGTTACAAACTCCGTGCCCAAGTGGTTAGGGTGGGCGTTGGTAATTCTGGTCACACTGCCCTGCTCGCCCGCCATCGCAGCAAGGATCATGAACGTTCCTAATTCGATGCGATCCGGGCAATTGCTGAAGCTGACAGCTGACAGCTGATCTACTCCTTCGATTTCCACGCTCCGCGTGCCCACACCGTGGATGCGTGCGCCCATGGCCCGTAGCATTTCGCAGAACACGACGACGTCAGGCTCAATGGCTGCATTGGTAATGCGTGATCCTCCCCGTGCAGTCACGGCTGCAAGCAGGAAATTCACGGTAGCGCCGACGCTACACGGTGCAAGGTTAAAGTTGCCTCCTGCCAGACGACCACCGCGCGCGCGTGCCACAACATACCCCTGATCCAGCCCTACATCGGCTCCTAGCGCTTCCATTCCCCGGATGTGCAGATCTACAGGCCGGGGCCCCCAGGCACAGCCGCCAGGCAACGAAACGCGCGCGCGGCCGCATCTGCCGAGAAGTGCTCCCAGCATATAGAACGAGGCGCGCATCCTCTTGACAAGTGCGTACGGCGCCTCTGGAAACCTTATTTCTGATGCATCAACCGTCATGTTAAGCCCGTCATGACTCACATGCGCCCCGCAAAAACGAAGCACATGCGAAAATGTCGCTATATCTCGTAGCCGTGGGATGCCGCGCACTGTACTTATGCCTTCAGCAATAAGCGTAGCAGCCATTAGCGGCAATGCCGTGTTCTTGCTGTTGCTGACTGCAAGCGGACCGGTCAGCCGGTTGCCTCCCCTTATAACAAGCTTCTCCATACAATTGATGGGTATCAGACCAAGAGCTCGAATATAACGTTAGGGAATTATATACGTGAGTGACCGACTGTACACAGTGAGGCACTAGTATCAATTTCACGGGTCATAGCGGTCGGTAACCCGAACGCCCCTCGCCGTGCAGAAGCCCCAATCCCGGAGGCCAGTATGTTTGAAGCCGCATTCAGGTCTGCATGATCCGCATGTCCACAGGACATACACGTGAATTTGCTCCGTGTCTTACGGTTACTCGCTTCTGTGTGCCCACACACAGAACACCGCTGACTGGTATAGGCAGCGGTAACCTTTATCACCTTGCGGCATTTATAGCCCAGCATCTGTTCCCGCTGGCCCCAACCTGTTCGCAGTATTCCACGGTTGAGGCCAGACTTCTGTCTGACGTTTGTGCCAAAGCTCGCCATCGTCCCCTTAGCTGAACGTGTCATCGCTTTGATCTTCAGGTCCTCCAGTATCACCGTTGAGGAGCATTTGGCAATACTGCGACTTACCTGGTGGTTCGCATTCTTGAGGACGTTAGCACGCTTGCTCTGTATGCGGGCGATTCTATGCTTCCGCCTGTTACGACGGTTGGAGCCTTTCTTCTGTCTCGCCAGTCTTCGCTGATGCCGCTTCAACTTGGTATCAAGACGCTTCGTATCCGGTTGTCTGATAATGCCTGTATCGCCCTCTGTGGAGACCATAGCAACCTGCCCGCAATTACGGTCAATGCCTACAGCACCGCCGGTATCCTCTATTACAGGTGCCTCCATCTTGTAGCAGATGACAGCATACCATTTGCCGGCGTTCTTCTTTACAGTGGCTTTGACGGGTATACCATCAGGGTACGGGTTGCCTCCCCGCCTGCGGAGCGCTGTATATCCCACTTTCGGGATATATGGCTTGCAATCCCGAACCCTTACGTTATCCGGGATCGTGAACGAAGGCCTACTACCACGTCTGGAATGGAATCTCGGTCTTCTCTTACCTTCCTTGAAGAATGCCTTCCATGCATCCGCCTGATATTTCAATGTGTATCTAACGACAATGTGTATCTAACGACACCAAAGGAGTATTCAGGTAGCCACTCGACCGTGCGGCGCAGCGCCGTGAACCGCTTCCCCAGCGAGAAGAAGCTTACCGAGGGCGGCTTCTCTCCAGCCTCTTTCGCTTTCCTGTACGCCTCGCTCTGCTCTGCGAGGATGGCATTCCACACAAACCTACACGCACCCGCTAATCCAGCAAGGTGCTTGGCGTTACTCCGACTTCCGGGCAACAGCCTGTATGTGATATTGCGGTATGCACTAACCGTTTCGGGCATGGCACTGTGGTATATAATTCCCTAATATATGGCAATTATATAGCATGAATACCCGCGTGTTGAGTTATTTGAAATAATTGCAGTTTGTCGTGAAAAGCGGGAACTGATTATGAAAAGCTGGGGAAAGCCATCCTGTCTGCACCACTAAAGCACAAAAAGTAACGCCTGCGAAAACGCGTGGCTCTCAGCCATATAACTCCCTAACGTTACTAGTGAGTCGCTGCAGCGTTTCGAACTTCAACAAGGCCGTTAGCGTACCCCAAAGGGTGGGACATCAGCGACACAGGATATGGCAATAGAACAGCTTATATACCTTGACCATGCGGCATCAACACCCGTAGCATCAGAGGTTTTATTGAAGATGCTTAGGCCTCTGGGGAGTGACTATGGCAATCCATCTTCCATGCACTTGTATGGCCAGTTGGCCCGTAGGAAGGTGGAAGCGTGCAGAAGGGATATCGCTGCTCATTTGTCTGCCAAACCCGATGAGATAATCTTTACCAGCGGAGGGACGGAGGCTGATAATATTGCTCTTCGCGGAGTTCTTACGGATCCGTCCATGGGGTTAGTAACCGGAGCCACTGAGCATGAAGCAGTGCTCCAGACGGCCGCCTACCTCAAGCGTAAAGGTCACGAGGTTGTGACACTAGCCCCGGGAATAATGGGCACGATAACGCCCCGCATGGTGCGCGATTCAATAGGTCCAGGCACCCGACTAGTTTCTATCGCCTACGTGAACAACGAAACCGGAGCGGTAGCCCAGTTACCGGAGATATCAAAGGTATGCCGTGCGCAAGGAGTTCTTTTGCACACGGATGCCGTGCAGGCGGCGAGTACAATGGACCTGAATGTTGATAGGCTAGGCGTGGATTTGCTCTCCCTTTCCGGGCACAAGATTTATGGTCCACAGGGAATCGGCGCCGTTTATGTTCGTACCGGGGTACAGATCAGTCCGATTATCGTTGGCGGGTCGCAGGAGCGGAATCGCCGTGCGGGTACAGAGAATGTGGCTGCAATCGTGGGGCTGCGGGCGGCTATGAAAGCGGTTTCCAGGGGTCGCGTCACGGAAGCCAAGCGTATACGGAAACTACGGATGCACCTCTTAGCGAGGCTGCAAGCCGACCTTCCAGGCGCGTTCATTGTTAATACACCGCCAGATGCATGGGGTGCGCCTCATATACTGAACATTGCGTTTACTCCAGTGAACGGTAGGGCGGTTGACGGGGAGATGCTGTTGCTGGGCATAGGCATGGAGGGCATAATGGTGTCGGCGGGTTCCGCATGTAGCAGCGGTGCTGCACTACCAAGTCATGTGCTGTCGGCACTGGGTCTGGATCATGAGACCGCCGCCGCTGCCATTCGCTTTTCGCTGGGACGGACCACCACAGAAAAGGAAATTGATCATGCGGCTACTTGCGTCACACGTGTTGTTACCCGTATGCGACGACGACGTCGACGACGACGCTGAATTGCGGTGGAAGAAGCACTTATCGTAATGGCTAGAGTGCCCGCAGCGGGCCGTGTAAAGACACGACTGATTCCATGGATTGGAGCCGACAATGCCGCTGGCTTGTACCAAGCATTCTTGGCCGACGGGCTGCGACAGTACGCTGCATTGGGAGTAGCTGTAAGGGTGTATGTTGAGGGATGCGGACCGGACCTAAAGCTTCCCGTACCATTGTACGGTGCCTCAGTCCATCGGCAGCAAGGGGATACACTTGCTGACCGCATGGACGCTGCGTTCAGGGATACGCAAGCAGCTGGATTCAGAAAGATTGTCATCATCGGCACGGATCATCCAACGCTACCATCCCGGTACATCATGAGCGGCTTTGATGCCCTTGATGATTCCGCTTCCGTCGCAATAGGTCCGGCCGATGATGGCGGGTTCTATATCTTAGGTATGCATCCTTACATTCCCGGCCTGATAACCGGACGCAGCTATAGCCACGATAGGGTCTTCAGGGAGACGTACAAAGATGCTAGGGAAAAGGGCCTCCAAGTCTCCGTCTTGGAGGCATGGTACGATGTTGATACACCTGATGACTTGCAGCGGTTGGCTGATGACCTGCAGCACGCGGCTGGAACTGCACCCGAGACACGGAGGCAGCTGGTGCTAATACTGCAACAACTGCCCCATAGCGTTCGATATGGCATGGAGACCTGAAACATTCGCTTCCCAAATAGTTTGGCGGGGAATTCCGCCATGGACTCGACACCTCCACATGCCTGCTTGAAAACACCCCCCAACTCATCCGCGTGGGGGCCGGCATCGTTATCCAACCTGGGTCCAGGATTTGATACGCTGGGCTTGTGCCTTGCGGGAATGGGTGATACCGTGGATGTGTGGGGTACCGAGGAGGCAGGAGTACAACTCGTTCGAGGCAGCGGTCCAGACCTGCCGATGGATCCGGCATGCAATACTGCGGCATGTGCTGCTGGCGTTGTACTTAAGCAGGCTAACGCCCGCGGTGGTTTGATAATGCGCATTCGGAAAGGGATTCCGATAGGCTCTGGTATCGGAGGATCTGCGGCAAGCGCAGCTGCCGGAGCGTGGGCCGCAAACCTGGCACTGGGAGCACCATTCAGGAAATCAGACTTGGTGGAGGCGGTCCTGGAGGGAGAGGCGGTGGCATCCCGCGGAATCCGTCATGGTGACAATGTTCTGCCGGCGCTGTTTGGAGGGATCGTGCTGACCTCTGCGATCGCGCCATCAGATTTTCGACGCATCACCCTTGCCCGAACGATGCCTTTAGCAATACTGCTGCCAAGCATAGAGGTGCTGACTAGTGAGGCTCGCGCAATGCTGCCAGAGACCGTGCCTTTTCGTGTGGCAGTCAGTAATGCCAGTGACCTGGCGTTCGTAGTGCATGCACTGGTGAGCGGCGATTGGCATGGTGTTGGACGATACATGATGCGAGACAGAATAGTTGAGCCAGTGAGGGCACGGCTACTGCCATGCTATGCTGCGGTACGGCGCGCCGCGGTCCAATCGGGAGCGTTCGGATGCGCACTTACTGGTTCCGGGCCTGCTATGTTTGCACTTGCCGAAACGCATGAATTAGCGCGGCGGGTCCTTCGAGGTATGGTTACCGCTGCCGCTGACAACGGTGTTGTGGGTAAGGGGTTTGTTACAAAAGCTGACATGACCGGCGTTCGGTGCGTGTCTGTAGCATGATGACGTTTGCCAGCACTCGTGGTGGTGCTCTCCCCGTTACTTTCCGAGAGGCGCTGCTGGCCGGAATTGCTCCAGATGGTGGTTTGTATGTTCCAGACTTTGTGCCTAGATTGCCGCAATACTGGCAGACATGCGCAAGCATCGCTGACCTTGGGGTTTCAGTACTCCGCCCTTATGTGGGTGATGAGCTGACGAACGAAAAACTGGCTAAAGTGCTTTCGAAGGCCCTGTCGTTTCCTGTGCCCACTGTTGCACTTGGTGGGGGATGGAAAGGTGTCCATGTGCTTGAACTATTCCACGGACCAACGCAGTCCTTTAAGGATTTCGGAGCAAGAACGATGGCAGGGTTCATGGAGAACTTCCTGGAAGGCGAAGCATGCACCATATTGGTTGCCACATCCGGTGATACGGGGAGCGCAGTTGCCTCGGGTTTCTCGGGCGTAAAGGGGTTCCGCATTGCTGTTCTGTATCCTGACGGGCAGGTAAGCCCAACCCAGGAGTCCCAGCTTACGGCACAACGACCTGGTGTGCAGGCCTATCGCGTAGACGGTTCGTTTGACGACTGCCAGCGAATGGTGAAGGCAGCCCTAACCTCAGGCATGCCGTTAAGACTGTCTGCGGCCAATTCCATCAATGTAGGGCGGCTGCTGCCGCAAATGTTGTATTATGTTTGGGCCTTTGCCTGCAGTGGCTTTGAAACGGCCACTGTATGCGTACCATGTGGCAATTTGGGTAATCTGACGGCGGGTGTAATGACTTTCTTGGGAGGGTTACCTGTGCGGCGCTTTGTGGCTGCTCACAATGCAAACAATGGGTTTCCGCGGTACTTGGCCGGCGGGCCAGAGCCCGGCACCAGGTCGGTTCGAACGCTTTCCAATGCAATGGATGTCGGTGTGCCGAGCAATTTCGAGCGGCTTAAGGTGATGGCACCGGAAATGCGCGATTGGACTACGGGATGCAGCGTTTCCGATGCGGGAACGCTTGCGAGCATTCGCCGCGTCTATGAGGAGACCGGGTATGTCCCGGATCCTCATACGGCTGTAGCCCTTGAAGCGGCGAGAGAAAATCAGGAGCGCCCAGTACTTGTATGTGCTACAGCGCATCCCGCAAAGTTTCCTGAGATAATAGAACAGGCTTTAGGGTGGAGGCCAACGCCGCCAGACATGCTGAAGACCGCGGCAACAGGGCCGCGATGCGTCCTGCCCCTAGCGGCAACTGATGCTGCTCTGCAGGAAGCATTGATCACAGGAAGGGATTAGAGGTCATGCGCCTGCGTCCGTTTGCTTCGCAGGTTTGGCCAGCTCATTTGCAGGCGCCTGCTCAGCTGCTGTGGAACCTGCATGATGCGCTGCAGGATGGTGTGGCGCCAGCGTCTGTGCCACACGACATTGAAGCACTATGCAACGACTATGGTCTGCCAGTGCAGGTGGCAGAAAATCAAATCAATGCCGCAAGGCGGTATGCTGGTCCAATCAGGTTCGCGACTTCTCGTGATCTATTGGATTTTAGCAGGCAGTTCGCAGGGTCGCATGGTCAGCTGCTCGGGCATCTTGTCGACTGTTCCAGATCTTGGCATCGCAAGCCGATCGAAGAATTTTCTACTGCCATGTTCTTGGCGTCCCGCCTGTTCCGTGTTGAGGCCGACATACGAAAGGATCACGTGTTCTTCCCAATGAGCGACATGGAATCGGGTGGATCGATTGTAGAAGATTTTCGGAAACTCCTGATGATTCCGACTACACACCCGTTGGTATGGCGACACATCGTTCGGATAAAGGGAGCTCTTGCACAGGCGCTGTCCATGGGGGACGAGCAAACGGGATGGGTCCGAAGGGAATTTTTTCGCAGCTGCCTAGGTACTGCGTATCTTCTTGACTCATTCCGGCGCTCGGACTTGAGGCTAGGTGCAGTCCGCCCTGAGCTTTCGCGGCTGCGGCGGTTGCAATTTTGGATACATAGGCGGTTCGGAAGAATCAGGTAAGGCGTATGACTAGGGAGTTTTATGGCTGAGTGCCACGCGTTTTCGCAGGAGTTACTTTTTGTGCTTTGGTGGTGCAGACAGGATGGCTTTCGCCAGTTTTTCATAATCAATTCCCGCTTTTCACGGAAAACTGCAATTATTTCAAATACCTCAACACGTGGGTATTCATGCTATATAAGTTCCATACACTAGGGAGTTCCATACCATAGTGCCATGCCCGAAACGGTTAGTGCATACCGCAATATCACATACAGGCTGTTGCCCGGAAGTCGGAGTAACGCCAAGCACCTTGCTGGATTAGCGGGTGCGTGTAGGTTTGTGTGGAATGCCATCCTCGCAGAGCAGAGCGAGGCGTACAAGAAAGCGAAAGAGGCTGGAGAGAAGCCGCCCTCGGTAAGCTTCTTCTCGCTGGGGAAGCGGTTCACGGCACTGCGCCGCACGGTCGAGTGGCTACCTGAATACTCCTTTGGTGTCGTTAGATACCCATTGAAATATCAGGCGGATGCATGGAAGGCATTCTTCAAGGAGGGTAAGAGAAGACCGAGATTCCATTCCAGACGTGGTAGTACGCCTTCGTTCACGATCCCGGATAACGTAAGGGTTCGGGATGGTAAGCTGTATATTCCGAAAGTGGGATATATGGCGCTCCGCAGGCGGGGAGGCAACCCGTACCCTGATGGTATACCCGTCAAAGCCACGGTAAAGAAGAATGCCGGCAAAGGGTATGCTGTCATCTGCTACAAGATGGAGGCACCTGTAATAGAGAATACCGGCGGTGCTGTAGGCATTGACCGTAATTGCGGGCAGATCGCTATGGTCTCCACAGAGGGCGATACAAGCATTATCAGACAACCGGATACCAAGCGTCTTGGTGCCAAGTTGAAGCGGCATCAGCGAAGACTGGCGAGACGGAAGAAAGGCTCCAACCGTCGTAACAGGCGGAAGCATAGAATCGCCCGCATACAGCGCAAGCGTGCTAACATCCTCAAGAATGCGAACCACCAGGTAAGTCGCAGTATTGCCAAATGCTCCTCAACGGTGATACTGGAGGACCTGAAGATCAAAGCGATGACACGTTCAGCTAAGGGGACGATGGAGAGCATTGGCACAAACGTCAGACAGAAGTCTGGCCTCAACCGTGGGATACTGCGAACAGGTTGGGGCCAGCTGGATCAGATGCTGGGCTATAAGTGCCGCAAGGTGATAAAGGTTACCGCTGCCTATATCAGTCAGCGGTGTTCTGTGTGTGGGCACACAGAAGCGAGTAACCGTAAGACACGGAGCAAATTCACGTGTATGTCCTGTGGACATGCGGATCATGCAGACCTGAATGCGGCTGCAAACATACTGGCCTCCGGGATTGGGGCTGCTGCACGGCGAGGGGCGTTCGGGTTACCGACCCCTATGACCCGTGATATTGATACTAGTGCCTCACTGTGTACAGTTGGTCACTCACGTAGATAATTCCCTATGACTACCTACAAGGACGCTGGTGTCAATATTGAAGCGGGAGATGAAGCTGTCCGGCGTATGGGCCCTTTGGTTCGGGCCACTTATACAGAAGGCGTGCTGGGCGATATCGGGGCGTTCGGTGGATTTTTTGAATTAGGGATTAGCCATTACAAGCAGCCGGTGCTAGTGTCGTCGATTGATGGCGTTGGCACCAAGCTGAAGGTAGCAACCCTGATGCAGTGCTACGATACGGTGGGGCAGGATTTGGTCAACCACTGCATAAATGACATTGCCGTATCTGGAGCGCAGCCGCTATTCTTTCTTGATTATTTTGCAACCGGGGTTTTGGACCCAAACATGTCGCTGGCTATCATTCAGGGCTTTTCCAAAGCATGCATGGAGAATCACTGTGCCCTTATCGGCGGTGAGACGGCCGAGATGCCGGATATTTATCCGGATGCGCAATTCGACTTGGCAGGCACCGTAGTAGGTGTTGTGGAAAAAGAGCGAATCCTGGGCCCCGCACGTGTTAAGGAGGGAGATATCCTGATTGGGCTGCGATCCAGCGGCCTGCATACCAATGGATACACATTGGCACGGAAGGTTCTGTTATCAGCATTTGCTGTTGACGACCGGCCGGAGGAGCTCGGTGGAGATTCCGTAGGTGAGGCACTTCTCCGCGTACATAGGTCCTACTTATCTGCGATTGGAGCGATTAGCGAATTGGCGCATGCATTTGTCCATGTGACTGGAGGAGGCGTGATCGGTAATACCCTACGGATAGTAAAGGAGCCCCTGATGGCCTCAGTAGATTTTGATGCGTGGGACAGACCGCATATATTTAGCCTAATTCAGCGACTTGGAAACGTGCCCGAAGAGGACATGCGCCGTACATTTAATCTTGGGATAGGATTGATTGCCATAGTGCCCGATGCACAGTCAGTTTTGAATATCTTACGAGAGAAAGGAGAGGATCCGGTGGTCATAGGATCAGTAGGCAATGTTAGGGAGTTATATGGCTGAGTGCCGCGCGTTTTCGCAGGAGTTACTTTTTGTGCTTTGGTGGTGCAGACAGGATGGCTTTCGCCAGCTTTTCATAATCAGTTCCCGCTTTTCACGACAAACTGCAATTATTTCAAATAACTCAACACGTGGATACTCATGCTATATAATTTCCATCTATTAGGGAATTATATACCACAGTGCCATGCCCGAAACGGTTAGTGCATACCGCAATATCACATACAGGCTGTTGCCCGGAAGTCGGAGTAACGCCAAGCACCTTGCTGGATTAGCGGGTGCGTGTAGGTTTGTGTGGAATGCCATCCTCGCAGAGCAGAGCGAGGCGTACAAGAAAGCGAAAGAGACTGGAGAGAAACCGCCCTCGGTAAGCTTCTTCTCGCTGGGGAAGCGGTTCACGGCGCTGCGCCGCACGGTCGAGTGGCTACCTGAATACTCCTTTGGTGTCGTTAGATACACATTGAAATATCAGGCGGATGCATGGAAGGCATTCTTCAAGGAGGGTAAGAGAAGACCGAGATTCCATTCCAGACGTGGTAGTATGCCTTCGTTCACGATCCCGGATAACGTAAGGGTTCGGGATGGCAAGCTGTATATCCCGAAAGTGGGATATATGGCGCTCCGCAGGCGGGGAGGCAACCCGTACCCTGATGGTATACCCATCAAAGCCACGGTAAAGAAGAACGCCGGCAAAGGGTATGCTGTCATCTGCTACAAGATGGAGGCACCTGTAATAGAGGATACAGGCGGTGCTGTAGGCATTGACCGTAATTGGGGGCAGGTCGCTATGGTCTCCACAGAGGGCGATACAAGCGTTATCAGACAACCGGATACGAAGCGTCTTGATGCCAAGTTGAAGCGGCATCAGCGAAGACTGGCGAGACAGAAGAAAGGCTCCAACCGTCGTAACAGGCGGAAGCATAGAATCGCCCGTATACAGCGCAAGCGTGCTAACGTCCTCAAGAATGCGAACCACCAGGTAAGTCGCAGTATTGCCAATTGCTCCTCAACGGTGATACTGGAGGATCTAAAGATCAAAGCGATGCCACGTTCAGCTAAGGGGACGATGGAGAGCTTTGGCACAAACGTCAGACAGAAGTCTGGCCTCAACCGTGGAATACTGCGAATAGGTTGGGGCCAGCTGGATCAGATGCTGGGTTATAAGTGCTGCAAGGTGATAAAGGTTACCGCTGCCTATACGAGTCAGCGGTGTTCTGTGTGTGGGCACACAGAAGTGAGTAACCGTAAGACACGGAGCAAATTCACGTGTATGTCCTGTGGACATGCGGATCATGCAGACCTGAATGCGGCTGCAAACATACTGGCCTCCGGGATTGGGGCTGCTGCACAGCGAGGGGCGTTCGGGTTACCGACCCCTATGACCCGTGAAATTGATACTGGTGCCTCACTGTGTACAGTTGGTCACTCACGTATATAATTCCCCAATGTTATGACCGTATCTGAGTGACTTATATGATCTCGCTCATTGTCATATTAGTTCTTAGCTACTTCGCCGGATCCATCCCGGGAAGTGTGTGGGTTGGCAAGGCCTTTTATAAGGTGGATGTCCGACAGTATGGTAGTGGGAATGCGGGGGCAACCAATGTATTCAGGGTGCTTGGATGGAAGGCTGGGATATTGTCTGCCATCGTAGACTTGGGCAAGGGTCTACTGGCGGCCGGTTTGATTGCGACCTTGCGGCTGGACAGTTTGCCCTACGGCTACGAATTCTGGCAGGTGGAAACCCTCGTACGAGCAATGGCTGGTGGGGCCGCGATTGTCGGGCATATGTTTCCGTTGTGGGCTAGATTCCGAGGTGGCAAGGGCGTCAATACCGCGGCTGGCGTCTTGTTCGCGTTCACCCCGCTGACTATGTGGATTGTTCTCGGGGTATTTATTCTTGTCCTTTTGTTGAGCCGTTACGTTTCGGTAGCTTCAATCAGCGCGGCCGCTACGTTTCCTGCAACCATTGCTGTAAGGAAGTATGTGTTCGACATTGAGGCACTTGATGTTGGCTTGCTCATCTTCGGTGTGGTGCTTGCTGTCGGAATAGTTTTGGCACACCGATCCAACATTGTTCGACTGAAAAACGGTACAGAGAACAGGATTCGCAAATTTCGTCCTGCGCGTGGTATGTTGGGCCGTGGTGAGCTGTGAATCTCTGAATCTAGCACCGCGACTATGTCTCCTCGCCGCGTGGCGGTTAGCGTACTGGGAGCTGGCAGCTGGGGTACTGCCTTAGCCATCAGTCTATGCTCTTCCGGGCATGCCGTCACCTTGTGGGCACGCAGGTCCGCAGCGGCAGCCGCCATGCGCAAAACGCGGCGTAACCCCAGCTATCTACGGGATGCCATCCTGCCAGAGACCCTAACAATCACATCAAAGCTTGATGAGGCGGCAACCGCGTCCACTTTTTGGGTTGTGGCCACACCCTCGCAAGCGGTCCGTAAACTTGCACAATATCTCTTGGGATATGCTACAGCAGATAACACGGTAGTATCAGTTGCCAAAGGGATTGAGAATGCCACGTTACAGACTACAACGCAGGTCCTTTGCGCTGTGCTGTCACCACCCATCTCTGCGGAGAGGATAGGGGTACTTTCTGGTCCCAGCCATGCAGAAGAACTGGCTGCAGGGAAGCCGACGACAATTGTAGCGGCGGCTGGCAGCGCGGACACCGCTGAGCTTATCCAAACCGTATTCATGACGAACGACTTTCGCGTCTACTTGAACGACGATCTGGTGGGTGTGGAGGTCGGCGCTGCCGTAAAGAATGTCATGGCAATTGCGGCGGGGATCAGCGATGGTATTGGATTTGGTGTAAATGCGAAGGCTGCCCTCCTTACACGCGGGATGGCAGAAATCCAACGCCTTGGCGTCGCTATGGGTGCGCGGGCATCCACGTTTGCGGGGCTGACGGGGATCGGTGACCTAGTAGTTACATGCACAAGCGGGCTAAGCAGGAATCGACGCGTTGGAGAGCTGATAGGGCAGGGTGTTGCTCCCGACGAAGCGCAGCGGCGGCTGGGTATGGTTGCGGAGGGGATGCATACGGCCACATCGGTTCGTGCCCTTGCAGAAACGTACGAGATCGAAATGCCGATCACTGAAGCAGTGTGCGGAATCCTTTTTGATGGCAAGAAGCCGCATGATGCAGTACAGGACTTGATGACCCGATCAGCCAAGTCGGAAGTATGGCTTGGAGACGCGTCGTTCTCATAGCTTTGAGGTTGATTGAGTATTACACTTCGACAGCTTACCGAGGCCGTTTCGTACGGTGAAGGACAGCACCTTGAGTTTAAAATGCGGGTGCCGGAGCCGGCCCGTTTGGCAAAAGAGGTCGTGGCATTTGCCAACACCACCGGTGGCCAACTGGTAATCGGTGTTGAGGACAACGGTGCTGTGAGAGGAGTGAAAGATATAGCGGAGGAGGAGTACGCGTTAAAGCAGGCCTTGCAGGGATGTTGCAGACCGGCGGTGCCCATTGATCTGGAACGCGTACGAGTATCACGCAAGAGGCAAGTCCTAGTGGTTACGGTGCAGGAAAGCTCCCAAAAGCCGCATTCCGTGATAGACTTTGCGGCGGGGCGACAGACCGCTTATGTCCGAATTGAAGATAAGAGTGTTGAGGCGAGTTTGGAGGCCCTGCGGCTCATGCGGTTGTCCGGGAGAAAGGACGATGTTATGTTTACTATACAGGAAAAGGAGCGAATATTGCTGCAGTATTTGGATCGCGTTGGCAGGATCAGCGTGCGGCAATTTGCGCAGGTGGCGGGAATCTCACGGCGGGTAGCTTCCCGGACGCTGGTCCTTCTCACACGAGCTGATATGCTTGAACACCATTCTGCACTGGAAGAAGATTATTTTACGCCTGGCAGGGAGATGCGACGCTTGCCGTAGGGGTAAGGTGCTTGGAAGTCGCGCGCATGTGACTTTGATTCGGCGCGGGCGCATGTAGCTGCAGGTTTGCGCCTATCAACAGTTCCCAATGCCCCGGGCTGGTTCTTATGCGCTATTCCCTGCGCTTCCTTCAAGTTTCGGAGCAGGCAACGTGGCAGTATGCGTTGCCATCCGACTGCTTTGACTAGTGGGTAGGTTTTGAGCAACCGGCGGTAGATGTCCTGACATGGGATAGGCCGGTTGTCAGAATGTGTTGAACCAAGCCTTGGCCAACAGAATGCTCGGCGGCGCACATAAAACATGATCTGCAGCGGGAAGTGGATCAACGAGACGAACGGTGGCCCCATTGGCTTCCAAGTGTTCGTGTGCGATCTCCGCATTTTCCTTTGGAACGGTTATATCGCCTCGGCAATGAAACATTCTCACGGGAGCGATAGGAGTCCAGTCGTACACATCGTTTTCACGCAGCCGCCTCCGGAATGCGTAGTCGGGGTCGTTCTCAAAAGAATCCAGCATGTCCGGCCGCAGGATGTGACTCGGAATCTCGGGAAGCATCGCATCAATGGACATGCCGGCATGAGTGCCGTCAAACAGCGGAGGTAATGTAGTATCGTAGGGACTTATGAGGAACTCTGAGGGACTGTCGTAAAGCTCATACACGGCGTTGTAAGCGAAGAGGACATATGGGAGGTAGAAGGGTACCGGATAGGGAACGCCAGCCACAACTACATCAGACATGGTACCCGAAAGGTCATACGGCCCGGCCATAGGTGCTGAAGCCGTTACGGCAAATTCGTCCGCATAGTCGGCCTCAAGTGCGCGATGTGCCGCCATCGTCACGTAGCCTCCCTGCGAGTAGCCAAGCAGAAACAATTCTTTGGCCAGTGAAATATCGTTGGCAGAGGCAAAGTCAACGGAAGCTCGCAACATGTCTACTACGGCAGTGGCCGAAGTGGCAGCATGCACATAGGGATGCATGCCTGGAGAGGCTCCTAGGCCCAAGTAATCGGGCATCACCGCGAAATAGCCCGTTGCCGCAAAAGCCACGCCAACGATGCGTTCCTTCGCGCTGGATGAAGGTACATCCTCCCGTCTAGTCACGGTGCCATGCTGGTAACTGACCACAGGCAATGATGTTAAGGATATATTGGGCATGCTAAGTGCACCCGAAGCCTGCGTGCTATCACCATTGGCGTCAATGGTTTGGTAGACGATTGAGTACGTTGCGACCGGATACTGAACATCAAACCCTAGATCCAAATCCGAAAAATCGGAGATGAGCTCAACCACATCAATCTCGTCCACAAGCTCAACGGAAATCGTTGAGCCGCGGCCTTGACGGCTCTCAGCACGCTCGGCATTCGGGTCCACGATATCACATCTTGCGCTAAGAAAGCCCGCAATAGCCACTACGATAAGATATCGTGCACGCGTCCACCATCGGATCACTTTTGCAGTTGTTGTGATGGATTCGCCGTAGCTATGAGTATGCAAAACGATCCTGAGCAAGTGTATGGCACTTTGCAGCCATGATACACGCAAGATCACCTTTGGTACCCGATTCCGAGAGAACGCAGTGCGTGCTATGGCGCGCAAAATTCCGCCTAACCTTAACAAAAGGGAGTTATATAGCTGAGTACCCATTTGCTGAGGTTTTCGAAATAATTGCAGGTTTTTCGCGAAAAGCGGGAACTGATTATGAAAAACTGGCGCATGCCATCCTGACTACACCACCACAGCGCAAAATGACGGGTGCCAAAACGCGTGAGTACTCAGCAATATAATTCCCTAACAAAAGGGAATTATATACGTGAGTGACCAACTGTACACAGTGAGGCACTAGTATAAATTTCACGGGTCATAGGGGTCGGTAACCCGAACGCCACTCGCCGTGCAGAAGCCCCAATCCCGGAGGCCAGTATGTTTGCACCTGCAATATTCATGTCGTACCCTGTTCGGGTCCAAAAGCGCTGTTTCGGTACCTGCAGGACCGATTGTGCGTTGTTCATGCGTAGGGACGACCATGAGAGGGGCTGAAAACACCAGTTTAGGCCCTTTTCCCGACACGATAGCGGTCACATTACCGAGATTTTGGGAAGACGTCTGTCGGGTAGACACACCTCTGCCTACCTTCTCTTTCCGCTTTCCGCGTTGGGCGCCTGCGGTGTCGGAGCGCAGGCGCAAAGATGACTTGGCTAGCTCTTCAAGGGAAGCGTGATCCATGTGAGTTGAGCCTTTTGCAAAACCCCGGTGTATTCGGCGGTGGTGGCGACCAAAATGCCCAAATTTTCGGGTTTTTCGACATTACGCCGGGAGCATTGGCATGTGTAGCCTTTGGATCCAGATGTATAGGCGGTCCATAGGCGTTGAAGGCTTCCCGGGGGGGTGAATTCGGGGCAGAATCCGTGCTTTGCGGGCACACCTATGCCTAGCTCCTGCTTCGCACAAAACCCGATTAGCGCAATTTACGTCTGGATTCCTGTCTCTATTGCACCATACGCAACAGCTGATCTACCGTCAGTACCAGCACGCCGAACATCAAGTGGCATGTCACCTTCTTGTGCCCACGCACGCGGACATTACGACCACCAAACTCATCCTTGAGCCGCCCGAAGGCTCGCTCAACCGTTGAGCGCTCCCTGTAACGAACATCCTCAGGCAGTACCAATCCGGCTGCTCGCTGGGCCGTTTTCTCGCGGATAAGCGCCGCCTTACCTTTGCGTCGCGGATTATGGTCGATAATCGGCACGTGCCCCAAGCCTTTACTGTGCTCGTGAATCTGCTTCGCGTCGTATGCACTGTCCATCAGATCATACAAATTGCGTACCCGCAGTTGAGATATCGTAGCCAACGGAATCGCCGCTTGGCTATCATGCAATGATGCAGAGGAAACAAAACCGCTGATCGGTACGCCTCCGTCGGCCACATCCATGTGCAACTTGTACCCCGTCCATTTCTGCGTATGTCCCTTCGCATTGCGCTTAACGCCTACCGTACATCGCTTCGGTAACTCCTCCAACATCTCCTCTGTCCCCATGGTACGCTGGCGCACCAGCCGCGGCAACTCCTTCGGAGGCTTTTCATCCTTGGTAGGATGCGATGATTTGCACTCTTCTGGACGCTCTAACTCCTTTTTCTGGGGTACCGGGTCCTCTTGCGCCACTATCGCGGTCGAATCCTGCGATGGATGGCCCACCTCCGGTAATTCCTCCTCCATCTCTATTGCCAGCTGGCCCACGAGCCGCTTCGGCTTCTTTGAACGCTCTTCATCCTTGGAAGGACTCGCTGGTTTGCACTCTGGACGCTCCGACTCCTTTTTCAGTACCGGCTTCTCTCGCGCTGCTATTGCGGTCGAATCACGCGATAGGTGCCCCACCAACTGCTCCGAATACCCCTCCTTTATCAGAGCCTCATGTACACGCGTCGGCAATTCCGCCTCTGAAAATTCCCTGAACGCACGTGAAAAGGTCGCCTCACTCGGCACATCCTCCAACCGATGCCAACCACACAAACGCCGCAGCGTCGGATCCGAACGCAACCGCTCCACCAACGCTCTGGTCGTATCCATATTGAACACCATCTTCGCCAGGAACGCCCGCGCGAGGGCAGCACGGCTCTTCAACGGACGCCCGGGTATACCGTCCTGAGCACTGGGCAGAAAGCGCTCAACTCGCACCATCTCCAGTACCGAGAGCAGCTTCTTATGGCGCCCCTCCAAGGGGCCAATCGTTTCCTCCACCCAGGGAAAAAGCTCCCGTTGGCAGTTGATCCAGAATCCGCTTAACTTAGAATTGAGAGACATGAGAACCTTCGTTTTTTGCGAGTTTAGTTTCTCCTCCAAAGATACCTAACACGGAGGTTCCAGTCCCTCAAGTGTGCTTGCTAGCACACATTTTCATGGCCTGTAGAATCCTCCATCTGCACCCGCCGAGCAGTCAAATCTACCTGACCAGCCCCCTATCTTAGGAAATCGCATCTTCAGACAAAAACACCCCGATTCAAGGGTTTTGCAAAAGGCTCAGTTGACAATAACGTCGCCAAAATTGCTCCCATGCAGCATCTGCGCTGGCGGCAATGTGGATAACGATGTTGCGCGCGTGTTGTACGAAGCGGGCCCCCACCTTGAGTACACGCTCGCGATAGGTGCTCAGACTTATCTGGGATTCGTCAGGCTCCCGCATAAGGCAGCGCCCCACATGCATGAGCTGATACACCAGAAGGTATACCTGTAGCAGGACCTCGTTCTCGGCTCGGATCTCGGCTTCCTATTCCGACTCATCAGGCTTCCGCACTACAGGCCGGCCTTTATAGTGTGTCTTCGGACGGGGAACCGAAGACAGCGCCATGGAGCAAGCCGCATTCAGCTCCCCGAAGTGCTTTTCCGCCTTTCCTCTCTTCCTGTACAGATTCACAAGCTGCTCTGCCGGATAGGCTTCTACATCCAGATCGGTGATCAGATAGAAATGCCGCGGGAAAAGCTCTCCCGGCACCGGAACAACCACGAGCACCACACGACGCTCTACGGACCAGCACTTTGCACGGTAGCGCAGTTCGTGGTGCATTCGTCCGACGGCTGATCACCCTCCAAATGAGGCGCCGCAAGCCCGTCAATCACATCGTTTCCTTTCAGACGCATCACATAGCCGATACGGTCGTTCTCCAGCTTATCACATAACTCTCCACTGTTGAAGCCTGCGTCCAATCGGACAATAACCTTGTCGGCCACATGTTCACGCAATGCCAGCCCAATGCGTCGAACGAGACCGTAGCAGTCCTTCACCATATTCTGCGTGCCCCCTCGCAATTCCGCCCCCAACATGTCGCCCGACTCACCGCATATGGCGATAAGGGGCAGAAAGATAGTGCGCTTGTAATACCCGTTCCACTTGCTGCCCTGCTGCTTGCCATGCGTATCTACCGGTACACCGTCCACTTCAAAGACCACCTCGGGGCGGCGCTTCCCGCCACCACGCTGCAGCAGGCGCTCCATGGCGAATGTCTCTGCAAAAAGGCGCAACTTCTTGAAGTTCTTTTTCCCGGCCAACATGCGCACGAAGCGAGACATGGTTGGCTGGGATGCCAAGGACCTATCGTCCTGTAATGCCTCCATACCCCTTTTGGAAGAAGTGGCCACGCGCATGGCGGGGTCCCTTCGAAGCTTGTCCGCATCTGACTGACGTCCCCACCCCTGCACATGTTGCAGCAGTAACTGCCGCACTAACTCCTCAAGGCTATGCGTAATCCGAGCTTGGGACCGATTGTCCTTAAGCACGGAAGCGAGTCGGCATGCCAAGGTGCTGATCACCATGAGCAGGCGCATAGGAATGACGCCCGCATCCGATGTTAGATTATCGGTCTTGGAGCGTACAACTTTAACGGATTTATTGTAAGCGTGCGGTGAACTACATCTTGATTGGGTGATGGGTTCTGGGGAGCTTACCCCTAGACGTGAGAACCCAGACCCCAGATCGCATGGTACAGCCCAAACGTACCCTAACTTCGCCATCCAGTCAGGGGAAAACGCTGAGTTCCGTCTCCAATTCTCCCGTTTTTTCCTCCTAATAGGGCTATTTCGGCTAAATTCGGCGTTTTTCGACCTTTTTTAGCCGACTTTTTCGGAAAAGGCAATGTAGTGCTATAGAGGTGTGTACGGGAACCTCCCCCCAACCACCCCGGTACCTTACCTCGTACCAATTCCACACTCCGATCATGTTTATCCGAAACCGACCCTACAAACGTAAAGACGGTAAGAAATGCAACAGCTTTGCCCTCATCGAATCCTATCGCAAAGACGGTACCTCCAAACACCGTACCCTCCTTAATCTCGGCCCGAACTTCAACATCCCCCGCAGTCTGTGGGGGGAGCTGACCCACTGTGTTACTGCCCGACTCAAAGGGAAAGCCAGCCTCCCTTTCCAGAATGATGAAGCCTTTCTCAATGCGGTAGACGACATCGTTGCACATCTCGAAAGCAAGGGCTACGACATCCATCGCACATCCCATCAGCAACACCTCATCGATCCAGAGAAAATAACCCATCCCGATTCCCGGACCGTCGGCGGAGAACGACTGATCCTTCAGACATTGGAACAGCTCGGACTGGCTGTACTGCTACGTTCGCTCAACTTCTGCGAGAAACACGTCAAGCTCTGCTGTGCGCTGATCGTCGGACGTATGCTCCACCCTGGCAGTGAACGAGAAACGCATAAATGGCTGTGTAAAACCTCCAGTGTTCTGCAGCTTCTGGATTTGGAACCCCCGAGTCTCAACACCCTCTATCGTTGCACTGATCTGATCCATAAGCATATGGATCAGATCCTGGAGAAACTCTTTGGCATTACCAAAGCGGTATTGCAGTTTGAAGAAACAATCGTCTTTTATGATTTAACCAATACCTATTACCACGGCAAGAAGAAAGGGAAGTTGTTGTCGCATGGGCGCAGCAAGGAGAAGCGCAGTGATTGTCCATTGGTTACGCTGGCGCTCACCCTGGATGGTTCGGGGTTCCCCCGCAATGTGCAGATCCTGCCGGGCAATGCAGGGGAACCGGCAACGCTCAAAGAGGCGATTGAGAAACTAAACGGCGCTACGCCCACAGTGATTATGGACTCCGGCATTGCGACGGAGCAGAATCTGCAGTACCTGAAAGAACAGGGACTGAACTGGATCACCGTGGAGCGTTCCAAAGCCCCTCCAGTCCCCGAAAACAAGCCGGATCAACAGTTTACGACCGCAGGGGGAGTCAAGATCAAAGCCTGGAAGATCACCAAAAAGGAAAAAGATGTTGAAGATGTTGAAGATGTTGAAGACGAAAAAGACGTTGAAGATAATGCGGAACTGCGCGTGTTTGTGCACAGTGAGGCTAAGCAGGCGAAGGAGGATCAGATCCTTGAAACCCAATGCAAGAAGTTTGTGAAGGCGCTCACTACACTACATGAGGGACTCTCGAAACCCGGGTACTTGAAGAACTATGAAAAGGTCACGATAAAGGTTGGTCGTCTGAAGGAAAAGTACAAGAAGGTCTCACACCTGTATGAGGTAGAGGTCAGCAAAAAGGAGGGCACCAAGCATGCAGCATCCGTTACGGTGACCCGGCGTGCTTCGCATGCGCGTCGCACCCAGGCCAGCGGAGGGTATGTGCTTCGGACCAGTCATACCGGATGGTCGGTGGAAACGGTTGCACGAACCTACTGGCGACTTACAGAGATTGAGCGCACATTCAGAGTCATGAAATCGGACCTCGGTCTACGGCCCATCTACCACAGCAGAGATGACCGCATTGAAGGGCATCTGTTCATCACGGTACTGGCTTATCATGCTGCCCATCTGGTTCGCACCAGACTCAAGGAACACGGGATTCATGATAGTTGGGCGACGATCCGAGACAAGTTGAACAGGATTCGTCGGATTACGACCAAGATGGTTAAGAACCAATATCGGTACCTGATCACGGAGGTGGATCAGGATCTGCCTCCGAGTATGGTACAGTTCTTTGCGGTACTGGGATACGTGTATGATCCGGATGCGACCCGCACCGTGACCGAGCATGTGGAGGAAGCGAGTGCACCGGTGAGCCAGAAGCCTCCAGACTCATGACGTATGGTCCCTTCACAACGGTTGAGATAGCGTACTCCAGATGGAGCCACCAGAGCTACGTCCGATGGAAACGATCCGAGGTAGATCGCAGCGAAACAGGCGGCAAAACACCAGGTAATCAGGGATTCAAACCACCCTAAACCAACTTCAACCGATCCGGTAAATCTCACCATCCATTGCTCCTGAAAAAAACGGTCCAAATATGGCCACGGGAGAATTCCGTAGGTTAGTAGCACTACGAAATGGCGAAGTTAGGGTACGGCGGAAGAGATGTTTCCGCTGGTAGAGCAGTATAACGAAAGGACCCAGTCCGCAGCGGCGTTTTGTGCAAAGCACGGCATCTCGTATGGGCAGTTGAATTATTGGAGGCGGAAGGTTCGCCAGGAGACTGCAGCCGAGGACAGCCGAGGCTTCGTGGAGATAGGCAGTGCAGCACCAAGGGTAGCGGCACAGGTAGAGATCGCATATCCGGGTGGGATACGGGTGCGGTTCTTTGCACCGGTCTCTGCTTCGTACCTGGCCAGGCTGACGCAGTCATGATCGGACTGGCACCTTCGCACCGGTACTTCTTTTACCGACCGCCGGTGGACATGCGCACAAGCTTTGACGGCTTGTGTGCTTTGGTAAAGAGCGGCATGAAGCGGAATCCGATGTCGGGAGACATCTTTGTATTCATCAACAGGAGGCGAAACCATTTGAAGGCGCTCACATGGGATCGGAACGGCTTTGCGATCTTCTACAAGCGCTTGGAGACGGGTACGTTTGCGTTGCCAGAGGAGGATGTGCCGACATGGGCACAGATGGTGATGATGCTGGAGGGGGTGTCGTTGAAGACGGTGAAATATCGGCCCCGATATGCGGTAAAAAGCCGATAATCGGGCCAAATATAATGTGTGATGGCGGCGTGCCATTCCTTGTTGGCTGAAAAAGTGATTATTGGTTCGGTGTTGGCTTGGGTTTCCTAAGCCTTTTCACCATACGGATCCATGATCACTTATGAGTTTATCAGATGATTTATCGCAGCTCATTCAGGGGCTGCGTCATGCCGGCGCGTCCGGTCGGCAGCTGCAATTTGACTTGTTGCGGCACCTCACCCAGTGTGTACAGCAGTTAACGTCTAGTCTGGAAGAGGATGTTATGCTTCCGTCGGATAATGCGGCTCCAGACGGCACTGGGGAGCAGTTGGCAGAAGCACCTTCCGAGGAGGAAAATAGCGTCCGTGCTCCAGAGTCTCCGGAGTCTCCGGGAGGCTTGGCATTGGGGTACGATGATGATGCTGCGGCGTGCGAGCAGGCGCGGCAGGTGTTTGATACGCGCCCGTTGTGTGAAGAAGAGCACGTAATCCTTTGGCTTGATGCCATGGAAGTGTGGGGGCGACCCATAGTCGTGTGCATGGCCGCTACCATTGAGGGTTATCGGCGCATTCTGGGCTTTGTGGAGGCTCCGTTGCACGATGCGGAGCGCGTGCAACACTTGTTACAAGGCTTGTTGGAGCTCGGTTTGTGCGCAGATCGGGGGCTCTTCTGCATCACTCCTGATGTGACATCGCTGACCGACGTACTGCAAGAGTGCTTGGGTACCGGTATGCAGCAGCAACACTGCCAGATGCACAAGCGCACGCGTGTAGTGAGTTATCTGTCCGAGCAGGACGGGCGGCGCATTCGGGGGGCGATCACGCGTGCTTTCGCCGTGCCGGATCCGAAGGTGGCGCATGCAGCGTTGATGCAGATCCATACGGACCTTTTGGTGTGTAACCGGTCTGCGGCCCGGTGGCTCTTGCGGGGTCTGGATAGGACGCTGACACTGCACCGGACAGGACTGTATGAACAGTTGAGTCCGAGCCTTCGAAGTACTCGTTGTGTGGCCCATGTATCCAAGAAGCTGGTGCGGCGGCTACGCGATGTTCGCTTATGGATGCCGCCAGACAAGCGCCGTGCTTGTCTGGCGTTGTTGCTTCTTGAGATCGAGTCACATATGCGAAGATTGCCCCGCGCTGCGCAAGATCCAGCGATGCGATCAGCATTGTTTCCTTCCATCAATCAGACAAACGATAACTGACCTATGTCCAAAGATGTCATGCAGATAGAAAACCCCGGCACACTACCGGAGGGTCTCCAGAAGATACTAGACACGGGGATCGATTCCCTGAAGCTGTTAGTAGAGCATCTTGGCACGATGCAACTGGCGTTTTTTCTTGCGGTCATGGAAGCCGAGGTAAAGTCTCTCTGCGGTGTGCGCAGAAAGCGCGACAACAATAAGCAGCACAAGGGGCGGTACGAGCGGTGGGGGAGCAGACCGGGCTCTATCATGATTGGAGATGAGCGGGTAAAGGTGAGTGTGCCGCGTGTACAGGACCGGGTGAAGGGTAAAGCGCGTCCTCTGGAGACCTACAAATTGTTGCACAAGCCGAATCCGAATATGGTGGAGCGTATCGCCCGGAAAATTGTGTATGGTATTAGCCAGCGGAACTACAAGAAGGTGGCAACGGAGTTTGTTGGCAGTTTTGGATTGAGCGCTTCCTCAATCAGTCGCAAGTACAAGAGTTACAGTGCACAGGTATTGAAGGAGCAGGAGGAGCGTAATCTGGCGGAGAACACGTTTGTAGCGTTGCTGCTGGACGGCAAGTACTTTCAGGGGGTGCAGGTATTGATTTGTGTAGGGATTACGGATAAGGGCGAGAAGATAGTAGTAGGGATGGTGGAGACGGCGACAGAGAACGCCGAGGCGGTACAAGGGCTGCTGCAGGATTTGATTGATCGCGGTCTGCGGTATGATAAGGGGCTTTTGGTCATCTTAGATGGTTCCAAAGGGCTCCGGAAGGCGGTGAAAGCGGTATTTGGTGATAAGGCACAGGTACAGCGGTGTACCTGGCACAAGCGAGAGAATGTGGTGAGTTACATTGAGAAAGAGGACGAAAAGGTGCGGGTTCGGGGGGAGTTGCAGCAGGCGTACGACGAGCCGAATTACGACAAGGCAAAGGATGCGCTTCTGAGCATAAAAAAGGGGTTGAAGGAGTCCCATCCCAAGGCAGCGAACAGCTTGTCTGAGGGGTTGGAAGAGACTTTGACGCTCCATAGACTGGGGGTGGCGGAGGAACTGGGACGCAGTTTGCAGACCAATAACATCATGGAGAACCTGAACAGTTTGATTGCTCAACGATGCCGGAATGTCGCGCGTTGGATGAATTCGAGTCAACGTCAACGATGGGCAGCCATGGCCAATAGGGAGTCGGAGACATGGAGCATGAAGATCCTACCCTGTGCAGACCACCTGCCGGAACTACAAGCAGTTCTACTGTAGAAGCGTGTACCGTACCACGATGCGTGCGATAATGGGGGCAGGATCGTGCTGTGTGACGGGTTCGGCTGCCACTTAGGGGTAACAGCGCTATAGAGGCGTAGTGTAAGGCCTCCGTAGACGACGTAACGTGTCACTCCGCGATAAGCGGAGTAGGCGGAGATGTATCTGGAGGGCACGCATGTCCCCGCCAAAGCCGTATCGGAGGGCCCAGAAGGGCTCTCATCAGACGGTAAGCGGGCTAAATGGGGTTCAAATGTGCCGAAAACACGCCAACGAGGCGGTAGATCACGCGTACGGTGATCTATCCGGCCAATAAGGAGCCTACGGCTGTGCGCGGAGGGGTAGTCATCAAGGGAGCCAAGGCGAATGTGAAAAGACTACCCTGTGCTAAGAAGGTGTCGTAATTATCATCAGCATTATTGCAGCGCGTACGATCCATAAGTGCTTGCCGGAACATGAGTTCGGTCGTGGTACGATGCGTGCGGAATTGGAGGGTGCATCGTAGCGTGGTTGGTAGGATTGACGGGTTTACGTTGCTACATACACGCGTGGCTGTCCACTATGCCTGCATATGGCACGCTTGAAGCCGCTACCACGGTGTGCATGCGTGCAAAAGGGCTCATATAGGCTGTTCAGTAAGGAAAAACGTGCCTGAATCTGCCTGCAACACGCCAACGAGGCCGTAAATCATGCGTGCAGGTCAATTAGTGAGGTGGAGTCGTTAAGCAGGACAATAATATTATCCTGGACAAACCACCGAAGCTGTAAGCAGCTCTACTGTAGAAACGCGTACAGCAACGCAGCGATAGTATATGCTGAAAGATGGATACGGTCGTGCAATGCCACGGTGCGTGCGATAATGGGTGCTGGATCGTGCTATGTGACAGGTTCGGCCGCCAATTAGGGGGTAATAGCGCTATAGAGGCGCGGTGTAAGGCCTCTGTAGACGATGTACCGCGTCACTCGCCATGAGCGGAGGACACGCATGCCCCAGCCAAAGCCGTATCGGAGCGCCCAAAAGGGTTGTTCTCAGACGTTCACCGGACTGAATAGCACCCAAAACCGCCGAAAACGCGCCAACGAGGCCGTAAATCACGCGTACCGTGATCAGTCCTGCCAATAAGACTGCCTACTGCCGGAACAGGAGTTCGATCGTGGTACGATGCGTGCGGTATTGGATGATAGGATTGGCGCGTTTAGGTCGTTACCCCCGTGTGGAAGGTTAGCATACCTGCAGATGGTGTGCTTGAAGCCGCTACCGCGGTGTCAGCGCGTGCAAAAAGGGCTCATATAGGCTGTTCAGTAAGGAGAAACGCGCCTGAATCTGCCTGCAACACGGCAACGACACCGTAAATCACGCGGCAGATACTTGCGGGCTTGATAACCGCTGCAAAAGTCCATAATTCTTTGATCAGAACTACAATCAGGGGTGTCAGGATGAGCGCAGAATCTGTACATTATAGCCGTTCCAGCCGGCACCGACCGGATTTTCAGCCAACAAGGAATGGCACGCCGTCATGTGTGATTGGGGAACAAGCAATATGCTGGTGTTGCTAGCTCACCATGCAGCCCGAAGCACATTCTATCCTCTCCCCCGCGCAGGTTGCGTTGCTTGCACAGCACCCCGAATTGGCCAGTGCCTTTGATCAGTACAGCCGGGATAATGCAGAATTGGAGAGAAAGAATAGCCAGCTGCATGATCGATGCAGCCGGCTTGAGGCAGAATTGGGGAATATGAATAACCGGCTGATGCTAGCGCTACGCGCGCTATACAGTCCCAAGAGTGAAAAGTGTGTGCTGAATGACCCGCAGCAGGGCACGTTGTTCGATGAGCCGGAGCCGGAGGTCCCTCTACCGGAGCCGGAGACGAATGGACAGACGAAGAATGGGCAAAAGGCGAACGGACGGCAGAAGAAGAAGGGCAAGCCCAAGCGTAAAGCGCTGGACGATCTGCTGAAGAAACTGCCCCGCGAAACGATTACTATTGAGCCTGACGGGGATACCAGTGGTATGACGTGCATCGGGGCGGAGAAGACGCTGGTTCTGGAGCGTGTACCCGCCCATAGGAAGGTTATTGAGTATGTGCGTCCGAAGTATGTGGACCCTGGGGATGAGGATAAGGGGGTGATCATAGGTGAGTTGCCACCACGGATGGTGAACAAGGGCATGGCTGGTCCGGGGTTGTTGGCAGATGTGGTGGTGGGCAAATATGCGGACCACCTGCCTTTGTACCGTCAGCAGCAGCGGTTTCGTCGGGAAGGCGTGGAAATTGCGAAGTCCACGCTGGGAGGCTGGATATCGCAGTCTGCGTGGCACCTGACCCCGTTGTATGATGCTCTGAAGCAGGAGTTGCTATCCACCGGGTATCTGCAGGCGGATGAGACGGGGATGGAGGTGCAGGATGGAGATAAGAAGGGATCGCTGCATAAAGGCTTTTATTGGGTGTACCATAGTCCAGAGCAGAGGCTGTTGGTGATGGAATACCGGAAGACCCGTGCTCGGGCTGGTCCGGTGGAGTTTTTGCACGGGTATGAGGGATTGCTACAGACAGACGGGTATGTAGCTTACCCTAACTTCGCCATTTCGTAGTGCTACTAACCCACGGAATTCTCCCGTGGCCATATTTGGACCGTTTTTTTCAGGAGCAATGGATGGTGAGATTTACCGGATCGGTTGAAGTTGGTTTAGGGTGGTTTGAATCCCTGATTACCTGGTGTTTTGCCGCCTGTTTCGCTGCGATCTATCTCGGATCGTTTCCATCGGACCTAGCTCTGGTGGCTCCATCTGGAGTACGCTACCTCAACCGTTGTGAAGGGACCATGCGTCATGAGTCTGGAGGCTGCTGGCTCACCGGTGCACTCGCTTCCTCCACATGCTCGGTCACGGTGCGGGTCGCATCGGGATCATACACGTATCCCAGTACCGCAAAGAACTGTACCATACTCGGAGGCAGATCCTGATCCACCTCCGTGATCAGGTACCGATATTGGTTCTTAACCATCTTGGTCGTAATCCGACCAATCCTGTTCAACCTGTCTCGGATCGTCGCCCAACTATCATGAATCCCGTGTTCCTTGAGTCTGGTGCGAACCAGATGGGCAGCATGATAAGCCAGTACCGTGATGAACAGATGCCCTTCAATGCGGTCATCTCTGCTGTGGTAGATGGGCCGTAGACCGAGGTCCGATTTCATGACTCTGAATGTGCGCTCAATCTCTGTAAGTCGCCAGTAGGTTCGTGCAACCGTTTCCACCGACCATCCGGTATGACTGGTCCGAAGCACATACCCTCCACTGGCCTGGGTGCGACGCGCATGCGAAGCACGCCGGGTCACCGTAACGGATGCTGCATGCTTGGTGCCCTCCTTTTTGCTGACCTCTACCTCATACAGGTGTGAGACCTTCTTGTACTTTTCCTTCAGACGACCAACCTTTATCGTGACCTTTTCATAGTTCTTCAAGTACCCGGGTTTCGAGAGTCCCTCATGTAGTGTAGTGAGCGCCTTCACAAACTTCTTGCATTGGGTTTCAAGGGTCTGATCCTCCTTCGCCTGCTTAGCCTCACTGTGCACAAACACGCGCAGTTCCGCATTATCTTCAACATCTTTTTCCTTTTTGGTGATCTTCCAGGCTTTGATCTTGACTCCCCCGGCGGTCGTAAACTGTTGATCCGGCTTGTTTTCGGGGACTGGAGGGGCTTTGGAACGCTCCACGGTGATCCAGTTCAGTCCCTGTTCTTTCAGGTACTGCAGATTCTTCTCCGTCGCAATGCCGGAGTCCATAATCACTGTGGGCGTAGCACCGTTTAGTTTCTCAATCGCCTCTTTGAGCGTTGCCGGTTCCCCTGCATTGCCCGGCAGGATCTGCACATTGCGGGGGAACCCCGAACCATCCAGGGTGAGCGCCAGCGTAACCAACGGACAATCACTACGCTTTTCCTTGCTGCGCCCATGCGACAACAACTTCCCTTTCTTCTTGCCGTGGTAATAGGTATTGGTTAAATCATAAAAGACGATCGTTTCTTCAAACTGCAATACCGCTTTGGTAATGCCAAAGAGTTTCTCCACGATCTGATCCATATGCTTATGGATCAGATCCGTGCAACGATAGAGGGTGTTGAGACTCGGGGGTTCCAAATCCAGAAGCTGCAGAACACTGGAGGTTTTACACAGCCATTTATGCGTTTCTCGTTCACTGCCCGGGTGGAGCATACGTCCGACGATCAGCGCACAGCAGAGCTTGACGTGTTTCTCGCAGAAGTTGAGCGAACGTAGCAGTACAGCCAGTCCGAGCTGTTCCAATGTCTGAAGGATCAGTCGTTCTCCGCCGACGGTCCGGGAATCGGGATGGGTTGTTTTCTCTGGATCAATGAGGTGTTGCTGATGGGATGTGCGATGGATGTCGTAGCCCTTGCTTTCGAGATGTGCAACGATGTCGTCGACCGCATTGAGAAAGGCTTCATCATTCTGGAAAGGGAGGATGGCTTTCCCTTTGAGTCGGGCAGTAACACAGTGGGTCAGCTCCCCCCACAGACTGCGGGGGATGTTGAAGTTCGGGCCGAGATTAAGGAGGGTGCGGTGTTTGGAGGTACCGTCTTTGCGATAGGATTCGATGAGGGCAAAGCTGTTGCATTTTTTACCGTCGTTACGTTGGTAGGGTCGGTTTCGGATAAACATGATCGGAGTGTGGAATTGGTACGGGGTAAGGTACCGGGGTGTTGGGGGGAGATTCCCGTCCACACCTCTATAGCACCACATTGCCTTTTCCAAAAAAGTCGGCTAAAAAAGGTCGAAAAACGCCGAATTTAGCCGAAATAGCCCTATTAGGAGGGAAAAACGAGAGAATTGGAGACGGAACTCAGCGTTTTCCCCTGACCGGATGGCGAAGTTAGGTTACGACATCTTTGATGCGGACCCATCCGTAACGCTCTACGCATGCATGGCGCATGCCCGGCGCAAGTTCTTCGACTGCAAGACGTACGAGCCGGATAAGGCCGCGCATGTGTTGAAGGAGATACGCAAGCTCTACCTCATAGAGCGTTGGCTACGCAAAACGGGTGCGAGTGCGGATGTTCGTCAGCAACTGCGACAGGAACGGGCCGGACCTGTACTGGAGGAGCTGAAGCCGTGGCTGGAGGTGAACAATGGTTTACCCAAGAGCCCGTGGGCCAAGGCGACCCAGTACACGCTTGGCCGTTGGCAAAGGCTGACCCGATATCTGGATGAGGGCCGTGTGGAGTTGGACAATAACCTGGTTGAGAATGCGATACGGCCACTGGCTATTGGTAGGAAGAACTACATGTTCGCAGGATCCCATGATGCATCCCAGCGGGGTGCCGTGGTCTATTCGCTCCTTGGAACCTGCAAATTCCACGATGTCAACCCAATGGAATGGCTCATGGAAGTATTCCAGCGCATCCCGACACATCCTGCCGAGGACATAGCAGCGCTATTGCCCCATCATTGGAAACAGGCACGGCAAGCCCACTAGGGTAAGGCCGCCTAGCTGCCGGACGCCGAATCGTCCAGATCGGGCAAGCCCACATGCTCTCCTCCTTCCAACCACACTGTACCCGCCAAAACCGCCAAAAAGCCCGCTACCCTGTACTTCACCGCACGCTTACGATTTATTGAATTGGCAAGCGAACAGAAGGTTGGATTTGGGATCTGGCATCGGGTGTGTTACAGGGTGAATGGGTATTGGGATATCTGAACGTTTGAGCGTCGCGCAGGATCCCATTCAAACCGTGTATAGTCAACATATTACACCATAATATTAAACGACAATGCCCCGCCACATAACTCCCTTATGAATAAGGGAGGGTAACACGCTAAGCCGAACATAGCGCATATGCACAAGGTGTTTATCTGCTACCACCACGACAAGGACCAATGTTACGAGAATTACCTCGTCGATGCGGCGCGCCAGCACAGAATCTTTATAGACGGATCAGTCAATTCTGGTGACATAGAAGATTCTTTACCCGATGAACATATCCGAGAGATCATCAGGGATAATTACTTGAGGGATTCGGCTGTAACCATCGTGATCGTCGGCCAATGCACCAAGCATCGAAAGCATGTTGATTGCGAGATCTATTCGAGCATGTTCGATGGGACGGTCAACAAGAAATCCGGTTTTCTGGTCATCAGTCTACCTGGAAGGTATGGTGTGACTCGGAGCTCCAGTCAATGCCTGCAATAATGAAAGGTGAAGGAGTTGTGGGCATAGTTGCGCTTTTTTGTGAAGAACGGCATGTGATTACGAGTCATTGCGACACTCCACCTTTCCCTGTATCGGTGCTCTACGGTACGAACTCCCTACGGGGGGTATAATCGCAGTATTCACCCGGAGCACTGACCCCGCCAAGCATTCAAGATGCAGAGGGCAGTTGGTTGCTCCTGGGCAAAAGACTCGTGGTAGCCACACAAAATAGAGACCCTCGGCGACCTTAAGAATGATGTGGGGCTGTCCAGCCCCACATCATTAATCCCCTGACATCTCACCCTATATCGCTACTCCTGAAAGATACAGAGAGTATATGTATGTTATGTCTCACTGATAGACTGTTCTTCTATGTTATTTCTTTTGGAGATAATCTTTACTACAGACCTTGAAACATACACGACCGCAATAATAATGGTGGCCGGCAAAATGAAGGCATTGTCAGGGAGCTTTACCAACGAGATGAGCTTAATGGTAGCCTCTAGCTTAGAAGGGAACCACATCACGGTTATCAATGCAAAAACACCGAGCCCAGATATGACAAAGCAACATAGTCTGTACCAAATGCTCAGCAAGATTCTTGCTCTGACATCCCAATTAGCTAACCTATGAATGAGATTTGGCTCTTCTGGCTTTAATTCATCTTTGCTGGGTAGCCATTCGGGAGGTCTGGGTTGAGGAGTTCCAGGCATCATCAAGGATCTTGTTAAAGTGTTCGCGGATAAGTTTGTCCTCAATACATCGCTGTTTTTGATCAATTGTGATTTTCCATGGTGTCCCCGAAGCGTGGGTAATATCCACCAAGCGTTTGCTAGAAAGCCCACCGTACCTAGTCCAGGTAAACTTTAAAACGGTCAACGATTCGTAATCGTCCTTTCTCACCAATGGAAATTCAAACTTTCCGGTTGAGTAGTTATGGTTTACGGACCACTTACGGATTGGAAAAGACTCAAATCGCTTAAACTCATGGTATAGCTCCGGCACTACGGGTCCATACGGCCAAGCTTCAATTCTCTCGTTAAACAATTTGTTTTTGGTTTGAGCAATGTAAAAGCCATAGCTGATATACATCAGCTTTTGTAGTTGGAGATGGGTTATTGGTGGTCCTTTTTTTAGAGATCTGCCAATCATAAAATTGGCTACTGCCCCTACTAGATAAGGAGGATTGCTCATGTCTCACTCTCGGTCGGTGATTCTTGTCCTTGATAGGCTGGGCTGATTTCCCGCCATATTGTTTGATTCTGTAAAGTATTGCTCCACCTTTTCTTGTGAAGTTCTTTGGTCATTATGCGGTCAGATCTACGCACCGCAACTGTTTTCCGACCATTCCTTGAACGACCGTAGCCATTTGGTCAGCCGTATCCAAGTTGGGGAGTTATATGGCTGAGTGCCACGCGTTTTCGCAGGAGTTACTTTTTGTGCTTTGGTGGTGCAGACAGGATGGCTTTCGCCAGTTTTTCATAATCGGCTCCCGCTTTTCACGAAAATACTGCAATTATTTCAAATAACTCAACACGTGGGTACGCATGCTATATAATTACCATCTATTAGGGAGTTATATACCACAGTGCCATGCCCGAAACGGTTAGTGCATACCGCAATATCACATACAGGCTGTTGCCCGGAAGTCGGAGTAACGCCAAGCAACTTGCTGGATTAGCGGGTGCGTGTAGGTTTGTGTGGAATGCCATCCTCGCAGAGCAGAGCGAGGCGTACAAGAAAGCGCAAGAGGCTGGAGAGAAGTCGCCCTCGGTAAGCTTCTTCTCGCTGGGGAAGCGGTTCACGGAGCTGCGCCGCACGGTCGAGTGGCTACCTGAATACTCCTTTGGTGTCGTTAGATACACATTGTCGTTAGATACACATTGAAATATCAGGCGGATGCATGGAAGGCATTCTTCAAGGAGGGTAAGAGAAGACCGAGATTCCATTCCAGACGTGGTAGTACGCCTTCGTTCACGATCCCGGATAACGTAAGGGTTCGGGATGGCAAGCTGTATATCCCGAAAGTGGGGTATATGGCGCTCCGCAGGCGGGGAGGCAACCCGTACCCTGATGGTATACCCGTCAAAGCCACGGTAAAGAAGAACGCCGGCAAAGGGTATGCTGTCATCTGCTACAGGATGGAGGCACCTGTAATAGAGGATACCGGCGGTGCTGTAGGCATTGACCGTAATTGTGGGCAGGTCGCTATGGTCTCCACAGAGGGCGATACAAGCATTATCAGACAACCGGATACCAAGCGCCTTGATGCCAAGTTGAAGCGGCATCAGCGAAGACTGGCGAGACAGAAGAAAGGCTCCAACCGTCGTAACAGGCGGAAGCATAGAATCGCCCGCATACAGCGCAAGCGTGCTAACGTCCTCAAGAATGCGAACCACCAGGTAAGTCGCAGTATTGCCAATTGCTCCTCAACGGTGATACTGGAGGACCTGAAGATCAAAGCGATGATACATTCAGCTAAGGGGACGATGGAGAGCTTTGGCACAAACGTCAGACAGAAGTCTGGCCTCAACCGTGGAATACTGCGAACAGGTTGGGGCCAGCTGGATCAGATGCTGGGCTATAAGTGCCGCAAGGTGATAAAGGTTACCGCTGCCTATATCAGTCGGTGTTCTGTGTGTGGGCACACAGAAGCGAGTAACCGTAAGACATGGAGCAAATTCACGTGTATGTCCTGTGGACATGCGGATCATGCAGACCTGAATGCGGCTGCAAACATACTGGCCTCCGGGATTGGGGCTTCTGCACGGCGAGGGGCGTTCGGGTTACCGACCCCTATGACCCGTGAAATTGATACTAGTGCCTCACTGTGTACAGTTGATCACTCACGTATATAATTCCCCCAAGTTGCGGACATTACGCTTACCTGAAAACAGGTATCCGTACGGTAAAGTACATGGTAAAGCGGGCTTAGCATTGGTCTGCGTAATCCGCTTGTAGAGCTTAGTGCAAGGTGATTATACGCCGGGTTTGGTGTGCCGATATGGGAATTTCGGAGTGGTGTGCAGCTTATCGTCCAGGCGTCTGAATGCAGGCAGCAATCAGCGTCTTTTGGGACAAAAAACATGGGTTTTGGGGAGAAGAACCGGAACATTGTGGAGAACGCACATGTACATGAACTATGCGGTCCAGGGCATCTTTCTCCCCCTCTTCTCCTGCCGGTGAAGCCCTTTTTCAGAGGCTAAGAAACCAAGAGGCTGAGAACAAGGATCTGCGAAAACAGGTCCGTCGCTTGGAGAAAAAAGCCGATCGTCTATCCAAGAACAACGCCGATATGGCTGCGAAGATTAGCCATCTGGAAGATAGGTTGGAACAAGCGCATCGCCTACTCTCTGGCAAAAAGAGTGAGCGTTACACGCCGGCGGACAATGCGCAGCAAGACCGGTTGTCTGGAGAGGAACCAGTAGCTGTTGAGCCCGAGGAGGAGGAGGAGGAGTACGACCTGGTAAAGCGCAAGCGGCGTGGGAAGAACAAGCCGGTGCGCGGGCCGATTCCGGACCATCTGCCCAGAGAGGTGATCCGCCTTGAGCCGGAGGGCAGCACCGCGGGTATGAAGTACATCGGCGAGGAAGTAACGGAGTACCTGGAATATGTGCCGGGTTTCACGAGGGTAGTACGGATTGTGCGGCCGAAGTAGGTTGTCTGCAAGGAGCCTCGCAAGGAGGTGGTCATAGCGCCGTTGCCGAAGCGTGTCATACCGAAGGGGAAGGCGGGTCCGGGGTTGTTGGCGTATTTGGCGGTAGCCAAATATGTGGATCATATGCCGCTATACCGGCTGCGGAAGAAGTTTCAGCGCCATGGCGTGAAGCTATCGGCTGCTACAATGGGGGATTGGATTGCGAAGGTAGCGACGTATCTGGGGCGGCGTGCCATTCCTTGTTGGCTGAAAATCCGGTCGGTGCCGGCTGGAACGGCTATAATGTACAGATTCTGCGCTCATCCTGACACCCCTGATTGTAGTTCTGATCAAAGAATTATGAACTTTTGCAGCGGTTATCAAGCCCGCAAGTATCTGCCGCGTGATTTACGGTGTCGTTGCCGTGTTGCAGACAGATTCAGGCGCGTTTCTCCTTACTGAACAGCCTATATGAGCCCTTTTTGCACGCGCTGACACCGCGGTAGCGGATTCAAGCACACCATCTGCAGGTATGCTAACCTTCCACGCGGGTGTAACGACCTAAACGCGCCAATCCTATCATCCAATACCGCACGCATCGTACCACGATCAAACTTCTGTTCCGGCAGTAGGCAGTCTTATTGGCAGGACTGATCACTGTACGCGTGATTTACGGCGTCGTTGGCGCGTTTTCGGCGGTCGTGGGTGCTATTCAGTCCGGTGAACGCCTGAGAACAGCCCTTTTGGGCGCTCCGATACGGCTTTGGCTGGGGCATGCGTGTCCTCCGCTCATGGCGAGTGACACGTTACATCGTCTACAGAGGCCTTACACCGCGCCTCTATAGCGCTATTACCCCCTAATTGGCGGCCGAACCTGTCACATAGCACGATCCAGCACCCATTATCGCACGCACCGTGGCATTGCACGACCGTATCCATCTTTCAGCATATACTATCGCTGCGTTGCTGTACGCGTTTCTACAGTAGAGCGCTTCTTACAGCTTCGGTGGTTTGTCCAGGATAATATTGTCCTGCTTAACGACTCCACCTCACTAATTGACCTGCACGCATGATTTACGGCCTCGTTGGCGTGTTGCAGGCAGATTCAGGCACGTTTTTCCTTACTGAACAGCCTATATGAGCCCTTTTGCACGCATGCACACCGTGGTAGCGGCTTCAAACGTGCCATCTGCAGGCATAGTGGACAGCCACGCGTGTATGTAGCAACGTAAACCCGTCAATCCTACCAACCACGCTACGATGCGCCCTCCAATTCCGCACGCATCGTACCACGACCGAACTCATGTTCCGGCAAGCACTTATGGATCGTACGCGCTGCAATAATGCTGATGATAATTACGACACCTTCTTAGCACAGGGTAGTCTTTTCACATTCGCCTTGGCTCCCTTGATGACTACCCCTCCGCGCACAGCCGTAGGCTCCTTATTGGCCGGATAGATCACCGTACGCGTGATCTACCGCCTCGTTGGCGTGTTTTCGGCACATTTGAACCCCATTTAGCCCGCTTACCGTC
This sequence comes from Rhodothermales bacterium, assembly GCA_963663495.1. Lineage (GTDB taxonomy): Bacteria > Bacteroidota > Rhodothermia > Rhodothermales > Bin80. The sequence goes on from OY760427.1 coordinate 2,232,278, forward strand.
TGATGAGAGCCCTTCTGGGCCCTCCGATACGGCTTTGGCGGGGACATGCGTGCCCTCCAGATACATCTCCGCCTACTCCGCTTATCGCGGAGTGACACGTTACGTCGTCTACGGAGGCCTTACACTACGCCTCTATAGCGCTGTTACCCCTAAGTGGCAGCCGAACCCGTCACACAGCACGATCCTGCCCCCATTATCGCACGCATCGTGGTACGGTACACGCTTCTACAGTAGAACTGCTTGTAGTTCCGGCAGGTGGTCTGCACAGGGTAGGATCTTCATGCTCCATGTCTCCGACTCCCTATTCGCCATGGCTGCCCATCGTTGACGTTGACTCGAATTCATCCAACGCGCGACATTCCGGCATCGTTGAGCAATCAAACTGTTCAGGTTCTCCATGATGTTATTGGTCTGCAAACTGCGTCCCAGTTCCTCCGCCACCCCCAGTCTATGGAGCGTCAAAGTCTCTTCCAACCCCTCAGACAAGCTGTTCGCTGCCTTGGGATGGGACTCCTTCAACCCCTTTTTTATGCTCAGAAGCGCCTCCTTTGCCTTGTCGTAATTCGGCTCGTCGTACGCCTGCTGCAACTCCCCCCGAACCCGCACCTTTTCGTCCTCTTTCTCAATGTAACTCACCACATTCTCTCGCTTATGCCAAGTACACCGCTGTACCTGTGCCTTATCACCAAATACCGCTTTCACCGCCTTCCGGAGCCCTTTGGAACCATCTAAGATGACCAAAAGCCCCTTATCATACCGCAGACCGCGATCAATCAAATCCTGCAGCAGCCCTTGTACCGCCTCGGCGTTCTCTGTCGCCGTCTCCACCATCCCTACTACTATCTTCTCGCCCTTCTCCGTAATCCCTACACAAATCAATACCTGCACCCCCTGAAAGTACTTGCCGTCCAGCAGCAACGCTACAAACGTGTTCTCCGCCAGATTACGCTCCTCCTGCTCCTTCAATACCTGTGCACTGTAACTCTTGTACTTGCGACTGATTGAGGAAGCGCTCAATCCAAAACTGCCAACAAACTCCGTTGCCACCTTCTTGTAGTTCCGCTGGCTAATACCATACACAATTTTCCGGGCGATACGCTCCACCATATTCGGATTCGGCTTGTGCAACAATTTGTAGGTCTCCAGAGGACGCGCTTTACCCTTCACCCGGTCCTGTACACGCGGCACACTCACCTTTATCCGCTCATCTCCAATCATAATAGAGCCCGGTCTGCTCCCCCACCGCTCGTACCGCCCCTTGTGCTGCTTATTGTTGTCGCGCTTTCTGCGCACACCGCAGAGAGACTTTACCTCGGCTTCCATGACCGCAAGAAAAAACGCCAGTTGCATCGTGCCAAGATGCTCTACTAACAGCTTCAGGGAATCGATCCCCGTGTCTAGTATCTTCTGGAGACCCTCCGGTAGTGTGCCGGGGTTTTCTATCTGCATGACATCTTTGGACATAGGTCAGTTATCGTTTGTCTGATTGATGGAAGGAAACAATGCTGATCGCATCGCTGGATCTTGCGCAGCGCGGGGCAATCTTCGCATGTGTGACTCTATCTCAAGAAGCAACAACGCCAGACAAGCACGGCGCTTGTCTGGTGGCATCCATAAGCGAACATCGCGTAGTCGCCGCACCAGCTTCTTGGATACATGGGCCACACAACGAGTACTTCGAAGGCTCGGACTCAACTGTTCGTACAGTCCTGTCCGGTGCAGTGTCAGCGTCCTATCCAGACCCCGCAAGAGCCACCGGGCCGCAGACCGGTTACACACCAAAAGGTCCGTATGGATCTGCATCAACGCTGCATGCGCCACCTTCGGATCCGGCACGGCGAAAGCACGCGTGATCGCCCCCCGAATGCGCCGCCCGTCCTGCTCGGACAGATAACTCACTACACGCGTGCGCTTGTGCATCTGGCAGTGTTGCTGCTGCATACCAGTACCCAAGCACTCTTGCAGTACGCCGGTCAGCGATGTTACATCAGGAGTGATGCAGAAGAGCCCCCGATCTGCGCACAAACCGAGCTCCAACAAGCCTTGTAACAAGTGTTGCACGCGCTCCGCATCGTGCAACGGAGCCTCCACAAAGCCCAGAATGCGCCGATAACCCTCAATGGTAGCGGCCATGCACACGACTATGGGTCGCCCCCACACTTCCACGGCATCAAGCCAAAGGATTACGTGCTCTTCTTCACACAACGGGCGCGTATCAAACACCTGCCGCGCCTGCTCGCACGCCGCAGCATCATCATTGTACCCCAATGCCAAGCCTCCCGGAGACTCCAGAGACTCCGGAGCACGGACGCTATTTTCCTCCTCGGAAGGTGCTTCTGCCAACTGCTCCCCAGTGCCGTCTGGAGCCGCATTATCCGACGGGAGCATAACATCCTCTTCCAGACTAGACGTTAACTGCTGTACACACTGGGTGAGGTGCCGCAACAAGTCAAATTGCAGCTGCCGACCGGACGCGCCGGCATGACGCAGCCCCTGAATGAGCTGCGATAAATCATCTGATAAACTCATAAGTGATCATGGATCCGTATGGTGAAAAGGCTTAGGAAACCCAAGCCAACACCGAACCACAAATCACTTTTTCAGCCAACAAGGAATGGCACGCCGCCCGTATCTGGGTCCGTTAGGAGATGCGTTGCGTAAGGAGGTGCTTCGTAGCGGGTATCTGCAGGTGGATGAGACAACATTCCCGGTGCAAAAGCCGAAGAAGAAAGGGAAGGAGTGCGCCAGGCTAACTGGCAAGGTATAGCGGGTGAAAGTCCCGTAATATGAAGCTACAACCAAGTACATATTTCCGCGAGCCGTGCGTGGCTACTCGTGAGGGTAGACGCGAAGCGTCGGTAGCGGTGCGTGTGGCCAGGGACATGGAGCATCGGTACGCCAGGCTAACTGGCAAGGATATAGCGGGTGGAAGTCCCGTAATATGAAGCAAGAACCAAGCACATATTTCCGCGAGCCGTGCGCGGTCACTCGTGAGGGTGGACGTGAAGTGTCGGTAGCGGCGCATATGGCCAGGGATATTGAGCAACGAAAGATGTGTCGTTCGGGTCGCCGAGATTATCGGTGCGGTCGAAGGCAATATGTTCGTCATCGTTATGGTGAGAGGGCGGACAGGCCCGCGGTGTCTAAGACCCCATGGACGTATGTACATATCCTGCCGGGACCTGGGAGATCTTTTCAACGCCCAGCGCCAAGGGCGGGGCCGCCGAAGCGTAGGCGAAATGCTGATCGGAGGATGTACGTTGAAGAGAAGTCCGATGCGATGATAGTAGTGATGAAGCTGGCGAACAAAGCATGGAAGACCATGTGGCGGAGTTGGTGGAGCGAAGCGTCGCACCCGAGGGGAAACCGTAGTTCCCGGCATGCACTGGACGCAGAACCAGGTTCGTATGCAACATGGCACGCACTGGACACAGAGCCAGGTTCGTGTGCTAGGGGAAGGTGCGGTTACGGCAACGGACCGGTTCGCTGGTCTGTTAACGTCATGCGCGGTGGCGCGACCCAAGGGAAGAGCCGGATGCGTTAGCGCGCACGTCTGGATCTGTGCGGGGCCTCCGGGGAAACCCGGGGGCTACCGCGAGAAAGACTTCTTGTTCGGGTTGCCGAGGCTCTTCCTTTGGTCGAAGGCAACATGTCCGTCATCGTTATGGTAAGACGGCGGACAGGCCCGCGGTGTCCGAGACCCCATGGACGCACGTACATACCTTGTCGGGACCTGGGAGGTCTTCATACTGTCCTGCAGTCGTGCGCCGCCGCGAAGGAAAGGTGGAGACACCGTAACCGGAGATGCACGGTATGAAGAAGTCAGACGACAGCATAGTAGCGATGAATGCTGCGAACAAAGGGGACGATACTCTGGCGGAGCAGCGGGAGCGAAGGCTGTCGCCCGAGGGGAAATCGCGAGATCCTACCACGCACCAGGCGCAGAAATGGGCTCGCGTGTCACAGGGGAAGGAGCGGTTACGGGAGTTCGTGAAGCGAAACCCAGCGGAGCGTCTCACGACGTTACTGCACCATGTCAGCATGGAAGCGCTTAGGACTGCCTTCCACGCGCAGAAGTGTGAAGCGGCACCGGGAGTGGATGGTATGACATGGGAGAGGTACGCGGAGGATTTGGAGGACCGTATGACGGACCTTCACCGACGTGTACATACAGGAGCGTACCGGGCGACCCCGTCCAAGCGGGTAGAGATACCCAAGCCGGACGGAGGTACACGACCGCTTGGCATGGCTGCACTGGAGGACAAGATCGTCCAGAGGGCTGTGGTGGAACGTATACTGACTCCGATTTTCGAGGAGGAGTTTGTGGGTTTCAGCTATGGGTTCCGGCCGAAGCGCAGCGCGCACGACGCGTTGGATGCTTTGGCATACGTGATAGAGCGTCGCAAGGTCAACTACATTGTGGACGCCGACATTCGTAAGTTCTTTGACACGGTAAACCAGGAGTGGCTTATCCGCTTCTTGGAGCATCGTATTGCGGATAAGCGGGTGATTCGGTTGATCATCAAGTGGTTGAAGGCGGGCGTGATGGTAGATGGGATGTGGCGGGATAGTGAGGAGGGTACACCGCAGGGTGCGGTGATTTCCCCTATACTGGCCAACATTTATCTTCATTACGTGTTGGATCTTTGGACCGATGCATGGCGCAAGTCACAGCGGAGTGCGGGGGAGGTCTACATCATTCGTTATGCGGATGATTTCGTGGTGTGTTTCCAGTACGAGGGGACAGCGCAACGTTATCTGCGTGCACTGCGGGATCGGCTTGATACGTTCGGGTTGAGACTGCATCCGGGGAAGACTCGTCTGATTGAATTCGGGCGACATGCCGAGGAAGATCGCAGGAAGCGTGGTGAGGGTCGACCGGAGACATTCGACTTTCTGGGATTTACGCATTACTGTCGTAGAGATCGGAGGGGCGATTTAGTCTTGGTCGTAAGCCGATAGCCAAGCGTATGGCTCGTTTTCTGAAGCGCGTGAAGGGGCAGCTGATTCGCCGCATGCACCGCCCGGTGCATGAGACGGGGAAATGGTTGGGGCGGGTGCTCAACGGATGGTTGAATTACTATGCCGTACCGACGAGTTACCGGTACCTTGCGAGCTGCTACATCCGGCTGTACTGGATATGGATGCGTGTGTTACGACGACGTTCCCAGCGGGATCGTACGACGTGGGACACGATGGACAAGCTCACTGCGATACACTGGCCGAAGTTGGAGATCCGGCACCCATGGCCTTCCACACGATTCACCGTTAAGCGCGCTGGCGCGACCCAAGGGAGGAGCCGGATGCGTTAACGCGCACGTCCGGATCTGTCCGGGGGCCCGGGGCGACTCGGGTCCCTACCGGTATGAAGAAAGGGAAGAAAAACGAAGGAAAGACGCATCGCGGCTATCTTTGGGTATACCTGGCACCGCGGGCGAAGGTGGTGATGATGGATTACAGCCCGAGCCGTGCGCGCGCTGGACCGTGGGAATTCTTGCGCGGATATAGAGGGTCGATGCAAACCGACGGGTATGTGGTGTACGATGCGTTTGGTACGCGGGGCGGGATAACGCTGTTTGGATGTATGGCGCATGCGCGTCGCAAGTTTTATGACTGCAGAAAAAAGGAGCCCAAGAAGATGCGCCATGTAATGGAGGAAATCCGGCAGTTGTATGCGATAGAGCGTGGGTTGCGTAAGGAGGGAGCTGGTCCGGCTCGGCGTGTAGAGGTACGACAGGAGGAGGCACAGCCGGTACTGGAGAAGTTGAAGCCATGGCTTGAGGAGAGTCGTGAGCACCGGCCGAGTGCGGGATGGGATGAAGCCGTGGGGTACATGCTCAACAGGTGGGAGAAGCTGGCTTGTTACCTGGAAGACGGTAAGGTTGAGATTGATAACAATCTGGTCGAGAACCAGATGCGAGCGATTGCGCTTGGTCGAAAAAACCATCTGTTTGCGGGATCGCATGCGGCAGCGCAGCGGTCCGCAGTACTGTACTCTCTTTTTGCCACATGCAAGTTGCAATCGATAAACCCGATTGAATGGCTTACCGACGTACTACGCCGTCTTCCGACACATCCTGCCGACCGCATGGCTGAACTCTTGCCCCATCATTGGAAAGCTAGTCGGGACTTGCAGCAAGCTACCGTCAAGAAAGCGGCATAGGAGCCCCTAAACAGGCGCGCCCGGGTCATCCGATAGATCCGTGTACGGGTCTGCGAATACGCTGTCAGGTACTTGACTCCTGCACACCCAACCGACGCTAGCCTATAAACCTTCGAACCGCGCTCTAACTTACTCTAATTGAGAGAGTAAATACCCTCGGTTATAATGTACTTCACCGGACGGATACGAAAACAGTGTTACGTAGCGATTGAGATGATTCTTGCTTAGATGGAGGTAGATGCCGTGATACGCACGTTTGAGTGGTGCCCAGAAACTCTCTATACCGTTCGTATGGGCTAACTTACGAAGCGTAGTGGATTCCTTCCACTTCCTCTGACTATGATTAACCGATGCGTGATTCGTCAATCCCTTGCAACTATGATGTTCGTCGGTAAATACGAGAGCACCCTTTGAACGAGTATCATTCACAACCTAACTTCGCCATTTCGTAGTGCTACTAACCTACGGAATTCTCCCGTGGCCATATTTGGACCGTTTTTTTTCAGGAGCAATGGATGGTGAGATTTACCGGATCGGTTGAAGTTGGTTTAGGGTGGTTTGAATCCCTGATTACCCCTGCAATATTCATGTCGTACCCTGTTCGGGTCTAAAAGTGCTGTTTCGGTACCTGCAGGACCGATTGTGCGTTGTTCACGCGTGGGGACGTCCATGAGAGGGGCTGAAAACACCAGTTTAGGCCCTTTTCCCGACACGACAGCGGTCACATTACCGAGATTTTGGGAAGACGTCTGTCGGGTAGACACACCTCTGCCTACCTTCTCTTTCCGCTTTCCGCGTTGGGCGCCTGCGGTGTTGGAGCGCAGGCACAAATTTGACTTGTCCTAACTTCGCCATCCGGTCAGGGGAAAACGCTGAGTTCCGTCTCCAATTCTCTCGTTTTCCCTCCTACATAGGGCTGTTTCGGCTATATTCGGCGTTTATTGGCCGACTTTTTTGGAAAAGGCAATGTGGTGCTATGGCGGTGTGGACGGGCACCTCCCCCCAATACCCCGGTACCATACCCCGTACCTGTTTCACACTCCGATCATTTTTATCCGAAACCGAGCCTACAAACGTAAAAACGGTAAGAAATGCAACAGCTTTGCCCTCATCGAATCCTATCGCAAAAACGGTACCTCCAAACACCGTACCCTCCTTAATCTCGGCCCGAACTTCAACATCCCCCGCAGTCTGTGGGGGGAGCTGACCCATTGCGTTACTGCCCGACTCAAAGGGAAAGCTATCCTCCCTTTCCAGAATGATGAAGCCTTTCTCAATGCGGTCGACGACATCGTTGCACATCTCGAAAGCAAGGGCTACGACATCCATCGCACATCCCATCAGCAACACCTCATTGATCCAGAGAAAACAACCCATCCCGATTCCCGGACCGTCGGCGGAGAACGACTGATCCTTCAGACATTGGAACAGCTCGGACTGGCTGTACTGCTACGTTCGCTCAACTTCTGCGAGAAACACGTCAAGCTCTGCTGTGCGCTGATCGTCGGACGTATGCTCCACCCGGGCAGTGAACGAGAAACGCATAAATGGCTGTGTAAAACCTCCAGTGTTCTGCAGCTTCTGGATTTGGAATCCCCGAGTCTCAACACCCTCTATCGTTGCACGGATCTGATCCATAAGCATATGGATCAGATCGTGGAGAAACTCTTTGGCATTACCAAAGCGGTATTGCAGTTTGAAGAAACGATCGTCTTTTATGATTTAAGGCGGCGTGCCATTCCTTGTTGGCTGAAAAAGTGATTCTTGGTTCGGTGTTGGCTTGGGTTTCCTAAGCCTTTTCACCATACGGATCCGTGATCACTTATGAGTTTATCAGATGATTTATCGCAGCTCATTCAGGGGCTGCGTCATGCCGGCGCGTCCGGTCGGCAGCTGCAATTTGACTTGTTGCGGCACCTCACCCAGTGTGTGCAGCAGTTGACGTCTAGTCTGGAAGAGGATGTTATGCTTCCGTCGGATAATGCGGCTCCAGACGGCACTGGGGAGCAGTTGGCAGAAGCACCTTCCGAGGAGGAAAACATCGTCCGTGCTCTGGAGTCTCCGGGAGGCTTGGCCTGCCCTTCCCCCATAAATCATCCAGCACGGTTCGATTGTTCGTCAGTTCTGGTCAACTCTCGCTGGCATGGCTGTCGGAATATCTCGGGTATTTCGACCTGACAGGTATGGTGTGTGACTTGAGGTGAATAATGCCTCCTCTCGTGCGGATACGCGATCTCTTCCTGCGCCGCTTCCACTGCCATCCTACCACTTCAGGTGCTTGACCTTTCGCTACTTGTTTTTTATGTTGCGGCGTGTTTCAACGAAGTCAGGTCTTACGAACGCTCATCGCTCCCTGCAATGGAGAGCGTTTGGACAGGGTTCTTGCCGACGATCGTTGGCGGTTTCGCACGCAGATAGCGCGCGCTGTCTGTGAAGAGTTCGGGTTTGTTGATGCACGGGGCGAACCGCAGGTGAGCAACTGTGCGCAGGCTTTATCGAAGTTGGAGGCCCGGGGGAGGATGGTGTTGCCCAAGCCCGAGAATTGTAATGCGGCTAAGACGGAACCGCGTAGGCGCGAGGAGCGGGTACCGGATCCGATAGCGTTACCGGGCACGGTACACGGTGTCCGGGGGTTGACGATTGAGTTGGTTGAGACGGACGAGCAGCGTATGGTGTGGAACACGTTGCTGCACTTTGAGCATCCGAGGCGTACGACCACATTTGTGGGAGCGCAGGTACGCTATCTGATAGGCAGTGCCCATGGTTACCTGGGAGCGGTGGGATTTTCGGCGGCGGCGTTGTGCCTGGCGCCCAGAGAGCACTGGATGGCGTGGAGTGATGAGCAGCGCAAGGCGCATTTGCACCGTGTGGTGTGTTTGAGTCGTTTTCTGATACGGGGGCAGTGTCAGGATTTGGCCAGCCATGTACTGGGTAAGGTATTGATACGGTTGGCGGATGATTTTCAGGCACGGTACTGTTACCGTCCCTGGGTTGTCGAAACGTATGTGGATCCCCAAGGGGAAGGAGCGTGTTTTGAGGTGAACAATTTTGTATTGATCGGCCATACCGCAGGCGGAAAGCGGCACAAGGAGGCAAAGGAAGAGGATCCCAAGGAGCTGTATGTATACGAGTTGGACAAAGAATGGCGCGGGACCTTGGGGGAACCGGAGGAGGAGTTGCGTCCGGTGAGGGATCCGCACGAGGGGATAGACAGTGCGCAGTGGGCCGAAACGGAGTTTGGCGGAGCGCCATTGGGAGATAGGCGGTTGTCTGTGCGACTGGTAAAGAGCACGTCCATGTTGGCCGATGTGATAGGCCACAGCATTACCGCGCATACGGATGCGGACCGCGCGGCGGTGAAGGGGCATTACCGGTTATTGGAGAGCAAGAAGGACAAAACGGTAACGCCGGAGAACATATTGGCGCCGCATCGTGGGCGTACGATAGAGCGCATGCGTAGTCAGGAGACGGTGTTATGCATCCGGGACACGACGAAGTTGCGGTACAGTACGCGGCCGGCGTGTACGGATTTGGAGGTAATAGGGAGTAATCAGACGACGGCGAAGACGCTGGGGTTGCCGTTGCATGCGACGCTGGTGGTGACGGAGGATGGATTGACGTTGGGGGTGTTGCGTGGCAGCTTCAAGGATCCGGAGGAGGGTCCGCATGCTCCGCGGACGCAGCAGTGGATAGACGGGTTCAAGGATATATGCGAGGCGGCGGAGGAGCTGTCCGGCGAGACGCAGGTGATCTGTGTTGCGGACCGGGAGGCGGACAGCTTTGCTATGTTTGCCGAGCAGCGCAGACAGGGTAAGGCGGAGGTATTGATACGAGCGAAGCATGATCGGAAGCTGTTGGATGATCGCAAGCTGTTTGCGGTAATGCGCAGTGGTAAGGCTCCGGGGAATGTGGAGATAGAGATACAGCGGGTGACGGCGCGCAAGAAGCAGGCGCGCAAGCAGGCACGGAAGGGTCGCAGTTACCGGATGGTCAATGCGGAGGTACGCTACGGGAGGTTCTTGTTGCCGGATCCGAAGAACGAGGAGGAGCCGGTGGTGATGTACGGGGTGCATGTGTTGGAGGTGGAGCCTCCGGGGGATGCGCTGCCGGTGGAGTGGATGCTATTGATCAGCATGGAGGTAGGGAGCGTAGCGGATGCACGGCGGGTGTTGGCAATGTATCTCAAGCGGTGGCGGGTGGAAGACTTCTTCCGCGTGCTCAAGAGTGGGTGCAAGGTAGAGCGTTTGGGTCTGCGTACCTCGTTGCGTCTGCAGCGAGCAATAACGATGTATTGTGTAATATCCTGGCGCGTCATGACCTTGGTGCAATTGGGTCGGGAGGTGCCGGAGCTGGACGCGGATGTCTTCTTCACGGAGATGGAGCTGCGATTCTTGGATGGATATGCAGCACGGGTAAAGCTGCCGAAGCCCAGTACTTTGGGAGCTGCTATCCTGATCGTAGCGGTGCTCGGCGGTTATCAGAACCGCACTCGTGATGGACCGGTGGGTTACCAGATCATGTGGCGTGGCCTAGAGAGGTTACACCTAATGACATTGGGATACGAGGTAAGAGACGAACAATTGAGTGCATGTTCGCACGGGAATTCATCTGGGTTCATATAAATGGCATATCAACCTGCCTGATGTGGGCCTATGCCCCAGTGGCTACACCTGCGTGAGCGTGCGGTGAACTTGCATCTTGATTAGGTGACGGGTTCTGTAGAGCTTACCCGTAGACGTGAGAACCCAGACCCCGGACCGCCCGCCTGGTACAGCCCAGACGTACGGCGGAAGAGATGTTTCCGCTGGTAGAGCAGTATAACGAAAGGACCCGGTCCGCAGCGGCGTCTTGCGCAGAGCAGGGCATCTCGTACGGACCGTTGAATTACTGGAGGCAGAAGTATCGCCAGGAGACTGCAGCCGAGGGTTCGTGGATGTAGGCAATGCAGCGCCAAGGGAAGCGGCGCAGGAAGAGATCGCGTATCCGCACGAGAGGATGGCATTATTCACCTCAAGTCACACACCATACCTGTTAGGCCGAAATACCCGAGATATTCCGACAGCCATGCCAGCGATATTTGACCATACCTGACGAACAATCGAACCGTAATGGATGATTTATGGGTACAGGGCAGGGCTAGGGCGCAGCGGTCGGGCCATGTGGCCTACATCGAGACTTCCAGGCTGCGAGCCGGGCTCGAACACGAGGCGGATCCGCGCACACTGATCCGAGACTACCTGGTGCAGCGCGTCGAGCACGGCGCGGTCAAAGGCCGCGCCGACGTGGTTTCCGCGCTGGAGGACGTGGGGCTGGAGGTGCCCCGCCAGGGCAAGGACTACATCACCGCCTGCGATCCGGACAGCGGCAAGCGGTGGCGACTGAAGAGAGAACTGTATGACCGGGACCTCGACCCCGAACGACTTGACCTCCCGGCGGAGGAGCAGGCTGGAGGCGGATCGAGGAGGCAGCCGCGCGCGAGTTCGCCGTCGCAAGCGCCGCGCTGCGTTCCATCGAGGCCGATACGGAGGTGGCGACCGAGCGGATGCGCGAGTTGCTGATGAGGGCCTGGCTCCGGCCCCTGGTGGTCGGCATGAGCCTCTTCCTCGGTATCTGCGGCGGCAGTTGGGCGACGATGCACTAGTTGTCGAGGAGCATCGACTCCCTGATCGAGACTCTGGCGGAGATGGGCGTCCGGATCGGGCAGGCGCGCGACACCTTGGCGGTGATACACGAGACGACCTGGGGAGTGGAGTTGCTGGAGATCAACGGGGATCGGTACGTGTCGCTGCCCGTCTGCACGCCGGGACGTCCGGGCTTCACCATGGACGGTCTTACGTGAAGCTGTCGAGAGGGTGAGGAGGGAGTTGCATGACCGACTTGGAGCAGTTGTCTGAAGTAGTACGAAACGGAACAGCGGCGGCGCTACGAGCACGTCGAAGCCTTGCAGCGGCAGGTCGAGCGGCTGAGCGGGCGGGTGACGGACTTGACCAGATACTCCGGCACATACGGCACAGGGCCAGGGAGCAGGTGGAGATGACAACGTGGCTGGTCGACGAGGTCAGGCGTCCCGGGCCGGGCCGAGCCGTTGATCGCCCAGAGTACCGTGCTCCCGGCTCCGGCAAGGATGTTCCAAAGCCGCGTCGGCCTCCGCCAATGGCACCTCCATCGCCTCCCGACAGCGCTCGACAACGCCCCAGTGACGGACGGCGAGGCGATGTCGGGATCCGGTCCCAGACCCTACCGCCGCCGTCTCTTCAATATCTTGACCCCGATGCCGAGGGGTGCGCGCATCTTCTCGTAGAGCATGAAGAGATGTTCGACGCGTTCGCGTTCCGTGGCGAAAACCCGGCTCCGGTAGAGCCGATCCACCGCGCGGTCGAGCGCCCGATGGGCATGTCTCAGGGTGGGTGGCATCAAATCGGGGTCGTAAAGCTCCGCCAGCGTCCCGTCGGGAAAGGCCGCGCGCGCGTCAAGAACCGCCTGCGCCAATGACTCAAGCTTGTCGTTATTGCCCCAGCGGGTGGGCGTCGGAAACGTGTTGTAAACGACGCCAACTGAGTACATGTAATCGCTCTTCATCCGCCCCGTCACTGCCCGCATCCACGCCATGTGCATGGCGGAGGTGAGGAGTGCGAATTCTCCGAGGGTTGCGTCGGGGAGGATTCGCAGCTTCTGGTTCGCCACGACACTCGGGCACAGCCATCCGATGGGGACGTACTCGCGGCGCTCCGAACTTGTGTTTGGGATAACGAGATAGTCGGCGTCGAGACGTTCATCCACGCCCACCAGAGTCGGAGAGTCCGCCATGCGCCGTGTACTCGGGCGCGGACTCCCTGTCCGATAGGCTCGGATGCGAGCAACCCTGGCCGCGACCATCGGCAGACGCTTTAGTTGGGACGGCTCGATGTCCCTCAGGTAGAGTATCCATCGGTGAAAGCCATTGATGAACTCATCTCCACCGATGTACTTCCTAAAGAAGGGAGCAGCTGAGGGCTCGGCTTCGAGGAAAGCACCCCGTTCGGCTTCCCGGAACGTCAGTATTCCATTGTCGATCATCTGGACCCCGGTTTTCAGCCGGCGCAGCCCATTGATCGGCCTGTTTGCCTTTCGCACCGTCAGATGCGGGTCGGCCAGCCCGCCGGCGTCGAAAAGATAGGGTGAGAGCACGGTGTGCCGGGTTTCCTCCGGATCGCCGTTGATGTCGGGATAGTGGAACAAGCGCTTCCTGCCAGGAACTGACTCGCGGCCGTCGAGTCCGATGATGACGACATGCACATGGGCTTTCCCGCGCGCGTCCGATCCCCAAGCGAAGGTTCGGTGCGCGAATGCAATCTCCAGCTCGCAGCGGTCGAACAGGACCGGCCAAAGCTGAGCCACCTGCTCTCCCTGAGTGATCGAGTTGGTGGCCACGAAGCCGATACGGATGCGCGTGCCCTTGGCGTACTCTCCCGCCTTGATGAACCACCCGGTCACATAGTCGAGCGTGCCACCTGCCCCGCCGAGGACCGCGATCCTCCGCACTTGGGCGCGCTGGAACTTGCTCTGGAACTTCGAGCCTCCGAAGGGCGGATTGCCGAAAACGAACGAACACTGCTTGGACGGCAGCAAATCGGCCCAGTCCATCGCCAGGGCGTCCCCGTGGACGATGGGCGGAGAAGTCTCCAGCGGAATCCGGGTGTACGTCTGCCCGAACTCCAAGCTCAGCCGGTTATTCATGATGTGGTCCATCATCCACATCGCCGTCTCCGCGATGCGGACAGGGAACTCACCTATTTCGATCCCGTGGAACTGGTCCACACTGACGAGAGACAGTTCGGACGCCAGCGCGTCCAACTGCCGGTCGCCCTTCCGGTGAAGCTCCTTTAGGACATTGATCTCAAGCTCCCGCAACTCGCGGTAGGCGATGATAAGGAAGTTCCCGCATCCGCACGCGGGATCGAAAAACGTCATTCGACCGAGCTTCGTCTGAAACCGTTGGAGGTCGGTCCGGCGGCGACTGTCCTTTCGCGCCTTCAGGCGCTCGAACTCGGATCGAAGATCGTCCAGAAACAGCGGCTCGATCACCTTCAGGATATTCCTCTCGGTCGTGTAGTGCGCGCCCTGCTTGCGGCGCTCAACCGGGTCCATGACCGACTGGAAAAGAGCGCCGAAGATCGCAGGCGAGATGTTGGACCAGTCGAACCGGCAGGCGTCCAGCAGTCTTCGGCGCATGGTGCCAGCGAAGGACGGAATGCGAAGCGGCTCCGCGAACAGCCTGCCGTTGACGTAGGGGAAGCGGGCCAAGTCCTCGTCGAGCGTTGCATAGCGCGCTTCTTCCCGCGTGTCGAGGACTTGGAACAGGTGTTCCAGCCACGATCCGGTGTCCGATCCGTCCTTGGCGGTGCGGTGGTCAATAAGGTCGAAGAATATGTCGCGCGGCTCGAAGATGCCGGTGTCGTCAGCGAACAGGCAGAACACGATCCGCACGAGAAACCGCTCCAGATCGTAGCCCCGATAACCGGCGGCGTCGAGCGCATCGTGGAGCCGCCCGACAAGTTCCGCCGCCTCGATATTGACGGGGTCCTGGTCTCGAAACGTCCGGCGCTGGACACCAAGGATGAAGCCGAACGCCTGCACATGTGCGGGCAAGTCCGAGAGAGGGAAGAAGACGGTCTCCCGCTCGTCCAGATCGTGAAGCTCGAAGGTCTGGAAGTCGCTCACGAGGATGTAGCGCGGGCGGACGCGCTCGGGCAGCGCGTCGAAATACTCCCCGGCCTGTCCGTACGCCTTGCCGAGATCGCGCCCGGCGCTCTTCTGCTCGACGATCAGGACGCCCGGCCAGAACAGGTCGATGAACCCCGACCTGTTGTCGAGCTTGGCGACATGCTCCTCGTAGCGGGCAACGGATCGGCGTTGAACATCGAACACCTCGAAGAAGTCGTTATAGAAGCTCTGCGTCTCGCCCTTCTCGTATGCCGCGTCCCGCCAATCCTTGGCGAAGGAGGCAGCGCGTACCCGTACTTCGTTCCAAGAGAGGCGCACCCCGCTACCCCTCTGCCTTACGGATCATGGAACTTGGCCACCGAGAGGCGCGGTGTCCAGTAGCCACCATCGGATCGAGCGAGACCGGGCTACTGAGGGACCGCATCACGCGCCGTCATGTCCTCCCGTCATCCGCGTGCCATTCGTGCCCGCGCAAGCTCGTAGCTCGCCTGCATCTGTATCCAGTGATCGGCCGTCCCCCAGCCGAGGGCTTCCAACGCGAGCGCCATGGTCGCCGACACGCCCGTCTTGCCGTTGAGCAGTCGGGACAGGGTCCTGCACTCACATCCGAGACGCGCCGCCATCTCGGTCACGTTCCATCCGACTTCATCCATGCTCTCACGGATAAGTTCGCCCAAATGCCGGGGGCAGCATCGCACCCACGCGCTCGCCACCAGTGCCGTTCATGATCTGTCCTCCTTCCCGTCAGTGATTATCTATCAGGTCCGCATCGACGGGCTCGCCGTCCTCGAAGCGGAACACCACGCGCCAGTTTCCCGACAGGCGCACGCTCCAGATCACATGTCTGTCCGCAATTGGAATCCAATCTGATTCGCGTCAATCAGGTCAATGATGTGTTTCGCGCCGATGGCCACACCTATGCCGGAGTTCTCCCCAGCATTGGCCAAGTGCAGTCCATCGCCGCCCAGCACAGGACGGTGACACTCCACGTACCCTGCAACGACTCCGGCCACGCGGAGTTCATGCGCCTCCGCCGCCCTGTCCCGCGGGTGGAACACGACCGGCCCACCGCTGAAACCCTCATTCACATGCGTGTCGATGTAGATCCGTCCGGCGCCGGATTCGATCGCGCTCACAATCCCAGACTTCACGAACGGGATAGGCAGTCCGCGATTGATCTCCGCGCCTCCGCTGCGGAGACCGAGCGGGAATCCCAGAATGTACACTGGCTGGCTGTAATGCATGCCGTGAGCGCCGATCTCCAGCGGGTAGACCGGTGAGACCTGAAACGTGGCGGCCAGTACGGCTACATCCACGTCACCGTGGCCTATACCGACAACCCTGACGAACAGTGACTTCCATACCTCTTCATGCCAAATTTCGATCATGCCTGGCTCGTTCTCGGCAAGCACGTGACGAGCGGTGACAAGGTACTGCCGACCGGCGCGCTCGATGGTAAACGCAGTGCCTTGGGAATCTCCCAGCCGGATCTTGAATGTCCGTTGGATAGCGTTCGTGGTCACCATCGATAATCTCCTGTTTACGCTCGGCTGAATGCAGACGGGTTCCTATCGTCCGAATAGGCCAACCCGGACAATCGCTCTCCGTCAAGGACCAGCGCGTCGCGGCAACTCCTAGAGGGAAGATACCGATCCTCCACCACACCTGCTACTTAGTGCTTATCAGAAAATGCTATTTTCTTCACTGACTTGGACCCAAGAATGATTATGGATTCCGATTTCTGTTGTCATGTGAGAGGTCATTGCGGGGTTTGTCCGCATTGACGCGGTCTGTTCTAATGTGTGGAGCCCAAAATTTTGGTGTCAAGGCGCCCATGAGCGACGGGAAGAGATACGTTGCCCCCGCCCGCCACGGGCTACTTGAATTTGCAGCTAAGTTCGGTTGAAGGAGCCGCTACGCCGCGCGCTTGCGGGCAGCATGCCACCGTATCTTCCGCCTCACCTTCTCTTGAAGTATCAACCCGGCGGTGCACGTTGGCCGCTACTATTTCCAGGGCGACAGTTCGGACAAATCCTTCCTCGCCATGGGTCCGAATCAGAGATAGGCCCCGCTGATTATCCCGGTAGGGACCCGGGTTTCCCCGGGTCCCGCGGACAGATCCACACATGCGCGCTAACGCATGTGGCTCCTCGTTTGGGTCGCACCAGCGTGCTTGACGGAGAATCGCGTAGCGGGCCATGGGTGTCTGATATGCAGATTTGGCCAATGTCGCGCAGTGAGCTTATTCATCGTCTCCCACGTTGTACCCGCATATCTCACCACAGCTGGTCATTTAAGGATTTTTGTGGTTCCTAAGTGTATTTTTATTATACACTTATATTCGATCATGTATCCACAATCCACCACCACAAACTGCCTTGCCCAACCCGTGGAGTTTTCCAAGATCGGAAAACGGAAAATCGTCGCAGAATTCAACGGCGGACACATGTCATCCAATGCAGGAGCCTTGGCCCTGCGCGAAGTCGAAGAGAGATGCCAATTATTAGGCCGAATGGCTGACTGCTTTTCCGATTACCGGGACCCTTCCCGGGTAAAGCATAGCTTAAAGCGCCTGCTGGGACAACCCACCTTCGGCCTATGCGTGGGCTACGAAGACCTCAATGACCACGATAGGCTGCGGGATGATCCGATTCTTTGCCTGGCCCTAGGATGCGAGGATATTGAGGGAGACGAGCGTGTGCGTGATCGCGATAAGGGGCATGCCCTTGCCAGTTCCAAGACGCTTAATCGGCTGGAATTGTCGGTCGAGGAAACGGCCGCCAAAGATCGGTACAAACGTATGGCGGCGAACATGAAGAAGTTGCATGAGTTGTTGACCGAGTCTTTCTGGAAAGCTATGAGGAGCCACCGGAGCGTATCATTCTGGATCTGGACGCCACGGATTATGTGTTGCATGGCAATCAGGAGGGAAGGTTTTATAACGGGTACTATGGTGATTACTGCTATCTGCCGTTGTACGTCACGTGCGGAGAGCATGTCGTAGTTTCGGTTACTCGTCCGTCCAATATTGATGCTTCGAAGGGGGCGAAAAAGGTGCTAAAGCGGGTGGTGAAGCAGATACGGCGCCTATGGCCGGAAGTAGAGATCTGGATTCGTGCGGACAGCGGATTTTGCCGCGACAAGATTCTGTCCTGGTGTGAGAAGAAGAATGTGACCTATATCGTGGGATTGGGGCGGAATCCGCGCCTGCAGCGGGCGATAGAGGCGGAAATGGAAGCTAGTCGGAAGCAATGCGAGTCCAGCGGGGAGGCCGCGAGGCATTTTCGCCGCTTTCCTTACCGCACGTTGAAGAGTTGGAGTCGAGAGCGTCAGGTAGTGGCAAAGGCGGAATACTTGCCAGGACCGCGGGGGTACAATGCCCGCTTTGTGGTCACGAATCTGGACGAGTGGGAGTACGATGAGCGCGAGGTATATGAGGACTTTTACTGTGGTCGCGGCGAGATGGAGAACAGGATCAAGGAGCAGCAGTTGGATTTGTTTGCGGACCGGACCTCCACCGCCAAGATGCAGAGCAACCAATTACGGCAGCTCTTATCGGCGTTTGCCCAAGGGTACATCGCCCGGATCAAGGAGTGGGGCCTGAAGGGAACCCAGCTGGAGGGGGCGCGCTGCAGCACGATCCGTGAGCGATTGTTCAAGGTAGCCGTGGTGGTTACCAAGACTACGCGTCGGTTCAAGCTGTCGCTGTCCTCGTGCTATCCGTGGCAGCGGCTCTTTGCCCAAGTTGTGGCTCAGTTACGCGGAGATACTCCAGCGGCGTATGCACTTGCGAGGTCGTCTCCCGATGATGTTTTCCGGTAATCCTGCCCTGATCCGGCGCCGCCTTTCCTGAAGATCCTCCCGAGTGCGGGCGTTACCGTTGACGTTCCCGCATTGGTGTGTCCGATGCGCACCAAATGGCCGAATTATCGTGCTTCCGATGCAATTATGGCCCTTGAAAACACCGGAAAGTGGCACTGGAGGCGTCAAAAACTACCCGCTACCAAGGTTCTGATTCAAACGCGCTCGTAATGAAGTCCAATTGGATGCTTCTCAGGCCGTCTCGACCTGCTGGTGAGAAATGCGGGCTAGAGGTTGGAGATTCAATCCCTGCATGCCATTCAGGTCGATTGTCACCCATCCCTCTTTGCTGCCTGGAGAACGAGGTTGCACCACAACCTTACCTGCATAAACCGGCACGACTTCCGTGCTCAATGCCGATATGCTCCGCGCGGACCCGACAGTTGGTAACCCCGCCTTCTGGGCAACGTAACGGTCGATGGCCATATTGGTCGCTCCAGTGTCGATCAGACCAAAGCCCGTGCTAAGAACTGGAACCGGCTCGCCCTGCCGTGTACCCACAATAAGATATTGACTTTCTGGAACGCGTCGTGTATGTTGCGGCATGTTTCAGCAGAATCAGGTATTACGAACGCTCAGTGCTCCGCGTAATGGTGGGCGATTAGATGCTATTCTTGCCGAGGGTCGTGGGCAGCATAGCGCGCGGTGTCTGCGTGGAGTTTGGTTTTGTTGATGCGCGGGGCGTATTGCAGGTGGCGACCTGTGCGAAGGCGTTATCGAAGCTGGAGGCTCGGGGGCGGGTAGTGTTGCCTGAGCCTGCGAACCGTTATGCAGCGGGAGCGGGTCCCTGCAAGTATAGAGGAGAGGGTACCGGATCCGATAGCGTTACCGGACACGGTACACGGTGTCTGGGGGTTGACGATTGAGTTGGTTGAGACGGACGAGCAGCGTGTGGTGTGGAGCACGTTGCTGCACTTTGAGCATCCGAGGCGTACGACCACATTTGTGGGAGCGCAGGTACGCTATCTGATAGGCAGTGCCCATGGTTACCTGGGAGCGGTGGGATTTTCGGCGGCGGCGTTGTGCCTGGCGCCCAGAGAGCACTGGATGGCGTGGAGTGATGAGCAGCGCAAGGCGCATTTGCACCGTGTGGTGTGTTTGAGTCGTTTTCTGATACGGGGGCAGTGTCAGGATTTGGCCAGCCATGTACTGGGTAAGGTATTGAGACGGTTGGCGGATGATTTTCAGGCACGGTACTGTTACCGTCCCTGGGTTGTCGAAACGTATGTGGATCCCCAAGGGGGAGGAGCGTGTTTTGAGGTGAACAATTTTGTATTGATCGGCCATACCGCAGGCGGAAAGCGGCACAAGGAGGCAAAGGAAGAGGATCCCAAGGGGCTGTATGTATACGAGTTGGACAAAGAATGGCGCGGGACCTTGGGGAAACCGGAGGAGGAGTTGCGTCCGGTGAGGGATCCGCACGAGGGGATTGACAGTGCGCAGTGGGCCGAAACGGAGTTTGGCGGAGCGCCATTGGGAGACAGGCAGTTGTCTGTGCGACTGGTAAAGAGTACGTCCATGTTGGCCGATGTGATAGGCCACAGCATTACCGCGCATACGGATGCGGACCGCGCGGCGGTGAAGGGGCATTACCGGTTATTGGAGAGCAAGAAGGACAAAACGGTAACGCCGGAGAACATATTGGCGCCGCATCGTGGGCGTACGATAGAGCGCATGCGTAGTCAGGAGACCGTGTTATGCATCCAGGACACGACGAAGTTGCGGTACAGTACGCGGCCGGCGTGTACGGATTTGGAGGTAATAGGGAGTAATCAGACGACGGCGAAGACACTGGGGTTGCCGTTGCATGCGACGCTGGTGGTGACGGAGGATGGATTGACGTTGGGGGTGTTGCGTGGCAGCTTCAAGGATCCGGAGGAGGGTCCGCATGCTCCGCGGACGCAGCAGTGGATAGACGGGTTCAAGGATATATGCGAGGCGGCGGAGGAGCTGTCCGGCGAGACGCAGGTGATCTGTGTTGCGGACCGGGAGGCGGACAGCTTTGCTATGTTTGCCGAGCAGCGCAGACAGGGTAAGGCGGAGGTATTGATACGAGCGAAGCATGATCGGAAGCTGTTGGATGATCGCAAGCTGTTTGCGGTAATGCGCAGTGGTAAGGCTCCGGGGAATGTGGAGATAGAGATACAGCGGGTGACGGCGCGCAAGAAGCAGGCGCGCAAGCAGGCACGGAAGGGTCGCAGTTACCGGATGGTCAATGCGGAGGTACGCTACGGGAGGTTCTTGTTGCCGGATCCGAAGAACGAGGAGGAGCCGGTGGTGATGTACGGGGTGCATGTGTTGGAGGTGGAGCCTCCGGGGGACGCGCTGCCGGTGGAGTGGATGCTATTGACCAGCATGGAGGTAGGGAGCGTAGCGGATGCACGGCGGGTGTTGGCAATGTATCTCAAGCGGTGGCGGGTGGAAGACTTCTTCCGCGTGCTCAAGAGTGGGTGCAAGGTAGAGCGTTTGGGTATGCGTACCTCGTTGCGTCTGCAGCGAGCAATAACGATGTATTGTGTAATATCCTGGCGCGTCATGACCTTGGTGCAATTGGGTCGGGAGGTGCCGGAGCTGGACGCGGATGTCTTTTTCACGGAGATGGAGCTGCGATTCTTGGATGGATATGCAGCACGGGTAAAGCTGCCGAAGCCCAGTACTTTGGGAGCTGCTATCCTGATCGTAGCGGTGCTCGGCGGTTATCAGAACCGCACTCGTGATGGACCGGTGGGTTACCAGATCATGTGGCGTGGCCTAGAGAGGTTACACCTAATGACATTGGGATACGAGGTAAGAGACGAACAATTGAGTGCATGTTCGCACGGGAATTCATCTGGGTTCATATAAATGGCATATCAACCTGCCTGATGTGGGCCTATGCCCCAGTGGCTACACCTGCGTGAGCGTGCGGTGAACTTGCATCTTGATTAGGTGACGGGTTCTGTAGAGCTTACCCGTAGACGTGAGAACCCAGACCCCGGACCGCCCGCCTGGTACAGCCCAGACGTACGGCGGAAGAGATGTTTCCGCTGGTAGAGCAGTATAACGAAAGGACCCGGTCCGCAGCGGCGTCTTGCGCAGAGCAGGGCATCTCGTACGGACCGTTGAATTACTGGAGGCAGAAGTATCGCCAGGAGACTGCAGCCGAGGGTTCGTGGATGTAGGCAATGCAGCGCCAAGGGAAGCGGCGCAGGAAGAGATCGCGTATCCGCACGAGAGGATGGCATTATTCACCTCAAGTCACACACCATACCTGTTAGGCCGAAATACCCGAGATATTCCGACAGCCATGCCAGCGATATTTGACCATACCTGACGAACAATCGAACCGTAATGGATTATTTATGGGTACAGGGCAGACCAAGCCCTCAACCAAGGCCAGGAAGCGAGTGAAGCACTTCCGGGATATAATTGATCAAGATCGGGAGACCAAGATGGCACTCTTGCGATGCAGCGGTAGCATTGAGGAGCTGTTGGCTAAATTGGTCATGGAAGAGGAGGTAGAGTCGCTCTGTGGCAAGCGCTACGCGAGAGACGATGTGCACGACGGACGTTACGAGAGATGGGGGACCAATCCGGGTTCAATCAGGATCATGGGGAAACGCCTGAAGATCCGGGTGCAGCGCGTACGGGATAAGAAAGAGGGCAAGGAGCGTCCTCTGGAGACCTATTGTGAGCTACGCAATGCATCGGTTGAAGAGGAGAACAATCTGACGGAAAACATTCTTCTTGGGATCAGCCAGCGGGATTATCACCGTGTGGTCAGCGCGTTTGCGGACAGTTATGGATTGAGCGCTTCCTCGGTCAGTCGCACTTTCAGGAAGAAGAGTGCGGAGGCCCTCAAGAAGTTCGAAGAACGCGATCTGTCTTCGGAAACCTATGTGACGCTGCTGATAGATGGCAAGTACTTGCAGGAGTGCCAGATCGTGCTGTGTATGGGCATTACGGCAGACGGAAAGAAGGAGATCTTGGGCATGGTGGAGACGACCACGGAGAATGCGGAGGCGATTGCAGGTTTGTTGGAAGGCCTGATCAATCGCGGCCTGTGCTATGACCAGGGCCTGCTGTGCGTTGTGGATGGAGCGAAGGGGCTTTACAAGGCGGTAAAGGATGTTTTCGGCGACTACACGCAGGTGCAGCGTTGTACCTGGCACAAGCGGGAGAATGTGGTGAGCAAGCTCACGAAAAAGGAGGATGCGCCCAAGGTGCGTCGGAAGATGCAGGAGGCGTATCGTGAAGACACGTACGACGACGCAAAAGCGGGGCTTGAGACCCTACGGGATGACTTGGAGGAACAAGGGGAGGAAGCGGCCGCACGTAGCCTGGAAGAGGGCATGGAAGAGACGCTGACACTGCACAGGCTGGGTGTGGCGGATACGGTCGGATGCAGTCTGCTAACCACCAACATCATTGAGAATGTCAACGGCCAGCTGGCTAATCGAACGCGGCGGATCAGACGTTGGGTAAACTCAGATCAACGTCACCGATGGGTAGCAATGGCTATGCTGGAAACCGAACCCCGATTATGCAAGCTTAGCTGTGCAAAACACCTTCCGAAGCTCCAAAAAGCCCTGCTAAAATGTGTGCCGAAACCGTATCTTGGGCCCACTCCTAAGCCGGTCTTGAAAAGATAGACCAACTAAATCTGGCACCATGCCTTTACGTCTGGATTCCTGTCTCTATTGCACCATACGCAACAGCTGATCTACCGCCAGTACCAGCACCCCAAACATCAAGTGGCATGTCACCTTCTTGTGCCCACGCACGCGGACATTACGACCACCAAACTCATCCTTGAGCCGCCCGAAGGCTCGCTCAACCGTTGAGCGCTCCCTGTAACGAACATCCTCAGGCAGCACCAATCCGACTGCTCGCTGGGCCGTTTTCTCGCGGATAAGCGCCGCCTTACCATTGCGTCGCGGATTATGGTCGATAATCGGCATGTGCCCCAAGCCTTTACTGTGCTCGTGAATCTGCTTCGCGTCGTATGCACTGTCCATCAGATCATACAAATTGCGTACCCGCAGTTGAGATATCGTAGCCAACGGAATCGCCGCCTGGCTATCATGCAATGATGCAGAGGAAACAAAACCGCTGATCGGTACGCCTCCGTCGGCCACATCCATGTGCAACTTGTACCCCGTCCATTTCTGCGTATGTCCCTTCGCATTGCGCTTAACGCCTACCGTACATCGCTTCGGTAACTCCTCCAACATCTCCTCTGTCCCCATGGTACGCTGGCGCACCAGCCGCGGCAACTCCTTCGGAGGCTTTTCATCCTTGGTAGGATGCGATGATTTGCACTCTTCTGGACGCTCTAACTCCTTTTTCTGGGGTACCGGGTCCTCTTGCGCCACTATCGCGGTCGAATCCTGCGATGGATGGCCCACCTCCGGTAATTCCTCCTCCATCTCTATTGCCAGCTGGCCCACGAGCCGCTTCGGCTTCTTTGGACGCTCTTCATCCTTGGACGGACTCGCTGGTTTGCACTCTGGACGCTCCGACTCCTTTTTCAGTACCGGCTTCTCTCGCACTGCTATTGCGGTCGAATCACGCGATAGGTGCCCCACCAACTGCTCCGAATACCCCTCCTTTATCAGGGCCTCATGTACACGCGTCGGCAAATCCGCCTCTGAAAATTCCCTGAACGCACGTGAAAAGGTCGCCTCACTCCGCACATCCTCTAACCGATGCCAACCACACAAACGCCGCAGCGTCGGATCCGAACGCAACCGCTCCACCAACGCTCTGGTCGTATCCATATTGAACACCATCTTCGCCAGGAACGCCCGCGCGAGGGCAGCACGGCTCTTCAACGGACGCCCGGGTATACCGTCCTGAGCACTGGGCAGAAAGCGCCCAACTCGCACCATCTTCAGTACCGAGAGCAGCTTCTTATGGCGCCCCTCCAAGGGGCCAATCGTTTCCTCCACCCAGGGGAAAAGCTCCCGTTGGCAGTTGATCCAGAAACCGCTTAACTTAGAATTGAGGGAGATGAGAACCTTCGTTTTTGCGAGTTTAGTTTCTCCTCCAAAGACACCTGACACGGAGGTTCCAGTCCTTCAAGTGTGCTTGCTAGCACACATTTTCATGGCCTGTAGAATCCTCCATCTGCACCCGCCGAGCAGTCAAATCTACCTGACCAGCCCCCTATCTTAGGAAATCGCATCTTCAGACAAAAACACCCCGATTCAAGGGTTTTGCAAAAGGCTCTGTCTACTACGGCAGTGGCCGAAGTGGCAGCATGCACATAGGGATGCATGCCTGGAGAGGCTCCTAGGCCCAAGTAATCGGGCATCACCGCGAAATAGCCCGTTGCCGCAAAAGCCACGCCAACGATGCGTTCCTTCGCGCTGGATGAAGGTACATCCTCCCGTCTAGTCACGGTGCCATGCTGGTAACTGACCACAGGCAATGATGTTAAGGATATATTGGGCATGCTAAGTGCACCCGAAGCCTGCGTGCTATCACCATTGGCGTCAATGGTTTGGTAGACGATTGAGTACGTTGCGACCGGATACTGAACATCAAACCCTAGATCCAAATCCGAAAAATCGGAGATGAGCTCAACCACATCAATCTCGTCCACAAGCTCAACGGAAATCGTTGAGCCGCGGCCTTGACGGCTCTCAGCACGCTCGGCATTCGGGTCCACGATATCACATCTTGCGCTAAGAAAGCCCGCAATAGCCACTACGATAAGATATCGTGCACGCGTCCACCATCGGATCACTTTTGCAGTTGTTGTGATGGATTCGCCGTAGCTATGAGTATGCAAAACGATCCTGAGCAAGTGTATGGCACTTTGCAGCCATGATACACGCAAGATCACCTTTGGTACCCGATTCCGAGAGAACGCAGTGCGTGCTATGGCGCGCAAAATTCCGCCTAACCTTAACAAAAGGGAGTTATATACGTGAGAGACCAACTGTACACAGTGAGGCACTAGTATCAATTTCACGGGTTCAACTGTTCTCCGCGCCGGTGGCGAGCGAAACATACTGATCTTTATGTTGCACTCGGGCCGGCCAAACGAATGTGCCCAGCCGCCAAAAAGGCCGGACCGGGACGCAGCCTATATATGCGCAGGGCCCCGCACACATGCGTCGGAAACGGCCCGTAAGTGTTAAAATCGGCCCTCAATACCCCCGTAAATGTCGATTTGGCAGGGCAAATTGCGTCCTGAGGCCTCCTCGCGTGCCAAATGCCGCGAAAACCGCTCCTTTCCTTACCGCACGCGAATGAAGCGGCCCGTGTGCATGGACGCGCCCTCGTCCAATCTGGACAACTGCGTTTAGCAGTCCTGGCCGGGTCCACGGAACGCCCAATCGGGACGGGTACCGGCTGTACCGTACCTTTTCATTTCACTCTGATAATGAGGTAGGTCGGAGGAATTATGGAAGGCGAAGGGATCCAACCACATGAGTGAGTCAATCTTGGTCGACGAATGGCTTGTATTCGGTCGTCATGGCACTTTGTCCATGGCTAGAGAGTCTGCATCAAGGTCAGGGCAACCAGGTACCACGTCGCTCAAGCTCTATTGCGATTAATTGGCCCAAAGGCCAACACAACAAAGCTGACGTAAGGCAAATCCGGAGACACAAAAGCCCTCTGTTATCTTATGCCCAAGGACAAGTTAGACGTAGACATCGCCGCGTGGAATTGGAGTCATGATTCCGATTCTGCCACGGTGAAGGGGCGAGTGAAGAACCTGACTGATCGGCCCTTGGAGGGGGTAAGAGTAACCGTAACGTGGAAGGACCGGGCTGGAGAATACATTACGCACGACGATTGCTTTGCGGAGTATGACCCGCTAATGCCGGGGCATACTAGCCCATTTGATGTTTTCAGTCATTACAACCCGTTGATGTATCAAGCGAGCGTGGAAGCAGCCTACGGAACGGACAGTGTTCGCCCCCTGCGAGGTATTATTAAGTGGAAGCCGGCCCGCTTCTCCCACGAATGATGAGACGCTTCAGTGCATCAAGTGGCGTGTGCCAGTCTGCCCTCGCAAGCTCGGCTTGAGACAAACCCGCGCCGGCGAAACATGCCGATTTCGGCTGTTGTTGCTGCGGTTTCGGAGTGTGCGTCCGGCGAAGTACAGGTCAGCGGACGCATACCTCGAGGCAACCATAACCGTGCCAAGAGTATACGGCCGGCGGCACCTTGCTCCTTCGATGCATTCAAGCTCCGACATCAGACCGAGGGATCTTACAATCACGATGTGGCACTGCCAGACTAGGCGCCCCATGTTAGGGCCATCTTAAATTCACCGAATAACCGTCCTACGTTTGGGGTACACTTTACCCCCTAGGGAGCTGGAGTAACCCATGCCTGCAAAAACTACTGAGAAAGACGCCTGTATACCCATTTCTGTGGCCCCATCGAAGTTCAACGAAGAAGCGGTCTTACCCTACGATCTGGAAATTGAACACATCAAGCAGGCTATGATTGACTTCGTGGAATTCCTAGGCATCATCAACGATCAGATTTTCAGGAAAGGGATCCAGAGACTCGAACCGCTATTGATGCCCGCCAACTTCAGCAGCTTGGTTGGGGAATTCGTGAAAGCGTCTATTCCCAAGTACTGTCCTACCCTTGTAAGCAATCGATACCACAATGGTCATCCAGATCTAATCCCTGCCGGTCACTTCCCCATAGACTCTATACAGCACGGAGCTGAGGGAATCGAAATAAAGGGATCCCGATACGAACGCGGCTGGCAAGGCCACAACCCGGAGAGCGTCTGGTTGATGGTGTTCACGTTCGCCAATAACACCGCATCGAGGCCAACTGAACCTGCAATCCGATTCCGCTTCAAAGGAGTCTATGCCTCTAAGTTGGAACACGATGACTGGACTTATTCGGGTCGTTCTCCAGGCAGTCGAAGGACCATTACGGCCAGTGTGAATAGATCCGGATACGACAAAATGCGATCTAACTGGATATACTTGGATTCAGACAAAAGGGAGGGCTAGTTGATTCTCCTTTAGCTGAATCTCAGCTAGGCGTGGAACCACGTTTACGGCCAAATCGAAGTATCCTGTACGCCTTTCTACACCGATGCACGCCAAGTCCATAGCCTCAGCAGCGGCTACGGTTGAACCGGACCCCATGAAGGGATCGGCTATCGTCCCTTTGCCAAGGGGCAGGGCAGCATAGACCAGTTTCCTGAGAAGAGATTGAGGTTTTAGGCTAGGATGGTCAGCTATATCCCGTTCTCGACGGGGCGTTCGTTCGCTTCGTATTACGTCCTCGAAGGGCCGGCCATCCGGCTTTCTCCGTAATCCACCCGTTTGGTACACCCGTAAGCAGTCGCTTACTGTCATTCCCTTAGGGAGCGGTTTGCGGAATAGCCCCCAAGGCTCGAAGCAACCCCGTGGGAGCGAACAGACATTCGGAAATTCCGCCTCCGCATTCTTGGGCCTGTCACCCCCTCGGAGGGTCCGCACTTCTCTTATAATCATACCCCGGTATTCAAGTCCCCCATCCGCCACGGCCGCAAATACGAGTTGAGACAGGAACGTATTTGCTGCCAAGAACACATGGCCTCCAGGTCGCAAGGCGCGAAAGGCCATCCTTCCCCATTTCAGAAAGAATTGCCGGATGGCCTTTCTCTCTACGTCGTTCAGCGCAGTAAATCGCGGAACAGGAGCACGGAGATTACCATCAAACTTGGGAGGAATCCTCCATACGCCCCCATTGCCACCGGACCGTTTTTCTAACTGACTGGTCTCGTATTCCTTTACTCCGTACGGCGGATCGGTTACGATGGCATGAAGTACGTTTTCCGGTATGCATCCAAGCCAGTCAAAGCAATCCGCGTGAACAAGTAACGATCGCTTGAACGTGTGTGAAGGATATCCCAAAGCTAGTCCCGACAAATCCTGTGGCATGCCCCACCCGCGCTCAGCAGTTAAATAGTGGGAATTATATACGTGAGTGACCAACTGTACACAGTGAGGCACTAGTATCAATTTCACGGGTCATAGGGGTCGGTAACCCGAACGCCCCTCGCCGTGCAGAAGCCCCAATCCCGGAGGCCAGTATGTTTGCAGCCGCATTCAGGTCTGCATGATCCGCATGTCCACAGGACATACACGTGAATGTGCTCTGCGTCTTACGGTTACTCGCTTCTGTGTGCCCACACACAGAACACCGCTGACTGCTATAGGCAGCGGTAACCTTTATCACCTTGCGGCACTTATAGCCCAGCATCTGATCCAGCTGGCCCCAACCTGTTCGCAGTATTCCACGGTTGAGGCCAGACTTCTGTCTGACGTTTGTGCCAAAGCTCTCCATCGTCCCCTTAGCTGAACGTGTCATCGCTTTGATCTTTAGGTCCTCCAGTATCACCGTTGAGGAGCAATTGGCAATACTGCGACTTACCTGGTGGTTCGCATTCTTGAGGACGTTAGCACGCTTGCGCTGTATGCGGGCGATTCTATGCTTCCGCCTGTTACGACGGTTGGAGCCTTTCTTCTGTCTCGCCAGTCTTCGCTGATGCCGCTTCAACTTGGCATCAAGACACTTCGTATCCGGTTGTCTGATAATGCTTGTATCGCCCTCTGTGGAGACCATAGCGATCTGCCCGCAATTACGGTCAATGCCTACAGCACTGCCGGTATCCTCTATTACAGGTGCCTCAATCTTGTAGCAGATGACAGCATACCCTTTGCCTGCGTTCTTCTTTACCGTGGCTTTGATGGGTATACCATCAGGGTACGGGTTGCCTCCCCGCCTGCGGAGCGCCATATATCCCACTTTCGGGATATACAGCTTGCCATCCCGAACCCTTACGTTATCCGGGATCGTGAACGAAGGCGTACTACCACGTCTGGAATGGAATCTCGGTCTTCTCTTACCTTCCCTGAAGAATGCCTTCCATGCATCCGCCTGATATTTCAATGTGTATCTAACGACACCAAAGGAGTATTCAGGTAGCCACTCGACCGTACGGCGCAGTGCCGTGAACCGCTTCCCCAGCGAGAAGAAGCTTACCGAGGGCGGCTTCTCTCCAGCCTCTTTCGCTTTCTTGTAGGCCTCGGTCTGCTCTGCGAGGATGGCATTCCACACAAACCTACACGCACCCGCTAATCCAGCAAGTTGCTTGGCGTTACTTCGACTTCCGGGCAACAGCCTGTATGTGATATTGCGGTATGCACTAACCGTTTCGGGCATGGCACTGTGATATATAACTCCCTAATATATGATAATTATATTCCATGCGTACCCACGTGTTGAGTTATTTGAAATAATTGCAGTTTTTCGTGAAAAGCGGGAACCGATTATGAACAACTGGCGAAAGCCATCCTGTCTGCACCACCAAAGCATAAAAAGTAATTCCTGCGAAAACGCGTGGCACTCAGCCATATAACTCCCAAGGTTTACGCTGGCAACGCCTATCTAGCCCAAGCACGTCGTTTTTTAAGAGATGCAGCGGCACCGGAGTGGAGGCACCTGTATGCAGGCAGGAATGGCTTCATGCGCCGCCCGACCATCGCTTGGAAGCGCTCAATATCGTACAGATCTAGTTTCAGGCTGTGACGCGTTTTGCTACCCATGGCTCGCAGGACAAGCCACGCACTCAGCCCGTACCGTGGAGGTTCTTATAATGTGAGCATCGGACCGTGAGATCATTACCCTTTGATTATTTTTCAACAATCTTCTACTGCGTGAACGCCTGCGTACATTACCTTGACGTGAGTCTTCTGCAAGGCCTGGGGTTGCGTGCAGCCGCAACCCCCAACGAACGGTGCCTGCGGGTGATGTAGCCCCAATAGGATCGCAATTGGAGAGTATGCTTATGCCGCATATAGAGACGGTTCCACTCCACGAAACGACTCGGACTCGGTACCTGAATTACGCCCTCTCCGTAATTACAGCACGCGCGTTACCGGATATAAGAGATGGCTTGAAGCCTGTTCAGCGGCGCATCCTGTATGCGATGTTCAAGAGCCTGCGACTCTTGCCGGACGCACGTTATCGGAAGAGTGCAACCATCGTCGGGGACGTAATGGGTAAGTATCATCCGCATGGTGATACGGCCATTTATGACGCGATGGTGCGCATGGCCCAGGAATTTTCGCTGAGGGATCCGTTGGTAGACGGGCATGGAAATTTTGGATCCATTGATGGCGACAGTCCCGCGGCCATGCGATATACCGAGGCGCGGTTGCGTGCACTGGCTGTGGATTTGCTAGAGGAGCTGAACCAAAATACTGTGGATTTCAGGCCTAATTTTGATGGCGCATTGTTCGAACCGGTAGTGCTGCCTGCCAAGGTTCCCAATCTTCTTGTAAACGGATCTACGGGTATTGCTGTCGGGATGGCTACGAGCATCCCGCCACATAACCTGACAGAAGTGGTACATGCTGCGTGCCATCTCGTAAATGCCAAATTGGCCCCTCAGGCTAACTGGGACAACGTGCAGCTAGAATATTTGGTGGATCGATTCATAAAGGGACCTGATTTTCCGACCGGAGGATCGGTGCTCAACACAAGGGAAGAGCTTCTTGAGATCTACCGTACGGGCCAGGGTCCGATCATTACTCGTGGGGAATACAAGTTGGAAGGGCAGCAAACGATTATTATCACGTCCATTCCATTTGCAGTGTCAAAGGGCACCTTGCTTGAAAAGATCGGAGATCATATTGCTCGCGACCAGGTGCCGCAGTTGACAGATGTGCGCGACGAATCGACGGATGAGATACGTATTGTTCTGGAGCTGAAGCAGGGTGCCAGTGCAGAAGCAGCGATGTGGTACCTGTTCAAGCACACCCCGTTGGAGTCTAGATTTCATTGTAACCTGACATGCCTGGTACCGACGGAGCATCCGCAGGTATGCACTCCGGAAAAGGTTGATCTACCCCGGATTCTTCGACACTTCTTGCGCTTTCGCCACAGTGTGGTTACGCGCCGACTTCGTAATGAGCTTGAGAAACTCATTAAACGCATCCATATTCTTGAGGGATTCGAGATAGTATTTGATGCCTTGGATGAGGCTGTAAAGGTCATACGGACATCTAGAGATCGTAAGGATGCCGATCAACGTCTGAAGCATAGGTTCGGATTGAGTCACACCCAGAGCGAAGCCGTGTTGGACGCGAGGCTTTACAAGCTGGCACAGATGGAAATCTTTGCCATTCGCAACAAGTTGGACAGCTGTCGTGCCAGAGCCACTGAGATACAGGGAATCCTCGGGAGCGAACCAGCCCGATGGCGGATTGTGCAGAACGAGCTAAATGAGATGGTAGCCCAGCACGGCAGCCCTCGGCGCACAACAATCGCCGGCCCACCCGGTCGCGCAGCGGATTTCAGCAAAGCAGATTTCATCGTCAACGAGGATACCTATGTTATCGTAACGAGGGAAGGCTGGATCAAGCGTCAGAAAAGCTATGCCGATACCAAAAGTATCAAGGTGCGTGGTGGAGACGAGGTAGGCTGGGCGCTTGGCGGTGCTACGCGAAGGTGTGTAGTACTGTACACGAACTACGGGAAGGCCTATACGGTACGGCTTGACCGGGTCCCAAGCACCTCGGGGCACGGTGTTCCGCTGCAGAAGCTGTTCAACTTTAGTGATAGAGAACAAGTAATAGGGGTTATTTCAAGTGATCCGCGCGTGTTACCGGAGCCTGTCGAGGGGCCAGACGGCAAGGACAA
The DNA here is from genome assembly GCA_963663495.1 of Rhodothermales bacterium. GTDB lineage: Bacteria > Bacteroidota > Rhodothermia > Rhodothermales > Bin80. The sequence goes on from OY760427.1 coordinate 2,264,664, forward strand.
CGATCCTCGGCATGGCTATTTTATCGCACTGACAGAATTGGGATTTATCCTCCGGCTCTCTCTGGACAGCTACGCGGAGCCCTCTATGAAGGCCGGGCGCCGCTACATGCGTCTCAAAGAGGAGGATAAAGTTATCGCCGTATATCCCGTAGGAGGCCATGAAAACGTGTGTGTGGCGTCCCGAAGCGGAATCGCGCTGATCTTTCCTGTCGGCGAGGTGCCGATCAATAAGGGAGCAGGAAAAGGTGTGAAGGCAATAAAATTTCCGAAGGATGATCGGCTGGTCGGCGCAGCCGTTGCAGGTCATCCGCGCGAAGGCCTAAGGGTGGTGACCAATAGAGGGCGCGCGGAGATTATCCGGACGACCAAGTTCCAGTTAGGGAAGCTGGGGGCTCGTGGCCAGATAGTCATCAGGAACGGACGACTGTCTGCACGGCAGCCAGAACCCGTCGAGGCCTCACTGAACAAAGCCTAGCAGATTATGGCTGCCAGCAGTTCTTACTCAGGTAAGGATATTCAGGTTCTAGAAGGGCTTGAGCCTGTTCGTAAGAACCCCGGCATGTACATTGGTGGATCAGGTAAACCCGGGCTCCACCACCTCCTTTGGGAGATAGTGGACAACGCAGTGGACGAGGCCTGCAATGGTTACGCATCTAAGATTGAGGTGACCTTGCACCGTGGATACTCCGCGGTTACGGTGCGCGATAACGGAAGGGGGATCCCCGTTGACTTGCATCCGGAAAAAAAGAAGCCTGCACTGGAAGTAATTCTGACCACGCTCCACTCAGGCGGCAAGTTTGATAGCTCTCAGTACGTAACGTCAGGCGGGTTGCACGGGGTGGGCGCATCCGTTGTAAATGCCTTGTCAAAACGACTTGTGGCAACTGTTAGAAGGGATGGCGACGACTACAGACAGGAATATTCTCGCGGGACCAGTCAGTCTGCGTTGCAAATGATCGCCTCTGGCGTCCGGGGCACCGGGACCACGATATTCTTTGAGCCCGACCCGGAAATTTTCGGAACCATCCGGTTTGATAGCGACCTGGTTCGCCGGCGGTTGGAAACCAAGGCGTACCTGAATCGCAGTCTCCATATTCTGTTCAAAGACGAACAGGCTGGCACCCGAGACACCTTCCATTTTGATGGAGGCATTGCAGAGTATCTCACCAAACTGGTTCACGATTCCGGCGCTGCCGTAGTGAGTAAGCAGGTGTTCACTTTGATGCAGGAGAAGCTGAATGAGGGGGTGAGGCTCGAAGTGGCATTGCAGTGGACCGAGGCTCCGACAGAAACAGTCTTCTCTTTCGTAAATGGCATCCCTACACCGAGTGGAGGGACCCATGTGCAGGGCTTCAAGGATGCGGTGCGGGCTGCCGTACGAGCGTACATGGATACACATGACCTTTCGCCGATTAGGTTGGATATTTCAGCCGATGATATGCGCGAGGGACTTATCGCTATCATCAACCTGTTCATGGTAGACCCGCAGTTCCAAGGTCAGACCAAGGAGAAGCTGAACAACCCGTCGGTTCGGTCGGTGGTTAACAGCACCCTCAGGATAACTCTTGAAGACTTTCTGAACTATCATCCGACTGCAAGCAGTGCCATCGTTGCACGTGTGATTCAGTCCGCCAAAGCCCGTCAGGCTAGCAGAAAGGCCGCAAGGTCGGTGCGGCGACAAACTGCCCTCTCAAAACGACTAAACCTCCCCGGGAAGCTCGCAGATTGTTCCAGCACCAAGCCTGACGAAGCAGAGCTATTTATTGTAGAAGGCGACTCCGCGGGAGGCTCGGCCAAGCAAGGCCGAGATCGGACATTTCAGGCAGTGCTACCACTGCGCGGGAAGGTGTTGAATACTGAGCAAGCATCTCTGCGCAAGGTGCTGAAGAATAACGAACTATCGAATGTGGTCAGCGCCTTGGGATGTGGTATTGGTACCGCCTTGAACCTTGATAGGCTGCGTTACCATAAGGTGATTCTGTTGATGGACGCCGACTCTGACGGGCACCATATCGCAACGCTGTTGCTGACCTTTTTTTACCGCCATATGAGACCGCTGTTAGACGAAGGGTTTATCTATGTGGCCGAGCCCCCGCTGTATAGAATTGATGCAGCGAAGGAATCCCACTGGGCTCTTGATGACGTGGAACGTGACCGTATCTGCCGGCGATTGCGCCAACGCAGGGCTAACATCAAGATTGAAATACAGCGGTTCAAGGGGCTCGGCGAGATGATGCCGGCAACCCTCAAGCAGACAACGCTTGACCCTGCGAGACGCAGGCTTCTTCAAATCACAATCCCCAGAGACGAACAGTCCCTAACTGAAACCACTATCAAGGACCTAATGGGAAATGTCCCCTCCCGCCGCTACACTTTTATTATGGAGAATGCTGGCGAGGTGGAGGAGCTTGATGTTTGATTCGGGGCGCCGAATCATCAATTCAGTACCGGCAAGAATCAGTATTTCACCCGCAATCATGTCGGATAGTTCAGCGTGAACCAAGAATCCCGGAACGGTGGCGAACAGCACCTGAAGGGAGCTTTCTGATCCAGATACGCCCAATCGTAGTGTTACTTGTTAGACGTGGGTTCGCATCGTCGTACACCCCTTCAGATGTGCAAGCCCGTCGCCTCGTTGGACAGCTCCCACGCCAACTTCACAAAACAATTGAACAGACTGGTACGCGTCCCTTTTAACCCTATCTTATTCATCAGGGTTTACAGTGGGTGAGGAATCGTGACTTTATGTTTTGGTGTAAGTATCCGAGCATAAGCAGTTTGTATGGGGTCATGGTTGGCTTTCCAGCGCGTAGAAGTTGATATACCCATTCATCCTATATCACGTCCGGTGCAAGCTCCCGAATCCGGCCTTATGTTCGCATGCCAGTTCAATAAATCCGGTAGAATCGTACATTGCAAGGCCGATAGTTTAACATCGGATGCGGGAATCATACCGATAGGTCTGGTGAAATTATAAGGGTCACCTGTATTGCAAGCCGACTCGCTTCTGTGCTTAAGGACGATCGGTCCCCGGCTCGGATTACGCATAGTCTTCAGGAGTTAGTGCGGCAGTACCTGCCGCACTAACCGTGTACCACAGTCCCTTTGCCGTTGCAGCCGCGATGAAACGCATCATGGTGCTAACCGGTACCCTCATCTTTGCAAATGCATACTCCTATGACCCCTGATACTTGGACTATTGCTCACGACCTGGCGCTAACCTTGTTGGCCGTGGTAGCCCGTGAAGGCCCTGAACTACAGGACTACGAACTCGCTGCTGTTACAGATTCTTTGCAGGACTGGCCACCCGGCATGTCTCCAGACCAAGCCCAGGATGTGGTAATGGAGGTACTGAGTTACGGCGCAGATGCCTCACAGATGCACGATAAGCTTCGCAGTTCGATTGATGCCTTAAGCGAACTGCCACTGGCGCGACGCACCCACGCGCTGGAGCGAGCAATTAATATGGCTGAAGCGGACGGCACTCTTGCCGCAGCTGAGATTGAGCTGATCCGTGAGCTTGCTAGTGCTTGGGACATAGTAGGCAAGCTAGATGCCTTAACCGCGGGTGCAGAGGCTGCAGAGACGCAGATTGCCTCGTGGTCTCTACTCCATGACATTGGTATGTTGTACGTGGCGCTAGCCCACGGTGCGGATGGTGATCTTTCTGCTAAAGAAGCAGAAGCCATGGCCGTCCGCCTACATGCCTGGCAACCTAAGTGGCCGGTTAAAGATGTTAACCGCGTCCTTCGCGAAGTATTGCAGATCTATGGGGGAGGGGAGGTCGTAGTTCGCAAGTCCGTGGCAGCAGTCAGCCGTAAACTACCTCCAGCACTGCGAATACTCCTGCTAGAGGACCTGATGGTTATAGCGGATGCTGATGGGAAGACTACAGAGCATGAGAGAGCAATCATTTGGAATCTCTCCCGTGCTTGGGGTATTGGACGATCTGCGCAGTAACGATAGCTCTGCCCTGTACCCATAAATCATCCATTACGGTTCGATTGTTCGTCAGGTATGGTCAAATATCGCTGGCATGGCTGTCGGAATATCTCGGGTATTTCGGCCTAACAGGTATGGTGTGTGACTTGAGGTGAATAATGCCATCCTCTCGTGCGGATACGCGATCTCTTCCTGCGCCGCTTCCCTTGGCGCTGCATTGCCTACATCCACGAACCCTCGGCTGCAGTCTCCTAGCGATACTTCTGCCTCCAGTAATTCAACGGTCCGTACGAGATGCCCTGCTCTGCGCAAGACGCCGCTGCGGACCGGGTCCTTTCGTTATACTGCTCTACCAGCGGAAACATCTCTTCCGCCGTACGTCTGGGCTGTACCAGGCGGGCGGTCCGGGGTCTGGGTTCTCACGTCTACGGGTAAGCTCTACAGAACCCGTCACCTAATCAAGATGCAAGTTCACCGCACGCTCACGCAGGTGTAGCCACTGGGGCATAGGCCCACATCAGGCAGGTTGATATGCCATTTATATGAACCCAGATGAATTCCCGTGCGAACATGCACTCAATTGTTCGTCTCTTACCTCGTATCCCAATGTCATTAGGTGTAACCTCTCTAGGCCACGCCACATGATCTGGTAACCCACCGGTCCATCACGAGTGCGGTTCTGATAACCGCCGAGCACCGCTACGATCAGGATAGCAGCTCCCAAAGTACTGGGCTTCGGCAGCTTTACCCGTGCTGCATATCCATCCAAGAATCGCAGCTCCATCTCCGTGAAAAAGACATCCGCGTCCAGCTCCGGCACCTCCCGACCCAATTGCACCAAGGTCATGACGCGCCAGGATATTACACAATACATCGTTATTGCTCGCTGCAGACGCAACGAGGTACGCAGACCCAAACGCTCTACCTTGCACCCACTCTTGAGCACGCGGAAGAAGTCTTCCACCCGCCACCGCTTGAGATACATTGCCAACACCCGCCGTGCATCCGCTACGCTCCCTACCTCCATGCTGGTCAATAGCATCCACTCCACCGGCAGCGCATCCCCCGGAGGCTCCACCTCCATCACATGCACCCCGTACATCACCACCGGCTCCTCCTCGTTCTTCGGATCCGGCAACAAGAACCTCCCGTAGCGTACCTCCGCATTGACCATCCGGTAACTGCGACCCTTCCGTGCCTGCTTGCGCGCCTGCTTCTTGCGCGCCGTCACCCGCTGTATCTCTATCTCCACATTCCCCGGAGCCTTACCACTGCGCATTACCGCAAACAGCTTGCGATCATCCAACAGCTTGCGATCATGCTTCGCTCGTATCAATACCTCCGCCTTACCCTGTCTGCGCTGCTCGGCAAACATAGCAAAGCTGTCCGCCTCCCGGTCCGCAACACAGATCACCTGCGTCTCGCCGGACAGCTCCTCCGCCGCCTCGCATATATCCTTGAACCCGTCTATCCACTGCTGCGTCCGCGGAGCATGCGGACCCTCCTCCGGATCCTTGAAGCTGCCACGCAACACCCCCAACGTCAATCCATCCTCCGTCACCACCAGCGTCGCATGCAACGGCAACCCCAGCGTCTTCGCCGTCGTCTGATTACTCCCTATTACCTCCAAATCCGTACACGCCGGCCGCGTACTGTACCGCAACTTCGTCGTGTCCCGGATGCATAACACGGTCTCCTGACTACGCATGCGCTCTATCGTACGCCCACGATGCGGCGCCAATATGTTCTCCGGCGTTACCGTTTTGTCCTTCTTGCTCTCCAATAACCGGTAATGCCCCTTCACCGCCGCGCGGTCCGCATCCGTATGCGCGGTAATGCTGTGGCCTATCACATCGGCCAACATGGACGTGCTCTTTACCAGTCGCACAGACAACCGCCTATCTCCCAATGGCGCTCCGCCAAACTCCGTTTCGGCCCACTGCGCACTGTCAATCCCCTCGTGCGGATCCCTCACCGGACGCAACTCCTCCTCCGGTTTCCCCAAGGTCCCGCGCCATTCTTTGTCCAACTCGTATACATACAGCCCCTTGGGATCCTCTTCCTTTGCCTCCTTGTGCCGCTTTCCGCCTGCGGTATGGCCGATCAATACAAAATTGTTCACCTCAAAACACGCTCCTTCCCCTTGGGGATCCACATACGTTTCGACAACCCAGGGACGGTAACAGTACCGTGCCTGAAAATCATCCGCCAACCGTCTCAATACCTTACCCAGTACATGGCTGGCCAAATCCTGACACTGCCCCCGTATCAGAAAACGACTCAAACACACCACACGGTGCAAATGCGCCTTGCGCTGCTCATCACTCCACGCCATCCAGTGCTCTCTGGGCGCCAGGCACAACGCCGCCGCCGAAAACCCCACCGCTCCCAGGTAACCATGGGCACTGCCTATCAGATAGCGTACCTGCGCTCCCACAAATGTGGTCGTACGCCTCGGATGCTCAAAGTGCAGCAACGTGTTCCACACCATACGCTGCTCGTCCGTCTCAACCAACTCAATCGTCAACCCCCGGACACCGTGTACCGTGCCCGGTAACGCTATCGGATCCGGTACCCGCTCCTCGCGCCTACGCGGTTCCGTCTTAGCCGCATTACAATTCTCGGGCTTGGGCAACACCATCCTCCCCCGGGCCTCCAACTTCGATAAAGCCTGCGCACAGTTGCTCACCTGCGGTTCGCCCCGTGCATCAACAAACCCGAACTCTTCACAGACAGCGCGCGCTATCTGCGTGCGAAACCGCCAACGATCGTCGGCAAGAACCCTGTCCAAACGCTCTCCATTGCAGGGAGCGATGAGCGTTCGTAAGACCTGACTTCGTTGAAACACGCCGCAACATAAAAAACAAGTAGCGAAAGGTCAAGCACCTGAAGTGGTAGGATGGCAGTGGAAGCGGCGCAGGAAGAGATCGCGTATCCGCACGAGAGGACGGCATTATTCACCTCAAGTCACACACCATACCTGTCAGGTCGAAACACCCGAGATATTCCGACAGCCATGCCAGCGAGAGTTGACCAGAACTGACGAACAATCGAACCGTGTTGGATGATTTATGGGGGAAGGGCAGCGATAGCTCTCGCGGCGCTTTGCCGCTTTAGTTCCTTCCGTTGCCTTGTGTCTCAAGAAGGCGGTCAATGATCTCCACCTGACCGACGCCGTCCGCTTCTGCGTTGAAATTCGGAATGATGCGGTGTCGTAGGACCGGTATTGCCATTGCCGTAACATCCGCAATGAGGGGGGTAAGCCTACCGTCCATTGCCGCCAGCGCCTTTGCTCCCAGAATAAGGTTCTGAGACGCCCGGGGGCCGGCCCCGTAGCTCAAATAATTCTTCACAAAGTTCGGGGCGGCATCACGCGCGGGCCGCGTCCGGGCTACGAGGCTGACGGCATATCGAATCACGTTGTCTGCCACGGGTATCTGACGGACAAATTTTTGAAAAGTCAATAGTTCCCGGCGCGCAAGGATCGAACGGACGCTAACCTCGTGTGCGCTCGTGGTCGTGCGCACAACATCAATTTCCTGGTCAAATGTCGGATAGTCCAACCAAAGGTTCAGCATGAACCTGTCCAGCTGTGCTTCCGGCAGAGAGTAGGTACCCTCCTGTTCAATAGGGTTCTGCGTAGCAAGGACGAAGAAAGGCTCCTTTAACGGCATAGATTCGCCCGCAGCAGTCACTCGGTGCTCTTGCATGGCCTCAAGCAACGCCGCCTGCGTCTTGGGCGGCGTGCGATTGATCTCATCTGCCAGTACAATATTGGCAAAGATCGGCCCACGAACAAACCGAAAGGATCTCCTGCCCGAGGTCAGGTCTTCCTCAATGATCTCGGTACCTGTGATGTCGCTCGGCATCAAGTCGGGGGTAAACTGTATTCGGCTGTACTTCAGGTCCAGCGCATCGGCTAATGTTCGAATAAGCAATGTCTTGGCTAAACCAGGTACGCCAACCAATAGCACATGTCCTTTTGCCAGCAAACAGACCATCACCTGGTGGACAATGTCCTCCTGTCCGATTATGATCTTGGCAATCTCGTCGCGCAGTCGGGCATACGTTCTCGTTAAGGCTTCCAGAGTTGGGGGGCTAGTAGAGGCTGAAGGCATAGGAGAGGGGGCCATCAGCGGCGATCTTGCGAGCCAGACACAGCAGCGTGGTTTACTGCTGCCCCGCGCAACTCAACGTATACTTTTTCTCTCAGTATATCTAACCATTTGCCGATTTCTGTGGCGCGTTTTGCATCCAATGCTAGCTGCTCAATCCGGGGATAGTCCGTTTCAATATCAATGCGATGTTCGTTAATGCGGCGTTGCACCGTGACGATGTGGTAGGCAAGGCTGCCATCTAATAGCGTTACCTCGGCAGGCATGCTAATTTCGCCGATTTCCAGCGTATCCGTGGTGCTTTTCCAATCCGGGCCTAGTGCTTCCACAAACAAATCGCGTACCCCGGTAGAAGGGTCCACAACCCTGCCTCCAATTCTAGCCGTCGCTTCTTCCTCACTGTTGCGACGAGCTATCAGTTCAAATGGGAGGTCATGCACCAATAGGGTATCGCGAACCGCATTCAGGTAATTGATCGCGGCCTGCGGGTCTGACTTGCTCTGATCTATGTTGATTAGAATATGACTGAAGCCCAATGTCTCACCACGGCGGGAATCAACACGAAGCACATGGTACCCGAAGGGAGACTTGAATGGCTCTGAGAGTTGGCCAATAGGAATGCGTGAAGCTATCGCCGCGAATTCAGGCACCAAGTCTCCAAGCGCCATATCCTCGTACTGGCCGCCGAGGTTAGCAGACCCGGGATCATCCGAATACCGCCGGGCCAAGCTTGCCAGCGTGCTCGTACCCGTAATGATTGAGTCGCGAATGGCTGTCACAATCTCCAGAGCTTCCTCTTCTGCCTCGGGCTTGATCTTGGGGTAGCGAACAATGTGAGAGGCGCGTATCATGTCAGGAAGCGTGGGGAGTGAATCTGTCGGGAACAGAGAAAACCATTCCCGCACCTCGGAGGGCGTGATTTTGATTGCTCCCACGCGGCCATTCTGAAGCTGCTCCGCCAACAGGCGGTCGCGAAATTCGTCTCGAAGCTCTGTCCTTATCTGTTCGATCGTCTGACCGTAAATTTCTTCGAGCCTTACCCTCCCGCCAACCTGCTGACTCATGGCGCCAATGCGATCATCCAGTGACTGATCAACTTGCTCATCTGTGACCACGATATTTGTGTCTCGGCTGGCGATCTCAGCGAGCACATGCTGATCAATGAGCTGCTCAAGAGCTTGGCCCCAGAATTCGGGGGAATTCGCGACACGACGCTGCTGCACCATCGTGGCTACAAGGCCATCTACATCGGATTTCAGCACGATCTTGTCTGCCACAACCGCTACAATTTCGTCAATAACCTGGCCTTGCGATCTTGACTGCTCTGTGCAAAGCAGGGCAAGCCCAACGAATATGTACGTGAATCGCGGGACTTTGAGCATGGAGGCGGTTTTATTTGTCGGCACCGAATGCATTGATTATGCGGCGGAAGTATCGAGCATTAGTTGATAGCAAGCTTATCTGCTGCAATCGCTTTCATCCGAAGTTGCTGTACTAGCTGTTGGTACGATTGCCTGCGCCAATTAATGGTGATTTGTCTTTGGATCACATCTTCCACCCACGCTATCTCCGGGATGCTTCCGGTTGGCGCCCTGCCGGCTAGATGTACAAGATGAAAATGCCCGCCCGATTCAATTATGGGAGCCGTCTGCCCGGGCCGCAGGTCCGACAGCACCTCCGCCAATAAAGGATGATCCGCAAATAACCGCCTCTCCGGCAAGAAGTTATTGGCCAAAGAGAGTGACATTGATGGGTTTACACTGAATCGCGCAGCAATATTCACAAACACAGTGTCTGCGTGGTTCTTCCGGTCCATAATGTCTTGGGCCGTTCGTATGGAATCCTCGTCGGTTGCAATGAGGTAGTGCACCTTCGCGAACGGCTCCCGGAGGCTCAGCCTCTCTCTGTGATTTTCGTAATAGGAAGATATGTCGCTGGGTTGTATCGGAATGATATTTTCCATTATCAACTGCGAAACCATGGCGTCAATCAGTATGGAGCGTTCACTTTCCTCAAGCCTCAGCTTAACGGAGTCATGGTTTGCGATATTGCGTCGCAACGCCTCCTGATACAAAAGCTCGCTATCAATCCACTGGTCAATAAGCCGCTTGCGCGCCTCACCGGAATCAAGCGTGGCAGGGAAGTCCTGGAGCGCCGTTTCCAGTTCACTTTCGAGCAGTAAGCCATCGCCCGCGCGCGCCACCACATCGGGTGGAGAATCTACGGGCTTACATCCACATGCCCACAAGGCTGCGACTACCACCCAGTTCCAACGACAGGTCCAGCGCCGTTGCGGGATCATTCCATTCCTGAATCAACCGGCAAGCGCCCCGGGAATGTCTGTACTGCGTAGCGAGCCCGTAGTCGAGCGATCATCCTGTCCTCCAAAATCTGCTGGTGCTCGGTTATCACTGCGGCACGGGCCTCGGCGAACGTTTTGGCCCGGGCGGGCTCAATTCCGGCAAAAAACAGCACGGTCTTGCCTGACCGGTACGTGACGGGTTCCGTTCGTTCGCCTTCCTCCAAGTTAAGCGCACGGTCGTAAATACTGTTGGACACACCTTCAACCAAGACGGTGTCCATTTCCACGGCATACATGGAATCAGCGGAAATTTCCGCTGATAACTCTGCCCACGAGATCCTGCTATCCAAGCGCGCTATCGCATCCGTTAGCAGCGAATCGTTTCGACTGTATAGTTGCAGGATGCGCCTGCGGTCTGGAAACCGGTATTCATTTTTCCGATCTGCGTAGTGCGCGGCCAAGCCTACGGAGTCCGATTCTGCCATGGTCCACACCGAGTCCACCATAAATCGGAACAACACCAAGCCATCCTCAAACTCGCGAATCATCGCGGCATATTCTGCATCCGTCTCTTCCAGCTGCCGCGCTGCGTAGGAGATTGCCGCATCATCCACAAAAGCATCCGCATACCTCAACATCTGCTCATCCGCTGTAGAAGCATTGGGCAATCCACTACGGCTATCACTGATAAATGATGCCAATTGCCCCACGGCATATGAGGAATCCGCAAATGTGGCTATAACCACCGCTCCCGCAGAGTCCTCCACCGCGTGACGGGCAATGACTGTTCGCACGGAATCGCGGGGCATCCCTTCCACCATTGATAGCAGTAGAACCGTATCTACGGACACACTGTGAAGATTACGGAGATTGTCTGCCAACTTTTTTTCAGCCCGGCGCACTCGTGGCATGCGTGAAGCCGTGCTCCTAAGATCATGAATGGCATCCTCATATGACTCCAGCGAAAAGCGTTCGGTAAGCTTAATCAAATGGTAGCCGAAGGCGGATTCCACTACGTCGGACATATCTCCCACGTTCTCAAGTGCAAATGCCGCATTGGCAAATGCAGTATCCAAACCGGCGGCATCGTGGCTGAGGGTGCCAATGTCGCCGTCCCGGGAGGCGCTGTTGATATCGTCGGATGCACTGCGTGCCACCATTTCAAATGGTTCGCCGGCATCAATACGGGCCTTAACTGCAAGAATGCGATCCAACGAAGTAAGGGAGTCCGGATCATCCTCGTACTTAGCTCTGGTCATGATGTGGGATACCCGGATGTCTGGTAGCATGGGAGTCCGCTCGTGCACAAGAAGAATGTGGTATCCATATTGCGTACGAAAGACGGGCGATACCTCTCCTGCGGCGATTTGGTATGCCATATCCTCGAACGGCTTAACCAGTCGACCCGCGCTGAACTTGCCTAGGAAGCCTTTGTATCCCGGAGCCAGCTCTGATATAGTTGCCGACGGATCCTCGCTATGGCGCAGTGCCATGATACCAAAGTCGGCACCTGCAACCACAGAATCCCGTATCGCATCCAGCTTCTCATACGCTAGCATGGTATCAGCTGGAGCCGTATCCGGCTCCAGCCTCATCAGGATGTGGCTGACAGAGATGACCTCCTGCTTCTTCTCAAAAAGATCTCGTATGATGGGCTCCATGACCTCCTTATCCATCAGGTAAGGCCGCCCCAATGAACCGCGATAGCCATCCAGTTCTTCCATCAAGTTTCCCATCCTGTAATAGCCGGCCTCCTGGGCCGCCTTAAGCTTTACGCGCAAATTCACATACCGCTCAAGAAAATCTACTACAGCTGCGGAGTCATCTTCCGCGGTTGCCAAACCGGAAGCGGTCTGCCTGTATTTGTGCAGTAGTTCCTCGGCTGTGATTGCGACACCGTCAATCACAGCCACTACCGGGACGGCGGAAGTCGTCGCAGCTATGCCCCCGACTCGTGAGCAGGCGCCCGCGAACAACGTCATCACGCAGGCCAGCACGCAAAGGATACGAAGATGCATCTCGGAAACGGTCCTTAACTCTAATTAATTGACAGAATCCATGCGAACGATGTGAGGGACTCGGAGTTTCTGGAATATCATTGCGCTCGGCATCCGGTAAACGCTGCTTACATCAAATACCCTTATCGCATTATTACATGTCAACACCGCACGTACGTGTCCGCTTTGCCCCTAGCCCCACTGGATATTTCCACATTGGGGGCCTTAGAACTGCGCTATACTGCTTTTTGTTGGCTCGCAGCGCGGGCGGCAGTTTCATATTGCGAATTGAGGATACCGATAGGGGGAGATTTGTGGCAGATGCAGAGCAGGATATTTTGGACTGCCTGGAATGGACGGGACTGTGTCCTAACGAGGGACCCGTACAAGGAGGACCGCATGCGCCGTACCGGCAGTCTGAACGGTCGCATCTTTACCGTTCCTATGCTGACCAGCTTATCGCACAGGGTAATGCCTATTACGCTTTTGACACCCCCGGTGAACTGACCGCCATACGTACCTCAGAAGGTCCGGCAGCTGCCTACACCGGCGCAACAATGCGTACAATGCGAAACGCACTCACGCTTACGCAGAGCGAGGTGGACGACCTGTTAGACCAGAACACTCCGCATGTTATTCGACTTAGGACGCCCGACTCCGGCGATATACAATTCCGTGATGAAATCCGCACCAACGTTGTGGTACCCGCACAGAGTATTGATGATCAGATACTAATCAAGTCTGATGGAATGCCTACGTACCACCTTGCTAATGTAGTCGATGATCATCTGATGGAGGTGACTCATGTGGTACGGGGCGAGGAATGGCTTCCTTCTACTCCTAAGCACATCTTGTTGTATAAGGCTCTCGGATGGGAGCCGCCCACCATGGCGCATTTACCACTTATCCTGAGCCCGGCCGGCGGCAAACTGTCCAAGCGCCATGCCACCAAGCTCGGTATACCCGTGTTGGTTCGCGAATACCGCGAAGCAGGATACGAGCCCGAGGCATTGATTAATTATCTGGCGATGCTGGGTTGGAATCCTGGTTCCGACCGCGAGTTGTATACGTTACAAGAACTCGCGGGATGTTTCTCACTTGACCGGGTGGGATCAAGCGCCGCACAATTCAGCATTAATAAGTTGGACTGGTTTAATACGAACCACCTCCGTAGATTTTCAAAGGCACGAATACAGACGCAGCTGCAACCTGGACTGACAGAGCTGGGCGTCCAGGTAAATGAGGATTATGTTAAGGCGGCGGTCAATCTGGTGATGGACCGTATCCAGCGGGTTAGCGATATCCTAACAGAATATCTTTACCTGTTCAGAGCTCCTACAGTATATGACGAGACCGGCGTGCGCAAGCGATGGAAGTCCGACGCTCCAATCCTTGTAGCAGCCTATGCGGAACGAATTGGAAAACTTACCTCCTTTACAGATGGAGCGGTAGAGGAAGTATTGCGCGCATTAGCGAAAGAAAAAGGAGTTGGGGCAGGACGGATAATTCATCCGGTAAGGTTGGCTGTCAGCGGGACCTTCAAGGGTCCCAGCCTATTTTCTCTGCTCGTACTGCTGGGCCACGAAGAGTGCATACGTCGGATGCAGCGGGCAATCAGCGCGTTGCCTGTGCCATGCGATTGACAGTATTGGAAGGGGCCTACGCCCTTTGCTATATGAACGCCCTGAAGCCTGTGCCTGCTTGGGCAGTGGGCGATTTTGTCTCTGTTACACGCACTGCGCACGAGCTGTCAATCTTGTGCCCTGCTTTGGTGGTGCCGAACGATATTGAATGCAGTCAAGGATGGCACTGCCTACGCATAGAGGGCCCACTTGATCACGGAATGGTTGGCGTCATAGCTTCAATCGTGCAGCCGCTTGCCGATAGCCGGATATCGGTCCTAACTGTGGCCACGTATCAAACCGATTTCCTGTTTGTACGTGACCTGCGTAAGGCTACCGAAGTATTGAGGGCCGCAGGGTTTGTCGTTGACTGATCGTACCCGAGGCATTTCCTGGTTGCTACTGGAGCATGCTCCCTGGCATGGCGGCTCGTGGAAAAGCCTTTCTTAAACAGAGAGTGCGTGCACTGTGGTGGCAGCGGTGCCGTGCAAGCAGATTCAGTTGCGGAGCAATTGCACGGTAGGGTAATGTTCAGGGGCATTCTTGGCTACTGCAGTGTTATGGGTTTCGGACGCGCCGGCAAGACGCGGCGATGGTAGCCCCCAGGCTTGTACGACGGGCTGTAGCCGGGGTGCGTTTCGCGGACGCGGGCTTGGTGGTTGGGGCAGGAATCGGGACCGCCTTGGAGAAGCGCGCATTCGATGGCGTTCTCGAAGGCCTGTTCGGTGGTGGCGGGGGTCATGGCGACACGGACGATGCGGTTGGAGGATGTGGCGGCTTGATCGCGAGATGTCCAAAATGACGGGGGTCGAGGCCGCTTCGGGCCAGCCCGTGCGCCTCAGAGGCATCAAGGTGGTGGTGGGGGTTCCCTCACGTCGATCTGTCCGGTGACCGCTGCCGAGACCACGGAGCGGCGATATTCGCGCAGACGTTCGATGGCTGCCCGGGTCTTGGCGACGAGCGCGTCGATTCGGGCGGTCTGATGGTCGAGGAAGCTGGCGATGGCGCGTTGCTCGGGGTGAGGGGGAATGGGATGATCACCTTGAGGATGTGTCCTACATCCACGCGCTGGTGACTACGGGTCGCCGATTGCACCATGCCCGAGAGCCGCTGTCTAATGGGCTCTGAGAGGAATTCGTAGAACGCCCAACGCTCGTCGTGGCGTTCGTTCATCCTCAGCGGCACGAACTCAGTGGAACACAGCGTTGGAATCGACTTCTCCGTCGCGAGCACAACGACACCCTTTCTGGGATTCAATCGTGGCACGAGCAACAGCGACCCCGTGATGAGACTCTTCGTACTCCCGATTTGGCTGGGTGGCTCCACAGTGCCATCGCCGGTTTCCTGAATCGACGGAATCGAGTAATGGGAGACCTTGTCAGCCGTGTTCAGCGTGGCAGGGTCCACTGCCTGCTTGTCGTAGCTGGCGAAGCTCTCAGTCGGTCGAATCCCCCAATGCGCCGGAATCTCCCCCGGCCATTCCACGCCGGAGTCCCTCATCAGGATCGGATAGGCCGATTGCGGGGGCGGCGGATTGATCACGTCGCAGACGCCAATGTCCACCTGTAGCGGAAGTCTGATGTTCCCCAGTTTCCCCCACACGAGACCTCGTTGCTCGGCCGCCATCGACCGGGAGGCGTCAGATACTGATCAGGGACGAGTCGAACACGACGCCGTCCTCTGGGCAGGGAATCGCGCAAATGATGTCGAGTGCTCTGCGGATCGCGTCTTGCGTGGTCGCGCCCTCGGCAAGCAGGTCTATGTCCTGGGTGCCGAGGTAGACATCGCCGTTCCAGACGAGGAAGAGCGACGCTCCCTTGAGAATGAACCGGTCGGCGACCGGTGACGCTCCCAGCCGGAACAGAAAGCGTTCCGCCACGCACCGTTGCAGGATTCGGTTGAGGTCTTCGCCCGGTGGGCTGAGCTGGCGCAGACGGGCGTGCACCGAGGCTGGATAGTTTCGTTGTTCCGGTGCCGACATTAGTACGCCCTCGCATCGAGGATCGGCTCGATGAGTGACTTCGCACGGCACACGACCGCCGTGCGCCAGATCTCATCACGGGTCGCGAGCCGCTGAGCGAGGACATCGTCCAGGGCTTCGTATGCGATGTAGACCCCGATCCGGTTGCGTAAGCGGAAACAGTCCACCACGGTGCGCGCCGGGTTGGTGATTCGGGCGGGCACCCCTTCGAATTCGGCATCCACCACCCCGTACCGGAGCGGCAGTCCCGAGAATCGCACGATCTCAAGGCCGGACCGGGCCAAGACCGGCTTCCTTCTGCCCTGTGGGATCGCAATCCAAATGCGGGCGGGCAATTGCGTGCCGATTTCGTGCACGGTCAGTGCGGTCAGCAGACAGACGATGGCATCGGGAACCTGTGCGCAGACCGCCGCGAGGTCGCTGAAGCGGGTGGGGTTGACGTCTGTCCGCCGGTACAGGCCACGCCGCTCGCGCTCGACGATGCCCGCCTCTTCCAGCCGACGCAGTTGATGGTAGTCTATCCCGGCTTCCTCGGCGTCGCGTGGACGGAAACAGGATCCGAGTTCCGATTCGCTCAGAAGTCGGTGCGCGGGCTCGGGATTCATGGCATTTCCTCCGTCGTGGTCAGGCCCTTCAGCATCTCGACGATTTCGTCGGTGAGCGCAACGATGTCCCGCTCAACCTCCCCAGGTGCACGTGGAGGGCGGAATCGGTAGAAGTACCGATTGAAATTGATCTCATAGCCCACGTATCCGTCTTTCCTGTCCACCTGCTTTCGTTGATCCACGCGTCGGGCCGGTACGGGCGCACTTGGCGGTCGAAGAACTCTTGAACGCTGGCCGGAACACCGCGCTGGTCCACGGGATCGTCGCTGGCGAAGAGTGGAACGCGCTCGTGATCGCGCAGTTTCGAGTCGGCCACGGGGTTGCCCTTACAGTTAAGATAGACCTCGGCCGTATCGTCTTTCTCGGAGAGCGCCTGGACGACCGCCCTCACAACCGGCACCCGCAGCTTGATCCCGGCCTCCACTGCGATGCGGGCCAGGTCGCTGCGGAAGGAATCACCGTCCATGTGGAGCGTGTCCGGCATGTCGGACAGCATGGAGCGAATGGCCCCCTGAAGCTCGCGTCCCCTTCGCCCGCCGCGCCCCTCCTTCGCGACACCGCGAGTCTTCGGAACGCCGCCTGATCGTCCAGTCTAGCGATGCGCTCCTGGCTGGCTTGGAAGTTGAGGCGCAACGGCCGCTCGACCGTCACCTTATAGAAAGATAGAAAGCGTTCCGCCGCGTACCGCTGCAAAATTCGGTTCAGGTCCTCGCCCCGTGGACTTATCTGGCGGAGACGGGCGTGCACAGATGCTGGGTAGTTTCGTTCTCCCGGTGCCGACATCAGTATGCCCTCGCATCGAGGATCGGCTCGACGAGTGACTTGGCACGGCACGCGGCCGCAGTGTGCCAGACCTCATCACGGGTTGCGAGCCGCTGAGCCAGGACATCGTCCAAGGCTTCGTACGCGATGTGGACCCCGATCCGGTTGCGGAAGCGGAAACAGTCCACCACGGTGCGCGCCGGGTTGGTGATTCGGGCGGACACCCCTTCGAAGTCGGCATCCACTACCCCGTACCGTAGGGGCAGTCCCGAGAAGCGCACGATCTCAAGGCCGGCGCGGGCCAAGACCGGCGTCCTTCTGTGCTGCGGGATGGCAATCCAGATGCGGTTGGGCAGTTGCGTGCCGATTTCGTGCACGGTTAGTGCCGTCAGCAGACAGACGACGGCATCGGGGACCTGTGCGCAGACCGCCGCGAGGTCGCTGAAGCGGGTGGGGTTGACGTCCGTCCGCCGGTACAGGCCGCGTCGTTCGCGCTCGACGATGCCCGCCTCTTCGAGCCGACGCAGTTGATGGTAGTCTATCCCGGCTTCCTCGGCGTCCCGTGGATGGAAACAGGATCCGAGCTCCGATTCGCTCAGAAGCCGGTGCGCGGGCTCGGGATTCATGACATCTCCTCTGTTGCGGTCAGTCCCATCAGCACATCGACGAATTCGTCGATGTGCGCAACGATGTCTCGCTCAACCTCCTCCAGTGCACGTGGAGGAGGGAATCGGTAGAAGTATCGGTTGAAATTGATCTCATAGCCCTCGGTCCCCACGTATCCGTTTTTCTTGTCCACCTGCTCTTCGTTGATCCACGCATCGGGCCGATACGGGCGCACTTGGCGGTCGAAGAACTCTTGAACGCTGGCCGGAACACCGCGGTCGTCCACGGGGTCGGCGCCGAGTGGGACGCGCTCGTGATCGCGCAGCGTCGAGTCGGCCACGGGGTTGCCCTTGCATTCAAGAAATACTTCGGCCGTCTCGTCCTTCTCGGAGAGCGCCTGGATGATCGCTCTCACAACCGGCACCCGCAGCTTGATCCCGGCCTTCTCTGCGGCGCGAGCTTGGTCGCTGCGGAAGGAATCACCGTCCTTGTAGAGCGTGTCCGGCCTCTCGGGCAGCATGGAGCGAATGGCTCCCCGAAGCTCCCGTCCTCCTCGCCTAGCCTCATTGCCCGCCGCACCCCTCTTCCGCGACACCGCGAGTTTTCGGAACGCCGCCTGATCGTCCAGACTAGCGATGCGCTCCGGGCTGGCTTGGAAGTTGAGGCGCAACGGCCGCCCGACCGTCACCTTGCGGTACCCGAACGCCGTCGTCGGAAGTATCCGGCTGACGATGCTATCCTCCTCCCTTATTCATGAGGGAGTTAAGTGGCGGGGAATCGTCGTTTAATATTATGGTGTAATATGTTGACTATACACGGTTTGAATGGGATCCTGTGCGACGCTCAAACGTTCAGAAACCCCAATACCCATTCACCCTGTAACACACCCGATGCCAGATCCCAAATCCAACCTTCTGTTCGCTTGCCAGTTCAATAAATCCGTTAAAGTTGTACGCTCCAAGACCGATAATCTAACATCGGATGCCGGCGTCATTCCTATGCGCCTGCTCATGGTGATCAGCACCTTGGCATGCCGACTCGCTTCCGTGCTTAAGGACAATCGGTCCCAAGCTCGGATTACGCATAGCCTTGAGGAGTTAGTGCGGCAGTTACTGCTGCAACATGTGCAGGGGTGGGGACGTCAGTCAGATGCGGACAAGCTTCGAAGGGACCCCGCCATGCGCGTGGCCACTTCTTCCAAAAGGGGTATGAGGGCATTACAGGACGATAGGTCCCTGGCATCCCAGCCAACCATGTCTCGCTTCGTGCACATGTTGGCCGGGAAAAAGAATTTCAAGAAGTTGCGCCTTTTTGTAGAGACATTCGCCATGGAGCACCTGCTGCAGCGTGGTGGCGGGAAGCGCCGCCCCGAGGTGGTCTTTGATGTGGACGGTGTACCGGTAGATACACATGGCAAGCAGCAGGGCAGCAAGTGGAACGGATATTACAAGCGCACCATCTTTCTGCCCCTTATCGCCATATGCGGTGAGTCGGGCGACATGTTGGGGGCGGAATTGCGAGGGGGCACGCAGAATGTGGTGAAGGACTGCTACGGTTTCATTCGACGCATTGGGCTGGCATTGCGTGAACATGTGGCCGACAAGGTCATTGTCCGATTGGACGCAGGCTTCAACAGTGGCGAATTATGTGATAAGCTGGAGAACGACCGTATCGGCTACGTGATGCGTCTGAAAGGAAACGATGTGATTGACGGGCTTGCGGCGCCTCATTTGGAGGGTGATCAGCCGTCGGACGAATGCTACCACGAACTGCGCTACCGTGCAAAGTGCTGGTCCGTAGAGCGTCGTGTGGTGCTCGTGGTTGTTCCGGTGCCGGGAGAGCTTTTTCCGCGGCATTTCTATCTGATCACCGATCTGGATGTAGAAGCCTATCCGGCAGAGCAGCTTGTGAATCTGTACCGGAAGAGAGGAAAGGCGGAAAAGCACTTCGGGGAGCTGAATGCGGCTTGCTCCATGGCGCTGTCGTCGGTTCTCCGTCCGAAGACACACTATAAGGGCCGGCCTGTAGTGCGGGTGCCTGATGAGTCGGAACAGGATGAGTCGGAACAGGATGGGTCGGAACAGGATGGGTCGGAACAGGATGGGTCGGAACAGGATGAGTCGGAACAGGATGAGTCGGAACAGGATGGGTCGGAACAGGATGGGTCGGAACAGGATGAGTCGGAACAGGATGAGTCGGAACAGGATGAGTCGGAACAGGATGAGTCGGAACAGGATGAGTCGGAACAGGATGGGTCGGAACAGGATGAGTCGGAACAGGATGCCGAGATCCGAGCCGAGAACGAGGTCCTGCTACAGGTATACCTTCTAACTTATCAGCTCATGCATGTGGGGCGCTGCCTTATGCGGGAGCCTGACGAATCCCAGATAAGTCTGAGCACCTATCGCGAGCGTGTACTCAAGGTGGGGGCCCGCTTCGTACAACACGCGCGCAACATCGTTATCCACATTGCCGCCAGCGCAGATGCTGCATGGGAGCAATTTTGGCGACGTTATTGTCAACTCACATGGATCACGCTTCCCATGAAGAGCTAGCTAAGTCATATTTGCGCCTGCGCTTCGACACCGCAGGCGCCCAACGCGGAAAGCGGAAAGAGAAGGTAGGCAGAGGTGTGTCTACCCGACAGACGTCTTCCCAAAATCTCGGTAATGTGACCGCTATCGAGTCGGGAAAAGGGCCTAAACTGGTGTTTTCAGCCCCTCTCATGGTCGTCCCTACGCATGAACAACGCACAATCGGTCCTGCAGGTACCGAAACAGCACTTTTAGACCCGAACAGGGTACATCATGAATATTGCAGGATCCTCGGGTTGTTCGTCGTCCATGACGGACTTCGTCGCACCGTCCCCGCCTTCGGCGAGGAGCCGAAGGATCCCTGCCGACTCTTCGTGCGGAATCTCGCGCCGCTTGTCGCCATGGCTGCGCCGCATGGAAACCCAATACGAGGTCGCGTCGATCAGCTGCACCGCGCCCTGTCGCTCCGGTGTCTTACGATGGGTGGGCAGCCAGACGTAGGTCACGGTTCCCGTGTTGTGGAAGAGCTGTTGCGGAAGGGCGATGATTGCCTCAAACAGATCGTTTTCCAACACGTGACGGCCGATATCGCTCTCGCCTCCGCCGGTGTATCCGCTGAAGAGCGGGGATCCGTTCATGATGATGGCAACCCGCGACCCTCCCGGTCCAGGTGCGCCCCCGGGGTCCTTCATTCGCGAAAGAAGGTGCATGAGGAAGAGAAGCTGGCCGTCCTTGATACGGGGAAGCCCCGGCCCGAAGCGCCCCGCCGAGCCGCGCTCGTGCTCGGCCCTTACGGCTTCCCGGTCCACCGTCCAGTCCTTGCCGTATGGCGGGTTGGTGATCAGATAGTCGAATGGGCGGTCGTGATGCTCGCGGAGCACGCTCCCCTGCCTGATGTTCTCCGCGTCGCGGCCCTTCGGATCCTTGATGTAGAGATCCGATTGCGCTATTGCCCAAGTCTCCGGGTTGGTCTCCTGTCCGAAGAGGTGGATTTCCGCCGCTTGGTTGATCGCCCTCCGGGCGACGCTGCCGTCGATGATGCGCCCCTTGGTGATGTGGTCACGTGCGATCATCAGCATTCCACCGGAGCCGCAACACGGGTCGGAGATCGTGTGGACCGCCCCCTTCCGGGCGATGTGGTCCTCGTCGTCCGCCAGCATGAGACCGACCATGAGGTGCACCACATCGCGGGCGTGGAGTGCTCGCCAGGGTTCTCGTTGAGCGACTCGTTGAACTTGCGGGTCAACTCCTCGAACACCGTTCCCATGGTCGCTTTGTCGACATGATCTGGATGCAGGTCGATGTCGCCGAACCGCTGGACGACCTGATACAGGAGCCGCCCGTCGTCTAGGAACCGGATCGCATCGTTGAAGCGGATGGAGTGGAGCACCGCCGCCATGTTGCGGCTGAATCCGGCGATGTAGGCTTCCAGGTTGACCGCCAGACTCGGAGGGTCGGTCAGGAGCCGGACGAAGTCGTAGCGGGAGACGGTGTAGAACGCAAATCCAGAGGCCCGGCAAAGCTGGCGATGCGGATCCGCCAGCTTGCCCTCCAGGTGGGAGTGGCGCTCCAGAACCTGCTCCTTTGTGGGTGCCATCACGCATTCGAGGCGGCGCAGCACCGTAAAGGGCAGGATCACATCGGGGTACTTGCCACGCTTGAAGGTGTCGCGGATGAGGTCGGCGACGCCCCGGATGAAGCTGACGCTTTGGCGGTGGTCGATGGGACTTGGGGGGTTCGGGAAACGCGACCGCAGAATCGATGGGGCAGAAAATGCATATATTCAGAAGTTGATTATATGCGTTTTCTAGATGACTGTCAACCGAGGGTATTCCGTCGTCCGGGAAGCACACGGCCAATACGAGCCCATTCGCAGTCCAGCTCCGCCGATCCGAGGCACAGGTGCCTGCGCTCCCAGTGGGGGGGCGTTCGATACGCCGCTGGCAGCGGCGTCCCTCGGTTACATGGCCCGGATCAAGGAACGGGGCCTGCAGGGAACACAGCTGGAGGGGGCGCGCTGCGGCACGATGTGTGAGCGATTGTTCAAGGTAGCAGTCGTGGTTACCAAGTCTACGCGTCGGTTCAAGCTGTTGCTATCCTCGTGCTATCCGTGGCAGCGGCTATTTGCCCAAGTTGTGGCTCGGTTGTGCAGAGATGCTCCAGCCGCATATGCACTTGCGAGGTTGTCACCCGATGATGTTTTCCGGTAATCCTGCCCTGATCAGGCACCGCGTTTCCTGAAGATCCTCCCGAGTGCGGGCGTTATCGTTGACGTTCCCGCATTGGAACATTTCCATATGGGCGTTGGCAAGCGGATCATTCAAGCCATGCGAAACCACAATGGAACGGATCCCGACCGTCTTGAGCAGGGTGCCAGCTTCAAGGTCTGCCTCTGGAAGGGGCGGCAACGATGTGTCAGCGTTGCCGACTCATATGCGGAGCATTAAACGACGACTATTGCATGCCCGTACGGCGTATGAATGCAAACGGATCGCTTGTTTGTCTTGCGGTTACACCATTGTTGAATTGAGTAAACTGAAAGTTAGTACAGCCGGCCACAGGTATTATTCGACGGTTGAACATGCATAATTCGAGTCAATTAGACTTTCAGCGTGGTTTAAAGTCACATGACCGAGCAAGCCTTACTCAAGAAAAGATCTGAGCAAGCTCTGTTACATAGAGTCTTCCTATATCATCACGGATATTGACTCCGGATTCGAATCGCTTCCTCCACAATATTTGCGAGATTGAATCTTATCCAGTTATACCGCTGCTTACTGTTGATTCCAGATGGGTCGTAACATTGAACAGCCGAGTTTAAGGGCTTCTGATACCCGTTCTGATCGGGGAAAGTAAAGTATGCAAATGGGTTACGCCCCATCGGCGATTCACGTCCGCTCCTGTCCAAGAGGCCGTGAATGTAGATACCTGCCAAGCCTTTCCTTTGCTTCCATGCCTCAGTGATTTCGTGATCAATCCAGCGACGTCCCGCCGTCTGCGCGCCGACGAGCACAAGCACGCAAGAGCGATGCTTCATTTGGTCGTGGATCCATCTTCTAATTGCCGAGTCGCCTCCCCGGGAAACGTTTTCCCATTCGTGATCTGTTGCAGGTCGATTTCCCTCGACTATGCCAATATTACGGACCGTGGCAGCACGCCAGGAATCGACCTTATAATGAAAGCTGTAGAAGACTCTTCGCCTGATCATAGCGTTTTCCTCCAAAAGCAATGCGATGGATAATGTTGGTGATCAGGAGTGTTAGCACTTCCCGAGGGTGCACCCGAAAGTAGGATACAATGGCGCAGAATGACTACTACGACTGGTAGCAACCGGTAATGATTTATCTCACGGCGCACACACACAACCCGTGGCGGTGTCACTAAGCTGACAAGTCCGCTCGCACGCAGGGAGGAACTGGCAACCGCTTCAGTATAACTGATCAATTAGCCACCGTAACTCAATGACATATGCGAATGGGAGCATTCACATTCTACATGGAAGTTCAAGTGAAGTGTGTCGCAAGGACGGCAGTTGCCTGCAGGGCGAACCATCTCTTTAGCCGACAGTGATTGTAAGCCAAGCGCCAAGAAGGTCCGCCATGCAATCAATATCCTAACTGCATCACGCAGATGCAATCTTTTTTTGGCTCAACGTACCGGCGTAACGCCTCCCTTCCGGCCTATGCCGAATCCTACACGATATACGTCCGGGATATCGATCCGCTGATCCTTCCGGCGCCGAAATATGCCCAGATCCTCGAGATTCTGGCGAATGCCAACTGGCCCCCGCTCAAGGTTGCGAGGCGGGAGCTTGACTTCGTTCCGGGCAACCTCATCAGACAGTCTACTGATTAAGTCTTCAGAGTCCCAGATATTACCGATTTCTTCGAATGCGCATGGAACCACGACCCCCGAGAGCGGCTTCAGAAAGCGATCCACCCATGGATAATCTTCTTGAATTTCCCGAACCCGGATCTCGGATGCCTCCCGAACCCCTCGCTTCAAGCTTTTAAAGTGGAGAGCATATTCGTGGTCAGGATGAGAATCTGCTGTATCATGTGCTGCGGCTTTTAGGGCAGCAATGAAAGACCTTGGGCTTACCACGCCAACAGCATCCGCAAGGTGGTTAGGGATCCAGGTATAAGGGAACCCCCGCCTATGATCGGTGCCCATCCATGGTCCGGCGATGACAGAATGGAAGAGATCTCTTTGGCTTTGCTCATCGCTCGTAAGAGTCAGAGGCACAGCGTAAATTGGTTCATCGGAGGATTGGCCGACATTTTGCCAATCACCGTCAGTGAGGGTACGACGTAGAAGTGCACCTTGAGAACCATTGGCCAAATAATGCCACAGCAGTCCGTAGAGTACACGCTTCGGCCATGTCAGCTGCACCTCAGTAGCAAGAACCTTGGATGCGTCAGGAAAATCAGTAATACTCGGGTCTGCAGCGTGGTCCGATCTGAGAAATACCTTGGCGCGGAGCCTGTGGAAAGAACGCATTTCAAGCGCGTGCTGCAATAGCCCGCGGATCAACTGAGACCCGATCTTCCTATCGTCCGAGCTCCTGTCAAGCGCGTCAAACATGAAGATAGAATACCTACCCTCACCATTCAATCTATCGTCACAATCACGAAGCAAGCGCGTGATTGCCGCGGAATTCTTATCCACATATTTCGCACGTTGGGCCCACGAATCTAGTTGCTTTAGACGGTGGTGGTCGGTAGCAAGGTGAAATGACTGGATCGTGCGCCACATTTTTCGTGGCTCGATACCTTCCGCGATTATTTCGCTGATTTCATCTTTGGTCGGATAGCGTTCCGGCTGTTCTGTAACCCCAAATCCAGTCAACCAGTCGGACTTAGCGATTGGCGCCAAGCGCGGGTGCAATTTGCTCAGGAGTCGCAAAATAGACTGGTCTTGCAGTGCACTCCACCAGAATGTTTTTCCTGTTCCACGTCCCCCGGTCACAAGAGAAACATTGGGGTCGAGAGCTTTCCTATGAGAAGGGGGCAGGTAGAGTTGGGTCGGCCGCGGGGCTGCACCATGGCTTGTTCCCTTTGGCAGTTCTGTTAGCGCAAGGCGCACTGATTCGGCGTCGGCAATAAAAGGGTTCTTATTTCGACCCGCTGAAGGAATCTTTGTGCCGACTGGTCTTCCAACCTCTACTACAATTGTGATTGGTTTGACACGAACAGGTTGAACAGGTACCTTCGTGCCGGAGTGGGCCCGATGCCGTTCGTCAAAACGTTCCAGGAATTGCCAGTATGCCTGATTCACCGAGGATTCTTCAAGGTTACGCAGTGAGGATCCAGCGGCTAATCCTCGGTTCCAGTTGATAGTGAACGGTGCGTGCGGCGCATTGTCATCCTCAAATCTGTAGTCCATGGAATCAGGCGAGGTTGAGTTGTGAGCCAAAGAGTTGTATAGGTGGTCTCGAAAGAGATCCCATGATCTTTCGCGAAACCGGGCCACGTATCTCTCGGTGCCAAGCTCTGGTGTTAGCGCAGAGATCATCAATAGGCGTTCTTGTATTAGGGGTGCAAGGCGATGTCTTTTCCAATGACTAAAGAGAATCTCATATCCTGTCCATGAAGCCTGCGAATCAACCGCGAACAGCATGACTTCTGCACCGATGTCGGTAACGGTGGCCGCGGCGATGTCATGAAGGCCGCTGCGGCTCTCTATGATCGTCACGGTTGGATTCAGGCTACTTTCTAGCTGTTTGAGTAGTCGCTGTAGTCGTGCGGTCCAAGGATCACTTGCCGTGTCCATATAGACACGGCCCAATTTGGCTAGGTATTCTCCCGGGTTATAACCATGCGCGGGTGCAATCCACACCGTCCCAGACAGGTCGCGTGTCCAGGCAGGGGTCGCCGTGATCTGTTCAACGAGTCGGTCTCCCTGTCCTACAAGCTCTTCTACGAACCAGTCCGCCACTCCGAATTCGGGTTGTACTTTTGGCTCAAGGAGCGTGGATGCCAATCCGGGTGATTCGATATCAAGGTCAATGGCCAATACGTCCTCTCCTTTCTCTGCCAGATGCCACGCTAGAACTGCTGCCGTCGTGCTGCGACCGACGCCACCCTTTACCGAGTAGAGAGTGTAACGAGTCGGACTGCCGCTCTCTTCTGGGCCCACACTCCACCAGCTTTCTCCTAAGAGCAGGCGGTCAGCCAGTTTAACTCTGGGCGAGATGTCTTGGGCAGCGTTTTTCAAAGTGTTTATTAGGTCCGGGCGCGCCCAAAGCACGGGCTTCTTAAAAGAACGACTGTGTGCTCCTGCGGCGTCATGCAGACTCTGCCCCAGTGTTTGTAGTGCCTTCCGCAGGCACGTGTCGCTCTTATATTTGTCGGAGACTGACACCCCGACTCTACCGTACATGTCGCGGACAACATAAATGTTGGGAGCGCCATCCGGCAATTCTGTATCGCGAAATATTCGGGCCACGATATCTCGGATATCGTCGAAGGCAATGAAATCACGTGTCATGGCGTAGGATTCTGCTCCAGGAGATTGACCATTCGGGATACATCATGAGCTCCATGACGGTGTTTTTCGATCTCTTCCATGTCCGTAAACCCTGATGCTGAGTACCGGTCATTATGCGACCAGTTCTTGAAGGGGTTCTCCCCCTCCGGCAATTCTCTCAGATATACTGCTCCTTTGCGCGTCTTGGCAAAAGTCACGAATTCATTCCACAAGTCTTGGCAATGCTTGCGGTATCTCTCTTCCTTAGGCTTGCCGGAGGTGGCGTCTAGCTCCATTCCCAGGTGGACCATGATGGCCTTGAGTCCGCACTCTGCACTAAACCCGAATAAATGATCCGCGTTTCCCCAGCAGTTTTCTTTGTAGAGGAGCGTGGCGTCTTGTAAATGCCGCTTGTGTGCGTCCTTGAAGTTGGTCGGTTGTGCCACAAAGCAATATTCTCCTTTTGCTACCTGAGTAAATGTTTAATAATTCGACTTATGTACAATGTTTCATTATGGGACCGGGGAATGACGGGATTCTCCCGCTGCCAGGCTTGGTGGGTATGGGTGGAATCTACCTTTGCGGCTGCTACTGCTTGGATAGGAGGTATACTCGTCAGATCTTCGCTACATCAAAGTTCGTAATGCAGGTGCTAACCTGACAAGAACAGGCAGCATGAAGAACTTGTCCCCATGTTGGGTACTCGAGCGAGTCATCGTGGCACGGAAGCGTTGCCTTCGCCAAACAATTCCTCTCGCATAGACACGAGATGCATTGCATGCGAGACTCCCTGTCCAATAGCATAAGCGCATATTGGGCGTGCCGTTGCTCTGGAGGCAGCCAGTGGCGAAGGTCGCGCATCTGCCGGAACAGTTGGCTGGCCGTATGTACCAGGCAGCGCGTGCCCTTGAGACTCGAACTCAGCAGCTCGTACATGTCCGTTTGATGCAGTGTCAGCGGCTGCTCCAGGTCCTGTAGCAGCCACTGGGCCGCAGACCGATTGAGCAACTCCAACTCCGCGCGGATCCGCATCAAGGCAGTGTGGGCTTCGCCACGATCCGGTAACTGGAATGCCCGCGTGATGGCGCCTCGTACGCGGTGCTGTTGCTTATCGGCAAGGTGGCTGACTACACGTTCACGTTTGGCCATCTGGCAGTGCTGGTGGCACACGTGAGGGCCCAAGAACCCCTTCAAGTGCCTGTGTCAGCCGGAACTGACCCATGGCTAAGCGTGAGAATCTTACGTAATTCCCATCAGTGCATGGGGTAGGACTTGCAGGTTCCGTTTTGGAGCGTGTGAAGCCTCATCCAGCACATACCTGCGACCCTTTCTGGCCCCGCGGGGATTGTACCACAGCTATGGGCGCCTATATCCGTGTTTTCAACGCGTTCTATCCGCCACAGCACCGTTCCTGCGTATGGAGGCTTCACAGAGCATTCGTAGGCATTCCGTCGGTACTCCGGACCCTTCTTGTAGTCTGAGTGACCTTAGGACGCAGTGCCGCTAATTCGTAAGCGTGCGGTGAACTACATCTTGATTGGGTGATGGGTTCTGGGGAGCTTACCCCTAGACGTGAGAACCCAGACCCCAGATCGCATGGTACAGCCCAAACTTACGGCGGAAGAGATGTTTCCGCTGGTAGAGCAGTATAACGAAAGGACCCGGTCCGCAGCGGCGTTTTGTGCAAAGCACGGCATCTCGTATGGGCAGTTGAATTATTGGAGGCGGAAGTATCGCCAGGAGACTGCAGCCGAGGACAGCCGAGGCTTCGTGGAGATAGGCAGTGCAGCACCAAGGGAAGCGGCACAGGTAGAGATCGCATATCCGGGTGGGATACGGGTGCGGTTCTTTGCACCGGTATCTGCTTCGTACCTGGCCAGGCTGACGCAGTCATGATCGGACTGGCACCTTCGCACCGGTACTTCTTTTACCGACCGCCGGTGGACATGCGCACAAGCTTTGACGGCTTGTGCGCTTTGGTAAAGAGCGGCATGAAGCGGAATCCGATGTCGGGAGACATCTTTGTATTCATCAACAGGAGGCGAAACCATTTGAAGGCGCTCACATGGGATCGGAACGGCTTTGCGATCTTCTACAAGCGCTTGGAGACGGGTACGTTTGTGTTGCCAGAGGAGGATGTGCCGACATGGGCACAGATGGTGATGATGCTGGAGGGGGTGTCGTTGAAGACGGTGAAATATCGGCCCCGATATGCGGTAAAAAGCCGATAATCGGGCCAAATATAATGTGTGATTCGGGAACAATCAATATGCTGGTGTTGTTAGCTCACCATGCAGCCCGAAGCACATTCTATCCTCTCCCCCGCGCAGGTTGCGTTGCTTGCACAGCACCCCGAATTGGCCAGTGCCTTTGATCAATACAGCCGGGATAATGCAGAATTGGAGAGAAAGAATAGCCAGCTGCATGATCGATGCAGCCGGCTTGAGGCAGAATTGGGGAATATGAATAACCGGCTGATGCTAGCGCTACGCGCGCTATACAGTCCCAAGAGTGAAAAGTGTGTGCTGAATGACCCGCAGCAGGGCACGTTGTTCGATGAGCCGGAGCAGGAGGTCCCTCTACCGGAGCCGGAGACGAATGGACAGACGAATAATGGGCAAAAGGCGAACGGACGGCAGAAGAAGAAGGGCAAGCCCAAGCGTAAAGCGCTGGACGATCTGCTGAAGAAACTACCCCGCGAAACGATTACTATTGAGCCTGACGGGGATACCCGTGGTATGACGTGCATCGGGGCGGAGAAGACGCTGGTTCTGGAGCGTGTACCCGCCCATAGGAAGGTTATTGAGTATGTGCGTCCGAAGTATGTGGACCCTGGGGATGAGGATAAGGGGGTGATCATAGGTGAGTTGCCACCACGGATGGTGAACAAGGGCATGGCGGGTCCGGGGTTGTTGGCAGATGTGGTGGTGGGCAAATATGCGGACCACCTGCCTTTGTACCGTCAGCAGCAGCGGTTTCGTCGGGAAGGCGTGGAGATTGCGAAGTCCACGCTGGGAGGCTGGATATCGCAGTCTGCGTCGCACCTGACCCCGTTGTATGATGCTCTGAAGCAGGAGTTGCTATCCACCGGGTATCTGCAGGCGGATGAGACGGGGATTGAGGTGCAGGATGGAGATAAGAAGGGATCGCTGCATAAAGGCTTTTATTGGGTGTACCATAGTCCAGAGCAGAGGCTGTTGGTGATGGAATACCGGAAGACCCGTGCTCGGGCGGGTCCGGTGGGGTTTTTGCACGGGTATGAGGGATTGCTACAGACAGACGGGTATGTAGCTTACCCTAACTTCGCCATCCGGTCAGGGGAAAACGCTGAGTTCCGTCTCCAATTCTCTCGTTTTTCCCTCCTAATAGGGCTATTTCGGCTAAATTCGGCGTTTTTCGACCTTTTTTAGCCGACTTTTTCGGAAAAAGCAATGTAGTGCTATGGCGGTGTGGACGGGCACCTCCCCCCAACACCCCGGTACCTTACCCCGTACCAATTCCACTCTCCGATCATGTTTATCCGAAACCGACCCTACAAACGTAAAGACGGTAAAAAATGCAACAGCTTTGCCCTCATCGAATCCTATCGCAAAGACGGTACCTCCAAACACCGTACCCTCCTTAATCTCGGCCCGAACTTCAACATCCCCCGCAGTCTGTGGGGGGAGCTGACCCATTGCGTTACTGCCCGACTCAAAGGGAAAGCTATCCTCCCTTTCCAGAATGATGAAGCCTTTCTCAAAGCGGTCGACGACATCGTTGCACATCTCGAAAGCAAGGGCTACGACATCCATCGCACATCCCATCAGCAACACCTCATTGATCCAGAGAAAACAACCCATCCCGATTCCCGGACCGTCGGCGGAGAACGACTGATCCTTCAGACATTGGAACAGCTCGGACTGGCTGCACTGCTACGTTCGCTCAACTTCTGCGAGAAACACGTCAAGCTCTGCTGTGCGCTGATCGTCGGACGTATGCTCCACCCGGGCAGTGAACGAGAAACGCATAAATGGCTGTGTAAAACCTCCAGTGTTCTGCAGCTTCTGGATTTGGAACCCCCGAGTCTCAACACCCTCTATCGTTGCACTGATCTGATCCATAAGCATATGGATCAGATCATGGAGAAACTCTTTGGCATTACCAAAGCGGTATTGTAGTTTGAAGAAACGATCGTCTTTTATGATTTAACCAATACCTATTACCACGGCAAGAAGAAAGGGAAGTTGTTGTCGCATGGGCGCAGCAAGCAGAAGCGCAGTGATTGTCCGTTGGTTACGCTGGCACTCACCCTGGATGGTTCGGGGTTCCCCCGCAATGTGCAGATCCTGCCGAGCAATGCAGGGGAACCGGCAACGCTCAAAGAGGCGATTGAGAAACTAAACGGCGCTACGCCCACAGTGATTATGGACTCCGGCATTGCGACGGAGCAGAATCTGCAGTACCTGAAAGGACAGGGACTGAACTGGATCACCGTGGAGCGTTCCAAAGCCCCTCCAGTCCCCGAAAACAAGCCGGATCAACAGTTTACGACCGCCGGGGGAGTCAAGATCAAAGCCTGGAAGGTCACCAAAGAGGAAAAAGATGTTGAAGACGTTGAAGATGTTGAAGACGTTGAAGATAATGCGGAACTGCGCGTGTTTGTGCACAGTGAGGCCAAGCAGGCGAAGGAGGATCAGATCCTTGAAACCCAATGCAAGAAGTTTGTGAAGGCGCTCACTACACTACATGAGGGACGCTCGAAACCCGGGTACTTGAAGAACTATGAAAAGGTCACGATAAAGGTTGGTCGTCTGAAGGAAAAGTACACGAAGGTCTCACACCTGTATGAGGTAGAGGTCAGCAAAAAGGGGGGCACCAAGCATGCAGCATCCGTTACGGTGACCCGGCGTGCTTCGCATGCGCGTCGCACCCAGGCCAGCGGAGGGTATGTGCTTCGGACCAGTCATACCGGATGGTCGGTGGAAAAGGTTGCACGAACCTACTGGCGACTTACAGAGATTGAGCGCACATTCAGAGTCATGAAATCGGACCTCGGTCTACGGCCCATCTACCACAGCAGAGATGACCGCATTGAAGGGCATCTGTTCATTACGGTACTGGCTTATCATGCTGCCCATCTGGTTCGCACCAGACTCAAGGAACACGGGATTCATGATAATTGGGCGACGATCCGAGACAAGTTGAACAGGATTCGTCGGATTACGACCAAGATGGTTAAGAACCAATATCGGTACCTGATCACGGAGGTGGATCAGGATCTGCCTCCGAGTATGGTACAGTTCTTTGCGGTACTGGGATACGTGTATGATCCGGATGCGACCCGCACCGTGACCGAGCATGTGGAGGAAGCGAGTGCATCGATGAGCCAGAAGCCTCCAGACTCATGACGTATGGTCCCTTCACAACGGTTGAGATAGCGTACTCCAGATGGAGCCACCAGAGCTACGTCCAATGGAAACGATCCGAGGTAGATCGCAGCGAAACAGGCGGCAAAACACCAGGTAATCAGGGATTCAAACCACCCTAAACCAACTTCAACCGATCCGGTAAATCTCACCATCCATTGCTCCTGAAAAAAACGGTCCAAATATGGCCACGGGAGAATCCCGTAGGTTAGTAGCACTACGATATGGCGAAGTTAGGTTACGACATCTTTGATGCGGACCCATCCGTAACGCTCTACGCATGCATGGCGCATGCCCGGCGCAAGTTCTTCGACTGCAAGACGTACGAGCCGGATAAGGCCGCGCATGTGTTGAAGCAGATACGCAAGCTCTACCTCATAGAGCGTTGGCTACGCAAAACGGGTGCGAGTGCGGATGTTCGTCAGCAACTGCGACAGGAACGGGCCGGACCTGTACTGGAGGAGCTGAAGCCGTGGCTGGAGGTGAACAATGGTTTACCCAAGAGCCCGTGGGCCAAGGCGACCCAGTACACGCTTGCCCGTTGGCAAAGGCTGACCCGATATCTGGATGAGGGCCGTGTGGAGTTGGACAATAATCTGGTTGAGAATGCGATACGGCCACTGGCTATCGGTAGGAAGAACTACATGTTCGCAGGATCCATGATGCATCCCAGCGGGGTGCCGTGGTCTATTCGCTCCTTGGAACCTGCAAATTCCACGACGTCAACCCAATGGAATGGCTCATGGAAGTATTCCAGCGCATCCCGACACATCCTGCCGAGGACATAGCAGCGCTATTGCCCCATCATTGGAAACAGGCACGGCAAGCCCACTAGGGTAAGGCCGCCTGGCTGCCGGACGCCGAATCGTCCAGATCGGGCAAGCCCACATGCTCTCCTCCTTCCAACCACACTGTACCCGCCAAAACTGCCCAAAAGCCCGCTACCCTGTACTTCACCGCACGCTTACATATCCTTGCCAGTTAGCCTGGCGTACCGGTGCTCAATGTCCCAATCCACAGGTACCACTGCCGACGCTTCACGCCCATCCTCACGGATGACCGCGCACGGCTTGCGGAGATATGTGTTTGGTTAAACTTCATAACACGGGACTTTCACCCGCTATACCTTGCCAGTTGGCCTGGCGCACTATGCAACTTCTTCAGATTCACCGCCATACGTTTGTACCGATCTTTCTCGGCCGTTCCCTCGACCGACAATTCCAGCCGATTAAGCGTCTCGGAACTGGCAAGGGCATGCCCCTTATCGCGATCACGCACACGCTCGACTCCCTCAATATCCTCGCATCCCAAGGCCAGGCAAAGTATCGGATCATCGCGCAGCCTATCGTGGTCATTGAGGTCTTCGTAGCCCATGCATAGGCCGAAGGTGCGCTGCCCCAGCAGGCGCTCCAAGCTATGTTCCACCCGGGCAGGGTCCCGGTAATCGGAAAAGCACCCGGCCATTCGGTCTAATACTTGGCATCTCTCCTCGACTTCGCGCAGGGCCAAGGCACCTGCATTGGATGACATGCGTCCGCCGTCGAATTCTGCGATGATTTTCCGCTTCCCGATCCTGGAAAACTCCACTGGTTGTATTGGGCAGTTTGTGGTGGTGGTGGTGGTTTGTGAATGCATGATGGCGCCTAAGTGTATAGTGATGTAACACTTAGGTGCCATAAAGGTCCTAAAATGACCAGCCGTGGTGAGATTTGCGGGCCAAGTGCGGGCGTTATCGTCGACGTTCCCGCATTGGTGTGTCCGATAAGCACCAAATGACCGAATTATCGTGCCTCCGATGCCATTATGGCCCTTGAAAACATCGGAATATGGCACTGCAGGAGCCAGAAACTACACGCTACCAAGATTCTGAATCAAACGCACTCGTGATGAAGTCCGATGGGATGCTTCTCAGGTCTTCTCGACCTACTGGTGAGAAATGCGGGCTAAAACGGGTGCTAAAGGGACCGAATGGACACGGCGTCTCCGATGTTTGTCATGTCGCATAGAAATTGCGCAAACCTCCTAACTTCTGCAGAATCAAAATTCAAAACCAGATATTGTCTGCCAAGCACTGGTTAGACAGATGGTTATAGTGTTTAGGATTTCCCGCAACAGTGTTTATACTTTCTATTACTGCCGCATGGGCATTTAGAATTTCTTCCGACCGGTTTTTGATTGATATGTGGTCCATCTATGTTTCTTCGTAGGTTCGAAGGAAGCAAGTCTACACGTCGAGTTGATGGACATTGAAAGGAAAAACTAGTCTTTCCTTTCCATGTGCTGACAACAAAATTGCCGTGAGCTATGACATCCATTCCAATCAATAAATCGGCATTACCCCCAAGTCCTGATACCTCAGATACAGTCAAACTCTGAATCCCAACATTATTAGGCAATACCAAATTGACTTTGTATGTGTTGACTTCTTTGGTGTCATTAGCTCCACGTATATCTATGCGACCAGTCGGCTTTAAACCTAACAAACTTGCTGCTTCGTGGGATATGGAAGTATGGGTAGCTCCAGTATCCCAAATTGCGATCAAAGAACGCTCGCTATTTTTCGGATCTAGGGCAGAGGAAACACGGACTTCATTACGAAGCACTCGCAGTACACCATCGCCGTAGGTTGTGAATGTACTCCCTATCGGCTGCGAGGCCATCAAAAACGAACGCGAGAATGGAATGTGGCCGAAGTACTGAGAGGATCAGAAGAGCACTCCTGAACCAAAAACGTGCCTAGCTCGTGTTCCAATGCTGTGTGTCGAATTGCCTCCATCTCGTCATCAAACAAACCCACCAATTTTTCATCTTTGATCACCAAAACTCGACCCTCGTACTTCTGAATTAGGTCATCCTTATTCTTCAAGTACCATTTGAACTCTTGTCCTAGATTGCTCATGAAAATACCTGCCGACAAACGCTGTTTGTTTATAACAACACATAGAAAAAAGAATGTTCCCCCAGTCTACTATAGTTGATCTGCTTAGTGTTTGCCCGAAAACAGTATATCAGTACTGACAGTTTAATGTGAGAGCGTTGTGGGTGGTATTTATCGGCGATTTTCATCCGTATTTGCTGGGGATATTCTGTGCGAAGATTGTTTCTGAAAACGTCGGTTTTTCAGATCTTGCAGCGTGGACCCTCCCTTATGCATAAGGGAGGCTTAGGTTTACCGGTATGGAGGCACAGCGTGGGATTCTGACAACGCTTCGCAGCGCGTTGCCGACTTTGTCGGCAACAGTGGCGGCACACCAGGACAAGAGCCGGTCGGCTCTCGAGGTCTTGGTGTGTGAGCAGTTCGGCTTTTTTGATGCGCGTGGCCGTGAGCAGCGGGCAACGTGCATGAAGGCGTTGCGGGTGCTGGAAGCCGAAGGGCGGATTACATTGCCACCACCACGGTGTGCTGTACCGGTTTCCAGCCCCCGGCTGTTGGATGTTCCGGTGTCGGAGGCGGTGGACATGCCCGAAGATGTGCGCCAGATTGAGGACTTGGAGATCGTTCTGGTCGAGAGCAGGCAGGATCGTGCCATCTGGAACACGCTCATGGACCGGGAGCATCCGCAGGGGGTGACCACGTTTGCGGGGGCGCAGTTGCGCTACCTGATCACGAGCGCACACGGTTATCTGGGTGCGATCGGTTTTTCTGCCGCCGCCCTGGATCTGAAGCCTCGGGACGCGTGGATGGTCTGGAGCCACGAGCAGCGAGGCGCCCAGCTTCACCGCATAGTAAACCTGAGCCGTTTTCTGATTCGTCCGGGTGTGCAGTGCAAGAATCTGGCGAGCTACGCTCTGGGGCGCGTGTTGCGGCGTCTGGTTTCCGACTTCGAGGAACGCTACGATTATGTGCCGTACATCGTGGAGACGTTTGTGGGGCCGGATCATGCAGGGACGTGTTTTCGGGCGGTGGGTTTCCGATATTTGGGTGTTACCCAGGGGCGGGGCCGGCATGCTCCCAACGGTGCGGGTCAGGTTTCCCGGAAGAAGGTATTGGTCTATGAGTTGGAGCCTGCGTGGCGCACGCTTCTGGGCGTGCCGGATATGGAGTTGCGGCCCCGGCTGGAGGTGGGCGCCGGGCTGTGCAGAGCCACATGGGCACAGCAGGAGTTTGGTGCTGCGGAGTTGGGAGATGTGCGACGTAGCGTCCGTTTGGTCAAGAGCGCCGCATTGGTGGCCAACACGATGGGAAAGCCTGTGACGGCGACACCAGAGCGAGATCCTGCGGCGGTACGGGGCTACTGGCGGTTTTATAGAGAAGGCGGACCAGTTCGGGATCACGCCGGCGAAGATGCTGGCGCCCCACCGTCAGCGTACGATCGAGCGGATGCGTACGCAGGATACGGTGTTGTGCGTGCAGGACGGTACGGACATCAGCTTCAGCACCCGTCCGGAGTGCGACGGTCTGGAGGTCATCGGTCGTAACCAGACCTCGGCCAAGGCCCGTGGTGTGCATCTGCATGCGACGCTGGCACTAAGCGGAGAGGGGTTGCCGCTGGGCGTGTTGCGGTGTGCGTACAGGAAGAAGGAAAAGGAAACGAAGACGCATCAATGGATAGGGAGTTATATGGCTGAGTGCCACGCGTTTTCGCGGGCGTTACTTTTTGTGCTTTGGTGGTGCGGACAGGATGGCTTTCGCCAGTTCTTCCGGTATGGTAGGGATGGATTGTTGGATATTGAGAATGTCGTTTGTTACGGGGCGGCCGGGGCGTTTCGTTTCCTGAATCTTGTTACCGGGCTTCGGGGATTTATCTATGCTCATGGTGTTATAGGCTATAGAGTAGCACTAATCCATTGGGGCAGAATACCGAAATGATTTCATGGCGGACATCTGCTTAAAGTAGGAGGCTGCATACATTGCGATCCAGTTTTCACGACAGTCGATCAACTTCAGGACCGATTCCTTGGCTTATATCGGGACGCTCTTGACAATGCGGAAGTACTGGGCGGACCCCGGTACGGGCCACGAAGCGCACCGGACGAACCCATGAGACGCGGGCCATCAAGCACAGACATGGAAAAGCTGGCGCATAACGGCCCTGACCACCGGAATGGGTACGGCGTTGCCAGTAAGCCGTCTGACGGTTGTTATCGGACTGTCAATCTCGTAGCTGTCGGGGAAGCCTTGTAGGCGCAGTATTGCGCGGCCCGTTAGTCTCCGTTCTTCGTCCACGAGCAAGTAGTGGTAGCCGGCCGATGCCCGGAGTGCGCATGAGTACGGATGGCTTGATACGTTACCGCTTACGTTTAGCTATGAAATGAGGGATTTGTACATGAGCCGTTTACCGACCAGTCCTTGAGCAATTATTGTCATTGGCTCCGCTGTGTCGTAGTCGCGTGCATTGTGTCGCCCTGCAAATTCGTTCACGTACCGCTGTAGGTGTTTCTTGCTCATGTGGTGGTACGTTCCGTAGTACCCACGCTTCAGCAAAGACCAGAAGCTCTCTACGCCATTGGTATGGACCTGCTCACGAACGTATTCGCCAACAGAGTCACGTACGTAGGCGTGGTTGTTGCGGCCCCGGTATGCTGACGTGCCATCCGTATAGACCTCGGTGTCTTCCGAGACATGGGTATCCACAAACGCATTGAGCGTCTGTCCGTCTATGTTTTCTACTACCTGGGCAGAAATGCTATTGGTGACACGATCACGGACTCCTACAACGGCTTTCTTACCTACTGGCCCACGGCCTGCTTTCAGCTTCTTGCTGGCGTGCTTGTTCTTTTCCTTGCCACCGAAGTAGGCTTCGTCAACCTCTACCGGACCGGCAAATAGTGCATGCTCTCCATTCCATGATTGTCGAATACGGTGGGCCAGATGCCACGCTGTCGTCTGGGTTATGCCAAGGTCACGATGCAGCTTCATGCTGGATACGCCCTTGATACTGGTAGTCATGATGTAAATGGCTAATGCCCATACCTGGTATCCCAGTTTGGAGTTCTGCATTACAGTCCCTATGCGGACACTGAATCGTTTACGGCAACCACGGCAACGATAAGGCATGCAAGGATGTTTGGCGCCGCACTGTACGTTTTTAGACGCACAGTGCGGGCAAACAGGAGTGTCGCCCCAACGCTTCATTGCGAACCATGCTTCGGCTGATGGGTCGTCTGGAAACATTTTGGTTAGCTTGATCAAGGACACTCCTTCACGATCAGCCCGTCCAGGGCCATTGGTGTTTCTGTTGTTTCTTTTCTTTGAAGGCATTTAGTTAGGTCATCAATCTATCACGGGATGGTACCCACTTTCGGTATAGTCGGTTCCCGCTATTCGCGACCAAACTGCAATTATTTCAACAATTTAACGCGTGGGCAGTCAGCTATATAACTCCCAATGGATACACGGGCTGCGTGACATAGATAAGGCTGCAGAGACGCTGCCGCGCAAGACACGCGTGCTGTGCGTGATGGACCGGGAGGCGGACATATTTGCGCTCTTTGCGGCGCAGCGCACGCTGAAGCGGACGCATGTATTGGTGCGGGCCAGGCATAACCGGAGTCTGGGCAAGGACCAGGATCGGCTGTTCAAGGCGATGCGTAAGGGGCCGGCAGCGGATACGCTGGAGCTGTCGGTGACTCGTCTGAGTCGTCGGGCGAAGTCGGGTCGGGTTACGTACAAAGGCCGCGAAGCGCGTACGGCGCGGATGGAATTGCGTTTTCGCCGGGTGACGCTGCCTTCGCCGAAGGGTTCTACGGAAGCTCCGGTAACGGTATCGGCGATCCACATGCGTGAGACCGCGCCGCCGGACGGCGCCGATCGCATCGAGTGGTATCTTTTGACCACGGTGGAGGTGACTACCGTGGAGGAAGCGAAGCAGATGGTGGAAAACTATACGCTGCGCTGGCGTGTAGAGGACATCTTCCGGATTCTCAAGAGCGGCTGCCGTATAGAGAAGCTGCGCATGCAGCAGGCGGACGCCTTACATCGGGCGATTACACTGTACATGGTCACAGCCTGGCGGATCATGCTGATGACCTTGTTGGGGCGTGTATCCGCCGACATGGAAGCGGAGGTGATGTTCACCGATGCAGAGCTGCACATGATGCGGGTCTATGCCCGCAACTATGGTCTTGCCGCACACACAGATCTGGCTTCGGCGATCGTGCTGGTGGCGATGATGGGCGGCTACATGAACCGCAAGCATGACCCGCTGCCGGGGCACACCATCCTGTGGCGCGGCTACGCAAGGCTGCAGATGCGAGCGATCGCCTATGAAGAATTAACATTCTATGACCGGGTAGAGCGTCCGCCGCCATAGCGGTACCCGTACGCTCCGCAGTCTCGGTTGCTTCGTTCCCCTTCCGCCGCCCAAGGCGCACGCCCTCGGTGCGTGCCAGCCACATGCGGGTTCCTTCCCTGACGTACCTTACTTGCTACACACCACGAGACTTGGTGTCAATGGCAACAACAGGCCATCCACTACAAGGAATTTCGCTTCGCTTGCAGCAAAACCCACAAGCAACACGCTTTGCCATGCCTTTCGGATGCCCTGAATGCGCCCGTTGTCAAGTCACTCTTGTGAGTACTGGGCAGGGCTTGGGGGGCGGGAAACGCGAGTGCAGAATCAATGGGGCAGAAAAATGTCTACATCCAGTATCTGACTGTATGCGTTTTCTAGATGGCCGTCAACCGAGGGAATTCCGTCGTCCGGGGAGCACACGGCCAACACGAGCCCATTCGCAGTCCAGTTCCGCCGATCCGAGACACAGGTGCCTGCGCTGCCAGCGGGGGGCGTTCGATACGCCGCTGGCAGCGGCGTCCCTCTCGCGGTAGCCCCCGGGTTTCCCCGGAGGCCCCGCACAGATCCGGACGTGCGCGCTAACGCATCCGGCTCTTCCCTTGGGTCGCGCCACCGCGCATGACCTTAACAGACCAGCAAACCGGTCCGTTGCCGTAACCGCACCTTCCCCTGGCATACGAACCTGGCTCTGTGTCCAGTGCGTGCCATGTTGCATACGAACCTGGTTCTGCGTCCAGTGCATGCCGGGAACTACGGTTTCCCCTCGGGTGCGACGCTTCGCTCCACCAACTCCGCCACATGGTCTTCCATGCTTTGTTCGCCAGCTTCATCGCTACTATCATCGCATCGGACTTCTCTTCAACGTACATCCTCCGATCAGCATTTCGCCTACGCTTCGGCGGCCCCGCCCTTGGCGCTGGGCGTTGAAAAGATCTCCCAGGTCCCGGCAGGATATGTACATACGTCCATGGGGTCTTAGACACCGCGGGCCTGTCCGCCCTCTCACCATAACGATGACGAACATATTGCCTTCGACCGCACCGATAATCTCGGCGACCCGAACGACACATCTTTCGTTGCTCAATATCCCTGGCCATATGCGCCGCTACCGACACTTCACGTCCACCCTCACGAGTGACCGCGCACGGCTCGCGGAAATATGTGCTTGGTTCTTGCTTCATATTACGGGACTCCCACCCGCTATATCCTTGCCAGTTAGCCTGGCGTACCGGCTACCTCTGCCCTGTACCCATAAGTCATCCATTGCGGTTAGATTTTGGGTCAGTTCTGGTCAACTCTCGCTGGCATGGCTGTCGGAATATCTCAGGTATTTCGGCCTGGCAGGTATGGTGTGTGACTTGAGGTGAATAATGCCATCCTCTCGTGCGGATACGCGATCTTTTCCTGCGCCGCCCCGCTGCCTATACCAGTCTGCGGTGTTCTGTGTGTGGGCACACAGAAGCGAGTAACCGTAAGACACGGAGCAAATTCACGTGTATGTCCTGTGGACATGCGGATCATGCAGACCTGAATGCGGCTGCAAACATACTGGCCTCCAGGATTGGGGCTGCTGCACGGCGAGGGGCGTTCGGGTTACCGACCCCTATGACCCGTGAAATTGATACTAGTGCCTCACTGTGTACAGTTGGTCACTCACGTATATAATTCCCATAATCTACTGCGAATACGTCAAGGCAAGACAACAGCCTCTGCAGCCACCCGCACAACCCATGAAACTGCGCGAATGCGCGGGAATGGACGCCTACATGCCTTCGGATAATTCCAAGGCCAAAAGGTTGCGGACTAATGCAGGCTGTGCCTGCCCCTTCGTTACCCTCATCACCTGACCCACAAAGAAGTGGAGCAATCCAGTCTTACCGCGACGGTAGGCCTCCACCTTGTCGGGATAAAGGTTAAGGGTAGCCTGGACCACAGACAATAGGCCTGCAAGATCCTCCCCGGATTCTGATGCAACTTTCAGGCCTGCTTCGCGCACGGTGCCTCCATCGCTAATAAGGATGAAAATCATCTGCCTTCCTTGATCAACCGTGATATTGCCGGCCTCGGCATGATGCACAACGCGACCAAAGTCGTCGGCCTTCATCGGGACACCGTCAAGTTCACGGCCGTTGAGAATGGCTAGGACGGTCTCGTCCATCCATTGCGCTGCTATTTCAAGTTCGCCCGGCATGGCACCCCGCTCAACAAATGCCCGGGCGACTGACGGTAGCGCCTGCAGCGAAGGACCTGCCTCAGCACGGCTGTCATCTACCGATGGAGTCCGAGCAGGCTTCTTTGCCTTGGTGAACTTCTTAGATCTGGCGCGAGAATCCTTTAGCGTAACAATGCGGCCAAACACCAGCGAATCCGGACTTGAGTCAACACGATCCTGACAAAAATATCCTACGCGCTCAAACTGGTATCGGACCGTCGGGGCATCGTTGCAGACGCTGGATTCAATACGCGCTCCTAACTTCACAATTATTGACTGCGGGTTAAGCGCCTCCAAATAGTCCTCTCCCGGCTCCAAGGTCGTAAAGAGCTGGTTGTATAGCCGTACTTCCACAGGGATGGATCTTTCCTCGTCAACCCAGTGGATGACGCCCCGAGGCTTGGGCGGGCTCGCCTGCGTACTGCCGGGCTCCTTCGGAAAGTAGGTGCAGAGAAGCTCAACAACAGTACCTTGGGCATCGCGGACCACATCGTCGCATCGTATGATACAGGCATGGCGCAGCCGGACCGACTCGCCTGGGGCCAGACGGCGGAAGCCCGCCTCGGGCTCAGCACGAAAATCCTCCCGATTAATTAACAGGGTACGGGAAAAATTGAGCGGCCGGTACTCGGATTTATCAATGTCGCGCGGCCAATACGGAGCACTGATTGTTTCAGAGCCTTCGTAGTTCGTTAGAGTTACCTTCAAGGGATCCAGCACGCACATAACACGTCGCGCAGTGTGATTAAGCTGGTGGCGCACACTATAATCCAGCAGGCTTGGAGCACTGACGGTACCTACGCGTGTTGTCCCGGCGAGCTGGCAAAAATGGGATATCGCCGGAGCCGGAATGCCGCGGCGCCGAAGTCCTGCAATCGTAGGCATTCGGGGGTCATCCCATCCGGTCACATGCCGTTGAGATACGAGTTCGCGGAGTTTTCGTTTGGAAGTGATCGTATGCCCGAGATTGAGCCGTGCAAACTCGTATTGCCGGGGGCGAGGGTTGATGCCAAGCGAGTCAAGATACCAATCGTATAACGGGCGGTTTACGGTAAATTCCAGCGTGCAAATGGAATGGGTGACACCCTCAATGGCATCACTTTGGCCGTGGGCCCAGTCATAGAACGGGTACACACACCACGCATTGCCCTGCCGGTAATGCGTGGTGTGTCGAATTCGGTACATCAAGGGGTCGCGCATCTTCATATTGGGATGCGCCATATC
The DNA here is from genome assembly GCA_963663495.1 of Rhodothermales bacterium. Lineage (GTDB taxonomy): Bacteria > Bacteroidota > Rhodothermia > Rhodothermales > Bin80. The sequence goes on from OY760427.1 coordinate 2,307,677, forward strand.
AATGCGAGCGCGCAACACCCGCGTGCCATCGCCGAATGCACCCTTACGCATCCGAGCAAACAGGTTGAGATTCTCGTCAACGCTACGGCTTCGGTAGGGGCTCTCCGTTCCTGGTCGGGTTACAGTACCACGCGACTGCCGGATGGCCTCCTCACCGGAGTCATCTACATAGGCTTTGCCTTTCTTGATCAAAACCCTGGCCCACTGGTAGAGTTGTTCAAAGTAGTCCGAGGCAAAACAGAGATGGTCGCCCCAATCCACTCCGAGCCAGCGCATATCCCGCTGGATTGCCTGCACGAATTCGATACTTTCCGTTTCGGGATTAGTGTCGTCAAACCTGAGGTTGCACCGTCCTCCATACTGACGGGCCAGTCCAAAATTCAGAGTAATGCTCTTGGCGTGCCCAATATGCAGATAGCCATTCGGTTCAGGCGGAAACCGGACAACAATGGCGGTGTGGCGGCCGGAGGCAATATCCTGGTCTATGATTTCCCGTAAGAAATCGCGTTCAGGTGTTTCTCCACGAGAATCTGATGCCATGACATTAGGACTAGTTAAAACCACGTTTACGCGAAGCCGTGGCAAATAATGGGAGTTATATGGCTGAGTGCCACGCGTTTTCGCAGGAGTTACTTTTTGTGCTTTGGTGGTGCAGACAGGATGGCTTTCGCCAGTTGTTCACAATCGGTTCCCGATTTTCACGAATCACTGCAATTATTTCAAATGACTCAACACGTGGGTACCCATGCTATATACTTTCCATTTATTAGGAAGTTATATACCACCGTGCCATGCCCGAAACGGTTAGTGCATACCGCAATATCACATACAGGCTGTTGCCCGGAAGTCGGAGTAACGCCAAGCAACTTGCTGGATTAGCGGGTGCGTGTAGGTTTGTGTGGAATGCCATCCTCGCAGAGCAGAGCGAGGCGTACAAGAATGCGAAAGAGGCTGGAGAGAAGCCGCCCTCGGTAAGCTTCTTCTCGCTGGGGAAGCGGTTCACGGCGCTGCGCCGCACGGTCGAGTGGCTACCTGAATACTCCTTTGGTGTCGTTAGATACACATTGTCGTTAGATACACATTGAAATATCAGGCGGATGCATGGAAGGCATTCTTCAAGGAGGGTAAGAGAAGACCGAGATTCCATTCCAGACGTGGTAGTACGCCTTCGTTCACGATCCCGGATAACGTAAGGGTTCGGGATGGCAAGCTGTATATCCCGAAAGTGGGATATATGGCGCTCCGCAGGCGGGGAGGCAACCCGTACCCTGATGGTATACCCGTCAAAGCCACGGTAAAGAAGAACGCCGGCAAAGGGTATGCTGTCATCTGCTACAGGATGGAGGCAACTGTAATAGAGGATACCGGCGGTGTTGTAGGCATTGACCGTAATTGCGGGCAGGTCGCTATGGTCTCCACAGAGGGCGATACAAGCATTATCAGACAACCGGATACGAAGCGTCTTGATGCCAAGTTGAAGCGGCATCAGCGAAGACTGGCGAGACAGAAGAAAGGCTCCAACCGTCGTAACAGGCGGAAGCATAGAATCGCCCGCATACAGTGCAAGCGTGCTAACATCCTCAAGAATGCGAACCACCGGGTAAGTCGCAGCATTGCCAATTGCTCCTCAACGGTGATACTGGAGGACCTAAAGATCAAAGCGATGACACGTTCAGCTAGTGTTTGCCAGAAAAAGGTAGGAGGGCTGAAAAACGGCGAAACAAGGCCGTTTGATACTCGTTCTATCCACCTGTAAGCGTTACGGTTACAGATGGATATGAGCCATACCGTATTTGCACATTGCAGATTATTCAGCCAGCGTGTCTCTAACGAATGTTTGGCCAAATCCTTCTGTTTCGGGCGTTTTCATCGATATAAGGCCCCTTGTGGCCGATTATTCATACGATTAATACCATGCGGATTGTAGAGGATACACAGTTTAAGCTCGGGCAGGTCCCCATTGAAGAGATGACCTTCCACCCCAAAGACCGGGACGATATACCGGCAGTGCTAAAAGGTCTGCAGCACCTGTATTGCGACCCAACGGCTCGGCAGAAGATCTTTGAGATCCTGGAGACGCAGTTGCTTCCGAATATTGATTTGCAGCGTGGTCGTCCGGGGATGGCACTTTGGCGCGTCTTTGTCTTGGGGGTATTGAAGCAGGCCCTCAACTGCGACTTTGATCGTTTGAGGAGCCTGGCCGCCAATCATTTGGAGGTGCGCCAGATGCTGGGGCATACGAATTTCTGGGACGAGCCTGTCTATCAGCTGCAGACCGTTATTGATAACGTGAGCCTGCTAACAGCGGACATCCTGAAGCAGATCAACGATGCGGTGGTGGCTTGCGGTCACCGATTGGTAGAACAGGAGCCAGAGGAGCCGCTTCTTTGCCGGGTTGATTCGGCGGTGGCCAAAGCGAATGTGGAGTGGCCTACGGATGTTCGTTTGTTGTGGGAATCGATGCGGTGCCTGATTCGGGAGTTGCATTGCGCATGTGAGGCGCACAGCCTTGCGGGCTGGCGCAAGGCTGTGTACTGGAGTCGTACCTTGAAGAAGGCCTTCAACCGGGTGCGTACGCACCGTCAGTGGCGTGATGAGTCGAAGGTGAGAAAGTATGTGAAGATGTGTCGTGTTCTGATTGAGCGTGCGGAGAGCAGTGTCAGCGTGTTGAAGGAGAAAGACGCGGATCTTGAGGAGGTGTTGCGGTACTTGGCAGATGCACAAAGGCAGATAGATCAAGTAGATAGGCGTCTATTGAAGGGGGAGGTGATTTCGCATGATGAGAAGGTATTTTCGATACATGAGCCGCATACTCGTTGGATCACCAAGGGGAAGGCGGGGGTGATTGCGGAGTTGGGTCTGCCGGTATGCGTGCTGGAGGATCAGCATCAGTTGATATTGTGGCATCAGATACTGCACGAAGGGGTGGATTCGGATATGATTGTGGGGTTTATGAAGGAAGCGAAGGATCGGTATCCGGCGATCACATCGTGCAGCATGGATAAGGGGTACTCATCGGTAAAGAACCGTAAGGCGCTGGAGCCGGTGTTGGACACGGTGATCATGCCGAAGAGGGGTAAGTTGAGCAAAGCGGACAAGGAGAGGGAATCCGATCCGAAGTTTGTGGAGGGTCGTCGTCAGCATCCGGCAGTGGAGTCGGCGATCAACAATTTGAATCATCGGGGCCTGGGTTTGATACGGACCCGTGGCAAGGAAGGCTTTGTTCGGACGGTGGCGCTGGTAGTGGTAGCGGCGAATGTGCACCGTATCGGGCAGATAGTGAAGCGGAGCGAGGAGCGACGAAGGCGGTGCGAGCAGGCCCGCAAGCGCGCGGCGTAGGTACTCGCGCGAGCGTCTTCAGCACAGAATCAAGGTAGCCTGCAAGGGCGAGAGGCCAACGTATGTTCATGCCTCGCTGATGGACGACAAAAACACGTCTGATCAACGTCAAAACCCTAGGATTGCCGGCGTGAGCGGACAAAGTCGGCACCGTTACCGTCGAAAAATCCTTGCTGACTTGTCATTCCGATCCCCAATTCGAATTCCAGCCCCCCACTCAGCCAAGAGTCGCTCGCAAGACCATACTTTTCTGGCAAACACCAGCTAAGGGGACGATGGAGAGCTTTGGCACAAACGTCAGACAGAAGTCTGGCCTCAACCGTGGAATACTGCGAACAGGTTGGGGCCAGCTGGATCAGATGCTGGGCTATAAGTGCCGCAAGGTGATAAAGGTTACCGCTGCCTATATCAGTCAGCGTTGTTCTGTGTGTGGGCACACAGAAGCGAGTAACCGTAAGACACGGAGCAAATTCACGTGTATGTCCTGTGGACATGCGGATCATGCAGACCTGAATGCGGCTGCAAACATACTGGCCTCCGGGATTGGGGCTTCTGCACGGCGAGGGGCGTTCGGGTTACCGACCCCTATGACCCGTGAAATTGATACTAGTGCCTCACTGTGTACAGTTGGTCACTCACGTATATAATTCCCCAAATAATCCCTCCCGTCACGGGCCGCGGTAAGCCTGAAGGACGGTTTGCGCAGCCTCAAGACAGGAGATTTCACCGGACGCAACCCCGGAATTGGCCGCCTGCATGGCTTCGTACGCATCCGCGTTTGCCAGGCAGTCCTCCAGAAGAGCATCCGTCAACGCCTGTGTCACAGCCTCCTTGGCTGCCTCTTTACGCCGTGCTACGAGTTCTCCTGACTTCGACAAACGGTGGTATATGGTATCAACATTCTTCCACGATCGCTCCATACCGGAGCCGGTAAGCCCTGAGCAGATCTCAACCGGCAACGACCTCAGCGCGCGGCGGTACATGAGCTTGGTAGCACCCGCCGTATGTTTGCCTTCTCCGTCTGCCTTCGTGACGAGTATCACGTCTGCAAGCTCAAGAATGCCTCGCTTGATGCCCTGTAATTCATCGCCAGCACCTGGCTGAACGAGCAGAAGTATAATGTCTGCGACGGCGCGTATAGCTATGGTCGCCTGCCCCGCACCCACTGTTTCTACCAGGACATGATCGTATCCCGCCATCTCGCACAGTCGTACGGTATCAAGCGTTGTGGCAGCGATGCCCCCTGCTGTGCCACGCGACGGCGTGGGGCGGACGAAGGCCCTGTCGCTTCGCGCCAGACGTGGCATACGCGTCTTGTCGCCCAGAACGCTGCCCCCGGTTTTCGGGCTCGTAGGATCAATGGCCAGAACTGCTACGCGGTGCTGAAGACCCGTCAAATAGGTGCCAAACGCATCTATAAAGGTGCTCTTACCAACGCCAGGCGGGCCGGTGATGCCGATGCGCAGCTTTGGCGGCCGTGCACCATGACCGAGGACTGCCATCGCGCGGAGCCTGTCCGACGGGCGCGTGCTCTCCAGCATCGTGATGGTTCGTGCCAGGAGGTAGCGGTCGCCGCGGTGTATCGCCTCCGCCAACTCGGCCGTCTGCAAGCGATCAGTTCGCTGGCGTTTCATCGCGTTCAAGGAGCAGTTGTAAGACTTCCTTCGCAGCGGTGCTGACGCGGGTGCCGGGGCCAAAAATGGATGCTACTCCGGCCGCCTCCAGGAGTGGACTGTCTCGTGGCGGGATAATGCCGCCTACGACAACTAGGATGCCGGACGCGCCACGGATGTGCAGCGTCTCCATGAGTGCGGGAATCAACGTGTCATGGGCTCCCGCCATGGTGGAGATACCCAGCACATGCACGTCACTTTCTATGGCCTGGCGAGCCACCTCGGCAGGCGTTTGAAATAGCGCGCCTACATCCACATCAAAACCAAGGTCGGCGAAAGATGATGCCACAAGTCTGGCGCCGCGGTCGTGACCGTCCTGGCCCATCTTGGCCACAAGGATGCGAGGGCGACGCCCGTGCAGTTCAGCAAATTTGTCAGACAGGCTCAACACTCGTTCTATTTCGTCCTTCATGGCAGGATGAGCTGCATAGATGCCACTAATGGTGTTATACGATGCCTCAAATCTGCCAAACACACGCTCCAGTGCGCTTGAAACCTCTCCCAGTGTCGCTCGTGCATGAGCCGCTTCAACAGCTGCCGCCAATATGCTTGCCCCTTTTGTGCTTGCGGCATGCGTCACACGCGCGAGGGCTTTCTTCACCCGAGCCTCGTCTCGCCGGCGGCGCACAGCCTCCAAGCGTTCAACCTGTTGGGCACGAACGACCTGGGAATCAACCTCAAGCAGCGCAAAGGAGGGCTCGTCATCCAGGATATATCGGTTCACGCCGACCAGTACATCCTGTCCGCTGTCCAGCCGCGCCTGCTTACGGGCGGCAGCTTCTTCGATCCGCATCTTGGGAATGCCCTGGCGGATAGCCGCCATCATCCCACCCAACGATTCTATTTCCTGCAGGTGATCCCATGCCCTGCAGGCAAGGCCATCCGTTAGAGACTCTACGACAAACGATCCTGCGAGCGGGTCAATAGAGCGTGTGATATCGGTTTCGTGCTGCAGGAACAGCTGGGTGTTCAAAGCTACGCGCGCAGCCGACTGGCTGGGAAGGGCAAGAGCCTCGTCAAGTGCATTGGTATGAAGTGACTGGGTATGGCCCAGAGTCGCGGCCAAGGCCTCAACAGTCGTACGGGTAATATTGTTGTGCGGCGCTTGCGCGGCGAGGCTGTATCCGGAGGTTTGGCAGTGCGTCCGGAGAGCCATAGACTTGGGATCCTTCGCCCCGAGGTTTGCTACCAGCCTTGCCCATAGAACGCGTGCAGCCCGGAGCTTGGCCGCCTCCATCAGCATGTGCATACCCACGCCGAAAAAGAACGACACGCGCGGTGCTAATCTGTCAATATCCAGCCCTAACGAAGCACCTAGGCGCAGGTATGCCAGACCATTTCCAAGCGTATATGCGAGTTCCAGATCAGCAGGAGCTCCCGCTTCGTGCATATGATAGCCGCTCACCGATACCGAGTTAAAGCGCGGCATTTGCCGGGCGCAGTATACCATCACATCCCCCGCAATGCGCATGGAGGCACCGGGCGGATAGATGTATGTGTTCCTGACCAGGAACTCCTTCAGAATATCGTTCTGTATCGTTCCTCTAAGAAGGTGTTGGGGGACTCCCTGTTCCTGAGCGGCTACCAGAAAAAAGGCCATTACCGGAATCACGGCTCCGTTCATGGTCATGGAAACCGATACATCATCCAGCGGGATGCCTTCGAACAGGACCTTCATGTCTTCAACCGTGTCAATCGCTACTCCGGCCTTCCCCACATCGCCGGTCACCCTGGGATGGTCCGAGTCGTAACCTCGGTGCGTAGCAAGGTCAAATGCCACAGAAATGCCGCGCTGCCCGGATGCCAGGGCCCGCCGGTAGAAGGCGTTCGAGGCAGCGGCTGTAGAGAAGCCCGCGTACTGCCGAATTGTCCACGGACGTCCGGTGTACATGGTGGCATAGGGCCCTCGCAGGTACGGCGGAATGCCTGCCGCGTAATCCAGATGTTCCAAGCCGGAAACATCAAGCGCCGTGTAGGATGCCTTTACGGGTACACCTTCCGGTGTAGCATGCGGTGGGCCATCCGCTCCGCGATTGCGGGCGGCGATAGGCGCATAGGCACCAAACTGTGGACGAGGGTAGCTCAATGTATCGCAGTGGCGCTGTCCAGCACTTCGGTCATCATGGAAGGAATGTCCTTCCCGGGGAAGAAATACTGCGTCGCGCCATGGACTGGAGCATCAGGCTCTGACGGCAGTACCGCTATGACGGGAATATCTGCGCTTGCACACATATCAGCCTCGTTCGGTGTTCCTGCCGTGACGATGAAGCTGGAAGCTGACGGAATATTCCCATCAGATGCTTCCTCCCATTGCAGGCCCAGAGATTCCATAAGACGGATGGCCAAAGATTTCATGGCCGGGTCATCGCCCACCAGCGCTCCTAAAGGTGGATCAGTTCCGAGCCGTCGCCTTATGTTTTCAAAATCATGAGCGTACCCTGTGCGGCACACTCCTGTGGTTGCAACCTGTGAAGCGCAATAGGTATTGACACCGACCATCTTGCGCGTGTGTGTATTGATGTCGCTTTGTCGTTGTTGCATTGCGTTGGCGATGAGCGACTGCAATTTTCCATTCTGGCAATCCCGCCACAGACCACCTGCAGCCTCCGTTTCGCGGAAACGCGCCCAAGCGGCGCGCCCGAGTGCTCCTGTCATATGTTCGACGAGATACGATCCGTGCATTGGGTCTGCCGTCCATCCGCACCGTGCCTCATGATCCAAGACTAGTTGCAGGTGTAAAGCAACGTTTACGGGCAACGCGGGCAAGGGCGGTACGCACAGCGTATCGCATCCGCCGAGAATGGCACTCAGGGATTGTGTGGAAGCCCGAGCTACATTGAGTTCCGGATCAAGGGAGGAGTGACAGAGTGCCGAAGGCTCAACAAATATGTGAGGCTCAATGTCATGTGCGTCGTAAGCTGCGAAGGCCTGCCTCAACAGGTGGCGCAACGCGCGGAGTTTTGCGATCTCAACAAAAAAGGATGTGGACACTCCCACACGGACTGATATGGCCGCTGCGACTTCAGATGCTGGGATGCCACGCCCCGTCATCTGTGCCAGGATTTCGCTTGTCGCGCCCAGCGCACAAGCTATCTGCGCAGTTACGTTCATGGGCATGAAGACTGTAGCGTCTACAGCAAGCGTGCGCAGATCGGGAAGCGTGGGTTCCGCGAGAAGGGCGGGAAGATCGTCGTAACCCGGTGGGATCCGTCCCGAAAGCATAGTGGTCAGAGGGTCAGACAGGAGGGATCCTCTGACAGCACTGGGATCCGGCGCCGCGCTAAGCATGGTCGCAGGGATGCCGCGCACAGGACCGGACCAGTGGACTGCAAGGCCGGCGCCCAACAATTGCTGAAAGGAAGAATGAAGCGAATATGGAGCCGTTCCTGTCGCCGTCCGCAGGTGGACGGCCATGGAGCCGGGTTTCACTGCGCCGGCAAGTGAATCGGAAGCTGTAAGATCTATCTGTTGGCACAGCTCCCAGCCGGGTACCGAATTGGATCGCGATGCACCCAAGGTATCCGATGCCCGGTAGAATGGACGGAACTCCACGCCATCACCGATCCAATGAAGGCTTTCCGGATCGGGTACGGTGGACTTTATCGCACGAATCCAGGACGATGTCGGTACTGGAGGAAAGCGGTCCCGGAGCGTATAGGGTGTGGAAGACATCCGGCCAGAATCAGTAGTAAACCATTACAAGGAGTCTCGGGAATGTACGGTATCCAACCTGCCCGGCGTATGGGATGAAGCCTGTACGACCGATGTCATTAAATAATGCATCCTTCCTTCCTGTTGTTTTCGCCCGCAGTTCGCCAAGTACGGCGGTAATGGAATCGGTTGCCGTACCTCATGGTTCATCGTTTCTTGAGCGCACGGTAGTGCCGCACGAGATCATAGGCCGCAATCCCGAAAGCGACAGCGACATTCAGAGACTGTTTTCGGCCAAAGAGCGGGATTGCAAGGGCCGTTTTCGAAAGCGAAATGAGACGGTCATCCACACCGGTTACCTCGTTACCGACGATGAGGCAGAGAGGGAACGCTGAGAGTGGCAGCTGCCTGACTTCCGACGGGGAATCGGTTAACTCCAGAGCAGCAAGGTGATAACCCTGGTTACATAGCCGGAGCGCCATCTCCACCGGATCGTTCTCATATTCCCAAGGAACAGAATCCTGGGCCCCAAGCGCTGTCTTGTGCAGACGAGGGTTCGCGGGGGTACCGGTTATGCCCGTTAGGTACAATCTCTGTAAGCCTGCCGCATCGGCCGTGCGAAACATTGAGCCGACATTGTACAGCGATCGGATATTATCTAACAGACCAACTACGGGGTGCGCTTTCCTATCCATTCGCGATTTCAATTGCAAAGCTAGCTCATTTGAGTCCAGTTTCCTCATGCAGCGTTGTATATTCGATCAAAATGAAGGAGAGTGAGTGATTGTAGCCATTGACGGACCCGCGGGATCCGGCAAAAGCACTACGGCATGTGGTATTGCGCGTCGGCTGGGGTTTTATCTCTTGGAATCCGGAGCAATGTATCGGGCCGTGGCACTTGCCTGTATTCGGCGAGGTGTGGATCCTGTGGCAGCCAATATTGGCTACGTCCTAGACGATACGAAAATGGTGATAGAATGCACCAAAAGGGAGCTTGGTGTGGTGCTTGATGGTGAAGATGTGTCGGATGCGCTGCGGGCGCCGGATGTATCGCGGGCGGCAAGTGTGGTGGCTGCATTTCCTACGGTACGTGACCGGATGGTGGCACGGCAGCGTGTGCTCGGCGAGCGCTATCGGGATAATCCTGGCCTTGTAGTTGAGGGCCGGGATATCGGTACCGTCGTATACCCTGACGCGGATATCAAGTTTTACCTCACGGCACCCGCGGACGTTCGGGCTCGCCGCAGACAGGCAGAATTAATGGACGCGGAAGGGTTCGCAGCGTTCAGGCGTGTACTGCGTGAGATTCAGGCCCGTGACCAACGGGACAAGAGTCGCGATCACTCACCGCTAAAGCGCGCCGACGATGCCTTCGAAATCAATACCGCGGACCGTACCATCACCGAGCAGCTCGACTATATTGAGCGTCTGATCCGGGAACGAATTGGTATGTAAGCCATATCATTTGTTTGCCGTCGCAAGATACGTGCCCGAGGCACCGCTTCCCACACTTGTTGGCGAAAATTCAGTCACATAAATCCCGAATCCGCAGACGGGGAAGTCAATGCGCCGGATTCGTAGCAAAATGGTCGAAACAGTATGGACAGCACCGAAACGGTTGCAGCGGAAGTGGTGGCCAATAACGGTAGCTCGGAACAATCCAATAACACGCAACCCGCGGAAAATACATTGGCCGAGAACCCGGAATTCGCAGGTACGGCACACGTCACCACCGGCAGTGCAGACGCAGAAGGACCGGCGCGCGCCGGTCAGGATGGTCACTACCCGCCTGAGGCGGAAGCCGCCCCCGGCGAGGGTGTTACAGAGGAGGCTGGCGCAGGCGGCGCGCAGGAAGGAGCCGTGGCAGCGGTTGAAGAGAGCGATGGTAAAGCGGTAGAAGATCCTGGCCCGGCGGGGGCGGAAATTGATTCGGCGGCAGGTGCCGAAACTGAGCAGTCTGTCGGTTATACCGGCGAGATTACAGGTAAGGTCTTCAAGTTTGATGACCTCACGGGCGATCCGACAGCCCGGCAGGAGCGGGAGGTTCAGCGCGCGGAAATGATGGCGCTCATTGAGGGGACCCTGACGGATGTATCCGAACAGGAAATAGTGCCGGGGAAGGTCGTCGTTATTGGTGAAAAAGAGGTAGGAATTGATATCGGCTTCAAAAGCGATGGTGTCGTTGCGAAGAATGAATTTTCTGGCGAGCTTGAGATCGGTCAGGCGGTTGAGGTTTTTCTGGAGCGTATTGAGGACTACCACGGGCAGCTTGTGCTCTCCAAGACGAAAGCAGACAAGGTTCGGCGCTGGCAATTTATTGAGTCCGCATTTGAGAACGAGACCGTTATAGAAGGCACCGTCATCCGCCGCATTAAGGGTGGCATGATCGTGGAATTGCTTGATGGTCTGGAAGCGTTCCTGCCCGGTTCCCAGATAGATGTGCGACCGGTACGGGACTTTGATGCGTACTTGGAACGTCGCATGGAATTCAAGATTGTGAAGATTAATGCGGCCAATGAGAACGTGGTAGTGTCCCACAAGGCACTGATACAGAAAGATCTGGCTTTGCAGCGCGAAAGTATCCTGGCGACAATGGAGGCCGGGCAAATCCTTGAGGGCATCGTAAAGAACATCACTGACTTCGGGGTCTTCGTGGACCTAGGAGGTGTTGACGGGTTGCTGCATATAACGGATCTGTCCTGGGGTAGGGTCACGCACCCGTCCGAGGTGCTTAACCTGGACGTTGAAGTGAAGGTGGTTGTGCTTGATTACGACCGGGAGCGCCAGCGGATATCCTTGGGCTACAAGCAGCTACAACCGCATCCGTGGGACAATATTCTTGATCGGTACAGCGAAGGAGCAGTAGTAGAGGGCAAAGTTGTATCCATCACGGACTATGGCACTTTCGTAGAATTGGAGAAGGGAGTCGAGGGCTTGGTTCATATTTCAGAAATGAGCTGGACAGACCATATCCGCCATCCTTCCCAAAAGGTGTCGCTTGGCCAGATGGTCACCGTCGTTATCCTGAACATTGATCACGAGGGCAAGAAGATATCCCTTGGGATGAAGCAGTTTGAGAAGAATCCGTGGGATGGTATTGCGGAGCGCTATCCCCCGGGCACCGTGCTTAGTGGCACTGTGCGCAACATCACAACCTTCGGCGCCTTTGTGGAAATCGAACCGGGTATTGATGGTCTGGTCCACATTTCAGACCTATCCTGGACAAAGAAGATTGGACATCCTGGAGAGCTGGTGCGAAAGCGACAGGTTTTATCCGTGGTGGTGTTGGAAATTGACGAGCCGCGGCAGCGGATCTCGCTCGGCCACAAGCAGATTGAGACGAACCCGTGGACGGATCTGGCGGCGGTATACGAGGAAGGAACGGATCATAAGGCGAAGATTATGACGGTAGATGATAAGGGCTTGCATGTCGAACTGCCGCTTGAGGTGGAGGCCTTTGTTCCGATCGGAGAGCTGCGCAACGGGAGACCCAATATCTTCCGTGCCTACCGCGTCGGTGGTACATTGGAATTGCGTGTAACCCTGATGGACGTAGCTCAGAAAGAGATCCTGATGAGCGAATTGGCGAAGGAGCGCGCAGCCGCGCGCCTGGAGCGCATACGGGAAAAAATGCAGCGGATGGAGGTTAAGGATACCGAAGAGAAGGCGCTCAAAGAATACAAGAAGCAGGAGAAGGAAGCCTCTGGTCCCACTACCCTCGGAGAATTGAGTGGCTTAGCTTCCTTGCGCGACCAGATGGTTGCAGCCGAACGCAAGGAGCGGCAGGCCAGGAAGGCTGCGGCAAAGAGAGCAAAGACGCTCGCGCCAGATGCCGAGAGCGGGTCAACGAATCCAGAACAACGGGCAGAGATGGAGCTGTCGGAGAAAGAAGTGGGGCCTGAGCAGATCGAACAGCTGGAAGGCGAGAACATCCAATAGAAACATGACTCTATCCGCCGGTGTCCGGCAACTGTGTGCGCGGCTCGGGTTGAGCGAAGAATCAGGAGCACTCGCCATCGGGAGCACCGTGGTGCATGGCGGAGGCGGGGAATTAGTGAAACTCAGTCCCATTGATGGGACTGAGTTGGCTCGGTTTCCCTCAGCTACTCCCAGCCAGGTAGCGCGCGGAATTGAAGCGGCAGCCGAAGCCTTTCGAACGTGGAGGACTGTGCCCGGACCCGCCAGAGGAGAGTTGGTACGCCGGTTCGCCGACGCACTGCGCAAGAACAAGGCGGATCTGGCGCAGATGATTACGCTTGAGGTAGGAAAGACCACCTCCGAGGCAGAAGGGGAGGTGCAGGAAATGATTGATATCTGCGAGTTTGCTGTCGGGCTTAGTCGACAGTTGTATGGCCTCACCATTCAAAGCGAACGACCTGAGCACCGCCTGATGGAACAGTGGCACCCGCTGGGGCCAGTCGGCGTGATTTCCGCCTTTAATTTTCCGGTAGCAGTGTGGAGCTGGAACGCAGCGCTAGCCTTAGTATGCGGAGATCCGGTAGTTTGGAAACCGTCCGAAAAAGCACCGCTATCCGCGTTGGCATGCCATGCGGTTTTACAAAGCGTGGTAGAAAATTATGACTATGCCCCGAACGCCCTGAGTATGGTAGCCATTGGTGGCGCTGATGCCGGGGGAGTTCTTGCGGCATCAAGAGTATTGCCGTTGGTTTCGGCTACAGGCTCGGTACCGATGGGGCGCGCTGTGGCTAAGCAGGTGGCAGGAAGACTTGGCCGCAGTTTGTTGGAACTTGGCGGCAATAACGGGCTCATTGTAACACCTAGTGCAGACTTGGAGTTGGCGCTAAAGGCCATTACGTTCGCCGCCGTCGGGACAGCAGGCCAACGATGTACATCGCTGCGCCGCCTTATTGTACATGAGTCAATTAAGGATGTTCTGGTAGCAAGACTCAAGCGGACCTATGCGTCGCTGACGATTGGCGATCCGCAAGCGCCCGGGGTGCTGTTGGGACCGCTGATTGATGATATGGCGGTACAGGCTATGACTAGGGCTCTGGATGTTGCACGGAACGAAGGCGGCATTGTATTCGGCGGCCTGCCGATCACAGACGAAGTGCCGGAAGGGGGGCATTATGTTGCACCCGCACTGGTCGAAATCAACCCTACAGCAGCTGTGATTCGTGAGGAGACCTTTGCACCGATACTGTACGTGATGCCCTACACAGACCTCAACGAGGCCATCGCGGTGCATAACGCGGTGCCTCAGGGATTATCGAGTGCCATTTTTACCACCGATGTCAGAGAGGCGGAGCTTTTCTGCGGCCCCTCAGGGAGTGACTGCGGAATCGTTAACGTTAACATTGGCACCAGTGGAGCAGAGATCGGCGGGGCCTTCGGAGGAGAGAAGGATTCCGGGGGAGGCCGCGAAAGCGGAACGGACGCGTGGAAGAACTATATGCGGAGGGTAACAAATACGATCAATTACGGTACCGCGCTGCCACTGGCTCAGGGTGTCCGGTTTGAATAACAAGGCCATGGCTCAAGATTCATCAAGCGTCCTGGCACAGCGTGTCCGGGTCGTGCCGCCAAGCGGCATTCGCCGCTTCTTTGAGATTGCTGCCACGATTCCGGATGTGGTTTCGTTGGGCATTGGTGAGCCGGACTTTGTAACACCCGAAACGATCATTGATGCTGCGGTAAAATCATTGGCCGAGGGCCGGACGGGATACACATCAAATGCGGGACTCCTTCCACTTCGCCAGCGGATCAGCGCCTCCTTACAGCGCCGCTACGATCTGCACTATGGTCATTCAGAAATACTTATAACCGTAGGAGTTAGCGAGGCCGTGCAGCTGGCAATGCTTGCCATTTTGGAAGACGGCGACGAGATCCTCATTCCGGAACCATGCTTCGTGTCGTACGGCCCCGCCGCTATTTTCGCTGGCGCCAGCGTCGTTTACGTTCCGACCATCGCTGCAGACCACTTTGAGGTGAGTGCGCAAGCCATTAAGGACAGGATCACTCCGCGCTCAAAGATGCTGTTCCTTTCCTACCCGAGCAATCCTACAGGCGCCGTAATGCGAAGGGAGACACTGGAAGAGATCGCCGAGGTAGTAATCGAACACGATCTTGTAGTCCTGTCAGACGAAATTTATGACCAGTTGATTTATGGAGACGCTTGCGAAAAGGGACATGTATGCGTGCCTTCTATCCCTGGGCTACGCGACAGAACCATCCTCCTGGGCGGCTTTTCGAAGGCCTACGCCATGACGGGATGGAGGGTTGGCTATGCCTGTGCTCCACCCGGGATTTATGGGGCTATGTATAAGATTCACCAGTACTTGGTAATGAGCGCGCCGACCATGGCCCAATACGGAGCAATTGCAGCGCTGGAATCGTGTGGCGAGGATGTAGAACGCATGCGACGCAGTTACGATGTGCGGAGGCGTACTATCGTAGATGGTCTTCGCGGTGCAGGACTACCAACGTTTGAACCGGAAGGCGCCTTTTACTGCTTCCCCGACATTAGCAGTAGTGGGCTGACCTCGGAGGAATTTGCGCAAGAATTGCTTCAGCAGGAGCGTGTCGCCGTCGTACCCGGTGATGCCTTTGGACCAAGCGGCGCAGGTCATGTCCGGTGTTCGTATGCCACTTCTCTGGAGAAGGTGGAGTCCGCGGTGGAACGTATTGCGCGGTTTATGGCATCCAGGTGCGCATGAAGGTTGGCGTGACAGCGGTGCTGGCCGTTGTGTTGCATGTAGTCCTGGGATGGGCATGGACGCCGTTGGCTGGATTGACAGCAGGCCTGTGGCAGGGTAAAGGTGGCTGGTGGGTCGGGGGAGCGGCAGTCGGTGCCAGCTGGCTATGCCTGGTGGGTTATTCCGCCCTCGTGGCACCGGAGCCTACCATGCGATTGGCGACAATCCTGGGTAGTATGGCAGGCGAAATACCCAATCTCCTGGTTCTTGCCTCCACAGTCGCCATTGGGGTATTGTTAGGAACCACAGCAGGGGGCTTGGGTACCCGGATTCGCCTGTTGCTGGATTATAAACGGACGCGATGACCAAGGAAGAAATTATGCAGTTGGTGGGGCGTGTCGGTGCGCTCGGAGGCTATCTTTGACCTTGATCAAAGACGAGATCACATTAGTAGTCTTGAACAGGAGCGCTTGAAGCCTGGTTATTGGGACAAACCGGATCAGGCTCGCCAAACGGAGAAAGCCATTGCCGGCGAACAGGTGTGGCTGAAGGACTTTTCGAGACTGAAGTCTCTATCTGATGATGTGGAAACGCTGGTCGAACTGGCCGAGGAAGAAGGAGAAGATCTGCAGGAGGAGATTGAGGAGGTCTCCGGCCAGCTCCAGCATGCGCTGGAAAGCCTTGAAATGCGGAGTATGTTGTCAGGCGAAGATGATCATCGCAACGCTATCATTACAATAAACTCCGGGGCGGGCGGCACAGAAAGTCAGGATTGGGCTGAAATGCTCCTTCGAATGTACACACGGTGGGCGATGAGGCGCGGCTTTGACGCAGTACTCCTTAGCCATCAGGAGGGTGATGTGGCAGGGATAAAGAGTGCCTCCCTGCAGGTAAAGGGACCTTTTGCTTACGGGTATTTACGTCCGGAATCGGGAGTCCACAGGCTGGTGCGCATTTCCCCCTTTGATTCCAGTGGTAGGCGCCATACCAGCTTTGCAAGCGTGTTTGCCTATCCGGAAATTGACGACACTATCAACATCAGCGTCCAACCGGCGGATATAGAGCTGCAGACATTCCGGTCCGGCGGTAAGGGAGGGCAAAACGTAAATAAGCTGGACACAGGCGTGAGACTGGTCTGGTCGGGGGTACTGTCCGACGGTACCAGTCCGCGCGTGGCAGCAGAATGCACGGAGGAGCGCAGCCAGCACCAGAATCGTGATAGGGCACTGAAAATGCTTAAGGGACGGATTTACCAACTGGAAAAAGAAATACAGGAGGCGGAGAAAAATCGCCGGGAAGCAACAAAAAAGAAAATTGAATGGGGCAGTCAGATCCGGTCTTATGTGTTTCAACCCTATACGATGGTTAACGACCACAGGTCTGACATGAAAGTCGGGAATGTGCAGGCGGTCATGGACGGAGCGATTGATCCATTCATGAAGGCCTACCTTTTGGGGAATGCTCAATGACTGTCCTTAGCGTGCGAGGCTTATCATGCGTAAACCGGCGCGTCTCCAACGCTCGCTACGCTTCTGGTGCACTCGAGAAACTGCCAGGCAAAACGGCAGGTTACGGCATGACCGACGTTTCCGTGCCAAACGCCTAATGTCAGCCTGATTGGGCGCCGGACCCTACCACCGTTTTTTGCGGAAAGGGGTAGCATGCCCGCAGGAGCACAACAATCCCCTCACGGACCCGTGATACAAACCAAAGCCCGCCGGATACATGTTGACTTCCTAGTGGTAGGCAGTGGGATTGCGGGGCTGTGGTATGCCACGCAGGCCGCCAGGTATGGTACCGTCGCGGTGGTCACAAAGAAAGCACGGGCGGAGTCCAATACGAACTACGCTCAGGGCGGGATTGCCAGTGTCACGAGCGCTTCTGACTCCATTTGTAGTCATGTGGAAGACACCATTGAGGCCGGCGCAGGACTGTGTGACCGGGAGGTGGTAGAACTTGTCGTTAAGGAGGGCCCGGCGCGTGTCAGGAATCTCATGGATCTAGGAGCTAACTTTACGCGCCGCGGGGGTGAACTGCACCTGGGTCGCGAGGGCGGTCATTCTGCCGCCAGGATTGTGCATGCCCGGGATACGACGGGTAGAGAGGTGGAAAGGGCGCTTCTGTCAGCGATCGCCGACCATCCCTCCATCACGGTATACGACTATCATTTTGCTGTTGACCTAATCACAGAACACCATCTGGGACACGTGGTGACGCGCTTGCGGCCCAGCATCCACTGCTTTGGTGCCTATGTCTACGACGAAGCCGAGGATCGGGTTGATACGTTTCTGGCGAAGACGACAATGCTGGCAACCGGCGGATCTGGAGCAGTCTATCTGCACACGACCAATCCCTCCATTGCTACGGGTGACGGAGTGGCAATGGCCTACCGGGCAAAGGCAAGGATCCGGAACATGGAGTTTGTGCAGTTTCATCCTACAGCCTTGTATCCGGGTGCGGTGCCTGAAAGCCAAAGGACGGATGGCATGTTTCTGATCTCTGAAGCGTTGCGCGGCGATGGCGCTACGCTGCACAATCAGGATGGAATCCGCTTTATGCCTTCCTATCATGACTGCGCCGAGCTTGCTCCGCGCGACATCGTAGCACGCGCGATTGACGAACAGTTAAAGCAGCGCGGTGAACAGTTTGTACTGCTGGACATTTCCCGCAAGTCAGCGCACGATATCAGAGAGTCGTTTCCACATATCTATGAGGAATGCCGGCGCTGCGGGATTGATATCACCGCGGAAGCGATTCCAGTGGTTCCCTCCGCCCATTATCAGTGCGGGGGTGTTCAAACGGACACATGGGGCAGAACGAGCATAAGCGGTCTGCTCGCTGCAGGAGAAGTAGCGAGCACCGGCTTACATGGAGCCAACCGGCTAGCGAGCAACTCTCTCCTGGAGGCTCTAGTTTTCAGTCACCGTGCCAAAGAGGCTGCGCGCGAGATGGTCGCTTCATCGGAATGGAACAAAATGGTCCCCGATTGGGACACATCGGGCACTCAAGGGCACAAGGAGTGGGTGTTGGTTTCGCATAACCGCGATGAACTGCGCCGCGTAATGTGGGACTACGTAGGCATTGTTCGTTCCACGCTTCGTCTGGAGCGCGCGCTGCGGCGCACGAAGCTGTTGTATAAGGAGGTGGAGAACTTCTATTCCCGAACCCGGGTGTCAAGCTCCTTATGCGAGGTCCGCAACATGATTGCGGTCGCATACCTGATAATTCGGAGTGCGATGATGCGGAGAGAAAGCCGGGGGCTGCACTACATGGTCGATTATCCCCAGCTGTCCGAGCTGGAACGACGCCCCACAGTAGTTTAGCGGAACCCATTTTGTGGTGCCTCGTACCACCGGCGCTTGAGTTTTTCGGCTGGCGAACGGGGAGCATCATGCATCTCGAAGTGCGGCAAACGGAAGGGGGGCCCTCAAAGCCACCCTTTTTTATTGCTTTGACTGCGCCCGTAACGCCTCGCCGGGACCGGGCGTTTTGCATTTGCAACAAGCATCATACTTCGTCAATATTGCCCATGCCGGGGAGCAGGCTACATGTTATAATTGAGCAAACCGTGGCTGATGGTCCGTGCTATATTCTTGACATACACATTCGAGGCTCGGACAGGTCGCCGATTCTTGATGTCGTGCTAGATAGTGATACCGGACCCACCGCAGATGTGCTCGCAGCGGTGAGCAGAGAGATCCGCTTTGCGGTGGACATTGAGATCTCCACACCATACACGCTGAATGTGTCGTCGCCTGGTGCGGATCGACCGCTTGTATTGCCACGCCAGTTTCGTAAGCACATTGGACGCACGCTCCGCGTTTCTCTCGGCAATGAGGAGGACCCGCAACTGGAAGTCGGCAGGCTGGAAGCGGCCAACGAGGAGGGGATTGAATTGGGAGGCGTGGGGTATGTCCCGTATTCAAGTATCTGCTCGGCCAAGGTGAACCTCCCCTGGTAAACGGAAAGTAAGCCGAAAACCCTCAAATCCATGCAGAGTACGGATCTGGTTTCATCATTCGCGCAGATTGCGCGTGAGAAGGACATTGATCGGGATACCCTTCAGCTGATTCTGGAGGATGTTATCCGTGCAATGATTCGCAAGCGCTACGGGTCGGATGAGGCGTTCATCATCATCCTGAACCCGGACAAGGGTGACGTCGAGATCATTCATGACCGGGAGGTAGTGGACGATTATGACGTTGAGGATCCGGTCACGCAGATTGAGCTTTCAGAGGCTATCAAGATTGATGAGGACTACGAAGCTGGCGATGATGTCGGCGAGTTAATAAATCTGTCTCACTTCGGGCGCCGCGCCGTATTGACGGCCCGCCAGACATTCCGACAGCGCATTCGTGACATTGAAAAAGAAAATATCTTTGACGAATACTCGGATCTGATCGGAGAGCTCGTGGTCGGTGAGATATACCAGGTCCGACGAAGGGAGGTGCTGGTATTCCATAACCGTGTTGAATTGGTAATGCCGAGGGATGAGCAAATCTACCGCGATCGGTATCGGAAGGGGGATATGCTGCGAGCAGTCGTCAAGGATGTGAGGCGGGATGCCGGCAGTAACCCTCAGGTTGTCATAAGCCGTGCGGATCCGGAACTCATGGAGCGGCTCTTTGAACTGGAAGTCCCGGAGATTGACGAAGGTATTGTGGAAATACGACGAATCCTGCGGGAGCCCGGAGACCGGGCCAAGGTAGCCGTGATAAGCCACGATGAGCGCATTGATCCCGTGGGAGCATGCGTGGGCCTGAAAGGCAACCGGATCCATGCCGTGGTGCGCGAGCTTAGCAATGAGAATATTGATGTGCTGGAATGGGCAGACGATCCGTACACGCTGATCAAGCGTGCACTGTCGCCTGCCAACCCGATTTCGGTGACGCTGAATGACGAACTGGACCCCCCGCGCGCAAAGGTCGTCGTGCGAGCTGACGAGGTCAGTCAGGCGATCGGTCGCGGTGGGATCAATATTCGACTTGCTTCAAGAATGGCGGGGTATGAAATTGACGTGTATCGTGAAATCCCGGCTGATGAAGAGGACATTGAGATCGGCGAATTTGCTGACGAGTTTAAGGAAGAGACTATTCAGAGACTGCGCGATATTGGCTGCGATTCGGCCAAGGCTGTGCTTGAACTTTCCAGGGATGAACTGGTCCGGCGCAGTAGGCTGGAGACCGAAGTAGCAGAACGGATGATAGCGGCTATCCGATCTGAATTTGCGGTAGAGAATGAGCTGCACGACGAGCTGGAAGATGAAGCATATTAGAGTATTCCAGCCAAGCCCCCAACGGGATTGATGCCGACAAAACAAAAGAAGAGGTTTAGGCCTGCGCGGCTATTTAAAATCGCGCGCGAGCTCAACCTTACGACCGACACTATTGTCGAGTACCTGAAGGTTAATGCCTCAGACTCTGTTCTGAAGGGGAAAGGGGTCAATGCTGCTATCACGGACGAGGGGGCGTACCTCGACCTGATGGAGCATTTCGCAGACGATAAGCAGACCAGGGAACGTGTGCGAGAACTGCGATCTGCACGCGAAGCGGAGCTTGCTGCACTGCAGTTAGAGCGTGAAGCAGCAGAGCGCGCTGCAGCGGAGGCTGCATTAGCTAGGCGATTGAAATCGACTGAGCGGAGCCTGATGGCGCAGGACCAGGAAGCGGATGAGCCCGAGCCCGAGCCCGAGCCCGAGCCCAAGCCTATACCTGAGATTGAGCTTGAACCTGAGATTGAGCCTGTACCCGAGCCGGAGCCTGTACCCGAGCCGGAGCCTGTACCCAAGCCGGAGCCTGTACCCAAGCCGGAGCCTGTACCTAAGCCGGAGCCTGTGCCCGAGCCGGAGCCTGTGCCCGAGTTGGAGCCTGTGCCCGAGCTTGAGCTCAGTACTCCGCCTTTAGAACCGGTCGAAGATACGTCCGCAGACGCCGATGACGCTAGTGCAGAGCCAGAAACACCGGGCGAAGCACTGCCCGTTGAACAGCTGCCGCCCGAAGAGAGCGTGCAGGCAGCACCATTCGATGCTACTTCATCCCAACCGGCGACAACAGAAGAGGAGTATACAGATACTCCGTCCGGCCAGGAAGACGTAACCGAGACGGAGACTGTTGCAGCTGCCGAGGAGACCCCTGAAGATTCCGAAACACCGCCATCAGAAGTGCCCGATGACGGCACAGCCGTAGTGGGCCCGGATGGCGTTATTACCGCCGGACGGTATAAGCTGCAAGGTACCAAGGTGTTGGGCACCATTGATCTAAAGACGGTAGAGCAGAAAGATCAGCCTACAGTTACGAAGAAAAAGCGGAAGCGAAAACGCAAGAATAGGGTTGTTGCCACGACAACCTTACCCATTGATCACCCGGCAACGAAGCCCAGCCGTAAGAAGTCCAGGAAAAAGAAGACGAGAGCAGGCAAGGCTGATGTTGAGCAGAAGGTGCAGGATACGCTCAAAGAGCTTGATCAGGGTACAGCGCGGGTTCGGCAAAGGCGGCGACGAGCCCGACGACTGCAGCGGGCGGAGGAACGACGCGCGGAGCGACAAGAACAGGCCGAGCAGGAGAAGAAGATTCGCGTAACAGAATTCGTTTCTACAGGCGAGCTGGCAAACCTTCTGGGGGTATCCGTGACGGATGTCATCGGGATGCTCTTTAACGCGGGGATGATGGTCTCCATTAACCAGCGGCTTGACGCAGATACCATCTCCTTCGTTGCAGATGATTTTGGGTTTGATGTCGAATTCATAACCGAGTTCGGGACCGAGGATATCGAAATTGAGGAGGATGACCCGGATAAGCTTGTGCCCCGCGCTCCCGTAGCAACAATAATGGGGCATGTGGACCACGGCAAGACGTCATTGCTTGACTACATCAGGGAATCAGATGTAGCTGTGGGAGAATCTGGCGGTATTACGCAGCATATTGGGGCATATCAGGTTCGGCTTCCCAATGGCCGCGATGTAACATTCCTGGATACTCCGGGCCACGAAGCGTTCACCGCCATGCGGGCTCGAGGAGCCAAGGTTACCGATGCCGTAATCCTTGTAGTAGCCGCCGACGATGCCGTGATGCCTCAGACCATTGAGGCAATAAACCATTCAAAATCTGCTGAAGTGGCGATCATTGTTGCCATCAACAAGTGTGACCTGCCAGATGCGGATCCGCAGCGGGTGATGCAGCAACTGTCGGAGCACAGTGTGTTGGTCGAACAGTATGGAGGTAATGTGCAGTGCGCGGAGGTTTCAGCAAAAACGGGGGCCGGAGTAGATGACTTACTTGAAAAGGTGCTGCTTGAATCAGATCTCATGGAGCTACAGTGTAACCCGGACCGCAGTGCTCTCGGAATCGTGATCGAAAGCCGGCTGGACCGCGGCCGCGGCAATGTTGCTACCATCCTGGTACAGAACGGTACGCTTCGCGTTGGCGATCCTTTTGTTGCAGGCATCTTCAGTGGACGCGTTCGTGCAATGTTTGACGAGCGGGATCAGCAGATTAAAATGGCGGGACCGTCGGAGCCTGCACTGGTATTGGGCCTCCCTGGGCTGCCCAATGTTGGTGACCAGTTTGTCGGGATGGAGGATGAAAGCGAAGCACGTGACGTTGCGCAAAGAAGGCAGCAGATCTGGCGCGAGCAGCGCATGCGGCAATACAAGCACATGCGCCTGGAGGATGTCGGCAGACGGATGGCACTCGGTGATCTCAGCGAACTGAATCTGATCATCAAGGCCGATGTGGGTGGCTCCGTCGAGGCCATCAGCGACTCCCTGCAAAAGCTGTCCACGGATGATGTGGCGGTGAATATTGTGCATAGCGGCGTCGGCGCTATCAACGACAGTGACGTGATGCTGGCGTCCGCCTCGGACGCTGTGATAATCGGATTTCAGGTGCGACCGACAGCTGGCGCTCGCAGCGCTGCGGAACGGGAAGAGATTGATATACGGACGTATTCCATCATTTATGATGCCTTGGAGGATGTCAGGGATGCACTGGAAGGCTTGCTGACACCGGAGGAGACCGAGAAGGTCACCAGTGTCGTGGAGGTACGTGACCTCTTTAAGGTACCTAAGGTTGGGATGATCGCGGGGTCCTACGTTATGGAAGGCAAGGTGCGACGCAACGATACCGTGCGAATCGTGCGGGAAGGAGTCGTCATCTATACCAGCAGTGTTTCGTCGCTCAAACGGTTCAAGGAAGACGTGCGGGAGGTTGCCAGTGGCTACGAGTGTGGAATTGGAATCAAGAATTTTAACGACTTGAAGGTAGGCGACCAGCTTGAGTGCTTTGAGATCATTGAAATCAAGCGTACGCTGGACGCTTAGCCGACCTATAGCTCCATGAGTATTCGAATGAAGCGCGTTGCACGCCTGCTGCAGCGGGAATTGGCAGAGATCCTTGCTAAGAACATTGATCCAGACCCGCTAGTTACGCTGACGAATGTGCGTGTAACACGGGATCTGTCAATCGCGCACATATACATTAGTATTTTCGCGCCACCGGAAGAGCGCGGCGATACGTTTGCACTCATCAAGAAGCGAATTCCCAGGCTGCGGGCTGCTCTCGGACAAAAATTGCGCCATCAGTTGCGCGCGATACCGGAATTGCGGCTTATACACGACGATTCACATGGCGAAGCGGAACATATTGAAGCACTGCTGGAACGCGCAAGGGTAACAGCGTCAGATTAAGTGAAGGTTTATCGGGCCGGACAAGTACCTGAGAACACCACGGAGGCCGTCCTGCTTGTTGATAAACCTGCAGGCTGTACTTCATTTGATGTTATACGGATGCTGCGGCGAATACTTGGAGTTCGCAAGATCGGCCATGCCGGTACACTGGACCCAATGGCGACAGGACTGCTAATCTGCCTTGTAGGGCGCGCCACCAAGCGCATGCAGGATTTTATGAACTTACCGAAGGAATATCAGGGAACCATGCGGATGGGAGAGACCACCCCGTCATACGACGCAGAAACCCAGCCTAACCGCATAGTAGCCTGGCACCATATAGCCGATCAGGACCTGGAGAAGGTTCGCCATCGATTTCTCGGACGCATCGAACAGCTACCCCCTATGTACTCAGCACGCAAGGTAAAAGGTGAGCGGCTGTATCGGAAAGCCAGACGAGGGGAGACGGTGGACAGACCCAAGAACCGCGTGAGAGTGTACCGCCTGGATATCACAGATAGAAACGGTTCGGATATTTCTTTTTCGTTAGCGTGCTCCAAGGGTACGTACGTGCGGACGATAGCGCACGACTTTGGCAATGCCCTCGGTGTGGGCGCCCACCTTATTTCCCTCCGGCGCACAGCAATAGGTCCGCACCGTGTACAGGAGGCGTGGGAGCTGCCACATCTGGAAGCGCAATGCCGATGAAGCGTGAATACGGATTGGATTGTATTGAGCGAGACACGAACTCGGTCATAACCGTCGGGTCATTTGATGGCGTGCATTTGGGCCATCGACAGATCCTTGATTACCTGATTGGTCGTGCCCAATCTCGCGGCGCACGCAGTGTGGTTGTTTCGTTCAACCCCCATCCGCGGGAGGTATTGAGCGGCCAGGGTGTTCCGCTGCTGTCATCCATTGAGGAACGTGCGAAGCTGCTTGCTGCTCTTGGACTGGACAGGTTCATCGTTCTGCCGTTTACCGTTGAGTTTTCCCAAGTGTCAGCGGAGGAATTTGTGCGCAATATTTTGGTGAAGCGTATTGGTATGGCTGAGATTATTGTAGGGCATGACCACGGATTTGGGCACGGCAGGCGTGGAAACACAAATCTGCTGCGATTAATGGGGAGCGAGTTCGGCTTTAGCGTGGATGTTGTTTCTGCACACATGCTTGACTCGGGCGTAGTATCGTCAAGTACTATCCGTCGCCGCCTTCATAGCGGAGATGTGCTTGGTGCCAGTCGGCTCCTGGGCAGACTATATAGTTTGACAGCGAAGGTGATCAGGGGCGAGGGCCGCGGACGCGAGATGGGTTACCCGACGGCCAATCTGGATGTGTCGCCGCAGCGGAAAGTGCTGCCCCGGCAAGGTGTGTACGCGGTGCGGGTTGGAATGCTTGGGGACGCATTCGGCGGGATGATGAACATTGGCTTCAGACCCACCTTCGGGAGCGTCGCACAAGCCCGAGCTGAGGTGCACATTCTTGACGTTGACGCAAACCTTTACGGATGTACGTTGGATGTGTCCTTCATCAAGCGCATCCGTGACGAGATCAAATTCGCCGGAGCTGATCAGCTCACAGCGCAACTGCGCGAGGATGAACAAATTTGCAGAGATGTGCTGAAGCTGTAGTTTGGAACAGGTCGTAATTCAAACAGTTAACAACCCGCTAATTAATTCGAGCTCGCCACGTGAAGTGATGACGCTCGGTCGTTGGGTGAACCATCCTCAATAATCCTACATGATATCCAAGGAAAGCAAGGTCGAGATAGTAAGTCAGTTCGGAAAAGATCCCGATGATACCGGACAGACCGAAGTCCAGATTGCAATCTTTTCGGCGCGAATCAAGGACCTGACCGAGCATCTCAAGTCAAATCCAAAGGACCATGCTACGCGCAGAGGACTGCTAAAGATGGTAGGAAAGCGACGCAGGCTCTTGAATTACCTAATCGGGACAGATATTGAACGCTATCGGTCCATTACCCGGGAGCTGGGCATCCGAAAATAGGCGGATGTGTCGGCGTGTTGACGTTAATAGCAGGTACTTATGATTCCTGAAGCAATCAGTGTGCAGTATGACCTTGGCTCAGGCCGAACTTTATCAATGGAGACCGGCCGATTGGCCAAGCAGGCAGGGGGCGCGGTTATGGTTCGTCTCGGGGATACCATGGTGCTCTGCACCGCGGTCCTCTCTGACACCGTACGGGAGGAGCAGAGTTTTTTTCCGCTGACGGTAGATTACCGGGAGAACTTCTCATCGGGTGGTAAAATTCCCGGAGGCTTCATAAAGCGGGAAGGGCGCTCAAATGATAAGGAGATCATCACGTCCAGACTTGTGGACAGGGCGATCCGCCCGCTGTTCCCGGATGGCTTTCGGAATCCTGTGCAGGTGCTTGCATCAGTCGTGTCGGCAGATGACCGGAACAATGGCGACATGTTGGCCTGCGTCGGTGCATCTGCGGCGTTGCTGCTTGCCGGTGCGCCGTTTGATGGCCCGATCGCGGAAGTCCGAATCGGAAGGATTAACGGGTCTTTTGTTGTGAACCCCTCGCTGGAAGAAGTCGCTGCCAGTGACTTCAACCTTGTGGTAGCCGGCAAGCCTGATTCGATCTTAATGGTAGAGGGGGAGATGAAGGAGGTGCAGGAAGAAGAAATGCTGGAAGCACTGCAGGTGGCTCACGCCGCTATCCGGGAACTATGCAGCATCCAGGTGAGACTGGTGGCCGCTGCAGGGGCAGCTCCACCTTTTTCCTATACAACAGTGGCACCGCGAACCTCGGTGGTTGACCAGGTCCGTACCCTGATCGGAGAGAAAGTGGATTCGCATGTTCGTGCGCCGTACCAGAAATCCACGTTTTATGATGGGCTACGGAACCTTCGCGGAGAGGCGGTGGACATGTTATTGGATATGGACCCTGATTGTGATCCAAAGGAGGCGGGTGCAGCGGCTAGCTGTGTTGAGCGTGATGTTATGCGCGAGTTGGTGCTAAGCGACCAACGTCGGATTGATGGTAGATCTCCCCAGGAGGTCCGACCCATATGGTGCCAGGCAGGGTACCTGCCACGGGTTCATGGCTCAGCAATATTTACACGTGGTGAAACACAGGTGCTTGCATCCGTGACACTGGGGACTACGCGCGACGTACAGCCCGTGGACCAGGTGTTTGACGACCAAGATAAGCGGTTCTTCCTGCACTACGAATTCCCGCCTTTTTCAACGGGAGAAGTGAAGATGCTGCGAGGAGCAAGCAGGCGGGAAGTAGGGCACGGATTCCTGGCAGAGCGGGCCCTTCAGGGAATGCTTCCAGATATGGATGTGTTTCCCTATACGATCCGTGTTAATGCCGATGTCCTTGAATCGAACGGATCGTCTTCTATGGCAAGCGTCTGTTCGGGCAGTATGGCTTTAATGGACGCCGGCGTTCCGGTTCGGGCAGCCGTGGCTGGTGTGGCAATGGGCTTGATATCGGATGGTGAGCGGTCAGTGGTCTTAACCGATATATTGGGCACCGAAGACCATCTCGGAGACATGGACTTCAAGGTAACGGGCACGCGTAAAGGAATAACGGCTTGCCAAATGGATATCAAGATTGGCGGGCTGTCCCAGGAGTTAATGCTTGATGCTATGGTACAGGCACGTGAGGCTCGGTTCCACATCTTGGACATGATGGATCTGGAGATCACAGAATCCAGCGAGTCCATGTCGCCGTACGCACCGCGCCTTACCCACATTGTGATTGATGCCACCCTGATAGGTGCATTGATCGGGCCGGGAGGAAAGGTGATCAAGGGTATTCAAGCCTCTACCGGTGCCACGGTGGAGGTTGAAGAACGGGATGGCAAGGGATATGTGACTGTTTCATCTACCGATGGGGATAGTGCGGACGCTGCTATAGAAATGATCCGATCAATCGTGACGGTACCCGAGGTAGGGGATGAGTACGAGGGTACAGTCCGCAGCTTGCTGGACTTCGGAGCCATTCTGGAGATCCTTCCCGGTAAGGAAGGCCTGCTGCACATTTCCGAGCTAGACTACGGGTACGTGGAGCACGTGACCGATCATGTCCAAGTAGGCGATAAGGTTAGGGTCCGCATTCTGGAGATTCGGGATGGCGGTAAGATCAGGCTGAGCCGAAAGGCTTTGTTGCCTGAACCTGATGGCTATACGCCTCATAAACCACGGCGGAGGCCGAGTGGGCGCGATCGTGGGCCATCCAGCCGCCGCCCAAGGGGGCGGAGCGGTCCAAGGGGACGCCACAAGTAGCGCCGGATCCGGCGACGGGTCATTGTACCAGAAAACCGTCCTAGACTGCGGCGTTCGCGTACTTACGGAGACTATTCCGTCCGTACGCTCGGTATCCGCAGGTATCTGGGTACGTGTCGGCAGTCGAGATGAGCCTGATGAAAAGGCGGGCGTGAGCCACCTTATTGAGCATATGGTGTTCAAGGGTACAAAGCGGCGGCGGATGCACCAAATCGCCCGCCGCCTTGAATCAGTAGGCGGTTATCTGAATGCCTTTACAGGTAAGGAGTACACGTGCTACTATGCCAGAGCTCTGGATGAGCAGGTGGTGCGCGCGATTGATACTATTGTGGATCTTGCGCTGAACCCTGTATTCCCTGAAAAGGAGCTCGCTAAGGAAAAGGAAGTGGTCCTTGAAGAGATGAAGATGTATGAGGATTCGCCGGAGGATGTAGCATTTGATCGGTTTGAACGCTCCGTGTACACAGGTCACCCGTTTGGCCGGCCCATAATTGGCACCCCGGAGACGGTGCAAGAGCTGACCCGCCAGGACCTTATTGCCTACCGTGCCCGCCACTATGGCCCGGAACACCTAGTCTTGTCGGTGGCAGGAAATGTAGATCATAAGCGAGTCGTTTCCCTAGCGAAACAGGCATTTCAAAATGTGGATCATGCTCCGGCGGTGAATGGGAGAGACCGTCTTGCTGCCTATACACCGGATTTTGTGCGCGAATCGAAGCCGATCCAGCAGGCGCATGTGGTTATTGGCAGGCGCGGCGTTGACATAAACGACCCGTTACGGTCTGCATTATCTATCTTGAACACGGTTTTGGGGGGAGGAATGTCAAGCCGCCTCAATCAAAGAATTCGCGAGAAGTACGGCTACTGTTATCATATTTCTTCCTTCCTGAACATGCATTCGGATACAGGGGACCTAGGGATTTACTTGGCGACAGATCCGGTTCGCATACCCCACGCAACCCGGCTGGTATTCAAGGAACTGACGCAGCTGCGTGACAAACCGGTCAGCGAACGGCTACTGGGTCAGGCGCGCAGCCAGGTTAAAGGGCATTTGATGCTGGGTCTGGAGAGTATGAGCAATCGGATGATGCGTATGGCCCGGCAGGAGCTGCTGCTGGGTCGATTTTTGTCTCTGGATGAGGTGCTGGACGAGGTGAATGGCGTAACCCGGACCGATTTGCAGGAAGCTGCGGAAAGAATGTATGCGCGCGACATGTTTACCGTGGTTGAGCTTGTACCAGATGAGGCTTCCCCGTGAAGGTCCTGGTAACAGGCGGGGCAGGTTTCATCGGATCGCATGTCGTTGAGGCCCTCCGGGCCGATGGATGCGAAGTTGAAGTGCTGGATAACTTGTCTACAGGTCAGCGAAAAAACATCGCCGTTGATGTTCCACTGCATGTAATTGACATCTGCACCCCGGAAGCGCGCGACGTAATTGTTCAGGGCGGCTTCGATGCGCTTATCCATCATGCAGCGCAGATGGATGTGCGCCGTAGCGTCCAACAACCCGATTATGACGCCGAGATCAATATTTTGGGGACAATTAATCTCTTGGAGGCGTGCAGAAGCTCCTTCGTTCAACGATTCCTTTTTGCGTCAACCGGAGGTGCCATTTATGGAAATCCGGTGACAATACCGCAAGATGAATCGCACCCGTTGGAGCCCGCATCTCCGTATGGCATCTCCAAGTTGGCCTCGGAACAGTACCTACGATTTTATGACCGAAATTGCGGTATTCGTTTTGTGGCGCTTCGATACGGCAACGTGTACGGCCCTCGGCAGAGCCCGCACGGCGAGGCTGGTGTTGTAGCAATATTCGCCAGTCAGATCCTCAGAGGTAAGCAACCGGTCATATTTGGGGACGGCAAACAGACGCGCGATTATGTATTCGTCGGGGATGTTGCACGGGCTAACCTGGCAGCGCTGTCGTATACTGGTGCTTCAACGTGCGTGAATATCGGGACGGGAAGAGAGACAGATGTTGTCACCGTGTTTGAATACGTGCGCCGGAGCTTGGGTATTGACATGGCACCGCAGTTTGATGATGCGAAAGCTGGAGAACAGAGAAGGAGCGTGCTCTGTACTGAACGCGCCGCACGAGTAATGAATTGGGCTCCGCAGGTTGCCTTTGAAGAGGGCTTAACGCAAACCGTCGACTGGTTTGCCGCAAACGCCGAACAGACAGATACGTGAGTGTATCGCGTTCGTCTTAAAGATTTTGAGGGTCCGTTGGACCTGCTACTCTTTCTGGTTCGAAGAGATGAGCTGGATGTAATGGATATTCCCATTGCCTCCATAACCGAAGAATACCTGGATTACGTGCAGCAAGTAGCGGAATTAGACCTTGATCGGGTGGGCGACTTCCTTTATGCTGCAGCCATGCTGATTGGTCTTAAGGCTAGGATGTTGCTACCGCGGCCCGAGGTGAAGGAAGGGGAGGTTGAAGATCCTCGACTTGAGCTGGTCGAACGGCTGCTGGAATACGAGCGTTACAAAGTGGCTGCAGAGTCACTGACTACGATGCAGTCAGTGAGGATGGAGTTGTTCACGCGGGGTCGTGCGTCTGCCACGGATACCGAACTACTGCAAGCGCACCAATTCAACAACGCTTCCACGGATGCATTGTTGAAGGCATTTTGCGGAATTGTATCACAGACAAAAGATACGCCCCAGGTGCGTGTCCGAGGCCCGGAGATTACGATAGCAGAACAGCGTGCATTTATTTTGGCGGTTTTGGCGGGCACCACAGGCGTACGGTTTTCCGAGCTGATCGCCGATAAAGGAAGTCCGTTCATCGTCGCCACATTCCTTGCGACCCTGGAAATGGCATTTCAGGGCATAATTGCGCTCCAGTTATCCGGTTCCGGTTACGACTTTGGTATCCGGCGACTTAACGAAGCAGTGAAATGAGTGCATTAGATGTTACCCTGCGGCAAGTGCTAGAGGCGCTTGCATTCGCTGCGGACGAACCGGTCACTCCCGATCAGATTGCCGGGGTCTACGCGAAAGTGACGGGGAACAGGCGCCCAGCGCTTGCGGACATAGAAGCTGCGGCAGGTGCAGCCAATAAGGTGTACACGGATGCGGGAATTATTTTTCGTCTTCAACACTGGGCAGGGGGTTATTGCTTGTCTACGACAGCGACCGTAAGGGACTGCCTGACAGAGTATCTCCACACGGTGCGTGGACGCCGGTTGTCCAGGCCGCTGATGGAGACGCTTGCTATCCTAGCGTACCGCCAGCCCGCGACCAAGCCGGAGATTGACCATATTCGTGGAGTGGATTCAGACTATACGTTACGCAGGTTACAGGAAGTAGGTCTTGCTGATGTTGTAGGGCGGGCTGAAACGGTCGGTCGGCCTCTCTTGTATGGTACGACGAACGCGTTTCTTGAAGAGTTCGGACTCGGAAGCTTGGACCAGTTGCCGGATTTGCGTGAGATTGACGAACTGCTCGCGGATTCTCCTTCCGCGCAAGAAAAGGCGCGCTTGATCTTATTGGAGGGGTCGGGGCCACAAGCGGAACTGGATTTGGAATGAACAGCCAAAGAAAGAACGCTGGCGAAAGACCGTCCGATGACCGAGCGGAGGCCATTGATGCGAAGCCATCGCTTGGGCGCCTGAACCGTTATGTGGCACGAGCAGGTGTGTGCTCCAGGCGCAAGGCGGATGGCCTAATTGATCAGGGCTTGGTGAAGGTTAATGGACAGGTCGCCTCGCAGTACTGGTATCGTGTGCAACCATCGGACACGGTTCACGTGAATGGAAAGCTGATTACTCCGCGAACGCATCAATACTTTTTGCTGAACAAGCCCGATGATGTTATCAGCTCGGTATCGGATGATCGTGGGCGGAAGACCGTTATGGATCTGTTGCCAGCGCAGGACCGGGTAGGGATGTTTCCCGTTGGTCGGTTGGATCGTGATACCACGGGGCTCTTGATTTTGACCAACGATGGGGACTTGGCCCATCGATTGATGCACCCGAGCTATTGCGTTACTAAGGGTTATGTTGTGACCACGAAACTGCCGGTGGCGAGAAAACACCTTGTTGAGATACGCAGTGGCGTAGAGCTTGAGGACGGACGTGCTCACGCTGACTTGGCAATATTTGTTACAGATAAGGATCGAACGTGTGTGGGTATTGAAACTCATTCAGGACGCAACCGGCAGGTACGTCGTATGTTTGAGGCTCTAGGTTACCAAGTGCAGAGGCTTGACCGGATATCGTATGCAGGGTTGTCCAAGCGGGGACTCAAGCGTGGTCGGCTGCGGAAGCTGACCGATACTGAGATTGTGCGCATTCGCAAGCTCGTCAGACTTTATTGAGGCATTCTGAGATGGCAGACTCGTCAGACCCGATTGTCAGCACCCGGCGAGCCAAGGTTCGATCCGAAGGACTGACGTACGACGATGTTCTGCTGGTTCCCGGGCGATCGGAGGTCATGCCGCGCGATGTTGACATTTCCAGCCGGCTTACGCGGCAAATAAGACTTAACATTCCGCTGGTGTCCGCAGCAATGGATACGGTGACGGAGTCCCGTATGGCCATTGCGATGGCACGGGAAGGGGGTGTCGGGGTACTTCACAAGAACATGTCCGCAGAAAAGCAGGCAGGCGAAGTCCGTCGTGTAAAGCGCTCGGAGAGCGGAATGATCCTAGATCCGCTAACGTTGCAGCCCGATCGTCAGGTTCGGGACGCACGGGCTCTAATGGCGCGTTATTCTATCGGCGGCATTCCGATCGTGGACGACACCGGACGGCTGGTTGGTATCGTGACCAACCGTGATCTGCGCTTCCAGGCCGATGACGACGCCTCACTGCGAACGGTCATGACTACCGAGGGGCTGGTGACGGCACCGATAGGGACGACTCTTGAGCAAGCGGAGTCTACCCTACAGCGATTCAAGATTGAAAAACTTCCGGTCGTTGACGAGGGCGGGCTACTGCAAGGACTCATTACATTTAAGGATATTGAGAAGAAGCGGCGCCATCCGTCGGCTTGCAAGGATTCGCATGGCAGGTTGCGTGTAGGGGCGGCTATTGGCGTGACGGCGGATCTAATGGATAGGTTGGCACGCCTGCTGGAAGCCGAGGTTGACTTCATTGTGGTAGATACGGCCCATGGGCACAGCTTAGGAGTGTTGCGATCCTTGGAGAAAATTAGAATGGCAGCACCTGAGTTGGCTATAGTAGCGGGGAACGTGGCAACATCCGGGGGGACGCGAGATCTAATTACCGCAGGTGCCGACGCGGTAAAAGTAGGCGTAGGTCCCGGATCCATTTGTACGACAAGAATCGTTGCAGGAGTTGGGGTACCGCAATTGACCGCCGTGATGGATTGCGCAACTGAGGCCGCAAAACACGATGTACCCATTATCGCTGACGGAGGAGTCAGGCAGACCGGTGACATTGCTAAGGCACTTGCTGCCGGGGCTGAAAGTGTCATGATTGGAAGCCTTTTCGCAGCAGCTGAAGAGAGTCCTGGTGAAACTGTATTGCTGGAAGGCCGCAAATTCAAAAGTTATCGTGGTATGGGGTCGATAGGGGCCATGGAACTTGGCAGCAAGGATCGGTATTTTCAGGATACGGAGGATGATATCGCCAAGTTGGTTCCAGAAGGAATTGAGGGAAGGGTGCCGTACAGTGGGGGCTTGAATGAGGTTGTTTACCAGATGATTGGTGGGTTGCGGGCTGCGATGGGTTACTGTGGTTGTGATGGGCTACCCTCATTCCGCGAATCTGCTCAATTTGTTCAGATCACGGATTCCGGCATCCGAGAAAGCCATCCGCACGATGTTCATATTACCCGTGAAGCGCCGAACTATGCCATTCGGCGGTAGGATCGGTAAGTGTTATATAAGTTCTACTGATGATTGTTGTACAGCTACTCGGGCCTGACAGTGCTTAATTGGTCCAATGCACTTATATTGGTTCCCTGTCTGAGGCTTCCAATAGTCTTGTTGAATCGTTTCACCAATCTTTAGGTAATCGTATTATGAAGAAAATGCTTCAATCGTCCGTCTTGACTGCGGGCGTGCCGCTGGGCATTGTACGTGCGGTCCTGTTCTGCCTGCTGGTTATCGTTATGGTCGGCCAGGCGGCTGCACAGTCACATACCGTTCGAGGCACGGTGACTTCGTCGCTAGACAATTTACCTCTTGCCGGCGTAAACGTAGTCGAAGTGGGTACCATGAACGGTACTGCATCGGATGTGGACGGTACGTTCTCGCTAGTCGTTGCCGGTCCATCTGCTAGTCTGACTTTCACATTCGTAGGCTTCGTGACCCAGACAGTTGAGATTGACGGTCGGAACGATGTTTCCGTGGCTATGGCTGAGGATACGGCACTCTTGGAGGAGGTCGTTGTTACTGCCGGGGGCATTGAGCGAAAGGAACGTGCAGTTGGGTATGCCGTGTCTGAGGTGAGCGGAGAGGATCTACGCGAGACGCGTGAAAACAACGTTGCCAACGCTCTAGCCGGCAAGGTCGCGGGTGTGCTCGTGACGAAGCCCGCTACGGGCCCTGCGGGTTCGAGCCGTGTAATCATTCGCGGTGCGTCCTCCCTCGGTCAGGATAGCCAACCGTTATATGTTGTTGATGGCGTACCCATTGATAACAGCACGCTGGGTACTGCCGGCATGTGGGGCGGCTCTGACGGGGGCGATGGCATCGGGTCAGTCAACACTGACGATATTGAAAAGGTGACCGTCCTGAAAGGCCCATCCGCGGCCGCTCTTTATGGTACTAGGGCCAAGAATGGGGTCATCCTCATCACGACAAAGAAGGCGACACCGGGTTTGGGATTAGGAGTGGAGTTCAGCAGCAACACGACCTTTGAGGAAGTACTGGTCAAGACCGACTGGCAGGACACGTATGGTCAGGGTACTCGTGGAGCAAAACCGACTTCCGTTGGTGATGCCCTTACTACAGCAGACTATTCCTGGGGTGCAATGATGGATGGATCCGAAGTCATTAGCTGGGATGGTACCATGCAGTCGTATTCCAATGCAGCAGACGCAGTAGACGCGTTCTACAACACCGGGCTTACGTCCACAAACTCACTCGCACTGACGGCAGCATCGCAG
This sequence comes from Rhodothermales bacterium, assembly GCA_963663495.1. Lineage (GTDB taxonomy): Bacteria > Bacteroidota > Rhodothermia > Rhodothermales > Bin80. The sequence goes on from OY760427.1 coordinate 2,343,006, forward strand.
ACTTCTACGATGCGTCTTGGTATGTCGCACTTGGAGAACGATGGCATCAGCCCCAATTCCGGTTTGCAGCGCACCTCGTTCTCCATGCGTGGAACATCAGAATTCGGTTCTAGGCTAAGCGCGGATGCCAAGCTTAATTTTGTCCGCGAATTTGTTGTTAACCGGCCTAGACTTTCCGATTCCCCGGGGAATGCCAATTATTCCGTTTACCAGCTTGCTCCGAATGTTGACGTAACCACGATGGAATGTCCTCCGGAGGATGAGGCCTGCACAGATCCAGGGCAGGATGTTGATGGCACGGAGCTTCATCGCGGGCTCTTTGGGAGCACTTTCACCAACAATCCCTATTGGTCTGCGCATCAGTTTACCAACAGTGACGAGGACCGAAGGGTCATTGGTTTTGTGTCTCTCAATTATGATTTGGCTGAGTGGTTGTCGCTGATGGGACGTGTTGGGGGTGATACGTACACCACGCGTAGGACGGGCATTACCCCCTATGGTACTGCCTATTCTCCTCTTGGAGGCCAGAATGAGCAGGAATTTCGAATTACTGAGGTTAACACAGATTTCCTGCTGTCTGCGAACCGCGAGATCTCCAGCGGGATTGGCGTTCAGGCCAACTTGGGGGGTAACATTCTTTTCCGTGAAGCGGAAACGCTGACACTAAGCGGTGGAGGTGGTTTTAGTGTACCGGGCTTTGAAGTAGTGACTAACCAGAATACCCGGTCGCATGGTTACGGATTTAATGAGAAGCAGATCAATTCGTTGTACGGTTCAGCGGAAATTGCGTATAACGACTACTTCTTTGTGACGGTTACGGCGCGAAACGACTGGTCCAGCACGCTTCCGGTAGACAATAATTCGTATTTCTATCCGTCCATCAGCGGTAGCTTTGTTTTCAGTGACGCACTTGAAATGCCTTCGTGGTTGAGCTTTGGTAAGGTACGTGCCTCGTGGGCCGAGGTCGGTGGCGATGCGAATCCATACAGCTTGGTCCTGACCTACGGCCTAAGTGGAAGTCACCTAGGCCAACCGAGAGGTGGTATTGCCCAGGGGCAAATTCCGCGGGCCACCTTGAAGCCATCCTCTAGTGTCGGGATTGAGTGGGGCTTCGACCTGCGCTTTATTGAGAATCGCTTTGGTCTTGACTTCACATGGTACACCCAGTCCGCTACCGATCAGATCTTTTCGACGACGATTTCGAACGCCTCTGGATTTGGAAGCCAACTCATCAACGCCGGGGAAATCAAGAATTCCGGCGTTGAGCTGCTGCTCACGACCACTCCAGTACGGACTGGTGATTTTCGGTGGTCAATGGATTTGAACCTTTCGCGGAACATAAACGAGGTAGTGGAGCTGGTTTATGGACAAACCTCGCTAGTGCTTGCCGAGAGTCGGCATCGCGGAAATTTTGTGACCGCCGATGTAGGGGAAGCCTTTGGGGCGATTAAGGGACGCAAGTACCGCCGCCAGAACCTGCCGGAAGGCGACCCTGCAGCATCAGATTGCGATGCTACGGGACCGATAGTGCATGACGAGGAAGGCCTACCAATGCGGACAGGTGACCTTTGTGTTATCGGCAATGGAACGCCGGATTTCATTGGCGGGATTTCAAACTCCATTCGTTACCGTAACCTGACCCTTAGCATGCTCGTCGATCTTAGGTTTGGCGGAGACATTTTCTCAGTTACCAATAGTGCCGCCTACAGCAATGGCTTGCACAAGAACACGCTGCAGGGACGAGATGTAGGCTACATCGTTGGCGATGGTGTAAACGAAGATGGTGATGCCAATGAGGTTCAAGTTGATCCTCAAGACTATTGGGGCCGTATCGGCGGAGGCTTTATTGGCGAGGAGTTTGTTTATGACGCCAGTTTCGCAAAGATTCGCGAACTGCAGTTAAGCTATCGGCTTCCAACGCGGATTTTCGCACGAACCCCGGTGAAGGTAGCAACGGTTTCATTGGTGGCACGTAACCTGTGGATTCTCTACAGTAACGTGGATAACATTGACCCCGAGTCCATCTTCAACAATACGCACCAGGGCATAGGGCTTGAGCACTCCGGTGTACCGCAGACCCGTAGCATCGGGCTCAATCTCAATGTGCGCCTATAGTACATTGAATCTTCCCAACCAGCGACTAAACAATAAGAGGACCACAACCATGAGAACTATGCCAAATGGATTGTTCGGCAGTCTCGCCGTAGCGGCTTGTTTCTTTTTCTTTTCCGCTTGCACCGACGGGTTTGAAGAGTTGAATGTTAACCCGACACAGGCCGTCCAGATCAGCCCCAACTTTAAAATCACAGACATTCAGCTTCAAATTTCAGGTCAGCGGTTTGAGAACTGGCGGACGAATCTGATCTACAGTTCTACGATGGTCCAGCACTTTGCCGCACTTCCAGGATACTGGTCAGGGGATAAGTACACCTATAACAGTTCCTATTCTGCGGCCATGTGGGATCGCTATTATCCCAATATTGCCAAGAACTTGGAGGATCTGCTATTGCAGACTTCCGAGGATCCTGAAATGGCGAACATGCATCATATCGCGCAGATCCTGCGTGTACTGATGTATCACCGCCTGACGGACTTGTACGGAGATATTCCGTATTCAGAAGCAGGACGTGGCTTCATTGATGTGATTACGCAGCCTGCATATGATCGGCAGTCTGACATCTACGCCGACATGTTGGCCAAGTTGGAAGCTGCTGCGTCTGGTCTCACCGCAAGCAGTGCGACGTATGGATCAGGGGACTTGATGTATCAGGGCGATGTGGAGCAGTGGCGTAAGTTCGCTAATTCCTTGATGTTGCGATTGGGGATGCGACTTGTGAAAGTCGACCCGGCTGGCGCACAGTCCTGGGTCCAGAAGGCCATTAGTGGCGGTACCATGGAGAGCAACGACGACATCGCCTTTGTGCCGCACAATGACCCTTCAGGTTGGCGCAACGGCAACGGCCAAGTGTTTCAAGCTGACGGTAATCCTCGCATTTCCGAATTCTTTGCTAACTGGATGGTTGAGCACGATGACCCCCGCCTGAATGTGTACGGCATGGTGCCAGTGGCCGGCGCTCCGGTGGTTGGTCTGCCTAATGGACGTGTTACAGGAGGCTCCGACGCCGACTTCGGAATTGAGAACCATTCTTCCTGGATTAGCTGCGATGGGGATCCTCGTCCGGCGCCGTGCGGGATGGATGTCTACCTCACAATTAATCCTGTAATTAAGGGATGGGATGATCCAATGTTTTTTATGACCTATGCAGAGGTGGAATTGCTTAAGGCTGAAGCCGCGTTAAGGGGCTGGCATAGCGGTGAACCCGCGTTGCACTATTTCTTTGGTGTTCGCGCAGCAATGGAGTACCTGGTCATGTACGGTGAGGAGGCTGAGATTAGTGGCGATGCAATTGGTACTTATCTTGCTAATAATCCGTACGATCCTGCTACGGCCATGGAGCAGATCAATACACAGCTATGGGCGGCAGTTTTGTTGAACGAGTATGAGGCATACGCCAATTATCGCCGAACTGGTTATCCTGCCATTACTCCCATCAACTTCCCGGGTAATGAGGCTGGCGGCCAAGTGCCTCGTCGGCTCCGTTATCGTCAGGCAGAACAGGTAGCGAATCCTGTTAACTACTCTGCGGCCATTTCCAATCAGGGCCCCGACGAGTTCACCACGCGCATATGGTGGGATTCGCAGTAGAGCGCGGCCACTCTCATTTATTAAGGGAATTATGAGGGACTGAAGCTGACAAGGCGTTACCCGAGCCCGAACCCGACCCCAAGCACAGACAGGGGTGTCTGGCACCGGTTCACTCAAGTCCTCGAGCCGCAGCGACCAGTATGCACGGTGGTGGCCGAGTCTATCTTGGGGTGTCCAAGGCTTTATTCCTGAAAAGTCATAAATTATCAATCGGAGGTGTTTAGCAGATTTTATCCGGTACTTTCGATGGAACCCCTTTCATTGCCGAAACCGTCGCGTCGGTCCATGATCTCAATTTGCGCCACGTCCAATTCTCGGGCGTTGCAACGGACGGGTATGTAGGGTATACCAGTGCAGATATATGTTTGTGCGCCATCCGAGCAAGGCAATGAAGACTCTGATGCAGAAGAGTGACTGATTAAGGGAACCGCGATACTTGCGCAGTCGGGTTCAAGTTATGCCCGAACGCCTAAGTGCAAACAGTATTGAACGATGAACCATCGACTAGATCCACATTAGGCACGAGCCACAGATTGCTTTAGAATGTTTGCAGACGGACCGTCACCCCCTCTATATAATTCTACATCAATAGACTCGACTCTACTGTAGCCGCGCCGCAGGGCAATCCACGCCGGATACCCAATAATGGATAGGGCGTGATAAGTCAAGCAGATCAATTTACTATTCTCAACTCACTTTTCGACGCTGAATCATGAAGGCTGTAATTACCCTAATCGTTGCCTGCATGCTCATTTTACCTTACCAGGAAGCACGTGCACAGATACCGGCTACAGGGACCGTTGTATCAAGTGACACGGGTGAACCCCTGCTTGGCGTAACCGTGTTGATAGATGGAACACTCACCGGGGTGACAACGAACCAGGAAGGTGTATTCGAGATCAATGTTCGCACCCTAGACGATGTGCTTGTATTCTCGTTTGTTGGTTACCACACGCAGCGATACATGCTACTGTCGGGAATTGAGATGATTGAGATACGATTGGAGCCGAGTATCGTGAGGCTTGAGGAAGTGAGTGTCGTAGCGGATGAACTCCGCGCGTTTGCCAGCAACGTGGTGTCAGAACCTATGCTGCGACAGCAGCCACTGGTTGCCAGCATAGCGGGGGTTGTGGATAATCTGCCAGGTGTGTCTGTTCAAGAAGGCGACTCCTACGGGTTGGACGACTGGTCTAGCAGCGTTGCCATGCGTGGATACCAGGTCACCATCACTGATGTGCAAATTGGCACGACCGTTGACGGATTGCCCAACGGAACATCCGACTACTGGAGCGGAGCGAAGGCTGGACGACTCCTTGATCCCGCCAATTTGGGAGGTGTTGAGGTGTCGCAGGGCACGGCTGACATTGCCTCACTGTCTGTGGAGGCCTTGGGCGGGACATTCCACTACCAGTCCCGAGATCCTGCTGAGGCACGAATGTATGCTGTTTCGGCCACTGTTGGGGAACACGCTGCCAAACGATTCGCGATGAGCTTTGATACAGGCCCGATACTGGGCGATAAGGCCCGCTCCTGGATTTTTGCAACACGCCAGGAGTCTTCCGACTGGGTTCAGGGCTCGGCTCGCAACGAGCGAGAACATGTTGCGGCTAAGGTGACATCAAACCTAAAATCCATGGAGCTGACGGGCTACTTGTCACATGACCGCATACATGAGGATGTATACCAGCGTCTATACAGCGACGCGGATTTTAGAGCCAATCCGCATTGGGACCGATTGTTGGGAGACTGGCCTGGTGTACCCTATTTGAACCAGTTCTATAGGCCCGGCTGGCAAACATTGCGCAACAATACGTTCGGCTATGTTAAGGCGGACTGGTCGGTGAGTAACGGGCTCTCATTAACGATGGGTGCCTATTTGCATTATAACCGCGGACGGGGAGATTGGCTGCCCCCTTATATCGTGGATATCAGAGACGATGAGGGAGGGCCAGAATCGGAACTGGAGGGAGGGCACCCATTCCGGGGCGGCGAACAGCTTGGCGTGATTCGGTTCGTTGATAACAATGGTACGGTTGTGACTCCTCTTGAGGGCTGCACATCATCCTATATCTTCAACTATTATGGCTCCGGGGGGGCAGCAGTGGATCCGGGATGCCATCCGGGGGCGACGGCCGTGCAGTCTTACCGTCATAGCCACTATGGCAAGGATCGCCTTGGTCTGACAGTTAATAAACATTGGCTTATTGATCTGGGGACCTTCGCGAGCAACTCGCTTCGCGTCGGAGTCTGGTACGAAAGTTCGACCCGGCACCTAGCTCGTGACTGGCATCGGATTCTGGACCCAACAATTAGCATGAGGTGGGACGAAAGGGCCTATTGGCACCAGTACGAGTGGGTCTTCCCGCAAGATGTCTTCAGATGGTATGTTGAGGAAAAGCTTTTTGCCGGTCCCTTTACGCTCACCGCAGGTCTGAAACAGTTTCTGGTTGGCCTACAGCGTGAGGACCAATTCCAGTCTGAGCCAGACTTTTCCGTGGATTCGGATTCCAATATTCTCTATTCAGGAGGCGTCACGTACGAATCGCCTATAAAGGGTTTGCGTCTCTTTGCCGGCTATGCCCAGAATTTCAAGGCCATTAGCAGCACCCTTTTGGAGGTTCCAGGAAGAAGTCTGGATGCGCTGGAGCCGGAAACGGCCTCCAACATAGATGTTGGCCTGCAGTATTCTGGATCCCGGTTGGCATTGAGCGGGACATGGTATTTATCCGATTTTGAAAACAGGATCTTCTACCTTGGACCGACGACAGCTGCCGGACCAAATTACCTGATTCCAGGCGGTGGCGCCTACTTCAATGCGGGGGGACTCCGCAGCAGTGGGGTTGAACTTGCGGCAACCGTGCGGCTACCCCACCAAGTATCCTTATACAGCGGTCTTACACTCAATAGCTCGGAGTACAAGGGTAGCGGTGACCCTCTCGTTGACACAAGCCAAGGTATATCCTCAGGGAGCGATGTGACGGGCGTTCCACATCGGCTTTGGGTCGTTTCGCTGGATCGATCCGGATCGCTTAGCACTGGAATTACTGCCAAATACACGTCAGAGCGGCGTGTCAGCCTAGCGGCTGACTGGTACGCGGATGACTACTGGATGGTGGACACATACGTAAGTCTTTCAGGCGAAGTCTTGGGGCAATCTCTCCGGTCAACGGAATTTTCGCTTGTGGCGAACAATCTCCTGAATGAGTCCTATCTGTCGGCCATAACGGAAAATGCAGCTTGGCTCGGAGGACCGCGGACTATATCAATGACCGTTACCGTTACGTTCTAGTTACGGAGTGCATGCGTCTTTGCTTTAATCGCGCATGCGAGTAACTGCAAGATCGTTAAGCAGCGGGGCTGAGGGCTTTGCTACTTCCCGGCAATCAATCGAACCGATCCTCGCCTTGAGATTCCGGGTCAAGCTTTGCAATATCGTATGATAAGGGAGTTATGTGGCTGAGTGCCACGCGTTTTCGCAGGAATTACTTTTTGTGCTTTGGTGGTGGAGACAGGATGGCTTTTGCCAGTTTTTCATAATCGGTTCCCGCTTTTCACGAACAAACTGCAATTATTTCAAATAACTCAACACGTGGGTATTCATGCTATATAATTACCATATATTAGGGAGTTATATACCACAGTGCCATGCCCGAAGCGGTTAGTGCATACCGCAATACCACATACAGGCTGTTGCCCGGAAGTCGGAGTAACGCCAAGCACCTTGCTGGATTAGCGGGTGCGTGTAGTAGGTTTGTGTGGAATGCCATTCTCGCAGAGCAGAGCGAGGCGTACAAGAAAGCGAAAGAGGCTGGAGAGAAGCCGCCCTCGGTAAGCTTCTTCTCGCTGGGGAAGCGGTTCACGGTGCTGCGCCGCACGGTCGAGTGGCTACCTGACGGTAAAGAAGAACGCCGGCAAAGGGTATGCTGTCATCTGCTACAGGATGGAGGCACCTGTAATAGAGGATACCGGCGGTGTTGTAGGCATTGACCGTAATTGCGGGCAGGTCGCTATGGTCTCCACAGAGGGCGATACAAGCATTATCAGACAACCGGATACGAAGCGTCTTGATGCCAAGTTGAAGCGGCATCAGCGAAGACTGGCGAGACAGAAGAAAGGCTCCAACCGTCGTAACAGGCGGAAGCATAGAATCGCCCGCATACAGCGCAAGCGTGCTAATATCCTCAAGAATGCGAACCACCAGGTAAGTCGCAGTATTGCCCATTGCTCCTCAACGGTGATACTGGAGGACCTGAAGATCAAAGCGATGACACGTTCAGCTAAGGGGCTGAGCTATAAGTGCCGCAAGGTGATAAAGGTTACCGCTGCCTATACCAGTCAGCGGTGTTCTGTGTGTGGGCACACAGAAGCGAGTAACCGTAAGACACGGAGCAAATTCACGTGTATGTCCTGTGGACATGCGGATCATGGTATCCGTACGGTAAAGTACATGGTAAAGCGGGCTTAGCATTGGTCTGCGTAGTCCGCTTGTAGAGCTTAGTGCAAGGTGATTATACGCCGGGTTTGGTGTGCCGATATGGGAATTTCGGAGTGGTGTGCAGCTTATCGTCCAGGCGCCTGAATGCAGGCAGCAATCAGCGTCTTTTGGGACAAAAAACATGGGTTTTGGGGAGAAGAACCGGAACATTGTGGAGAACGCACATGTACATGAACTATGCGGTCCAAGGCATCTTTCTCCCCCTCTTCTCCTGCCGGTGAAGTCCTTTTTCAGAGGCTAAGAAACCAAGAGGCTGAGAACAAGGATCTGCGAAAGCAGGTCCGTCGCTTGGAGAAAAAAGCCGATCGTCTATCCAAGAACATCGCGGATATGGCTGCGAAGATTAGCCATCTGGAAGACAGGTTGGAACAAGCGCATCGCCTACTCTCTGGCAAAAAGAGTGAGCGTTACACGCCGGCGGACAATGCGCAGCAAGGCCGGTTGTTTGGAGAGGAACCAGTAGCTGTTGAGCCCGAGGAGGAGGAGGAGTACGACCTGGTAAAGCGCAAGCGGCGTGGGAAGAACAAGCCGGTGCGCGGGCCGATTCCGGACCATCTGCCCAGAGAGGTGATCCGCCTTGAGCCGGAGGGCAGCACCGCGGGTATGAAGTACATCGGCGAGGAAGTAACGGAGTACCTGGAATATGTGCCGGGCTTCACGAGGGTAGTACGGATTGTGCGGCCGAAGTACGTTGTCTGCAAGGAGCCTCGCAAGGGGGTGGTCATAGCGCCGTTGCCGAAGCGTGTCATACCGAAGGGGAAGGCGGGTCCGGGTTGTTGGCGTATTTGGCGGTAGCCAAATATGTCGATCATATGCCGCTATACCGGCTGCGGAAGAAATTTCAGCGCCATGGCGTGAAGCTATCGGCTGCTACAATGGGGGATTGGATTGCGAAGGTAGCGACGTATCTGGGTCCGTTAGGAGATGCGTTGCGTAAGGAGGTGCTTCGTAGCGGGTATCTGCAGGTGGATGAGACAACGTTCCCGGTGCAAAAGCCGAAGAAGAAAGGGAAGGAGTGCGCCAGGCTAACTGGCAAGGTATAGCGGGTGAAAGTCCCGTAATATGAAGCTACAACCAAGTACATATTTCCGCGAGCCGTGCGTGGCTACTCGTGAGGGTAGACGCGAAGCGTCGGTAGCGGTGCGTGTGGCCAGGGACATGGAGCATCGGTACGCCAGGCTAACTGGCAAGGATATAGCGGGTGGAAGTCCCGTAATATGAAGCAAGAACCAAGCACATATTTTCGCGAGCCGTGCGCGGTCACTCGTGAGGGTGGACGTGAAGTGTCGGTAGCGGCGCATATGGCCAGGGATATTGAGCAACGAAAGATGTGTCGTTCGGGTCGCCGAGATTATCGGTGCGGTCGAAGGCAATATGTTCGTCATCGTTATGGTGAGAGGGCGGACAGGCCCGCGGTGTCTAAGACCCCATGGACGTATGTACATATCCTGCCGGGACCTGGGAGATCTTTTCAACGCCCAGCGCCAAGGGCGGGGCCGCCGAAGCGTAGGCGAAATGCTGATCGGAGGATGTACGTTGAAGAGAGGTCCGATGCGATGATAGTAGCGATGAAGCTGGCGAACAAAGCATGGAAGACCATGTGGCGGAGTTGGTGGAGCGAAGCGTCGCACCCGAGGGGAAACCGTAGTTCCCGGCATGCACTGGACGCAGAACCAGGTTCGTATGCAACATGGCACGCACTGGACACAGAGCCAGGTTCGTGTGCCAGGGGAAGGTGCGGTTACGGCAACGGACCGGTTTGCTGGTCTGTTAACGTCATGCGCGGTGGCGCGACCCAAGGGAAGAGCCGGATGCGTTAGCGCGCACGTCCAGATCTGTGCGGGGCCTCCGGGGAAACCCGGGGGCTACCGCGAGAAAGACTTCTTGTTCGGGTTGCCGAGGCTCTTCCTTTGGTCGAAGGCAACATGTCCGTCATCGTTATGGTAAGACGGCGGACAGGCCCGCGGTGTCCGAGACCCCATGGACGCACGTACATACCTTGCCGGGACCTGGGAGGTCTTCATACTGTCCTGCAGTCGTGCGGGACCGCGAAGGAAAGGTGGAGACACCGTAACCGGAGATGCACGGTATGAAGAAGTCAGACGACAGCATAGTAGCGATGAATGCTGCGAACAAAGGGGACGATACCCTGGCGGAGCAGCGGTCCGCAGTACTGTACGCTCTTTTTGCCACATGCAAGTTGCAATCGACAAACCCGATTGAATGGCTTACCGACGTACTACGCCGTCTTCCGACACATCCTGCCGACCGCATGGCTGAACTCTTGCCCCATCATTGGAAAGCTAGTCGGGACTTGCAGCAAGCTACCGTCAAGAAAGCGGCATAGGAGCCCCTAAACAGGCGCGCCCGGGTCATCCGATAGATCCGTGTACGGGTCTGCGAATACGCTGACAGGTACTTGACTCCTGCACACCCAACCGACGCTAGCCTATAAACCTTCGAACCGCGCTCTAACTTACTCTAATTGAGAGAGTAAATACCCTCGGTTATAATGTACTTCACCGGACGGATACATTTCCGGTGTTTTCAAGGGCCATAATGGCATCGGAGGCACGATAATTCGATCATTTGGTGCGCATCGGACACACCAATGCGGGAACGTCAACGATAACGCCCGCACTTTGGAGGATCTTCAGGAAAGGCGGTGCCTGATCAGGGCAGGATTACCGGAAAACATCATCGGGTGACGACCTCGCAAGTGCATGCGCGACTGGAGCATCTCCGCGTAACTGAGCTACAACTTGGACAAATAGCCGCTGCCACGGGTAGCACGAGGACAGCGACAGCTTGAACCGACGCATAGACTTGGTAACCACCACGGCTATCTTGAACAAACGCTCACGGATCGTGCTGCTGCGCGCCCCCTCCAGCTGTGTTCCCTTCAGGCCCCGTTCCTTGATCCGGGCTATGTACCCTTGGGAAAACGCCGACAAGAGCAGCCTTAACTGGTTGCTCTGCATCTTGCAGGTGGAGATCCGGTCCGCAAACAAATCCAGCTGCTGCTCCTTGATCCTGTTCTCCATCTCGCCGCGGGCACAGTAAATGTCCTCATATACCTCGCGCTCATCGTACTCCTTCTCGTCCAGATTCGTGACCACAAAGCGGGCATTGTACCCCCGCGCTCCCGTCAAGTATTCCGCCTTTGCCACTACCCGACGCTCTCGACTCCAACTCTTCAACGTGCGGTAAGGAAAGCTGCGAAAATGCCTCGCGGCCTCCCCGCTGGACTCGCATTGCTTCCGACTGGCTTCCATTTCCGCCTCTATAGCTCGCTGCAGGCGCCGATTCTGCCCCAATCCCACGATATAGGTCACATTCTTCTTCTCACACCAAGAGAGAATCTTGTCGCGGCAAAATCCGCTGTCCGCACGAATCCAGATCTCTACTTCCGGCCATAGGCGCCGTATCTGCTTCACCACCCGCTTTAGCACCTTTTTGCTCCCCTTCGAAGCATCAATATTGGACGGACGAAGAAGCGAAACTACGATATGCTCTCCGCACGTGATGTACAGCGGCAGATAGCAGTATTTACGATAGTACCCGTGATAAAACTTTCCCTCCTGATTGCCATGCAACTCATAATCCGTGGCGTCCAGATCCAGAATGATACGCTCCGGTGGCTCCCCATAGCTTTCAAGGAAAAGCTCCGTCAACTCCTCATGCATCATTTTCGGATCCGCCGCCATACGTTTGTATCGATCTTCTTCGGCGGTTTCCTCGACCGACAATTCCAGCCGATTAAGCGTCTTGGAACTGGCAAGGGGATGCCCCTTATCGCGATCTCGCACACGCTCGACTCCCTCAATATCCTCGCATCCCACGGCCAGGCAAAGTATCGGATCATCCCGCAGCCTATCGTGGTCATTAAGGTCTTCGCAGCCCAAGAGTAGGCCGTAGATGCGCTGCCCCAGCAGGCGCTTTATGCTATGTTCCACCCGGGATGGATCCCGGTAATCGGTAAAGTATGCTGCTATTCGGTCCAATATTTGGCATCTCTCCTCGACTTCGCGCAGGGCCAAGGCGCCTGCATAGGATGACATGCGTCCGCCGTCGAATTCTGCGATGATTTTCCGCTTTCCTATCTTGGAAAACTCCACGGGTTGGACTGGGCAGTTTGCGGTGGTGGGTTGTGGATCCATGAATTTGGATAAGTGTATACTAATGATACACTTAGGAGCGTTATTGTTCCCAAAATGACCAGCCGTGGTGAGATTTGCGGGTTAGGGACATAGAACCACTCCAGGCATGATGGAATGCCTCTATTTTGGCACTGTTGGTCTCTCCTACGAGCTATCGTGCCATTGTGCGTATCCTACCTCAAATCCCAGCGTAGTCAGGTGTAGTCTTTCCAGACCGCGCCACATGATCTGGTATCCCGCCGGACCGTCCAGGCTTCGGTTCTGATAGCCACCAAGTACCGATACCGCCAGCATTGCTTCTCCTAGCGTCTTCGGTTCGGGCAGCCGTACCTTTTTTGTGTATCCCGTCAGAAATCGCAGCTCCATATCCGTGAAAAACACATCCGCGTCCAGCTCCGGCACCTCCCGACCCAGAAGAACCATCGTCATGACGCGCCATGCGATCACGCAATAGATCGTTACTGCATGTTCCAGACGCATTGATGTACGCAGCCCCAATCGCTCCACCTTACACCCGCTCTTGAGAATGCGAAAGAAGTCTTCCACCCGCCACCGCTTGACATACATGCCCAACACACGCTTGGCATCCGCTACGCTCTCTACCGGCATGCTGGTCAGCAGCATCCATTCTACCGGTGACTCATCCCTCGGAGCCGCCGCCTCGCGCACATGCACTCCGTATACCTCTACCGGCTCCGCCTTTCCCTTCGGATCCGGCAACCGCAACCTCTTATACCGCACCTCTGCATTCGCAATACGGTGGCTGCGGCCCTTCCGTGCCTGCTTGCCTGACGACTTCTCCCGTGCCGTCACACGCTGTATCTCTATCTGAGCCCCACCCGCAGACCTACCACTGCGCATGGTTGCAAACATCTTGTCGCCATCCAATAGCTTCCGATCATGACGCGCTCGTACCACTACGCCCACTCTGTCGTGCTTACGCTGCGCGTCATACAGCGCAAAACTGTCCGCCTCACGGTCCGCTACACACAGCACCCGAATCTTGCGTGACACCTCCTTCGACGCCTCGCATATATCCTCGAACCCATCCATCCACTGCTGCGTCCGCGGTCGATGGGTTCCCCCCTCCAGATCCCTATAGCTGCATCGCAACACCCCCAACGGCAACCCATCCTCCGTCACTGCCAGCGTCGCATGTAGCGGCATTCCCCGCGTCTTCGCAGATGTCTGATTCTGTCCTATAACCTGCAAATCCGTACACGCCGGCCGCGTACTGTACCGCAACTTCGTCGTATCCTGGATACATAACACCACCTTCTGACTGCGCATACGCTCTATCGTACGCGCGCGATGCGGCGCCAATATGTTCGCCGGCGTTACCGTCTTGTCCCTCTTGCTCTCCAATAACCGGTAATGCCCCTTTACCGCCGCTCGGTCCGCACCCGTATGCGCCGTTATGCTGTGGCCCACCACATCACTCAGCAATGAGGCGCTCTTTACCAATCGCGTAGACAGCCGGCTGTCCCCCAATGGGGCGGCACCAAACTCCGCCTCGGCCCACTGTGCACTGTCTATACCCTCGTGCGGCTCCCTCATAGGTCGCAACTCCACCTCCGGTACCCCCAAGTGCCTGCGCCAGTGCTTGTCCAACTCGTATACATACAATGCCTTGGAAGTCTCTTCTCTATCTGCATCCTTGTGACGCTTTCCGCCTGCCGTATGACCGATCAGCGTGAAATTGCTCGCCCTAAAACACGTTCCTTCCCACTTGGGATCCACATACGTCTCCACTATCCACGGACGGTAATCATACCGATCCCGAAAATCATCCGCCACACGCTGCAATACCTTGCCCAGTACATGACTGGCCAAGTGCTGACACTCCCCCCGCACAAGGAATCGACTCATGCACACCACACGGTGCAGATGCGCCTTGCGCTGCACATCACTCCATGCCATCCACTGCTCCCTGCACGCCAGACGCAACGCCGCTGCGGAGAACCCCACCGCTCCCAGATAACCATGGGCACTACATACCAGATAGCGTGCCTGCGCCCCTACAAAAGTCGTCGTTCCCCTCGGATGCTCATAGTGCAGCAACGTGTTCCACACCCTACGCTGTGCATCCGTCTCGACCATCTTCACCTTCAACCCACGCACTCCATGCAGGGTCTCCGGCAACGCTACCGGCTCCGGTACCCGCTCCTCATTCTTACAGGGACCCGCTCCCGCCGCATAACGGTTCGCAGGCTCCGGCAACACTACCCGCCCCCGAGCCTCAAGCTTCGATAACGCCTTCGCACACGTCGCTACCTGCAATACGCCCCGCGCATCAACAAAACCGAACTCCTCGCAGACACCGCGCACTATCTGCATGCGATGCTGCCAACAACCATCGGCAAGAATGGCCGCTAATCGCTCACCATTACGCGTTCGTAATACCTGATTCTGCTGAAACATGCCGCAACATACACGACACATTCTAGAATGTTAATAGCGTAATGTGGGTACACGGCAGACTTAGGTGGACTTGTCACCGAGTACTAAATTGTGCTGAGAATCCAAGCGTAGCGTCGTTTCCGTTAATGCCGGGTGGAGGCCGCGAGTCTCGACGCCAGTTCGCATAGATGACAAAATGGAGACCGTCAATAACAGGAATTCGAATATCCATGCTGACGGCCATCCGGTGGTCTCCAAATTGTGAGATTACTGGTTGGTAGAAACCAGTGGCCGTTAGCTGGGTGATTCCGGCTCTACCATGAATTGACAGAATATTCGCCCCCCTTAGTGCTGTCCAAGTCTCACCAGACGCTAAGATCTCGTCTTCAATCATAAGCCCGATCCCAATGTCTAGTCCACCGTCTTCTAGGGGCACGATTTGCCGACGAATTCCGCATCCGACTAGCAACCTGCGGTCGAGCTCAATGGCATGATCTGCTTGCATTTGAGCGAAGGCGAAGGTCCGCAATACATCCGAGTATACATAGGAGTGTCTCAAGTGTCCCGACAATTCACGCAGGGAAGTCTGCGTTTCTGAGCGTCTAATGCGCACAGAGGGGTAGAATCTAATCCAATGGCCTGGTGCAGGCATCCGATACGAGTAGCCACCCGTGAAGCGTAAATCCAAATATTTCGAATTTCCAGTTCTGGCGTCTAGCGAAATGTCGATCAGTGCGTACGAACTGTCCACAGCATTGCGATCAAGACCTTCGTAGCTGCGAATAACCTGGGAATGAATTGGCGATGCAAGGAGAAAGGAGAGAATTGTGACAGCTAACGTTACCTCCGGTACAACATTCATTTTTTTGGGGGAGGGGGATACGAGGGTTAGTGTGTAGTGATGACCTAGAGAGTTGTCAGGCGGACGATATTGCGAATGTTTTGTCATTGAAGGGTCGAGCAAGGGCGGCGTGCCATTCCTTGTTGGCTGAAAATCCGGTCGGTGCCGGCTGGAGCGGCTATAATGTACAGATTCTGCGTTCATCCTGACACGCCTGATTGTAGTTCTGATCAAAGAATTATGAACTTTCGCAGCGGTTATCAAGCCCGCAAGTATCTGCCGCGTGATTTACGGTGTAGTTGCCGTGTTGCAGGCAGATTCAGGCGCGTTTCTCCTTACTGAACAGCCTATATGAGCCCTTTTTGCACGCGCTGACACCGCGGTAGCGGCTTCAAGCGTACCATCTGCAGGTATGCTAACCTTCCACGCGTGTGTGACGACCTAAACGCGCCAATCCTATCATCCAATACCGCACGCATCGTACCACGATCGAACTCCTGTTCCGGCAGTAGGCAGTCTTATTGGCAGGACTCTGATCACTGTACGCGTGATTTACGGCGTCGTTGGCGCGTTTTCGGGTGCTATTCGTAAGCGTGCGGTGAACTACATCTTGATTGGGTGATGGGTTCTGGGGAGCTTACCCCTAGACATGAGAACCCAGACCCCAGATCGCATGGTACAGCCCAAACGTACGGCGGAAGAGATGTTTCCGCTGGTAGAGCAGTATAACGAAAGGACCCAGTCCGCAGCGGCGTTTTGTGCAAAGCACGGCATCTCGTATGGGCAGTTGAATTATTGGAGGCGGAAGGTTCGCCAGGAGACTGCAGCCGAGGACAGCCGAGGCTTCGTGGAGATAGGCAGTGCAGCACCAAGGGTAGCGGCACAGGTAGAGATCGCATATCCGGGTGGGATACGGGTGCGGTTCTTTGCACCGGTCTCTGCTTCGTACCTGGCCAGGCTGACGCAGCCATGATCGGACTGGCACCTTCGCACCGGTACTTCTTTTACCGACCACCGGTGGACATGCGCACAAGCTTTGACGGCTTGCGCGCTTTGGTAAAGAGCGGCATGAAGCGGAATCCGATGTCGGGAGACATCTTTGTATTCATCAACAGGAGGCGAAACCATTTGAAGGCGCTCACATGGGATCGGAACGGCTTTGCGATCTTCTACAAGCGCTTGGAGACGGGTACGTTTGCGTTGCCAGAGGAGGATGTGCCGACATGGGCACAGATGGTGATGATGCTGGAGGGGGTGTCGTTGAAGACGGTGAAATATCGGCCCCGATATGCGGTAAAAAGCCGATAATCGGGCCAAATATAATGTGTGATTCGGGAACAAGCAATATGCTGGTGTTGCTAGCTCACCATGCAGCCCGAAGCACATTCTATCCTCTCCCCCGCGCAGGTTGCGTTGCTTGCACAGCACCCCGAATTGGCCAGTGCCTTTGATCAGTACAGCCGGGATAATGCAGAATTGGAGAGAAAGAATAGCCAGCTGCATGATCGATGCAGCCGGCTTGAGGCAGAGTTGGGGAATATGAATAACCGGCTGATGCTAGCGCTACGCGCGCTATACAGTCCCAAGAGTGAAAAGTGTGTGCTGAATGACCCGCAGCAGGGCACGTTGTTCGATGAGCCGGAGCAGGAGGTCCCTCTACCGGAGCCGGAGACGAATGGACAGACGAAGAATGGGCAAAAGGCGAGCGGACGGCAGAAGAAGAAGGGCAAGCCCAAGCGTAAAGCGCTGGACGATCTGCTGAAGAAACTGCCCCGCGAACCGATTACTATTGAGCCTGACGGGGATACCAGTGGTATGACGTGCATCGGGGCGGAGAAGACGCTGGTTCTTGAGCGTGTACCCGCCCATATGAAGGTTATTGAGTATGTGCGTCCGAAGTATGTGGACCCTGGGGATGAGGATAAGGGGGTGATCATAGGTGAGTTGCCACCACGGATGGTGAACAAGGGCATGGCGGGTCCGGGGTTGTTGGCAGATGTGGTGGTGGGCAAATATGCGGACCACCTGCCTTTGTACCGTCAGCAGCAGCGGTTTCGTCGGGAAGGCGTGGAGATTGCGAAGTCCACGCTGGGAGGCTGGATATCGCAGTCTGCGTGGCACCTGACCCCGTTGTATGATGCTCTGAAGCAGGAGTTGCTATCCACCGGGTATCTGCAGGCGGATGAGACGAGGATGGAGGTGCAGGATGGAGATAAGAAGGGATCGCTGCATAAAGGCTTTTATTGGGTGTACCATAGTCCAGAGCAGAGACTGTTGGTGATGGAATACCGGAAGACCCGTGCTCGGGCGGGTCCGGTGGGGTTTTTGCACGGGTATGAGGGATTGCTACAGACAGACGGGTATGTAGCTTACGACATCTTTGATGCGGACCCATCCGTAACGCTCTACGCATGCATGGCGCATGCCCGGCGCAAGTTCTTCGACTGCAAGACGTACGAGCCGGATAAGGCCGCGCATGTGTTGAAGGAGATACGCAAGCTCTACCTCATAGAGCGTTGGCTACGCAAAACGGGTGCGAGTGCGGATGTTCGTCAGCAACTGCGACAGGAACGGGCCGGACCTGTACTGGAGGAGCTGAAGCCGTGGCTGGAGGTGAACAATGGTTTACCCAAGAGCCCGTGGGCCAAGGCGACCCAGTATACGCTTGGCCGTTGGCAAAGGCTGACCCGATATCTGGATGAGGGCCGTGTGGAGTTGGACAATAATCTGGTTGAGAATGCGATACGGCCACTGGCTATTGGTAGGAAGAACTACATGTTCGCAGGATCCCATGATGCATCCCAGCGGGGTGCCGTGGTCTATTCGCTCCTTGGAACCTGCAAATTCCACGACGTCAACCCAATGGAATGGCTCATGGAAGTATTCCAGCGCATCCCGACACATCCTGCCGAGGACATAGCAGCGCTATTGCCCCATCATTGGAAACGGGCACGGCAAGCCCACTAGGGTAAGGCCGCCTAGCTCTACCGTTCAACCGGTACCCCTACTTCACTTTGCAATTCATGCCGCTTAGATTGGCGGCATGGTGGTTCAACATCAGATTCTGAGGACACTGCGTGCCGCTCCATGTGAGTTGACAGAGGTCATGGAGCAGCATCCTGACGATGGTCGTACAGCGATAAGTCGCCGTGTGAGTGAAGCGTTTGGCTTTTATGATGCCTTAGGGCGTGTGCAGCACAGCAGTTGTTTGCAGGCGCTCAAGACACTCGAAGCCGAGGGTGCGCTGTCCTTGCCTGCACCGAAGCGCGTGGTCCGAAGCACAGTGCCTCGTTTGTTGGACGAACCGGTACCTGCGCCTGTTGGAGTGCCGACATTGCTCAAGGATGTGCGCGGCCTGGAGTTGGAATTGGTAGAAGATGCCGGGCAGCGTGCGATCTGGAATACGCTTGTGGAGGCCGAGCATCCGATGTGTGCGCCACGGTTTGTCGGACGGCAGTTGCGCTATTTTGTCGGGAGCGAGCATGGCTACATCGGAGCGATAGGCTTTGCGGCTGCGGCGCTGTATCTGAAGGCGCGCGACAGATGGATGGCGTGGTCGGACGAGCAGCGTGAGGACTACCGGGACCATGTCGTGGGTTTGAATCGGTTCCTGATTCGCTCCATGGTGCGGATCAGGAACCTTGCCAGCCATACACTGGGGAAGGTATTGCGTCGTTTTCCGGAGGATTTTGAGAACCGTTACGGGTATGTGCCGTGGGTGATAGAGACCTTTGTGGGCCCCGAACATCGTGGCACGTGTTTTCGGGCTGCGGGGTTTCAGTGTGTGGGGAAAACCAAGGGGCGTGGGCGTCATGCTCCTGGTAATGCATGCACCAAAGAGAAGAAGGCGGTTTTCGTGTATGATCTGGGTGGTGATTGGAGGCAGGAGCTTGGAGTGCCGGTTGTGGAGGCGTATCCCGAGCTGGAGGTGGGTGCGGGGCTGGCCAGTGATACATGGGCAGAACAGGAGTTTGGTGGAGCGCCGTTGGGGGACAAACGCCGTTCGGACCGGTTAGTACATAGCGTAAACATGCTTTCACGCACTCCAGGAGAATTGATCACGGCCAATCTGGACGCTGATCGGGCGGGGATACGGGGATACTACCGTTTTTTGGAGAAAGCGGCCGAGAACGAGATCACGCCGGAGAAGATTTTGCAGCCGCATCGTGATCGCACGATAGAGCGGATGCGTACGCAACGGACGGTGCTGTGCATCCAGGATGGCACGGACATCAGCTACAGTACTCGTCCGGCGTGCGAGGGGTTGGATGTGATAGGGCACAATCAGACCACATCAAAGGCAAAAGGAGTGCATTTGCACGCTACGCTGGCGGTGGGTGAGGACGGTGTGCCGTTGGGGATCTTACGCTGTGCCTATACAACCGACCAAGAGGCTCCTGCTCCTAAGACACAGTTATGGATAGACGGCGTGCGGGACATAGCGGAAGCCGCCTCGCATCTGAGTGGTCGTACCCGTGTGCTGTGTGTCATGGACCGCGAGGCGGATGTGTTTGCGATCCTGGCGCAGCAGCGCAGCGCAGGGCGTGTGGACATATTGGTGCGAGCCAAGGTGAATCGGCTATTGGGTAAAAAGTCTCCCAAGTTGTTTGCGACCATGCGGTCGGGCCGTCCGGCAGGACACATGGAAGTGCCGATTGCGCGTTTGAGCCGCCGCGTGAAGTCAGGCCGAGTCAAGCATAAGGGGCGGTCGGGCCGTCTGGCGCGGATGCAGGTACGTTTCCGCCGCCTATCGCTTC
Source organism: Rhodothermales bacterium (assembly GCA_963663495.1). GTDB lineage: Bacteria > Bacteroidota > Rhodothermia > Rhodothermales > Bin80. The sequence goes on from OY760427.1 coordinate 2,363,365, forward strand.
CGGCGCCGGGTAAGTTGCAGGAGGATCCGGTGCAGGTCAGTGCGATTCATGTTCGGGAGGTGCAGCCGCCAGCCGGAGAGCGACCGGTACAGTGGTATCTATTGACGACCCAAGAGGTTACGACGCTGGAGCAAGCTATTGAGGTGGTAGGCTACTACGTGTTGCGGTGGCGTGTGGAAGACATGTTCCGTGTGCTCAAGAGCGGCTGTGCGGTAGAGCGGCTGGGTATGCGGCAGGCCAAGAGTTTGCACAATGCCATTACGATCTGTATGGTGATGGCGTGGCGCCTGCTATTGATGACGCTTCTGGGGCGCGAGGAACCCGAAGCGTCGCCGGAAGGATTGTTTGATGAGATGGAACTGCGCCTGTTGCACGAGCTTGCCGACGAGTTTGGACTGCCGCCTCCAAAGACACTCGGGGCTGCTATTCGGGTGGTGGCCGTCTTTGGAGGCTATATGGATCGGAAGAAAGACCGGCCTCCAGGCTCCAAGGTCATCTGGCGCGGCTACAGCCGGTTGGAGATAGGGGCCAAGACCTTTGCCGTCCTTGAGAAGCGATACCATATGATACGGAGAGAGGTTCTCATCGTTAAGCGAGAATGACGAGCACGCGAAGCAACAAACGTACCCATAGCAGGGAGTGATACCTGCCCCCCAGCGTCGTTGCCGCGCCAACGTTTAGTGCGATGGCAACGGGGATTTGGAAGAGAACTGTAGAGACGCCCGAGCTACCGGGCGTTATAGCGCCGACGTATGTCCATCGCATAGGCAAGCGCCTCGCACATGCCAAATGATGCTACGTTTCCCGCATCCCCGGTGCAAGCATCACTCCGGTCCAAAGGCTCCGCACCTCTTGAAAGAACCAATCACTACACCAAACTTGCAAAAACAGACAAATATTATACAGTGTCCGGTATCTGAACTGGGCACACGGTAGGGCTAGCTGCCGGATGCCGAATCGTCCAGATCGGGCAAGCCCACATGCTCTCCTCCTTCCAACCACACTGTACCCGCCAAAACCGCCAAAAAGCCCGCTACCCCTGCCTACCCATTAATATTGCCTCTTGACTATTGCGTATTTGTCTGTTAGTTTACCGGCATGTGGGTGCAGCATCAGATACTTACCACGCTTCGCGGCGCAGAACCGACCTTGCAGCGTATTCTGGAGGTACACGGTGACAAGAGTCGCACCGCAGTCAGTCGCATTGTTTGCGAGCAATACCGCTTTATGGATGCTCGCGGGCGGCCGCAGTGGGCCGGATGCTTGAAAGCGCTACGTACGCTGGAGGCAGAGAAAAAGGTTGTACTGCCTGTTTCGCAGCGGACTGGTCGGATTGCCGGGCCGCGTTTGTTGGAAGCTCCGGTGGAGGCGCCGGTGGATGTACCGGATACGGTGGGTGAGGTCGAAGATCTTGAGGTCGTGCTGGTCTCCGACCGCGATGCTACCACGATCTGGAATACGCTGATGACCAAGGAGCATCCCCGCGGTTTGAAGACCCTTGTGGGGGCCCAGGTGCGATACGTGTTTCAGAGTGCGCACGGGATACTGGGCGCCATCGGGTTTTCGGCAGCGGCGTTGTATCTGAAACCTCGGGATACATGGATGGCGTGGAGTGATGAGCAGCGGGATCGGGAGCTGTATCGTGTGGTGGGGCTGAGTCGCTTCCTGATTCGTCCCACGGTGCAATGCAAGAATCTGGCCAGTCATCTGTTGGGACGGGTACTGCGGCGATTGCCGGACGACTTCCGTGCGCGATATGGCTATGCGCCCTTTCTGGTGGAAACATTTGTGGGCCCGGATCAGGAGGGTACGTGTTTCAAGGCGGCAGGCTTCCTTCGTTTGGGGATGACCATGGGCAGGGGGCGGCATGCCCTCACGCATGAATGCAAGCAAACGCAGAAGAAGATATTCGTTAGGGAGATTGACGGAGACTGGCGCAAGAAGCTGGGTGTACCGGAGGTGGAGCTGCATCCGCGGTTGGAAGTGGGTGAGGGGCTTGATGGTGAAGGGTGGGCGGAGCAGGAGTTTGGTGGTGCGCCATTGGGGGATAAGAGGCGCAGTGCTCGTTTGGTAAAGAGTGCAGCAATGTTGGGAGCATCTATGGGTCGTCCACCGAGTGCAGCACCGAAGCGTGATCCGGCGGCGGTATCGGGGTATTATCGTTTTCTTGAGAAGGCGGATCGGTATGGGAACAATCCTGAGAGGATATTGGCGCCTCATCGACAGCGTACGATTGAGCGGATGCGTACGCAGGACACGGTGTTATGCGTGCAGGATGGTACGGACATCAGCTTCAGTACGCGCCCGGAATGCGAGGGGTTAGAGGTTATAGGACGTAATCAGACGACAGCGGAGTCCAAGGGGGTGCATTTGCATGCGACCATTGTATTGGGAGGTGACGGAGTGCCCCTGGGAGTGCTACGATGTGCGTATGAGAAGCCTAAGGGGGAGCATGCTGCCGGGACGCAGCAATGGATAGAGGGTCTTCATGATATTGAGGAGGCGGCGGAGACGCTGCCTCGCAAGACGCGGGTGATCTGTGTTATGGATCGGGAGGCGGACATCTTTGCGCTTTTTGCGGAGCGGGATGGGCTGCGGCGTACGGATGTAATAGTACGAGCCAAACACGACCGGAATCTGGGCAAGGAGAAGGCACGGTTATTCAAGGCGATGCGGAAGGGTCCGTCGGCAGGCATGATGCACCTGTCGGTGACACGCGTGAGCCGTCGTGCGAAGTCGGGGCGTGTGACGAATGAGGGTCGGCCGGCCCGTAATGCGCTTATGGAGGTGCGCTATAGGAAGGTAATCCTCCCCCCTACCAAGAAGAAAAAGAAGCAGGAGGTGGTGCAGGATACCGAAGCCCCTGATTCTTCCGAAACACCTGTACCTCCTACCGATAAGGACCCGCAGCGGGAGCCGGTGCAACTATGGGGGGTACATATTCGTGAGTCGGTTCCTCCCAAGAATGCGAAGCGGATTGAGTGGTACCTCTTAACCTCGTGCCCGGTGACATCGCTGGAGGAAGCGGAAGCGATCATTGAGTACTACGGGCTGCGCTGGCGTGTAGAGGACACGTTTCGCGTGCTCAAGAGTGGTTGTAAGGTGGAGAAGTTGCGCATGCAAAAGGCATCGTTATTGCACAACGCTATCACCATCCACATGGTGACAGCGTGGCGCGTACTACTGATGACGCTTCTGGGTCGTACCTCCCCGGAGATGGAGGCCGGGGTGATGTTCACCGATGTGGAGCTGTCTGTGCTCCGCACATACTCGAAGCGTTATGGTCTTTCGGATCCCACCAACTTGTGAGCGGCGGTGCTGTTGGTGGCTATAATGGGCGGTTATGCGCCGCGGAAGAATCGTCAACCAGGTCACACTGTGCTGTGGCGCGGATACAGCAGTCTGCAAATCCGGGCAAGTCATCATGAGGATTTGGCCGCAACAGGTCAACTGGTGGTGCGTCCTCCTCCATAGGATAGGTCTGTGCTTACCTCCTGATTTTCTCTGCCTAAGGCTCGTGCTATCAGCACGAGGGGCCATGTCATTGATTTTGCGGCGATCAGCGAATCGCGGTAACCGCATTGTTATGTCCGCCCGAAGAACGCGGCACATTGACACCGCTCTATGTGCCGATCCGCACAAGGAATTGCGCTCAGCCACCGATCTGTACCTTGCCTTGTTACCCGGATCTGGTGCTGTTGCCCCACAAAACCACATAACAACGTGCTAACCGACCCAGTTGACACCCCCTCTTGTCAAGCTAGCTAATGTGGGCGGTAGGCAGCACTACCCTGTACTTCACCGCACGCTTACGGATCATGCAGACCTGAATGCGGCTGCAAACATACTGGCCTCCGGGATTGGGGCTGCTGCACGGCGAGGGGCGTTCGGGTTACCGACCCCTATGACCCGTGAAATTGATACTAGTGCCTCACTGTGTACAGTTGGTCACTCACGTATATAGTGTTTGCCAGAAAAGTATGGTCTTGCGAGCGACTCTTGGCTGAGTGGGGGGCTGGAATTCGAATTGGGGATCGGAATGACAAGTCAGCAAGGATTTTTCGACGGTAACGGTGCCGACTTTGTCCGCTCACGCCGGCAATCCTAGGGTTTTGACGTTGATCAGACGTGTTTTTGTCGTCCATCAGCGGGGCATGAACATACGTTGGCCTCTCGCCCTTGCAGGCTACCTTGATTCTGTGCTGAAGACGCTCGCGCGAGTACCTACGCCGCGCGCTTGCGGGCCTGCTCGCACCGCCTTCGTCGCTCCTCGCTCCGCTTCACTATCTGTCCGATACGGTGCACATTTGCCGCTACCACTACCAGCGCCACCGTCCGAACAAAGCCTTCCTTGCCACGGGTCCGTATCAAACCCAGGCCCCGATGATTCAAATTGTTGATCGCCGACTCCACTGCCGGATGCTGACGACGACCCTCCACAAACTTCGGATCGGATTCCCTCTCCTTGTCCGCTTTGCTCAACTTACCCCTCTTCGGCATGATCACCGTGTCCAACACCGGCTCCAGCGCCTTACGGTTCTTTACCGATGAGTACCCCTTATCCATGCTGCACGATGTGATCGCCGGATACCGATCCTTCGCTTCCTTCATAAACCCCACAATCATATCCGAATCCACCCCTTCGTGCAGTATCTGATGCCACAATATCAACTGATGCTGATCCTCCAGCACGCATACCGGCAGACCCAACTCCGCAATCACCCCCGCCTTCCCCTTGGTGATCCAACGAGTATGCGGCTCATGTATCGAAAATACCTTCTCATCATGCGGAATCACCTCCCCCTTCAACAAACGCCTATCTACTTGATCTATCTGCCTTTGTGCATCTGCCAAGTACCGCAACACCTCCTCAAGATCCGCGTCTTTCTCCTTCAACACGCTGACACTGCTCTCCGCACGCTCAATCAGAACACGACACATCTTCACATACTTTCTCACCTTCGACTCATCACGCCACTGACGGTGCGTACGCACCCGGTTGAAGGCCTTCTTCAAGGTACGACTCCAGTACACAGCCTTGCGCCAGCCCGCAAGGCTGTGCGCCTCACATGCGCAATGCAACTCCCGAATCAGGCACCGCATTGATTCCCACAACAAACGAACATCCGTAGGCCACTCCACATTCGCTTTGGCCACCGCCGAATCAACCCGGCAAAGAAGCGGCTCCTCTGGCTCCTGTTCTACCAATCGGTGACCGCAAGCCACCACCGCATCGTTGATCTGCTTCAGGATGTCCGCTGTTAGCAGGCTCACGTTATCAATAACGGTCTGCAGCTGATAGACAGGCTCGTCCCAGAAATTCGTATGCCCCAGCATCTGGCGCACCTCCAAATGATTGGCGGCCAGGCTCCTCAAACGATCAAAGTCGCAGTTGAGGGCCTGCTTCAATACCCCCAAGACAAAGACGCGCCAAAGTGCCATCCCCGGACGACCACGCTGCAAATCAATATTCGGAAGCAACTGCTTCTCCAGGATCTCAAAGATCTTCTGCCGAGCCGTTGGGTCGCAATACAGGTGCTGCAGACCTTTTAGCACTGCCGGTATATCGTCCCGGTCTTTGGGGTGGAAGGTCATCTCTTCAATGGGGACCTGCCCGAGCTTAAACTGTGTATCCTCTACAATCCGCATGGTATTAATCGTATGAATAATCGGCCCCAAGGGGCCTTATATCGATGAAAACGCCCGAAACAGAAGGATTTGGCCAAACATTCGTTAGAGACACGCTGGCTGAATAATCTGCAATGTGCAAATACGGTATGGCTCATATCCATCTGTAACCGTAACGCTTACAGGTGGATAGAACGAGTATCAAACGGCCTTGTTTCGCCGTTTTTCAGCCCTCCTACCTTTTTCTGGCAAACACTATATAATTCCCTATGATAACCCCGGACCATAGCGGCCGGCTCTGATAAGGATTCAGGACATTCCGGCCCGATGCCAACTCTTACCTCTATAGCCAACCAATTCTGACATCTTATCTCCTTGCCGTGGTTACATTCCCGGTGAGCCCGTACAACCATGGTACAGGGTAAGTAGATGACAATCTTCCTGTTTGTTGGACAGGAAGATTGATGCAAATTAAACTTGGCGCAAATGAATCACGCGGTGCTCCCGTGCCGCCTTGTCAGCCGCAAGAACGATTTCCAATGAACTGATAGCATCTCGCATATGATTTGTAAGGTCCATATCCTCACGAATAGCCTTCAGAAGAAAGTTTTGTTCAAGCGCGCAGAGCTCATCGTGGCTGGGTTCGTCCGATGTGTCAAAGAGTTGGTCGGCCACTGCGAAACCGCCGTCCGTTCCCAATTCTCCACGATGCAGGCGTAAGCCGCCGGTTTGTGTATGGCCGTCAATGTCATCAGAAACTTCTTTGGCTTCATCAACAATACTGACGCACCCCTTCGGTCCAACAACATCCTTCACAAAGGAAGCCACCTCACTCATCATAGGCCCCCAGCCTGCCTCATACCACCCGACTGAGCCATCTTCAAACCCCACTTGGAGCTGACCGTAGTTGTACATATCAGAGGCAATCTCATCCGAAAGTCGAGCACCGATAGCTCCCACGTATACTGGTTTGGAGCGCGTCATTTGGCACATCACGTCAACGTAGTGAACTCCGCAGTCTACGATGGGAGACATGGACTTCATCAGCGCCTTATGGGTCTGCCACTGGGCCCCCTTGCTTTGTTGATTCAGGTTCATCCGCATAACTAGGGGTTTGCCGAGTGATTGAGCAATTTCAATAAATTGCTTCCAAGCGGGGTGGACGCGGAGGATGTACCCGATCACCAATTTTTTTTCGCGCGCTTGAGCCAACGCAACAATGCGGTTGCAGTCCTCTACCGTCGTGGCGAGCGGCTTTTCCACAAAAACGTGTGCACCTGCATCAAGACTCCATTCCACATACTCAGCGTGCGTATCCGGATACGTGTTGATGGATACCACGTCTGGTTTGGCGTCGGCTAATCCTTTCTCAAAACTCGCATACATAGGATAACCGCCCAACTCGGACGATAGGAGTTCACGAGAGGCTGGAGAGCGGCTGACCAGACCAACAATCTGGAAGTCGTCAATGGTGTGGTAGGCGCGGGCATGGGATGTGCCCATGTGGCCGCAGCCAGCAACCAGCACGCGTAGTTTGGATGTCATGGAAGTAATGCGCTTGTTCAAAGTGGGCAGGTATACGGTTGATGTTGATAGCCGGTAATAAAAACCGACAATGATTAGACTCAGTCCCTTAGCTCCAGGTTCTAGTGAGTTGCCCCAGGCCGAACCATAGCGTCAATTCCCGTCGTTCTGATGTCATGAACTGGGATACTTGAGCATTAAGAATGTCCCTACAATCCAGCGTCTCGGCTCAGCGCTGAAGATCGAAAGAGATGGAGCGCTTCACCGATAACCCGGTTACGTCGTCTACAACCTGTACCTGAATGTCAACATGATCTGATTTTGCCGCAGCGTTTAAGTCCAAGGTTACAGATTCCGTGGCCCGAGTGGTCTGGCCCGTGTAACTTGTACTTACACTACGACTGCCTCCTTCCCCTGAATGAATTCCGTACGTAATGGTATAGTTTGTCACATCCTCTGCACCGTAGGTTAGATTGTAGATTTCAAAGTACAGCGTGAGCGGACGATGTGGGGGTAACGCTAGCCATGGGTACACGGACTGCTGGTCTGTACCGGGCTCACCGATCATTGGCTTAAGGTCACTCATATCAAGCGTGCCCCGGCTGTTGAGCATGATAAGGGACTCAATTGACGCTGTTGTCATCTTCAGCGCCGTCCCCAGTCGCAGAGAGTCTCCAAGAGCCCGCGCTATCCACTGAAGCTGCCACTGCATAACAAGCCCGGTCGTTTCCTCCTCCAAGCAGGTGGTAATTGTGCTTGCTGGCAGCATATGAGTACTATCGGCTCGGATCAACCGAGCACTGTCAATTATGGACTGCGGTAGGTGCTCTGCGTTACGTTGTACGATGGCTGCAGAAAGAAGGTAGTTATCAGATGGGTCGTGCCCTTCTCGGCGGAGTCTTCGAACGTACCGAGGTCTGAGCTTGAACGCGTGGTTTCCCGGTGCCCAATAAATGTCCGTGCAGGTACGACTATCTTTATCCAGAAAGCGTGCCCATCGGAATTCCACAGGGAAATGTTCTAAGGATACAGTGCTAGTGTGGGTTCGGGGGACTGCTGTTTCGCGCACGGAAGCGTGCGTATCATCAACTATATGAGAATGCCGCACCATGCGTTCGGCAAAAAGGTGTGCAGGCGCCGTAGTGGGAAGCGTACGGAACAATGTAAGGCGATCATAATGATCTCCATAGTGGGGGTGTCCTATGGCTAACTGCGCATAAATTTCCTCCATCACATACAGCAGTTTGTTGACATTCCTCCTTCCTCCCTGCAGGTTTCGGGGAATTAAATCATTACTAATTCCAAGTTGATACGGGTTCCGTCGACCATGCTGGACAAACAGAAAATGGGCATCGGGATGAACATCCGGGTAAGACCAGAAGATGTTGTTAGGTATTCGCCAGGGCATAGCATCCAGAATTAACTCTGGGGTCTTCAGCGTGACCGATAATGAGCGTTCAGGTGGACCGAACCGAATGTACACTTCTCCGCGATCATCGAATCCACGTTTATCGTCAGGGCTAAAAAACTTGTGTCTGGCATACGCGGATCTAAGCAGATGCTCTTCCAACCTCTCGTTATTGGGCGTAGCGGGGATAGGATCCTGGCGTCGCCACCACCGGACCAATGACTGCCCAAACGGCAAGGGCGCCGTGTTGTCAGAAAGAAATGTGTTAATTCCCAAAGCCTCTTGATCCGCGGTGTCCATTACCATTGCCATCAGTCGTATCCGGTGGCGTACGGCCTCAAGGTCTTTGCCGGTTACATACTGATTCAAACTACCCAGGACCTGCAAGTACGCATCTGAAGCATTGCTGAATAACATTGACCTCCCCTGTGAGAACACCTCGTCTACAAAGGCATTTGCCGCTGCTACATGACTTGTGGATTGAGCGCCCACGCGATCCGTCATGTGCACAGCAGCGAGAAGAAACCCAATCCAGACCGATACCTTGTATCGTTTCATCGTTCCGGGAGGATCAGTCAACGCTAACCGCACTGTAGTGGTGGAGTACGTTCCGATAATTGCTGATGACTGCATTTAGGACAGGGTTCTCAAGTGTCCTTGTGTGCGCTGTTGTATCGTGCACAGCTGATCTCCCGAAGGGCACCAGATTCACGCTGATGCCTGGTAGTCGCACTGGCGTTGATTTTGTGAATGCGATTGTCGAACAGGATGGGTTTAACGTATTAGAATACGAGTACTTTTACAATGGCGGTGGTGTTGCGGCTGGTGATCTTAATAGCGATGGCCTGCCCGAGCTGTACTTCACCGCAAACATGGAACCGGATGCTCTCTATTTGAATCAAGGTAGCTTTCGGTTCAAAGACATTTCTGCAAGCGCCGGGCTGAACGAAGAACGCAGTTGGACCACGGGTGTCACGATGGTGGACATCAACTCCGATGGATGGCTGGATATCTATGTTTGCAGATCAGGGAACGTTTCTGCGGAACGCAGGCGAAATTTGCTTTACGTCAACAACGGAGATCTAACCTTTACCGAAAGTGCAGCCTCCTACGGACTTGACCTTGAGACATATTCAAACCACGCCTCCTTCTTTGACTACGACCACGATGGCGACCTTGATGCTTACATCCTCAATCATGCCATAAGGCGCTATTCGCAGTTCTTGGTCGAATACATGCGTAGCCAGCGCGATTCGTTGGCCGGAGATATGTTGCTGCGAAACGACGATGGGCTGTTTGTTGATGTGAGTGCGGAAGCAGGAATTATCGGAAACCCGCTTGGCTTCGGTTTAAGCGCGGTTGTGAGTGACATCAATAAAGACGGATGGCTGGATATCTACGTCTCCAACGACTACATCGAAGATGACTATATGTACGTAAATCAGGGAGACGGGACATTTAGGGAGTCAGTGCGGGATTACTTTACCCATACCTCGTATTCCTCAATGGGCGCCGATATCGCTGACGTCAATAATGATCTGCTTCTGGATGTGATCACTCTGGACATGCTGGCGGAGGACAATTATCGGCAGAAGATTCTAAAAGGGCCAGAAGATCATGTATTCTACGCCAACTTCCGTGAAAATGGCTTCCATGAGCAGTATATGCGCAATATGCTGCACATCGCCCGACGCGATGGTGGGTACATAGAGATTGGTCAATTGGCAGGCCTCTCTAATACTGATTGGAGCTGGGCACCTCTTCTTGCTGATTTTGACTTGGATGGCTACAAGGATGTGCTGGTTACCAACGGATACATGCGCGATTATACCAACTTGGACTTCCTGAACACGACCTTGGTGACCGCCTATGCAGAGGCACAAGCTAGGGGAGAAGTGCTGTCATCGGTCACCATGGTCCATGAAATGCCACAAACAAGACTCCAGAATTATGTTTTTCAGAATACTGGCGACCTGGCATTCTTGGACCAGACAATAGAATGGGGGTTAGATCAACGGACATTGTCAAATGGAGCCATCGTTTCGGACCTTGATGGGGATGGAGATCCAGATATTGTTATCAGCAACATCAACCAGGAGGCCTCACTGTACCGTAACGAGTCATTGGGTCAGTCGCTACGAATGAACTTCGTGGGCCACAGCGGAAATAGGTCGGGAATAGGAACCAAGGTGACCGTTACGGCAGGAAACCTTACCATGTATCAGGAAATGATCCCGGGCCGTGGATACCTATCGTCGTTAGCACCTGAGCTCTTGTTTGGGCTTGGCAATGCCCAAAGCGCTGACATTGAAGTCACTTGGCCAGATGGCAGACATCTAATTCTTCGCAATGTCTCGTCTGGGACCCTCGTGCTCAATCACAATGACGCCGGCGCGCCGGATGATGAGGAGCCGCACGAGGAAGCTCGGCTTATCACCCCGGTGGAGATACCTGGCTTGGACGTTATGCATGCAGAAGATAGCTACAGCGATTTCGACCGGGAGCCATTACTTCCGTATTCCCTTTCCCGCGAGGGACCGGCACTAGCCGCCGGCGACATTAATCGCGATGGGCTGATTGACCTGTATCTTGGGGGCGCACGAGAACAGGCGGGACGCCTTTTACTGCAGCAACTGGATGGATCCTTTCTGTCACCGGTGTCCGCCATACTGCAGGCCCATGCTGAGTACGAGGATGTAGACGCGCTAATGCTGGACTATGATAAGGACGGCGACTTGGACCTGTATGTGGCCAGCGGGGGTGGGATGGCGTTGGACACCTCTTCACTCTATCAGGATCGCTTGTACACTAACATCGGGTTCGGGCAGCTGACACATGAAGTCGGGATTCTGCCGTACATGCCATACAGCTCGTCTGCAATTGCCGCACATGACTACGACCTTGATGGCGACCTTGATCTTTTTATTGGAGGGAGATGGCGTCCCGGACTTTATCCCCATGCGCCCCGAAGCTATATGCTGAGAAACGAGAAGGGGGCGTCGTTTTCGGATATCACAACAGAGGTTTCCGGGGAGCTCGTATCTCCAGGACTCGTTACGGACGCCATTTGGGCTAATGTTACAGGAGATGCGAAAGCAGAGTTGATCATCGTCGGGGATTGGATGCCAATTCGGATTTTCTCAGTACGCGCTGGCGAACGTGCACAGGAATTGACTGACGAGCTGGGATTGTCCTCAAGCAACGGGTTCTGGCGCGTTGTGAAAGCGTCAGACCTAGACGGAGACGGCGACCTTGACCTGGTCGGCGGGAATCGTGGGCTTAACACGCAGTTGAGCGTGTCCTCTTCGGAGCCTGCAACCATTCTGGCAGCTGATTTCGATCACAATGGGACGCCTGATTTTGTGCTTGGACACTATATCCAAGGCCAAGATTATCCTGTAGCTGCGCGCGATGAACTGCTCGGACAGATAGGAGTGCTTGCGCAAAGATTCCCCACCTACGAGTCGTATGCCCTGGCAACCATGCTGGATGTTGTGCCACGAGAGTGGAGAAACAGCGCCTTGGAATTGAAAGCATTTGTGTCCGAGACTCAAGTGTTTGAGAATGAAGGAGGGGCCAATTTGGCGGGCCGGCCACTACCCCTATTGGCTCAGATCTCCATGGTACGTGACATCGAGATCCTGGATGTAGATGGTGATACCATGTTGGACCTCCTCATCGCAGGAAATGACTTTGGTAATCGGGCACAAGCCGGCCGGCTTAACGCTAGTCACGGCGTGCTGCTTTCCGGGCAGGGTAAGCTGGAATTTGAGCCAGTGGATCCGAGCGGATTTGTGGCTCAAGGAGATGTACGGAAAGTGTTGGTTGTAGAGACGGCTGGGGAAGAATTGGTGATCGTGGCACGCAGTAATGGTCCTATGTCCACTTTTGTTATCAAGTAAGACTCTTTTCCGAACTGGCGATGTTGTGTGCGCCAAAGTAACCTGATGCAGCCCTGACTAAACGACGGTTCAAGACCTTATAGTCTCACAATACCATGCACTTTTCGTAAATGGCGCAGCTGGGAGATGAACGATTGGCACGATCTTGTGAGCTTCATGCCTCGCGGACGAGCCCGCTGCGGCGAAAATAATGGGAGTTATATGGCCGAGTGCCACGCGTTTTCGCAGGAGTTACTTTTTGTGCTTTGGTGGTGCAGACAGGATGGCTTTCGCCAGTTTTTCATAATCGGCTCCCGCTTTTCACGAAAAGACTGCAATTATTTCAAATAACTCAACATGTGGGTACGCATGCTATATACTTTCCATCTATTAGGAAGTCATATACCATAGTGCCATGCCCGAAACGGTTAGTGCATACCGCAATATCACATACAGGCTGTTGCCCGGAAGTCGGAGTAATGCCAAGCACCTTGCTGGATTAGCGGGTGCGTGTAGGTTTGTGTGGAATGCCATCCTCGCAGAGCAGAGCGAGGCGTACAAGAAAGCGAAAGAGGCTGGAGAGAAGCCGCCCTCGGTAAGCTTCTTCTCGCTGGGGAAGCGGTTCACGGCACTGCGCCGTACGGTCGAGTGGCTACCTGAATACTCCTTTGGTGTCGTTAGATACACATTGAAATATCAGGCGGATGCATGGAAGGCATTCTTCAAGGAAGGTAAGAGAAGACCGAGATTCCATTCCAGACGTGGTAGTACGCCTTCGTTCACGATCCCGGATAACGTAAGGGTTCGGGATGGCAAGCTGTATATCCCGAAAGTGGGATATATGGCGCTCCGCAGGCGGGGAGGCAACCCGTACCCTGATGGTATACCCGTCAAAGCCACTGTAAAGAAGAACGCCGGCAGAGGGTATGCTGTCATCTGCTACAAGATGGAGGCACCTGTAATAGAGGTTACCGGCGGCGCTGTAGGCATTGACCGTAATTGCGGGCAGGTCGCTATGGTCTCCACAGAGGGCGATACAAGCATTATCAGACAACCGGATACGAAGCGTCTTGATGCCAAGTTGAAGCGGCATCAGCGAAGACTGGCGAGACAGAAGAAAGGCTCCAACCGTCGTAACAGGCGGAAGCATAGAATCGCCCGCATACAGTGCAAGCGTGCTAACATCCTCAAGAATGCGAACCACCAGGTAAGTCGCAGTATTGCCAATTGCTCCTCAACGGTGATACTGGAGGACCTGAAGATCAAAGCGATGGCACGTTCAGCTAAGGGGACGATGGAGAGCTTTGGCACAAACGTCAGACAGAAGTCTGGCCTCAACCGTGGAATACTGCGAACAGGTTGGGGCCAGCTGAATCAGATGCTGAGCTATAAGTGCCGCAAGGTGATAAAGGTTACCGCTGCCTATAGCAGTCAGCGGTGTTCTGTGTGTGGGCACACAGAAGCGAGTAACCGTAAGACGCAGAGCAAATTCAAGTGTATGTCATGTGGACATGCGGATCATGCAGACCTGAATGCGGCTGCAAACATACTGGCCTCCGGGATTGGGGCTTCTGCACGGCGAGGGGCGTTCGGGTTACCGATCCCTATGACCCGTGAAATTGATACTAGTGCCTCACTGTGTACAGCTGGTCACTCACGTATGTAATTCCCAATATTATGGATGTCGCAGGCACAGTGGATCATAAGACTACCTTGGGCAGACATAGGCGTGTGCTTGTACTCGCCTACTATTTTCCGCCCATGGGCCTAAGTGGAGTCCAGCGGGTAGCTAAGTTCGTAAAATACCTTCCAGAGTACGGCTGGAATTCGACCGTTATAACTTCACATCCGCGCGGGTATTTTGCCTACGATCAGTCTTTGACCGCCGATATCTCCCGGCCCGGAATCCATGTGCATAGGACCTCCTCCTGGGATCCGACACGATTGTTTTCCAAGCAGAAAACTATTGCGCTACCAAGCGAGTCGCGGCGCAAATGGCTTTCATGGGCAAGCCAAGCGTTCTTCATTCCAGACAACAAGATTGGCTGGCTCGGCCCCGGCAAACGATTAGGAGGCGAGCTCCTTTCGGTGCAGGCTCACGATGTTATTCTGGCCAGCGCACCGCCGTATACATCCCTCGTACTGGGCGGTCAGCTGAGTCGTCAGTTTGACATCCCGCTTGTGGTTGACTACCGTGATGATTGGCTTGGAAACCCGCGGCATACATACCTAACTCCGGTACACCGCTACCTTCATCGCCAACTTGAGGCAAGGGTGTTAAAGCAGTCTGCCCATGTGTTATCAATTAACGCTCCAATCCTGGACTCATTAGTTCAACGCGCTCAGGGATATGGCGTGAATACAGAATTCACAGTCATTCCGCAGGGATTTGATCCTGAATCATTACACTGCACTACGGATGGCAGCGTTGATCAACATGTCATGCGACTAACCTACACGGGGGTCTTCTACCATGCTCAATCGCCAGACTATTTCTTGCGCGGGCTTGCCCGTATGATTGAAGATTTCCCAGAAGCACGGGCGAAGGTCAAAGCGGAGTTTGTCGGGCTGATTCCCATGGCATCCTTGGAGCTAGCGGACCGACTCGGACTCGGCCGAGTCGTATCGTATCGGGGCTATCAGGAGCATCAAAAGACAATGGAATTCCAAGGTACGGCAGATGTGCTCTGGATGACCATCGGCGACCAACCAGGGGGCGATGGCATTTCAACGGGCAAGCTCTTCGAATACATGGGAACACGCAAACCCATTCTCGCACTGATTCCGGACGGAACGGCGGCAGCATCCTTGGACCGGTATGGTGCCTCGTGGATCGTTGAGCCGAGCGATATAGGCAATATTGCCACGACGTTGGCCGACATCTTTAAACTTTGGAGCGCGAAACGTCTTCCGTGGGGCAACCCCTCGTATGTGAAACGCTTTGATAGAAGGCGTTTAACGAGGAACTTAGCTCTAATCTTGGAAGCTGCGGCGGCGGAACCTTTCCGGGAAAAATGATGAAAATGCTGCCTTATGTACGTTCGCGATAGTATTCTGGACCTGCTAATTCAGGTAGCCTTGGCATCCATTACCCACTACCGCGCTGGAAATGCCTGACGCCCTGTTGCAGTTTAGCCTCCCGAGTACCCATGAGAGTCTTGAGGATGCGGTCGAAAAAATGCAGGCCTTTCTGGAAGGGTTAGAGCTTTCAGAATCCTTGGCCTACATCGTTACCCTTCTTGCCAGCGAGGCCATTACAAACGGCATGGCCCATGGCAATAAGTGGGAAGCGATAAGGACTGTAGACGTACGGATTGAGGCAACGGATGCGGCTATTGAGTGCTGTGTTTCTGATCAGGGAGACGGGTTTAGGCTCGATAACATTGATAATCCTTTGGATCCAGATAACCTACTCCAGAGCAGTGGGCGAGGCTTGTATTTTATGCGAACTATGGCGGACGAATTCCATACTGAAAACAGCGGCTCCCGCATCCGGCTGCGGTTTAATCGTCCAGGATCCTAGTTCGGGGCCACGGTAGTCGTGCTGCGTTCGGTCACAACCTGTTTGGTGCTTGCGTTCCTGGTCGGCGCCATCATTATGATTGGAGGTGCTGCACAGGACAGGAGCCATCTACCGCTTGTCGTAACGGCAGCTTTGATAGCAGGAGTCGCTGTGATATGGCTTTGGCGCATTGATGTCCTAACTATCGCTGAAGTCCTTGGTTATGCTGTTATGTTTCGGCTCCTACTGTTTCCCATACCGCCATCACTATCTGACGATTCGTACAGGTATGTGTGGGACGGAGTTGTGACTTTATCAGGCAAGAATCCGTACCAACATACGCCGGATGCTGCAGAACTTACCACCTTGCAATCGGATGTGGTCTACAAGAATCTGAATTCTCCATCCTGGCACTCCGTATACCCGCCGGTCTCACAATACATCTTTGCCTTCGGGTCGGTCGTGCACAGGCATGGCTGGGTCTACAGTCACTTTGGAATAAAGGCTCTGTTCTTTCTTCTTGAGCTGCTGGCCGTGTTTCTCATAGCGCGCATGGTATGTGCACGTTGGCTAGTGCTGTATGCCCTGAACCCTGTTATTCTTATTGAAACTGCGGGGCAGGCCCACACTGAATCAGCCTTGGTGCTGCTGTTGGTGATGACTGTATTGTTTGCACGGCGCGGTAATGGGAGGCTGGCTTCGGTGGCACTTGCCTGTTCAGGCTGGGTCAAGCTGTACCCATTCGTCTTACTTCCTTTACTCTGGCGACGATTCCGGTGGAACGGGATCTGGCCTGGGGCTGCTACGGCTATCCTGCTTGCATTGCCGTTCGCAGCCCCGCATGTGGTCGGCAACGTGTGGAATTCGCTTGACTTGTATTCGAGGTACTTTGAGTTCAATGCCGGACTCTATTACAGCTTAAAGAAGACGATGCTGCTATTCACCGGCGACGATTGGAGTAAACAGCTCGGCCCAATACTTCGATATTGTTTTGTAGCATGTCTTCCTGTCATTTACTATCTGGATCACAAGTACCGATGGCCGCTTGCTCGCGCATTCCTTGTAACTATAGCATGCTATCTGGTATTATCAACGACGGTGCATCCGTGGTACCTGGTAGGACTGCTTGCATTAGCCGTGATTCTGAAGCGCGAGGCTTGGCACTGGTACTGGCTGGCATTGCTATCAATGTGTACGTATCTGATGTATATCGGAGGCCCATATTGGCCATTCGTTATAGGTGGTTGGGGTGGCTGGGTTGTTCTTGTATGCTGGAGCTACGGTCCTGCTTGGTTACAACAACTACTTCGGTACCGTGCGTGGCGAAAATGGCATGTACTTCAACCATACTTGCCACGAGTGACCGATTCACTGATGGTACTGGATCTAGGAGCGGGGGAGGGGTATGTGGGAGAGAGGATATGGAAGTCCATGGACGCCAGAGTCACGGCTTGCGATGTTATCGACTTGAATCGGTCTTCAATCCCTCTTGTTTTATTTGACGGAAGGCACTTGCCTTGGGAAAATGCACGGTTTGACGTTGTCGTATTGTACTTCGTGTTGCACCATGCTGCGGATCAAGAGATTGTGGTACGCGAGGCTTTGCGTACAGCGAAGGGTCGCGTAATCGTGGTAGAAGCCGTTTATGAGAATGATATCAGCCGACGGCTGATGAGATTTGCAGACATCTGGGCCAATCGCTTGCGGTCGTGGGGGCAGATGGTGGGGCAGGAGGAAGCCTTACGTTTCAGGACCACCCGCGGGTGGTCTAAATTATTCGAGGCGCAGGGGGCGGAAGTCCTGGCACAAACCACGAGGGGCTGCTTCCTTCATCGGCAGGCTCTCTTTGTTCTTGAAAGAGCTAGTGCGGGTGCTTCCTCTCGTCGAATACAGGACTAGGCTGCGCCGCCTGTTCCAAGATCTTTCGGACAGGCCGACTGGCTGAAGCAATCAGGCGGCTATAATATGCTGCGGGGCCTGTCGGATGGTTTTTCGCCCCCTCGGCGGCCAATAGATCTCGGACGATGGCGACGTAGGCACGTTGCCTTCGCCCAGCTCCGCCCGACAATTTTGACCCGTGTACAGCCCAACCCAATGGAGAGCCGTTGTGAAGGGAATCATAGACATCCACGGGTGCTCCTGCGTCCAGCAAGAAGCGTACTTGGTGGGATTGGCCAAACCAGGCAGCCTGATGTAGAGGGGTTCCGTCATCCAGTCCTCTGCAAGTCAAGTCAGCTCCGGCATCAACCAACATCCTTACCGGCCATGATTCTTTCCTACCAGCAACATCTGCCAGCAGGCGATCCTCCTCTGGATTCCCTGTCTTGGCCAGTCCGAGTTCGGCTGCCAGGATGGACTCGGCTGCAGACCTATCAAGGTTGGACATTGATATTGCGAGCTGGTCTGCACCGTTTGTCTCTGTGTTCGCACCCCTCAGTACCAGGAATTTACAGACATCTTTAAAGCCTCGTCGGGCGGCATGCGCATACGCTGACTTGCCGCCAGCCGTTGTGCTGTTGATGCTGGCGCCGTTGTCCAGCAGAATACGGCACGCCGAAACGCGCCTCCGTCTTGCTGCGACATGCAGGGCCGACTCGGCGAACGGCCCCCATACTTGATTTGGATCAGCACCGTCTGCGAGTATCTGTCGCAGCTTTCGGTCGCCATCCTGCCCATAGTTATGGTCTATGAATTCGTGTAGCATTATTGGATACCAAGATTGGATGTTGGCTAAGGCCAAGCGTTTATCGTACGGGGTTATGGCCACACCGGGATCCCAAGTTCTGGAATTGCGGCCTACTCTGCACATCACGTAACCCAAAGTTCACGGATGCGCCAAAGCTGATTGAATTCGAAGGACATCCTGGTCCAAGTCGTCCAAACCCCTTTCGTTCAGGCGAAGCCAGGTTGTGTTGGTGTAACGGCGAAACCATGTGAGTTGCCGTTTAGCGTATCGTCTCGTGTTGCGCTGTATTAGTCGAACCATTTCGCTATATGCTGTCCTACCATTGAGGTGGTCAATTGCTTCCCGATATCCAATGGTCCGCAGGTCCGAAAGAGACTGTTCGTGCCCCGATGCTACGAGTGAACGTACCTCGGTCATCAGACCACGCTCAAGCATTTCGTTTACACGACGGTTTATTCGTCCGTAAAGGTCGGCTCTGTCTCTGTTAAGTACGATCACGCGAAAATCAAATGCAGGAGGGGACTTGATAGCATGGTAATGTGAAAGCGGTATACCTGTCCCATACCAGACTTCCAGTGCCCGAATCACTCTGGCAGTCTTGGTGGCGTCCATGGTTCGAGCAGTATCAGGGTCCACCGTTCGCAGGGTTTCATACATAGTATCTGCTCCTTTCTCGGCAAAACGCTTCTCAAGGTCATGCCGGATTGCAGGATGGGCACTTGGTGTCGGTCCTAATCCGTGAACCAGAGCGTGCACATAGAGCGTCGAACCTCCGACCACTAGCGGCAGGCGATCACAGCCGAAAATCTCGGCAATCCGAATATTGGCCTCTCGTGCAAACTGCCCGGATGAATAGGCTTCTCCGAGGGCACGCTCGTTGATAAAGTGATGGGGCACGACTGCGAGTTCATCGGGGTTCGGCTTCGCCGTACCGATGGTGAGTTCCCGATAGATTTGGCGGCTGTCCGCGGAAATGATTTCCGCGTTCAATTGCTCGGCCAGCTCTAGGCTCAGTGCTGTTTTGCCTACTCCAGTAGGGCCGGTCAGCAGCGGAATGGTATGCGAGCACGGACGTGCGTTGGAGCTCATTGCTTAGGGACTTATATTAGGGAATTATATACGTGAGTGACCAACTGTACACAGTGAGGCACTAGTATCAATTTCACGGGTCATAGGGGTCGGTAACCCGAACGCCCCTCGCCGTGCAGAAGCCCCAATCCCGGAGGCCAGTATGTTTGCAGCCGCATTCAGGTCTGCATGATCCGCATGTCCACAGGACATACACGTGAATGTGCTCTGCGTCTTACGGTTACTCGCTTCTGTGTGCCCACACACAGAACACCGCTGACTGGTATAGGCAGCGGTAACCTTTATCACCTTGCGGCACTTATAGCCCAGCATCTGATCCAGCTGGCCCCAACCTGTTCGCAGTATTCCACGATTGAGGTCAGACTTCTGTCTGACGTTTGTGCCAAAGCTCTCCATCGTCCCCTTAGCTGAACGTGTCATCGCTTTGATCTTTAGGTCCTCCAGTATCACCGTTGAGGAGCAATTGGCAATACTGCGACTTACCTGGTGGTTCGCATTCTTGAGGATGTTAGCACGCTTGCGCTGTATGCGGGCGATTCTATGCTTCCGCCTGTTACGACGGTTGGAGCCTTTCTTCTGTCTCGCCAGTCTTCGCTGATGCCGCTTCAACTTGGCATCAAGACGCTTCGTATCCGGTTGTCTGATAATGCTTGTATCGCCCTCTGTGGAGACCATAGCGATCTGCCCGCAATTACGGTCAATGCCTACAGCACTGCCGGTATCCTCTATTACAGGTGCCTCAATCTTGTAGCAGATGACAGCATACCATTTGCCGGCGTTCTTCTTTACAGTGGCTTTGATGGGTATACCATCAGGGTACGGGTTGCCTCCCCGCCTGCGGAGCGCCATATATCCCACTTTCGGGATATACAGCTTGCCATCCCGAACCCTTACGTTATCCGGGATCGTGAACGAAGGCGTACTACCACGTCTGGAATGGAATCTCGGTCTTCTCTTACCTTCCTTGAAGAATGCCTTCCATGCATCCGCCTGATATTTCAATGTGTATCTAACGACACCAAAGGAGTATTCAGGTAGCCACTCGACCGTACGGCGCAGTGCCGTGAACCGCTTCCCCAGCGAGAAGAAGCTTACCGAGGGCGGCTTCTCTCCAGCCTCTTTCGCTTTCTTGTAGGCCTCGCTCTGCTCTGCGAGGATGGCATTCCACACAAACCTACACGCACCCGCTAATCCAGCAAGGTGCTTGGCGTTACTCCGACTTCCGGGCAATAGCCTGTATGTGATATTGCGGTATGCACTAACCGTTTCGGGCATGGCACTGTGGTATATGACTTCCTAATAGATGGAACTTATATAGCATGAATACCAACGTGTTGAGTTATTTGAAATAATTGCAGTCTTTTCGTGAAAAGCGGGAACCTATTATGAAAAACTGGCGAAAGCCATCCAGTCTGCACCACCAAAGCACAAAAAGTAATTCCTGCGAAAACGCGTGGCACTCAGCCATATAACTCCCTTACCTTACCACCCTGTAGCCTTCAATAGTAGAAACAGTATTCCCGCAGCCCGCTTGATATTATCTGCGTGTGAATGGTTCTTGCGGCTCCGACTGCAAGAGCGTGCCCCTTCCATGGGACAAACCAGTCCTGACCATCGTTGGGCACGGCTGCATGAGGCCGAGACCATCGTTGGCAGGTCAAGCCTTGAAGCTCTGACGTCCTTCTTAACACGGTCTTACTCGTCATAACAGATAGAAAGTAGTTGACGTTGATCAGCAGGCATGTGACATTCGGATAATGCGATTGTCTTGGAACGAAATACGGGTACGTGCAGCCTCCTTTGCCGAGGACTGGCGGGATGCAGCTTACGAGAAGGGCGAGACCCAAAGTTTCTATAACGCCTTCTTTGAGGTATTCGGAGTTCGACGACGGAGCGTAGCCCGATACGAGCAGCATGTCCGTAAGCTGGGCAATCATTCAGGATTCATTGACCTGTTTTGGCCAGGTGTCCTGTTGGTAGAGCAGAAGAGTGTCGGGCGGGATCTGAAACGTGCCTACGGACAGGCGGGAGAATATTTTGATGCATTGCCCGAGCACAAGCGCCCGCGGTATATCCTTGTAAGCGACTTTCAGTCCTTCGAATTATCTGATCTGGCCGAGCGCACCAAGCTGTGTTTCTCGCTGGCAGAATTGCCCTCGCATGTTCAGGCATTTGGGTTCATCGTTGGAGTACAACGTAGGACATTCCGCGACCAGAACCCAGCAAACATCAAAGCAGCAGAGCTTGTCGGGAGGTTGCACGACGCACTTGATCAATCTGGTTACCGAGGCCACGACCTAGAGAGATTCCTAGTACGGATTGCATTCTGTCTCTTTGCCGATGACACGGGAGTCTTTGAGCCGCGAGACATACTTCTTGAATTTCTTGAAACTCGAACTCGTGCGGATGGCACCGACGTAGGAGCGGCCCTGATTCATATGTTTCAAGTGCTTGACACGGCAGAAGCGATGCGTGCGGCAACGCTAGACGAAGACCTCGCACGCTTCCCCTATGTCAACGGTACACTGTTTGGAGAATCGCTGCGAATACCATCTTTCAGCGCTACTATGCGTCAAAGGCTGCTGGAGGCTTGCCGTTTCGACTGGACAAACATCTCGCCTGCAATCTTTGGTGCACTGTTCCAGTCTGTATTGGACCCCGGAGAGAGGCGCAGGCAGGGTGCTCACTACACGACAGAAAAGAATATTCTGAAGGTAATTGAGCCGCTCTTCATGGACGACTTGCGTGCTGAGTTTGACCGGCTCAAGAGGCGCAAGGACAGCCGTCGGCGCGGCGATCTGCTGCGTTTTCAGGAAAAGCTTCGCCAATTGACTTTCCTGGACCCGGCGTGTGGGTGTGGTAATTTTCTCGTTATTGCCTATCGCGAACTCCGGCTGCTCGAAATTGAGCTCTTGAAGGAAGTTGTCAGCCCGGGACAGTACGATATGTTTACGGAATCGTTGTCTGTAATTAATGTCGATCAGTTCTATGGGATAGAGAAGTCCGAATTTCCGGTCCGTATTGCGGAGACCGCACTGTGGATGATGGATCACATTATGAATAACCGCCTGAGCCTCGAGTTTGGACAAACCTACACACGCATTCCACTAACTGCTTCGCCGCGCATCGTTCATGACGACGCGCTTGAGATAGACTGGGCCGCGCTACTGCCGCCGACAAAGTGTTCATTCGTTTTTGGCAACCCGCCCTTTGGGGGCTCAAAACTTCAGACGAAGGAACAACGCGCGCAAGTGCAACGAATTGCGGCCGGGAGCAAGAGTGGTGGCGCTCTAGATTACGTCGCTGCCTGGTTTATCAAGGCGGGAGAGTACGTGCAGGGGGTCGGTGCCCGCATTGGGTACGTTGCGACGAATTCTATCACCCAAGGCGAACAGGTGGGACGGCTTTGGCCCATTCTATTCAGTCGGTATGGACTCGAAATAGCTTTCGCACACCGAACGTTTGTGTGGGGATCGGATGCCCGGGGTAAGGCACATGTCCATGTCGTGATTGCAGGATTGGGCGGTACAGGAACCCTGCCAAGTAGAAAACGCCTGTTCAGTTACCCTGATACGGAAGGAGACCCTGAAGAAACGACTCATGCCAAGATCTCACCGTACTTGATCGGTGCAGCGGGGCTCACTGATCCACATCTTACAGTGCAGGAAGCGATTAGTCCCATTAATGGCCTCCCACGACTCATCATGGGTTCTAAACCTATTGACGGAGGGCATTATATATTCAAGACTAAGGAGAAATACGCAGAATTTGTCTCAAAAGAGCCGAAGGCCGAGGCCTATTTGCGTCCCTATATCGGTGCACGCGAATATCTTCATGGAAATGACAGGTGGATTTTGGCCCTCCACGATACCCCTCCAAGCGTCTTGGCTGAGATGCCTGCGGTTCGCGAACGGATCGCGGCCGTGCGGGCATACCGAAAGGCCAGCCGGAGCATACCTACGCGCAAGTTGGCCGATACCCCGACCCACTATCATCTCAACGTTCTCCCGACCGCTCGGCGGCGTGCCATTCCTTGTTGGCTGAAAAAGTGATTATTGGTTCGGTGTTGGCTTGGGTTTCCTAAGCCTTTTCACCATACGGATCCATGATCACTTATGAGTTTATCAGATGATTTATCGCAGCTCATTCAGGGGCTGCGTCATACCGGCGCGTCCGGTCGGCAGCTGCAATTTGACTTGTTGCGGCACCTCACCCAGTGTGTGCAGCAGTTGACGTCTAGTCTGGAAGAGGATGTTATGCTTCCGTCGGATAATGCGGCTCCAGACGGCACTGGGGAGCAGTTGGCAGAAGCACCTTCCGAGGAGGAAAATAGCGTCCGTGCTCCGGAGTCTCTGGAGTCTCCGGGAGGCTTGGCATTGGGGTACGATGATGATGCTGCGGCGTGCGAGCAGGCGCGGCAGGTGTTTGATACGCGCCCGTTGTGTGAAGAAGAGCACGTAATCCTTTGGCTTGATGCCATGGAAGTGTGGGGGCGACCCATAGTCGTGTGCATGGCCGCTACCATTGAGGGTTATCGGCGCATTCTGGGCTTTGTGGAGGCTCCGTTGCACGATGCGGAGCGCGTGCAACACTTGTTACAAGGCTTGTTGGAGCGCGGTTTGTGCGCAGATCGGGGGCTCTTCTGCATCACTCCTGATGTGACCTCGCTGACCGGCGTACTGCAAGAGTGCTTGGGTACCGGTATGCAGCAGCAACACTGCCAGATGCACAAGCGCACGCGTGTAGTGAGTTATCTGTCCGAGCAGGACGGGCGGCACATTCGGGGGGCGATCACGCGTGCTTTCGCCGTGCCGGATCCGAAGGTGGCGCATGCAGCGTTGATGCAGATCCATACGGACCTTTTGGTGTGTAACCGGTCTGCGGCCCGGTGGCTCTTGCGGGGTCTGGATAGGACGCTGACACTGCACCGGACAGGACTGTATGAACAGTTGAGTCCGAGCCTTCGAAGTACTCGTTGTGTGGCCCATGTCTCCAAGAAGCTGGTGCGGCGACTACGCGATGTTCGCTTGTGGATGCCGCCAGACAAACGCCGTGCTTGTCTGGCGTTGTTGCTTCTTGAGATAGAGTCACACATGCGAAGATTGCCCCGCGCTGCGTATCTTCCAGCGATGCGATCAGCATTGTTTCCTTCCATCAATCAGACAAACGATAACTGACCTATGTCCAAAGATGTCATGCAGATAGAAAACCCCGGCACACTACCGGAGGGTCTCCAGAAGATACTAGACACGGGGATTGATTCCCTGAAGCTGTTAGTAGAGCATCTTGGCACGATGCAACTGGCGTTTTTTCTTGCGGTCATGGAAGCCGAGGTAAAGTCTCTCTGCGGTGTGCGCAGAAAGCGCGACAACAATAAGCAGCACAAGGGGCGGTACGAGCGGTGGGGGAGCAGACCGGGCTCTATCATGATTGGAGATGAGCGGGTAAAGGTGAGTGTGCCGCGTGTACAGGACCGGGTGAAGGGTAAAGCGCGTCCTCTGGAGACCTACAAATTGTTGCACAAGCCGAATCCGAATATGGTGAAGCGTATCGCCCGGAAAATTGTGTATGGTATTAGCCAGCGGAACTACAAGAAGGTGGCAACGGAGTTTGTTGGCAGTTTTGGATTGAGCGCTTCCTCAATCAGTCGCAAGTACAAGAGTTACAGTGCACAGGTATTGAAGGAGCAGGAGGAGCGTAACTTGGCGGAGAACACGTTTGTAGCGTTGCTGCTGGACGGCAAGTACTTTCAGGGGGTGCAGGTATTGATTTGTGTAGGGATTACGGATAAGGGCGAGAAGATAGTAGTAGGGATGGTGGAGACGGCGACAGAGAACGCCGAGGCGGTACAAGGGCTGCTGCAGGATTTGATTGATCGCGGGCTGCGGTATGATAAGGGGCTTTTGGTCATCTTAGATGGTTCCAAAGGGCTCCGGAAGGCGGTGAAAGCGGTATTTGGTGATAAGGCACAGGTACAGCGGTGTACTTGGCATAAGCGAGAGAATGTGGTGAGTTACATTGAGAAAGAGGACGAAAAGGTGCGGGTTCGGGGGGAGTTGCAGCAGGCGTACGACGAGCCGAATTACGACAAGGCAAAGGAGGCGCTTCTGAGCATAAAAAAGGGGTTGAAGGAGTCCCATCCCAAGGCATCGAACAGCTTGTCTGAGGGGTTGGAAGAGACTTTGACGCTCCATAGACTGGGGGTGGCGGAGGAACTGGGACGCAGTTTGCAGACCAATAACATCATGGAGAACCTGAACAGTTTGATTGCTCAACGATGCCGGAATGTCGCGCGTTGGATGAATTCGAGTCAACGTCAACGATGGGCAGCCATGGCCAATAGGGAGTCGGAGACATGGAGCATGAAGATCCTACCCTGTGCAGACCACCTGCCGGAACTACAAGCAGTTCTACTGTAGAAGCGTGTACAGTACCACGATGCGTGCGATAATGGGGGCAGGATCGTGCTGTGTGACGGGTTCGGCTGCCACTTAGGGGGTAACAGCGCTATAGAGGCGTAGTGTAAGGCCTCCGTAGACGATGTAACGTGTCACTTCGCGATAAGCGGAGCAGGCGGAGATGTATCTGGAGGGCACGCATGTCCCCGCCAAAGCCGTATCGGAGGGCCCAGAAGGGCTCTCATCAGACGGTAAGCGGGCTAAATGGGGTCCAAATGTGCCGAAAACATGCCAACGAGGCGGTAGATCACGCGTACGGTGATCTATCCGGCCAATAAGGAGCCTACGGCTGTGCGCGGAGGGGTAGTCATCAAGGGAGCCAAGGCGAATGTGAAAAGACTACCCTGTACCAGGAAGGTGTCGTAATTATCATCAGCATTATTGCAGCGCGTACGATCCATAAGTGCTTGCCGGAACATGAGTTCGGTCGTGGTACGATGCGTGCGGAATTGGAGGGCGCATCGTAGCGTGGTTGGTAGGATTGACGGGTTTACGTTGCTACATACACGCGTGGCTGTCCACGATGCCTGCAGATGGCACGTTTGAAGCCGCTACCACGGTGTGCATGCGTGCAAAAGGGCTCATATAGGCTGTTCAGTAAGGAAAAACGTGCCTGAATCTGCCTGCAACACGCCAACGAGGCCGTAAATCATGCGTGCAGGTCAATTAGTGAGGTGGAGTCGTTAAGCAGGACAATATTATCCTGGACAAACCACCGAAGCTGTAAGCAGCTCTACTGTAGAAACGCGTACAGCACCGCAGCGATAGTATATGCTGAAAGATGGATACGGTCGTGCAATGCCACGGTGCGTGCGATAATGGGTGCTGGATCGTGCTATGTGACAGGTTCGGCCGCCAATTAGGGGGTAATAGCGCTATAGAGGCGCGGTGTAAGGCCTCTGTAGACGATGTAACGCGTCACTCGCCATGAGCGGAGGACACGCATGCCCCAGCCAAAGCCGTATCGGAGCGCCCAAAAGGGCTGTTCTCAGATGTTCACCGGACTGAATAGCACCCAAAACCGCCGAAAACGCGCCAACGAGGCCGTAAATCACGCGTACCGTGATCAGTCCTGCCAATAAGACTGCCTACTGCCGGAACAGGAGTTCGATCGTGGTACGATGCGTGCGGTATTGGATGATAGGATTGGCGCGTTTAGGTCGTTACACCGTAAGCGTGCGGTGAACTACATCTTGATTGGGTGATGGGTTCTGGGGAGCTTACCCCTAGACGTGAGAACCCAGACCCCAGATCGCATGGTACAGCCCAAACGTACGGCGGAAGAGATGTTTCCGCTGGTAGAGCAGTATAACGAAAGGACCCGGTCCGCAGCGGCGTTTTGTGCAAAGCACGGCATCTCGTATGGGCAGTTGAATTATTGGAGGCGGAAGTATCGCCAGGAGACTGCAGCCGAGGACAGCCGAGGCTTCGTGGAGATAGGCAGTGCAGCACCAAGGGAAGCGGCACAGGTAGAGATCGCATATCCGGGTGGGATACGGGTGCGGTTCTTTGCACCGGTCTCTGCTTCGTACCTGGCCAGGCTGACGCAGTCATGATCGGACTGGCACCTTCGCACCGGTACTTCTTTTACCGACCGCCGGTGGACATGCGCACAAGCTTTGACGGCTTGTGCGCTTTGGTAAAGAGCGGCATGAAGCGGAATCCGATGTCGGGAGACATCTTTGTATTCATCAACAGGAGGCGAAACCATTTGAAGGCGCTCACATGGGATCGGAACGGCTTTGCGATCTTCTACAAGCGCTTGGAGACGGGTACGTTTGTGTTGCCAGAGGAGGATGTGCCGACATGGGCACAGATGGTGATGATGCTGGAGGGGGTGTCGTTGAAGACGGTGAAATATCGGCCCCGATATGCGGTAAAAAGCCGATAATCGGGCCAAATATAATGTGTGATTCGGGAACAAGCAATATGCTGGTGTTGTTAGCTCACCATGCAGCCCGAAGCACATTCTATCCTCTCCCCCGCGCAGGTTGCGTTGCTTGCACAGCACCCCGAATTGGCCAGTGCCTTTGATCAATACAGCCGGGATAATGCAGAATTGGAGAGAAAGAATAGCCAGCTGCATGATCGATGCAGCCGGCTTGAGGCAGAATTGGGGAATATGAATAACCGGCTGATGCTAGCGCTACGCGCGCTATACAGTCCCAAGAGTGAAAAGTGTGTGCTGAATGACCCGCAGCAGGGCACGTTGTTCGATGAGCCGGAGCAGGAGGTCCCTCTACCGGAGCCGGAGACGAATGGACAGACGAAGAATGGGCAAAAGGCGAACGGACGGCAGAAGAAGAAGGGCAAGCCCAAGCGTAAAGCGCTGGACGATCTGCTGAAGAAACTACCCCGCGAAACGATTACTATTGAGCCTGACGGGGATACCCGTGGTATGACGTGCATCGGGGCGGAGAAGACGCTGGTTCTGGAGCGTGTACCCGCCCATATGAAGGTTATTGAGTATGTGCGTCCGAAGTATGTGGACCCTGGGGATGAGGATAAGGGGGTGATCATAGGTGAGTTGCCACCACGGATGGTGAACAAGGGCATGGCGGGTCCGGGGTTGTTGGCAGATGTGGTGGTGGGCAAATATGCGGACCACCTGCCTTTGTACCGTCAGCAGCAGCGGTTTCGTCGGGAAGGCGTGGAGATTGCGAAGTCCACGCTGGGAGGCTGGATATCGCAGTCTGCGTCGCACCTGACCCCGTTGTATGATGCTCTGAAGCAGGAGTTGCTATCCACCGGGTATCTGCAGGCGGATGAGACGGGGATTGAGGTGCAGGATGGAGATAAGAAGGGATCGCTGCATAAAGGCTTTTATTGGGTGTACCATAGTCCAGAGCAGAGACTGTTGGTGATGGAATACCGGAAGACCCGTGCTCGGGCGGGTCCGGTGGAGTTTTTGCACGGGTATGAGGGATTGCTACAGACAGACGGGTATGTAGCTTACGACATCTTTGATGCGGACCCATCCGTAACGCTCTACGCATGCATGGCGCATGCCCGGCGCAAGTTCTTCGACTGCAAGACGTACGAGCCGGATAAGGCCGCGCATGTGTTGAAGGAGATACGCAAGCTCTACCTCATAGAGCGTTGGCTACGCAAAACGGGTGCGAGTGCGGATGTTCGTCAGCAACTGCGACAGGAACGGGCCGGACCTGTACTGGAGGAGCTTAAGCCGTGGCTGGAGGTGAACAATGGTTTACCCAAGAGCCCGTGGGCCAAGGCGACCCAGTATACGCTTGGCCGTTGGCAAAGGCTGACCCGATATCTGGATGAGGGCCGTGTGGAGTTGGACAATAATCTGGTTGAGAATGCGATACGGCCACTGGCTATTGGTAGGAAGAACTACCTGTTCGCAGGATCCCATGATGCATCCCAGCGGGGTGCCGTGGTCTATTCGCTCCTTGGAACCTGCAAATTCCACGACGTCAACCCAATGGAATGGCTCATGGAAGTATTCCAGCGCATCCCGACACATCCTGCCGAGGACATAGCAGCGCTATTGCCCCATCATTGGAAACGGGCACGGCAAGCCCACTAGGGTAAGGCCGCCTAGCTGCCGGACGCCGAATCGTCCAGATCGGGCAAGCCCACATGCTCTCCTCCTTCCAACCACACTGTACCCGCCAAAACCGCCAAAAAGCCCGCTACCCTGTACTTCACCGCACGCTTACGTTACACCCGCGTGGAAGGTTAGCATACCTGCAGATGGTACGCATGAATCCGCTACCGCGGTGTCAGCGCGTGCAAAAAGGGCTCATATAGGCTGTTCAGTAAGGAGAAACGCGCCTGAATCTGCCTGCAACACGGCAACGACACCGTAAATCACGCGGCAGATACTTGCGGGCTTGATAACCGCTGCAAAAGCCCATAATTCTTTGATCAGAACTACAATCAGGGGTGTCAGGATGAGCGCAGAATCTGTACATTATAGCCGTTCCAGCCGGCACCGACCGGATTTTCAGCCAACAAGGAATGGCACGCCGCCCGACCGCTCCCTTTATAATTGTGCCAAGTGTTAGCTCGGAGCGTCGAGAATTTGTACCGATCGGCTTCTTAGGGCCTCCGGTGATTCCGAGCAACGCCGCACTTGTCTTGGAAAACGCCGACTTAACCCAATTCGCTCTGCTAATTTCTACGATGCACATGGCGTGGCTGCGGCATGTAGGCGGACGACTGAAGAGCGACTATCGCTACTCCATAGGTGTTGTGTACAATACGTTTCCCCTGCCACCCGCCGAGGAGGACCTGTCGGTGCTTGAGTCACTGGGGCAGGCCGTCCTGGACGCTAGAGCAGCCGATGCAGGCGCGACGCTCGCAACTCTCTATGATCCAGATTTAATGCCACCCGGGCTCCGCCGCGCGCACCAGAGTCTTGACCGCACGGTGGATCGACTCTATAGGCGTAGAAAGTTTAACTCTGAAAGGGAACGTGCGGAGCATTTATTCACGCTCTATGAGAAGATGGTGCGCCGGTAGTTGGAACAAGGGAGCGAAATGGTTGCACAAGCATCAACCAGTGCAGCCCGTATACCCCGCTTTTCACGGCGTATACGGCAATAGTATTGTTGGTCAAGGGGCCGTGACTTCAGTCCGCAGAACTTGATTTGATTGCGGAATCCACGGTTCATCCTTCGCCAGGAACTTGGATTTTGTGGACAAGCGGAAGGAATCTCGCCATTAATCGATTATACTCCTTATAGTACTGACTCCAATCGGCATCGGCAAACTCTTCCGGATTGTTGCGCACGCGTTCGTCCACCAGTCGAGCGCATACAGCTTCGGAGATAATCTCAGCAAGAACCGCCCGAAAAGGTTTTTCATTTTGTCCCTCGAATTTTGGCGGTGCACCCAGATATCTTCTAAGCGC
This sequence comes from Rhodothermales bacterium, assembly GCA_963663495.1. GTDB lineage: Bacteria > Bacteroidota > Rhodothermia > Rhodothermales > Bin80. Next base: position 2,394,420 of record OY760427.1, read on the forward strand.
CGGATGTCTTGTAGCGACCTCAAGTATATTTTGCCTCCACCGATAGCGCTGGTCCCTAAGGCTGATGTCCTCTAACTTGATCCTTATTCCATCCCCCAAAGGAAGAGTACCAAATAGTTTGGCAGTTGCCTCCAATGATCCCATCGTGGCAGTAATAATGCCTTCCGCATCGTCCTTGCCAGAGACTCGGACACGTAGATCACAGATCGCCACACCAAGGTTCTCCCGCGATGTAAGGACCTGATCACCCGAAATACTGAACCGGCTGTTATCAACCGATACTTCAATTCTAACAGGCTCCTGGACCAAATCCATTGGAGCTAGCACCTTGATCCTTCTTCTCTTTCCACCGACCGGTATGCTGTAGGTGGGGCGCTGGAAGGCAAGTGTCTTGATATCCCGGTAGCGGTCCGCCTCCGATTCCAGCACTTCAACAACGCATTCCGCTACAATGGTGCCTACCTTTGCCCGCATGCCCGTTGCCGAAGTAGGGCGTATGCCCTTAAGTTTCCATTTTGATCGAAGTATTTTTGTTTCCGTCGCTACAATCTCCAATTGAACGAATCGCCGCGAGGCCTCAACTTCGTCGGAGAGGCATTCAATCTGAACCGAAGCTCCGGTCTCAATTTCCGGGAACGCGTCCTGCTGAACTCTAAGGGAGCAGGGTATGGAGTGACCTTGAACAATCTTCGCATACGAAGGGCTCAAGCTGTAACCCTTCTGCTTATAAAGCTCTCCTCGTACACTGCCAGACTCGCGTGAGAGTTCGTCGTCAAGACTGGCACGGTCCTCCATAAAGCGTGTCACAGCGCGCTCAAGCTTAGCTAAGCGCTTTCTTGTTGCTGCACTCTCCACCGTCGCACGAGACTTTTCTGCCCGCTCTCTTTCTTCTTCCACAAGCGGGCGGAGACGCTTCAATGTTTCAGCGAAGAGGTCTTTTACAAACGGATGATCCCTGGTCAGGCCTGATCTTCGCGATGGATCAAGAATCGGCATAGGATTAAGGGGATCGGGGTCGGCTCGCTCTTCAACGCGCCGGTCGAATTCATTCCAGAGGTCATCAATGTGGTCACAGACCAGGCGGCCAAAAAACTTGAGTGCATGTGGATCTGATTCAAGGTCTTTATCAAAGAGTGTTGATTCGTGTATGGCGTGCCGAGACTTGATCAGAATGCCTCCCCGTCGAAAGCGTGCATGCTCTTGTTCCACATTTTCACTCGTGCGCCGGATAGTCAGTTTGGCCTTGGAACCCAAGTAGCCAGGGATATAGAAGGATTTCTTGTATCGATCTGGACCTTGAAGTGTGTTGGCCCTAACCAGGGCAGAGCGTTTATTGCCGTCCTTGAGATAGATTTTCCTATGCGGGTCAGTAAGGATGTCCCGGAGGACAACAAGTCTTCCGAGGTTTTTCAGGAGGTTTTCGGAGCTCGGGATCCTGCACCGGGGATTGAGTTCGAGTGTTACAAGCGTGCCCGTGCCACGAGGAATGCCCAAGCTCTGACGTTCTTTGCGACCGGGGCCTACAGATTCAAACAAGTCAAAATCAAAGTGCGGCGTAATGCGGCATTTATGAAGCTTGCCATCGCCTGCAATGGACTCATAGGTAACTGTGCCCAGGGCTGCGACGTCCTTCGCTCCGCGCGAGTTGGTTCCGCGCACGGCAATACCGCGTTCAAGACCGCTTACCCTGCCGCCAGTGCGACCTATCTTCTGTTGCATGGCATCTGAATCCATGCCATCTGCGAAGTCTCGCACACGAAGCGTGGTGGGCTTCCCGGCTGCGCGACGCCGAATGAGTTTGATATCAACGCGGCCTGGAATATCAAGGACCTGGTACCGGTCGTCACAATTGGTGACCAGCTCAACAATCGCATCGTAAATGTCGCGAATGGCAAAAGTAGAATCCTGGATTAGGCGCCGCGTGCCCTCCAACGCAATCGTGGTTCTGAGGAATGGTTGCTTCACCGGGACCATACTTCATTCTCAACTCCACCGAAAAATTGCCGAGCAACCACGGAGACTGCGTGCATTCGCTGAATGCCCGAAGGTTCAGTCTCATTCCATCGTTCGGATCTCCAGGAAGATCGCCGAAAACCACTCTTGTTGCACTCCAAGTTCAATTCGTCGGGCTCCCCTACTGGTACATAAATGTTATTAGAACCTTGCGGACCTAGTGTGAAAGTCACCGGCGGGTACGAACCTACGCAGAGTGCCTTGGAGTCCGAATATAAGAATGCTGCCATTCGTCTCGTGGGGTGTTGTGGACCCCTTGAATGCCCCGCTCAGCAGCAGTCTTCCACGGGCCACGGATCCGCCTCAATTGCAGCGTACATGGGCCTGATTTGCATTTGCAGTCGCACATTAGGACAGGGCGCTTGCCCAGTTCGGCAGAAATAGCGTCTCCAATTGAGTTCGGATCTCCGCGTTGGTTCATGGCACCCGCGCAGTGCAACGGAACGCCTTTGTTAATCATGCGGTGGCAGCATAAATTTAAATTGGCCAGTTTTGTTATTCAATTGGCTGTCCATATTCGTGCACATCAATCTTTGATTAATGCCGGTGTTGTGGCCTTGATTTTCACGACCGATTGTACCAGAATGCCCGCTATAATTGGCTTCATACGATCAGATGCTGGTGTGGAATATGCCATAACCCTCCCTTATTCATAAGGGAGTTAAGTGGCGGGGAATCGTCGTTTAATATTATGGTGTAATATGTTGACTATACACGGGGTGAATGGACTCTTCCGCGACGCTCAATCGCTTAGAAACCCCAATACTCATTCACCCTGTAACACACCCGATGCCAGATCCCAAATCCAACCTTCTGTTCGCTTGCCAGTTCAATAAATCCGTTAAAGTTGTACGCTCCAAGACCGATAATCTAACATCGGATGCGGGCGTCATTCCTATGCGCCTGCTCATGGTGATCAGCACCTTGGCATGCCGACTCGCTTCCGTGCTTAAGGACAATCGGTCCTAAGCTCGGATTACGCATAGCCTTGAGGAGTTAGTGCGGCAGTACCTGCTGCAACATGTGCAGGGGTGGGGACGTCAGTCAGATGCGGACAAGCTTCGAAGGGACCCCGCCATGCGCGTGGCCACTTCTTCCAAAAGGGGTATGGAGGCTTTACAGGACGATAGGTCCCTGGCACCCTAGCCAACCATTGACTTTCCATGTGTGCACCTCCGAGATGCACAGTAATCACTGCGGGCTCATCATCCACCGCAACGTACTCTTCCCGTCGCACTGATCGGATGTTTTATGTTCCACTTTTAAGGTCATAAAGTTTGGATTTGTTATTATTATCGGGTACCCGAGGTGCCGATTATGATAGGGAAGGATCGAAACACTACGAAATGTAAATGCCTTGATAGGTGGAGAAGCACAAGGTGCTTGTGCTCTATCTTGGTATTGATATCCGTCGTTGAAACTGCTTGCAACGACAACCTTGTTGACCCGGCAGCAGACTCTTGTGCGCCTGCGGATGGCGCTTCCGTCAGCTACGGGTTCTATGCATTCTTCGCCCCTGTCAGCTACAGTGAGGATCCAGACACTGACTCGCCTGGCTTCCAAAAGCACATAGGCTACGAGGCATACTTACTTGATGCGCTTGAAGCCATGGATGAAGCCGGGTTGTCATTCCGTCGCCAACCGATTGAGAACTGGCCGGGAATCTGGCTGCGTCCGGCAACAGCGGAGTTTGATATGGTCGGGGGTGGCATCACGATTCTGGAGTCTCGTACGCTGGACGCTTCGGGTGAGCGGGCCATTGCGTTTACGTCAGGTCATATTGCCTTCCATCAGTCTCTTCTCGTGAGGTCCGAGGATGCCATGCGATACACCTCGTACGACAGGCTGACGAGCGAGGTGCGGGTGGGCGTGCTTCGCAGCACGACGGGCGAGGACAGGCTGCTCCAAATCACCGGAATCACCAATGCCGATGGTGTACTTTCGCCAGGAACGAGAGTGGTGACGCCGCAGGACACGGTTGTGGCCGATGGCACTGCGCAGTACACCATCACGGCCAGTCGGGTATCCAACGAGCTTGAGGGCCGGACCCATTTGATTCCGCCATCAACTGCGATGCCTCAAGTGGTTTATCTTGGCGATGTGTTGGGAGAGGACGAGTTGATATCTGCCTTGCTAGACGGAACGATAGAGGCCGTGGCTCGCGGCGAAGTCGGCAATGGTGAAGCAGCCCGGGCCTCGGACGGTGTCCTCGCTGTGTCTGCGGTCGATACATCGGCAGAGTACGGTGGTTTTGCTTTCGACGCCAACAATACGGACTTACTGGCCTGTATTGATGAAAGGCTCCAATGGCTTACGAACGAGCGCCGAATTGGCTACGCAGAGTGGCGAGCAGATTCCCTCGTGTTCCGAGCGCGTGCGGCCCAGTGGAATCCGTGATCAGGGCTGTCCATGTCGGGATGGCCCATCGTTCGACTATGCCTTCGTGTTTGTGCTTACAAGACACGGAGACGGTGTCCATACTGACTCGGGAATGGTCATCCGATCGTATTGTCTTGAGCCGCTGGCTGACGGTCGGAAACAGTTTGTTTTGGGAATTATATACGTGAGTGACCAACTGTACACAGTGAGGCACTAGTATCAATTTCACGGGTCATAGGGGTCGGTAACCCGAACGCCCCTCGCCGTGCAGAAGCCCCAATCCCGGAGGCCAGTATGTTTGCAGCCGCATTCAGGTCTGCATGATCTGCATGTCCACAGGACATACATGTGAATTTGCTCCGTGTCTTACGGTTACTCGCTTCTGTGTGCCCACACACAGAACACCGCTGACTGGTATAGGCAGCGGTAACCTTTATCACCTTGCGGCACTTATAGCCCAGCATCTGATCCAGCTGGCCCCAACCTGTTCGTAGTATCCCACGATTGAGGCCAGACTTCTGTCTGACGTTTGTGCCAAAGCTCTCCATCGTCCCCTTAGGTGAACGTATCATCGCTTTGATCTTCAGGTCCTCCAGTATCACCGTTGAGGAGCAATTGGCAATACTGCGACTTACCTGGTGGTTCGCATTCTTGAGGATGTTAGCACGCTTGCGCTGTATGCGGGCGATTCTATGCTTCCGTCTGTTACGACGGTTGGAGCCTTTCTTCTGTCTCGCCAGTCTTCGCTGATGCCGCTTCAACTTGGCATCAACCTAACTTCGCCATTTCGTAGTGCTACTAACCTACGGAATTCTCCCGTGGCCATATTTGGACCGTTTTTTTCAGGAGCAATGGATGGTGAGATTTACCGGATCGGTTGAAGTTGGTTTAGGGTGGTCTGAATCCCTGATTACCTGGTGTTTTGCCGCCTGTTTCGCTGCGATCTATCTCGGATCGTTTCCATCGGACGTAGCTCTGGTGGCTCCATCTGGAGTACGCTATCTCAACCGTTGTGAAGGGACCATACGTCATGAGTCTGGAGGCTGCTGGCTCACCGGTGCACTCGCTTCCTCCACATGCTCGGTCACGGTGCGGGTCGCATCCGGATCATACATGTATCCCAGTACCGCAAAGAACTGTACCATACTCGGAGGCAGATCCTGATCCACCTCCGTGATCAGGTACCGATATTGGTTCTTAACCATCTTGGTCGTAATCCGACGAATCCTGTTCAACTTGTCTCGGATCGTCGCCCAACTATCATGAATCCCGTGTTCCTTGAGTCTGGTGCGAACCAGATGGGCAGCATGATAAGCCAGTACCGTGATGAACAGATGTCCTTCAATGCGGTCATCTCTGCTGTGGTAGATGGGCCGTAGACCGAGGTCCGATTTCATGACTCTGAATGTGCGCTCAATCTCTGTAAGTCGCCAGTAGGTTCGTGCAACCTTTTCCACCGACCATCCGGTATGACTGGTCCGAAGCACATACCCTCCGCTGGCCTGGGTGCGACGCGCATGCGAAGCACGCCGGGCCACCGTAACGGATTCTGCATGCTTGGTGCCCTCCTTTTTGCTGACCTCTACCTCATACAGGTGTGAGACCTTCTTGTACTTTTCCTTCAGACGACCAACCTTTATCGTGACCTTTTCATAGTTCTTCAAGTACCCGGGTTTCGAGAGTCCCTCATGTAGTGTAGTGAGCGCCTTCACAAACTTCTTGCATTGGGTTTCAAGGATCTGATCCTCCTTCGCCTGCTTAGCCTCACTGTGCACAAACACGCGCAGTTCCGCATTATCTTCAACGTCTTTTTCGTCTTCAACATCTTCAACATCTTTTTCCTCTTTGGTGATCTTCCAGGCTTTGATCTTGACTCCCCCTGCGGTCGTAAACTGTTGATCCGGCTTGTTTTCGGGGACTGGAGGGGCTTTGGAACGCTCCACGGTGATCCAGTTCAGTCCCTGTTCTTTCAGGTACTGCAGATTCTGCTCCGTCGCAATGCCGGAGTCCATAATCACTGTGGGCGTAGCGCCGTTTAGTTTCTCAATCGCCTCTTTGAGCGTTGCCGGTTCCCCTGCATTGCCCGGCAGGATCTGCACATTGCGGGGGAACCCCGAACCATCCAGGGTGAGCGCCAGCGTAACCAACGGACAATCACTGCGCTTTTCCTTGCTGCGCCCATGCGACAACAACTTCCCTTTCTTCTTGCCGTGGTAATAGGTATTGGTTAAATCATAAAAGACGATCGTTTCTTCAAACTGCAATACCGCTTTGGTAATGCCAAAGAGTTTCTCCAGGATCTGATCCATATGCTTATGGATCAGATCAGTGCAACGATAGAGGGTGTTGAGACTCGGGGGTTCCAAATCCAGAAGCTGCAGAACACTGGAGGTTCTACACAGCCATTTATGCGTTTCTCGTTCACTGCCCGGGTGGAGCATACGTCCGACGATCAGCGCACAGCAGAGCTTGACGTGTTTCTCGCAGAAGTTGAGCGAACGTAGCAGTACAGCCAGTCCGAGCTGTTCCAATGTCTGAAGGATCAGTCGTTCTCCGCCGACGGTCCGGGAATCGGGATGGGTTGTTTTCTCTGGATCAATGAGGTGTTGCTGATGGGATGTGCGATGGATTTCGTAGCCCTTGCTTTCGAGATGTGCAACGATGTCGTCGACCGCATTGAGAAAGGCTTCATCATTCTGGAAAGGGAGGATAGCTTTCCCTTTGAGTCGGGCAGTAACACAGTGGGTCAGCTCCCCCCACAGACTGCGGGGGATGTTGAAGTTCGGGCCGAGATTAAGGAGGGTACGGTGTTTGGAGGTACCGTCTTTGCGATAGGATTCGATGAGGGCAAAGCTGTTGTATTTCTTACCGTCTTTACGTTTGTAGGGTCGGTTTCGGATAAACATGATCGGAGTGTGGAATTGGTACGGGGTAAGGTACCGGGGTGGTTGGGGGGAGGTTCCCGTACACACCTCTATAGCACTACATTACCTTTTCCGAAAAAGTCGGCTAAAAAAGGTCGAAAAACGCCGAATTTAGCCGAAATAGCCCTATTAGGAGGGAAAAACGAGAGAATTGGAGACGGAACTCAGCGTTTTCCCCTGACCGGATGGCGAAGTTAGGTCAAGACGCTTCGTATCCGGTTGTCTGATAATGCTTGTATCGCCCTCTGTGGAGACCATAGCGACCTGCCCGCAATTACGGTCAATGCCTACAGCACCGCCAGTATCCTCTATTACAGGTGCCTCCATCTTGTAGCAGATGACAGCATACCCTTTGCCGGCGTTCTTCTTTACCGTGGCTTTGACGGGTATACCATCAGGGTACGGGTTGCCTCCCCGCCTGCGGAGCGCCATATATCCCACTTTCGGGATATACAGCTTGCCATCCCGAACCCTTACGTTATCCGGGATCGTGAACGAAGGCGTACTACCACGTCTGGAATGGAATCTCGGTCTTCTCTTACCTTCCTTGAAGAATGCCTTCCATGCATCCGCCTGATATTTCAATGTGTATCTAACGACACCAAAGGAGTATTCAGGTAGCCACTCGACCGTACGGCGCAGTGCCGTGAACCGCTTCCCCAGCGAGAAGAAGCTTACCGAGGGCGGCTTCTCTCCAGCCTCTTTCGCTTTCTTGTAGGCCTCGCTCTGCTCTGCGAGGATGGCATTCCACACAAACCTACACGCACCCGCTAATCCAGCAAGTTGCTTGGCGTTACTTCGACTTCCGGGCAACAGCCTGTATGTGATATTGCGGTATGCACTAACCGTTTCGGGCATGGCACTGTGCTATATAACTCTCTAATATATGATAATTATATTCCATGCGTACCCACGTGTTGCGTTATTTGAAATAATTGCAGTTTTTCGTGAAAAGCGGGAGCCGATTATGAAAAACTGGCAAAAGCCATCCTGTCTGCACCACCAAAGCACAATAACCTAACTTCGCCATCCGGTCAGGGGAAAACGCTGAGTTCCGTCTCCAATTCACTCGTTTTTCCCTCCTAATAGGGCTATTTCGGCTAAATTCGGCGTTTTTCGACCTTTTTTAGCCGACTTTTTCGAAAAAGGCAATGTAGTGTTATAGTGGTGTGGACGGGAACCTCCCCCCAACACCCCGGTACCTTACCCCGTACCAATTCCACACTCCGATCATGTTTATCCGAAACCGACCCCACAAACGTAAAGACGGTAAGAAATGCAACAGCTTTGCCCTCATCGAATCCTATCGCAAAGACGGTACCTCCAAACACCGCACCCTCCTTAATCTCGGCCCGAACTTCAACATCCCCCGCAGTCTGTGGGGGGAGCTGACCCATTGCGTTACTGCCCGACTCAAAGGGAAAGCTATCCTCCCTTTCCAGAATGATGAAGCCTTTCTCAAAGCGGTCGACGACATCGTTGCACATCTCGAAAGCAAGGGCTACGACATCCATCGCACTTCCCATCAGCAACACCTCATTGATCCAGAGAAAACAACCCATCCCGATTCCCAGACCGTCGGCGGAGAACGACTGATCCTTCAGACATTGGAACAGCTCGGACTGGCTGTACTGCTACGTTCGCTCAACTTCTGCGAGAAACACGTCAAGCTCTGCTGTGCGCTGATCGTCGGACGTATGCTCCACCCGGGCAGTGAACGAGAAACGCATAAATGGCTGTGTAAAACCTCCAGTGTTCTGCAGCTTCTGGATTTGGAACCCCCGAGTCTCAACACCCTCTATCGTTGCACTGATCTGATCCATAAGCATATGGATCAGATCCTGGATAAACTCTTTGGCATTACCAAAGCGGTATTGCAGTTTGAAGAAACGATCGTCTTTTATGATTTAACCAATACCTATTACCACGGCAAGAAGAAAGGGAAGTTGTTGTCGCATGGGCGCAGCAAGGAGAAGCGCAGTGATTGTCCGTTGGTTACGCTGGCGCTCACCCTGGATGGTTCGGGGTTCCCCCGCAATGTGCAGATCCTGCCGGGCAATGCAGGGGAACCGGCAACGCTCAAAGAGGCGATTGAGAAACTAAACGGTGCTACGCCCACAGTGATTATGGACTCCGGCATTGCGACGGAGCAGAATCTGCAGTACCTGAAAGAACAGGGACTGAACTGGATCACCGTGGAGCGTTCCAAAGCCCCTCCAGTCCCCGAAAACAAGCCGGATCAACAGTTTACGACCGCCGGGGGAGTCAAGATCAAAGCCTGGAAGATCACCAAAAAGGAAAAAGATGTTGAAGATGTTGAAGACGAAAAAGACGTTGAAGATAATTTGGTCGTCTGAAGGAAAAGTACAAGAAGGTCTCACACCTGTATGAGGTAGAGGTCAGCAAAAAGGAGGGCACCAAGCATGCAGCATCCGTTACGGTGACCCGGCGTGCTTCGCATGCGCGTCGCACCCAGGCCAGTGGAGGGTATGTGCTTCGGACCAGTCATACCGGATGGTCGGTGGAAACGGTTGCACGAACCTACTGGCGACTTACAGAGATTGAGCGCACATTCAGAGTCATGAAATCGGACCTCGGTCTACGGCCCATCTACCACAGCAGAGATGACCGCATTGAAGGGCATCTGTTCATCACGGTACTGGCTTATCATGCTGCCCATCTGGTTCGCACCAGACTCAAGGAACACGGGATTCATGATAGTTGGGCGACGATCCGAGACAGGTTGAACAGGATTCGTCGGATTACGACCAAGATGGTTAAGAACCAATATCGGTACCTGATCACGGAGGTGGATCAGGATCTGCCTCCGAGTATGGTACAGTTCTTTGCGGTACTGGGATACGTGTATGATCCGGATGCGACCCGCACCGTGACCGAGCATGTGGAGGAAGCGAGTGCACCGGTGAGCCAGAAGCCTCCGGACTCATGGGCATGGTGCCAGAGTTAGTTGGTCTATTTTTTCAAGACCGGCTTAGGAGTGGGCCCAAGATACGGTTTCGGCACACATTTTAGCAGGGCTTTTTGGAGCTTCGGAAGGTGTTTTGCACAGCTAAGCTTGCATAATCGGGGTTCGGTTTCCAGCATAGCCATTGCTACCCATCGGTGACGTTGATCTGAGTTTACCCAACGTCTGATCCGCCGCGTTCGATTAGCCAGCTGGCCGTTGACATTCTCAATGATGTTGGTGGTTAGCAGACTGCATCCGACCGTATCCGCCACACCCAGCCTGTGCAGTGTCAGCGTCTCTTCCATGCCCTCTTCCAGGCTACGTGCGGCCGCTTCCTCCCCTTGTTCCTCCACCTCATCCCGAAGGGTCTTAAGCCCCGCTTTCGCGTTGTCGTACGTATCTTCACGCTACGCCTCCTGCATCTATCCGACGCACCTTGGGCGCATCCTCCTTTTTCGTGAGCTTGCTCACCATATTCTCCCGCTTGTGCCAGGTACAACGCTGCACCTGCGTGTAGTCGCCGAAGACATCCTTTGCGGACAGCTTTCTACCTCTCCGTAACAAGCGGCATCGAACAAGCCAGATAGGCCCAACATGAAGTGTCTGCTTTGACAGATTCATGAATACTCCCGCCATTCTGGAGTGAGCATATTGGAGAAACCTTGGAGATGGCAATCCGAGCTCGCTTGAAAATTACGACTCGTGCATGGTTCAGCGCGAGTTGGCAGACAGCAAGGCGAAAGCCACTGTTTCTTCAGTTATGGGAAGTTAGCTCGCGCGGGACGGCTCTAATGCAACTGCTTACAGAACGCTGCGGAATTCCATGGCCCAGTGGTGGGTGGGCGAAGCGGGAGACTCACACCAAGGTTAGCACCTGCCAACAAAGCCGCGCTGCCGCATCACTCGACCACAGGGACAAGCGATTCCAATTCGATTCAACAATGACAGAAAGCCCGATCTGCACGCGAGGTCCTCTTCACTATCCTGCACGACCATCCTATACCTTCGTTGATTGAGCCGCTTCCTTCCCGGCGCTATTGGTGGTTTAGCCTTAAGTAGCCAGCACGAAGATACGAGTCATCCCAAGTACACTACTTACCGGGGCTCACCGATAGTTTCACAAAAGCCCGCGGACCGTAAATTTTCCAATAGTTTCGGTCCGAACCCCCTCACGATCGTGACCTCGGACAAGGATTTGAATGGACCATTTTCGCGGATATGATCCTGAAGCCGATCCAGCTTTTGCGTGCTCAAACCGTCAATACTCAGAAGTCTCCCGGCTTCAGCCGAGTTTATGTCCGAACATCGCGCAGGCTCCGTCGGAGGGGAAGCGTCTTCCTCTGGAAGAGTAGACGGCACTGGCACCTCAGTATCCGAAAGACACCGGGTCAGAATTTCTGCTACCACACGGCTTTCATTGGCATCCAATGTAAGCTGCCACGCCGCCTTATAGTCGATCCAGTCTTTGACATACTTACAGTGGTAGGCTTCGTTTGGGGGGAGCCAATCCGCGGGATCGCGATCTCCTTTTGACCGGTTTGTACTAGCAGAAACGGCGATCAGTGCTCCAGATTGTTGAAGGTTGTTGGCGAATACATGGCGGCGTGTACTATCCCATGCCGCTGCGCCACTTCGATGTACTTCCGCCAGAGGTATGAAGTGGTCAACGTCCAATTTGCTTGGATCGGTAATCACTATTCCCGTGTATGGGTCCAGCCACTCACCGGCGATCACCCTGCATCCTTCATCATCCATGCTTACCTCGACGAGGCTTTCCGCGATCAACACTTCCGTTCTTGTGTTTTGGCAATCCCCATCTTCATCTCCCCAGCCTCCATATAAGCGTCGATCGTAGGGTAAGGTCAGACTATCTGGAATGCTACCGGAGAAAGGAGGGGAGAGGCCTGCTGTCACCACTTCGTCCACTGATCCACCGACACAGAAGCTCGCCTTCCTGAAGTTATCCAACGTGGTGGGGCCAATACCTTGGACCTCGCTAAGTACATCCATGGACGAGAATGCTCCGACCGAGTCATGGTATGCCATTATGGCTTTGATCTTAGGGGGTCCCACACCGCTCACACGCTCAAGAGCAGCTGCGTCCGCCGTGTTTATGTCCACGCAGCCGTTGCCCGAGGCCAGAGAAGCGGTACCGACAGCTTGGGGCAGATCGTAGCCCGAGTTGTCAATTGCAGCGGTCGAGCCCGCATCGCAAAAGCTAGCTCTACGGAAGTTCTCTACGGTCGAAGGGCCAATCCCCCGTACGCTGGTAAGCTCATCCAGCGACCCAAACGGCCCGAACTGTTCGCGGAATGCAATTACAGCCTGCGCCTTTGCAGATCCGATGCCTGAAACGATTTGCAGTTGATCAACCCCAGCCGTGTTAATATCAATGCACTCGGGCTCGCTATCTACGGTCGTTGCTTCGGAATCATCGGTACCAACAGGTTCGGCAGCAACCTCATGTGCCTCACCCGAGACGCAAAAACCTGCCGCACGGAAGTTCTCTATAGTCGCAGGTCCAATGCCTCGGACACTTGCAAGCTCGTCCAAGGAGCCAAATGGACCGTGCTGCTCTCGGAACGTGATAATATCTCTGGCCTTGGCGGCTCCGATACCTCTGACCCTTTGCAAGGCCTCCGCAGTCGCGGCATTGATATCTTCGCAGTCACTGAGGGATTTTGATGCCATTGACCCTCCGGCATGCAAGGGAGGAATATACCTTGCAATAGCTGTCCGAACACGATCATTTGCATGCTGAAAGTCGGTTAACACCATGCTGATGGCTTCGATGTCGGTCCCGAGCCCTGATTCTTGGCACGAATAATCGGTTTCAGTCTGGCTAGGGTCCTGAAAAGATGTAGGTTGGCTAAGCAGGCCATATGGAAGGTCAGGTGGAAAAATCCAATGAATGCCGGCTTGGCAATCATCCATGGAACCGGTTGTGCTTACTGCGGAAGGTGTGCTGTGTTGGAAAGCTCTTGGATTGCCCGCCACCACGAGAGGGATGTCAGACGTGAGGGTGGATTTGAGGACATCCATCGGCATTCCCCCGGGAGCAATTCTTATTGCTCCCATGATGGATCCAGATGTGTACAGCGCGAGCACACTCAATAATGAGCCAGCCAGACCGCTGCGGAACAAAAAAGTGATGGTCATGATGGGGATCAAAGTTAAGTGGATTCTGAATCACGTATGCAAACAGTTCTTTAGCGTGCTTCAATGGTCTACCGGAAAGTATGGGTTATGCCCTTTATCTGGAGGCTCCGTCCGACAAAACAAATGCAATTGCTCCACTTGCGATTCTCGTGGACTTGCCTCCTCAATTCCATGATCTTGATCGTTTCTCAACTACTTTGCTCAATTTGTTTGATCGTTGCAGAACTCAGCCTTCACTGCTCCGTGCGGGAAGTTGTCAACCGCCAATGGATCTACTCGCAGGAGTTCATCTCCGGCCTCAAATGTTGCGCGGATGCAAAACCCCAGTAAGAGTTACGTTAGGGAGTTACATGGCTGGGTGCCAGGCGTTTTCGCAGGAGTTAGTTTTTTGTGCTTTGGTGGTGTGGACATGATGGCTTTCGCCAGTTCTTCCAATGTGGTAGGGATGGATTGTTGGATATTGAGAATGTCGTTTGTTACGGGGCGGCCGAGGCGTTTCGTTTCCTGAATCTTGTTACCGGGCTTCGGGGATTTATCTATGCGCATGGCGTTATAGGCTATAGAGTAGCACTAATCCATTGGGGCAGAATACCGAAATGATTTCATGGCGGACATCTGCTTAGAGCATGTAGGAGGCTGCATACATTGCTATCCAGTTTTCACGACAGTCGATCAATTTCAGGACCGATTCCTTGGCTTGTATCGGGACGCTCTTGACAATGCGGAAGTACTGGGCGGACCCCGGTACGGGCCACGAAGCGCACCGGACGAACCCATGAGCCTCCCTTATTCATAAGGGAGTTAAGTGGCGGGGAATCGTCGTTTAATATTATGGCGTAATATGTTGACTATACACGGTTTGAATGGGATCCTGTGCGACGCTCAAACGTTCAGAAACCCCAATACCCATTCACCCTGTAACACACCCGATGCAAGATCCCAAATCCAACCTTCTGTTCGCTTGCCAGTTCAATAAATCCGTTAAAGTTGTACGCTCCAAGACCGATAATCTAACATCGGATGCCGGCGTCATTCCTATGCGCCTGCTCATGGTGATCAGCACCTTGGCATGCCGACTCGCTTCCGTGCTTAAGGACAATCGGTCCCAAGCTCGGATTACGCATAGCCTAGAGGAGTTAGTGCGGCAGTACCTGCTGCAACATGTGCAGGGGTGGGGACGTCAGTCAGATGCGGACAAGCTTCGAAGGGACCCCGCCATGCGCGTGGCCACTTCTTCCAAAAGGGGTATGAGGGCATTACAGGACGCTAGGTCCCTGGCATCCCAGCCAACCATGTCTCGCTTCGTGCACATGTTGGCCGGGAAAAAGAATTTCAAGAAGTTGCGCCTTTTTGCAGAGACATTCGCCATGGAGCACCTGCTGCAGCGTGGTGGCGGGAAGCGCCGCCCCGAGGTGGTCTTTGATGTGGACGGTGTACCGGTAGATACGCATGGCAAGCAGCAGGGCAGCAAGTGGAACGTGTATTATAAGCGCACCATCTTTCTGCCCCTTATCGCCATATGCGGTGAGTCGGGCGACATGTTGGGGGCGGAATTGCGAGGGGGCACGCAGAATGTGGTGAAGGACTGCTACGGTTTCATTCGACGCATTGGGCTGGCATTGCGTGAACATGTGGCCGACAAGGTCATTGTCCGATTGGACGCAGGCTTCAACAGTGGAGAGTTATGTGATAAGCTGGAGAACGACCGTATCGGCTACGTGATGCGTCTGAAAGGAAACGATGTGATTGACGGGCTTGCGGCGCCTCATTTGGAGGGTGATCAGCCGTCGGACGAATGCTACCACGAACTGCGCTACCGTGCAAAGTGCTGGTCCGTAGAGCGTCGTGTGGTGCTCGTGGTTGATCCGGTGCCGGGAGAGCTTTTTCCGCGGCATTTCTATCTGATCACCGATCTGGATGTAGAAGCCTATCCGGCAGAGCAGCTTGTGAATCTGTACAGGAAGAGAGGAAAGGCGGAAAAGCACTTCGGGGAGCTGAATGCGGCTTGCTCCATGGCGCTGTCGTCGGTTCTCCGTCCGAAGACACACTATAAGGGCCGACCTGTAGTGCGGGTGCCTGATGAGTCGGAGCAGGATGAGTCGGAACAGGATGAGTCGGAACAGGATGCCGAGATCCGAGCCGAGAACGAGGTCCTGCTACAGGTATACCTTCTAACGTATCAGCTCATGCATGTGGGGCGCTGCCTTATGCGGGAGCCTGACGAATCCCAGATAAGTCTGAGCACCTATCGCGAGCGTGTACTCAAGGTGGGGGCCCGCTTCGTACAACACGCGCGCAACATCGTTATCCACATTGCCGCCAGCGCAGATGCTGCATGGGAGCAATTTTGGCGACGTTATTGTCAACTCACATGGATCACGCTTCCCATGAAGAGCTAGCTAAGTCATATTTGCGCCTGCGCTTCGACACCGCAGGCGCCCAACGCGGAAAGCGGAAAGAGAAGGTAGGCAGAGGTGTGTCTACCCGACAGACGTCTTCCCAAAATCTCGGTAATGTGACCGCTGTCGTGTCGGGAAAAGGGCCTAAACTGGTGTTTTCAGCCCCTCTCATGGTCGTCCCTACGCGTGAACAACGCACAATCGGTCCTGCAGGTACCGAAACAGCACTTTTAGACCCGAACAGGGTACGACATGAATATTGCAGGCTTAACAGCGCCCGACCAGCCCGTCGGCGATGTGTCCGAGACCCGGCGTCGGCTGCCGCCAATACAGCGGCGGTGCACCGCCGCAGGCACTCCGGGAAACCCGTTCAGACGGGCCTTCCGAAGCGCAGCCAACGGTCGGAGGGTGGCCAGCGATGCCGAGCCATCCATATACCCCCGAAACCGAAGTGGCGACTGGTCCCGCCAGAGTCCCTGTCGAGGGGCACGGGCACCGGTTCCGCCGTGGAGTGGATCAACCTGACTATGTGCGTCTCCTCCGCTGTTTAGCCTCGTTTGACAGTGTCTCCCTTCACCCTTCGGTGACCCGAAGGGCAACATCCTACGGATTCCATCCCCAATGGGATTCAGTCCATCCGTCAGGGACGAAGGCCTCCAAAGCCGATCCGCGCCCATCTCAGGGGTCGTCCCCAGGGTCTGGATCGGCGGCTTTATCACGAATTTCGTCGGGGACGGTGCGGTGGCGTCCCCGAGGGAGGTGCTGACCCTCGTATTGAACTGGTGCTTCGGCGTCTCCATGCTTGGACGCTGAAGGGCTACTTGCAGGCGAGTCAACTCGTAGAGAATCGCCTATTGTCCGATAACGTACAGTAGCCGAGGGACGCCGCTGCCAGCGGCGTATCGAACGCCCCCCACAGGGAGCACAGGCACCTGTGCCTCGGATCAACAAAACTGGACTGCGAATGGGCTTGTATTGGCCGTGTGCTCCCCCGGACGACGGAATACTCTCGATTGACGGCGATCTAGAAAATGCATACACTCAGGTACTGGATATAGACCTTTTTTATGTCCCATCGATTCTACGCTCGCGTTTCCCGAACCTCCCAAGCCCCATGGACCGCCGCCAAATCGTCAGCTTCATCTGGGGCATCGCCGACCTCATCCGCGACACCTTCAAGCGTGGCAAGTACCCCGATGTGATCCTGCCCTTTACTGTGCTGCGCCGCCTTGACTGCGTGATGGAACCCACGAAGGAGCCGGTTCTGGAGCGCCATGCCCAACTGAAGGGCAAGCTCGCCGATCCGCATCGCCAGCTTTGCAGGGCCTCTGGGTTCACGTTTTACAATGTCTCCCGTTACGACTTCGCCCGACTCCTGACCGACCCTCCGAGTCTGGCGGCCAATCTGGAAGCCTACATCGCCGGATTCAGCCGCAACATGGCAGAGGTGCTCCACTCCTTCCGTTTCAACGATGCGATCCGGGTCCTCGACCAAGGGCGGCTCCTGTATCAGGTCGTCCAGCGGTTCGGCGACATCGACCTGCATCGGGAAAGGTCGACAACGCGACCATGGGAACGGTGTTCGAGGAGTTGATCCGCAATTTCAACGAGTCGCTCAACGAGAACCCCGGCGATCACTTCACGCCCCGCGATGTCGTGCACCTCATGGTCGATCTCATGCTGGCGGGCGACGAGGACCACATCGCCCGAAAGGGGGCGGTCCACACGATCTACGACCCGTGTTGCGGCTCCGGTCGAATGCTGATGATCGAGCGCGACCACATCACCAAGGGGCACATCATCGACGGCAGCGTCGCCCAGAGGGCGATCAACCAAGCGGCGGAGATCCACCTCTTCGGACAGGAGACCAACCCCGAGACTTGGGCCATCGCGCAATCGGATCTCTACATCAAGGATCCAAAGGGCCGCGACGCGGAGAACATCAAGCGGGGGAGCGTACTCCGCGAGCATCATGACGCCGATTCGACTATCTGATCACCAACCCTCCATACGGCAAGGACTGGTTGGTGGACCGGGAAGCCGTAATGGCCGAGCACGAGCGCGGTTCGGCGGGACGCTTCGGGCCGGGGCTGCCCCGCATCAACGACGGCCAGCTTCTCTTTCTCCTCCACTTGCTTTCGCGAATGAAGGGCCCAAGGGGCGCGTCGGGACCGGGAGTGTCGCGGGTTGCCATCATCATGAACGGGTCACCGCTGTTCAGCGGAGGTGCTGGCGGAGGCGAGAGCGAAATCCGTCGTCACGTGTTGGAAAACGACCTGCTTGAGGCAATCATCACCCTTCTGGAACAGCTCTTCTACAACACGGGGATCGCGACCTACGTCTGGCTGCTCACCAATCGTAAGATACCGGAGCGACAGGGCGCGGTGCAGCTGATCGACGCGACCTCGTATTGGGTTTCCATGCGGCACAGCCTTGGCGACAAGCGGCGCGAGATTCCGCACGAAGAGTCGGCAGATATCCTTCGGATTCTCGCCGAGGGCAGGGACGATGCGAAGAAGTCCGTCATGGGCGACAAACAGCCCGAAGATTTCATCGTCAGCCGGATACTTCCGACGACGATGTTCGGATACCGCAAGGTGACGGTCGAGCGGCCGTTGCGCCTCAACTTCCAAGCCAGCCCGGAGCGCATCGCTAGACTGGACGATCCGGCGGCGTTCCGAAAACTCGCGGTGTCGCGGAAGAGGGGTGCGGCGGGCAATGAGGCGAGGCGAGGAGGACGGGAGCTTCAGGGAGCTATTCGCTCCATGCTTTCCGAGATGCCGGACACGCTCTACAAGGACGGTGATTCCTTCCGCAGCGACCTAGCTCGCGCCACAGAGAAGGCCCGGATCAAGTTGCGGATGCCGGTTGTGAGGACGGTCGTCCAGGCGCTCTCCGAGAAGGACGAGACGGCCGAAGTATTTCTTGACCGTAAGGGCATCCCCGTGGCCGACTCGAAACTGCGCGATCACGAGCGCGTCCCACTCGGCGCCGACCCCGTGGACGACCGCGGTGTTCCGGCCAGCGTTCAAGAGTTCTTCGACCGCCAAGTGCGCCCGTATCGGCCCGATGCGTGGATCAACGAAGAGCAGGTGGACAAGAAAGACGGATACGTGGGGACCGTGGGCTATGAGATCAATTTCAACCGATACTTCTACCGATTCCGTCCTCCACGTGCACTGGAGGAGGTTGAGCGAGACATCGTTGCGCTCACCAACGGAATCGTCGATGTGCTGATGGGACTGACCGCAACAGAGGAGATGTCATGAATCCCGAGCCCGCGCGCCGGCTTCTGAGCGAATCAGAGCTCGGATCCTGTTTCCGTCCACGGGACGCCGAGGAAGCCGGGATAAACTACCATCAACTGTGTCGGCTCGAAGAGGCGGGCATCGTCGAGCGCGAACGACGCGGCCTGTACCGGCGGACGGACGTCAACCCCACCCGCTTCAGCGACCTCGCGGCGGTCTGCGCACAGGTCCCCGATGCCGTCGTCTGTCTGCTGACGGCACTGACCGTGCACGAAATCGGAACGCAACTGCCCAACCGCATCTGGATTGCCATCCCGCAGCACAGAAGGACGCCGGTCCTGGCCCGCGCCGGCCTTGAGATTGTGCGATTCTCGGGACTGCCCCTACGGTACGGGGTAGTGGATGCCGACTTCGAAGGGGTGTCCGCCCAAATCACCAACCCGGCGCGCACCGTGGTGGACTGTTTCCGCTTTCGCAACCGGATCGGGGTCCACATCGGGTACGAAGCCCTAGACGATGTCCTGGCGCACTGCGGCCGTATGCCGTGCCAAGTCACTCATCGAGCCGATCCTCGATGCAAGGGCATACTAATGTCGGCCCCAGGAGAACGAAAATAGCCAGCATCGGTGCACGCCCGTCTCCGCCAGTTGAGTCCGCGGGGCGAGGACGTGAACCGAATCCTACAACGGTTCGCGACGGAACGCTTTCTCCTAACTTCGCCATCCGGTCAGGGGAAAACGCTGAGTTCCGTCTCCAATTCTCTCGTTTTTCCCTCCTAATAGCGCTATTTCGGCTAAATTCGGCGTTTTTCGACCTTTTTTAGCCGACTTTTTCGGAAAAGGTAATGTAGTGCTATAGAGGTGTGGAAGGGAACCTCCCCCCAACCACCCCGGTACCTTACCCCGTACCAATTCCACACTCCGATCATGTTTATCCGAAACCGACCCTACAAACGTAAAGACGTTAAGAAATGCAACAGCTTGGCCCTCATCGAATCCTATCGCAAAGACGGTACCTCCAAACACCGTACCCTCCTTAATCTCGGCCCGAACTTCAACATCCCCCGCAGTCTGTGGGGGGAGCTGACCCACTGTGTTACTGCCCGACTCAAAGGGAAAGCCATCCTCCCTTTCCAGAATGATGAAGCCTTTCTCAAAGCGGTCGACGACATCGTTGCACATCTCGAAAGCAAGGGCTACGACATCCATCGCACATCCCATCAGCAACACCTCATCGATCCAGAGAAAACAACCCATCCCGATTCCCGGACCGTCGGCGGAGAACGACTGATCCTTCAGACATTGGAACAGCTCGGACTGGCTGTACTGCTACGTTCGCTCAACTTCTGCGAGAAACACGTCAAGCTCTGCTGTGCGCTGATCGTCGGACGTATGCTCCACCCGGGCAGTGAACGAGAAACGCATAAATGGCTGTGTAAAACCTCCAGTGTTCTGCAGCTTCTGGATTTGGAACCCCCGAGTCTCAACACCCTCTATCGTTGCACGGATCTGATCCATAAGCATATGGATCAGATCATGGAGAAACTCTTTGGCATTACCAAAGCGGTATTGCAGTTTGAAGAAACGATCGTCTTTTATGATTTAACCAATACCTATTACCACGGCAAGAAGAAAGGGAAGTTGTTGTCGCATGGGCGCAGCAAGGAAAAGCGCAGTGATTGTCCGTTGGTTACGCTGGCGCTCACCCTGGATGGTTCGGGGTTCCCCCGCAATGTGCAGATCCTGCCGGGCAATGCAGGGGAACCGGCGACGCTCAAAGAGGCGATTGAGAAACTAAACGGCGCTACGCCCACAGTGATTATGGACTCCGGCATTGCGACGGAGCAGAATCTGCAGTACCTGAAAGAACAGGGACTGAACTGGATCACCGTGGAGCGTTCCAAAGCCCCTCCAGTCCCCGAAAACAAGCCGGATCAACAGTTTACGACCGCAGGGGGAGTCAAGATCAAAGCCTGGAAGGTCACCAAAGAGGAAAAAGATGTTGAAGATGTTGAAGAGGAAAAAGACGTTGAAGACAATGCGGAACTGCGCGTGTTTGTGCACAGTGAGGCCAAGCAGGCGAAGGAGGATCAGATCCTTGAAACCCAATGCAAGAAGTTTGTGAAGGCGCTCACTACACTACATGAGGGGCTCTCGAAACCCGGGTACTTGAAGAACTATGAAAAGGTCACGATAAAGGTTGGTCGTCTGAAGGAAAAGTACAAGAAGGTCTCACACCTGTATGAGGTAGAGGTCAGCAAAAAGGAGGGCACCAAGCATGCAGAATCCGTTACGGTGACCCGGCGTGCGTCGCATGCGCGTCGCACCCAGGCCAGCGGAGGGTATGTGCTTCGGACCAGTCATACCGGATGGTCGGTGGAAACGGTTGCACGAACCTACTGGCGACTTACAGAGATTGAGCGCACATTCAGAGTCATGAAATCGGACCTCGGTCTACGGCCCATCTACCACAGCAGAGATGACCGCATTGAAGGGCATCTGTTCATCACGGTACTGGCTTATCATGCTGCCCATCTGGTTCGCACCAGACTCAAGGAACACGGGATCCATGATAGTTGGGCGACGATCCGAGACAGGTTGAACAGGATTCGTCGGATTACGACCAAGATGGTTAAGAACCAATATCGGTACCTGATCACGGAGGTGGATCAGGATCTGCCTCCGAGTATGGTACAGTTCTTTGCGGTACTGGGATACGTGTATGATCCGGATGCGACCCGCACCGTGACCGAGCATGTGGAGGAAGCGAGTGCACCGGTGAGCCAGAAGCCTCCAGACTCATGACGTATGGTCCCTTCACAACGGTTGAGATAGCGTACTCCAGATGGAGCCACCAGAGCTACGTCCGATGGAAACGATCCGAGATAGATCGCAGCGAAACAGGCGGCAAAACACCAGGTAATCAGGGATTCAGACCACCCTAAACCAACTTCAACCGATCCGGTAAATCTCACCATCCATTGCTCCTGAAAAAACGGTCCAAATATGGCCACGGGAGAATTCCGTAGGTTTGTAGCACTACGAAATGGCGAAGTTAGGTTCTGTTCCGGCTGGGAGCGTCACCGGTCGCCGACCGGTTCATTCTCAAGGGAGCGTCGCTCTTCCTCGTCTGGAGCGGCGATGTATACTGCGGCACCCAAGACATAGACCTGCTTGCCGAGGGCGCGAATAGGCAAGACGCGATCCGCCGAGCACTCGACATCATTTGCACGATTCCCTGCCCAGAGGACGGCGTCGCATTCGACCCGTCGCTCACCAGAATTCGGCGTATCCCGGTCGATGGCGGACGAGCCACAAGGTTTCGTGTGGAGGGTATGCTGGGGAGCATCAGACTTCCGCTACAGGTGGACATTGGCGTCGGCGACGCGATCAATCCGCCGCCCACGCGATCGGCCTATCCGACCCTGCTGGATCAACCGCAACCGGTCGTGTGGGTGTATCCGCGCGAGACACTCATCGCCGATAAGTTCGCAACCATGGTTGTCCTGGGCCGCCGAACCTCCCTTATTCATGAGGGAGTTAAGTGGCGGGGAATCGTCGTTTGATATTATGGTGTAATATGTTGATTATAAACGGTTTGAATGGGATCCTGTGCGACGCTCAAACGTTCAGAAACCCCAATACCCATTCACCCTGTAACACACCCGATGCAAGATCCCAAATCCAACCTTCTGTTCGCTTGCCAGTTCAATAAATCCGTCAAAGTTGTACGCTCCAAGACCGATAATCTAACATCGGATGCCGGCGTCATTCCTATGCGCCTGCTCATGGTGATCAGCACCTTGGCATGCCGACTCGCTTCCGTGCTTAAGGACAATCGGTCCCAAGCTCGGATTACGCATAGCCTTGAGGAGTTAGTGCGGCAGTTACTGCTGCAACATGTGCAGGGGTGGGGACGTCAGTCAGATGCGGACAAGCTTCGAAGGGACCCCGCCATGCGCGTGGCCACTTCTTCCAAAAGGGGTATGAGGGCATTACAGGACGATAGGTCCCTGGCATCCCAGCCAACCATGTCTCGCTTCGTGCACATGTTGGCCGGGAAAAAGAATTTCAAGAAGTTGCGCCTTTTTGTAGAGACATTCGCCATGGAGCACCTGCTGCAGCGTGGTGGCGGGAAGCGCCGCCCCGAGGTGGTCTTTGATGTGGACGGTGTACCGGTAGATACGCATGGCAAGCAGCAGGGCAGCAAGTGGAACGGATATTACAAGCGCACCATCTTTCTGCCCCTTATCGCCATATGCGGTGAGTCGGGCGACATGTTGGGGGCGGAATTGCGAGGGGGCACGCAGAATGTGGTGAAGGACTGCTACGGTTTCATTCGACGCATTGGGCTGGCATTGCGTGAACATGTGGCCGACAAGGTCATTGTCCGATTGGACGCAGGCTTCAACAGTGGCGAGTTATGTGATAAGCTGGAGAACGACCGTATCGGCTACGTGATGCGTCTGAAAGGGAACGATGTGATTGACGGGCTTGCGGCGCCTCATTTGGAGGGTGATCAGCCGTCGGACGAATGCTACCACGAACTGCGCTACCGTGCAAAGTGCTGGTCCGTAGAGCGTCGTGTGGTGCTCGTGGTTGTTCCGGTGCCGGGAGAGCTTTTTCCGCGGCATTTCTATCTGATCACCGATCTGGATGTAGAAGCCTATCCGGCAGAGCAGCTTGTGAATCTGTACAGGAAGAGAGGAAAGGCGGAAAAGCACTTCGGGGAGCTGAATGCGGCTTGCTCCATGGCGCTGTCGTCGGTTCTCCGTCCGAAGACACACTATAACCTAACTTCGCCATCCAGTCAGGAAAAAACGCTGAGTTCCGTCTCCAATTCTCTCGTTTTTCCCTCCTAATAGGGCTATTTCGGCTAAATTCGGCGTTTTTCGACCTTTCTTGGCCGACTTTTTTGGAAAAGACAATGTGGTGCTATAGAGGTGTGGACGGGAACCTCCCCCCAAACACCCCGGTACCTTACCCCGTACCAATTCCACACCCCGATCATGTTTATCCGAAACCGACCCTACAAACGTAAAGACGGTAAAAAATGCAACAGCTTTGTCCTCATCGAATCCTATCGCAAAAACGATACCTCCACACACCGCACCCTCCTTAATCTCGGCCCGAACTTCAACATCCCCCGCAGTCTGTGGGGGGAGCTGACCCATTGCGTTACTGCCCGACTCAAAGGGAAAGCTATCCTCCCTTTCCAGAATGATGAAGCCTTTCTCAATGCGGTCGACGACATCGTTGCACATCTCGAAAGCAAGGGCTACGACATCCATCGCACATCCCATCAGCAACACCTCATCGATCCAGAGAAAACAACCCATCCCGATTCCCGGACCGTCGGCGGAGAACGACTGATCCTTCAGACATTGGAACAGCTCGGACTGGCTGTACTGCTACGTTCGCTCAACTTCTGCGAGAAACACGTCAAGCTCTGCTGTGCGCTGATCGTCGGACGTATGCTCCACCCGGGCAGTGAACGAGAAACGCATAAATGGCTGTGTAAAACCTCCAGTGTTCTGCAGCTTCTGGATTTGGAACCCCCGGAGTCTCAACACCCTCTATCGTTGCACTGATCTGATCCATAAGCATATGGATCAGATCCTGGAGAAACTCTTTGGCATTACCAAAGCGGTATTGCAGTTTGAAGAAACGATCGTCTTTTATGATTTAACCAATACCTATTACCACGGCAAGAAGAAAGGGAAGTTGTTGTCGCATGGGCGCAGCAAGGAGAAGCGCAGTGATTGTCCGTTGGTTACGCTGGCGCTCACCCTGGATGGTTCGGGGTTCCCCCGCAATGTGCAGATCCTGCCGGGCAATGCAGGGGAACCGGCAACGCTCAAAGAGGCGATTGAGAAACTAAACGGTGCTACGCCCACAGTGATTATGGACTCCGGCATTGCGACGGAGCAGAATCTGCAGTACCTGAAAGAACAGGGACTGAATTGGATCACCGTGGAGCGTTCCAAAGCCCCTCCAGTCCCCGAAAACAAGCCGGATCAACAGTTTACGACCGCCGGGGGAGTCAAGATCAAAGCCTGGAAGATCACCAAAAAGGAAAAAGATGTTGAAGATAATGCGGAACTGCGCGTGTTTGTACACAGTGAGGCTAAGCAGGCTAAGGAGGATCAGATCCTTGAAACCCAATGCAAGAAGTTTGTGAAGGCGCTCACTACACTACATGAGGGACTCTCGAAACCCGGGTACTTGAAGAACTATGAAAAGGTCACGATAAAGGTTGGTCGTCTGAAGGAAAAGTACAAGAAGGTCTCACACCTGTATGAGGTAGAGGTCAGCAAAAAGGAGGGCACCAAGCATGCAGCATCCGTTACGGTGACCCGGCGTGCTTCGCATGCGCGTCGCACCCAGGCCAGCGGAGGGTATGTGCTTCGGACCAGTCATACCGGATGGTCGGTGGAAACGGTTGCACGAACCTACTGGCGACTTACAGAGATTGAGCGCACATTCAGAGTCATGAAATCGGACCTCGGTCTACGGCCCATCTACCACAGCAGAGATGACCGCATTGAAGGACATCTGTTCATCACGGTACTGGCTTATCATGCTGCCCATCTGGTTCGCACCAGACTCAAGGAACACGGGATTCATGATAGTTGGGCGACGATCCGAGACAGGTTGAACAGGATTCGTCGGATTACGACCAAGATGGTTAAGAACCAATATCGGTACCTGATCACGGAGGCGGATCAGGATCTGCCTCCGTGTATGGTAAAGTTCTTTGCGGTACTGGGATACGTGTATGATCCAGATGCGACCCGCACCGTGACCGAGCATGTGGAGGAAGCGAGTGCACCGGTGAGCCAGAAGCCTCCAGACTCATGACGTATGGTCCCTTCACAACGGTTGAGATAGCGTACTCCAGATGGAGCCACCAGAGCTACGTCCGATGGAAACGATCCGGGATAGATCGCGGCAAAACACCAGGCAAAAGGGACTCAAACCACCCTAAACCAACTCCAACCGATCCGGTAAATCTCACCATCCACTGCTCCTGAAAAAAACGGTCCAAATATGGCCACGGGAGAATTCCGTAGGTTAGTAGCACTACGAAATGGCGAACTTAGGATAAGGGCCGGCCTGTAGTGCGGGTGCCTGATGAGTCGGAGCAGGATGAGTCGGAACAGGATGGGTCGGAACAGGATGGGTCGGAACAGGATGAGTCGGAACAGGATGAGTCGGAACAGGATGAGTCGGAACAGGATGAGTCGGAACAGGATGAGTCGGAACAGGATGAGTCGGAACAGGATGAGTCGGAACAGGATGAGTCGGAACAGGATGGGTCGGAACAGGATGCCGAGATCCGAGCCGAGAACGAGGTCCTGCTACAGGTATACCTTCTAACTTATCAGCTCATGCATGTGGGGCGCTGCCTTATGCGGGAGCCTGACGAATCCCAGATAAGTCTGAGCACCTATCGCGAGCGTGTACTCAAGGTGGGGGCCCGCTTCGTACAACACGCGCGCAACATCGTTATCCACATTGCCGCCAGCGCAGATGCTGCATGGGAGCAATTTTGGCGACGTTATTGTCAACTCACATGGATCACGCTTCCCATGAAGAGCTAGCTAAGTCATATTTGCGCCTGCGCTTCGACACCGCAGGCGCCCAACGCGGAAAGCGGAAAGAGAAGGTAGGCAGAGGTGTGTCTACCCGACAGACGTCTTCCCAAAATCTCGGTAATGTGACCGCTATCGAGTCGGGAAAAGGGCCTAAACTGGTGTTTTCAGCCCCTCTCATGGTCGTCCCTACGCATGAACAATGCACAATCGGTCCTGCAGGTACCGAAACAGCACTTTTAGACCCGAACAGGGTACATCATGAATATTGCAGGCCGAAACAGCCGCATCAAGGACGTGTGGGACATCGCGGCGCTGGCCACCGACTTCTCCTTCGAAGGCCCCGCGCTGCAACTGGCCGTGCGGGCCACGCTGCTAGAGCGAGAAGCCTTGAAGGGGACCGATGTGGCCGCCCTCGGGCCGACCTACTACGACGAACCGGACCGCCAGGCGATGTGGTCGCGGTTTCGACGCCAGATCGAGGTTCAGGACTACGAGCCGAACTCGCTTGCCGAAGCCGGAGCGGTAGTTCGCGCGTTTCTGATGCCGGTGTGGAATAGCATTCTCCGTGAGGAGCCCTTCTTGAAGCCATCCCAAACCAGTAAATTATGCCCATCTCAAATCGATCCTTCGCGTATAAGAATCACCAACTCTGCAACCATGCCGGGCAGCGCGCCCCGACACGGTTGTTTGTGGTAAGTTACCCTCACTCATGAAGCTCCTAACACTTCACGCCAAACACTACCGCAGCCTTCTTGATCAGACTATCGATCTGAGCGATTTCAATCTATTCATCGGCTCTAATGCTGCAGGAAAGAGCACTATCCTCGACGCGCTCCGTTTCTTGAGTGAAGCCGTGCAGGCGCGCGATTTTAGGGAACCGGTATTCACGCGGGGCGGCTTTATCCACATGGCATGGAAGGGAACGGGTTCGCAGCAGAAGATTAAATTGAAGGTCCTCCTCGAAAACAATGGCAGAAGGTTCGAATGGGAACTCCATCTCGTACGGCGCAGAATCGGATTTTACACTGACGAATATGTCTCTGAACTGCATGATGACCGTCCGCCAGAGCGTCTGCTAGTGGCCGAGAATGGTCGCGGCTGGTGGTGGTCTGGAGAACAAGGCAAAGTCGCGCTGGAACAGGGGCCAACGTCATGCGCTCTGACCGCAGCAGCTGCCGATGCGTCCTTTCGGGCACGCGACGTGGAGAAGTTCATCAGCCGGTGGGGATTCTTCGATCCCCATCCGTTTTTACTCCGTCGCGATTGGTCGGGACTAGATTCAGCGCGGTTCGACCACTACGGCCGCAATCTAGGCGGGACGCTGCATGCGCTCAACGCTGATTCCCCTGAGACATTCAAGAACATCGTCGAAACGACACGTTCGATTCTCGGACTTCCCGTGAACATAGAACCACGAGAATCCGAGGATCGCTTCTATTTTGTCCAGAAGGAACCGGGGCTTGAGTGGCCGGTGCACCAGATGGGAGCATCCAGTGGAACGTTACGCGTGCTGGCGCTAATGACAGCGTTGCACTCGAAGCCCAATACTAATCTGATCGGAATCGAGGAACCTGAGAATTACATCCATCCGACAGCGTTGTCCGCCCTCATGGATCACCTTCAAAGTGAGTGTCATCGAGTTCAATTTCTAGTGACGACTCACTCTCCACTGCTACTTGATTTCCTGAATAAACCGGAAGCGGTTCGCGTCGTCCGGCGCGACGGGCAGAAGGGCACAGCAGTCTTGAGACAGGAGAATCCGGAAAGCGTACGCCGGGCCTTGAACGAATCCGGATTCGGTCTCGGAGAATTCTACGAAACGAAGGGATTCGGCAGCAACTAGAAAATGGGTAAACGCGTCATCCTTATAGCATCGGGCGAAACCGAGCGTCGGGCGTTGCCTCACTTGGTGCAACCTCTGCGGGATCATGGTGTCATCGTAGACGACGTGCGCATACCACCGCGTAACAAGGTGCTCAACCTGACGATGGCAGAAAAACTCATCAAGTCGGCATGGTATGAAAACCTGCATGCGCCACCTGCCAAGTTCGTCATGGTCATGGATCTCGATGGCTCGAAGCCCGATGAAATACTGGGACCGATTCGCAAACGACTCTCCGACAGGCTAGGCCAGGTCAAGGCGCAAGTACTATATGCGTACGCACAACAACACCTGGAAGCGTGGTACTTCGCCGACGCCGCGAATCTCCGAAAATACTTATGTCGAAACCTTGGGCGCGTGGACACATCGAAACCGGACAAGATCTGCAATCCGAAGCTTCACCTAAAGCAGTTGCTCGAAAAACGCGTCTATACGGCCCGGATCTCTGAAGAGATCGCAAAGAATCTGGACACCAAGACGATCGCTGGACGAAGTCCCAGTTTCAAAAACTTCGTCGATGCGATCATGAACGGCGACTCCGCCGAATCTTTCGAAAACTCATTGAGCGGTTCTCCTTCTGATTAGACTGGATCGAAGAAAAATTAACCAGGAGTTCAGCGAGACACAGTCGCCGAGATTGTGGAAGTCATTCGGGCCGCGGGATTTGTTCAATAGCCCGTGGCAAAAGTCCGGGAAACAACGCCAGACCACCGACATAACGTGACACAATGGCGATGGGAAAGAAGGCACCCTCGAGACGGCAACGAGGGATGCGAGTGGCGACGCAGAGGCTGCCGCGGAGTCCGGGGCAGCCTTTCTATGAGCGATTGAATCAGGTCCTAGGGAAAGCCGGTTTCGACGCCTTCGTGGAAGGGCTGTGCGCCCGGTTTTACGCCGACGCGTGTCGGACGGCCGAGTCTGCGGCCCGGACGATACTTCTGGATGCTGTTGGTCTGGTACTTCGAGGGACTGAACTTGGAACGGACCATCGCCAGGCGAGTGGCAGATTCGATGAGCCTGCGCGCATTTCTGGACTTGGAACCGGAGGAGACGCCGCCGAATCACTCGACCTTGTCGCGTACACGGTGAAGGATCGATGTGGAGGCGCACCGTGAGTTTTTCGCCTGTGTGCTAGCACGTTAGACCGCATTTGGCGGAAGCGGGATTGGTGAGGGGGAAGACGATCGGGATCGACGCCACAATGTTGGAGGCGAGCGCAGCGATGCGCAGCCTGGTGCACCTGGACATGGGACAAGACTTTGAGACCTTCGTGAAGGGACTTGCAAAAAGCTCGGGAGTCCCGACACCGACCCACAAGAAATTGGTTCGGTTCGACCGCAAGCGCAATAAAAGGACGAACAACCGTGAGTGGGTGAATCCACAAGACCCGGAGGCGAAGAGTACGAAGCTCGAGGACGGGCGGACTTGTCTGGGATACAAGGTGAACGAGGCGGTGGGGGCGGTGACGGAGGAGCTGGGAGACACCCAGACGATGGGAGACACTCTCCAGATGGCCCGCGAGGAAATGAAGGCAGTCGGGTCGGGAGCCCAGCTCCGGGAAGTGGTGACGGATCAGGGATACCACAGCATCCAGACAGTTCTGGAATTGAAGGACCTGGGTTTGCGGGGGTATCTGTCGGAACCAGATTAGGGTCGGCGCAACTGGAAGGGGAAGAACCGGAAGTATCAGATGCCGGTTTACGTCAATCGGAGACGGATTCGGGGACGGCGGTTACAGCGGCAGCGAAGCGAGTTGGTGGAGCGGCCGTTCGCGCACCAGTTCACGACGGGAGGGCTGCGTCGGATCGTCGTGCGGGGCCACGCCAACGTGCGCATGCGATTGCTGATCCACATGTGCGGATTCATCCTGGGAATGCTGGTGCGTCACCTGCCAGGGGGCGGGACACCCCGAAGTCTGCAGGGGCGGGGAGTTGATGCCCTTATGTGCGTGGATTGGCGATTTGTTCAGCCAAGCCACTGGTGTCAACCTCCCTTATTCATGAGGGAGTTAAGTGGCGGGGAATCGTCGTTTAATATTATGGTGTAATATGTTAACTATACACGGTTTGAATGGGATCCTGTGCGACGCTCAAACGTTCAGAAACCCCAATACCCATTCACCCTGTAACACACCCGATGCAAGATCCCAAATCCAACCTTCTGTTCGCTTGCCAGTTCAATAAATCCGTTAAAGTTGTACGCTCCAAGACCGATAATCTAACATCGGATGCCGGCGTCATTCCTATGCG
The DNA here is from genome assembly GCA_963663495.1 of Rhodothermales bacterium. Taxonomy (GTDB): domain Bacteria; phylum Bacteroidota; class Rhodothermia; order Rhodothermales; family Bin80. The sequence goes on from OY760427.1 coordinate 2,425,238, forward strand.
CCTGCTCATGGTGATCAGCACCTTGGCATGCCGACTCGCTTCCGTGCTTAAGGACAATCGGTCCCAAGCTCGGATTACGCATAGCCTTGAGGAGTTAGTGCGGCAGTTACTGCTGCAACATGTGCAGGGGTGGGGACGTCAGTCAGATGCGGACAAGCTTCGAAGGGACCCCGCCATGCGCGTGGCCACTTCTTCCAAAAGGGGTATGAGGGCATTACAGGACGATAGGTCCCTGGCATCCCAGCCAACCATGTCTCGCTTCGTGCACATGTTGGCCGGGAAAAAGAATTTCAAGAAGTTGCGCCTTTTTGTAGAGACATTCGCCATGGAGCACCTGCTGCAGCGTGGTGGCGGGAAGCGCCGCCCCGAGGTGGTCTTTGATGTGGACGGTGTACCGGTAGATACGCATGGCAAGCAGCAGGGCAGCAAGTGGAACGGATATTACAAGCGCACCATCTTTCTGCCCCTTATCGCCATATGCGGTGAGTCGGGCGACATGTTGGGGGCGGAATTGCGAGGGGGCACGCAGAATGTGGTGAAGGACTGCTACGGTTTCATTCGACGCATTGGGCTGGCATTGCGTTAACATGTGGCCGACAAGGTCATTGTCCGATTGGACGCAGGCTTCAACAGTGGAGAGTTATGTGATAAGCTGGAGAACGACCGTATCGGCTACGTGATGCGTCTGAAAGGAAACGATGTGATTGACGGGCTTGCGGCGCCTCATTTGGAGGGTGATCAGCCGTCGGACGAATGCTACCACGAACTGCGCTACCGTGCAAAGTGCTGGTCCGTAGAGCGTCGTGTGGTGCTCGTGGTTGTTCCGGTGCCGGGAGAGCTTTTTCCGCGGCATTTCTATCTGATCACCGATCTGGATGTAGAAGCCTATCCGGCAGAGCAGCTTGTGAATCTGTACCGGAAGAGAGGAAAGGCGGAAAAGCACTTCGGGGAGCTGAATGCGGCTTGCTCCATGGCGCTGTCGTCGATTCCCCGTCCGAAGACACACTATAAGGGCCGGCCTGTAGTGCGGGAGCCTGATGAGTCGGAACAGGATGCCGAGATCCGAGCCGAGAACGAGGTCCTGCTACAGGTATACCTTCTAACGTATCAGCTCATGCATGTGGGGCGCTGCCTTATGCGGGAGCCTGACGAATCCCAGATAAGTCTGAGCACCTATCGCGAGCGTGTACTCAAGGTGGGGGCCCGCTTCGTACAACACGCGCGCAACATCGTTATCCACATTGCCGCCAGCGCAGATGCTGCATGGGAGCAATTTTGGCGACGTTATTGTCAACTCACATGGATCACGCTTCCCTTGAAGAGCTAGCCAAGTCAAATTTGTGCCTGCGCTCCGACACCGCAGGCGCCCAACGCGGAAAGCGGAAAGAGAAGGTAGGCAGAGGTGTGTCTACCCGACAGACGTCTGCCCAAAATCTCGGTAATGTGACCGCTATCGTGTCGGGAAAAGGGCCTAAACTGGTGTTTTCAGCCCCTCTCATGGTCGTCCCTACGCATGAACAACGCACAATCGGTCCTGCAGGTACCGAAACAGCACTTTTAGACCCGAACAGGGTACATCATGAATATTGCAGGTCTATGCGCAACATAGAACCTACCGAGCATTTGAAGAGTTCGCCTGTGGATACGCATTGCTTTCTGGTTCCGCCTATCAAGATATATGCGATACACGACCTATGGCTTTCTTGTTGCGTCCCTCTGTATATCCCTAGGCTGCGCGCCGGTCGCAGAACACGAGGTTCTGTCTAGGTGCGCTGGCACTCTTGACCGCAAGGCGTTTACACACCATGTGGTGGGCTTCTACCCAGCTTGGAAGCATGATGTGACGCCTATTTCTCAGATTCGCTGGGACTTGCTCACGCGAGTGATCTATGCCTTCGCGGTACCTCGTGCCGATGGTTCGCTTGATATCAGCCAGTTAACGAAGATCGGCGCGCTCGCTACAGCCGCGCATGCGCACGGCGTGGAGATTTTTCTTTCAGTGGGAGGTGGAGGTGGATCGGAGGGATTCCCAGCCATGGCCGCAAATAGCAACGCACGTAAATCCTTTGTACAGTCGATCACCAGACTGGTGGAGATGCACTGCCTTGACGGAGTTGACATTGATTGGGAGCACTGGACAAAGGACAGTGCGAACATACCGGTGGCTTCAGAAAAAGCGGGGTTTGTTGCCTTGCTGCAGGAGCTTCGAGCTGCATTGGATGGTCGGGGTATTTCGCTGGATGTTTCCCCTGGAGACTGGTTTGGTCGACACTACGAAGATGTCTATTCGCTCGTAGATTACGTCCATGTAATGGGTTATGACTTCTCCGGACCATGGTCTGCGGCGGGGCCGCATTCCTCTTTTGAGCAAGCAGTGGGTTCGGGATCCACGGCTTCTTCAACGGGTCTTGCATACTGGACGAACTACCGTAAGTGGCCGAAGAGCAAGATCCTGCTTGGCGTACCGTTCTACGGAAGGGATTTTGATAACGACGGGGGTGTGGGCATTGCATATCGAGACATTATTGACCGATATGCTGACGCACCAGATATGGATCGCGTTGCGAACATTTACTACAATGGATTGCAGACGATCGCTGATAAGGTACATTATGTGGTTAAGAACGGGTTCATGGGAGTAATGATTTGGGAGATTGCGCAGGACTCACATGATCCGTCCACGAGTCTGTTACACGCAATTGATGCAGTAGCAAACCCCTAGTCAGGAATGCGTCCGGTGAAGTCAAGGGTAAAGTGGGCTCGGGGTTGGTCCGCGTAGTCCGCTTATAGAGCTTGGAGCAAGGTGATCATGCTCCGCGTTTGGCGTGCCGATATGGGAAGGGCGGAGTGATGTGCAGCGTATCATCCAAGTGACCGAATGCAGTCAGCAATTTGCGCATTTGGGATCAATTCACACGGGTTCTTGGGAAGGAGAAAGGGAACCTTATGGAGGGCGCACAAGCTCACATATCATGCAGACCAAGGCATCTTGCTCCCCCTCTTCTCCTGAAGGTAAAGCCCTCTGTCAGAGTCCGAAAAACCAAGAGGATGAGATTAAGGATCTGCGAAAACAGGTCCGTCGACTGGAGAAATGAGCCGATCGTCTATCCAAGGACAAAGCTAATCAGGCAGCAATTATTGCCGTCTGAAAGACAAATTGGAACACGCGTATCGCCTACTCTCTGGCAAGAAGAGTGAGCGTAACAATCCGGCGGACAAAACGCTGCAAGGCTAGTTGTTCGAAGAGGTACCGGTAGCTGTTGAGCCCGCGGAGGGGCCGGACGAGTATCTCCTTGTAAAGCGTAATCGGCCTGGGATGAAGATGCAAATGCGCGAGCCGATTCCGGATCATCTGCCCAAAGAGCAGATCCGCCTTGAGCCGGAGGGCGGCAACGCGGGGTTGAAGTTCATCGGCGTGGAAGTACTACAGAACTGCACCGGATGAACCCTCTGTTTGTGGAAACACATGCGGCAGCGCACATAGCGCTGTAAGTACTTCTTGCCATATGCACAAGCTGCAGGAGGTAAATCCGATTGAGTGGCTTACCGATGTGCTACGCCGTCTTCCGAAATGCGCTGCTGCCCGCATGGCTGAACTCTTGCCCATCGTTGGAAAGCCTAGCGGAAGTTGCAGCAAGCTATCGTCAACAAAGCGGCATAGGAATCCCTAAATAGGCGCCCCGGGGTATCAATTAGATCCATGGACGGGGCTGCGAATACGCTGCCAGGTATTAGACTCCTACACATCCAATCGACGCCAGCCTATTATTCTTCGGACCGCGGCCTAACCTACTCTAATTGATAGAGTAAATGCCACCGCTAATATGTACGTCACCGGACGGACACCCATTAGACCCAAATAGACGACTACATGAATCTGTCAGGAATATTGCAGGTTAACCCTCTGAATTGTATCCTTGCGCTACATGGGAGCAGGATACGGTGTTGGGCGTGCTTGCATCAATCTGAATGATATCCGAAGCTGCGTTTGATTGTTGGACCACGCGTGTTGTCTTGAGATGTGTGGTGATGCTATTGTGTCCGCTGAATGCTCTCGGACTAATTCAGTCCGTGCAGGGTCAGGATGCGGCGGATTCGCGGTTTATTGCTCCGGCTACTGAGATTGAGATAAGCTCTGGATCTGAACCACAAGAAGCAGCCCCACGCTCCCTGTCGTTCGAGATGGCAAGCATGGAAGCTGCTGCGCAGATCCCTGCGTGCATACACCCAAGCGGTAGAATTTGGATGCAGCTTAGCGAGGGAGACTCCTGTACTGTTGTTTATTCGTGCTCTACACACAATATACCCGGATCGTACCTATACATTCATCACGGCAACCACACAATCCATCCCGACAATCCTACAGCCGAGCGAGGAAAAGATGTGCGTATAGCTGGGCCAGATAGTGTCCTTATTCACGAGGTTAATGGAATAAGGTCGACTAATTTGATCATAGATTTATACGAAGCCATCCCGGATGGTATATCCGAAGGAGATGAGGAAATGTCGTGCTACTGCAGCGGTTACCGAGACGGACCAAGAGAGAATGAGTTTGGTCATCCTATTCAGATTAGGGATCTTGACGGATGGACTGTTAGCGATGTGACCGCCCATGAAAGTCATGGCAATATTACATTCCTGTTGGAGTTCCCGCGACCAGTAGAGCGAGATCTGACTATTAAATATTCCACGAAAGCTGGTACGGCAAAAGCTGGTACGGATTACACAAGTGCGAATGGATTGGTCACCGTCAGGAAGGGCCAGATAAGTGCTTACATCGGGGTGCTATTGGTCAGGGATAACATTCCAGAACTCGCTGAAACATTTGATCTGGTTACAATCTCGGATCAGTTTTCTGGCATCCCCGAGCAAAAGGCCACGGGCACTATAGTTGAAGGATCTCATTTCATAATTGAGCCTTCTCCACTGTCTGTAGATGAAGGAGGGCAAAACACGTACACCGTTGCTTTGGGAGAACGACCGAGCCGTGATGTATCGGTGGCGATAACGGGGCATACCGGGACGGACTTGGCACTTGACAAGACGAGTCTGACGTTCATGCCCTCGGATTGGGACCGACCGCAAACAGTAACCGTGACGGCAGCAGCAGATGACGACGCGATTGACGACAGGGAAGCGCTCATACATACCGCAACCGCACCCGGAGGAGTTTTTGACGGGGTCGAGGAAAGTCTATGGGTGACGATAACAGATAAGGTTGCGCTAAGGCTTATAGTTACACCAGATAATCTGACTTTGTTCGAAGGCGCTTCTGGACAAGCCTTTGAGGTAAAGTTGGGGTCGTCACCACCAGCGGGGAATGATGTGACCGTAGCGGTGAATGTTGGACCAACGCTGAATGGAAAAGTATCGCTGTCCGAGCCACACTTGAACTTCACATCTTCCAACTGGAGCACTGGTCAATCGGTAACGGTGACGGCGGAGGGCGATGCGGACGCAGCAGTCGAAGTAGGGACACTGGAACTGTTGGCAAGTGGGGGCGGGTATAATGGTCAGACGGGCAGTGTATATATCACCGTTTATGAAGATGATATTGCGGAACTGGTAGTGGCTCCGACAAGGCTAAACTTGGTGGAAGGGGGTTCGGGAAAGGGGTTTACGGTCAGACTGAGTTCGGCTCCTGTGGGGAATGACGTGACAGTGCAGGTGAATATTCCATCGGGGCTGGATGGAAAGGTGTCGGTGACCAAGTCTAGCCTGACTTTCACATCTTCAGACTGGAGCGTTGACCAAGAGGTAGAGGTAACAGCGGAGGAGGATGCGGATGCAGCAGACGAAGCAGGGCTTCTGGATCTGTCGGCAAGTGGGGGCCTGTATAGTGGCCAGACGGGCAGTGTGTATGTCACCGTTTATGACAACGTTAGAGCGTACTTGGTAGTGGTTCCGACAACGCTAAACTTGGTGGAAGGAGGTTCGGGAAAGGGGTTTACGGTCAGATTGGGTTTGGTTCCTGTGGAGAATGACGTGACGGTGCGGGTGAACATTTCATCGGGGCTGGATGGAAAGGTGTCGGTGACCAAGTCTAGACTGACTTTCACATCTTCAGACTGGAAGACTGATCAATTGGTAACAGTGACGGCGGAGGCCGATGCGGATGTAGACAACGAAGCTGGATTGGTACAGTTATCGGCGAGCGGTAGTGGCTACGATGGAATATCAGAAGTTGTAAAGATGACAGTTGTAGATGATGATGTAACGTACCGCATTGATATAGAACCTTCGTCGGTCCAAGTGTCTGAAGGTGCAGGGCCGGCGCGATTTAAGGTGAGGCTCAACAGGCACGGTGAAACGGCTGTCACGGTGCGTTACACTACTCACGATGAGTCGGCCCATGCCGGGCTTGACTATCTGGTGCCTGCAACAAACGTGCTCACCTTTGAACTTGGCGGTAACTTGGAGAAGTGGATAGATGTACCGATTCTTGATGACGCATTACACGAGGAAGAGGAGACTTTTACGCTGGAACTGACGGACGCGCAGGGTGCGGAGCTAGGTAACGCGACGGGCCGTGCCACGATCATGGACAACGATGCCGCGCCGAACATCAGCATAGGGCCTGTGGTGTATGTACGGGAAGGAGGTATTGCAAACGTCTACCTCAATCTAAATGACGCCAGCTCAGAGCCTGTTATGGTGCCCTACAGCACAAGTGATGTGACGGCAACAGCGGGAGAAGATTACGAGGCCGTGAGCGCCGGGTCGGTGACGATTGAGCCTGGCGAGACGGGGACGGTAATACAAGTTCCAACCGAAGACGACACGGTGCACGAGGGTAGGGAGGTGTTTTTGGTGCAGCTTGACGGAGGCCAGCGATCCATGGTCACGATACTGGACAATGATCGTCTGCCACAGCTCTTCATAGGCGATGTGACGGTATCAGAGGATGGAGGGCATGCGCAGCTTGCAGTATCGCTGAGTGGTTTGAGCGCGGTACCTGTAGGTGTGGCATATGCCACTGCCGACGGTACGGCGCAGGCGGAGCTGGACTATACACGCACGCTGGGCACGCTGGTATTTGCACCGGGGGAGACGGTGCGACACGTACGGGTACCGGTACTGCGTGATGAAGTGGTAGAGGTAGACGAGGGTTTTGTCGTTCTGCTGAGTGCTCCAGAGCACGGCGTGCTTTTGGATGCGGAGGGGGATGTGACGATTAAGGATGATCCATTAGAGGTCAGCATCCATGACGGTACTAAAACGGAGAATTCTGAGGAACTTGTGATGGCGGTGCGGCTGAATTATGGTAGCAGCAAGGTGGTATCGGTGCAGTTTGCGGTGACAGGAGGCACGGCGACATCGGATGTGGACTACGAGGCAACGCAGGGGCTAGTGGTATTCGAGACCGGCAGTACAGAGGCGCAAGTAAGGATACCGCTGATAGACGACGACATGCAGGAAGGGAATGAGACGGTAGAGGTGACGCTGTCGAATCCGACGAATGCGCAAATCGGGCAGGCGATGGCTACGGGCACGATTGTGGATGATGAGACGGCGGCGGGGGTACAGGTACGTGCCATCACGGTGTCGCAGATTGAGGCGGTGTTTGTGGTGGGACTACTGGCACCCGTGGTAGAACGGATGACGGGCCGTTACCGTACCGTAGACGGCACGGCATGGGCGGGAGAGGACTACGAGCGCATGGAGGGGGTGCTGGAGTTTGGACCTGGGGAGATAAGGAAGGAGGTACGGGTACCGCTACTGCGCGCGCAAGGTAGCGGGGAGGCGTTTGCGCTGATGGTAGAGTTAGGGGATGAAACGGTTCGAGAGGAGGTGGTATTGGGGATAGGGACCGAGGATACGGCAAGCCGTGCGCGATTGGGCCGGAGTGTGGCGGTGCATATAGTGGAGGCGGTATCGGAGCGTATGGAGGGATCATTGGTGGGTTGTACGCCGAGGCCGTTTCCAGGTCAGCGGGTACGAGCGTCGCATCTTTTGTCGGGCTGTGGCATGCAGGCAAGCGGAGAGCGGATAAGTGTATGGGGTCGTGGAGCGTACAGCAGGTTGCAGAGCGGCGGGGTATCGGGAGCGGATGTGGTGACGGCATCATTGGGGGCGGACTACCGTGCGGGAGGTCGCTGGCTAATGGGGATGGTAGTATCACGCAGCGAGGCATTGGCCTGCAATATTCATGATGTACCCTGTTCGGGTCTAAAAGTGCTGTTTCGGTACCTGCAGGACCGATTGTGCGTTGTTCATGCGTAGGGACGACCATGAGAGGGGCTGAAAACACCAGTTTAGGCCCTTTTCCCGACTCGATAGCGGTCACATTACCGAGATTTTGGGAAGACGTCTGTCGGGTAGACACACCTCTGCCTACCTTCTCTTTCCGCTTTCCGCGTTGGGCGCCTGCGGTGTCGAAGCGCAGGCGCAAATATGACTTGGCTAGCTCTTCAAGGGAAGCGTGATCCATGTGAGTTGACAATAACGTCGCCAAAATTGCTCCCATGCAGCATCTGCGCTGGCGGCAATGTGGATAACGATGTTGCGCGCGTGTTGTACGAAGCGGGCCCCCACCTTGAGTACACGCTCGCGATAGGTGCTCAGACTTATCTGGGATTCGTCAGGCTCTCGCATAAGGCAGCGCCCCACATGCATGAGCTGATAAGTTAGAAGGTATACCTGTAGCAGGACCTCGTTCTCGGCTCGGATCTCGGCATCCTGTTCCGACCCATCCTGTTCCGACCCATCCTGTTCCGACCCATCCTGTTCCGACCCATCCTGTTCCGACTCATCCTGTTCCGACTCATCCTGTTCCGACTCATCAGGCTCCGACTCATCCTGTTCCGACTCATCAGGCTCCGACTCATCAGGCTCCGACTCATCCTGTTCCGACTCATCAGGCTCCGACTCATCAGGCACCCGCACTACAGGCCGGCCCTTATAGTGTGTCTTCGGACGGAGAACCGACGACAGCGCCATGGAGCAAGCCGCATTCAGCTCCCCGAAGTGCTTTTCCGCCTTTCCTCTCTTCCGGTACAGATTCACAAGCTGCTCTGCCGGATAGGCTTCTACATCCAGATCGGTGATCAGATAGAAATGCCGCGGAAAAAGCTCTCCCGGCACCGGAACAACCACGAGCACCACACGACGCTCTACGGACCAGCACTTTGCACGGTAGCGCAGTTCGTGGTAGCATTCGTCCGACGGCTGATCACCCTCCAAATGAGGCGCCGCAAGCCCGTCAATCACATCGTTTCCTTTCAGACGCATCACGTAGCCGATACGGTCGTTCTCCAGCTTATCACATAATTCGCCACTGTTGAAGCCTGCGTCCAATCGGACAATGACCTTGTCGGCCACATGTTCACGCAATGCCAGCCCAATGCGTCGAATGAAACCGTAGCAGTCCTTCACCACATTCTTCGTGCCCCCTCGCAATTCCGCCCCCAACATGTCGCCCGACTCACCGCATATGGCGATAAGGGGCAGAAAGATGGTGCGCTTGTAATATCCGTTCCACTTGCTGCCCTGCTGCTTGCCATGTGTATCTACCGGTACACCGTCCACATCAAAGACCACCTCGGGGCGGCGCTTCCCGCCACCACGCTGCAGCAGGTGCTCCATGGCGAATGTCTCTACAAAAAGGCGCAACTTCTTGAAATTCTTTTTCCCGGCCAACATGTGCACGAAGCGAGACATGGTTGGCTGGGATGCCAGGGACCTATCGTCCTGTAATGCCCTCATACCCCTTTTGGAAGAAGTGGCCACGCGCATGGCGGGGTCCCTTCGAAGCTTGTCCGCATCTGACTGACGTCCCCACCCCTGCACATGTTGCAGCAGTAACTGCCGCACTAACTCCTCAAGGCTATGCGTAATCCGAGCTTGGGACCGATTGTCCTTAAGCACGGAAGTGAGTCGGCATGCCAAGGTGCTGATCACCATGAGCAGGCGCATAGGAATGACGCCGGCATCCGATGTTAGATTATCGGTCTTGGAGCGTACAACTTTAACGGATTTATTGAACTGGCAAGCGAACAGAAGGTTGGATTTGGGATCTTGCATCGGGTGTGTTACAGGGTGAATGAGTATTGGGGTTTCTGAACGTTTGAGCGTCGCACAGGATCCCATTCAAACCGTGTATAATCAACATATTACACCATAATATTAAACGACGATTCCCCGCCACTTAACTCCCTCATGAATAAGGGAGGATTGGAGCAAGAAGGGACGCTATTACAGATGACGGGCTGGTATCCGTATGTGCGCTACGGGGGGATGCGGCACAGTGTGTGGGGGTTGGCAGGAGCAGGACAGGGAGTGGCTGAAGCAGCGGACACGGGAATGCGCCTGATGGCAGCGGGCGTGGGCGGCACGCTGGTACGCCGAACCGGCGCGCGGCTGGGGTACGAGGCGGACGGGATCTGGCTGGGGATGGATGGAGGGATAGGGGTGAGCCGTGTTCGCGCGGGTCTGGAGGGCTCGGTGACGTTGCAGGATATCTTGGAGCCGTATGTGGAGGCGGCGGTTTTGCACAGCGGCGGGGATGCGGAGAGAGGAATGGGAATGGAGGCAGGCGGAGGATTACGCGTGCGGATGGGGATGTTGCATGCGGAGGTGATGTCAAGGCGCTTGGTGTTACATCAGGAGGATGATTATGGTGAGTGGGGATATTCGGGTACGGTACGCTATGGAGGAATGGAGGGATTGGGAGCGCAGGTGCGACCGACCTGGGGTCGAACGCATTTGGGGACGCTGTGGCAGTCGGAGCGCCCGTGGGAGGTGTATCCGTCGGATCGTCGGATGGAGCTGGAGGTGGGGTACGGCTCGCATGTTCACAGGGGCAGTGTGCTGCGGCCGCATGTGGGTGTGGGGCTGCGTGACCGAGGCAGGAACTACCGCATAGGAGCGGGCGTGCAGGGGCGCACGGGGTTAGGGTTCAGCGTGAGCGGATTGGCGATGGAGCACATGGCACCATACCGGCCGGTGAGCTACGGTGTGACTGCCAGCGGCTATGTGAGGTGGTAAGTGCTGGGCCGGGTGCTATAGTAAAGAGGATATCCGGGGAAGACTTGCTCATTGGGCACAACAAGCTCCCAACATACTGACGCGATTGTTGGCGGACACAGCAGGTTTCTGCACCGCATGCAAATCGCGCAATTAGTGGCACATTGTGAGGAGACTTATGGGTGCTTCAGCCGTATCCGTCCGGTGAAGTACGTTATAACCGAGGGTATTTACTCTCTCAATTAGAGTAAGTTAGAGCGCGGTTCGAAGGTTTATGGGCTAGCGTCGGTTGGGTGTGCAGGAGTCAAGTACCTGACAGCGTATTCGCAGACCCATACACGGATCTATCGGATGACCCGGGCGCGCCTGTTTAGGGGCTCCTATGCCGCTTTCTTGACGGTAGCTTGCTGCAAGTCCCGACTAGCTTTCCAATGATGGGGCAAGAGTTCAGCCATGCGGTCGGCAGGATGTGTCGGAAGACGGCGTAGTACGTCGGTAAGCCATTCAATCGGGTTTGTCGATTGCAACTTGCATGTGGCAAAAAGAGCGTACAGTGCTGCGGACCGCTGCGCTGCCGCATGCGATCCCGCAAACAGATGGGTTTTTCGGCCAAGCGCAATCGCCCGCATCTGGTTCTCAACCAGATTATTATCGATCTCAACCTTGCCGTCTTCCAGGTAACAAGCCAGCTTCTCCCACCTGTTGAGCATGTACCCCACTGCCTCATCCCATCCCGCACTCGGCCGGTGCTCACTACTCTCCTCAAGCCATGGCTTCAACTTCTCCAGTACCGGCCGTGCCTCCTCCTGTCGTACCTCCACACGCCGAGCCGGACCAGCTCCCTCCTTACGCAACCCACGCTCTATCGCATACAACTGCCGGATTCCCTCCATTACATGGCGCACCTTCTTGGGCTCCTTTTTCCTGCAGTCATAAAACTTGCGACGCGCATGCGCCATACATCCAAACAGCGTTATCCCGCCCCGCGTACCAAACGCATCGTACACCACATACCCGTCGGTTTGCATCGCCCCTCTATATCCGCGCAAGAATTCCCACGGTCCAGCGCGCGCACGGCTCGGGCTGTAATCCATCATCACCACCTTCGCCCGCGGTGCCAGGTATACCCAAAGATAGCCGCGATGCGTCTTTCCTTCGTTTTTCTTCCCTTCCTTCTCCTTCCCTTTCTTCTTCGGCTTCTGCACCGGGAATGTTGTCTCATCCACCTGCAGATACCCGCTACGAAGTACCTCCTTAGGCAACGCATCTCCTAACGGGCCCAGATACGTCGCTACCTTCGCAATCCAATCCCCCATTGTAGCAGCCGATAGCTTCACGCCATGGCGCTGAAACTTCTTCCGCAGCCGGTATAGCGGCATATGATCAACATATTTGGCTACCGCCAAATACGCCAACAACCCCGGACCCGCCTTCCCCTTCGGTATGACACGCTTCGGCAACGGCGCTATGACCACCCCCTTGCGAGGCTCCTTGTAGACAACGTACTTCGGCCGCACAATCTGTACTACCCTCGTGAAGCCCGGCACATATTCCAGGTACTCCGCTACTTCCTCGCCGATGTACTTCATACCCGCGGTGCTGCCCTCCGGCTCAAGGCGGATCACCTCTCTGGGCAGATGGTCCGGAATCGGTTCGCGCACCGGCTTGTTTTTCCCACGCCGCTTGCGCTTTACCAGGACATACTCGTCCGGCTCCTCCTCCTTGGGCTCAACAGCTACTGGTTCCTCTCCAGACAACCGGCCTTGCTGCGCATTGTCCGCCGGTGTGTAACGCTCACTCTTTTTGCCAGGGAGTAGGCGATACGCTTGTTCCAACCTGTCTTCCAGATGGCTAATCTTCGCAGCCATATCGGCAATTGTCGCAGCCATATCCGCGTTGTTCTTGGATAGACGATCGGCTTTTTTCTCCAAGCGACGGACCTGTTTTCGCAGATCCTTGCTCTCAGCCTCTGAAAAAGGACTTCACCGGCAGGAGAGGAGGGGGAGAAAGATGCCTTGGGCCGCATAATTTATGTGCATGTGCGCCCTCCACAATGTTCCGATTCTTCTACCCCAAAACCCATGTTTTATGTCTCAAAAGGCGCTGATTGCATTCAGGCGCCTGGACGATAAGCTGTACGTCACTCCGAAATTCCCATATCGGCACACCAAACCCGGCGTATAATCACCTTGCACTAAGCTCTACAAGCGGACTACGCAGACCAATGCTAAGCCCGCTTTACCATGTACTTCACCGTACGGATACCCCACATAGGCAACCACATGAATTGGCAGGAATATTGCAGGTTAACCCGTTGATTCGTATCATGCATGCTAACTGAGAGCGGAGTACGGAGTTGGGATGGTTGCGTCGATGTGGATGATATCCGAAACAGTGTTTGATTGTTGGACCACGCGTGGAGTCTTGGGATGTGTGGTGATGCTATTGGGTCTGCTGAATGCTTTCGGAATAATTCAGTCCGTGCAGGGCCAGGACGCGGCGGAATCGCGATTTGCTGCTCCGGCTACTGAGGTTGAGATAAGCCTTGGATCTGAACCGGAAGAAGTAGCCCCACGCTCCCTGTCGTTCGAGATGGCAAGCATGGAAGCTGCTCCGCAGATCCCTAGATGCACAACACCAAACGATAGAATTTGGATGCATCTTAGCGAGGGAGACACCTGTATTGTTTCTTATGCGTGCCCAACCTACAATATTCCCGGGCCGTATTTATACATCCATCACGGCAACCCTAGAAATCATCACTCCGGCAATACAGCCGAGCGCGGGAAAGATGTGTTGATTACTGGGCCAGATAGCGTCCTTATTACCGTGGTTAATGGAATAAGGAGCCATGAAGGGATCACAGATATATACGAAGCCATCCCAGATGGTATACCCGAAGGAGATGAGGAAATGTTGTGCTACTGCAGCGCTTACCGAGACGGACCGGGAGAGTATGAGTTTGGTCACCCTGTTCAGATTAAGGATCGTGACGGGTGGACTGTACACGATGCGACTGCCTATGAAAGTCAAGGCCAGATGATATTCCTATTGGAGTTCCCGCAACCGGTAGCGCGAGACCTGACTGTTGAATACTCCACGAAGAATGGTTCGGCAGAAGCTGGAACGGATTACACGAGTACGAAGGGATCGGTCACCGTCAGGAAGGGCCATACAGGTGCTTACATCGGGGTGCCATTGGTTAAGGATCAGATTCCAGAAGGCACTGAAACGTTTGAACTGCTTACAATATCGGATCAGTTTTCTGCCATCCTGGAGCAAAAGGCCACGGGTACTATTCTTGAAGGAGCTCCTTTCATAATTGAGCCTTCTCCACTGTTTGTAGATGAAGGAGGGCAGAACACGTACACCATGGCGTTGGGAAACCAACCCGGCGGTGATGTTATGGTGGCAATAACGGGGCATACCGGGACGGACTTGGCACTTGATAAGACGAGTCTGACGTTCACGCCGGCGAATTGGGATCAACGGCAAACAGTAACAGTGACAGCAGCAGAAGATGCAGACACGATTGACGACGGGGAGACCCTCATACACACGGCAACCGCACCGGGAGGATTTTTTGACGGGCTAGCGGAAAGTCTTTGGGTGACGATAACAGATAAGGACTTGCTAGGGCTTATAGTTACACCCAACCATCTGGATCTGGTGGAAGGAGGTTCTGGACAAGCCTTTGAGGTAAAGCTGGGCTCGTCACCATCAGTGGGGACCGACGTGACAGTAGCGGTCAATGTTGGACCGCAGCTGGATGGAAAAGTATCGGTGTCCGAACCACACTTGATCTTCACATCTACCACTTGGAGCACTGATCAATCGGTAACGGTGACAGCGGAGAGCGATGGGGATGCAGACGACGAAGCTGGATTGGTACAGTTATCGGCGAGCGGTGGTGGCTACGGTGGAATATCGGGAGCCGTAAAGGTGAGCGTTGCAGATGATGATGTACCATACCGCATTGATATAGAACCTTCGTCGGTCCAGGTGTCTGAAGATGCAGGGCTGGCACGATTTAAGGTGAGGCTTAACAGGCAGAATGAAACGGCTGTCACGGTGCGTTACACTACGCACGATGAATCGGCCCATGCCGGGCTTGACTATCTGGGGCCGGTAACAGATATGCTCACCTTTGAGGCAGGCGGTAACCTGGAGAAGTGGATAGATGTGCCGATTCTTGATGACGCATTGCACGAGGGGGAGGAGACTTTTACGCTGGAGCTGACGGATGTGCAGGGAGCGGAGCTGGGTGTGTCAACAGGCCGTGCCACCATCTTGGACAACGATGCTGCGCCGACCGTCAGCATTGTGCCTACGTTGTATGTACGGGAAGGGGGTACGGCAAAGGTTCATGTGCGTCTTAGGAAGGGCAGCGCGACTCCTATCGGAGTCTTGTACAGCACAAGTGACGTAACGGCGACAGCGGGAGATGACTACGAGGCGGTGAGCGCCGGGTCGTTGACGATTGAGCCGGGTGATATGGGAGCGGTAATACAAGTTCCAACCGAAGACGACGCACTGCACGAGGGTAGGGAGGCGTTCCTGGTGCAACTTGATGGTGGCGGCAAGACCACAGTGACGATACTGGACAATGATCGTTTGCCACAGCTCTCCATAGGCGATGTGACGGTATCAGAGGATGGAGGGGGTGCGCAGCTTGCAGTGTCGCTGAGTGGTCCAAGCCCAGTACGTGTAGGGGTGGCATACGCCACGCAGGATGGTACGGCAAAAGCGGGGGCTGACTACACACGCACGATAGGCACGCTGGTATTTGCACCGGGGGAGATCGTGAGGCATGTGTCGGTGCCGGTACTGCGCGATGATGTGGTAGAAGAGGACGAAGGATTGGTAGTAAAGCTTAGTGCTCCAGAGCATGCCGTGCTGTTGGATGCGGAGGGTGATGTGACAATAAAGGATGATCCGTTAGAGGTCAGCATCCATGACGGTACCGGGACAGAAAGCTCGGATGAGCTGGTGATGGCGGTGCGACTGAATTATGGTAGCACGAAGGTGGTATCGGTTCAGTTTGCGGTGACAGGAGGTACGGCAACATTGGATGTGGACTACGAGGCTACCCAGGGGCTGGTGGTATTTGAGACCGGCAGTACGGAGGCGCAAGTAAGGATACCGCTGATAGACGACGACTTGCAGGAAGGAAACGAAACGATAGAGGTGACGCTGTCTAATCCGACGAATACGCAAATCGGGCAGGCGATGGCTACGGGCACAGTCGTGGATGATGAGACAGCGCCGGGCGTGCAGGTGCGAGCCATTGCGGTGTCGCACAGCGAGGCGGTGTTTGTGGTGAGACTGCAGGCGCCCGTGGCAGAGCGGCTGACGGGCCGTTTCCGTACGGTAGACGGCACGGCATGGGCGGGAGAGGACTACGAGCGCATGGAGGGGGTACTGGAGTTTGGGCCTGGGGAGACAAGAAAAGAGGTACGCGTGCCCTTACTGCGCGCGCAAGGTAGCGGGGAGGCGTTTGCGCTGATGGTGGAGTTAGGGGATGAGACAGTCCGAGAGGAGGTGGTGTTGGGGACGGAGGATACGGGAACCCGTGCGCGATTAGGCAGGAGTGTGGCGGTGCATATAGTGGAGGCGGTATCGGAGCGTATGGAGGGATCATTGGTGGGTTGTATGCCGAGGCCGTTTCCCGGTCAGCGGGTACGGGCGTCGCATCTATTGTCGGGCTGTGGCATGCAGGCAAGCGGAGAACGGCTGAGTATATGGGGTCGTGGAGCGTACAGCAGGTTGCAGAGTGGCGGGGTATCGGGAGCGGATGTGGTGACGGCGTCCTTGGGGGCGGACTACCGTGCGGGAGGTCGCTGGCTGATGGGGATGGTAGTATCACGCAGCGAGGCATTGGAGCAGGAAGGGACGCTATTACAGATGACGGGCTGGTATCCGTATGTGCG
This sequence comes from Rhodothermales bacterium, assembly GCA_963663495.1. GTDB lineage: Bacteria > Bacteroidota > Rhodothermia > Rhodothermales > Bin80. Next base: position 2,442,133 of record OY760427.1, read on the forward strand.
CTACGGGGGGATGCGGCACAGTGTGTGGGGGTTGGCAGGAGCAGGACAGGGAGTGGCTGAAGCAGCGGACACGGGAATGCGCCTGATGGCAGCGGGCGTGGGCGGCACGCTGGTACGCCGAACCGGCGCGCGGCTGGGGTACGAGGCGGACGGGATCTGGCTGGGGATGGATGGAGGGATAGGGGTGAGCCGTGTTCGCGCGGGTCTGGAGGGCTCGGTGACGTTGCAGGATATCTTGGAGCCGTATGTGGAGGCGGCGGTTTTGCACAGCGGCGGGGATGCGGAGAGAGGAATGGGAATGGAGGCAGGCGGAGGGTTACGCGTGCGGATGGGGATGTTGCATGCGGAGGTGATGTCAAGGCGTCTGGTGTTGCATCAGGAAGATGGCTACGGGGAGTGGGGATATTCGGGCATGGTACGCTATGGAGGACTGGAGGGATTGGGAGCGCAGGTGCGACCGACCTGGGGTCGTACGCATGTGGGGACGCTATGGCAGGCGGAGCGTCCGTGGGAGGTGTATCCATCGGATCGTCGGATGGAGTTGGAGGTGGGGTACGGATCGCGTGTTCACAGGCGCAGTGTGCTGCGGCCACATGTGGGTATGGGGCTGCGTGACAGAGGCCGGGACTACCGCATAGGAGCGGGCGTGCAGGGGCGCACGGGGTTAGGATTCAGCGTGAGCGGATTGGCGATGGAGCATATGGCACCATACCGACCGGTGAGCTACGGCGTGACTGCTAGCGGTTACGTGCGATGGTGAGTGCTGGGCGATATTCCACACAATAGGGGATGATGTCTGGGTTAGGCTTGATCATTGGCCGCAACAAGCTCCCGACATTCTGACTCGATTGTTGGCAGCATACAGCAGGTTTCTGCACCGCATGCAAATCGCACAATGAGTGGCACATTGTGAGGAGACTTCTGGGCGTTTCAGTGCATAGAACGGCGTAATACCACTCCGTGTTGGTTACAGTCCGATTCTCGCCGGCTTGGAGAGGGTACAGTGTATTATATGGCTGAGTGCCGCGCGTTTTCGCAGGAATTACTTTTTGTGCTGCGGTGGTGCAGATAGGATGGCTTTCGCCAGTTTTTCATAATCGGCTCCCGCTTTTCACGAACAAACTGCAATTATTTCAAATAACTCAACACGTGGGTACGCATGGTATATAATTTCCATCTATTAGGGAGTTATATACCACAGTGCCATGCCCGAAACGGTTAGTGCATACCGCAATATCGCATACAGGCTGTTGCCCGGAAGTCGGAGTAAAGCCAAGCACCTTGCTGGATTAGCGGGTGCGTGTAGGTTTGTGTGGAATGCCATCCCCGCAGAGCAGAGCGAGGCGTACAAGAAAGCGAAAGAGACTGGAGAGAAGCCGTCCTCGGTAAGCTTCTTCTCGCTGGGGAAGCGGTTCACGGCGCTGCGCCGCACGGTCGAGTGGCTACCTGAATACTCCTTTGGTGTCGTTAGATACACATTGAAATATCAGGCGGATGCATGGAAGGCATTCTTCAAGGAGGGTAAGAGAAGACCGAGAATCCATTCCAGACGTGGTAGTACGCCTTCGTTCACGATCCCGGATAACGTAAGGGTTCGGGATGGCAAGCTGTATATCCCGAAAGTGGGATATATGGCGCTCCGCAGGCGGGGAGGCAACCCGTACCCTGATGGTATACCCGTCAATGCCACGGTAAAGAAGAACGCCGGCAAAGGGTATGCTGTCATCTGCTACAAGATGGAGGCACCTGTAATAGAGGATACCGGCGGTGCTGTAGGCATACCGTAATTGCGGGCAGGTCGCTATGGTCTCCACAGAGGGCGATACAAGCATTATCAGACAACCGGATACGATGCGTCTTGATGCCAAGTTAAAGCGGCATCAGCGAAGACTGGCGAGACAGAAGAAAGGCTCCAACCGTCGTAACAGGCGGAAGCATAGAATCGCCCGCATACAGCGCAAGCGTGCTGACATCCTCAAGAATTCGAACCACCAGGTAAGTCGCAGTATTGCCAATTGCTTCTCAACGGTGATACTGGAGGACCTGAAGATCAAAGCGATGACACGTTCAGCTAAGGGGACGATGGAGAGCTTTGGTACAAACGTCAAACAGAAGTCTGGCCTCAACCGTGGGATACTGCGAACAGGTTGGGGCCAACTGGAACAGATGCTGGGCTATAAGTGCCGCAAGGTGATAAAGGTTACCGCTGCCTATACCAGTCGGTGTTCTGTGTGTGGGCACACAGAAGCGAGTAACCGTAAGACGCAGAGCAAATTCACGTGTAAGTCCTGTGGACATGCGGATCATGCAGACCTGAATGCGGCTGCAAACATACTGGCCTCCGGGATTGGGGCTTCTGCACGGCGAGGGGCGTTCGGGTTACCGACCCCTATGACCTGTGAAATTGATACTAGTGCCTCACTGTGTACAGTTGGTCACTCGCGTATATAATTCCCATAAGTTTCGGTTACGGCAGCCATCAGCCGTCCGGGCCGGGCGAAAGCAGTGTGGACATTTTGATTCCACGCTGTGTACAAATTACTGCGGGCACGTTAAACGCTGCACAAAGTCTTCAATTCTGTGCTCAGCATTGCGACCAGGGGTGTCAGAAGGAGCACGGAATCAATACCCAAACTTATCGTATTTTCCAATGTAACATAATTAACCTTATGTTACATTATTGCTGCGTTTCAGTAAGAAATACACTCCCAACGCCCTAACATTCACATGCACTCCAGAATTGATTTGCATTGGCGTCAACCCCGACAACGGCCCACGATTCCTCGGCACCCCAGCAGAACGTGCCCACCCGCCCAATGTTAGCGGTGATCATGATGACCGCGATTGCATCCGCGTCTGTTAGTCCTGGCAAGTCTCAGGCCGAAGACGATATGCATCTTGTTGACCTATGGTTGCGCGGCAAAAGCGTACATTCCCAAGAAGCGTACAGGCGAGATGTCAACCAGTTCGTTGACTTTGTGGACAAGCCATTCACCAGCGTGGATCTCAAACATCTGTGGAACTGGGTCGACGCACTTTCGGTCAAGGGACTCGCTCCTGCCACAATCGCAAGGAAATTGGCAGCTGTTAAAAGCCTCTTTACATTCGCCCACCGCATCGGCTACCTACCCTTCAATGTCGGAGCCGCCCTGCCGATTCCTGCCGTCGCCGACCACTTGTCCGACCGAATACTCCTTGTGGACTCAGTCAGAAGACTTATAGCCGCAGAGCCCGTATTACGCAATTCTGTGCTTTTGCAACTGTTCTATGCATCCGGTGCCCGTGTTTCTGAACTGGTCAATCTCATTTGGGGCGCACTAGTGCCTCGCAGTTCTCCCGACGGGCTTTTGATAGGACAGGTTACCCTCCTCGGTAAGGGCAACAAGACGCGGTCAATCCTTCTACCAGCAGGTACATGGGAGTCCATTCAAAAGCTGCGTACCCTGGAAGAAGCTGCGGGTTACGCGGCGCGCGTACATCCCGTCTTCCGTTCACGTAAAGGTGGCCAGCTCTCACGGCAGCAGATCTGGCGGATTGTTCGGGGTGCAGCCAAGCGAGTCGGAATCGAGAAGTCGGTATCACCCCACTGGCTTCGACATGCACATGCATCGCACGCCTTGGATAACGGTGCCCCTATGCACTTAGTCAAAGAAACGCTCGGGCACAAGTCCTTGGTTACGACCAGCAAATATGCCCACGCACGTCCAGATGACTCGTCCGCCTTGTATCTAAAGATATAGTACGACTGATCAAGACCTGCATGCCCACAAACCTTAATCGGTCTGAAGTCGGTCACTCGCCAACGAGGGACCAAATGCAATGGGCCTGATACGACGAGTAATGATAGCACATTGAAGTATGACCCTAAGGATTCTCAACGAATACTGCGCATCTACCGGACATCGTATCGTGAGAAAGCCACAAAAGCCCCACCTATGAAGATTAGAGAATACAGTGCAAGGACTCCGATATCAATCACTGATTGCCGGATGGCAGGGCTGAGCGCCACCTCCGGTGCCTGAAATCGGGGCATATCCGTCGCATCCACAGGCTCATCGCCACCATCAAGGCGAATCATGATAGTGGAGTTTTGGGTCCTATGGGCCAGTTCACGTTCCGTTGATTCTTCCGCTTGCTTTGCACTACGGTAGTCAGTGAGGGTTTGGCCATGCGCAGCCGCTGCAGATTCATACCGCGCCTTCAAGTCTGGACTAGTGCCTGCAATGTTTACCACCGCCAATTGATATGCTGCAGGCGGGGAAAACCTTGACAGCGAAAACGCAATTCTTTCCTGCTGATGTCGCCGGTTCCTTAGGTCCTCGTCCAATAGACGTTGATGGTTTCTGATGTCATCATACATCAACTCTCGGATTGAACGTTGCATCGCTATCTGGGCCTCACGGAGCGAGTCCAGCTCTTGCTCAGTATTGCCGGCAGAGACTATGGTTGACTGACGCATTGCTGCCACTAATTCATCGCGATAATCCTCCCGGCGATCCAGGCGATAACGATCCTTAGCACTCTCTACCTCTGCTACACTGGGAACCTTCACCAATTGGGCGGCAGCCATCGTAGAAGCCCTAGGAACAATAAGGACACCTACAACCCAAATAACAAGAAGCCCCAGGAATGAAACCCGGGACAACCGTGTAAGTGAAGAGATAAGCACGCCCAAAGCCACGAAAACCGTAAAGTATAGGAACGAGACACCCACAATCCCCATAAACCTGTACCAGTGCGTAGGCTCCATCGGGACATTCAAAACCGTTATCATTAGCGCCACCAATCCAATAGGGATTAGGAGCGGCACGATTAACCCCACCCATGTACCGCTAATTTTCGCCAAGACGTAGGTTGGCCGCGGGACAGCCGATGACAATTGCAGCCGCAAGGTACCCCTTTCGCGCTCGCCGCTAACAGCGTCGTACGTGAACAATATGGCGAAGAGCGATAGAACAACCTGGATGATGAACGCAAAATCAATGAAGCGAAAAAGGGCAAAAATAGTGTCGTCAGAGTAGAAACTCTGACGCAGCTTCGAATCAGCTTCATCGGCAGACGCCAAGCGTCCCACATCGTAGCTGACGCCGGCGGCAAGTATGTGTAGCGGATCAGGCTCACGGTGAACAGTAACATCCAATTGGTTCCAAGATGTAGTTTCCGCTATTTCCTGATTTTCCAGTTGAACGGCTGTTTCATACTGCCTAACACTGGCGTGGTAATCTTTTATACCGATGAATGCACTTAGGAGGAGGAGAACCGAGAATACCCCGAACGTTACCGCAAACTTGGGGCTCAGAATAATGGACTTGAGCTCCTTTTCCAACAATACCCTGAACATAGGACTATAGCGTTCGGAAAGTTGATGCCAAACGATTACCGTACATCGTACCTGAAGAAAGCTACAAATGCTGCGGCGAAGAACAGGATGTTCAACACTGCCAGCAGTCCTATCCCGGGCATGATGAACCTACCCACCTCAGAAAGTGACTGTTTTCGGAAGTCAAATGCAGGAAGCTCTTGAGGATCTATGGCTTCCTGCAGCTCTTCATCGCCATAACTATGAACAATTCTTATCCCGCCCGTATTTCCGGATTTCTCCTCATGAAACGCAGCGTATATGGCCTGATAACGCTCCGCTGCTTCAAGGTAACGGGTTTTTAATTCCAGGGATGTGCCAGCCACATGCCCAGCGACCACAGAGAAAACGGCGGTCGGTGAAATCCACGCAAAACCCAAAGCCAAGCGTTGACGCTCCGCAGCACGGTTCTCACGTTCCTCATTCAGCCGGCTATTGAATTCGTTCATTTTCTCATTACGACCATCTGCCTGAGCTCCCACAAACTCTTTGAAACCGTCCATCCAAGCTTGCAGTGAATCCCGATTGCCCATCCGTGGGGGATTCTCCTGTTGCCAAGCCATTATGGCTGCGCCATCGTCGTTCCAAAGTTGTGACCGGTATTGGTTTTTCTCAAAGTTTAGTCTATCAACTGATGGCACGTCAACTGCTCGACCAACCAGCAAAACCGACATGCGGGGCACGATCATCACTGCCGCAATCCAAACTACCAGGATGACGAGGAAGGAGCTTGAAGAGCGTCTTGTACTTGACGACACGAGTACAGAGGCCCCAAGAAAGACACCAAGATAGAGGTAAGCGACCAGGACGATTACGGCTAGTCGTGCCCATTCTCCACCCGTCAAGGGGACACCAAGGATTGGAAGTAGCGCAGCCCCAATAAGTATCGAAACCAAGAAAGGTATTCCCAGTGCGATTATTGAACCAATCAACTTGCTCAGGATAAACTGATCTCGTGGTACCGGAGTCGTAAACGCCAGCCTGAGCGTACCGCGTTCCTTTTCTCCGTTTACCGAATCATACGCGAAGACTATAGCAAACAAGGAAAGAACGATGGTGATAATAAACTCAAGATCCAGGAATCTGAACACCGCATGGATGGGGGCTTCATTGAACCGACTGTCTTCAGGCCGGAGCTCCCCTCTTTCACGAATCTGAGTTGTCCTCCCGATATCATTGGACACCCCCGACACAAGCGCCGCCAACGGTTGCGGAGGAAGGAACACGCGATGCGTAATCTGATCCCAGTCGGTGAGACCCTCCATTTGTCTTACGTTCTCGGTCTTAGCAGCCTCATATTCGGCTTGCATCACTTTGTAATTGTGGGCTCCTCCAACAAAAGCGATGACGGTGAGAACGAGACACGCCACAAACGTTGTAGCGAATTTGGTGGTTAGGAGGACTTCCTGCAGCTCCTTCTTAAGCAGAAGTCTAAACATGTGCGGTAGTCATACTCGGAGCAAATTCGACGATTCCTCCGTCCTCTTGCTGTTGCCCCGTGATATACCGGACATACAGGGCTTCAAGATCTTCATCCATCAGTTCGTCCCTTGATCGCTGCATGACGAGACGACCTTCGTTAATGATCCCCACCTGATCAGCAACACGCTTTGCCCTAAAGATGTCGTGAGTAGACATCAGGATGGCATGTCCCTCCTCTCTCAAGGAAAGAAGCAGGTTAATGAACTCAAACGCCGCCTTGGGATCTAGTCCGCTCGTAGGCTCATCAAGTAATATGGCAGGTGCATCACGCAGGACAGCGATGGCTATCCCGCATTTTTGGCGCATCCCCTTGGAGAAACCCTTGAGCCGACGATTATGGGCCTCTTCTTCAAGCCCGACGCGTAGGAGCACATCCCGGTAAGCATCGCGCGAAAACTTCTTATGGGTCCCCAAACGGGCAAAGAAATCCAAATTCTGGACTGCCGTAAAGTTGGGATACAGCATCACATTCTCAGACACGTATGCGACGCGCTTCTTAGCTTTCAGTGGGTACCTATGCGTAACGATGTCGTCAACGCGAGCCTCTCCACTTGTCGGCTCAATAAAGTTCAGGAAGAGATTGAGCGCGGTCGATTTGCCTGCTCCGTTACCACCGAGCATGACATAAACCTGTCCCGGGAATACCTTAAAGGAAAGGCCATCCAATGCCAACGTGCCATCCCCATAGCGTTTGGTCAGCGCGATAGCCTCAAGCATGGGGTGGGTTCCCGTATCCATGTTTCCGTGGTCAGTCCTTAGTGGGCAATATAGGGTTATTTGATCTGTCCCAACAACGATGCCGTTCTTGCGATTGTTATGGCAACGGGCCACGCGCGCTGCCAATGCAGGTGCCATGGCTTGCGCTGCCTACCCTTTAATATTGCCTCCTGACTATTGCGTTTTTGTCTGTTAGTTTACCGGCATGTGGGTGCAGCATCAGATACTTACCACGCTTCGCGGCGCGGAACCAACCTTGCACCGTATTCTGGAGGTACATGGTGACAAGAGCCGCACCGCAGTCAGTCGCATTGTTTGCGAGCAATACCGCTTTATGGATGCTCGCGGGCGGCCGCAGTGGGCCGGATGCTTGAAAGCGCTACGTACGCTGGAGGCAGAGAACAAGATTGTACTGCCTGTTTCGCAGCGGACTGGTCGGATTGCCGGGCCGCGTTTGTTGGAAGCTCCGGTGGAGGCGCCGGCGGATGTACCGGATACGGTGGGTGAGGTTGAAGATCTTGAGGTCGTGCTGGTCTCCGACCGCGATGCTACCACGATCTGGAATACGCTGATGACCAAGGAGCATCCCCGCGGTTTGAAGACCCTTGTGGGGGCCCAGGTGTGATTCGTGTTTCAGAGTGCGCATGGGATACTTGGGCGTGTGCCAAGAAGACAAAAGGAGTGCGCCAGGCTAACTGGCAAGGTATAGCGGGTGAAAGTCCCGTAGTATGAAGCTACAACCAAGTACATATTTCCGCGAGCCGTGCGTGGCTACTCGTGAGGGTAGACGCGAAGCGTCGGTAGCGGTGCGTGTGGCCAGGGACATGGAGCATCGGTACGCCAGGCTAACTGGCAAGGATATAGCGGGTGGAAGTCCCGTAATATGAAGCAAGAATCAAGCACATATTTTCGCGAGCCGTGCGCGGTCACTCGTGAGGGTGGACGTGAAGTGTCGGTAGCGGCGCATATGGCCAGGGATATTGAGCAACGAAAGATGTGTCGTTCGGGTCGCCGAGATTATCGGTGCGGTCGAAGGCAATATGTTCGTCATCGTTATGGTGAGAGGGCGGACAGGCCCGCGGTGTCTAAGCCCCCATGGACGTATGTACATATCCTGCCGGGACCTGGGAGATCTTTTCAACGCCCAGCGCCAAGGGCGGGGCCGCCGAAGCGTAGGCGAAATGCTGATCGGAGGATGTACGTTGAAGAGAAGTCCGATGCGATGATAGTAGCGATGAAGCTGGCGAACAAAGCATGGAAGACCATGTGGCGGAGTTGGTGGAGCGAAGCGTCGCACCCGAGGGGAAACCGTAGTTCCCGGCATGCACTGGACGCAGAACCAGGTTCGTATGCAACATGGCACGCACTGGACACAGAGCCAGGTTCGTATGCCAGGGGAAGGTGCGGTTACGGCAACGGACCGGTTTGCTGGTCTGTTAACGTCATGCGCGGGGGCGCGACCCAAGGGAAGAGCCGGATGCGTTAGCGCGCATGTCCGGATCTGTGCGGGGCCTCCGGGGAAACCCGGGGGCTACCGCGAGAAAGACTTCTTGTTCGGGTTGCCGAGGCTCTTCCTTTGGTCGAAGGCAACATGTCCGTCATCGTTATGGTAAGACGGCGGACAGGCCCGCGGTGTCCGAGACCCCATGGACGCACGTACATACCTTGTCGGGACCTGGGAGGTTTTCATACTGTCCTGCAGTCGTGCGGGACCGCGAAGGAAAGGTGGAGACACCGTAACCGGAGATGCACGGTATGAAGAAGTCAGACGACAGCATAGTAGCGATGAATGCTGCGAACAAAGGGGACGATACCCTGGCGGAGCAGCGGGAGCGAAGGCTGTCGCCCGAGGGGAAATCGCGAGATCCTACCACGCACCAGGCGCAGAAATGGGCTCGCGTGTCACAGGGGAAGGAGCGGTTACGGGAGTTCGTGAAGCGAAACCCAGCGGAGCGTCTCACGACGTTACTGCACCATGTCAGCATGGAAGCGCTTAGGACTGCCTTCCACGCGCAGAAGTGTGAAGCGGCACCGGGAGTGGATGGTATGACATGGGAGAGGTACGCGGAGGATTTGGAGGACCGTTTGACGGACCTTCACCGACGTGTACATACAGGAGCGTACCGGGCGACCCCGTCCAAGCGGGTAGAGATACCCAAGCCGGACGGAGGTACACGACCGCTTGGCATGGCTGCACTGGAGGACAAGATCGTCCAGAGGGCTGTGGTGGAACGTATACTGACTCCGATTTTCGAGGAGGAGTTTGTGGGTTTCAGCTATGGGTTCCGGCCGAAGCGCAGCGCGCACGACGTGTTGGATGCTTTGGCATACGTGATAGAGCGTCGCAAGGTCAACTACATTGTGGACGCCGACATTCGCAAGTTCTTTGACACGGTAAACCAGGAGTGGCTTATCCGCTTCTTGGAGCATCGTATTGCGGATAAGCGGGTGATTCGGTTGATCAGCAAGTGGTTGAAGGCGGGCGTGATGGTAGATGGGATGTGGCGGGATAGTGAGGAGGGTACACCGCAGGGTGCGGTGATTTCCCCTATACTGGCCAACATTTATCTTCATTACGTGTTGGATCTTTGGACCGATGCATGGCGCAAGTCACAGCGGAGTGCGGGGGAGGTCTACATCATTCGTTATGCGGATGATTTCGTGGTGTGTTTCCAGTACGAGGGGACAGCGCAACGTTATCTGCGTGCACTGCGGGATCGGCTTGATAAGTTCGGGTTGAGACTGCATCCGAGGAAGACTCGTCTGATTGAATTCGGGCGACATGCCGAGGAAGATCGCAGGAAGCGTGGTGAGGGTCGACCGGAGACATTCGACTTTCTGGGATTTACGCATTATTGTCGTAGAGATCGGAGGGGGCGATTTAGTCTTGGTCGTAAGCCGATAGCCAAGCGTATGGCTCGTTTTCTGAAGCGCGTGAAGGGGCAGTTGATTCGCCGCATGCACCGCCCGGTGCACGAGACGGAGAAATGGTTGGGGCGGGTGCTCAACGGATGGTTGAATTACTATGCCGTACCGACGAGTTACCGGTACCTTGCGAGCTGCTACATCCGGCTGTACTGGATATGGATGCGCGTGCTACGACGACGTTCCCAGCGGGATCGTACGACGTGGGACACGATGGACAAGCTCACTGCGATACACTGGCCGAAGTTGGAGATCCGGCACCCATGGCCTTCCACACGATTCACCGTTAAGCGCGCTGGCGCGACCCAAGGGAGGAGCCGGATGCGTTAACGCGCACGTCTGGATCTGTCCGGGGGGCCCGGGGCGACTCGGGTCCCTACCGGTATGGAAAAACGAAGGAAAGACGCATCGCGGCTATCTTTGGGTATACCTGGCACCGCGGGCGAAGGTGGTGATGATGGATTACAGCCCGAGCCGTGCGCGCGCTGGACCGTGGGAATTCTTGCGCGGATATAGAGGGGCGATGCAAACCGACGGGTATGTGGTGTACGATGCGTTTGGTACGCGGGGCGGGATAACGCTGTTTGGATGTATGGCGCATGCGCGTCGCAAGTTTTATGACTGCAGGAAAAAGGAGCCCAAGAAGGTGCGCCATGTAATGGAGGAAATCCGGCAGTTGTATGCAATAGAGCGTGGGTTGCGTAAGGAGGGAGCTGGTCCGGCTCGGCGTGTAGAGGTACGACAGGAGGAGGCACGACCGGTACTGGAGAAGTTGAAGCCATGGCTTGAGGAGAGTCGTGAGCACCGGCCGAGTGCGGGATGGGATGAAGCCGTGGGGTACATGCTCAACAGGTGGGAGAAGCTGGCTTGTTACCTGGAAGACGGCAAGGTTGAGATTGATAACAATCTGGTCGAGAACCAGATGCGAGCGATTGCGCTTGGTCGAAAAAACCATCTGTTTGCGGGATCGCATGCGGCAGCGCAGCGGTCCGCAGTACTGTACGCTCTTTTTGCCACATGCAAGTTGCAATCGACAAACCCGATTGAATGGCTTACCGACGTACTACGCCGTCTTCCGACACATCCTGCCGACCGCATGGCTGAACTCTTGCCCCATCATTGGAAAGCCAGTCGGGACTTGCAGCAAGCTACCGTCAAGAAAGCGGCATAGGAGCCCCTAAACAGGCGCGCCCGGGTCATCCGATAGATCCGTGTACTGGTCTGCGAATACGCTGTCAGGTACTTGACTCCTGCACACCCAACCGACGCTAGCCTATAAACCTTCGAATCGCGCTCTAACTTACTCTAATTGAGAGAGTAAATACCCTCGGTTATAAGGTACTTCACCGGACGGATACATTCAAACCACCCTAAACCAACTTCAACCGATCCGGTAAATCTTACCATCCATTGCTCCTGAAAAAAACGGTCCAAATATGGCCACGGGAGAATTCCGTAGGTTAGTAGCACTACGAAATGACGAAGTTAGGGTATGAGAAGCCTAAGGGGGAGCATGCTGCCGGGACGCAGCAATGGATAGAGGGTCTTCATGATATTGAGGAGGCGGCGGAGACGCTGCCTCGCAAGACGCAGGTGATCTGTGTTATGGATCGGGAGGCGGACATCTTTGCGCTTTTTGCGGAGCGGGATGGGCTGCGGCGTACGGATGTAATAGTACGAGCCAAACACGACCGGAATCTGGGCAAGGAGAAGGCACGGTTATTCAAGGCGATGCGGAAGGGTCCGTCGGCAGGCATGATGCACCTGTCGGTGACACGCGTGAGCCGTCGTGCGAAGTCGGGGCGTGTGACGAATGAGGGTCGGCCGGCCCGTAATGCGCTTATGGAGGTGCGCTATAGGAAGGTAATCCTCCCCCCTACCAAGAAGAAAAAGAAGCAGGAGGTGGTGCAGGATACCGAAGCCCCTGATTCTTCCGAAACACCTGTACCTCCTACCGATAAGGACCCGCAGCGGGAGCCGGTGCAACTATGGGGGGTACATATTCGTGAGTCGGTTCCTCCCAAGAATGCGAAGCGGATTGAGTGGTACCTCTTAACCTCGTGCCCGGTGACATCGCTGGAGGAAGCGGAAGCGATCATTAACTACTACGGGCTGCGCTGGCGTGTAGAGGACACGTTTCGCGTGCTCAAGAGTGGTTGTAAGGTGGAGAAGTTGCGCATGCAAAAGGCCTCGTTATTGCGCCACGCTATCACCATCCACATGGTAACAGCGTGGCGCGTACTACTGATGACGCTTCTGGGTCGTACTTCCCCGGAGATGGAGGCCGGGGTGATGTTCACCGATGTGGAGCTGTCTGTGCTCCGCACATACTCGAAGCGTTATGGTCTTTCGGATCCCACCAACTTGTTAGCGGCGGTGCTGTTGGTGGCTATAATGGGCGGTTATGCGCCGCGGAAGAATCGTCAACCAGGTCACACTGTGCTGTGGCGCGGATACAGCAGTCTGCAAATCCGGGCAAGTCATCATGAGGATTTGGCCGCAACAGGTCAACTGGTGGTGCGTCCTCCTCCATAGGATAGGTCTGTGCTCACCTCCTGATTTTCTCTGCCTAAGGCTCGTGCTATCAGCACGAGGGGCCATGTCATTGATTTTGCGGCGATCAGCGAATCGCGGTAACCGCATTGTTATGTCCGCCCGAGGAACGCGGCACATTGACACCGCTCTATGTGCCGATCCGCACAGGGAATTGCGCTCAGCCACCGATCTGTACCTTACCCTGTTACCCGGATCTGGTGCTGTTGCCCCACAAAACCACATAACAACGTGCTAACCGACCCAGTTGACACCCCCTCTTGTCAAGCTAGCTAATGTGGGCGGTAGGCAGGGCTTGTGCATTGCAAAACGGGGGTGCATGAAGAGTCCGGCGGGTGGCGCGATGCTCCGCGAGGTACGCTTCCGTTCACCATTCACCGAGCCCGGCATGCGGTTTTCCCGCACCGGGCTCTCCATGCGGATCGCATGTGTGCCGCGGCGACATGAATTTAACGCGGAATAGTTCAGCGCTATGGTCATGAAAGCGGGATAGGAGCCCCTCCCGGGGTATCAGATAGATCCGTTTATAAGTCTGCGAACACGCCGTGAAGTACTCGCCTCCTGCATACCCAACCGACGCCAGCATATTATCCTTCGGATCGCGATCTGGCTTGCTCTAATTGAGAAAGTAAATGACCTTATTGATATGTACCTACCCGTACGGATACGCAAATTGGGCCCTCGGCGGGATCCGAATTATCTGACGGAAGCGTGAGCGCCCAGCGATGTCGTAGTGGCAGCATCAAACAAATGAATCTTATCCAAGTCGACAGCCAGTCTGATTACTATACCCGGCTCGGGCATCTCCTGCGGTGCCAGACGTGCAACCAGCTGGTCATCACCAGCGCGGACATGTAGGAATACTTCATTGCCCACCGGTTCGGTAAGTACGAGCACAAATTCTACCTCGCTAGTGCGCTCGGGCAGCGAATTGTTCGACGCCAAGTAAATGTCTTCAGGGCGAATCCCCAAGATTATCGAACGATCACCACCGTTCCGTGGTAATTGAGAATCTTCAAACGCGAGAGGCAAACGAACTAGTCCAGACGCAGACAGGAAAACAGGCCCGCCCAGCCGCTCAATACGGCCAATGATCAAATTCATCGGAGGGTTGCCGATGAACCCGGCTACAAACGCATTCGCAGGAGCATTGTATAACCCCAATGGTGTGTCCATTTGCTGAATGACACCTTCATGCATAACGACGATGCGATCTCCCAGTGTCATGGCCTCCACCTGGTCGTGGGTCACATATATCATGGTTGCACCGAGGCTTCGATGTAGCTTCGCTATCTCGGCTCGCATCTGCACTCTTAGCTTGGCATCCAAGTTGGAGAGCGGCTCGTCAAAGAGAAAAACTTTCGGCTTCCGAACGATCGCTCGACCGACAGCAACCCGCTGCTGCTGCCCGCCGGAAAGCTGCTTCGGCTTGCGATGGAGGATATCCGTGATTCCCAGAATCTCTGCCGCCCGGCTGACTCTCCGGCTTATCTCCTTCTTTGGGTACTTTCGCAGCTTAAGGCCGAATGCTACGTTATCGTACACCGTCATGTGAGGGTACAGCGCATAATTCTGGAAGACCATGGCAATGTCCCTGTCCTTCGGAGGGATATCATTAACCTCAAGGCCATCAATGGAGATGGTCCCTTCCGTGATAGTTTCAAGGCCAGCTAACAGCCGTAGCGTCGTACTCTTACCACATCCTGACGGGCCTACCAAGACCACCAGTTCCGAATCGTGGACGGTGAATGTTGCGCCATCTACAGCTACCACTCCCCCATCGTATACTTTCCGAGTACCTTTGAACTTCACGAGGGCCACTTAATTGTCCGGTATAACCAGCATAGCAACGCTTTCAGTTTAGCTTTTCATGCAAAGTTTGCGCACGGCATAGGTAAGCTTCCCAACCTGCTGTTCGCCGGGGATAAAACAACTCGCCAATTCCTCCGGCGCTATAATTTACACTTCCATTCATAACCGATTGGGCGTACAAGCCACAGTACATGAGTCGCAAGGACATATCTCAATCTAGAGTTACGATCTACGACGTAGCACGGGCTGCGGGAGTTGGTATATCAACGGTGTCCCGCGTCATAAATAACGTACCTACCGTAGCCAGCTCCACGCGATTGCGCGTATTGGAGGCTATCGAGCTCCTCCAGTATCGTCCCCATCGTGTTGCGCGAGCATTGGCGCAGCAGCATATTCCATCCTTAGCGATCGCAGTTCCGACCTTCACGACGCCATTCCATAATGAACTGCTTAAGGGCGTGAGGACAGCACTTGCAGATAGAGCGTTAGATCTGCTACTTTTTGACTTGGGCTCGACATCACCAGCGGAGTCACTGCTGAGAGTGTTGCATCGGGGCACAGTGAATGGACTACTATTGGCGGGGGTACCAGTTAATGATATTCTGGCAAAAGAACTTGCAGCACTTAGATGTCCGGTTGTGCTGATTGGACACCACCATGATAGTTTCGATTCCTTCTATTGGGACAATGCTGTGGGTTCGGCGTCTGCAGTTGACCACTTGATCAAGTCGAAGCATGAACGAATTGGCATGATCCGTTCCCATACCGACAGCTATTTGCAGCTGCAGCGAGTGGCTGGCTATAGCAAGGCGCTCCGAGCGGCGGGTATTGAGGTTCAGCCCGAACTTGTTCAACACGGCGCAACGGCAAAACATGGCGGTTTCAGCGAGGAACACGGGTTTGAAGCGATGGAACGACTTCTTGCAGTAAACCCCCGCCCAACCGCGATTTTTGCGAGCAGTGATGTACAGGCCATTGGCGCCTGGACAGCTATTCGTGAAACCGGGCTGACTGTACCAGGTCATTTCGCCCTAGTAGGCTACGATGACATAAAGATTAGCCGCTTTATTGGCTTAACAAGCGTGGATCAGGGCATGGAAACGGTAGGCCATATGGCGGCATCGCGCCTCTTAACTCGCCTTGCACATCCTACGTCTAGGCCTTACGTCAATCATAAACTTATCCCGGAACTGCGCATTCGGCATTCAAGTGATCCTGCCAAAAGCGTTCACCAAGCAAGAAACCACAATGAATAACATAAGCACGGACATCATTAGGAATCAGCTTCAGTATACATTGCCGGAAGCACCAGTTGCCGGCATCGGCGAGCGGTATCGCGGTAAAGTGCGAGATACCTATAGCCTGGGAGACCAACTCATACTCGTGACGACCGATCGCATATCAGCTTTTGATCACGTCATACGACAGACGATTCCATTCAAGGGACAAGTCCTAAATCAGGTGGCCACCTATTTCTTCGAAAGAACAAGCGACATAATTGAAAACCATGTCTTGGCTGTTCCTGACCCCAACGTGACCGTTGCCATCCGGTGCAAGCCTGTGCAACTGGAATTTGTGGTTCGCGGTTACCTTGTTGGTCATGCGTGGCGTACCTACAAGAGGGGGGGGCGCACACTGTGCGGCAAAGTATTTGCCGATGGCATGCGTGAAAACGAGCGTTTACCCAAGCCTATTCTGACTCCCACAACAAAGGCGCATCAGGGGCATGATGAGGATATCAGCGAGAAGGAGGCGATTGGGAGCGGCCTGATTGACAAAGAACTGTTCGACCAGTTGGAGGCAGTCTCGTTAAGCCTGTTTGAGAGAGGTACCCGAATGGCTGAAGCGGAAGGGCTGATACTAGTCGACACCAAGTATGAGTTTGGCATCACCCCTGACGGTAGAACCGTTCTAATAGATGAGGTCCATACACCTGATAGCTCACGATACTTTTACAGCGCCCCGTATGAAGGGCTGCTTCGTGATGGGCAACCGCAGAAGCAACTATCCAAGGAATTTGTGCGTCAATGGCTCACCTCCAACGGGTTTTCCGGAAAGACGGGCCAGAGTATGCCAGACCTTCCGGATGAGGTGCGCACCTCAGTCTCGGCAAGATATCTCGAACTGTATGGAATCATTACGGGTCGGCGATTCGAACCGGATACCAGTCGAGATCCGGCTGCAAGGATTGAGAAAGCAATCTGGAGTTTCCTGGATTCCTGAACTGCACCTAATTTCGGTAACCAAGGCCTATGCTGACAACAGCGGTTCAGAATTGGGTTCAATGAGACTCAAACGTAAGCGTGCGGTGGACTACATCTTGATTAGGTGATGGGTTCTGGGGAGCTTGCCGGTAGACATGAGACCCCAGACACCAGATCGCATGGTAGAGCCCGAACGTACGGCGGAAGAGATGTTTCCGCTGGTAGAGCAGTATAACGAACCGAACGGCCAGTCCGCAGCGGCGTTTTGTGCAGTGCACGGCATCTCGTACGGGCAGTTGAATTACTGTAGGCGGAAGTATCGCTAAGAGACTGCATCCCTAGGACAGCCTCGTGGAGATAGGCAGTGCAACACCAAGGGAAGTGGCGCAGGTAGAGATCGCGTATCCGCACGAGAGGACGGCATTATTCACATCAAGTCACACACCATACCTGCCAGGCCGAATTACCCGAGATGTTCCGACAGCCATGCCAGCGAGATTTGACCAGAACTGACGAACAATCGAACCGTTATGGATGATTTATGGGCAAAGGGCAGGGCTAGCGAGTCCTCCTTAACAGCAGGACGACCGGTTCCCAAGTTCTATGTAAAGGCCTGAATCCACGGTCTTGCCATCTGCATGCCGGATACCGCTTGGCCAGTACACAGGCTCCCGCCCAGCTCGTCCCAGAGGACCAGAAATTCCCCTGGTTTTGACATCGTCTAAGCCTTTTCAACACTTCAGCATTGTTCATTTGCATTCAACGCCGTGACTCGTACCGGACAAAGTCCTACCTCTGCCTTTTCCGGTCTCGCTTACCACCCTATCTCTTAAACTACACAACAGCCGGCGGTTTAGAACCTCCGCCTGTACGGCGACTCTGGAGGGCCTACCGCCATCCCGTACAAGCATGACTACACGAAGATCAATTCATAACTAACCTCCGTCAGTCTTCTCGGCGCACCTCTGAAAAGCACTATATAAACTCAGACTTGAGCTGGAGTCCGTATAGGATCAATTCCAGAATCGTGTCGGCGATTGATTTCGACAACGGGATGGGGTCCACCAGACGCCGTCACGGTCTCCACGCATCAGGAGCCGGAATCCCGTTACTAAAGAGGACGAACTCGCCGGGATCGGCCCGTGCTTGCGCACTAGCCAAACTGACGGCACCGTTGCCAGCCGGAGCAGCAAGGTCCCGAAGAAAGCCGGTGACCTGCCTTGTTGCTTCATCAACCAGGATCGCCATCGGCTCGCTGGTATCCCCGTCAAGCGTGAAGGTGCCACCCGGCCCTGCAAGCGTGATCGAAGCTAATGATTCAGCCCATTCTGGTTGCACGGGCAGCGTAAAAACAAACCCGCTGCTGCCATCTCCGTCCATCGCACGCGGTATGGCGAAATCCAGTTCAAAAAGCAGTGAGCCCGCCTCCGACCTACCAATGAGACGGTACTCGCCGGTTGAGTCTGGAAGTTGCGCGGGGGCGTCAACCACAAAGGCAGGTTCCAAGAACGGAACCGAAAGCGAATCTGCTCCGCCCCACAGAAGAAGCGCCGCAACAGGCGGCAGTTCGCGTTGCTGCTTAAGTAGACCCTCCACATGCAATCGGTGACGCAGCGCCTTCTCCCAGCTGAAGTCGCTAATCCAGGCCGGAGGGCAATACGACATCAAATCCTTAGCTTCGTTCGGCACAATGATCTTCCCGCCTCCGCTGAAATCATACCCCCAGACCCCCGTTGATCCATTAACATACGGATACGCCGGGTCCGGCCCCGCCGGGTTGCCGCACGGCACATGGGAAAGCGACAAGTTATGCCCGAACTCGTGTGCAATAACAACGTTGTCAAGTACGGAAAAGGCATATCTCCGACCCAAAGAAGCAATCCCCGAAGCGCCCACCAACTCTCCGGCCAGTAGACCCATATAGTAGCCTGTGCCACCCTCCAGAGCACGTATTACGCTTGTCTGATTGTACAAATCAAGAGCTCGATTGGAAGAAGAACTAACGGGAGTATGAGCAGTCACGCTCAGATCCCCTATCGGAAGCAGCCTATTCGTTTGTTGCAGCAGGCGATGGCCTTTCGGATCCGCTTCCATCTCGCCGACAACTGTAACGACCGATTCACGTGGGTCTGATTCCCACAGAAACGGGATCAATGTTAGGTCAAAGGTGGGCAAATCCCGCACATCAACTGCTAAACGCCCCGTCTCCGGAATCCGTCGTGCTACCCCCAGATTCGCATCAACCAATCCTTCCGGATCAATTTCGATGACCATTTCCAGGCCGGAACGCACCATAGAAGCAGGAATCCGTGCGTTGACTGAAAGTGCCAGCGATCCCTCGTTAACTTCTGTCGGAATGGGACCAGCTTTGCCAGGGATATCAACGGAGCGATCGAACGCACCGTTCACATAAAATTCAGCTCGAACATCTGGAATACGCTCCGAGTTAGCGCCTGCCGCAGTCGGAAATACACGCAGCAGGGCTTCCTCGCCGGCCACGAGGGCAACAGGCAGGTCACGAGACTGCACCGCCTGGGTGAGGTAGGCGGGTCCTCTTACGGCTCCACATTGGCTTACGCGCTTGGAAAGCAACTTGTCCAACCACGCATTTAGCGCGGCGTCCGCACACAACTGTGTGCTCCCTGCATTCAGATGGAGCAATTTCCTCATGTTCACTAACGTGACCGGCAAGGTGCCAGACATCTCAGTGTTGCCGGTTACGGCAAGAGAAATCAGCTCAGTAAGATTCGCTAGCTCAGGGAGGATTCCACCCGATAGTTGGTTGTTTGAAAGGTAGAGTTCTCGCAGAGTAGAGCTCCTAGTCAGAGCGAGCGGGATTGGACCAGAAAGTTTGTTAGAGGCGACGCTGAGATATTCAAGTCTCTCGAACTCACCAAACGCATCCGGGATTGGACCGGAAAAGGCATTATGAGCTAGGTCAAGAACTCTCAGGTTCGCTGCGCCGCCAAGTGCCGCCGGGAGGGGGCCCGAAAAATTGTTGGATTCCGCGGACAGGAACTCCAGCGTAGGAATCCATGCGACCTCAGCAGGAATTGAGCCGGTCAAGCCGTTGTCGCTAAGAATTAGTTTCAGCAGTTCCACCAAGTTGCCCAGTTCTGTTGGAATTGAGCCAGACAGATGGTTACCGTGCAGACTCAAATGCTTCAGGCGCGTGAGATTGCCTAGTTCGGGCGGGATCGTCCCCGCCAGAAAAACGCCTGCAAGATCAAGCGTATCCAATTTGGTAAGCGCTCCAAGGTAGGGCGGGATTGATGTGCGCTGAAAATCATTCGCGGAAAGGTTAAGATATCTCAGCTCTGAGAGCCCTGCAATGGCCTGCGGTATGGGACCAGCTAGCCGATTGAAGCTCAAGTCAAGCCTAATCACCCGGTCCTGCTGATCCGTCTTTATGCCAGACCATTCACGAAGTGGCTCGTCGCTGAGCCACATATCGCTGTCGTGCCAATGCTGCCCATTCCAAGCCTCGTAGAGTTGCACCAAAACCTCACGGTCTTCCGAGGGTGGGCAATCCGCCCCGGTTCCTTCGTGCACCGGCACTGTGCTGAGCCAGTTTCTAACGAAGGTTCCTTGAGGGATGCACAGCCCCGTGCCCGCATAACGGAACTCCTGCAAATCAGAGAGGCTCGGGAACGTGTAGGGGATACGCCCCGTCAGTCCAGGATTGTCCCCAATCTTGAGCACTCGCAAGTCCACCAGACGTGTCAGCTCGGGCGTCAACTGTCCGGCAAGCTCATTGCTGGACAGTTCAATCGCAACCACTTGATCAGATTCGTTCGTGCTAATTCCATACCTGTTAGAAAGAACCGGGTCGTCAGGCCATCCAGATTGATTGGTCCACCCGTCGCCACCCGCCAACTCATACATGGCCTTCAGAACATCGTGGTCAAGCTGGTTGCACCAAGCCCCCTCCAGCTCTGCGATTTGTTCGGCCCACTGCGCGAAAGCATCAGTGGCAGGCATGCACAGGTCGTCGTGGGTCCTGCCCCAACGGAAAGTGGTTAATTGAAGGTTGAGTAGCTCATTGGGGAGGGGGCCCATTATCCCCGAATCGTTAATATTCAGGATTTTCAATGCGGTCAGATTACCGATTTCCGGTGGGACAGGACCTGATA
This sequence comes from Rhodothermales bacterium, assembly GCA_963663495.1. Taxonomy (GTDB): domain Bacteria; phylum Bacteroidota; class Rhodothermia; order Rhodothermales; family Bin80. Next base: position 2,463,318 of record OY760427.1, read on the forward strand.
GACTGTTGTAAGAAAGGTGGAGTTCGGTGAGCTTGGTTAGATGCCCAATTTCCGACGGAATAGGGCCTGACAAACGGTTTGAATTCAAGTTGAGACGTCGCAGGGCTGCTAAGTTGCCAATTTCCGATGGAATAGGGCCTGACAGGCTACCCCCCGCGATTACGACTTGCGTAATATTGGTCAGGTTGCCAATCTCCCGCGGAATGGAACCGGAAATACCACGTTCGACTAATTCAAGGCTTTCAAGAGAGATCAGATTGCCAATCTCCCGCGGAATGGAACCGGAGAGATTATTCGCAGCCAAACTGATGGCCAGCAAAGCAGTTAAGTAGCCAATTTCGGGAGGAATCGGGCCTGTGAGCTGGCTATTACCAACCACACTCAACCATGTCAATTCCGTAAAGAATCCGATCTCGGGCGGAAGAGCTCCAGAGAGGTCATTGGATTCTAGTTGCAAGCTTGTTATCCGTCCTTCATGGTTGGTATGGACGCCGTACCACTCTCCGAGTGGCCTGTCGCTAAGCCAGTTTGTGTTGTTAACCCAGTCCGGGCCGCCCGTGGCATTGTACAAGGCTGTAAGTGCCTCCCGCTCCGTCAACGGAGGGCCTACAGGCGGAGGTGGCGGCACTACCAGTATCGTTGCACGAACGGTAGCTCGGGCGCTGACAGCACCCGCCGTGGCTATCACCTCGGTGGATCCGCTGCCCACAGCCGTGACAACAACACTCCCGTCACTCTGCTTATCTACCTCCGCCACCGCAGCATCAGCGGTTTCCCATACGATCAGGGCGTGTTCAATGATAACACCATTTGCGCGCTTTGCCGTCGCCTTCAGGCGGATTGTCTCTCCAAGCTTCGTGAACACCACCGAACTCGGTACAATCTCCACCGTAGCAGTCGCCGCCGCCAGCACCTCGGACCCAACCACGAAAACCCGCTCCTCAGAAAACTGCGAAGCCGTGTACGCATTGTTCAGTGCCTGAACGCTCCAGTAGTACCTGCCCGGCTCCAGACCCTTCAATGTCCACGCAGTCCCGGACCCCGTATTGCCGCGGCGACTGATGTAACGCATCCCGGTAACCGGGTCCGCCATCGGAGAGACCAGATCCATCCCCAGGGGAGCAGTCCCTACCCGTAAGTTGTACGTACCCGGAAGTTCGGAAGAGTGGGGTTCGGACCACGACAGCATGGCTGTACTGCCTTTCACCTTCACTTCCAAGTCCACAGGGATGGATGGACGCTCACCGCCCTCCTGCTTCCTGTTGCGCAGTATCCGAACCGCAGACTCGCCCCATACCAGCAAGTCCAAATCCAAATCCTGATCGTAATCAGCCCCAACCACTCCACCGTGCGTTGAACCATCGTACTGCAGAACAGGGGCCTTGGCAGAGTGTGTCTCCGCATGTGTGTACAACTGCACTACCCCCTCACCCGAAAAAGTGGCAGCACCCGATATGAAAAAATCCAAACCCCCCGAATTCGTAAAATCCCCCCACCCTATCGCTCCACCCCAACGCCCGGACCCAACAGCACCTTCTCCTATATCGTCCGCAAGCACAAAGTGACCGCCATCATTGCGCAAAATCATCCTCCTCCCCTCCAGAATAAAAGGAGACAGGTCGGCACCGCTAACTAGTATGTCCAAATCCCCGTCTGCATCATAATCCCCCCATGCCCCCGACGAAAACAGCAACCCGGGCAAGTCCTGGCTCAGCGTACTGAACTCACCTTCATCATTGCACAAGACGCGTGTGACAAACCCCTGCGGCTCTGTCACTCCCGTGATAAGTAAGTCCACATCCCCATCCATATCATAATCCCCCCACTCCAGCGTACAGTCCATTACCCCTCCCAGCTCTGAAGACTGCACGGAAAATCCGAGACCCTCCTCCAAAAGGTTCTCGTGAATGACCAGCACCGGGGCATCGCTCCCATTACGTCCACACACCGCCAGATCAAGATCCCCGTCGTTATCATAATCCCCCCAATCCAAGTCAGACGACCACACACCGGGCAATGCCAATGATGTTACCGTTAGCGAATCCCGGCTTTCAAATGTGTACACCACCGTTGACGGATCCCCCGTAGCTAAAAGACCCGCAACGGCCAGATCAAGATCCCCATCGTTATCATAGTCACCCCATGTCACCGCACCTTGCCAAACCCCCTCCATCGTCGCAGCACTCCCGAAGGCTACCTCCGTTTGGGACGAGCCATGTATCCCATCATTGCGGTACAACCTTGTAATGGGCTGCGCATCCTGACTCCTTGCACCGGTCAGCAGTACATCCAAATCCCCGTCCCCATCATAGTCACCCATTGCTACCGCACCAAACCGTACCGGGGGTACCGTAGGCACCCCTACTTCCTCAAATATGTGCTCCTGCGCACGCGATGGAACGGCGCTAAGCACCACCCATGCCATCGCGTAAATAAACAGCTGCCGTGACGGTATCCTGTGCATCAGGCTTCGCTGCCTATCGAATTATCGTCAACTGAAGCACCTGCATCGTACCTGCCGATTGCATGCTGGCGTAGTACACCCCCGAACCCAACCTGCGCCCTCCAGCATCGCGCCCGTCCCACACCAACCGGTGGACTCCCGCTGCATGCACTCCATCCACCAACCGAAGCACTCTTGCTCCCAATATGTTGAACACCGTAATCGTTACAGAACCGGCCTCGGGTACCGTATACCGCAGCGTAGTCTCCCCCGAAAATGGATTCGGGTAGCTGGGGTGCAAGGCCATCTCCAGCGGCATCACACTCTCAGGATCACTTGATATATCATCGTACTTGTATGCGAAGGTCCCCTCCTCCGCAAACATGGATCCACTATAGCTGTGATCCACACTCTGTACACTCCAATAATATCGACCCGGCGCAAGACCCTCCAACCGCATCTGCACGGCCGAGTCCCTATTGCCGCGGCCTACCTTCAAACGCCTTCCTGTCTTCGAATTCGCTGCAGCAAACACCACATCCCCACCACCAGGCTCCGTACCCACACGCAGGTTGTATGTCAAACCATTTGCCGGCGTCCTGTCGTCGGTGCCACGTGACCAGGACAGTACAACCGTGCTGTCCTCCACGCTGACAGAAAGATGGGAAGGCGGCGAAGGAGGCTCGTTTGTTGTAGCACCTTGATTCTGGTACAAACGGGATGTTAGCGCAAGCATACTACTGTGACCAGCAACCAACATATTCAAATCGCTATTGCGGTTATGGCCTCCCGGCAGCACAGAGGAGCCTGCGGTGCCCAAGACATTGTGGCGCTCAATAAAACCACCCCCGTCGTTTTCGTAGACCGCATGTCCGCTCGTACCATCGGTACTACCCGTCACAAGCAAATCCAGATCACCATCATTGTCGTAGTCACCCCAAGCTACTCCACTAAACAAGGCCGACTGTACGTCTGTCGGTACTTCGGTAAAACGCCCGTCCGTGTTCCTATAAACGCGCGTCGCAGGTCTCAAGAACTCCGTGGGGCTCAGCACAGCACCGGAAAGCACCAGATCCATCGCACCATCACTATCAAAATCACCCCAGTCCATGGCACTGAACACATAACCCGGCAGATCCACTGACATCTTCGCAAACCCCCTCGCGCCATCGTTCTCATACAACTCCGTCACAAATGTCCCTTCGACCGTGGCCCCGGCAAGCGAAAGATCCAAGTCACCATCGGCGTCTATGTCAACCCATTCCGCATCCCCGTAGGCAAGCGGGGGAAACCTATTCTCCCTCTCCACGAAAACACCCCCGTCATTCGCGTACAGCAGCGTAACAGGACCCTCCGATCCAGAAAGCCCCATCAGAAGTAGGTCCTCATCCCCGTCGTTATCATAATCCCCCACTGCTACCGCACCCCCGTAGACGCCTCGTAACCCTGCGTCCACCTCCGAGAACCCTCCACTGTTGTGGTACAACCGGGTGATGGCCTCTGCGCTGCCGTTTCTGATCGCGGGCACTGCACTGGGGGTGCCCGTCACTACCAGATCCAGCCTTCCGTCCATGTCAAAGTCAATCCAGTCTATACTGCTGTGCCAAAGACCTGCGGGCAGCTGTGTCATCTCAAACTCCCATGACCCTTCCGGGCCAGCACTACCCGCCACCAGCCTGCTCCACGCCACGTAAGTAGTAGGAGCAGTGGACTCTTCGCTGAAAGCTCTGCCTGCGCCGGCTATGTCGAAGTCACCATCGCCATCCACATCGGCCACGGCCGTTGCCCCGTAGTCTAGCGCAAATGCGCTATTGTGTACCCGAAACAAAGGCGCTGGCTGGGCCTGAACCGATAGCAGCAGCCCAAGGCAGCAAAGTGCTACGACTGACGCCATATTACAGGTTTCCACATCAATAATATATCGGGGTAGCGGGAATTTACGAAAATCTAAATAACTACGTCGTAGCCGACTCGGATCTAAAAGCGCTGTGTCAATGCTTTGGGGACTGATTACGCGTTGTTCATTCTGCCTCATTCATTAAGGATGTACAGTGGTGAGAAAGCGTTGTTCAAGATCATGATGTAAAATGTTTGATTATAGACGGTTGCACGGGTGGTTGGGTGACGTTCAAACGTTTAGAGGCCTATATACCCATTCACCCTGTATTTCACCGCACGCTTACACTCAAACCATACGGCGTACGGCCTGCTCTCCTCCCGCTGCACCTTTATGCCTCGGGGCCAAGGCTCGGGCTTCCACCGGAAATCCATTCAGTAGAGCCATCCGCGTAGAATTCGCGCTTCCAGATAGGGATATCTTTCTTAAGCGTATCAATCAGGTATTGACAGGCTTGAATGGCAGTGGCGCGGTGGGCTGACGCCACACCCACGAGAACGCTGGTCTGCGCGGCAGGTACTCGGCCCAGGCGGTGTATCACACAAACTCGCGGCAACGGCCAGCGGGCCTTAGCCGCCTGAACCAAACGTCGCATTTCTGCGAGCGCCATTGATTCGTAGCACTCGTATTCCAGTCTTATCGTTTCCCGATCCCCGGTAAACCTTCGCGTGGTGCCAAGAAACAACGCCAAAGCGCCGGCGCCAGGGTGCCGCAGAAATTCCGTTGCAGCACAGGTATCAATCTCTTCGTGTGTTAGCTCTACCCAATCTTGACGCATGCGCAGACCTATCCCCCACTTACGGGCGTGATCAGGGCTATTTCATCGCTGTCCGTTATCACCCCGGATTCCTTCACGTATTCATTATTGACCGCCAGCCGGGAAGCATTTCGGAATTCGGCGATTTCATGATGCCGTGCACCGAGGCCATCAAGCAAGTCGGTGCCCGTTATTGGGGATGGAGCCTCAAAATGTATTTCAGAACGCCCCAGTCGCTCCTTCAATACACTAAAAAGTTGGATGCGGAAAGTTGGCACGGTCGGAATCAATTACGTCGGTAAACACCGGAAAACTGCCATTACTGCAAACTAGTTTCAATTCTTGTTGCCTATCGGTGCCTTGAGGCCCACCGATCCATCGGGAATCATTCGAATCGAATAATTCGAAGCGGCGAAATCTTACTTGCTGCACGGGCCGGGATAAGAGCTGCCAGGACGCAGAGCCCGATTGAGATCGTCCCCACTACAATGAAATCAGCCGGATGTAGTGCCACGGGTGCCGTATCCATAAAATAAGCCTCTGAAGGCAGCGGAATAATGCTAAATCGCTTTTGTAACAGTGCTAGGATCAGTGCGATAAAGCTACCAGCACCTGCACCCGTAATGCCGATAATCAATCCGACAAACAGAAATAATTTCCTGATGCTTGAAGCAGCGGCCCCCATGCTCGTCAGAATCCCAATTTCGCGAGTCTTATCCAGTATTATCATCAGCAGCGTACCGACAATGTTGAATGCAGCGACAAGAACCAACATGCCGATGACCAGTGGTATTATGGTCTCTTGGAGGCGTACCCAAGCAAACAGTCCACGGTACACCTGATAAATGGACCGAGCCATAACCGGGACTCCAAACGTAACATCAACCGATCGCGCGACTGCAGCCGCAGAGTCCGGATCCGCGAGTCTGAGGTCTATTCTCGTAGCTTCACCGGGCTGATAATCCAGAAGTTCGCCTACAATATCAATATGAGCAAAAACATGGGTATCGTCAAAGTCAGCAAGGAATGTCTCGTAGATGCCTGATACGGTGAACTGCTTGACGCGCGGCCTAGCTGCATTATAAAGTCCTGTTTCCCTACCTCGGATAGAGAATGCCGTAACCCTGTCACCAACCTCCACTTCAAGCCTCCGTGCCAAAGCCCGTCCCACAACAAGGTTGTACGTCCCTTCCTCTGTGTTTTGAAGTGAATCAATTCCATAAACGACACTGTTGCGAACATAGGATGGAATCTCACGGGCGCCCCATATACTTGCCCCATCCATATTTTCTAATGTGCGACCTAGGAGAATAACTTCACTGATAACAGGGTCTACGCTCTTAACAGCTTTCCACCGGGCAAGAGTCGTCATCATTGTATCTGCGCCGGACAGCGGTTCAAACCGCATGTTCTCCACCTGTACATGGGCGCCGAACCCAACGATCTTGGATTCGATTTCATGGCTGAAGCCGCGCACTATCGCTAAGGCGAGCAAAAGTGTTGCAACTCCGATGGCTACACCTCCAATCGCCACATACGTGATAAAGCGAAGGAATCGGGGTCCCTCCTCCCGACCGAGAGCGCCAAAAGAGTATCGTAGCGACACAAGACGATGGAATGACATGAGCGAGTATATCTGCGGTTTCCGGCCGCCTATGACGCAGGGCAAATTTGATTGTTCAAATGGAATCCCCGATGAACATGACTATTCAAGAATCGTCTAATTTTCCACAAAACAAAGGTACCCGGCATGTCTAACGCTGTCTTCTCTCCCCCGATACCCCTCAACGAGCCCGTATTGGATTACGCACCTGGAAGCGCGGAGAAGCGCTCGCTGCGTAGAACGCTGCGGCGGATGAAGCAGGAGCATCTTCAAATCCCCGCGTTTATCGGTGGCCGAGAGGTGCACACGGAGAATACTTCAACAATATGTCCGCCTCATGAGCTGTCACACGCCCTTTCAACGGTTCACTACTGCTCGTCATCACATGTATTGCAAGCCATAGACGCGGCACTAGAGGTAAGGAAGGACTGGGCAGCAATGGATTTCGCGGATCGTGCTGCCATATTTCTGCGCGCAGCGGACCTGTTGGCGGGCCCGTGGAGAGATAGGCTAAATGCCGCAACGATGCTCGGCCAGAGCAAGAACGTGTACCAGGCCGAGATTGATTCCGCGTGTGAACTGATCGATTTTTTGCGATTCAATGTGCATTACGCCCAGCAACTGTACGAATGGCAGCCGGCTTCGGGGCGCGGGGTTTGGAATCGCGTGGAATATCGAGGGCTTGAAGGTTTTGTGTTCGCCGTTACTCCCTTCAATTTTACAGCCATTGCCGGAAATTTGCCCACCGCCCCGGCCCTTATGGGCAATGTCGTTATTTGGAAGCCCGCATCCTCGGCCCTCTATTCAGCGTACTTTCTTTATAAGTTGCTAAAGGAGGCTGGTTTACCTGATGGTGTAATAAACATGCTGCCGGGGCATGGTGCGACGGTCGGCGATCCCGTTTTCTCGTCACCACACTTTGCAGGACTTCATTTTACCGGGTCCACCGTTACGTTTCAGCATATGTGGAGGACAATCGGAGCCAATATCGAGTTGTACAAGAGCTACCCTCGTGTTGTGGGAGAGACCGGCGGGAAGGATTTTATTGTTGCCCACACCTCGGCGGACTTCAAGGCCGTTGCAACTGCAATCGTGCGAGGTGCCTTCGAGTACCAAGGTCAAAAGTGTTCGGCAGCTTCCAGGGTGTACCTGCCCAAGGCCCAGTGGCCTGCTATCAGGGATGAGCTCACTGATCAACTGTCCTTGGTTCGCATGGGGACCGTTGAGGAATTTGGCAACTTTGTCAATGCGGTGATTGATCAGAGCGCTTACGTTAGCATCACGTCCTATATCAACCATGCACGTACATCCCCAGACGCCGAGATTATATACGGCGGCGGATATGCAGACGATGAGGGTTACTTCATTGAACCCACGGTCATACTTACAACAAATCCGCGTTACAAGTCAATGTGCGAGGAGATATTCGGACCGGTGGTTACGGTATTCCTATATGATGACAACGATTTCGATGCCGTGTTGGCCTTGGCGGACTCAACGTCGCCGTTTGCGCTAACAGGCGCAGTATTTGCCCGAGATCGTGCTGTAATTGTGCAGGCTACCAAGGCCTTGGAGCACGCTGCAGGTAATTTTTACATAAACGATAAGCCTACGGGCGCTGTGGTAGGGCAGCAACCCTTTGGAGGCGGGCGGGCCTCTGGTACCAACGATAAGGCCGGGGCACCCATAAACCTTCTGCGATGGGTTTCCGTGCGAACTATCAAGGAGACCTTCTGCCCTCCCCAACACTTCAGATACCCATTCTTGGGATTATAGGGGCATACACATGCTAACGACTGCGACTGCGGCCGGGAACGATTCAGGTGGCGCCATCCGAGTTGTGCAATTTGGACTCGGTCCAATTGGATCTGCTTGCGCCAATGTCTTGCTGCATAAGGAATCAACAGGCATGGTTAAACTGGTGGGTGCCATAGATATTGACCCCGCTAAAGCGGGAAGGACAGTTGGCTCACTACTCTGTCGAGACAGTACCGTATCGGTTTCCGGTAATGCTTCTGATGTGCTGGCTCGAACACGCCCCGATGTAGTCATCCACACGACGGGTTCCTTTTTGGAGGACATTGAGGACCAAATCAGCCTTTGTGCCCGGGCAGGTGCGCATGTGATTTCCAGTTCTGAAGAACTTTCTTACCCGTACTCTAGGAGCCCTTCTGTTGCGGAACATCTGGATGCTGTTGCCTCCGCGCACGAGGTCACAATCGTCGGAACAGGTGTGAATCCAGGTTTTGCCATGGATGCGCTGGTGCTTACAGCAACCGGTATATGCACGCATGTACGTTCCGTGCGTGCTGTCCGGGTTGTGGATGCCAGCAGGCGCAGGGAGCCCCTTCAACGCAAAATCGGTGCAGGAATTGCTCCAGAAGAATTTGATGCACAGAAACGTACTGGACGATTCGGACACATCGGCTTGAGAGAATCGCTATTGATGGTCGCCAACGGGCTCGGTTGGCGTCTTAATACTACAACCGAGACACTCTCCCCTGTTCTTGCAGACAGTCCGGTTGAGACTCCCTACGTGTATGTCAAGCCGGGACAGGTTGCTGGTATCCGACAGACTGCCCATGGCAATTGCGGTGCCGGGCAGGTTGTAAGTCTTGAGTTACAAATGTTTGTCGGTGCCGTTAAACCAACCGACACCGTTACCGTGGACGGTGAGCCACCGGTATCTCTCGAATTTCACGGCGGTATATTTGGAGACACAGCCACCATTGGGGCGCTAGTGAACGCCATTCCACTGGCGATGGACGCCCAACCAGGGCTGACCACCGTCACAAAGCTGCCGATCCCAAGGGCCTTTGCGACCCGAAGAGTCGCCTACTGAAAGACACTCTCGTCTATCTCAGCATTGAATACAATGCTCGATATCGTTACCGTTCCTCCTAATGTGCCGTCAATCATCAATTGACTGCTGAACGGTAGTATCACGCCGGGTGCGACCTCCTGAAAATCGTCCACTATCTCCCTTGTGGCTGTTGGCGCTCCCATTCCCATCGCCGATGTTGAGTATTCCACTGCTGCCGGTAGCATCGTCTCCGCATCAACGAGAAGCCTGAAACTGCTGTCATCCATGTCCAATGGCGGAGTGATGAGCAGGATCTCCGTTGTCCGGCCATTCACTTCTTCCTGGCCCAAGTGCTGAACCTCCAGCTGGTCAGAGTATTTGAACATTACCGGCAGGTCCCGCCAAATGGTAGCCTCAATCTCATCTTGAACATCTCCGTGCATCTCTGGGGGCAACATGTCCGGAAAGATGTAAGCGGCACCGTTTTTCACGATCCGTATTTCTCCCATCATTGGTATATGCTGAATCAGCAGCATTAGGTCGGGAAGTACGTGGGTACGCTCTATGTCTATTGATATGTCCCCCGTGTTGTCCGGCGAAATTACAGATTGCGCTGACGTACTCTGAATGGAAGTTATCATGTCAAATGCTTCCTGTCCCCCCGAGGCTTCAATGGCGGACTCCAATATTTCCCGCCCCATTGAAAGCGTCTCTTCCGTAGCCTCCGGGGCCGGTTCCTCGTTGGTCGGGATAGTAATGTCAATTTCCGTTACGTCACCAAGGACAGACAGAGGTTCGTCAAAATCGTCCGGGTTTCCAACGGCCAAAATCTGTACCTGGTCAGCCTTTAGATACCTCTCGGCAACCCGATGAACATCGTCTGCTGTGACGGCCTCAATACCGGACTTAACCTGATCAAGAAAATCTTTTGGGTATCCGTGGTACTCGTAGGTCATCATTCGATTAACAATCTCCGGGCGCGTGTCAAACCTGAAAACGAAGGAATTGAGGTAGCTATCTTTCGCCTGCATGATTTCATCTACGGTAGGCGCCTCTTCGCGCAATCTTGATATCTCATGCAAAACTGAACGGGTAGCCTGCACAGTGGACTCGCTCTTCGTCATCACGCCAGCATAAAAATCTCCATGCCTGTCATACGGCGCCGTGTAGGCCCCAAAGACGGAATAGGCGAGTCCTTGGTCGTCGCGGACATTCTGGAAAAGTCTGCTCGAAAAACCACCGCTCAGGACTTGATTCATTACTGTGACAGCAGGGTAGTCTGGATCGTCACGCCTGATTTCTCCCATATGTCCCAACAAGACCGTTGTCTGCGTGACATCCTCCTTTGTAACCTGGTTCACGCCATACTCGGTGCTGGCAGGGGTTAGCAATGGTGCTGGCCGCTGAAAATCCGAGCTGCTCGGCCAGCTACCAAATGTATCTTCCAGCTTAGCTTTCATGGCATCCATCTCAAAAGCACCCCAGACACCAAGAATGATATTGTTAGGCACAACCCACTGCTCATGAAATGCCACCAAGTCTCCTTGCTCAATGGCATCTAAGGTTGCGTATTCAGCGGACCGTGCCAAAGGGTGGTCCGAGCCCAGGATCAACTCGTCGAATTCTCTGAAGGCAATTGACTGCGCATCGTCATTACGGCGAGAAATACCTGATCGGCTTTGATTCCTGGCAAGATCAACCTTATCTTCCGGGAAGGCGGGGTTAGCAAGCACATCCGCGAATATTGCCAAGACTTCATCCGTGTGCTCGGAAAGCGTTGACATAGACGCTGAGCCGGATGTGGATCCGAATCCGGTTTCTACGCGGGCAGCAATATTTTCCAGCGTTTCGTTCAACTCATCTCCCGTCATGGAATGGGTGCCGCCGGTACGCATAACCTCGCCTGTAATGGATGCTAAGCCGACTTTATCGCCGGGATCCTGGACACTCCCGGCCCCAATTCGCGCTGACATGTTCACCAGCGGTAGCTTGTGGTCCTCAATGAGAAAAACTATCATACCGTTGTCCAACTCCACGCGCTCTGCTGCCGGTACATTGAAGTCAGGTAGTGGAGGGAATTCGATTTCCGTGTAATGGAGCTGGCTCCATGCCGGTACTGTGACAAATGCGATGGCAATGATCGAAAGAAAGCAGCGTTTCATAGGTAATCCGTGCTAATTGAGCGGTAAAATGGGCAGAAGGCTTGTACTGTTACTCCTCGGTTTCTCCTTCCGCTTCATCAGACTTGGTCTGTATCATAGCAACTGTCCGATTATTCTTCGCAAACGTATCGCGAGCGATCCTGATTAGGTCCTCATTGGTGACAGCTTCAATAGCATCAAGTCGGTGGAACAGGTTACGCCAATTCCCAGTGACCGACTGATAATAGGCTAATTGCCCGGCGACAGCTGAATTAGAGCCTAGGCTTCGAATCAAGCCGGCGCGCGCCTGTGTCTTGGCGCGCTGCAGCTCCTCCTCGGTAACCCCATTTTCCTTTACTTCATCTACGATAGCATAAATCGCTTCCTCGAGGTCGGGTCCGGTAAAACCTTGTGTGGGGACTGCATAGAAGAGGTAGAGGTTCGGATACTTGCCACCCGGAAAATTATTGACGCCCGCCACCTGCAATGCCATCTCCTCTTCCTCGACTAGTTTGCGATAGAATCGGCTAGTCCTACCGGTAGATAAGATGGTGGAAAGCACACCGAAGGCCGGATCATCCGGATGCAATGCACTACCCTTGTGGTAGCCGACAATCAGGAATGGCTGGGACTGGTCTTCAAGCACTACCCTGCGCTCCGCAATCTGGGGCGGCTCAACGGTCTCTACCGGGTCCGGCTGCGGCCTTGCGGGTAGCCGCCCGAAGTATGTTTCCGCTAGCTGGCGTATCTCATCCGGATCTACACTCCCCGCAATTACAATCGTGAGGTTTCCGGCACCGTAGTATCGTTCAAAAAAATCCTGCGCCTCTTCGCGTGTGAAGGACTGTAAATCTGACATGTGCCCTATCACAGGTTCACCGTAGGGATGCGCCTTGAAGGACGCTGATACGAATTCTTCCAGCAGACGTCCGAACGGGCTGCTTTCGGTTCTCATTCTGCGTTCTTCCATGACCACATCACGCTCAACATAAAACTCGCGCAGCACAGGATTCAGGAATCGGTCCGACTCCAGAGAGAACCATAGCTCTGTCTTGTTGGCTGGAAGACTGTAATAGTACATAGTCGCATCAGCGCTTGTTGATGCATTGAGACCAGTCCCGCCTGCGCGTTCAATCACCATTTCAAACTCGCCGTTTTCCACAAGCGAGGCTGCTTCCTCCTTCGAATCCTCAAATGCTTGCGTTAACTCGGCTAACCGAGCTGAATCTGCTCGTATCCCCAGGTTCTGTTCTGCCTTCAAAGCGGCGTAGGCCTCGTCAATATTGTCCATCGCGGCTTGCTCAGCTGCCAAGTCCTTACTGCCAATCGTGGTGGTCCCTTTGAATGCCATGTGCTCGAACATGTGGGCAATCCCGGTTACCCCCTTCACTTCGTCGACTCCACCTACGTTTGCATAGGTGTAAAAGGACGCCACCGGGGCTTCATGGCGCTCTAGCACGATGAACTGCAAGCCGTTGCTTAGTGTAAACACCGTGATGTTTTCTTCAAACTGGGAAAGCATATCCTGCGCGAGCAATGGATACCCAACGACAAGGGTGGACATGCATGTCGCAAGCAGGCAGGTACGGATATGAATTTTCATGGCATTAGCATAGAACATTATTCGGCGATGCAACGGCAACAATTGTTAATGGTTCAACGCCCGATATATCGGCACTACATAAAAGGAGTCAGGTACAGACAGCAACGTGAGAATGCCTTCATTTACGAAGAACGGGCTCCCATTGTGACGATTGACCAGCCGCCAAGCCACCTCTTTCCTCAGGCCTGACCCGGATACTTTACTCGGGTATGGTAAATGCCTGCAAGATGGGTAAAGAGGGAGGTCCGAATCAGACGTAATTCCTTGAACGTTAGCGGTGATTGTTCGAGCTGTCCATCCTCTACGCGCACGCTTATGGTGGCATCCAATAGCGATTCCAATTGCTCCTGCGAGGGATTGTCCAAGCTTCTGCACGCTGCCTCCACTCCGTCAGTGAGCATCAGGATGCTGGCTTCTTTAGTGTCGGGAATGGGACCGGAATAACGAAAAATCTGCTCATCTACCTCCTCGTTGGAGGCTGAGGCTGTCTGTGCGGCCTGCCTATAGAAGTACTCCGTACGCGAAGTTCCGTGATGCATTCCAATAAAGTTAAGGACTGCCTTGGGCAGTCCGGCTTGCTGCCCGATCTCCATGCCTGCCTCTACATGGCTGATAATGATTTTGGCACTTGTTTCGGGATCAAGCTCGCCATGAGGATTATGTCCAGAGGCCTGATTCTCAATGAAATACTGTGGATTGGCCATCTTGCCGATATCATGGTAGAGAGCTCCGACACGTGTCAACAGCCCGTTTGCACCCACCGACTCGGCGGCCGCTTGGGCAAGGCTTGCGACCTGAAGAGAATGATTGAATGTGCCTGGTGCCTGCAGGGCAAGTTTCTTGAGGACTGGCCGGTTGGTGTCGGATAACTCCAGTAGCCGCAGGTCAGTGGTTATTCCAAAGAAATTCTCAAAAACCCAAAGTAGTGGATAGGCTAGGAGAACAAGGACAGCGGATACTCCGGCCATTGCCATGTGCTCCCACATCTGCTCAACGGCGCCCGGCAACATCAGCCAGGAAGCGACAATAGCTACTGCATATCCAACAAACGTGAAACCGGCGCTAATTACAATTTGCTGCCTGTTCCGTAAGTTACGGACACTGAATACGGCCAGCGTGCCGCCAAAAAGTGCAGCAATTGTATACTGAAGACTGAGGCTCAGAATAAGGCCCCCTATTATTGCAAGGGCAAGCGTACCAATCAAACCTATTCTAGAGTCAAAGATCACGGTAAGGAGGACGGAAGCCACTACCACTGGCACCGCGTACATATAGCCGGGGTCAGCGCGTACGGCCACCGCAAACAGGCCCACGATCCCGGCAAAAACGAGTGCCAGGAGCAGCAGCATGGCGTTGTCGTCAAAAATCTTTCTGCGCGCCATAAATAAGTACAGGAAGAAGATGACGAATGCCATGATGGCAAGCAAAGCCTGGCCAGTAATCATTTTCCACTGGAGATGCGGACCTTCGCGGCTATGCAATGCACGCTCCAAGGAGACGAGTGCACGTCGAATTTCTGGAGTCACCAGTTGTCCTTCGGCCACTATTTCGTCGCCCGCGGAAACCCTTCCCCGGGTTGGCGAGACATTACGACGCGCTTCTTGTTGGCGGCGTACCGTGGCACCATGATCGTACATAAGTGAAGGCACGAAAATGGATTGTGCAAAACTTGTCGGTATCGCGCCGATTTCGGATCCAAAATCCTGCTCAACGCTCGTTTGAACGGCATCAAAAGCCTCGTTCAACCCGAACCGTCCCTCTTTGTGGACGGTGGAATACGTGCTGGCATCCATATCGCGGACTATGATATCCTCTGTATAGACGCTATCAAGGGGTATGCTGAGAACGCCAATTGAGTTGAGTTCAGAGGCACGTTGAAACACGAGTTGAAAGATGTCCTCGTAAAGGGGAGCCCCACCGACAACTTCTCTGTTCGAGCCCGGAAAACCTGGAATACGAGAGATGTAGTCCTGCGCCAGTAAATCCCAACTACTGCCTGCCAGCCGGAGCCTGGAACGATCTCTTAGCTGCATGTACCGCGCAGAATCAGCGTTGCCATTGATATCTGCCCCGGCTGGCACACTCATGGTGGCGTTAGCGTCGCTGCCTACAGCCTGCTGGCCTGCGAACTTCCATCGCCGGTAGGCCTCAAATACTTCGTCCAGCTGGGTCAGCGAACTTACAAACTGATCGCGCATCTGGGGCTGAGCACTTGGTCCAGTCTGGAATACAGGCTCGGTTGTATAGCGGACCCGCTGTTGTTCAGCGTCCAGGGAATCCTGGTCCTTGAAAATTACAAAACTGAACGGAGCAATTAATGTCTCGTGCTGCCAGACTTCTCCGGGTACGATCGTGGCTTCAAATACAGATTGGTGCACAAAGGCCAAAACGGTTACAGCGGTCAAGACGGAGAGGATGCCAGCTCTGAACAGGATGTTCCGTCTTTTCTCGCCGCGATCTCCGCGAAGCCTATGGATCCGTGGCGTTGGACTGGTGATGGCCATGTTACCGATACTTTATCCGTATTGAAGAAGAGTCGTCGTACAATGGGATTATACTGGCGAAAACGCGGGTGCTAACTGATTGTTATACGCGGCCATACAACGGTTCAGCACTGCTGGCAACGAGAGCATTGGCAGCAGTTTTCCCGGGTCCGCTCAGAGCACTACACATAGAATCGGCGGCCCTCTACTGCATGGTGTTCTATATGTATAGAGCATCGGCATTCGAAATCCTGTGCACCACAACTGGTTAGTCCGCCGCGAAGGGGATTCCTGATTACCCTGACTGTGACCGCAGCGTAATCGCCCCGCGACATCAAGCCCTTATCGCTGAATTGTTTGATTCGCATAAGCATCACTTATGGCGCAATCCCAGCAGCGACCCAATTCCTACGGTGATCCCGCTACCAATAAGAGTGTACCAGGGCCACGCTATCGACCTCAATCCTTCCGCGGCAATTATTCCCTGCGATGGCCGGAATACAAATTGCCATCCGCTATCGGGGCTGTACCAAAGTCCGAAAATTATGAATATCATAAGTCCAATTGAGAAAACAAAGGCAATGATGGCGTCCGTCTGCTGACACCTCTTAGATAAGATCCCTAGCAGAAAAGCTCCGAGCAAGCCGCCATAGGTAAACGATGCAATGGCAAGCCCGAGCTCTATAATCGGATTTCGGGTATCCTCGAACAGGCTGGCGAAGATGACGAAGGCGATGCCCCAGATCAGCGTGAATCCACGTGAAACCACCAAGGCTTGAGCATCAGAAAGGCGGATTCTTCGCACACGTTGAATCAAGTCCATAACGGTGCTTGAAGCCAGTGCGTTTAGAGAGGATGATAGTGTGCTCATAGCGGCAGCAATGATGCCCGCGAGTAGAAGTCCGGCAAGACCTCGGGGCATTTCCTCCAATATGTACATAGGGAATATCTCATCAGCGCGAGAAAGCCCCAAGTCTGCAGGTGAACTCCCATCGTAGAAGGCCCATAGCAACAGTCCGACCAACAAGAACAACCCAAACTGAACAGCTACTACGAAACCACTGGTGATTAACGCCTTTTCGCCGTCCTTTGCGTTACGGCAGGTTAGCAAACGCTGAACAATTAGCTGATCGGACCCATGCGAGGCCATAGAAAAGACTGCGCCTCCAATCACTGCCGTGGCAAACACATATGGTTGAGTAATCCACTCTGATAGGGATTGCCCTATACCAAGATTCACAACTTGCGTCTTGCCTTGCGCAGCAGCCGATGACCAAAAGTCAGCATCCACGGATCCAAGCAGCAACATTATTGCCAATACACCTCCACTCAGGTACAGCAACATCTGCACGACATCCATCCAAACCACAGCACGGATCCCCCCAATCAGCGTATAGGCGACGGTGATCAGTGCCAGCACCAGAATGATATCAAAATAGGACACGGGATTCCCGAACACCGCAATTCCAGCTGAATCTGCAATTACTTTGAGCGGAATAGCCGTGGCGAAAAGGCGGACGCCATCGGCGAGTAAGCGAGTGATAAGGAATGTTACGGATGCAGTCGCACGCATCCCGTCTCCAAACCGGTCGCCCAGGAAGGCATACGCCGTGACGAGGTTACCCGAGAAGTAGCGAGGTAAGAATACGAGGCTGACGATAATGCGCCCCAGTATGTATCCAATGGTGATTTGCAGGAATGTCAAGCTGCCTCCATAGGCCACGGCAGGTACGCTTATCACGGTAAGCGTACTGGTTTCCGTGGCCACTACAGAAAAGCACACCGCCCACCAGGGCAGGTCCCTCCCACCCAGGAAATAGTCTGATGTGGACCGCTGGCGCCCACCCATCTTGATGCCTAATGCGGCTACCCCGACGAGATAGACGGACAGAACAACGAAATCAAACGTGGTCAGCATCTATATCTACGCGGGACCAACCGCACCGGAGCCACATCGTAGCGGCCGAGAGGAAATCGGTTCAACAAGTGCATCTGATGGCTTACTAGTGGGCTATTCAATGCCGAAACGCTTTTGCAATTCCTCCAATGGGATGCCTTTTGTTTCAGGCATGACTTTCAAAACCCATATCAGCTGCCCGACCATGCACAGTGCATAGAAAGCGAAAATATGCGCACCTGAAATCTCTGCAATCATAGGAAATGTCAGTGTGACCACTGCAGCCATAAACCAGTGAACAAAACTGCCAAGAGACTGCCCTCTAGCACGTACTGCATTGGGAAACACCTCTCCAATAAATACCCATATTACAGCTCCTTGACCGAAGGCATGGGAGGCAATGAATACGATGAGACAGGCAAGTACTATTGGTCCTGTCGTGTTGGTATAGAACGCGATTGCTGTTGCGCTCAAGCTCACGATATACCCGATAGATCCGACAAACATTAGGCGCCGCCTCCCAAAATGATCTATGATCGCGATCGCCGCCATGGTTACCAGGAGATTGGTGCCACCCACGATCACTGACTGCAGCAAGGCAGATGTTCTATCCGCACCTGCCATTTCAAAGATCTGTCGCGTATAGTATATCAGGGCGTTAATCCCTGAAAGTTGATTGAAGCCCGCAATAGCAACTGCCAGCAGGATGGGCTTCCAGTACTTCCTTTGGAAGAATCGTTCTCTAAGATTGCGGGCTGCATCGGCGAGGGAAAGTTCAATTGCAGCCACCTCCTTCTCCACGCTCTCGCCATCGTTTCCTACGGCAGCTAGAACCTCGCCGGCTTCTTGACTGCGCCCCTTGGCAACCAGCCACCGCGGACTTCGCGGATTCAGGGCTAGGAGTAAAGTGAACGCAATTGCGGGCAGGGTCTCCACGCCAAACATCCAACGCCACTCAAGTTGGCCGAGATCAAACTCGGAAATGACAAAATTGGACACATAGGCGAGGAGGATGCCCAGCACGATATTCAATTGTACCAAGGCGACAAGCCTGCCGCGATAGCGAGCGGGAGATATTTCGGCTACGTATAGCGGCGCCACCACCGAAGCCCCGCCGACACCCAGGCCTCCGATGAAGCGGAAGATCGCAAAAGACCCGGCATCCCATGCGAAGGCGCTTCCCAAGGCTGAAATGGAATACAGCAACCCCATAACCACGAGCACAAAGCGGCGGCCGTACGTGTCGGCAGACTTGCCAAAGAGCAAAGAGCCAATGATGGTGCCGATTAGAGCCGTTGCGACCAAGGCACCATGCCAGAAGGAGGGGGTGCCGAAGCCTGCAGATAGACTGGAATATGCAGGGCTATATAGGTCCCGCAACATCCCCTCTGCGCCGGATATTACGGCGGTGTCAAAGCCAAACAATAGTCCGCCGAGTGCAGCCACAGTTGAAGCCGTAAGAAGCTTACGTGTCATAACAGCAGGTAGTGATCATTCATTCCACCAGGGTGGCCATGAGGCGGCGTTAAGGATGTGGAGTCCCGGGGGATTCCGAGTCATTCTCATGATAAACTGTACCGAGGCTCGTCGGACAAGATTAGGGAATTATATACGTGAGTGACCGACTGTACACAGTGAGGCACTAGTATCAATTTCACGGGTCATAGGGGTCGGTAACTCGAACGCCCCTCGCCGTGCAGAAGCCCCAATCCCGGAGGCCAGTATGTTTGCAGCCGCATTCAGGTCTGCATGATCCGCATGTCCACAGGACATACACGTGAATTTGCTCTGCGTCTTACGGTTACTCGCTTCTGTGTGCCCACACACAGAACACCGCTGACTGGTATAGGCAGCGGTAACTTTTATCACCTTGCGGCACTTATAGCCCAGCATCTGATCCAGCTGGCCCCAACCTGTTCGCAGTATCCCACGGTTGAGGCCAGACTTCTGTCTGACGTTTGTGCCAAAGCTCTCCATCGTCCCCTTAGCTGAACGTGTCATCGCTTTGATCTTCAGGTCCTCCAGTATCACCGTTGAGGAGCATTTGGCAATACTGCGACTTACCTGGTGGTTCGCATTCTTGAGGATGTTAGCACGCTTGCACTGTATGCGGGCGATTCTATGCTTCCGCCTGTTACGACGGTTGGAGCCTTTCTTCTGTCTCGCCAGTCTTCGCTGATGCCGCTTCCGCTTCGTATCCGGTTGTCTGATAATGCTTGTATCGCCCTCTGTGGAGACCATAGCGATCTGCCCGCAATTACGGTCAATGCCTACAGCACCGCCGGTATCCTCTATTACAGGTGCCTCCATCTTGTAGCAGATGACAGCATACCCTTTGCCGGCGTTCTTCTTTACCGTGGCTTTGACGGGTATACCATCAGGGTACAGGTTGCCTCCCCGCCTGCGGAGCGCCATATATCCCATTTTCGGGATATACAGCTTGCCATCCCGAACCCTTACGTTATCCGGGATCGTGAACGAAGGCGTACTACCACGTCTGGAATGGAATCTCGGTCTTCTCTTACCCTCCTTGAAGGATGCCTTCCATGCATCCGCCGGATATTTCAATGTGTATCTAACGACACCAAAGGAGTATTCAGGTAGCCACTCGACCGTGCGGCGCAGCTCCGTGAACCGCTTCCCCAGCGAGAAGAAGCTTACCGAGGGCGGCTTCTCTCCAGCCTCTTTCGCTTTCTTGTAGGCCTCGCTCTGCTCTGCGAGGATGGCATTCCACACAAACCCACACGCACCCGCTAATCCAGCAAGGCGCTTGGCTTTACTCCGACTTCCGGGCAACAGCCTGTATGTGGTACTGCGATATGCACTAACCGTTTCGGGCATGGCACTGTGGTATATAACTCCCTAATAGATGGAAAGTATATAGCATGCGTACCCACGTGTTGAGTTATTTGAAATAATTGCAGTCTTTTCGTGAAGAGCGGGAACCGATTATGAAACACTGGCGAGAGCCATCCTGTCTGCACCACCAAAGCACAAAAAGTAACTCCTGCGAAAACGCGTGGCACTCAGCCATATAACTCCCCAAGATTACCTCGGATCAGTGGTCACGGAAAGTATCCACTCCCCGATTAAATCGAGGGCTAGCGGGGCGAAGGTTTCCTCAACCGCTCCGTATTCTGAAACCGCCCCAGTCTGTGCCGTCTGAAACAGATGGTTTAGACCCTCCAGCTGCAGCACGGTTACGTTCGCGTTACCCCCCTGGGTCAAGGCCTCCTCAATCAAAGGAAGGTTTTCATCTGATACTACCTGGGAATCCTTGCTCCCTCCGATTGCTAAGACTGGACATGCAACCTCAGTCAACACAGGCAAGGGATCATGTGCTACGAATTGTCGCATCCAAGGGCTGTTAAGCTGAGATACTTGGGCTGAAATGGTTTCTTCAATGTCAACGCCTTCCGGGACGGGACTAGCTTTTGCGTTCTTCAGCAGTATTTCTCGCAGTTGATCCGCTGCTACATCACGGTCGGGCTCGCTAATGATGATATCAAACAATTGCTGTTGGGCTTGACGTGTCTGCTCCAATGCCGCATTCAAGGCGGATTCATACGAGGGATTCTCCGCATCAGGACCGCTTGCTGCAAAGTGCTTCCGGACCTGCCGCAGCACTTGGCCCATGATGATAGCATCGCCGCTCAACCCGGGTGCAGCAGCCAGCACAAGAAAAGCTACATTCTCAGAAGTAGCAGCGACAATCGGTCCGACAAGTCCTCCCTCACTGTGGCCGTACAGCCCTATTGGTACCCCGTCCAGATCGGGTCGTGCAAGAAGAAAGGATAGCGCAGCGCGGACATCACTCGCAAAATCATTCGTGGTGGCGGTTGCGAAGTCACCTGTTGATTCTCCGATGCCTCTATCGTCAAAACGTAATACCGCGATGCCTTGGCGGGTCAAATAATCTGACAAAACGAGAAACGGTTTGTGGCCGAAAATCTCTGAGTCACGATTTTGGCCTCCTGATCCGGAAATCAAAATCAGCACACTTCGGGGAGTCCGGCGGCTCGGCATGGTGAGCGTACCGGTCAAGGTGATTTGGGCATCGGGATTGCGAAAATACACATTTGTCTCGTCGTAGGGCAGCGGAGCGCCGGGAATTTGCGGTCGATAGGGATCCTCGACTTTATCGACGCGCTGCAGTTCCAGCGGTAGCTGTACTCCACCTTGCTTCCAGTGTCCCGCGATTGCTTGCTGAGAATTAATCATGAGACCATTAAACACCCCTCCAATCACACTAACGCTGAGGGTCACAGAATCACCCTCTACGATAATGTGATCCACATGAATGTCTGTGGCGCCTTGGTCAGGACTCGCCATTGTGGCCGCAAACGAACCAGCATCATCTCGACTGATATCAAATGAAATGCGCAGAGACTGTCCTCCTCCGATGCTCAGGTTTCCCAACCAAGTCCCAACGAACCTGGTATCTGTGTCGGCGGATTGTGCGATGACTGGACGCTGAAGCACGACCAGCACAATGGGCACAATGGATAAAAGAGTTAATACCCGAAGACCTGGAACTATCATGGTGCTGTAGGCGCGTGGTCAGCTTATCTAGCTGCCACAATATAGCGTTTAGGATTCCAATTCTCGGGTGGAGTGGCATACCTATGCACAGCATTCATAGCACAGGCCCCGATTGATCAGGCCCTGCAACAAACCTGTAATGGCCTCCGCATTCTCCGCGGTCATCTCCACCATGCCCAAAATCTCCTTATCTCCGCCTGCGGTAATGCCCATACATAGAACGATCCACCCCCTGCAAGGTCTTGCCGCCTAGCAGCAACCGGCGCTTTAGAGCCTCCGCCTGTACAGCGGCTCCGGAGGACCTACCTCCTCCCTGACATCCTCCCTTATTCATGAGGGAGTTAAGTGGCGGGGAATCGTCGTTTAATATTATGGTGTAATATGTTGATTATACACGGTTTGAATGGGATCCTGTGCGACGCTCAAACGTTCAGAAACCCCAATACTCATTCACCCTGTAACACACCCGATGCAAGATCCCAAATCCAACCTTCTGTTCGCTTGCCAGTTCAATAAATCCGTTAAAGTTGTACGCTCCAAGACCGATAATCTAACATCGGATGCCGGCGTCATTCCTATGCGCCTGCTCATGGTGATCAGCACCTTGGCATGCCGACTCACTTCCGTGCTTAAGGACAATCGGTCCCAAGCTCGGATTACGCATAGCCTTGAGGAGTTAGTGCGGCAGTTACTGCTGCAACATGTGCAGGGGTGGGGACTTCAGTCAGATGCGGACAAGCTTCGAAGGGACCCCGCCATGCGCGTGGCCACTTCTTCCAAAAGGGGTATGAGGGCATTACAGGACGATAGGTCCCTGGCATCCCAGCCAACCATGTATCGCTTCGTGCACATGTTGGCCGGGAAAAAGAATTTCAAGAAGTTGCGCCTTTTTGTAGAGACATTCGCCATGGAGCACCTGCTGCAGCGTGGTGGCGGGAAGCGCCGCCCCGAGGTGGTCTTTGATGTGGACGGTGTACCGGTAGATACACATGGCAAGCAGCAGGGCAGCAAGTGGAACGGATATTACAAGCGCACCATCTTTCTGCCCCTTATCGCCATATGCGGTGAGTCGGGCGACATGTTGGGGGCGGAATTGCGAGGGGGCACGAAGAATGTGGTGAAGGACTGCTACGGTTTCATTCGACGCATTGGGCTGGCATTGCGTGAACATGTGGCCGACAAGGTCATTGTCCGATTGGACGCAGGCTTCAACAGTGGCGAATTATGTGATAAGCTGGAGAACGACCGTATCGGCTACGTGATGCGTCTGAAAGGAAACGATGTGATTGACGGGCTTGCGGCGCCTCATTTGGAGGGTGATCAGCCGTCGGACGAATGCTACCACGAACTGCGCTACCGTGCAAAGTGCTGGTCCGTAGAGCGTCGTGTGGTGCTCGTGGTTGTTCCGGTGCCGGGAGAGCTTTTTCCGCGGCATTTCTATCTGATCACCGATCTGGATGTAGAAGCCTATCCGGCAGAGCAGCTTGTGAATCTGTACCGGAAGAGAGGAAAGGCGGAAAAGCACTTCGGGGAGCTGAATGCGGCTTGCTCCATGGCGCTGTCGTCGGTTCTCCGTCCGAAGACACACTATAAGGGCCGGCCTGTAGTGCGGGTGCCTGATGAGTCGGAACAGGATGAGTCGGAGCCTGATGAGTCGGAACAGGATGAGTCGGAACAGGATGAGTCGGAACAGGATGAGTCGGAACAGGATGAGTCGGAACAGGATGGGTCGGAACAGGATGGGTCGGAACAGGATGCCGAGATCCGAGCCGAGAACGAGGTCCTGCTACAGGTATACCTTCTAACTTATCAGCTCATGCATGTGGGGCGCTGCCTTATGCGAGAGCCTGACGAATCCCAGATAAGTCTGAGCACCTATCGCGAGCGTGTACTCAAGGTGGGGGCCCGCTTCGTACAACACGCGCGCAACATCGTTATCCACATTGCCGCCAGCGCAGATGCTGCATGGGAGCAATTTTGGCGACGTTATTGTCAACTCACATGGATCACGCTTCCCTTGAAGAGCTAGCCAAGTCATATTTGCGCCTGCGCTTCGACACCGCAGGCGCCCAACGCGGAAAGCGGAAAGAGAAGGTAGGCAGAGGTGTGTCTACCCGACAGACGTCTTCCCAAAATCTCGGTAATGTGACCGCTATCGAGTCGGGAAAAGGGCCTAAACTGGTGTTTTCAGCCCCTCTCATGGTCGTCCCTACGCATGAACAACGCACAATCGGTCCTGCAGGTACCGAAACAGCACTTTTAGACCCGAACAGGGTACATCATGAATATTGCAGGGACATGGCAGGACTACACAAGAATCAAATTATATTTCACCTCGGTGACTCTTCTTGGCACACGTGACTGGAGGCACTTATGTGACCACCTTAGGTTGTGTGCGCTACCAAGTGCTGGAGCTCCGCCGTACACAAAGACGCGCACACCTACCGCCTTGCCAAGACCTGGAAAATATCCTCAATGCCCACTTATGGCTTGCAATGCTATCGCAGTGTGTGGAGTAGCCCCGTAGGAGCTTTGGTCTTGTGTGGCGATCCCGTACGGTAGACTCGCATCATAAGGGAGTTATATGGCTGAGTGCCACGCGTTTTCGCAGGAGTTACTTTTTGCGCTTTGGTGGTGCAGACAGGATGGCTTTCGCCAGCTTTTCATAATCGGTTCCCGCTTCTCACGAAAAACTGCAATTATTTCAAATAACTCAACACGTGGGTACGCATGCGATATAATTGCCAAATATTAGGGAGTTATATACCACAGTGCCATGCCCGATACGTATCCGTCCGGTGAAGTACATTATAACCGAGGGTATTTACTCTCTCAATTAGAGTAAGTTAGAGCGCGGTTCGAAGGTTTATGGGCTAGCGTCGGTTGGGTGTGCAGGAGTCAAGTACCTAACAGCGTATTCGCAGACCCGTACACGGATCTATCGGATGACCCGGGCGCGCCTGTTTAGGGGCTCCTATGCCGCTTTCTTGACGGTAGCTTGCTGCAAGTCCCGACTGGCTTTCCAATGATGGGGCAAGAGTTCAGCCATGCGGTCGGCAGGATGTGTCGGAAGACGGCGTAGTACGTCGGTAAGCCATTCAATCGGGTTTGTCGATTGCAACTTGCATGTGGCAAAAAGAGCGTACAGTACTGCGGACCGCTGCGCTGCCGCATGCGATCCCGCAAACAGATGGTTTTTTCGACCAAGCGCAATCGCTCGCATCTGGTTCTCGACCAGATTGTTATCAATCTCAACCTTACCGTCTTCCAGGTAACAAGCCAGCTTCTCCCACCTGTTGAGCATGTACCCCACGGCTTCATCCCATCCCGCACTCGGCCGGTGCTCACGACTCTCCTCAAGCCATGGCTTCAACTTCTCCAGTACCGGCCGTGCCTCCTCCTGTCGTACCTCTACACGCCGAGCCGGACCAGCTCCCTCCTTACGCAACCCACGCTCTATCGCATACAACTGCCGGATTTCCTCCATTACATGGCGCACCTTCTTGGGCTCCTTTTTCCTGCAGTCATAAAACTTGCGACGCGCATGCGCCATACATCCAAACAGCGTTATCCCGCCCCGCGTACCAAACGCATCGTACACCACATACCCGTCGGTTTGCATCGCCCCTCTATATCCGCGCAAGAATTCCCACGGTCCAGCGCGCGCACGGCTCGGGCTGTAATCCATCATCACCACCTTCGCCCGCGGTGCCAGGTATACCCAAAGATAGCCGCGATGCGTCTTTCCTTCGTTTTTCCTCCCTTCCTTCTCCTTCCCTTTCTTCTTCGGCTTTTGCACCGGGAACGTTGTCTCATCCACCTGCAGATACCCGCTACGAAGCACCTCCTTACGCAACGCATCTCCTAACGGACCCAGATACGTCGCTACCTTCGCAATCCAATCCCCCATTGTAGCAGCCGATAGCTTCACGCCATGGCGCTGAAACTTCTTCCGCAGCCGGTATAGCGGCATATGATCCACATATTTGGCTACCGCCAAATACGCCAACAACCCCGGACCCGCCTTCCCCTTCGGTATGACACGCTTCGGCAACGGCGCTATGACCACCTCCTTGCGAGGCTCCTTGCAGACAACCTACTTCGGCCGCACAATCCGTACTACCCTCGTGAAGCCCGGCACATATTCCAGGTACTCCGTTACTTCCTCGCCGATGTACTTCATACCCGCGGTGCTGCCCTCCGGCTCAAGGCGGATCACCTCTCTGGGCAGATGGTCCGGAATCGGCCCGCGCACCGGCTTGTTCTTCCCACGTCGCTTGCGCTTTACCAGGACATCCTCCTCCTCGGGCTCAACAGCTACTGGTTCCTCTCCAAACAACCGGCCTTGCTGCGCATTGTCCGCCGGCGTGTAACGCTCACTCTTTTTGCCAGGGAGTAGGCGATACGCTTGTTCCAACCTATCTTCCAGATGGCTAATCTTCGCAGCCATATCGGCATTTGTCGCAGCCAGATCCGCGTTGTTCTTGGATAGACGATCGGCTTTTTTCTCCAAGCGACGGACCTGTTTTCGCAGATCCTTGTTCTCAGCCTCGTGGTTTCTTAGCCTCTGAAAAAGGACTTCACCGGCAGGAGAAGAGGGGGAGAAAGATGCCTTGGGCCGCATAATTTATGTACATGTGCGCCCTCCACAGTGTTCCGATTCTTCTACCCCAAAACCCATGTTTTTTGTCCCCAACAGCGCTGATTGCTGACTGCATTCAGGCGCTTGGACGATAAGCTGCACACCACTCCGAAATTCCCAAATCGGCACACCAAACCCGGCGTATAATCACCTTGCACTAAGCTCTACAAGCGGACTACGCAGACCAATGCTAAGCCCGCTTTACCATGTACTTCACCGTACGGATACCGGAAAAGTCATCTGAGATGGGGGACATTGTCTATTGAAGGTGAGCACCCTCCAACGCCTGCCCGACATTCCCTACAACTCGCATCTAAGCCTGTTTACGCCTCGACTAACACGTACCCCGGCTTCCCGGGGTGCGCTTCCTTCACTTTCGCATGTGATGTCGCTAAGGTCCCTGACCATTAACCGGTTTGTAGGACATCGCCATTTACCGTAGCCCTTCCCTCTTTGAACACCGCTCCGCACCTGCGACCCCTTCCCTCCGCGGGCATTACCCCGCATCAACGGTACTACGGACCACTCCGCCACCCTGCTGACCCGGCCTGGCTCTTACAAACTTCCGGTTGGTGCGCGCACCGTCAACAGGGCTTCCCGTGTTGCTGCTTCCCTGATCTTCCATGCGTGCCAGCGCCAATACCCCGGCGAGTCAGTCTCGGTGCTCTTATCGCTCTCTTCCCGAAACCGCATCGGTCCTCCCCTATCACCGGAAGGTCGACACTCGCATTACCCGTTTCGAGGCCTGCTCAGCGTTCAATCATGTTCCGGCCCGCATGGTCGCTATGCTACTCTCGTAGCCCGTTAACTACAGTGCTTCATACCATGTCGTTACCTCCATAATACGCTGTAACCGCTACCAACCGGAGCGACAGTTGTTGGGCGGGATTCGCACCCGCCACAGGAAAGCGCCTTTCCACGGCGCACGGCGAAGTTAGGCTAAACAGACTGTTTTGAGGCATTCAGGTCCGCTGTGTCATGGCAGCATGGAAGCATCGTGTCGAAGGTAGCAGTGTGTGTCGTGCCTTAATGCCACTTCGCAGCACGCAGCGGAGTTACACGGGCCGACGCTGTGCGACAACCCGGTGGGACCTATCGGGTATCGGCTATATTGTGGCATAACTAGCACTCCTTACCACCGCACGTAGCCGCTGGCGGTCACGCCGTAGCTCACCGGCCGGTATGGCGCTGTGTTTTCCATCGCTAAGCCGCTTACACTGAATCCTAGCCCCGTGCGCCCCAGCACGCCCGCTCCTATGCGGTAGTCCCTGCCTCTGTCACGCAGCCCCATACCCACATGCGGCCGCAGCACGCTGCGCCTGTGAACACGCGATCCGTACCCCACCTCCAATTCCATCCGACGATCCGACGGATACACCTCCCACGGACGCTCCGCCTGCCACAGCGTCCCCACATGCGTACGACCCCAGGTCGGTCGCACCTTCGCTCCCAATCCCTCCATTCCTCCATAGCGGACCGTGCCCGAATATCCCCACTCCCCGTAGCCATCCTCCTGATGTAACACCAAACGCCTTGACATCACCTCCGCATGCAACATCCCCATCCGCACCCGTAATCCTCCGCCTGCCTCCATTCCCATTCCTCTCTCCGCATCCCCGCCGCTGTGCAAAACCGCCGCCTCCACATACGGCTCCAACACATCCTGCAACGTCACCGATCCCTCCAGACCCGCGCGAACACGGCTCACCCCTATCTTGCCATCCATCCCCAGCCAGAACCCGTCCGCCTCGTACCCCAGCCGCACGCCCGAACGGCGTACCAACGTGCCGCCTACACCCGCTGCCATCATGCGCATTCCCGTGTCCTCGGCTTCAGCCACTACTCCCTGTCCTGCTCCTGCCAACCCCCACGCACTGTGCCGCATCCCCCCGTAGCGCACATACGGATACCAGCCCGTCATCTGTAGCAGCGTCCCTTCCTGTTCCAATGCCTCGCTGCGCGATACCACCATCCCCATTAGCCAGCGACCTCCCGCACGGTAGTCCGCCCCCAAGGATGCCGTCACCACATCCGCTCCCGATACCCCGCCGCTCTGCAACCTGCTGTACGCACCACGACCCCATATGCTTATCCGCTCTCCGCTTGCCTGCATGCCACAGCCCGACAAAAGGTGCGACGCTCGTACCCGCTGACCGGCAAACGGCCTCGGCATACAACCCACCAATGATCCCTCCATACGCTCCGATACCGCCTCCACTATATGCACCGCCACACTCCGGCCCAATCGCGCACGGTTTGCCGTATCCTCCGACCCCAATACCACCTCCTCGCGGACCATCTCATCCCCCAACTCCACCATCAGCGCAAACGCCTCCCCGCTACCTTGCGCGCCCAATAACGGTACTCGCACCTCTTTTCTTGTCTCCCCAGGCCCGAATTCCAGCACCCCCTCCATGCGCTCGTAGTCCTCTCCCGCCCATGCCGTGCCGTCTACCGTACGGTAACGGCCCGTCAGCCGCTCTGCCACGGGTGCCAGTAGTCCCACCGCAAACACTACCTCGGTCTGCAACACCGCAATGGCTCGCACCTGCACTCCCGGCGCCGTCTCGTCATCCACGATTGTGCCCGTGGCCACTGCCTGCCCGATTTGCGCATTCGTCGGATTCGACAGCGTCACCTCTACCGTCTCGTCTCCTTCCTGCACATCGTCATCTATCAGCGGTATCCTTACTTGCGCCTCTGTACTGCCGGTCTCAAACACCACCAGCCCCTGCGTCGCCTCGTAGTCCACATCCGATGTCGCCGTGCCTCCTGTCACCGCAAACTGCGCCGATACCACCTTGGTGCTACCATAGTTCAGCCGCACCGCCATCACCAGCTCCTCCGAACTCTCTGTTTCTGTACCGTCATGGATGCTGACCTCTATTGGGTCATCCATTATCGTCACATCCCCCTCCGCATCCAAAACCACTGCATGCTCTGGAGCGCTCAGCTTTACTACCAATCCCTCGTCTTCCTCCACCACATCATCACGCGCTACCGGTACCCATATATGCCTCAGGGTCTCGCCCGGTGCAAACACCAGCGTGCCCAGCGTGCGTGTGTAGTCCGCCCCTGCCTTCGCCGTACCGTCCTGCGTGGCAAATGCCACCCCGACACGTACCGTGCTCGCACCACTCAACGATACAGCAAGCTTCGCATGTCCTCCATCCTCTGATACCGTCACATCGCCTATGGAGAGCTGTGGCAGACGATCATTGTCCAGTATCGTTACTGTGGTCTGGCCGCCACCACCAAGTTGCACCAGAAACGCTTCCCTGCCCTCGTGCACTGCATCGTCTTGAGTTTGAACCTGTATTACGGTCCCCGTCTCGCTAGGCTCAATCGTCACCGACCCGGCGCTCACCGCCTCGTAGTCCTCTCCCGCTGTTGCCGTCACATCCCGCGTGCTGTAGGGCACCACGACAGGCTTCGCGCTGGCGCTACTAAGACGTAGCTGAATGTTTGCTGTACCCCCTTCCCGCACATACACCGTAGGCACCATGCTGACGGTCGGCGCAGCATCGTTGTCCAAGATGGTGGCACGGCCCGTCGTGTTACGCAGCTCCGCTCCCTGCGCGTCCGTCAACTCCAGTATGAAGATCTCGTCTTCCTCGTGCAATGCGTCGTCAATGATTTGTACCGATACCTGCTTTTCAAGCTCGCCTGCTCCGAATGTGAGCATCCCGCTTATCTCGCCGTAATCCGCACCCGCTGTCGCTGAACCATCTTGCGTGCGGTAACGGACCGTAACAGCCCTAACGCTTTGCCTGTTGAGTCTTATCTGAAATCGCGCCGGTCCAGCACCCTCAACTACCTGGACCAACGAACTTGCCAATCCTATGCGGTGCGGCGCATCATCATCACGAACATCTATCTCTACACTCCCGGATTCTCCACTGTAGTCACCACCACTCGCTGACAACTGTATCTTCCCGAATTCGTCGGCACCATCCGCATCATCCAGGGCTTTCACCGTGACCGTCTGACGAGCGCTCCAGTCCCCGTGAGTAAAAGTCAAGCTCTGCGGATCAACCGACACCTTGCGATTCAGCGCGAGTTCCTCAAAGATGGATACCGTCACCTGACTCGAAGGCAGAGTGCCAAGATGCACCGTAAAGGGTTGGCCTGTTTCTCCCTCGTTCAGCGATAATGTTCTCGGGGTGATCACCAGTCCTGCCTCGTCATCATCCAACACTGTGACTAATAAGTCCTCCGTAACACCATCGTAGCCAGCACCCGACGCCCGGTGTGTCAGCGTAGCACTGCCATTGACCGTGTCGTCGTCCTCATTTGCACGTATGGCTACCGCCTGCGCAGAATGCCAATCATCACCCGTGAATGTCAGCACAGTCATGTTCGGCGTCACATCCGTCTCGGAGTAGGTTTCAATCTCCACTGTTACCGCGCCCGATGGCTCCGCTGACAGCCTCACCGTATAGGATGCTTCGCCCCCTTCCGGTACTGTAAGATCGGCAGGTGCCAACACGATCCCTGCTACGTCATTGTCTCGGATATCTATGTCCACATCCTCTGTCTCGCCATCATACACACCCCCGGATGCTGTAAGGGTGAGCTGTACACTTGCATCCATCACATCGTCGTCCTCCTCCGCACGGATTATCACCGTAATAGGCCTGCTCCAGTCCTCCGATGTAAACCGCAGCATAGTCGGGCTTACCCTTAATCCTGTTCCCGCATCGCCCGTGATCCCCACATTGACCGCCTGCGTGGGCTCCGCGAGTAGCCGTACCGTAAAATGCTCTTCCACCCCCTCTGTCACCGAAAGGTAAGTGGGCGATACCACCAACCCTGCCACCGGATCATCGTCCTTCACCGTCACCGTGACAGCAGGCCCTCTCACGGAATTATAATCCCCTCCCGATGCAGTGTGCGTAAGCACTGCAATGTCGTCGTCCGTGTCTGCGTCTTCCGCCGCACGCACCGTTACCGTCTGTTTCGTATCCCAATCACCGGAAGTGAATGTCAGCGGAGCAGCGGCCATCGTTACGTCACTATTGTCGCTTTCAATAGCCACCGTCACCGTACCGGTCGGTTCTGTCCCCAGTGCTACACGATACATGCCCAATGCCCCTTCCAGCACGGTTAAAGCTATCGGCTCAATACGTAACCCCGGCGTGTCGTCGTCTGTCACTGTCACAGGCAAATCCTTGGTTACCGAGTTGTAGCCTCCGTCAGAGGCCTCATGAGCAAGTGTCACCCGGTCGTCTGCAGAGTCATCATCATGCTCCGCTGTCACTGTTACCGTCTGCTCAGTATTCCAGGTAGTAGATGTGAAGGTCAGGCTTCCCCTATCCGGTTTCAGGTCTGTATCTGCATGTCCTGTGATGGCCACCGCCACGGTGCCCGTCGGCTGTGTGGCAAGCTTCACCGTATAAGCACCGGTACTCCCTTCCGGAATTTCAAGGCTTGTCGGGCTCAGCACCAGTTCCGGTGTGTCGTCATCTACTACGTTTACGCTGGCCTCATGGTCAGGTGGGTCAGCCACCGTGTACCCAGTACCCGCCTGCAACGTTGCCGTTACTGATCCGGATGGCTCGTCTACGTTGTCAGGAATGGTTGCCACCATGTGAGTTTCCGTGCCACCGGTGCCTACCTCGACGGTTTGCGTGCCTAAATCATCAGTACCAACGAAATCTCCTTCCTGCGCGATTTCAAGAGTGACCGTCAATGCAGCAGCTGGAGCCGGGTCCGCTGTAATGGTGAATGTTGCCGTCTCTCCTTCGGTTACCGCGCCTTCACCTGTAATTGAAATCACCGGGTCCTGCACATCGTCATCGTCAACAATGGTGCCGGTAGCCGATGCCGTAAGCACTGGATGCGTTGAGCTCGTAAAGTTTACCTGAAATGTCTCGTTGGCCTCAATAACTGAGTCATCAAGCAGGGTAACCGAAATCCTTTGAGTGCCGACCGTTCCGGTTGTGTTCTGCGTTGAGAACTCAACGGTACCTGTTTTCGCCTCGTAATCCGCCCCCGATGATGCCGAGCCATCATTAGTCTGGTAATCTATCTGGACCGCGCTACTTCCGAAATTATTCAAGGTTACATCAAAGACGATGGTGCCGTCGCTTTCCTCAGCCGAGGCGTTCTCTACCTGCAACTGCGGACCGCAACTCTCATCACGAATTTGTACAACTGCGTAGGTCAAGGTCCACCTTGGAGTCGGGGGAATAAGCCGGGCATTCACGGGATTCCTCATCTCCACCGCGAAGTACTCCGCGAAGTACCCAAAGGAAGTCTCGGGTATCTCATCCGCAGCTATGTCAATTCTTATAGTCTTTTCTGTTTCGCCGGGACTGAATGTGAGCGTTGAATCCACGGGCGTGTAATCCGCATCTGGCGTTGCCGAATCCACTCCCGTAACACCTGCCGTCAGATAATCGACCGTGACTTCCCGCTCGGATTGTCCCACAAGAACGATCGGCACCGATACATAACCATCGCACTCGAACACGGGGTTTACAAACTCTTTAAAGAACAGATAGGACGAATCGTCATCTAGTATGTTAATCCTGACTTTATTCCCTGGAACAGGAGTCGGTGTGTCCACGCGGTGGGTAATCAGTTCGATTGTCTCATTCATTTCCGTGTCGCTATCATCGTACAACTCCAGCAAGAAGGAATTACTGCCTCTCTTGTTTCCCTTAGGAATTATTATCGTGAATGGATCAATACGTTGAAAATCAGTATCCGAGGGCACCGGCACGCCGTCATTAATCTCACCTTCCGTCGCAGAACCACCGTGATACGATATCTCGTATTCGCGGTCCTGGTTAGCAGGGTTGCGCAAGTCAATCCCAACGTTAACCGTATACGGTCCACCACCTTCGAAACAGTATGCGCGAATACCCTGCCTCCCTGGAACAGTACATCGCTGTAAAGATTGCGCGGCAAGCGCGTCGGTCTCTGCGTGTCTTTCGGAGGCGGTGATGCTAACCTCCATACGAATGTCCTGGTCCAGCAGGCCAGCATCCGGGGCACGGATGACCAGCTCACCGAATCCTGCCAAGCCTTCCTGCTTTGGATCAAATGCTGCCTGAGAATGCACCCCGTCGAAACCGGAAAACCCCGTTGTGTGATCAGCTGCGGCCACGAACCGGCGCCCTGAGACCCATGCATGTGTGTACGGTAACCATCCTCCAAGCCCAGTACAAAGCGCCGCAACACCGTCCGCTTCCTCCAGATTGCTTACACATTCCGCCTCTAACGTGTCGGATACCTGCGCTTCTCTCAAGTGCCACGCTACATCTCTGTGGCTTTCATCCGCGTGCGGATTGATCCATGCCTGACCCTGCAGTGGTTGGGCGACTCCGGTGTGGATTCCTTCCAATGTCTGACTAACCACATGCGGTACAGCCGCCGCACCGAGCATCCCGACAGCAACAAATGCCGCCCTACAAGAGCCGGCGTGTAACAGCATCTTTACTTTGCCCATCCTCTTGCGTGGCGTCACCTCCCCATGTTCACAACATTCTACACAATCTTGGAATAATTGTTTGGCAATACTGGCAGAAAATCTAATCGGCAATTATATTATTCCCCATTATATCGCCTTACGGGCAGACAGGTATGGTCTGCGTATTCGAACAATTGTGAGGCACGTTCGGAAGGCCTGAAGCAGGCGCATTGCGCCAGTGGGAGCGTGCCGCGGCTGCAGACGGATTCGCTGAGAGCGGTGCGGTGCGCAAGCTGAAGCGTACCGGATGGGAGGCGTTTACGAACCGTTGCCAGGGATTGATGCGTCACTACGGTATGGAGGTAGCAGGACCGCGTTTTCGGCTCGGATCTCGTCTTCCTGCTCCGATTTGTCAGGCCGCACTACAGGCCGGCCCTAACAGTACGTCTTCGGGCGGGCTACCGAAGACAGTGCCATGGAGCAGACCGCATTCATCTCTCCGAAATGCTTTTTCGGTACAGCTTCACAAGCTGCGCTGCCGGATAGGCTTCTGCATTCAGTTAGTAATGCCGCGGAAAAGTTGTTCCGGCACCGGATCAATCACAGGCACCGCACGACGCGCTACGGACCAGCTCTTTGCACGGTCGCGCAGTTCGTGAGAGCATCGGTGCGGCGGATGATTACGCCACAAATGAGGCTCCGCAAGCCTATCAAGTGCCTCGTGTGCTTTCAGACGCATCACATAACCCTCCACCGTTGAAACCGGCATCCGATCGGACAATGACCTTGTCGGCAACATGACGGCGCAATGCGTCGAATGAAACCGTAGCGTCGTTCACCAAGGGCGTTGTGCCCCTCCCAATTCCGCCCCCATCATGTTGACCGTCTCACCGCATATGGCGATAAGGAGCAGCAAGGAGGTCAGAGCTTTGACGTTGATCAGACCCACTGCGGCCGCTCGCGAGCATCCAAAAAGCGAAACTCCTCGCACACAATGCGACCCTCTAGAATCCGCTGCAAGTCCGGTTCTGGGCCGCGAAGCGTGGTAAGTATTGATGCTGCACCCACATGCCGGTAAACTAACCGACAATCAGTCCGCTGTTAAGAGGCTATTTGCGTAGTCGGCAGAGGTAGTCTAGCCATTGTTGAGAGAGCCAAAAAGGTTGCGCCCCTTGACCGCGCTAAAGGGGCATTGGATTTCTGGGATGGCAATCGCCACTAAGTCGTTCCATGTCAGAATGTAGCAATCAAATAGGGAATTATATACGTGAGTGACCAACTGTACACAGTGAGGCACTAGTATCAATTTCACGGGTCATAGGGGTCGGTAACCCGAACGCCTCTCGCCGTGCAGAAGC
This sequence comes from Rhodothermales bacterium, assembly GCA_963663495.1. Classification (GTDB taxonomy): domain Bacteria; phylum Bacteroidota; class Rhodothermia; order Rhodothermales; family Bin80. Next base: position 2,498,904 of record OY760427.1, read on the forward strand.
CCCAATCCCGGAGGCCAGTATGTTTGCAGCCGCATTCAGGTCTGCATGATCCGCATGTCCACAGGACATACACGTGAATTTGCTCTGCGTCTTACGGTTACTCGCTTCTGTGTGCCCACACACAGAACACCGCTGACTGGTATAGGCAGCGGTAACCTTTATCACCTTGCGGCACTTATAGCTCAGCATCTGTTCCAGCTGGCCCCAACCTGTTCGCAGTATCTCACGGTTGAGGCCAGACTTCTGTCTGACGTTTGTGCCAAAGCTCTCCATCGTCCCCTTAGCTGAACGTGTCATCGCTTTGATCTTCAGGTCCTCCAGTATCACCGTTGAGGAGCAATTGGCAATACTGCGACTTACCTGGTGGTTCGCATTCTTGAGGATGTTAGCACGCTTGCGCTGTATGCGGGCGATTCTATGCTTCCGCCTGTTACGACGGTTGGAGCCTTTCTTCTGTCTCGCCAGTCTTCGCTGATGCCGCTTCAACTTGGCATCAAGACGCTTGGTATCCGGTTGTCTGATAATGCTTGTATCGCACTCTGTGGAGACCATAGCGATCTGCCCGCAATTACGGTCAATGCCTACAGCACCGCCGGTATCCTCTATTACAGGTGCCTCCATCTTGTAGCAGAAGACAGCATACCCTTTGCCGGCGTTCTTCTTTACCGTGGCTTTGACGGGTATACCATCAGGGTACGGGTTGCCTCCCCGCCTGCGGAGCGCCATATATCCCACTTTCGGGATATACGTAAGCGTGTGGTGAAGTACAGGGTAGCGGGCTTGTTGGCGGTTTTGGCGGGTACAGTGTGGTTGGAAGGAGGAGAGCATGTGGGCTTGCCCGATCTGGACGATTCGGCGTCCGGCAGCTAGGCGGCCTTACCCTAGTGGGCTTGCCGTGCCTGTTTCCAATGATGGGGCAATAGCGCTGCTATGTCCTCGGCAGGATGTGTCGGGATGCGCTGGAATACTTCCATGAGCCATTCCATTGGGTTGACGTCGTGGAATTTGCAGGTTCCAAGGAGCGAATAGACCACGGCACCCCGCTGGGATGCATCATGGGATCCTGCGAACATGTAGTTCTTCCTACCAATAGCCAGTGGCCGTATCGCATTCTCAACCAGATTATTGTCCAACTCCACACGGCCCTCATCCAGATATCGGGTCAGCCTTTGCCAACGGCCAAGCGTGTACTGGGTCGCCTTGGCCCACGGGCTCTTGGGTAAACCATTGTTCACCTCCAGCCACGGCTTAAGCTCCTCCAGTACAGGTCCGGCCCGTTCCTGTCGCAGTTGCTGACGAACATCCGCACTCGCACCCGTTTTGCGTAGCCAACGCTCTATGAGGTAGAGCTTGCGTATCTCCTTCAACACATGCGCGGCCTTATCCGGCTCGTACATCTTGCAGTCGAAGAACTTGCGCCGGGCATGCGCCATGCATGCGTAGAGCGTTACGGATGGGTCCGCATCAAAGATGTCGTAAGCTACATACCCGCCTGTCTGTAGTAATCCCTCATACCCGTGCAAAAACTCCACCGGACCCGCCCGAGCACGGGTCTTCCGGTATTCCATCACCAACAGCCTCTGCTCTGGACTATGGTACACCCAATAAAAGCCTTTATGCAGCGATCCCTTCTTATCTCCATCCTGCACCTCCATCCTCGTCTCATCCGCCTGCAGATACCCGGTGGATAGCAACTCCTGCTTCAGAGCATCATACAACGGGGTCAGGTGCGACGCAGACTGCGATATCCAGCCTCCCAGCGTGGACTTCGCAATTTCCACGCCTTCCCGACGAAACCGCTGCTGCTGACGGTACAAAGGCAGGTGGTCCGCATATTTGCCCACCACCACATCTGCCAACAACCCCGGACCCGCCATGCCCTTGTTCACCATCCGTGGTGGCAACTCACCTATGATCACCCCCTTATCCTCATCCCCAGGGTCCACATACTTCGGACGCACATACTCAATAACCTTCCTATGGGCGGGTACACGCTCCAGAACCAGCGTCTTCTCCGCCCCGATGCACGTCATACCACTGGTATCCCCGTCAGGCTCAATTGTAATCGTTTCGCGGGGCAGTTTCTTCAGCAGATCGTCCAGCGCTTTACGCTTGGGCTTGCCCATTCTTCGTCTGTCCATTCGTCTCCGGCTCCGGTAGAGGGACCTCCTGCTCCGGCTCATCGAACAACGTGCCCTGCTGCGGGTCATTCAGCACACACTTTTCACTCTTAGGACTGTATAGCGCGCGTAGCGCTAGCATCAGCCGGTTATTCATATTCCCCAATTCTGCCTCAAGCCGGCTGCATCGATCATGCAGCTGGCTATTCTTTCTCTCCAATTCTGCATTATCCCGGCTGTACTGATCAAAGGCACTGGCCAATTCGGGGTGCTGTGCAAGCAACACAACCTGCGCGGGGGAGAGGATAGAATGTGCTTCGGGCTGCATGGTGAGTTAGCAACACCAGTATATTGCTTGTTCCCGAATCACACATTATACTTGGCCCGATTATCGGCTTTTTACCGCATATCGGGGCCGGTATTTCACCGTCTTCAACGACACCCCCTCCAGCATCATCACCATCTGTGCCCATGTCGGCACATCCTCCTCTGGCAACGCAAACGTACCTGTCTCCAAGCGCTTGTAGAAGATCGCAAAGCCGTTCCGATCCCATGTGAGCGCCTTCAAATGGTTCGCCTCCTGTTGATGAATACAAAGATGTCTCCCGACATCGGATTCCGCTTCATGCCGCTCTTTACCAAAGCGCACAAGCCGTCAAAGCTTGTGCGCATGTCCACCGGCGGTCGGTAAAAGAAGTACCGGTGCGAAGGTGCCAGTCCGATCATGACTGCGTCAGCCTGGCCAGGTACGAAGCAGAGACCGGTGCAAAGAACCGCACCTGTATCCCACCCGGATATGCGATCTCTACCTGTGCCGTTACCCTTGGTGTTGCACTGCCTATCTCCACCAAGCCTCGGCTGTCCTCGGCTGCAGTCTCCTGGCGATACTTCCGCCTCCAATAATTCAACTGCCCATACGAGATGCCGTGCTTTGCACAAAACGCCGCTGCGGACTGGGTCATTTCGTTATACTGCTCTACCAGCGGAAACATCTCTTCCGCCGTATGTTTGGGCTGTACCATGCGATCCGGGGTCTGGGTTCTCACGTCTAGGGGGTAAGCTCCCCAGAACCCATCACCCAATCAAGATGTAGTTCACCACACGCTTACCCCGAAACGGTTAGTGCATACCGCAATATCACATACAGGCTGTTGCCCGGAAGTCGGAGTAACGCCAAGCAACTTGCTGGATTAGCGGGTGCGTGTAGGTTTGTGTGGAATGCCATCCTCACAGAGCAGAGCGAGGCGTACAAGAAAGCGAAAGAGGCTGGAGAGAAGCCGCCCTCGGTAAGCTTCTTCTCGCTGGGGAAGCGGTTCACGGCACTGCGCCGTACGGTCGAGTGGCTACCTGAATACTCCTTTGATGTCGTTAGATACACATTGAAATATCAGGCGGATGCATGGAAGGCATTCTTCAAGGAGGGTAAGAGAAAACCGAGATTCCATTCCAGACGTGGTAGTACGCCTTCGTTCACGATCCCGGATAACGTAAGGGTTCGGGATGGCAAGCTGTATATCCCGAAAGTGGGATATATGGCGCTCCGCAGGCGGGGAGGCAACCCGTACCCTGATGGTATACCCATCAAAGCCACGGTAAAGAAGAACGCCGGCAAAGGGTATGCTGTCATCTGCTACAAGATGGAGGCACCTGTAATAGAGGATACCGGCGGTGCTGTAGGCATTGACCGTAATTGCGGGCAGGTCGCTATGGTCTCCACAGAGGGCGATACAAGCATTATCAGACAACCGGATACCAAGCGTCTTGATGCCAAGTTGAAGCGGCATCAGCGAAGACTGGCGAGACAGAAGAAAGGCTCCAACCGTCGTAACAGGCGGAAGCATAGCATCGCCCGCATACAGCGCAAGCGTGCTAACGTCCTCAAGAATGCGAACCACCAGGTAAGTCGCAGTATTGCCAATTGCTCCTCAACGGTGATACTGGAGGACCTGAAGATCAAAGCGATGACACGTTCAGCTAAGGGGACGATGGAGAGCTTTGGCACAAACGTCAGACAGAAATCTGGCCTCAACCGTGGGATACTGCGAACAGGTTGGGGCCAGCTGGATCAGATGCTGAGCTATAAGTGCCGCAAGGTGATAAAGGTTACCGCTGCCTATACCAGTCAGCGGTGTTCTGTGTGTGGGCACACAGAAGCGAGTAACCGTAAGACACGGAGCAAATTCACGTGTATGTCCTGTGGACATGCCATGCGGATCATGCAGACCTGAATGCGGCTGCAAACATACTGGCCTCCGGGATTGGGGCTTCTGCACGGCGAGGGGCGTTCGGATTACCGACCCCTATGACCCGTGAAATTGATACTGGTGCCTCACTGTGTACAGTTGGTCACTCACGTACATAATTCCCCGTCATAATGGTACCCCACCTTCTATCGCTGTATCTTTGGTACCCTTGCCGCTCTTGACAGTCCTCTTATGCTCCCTCCCTCCACTGCTCCGAAGGCCTTTGTGCCAAAAGGCAACGGCGATGTCTCTTATACTGACCAATTTCGCCGTTACCTGGTGTCCGTGCGCCGGCATCTCCACATGTATCCGGAGGTGGGATTCCAGGAAATTCTGACCTCCGAATTCCTGCAGAGTCATCTTGAGCAGCAGGGAATGTCCATCCGAGGTCCACTCGCTGAGACCGGGTTCTACGTGGACATTGAAGGGGGAACCGGAGACGCCCGCGGCGTCGGGTTTCGATGCGATATGGATGCGTTGCCGATACAGGATACGAAGCTCGTGCCGTACGCCTCCCGGCATTCCGGCGTCGCGCATGCCTGCGGGCACGATGTGCACATGGCCATCGCGCTCGGCATAGCTACCCTGCTCCACCGCAAGCGGCACTCGCTTCCTGGTCGTATTCGCATTTTCTTTCAGCCTAACGAAGAAGGATCGCCAAGCGGCTCGGTCCCCATGATCCGGGATGGCGTACTGGACTCGTTGGAAGCGGTATACTGCGTGCATGTAGATCCCACACTTGATGTGGGGACCTACGGCTTGGCAGAAGGAACCATTACAGCCGCAGTTGATCGATTTCGCGTGCGGCTGCGCGCGCCGGGCACAGCACATTCCGCTCGTCCGCACCAAGGAAAAGATTTAATATGGATCGCCACGCAGCTACTTTCGCAGTTCTATCAGTATTCGGGCCGCCTGACAGACGCACGTAATCCAAGCGTCTTTACCGCCTGCACATTCAGAGGCGGAACAGCAGCGAACGTAATGCCCGAGGATATTGAGTTTCATGGTACACTGAGAACGCTGAATAACGACGACAGGTGTTTCCTGAAGCAGTTTATGGTCCGCACATGCGAGGTATTCGCCGCGCTTCACGACACACGCATCGAGCTGGACTTTGCAGGCCCCCTCCCAAGCGTCAGGAACGATGCCAGAATGCTTTCTATCATACGAGAGGAAATTGTTCGGTTGTACGGTCGCGATGCATGTGTCAAAATCGCGGTCCCCAGCATGGGATCTGAAGACTTCGCACATTACCTTGACTATGTTCCGGGGGTCTTGCTCAGGGTAGGTACCCGAAGCAGCCTCCATAGCAGCCTCGCACTCCATGATGCAAGATTTGACATAGACGAAGCGGCTTTAGCACCCGCGGTAAAGCTCATGGCTAACGTACTTGTACGTCACCTGGAGGCAGGCTAGCAGAACCAGTATTCCCCATTCCCGAAACGGCTTCTGTTCAGATGCGTATCTGTATTCGCCCGCGGTGTTGGTGGAACAGCGCTTCGAAGGCACGGTAGCATATGCTAACAAGCCCACTCCAGCAAATGCAGGTTGAAACGGCCCCCTCTCCCGTGCAGCTCAGCGACAGGGCTGCATCTGAAGTCCGACGGCTTCTGACCTCAAAAACTGTTCCTGCGGGGTATGGACTCCGCGTGGGCATCCGCGGGGGCGGTTGTTCGGGAATGAGTTACATCCTCGGCTTCGACAAGAAGCGGGAACACGACCTCACTTTCGGTGCCGACGGAATCGTGCTCTACATAGATAAGCGCCATGGGTTATACTTAATGGGAACGACCATAGACTATCACGATGGCCTTAACGCGCGAGGTTTCACATTTGACAATCCCAATGCTACACAGCGTTGCGGGTGCGGCTCAAGCTTTGCGGCATGATCGCCGCTAATAACACATTAGGCTCCGTTTGCAGCAGGATGCATGGAAGGTAATTTTTCCAATCGCGTTCGCGATGTAATTTCGTACAGCAGGGAAGAAGCAATCCGACTCGGGCACGACTATATCGGAACCGAACACCTGCTCTTGGGGATTATCCGCGAAGGCGAAGGCGTGGCGGTAAAAATCCTGCGCAACATGGGCTGCGATCTGTTCAGGCTCAAGAAGGCAATTGAGGACACCGTACGTGCCACGGGAGGCACGCTCACCGTTGGTAACATCCCTCTGACAAAGCAGGCGGAAAAGGTTCTGAAGATCACTTACCTGGAGGCTAAGCTTTATAAGAACGATATCATCGGCACAGAGCATTTGCTGCTGAGCCTCTCACGCGACGAAGAAAATATCGCAGCCCAGATTCTGCAGCAAAGCTACTCCATTACCTACGACGCAATGCGCGCTGAACTTGACGCTATATTAAGCGGCAAGACTTCCTCACATAGAAGCCGTTCCGAAGGGAGAACGTATTCTGAGAAAAGCAAGCGCGGCGACTCGGCAGAGAAAACCAAGACACCGGTCCTGGATAATTTTGGCCGGGACCTTACTAAGCTTGCGGAAGACGGCAAGCTGGACCCCGTGATTGGCCGACAGCGTGAAATCGAACGCGTTGCCCAGATTCTCAGCCGCAGAAAAAAGAACAACCCCGTACTCATCGGCGAGCCGGGCGTGGGCAAAACGGCTATCGCAGAAGGCCTTGCCATGCGTATCACACAGCGTAAAGTATCAAGAACGCTGTACGACAAACGCATCGTAACGCTAGACCTTGCAGGATTGGTCGCCGGTACCAAGTACCGCGGCCAGTTTGAGGAGCGCATGAAGGCAGTAATGAACGAACTGGAGAAGAATTCCCAGGTCATACTGTTTATTGACGAGCTCCATACAATTGTGGGCGCCGGAGGCGCGTCCGGGTCATTGGATGCTTCCAATATGTTCAAACCGGCCTTGGCCCGCGGTGAAATCCAGTGTATCGGTGCTACAACCCTGGACGAATACCGACAGCACATTGAAAAAGACGGGGCCTTGGAACGCCGCTTCCAGAAGATTATGGTCGAACCGTCAACGGCAGAAGAAACGCTGGAGATACTCATCAATATCAGGGACCGGTACGAAGAACACCACGGCGTCTCATATGACGATGAAGCACTGAGCCTAGCCGTAACACTCTCAGATAGGTACATCACCGACCGCAACCTTCCCGACAAGGCTATTGATGTCATAGACGAGGCAGGGGCACGGGTGCATCTTGGTAACATCCGCGTGCCGCAGGAGATTCTGGATCTGGAAGCTGAAATTGAAGCAACCAGCAAGGAAAAGAATCATGTGGTCAAACAGCAACGGTTCGAAGAGGCCGCCCGCCTGAGGGATAAGGAGAAAAAGCTGCTAACCCAACTCGCCAACGCCAAAAGGCTGTGGGAGTCTGTGACGGAATCCGAGGTGTACTCAGTCACCGAGGACGATGTTTCCGAAGTGGTTGCCATGATCACCGGTATCCCTGTAGATCGGATCGCAGAGCCAGAGCAGATTAAGCTGATCCAGATGGAAGAATCCCTGTCCAAGAAGGTGATTGGACAGGAAGAACCCATCAGAAAGCTGGCCAAGGCCATCAGGCGCACACGGGCCGGCCTAAAGGACCCGACACGACCCATCGGGAGCTTCATTTTTCTAGGCCCCACCGGCGTAGGTAAAACAGAACTCGCCAAGGTGTTGACCGAATACTTGTTCGAGTCGGAGGACGCACTGGTTCGGGTTGATATGAGCGAGTTCATGGAAAAATTTTCCGTCAGCCGCCTCGTCGGTTCCCCCCCCGGGTACATCGGGTACGAAGAAGGAGGGCAACTAACCGAGAAAGTGCGGCGCAGGCCGTATTCCGTGGTTCTGCTTGATGAAATTGAAAAGGCCCACCCGGATGTATTCAATATCCTGTTGCAGGTTCTGGACGATGGCATACTCACGGATGGCTCCGGCCGACGAGTGGACTTCCGCAACGCCATTATCATAATGACAAGCAACATCGGCGCTCGGGATATCAAGAATATGGGCAAAGGCATTGGGTTCTCGCAATCAGAGCATGCCTTCAACTACCAGGCAATGAAGAGTACGGTGGAAACCGCACTCAAGCGAGTCTTCAATCCGGAATTCCTTAACCGTGTGGACGAGGTCATTGTATTCCATGCTCTTGCTAAAGAGCACATCTTTGACATCATTTCGCTGATGACCGTAGACCTGTTCAACCGGGCCTCCGCCCTCGGAATTGATTTGCAGGTTGACGCAACAGCCCGTGAATTCCTGGTGGACCAGGGGTTTGATGCCAAGTTTGGGGCCCGCCCTTTACGCCGCTCCATCCAGCGCTTCGTGGAGGACCCCTTGGCCGACGCCATCTTACGGCAACACTTGGGAGAAGGGGATCAGGTCACAATCACATACGATGGGGGAGGTGGGCTCTCCATCAAGACCCATAAGGCCGATAAGGAAATTTCCCCCAACGCGGAAACGGTAGACTAGCGCCCCGACGATTTGCTTCCCGGAGCCAGCTCGGTTACATGATGCAACGTGTCGCCATCATTGGGCTGGGCCTGATTGGTGGTTCGCTGGCCCTCGCCTGGAAGGAGCGCCGAAAGGACCTGACAATCGTTGGCCATGATAAACCTGACGTGCTCAAAGACGCTATCGCGCGGGGTATGGTGTCCGAGGCAGCGGCATCCGTTCAAGAGGCTGTCACCGGTGCTGACCTAGTTGTGTTCGCCGTCCCGCTTGACAGCATGGGTGTGGTGCTACGGCAAGCTGCCCCCTACCTCAAGCCCGGAGCCGTGGTAACCGATACCGGCTCCGTTAAGAGCCCAGTGGCCCAAGAGGCAGAAGCGGCGCTGAGCGCCGATAATCCGTATGTCGGGGGACACCCGATGGCCGGAGCAGAGAAGGGCGGCATCGCGCAAGCCGATGCATTCCTGTTCGAGAATGCCGCTTACATTCTGTGCCCGAAGGAGGACGATAACATGCAGCAGTGGACCACCACCCATGCCGCTCTGCTATCTATCATTGAGTCCACCGGCGCGCGCGTCTTTCTGATTGACCCGGCCGTGCACGACCGGGTGGCAGCTGCCATCAGTCATCTTCCACAGCTAGTGGCTACTGCTCTGATGACATTTGTAGGGGAGCAACAGCAGGATGCGTACATTCGGCTGGCTGCAGGAGGATTTAGGGATATGACACGTATTGCTGCCTCCCCCTGGGCCCTTTGGCAACCTATACTTGAGTTCAACCGACAGCCGGTCTTGCAGGCATTGCAACAGTTCAGACGCGTGCTCCAACAATTGACGGATGCCATTGAGCAATCCGATACCACCGCGCTGCACAACGCGTTCAGAAAAGGGCGGCACACGCGCGATTCCATTCCCAGGGACACGCGCGGCTTCCTGTACCCGTTGAGTGACATCTATGTCTACGCCAAGGATCGCCCGGGCGTGTTGGCCCACATCGCGAACACCCTGTTCGACGACGGCATCAATATTAAGGACATCGCTCTGCTACGCATACGGGAAGGCACGGGAGGGGCTTTTAGGTTAAGCTTTGAGAACGATGACCAGGCAGAAGCCGCCGTTACCTCCCTCGAGAACGCTGGTTGCCGCGCTCAAAGATTGTGACCATGGCGCGTCAAACTCCATTGCATGCCTGCCACGAATCACTCGGTGCGCAAATGACGCCGTTTGCGGGGTTCTCCATGCCTCTTCGGTACCGAGGTATCGTACAGGAGCACAAAGCGGTGCGCAGTACTGCCGGGCTGTTTGATGTCAGCCACATGGGGCAGATTTTCGTGCGGGGATCGAAAGCATTATCTTTCGTCCAGCATATCATCACCAATGATGCCGGACGATTGGCAGATGGGCAAGCCCTTTATACTCCCATCTGCACAGAAGAGGGCGGCATCCTGGACGATATCCTAGTCTACCGTCTTCAAAGCGATGCTTGGCTGCTAGTAGTCAATGCCGCCAACACTGAATCCGATTTTGCATGGATGCAAGCACATAATCCAGTGCGAGCCGAGCTGTACGATACATCAGACCTGATTGCCCTAATCGCCTTGCAGGGACCGCGATCCGCACAGATTCTGCAAAGGGTGACTGACTTGGGAGTCGCTGACCTCGCGCCTTTTCATTTCCATCGCCCCCCTTCCGGAGCGTTCCTCGGTTGCTCCAAGGCCATCTTATCCAAGACAGGTTATACCGGAGAAACGGGCTATGAGCTGTTCTGTGAGAAAGACAGCGCTGTACGCGTTTGGGAAGCCGTGATGGAGGCCGGCTCCAGACTTGCACTGGAGCCGGCAGGACTTGGCGCGCGGGACACGCTGCGCCTGGAAGCCGGATTCTGCCTACATGGCCAGGACATCACCCGTGACACTAACCCGTATGAAGCCAGGTTGGGATGGACAGTAAAGCTGGCTAAGGGTCCGTTCATCGGTAGAGATGCCCTCACGAAGATACAATCCCAAGGTGCGCAGCGGACTCTAATGGGGCTCCGAGCTCTGCAGCGAGGCATACCTCGCCATGGTCAAGCCGTCCAGACCCCCGATGGCCTACAGGTCGGGATGGTCACCAGCGGCGGACATTCTCCTGCGCTCGGTTGCGGCATCGCACTCGCATACCTGGAGCGCGGGAAGGCGGGAGTAGGAACAGAGCTCGTCGTCGCTGGCCGTAAGGCTCTGCCCGTTCGCGTCGTGCACCCTCCCTTTCATAAGCGCTGATCATGCCCCGTAAACGAACGAAGAAGCAGTTGAAGGCAAAGAAAGGCTCATCCCGACTGCGCGAAATAGCGGGCTTCCTGCTGATCGTCCTCGGCGGTATCCTCACCCTATCGCTGGTCACGTACGCCTCTAGCGACGACACACTCCTGGCCGGGCGCAGCTTCTGGAGAATGCTGTTTCCGGAGGCCGAGATTCAAACAGCCAATGCCTTCGGACTTGCCGGAGCGGGTCTCGGATGGATCCTGGTACCGAACCTCTTTGGCTACCCTTCCGTGTTGCTGACCCTGCTGACGGTGGTGTGGGGCTACATCGTAATGCGTCGCAAACCCCTCCTAACGCTGATCCGAACCTCCATCGCCACCATCGCGGCAATGGTGGCGCTAGCCGTACTCGTTGACTGGATTGCCCACTTAGCAGAATGGGACGCACGGCACTGGTCCGGCGCGCCCGGCATGGCCATCGGAGGCTGGTTACGCTCGGTATTTGCTGTGTGGGGCTCTCTGGTCATAACCATTGTAAGTATGGCCATCGTGGCTATGCTGCTCATAGACCGGGATGTCCAAGGCGTGCTTGACCGCGCGGAGGGAGGCGTCATGGCGGTTCGACGTAGCATCGCGCGCATAATTACCAACCTGAAGAAACGGCGCCAGATCACCAAACAGGGGCGCCAAGAGGAGAACAAGACATGGACCGAGCTGGAACTTGACACTCCTGCACCTACCGACCTTGCACCTGCACCTGTGCTCGCCCTTGAAGACGAACTGCCTGACGAGGCACCTGCGGTTGAGCTTACAATAGTCAAACCTATCGCCGAAGAGAAGGCCAACGATATTGCCCGCGATAGTGATACCGCAGATACGTCGTACACATTTCCGACTATTGACCTGCTTACCGCTCCAGACAAGGACGGATATAAGGTTGATATGGAAGAGTTGGAGGCCAACAAGAGTAAACTCCTTGGTAAACTGGCGGTCTACAACATTGAGATCACCAATATCAATGCGATCGTAGGTCCTACCGTAACGTTGTACGAGCTAAAGCCCTCCCCGGGAGTCAAGATCAGCAGGATCAAGTCGCTTGAGGACGATGTCGCCATGGCCATGGCGGCGCGCGGAATCCGAATGATAGCCCCCATCCCCGGCAAATCTGTCGTAGGGGTGGAAGTGCCCAATAGCCGGCGTGAACTGGTCCGGCTGCACGCTGTCCTGGCAACAGCAAAGTTCCGGGACGCAAAAATGGAGCTACCCATTGCGCTCGGAAAAACCATTGAAGGAGAGGTCTTCCTGCAGGACCTGACAAAGATGCCGCATCTGCTGATTGCAGGTGCCACCGGTGCTGGCAAGTCTGTGGGTATAAATACCCTTATCGTCAGCCTCCTGTATGCCTGCCATCCGGCCCATTTGAAGTTTGTAATGGTAGACCCCAAGAAGATAGAACTACAACAGTACCGGGCGCTGCGTAACCACTATCTGGCGTTGCCCGAAGGGGGCAACGAAGCCATTATTACCGAGGTTGATGAAGCCCTGCACATTCTTAAGGCCTGTGAGCGGGAAATGGAAGAGCGCTACGAACTCCTTTCGGATGCGCGCGTGCGCGGGGTCAAGGACTACAATGCCTATCTGCGTCAGGGCAAGCTGAACCCCGAAGTGGGACACAAGCCCCTTCCCTATATCGTTGTCATTATTGACGAGCTTGCCGATTTGATGATGACTGCGGGGAAAGAGATTGAAGCACCCATTGCTCGCTTGGCACAGATGGCACGTGCCGTTGGCATCCATCTGGTCCTTGCCACACAACGCCCCTCTGTTGATGTCATCACAGGGCTGATCAAGGCCAACTTTCCAGCGCGCGTAGCCTACCAAGTAGCCTCCAAGATTGACGCGCGTACTATCCTGGATCAAAACGGTGCTGAACGGCTTGTGGGTAACGGTGACATGCTGTACATGAGTGGCAGTCAGCTTATGAGGTTGCAAGGCCCATTCGTATCCGTATCGGAGGTTGATGCGCTAATGGATTATATATGCGCGCAACCGGGGCCCGGCCCGTACACACTGCCATACGTAGAGGAGGCGACGGGAACGTCTGGAGGCGGCTCATCCCGCGCAGATGATTCCGACGAGCAGGATGGATTTTTTGAGGACGCCGCACGCATCATTGTTCGCAGCCAACAGGGATCAGTATCACTGCTCCAGCGCAAGTTATCCATCGGTTACACGCGTGCTGCCCGCATTGTAGACCAGCTTGAGGCGGCCGGCATCGTAGGTCCCTTTGTAGGATCAAAGGCCCGGGAGGTGCTGGTACCCGACGAACAAGCTCTGGACGAACTTCTGAACCCTTGAACCAACATTTTCAATGAGCACGCAAGCCACCCCCCTAGTTGGAATAGTCATGGGAAGCGACTCCGACCTCCCCGTAATGCGCAAGGCCGCTGATATTCTGTCTTCCTTCGGTGTTGCCTATGAGATACGGGTCATGTCCGCACACCGTACGCCCGATGAGGCCCATGTATATGCCAAGACGGCCCATACCCGCGGGTTACGCGTTCTCATTGCCGGCGCCGGCGTTGCCGCACACTTGGGGGGTGTTCTGGCAGCAGGCACTCCCCTGCCGGTCTTGGGTGTTCCCATCGCCTCCGGCGCCCTGAAAGGGCTAGATGCACTGCTCGCCACCGTGCAGATGCCCAGCGGAATACCTGTCGGGACCCTCGCAATTGATGGCTCAAAAAACGCAGCCCTGTTAGCGGTGCAGATCCTCGCTACGGCCGATGACAGCCTTCGCCAGCGTATCCTGGACTATAAGGCGGAAATGGTAACACAGGTGCACGCCAAGAACGCGCGCGTGCAGGAACAGATGACAGCGTAGCGCGCTACGCTACAATCCGGACGAAGCGGCGTTTACCTACCTGCAGCACAAACGGCGCACGGGCAGCGACATTCACCCTGAGGGCAATGTTAAGGACCTTTTTCCCGTCTATGGATACACCGCGCTGCTGAATAAGGCGCCGCGCTTCGCCATTGGACCGGGTGAGGCCTGCCTGCGTAAGGAGTGATAATACTCCCATGGGGTTTGCCGCATCCTCAGGTCGGTATTCCGGCATCTGATCCGGTAACCTCTTACGCACTACCGTCTGCTCAAAATGAGCCCGTGCTGCGGTCGCCGCACTCCCCCCGTGGTACATACGCACGATGGTCAGCGCCAGCGCATGCTTCGCGTCACGGGGGCAGTCGTGGGCGAACACCTTCATGCGCGGCAGGTCAAGTGTATCCACATCGGTAGCGAGCTCAAAGTACCTATAGATTAGCGAGTCCGGCAGAGAAAGAATCTTCCCGTACATGTTGTCGGGCGGTTCCGAAATGCCTACATAGTTGTTGAGGGATTTTGACATTTTTTCTGTACCATCCAATCCTTCAAGGATAGGTAGCAGCATGCATACCTGTGATTTCTGGCCGCGCTGCTTCTGGAGGGCCCGTCCGACGAGCAGATTAAACTTTTGGTCCATCCCGCCGAGCTCCACATCTGCCTTGATGGCTACCGAGTCTTGGGCTTGGGCGAGAGGGTAGAGCATTTCGTGCAGCCCAATCGGTTCGCCGCACCCCTGTCGCGCTGCAAAGTCCTCCCGTGCAAGCATCTGCGCTACTGTGCAGGTGGCAGCCAGTTGGATCACCTCCGTGAAATTCATCGGCTCCAGCCATTGTGAGTTGTAAACAATCTCCACGGTATCCGGATTGAGAATACGGGAGGCCTGTTCAAAGTAGGACTGCCCGTTGGCGCGTGTCTCCTCCAAGGACAGCGGAGGCCGCGTCTTGCTTTTACCGGTCGCATCGCCAATCATCCCCGTAAAATCCCCGATGATCAATACAGCGCGATGCCCTAGGTCCTGAAACTGCCGCAGCTTTCTCAACACGACGCCGTGACCCAAGTGTAAATCAGGCCGGCTCGGATCGCACCCTAGCTTTACAACAAGAGGTTTGCCGGACGCTCTTGACCTAAGAAGCTTACGCTCAAGCTCTTTCTCAGGGATGATTTCCGAAGCGCCGCGGCGCAGGTGTATCATTTGTTCGTCAACCGGAGCGAACATCGTATTACGGCTGGTTGGTGATTTTCCTTGGAGGTACGGATGTGATGCGGGGTGGCGGGTGGGTGGTCATCTCTTCTGGAACCCCTTGGTGGTGCGCTCCAGCTCTCGCCTGGCATCGCGCTCTGCCAGGTCGGCTCGCTTGTCCACCTGACGCTTCCCGCGTGCGAGTCCAATTTCGACCTTCGCCCAGCCGCCGCTAAAGTACAGTTGCAGCGGTATGAGCGTATACCCTTTCCGCTCCACCATCTTGTTCAAATACCGTATCTGTCGCTTACGCAGCAGCAGTTTCCGAGCTCGAACCGGCTCATGGGCCGCAAACTCCGAGCCATGACTGTACGGTGATATATGGGCTTGCAGCAACAGTACTTGATTTGTTGACACCACGCAGAACGCTTCTGCAAGGCTTGCACCCTTTTCCCTGAGTGCCTTTACCTCCGTACCCTGCAGTACGATTCCTGCCTCCAGCGTCTCGGTAATATGGTAGTCATGCCGGGCCCGCCGATTGGTGACGATAATCTGTCGAGACATAGGGCTCGGCACACGGACCAAGCGCCTCAGGTGCGCTCTCTGCGACGTTCCGGAATACGGGCTGCCTTGCCCCGCAGGTTGCGCAGATAGTACAGCTTAGCTCTCCTAACGCGACCACGTCGCTTCACTTCTATGGAGGCTATTATTGGCGAGTGGTACGGGAATATGCGTTCTACGCCGATACCGTTGGAGATCTTGCGCATCATAAATGTCTTGCTGCTCCCGCTTCCCTTAATGCTTATGACTACGCCTTGGAAGATCTGGATACGTTCCTTCTGCCCTTCCGTGACACGCACATGCACGGCGATCGTATCCCCGGGGTCAAAGGGTGGCAGCTCGTCTTCCCGCATTTGCGTGGCTTCCACCAGTTTCATCAAGTCCTTGGGCATGGTAATCCTCCTGTTATAAAGTCAGTTATAGGTAGTGTCCGCGAGCAGGTCCGGTCGCAGCTTTGTGGTCCTTGCGAGACGTTTAGCCTCCCGCCATTCAGTAACTTGGCGATGATTGCCCGATAGCAGCACCTGCGGCACATGTAGTCCTCGTACTTCCGCCGGGCGTGTATAGACTGGTGCGCCGAGTAGCCCATCCTGAAATGAATCCGTTAGCGCTGAGGATACATCGCCGAGCACGCCGGGGATCAGGCGCACTACGGCATCTGCGAGGATCACTGCGGCCAGCTCCCCGCTGCTCAGGACGTAATCTCCGATGGAGATTTCCCGCGTGACCAGCGCATCCCGTACGCGCTGGTCCACTCCTTTGTAATGCCCTGCAAGAAGCACAAGTCGTTGCATTAGGGACAGCTCATTTGCCACACGCTGCGTCAGGCGTGCCCCGTCCGGACTCAGGAATATCACCTCGTCGATGCTCCCTTCGGCCGCCAGGAGATCCATACAGGCAAAAATTGGCTCAGGCTTCAATACCATGCCGCCTCCGCCGCCAAACGGGTAATCGTCCACTTGACGGTCGGATGCAAAGGCCCGGAGGGCATGTACGCGTACATCAACGTGTGCACGCGCGCGGCGCAGGACGCTCGCAGACAGTGCACTGTGTGCGGCATCGGGGACAGCAGAAACAATATCAATGCGCATCTCAGTCTAGCATTCCTTCTATGGGTCGTACCAGGATCCGTTCACGATCAAGGTCCACGCATTCTATGAACGCCGGGACGGCAGGGATCATGGCATCATCTCTTTCCGAGCGGTCCACCACGTAAACGTCACTGGCGGGCGCGGGCATTACTTCCTTCAGGATTCCAATCTTCCTCCCATTAACTGTTTCAACGATGAATCCCGTCAAATCAGGATCCTCCTTGTGATGGGCTACGGTCGGCACATCGTTGTCATCCGCAAATGCCAGCATTCCGTGCAGTCCGTTGGCTTCCTCTGGTGATGCGACGCCGCGTGCCCTTATTAAAAGCACAGTACCCCGTCGGGTGGTATGCAAGCGAGAGGCTTTTATGGCATATGCCACTGCGTCAGTGGCATATGTGCCTAGATAGATGCGGGTTAGCGGAAGGTATCGTTCCGCGTTCGCATGTTCCGGGATGACACCAAAGCATCCTCGTACTCCATGGGGCTTTGCAACGCGCCCAATAAGGGACAGGCCCATTGTAACACTCTCACTCAGTCGCCTCGGCCTGCGCTGCCGCTTCAGCCTCTTGCGCTGCCCGGGCGGCCGCCCGGGCCTTCTTTTCCTCTAGCCGCCGCTGGCGTTCCATTGCTGCTTTAGCCTCCCTTTTTTCGGCCATCTCCGCCTCACGCAATAGTGAGCGTGCCCGGCGTTCGGCAGGCGTAATCTTTGCCCGCTCCATTGCTCTAGCACGGTGTCGTTCCCGGTGTTCTGAAACCGCCTCTGCAATCTCCTCTTCGGTCTTCCCCTTACGCTGCAAGTGAAGTCCCAGGAGAACGCCTTCTCGGCTTAGTATACTGCGTACCGTATCGGTAGGCTGTGCGCCTACTTGGAGCCAATACATGATCCGTTCCTTCTGCAGCACTACGCGCGCAGGCTCTTCCAGTGGATAATAGCGTCCCAGGTCCTCAATGAAGCGCCCGTCCCTTGGAGATCGCACATCGGAAGCTACGACGCCCCAGATAGGCCACTTCTTTCGCCCCATCCGGCGCAATCTGATCTTTACAGCCACGATTTCTCTTTAATGGTTCAATTGAATACGCAAACGCCGTTATTGCAGCAGTGTGCTCAGGTCCGGCACCCGCTTTTTGCCCATCGCCTTCATCATCCGCTTCATCATCTTCCGCATTTGGCGAAACTGTTTCAGAAGGCTGTTCACATCACGTACTGACGTTCCGCTCCCATTAGCGATGCGGATCCTGCGACTGGCATTAACGATATGCGGCCTCGTGCGCTCTTCCACGGTCATGGAGCAAATGATAGCCTCAATCTGACGTAATTCTTCTCCGCCATCGTCCGGCATGGTCGGTACGCCTGGAAAAATCCCTGCGATATCCGACAGCGAGCCCATTTTCTTGACCCGCTGCAACTGGTCAAGAAAGTCCTGCAAGTCAAAAGTTTGTCGCCGGATCTTGCGGGCTAGGGCATCGGCCTGGCCCGCGTCGAACTGTTCCTGCGCCTTTTCCACGAGGGAGACCACATCCCCCATTCCCAAGATACGGCGTGCCATCCGTTCTGGATGAAACGGTGTCATCTCGTCCAGTTTTTCGCCCGTGGAAGCAAACATGATGGGCTTCCGAACGACCGACCGGATTGACAGCGCGGCCCCGCCGCGGGCATCACCGTCCAGCTTGGTCAGCACCACTCCGTCAAAGTCCAACTGATTATTGAACTCCTTGGCTGTGTTGACCGCGTCCTGTCCTGTCATGCTATCAACTACGAACAGGATCTGGTCAGGCGTTGTCAGATCCCGGATTGCACCCACCTCCTGCATCATCCGGTAGTTAATGTGGAGGCGACCTGCAGTATCAATTATAACAACATCTCGCGCGGAGCGTCGCGCTGTTTTCACTGCTTCCTCAGCGACCCGCGGTGCATCCGGCACAACGTTACCATGGTCGTCATGCAGCGCATACACGGGTACCCCAATACCCTTTGCCAGCAGCTGAAGCTGTTCAATGGCCGCTGGCCGGTGGACATCAGCCGCCGCCAACATCGGCGCATGTCCTTTTCCCAACAGGTATTTCGAGAGCTTAGCGCAGAATGTTGTTTTCCCCGACCCCTGCAGGCCAGCAACTAGGATTACCGACGGTACATTTGTACCCAGAGCGAGCGTGCTAGTGTTGCCACCCAACAATTCGACCAACTCATCGAATACGATCTTAACGAGCATCTGCCCCGGCGCGACAGACCGCATCACTTTCACCCCGGTTGCCTGTTCCCGTACCCGGTTGGCAAAATTTCGGGCAACCTGGTAGTTTACATCCGCCTGCAGCAGTGCACGGCGAACCTCGCCCATGGTCTCGGCAACATTCAGCTCGGTGATGCGCCCCTTCCCTGATAGGGATTTTAAGGCACCTTCAAGCTTCTCGGAAAGACTGGAAAACATTCTTTACTGATTAAAGGATAGCATGGACAGTATACGGGAATTGTAGATGAAGCGCAACGATTCAAAGAGTGCGCTTCGCGTCCGGTTCAGAGCCTACCGATGGGCGCTATGCGAAAGCGAGTACCGGGCGCGTGGGCAGACGATTTGCAACCGTTTGGTCGGGTTGCCGGCCATTGAGGAGGCCCGGTCGATTCTGCTGTACTGGCCGCGCATCCGTTCTCGCGAAATTGACATTCGCCCTCTCTTTGCTGCAATGCGTGCGAAGCACATCCTGCTCCCGGTCGTAGAGGGTAGCACCATGTTTGCCACACCGTTCGTATCAGAGCAGGATTTGATGCCCAACCAGTTCGGCATTCTAGAGCCCGTGATAAAGAAGCGTGTTGCCGGGGAAACTATTGATGTTATTGTCGTACCCGCATTGGGAGCAGACCGCCGCGGCTTCCGGATCGGTTACGGGGGCGGGTATTATGACCGGTACCTGGCCGATCGGTCAGGTACCTTTGTATGCCCTGTATTTGATGCGTGCGTGCTGCAGGCGGTACCGATAGCTCCGCACGATATAGCTGTACACAGTTTGGTGACCGAGACGACGGCATACTCCTCGACTGCGTTGCCTGCAGGGTGACCTTGCGCATGCACACGTTTTGGATTTTCTGAACTTGCCATTCACATTTATATTTATATACAGTGGCGTCTGTGCCATTATAACTGCATGCTTTCACGCTTGGTGTAAGCCTATTATGACCCATTGGGCCGCACCTGCCACTAGAGGAGACCGAACACTACGACCGACTTGCTCTACCCAAGTCGCCTACCCTACCTGCCAGACTGAACGGCCCGGATTCCAGGATTATTCAGACTAACCCGCCAACGAAAAATGATCAAAACTGAAGCACAAGCGAATGTCTAAGATGATCTATAGGCAGGGACAGCCCATCTTTGAGTCATCCTCGGGGGACACTTCCATACCACCTTCATTACCTGCTTAACAAGTTTAGGGAATTATATACGTGAGTGACCAACTGTACACAGTGAGGCACTAGTATCAATTTCACGGGTCATAGGGGTCGGTAACCCGAACGCCCCTCGCTGTGCAGAAGCCCCAATCCCGGAGGCCAGTATGTTTGCAGCCGCATTCAGGTCTGCATGATCCGCATGTCCACAGGACATACACGTGAATTTGCTCCGTGTCTTACGGGTACTCGCTTCTGTGTGCCCACACACAGAACACCGCTGACTGATATAGGCAGCGGTAACCTTTATCACCTTGCGGCACTTATAGCTCAGCATCTGTTCCAGCTGGCCCCAACCTGTTCGCAGTATTCCACGGTTGAGGCCAGACTTCTGTTTGACATTTGTGCCAAAGCTCTCCATCGTCCCCTTAGCTGAACGTGTCATCGCTTTGATCTTCAGGTCCTCCAGTATCACCGTTGAGGAGCAATTGGCAATACTGCGCCTTACCTGGTGGTTCGCATTCTTGAGGATGGTAGCACGCTTGCGCTGTATGCGGGCGATTCTATGCTTCCGCCTGTTACGACGGTTGGAGCCTTTCTTCTGTCTCGCCAGTCTTCGCTGATGCCGCTTCAACGTGGCATCAAGACGCTTCGTATCCGGTTGTCTGATAATGTTTGTATCGCCCTCTGTGGAGACCATAGCGACCTGCCCGCAATTACGGTCAATGCCTACAGCACCGCCGGTATCCTCTATTACAGGTGCCTCCATCTTGTAGCAGATGACAGCATACCCTTTGCCGGCGTTCTTCTTTACAGTGGCTTTGACGGGTATACCATCAGGGTACGGGTTGCCTCCCCGCCTGCGGAGCGCCGTATATCCCACTTTCGGGATATACAGCTTGCCATCCCGAACCCTTACGTTATCCGGGATCGTGAACGAAGGCGTACTACCACGTCTGGAATGGAATCTCGGTCTTCTCTTACCCTCCTTGAAGAATGCCTTCCATGCATCCGCCTGATATTTCAATGTGTATCTAACTACAATGTGTATCTAACTACACCAAAGGAGTATTCAGGTAGCCACTCGACCGTGCGGCGCAGCGCCGTGAACCGCTTCCCCAGCGAGAAGAAGCTTACCGAGGGCGGCTTCTCTCCATCCTCTTTCGCTTTCTTGTACGCCTCGCTCTGCTCTGCGAGGATGGCATTCCACACAAACCTACACGCACCTGCTAATCCAGCAAGGTGCTTGGCGTTACTCCGACTTCCGGGCAACAGCCTGTATGTGATATTGCGGTATGCACTAACCGTTTCGGGCATGGCACTGTGGTATATAACTCCCTAATAGATGGACATTATATAGCATGCGTACCCACGTGTTGAGTTATTTGAAATAATTGCAGTTTTTTGTGAAAAGCGGGAACCGATTGTGAAAAACTGGCGAAAGCCATCCTGTCTGCACCACCAAAGCACAAAAAGTAATGGGAGTTATATGGTTGACTGCCCGCGCGTTAAATTGTTGAAATAATTGCAGTGTGGTCGCGTAAAGCGGGAATCGATTATACCGGAAATGGGCACCATCCCGTGATAGATTGATGACCCACTAAATGCCTTCAAAGAAAAGAAACAACAGAAACACCAATGGCCCTGGACGGGCTGATCGTGAAGGAGTGTCCTTGATCAAGCTAACCAAAATGTTTCCAGACGACCCATCAGCCGAAGCATGGTTCGCAAAGAAGCGTTGGGGCGACACGCCTGTTTGCCCGCACTGTGCGTCTAAGAACGTACAGTACGGCGCCAAACATCCTAGCATGCCTTATCGTTGCCGTATAATTGCCGTAAACGATTCAGTGTCCGCATAGGGACAGTAATGCAGGACTCCAAACTGGGATACCAGGTATGGGCATTAGCCATTTACATCATGACTACCAGTATCAAGGGCGTATCCAGCATGAAGCTGCATCGTGACCTTAGCATAACCCAGACGACAGCGTGGCATCTGGCCCACCGTATTCGACAATCATGGAATGGAGAACATGCACCATTTGCCGGTCCGGTAGAGGTTGACGAAGCCTACTTCGGTGGCAAGGAAAAGAACAAGCACGCCAGCAAGAAGCTGAAAGCAGGCCGTGGGCCAGTAGGTAAGAAAACCGTTGTAGGAGTCCGTGTTCGTGTCACCAATAGCATTTCTGCCCAAGTAGTAGAAAACACAGGCGGACAGACGCTCAATGCGTTTGTAGATACCCATGTCTCGGAAGACACCGAGGTCTATACGGATGGCTCGTCAACATACCGGGGCCGCAACAACCACGCCTACGTACGCCACTCTGTTGGCGAATACGTTCGTGAGCAGGTCCACACCAATGGCGTAGAGAGCTTCTGGTCTTTGCTGAAGCGTGGGTACTACGGAACGTACCACCACATGAGCAAGAAACACCTACAGCGGTACGTGAACGAATTTGCAGGGCGACACAATGCACGCGACTACGACACAGCGGAGCAAATGACAATAATTGCTCAAGGACTGGTCGGTAAACGGCTCATGTACAAATCCCTCATTTCATAGCCAGACGTAAGCGGCAACGTATCAAGCCATCCGTACTCATGCGCATTCCGGGCATCGGCCGGCTACAACTACTTGCTCGTGGACGGAGAACGGAGACGAACGGGCCGCGCAATACTGCGCCTGCAAGGCTTCCCCGACAGCTACGAGATTGACAGTCCGATAACGACTGTCAGACGGCTTACTGGCAACGCCGTACCCATTCCGGTGGTCAGGGCCGTTATGCGCCAGCTTTCCCATGTCTGTGCTTGATGGCCCGCGTCTCATGGGTTCGTCCGGTGCGCTTCGTGGCCCGTACCGGGGGCCGCCCAGTACTTCCGCATTGTCAAGAGCGTCCCGATACAAGCCAAGGAATCGGTCCTGAAATTGATCGACTGTCGTGAAAACTGGATCGCAATGTATGCAGCCTCCTACTCTAAGCAGATGTCCGCCATGCAATCATTTCGGTATTCTGCCCCAATGGATTAGTGCTACTCTATAGCCTATAACTCCATGCGCATAGATAAATCCCCGAAGCCCGGTAACAAGATTCAGGAAACGAAACGTCCCGGCCGCCCCGTAACAAACAACATTCTCAATATCCAACAATCCATCCCTACCACATTGGAAGAACTGGCGAAAGCCATCTTGTCCGCACCACCAAAGCACAAAAAGTAACGCCTGCGAAAACGCGTGGCACTCAGTCATATAACTCCCCAAGTTTACCTTCCTGCCCTACGCTTTGCCAATCTGTTCCGAACCGAGGCCTTGTTGATAGCCCCAAGCGGATGGGCGCACTCAACACGTTGCTTCGTGCGGGTCACGATCGAGGTTCCTTCCAGAGACGTACCAGGAAGCGATCCTCCTCTTCAATGAGATCAGGCTCGCTGCCGTTGTGTGCCTGCATCCCACCAATGATTTTCCGCGGAACTCCAAGGCCGGTAGCCTCAATGTACCTATAGTCGCGAAGCATCTCCTTGATTAGCTCGTTGCGCGAGGCACGATATCCGGCCCGCATCTTGTCCACGGTTACTGTGTTCGGGAGGCGCCCGGGTGAAATGATTTCAAGTCGGTCGGAGTAGATGGAAAGCTCAATGTCGGTAACGAGTATGGTGTAGTCGCGGTGTGCAACCGCGTTGACCAGCGCTTCTCGCACGGCTTCAATCGGGTAATCCCAGTGCTCCGTACGCCGCCCACCGCGCTCAATCCAAGCAGTCATTCCGATATTCCGGCGCACGAAGTCGAGTGCCTGCTCAATGACTCCCGCTTCAAGGGTGTCGCCGGCCTCTGAAAAAGTGTGTGGCAGCAGGTGAGCGTCCGAGACGGCTGGGAACAGGGACACTGCTGGACCACGCAGCGTTGCTCGGGCCTTCGCGTCATAGTCCTTCTCAGTGCCGGAGTAGGCCACTGCGCTGATACCCGCCTGAGGGAGAAAGCGGTTTGGCCTGGGGCCGAAGAGTAGCAACCCGCCAGCGCTCGGCATTGATCGGGTGCGATCTTCAACCATCAACTCGGTGTTAACTAGCAGGCGCAGCCATGACTCAGGATCCGTACCCTGTGGCGCACCCTGCAGGCGCAAGTCACGGAAGTAATTCACCAGACGCCGCAAGTCAAGATCGGCGAATGTGGCGCCAGGAACCGGCTTGCGGTCATACTGCAGGTGCCCGGACTGCATATAGAGACGAGCTTCCTCTGCGTCCGACGCATCGCGGGTGGTCGTGCCCACCCGAACCTGCGTCACCCACGCCGATCCGCGTTTGGCCTTATAGGGCTTGTCAGGCGCGTCGGCGGGAAGCGATATGACGCCAACGATGTTTCCACCTTCAAGCGTAAGAGTTTCCCAAAACAGGATGGCCGCGGGGCGAAGGTGCACACGTGCGACGTCCATGATCCACTCCTCAGCACGTTTCGGTATACGAGACAAACCCGTAACGGTACCATCGTCTTCAACGCCGAGGAGAAGATACCCCCCTTTCAGGTTCAGCAGCGCCGCCAACTCCTTGGCGAGGCGTTCAGGGATGACATCATCACGCTTGAACTCAACGCCCGAATTCTCGCCGTTGCGGATCAGTTCTTCCAGCTCTGTTTGGTTCATCACACAATCTCTCAGAACCCGTACTTCCGGCGGCGGCGCTCAAAGGCTTCCTTGCCGCCTTCAAGGATCTCCTCAATCAACTCGCGCACGCGCGCGGTCTCAAGCGAACCCATGTGCTCGGGAGCGATACGCTTTCGGCCGTGCTCGGCCTTACCAATGGCGGCAAGACCTACGATCAATTCGGCATCGCCCAAGACCGGAATGTTGGCGTTGTGGGTAGAGAAAATGAACTGCCTGCGCTGCTTTCCCTCGCGCATGCGAGGGACGATACCCTCGGTAATAAATCGGTTGTCAAGATCATCCTCCGGTTGATCAACGATAAGGGGAGCTTCAGACTCAAGCAGAAGCAAAAGCAATACCGCGGTCGCCCGCTGGCCGGTGGACAGGGCGTCAAGGGCCTGCCACCTTGGGGGCTCCCCGGTGGGAGCTGTATTGAGTCGGATAATGGTCGTCGGGGGCAGGTAAAGTTCCTCAATGTGCATCAGCACACCAGGCTCGGCCTTAGCGAGGCGCTCACCTTGGCTTGGCGTGATGCCAAACATCATGTTCAACACATCCGCTCCTGATCCGCAGGCCTCAACGAACTGAGTGAGGGAGAGATCTTGAACTTCCCCGAGGCGTTTGATCGCTTCGGACAGTCGTCCCCCTACCTGTTCACGGAGGAGTTTGAATAGCGGTTCGCGATCGCCGGCTGCGGTCACCTCCACCTGCACCTGGTCACGGAATTTCCTGTTAACGGCCTTCGCTGCACCGTCCAGTAGTCGGAATTCCTGCGCCTTGCAGTCCTCCCATTCCGCCAGCAGGCTGCAGCGGCGCTCGGCGTGGGCCTTCTCGGTGCGTTGGACCGACTCCTGCCGCTTACTCAGAGGCCCCAACGCCTCAATCTGCCGCCGCACGCGCATGAACTCTTCGCCATCCCAGCGTGACTTCTGCAGCTCTCGGAGGATCTTCTCGTAAGTCTCCTGAACATTTTTCTTACGCATCTCCCACTTGGTGCGCACCGCGGCGACTCCCTGGTTGGCGCTCGCTAGCGCCTGCTCCAGCTTGATCGTGATTTGCTGAAGCTCAACATCTAACTTTTCGAAGATGCGGTTCAGGCGCTCAAGGATCACCTTCCCAGGCAGATCCTCAAGCGCCTTGGCGGAGAGGAACACGCGGTCCAGCGGGACTTCCTGATTCAGGATTTTCAGACATTCGTTGAATAACGCGAGGCGCTCTGGAACGGAGGCAAGCAATCGCTCCTCGCGCACTAGCAAACTTTGTTCTTTGAGTCGGTCCTCAAGCCCTGCTTCGCGAAAACGCTCCAGCGTCTCTTCAAGGCTCGGAAGCGCCGCCAAACGCTCCTCAATATGCATCCGATCGGCACGCGTTTTGAGCAGGTTACTGCGACTCACCTCAAGCGCGCGGCGCAGATCGGCTTTCCTACGCGGAAGGTCGTCATCGCTCCTGACGAATCTGTCTAGCAGGCGGGTCAGCTTCTCGCCACTCCTGGTCAGCTCCGAGATTTCGTGCTGACCATAGATCTCAACATCTGGCAGTATTTCCTTGGGCGAAAGGCTGGATACCTCGCCATGTTCGTCCCGGACCAGCGGCGGGTTCGGGATTGTGCGTTCAATGGTGTACTCGCGAACCGCCGGACGATGGACGCGGACCCGGAGCGAAATCTTAGTCCCGTTCTTTAGGACATGGCGAATGATGCCCTGGTGGGCCCTGCGGGCCTCATCGCCGATGGCCTCAACACCCAGCACCGTGCGGATGCTCTCAATCACAGTCGACTTGCCGGTCCCGCGGCCCCCGACCAAGACATTGAGGTTCGGATTGAAGTGAATAGCGGCGCCATCAAGAAATCCTCCTTCCCACGCGATTGCGACGAGCTCAAAGTGCGCCTCCAGTTTCAGCTTGCCTGCCTTGGAATTTCGGCGGATACGCGAGCCGGGGTCCAGAAAAGCTTGGCGCAGCCCCTCAATCGTTACCTCTGACATCTTGATCCAGCAGGTGGCCGATCGATCGTTGAGGTCTTCGGGCTCGGCGATATCCTTCGCGTTAACGACGGCGATAGCAAGGTCATCCTCGGCAGCCGGGTCGCGCCGATAGTCAGGGTTCCTGTTCTCCACGATCTGCCTGTAGGCGCAAGGCAACTCGCTAACGGAGCCGGGAATCTGGATCGCCTGCAGATCCTCGCTCTGCCACATCTGGATTCGCGGCTGACCAGTTAAATCCTTGAGCAAGCCGCTATCGTTAGTCACATGGGCAGCAATCGCGACACCGCCC
Source organism: Rhodothermales bacterium (assembly GCA_963663495.1). Taxonomy (GTDB): domain Bacteria; phylum Bacteroidota; class Rhodothermia; order Rhodothermales; family Bin80. The sequence continues at coordinate 2,525,929 of OY760427.1, forward strand.
TGCTCGCGCACCTTTGCAAGGATATCCACAAAGGACTTATCAGCCAACTTGGTTGAGGGCTCCGTGTCTGTTATGCCGAACCCACCGAGGTAGCGCTCCAGGAGGCTATCCGAAGTATCGGGGGCATAGATGCACAAAACGTGAACACCCTCGCATGACGACAACTCGAAGCCGGGCAAGATATGGATTCCATGCCCTTTGGCTGCATCTTGAAACCCGCGAACACCGCCAATATGGTTGTGATCGGTGATGGCGAGCACGGAGATGTTGAGGTCCAATGCCTTGTGAACAATCGCTTCGGCATAGTCAACCGCGTCGCCGGACGGTACAAGGCCCCGGTATGTGGACGCGTAATGGTGAGGGTTAACCTGAAGCGCGCAACGATGAAATAACGCGCCGCGCGGGAGGGTCTTTGCCTTGGTGATTACATCGCTGGTAGCCACGGGGCACCTCATGCTTCAAGTGGTCCTACTTTGTTGGAGCGGAGATGTGCCAGTCATAGCCCGAGTATAATGAAGCTCTAGGTTAGGAGAAACCTTCCCCGTGGACGCTGATTTTGATTGTCCATACTTAGAGTTAGTGGTTGCCGCGCAGTACCGTCTGCTCCTTCAAGTCAGACGGTGGTCTTGGTGGTTGATAAGATCATATCGTAGGACCCCGCACCGGCAAGGCGATCTATCTTGGCTCGTCTATCCGTTAACCAATCCGCGGAGATCTTATGGAACAACAACCCTTACCATTCACTTCAGCCTCCTCGCTGTTTATCGGCATGGATGTGCACAAAAAGACCGTAGTGCTTTGCGTGTACGAAAGCAATGCGGGCGTGCGTAATTGACGAACGACAATTATCAAATGATCGACCGAAGATTCACAAGTATTTCCGAAAAATTCAGCGTTGCTACGGTGTTGTACTGTGCTGCTATGAAGCGCCGTCCTGCGGGTTTGGCTTGCAGCGGGCGCTGAAAGCGCAGGGCGTTTCGTGTGAAGTAATCGCTCCGTCATATATTCCGCGCCGGTCTGGCGAGCGCGTGAAGACGGATCGACGGGATGCGAAGGAGCTCGCTACACTGTATGCCGCTGGACTGCTGATGCCGGTGTGTATGCCGGAAGAAGAGCAGGAAGCGGCACGATCTCTTCCGCGCTGCCGCGCAGACTTGGTGAAGTCCACAACGCAATCCAAACAGCGCATTCTGTCCTTTCTTCAAGTCCGGGGTTTTCGGTTTACGGGTGGATCGAACTGGACGAAAGGCTTTTCGCACATGGATCCGTACCCTAACGATGACGGGTACGGCATGGTGCCAGATTTAGTAGGTCTATTTTTTCAAGACCGACTAGGAATGGGTCCGAGATACGATTTCGGCACACATTATAGCAGGGCTTTTCGGAGCTTCGGAAGGTGTGCCGCACAGGGAAGCTTGCATAATCGGCGTTCGGTTTCCAGCACGGCCACTGCTACCCATCGGTGACGCTGATCTGAATTTACCCAACATCTGATCTATCGTGTTTGATTACTCAGTTGGCCGTTAACGTTTGTTTGGTGACCTTTGTACCATGCCAAACTACCACTCCGAACGAGACCGAAAAAGGGAATGCGCGGGCACTTATTGGATCCGCCTCTCAACGCAGTCCCTCCCCAGAGAATGTGCGTATCCGTTACCCTGAACAATAATAACCTTGATTTGGGGATTATAGTACGTGAGTGACCAACTGTACACAGTGAGGCACTAGTATCAATTTCATGGGTCATAGGGGTCGGTAACCCGAACGCCCCTCGCCGTGCAGCAGCCCCAATCCCGGAGGCCAGTATGTTTGCAGCCGCATTCAGGTCTGCATGATCCGTATGTCCACAGGACATACACTTGAATTTGCTCTGCGTCTTACGGTTACTCGCTTCTGTGTGCCCACACACAGAACACCGCGGCGGCGTGCCATAGCAGGGAGTGATACCTGCCCCCCAGCGTCGTTGCCGCGCCAACGTTTAGTGCGATGGCAACGGGGATTTGGAAGAGAACTGTAAAGACGCCAGAGCTACCGGGCGTTATAGCGCCGACGTATGTCCATCGCATAGGCGTGCGCCTCGCGCATCCCAAATGATGCTACGCTTCCCGCATCCCCGGTGCAAGCATCATTCCGGTCCGAGGGCTCCGCACCTCTTGAAAGAACCAATCACTACACCGAACTTGCAAAACAGATTAATAAATATTATACAGTGTCGGGTATCTGAACTGGGCACACGGTAGCACTAGCCTCTGAAAAAGGACTTCACCGGCAGGAGAAGAGGGGGAGAAAGATGCCTTGGACCGTATAGTTCATGTACATGTGCGTCCTCCACAATGTTCCGGTTCTTCTCCCCAAAACCCATGTTTTTTGTCCCAAAAGACGCTGATTGCTGACTGCATTCAGGCGCCTGGACGATAAGCTGCACACCACTTCGAAATTCCCATATCGGCACACCAAACCCGGCGTATAATCACCTTGCACTAAGCTCTACAAGCGGACTACGCAGACCAATGCTAAGCCCGCTTTACCATGTACTTTACCGTACGAGCCTTTTGCAAAACCCCGGTGTATTCGGCGGCGGTGGCGACCCAAATGCCCAAATTTTCGGGTTTTTCGACATTACGCCGGGAGCATTGGCATGTGTTGCCTTTGGATCCAGATGTATAGGCGGTCCATAGGCGATGAAGGCTTCCCGGGGGGGCGAATTCGGGGCAGAATCCGTGCTTTGTGGGCACACCCATACTTGGCTCCTGCTTCGCACAAAACCCGATTAGCGCAATTTACGTCTGGATTCCTGTCTCTATTGCACCATACGCAACAGCTGATCTACCGTCAGTACCAGCACGCCGAACATCAAGTGGCATGTCACCTTCTTGTGCCCACGCACGCGGACATTACGACCACCAAACTCATCCTTGAGCCGCCCGAAGGCTCGCTCAACCGTTGAGCGCTCCCTGTAACGAACATCCTCAGGCGGTACCAATCCGGCTGCTCGCTGGGCCGTTTTCTCGCGGATAAGCGCCGCCTTACCTTTGCGTCGCGGATTATGGTCGATAATCGGCACATGCCCCAAGCCTTTACTGTGCTCGTGAATCTGCTTCGCGTCGTATGCACTGTCCATCAGATCATACAAATTGCGTACCCGCAGTTGAGATATCGTAGCCAACGGAATCGCCGCCTAGCTATCATGCAAAGATGCAGAGGAAACAAAACCGCTGATCGGTACTCCTCCGTCGGCCACATCCATGTGCAACTTGTACACCGTCCATTTCTGCGTATATCCCTTCGCATTGCGCTTAACGCCTACCGTATATCGCTTCGGTAACTCCTCCAACATCTCCTCTATCCCCATGGTACGCTGGCGCACCAGCCGCGGCAACTCCTTCGGAGGCTTTTCATCCTTGGTAGGATGCGATGATTTGCACTCTTCTGGACGCTCCGACTCCTTTTTCAGTACCGGCTTCTCTCGCGCTGCTATTGCGGTCGAATCACGCGATAGGTGCCCCACCAACTGCTCCGAATACCCCTCCTTTATCAGGGCCTCATGTACACGCGTCGGCAAATCCGCCTCTGAAAATTCCCTGAACACACGTGAAAAGGTCGCCTCACTCGGCACATCCTCTAACCGATGCCAACCACCCAAACGCCGCAGCGTCGGTTCCGAACGCAACCGCTCCACCAACGCTCTGGTCGTATCCATATTGAACACCATCTTCGCTAGGAACGCCCGCGCGAGGGCAGCACGGCTCTTCAACGGACGCCCGGGTATACCGTCCTGAGCACTGGGCAGAAAGCGCTCAACTCGCACCATCTCCAGTACCGAGAGCAGCTTCTTATGGCGCCCCTCCAAGGGGCCAATCGTTTCCTCCACCCAGGGGAAAAGCTCCCGTTGGCAGTTGATCCAGAAACCGCTTAACTTGGAATTGAAGGACATGAGAACCTTCGTTTCTTGCGAGTTTAGTTTCTCCTCCAAAGATACCTGACACGGAGGTTCCAGTCCCTCAAGTGTGCTTGTTAGCACACATTTTCATGGCCTGTAGAATCCTCCATCTGCACCCGCCGAGCAGTCAAATCTACCTGACCAGCCCCCTATCTTAGGAAATCGCATTTTCAGACAAAAACACCCCGATTCAAGGGTTTTGCAAAAGGCTCGTACGGATACGCGGCGTGCAGGGAAACACCTTTCGGGAGGAACGCTAAGACATTGATCGGGGATCCGAATGGCCCGAGCCAACTTTCTGGGCCAGATCCTCAACGACAGGAATCGGCCGCTCAGTACCAGTGCTGTGTTCCCAGGGATTACTCGCTTCACCCAGCCCCTGAGCCCCAGTTGTCGCCTCTCGTTTATCCGCTACTCGTTGCCTTAGCGTCCGCTGCCCCAGGGCAGCGGACAACCGGCCATGGCTTCTGGAAGATTATCGTCGTCATGGCCACCGTCCCCATAACGCGGCCAGTGCTCAAAGGAGACTCTGCACCACGGCAAAGTGATTTTTCCCGTTGTCGTTGCCTACGCACTACTCCTGCGACCCCGGCACCCAATGCTCTACAAGCACGGAACGGCCAATTATTTCAACGATGCGCATATAGCACTCAACGCCGTCCGAGTCGGTCAACCGGAGTGCTTCGCCGGGAACAAACGGAACCGGCTGCGGCCGACCCCGGCCAACGGAGATATTCCAAGCATACAGATAGGTGCGATCCAGCGTGTCGCGTATGGGGTTTAACCGCCCCTTCAAGCCGGGTAGACGGCCTGTCGCCTCGGCGAAGATGGCACTTCCGCCCTGCGGCAGCGGAGTCAGTTCAAGAGCGAGAGCACCGGTAGCGGGCAACCATTCACGCACTAGGCAGGCTGCATGGCCAGGTGCCGCGCCGAACACTATCATCGGCAGCTGGGTCGTATATAGTTCCACAGCGGCTTCGCCGTTCTCGTCCGCGACTGCCTGCTTCCAAGTTCGGTTCGGGAACAGCGCTAGGACACCCGCTCCTGGCAGGGGCTGATGGTCGGCTCTGACAGTGACAACCACGCGGGAGGAAGTGGCGTCCTGCGGTGCGGCGGGGATCCGCAGCAGGATCTCCGCATCGTCAATCAATCTATAGGGAATTATATACGTGAGTGACCAACTGTACACAGTGAGGCACTAGTATCAATTTCACGGGTCATAGGGGTCGGTAACCCGAACGCCCCTCGCCGTGCAGAAGCCCCAATCCCGGAGGCCAGTATGTTTGCAGCCGCATTCAGGTCTGCATGATCCGCATGTCCACAGGACATACACGTGAATTTGCTCTGCGTCTTACGGTTACTCGCTTCTGTGTGCCCACACACAGAACACCGACTGGTATAGGCAGCGGTAACCTTTATCACCTTGCGGCACTTATAGCCCAGCATCTGATCCAACTGGCCCCAACCTGTTCGCAGTATTCCACGGTTGAGGCCAGACTTCTGTCTGACGTTTGTGCCAAAGCTCTCCATCGTCCCCTTAGCTGAACGTGTCATCGCTTTGATCTTTAGGTCCTCCAGTATCACCGTTGAGGAGCATTTGGCAATACTGCGACTTACCTGGTGGTTCGCATTCTTGAGGATGTTAGCACGCTTGCGCTGTATGCGGGCGATTCTATGCTTCGGCCTGTTACGACGGTTGGAGCCTTTCTTCTGTCTCGCCAGTCTTCGCTGATGCCGCTTCAACTTGACATCAAGACGCTTCGTATCCGGTTGTCTGATAATGCTTGTATCGCCCTCTGTGGAGACCATAGCGATCTGCCCGCAATTACGGTCAATGCCTACAGCACTGCCGGTATCCTCTATTACAGGTGCCTCAATCTTGTAGCAGATGACAGCATACCCTTTGCCGGCGTTCTTCTTTACAGTGGCTTTGATGGGTATACCATCAGGGTACGGGTTGCCTCCCCGCCTGCGGAGCGCCATATATCCCACTTTCGGGATATACAGCTTGCCATCCCGAACCCTTACGTTATCCGGGATCGTGAACGAAGGCGTACTACCACGTCTGGAATGGAATCTCGGTCTTCTCTTACCTTCCTTGAAGAATGCCTTCCATGCATCCGCCTGATATTTCAATGTGTATCTAACGACACCAAAGGAGTATTCAGGTAGCCACTCGACCGTGCGGCGCAGTGCCGTGAACCGCTTCCCCAGCGAGAAGAAGCTTACCGAGGGCGGCTTCTCTCCAGCCTCTTTCGCTTTCTTGTAGGCCTCGCTCTGCTCTGCGAGGATGGCATTCCACACAAACCTACACGCACCCGCTAATCCAGCAAGTTGCTTGGCGTTACTTCGACTTCCGGGCAACAGCCTGTATGTGATATTGCGGTATGCACTAACCGTTTCGGGCATGGCACTGTGATATATAACTCCCTAATATATGAAAATTATATTCCATGCGTACCCACGTGTTGAGTTATTTGAAATAATTGCAGTTTTTCGTGAAAAGCGGGAACCGATTATGAACAACTGGCGAAAGCCATCCTGTCTGCACCACCAAAGCACAATAAGTAACTCCTGCGAAAACGCGTGGCATTCAGCCATATAACTCCCAATCTATACTTCGGTGCCCGTCCTGATAGCTCGCGGGTCTTACGGATGATTGCAGGAACGCCATCTCCGCGGCGCTCCATGAAGTAGCGCCGGTCTGCAGAGCCGGGGGTGTCGTCCACTCCCATCCGCCCCATCACGGAGGCGATGGCCTCGTTTCGGGTCGCTTGCTTCAGCGCCATGCTCTCAATGGTCAGGCTATTGGGGAGCGTGCCGGGCGATTGGATTTCCAAGCGGTCGGAGAACATTGATAGGCGGATCCTGCTGCCGCGAATTGAATAATCTCGATGCGCCACGGCGTTCACGACCGCCTCAAAGATTGCCTTCTCACTGTACTGCGGCATGTTGATCCGTGCGGGCGTCTCGCGAGCGGCGACTCGCATGTTACGCCACGCAAACGACACCGCGGCCCTGATCTGTCGCTGGAGCGGACCGGTAATTTCCTGCGAGTCCACTTGTCCGGTCGTACGATCCGTTCCGCGATAGAGGGTTGCCGTAATGGCGGCATTGGGCAACCACTGCTCGGGGCATTGAGTGCACAATAGTACACCAGCCACGGTCGCGCATTGGACCCCGGAATCATTCGACGCGAGCAGCGCGAGCTTCGCTAGGCCGACCTCCGGCTCGGCGGCGCCCTCGGCGGTCAGCATCGGCACCCATAGCGCAGGGTCTAACGTGTCGAACCCTGTTCCCGCCACCGGCTGCTCGTCGAACCACAAGTGCCGACCCTGTGCGCGCCGCTGCCTCAACCGCATCGGTTCGTCGCCTATCAACCGGCGCTTGCTTGCTCCGACCCGGATCCAACTTCGACCGTCGTGCTCGTGCAGCGACTCGCCCCGTGGCACTTCGACCAAGACAAAGGCTTTGCCGTCCAGCTCCCGGTGATGCACATTGATGCGCAGGGCAGGCTTGATGGCGTCAGTACTCAACTCGGTCACTAGGTTGTTAAGCGTGGTCATCTGTTCGCGGGTCATACCTTGAAGGAGCCCCCCATCCGTTACGCCCATCAACAGCCGACCGCCGATCGCGTTGGCAAAAGCGATCATCTCGGCGGCGAGATGATCGCGACTGGGGCTTGCGAAACGTGTGCCAGAGAACTCTACCCGCTTGAACTCCCACCTACTGTCTTCGCCCAGTTGCAGCCGCTGCCGGATGTCCTCGTCACGCATCGTCAGAAGATCATCTCGGCGATGTACTTGGCCGCGTCTATTGAGTCGAGTAACGTATAGGACATAGCCCACAACTCGGCCTTATAGCTGGTCGTGGCGCCACTGTCATTCTGCTTGGAGGGCATCTCCTCTCGCTCGGTTCAGAATCGAATGCCCCGCGCACTGCCGGAGCCCTTCCCAAGATACGACATGTGTCGTGGCGCCGTACACCCTATCGGAGCAGAACAGGCCTACCCGCAGGTAGGCGTCCCGCGAGCTGGGCCTAGCCGTCTGTGCGCGCGGAGAAACTTGATCATTACTGAGATCGGTGTCATCGACCATCTCAGGTAGTCGGACATCAACCCAAGGGCGAAACGGGGCGGTAGCACGCAGACGCTGCTCGGATCCAGGACACTCAGTGGGCCCGGATTTCCCGCAGATCTACTTGTGGAAGAGGCGGGCGAAGCGGCTCGCCGGAATTGAGGCGAAGTGCGGCTACGCCGCTCCGGTGATGGGTTCCCGAATCCGGGCTAGATTCCTATCCGAGGCAGCGCTTCCGCTTCCTGATCCCAGCCAAGGGCTGCCCTGTACCCATAAATCATCCATTACGGTTCGATTGTTCGTCAGGTATGGTCAAATATCGCTGGCATGGCTGTCGGAATATCTCGGGTATTTCGGCCTAACAGGTATGGTGTGTGACTTGAGGTGAATAATGCCATCCTCTCGTGCGGATACGCCATCTCTTCCTGCGCCGCTTCCCTTGGCGCTGCATTGCCTACATCCACGAACCCTCGGCTGCAGTCTCCTGGCGATACTTCTGCCTCCAGTAATTCAACGGTCCGTACGAGATGCCGTGCTCTGCGCAAGACGCCGCTGCGGACCGGGTCCTTTCGTTATACTGCTCTACCAGCGGAAACATCTCTTCCGCCGTACGTCTGGGCTGTACCAGGCGGACGGTCCGGGGTCTGGGTTCTCACGTCTACGGGTAAGCTCTACAGAACCCGTCACCTAATCAAGATGCAAGTTCACCGCACGCTCACGCAGGTGTAGCCACTGGGGCATAGGCCCACATCAGGCAGGTTGATATGCCATTTATATGAACCCAGATGAATTCCCGTGCGAACATGCACTCAATTGTTCGTCTCTTACCTCGTATCCCAATGTCATTAGGTGTAACCTCTCTAGGCCACGCCACATGATCTGGTAACCCACCGGTCCATCACGAGTGCGGTTCTGATAACCGCCGAGCACCGCTACGATCAGGATAGCAGCTCCCAAAGTACTGGGCTTCGGCAGCTTTACCCGTGCTGCATATCCATCCAAGAATCGCAGCTCCATCTCCGTGAAAAAGACATCCGCGTCCAGCTCCGGCACCTCCCGACCCAATTGCACCAAGGTCATGACGCGCCAGGATATCACACAATACATCGTTATTGCTCGCTGCAGACGCAACGAGGTACGCAGACCCAAACGCTCTACCTTGCACCCACTCTTGAGCACGCGGAAGAAGTCTTCCACCCGCCACCGCTTGAGATACATGGCCAACACCCGCCGTGCATCCGCTACGCTCCCTACCTCCATGCTGGTCAATAGCATCCACTCCACCGGCAGCGCATCCCCCGGAGGCTCCACCTCCAACACATGCACCCCGTACATCACCACCGGCTCCTCCTCGTTCTTCGGATCCGGCAACAAGAACCTCCCGTAGCGTACCTCCACATTGACCATCCGGTAACTGCGACCCTTCCGTGCCTGCTTGCGCGCCTGCTTCTTGCGCGCCGTCACCCGCTGTATCTCTATCTCCACATTCCCCGGAGCCTTACCACTGCGCATTACCGCAAACAGCTTGCGATCATCCAACAGCTTGCGATCATGCTTCGCTCGTATCAATACCTCCGCCTTACCCTGTCTGCGCTGCTCGGCAAACATAGCAAAGCTGTCCGCCTCCCGGTCCGCAACACAGATCACCTGCGTCTCGCCGGACAGCTCCTCCGCCGCCTCGCATATATCCTTGAACCCGTCTATCCACTGCTGCGTCCGCGGAGCATGCGGACCCTCCTCCGGATCCTTGAAGCTGCCACGCAACACCCCCAACGTCAATCCATCCTCCGTCACCACCAGCGTCGCATGCAACGGCAACCCCAGCGTCTTCGCCGTCGTCTGATTACTCCCTATTACCTCCAAATCCGTACACGCCGGCCGCGTACTGTACCGCAACTTCGTCGTGTCCCGGATGCATAACACGGTCTCCTGACTACGCATGCGCTCTATCGTACGCCCACGATGCGGCGCCAATATGTTCTCCGGCGTTACCGTTTTGTCCTTCTTGCTCTCCAATAACCGGTAATGCCCCTTCACCGCCGCGCGGTCCGCATCCGTATGCGCGGTAATGCTGTGGCCTATCACATCGGCCAACATGGACGTACTCTTTACCAGTCGCACAGACAACCGCCTGTCTCCCAATGGCGCTCCGCCAAACTCCGTTTCGGCCCACTGCGCACTGTCAATCCCCTCGTGCGGATCCCTCACCGGACGCAACTCCTCCTCCGGTTCCCCCAAGGTCCCGCGCCATTCTTTGTCCAACTCGTATACATACAGCCCCTTGGGATCCTCTTCCTTTGCCTCCTTGTGCCGCTTTCCGCCTGCGGTATGGCCGATCAATACAAAATTGTTCACCTCAAAACACGCTCCTTCCCCTTGGGGATCCACATACGTTTCGACAACCCAGGGACGGTAACAGTACCGTGCCTGAAAATCATCCGCCAACCGTCTCAATACCTTACCCAGTACATGGCTGGCCAAATCCTGACACTGCCCCCGTATCAGAAAACGACTCAAACACACCACACGGTGCAAATGCGCCTTGCGCTGCTCATCACTCCACGCCATCCAGTGCTCTCTGGGCGCCAGGCACAACGCCGCCGCCGAAAATCCCACCGCTCCCAGGTAACCATGGGCACTGCCTATCAGATAGCGTACCTGCGCTCCCACAAATGTGGTCGTACGCCTCGGATGCTCAAAGTGCAGCAACGTGTTCCACACCATACGCTGCTCGTCCGTCTCAACCAACTCAATCGTCAACCCCCGGACACCGTGTACCGTGCCCGGTAACGCTATCGGATCCGGTACCCGCTCCTCGCGCCTACGCGGTTCCGCCTTAGCCGCATTACAATTCTCGGGCTTGGGCAACACAATCCTCCCCCGGGCCTCCAACTTCGATAAAGCCTGCGCACAGTTGCTCACCTGCGGTTCGCCCCGTGCATCAACAAACCCGAACTCTTCACAGACAGCGCGCGCTATCTGCGTGCGAAACCGCCAACGATCGTCGGCAAGAACCCTGTCCAAACGCTCTCCATTGCAGGGAGCGGTGAGCGTTCGTAAGACCTGACCTCGTTGAAACATGCCGCAACATAAAAAACAAGTAGCGAAAGGTCAAGCACCTGAAGTGGTAGAATGGCAGTGGAAGCGGCGCAGGAAGAGATCGCGTATCCGCACGAGAGGACGGCATTATTCACCTCAAGTCACACACCATACCTGTCAGGTCGAAATACCCGAGATATTCCGACAGCCATGCCAGCGAGAGTTGACCAGAACTGACGAACAATCGAACCGTAATGGATGATTTATGGGGGAAGGGCAGCGCCAAGCCTCCCGGAGACTCCAGAGACTCTGGAGCACGGACGATGTTTTCCTCCTCGGAAGGTGCTTCTGCCAACTGCTCCCTAGTGCCGTCTGGAGCCGCATTATCCGACGGAAGCATAACATCCTCTTCCAGACTAGACGTCAACTGCTGCACACACTCGGTGAGGTGCCGCAACAAGTCAAATTGCAGCTGCCGACCGGACGCGCCGGCATGACGCAGCCCCTGAATGAGCTGCGATAAATCATCTGATAAACTCATAAGTGATCATGGATCCGTATGGTGAAAGGGCTTAGGAAACCCAAGCCAACACCGAACCAATAATCACTTTTTCAGCCAACAAGGAATGGCACGCCGCCCGTTGTCGGTAGAACAAATGTCCTTTGGGCATGTGTTCATACGTTGTGCCGAATTGGGATTGTCAGTAGGAGCGCATGTGTGAACATATAAGTTCCCCCTTGATGTAGACTTCCACAGTCCGGGGACTAATGCAAACATCTACGCCTTAGCGTGCATACTGGTGGGGCACGGAGTAGTAGTTCTGTTCCACTTCAATGTGGGTATCCATGTTGAGGCGGGCCTTCTTCCATCGCCGGTAGACGTAGGGTTGCGCGGGCAACGGGCGCATCGCGGGCAGGTCCATTCCTCAAACTGACTGCACCGGCTTTGCGAGCGCTTCTGGAAGGGCGCATCATTGAGCTTCTCCAGCAACGGTGCTATGGAGGCATTCAGCTCCGCTATGCTGAAGTGCTTCAGATCACGCAGGGGCGCCAGAATACGTCGCTCTACTGTCAATACAGCAAGCTCTGCAATAGGCTTGTCTCGCGGTTTTCTGGAGCGTGCAGGGAAGATTCCTATCCCGTAATGCTCGGCAAGCTCCTGATAGGACGGGTTAATGTCTGGATCATACCGATGTGCCTTGGTAACAGCCGCCTTCAGGTTGTCACATACCACCGCCTCGGGTAGCGCCCGGAAGAAATCAAACATCTGCGCATGCGCGTACAGCCAGCTGGCCTCTGGTCTGCCGTGGCTTCCGCATACGTGTAACGGGAACAGCCCGCACCTACAAAAACCTGGGCATTGAATTCGTGACCGGTATGCTTGCAATAATAGGGCATGGTTTGGCCGGCATAGTCCACAAATACCTTCTCGCCCGCCTTATGCTCAAAGCGCATCACTACATCCTTTCTGCCGATGTATTGACGGTATTAATGGCAGAACCGGCTATAGCTGTACCCACCGGGATTCGCTTCCCGGTACTCTTCGTGCAACAGCCGCAAGGTGACTCCTTTACGGGCCAACTGCCGCTTTATCTCTTCCCAATCCAGATCCCGTTGACGCACCACAGGACCATCAGGCGCAGGAAATAACCGCGCCACAAGGTCCGCATCCAACACGCCGTCCGGCAGCGGCCAACTCAGTCCGACTACCTTCGCACGGCGCAAATACTTGCCCACCGTGTGGTCAGAAATACGCAGGCTACGCGCTATACTGCGGTTGCTACACTGAAGCTCATGATGGAGCCGTAGTATGTCTCACATTTTTCGCATGGAGATTTGTTCTCGGGGCATAGTGCTCTTTTATGGTGAAAAAGAGCAGCTGGAATCCCACCGTGACGTAAAGCTTCAGCACCAACCATACGACCCTGTGTCCGTCGAAATCTATCCGAACAGGATACTGGACCTTCTCGGAAAACGCAACAGAATTCGCCCAATTAAGGGTGCGCACTTTCACGGGAATCGGTGCGCACTTTCCGTAGGAATATTCACATTGGAGGATAAGCAACGATCATTTCAAGATGCGTCACCTTGAGGTAGATCACATAACTGACCAACAATCAAGCCATCATTAAGCGGCGATATGCGAATCGTCGCCAGGCATAGCCATCCCCCTCAATTCAAGTCCGCCAAGCATGATGGGTACCCACGACCCGGGCGATATCCCCGACGGTGAACTCGCGGTGCGTCCGATCCATCGTCTGGCCAAGCCTACCCTCGTTGATTAAATACATTTCTCCGCGCCGCTGTCACCAGCGCGCCAGTCAGCGCGGGCAGGCCGGGATCTGCGTTGAGCATGCTTTCAGTAGAAAAGCTGGCCGGCAAAGTAACCACGCACTCAACCATTTCGGCTTCAATCAGTCCCGTCGGTTCCCGCCCAGGCCCTACAGTAGCAACGACATTGGCTCGTTGGCCAGCACGAACCCAGCAACACCCGTGAGCGCGAGATGGTGAACCAAAGTCTGCACCCAAACGAAGGTCGCGTTGCCCTTAAACAGACCGTCGTAGCACCAATTCTTGTCTTCGGCCAGCCGCCCTCCGGGTACGAGACGTTGATCGCAGGAATAGCAAGGATGAAGTCGGCCTTTAAGTCCAGATGGTGGTTATCGTAGAGGCTGTCCTCGCGGGCGAGCCCCCCTTCGGTTCCCCGTATCGCACAGTTCATCTTCGTGAGCCGCCACATCGTGCTATTCGACTCCTGCCCGCAATTCAACGTGCCGCCCTACGCCTTGCCGCTGTTGGCGTGGGCGGATGAACTTGGCCTGCTGCGCAACCATACTTATGACCCACAGCAGGCGGTTGTAGATCCGCCCCCGGAAGGGCTCTAACACCCCGATGAGCAGTCTTACAACGCAGCGGGGGTTGTAGTACGCACAGCCTCTCTTCCAGTCAGCGCTTGCGCAATGCGATACGAAGTACTCGAAGAGGGGCCAAAACGCATCCTTGGAGCGGCCCTGGCGTCCCCCACGCGGACATTACCGATCAGATCCATCAACTGGCCCAAGCCCAACAATACCATAAGGCTCTCCGATCAGCGACGACTTTCAGTAGTTCCCCGCATCTACGGAAAACGAATATTCTGTTTAATCCTCAATCCGTCCCTTCAACCTGATCCCTGAACAAGAAGGCAAAAGCAATCGTGAATACGGCCGTACCGATGGCGAAAAGCATCCAGAATGTTCGCCATCCCGGAAGGTCAAGCGTCCCGTTGTCCCCGAAATAATTGACAAATGCCCCAGAAACCTGCGTACCCAGAAAAAAGCCTACCCCCTGCGTAAGCAATACGAGAAGACCCTGAACCTGGCCCCGAATCTCCTTCGTCGTCTTTTTATCAATGTAAATCTGTCCGGTAACAAAGAAGAAGTCGTAGCATATCCCGTGAATAAGGATGCCAATCATGATGACCCAGAAAGTCCCGGTCATCGCCGCCGCAGAGAAAAGCGTGAAACGTGCAACCCACGCCAGCATACCCAACAGCAGCATCCACTTTACCCCCAGCCTGGCAAAGAAAAACGGGATCATCAGCATGAAGATGATTTCAGATAACTGTCCAAAGGACATCTCAAAGCTGGGATTTGCGAAATGAGATAAGCTCAGCTGCCCGTGCAAATCTTGGAAATAGATGGGCGCGTACGGAAAGTATGTCCCAAACGCGATGAAGATGAGCATCGCCGCGACCAGAAAGACCACGAAGGACGGACTCTTCAGCTGCTTGAAGGCATCAATACCCGCAATCTGTTTCCATGAGGTCCTCATGCCCGCCGATGGTGGTGGTGTATTCGGGAGCGTGAAGCTGTACAGGCCCAAGAACAAAGCGGCGCCACCACCAATGTACAGCGGAATACTTGATGCATCCTGTTGCAGCACGTATCCAATGAAAAGACCAATGGCTGCCCAGCCAAGCGTTCCGAATACCCGAACCACAGGAAATTCCTTTTCCTGGTTGGTCATGTGGTGAAATGCTAACGATGCAGTCAGCCCAAGTGTCGGGAAATAGCACAAGGCATGCAATCCAAGAAGCGGCAGAAATAGGCTTGTACCTGCAAACTGGGGCATAGCAAGCATGGCTACCCCGGCAATCAGGCACAACACGCCCAGAACCTTCTCGGAATCGAAAAAGCGATCAGCAACCATGCCTAGGAAAAACGGCGCAATCGTCGCGCATATGGGTCCCAATGCATACGCAATGCTAATGGCCCCTCCCATGTCCATGGTCTGCATGTAGTTGCCCAGCGTCGGAGCCCATGCCCCCCAGATGAGGTACTGAACAAACATCATCAGACTCAGTCGAGCCGTTAGTAATACGTTCATGAACGTTCCGAATGTTTAATCACATGAGGTATGCGCATTGTTGTACATCACACGGTCAGCCAGCCAAAGCGGCTATGGCGAGGGCCGCAGCCAGTACACGCGCGTTCCCAAAGTCCTGGATGGATGCAACCAGTGCCATCAGCGCCGCATTGCGGCTGTCATCCTCCATTGCTTCCGCATCCGTCAGGCCTTGGCGCAACTCAGATATTGCATCTGCCCCAAGTGCGCCGGCACGCTCAACCTGGTCTAACCGGGCGTGAGCAAGCACAAACGTGTTCGGCCAACGATAGGTCGGCTGACCCTGTGCATTGAGGTACGCCAGCTCAACGGTGTTAGCAGCTGCAATTTCATTCTCTGTCAGGTACTCGCTCGCGGTCAGCGCAAAAATGTCCAACCCCCGTGCGATCTCACTGCTGACAATCAGGCCGTTATACCAGTAAACGGACCAACTGCCCCCCATCTCCATGCGCTCGTCCGTCACCGGACCACGGTCGTGATACGCGATTTCTATAGGATTTGCGATATCAGTCCAATCCATGAGAGAAATGCCCCCCTGATACCATGACTGCACAAACAGGTCGCGCCCCGGTACAGGGATCAGCGATCCATTGTGTGCTACACAGTTCTCCTGCGGCGTCTGGGGAGCAGGCAGCTTGTAGTAACTCTGGAACTCCATCTTACCGTCATTCAGCATAAAGAGCGCATTCGCACCCCACTCCGGCGGGTCTGATGCGCGGCATTTGGGGGCACCACCTCCCCCCCACTCGTCCGTGAACAGAATCTTGGAGCCATCATTATTAAAGGTGGCACTGTGCCAATAGGCAAAGTTGGAATCCGCTACGGCATCAAGCCTGAACGGATTGACCGGATCTGTGATGTCAAGAAGGAGCCCATAGCCCTCACACGCTCCCCCAGCAAGTCCGATCTCGGGGTAGAGTGTAATGTCATGGCACTGCGTAGGCCCCGGGTCCGGGGCGTCACTCTCTTCCTCATTTTCCTCCGCATTCCCCCCCATCATTTCAGCAAAGATTGATGGCAGGGCCTCTCTAAACGCCACGGAATCAGCTGCTGTCGCCGGCCCTTCCTTCCCTTGAGATTCCAGAAAACTCTCTATCAGACCGGCAACATAACGGTCTGGTAACACCGCTTGCCGGCCGGAGTACTCCACAACAAAGGCACCCGCTGCCCGCGCCTCTTCAATAGCTTTCACGTCATCGGGCGCCATGCCATGCCTGGGAGGCGCCACAAGCCCCTCAAAAATCCTCGGCGAATTGACGATCGCTGCCAGCGAAGGATCTGCCAGCGGCACCTGAATCACCTCAATCCGGAATAGCGCAGAATTAGGATCCTCGTCTGGCATCATGCCGGAGCACCCGGGTAGCTCCTCCGCCGGTCGGACCGGTGCAGAACCGGATACGTAAATGTACACATTCTCGTTGTCGTCCGGGTTCTTGAGCACACTGTGCGTATGAGAACCCCGGCATGTCTGCACGTTTGCAATATAGTTCGGATTCTGGATGTCGCTGATGTCAAAAATACGAATACCACGCAATCGGTCTGCGCTGACAGCCTCCTGCACGCCCTCGGTTCCGCAGTCCAGCCTGCCTCCCCGACCTTCACCGGACACAAACAGCAGATTCTCATAGACCGAAACATCACTCTGAGACGCCGGGCACAGATAGTCCTTAACTAGCACAGGGACGGCCGGATCTGAAATATCCCAGATCAGCACACCGTTATAATTGCCCTGGATCGCATAGTCCCCCATAAAGGCCAAATCAGAATTGGTAACGCCAACAAACTGCTCCGGCGGCTGCGTTGTAGAGATATGGCCCAGGTTCCATATTGCTTCACCCGCGTCAAAGAGACCAGGGGCAAGCCCGACACGAGCATCCGACATCGCAGGCGCCATGTCACCAGCCTCAACAGCGGGATCATCCGTCTGCTGCGCAGTGGCAGTGATGGTAACGAGCATGATGGAGGCAAACACCCCCAGTACCTTGAAATCACTCATATCGTTTAATGTTAATTGCATGGTGCGATCGCCTAATCCTCCAGCATTGTCTCCATCCTAGCGATCTCGGTAATCTGATCCACGTGTATGGCCGACGCCAGCCTGAACGCTTCCTCGTCCCGTCCTACGCCATCCTGGTCAAAGAGGTCACGCACCATCACCACAGCCCCGTGATGGTGCGTGATCATATAGGTCAGAAACAGACGATCAAACTCTGCTCCGTGCGCGTTTCGCAGTTCATCCAACTGCTCCTCAGGCAGCATTCCCGGCATCATATGATGATGCGCATGACCAGGCATGTGCCCCCCGGCATGAACCTCCGGGACAGGTTGGTCGCGGTCTCGTAGCCATGTCTGCATGAGCTGAATTTCATCCTTTTGCGCATTGATGATTCGCGCAGCAAGAACAGATACAGCAGGCCCCGCACCGTTGTTCGGCGCTAGTGCAGACATCACCAAAGCCTGCGCATGGTGCGCAATCATCCCCGTCATGAAGTCTACCTCCGCCTGCACAAAATGGGACCTGGACTCAGCAATTCGCTGCCAGTACAAAGCCTCCAGGCTATCCTGATCCTGCGCCCAAAGCGGCTGCGTCAATGCAAACATCAATGCAAAACTTGGCAAGAATCGAATCACAGCTGACATTTGCTACGTGGCGCACGGGCAAACCTACAATATAGCCCGTCGCATACTTGAACCGCAAGGTCAGAAGGTAGCCGTCATTTGAAGACGGACGGTATGAATCACCGGTAGCGCATCGGGCGCGCGGCCGTTATAGTATAGGTTCGCCCTCAGCGCCCGAGTAAGTTGGTACCATGCCGACAGATTCCATAAACGGGACCTTCCAACTCCCCTCCCGTCGGTGAGCTCATAATATGCGAGCCCGGCCGGCAACGCACCATCTACAGCAACCGAGGTCCCTTCAGCGCCCATGCGGATACTGGCCCTCCCAGCAACACTGTACTCCACCGTTAAGGGAACCCTCCATACGACCGCATCGGATGATATGGCAGCCTTCTGTGCGAGTGCTGCTCCTATGGTCATGCGCCACGCCTCATCAATCGCGATGATTGCTGTCGGCTCAAGGCGATAGCTTCGAATGTCGTATGCTCGGGAAATAAATGACTGGCTGGTTGCTTGCTGATGCTCCTGCTCCACCTTCACACGCAGGCGAACCTGCTTAATGGGAGTCATAAAACCTTCCAATCCCCATGTGTCCACCGCGCGGGAATCGGTACCTGCAGCTAGTGCATTGTGCGTGCGCACTGTCAGCAATGATGTACTTATGCCGTAATCGGATTGATTGCGAAAGAGCGACAGCTCGTGCCTGGCTGACAGTAGTCCGCGGATGGAGTAGTCTTCGTGCCTGAATTGACTCAGCCGGAACAGATAGATATCAGAAATATGGGGAGTGCTGCTTTTCTCCTGGATCCTCACGATGGTACGCAGAGATATATTGGCAAATCTCCGTAGCCACGGCCTCTCCGCTTCCCGCCAGCGGCGCGCAAAATCCATGGTAAGAACCAGCCGTGACTGCATGCCAATCACGCTTTGCAGCGTGTCAGACGGCAGGAGCGTGCGCACGTAAACGCCCTCATCCTGCGTTGATTCCGGGACGAACTCCGCGACCTGTCGGATGCCGTCTCCATTGTCGTCATTCCAAACATATTCTCCAATCTCGGCACCGGTACGAATGTAGATTTCCTGCATCACCGGAGTACGTTCGGACTGCGCATCGTAGTGCCAGTCAAGGCGGAACAAACGCTGCCACGGCTGCCAGCGTCCCGACCACTGCAGCACCACCGATTCCTCAGCCCTGGAATTCAGAGTGGTCCGGGAACGCCATCCGACCCGGCCCGAGGCCGAAAGAGCGCTGCGGGGCCTAATGTCATATCCGGTATCAAGGGTCACCCAGCGACCCTTGATACCTCCATCCGCATCCAGGTCCCAACGCACGCGGACTCCGCCGTCAAACTCCAATTGATCCTTCTGCCACGACACGCCCGGACGTATCTCATTGTAGGCCTTTGACTTCAATCCTTGTGCCCCCGGTTCGGTTAGCGTCTGCCTGCGGTTTGAGCGTTTCAATGCGATCAGCGGTACAAAATGTCCCATGGGTCTGGAAACCTGTCCGGATAATCTCGTCCATGAACCACGCTCTCCAAGCACCGGATCACGCGTGCGCATAGCCTCCCGACGATACGCGACATGTGGCCACCGTCCTTCCGCAAACTGCATACGAACCTCCGTTCTGTTCCCGGCAAATCCGTCGGGCAGAGCGATTCTTCCCACCTCCGCGCGGGCTGTTGAGTTCTCCGATAATTCCCACATGAACTTTGCTTCGTTAGTCTCATCCCCGACTGTGCTTCGCCCAGCAAGACCGCCCAGATGCCATCGGCGTCCAAACTCCACATGACGTATGCGGTCAAGCG
The DNA here is from genome assembly GCA_963663495.1 of Rhodothermales bacterium. GTDB lineage: Bacteria > Bacteroidota > Rhodothermia > Rhodothermales > Bin80. Next base: position 2,545,797 of record OY760427.1, read on the forward strand.
GAGAATAGCGGGTACCTATTGACCTTCTCCGCGCCTCAAAGCTCATGGCACCAAGTCGCCTCGGCCCTAGCCTTCTGGGACGCACGCGTACGCCCGCCACGTATGCCGTACCCTGATCATCATCCTCATGCAGCGCCGAATAACGGTTACCATCCAGCCCGGACGAAGCCCATTCCCCAAAAAATTCCACACCTTCAACAACCGCTAAGGCACCTCTCAGGTCAACGATACGCTGCGATTTCGGCTTGGGGATAGTGCGCCGCGGTACATAGTCCCCACGCCTAGACCCCCTCCAGACAAACAGAACGCCGTTCGTAGCAGCTCCCCTTCGCACATAATCACCGTTTCCTGTTCCTACATGCGTAAACTGTACGCGATAAACGGGGCCACCGTTGGCTCCTGTAGCGGGAGCGTAGTACTGCAAAGATGCGCCCTCAAATACCGTGTCGCGAACCGTGTACTGGACAAAGGGCGCATCGGGATCATACGGTACCGGTGTCGCGCTACTGATGTACACCGCCGAATCCCCAGCGGCAGTTAATCTGGCTAAATCGTCGTCGCTCAAGCCGAACTCCTCCCCAAATGTCCGTCCGTCAGCTTCTCGGAGCATGGCTGCGCCGAACGTAAACCGTGCCTGATCCCCAACTCTACCAAAGGATCCACGAATATCATTGGCCATGATGGTACGCGTAAACTCGGTTGTACGGTACTGATATTCAGCTCGGATACGGTGGTGATCCCGTATGAGCCTCCGCGCCGTGAACGTGATTTCACCCGTTGCATAGTCAATGACGTAGTCCTCGGTTTCTCCCCGTGCAACCTGCCGACCATCCAAGTAAATCGTCTCAGACCCCGGCACTACAAAAATGAAGCGCTCACCGTTCTGGCCCAGAAGCTTGTACGGCCCTTGTACACCATCGGTAAGCGGGATACTGCTTCTTGTGTAAACGCCGCGCGCCGTGCCCACCGCGGATTGGACAGTAATGCCTCTGCCACTAGTTGTTACGCCAACGCCCTGCACCTTGCGCGCAAGCCTTGCCAGTTCAGCATCCTCGTACCGTACATCAATGTCTCCCAATTGAGCCTGCGTCTCGTGCGCATTGATTTCCACATAGACCCGATCAATCTCGCTCAGGCGCTGCGTTGTGCCTTCAGGAAGGATAGGAGTACTTTCGTCGGTCAACACGGCACGCACATCTACGTTCTCGGCAACCTGCCCTGCAACCTGCAGCCGAAGGCCGGACTCGATCGTCGCATCCTGCCCATTTCCTGCCAGAACACCTCTCGTGATTGACCCCCTGGGTAGCAGCCTGAACTGATCCGAAGGTTCCGCCAGTTCCGTAGAAGCGATGCTGTCCGGCGGACCGCTGGTTGCGAACTGCCACTGGTAGCGGTCTCGCAGGCCAAGGTCCCATGTTCTGTACTGCACGGCAGCTGATTGCGACGAATCAGCGACATCCATCCATAGATACCCTAAACGGTAGTCGATTTTGAAAGAGGTGGAATCACGCCTGGTACCGTTGAGAAAGACTTGCACCGACCCCGGCACAATAAATGGCCGTAGCGCAAAAGGCTGTATTGCTTGCAGATCCAGTGAATCACTATGCAGACCAAGCAGTGATGTAGCGGTATTCTGGGCGTCTGCGCTTGTGACCGCCCAAAAGGCTACCGACACGATGCCGATCCATCCCCGAATCGGGGTTAATAACCCAAATAAACTGTGCAAGCCGATGTTGTACAGCTATTGAATCGAGGTGTCATATATCGCGGGCGCCGGGATGCAGCCTCCCCTCGTATCTGCCTCCCTGGTACTTGTTCCAAACTCAGCGTTGTGTCACCTCGTTGGCGAGCTCATTGGTATCATCTGGACGGATTTCGACGCCGCTCCGCTCCAGAAGCTGACCGGCCATTTCGATTCCAGCTACCATCCCCCCAGCAAGGTCGCCGCTTCGAATTCCGTCACGAATCTTGTCAACAATGCCGCTCCAATCGTCCTCGTTAACCTTTTGATTGATGCCGGAATCTCCGATAACTTGTATGCGCCGCTCAAACAGGGAAACGAGCAGCATAATTCCCGTCCGTTCCCGCGTGCAGAACACTTCCTTCTCTACAAACGCTGCAAGCGCCCGCTGCCGTACAACATGTGCGAGCCGTGCTTTGCCGACCAGGCTCCGCCGTGCGGCAGGTAAGAACATCGCTATACTTGCCCCCACAATCCCTGCACCAGCAATCAGCAAGGCCTGTGAGGTGCCGTGGGATAGCCACGACCAGCGCCATCCGACATGAAAAGCCTCAATAAGGAATACAACGAAGCACGCCATAACTCCTAGCAGCAGGGTGCCGCGGTAGATGGCGATTTCGTGGCTCGCGCTACGCGCCACAACGTAGGGTACAATTTCACCGCTTGTACGAGCTTCGGCACGGGCTACTGCATCCCGTATTCGGTTAAGTTCAGCTTTAGACAGTGCGTGCTTCATTATTTGGAGCGTCCAGGCATTATGGACTCGGTTGGTGGCCAAGTCTACGAGTTAGAATGGAATGTACGGCAAGGCTGGCCATGGAAAGAAACCCGGCGACAAATACGAGGCGAATAACCTCAGATTCCCCGCTGATACGGTGTAGACTCGTAAAAACTGCTGTAGGGATTGTCCGCGTTCGTCCAGGAAGGTTACCCGCTATAACGATCGTCGCGCCGAATTCTCCCACGGCCCGCGCGAAGGCGATCACAACACCTGCTGCGATGCCCTTTGCGGCGAGGGGTAGGGTGACATGGCGAAAGGCTTCCCAGCGCCCGCCTCCGTAAACAAGGGCCGCCTCTTCCCACTCTGGATTTACTTGTTGAAAGGCTATCCTCATAGCCTGTACCATGAGCGGAAAGGCTATTACGCCGGAAGCAATTGCAGCTCCGAGGCTGGAAAATGCGATCTGTATGCCGAATGCACCCGAAAGCCACCTTCCTATAGGCCCGGATGGGCCGAGAAGAATCAGAAGTACATATCCCGTGATCACGGGAGGGAGCACCAACGGCAGCTGGACTAGATTTTCCAGCGCGAATGGTAGGATCCCACGCCGCCTGGCTAGGTAATGGGCCGACCAAATGCCAAAGGGTAGCGCCGCTAGCACAGCAACGACAGCAACCCGGACAGAAAGCAGTACGATCTGCCATTCATCTCGCGTAAGGATCAGCGATTCTGCGGGCATCCGATTTGTCCCCTACATTGATTGCGACCGGAAGTCATAGGATCGCCAAAGATCCAAGAATAACGTATCAGTAACGTGCGATAACAGCAACCCGGCTGCATTAGCCTGTTTCGTGTTGGTAACCACAGCAGCTCCGTACTGAATCATTGGAGCACAGGGGGCATCCAGAGTTATTAATGCATGTACACCGGTAACGACGCTTATATCCGAAGCATACACGACTGCGGCCTCTGCCGCCCCATTTGCAACTGTGTGAAGCGCAGCGCGAACGTCAAGCGTCGGAGCCAGATTCGTCTCAAGCGTTTGCCATAACCCCTCGCATTCCAAGGCCTGTCTCGTATACACTCCCGCAGGCACATGCGACCAATCGGCGACAGCGATTCTACCAAACCCTTTTAACTGAGCAAGCGAATCCAGCGGAGGTACGGATAACTGCGCTGCAACGACCAAGGTATTACCTACAGGCAGTCTTATTGCTGTGAAAACATATCCGCGCTCCTGTAAATGCGCCAGCCACTCCATGTTGGCAGACAAAAAAACATCCACCGGGGCGCCGTGTTCAACCTGCCGGGCCAAAGTGGACGAGGCTCCGGTTCCCAATGATACGCGGTAGGATGGATGCGATAGTTCAAAATCCTGTACTAATGCCTCGGCGATGTCCGTCAACGACGCGGCTGCTAGCATTACCAATTCCTGCTCTCCTCCCTGTCTACATCCGATCAGGTGAATCCCTGCCAGACAGACCAGCCAAAAGGAGCGCCCCGTCAATCGGCTTCGCGGTCCTGGATGTCCGCAAGCACCTCGCTTGCCCTGCGGTAATGCTCAGACTCTGGAGCGGCTAACCCACGAACCTTCTCGAACTGAGCTACCGCCTGATCAAGTCGACTAATACGTGCCAGCATAAGGCCATAATTGAAGTTAGCATTCAGGTGATTCGGATCAGTTTCCAGCACCTTCTTGATTTCTGCCACCCCCTTCATCGGGTCTCCCGTGTTCAGATAAGCAGTGGCAAGGTCCGTCTGGACATCAATATTGTCCACATCCATCGCAAGCGTTTGCTCATAGGCCAACACAGCACCTCCAGCCAGTCTTTGCTTCTTATTAGGGTCCGCCTCCGTTGCCATCGCGTCGTAGAACAGGTCGCCGGCAAGCTTCCAGTCCTCTAGTGCACCGTTGGATTGGGCCAAAAGGTGCTGCTCGGCCGCAGCTAGATCCGTACGCCCGGCGTCATGAAGAACCAGAACCTTTTCGCGCTGGCGCAGAATTTTCTGTATTCCCTGCGCTTCGCTGATTAAGGAATCCAAGACTGAAATCTGAAAGTTCAACTCACCCTCCAATACCTCCGTATCCGGAAGCGTTGGCATATTAAGCTCCTCTGCGGTTGCTATTGGAAAAGTCGACTTACTAATGGTGCTGACCAGAAACAGGGTTACAACAAGCCCAAGGCCCGAGCAAACCATAATGGCCACCTGCCAACGTATCGCTGTCGGGTGAGTGGGAGTTGACAAGGGCTTGGATTCTAAGCGCGCACCACACTGGCTGCAATACACTGCGGCAGGGCCCGAAGGTGCATTGCATCGATTACACTGCTGCAAAGAATCTTCAAAAGCAGGTCTCGTTTCAAGCGACGCAGCGGCCGGGCCATCCCGGTATGAACGCGGGCCTGATCCTCCTGAAGCAAGGTTAACGTTATCCTGCCCTGTCCAGCCGCACAGATTGCAGGACGCGCCGCGCTCGCCAAGCCGAGCGCCGCATTCGTCACACGTTGGGTACTTCATTCTCAAGTCTAACTTCGCAGGTAATAACAGGAATTGCGGCGGCAACTATACGCCTCACGCTACCACGCATCACACGACAACCAACTCTCTACCCCGAGGCAAGAATGTTAATCGGAGCGCACATATTCACTGCCGGTGGTACGTATATCCGGCGCGGGAGTTCGCTACCGGGCAACAGGATGGCCAACGAAGCGTTTCCCGGATTACTATTACCGCTTAGGAACACTATGCTCCGGTACCTTTTCTCTACCGCTCTGCTTACCATTATTGCGTGTGCAGGTCCGCCATCGGCAGATAGCATCATTGCCCGGGCCATTGAAACTCACGGGGGGCCTGCATTACAGAATGCGAAGGTACGATTTCAGTTTCGCACGTACGACTATGTGATTCGCCGACAAGGCGGCGAATATTCGTACCAAAGGCGGTACGAGAACGAGGGATTGCAGGTTACCGAGGTTCTGACGAATGACGGGATTGTGCGTGCAGTGAACGGGCAACCCGTGGAATTGACGACCGAAGAGATGCAGACCATCTCCACTCCTCTTAATTCCGTTCCCTATTTCGCGCTGCTACCGTTCAATCTTGGGGACCAAGCCGTACAGGCACGCTATTTCGGTACATCCGTAATCAAGGGCGAGCCATACCATGAGATAGAGGTGACCTTTCGAACGGATGGTGGCGGACTTGACCACGAGGATCGCTTTGTGTACTGGTTTCACCAGCAGCGGTATACCATGGACTACCTGGCCTACGCGTTTCATACAGGAGACGGCGGAACGCGCTTCCGGGAAGCGTTCAATGTGCGGACCATTGGAGGTGTACGATTCGCGGATTATTACAACTACACCTCCGATACACTAGGGCAGCCGGGGGACCCCATCGAGACCTTTGATGATGTATTTAATGCGAGAAACACCCGCCTCCTTTCGGAAATCGTACTGGAGAATGTCCTTATAGAACCTCTAGCGGCTGACCATCAATGAGTCCGTTCCATCACACACAGTGTCCACTTCAGGAGCTGGATGCTGAAGTTAGAGGGACAGGTATAACCCGACCTCTGAGCTGGCAGATAAACCTGCTGGGCAAGCTGTTAGGACGTGCGGTAAACAATCAGGCAGGTGAACGCACTGTGCGTATCGTTGAGCGGTTACGGCTGCTGGCGAAGGAGGCAGCCGCCGAGTGTGACGATTCAAAGCGGGATGAGGCGGCTAGCATCATCAGGGGCTTAAGCCATACGGACCTTGAATGGGTGCTGCGTGCGTTTAGCACCTTTTTTCATCTGGTAAATCAGAGTGAGCAGCTGGAAATCATTCGAATAAACCGGGACAGGGCACTCCGCCCGGGTACACGGTCGCGGCCAGAGTCGATTGACGAGTCGGTTGGAGTGTTGAAGAGCTGCGGCTTGACCGCTGACGACTTGATTGATAACCTGCAGTCACTTGACATACAACCCACGCTTACCGCCCATCCGACTGAGGCACGAAGGCGTACTATTCTGTACAAGCAGCAGGATCTAGCCGAGCTCGTCCGCCAGTGGCAAAGCACGGAGCCCACGCCGGACGAGCGGCTTGATCTGACTGAAGAAATCCGCGACCAGATAGCCATTCTCCTAGCCACAGACCAGATTCATTCCAGTCGCCCCACCGTCACTGATGAAGTAGAGCACGGACTGTACTACCTGCGCAACGCAATATGGGAGACCATCCCGAGAATCCATCAGGATGTTCGCAGGGCTGTACAGCGCCACTATGGCCGGACCATTGAAATCCCTGTCTTCCTTCGCTACAGATCCTGGATCGGTAGTGATCGGGATGGCAACCCGAATGTCACCGCAAACATTACGCGCAGGACCTTGGAGATGCACCGACGCAAGGTGATTGGCCGGTACATCAGTGATTTAAAGGACCTCCGCCGTGAACTGAGCATTTCTGATGTTAAGGTCAGGTTACCCGAGGCATTGTACGACTCTCTAAGGGAAGATGAACGCGAGCTGGAGTTAGCACCATCACAGTACAGGATCTTTGGCCGGGAGCCTATCAGGCGCAAGCTTGCGTTTATGATTGTGCGCCTGCAGGGCTCCATGACAGATGACGGAAGTAAACCCTACGGTATAGAGCAATTCAAGCATGACTTGCGACAATTGGAATCCGCGCTACGGGATGCCGGATTCGGATTCCTGGCGGATGAGGGGCGGCTAGGACGTGTGATCATACGTGCATCCGCATTTGGGTTTCATCTGGCGGCCCTTGACATCAGGCAACACAGCAGCCGACACGAAGAAGCCGTGGCATGCCTTCTTTCAATAGCCCAGGTTACAGACAGGTATGTCGGTTTGGACGAGGTGGACAAAATTGCGGTCTTGGAGCAGGAGCTTGGAAACCCCAGGCCACTCTTGGCGCCCCGCGAGAAAATTCCGGCACCTGCAAGGGATGTAATGGACACCTTTGAGGTGATCAGAGAAATCGTGGACTCGGACCCCGCAGCGCTCGGGTCCTACATCGTGAGTATGACACACGGTGTGAGTGATTTGCTTGAGGTCATGCTTCTGGCCAAGGAAGTGGGACTATGGACCCTCCGCGAGGGTATTGTCTCGTCGCCCCTGGATATCGTCCCGCTGTTTGAGACTATTGGGGACCTACAGGTAGCGGATCAGCTGATGGCCACACTGTTTGCACTGTCGAGCTATCAGCAACATTTGGAGGCCCGCAGCGGTCTGCAGGAAATCATGCTGGGATATTCTGACAGCAACAAGGACGGGGGTTACTGGATGGCTAACTGGGCCCTGCACCAGGCCCAGGGGCGTTTAGGACAGGTGTGCCGGGACCACGATGTAGATTTCAGGCTATTTCACGGAAGAGGAGGATCTGTAGGCCGCGGCGGAGGGCGCGCAGGGCAAGCGATCATCGCAATGCCGAAGGCGGCCCAAAACGGCCGCATACGATTCACAGAGCAGGGGGAGGTCATCTCTTACCGCTACGCATTGCCTGCCATTGCACATCGCCATCTGGAACAAATCACGGGTGCCATGATGCAGGCCGAGGCAGTTGCATCCCAGGGCGCCGAAGAATTGCGATATGCTGCGACCATGGATCGCATCGCACGCACCTCCATGGAGGCCTACCGCAACTTGGTGTTGAGCCCTGGGCTTTGGGCGTGGTATACCGCGATTACCCCAATTGAGCAGATAAGCCGGCTTCCCATTGCTTCACGCCCTGTGTCGCGATCCTCAGCCCGAGAGGTGGACTTCGAAGATCTGAGGGCCATCCCGTGGGTCTTTGCATGGACACAGACTAGGTACGTCATCCCCGGGTGGTACGGTGTGGGAGCAGGTCTGGACGAAGCCATCAATGATGGCGCGCTGGCAGAATTGCGCGAAATGTACCGGTCCTGGCCATTCTTTCGAGCCATCATCGGGAACGCAGAAAGAGAAATGGCGCGTGCGCGCCTGAAAATCGCGGAGCGTTATGCAAAACTGGCACAGGAAGATGGCCTGCATGAACATATTGAAGCAGACTTTATCCTGGCAAGTAAGGCGATTCTAGCAATCGCGGGCTCCGATAAACTGCTGGAAGGAAACCCGGTTATTCGCAAATCTATCGCGTTACGTAACCCCTACACCGATATCCTGAACCTGTTGCAGATTGAGCTCATGCGCCGTTACAGGAAGACCGATGGGGAAGAGCGGGCCCGTGTGCGCCAGGCCTTGTTTCTGAGCGTTAACGGCATCGCGGCGGCAATGCAGAGCACAGGCTAGGACATCCACCAGAGCGAACAGGGTAAATATTGCTTCTGTAAGCAGATACGATGTTGAAGTCCAAAGGAGCCCGTCAGGGTCGTTGGGGTGCCACTAGGCCCGCGCGATGAATGATACAATCGCGGCCAAGTTGATTCATCGGTCCGCATCCATTTATCACCCACGCGTTAATGCAACCTTTTCCTGACGTTCTGCGCACCACGACATGCTGCATGACTTGATTTGTTGTCTGGAGGCTGGGGTAAGGCCATCAGAGTAGTTGGTACCGGAATCGGTGTTCGGGGCTTTCCGTCCATAGCGGGGGTGCTCAAACGCGCCAGTTGCCTTCGGATAAGGCGGTACTGTTGCGTTTTGCTTTATGAATGGTTACATTCGTGCGGGGGGCTGTTGGGCAACTAGTGCTCCAGCTCGGGAAGGATGTTGCGAGCGAGGAATGATTTATGTGTTATTGTAGGCTGGCGGTAGTGATAGTGTTCGTGCTGGTGGCAAGTTGTGACAGTGTGTTCGAGCCAGACATTGGACCTGCACAGTCCGAACATGTCGGTAACGTCCGGCTGTGGTATCAGGAAGCCATGGGCACCTCAAGTCTTGGCAAGGCGGCAGTGGACAGCACGGAGCTGGCAATTCTTGCTGCACTTGTACGAGAATATCCGCCCGACTGGCAGCAGGCAGTGGCATGGGTGGACGCGGATGGTGGGGTCCATGTAAGCACCGTACTTGGATCGGACAAACCGGCTGTAAGCTTTTCTGATTCGAGTGTGTCAGTTGTACGTACCTTTATTGCCGACTTGGATGAAGCAGGAGAGGTAGAGGGGGCGAGACTGCTTGAGTTTGCCAATGTCCAGAAGCTGGACCCTGCTGATTTTGTGCAGTACCTGGCCATGTGGCTGACAGGCGACTTTGGCGACCTTACGATGCTTGTTGCAGAGTACAGTATCGGATATGCTGCTAAGCAGGCGGTGTTCTTTAGGCCCGGCAGCAGTGCTGCTGAGCCTGTAGCACTGTCTTTGGAGCAGAGGAAATCGGCTGGCAAGGCTCCGCCGGATGGTGTGTGGATGTGTTATGTATCGGAATTCAAACGTGGTTGGGAAATCTGCATAGAAGATGTGGAACCAGGGTTGGGCAAGGTCGGGTGTATTGAAGGCCCTGCCGAGATTGAGTACACATGTATCTATTTCCCTGGTCATAGCGGTGGCGGAGGAGGATCGGGTGGCGGCCGTGGTGGAGGAGGTGGAGGAGGTGGAGGAGGCGGAGGAGGCAATGATGACGATGACAACGATGACGAGACCAAGCAGGTCGTTTTTGCGCTGGATTGCGATAAGACCGTAACTCGCGGTAACAACGGCAGCTGCACCGTTACCGCCACGAAAGAAGACGAGCTGGTTGACCTTAGTCAGTACACCTTTAAATGGACATCCTCAACAGGTGCAAGCCGTTCCGGCAAAGGTCTTTACACTTGGGGTGGCATCGCGACCGACAAGACAACCGTAAAGGTAGATGTCAGCGGATTCAGCGATTCCAAGAAGATCAAAGTGACTGCAAGGTCGAACTGGCGTTCAAAAGCAGTACGGGCAGATTGGGTCTATTCAAACAGGTATCCATATGATGGATTCTACGAACTGTTTAACAAAGCCTCGCAAGTTCCAGCGCCGGGGGCAGGAACTGGACCTTGGGCGGGGCGATTCTACATGAAGGACCCGCCTGAAGTGCACACGACGATACATATACACCACAAATTCGCCCAGTCGGGCCCTGCCTATCCGGGTGCAAATGACACCTGCGCGCGATCATCCACATTACGGGAAAATGAAACCCACCGGACTGTCAATAATCGCTGTGGCACATCTAAAGAATTGGAATCATATTTCCACATGGTTTTGGCACACGAGCGGGATCACGAGGCCGGAATCAACGAGTGTCTTACGTCCAGCTCAAAGGCGAAGGACACGATGAAGAAATTAGAAAAGACCGTTGCCAACAGCAGCGCCGACCTGCAGGATAGTGCACAAGATTTATGGGAAGAGTTCTATGATAATTCACTGACACAGTCTGGGCTCTCGGGAAAATCCTATGCAAGCCTTGACGAGCACTTCTGGCACTACGGCATTATCGGATGGAAGCTCGGTTGGGTTGTAATAGCTACGGAGAAATTAGTTGATAATTGTTAAATGGTGACGCAATGAAGATGAAAACGATGTTGTTATTGTTCATCCTGATTCCGGTCGGACTCCGGGCGCAATCGAACGGTCTGATGTTTAAGGACGGCGAATGGCAAAAACCGACGCCTGCTGCGGCTCTACGCGCATTCGAGGCAGACCCAAACGGCGATTCTGACGATTCCGATAAGCCCATCCTTGCCGTATTGCGCCAACGATATCAAGCGTTCACGGATGAAGAGCTGAACGCACTAGCCGAGAACCTCGTAGTAATGATTCGCGAAGGAACGCCTGAGCAAGCGTATAATGCGTTTGTTGTGCTGCTCTTTTCTGGCCGGCGACAGTTCGCCCCCAGTGAAGATACCCCATACGCGGGAGCAAAAGATATATTTATTCGCCTGTACGAGTCAGGCCTGGACAGAAGATCAGAGGGTAAGGGATTTTCCATAACCTGGAAATCCGCACTGCGGGGTGTTTACTCTGCCGGTGGATACGATTACGTTCGGAACCTGTTCGGAGCGAGTGAACTGCCGCCCCCTTGCCAATATCAACTAAGACGCCCGGTTGAAAATCCGTGCCCGAATAAGGGCACTTGGTGCGATGCCGGATTGATATTGTTGTCAAAAGAAGACGAGCATGCACCAGACAGCGAGCTGTGGCGCAGGCGCTGCGGCCAACCTAGGATAGGTTTTTAGGTCCATGTAGGAGATGCTGGAATGCAAGCAGCTGCACTGGTGATGGCCGCATTTATGACTCTGGACGCAAACGGACGGCATATTGCTTACGGAGGGCGCAAAGTAAACGCCCACACCTACTTTAATGCTTCGTGCAATCAAGGTAGAACCGAGGGAAGGCAGACCTAGGCCTACCGTTCAACCGGTACCCCTACTTAACATTGTAATTCATGCCGCTTAGATTGGCGGCATGGTGGTTCAACATCAGAATCTGAAGACACTGCGTGCCGCTCCATGTGAGTTGACAGAGGTCATGGAGCAGCATCCTGACGATGGTCGCACAGCGATAAGTCGCCGTGTGAGTGAAACGTTTGGCTTTTATGATGCCTTAGGGCGTGTGCAGCACAGCAGTTGTTTGCAGGCGCTCAAGACACTCGAAGCCGAGGGGGCGCTGTCCTTACCTACACCGAAGCGCGTGGTCCGAAGCACAGTGCCTCGTTTGTTGGACGAACCGGTACCTGCGCCTGTTGGAGTGCCGACATTGCTCAAGGATGTGCGCGGCCTGGAGTTGGAATTGGTAGAAGATGCCGGGCAGCGTGCGATCTGGAATACGCTTGTGGAGGCCGAGCATCCGTTGTGTGCGCCACGGTTTGCCGGACGGCAGTTGCGCTATCTTGTCGGGAGCGAGCATGGCTACATCGGAGCGATAGGCTTTGCGGCTGCGGCGCTGTATCTGAAGGCGCGCGACAGATGGATGGCGTGGTCGGACGAGCAGCGTGAGGACTACCGGGACCATGTCGTGGGTTTGAATCGGTTCCTGATTCGCTCCATGGTGCGGATCAGGAACCTTGCCAGCCATACATTGGGGAAGGTATTGCGTCGTTTTCCGGAGGATTTTGAGAACCGTTCAAACAGGTATCCATATGATGGATTCTACGAACTGTTTAACAAAGCCTCGCAAGTTCCAGCGCCGGGGGCAGGAACTGGACCTTGGGCGGGGCAATTCTACATGAAGGACCCGCCTGAAGTGCACACGACGATACATATACACCACAAATTCTCCCAGTCGGGCCCTGCCTATCCGGGTGCAAATGACACCTGCGCGCGATCATCCACATTACGGGAAAATGAAACCCACCGGACTGTCAATAATCGCTGTGGCACATCTAAAGAATTGGAATCATATTTCCACATGGTTTTGGCACACGAGCGGGATCACGAGGCCGGAATCAACGAGTGTCTTACGTCCAGCTCAAAGGCGAAGGACACGATGAAGAAATTAGAAAAGACCGTTGCCAACAGCAGCGCCGACCTGCAGGATAGTGCACAAGATTTATGGGAAGAGTTCTATGATAATTCACTGACACAGTCTGGGCTCTCGGGAAAATCCTATGCAAGCCTTGACGAGCACTTCTGGCACTACGGCATTATCGGATGGGAGCTCGGTTGGGTTGGAATAGCTACGGAGAAATTAGTTGATAATTGTTAAATGGTGACGCAATGAAGATGAAAACGATGTTGTTATTGTTCATCCTGATTCCGGTCGGACTCCGGGCGCAATCGAACGGTCTGATGTTTAAGGACGGCGAATGGCAAAAACCGACGCCTGCTGCGGCTCTACGCGCATTCGAGGCAGACCCAAACGGCGATTCTGACGATTCCGATAAGCCCATCCTTGCCGTATTGCGCCAACGATATCAAGCGTTCACGGATGAAGAGCTGAACGCACTAGCCGAGAACCTCGTAGTAATGATTCGCGAAGGAACGCCTGAGCAAGCGCATAATGCGTTTGATGTGCTGCTCTTTTCTGGCCGGCCACAGTTCGCCCCCAGTGAAGATACCCCATACGCGGGAGCAAAAGATATATTTATTCGCCTGTACGAGTCAGGCCTGGACAGAAGATCAGACGGTCTAACCAGGAAAGTCGCACTGCTGGGTGTTTACTCTGCCGGTGGATACGATTACGTTCGGAACCTGTTCGGAGCGAGTGAACTGCCGCCCCCTTGCCAATATCAACTAAGGCGTTCGGTTGAAAATCCGTGCCCGAATAAGGGCACTTGGTGCGATGCCGGATTGATATTGTTGTCAAATGAAGACGAGCATGCACCAGACAGCGAGCTGTGGCGCAGGCGCTGCGGCCAACCTAGGAGATAGGTTTTTAGGTCCATGTAGGAGATGCTGGAATGCAAGCAGCTGCACTGGTGATGGCCGCATTTATGACTCTGGACGCAAACGGACGGCATATTGCTTACGGAGGGCGCAAAGTAGACGCCCACACCTACTTTAATGCTCCGTGCAATCAAGGTAGAACCGAGGGAAGGCAGACCTAGGCCTACCGTTCAACCGGTACCCCTACTTAACTTTATAATTCATGCCGCTTAGATTGGCGGCATGGTGGTTCAACATCAGATTCTGAAGACACTGCGTGCCGCTCCATGTGAGTTGACAGAGGTCATGGAGCAGCATCCTGACGATGGTCGCACAGCGATAAGTCGCAGTGTGAGTGAAGCGTTTGGCTTTTATGATGCCTTAGGGCGTGTGCAGCACAGCAGTTGTTTGCAGGCGCTCAAGACACTCGAAGCCGAGGGTGCGCTGTCCTTGCCTGCACCGAAGCGCGTGGTCCGAAGCGCTGTGCCTCGTTTGTTGGACGAACCGGTACCTGCGCCTGTTGGAGTGCCGACGTTGCTCAAGGATGTGCGCGGCCTGGAGTTGGAATTGGTAGAAGATGCCGGGCAGCGTGCGATCTGGAATACGCTTGTGGAGGCCGAGCATCCGATGTGTGCGCCACGGTTTGCCGGGCGGCAGTTGCGCTATCTTGTCGGGAGCGAGCATGGCTACATCGGAGCGATAGGCTTTGCGGCTGCAGCGCTGTATCTGAAGGCGCGCGACAGATGGATGGCGTGGTCGGACGAGCAGCGTGAGGACTACCGGGACCATGTCGTGGGTTTGAATCGGTTCCTGATTCGCTCCATGGTGCGGATCAGGAACCTTGCCAGCCATACACTGGGGAAGGTATTGCGTCGTTTTCCGGAGGATTTTGAGAACCGTTCAAACAGGTATCCATATGATGGATTCTACGAACTGTTTAACAAAGCCTCGCAAGTTCCAGCGCCGGGGGCAGGAACTGGGCCTTGGGCGGGGCGATTCTACATGAAGGACCCGCCTGAAGTGCACACGACGATACATATACACCACAAATTCTCCCAGTCGGGCCCTGCCTATCCGGGTGCAAATGACACCTGCGCGCGATCATCCACATTACGGGAAAATGAAACCCACCGGACTGTCAATAATCGCTGTGGCACATCTAAAGAATTGGAATCATATTTCCACATGGTTTTGGCACACGAGCGGGATCACGAGGCCGGAATCAACGAGTGTCTTACGTCCAGCTCAAAGGCGAAGGACACGATGAAGAAATTAGAAAAGACCGTTGCCAACAGCAGCGCCGACCTGCAGAATAGTGCACAAGATTTATGGGAAGAGTTCTATGATAATTCACTGACACAGTCTGGGCTCTCGGGAAAATCCTATGCAAGCCTTGACGAGCACTTCTGGCACTACGGCATTATCGGATGGGAGCTCGGTTGGGTTGGAATAGCTACGGAGAAATTAGTTGATAATTGTTAAATGGTGACGCAATGAAGATGAAAACGATGTTGTTATTGTTCATCCTGATTCCGGTCGGACTCCGGGCGCAATCGAACGGTCTGATGTTTAAGGACGGCGAATGGCAAAAACCGACGCCTGCTGCGGCTCTACGCGCATTCGAGGCAGACCCAAACGGCGCTGACGATTCCGATAAGCCCATCCTTGCCGTATTGCGCCAACGATATCAAGCGTTCACGGATGAAGAGCTGAACGCACTAGCCGAGAACCTCGTAGTAATGATTCGCGAAGGAACGCCTGAGCAAGCGGATAATGCGTTTGATGTGCTGCTCTTTTCTGGCCGGCGACAGTTCGCCCCCAGTGAAGATACCCCATACGCGGGAGCAAAAGATATATTTATTCGCCTGTACGAGTCAGGCCTGGACAGAAGATCAGAGGGTAAGGGATTTTCCATAACCTGGAAATCCGCACTGCAGGGTGTTTACTCTGCCGGTGGATACGATTACGTTCGGAACCTGTTCGGAGCGAGTGAACTGCCGCCCCCTTGCCAATATCAACTAAGGCGTCCGGTTGAAAATCCGTGCCCGAATAAGGGCACTTGGTGCGATGCCGGATTGATATTGTTGTCAAATGAAGACGAGCATGCACCAGACAGCGAGCTGTGGCGCAGGCGCTGCGGCCAACCTAGGATAGGTTTTTAGGTCCATGTAGGAGATGCTGGAATGCAAGCAGCTGCACTGGTGATGGCCGCATTTATGACTCTGGACGCAAACGGACGGCATATTGCTTACGGAGGGCGCAAAGTAAACGCCCACACCTACTTTAATGCTTCGTGCAATCAAGGTAGAACCGAGGGAAGGCAGACCTAGGCCTACCGTTCAACCGGTACCCCTACTTAACTTTATAATTCATGCCGCTTAGATTGGCGGCATGGTGGTTCAACATCAGATTCTGAAGACACTGCGTGCCGCTCCATGTGAGTTGACAGAGGTCATGGAACAGCATCCGGACGATGGTCGCACAGCGATAAGTCGCCGTGTGAGTGAAGCGTTTGGCTTTTATGATGCCTTAGGGCGTGTGCAGCACAGCAGTTGTTTGCAGGCGCTCAAGACACTCGAAGCCGAGGGGGCGCTGTCCTTACCTACACCGAAGCGCGTGGTCCGAAGCACAGTGCCTCGTTTGTTGGACGAACCGGTACCTGCGCCTGTTGGAGTGCCGACATTGCTCAAGGATGTGCGCGGCCTGGAGTTGGAATTGGTAGAAGATGCCGGGCAGCGTGCGATCTGGAATACGCTTGTGGAGGCCGAGCATCCGTTGTGTGCGCCACGGTTTGCCGGACGGCAGTTGCGCTATCTTGTCGGGAGCGAGCATGGCTACATCGGAGCGATAGGCTTTGCGGCTGCGGCGCTGTATCTGAAGGCGCGCGACAGATGGATGGCGTGGTCGGACGAGCAGCGTGAGGACTACCGGGACCATGTCGTGGGTTTGAATCGGTTCCTGATTCGCTCCATGGTGCGGATCAGGAACCTTGCCAGCCATACATTGGGGAAGGTATTGCGTCGTTTTCTGGAGGATTTTGAGAACCGTTCAAACAGGTATCCATATGATGGATACTGCGAACTGTTTAACAAAGCCTCACAAGTTCCAGCGCCGGGGGCAGGAACTGGGCCTTGGGCGGGGCGATTCTACATGAAGGACCCGCCTGAAGTGCACACGACGATACATATACACCACAAATTCGCCCAGTCGGGCCCTGCCTATCCGGGTGCAAATGACACCTGCGCGCGATCATCCACATTACGGGAAAATGAAACCCACCGGACTGTCAATAATCGCTGTGGCACATCTAAAGAATTGGATTCATATTTCCTCATGGTTTTGGCACACGAGCGGGATCACGAGGCCGGAATCAACGAGTGTCTTACGTCCAGCTCAAGGGCAAAGGACACGATGAAGAAATTAGAAAAGACCGTTGCCAACAGCAGCACCGACCTGCAGGATAGTGCACAAGATTTATGGGAAAAGTTCTATGATAATTCACTGACACAGTCTGGGCTCTCGGGAAAATCCTATGCAAGCCTTGACGAGCACTTCTGGTACTACGGCATTATCGGATGGGAGCTCGGTTGGGTTGGAATAGCTACGGAGAAATTAGTTGATAATTGTTAAATGGTGACGCAATGAAGATGAAAACGATGTTGTTATTGTTCATCCTGATTCCGGTCGGACTCCGGGCGCAATCGAACGGTCTGATGTTTAAGGACGGCGAATGGCAAAAACCGACGCCTGCTGCGGCTCTACGCGCATTCGAGGCAGACCCAAACGGCGATTCTGACGATTCCGATAAGCCCATCCTTGCCGTATTGCGCCAACGATATCAAGCGTTCACGGATGAAGAGCTGAACGCACTAGCCGAGAACCTCGTAGTAATGATTCGCGAAGGAACGCCTGAGCAAGCGCATAATGCGTTTGATGTGCTGCTCTTTTCTGTCCGGCGACAGTTCGCTGAAGATACCCCATACGCGGGAGCAAAAGATATATTTATTCGCCTGTACGAGTCAGGCCTGGACAGAAGATCAGACGGTCTAACCTGGAAAGCCGCACTGCAGGGTGTTTACTCTGCCGGTGGATACGATTACGTTCGGAACCTGTTCGGAGCGAGTGAACTGCCGCCCCCTTGCCAATATCAACTAAGACGCCCGGTTGAAAATCCGTGCCCGAATAAGGGCACTTGGTGCGATGCCGGATTGATATTGTTGTCAAATGAAGACGAGCATGCACCAGACAGCGAGCTGTGGCGCAGGCGCTGCGGCCAACCTAGGATAGGTTTTTAGGTCCATGTAGGAGATGCTGGAATGCAAGCAGCTGCACTGGTGATGGCCGCATTTATGACTCTGGACGCAAACGGACGGCATATTGCTTACGGAGGGCGCAAAGTAGACGCCCACACCTACTTTAATGCTCCGTGCAATCAAGGTAGAACCGAGGGAAGGCAGACCTAGGCCTACCGTGCGCCCAGTTCAGATACCAGACACTGTATAATATTTGTCTGTTTTTGCAAGTTTGGTGTAGTGATTGGTTCTTTCAAGAGGTGCGGAGCCCTCGGACCGGAGTGATGCTTGCACCGGGGATGCGGGAAACGTAGCATCATTTGGCATGCGCGAGGCGCTTGCCTATGCGATGGACATACGTCGGCGCTATAACGCCCGGTAGCTCTGGCGTCTTTACAGTTCTCTTCCAAATCCCCGTTGCCATCGCACTAAACGTTGGCGCGGCAACGACGCTGGGGGGCAGGTATCACTCCCGGCTTTGGGTACGTTTATTGCTTCGCGTGCTCGTCATTCTCGCTTAACGATGAGAACTTCTCTCCGTATCATATGGTATCGCTTCTCAAGGACGGCAAAGGTCTTGGCCCCTATCTCCAACCGGCTGTAGCCGCGCCAGATGACCTTGGAGCCTGGAGGCCGGTCCTTCTTCCGATCCATATAGCCACCAAAGACGGCCACCACCCGAATAGCAGCCCCGAGTGTCTTTGGAGGCGGCAGTCCAAACTCGTCGGCAAGCTCGTGCAACAGGCGCAGTTCCATCTCATCAAACAATCCTTCCGGCGACGCTTCGGGTTCCTCGCGCCCCAGAAGCGTCATCAATAGCAGGCGCCACGCCATCACCATACAGATCGTAATGGCATTGTGCAGACTCTTGGCCTGCCGCATACCCAGCCGCTCTACCGCACAGCCGCTCTTGAGCACACGGAACATGTCTTCCACACGCCACCGCAACACGTAGTAGCCTACCACCTCAATAGCTTGCTCCAGCGTCGTAACCTCTTGGGTCGTCAATAGATACCACTGTACCGGTCGCTCTCCGGCTGGCGGCTGCACCTCCCGAACATGAATCGCACTGACCTGCACCGGATCCTCCTGCGACTTACCCGGCGCCGGAAGCGATAGGCGGCGGAAACGTACCTGCATCCGCGCCAGACGGCCCGACCGCCCCTTATGCTTGACTCGACCTGACTTCACGCGGCGGCTCAAACGAGCAATCGGCACTTCCATGTGTCCTGCCGGACGGCCCGACCGCATGGTCGCAAACAACTTGGGAGACTTTTTACCCAATAGCCGATTCACCTTGGCTCGCACCAATATGTCCACACGCCCTGCGCTGCGCTGCTGCGCCAGGATCGCAAACACATCCGCCTCGCGGTCCATGACACACAGCACACGGGTACGACCACTCAGATGCGAGGCGGCTTCCGCTATGTCCCGCACGCCGTCTATCCATAACTGTGTCTTAGGAGCAGGAGCCTCTTGGTCGGTTGTATAGGCACAGCGTAAGATCCCCAACGGCACACCGTCCTCACCCACCGCCAGCGTAGCGTGCAAATGCACTCCTTTTGCCTTTGATGTGGTCTGATTGTGCCCTATCACATCCAACCCCTCGCACGCCGGACGAGTACTGTAGCTGATGTCCGTGCCATCCTGGATGCACAGCACCGTCCGTTGCGTACGCATCCGCTCTATCGTGCGATCACGATGCGGCTGCAAAATCTTCTCCGGCGTGATCTCGTTCTCGGCCGCTTTCTCCAAAAAACGGTAGTATCCCCGCCCGATCAGCGTCCAGATTGGCCGTGATCAATTCTCCTGGAGTGCGTGAAAGCATGGCCACGCTGTGTACCAACTGGTCCGAACGGCGTTTGTCCCCCAACGGCGCTCCACCAAACTCCTGTTCTGCCCATGTATCACTGGCCAGCCCCGCACCCACCTCCAGCTCGGGATACGCCTCCACAACCGGCACTCCAAGCTCCTGCCTCCAATCACCACCCAGATCATACACGAAAACCGCCTTCTTCTCTTTGGTGCATGCATTACCAGGAGCATGACGCCCACGCCCCTTGGTTTTTCCCACACACTGAAACCCCGCAGCCCGAAAACACGTGCCGCGATGTTCGGGGCTCACAAAGGTCTCTATCACCCACGGCACATACCCGTAATCGTTCTCAAAATCCTCCGGTAAACGACGCAATACCTTCCCCAGTGTATGGCTGGCAAGGTTCCTGATCCGCACCATGGAGCGAATCAGGAACCGATTCAAACCCACGACATGGTCCCGGTAGTCCTCACGCTGCTCGTCCGACCACGCCATCCATCTGTCGCGCGCCTTCAGATACAGCGCCGCAGCCGCAAAGCCTATCGCTCCGATGTAGCCATGCTCGCTCCCGACAAGATAGCGCAACTGCCGTCCGACAAACCGTGGCGCACACATCGGATGCTCGGCCTCCACAAGCGTATTCCAGATCGCACGCTGCCCGGCATCTTCTACCAATTCCAACTCCAGGCCGCGCACATCCTTGAGCAATGTCGGCACTCCAACAGGCGCAGGTACCGGTTCGTCCAACAAACGAGGCACTGTGCTTCGGACCACGCGCTTCGGTGCAGGCAAGGACAGCGCACCCTCGGCTTCGAGTGTCTTGAGCGCCTGCAAACAACTGCTGTGCTGCACACGCCCTAAGGCATCATAAAAGCCAAACGCTTCACTCACACGGCGACTTATCGCTGTACGACCATCGTCAGGATGCTGCTCCATGACCTCTGTCAACTCACATGGAGCGGCACGCAGTGTCCTCAGAATCTGATGTTGAACCACCATGCCGCCAATCTAAGCGGCATGAATTGCAAAGTCAAGTAGGGGTACCGGTTTAACGGTAGACCTAGGCGGCGACTTCCAGGATGCACTGCGACACCGCGCCGACGAAATCAAGAGCTCCCAACCACAGAATCGGATGTTCGCCGAGAACTCTCCAAAACGGGTTCTCAAAGGCACATCGGAGCAAACAAATGCTCCGTCCACCGGCCTATTCTGACATGCGCATTACAATTCCGATCGAAGACAGCGCAGCCGTGCTACCACGGACAAATGATCGGATGCAGTCATGCTCGGGATCGTTTCAAACGATAGCACCTCCAACTCCGTACTCACCAGAATGTAGTCCAGTCGCCGAAGCAGCATACCCCTGAATCCGGTATAGGTCTCTTCCGGTCCCGACGGCGCGCTAAGCGGCACGGACCGCGCATCAGCCAACCTGCCGGCAGTCAGCGTTTCCAATACTTCTGAGCCAGGTAACGCATTGAAATCACCCATCACAACCACGCAGCCCGTCGGGGATAAGTTGTCCGCCCTTTCCACAATCAAACGCGCACTCTGCAGACGAGCCTCCTCGCCGCGATGATCGAAGTGGGTGTTGATTATCATTGTCGTGTCCTCACTGATCTTGTCCTCAAACGCAGCCCATGTCGCAATCCGTGGCAAAGCAGCATCCCAACCGACACTCCCAATTTCCAGCGGAAACTGAGAAAGCCAGAACCTGCCACTGCGAACCACACGGAAACGGTCACGCCTGTAAAAGATTGCCGCGTACTCCCCGCCTTCATGCCCGTCATCACGCCCTACACCTATCCACCCAAAAGCCGGCAGCACTCGGGCCAGGTTCTGCATCTGGTGATGCAATGCTTCCTGAATACCGATGATATCCGCAGCGCTCATGATAGCGGCTACCTCTTCTGCCCGGTACTGCCAGCTCCGCTCCCCATCGCCGGGATTGTCATACCGAATATTGAAGGTCATAACCATTAACGAGGTGTCTGGAGATACACCTAATAGCCCTAGCAGAATAAGTACCGCCATGCTCCTAACCTCCTATCGTTATCATGGGACGATTTTGTGAGGCGGCGATATTGAGCATGCCTGCGTGCCGCGCGTGTTTTCGCGCGACCGCACTACTGATTACCTGAAGCAGGTCACCATCCGAGGCTCCCATGCGAATCACATCGCGCAAGCTTACCTCCGCGGCACCAAACAGGCATACCTTCAGGTTACCGTCGGCAGTAATCCGCAACCTGTTACACCCCTCACAAAAATTCTCGGTCATTGAGGTGATAAAGCTGACAGTCCCTTCAAAACCCGGAACCCTGTAGGTCTTGGCAGTGTCGTGGCGCAGGTTATGTACGCGCTCCAGCGGAAACCTTTGCCGGATGTGACGGAGCATGGCGCGGTAGGAATACAGGGCATCCACACCCCACGAGTTGCCGTCAAACGGCATAAACTCTATAAAACGAACATCTACGGGTTTGTCGCGAGTCCACTCCACAAAATTCCCAAGCTCGTCGTCATTCATACCGCGCATTACGACACAGTTAACCTTTAGCGGGCAAAACCCCCTCCTGATCGCGCCGCGGATCGCAGCCATAACCAACCCACGTCCGCGGCGCCGCGTGATACTGAAGAAGCGGTCGTCGCGCAGCGTATCCAGACTGATGTTTAGCTGGCTCAACCCAGCCGCCTGCAGCCGATCCAGCTTCTTGCTCAAAAGCAGACCATTGGTTGTCATGGCCAGCGTCGAAAGGCCGGGCAGCGCCGCCAGACGGGCAACGATCGTTTCTACACCCGGCCGCAATAGAGGCTCTCCCCCGGTCAGTCTGATTTTTGTCACCCCCTGCTGCACAAAAAGGCGTGCGAGCCGCACGATTTCCTCATCCTGCAACAGCTCCTCCCCGGGCGTCCACTCAAGACCATCTTCAGGCATGCAGTAGCGACATCGCAAATTACAATGCTCTACCAGAGAAATTCGCAGGTACGTATGCCGACGACCAAAATTATCATCCAGAACATGGCGCTCTCCGCTGGACGGGTCATGCCGCAACCCGAAACCCTCCGGTACATGGTCCTGCGGATGGCTGCGCCGGCGGTCCTGCAACTGGTCAAGCTCTATCATGTATCCAAGGCCGCAAGATCCTCTGGCGTATTGATGTTCACAAGGTACTCCTCTGCTACACGGACGTAGCGCGTATCACTAAGTGCATTCACAAGCGACCTGAGAGAAAGGATGCGTTGCCGCAGATGCATCTCCACCAAGGGTAGTGTGCTCTCGTGATACGCTGCACACAGCGGATGGACCCTACCTCCGGGCTCCACGCTGATTACGGCAGAAACAGGGTACATGGTCTGTTCAATGATTCTCCCCAGCAGTGACGGCGTAATGCGCGGCACATCGCAGGCGAGAACCAGGAGCCAAGGAGTCTTCATGGCCGTAAGGCCTGCATAGATTCCTGCAAGAGGACCCGCATCAGGCATCGGATCAACGACATGGATGGTTCCAGCCACACGGTAGTCTGTGCGATCGTCCCCTACACCGATGAAAATTCTGGTCGTCACAGTGGCAAGCGCAGCGGCTACATGGTCGATAATTCGCATTCCCTGCCACTGACATGTTGCTTTGTCACGCCCCAATCGCCGGCTGCTGCCCCCTGCCAATATCAGGCCCGTTATATTCGCACACCGCATCAGTCCAAGCGGATAACCACGGACTTTGACGCTGGAGTATTGCTGCGGGAAGCCGTATGGCTAATCGGCACCAGTACATTGGCCTCCGGGAAGTAGGTGGCTGCGCACCGCGACGGAATGGGATACGGTATGGCACGAAACCCTTGTACGGACCGCGATTCGCCATCATACAAACTCGTAATAACAACCTCCTGACCCGCACTAATGCCTTCACGCTTCATGTCCTGCGGATTAAGGAAGATTACGTTGCGCCCCTTCTTTATGCCTCGGTAACGGTCTCCCAGTCCGTATACTTCAGTGTTGAACTGATCATGACTCCGAATAGTCATCATCGTGTACTCTCCGTCATCAAGGCGAAAGGACGGAGGATTGTGAATTGTGAACTGCGCCTTTCCCGATGGTGTAACAAATTGCCGGTTGCACGCAGGGTTCGGAAGTGCGAAGCCATTCGGGCGGCGAACAAGCTCATTATACCGGTCAAAGCCGGGGATCACTTCCTCAATCGCGGATCGAATATGATCGTAGTCGCCTGCAAAGTGCTTCCACGGACTATGCTCTCCGAGGACCCGTGCGGCCAGACTGGCAACTATCCATATTTCACTCCGTAAGTCACTGGACGCCGGCTCAAGAACACCGGTGGTTCCGTGAACGATGCCCATGGAGTTTTCTACCGAGAGCACTTGGGGGCGCCCCCGCTGCACGTCACGCTCAGTGCGTGCCAGGCACGGCAGAATAATTGATTCCTTCCCGGGTGTCAAATGGCTACGGTTGAGAGTCGTGGAAACGTGAGCCGCCAAGGTGCAGTTCGACAACGCCTCGGCGGTATAGGTTGTGTCCGGTGCAGCAGATACGAAGTTGCCTCCCAAAGAAAGAAAAACCCCTATGTCTCCGCGATGCATGGCCCGGATTGCATCAACCGTGTCTAGTCCGGGCTCAAGCGGCGGACGAAAACCAAAACGGTTGCCCAAGTACTCCAGGAAGGCAATCGTGGGTCGGGAAGTGATCCCGACCGTCCGATCTCCCTGTACATTGGAATGGCCGCGCACAGGACACACTCCTGCACCTGGCTTTCCAATGCACCCCTTGAGTAACATTAGGTTTACGATCGACTGAATGTTGGCGACCGCATGCTCGTGCTGCGTCATTCCCATAGCCCAGCACGCAACAATACGATCTGAACGCATGATCGCCTGCGCGATCTTTTCAATCACACGTGACGGCACACCACTGAGCTCAACGAGGCGCTCGTCACTCATTGACATCAGGTGGCTACGCAGTTCTTCAAACCCCTGCGTGTACCGATGAATGAACTTGCGGTCAAGAACATTACCGGGGTCATTTTCCTCGGCCTCAAGCATTTGCTTCATCACCGCGCTCAAGAACGCCACATCTCCCCCAATACGCACCTGAGCAAAATATCTTGTCAGCGGAACAGCCTTGCCGACAATGGCTGCGAGTTTTTGCGGATTGCGAA
Source organism: Rhodothermales bacterium (assembly GCA_963663495.1). GTDB lineage: Bacteria > Bacteroidota > Rhodothermia > Rhodothermales > Bin80. Next base: position 2,570,780 of record OY760427.1, read on the forward strand.
AACGCGACAGACCCGCTTCGGGCAGCGGGTTAACATGAACTATAATGGCACCACGCAGCGCAGCCTCCTCCAGCGTTGACAGCATGCGAGGATGATTCGTGCCCGGGTTCTGACCGATCACCAGGATGAGGTCCGCACGCGAAAAATCTTCCAGCTTTACCGTGCCTTTCCCCACGCCCAAGGTCTCCTTCAACGCGACACCGCTGGATTCGTGGCACATGTTAGAGCAATCCGGCAGGTTGTTCGTACCAAATCTGCGAGCCAACAGTTGAAACAGAAATGCTGCTTCGTTGCTTGCCCTTCCTGAGGTATAGAAGACAGCTCTGTCCGGACTGCTCAGTGCCCGCAGATGGTCTGCAACCGATCGCAGCGCCGTATCCCAGGAGATGGGTTGGTAATGATCTTTACCCTTGTGCAAAACCATGGGAGTCGTGAGCCTCCCTTGCCTGTTCAGCCAGTGATCCGGCTGCTTCCCCAGTTCGACCACGGACCAACGCCGGAAAAACTCAGGTGTCACCCTTTTCCTGGTGGCTGCATTCGCAACGGCCTTAACCCCATTCTCGCAAAATTCTGCTGCGGAAGGAACGGTCGGGTCCGGCCAGGCACAGCTTGGACAGTCAAAGCCTTCCTGCTGGTTAACAGCGCGAAGTGTTTTGATGGTGCGCACAAGTCCCATCTTCCCTAGTCCGTGACGCGCCGCACTTAGGATGGCCGCCAAGCCTCCCGACTCCTCCTTCGGCGATGACCACCCGACTTTCTTCATCCTCACGTATGTCTACAGGGCAGGTCCATCTCAATTAACACCCTAATCTTACCAGCGGTCCCGTTCCAAAGCGTCGCATTTTTCGACTTATCCCAGCCTTGTACCGCGAGCTTCGGTATACGCACGGTGATAGCGCCTGCCTCAAAGGCAGCTTCCAGGTTTTCCTTACCGATCAGGACCCGATAGATCAAACATTTATCGTTTGAAAAAGGCAGTGCACAAACTACCTCACCTGACGTTGTGAGGGTTGAGACATCCGCTGCTGATAGCCGAATTCGCAGCGAATCCCCGTGGAGGCGCAGCTTCACAGGATCCTGTTCCGACCTGCGTACACATTGAATTGGGTGCATTTTGCAAATCCGACAAGTGTAAGCCCATACTTCCGTGCCAGGTCCACGGCCAGCGTTGTTGGTGCTCCGACAGCAACAATGACAGAAATCCCTGCCATATATGCCTTTTGAATGACTTCAAAGCTTACGCGCCCGCTCACGGCTAGTGCCGCCGCACGCGGGTGCGCATACCCTTCCATGACCTGCCAACCTACAACCTTGTCCACCGCATTGTGACGTCCCACATCCTCCATCACTATCATTAACTCCCCGGTCTCCTGCAGCAGGGCCGCGCCATGCAGTCCTCCTGTACTCCGGAAAACAGTCTGACTCGCAAGTAGCCGATCAGGAAGCTCCCGAATCACATCGGCCCGCATTGTTACCTCCACGGGGGCAAAACGGCGCCGATTCGGCAGATCCAGCGCCTGCTTGGATTTCTTGCCACACACGCCGCAACTGCTGAAAATATTGAACAACCGATTCAGCCGCTTGCACGCCGTCCTGGGATGGCGACCGAGCGAGATATTTACAGCGTCCGTCAGCCGAGGATCGGGACCCGCACGGATAACATCGGACAACGAATGGATTATCCCCTCTGCAAAAAGGAAGCCAACAGCGAGCGCTACATCATCTCCCGGCGTACGCATGGTTACAGCCACCGTCTGCACCCGCGCATTCGGCTGCTTCATGCGTATCTCCAGTGGTGCCTCTACCGCGACGGAATCTTTTACCTTGGAAATCGCAGTCGTCGTATACCGTGTCACCCCCCTCGAAAGCGCTCCGGGGCGTGTCGTTTTCATGCTAACCTTTTGCACAAGACAGCGCATACATGAATATACGACAGGATGCGTGTAGCAACCTTTTGACCCGCCTTCCGGTTGAACGGGCGCCCAAATAGGTTTCGTAATGGCGATAGCATTAGCTTTCAGCGGCGGTTTGGATACATCGTTCTGTGTTCCGTATCTGAAGGAGACATTCCGGGAGCCCGTTATTACCGTGACCATCGATACGGGCGGGCTGGAGCCCGGCGCACACGCTGCGCTGGAAGAAAAGGCCCTGAGCCTTGGTGCCTCTCGGCATTTTACCATTGATGGAAAGCCAGCTCTCTTTGATGACCACTTGCAGTACCTCATTATGGGCAATGTCCTGCGTGGCAGCGTTTACCCGCTGTGCGTGGGTTCCGAACGCGTGGTGCAAGCCACAAAGCTGGTGGAGGTGGCCAAGGCACAAGGCGCCCGTGCCATCGCTCATGGATGCACCGGAGCTGGTAATGATCAGGTTCGGTTTGATGTGGTTATCCGCCTCCTTGCGGACGACATGGAGATCATCGCCCCAATTCGAGATAAAGGGCTTACCCGTCAGGAAACTACGGAATATCTTGGATCAAGGGGCCATACCATACCACCATCAACTACCTCTTACTCGGTAAATACCGGCCTCTGGGGCACCACTATAGGAGGAGCTGAGACGCACACTACCACCGCTCCCCTCCCCGACCATGCATACCCTGACACCATATCCCCAACAAAAGCTCCCGACGCTGCAGAATCTATCGAGCTGATTTTCGAAAAAGGACTGCCCGTGGCACTTTCCGGCCAGCCGCTGGACGGCGTTGACCTCGTACTTGGCTTAAGCACCGTGGGGGCACGGCATGGCATCGGACGCGGTATCCATGTGGGCGACACGATTTTGGGACTCAAAGGACGCGTTGCATTTGAAGCACCAGGGCCAATGATACTGTTGGCAGCCCATCGCGAACTGGAAAAGATCGTGCTCACCAAGTGGCAACGGTTCCAGAAGGATCAGTTGGCAGAATTGTATGGCATGCTGCTCCACGAGGGACAACACTTTGATCCGGTGATGCGCGATATTGAGGCATTCTTGCAGTCGTCGCAGACGGTCGTCAGCGGTACCGTGCAGGTACGGCTCTATAAGGGGAATGTCTCGGTGATCGGTTGCGACAGTCCCCATTCCATGTTCAACACGGATATCGCTCATTACGGGGAACATGCCTCCTTGTGGGACGGACGCGATGCGGAAGGATTCTGTCGCATCGTAGGGTTGCAAGCCTATCTGGCCCGCAAATCGCGAGTGGAGCCCGGTGATTGACTGCATGTCCTGCGAAACCACATCGTCTGTTGCAGTGCTGCATGGCGGAGGCTATGCAGGGCGTGAGCTGATCCAACTCCTTGTACGCCATCCCTACACGGCACTGACTGCGGTCACAAGCCGCACATTCGCCGGCGGGCCCGTCCATACCGCCCACCCGTCGCTACGCGGCCAGACGGACCTGCGATATGTGAACCCCGCAAATGTGGACCTGCTTGCAATGGATGCCCTTATCCTCGCTGCCGAGCACGGCAAAGCAGCTGCCGTCGTCCATCAACTGGTCCGGGCCGGATACGATGGTGTAATTATTGATTTAAGTGCAGACTTCAGGTTTGCGGATGCCGGTGAGTATGAAAAACGGTTCAACCGTTCTCACCCGGCCCCGGATCTGGTGCCACGTTTTTCGTACGGGCTTGCAGAGGTTTGCGCACCGTACGGCGGGCGCTTCATTGCGAATCCCGGCTGCTTCGCCACTGGCATTGCGTTGGCCTTGCGGCCGATTTCTCAGGCTATAGGTGCGGTGACAGCGCAGGTCACAGCCCTTACGGGCGCGTCCGGATCAGGAACACTACCCAAACCCACGACCCACTTTCCGTCGAGAGACGGAAATGTGCGTGCCTACCGCCCGCTGAACCACCAGCACCTGCCTGAAGTGCTGAGCATGTTGGAGCCGGGATCCAATGTGGCCTTTGTGCCTGTTTCCGGGCCTTGGACGCGCGGAATTTGGGGGATGGCCTATGTGCAGCTGCCAGGCAGCGTAAGCATGCAGGAGGTGGACGGCTGGTTCAGTGCGGCGTATCCGGCCGGCCGCTGTGTGCGCACATGGTCCGGCCAGCTCCCCGAATTGCACTATGCGCTAGGAACACCCTATTGCGATATTGGGTGGACCATCAGAGACGGCGTGCTGGTCATCGTTTTCGCGCTGGACAACCTGCTGAAAGGCGCCGCCTCCCAAGCGGTGCAGAACCTCAATCTGGTAATGGGCTGGCCAGAAACAGCCGGATTGATAAGGGGTTTATATGCCTGAGTACCCCCGACTATGAACCTTTGGCTTGATGGATGTTATGCCCGCAAAGGGTTGTAACAATTCTGCCCGCGTTTGTTCTGTCTATAGAACAATTGAATACCGGCTGCCTCCGGGGAGCAAGAGCAAGGGAAAGAAACTAGCCGGGATTGCTGGTGCTTGCAGGTTCGTGTGGAACGCCATACTGGCGCAGTGCATCCAGGGATACAAACGGGCAAATGAGTCGGGAGAGAAGCCTCCGTCCGTGAAGTACTTCTTCCCTCTTGGAAAACGGTTTAAAGAACTATGAGATCGCACCGAGTGGCTGCCGAAGTACTCGTTCAGCGTGGTGCGCTATACGCTGAAGGTCCAACCCGACGCATGGAAGGCTTGCTTCAATCAAGGTAGGGCTAAACCGAAGTTCAAAGCCAAATACAGAAGCAATCCATCATTCACCATTCCTGAAGCGGTCAAGATAAAGGATAGACGGATGTTCATCCCCAAGCTTGGATACCTGAAGATCCGACGTAAAGGAGGCAACCCGTATCCGGATGGGGTTCCTGTAAAAGCCGTGATTCTGCAACGGGTGGGCAAATGGTATGCCTGCACATGCTACAGGATTGAAGCACCTGAGATAGAAGACAATGGCGTTGCCACAGGGATAGACCGTACCTGCGGACAGGTTGCCACCGTCTCCACCGATGGCAAGCGCGAGATCATACGGCAACCGGACGGTAAGCGTAATACGGCAAAACTGCACCGGTATCAACGGAAATCAGCCCGACAGCAGAAAGGATCCAACCGCAGATATCGCACTAAGAAGCGACTCTGGAAAGCTCACCGAGCGATTGCGATGACCCGCAGGGATACCAATCACCAAGCAAGCCGGAGGATCGCGAATCGCTCTTCTACGGTTGTGCTGCCAGATCTTTATGTCGTGGCGATGACTTCATCTGCCAAAGGGACTGCTGACAATCCAGGCAAGAACGTCGCCCGGAAGGCAGGGCTGAACCGTAGCATTAATGCCACCGGATGGGGGCAGTTAGACGGGATGCTGCAGTACAAATGCCGGGAAGTGCTCAAGATCCCAGCCCCTTACACGAGTCAGGACTGCAACAACTGCGGTCGCCGGGACAAAGCGAATAGATTGACCCAAAGTAAATTCAAGTGTGTCTCATGTGGATACACCGACAATGCGGACCCTAACGCTGCCGCAAACATATTGGTCTCCGGGATTGGGGCGACTGCACGGCGAGGGGCGTTCGGGTTACCGACCCCATTGATCTGTGAAATTGATACGCGAGGGCACTCACGTAGATAATTCCCATTGATAACCTAACCGGTACACTCTTGACCACTGCACAAATTATTGCAGCCGAACAGGCGTGCCTGATCCCCACATACAGCAAGCTACCGCTAGCGCTTGTAGCGGGCGAGGGGCCATGGGTATGGGATGCAGACGGCAACCGCTATCTGGACTTTTACGGAGGACACTGCGTAGCGCTGCTGGGTCATTGCCCTCCACTTGTGACATCTATGCTGGAACGGCAAGCCAATAAGCTGCTGTTCTACTCGAATGTGGTATATAGCGATGTCCGGGCTCGCGCCGCAGCGTCCCTGACACGCCTGGCCCCCTCCGGTCTGGATCGGGTCTTCTTCTGTAACTCCGGTACGGAGGCTGTGGAGACGGCTCTCAAGCTGGCTCGAACAACAACGGGCAGGCCGCACATTATCACAATGGAGGGCGACTTTCACGGCCGCACACTGGGTAGTTTGGCCACAACGTGGAATCCCGAATACCGCGCCCCGTTTCAGTCCCTGCTGTCTGAAGTATCGTTTGTGCCCTTTGGTGACCTGAATGCATTAACAGCAAGCATGGATGCACACGTGGCCGCCGTTTTTCTGGAGCCCATTCAAAGCATCGCGGGCATCCGAGAAGCGCCACCAGAATATTACAGAGAGGCGCGGCGCCTCGCGGATGCGAACGGCTCACTCGTCATATTCGACGAAATTCAAACAGGTGTCGGACGCACCGGGAAGTTTTCTGTCGCTGAGCACTACGGTATGGTACCGGACATCATCACGCTTGCAAAGAGCCTGGGCTCCGGCTTGCCTGTTGGTGCCACCCTCACGACGGAATCCATTGCCAATGGTGTACAGCTTGGCGATCACGGCTCCACCTTCGGTGGCGGCATGATCGCCATGGCCGCCGTGGAAGCTACGTTGCAGGCAATTGAACAAGGCGACCTGATGGCCCGCGCAGCCCATATCTTTGATGCCATTGCGGCAGGCGTTGCTCCGCACATAACCGGGATTCTCGGTCGGGGCTGCCTTATCGGCCTCCAGTTCAAACAGCCGGCGTCCACTATTCTCACCGAACTGCGGTCCGAGGGCGTACTGGTGGGCGCATCGGCCGATCCCTGTGTGCTCCGGGTAATGCCACCAATCATTGCGAGTGATCAAAACGTAGCCTTTTTCGCGGACGCATTAGCTAAAGTGTGTACCTGATGGACAAACTGCAGCACTTGTTGACATGGGCTGAGCGGAGCAATGCAGATTGGGAGCACCACCTGCATGCTACGCAGTCGCACCGCGATACCCCGGGCATGCGCAAGAACCTGTCACGCTGTTTGGGGCTTGTCTTCTTTAACCCTTCGCTCCGCACACGCACATCCATGGAGGTTGCTGCAGCCCACTTGGGTGTGCATGTAACCACAATAATACCCGGTAGCGGGGCATGGCAGTTTGAGTGGCGAGACGGTGTAGTAATGGACGGAAAGGAGCCAGAGCATATTCGCGAGGCGATCGGCGTGCTGTCCCGCTACTATGATGCATTGGGCGTCCGCATTTTTGCTTCTGGTTCGGACCTCACAATGGACCGGAACGAAACGCTGTTTCGAGGCATCCTCGCATCTGCCGGCGTTCCTGTGATCAACTTGGAATCCGCTTTCTACCACCCGTGCCAAGCGCTCGGGGATGCTGCTATGCTACGCGAGCATTTTGGCGGCGCAACTCGCGGACAGAAGCTTGTCATCGCCTGGTGTTACCACCCGAAGGCGTTACCTCTGGCGGTACCGCATTCCGCGCTACTCATGGCATCCCGCCTCGGCATGGATGTAACCATCGCACGTCCAGAGGGCTTTGACCTGGATGCGTCCGTAATGGACCGAGCAGGTGCGTTTGCCGAGGATAACGGCGGCAGTGTGAGCATATCAGCTGATTTGGCGGCGGCAGTGCGGGGGGCAAGCGTTCTGTACGCCAAGGCATGGGGAGGCATGCGGCGCTATGCGGATGCCGACGGCGAGGCTATAGTGCGAGAACAGCACCGCCAATGGCGCGTCACCGAAGAACTTATGCAAACCATGAATGATGGCATCTTTGTGCACTGCCTGCCTGCTCGAAGAGGTGTTGTGGTGGACGACGATGTTCTGGATGGCCACCAAGCGCGCCACCTACTACAGGCCGAGTATCGCCTGCACGCACAAAAGGCGATTCTTGACACGCTCCTGAGTTAGCATGCTGCACACGACTGTCGTAAAGCTGGGCGGCGCAGTAAGCACCGGACCCACGTTCTGGAGACAGGTTCTACAGCTGTCGGCAACGCGCCGTATCGTGATCGTGCACGGCGGGGGTGCACAATCCACAAGAATGGCGCACCGGCTGAACCACATCCCGAAAATGGTACACGGTCGCCGCATAACCGGAGATATTGACCTTGATATTGCACGGTGGGTGATGCGCGGGGCGGTCAATTTGGGGCTTGTCAGCGAGGCTCTAACGCATGGGATAAGGCCTGTAGGCCTGTCTGGCGTTGACGGCGGCATGGTACGTGTCACGCGCAGGCCCCCATGGACCATTGATGGCGAGAAGATTGACTTCGGGTGGGTCGGCGATATCGACAAAGTCTGTACTGATGCGCTCACTGCGCTGATGGCCGGGGGATTCCTGCCTGTCATTGCTCCACTGGGCGTTGATACGCTGGGGCAGATCTATAATGTAAATGCAGACACCGTGGCGGGGATGGTAGCAGAAGCGCTGGATGCACATACATTGCTCCTTGTCACCCCCTCCGGCGGTTTGCGCCGTAAGGCAAATGACCCGACTACTTTGGTTTCAACGTTCGCAGCAGTGGATTGGGACGAGGCACAACCGGGGGGATGGATTACAGATGGGATGCGGGTAAAGATGAGCGTAGCCGCGCGCGCTGCGGCCTCTGGCATAGAAGATGTATTCGTTCTGGGGCCCGATGATCTTGTTAACCGCGCAACCGCTACACGCGTCACACCATGAGTGGCCGCATCCTATCCGTTGTAGACTTTCTCAGGGAGCTCGTGCGGTTTCCGTCGTTGAGCCTTGAGGAGGAGTCCGTGGCGACGTATGTCGCATCCTATGTGGAGGATGCAGGGCTCACGGTACATCGCTATCAAAACAATATTTGGTTTGGTCTCGGGACCGGTCGGAGGCGCCTGCTCCTGGCCTCTCACCTTGATGTTGTGCCCCCCTCCGCGGGCCATCCCTATGATCCTTTTGATCCTGTCATAGATAAGGATTGCATCTTCGGGCGCGGGTCAGTGGATGCTAAAGGGTGCGGAGCCGCCATGACGACGGCACTGCTGCAACTGTATAAGGAAGGATATTATCCGGCGGAAGGTACCGTGATGGTTGCGCTGACAGCCTGTGAGGAGAGTCATCCCGAACTCAACGGGCTCCGCCAAATTCGGCCGCGGCTACCGCGCCTGAGTGCAGCGCTGGTAGGTGAGCCTACAAACATCACTCCCGTTGTCGCGCAAAAGGGGTTACTGGTCTTGAAGGCAATTGCCAGAGGGCGCAGTGCGCATGCTGCACGTGCTGCCCTCGGGGACAATGCCATTCTCAAAGCTGCGAGGGATATACAGCTGTTGACCGAATATTCCTTTGAGGGTGAGGATCCCGTACTTGGCCTACCGACCTTGGAAGTTACGACTATACATGGAGGCACTGCCAATAACGTGGTCCCCGATACCTGCACGTTTGAGATTGATATCCGCTCTACTCCCGCGTATACACACAGAGGGATTGTCAAGAATCTGCGGGCTCAGCTGGAGTCCGAGGTGGCGGTCCATAGTCAGCGGATTATCCCGGTCAGCACCGCAATTAACGAGGACATTGTACAGGCGTGCCTCACCGCAATTCGCGGATCGGAACCCCTCGGATCCCCGACAGCGAGCGATTGGATCTACCTGTCTGACGTTCCTGCAGTCAAGATTGGCCCGGGCAGCAGTGCGCTATCCCACACGGCGATGGAGCACATGCCGATATCAGAGCTGGAGGAATCGGTTACTGCGTACAAGGACATAATCAAGGCGTATTTTGCCCGGCATGCGGGGCGCATGCCGGCAGCGTCAGACTGACTGGCGGCTGCCCCGCGTACTGAATCTCTGCTTCATCGGCAGGTGTGGATGCGCTTCCACCGGGAACAGCACGCCTACCGCACATGGGAGGCGGCACTGCGATCGCGCGTTATTCCACTAGCTTCACCCCGCGGCGGCAATGGCAGAAGCGTTGGTCTCACGGCGGCGCACAAGGAAATAGCGGATACCATCCGATAGTGCCTGCCAGCTGGCCTCCAATATGTTGGGCGAAACCCCAACGGTATTCCAAGTGCTCTCGCCTCTGGTATCGCTGTGTTCAATCAACACCCTTACCACGGCCTCGGTGGCATCCTGCGGGCTGAGCACCCGCACCTTGTAATCCACGAGGCGAATATGCTCCATTTCCGGGTAAGACCGGCACAATGCCTTGTGCAGCGCCTTGGACAGCGCGTCAACGGGACCGACGCCCTCGGCCACCGCCAGTTCGCGGTGGCCGTCCACCTTGATAGCAACCGTGGCTTGGGACCAGTCAAGACTATCCTGGACCCGTTCGCTATGCACATGTACGCGATCCAGTGTGAACATCTCGGTTTGCTCCCCCTGAACGCTCCGCAATAGCAATTCGAACGATGCCTCAGCCCCCTGAAACTCGTATCCGCAGCTTTCCAGCTCCTTGATTCGCTTGACAGCCCGCCGTGCCTCGTCGCGATTACCCAGCTCAAGCCCCATCTCGCGGGCCTTGTAGCGCACATTCGATCGGCCGGAGAGGTCGGATACCAATACACGGCGTTTATTACCGACAAGAGAGGGCTCCAGGTGTTCGTATGCCCGAGGTTCTTTCATCACCGCAGAGACATGTATCCCCCCTTTGTGCGCAAACGCGCTACGTCCAACAAACGGAGCCCGATCAAGGGGCACAAGGTTTGCTACCTCGTTTACGAATAGAGAGAGGTCAGCCAGCTTGGCCAAGGCAGTTTGCGTGACGCAGTCAAAACCCATCTTGAGCTGCAGGCACGCTATCGCCGCACAAAGGTCTACATTGCCCGTTCGCTCGCCAATGCCGTTGATGGTGCCCTGCACATGGCGCGCCCCCGCTTCCACCGCTGCCAGCGTATTTGCGACGCCGCAGCCGCTGTCGTTATGGGCATGTATTCCGATCACGCCATCAAACGCTGCACACACATCGGAAACCATCGCCAATATGTCGCTTGGTAATGTACCACCGTTTGTATCACACAGAGCCAGCACATCCGCACCTGCCTCGGCAGCCGCCTGCAGGGTGGCGTGCGCATATTCCTTATCCGCCTTGCACCCGTCAAAAAAATGCTCCGCGTCATAAATCACGCGTCGTCCCTTGCTTCGCAGGTAAGCAATGCTGGAGAAAATCATGTCAAGGTTCTGGTCGCGCGTCACACCAAGCGCGCGTTCCACATGCAATGTCCAACTCTTCCCGAACAACGAAACCGTGCCGGTCCCCGCTGCCAGCATAGCCTTAATATTGGGGTCATCCTCTACAGTCCGGTCAGAGCGCCGCGTAGATCCAAACGCGCAGATGTCGGCGTGCGACCATCGCCGCGTACGCGCACTCTCGAAAAATGCATGATCCTTGGGGTTGGAACCCGGCCACCCTCCCTCAATAACGTCAATACCAAAAGCGTCAAGCCGCTGGGCTATGCGGACTTTGTCACGGACAGACATGGTGACGTGTTCACCTTGGGTACCATCACGGAGCGTTGTGTCAAAGAGTTCTATCGCAGGGCTAGGCATAATGCGTGGAATTTAGGTGGCAATAAGCCCGGACTGCCGGGCGTATTCAAACACGTTGCCAGCCCGCAAGATATCCGCCACATCTCCCAGAGGCCGGAGCAGGTGTTCTTCTCCAGTTGTCTTGTTTACTAGTAATCCCAACTTAGTGTCTATTGAAACAATATCTCCAGTGCGAACGCGATCGTTAACGCGCTCCTGGGACTCAAACGGAACCAGGAACCCACCATCCACCGCGTTCCTATAAAAAATGCGTGCGTAGCTCGTTGCCACTACAGCCTTGCCGCCGGCTTCCGCCAACGCAAACGGAGCATGTTCTCGACTGGAGCCGCACCCAAAATTGCTGCCTGCGATGACGATGGTATACTCTGATTGATAGGCGTCCGAGCGCGTGAACGGCAGGCTACCAAATGGTAGTCCCTGACCAGTGTCAGGAATCCCGCTCATCGCAAAACGGCCATACATACGGCGCTCCTCTGGCCTGCGCAAACTGTACACCAGATGTTCCGCAGGGATGATCTGGTCTGTATCTATGGCATCGCCTACTACATAGGCTTTCCCTTCCATCATTGCTTCCATTGCCTATACCAGAACTGTTCGTGGATCAGTAATTACACCGGACAGCGACGATGCAGCCACCGTAAGAGGTGAAGCCAGGTAGACGGAGGCCTGCTTGGAGCCCATCCTGCCCGGAAAATTTCTATTGGTCGTCGAAATGACGACCTCCGTACCCATGTTGCGCCCGAACGTATCTGGAGGGCCGCCCAGGCACGCTGCGCAGCTGGCGTTGCCCAGCTTGCATCCCGCCTGCTCAAAGATGTCATACAAAGACATGCCATCCACATGCGTGGAATGCAGCGCGCGCCCGATCTCTGTAGTAGCAGGAACGATGAAGGTATCAATAGCCACCTCATTGCCTTTGATTATGCCGGCGGCGGCCTCAAAATCCTCCAGCTTGCCCCCGGTACAACTGCCCACATAGGCCCTATCAAGGCGGGTTCCAGCGACTTCGGTCACCATCGCTCTGTTGTCCGGGCGGTGCGGTTTGGCGACCACAGGCTCAAGCTTGGAAACATCGTACACATACTCGGAATGGAATCGTGCCGATTGCCCGCTCCTTACAATTTCGAAGGACGCATCCGTCCGTTCCCGAACGTATGCCATCGTAACATCATCGGGCGCAATAACACCGTTCTTGCCGCCAGCCTCTATAGCCATGTTGGTCAGCGTCATACGCTCCTGCATGTTAAGACTGTACACCGCCTCACCATCGAATTCCATCGCCCGGTACGTCGCGCCATCACAGCCAATCTCCCCTATGACGGCAAGAATCAGATCTTTAGCCATAAGGTATGGCGGCAACGCACCATCAAAGACAAAACGCATCGTCTCAGGAACCTTTAACCAAATCTTACCGGTACCCATAATCAGCGCCGCGTCGGTATTGCCCACGCCGGTAGAGAACAGCCCAAAGGCGCCTGATGTACAGGTATGGCTGTCGGTTCCGATGAGAAGCGATCCTGGGCGGTTAAAGCCTTCTTCCGCAAGAGCTATATGACAAACACCCTTGTACCGTGGAGTGCCCACATCATAAAAATGTGGCAGGCTCTGGTCCGCTGCAAACTCCCGTAACAGCCGGACATTGCGGTTCGCGTGGTGGTTTGCGGTAAAAATGTAGTGGTCCGGTAACACGACGAGCTTCTCGGGATCCCATACGCGCGCATCCTGGCCAAACTCCCGTCGAAAAATGTCAATCGTGGGTGGACCGCAGACATCGTGCGTCATGAGGATATCAACATCCACCCAGATGCTGTCACCTGGTGCCACCCGTTTTCGGCCTGCGTGTTTCGCGAGAATTTTTTCCGTGATTGTCATGCTATTCCATACCTCCTTCGAACGACTGTATGATACCGCCGCCGACAAATTCTACGCTCTTGCGATCCGACCGGAATGATTCCAGTTGGTTCAATGCTTCAATGTAAGCATCTGCTGACGCCTTGAGAACATCGGTGCTGCGCGCTACACCGCGAAAAAAGGCTCCACCATCCTCCACGAGCACCGTAACCTCTCCCATGGCGTCCTTGCCCTCGGTCACAGATCGAATGGCGTAGCTGTTGAGGTCATGGTGACTACCGGTTGCCTGGTCAATTGCCTTATATATGGCATTTACCGGACCATCGCCGGCGGCAACTTCCTTGCAGGTCGTACCGAGGCCATAATGAAACACCAGAACCTCCGCCCTTGGCCTGCGAGCGGTACCGCACGAGACATGCATCTGATCCAAGCGGTAGTAGGTCCGTTCCGGCTTGCCTTCGGCCTCGCGAACCAAGTGTACGAGGTCTTCGTCAGATATCTCCTTCTTGCGGTCCGCGAGCTCCACAAACGAGCTGTAAATCTCTTCGCGGCCATCGTCACTGACATTAATGCCCATCTTGGTCAACCGGCTGAAGAGCCCGCGCCGGCCGCTGTGCCTGCCTAGACGGATTCTTTCAGCCCGCTGCCCGACATCCTCAGCACGCATGATCTCATATGTCTCACGGCTTTGCAGCACACCGTGCTGATGAATGCCGGCCTCATGGCTAAAGGCATTACCTCCCACCACCGCCTTGTTCGGCGGGACAGAAAATCCAGTTGCTACGGATACCATCCTGCTTGTTTCCGTCAGGAGGGGTGTCTCTACGTTAGTATGCGCATCAAACCGAGCACCGCGCACCGCAAGTGCCATCACGACCTCCTCCAACGATGCGTTACCTGCACGCTCTCCGATGCCATTTACCGTGCATTCCACTTGCCGGGCACCGCCCACAATTCCTGCAAGCGAGTTTGCAACCGCAAGGCCCAAGTCGTCGTGGCAGTGCGTAGAGAGCACCACATCGCTCCCGATACCACAGCGCTTCGTCACAGTCTTGAAGATTTCGGCGTATTCCTTCGGGAGGCAGTACCCGGTTGTATCCGGGATATTTATCGTAGTGGCTCCGGCCTCCACCGCCACCGCTACCGCCTCACACAGAAAACCGATATCCGTTCTGCCGGCATCCTCGGCGCTAAACTCCACATCGTCCGTGACAGCCCTCGCCATACGTACCGACTCGTCAGCCATGCGAAGGATCGTCTGCCGCTTTTCTACCAAGCTCTGGCCGAACCTGCTGTCAGCAAACTTGGCCATGAGGTGAATATCACTCGTAGCGACAAAAGTATGGATCCTCTTTTTGGAACCCGTACACAATGCCTCTGCGGCGGCCTGAATGTCGCCGGGTACCGTACGAGCAAGCGCACAGATTACGGGGCCTTCCACATCAGACGCAATACGCTGCACCGCTTCGAACTGTGTCGGCGACGAAACCGGGAAGCCGGCCTCAATGATGTCCACGCGTAAAGCTGCCAATTGCTTCGCGATTCGCAGCTTCTCTCCAAGCGTCATTGCCGCACCCGGGGCCTGTTCCCCGTCGCGCAGCGTCGTATCAAATATCAGGACTTGCCTGCCTGCCATGCCGGCTTCCAGTTTGGTTTAGGAATTATGAGGCTGAGGTACCCCCACAAATCTGCATCGTCAGCACTTTCTGGATTCCCTCACCGTTGGCGCTGTTGTGGAAAATCACTTCGATGGGTTCCGCGCCGCTTGTCCACAAGCGAACCGTAACGAGACCAGCCATCGTGCCGCCGAACTCAACCGCAAACTTGCGACCTTAGAGAGCGGCACCGTGATGTAGTTCTTCTTGGTTCCGGTTATGCCCTTCTTATCAATGGTGAGAATGCGGCGGTCGGTGACGATGAACAAGTCCCGAATTGTCTTGCAGGCGTACTCGACAGGCTCGCCGTCCGCCAGTACATGAGCGTAATCCGCCTGCACTCGTGCAGTATCAATACCCCCGTACATCTCCGATAGCGTCTTCGAAATACTGCCCATAATGCCCCTGAATAATGCTAATTGATCAAACGAGAATGAAAAGGCAGTTAAGGTCGCCTTGAATCCCCCTTTGGTGTACC
This sequence comes from Rhodothermales bacterium, assembly GCA_963663495.1. Lineage (GTDB taxonomy): Bacteria > Bacteroidota > Rhodothermia > Rhodothermales > Bin80. The sequence continues at coordinate 2,586,086 of OY760427.1, forward strand.
TATATCGCTGACGGGTTTACATGCATCGCCGCCATACGTTGCAGCACGACACTTGCTACTTCCCTGGTTGAAGCGCTCCCTCCCAGATCTCGGGTGAGTACGCCTCGGTTGATGGCCTCCGTGACTCCGCTACGGACCTGATGTGCGGCTGATGCCTCTCCTAAATGGTCCAGCATCATTGCCGCACTCAATATCGCCCCCATGGGGTTGGCAATGCCCTTTCCGGCGATGTCCGGTGCACTACCGTGGACCGGCTCAAACAGGCCTGCGCTGCCGCCAACGCTCGCCGATGGCAGTACGCCCAGGGAGCCGGGCAGCGTTGCGGCAAGGTCGGAGAGAATATCGCCAAACAGGTTGGCCGTCACGACCACATCAAACCGGCGCGGGTCCAGCACCATTTGCATTGCCGCGTTATCCACGTACAAGTCTGCGAGCTCAATTTGGTCAAACTCCTCACTATGTAATGCGTGCACGGTGTCACGCCATAGTCGCGAAACCTCCAGAACATTGGACTTATCCACCGATGTTACACTTCCGTTACGTGCTTCGGCGAGCCGGAAGGCAATCCGTGCAATGCGGATTATCTCTTCCCTATCGTACCGCATCGTATTGATCGCCGTGCCGTTGGCATTGCCCCTGGGCTCACCGAAGTAAATCCCTCCGGTCAACTCGCGGACAATCACCATGTCTGCGCCTGCCGATGTTGCTACCGGTGAAAGTCTACCCAAGGCATCCGGGACGCTGATAGGACGCAGGTTCGCGTAAGCATCAAGAAGCTTCCGCAGAGACAACAACCCTGCCTCACAGCGCCTAGGTCCCGTCTCATGGTCCCATTTTGGGCCTCCAACAGCTCCAAGCAGGACCGCGTCGGTATCCGTGCAGGCTGCCCGCGTGGCTGCGGGCAGCGGATCTCCGGTTGCATCCAAGGCCTCCCCTCCCACCAGATGAAAAGCGAAGTCCATCGAAAAGTCGAAGGCCTCTGCCGCACCCTGCAAGATACGCACGGCTTCTCCTGTAACCTCGGGTCCTACTCCGTCTCCGGGTAGGACGACAACATTGTACGCGCGGCTCAAAGTGTATTACGCCGCCACGGGTTCTTCCTGCGGCACTTCTGCCCGCCGCAGCCAACTCATCATTTTGCGCAACTTTTTGCCAACAACTTCAACCGGATGATGCCGGGTTCGTGATCGGAGTCGATTAAAGTTGCGGTATCCGGATTCGCATTCGTTGATCCATTCCTCGGCGAAGGCGCCCGTCTGTATCTCATCCAGTATGCGGCGCATTTCCTGTTTAACCGTACTGTTAACCACGCGTGCTCCGCGCGTGTAGTTGCCATACTCAGCGGTGTCGCTGATGCTGTAATTCATATACTCCAGCCCGCCTTCATAATACAGGTCAACGATGAGTTTCAGCTCGTGCAGGACCTCAAAATACGCGAGCTCGGGGGGATATCCGGCCTCTACCAGCGTTTCAAACCCGGCCTGAATGAGACCCTGAGAGCCTCCGCACAGGACTGCCTGTTCTCCAAACAGGTCGGTTTCTGTCTCGTCTTTAAAGGTGGTTTCGATCACGCCAGCCCGCGTACCGCCAATGGCATCGGCATAGCTGAGCGCAATGTCCAGCGCATTACCGGTGGAGTTCTGGGCTACCGCAACCAGGCACGGCGTGCCGATGCCTTCGGTGTAGGTACGGCGAACCAGGTGTCCGGGTGACTTGGGCGCCACCATAAACACATCCACCCCCTCAGGAGGATTTATCTGACCGTAATGAACATTGAAGCCATGTCCGAAGGCCAGCGCGTTGCCCGGACGCATACGATGCGCGATCTGCGCATCGTACACCCGCTTCTGGTCCTGATCAGGGATAAGAATCATGACCACGTCTCCCCAGGCCGCCGCCTCTTCGATGCCCAAAGTCATAAGTCCGTGGCGCTCTGCCTCCGCTTTGGAAGCGGACCCATCCCGCAGGCCGACAGCCACTGTGATGCCGCTTTCATACAGATTCAGTGCATGGGCATGCCCCTGGCTGCCATACCCTATAATCGCCACCTTCTTGCTACGAATAATGGCGCCGTCCGCGCCATAATGAATTTTCATACCTGCCACGTTTCTACGGTAAAGGATTAGTCGGGAAATGCATCACGCTTCATGGCAACACGACCACTGCGAGCGACTTCGGTGATCCCATGAGGGCGCATCATGTTGATAAAGGCATCAATCTTGTTGGAGGGGCCTGTCAGTTCAAAAGTGAACGCGGTGCGTGTGATATCAACCACCTTCCCCCTGAACACGGCACTTATGTCCATGATCTCAGCTCGTGACTCGGGTTTGTATTCCACCTTTACGAGGCACAGCTCACGTTCTACGTAATTGGTGTCCGACAAATTCTCAACCGCGATGGTATCAACCAAGCGGCTGAGCTGTCTCAGGATTTGGGAAATGATTCTGTCATTGCCCGTAGTAACAATATTCATCCGGGAAACCGTGCCATCGTCGGTCTCCCCTACAGCGATGCTTTCGATGTTGAATCCGCGTGCGGAGAACATGTTGACCACGCGAATGAAGGCACCGATAGAATTTTCAACCAGTACAGTAATCGTATGCTGGCTGACCAGTTCGTCCTCTTCCGGCTCAATAGGATCGCCGGCCGCTCGCTTCCGAATGATTTGCTGCGGGGTAAGGATCAGCGTCTTATCCATGGCAGCCCCTATACGAAGGAATCGGGTGTCAGGCGTTCGGTTATCATTTCTCCCGTCGCGGCACCGGCGGGAACCATGGGAAAGACCATTTCCTCCTTCGCCACGTTGAACTCCATTAGCGCCGGTCGATCTGTAACCTTCCATGCCTGATCAATGATGGCGCGGGCTTCCTCGCGCGTCTCCGCGCGCAACCCCACACAATGGTTCGCCTCAGCCAGTTTTACAAAATCCGGATTGGTGTCAGACAGATCTGTGTGGCTATACCGCTCCTGATGAAACAATTCCTGCCATTGGCGCACCATCCCCAGGAAGCGATTGTTTATTACGGCAAGCTTCAGCGGCAACTTGTGCGCGGCCGCGACGCTCATCTCCTGCGCATTCATTACAAAGCCTCCATCGCCGCTGATGCATACAACCGGCCGGTCGGACCCTAATTCGCGTAGTCCGAAGGCTGCTCCCATGGCGGCGGGCATGCCGAATCCCATAGTGCCAAGCCCACCTGAGGTGATATGGGTTCGGGGGTGAAGAAACTTGAAATATTGTGCTGTCCACATCTGGTGCTGCCCGACATCCGTTACGACCACTGCATCGCCCTGTGTCTTGTCGCGCAGTTGCTCTATCACGTACTGGGCGCGCAGCTTGCTATCGCTTTCGTAGGCCAATGGGCATTGCTGCCGCCATCCGGCTATTTCCTTCAGCCAGCCGCTGGTATCCAAAGGCGCAATCATACTCTCCAGTTTCTGCAGTACCGGGCGGACATGCCCCAGTATTGCGCAATCTGCAAACACATTCTTGGAAATGCACGATTGGTCGATCTCAATATGAATCACTTGGGCATGCGGTGCCCAGGAGTCCAGCTTTCCTGTCACGCGGTCATCAAAGCGCGCACCAACCGCGATTATCAGGTCAGCGTGTTGAATGGCCTGATTGGCCCACCAAGTGCCATGCATTCCCAGCATCCCCAGTGAAAGTGGATCATTCTCCGGGAATGCGCCCAACCCGTGCAGCGTCGTCGTAACAGGGATGCCGCCCCTCCGGGCTATGCGTGTCAGTAGTGCTGAGGCATCTCCCCCGATGGCGCCTCCACCCGCATAGATGATTGGCCGCCGAGACTGCGCTATCATGGTGGACGCCCGAGCGATCTTGTCGGTGCGTCCGTCGGCAGGAACGGAATAACCGCGCATCTTCACCTCGGTGGGATACCTGAATGTCGTTTCTGCCAAAAGCACATCCTTTGGCAAGTCTACGAGTACCGGCCCGGGCCGCCCGGTACGCGCGATATGGTATGCCTCCCGGATCGTATTGGCAAGATCCCTGACATCCCGTACAAGGTAACTATGCTTGGTGATGGAGCGTGTAACGCCCACAGCGTCGCACTCCTGGAAGGCGTCGTTGCCTATGAGATGCGTTGGAACCTGCCCCGTAAAGACTACGATCGGGACCGAGTCCATGTAGGCGTCAGCTATTCCGGTCACCGTATTTGTAGCACCCGGGCCGCTGGTCACCAGCACCGTTCCCACTCTGCCTGTTGCCTTGGCGTAGCCTTCTGCCGCATGGGTTCCCCCCTGCTCATGCCGTACCAGGATGTGCTGGAATCCCGGTTTGATGCGCGCCATCTCGTCATATATCTTGATGACGGCACCGCCCGGGTGCCCGAAAACAATCTTTACCCCCTCCGCATCCAGCGCGCGCAAGAATATCTCGGCTCCGGACACGGGACGCAATAGCTCCTCCACTTCCAGGCCATGGGTCGGTACCTCCGTAGCGAGGGTATCGGCCAACGTAACTTTGGTATGAGCATCGTAAACCATCGGCATGGCGTCAGTAGCGATTGCGACGGGTAAAGTTAAGCACGGGTATACTACTACGGGCGCAGACGGTGCCCAACAACATTCCGGCGTTTGCAAAAAACTACGGTTCGAGCGAGTCCTGCGCCTCGCTCGAACACTGTTGCTGTTCCTTGGTATCTGTCCGGTGAAGCACATTTAAACGAGGCCATAAATCACGCGTACAGTGATCAGTCCTGCCAATAAGACTGCCTACTGCCGGAACATGAGTTCGATCGTGGTACGATGCGTGCGGTATTGGATGATAGGATTGGCGCGTTTAGGTCGTTACGCACGCGTGGAAGGTTAGCATACCTGCAGATGGTACGCTTGAATCCGCTACCGCGGTGTCAGCGCGTGCAAAAAGGGCTCATATAGGCTGTTCAGTAAGGAGAAACGTGCCTGAATCTGCCTGCAACACGGCAACGACACCGTAGTAATCGCGCGTGCAGGTCTTTGCGGGCTTAGCAAGCGCCGCAAGAAGTCCCCAATTCTTTGGTACGCAATCAGGGCTGTCAGAACGAGCATAGTATCATTAGGGAATTATATACGTGAGTGACCAACTGTACACAGTGAGGCACTAGTATCAATTTCACGGGTCATAGGGGTCGGTAACCCGAACGCCCCTCGCCGTGCAGAAGCCCCAATCCCGGAGGCCAGTATGTTTGCAGCCGCATTCAGGTCTGCATGATCCGCATATCCACAGGACATACACGTGAATTTGCTCCGAATCTTACCGTTACTCGCTTCTGTGTGCCCACACACAGAACACCGCTGACTGGTATAGGCAGCGGTAACCTTTATCACCTTGCGGCACTTATAGCCCAGCATCTGATCCAGCTGGCCCCAACCTGTTCGCAGTATCCCACGGTTGAGGCCAGATTTCTGTCTGACGTTTGTGCCAAAGCTCTCCATCGTCCCCTTAGCTGAACGTGTCATCGCTTTGATCTTCAGGTCCTCCAGTATTACCGTTGAGGAGCATTTGGCAATACTGCGACTTACCTGGTGGTTCGCATTCTTGAGGACGTTAGCACGCTTGCGCTGTATGCGGGCGATTCTATGCTTCCGCCTGTTACGACGGTTGGAGCCTTTCTTCTGTCTCGCCAGTCTTCGCTGATGCCGCTTCAACTTGGCATCAAGACGCTTCGTATCCGGTTGTCTGATAATGCTTGTATCGCCCTCTGTGGAGACCGTAGCGACCTGCCCGCAATTACGGTCAATGCCTACAGCACCGCCGGTATCCTCTATTACAGGTGCCTCCATCTTGTAGCAGATGACAGCATACCCTTTGCCGGCGTTCTTCTTTACCGTGGCTTTGACGGGTATACTATCAGGGTACGGGTTGCCTCCCGCCTGCGGAGCGCTATATATCCCACTTTCGGGATATACAGCTTGCCATCCCGAACCCTTACGTTATCCGGGATCGTGAACGAAGGCGTACTACCACGTCTGGAATGGAATCTCGGTCTTCTCTTACCTTCCTTGAAGAATGCCTTCCATGCATCCGCCTGATATTTCAATGTGTATCTAACGACACCAAAGGAGTATTCAGGTAGCCACTCGACCGTACGGCGCAGCGCCGTGAACCGCTTCCCCAGCGAGAAGAAGCGTACCGAGGGCGGCTTCTCTCCAGCCTCTTTCGCTTTCCTGTACGCCTCGCTCTGCACTGCGAGGATGGCATTCTACACAAACCTACACGCACCCGCTAATCCAGCAAGGTGCTTGGCGTTACTCCGACTTCCGGGCAACAGGCTGTATGTGATATTGCGGTATGCACTAACCGTTTCGGGCATGGCACTGTGGTATATAACTTTCTAATATATGGCAATTATATAGCATGAATACCCACGTGTTGAGTTATTTGAAATACTTGCAGTGGTTTCGTGAAAAGCGGGAACTGATTATGAAAAACTGGCGAAAGCCATCCTGTCTTTACCACCCAAGCACAAAAAGTAATTCCTGCGAAAACGCGTGGCACTCAGCCATATAACTCCCTTTCGTTACACTGCTCTACCAGTGGAAACATCTCTTCCGCCGTACGTTTGGGCGGTACCATGCGATCTGGGGTCTGGGTTCTCACGTCTACGGGTAAGCTCCCCAGAACCCGTCACCTAATCAAGACGCAGTTCACCGCACGCTTACGTTCGTTGGATCACTTCATTCTCACTGCATCATTTTCAAATCATCTACAACCAGCAGCCGTGTAGAAGTCAACAGAAAGAGCTTGCCATCGGCAAACTGCGCATCTACGAGCCCCTCCCCTACGTGTACGTTTACATCGTACCGTTCTGCATCTCCAAGCGGATACGCAATGATCAACTTCGGGTGCACCACCCACAAGTAAGAAGAATCAACCGAGAGTGCGCGTGGCTCTGCTAATTGGCCGCGTTCAATGCTCCTAACGAAGCCTCCAAAGTGGTCATACACCATAATCGCTTTGGCGTCTGCGTCTGCAACGAAGACATGGTTACCATTTACAGCTAGCGCCACGGGATCCTTCAGTGTCCCTCCTGCACTCCCAAAGCCCCCCACGACGAGCACGGGGCGCCGCAGTGCATCCCACTTCAGCACAACGCGGCTCTCCGACTCAATGACGAAAATTTCATTAGAGTGGCTGATTGCTACGGCAAGCGGTAGTCCATCCCCGGGCCCATTGGATGCTGGACCCAGGAAAGCATCGGCTCTATGGACCGGCAGGGTCTCGGTGTGCAGGTTCGCTCTGGTGAAGCGCTGCAGGCGCCCATTACGCCGATCTGCCACCACTACCATTAAACCGTTGGTCGGATCAACATCGGTGGGCTCATGAAACAGTCCGTGGTCAGTACCAACCCCGCCAATCTTACCCAGTGCCGCCCCGTCCGGTGCAAGGATTTGCACCACATCCTGGCCGGCATCCGCCACATAGAGCGTGCCTCCGGGATCAATTGCAAGTGCCCGCGCATCAGCGAACTGCGCAATCAGGGTCCCTCCTACCACGACCGTATCAGGTCTAGGTGATCCGGGCGGCGAGGCAGAAGCTGCAAAAAGCAGAAACGCTACAAGGTGCATTCGCTAGCGCCTGATGCCTCTATATCCAATATCGGACCGAAAAAACGAATCTTCAAAGCTGATGCAGCGAACACCTTCGTATGCGCGCTCAAGTGCACCTGCAAGCCCGGGTGCGATTCCCGTCACGCCGAGGACACGTCCCCCAGAGGTGACGACTCTTCCTGCCTTATCTGCAGCAGTTCCTGCGTGGTACACAGTTACCCCCGGAATTGATGCTACGGAGGCTAGCCCCTGTACGGGAATGCCTTTCCGATAAGAGCTTGGATAGCCACCAGAAGCCATCACTACACATGCCGCGGACATGGCAGGAACTTCAACGTTATAAGAACCGAGTCGGCCCTCTGTCAGCCTCACAAAAACCTCCAACAGGCTCTCCCCCACCAGTGGCAATACGACCTGAGCTTCAGGATCACCGAACCGGCAATTGTACTCCACCACCTTCGGCCCTTGTGCTGTTATCATGAGTCCCACATAAAGACATCCTTTATAGCGGCGTCCCTCCTGCGCAAGCCCTAACAGTGTCGGTTCAACGATGGTGCTGATTACCTTCTCAAGCAGCGAGCTGTCCAACACCGGCGCGGGGGCATAGGCACCCATCCCCCCGGTGTTCGGGCCGGTATCGGCTTCCCCGACGCGCTTATGGTCTTGTGCGGGGGCTAAGACCATATAGTCATCGCCATCGGTCAAGACGAAGATACTGGCCTCCTCTCCATCCATGAATTCCTCTATCACGACTTTTGCACCGGCATCACCAAACAAGCGACCGACCAGCATGCTCTTGAGCGACTCCAACGCTTCTTCTTCCGTGGCGCAGACATGGGCTCCTTTTCCAGCGGCCAGGCCGCTGGCCTTCACTACCAGTGGAGCTCCCGCCTTCCGCACATAATCAGCGGCAGGCTTGAATGCGTCAAATACTGCAAAGTCTGCACCCGGAATTCCGTGGCGATTCATGAAGGCACGTGCAAAGGCCTTGCTGCCTTCGACTAGCGCGGCATCTCTGGTGGGTCCTACTACCGGCATGCGGGCCTCGTCGAATGCATCGACGATACCTCGTACCAGAGGTAGTTCAGGTCCGACGATGGTCAGGTTTATGCGATTAGTCTTCGCAAAGTTGGTCAGGCCATCAATGTCGCCTGCCGGAATTGACACGTTTACGCCCAGGTCTCCTGTACCTGCGTTTCCGGGAGCGACAAACAGTTCCACCTTTTCCTGGCTGCTCTGCAGCCAGTATGCCAAGGCATGTTCTCTGCCACCGCCACCTACAATGAGAATTCGCACGTCAGCCCCTGATCCGCTTTAAATGCTCTGTTTGATTTTCGCCAATGCCAACAACGCCTCAATTGGAGTGAGGCTATTAATGTCTAGCCCGGCCAGTTGGTCCGCCAAGGCTGCATAGGGTTCTTCGCTGGGAAACAGGTTCATCTGCGCCCCTCCGTTACGGATTTGCGGCTCATCCTGGGTCTCAAGCTTCTGCAGAATGATTCTTGCGCGCTCTATCAGTTGTGCTGGAAGCCCGGCCATTTTGGCTACTTCTATACCGAAGGAATGGTCGGCGGCGCCTGGCATCAGGCGCCGAAGGAAGATAACCTTGCCGTGGTGTTCCTGCACATCCACACGAAAATTTCTGACGCGCTGCAGGGTGCTTGCTAGCTCGTTCAGTTCATGAAAATGGGTGGCGAACATTGTCCGGGCAGCCACATCCCGGTTATTGTGTATATGTTCCACGAGCGCCCATGCGATGGACAGCCCGTCAAACGTGCTGGTACCCCGTCCAACCTCGTCGAGTAGCAGCAGGGAGCGGCGGGTCGCATTGTGCAGGATGTTGGCCGTTTCGTTCATCTCGACCAGGAAGGTGCTCTCTCCGCGCGCGATGTGGTCGGAAGCTCCCACTCGCGTGAATATTCGGTCCACCAGCCCGATATGGGCGCTTGAGGCCGGAACAAACGCGCCCGCTTGGGCCAGCAATACGATTATGCCTACCTGCCGGAGCGCGACGCTCTTTCCCGCCATATTGGGTCCGGTAATGATGTGGATTTGGCTGGACGCAGCATCAAGCTGGATGCTGTTGGGCACAAACATTTCTCCCATAGGCATGGCGCGCTCAACTACGGCATGTCTCCCGTCTTCAATGTGCAGGATATACGAGGTGTCTATTACGGGCCTGCAATAGCGTCTGTCTTCAGCACCTGCTGCGAATCCTGCGTAGCAGTCAAGGACAGCAATCGCACGAGCAGTCTGCTGAATTTCCGCCACATACTCTGCTATAGCAGTTCTCAATTCTATCAGCAGCTCTCGCTCCAAGCGTAGCATGTCCACTTCTGCTGTCAATATCTGGTCCTCGTACTGCTTCAGTTCCGGCGTTACGTATCGTTCCGCATTGACCAGTGTCTGCTTGCGTTCATAACCCGGTGGAACCTTGTCTTTATGCACATTGGTCACTTCCAGGTAGTACCCGAACACTTTATTGTACCCCACCTTCAGGGAAACAATTCCAGTGGACTCCGCCTCACGTTGTTGGAGTTGTGCTAAGTATTGCTTCCCGGAGCGCGCTAGCTGCCTTGTGCGGTCAAGATCAGCGTTGTACCCCTCACGAAAAACATCTCCGCCCTTCTTGTTCGTTGTCGGATTGTCTACCAGCGCAGCTCGGATCTGCGTTACTACGTGGAGCAATGGACAAAGCTCTGCTACCTGTGAACGCAGAATAGGGCAGGTCTCATCCTCAAATAGCGCCGTGATCTTCGGTACTTGATCCAGCGCCTCTGCCACTGCTGTCAGGTCTCTCGGACTGGCCCGCCCCGTGCATATCCGCCCGGAAAACCTCTCCAAGTCTCCAATATCATCAAGTATTTCTCGGAGCGAATCCCTCGCACCCCGATTGTGAAGCAGCGATGCCACGGCGTCAAGGCGGTTATTTATCTCCTTTACATCCGTCAGCGGACGCTGGAGCCATTGTCGAACCTTGCGTCCACCCATGGGGGTGCGTGTGTCGTCCACGAGTTCGACCAACGCACCGTCTCCGTTTCTCCGCGTCACTTCCAGATCAAGGTTCCTGCGTGTCTGCCTGTCCAACTCCATCCCTTTCCTGCTGGACACACATGAGAGTCGCCGTATTTGCGTGGCATCTCCCTTCTGTGTCTCCTTCAAGTAGTGTAATACCGCACCGGCCGCGATGACACCGCTATAATGATTAGTTACCCCAAAACCTCGCAAGGAGTGGGTTTGAAAGTGATTACGAAGTAGATCGTGTCCATAGTCATAGGTGAACACCCAATCTTCCAGAACCGTCTCTCTCACATCCTCCAGCGCAAGGGCCTCTAACCGGTGCCGCTCGGTCCTAACAACGAGCAGCTCGGCAGGCCGAATGGACTCTATCGCTGCAGCCACGCCTTCCACCCCCACCTCCGTTAGCACAAATTCTCCAGTGGAGGCTTCGGCGTATGCCAGGCCTGCATCGTCCTTGCCCCAACAAATTGCAGTCAAATATCGGGAGCGTATAGGATCCAGCAGGGCATCGTTCAGCGTAACGCCTGGCGTGACAATCTCAACCACTCCGCGGCGCACCAGCTTGCCCTTGGAAGGCTCATCCTCCAGCTGTTCGCATAAGGCAACGCGCATGCCGGCATCAACCAGCTTGGGCAGGTAGTTTTCCAACGCGTGGTGAGGAAACCCGGCGAGCGGCACATTGTGGGCGGCGCCATTGGATCGCTTGGTGAGGGTTATGCCCAAGATACGGCTTACCTCTACCGCATCTGCATCAAAGGTCTCATAAAAGTCACCCATACGGAAGAGCAGCATGCTATCGGGATGCTGCTCTTTGATGCCGTAATATTGGCGCATCAATGGGGTCCTACCGCGCTGCTTTGTTTCAACCGTATTTGACATCGCGACTGTGGGACTACGCAATGCTGTCAAGAGACAACGTGTCCTGAACTAACAAACAACATACCGGATGTACCCATTATCGGATTATTGGAACTCCATGGTAGAACGGCAAAATGCTACCAATGAACGGAATAAATGGGCGGGAATGAACCCACAAGATAGCAGTATGAACAGACTGAATTGTACAGTTCAGTCTGCCGCGCCGCTGCCACGGATGTACCGAAACTGTCGGCGGTTCAGGCTCTCTCCTATTAACTTTGGCTCAGAAGGGTCATCCGCAAGATTTTTCTTTTATGGCTTGTATAAATTGTTGGCACGCATTGGATCCTTACCTTGACGGAATGGCACAACGCTGCGTGGCGGAGTGGTAAAGAGAGTTCATGCCTACAAACGCGGAAAAGGTTGTAAACGCAAAGCTGGCCGAGTGCTTGCGAGGGAAGCATCCGGGATGGAGGGTTGGTGCGGAGCAGACTGATGTATTTGCAGAGAAGCTAAAGCGCCCGGATATTGTTGTATCGCAGGAGGATACACTGACGGTCATAATAGAGACGGAGTATTTGCCTGCGAGAGGGGTAGAGGCGGATGCGCGGTCGCGGTTGGGGTCTACCGTCAAGCACACTGGAGAACAGGCTGAGCAGTGCGTTGCCGTCAGGCTTTCGGCGGAGCTGCGCAAGGTAGCGCAGGAGCAGTTGGAGGCAGCGGTACGGGCGGCTCGCTATTCCTTTGCGGTGTTCACATCGGAAGGTGAGGGTTTGTTTGATGATATCCGGCGTTGGCCGCGGAGCGGGTGGCTTGAGGGCAGTCTGGACGATTTGGCGGGCTGTATTGAGATAGTTGCGTTGTCCGAGCGGCGTGTGGCGAGAGGTGGCAAGATTCTGGAGGATGCGGTCAGCCAGGCTGCCGGATATTTGCATCACCACACTCCGGAGTATGTCCTACATCGTCTGGCGGAGAAGCTGCATCAGGAGGCGGGAGAGCAGACGAACCGTATGGCCATGGCTATTTTGGCCAATGCTGTGATTTTTCACATGCGGCTTGCTCGGTTGCATCCGGAGGTTGCGGACCTGGCAAGCTGCAGGGCGGAGAGCGGGCCGTTTCTCAAGCGTGATGTGCTGGACAATTGGGGGCGCATTCTTGCCATCAACTATTGGCCGATTTTCAATCTTGCGTCTGACTTGTTGAGGATTTTGCCTGAGCGGGAGGTGCAGACGATGGTAGACAGGCTGGACAGGATGGCGGGTGAGTTGGAGCATTTTGGTGCGATTGATATCCAGGATTTGTCGGGTCGCATGTTTCAGCAGCTGATCACGGACCGCAAGTTTCTGGCGACGTTTTACACGCTGCCAGCATCGGCTACTTTATTGGCGGAGTTAGCTGTTTCCCGGTTGGGAGTGGATTGGTCGGATGCAGACCGTATTGCGATGCTCAGGCTGGCGGATCTGGCTTGCGGTACGGGGGCATTGTTGGGGGCGGCGTATCATGCGATTGTATCGCGTTTCCGGCGTAAGGGCGGGCATGACGGTGCGTTGCACACGGCGATGATGGAGCAGGTACTGACGGCGGCGGACATAATGCCGGCGGCGGTACATTTGACGGCGTCAACGCTATCGGGGATGCATCCGGGGGAGTCGTTTGGGCATACGCGGATGATCAACATGCCGTATGGGGATCAGGGAGCGGAGGCGGGGTTATCGATTGGGTCGTTGGATTTGATACAGGCGGATGAGACGCGGGCGTTGTTCGGGACGGGTCGTACGGGGTTGCATGGTCAGGGGGTGAAGGAGGAGGGTACGAATGTGGAGGTACCGCATCGTTCGATGGATTTGGTGATCATGAATCCGCCGTTTACGCGTCCGACGAATCATGAGGCTACGGAGGTGCCGGTGCCGTCGTTTGCGGGTTTCCGTACGCGGAAGGCGGAACAGCGCGGGATGGCGGAGCGGTTGGCGGAGATACGTCAGGGATTGGATCGTCCTGCGGGGCATGGTAATGCGGGGATTGCGTCCAACTTTATTGACTTGGGGCATGCGAAGCTGCGTTCGGGCGGGGTGTTGGCATTGGTGCTTCCGGCCGCGTTTGTGCAGGGGCATGCATGGAGGAATGCGCGCGCGTTGCTGCGCCGGTGTTATCGTGACATCATGGTGGTGGGTATTGCTTCGTCGGGCAATAGTGACAGGGCATTTTCTGCGGATACGGGTATGGCGGAGGTCTTGGTGGTAGCGACGCAGGCTGGCGGTACAGCGGAAGGGTCGGGGGAAATATTTGCGGTTAATCTGTTGTATCGTCCGAGGACACTGTTGGAGGCGGCGACGATGGCCCGGGTGATAGAGCGGCGGCGATTGGATGCGCGCGGGGCGGCGGGCAGGTTGTGGTTGACCCGGAAGCAGGAGGCGGGGAGCTATATTCGTTCGTCGGGATGGACGGGGACAGGCATACGGCAGACGGGGTTGGCGGCAAGCATGGAAGCACTGGCAGGCGGGGAGCTCCTGGTGCCGCGCACGCGTTCGTCGGTCAGAGTACCGGTATGCAGGCTGGAAGACATAGGCCGCAGGGGGTTCTTGCACCGAGACATCAACGGGTTGGGGCCGGGCGGTGAGGCGCGTGGTCCGTTTGACATTGAGTTGTTAGCCCCATCGCCTGAGTACCCGGTGTTGTGGGCGCACGATGCCAGTCGGGAGCGGAGTATGGTGGTAGCACCGGATGCGCAAGGGAGGCCAAGGGTGGATTGCCGGGACCGTGCGGCACAGCTATGGCATGACGGAGCGTCAAAGTTGCATTATAACCTTGACTTCCGACTTAACTCGCAGGCATTGGCGGCGTGTCTGACGGAATTGCCATCCTTGGGCGGTACGGCCTGGCCCAACTTTCTTACGCAGGAGGCATGGGAGAAGGCGCTTGTACTGTGGGCCAACACCACGCTTGGGCTGGTGAGCTTCTGGTGGGCCGGCACGCGGCAGCAGCAAGGACGGTCTCGTTTGACCATATCGCGGCTTCCGCAGCTGCTGTCGTTGGATGCGTCAAAGCTTACGGAGGCGCAGCTGGGCCAGTGCGTGCAGATCTTTGCGGCGTTTAGAGGGCAGGTGATGTTGCCGGCCAACGAGGCATACCGCGACGGGGTGCGGCATGCACTGGACCGGGCGGTGCTGGTAGGCTTGTTGGGGCTTGCGGAGGGAGTCTTGAAAAGCCTTGCGGTTCTGCGGGACCAATGGTGCGCCGAGCCGAGTGTTCATGGCGGCAAGGCTACACGAATAGACTGGAACGAAACGCAGTAGGCTGCAGAGCGAGCGCTCGCGGATCACGGCGACAGGAGTAGATGGCGGAAGCCAGCCTATTCTGGTTAAGCAACGCACTTTGGGAAAGCAGATCTTACCGGTATCTCGGTCCCGCATCCTTTTGGAGTGGTTGTTGGCATTTGGAGTGGTAACCGTGCGGTAAACTGTATAGAGCACATGCGTAGTTAGGAGACCGTATTATGCATCTAGGACACGACGAAGTCGCGGTACAGTACGCGGCCGGCGTGTACGGATTTGGAGGTAATAGGGAGTAATCAGACGACGGCGAAGACGCTGGGGTTGCCGTTGCATGCGACGCTGGCGGTGACGGAGGATGGATTGACGTTGGGGGTGTTGCGTGGCAGCTTCAAGGTATCCGTACGGTGAAGTACATGGTAAAGCGGGCTTAGCATTGGTCTGCGTAGTCCGCTTGTAGAGCTTAGTGCAAGGTGATTATAGGCCGGGTTTGGTGTGCCGATATGGGAATTTCGGAGTGGTGTGCAGCTTATCGTCCAGGCGCCTGAATGCAGTCAGCAATCAGCTCCCCGAAGTGCTTTTCCGCCTTTCCTCTCTTCCGGTACAGATTCACAAGCTGCTCTGCCGGATAGGCTTCTGCATCCAGATCGGTGATCAGATAGAAATGCCGCGGAAAAAGCTCTCCCGGCACCGGATCAACCACGAGCACCACACGACGCTCTACGGACCAGCACTTTGCACGGTAGCGCAGTTCATGATAGCATTCGTCCGATGGCTAATCACCTTCCAAATGAGGCGCCGCAAGCCCGTCAATCACATCGTTTCCTTTCAGACGCATCACATAACTCTCCACTGTTGAAGTCTGCGTCCAATCGGACAATGACCTTGTCGGCCACATGTTCACGCAATGCCAGCCCAATGCGTCGAATGAAACCGTAGCAGTCCTTCACCACATTCTGCGTGCCCCCTCGCAATTCCGCCCCCAACATGTCGCCCGACTCACCGCATATGGCGATAAGGGGCAGAAAGATGGTGCGCTTGTAATATCCGTTCCACTTGCTGCCCTGCTGCTTGCCATGCGTATCTACTGGTACACCGTCCACATCAAAGACCACCTCGGGGCGGCGCTTCCCGCCACCACGCTGCAGCAGGTGCTCCATGGCGAATGTCTCTGCAAAAAGGCGCAACTTCTTGAAATTCTTTTTCCCGGCCAACATGTGCACGAAGCGAGACATGGTTGGCTGGGATGCCAGGGACCTATCGTCCTGTAATGCCCTCATACCCCTTTTGGAAGAAGTGGCCACGCGCATGGCAGGGTCCCTGCGAAGCTTGTCCGCATCTGACTGACGTCCCCACCCCTGCACATGTTGCAGCAGGTACTGCCGCACTAACTCCTCAAGGCTATGCGTAATCCGAGCTTGGGACCGATTGTCCTTAAGCACGGAAGCGAGTCGGCATGCCAAGGTGCTGATCACCATGAGCAGGCGCATAGGAATGACGCCGGCATCCGATGTTAGATTATCGGTCTTGGAGCGTACAGCTTTAACGGATTTATTGAACTGGGAAGCGAACAGAAGGTTGGATTTGGGATCTGGGATCGGGTGTGTTACAGGGTGAATGGGTATTGGGGTTTCTAAGCGATTGAGCGTCGCGGAAGAGTCCATTCACCCGTGTATAGTCAACATCTTACACCATAATATTAAACGACGATTCCCCGCCACTTAACTCCCTTATGAATAAGGGAGGATATACCTGAATACCTTACCATATTTGACTCCCGCATCATGAAGATAGAGCCTCGCTATGACGGCACCTTCTTCACCCCGAAATCGGGGATTCGGTTTAACCCGGGCCTACATAGCATGACTACACAAAGATCAATTCATTACTAACCTCCGTAAGTCTTCTAAGCACACTCCGGGCAAGCACTATCAATGCTTCCTCATGTGGGATGACCGAGTCGCTAGTCCTGGCCGACGGGACTCCCCAGATTCTCAAGAAGTGAATGAAGTGAATGAAAATGGATCGCCTGAGCCTCGCGATTGGCCATCGGATGGCGCTGCTTATAGCGCCCAGTAACCGCAAGAGCTTCTTCGTCATCCTTGTGGAACTCGTAGAGCGCCTGCGCCGCAATATGATCTTCGCTGCGGTTAAGCGCCGCAAGTGTTAACATCCTGTTGTACAACGCACCAATGTTTTCAGGATCAATGTCCAAAACCTTATCAACCCATTTCAAGGCGGAATCGTATTCCCCCATTAAATACCGCACGCGCGCAATGCCGAGGAGCAATACACGATCCTGCGGATATGCCGCATACACACGCATCCACTCCTCTAATGCTTCTTCATAGCTTCCATAAGCTCTCAATAGCTCACCCCTGAAGAACCGTCCCTTCATATACCCCGGCTGGCGCGCATCAGCACGGTTCAATGCCTCCTCCGCACGGGTGAGTAATCCTTCTTCCAGATACACACGTGCCTGGTTCAACGGGCCCTCTGGATTGCCCGGCGCTATATCAGCCACCCGCCCGAAAGCTTCCAGAGCACCCTTGGTGTCCCCTTCCAGCAGGAGGCCGATAGCATAATCATTCCAACGTTCCCAAAGGGGCGTCCCGGCGTCCGTAGAGATGCCGACATTTCGGCGATGTACACCCATTACAGTCACTGGCAACGCAGGGGCTTCTGAAGCATCTAACTGCCACCTACGCAAGTCCACCTCCCTGCGAGCCAGCGAATCAGGCTGACCATCGGCGATGCGGCCACGGAATGTCCAATTGTGAAAATACCATTTGAACTTGCGGTGCTTGAGTGACGCCCGTAACCCATGTACGGCTGTACTAGGCGGTACCTCGAACCGGTAGTGTATCGTATGGGCCGTACCCGGACCTATTACGTTCGAATAGACCGTTGAAATCCAGTCTTGAGGATTACGGCGATTGATTTCGTTGCTCGCCCGGTCTACTTGTACCGCGCCCCAGAAATGTGCGGTAGAATCTACCCGCCCCTCCCCATCCAAATGCCCAGATATAAGAACAGCCTGCCCGGCATGATTCGTCCCTACAAGTTCCAGCCACATTTCATTGGAATCATTAGTCCCTCCGGGCAAGCCATGCCCTACACCTTTATTGCGAACCACCACCGTCACGGCAATACTGTCCCCAGGGCCCATTACAGGGATCACATCCTTTGGACCATAATCCATACCGTTGACCGCCACGCGAAAGATATCCACTCGCGCAGCCTTCCTGAGCACGGCCTGAGAGGCCTCCATCTGTTCATGGTGCCCGTTCAGGAATGGTAGCGCTGTGTTGGCTGCGGCAAACTGGTGACTCATCACGCTGCCATCCTCATTTCCCTGATCATCAGACGGCACACGGGGCATGTGGCAGTCCACGCACGCCTGACCGTAGTTGGGCAGGTAAAACGAGCGCACCGTGTTGCCCGAGGTACCGCTGCTCTGCCATGCGTCGTACTCATTCTGGCCGCGCTTCCAACGGTAGTTGTTTACATTGGGAGGGATACCCACTTTATGGCAGGTACCGCAGAACTCACTTGTCTGGTGCATCGGCTTCAGCATCGCCCGGCGGTGGGGCTCTGGCTTGGCGCGCACGAGTGTGTTGTGCACCCACTTCCGAACGCCATCTTCAGCCTGTGAGAATGGATATACTTGCGGCATGGCCATCACGTAGCGACCATTGCCCTTTACATCTCGAAGCGCTTCAATCGCATGGCACGATAGACAAGTTAGCCCGGCCTGCCCCGTTGCGTGATCCATCTCCAGCCTGACATCATCGGCAAACCGCCCCGTAAACAGTACCAAAGGGTCGTGACAGGAAGCACACCACCGCGCAGGGTCGTTTCCGCCCCGCTCTAACAGCACTTCAACAGACTTGCGGTAGTATGGGTTGTTGAACGAGGAAAACCGATGTGCAGAGGTCTCCCATTGCTGGACTACATCAGGATGACAGCCGGCCTGTCCGCATGTCCTTGATCCGGCGAGATCATTGTCTTGCAGTGGTCTGCTCGCAGCAAGTACCGATTCTGCGCTTGTCAACGGGTTGTCGGCAGATGTGGCCGAAAATATTTCGGTACCACCATCCACCAGCGACACGAAAACCACTAATACCACCACCGCCATGCCAGAGATGACGGTCACCGAAAGAGGATGTCGTAGCACCCCCTTTCGCCCTTCCCGGGCCGCACTTGCCCACCCAAGAAATTGGTACCGCACGCCTCTCTTCATCGTGACGTGTAAACCGAAGGCAGCAATGGTGAGGAATACCGCTGCAAGGTGCAGGTTGAGAATGATGCCACCCTCCGCTGCCGACCCGCGAAACACCAAGCCAAAACCGGTTGCCAGTAGCAGTAGCAGCGAGGAGGCAGTTAGCGCACCCGCGCCGGTAGCCTTCCAGTTTCGGCGAAGCGGCATCTTAGCCAGATGCAGCGCTAAGAAGACTGCGGATGGAAGTATAAACAGAGTTCCAAGCACAATGTGCAGCAGCACATTGCTCATGTAAAGTAAGGCCGTGGATCGCTCGAAAAGGTAGAGCAATAGACTGTTTGCCAGTATGACCCCATAGCCGCCAATCAGCGTGGCTACCAGCCGGCGCTGACGCTTAGGTAGGCGGATATAACGGGTCCTGAGTCGATGCCTGCCCGGATGCGGGCTCCCTTCGTTCCAAGCTAACGACATGTACGCCGACTAATAAAAGGATTGCGGCCAATGCAACTCCACACCCCGCGCCTGCAGCAGACGCTGAAACCGGCGCAGGTGCCGCGCCGAGTCAGCAACCGCGGCAGGTAGGATGTCATTGCTCGAACAGTACGCTGCAAGACAGCCTGCTGATTCACCAATATTCCATTCAACAGGATGAAGGCGGTAGCAACCGTTGGTTACATGGGTGACTCCAAGGTTCTTGCAAGCAGGCAACAGGTTCCCGATCCGTTCCGGAATCAGCGATCGAAGCGGAATTTCGAAAGGCAGGGTTGCCACATCGATGTAGTTGTCACCCCCAGTTGACGGGTGCAAGTCAAGACGGTAACTCCCAACCCCCACACTATCTTCAAAACGGACTGACCTCTGATCGTCGGCGCTGCCACCATTCCATTGCGCCATGGCCTCTACGCCAACATGCTCCTCCTTTAGCGTGAAACGCGCTCGAATCCGTCGAGACTCACGGATGTACGGGCGTTTGGCCAATCCGTCGGTTGTCCCCATCACATCACCGCGCAACCGTAAACCCGGCCACCCCGTGGTGCCGTCCTCGCGAGGCACCTCTGTCTGCAACCAATGAAAAAGCGCAAGGCTGAGCTCTTTGGCACCCACCTGATGTGCTGCCGCATCGGGCTGCCCGAACAGGTTTCCAGACATATAGTCGTTCTGGGGCCAATTAACCAACGTAATCCCGCTGGCGTAACCGTTGCCTTCAACATTGACTGGATCAATCAGTCGTCGGTAAGACCACAGATTAAAGTGCTGCGTCTGGGCGCCCGGACGCGGGTCAAAAGATGCTTTTCGCGGCTCCAGCGTGATAGGGTCAGTGTAGGTTAAATGCAATAATGGTCCAGACCATGGCGGATTCAGCGGTGGGACGTAGGTACTCCAAAATGCATACGCGTCCGGCGGATCCGCAATGTTGTCAGCGCCCTCAACGTAATCCATGGCAAAGCACCAAGTTGCCGCCTGCATGTTGTGCGGGCCTGTATTGGACGATGCATGCATCTCGCCAGTATCCTCCTCAGCTCCCGTCACAAACTCCGTCCCAGTCAGCGGCAGCAACCCTCCGTCTTCCGTCGCGTCAAGGAACAACTTACCCGTCAGCGACATGTCCCCGGTGGGCCCACGCGCTCGTACAGCAAAGACCCGGTCTCGCATCACATCTGCGCCCACAGGGGTCGTTTCGGTGAGCACTTGCAGCCTCTTGTTGCTCACCCAAGGCAGCAGCAATGCTTGCAGGACAGATAATGAAACTAGCGGCTCGTGGCAGATTCTTGAAACGGCACAATTGCCCGGATTGATGTAGGTAGCTGCTCGCGCAACATCCGTAAGACCATAGTACTGCTGGTAATGTTGGCGCACTTGATGGCGGTAGCTCAAATAGGTGCGTGTGGCACCAAAATCCTCTATCCACTGGTGTTCGTCCGGAGGAACACCCTGGCTAGTCAACTGCCCCCCGATCCAATCAGATTCCTCGGTAAGAACAACGGTGCACCCGGCCTCCAATGCCGCCAGTGCCGCTGCGCAGCCACCTACCCCGCCGCCACAAATTACTATGTCAGCGCCAATCTCCGAGCCGGGCCGAATAAACACTCCAAGTCCCGCGCAGCGCAGAAAGTCCCGACGGTCCATTGTAACGTAGTCCGACCTCATCGCCCCACCGCTACCGGACCAACGTCATGATACCGGAGGCAGATGTCGCACCCGTCTCCAGTAGATACCAATATTTCCCTGGAGACAACGCACCTAACCTGATGTCAATGCGGTGTTCTCCAGCCCCGATATCCCGATCCACGTACACTCCTATGCGCCTGCCGAGAATATCGTATACCACAAGCCGTACGTGCACGGGCTGAAAGCTCTCAACATTGAAAGAGGTAGTGCCGATAAACGGATTTGGATAATTGTCGGAAACCGCCATCTCATCGTCCCTGGCAAGCTCCCGCCGTGCGGTTGACACCGCATCTGCGGACTCGGCACGACTTACCAAAGTTAAGCCCTGCACCAACAGGTTGGTTACCTCGCAGTGATAGGAAGGACCATCTGCTGTTCGTTCAACCGTCAGCGTGGGTTGGCTCTGATCGGAAATCACTACCCCGTCCCGGTACCACCGATATTCGTTGGCTGATCCCCCAACGATCGCTTTAAGGCGCGTGGTTGTCTCCGCTGCTTCAACGGACAGACTAATCGAATCCTGGTCTGCGTACTGAAAGCTTCCATGTACGTCGGGAAGATTGTGCTCCAAGTCCTCGAATGTCAGGCGATTACCAGAAACATTCAATGAATCCAACATAGGCAGGGCTGGTAATTCCTCAATATTATTGTGGTGCAGCAGCAACGTCCGTAGTCGGGTGGAGAGCCGTATAGTCTCGGGAACGACTCCGTTCACCGCATTGGAGTCCACGGCCAAGAACACTAGTGCCGTTCGCCGGCTAAAGAATTCCTCAAGGGTACCCGTAAACGCGTTGTTGCCCAGGTCCAGCGTATCCAAGGCAGGTATGAACCGAAAGGATGCAGGCAAGGGCCCCGAGAACTGATTCCCGCGAGCCCTCATCCTCCGCAAACGCTGCAGGCCCTCAAGTGAGGCCAGATCACCCCCGAGTTCATTATATGAGAGATTCAAATCACTCAAGACTGACAGCCTTGCAAACGATGGTGGCAGTGTGCCTTCAAGCTCATTATGCGAGAGGTCCAGCATCTTCAAGTAGGTCCCCTCCGCAAGCTCATCCGGGATATGACCAGTCAAGTTGTTGTGCGATAAGTCCAGGTACTGGAGATTCCTCGCACCACCCAGCGATTCTGGTATCAGGCCCTCCAACTGGTTGTCAGACAAGAACAACCGTATCAGTTCCGGCAATCGAAACAGGTCCTCTGGAATTGATCCTGACAAATGATTGCCCGACAGCAACACGCTTACCAGTCGAGGGGCATGCGCTATGTCGCCACTAAGTTCACCGATATGCTGGTTGCGCGAGAGCTGCAAATTTTCAAGTGCGGGCATCCGCCAGAGGGCATCGGGAAGAGGTCCCGTCAGCTTGTTGCCGCCTGCGTAGAATGATTTCACGCTGCGCAGTTTATCAAGGCCTGCAGGCAACATGCCGGTCAGCCGATTTCCATCCACAAAAAGCTCCTCCAGCATGCCCAACTCAGTCAGATCTACCGGTATGGAACCAGTGAGCTGATTGTAATCCAGCCAGAGGCGTCGGAGGTTCTGCATTCGTCCCAATTCAGGAGGAATTATCCCGTCAAACAGATTGCGAAAAAGCAGCAGATCCTCCAACTGTTCCAAGTTGGCGAGAGCAACGGGGATGGCACCGCTTAACCTATTGCCCCAAAGGATAAGTTGCTTGAGGGACGAAGCGTTGCCATATGCTGCTGACAACGGGCCGGCAAGCGAGTTCAATGGCAATGAAAGCACCTCCAGATCGGGTAGGCCGCTAAGGTTCTCAGGAAGACTGCCCAGCAGCCCGTTATCCCGTAACACCAGCCCGGAAACCCGGCCCGTTTCATTGAGCGTAACTCCGTGCCAATCGGAAAGAGAGCCGGACAGCCAATGCTCGTTGTTATTCCATACTCTACCGAAGGTCGACTTATAGAATTCGACCAAGATGAGAGAGTCTGCCTTGTTTGCACGCACGCGTGCAGAAACAGGCGCGGGCGTTGACATTGCCGCCGCCAAGCGCTCGGCCGTACGGGTACCTAGTGCATCCCTCGTGTAGGTTTCCCGACCATGATCCTGCAGCTGCCCCGTTACAGGCACTGCAGTACCGCAGATAATCAACATCCACGCAGCTCGGGAATGTAATTGATGGGACATGAGGATAACGGCTGTTGCGCACTGCTGTCATGTGTAAAATACAATCCGTGAGTCATAACGAATCCAATTCATTTCATCCACTTCCAAGCGGGCTTTAAACTTGCTGTACCCATTCTCCTGCAATATTCATGTCGTAGTGCTTGACATTCTCGGCCTCAGCCTCGCAAGCATCCCACTCAACCTAACTTCGCCATCCGGTCAGGGAAAACGCTGAGTTCCGTCTCCAATTCTCTCGTTTTTCCCTCCTAATAGGGCTATTTCGGCTAAATTTGGCCTTTTTTGGCCGACTTTTTCGGAAAAGGCAATGTAGTGTTATAGGGGTGTGGGCGGGAACCTCCCCCCAACCACCCCGGTACCTTACCCCGTACCTATTCCACACCCCAATCATGTTTATCCGAAACCGACCCTACAAACGTAAAGACGGTAAAAATGCAACAGCTTTGCCCTCATCGAATCCTATCGCAAGAACGGTACCTCCAAACACCGCACCCTCCTTAATCTCGGCCCGAACTTCAACATCCCCCGCAGTCTGTGGGGGGAACTGACCCATTGCGTTACTGCCCGACTCAAAGGGAAAGCTATCCTCCCTTTCCAGAATAATGAAGCCTTTCTCAATGCGGTCGACGACATCGTTGCACATCTCGAAAGCAAGGGCTACGACATCCATCGCACATCCCATCAGCAACACCTCATCGATCCAGAGAAAACAACCCATCCCGATTCCCGGACCGTCGGCGGAGAACGACTGATCCTTCAGACATTGGAACAGCTCGGACTGGCTGTACGTATCCGTACGGTGAAGTACATGGTAAAGCGGGCTTTAGCATTGGTCTGCGTAGTCCGCTTGTAGAGCTTAGTGCAAGGTGATTATACGCCGGGTTTGGTGTGCCGACTTGGGAATTTCGGAGTGGTGTGCAGCTTATCGTCTTGGCGCCTGAATGCAGGCAGCAATCAGCGTCTTTGGGGACAAAAAACATGGGTTTTGGGGAGAAGAATCGGAACATTGTGGCGGACGCACATGTACACGAACTATGCGGCCCAAGGTATCTTTCTCCCCCTCTTCTCCTGCCGGTGAAGCCCTTTTTCAGAGGCTAAGAAACCAAGAGGCTGAGAACAAGGATCTGCGAAAGCAGGTCCGTCGCTTGGAGAAAAAAGCCGATCGTCTATCCAAGAACATCGCGGATATGGCTGCGAAGATTAGCCATCTGGAAGACAGGTTGGAACAAGCGCATCGCCTACTCTCTGGCAAAAAGAGTGAGCGTTACACGCCGGCGGACAATGCGCAGCAAGGCCAGTTGTCTGGAGAGGAACCAGAAGCTGTTGAGCCCGAGGAGGAGGAGGAGTATGTCCCGGTAAAGCGCAAGCGGCGTGGGAAGAACAAGCCGGTGCGTGGGCCGATTCTGGACCATCTGCCCAGAGAGGTGATCCGCCTTGAGCCGGAGGGCAGCACCGCGGGTATGAAGTACATCGGCGAGGAAGTAACGGAGTACCTGGAATATGTGCCGGGCTTCACGAGGGTAGTACGGATTGTGCGGCCGAAGTACGTTGTCTGCAAGGAGCCTCGCAAGGGGGTGGTCATAGCGCCGTTGCCGAAGCGTGTCATACCGAAGGGGAAGGCGGGTCCGGGGTTGTTGGCGTATTTGGCGGTAGCCAAATATGTCGATCATATGCCGCTATACCGGCTGCGGAAGAAGTTTCAGCGCCATGGCGTGAAGCTATCGGCTGCTACAATGGGGGATTGGATTGCGAAGGTAGCGACGTATCTGGGTCCGTTAGGAGATGCGTTGCGTAAGGAGGTGCTTCGTAGCGGGTATCTGCAGGTGGATGAGACAACGTTCCCGGTGCAAAAGCCGAAGAAGAAAGGGAAGGAGAAGGAAGGGAGGAAAAACGAAGGAAAGACGCATCGCGGCTATCTTTGGGTATACCTGGCACCGCGGGCGAAGGTGGTGATGATGGATTACAGCCCGAGCCGTGCGCGCGCTGGACCCTGGGAATTCTTGCGCGGATATAGAGGGGCGATGCAAACCGACGGGTATGTGGTGTACGATGCGTTTGGTACGCGGGGCGGGATAACGCTGTTTGGATGTATGGCGCATGCGCGTCGCAAGTTTTTTGACTGCAGAAAAAAGGAGCCCAAGAAGGTGCGCCATGTAATGGAGGAAATCCGGCAGTTGTATGCGATAGAGCGTGGGTTGCGTAAGGAGGGAGCTGGTCCGGCTCGGCGTGTGGAGGTACGACAGGAGGAGGCACGGCCGGTACTGGAGAAGTTGAAGCCATGGCTTGAGGAGAGTCGTGAGCACCGGCCGAGTGCGGGATGGGATGAAGCCGTGGGGTACATGCTCAACAGGTGGGAGAAGCTGGTTTGTTACCTGGAAGACGGCAAGGTTGAGATTGATAACAATCTGGTCGAGAACCAGATGCGGGCGATTGCGCTTGGTCGAAAAAACCATCTGTTTGCGGGATCGCATGCGGCAGCGCAGCGGTCCGCAGTACTGTACTCTCTTTTTGCCACATGCAAGTTGCAATCGACAAACCCGATTGAATGGCTTACCGACGTACTACGCCGTCTTCCGACACATCCTGCCGACCGCATGGCTGAACTCTTGCCCCATCATTGGAAAGCTAGTCGGGACTTGCAGCAAGCTACCGTCAAGAAAGCGGCATAGGAGCCCCTAAACAGGCGCGCCCGGGTCATCCGATAGATCCGTGTACGGGTCTGCGAATACGCTGTCAGGTACTTGACTCCTGCACACCCAACCGACGCTAGCCTATAAACCTTCGAACCGCGCTCTAACTTACTCTAATTGAGAGAGTAAATACCCTCGGTTATAATGTACTTCACCGGACGGATACGGCTGTACTGCTACGTTCGCTCAATTTCTGCGAGAAACACGTCAAGCTCTGCTGTGCGCTGATCGTCGGGCGTATGCTCCACCCGGGCAGTGAACGAGAAACACATAAATGGCTGTGTAAAACCTCCAGTGTTCTGCAGCTTCTGGATTTGGAACCCCCGAGTCTCAACACCCTCTATCGTTGCACTGATCTGATCCACAAGCATATGGATGAGATCCTGGAGAAACTCTTTGGCATTACCAAAGCGGTATTGCAGTTTGAAGAAACGATCGTCTTTTATGATTTAACCAATACCTATTACCATGGCAAGAAGAAAGGGAAGTTGTTGTCGCATGGGCGCAGCAAGGGAAAGCGCAGTGATTGTCCGTTGGTTACGCTGGCGCTCACCCTGGATGCTTCTGGGTTCCCACGCAACGTGCAGATCCTGCCGGGCAATGCAGGGGAACCGGCAACGCTCAAAGAGTCGATTGAGAAACTAAACGGCGCTACGCCCACAGTGGTTATGGACTCCGGCATTGCGACGAAGCAGAATCTGCAGTACCTGAAAGAACAGGGACTGGACTGGATCACCGTGGAGCGTTCCAAAGCCCCTCCAGTCCCCGAAAACAAGCCGGATCAACAGTTTACGACCGCCGGGGGAGTCAAGATCAAAGCCTGGAAGATCACCAAAAAGGAAAAAGATGTTGAAGATGTTGAAGACAATGCGGAACTGCGCGTGTTTGTGCACAGTGAGGCCAAGCAGGCGAAGGAGGATCAGATCCTTGAAACCCAATGCAAGAAGTTTGTGAAGGTGCTCACTACACTACATGAGGGACTCTCGAAACCCGGGTACTTGAAGAACTATGAAAAGGTCACGATAAAGGTTGGTCGCCTGAAGGAAAAGTACAAGAAGGTCTCACACCTGTATGAGGTAGAGGTCAGCAAAAAGGAGGGCACCAAGCATGCAGCATCCGTTACGGTGAGGCGGCGTGCTTCGCATGCGCGTCGCACCCAGGCCAGCGGAGGGTATGTGCTTCGGACCAGTCATACCGGATGGTCGGTGGAAACGGTTGCACGAACCTACTGGCGACTTACAGAGATTGAGCGCACATTCAGAGTCATGAAATCGGACCTCGGTCTACGGCCCATCTACCACAGCAGAGATGACCGCATTGAAGGGCATCTGTTCATTACGGTACTGGCTTATCATGCTGCCCATCTGGTTCGCACCAGACTCAAGGAACACGGGATTCATGATAGTTGGGCGACGATCCGAGACAAGTTGAACAGGATTCGTCGGATTACGACCAAGATGGTTAAGAACCAATATCGGTACCTGATCACGGAGGTGGATCAGGATCTGCCTCCGAGTATGGTACAGTTCTTTGCGGTACTAGGATACGTGTATGACCCGGATGCGACCCGCACCGTGACCGAGCATGTGGAGGAAGCGAGTGCACCGGTGAGCCAGAAGCCTCCAGACTCATGACGTATGGTCCCTTCACAACGGTTGAGATAGCGTACTCCAGATAGAGCCACCAGAGCTACGTCCGATGGAAAAGATCCGGGATAGATCGCGGCAAAACACCAAGCAATAAGGGACTCAAACCACCCTAAACCAACTTCAACCGATCCGGTAAATCTCACCATACATTACTTCTGAAAAAACGGTCCAAATATGGCCACGGGAGAATTCCGTAGGTTAGTAGCACTACGCATTGGCGAAGTTAGGCTAAGCATTGTCGTAAGAGCTCATGCAGGGCACTCCGAGACCGTGCCTCATCTCGCACCTTGCCCTGAATCCGCCGACGGGGATACGAGCTGCACCATTGCCGAAAAGTGGTCGCGGTCCAGCGACTGAATCATTTCCAACAAATTGTTGAGCACGGACGGTCCCTCCGCGAGCGCGGTTAGGTCATGCTCCGGTTCTCCGACGGCAATGCTGTGCGAGTGCGTGTGAAGAAACCGGAGAATTCGGAGTTTCTTCGCATTGTCGAACGGAACTGCATTCATTTTCCGCCACAGTTTTCCTGAGACCTGCGGCTGACGGAACGCCAAGAAGGCTTCCAACATGCGCCGGGCCATGTTAGGAAGGGCGTAGTTTGCTTCAAGATCCTGCGATGCTGACGCAGTTGCCGCTTGATGAATGCGGGCGAACAGGTATTGGTACTCCGACTCGTAATCGGCCAGCAGAGGATCGAGGGACCTAATGACGCTACTTCGTACTTTGCCCTCCTGGGCAGCGTCGAGCATGAAGAATTGAGCAGGGCGATCGCCTACTACCTTCTGATTCTGTCTCTTCAGATGCTGAAACCAATTGCGGACCTGTCGGAAGAAGGAAAAGTTGTGGGTCAAGATGAACAGCTGGCCTGCGTCTCTGGTGTGTTCCCGAATAAAGGCGAAAGCGAGGAACAACGCGTTGGAATCGAGACTCGAAACTGGGTCGTCAAGTGCCACAACGCCGCGTGCAAGATCGAAACGCTTGTCCTTTAGGGATTTCAGAAAGTATAAGAGAGCGATTGCAGTTCTCTCTCCCTCACTCACAGTGCGTGTGCGTGCTGGCACCCCTCCGCGTATGACGGTGTAACCGGTCTTCTTGATCTCAAGGCATAGCTCGCCATGACCAAGGTACGTCTGGAGATTCTTGTTCAGCTCCTCCGCAGGTTGCCGATGCTCGACAATCTCACGTTCCAACTCTGCTATCTCATCATCCAAGCCCAGAACCTTCTGCTCCTTAGTCCGTAAATCGTCGGTCGCACGGACCGCTCCGTCCCGGAGCCGAACAAACTCCTGCAGCTCCGCCGCGATCATGTCTTCGGCCAGCCGCCGTCCTGCCTCCTCCACTTGGTTTTCGAACGCATCACACTCTTCATTGTGCCGATTGATCACCGCATTCAGTTGCTCCACTACGTCCCGAGCAATAGGCGGTGTCTTGAGTTCAAGCCTCATCTCCTCAAATCCCCGTCGCTTCTTGTCCTCCAACGTTTGGACCGAGTCAGCAAGGAATCGGCGCACCGAAACGAGTGCTTCCCTCAGACTGCGCTCACCAGTCTGAAGCTCAGGGGCCAGATGGTCGTAGAGGGCTGTTGCAGACGGTATCTGGATTGCCTCCGACGCATCAGATTTGGCCTTTAGTTTGTTGATCTCTTCGTCGACACGCCGAACCAACCGCTCGTATTCCGCGTTGAAGTGTGCCGTCAGAGCATCCAGTCCGGTGCGCGGCAAAGGGTTGATCGCAGAATAGGCATCGTGCAGCCTCCCTATCGCGGTGCAACCTCAGCCCCCGGCGGGTCCAGTCGGAAAGCGAGGGATCGGCTTTCAAGGCAGCAATCGCTGCTGAGCCAACCGTCGTCGTCAGGAGTCCCAGCAGGCGGTCCACTATTGCGTTGAAATCCGGCAAGACATAGTTGAGCGTCGGTATCTTGGGTTTCGAAGTCCCCTGATGCCTGGCGAGCAGTCTCCTGCGTTCCGCGTCCGCCAAGCAGTCCGTGTTGCGGTCACTGGCGTCAGCCATCTTTTGTACGCAGGCTCGAAACTTTGTCTTGTTGTAGTAGTTATACGGGTTTCGGCCGCTCGTCCTGAGGGTATCCTTTATGAATTTCGCCGAGTCGATACAGAATTGATCGACTTTGTCATTCGCCGCCCGGTCCGCTAGACCCGCTGCCTTGAGTTGCCGTTGGGCTTCAGCACGAAGCTCCTTAAGGGTCTCAATCTCCTTTTGTTTTTCGACATTCTCCTCACCCAGCACGAGAATGGGTGGCATGTCATCGCCCCCCACATGAAACACGTTGTCTTGGATGAAGTCCTGATTGAACACGCGGACGCCAAGCGTCGATTGTCGAAAGCTGTCGCCCGGCACATCGCCACCATCGATGAGCAGCACGACCTCTCCTATCGTGGGCGTTCGACCGACCTGCAGGTCCCGGAACAGACGGCTCAGGATCGTCTTGCCAGTCCCATTCCAGCCGTAGATGAGGTTGAACCGTCCGAAGTCCGGCAGGTCCGACGGCCACGTGAAGTTCCGGAATACGCCGCAACCACGTAGACGCAATATGCGACCGATCCGGCTCACCCTAAACTCCCGATGAACTCTTGGGCTGCTTGCACACGCAGTTTCCCGGAGATGAGTTGCGGGAGTAGCGCGTCGCGGAGGGCGACGAGGGTACGGGACGCGTGGACATTCCCGACGATTCGCCGTAGCATCGGCGAATCGAGTCGCTGGAACTCTGAAGCTACGTTATCGGTGGGCCGACACAACTGGTATCGGCGCATGGCCGGCCAACTCGTTCGAGGCATTTTCGTCCGCGTCGCAGTCTGGCTAGTGTGGGCGACGAATGCAGACGACGAGACGCAGGCCAGAACGAGGGCGGACCACTTCGGCTGCCGTGCACCGAGCACAACGATATCCGTGGAGCACAGACCATCCACTGGCGCGATGCCCACCTTGTGGAAGTAGGGCCTGAGCTTCCCGAACAGGATATCTCCGGCCTTGAAGACAGACTTCCTGCTGGAGACGCTCCCGGCCGCGCCCCAGTTTGGCAGAGCGATTGATCCACGGGGCATGTCGGCCAACCCGATGTAGGGCGTGTCGCTGGCCTCGCTTGCCGGATCAACTCCCTTCCGTCGCAAGGCCGCTATGTCGCCGAGAGTCGCTACCTCCCACCCCTCCGGCACCTCCCCCATCTCGGAATCCACGAGCCGGTCGGGGAACAGGTCGGCGATGTCTCGCGGCAATCCCGTGTCGCGGCCCTCCATCTTGGCCCGAACGGAGTCGAAATCGACGAACCACGACTTGAACAGCGCCCGCGCCACCGCCTCCAGCGTCTCGTTCATCTGGCGGTTCAACTCGATCTTGTCGTCCAGGGTGCCGAGGATGTGGGCAATGGCGCGTTGTTCGGGAAGTTCAAGGGGTGGCCACGACATACCGGCCAGTTGGCGGGCAGAAACGTTGGGGAAGGTAGACCCGGTGGCTTGCTTCAAGAGGCTCGGCAAGCTGTACTCTATGACTGCTCGAACGAAAGGTTGGTATTGCTGTCCTCGCTTATGGCGAATAGCAGCGATTCCTCTGCCAATCGCGTAGTCCTGATCAGCCCAGTTCATCCGGCCAGTGGTCGATCCTCGAACACAGAAGAGAAGATCGCCGGGACACGCCTCTTTCCGAACATCAATCGTGTATTGCGTCGGTTCGGGATGATGCGAGCCAAACTCCGTCGGTCCATTGAGCAACGGGACACCTTCGCCGGTGTTGTTGCTCTTGTTCCCAGGAGGCGACTGCCCCATTACGATCTCAGCGTGGACGCTAAGCTGGCTGCTCGACGATTGTTGCCCCGGCTCGATACCTGTAGGAGCTCCCTCGGCTGCCTGCACCACCACCCCACCCCGCCGAATGATACTTCGAAACCCGTCATCAATCCTTGCCCAATCCACGACATCGACCTTGAACGGCAGATCGGAATCTCCGAGCGCCTCGTCCAAGGCGGAGACTGTGCGTAGCGACAGAGGATCCTCCCCCATGACCGCCAGATCAAGGTCGGAGTAGTCCTTCGCGGTCCAGGTCGCGCGCGATCCGAAGGCGAGCACTTCGCGATCCGGTACATGACACCGGAGAGCGCGGCGGACGATAGCCCAATGATCGGGTCGGAGGTCAACGCTGGGAAAGGAGGTGCTCATTTCAGACAGTCCTTCAGCCGGTCCCGGAGATAGGCCACCTCTTCGAGGAACGCTGGAATGGCGTCAACCACGGTCATCGCGATGGCCTCGCTGTAGGTGTGGCTCGTCATGCCGCGCATCTTCCGGTAGTCGCGCCACTCGGGCCACGCTCCTAGCAGCAGCCCCTGCTCGTTCGCCGTGCGGATCTGATCCTGGAAGGTCATTTGATCCAACAGTGCAGGGTTGGCCGCCGTGTATTCCAAGTAGCGTTTCAGAGTCTTATAGCCGTGTTCGTAGGTGAACTCGAAGCGCTGAATCAGGCCGTCGCAAATCTGAAGGTCGCTCGTATCCTTCCGATACCGCTCCAATCCCTCCTCCAGCCGTTGGATCGCCCGTTCGAGGGGTGTGATGTCCGGGATATCATACATGCGGTTGCCGACTCCAGAATCCCAAGGACTTCAGGGTCTCGGGGACCGCGGATCCGAGCCGCACGCTCCCAAGCTGGGATCTACGCACGACGATTGCGGCCGGATCCCCGAGGCCAACCCAAGCGCTGGTGTGGTCCTGCTCGTGCATTTCGTTCCTTTCCTGCTCGCGTTCCGGGAGTCTACCTCATCCACGTGCCGACGATCTGAAGGATGAAGCCAGTGAAGATCAGACTGAGAGCCACGCACGATCCCCAATGGTATTGCTTGGCCTTACGGGCCTCTCGTTCATCTGTGCCCAACGTCCGCCCCACGGTGCCATCACGACTAACGTCCTGCGGAAAGCCGAAACGAAACAGGAGCACGACGCCAAAGATGTCTGGAATCAGACCCGCCGTTTTGAAAAGTTCCGCCGAGCGAGACATCATGTTGATTCCGTCGTTACCAACCAGGGATTGCCGCCAGAAACCGGTATGTCCCTGTTCGCCGCCGGAGCGAGCCCCAGCGCTCTCAGATTCCGATTGATCGACGCATCAAGTCGCGCGCCTTCCGCCTGTTGCTCTCGCAATTTCTCCAGCAACCGCGTCATCTTGTCCTCGAACGGCTCCCCATCATCCTCCTGCGGCTCCACACCGACGTAGCGGCCCGGCGCGAGGACATGGCCATGCTTCCTTACCTCGTCCAACGGCGCGCTTTTGCAGTAGCCGGGTACATCTGAGTACCCGTCCTTGTGCGTCCTCCACGCGTGATACGTTTCCGCGATCCGGGCGATCTCCTCGCCGGTGAGTTCGCGGTGTGTCCGATCCACCATCCGGCCGAGCTTCCTAGCGTCGATGAAAAGAACTTCTCCGCGCCGATGTCCGCGTGCCAAGAACCACAGGCAGGCCGGGATCTGCGTCGCGTAGAAAAGCTGGCCCGGCAGCGCCACCATGCAATCGACCAATTCGGCCTCAATGAGGCTCTTCCTGATCTCGCCCTCGCCCGACTGCTGCGACGACATCGACCCGTTGGCCAGCACGAATCCGGCGATCCCCTTTGGTGCGAGGTGATGTACCATGTGCTGCACCCAAGCGAAGTTCGCGTTGCCCTTCGGCGGCACACCGTAGCGCCAGCGCTTGTCATCGGCCAGCCGCTCGCCACCCCAGTCCGAGACGTTGAACGGAGGATTGGCAAGGATGAAGTCGGCCTTCAGGTCCGGGTGGCGATCGTTGTGGAAGCTGTCGCCGTGGGCGATCTGACCTCCGATCCCCCGGATGGCCAAGTTCATCTTAGCGAGCCGCCATGTCGTGTAGTTCGACTCCTGCCCGTAGATTGAGATGTCGCCCCGCACCCTGCCCCCGTTGGCGTTGCCGGTGGCGTGGGCGCGGATGAACTCGACCGACTGCACGAACATGCCCGAGGAGCCGCAGCACGGATCGTAGACTCGCCCCCGGTAAGGCTCCAGCATCTCGACGAGCAGCCTGACGACGCAGCGCGGTGTGTAGAACTCACCGCCCCTCTTACCCTCGGCACTCGCAAACTGCGAAAGGAAGTACTCGTACACGCGCCCGAGCACATCCTTGGAGCGGGATTCGGCGTCCCCGACGCGGACATTGCCCACCATGTCAATCAACTGGCCCAAGCGCTGCTTGTCCAGCGCCGGGCGTGCGTAGTCCTTGGGCAGCACCTCCTTGAGCGCCGGGTTGTCCCGCTCAATCGCGGTCATGGCCCGGTCCACCGTCTGGCCGATGGTCGGCTGCCGCGCTTCGGCCTTCAGGTGCGCCCAGCGGGCTTCTTGCGGCACCCAGAAGATGTTCTCCGCGATGTACTCATCCCGGTCCTCGGCAGCCTCTTCTCCCTCCTCGGCCAGCACCGCCGCGCGGCGCTCATCGAATGCGTCCGAGATGTACTTCAGGAAGATGAGCCCGAGCACGACATGCTTGTACTCGGCGGCGTCCATCGAACCACGGAGTGTATCGGCCATCGCCCACAACTCGGCCTCATAGCCGGTCGTGGCACCGCTATCGGTCTGTTTGCCGGGCATCTCCGCTCGCACGGTTTAGTTTCGGACCGCTGCCGGTCTCCGCCGGAGCTCTTCTTCAAGATACGGCATGTGTCGCGAAACAGTACACCTCGCCGGAGCTGACGGTGCGGACGCTGTACAAGTTGAAGGCTGCCCCGTCCCTGAAGTCGGATCCCGCGATTCGGCAAGTTGCAGGGCGAGGCGCGTACGGCAGCGACTCGGTGCTCCGGTTTACAGCCGCACCGGAGCGTGAATTCAACGCGAAGGGTCGAATCACAGTTGGGACCTTCGACGATTTACACGGTCGCCGCCAGCTGTTACGCCCTAGGCAACATCCTGCGCCGCCAAGCGGGCAGAGTAGCAAGGCTGATAGGGGCGGCGGGCGCCAAGGGTCAGTCGAGTTGCCTCGCCGGGCCTCGCTAACTGATGAGCGGCGGGCAACTTAGAGCCGTATCTGATCGCGCAAACGACGTGAGGAATCGTTGCGCACCGGACCTCCCGTCCATGCGCTGGCGCGGCAATGTCTTTTGGGCTCGCCGTACAGTCCCGGTTCCGGGGATTAGCTGCGCCCGACCTCTGAACCCGTCGCCGCCGGAAACGTCGTGGGGCTCAGAACGAAATGTGACCGCCCATCTGGAAGAGCACGATGTTCGCTCCGACTGTTACGGTTCCGCCGTCATGCTTGATGCCCACGCGCAACGCCGGGCGGACGAGCCAAGTGTTACGTCCGAGGAGAACCGACGCACTGGTACGCCAGGCTAACTGGCAAGGTATAGCGGGTGGAAGTCCCGTAATATGAAGCAAGAACCAAGCACATATTTCCGCGAGCCGTGCGCGGTCACTCGTGAGGGTGGACGTGAAGTGTCGGTAGCGGCGCATATGGCCAGGGATATTGAGCAACGAAAGATGTGTCGTTCGGGTCGCCGAGATTATCGGTGCGGTCGAAGGCAATATGTTCGTCATCGTTATGGTGAGAGGGCGGACAGGCCCGCGGTGTCTAAGACCCCATGGACGTATGTACATATCCTGCCGGGACCTGGGAGATCTTTTCAACGCCCAGCGCTAAGGGCGGGGTCGCCGAAGCGTAGGCGAAATGCTGATCGGAGGATGTACGTTGAAGAGAAGTCTGATGCGATGATAGTAGCGATGAAGCTGGCGAACAAAGCATGGAAGACCATGGTGGCGGAGTTGGTGGAGCGAAGCGTCGCACCCGAGGGGAAACCGTAGTTCCCGGCATGCACTGGACGCAGAACCAGGTTCGTGTGCCAGGGGAAGGTGCGGTTACGGCAACGGACCGGTTTGCTGGTCTGTTAACGTCATGCGCGGTGGCGCGACCCAAGGGAAGAGCCGGATGCGTTAGCGCGCACGTCCGGATCTGTGCGGGGCCTCCGGGGAAACCCGGGGGCTACCGCGAGAAAGACTTCTTGTTCGGGTTGCCGAGGCTCTTCCTTTGGTCGAAGGCAACATGTCCGTCATCGTTATGGTAAGACGGCGGACATGCCCGCGGTG
The DNA here is from genome assembly GCA_963663495.1 of Rhodothermales bacterium. Taxonomy (GTDB): domain Bacteria; phylum Bacteroidota; class Rhodothermia; order Rhodothermales; family Bin80. The sequence goes on from OY760427.1 coordinate 2,621,739, forward strand.
TCCGAGACCCCATGGACGCACGTACATACCTTGTCGGGACCTGGGAGGTCTTCATACTGTCCTGCAGTCGTGCGCCGCCGCGAAGGAAAGGTGGAGACACCGTAACCGGAGATGCACGGTATGAAGAAGTCAGACGACAGCATAGTAGCGATGAATGCTGCGAACAAAGGGGACGATACCCTGGCGGAGCAAGCGGGAGCGAAGGCTGTCGCCCGAGGGGAAATCGCGAGATCCTACCACGCACCAGGCGCAGAAATGGGCTCGCGTGTCACAGGGGAAGGAGCGGTTACGGGAGTTCGTGAAGCGAAACCCAGAGGAGCGTCTCACGACGTTACTGCACCATGTCAGCATGGAAGCGCTTAGGACCGCCTTCTACGCGCAGAAGTGTGAAGCGGCACCGGGAGTGGATGGTATGACATGGGAGAGGTACGCGGAGGATTTGGAGGATCGTATGACGGACCTTCACCGACGTGTACATACAGGAGCGTACCGGGCGACCCCGTCCAAGCGGGTAGAGATACCCAAGCCGGACGGAGGTACACGACCGCTTGGCATGGCTGCACTGGAGGACAAGATCGTCCAGAGGGCTGTGGTGGAACGTATACTGACTCCGATTTTCGAGGAGGAGTTTGTGGGTTTCAGCTATGGGTTCCGGCCGAAGCGCAGCGCGCACGACGCGTTGGATGCTTTGGCATATGTGATAAAGCGTCGCAAGTTCTTTGACACGGTAAACCAGGAGTAGCTTATCCGCTTCTTGGAGCATCGTATTGCGGATAAGCGGGTGATTCGGTTGATCAGCAAGTGGTTGAAGGCGGGCGTGATGGTAGATGGGATGTGGCGGGATAGTGAGGAGGGTACACCGCAGGGTGCGGTGATCTCCCCTATACTGGCCAACATTTATCTTCATTACGTGTTGGATCTTTGGACCGATGCATGGCGCAAGTCACAGCGGAGTGCGGGGGAGGTCTACATCATTCGTTATGCGGATGATTTCGTGGTGTGTTTCCAGTACGAGGGGACAGCGCAACGTTATCTGCGTGCACTGCGGGATCGGCTTGATACGTTCGGGTTGAGACTGCATCCGAGGAAGACTCGTCTGATTGAATTCGGGCGACATGCCGAGGAAGATCGCAGGAAGCGTGGTGAGGGTCGACCGGAGACATTCGACTTTCTGGGATTTACGCATTACTGTCGTAGAGATCGGAGGGGGCGATTTAGTCTTGGTCGTAAGCCGATAGCCAAGCGTATGGCTCGTTTTCTGAAGCGCGTGAAGGGGCAGTTGATTCGTCTCATGCACCGCCCGGTGCATGAGACGGGGAAATGGTTGGGGCGGGTGCTCAACGGATGGTTGAATTACTATGCCGTACCGACGAGTTACCGGTACCTTGCGAGCTGCTACATCCGGCTGTAGCTGGATATGGATGCGTGTGTTACGACGATGTTCCCAGCGGGATCGGTACGACGTGGGACACGATGGACAAGCTCACTGCGATACACTGGCCGAAGTTGGAGATCCGGCACCCATGGCCTTCCACACGATTCACCGTTAAGCGCGCTGGCGCGACCCAAGGGAGGAGTCGGATGCGTTAACGCGCACGTCCGGATTTGTCCGGGGGCCCGGGGCGACTCGGGTCCCTACCGGTATGGTCAAATATGATTTGATGTTCGAGTAGTCATGCTATGTAAAGGATGGAGGTAGGCCCTCCAGAGCCGCTGTACAGGCGGAGGCTCTAAACCGCTGGCTGCTGCGTTGTTTAAGAGACAGGGTGGTGAGCGAGACCGGAAAAGGCAGAGGTATGACTTTGTCAGGTACGAGCCACGGAGTTGAATGCAAATGAACCACTGCTGAAGTGTCGAAAATTGTTAGACGATGTCTAAACCAGCGGGATCTCTGGTCCGCTGGGACAAGCTTGGCGGGAGCCTGTCTATTGGCCAAGTGGCATCCGGCATGCAGGTGGCAAGACCGTGGATTCAGGCCTTTACATGGAACTTGGGAACCTGTCGTCCTGATGCGAAGGGAGAGTCGCAAGCGGAGACCCCGTGAGCGATTGAGTACCGATGCGGGGCACAGGGGCGGAGCAGTCCGTAGTAGTGTGGAAGGGCTTGTCCTAACTTCGCCATTTCGTAGTGCTACTAACCCACGGAATTCTCCCGTGGCCATATTTGGACCGTTTTTTTCAGGAGCAATGGATGGTGAGATTTACCGGATTGGTTGAAGTTGGTTTAGGGTGGTCTGAATCCCTGATTACCTGGTGTTTTGCCGCCTGTTTCGCTGCGATCTATCTCGGATCGTTTCCATCGGACGTAGCTCTGGTGGCTCCATCTGGAGTACGCTATCTCAACCGTTGTGAAGGGACCATGCGTCATGAGTCTGGAGGCTTCTGGCTCACCGGTGCACTCGCTTCCTCCACATGCTCGGTCACGGTGCGGGTCGCATCGGGATCATACACGTATCCCAGTACCGCAAAGAACTGTACCATACTCGGAGGCAGATCCTGATCCACCTCCGTGATCAGGTACCGATATTGGTTCTTAACCATCTTGGTCGTAATCCGACGAATCCTGTTCAACTTGTCTCGGATCGTCGCCCAACTATCATGAATCCCGTGTTCCTTGAGTCTGGTGCGAACCAGATGGGCAGCATGATAAGCCAGTACCGTAATGAACAGATGCCCTTCAATGCGGTCATCTCTGCTGTGGTAGATGGGCCGTAGACCGAGGTCCGATTTCATGACTCTGAATGTGCGCTCAATCTCTGTAAGTCGCCAGTAGGTTCGTGCAACCGTTTCCACCGACCATCCGGTATGACTGGTCCGAAGCACATACCCTCCGCTGGCCTGGGTGCGACGCGCATGCGAAGCACGCCGGGCCACCGTAACGGATTCTGCATGCTTGGTGCCCTCCTTTTTACTGACCTCTACCTCATACAGGTGTGAGACCTTCTTGTACTTTTCCTTCAGACGACCAACCTTTATCGTGACCTTTTCATAGTTCTTCAAGTACCCGGGTTTCGAGAGTCCCTCATGTAGTGTAGTGAGCGCCTTCACAAACTTCTTGCATTGGGTTTCAAGGATCTGATCCTCCTTAGCCTGCTTAGCCTCACTGTGCACAAACACGCGCAGTTCCGCATTATCTTCAACGTCTTTTTCGTCTTCAACATCTTCAACATCTTCAACATCTTCAACATCTTTTTCCTTTTTGGTGATCTTCCAGGCTTTGATCTTGACTCCCCCTGCGGTCGTAAACTGTTGATCCGGCTTGTTTTCGGGGACTGGAGGGGCTTTGGAACGCTCCACGGTGATCCAGTTCAGTCCCTGTTCTTTCAGGTACTGCAGATTCTGCTCCGTCGCAATGCCGGAGTCCATAATCACTGTGGGCGTAGCGCCGTTTAGTTTCTCAATCGCCTCTTTGAGCGTTGCCGGTTCCCCTGCATTGCCCGGCAGGATCTGCACATTGCGGGGGAACCCCGAACCATCCAGGGTGAGCGCCAGCGTAACCAACGGACAATCACTGCGCTTTTCCTTGCTGCGCCCATGCGACAACAACTTCCCTTTCTTCTTGCCGTGGTAATAGGTATTGGTTAAATCATAAAAGACGATCGTTTCTTCAAACTGCAATACCGCTTTGGTAATGCCAAAGAGTTTCTCCAGGATCTGATCCATATGCTTATGGATCAGATCAGTGCAACGATAGAGGGTGTTGAGACTCGGGGGTTCCAAATCCAGAAGCTGCAGAACACTGGAGGTTTTACACAGCCATTTATGCGTTTCTCGTTCACTGCCCGGGTGGAGCATACGTCCGACGATCAGCGCACAGCAGAGCTTGACGTGTTTCTCGCAGAAGTTGAGCGAACGTAGCAGTACAGCCAGTCCGAGCTGTTCCAATGTCTGAAGGATCAGTCGTTCTCCGCCGACGGTCCGGGAATCGGGATGGGTTGTTTTCTCTGGATCAATGAGGTGTTGCTGATGGGATGTGCGATGGATGTCGTAGCCCTTGCTTTCGAGATGTGCAACGATGTCGTCGACCGCTTTGAGAAAGGCTTCATCATTCTGGAAAGGGAGGCTGGCTTTCCCTTTGAGTCGGGCAGTAACACAGTGGGTCAGTTCCCCCCACAGACTGCGGGGGATGTTGAAGTTCGGGCCGAGATTAAGGAGGGTGCGGTGTTTGGAGGTACCGTCTTTGCGATAGGATTCGATGAGGGCAAAGCTGTTGCATTTCTTACCGTCTTTACGTTTGTAGGGTCGGTTTCGGATAAACATGATCGGAGTGTGGAATAGGTACGGGGTAAGGTACCGGAGTGGTTGGGGGGAGGTTCCCGTCCACACCTCTATAGCACCACATTGCCTTTTCCGAAAAAGTCGGCTAAAAAAGGTCGAAAAACGCCGAATTTAGCCGAAATAGCGCTATTAGGAGGGAAAAACGAGAGAATTGGAGACGGAACTCAGCGTTTTCCCCTGACCGGATGGCGAAGTTAGGTTGTAATGGGTCTGGAGCGAAGGGGCTGCCCTAAGCGGTGTGGGACATTGGAGCAACCTGAGAGGGGAGGACTCTGATGACGCACACAAAACCGTTTCCCGTAACCAAGAGGATGGTATGGGAGGCATGGAAGAAGGTGAAGGCGAACGGAGGGGGCGCGGGAGTGGATGGGCAGACGCTGGAGGCATTTGGGGAGGATCTTGGCAACAATTTGTACAAGGTCTGGAATCGGATGGCCTCGGGTAGTTATCATCCCAAGGCGGTACGGCGCGTGGATATTCCAAAGCCGGGTGGAGGTACTCGGCCATTAGGGATTCCCACGGTTACGGACTGCATAGCGCAGATGGTAGTGAAGCGGCATTTGGAGCCGGATATGGATCCGAAGTTTCATGTGGATTCGTATGGATACCGACCGAAGAAGTCAGCACATCAGGCCTTGCAGGCGACGCGGCAGCGCTGTTGGCGCCGGGACTGGGTACTGGATCTGGACATCAAGGCGTTCTTTGACGAGATAGATCACGAGTTGCTGATGCGGGCGGTGAAGGTGCATACGCAAGAGAGGTGGGTACTGCTGTACATACAGCGGTGGTTAACAGCACCGGTACAGTTACCGGACGGGACGATAGAGGAACGGGGAGTAGGGACTCCACAAAGAGGGGTGATCAGTCCGTTGTTGGCGAATCTGTTCTTGCACTATGCATGTGACAAATGGATGGAGCGGAAGTATCCCGACATTCCATTTGCCCGGCACGCCGATGACGCGGTATGCCACTGCCGCAGCGAGCGGCAGGCGGTACACCTACCCTCCCTTATTCATGAGGGAGTTAAGTGGCGGGGAATCGTCGTTTAATATTATGGCGTAATATGTTGACTATACACGGTTTGAATGGGATCCTGTGCGACGCTCAAACGTTCAGAAACCCCAATACCCATTCACCCTGTAACACACCCGATGCAAGATCCCAAATCCAACCTTCTGTTCGCTTGCCAGTTCAATAAATCCGTTAAAGTTGTACGCTCCAAGACCGATAATCTAACATCGGATGCCGGCGTCATTCCTATGCGCCTGCTCATGGTGATCAGCACCTTGGCATGCCGACTCGCTTCCGTGCTTAAGGACAATCGGTCCCAAACTCGGATTACGCATAGCCTTGAGGAGTTAGTGCGGCAGTTACTGCTGCAACATGTGCAGGGGTGGGGACGTCAATCAGATGCGGACAAGCTTCGAAGGGACCCCGCCATGCGCGTGGCCACTTCTTCCAAAAGGGGTATGAGGGCATTACAGGACGATAGGTCCCTGGCATCCCAGCCAACCATGTCTCGCTTCGTGCACATGTTGGCCGGGAAAAAGAATTTCAAGAAGTTGCGCCTTTTTGTAAAGACATTCGCCATGGAGCACCTGCTGCAGCGTGGTGGCGGGAAGCGCCGCCCCGAGGTGGTCTTTGATGTGGACGGTGTACCGGTAGATACGCATGGCAAGCAGCAGGGCAGCAAGTGGAACGGATATTACAAGCGCACCATCTTTCTGCCCCTTATCGCCATATGCGGTGAGTCGGGCGACATGTTGGGGGCGGAATTGCGAGGGGGCACGCAGAATGTGGTGAAGGACTGCTACGGTTTCATTCGACGCATTGGGCTGGCATTGCGTGAACATGTGGCCGACAAGGTCATTGTCCGATTGGACGCAGGCTTCAACAGTGGAGAGTTATGTGATAAGCTGGAGAACGACCGTATCGGCTACGTGATGCGTCTGAAAGGGAACGATGTGATTGACGGGCTTGCGGCGCCTCATTTGGAGGGTGATCAGCCGTCGGACGAATGCTACCACGAACTGCGCTACCGTGCAAAGTGCTGGTCCGTAGAGCGTCGTGTAGTGCTCGTGGTTGTTCCGGTGCCGGGAGAGCTTTTTCCGCGGCATTTCTATCTGATCACCGATCTGGATGTAGAAGCCTATCCGGCAGAGCAGCTTGTGAATCTGTACCGGAAGAGAGGAAAGGCGGAAAAGCACTTCGGGGAGCTGAATGCGGCTTGCTCCATGGCGCTGTCGTCGGTTCTCCGTCCGAAGACACACTATAAGGGCCGGCCTGTAGTGCGGGTGCCTGATGAGTCGGAGCAGGATGAGTCGGAACAGGATGAGTCGGAACAGGATGCCGAGATCCGAGCCGAGAACGAGGTCCTGCTACAGGTATACCTTCTAACTTAGTGTTTGCCAGAAAAAGGTAGGAGGGCTGAAAAACGGCGAAACAAGGCCGTTTGATACTCGTTCTATCCACCTGTAAGCGTTACGGTTACAGATGGATATGAGCCATACCGTATTTGCACATTGCAGATTATTCAGCCAGCGTGTCTCTAACGAATGTTTGGCCAAATCCTTCTGTTTCGGGCGTTTTCATCGATATAAGGCCCCTTGGGGCCGATTATTCATACGATTACTACCATGCGGATTGTAGAGGATACACAGTTTAAGCTCGGGCAGGTCCCCATTGAAGAGATGACCTTCCACCCCAAAGACCGGGACGATATACCGGCAGTGCTAAAAGGTCTGCAGCACCTGTATTGCGACCCAACGGCTCGGCAGAAGATCTTTGAGATCCTGGAGAAGCAGTTGCTTCCGAATATTGATTTGCAGCGTGGTCGTCCGGGGATGGCACTTTGGCGCGTCTTTGTCTTGGGGGTATTGAAGCAGGCCCTCAACTGCGACTTTGATCGTTTGAGGAGCCTGGCCGCCAATCATTTGGAGGTGCGCCAGATGCTGGGGCATACGAATTTCTGGGACGAGCCTGTCTATCAGCTGCAGACCGTTATTGATAACGTGAGCCTGCTAACAGCGGACATCCTGAAGCAGATCAACGATGCGGTGGTGGCTTGCGGTCACCGATTGGTAGAACAGGAGCCAGAGGAGCCGCTTCTTTGCCGGGTTGATTCGGCGGTGGCCAAAGCGAATGTGGAGTGGCCTACGGATGTTCGTTTGTTGTGGGAATCGATGCGGTGCCTGATTCGGGAGTTGCATTGCGCATGTGAGGCGCACAGCCTTGCGGGCTGGCGCAAGGCTGTGTACTGGAGTCGTACCTTGAAGAAGGCCTTCAACCGGGTGCGTACGCACCGTCAGTGGCGTGATGAGTCGAAGGTAAAAAAGTATGTGAAGATGTGTCGTGTTCTGATTGAGCGTGCGGAGAGCAGTGTCAGCGTGTTGAAGGAGAAAGACGCGGATCTTGAGGAGGTGTTGCGGTACTTGGCAGATGCACAAAGGCAGATAGATCAAGTAGATAGGCGTCTATTGAAGGGGGAGGTGATTCCGCATGATGAGAAGGTATTTTCGATACATGAGCCGCATACTCGTTGGATCACCAAGGGGAAGGCGGGGGTGATTGCGGAGTTGGGTCTGCCGGTATGCGTGCTGGAGGATCAGCATCAGTTGATATTGTGGCATCAGATACTGCACGAAGGGGTGGATTCGGATATGATTGTGGGGTTTATGAAGGAAGCGAAGGATCGGTATCCGGCGATCACATCGTGCAGCATGGATAAGGGGTACTCATCGGTAAAGAACCGTAAGGCGCTGGAGCCGGTGTTGGACACGGTGATCATGCCGAAGAGGGGTAAGTTGAGCAAAGCGGACAAGGAGAGGGAATCCGATCCGAAGTTTGTGGAGGGTCGTCGTCAGCATCCGGCAGTGGAGTCGGCGATCAACAATTTGAATCATCGGGGCCTGGGTTTGATACGGACCCGTGGCAAGGAAGGCTTTGTTCGAACGGTGGCGCTGGTAGTGGTAGCGGCAAATGTGCACCGTATCGGACAGATAGTGAAGCGGAGCGAGGAGCGACGAAGGCGGTGCGAGCAGGCCCGCAAGCGCGCGGCGTAGGTACTCGCGCGAGCGTCTTCAGCACAGAATCAAGGTAGCCTGCAAGGGCGAGAGGCCAACGTATGTTCATGCCTCGCTGATGGACGACAAAAACACGTCTGATCAACGTCAAAACCCTAGGATTGCCGGCGTGAGCGGACAAAGTCGGCACCGTTACCGTCGAAAAATCCTTGCTGACTTGTCATTCCGATCCCCAATTCGAATTCCAGCCCCCCACTCAGCCAAGAGTCGCTCGCAAGACCATACTTTTCTGGCAAACACTAACTTATCAGCTCATGCATGTGGGGCGCTGCCTTATGCGGGAGCCTGACGAATCCCAGATAAGTCTGAGCACCTATCGCGAGCGTGTACTCAAGGTGGGGGCCCGCTTCGTACAACACGCGCGCAACATCGTTATCCACATTGCCGCCAGCGCAGATGCTGCATGGGAGCAATTTTGGCGACGTTATTGTCAACTCACATGGATCACGCTTCCCATGAAGAGCTAGCTAAGTCATATTTGCGCCTGCGCTTCGACACCGCAGGCGCCCAACGCGGAAAGCGGAAAGAGAAGGTAGGCAGAGGTGTGTCTACCCGACAGACGTCTTCCCAAAATCTCGGTAATGTGACCGCTATCGAGTCGGGAAAAGGGCCTAAACTGGTGTTTTCAGCCCCTCTCATGGTCGTCCCTACGCATGAACAACGCACAATCGGTCCTGCAGGTACCGAAACAGCACTTTTAGACCCGAACAGGGTACATCATGAATATTGCAGGCTACGCAGGGAGTTGGAGCGTCGGTTTGCCCAGTGCAAACTACGGTTGCATCCGGATAAGACGCGCATCGTTTACTGCAAGGATGGCAAGCGGAGGGGGAGACACCCTCTTACGTCTTTTGATTTTCTGGGATATACGTTCAGAGCGAGGAAGAGCAGGAGCAGGAGAGGGGCATATTTCACGGGATTCAATCCGGCTATCAGCCGCAAGGCGCAGAAGGCGATACGGCAGGCTATACGGGGCTGGCAGCTACAGATCCGCACAGGGTCCACGCTGGAGGAGTTGTCTCGGCTGGTCAACAGTACAGCACGAGGCTGGGCACACTACTATGGAGCATTTCACCGATCGGTCTTACATCCGGTGTTGCAGCAGATAGATAAGAAGCTTACGTGGTGGGCAGTACGGAAATACAAACGTTTTCGTGGTAGTCCTCATAGTGCACGCAAGTGGCTTCGCCCAGTGCGTGCACGGTTTCCTGGTCTCTTTGCTCATTGGCAATTCTGTCATGCGACGGTTGCTTAGGAAGAGCCGTATGAGGCGAGAGTCTCACGTACGGTTCTGTGGGGGCCTGGGGGTGAAATCCCCCCGGGCTACCCGACGATTGCCGGTGTGAGCGGACAAAGTCAGCGACGTTACCGTCGAAAAACCCTTGCGGACTGTCCTTCCAGATCCCCAATTCGGATTCCAGCCCCCGGCTAGTCCAAGAGTCACTCAGAAATGCCTACTTTTCTGGCAAACACTAAGTATGGGTTTTGGGATAGGAGATTCGGAACATTGTGGAGGGCGCACATGTCTACGGAGCATGCAGACCAAGGCACCTTTCTCCCCGTCTAATCCTGCAGATGAGGCCATCTCGCAGAGTCTGAAAACCCAGGAGGATGAGACCAAGGATCTGCAAAAACAGGTCCGTGAACTGAAGAGAAAGGTCGATCGTCTATCCAAGGACAACGCCGATAACGATGCGAAGATTGCAGATCAGGATGCGAAGATTAGGCATCTGAAAGATACACTGGAACAATCGCTTCGCCAACTCTTGCAAAAAGTGTGAACGTTGCGCGCCGGCGGACAATCGCACTGGGTCGGAAGAACCATCTGTTTGCGGCAGCACAGCAGTCCGCAGTGCTGTACGCTCTTCTTGCTATATGCAAGCTGCAAGGTAAATCCGCTTGAGGGGCTTACCGATATGCTACGCCGTCTTCCGACATATCCTGCCGACCGCATGGTTGAACTTTTGCCCCATCGTTGGAAAGACTGGCGGGAATCGCAGCAAGCTACCGTTAAGAAACCGACGCAGGAGCCCCTAAACAGGCGCCCCGGGTAATCGGATCGATCCGTGTGCGGGTCCGCGAACGCGCTGTTAGGTACTTAACTCCTGCACACCCAACGGACGCCGGCATATTAACATTCGGACCGCGGTATAACCTACTCTAATTGAGAGAGTAAATGCCTCGTTAATATGTACTTAACCGGACGGACACCTGGGAATTGGTGCTGCGGATAATTTGAGTTTCGGATTGCGGTTCACCAAGCAGCACTCTACAGGTCGGGCACCCACTTACCGATATCTTTGGTCGAACAGATGTATCCTGCCTGCATTTCGGTTATCCGTCTACCAGTTCCCGGGCCGCCCGTCGGGCCAGCATTTGCCGATCTGGCTTCATTGACTTCCTAGTACCCTCCCATGGAATTAGCCGTGGAATCTTGAACCGTGGCAGCCACTCCTCCATTTCCTCAGTTATTCGGCGGAGTGGTTTCCCTTCCCTCGGCCGCGTAATGAAACCCGCGGGGCGACAGCCGTACTCAGGGTCAGCCACAGGAACTACCACAGCCTGATCTAACCCATACCGCTCTATCAGGATACGCTCAATCTCCTCAGGCCAAATATTCTCTCCACCCGACACAAACATATTGTCAAGCCTGCCTGTGACCGACAAGTATCCCTCAGAATCCATTGTACCTGCGTCTCCGGTATAAAACCATCCGTGGGTATCAACCGGAAGCGTAAGCCTCCCCCCTCTCAAGTACCCTCTAAATAGCACATCTCCGCGCACGAGGATTTGATTTAACTCGCCGATGCATAACTGGCGCCCTGGCAGTAGAGTGCCTGAAGTGGACAGCTTCTCCGGTACGTCCCATCTTGCCAGCGTGGTTACCTGAGAAGTCATTTCCGTGAGCCCATAGGTTGTGCGCACGGGATACCCCCTGCGATATGCCTTGAGCAACAGACTCGGCAGCACGACATCGCCGCCTACCAACACAGCTCCAAGACATTCAGGCGCCTCCCCTTCACGCTGCCGCAACAACCGCCGTAACTGTGTGGCAACCATTGACGCATGGGTAACCTTCTTGCGCACAAGCATATCCTCCATAGTCCAGCCACGAGGTTGGAGCACAACGGTACCGCCGGCCAAGAAGGTCCGCCATGGAATACTGAGACCGCTCACATGGTCCAGGGGCAAAGACAACAAGTAGCGACTATTGGCATTCAGCTCAAGCCGTTCATTCGCCCACTTAGCGCTCACCTCCAAGCTACGAGCTCCGAGCACCGCAGCCTTGGGGATACCAGTCGATCCGGACGTGTCTACGATCAGGCTGGGATTGCCTCCGTCAGAGCCAATGGTCTGCGTCCACTCAGACAGAGATTCCGGTGTAACACCGTAGTGTGCAACATCATGGCGATGGCGCGTAACCACTGCCCCCAAACCAACCCGCTGCGCCGCTGCCGCCAGTGCCTGTTTCGGCAGTCTCGTACTCAGCGGGTGTACAGCCATTCCAGCTCGCATTCCGGCAAACAACAGGATGATTGTTTCCAGAGGATCATGGAGGCACAATCCGATGGACTGATACGGAAGGCGCGACAGGACCTGGGCCCATGCGCCGACCTGGCGATGCAATTCCCCGTACGTCAGCGTAACTCGGCGGCATTCTATCGCGGTGGACTCTGGCCGGATGCGGGCCTGATGAGATATCACGGGCATTGTACGATTGCAAGTGCCTGCAAGTTGATTTGCCTCCCTATCAGCGTGGTGGCGCCCACGCTGATACTTGATACGTTAAGCTCCAGCCTGGGATGAACCACATCCGACTCCAGCAGGTGGTATGTGCCAAGGCCGGCACCGGTATCGCGGGGCATGTGTGCAGCAAGTTCGACCAAGCCCGACATACCAACGCCCGTTTCGTATGCCGAGCTCAGTACAGCGTCCATGCCCAATCGCTCTGCTTCCCGTGCCCATGCCAGGGCGCATGTATACCCTCCCAGTATCATCGGCTTCAGTACAATCGTGTGCACGTAAGAACGACGCTGCAGCCAAGCAGGATTCTTGCCAGTCAGCGATTCATCCAAGGCAACGGGTACTGCGCAAAAACAGGCGAACTCTTCCAAACCTTCAGGGTCGGCGAGTGGCTCCTCGATATAGGCAATCCCGATGTCACGCACACCTTTAGCAAATGCTGCGGCCTCATCCAGGCTCCACGCTCGGTTAGCATCTACCCGTAGGTCCACATTTGAACCCAGCGCAGCGCGCACACGGTGCGCAAATGCAATGTCCGCGCCTACCATCTGCCTACCAACTTTGAGCTTTACAGACGTAAACCCGGCAGCCCGACATGCCTCAGCCCGCTTTACGTCAACCGCACCTCCCTGGCTAAGCAATGCGCTCAGAGTGATGTGATCCCTTAGTGGTTTCGCTGTGCCGCCACCCCGCAGGCCTCGGCCTACCTGCTCTAACCCGCACCTTACCGAAGCTAGTGTGTCGGAAAAATCTCGGCGACCGGCACAAATGGATAGAAGTTCTTCCTTGGATTCATGGAGTGTTTCCTGGCTGAAACCCGGCAGTGGAGCCACCTCTCCCCACGCAACCGCGCCATCGCTCCTGCGCACAGCCACAAGCAGCCCATCCCGCACCCCTCCAGACGTGGCTCGGAGGGGAAGACGGTACGCATATACATGGAGTTTTTGTCCCTTGCCTAGAGCAACCACCCAACGCTGAAAATTACGCTGTGGGCAAGCAGGAGCGCGCCGGTAGCACCAAGAAGGGGGTTAAGAGCACGCGGATCCTTAGCAGAATAAAGGCGGTACAGAATGTGCATAGCCGGGAGCACAATGATAAATGCAATTCCCGCCCATGGGCGGGTGTTTGTCAGAAGCACAATATCAAGCGGGATCGTGGCTGCCAGTACCACGCAAGCGGCCCAAGCTCCTATTCCGAACCGGCGGCCGAGCCGAACAACAAGCGTACGCTTGCCGGCCGTACGGTCTTCCTCCATATCCCGAATATTGTTTACCAACAATACCGCCACGGACAAGAGGCCAGGTGCCAACCCGGCAACCAGCACGACTGGTGAAATCTGCAGCACTTGGATGTAATACGTACATCCTACGGCTATGGGACCAAAGAAACCCAGTACAACAATATCGGCGGCTCCGATGCGTGCTAACGAGTACCTGCCTGCACTGTACCATATTCCAGCAATAATGCCAGCCGCACCAATAACCAGGACCCACCATCCCGATCGGTAGGCGAGGTAGAGTCCTCCAACAGTGGCCGCTGCGAACGCTACCCAAGCAGCCCGGTGTGCTGCCCGCGGCGACACCAAACCGGCATGCACCACGCGCAACGGCCCCTTACGTTCGATGGTATCCGCGCCAGACATGTAGTCCGCATAGTCGTTATAAAGATTCGTGCCTAACTGGATTAATAGTGCTGCCCCGAGTGTCACGAGGGCCAATCCCACATGAAACGCTCCCTCGTCCGCTGCCATCGCTAAGCCCATCACTACCGGAGCCACGGTAGCGAACAGTGTCTTGGGACGTGCTGCAAGGATCCAAACACCCCCGGTCCGCCCCCTCATGGCTTGTAGCCTTCCTTATCAAATTCCGGCGGGCGTCGGGCAAGGTATGCGTTCCGCCCTTCCTGTCCCTCCCCGGTCATATAGAACAGCATTGTGGCATGGCCGGCCAGCTCCTGCAGTCCCGCCTGGCCATCGCAGTCGGCATTGAGGCCTGCCTTCAGCATGCGAATTGCTACATTCGAATTTTGGAGGATTTCATGGCACCATTGCACCGTTTCCAGCTCCAGCCGGTCTATAGGCACGACAGTGTTGACCAAGCCCATGGCCAGCGCCTCCCGGGCATCATACGGGCGACAAAGGAACCAGATTTCTCGGGCCTTCTTCTGCCCCACACTCCGTGCGAGATAGCTCGCTCCATACCCTCCATCAAAAGATCCAACCTTCGGGCCCGTCTGCATAAACCTGGCATTGTCCGCCGCAATGGACAGGTCGCACACTACATGTAGCACATGCCCCCCTCCGACAGCCCATCCTGCTATCATCGCGATGACAGGCTTGGGACATGTTCTGATCTGACGTTGCAGATCAAGAACATTTAGGCGCTGGGTTCCGGTTCCTTCCTCCGTGTAACCGTGATCTCCTCGGATTCGCTGATCACCCCCCGAGCAGAATGCCTTCGTGCCCTTCCCGGTAAAGATGATGGCACCGATGCGCGAATCATCCCTGCTCCTGGCCAGCGCATCCTGCATTTCAGCCACGGTCTGCGGGCGGAATGCATTTCTCACCTCGGGCCTGTTGATGGTGATCTTTGCAATTCCCTGCGTATCTGTTCCTTCTGCACCGGTGTGGAACAGAATATCCGTGTATTTGGCGGCATCGTCCCAGACCAATGGCCCGAGCACTTGCGGACGGTGCGAAAAATGGTGCCTCTTGGCTGCTTTCATATGAACGTTGAATTATGGTTGGGTTACGGCACACCATCACCGAGGACCTTGTGCAGCTCCAGGTTGCGGCGGCGGTCTGTTGTGATCTCAATTAGAGCAGAACGACCACTGCTGCAGGCCTCACTGTATCGTGCTTCGAATTCTTTCTGCGTACAGGGGTTGCAGTAGTTAAGGCCAAACATGTGTGCGGCGTGCTCAAACCGGAATCCGTGCGGAGTACCCATCACCGTTTCGAAGCCTAATTCCTGTTCAGCACCTTCAATAAAGTGAAAAATCCCGCCTCCGTCGTTGTTGATTACCACAATCACAAGGCCAATGTCGCAGGCAAACGACAAGGAATTCAAATCATGTAGCAGGGCGATATCTCCTATCAGGACCGTAATGGGCTTGCCTGAGGCAAAAGCACATCCGGCGGCAGTGGCAATCGTGCCATCAATTCCGCTTGCTCCCCGGTTGGCTGTAACGGGGATTTGCGGGCTCGCTGTATGGCCAAATCGATCTACGGTGCGAATCGGCATGCTGCTTGCCAACACTAGGGCATGCGTCCGTGGAATCAGCCTCGTAACTGCGCGGGCCGCCGTTGGCTCCGATAGCTCTCCGAATACCTGCAACGTAGAGCTCGTATGCCGTTCCACCTCAAGCCAGCTCCTGTGCCAAGCCTCCAGCCACGCCGTTGCCGCGCGCGGCAACGGACTTAGTGCCTCGCAAGCGTCGGATATCTTCGCTTCAATACGAGAGGTTACAAGGTGGTCTGGATCTATCCTTTCCGGCCCCGTGTCAATTACGATGTAATGGCGCGGCGTGTGAAGGGTGAGATAGCTGCGCAGGTGCTTTGAGACACAGGACCCGCCAAACTGGATCACACCATCCGGGACGTGCTTGCGTCTGAATTCCTCCTTCGCCAGAAGCCTGTCAAAGCCACTTATGTGGCTTGAATGACCTCCATATCCAAGCCTCAACTGCGAACAGATGTCCGGCAGTACCGGCCAACCGGACGCTCTCGCTAACTCCAGTACCGAAACCGCTTCGGATGAATGCTTCAACCGACCGACAATAAGCAATCCGTGCCTCACATCGGAAATATTCGCAGGAATGGTGTCCATGGAATTCCTCACCGCCGAGCAGTATGTGGTGTAAGGTTTCCGGCTCTTCTTCCACTGCGATAGGGAGGGATGTGACGGTATGGAAGCCGCTCCGCCAGTTAACGGCTCCCGGAACATGCAGTTAATATGGACCGGGCCTTGCGGGCTGCGCCTGCTACGATATACAGCCTGGTCCACTGAGGTTAGAAGCACAGTTGGTGCCACCACCGCAGACGGCGCGGGGAGATCAATGTCCCACCGCACATGCTTACCAAAGATTCCCACTTGTTCAATGGTTTGGTTTGCTCCGGTAGCGCGCAGTTCGGGCGGGCGATCTGCCGTTAGAAGCACCATGGGAATTCTATCCATCGCTGCCTCAACCACCGCAGGAAGTCCATTTGCTACGGCAGTTCCCGATGTAGTAATCCATGCAGCGGGAATACCGGTTGCCCGACCGCAGCCTAACACAAAAAACCCGGCTCCGCGCTCGTCGTAGTGAACTACACAGCGTGTACTACTATGCGCGTGGGCAGCGAGTGCTAATGGAGCGCTCCGCAGTCCCGGGGCGACACAAAAGATTGTTACCCCGCACCGTACGAGCTCTTCTACTATCAGTTCTGCCCACCTACGGCACAGACCGCCATAATCGGTCATGGCTCGGAAACCAGAGCGCAACACCCGTGCAGGCCGATCATCTGCATGAACGACCCAATCTTATGCTCAACCTCTTGCCATTCTCGCTCGGCCGTAGAGCCCTGTACTATGCCAGCACCTGCGTATACGGTCAGTTCATCCCCCTTGATCAGGCCGGACCTGATTCCAACGGCAAATTCTGCCGCATCGCATCCTATCCATCCAACCGGACCTGCATACCACCCCCTATCAAACGGCTCCTCTGCCCGTATTTCTGCAAGTGCAGGTTTTGTCGGGTAACCCCCGACGGCAGGTGTAGGATGGAGACCCGCCAGGACATCCAGACTTGTCACCCCTGCACGTACGGTGGCATGCAGCTTGGAATGCAAGTGCAATGACGACGCTAAGCGCATGACCGCCGGCTTTGAATCAACGTCCATCGCTGTCAGGTGCGGTGCAAGTTGTTCCTGAAGCCCCATACGGACCAATTCATGCTCGTGCCGTTCTTTCTTACATGCCATCAATTGGCACGCCCGCCTGTCGTCTTCCTCTATTGATCCGCTGCGCGGCCATGTACCTGCCACCGCCTCGCTCTCTACATCACCGTTCAGCCTTCGGAACAGCCGCTCTGGAGAATTACAAACAAAGGCAGGCCCATCTGCGACTTGAAAGAAGAATTGGAAACTACCCTTACGATGTGCAATCATGTTACCCAGAAGCTGTACGGGATCCATGGCCGCGTCCATGCGGAATCTGGCACGCCGTGCATACACTACTTTGCACAACTCGGGCTGACGGAATGCGCGTAGCGCCCTCTCAACCATTGCTGCCCACCGTATCTCATCGGGACGGTCGGTCCGCCCGATGCTGAATGGCAACGGGGCGTCAACAGACACGGGCGGCAAGGCCGGCCAAACAAATTCGCGAACCAACGCCTCCCGATCCTCCGCATCCTGCGGAAAGACCATGTTGCATATCAACTTGGAATTATGCCCATCCGACCGGAGCTCGAATCTAGGGAGGATAAACTGACAGGTTCCGAAGGCATTCCAAGGCTGTTTTTTCGGGCCCGATTGGTCGAACGCCATTCCTCCATAATAGCGACAGCTTGGAGCTGCATTTTGCAGCCTTTTCGAAAATTTCTTTCGCAGGTGGGTGCACCCGTCCACTGACCCCCATCGATCAGCGACACCAAGTCCGGCCACAGTTTCATTATCATCTCTGCCCGACCAATAAAATCTCGTAAGATCGGGCCGGGACCGTAACCATGTTAAGGCAGATATACCTCTCACGCCGACACTAGCGCTCACAATACGTAGGCCGCCCCCTTTTTCCCGCTCAATGGCCTCAAGCGCACGCGCCTCCATCGTACGAAGTGCTCGTCGCATGTCCGAGCACGGATGGTCAGACATAACTCAAGATACTGTCAATTAGCAATGGCACCGTAAGGTACAAAAGCACACCCGGTTGGGTTATTTCTTCTCCAATCCTTGAACAATGTTACGCTCAATTGCGGCAAAATCCGTCAACGTCACCCCGTAGTGCAGTGCGGATCGTATTATGAATGCTCGCAGCACATGGTCAGAAGCGGGTAACCGGTACCATCTCCGAAGTACCGGCCGCAAGACGGGGCGCAAAACGATTTCAGGTAAGCCCCACCGTAGGGCTATGAAAGCGCCAAGGCAGGTGCCGACTATGGCAAACCGTGACTGCGCTGCTGCCACACTCAGTGCAACGACAAATGCGCTCGCCTGCACAAGAACCGAATCCATTATCCTGAGGATGGGCATTGCAGTACGGCTGACCATTGCCGGCCCGACCAGTTTCCAGGTTGCGAACACACTGATGCAGCTGACTAACGCCCAAACGGGGGGCATAAAATACACCATAGGCAGCAATGCCCAAAGCGCCAGCGTCTGCGGCGAGCGCATCCAGATTTCTGCATCTGCCAACAGGTGCCCGAGCGATTTTCGTTCAATCACTCCTTGTGCGTAATCGGCGACCCACGCCTCCCGCGTTCGGAACCAATTGCCAGCGTCGGTAAAAATCCCGCGTGGCGTGTCCACATAGGTTGCTGGCCGGCGACGGAGGGGCATCGTATGAAATGTGAAAAGGTTTGGGCCCTGCGGGTGGCCCGTACCTAGACCCACTTCACGGGCTAACACCACCTTTATTCGGTCCCAAGGTAAATAAAATATGCCAACATCCTAGGGAAGACATCAGTCTGCCGCGCTAACAATTCCATAGGGAGATGGATCCGAGGTACGACGCGTCCGGTGGTATCATTTCGGATAACGGCATAGGGTACCGTGGCATAAAAATCGCCTGCTGCCAAGACCTCGTCGTAATGTTCTAGCGCTACCCGGTACGTTACCTCAACGCTGCCTGGGTCCAATTCTACCGGAGGCTGAGTGGTGGGCAGATCTGTCACCTGGACGGTTAGTACACGCGCTGCTTCCGTGTACTGATAAGCCTTGGACAGCACACGAATCTCCGACTGATCCAAGGTTACCAGTCCGCTCAAAGTATCCGCCAAGGGAACGACCACATCCAGCGTGTCATGGACATCCGTATGGGAAGTAGCCGCCGTGGGCCAGGACGATATCTCGTCCACTATTGACTTAGCACCAGAGATCGTGACCGAGTCTGGTACCTGAATAAATTCACTGAAAAAATCATGCCTTGGGCGCGGCTCAATCGTGGCCATTAACCTTATCTGCACGCGTTTACTGATGCGGACATCCTTGTGAAGTTCCACCCGATCCGGGATAAGCTGGATTACGGTTACATCCTGCGGGATGTCAAAGATCACAGGGGTAGCCGAGGTGCCCCGCGAAGCCTCCAGATCTACCAAGGGTCGATCATAACGAAGCCCAAACAACGCCATCCCGGTTCCTGTGACTGTCGCCTTGATTGACTCGCTCGGGAATCGAACCAGCACCGAGTCGAGATGTAGATTTACAACACGGGTGTCAAGATTCAGGTCAATAGTATACGTTTCATCCAAGCTCAGCGAAAGCCATATTAATAGCGCAGCCAGCACGCATACGGCCATGGGGAAACTTTGAAACCGTTTGGGATCGTCAGCAGAACGGTACCCCACCTCAAGCAGTTGGCGTCGGATCCACGCCGCCAGTTGAAGAAGCTTATCTATGAATGAATTCATTGAAGCGTATTACCGGTCAGATGCGGATCGCTACACGATTGTCCAAACGTAACGCCCCATGACCAATGCCGTCCGCTTGAACGGATGCGTAAGATAGGTGATGCGTCAAAACGTGCCCGACACCAAATTTGGGTTAACAGCCTTCAATCCCGAGCTTATGTTCAAATCAGATCCTGATACATCTTGACCAGCGGCCTCGCAGTATGCTCCCAATTGTATTGTTCCAAAACGGCGGCATAGCCGTTTGCCCCCATGGAACGCGCGCGGCCAGTTTCTCCTGCAAGATGTATAAGTGCGTCAGCCATGTGTTCCACGCTGCCATACGGGACTACCATTCCACAATCACACTCCCGAACCACCCGCTCCATTGAGTCACAGTTTGTAACAAGCACCGGACGCCTGAGGTACATATAGTGGAATAGCTTGTGCGGTGCACTCGCGTCATTGTGAGGCCCTTTGACGTGGGGGGCGATACATACGCTACTGCCAAGGATATAACTCTTCAACAATCCGCGCGGCTGCCATCCCTCAAACCGTATGTGATCGGCGACACAGCAAGCCTCGGCCAATTCTTCCAGTTCGTGCCGTATACGACCTTCTCCCACGATTACCAACTGCGCATCCACCTGCTCTCTGACGCGCGGCATCGCTTGGATTACAATGTTAAGCCCGCGGTGGAGGTTTATCGTGCCTGTGTAGACGATGGTAAACTGCCGGTTTAGTTTGTTGACTATCGCGTAGGATATATCACAGGTATCTACCTCCTGCGTATTGATGGTGTTCGGTACCACAATCTGATGTTCGGGCAGAAGCCCAAAACTCGCGCAGCGTTGGCGCATTTCTTCAACGACATACACAACCCGATCCATCGTACGAACCCATCTGCGCTCCAGGCGGCGCCACTGCGGTACGCTCACCAGGACGTTGCCTGGAAACCGCGTGCTCCATGCATAATGACCTAGTACTTCCGGGTAGTTTTCATGCATGTCTCCCACGACAGGTATACCCAAGTGTCGCGCAGCCCTGCGCCCGGCGTCAAACAGCCAAAGGTCATGCATGTGCAGCGCATCAAATGCCTCCTCGCGGTGGAGGCGTACGATTGATCGGCTGACATACTGCGACAGAATCGGCAGTGTGCCTGCTAGGCCTCTCATCTTGTTACGGGCCTGTTTAGAAACACGCCGTCTTATCACCTTTATCCCGTCATATTTCTCCACTGCAGGACGAGAGTCGGGGCCGATGGCCATCAGCCATACATCCATCCCTGCACTGAGCAAGGTTCGTGCCTCGTTTTCTACGCGTGTGTCGGGTGGAAATGGCTCATCCAAGACCATCAGGATGCGAGGTTGACGCCCGTTGAGATCCATTACGCAAGACTGCTATTAAACAATAGACTTTGTATGGCAAATAGAATCTAAGGGAATTTTATACGTGAGTACCCTCGCGCGTCAATTTCACAGGTCAATGGGGTCAGTAACCCGAACGCCCCTCGCCGCGCAGTTGCCCCAATCCCGGAGGCCAATATGTTTGCGGCCGCGTTAAGGTCCGCATTGTCGGTGTGTCCACATGAGACACACTTGAATGTACTTTGGGTCAATCTATTCGCTTTGTCCCGGCGACCGCACTTGTTGCAGTTCTGACTCGTGTAAGGGGATGGGATCCTGAGCACTTCCCGGCACTTGTAACTGCAGCATCCCGTCTAACTGCCCCCATACGGTGGCATTAATGCTGCGGTTCAGCCCTGCCTTCTGGGCAACATTCTTGCCTGGATTGTTAACAGTCCCTTTGGCGGATGAAGTTATCTCGACAACATTAAGATCTTCCAGCACAACCGTAGAAGAGTGATTCACGATCAAGCGGCTTGCTTGGTGATCGGTATTCCTGCGGGTCATCCCAATCGCTCGGTGAGCTTTCTGGAGTCGCTTCTTAGTGCGATTTCTGCGGTCGGGCTGATTTCCGTTGATACCGGTGTCGCCTTGCCGTCTTACGCTTACCGTCCGGTTGCCGTATGATCTCGCCCTTACCATCGGTGGAGATGGCGGCAACCTGTCCACAGTTACGGTCTATCCCTGTGGCAACGCCATTGTCTTCTATCTCAGGTGCTTCAATCTTGTAGCAGATGCAGGCATACCATTTGCCCACCCGTTGCAGAATCACGGCTTTTACAGGAACCCCATCTGGATACGGGTTGCCTCCTTTACGTCGGATCTTCAGGTATCCAAGCTTGGGGATGAACAACCATCAATCCTTGATCTTGACCGCTTCAGGAATCGTAAATGATGGGATACTGAGGTATTTGGCTTTGAACTTCGGTTTACCTCTACCTTGATTAAAGCAAGCCTTCCATGCGTCGGCTTGGTACTTTAACGTGTAGCGCACCACGCTGAATGAGTACTTCTGTAGCCACTCGGTGCGATCTCGTAGTTCTTTCAACCATTTTCCAAGAGGGAAGAAGTACTTCACGGATGGAGGCTGCTCGCCCGACTCCTGTGCCTGTTTGTATTCCTGGATGCACTGCGCCAGTATGGCGTTCCACACGAACCTGCAAGCACCAGCAATCGCGCCTAGCTTATTCGCATTGCTCTTGCTCCCCGGAAGCAGCCGGTAGAGCCTTTTGCAAAACCCCGGTGTATTCGGCGGTGGTGGCGACTAAAATGCCCAAATTTTCGTGTTTTTCGACATTACGCCGGGAGCATTGGCATGTGTTGCCTTTGGATCCAGATGTATAGGCGGTCCATAAGCGATGAAGACTTCCCGGGGGGGTGAATTCGGGGCAGAATCCGTGCTTTGCGGGCACACCTATACCTGGCTCCTGCTTCGCACAAAACCCGATTAGCGCAATTTACGTCTGGATTCCTGTCTCTATTGCACCATACGCAACAGCTGATCTACCGTCAGTACCAGCACACCGAACATCAAGTGGCATGTCACCTTCTTGTGCCCACGCACGCGGACATATACGACCACCAAACTCATCCTTGAGCCGCCCGAAGGCTCGCTCAACCGTTGAGCGCTCCCTGTAACGAACATCCTCAGGCAGCACCAATCCGGCTGCTCGCTGGGCCGTTTTCTCGCGGATAAGCGCCGCCTTACCTTTGCGTTGCGGAATATGGTCGATAATCGGCACGTGCCCCAAGCCTTTACTGTGCTCGTGAATCTGCTTCGCGTCGTATGCACTGTCCATCAGATCATACAAATTGCGTACCCGCAGTTGAGATATCGTAGCCAACGGAATCGCCGCCTAGCTATCATGCAAAGATGCAGAGCAAACAAAACCGCTGATCGGTACGCCTCCGTCGGCCACATCCATGTGCAACTTGTACCCCGTCCATTTCTGCGTATGTCCCTTCGCATTGCGCTTAACGCCTACCGTACATCGCTTCGGTAACTCCTCCAACATCTCCTCTATCTCCATGGTACGCTGGCGCACCAGCCGCGGCAACTCCTTCGGAGGCTTTTCATCCTTGGTAGGATGCGATGATTTGCACTCTTCTGGACGCTCCGACTCCTTTTTCCGGGGTACCGGGTCCTCTTGCGCCACTATCGTGGTCGAATCGCGCGATAGGTGCCCCACTAATTGCTCCGAATACCCCTCCTTTATCAGAGCCTCATGTACACGCGTCGGCAAATCCGCCTCTGAAAATTCCCTGAACGCACGTGAAAAGGTCGCCTCACTCGGCACATCCCCTAACCGATGCCAACCACACAAACGCCGCAGCGTCGGATCCGAACGCAACCGCTCCACCAACGCTCTGGTCGTATCCATATTGAACACCATCTTCGCCAGGAACGCCCGCGCGAGGGCAGCACGGCTCTTCAACGGACGCCCGGGTATACCGTCCTGAGCACTGGGCAGAAAGCGCTCAACTCACACCATCTCCAGTACCGAGAGCAGCTTCTTATGGCGCCCCTCCAAGGGGCCAATCGTTTCCTCCACCCAGGGGAAAAGCTCCCGTTGGCAGTTGATCCAGAATCCGCTTAACTTAGAGTTGAGGGACATGAGAACCTTCGTTTATTGCGAGTTTAGTTTCTCCTCCAAGGATACCTGACACGGAGGTTCCAGTCCCTCAGGTGTGCTTGCTAGCACATATTTTCATGGCCTGTAGAATCCTCCATCTGCACCCGCCGAGCAGTCAAATCTACCTGACCAGCCCCCTATCTTAGGAAATCGCATCTTCAGACAAAAACACCCCGATTCAAGGGTTTCGCAAAAGGCTCGATATTCAATTGTTCTATAGACAGAACAAACGCGGGCAGTATTGTTACAACCCTTTGCGGGCATGGCATCAATGTGGATGATGTTATGGTAAGCAATGGGATGGAATGGCATTCCGTCCCATTGTGTCCGCGCCCTCTATCAAGCCAAAGATTCACAGTCGGGGGTACTCAGGTATATAAATCCCGAACCTAACTATACGATCCTACATAGAGACCGCGATTTGCGGCGCAACAACCTTCCGTTGCCAGAGGCGCAGCCAATCGCGGCAATGCCGTGTCCGCCCAATGCACAGGGCCTCCCGCCCTGCTGAAGAGTCCGGTCCTTTCAAACGGTTGTTCCGCGCGGCATGCGCATCCCGTTAAAGAACAATACCACAGGGTTCGTAACGATACGTGCAAACGACGAACGTCGTCGTGTCTCCCGGGACCCCATAGCAAGAACTGCATGATTGCGTCGTGTTGTGCCTACTCACCTATACCCTCCTACCCCCTCAGCCTCGTAGGTAAGCCACTGCTTGAAGTAGCCAAGAGACTGAGACAGTATTGCACGGTTCAATCCGCGCTTACGCGCCCCTCTCCCAGCCACCAAGCCCTTTAGATTCAATTCTTCCATTATCACATATTCCGCGGGAAGTTTAACGGTTTCGGCAATGACAGCATGCACCCCATTGCGCCACGGTAATTGTGCGTAGGTTTCGCGCGCGCCTGTTACATGTCTCTCCTTCCTCGGTGCCAAACCGCCGCATTTGGCATGCAATACTTTTCGTTGGCACATCGTGCCCCGACGATCGGATTATTCTGCTTACCGTTGGACAACGAGGCGATAGCCTTGAGACCTACACCAATGTTAATCGCATTCCTAGACTCCTCCACGCCAGACACGACAGCACGGCGTTCCACGAGCTGGATATCGAATCCTGTACCCGGAGGATGCTGTTTGAGGCGGACCTGATTAACAACATTGCTGCCATCCACTACACCCCGCCAATCTTTGAAGCGCAGCCTCCCGAGATCCGCTACCTGTAGGCACCCATAACTCCCGGTTTTACAAGATTTCACGCCCTCAAAATCAACGGAGCGCGTCATCTTCTTCACCCTTGGCAGACCACCCTCCCTGTCCGCTTTCGTGGCGTTGAAGGTGTTTGGGTAGGGAATTATATACGTGAGTGACCGACTGTACACAGTGAGGCACTAGTATCAATTTCACGGGTCATAGGGGTCGGTAACCCGAACGCCCCTCGCCGTGCAGCAGCCCCAATCCCGGAGGCCAGTATGTTTGCAGCCGCATTCAGGTCTGCATGATCCGCATGTCCACAGGACATACACGTGAATTTGCTCCGTGTCTTACGGTTATTCGCTTCTGTGTGCCCACACACAGAACACCGCTGACTGGTATAGGCAGCGGTAACCTTTATCACCTTGCGGCACTTATAGCTCAGCATCTGATCCAGCTGGCCCCAACCTGTTCGCAGTATCTCACGGTTGAGGCCAGACTTCTGGAGGAGCAATTGGCAATACTGCGACTTACCTGGTGGCTCGCATTCTTGAGGATGTTAGCACGCTTGCGCTGTATGCGGGCGATTCCATGCTTCCGTCTGTTACGACGGTTGGAGCCTTTCTTCTGTCTCGCCAGTCTTCGCTGATGCCGCTTCAACTTGGCATCAAGACGCTTCGTATCCGGTTGTCTGACAATGCTTGTATCGCCCGCTGTGGAGACCATAGCGACCTGCCCGCAATTACGGTCAATGCCTACAGCACCGCCGGTATCCTCTATTACAGGTGCCTCCATCTTGTAGCAGATGACAGCATACCCTTTGCCGGCGTTCTTCTTTACCGTGGCTTTGACGGGTATACCATCAGGGTACGGGTTGCCTCCCCGCCTGCGGAGTGCCATATATCCCACTTTCGGGATACACAGCTTGCCATCCCGAACCCTTACGTTCGTGAACGAAGGCGTACTACCACGTCTGGAATGGAATCTCGGTCTTCTCTTACCCTCCGTGAAGAATGCCTTCCATGCATCCGCCTGATATTTCAATGTGTATCTAACGACACCAAAGGAGTATTCAGGTAGCCACTCGACCGTACGGCGCAGTGCCGTGAACCGCTTCCCCAGCGAGAAGAAGCTTACCGAGGGCGGCTTCTCTCCAGCCTCTTTCGCTTTCTTGTAGGCCTCGCTCTGCTCTGCGAGGATGGCATTCCACACAAACCTACACGCACCCGCTAATCCAGCAAGTTGCTTGGCGTCACTCCGACTCCGGGCAACAGCCTGTATGTGATATTGCGGTATGCACTAACCGTTTTGGGCATGGTACTGTGGTATATAACTCCCTAATATATGAAAAGTATATAGCATGAATACCCACGTGTTGAGTTATTTGATATAATTGCAGTCTTTTCGTGAAAAGCGGGAACCGATTATGAAAAACTGGCGAAAGCCATCCTGTCTGCACCACCAAAGCACAAAAAGTAATCCCTGCGAAAACGCGTGGCACTCAGCCATATAACTCCCTTTGGGTACGCTCGCCCGATGCGGTAAGCGATGTTCCTATTTACCGGGTTCTGCGACATACGTTTATCCTTGCGGAGCGTGGTCTTCCAGTCTCACAGGTTAAAGGCGGATGGTGCATTATGGGTCTCGCTGAATGTTTGCCTGCAGTGCCGGGCGACTTAAGTAGATGGCCAGAGCAGATGCCGGAAGAGGTTGTCCGGTCGTGTTCTCTTATTCGGCTCTATGCGTGCGCAACGTCGTGCGTATGGTCGCAGCAAATATTGTGCGCATCAGAGCACACGACGCATTCCAATGTTTCACTCTGCCATATAATTCCTTTGCCAGTACTTGCTGAGTACCTGTGCGATCCCTTCCGACGCCGTTCCTTCCCCGGGCATTCCGAAAGGTTGCTGGTGCTCGGGTCGGCTCCTTTCCACTGCCAACAATATTTCATCAGGGTTATCATTTACACATGTGTTCCATCCTCCCTGAAGCGTCTCCGGCCATTCCGTCTCCGGTCTGAGCGTGACGCATGGAACACGGTGCCAGTAGGCCTCCTTCTGCAATCCTCCGCTATCGGTTACCACGCACTTTGCATGCCTGATCAGCGTGCACATCTTGAGGTACCCTACCGGACCAATCACTTCCACGGATTCAGGTACCGCAAGAGACTCCAGAGCTTTTGCAGTCGCTGGATGCGCGGGTAGGATTACGGGGTTCCCCAAGTGGCCGAGGGTATCCACTATCCTGCTTAGCCGGGCGTGGCTCTGGTTGTTTACAGGCCGATGTATCGTGGCTACGATATAGGTACCCGGAGAATGCCGAGTGACCATATGGAGAGGATACATCCTTCCCGCCAGATCGCTAAAGGCCTTTACGGCATCCAACATAACATCGCCTACATGAAACACCCCACGCCGTATCCCCTCGACCGACAGGTTATTTACGGCCGAAGAGGTGGGACAGAACAGCCATGTTGATATGTGGTCTGTTACAACCCGATTTATCTCTTCGGGCATGGAGCGATCGAAGCTGCGAAGTCCTGCCTCTACATGCGCTACAGGGATATGGCGCTTTGCAGCAACTAGTGCACCTGCCAACGTGCTGTTGGTATCACCGTATACCAATACGGCATCAAATTGGCCAGCGTTGTCAAGAAAAGCATCTAGGCGATGCATCATCAGCCCGGTCTGCTGTCCATGAGGCAGCGAGCCTACCCGCAAGTTGGTATGGGGCTGCGTGATGCCCAGTTCTTCAATAATATGAGCACTTAGGGCATCATCATAATGCTGTCCGGAATGAACTATCGTTTCCTCAATGCCCGCACGCTGAAGTGCACCGCTGACTACAGAAGCCTTCACGAATTGGGGCCTAGCTCCTACCAAAGTGCAGACGCGCATCCCATTATACCGCTTGGGAAACTTTATCAAACAGCTCAGCCAGCTTGCCTGTCAATTTCCTGCGATCGTACGCTTGGATAGCTTTGGGATCAGGTGCATTTGGGGGTACACCGTTTGCGATGCGTACCGCATGACCTTCAAGGTAGTCCTCAATTCCCTCATCATCCTCGTGATCGAATGCCTTCCCTCCCCTAGTGTGTTCCAAGATAGAGGCCAACTCTCCGTGTGGTCGCGCAAGCGCTAAGATAGGCTTACCAATACCTAAGTACTCAAACAGCTTAACAGGTAATACACCGCGGCTACGGTCCAGGCGTGGGGCAGATACAAAGAGTATATCGGATGCCGTCATGTCCGTAAGCGCACCAGCGTAGGGCTTGTATGGTAACACATGTACTTGCTTACCCAGATCTGCATGTTTAAACGCGTGCAGGACCATCTCGTCAACGCGCCCGGTGAACGCGATTACGATGTCCCGCTTCTGAGCAAATCGTGCTAGGGCCCGGACCATGCCGGGAGCATGCTGCCACTTGGTGTATGTACCAAAGTGTGCCAATACCAGACTGTTCCCGTTCTCGTTGCGTAGCAATGGCGAAGGGATGTCGTACGGGTCGAAGCCATTAGTGATGGTTTTGTAGGATCGTAACGTTGCCTTTGACCGCATACAAGCCTCCATTCCTTTACTGACGGAGACGACGGCATCAGCCTCCGACAGCACAGAGGCCTCCATCCTCTTGTCAATTTTCCGGGCGAGCCTAGATTGCGGCAACTCCGATGCGTAGTACGTGTCGGTCCATGGATCTCGCATATCTACCACCCAGGGTATCCCCATGGACCGCGTGAGTCTCCGGCCAACCAAGTGCGCTGAGTGGGGTGGACCGGTCGTCATTACGATATCAAATCGGTTCCTATGGAGGATCTGGCGTGCGGCTCGTACTGCATAAGGGAGCCAGCCAATGCGTGCATCCGGCAGAAACACGTTTCCGCGCACCCATTTGGCGAGCGCAGTTCTACGGTTCGTGCCCCCATCATTCGCAAACCCAATTCCAACAACCAACTCTTTATCTCGTCCCTGGAGTCTGGCATACCAAGCATACGGATCCCAAGCACGCGTGCGAACAACATCTACGGACTCATCTATACAATCTGTCAGTCCCGGGTCAAATGTGGGTGACGACGAGGAGTCAATATTCACGGTTAGCACCATCGGCATCCATCCGAAATCCGGGAGGTACTGGACAAACTTTCGGATGCGCTGGACGCCGGGCCCCCCTGCTGGAGGAAAGTAGTAGCTGATCAGCAGCGCTCGCTTCACCGGCGCTCCGCCCAGGCGCGTACTCGTCGACGAACCCAACCTCCGGCCAGCACAGCAATCAAACCAAGATAGACAGCGGCAGTAGAGGTTCTGCTCATCAGCTGTCCAGCGGCGACACTGCGCGGATTGAATCGCAACTCGATGGTATGTTCTCCTTCAGGTACTGTAACCGCCCGAAGCAGGTAGTTGGCCCTGTGAATTGGCACCTCATTCCCGTCTACCCACGCGGTCCAACCCGCGGGGTAATACACTTCGCTGACCACCAGCAAGCGCGGAGCATCCGTTGCGACCTGCCAAACCATCGCACGCGGCCCGTACTCCAACGGCTCGACGGACACTACACTATTGCTGTCAACTGGTACTACCTTAGCCTCCAAGGAATTGGCAAGAAAGACTAATCTTCCGGGATCAAAGCTGGCCTCGGTTAATCTCTCCCATGTCTGTTCAGGATCCTCAATCACCTCCACCTCGCCGACTACGAAGGCACGGGGCAGGTGATTTCTGTTCTCCAGGACCAGCAACCCGCTCATTTCTCCTCTGAAGGCTAGGTCCATTCCTGGAAATGGTCTTGGAACAATGACATATCGCACGTTCATCATGTCCAATATTTTCGATTTTGGGAACCCTGTCAAGGGGCTGTAAAGCAAATTGTCAAGAAAATCCTGATAGATCTGGAGCTTAGCACCGCTGTAGCCTCCGAGCGATTCGTGATGGAAGGATGGTCTCGCGTTCCGCGTCTGGTCAAATTCTTCCAGTGAAAGTACCCGAAAGGCGCCAGCGCCCCCTTCCCGGTGATATTCCTCTTCAATGAATTGATCCACATCATGGGTTGCAACCACTGGAGTACCGGTACGTGAGAGAAAGTCCTCATTGAAATAGCGCCGCCCAATACCGAACAGATCAACAAGCACAATCAATATCAGGCCGACCTGCATTACCCATGCTGCCACTTTTCCTCCACTAAACAGGAGCAGCAGGGATGTAGCGAATACCAGAACGACCAGCGTCCTAACGCCGGTCTCCACAAAAACTTCCTCACGCGGACTTTTCAGCCGCTCCTCAATTAATTCCTCCGATACTTGTATTACTTCGGAATCCAACCTAGGCCGTCCGAGCTCGGCAGCGACCAACTGCTGGACGCGCTCCTCCTCGCCGACACGTGTAAAGCTGAAGAACACATCTCGCCCCAATATCAGAACCAGTATTCCTATCAGAAATCCGATGGTAATTCGATGCAGGGCATGTCGACCCTGACTCTTTCTGGCCTGTGCCAAGACATAGGTTAGTCCGGCCCCACCAAGAACAGCCAAGACGAAAGCCACCATTATTAACCACGTTTCCGGAACGCGGAATGCGTCAAACAGCGGAAAATACCGAAACATGACCCCGTTCAGTACCTCTAGGTGCCTTCCCAAAGAGAACAGGATCATTAATGCTGCACCAATCGCAAGAGCACGCACGGTCGTTGTGCGCACCTTCCATACGGCCAGTATGGACAGCAACAGGACAATCCCGCCTACGTAATGCGGTCCTCCCGTTGGCGGTTTTGGACCCCAATACAGTGCCGCGCCCCCAAACGCTTCCGCAATGAGTAGCGTCAGAAGCTCCGCCGGGCCCTGACTCCATGACATCGCGTATCCCCACCCAAGGCCTCCTCCATCCCCTCCGCGTATACTAAAAGCCTTGTATTCCCAGGACGGCAGGTACAATTCAGCTGCCATCAGCAGTCCAACTGCCGCGCCGAGGAACAGCAAGCCTGAACTGTGTAGCCATGCCCTTCCGTCACGGCTACGAAGGACGGCAACACCTTCCGCCAGCCACCACACGAAGGCAGTAAAGGCTATGTAGTATGTGATCTGAATATGCCCGGCACGGAGGTTGATCGCAAGCGTAGCCGCAAATAGCAAGGACGACACGAGGCTGGGCTTACGTAGCACATTAACGAATGCGAGCAGCAGCCAAGGTGCAAAGCAAAGCGCCACAAACTTGGTATTGTGGCCCGCCACCAGAATAATGGGCAGGTATGTTGTCAGCCCGAATGCACATGCTGACAGCACGGCGGCAAGATTGTTCTTCCACAGGTAGTAGACGAGCGCGTAGGTGCCGAGAAGAAGAAAAATAAAATGAGAAACGGGCCATGCTATCAGGCGCAGCCACCCCACGGCAGTATCTGCCTGCGGCACGCGCGGTGGAGGCGATATGACATAACCTGGCATCCCGGCAAATACATTGGTTGCCCACAGTGGCTCCTCATCAGTATTTTCCCGGTGCTGGAGCATGGATTCGGCCACTGCACTCCAGTGCCGGATATCGCCTCCCACCAAATCCTTGCCGGAAAAAAGGGCTGGACCGTAGAACACCAGTGCAAGAGCAACAAGGAATCCCGCGCAAAGGCCGTGTCGGATGCCGGGGGGCGCGGTATCCCACCAAGAAGGCGCGGGAGCTGGCTCGGCTTTTGTTTTGCGCTTCCTGACCATGCGTTAGCGAATCACTTTCGGTACCCGAAAATATTCTTCATCTGCATCCGGGGCATTGCTTAATGCCCCGGATGTTTCTGTATTTTGCTCCACGGTATCCTCTCTCCATGCCGCCTGCGACTCAATTACATGGGTCATGGGCTCTACGTCCGTTGTATCAAGCTCCCGTAACTTCTCCACATACTGCAGAATTTCCCCCATTTCCTCGGCGAGCACCTTTTCCTCGCTTTCAGTAAATCGAAGCCGAGCAAGCGTAGCAGTATGTCTGACATCATCAACGGTTACCATGCGCAAGCACCTTCGTGCGCCGTCTTTACAAGACCGCAGCAATGCTGTTCCGCCTAAGGGAACATGCAAGGTGCTACTGCCTTCGCAGGCAAATTCTAACGATTTTACAGGATGAACAATGTACGGGCGGCACTTCTATTGGCGGTTGCCATATATACCCACCCAGCCGCCGCACAGCGATGGGTAGGAGCAGTCAAGATCGGTGGCATATCGTCGGTTTACGCAGGAGATTTAGCAACCGGACCAATAGACTGGAAGCGCCAAACTGGTGGATTCGGAGCCATTGCTATTGCAATGAATCTGGGAACTGCATTGCGGCCCGCGGTGGAGTTACAGTTCGTTCAGATGGGAGCATCCACGGCTGTTCGGCTGCAGGATGTACCGTATGCGCTTGAGTCCAACTTGACCTACCTGACCATTCCTCTTATGGCGGAATACGCATTCCCTACCCGGAATGAGCTTCATCCGCGCGTTTTTGGCGGCCCTTTTGTGTCCGTTGAAGTGACCAGCAACCTAACTTTGACACCGCGGGAAGAAGAGCTGGTGGGCATCCGGCAGGAGCACCGATTTGAGACCATCGACTACGGATTTACGGTAGGTGCAGGACTGAACTTTGGATTAGACTCGCAAGATGTGGGCGTTGAGCTCCGTTATATGTCCGGTTCACGGGATGTGTCGGGCTCTGACCCGATATTGGGAGATGCATCTATTTCGAATCGGGGAATCGTTGTGCTGGTCGGCCTGCATTTTTGACAAGGTAAGCGTGCGGTGAAGTACAGGGTAGCGGGCTTTTTGGCGGTTTTGGCGGGTACAGTGTGGTTGGAAGGAGGAGAGCATGTGGGTTTGCCGTGCGTGTTTCCAATGATGGGGCAATAGCGCTGCTATGTCCTCGGCAGGATGTGTCGGGATGCGCTGGAATACTTCCATGAGCCATTCCATTGGGTTGACGTCGTGGAATTTGCAAGTTCCAAGGAGCGAATAGACCACGGCACCCCGCTGGGATGCATCATGGGATCCTGCGAACATGTAGTTCTTCCTACCAATAGCCAGTGGCCGTATCGCATTCTCAACCAGATTATTGTCCAACTCCACACGGCCCTCATCCAGATATCGGGTCAGCCTTTGCCAACGGCCAAGCGTATACTGGGTCGCCTTGGCCCACGGGCTCTTGGGTAAACCATTATTCACCTCCAGCCACGGCTTCAGCTCCTCCAGTACAGGTCCGGCCTGTTCCTGTCGCAGTTGCTGACGAACATCCGCACTCGCACCCGTTTTGCGTAGCCAACGCTCTATGAGGTAGAGCTTGCGTATCTCCTTCAACACATGCGCGGCCTTATCCGGCTCGTACGTCTTGCAGTCGAAGAACTTGCGCCGGGCATGCGCCATGCATGCGTAGAGCGTTACGGATGGGTCCGCATCAAAGATGTCGTAACCTAACTTCGCCATTTCGTAGTGCTACTAACCTACGGAATTCTCCCGTGGCCATATTTGGACCGTTTTTTCAGGAGCAATGGATGGTGAGATTTACCGGATCGGTTGGAGTTGGTTTAGGGTGGTTTGAATCCCTGATTACCTGGTGTTTTGCCGCCTGTTTCGCTGCGATCTATCTCGGATCGTTTCCATCGGACGTAGCTCTGGTGGCTCCATCTGGAGTACGCTACCTCAACCGTTGTGAAGGGACCATGCGTCATGAGTCTGGAGGCTGCTGGCTCACCGGTGCACTCGCTTCCTCCACATGCTCGGTCACGGTGCGGGTCGCATCCGGATCATACATGTATCCCAGTACCGCAAAGAACTGTACCATACTCGGAGGCAGATCCTGATCCACCTCCGTGATCAGGTACCGATATTGGTTCTTAACCATCTTGGTCGTAATCCGACGAATCCTGTTCAACCTGTCTCGGATCGTCGCCCAACTATCATGAATCCCGTGTTCCTTGAGTCTGGTGCGAACCAGATGGGCAGCATGATAAGCCAGTACCGTGATGAACAGATGCCCTTCAATGCGGTCATCTCTGCTGTGGTAGATGGGCCGTAGACCGAGGTCCGATTTCATGACTCTGAATGTGCGCTCAATCTCTGTAAGTCGCCAGTAGGTTCGTGCAACCGTTTCCACCGACCATCCGGTATGACTGGTCCGAAGCACATACCCTCCGCTGGCCTGGGTGCGACGCGCATGCGAAGCACGCCGGGTCACCGTAACGGATTCTGCATGCTTGGTGCCCTCCTTTTTGCTGACCTCTACCTCATACAGGTGTGAGACCTTCTTGTACTTTTCCTTCAGACGACCAACCTTTATCGTGACCTTTTCATAGTTCTTCAAGTACCCGGGTTTCGAGAGTCCCTCATGTAGTGTAGTGAGCGCCTTCACAAACTTCTTGCATTGGGTTTCAAGGATCTGATCCTCCTTCGCCTGCTTGGCCTCACTGTGCACAAACACGCGCAGTTCCGCATTATCTTCAACGTCTTTTTCGACTTCAACATCTTTTTCCTCTTTGGTGACCTTCCAGGCTTTGATCTTGACTCCCCCGGCGGTCGTAAACTGTTGATCCGGCTTGTTTTCGGGGACTGGAGGGGCTTTGGAACGCTCCACGGTGATCCAGTTCAGTCCCTGTTCTTTCAGGTACTGCAGATTCTGCTCCGTCGCAATGCCGGAGTCCATAATCACTGTGGGCGTAGCGCCGTTTAGTTTCTCAATCGCCTCTTTGAGCGTTGCCGGTTCCCCTGCATCGCTCGGCAGGATCTGCACATTGCGGGGGAACCCCGAACCATCCAGGGTGAGCGCCAGCGTAACCAACGGACAGTCACTGCGCTTCTCCTTGCTGCGCCCATGCGACAACAACTTCCCTTTCTTCTTGCCGTGGTAATAGGTATTGGTTAAATCATAAAAGACGATCGTTTCTTCAAACTGCAATACCGCTTTGGTAATGCCAAAGAGTTTCTCCAGGATCTGATCCATATGCTTATGGATCAGATCAGTGCAACGATAGAGGGTGTTGAGACTCGGGGGTTCCAAATCCAGAAGCTGCAGAACACTGGAGGTTTTACACAGCCATTTATGCGTTTCTCGTTCACTGCCCGGGTGGAGCATACGTCCGACGATCAGCGCACAGCAGAGCTTGACGTGTTTCTCGCAGAAGTTGAGCGAACGTAGCAGTACAGCCAGTCCGAGCTGTTCCAATGTCTGAAGGATCAGTCGTTCTCCGCCGACGGTCCGGGAATCGGGATGGGTTGTTTTCTCTGGATCAATGAGGTGTTGCTGATGGGATGTGCGATGGATGTCGTAGCCCTTGCTTTCGAGATGTGCAACGATGTCGTCTACCGCATTGAGAAAGGCTTCATCATTCTGGAAAGGGAGGATAGCTTTCCCTTTGAGTCGGGCAGTAACGCAATGGGTCAGTTCCCCCCACAGACTGCGGGGGATGTTGAAGTTCGGGCCGAGATTAAGGAGGGTACGGTGTTTGGAGGTACCGTCTTTGCGATAGGATTCGATGAGGGCAAAGCTGTTGCATTTCTTACCGTCTTTACGTTTGTAGGGTCGGTTTCGGATAAACATGATCGGGGTGTGGAATAGGTACAGGGTAAGGTACCGGGGTGGTTGGGGGGAGGTTCCCGTCCACACCTCTATAGCACTACATTGCTTTTTCCGAAAAAGTCGGCTAAAAAAGGTCGAAAAACGCCGAATTTAGCCGAAATAGCCCTATTAGGAGGGAAAAACGAGAGAATTGGAGACGGAACTCAGCGTTTTCCCCTGACCGGATGGCGAAGTTAGGGTAAGCTACATACCCGTCTGTCTGTAGCAATCCCTCATACCCGTGCAAAAACTCCACCGGACCCGCCCGAGCACGGGTCTTCCGGTATTCCATCACCAACAGTCTCTGCTCTGGACTATGGTACACCCAATAAAAGCCTTTATGCAGCGATCCCTTCTTATCTCCATCCTGCACCTCCATCCCCGTCTCATCCGCCTGCAGATACCCGGTGGATAGCAACTCCTGCTTCAGAGCATCATACAACGGGGTCAGGTGCGACGCAGACTGCGATATCCAGCCTCCCAGCGTGGACTTCGCAATCTCCACGCCTTCCCGACGAAACCGCTGCTGCTGACGGTACAAAGGCAGGTGGTCCGCATATTTGCCCACCACCACATCTGCCAACAACCCCGGACCCGCCATGCCCTTGTTCACCATCCGTGGTGGCAACTCACCTATGATCACCCCCTTATCCTCATTCCCAGGGTCCACATACTTCGGACGCACATACTCAATAACCTTCCTATGGGCGGGTACACGCTCAAGAACCAGCGTCTTCTCCGCCCCGATGCAGTCACATACCACTGGTATCCCCGTCAGGCTCAATAGTAATCGTTTCGCGGGGCAGTTTCTTCAGCAGATCGTCCAGCGCTTTACGCTTGGGCTTGCCCTGCCCTTTCCCCATAAATCATCCATTACGGTTCGATTGTTCGTCAGTTCTGGTCAATTCTCGCTGGCATGGCTGTCGGAATATCTCGGGTATTTCGGCCTGACAGGTATGGTGTGTGACTTGAGGTGAATAATGCCGTCCTCTCGTGCGGATACGCGATCTCTTCCTGCGCCGCTTCCACTGCCATTCTACCACTTCAGGTGTTTAACCTTTTGCTACTTGTTTTTTATGTTGCGGCATGTTTCAACGAAGTCAGGTCTTACGAACGCTCACCGCTCCCTGCAATGGAGAGCGTTTGGACAGGGTTCTTGCCGACGGTCGTTGGCGGTTTCGCACGCAGATAGCGCGCGCTGTCTGTGAAGAGTTCGGGTTTGTTTATGCACGGGGCGAACCGCAGGTGAGCAACTGTGCGCAGGCTTTATCGAAGTTGGAGGCCCGGGGGAGGATCGTGTTGCCCAAGCCCGAGAATTGTAATGCGGCTAAGGCGGAACCGCGTAGGCGCGAGGAGCGGGTACCGGATCCGATAGCGTTACCGGACACGGTACACGGTGTCCGGGGGTTGACGATTGAGTTGGTTGAGACGGACGAGCAGCGTATGGTGTGGAACACGTTGCTGCACTTTGAGCATCCGAGGCGTACGACCACATTTGTGGGAGCGCAGGTACGCTATCTGATAGGCAGTGCCCATGGTTACCTGGGAGCGGTGGGATTTTCGGCGGCGGCGTTGTGCCTGGCGCCCAGAGAGCACTGGATGGCGTGGAGTGATGAGCAGCGCAAGGCGCATTTGCACCGTGTGGTGTGTTTGAGTCGTTTTCTGATACGGGGGCAGTGTCAGGATTTGGCCAGCCACGTACTGGGTAACGTATTGAGACGGTTGGCGGATGATTTTCAGGCACGGTACTGTTACCGTCCCTGGGTTGTCGAAACGTATGTGGATCCCCAAGGGGAAGGAACGTGTCTTGAGGAGAGCAATTTCGTATTGATCGGCCATACCGCAGGCGGAAAGCGGCACAAGGAGGCAAAGGAAGAGGATCCCAAGGGGCTGTATGTATACGAGTTGGACAAAGAATGGCGCGGTACCTTGGGGGTACCGGAGGAGGAGTTGCGTCCGGTGAGGGATCCGCACGAGGGGATTGACAGTGCGCAGTGGGCCGAAACGGAGTTTGGCGGAGCGCCATTGGGAGACAGGCGGTTGTCTGTGCGACTGGTAAAGAGCACGTCCATGTTGGCCGATGTGATAGGCCACAGCATTACCGCGCATACGGATGCGGACCGCGCGGCGGTGAAGGGGCATTACCGGTTATTGGAGAGCAAGAAGGACAAAACGGTAACGCCGGAGAACATATTGGCGCCGCATCGTGGGCGTACGATAGAGCGGATGCGTAGTCAGGAGACCGTGTTATGCATCCAGGACACGACGAAGTTGCGGTACAGTACGCGGCCGGCGTGTACGGATTTGGAGGTAATAGGGAGTAATCAGACGACGGCGAAGACGCTGGGGTTGCCGTTGCATGCGACGCTGGTGGTGACGGAGGATGGATTGACGTTGGGGGTGTTGCGTGGCAGCTTCAAGGATCCGGAGGAGGGTCCGCATGTTCCGCGGACGCAGCAGTGGATAGACGGGTTCAAGGATATATGCGAGGCGGCGGAGGAGCTGTCCGGCGAGACGCAGGTGATCTGTGTTGCGGACCGGGAGGCGGACAGCTTTGCTATGTTTGCCGAGCAGCGCAGACAGGGTAAGGCGGAGGTATTGATACGAGCGAAGCATGATCGCAAGCTGTTGGATGATCGCAAGCTGTTTGCGGTAATGCGCAGTGGTAAGGCTCCGGGGAATGTGGAGATAGAGATACAGCGGGTGACGGCGCGCAAGAAGCAGGCGCGCAAGCAGGCACGGAAGGGTCGCAGTTACCGGATGGTCAATACGGAGGTACGCTACGGGAGGTTCTTGTTGCCGGATCCGAAGAACGAGGAGGAGCCGGTGGTGATGTACGGGGTGCATGTGTTGGAGGTGGAGCCTCCGGGGGATGCGCTGCCGGTGGAGTGGATGCTATTGACCAGCATGGAGGTAGGGAGCGTAGCGGATGCACGGCGGGTGTTGGCAATGTATCTCAAGCGGTGGCGGGTGGAAGACTTCTTCCGCGTGCTCAAGAGTGGGTGCAAGGTAGAGCGTTTGGGTCTGCGTACCTCGTTGCGTCTGCAGCGAGCAATAACGATGTATTGTGTGATATCCTGGCGCGTCATGACCTTGGTGCAATTGGGTCGGGAGGTGCCGGAGCTGGACGCGGATGTCTTTTTCACGGAGATGGAGCTGCGATTCTTGGATGGATATGCAGCACGGGTAAAGCTGCCGAAGCCCAGTACTTTGGGAGCTGCTATCCTGATCGTAGCGGTGCTCGGCGGCTATCAGAACCGCACTCGTGATGGACCGGTGGGTTACCAGATCATGTGGCGTGGCCTAGAGAGGTTACACCTAATGACATTGGGATACGAGGTAAGAGACGAACAATTGAGTGCATGTTCGCACGGGAGTTCATCTGGGTTGACATAAATGGCATATCAACCTGCCTGATGTGGGCCTATGCCCCAATGGCTACACCTGCGTGAGCGTGCGGTGAACTGCATCTTGATTAGGTGACGGGTTCTGTAGAGCTTACCCGTAGACGTGAGAACCCAGACCCCGGACCGCATGGTACAGCCCAGACGTACGGCGGAAGAGATGTTTCCGCTGGTAGAGCAGTATAACGAAAGGACCCGGTCCGCAGCGGTGTCTTGCACAGAGCAGGGCATCTCGTACGGGCCGTTGAATTACTGGAGGCGGAAGTATCGCCAGGAGACTGCAGCCGAGGGTTCGTGGATATAGGCAATGCAGCGTCAAGGGAAGCGGCGCAGGAAGAAATCGCGTATCCGCACGAGAGGAGGGCATTATTCACCTCAAGTCACACACCATACCTGTTAGGCCGAAATACCCGAGATATTCCGACAGCCATGCCAGCGAGAATTGACCAGAACTGACGAACAATCGAATCGTAATGATGAGTTATGGGTACAGGGCAGAGTTAGCTTGGCGTACCGGTGACCGCAAGCCACCACCACATCGTTGATCTCCTTGTAGTAATCCGTATGCCCCAGCATCTGGCGCACCTCTATATGACTGGCAGCCAGGTTCCTCAAACGATCAAAGTCGCAGTTGAGGGCCTGCTTCGTTTCACCGTTTTCCAGCCCTCATACCTTATTTCTGTCAAACTCTAACTACTTCTGTTCGCAGGAAACAGTTGACCATGAGGGCCGATTATCGTAACATTGTCCGAACGGCTTTATTTCCATCAATCTTGGAGACGGGGATTATGCGTCCAATAGTTGTGCTGAGCATGTTGCAGATTCTTGTGGCTCCGATTGTGGTGCGGGCGCAAGGAATCGTCGTTAAGTCAATGCAGGTACCCGCAGAGTATGCCGTTGAACGATCAATGGAAGCCGTCTATCCTACGGAACGAATGATTGAGCGGGCGCGCTCGCAAGGCATGCTTCATGTGGAGAGGGATATGGTGACCCGGACCGTGTCCCATATTTCTGCCGATATCGGGGATCATAAGGAGTTCAGAGTTTACAACTTCTCAACCGCACAGCCGGAAACCATTGAGTTTGAACTGATGGTTATAGACGAATCCGTTCCCCCACAATTCCAGGTTTGGATGGAAGCGGCCCTGCTTGGTGGTGATGGCGTGCACGAGGAATCCGTAGATGCATTTGTTGACTACCTCGGTACACACACACCACCCTCGTCCTGGAACGAGGACGAGGGAATAGTCCGCAACATGGAGACAATTCTTGGGGGCCCGCCAGATGTCGACGGCGATGGGATTACCGAATTCTTGTTACTGGACATTCGTGATGGTTGGGACGGCAATGCGGTATCCACCTACATTCCAAGCTTCATAAATGTAGATGACCTGCGGGGTTCAAGCAACGGAAATAGTGCGGACATCGTGTATGTTGATACGCACCCCGGACTTTCGGGCCAGGGCCCCGAATTCATTTCGAGCAGCGTAGCCGTAAACCTCGCCAATCTCGTTATGATCAACAATGATCCAGTGGAGATACCGTTTATCTACTGGGGCTTAGTCTCTTGGGCGCCCGTCGCTTTGGGGTTCGCCGGCAGGCAAATGGAGTATCTGGACCTACCGGATAGGTATAACCGGGGCTTGTTTGAGTATGTCCCGACATTTGGAGAATTCACCGACCAGCGGCGAGGGGAACTATTCTTGAACTACATCGCCGATGAGTTTGGTGCCTTGAATGCCGGAAGCATTGCCCGGGTTGACGCTACTGGTTCCCAGGGGCTTCGCATTGCCTTGGAGGCGATGGATGCAGGTGTCACGCTTGAGGAGCTCGTGGAGAATTTTCATGCTGCAAACGGGGTGAACTTCCGGGCCCTCCCCCATTATGGGTACATCTCACCGGCGCGATCCAACGTCCGTGCCACCGCTCATCCCGTATATAATACCGTATATAATATAAATGGTGGCCTGGGAGCAGAGACTCCTGCGACCCGCATTGCGGTAGCGGCGGGGGGCGTTGCCTACATTGAATGGCAGAGCGTTAAGGACTTTTCTCTTTCCGTTACACTTGATGCAACACTTGATGCAACAAACGATGTCAACGGCGAAGGTGTACGGGCGGTCATTTTTCCGTTCGTGCGAGGGCAGGACCTGGCGCCATTCGTCAGGTCGGAAGTGCCATCGGATGGGATCAATTTAGACGGTAACTACGAGCGGGTGCTGCTCGTCCTCGCGCATACCAATCCTGACGGGGAACAGCGCATTGTTAGCTACTCAGCGAAGTGGGAACCCACCACTGTTGAGCTCGCGTACGACAGTGGTAGAATCACGGACGGGAATATTTTTACGCTAAGTGACGATTCCGCTGAACACCTATCAGCCACGCAGTTTGACACGCCGATTCTGGACGGTCGGGAGACGACACTTGAGACCGTGTGGGTGTCGCACTATTACCTCAATCAAATGGAGTTGGCATCCTACGACGCTCCCCGGGATTTTGAGTTGATTGTGTGGGGACCGGGAGAAAACGATCGCCCTGGTACTGTTCTCTTTCGGCAAGAAATGGAAGATACCCGACCGTATGGGGCCGTGACGCTGAACCTGCAGTTCCTGGAAATTGATATGACGCCCTATGTTGACCATATCGGTCCACTACCAGACATTGTTTACATCGGTACGGCGGAGGCGGGGTCGGATGGCAATTATCATCTTATCGCGCCATCCCCCCATGAGGGTGCTACCAAGAATCGTTCATTCTTGTACGTACCTTCTCATAACGATTGGCAGCGCTTATGGGATGTGCAGTTCCAAGATTCCGACCCGGACCCCCTGGTAGACAATGTATTGGGTACGAGAGTCCGGTTTCGGTTACAGACTACCACGGGCGTGGACGTAGAGACAGACGAAATGCCGCAGGGAGTGCAATTAGACGGCAATTATCCGAACCCTTTTAATGAGGTAACACGAATCACGTACCATCTGAATCAGCAAGGTCCGGTTCACCTGTCCGTGATGGATCTGTTGGGCAGGAGAATTGAAGTTCTGGTTGATGCGGAACAGGGTCCGGGCGAGCATCATATAGCTTTTGATGGTGCGCACTTATCTAATGGCGTTTACATTTATCGACTGGAGCATCCTGGAGGGGTTGAGGCACACAGGATGGTGCTCGTTCGATAGCAGGCATTCGGGAGTACTTGGATTGTGGCTCCTGACACCCCCTCTATTTTTCGGACGGCGGCAAGGCCCATATCATCAGAACAGAGAATACGCCTGCCAAGGACCCGCAATGCGTCCATGAGGTCTTGAGCCGAGGTGCTACGGCTACTGGCGCTAGGGACGGGATTTGATGAGGAGCCGAAAGATATGACCGCTTTCGTTATCGTGAACCTGCGCCGTGTTTAACGTTCCATCTACGATAGTGCGCAGGTGTGGGAGCGTAGCCCAACTTCGCATTTTGTAGTGACAAGAAATACGGACCTCTGGCATTCCCACTTGGGGAGCATTTATTCGCTACCACGTATTGTGATTCCGTATGGAAGCGCGCCATTCCTTGTTGGCTGAAAATCCGGTCGGTGCCAGCTGGAACGGCTATAATGTACAGATTCTGCGCTCGTCCTGACACGCCTGATTGTAGTTCTGATCAAAGAATTATGGACTTTTGCAGCGGTTATCAAGCCCGCAAGTATCTGCCGCGTGATTTACGGTGTCGTTGCCGTGTTGCAGGCAGATTCAGGCGCGTTTCTCCTTACTGAACAGCCTATATGAGCCCTTTTGCACGCATGCACACCGTGGTAGCGGCTTCAAGCGTGCCATCTACAGGCATAGTGGACAGCCACGCGTGTATGTAGCAACGTAAACCCGTCAATCCTACCAACCACGCTACGATGCACCCTCCAATTCCGCACGCATCGTACCACGACCGAACTCATGTTCCGGCAAGCACTTATGGATCGTACGCGCTGCAATAATGCTGATGATAATTACGACACCTTCCTGGTACAGGGTAGTCTTTTCACATTCGCCTTGGCTCCCTTGATGACTACCCCTCCACGCACAGCCGTAGGCTCCTTATTGGCCGGATAGATCACCGTACGCGTGATCTACCGCCTCGTTGGCGTGTTTTCGGCACATTTGAACCCCATTTAGCCCGCTTACCGTCTGATGAGAGCCCTTCTGGGCCCTCCGATACAGCTTTGGCGGGGACATGCGTGCCCTCCAAATACATCTCCGCCTGCTCCGCTTATCGCGAAGTGACACGTTACATCGCCTACGGAGGCCTTACACTACGCCTCTATAGCGCTGTTACCCCCCTAAGTGGCAGCCGAACCCGTCACACAGCACGATCCTGCCCCCATTATCGCACGCATCGTGGTACGGTACACGCTTCTACAGTAGAACTGCTTGTAGTTCCGGCAGGTGGTCTGCACAGGGTAGGATCTTCATGCTCCATGTCTCCGACTCCCTATTGGCCATGGCTGCCCATCGTTGACGTTGACTCGAATTCATCCAACGCGCGACATTCCGGCATCGTTGAGCAATCAAACTGTTCAGGTTCTCCATGATGTTATTGGTCTGCAAACTGCGTCCCAGTTCCTCCGCCACCCCCAGTCTATGGAGCGTCAAAGTCTCTTCCAACCCCTCAGACAAGCTGTTCGCTGCCTTGGGATGGGACTCCTTCAACCCCTTTTTTATGCTCAGAAGCGCATCCTTTGCCTTATCGTAATTCGGCTCGTCGTACGCCTGCTGCAACTCCCCCCGAACCCGCACCTTTTCGTCCTCTTTCTCAATGTAACTCACCACATTCTCCCGCTTGTGCCAGGTACACCGCTGTACCTGTGCCTTATCACCAAATACCGCTTTCACCGCCTTCCGGAGCCCTTTGGAACCATCTAAGATGACCAAAAGCCCCTTATCTTACGGCAGCCCGCGATCAATCAAATCCTGCAGCAGCCCTTGTACCGCCTCGGCGT
This sequence comes from Rhodothermales bacterium, assembly GCA_963663495.1. GTDB lineage: Bacteria > Bacteroidota > Rhodothermia > Rhodothermales > Bin80. The sequence continues at coordinate 2,665,580 of OY760427.1, forward strand.
TCTCTGTCGCCGTCTCCACCATCCCTACTACTAGACGTCAACTGCTGCACACACTAGGTGAAGTGCCGCAACAAGTCAAATTGCAGCTGCCGACCGGACGCGCCGGCATGACGCAGCCCCTGAATGAGCTGCGATAAATCATCTGATAAACTCATAAGTGATCATGGATCCGTATGGTGAAAAGGCTTAGGAAACCCAAGCCAACACCGAACCAATAATCACTTTTTCAGCCAACAAGGAATGGCACGCCGCCATCCGGCCCACTGCGGCCACCCGCACACAATGCGACAGACTGCGGTGCGGCTCTTGTCACCATGTGCCCCAGAATCTAATGTAAGGCCGGCTCTGCACCGCGAAGCGCGGTAAGTATCTGATACTACACCCGCATGCCGGCAAACTAACCGACATGCAGGTTGTTATCAAGAGACTTTTTGCCTAGTCGGCAGGGCCATATGCGCCTAATAAAGGCACAGGCAACCCGGAGACACTCGAGAACATATAAGGCGAGCACCAGACTAAAGAATTGTTATGAGCACAAAAGACAAAGCGAAGGGCGCAATCAAAGAGGTCCGTATCCGTGGATCCCAGTTGGCGGACAGGGTGCGCGATGTTGTGGAAGAAGGCCGCGCTCGGCGAGTCATCGTTCGTAAGGACGACCGTACAATTGTCGAATTCCCACTCGCTGTTGGCGTAGCAGGAGCCGCAGCCATCGTACGCTGGGCACCGATGTTAGCGGCCATCGGGGCTATTTCTGCCTTAGTAAGCGATATCAGCGTGGTTGTTGAGCGCGAAGAGGAAATCGCCGATGCTGTAGTGACTACCAGCGACGACGAGTAGCCTTCGTGGTTAGCTTTGAGGACATTGATAAGGCGGCATCAAACCTACGGGCCGTAGCCCATCAAACACCCGTCCTTACGTCCCGGCTTCTTGATTTGCATGTGGGATATCGTGTCTACTGCAAATGCGAAAATTTCCAGCGCACCGGCAGCTTCAAGATTCGCGGGGCATATAATGCTATATCCAAGATTGCAGCGTTGGCCCCGAGTCGCCCTGTCCTCACCTATTCTTCCGGTAATCATGCGCAGGCGGTTGCGCTGGCAAGCCGACTCCTGAATGTAGACGCCACCATCATCATGCCATCTAATGCTCCGATGGTAAAGCGCAGAGCTACGGAGGAGTATGGTGCGTCAATAGTGTCCTACGATCCTGAAGAGACCACTCGCGAAGAGCTGGCATCAAGGATATCACACGAAAGCGGCCTCACCATAATTCCGCCGTACGACCACCCGGATGTGATCGCTGGTCAGGGCACGGTGTGCGTTGAATTCCTGGACACATGTCCAGATCTGGACATGCTTCTTGTGCCGTGTGGTGGAGGGGGCCTGCTGGCAGGCACTGCGCTTGCAGCCAGCGCATTAGCCCCCGGATGTCATGTGGTCGGCATAGAGCCCTCCGCAGCGGACGATGCAAATCGGAGCTTCAAGACAGGAACGCTACATACAGTCCATAACCCTGACACGATTGCTGATGGAGCTCGCACTCCATCCTTGGGTAAGATCACCTTCCCTGTAATACAAAGGTACGTGTATAGTATGGCAACCGTGACAGAGGATGCCATTAGGGCTGCCGCCCAATTTGTGTGGCAACGGCTCAAGATAGTGGTCGAACCGACCGGCGTACTGGGGCTGGCAGCCTTCTTTTGTAATGCTGTCACCCTACCCCCCGGCGCGCGAGTGGGCGTGATCATAACAGGCGGCAACGTTGATGTTGATGCGCTGTTCAGTCGCTGAGGCCGTTTACCCAGCCCCTCAAGGATGCGAGGTGCTGGTGGGCCGTCCGATCAAAGTGAAGAGGCGTAATGGACACAAAACCGCCTTCAATGGCCGCCACATCCGTGTCAAGACCATCATCAAGGTTAACAAATTCACCTGTATACCAAAAATAGGGCTGCTCCGCAGGATCCGCCCGGCGCACGAAGTCTTCCTCCCAACGTGATGAAGCAAGTCGGGTAACGCGCATCCCTTTGATATCAGAAAGTGGAAGTGGAGGCACATTCACGTTCAGCACCACCCCCGATGGCAGCCTTTCACGCAGGACCTTGCGCACGATCAGTTCTGCGTAGTGACGGGAGCTCTGAAAATCGTTCCCCGTCCAGGTACAAAGCGACATCGCCACCGATTGAATACCCATCAGGCAAGCCTCCGTCGCCGCGCCAACGGTTCCAGAGTAGATCACATTGGCCGCAGTATTAGATCCAAGATTTATACCGCTAACAACCAGGTCAGGACGTTTCGGGAGCAACTGGTTCATGGATAGCTTTAAACAATCCACAGGTGTGCCACCAACAGCCCATGCCACGATATCTTCGTTTGGAGCAGGGAGTTGCCACTTAGTTACACGAACCGGGTCGTGTATGGTGATAGCATGACCCACAGCACTAGTCTCTTCCTTCGGTGCGACCACGGTGATCTTACCCAAGCCCCGCAAGGCCGTTACAAGCGACTGGAGTCCTGGCGCATCAATCCCATCGTCATTGCACACCAGAATGGCGGGCATCCCCTCCTTGAGCCCGAGCGCCCTCATGCAGAAACCCCTGCTTGTGCGGATTCCCAATAGCTCTCCTGATCAGCAGGAAATGATCGCTGCCGAACATCCCGTACATACGAAACCACTGCCCCGGTAATTTGAGTAGCAAGCTCTTCGTAGCGCCGCACAAAACGCGGATTAAAATCCGTGGTTAACCCAAGGACATCATGCGTAACCAAGACCTGGCCATCGCAACCCGCTCCCGCACCTATGCCAATAGTAGGCATAGTCAGCTTTGTAGAAACCTCGCTTGCCAGTGGGGCAAGGATCTTCTCCAGCACAACGGCGAAGCATCCTGCTTCTTCCAGCAGCACCGCATCTTTCCGGAGCGCCTCCGCCTCCTCCGGTGATCGCGCCCGCACACGGTAGGTACCGAAGCGGTAGATGCTCTGCGGGGTGAGACCCAGATGCCCCATTACAGGAATGCCTGCTTCCAGAATTCGCTCTACCGCAGGCAGGGCCACCCTGCCCCCCTCAACCTTGACCGCATGCGCCCCGGTTTCCTTCATCACCCTAATGGCGCTGTGCAACGCCTCCTTGGAATTACTCTGATAGGAGCCAAAAGGCAGATCCACAACCACTAGCGCTCGCGAAACCGCACGCACTACGCACTGGGCGTGGTAGATCATATGATCCAGCGTAATTGGTAGCGTCGTTTCATGCCCGGCCACCACATTTGATGCAGAATCGCCGACCAGCAGCACATCCACACCCGCGCGATCCAGAATGCGGGCCATAGTGAAATCATAGGCTGTCAGCATGGCAATCGGCATGCCTGCGGCCTTCATTTGCTTTAACGTACGGGTGGTGATTCGCTTAATTTCACCAATTGCCATACATCACGCCCCACGACGAAAGAACTGCATAATAGGCAAAAGAAATGAATCGACTAATTCGCCTCTTCCCCGACATCAATCCCAAGCTCAACAGCTACATCAAGGGTAATGTCGGTTATGCGGTCCTCGTTCGCAAAAAGAATGATTGGTTGCATGGGACCGGCGGCTATCCGCAAGACGAGATCCAAGCTGTTCTCAGCAGCTACCTTCTTGATAGCCGCATCAACTTGAGAGAATAACGGACTCAATAGCTCCGCCTCCCTCTGCGCCAGGTCCTGCTCGCTCTCCGCCGCTTTGTCCTGAATCTCCTGCTGCGACTGCGCCAACTCCTGTTCACGCTCCTGCCGGCGCTCTTCAGAAATTAGAGCCTGCTGCCGCTGATACCGTTCTACTTTCCCCTGAAATTCTTCATACAACACTTGCAGGGCTGCCTGACTGCTCTGGAGTTCTTCCTGCAATTCCTCTTGGACCGCACGGTATTCAGCCATATTAGAGATCAGGATCTCATGATCCGTGTATCCGATTCGGAGAGCCGGCACTTGCTGAGCCTCGCTGACGGGAACCAGAAGAAGCGTCGCCAGCACCAGCAGCGATGGAAAGACTGTTTTCATAACGTACTCTTATAGCATTGATTATAGGATCACTGGCCCAACTCAACCTCAATACCTAACCCTTCAAGGACCTGCACGCTCAAATCATGGCGCTCCACAGCATACAGAAACAGGAAATCACCGCCCCTATCAAAGACATAGTCGTACCCTTCAGCACTGGCTATCTCCTCAATCGCGACAAGGATTTTTTCCTGAATGGGTCGAAGAACTTGTTCCTGCTGCCGAAATAATTCCCCTTCCGGCCCAAAATACTGGGATCGCAGGCGCTCCAAATCCCCTTCAGCTGCGATAATTTCCTCGCGCCTCCGCAGTCTCTCATCACGAGTGTACAGTAGCTCACGCGCTTGGTATTCCCGGAACATTTCGTCCAGGTTTTCCTGCTCCTGAGCTAAGTCACTCTCCATTTGAGTAGCGAGACGATCCAAGGACTGCTGTGCACTGGCAAACTCTGGAAAACGGCTGTAAATGAATTCGGAATCTACGTACCCGATTTTCTGCTGACCAAGAGCAGCAGCCGGAACCAGCATAACTACCAGCACGCCGTAATATCTCATGACTGCTTGCACGGATTGCTAAAAGCCCTGACCAATAGTAAATTGGAACAGCCACTTGTTGGCCCCCGAGTGACGCGAGTCTTGTCCCGCAATCGGGATGAATTCGTCGAAATTGTATCCGTACGACATTTCCATCATACCGAGGATGGGTAGCAGCAAGCGCACACCAACGCCTGCCGACCTGAATAGCTGTGTCGGACTGTACGTTTCAAAACTGTCCCAGGTATTGGCGGCGTCCATGAACACATAGGGTGCGGCTGTCAATTGCGGCGTCTGAATAACCAGTGCGCGCAATTCTGATGAAAACTTATTGAGGATTCGTCCGCCGATCGCTTCGTTGCCACGCCTTGGGCCCAATGCACGCGCCGGATAGGCACGCATGTACACGATCTCCTTGCCGAAATTGTCCGTAAACCCCTGAAAATCAAAGGGCGACCCGCCCACCACATAGCGTTCGAAGAGGACCTCTTCCCCGGTTAGGGACCCGATAAATCCGAACTCGCTGGCAAAGCTCACAGCGACCTTAGGCGCCAGCGGAACATTCCACTCGGTATTGAAACGCCACTTATGATACTGCACAAACCCGGGAACAGGCAACGCTACCTCGCCGGAAAGGACCAAGCTTGACCCAGTAGTCGGAAACACAGGGTGATCCAACGAACTGCGCGTCAGAGACTGGCGGACTGTCACCTGCTCGCTGGTACCCTCGGGAAGAACAGATGTGAATTCTCTATTCAGGAAATACTGGTAACCCAGCGAAGTAGAGGTGCTGAACTGGTCGTCCGGCCATGTTAACCTTTTCTCGTAGAATACCGTTGCCGACGAGCGAACAAACAGCTGCCCGGTATCAAATCTGTTGCTAGTCAGTGTGTAAAAGGAACCACCACTGAATCTTGAATGAGATAGGCTGAAGCCCACCGGCGTAGGACGTCCCCTGAACCATGGCTCAGTAAAGCTAAGTGTGTAGCTCTGATAGGCGCGACCATTGGATTGAAGACCTACAGAAAGGCGTTGACCATCACCTGAAGGAAGCGGGCGCCAAGCACGCCGCTTATTAATGTCTTGAAACGAGAAGTTGTTGAACCCGAAGCGTAACATCAGGATCAGCCCAAAACGCCCGTATGTACCGGACAATTCCAGTTGGTCACTGCCTATCTCTTCCAAGCTATAGGTCAGGTCAACTGTTCGATTCTCCTGGTCAAGGGCAATGCTCGGGCCGGCACCGAGCTTTTCCTGGTCAAAATAACTCAGCTGTGATAAGCGCCGTATGGTTTCCTGTATGTACTCTCTGCTAAACGTCTGGCCAGGAATCGTATACAGCTCGCGGCGGATCACATGCTCCTTCGTCTTCGTGTTGCCTGCGATCGTTATTTCCCCAAATTCGAAAATCTCCCCTTCGTACAGGTCGTAGTACAGATCCAACGAATCACCTTCCACGATGCGCACCTCCGGCTGTACTCGAAACAGCATGTATCCGCGGTTCATGTAGAGGCTTGATACATCGCTGCTGCGCTTATTGCCGTGGAGATTCTGTTCCAGCTGCTCGGAATCGTATACGTCTCCCTTCTGCAGGCCCAAGGCGGCGGAAAGGACATCATCGGAGTACACGGTGTTTCCGTCCCAATCAATATTGCGTACATGGTACTGAGGACCCTCCACCACATCTAACTCAACAACAATTCCCGGCTTAACTGCTGAATTATCCAGATAGACTGTATCACGTACCAGCCGGGCATCATAGTACCCTTGCGAATTGTAATAGCCAACGAGATTTGCCTTGTCCTGCGTGTATAGCGACTCGTCATAGCGCGATTTACGCCAAAACTTAACCCGGCTCTTCGGTCTGGTCTTTTTCATTCGGCCTCGAAGCTTTCCGGCCGCGACCTCCTCATTGCCCGTGATCCGTACTTCGCTGATACGTACCCTATTCCCTTGGGATACCGAAAAATCCAGCGTAACCGTGTTACCGGGCCCCGATTGGCGCAATACATCCACTTCGGCTAGCATATAGCCCTTCCCTGCGAAGTATTCTTCAATGATCTGTACTGAACGCTCTACATCGGCCGGTCGCATCCGGCTACCTTTATACAATGGGATCTCCTTCTCCAAATCCCGGCGATGCTTCTTCTTGATGCCAGAAAAGGTATAGTCCGCAAGCTGAGGCTCCTCCACTACGGCAATGACCAAGCGTACACCTTCTTCCGTCCTGGCGACTTCACTAATATTCACATCCGAAAATACACGAAGATCATACACGCTTCGGATGGCGTCCGCAATAGCCGGATCTCCCGGCAGTGTAAGGGTTTGGCCGACTTCCAATCCACTGCTCTGGATTACAAACCGCTGCATACTCTCTGCCTCAACACCAGCGACGGTAATTTCCTCAATCTCTAACTCCTCAGGCCGGTCTGAAACACCCGCCATGCTGCGGTTTGCCAGAGTCGTGGACAATGATTGGGCGCGGGCCTCTGCAGGTAGCAGGACTATCACAACCAGCAGTAAAATAACGCGAACCATGTGCCTCATAATGCCCTCAATATCAACCGATGGGGTAAGATGTATGTTTCGGACATAACGGCATCTATCCCCCCTTATTGCGTCTACCGGATAACGTCGCTCGGTCACGATGCTTCCGATGGAGACATAGACTCCCATGCTTCAGAAGAGTGTTACGGTTTGTGTCGTTACACTTAAATGGATCAGACAGATTGCACTTTCCCATTGGGTGTGCAAGCCACCGTTCGGGATGTGTATGGTATTAGGGCCGAAGCGCATGAGGACCGGCGACCTTACTACAAACGCGTTAAATCGTTGAACACCAGAAACGCCATCAGCAGCAGAATAATGCCAAAGCCCACCTGCTGCGTTACCATCCTAAACTTGACGGACGGCTCTCGACGAAAAATCCCCTCATAGAGCAGAAACACCAAATGCCCTCCATCCAAGACAGGGATCGGCAGAATATTCACTAGGGCCAGTGTAATGGACAGCAACGCTACAATGGTCCAGAACGATCGTCCACCCTGCCTTGCAGCCTGCCCGGCTATTCGTGCCACCATTACAGGCCCCCCCAGGTTTTCCCGGACATTTTCGCGACCCGTTCCAATACGCTTCAGATTGATAGCAATGGCAGCTGTGTTGGTCCACGTATCTATCAAGCCCTGGCGTACCGCCTGGGCAGCCGAATAGTCCACTCGGCGGCTGGCGATGCCAATACCAATGGCGAAAACTCCAGAGTCCTCCCTTTCGGGGGTTACGGATACTTGCATCTCGCGCCCATCGCGCACTACACCCAGCAACAAGGTCCTTCCATCCGAATCCTTAACAAATCGCGTCAATTCCATCCAGAATATCACCGGCCTTCCGTCAATGCTCGTTATCCGATCTCCCTCCGCTATCCCTGCCTTATCCGCAGGCCGCCCGTCCGCCACCGAACCGATGATGCTTGGTTCATTGTAGATGCCTAATCCGTAGATGCCTCCGTATGATGCGTTTTGAATTTGCGTCATTATGTCGCTGGGACCAAGTAAGGCAAGATGATCCCCGCCGCGTACCACTTCAAAGATCAGCGAGTCCGCAAGTAGCGGCAACAGGCTGGCGCTTATATCCTGCGGATCAAACGGTTGCCCTCCAATAGTCAATAACCTATCACCTGTCCGCATCCCAATCTGCTGAGCCGCCAGCGAGCTGTCTGCCACATACACGAACCCGTCCTCCTGAGCAAGGTATGCCTGGTCGCCATACATCAACTTCAATCCTGAGAAAATAACGGCGGCAAGCAGAATATTGAATACCACACCCGCCGTGATCACTATGATGCGCTGCCATATTGGCTTGGCGCGATACTCCCACGGTTGCACATCGGCCTCGGTGAATCCGGTGTCCATACTTTCGTCTACCATGCCTGCAATCTTCACATAGCCACCAAGCGGCGTGGCACCCAAGACATACTCCGTTTCACCAACCTTCTTACCCAGAACATTGGGCGGAAACCCTACAGAGAAGCGATCCACTCGCATCTTGAACAAACGTGCCGCAAGGAAATGGCCCAACTCGTGTACAAACACGAGTATCATGATGGCGCCCAATACGGCGGCGATAGTTATGACCAAATCCATGGAGCAGGAGTTTCAAGGGCAGCCTGCGTTAATTGCCCCGGACATAGGCTTGTTCCAACACAAACCGGCGGGCAGCCTGGTCAAGCACAAATACCTCGTCCAAGCTCGGGGTACCCGACTGCGTCAACGCTGTCAATGCATCCTCCACAGCCCGCGGAATGTCCACAAATGCAAGCCTCCTTTCCAAGAATAATGCAACCGCTTTCTCATTTGCGGCATTCAGCACGCACGGAGCCGATCCTCCACATTGACCGGCATTTATTGCTATACGCAGGCAAGGAAACCTGTCCAGGTCTGGAGGAAGGAACTCAAGCGTGAGCGGAGATGTCCAGTCCACCTTTCCATATGGTGTCGACCAGCGGTCTGGATACGTCAAGGCATACAGAATCGGCTGACGCATGTCTGGAAGGCCGATTTGAGCCTTAACAGCGCCGTCATGAAACTCAACCATCGAATGGACGATACTTTGAGGATGCACAACGACGCGTATTTTCTCGTACGGAAATCCAAAAAGCCAGAAAGCCTCAATCACCTCCAGCCCCTTGTTCATCATGGTGGCAGAGTCAATGGTAACTTTGCTGCCCATTGACCAGTTGGGGTGCCGCAATGCCCTCTCGGGAGTGATATCCTTCATGGATCCAGCAGGCATATGAAGAAATGGCCCCCCTGAAGCGGTAAGAATGATTGCTGACGCTGCCCGCTCTGGCTCTCCGGCCAGGCACTGAAAGATCGCCGAATGCTCGCTATCCACCGGCACCAGTTGGCCGCCACCCCGATCCGCGGCAGCAACCGAGTGGTTTCCCGCGGCTACAAGTACCTCTTTGTTTGCCAGCGCCACCGTCCTACCCTTTGCAAGCGCGGCGAAGACAGGCGCGAGCCCCGCAATACCGGAAATAGCACCCACCACCACATCCAGTCCGTTCCACTCTGCTGCTTCAATAACGCCAGCTGGTCCCGCTGCTACATATATACCCTGAGCTTTGAGCTCACTCCGCAGCCGTGCAGCTCCTTGCGGATCCGACACGGCAACAATGTCCGGCCGGAACTCCTGCGCCTGTGCACGCAATGCATCCACACGCGAACCAGCCGCTAATGCCACCACATTGAACCGATCAGGATATAGCCGCACCAGTTCCAACACCTGCGCCCCAATGGAACCTGTAGATCCTAGAATACCGATTTGTCGTTGCAAGCCGCTCATCGGGCCTTAAACTACGTATTCGCGGCCCAGAAACCTGAAGTGCACGGTCGCAATATCATGTGGACAGCATGCGTTGCAAGACTTTCATACCTCTCGCCGTCGCTTTCCTGGCATTTACGGCGCTAACAAGCACATACGGACAGGAATCCGACAACACGGTCGACCTGCGTCTGGAGCTTGCGGAAATGTACATGGGCGCCTCCCAGGTGGAGCGTGCCATCAACATTCTCGAACAACTGCGGGAGGTGGCGCCCGAAAACATTCTGGTCAGGCAGCGGCTCATCAGCGCCTACGAGTCGGTTAAGCGATATGATGATGCGTTGGCCGTAGTAGCCGATTCCAAGCCCGTGCCTGATGGCTATGATGCCGCGGTCCGGCTTTCAGAGATGGCACGGCTGCACTTCCTGCGCGGCGACGAGCAGACCGCCGACTCGCTGTGGGTAGCGGCTGTTGAGCTAGAAGAGGGTAACTCGGAGATCTACCGCAGCATATACCATACCATGTTGGGATTGCGCCTCCTGCACCGGGCAGTGGCCGTCCTGGAGCAGGGACGACGAGATACCGGCCAGCTTCTGCTCTTCCGCACGGAGCTTGCCTACCTTTACGGCCTCGTGGACAACCACGAGGGCTCAATGAAGGAATACCTGGACCTGCTTTCGGAAAACGAGCAACTGGTCGTGTATGTACGCAACAGGTTGAGCCGCGTGCTGGAACAGACCGGTGCCGTTGATACCTATATAACGGTGGCAGAGAACGCCACAGCCGAAGCCCCGGGCTACCGTAGCTATCGTGAGATCCTGGGGTGGTTGTACCTGGAAGTAGAAGACTATCCAGAGGCCTTCAGGGAATACAGGGCTGTTGACCGGCTTGGCAGCCAGGATGGGCGCGCTATTTTCAATTTTGCCGAACAGGTTGCGGAAGCGGGTGCATACGACATCGCGCTGGCAGCCTACGACGAGGCGCTGGCCTACGACCCGGATGCAATTGTAGCTGCAGATGCGCTGCTGGGGCTTGCCCATATGCATCAGCTCTGGGCTGATGCCAACAGGGAATCCGCCTTTGATGCACACGGCAATCGCCAACCAGCCGAGCATTATGACTATGCATTCGCGACGCTCCGTACATTCCTGCAACGCTTCCCCGACGATCCTCGATGCGCCGATGTGCTTGGAACGATGGCACGACTGCAGCGGGATGTGTTTCACCGACTGGACCAAGCCACCGCATTCTTTACGGATGTCTCTACTCAATTTCCCGATTCGCCCCAAAGCGTTCGCGCGCAGCTAGAGCTTGGGCGCCTCGCAATCCTGCGGGATGACTTGGATCAGGCCGAGGTAACAATGCAACGCTTGGTCACCACGGCCATAGTCAGTGAGGTGGCAGAGGATGCACGTTACGAATTGGCGCAAGTGGCGGTGTATCGTGGCCACCTGGAAGAGGCCCGATGGCACCTGAGTATTATTGAGGAATCCACTGCATCCAGCGCAGCCAACGATGCGCTGAGCCTACGCTTGTTCATCTTGGACCACGGCGGTCCCGATTCGACCGATGCTGCGCTTGGTGCCTGGGGCAGGACCGTGCTGCTTCAGCGGCAGCGAAGATTTTCGGCTGTCCTGGAAGCGGCCGATTCGCTGTTAAAGGTTTATGCTGAACACGGTGTTGCGGACGATCTCCGCATGCTTCGTGCGATGGCACTGCACGAAGCAGGCCGGAGCAAGGAAGCGAGGAACGCATTTCTTGCGCTTGCACTTGCACATCCGAACAGTGTCCATGCACTGCCGGCCCTTCTCACAGCAGCCGGCATTCAGGAAGCGGACATGCAAGATCAGGCGGGAGCATTGACGGTCTACTCGGACTTACTGTCCCGTTATGGCACATCGCTTCATGCCCCTGAAATCCGCCGGCGCATTCTAGCCATCCGATCCTCCGGTGAATAAGTTCATTATCTGTCTCGTTTGCTGTACAGCATGCATCGTGCCGGTATGTGTACATGCAAATGACATTCTGATACCGATGGATGCCCGCCAAACAAACCATCTGAAGGCCTATGGAGCAATTTATTGGGCTCTGCAGGAGGGCCACGAGGTCGACTGGCTGCTCAATTATCGCGGTGGGTCGTTCCTGATGCCAACATCCGCCGGGCTCCTTGCCGAGCTCGCAGTCCGCGAGGTGTATTACGAATCCTTGGCCGGTGCCATCGTGGCACGCGTAGTAGCAGAAATTGAGGCCGAAGCGTCCAACACCGCCATCGTTCGACTCCAAACTCCTCCGCGCATTGCCGTGTATGCGCCCAAACAGACGTTACCGTGGGATGATGCAGTACTCTTGGCCCTAACCTATGCCGAGGTGCCGCACGAGGTGATATACGACGATGATATCCTGACCGGCAAGCTTGAAGCCTTTGACTGGCTCCACCTGCACCATGAGGACTTCACCGGGCAGCATGGCAAGTTCTACCAGTACCGTAATATGCCATGGTACGAGGAACAGCAGCGCACGGCGGAGGAGGCTGCGCTAAGGCATGGTTTCAGAAAGGTGAGTCACCTGAAGTATGCCGTCGCCCTTTCCATCAAGGAGTATGTCTCCGGCGGCGGTTTCCTGTTTGCGATGTGTTCCGGTACAGATACATATGACATAGCTTTATCTGCCCAAGCGACCGATATTGTGCCTGCAGAATATGATGGAGACCCTATCGATCCGGGAGCGATGGAGAAGCTTAATTATGAGAACACCCTGGCATTCTCCGACTTTAGGCCGAGCTTCAATGCGGCGGAATACGAACATTCCAACATAGACACTGGACCGCCGCCGTCGCCGCTGCGCAATCCGGCGCTGGATTTTTTCACGCTATTTGTTTTCAGCGCAAAGTGGGATCCGGTGCCTACGATGCTGACGCAGAATCATGTGGCATCGGTTCGGGGATTCGTTGGCCAGACGACGGGATTCCGTAAGCAGATGCTAAAGCCTGGCGTGGTAATTCTGGCAGAAACACCGCATCGCGACGAGGCTAAGTACATTCATGGCTCGTTCGGTGAGGGAACGTTCACCTTCTACGCCGGCCACGACCCCGAAGATTACCAGCATTTTGTCGGTGATCCGCCGACGGACCTCAATCTGCACAAGAATTCTCCGGGATACCGGCTCATTCTTAATAACATCCTATTCCCCGCTGCCCGGAAGAAGAAACAAAGGACATGATGGACGCAGGTATTGGTGCGGTTACGGGAGATCCGTTCGCTCTGGCTGAAACACCTACGCCCCTAAGATGGATACCAAGTCTTGCCCGCGGCGGGGTTACGAACGGGAGTTATATAGCTGACTGCCCACGCGTTAAATTGTTGAAATAATTGCAGTTTGGTCGCGAATAGCGGGAACCGACTATACCGAAAATGGGCACCATCCCGTGATAGATTGATGACCTAACTAAATGCCTTCAAAGAAAAGAAACAACAGAAACACCAATGGCCCTGGACGGGCTGATCGTGAAGGAGTGTCCTTGATCAAGCTAACCAAAATGTTTCCAGACGACCCATCAGCCGAAGCATGGTTCGCAATGAAGCGTTGGGGCGACACTCCTGTTTGCCCGCACTGTGCGTCTAAGAACGTACAGTCTGGCGCCAAACATCCTAGCATGCCTTATCGTTGCCGTAGTTGCCGTAAACGATTCAGTGTCCGCATAGGGACTGTAATGCAGGACTCCAAACTGGGATACCAGGTATGGGCATTAGCCATTTACATCATGACTACCAGTATCAAGGGCGTATCCAGCATGAAGCTGCATCGTGACCTTGGCATAACCCAGACGACAGCGTGGCATCTGGCCCACCGTATTCGACAATCATGGAATGGAGAGCATGCACTATTTGCCGGTCCGGTAGAGGTTGACGAAGCCTACTTCGGTGGCAAGGAAAAGAACAAGCACGCCAGCAAGAAGCTGAAAGCAGCCCGTGGGCCAGTAGGTAAGAAAGCCGTTGTAGGAGTCCGTGATCGTGACACCAATAGCATTTCTGCCCAGGTAGTAGAAAACATAGACGGACAGACGCTCAATGCGTTTGTGGATACCCATGTCTCGGAAGACACCGAGGTCTATACGGATGGCACGTCAGCATACCGGGGCCGCAACAACCACGCCTACGTACGTCACTCTGTTGGCGAATACGTTCGTGAGCAGGTCCATACCAATGGCGTAGAGAGCTTCTGGTCTTTGCTGAAGCGTGGGTACTACGGAACGTACCACCACATGAGCAAGAAACACCTACAGCGGTACGTGAACGAATTTGCAGGGCGACACAATGCACGCGACTACGACACAGCGGAGCAAATGACAATAATTGCTCAAGGACTGGTCGGTAAACGGCTCATGTACAAATCCCTCATTTCATAGCTAAACGTAAGCGGTAACGTATCAAGCCATCCGTACTCATGCACACTCCGGGCATCGGCCGGCTACCACTACTTGCTCGTGGACGAAGAACGGAGACTAACGGGCCGCGCAATACTGCGCCTGCAAGGCTTCCCCGACAGCTACGAGATTGACAGTCCGATAACGACCGTCAGACGGCTTACTGGCAACGCCGTACCCATTCCGGTGGTCAGGGCCGTTATGCGCCAGCTTTTCCATGTCTGTGCTTGATGGCCCGCGTCTCATGGGTTCGTCCGGTGCGCTTCGTGGCCCGTACCGGGGTCCGCCCAGTACTTCCGCATTGTCAAGAGCGTCCCGATATAGGCCAAGGAATCGGTCCTGAAGTTGATCGACTGTCGTGAAAACTGGATCGCAATGTATGCAGCCTCCTACTCTAAGCAGATGTCCGCCATGAAATCATTTCGGTATTCTGCCCCAATGGATTAGTGCTACTCTATAGCCTATAACACCATGAGCATAGATAAATCCCCGAAGCCCGGTAACAAGATTCAGGAAACGAAACGCCCCGGCCGCCCCGTAACAAACGACATTCTCAATATCCAACAATCCATCCCTACCATACCGAAAGAACTGGCGAAAGCCATCCTGTCCGCACCACCAAAGCACAAAAAGTAACGCCCGCGAAAACGCGTGGCACTCAGCCATATAACTCCCAAATGCATGCAGAGGAGCAGTCATTTCCGATACTTCGGAGAAAATATCAGAAGACCGGTGCGCCTCGGCGATCTCGGCGTCCGTCAATCCCTCAATGATCTGCATCGGTGCGGCAGCACGCATCGCCCGGTCAAGCGGGTCCCTTAGGAAAAGGCTACTATGTTCGTTTGTCCTCTGCACAGCGCGAGCCACCCACTCGCCGAACAGGCTGTCGCCGCATCGGAGATGATGATCAAGAAAGCTTAGCGGAGCGCCGACAGTGAAGGTGTGGAGCCAAAGCGACACCTTGGCCAGCTCTACCGCCATTGGGATCTTATCAACACCGTAGACGCACCGCTTGAGCACCATGCGACGGATAATGTGCTGATCGTCAAGCTGATCCGTATTGTATGCCCGGCCCTTGTCCTCCGCGTTACCAATGATCTTATTGCGGATAGCGTCAATCCTCTCTGCAAGCGGAGAAATATATGGGAGTTATATGGCTGAATGCCACGCGTTTTCGCAGGAGTTACTTATTGTGCTTTGGTGGTGCAGACAGGATGGCTTTCGCCAGTTGTTCATAATCGGTTCCCGCTTTTCACGAAAAACTGCAATTATTTCAAATAACTCAACACGTGGGTACGCATGGAATATAATTATCATATATTAGGGAGTTATATATCACAGTGCCATGCCCGAAACGGTTAGTGCATACCGCAATATCACATACAGGCTGTTGCCCGGAAGTCGAAGTAACGCCAAGCAACTTGCTGGATTAGCGGGTGCGTGTAGGTTTGTGTGGAATGCCATCCTCGCAGAGCAGAGCGAGGCCTACAAGAAAGCGAAAGAGGCTGGAGAGAAGCCGCCCTCGGTAAGCTTCTTCTCGCTGGGGAAGCGGTTCACGGCACTGCGCCGTACGGTCGAGTGGCTACCTGAATACTCCTTTGGTGTCGTTAGATACACATTGAAATATCAGGCGGATGCATGGAAGGCATTCTTCAAGGAAGGTAAAAGAAGACCGAGATTCCATTCCAGACGTGGTAGTACGCCTTCGTTCACGATCCCGGATAACGTAAGGGTTCGGGATGGCAAGCTGTATATCCCGAAAGTGGGATATATGGCGCTCCGCAGGCGGGGAGGCAACCCGTACCCTGATGGTATACCCATCAAAGCCACTGTAAAGAAGAACGCCGGCAAATGGTATGCTGTCATCTGCTACAAGATGGAGGCACCTGTAATAGAGGATACCGGCAGTGCTGTAGGCATTGACCGTAATTGCGGGCAGATCGCTATGGTCTCCACAGAGGGCGATACAAGCATTATCGGACAACCGGATACCAAGCGTCTTGATGCCAAGTTGAAGCGGCATCAGCGAAGACTGGCGAGACAGAAGAAAGGCTCCAACCGTCGTAACAGGCGGAAGCATAGAATCGCCCGCATACAGCGCAAGCGTGCTAACATCCTCAAGAATGCGAACCACCAGGTAAGTCGCAGTATTGCCAATTGCTCCTCAACGGTGATACTGGAGGACCTAAAGATCAAAGCGATGACACATTCAGCTAAGGGGACGATGGAGAGCTTTGGCACAAACGTCAGACAGAAGTCTGGCCTCAACCGTGGAATACTGCGAACAGGTTGGGGCCAGCTGGATCAGATGCTGGGCTATAAGTGCCGCAAGGTGATAAAGGTTACCGCTGCCTATACCAGTCAGCGGTGTTCTGTGTGTGGGCACACAGAAGCGAGTAACCGTAAGACGCAGAGCACATTCACGTGTATGTCCTGTGGACATGCGGATCATGCAGACCTGAATGCGGCTGCAAACATACTCGCCTCCGGGATTGGGGCTTCTGCACGGCGAGGGGCGTTCGGGTTACCGACCCCTATGACCCGTGAAATTGATACTAGTGCCTCACTGTGTACAGTTGGTCACTCACGTATATAATTCCCATCAGAATACCAGTATATCCGAACCGGCGCATTCGTGCCATCGTATCTCCGATGCATCACCGCGTTTCGTGCCAGCTGCTGGAGTGCTTTCATCGGATAGTCGGGCAAACGCACCTCGCGGGCCGCGGCTGTGATATCAGTGCGAATGGAAATGTTTAGCCGAAGAAGTTCATCCAGCTGCCGCATGATATCCTCAAGCCTGCCGCTAAGTATCTTATGGCTTCTGATCGGATCCGTGATCTCTCTACCATCTATTCGGAGAAACTGCACATACGATCCCGGAACCCATGCACGGGGATCCCGACCAAGACCAAGAAGCGCACCCCAAGTGGGCGCCTCACGTACGAGCAGGCGTAAGGACCGAAGCTGCTGGTTATTAGGCCGGTGGTTACTTTCCAAAATGTCGTGCGCGACCGCCAGCGGCAGGTAATGTGTCCTGATGTACTCCAAGTCGAGATCCCCCACTACGGCATCCTGCGGCGAACGCTGATCAAAGGGTTGATAAGCGGCCATCCGCCGCTCGCTCAATCGTTGTTCTTCTTCGGAAGTAGCCTGGCGGACGGTCGGTCCAACTCTACCCCAGACCCGACCTCGAAAACGGATGGGCGGATTGCGGGATGGCTCAACCACTATCACCGCGACTTCGCATCCTGAAAGAATATGCTTCCGTACCGTCAGAGAAGGAATTGGGATGATAGCCCCATCGTCCTTCAGGCCAGCGAGTTCAGTTAAGAGTCTGTCGTCAATGGTTGCGCCGGAGCAGGCACCATCATCCTCAACCCCAATGAAAATCACCCCAGGTAAACCATGGCCCGGAAGGTCGTTGGAGAACGCGCAGATGTTCTTCCGAATCTTGTTGAAATCAGAAGCAGAACGCTTCCGCTCAACCCGATCCGATTCCAGTTCAACACGCAATCGGTCCAGCTCGCTACCATCCAATGAATACATTGTGCAATTCTCTAACCTCGTGGGTAGTTATGGATATTGCGGCAAGTCTCAAAGGCCCCTAGCACTCAAACAGTTACCAAGATGGCTTTTGATATGGTATGTTAGGCAGTATCCACATTGCGGTACCCTTGATACATGGTTCCGGCAATACCGCAGCCCATTCCGGGGGATAGGATATTGCATGGCGGCCATTCGGTGCGTATTGGAACAACCCCTTGCACCGCGGCAGCAATACGCCGTGTCCGTTGGTAGGCCTGCAGGTTGGTCATAGCCTGATCTTAGAATAGCTGAACTGTGCATAGGATGGAGGTATGCCCTTCAGAGCCGCTGTTCCGGAAGGGGCTCTGAAACACCGGCGGCTGCACTATTCAAGAGTCAGGGTGGTTAATGCGACCGCTAAAGGCGACTGCAGGACTATACCCAGCACAAGCCACAGAGTTGTATGCAGATGAGCCGCTGCGGTTGTGCCCAAGGCTTTTAGACGGCGTCAGAACCGGGAGACCCCGTACCCGCTGAGACAAGATTGGCGGGAGCCTCGCACTAGCCACGCGGCAAGATCGTGGATTCAGACCTTAACATGGAACTTGAGAATATGTCGTCCTCCAAGGTCCGACACAGCACTTTGGAACTTGCATCTACACCATCATATGGTTTGGTAGAGCATCCCCAAAGCCGATGCCATTGCGCCCAGTGTTATTGCTACACTACGATCCGCAAGCAGTGATGCGTTTCCGCCAGAAGGCGCGCACGAACCCATGGTCAAGCTTGACCGACACCCACAACCTGACAGCCTGCTCAATGACCATGGCGGGAACGATTGATCCGACGGTCAATACCACGACCCAGCCTGATCCGGTTATTCAGTGCGAATGGGGACCAGCCTGTAACGCGCCAATTGTACCAGCAGGAGATTTTTCCGGGAATAGATTGAACAGACCTTATACGGCGTTGTATTGAGCGTCCTACGCCCATTAAGAGGCTGCGAACATCCACGGCCGGAGAGCTGATCGTTACCGTCGTGTGGCTCGTAGTAACGCAAAACGAATTCGTCCGAGCGGGATAGATGCTATTGCTATGCAAGATGTTGAACCATACGGGATCGGCTGCGGAGTTGCATCCGAGTACGTAGGATCCTCTGCGAAATAATGAAGCCTTAGCGCTGATTCGACCGGGTACGATGGCAAAGCAGCTCAAAACGGTGATTGATTCTCGCAGCATCATGACAGAATTGGTACTGCCCAACGATTCGAATGGCTTGGACCACATGATGGGCGGAAGACTGCTCCATATGATGGACTTGTGCGCTGCCATCTCGGCCCAGCGGCACGCAAACAGGATTTGCGTGACCGTTTCTGTTGATACCGTAACGTTTGATTCGCCCATTCATCTCGGAGAAATCGTAATAATCGAAAGCTGGGTGAATCGCGCCTTTCGAACTTCGATGGAAGTCGAATTGCGAGTGGTAGCCGAGAACGCGCTAAAGCACGCTAGGAGAACCTGCAACTCTGCATTCTTCACCTTTGTGGCAATTGACAACAACGGACTTCCGACTCCCGTGCCGGATATCTACCCGCAGACTTCAAAAGAGCAGGAGCGCTATTCCGCTGCCGGGGAGCGGAGGAAGCAACGACTTGCACTCTCCCGGACCCGAATCTGAAATCCGGGGAAGGCCTGATATGCTATTCGCGCGCATTCTTGTAACGGGTGCAAACGGGCTGCTGGGGCAAGCGCTCGTCGCCCAGTTGGCCAAAGACGCAGCATTTGATGTCTTGGCCACTTCACGAGATCCTTCACCGGCGTTCTCGGGAGTGTCCTGCGGGTACGTCGGCTTGGATATTGCCAACGGTGAACGCGTTCGGCAGACATTCGTAGACTTTGCGCCTACGGTAGTAGTCAATTGCGCCGCGGCAACCAACGTTGACTGGTGCGAAACAAACCGCAATAAGTGTTGGGATATCAATGCCGCTGCAGTCGGGGTCTTAGCAAGAAACTGCCGCACCTATGGGGCTACAATGGTCCAGATATCAACGGATTTTGTGTTCGACGGACGCAATGGCCCGTATGCCGAAGGTGACCGCCCCCATCCAATCAATTACTACGGCAAGTCCAAACTAGGAGGCGAAATCGCCGCCCGGGAAGCAGGCATCGAAAAATGGACCGTCGTCCGAACCAATGTAGTTTACGGCACCGGCGCTAACCTACGCAGCGGAAACTTTGCACTGTGGGCGCTGGACCGGGTTTCGGCAGGCAAATCAGTAGATGTGTTCACAGACCAAGTGCGTACGCCTACATATGTGGAAGACTTGGCGGACGGTATCGTCCGCATCATCCGGTACCGCAAGACGGGGATCTACCATGTTTCGGGACGAGATATGGTCAGCATGCACTCCTTCGCCAAGTCCATCGCCAGAGCATTCAATCTTGATGAGAACCTGATCCGACCCGTTGTAACCTCCGCCAAGCATCAAATTGCTAAGCGCCCATTGCAAACGGGATTGCTCATCCTTAAGGCTGAATCCGAAGTCGGCTACCAGCCGGCTCCTATCAACGAAGCACTTGCTCTTCTTCACCATCGGCTCTACCCGGGAGCCAAGACACCGTAACCCCAATGCTTAGCATTCAGCTGATTAGGGACCAGCCAGCCAGCGTCCGCTGTGCACTGCAGCGACGGAACTGGCCGGACACTAGTATTGTGGATCAGGTATTGCAGTGCGACAAGCGGCGGCGAGACTCACTAACAAGAGTCCAGGAACTGAGAGCAGAAACAAACGCGGCATCGCGCGCAATTGGAGCCCTATTGCGGAATGGCCGAAAGAAGGAAGCCCATGAGCATATTGCCATCCAGTCGGCAGCGAAACGGGAAACGAAAGCACTGGAAGAAGAGTCGCGAACACTTGATAAAGAGCTGAAGCGACTGCTGCTGGCGATCCCCAATATCCCACACGCCGATGTGCCCGATGGCAAGCAGCCATCCGACAATCGGATAGTGCTGCATTTCGGAACTCGGCCTTCACCCGACACCGCACGCTCGCCGCACTGGCACATCGCGGAACGGCTCGGCATAGTAGACTTTGACAGAGGAGCAAAGGTGACCGGGAGCGGGTTTCCGTTTTACATCGGTAAGGGTGCTCGCCTGCAACGCGCCCTTATCCAATTTTTTCTGGACACTGCCGTGGAGGCCGGATATACTGAAATACAGCCTCCCTTAATGGTAAACGCGGACAGCGCACGCGGCACAGGCCAACTGCCCGACAAAGAGGAACAGATGTACGAGGTACAAACCGACGAGCTCTTTCTTGTACCCACAGCAGAGGTGCCCGTCACAAACCTGTACCGCGACGAGATCCTTGACGAGAAAACGCTGCCACTGCGGCTTTGCGCCTACACACCGTGTTGGCGCCGCGAAGCAGGATCATACGGAAAAGATGTGCGCGGACTCAACCGGATCCATCAGTTTGATAAAGTGGAATTAGTCCACATCGTTCACCCGAACCACAGTTACGACGAATGGGAATTACTGTCCCAGCACAGTGAAAAACTGCTTGATGCACTTGCGCTTCCCTATCGTAAACTCTACATGTGCACCGGCGACATGGGATTCAATCAGGCGGCACAGTACGATTTAGAGGTCTGGAGCGCTGGCCAAAATCAATGGCTGGAGGTTGCTAGCATCTCTAACTTTACAGACTATCAGGCCCGCCGTATGCGGTTGCGATACCGCCCGGTCGGTGGTGGCAGACCAGCCCTCGTCCACACGATAAACGGCAGCGCCCTCGCCCTTCCACGCGTCCTTGCTGCGCTGCTGGAATACAACCAGCGCAACGATGGCACTATCCTTGTCCCTGAGGTACTGCATCGTTACACCGGATTTGACCGTATAGGATGAAGAACGGTGAGCAACGCCGGCCGTTGCTGATTACAGGGAAGTCATCATGACGTTGTTTATGAGTCTAGGCGCTGTACGCCTCCATGGCTATTGGGCCGTGTTGCTGCTATTATCTACGAGCATCGCCGCCGCCCAACCAGTTGCCTCTGTCGGAGGCTTTGTCACCGACGCTACCACAGGCGAAACACTGCTCTCAGCAACTATCGTGGTAGCAGGAACACAGCGCGGCGCCATCACTAACCTATCAGGCTATTACGCGATTACAGGCCTCACCGAAGGCACATACACCCTGCGCGTCAGCTATATCGGATACGTTTCGAATCACCAGGAGATCGTCCTGGAGGCCGGTGAAAGCCTTCGCTTGGACGTTATGCTCGCGCCCGATATTCTCCAGATAGAGGAAGTCGTTGTAACAGCGGATCGGGAGGCCGAAGAAGAGGCCCGCAACTTGGGCGTGGACCGTATGCCCGTCGCAACAATCAAAAGACTCCCGACAGTGCTTGAGCCGGATGTTTTTCGCTCGCTACAGCTCCTTCCCGGCGTGGCTTCCGCTTCGGACTACTCCAGCGGTTTATACATCCGCGGCGGAGATCCTGGACAGACACTCATCCTGTTGGACCGTACATCGGTCTACAATCCTACCCACGTGTTCGGATTCTTCTCAACATTCAATCCCGATGCGATCAAGGATGTACAGCTGTTTAAGGGCGGATTCCCCGCTTCCTACGGTGGCCGCATAGGGTCTGTTTTGGACATCTACAACAAGGATGGCAACCGGCGTTCGTTCCAGGCTGGCGTTACACTAGGTCTTCTGGCTTCCAGAGCTTATGTCGAAGGTCCGCATTCCCGTGGCTCGTACATGGTGGCTATTCGCAGGTCCACATTGGAGCCACTTCTGGCGGTACTGAATGACATCAATGGAGTACCGAACGCGTTCTACTTCGTGGACATCAATTCCAAGGTGAACTTCGATGTTACGCCCAACAACCGACTATCATTGTCCTTCTATCTGGGTCAGGACGCCCTCAGGCTCTCCTTTCTGGAGGACACGGCTCTCAGGATCAGGTACGGCAATCGGACAGCGAGCCTGAACTGGTTGCACCTCTTCTCCAGCACGCTGTACTCCAATTTTACACTCACTGCTTCACGGTACCGGAGCCAGCCAGACCTTTACTTCGGTGGCACAGCGTTCGGGCAGGATAATGGCGTCAACGACTATTCCCTCAAGGCAGACTTTGAGCTTCGGCCCAACGACCGCCACACTATAGAGAGCGGGTTTTGGGCAGGAGTGCTTGACATTCCGCTGCGCAATTTTTTTGATGGCGAAGCGGGCTTCAATTCCCACATCGTATCAGCATACACTGCCGCGTATGTTCAAGACAGAATAGCGCTCTCGCGGTCTTGGACGGCACAGTTAGGCCTGCGTACAACCTACTTCGCAGATGGCAGTCACACGCGTTTGGCTCCTCGGGTATCTCTAGAGCACCGACCCAACGCGAGATTGCGGCTGCAAGCCGGTGCTGGGCGGTATTACCAGTTTCAAACGCTGATCACCAACGAGAGCTTCTCAGGTTTCGATGTGTGGCTCACAAGTGGAGATGGCGTTCCACCGGCATTTGGCGATCAGGTCGTCATGGGCGCCAAGGCTCGACTTTCACCATCCGTGACACTTGATGTTGAGACATATTATCGTACCATGCGACAGCTGTTTGAGGTTGATCCCTTTCTGGCCGATGCCTCAGGACTGGAGTACAATGAATATTTCACATTCGGACGCGGAGCTGCAAGAGGCATAGAACTTAAGCTCGAACAGTCGCAGAATCGGCTGTCCGGCTTCGTGGCTGCAACGATTGGAAGCACACATCGACTGTTTCCCGACCTCAACCTGAATCGAGAAAGGGTGCCGCAACGGTACCCCCCGAAGCATGACCGACGATTGGATTTGAACAGCGTGGCAAACTATAGCCTTACACCATCCTGGGAACTTACTGCTGTCTTTTCCTTCGCTACGGGACAAGCGTACACAGAGCCCGGGGCACAGTACCGGCTAACTCAGACCGAGCACATTACCGGTAACCAAAGCACCGATGTCTTGCTTTCTTCCGGACTCAACAACGCACGCCTTGCTGCTTACCATCGCCTTGATATCGGCGCCACGAACATCGGCAGGTTTTTCGGATTGGCCGATTACGAACTCCAACTGCAGGTGATCAACGCCTATGCGCGGAGCAACACATGGTTTGTGTTGCATGATTTTGAAGATGATGGTACCATCACCCGTACAGAGGTACCTCAGATCCCCATCCCTCTGCCGAATGTTTCCTTCACACTGGAATTTTGACATGTGGAAGACAACGCAAACTATTGCTCTGCTCTTTCCGGTAATTCTTGTAGCATGTGACGCTACGGATCCGGGATCTGAGGTTGACACATACGTCGTGGAGGCCATTCTGGAAGCGGGTGAACCACTACCGGATGTGCGCCTTACACGGGCTGCACCGCTTGGCGAGACGTATAATTCCGGTCGGCTCGGCATTGCCGGCGCAATCGTGACCCTTAGGCTGCTAACGAATGCTGCTGAGACCGTTTACACATACGCTGGAGCTCCCGGATCAAGAGGTGTATACCTGCCTCGTGATCCAGATGCCATCACACAGCCCCTGGGGACTTACCAGCTGGACATCGCCACAGAACGGGGCACAATAACAGGGCAGACGACGGTACCCGACACCTTCCGGGTGCTGCGCGGCTCGCTGGAGACTGGCGTTTATCAGGGGGAAGAACAACTGGAGATTACACACTCTCCATCGCGATCTCCTAACCGCCTCCGCAGCTATGTTATCATCACAACGGAAGCCCTTGATCCGACTGAGGAGAATCTAACACCGTTGGCCAAGGACATTCTTGAGCAAAGCGTGGGCGATGCGACAATTGAGTCTCTCCGGGTTAGTGGTTCGCCAATTCTCAATGAAGACAACATTGTTGAGAACGCGGACGGATCGTTCACTTTCAGGTATCCGTGGATCGGCATCAACTTTTATGGACGTAATCGTATTGGCATCAATGCGCTGGATGATAATGCCTACGACTTTCTGCGTTCACAGAGCGTGCAGCAAGGCGGCTCAACGTTTGCCCCGGGCGAAATCCCGAATCCCTTGGAAAGCCTCCAAGGTGGCCACGGCCTCTTCGGTAGCATTGCTCGGGCGTCGTACGACTTTGTGGTGACCGCTGCGCCCGCTACAACCCGTGCATCGTCTCCCTGATCAACAACTGCACCAGTGCACGTACAGCCTCGGTTTCCGTGGCGCCATCGGTAATTGCCTCCTCATACACCCTGCGCTGCCAATGCGCACTGGTCCCGCGCTTCAATATTGTCCGGGAATGTTCAGCCTCCGTAGTGCAGCCAAAGAATTCGGCATCCTCGCTGATCATCTCCAGCAGCTCGTCCAACAGCTGGGCGTAAGGAATCGTCTCCCCTCTGCCAAAATCAATTAGCGATCCATCAATCCCATACCGCTGAGCGCGCCATCGGTTTTCGTACATCAGGAGATTCGCATAGGCACGCCAGCGCTGGTTCCTGCGCCGCAAACGCCAAAGCATCCGCAGCCAGCACCTGTAAAGCGCAGTGATGCAGAGGGCATCCTCAAGGCGCGTGCATATATCCGCTACGCGCATCTCCAGCGTCGGAAATTTGCTGCTGGGCCGAATGTCCCACCATATCTTGGAGCTATCTTCAATCACGCCGGCCCCAACCAGCATGTCCACATGGCGCTGGTACTCGGCATAACTTTCAAAATGCTCTGGAAGGCCTGTGCGCGGAAGGGAGTTCCACACCGCTATCCGGTAGGACATCAGCCCCGTGTCCTGTCCCTCCCAAAATGGAGACGAAGTACTTAGGGCAAGGAGATGAGGTAAGATGTAGGTCGTCTGATTCATGAAGTCAATACGCAGGTCATCGTCTTCAATGCCTACATGCACATGCATCCCGCTAATGACCATACGCCGCGCCACCACTTGCAGGTTCTGCGTTAGCACTTCATAGCGTTCCCTGTGCGTATGTCGCTGCGTCAGGTACGTTGCCTTAGGGTGTGTTGAAGCCGCAATGATGGCGAGCCCATACTCCTCGGCAACAGCGGCGACCGCGCGCCGCAGTCTGGCAAGCTCGTCTCGGGCTTCCGTCAATGACCGGCATACTCGCGTTCCCACCTCAATCTGCGACTGGAAGTACTCTGGAGTCACTTGGCCTTCCAGAAGGGCCTCGGCTTCTTTCATCATGGTGGCCGGAGCTTCCGTGATCAAGTCTCCTGTTGACCGATCCACAAGCAGGTATTCCTCCTCCACCCCAAGCGTGAATGACGGTTCCTCTAGACTAAACATGGAGATCCGATGCTATTGATGATTGCAAAATACGTTTTCGAATCGGCGGCGGTGCCGGTGCCGCCACGATGCAGGTTTTGCATGCGCCGTTCGACTGCACGCGCAAAAGATAGGCTAAACCCAAATGGCTGGGGAGACATACATCTCTCGGATCCGTTGAAAGATCGCGCGCACAATGATCCCTTCGGCCTCCGCCAGCGATGTCACCGGGCACGAGGTTATCGGGTACCGCTTGAGCCGCTTTGCAATCAAGGTAGGCCTTTAATCACGAATATGTATCCCCCCCCGTCCCCAAGTAGTGTTTGCCAGAAAAGTATGGTCTTGCGAGCGACTCTTGGCTGAGTGGGGGGCTGGAATTCGAATTGGGGATCGGAATGACAAGTCAGCAAGGATTTTTCGACGGTAACGGTGCCGACTTTGTCCGCTCACGCCGGCAATCCTAGGGTTTTGACGTTGATCAGACGTGTTTTTGTCGTCCATCAGCGAGGCATGAACATACGTTGGCCTCTCGCCCTTGCAGGCTACCTTGATTCTGTGCTGAAGACGCTCGCGCGAGTACCTACGCCGCGCGCTTGCGGGCCTGCTCGCACCGCCTTCGTCGCTCCTCGCTCCGCTTCACTATCTGTCCGATACGGTGCACATTTGCCGCTACCACTACCAGCGCCACCGTTCGAACAAAGCCTTCCTTGCCACGGGTCCGTATCAAACCCAGGCCCCGATGATTCAAATTGTTGATCGCCGACTCCACTGCCGGATGCTGACGACGACCCTCCACAAACTTCGGATCGGATTCCCTCTCCTTGTCCGCTTTGCTCAACTTACCCCTCTTCGGCATGATCACCGTGTCCAACACCGGCTCCAGCGCCTTACGGTTCTTTACCGATGAGTACCCCTTATCCATGCTGCACGATGTGATCGCCGGATACCGATCCTTCGCTTCCTTCATAAACCCCACAATCATATCCGAATCCACCCCTTCGTGCAGTATCTGATGCCACAATATCAACTGATGCTGATCCTCCAGCACGCATACCGGCAGACCCAACTCCGCAATCACCCCCGCCTTCCCCTTGGTGATCCAACGAGTATGCGGCTCATGTATCGAAAATACCTTCTCATCATGCGGAATCACCTCCCCCTTCAATAGACGCCTATCTACTTGATCTATCTGCCTTTGTGCATCTGCCAAGTACCGCAACACCTCCTCAAGATCCGCGTCTTTCTCCTTCAACACGCTGACACTGCTCTCCGCACGCTCAATCAGAACACGACACATCTTCACATACTTTCTCACCTTCGACTCATCACGCCACTGACGGTGCGTACGCACCCGGTTGAAGGCCTTCTTCAAGGTACGACTCCAGTACACAGCCTTGCGCCAGCCCGCAAGGCTGTGCGCCTCACATGCGCAATGCAACTCCCGAATCAGGCACCGCATCGATTCCCACAACAAACGAACATCCGTAGGCCACTCCACATTCGCTTTGGCCACCGCCGAATCAACCCGGCCAAGAAGCGGCTCCTCTGGCTCCTGTTCTACCAATCGGTGACCGCAAGCCACCACCGCATCGTTGATCTGCTTCAGGATGTCCGCTGTTAGCAGGCTCACGTTATCAATAACGGTCTGCAGCTGATAGACAGGCTCGTCCCAGAAATTCGTATGCCCCAGCATCTGGCGCACCTCCAAATGATTGGCGGCCAGGCTCCTCAAACGATCAAAGTCGCAGTTGAGGGCCTGCTTCAATACCCCCAAGACAAAGACGCGCCAAAGTGCCATCCCCGGACGACCACGCTGCAAATCAATATTCGGAAGCAACTGCTTCTCCAGGATCTCAAAGATCTTCTGCCGAGCCGTTGGGTCGCAATACAGGTGCTGCAGACCTTTTAGCACTGCCGGTATATCGTCCCGGTCTTTGGGGTGGAAGGTCATCTCTTCAATGGGGACCTGCCCGAGCTTAAACTGTGTATCCTCTACAATCCGCATGGTAGTAATCGTATGAATAATCGGCCCCAAGGGGCCTTATATCGATGAAAACGCCCGAAACAGAAGGATTTGGCCAAACATTCGTTAGAGACACGCTGGCTGAATAATCTGCAATGTGCAAATACGGTATGGCTCATATCCATCTGTAACCGTAACGCTTACAGATGGATAGAACGAGTATCAAACGGCCTTGTTTCGCCGTTTTTCAGCCCTCCTACCTTTTTCTGGCAAACACCAAGTAGGACCGTAACCCCGGTCTTGACATGCGCCGTGGAACGACGCATCCCTTTGACGGGTGGCGAATTCCGCCCCACAACTGTAGTCGCTCCGGCTGGTAGCGATTACAGCGTATTGTAGCCCTGGAACTATCCGTTGCCCTTGAAAGGCATATTGGCCGTATCTTAGCGCGGATGGCTGCATTACCGTCCAGACCGGCGAACGCGATACTGCTCGCAGTGGCACTCTTGGGAGCCGCGTGCGAGCAAGTGTCATTGCCTCCCGAAATCGCGGCACGGCTGCCCGACCATGTGGACTACGGGTTCCATATCCGCCCCCTGCTTGCTGATCGATGCTACGCGTGCCACGGCCCGGATGACGATGCGCGGCAAGGTGACCTGCACCTGTATACCGAAGAAGGCGCGGTACATACTGCTCTGCCAAGTGGCAACCGCGCTATCGTTCCGGGAAGCGCACGCAAAAGTGAAGTGTTTCAGCGCATTTATTCAGAGGATCCAGAGCAGATTATGCCACCGCCCGAGTCAAACCTTACGCTGACTGATTATGACCGCGCACTGATCGCAAAATGGATTGACCAGGGAGCAGAATTCAAGCCGCACTGGTCGTATTCCCCTCCGCAAAAACCCACACCGCCCAAGGTAAACAACCCATCGTGGGTTGCCAATGCTGTTGACCACTTTGTGCTGGCACGGCTGGAGCGAGAAGACATACAACCATCGGAAGAGGAAAGGAAGGAGCGCCTGTTGCGCAGGGTAACATTTGACCTTACGGGCCTGCCCCCCACCGTGGAAGAGATAGACACCTTTCTTTCGGATACATCGCGCCATGCCTACGACCAGCTGGTAACCCGATTGCTCGCCAGTCATGCTTATGGCGAACGTATGGCCACAGAGTGGTTGGATGTGGCACGATACGCCGACAGCCATGGATACCATTCTGACGGAATACGTACGATGTGGCCCTGGCGAGACTGGGTCATTAACGCATTCAATTCCAACATGCCGTACGATACGTTCGTCACATGGCAGGTCGCGGGTGATTTGATCCGGAATGCAACGGTTGAGCAAAAGTTGGCTACAGGATTCAATCGTAATCATCCCATGACAGCAGAGGGCGGGGTCATTGACGAGGAGTACCGGGTAGACTATGTAGCGGACAGGGCGAACACGACCGGTCGCGCAATCCTAGGCATAACAATGGAGTGCGCACGCTGCCACGACCACAAGTTTGACCCGGTGTCGCAAAAAGATTATTACCGGTTCTTTGCCTACTTCAACAGTGTGAAGGAGCTGGGACTCTCGGCAGATGATGGCAACGCCGGCCCCCTGCTGATGCTGATGGACGAAGCAGAAAAGGAAGCACTCGCCGTGGCACAAGATCAAGTCCGTAGAGCTGAATTGGCGCTGGCAGAGCGCACAAATGAGGTCATTGCTGCCGGCTCACATCACAATTTTGTGCCAGACCCGCACCACCTGGAGCGAGGCCTAGTTGATCATTACCCGTTCGATGTCCTAGGGTCCGGTACAACCCCCAACCTCGCCAAAGGGCGCGATCCGGCCGAGGTCTTGGGCAATTTGGACATCGTGAGTGGCCAGCGCGATGGAGCGATCCTGTTTGACAGTGACTACGACTATCTCCACTTGACGGGGGCAGGGGGTTTCGACCGGCCGGACCCGTTCTCCATCGCTGTTTGGATCCGCCTGGATAAGGGAGGCAATTACGCCCGCGTCGTTGGAAACGCGGACAACAAGCACACGTACTGGCGCGGATGGGAGCTGTACGTTGATAGTCTGAACCGAGCCGCCATACGCCTCAACCATGCGCGACCGCACAACTACATTGAAGTGCGAACAAATCAACCGCTGCAGGTCGGAGAATGGACACACCTCACTGTCACATATGATGGCTCAAGCCGTGCAGCAGGTGTAGGCCTGTATCTGAATAGTGCAGCAGTGTCGCTGACGGTCATGTACGACAACCTGTACAAGGGCTTCCTCCCCGTTGACGCGCACCGGCAAGTCACGAACCGAGCGCCGCGTGTGGCTCGCGCATTCCGGGCTTTTGGCGGAGACGACGGTATCCTCACCGGCGCATTGGACGATATGAGGATTTATGACCGAACGCTGTCTCGCGCTGAAGCTGCCTTCATTGTCCAAGGCACTACTGAAAACGCCCTTACAGACCAAGACCGCCTGCAGGCGTACCTCCAACTGGCAGACGGCCCCTTCAACAGCCTATCGGCCAACGTACATCACGTTCGTGAGGAGGAACAGGCGGTGGCACGAGATGTCCTGGAGGTCATGGTCATGGAAGACACGGATAGCCTGCGCACGACGCATGTGTTGGGGCGAGGGCTGTACGATCAACCCGGGGAGATCGTTAATCCCGGCGTTCCTGCATCCCTAGGTCCGCAACTTGACAGCCTCCCCCGAAACCGCCTTGGACTCGCCGAATGGCTGTTCCAGCCACGCCATCCTCTGACAGCGCGTGTAGCAGCGAATAGGTTGTGGCAAATGTTGTTCGGCAATGGTATCGTAAGCACCACCGAAGATTTTGGCAGCCAGGGTGCACTTCCTACACACCCCGACCTGCTTGATTGGCTGGCGACGACGTTTGAAGATTCGGGATGGGATGTAAAGGCCTTATTGCGGACGATCGTTACCTCCTCCACATATCGTCAGTCCAGCACGGGGCTGGATGTCAACGATCCGCACAATGCCCTCCTGGCGCGCGGTCCCCGGTATCGGATGCCCGCAGAGATGATTCGCGACAACGCGCTCGCAGCAAGTGGACTCCTAGTCAGAAAAGTCGGCGGCCCCAGCGTTAAGCCGTACCAACCACCCGGACTGTGGATAGAAAAGGGCAACTTCTCAGCCGCCCTGCTGAACTATAAACAGGATTCCGATGACGGCCTGTATCGCCGGACATTGTACACGTTTATTCGGCGTACATCGCCACCCCCGTCCCTGACCATTTTCGATGCGCCGGACCGAAACCGATGTGTCGTACGACGGCAGAACACCAACACACCGATGCAAGCGCTCGTCCTTCTTAACGACCCGCAGTATGTTGAGGCAGCAAGAATGTTGGCTGAACGGATGCAGCGAGAAGGCGGCGAGACCTTGGACGAACGTATCACTCATGGATTCAGGCTATCCACCTCGCGCCATCCTACGGTCCGGGAACTGAACCTGTTGAAGGACCTGTTCGCCGTAGAAAAGGAACGCTTCTCCAACGAGCCCGCCGATGCCGACTCCCTGCTGTCTGTCGGCGAGCACGCGCGAGACCCGACACTGGAAGCTCCTACCACGGCCGCACTGGCTGTGGTAGCAGGCCTGATGCTGAACCATGACGAAGCTTATACGAAACGATAGGTTCTGATGCACGGCTGCTGTAATTTCAACACATCCTACTCAAGGCGGGACTTTCTGGCCCGCACAACGCTTGGGCTCGGTGCCGCAACATTGGCCTCGCTGCTAGACCCGGTCTCCACCTTTGGGGCATCGCCCGCGCCGAATACAATTGGAACACATTTTCCGCCGCGGGCGCGGCGTGTGATCTACCTGCTCCAGAGCGGGGCGCCATCACAGCTTGACCTTTTTGACTACAAGCCTGCTTTAACACAATACCACGGAGAAGAACTTCCCCCTTCCGTACGGGGTAGCCAGCGCCTCACCGGCATGACGGCTGGACAGAAGACCTTTCCCATGGTCCGTTCCCCCTTCGGGTTCGCGCAGCACGGCAACAGCGGTGCATGGGTGAGCGATCTGATGCCCAAGACAGCGGAGATCGTAGACGAGCTCTGCATTGTTAGGTCCATGTATACCGAGGCCATTAACCATGACCCCGCTGTTACATTCCTGCAGACCGGATCCCAACAACCCGGACGCCCGTCAATGGGAGCATGGCTCAGCTACGGTCTCGGCAGCGAGAACGCCAACCTACCATCGTTTGTAGTGCTGGTCACCAAAGGCAAGATGGGGCAGCCTTTGTACGCGCGCCTATGGGGAAACGGCTTCCTCGACTCAAGGCACCAAGGAGTCCAGTTCCGGGCCGGTTCGGACGCCGTGCTATACCTGAGCAACCCGCCGGGCGTTGACAGCAGTGACCGAAAGCGGCACTTGAAATATCTCCGCAAACTGCAAGTCCTCCAAAGCGATGCATTGGAGGACCCGGAAATTGAGGCCAAGATTGCACAATACGAAATGGCCTACCGCATGCAGATATCCGTGCCGGAGGTGATGGACGCCGCAGACGAGCCGGATTACATTTTTGACCTGTACGGCGATGACGCCCGCGACCCCGGGACCTACGCCGCAAATTGCCTGCTCGCCCGGCGCCTTGCCGAGCGCGGGGTACGATTCATTCAATTGTACCACCAAGGCTGGGACCACCACAGCGGGCTTTATCCGGGCATACAGACGCAGGCGCGCGAAACGGACCAGGCTTCCGCCGCACTCATAGTGGATCTGCGGCAGCGGGGGCTATTGGACGATACCCTGGTAATATGGGGCGGAGAGTTCGGCCGTACCGTTTACTCCCAAGGCGAGTTGAAACAGGAGAGCTTTGGCCGCGACCACCATCCGCGATGTTTTTCCCTCTGGATGGCCGGCGGCGGGATCCGGCCAGGATTCTCCTACGGACAGACCGACGAGGTCGGCTATAATGTAGTTCGTGACCCGGTACATGTCCATGACCTGCAGG
Source organism: Rhodothermales bacterium (assembly GCA_963663495.1). GTDB lineage: Bacteria > Bacteroidota > Rhodothermia > Rhodothermales > Bin80. The sequence goes on from OY760427.1 coordinate 2,698,625, forward strand.
CAACCGTGCTGCACCAGCTGGGCGTCGACCATGAGCGACTGAACTTCAGACACCAGGGACGTCGCTTCCGGCTAACAGACGTACACGGAAATGTGGTCCATGATGTGTTGGCGTAGAGTATGGGTACCAACCCTAATACTGATCCTGGGCGCCTGTGCGTCGGAAGGTCCCGCCGTAGTAGACTATAACCTGCATGTTCAGCCTATTTTGTCGGACCGGTGTTACAAGTGCCACGGTCCAGACGATAACACCCGCGAAGCGGATATGCGCTTGGACACGTATGAGGGCTATGTGGCAGGCAGCCGCCTCGACTCTACTCGTCTGATCGTAGCACCGGGCGCACCAGCCGCCAGCGAGCTGATCCGGCGTGTGTCATCGTCGGATCCCCAAGTACAGATGCCCCCTCCGGAAAGCAATCTCTCCCTGACGGAGACAGAAATTAAGGTGCTGGAGCGATGGATTGCGCAGGGAGCCACATGGAAACCTCACTGGGCATTTATCCCGCCCGTACGCCCCGACAAGCCTGCTGTCAAGCACAACGACTGGCCACTTGACGATCTGGACTACTACACGTTGGCGCGCATGGAGGCAGCCGACATGCGGCCATCACCTATGGCGCCCAAGGAACATTGGCTGCGACGTGTCACCTTTGACGTGACAGGACTGCCACCAACGGAGGCGGAACTCGCCGCCTTCCTTGCAGACAACGCAGAAGATGGGTTCGAACGGGTCGTTAACACATTGCTTTCCAGGCCCGGCTTCGGTGAACGGATGGCATCCGAATGGCTTGATGCCGCACGCTACGCCGACACGCATGGCTACCAGGATGACCGCCCCCGAACAATGTGGCCCTGGCGAGACTGGGTCGTAAACGCGTACAACCAGGGCATGCCCTATGACAGCTTCCTTACATGGCAGCTGGCAGGAGATCTGCTACCCGATGCATCGTACCAACAGAAGCTTGCGACCGGGTTCAGTCGCAACCATGCCATCACCCAGGAAGGCGGTGTGATCCCCCTGGAATACCTTACCGAGTATGCCGCTGACCGGACCAATACCACCGCTACAGCCTTCCTGGGCCTAACCATGGAGTGTGCCCGGTGCCACGACCACAAGTTTGACCCCATCAGCCAGCGAGACTATTACAGCTTCACAGCCTTCTTCAGCACCATAGATGAACAGGCTCCTATAAGTTACTTCGACTTGGCTCCCTCGCCGTCCTTGCGCCATGAGGATCCAGGACTGGAGAGCCAGATCCAAAACACGTCGAACCGGCTGGAGGCGGTAGAGACCGATCTTGCCATAAAGGCAGCCGACCCGTCAACTCCTGCCCCTGAGGCAGCGGATCCGGGCAGGCTGCTGGACTCGCTGCTCGTTTCCCATTTTCCGCTGGATACGCTAATGGGCCTCCATACGCCAGACTCCCGAGCGCACGGCCTCCCGGCGCAAGCAAACACGGGGTTGGAAGCGGATTTGGATACCCTTGCAATGGTTGATGGCCATTACGGTCAAGCCGTTTCGTTCGACGGGACAAATTTTCTCAGCTTGGGCCGCGAAGCGGATTTTGAGTGGTATGACCGATTCTCCTTTGGAGGGTGGGTCCATGCACCAAGGCGCAGTACGGATATCGCGCTTTTCTCCAAACGTATTGGGGAACAGGGGCGTCGGGGCTATGATCTGGTCTTATCTTCCACAGGACAGCTGATCGCACGATTGACGCACGACGCAACCAATGCTGTCGTGGCGCGCAGCACACTATCCGTCGCAAAGGACACATGGACGCATGTGTTTCTGACCTACGACGGATCCGGCCGGGCAGGTGGAATACGACTCTATATTGATGGTCGCATGGCTCCCACCGTAATGGCGGAAGACGCACTTGACCAACATAGTATCCTAAATGGCAACGAGCTCCTTGCCGGCCACTGGTCGCCCCGACTAAAAACGCTTCCCGACATCACAGGGCTCAAAGGCGGGGCTATGGATGAGGTCCGCGTGTACGCTCGCGACCTCACGCCTGTAGAAGTAACATACCTGGCAGGCGCGAATCGCAGCAATGCGACCGCCAGACGACACCATTATCTGGAACAAAGCGACCCTTCGTACCGCGCACTCCGGCAGCAGGCAGACAGCCTGCGGCGAGAAATCCGTACGGTGCCCCATGTGATGGTCATGGCGGAATCAACCTCTCCACGGACCACATACATTCTGGACAGGGGGGCCTACGACGCGCCGCTGGATTCCGTGGGGGCAGGCACGCCAGCCTCCATCGGTCCGCAAGGGATGGGATTCCAGCCCGACAGGCTCGGGCTGGCTGAATGGATGACGCACGCGAGCAACCCACTCACGGCCCGCGTAGCGGTCAATCGATATTGGCAAATGTTCTTCGGGAATGGCCTTGTCACGACGCCCGAGGACTTTGGCCGGCAAGGCGCGCTGCCTACACACCCGATGCTGCTCGACTATCTTGCCGTTGAGTTTGTGCAGTCTGGATGGGACATTAAAGGACTAGTCCGCAGAATAGTCCTCTCGGCAACCTATCGGCAGGTGCGCCGCTACGATGCTAGAGATCCGGCCAACACGTTCCTGGCACGCGGGCCCGAGAAGCGCCTTAGCGCAGAGATGGTGCGCGATGCTGCATTGGCTGCAAGCGGACTGCTTGACGATAGGGTCGGCGGTCCACCCGTATTTCCGTATCAGCCCGCCGGGCTGTGGAAAGCACTTGCTAACCAAGTCGGCCAGAACCGATACCGACCAAGCCGCCGCGGCGATCTGTACCGGCGCAGTATTTACACGTACTGGAAGCGAACCATCCCTCCCCCTTCCATGCTTACACTGGACGCCGCCGAACGCACCGTCTGTACCGTCAAGCGCCATGCCACCGCCACTCCCCTGCAGGCTCTTGTCCTCTTGAATGATCCGCAGTACTTGGAGGCCGCGCGGGTTCTGGCTGAATCAATATGGGAGTACGGGGAGCAAGCCACCGCCATAGCTTTTCGCCATTTCACATCGCGCCTTCCCGAGGAGGAAGAGCTCGCCAATCTGCAAATGCTGCGTCGGGAACAAGAGGCGCGCTATCGGGCCAATCCCGAAGATGCGCTGGCGCTGCTGGGCGTCGGAGCGTATCCGACCTCACATGAACTGGACGCCGCTATGCTGGCAGCACTGACGTTCACTATCAGTGCAATCATGAACCTTGATGAAGCGCAATTTCGCTAACACACGTATGCAGGATCCGATCTTTGAGCACGGCTGCCAAATGAATCGGCGGCACTTCTTCTCCAGGATGAGCCTCGGTCTCGGTGGTGCTGCGCTAGCGTCGCTTCTGGGTTGCGACGACCTGCAGACAGTTACGGGTGGCCCGCACGTGGGCGTGCTCAATGAACTGCACCACGCGCCGCCCGCACGCCGGGTAATCTACTTATTCCAGAGCGGCGGCCCTTCGCAGTTAGAGTTGTTTGATTATAAGCCTGTACTGCAGGAGCGGCGCGGGGAAGATCTGCCTCCATCGGTGCGCATGGGCCAGCGGCTAACGGGGATGACCGCGTACCAGGACACGTTGCCGCTGGCTCCAACACTGTATCCATTTAGGCAGCGCGGTGGTTCTGGAGCATGGGTCAGCGACCTGCTGCCTCACACCGCCGCGATAGCGGATGACATTTGCATCATCCGCTCCATGTATACCGAGGCGATTAACCACGACCCGGCCATCACATTCTTCCAGACCGGCTCGCAGCAGCCTGGCCGTCCAAGCATGGGATCATGGTTCAGCTATGGGCTTGGCAGCAGCAATGAAAACCTTCCCGCATTTTGTGTGCTACTTTCGCGCGGCCTTCAGCGCCCGCAGCCGATCTATTCACGCCTTTGGGGCAACGGCTTCCTGGCCGCACAGCACCAGGGCGTACAGTTCAGGACCGGCGGCGACCCCGTGCTGTACCTGAACAACCCACCGGGAATTGAGCCGTTTGACCGCAGGCGAATGCTCAAGCATCTGGCCGAGCTCAATGCCATACGCGCAGAATCCTCCGGCAACCCCAGGTTGGCTTCTCGCATAGCACAATATGAAATGGCCTACCGAATGCAAACGTCCGTGCCGGAGGTAACCGACCTGTCAGACGAACCCGATGCCACCTTTGAACTTTACGGTGAAGATGCACGCATTCCGGGTACATACGCCGCAAACTGCCTGTTAGCACGCCGACTGGCAGAGCGCGAAGTTCGGTTTGTTCAGCTGTACCACATGGGCTGGGACCAACATACCGATCTGCCACGCGATATCGCCCTGCAGTGCGCGGACACGGACAGAGCTTCCGCCGCACTGGTGACCGACCTGAAGCAGCGAGGAATGCTGGATGATACGCTAGTCATCTGGGGTGGTGAGTTTGGCCGTACCAATTATTCGCAGGGACAACTCACCGAGGTAAACTACGGGCGGGATCACCACCCGCGATGCTTTTCCATCTGGATGGCCGGAGGCGGTATCAGACCAGGGATCGTGTACGGGGCCACCGACACATTCGGATACAATATTGCCGAAAACCCGGTGCATGTCCACGATTTTCAAGCTACGGTGCTGCACCTGATGGGCGTACAGCATGAGCGCCTTACCTTCCGCCACCAAGGACGACGGTACCGACTAACCGACGTACACGGATCGGTGGTTAAGGATATCCTGGCGTAGGAATGATAATACCCGGAACAGCAGCAACTATTGTTACCGGTACGCTGTTTCTGGCCGCCTGCATACATCAGCCGGTATCCGTTGATACGCCCGAGGTAGTTGACTATAACTACCACGTTAAGCCCATACTGTCGGACCGCTGCTACCAGTGCCACGGTCCCGACGACGCGGCGAGACAGGCGGGCCTTGAGCTGCACGAAGAAGCAGGGGCCAAGAACCAGCTGCTGCCATCAGGCGGCCACGCTATCGTCCCCGGCAGCTTGCGCAGAAGCAAAGCCTTCCGCCGCATCACCTCACAGGACCCTGAGAAGCAGATGCCCCCTCCAGAGTCCAACCTCACCATCACAGACCGGGAGCGGGCACTTCTCGCCCGATGGATCACGCAGGGAGCGGAATGGAAAGCCCACTGGTCCTTTATCCCGCCAACCACTCCTGCTATTCCCATAGTCCGGAATAAAGAATGGCCGCGAGGCACAATTGACAGGTTTGTGCTCGCGAAAATGGAGAACGAAGGGTTGTCGCCTAGTCCACAAGCCTCGCGTGAACGCCTTCTGCGCCGCGTAACGCTGGACCTGACAGGGCTCCCCCCGAGTGTCGAAGAGATGGATGCGTTCCTAGCAGACACAAGCCACCGGGCATACGAGGCTGTGGTTGACAGGCTTTTGGCTGATACCGCATACGGAGAACATATGACCACCGAGTGGCTTGATATTTCGCGGTATGCTGATACGCACGGGTACCAGGCAGATCGCGAGAGGCGCATGTGGCCTTGGAGAGACTGGGTGATAAACGCCTTCAATGCTAACCTGCCTTTTGATACCTTTGGTACGTGGCAGCTCGCTGGAGATCTTCTACCGGATGCGACGACCGAACAACGGCTGGCCACCGCCTTCAATCGCAACCATCGTCAAACCAACGAGGGAGGCAGTATTGAGGAGGAGTTTCGCACGGAATATGTGGCCGACCGGACGAACACGGTGGGCACGGCCTTTCTCGGGCTCACCATGGAATGTGCTCGGTGCCATGACCACAAATACGATCCCATTACTCACAAGGACTATTACAGCTTCTTCAGCTTCTTCAACAGCATAGATGAGTCAGGACAGTACTCCCATTTTACCCAGGCGGTACCGGTACCCGCCCTTTCTCTACCTGACGGGAAGCAGCATGAACAGCTGGCTTTTCTGCTGAGCCGTGTCCAGGAGGCGAAGATGCGGCAGGAGGAGCGCAGACGCGAGGCGAACCCGGCGTTCATGGAGTGGCTGACAGACCAGCCGCAGCGGTCGCTTCCGGACCTCTCACGCAAGGGACTTGATGCACAATTTGAGTTTGAGACCCTTGATGAAGATCGGCTGCCGGCCACCTTTCCCCGCGGCCTTACAGCAACCACGGTATTTGATCCCACCCTAACTGCCGGAAAAGAAGGCCTCGGACTCACGTTTGATGGTGAGAATGGCGCCCGGTTCGAGGATGTTGGCGAGTTTACGGCCGCAGACGCGTTTACGCTCAGCCTCTGGCTTCGCGCGGCACGCCACGAACCCGCGAACGTCCTGATCCACCGCACCGAAGCAGCGTTGGATGCGGGAAGCCGCGGGTACGAGCTATCAATGGAAAAAGGCCGGCTGGTTGCCCAGTTGGCCCATATGTGGCCCGCTGAAGCCTTACGTATTATTGCCGAAGAACCGGTTGCACTAGACACCTGGGTACATGTAGCCATGACGTACGACGGCTCCATGCGCGCAGACGGGCTGGCATTGTACGTGCAGGGAGAGCGAGCCCCGACCACTACGGTTCGCGACGGGCTGACGAGGCACATTACCTACGAGAATATGGATGTGCCCCTAACTATGGGATACCGGTTCCGGGACACGGGTTTCCGTGATGGCATCATTGACAGTTTTCGGCTTTACTCCCGTGCGCTCACAGCCATTGAAATTGCACAGCTTGCAGGAATAGATACACACGGTAACACAGAGGAGGCACTATTCGATTACTACCTCGCACACCACGACCTGGACTATGCCGCCACACTTAAGGAATTTGCACGGCATCAGCAGGCGTACCTAGACGCCCACGCTCTTGTACCGGAGATCATGGTGATGCGTAAAATGGCAGCCCCACGCCAAGCGCATGTCCTTCTGCGTGGGGTTTACGACGAGAAAGGCCAAGAGGTCATATCCGACGTGCCCGCAGCCTTGGGAGGGCTTCCCGACGCGCTGCCCCGCAACCGCCTAGGTCTGGCGCGTTGGATTTTTAGTCCGGACAACCCATTGACTGCACGTGTGGCCGTTAATCGTTTCTGGCAGCGGTACTTTGGCACGGGCCTTGTCATGACACCGGAGGACTTCGGCAACCAGGGAGCCCTCCCATCCCATCCCGAGCTATTGGATTACCTGGCCACCACCTTTATGGCGACAGGGTGGGATATGAAAGAGATGCAACGACAAATTGTGATATCAGCCACATACCGGCAGTCGTCCGAAGGGCCGGCAGAACTTCTTTCTTTGGATCCCGAAAACAGGTTGCTTGCCCGCGGACCGCAGCTGCGGCTCTCGGCAGAAATGTTACGTGACCAGGCCCTGTTTGCCAGCGGACTATTGGTGCACAAACTCGGAGGCCCGCCTGCAAAGCCCTACCAGCCGGCAGGAATGTGGGAGGAAAAGGCCGGAATTTCCTATATACCGGACGATGGCGAGGGGCTCTATCGTAGAAGCCTGTACACATATTTTAAACGCACCTCTCCCCCACCTTCCATGCTCACCTTTGACATGTCCACCCGCAGCCACTGCGTCATGCGGAGACAGCGTACAGCCACGCCGATGCAAGCACTAGTCTTGTTGAATGACCCGCAGTTTGTTGAGGCTGCCCGATTTATCGCGGAGCGCGCAATCCGTGAAGGCGGTCCCACCGATCGGGATAGGCGCGCCTTTGCCTTCAGGCTCCTGACGGCACGGACGCCAACAGACCGGGAAGCCGAAATACTCCACCAGCTCTACCATGAGCAGTACAATCTCTTCGCGGACGACGCCGCACTGTCGTTGCTGCAGACCGGCAATACGGAACGGGACACGCGCCTGCCCGCTACACAAGTAGCTGCCATGACTATGGTGACGAGCGCCCTGCTTTCCCTTGATGAGGTAATGACTCGGTGACTGCCGGTATCAGAGCGAAAATGGAGCGGATGGCACGTTGGTCGGCGGTTATGGGAAGATCCAAGTCCACGCCCGCCATGCAATATTCTACTTCGCCGGCATGAAGCACGATTGCCACAACTACCGGAGCACGGCGAGCCGCCGGGAATTCCTTTCCGGCCTCGGACTCGGCCTTGGGGGACTGGCATTGTCCTCGCTGGTGAATCCAGCCGCAGCAGTCGCTACGCCGCGGGCGAAGCGCGTTATATACCTGTTCCAGAGCGGAGGGCCATCGCAATTTGAGCTTTTCGACTACAAGCCGGTAGTCAATCGCATGCACGGACAGGAACTGCCCGACTCGGTTCGTCGTGGACAGCGACTGACGGGGATGACCGGGTTCCAGAACTCATTACCGCTGGCCCGCTCACACTTTTCGTTTTCCCAGCACGGCCATAGCGGTGCTTGGGTGAGCGAACTCATGCCGTACACGGCACAGGTTGTTGACGACCTCTGTTTTGTTCACTCCATGCACACGGAGGCCATCAATCATGATCCGGCAATTACCTTCTTCCAGACAGGATCACAAATCGCTGGCCGCCCATCCGTGGGATCGTGGCTTAGCTACGGCCTAGGCAGTGACAACGAGAATCTTCCTGTCTTTTGTGTGCTGATCACAAAAGACAAGGGTGGACAACCGTTGTATGCGCGGCTCTGGGGCAATGGGTTCTTACCGTCGCAACACCAGGGCGTACAGTTCAGAGCTGGCACCGATCCGGTACTATACCTGACTAATCCGCAGGGAATCACACATAAAAGCCGCCGGATGATGCTTGACCGCTTGCGGGATCTGCAGCAGGCACGGAATGGCCATGCTGTTGAAGCTCGCATCGCCCAATATGAAATGGCGTACCGGATGCAGACATCCGTACCGGAAGTGATGGACCTGTCCGACGAACCCGACCATGTGTACGACTTGTACGGGGAGGATGCCAGAGAGCCCGGAACCTTTGCGGCCAACTGCCTCCTGGCAAGGCGACTGGCCGAGCGTGGTGTGCGTTTTATCCAGCTATTCCACCAGGGCTGGGACCACCACGGCGGACTACCCAGTGGTATCCAGGTGCAGGCCCGGGAAACGGATCAGCCGTCAGCAGCCCTGGTACTTGACCTTAAGCAGCGCGGCATGCTGGAAGATACATTGGTGGTTTGGGGAGGCGAATTCGGACGTACTAACTACTGTCAGGGGCGCCTGACCGATAGTGACTACGGCCGCGACCATCACCCACGGTGCTTTACGATGTGGATGGCAGGCGGCGGCACGATGGCAGGGCTGACTTATGGCCGTACAGACGACTTCGGGTACAATATCGTCCGGGATCCAGTGCATGTGCACGATTTTCAGGCTACCATGCTATACCTGTTAGGTATTGACCATAAACGCCTCACCTTCAAGCACCAGGGTCGGCGGTTTCGTCTGACGGATGTGCATGGCGAGGTGGTTCACCCCATTCTGGAGTAGGAGCATGCCGCGGGTGGCTCGTCACTATGTTCTTGTCCTTTTTATCACGGGCATCGGATTACTCGGCTGCGACCGAAGGAGCGACGTAGCATTTAACAGGGACATCCGCCCTCTTTTGAACGAAAATTGTGTCTCCTGCCATGGCGGCATACGCCGACAGGGTGATCTGAATCTGCTGTGGCGAAGCGATGCCCTATTGCCCGCGGAATCCGGGAATCGGGCCATAGTACCATTCAAACCTTCCGAAAGTGAACTGATCAGGCGTGTAACCACATATGACACCGCTGAGAGGATGCCCAAAGATGCGCATCCTCTCAGCCCGGAAGCCGTTACCATTCTTCGTCAATGGATTACCGACGGAGCCAAGTGGGATGTGCACTGGGCCTATAAGGCACCGGAGGAGCCTGCACTGCCGGATGTTTCCCTTACCTCATGGCCCAGGGTGCCCCTGGACCATCTGGTGCTTTCGCGCCTTGAGAACGAGGGATTGGCACCTTCCGGCCCGGCTCCATGCTCCAAATTGGTACGACGCGTAAGCCTGGACCTAATCGGACTTCCGCCGAAGCCCACAGCCGCAGAGCAGGTCTGCGGCGAGCTCGGCTACGAGGCATTTGTGGATATTCTTCTCTCGTCACCGCGTTATGGGGAGCGATGGGCAGCCATGTGGCTGGACCTCGCCAGGTACGCAGACTCCAAAGGGTATGAGAAGGACATCCCGCGTACGATCTGGCGATACAGGGACTGGGTCATTAAGGCGTTCAATGAGGACATGCCATTCGATCAGTTCACCATTGAGCAGATTGCGGGGGACCTATTACCTGAAGCCAGCGACGAGCAACATATTGCAACCGCCTTCCATCGCAACACTATGACCAATACGGAAGGGGGTACAGACGATGAAGAGTTTCGTGTGGCCGCTGTCATTGACCGTGTAAACACTACATGGGAGGTATGGCAGGGTACCTCGCTCAGCTGCGCGCAGTGCCATGGTCATCCTTACGACCCCTTCCGCCACGAAGATTACTTTCGTGCCTTTGCATTCTTCAACAACACCGCGGACCAGGATGCCTCCAACGAATACCCGACTCTGTTCGAATTTGCGGCAGCGGATTCCGCGCAAGGACATGCTCTGTTGCACCAACTGCGCCGCATTGATGGCAAAATTGCTGCGGCGACAGCCACGGACGCCGTGAGGTTAGAGCGGATAGCATGGGAAGGCATGCTCAACGACCCTATTGAGATCGCAAGGGTAGATGGGATGCAGCAAGGGGCGGTGCAGCGCATCGCGCGCCTTCCCGAAGAGGAGCGCGATGATGCCCAAAGGGTATTTCTGGATCACGTGTTTGGCGAAATAAGTACCGACCAGCACTTAGACTCGCTGCGTCAGGAACGCAGTGCCGCGGTGCAGGAGGTTCAGGAACTTGATGCTGTGCAGACACCGGTACTGCAAGAGCTGCCGGCGGGTAAAAAACGGACGACGCACCTTTTTGAGCGCGGCAGCTTTCTGACCCCTTTACAAAAGGTTGAGGCCTCTATTCCTGCCTCTTTCCGTCCGCTGCCCAATGACGCTCCGCGCAACCGGCTTGGATTGGCAAGGTGGCTGGTTGGTACCGATAATCCATTGACCGCGCGGGTGACGGTAAACCGAATCTGGGCGCAGCTGTTTGGTGTGGGCATCGTTGAGTCCATGGAGGATTTCGGGACTCAAGGCCTCCCCCCTTCCGACCCCCGGTTGCTGGACCACTTGGCTATACGCTTCAGCCAGACCCACGCATGGCGTCTCAAGTCGCTGCTGCGCGAAGTGGTCACATCAGCAACCTACCGCCAGGACTCACGGATGACTCCGGCCCTACAGAAAAAAGATCCTGACAATCGCCTCCTTGCCCGAGGTCCCCGCTTTAGGTTAGCTGCAGAGCAAATCCGCGATCAGGCACTGTTTGTAAGCGGCCTGCTGAGTAGCAAGATGTATGGTCCCAGCGTCATGCCGCCCCAGCCGGAAGGGCTCTGGCAAAACCCGTATGATGGCTCGGATTGGCAGCCGTCGGATGGTGAAGACCGCTACCGAAGGGGCATCTATACCTATTGGAGGCGTACCGTGCCCTACCCGTCTATGGCGACGTTTGACAGCCCCAGCCGGGAATTTTGTGTATCACGGCGCATCCGCACCAACACGCCGCTCCAAGCGCTAGTGACACTTAACGATCCTGCCTTTGTAGAAGCCGCGCGCGCATTGGCCGAACGCATGCATGCAGCGGGTTACAATGAAGCGGATAGGATTGAGACCGGGTACAAGTTGGCCATCATTTCTCCTCCTAGTCCAGAGACTATGCGCGAGCTGGTTACTTTATACCACGAGGGACTTGTGCATTATGCCAACACTCCATCTGACAGGGAAGCGCTGGGAACGGATACAGCAGAAGCGGCGGCGCTCACGGTTGTGGCGAATGCCATTCTCAACTTGGATACGTTTGTTATGAAGGAATAACCGTTTCGCATTTATCTCCTATTCCGTACCATAATGCTGCATCAGGAAGCCCGTCAAGCCTCGCTACGGCATGTCACACGGCGCCATTTTTTGCGATCGTGCGGTGCAGGCCTTGGGGCAATGGCCTTGTCCACCCTCAGCGGACTTGCGCGTCCTTTGGACCCACTCGCAGCGCGTGCGGCGCACTTCACACCGCGCGCAAAGCGCGTTATCTTCTTGCATATGGCCGGGGGCCCATCCTCGCTTGAGCTCTTTGATCATAAGCCCGAGTTAGCCCGTTTGGACGGCCAGGAATGCCCTGATTCTCTATTGAAAGGCAAGCGCTTCGCCTTTATTCGGGGCGTCCCCAAGATGCTCGGCCCCCAGGCGACCTTCCGCCAGCGTGGAGAATCCGGTGCCTGGGTCTCTGACCACCTACCGCATTTTGCTCAAGTAGCCGATGAAGTGGCATTCCTGAAGGCCATGCACACCGACGAGTTCAACCACGCACCAGCGCAACTACTTGTACACAGCGGCAGCTCGCGCCTCGGACGGCCAAGCATGGGATCGTGGGTCACGTACGGCCTCGGAACGGAAAACGCTAACCTGCCTGCCTTTGTGGTACTACTGTCAGGCGGCGTGGCACCGGATGCCGGTGCCAGTGTATACGGAAGTGGCTTCCTTCCAACCGTATATCAAGGTGTGCAATGCCGATCCAAGGGAGATCCAGTCCTGTTCCTGTCTGACCCCGAAGGAGTGCCACGCAGTTTGCGGAGGCGCTCCATAGACGCCATCAACAGGATCAATGAAGAAACGCATCGCGATGTACAAGACCCGGAGGTGCTAACCCGTATAGCGCAGTACGAGATGGCTTTCCGTATGCAGACATCGGTCCCGGACGCGATGGATATCGGCCGTGAGCCTGAGTACATCCACACGCTGTACGGTACAGAGCCTGGAGAGACATCCTTCGCCAACAACTGCTTGCTGGCCCGCCGACTGGTGGAACGGGGTGTCCGGTTTGTGCAGCTGTTTCATTGGGGATGGGACTCTCACGGCGCTGGCGAGAGCGAAGCATTGAACGGCGGCTTCCTGGACCGGTGCAAGGAAACGGATCGCCCTGTTGCCGCGCTGCTGCGTGACCTGCGCCAGCGCGGTCTCCTGGAAGAAACACTGGTGGTATGGGGCGGCGAATTCGGGCGCACACCAATGCTGGAGAACAGAAGCGGGGCCGACAACCCGTTTGTCGGACGCGATCATCACAGCGATGTATTCACCATGTGGATGGCCGGCGGAGGCATACGTTCCGGCATGACCTGGGGAAAAACTGATGAAATCGGTTATCAGGCTGTCTCTGGTCGTGTCCATGTGCACGACCTCCAGGCTACCATTCTTCATCTCTTGGGATTTGACCACGAACACTTGACGTACCCATTTCAAGGCCGCGATTTTCGCTTAACAGATGTCCACGGCCATGTCGTCCACGATATCATTGCCTGACTATCCATAATGAAAAAGGCCACAGGTAGTCTCCTTGCCGGACTGGCGCTACTCCTGCTGTTACTCCTCATCATTGGTGATGGAAGTAGCGATATGGTGCTATTTGTCGGACGACTGCATCCCGCCATCGTTCATCTTCCCATAGGGGTACTGCTAGCTGCTATCGGGCTGGATTATTGGTCCCGGCGTTCTGGAAAACACGAGAACACTGTTACGACACTGTTCTATGTGGGAGCATGGACTGCAATCGCTGCCGCCGTGGCTGGCTTGCTCCTTGGTACGGGCGGGGGCTACGAACCGGACACCTTCTCCGGTCACAAGCGGTTGGGTGTGCTGGTTGCTATCGGCTCTACTGCACTATATATGCTGAGGCTGCGTGCATGGTCAGCGTTGACGCTCATCATGCGGCGGACTTACCTCAGTCTAACGGCCATAGTGGCTCTGTTCATCCTTCTTACGGGCCACTTGGGGGCCGAGCTTACGCACGGTGCAGGGTACTTGACACGCTACATGCCAGACGGCATGCGTAGCCTTGCAGGTCTGCCAGCGAAGGAGGATCTGGGTAAGCTGCACCTCAAAAATCCGTCGGAGGCCACCGTTTACGAAGCCCTAGTGCAGCCGGTGCTGAGCAATAGGTGTGTTTCCTGCCACGGGATGCAGGTCGCGAGAGGGGGACTAAGACTGGATTCCGCCTATGCCATCTTTGAAGGAGGTGACGAAGGACCTGCTATCGTGGCTGGTCGCAGCGACGAAAGTGAGCTCATCAAGCGCGTATGGCTACCCCTTTCCGCTCCCGGACACATGCCACCGGAGGGACGCCCGCAAGTCACGATAGCCGAAGCAGAACTGATACGGTGGTGGATTGATGACGGCGCATTAACGGAGTCGACGCTTTCTGATGCGGAATTTACTTCAACGGTAGAATCAATCCTTGACGGTTACGGGCTGGGCGAGATACGCACTGGCATTTTTGCACTGGATGTCGCCCCGCCTGACGCCGCCGATGTAGCTGCACTCGCTGTCCTGGGTGTAAGCGTGGTCCCGCTGGCCGAGAACGAGCCCTTCCTGCAGGTGCGTTGCACGGACCCATTGGCATGTACAGGCGAGTCATTTACGTCGGCACTGCGACGACTGGAGGACAATATTGCCTGGCTGGACTTGGGGCGTACTGCTGTTGGAGATAGTTCGCTTCCGGCAGTGGGTCAATTAAAGCACCTGACACGTCTATACCTCCAACAGACCAATATCACCGACACTGGACTGCAACACCTTGGCAGCCTTGCATTTCTGGAATACCTGAACCTGTATGGCACCGCCGTTTCCGATACCGGATTGGTACATCTTGAAGGACTCGAATCACTCCGTTCTCTGTACCTTTGGCAGTCGGATGCCACACCATCAGGTGTGGCATCCCTAAACGAGGCCCTACCTGACTTGGAAATCACCTTGGGTTTGGAGCTCACCCCCGATAGTACGGTAACGGATCCCTGATGACAACCATGGCCAGAGATTACTTGGTTTTAGCGATTGAGATCGCCTGCGGATGTTGAAAGTGAGCGTAAAACCCCGCGCCAGTAGCGCCTTTGCCGGATCAATAACGGAACGACTTCACCCACCACTCGCACAGCTGCCACCGCCCGGTCGGTCGGTTCGAAACGGATCCGCGGTGCCGGGTCGCCGGCACGATGTTGTCCGGCTTCATCATGCCCTGCCTCACGGGGAGGCTAATATTGTACCGCGAAACAGGAACATCGCCCTCCACTCCTCATGGGCTACGGTTCCGGCGGCAGGCCTTCCCGAAACTGAGCGAGCGCCGCCAGTTGCCTCGGGATATCGGATACCTGCGAGTACGCGAAACGTACGTTACCGCTGGCGTCCAATACAAAATACGCAGGAATCGCACTAACACCTAACGCGTTCGTGGCCTCTGCACCTAAGTCATAGTATACGGGATAGTCGACGCCTCGGGCCGCGATGAACGCTTCCATATCGGGACCGGATCGGTCGTCCGCCGTAATGGAGAGGACTTGGACATCGCTGGACCCAAGGAGTTCTCGCAGTCGCACGACCTGTGGAATTTCCTCAACAGAGTAGCCGCAGGACCGCGCCCAGAAGATAAGCACAGTCTTCCTGCCCGCGATGAGTTCCGTAAGGAGCACATGGTTCCCGTGCTTATCGGCGATGCTGCTTGGCCGAGGGGACCACCGGACGGTGTCCGCCAGGATCCGAGGGAGCATCGCTGCTTCGGCCGCCTCGATAAAAGTGTTCCATTCGGGGCTCTTGGAATCCTGTCCTACTAGGGCTGCCAGTGAATCCGCGTGACTGACACGCGTAAAGGGATCGGCCGCAACGATGGCATAATAGTGCGCCGCGCCGGCGATGTCTCCCCGAGACAACATCACGTCACCAAGCCGCTGGAAGATAGCGGGATCCACTGCCGTGGTCGCCGCCTCCTCCAGGGCCTCCAATGCCTCTTCCTCCTCGCCCACCGCCGAAAGAAGCTCGCTGTAGGTTACGAGCCGATCCGCCCACTGTCGGGCACGGGTCCGGGCATACTCGCTGACCGTCCGACCAAGGGCTCTGCCGGGATGTACGGCGAGATCCGCGCGCTCCAGCCCGGTTCGCGTGGTGCGTTCCAACCCCAGGCGCGCGAGCCTCAGGGCGCGCTCTTGACGCTCGGGGAAGCTGGCGAGCACTCGTGCGGCAGAGAACTCACTGCTCCCACCGGCAAGCATTCTCTCAACCCACCGATCGGTGGCTGGCAGGTCGTCAGCCGCCAGGAATCGTAGCGCCCAACTCAGCATCTGTGATCCGGTGCCTTCCGCGAACGGCCAATATCCTTCGTACGCAGCCAGTGCGGCGTCGGCATCACCATCCTTGAAGAACTTCCGGAGGGTCTCAATTCCAACGATCTGCGCCCAGTCGCGCGTTCCCCTGCCCTCGTTCCGGGCACGCTCTGTCCAAAACGCCAACGCGACCGAATCCTCTACATGTTCTGCGTAATGCTGGATTGCCACAACGGTCGCCGGGGGAAGTGGAGTCCGGTTGGCATACTCTTCATGAATGCCCGCAAAGATATCTTGGTGCCAGGCAAGCAAGCTATCGCTTCCGGCGGCACCAAGCGCCAAATCCTCGTGGAACCGCAATAAGCCCCACCCACCCAGAGAGTCGGGATAGAACTCCATGGCAAGGCGATTGGATTCGTAGGCCGCAATCCAGTTGCGGCCAGCGAAATCGTAGGCGCGCTGCATCAAAGCGTGGTAGAGCGGCTGACCATCATCCCCGTGCACCAACAGCTCAAACAGCTGCCTTCCATTGGCATCAATGTGCTGTCCCGCTTTGTCCTCAACCACGAAGGCAGCGTAGACGACAGAGTCTTCAAGGGTGAAACTACCGGAGAAAGCACCGTTGGCGTTCGGCGTCAGATTGGCGAGTTCAATGTTGCGCAGCCCCCCGTTGTACAGGCCATCGCGTTCTGTGCGGAAGTGACCGCGCAGGACGAGTTCCTGCTCACCTGCCAGCGCCTTAATCGGCATATAGGTCGCCAACATATGCGAATTCGGCGTCGGCCCCTCAGGTGAGAATCGTAGTCGAGACTCCGAAGCACGTTGAAGTGCTTGTGCACTCACGCACGGAAGAAGCCCGACGACCCAGCAGACTATGAGTCCGTACCGAACGATCCATGTAGTAGTCTCAATCATCGGGTACCTACCTCCATGCTACGTCGCTATGGCTCAACTGCACAATCTCCTGGTCGGATAGCATGCCGCTCGTGGGTCTTGGTTTCTTCTCGTGGTTTCAGAAGTGAGGCGTAACAAGAAGATAGCGATAACTGACCTCGCAAGCTGAGGCAGTCCATTCCTCGCGAGTCGGAACCGCCGGGGAATGGAGAACATGAGGCAAGTTCCAACGCGGCTCGGCTGGTGGGGGATCGCAGTGGATATCCATTGTGCGCGCTCAGTCAAACCGTGATGGCCTGGACCCGGCCGACATTGGAGATGGCCGCAATCGCAGGCGATTCGCCGGTTCTCCCCACCACGCCTCCCCCTGAGGCGAACAAACACTACTGCTTAGCCCAACCGGTACGTTCGCAGCGAAGAACGGAATCCCGCTTAGGAATTGGGATGGGGGATGACGTACCAACTGCCATAATGGTTTGGAATGTGTGTAACTTTGGGAATTATATACGTGAGTACCCTCGCGTATCAATCTCACAGGTCAATGGGGTCGGTAACCCGAACGCCTCTCGCTGTGCAGTTGCCCCAATCCTGGAGGCCAATATGTTTGCGGCAGCGTTAAGGTCCGCATTAGCGGTGTATCCACATGAGACACGTCGGGTAGCCCGGGGGAATTTCACCCCCAGGCCCCCACAGAACCGTACGTGAGACTCTCGCCTCATACGGCTCTTCCTAAGCAACCATCGTGAAACGGTCTTATGTGTCCCATCAGAGTCCTTCCGTATACGGTTGCTCCCATGTTCCACACCGCTTAGGGCAGCCCCTTCGCTCCAGACTCATTACAAGCCCTTCCACACTACTACGGACTGCTCCGCCCCTGTGCCCTGCATCGGTACTCAATCGCTCACGGGGTCTCCGCTTGCGGGTCTCCCTTAACAGCAGGACGACAGGTTCCCAAGTTCCATGTAAAGGCCTGAATCCACGGTCTTGCCACCTGCATGCCGGATGCCACATGGCCAATAGATAAGCTCCCGCCAAGCTTGTCCCAGCGGACCAGAGATCCCGCTGGTTTAGACATCGTCTAACAATTTTTCGACACTTCAGCAGTGGTTGATTTGCATACAACTCCGGGGCTCGTACCTGACAAAGTTATACCTCTGCCTTTTCCGGTCTCGCTCACCACCCTGTCTCTTAAACAACGCAGCAGCCCGCGGTTTAGAGCCTCCGCCTGAACAGCGGCTCTGGAGGGCCTACCTCCATCCTTTACATAGCATGACTACTCGAACGTCAAATCAAATCTGACCTCCATTTGTCTTCTTGGTACACACTTGAATTGGGAATTATATGGCTGAGTACCTATTTGCTGAGGTTTTCGAAATAATTGCAGTGTTTTCGTGAAAAGCGGGAACTGATTATGAAAAACTGGCGCAAGCTATCCTGACTACACCACCACAGCGAAAAATAGCGGGTGCCAAAACGCGTGGGTACTCAGCTATATAATTCCCCTTGAATATACTTTGGGTCAATCTATTCGCTTTGTCCCGACGACCGCACTTGTTGCAGTTCTGACTCGTGTAAGGGGCCGGGATCTTGAGCACTTCCCGGCACTTGTACTGCAGCATCCCGTCTAACTGCCCCCATCCGGTGGCATTAATGCTACGGTTCAACCGTGCCTTCCGGGCGACGTTCCTGCCTGGATTGTCAACAGTCCCTCTGGCGGATGAAGTCATCGCCACGACATCAAGATCTTCCAGCACAACCGTAGAAGAGCGATTCGCGATCCTCCGGCTTGCTTGGTGATGGGTATTCTTGCGGGTCATCGCAATCGCTCGGTGAGCTTTCCGGAGTCGCTTCTTAGTGCGATATCTGCGATTGGATCCATTCTGCTGTCGGGCTGATTTCCGTTGATACCGGTGCCATCCTGCCGTCTTACGCTTAACGTCCGGTTACCATATGATCTCGCGCTTGCCATCGGTGGAGACGGCGGCAACCTGTCCGCAGTTACGGTATATCCCCGTGGCAACGCCATTATCTTCTATCTCAGGTGCTTCAATCTTGTAGCAGATGCAGACGTACCATTTGCCCACCCGTTGCAAAATCACGGCTTTTACAGGAACCCCATCTGGATACGGGTTGCCTCCTTTACGTCGGATCTTCAGGTATCCAAGCTTAGGGATGAACAACCGTCCATCCTTGATCTTGACCGCTTCAGGAATCGTGAAAGATGGGGTACTACGGTATTTGGCTTTGAACTTCGGTTTACCCCCACCTTGATTGAAGCAAGCCTTCCATGCGTCGGCTTGGTACTTCAGCGTGTAGCGCACCACGCTGAACGAGTACTTCGGTAGCCACTCGGTGCGATCTCGTAGTTCTTTAAACCGTTTTCCAAGAGGGAAGAAATACTTCACGGATGGAGGCTTCTCGCCCGACTCCTTTGCCTGTTTGTATTCCTGGATGCACTGCGCCAGTATGGCGTTCCACACGAACCTGCAAGCACCAGCAATCGCGCCTAGCTTATTCGCATTGCTCCCCGGAAGCAGTCGGTATTCAACTGTCCTATGGACAGAACAAACGCGAGCATAATTGTTACAACCCTTTACGGGCATGGCATCAAGTTCAGTTGATGTTGTGGTAAGCAATAGGATGGAATGGCGTTCCGTCCCGTTGTGTCCGTACCCTCTATCAAGCCAAAGGTCCATAGTCTAAGGTACTCAGGTATATAAACCCCGTAACTTTCGACAATTCATCAGAATGGATGAACATTACGGCATGGTCCGAGCAGTTCGGAATAGGCGATACAAATTCATCCGCAACTATCGGCCCAAGAAGCCATACGTGCTGTGGATGGCCTGCGCCAGTGCAATGCCAACGACGCAGGAGCATTTTCGGCTACATGCGGCGAGTGAGCTGGACCGGTATAGACGCTATGTATGGAGACCAGGAGACGTATGCATGGTCCTTACGACACGTATTGTCAGCGGCGCGCGAGGTGGGAAACCAGGCATACGATGCGCCGTTGCGAGCATACTGGCAGCTATGGAGTATACACTTGTCCACTGGATTCAGACTAGACGACCACCGCATGATCTCTGAACTGAGCATGATAGAACAGATGTGGCCGGGCGGCAACCAACCCGTGACGGGAGCGCCTTCCATATTCCCACTGGCGATGCTCCGTACAGCGCTGCGTGGTGGAGACACCTCCGCTCCTTCTGCCAACGGGGGACATTCCTTCGGCCGATGGGAATAGCAGTGTATAGCCCGACGCAGGGTGCCTTTATCCCGTATTCCACCGATAGCCTTCATCGGTTGCTATATGGCGGGCCCATCCTCGTTCAATCCGCTACGACCTTTAGTGCAAAGGCTATCCGATATGGTTTTCAGGAAAGTGCAGAAGTCACCGCGCCTTTTATTATCAGATCGCCGTAGTTGGCTTGTTACCTGCATCATCCTGTTCGCGGCAGTCCCTTCCACTGCACAGCGCTGGGACTGCATCAACATCGATCAGATTTCCTTTGAAGCGTGCACGGTATTAGAGAAGTTCTACGTCGAAACGGGAGGGCTTGAATGGCTCGCCGATTGGGGATGGCTCCGGTCAAACCAGCCGTGCTCATGGTACGGAGTATCCTGCTTATCTACGGCATGGCCGCGGCCCATCATACGCATTGATCTCTCTGACAACAATCTGACTGGAAGCCTTCCGGGAGAATTATCCCTCTTGGTTGGCCTCAGGGAATTGATCATTGATAACAGTGGTCCCGGCCTTCGGAAGAAAAAACTGTCCAGCAACCTATCCGCAACCTTCGGTGCACTGCCGGAATTGGAGGTTCTGATTTTGAGCGGCCACGCGCTGACGGGTACCATCCCTTCCGAGTTGGGCAACCTGTCTCAACTTCGTGTTCTGAAGCTGGATGGGAACAAATTCGCCGGACCCATCCCGGACCCAATCACCAACCTTGCAGCACTTGAGCAGCTAAGCCTCGCCCGCAACCAGCTTGCCGGGCGCATCCCACCAAATCTTGGCATGCTGTCTCGCCTACGATTCCTGGACTTAAGCAACAACCTGTTGAGTGGTCCAATCCCGCAAGAGCTGGCCAACCTGAGCGAGCTACAGAGCCTTGACCTCAGTGACAACCATTTCTCCGGTTCCGTACCGCAGGAAATCGCAATGTTAACCAGCCTGCGTTGGCTGTCTTTAGCAAACAATGCCTTAACAGGCCCACTCCCATTGTCCCTGGCAACGCTTGGCCGCTCGCTGACCCAATGCGAGATGAGCGGCAATAACCTGTGCGTGCCGGCAGCTCCTCCATATGAGGGCCTCGGGAGCGCATCCATCTGCGGTTTGCAACCCATTTCCTCCTGCTCTGTATGCGACGCATCTGAAGATATTTCGCGTGCACAATGCCGAGCGCTAGAATCGCTGTATCAGGCTACTATAGGACAACAGTGGGAGATATCCGGTGACTGGTTGGCCTCCTTATCCGCTTGCACTTGGCACGGAATCACGTGCGAGGCTTTCTCTGTTACGGCGCTTGAATTGCCTTCAAATGGTTTACAGGGTCAGCTTCCTGGGGATCTGTCTGAACTGACCGACATAACCCGTGTAAACTTATCCTCCAACGCGCTCTCTGGAGCCCTGCCGGAATCCATGGGTAACCTGACACAGCTCCAAGAGCTGAACTTAAGTGACAATTCCCTGGACGGAGTTGTGCCGCTGGCCGTTGCAGAACTTGGGAGCAGGATTGAGTCCTGCAACTTACGGGACAATTTGGCCCTGTGCCTGCCCGATACACCCTCATACAGAGCATTGGAATCCGACATGATCTGCGGATTGCCATTGCAGACGGCTTGCGCGGAACGAATGTTTGCAGAAGTAACCCTGCTACAGGCCGTTCCCGGTACCGATGGTAGCGTAATGTTAGACTGGATTATTCAATCAGAGGCAGCCGGAATTATCTTCCACATAGAACAACTGGAAGGCCAGACCTATAAAGAAGTAGGTATCGTTCCGAGCTCGGAGGCAACATCTTACTCGTTTACGCTGGATGGTCTGCCCATGGGTCTGCACACGTTTCGCCTCCGGCAAACCGATGTTGAAGGAAATGAACGATGGACGGAGGAGGTGATTGTTGAGCTCTTCGGAGAGGGCCTGCATGTGACCTCTTCATACCCTAACCCGTTTCAGCGTAGTACAACACTACGTTTTGCCACGGGTACACGTCAGCAGATAGTCGTTACCATGTTTGATGCCGACGGGCGACAGGTCCGTACGCTGTTCGCTCGCACCATGCGCGCCCATGAGCAGGTCACTTTGCATATCGGTTCCTATGGACTTGCGAGTGGTACCTACTTCCTGCGCTTCTCCGGTGACAGCCGCGTAATCCATACGGAACCACTACTTCTACTGCGCTGACCGCACTACCGCCAGCAGGTCCAGGATAGCACGCATTACCAGTTCAGGGTCTTCCTGATGTATGTAGGACCCGATATCCTCTGCTACGATATGGGTACTCCGTCGTCCGATAAGCTGTTGATCCAGCCTGGTTCGAATCTTGCGTCCGTCATTAGACTCGCCAATCCATGCAGGGTTGTCTGATGCCCGACCCGCTGTCAGTACCACGGTGGGCACTGCCGATATAAGCGGGATACCGGGTAATGCACCCGCATTGATGATACCGGCATAGGCCGCAAACTCTTTCCGGTGCGCTTCCGGCAGTATGCGGAAAAAGGCATGCCGGTTGCTCCAGTATTCTTCCCAGGAGGCTGCTGATTCCTTCTGCCATGCCTCGGCCTCGTCTTCGTGGCGCGGATCTACCAGCACCATTCCGACAACCTCGTCCGGGAACATCGCCGCGAACTGTCGGACTGTAAATGTCCCCTCTGCATGCCCCACGAGAACATATGGAGGCATAATGCCACCTTCGCGCAGCACTTGCCTCAAGTGCGTTACTACCATGCTCGGTGTTCGCTCCCAATCCCCGGGATCGGAATAGCCCATACCAGGTCGATCCCATGAAACGGTACGTGTTGTTGCTGACAGCATGTCTTGCAAGGAGTCCCACGATGCATGATTATCACCAAGGCCGGCCTCCAACACTATCGTCGGTTCCCCCACTCCCGTTTCCATCAAATGGACGTAAGCACTGTCTACCATTAATGTTCGGCCTGCAAAGGGACTGATCTCCGGTATTATTAGCGCATTGTCCTCCTCGTCTTCCTCTTCCCATCCCGCTATTCTCTCAATGGTTTCCGGGTGCAGCTCAATCGCATCCAAGTCCGATCCGGGCGGGGCCATTATGATGCCACCGAAGCCGCCCCACGGGTCCCTACAGGCTCCCTGGTAAACGCTTCCCTCCAGCTTGGCCATCGCGCACTCAAGCGTAAAAGAGGGTGTCCAATCAAATATTAGACTATCAGGCGTAGCACGGAGGTTCTCGAATGGAAAATCTCCGTACTCATTCACCGTCATTGTTATCGCCAGCGAATCCTCAGAATAGCGAACCTTATAAACCACATCCATAGAGCGGCCCGTGAGGTGAATGACGGATCCAACCCAGTCACCCTCTACCAGACCCTCGTTGCTGCAGCCACTGGATAATCCCAGCGTGAGCAGCACAACCCAATTGGCTAACCCCTTCACAGCGGAGTATCGGAATCGAGTTCTGCCAGGTATTGCCGCGCGATGGCATGTTCTGGAGTGATTGCAAGAAGTTGTTCCCATGCTACTCTGGCTCGCGCTGTATCTCCCGCGGTTATGTAGGCTACACCAATATTCAGCCGAGCTGTGTGCAACGAGGGGTCTGCTCTCAGTATCGCATTCAACAAACCGATGGCATCCTCATATTGGCCATTATCAATGTACAGCGTAGCAAGGTTGACCTGCATGGTAAGATCAAACGGGAAGATTGTTACGACATTCTTGTATGCTTCAACAGCCTTGTTATACTGACCACTCTGACGCAGCAGGTTCGCAAGTTTAAGCCAGTGCTTTGGGGAATCCGGGGCGTTACTTATGGCATCCTGGGCTTCATTTACCTGCTGCTGCAACTGCTGTGCACTGTCCGCGCGTGCAAAGTATGTCTGGGCTGATTCCTCCATACCAAGGCGCATGTATACCTGTCCCAAGTTAAACTGCGCCCCATGGTGCCATGGCCATTCCCTGGCGACGGGTTCCAAGTACTGTACTGCTTCCGCAGGATCCTCCGTCCTTAGAAGCTGCGTTCCCACGATATATTGGTAGTCCAGATCATCGGGTCTAAGGGCCAGTCCCTGAAGCGACACACGTAAGGCCTCCTCCATTTCACCGCTTTCCTCCAAGAGTTGTCCCAACCACATATAGGACATAGTCTGTGCAGGGTCCAACGTTATGGCTGCCTCGTATGCGATTCGGGCACTATCGGCCTCACCCATCCGGACATAAGCCCTACCAAGCTCATGCATCAGGCCGGCGGTCTCTTCTATTTCTCGCTCGTTCATGTAGAAGCTTATGGCATCCCTGAAATGGCCCCGCCTGAAATTGTTCAGGCCGAGCTCAAACCGTGCACCACCGTATTTCGGGTCGAGCGCCAGAACTATCTCATAGGCAGCTCTCGCCAAGTCCAGCTGGTTGAGCTGCGTATATACCTTTCCGCGCAAAAAATGAAGATCCGCCAACTCAGGCATGATCGCCTCAACACTATCCGTCATTGCCAGTGCCACCGTATACGTGCCGCGTTCGTACGCGTGCTGCCCTTGGGCCAAAAACTTCCTCACTTCCTGTGGAGAACCGGCACGCATGCGCTCGGTAATCGTGGAACTGTCCGCAAGCCCACAACCTCCAATTAGCAACGATGCCAAGACAATTATCCTCATTGCTGCAGTGGTTCTATCGGTTTGGGTCAATGAACATTCGGGATTCATTGTTCAGTGCCCGTGCAACTAATCCGGTTCGCTGCGCTTCCTCAACGTGTCCAGCCATCTGGTACAACGTCGAAAGGATGTACCAGTCGTCCACCAAATGCGGGTTACGACGGACGGCAAACTCTGCAAGAACGATATTCGAGGCAAGCTCTTGTAGGCTGTCCGTGGCAGCAAATTGCAAGGCGGCCTCTGAACTATGCCCCAGCATTTGCAGGCAACGGCCGAGGTTATACTGAGCGGCGGGGCTCCATGGCAGCGACTCCGCTGCTGCTCGCAAGTGTGGCTCCGCTGAAGCCGCATCCTCCACACGAAGGTATAGCAGTCCTGCAAGCAGTCGGTAGGCCACTGTGGTCGAATCACGAGCCAGTGCTTCCTTGGCTGCGGCTAACGCCTTCGCGTGCTCACCTCCGCTGTCCATTAGTTCGGCCAAAGCGGCCCAAGCCTTTGCATCCTCTGGAATCGCAGCAATGGAAGACCTATAGGCCGTTTCAGCACTGTCTGCTATTCTCATGTGAGCATACGCCCGCCCTACTTGCAGATATCCGGCAGCCAGTGCTATGGAGTCATTCCGGTTGATCGGTGGCTCTACAATCGCAAGAAAGCGCTTGAAGTGTACCACTGCCGGTCTATGTTTCCCCAGGAATGCAAAATTGTTCCCGAGGTGATACGCCGCATCGCGGTGGACCGGATCCAGTGCGAGTGCTTGTGAGAAAGCCTCCTCTGCTTCGTCAAAACGGTACAGCATTGACAATACCTCCCCACGCAGATTATGGGTCGGGGGATATTTCGACAGCTTCAGACTATCCAACAGCGAAGCGGCCAGAGGGTATTGATTGCGAGACAACACCCGTTCTACCTCCCACAGTAGAACGCGCTCACTCGCTGGCGGGCTCCGAGGAATGTTTCGGCAGGCCATGAGCAGGGCGGTTGCTACAATTGCTACGGTCCAGCGACTCACAGATCAGCCGTCCTCATAAACTTCCAGTACCTGGTTGCCATGCACCACACCGCGCTTCGTCACATTCCCGCTGGGCCAGTGGATGTGCATGCTGTCCACTGCTCCTGCTGTACCCAATCCAAAATGCGCATCATGTTGTGACTGCGAGAGGTAGCTGGACCCTGCCCTGATGTACCGCTCCATGCGCCGCGTATCGGTCCAAACGATAACACGGCTCCCGATCGCATCGCGATTACTCCCTGAACCGATCAATCGAACCTGCAAAAAATTGCGCGCTACCAAGTCGTTTCTGAAAAGATACGCTCGACCGCCGTTTTCCGTGACAAGAATATCTACATCGCCATCCCGATCGTAGTCGGCCCATGCCGCGCCGCGCGCCACCATCCGTTGGGAGAGCGCATTATCCGGGTTCGGGAGTATTTCTGTAAACAGTCCTCCCCCGACATTCAAGTAAAGCTGTGGCCGCTGCCGATACAGGATACCCTCTCCTGTCGCCTCAACATCTTCGGTGATGTGCCCGTTGGCCGCAAAGAGGTCCAAGTCTGTATCCAAGTCAACATCAGCAAGCAGTATGCCGAACGTAAGCGCGGGCAAGCTAGCGCGGCCGATGCGTGAGGTTGCCGCGCGATCCACAAAGAAACCGTTGCTCTTATGTCGGTAAACGCCAACCATTTCCGATGAAAAATGTCCAATGAACACTGTGGTCTCATTCGTGCTGTCTACCACGCCCGCGTCAATCCCCATACCTGCCCTGGCCCGCCCCCGCTCATCAAAGGCAATACCGCTTCGCATACCGGCTTCCTCGAAAGTGCCGTCACCCTGGTTAACGAACAGCAAGTCCCGCTGCGTATCATTGGCTACCAACAAGTCCGGCCAACTGTCACGGTTGTAATCTAGACTGAGCGCGGCCAAGGTCTTGCCGGGTGCATTGTCGAAGTTGCCTACATCGGAGCGATCAGTGAATGTGCCATCGCGATTATTGTGGTAGAAGCGCCCTGAGACACCGGCATAGGCCTCTGGCGTGCAATACGACTTCTTAGCCTCGATCCTATTGCAAAAAATATCACTCTCGGGCGTCCAGTCGACGTATTGACCAACGTACAGATCCAGCCATCCGTCCCTGTCGGCGTCAAGAAATACGGCTGCCGTACTCCATAGTGCTTCGTCTGCCAGTCCCGCCTTCCTGGCAGTATTAACGAAAATACCATCATCGTTACGCAGCAACAGATTCTCCTTCTGGGTCGTGACTACCACATCTGGATCGCCATCATTATCATAGTCTGCGGATGCCACTCCATAAGCATATGCATGCAAAGCGGATAGGCCTGCTTCATGGGTTGTTTCCACAAAGGAGCCATCACCGTTACCACGGAACAACCTGACCGCTGGCGGTGCTTCATCTTCCGCGCGGAGCACGCCACCGGCTACAAGCATCACGTCAAGGATACCATCCCCGTCGTAGTCCAGAAATCCTCCACCGGCGCCCATGGTTTCGGGGAACCATACGTTTCCGAAGGCCCCGGTTACATGCCGAAAATCACCCAATCCGGCCCCGTGGGTTACATCGGTGAATGATATTGCTACGCCTTCTTCCTGCTGAACAAGAGGCGCCTCAGGCTCCGCGCAGGCGGCACCAAATGCTACCACGGCCAAGTGCAATAATGAATGCCTACGGCGTGTCATCGCGTAATCCTACTCCTTCTTCTATCGTTACTACTTGGTTTGCGACAAGCGGGCCTACTTGATCCACCGTACCGCTTGGCCACCGCACACGGACCTGCTCAACGACCTGCTCATTTCCCATCCCGAACATGGCCGCAGTCTCCGACATTGCAAGGTAGCTGGAGCCGGATCGGACTCGTCGATACTGTGTCAACTCCGATGAGACGACCTCGACTGTCGCGCCGTACCCGTCTCTGTTACTCTGATTGCCCACTAGTGTAACGCCAAAGAATGTACGCGATGAACTCTTATTACACCAGAGATGGGCCGGCCCGTTATTTTCCACGATCAGAAGATCCAAATCACCATCAAGATCGTAGTCCCCATATGCTGCGCTACGCGCAACCATCGCAGTAGAAAACACGCCTACTGCCTCAAGCTCGTCAAAGATGCCATCGCCGCGATTCAGGAAAAGCTGTGGTCGCTGCCGAAAGGAAACACCGTCTACGATCCGTGCAATGTGAGTCTGGACATGTCCGTTAGCGACAAACAAGTCCAGATCTCCATCCATATCCGCATCAAAAAGGACGAGACCAAACGTCAAGGTATTCATGCTGGGTCTGCCTATGCGGGAAAATGCGGCACGGTCAGAAAACAATTGTCGGGTCCCACGCCTGTAGACGCCCACCATTTCGTTTGAGAAATTTCCCACCACAATCGTGGGCTCCCCGGTAGAATCTGTAACACCGACATCCACTCCCATACCTGCCCGCGGCTGACCATGCTCGTCGACGGCGATGCCGGTGCGCATCCCATCCTCCCTGAATGTTCCATCACCATTATTCAGGTATAAAAGGTCCCTTTCAGTGTCATTGGCGACGATAAGGTCAGGCCAACCATCAGCATTAGCATCAAGCTCCGCCACACCTAGCGCTTTATTTCGCGCCGCTTTGATTCCTGCCAGAAAACCTGCCTCCTCGGTCATATCCGTGAATCTACCATCGCCAGTATTCCGATAAAAACGACCATGGATGCCATCGTAGAGCTCCGGCGTACAATACACTTTTTCCCCTTCGAAGCCGCAATACACATCCGTCTCGGGCGCCCAGTCAACATAAGTACCGACATACAAGTCAAGAAACCCATCGTTGTCAGCGTCAAAGAAGATTGCGGATGTGCTCCACTCGGAGGCCCCTGCAATTCCAACCGACTCGCCTACCTCCACAAACCATCCACCTTCGTTCCGGAGAAACAAATCCTCATACAGTGTTGTGATTACGACATCAACGTCGCCATCATTATCATAGTCTCCGGCAGTCAACCCGAAAGCGTACGTTTGAATCTTCTTCAGGCCTGCTGCTTCACTGACATCCGTAAAGCTCCCATCTTTATTATTACGGAATAGCTGCAGGCTTTGACGATTCCCATGCCCTCGAAACCGCCCCCCAGAGATTAGCATGATATCAAGCCATCCGTCGGTATCATAATCAATGAACCCTCCACCTCCCCCGACTATCTCTGGCGCCCATGCTTCACCAAATCCGCCGTTGTGATGCCGAAAACTCGCCAAACCCGCATCAGCTGTCGCATCAATAAACGGCGCATCCGTCGCCGGTGACTCAACTGAGCAGGCAACAGTGACCAGCAACGTCATGGTCAACGTAGCATTATACCAGTGCCTACAGCCCTGTGTGAATTGCTGCCACCAAGTGCGCGCACGGCAGCACGTTACACTGTCTGCTTTCTGGATCCCAACGCGGTACCGCGGCACCCTTGCATCCATCAGCATCCCGGAATATTCTCCATGGTTTTACCACGTTGACTCTACCAATCGGCCGGCGCCTAGTCGGTTACCAACCACGAGAGCGGTGACAGGTTAACAGTGGCTGCAGTCACGCACGAGTTATAATGCCCGCTGATTCCCATGTAGGGTATCAACCGCTAAGTTAGAAGTTTATTCCTTGCTAACTCCCATAGTAATGACCTCCACTACACCGGCACCCTCCTTAACATGGATACCCTGGTTAGTGTCCAAATCAACAACAATATCGGATGTACCACTTGGCCATTCCACACGTAAGCTATCTATACGCACGTTATCTCCAAGACCAAATACTAACGCCAGTTCAGACTGGGACAGATAACTAGAACCCGTCCGACGACGTCGGACTTGCCGATATCCATCCGTCCACACCGTGGTCTCCGCCCCGATCGCATCCCGATTCGCCGCCACGCCGGTCAGTTCCACTCTCAAGAAATTTCCTGACACGGAATCGTTACGCCAAAGATGTGCCGGACCATCATTTTCTACGATCAATACATCCAAGTCACCGTCCAAGTCGTAATCAGCGTAAGCTGCACCTCGAGCTACTAACAGTTTGCGAAGCACAGTACCATCCAAAGCCTCGTGTTCCCGGAACTCTCCACCCCCGACATTCACGAAAAGTTGAGATCGCTGCCGGAATGTAATCTTATCCTGATATTGTAACCTATCGGGGTACACATGCCCATTTGCAGCGAACAGATCCAGGTCACCATCTAGGTCAGCGTCGAATAAGAATAGGCCAAAAGTCAGCGTATTCAAGCTGGGCAATCCAATACGAGACGCACCGGCTTGATCCACGAAAAATCCGCCAGCACTCTGCCGATACACACCGATCATCTCCTCCGA
Organism: Rhodothermales bacterium; assembly: GCA_963663495.1. GTDB lineage: Bacteria > Bacteroidota > Rhodothermia > Rhodothermales > Bin80. The sequence goes on from OY760427.1 coordinate 2,728,784, forward strand.
AAAGTTGCCGACAAACAGAAACACAGCGCCGGTGCTATCGATAACACCGACATCAATGCCCATGCCAGCCCGCGCCTCTCCATGTTCGCTAAACGCCATCCCCGTTTCAATCCCTTGCTCTACGAAAACTCCATTACCAGTATTCAAATACAGCAGGTCTCCCTCTCCGTCATTCGCCACAACCAAATCGGATAAGCCATCATCATCAAAGTCCCATTCCGCTATTCCCAACGCCTTACCAAGGGGCGCTACTAGGTTGGCTTCCACCGTCGCCTCTGCAAACGTGCCATGACCATCGTTGACATAGAATCGACTGGAAACTCCACCGTAATCCGCGGGAATACAATACAACTTTATCGTTCCTCCTTCAGGACAAAACTTGTCAGTCTCTATCGTCCAGTCAGCATAGTTGCCAACGACGATATCCAACCATCCGTCATTGTTAGCATCGAAAAACATCGCTGAACTACTCCATTCGTCGTAACTCCCTAACCCGCCATTTTCCACTGATTCGACAAATACGCCGTCGTTATTTGTCAATAGAATGTTGACGCCAAGATTTGTTATAAGAAGGTCCGAATCTCCATCATTATCAATATCTCCCGCAGCCATACCGATGGTATATGCGTCTACAGCAGCCAACCCGGATTCAGCCGTTACATCGGTAAAGGAGCCGTCACCCATGTTCCGGAACAACCATACGCTACTGTAGCCGGGTTCCGTTGTCGTTTCAAAAGATCCTCCTCCCAACAGTAGGATATCCTGTAGTCCATCTCCATCGTAGTCAATGAAGGCTGTTCCAGACCCCATCTGCTCCGGATAATACTTGGCACCACGAGCCCCGTTGTCATGCGTATAGCCGCTAAGACCTGCCTGGTGCGTAACATCTGAAAACGCAATAAATCTGCCCCTCTCCTCTGCGGGCGCACACGCACTCAGCCACACCAGTGTAGCTACGACTGACGCATAGGAATGACTCATTATTGCCTAAACAAAGAGACCTGGCAGTTACCTACCAGGTCTCTCCCATCCCGAAGTTCGAGACAGTTATCTACCACGCAAGGCAAGCTTACATGCCGACTTGCACGCCAATCCTGTTAAGGCTGCCGAATATACCGAAGTCGGTGTAAGCGTAGTCTACTCCGACACTTAGACCTGATAGACTATACCGAAATCCCGCGCCAGCACTTACTCCCTGTTCTTCGCTTACAGATGCTTGTTCGAATCCTCCCCTGAGGTACAATATTCCAGAAAGCGAATACTCCAAGCCGAACCGAATGTGTTCATCGAAATCCCGCGGGCGCTGGGCGTCAACATGCAGGCTGAGGGAATGCACATCCGGATTGGCAAAAGATGCCAAATCCAGCAAATTTATACCCATGCCGATCTGAAAAGTCAGCGGCAATTCGAAGCGCTCACGAACATAGGTTAGCTCTTGCGCGAAGTTTCGCGCACTCATGCCGATCACAAGGCTACGGAATCCAGTGGCATAAACGATGCCAAAATCAAAAGCCACTGTATTATTGTTATAGTCCTCCTGACTCGAAACCGTCCCAGTTCCAAAGTCCTGACTGGTAGCAAAACCATCGCCAAGATCCTGCATGGCGTACTTAAAGTTGGCTCCGGCAGCAAATCGATCCGAAAACGAGCGGGCGTACCCCAAGCCTACAGCCAAGGCAGTAGGCTTATAAACACCCGTATCCACAAACCCTTGTTCGTTGTCAGCACGGATTGTTCCCTGGAACTCCCCGTAGTCTACATTAACAAAGGAAAAACCGAATACTCCTAGATTACGGCCAGACGGTTTGTAAGCCACGCTCGCCTGATTGTAGTTAATGTCAGCGATAAATCCGAGGTTACCCCCTGCCGCATGGACTCTACCATCCATAAAACCCATGCTTGCCGGATTGTAAAACATCGATGTTGAGTTACCGACAAGTTCTGCAGACAAGGCAGAGCCGATGGCAGAAGCGCGCGCATCAACAGAGGTGCTTAAGAACTTCATTCCTGTCTGTGCACGCTTTTGGGTCTCAACTTCCGTATCAGGCGTGAGGCCGGCCTGCCCAAAAGCCATAGGAGTCAGAGCGACTACCAACAGCCCCAAGAAAAAACGATTCAAAGATTTCATTGTGATCTAACCAATCTTTTAGTTGAGTATTGCATTGGTGGAAGTCAAATGTCGGCAATATGCCGACTCTTTTCCGTTATCGAATGACCGTGAACTTAAGTACAGCCTCGTCTCCATTAGAATTATCGGTTATCACCGCAATATAAATGCCGCTTACCAATAACTGCCGAGAGCGTGTCGTTAGGTTCCACAGTTCGTCGCCGCTGCCGTCCGTATGCTCAATCGTGTGTACCAATTCGCCGAGTTCCGTATAGATACTGATTGTCGACTCTCCCGGAATATTAAAAAAGGCGACCCGATCTTCCTGCGTAAAACGAATCGTCTCGTCTGAGCCCAAGTTGACCGGGTTGGGCACAATCCGAGCATCTGTGACATTACCGGCTCTCCCATACGGCGGTCGCTTGAGATTTACAGGCTGGTACGTCTGTGTCAATGATTGCGCACTACGCAGTGGTTCACCTCCTGGAGTCCCCACGATGCCATCCGGGTCAACCGACTGAGGCTGACCAACTGCTTGCAAGTAATAATAGTAATCCGTACCGCGGTTTAGCCCCGTATCATCATACGATGTTGCTCCCGCATCCAGTGTTACAACCAATTCATACCCGCACTCCACGCCCCCAATCACAGAATTATTATTTCCATCAAACTCGCTATCCTCGGTACAACCCGTTTCATAAAGGTTATCTTCATACTTGGATGTTCTGTACAAAAGCCAATCCGTCCTTGTAGGGCCACCTGCAGGCGGTTCCCAACGCACCTCAACCTGGTCCGGTTTGCCCGTAACAGTAAATAGCAAGGGTGCGTGTGGCGCCTCCGGTACCGGGTATGTGCTCATATTATCGCTTGCGGCGTACAGGTTGATGCCGCGCTGCAGTGTCTTCAACATGGAATCCCTGGAAGTAACCACCCACTGATTCTTGGTCATTTCCTCCAATCCATGCCCGAAGGCATCAAACATGCCATCACCATCGGTGTCAAGCTGTTTGAGCGCGTAATCAAACGGTGCATCTCTATTGATTTGCCCGTCACCATTTGCGTCGTAAGCAATCAACTTGGCGTCTCGACCTGATCCGCCACGCTTAAATGCACGTCCGATTTTATAATTGGCATCAAACGAAAGGCCGCCTATGCCTTCAACAATCACAATTCTGACGCTTTCGCCGGGCGCGATGTCATACGGTCCATAAGCAGTCGTTACAGCGTGGCCGCCCTGTTTTCCTGTTGATGAATCATCTGTCGGTTCCCAGAAAACGCCTGATGGTTCAACCCTATCGGCGTAGTGCGGACGCATGTGTTGGGAACCGTTTGGAATTCGTTCAGGATTTTCCCGGGTGCGGATTCCCCACTCGTAATAATCCTCGTGGGGGCTTCCATCAGATGTCAGTGCCTCATCCTGATCCATATGGCCCATCGTACGCGGCTGGCAGGTATCAATGGTGGCCTGAGTACACCGTATGTACGTAGGATCCGATGGGGAATTGTCGGCATGAATCGTAGCGCGTCCAATAAAACTTGTCCCTGTCAGACGACCTAGCGAGTCATCAGCCGCAGTCCAGCTATTGGCATCAAAGACTGGTGCTCCAAAACGGTCGTAGGAGGCCTGACTCTCGGGGTCAATACCGATCCAAAGATATTGACTCGTAAAAGAAATCGGGTAGTCTGCATGCCCGTCTCCAACAACGTCAATCATGCTAAACTTACCCCAAACCTGCCCGCCGCTGACAGTCCAAGCGCCAGTGAGATTACCTCTCCATCGATGTATCCTGAAGAAATACGTGTCCTTTAACGTCTGATTCGGTAACTCAATTTCATCGTCATCGTCCGAATTGCCCGTGTTTGTATACACGTACTCAATGATATGATAATCATCATGAGCTTGATTAACGTACGCGTAAATACGCCGATCAACAGTAATACCAATTATTGTGTTATGGATGTTATGAATCATCCTGTCCGCAGGTAAAGACGGATCAACTTCGTCAACCAAGGCGACGTTGTCAAACGACAACGCGCCATCCACCTGAACAACCGTATCCTCCGTCCTACTAATCAATAAGTTCTGCACTGGAAATGTAACATCAGCCCCAGCGGTACGTGGACCAATCCTTGCAACAAAGTACGGCCACATCTGACCGTTTGGGTCCGTCCAGCCCTTTGTACCAAGCCAAAATGCTTTCGCTCGAAAATGAGAACTGTTTCTCAGTATGGCCGGCCATTCCATCCCGTCGGCCGCGGACGAATTAACTTCATCTTGCGCCCCAGACTCAACATAGGTACTATGAAATGTCCCTATATCAAGCCATTGTGCAGTGAACTGCGCGTGTGCAAAACCTGCGCTCATTGCTACAAGCACAAGCGTAGCAATCGCCCTAAAGAAGTAACCAGATGCTTTCATGAGCCCTGTCTCCGGTTTGTCGTTTATTACGTTAAAAAATACCGGTGGCCGGCATAAGCGCCGGCCACCCTGAATGTTTGCCCTAAAACGTTAGCCGAACGCCAAGCGTTAATCGGCGATTGTTCAAGAATGTGTTGAAGCGAAGGTTTGGCATATCGATATAAGCCTTATCTTCAAGCGCCTGATCAAGATCACCTTCCGGGACCTCCTCCCAAGCGCTACCATTCCAGCGGCTATAGCTACCCGTATCCCGCGCCCAATACCATGCTACCTGATTCGGTGCCTGCACTGTCGTCAGGCTGGTAACAGCCTCAATGGGCTGGAATGCGACGTCCGGATGCCTGAAATCACCGGGACGATCATCACCAGGTACCCAGATGTACGGCAAACCCTCTTTTTCTGCGTAGGCCTTCGTGCCATCCACTGCGTTCAACTGATCAAACGTGTCTGCCGGCAAGTGCAATGACCACATGTAACGATCATAGTCCCTGTTATCCGGATGGAAACCTGCCGCCTGATAGAGGTGACGACGGTTGAACACATTGTCTATATCAAGAAATACCTGCGCTCCACCAAAGCGCGTGCTAAGGTGCTTCGTAAACCGTAAATCAAAATTGAGATAATTCCTCCAACGAATGTTTTCCTGCAATTCCGGCGGCGCAGCTGCTCCCCCAGACCAAATCCATTGTGACCCGGAACGCCATTCGCCCAAGAAACTCACACGCCAGTCACCCAGAAGATCACCATTGAGTACGCTACCGAATTTATTGGGAGTCAGGAAAATCAGGTTCATCCTCGCATACGGTTCAGCCAGTGGAGCCCCGATCCGATAATCGGTAGACGTACGCAGGTAATTACGCTGCACGAACCGGCTCTCGTTAAATTCCTGGTAGCCAAAATTCCCACCCTTTGTCTGCAGGTAGGTGTAATTGACGAAACCGCGAACCCAGTTCCCACGCAATTTGGTCAGGGTGATCTCAGCACCACGGACATCCCTGTAATTCCATGGCTCAGGCGTGCTGTACGAGACAATGGAGCCAAGGCTGCGATACGTGACGTTACGTGGTTGATTCCGAATATCCCGATAGAAACCCGAGATACGTAGTAAATACTGGTCAAACAAATTTTGGTCAAAGCCTAGTTCGTAAGCAACAGTTAGCGGCATGGGATGACTAGGATTGCCCAAGACATCAATACCCCCGTTCCGTGACTGCTGGATGCCAAATACACTGAACGGGCTCAACATCTGCCGAAAATGGCCATAGTTGAAGTAAATCTTGCTATCGGTACTGATCGGGAAGGAGACACCGAGCCGCGGACTGATGTTTATTTGAGCTTCGGGGTCCTCCTTTTCAAGTAACTCATCAAGACCTTCAGCACGCTGCCTGTATGCGTGATCATACGGCGACTCAGCAACCCACCACGGTGTGTTCGCGTCAAAGAAATCCATCCGTAGACCGAGGTTTGCGATCATTCCCTGGAATTCGAGCTTACCCTGTGCATATGCCGCGCCTTGAATTGGCGTCCGTTGGAATGGAAAATCCGACTCCGGTTCAGGACCGATCAGCGCAAGATTTACGCGTTTATAGTTCAAATCATAATCGCTAATGATCAGCTCTGCACCTGTCTTGACCTGTAGGAACCGGTTTACCTGACTCGTCAAATCAAAGCGCCCGGTAAACACACTAACATCTGACGTGTCCCTAGTCTTAACCCAGTGACCACCGGTCGTCTCCGCCCCGCCAATAAGGTTACCACCTTGTCCGAGGAAACCGAAGGGTTCATCACCCACGCAGTAGGGCACGAGATCCCCGTCTCCATTGATATCCGTAGTACCACCAAAGCATGTCAATTCACCGGAGGACAAACCCGCAGGTGTCGCAAGACCCAAATTGTTTGTGTACGGTACTTGGACAAAGTTGCCATTTTCGTCTATAAACGAGCCATCTCGCAAATTCGGAAAGTGACTCCTGTACTTGGATGCAAGATTCTGGATAGCCACCTCATAGAAGGTGCTCGCACTCAGCGTGTGCGTAAATGTCGCGCCTATAAGGAAATGGTCAATATCGGCCAACGCAAACGCGCCGTCCGACAATATCACGCGCCCACGGCGGTTAATGTCGTCAACCTGCTGAGCACCGGAACCTTGCCAAGGGTAGTTGGGCAGATTCCCTTGCCATACTTGGACATCCGCAAAATTCTGATTACGGTTTACCCCTCGCTCAGTACCGTACATACCGGTCACCGTAAGTTTCATTCCCGTATATAAATTGGAAATAATCTTACCCTGGAAAGTTTGCTCATCAAAAGAATCGCGAGTCTGAGGATAAATGTAAGCTGTCTGGGTGCCCCGGTAAGAGGCCAGGAAACGAAGGTCACCCAGCTTTGAGCTCAGGCCAGGAACCAAGGGCCCGCCAATACTGACGTCAGCCTCGTAGTCGGGAATGTCAATGTCATTGTCTTTTCGGTGCGTGAATTTGAAATAGTCCTGCATGTCCTGAGGACTTACGTCAAACTTGTCGGAATCACTCAGACGTTCGGCCAACTTATCCCAACCTTCAAAGCTGTTGTACTGCAGGACGGTATAGTCATCCCAAGCTCCGCTACCAGTTCCGTCCCATGCTACAGCGGGATCTATAAATGGCCGGATAAACCAGCTATCGCAGTCACCAGTGACCGGGCCGGAGTAGTCGCAATTATCCAAATCTATCCCGCCCAAACCCTCGTTTGATTTAGGCTGCGCCGGCGCAATTCGAAACAATCCGTCGAACGTGTACCTGTTACGCGGAGGCTCCTTAGTAGCAACATTCACAATACCTGAACGAACATTCCCGTACTCCGCGTTGAATCCACCTGTCTGAACCTGGACCTCTTCGAGTGCAGTGTAGCTAATGTTGGTAAACGGGGCCTGAGAGCGTCCGGTACGCAGGTTCATACCATCAACAACAAAGGCTACTTCGTTCATGCCACCGCCTCTAATCTGTAGGCCGGGCTCAATGCCAGCCTGCAAATCAAGTACCTCTGAAACACCGGCTACAGGAAGGTCCTCAAAGGATTCCGGATCAAGACTCGCGACGTTTGCCGACACATCAAGCTGAACAATGGGACGTTCGGATGTAACTACGATTTCCTGTAAGCCGATCGCCTCCTCCTGCATGACAATGTCAATCGTCGTGGTCAATCCCGTTGATACGCGTACATTCTGTATAGCCTCTGCCACGAATCCAATAAACGACGCCCTAACGGTATAGGTACCTGGTCGAATATTGTTGATGAAGTAAAACCCGTCTGTGTCGCTCGTACCGCCCTGCTGCAGTTCCTCAATGTAGACATTCACGCCGGGCAATGTCTCCCCTGTAGTACCGTCGGTCACAGTACCCGAGATTTTGCCGCGCTGGGAAAAGGCGGTCGATGCAACCAACATCAAAGCGGCAAAGGTACACAGTAGCTTTGCAAATCTCATGTCTCAGTCCTCTGGTAATGGTTAATAAAAAGTCAGTCTGACTCACGGACAGGCACATCCCCGGCCGGTGAGATACGTATATCGGTCGGGAAGTAACGAGTATTAACAATAAAAATCAAGGCGTCACCCCATGCATATGGTACTGCGCGGGGCAATAAACGACTAATAACGCCGAAAACGGAGTCCGTCAATACGTCGAAATTCTGCTCATTACCAAAACACCGTGTAGAGTACCACGGTAATGGTAACTATTCCGAAGGCTAATCCGGCAAAAACCGGATCCGCGCGCCAAAAATCCCGTCCCGGTGAAATTGCCTTCGGACTATCCTTACCCCGCCCTTCTATCCCTGAGACCACTACAATCAACGCGACGCTAGCCAAGAATACGATCCCCATACGATCAATAAACGGGAGATCTGGCATAGCCCACTTGAGAAGCACAGAGAGCGGAATGCTAAGAACAGCGGATAGTAGCGCGGAATTGGCCGTAGCCTTCTTCCAGAACAAACCCATAATGAAGATTGCCAACACCCCCGGGCTAATCAATCCCGTGAAATCCTGGATGTATTGAAATACCTGGTCTAGGGAGCCGAGCTGAGGGGCAACACAAGCGGCAACCACCATACACACGAGAGCAACTATTCTACCCACTCGCACCAATTCCTCCTGGGAAGCAGATTTGCTGAAATAGTTGCGGTACAGATCCATTGTGAAAATGGTTGATGTACTATTCATCATTGATGCCAGCGAAGACACGATGGCAGCGATTAGAGCTGCGAAGGTCAGGCCTTTCAAGCCGGGACCCACAAACTCATTCAATAGCCACGGGTAAGCCTCATCGGCATTGCTAATCGGCGCATGCAGAGCATAGGCGACGATGCCCGGCACAACAACTACGAGCGGCAGCAAGAGCTTCAGATATCCCGCAAAAGCTATACCGCGCTGGGCTTCCTTCAGGCTGTGCGCCGCAAGCGCACGTTGAATGATATACTGATTGCAACCCCAATAGAACAGGTTCGCAATCCACATGCCACCAAGGAGTACTCCCAAGCCCGGAAGCAGGTCATAAGCATCCTGAAGGACGCCCTTGTCATCCGTATACAAGAGCTCTCCTTCAAAGAGAATCATATTGAATCGGTCTCCTGTCTCAGCGATCAGTTGCTGAAATCCGACTATCGGTCCCGCTCCACCGCCAAATGCGCTTAGAGCAAGCCATGTGGTTAGCAGCCCTCCACCTACCAGGAATATCACCTGCACTACGTCCGTCCACGCAACAGCCTTAAGGCCCCCGTATACGCTGTACAGTGTGGCAAAAATTGCCAGTGCGGCGACGCCTTTCCAAAAGGCAATGCCCATGATCCCCTCCAAGGCGAGCGCCCCCAGGTAGATCACCGATGTTAGGTTCACGAATACGTAAACCAGCAGCCAAAATACCGCCAACAGGGTCCGTACCCGACTGTCGTACCGTACCTCCAGAAACTGCGGCATAGTAAAGATGCCCTTTTTGAGATAGATCGGTATGAATAACCATGCCACGAGGAGCAAGGTGATCGCGGCCATCCATTCGTACGTAGCAATGGCCAAACCCAGCCGGAAACCCGAACCCGACATGCCGATAAACTGCTCGGCGGAAATATTCGAAGCAATCAGAGAGGCACCGATTGCCCACCACGGTAGGGACTTGCTCGCCAGGAAATAATCCTCAGCATTCTTCTTGTGCCCCTTCTTTTCTCTTGAGACCCAGAGGCCAAGACCTACTATCAGGAGGCAGTAACCTCCGAAGATTACATAGTCTACGACAGCAAATTCCACAGCGGATTCCCCGTATAGAGGCGACTAACGCACGCGCCGCCAATGTTCATCATAACGGGCGTCACCTTGCCCACCTTCATGATGCCACAACGAATCGCCATCTATCCTACACGTAAAGGAAAAGGACTGCCCGATGTTCTCGGGTATCGCGCTATACTCAACATATTCCGTATAAAACCCGCCAGACTCCAATGAGTATCGCCCCCCCTGCGAGTGGATTAACTCCTCAGCGTTTTGCCGAATAAACATCCAATGCGTTTCATTCAGAATCTTAAGCGTCGGCGCTTCGGAGTAATTCGGGTCACTATCAAACTCTCCACTCAGCGCCGGAGCAGACTCGTTGATACCAGCCAACTCCCAACTGCCCACCAGGCTCGGGCACGGATCGGTGCCCGGAACTTCGGCCATTTCTACTACCTCTTCCGTTTCGCCACCCCCGCAGGCAGTCAGGCACGCCACTAATACGACAATCAGGAATTGAAGAGCTTTCATGAGAAACACCTCGTAATACAATTTGATGGACACCGGCCACGTCCAAGGTATACTATACTGGAACCAAGCTCAAGGCGTTTTACCGGGAAGCCGGATCCCCTCAACAAGACGCTGAATGTGGATCGGCGGGGCCGGAGTAGTATATGACACGGCCAGAGCGACGGCGAAATTGATCATCATTCCGATTGTTCCGATACCCTCGGGTGATACTCCAAATAGCCAGTGCTCCGCCGTATTCAGGTCAGGACTGATGAACTTGAAGAATACGATGTATCCGGCGGTAAATACTATCCCGGTCACCATCCCGCTAATAGCACCATACTTGTTCATACGCTGTGTGAATATACCCAGTATGATTGCCGGGAAGAACGATGCCGCGGCAAGGCCAAATGCAAAAGCCACAACCTGCGCCACGAATCCCGGAGGATCAATACCAAAGTAGCCGGCAACACAAACCGCTATCGCTGCCGCAATGCGGGCCGTCAGCAATTCTTGCCGATCGGTAATATGGGGCATTAGCCCCTTCTTCAATAGATCGTGGGCTACTGATGTTGAAATTACCAGTAGCAGTCCGGCAGCCGTTGATAAAGCAGCGGCCAGCCCTCCCGCGGCCACGAGCCCTATCACCCAGTTGGGCAGGTTCGCTATTTCCGGGTTAGCCAGAACCATTATATCCCGATCTATGATTAATTCGTTTTCAACCGCACTATCGGGACCAGTGTATTGTATCGCTCCATCGCCGTTCTTATCCTCAAATACCAAGAGCCCGGTCGACTCCCAATTCTTGAACCAGTCCGGCGCCTCGCTATACGGCATATTCGTGACCGTCGTTAGCAGATTAGTCCGCGCGAAGGCTGCCACCGCTGGCGCGGTTGTATACAACAGCGCGATAAACACTAGTGCCCAGCCCGCACTGCTGCGCGCTGCGGCCACGCGCGGCACCGTATAAAAACGAACTATAACGTGCGGCAAGCCGGCGGTGCCTACCATCAGCGCCGCCGTGATGAACAGCACATCAATGGTGCTTTTGCGTCCGCTCGTATAAGCATCGAACCCAAGCTCTCGGCTCAGCCCATCCAACCGCTCCAGCAGAAACGTACCGGACCCGTCCGTAAGCGCACTGCCGAAACCGAACTGGGGAAAAACGTGTCCTGTCATCATTAACGAAATAAAGATGGCAGGAACCAAGTAGGCAAAAATCAACACGCAGTATTGAGCAACCTGTGTGTACGTGATGCCCTTCATCCCCCCGAGGACAGCGTACACAAATACGATGCCCATGCCGATAAATACACCGCTGGAAACGTCAATCTCCAAAAAGCGCGAGAACACAATCCCTACGCCGCGCATCTGTCCCGCTACATACGTAAAGCACACAAATATTGCGCACAGTACCGCGACAAATCGTGCCGTCTGCGAATAGTATCGGTCTCCCACGAAATCAGGCACGGTGTACTTGCCAAACTTGCGCAAATACGGAGCCAAAAGCAGTGCAAGGAGGACATACCCACCGGTCCAACCCAACAGATAAACACTACCGTCGCGCCCCATAAAGGAAATGAGTCCCGCCATAGATATGAACGAAGCAGCGCTCATCCAGTCGGCGGCCGTCGCCATGCCATTCAGCAGTGGAGGAACACGCCCTCCCGCGATATAGAAATCCCCGGTGCTGCCGACACGCGACCACACCGCGATCCCGATGTACAGCGCAAAAGTCAAGCCTACAAGGAGAAATATCCAAGCCTGCGCGGTCATACCCGATCCTCGTTTCGTTGGCTAACCAGCGACCGATCCAGTCGATTCATGAGAAACACATAGACAAATATGAGCACCACAAACACGTATATGGAGCCCTGCTGTGCAAACCAGAACCCCAGTGGAAACCCTGCCATTTGAATCGTATCCAACGCATTGACAAACAATATGCTGCAGCCGAACGATACGGCCGCCCATATGGACAGCAGCACTGCCAGATACCGGAGGTTCTTTCTCCAATACTCCTTTTCAACCATGGGTCGGATCACCTTTCTCTGCACCGCCTTCAAGATATACGGTACGGGTCGGGAAGGCAATCTTAAGCCCCCGCTTCTCTACCAATCGCAGGACCTCAAGTAGGACGCGCTCCTTGGCCGCCATGTAATCACCATGATCGGGGGACTTTGTCCAGCACTGCACGAGAAGGTCAATGCTTGAGTCACTGTACGCATGTACAAAGGACTGAATACCTTCCTGATCTATGTCTGGCATCTTCCGCATCATTGAACGAAAGCCCTCCACCAGCTGCTCAAGCTGATCGGAGGACGCCGTATACGCTATGCCGACATTCAGGCGAATACGACGACTAGGACGCTTTGAATAATTGAAAATCGTTGTGCCGGTGAGTCGGGCATTAGGAATCGTTGCAATGGACTTGTCGAACCGACGAACACGAGTGGTCCGGATGCCTACCTCCTCCACCACTCCCTCAATCCCGTCAATCTCAATCCAGTCGTCTATCTGAAATGGACGGTCGGCAAAGACGACCAGAGAGCCAAACACATTGGAAACGGTATCCTTGGCCGCCAGTGCAAGCGCCAAACCGCCGAGACCCAGGCTTGCCACAAGGCTTGTAACCGAAAAACCCATCCGCTCCACCCCCATTACGCCCACCACAGCGAAGATGACAACCTTGAATACCCTGCTAAGAAGAGGCACCAACTGATCATCCAGTTTCGATTCTGTCCTGTCGGACGCTCGCGTTGCCCATCGGGAGGCGCAGTCGGTAAGCCGAAACAGCGTCCAGACTCCTGCAAGACCGATGGCGAGCCACAGTCCGGTAAGAACAAATTGTTGCACATTTACGGGCTCCACAGGTAATTCCAACATCCGGACTGCAGCTACCCAGAGTAGCACCCGGAGGAAGACACCTGTCGGGCCAGGCATCAATGCATGCAGGTCCGCCGCCCATGAAGCCTTTTGCGGCGCAGCCCACCGCCGCAGGACAATGCGGAACAGCATACGTACCAAGCCACGACAAAAGATGCTCAGAATAACCAGCGCTGTCGCAACCGACAGCTGCCATAGCGTTAAGCCCAACAATGCTTCGGATTGCAGCAAAGCCTCCATGATTAATTCTCGCGTATTTGAGTTTGTTTGACAGTTGCCATGCTCTGCAACCTCGCCGGCGCTGCCGGGCCGTAACCGAACAGCAGGTCGAGAGCCGTCATACCGGGCTCAAATCCGGCAAAGGCTTGCCTGTAGGGGTGTTCTGTAAAATGGAGCCGCAACGCAGGATCGCGGTCGGGCCTGTCCTCCAGTGCGGCCAGCATTCGGCACCCGCCGCTCCTTGGGACCAGTTTCGATGCGGTCCTATCAATGGACAATGTGCATGCCAATCCGTACAGGGAATGCAGCAATCGGACAGAGGTAGCAGTGATATTACCAAGCAGCTGCCCTGGCATCCACAAAAAGTCTCGTATTCTGTCGGAGTAGTGGGCAAAATACGGTGCATGTCCGTAACTACTGACAATGGCCTTCCAGTGATGCCTGCGCCAGTCCGGCACGCCGGCCGTAATCGTGGCAGCCGACGAACGCCCATGCTGTCCGCGACGAACGGGTACGCTTAACCACTGCGCCCCGCCGGGGGTCCGAATCCGCGTGCGATTCTGCCATGACTGGCGCACGTACTGCCGGGAAGCTGCCACAATAACATGGTCCGAAGCCTGCATTTGAGCCACGTACTCCAGGCGCGGAAGGTATTCAGGAGCCCGTACCGATACGATCGGCAACAGGGAACCTGCCGGTTCTGCAACACTTCGACCCGCACGACCGTCAATTCGCGATACAACGTTGCTCGAACCTGGCTGTACCATCGGCATCATTGCTCCGGGAAGCCCACCACGGGAGCCGGAGCAGCTTTCTCTCGGGATAGCATCGCTGCGAAAGGAAGGGTTCAGGGTCATTATTGATCAGTACGAGGCAAGGGGCTATCTTGCAGCTCCTGACGAGAAACGGGTAAAGTTAGTCAATGATATGCTGCGGCGGACGGATGTGGACGCACTCATGTGCGTCCGCGGTGGCTTCGGGACGCTGAGAATTCTGCAGCATCTTGACTACGAAGCAGCCATAAAGCACCCCAAGCTGCTCATCTCCTTCAGCGATGGCACGGCCCTCCAACTGGCCTTGCTGCATAAGGCATCATGGAAATCTCTTTCGGGCCCGCTGGTAGTGGAGTGGGCAAAATTAGAGCCTGGCATGCGGGAATTCTTCCTTGCCATGGCTCGTGGAACCATACCGGACCCGTTTCCAGGTCCAAGCGGTGAAGAGCTTACCCCCGTGCGACCGGGACAAGGTTCTGGAGCGCTGATCGGAGGCAACCTATCCACTATCGTGCGATTGATAGGGAGCGATTACCTTCCCGATCTTAGCGACTCAATATTATTCATTGAGGAGGTAGGCGAACTCCCCTACAGGATTGATGCCCTGTTCGCACAACTGCGTTTATCCGGTATATTGGACCGATTGGGTGGCCTGCTTCTCGGGCAGTTCACCGAATGGAGGTCAACACGTACGAGAGCAACATTGACGCCTGATCAGATCTTTGATGACTACCTGTCCCATGTGCCATACCCGGTAGCTAAAGGTCTGTTATACGGACATTTTTTGCGACGTGTAACCATGCCCGTCGGTTTACGAGCACAACTGGTTGTTACACAAGAACAAGCGCAACTCCGCATCGTGGAATCGCTCCCGAATTACCGCGCCTCTAACCCGCGGTAATCACGACGCCCGATCCATCTTTCGCGCCCTGATCGTCGTTCACCACAATCTCACGTCCCAGTGCGCCTAGCCGTTTTTGCTTCTGGAGGAGGCTCCAACCTGCAGGCGATTCTTGATTGCGGTGATATTAACGTAACCGTGTGCATTAGTAACAATGCCAATGCGAAGGCTCTTGCAAGAGCGCATGCGCGGGGCGTCGAAACGCTGGTCTTGAATCCAGGCACTTTTGCCAGCGAGGACGTATACGCAGCCCACCTGCTTTGTGAGCTGCAATCCAGGCGTGTTAATACGGTGGCGCTGGCTGGATACATGAGGAAGATTCCTGCCTCCGTAGTGGCTGCCTTTCGTGGTCGCATCCTAAATATTCATCCGTCGCTGCTTCCCGCGTTTGGGGGCAAAGGCATGTACGGTATCCATGTCCATCGTGCGGTATTGGAATCAGGGGCGCGGCAGAGCGGGGCCACCGTCCATTTTGTGGACGAAGAGTACGATACCGGCCCCATACTCCTTCAGGAGAAAGTACCGATCCACCCGGATGACACGCCAGAAAGCCTCGCGCAACGCGTTCTCTCCGTTGAGCACACCCTGTTCCCGCGTGCCCTGCGTCTGCTGCGATACACCATTGAAACGACCATACAATCATGATTCCGGCTATTGACACCCCTGCACCCTATGCCCAGCGCGTGCGACGGGCACTTCTTTCCGTATATGATAAACGTGGACTCGCGAGTTTCGCTAAGCTGTTAGCCGATCTAGGCGTAGAACTGCTGTCCTCCGGCGGTACTGCACAGCATCTGCGAGAAGCTGGCCTGGATGTCGTGGATATCGCTTCGGTTACAGCGTTCCCGGAAATTCTCGCGGGTCGCGTCAAGACGCTGCATCCTGCCATCCATGGTGCTATCCTTGCACGGCGCGGATATAGCCCGGATGACGCGGACCTGTTGAAGTACGGTATTGATCCTATTGATCTCGTAGTGGTAAACCTGTACCCATTTTCTGAGGCCGTGAGCCTGCATGATGTAACTGATGCCATAGCGGCCGAGAATATTGATATTGGCGGCCCAGCAATGATACGGGCAGCGGCAAAGAACTTTTCCCACGTAGGTGTGGTCACAGCTCCTG
This sequence comes from Rhodothermales bacterium, assembly GCA_963663495.1. Classification (GTDB taxonomy): domain Bacteria; phylum Bacteroidota; class Rhodothermia; order Rhodothermales; family Bin80. The sequence goes on from OY760427.1 coordinate 2,744,957, forward strand.
CGGATTACGACGCAGTGGGACGGGAACTACGGGCTTCGGATGGTAATCTGCTTCTTGCGACGAGACGCCGACTTACCACCGCGGCCTTTCAGCGGACGGCCGCGTACGATGCCGCAATCCACAAATACTTCTCGGAAAAACCCGAGACCACTTTGCCGGAAACCTTAGCGATATCCGTTGGCAGTCGCAGGACGCTGCGGTACGGAGAAAATCCGCATCAGGGAGCCGCATTCTATGGCAATACCAAGGACCTGTTTGAGGTGCTCCACGGGAAGCCGCTGTCGTACAACAATTTTCTGGACCTCTCGGCCGCACTGGCCCTGATTGACGAGTTCGCAGAATCAGGCCCTGCTGTCGCGATCCTCAAGCACACCAATCCATGCGGTGTTGCAGTAGCTGATTCAGTGACCGAGGCCTACGAGAAAGCATTCGCAACGGACCGGCAGTCTCCATTCGGGGGCATCGTTGTTACCAACCGCCCGCTATCGCTTGACATGGCCTCCGCTATTGATCGAATCTTTACCGAAATCATCATCGCACCGGCGTTCGAATCGGCTGCTCTGTCTTTCCTGACTAAAAAGAAAAATCGGAGACTTGTGCGCCACTTGGCGCCCTACAGGTCGTTGCCGGTAGCGGAGGTTCGATTGCTCTTGGGCGGGGCGCTCCTGCAGGAGCGCGACCCGGCATTACCGACAGCGGGAACCGGATATCGGTGCGTAACGCGGTGCGAGCCGACCCCGGGCCAGATGAAGGACCTTGATTTTGCTTGGCGTGTCGCCAAGCATGTTAAGAGTAATGCAATTGTCTATGCCCGTAACCAGCGTACGCTCGGCATCGGCGCCGGCCAGATGAGCCGAGTGGACGCCTCCGAAATCGCCGTCATGAAAGCCCTGAAGTCGGGCATCTCTCTTGAGCAGTCCGTCGTCGCTTCCGACGCCTTTTTCCCCTTTGCCGATGGCCTTGTAGCAGCCACGGAAGCAGGTGTGGCGGCTGCCATACAACCGGGGGGCTCGGTGCGTGACGCCGAAGTAATCGCAGCAGCAAATGACCATGAGATCGCCATGGTGTTTACAGGGCAGCGGCATTTTCGGCACTAAACATATGGGACTTATATACGTGAGTGACCAACTGTACACAGCGAGGCACTAGTATCAATTTCACGGGTCATAGGTTCACGGGTCATAGGGGTCGGTAACCCGAACGCCCCTCGCCGTGCAGAAGCCCCAATCCCGGAGGCCAGTATGTTTGCAGCCGCATTCAGGTCTGCATGATCCGCATGTCCACAGGACATACACGTGAATTTGCTCTGCGTCTTACGGTTACTCGCTTCTGTGTGCCCACACACAGAACACCGCTGACTGGTATAGGCAGCGGTAACCTTTATCACGTTGCGGCACTTATAGCCCAGCATCTGATCCAGCTGGCCCCAACCTGTTCGCAGTATCCCACGGTTGAGGCCAGACTTCTGTCTGACGTTTGTGCCAAAGCTCTCCATCGTCCCCTTAGCTGAATGTGTCATCGCTTTGATCTTCAGGTCCTCCAGTATCACCGTTGAGGAGCAATTGGCAATACTGCGACTTACCTGGTGGTTCGCATTCTTGAGGATGGTAGCACGCTTGCGCTGTATGCGGGCGATTCTATCCTTCCGCCTGTTACGACGGTTGGAGCCTTTCTTCTGTCTCGCCAGTCTTCGCTGATGCCGCTTCAACTTGGCATCAAGACGCTTGGTATCCGGTTGTCTGATTAGTATCCGTACGGTGAAGTACATGGTAAAGCGGGCTTAGCATTGGTCTGCGTAGTCCGCTTGTAGAGCCTAGTGCAAGGTGATTATACGCCGGGTTTGGTGTGCCGATATGGGAATTTCGGAGTGGTGTGCAACTTATCGTCCAGGCACCCGAATGCAGTCAGCAATCAGCGCTTTTGAAGACAAAATACATGGGTTTTGGGGTAGAAGAATCGGAACATTGTGGAGGGCGCACATGCACATAAATTATGCGGCCCAAGGCATCTTTCTCCCCCTCTTCTCCTGCCGGTGAAGCCCTTTTTCAGAGGCTAAGAAACCAAGAGGCTGGGAACAAGGATCTGTGAAAACAGGTCCGTCGCTTGGAGAAAAAAGCCGATCGTCTATCCAAGAACAACGCGGATCAGGCTGCGAAGATTAGCCATCTGGAAGACAGGTTGGAACAAGCGTATCACCTACTCCCTGGCGAAAAGAGTGAGCGTTACACGCCGGCGGACAATGCGCAGCAAGGCCGGTTGTTTGGAGAGGAACCAGTAGCTGTTGAGCCCGAGGAGGAGCCGGACGAGTATGTCCTAGTAAGGCGCAAGCGGCGTGGGAAGAACAAGCCGGTGCGCGGGCCGATTCCAGACCATCTGCCCAGAGAGGTGATCCGCCTTGAGCCGGAGGGCAGCACCGAGGGTATGAAGTACATCGGCGAGGAAGTAACGGAGTACTTGGAATATGTGCCGGGCTTCACGAGGGTAGTACAGATTGTGCGGCCGAAGTACGTTGTCTGCAAGGAGCCTCGCAAGGGGGTGGTCATAGCGCCGTTGCCGAAGCGTGTCATACCGAAGGGAAAGGCTGGTCCGGGGTTGTTGGCGTATTTGGCGGTAGCCAAATACGTGAATCATATGCCGCTATACCGGCTGCGGAAGAAGTTTCAGCGCCATGGCGTGAAGCTATCGGCTGCTACAATGGGGGATTGGATTGCGAAGGTAGCGACGTATCTGGGTCCGTTAGGAGATGCGTTGCGTAAGGAGGTGCTTCGTAGCGGGTATCTGCAGGTGGATGAGACAACGTTCCCGGTGCAAAAGCCGAAGAAGAAAGGAAAGGAGAAGGAAAGGAAGAAAAACGAAGGAAAGACGCATCGCGGCTATCTTTGGGTATACCTGGCACCGCGGGCGAAGGTGGTGATGATGGATTACAGCCCGAGCCGTGCGCGCGCTGTACCGTGGGAATTCTTGCGCGGATATAGAGGGGCGATGCAAACCGACGGGTATGTGGTGTACGATGCGTTTGGTACGCGGGGCGGGATAACGCTGTTTGCATGTATGGCGCATGCGCGTCGCAAGTTTTATGACTGCAGGAAAAAGGAGCCCAAGAAGGTGCGCCATGTAATGGGGGAAATCCGGCAGTTGTATGTGATAGAGCGTGGGTTGCGTAAGGAGGGAGCTGGTCCGGCTCGGCATGTGGAGGTACGACAGGAGGAGGCACGGCCGGTACTGGAGAAGTTGAAGCCATGGCTTGAGGAGAGTCGTGAGCACCGGCCGAGTGCGGGATGGGATGAAGCCGTGGGGTACATGCTCAACAGGTGGGAGAAGCTGGCTTGTTACCTGGAAGACGGCAAGGTTGAGATCGATAACAATCTGGTCGAGAACCAGATGCGGGCGATTGCGCTTGGTCGAAAAAACCATCTGTTTGCGGGATCGCATTCGGCAGCGCAGCGGTCCGCAGTACTGTACGCTCTTTTTGCCACATGCAAGCTACAATCGACAAACCCGATTGAATGGCTTACCGATGTACTACGCAGTCTTCCGACATATCCTGCCGAACGCATGGCTGAGCTCTTGCCCCATCATTGGGAAGCTAGGCGGGACCTGGAGCAAGCTACCGTCAAGAAAGCAGCATAGGAGCCCCCAAACAGGTGCCCCGGGTTATCCGATAGATCCGTGTGCTGGTCTGCGAACACGCTGTCAGATACTTGACTCCTGCACGCCCAACCGACGCCAGCCTATTTGACCTTCGGATCGCGGTCTAACTGACTCTAATTTAGAGAGTAAATGCCCTCGGTCATAATGTACTTCACCAGACGGATACCACAATCGGTCCTGCAGGTACCGAAACAGCACTTTTAGACCCGAACAGGGTACGACATAAATATTGCAGGCTGACGAGCAATCTAACCGTTATGGATGATTTATGGGGGAAGGGCAGACCTTGCCTCGTGCAATTGGATCCGGGGGCATCAGAATGTCCTCATCACGGGTCCGACTGGTATTGGTAAGAGCTTTATCGCCTGTGCACTTGCACACAAAGCGTGTCTTGAAGGCTTTACCGCTCGCTTCTTCCGGATGCCCCGCTTGCTCGAAGTCTTGGCCGTTGCCCGCGCCGAAGGACGGTACCTGAAGCTGCTCAATACGCTGTCAAAGCTTGATGTGCTCGTACTGGATGATTGGAGCCTCAAGCGTCTCAAGAGCAGTCAGCAGGAAGACGTACACGAACTGCTTGACGACCGCGTCCAACGGCGTTCCACCATCGCCACCAGTCAGCTTCCCGTGGAAGATTGGCACCGTATGATGGCTAACCCTACCTTGGCCGACGCCATTCTTGACCGACTCACACACGCGGCCCATCGCATACCATTGAAGGGCGAATCTATGCGAAAACAAACGGCCGATTTGTTCAACCCTTCAAAGACAAAAAGTCCGTAAACTCGCCCCCGGACACCCTAAACATCCATGTCATCATTCCAGCCTCCATACATCCCTTGAGACTGCGCACTTAGAATAGGAATCCGTGCGCATTTTCACAGGAATAAATAAGGATGGCATTCCACACAAACCTACACGCACCCGCTAATCCAGCAAGTTGCTTGGCATTACTCCGACTTCCGGGCAATAGCCTGTATGTGATATTACGGTATGTACTAACCGTTTCGGGCATGGCACTGTGGTATATAACTCTTTAGTATATGTACAATATATATCATGAATACCCACGTGTTGAGTTATTTGAAATAATTGCAGTTTGTTCGTGAAATGCGGGAACCGATTACGAAAAACTGGCGAAAGCCATCCTGTCTGCACCACCAAAACACAAAAAGTAACTCCTGCGAAATCGCGTGGCACTCAGCCATATAACTCCCAAACATATCCCATTCGCCATTGTACACCGTTACGTTGACCGACATGCCGGGATTGCCTTAAGTTTGCGTGCACCTGATGAGTGTCAACGCTGGCGCAAGTTGTTCTGGTCGGTAGTAGAATCTTTCAGGCGTAGCTTGGATGTCCGCAATAATTGATTAACTTCGCTCCATAATTTATACCGCAGCGCTGTCTGGCAGTACGTTTAGTCCATGCCCCTATTCAAGTTTTCCTCAGACGTTGCGATTGACCTCGGTACAGCCAACACCTTGATCTATATCAAGGGCCGAGGAATAGCGCTGAATGAACCCAGCATCGTTGCAGTGCACCGCAATTCGCGCAAACCGATTGCCGTCGGCCACGAAGCGCTCAGGATGCATGAGCGGACACACAAAGGCATTGAAACGATCCGTCCGCTCAAAGACGGAGTAATAGCGGACTTTGAGGTGGCTGAACAGCTGATCCGCTGTCTCATTCAAAAGGTGCAGAAGAGCTGGCTGAATTCGATCCGCCAGATGGTGATTTGCATACCGAGCGGAATTACCGAGGTCGAAAAACGGGCGGTGCGTGACAGCGCCGAGCATGCAGGTGCCAGACGGGTCCACCTAATCGCCGAACCTATGGCTGCGGCCATAGGAATAGGGCTGAATGTTGATGAGCCCGTTGGTAACATGATTGTTGATATCGGAGGCGGCACGACCGAGATCGCGGTCATCGCCCTCGCCGGGATCGTGATTGATGAGGCAATACGCATAGGCGGTGACGAGCTTGATGACGCGGTTCTGCGATACTTCAAGCGCTATCATAACCTCCTTATAGGCAAGCGCACCGCAGAGCGAATCAAGATGGAGATTGGCAGCGCCCTCAAGCTAACGCCGGAGCAGGAGATATCGGTGAAGGGAAGGGATCTTGTAAGCGGGATCCCAAGGGTAAGGTCAATTACATCCGAAGATGTACGAGAGGCATTGGCCGCATCGGTCGCCCAGATCGCGTCTGCAGTGCAGCGCGGACTAGAGCAGACACCACCGGAATTAGGTGCAGATATTCTGGAACGGGGGATCATGCTGACCGGCGGCGGAGCATTACTGCAAGGGCTGGACGAGGTTTTGCGCGATAGGGTCGAAATCCCGGTGTATGTAGCAGACGATCCGCTCACGGCAGTCGTACGAGGCACCGGCAAGGTGCTTGAAACCATTGACGCGTACCAGAGCGTCCTAACCTAAAGCGCCACGATACTCCGTTGGACTTCTGGGGGCGCATGCGAGACTGGACCATCCTCGGAGGGCTGCTTACCATCGCGATCACGCTAATGGTTACCCGCAGTTCACCGATGCTCCGTGGCATGCGAGCCGCTTCACTGAATCTTACCGGAGCGGTGGAAGCGAGACTGTCGTTTGCTGGCCACATCCTGCGAGCCCGGCAGGAAAATCGGAACCTGCGCCGCAATAACCTCGAACTTAATAGCCAACTGTTGCTGCTGCGCGAAGCAGGTCTGCAACACGACAGGCTGGTACAAGCGTTGGGGTTCAAGGAATCCCAACCGTATACCAGCGTCGCCGCTCGCATCGTTCATAAGAACCTGGACGAATCTTACAATTTCGTCACGCTGAATGTCGGAACCGACGACAGCGTCCGAACCGACATGCCCGTCGTGAACGAGAAGGGCATTATCGGACGCATCGTAGAAGTGAGTCCTAGCTTTAGTCGGGTAATGACGCTGATCAATACCCAGTTCCGTGTTCCTGCCAGGATAGACTCAGTGCAGGCTACGGGCATCGTTCGGTGGCCCGGCACCGATCAGTCCGAACTGGAGCTGCAGCATGTGGTGCGAACAGCGGATGTCAAGATCGGCTACCAGGTGGTAACCAGCGACGAGAGCGGTATCTTTCCGCCAGGATACCTGATCGGTACGGTAGTAAGTGTCCGACCGCAGCCTTCTCGCCCAGACCTCCACATCACTATTCGGCCAGCCGTTTCCCTCCAGGAGGCCCATTACGCATTTGTGCTGGGTGCGATCATGGAAGAAGCTTATCAAGCAATGGGGGCGCAGCCATGACCAAAGCGCACACCCTCTGTTGCTTTGCATATGTGACTGGCGCGTTGCTTATTCCAAGCCCCGCCGGTGCACAGTTGCCGGGCAGCCTCGCCAATCAGATTGAGGCCATTCTGCATGCTGCACCCCAGTCTAATGCCTGGTGGGGCGTCTCCGTGGCCGACGAGGAAACAGGTGAGGTGCTGTACGAACTCAATGCGAACATGAGCATGGTTCCCGCTTCGGTCACCAAACTATTCACCACCGCGGCGGCCCTTGACTATCTCGGTCCCTCCTTCCAGTACAAAACAAGGCTCTATGCCTCCGGGCCCCTCCGAGACGGAACACTCCAAGGCGACCTCATAGTCCGCGGTGCTGGAGATCCTACGATGGGGATTGAGCCCTCAAATCGCGGCCCGATAGCACCGTTCGTTGACTGGCGCGACTCGCTCCGCACGAGCGGCATTAAGCTAATCTCAGGCAATATTATTGGAGATGACGATGTGTTTAGCGACCAGGCATGGGGCAGCGATTGGGCTTGGGACGACCTGGTATACGGATATGCCGCGGAAACCAGCGGGTTGTCCTTCCACGACAACGCCATAACATTGCGGCTCCATGCGCACACACTTGGTGAGCCGACCTTCCTGGCTTGGGAACCCAAGGGCAGTGGCTATTTGCGGTTTATGAACCACTCTCTTACGACGGCTCACGGTACCCGTACCCGAGATGGCTATCGCCGACATCCTCGCTCCAATCGGATTGAAGTCACCGCACGGATACCGGTCGGAAGCTTAGATTCGGTAAAGTTGAGCGTTCCGAACCCGACGCTATTCTTCGTTACCACCCTAAAGGAGGTGGTTACCGCCGGGGGGCTCCAGGTAATCGGAAGCGCTGTAGATGTGGACAGCTTGGACGCAAAACCTGACTACGCAAGCCAGGACCTGCGCCTCGTAGCAACATGGGACTCCCCACCGTTGTCGGCCATGGTCCGGGAAATCAACACGAACTCCAACAACATGTGGGCAGAGGCAGTGCTCCGTACTGCTTCAGGGGACGAGCCCTATACCACTGCCGCTAGCCTGAAGCGCGGAAAGACCTTCTATGCCGCTGCAGGCATTGATACATCACGGCTGCAGCTGATAGATGGCTCTGGATTGTCACGGAAGAATCTGGTAACTCCTCGTATGGTAACTATGCTTCTACAGCATATGGCACATCATCCTGACCTTGAAATACGGCATGCCTTCCAGGAATCTCTGGCTATCGGCGGACGGGATGGATCGCTGAAGCACCGATTCAGCGACACCAACATAAACGTTCGGGCAAAGACGGGAACACTTGGAAACGTCAGTGGGCTTGCAGGAACCGTTACCACCGAATCAGGCAGACGGTTAAACTTTGCCCTACTATGCAATCACTACACCATTGGAACACGCAGGATTCGACAGACTCAGGATGCAGTCGTAGCACTCCTTGCTGCAGTGGTGCGGTAGAAAACCCATATGGGAACATATTATCTCGCAAGTCGGTATTCCGCCGCCGCCACGCCTCTCCTAAATGAATCCAAATCCGGCGCTACAAATCCGCGGTACCACCGTAGTCGGAGTCCTCAAGTCTGGAGTAGTAGCGATGGGCTCCGACGGACAGGCGACGATGGGATCAACCGTGATGAAGCACCGCGCAAAAAAAGTGCGCATGCTATTTAATGGCAAGATTCTGGCGGGGTTTGCCGGGGCGACTGCCGACGCCTTTACACTATTTGAGCGATTTGAAGAAAAGCTTCAGCAGTATTCAGGGAGCCTGACGCGGTCGGCTGTAGAGCTGGCCAAGGATTGGCGAACAGACCGGTACCTGCGCAGACTTGAGGCCCTTCTTGTCGTTGCTACCCCCCGCAAACTTCTGCTCATCAGCGGGAGCGGGGACGTGATCGAACCGGACGATAATATTCTGGCAATTGGATCGGGTGGCGCGTACGCGCTAGCGGCAGCGCGGGCGCTAATATCGCGGGGGGATAACTTGTCGGCAAAGGAAATTGTTGAGACATCGCTCCAAATCGCGTCTGAGATTTGCATATATACTAATAACTGTACCACCGTGCTGGAATTGAAGGATGATCCTCCAGCCTAGGTGCGCAGTGAATCACTGGTCCATTAGATCTATTCTTTTCGATGCGTTACCCCAAGCCTCCGAAGAGTTCCGATCGTGCTGCAGTCTTGGTCGATTATGAGAACCTATACAGCTATCTGTCCCGGTTTCCTGCTGATCGCGCGCGACCCGATGAAACAATCATCACCTTGCTGCAGGCTGTAAAGCATCATCTAAGTCGCGATCTGAGTGCCTCAACCGTAGTAGCGCAAGCCTATGCGGATTTTACGCAGATGCCCAGGGGCGGACAGGATGTTCAGCAGAATCTTTATTTGCAGGGGGTGGAGCCCCGATTTGTGCCCGCGTCCATGCAGCGCAACGCCTCAGAGATTCAACTCACGGTAGACGCAATGCAAACCTTGTACGGGAGAGATGATGTGGTTGCTGTAGTCATCGTTTCAGGGGATAGTCACTACCTCCCGCTTCTGCACCATTGTATCCAAGTGGGCGCGCGCGCCTTTGTGGTGTCGTACCAAAGCCCGGAACGCGGAAATTCTGGAGTTGGTAAGGACCTGTTTATAAATGCGCAGACCCTCTTCGGACGCCAAGGGACGGTCCCGGAGGCAGCATCCCTGCGAGGCTCGGGTGATCAGCACGATGTGGACGATACTACACCGCAAACCATAACACATCTCCACATCTCGGATGTTCATGCATTGCATGCCCTCTCCATCATAGATGACTACTTCGGCCATTACAGCGAGATCTACCTGACCCCCTGCCTGAGAAAACTTTCGGAGGTTATGGAGCCCGAAGAGATTGATCCGAAGCAGCTTATAGCGGAGATAGAAGGTTCCGGAGCAATATGGCTTGAAAAACGACGTGGATCTCCACACGATTATACGGTCTTGCTCATTGACGAGGAGCACCCGGATGTTGTGGGCATCCGCTCACGCAACCACGACATGGAGCCAGGACATATAAGCACCGCATCGCGTGCAGCCCTGCATACCGCATTCGTCCGGAATGAAGCGAATGAGCAGTATGATGACGGACCGACGCTCCGTGCACTGGATGTGGGCCGTCCGTAGATAAGCGCGGTCACCTTCTGAATTGAAAATACATGTCCATGGCAAATGAAAGAACTCCGCGCCAGATCGTTGCGGAGTTGGATCAATACGTGATTGGCCAAACCGACGCAAAGCGCACCGTGGCCATTGCGCTCCGCAATCGCTGGCGCCGCAGGAACGCCGCCGAGGATATGCGAGACGAGATCATGCCGAGCAACATCATCATGATCGGACCCACAGGCGTCGGGAAGACAGAAATCGCGCGCCGCCTAGCCCGACTTGCCGGCGCTCCGTTTATAAAGGTGGAGGCAACCAAGTTTACGGAGGTAGGATATGTGGGTCGCGATGTTGACAGCATGATCCGGGACCTCGCGGATATCGCCATTAATATGGTGCGAGATGAACACCAGGAGAAGGTGCAAGTGCGTGCACTCGAACTGGCGGAGCAGCGCGTGCTGGACATCCTGCTTCCGGCTTCCAACCAGCCCGCCGGGCAAGAGGAAACAACCGACCAGTCCGTGGAGGAAACGCGCCGCCAGCGAACACGGGACCGTTTCCACAGCATGCTCAAGCGGGGCGACCTCAACCATCGCGAGATCGAAATTGAGGTCGCATCGGACGGGTCACCCATGCTGCAAGTCTTCGGCCCCATGGGTCTGGAAGAAATGGGAATGAATATTCAGGATCTGTTCGGCAACATGGGCAATAAACGCCGAAAGAAACGCCGCGTAGTCGTTCAGGAGGCCATTGAATTGCTGGCAAAAGAGGAGGCTCATAAGCTGGTAGACATGGATAAAGTCTCCGCAGAGGCACTTGACCGTGTACAGCATTCTGGCATCGTGTTTATCGACGAGATAGACAAGGTGGCGCGGAGGTCCAGCTCCGGCCGCTCTGGACCGGATGTGTCGCGCGAAGGCGTTCAACGAGACCTGCTCCCCATCGTTGAAGGCTCTACCGTTACCACCAAGTACGGGCTTGTGCGTACCGACCACGTACTATTTGTGGCCAGCGGCGCGTTCCATGTGTCAAAGCCGAGTGACCTGATTCCGGAGATGCAGGGCCGCTTCCCTATCCGTGTGGAGTTACGTAGCCTGACAGAGAATGACTTTTACCGGATCCTGACGGAACCTCGCAATGCTTTACTGAAGCAGTATGAGGCGCTGTTGGCCAGCGAGCGTGTAACCCTGTCCTTTACCGACGCCGCGGTGCGTGCCATCGCACACACCGCGGCACGTGTCAATTCGGAAGTGGAGAATATCGGTGCGCGCCGGCTGCACACGATTCTGACCACGCTGCTCGAAGACATCCTTTTTGAGGCCGACGGTACGGGACCAACCACCATCTGTATTGATGGTGGCGAGGTTGGCAAGAGACTGCAGGGGATAGTAGAGGACCGCGACCTGAGCCAATACATCTTATAGCTGCGGTGGTCATTCACGCACAGTCGTACGCGCTTGATAACCAGGAAGCCCGCCAGCGCTGGGAATACCTTTGGAAGTCCTCCCCGCAACGAAGTGCATTCACATCTCTCTCGTACGCCGACTGCGCCGCTGCTGCATTTGGACTTAGGGCGCGTCTGGTGTTGGTGGGCAGCGGAGCGACCGACGAGGCGGGAGCAATTACGCTGCACTCCCGCGCACGCCGAGCTACCCCTCCACCTTTCACGCAGTACTTTGGCCCGGTCTTGCGCCAGCCCTCTGACGAAACGTTAGTTCATGGCCGGCGGTCTCCGCTCGAACTTACACTTGCCGCGTTGGAGGCAGAGTACCGCTACATGCTCTTCTTAACCAGACTTGAGGACCCCCGGCCCGCTCAGTGGAGAAGATGGCACGTCGCACCCTCCTTCACCTACATTCTCTCCCCCGCCGAGGGCCGCGCTGCATGGTCCGCCAGCACACGCCGGACGTACAAGAAGTATGACGGCGTATGCGACTTCACCGAGGACGACGGTGCGGCGCCTCAGATTGTGAGATGCTGCCAAGAGAGCTATGTCCGCCACCGGCGGAAGTTGCCCGCACCCAACAACAACCTTGTACGACTGGTTGAGAGTCTTCAGGAGCGCGGGATGGTGCGCCTTTTTACACTACGGCGCGCGGGGCGTCTGGAAGGTGGTCTGGCACTGCTCCACGATGGCCAAATGGCCCACTATTGGATCGCGGGCAGCACACCCGGACCCGCCATGACAGTCCTCGTCGGGCGCACACTCAGGACCCTGCGCTCCTCCGGTATTAGCGCCTTTGATTTTGTCGGAGCCAATACACCTACCATAGCGGAATTCAAACGCAGGTTCGGTGCGCGCCTTTCCATGTACTACCGTCTTGAGTTCGGCCGCACGATTCTGCGAAGGTAACGATGGAATCCAACGGTAGCGCGCGCACACCGTGGTTCCCTGCAAACGAGGAGCGGATACCATTTTTCGTTCCACTAGCCGTGCTGCTCGTGTACCTCCTATGGCGAGGATATAATTTTGGATTCAGTGACCAGGACGAGGTTATTCCGTTCTTGGCCCACCTATTGAACCGCGATGTGCTTGCGCAGGACTGGTTTGTCAATTATCAGGCCAACCATTTTGGGCCGCGTTCCGTTTTTGTGTGGTTCTGTTACCCGTTCGCCAAGCTTCTGGGTATCTATACTACATTCTTGGGGCTGTACCTTGCCGCGTTTCTTGCTACAGCAGGTGCATTATATACGCTCGCTCGCGACCTGTTACGCGACAGGATAGCAGCTACAGCCAGCGTGCTCCTAGTACTGGTGTTAACACCGAAGTTCACGCTTGGCGGCAATGACCTTATCGCGCCGATCCTTACTCCTAGCGTGCCCGCGTGGTCACTAGCCCTTTGGGGCCTGGCAATGTATGTTAAAGGCCGGCTGAACAGCAGCGCGGTACTGGCCGGCCTTGCCGCATGTCTGCAGGCCTTGATCGGTCTGCAGATGGGGCTCTTGATTGGGATGCTGTTAATCTGGCAGCGCTCCAGGTACGCGTGGAGGTTCGCGCTGTTGTTCGGGCTGGTAAGCTTGCCTGCAGTGGCTCCCCTTATTGTTCAGCAGCTTGGTCAGGCCGGGGACAGTGGCAACCTCTTTTATACGTTGTTTGCGTTTCGTGCGCCGCATCACTACCTGCCAGCATCCTTCACGAAGATCTCGGTTGTGGGTTTCGCGCTTCTGTTGATTACCGGACTAGCCGGCATGCGCCGCTTGCGACAGGCGTTGACGCCGCAGGGACGCCAGACCATACAACGCCTGTTGATGGTCATTGGTGCTGCCTGTTTGGTCGGATTCTTATGTGCAGAGGTCGTACCTATGGAGTCGGTCGTGAAGTTGCAGCCCTTCAAAATGACCGTTGTTGCTAAGGTCCTGTTCGGAATTCTCGTCTGCGGTGCTATCAGCGCGGTGCTGCCTGAATCGTTTCGTACTGCCGCATTTTGGGTGCTAAAACATTCGCGTGCCACATTCCTGGCCGCTGCTCTGGTGTTGGCAGCGCTCCTTTTCGCTGATACCACGGCACTCGGGTTACGACCCGCGGAGATTGCACCGGTGGAGGAATGGGCAAATACCAGCACTCCTCCCGAGGCAGTATTTGCGGTGCCTCCATCCTGGGATGGTTTTCGCAGTCGCGCTCAGCGGCCCATCGTCGTCAACTACAAGGCATTTCCTTTCCTACCCGGGCACGAGGCCGAGTGGTTGGAACGTCTGCGGAGCATTGCTCCGATCACCCTTCCTGAGCGCGGATATGCCGGAATCCTGGATAGCCTTGATCACGCGTTTTTTGCTCTCGGTACGCAAGGACTATTTAACCTGTCTTATCGTTACGGTGCAACGCACTTTGTGCGCGACAAGCCTACGCATGCCGCTCCACTTGTGCTGGACTTTGCGGGTGACGGGTGGTGGGTGTACCAAATTTTTCCGGACGCGCTGCCGTGAGTCTGCGCCAGACCATAGGCAGCCTCTACACGCAGAAGGGGTTTCGCGGGCCCGTATTAACTCTGTTCACAGGTTCAAGCTCAGCATTGCTGTTGGCCTACCTCTGTGAGCCCGTCCTCACGCGGCTGTACACCGCAGCGGACTACAAGGTGATGGGGTACTTCACCGCACTTTCCGCACTGCTATTTTCCATCTCCTCTTTGCGTTATGATGACGCGCTAATGCTGCAGAAGAAGGACTCAGATGCTGCCGCGGTTGTATTGCTGTCCTGGATCGTCCTGCTCGCGGTGTTGCTGTTTACATGCGTGGGCCTGTATTGGGGGGACACGTTTGCGCACCGAGCCAATATTCCCGCCATTACCCCGTATCTGGTGCTGATTATACCGGTGCTGGTGGCTATGCGCCTGGCAAGAACGCTGGAGTTGTGGTTAGTGCGGGCCAAGGCCTTTCGGTTCGTGATGGCCGGTCAGGCGGCCAATACGGGAGTTATGGTTACGTCCCGTATCGGTGTTGGTGTACCGCCCGTCAGCGCCGGTCCGGGTGGGCTCATCGGGGGCTATCTGGCCGGCAATATAGTGGCTGCACTCATCAATGCCGTGGCAGCACTGCGTGAAGGGGGACGTATCATTCTGCGACTACCGCCTTTGGGTAAGGTGTGGCAAACCGCACGCCGCTACCGACGCTTCCCGCTTTTCTCAACACCCTCAAGTCTCGTCGCTGCACTCGTCTACCGCATGCCTGTCTTCATGATTCCGCTGTACTTTGCGGGCGACGAACTGGGCTATTATGTCAAGGGATTCGCCGCACTTGCAATACCCTTAAGTGTTGCCGGTAACGCTATTTCCCGGGTGTTCTTCGTCCACGCTGCTGAAGCAAAGATTCATAACCTTCGCCAGCGTCTCACCAGCATCAGTACCATGGTGCATAGCCGGCTGGTGATGCTTGGAATCTTCCCGACGCTTGTTCTCATGGTTGCGGGTCCGGACATTTTTGCCGTTGTCTTCGGGGCGCCGTGGCGCACGGCAGGGGTATATGTACAATATCTGGGTCCGTGGTTGCTTCTGGGCTCAATCGTTAGCCCGCTGACCCGCATTTTTGATATCCTGGAACGCCAGAGGATCGACCTTGCAACCAGCGCCGCCGCCTGCGTGCTAATGTCTTCGGCGTTGATCCTTGGCGGACGAACGGGCCACATGCCGGCCTTAATGCTGTCCATCGGCGCCATGGGGGCTTTAGCGCGTCTTGGTCAGCTAGCCATTCTCATGCACCTTGCCGGGGCGAAGGCCACGGCGGTACTTGCCCCTTACGGCAAGTACCTGCTCTTATCTGCTCCTGGGATTGGCATCCTCATTGCTGCCGGTCTATTCGGCAAGCCATGGGTTACTACCGTGGCAGCAATCGTGGCAGCATCTGCCTTCGGAGTACTTCTGCTACGTAACGAGGGGCTGTTTACCGGAAGGGGCGGAACGAAGCAGGAAAGCCCAAGTCCACGATTGCCGGACTGACCGGACCTTCGCCAGCCGCGGTATCGGTACCGCAGTACTGCTCAAATGCCGACACCAGGTCGGCAGCAATTGCCTGCGCACTGCGCCCTTCAATGTGACGTCGCTCTATGACGTAGGCTACGTCACCTTCCTTGAACAGGGCAATAAAGGGGGACGAAGGCGGAATTCCTGCCAGATAGGAGCGTGCGTGCGCCGTCGCTTCCATGTCCTGACCGGCAAATACTGTACAATATGAGTCAGGCTGACGGGCATGTTGCATGGCCAGTCTGACGGCTGGCCGTGCCATTGCCGCGGCACACCCACAAACAGAATTCACCACTAGAACCATGGTACCGCCGGACGACTGCCGGAAGGCATCATCCACTTCTTTTTTCGTACGCAACTCACTGACACCCAGCGCAACAAGCTCTTGGCGCATGGGTGTTACCAGTTGTTCAGGATAGGGCATGTAAGTGCAAGGCTTGAGAGTTGTAAGCATACCATCTTCTTATGTAGTTTGATCCGCTTAAGGTCTCACCTGCCGGGCAATGTTGCGCTGTTCACATCTTAAATGGATCGCTGTCGTCTGTTTGACCGGCGGGTGTGCAACGACGCCGAGGTCCGTCGCCGTCGGCACGATTGCCGGTGAGGAGCTTGAAACGCGCATACGTCGTATCGAAAGGCAATGGCGTGGTACCCCATATCAAACGGACGGAGCCACAAAGGAGGGGGTTGATGGTGCAAATTTCGTGGCTCAAGTTTTCGCGAACGGCGCAGGGATGACAGTTCCGACGGTCACGATGGAACTCCTTGATCAGGGATCAGCGGTGCTGCAGCAGGACTTGCGCACGGGTGACTTGGTGTTTTTTCAGCCTCCGGGCTTGCCTCGCCATGTCGGCATCTATCTCAGTCGAGGAGAGTTTGCCCACGCGTCCCCCACTGCAGGCGTTACCGTTTCACGAATGGAGGAAAATTTCTGGGCCAGGGCCTACTGGACGGCGCGGCGTATCGTAGCGGATTCGAACACAACCATGACCGCACCTGCAGGAGCACAGGAGACACGTAGCCGCAAAAAACGAATCGGATGGTGATACTGTGAATGTTGTATATCTGACAAGTGAAGCCCTGGAGCGGCTCAAGGCCGATCTGCGCCACGCACGAACCATTGAGCGGGCTCGCATCTCAAGTGAAATCGCCGACGCCCGCTCTCACGGTGATCTCTCGGAAAACGCCGAGTACGACGCTGCTAAGGATGCCCAAGGCAAGCTGGAAGCGCGTATTGCGCGCATGGAAACCACACTAAGCAAGGCGCGCATTGTTGACGAGTCGCAGGTAGACACATCCCGGGCACGCATTCTTTCCACCGTGCATGTGCGCAACCACTCCACGGAATCTGAGCATCGATTTACACTTGTTTCAGAGCAAGAGGCCGACCTCCGATTGGGCAAGATTTCTATCTCCAGCCCGATTGGTAAGGGCCTGTTGGGGACGGCGGTCGGTGACACGGTACACGTTGAGGTGCCAAGTGGAACCATGCAGCTTGAGGTAGTTGATATCTCCCGCAGCGGCTGACCGGGATGATTGACCTCCGGAGCGACACGGTCACCCGGCCATGCCAAGGCATGCGGCAGGCCATGTTCGAGGCCGAGGTTGGAGACGATGTCTTCGGTGAGGATCCGACAGTCAATAGGCTTCAATCGGTGGTGGCGGAGCTGCTCGGAAAAGAAGCAGGCTTGTTCGTTCCATCCGGCATGATGGGCAATCAGCTCGGCATTGCCGTTCATACGCGGCGCGGCGATGAGGTCATTGTCGAGAAAACCTGCCACATTTTTAACTACGAATCCGGAGCTGCTGGCGCCGTCGCCGGGGTGGTTTTGCATCCGCTAACGGGCGATACCGGGCTGCTCCGGGCGGATCAGGTTGAGGACGCCGTTCGCCGGGGGGCCTACTGGGAGTCTGCCTCTCGCCTGCTGTGTCTCGAAAACACGCTAAATGCAGCCGGCGGACGCATTTATCCGCTGGAGCGACTTCAAGAGCTCGCACAGTCAGCACGGGCTGCCGGGCTTGCACTACACTTGGACGGTGCCCGTTTGTGGAATGCAACAGCCGCCACGGGCATTCCTGAGAGTGAGTATGCGGCCCTCTTTGATACCGTAACCGTGTGTTTGTCCAAAGGTCTGGGAGCGCCCGTTGGCTCCGTGTTCTGCGGCACGCGGAAGCTGGTGAATGCCGCCCACCGGCTGCGCAAACGCCTTGGCGCGGGTATGCGGCAGGTCGGGATCCTGGCTGCGGCAGGCCTATATGGGCTCGAACACTATCGTGAAGAACTCACCAACGACCATCTGAAGGCCCGCCGCCTCGCGCACTTGTTGGCCGGGCTCAATCATGTGCGCGTACCGGAGCCTGACTCCAACATCGTGATGATCCACCTTGCAGGCCGCGATTCCGCGAGCCGCCTGGAGAGTCTGCGGACCAGGGGCGTGGCACTGGTGCCGTTTGGCCCTGCCACCCTTCGGGCCACCACGCACCGTGATGTTTCCATGGAAGATATCAGCCGCGCAGGCAATGTGCTCAGGGAGTGCCTATAAGCTTCGCCGACTTGCTATGCACCCTGTACCGTAATATGCAGGGGCGGGAGCGTGCCACACGTTGCCACCAGCACATCTCCCGCCACCACCGGGCCAACCCCCTCAGGCGTTCCGGTGTAAAGCAGGTCTCCCGGTTCCAATGTGAAGATGGACGAACAGTACGCGACAAGTTTGGCTACCGGGAAAAGCATCAAAGAGGTGTGCGAACGCTGGCGTACCTCGCCATTGATGGCGAGCGATAGGTCAAGATCCTGGGGGGCCTGTACCTCGTGGGAAGCAACAAAGGGGCCCAGCGGGGCAAAGGTGTCAAACCCCTTGGCAACAGACCATGGCAGCCCGCGCCGTTTGGCTTCCTGTTGTATGTCGCGCGCTGTCATGTCCAAACCCACGGCGTATGCCGCTACATGGTGCAGGGCTTCCTGCTCTGGAATGTTGGAGCCACCACACCCGATCATGGCGACCAGTTCCACTTCGTGGTGCACCTCCGCCGATGCACGCGGGAGCACGATGTGCTGGCCTGTTCCCACGAGCGCCGTCGGCGGCTTCAGAAATATGATGGGGCGGGCCTGCACATCCGATCTCATTTCTGTCGCGTGTGCGGCATAATTGCGCCCAATGCACAAAATTTTTCCCGGGCGCCCCACGGATATTGGCCGTTCCATCATGATCTGCGACTCCTTCGTTTCCGCGTTAGAATTTCCATTGCAATTCGTGCCGACAATATGGGATCCGTGCACGTGATGAAACGTATCACTTTGCTACCCTTAACCCACTCTCACTCCGGCACGAACCTTAGGACCCCAAAAGAAAAGTTCACGGGATGTATGCAATCGTTGAAATAAAGGGAAAGCAGTTCAAGGTCAAGGCGCAAGATACGCTGTATGTGCCCCTGATGGCAGACCAGGCTGCCGAATCCACCATTGAGTTAAGGCAGGTACTGCTTTTGTCCAACGAGACCTCGGTACGCGTGGGCCGGCCCTATCTGGAAGATGCTTTCATTGAAGCCACGGTGCTTCGCCACGTAAAGTCCGACAAGATTATTGTCTTCAAAAAGAAGCGGCGCAAACGCTACAAGGTGCGGCGTGGCCATAGGCAGCAGTATACCATGCTGCGAATTGAAGCACTGAACTCCGAATCCAACGCTTAACAACCTCGCTCTCTCATGGCCCACAAGAAAGGTGTAGGCTCCACAAAGAACGGTCGGGACTCCAATCCCAAGATGCTCGGTGTCAAGATTTTTGGCGGCCAGTCCGTACGCGCAGGCGGCATTATTGTCCGGCAGCGTGGCACTAAATTCCATCCCGGAGACAATGTAGGACGGGGTGGTGATGATACGCTGTTTTCCAGGATGGATGGCACTGTGCGGTTCGCCACTCGGCGTAATAACCGGAAGTTCGTCCATGTGGACGTCGCTTGATCGGTCCCATATAGTCTAATTGCACCATAACGGAGGTGGTCTATGGGTACCATGAACCGTATGCGAGAGAACACAGGCATCGTTCTGTGGATTCTTGTGATTTCCTTTGGCGGTCTATGGGTTCTGCAGGATTCCGGTGTGTTCGATACCATAGGTACGAACCCTCTCGGGGAACTCATCATCGTCAATGGTGACGCCATCACACTGGAAGAATATAATCGGCTGCTTGAGTCCCAACTTGAGCAGATTCGGCAAGCGACAGGTGAGGCGGTTTCACCTCAGATGCTGGAGTCTCAGCGGGAGCGCACGTTCTCGCTTCTGGTAGACAGCAAGTTGCGCCTCCAGGAAATGGACAGACTCGGCATAACTGTTAGCGATGCCGAGGTGCGCGAGCTGATTATTGGCGAAAACCCGCACGAGATAATCCGCGCCAACTTCTCGGACGAGGAGGGAGAGATAGATCGCATGCTGCTCCGAGATTTTTTTGAAAACCCGGAGCAAGCTGATACATGGACTCAGATTGAGGAGTATATTCGCCTGGAACGAAGAAACGACAAGTTTGACGAAGTGATTGCCTCGACCGCCCGTGTATCAGATGCTGAAGTCCAGGAAGCGTATGAGAGAGAGTCACTTGAGGTTGACGTAGATTATTATATGCTGCGCTACGCCGCGGTCCCCGATGATTCCGTTGCCTTGTCGGAAGATGATATTGAACACTATTACGATGTGTTCAAGGACGAAGACTTCAGGCGTGCTCGACGCTACACCATTGCGCTGGCATCGCTCAGCAAGGCCCCTCTTCCCGAGGACACGTCGGCCTATGTCCGGGAAGCGGAGATGATTCTCCCCGAATTTGCGGTAGCAGAAAGCGACTCCGCATACTTGGCTGAGAACCTGTCGGAGACGGTGTATTCAGATGCGTTTGTGGGCCCAAGCGACATGACACCCGGGATTGCAACTCGGCTATTCGAGGATTCCGAAGCATTGGAGGAGGGTATGATGGTCGGCCCGGTGATTGCAGACGGATCCGTCCATGTGGTGAAGGTGGTAGGAATGCGGCCGGCAGAAAGCCCGCATGTGCGCGCCCGCCATATCCTGGTTGATGGATCTGATGACGACTCCCGTGAAGAAATCCAGAGCCTGCTCGACCGCCTGGCCAGCGGGGACGACTTTGCCGATCTGGCGCGGGAGGCATCAGATGATGGCGGAAGCGGTGCGCTGGGAGGCGACCTTGGCTGGTTCGGAGAAGGTCGTATGGTGCCTCCGTTTGAAGAGGCGGCGTTCGGCGCGACCGTTGACCGGATCATCGGACCGGTCGAAACAGACTTTGGTCTCCATCTGATTGAAGTCACCCACCGGGCGGCTCAGGAGGTACAGATTGCGGATTACTCCGTCACAATACAGGCATCGGTCGGCACTCTCACTGCTTTGCAGGATCGGTTGGAAGATCTGCAATACTTCGCGGAGGAATCGGAAGACTTTACTGCGGAGGCGCGGCGCCTTGACGTAACGGTGCAGACGATGGTGATGGAGCACGACCAAGTATCAATCCCTGGCTTCGGCCCAAGCCGAGCTTTGGCCCGGTTTCTGGAGGAATCTTCCATTGAAGACATTAGCCCGGTCATTGAGTTGGACGAGGCCTTCATTATGGCCTATGTGACTGATATTGATCTGGAGGGGTACCAACCGCTATCCGAGGTTGAGCCGCTTGTGCGGACTCGCGCCCTGGTTGAGACTAAAAAAGAGTACCGTAACGACCAAATGCGGCATGCCTACAGCCAAAACGGCTTTGATGGTATGGCGAGCATAGTGGGTTTTTCAGCCGAGACTGCCGAAGGCATTGGGTTTGTGAATCAGGTTGTCCCGGGATTGGGGCGAGATCCAATCTTCGCTGGCACCGTGCTGGTGCTTGAGGAAGGGGAAGACTCAGGGGTTGTACTCGGCCGTAGTGCAGCCTTTGTGGCACGTGTAACGCAGCGTTACCAACCGGATCCGATTTCTGACGAGAACCGCATACGCATTCGAAGCGAGCTTCAAATCGAAAAGGAAGGCCGGCTGACCAGCGAATGGATCGCCGCGCTCCGCGAGTCGGCCGACATCGTAGATAAGCGAAGCACGATGCTTGTGCAATAGGAAGTGCCGATACCAGGAGCGTTGGTCACTCCTCCAGTTCAAACGTCCCCCGAAATACCACTTCTGCCGGCCCATCCAGCGTAATGCCGGGCCATGACAAACCAACCAGCAGCGAGCCTCCTGGCATCTCCACTTGCACGGTTCCATTGTCAATTATCCGACCCATGCGGCTACCTACAACAGCGGACGCCACGGCCCCGGTACCGCACGCCAGCGTCTCTGATTCTACGCCTTTTTCATACGTACGAACACACATCTTG
This sequence comes from Rhodothermales bacterium, assembly GCA_963663495.1. Lineage (GTDB taxonomy): Bacteria > Bacteroidota > Rhodothermia > Rhodothermales > Bin80. The sequence continues at coordinate 2,766,813 of OY760427.1, forward strand.
TCCGGTGCGACAATCTGTACGAAGTTGACGTTCGCCCCCTCCGGTGCCAGCGCATTGTCTCGGCGGATTGCGCGACCCATCTCCGCTACCGGATAATCACTAATATCGTTTACAAAACACACGACATGCTCTGTGCCGGTCCAAATGTAGTGAGCCGGCTGATTCAAACATACATCCGGGAATTCCAAATTCAGCTGCAAGTCCTTTGGTGTCACCATGAGCAGACGCACGTCACTCCCTGTGCCTTCCAATAAGGTTGCATCGTACGTACCCGAAGCTGCTGCAAACCGCACATGAGGACCACGGACGCCGGAATGCTGGGCGTACCGTACGAGGCACCGCGCGCCATTGGCACACATCGTGCCAGGTGTTCCGTCCGCATTGATGTAAACCATGCCAAAATCAACATTTCGGGCTTCTTCATAGGCAAGAATACCGTCCGCGCCGATGCCATGTCGACGCATACATATCCGGCGGGCCATGCATGCGAGTTCTGCTTCGCTAAACCGGTAGAATCTGTTATCAATCACGATAAAATCGTTCCCGGCACCGGTCATTTTCGTAAACTCAACGATTAAACGTGATGACATTGCAGAGGCGGTTTCGGGCCGCATACTACGCTAGCAGACGCGCTGCGTTCACCTATGCCCACGGCCGTTCGGCGTACGCTAAGGGAGTTATATGGCTGAGTGCCACGCGTTTTCGCAGGAGTTACTTATTGTGCTTTGGTGGTGCAGACAGGATGGCTTTCGCCAGTTGTTCATAATCGGTTCCCGCTTTTCACGAAAAACTGCAATTATTTCAAATAACTCAACACGTGGGTACGCATGATATATACGTTCCATCTATTAGGAAGTCATATACCACAGTGCCATGCCCGAAACGGTTAGTGCATACCGCAATATCACATACAGGCTGTTGCCCGGAAGTCGAAGTAACGCCAAGCAACTTGCTGGATTAGCGGGTGCGTGTAGGTTTGTGTGGAATGCCATCCTCGCAGAGCAGAGCGAGGCCTACAAGAAAGCGAAAGAGGCTGGAGAGAAGCCGCCCTCGGCAAGCTTCTTCTCGCTGGGGAAGCGGTTCACGGCGCTGCGCCGCACGGTCGAGTGGCTACCTGAATACTCCTTTGGTGTCGTTAGATACACATTGAAATATCAAGCGGATGCATGGAAGGCATTCTTCAAGGAGGGTAAGAGAAGACCGAGATTCCATTCCAGACGTGGTAGTACGCCTTCGTTCACGATCCCGGATAACGTAAGGGTTCGGGATGGCAAGCTGTATATCCCGAAAGTGGGATATATGGCGCTCCGCAGGCGGGGAGGCAACCCGTACCCTGATGGTATACCCGTCAAAGCCACGGTAAAGAAGAACGCCGGCAAAGGGTATGCTGTCATCTGCTACAAGATGGAGGCACCTGTAATAGAGGATACCGGCGGTGCTGTAGGCATTGACCGTAATTGCGGGCAGATCGCTATGGTTTCCACAGAGGGCGATACAAGCATTATCAGACAACCGGATACCAAGGGTCTTGATGCCAAGTTGAAGCGGCATCAGCGAAGACTGGCGAGACAGAAGAAAGGCTCCAACGGTCGTAATAGGCGGAAGCATGGAATCGCCCGCATACAGCGCAAGCGTGCTAACATCCTCAAGAATGCGAACCACCAGGTAAGTCGCAGTATTGCCCATTGCTCCTCAACGGTGATACTGGAGGACTTAAAGATCAAAGCGATGACACGTTCAGCTAAGGGGACGATGGAGAGCTTTGGCACAAACGTCAAACAGAAGTCTGGCCTCAACCGTGGAATACTGCGAACAGGTTGGGGCCAGCTGGATCAGATGCTGAGCTATAAGTGCCGCAAGGTGATAAAGGTTACCGCTGCCTATACCAGTCAACGGTGTTCTGTGTGTGGGCACACAGAAGCGAGTAACCGTAAGACGCAGAGCAAATTCGAGTGTATGTCCTGTGGACATGCGGATCATGCAGACCTGTGAATGCGGCTGCAAACATACTGGCCTCCGGGATTGGGGCTTTTGCACGGCGAGGTGCGTTCGGGTTACCGACCCCTATGACCCGTGAAATTGATACTTGTGCCTCACTGTGTACAGTTGGTCACTCACGTATATAATTCCCTACGCTAACCCTTAACACTCTTTGTATTGGCTGAGAAGACCCTAACGATTGACCAAACCCACCCGCTTCTGATTCTTGGCTCCAATGATGCCAATCTGCGACGCATGGAGGCAGCCTTCCCTGACACGGATTTCCTTGCGCGCGGCAATCAGATAATACTTCGTGGTCAGCGTCTGGCACTTGACAAGATCGAGCGGGCTGTAGGTGAGTTGACATCCATCGCTATTCGACAAGGGGACCTTAAGGTGGGAGATGTGGAAACCGTTCTAGCATTGGTCGCCGCCGAGTCTGAGGTCGCACCGGAGGAATCCGGTCAGATAGTTGCGTACGCTCCGTCGGGAGGACTCGTTCGTACTAAGACACCCGGTCAGGCACGCCTTCTCAAGGCATCCAAGCGCAACGACATTGTTTTTGCCGTCGGGCCCGCGGGTACAGGCAAGACTTTTATGGCGGTTGCGATTGCCATCGCGGCGCTCAAGGCACGACAGGTCAAGCGCATCGTCCTCTGCCGGCCTGCGGTGGAAGCAGGCGAGCGTCTGGGCTTCCTTCCGGGAGATTTCAGGGACAAGATTGACCCGTACCTGCGCCCGCTTTACGATGCTCTTGAAGCACTGCTTCCCACAGAGAGGTTGAGTGCTTATATGGAGCAGCAGGTCATAGAAATTGTGCCGTTAGCGTTCATGCGTGGAAGGACACTGAATTCTGCCTTCGTAATCCTGGATGAAGCCCAGAACGCCACATCGGTGCAGATGAAAATGTTCTTAACGCGATTAGGAATTAACAGCCGCGCCATTGTAACGGGTGATGTGACACAGATTGATTTGGATGTCCGTACCCCCAGTGGGCTGATTGAGGGCCGAAAGATCCTGGAAGGCGTTGCCGGTATAGTATTCATAGACTTTGACCACCGTGATGTTGTGCGGCACCGTCTCGTTCGTGCCATCATTAATGCGTATGAGCGGCACGAGTCAGCGAGGCTCCCGTAAGGTATAAACTTTGGGAATTATATACGTGAGTGACCAACTGTACACAGTGAGGCACTAGTATCAATTTCACGGGTCATAGGGGTCGGTAACCCGAACGCCCCTCGCCGTGCAGAAGCCCCAATCCCGGAGGCCAGTATGTTTGCAGCCGCATTCAGGTCTGCATGATCCGCATGTCCACAGGACATACACGTGAATTTGCTCCGTGTCTTACGGGTACTCGCTTCTGTGTGCCCACACACAGAACACCGCTGACTGATATAGGCAGCGGTAACCTTTATCACCTTGCGGCACTTATAGCCCAGCATCTGATCCAGCTGGCCCCAACCTGTTCGCAGTATTCCACGGTTGAGGCCAGACTTCTGTCTGACGTTTGTGCCAAAGCTCTCCATCGTCCCCTTAGCTGAACGTGTCATCGCTTTGATCTTTAGGTCCTCCAGTATCACCGTTGAGGAGCATTTGGCAATACTGCGACTTACCTGGTGGTTCGCATTCTTGAGGATGTTAGCACGCTTGCGCTGTATGCGGGCGATTCTATGCTTCCGCCTGTTACGACGGTTGGAGCCTTTCTTCTGTCTCGCCAGTCTTCGCTGATGCCGCTTCAACTTGGCATCAAGACGCTTCGTATCCGGTTGTCTGATAATGCTTGTATCGCCCTCTGTGGAGACCATAGCGATCTGCCCGCAATTACGGTCAATGCCTACAGCACCGCCGGTATCCTCTATTACAGGTGCCTCCATCTTGTAGCAGATGACAGCATACCCTTTGCCGGCGTTCTTCTTTACCGTGGCTTTGATGGGTATACCATCAGGGTACGGGTTGCCTCCCCGCCTGCGGAGCGCCATATATCCCACTTTCGGGATATACAGCTTGCCATCCCGAACCCTTACGTTATCCGGGATCGTGAACGAAGGCGTACTACCACGTCTGGAATGGAATCTCGGTCTTCTCTTACCTTCCTTGAAGAATGCCTTCCATGCATCCGCCTGATATTTCAATGTGTATCTAACGACACCAAAGGAGTATTCAGGTAGCCACTCGACCGTACGGCGCAGTGCCGTGAACCGCTTCCCCAGCGAGAAGAAGCTTACCGAGGGCGGCTTCTCTCCAGCCTCTTTCGCTTTCTTGTAGGCCTCGCTCTGCTCTGCGAGGATGGCATTCCACACAAACCTACACGCACCCGCTAATCCAGCAAGTTGCTTGGCGTTACTTCGACTTCCGGGCAACAGCCTGTATGTGATATTGCGGTATGCACTAACCGTTTCGGGCATGGCACTGTGATATATAACTCCCTAATATATGAAAATTATATTCCATGCATACCCACGTATTGAGTTATTTGAAATAATTGCAGTTTTTCGTGAAAAGCGGGAACCGATTATGAACAACTGGCGAAAGCCATCCTGTCTGCACCACCAAAGCACAATAAGTAACTCCTGCGAAAACGCGTGGCATTCAGCCATATAACTCCCTAAACTTTCCTTACTGCACCCAGACAAACGTACCGTTCCTGTTGATGTAGCCAGCCTTGCCATCTTCTACGACATAGGCAAGCCCTCCTCGGAACGGACGAGCGCGCTCAAACCGCGGGGGGATAACAGTTCTGCCCTCCGTGTCAATATATCCCCATACACCGCCACTCTGGATAAGGGCAACCCCCCCAGAGAAATCATCTGCGAGCTCGTAGACCGGAGACACGACCATAGCACCGTCACGGTCAATAAATCCCCATAGTCCATCGCGTTGGACGCGGGCGCGTGAGTCAAAGAATGAGAATACGGCGCCATAGTCGACCATGAAGGCCCATTCTCCTCCGCGATCAACGAAACCCCACTGAGAGCCCGCCTTTACCAACGCAAGTCCCTCAGAGAAGCTACGGATTGACGCAAACTGGGGCTCAATAGCCCATGTACCATCTGGATTAATAAAACCCCACTGCATTCCGACGCGGAGAAACGCGAACTTTCTGACCACTTGTACGCCGCCGACACCTTCGGAAAAAGGCAACGCGCGCACGAATTTGTCCGGTATTGCCAGGGTCCCGGTAGTATCAATATACCCCCAGTTGGGAGTCAAACCTGCCACGGTACCAGCCATCATACGAACCGGTGCCAAGCCTTCGGAAAAATCCAGCGCCGCCGTATAGCGCGCAGAATTTACGGCCTCGCCTTCCGTATTGACAAAATTCCAATACCGCCCCGACTGGACGCGTGCCCATCCTTCATTAAACCGATACGCAGAATTATATTTCAGATCTATTGCTAGGGAATCACTGGCATCAATGAACCCCCAGAGTCCGGTGATTCGAACCGGCGCCAGACCCTCGCTTGAGTGTTGCGCTCCCTCATAACCGGGCTCCACTACCATTTGTCCGGTGCGGTCTATAAATCCGTAACGTGCATTTTTCGCGGCCGGGAAGAGGGTTACATCCTGCGCTGACGCAAGCGGTGTCGCTGACGCAAGAAGGAGGAATGTAAGCAGCGTATGAGGGCTCGGGAGGTCAGTCATTCATTGGGCTCGTAACTATCACGTTATCAATAAGGCGTGCACTACCCAGCCACGCAGCTACGGCGGCAAGCACCTCCTGCCCGCGATTGATTCTGTCCACGGGGGCAAGCGTTTCGGTACATATCACGCCTGCATATTCCAGCCGAGCCAGCGGTGCAGAAGAGAATAATTCGCGCATGGCCTGAACTACCAAGGCGGGATCCTGCTCCCCTCCTTGGATCATGGCACCTGCTATGCCAACTGCCCGGCTCAGGACCGTTGCCTGGCCGCGCTCCTCACTGTTCAGGTAAGCATTCCGTGTTGACATGGCAAGGCCGTCCGATTCACGCACCGTCTCTACACCTACCATACAGACACCAAAATCCAGTTCCTGAATCATGCGCTTCAGGAGGAAATACTGCTGTGCATCCTTGAGTCCAAAAAATGCTGAATGGGGCCTGCAACAGTGAAGCAGCTTTGTGACAATCGTCAATACTCCGCGAAAGTGACCCGGCCGGTGCCGACCGCAGAGGTGGCAGGCCATGGCAGGATTGTCCACCCATGTACGCATCCCCCCTCTTCCGGCGGGAAATAGCGCTTGTGGCGTCGGGGAAAACACCGTGCTGACTCCACCAGCAGAAACCAGCGTCTGAATGTCCTTTGACATATTGCCGGGGTAGGACGCATAATCTTCACCAGGTCCGAACTGCACGGGGTTGACGAAGATAGAAACGGTAACATGATCGCATTCCTGCCTTGCCCTCCGCACCAAGGCTAAATGCCCGTCATGAAGGCCGCCCATCGTCGGCACGAGTGCCAAGGTTCGCCCGCCAGCCCTTAGCGTGTCCGCTCGCGACTGCATGGATAATACAGAGGAAATGATCTCTGGAGTTCCTTCCTGCGCCAGCAAACTTGTCAACCTAACGTAGGGAATGATATACGTGAGTGCCCTCGCGTATCAATTTCACAGATCAATGGGGTCGGTAACCCGAACACCCCTCGCCGTGCAGTTGCCCCAATCCCGGAGGCCAATATGTTTGCGGCAGCGTTAAGGTCCGCATTGTCGGTGTGTCCACATGAGACACACTTGAATGTACTTTGGGTCAATCTATTCGCTTTGTCCCGGCGACCGCACTTGTTGCAGTCCTGACTCGTGTAAGAGGCCGGGATCTTGAGCACTTCCCGGCATTTGTACTGCAGCATCCCGTCTAACTGCCCCCATCCGGTGGCATTAATGCTACGGTTCAGCCGTGCCTTCCGGGCGACATTCCTGCCTAGATTGTCAACAGTCCCTCTGGCGGATGAAGTCATCGCCTCGACATTAAGATCTTCCAGCACAACCGTAGATGAGTGATTCACGATCAAGCGGCTTGCTTGGTGATCGGTATCCCTGCGGGTCATCACAATCGCTCGGTGAGCTTTCTGGAGTCGCTTCTTAGTGTGATATCTGCGGTTGGATCCTCTCTGCGGTCGGTTCCGTTGATACCGGTGCCATCTTGCCGTCTTACGCTTACCGTCCGGTTGCCGTATGATCTCGCCCTTGCCATCGGTGGAGATGGCAGCAACCTGTCCGCAGTTACGGTCTATCCCCGTGGCAACGCCATTGTCTTCTGTCTCAGGTGCTTCAATCTTGTAGCAGATGCAGGCATACCATTTGCCCACCCGTTGCAGAATCACGGCTTTTACAGGAACCCCATCTGGATACGGGTTGCCTCCTTTACGTCGGATCTTCAGGTATCCAAGCTTGGGGATGAACAACCGTCCATCCCTGATCTTGACCGCTTCAGGAATCGTAAAAGATGGGGTACTGCGGTATTTGGCTTTGAACTTCGGTTTACCCCTACCTTGATTGAAGCAAGCCTTCCATGCGTCGGCTTGGTACTTCAGCGTGGTGCACACCACGCTGAACGAGTACTTCGGTAGCCACTCGGTGCGATCTCGTAGTTCTTTAAACCGTTTTCCAAGAGGGAAGAAGTACTTCACGGATGGAGGCTGCTCGCCCGACTCCTTTGCCTGTTTGTATTCCTGGATGCACTGCGCCAGTATGGCGTTCCACACGAACCTGCAAGCACCAGCAATCGCGCCTAGCTTATTCGCATTGCTCCCCGGAAGCAGCCGGTATTCAATTGTTCTATAGACAGAACAAACGCGGGCAGAATTGTTACAACCCTTTGCGGGCATGGCATCAATGTGGATGATGTTATGGTAAGCAATGGGATGGAATGGGGTTCCGTCCCATTGTGTCCGTGCCCTCTATCAAGCCAAAGGTTCATAGTCGGGGGTACTCAGGTATATTAATCCCCTGACGTATCATGGTTGTTCACCTTAATATAATAGCTCTACCCCATGCCTGAGTACCGGATCGAAAAAGACTCGCTAGGTGAGGTACGTATCCCGGCCAGTGCGTTGTACGGGGCTCAGACTCAGCGTGCCTGCGACAATTTCCAGATCAGCGCTCAACGAATGCCGCCCGCATTCATCAAAGCCGTTGCGATAATAAAACGATCTGCTGCGCTTGCGAATTACGAGCTGGATCTTCTTTCTACGGAGCGTAAGGATGCTATTCGGCGGGCTTGTGATCGCCTGGCGAGTGGAGAGTTTCACGACCAGTTTCCGGTGGATGTCTACCAGACAGGTAGTGGAACTTCCACCAACATGAATGTCAACGAGGTGCTGGCGTCCGTAATCAATGCAGATGCCGCGCGGCCGCTTGTCCACCCGAACGACCATGTTAACATGTCACAGTCGTCGAACGATGTAATTCCGACGGCAATGCATGTCTCCGCTGCTGTGCAGATCCGGCAATATTTACTTCCGGCACTCGGAGCAATGAGGGCTACGCTCGAAAAGAAGAGCCGGGAATTTGACGACGTTATCAAGAGTGGGCGCACCCACTTGATGGATGCTACGCCGGTTCGATTGGGCCAGGAATTTTCGGGGTATGCCGCCCAGGTGGCGGCAGGAATGCGCCGTCTGAAGGTAGCCCTCGACGAGCTGCGGGAGTTGCCGCTCGGTGGTACGGCTACAGGGTCCGGGATTAACCGACATATTGATTTTCCACGCCGAGCAATAGCTCATATTTCTGAGGCTACAGACATTGACTTTAGAGAGGCCGACAACCACTTTGAGGCACAGTCCAACAAGGATGGCTATGTAATGGCCGCAGGTGTATTGAATACCCTTGCCGTATCGCTTACCAAGATTGCGAACGACATCCGTCTGCTTTCCAGCGGTCCAACCAGCGGCCTTGCCGAGATCCAGCTGGTATCATTGCAGCCGGGATCGTCAATCATGCCGGGCAAAGTCAATCCTGTGCTTGCAGAGGCATTAATGATGGCGTGTGCACGCGTGATGGGCAATCATACTACCATTACCGTCTGCGGGCAGCATGGCAATTTTGAGCTAAATGTGATGATGCCCGTAATGGCGAAGGCCATGTTGGAGAGTATTGACATTCTGGCCGGCGCATGCCGTGGATTTACTGAACGCTGCATAGCTGGCATCCAAGCCAACCGCGAGCGTTGCCGTGAGCTGCTGGAGCGCAACCCCACGATTGTGACTGCATTAAATGCCTTTATTGGCTACGACCGGGCAGCAGAGGTAGCTAAAGCGGCCATGGCGCGCGGATGCACCATCCGCGAAATCGTATTGGAGAGAGACTTAATGGATGAAGCTGACCTTGACACTGCTCTAGATGTCAGGCAAATGTCAGAGCCGGGCATTCCTGGCAGGTAATGCATACGAAATCATGGATGGGCACGTTTTTTGCCCATCCAATTGTGGCGCATGTTGTGCCATTCAGACATACGGAATCATGGAGACAGAAAATCGCGCCGGATTAATCGTACTTATGCTAGCGGTGTTTGCTGCCGGCGTGCTTGTGGCTTCTGGCAGGCTATACCCCGCGGATGGCGATAACAGCACCGCCCCGAGGCCGCTTGCGGCTGTTCTCGGAGCCAGCCCCAATACCGGTGACCGCTATGCCTTGGAGCAGGCCTTCATTGAGGTTGCAGCACAAGTCAATCCAACAGTCGTAACAATCCGTAGCGAGCGGGTAGTGGACAGGCCGGACGGCTTCATGAATCCATTCCGTGGTACCCCATTCGAAGACTTGATGCCAGATTCAGACTCGAACCAGCCCCGGCTGAGAAGCGGGTTGGGATCCGGCTTCATCCTGAGCTCTGACGGCACCATTATTACCAATTACCACGTTATCCGCGGCGCGGAAGAGCTTGAGATTGCGCTATACGATGGACGCGTTTTTGAGGCAGAAGTCGTTGGAGCCGACTCGCTTAGCGATCTGGCTGTGATCCAGATTGATGCAGTGGATTTGCCTACCGCTCCACTTAGTACAGAGGGGGAGGTTAGTGTAGGCCAGTGGGTGATGGCGTTCGGGTCGCCTCTCAGTGAGGATCTGGATAATACCGTCACTGCGGGAATTGTCAGCGCTGTGGGGCGAACGAGTAATTCCCTTTCCGGATTGAACCTTTTCTCGGCGTTTATTCAGACGGATGCCGCAATCAATCCAGGTAACTCCGGAGGCCCCCTTGTAGATCTGCGAGGGAATGTCATCGGCATTAACACCGCAATCTATTCGCGTACGGGCGTTTACAATGGCGTGGGCTTCGCCATTCCTGCAAGCGTCGTATCCTACGTTGTTCCGCAGTTGGTGGAGAACGGAGAGGTGGAGCGGGGCTTCCTAGGGGTGAGCTTCAACGCAGTGCCCTCCACGCTGGCTCAGGCATTAGCTGCGCCGCGCGGGGCCGCCCAGGTCACGATGGTGATTCCTGATGGCGGTGCGGAAAAGGCCGGCATTCGTGTCGGCGACATCATCACCGCCGTTGATGGCAGGGAATTGAGAGATCCGAATCAGCTTCGCTCCATTGTTGGCAACCTCGCACCAGGTTCCGAGGTCCAGCTGTCACTAATTCGTGACGATGAGAGCCTAACCGTTACCGCCCGCCTTGGTAGGCGGGATATGGATGCTATCACCGCCGCACCCACGCCACCAGAACCCAGCCGTACGTGGGGACTGGTGCTGTCAGAGGTAACTTCGGAGATACAGGAGCAGCTCGACTTGGGGGATGTATCTGGAGTCGTGATCCGTGAGATTGATCGAAATAGTGCAGCTTATCGCGACGCAGAACTTCGTCGGAACGATATCATCACGGAAATGGGTAAACAGCCTGTCAAGACGGTCGGGCAGTTCAATCGCGTCATCAATGATCTCGGCGCGGGCGAAAGTATAATTGTCAAGGTCCTGCGGCACAATGGCCAAGAATTTATGCCCTTCTTCACCGCACTTGTTAAGGAAACCGACTAGGCTTCCACCCTATGGACTTACAGCGACTGGTCCGTCATGTGGCTGCTGCGATGGGGGCCGACGCTACGGCTGACCGAGTGGAATCTGTTGCCAGGGCGATCCTTGATTCAGAGGATGTGGTGCAGCAGGACCGTGTCATCATTACGGCTTTCGGGCTTGACCAGCCCGGTATTCTGGCCGGAGTAACGGGAATTGTTGCGGAAGCTGGGTGCAATATCTTGGATGTGTCCCAGAAGATCCTGCAAGGGTACTTCACCATGATTATGATTGCGGACATTGCTGCGATGAAGATTTCCTTGACGGAGCTACAGGGTCAACTGCGGATTGCGGGACCTTCGCTGGGTGTGCGCGTGGGTGCGCAGCACGAAGAGCTGTTCGCTCGCATGCACCGGCCGTAGCGGTCCGTGGCCTACGAGCTACACGAGGTGCTTGATACGGTCCGGATGACCGAATCAGAGCATTTTGATATACGCACGGTGACGCTAGGGGTCTCCTTGTTGGACTGTGCCAATGCGTCGGCCGCGGTGGTATGCCGTAAAGCGTACGACAAGATCAGGCGCACTGCGGCGCATCAGGTCCATGTTGCGGAGGAAGTAGAAGCACTTTACGGAATTCGTATTGCTAATCGGCGGGTGGCCGTGACACCCGTGACGCTGGTGGGTGGTAGCTTCGGTGCAAAAGACTTTATTCACTTTGCGCATGCCTTGGACTCCGCCGCGCGTGATATCGGTATTGACTTCCTGGCCGGGTTTTCGGCGTTCGTGGCTCGCGGAATGCATAACGCGGATCACGCTTATATGGAAGCCCTGCCCGAGGCGCTTGCCTCCACGCGGCACTTGTGCGCGTCTGTAAACTGTGCCTCTACTTCCGCCGGCATCAATGTTGATGCCGTGATGCGCGTCAGCAATGTGCTGCTGGAGGCGGCCCATCGCACGGCCGACACGGACTCTTCCGGATGTACGCGCACAGTGACGTTCTGCAACGCGGTCCCGGACAATCCGTTTATTGCGGGCGCATTTCACGGCCCTTCGCTGGGCGAGGTGGTACTGAATGTCGGTATCTCCGGACCGGGAGTCATATTGCGTGCTGTGCGAGACCTCCCGGTCTCCAGTGATATTGCCGCTGTTTGCGAGACGGTAAAACGTACGGCGTTCAAAATCACACGGGCTGGTGAGCTTATCGGGCGCCAAGTCGCCCGCCGCCTGCGTGCGCGTAGCGGTGTACCGGTAGACTTCGGGATCGTGGATCTTTCGCTTGCCCCTACACCTCAGGAGCGTGACTCCGTCGGCGCCATCCTCCTTGCTATGGGGTTGGAGGAGTTGGGTGCACCCGGCACAACTGCGGCTTTAGCCATGCTTACCGACTCGGTAAAGAAGGGAGGCACCATGGCAAGCAGCCGTACGGGAGGATTGAGCGGCGCCTTTATACCGGTTTCGGAGGACATCGCATTGGCAAGTGCGGTAGGTTCAGGACAGCTAAGCCTTGCCAAATTGGAGGCCATGACAGCAGTGTGCTCCGTAGGCCTTGATATGGTTGCTCTGCCGGGAGACACATCGCCAGAACACTTGGCAGGCATCATGCTGGATGAATTCGCGATCGGCATGATGAACAACAAGACTACGGCCTGCCGATTGATTCCCGTAGTGGGCAAGTCAGCCGGTGACATTGCACATTGGGGTGGTCTCCTTGGTAGCGCTCCCGTCATGGCGCTGCCACATGCAGCGAGTCGGGTCTTGGTCCGGCGGGGCGGAAGTGTTCCCGCACCCATGCGCAGCTTGACAAATTAAGGGAGATCGGCAGGCACCAAGTCGCGCGTGATCCCGTAGCAATGCTTTTGCAGGCCTAGTCAACGTTTCACAGGGACAAATACCCGCCAAGCTGAAAGAGTACGATGGATCCGCTGGTTGTTACGTGTCCTACAAGAACATTGACGCGCGCCCCATAGCGATCCCCAATAGTAAGACTCCCCCCTACCGTCTGCGACAGATCTTCCCCGTCCAGCTCTAATCCGGTACTCACCCCTGGACGAACAAACCAGTTGGACTGCCCGATACGCAGTGATACACCAACTCGGTTGGCAGACCCCGTAAAGTCCGCACACCGGTAGGTCTCCACTACTCCGTAGATGGCCAAGGGACCCTTTGCCCGGCCCATAAGTCCTGCGAAGTGGCCCGGACAAGCCGAACCGCTGCCCCCAACAATTCCACCCTCAAGGAGCCACCGGGGCTGCTTCTCCTGCGCATTCACCTGCAAGGGCACCGCGATCAGTAGCCCGAACACTAAAACACATGTTTCTATCCCGTTCAGAACCATTACTTTAGGGAATTATATACGTGAGTGACCAACTGTACACAGTGAGGCACTAGTATCAATTTCACGGGTCATAGGGGTCGGTAACCCGAACGCCCCTCGCCGTGCAGAAGCCCCAATCCCGGAGGCCAGTATGTTTGCAGCCGCATTCAGGTCTGCATGATCCGCATGTCCACAGGACATACACTTGAATTTGCTCTGCGTCTTACGGTTACTCGCTTCTGTGTGCCCACACACAGAACACCGCTGACTGGTATAGGCAGCGGTAACCTTTATCACCTTGCGGCACTTATAGCCCAGCATCTGATCCAGCTGGCCCCAACCTGTTCGCAGTATTCCACGGTTGAGGCCAGACTTCTGTCTGACGTTTGTGCCAAAGCTCTCCATCGTCCCCTTAGCTGAACGTGGCATCGCTTTGATCTTCAGGTCCTCCAGTATCACCGTTGAGGAGCAATTGGCAATACTGCGACTTACCTGGTGGTTCGCATTCTTGAGGACGTTAGCACGCTTGCGCTGTATGCGGGCGATTCTATGCTTCCGCCTGTTACGACGGTTGGAGCCTTTCTTCTGTCTCGCCAGTCTTCGCTGATGCCGCTTCAACTTGGCATCAAGACGCTTCGTATCCGGTTGTCTGATAATGCTTGTATCGCCCTCTGTGGAGACCATAGCGATCTGCCCGCAATTACGGTCAATGCCTACAGCACTGCCGGTATCCTCTATTACAGGTGCCTCAATCTTGTAGCAGATGACAGCATACCATTTGCCGGCGTTCTTCTTTACAGTGGCTTTGATGGGTATACCATCAGGGTACGGGTTGCCTCCCCGCCTGCGGAGCGCCATATATCCCACTTTTGGGATATACAGCTTGCCATCCCGAACCCTTACGTTATCCGGGATCGTGAACGAAGGCGTACTACCACGTCTGGAATGGAATCTCGGTCTTCTCTTACCTTCCTTGAAGAATGCCTTCCATGCATCCGCCTGATATTTCAATGTGTATCTAACGACACCAAAGGAGTATTCAGGTAGCCACTCGACCGTACGGCGCAGTGCCGTGAACCGCTTCCCCAGCGAGAAGAAGCTTACCGAGGGCGGCTTCTCTCCAGCCTCTTTCGCTTTCTTGTAGGCCTCGCTCTGCTCTGCGAGGATGGCATTCCACACAAACCTACACGCACCCGCTAATCCAGCAAGTTGCTTGGCGTTACTTCGACTTCCGGGCAACAGCCTGTATGTGATATTGCGGTATGCACTAACCGTTTCGGGCATGGCACTGTGCTATATAACTCTCTAATATATGATAATTATATTCCATGCGTACCCACGTGTTGAGTTATTTGAAATAATTGCAGTTTTTCGTGAAAAGCGGGAACCGATTATGAACAACTGGCGAAAGCCATCCTGTCTGCACCACCAAAGCACAAAAAGTAACTCCTGCGAAAACGCGTGGCATTCAGCCATATAACTCCCATATCTTTCTCCGCTTGCAGAGAGGATTGACGCTATCCGCAATAAGATCATTGGTAACGCGGAGGACAAGGGCCGGGCATACAATACGGATCAGCTTGACGATCAGCACATTATCCGTCGCATGGTGCTCAAGCGGTGCGTCTACGGTGTTGATAAGATCCCAATGGCGGTAGAGCTGGCCAAGGTGTCGCTTTGGCTCCACACCTTCACTGTCGGCGCTCCGCTAAGCTTTCTTGATCATCATCTCCGATGCGGCGACAGCCTGTTCGGCGAGTGGGTGGCTCGCGCTGTGCAGAGGACAAACGAACATAGTAGCCTTTTCCTAAGGGACCCGCTTGACCGGGCGATGCGTGCTGCCGCACCGATGCAGATCATTGAGGGATTGACGGACGCCGAGATCGCCGAGGCGCACCGGTCTTCTGATATTTTCTCCGAAGTATCGGAAATGACTGCTCCTCTGCATGCATTTGGGAGTTATATGGCTGAGTGCCACGCGTTTTCGCGGGCGTTACTTTTTGTGCTTTGGTGGTGCGGACAGGATGGCTTTCGCCAGTTCTTTCGGTATGGTAGGGATGGATTGTTGGATATTGAGAATGTCGTTTGTTACGGGGCGGCCGGGGCGTTTCGTTTCCTGAATCTTGTTACCGGGCTTCGGGGATTTATCTATGCTCATGGTGTTATAGGCTATAGAGTAGCACTAATCCATTGGGGCAGAATACCGAAATGATTTCATGGCGGACATCTGCTTAGAGTAGGAGGCTGCATACATTGCGATCCAGTTTTCACGACAGTCGATCAACTTCAGGACCGATTCCTTGGCCTATATCGGGACGCTCTTGACAATGCGGAAGTACTGGGCGGACCCCGGTACGGGCCACGAAGCGCACCGGACGAACCCATGAGACGCGGGCCATCAAGCACAGACATGGAAAAGCTGGCGCATAACGGCCCTGACCACCGGAATGGGTACGGCGTTGCCAGTAAGCCGTCTGACGGTCGTTATCGGACTGTCAATCTCGTAGCTGTCGGGGAAGCCTTGCAGGCGCAGTATTGCGCGGCCCGTTAGTCTCCGTTCTTCGTCCACGAGCAAGTAGTGGTAGCCGGCCGATGCCCGGAGTGCGCATGAGTACGGATGGCTTGATACGTTACCGCTTACGTTTAGCTATGAAATGAGGGATTTGTACATGAGCCGTTTACCGACCAGTCCTTGAGCAATTATTGTCATTTGCTCCGCTGTGTCGTAGTCGCGTGCATTGTGTCGCCCTGCAAATTCGTTCACGTACCGCTGTAGGTGTTTCTTGCTCATGTGGTGGTACGTTCCGTAGTACCCACGCTTCAGCAAAGACCAGAAGCTCTCTACGCCATTGGTATGGACCTGCTCACGAACGTATTCGCCAACAGAGTGACGTACGTAGGCGTGGTTGTTGCGGCCCCGGTATGCTGACGTGCCATCCGTATAGACCTCGGTGTCTTCCGAGACATGGGTATCCACAAACGCATTGAGCGTCTGTCCGTCTATGTTTTCTACTACCTGGGCAGAAATGCTATTGGTGACACGATCACGGACTCCTACAACGGCTTCCTTACCTACTGGCCCACGGCCTGCTTTCAGCTTCTTGCTGGCGTGCTTGTTCTTTTCCTTACCACCGAAGTAGGCTTCGTCAACCTCTACCGGACCGGCAAATAGTGCATGCTCTCCATTCCATGATTGTCGAATACGGTGGGCCAGATGCCACGCTGTAGTCTGGGTTATGCTAAGGTCACGATGCAGCTTCATGCTGGATACGCCCTTGATACTGGTAGTCATGATGTAAATGGCTAATGCCCATACCTGGTATCCCAGTATGGAGTCCTGCATTACAGTCCCTATGCGGACACTGAATCGTTTACGGCAACTACGGCAACGATAAGGCATGCTAGGATGTTTGGCGCCAGACTGTACGTTCTTAGACGCACAGTGCGGGCAAACAGGAGTGTCGCCCCAACGCTTCATTGCGAACCATGCTTCGGCTGATGGGTCGTCTGGAAACATTTTGGTTAGCTTGATCAAGGACACTCCTTCACGATCAGCCCGTCCAGGGCCATTGGTGTTTCTGTTGTTTCTTTTCTTTGAAGGCATTTAGTTAGGTCATCAATCTATCACGGGATGGTACCCATTTTCGGTATAGTCGGTTCCCGCTATTCGCGACCAAACTGCTATTATTTCAACAATTTAACGCGTGGGCAGTCAGCTATATAACTCCCTTACTTTACTGCGCATGCCATAATGTCTAGATTTACGAGAGTTTGTGTGTACGGGCAAAGGTACAGCTTAGCTATTTACCTTGTCGGAATACTACCTCTCTCAACAGCGGCCAATTTCGCAGGAGGCATCGAGATGCCTGTTTGTCCCTGGAGGGGGCACAATCAGATTTGCTTTATCAGAGTTGCTTTGAGGGCCCTGTGCGGTGAGCTGGTCCAATCGTGGACCTATGATCATGCTTGCGGCGCAGGGGGCCTTCGCTGGTCCATCTGCCCGGCATAGAACCGGTATTGCCTCCTCTGTTGCCTAGTGATAGGTCGGTCCCAATGGTGGCTCACTGCAGCATACAAGCCCATCCGTTCCACGAGGCTGGCTGCTGACTCTTGTGCCTGGTCAAGATCTGGAACCAACACCTCAATGGCAATAATTTCATGCCCGGTAATGTCCAGATTCTTCCGATTGTAGGTTCATTTGCGTAAGGGTTTGTCCTCACTAACGCACGCCTCCGCTTGCCATTACACGGTAGCTCACATGGTGGTATGGCGCTGTGTGTTCCATCGCTAAGCCGCTTACATTAATCCCTAACCCCGTGCGCCCCTGCACTCCCGTGTTGTGCAAATCCGCGTAGGTTTAACATCCGGTTCTCGCCGGCCTGAAGCAGCACCGTGGGAACGCTGGCAGTTGACCAATCCATATGTGGGTCTGATAGTCTGACACGTAGTCTGGAACGTCCGTGAACTAAGCGCCGCCTGCGCAAACCCCTAACCGGACCGCCGTTACATCCTAGTGCATTGCCTCCTTGCCGGCGTTCTTGTCTCAAGAAAGAATCCCCATTACTGCGTCTGCCACCGCCACACGCCTGTTCCGACGCATTCAATAACGCCTGCGACCTTAGGCCCAACAGTGGACTTTGCGCTTACAGGCGGTGGATCAATACGCTGTCGCTGCAGCAAACCGGTCCGATTTACCCTTGGCACGCGCACCGAGACTAGGATAGCTCGCCCCACCACCTCTGGAACAGGCTTGTCCAACAACGCTTGCTTACCGGAACCACTGCATACAACGGCACACATACAGCGGAATTTATCTGGACGGTTCGGTGAGAGTTTGTGAACGATTGGATCACCGCATCGTTTGAAGCGCCATGACTCCCGTATTGGCTGCATCTTCCCTAGGAGTCCAACTCCCGGATCGGCGCGGGTACTCGGTGCACTTTGCGTCTTTAGCAACATTACCTGCGCTGATGGAGGACTACAACCTTTGGCGAGGGCGTTGTCTGGTTATCACGGACACCGAGGTGGGGCAACTGTTTCGGCCCGCGGTGGTGGGCGCCCTATCTGATTCTGGCTGGAGTACCAAGGTTATTACTGTGGCGCCAGGTGAAGGCTCCAAACAACTGGACACGCTCGCCCACATTTACGACATCGCGCTGAATTGGAAAATAGACCGGAATACACCGGTTATCGCGCTCGGAGGAGGCGTGGTAGGCGACCTTGCCGGATTTGCGGCCGCAACGCTTCTCCGTGGGCTTCCACTTGTGCAAGTCCCCACCACACTAATCGCACAGGTGGACAGTGCAATAGGCGGGAAAACCGGCATAAACCATGCAACAGGCAAGAATCTTGTTGGAGCATTTCACCAACCAGTATTCACACTGGCGGATTTGTCCACCTTATCCACGCTGCCACAGGTAGAATGGGCGAGTGGCATGGCGGAGGTTGTGAAACACGCGCTGATAGATGATGACGGGTTCATTGCCGATCTGGAACGCCACTGGTCTGCCATTATGCACCGCGATGCGACAACGGTTTCCACAATCGTTCCGCGGGCCGCAGCCATCAAGGCAGCCATTGTTGCTGCCGATGAGCGGGAGACGGGTCGGCGGGCCGTACTGAATTTCGGACACACTTTTGGCCACGCCATTGAGCGTGTAGTAGGGTACGGATTGTTCTCGCACGGCGAAGCGGTGGCGCTCGGCATGCGTGCCGCCCTGCACGTGTCCAAGCGCCTTCACAAAAACTGGGCCGCTAAACGTGCCCTGGCCTTGGTCACGCGCATACCCATTCGTGCAGCACTTTCGAATATTTCGGTCAACACCCTAATGGAAGCCATGTATTTTGACAAAAAGGTGCGGGCTGGAAGGCTCCGACTCGTCCTTCTCCGCACCATCGGTGATCCCTACGTCTCCGAGGATGCTTCGCTCGCAGAAATTCGAGAAGCATGGGAATCTATCTGCTGTTGAACATTCCATTGTAGCTCTCCAACGCACAAGTGCCCCGGCTGCTAGTTTACATCATTTATCTCTCAAGCTACGCGTGTGTACTTGTACTCTCGCTATCCCTAGTACTGTTTATTGGACTAACCCGGACCGACTACGGCCGGGACCAATTACGCATGGAATTGGAACGTCAGATTGCAAACCGATACGGAGCCCGGCTACACATTGGCAGCATCGATGGCAACCTGCGGCACCAGATTCTGGCCGGAGATATACGTCTTTACTCCAGAAACAATTCGATGCTGGTACGTGCCGACTCTATCGTAGCAACGCCTCACTGGCGGTCTATTTTCTCGCGAAGACTCTCATTCAGTTCATTGATGTTTCTACACCCTGAAGTAAACATCCGGGTTGACAGCAGCGGGCGTATCGCGCTTCCATCCCATCCTTCCGGTGTCCGCTCCGACGAGATGGCCGGGTGGACAGCCCGCAACATGGAGCTCACTGTTTCCGGTGGAGTCCTGCGCGATCAGCGTGCAAATACTCTGGTAGAAGGGCTGGACATCCGAGCAGTGATTGATCGCAGCGACAACAATTACGCGATCAGTGTCCTGAGCTCTGCAGCGTATGCTCCCGGATTTCCCGTCACCGTTGACAGTCTCCTTGGGGACCTCTCATTTGCAGAAGGCAATCTTGATATACGCGATCTCCGTATTACGTCGGATATCGGGAATATGGACTTGTCCGGCAGTCTATCTGGCTCTACGAAGCTCAATTCCATCACTATGGATGTAAAGGTAGAATTGAGAGATATTGCTCCGAGTGCGCTGAATCGATTTGCACCTCAAATCAACGTAGTAGGACCGGTTTACGGGTCTACAAGTCTCCAGGGCACGCTTAGGGACCTCAGCTTTGAAGACTTGGAGTTGGAATACGCAAGCAGCTCAATCGCGGGCGCAGGTGAACTGCAACACCATCCCGACTCCCTTTCCCTAGTTCTGCTTATTAAGGAAGCTCGGCTGCATACCGAAGACTTGCAGTCGCTGCTGCCATCCCATATGGCGCTGGGGCGGGAACTCGGTACTATCCGGATGGGCGGCGATCTGCGTATACTCCACACCATCCAGGGGCTCAGGGCAAATGCCAATCTAGCACTTCAGTCGAACGCAGGCGGCGCGTTTGGAACGGTATCAGTAGGTCGGCCAACCAATGGTACATGGGCATATACCGCCTTTCTGGAATGTGACGCATTCAATCTGGCTGCGCTCACAAATCGTGCTACGTTTGGGAGCGATATCAATGGCCTTGTCAGCCTTGAAGGTAGTGGCATCACCGCGAGCAGCGCTGAAGCTACCGTGGGTATTGATTTGTCGCATTCAAGCATTGCCGGTAGATCATTTGATGCTTTGCATGTGGACGCAACATTAGACCAAGATGAAATTAGCGGCAGCATGCATGTGCAACGCGGCATGGGACGCGCACAACTAGAAGGGGCCATTGCATGGGACTCGGAAGTGCCTGCGTATGCTATTGATATACGAACGCATGCTGTTGATGTGGGGCCGCTAATGCTATCGGATTCGCTTGGTATCCGCCTCACCGGGGATTGGTCTGTAGCAGGCTACGGCCTCCATCCAGACAGCTTGCAAGTGAAGATTGAGGCGCGCCTGGACACTGCTGTTGTAGGATGGGGTGCACGGACCATGCAACTCCCTGCACACGCGTTCGCCGCGGCGCTGACGAGCACCACAGCCCATCCTCTAACCTTCCGCCTGGAAGGCGATCTGGTTGATATCATGCTGGCAAGTAATACGCGCCTGCTCAACCGGTGGGCTGCATCGTGGAGTGCTGCGCTGCGCGGACCCATTGAGCGATGGAAAGCAAATGTGCACACCGACCAGGAATATGACACGATAAGCATCGTGTCTGATAGCACAACCGGATTGGAAGGATTGCTGGCAGAATTGAAATTGACCCTTAAGCCCCCACTTACCAGGGCTTGGCTCGCACCGAAAGGAGTTAAAGCCACTGTTAAGGTATCAGCCGAGGATGATAGAATTGATTTTCGAGGCGCATTCGAAGCTGATTCCGCAGCCATATCCGGTATCTATGCGGCCGACCTCCAATCCACCATTGCCGGCTCGGCCACTCTCGGTGGACTCTTGGAAGAAACTCTAACCTTCCAGGTGCAAGGCGGGGCATCCTCCTGGAAATCGGGTCTCCTTCGACTTAACTCGCCATTGTTGATCGCTAACGGAGATGAAGGTAGGTACACATTCCGGCTTAGTACCCCCGGCAACCATGGAGCACGCATTGCCGGGACCATTGCAGGACTCCCCCACAGGTACAGGATAGCACTGGACACGCTTAGCTTCACTGTTGGCAATTATCGGTGGAGTCAGTCCGTACAAAGTGCCATCAATGTATTCGCCGATGCTTTACGATTCGAACAGTTTCGGCTGGAAACCACAGACCAGCAAAATGCCCTGCGGCAAGCAATCCAAATAGACGGATTGGTAGCCAAGGAAGGGGACGAAGCTGCGTCTATAGTTCTCCAGTCAATTGGACTGGGCCAGCTATCAAATTATATTGATGGCAGGCGTAGCTTTGACGGCGAATTGAGTGCCCGGATAGACTGGAGCGGACTCCACCGCCCTGTCTTTCAAGGGCAAATGCGCGTTGCGGACCTCCAACTTGAGAGTCACATTTTGGGCCAGCTGGATGTTCGCAGTCAATACGACCCGGCAAGTTCCGAACTTGCTCTGGAAATCACTCTAGGCCCAGTGCAGGGTTCCCCATCCCCCAATTTCCTGTATGCCCGAAACGACCTTAGCCTGGCGGGCACAGCGCAGTTGCCGGGCCCCAATGACGACGGAGCACTTGAATTTGAGCTTGAAGCGTCTCGGATTGACGCCTTCTTTCTGCAACACCTGATTGAGAGTGTTGAAGATGTTGGAGGTGGATTTACAGGTGATGGCTCCATTACGGGGACGTTCGCCTATCCGATTTTTCGCGGTGACTTCGAATTGGCTAACGGCAGTTTGCGTATCCCGAAGTATGACTTGCGCTATGCGGCTGAGGGCGAAGTGAAGGTCGTGCCAGAAGGGGTGCTTATGGACTATGTGGCACTTGAAGACTCCACGGGAGGCGCTGCAAGTATCCGCGGATTATTGAAATTCAACGACTATCGTTTTCTGTCGTTGGATTTAGTGGGTGTGTTGGACCAACTACAAATCATGAATGTGAGCTCGCACACGCGCGATCTGCCCTTCTTCGGCCTAATCTGGGCTACTGGCGACGTGACCCTCACCGGCCCCGTTCACGACGCGTTCCTGCGATCTCCAAACCTCGAAATGGCCGCTAAGAGCGATCTCTTCATACCCCTCATAGAGCATGATGGCAAGATTGATCCGGGGTTTATTATATACGCAGACTCCACGGGCACAGTACCGGAGGGGCGCCAAATGCGCCAAAATATTCTGGACCGCCGCGGGGAAGACGAGCGCAGCTTTGCGACGGGATTGCAAATGGATCTGAACATCCATGCTCCCCAGAATTCGAACATTCATCTCGTGATTGACCCGCTGCTTGGAGATATCATCAACAGCGTGGGCAGCGGACGCGTGCAACTGCAACTGCTAGAGGGTGACCTATCCACGTTCGGGACATTCAATGTTGATTCTGGAGACTATCTGTTTACGGCTGGAGAATTATTTGTTCGTCGTTTTCTCATCAACGAAGGCTCCATTCTGTGGACGGGCGACCCACTGGACCCGTTGCTTAACATCAGTGCGGACTATCGCACGCGTGCATCGCGCACCGGGCTCCCGCAGGAGATTGGCGGAGCACTGCAGACCAGCCTTCCTCTTATAGTCGGCCTGGAAATTGCCGGAAAGCTTACCGGAGTACAGATTGAGCTGGATCTTTCGGTGGACCAACGTCAGGAGGCAATCAGTGATACTCCCCTACTGGAAGCCTACTTGAACCAGCCTGACCGTGCAGCCCAGCATGCAACCAGCGTTCTGGTCACCAATTCGTTTTTGCTCTCTGCGGATGCTACGTCCAATGACGCACTGGCAGGTTCTGCTTTCAACAGCGTTTCTAACCTAGTCTCAAGCCAGCTTAATCGGTACATCAGTCAGGTGATTCCAAATGCTGACCTCACACTAGGAATTCTAAGCGACGAATCGGCAGAAGATCTTGATGTGTCTGCTGCCATCGCCCTGCATTTACTTGATGAACGGCTGGTATTCCGTGGTCAGGGCGTTTATCGTGGCTTGGGAAATCAGATTGAGTCAACAGTGCAGGAGGGGCTTGAGGGCGAAGTGCTGCTGGAAGTCCACCTGACCCCTAACATCTCGTTTGAAGTATTTTATAGGAGGGAAGGCGATGTCCTGAGCGAGACATTAATTATCAATGAAACAGGGGCCGGCCTCAGCTACCAGGCACAGTTCACTAATTGGCGCGGGCTGATCAAAGGAATCCTAGGGCAGAACTACGAAGCGTCCGATGACGACGAACGGTGAACGTAGGTCGGAGGAGGGGGGCGGAGTTAGGCACCCCGCCCCCCAAGCAATCAGCCAATCTCAAACGGGGTGCCTAATGCCAGTCGCGTCTGGTAGTACTCATTCAAGACGGAAGCTACCAGGAGCCGAGCTTGGTCGGTCTCATCGGGGCTAACGTGGCGTGACAGGTAGTCGAATGCAAACCCGTTACCGTTAGCCTGCATGGCTGCCAAAGCAAGGTTACGGTTCGTGTAGCTCTCGGAATGCTCATAAATGTTGCTCAACTCACGTAGGTGGTCGGTTATGGAGATCTTGTCCCGATACAA
Source organism: Rhodothermales bacterium (assembly GCA_963663495.1). Taxonomy (GTDB): domain Bacteria; phylum Bacteroidota; class Rhodothermia; order Rhodothermales; family Bin80. The sequence continues at coordinate 2,790,805 of OY760427.1, forward strand.
GGTCGCGAAGATGACAGCATTTTTCAAGGCCTGCGTCTTAACCGCCTCATCAGCGGCTCTCAGTGAATTGCCAAGCTGCACAGAAATAAGGGTCCAATAATGGTCCCCTGGTCCGGCATGCTCTTGCGAGGACTGCGCCGCGGCCGGAATGGCAAGCATCAGGGCCAAGGCAATTACGGTTAGGTGTTTCATAGCGTGCGAAGGTCATGGTTGGGTGGAAAAAAGGGGTGTGCGCACACTTGGCCTTTACGGCAACATTCGACGGAGTGTTACGTCAGATTTGGGGAATTATATACGTGAGTGACCAACTGTACACAGTGAAGCACTAGTATCAATTTCACGGGTCATAGGGGTCGGTAACCCGAACGCCCCTCGCCGTGCAGAAGCCCCAATCCCGGAGGCCAGTATGTTTGCAGCCGCATTCAGGTCTGCATGATCCGCATGGCCACAGGACATACACGTGAATTTGCTCCGTGTCTTACGGTTTCTCGCTTCTGTGTGCCCACACACAGAACACCGCTAACTGCTATAGGCAGCGGTGACCTTTATCACCTTGCGGCACTTATAGCTCAGCATCTGATCCAGCTGGCCCCATCCTGTTCGCAGTATCCCACGGTTGAGGCCAGACTTCTGTTTGACGTTTGTGCCAAAGCTCTCCATCGTCCCCTTAGCTGAACGTGTCATCGCTTTGATCTTTAGGTCCTCCAGTATCACCGTTGAGGAGCATTTGGCAATACTGCGACTTACCTGGTGGTTCGCATTCTTGAGGACGTTAGCACGCTTGCGCTGTATGCGGGCGTTCTATGCTTCCGCCTGTTACGACGGTTGGAGCCTTTCTTCTGTCTCGCCAGTCTTCGCTGATGCCGCTTCAACTTGGCATCAAGACGCTTGGTATCCGGCTGTCTGATAATGCTTGTATCGCCCTCTGTGGAGACCATAGCGACCTGCCCGCAATTACGGTCAATGCCTACAGCACCGCCGATATCCTCTATTACAGGTGCCTCCATCTTGTAACAGATCAGCATACCATTTGCCGGCGTTCTTCTTTACCGTGGCTTTGACGGGTATACCATCAGGGTACGGGTTGCCTCCCCGCCTGCGGAGCGCCATATATCCCACTTTCGGGATATACAGCTTGCCATCCCGAACCCTTAGTTATCCGGGATCGTGAACGAAGGCGTACTACCACGCCTAGAATGGAATCTCGGTCTTCTCTTATCCTCCTTGAAGAATGCCTTCCATGCATCCGCCTGATATTTCAATGTGTATCTAACGACACCAAAGGAGTATTCAGGTAGCCACTCGACCGTGCGGCGCAGCGCCGTGAACCGCTTCCCCAGCGAGAAGAAGCTTACCGAGGGCGGCTTCTCTCCAGCCTCTTTCGCTTTCTTGTACGCCTCGCTCTGCTCTGCGAGGAAGCAAGGTGCTTGGCGTTACTCCGACTTCCGGGCAACAGCCTGTATGTGATATTGCGGTATGCACTAACCGTTTCGGGCATGGCACTGTGGTATATAACTCCCTAATAGATGGAAATTATATAGCATGAATATCCACGTGTTGAGTTAATCGAAATAATTGCAGTTTTTCGTGAAAAGCGGGAACCGATTATAAAAAACTGGCGAAAGCCATCCTATCTGCACCACCAAAGCACAAAAATAATTCCTGCGAAAACGCGTGGCACTCAGCCATATAACTCGTCAATTTTGCCCATTTTGCACTGCTAAGCACACATCTTGACCGCAGACCTCCCCGAAAAAATATATAAACCCATCACATGTTGTTGGCATAGGTCTCCCTACATACGGCCTTGGTGCCCCGCTATGTTACGGAGGCGCTGTTGCCTGAGGCGTTCCCGATGATTCTGAGCTACGACCCTGCCGTCGCTGTCCAGGTACTCCGTCGCGCAGACGCGCAACTATGCGCCCTGATTGACGCAGTGGGATCTTTCAGTATGCCCTTTCCGCCGGACATAAGTCCGTTTCAGTCACTTATGCATGCTGTGCTTTCTCAGCAGATTTCCAGGAAAGCTGCTGATGCCATCCGAGGACGCCTGCACGACCTGTTCCCGGACAGCGAAGTACCGACGGAGCGGGACATCCTTTTCTGCGACGAGGATTCCTTGCGGGCCGTAGGGATTTCTCGTCGCAAGATTGCCACCATCATGCACATGGCGACAGAGACCAGCGAGGGGCGTCTGCCTGGCCGGAAGGGTCTGGAGGTTATGGAGGACAGCGCAATAATTGAACTGCTAACGCAACTGCCAGGCATCGGAGTCTGGACCGCGCAGATGCTACTGATTTTCTACCTGGGTCGGCCTGATGTTTTGCCTGTAGGCGATCTCGGCGTCCGGCGCGGATACAAGATTGCATGGGAACTAGATGTACTACCTACGCCCGGTGCACTGCGCCAATACGGGGTTCGATGGATACCGTACCGGTCCGTTGCTGCCTGGTATCTCTGGCGGGCGAATGACCTTTAGCCTTTCAAGGCGCGTCGGGTCAAGCCATGAAACGCCTTCCATGTTTGTGGCGGCGGAGCGTGAAGATCCAGTGATTCGTTTCGCGTAGGGTGTAGAACTGTTAGCCCGACGCAGTGCAGTCCCAAGTTGCGTCCGTCAAACGGGCGCTCGGCTCCGTAGCGAAGGTCTCCCAGAATCGGGTACCCCCGATGACTGAACTGGCACCGGATCTGGTGCGGCCGCCCGGTCTCCAAAATCACCTCTACGAGCGTGGAACCTGCAATTGTGCCCCTGGCCTGCCACGTTAACCGAGCAATCTTGGCCCCTGCCGTAGTGGGCTGCACAACCTGCACCTGAGGGCGTGCCTTGACCAACCAATCTTCCCATGCCCCGGAACCTTCCAGCCTGCCAGAGACCAATGCCAGGTAACGCTTCGTTACGCTACGTTGGCGAAATGCGGCGCTGAGCCGCGCCGCAGCCTTGGTTGTTCGCGCCAATACCATTGCTCCGGAAGCAGGCCGGTCCAGCCGATGGACCAAAGCAAGAAACACATTACCGGGCTTATCGAACGCTTGCTTCAGATAGGCCTTACCCAACGAAACCACGGTAGGATCACCTGTCCGGTCTCTCTGTGACAGAAGCCCTGCCGGCTTATTGATACATAGGAGATGGTTGTCCATATACAGAATCTTCAGCCCCGCGCCTATGGATACATACTCCTTCATATTCGCCAAATATTAGCCTGTCCGTGTACCCGCGGATTGATTAGATCGGCGTACGTAATGCTGCCGTCTGGGCTTCATGCCTGCATCCACCAGTATCCGCGTGCATCCATGATCGTGTGAGGGCACAGCAATAACCGATGCATAACTTGCGTGCCTGCGGGGTTAGAATAGTCGAGTCAATCCCAAACCCACGAATACTCCCGGATCGTCCAGCCGGTACGTAAGGTCAATTCGCACGGGACTGCCCCATAAATCCGCAAGGGATGCACCAATTTCGTGGTGTACCGAACCAGTCCACACGTGGGCGCCGAATACCCGGATGCCCATGTTCATGGCTACCAGCGTGTGCAGCCCCAGGGATTCAAATGCCAGTGCACGAAAGTCATGCTCCCAATGTAAAGCTACTCCTTGTTTGCTGGCATAGCTTGTGCCAACCAACCCCCGGAGCATTCCAAAGCCGGCCGCGGGTCCAAAGGCACCGTTCACGGACATCCGCCGGACCTGCGGTAGCAGCCCGCGGTATGTTGTCCCAAACAATCGCAGGTTGAGGTGATGAGGACGTGGGCGTTGGCGATAGAATGTGGTAACGTATGTGTCTATATGCAGTCCAACCCGTGAAAAGCCAAGCTCTTCGCCTTGGAGTTGACCAAATTCAAATTCTACTCCCATGCCTGATCTTGGCCCGAACCTGAACGGATGGTAGATATCCCCTACCGACATGCTTAGGGCCACGGATCCAATAGTCTCTGTTTCAAAGGGAGGATTGGGCCTAAGCGCTCGAAGAAAAGGCCATGCGCGCTTTTTTCGTGTAGTGACCGACTGGTTACGTTCCCAAAGGGTAGCAACAGATGTCCGGACTCCACGAATGCTTCTCCCGGTGCGTGCGTACGCCTTTAGTGCGCGGATGTGGTCAAAATAGTCGCGTCCGCCAAGAAGCGCGGGTAAAGACCCGAGTGTGTGTGAAACCACACGGCTTTCTACCTGCGGAGCTGAATCCCACCCTCCGCCAGTCGCCACCAGCCCCTTAGCGCCGAGCCGTCGGCTTACACGCAGTCCGCCGTGGTTTTCGCCGCTCGCGGTGGCTGAGGCAAGCCTGCTGGCAACCTGGATGCGCCCAGGTATTTCCAATGGCTGCATGACGCCGAGCAAGAACCCATCTGCTCTGTTGAACTTTGCCCACGGCTGTCGTCCCATGATAGTGGGCCACACAAATTGTGGTTCATTCCATGGCACCATACTATCTGAGGCTCGGACATTCTGCCTGGGTAAGGCTTCTGCTATCGTCAACGCTTCGGAAGGAAGGCGCTCCAAAGCGGCCGCTTCCATCTCGGTCAGAGCTACCACATCGCGCCCAAGCAAAAAGAGATCATCCAGCAGGATAGACATTTTGTCCTCCTGCACTCGTTGGGATGATGCATACAAGCTTTCGGGCACCGCTACATTCAAGCCGTGATCGGTAAGCTTGGCAACTTTGTACAGAGTGGCTACACTTTGGCCTGTGCCTGCAATGATGCGTCCTTCCATGCGGAGGTCAACGGGTAGCCACAGGGAGTCCACCGGGCGAAATTGCTGCCGGTAGAACACACCCCATGCATCAACATCCGCCGCCCATTGCACATGCCGTGCCGGGCGCAGGTCTGCCGCCACGAGCGCGTACACACTGTCCATCACCGAAACACGACCCACAAATGTGGCCTCAAGCACCGTCTTGGGTGCAACATATATGTCGTAGATTTGGGTGCCATCAACACTTCGATGGCCCCCAAATGTAAAATTGTAATGTTCAAGGGCATCCGGGTGTGTGGGCCCGTAAAACTGCAGCTGATGGATGCCCACGCGGTCTGCTGACAGGTCTACCACCGTATGATCCAGTTGAAGATCCTGATAGAAAGTGCCCGTTTCGCGCTTGGACAGCGTTACGTCTCTGCTTGCACGTTCGCGATCCCAATAGGTGTCAAATACATGCTCACTTACCAAAACAATGGCTCTCCCGCTCTCAAGCGTGATCCGAGAGAACCCACGGGCCCTAGTTGATTGCAGGAACTGACGTCGGGAGGCTTTGCGGACCAGCACCTTGCGCATGACGTTTTCCGCAAATTCTTCTCCTGTTACAAGAAGCTCCTCCAGGATTAACGGCTGCGGTATCAGGTCTACGGTGAAGGCTCGCGGACCGTTAGGCGCGATGGCCAGGTACTCTGTGGCAAATCCGACATAGCGCACTTCCAAAGCTGTCGGCACGGCAGGCAGTGAGATTACGAATTCTCCTTCGCGATTCGTAATCGTGCCCATGGTACCGCCGCTTTCAAGCACATGAGCCGAAGCAAGTGGACGGTGGGATGCGGCCTCTCGTACGAGGCCGCGGACAACAACCTGTGCTTGCACCGCCTGTAAGGACGCTGCGACCAACAATACGAGTACAACATATGGGGGCACAGGAGGCTCGCCTACAGTCAATAAATTTGGATGAACCCGTAAGTAACGGCAAGCCCCCCGCTCAAGTGCTTAGCCAAATTCAAGCGAAAAAGGCCCAAGATACCCGTCAGACCGACCCCGATTTCGTGATACCCGTCTGTGCCAGTGAGTCCTTGGGGAGTCCATGTACGCGCATGGCCCCCAAAGACGGCTATTCCGTACCCGCGGCGTGCGAACCACCTCAGGCTGAGCAGCTCAAATGGCAGCGATCGAAAATTGTGATCCCAAAACAGTGCCATTACGGCATCGCCCTCGAAAGGGTACCCGGCATGGGAATGCAGCAACCCGAATGATCGGGACCGTGAACCCCCACCCTCCACGATGTGCATCCGCTGTAGTGGCAGTACGCCTCCGCTTGTGGCGACCTCCAGTCGCAAGTGGAGCATCGCAGGCAGCAGACGGCGCTGCAAGAGTGTTTCCTGCCTCCATTCCGCCACCAAGTTGAACCGCGTATACTCATAGTCGCTGCCCGGCAGGCTATGCTCCACATCCACCTCCAGGAAGCTGATGGCACCAACACCACCGATCAGCGGTTTGCCCCCTAACCCGATAATAAGGGATAGCGCCTGGTGGCGCGCCGGACCGATAGGCACATTTAGTCGCTGGACATCCTTGTTGCCTGCAAAATCATAGTTGGTAGTGCGTTGTAGGGGCGAATGATGTTCTGCGACAAAAACAGATCTCGCCCGCACTTTACCGCTGTGTCCAGATACATCAATGCCAACACTGATCCCGCTGCTACGGTAGTGGTCGTGATAGTCTCCCCTCCCTATCAACATGGCCATACTGCTTCGCCAGCGGTTCATGTGTTTGGAGTTGTAGCGAGGTTTACTGCCTGCGCCGTAGGAAGCGTCCACACCCAAAACACGGTTCTCTCCTGTTTCCAGGCGCCCAAGAGCCTTGTAATGCCACGCCTCATCCCCGCGTAGACCGGTACTCCGTCCCAATCTACCCTGAAAATCCAATCCACCGGTGGCATCTATTCGGACATTCGCACCTCCGTACAGTGCATCAACGCTGTTAAACCAAAGCCGAGGGCTTACGGTTAACCAAGACGGTAGGAATCCCGCATCGTCAGATCCTTGCACCAGAGAGGATCCAAGGTCAGCCATTGCTCGCCAAAGAAAACTTGCGGGGCCGCGTGGCTCAAAGGCTTCTACAAGGTCAAGCGTGCTGTCAATCTGCGAATAGGCCAAGCGCTCTTCCGGCAGCAGCGGCACCGCAACGCCGTCACGGGCAAGAATGCTGTCAGTTTCCACAGCGACCGTATCAACCTGTACAATATTGTCATCGGCATACACATCCTCCGGTACATCAGCATTGATCACATAGTCCGCAAATCTGGATACCTGCGCCACCTTGATCGTCGGGATTTTCAGCAACAAGCTGACGCGCAGATCCAACGTGGCTTCACTCCTGTAGTCCACGGGAAGCCAGTACGGCCCGCCAAATGTAGAAAACTGCTGCTTAAACACCGTCTTGAAGGAGCGAATCGGCATCGGCAGATACATCGTTTCGGAGGGTTCCAGCTCCGCTTCCAACAGCCCGTATTCATCACCATGCACGAACACAGTGCCCTTGAACGCGCTGATAAACCTGTTTCTTGGGAGAACTGCGATTTTATAGATCACCGTGTCATCCGCCAGGAGCGTTCCTACCAGTCTGTAGTGATAATGCGAGAGAGCGTCGGGGTGTGTCACACCAATAAACTCGTAGCCGAATACCTGCACATTGTTATCAAGAAGGTTTACGGTGCTTGTTGCGGCAGGCACAGCCAACGGCATGTCTGCGTTCTCTGTCTGTTTGCTGCCTATAACTACCTCTCGCCAACCGCGCTCATGATCCCAATACGCTTCACTTACGGATTCGCGGATGATTACAATTCCGGTATCGTTTGAGACGGTATACCGGCTATATGCCACGGCTTCTGACGACCGCATTGCGTTTCTCCACTGCTTCTTCCGCTCTATCACCTCACGCATGATACGGATAGCAGGATCTTCGTCTGTAACCACAAGCTCCTGCAGTGTAATCAAAGCCGGTTCCAGCTTAATGATAGGCTCGGATTCCGGTAATTGCTGGTATTCTACACGCTGCATACTGTATCCGATATGCCGAACAATGACTACTGCGGGTAGTGCATCCATTAATAGTTCAAAGCGCCCTTCGGCGTTAGCAATTGTACCACGGTACGTGCCTTCCACTTGGATGGTAGCCGTACTTAGGGCTTCCCCGGTCACCGCATCCACTACACGGCCCCTCAATATCTGCGCGGATGCCGGCACAGCCAACAACCAAGCAACGAGGAATACTCCGATCCTGCACACGATACTTGTCAAACCCTGTCCTCAGGCATTGATGTGCGTAAAGAACGGCAATTGCGGGAGACCAGCCTCAGCCACCCTTCGGAACGAGCCCAACCGAACGGCGACATGAAAACAGGTGGCTGACCTTTTTGTTCGTCTCGCAGGTGCTCTCCGTCCAGACCCTATACGGTGGCCGTCAGATTCAAGAGAAGGTTCTGAAAACAATAGAGCTACAAGCCGGAAGCTCAAGACAGGATGAACTATTTCAGCCCCATGCCGCTGCCGGCAACAGTGGTCGGGGTGGAACGCACGTTGCCGACTGCCGGTGCACGGTGGAGCTAGCGCCTGCGCCGCAAATTCTGCCACGCACGAGGCTACTATTATCATGCGGAACTTGAGGACTGCGACTTGCTCTGCCAACAGCTCACATGGCTAGACCTGACAAGGGATTTCGGCCCGGCTTGCACGTTTCGCAGCGGCCACCCCTTGCTTCCCCCAAGGGATCCTCCCGCCTTGCGGTTGTCTCCCACCGTCAGCCGGCCGAGTTGGCCCCTTCGCTCCAAGGCCATTACAGCCCCGTCCGCACTACTTCCGGCTGATCCGCCAACCCGGGGCGTATCGGTACTCAGTCGCATGCGGGGTTTCCGCTCGCGAGTCTCACTTACTATCGCTCCGACGCCTTCCAACGTTCAGCATTAAGGCCCAGTTCATATTCCGGCCGCCTACATGCCATGTGGTCAGTACGCAGGCTCCCGCCAAGCTTGCCCCCGCGGATCCAGTATCCCCTGGCTCTGATATCGTTAGGACTGTTCCGACATTCCTTCAGCGATTCATTTTCGTTCGACTCTTTGATCCATACCTAACAGAGTCTGTTACCCTGCCTTTTCCCGGCTCACTCTTCACCAGACACATATACCTCAGCCAAGTGGGTGGCCTGCAGCCTCCGCCGACACAGCGGCTGCCGGGGGGCCTTCTCCCCATCCTCCATGCAGTTAGACTATGTCAAAGAACATCTCCCAGTGCCTCTCTCTGCACACGCGGGATGCTTGCACATGGCACCGTGGTGACGATGCGTTGCGGTCCGCGGGCTACAGACTACGGCATTGGCTCCCGTACAGGGTAAAAGCTGTTTTGTATTTCCTTGCTGCCTGCAGCACATGTGGCCGTACAGGTACCTTCACTCCAAGCGCAGCACGGGTTTTCTTCCTGTGACCGCCTTTACGTCTCTGAGCAGCGATCCGAACTTTCCGTAGTTGACCTTTACCCCATCGTCGAGGTCAAGCCGGATCCGGTCAAATGTGAAGAGTCGGAGCTGGTCATCGAACGTATTCAACTCTTCCACATCCTTGGTCAGCCGCTGGTGCTCCTTTTCGAGGCGCCGTCGCCGGACGGGTGTCGTCGCATCGGCGATATCCCGCTCTTTCTGGGCCTTCCTGGCCTGCAGGCGTTCTTGTAGCGGGTCCACATAGCGCACTCGCATGCGTGCAAGCGTGCTCTCCGTATAGCGGTGCAGGTATACCAAGCACTGGAACGTACGCCTCCTGCCGCTGGTGAACAGCCAGTACACCGGGCGTTTCCGGTAGGCCTTGAGGTGGTCCTTATAGAAGTCTCTTGCCAAGTAACGCTGCAGCGCCTCGCGTGTTGAGGGGCCGGTGGCCAGTGCACTTGCAACAAAGCGGAGATTTGCTTCCAGGTGCTCCTTCCCCCATACGGTAGCAATGAATGCTTCCAGCCTCCGCGCGGCATCGTCCGGAAAATCAAAGTCCCCCGTCATTGGTACAATGGCGTCATCGTCCGCCGTGAAGGTGATGTACTTGTGACTGTCAAAGTCTTCGCCTTCCGTTCCGGCATACATCAGTCCGGGCATGTCCAGGCTGTAGCGTCCCATCATGCATCCTACTGCGTAGGATACCAGTGCTGCCATATCATCGCGTAGCATGCGCGGTTCGTGTTCTTCTGGAGAAACTTTCCTGCCATACCGGTAGGCGGGGTTGCTCGTGAGGGTAATGCCATGTGTGTGTGATGTGTTCGGGGGGGGGGGGGGGGGGGGGCAATGTTAGGGAAGAGCTCGTCTTCAAGTTTGCAGGCTTGGATAACCATGCGGTTGTTTTCCTGTTCGAGCTGTAGGCAGCGGAGCACCTGCTGCCGGCAGGTATTGCGCCAACCGCTGTGGCTTGCTTCTACGGTGCCGGTACCAAGGGGTGATGGCAGGAACGGCAGACTGCGGAACTCCCAGGAGCGTTCGTAGGCATCCCAGTCAGCACGGGTTTCGGTTACAAGTTCGTTGGCGATCTCCGATACTTGCGTCTCAAGTTGACTGGCAAAAGGCAAAGGCAAAGGAGTCTTGTTGAGTTCACCCAACTGGAAGTTAATGGTAGGGCTGATCAATTCAGCAACTGCAGGCAAGATTGGCGTGTTGCAATAGCTGGTCACCAGACGTAGCGGAAAGCAATCTTTGTGAAATGCACAGTTGCCAGCGGTTTCGAATATATCCCCGCCCTCTCCCAGCCGGAACGACGTTGGTCCGGTAGCCACCTTCGACCATGTCAGCGCCGGCCGGAAGTAGTAGTCGGGGTTCCTGATAACAGATCGTTGCCTTCCCCCGTCCTCCGTGCCGAACGCCCTCATGGCCTCCCCATCATTTTCCCAGTTGACAACATATTCGTGGTTGCCGTACCACTTGCGGAAAGGACCTCCCTTGTTGCACGGGAACCACTTCCTGCCGGACTCCCGCGCCTCCTTGCGGTTCTTCATCCCGAACCCGATACGTCCTATGTCTACCTCCCACCAGCGACGAAGGAAAAGATCGTTGTTACCTGTTGACAATCCCACCTTTGCTTCCACCAGCTCTCCCAGCGGCGTGCCATCCCTGAACAGCCGCCGCATGCCTTCGCTCACCCAGTACACCACCGGACTGCCCGGAATCAGCCGGAAGTCGTCCTGTGGGATGTGATCAAAGCGATTCCTCCCCTCCCGCAGCGCCCGCTCCTTGTCCTGCTCCTTTCCCTCCACAAGCCTGTGGACCACCGGCTTGTGGCCCGCCTTGTACCAGTTCTCCAACACAAATGCAGTGGTCTGCACTACCTCCCCACTAATGGCACCAAATGCTCTGGCACCCAAGTGCGCCATGGTCTTGAGACTCGTCTCCTGAAGTAGCTTCACCCGAAGCCTTTGGTACGACGACAAGAACATCCAGCTGTGCATCGTGACCAGGGCCGCACAGCCATCATCCTTGGCCAGCTCAAGCGCTCGCACAATGAAACAGGCAAACAAATCGCGCTTGGCCGCCGGATATTCCTTCCGCGCAAATGCCTTGACAGACCCATGCATCAGGTTGCTAACCATATACGGTGGGTTAGTAGCCACCGCATGGTACCTCCGTGACAGCATTGAAGCCTGATCTGCAAGACGCACCAATAGCTCCTGTCCACCGTGCATGTCCTTCCACTGGTCTCCCATCTGCCTAAGCCTCGGTAAACACTCCTGCACCCGCTGCGGTACCCGGATCAGCGACCCACGCCCCGATGCCTCTGCAAATAGCTCCTTCAATGCCTCCAAGTCGCTACGCTCCAAACCATACTCCGCAAGCGGAATGGCCGCGGCCAACTGCTGCGTGTCCAGTTCCGCGCTGCGGGTAATGCACGCCAGCTTCAGCCGGACAGGCCTCGTCAGCAGCTCCCTGTCATCCCTGCGCCCCTTCATCATAAGCGCAAAGCTGGCCAGCTGTACCGCCCGCGGATCTATGTCCAAACCGAACAGATTGTCCTCCAGGATCCGGCGGACAGCCTCCTCCTTCCGGTACCCCCGCTGTAAATACACCCCCATCAGCGCATCATAGGCCTCCACCAGAAAGTGGCCCGAACCCACCGCAGGATCCAAAAACGTGAACCGCGCAGGGTCAAAGGAAAAAGAGGCCGGTACAACGCTGTACTCTCCCTCCACCCCCAAAGCGTTCTGTACCAGGTAACGTACAATCCAGCGAGGGGTGAACAGCTGCGTGGCTGCCGGCAAGTCCTCTACCGGCACCACCTTGCCGATCACCTCCTCCTTACGCTCCGAAATATAGAACTGGTACAGCCATCCCACGATTTCTATATGCTGCCAGTCCTCCTCTTCTATCGCACGTACCAGCTCTCGCATGATAGAGTCCGGGCGCAGCAGCCGCGATGGCAGAAGCAGCTCCGTCTCGCTGCCGATGCTGTCAAAAAGGAGCGGCATGGATGTGTGCAGCGCCCTGCACTGTGCCAGAAACAGCATCCGAAAAAGCTCATCATCCCGGTTGCCATCCATCTTGAGGGAAAGCACATAGGCTGCATCTAGTCCGGGAAGGGCTACTTCATGCGCTCTGCGCAGCATCTCCGGCTGATCAATGTCGCTGAGAAGCCGCATGCCTCCCTGCAGGTAGCCATGCAGCTCCATATAGCGGATGGCCGCAAAGCGGTTGAACCATGTGTAGGCCATCTCGTCCATCACAGGGCCAAATCCTTCGCGGAGAATGCGACGCTCAAGCATTCGGCGCTGTTCTCCGTCTTTCAGCGAGACGGTCCGTGGCCCGATGCGTACAACGTTTCCGTCGGTACGCGCGGGTTCAATGCAATCGGGATGCACGCCCAGTTCGGCAGCGCGCATTACTACCGCCGCACGAAACGTATGGCGCGCCTCCCGTGCGTAGTTCTTGAGTGCGGCGAGATCCAACGAAATACCAGGCAGTGTGGAGACAATAGTGGGCAAACTTAGCGAAATTGCACCTGAGGACCCAACCGTATACCACTCCCGCCCAGCACCGAATCGAACGCGCCATCAACATCTGGAGCAATGACTACTACATCCGGGGTGAGCGTTGAGGGTGGAGTGATTTCCGAACTGTTTGGGAATAAGTACCGAAGGAAGAACAAGGGAGTTATATGGCTGAGTGCCACGCGTTTTCGCAGGAATTATTTTTTGTGCTTGGGTGGTGCAGACAGGATGGCTTTCGCCAGCTTTTCATAATCGGTTCCCGCTTTTCATGAAAAGACTGCAATTATTTCAAATAACTCAACACGTGGGTACTCATGCTAGATAATTTCCATATATCAGGGAGTTATATACCACGGTGCCATGCCCGAAACGGTTAGTGCATACCGCAATATCACATACAGGCTGTTGCCCGGAAGTCGGAGTAACGCCAAGCACCTTGCTGGATTAGCGGGTGCGTGTAGGTTTGTGTGGAATGCCATCCTCGCAGAGCAGAGCGAGGGTATCCGTCCGGTGAAGTACATTATAACCGAGGGTATTTACTCTCTCAATTAGAGTAAGTTAGAGCGCGGTTCGAAGGTTTATGGGCTAGCGTCGGTTGGGTGTGCAGGAGTCAAGTACCTGACAGCGTATTCGCAGACCCGTACACGGATCTATCGGATGACCCGGGCGCGCCTGTTTAGGGGCTCCTATGCCGCTTTCTTGACGGTAGCTTGCTGCAAGTCCCGACTGGCTTTCCAATGATGGGGCAAGAGTTCAGCCATGCGGTCGGCAGGATGTGTCGGAAGACGGCGTAGTACGTCGGTAAGCCATTCAATCGGGTTTGTCGATTGCAACTTGCATGTGGCAAAAAGAGCGTACAGTACTGCGGACCGCTGCGCTGCCGCATGCGATCCCGCAAACAGATGGTTTTTTCGACCAAGCGCAATCGCTCGCATCTGGTTCTCGACCAGATTGTTATCAATCTCAACCTTGCCGTCTTCCAGGTAACAAACCAGCTTCTCCCACCTGTTGAGCATGTACCCCACGGCTTCATCCCATCCCGCACTCGGCCGGTGCTCACGACTCTCCTCAAGCCATGGCTTCAACTTCTCCAGTACCGGCCGTGCCTCCTCCTGTCGTACCTCCACACGCCGAGCCGGACCAGCTCCCTCCTTACGCAACCCACGCTCTATCGCATACAACTGCCGGATTTCCTCCATTACATGGCGCACCTTCTTGGGCTCCTTTTTTCTGCAGTTATAAAACTTGCGACGCGCATGCGCCATACATCCAAACAGCGTTATCCCGCCCCGCGTACCAAACGCATCGTACACCACATACCCGTCGGTTTGCATCGCCCCTCTATATCCGCGCAAGAATTCCCACGGTCCAGCGCGCGCACGGCTCGGGCTGTAATCCATCATCACCACCTTCGCCCGCGGTGCCAGGTATACCCAAAGATAGCCGCGATGCGTCTTTCCTTCGTTTCTCTTCCCTTTCTTCTCCTTCCCTTCCTTCTTCGGCTTTTGCACCGGGAACGTTGTCTCATCCACCTGCAGATACCCGCTACGAAGCACCTCCTTACGCAACGCATCTCCTAACGGACCCAGATACGTCGCTACCTTCGCAATCCAATCCCCCATTGTAGCAGCCGATAGCTTCACGCCATGGCGCTGAAACTTCTTCCGCAGCCGGTATAGCGGCATATGATCCACATATTTGGCTACCGCCAAATATGCCAACAACCCCGGACCCGCCTTCCCCTTCGGTATGACACGCTTCGGCAACGGCGCTATGACCACCCCCTTGCGAGGCTCCTTGCAGACAACGTACTTCGGCCGCACAATCCGTACTACCCTCGTGAAGCCCGGCACATATTCCAGGTACTCCGTTACTTCCTCGCCGATGTACTTCATACCCGCGGTGCTGCCCTCCGGCTCAAGGCGGATCACCTCTCTGGGCAGATGGTCCGGAATCGGCCCACGCACCGGCTTGTTCTTCCCACGCCGCTTGCGCTTTACCGGGACATACTCCTCCTCTTCCTCCTCGGGCTCAACAGCTTCTGGTTCCTCTCCAGACAACTGGCCTTGCTGCGCATTGTCCGCCGGCGTGTAACGCTCACTCTTTTTGCCAGAGAGTAGGCGATGCGCTTGTTCCAACCTGTCTTCCAGATGGCTAATCTTCGCAGCCATATCCGCGATGTTCTTGGATAGACGATCGGCTTTTTTCTCCAAGCGACGGACCTGCTTTCGCAGATCCTTGTTCTCAGCCTCTTGGTTTCTTAGCCTCTGAAAAAGGGCTTCACCGGCAGGAGAAGAGGGGGAGAAAGATACCTTGGGCCGCATAGTTCGTGTACATGTGCGTCCGCCACAATGTTCCGGTTCTTCTCCCCAAAACCCATGTTTTTTGTCCCCAAAGACGCTGATTGCTGCCTGCATTCAGGCGCCAAGACGATAAGCTGCACACCACTCCGAAATTCCCAAGTCGGCACACCAAACCCGGCGTATAATCACCTTGCACTAAGCTCTACAAGCGGACTACGCAGACCAATGCTAAGCCCGCTTTACCATGTACTTCACCGTACGGATACGAGCGAGGCGTACAAGAAAGCGAAAGAGGCTGGAGAGAAGCCGCCCTCGGTACGCTTCTTCTCGCTGGGGAAGCGGTTCACGGCGCTGCGCCGCACGGTCGAGTGGCTACCTGAATACTCCTTTGGTGTCGTTAGATACATATTGTCGTTAGATACACATTGAAAAATCAGGCGGATGCATGGAAGGCATTCTTCAAGGAGGGTAAGAGAAGACCGAGATTCCATTCCAGACGTGGTAGTACGCCTTCGTTCACGATCCCGGATAACGTAAGGGTTCGGGATGGCAAGCTGTATATCCCGAAAGTGGGATATATGGCGCTCCGCAGGCGGGGAGGCAATCCGTACCCTGATGGTATACCCGTCAAAGCCACGGTAAAGAAGAACGCCGGCAAAGGGTATGCTGTCATCTGCTACAAGATGGAGGCACCTGTAATAGAGGATACCGGCGGTGCTGTAGGCATTGACCGTAATTGCGGGCAGGTCGCTATGGTCTCCACAGAGGGCGATACAAGCATTATCAGACAACCGGATACCAAGCGTCTTGATGCCAAGTTGAAGCGGCATCAGCGAAGACTGGCGAGACAGAAGAAAGGCTCCAACCGTCGTAACAGACGGAAGCATAGAATCGCCCGCATACAGCGCAAGCGTGCTAACATCCTCAAGAATGCGAACCACCAGGTAAGTCGCGGTATTGCCAATTGCTCCTCAACGGTGATACCGGAGGACCTGAAGATCAAAGCGATGACACGTTCAGCTAAGGGGACGATGGAGAGCTTTGGCACAAACGTCAAACAGAAGTCTGGCCTCAACCGTGGAATACTGCGAACAGGTTGGGGCCAGCTGGATCAGATGCTGAGCTATAAGTGCCGCAAGGTGATAAAGGTTACCGCTGCCTATACCAGTCAGCGGTGTTCTGTGTGTGGGCACACAGAAGCGAGTAACCGTAAGACGCAGAGCAAATTCACGTGTATGTCCTGTGGACATACGGATCATGCAGACCTGAATGCGGCTGCAAACATACTGGCCTCCGGGATTGGGGCTACTGCACGGCGAGGGGCGTTCGGGTTACCGACCCCTATGACCCGTGAAATTGATACGCGAGGGTACTCACGTACATAATTCCCATTTAGTAGTGTCCTTGGCCGCCAAAGAAATAAACCGCAGCCGCAAAACCTATCCCAGCTTCGACTGCCACCCACATGCCTCTGTTTTTGGAGGCACTGAATGTTCAACATGCCGCTGTCTGCAGACCTATTTAAACCAGCCGAAGGCTTCCTGGATTGCTCCAATGTTTTCATTCTTGCGCCAGAGAACGGTAGCCGATCCTTCCGTTTACCTATGAACGCTCCATCCTTTTCCTGGCACGCTGGGGTCCCCAAGGTCGGGCCTCAACGCCATTCGCTTTTCTGATCATGGCTGCACACTACTCACCTAGCAACTCACGCACCAGTCGATCCGCATTATAAACCTCCTCCAACGCTTCCACTATACCACGTGAATCGACAGATACCGTTCGTGCTACCGTATCCGTATATAAATACGTGTTCGGTAAGGACTCAATGTTGCCATCAAACACGAGTCCCACAACTTCTAAATCCCGGTTCAGCAGCGGTGACCCAGAGTTTCCGCCCGCTATGTCATTCGTGCTGACCAAGTTTAGCGGAGTACCAAGATCAGGCTCCGCCTGCTGCCAGCGAATGGGCAACTGCCAATCTTCACTTACTCCCGAGTACGAATGGTGATGGTCATATAAACCGAAGAACGAGGTGAACGCCGGCGCGATGGTGCCATTGTATGCGTACGACAACACACGTCCATCAGAAATACGCAGCGTACCATTAGCATCCGGCGGCGGCGATGTACCATAAAGCACGAAACGCGCCGACACAATCCGGCTGTTTAGCAGCTTTTCACGGTTGGTGAAGCTGGTATGTTGCTCCTGCGCCGAAAAAAACAGCGGCCCAAGTGCCTGGATTACATCCACGGTAACATCATCGCTGCTAAGATACCCTTCATCCAGCAATTTTGCGAATCCGGCTGAATCTACGAGCGCCGTACGTGTCACGATGCGTGTTGCAATGCTGTCCGCCGTTTGCCCATTCATGATCTGGACAACCGTAGGATCCTGCTCCCCAAGCGCCGCCCCAATCTCGTTGAAACGCAGCGTAATAAACTCGCGCTCAACGTCAGCAGGAATATCCTCAACTGCGAGGGCATCATCACGTAGATTGTTTATCACCATCTCTTCCACAAAGCCCCTGCGCCGCAATGTATCAATGTAGTATCCGTACAATGCTCTTGTCAGGATGGCGGAGCCCGCAGCTGTACCAAAAAAGACAAAAGCCTCTGACCGGCGAAACCCCGATTCCTTGGACCGCTGGAGCTCACGAAGGTCCTGGAAAAGGCTCCCGGACTCACTTGTCAGTGAATCGTGCGCAAGAATATCACGCTGAAGTAGCAATTCAGCAGCTAGGCGGCGATCCATCAGAGAACTGTCACGCAATCCTTCCAGCTGTCCCGAAAGCGACTTGATAGAGTTGTTTAGCGAAAAGAGCGTGTTCTTCAATTCCTGGTCCTCCTGGAACTCCAGGTAGCGATTAAGCACCTCAGCACGTGCCTTTAGCATAGCAAGACTTCGCGGCATAACAAGGTCGCGCTCGTACTCCAAGGAAGCAACAGACCCGAGTCTGCTAGTGGTTCCCGGAGCTCCAACCGTAAAAACGGCATCCCCTTCACGACTACCGGATTCGCTCCAAGAGAAAAAATTCTCTGGCTCAATGGGATCTCCGTCCACATCATACACTCGGAAGAATGCCATGTCGAGCGCGAATCGCGGGTACGTAAAATTGTCCTGATCTCCGCCGAAAAACCCGAGGCGGGTTTCCGGAACCATTACTATCCGGGCATCTTCGTAGCGCCGATAGGTGTGGGCAGCGTATAGTTCACCATCGTAATACTCCACTACTTCAACGCGATGAGTGGAGTCCATGGCCTGAGCCGCATCTGTCAGCTGGCGCTCAATGTCTGTCGCTTTGTTGGCTCGGGCCCGAACCTTTTCGTTGTCGCCACGGACGGACCGGCTCGCGGACCGAACACGCTCGGTTACATCAAGCGTCTCCACGAGTTGTTCTACATACAGATCCTTTACACGCCGCTCCTCTTCCAGCGATGCGGCAAGGAAGCCATCGGTCAGCAAATCCTCGCCAGCGCGATTGACCTGCTCTACACTTTCACGCGCACAATGATGATTGGTAAGCACTAGTCCTCGGTCGGACACAAAGGATGCAGAGCAATAGTCTGCGAAGCGGAGTGCACCAAGCCTCGCACGGTCGAACCATGAAGAATCCGGCTGAAAGTCGTAGGCTTCGGCAAAGTATTCCACTGGAGGATCGGAGAATGTCCACATTTTGCCGCCATCAAAGCGTCCCAGCTCCACGTCAGGAATTGGCGGAGTCTCAGTGGTGGATTTACCGTACAGTTGGCGTGGCTCCTCGATTACCAACGGTTCCTGCATAACCACGACAGCCAATTCCTGTGGAGCAGTGCAACTGATGACCGCTAGGACCAGAAGAATACTGGCGGCGATGCCGACGGTAGTTTGGCTAATGACATCCATACGTTTCACCATGTACTCCTACCAGTTGTTTACCCGCCGGGAGCAGAACTGTGATCACAGCCGGGACATCTGAATTCAACAGGTTTGCCTTACCCTTGAAAATATAGGTAGGCTGCCAAAATAAGAACCAGCACAAGGGCGGAGGATACGACATCACGCCAGTCCCAACTGGCACGCGTACTTGTGCGTTGTTCATTTGTGAGCGTGCCAAACGTTAACCCACGTACCGAATCGTACGCGGGTGGAGCAGTAAAATAGCTGACGCCGACCATGACCGCCACGCAAACCAGAAAGATCAACAGGCTATAGTATTGAAAAAAAGTGTTGTTGATCACCCAGAAGAACGATCCCTCGGTGTATGCAAACCCATCCGACAAAGCCACCGGCGTATCAATAGCCAACCGGAAGAGTCCGAGCGCGAACCCGACCAGCAGCGCCGCAAGGCAACCCTGTTTGTTGAGACGCTTGGAAAAGATGCCCAGGAAAAAGACCACGAAGATTGGAGGTGCCAAATACGATTGCACCCCCTGCAGATAATCATACAGCCCCCTACCGCCCTGTATCACCGGGATCCATGCCAAGCCTACCACCACCATGGCCGATGTCGCGACCCTGCCCATCCAAACTAATCGCTGTTCGGAAGCTTGCGGACGAATCCGGCTGTAAAGGTCCATCGTGAATAATGTTGATGATGCATTGAAAACGCCTGCAAGGGAGCTCATGAGTGCTGCCAGGAGACCTGCCACCACGATCCCTCGTATTCCTATTGGCAGAATGTGCGCCACCAGCAGCGGAAAAGCAGCCTGCGCATTCTCGGTTATAAGTTCGCCGTCAGCACCAAACATGGACTGGCGAATCGCCTCTACTTGGCCAGTTTCAGCAAGGGCGAAGGCAATAATGCCAGGAATGATGAAAATAAATACCGGCAACAGCTTTAATACCGCCGCAGCGATGGAGCCTCGGCGTGCTTGCGTTTCGTTTTGTGCACCAAGCACACGCTGCACGATGTACTGATCCGTGGTCCAGTACCAGAGCCCGATGATGGGGGCACAGAACAGCATCCCCAGCCAGGGATAGTTGTCGTTAAAGTACCAGGCCATCTGCCCCGCTTCACGAATGGGCACCCATGTCGCTTCCATACCCTCCGGGACCAGCGGCTTCCAAAGATTGAACATATCCGAGCCCACAATGTCCACCAGCTGGTCCCATCCGCCCACGGCCTTTAAACCATAAATGAGCACGAGGAATGAGCCCACTACAAGTATCAGCGTTTGCAATGCCTCCGTATACGCCACCGCCCGCAATCCACCGAGCACCGTATATATGCCCGTAAACAGAATCACCAGGAGTGAGCCGAGCCAAAAACTGTTCATCCCCATGAACTGTACCTCTGGCAGTAGCACACTAAATACTACGCCTCCGGCAAATATGCCCACCGCAATCTTGGTCAGAACATACGCCACGAGCGAGATGACGGACAGTATGGTGCGCGCCATTGGGGAAAATCGACGCTCCAGGAATTCCGGCATAGTGAACACCTTGGACCGAATATAAAAAGGCACCATCACCCATCCAAGTACCAGCAGGCACCACGCGTGGAGTTCATAATGGGCCAGCGCGACACCGTCCGTAGCACCCGACCCCGCAAGCCCAACAAGGTGTTCAGAGCCTATGTTAGAAGCGAAGATGGACGCACCTACGATCAGCCATCCCAAATGCCGACCGGCGAGAAAATAATCGGTCGGGGTATCCGTCTTTTGACGGATCACCCACCATGCCAGCCCCATGATGATGAGGAAATAAGCGGCGATTATAATCCAGTCAAGCGGCGCAAGCGGGTTCATTCAGAATCCAAGGTTGACGGGTTAAGAAGAAGTTTGATTAACAGCATCCTGGCCATAGTAAGCACCAGGCCCGTGTTTACGAAAAAAATGCTTGTCCAAAAGCTCCCGTCCCGGTTGCTCTGCTGCGGGGTTGATAGCGAGGGTATATACGGCATTCCGGGCTAATGACTCCAGCACGGTTGCATTCACTGCAGCCTCCGTCGGATCACTCCCCCACGTAAAAGGGCCATGGTGAGCCACCAGAACTCCGGGCACCTGCAGAGGATCTATCCTGTTCTTGGCAAAGCACTCGATTATTACCGCTCCTGTGTTCAGCTCGTAACCGGAGGCTATCTCCGTATCTCTCATGCTGCGCGTTATCGGAACGGCGCCGCGAAAGTGATCAGCGTGAGTGGTACCAAGGCAAGGGAGTGCCTTCACAGCCTGAGCCCAGCTTGTAGCGTACGGGGAATGTGTGTGCACGATGCCGCCGATGCTACCAAAAGCGTGATACAGCGCACGATGGGTTGGGGAATCGGTTGACGGACGCAAGGAGCCGCCCAGGACCTCGCCGGACGAAAGGCATTGGATCGTCATGTGCTCCGGGCGCATGGCGTTAAACGGAACCCCACTGGGCTTGATAACCATCACTCCCGCCTCACGATCCACACCGCTGGCATTGCCCCACGTTACCTCAACGAGTCCTGCATCCACAATTTCCATGTTAGCCCTCCATACAGCCTGGCGCAGCTCCTCGTATCTCATCTACTCCTCGCACTGCTTCGTATTTCCAGAAGTGTCTTCATCACGTCGTACAAGTCGTCCGTGCCTCCCTTAACACCGAAGGCATCGTGCATTCTCATGTACAATGCGAATAGCCGCCGGTATAGTCGGCACATTTCTTCTCGTGGCAGATAAACCATGTCCCGCAGACCCGTCATAGCCGCTGCAGCTTCTTCAAATGAGCCGTGACCACCGGCATCTTTACCGGCCACAACAGCTCCTGCCATGGCGGCACCAAGCGCTGGAGTCTGTGCGCTCCGTGAAACATGCACCGGGCGGCCCAGGATATCGGCATAGATTTGCAGCACGAGCGTGTTCTTGGCTGAAATCCCTCCACATACGATAATTTGATCGGTGTGGACATCGTACGCTTCCAGACGCTGCAGAATTGCGCACGCTCCGAAGGCAGTAGACTCTATGAGTGCACGGTAGATTTCGTGGGGGCTGGAATGTAGCGTGAGTCCGAGAATCAATCCTGTCAAGCGCTGATCTACAAGCACAGTACGATTGCCATTGTGCCAGTCCAAAGCTAAGAGTCCGCTTTCGCCCGGACGTAACCGCTGCGCATCCGCCGTCAGTGCATCATGGCTTAGTCCATGCGGAGCGATCACTTCAACAAGCCAGTTAAAGATATCCCCGACCGCCGACTGTCCGGCTTCCAACCCATAGTACCCGGGTAGCACGGACTCGGCTACTATACCGCAGAGGCCGGGAATCGATGGCAGGTCCTGTGTCAGCGGAGCCACCATCACATCGCATGTCGAGGTTCCCATTATCTTCACAAGCTTACCCGGTCCGATTCCAGATCCCACAGCCCCCAAATGCGCATCGAATGCTCCCATCGCAACCGGAATACCGGCTGGCAGCCCAAGTCTGGATGCCCAGGTTGATGTCAGAATCCCTGCACGTTGAGACACATTGTGGGTGGTAGAGGGCAGCCCGCGACGCACGTACTCCAGACGCGGATCAACAGCCGCCAGGAAGGTTTCGTCTGGATAGCCTCCCCACTCGGTACTGAACATCGCCTTATGCCCGGCGGCGCATACGTTGCGACGCAACACCTTCGGATGGCATGTATCCGTAAGGACGGCCGGTATCCAGTCTGCATGCTCCACCCATGAATATGCAGCCTTGAAGACCTGCGGGGCCACACGCAGGCAGTGTAGGATTTTGGACCAATACCACTCGGAGCTGTATATCCCACCACAACGGGCGAGGAACTGCGGCCGCATTCGCCGCGCTACAGCGGTAATTTCGTCTGCTTCCTGATGGGCAGTATGATCCTTCCAAAGCCACGCCTGTGCAGCTAACTCATTCCGAAAATGGTCATCCAGTGCCAACGGGCGCCCCTCATGATCCACCGGGATGGGGGTTGATCCAGTGGTGTCCACTCCGATACCTACCACAAGCGAAGGATCAAATTCCAACGCAGCTGAAGCCTCCTGCAATGCCCCCTGCACGGACTGAGTGAGACCGTCCAGATAGTCCTGCGGGTTCTGGCGGGCAAGGTCCGGCGTTTGGGCATCCAGAAGAATACCTTCCGTACCACTGGTGTAGTAATACACGGACACACCAATCTCCTCGCCGGACCCGGTATCTACGACCAGTGCACGGACGGAATTAGTCCCGAAGTCCAGTCCCATGGCGTATGCCATGGTGCCTACGCTCTCTGGCCCGCGCAGATCTCACGCGTGCAAATAAACATCCCAACCCATGTATTTTCCCAGCGCCTCTGCGACGGCCGGTGCCACCTGTGCGCGCGAAGCGGCTACATGGTGTTCAAATCCGTTCTCGCAAATGTGTGCCAGAAGGTCCTGCATTCTGGGAACCTCAAAGACGCCGTAACCGCCGAAGGTCGTCATGGTGTCCTCCGTAAACATGCCCTCGCCCGCATAAACTTTAATGAGTCCGGCGAAATCATCGGTTGAAATGCGAGCGTAGGTAAATGGGCCCGGAGCAATTCTACCGACTATGGTGCCGTACGTATTTTCGCGCCCGACCGCACCGGCTATTATCTCCTGATAGTCCATTCGCTGGGCAGTAAAGAATTCCTTCGGAAGGTTACTGCAGTGGAACACTACACCTTTGTCCGGATCGTCACCGTAGTTGTTATTCCAGTCCAATAGAGCTGCGGGCACCCCGGACGCCTGCTGTATCACGTACATGCTCAACGTACCTGCAATGTCAGCCTCGCATGCACTCGCCATGAGGCTGTTGCTCATCATACTCATACAGGTACAGGGTACCACTCCATAAAATTCCTCCAACGCGGTCCAGCACTGGATGGCGGTAGCAGCCAGCCCGTGATCGCCCATAAACCTATCGATTGAAACGCCCAGCTTGGCCATTTTCAGCAAGCTTTCCTGTGGGATGCCGGACACACGCGTGTAGCCGCGTATTTCTTCCAGCTTAGCTTGTACGGGGGCCTCATCATCTCCCATACGACGGATCCATCCTAGCAGCTCGGACAAGTCCAGAGTCTCCACGGAGATGCCAGCGCGCTCAAGCAGCTTTTCGCTGTACCGCACCGTGTTGAAGGCGGCCGGCCGCGCTCCGATTTGCCCGAGCCGCACACCCCTCACCGATCGCACCACCCGGCAAGTGCGCGCGAAGCGCTGGAGGTCCTCCCCGAAGGAGGTACCGTGGGGATCCATGGTATGGAGGCTTGTCAGCGTGTAGCGAATCCCGTATTGATACAGGTTATTGCAGACTGACATCTTGCCGCAGAAGCTGTCTCGTCGACTCGCGATGGTCATTGCAGACGGGGCATCTTGAAATGCATGCACAAGAACAGGCACATCCAGATTCGCCCAGCGCAGCGTGTTAGCAATGGCTCGCTCGTCCCCAAAATTGGGCAAGGTCACCAGCACCCCGTCAATCTCCTCTCGGTGCCGCCGAAAATAGTCTGCGCAAAAACGCGCTTCTTCCAAACTCTCAATCGCTCCGTAGCGTGTGGCATCTTGCGGTGTAACAACAGCGCGAATCCCGTGTAGCTGCAGCACATCAAGCACAGCCTGGCGCCCGGTGATACAGAGGTGGTCTGGAAAAAAGCCACGGTTACCCACTATCACACCAAGCGTCGGGGCCTTGGTAGTTGACGAATTCATTACAATTTTCTCACAAATGTCTGGTGGGCTGGCTCGAAACACTCAATTCTAGCCCCCAAAAGTACGGCTTTCAGAGGCTCCATTGGAGTAGCACGGTCGTACATTGGGTGCATCAACATTTGGATATGCCTTCTAGTCCCTATCGCCGGACACCATGATGGAAGAAATGACCCATCCGGAAACCTACCTCCTGCTGCCGTTGATCGGACTCTTAGCATGCATGGGCAGCGCCACGCAACCATCAATAGAATCGGATCCCTTTGGAGAAACGCCCGAGAAGACACCCATAGATGTCTATACGCTGCGCAATAGCAATGGTCTGGAATTGCGCGCCATAACGTATGGAGGCATCGTGTTGTCCTTGAAAGTTCCAGATACGGAGGGCTCCATGGCGGATGTAGTACTTGGATACCATACCTTATCTGACTATGTTGAAAGTAGCCCGTATTTCGGCGCGATAGTAGGTCGCTACGGAAATCGTATTGCTAATGGATCGTTTGAGCTTGATGGCCAGACGTACGCGCTTGCAGTAAACAACGGACCAAATCATCTGCACGGCGGCATCGTCGGTTTCGACAAGGTTGTCTGGGATGCAGAACCGCTTGAGATGAAAGGCGCTGTCGGGCTACGCCTATCCTACACGAGCAAGGATGGTGAAGAGGGGTATCCCGGCACGCTCCAAACCGTTGTGACGTACTTGTTGACGAACGAAGACGAGTTTGTGGTGGAATATGAAGCGACGACCGACAAGGCCACCCATGTCAATCTGACGCAGCACTCCTACTTCAATCTGGCAGGAGAAGGCTCTGGCGACATAATGGGGCACGAGGTGATGATAAACGCCCTTCACTTTACTCCGGTGGACTCGACTCTAATCCCCACCGGCGAACTGCGCAGCGTTGAGGGCACGCCTTTTGACCTTCGGGATCCAGTCGCCATCGGGACCCGCATTGATGAGAATAATGAGCAATTGAATATTGGAGGCGGCTTCGACCACAATTTTGTACTCGCGCCATCGGGCGATTCGCTGGTGCTTGCGGCCCGCATATTCGAGCCCGTGACCGGACGCGTTATGGAAGTCTTAACATCGGAGCCCGGAGTCCAATTCTACACAGGCAACTTCCTTGGAGGATCACCGCTGCCAGGAAAGGCGGGCAAACCGTATGGTCGCCGTACCGGCTTCTGTCTTGAAACGCAGCACTTCCCTGATTCACCCAACAATCCCCATTTCCCTTCGACGATCCTTAGACCCGGAGAAACCTACCAAACTCGCACCGTTTACCGGTTTGGCGCCGAAAAGACCCGTTAATTAGACAATCATCAACCAAACTCGGGATCGTGTGAAACTCGCCCGGCTTGATCAATGAACTATATTTGCGACCCACTTCCTCTTCCGTGCGACTCCAGGCACTACTGCTGCCCTAGCCCTCTTCATGCGCACGTATCGTGCGGAGCAAGAATACGGGCTATAACGCAGGAGGGCAGGTGAAGTCGCAACCCAATCGCCCTGTTACCTTCCCTACATAATCCCCCAACCTATCGGCGATAAGCTCCCCATCCTCTGAAAGAACCATCCCATAAGCAAGTGATCTCCACCTCCCCCTAACGCCACGGCCAGAACATTCAGTATTGCAGTAGCAGTGGTTCCCTGAAATGCAGACCCAACGAACAGCGTGTGTACCAAGAATTGTAGAACTCATATACGTGCCTATCAAGTTTCCCGGCAGCACATTCCCTAGGCAAATCTTGATAGGCGTACATCCTTCTTGCCGGTAGCCAGCTTACGCTGCCCCGCGCAGAGTTCAATAACCTCATTACGTCTTTTTTGCGAACTTCTATCGGGCCATCACCAGCCATACCGGACACCGACATGAAATTCAGGAACCAAGTAGCCGTTGTAACCGGCGGAGCAAAGGGCATCGGAGGCGCCACGGCCGTTCGCTTCTTGCAAGAGGGAGCGCGCGTCGTGGTTCTGGATGTGGATATTGAGCTTGGACAAGCGATCCTTGCCCCGTACGGTGACCAGGCGCTTTTTATCCCCTGCGATGTGTCCAAGGCCGACCAAGTAGAGAAGTCCTTCCAGCAGATCCGGGCCGGCTTCGGCGCTATGGACATTCTCGTCAACAATGCCGGAATCCAGCGTTACAGCACAGTCACAGAAACGTCTGAGCAGGAATGGGACCTGGTGCTAGGCGTGAATCTTAAGAGTGCATTCTTGTGTGCCAGGCAGGCCATCCCACTCATGCAAGTCCGAAAGAGGGGAGTCGTGATCAATGTGGCGAGCGTGCAGAGCTTTATTTCTCAGCGAGGAGTTGCTCCATACGTCACCAGCAAAACAGCCCTTTTGGGACTCACTCGCAGCATCGCTGTAGACTATGCGCCGGCAATCCGCTCCGTGGCGGTATGCCCGGGTACCGTGGATACTCCTATGCTGCAATGGGCGGCCGACCAAACATCTCAGCCCGAAGAACTTTATCGGGAGGTACGCGAGATGCACCTGATGCAGCGGATCGCCAAACCGGTGGAGGTGGCCGAACTGATCCTGTATTTGTCCAGTCCGAGCGCTGCATTCATTACGGGGCAGGCATTTCGAATTGACGGAGGGTTAGGACTGATGATCAGTGGCAGTGCTAAGCAGTGAAGATCACAGACGTAAGGGCGACGACCGTTACCGTCCCGCTGGAAGCTCCTCTTCGTCACGCGGCGGGCGCACACTGGGGGCGCTTCGTACGAACGATCATTGAGGTTGATACCGACGAGGGCATTACCGGCCTCGGCGAGATGGGTGGCGGCGGCGAATCAGCAGAAGCCGCTGTTCTTGGTCTTAGACCCTACATTCTCGGACACGACCCGTCTCAGTTTGAGGCACTCTATTGGAAACTTTGCAACCCGACAGCATCGCTTTACAATAACCGGCTTCAAATCCATGCCGCCCTTGAGTTCGCCTGTATAGATATCGTAGGGAAAAAGCTTGGGCTCCGCGCTTGTGACCTTCTTGGGGGTGCGCTTCGCGAGGAGATTCCATTTGCCTCCTACCTGTTCTTTCGCTATTTGAACGAGGAGACAGGTTAGGGAGGCGAAGAGTCCCCTGATGCCATAGTGCGCCAAGCTCTGGACCTAACCCGCAAGCACGGGTTCACCACGCACAAATTGAAAGCCGGTTTCTTTCACCCTGACCACGAGTTAGCGGTATTCAAGGCATTGGCTGCCGCCCTGCCCGGGCATCGCGTACGAATAGACCCCAATGCAGTGTGGACGGTGGAGGATGCCGTCCGCATAGGCCGTGCTCTTGAGGATCTCAATAACGACTACTACGAAGATCCGTGCTGCGGCCTAGAGGGCATGCGCCGCGTGCGCGAGCTGGTTCGTATTCCAACAGCAACCAACACGGTTGTCGTTAACCTAGAACAGCTGGCTACCTGCATTCGCACCAACGCGGTTGATGTCATTCTGCTTGACACCACGTTCTGGGGCGGTTTGCGCCAAGCATGGAAGGCGGGCATCGTTTGCAACACGTTCCAGCGTGGCGTAGCGGTGCATAGTTCCGGCGAGCTGGGCATCCAGCTCGCCACCATGCTACACTTGGGCGCCGTGCTACCCAACCTTACCTTCGCCGCCGATGCCCACTACCATCACTTGGTGGACGATGTGATAGCGGGTGGCAAGATGCCATATACTGATGGTTGCATGGCCGTGCCGACCAGTCCTGGACTTGGCGTCACACTGGATCAGGAAAAGATGGATCACTATGCGGAGCTGTACTGCAAGCTTGGATCCTACCCGTACGACGTATCCGTACGGTAAAGTACATGGTAAAGCGGGCTTAGCATTGGTCTGCGTAGTCCGCTTGTAGAGCTTAGTGCAAGGTGATTATACGCCGGGTTTGGTGTGCCGATATGGGAATTTCGGAGTGGTGTGCAGCTTATCGTCCAGGCGCCTGAATGCAGGCAGCAATCAGCGTCTTTTGGGACAAAAAACATGGGTTTTGGGGAGAAGAACCGGAACATTGTGGAGGAAGCACAGTATCCGTCCAGTGAAGTACACAATAACGAGGCATTTACTCTCTCAATTAGAGTAGGTTAGACCGCGGTCCGAAAGTTAATGGGCTGGCGTCCGTTGGGTGTGCAGGAGTTAAGTACCTGACAGCGTGTTCGCGGACCCGTACACGGATCAATCTGATTACCCGGGGCGCCTTTCTAGGGGCTCCTATGCCGATTTCTTGACGGTAGCTTGCTCTGCCCTTCCCCCATAAATCATCCATCACGGTTCGATTGTTCGTCAGTTCTGGTCAACTCTCGCTGGCATGGCTGTCGGAATATCTCGGGTATTTCGGCCTGACAGGTATGGTGTGTGACTTGAGGTGAATAATGCCGTCCTCTCGTGCGGATACGCGATCTCTTCCTGCGCCGCTTCCACTGCCATTCTACCACTTCAGGTGCTTGACATTTCGCTACTTGTTTTTTATGTTGTGGCATGTTTCAACGAAGTCAGGTCTTACGAACGCTCACCGCTCCCTGCAATGGAGAGCGTTTGGACAGGGTTCTTGCCGACGATCGTTGGCGGTTTCGCACGCAGATAGCGCGCGCTGTCTGTGAAGAGTTCGGGTTTGTTGATGCACGGGGCGAACCGCAGGTGAGCAACTGTGCGCAGGCTTTATCGAAGTTGGAGGCCCGGGGGAGGATGGTGTTGCCCAAGCCCGAGAATTGTAATGCGGCTAAGGCGGAACCGCGTAGGCGCGAGGAGCGGGTACCGGATCCGATAGCGTTACCGGACACGGTACACGGTGTCCGGGGGTTGACGATTGAGTTGGTTGAGACGGACGAGCAGCGTATGGTGTGGAACACGTTGCTGCACTTTGAGCATCCGAGGCGTACGACCACATTTGTGGGAGCGCAGGTACGCTATCTGATAGGCAGTGCCCATGGTTACCTGGGAGCGGTGGGATTTTCGGCGGCGGCGTTGTGCCTGGCGCCCAGAGAGCACTGGATGGCGTGGAGTGATGAGCAGCGCAAGGCGCATTTGCACCGTGTGGTGTGTTTGAGTCGTTTTCTGATACGGGGGCAGTGTCAGGATTTGGCCAGCCATGTACTGGGTAAGGTATTGATACGGTTGGCGGATGATTTTCAGGCACGGTACTGTTACCGTCCCTGGGTTGTCGAAACGTATGTGGATCCCCAAGGGGAAGGAGCGTGTTTTGAGGTGAACAATTTTGTATTGATCGGCCATACCGCAGGCGGAAAGCGGCACAAGGAGGCAAAGGAAGAGGATCCCAAGGGGCTGTATGTATACGAGTTGGACAAAGAATGGCGCGGGACCTTGGGGGAACCGGAGGAGGAGTTGCGTCCGGTGAGGGATCCGCACGAGGGGATTGACAGTGCGCAGTGGGCCGAAACGGAGTTTGGCGGAGCGCCATTGGGAGACAGGCGGTTGTCTGTGCGACTGGTAAAGAGTACGTCCATGTTGGCCGATGTGATAGGCCACAGCATTACCGCGCATACGGATGCGGACCGCGCGGCGGTGAAGGGGCATTACCGGTTATTGGAGAGCAAGAAGGACAAAACGGTAACGCCGGAGAACATATTGGCGCCGCATCGTGGGCGTACGATAGAGCGCATGCGTAGCCAGGAGACCGTGTTATGCATCCAGGACACGACGAAGTTGCGGTACAGTACGCGGCCGGCGTGTACGGATTTGGAGGTAATAGGGAGTAATCAGACGACGGCGAAGACGCTGGGGTTGCCGTTGCATGCGACGCTGGTGGTGACGGAGGATGGATTGACGTTGGGGGTGTTGCGTGGCAGCTTCAAGGATCCGGAGGAGGGTCCGCATGCTCCGCGGACGCAGCAGTGGATAGACGGGTTCAAGGATATATGCGAGGCGGAGGAGCTGTCCGGCGAGACGCAGGTGATCTGTGTTGCGGACCGGGAGGCGGACAGCTTTGCTATGTTTGCCGAGCAGCGCAGACAGGGTAAGGCGGAGGTATTGATACGAGCGAAGCATGATCGCAAGCTGTTGGATGATCGCAAGCTGTTTGCGGTAATGCGCAGTGGTAAGGCTCCGGGGAATGTGGAGATAGAGATACAGCGGGTGACGGCGCGCAAGAAGCAGGCGCGCAAGCAGGCACGGAAGGGTCGCAGTTACCGGATGGTCAATGCGGAGGTACGCTACGGGAGGTTCTTGTTGCCGGATCCGAAGAACGAGGAGGAGCCGGTGGTGATGTACGGGGTGCATGTGTTGGAGGTGGAGCCTCCGGGGGATGCGCTGCCGGTGGAGTGGATGCTATTGACCAGCATGGAGGTAGGGAGCGTAGCGGATGCACGGCGGGTGTTGGCCATGTATCTCAAGCGGTGGCGGGTGGAAGACTTCTTCCGCGTGCTCAAGAGTGGGTGCAAGGTAGAGCGTTTGGGTCTGCGTACCTCGTTGCGTCTGCAGCGAGCAATAACGATGTATTGTGTGATATCCTGGCGCGTCATGACCTTGGTGCAATTGGGTCGGGAGGTGCCGGAGCTGGACGCGGATGTCTTTTTCACGGAGATGGAGCTGCGATTCTTGGATGGATATGCAGCACGGGTAAAGCTGCCGAAGCCCAGTACTTTGGGAGCTGCTATCCTGATCGTAGCGGTGCTCGGCGGTTATCAGAACCGCACTCGTGATGGACCGGTGGGTTACCAGATCATGTGGCGTGGCCTAGAGAGGTAACACCTAATGACATTGGGATACGAGGTAAGAGACGAACAATTGAGTGCATGTTCGCACGGGAATTCATCTGGGTTCATATAAATGGCATATCAACCTGCCTGATGTGGGCCTATGCCCCAGTGGCTACACCTGCGTGAGCGTGCGGTGAACTTGCATCTTGATTAGGTGACGGGTTCTGTAGAGCTTACCCGTAGACGTGAGAACCCAGACCCCGGACCGCCCGCCTGGTACAGCCCAGACGTACGGCGGAAGAGATGTTTCCGCTGGTAGAGCAGTATAACGAAAGGACCCGGTCCGCAGCGGCGTCTTACGCAGAGCAGGGCATCTCGTACGGACCGTTGAATTACTGGAGGCAGAAGTATCGCCAGGAGACTGCAGCCGAGGGTTCGTGGATGTAGGCAATGCAGCGCCAAGGGAAGCGGCGCAGGAAGAGATGGCGTATCCGCACGAGAGGATGGCATTATTCACCTCAAGTCACACACCATACCTGTTAGGCCGAAATACCCGAGATATTCCGACAGCCATGCCAGCGATATTTGACCATACCTGACGAACAATCGAACCGTAATGGATGATTTATGGGTACAGGGCAGAGCTTGCTGCGATTCCCGCCAGGTTTTCCAATGATGGGGCAAGGATTCAGCCATGCCCTGGGCAGGATATGTCGGAAGACGGCGTAGCATGTCGGTAAGCCCCTCAAGCGGATTTATCTTGCAGCTTGCATATGGCAAGAAGAGCGTACAGCACTGCGGACTGCTGCGCTGCCGCAAACAGATGGTTCTTCCGACCCAGTGCGATTGTCCGCCGGCGCGCAACGTTCACACTTTTTGCAAGAGTTGGCGATACGTTTGTTCCAGTGTATCTTTCAGATGTCTGACCTTCGCATCCTGATCGGCGATTACTGCATCCTTACCAGCGTTGTTCTTGGATAGACGATCGGCTTTTCTCTTCAGTTGACGGACCTGTTTTTGCAGATCTTCGGTCTCAGCCTCCTGGTTTTCCAGACTCTGAGAGATGGCCTCATCAGTAGAATAAGAGGAGGAGCAAGATGCCTTGGACTGCATGCTTTGTAGGCATGTGCGTCCTCCTCAATATTCCGATTCTCCTACCCCAAAACCCCTACTTAATCTCCCCAAGAGGGCGGATTGCTGACCGTCTTCAGCCGCCTGAACGATAGGCTGCACACCACTCCGCCATCCCCATATCGGCACGCCAAACCCCGCGTATGATCACTTTGCGCTAAGCTCTATAAGCGAACTATGCAGTCCAACCCCAAGTCCGCTTTACCATGCACTTCACCGGACGCATACTCTGTAACGGCGATGCCACCATGCCCAATAAACAGTATTTGATATTTGGTTATGCCAAATGTAAATTACGTTTATGATCCAACGTGCGCTTTGGCTTGACAAGATCCAGCACGCCTGGTCCGAACGTCCCATCGTTTGGTTGTCGGGTGTCCGAAGGGTGGGTAAAACTACGCTGGCGCGTATGATACCCCAAGTCGTTTACCATAACTGCGACCTCCCTTCAACCGCGCGGGCTGTCAGCGATCCAGAACTGTTTCTGAGTAGTTACCGGGCAGGCATGGTGCTCGCATGCGACGAGGTGCACCGGCTGCAGGATGCCAGCCTTCTGCTCAAGATTGCTGCCGATGAATTCCGTCACCCAAAGATATTGGCCACAGGATCATCAACGCTGGCGGCTACGGCGAAGTTTCGTGACTCGCTGACCGGACGCAAGCGATCCATCTACCTGAGCCCGGTGCTATGGGAGGAATGCGTCGACACGTTTGGACAGCCCAACCTAGACCGGCGGCTACTCCATGGAGGCCTACCGGAGTCTTTGTTGGCGGAAACCAAGTCGCAACCGGATTTTGCGGAATGGATTGATAGCTTTTACGCTCGAGATATCCTTGAGCTGTTCAATGTCCGCAACCGCCACGGATTTCTCTCCCTCTTCCGTCTCCTGCTAAGATGGAGTGGAGGACAGATTGATTATTCCCGCCTCTCCCGCCTGGCTGAGCTTAGTCGTCCGACGGTCAAATCCTATACCGAGGCTCTTGAGACTGCCCACGCAATCTTTCTCCTGCGACCCTTTCGGGGAGGCAACGCCGGCGAAATCGTTAGCCGGCCAAAGTGCTATGCTTTTGATACAGGATTTGTCACATACGAGAAGGGCTGGAACCACATCAGAGAAGAAGATCGCGGTTTGCTATGGGAGCATCTGGTTCTGGATTCTCTCCGTTTCCGGCACTTGGATGATAACATCTTCTACTGGCGAGACAAGAATGGCCGGGAGGTTGACTTCGTAGTTCGCCGAGGAGCAGACTGCCTGGACACCTATGAGTGCAAGATCAATCCAAACGATATGCTGCCTAAAGGTACTATTGCTTTCCGGCGGCGATATCCAATGGGTCGCGACTACGTTGTCGTTCCGGTGGCACATCAACCTTACCAAATCCGCCGCGGAGGAAGAGTGTACACTGTCTGTGGGACCAAGGGGCTGCCGACACGGTGAATTCTCACTTACCCTGCCTCCAAGGGTCATGGCAGCGTATTCTTTGGAATCATCAACTGGATGAAAACCAGCATACAATCCTGTGTGGAGCAAAGCCATGATTGGCTCACAAAGTGCATACCGCCCGGAGGGCTCGGATGGGGTCTTGACGCGCCACACGGTTGCAATAACCCGCCCTCCGGCATAGCCCTGCCTACCGCCCACATTAGCTACCCTAACAAAGAGGGGGTGTCAACTGGGTCGGTTAGCACGTTGTTATGTGGTTTTGTGGGGCAACAGCACCAGATCCGGGTAACTAAGGTAACCTAACTTCGCCATTTCGTAGTGCTACTAACCTACGGAATTCTCCCGTGGCCATATTTGGACCGTTTTTTCAGGAGCAATGGATGGTGAGATTTACCGGATCGGTTGAAGTTGGTTTAGGGTGGTTTGAGTCCCTTATTGCCTGGTGTTTTGCCGCGATCTATCCCGGATCGTTTCCATCGGACGTAGCTCTGGTGGCTCCATCTGGAGTACGCTATCTGTAAGCGTGCGGTGAACTACATCTTGATTGGGTGATGGGTTCTGGGGAGCTTACCCCTAGACGTGAGAACCCAGACCCCAGATCGCATGGTACAGCCCAAACGTACGGCGGAAGAGATGTTTCCGCTGGTAGAGCAGTATAACGAAAGGACCCGGTCCGCAGCGGCGTTTTGTGCAAAGCACGGCATCTCGTATGGGCAGTTGAATTATTGGAGGCGGAAGGTTCGCCAGGAGACTGCAGCCGAGGACAGCCGAGGCTTCGTGGAGATAGGCAGTGCAGCACCAAGGGTAGCGGCACAGGTAGAGATCGCATATCCGGGTGGGATACGGGTGCGGTTCTTTGCACCGGTCTCTGCTTCGTACCTGGCCAGGCTGACGCAGTCATGATCGGACTGGCACCTTCGCACCGGTACTTCTTTTACCGACCGCCGGTGGACATGCGCACAAGCTTTGACGGCTTGTGCGCTTTGGTAAAGAGCGGCATGAAGCGGAATCCGATGTCGGGAGACATCTTTGTATTCATCAACAGGAGGCGAAACCATTTGAAGGCGCTCACATGGGATCGGAACGGCTTTGCGATCTTCTACAAGCGCTTGGAGACGGGTACGTTTGCGTTGCCAGAGGAGGATGTGCCGACATGGGCACAGATGGTGATGATGCTGGAGGGGGTGTCGTTGAAGACGGTGAAATATCGGCCCCGATATGCGGTAAAAAGCCGATAATCGGGCCAAATATAATGTGTGATTCGGGAACAAGCAATATGCTGGTGTTGCTAGCTCACCATGCAGCCCGAAGCACATTCTATCCTCTCCCCCGCGCAGGTTGCGTTGCTTGCACAGCACCCCGAATTGGCCAGTGCCTTTGATCAATACAGCCGGGATAATGCAGAATTGGAGAGAAAGAATAGCCAGCTGCATGATCGATGCAGCCGGCTTGAGGCAGAATTGGGGAATATGAATAACCGGCTGATGCTAGCGCTACGCGCGCTATACAGTCCCAAGAGTGAAAAGTGTGTGCTGAATGACCCGCAGCAGGGCACGTTGTTCGATGAGCCGGAGCAGGAGGTCCCTCTACCGGAGCCGGAGACGAATGGACAGACGAATAATGGGCAAAAGGCGAACGGACGGCAGAAGAAGAAGGGCAAGCCCAAGCGTAAAGCGCTGGACGATCTGCTGAAGAAACTACCCCGCGAAACGATTACTATTGAGCCTGACGGGGATACCCGTGGTATGACGTGCATCGGGGCGGAGAAGACGCTGGTTCTGGAGCGTGTACCCGCCCATATGAAGGTTATTGAGTATGTGCGTCCGAAGTATGTGGACCCTGGGGATGAGGATAAGGGGGTGATCATAGGTGAGTTGCCACCACGGATGGTGAACAAGGGCATGGCGGGTCCGGGGTTGTTGGCAGATGTGGTGGTGGGCAAATATGCGGACCACCTGCCTTTGTACCGTCAGCAGCAGCGGTTTCGTCGGGAAGGCGTGGAGATTGCGAAGTCCACGCTGGGAGGCTGGATATCGCAGTCTGCGTCGCACCTGACCCCGTTGTATGATGCTCTGAAGCAGGAGTTGCTATCCACCGGGTATCTGCAGGCGGATGAGACGGGGATTGAGGTGCAGGATGGAGATAAGAAGGGATCGCTGCATAAAGGCTTTTATTGGGTGTACCATAGTCCAGAGCAGAGACTGTTGGTGATGGAATACCGGAAGACCCGTGCTCGGGCGGGTCCGGTGGAGTTTTTGCACGGGTATGAGGGATTGCTACAGACAGACGGGTATGTAGCTTACGACATCTTTGATGCGGACCCATCCGTAACGCTCTACGCATGCATGGCGCATGCCCGGCGCAAGTTCTTCGACTGCAAGACGTACGAGCCGGATAAGGCCGCGCATGTGTTGAAGGAGATACGCAAGCTCTACCTCATAGAGCGTTGGCTACGCAAAACGGGTGCGAGTGCGGATGTTCGTCAGCAACTGCGACAGGAACGGGCCGGACCTGTACTGGAGGAGCTGAAACCGTGGCTGGAGGTGAACAATGGTTTACCCAAGAGCCCGTGGGCCAAGGCGACCCAGTATACGCTTGGCCGTTGGCAAAGGCTGACCCGATATCTGGATGAGGGCCGTGTGGAGTTGGACAATAACCTGGTTGAGAATGCGATACGGCCACTGGCTATCGGTAGGAAGAACTACATGTTCGCAGGATCCCATGATGCATCCCAGCGGGGTGCTGTGGTCTATTCGCTCCTTGGAACTTGCAAATTCCACGACGTCAACCCAATGGAATGGCTCATGGAAGTATTCCAGCGCATCCCGACACATCCTGCCGAGGACATAGCAGCGCTATTGCCCCATCATTGGAAACAGGCACGGCAAGCCCACTAGGGTAAGGCCGCCTAGCTGCCGGACGCCGAATCGTCCAGATCGGGCAAGCCCACATGCTCTCCTCCTTCCAACCACACTGTACCCGCCAAAACCGCCAAAAAGCCCGCTACCCTGTACTTCACCGCACGCTTACCGCTATCTCAACCGTTGTGAAGGGACCATACGTCATGAGTCTGGAGGTTTCTGGCTCACCGATGCACTCGCTTCCTCCACATGCTCGGTCACGGTGCGGGTCGCATCCGGATCATACACGTATCCCAGTACCGCAAAGAACTGTACCATACTCGGAGGCAGATCCTGATCCACCTCCGTGATCAGGTACCGATATTGGTTCTTAACCATCTTGGTCGTAATCCGACGAATCCTGTTCAACCTGTCTCGGATCGTCGCCCAACTATCATGAATCCCGTGTTCCTTGAGTCTGGTGCGAACCAGATGGGCAGCATGATAAGCCAGTACCGTGATGAACAGATGTCTTTCAATGCGGTCATCTCTGCTGTGGTAGATGGGCCGTAGACCGAGGTCCGATTTCATGACTCTGAATGGTAAGCGTGCGGTGAAGTACAGGGTAGCGCTGCCTACCCATTAATATTGCCTCTTGACTATTGCGTGTTTGTCTGTTAGTTTACCGGCATGTGGGTGCAGCATCAGATACTTACCACGCTTCGCGGCGCAGAACCGACCTTGCAGCGTATTCTGGAGGTACACGGTGACAAGAGTCGCACCGCAGTCAGTCGCATTGTTTGCGAGCAATACCGCTTTATGGATGCTCGCGGGCGGCCGCAGTGGGCAGGATGCTTGAAAGCGCTACGTACGCTGGAGGCAGAGAAAAAGATTGTACTGCCTGTTTCGCAGCGGACTGGTCGGATTGCCGGGCCGCGTTTGTTGGAAGCTCCGGTGGATGTACCGGATACGGTGGGTGAGGTCGAAGATCTTGAGGTCGTGCTGGTCTCCGACCGCGATGCTACCACGATCTGGAATACGCTGATGACCAAGGAGCATCCCCGCGGTTTGAAGACCCTTGTGGGGGCCCAGGTGCGATACGTGTTTCAGAGTGCGCACGGGATACTGGGCGCCATCGGGTTTTCGGCAGCGGCGTTGTATCTGAAACCTCGGGATACATGGATGGCGTGGAGTGATGAGCAGCGGGATCGGGAGCTGTATCGTGTGGTGGGGCTGAGCCGCTTCCTGATTCGTCCCACGGTGCAATGCAAAATTCTGGCCAGTCATCTGTTGGGACGGGTACTGCGGCGATTGCCGGACGACTTCCGTGCGCGATATGGCTATGCGCCCTTTCTGGTGGAAACATTTGTGGGCCCGGATCAGGAGGGTACGTGTTTCAAGGCGGCAGGCTTCCTTCGTTTGGGCATGACCATGGGCAGGGGGCGGCATGCCCTCACGCATGAATGCAAGCAAACGCAGAAGAAGATATTCGTTAGGGAGGTTGATGGAGACTGGCGCAAGAAGCTGGGTGTACCGGAGGTGGAGCTGCATCCGCGGTTGGAAGTGGGTGAGGGGCTTGATGGTGACGGGTGGGCGGAGCAGGAGTTTGGTGGTGCGCCATTGGGGGATAAGAGGCGCAGTGCTCGTTTGGTAAAGAGTGCAGCAATGTTGGGAGCGTATATGGGTCGTCCACCGAGTGCAGCACCGAAGCGTGATCCGGCGGCGGTATCGGGGTATTATCGTTTTCTTGAGAAGGCGGATCGGTATGGGAACAATCCTGAGAGGATATTGGCGCCTCATCGACAGCGTACGATGGAGCGGATGCGTACGCAGGACACGGTGTTATGTGTGCAGGATGGTACGGACATCAGCTTCAGTACGCGCCCGGAATGCGAGGGGTTAGAGGTTATAGGACGTAATCAGACGACAGCGGAGTCCAAGGGGGTGCATTTGCATGCGACCATTGTATTGGGAGGTGACGGAGTGCCCCTGGGAGTGCTACGATGTGCGTATGAGAAGCCTAAGGGGGAGCATGCTGCCGGGACGCAGCAATGGATAGAGGGTCTTCATGATATTGAGGAGGCGGCGGAGACGCTGCCGCGCAAGACGCGGGTGATCTGTGTTATGGATCGGGAGGCGGACATCTTTGCGCTTTTTGCGGAGCGGGATGGGCTGCGGCGTACGGATGTAATAGTACGAGCCAAACACGACCGGAATCTGGGCAAGGAGAAGGCACGGTTATTCAAGGCGATGCGGAAGGGTCCGTCGGCAGGCATGATGCACCTGTCGGTGACACGCGTGAGCCGTCGTGCGAAGTCGGGGCGTGTGACGAATGAGGGTCGGCCGACCCGCAATGCGCTTATGGAGGTGCGCTATAGGAAGGTAATCCTCCCCCCTACCAAGAAGAAAAAGAAGCAGGAGGTGGTGCAGGATACCGAAGCCCCTGATTCTTCCGAAACACCTGTACCTCCTACCGATAAGGACCCGCAGCGGGAGCCGGTGCAACTATGGGGGGTACATATTCGTGAGTCGGTTCCTCCCGAGAATGCGAAGCGGATTGAGTGGTACCTCTTAACCTCGTGCCCGGTGACATCGCTGGAGGAAGCGGACGCGATCATTGACTACTACGGGCTGCGCTGGCGTGTAGAGGACGCGTTTCGCGTCCTCAAGAGTGGTTGTAAGGTGGAGAAGTTGCGCATGCAAAAGGCATCGTTATTGCACAACACTATCACCATCCAGATGGTGACAGCGTGGCGCGTACTACTGATGACGCTTCTGGGTCGTACCTCCCCGGAGATGGAGGCCGAGGTGATGTTCACCGATGCGGAGCTGGCTGTGCTCCGCACATACTCGAAGCGTTATCGTCTTACGGATCCCACCAACTTGTTGGCGGCGGTGCTGTTGGTGGCTATAATGGGCGGTTATGCGCCGCGGAAGAATCGTCAACCAGGTCACACTGTGCTGTGGCGCGGATACAGCAGTCTGCAAATCCGGGCAAGTCATCATGAGGATTTGACCGCAACAGGTCAACTGGTGGTGCGTCCTCCTCCATAGGATAGGTCTGTGCTTACCTCCTGATTTTCTTTGCCTAAGGCTCGTGCTATCAGCACGAGCGGTCGTGTCATTGATTTTGCGGCGATCAGCGAATCGCGGTTTCCGCATTGTTAAGTCCGCCCGAGGAATGCAGCACATTGACACCGCTCTATGTGCCGATCTGCACAAGGAATTGCGCTCAGCCACCGATCTGTACCTTACCCTGTTACCCGGATCTGGTGCTGTTGCCCCACAAAACCACATCACAACGTGCTAACCGACCCAGTTGACACCCCCTCTTGTCAAGCTAGCTAATGTGGGAGGTAGGCAGGGATAGCGGGCTTTTTGGCGGTTACAGTGT
Source organism: Rhodothermales bacterium (assembly GCA_963663495.1). Taxonomy (GTDB): domain Bacteria; phylum Bacteroidota; class Rhodothermia; order Rhodothermales; family Bin80. Next base: position 2,830,860 of record OY760427.1, read on the forward strand.
GGTTGGAAGGAGGAGAGCATGTGGGCTTGCCCGATCTGGACGATTCGGCGTCCGGCAGCTAGGCGGCCTTACCCTAGTGGGCTTGCCGTGCCTGTTTCCAATGATGGGGCAATAGCGCTGCTATGTCCTCGGCAGGATGTGTCGGGATGCGCTGGAATACTTCCATGAGCCATTCCATTGGGTTGACGTCGTGGAATTTGCAAGTTCCAAGGAGCGAATAGACCACGGCACCCCGCTGGGATGCATCATGGGATCCTGCGAACATGTAGTTCTTCCTACCAATAGCCAGTGGCCGTATCGCATTCTCAACCAGGTTATTGTCCAACTCCACACGGCCCTCATCCAGATATCGGGTCAGCCTTTGCCAACGGCCAAGCGTGTACTGGGTCGCCTTGGCCCACGGGCTCTTGGGTAAACCATTATTCACCTCCAGCCACGGCTTCAGCTCCTCCAGTACAGGTCCGGCCCGTTCCTGTCGCAGTTGCTGACGAACATCCGCACTCGCACCCGTTTTGCGTAGCCAGCGCTCTATGAGGTAGAGCTTGCGTATCTCCTTCAACACATGCGCGGCCTTATCCGGCTCGTACGTCTTGCAGTCGAAGAACTTGCGCCGGGCATGCGCCATGCATGCGTAGAGCGTTACGGATGGGTCCGCATCAAAGATGTCGTAAGCTACATACCCGTCTGTCTGTAGCAATCCCTCATACCCGTGCAAAAACTCCACCGGACCCGCCCGAGCACGGGTCTTCCGGTATTCCATCACCAACAGTCTCTGCTCTGGACTATGGTACACCCAATAAAAGCCTTTATGCAGCGATCCCTTCTTATCTCCATCCTGCACCTCAATCCCCGTCTCATCCGCCTGCAGATACCCGGTGGATAGCAACTCCTGCTTCAGAGCATCATACAACGGGGTCAGGTGCGACGCAGACTGCGATATCCAGCCTCCCAGCGTGGACTTCGCAATCTCCACGCCTTCCCGACGAAACCGCTGCTGCTGACGGTACAAAGGCAGGTGGTCCGCATATTTGCCCACCACCACATCTGCCAACAACCCCGGACCCGCCATGCCCTTGTTCACCATCCGTGGTGGCAACTCACCTATGATCACCCCCTTATCCTCATCCCCAGGGTCCACATACTTCGGACGCACATACTCAATAACCTTCCTATGGGCGGGTACACGCTCCAGAACCAGCGTCTTCTCCGCCCCGATGCACGTCATACCACTGGTATCCCCGTCAGGCTCAATTGTAATCGTTTCGCGGGGCAGTTTCTTCAGCAGATCGTCCAGCGCTTTACGCTTGGGCTTGCCCATTCTTCGTCTGTCCATTCGTCTCCGGCTCCGGTAGAGGGACCTCCTGCTCCGGCTCATCGAATAACGTGCCCTGCTGCGGGTCATTCAGCACACACTTTTCACTCTTGGGACTGTATAGCGCGCGTAGCGCTAGCATCAGCCGGTTATTCATATTCCCCAATTCTGCCTCAAGCCGGCTGCATCGATCATGCAGCTGGCTATTCTTTCTCTCCAATTCTGCATTATCCCGGCTGTACTGATCAAAGGCACTGGCCAATTCGGGGTGCTGTGCAAGCACCGCAACCTGCGCGGGGGAGAGGATAGAATGTGCTTCGGGCTGCATGGTGAGCTAGCAACACCAGCATATTGCTTGTTCCCGAATCACACATTATATTTGGCCCGATTATCGGCTTTTTACCGCATATCGGGGCCGATATTTCACCGTCTTCAACGACACCCCCTCCAGCATCATCACCATCTGTGCCCATGTCGGCACATCCTCCTCTGGCAACGCAAACGTATCCGTCTCCAAGCGCTTGTAGAAGATCGCAAAGCCGTTCCGATCCCATATGAGCGCCTTCAAATGGTTTCGCCTCCTGTTGATGAATACAAAGATGTCTCCCGACATCGGATTCCGCTTCATGCCGCTTATTACCAAAGCACACAAGCCGTCAAAGCTCGTGCGCATGTGTCCACCGGCGGTCGGTAAAAGAAGTACCGGTGCGAAGGTGCCAGTCCGATCATGACTGCGTCAGCCTGGCCAGGTACGAAGCCTCGGCTGTCCTCGGCTGCAGTCTCCTGGCGAACCTTCCGCCTCCAATAATTCAACTGCCCATACGAGATGCCGTGCTTTGCACAAAACGCCGCTGCGGACTGGGTCCTTTCGTTATACTGCTCTACCAGCGGAAACATCTCTTCCGCCGTACGTTTGGGCTGTACCATGCGATCTGGGGTCTGGGTTCTCACGTCTAGGGGTAAGCTCCCCAGAACCCATCACCCAATCAAGATGTAGTTCACCGCACGCTTACCCTCGGGGCGGCGCTTCCCGCCACCACGCTGCAGCAGGTACTCCATGGCGAATGTCTCTGCAAAAAGGCGCAACTTCTTGAAATTCTTTTTCCCGGCCAACATGTGCACGAAGCGAGACATGGTTGGCTGGGATGCCAGGGACCTATCGTCCTGTAAAGCCTCCATACCCCTTTTGGAAGAAGTGGCCACGCGCATGGCGGGGTCCCTTCGAAGCTTGTCCGCATCTGACTGACGTCCCCACCCCTGCACCTGTTGCAGCAGGTACTGTCGCACTAACTCCTCAAGGCTATGCGTAATCCGAGCTTGGGACCGATTGTCCTTAAGCACGGAAGCGAGTCGGCATGCCAAGGTGCTGATCACCATGAGCAGGCGCATAGGAATGACGCCGGCATCCGATGTTAGATTATCGGTCTTGGAGCGTACAACTTTAACGGATTTATTAAACTGGCAAGCGAACAGAAGGTTGGATTTGGGATCTGGCATCTGGCGTGTTACAGGGTGAATGATTATTGGGGTTTCTGAACGTTTGAGCGTCGCACAGGATCCCATTCAAACCGTGTATAGTCAACATATTACACCATAATATTAAACGACGATTCCCCGCCACTTAACTCCCTTATGAATAAGCGAGGTTCAGGCGGACGGAGAATTCGTACGAGCCCGAAAGCACGCCTCCCCGCAAACAAGGCCAGTACGGGGCATGTTCAGGTTAAGTCCGTTGGCACGATGCGATTCAAGCACCGCATCGGCGTGGTCACGTTGGCACCAGTGGCGCGACATCCTCTACACACCAGTTACGCGATGTCCAGCTCGTAATACTGCACCCCGTTGTGCCCGCAATGGATGATTACCTGGACGTCGTGGGGATTGATGTTGGAGTCTAGGCTATTGCTTCGCTATCCAATGGAACACAGTGCGAGGCGGAAGCCCTGTCGAACAAGCCGGCGAGGTAGTATTCCCGCAGTTATTCACACGCCAAGCGCGGCAGTAACACACGTACCAAGAAGAAGTGCGCACTCGAGAGAGAGAAACGCCAGCTCCTAGTGCGGCGACACAATGCCATCCATGTTGCCGCAACCGACATTGTAACGCAGCATTCGGCCAATTTGGTACCCGAAGAGTTGAATATGAAGGGCATGACAACTCACGCCCCCCCCAAGCGCGGTTCGAACCGTGCGATGCTTGAACAGTTCGGGTGTGGTTACGCACTAACTTGCCTACAAGGCTGCAATTGCTGGAGGCAGGTTGGTGAAGGTGAGCCCGCATACCACGACGCAGCAATGCAGTAGCTCCGGCGGGCTGCCCGCAGACGATATCACGCTTGCTGCTCGCACGTATCGTTGCGAGCACTGTTGCCCTGTTTTTGACAGACACATTAATACGGCGAAGAATTATCGATTGAAAGGACTGAGTCTTTTCAGCAGGGCGGGAGGCCCTGTGCATCGGGCGGATGCGGCATTGCCTCAACAGGCCGCGCCGCTGGCGTTGGAACATTGCTCCGTTATAAAGTGCGGTCACGATGCAGTATCGTACATCTATGGATACCCAAGTATATAATTCCCTTTACAGTCACCAAACGCGTACCATCCCAATGGATTTGGGTATTTCATATGCCGCGGAACGTGGGAATCACTAGAATTAAGGCAGGCGTTTTCATAGCTGGTTGTAACTTTGTGGCATGATAGGCCTGATCTCGGCAGAGCACTCCAATACTGACCAATAATGTGTCTGACTCCAGCCGCTGCAAAGTGTACGCGGATGCCTAACCTAGGGTGTGACCCTATCCAACCAGTTGGCTGCGAATGGATGCAGCCGGCCTTGGCAGGTTACGGCAGCCCACAAGCGCCCGCGATTTGGCTCTGGCTTGCTGCTCTTGCGCTCAATCTGGCGGCCACTCCCCTTTCCGGGATTGCCCAGTCGCAAGCCACTACAGGTGTTATTCGAGGCATGGTATTTGATGCGGCGGGTTCCCCTATTGCAGGTGCAACTATCGAATTCCTTCATTACCAGACCAGCCTCGTCACTACCGTCCATACTACTCCATCGGGGACGTTCGCGCGCCCACTTCTGCCCGTGGGTACCTATGATATCATCGCCAGCGCAGACGACCACTTCTCCACCGCCATTGCAACAGGGCTCAGCCTGCACGTTGGGGAGGTGCTCACCGTTACTCTGCGATTTGAGACGATCGAACTAGCAGAGATAACGGTTGTGGCAGAACCGGAGCACCTCATACACGCAGAGGACATTACCAGCTCGACAAGACTGTCGGCGGAGGCCATTGCGGCAATCCCCAATAACGGACGCAACTTCCTGGACCTTGCACTCCTTACTCCCGGTGTTGCTATTTCGCAGGGACCAGATGGAGACGAACTCAACATTAGCGGACAGAGGGGCATCTTCAACAATTTTATTGTTGACGGGGCCGACTTCAACAACCCATTCTTCGGTGAGCAGCGCGGAGGGCAGCGGCCTGCCTTCACCTTCAGTCAGGACGCCATCGAGGAAGTGGTGGTGGTAAATCAGGGAGCACCGGCGGAGTTTGGGCGCTCGGCGGGCGGATTTGTGAATGTGATCACAAAATCAGGAACCAACAATTTTGCCGGATCAGCGCATTACTTCGGCCAATGGGACGGCCTGTCCGCTTCGTATCCCGTGGCGGTGCAGGCCAGTAAACCAGATTTTATTCGCAACCAGTTCGGCTTTACACTTGGTGGCCCAATCGTGCGTGACCGGGCTTTCTTCTTTGTAGCCTACGACCAACAGGTAGCATCCGAAACCAAGCAGACCTCTCGTCAAGTCAAAAACCCAGCCGACCTCGTGAAGCTGCAGGACTTTCTCAGTACGCAATGGCCAGGACTATTCCCGAATGAGTTTGGCCCCATCACGCGTACCGACGATGCACGTGCGCTTGTGGCAAAGGCGGATTGGCACCTTGGTAGCCGCCACCAGATATCATTCAAGTACAATTACAACTGGTCCAGACAGCTCAACGGTACGTTTGATGTGGACTCGTGGGGATTGTCCGCCAATGGTGTTGAGTACGACGACAGCCACGCCTTCAACGTGAGTGCACGCACTCTTTGGGGTAGTACGCTTTTTAACGAATTGCGGATTCAATGGGCCCGTGAGGACAGGATCCGCTGGTATGATGGCCCTCTGCTGCCCGGCGCAACCCCTCCCGCCACGCCACAGTTCATCGCCCTCGGCGGTCGCCCATTTCCTGACATCGGAATGGACTATGCTGACGGATTCCGTATCGGTCTGCCATACTTCCTCCCTATTGACCCTTCGTACGATACGCGAGTCCAAATCGTCCAGAACTGGTCTTGGCTTGTGGACAGCCATTTCTTGAAGTTCGGAGCCGAATACAATCGAACAAGCGCAAAGCAACAGTTCATTGGCTTTGCCAACGGACGCTACATTTTTGATTCGGTTGACGGCTTCATCAACTTCGTACGCCAGGGAAGCCGCTTCGTAACATGCTCCGACGGCTCACAGAATGACACGGGGGTTTGCCCGGAAGGGGCAAACATCACCGGCCCTGTACAACTTTACCTTCAATCCGGAACGGTCCCGGGTATTGCTCCAGAGCAGCTTGGTATCGGCAATTTTGACGTTACCGAGTTAGCCATTTTCCTGCAGGATGAATGGAAGCCCAGTGAGCATCTGACGGTGAATGTTGGCTTGCGATGGGAAGGCACATGGCATCCTGCTGTGGCAATTGAACCGGAGGACACATTTTATGCCCCCTACCTTTCGGATCCAAACTTTCCCTCGGATGGCACGATCCCCGACGATCTTGACAATATTCAGCCACGGATAGGGATAACCTGGGACGTTGCCGGCGATGCTCGCACCATCGTGCGGCTCAATGTTGGAGCGTACAACGCACGGATCCCTACACTAGTCTTTGCACAGTCCGTGACCACCAACGGGGCCTTCCAGCAGCAATTCATCCGTAGCAGCCATGGATTGCCGGAGCACGGACCACCCCAGATTGGAGAGCTGATTGATGGCAGTGCGATGGAACCGTTCTTGCCCAATATCCATGTTACATCGCGCGATCTGGAACTGCCACGTACCTGGTCATTTGCACTTGGTATTGATCGGGAGGTAATTCCTGATGTCGCTGCCGGAGTCTCGTACCAGCACGCACATGCGGACAAATTATTTCGTTTTATCAATCGCAACGACGCAGCGTTCGGATCGCCGTTTGGGCTGGGCACGCATCCCGGGGGAGGCGGAATTGGAACCCTAACGTCAGCTGAGAGCACCGCGCGCTCTCGCTACCATGCAGTAACCGTCAGTGTACGCGGCAACAACGCCTTTAACGACTTTCTGACTTTCGACCTGAGCTACACCCTCTCGTACGACCGTTCAGACGATGACAATGAACGAGATCCCTTTTCCGCTCAATATGCCAACGCCACTCGCTTGGAGCGAGAGTACAATTGGTCTGATCGGGACCGCCGGCACAAAGTCACTGGGTACCTTGCATTTTCGTTTCCCGGCGGTGTTACGTTGGCTAACGTCGTACGATATCTCTCGGCGTCACCCGTCTCAGCCAGCTGCCTTGGGGGCAGAGCCCGCGCCGAACAACCGACGGACAGAATCTGCTCTGATGGCTCCATTCTAAGGCGTAACACGCTGCGGCGCGGAAACGAGTTTTTTACTTGGGACGTGAAACTCACTAGGCCCATCAAGTTTAGAGGCGGCAATCACTTGGAACCGGTATTAGAGGTCTTCAATCTCACCAATGCCAATAATTCTCTTGATACTTTCGTCGGATCACTGTTATTCAATTTCGATGGTGCTCTTCGAAGCGGACTTGGCGACACGCGGCGAGCCCAGCTTGGGCTACGGATGAGGTTTTGACCGATACCGCCGGGCTGTGCCAAAACCAGCAGTTGCTCAAAAGACTTTTGGGCCGTTCCGTATTCAACCGGTTGATCACCTTCTCGCAGGAATCCGGCCGGACCTCGCGGCAGCCCCCGGGATCCCCGCATAGATCTGGATGTGCGCGCTGACATATCGGGTTCCTCCCTCGGGGCATGCCGTCGCCCCTGACGTTAAATCGTGTATCAGACTATGGATGTCGAATCTCCAGCTTCGGCCAGAATATCGCACAGAGTTGGTTCCGTGTGCGTGCGGCGGACGATGTAGATACGAACGATGAAAAAGTCGCACTCTCCGCAGGGGATTCCGACATGGTGATAGGGCCTTCCTGCACAGTAACGGTGACCGATGATGATCGGCGATGGAGTTCGTGGCGCACTGTTCCGGCCTGTGAGCTACGGTGCGGCAGCCAGCCGCACATGCGGTGGCAACGGTGAATTGACCTTTCGCTGTGTGTCTAGGCCTACCAGTCAACCGGTACCCGTACTTGACTTTGTAATTCATGCCGCTTAGATTGGCGGCATGGTGGTTCAACATCAGATTCTGAAGACACTGCGTGCCGCTCCATGTGAGTTGACAGAGGTCATGGAGCAGCATCCTGACGATGGTCGCACAGCGATAAGTCGCCGTGTGAGTGAAGCGTTTGGCTTTTATGATGCCTTAGGGCGTGTGCAGCACAGCAGTTGTTTGCAGGCGCTCAAGACAACCGAAGCCGAGGGTGCGCTGTCCTTGCCTGCACCGAAGCGCGTGGTCCGAAGCACAGTGCCTCGTTTGTTGGACGAACCGGTACCTGCGCCTGTTGGAGTGCCGACGTTGCTCAAGGATGTGCGCGGCCTGGAGTTGGAATTGGTAGAAGATGCCGGGCAGCGTGCGATCTGGAATACGCTTGTGGAGGCCGAGCATCCGATGTGTGCGCCACGGTTTGCCGGGCGGCAGTTGCGCTATCTTGTCGGGAGCGAGCATGGCTACATCGGAGCAATAGGCTTTGCGGCGGCGGCGCTGTATCTGAAGGCGCGCGACAGATGGATGGCGTGGTCGGACGAGCAGCGTGAGGACTACCGGGACCATGTCGTGGGTTTGAATCGGTTCCTGATTCGCTCCATGGTGCGGATCAGGAACCTTGCCAGCCATACTTGGGGAAGGTATTGCGTCGTTTTCCGGAGGATTGTGAGAACCGTTACGGGTATGTGCCGTGGGTGATAGAGACCTTTGTGGGCCCCGAACATCGCGGCACGTGTTTTCGGGCTGCGGGGTTTCAGTGTGTGGGGAAAACCAAGGGGCGTGGGCGTCATGCTCCTGGTAATGCATGCACCAAAGAGAAGAAGGCGGTTTTCGTGTATGATCTGGGTGGTGATTGGAGGCAGGAGCTTGGAGTACCGGTTGTGGAGGCGTATCCCGAGCTGGAGGTGGGTGCGGGGCTGGCCAGTGATACATGGGCAGAACAGGAGTTTGGTGGAGCGCCGTTGGGGGACAAACGCCGTTCGGACCGGTTGGTACATAGCGTAGACATGCTTTCGCGTACTCCAGGAGAATTGATCACGGCCAATCTGGACGCTGATCGGGCGGGGATACTACCGTTTTTTGGAGAAAGCGGCCGAGAACGAGATCACGCCGGATAAGATTTTGCGGCCGCATCGTGATCGCACGATGGCACGGACATCAGCTACAGTACTCGTCCGGCGTGCGAGGGGTTGGATGTGATAGGGCACAATCAGACCACATCAAAGGCAAAAGGAGTGCATTTGCACGCTACGCTGGCGGTGGGTGAGGACGGTGTGCCGTTGGGGATCTTACGCTGTGCCTATACAACCGACCAAGAGGCTCCTGCTCCTAAGACGCAGTTATGGGTAGACGGCGTGCGGGACATAGCGGAAGCCGCCTCGCATCTGAGCGGTCGTACCCGTGTGCTGTGTGTCATGGACCGCGAGGCGGATATGTTTGCGATCCTGGCGCAGCAGGGCAGGGCGTGTGGACATATTGGTGCGAGCCAAGGTGAATCGGCTATTGGGTAAAAAGTCTCCCAAGTTGTTTGCGACCATGCGGTCGGGCCGTCTGGCGCGGATGCAGGCACGTTTCCGCCGCCTATCGCTTCCGGCGCCGGGTAAGTTGCAGGAGGATCTGGTGCAGGTCAGTGCGATTCATGTTCGGGAGGTGCAGCCGCCAGCTGGAGAGCGACCTGTACAGTGGTATCTATTGACGAACCAAGAAATTGCGACGCTGGAGCAAGCTATTGAGGTGGTAGGCTACTACGTGTTGCGGTGGCGTGTGGAAGACATGTTCCGTGTGCTCAAGAGCGGCTGTGCGGTAGAGCGGCTGGGTATGCGGCAGGCCAAGAGTCTGCACAATGCCATTACCCTAACTTCGCCATTTCGTAGTGCTACTAACCTACGGAATTCTCCCGTGGCCATATTTGGACCGTTTTTTTCAGGAGCAATGGATGGTGAGATTTACCGGATCGGTTGAAGTTGGTTTAGGGTGGTTTGAATCCCTGATTACCTGGTGTTTTGCCGCCTGTTTCGCTGCGATCTATCTCGGATCGTTTCCATCGGACGTAGCTCTGGTGGCTCCATCTGGAGTACGCTACCTCAACCGTTGTGAAGGGACCATGCGTCATGAGTCTGGAGGCTGCTGGCTCACCGGTGCACTCGCTTCCTCCACATGCTCGGTCACGGTGCGGGTCGCATCCGGGTCATACACGTATCCCAGTACCGCAAAGAACTGTACCATACTCGGAGGCAGATCCTGATCCACCTCCGTGATCAGGTACCGATATTGGTTCTTAACCATCTTGGTCGTAATCCGACGAATCCTGTTCAACCTGTCTCGGATCGTCGCCCAACTATCATGAATCCCGTGTTCCTTGAGTCTGGTGCGAACCAGATGGGCAGCATGATAAGCCAGTACCGTGATGAACAGATGCCCTTCAATGCGGTCATCTCTGCTGTGGTAGATGGGCCGTAGACCGAGGTCCGATTTCATGACTCTGAATGTGCGCTCAATCTCTGTAAGTCGCCAGTAGGTTCGTGCAACCGTTTCCACCGACCATCCGGTATGACTGGTCCGAAGCACATACCCTCCGCTGGCCTGGGTGCGACGCGCATGCGAAGCACGCCGGGTCACCGTAACGGATGCTGCATGCTTGGTGCCCTCCTTTTTGCTGACCTCCACCTCATACAGGTGTGAGACCTTCTTGTACTTTTCCTTCAGACGACCAACCTTTATCGTGACCTTTTCATAGTTCTTCAAGTACCCGGGTTTCGAGAGCCCCTCATGTAGTGTAGTGAGCGCCTTCACAAACTTCTTGCATTGGGTTTCAAGGATCTGATCCTCCTTCGCCTGCTTGGCCTCACTGTGCACAAACACGCGCAGTTCCGCATTATCTTCAACGTCTTTTTCGTCTTCAACATCTTTTTCCTTTGTGGTGATCTTCCAGGCTTTGATCTTGACTACCCCTTCGGTCGTAAACTGTTGATCCGGCTTGTTTTCGGGGACTGGAGGGGCTTTGGAACGCTCCACGGTGATCCAGTTCAGTCCCTGTTCTTTCAGGTACTGCAGATTCTGCTCCGTCGCAATGCCGGAGTCCATAATCACTGTGGGCGTAGCACCGTTTAGTTTCTCAATCGCCTCTTTGAGCGTTGCCGGTTCCCCTGCATTGCCCGGCAGGATCTGCACATTGCGGGGGAACCCCGAACCATCCAGGGTGAGCGCCAGCGTAACCAACGGACAATCACTGCGCTTTTCCTTGCTGCGCCCATGCGACAACAACTTCCCTTTCTTCTTGCCGTGGTAATAGGTATTGGTTAAATCATAAAAGACGATCGTTTCTTCAAACTGCAATACCGCTTTGGTAATGCCAAAGAGTTTCTCCATGATCTGATCCATATGCTTATGGATCAGATCAGTGCAACGATAGAGGGTGTTGAGACTCGGGGGTTCCAAATCCAGAAGCTGCAGAACACTGGAGGTTTTACACAGCCATTTATGCGTTTCTCGTTCACTGCCCGGGTGGAGCATACGTCCGACGATCAGCGCACAGCAGAGCTTGACGTGTTTCTCGCAGAAGTTGAGCGAACGTAGCAGAACAGCCAGTCCGAGCTGTTCCAATGTCTGAAGGATCAGTCGTTCTCCGCCGACGGTCCGGGAATCGGGATGGGTTGTTTTCTCTGGATCAATGAGGTGTTGCTGATGGGATGTGCGATGGATGTCGTAGCCCTTGCTTTCGAGATGTGCAACGATGTCGTCGACCGCATTGAGAAAGGCTTCATCATTCTGGAAAGGGAGGATGGCTTTCCCTTTGAGTCGGGCAGTAACACAGTGGGTCAGCTCCCCCCACAGACTGCGGGGGATGTTGAAGTTCGGGCCGAGATTAAGGAGGGTACGGTGTTTGGAGGTACCGTCTTTGCGATAGGATTCGATGAGGGCAAAGCTGTTGCATTTCTTACCGTCTTTACGTTTGTAGGGTCGGTTTCGGATAAACATGATCGGAGTGTGGAATTGGTACGGGGTAAGGTACCGGGGTGGTTGGGGGGAGGTTCCCGTCCACACCTCTATAGCACCACATTGCCTTTTCCGAAAAAGTCGGCTAAAAAAGGTCGAAAAACGCCGAATTTAGCCGAAATAGCGCTATTAGGAGGGAAAAACGAGAGAATTGGAGACGGAACTCAGCGTTTTCCCCTGACCGGATGGCGAAGTTAGGTTACGATCTGTATGGTGATGGCGTGGCGCCTGCTATTGATGACGCTTCTGGGGCGCGAGGAACCCGAAGCGTCGCCGGAAGGATTGTTTGATGAGATGGAACTGCGCCTGTTGCACGAGCTTGCCGACGAGTTTGGACTGCCGCCTCCAAAGACACTCGGGGCTGCTATTCGGGTGGTGGCCGTCTTTGGTGGCTATATGGATCGGAAGAAGGACCGGCCTCCAGGCTCCAAGGTCATCTGGCGCGGCTACAGCCGGTTGGAGATAGGGGCCAAGACCTTTGCCGTCCTTGAGAAGCGATACCATATGATACGGAGAGAGGTCCTCATCGTTAAGCGAGAATGACGAGCACGCGAAGCAACAAACGTACCCATAGCAGGGAGTGATACCTGCCCCTCAGCGTCGTTGCCGCGCCAACGTTTAGTGCGATGGCAACGGGGATTCGGAAGAGAACTGTAAAGACGCCAGAGCTACCGGGCGTTATAGCGCCGACGTATGTCCATCGCATAGACATGCGCCTCGCGCATGCCAAATGATGCTACGCTTCCCGCATCCCCGGTGCAAGCATCACTCCGGTCCAAGGGCTCCGCACCTCTTGAAAGAACCAATCACTACACCGAACTTGCAAAAACAGATGAATATTATACAGTGTTAGGTATCTGAACTGGGCACACGGTAGGTCTAGGCTGTGCCTTAGGGGATGATTTCTCATGTCTATGAGCAATCTCCCGAGACACCATCATCCGATCAGGATGCAGTTGACCGTGCGCGCACCGGCAAACCTACCGATTCCGATTCCCATTCCGTTGAGGATAACGGGATGAGGAACCTAATTCCGAAGCAGCAAAGAAGTGAACAAGAGCATCCATAAGGTGGGCCCGCCAGTTGCCCCATGTGTGACCTTCGGGATATTCACGGTACACATAATCGTATCCCATCGCTGCCAGCACACCACTGAATCGACGATTAGCTTTGAGAAAATTTATCTCGGATTCCGGTAGCCAACCCTTCCCTACCTTTTCCTCGTACAACCCAACATCCACAAAGAAGCGAACGGGCCTGGGCGCCGCACGCTCAACCATCCTGATCATGGAGTCACTCTGCAGCGACAAATAGCCGGACTGACTGTAGCTAAGCCCAAACACCTCAGAGTGTTGGAACGGAATAAAGACCGAAGCCAGTCCTGCGTACGAATCACCCGCCACTAGCCGGGCAGACTGATCGCCCAGTCCGCGGTACCGCTCCTCCACAAACGGCACAATCTCTTCAGCCATAAACCGCGCGTAATCCGAATTCAGACCATACTCGGTCATCCGATTCGGCATCTCCTGTTGGTGCCGGTTAGGAGGAGAAACAAAAACGGCTAATACGGGATCCACCACCCCGGATAAGATTAACGAGTCCAGCACAGCAGGCGTATGCGCAAACTCAATGTAGTCACGGCCATCCAGAATGAAGACGACAGGATAGTGCACGCTAGAAGTGTCATACCCGGGCGGGGCGTACACATGTACTTCCGTGGCGTAATCCATAATTCCGACAGGCAACACATGCCGAACCAAGCGCTCGTATCCTCCTGGTGTACCGTCACGCACATTTTGAAAAACAGCGTGGTAAGCATACCACGGCATGGCAAGCTCGGAAAAACCTCCGAATCCGCTTAGCACTACATGTGGATTTAGCGGGTCCTTGCCCATGAAACCATCGTCCACCAACATCATGTACTCCATGCGTGCAGACGCAGGAAAAATGCCACGGTAGTAGAAAACATCCGTGCCAGTAATCCTTTCCAGCGCTATCTCTCCATCCCACTGCGTCATGTCGCCCGTAATCCGAACGCGCTCCGCCGGTCCCCTATATATAAATACGGCAGTCGTGTCGTCTTCAAGTACGGGCGCATGCACGGACTGAACCCGTTGCATAAAGTCCTCAACCCGCTCCATACGCGCGGACCCGTCTGCACTCGCCGCCAAGTCTTTCTTGAACCGTTCTATGTTGGGCATACGCTCCGTTGTACACGAGGTAGAAAAAAGTGCGACCGCCAAGGCAATAATCAGTAACCGTTCCATCTTTTCACGACGATAATTTCTGCAGGGTAATGAACAGTCGGTTGGGATGTCCAAGCACCCTCCATGATGCATCCATAAGGGAAGATCAAGCCACGGCTATGCTCGGATCAAGTCTGGACAACGACCCCATTCCGAGTCACAGTATGCAGCATGCCGTGGTACGGTACGTTGATCATTATAGCGTCGGGGTCAAACGAGGCAAACTGCGGATTGGCTGTCAACCCGCGACCAAACAATGTGCGAATCCCGAAAATGCCATCCATGATCGCAGACACCCAGCTCCCGCTTGACGAGCAAGCCCAGTCCGTCAACAACGGGGGATCCGATGGTGCCTTGCGCGCTCCGCCCTCTTCCAACGGGACCACTCCATCTGCGAAGTGAGCCTGCCCGAATGGCCCCTGATTCGCGCTCCGTGCCATACCCTTCAGCCACCGGAAAGCCAACTCCGACCGACCAATGCGATAAAGGCCGCGTGCTGTCTCCGATGGCCATGCCGAGTAAGCCCCTGTCCACTGATGGTCAGGACGCGTGTCGAACACAGCGTTGGGGTCGGCAGCCGAAAGGGCCCGCATCCAAGTATCCGTTTGGAGTTCCCTCACAAAATACTCAGCCATCTCGGCCTTCTGGCGCTCTGTCAGGTCGTCGGGAATAGTGTTGAGAACAGTCAGCAAGTCGTAGCAGTGTCGAACCTCAACCGATGCTCCGTCCTGGCGCAACGCCCGCCAATAACCCTTTCCATCCACATACAATTCCTGCGCCGCTTGCAGCAGGACTTCCGCTTCCCCTCGCAAGCCTCGACTCAATGCCCCGTTTTCGCCCGTAAATTCAACAAGGTCAGCCGCCACACGCATAACGTGAACCGCGGCTACATTCAAACTTGCCACCTCGTGCGTATACGTGCTCACGCATTCCAGCAGATTGTTGATCCCCCCATAGTCTGCCAATCCACGCACAGTCCTGAACCTCTCCCACTGGCGGGCAAATTCGACCACATGCTCTATAACCCGCTTCCCAGTTCCCGCTACCGGTTCAGATAGCCAAGCCCGGTCACCCGTCCACTGGACATACTCTCGCACCATGCTTACCATGGCGTAATCGTTCACAGAATACCAGTACCCCACCGGCCCACCCGTCAAGTATTCCGTGCCAAAGTGACTGTGAATGCCGGTCCTGATCCAGTGCTCCAGGTATCTCCGCATTACCCCGGGGTCCAACATAGCATGCACGCGCATGCTCAAGAAATAATCCCAGATGAATGTTACGGATTGCCAGTAGCGTGGTAGCAGCGTATCGTACGTGCGCCCCATTACAGAGTAAGGACTGTCACGCTTGAAGTACATTACTCCCAACGCTCCCATATGGTAAAGCCTGCGGATGTCATCGTCCCGAGTATCAAGGATCGGCAGGTGGCCGCCGTACCGATCATTTCTAGGGGTGAACACTGCTTTCAGTTCGGCATCCCAGCTTTCACGAGCCCGTTCTACGGCCCCCGGCACATCGGCAATCAGAGCGTCATAGACGCCGCACGCACTTGGCACCGTTTCCCCAACGGCATGGACATAACTCATGCGCCATACCTCTCCCGGTCGGAGACAGATGGCATATCGGACCGCGCCGCTACTAATGTGATCAGCCCGAGGATAGGTGCCTTGGACGGATGCCGCAGCACTATGCCGAGCCCTGAATACGATGGCTCCGCGTCCACCATCAACATCCACCATGTTGTCGTCCTCGCACGGTGGCAGTGCACCCCAAGTGCTTGAGCACCTGGTAACGCGACCTTGGACATTGATTCCAACGGACAGAGCCCGTTTGGCTCCGCTCCTGTTCTCAATGCATACCTCAACGACGGCAGCCATTGCGCCCGTCGCCAGCGCAGTGAACGATGTCAGATAAAGCCCCTGCCAAGCGCCTTCCCGGATAATGCGATCGGGAGACCAGGTGAATGTGACTGCGACCCCAAGAGAAGGAAAGTGCCGTCCGTCAAGAACAAACGCCCCGGACAGCGTATCTGCCATAGCGAATGGCGGAAAACTAAGGCTACGTAAACCTGTAAGATCCATCCCGGCCTGCACCACGCCAAGGAAGTTGGTAAGCGCCGGCGGATTAAAGCAATCCCCAAGCCTATGCGTCAAAGGCGAACTCTTCAGGTCGCTCGCTACCGGAATCATCTACGGACCCGTGCATTTCCCTGCATCCAGAATGCCGCCGTCAAAGCACCCTGGCACACTACCTCTTCGGCCTGCATCGCAGAGAGTCACTGCAGCGTCACCTCGATAAGATGCGGGTAGTACTCTTCAAATTCAACGAACGTGACGTATAGGATACGGCCGTTGTCATCAGCTAACTCAGGATGTTCCTTGCCCGCATAAATGAGCCTCGGGTACGGGATGGGCTTTTCAGGCGGCTTGACCCTCCATAGGACGGTTGCATCGCTCCACGGTCCCCAGGGGCGCGGTGCTGTCCGGCCCACAATCTCTCCACCAAGACCCATGGAATGCACCGCCAGGTACCTTCCCAAGTGGGCGTTGTACGACACCGACATTTCGTTTGGCATACCGGAAAAGATCACTTGCCCTGCGTATACATCCCTGCTCCATACCTCGGGATCACCGGCGAAGTATTCATAACAATCAATGCGTTCCATGTCATCGGGACGAACGCGCGCTACGAATGCGTGGTGCTTATAGTCATCGGCCTGTAAACTTCCAAACAGGTAAACCCATTCCTCCTCCGCCTCGACCAGCACTGCCGCTGCAAACTGGGGCTGATCTGCGGGCCATATCAACGATGACCCGTTATACTGGACCCGTTTGAATGTCCAGTCTTCGTCAGACCCGACAGCAAGCCCTGTCCCGACAATCCTGAAGCCGACAGGAAATGGATCTCCGCCCTCCTCCAGCATCCGAATCTTCATGAAGAAGAGATATAGCTTAGCGCCAAGCTTGCAGCCATGCATACACCATGTCCGATCCTTCTCAGGATCCTCGTCCGGCAACGGCAGAACGAGCTGTCGCAGTCCACCATCCGGCTTCAGAACATAGGAAAAGTCCTGTAAGCCTCCCCGGCCCGTCTTGTCTCGCAGGACCAACCCCGTATTGGTAATCATCTGCTCAAACGGCCCCTTCCCGCTTAGATCCTGCCCCCCTACGGGTTCTCCAAAGACATACCACAAGCTAACCTCTGGACGCTCACCTATCAGCGTGTCACCGAAATACCAGAGGGTTCGACCATCGCCAAGCGGGATGGAATACGCCCCGTCCTGCCCCACCATTCGGTGCGGATTATCCACAAACTGCGGCCCCAAGTCCTTCGCAGAAGCAACGCGAAGGAGAGAACTCGGCAAATTAGTCACACCCTGATGCGGCCCAGAGTTAAAAAGATGCTACAACGTAATCAGTAGCCATCCGATCACGGCCCGCACTCGAACGTCACTTTGTGAGCACCATACTGCGCGTCGTCGAATACGCACCTGCCTCCAAGCGATACAGGTACGTTCCACTTGGCAGACCGTCCGCATTGAACCTGGCTTCATACACCCCCTGTGCCTTGAAAGCATTCACCAGCTGGGCAATTTCACGGCCTGCCAGATCGTAGACCGTAAGGTTTACATGAGCGGCCTCCTCCACTGCATAGCGGATGGTCGTTGACGGATTAAAGGGGTTAGGATAATTCTGCTCCAGAACAAACTGAGAGGGCACACCATCTTCAATCACATCATCTATGGAGGTAGCTCCCATCACGGTCATCATGTGGTTCATGGAAGAATCGGCCCCGTTGACGGAGTCCTCGCCACACGTCTGAAACCAGTCGCATGTCGGGGCATACGCTTCCTTGGTAGCCACATATCCTATTGCATACTCACCCGGCGTATCGCCTACCTGAAGCTTGAGCGATACTTCCACATCCAGCGAGTCCGCATGCAGATACCCTTCGTCCGAAACCGTACCTATCCACTTCATTCCCTCCGGCGCAGGGATAGCTTTCTGCGTAGAGTCCGTCCAATCGCTTGACATCTCTAACGACCCGGCCCCTACATCGCCGTTCATGTCCGAAGCGGAATACTCGCCTGAAACCAAACTCCAGTCGCTCGGCACCAGCACAGAGAACACACCCTTCCACGGTGTATTGCTCTCGGCAAAATCCTCAGCGATTAATATATTTACATCAATCACCTCTCCCGTGTTTGCGGTCGAGGGCATTTCGACCTCAACGATCAAACATGCCGCCCACAGAAGGCACATCAATAGCGCAAACATCCGTGCCAGCCTCCACATCCGACGATCTGTCGCTACAGTCGTCCTTGATAACGTGTACTCCATTGACTTACTCACCTTGTTTTGCATGGCGTTTTGCATGGCTGCGAACTACTAATGTACAAACGAATAAGGTGTCATTTCGTTTGCAGTCCGAACTTGACAGTCTGGACCGCTCCGCCCGGCAACACCGTGAACGCATAGTCTTGATCTACCTCCAATGGCGTGCCATCTGTCCGCCGTGCAACGAGTTCGCCGCTGTGGATGTCCAGCCTGGAAGACCTGATGCGCGCGCTAGCCGCTGACTTAGGATCCATATTCAGCAAGGTCAGCTCCACCCCGCTGCGGTCGCCAGCGGGCTTCATGGCCATGAGAACTACGCTCTCCCCCACAATTTCCAGAAAACTCTCTTCAGCCGGGGAAGAGCGCAGCCATGTGTACCGTACCTCGGGTGGTGTGCTGAAGGCCCATCCGACCCGTCCGGCAGCTGCCGAATTGAAAGCACCCTCGCGGGATGTAATGCTGAATCGGTAATTAACCTGTCCTTCATTCTCTTCCCACCTGTTCCAGTCCTCGGGAAAATTGTTTACAAGATTGGCAATAATGACTGGTCCGTGTGGGGTCTCACGTATTCGGATCACACGGCTGTCCGCAGCAGAAAGGCTCACCGTCAATAGGTCGTTGTAAACGGTAACGCCTCGTCGAAGCGAAAATGCATCGTGGGTGATGCCGGGAAAGCGATCCACAACCGGATCAAGGAAACCACCTAGTACGTCCACCGCCGCGTGTGCCCCGGGAAGCGCAATGGGGAATGCCACGCTGTAGTCCTCAAATTGATCTGGCACTCGCAGCAATTCGAGGTCCACCGAATGCTCCACATCAACGCGATCAAGATCCTCCCAGAGCGTGATGCTGGATTCCCGGAACAGATGACCAGGGCGTTCCGTGACAAGAACAAGCCGTACGGGCCGTTCATCTCGCACGAGCGTGCGCACGCTGTCTGCCGCCATTGGCTTGTATTCCAGCGAAAGCAGTGAATCTGCGTTTACCGGTGCATTAAACAGAATCCTGCTCCTCGTGTCTACAAGCTCTGCACCGCTAGGCCTCGCGACGAAACCGACAATATTCCCGGTCGCACAGTCAGCCTCAATACGGTAGAACGCGTTCTGTATCAGGCAGGCATCCGTCTGCAAGGCATAACCGGGCCCTGGAGTCGCCGTGGCCGTGCGCTCAAGTCGAACCTTCTTGTACCCTACCGGAGGCAGGTCACGGGCGACAAACCTTAACGTATGGCCCGTATATCGACTTACGATCTCTCGTCCAGTGGATAAGTCAATTGCCCGATACTGGTGCTCATTCTCTATTGGAAACTCCACCTCCACGGGAGCATCGCGGGTCCAGTTCAAAGCATTAAAAACATACAGAGCCTCTCCTTCGAAGCTCTCCTCTCGCGCCGACAAGCGATACGCAGCACGCTCAAGCACGTCTACGGTGCCCAGAACAGCACGCTGCACATAGTGCTCTCTAAAGGCCATCGTCGTGAGATTGTCCTTGGGTGAACCGTAGCCATATTCTAGCCCGCTCCCATGTCCACCAAAGTGCAGCAAATTGTCGTAGACCATATCCACCTCTTTATCCAACGGGTCGTGCCGTTGATCCAGCATCCACGACAGGGTTGCCATTTTTTCCGCAGTAAGCACCTGATGCTGTACCCGGCGCTGACGCACCATGCGGGCCGGCTCACCCTGATAAAGCACATCCCATGTGGATGTCCAGTCACCGCTCAGCGTGGGCACTTGGTGCGCCCTATCCAGAAATTCTTCCGCAAATGCCGCTATATGGCTCACCTCAATGTGTGGATAGATGTATGCCGCGTTCCACGCCGCCGTAGTCTCTGGTGCTTTCCATGGAATAATGCCATTATCGCCGAACGTATGCACGGCAAGCACCACATCGTATTTGTACCCTTGCGCGCGCAGCCGGTGCAGCCGCTCCCACAGGCGGAGTGGAACGGCGTCCACACCTTTCTCAAGGCCCAAGGTCTGTCCCTCGTTATAAGCCTCGGTGCGGTAGGTGAGCACCTTCCCCCCTCCACTGCCGCGCCAATAAAAGGCCTTCGGCAGACTTCGCTGGATGCTGTAATCGCTATATACCTCGTTGATACCGGTAACCAGGAAGGAAACACCTCTCTGCTCAAGAACCTGTGGTAGGAACCAGGAAAGCCCCGGCACGTCGTTATAGATCGCAGAGGACAGACGCAGGCCATGGTCGCTTGCGTACCGGAGGCCCTTATCAAAAGACCGCATCATCTCTTCTGCACCAACCCATCCCGTATACGGGTTCGTGTAGACCGGCGAGACGGCGATTCGCCCGGACCGAACTAGCACCATAAGCCGCTCAAACTGCGGAGAAGGTCGTCCATTATAGTACTGCTCCAGCTGCCATACCGTCTCAATGGTCCACGCGAAGGTGGAATCCTGCTCGCATCGCTCAATCACATCGTCTAGCGTCCGAAGGTGCCGCTCCTTGACAATAGGCTGCGTATTGGTGTAACCGATGTCCGTATGCGACATCATTGCGAGATAAATCCTGTAGTGCGGCTGGCGCTGTAAAACAATCTCTGTGCCGGTTGTCTCACTACCTACGGTCACGCGGAGAGTCGCTCGGGTATCCCCCGTGACGGCTGGCAGGTAAACAGCATGTCGACTCTCTCCGAAGGGTACACGGTCTAATATCGTGTGATGCTCGTGTCCGTCAACCATGATGCGCACTTCACCGCCCTGCGGCTCCGGCAACGGCGAAGAGAGTACAAGGTCGAATCGCTGTCGCAGGCTATCGGCCGAACCCTTGAAAAAGAAGGTTGAAACGAGGTCAGCCCCCAAATCTTTCTCCACCGTGGCTACGCTTGCCGTCAGTCCTTGGATAGGATTATCCTGGGAATCCACGATGCGCGAATAAAACCCCCACTCGTAGCGCGTCTCGCCGAAGAATTGAGGCGCTTCATTCCGATGAGTCTGCCCCACCTTGATCAATAGTGTGTTGCGGCCCCCATGCAGCCTGACGCGGACATGGTCGGTGTCAGGCTCCGCGTCGCGTTCATGTGCGGCAGCATGGACCACTTCCCCGTTCAGCACGACCTTGACACTGCTGTTGCTTCCGACCTTTAGAACTGCATCGTGCCCGGTTGGGCTATGGATTTCTGAGAATGCATAGCCCACCTTGGCCTTCCAGATCCTCTCCGGCCCCCCGTCTGGCAACACCCAACCCATGGGCGCATGGAAGTCAATAAACCCATTCTCCCCAATGTACACCGGTTTCCACGGCACCCGCCCTCCTTCCACGAGGGTTGTCTCTTCCAGCTGTTGAGCCACCGGTGTAATCGTTGACTCTCCAATCATGTCAGTATCAACAGCTTCTCCGAATCCCTCAAGAGGTTGCTCAAAGGGGCCGGCTACAAGCCATACCGGAACATACCCATCCGGGGTTAGACTGAAGACCGTGCTTACGGGGCTGCCCTTATCCGACCCGGGCAGGACGGGGTCCGCCTCGCGCCATGCCGTTGATCCGGAACCTAGCATCAAGCACACGAAAAGGAGCAGATGATGACTACTGATAGTTTTCATACGATGCTAACCCTTCATCCCGCTCATGGTAAATCCCTGAATAAAGTAGCGCTGGAACAGAAAGAAAATGATCACCACAGGGACCATAATGATTATAGAGGCGGCCATCAGGACACCCCACTCCGTCTGGAGCTGTCCGACAAACATTGCCAAGCCCAGCGCGAGGGTGTTTTTCGCTTGATCGGACAGGTAAATCAGAGGCCCTAAAAAGTCGTTCCATGAGAACATGAATGCCAGGATAGCCACTGTGATCAGCGCCGGGCGGGCCAGCGGCATAGCGATCCCCCAGTACAGGCGCCATTCCGAACAGCCATCAATACGTGCAGCATCAAATAATTCACGCGGAATGGTCAGAAAAAATTGGCGCAATATGAAAATATAGAAGGCGCCTCCCCCCAAGAATGCAGGAACGATGAGCGGCTTGTATGTATTCAGCCAGTGCAACTCCTTGAAGATTACAAACAGAGGAATCATTACGACATGTAGCGGCAACATCATGGTAGCAATCACGATGATGAATATCCTGTCCCGACCTGGCCACCGGAGGCATGCGAAAGAATAGGCAACCAGAGAGCTTGACAGGACCGTCCCGATAACGGTCATTGCAGTGATAAGTGTGGTATTGCGGAGATATAGCAGAAAGGGCATCCGGTTGAACACCTCCGCGTAGTTCCTCCACTGCACCTCCTTGGGAAACCAGGTTGGCGGCATGGCCAAAATCTCCGCGTTCCCCTTCAGAGATGCCGACACCATCCACACCAGGGGAACGATAAGCACAGCGGTAATCGCTACCAATACAGCGTAAATCAGTGCCTTTCTCAGTGGTGGTATGGACGACTTGGGTGTCACTGTTCGGCGGCGCCTCCGGTGTAGTGGACCCATCGACTGCCAAGCTTAAACTGGAGTACCGTAATCACTAGCGTTACGACGAGCAGGATCCACGCCATTGCCGAAGCATAGCCCATTTCGTAATCGTCGAACGCCTTGAAGTAGAGGTACAGGTTGTAGAACAGGGTCGTATTCAGCGGACCTCCTCTTGTCATCACGTACGCTTCCGTGAAGACTTGAAACGAAAATATCACTTCAAGTACCGTCCAGAGAAAAATTACCGGTGAGAGCATGGGGACGGTGACATGCCGAAAGCGAACCCACCAGCCGCCGCCATCCATCTCTACTGCCTCGTATAGTGCGCTTGGAACCCCTTGCAAGGCAGCGATAAAGACGATCATCCGCGCCCCGCCAATGCCCCACAGACTCATCAGCGCCATCCCGGGCTTCGACCACGCAGGACTCTGAAGCCACAGAGGTCCGGGCAGACCCAACCATCCAAGCGCCGTGTTGATGAGTCCAATGCGCGGATTGAACATCCAGATCCAGATTACCGACAGCACAACGCCAGTGATAATTGAAGGCAAGAAATAGGCGGTGCGGAAGAACTTGATCCCCCTTACTGCCTGATTCGCCAGCACTGCCAACACGAGTGACCCCCCAATCGCCAATGGCAGGCGCAAGACCGTATAGACGAGCGTATTCCAGATGGATTTGCCAAAGTATGGGTCGTCAAACACCAGCTCGCGGTAGTTTTCGAGACCGATAAACTGTGGCACGCGGAGCACATCGTACTGACATAGGCTGTAGAAGAGGGACATGCCCATGGGATACAGCCCGAGCACCAGGAAGCCTATGGCCCACGGCGACAAGAAGGCATAGCCTGTCAGCGTCTCTTTCAGGCGAAGGCGATTGGCATCCACGGTCTTAGGTTACTCGGAGTCAAAGAATGCCATCCGCTCCCGCACATGCCGGTCATACCTCAATGCCCGGTCAAGAGCAGATTGAATGGTCCCCTCTGCCTGTAAGAGCGCCACCTCGGGAGTCTGCTCCCCATAAACGCTCCTCTCCAGCGCCCCGTAAAACTCGCGCCAGAACACGCCATGGGCCAGCGGCACTACCGTTGGTGAGTGGGCATGGTCCATTTGTCGCACAAAGATCTCCATCCACGGCCGGGCCAGAAACGTAGAGTCATATGCTGCGCGAATGTTGGCGGGAAAGAGCGGATCGTCGCGCGAGGCGATCTCCTCCAGCTGGGTGTCCTGCTGCACGTAAAACTGCATGAAGGCCCATGCCGCCTCGGCATGCCCCACACCGCGCGGCATCCCAAGCCACCAACTGCCTGCCGTGGATACTGTCTCGTATCCCTCAAACGTAGGAATCGCTGTAACTCCAAAGTCAAGCTCGGGGTAATACAGTTTGAGAAGATCCAGAAAGCTCATGTCAAGTACTGCCATGGCCAGCTTACCTGTCAGGAACCCATGCTGCTCATTCGTGCCTAATCCTCCGATAAAGGCCTGCACCTCCTCAAAGTCATAATCGCGGTAGAATTCCATTGTCCACTTGATTCCGTCGTTTAGCGGCGGCGTATTCATCTTTACCAGGGTACCACCGTCACGGAGGTAGTCCACTCCCTTCTGCCATGCAATCAGTGATGCGGTAGCCATATTGGCAAGCACCCCCTGATGTGCACCGCTAAAGCCGGGTAAGAAGCCTGCCTGCACCATGTTGCCGCGCGCATCAGATCGTAGCAACCGTTGGGAATACTGCCGCACCTCGTCCCAGGTACCTGGCGGCCGCTGTGGATCCAAGCCCGCCTCTTGAAACAACTCCCTGTTGTAAAAGAATGCATACGATGTGGTATTGACGGGAACAGCGAAGGCTCGTCCGCGCCAGGTGACCTCCTCCCACAGAGCGGGAAAGAAAACGGTGGTGTCAAATTCTGTGGCGGCGATGAGATCATCAAGCGGGCGCAATGCCATGCGTGACGCCCACCGGACAGCCGGTACAAACTGACTTACCACATCGGGTGGGTCTCCACTCAGGATTGCGGTCAGGATCTTCTTCTCATGCTCCTGCCACGGGATCGGCGTGGCCTGAACAAAAACGCTGTCCTGGATCTGGTTAAACCTTCGAACAGCATACGGGATGGCTTCCTCACTCTGTACGATGTACCAATACCGCACAAGCGTCTTACCATCTGGTGCTTGCACATCCGAAGGTCCAAGCTGTATCAGCAGCGCCAAGCCGGTTACTGCGAGCAGCACAAGGGCAATACGCGTGATTGGTGGACGGAACACTAATGCAGAATCATTTATGGTTCGGCGGTGCCGCTCTACGCTGCCGCGATCGGCGGAGGCCTCTACGGCCAGGAAGTAAACCCCGTTTGCCAGGGGCCTCCCTTGCCCGTCAGTTGCAAACCACGTCCATTCGTGCTGCCCGGGGAGATGAGTTCGTGTTGCGGTTTCATCCACCTTGCGCCCGAGTATATCAAATACAATCAGACGAACCCCGGCGGGCTGCGCCAGCTCAAATGGAATGGTAGTCTGCCGGGAAAAGGGATTGGGAAAGTTGGGATCCACGCGAAGAACCTTTGCAGTGCTGCGCAATTCTTGTGATACTGTGGTGACATCAAGGTCTAGCCATAACGTCTTCACCTCGTGTGGCCCGAAGGGCAACACCGCCTGCCCGTCTGCAACGGGTATCGTGCCGATGACGGCCTCAAGTAGCGTGGTTTCCTCCATAGCACGCACCTCCGGGCTAAACCGAACCACAGGGGTAACAGGCTCGGAGGAAGGATTGTATAGTCGAACGATGAATCCATTACCTACGATAGGCCTCTTGAGCGTTGATAACTGAAGCACAGCTCCCTCTACGGACATAAAGGAATAGCGGGCTGCGCGCAGGCTCCCTTGCTGTCTGTCTGGCAGCACTCTCACACGCAGCGGCGAGCTGTGGTTGTAGGCAAACCGCGTTGCCGTAGCCGCGTCGGCCACGCCCGTCTGCGATGTCACGGAAAATCCTGTTTCCAGCGGGCCGATACCAGCCCGATACGCAGTGCCGATCGTGTTAAAAGAGGCCACGAGGCGCACAATGCCATCAAAACGACCTGCACTATAGGCATGGATGGCCGGACCATCGGTGGCAAGGATTGCGCTGGAGCTTCCATTCGACACGACAGACCAGCGTTGCATTGCATAGTGGTTCGTGCGAAATCCGCTGAGCTCATCTTCATACAACTGGACATGCCCAAATGGTATTTCGTAAGTCAATGTCGCATCCGGCATGTTAAACCCGAACTGGAAGTCCGTGCCTTCAAAACCGCCTGGGCGGCGTTTGTTGTAGCGATTCCTGTAATTGATACGCCGCTCGCCCGCGGGCAAGGTTACCTCGGTCTCAAACCCGTCGGTACCCGGAGCCATTCCCTGAATGACGAGGCGTTGAAGGACGACGCCGCTGTCGCTGCTTACAACCCTGAGCCCGTACGGTGTAGCACCATTGTGCACGAACCGGTTGAATCGGGCATCTCCACGTGTGATGTCCCTTCCTGTACCCACATCTACAATGCTACGTGTACCTCCCGTATTCTGATCAACCTCCACTATGAAGGCATCGTTTTGCAATACCATGCCTTGGAGAGGTCGGGGGCCGGGCAACGCGCTGGTAGTTGAGGCAAGACGAAACAACCTGTAGCCGAGCGGGGGGATCTGGGCAGCATGGAAAGCCACCTCGCCCGTTGACAGCACCTGAGCAGGAACTACGGTGCCCGTCGCCGCGTCCTCGACTTGAAACGCAGGCAGAGTAGCCATGACGGGATCGTCAGGCGCGATCCGTACCACTTCAGAGCGCTCCCAAAGCAGCGGATTGAAGACTGCCACCATCGCGTTCTCCCCTGTCTCAATGATGCTGCCCCAGGCATCTACTGCCGCATCCAGCACCGTACCTCCTGCGCGGCCTGCTTCTTCGACCCAGCCAATCTTGCGATCCCAGAACAATTCATTACCACCCGGGAAGATCGCCCCCAGGTTGTGATCCTCAAACAGCATGTTGTTGATGTAGCCGCGGCGTATTCGGGCGGCAGGATACCGGTACCCCGGCACGAGACCATCTGCGATTGAGGCGAATGTCTCGGCCCCCGGCAGTAGCGCCTGTGCATTGCGGGAGGCGAAAAACCCTCCCGTGGATGACGCAGCGAAAAACCAGCTCCACCAGTTCGGGGCGTCGCCGCGAAGGACAGGAATTTCTTCAGCCACATGATTGTCCACATAATTGAAAAAGTCTGCAAACGTAGACACATACATAGTAGCGGCTTGATGCCGCGCATTCCAAGTGCGTGCATTTTCGGAGATACGCACATTCGGTGCCCTGTTGTCACCTGTCGCGGCGTTGATCAGCACGACATCATAGGGATAATCCTCCGCTGCCAGTTTGTGTAGCTGGGCGGTGATGCGCCGCTCCATCCCTTGGTAACTACCGTACAGCCCCCATACTGCACCTTCCAGATAGGCCCAGTTGGGATGCATGGAGCGCCAAAGTAGCGTTCGATCGCCGCTCTGCGCCTCCCAATAGAAAAGGTTTGGAAGTGTGGTCGTGGAGTAAAATTCTGAGAGAAACGAGTTCATGGCCAGCGACGCATAGGGTATGCCACTTCGCGCCAGCAACTGCGCAAGCGACCACGTAAATCCTGGCGTGTCATTGGTTACTGCAGTGCGAACCGGAATGCCATACATCTCCTGCAGTTCACGGGCATAATACAGGGAGCGCACCAGCTCTTCAGGGCCCGCAAGGTCTGTCTGCATGCTGAAGTGCATAGCCGCGACCTCAATGCTCCCGTTCCTTATGTGGTGCATCAATGCTTCAATCTGCTCTGGAGAGCGATTGGCGAGATAGTCCTCCAGTACCCAGGTTATCTCGATCGTCCATTTATACCTGCTCTCCGGCGGATAATCCTGTGTTTGGTTGACATAGTCCACCACCTTGTCCAGGTATGTGCGATGTGCTTTTATCACATCGGGCACTGGAGCGGTAAATCCGACATCAGTGTGAGAAAAAGGAACCACAAAGATTTTCCAGTCCCGATCAAACTGTGCTGTGGCGGCCTGCGCCCAAGCCAGGCAGGCTATCCACAGCATGGCCCGCAACGCCACCGCGGTGGTCACCGGGAGATCCCCAATGTTATTCGGTGTGTAGCTCCAATCACATCCGAAAAAGGCACGTACGCATAATCCAAGGCAAGGCCCACATTAGCTACCCGTGGTGGCAAGACCCCTAAACCCAGCGACATCTGCCCTTCATCCACCCCAATACGGTATCCGGCCCGCAGTGCCAGCACATCAAGCAACACGGCCTCCATACCTCCATTTACCCATTCGTTGTTATCCGTCGGATGCACCAGTTCTAGCGAGGTGGAAACGCGGAGTTCATCCCTTGATATCAACTCATCGGCAGCACTCATGCGGAATAGCAACGGCATTCGGAATGATTCCCGTAGCCCGTCAACTGAGGCGCCGAAGTGCTGCAGTGTAAACGCAAGGCGCAGCTTTCGGAAACCCGTAAAATACAAGGCCCCGACATCAAACAGTACGTTGCTGTAGGCATCCATATCAAGCGTTTCCCGCACATACTTCACCTGCAGACCGATTGACATCTGATCAGAAAACTGCCGGGCGGCTGCGAGGCCAACCATCATGTCCCCCGCCGCAACACTCCTGCCCGTACCATCGGGTTCAAGAACGGTCGTCTCCTCAAATTCGCTGATGCCGAAGTTCATCACGCTGAACCCAAACGTGTAGGTGCCCACAGGTACTCCCACCACCGCGGCATCCAGGCTGCTGCCGACGAACCACTCGGTGTGGGTCAGTCGGACCTCCGGCCCCCTGATCATCGGCAGTGCTCCCACATTCCAGAACACGGCATTTGCATCGTTCGTGAGGCTGCTTGCGGCCTCTCCCAGTGCGGTTTCGCGCGCACCGATACCAATCTTCAGCGCTTGAAATCCTGCTGAACCTGTCTTCTCAAAATCGAACCCATAATTCAGCTGAGCGCGTACTGGAGTCTCCACGATAGCACAGAGCAGGAGAGTGACTGCAATACGCGTGAACCCCTTCAACCCGCCTCCGGGGCGAGCTTCTATGTTCCTGCGGAGAGCTAGCACGCATTCCTTACCCCAAACAAAGACTTTCTTACCCACGGTACTCGGCAGGGTTATTTGATGATTAGGAGGGTCCCTTCGGACGACCCGACATCGGACTGGACCGTCCAGAAATAGATTCCGGGAGCCACCTGCTGCCGAGCATCAGAAAGCTGATCCCACACGGTCTGCCCGACAAAAGGGTCATCGTGCTCCAGCACCTTGAACAGTTCGCCGCTGGAGGTATAGATCCGCACCGTTGCTTTAGACGGCAGGTTGGTCCATACGATCGTGGATTCCTCGCCGGCGGTAGGGAACCCGGACACCAGCCGGAAAGGGTTAGGAAACACCTTCACCCCCATGGCATCGGTAGCCGGAGAACTTGCTACCGTCACTGCCTCTGTGTTTCGATTGGTGAACCAGCTTTCATCCCCGTCGTCGTCCACAGAAATAATGCTATAAAAATACCCTACGCCCAAGCTCACCCGGTTATCAATGTATCGCCATTGCCCCAGCCTGCCGTCCCAGAAGCGCCGTCGATCCACCGAATTATCGGGCCTTACCCGCCCGACACGTTCATAGGGCCCTGTGAACGCCCGTTGGCTGCGAAAAATGCGGTATTCCCTGAAGTTGGCCTCACCGGTGATAGGATCCAGCCACCCTACATCCAAAGGAGCCCATGTAAGCGCGATGGACCGCGTCGCTGGCAGCGGCAAGACCTGAAACATCGGTGACGGTGGGGGCACCGACGCCATGGCATAGCCGCGCTCAAAGAGCGTCTGAGCTCTATCAACGGTCTGCTGAAGGGAATCCAGCCCCGCGGGCAACGCAGCCTGGGCCTCCAACCCTTCAAGCGCTTTTGCGATGGGTAGCCCATTCACCGCCTGCACCAGCGCGATGGTGATGCTCGTGCCATTCTCAAGCGTGTACGGACCGCAAGCCATAAGCATGAACGGTGCCAGGCGCTCGTCGGCTGGCGCCTCCAGCGAACGATCCGCCCCGGAGAGAAGCGCGTACAAGTCGTCCGCAGAGGTTGACGCTAGCGTCAGTCGGTTTTCGTTGTTCAGCAGCTGGGCACTTAGAACATGCGCTGGCTGGGCTTCGCCGCCCACTCCAAGCGGCGCACCCAACAGCGCCACTCCTGCATAGCCTGTAGTACGCAATTCTCCCCTGGAGGCTACAAAATTACCCACATCTGTCGGCAGATCAAAGTTCGGGGTATCGTCCCGCGCATACATCATGCGGCGTGAAGCATCATAGCCGGTAATGTCGTCAACGCCATTGAAGTCCGCGCCCCATCCGTTATGCGCAAGCAGGTCCTGGTAGCTGGGCCGCAGCAGATACGGAAACCCGATAAAAACATCATGGAGCGCCGTTGCCTGTCTATTGGAGACATTGTATTCCAGCATGATGAAATCCTTCTGGCCCGGGAAGCTCCAGACGCGGCTGGTGCGCTCAACATGTATGTCCTCTGAAGTAGTCCACGCGGCCGTTATGGTCTGCTCCGGGTGGCCGGGGTCATAACCTGCAACCTCTATGAAGTTGTCTGCCCTGGACATCGCTCCGTACACTCCCTGGTCACGAAATACAAACGGTCCGTTTTCAACGAAGAACAGGCTTCCGTCACTGCGCCTGCCGCCGAGCCATGTTCCGCCCGCAAAATTGTAGGATCGCTGCTCATCCTTGCTCAGCAGTTCAGCGGGACCGCCGGGCCAGTCCATACTGGGAAAGAATTCAAACAGATTGGTTGGGCTGGGAGCGCCAACCGTTCCGTCATCCTTCATGGTATCCCACAGGTCTCCCCTATCGTGCACTTCAAATTCTGCATTACGCACCTGGCTCATTGCAGACGGAACCTCCACCGACAGTACCAGCATGTATAAGGCGGGTATCACGAACGGGCCTGCTGCTCTTCGGAGGACCATCATGGTGCAGCTTAGCGGAGGTTGTAGCGAAATCCGAAATACAGTCGACGCGGCGCGAAATAAGTCTGCCAACTGATATCATAGCCTGCCCCATCCTCTCGCGATATCTCCCCCGCCTCTACGTAGTTCTTTACCGCATCTGCATCGAATATGACATCACCAAAGGATCGCAGATTTCTGGTGTTGAGCGCGTTGGTTGCATGAATGTATGCTGCAATTGTATAAGTCTCTCCAATATGAAACTGCTTCTGCAGCCGCAGGTCCAGTGTTTTGATCGGTGGCAGCCGATGGTTGTCCCGCGTGTCTGGCGGGTCGTCCGGACCAACGTACGTGAAAGCTCTACCGCTGATAAAGCTGAATAATGCACTAAGGCTTGTCCCCTGCAGTACGGCCCCTGCCCATGACTTTGGTGCCTCATCCGGATACTGCACGAACAAATTGGCACGCATGATGTGCGGACGGCTAAACGTAGTCTCTGTGGGAAGGCGCTTGGACACCTCATTGTCATATACGAATTCGGGTGTGCCGTCCGCGTCAAAGCGGATCGTGCCGGGCGTAGCCCTGCCTTGTGTTACGCGCGAAAAATTGTAGTTGCCGCTAAGGACATACCAGTTGCTATGCACGGTGCGTAGCACAAGCTCAAACCCACGAGCATCGCCGTAGTCACCCGCGAAACTTGATACGTAGAATACGTTCGGTGTGATGCCCTCCCGGAATGGATCGTACATGTACACGCGCCGATCAAAGATGCCCTGCCGCGGCATAGTCTGGTCAAAGACATCTTTGTAGAAGCCGGTAACGTCAAGCACCAGATAATCGCCAAAGTTGTGCACAATCCCAACCTCGAACAATACCGTTTTTTCCGGCTTGAGTGCATCCAGAGACAGCACGACAACGCGCTCCGGGTCGCCGTCCACCGAGGGGATGTGTGCAGGATCGCGCCCTTCAATGGCGGCCGCCTCCTCCTCCGCGATGCGCCCCTTTACGATGTATTCCGGCCGAAAGTAGCCGAACTCGAACATACGGTCCAGCGGCGGCATCTGGTAGAAGTGTCCGTAGTTGAAATGTAGCACCGTGTTAATGCTGATTGGGAACGATACACCGATACGCGGACTTAAGCGATGGAAGTTCTGCGCGGGTGACCGAGGCTTGTCCAGTGCGTTTTCAATGGAGTACTTGGTCCTCCCGTTTTCGTCAATCTGATCCCTATCAGGATCCAGCGCAGGGTCAAACTTGGGATCAACACTCAGATTGAACAGATCGCGCGTATTGAACCAGAGCACATTGGGCAAGAAGCCATCGTATCGCACGCCTAAGTTCAAGACCATGCTGTTGAATTCCATCTTGTCCTGCACATAGGCCGCCACCTCAATAGGGTGATGGGTTTCGTGTAGTCCTCTGTTGAGCCAATGCTGGGGTGCGGTGTTGTAGGAAGGAAACCGATACGAGAAATTCTCCTTATAAGTATTGCGTCGCAGTTCAATTCCTGCCTTGAGCAGATTCTGGTTGTTGAATTGCCAGTTCGCACTACCCTCCAGGGACAGATCGCCTACCTCATGGTGCTGATCATACACGAATGTCCATGCATCATAGGGCTCATTGGGGTAGTCATTGTAGCGTTGAAACCCGAACAGCGTCGGGTTCTCGCTGACACCTAGACGGGAATACTCGCTCGGCGTCTCACGCAGGTCAAGCCAGAATCGACTGACCTGCACATCATAGTAGAAACGGGGCGAGAGCGCATGTGTCCATGCTCCGCTTACCAGGCTTGTCTTGGAAGTGAGCAGCGAGCCCCAGCCACGATAGAACTTCGCTTGCTGAACATAGTCACCCGTCTCCTGCAATGTTGAGTGGCCGATCCGATTGTACAGCACCCCGAGTCGCAGCTTCATATCGGAGCGCACCTGCACTGTCACGTTACCCACTACATCATCCAACTCGCGATGGTCTCTCGGGCGAGGAAATGTATAGCCCTCACGCTTTACCTGCGACGCTACAAAAAACGTCGCTTTCGATCGCCCCCTCGCAAAGATAGGACCACCTAGGCTGCCATAGACTTGGTGGTCCGTAATGGTGCGATAGTCGTACACTTGCCCGCTGCGCAGGGGTATCCACCATTCCGGATCCAGCGTCCCGTCTTCACGCGTGTTGTCCTGATATTCCTTCTGTGTTGCAGGATCAT
Source organism: Rhodothermales bacterium (assembly GCA_963663495.1). GTDB lineage: Bacteria > Bacteroidota > Rhodothermia > Rhodothermales > Bin80. The sequence continues at coordinate 2,863,793 of OY760427.1, forward strand.
ACAAATAGTTGCCAAAATGGCGCTGCCCCGCTGCCCCGTAAAGGTACTCGAACGAAGCACTATAAGCCGACGCACCCTGTTTGGTTACTACGTTAACAATGCCCGACTGCGCACCACCGTACTGTGCTTCGAATCCCCCTGTTAAGATTTGTATCTCTTGAATTGCGTGCATGTTGACATTGGTGTAGGACCCTCCCTGGTCTGCACGTCCTTCAATCAGTGCCACAGTCCGCGCGCCGTCCAAGTACCAAGACACCTCAGTCTGGTCGCCTCCCCGTACAGCGTATCTGCTCTCTCCTCGCCCCGAACCACCTAGTCCTCCGATGATGGGTTCCGGGTCGAATAATACCCCAGTCTGCACCATTAGGGCCTCCCGAGCGCTCCGAACTGGCAGCTCCTGCAATTGCCGGACATCCAGGTAATGAACGCTGGCCGTTTCATCAGGCTGTACCAATAGCCGACCAGCGGACACGAGCAGCTCTTGCCCCAGCTCAATGGCCTCAACCGTAAGTGCAACATCCACACGCGTCGTGAGCCCGCTTTGAACGATGACACCTTCTACTACCACGGCAGCAAACCCAAGCATGGTGATGTGGAGCGTATATATTCCTGGTCTGACACCTAGGATGATATAATCCCCATTATCATCGGCAGCAGCGCCGGTCTCTGTTCCGGAGACCTGCACGGCGGCGCCCGGAAGCGTCTCGCCCGTTGCCTGATCCGTAATCCTTCCTACGATCTTGCCCATCACTGCCGGATCCCCTGGCACTGCTACGGCAACCCGGACACAGAGCAGCCCGACCACGCCGGTCAAGGCGACTTGAGTTAACCTGGCTGACATGACGGTTGCTTATTTAGGGAGTTGCGCTTGCGTGCATCCGGGACGTTCCTTGCACTCATGCATACTACCATTGCTACGACCTGATCATTTATTGCAGACGGCACCTTTCTATCAAGAGCCGGGCTTCGCCACAAGGATACATTTCAGAAGTAGTCTAAAGAAGATTTCTTATCAGGAAAATAAGCAAGAGGCTTTTGTAGCGTTCTTAGCGAGCGCAGCCGCGACATTGCGGGCTTTATCCAAGTCGGGACTCGTGATGTCCACGGTCATCGTGTCTGCTTGGGCTCTTTGTACGTGTTTTGGGGAGCAGGACAGGGTTTCCGCATCGGGTTTAACCGGTTCGGAGATTTATCACGGTGTTCGTTTTGGAATATTCAGTCACACGCAGACCAAATTCTTTTTGCCAGACCCGTTTGATTCCGCTAACGCTAGGGCGCCCAAAGCCCGTAAGCAAGCCGTAACCCGCATCTTGACCAGATGATGGGTTCTTGGTAGATAACAGATTGCACGGCCAAAACGTACGACGGAAGAGATTATATCGCTCGCAGAGCGATATAACGTGTTGACGTAGTTCGCATCGATGTTTTGTGCAGAGCACGGCATTTCGTACGCGCAGTTACATTACCGGTGGCGCAAGTATCGCCTAGGGACGGCAGCAAAGGATAGGCGAGGCTTCGTGCGAGATAGGCAGTGCAACGCCAAGGAAAGCTGCGCCGGTCGAGATTGCGTATTCGGGTGGGAACGTGTACGATTCTTTGCACCGGTCTCTACTTCGCCTGCATGGTGCCAGATCATGCAGACGCATTACTGTCCGTTTCGGGTTGACCCGAAAAAACGCGCTATAACCTGTGATATGAGGCCTGCGTCGCCCCCATACGCGCCATCGTAGTCCCTTGGTCAACTAACGTAGCCCACCAGCCAATTCCTGGACCAGCGAACTAGCACCGTACACGACGCCAAGCACCTCCAATATTCCTGCGGCCGCAACTGCCACGCACCGGCGATGGCTCCCTTTAGCTCCCTCAGATCCTCGCTCTCCGATAGCAATGCCAACCAACTCTAATTGCCGATTGAGCACAGGTGCACCAGCATTGCGCTCGTCACACCGGGCTGTGGATACAAACTGCAACTGTATAGCTAGGTTGAGCGAATCTTTGGCAGCGATCCACGGCTCCGGCAAAGTCCAAAAAGCGTGATATTGGTCGGAATAGTGCAGCTCAAATATCCCATACAATGTCGTGTACGGCGGAGCGATAGTCCCATTATACGGGAACCCCTCCACCACCCCGTCCGACACATTCCCTAGGCGGGCACCCACAAAAACCGTGCTCCCTTCAGGCAAGTCTGAGTGAGACCACTGATAGGCCCCCTCCGCCATGGCCAGAATTCCATCATCTCCGTAGAGCCTGAAAAACGCTACATCAAACGCAGCATTCGGAAATGTCTCCGGAGCGCTAAAAAACGCCACCTCTGGCTGCGGAATGAAAACAAGTCGTACAACCGAATAACGGCGGAATACCTGTACACGATTACGCCTTCCTATTTGCACATGCTCTATGATAAGAGACGAGTCACTGCCTTCCCCTCTGTAGGATGATTCATCGTATGAACCCACCAATTGGAATGCCTCAATACCATCCAGCTGAAGCTCCTGATCACGAGTGGGAGCATAAAACACACTATCGGACAAGCCTATCAGAAAGGACCGGGCACACCGGAGACTGGTCGCGACAAGCCCGGATGCGGAAACAAGTGCTGCCGGACATTTATCCAGCAGCAGCGCACCACGAGACATATTCTCAAACCATGGCCCCGTTGGCACAAAGCCATGTTCCTGCTCCAGCCTGGAGTGTGGAGGTGTCTCCACACTCCACACCTGCAGTCTCGCCACACTTACCCGGGGATGAAAACCAAGTACAAGGAGTCCGAGACACAAAAAATAGCGAACCGACTGTCCGCCCGACATTGTCGCCGCAAAGGACTGTTTCCTGATGTGCATCAGCTTCTCACAATTTTCGAAGGTTGAAGCATAGGGCCAAGGCCTCTCCTACCACTGTGTTCAGGGAAGCACGAGGGAAACTGCCTGCTTGACTTGCCACTTTTCTCTGGCCGAATTGTCCGCCTATCCATTGACACTTGTCTGCAATCTATGCACCGATGGTCGGTAAATCCACCGGCATTTAGGCACAACACCGGCGTTTGACACGATTCATAGCGGAGAGGTAGCCTTTTAGCGGATCCCCCAGCCGTTGGGCTAAGGATCACAACACTAGATAGAATCTGGAGCATGCACAGAACTTGGGAGCATACGTGATAGGCCAACATTTGCATGAACCAACTACAATACGTGATTTATAGTGCACATAGAATCCTAATCTTCATTGATGGCCATGAGTGACGACGGTCACCGATCAACAGGCAATCGTGACCAATATCGCCTTACAGCCTAGGCATGTCTCAACAAGAAAGCTTGATGGCCGCACCACCCTTATTGCGTCCTATGTTGCATTCCGCCGCAACATCCGTCAGCATACGGGCCCGCGCGGTATACCAATCAGATATTACTGTTTTTCGTTATCGGTTCTGATTGCACAACAAACTCGGAACGGAGAAGGAAGGGATTGTATGAAATCTGTCGTGGTAAACTAGCTCTTGCGGGCCGTTGCCGAAAATGATGGAAGTTATATGGCTGAGTGCCACGCGTTTTCGCAGGAGTTACTTTTTGTGCTTTGGTGGTGCAGACAGGATGGCTTTCGCCAGTGTTTCATAATCGGTTCCCGCTCTTCACGAAAAGACTGCAATTATTTCAAATAACTCAACACGTGGGTACGCATGCTATATAATTGCCATCTATTAGGGAGTTATATACCACAGTGCCATGCCCGAAACGGTTAGTGCATACCGCAATATCACATACAGGCTGTTGCCCGGAAGTCGGACGTAAAGCCAAGCACCTTGCTGGATTAGCGGGTGCGTGTAGGTTTGTGTGGAATGCCATCCTCGCAGAGCAGAGCGAGGCGTACAAGAAAGCGAAAGAGGCTGGAGAGAAGCCACCCTCGGTAAGCTTCTTCTCGCTGGGGAAGCGGTTCACGGCGCTGCGCCGCACGGTCGAGTGGCTACCTGAATACTCCTTTGGTGTCGTTAAGATACACATTGAAACATCAGGCGGATGCATGGAAGGCATTCTTCAAGGAGGGTAAGAGAAGACCGAGATTCCATTCCAGACGAGGTAGTACGCCTTCGTTCACGATCCCGGATAACGTAAGGGTTCGGGATGACAAGCTGTATATTCCGAAAGTGGGATATATGGCGCTCCGCAGGCGGGGAGGCACCCCGTACCCTGATGGTATACCCGTCATAGCCACTGTAAAGAAGAACGCCGGCAAAGGGTATGCTGTTCTGCTACAAGATGGAAGCACCTGTAATAGAGGATACTGGCGGTGCTGTAGGCATTGACCGCAATTGCAGGCAGATCGCTATGGTCTCCACAGAGGGCGATACAAGCATTATCAGACAACCGGATACGAAGCGTCTTGATGCCAAGTTGAAGCGGCATCAGCGAAGACTGGCGAGACAGAAGAAAGGCTCCAACCGTCGTAACAGGCGGAAGCATAGAATCGCCCGCATACAGCGCAAGCGTGCTAACGTCCTCAAGAATGCGAACCACCAGGTAAGTCGCAGTATTGCCAATTGCTCCTCAACGGTGATACTGGAGGACCTGAAGATCAAAGCGATGACACGTTCAGGTAAGGGGACGATGGAGAGCTTTGGCACAAACGTCAGACAGAAGTCTGGCCTCAACCGTGGAATACTGCGAACAGGTTGGGGCCAGCGGGATCAGATGCTGGGCTATAAGTGCCGCAAGGTGATAAAGGTTACCGCTGCCTATACCAGCCAGCGGTGTTCTGTATGTGGGCACACAGAAGCGAGTAACCGTAAGAGACGGAGCAAATTCACGTGTATGTCCTGTGGACATGCGGATCATGCAGACCTGAATGCGGCTGCAAACGTACTGGCCTCCGGGATTGGGGCTTCTGCACGGCGAGGGGCGTTCGGGTTACCGACCCCTATGACCCGTGAAATTGATACTAGTGCCTCACTGTGTACAGTTGGTCACTCACGTATATAATTCCCCGATTATTCCTCTACAAAGATGGCTATGGCGTCATGCCGGCGCGCTCCACCAGCAATGCCGGTTGCCAGAGCATTCGCTAACACTTCGGTACCCGAAGGCTCTTCTACCTGGGAGATAATAATTGCATTGGCTCCAAGAGCGCCAGCACGCTCGCGCAGCTCGTCCAGCATCCTGCCACGGCTTGTCATGGAGCTATTGCCCTTTCCCGAAAGAATGGCAACGCGCGTGTGCTCTGGAATCTCATCATTATCAAAGTACACCATTACATTCTCCATCGGCACGGGCGGAAGGTCATAGACCAGCACGGATTCGCTAACCTGAACACAACTGGAGGCCATTAGGAATACAACGGCTGCGAACATAGAATGAAGTAGAATTGATCTGTTTTGCATGACTCAATTGGTTCTGATGAATAATAACGCCGGACCTACTCTTTCAGACGCATGCACTAGCTCTTTCGTAACGCGTGCGCATTATTGCCTCCAACAATAGCTACAGAACCGGCAATAACCGCGCCAGTGCCCCCGGGCCCGATGTGGAGCAACGCTCGCAGGCTTAATCCAACGACAACTCCGGAAGCGCGCACAAGGAGTTGATAAGCCGCATTTGATCTACTGAATTACACGGAGTCCGGACGAGCGCAGGAGCGGCAAAGACGATGCTCAGAGCCTTCCCCCTGCTAATGGCTACATTCAATCGGTGCGGCGAAAGCAGGAATTCCAGCCCCCTCGCCATATCGGTGGCAGAAGAATCGGTCATGGATACGAGCACAATGGGAGCTTCCTGTCCCTGAAACTTGTCTACCGTGCCGACTCGAATCCCGCTCAGTTCCCGCAGTAACGCCTGAACCTGCGCATTGTACGGCGCAACAACCAGGATATCAGATGGCTCGATAGGTCGGGATTTGCCGTAGCGATCAGTCCACTGCGACCCGATAAGGCGCGCAGCCATGGCAGCGATTGCCTCTACCTCCTCAGGAGAATGCTGCGAGCGACCTTCATGCTCCACCGCCATTCGGAATGCTCCTGCGGACGGAAGCCCGGGTGTGCGCACGGCCTGCAGCGCCGTAGAAGGATGTGATCGTACACGTCCTTGGTAGAATACATCCGATATAAACCTGCATATGGCAGGATGCATCCGATACGTCACATCAAGCATTATGCCACGCCCCGCCGCAACGTTTTGCCCGACGCCCAGCATCCAGTCCATACAGGACAGGTCCGCTCCCGGTGGATGGGCGCCTTGAATCACTTGTGGCAGCTGGCGCGGATCTCCAATCAGTACAATATTCCGCGCGCAAGGAGCCATGCTAATCAGATTGGCCAGTGATACCTGTCCAGCCTCGTCCACAAACAGATAGTCAAATGCACCCCGCATTGGCTCCCTAGCGAATAGCCAGGCCGTGCCACCCACCACGGGAGCCGCCTTAAGCAGGGCATGCGTATTGGTCTGGACCGTAAATACCGCATCGTGCCCAGTTGCCGGCCCTTTATGGACAATCCTTGATTTTCTTAGCCCCGCTTCCACGCAGGCACGCAACAGGTTGTGTATCGCTGCATGGCTGTTAGAGCTTACAGCAACGCGGTTTCGTTTACGAACAAGATGCCGAATAGCCCGTGCAGCAACATATGTCTTGCCCGTTCCCGGGGGACCCTGTACCGGCAGTACCGTCTCGTCCATCGCTCGGACAGCCTTCTTGAGGAGGCTTACATAGTCGTCGGTTGAATCGAATGCATAGCGACCCTTGAAGCGTGGTGAACTGCGACGCAGTACATCCTCTATCGCGCTATATCCTCGCCCCCGGCAGCGATCCATAATGACCTGCCGGATGGATGTCTGAATACTATTCGTATTAAGGGCGAAGCTCGGGAGCAGGGTAGCGCCCCCCAGAAAATCCTTAGCTTTCTTCTTGGATATCCGCAGCACAAGTCTCCGCCGTTCCGGATCCATCTCCCGTACCCTCGTCGTAACCAGAGATTCCCCGTTGTACACCGTAACCGTGCTACCCTCGTGCAGCTTGGTTCGCTGCTCCGGGTACATGTATTCAATCTCTGTGGAGCGGCCGACTAGGTATCCTTTGTTTACTGATTCTAAGCCTGCAAGACATGTCATGTCGTCGAGCAGTTCCTCTGTCGGCTTGTCCCTGGCATCAAATACAGCCCATGCACTAGGTTTTGCTTCCCGCCAATGAAATGCCGCAAGGTTGTACAGTTGCTGCCTTTCTTCCTCCGGAAAAGACGATTGATCCAACATCTGCCGGATATCCATGAACATCTCGTGGGTCTTTATTGACGCCTCCGTCGTTCCGGGCTGGCTCTTCCTCCATGTCCCCTCCCATGTCCCCTCCTCCAACCGAACGTTAAGCAGCCAGTCCCGCAGACATTCTGTGGACACGCAGTCTGCACGGTTATACTCCTCAAGCTGGTCCAGAATGTTCTGTTCGCCTGTTTCGCGGTACTCTTCGTACGCAGTGATGGAAGCATCACCCGCCTTGATCTCGCTGGTGCGTGGAACATCGTAAAATACCTCCAGATTCTTGATGGAGTAACCAGGTTCTGATGTGTAGATCGCGCCACGTACCACACTGTACAGGTCAACAAAGCGTTCCTCACGCAACCACTGGTCAAGCTGTGCCTCCCCGTAACCGTGTCGCGTAGTCAGACGACGTAGCGCGGTGATTTCGTAGGGCGCGTAGTGGTAAATGTGCAGATCAGGAAACGCCTCAATACATTCCGTAAAATGTGCGTACAGTGCCCGCAGGCCTGCCTTTTCCTCCCCTATTGTATGTGCCCAGAAAGCCTTGAAGGAGCCCTGTCCCCAAACACCGTGCAGATACTCCAGCCCTTGGCTACCCTTCTCCCGATAATAGGGGTATCCCTCTATATCGTAAAACAGATCCCCCATATCGGGGCGGGGCAGTAGATCAAAGCCCTTACCCTGCACAGATGTACGCAGTAAATAGGTCGGATCTGAACCCCTGTCCCGGGCATGCTGCAGTATCGCTTGGATTTGCAGCCCGGTTAGTGTCTCCAGTGCCAACTTTGGCACTGATCCTTCATGATCGGCAAGGGCACCCATGCTGGTGATCCCCTCCGCCTCAAGCTTTCGAACCTGACCGTGCCGGATCCCTGCCACGCGGTACAAACTATCCTCTGCTTTCCAGCGGTCATCACACACTTCCTTCCAATCGCAATGGACACACGCATCACACGGCACCGGCCGTGCATCAAACGGATGCGCGAGAAACTCTTCAAGCCGCCGCTGTGACTCGGACGCATAAGACAGGAACTCCGCCAACCGCAACGTTACACGCTCTCCAGACCCTAGCTGTAGGTGCGCGTATGCTGGCATCAGCCCTTGCAAGTCTGCTATCAAGGCGCTGTAGACTACCAGCTGCAACACATGGCTTGGTGTCGGACTCTCCTTGAGCTTGGTATCTACTACCTCGTAGGAGTACGGACCGAGGTCTGAAGGTGTGTCAACGCGCTCCAGGAAGTCTGCAAAACCACTCCACGGGGCCTTCTCCAAGGCAGCCTGTGCCACCACATCCACACCCCGTGCGAGAGCATCCTTGGTCTTCCGAACCACATCACCGCCCCGAATCTCTACAATTTCCAGCCCCTTTGCCCGTAGCTCGTCCTGATAGGCCTTCTCGTGGGCTTTGCCACGCTGTGCCAAGGACAGATCACGCGCTCCCAAAGGCTCCGGGCCACGCCCATGCGCGTGTTCCAAGTAACGCCAGCTAGCGTGCTTGCATTCTGCAAACACCATAAGATCCGACGGCGACAACCGGATGCCACTACTGCGTACTTTCATCAGGATGCAGGCTCAATCCGCAACGCCTTGCCGCCAAGCTCTCTGAACGCCTTTTGCCGACATGTTAGGACGATGATCTGAAGATCCTTCGCTTGGCGTGTCAGCACATCAAACATCGCCTCAATGCGGTCATCGTCGGTGTAGACGATGGCATCGTCCAGGATAGCTGGCGCAGGAGTGCCCCTGCGCGCGAGCATTCGCGCAAATGCCAAGCGCACAAGGATGGCAATCTGCTCTTGCGTACCTCCTGACAGCACGGAGAATTTTTCCGTAGTTCCGGCTCGCTCAAACGTGTCCGGCAGGATTTCTTCCGCATCCCAGCTGATTTGCCCTCCCGGCCACATCATACGCAATAACGGCAGCAGTTCTTTCTTGACAGGATCAACATACCGATCTCGCGCAGCCTTTTGGGCCTTCGTTAGTGCCTTCTTCAGCCGCACTAGCACCGCAACCTCGTGCAGGATCTCTTTAAGGCGAATCTCTGCTGCAACAAGCTGCTCCTGCGCATCAGCCAACTCTTCCTCCACAGCATTCCCGTCCTGTAATTCAATGCTGGTGTCTAACTTGGCAAGAACTTCCCGTAACCTGGCCTTCTCCTCGTCGGCGCGGGCGATCACCGACCGGGCCCGTTCAAGACGGCTTCTAACGTCTGACATATCCGGTGCAGCCTCCTCAAGTGCATAGCGCATCTTTTCTCGAACCTTCAACTCCTTCAGCAGGCGTGCGTGTGTGGCTTCTCGCCTTGCTACCTCTACATCCGGCTCTTCTATACCCTGTAGAACTACCCGCACACGGCGTAACCGGGCTTCAGCACTATCTTGCGTCGCAGCTAATCGCTCCAACCGCCGTTCTGCCTCCGATGCGTGTCGTCGGGCGTGTTCTTTCGCCTCTACTGCTACCTCCAAGTCCCGCCTAGCCTTGGCGTCCAAGAGACGTGCATCTGGCATGAGCAGTGCACCAAGGACCATCTCATCCTCTTCCGGCAGTTCGGCAAGATGCGCTCGCAGCCGGTCTATTCCGTCCGGTGCAACCCCCCGTAGCTTCACTTCCGCATCCCTCCTGCGCTCACCGGCCGCCTGACGCCTGCCGAGCGACGCCCGGGCATCCTCAATAGAATTATGTCCCAAGCTCTGTAGCCGCGATTGAAGCTTGTTCCGAGCCGCCCGCAGCGACGCATCATCCACTCGCTGGTCGGCGTGAATCCTTAGCCGACCGATGCCCGCAATGTCCAGGAGTGTTCCTTCCGGAATGGCGATCCGCATGCCATGCTCCAGATCCCTCGTACCCATGCGTACCGCCCCTTCCTGTCCCGGGACATAGTTCATGGTGATAGCCGTGGCTTCCCTGTCCCTGTCGCGCTGCAGTGATCGTATATGCGCCACCATCGCTCCCAATCTCTCAACTTCTTCCGGTGGCACCTCCGTCCGCTCCTCCGCGCGCGCCGTCTCAAGTTCACGGCGCGCCACCAGGGCCTGTTCAAGCCTAGACACAAGTTCTGCACGTCGCGCCTCGACCGTGACCATGTTGTCACGCCGGCGTGACAATTCCAAAGCAGTCCTCGCGCGCTCGGCTGCCTTGATTGCCTCCTTCCACAAGGTATCCTGGTGTACCAATGCTTCGTTGTAGCGGTCCACATCCTGCGCAACCTCTGCCGCCGCTTTCTTTGCGCGCTGATACTCGTCCATGGCTTGGCCGCGCTCCAGCACATCGCGCAACAGTGTATCACAACGATCTTTGGCGCGTTCGGCCTCAAGACGTTTGGAGTCTTCCAGAGTACGTGCGTTTTCCAACTGCTGCGCATGTCGGTGTGCAGCAGCATATGCCTTCTCTGCCTCCTCCAGCCGCCTGCGACGCTCCGCTTCGCCGTCCGGATCGCGAAGGTCATCCAGTATTCGCCGTTTGCGTTTTCTATCGGTCAGTTCCTCCTTGAGCTGGATGGATTTCTGCTTCAACCCTTGTACCCTCGCTGCAATTTCATCCACCTGCAACCGGCATGCGGTAAGTGGTCCTCCCTTCTTTTCTCTCCGTGTAGCTGTGACGTACCGTCCCAGCTCCTCATCGCAGCGTGCCTGGGCAACTTCCATCTTGCGGCCTCCCGTCATCGCGTCAACCTCGCTCTCAATAGACGAAGTAAGCATGTTGCGGCGGGCTAGATGTGCACCTTCTTTGGAACGCTTATCTCCTAAATCGAACCCTACCTGTCCCTGGCGTACCCAGAGCAGTCCGGCAGGGCCTCCACGCTCAGGGGGCTTCATCACACCGCGTATCCATTCCTCCGCATCATCCGCCTGCCGGTGCAGGCGATCGCCCACAAAAACCTTGACAGACTTGCCGCTACCCCTCCCCCATGACTTTTCCAGACGGAAGACCGTGCCATCGCGCTCAATCTCCGCAATCACCTTCGGCGTCCCGCCAGCGTGCGGGACCAGGCTCTTTATGCGCTTGTCGAATGACTTCCGGTCCCTAAAAAACATCGCGTGCAAGGCATCAAGAATTGTTGATTTGCCCTTTTCGTTGGGAGCAGCAAGCACATTCAGCCCCGGTTCTATCCCCCTCACGATCACCGGATCGGTAAACCGGCGCACGTTGTGCAACCTTATAGAGCGCAGAATCATAATGGCGCAACGATGGTGTACAGACGCCTCAGCGATGCACCCGCCACCTTCCTGTCTTCGTCGCTCAGTGCATTGTTCTCAGACTCGGCGAGCAGTTCATCCGCCGCCACACGCAGAGCCCCCCCTGCCGAAATCGCGTCCAAGTCGTCAACCATACATTCTGTTCCAAGGTCTTCCGTCCGAACGGTCAACAATCCGAACTCCGGCGCCAGATCCTCGGCAGCCTGCGCTAACGCGGCTCTTTCGGGCAACCTAATCCAACCATTGGCACGCACTTTTCGCAGCATATTACGACGACTACCACCAGCGTGCAGCACGGCCGCCAGTGCCTTTACGGCACCCTGTTCAGGCGTGAGTGTCAACTCCACCTCAGCCCAGTCAAATTGGCCGGTCCGTACAGATTTCACCGTGGGAGTCTGGCCCGGACCCGGCAGCGTCACCGCAAGGCATGTTCCGTATCCATCGTGCTTGAAATTGTCGCGTTCCGGCGAACCGCTGTACCATGTCCGGTCGGTTACGCGCATCTGACCGTGCCAGTCTCCCAGCGCAAGGTAGTCCAAGCTGGCACGTTCTGCTCGATTGGGCGGAATGACCTCCGAATCCTCTCCAAACCCCGCAATCCCGCCGTGCGCCAGTCCAATCCTGATAAGGCCGGATGGGATGCTAACCCCCTCCATCCACCGGGTGAGGTCGCGGCCTGGTGAGCGGCTAGGCATCGGTGCAGGCAGCAGCACTACTCCCGGCGCTAACTCCGCCGGAGTTGGTTCCGCTAACAGCCGGACCGCGTCGTATTGACCGACGCGGTCCCACAGAGGCTCGGCGACCAAGCTATCGTGGTTACCCGGAATGATCACCCACTGCAGGCTATCGTGCCTGCTCATTTCCGAAAGAGCCTGCCGCCAAACGCTTGGGCTGGGAGTCTCACTGTCGAAAAGATCACCTGCTACCAGGATGTGCCGCGCTCCATGATCTACGGCTACCTGCGCCACGCGGTGCAATGCTCCATGGCGAGCCTCAACCAGGCGCCCCCTGATGCTCTCGGGATAGGTGCCGAAACGCTTGCCTAAATGGAGGTCCGAGGTATGGACAAACCGGAAGGGCATTACTGACCGTCCTCCTGTGCTTTATTAATCACTTCTTCCTGCACATGGCGCGGCATAGCCTCGTAATGACTGAACGACGATTCATGAATGCCTCGACCCTGCGTCATAGAACGAACAGCCGTAGAATAACGGTATAGTTCTGCTTCGGGGATCTGCGCCTTGATTTTCTGCAACCGCCCTTCCGCCTCAATACCCTGGATGCGCGCTCGGCGCGTGTTCATGTCGCCAATTATGTCACCCGTGTCAGACTCCGGCACCGTAACCCATACCTCGTGTACGGGCTCCAGAATCACGGGGCGTGCGGAACGGAAGGCGTAGCGGAAACTCATCCGCGCAGCACTACGGAACGCGGCCTCGTTGGAATCAACAGAGTGCATGCCACCATCGTAGATCACGAGGCGCACGTTTCCGACGGGATATCCCGCCACAGGTCCCCGCTGCATCGCCTCCAGCACCCCCTTCTGAATTGCACCGAAAAAGCGCCGCATATCGATCACGCCACCCACGATTCCATCAATAAACTGGATGGTAGAACCCCATCCTGTGGTCACATCCACTGTCTTCCTCACACTGATATCAGGGCGCTTTTGGAATTCTCCGTCCAGCGGTTCAATCAGCACCGAAATATCGGCGAACTGCCCTGCTCCGCCCGTCTGCTTCTTGTGACGATAGGAGCTTCGTGCTTCCGCCGTCACTGTTTCTCTGTATGCCACGCGGGGCCTGCTGAACTCCACCTCCACATTCACCTTGGCCCGGAGCCTGTACTGCGCTACACGCAAGTGAAGCTCACCTTGTCCACCCAATGTCACCTGACTAAGATGCGGGTCGTGGTTCACTACGAGCGACGGGTCCTCGGCGGTGATTTGATGAAGGCCCTGAGCGAGCTTATCCTCCTCTCCGTCGGTCGTTGGACGTATGGATACGTGGTACCGAGGAGCAGGAAACGTGATCGGCGGCAGTACAACATTACTCCCCTTCTTTCGGAGCGTGTCATTGGTATGGGTATCACGAAGCTTAACCAAGGCTCCCAAATCACCCGCTACCATTTGCGGTACCGACGCACGTTCGCGCCCGTTCAGTGCGTATAGCTGCCCTAGTCGCTGCGAACTTGTCGTGCGCGCATTTTCCATATCCATGCCGGATTCAATAACACCTCCGTAGACCCGCAGGAAGGAGTAATCTCCCACATGCTGTTCGGCCATGGTTCGGTACACCATAGCGAGCGGTTCGTTGGGAATTGTGGTGCCGTGAAACGGCGGAGGACAGACGTCGCACGCAAAATCCAATAGCCGGGAGGTGCCTACGTTCTGAACTGCTACGGCGCAGAATATAGGAAACAGCGCCCGCTCCCGCATCGCGGCACGCAAGCCCTGACGCATTTGCTTCTCCGTCAGTTCTCCCTGCTCAAAATAGAGCTCCATAAGCTCTTCATCGTTCACAGCGATGTCCTCAACCAGCGCATTGTGAAGCTCTTCCGCCCGATCCTGAAACTCCGCCGGTATATCTGAAACGGTAGGCTGTTTTTCGCCGGCGTCGTACGTGAGCTGTTTCATTATCAGCACATCAATCACGGCACGAGGATCCGTCCCGAGAAACTGCACAACAGAAGCACTCGATCCAAAACGCTGTCGCACCCGCTCAACAAGCGTGTCGGTGTCGGCACGCCGCCGGTCCGTCTGATTGATGACAAATAATGATGGCTTGTGCGCAACCTCTGCGTATGCCCATGCCAGCTCCGTTCCGACTTCAATGTCTTCGGCCGCGTGCAGAACGAACACGGCCGTGTCAGCCACATTCATTGCCGCCGCCACCTCCCCGACAAAGTCCGGGTAGCCAGGGGTATCAATTACGTTGATCTTCTGCGTCCTCCACTGGGTGTGCAGCAGCGAGCTGAAGATTGACATCTGCCGCTCCTTTTCGCTCGGATGGTAGTCGCTGGTAGTATTGCCTTCGCCCACGGAGCCCAGCCGATGAACCGAACCCCCGACATATAGTAGGGATTCCGCAAGCGAGGTCTTACCGCTCCCTTGGTGCCCTACTAGGACCAGGTTGCGGATTTGAACAGTTTTAAAGGATGCCATTGCAGATATATTTCCGTGAAAATGCAGCAACCGGGGAAAATACGAAGGTAGAAATGGTAATGGGCCATTCGCAGCAAATGTTACAAACAATCCAGCCCATTAGCGGGAGAACACTTGTACTACCCGGCGTTTAAACGCGGCTATTCGTCAATTGTATGGCTTGGTTCGAGCGAAAACAGAAAGGAATTCTCACGGATAACAGTGATAAGTCCGCGATACCCGCCGGCCACTGGAAAAAATGCCGACAGTGTAGGGAGATCAACAACCGGCGCGAGCTTGAGTCGAACGCGTTGGTATGTCCGCGGTGCGGCTATCATGAACGCATGGGGCCAGTGAGCTATTTTGAGCTTCTGTTCGATGGATACGAGGTGCGCGATGCGAACCTCGTATCATCGGATCCGTTTGAGTTTGTGGATCGCAAGGCTTACAAAGATAGGCTAAAGGCCGCTAGGCAGAAGACAGGCCTTGCGGATGCTGCCCTTAGTGCCATGGGAACCATAGATGGGCACAACATTAGCGCAGCGGCGTTGGACTTCAGCTTTATTGGCGGATCAATGGGATCTGTGGTTGGCGAGGTCATTTCTCGTGCCATCCAGCGCGCCATCGCCGAGAAATCGCCGCTCATTGTCTTCTCACAAAGCGGCGGTGCCCGAATGATGGAGAGCGCACTCAGCCTTATGCAGATGGCAAAAACGAGCGCCCATCTGGCACGCCTCCATCGTGCACGGCTCCCCTACATCTCTGTGCTAACCAACCCCACAACCGGTGGAGTGACTGCGTCGTTCGCGATGCTTGGCGATGTGAACATTGCTGAGCCCGGCGCATTAATCGGGTTCGCTGGCCCCCGCGTCATACGGGAAACGATCGGACAGGACCTGCCTGATGGCTTTCAGAGTTCCGAGTTTCTTCTGCAGCGCGGATTCGTGGATATGATCGTAGATCGTCGTGACCTCAGAACACGTGTTGCCCAGCTCCTGGACCTCTTGGCGTAACCTGGCCATCCTTGTTCCGCTAGGATGCTTGACGGGTTGCGGACAGTCCGACCTCGCGTTCGAGCCTGTGCCGATTGGTGCGCGTCCCGGCAGTGCGCTGCCGTACCTCTCCAAATCGGACACACTGATGCTGTCGTGGGTGGAACCAGATGAAGAGGGGTATCATCGGCTTCGGTTTGTCCGCGTGCCGGAGGCCAAAGTCCGCACTGCCGCTCGCGGAGCGGACTGGTTTGTCAACTGGGCAGACTTTCCATCTATCACATCCCTGGGGGGCAAGTCAATCGTTGCACACAGCCTACGGCGGCGCAGCGAGCGTGCGCACGGCTACGACTTTGCGCTGCATTTTTCCAGAGATGACGGGGCTTCCTGGGCCGACGCCGGGCGCCCGTATGCAGATACGAGCGATACCCAGCACGGCTTCGTGTCCGCAGTGCCCTGGAAGGCAGGAGCACTTGTAGTGTGGCTTGACGGGCGTGACGCAGCAGGGTCAATGTCATTGAGGGGGGCTACGCTAGCCAAATCCGGAGCCGTGATGGCATCGCACCTCCTGGACGGCCGAGTGTGCAGCTGCTGCCAAACCTCAGCAGCCCGTACAGACAGCGGGATCGTTGTCGTGTATCGAGACCGGACCCATGGCGAGATCCGTGATATCGCCTCTATTGTGCTCACTCAGGACGGCTTTTCCGAGCCTCGGACGGTGCACCATGACGGGTGGGAGATTAGGGGATGCCCGGTCAACGGCCCGGCTATATCCGCTTCAGGGGGCCTCACCGCCGTGGCATGGTATACAGCAGCGCGGGACCAACCGCGCGTACTGTTGGCGCTATCTCAGGATGGTGGAATCAGCTTCGAAGTTCCCTTCCGCATTGATATGCACCGGCCGATTGGCCGTTCGGGCGTCGTCATAACACCTGACAAGCGTATCCTCGCGAGTTGGATTGAGAATGCAGATGATGGCGCAGCACTATTCGTACGCGAAGTAAGCCATAACGGAGGTACCATTAGTCTTACACGCATAGCGGATGTGGCAGGCGATAGGAGTAGTGGATTCCCGCAGATTGCCACATCTGCGGGCTATGTGTATGTAGCATGGACTGACCCGGAATCCAAAATCAGGTTGGCACGCGCAGCGCTATAGACCATGACGAAAATCAGCACCCCTGAAGGAGTAAGCGATCAGGCAGCCAACATTGTCGCCCATGTCGTTTCAGAGAAGCCCAACGCAGTCTTGGGTCTTGCTACCGGCAGCACCCCGACCGGCCTGTACCAAAGACTTGTTGCGCGCAACGTTGACCTATCGCGTGTCACTACGTTTAACCTTGACGAGTATGTAGGATTGGATCCGAGCCACCCGCAGAGCTACCACTATTTTATGTGGCACCACTTATTTGCGCCAGCCGGCATGCGGTCGGAACAGGTGCATTTTCCAGGACCCCACTACGAGCAGTGCATTGCCCAAGCCGGCGGGATTGATCTTCAAATCCTTGGTATCGGAACCAACGGCCATATCGCGTTCAACGAACCCGGCTCACCATTGGACTCCCGCACGCGAACCGTGAGCCTCTCAGCGCAGACTATCCGGGATAATGCACGGTTCTTTAACCACATTGATGAAGTACCGGGCAGCGCCGTAACAATGGGCATAGCGACGATACTGGATGCTCGCAAGATCTTGCTGCTCGCCACCGGTAAGGGGAAGGCGCCTGCGGTAAACGCTGCTTTGAAAGGACCAGTCACGCCGCAATTGCCCGCATCCGCTTTGCAGAACCACCCGGATGTATCCGTGCTTCTTGACTACGACGCGGCCGCACTATACACCTAAGAACATTTTTCCGCGATTCCTCGTGATACTAATATTGCATCCCAATACGGACGAGCAGTCACCGGAGTACCGTCTTCTCGAACGGTACCTCACATCCTTGTCAGATATCTCGCACCAGGTCCGCCGTGTTGAGGGCATGGGCCAGCGGTTGACAGAGATATATTTGCTGGGCGACACTGCCCCCCTGTCAAAGTCCTTTATGGGCAGCCTGCCATGCGTTAAGCGCGTCATTCGGGTACAGGAAAAGTACCGCATCCTGGGACGCCACGGCGAGGAGGATCTCCCGCACCGGTTCGACTACAACGGCATCACTTTTGACCAGAAGAGTCTCAATATCTTCGCTGGACTGTGCGCTGTTGATACGCGGGAGCATGTGGATGCGATGATGAAAGCCATTAATGAACACGGACTTTCGTGCACGCGCATGGGTGCGTACAAGCCGCGTACAAGCCCGTACTCATTTCAGGGGCACGGTGCTGCATGCCTGCCGTACGTGTTTGAGCTCGCCGGCAAGTACGACATACGTATCATAGCCATGGAGATCACGCACGAGGCGCACATTGAGGAGATTTCTGAGGCTCTGGAGGCAACAGGCAATGCCACCGGCGTACTCCTGCAGATTGGCACGCGCAATACACAGAATTTTGAACTACTGAAGTCCGCCGGAAGGCAGCGACGGTTTCCGGTGATGCTCAAGCGTGGCTTCGGAATCACCTTGAATGAATCACTGAATGCTGCCGAATACCTGGCCAGTGAAGGTAACCGCAATGTGATCTTCTGTTTGCGCGGTGTGAAGACTAATCTGGGCGATCCGCACCGCAATATGGTTGACTTCACCCACGTTCCCGTGGTACACCGACTCACGCGGATGCCTGTCTGTATTGATCCTTCGCATTCTGTGGGCAGTCGGCGCAGGAGTCCGGACGGGCTTCTGGATTTGCTGCACGCGACGGCTCAAGGCATCGTTGCGGGCGCCAACATGGTTCTCGCCGATTTTCATCCCGCCCCGTCAAAAGCGCTGGTTGACGGTCCGCAAGCGCTGCTTTTGCGAGAGCTCCCGCTATTCCTTGAAGACGCTGCGATAGCCCGCAAAGCGTACCATGATCGGGTAGCCTTGGTAAGACGCTATCACAGTGCAAGTGCTTCTGCCTGAGCGATAAGGGATTCGATCGCATGCAAACCCTCTTCCCAAAAACCAAGGTCCTGCAGATCAATGCCTAGATGGCCTACCAGTACATGGGGCCAGTCCGAACCTCCTGCGCTGAGAAGGGAGATGTATTTGTCGGGGAATTCTGCTGGTGATGCTTGGTACTTACTATACAGAGACAACACCAACAGCTCTCCGAATGCGTAGGCATAGACGTAGCCCGGCGTGTGGAGGAAGTGCGGTATGTAGCTCCACCAGTGTCGGTATTGGCTGCGTAGGGTCACACTGCCCTGATACATCGCTTCCTGGGTCTGCATCCAGTGCTCGGCAAAATCCTCCTGCGCCAGCTCGCCCTTCTCCCGGCGGTGGCGGTGTATCCGATCCTCGAAACGATTCATGGCCACCTGTCGGAAGACGGTGGCCATGGTGTCATCTACTTTGGCTACTAAGTTTGCGAGGCGATCTTGAGGATCGGCTTCGTGCTCCATCAGGCGCTGGAATACCAGCATTTCTCCAAATACCGATGCCGTCTCGGCAGTGGTAAGAGGTGTATCTGCTTGTAGAAGTCCCTGTTGTCGGGAAAGGTATTGATGGACACCATGGCCAAGCTCATGGGCCAGCGTCTGCACATCACGTGACCGCCCTGTATAGTTGAGCAATATATAGGGGTGCACGGCAGGCACGGTGCTCGCACTGTAGGCGCCGCCCTGCTTTCCAGGCACCACCGCAGCGTCAATCCACCGGCCCAAAAAGAACTGCGCAGCAGCGGCTCCGATCCGTTGATCAAATGCTGCATACGCATCCAGAACCATGGCCTTCGCCTCTGCCCATGAATACCTCTTAGTCGACTCTTTAATGGGAGCATACCGATCGTAGTCGTACAGTTCGTCCAGACCCAATAGACGTTTTTTCAGCCTGTAGAACCGTGCTACGAGGTCGTACCGGCTCGTTACGGCCTGTATCAGCGCAGCTACCGTCTCATCGCTGATTTCGTTGGCGATGTTCCGGCTGTGCATCCAATGAGGATGGTTACGAAGCCGGTCCTGCGAGGCCTTGTGCTGCAGCAGCGTATTAAAGATAAACGTTAGTGTACGACTATGGGTCATTAAACCCTCCGTGAAGGCATTTGCCGCACGCTTGCGAAGCACTCTTTCCCCGTCATGAAGCTTTGAAAGGATTAGCTGCTGTGGCAGCTGCTGACCGTCCAGCTCAAACCGCATGACCCCAGCCGTCTCGGTGAAGAAGCGTGTCCATGCACCAGAACCTGTAATAGATGTTTCGACTAGGATGCGTTCCTCTGGCTCGGATAGCACATGAGGGCACATCAGCCGCTCACGTGCCAGATAATGTTTCCACGCTGGCAGCGCCCGCATTAGCTCGTCCGCTTGCGCGCTCTCCATCTGCATCCACTCCAGCTCCACAAACAGCAGATTCTGTCCTATACGACTGCTTGCCTCACGTACGTGCTGTAGCAGTTTTCCATAGGATGGATCGTCTGTCTTCGTTGACCACTGCAAGTAGGCGAAGGAAGCCACTCGAGCCACACGCTCCTGTATATCTTGAAACACGGTCAGCAGTTCGTCCAACTCCCTGGCATCCAGCATCTGCACCCTATTCTTGTACTCCTCCCGAAACTGCCCTGCAGCATCTTCCGCTGCCGCCAGGGCCTCACGAGCCTCCTGGCCACTCGTGTAGAGATCTGACAAGTCCCACCGAATCGACTCAGCGCCGGTCACATGCATAACAGTTTGCTCATTCTAAATACGAAGCATAAAACATACGTGTCAGAACATTGTTAATATCGGCTGTAAACCTAGGAGTTGATATGACGTTTAGAACTATCACCAAAGCCGCCGAGTTAGACCAAGCGGTCAAGTCTTCCTACACCGAGCCAGTCGTAATCTACAAGCACAGCCGGTCGTGCGAACTATGCTGGTGGGCTGAGGCTGGCCTTAAAGAATCAGAAGGACCAACCATCCATAAGATCGTTGTGCAGGATGCCCGTCCGCTCTCCAATCTTGTAGAATCACGCTTTTCCATTCGGCACGAGTCACCGCAAGTCATAGTGATTGTTGACGGGGAGCCCGTTTTTGATGCATCTCACAGAGGTGTAACGCCTAGGGCCGTCCGCAAGGCTACTGGTGTCTAGTGAGTGCGCTTCTTTGGGGAGTTATATGGCTGAGTGCCACGCGTTTTCGCAGGAATTACTTTTTGTGCTTCGGTGGTGCAGACAGGATGGCTTTGGCCAGTTTTTCATAATCGGTTCCCGCTTTTCACGAACAAACTGCAATTATGTATCCGTACGGTAAAGTACATGGTAAAGCGGGCTTAGCATTGGTCTGCGTAGTCCGCTTGTAGAGCTTAGTGCAAGGTGATTATACGCCGGGTTTGGTGTGCCGATATGGGAATTTCGGAGTGGTGTGCAGCTCATCGTCCAGGCGCCTGAATGCAGGCAGCAATCAGCGCTTTTGGGGACAAAAAACATGGGTTTTGGGGTAGAAGATTCGGAACATTGTGGAGGGCGCACATGCACATAAATTATGCGGCCCAAGGCATCTTTCTCCCCCTCTTCTCCTGCCGATGAAGTCCTTTTTCAGAGGCTAAGAAACCAAGAGGCTGAGAACAAGGATCTGCGAAAACAGGTCCGTCGCTTGGAGAAAAAAGCCGATCGTCTATCCAAGAACAACGCGGATATGGCTGCGACAATTGCCGATATGGCTGCGAAGATTAGCCATCTGGAAGATAGGTTGGAACAATCGTATCGCCTACTCTGAGGCAAAAAGAGTGAGCGTTACACACCGGCGGACAATGCGCAGCAAGGCCGGTTGTCTGGAGAGGAACCAGAAGCTGTTGAGCCCGAGGAGGAGGACGAGTATGTCCTGGTAAAGCGCAAGCGGCGTGGGAAGAACAAGCCGGTGCGTGGGCCGATTCCGGACCATTTGCCCAGAGAGGTGATCCGCCTTGAGCCGGAGGGCAGCACCGCGGGTATGAAGTACATCGGCGAGGAAGTAACGGAGTACCTGGAATATGTGCCGGGCTTCACGAGGGTAGTACGGATTGTGCGGCCGAAGTACGTTGTCTGCAAGGAGCCTCGCAAGGGGGTGGTCATAGCGCCGTTGCCGAAGCGTGTCATACCGAAGGGGAAGGCGGGTCCGGGGTTGTTGGCGTATTTGGCGGTAGCCGAATATGTGGATCATATGCCGCTATACCGGCTGCGGAAGAAGTTTCAGCGCCATGGCGTGAAACTATCGGCTGCTACAATGGGGAATTGGATTGCGAAGGTAGCGACGTATCTGGGTCCGTTAGGAGATGCGTTGCGTAAGGAGGTGCTTCGTAGCGGGTATCTGCAGGTGGATGAGACAACGTTCCCGGTGCAAAAGGCCGAAGAAGAAAGGAAAGGAGAAGGAAAGGAGTGCGCCAGGCTAACTGGCAAGGTATAGCGGGTGAAAGTCCCGTAATATGAAGCTACAACCAAGTACATATTTCCGCGAGCCGTGCGTGGCTACTCGTGAGGGTAGACGCGAAGCGTCGGTAGCGGTGCGTGTGGCCAGGGACATGGAGCATCGAAAGACTTCTTGTTCGGGTTGCCGAGGCTCTTCCTTTGGTCGAAGGCAACATGTCCGTCATCGTTATGGTAAGACGGCGGACAGGCCCGCGGTGTCTGAGACCCCATGGACGCACGTACATACCTTGTCGGGACCTGGGAGGTCTTCATACTGTCCTGCAGTCGTGCGGGACCGCGAAGGAAAGGTGGAGACACCGTAACCGGAGATGCACGGTATGAAGAAGTCAGACGACAGCATAGTAGCGATGAATGCTGCGAACAAAGGGGACGATACCCTGGCGGAGCAGCGGGAGCGAAGGCTGTCGCCCGAGGGGAAATCGCGAGATCCTACCACGCACCAGGCGCAGAAATGGGCTCGCGTGTCACAGGGGAAGGAGCGGTTACGGGAGTTCGTGAAGCGAAACCCAGCGGAGCGTCTCACGACGTTACTGCACCATGTCAGCATGGAAGCGCTTAGGACTGCCTTCCACGCGCAGAAGTGTGAAGCGGCACCGGGAGTGGATGGTATGACATGGGAGAGGTACGCGGAGGATTTGGAGGACCGTATGACGGACCTTCACCGACGTGTACATACAGGAGCGTACCGGGCGACCCCGTCCAAGCGGGTAGAGATACCCAAGCCGGACGGAGGTACACGACCGCTTGGCATGGCTGCACTGGAGGACAAGATCGTCCAGAGGGCTGTGGTGGAACGTATACTGACTCCGATTTTCGAGGAGGAGTTTGTGGGTTTCAGCTATGGGTTCCGGCCGAAGCGCAGCGCGCACGACGCGTTGGATGCTTTGGCATACGTGATAGAGCGTCGCAAGGTCAACTACATTGTGGACGCCGACATTCGCAAGTTCTTTGACACGGTAAACCAGGAGTGGCTTATCCGCTTCTTGGAGCATCGTATTGCGGATAAGCGGGTGATTCGGTTGATCATCAAGTGGTTGAAGGCGGGCGTGATGGTAGATGGGATGTGGCGGGATAGTGAGGAGGGTACACCGCAGGGTGCGGTGATTTCCCCTATACTGGCCAACATTTATCTTCATTACGTGTTGGATCTTTGGACCGATGCATGGCGCAAGTCACAGCGGAGTGCGGGGGAGGTCTACATCATTCGTTATGCGGATGATTTCGTGGTGTGTTTCCAGTACGAGGGGACAGCGCAACGTTATCTGCGTGCACTGCGGGATCGGCTTGATAAGTTCGGGTTGAGACTGCATCCGGGGAAGACTCGTCTGATTGAATTCGGGCGACATGCCGAGGAAGATCGCAGGAAGCGTGGTGAGGGTCGACCGGAGACATTCGACTTTCTGGGATTTACGCATTACTGTCGTAAGAGATCGGAGGGGGCGATTTAGTCTTGGTCGTAAGCCGATAGCCAAGCGTATGGCTCGTTTTCTGAAGCGCGTGAAGGGGCAGCTGATTCGCCGCATGCACCGCCCGGTGCATGAGACGGGGAAATGGTTGGGGCGGGTGCTCAACGGATGGTTGAATTACTATGCCGTACCGACGAGTTACCGGTACCTTGCGAGCTGCTACATCCGGCTGTACTGGATATGGATGCGTGTGTTACGACGACGTTCCCAGCGGGATCGTACGACGTGGGACACGATGGACAAGCTCACTGCGATACACTGGCCGAAGTTGGAGATCCGGCACCCATGGCCTTCCACACGATTCACCGTTAAGCGCGCTGGCGCGACCCAAGGGAGGAGCCGGATGCGTTAACGCGCACGTCCGGATCTGTCCGGGGGCCCGGGGCGACTCGGGTCCCTACCGGTATGAAGGAAAGGAGGAAAAACGAAGGAAAGACGCATCGCGGCTATCTTTGGGTATACCCGGCACCGCGGGCGAAGGTGGTGATGATGGATTACAGCCCGAGCCGTGCGCGCGCTGGACCCTGGGAATTCTTGCGCGGATATAGAGGGTCGATGCAAACCGACGGGTATGTGGTGTACGATGCGTTTGGTACGCGGGGCAGGATAACGCTGTTTGCATGTATGGCGCATGCGCGTCGCAAGTTTTATGACTGCAGGAAAAAGGAGCCCAAGAAGGTGCGCCATGTAATGGAGGAAATCCGGCAGTTGTATGCGATAGAGCGTGGGTTGCGTAAGGAGGGAGCTGGTCCGGCTCGGCGTGTAGAGGTACGACAGGAGGAGGCACGGCCGGTACTGGAGAAGATGAAGCCATGGCTTGAGGAGAGTCGTGAGCACCGGCCGAGTGCGGGATGGGATGAAGCCGTGGGGTACATGCTCAACAGGTGGGAGAAGCTGGCTTGTTACCTGGAAGACGGCAAGGTTGAGATTGATAACAATCTGGTCGAGAACCAGATGCGGGCGATTGCGCTTGGTCGGAAAAACCATCTGTTTGCGGGATCGCATGCGGCAGCGCAGCGGTCCGCAGTACTGTACGCTCTTTTTGCCACATGCAAGTTGCAATCGACAAACCCGATTGAATGGCTTACCGACGTACTACGCCGTCTTCCGACACATCCTGCCGACCGCATGGCTGAACTCTTGCCCCATCATTGGAAAGCTAGTCGGGACTTGCAGCAAGCTACCGTCAAGAAAGCGGCATAGGAGCCCCTAAACAGGCGCGCCCGGGTCATCCGACTAGATCCGTGTACGGGTCTGCGAATACGCTGTTAGGTACTTAACTCCTGCACACCCAACCGACGCTAGCCTATAAACCTTCGAACCGCGCTCTAACTTACTCTAATTGAGAGAGTAAATACCCTCGGTTATAATGTACTTCACCGGACGGATACCCCAAAACCGCCGAAAACGCGCCAACGACGCCGTAAATAACGCGTACAGTGATCAGTCCTGCCAATAAGACTGCCTACTGCCGGAACATGAGTTCGATCGTGGTACGATGCGTGCGGTATTGGATGGCGCGTTTAGGTCGTTACACACGCGTGGAAGGTTAGCATACCTGCAGATGGTACGCTTGAATCCGCTACCGCGGTGTCAGCGCGTGCAAAAAGGGCTCATATAGGCTGTTCAGTAAGGAGAAACGCGCCTGAATCTGCCTGCAACACGGCAACGACACCGTAAATCACGCGGCAGATACTTGCGGGCTTGATAACCGCTGCAAAAGTCCATAATTCTTTGATCAGAACTACAATCAGGGGTGTCAGGATGAGCGCAGAATCTGTACATTATAGCCGCTCCAGCCGGCACCGACCGGATTTTCAGCCAACAAGGAATGGTACGCCGCCGATACCGTCCACTCCCGGTGCCGCTTCACACTTCTGCGCGTGGAAGGCGGTCCTAAGCGCTTCCATGCTGACATGGTGCAGTAACGTCGTGAGACGCTCCTCTGGGTTTCGCTTCATGAACTCCCGTAACCGCTCCTTCCCCTGTGACACGCGAGCCCATTTCTGCGCCTGGTGCGTGGTAGGATCTCGCGATTTCCCCTCGGGCGACAGCCTTCGCTCCCGCTGCTCCGCCAGGGTATCGTCCCCTTTGTTCGCAGCATTCATCGCTACTATGCTGTCGTCTGACTTCTTCATACCGTGCATCTCCGGTTACGGCGTTTCCACCTTTCCTTCGCGGTCCCGCACGACTGCAGGACAGTACGAAGACCTCCCAGGTCCCGGCAGGATATGTACGTGCGTCCATGGGGTCTCGGACACCGCGGGCCTGTCCGCCGTCTCACCATAACGATGACGGACATGTTGCCTTCGACCTATGTGAGAGCCTCTGCAACCCGAATTACAGAACTTTCGGTGCTCAATAACCCTGGCCATACGCACCGCTACCGACACTTCACGTCCACCCTCACGAGTGACCGCGCACGGCTCGCGGAAATATGTGCATGGTTCTTGCTTCATATTACGGGACTTTCACCCGATATATCCTTGCCAGTTAGCCTGGCGTACCACATACTTTCTCACCTTCGACTCATCACGCCACTGACGGTGCGTACGCACCCGGTTGAAGGCCTTCTTCAAGGTACGACTACACCGTCCACATCAAAGACCACCTCAGGGCAGCGCTCCCCGCCACCAAGCCGCAGCAGGTGCTCCATGGCGAATGTCTCTGCAAAACCGCGTAATTTCTTGAAATTCTTTTTCCCGGCCAACATGTACACGAACCGAGACATGGTTGACTGGGATGCCAGGGACTTGTCGTCCTGCAATGCCGCCATGCCCTTTTTGGAAGAGGTGGCCACGCGCATGGCAAGGTCCCTGCGAAGCTTGTCCACATCTGACTGACGACCCCACCCCTGCACATGTTGCAGCAGGTACTGCCGCACTAAATCCTCAAGACTATGCGTAATCCGAGCCGGGGCCCGATCATCCTTAAGCACGGTAGCGAGGCGGCTTGCCAAACTAGAGGCCATCATCAGTGGGCGCATCGGAATAACTCCTGCACCCGATCTAAAACTATCGGTTTTGGAGCGTCACTCAATATCCTTTCCAACCCTTGTATAAGCAATATCTTACACAATAATCCTTAACGACGCTTTTCCACCACTAAACTCCCTTATGAATATGGCAGGGTAAGGGATCACGCTGGAACCAACCGCCCCCGGAACCATAACATTCAGCATGAATTCTCCATGACAAACCGCATCAGCTCAGCAGTGTGAGCGTAGGACCAAGGGGCCTTCACTGCACGAAGCGAATCCGATCGTTCCCCGTTCCGTACATTCAGCCAACAAAGCCGAACCGATTATGAGCACGAATAGGAGCAGGTGTCTCCCTGTAAATGCACCTACAACCCTTGATTGATTCATGAAAAGACAATCGCCGCGCCATTTGTGCCGAATCCTGACCGCCGTCCTATGCATGTCATTTATGGCTACTGCAGCCCAAGCTCAGGAGTTCGGTAAGTATTGGGTATTCTTTACCGACAAGCTTGATGCTGCCGGAACGTCATCACCGCCTGTCCAGATTTCGCAACGCGCTCTTGATCGGCGTGCGTTACGGGGAAGAAATATACCGGACGCGATAGACGTACCGGTATCTCCGCACTACCGGGCCCAACTCCAAGACCGCGGAATCACAGTCGTACATGAGAGCCGCTGGCTGAACGCCGTTTCGGCATATATGGACCGCGATGGTAAGCAATCAATCACGGATCTGCCTTTTGTCAGCCACCTGCGCGCCGTCGCGCCAATGGATGTAGAAAAGATCTTCCCGACCCCACTGGCGCTAGCCCTACCGTTCAACCGGTACCCCTACTTGACTTTGCAATTCATGCCGCTTAGATTGGCGGCATGGTGGTTCAACATCAGATTCTGAAGACACTGCGTGCCGCTCCATGTGAGTTGACAGAGGTCATGGAGCAGCATCCTGACGATGGTCGTACAGCGATAAGTCGCCGTGTGAGTGAAGCGTTTGGCTTTTATGATGCCTTAGGGCGTGTGCAGCACAGCAGTTGTTTGCAGGCGCTCAAGACACTCGAAGCCGAGGGTGCGCTGTCCTTGCCTGCACCGAAGCGCGTGGTCCGAAGCACAGTGCCTCGTTTGTTGGACGAACCGGTACCTGCGCCTGTTGGAGTGCCGACATTGCTCAAGGATGTGCGCGGCCTGGAGTTGGAATTGGTAGAAGATGCCGGGCAGCGTGCGATCTGGAATACGCTTGTGGAGGCCGAGCATCCGATGTGTGCGCCACGGTTTGTCGGACGGCAGTTGCGCTATCTTGTCGGGAGCGAGCATGGCTACATCGGAGCGATTGGCTTTGCGGCTGCGGCGCTGTATCTGAAGGCGCGCGACAGATGGATGGCGTGGTCGGACGAGCAGCGTGAGGACTACCGGGACCATGTCGTGGGTTTGAATCGGTTCCTGATTCGCTCCATGGTGCGGATCAGGAACCTTGCCAGCCATACACTGGGGAAGGTATTGCGTCGTTTTCCGGAGGATTTTGAGAACCGTTACGGGTATGTGCCGTGGGTGATAGAGACCTTTGTGGGCCCCGAACATCGTGGCACGTGTTTTCGGGCTGCGGGGTTTCAGTGTGTGGGGAAAACCAAGGGGCGTGGGCGTCATGCTCCTGGTAATGCATGCACCAAAGAGAAGAAGGCGGTTTTCGTGTATGATCTGGGTGGTGATTGGAGGCAGGAGCTTGGAGTGCCGGTTGTGGAGGCGTATCCCGAGCTGGAGGTGGGTGCGGGGCTGGCCAGTGATACATGGGCAGAACAGGAGTTTGGTGGAGCGCCGTTGGGGGACAAACGCCGTTCGGACCGGTTAGTACATAGCGTAAACATGCTTTCACGCACTCCAGGAGAATTGATCACGGCCAATCTGGACGCTGATCGGGCGGGGATACGGGGATACTACCGTTTTTTGGAGAAAGCGGCCGAGAACGAGATCACGCCGGAGAAGATTTTGCAGCCGCATCGTGATCGCACGATAGAGCGGATGCGTACGCAACGGACGGTGCTGTGCATCCAGG
Source organism: Rhodothermales bacterium (assembly GCA_963663495.1). Classification (GTDB taxonomy): domain Bacteria; phylum Bacteroidota; class Rhodothermia; order Rhodothermales; family Bin80. The sequence continues at coordinate 2,892,301 of OY760427.1, forward strand.
ATGGCACGGACATCAGCTACAGTACTCGTCCGGCGTGCGAGGGGTTGGATGTGATAGGGCACAATCAGACCACATCAAAGGCGAAAGGAGTGCATTTGCACGCTACGCTGGCGGTGGGTGAGGACGGTGTGCCGTTGGGGATCTTACGCTGTGCCTATACAACCGACCAAGAGGCTCCTGCTCCTAAGACGCAGTTATGGATAGACGGCGTGCGGGACATAGCGGAAGCCGCCTCGCATCTGAGTGGTCGTACCCGTGTGCTGTGTGTCATGGACCGCGAGGCGGATGTGTTTGCGATCCTGGCGCAGCAGCGCAGCGCAGGGCGTGTGGACATATTGGTGCGAGCCAAGGTGAATCGGCTATTGGGTAAAAAGTCTCCCAAGTTGTTTGCGACCATGCGGTCGGGCCGTCCGGCAGGACACATGGAAGTGCCGATTGCGCGTTTGAGCCGCCGCGTGAAGTCAGGCCGAGTCAAGCATAAGGGGCGGTCGGGCCGTCTGGCGCGGATGCAGGTACGTTTCTGCCGCCTATCGCTTCCGGCGCCGGGTAAGTCGCAGGAGGATCCGGTGCAGGTCAGTGCGATTCATGTTCGGGAGGTGCAGCCGCCAGCCGGAGAGCGACCGGTACAGTGGTATCTATTGACGACCCAAGAGGTTACGACGCTGGAGCAAGCTATTGAGGTGGTAGGCTACTACGTGTTGCGGTGGCGTGTGGAAGACATGTTCCGTGTGCTCAAGAGCGGCTGTGCGGTAGAGCGGCTGGGTATGCGGCAGGCCAAGAGTTTGCACAATGCCATTACGATCTGTATGGTGATGGCGTGGCGCCTGCTATTGATGACGCTTCTGGGGCGCGAGGAACCCGAAGCGTCGCCGGAAGGATTGTTTGATGAGATGGAACTGCGCCTGTTGCACGAGCTTGCCGACGAGTTTGGACTGCCGCCTCCAAAGACACTCGGGGCTGCTATTCGGGTGGTGGCCGTCTTTGGAGGCTATATGGATCGGAAGAAGGATCGGCCTCCAGGCTCCAAGGTCATCTGGCGCGGCTACAGCCGGTTGGAGATAGGGGCCAAGACCTTTGCCGTCCTTGAGAAGCGATACCATATGATACGGAGAGAGGTTCTCATCGTTAAGCGAGAATGACGAGCACGCGAAGCAACAAACGTACCCATAGCAGGGAGTGATACCTGCCCCCCAGCGTCGTTGCCGCGCCAACGTTTAGTGCGATGGCAACGGGGATTTGGAAGAGAACTGTAAAGACGCCCGAGCTACCGGGCGTTATAGCGCCGACGTATGTCCATCGCATAGGCAAGCGCCTCGCACATGCCAAATGATGCTACGTTTCCCGCATCCCCGGTGCAAGCATCACTCCGGTCCGAGGGCTCCGCACCTCTTGAAAGAACCAATCACTACACCAAACTTGCAAAAACAGACAAATATTATACAGTGTCTGGTATCTGAACTGGGCACACGGTAGCGCTAGCCCCGCCCCGCCCAAGCATAGACTACGGTCCGTCCGAAGTACAACTTAACGTGGCAAATGCGATCCCCCCGCTGGAGCGAGGACTAAATGGCGAGAATGTCATTCTGGGCTTTTTGGACACGCGATTTGATGGTACCAGCGGAGAGCTGTTTGATGCCCCGTCACTAAGCCACCTTATGGACGGCCGTGCCACTTGGCGGGACTTCACGGAGGCGGATCAGGAATTCCATGGCTCTAACCAGCGTTCACGACACGGACTTAGTGTAGCCTCCGTGGCTGTAGGGTATGCACCGGGCTTTCTTATTGGCCCGGCCCACGGCGCCACCGTATATGCCGCAACTACCGAGTTTGAACATCACGAAAGAAATTCCGAAGAGGACAATCTGGTGGCAGCACTTGAGTGGATGGAGTCAGAGGGAGTAGATGTTGTAAACATTTCACTGGGCTACAGGCAATTTGACACTGGACAACACAGCTATTCTCCGATTGACTTTGATGGTGATACGGGGCTGACAACCATAGCAGCGGACCGCGCAGTCATGCTTGGCGTGGTGGTAGTCTCATCCGCAGGCAACTCTGGAGCAGATATATTCGAACCAAAAACGATTGGGATGCCTGCGGATGGGGACTCAGTCATTGCGGTGGGCGGTGTGGAAGCCACTGGGCGGCGATCAACGTTCAGCAGTCTGGGCCCGACATCGGACAATAGGATAAAGCCGGATGTGGCAGCGCAGGCGACATCCGTATTCTTGGCAGTTCACGAAGTGGGTTATGCATTTTTTAACGGTACATCGTTTTCTAGCCCCATGGTTGCTGCGGTTGTATGCCAGATTCTCCAGGCGAATCCGGAATTAAACCCCATGGAAGTATTGCAACTACTCCGGTCTACCGCCAGTCAAGAAAATAGCCCGGACAATTTTCTCGGGTGGGGTATTGTGGATGCGGACGCCGCGACAATCAAAGCGACAACACCTGTCTCTATTGAACCAGAAATAAATGCTATTGAAGGGCCAACTTTCGGATCACCACACCCCAACCCCGCGCTACGCTGGACAATCTTACCTATCCGAACGAACCGTAAGCTCAATCACGCCGAGGTGCAAGTATATGATACGTTGGGGAGACTGGTAGCTCGACCCTATTCCGGTCCACTGGAGGCGGGCAAAGCCGACATCACTTTGGACACGAGCGGGCTCGCTCCCGGAGCCTACCACTACGTCATTAACGGTTACGGGAGGCCCCATTCTGGAACCTTTATGGTCGGAAGATAATCCAGATAGTGCTTTCTTTTGGGCATAGCTCATGGCTGTTATTGCCCATCGGGATAGTAGGCATCGGGTTGGCCTTTGCCGCCTATCACCGGGTCTCACCCAAGCCTCCTCTTCCTGTACGTAGTGGACTTGTTACCTTACGAGCGCTCTCATTCTCTTGCGCAGCAGGGCTGCTCCTGAGCCCTGCATGCGAGCGCACAGCAACCGTCCACTCGGATCCGGTGCTCGCCTTACTCATAGACGGCAGCGAGAGCATGAACTTGATCAGCAGGGACAGCACAAATGCCGCCCAATCTACTAGGAAGGCCGTTTCGAACGCGGAATCACTGCCTGGTACCCATCGCACGTTTATCTTCAATCAAACGACGACTGAGGTGCTTGGGCCAGATAGCCTGACGTTCGATGGCATTGCTACAAATATTTCAAACGGACTGCGTGACGTTCGAGCTGCACTGCGGAACGACAACCTGCGAGCGGTGCTGCTGATATCTGATGGTCTGCACAATTCCGGCAACAACCCGATATATCTGGCTCCTGAGCTAGGCGTGCCCGTACATACCATGGCGGTAGGCGATTCTACAGCACGCCATGACCTGTTGATCAGCAGTGTGCTCACCAACGAAGTAGGGTATTCCGGTAGAGAACAGGTTGTACGCGTAAGCCTTCAATACTTTGGCATGGGAGCACAGGACATCACGGTACGGCTGCTCCATGCCGACTCCGTCATTGCATCCACCTCGACACGCGTGCACGGTGGTTTGGGAGTTTCGAGCGCAGAAATGATGCTGCATCCCGCTGAACCTGGCATGCAGCAATACACGGTTGCTGTCACCCACCTGGAAGGTGAGGTGACACACCGTAACAACGTTGCAACAACGTCTGTACGGGTGCTGGGGACGCGCAAACGCATCCTTATCCTCGCAGCGGCCCCAAGCCCCGATGTCGGATCGCTGCGGCGGTTCCTGGACCTACAAGGGCCGGAGAACTACGACATGTATGTCCAGAAAGGACGGGATGAATTCTATGGCGGCCCCCTTGCCATCAGCCCATCCCACTACGAGTTGGTGATCCTGGCAGGGTTTCCGGGCCCAAATGCGTCCCGGTCTGCCCTGCAGGCTGTCGCTGAACTGGCAGACGCAGGAACACCGCTTCTCTTCATGGCCTCCCGCGTGACGGACTTAGCTAGCCTGAAAATAGTTCTCGGAGAATATCTCCCGGCCTTGCCCAACGGTGCGCGGGCTGAGGCCAGAGACGTTATGGTTGCACCAACACCGGCAGGACTGCAGCATCCCGCACTAGACTTTGACAACGTGAACCATGTCGCACTGCTCCCGCCGCTGGAAGGACTTTGGGCTGACTGGAAGCCGACCCCCGATGCCACGATTCTTGCCGCCTCAGATCCCACACCTGATGCCCCCGCTATCCCACTCCTAGTAACCCGTCGGCGCAGCGGTAGTCGGACGGCAGCATTCTTGGCGGGCCGATTTTGGCGATGGGAGAATCTGCCTGATGACCTAGATGCTGCTTCCCACATCTGGCCCGTACTTTTCGAAGGCTTGGTGCAATGGTTGACCGTACCCGAGGACCAAAGAACCGTACGCGTGAATCCGGCCACACCATCGTTCGGCGGCGGCACGCCCGCCCAGATGGTGGGGCAAACCTACGATGAAAGCCTTAATCCACTCGAAAACGCTGCAATCGCGGTGACTGTAACCAACCCCATCGGTAATACCAACGAGTTCCAGATGCAGTCGCTAGGTAACGGTCAGTTCGGCCTTGACCTTGGAACGCTGCCGACGGGACGGTACGGCTACAACGCTGTTGCTACCCATAACGATGGGCGTTTGGGTGAAGATAGCGGCACCTTCCTGGTCGGTGGTCATCAATTGGAGTATCGGGAAACACGTACCAACACCACCATGCTGCGCCAGATTGCTGCACGCTCGGGAGGGCTATTCCTAACGCCCGATCGGATGGAGATGCTAGACGATCACCTCGCCAACGACCCATCCTTTGCAGCCTCGTCGCGCACAGAAACCACTGTCACAAACCTGTGGAGATGGATCCCCACGTTCCTTGTTATACTGCTGCTCCTGACTGCAGAATGGGTCATCAGGAAGCGCGTGGGCCTAGCCTGACACCGAGCGCTGACAGGGCGACCTTCGCGCCTTCCGGTCCGCGACTCAGGAATGCCCCAGCACGGCGCGCGTAGTGCCGGTGTTGGTGGGAGGAGTCGAATACTCGGAAACTAGGCTTGAGCGCGCAAGATACTGGTGTACAGCCTCTCGGAGCGCACCTGTACCCTTGCCGTGCACAATGTTAACAGCAGGAAGGTTGGCGGCATGGGCCCGACCAATGATGCCCTCCAGTGCTTTGAGTGCCTCATTAGGGAGTTATATGGCTGAGTGCCACGCGTTTTCGCAGGAGTTACTTTTTGTGCTTTGGTGGTGCAGACAGGATGGCTTTTGCCAGTTTTTCATAATCGGTTCCCGCTTTTCACGAAAAGACTGCAATTATTTCAAATAACTCAACACGTGGGTACTCATGCTATATACTTTCCATACACTAGGGAGTTATATACCATAGTGCCATGCCCGAAACGGTTAGTGCATACCGCAATATCACATACAGGCTGTTGCCCGGAAGTCGGAGTAACACCAAGCACCTTGCTGGATTAGCGGGTGCGTGTAGGTTTGTGTGGAATGCCATCCTCGCAGAGCAGAGCGAGGCGTACAAGAAAGCGAAAGAGGCTGGAGAGAAGCCGCCCTCGGTAAGCTTCTTCTCGCTGGGGAAGCGGTTCACGGCGCTGCGCCGCACGGTCGAGTGGCTACCTGAATACTCCTTTGGTGTCGTTAGATACACATTGAAATATCAGGCGGATGCATGGAAGGCATTCTTCAAGGAGGGTAAGAGGAGAAGACCGAGATTCCATTCCAGACGTGGTAGTACGCCTTCGTTCCCGATCCCGGATAACGTAAGGGTTCGGGATGGCAAGCTGTATATCCCGAAAGTGGGATATATGGCGCTCCGCAGGCGGGGAGGCAACCCGTACCCTGATGGTATACCCGTCAAAGCCACTGTAATGAAGAACGCCGGCAAAGGGTATGCTGTCATCTGCTACAAGATGGAGGCACCTGTAATAGAGAATACCGGCGGTGCTGTAGGCATTGACCGTAATTGCGGGCAGGTTCGCTATGGTCTCCACAGAGGGCGATACAAGCATTATCAGACAACCGGATACCAAGCGTCTTGATGCCAAGTTGAAGCGGCATCAGCGAAGACTGGCGAGACAGAAGAAAGGCTCCAACCGTCGTAACAGGCGGAAGCATAGAATCGCCCGCATACAGCGCAAGCGTGCTAACGTCCTCAGGAATGCGAACCACCAGGTAAGTCGCAGTATTGCCAAATGCTCCTCAACGGTGATACTGGAGGACCTGAAGATCAAAGCGATGATACGTTCAGCTAAGGGGACGATGGAGAGCTTTGGCACAAACGTCAGACAGAAGTCTGGCCTCAACCGTGAGATACTGCGAACAGGTTGGGGCCAGCTGGATCAGATGCTGAGCTATAAGTGCCGCAAGGTGATAAAGGTTACCGCTGCCTATACCAGTCGGCGGTGTTCTGTGTGTGGGCACACAGAAGCGAGTAACCGTAAGACGCAGAGCAAATTCACGTGTATGTCCTGTGGACATGCGGATCATGCAGACCTGAATGCGGCTGCAAACATACTGGCCTCCGGGATTGGGGCTGCTGCACGGCGAGGGGCGTTCGGGTTACCGACCCCTATGACCCGTGAAATTGATACTAATGCCTCACTGTGTATAGTTGGCCACTCACGTACATAATTCCCCCTCATTAACCCGTGACCCGCGTATATCCGTTGAAAGCCGGGCATCCGTGCTGTAATTTGTGCGTTGCGACGGAGGGCTAACGTCAGGCCCGCGTATGAGTGTCAGGCGAGCAGTCCTTGCGCGCACGCGCATCAAGCCGAACTGCACTACCGCCTCCCCTCTATTAATTTCCAGCACCTCCCCCACGGTGCTGCTACCCTCCAGAACCACGCGGTCGCCGATGTTCATATTTTCAACAGCATCCTCGGCAGCACGCTTCGTTTCCTTAGTCTTGGGTCGCTGCACAGCAGCAGTGTGTTGCGGCTCAGGCAGGCTCTCCAACTGCCGCCCCAAATCCTGATTGCGCTCTTCAAACAGCTGCATCAGGCTTTCCAATCGGGCTGACTCGCGCCCGCGGAGTTCCCGCGCCCTTGCAATAATCTCGTGGGGCAGCTCCATGCAGTCCGCAATCCGGAAGGCATAGGACGAACCAGGAATACCTTGCCGAAAACGAAATGTCGGACGTAAGGACCGCACATCAAACTCCATGGATCCGTTCACCACTTTGCTTCCTTCCTGCGCATAGGCCTTAAGCATGCCGTGGTGCGTGGTGGCGATCGTACGTGCCCCTGCGCGTGTTAATGCTTCCAGCATGGCCTGTGCCAGTGCAGCCCCCTCTTCCGGGTCGGTACCCGTTCCGATTTCGTCAATAAGAATTAGGGTGTGCGGATTTGCCAATTCGGCCATGCGGCGCAGACCGAGTACCCGAGAGCTAAACGTTGATAAGTCATGCTCTATTGACTGCTCGTCTCCGATCTCTACCGTCAGTATATCAAACAGGCATAGGCTTGACGAAGCCAACACCGGCACGGGAATGCCATATGCTGCCATCATGACCACCAGCCCGACAGTCTTCATCGCCACGGTCTTGCCGCCGGCATTGGGCCCGGTGATGACCAAGGTCACGTGGTCACGGCCCAGCTCCAGGTTGAGCGGTACCACCTCGCGGTTTTGGCACAGTAGCAGCGCAGGATTGCGAGCGGCGCGGAGATCAATGATCCCGTCCACATTCAGCTTGGGAACTACGGCATCCATCTTCTCAGCCAGAACGGCCTTGGCGTGCACCGTGTCAATCCTGCCCACTGCACGGAGATTGATCTCAAGCGCATTGCTGCTGGCGCGGACCCGCGTAGTAGCTTCGCGCAGGACGCGCTCCACCTCACGTCGTTCGGCGGCCTCCAACAAGTGAATTTGATTGTTCATCTCAAGGCACGCCTGGGGCTCCAGATACACTGTCAAGCCCGTCGCCGATGTACCGTGAACAAAGCCTGCCACCTTGTTACGAGTCTCCGCCCGCAAAGGGATCACCATGCGCCCCCCACGCAGTGTCGGTTGTCCGCCAGCGGCATAGCCTCTGGACCGGGCCTGAGCGAGCTCCCGCTGCAGCCGAATGCGCAGAGCTTCCCGTCGGATAGGAATACGCCGACGAAGACGGCGCAGCTCATCGGAGGCTTCATCCCGCACAGCTCCAGAGGAGTCCAGTATCCCGTCCAGATGGTCCTCTAGGCTGCCCAATCTGTCCATCCGGGCAGCGATGCGATTAATCCTGACGTACCCTTTGCCTGCAAAATGCTTTTTCAATCGACGTACACATCGGCAGGTGGACCGAACATCAGCAAGCTCCATCGGGGTCAGCATGGCAGCCGCAGGTGCAGCCTTTTTCAACACCCCCCAGAGATCACGGATACCACTCAGGGGCACCTGCTCGGACCGCCGCAAGCCAGCCCTGATCTCCTCTACCCGCGCAAATTCACCCCGTATGACCGTAACGTCCCCCAACGGCTTCAGGCTAGCGATGCATGCCTGCCCGAGCGAGGTTTGCGCAAGGCCGCGCAGATGTTTACGAATAATGTCAAATCCGAGCTTGGCCTCGGCGCCAGAGGGAAGAACTTGCATCATTTTACAGGCATTACCCGATTGAATCAATAAAACCGCCTGCCGGATCCAACCTTATTGCACGAGGTGATCCAACATGGGTATATTCTTGGTTCTTCCGTCTGCGTGTGACCGATCTTCATGAAAACTGCCGGCTTAATTCTCATCGCTTCGATCCTTACTGCGCCCGTTGCGCAGGCTCAATACGCCCTGCAGTTTGGCGCAGCCGTGGCAATTAGCGACAACCAGGCAATCATTGGACAGGGACGTAACCTCCTGCAACCAGGTACCGTGACTGTGTTTGAAGAAACGGGAGCAGGTTGGCAGCTCCGACAACACATACATGGTGAGGGCAACGAAGCCACAGGATTTGGGCGCGCATTATCTGCAGATGGTCCGGTATTGGCTATCGGGGCTCCGGTAGCCGGCCGCGTGCACGTTTATTCCCGCGGCCCAGATGGCCAATGGGAGCTGCGCCAGACTATAACATCCGAAGCATCCGGGTTCGGTACGTCTCTATCCGTAGACTCAGTCCACCTTGTTGTCGGGTCAAACGCGGGAGCAACATACGCCTACCACAACATCGGAGGAGAATGGATGGCAGCCGGCGAACTTAACAGCCCTGACACATGGCCGGACGCAGACTTCGGTCACCCGATAGCGGTCAGCGGAGACATGGCTTGGGTTGGTGCGCCAGCTTCTGACCAGGGACGCGGAGCAGTCTATACGTATACATGGCAGAAGTCTACTTGGGCGAGGCACGGCGTCGTGCCAATTCCCGACGGTTCAGGCGATGTCAGCTTGGGAATTGCCATTGCTGTCGGTGCAGGTTTTCTGGCTATTGGCGGGCGCGGCCGGGTAGAGGCATACAGGCGGGATACCTCAGCGGAATGGCAGCACGCGGAAACCCTCATGGCATTTGATACGGATAGCTTCGGAAGAGCGCTCGCCATTAGCGGTGGCATGCTGTGGGTAGGTGCTCAGAATGACCATGATGACCAGGGCAGCGTCTATGCATTCTCCCTTAACGATCTGTCAGCAGAACGCAAAATCGTGGTGCCCTCTGCACTACCCTACCGAAGCCGTTTCGGATCAGCTCTTGCCGCAGCGGCGGATGCGGTACTCGTCGGGGCTGTTGGACACGACAATTTCGAAGGCGCCGCCTTCGTAGTTCTCCCGACGGATATGGAAATATCCGCTCCCATCTACGGAGACACGGGCGAATTCGCGTCGGTTTCGGGTGGCATGGTACAGTGCAAAGATGGCAGCTCTGGAGAATTCCCGTGCGCCAATGTGAACATGATTTCATTTCTCACCCGCGAGGAGGTTGGTGCGCGCCGAGGCATCCAAGTGAACGATGTGTGGGGTTGGGAAGACCCCGAGACAGGTAACGAGTACGCACTTGTTGGCCGCACGGACGGCACCTCCTTCATTGATCTGTCCAATCCCGACCAACCCCGCTACATCGGTGATCTGCCGATGACATCCTCGGCGAACCCGAGCATCTGGCGCGATATCAAGGTGTACAGGGACCATGCCTTCATCGTGTCGGACGGTGCCGGCGCACACCACATGCAGATTTTCGACCTGCGGCAACTGCGAGAGATCACCTTCACGGATTCCCCGGTTGAATTTTCCGCTACCGCCATTTATGACGAAATATATAGCGCTCACAATATCGTCATCAACGAAGAGTCAGGATTCGCCTATACCGTTGGCAACAGCTCAGGCGGGATAACATGTGGAGGGGCGCTCCATATGATTGATATACGTGATCCCGTAAATCCCACGTTCGCCGGTTGTCACAACGACCCGCGGACGGGCCGCCGCGGATCTGGCGCGACACACGACGCACAATGCGTGACATACCGCGGCCCCGATGCCCGTTACAGTGGGCGAGAAATATGTCTGAGCTCGAACGGTACTGCACTCTTGATCGTTGATGTGACAGACAAGTCGCAGCCGCTCACCATTGCGGTGGCGGACTATCCTAGTGTCGCCTACACCCACCAGGGATGGCTTACAGAAGATCAGCGCTACTTTTTTCTGAATGACGAGGGAGACGAGGCATCTGAAGTTGTCCATGCAACTCGCACATTGATTCTTGATCTCCAGGAGCTTGATGACCCGACGCTGGCTAAGGAGTATTTCGGTCCGTCCAACGCCATAGATCACAACCTGTACATCCATGGCGATATCATGTATCAGACCAATTACGTTGAGGGACTGCGCGTAATTGACATCTCCAATCCGGTGGAGCCGGTGGAGATCGGACATTTTGATACCGTGCCGTACGGCCCCAATAATAATTCAGCCGTCCTTGGGGCATGGAGCAACTATCCGTACTTCAAGAGCGGCGTGATAGTGGTTACATCAGGCCGCCAGGGCGTATTCTTTCTGAAGAGAAAGATCGTAGATGTTTGAGTGTCGTTGGGGAACCGCGCCGGATTGATTTCCGTACTGCGGGGTTCAATTTTGTTATACTTCCACCCATAAAAACACCAAATCTCGTTATGCGTAGGAGTCCCTCGCCGTACAGATTAATCGCGATCCTGATAGTCGCTGTAATTCTCGGTGCTTCTCCTGTACTGGCACAAGAGTACAAGGAGACCTTCAATGCCGGCCTTGAAGCCGCGAAGGCTGATCAGCTAGACAGTGCCAGAGACTTATTGGTATCCGCTGCTGGCGGAGCCGACGCCGAAGGCGACACAGAAACAGCTAGCCGCGCACGCTATATTGCCGCCCAGATTGCTTACAAACTCGGAACAGCTGACCTCCGTGCGGAGGATTTTGAATCAGCCTTGGCCCATTACACGGATGGCACAGAACTTTTCCCGAATTACAACAAAAATTTGTACGGCCAGGGGCTAGCGCTCAAGAAGCTTGGCCGCATTAACGACGCATTGACTGTCTGGAAAGCGGTAGCTGATTCTGGTGGGTCCGGCGGAGATCGTGAGACTATCAATGCCGCGCGTAACGGAATACGTGACCACTTTTACTTTCAAGCGTCCTCTTCCGTCAGCGATGGAGCCACGATGCTAGATGCTGAACGGGCGCGTGAAGCGCTGGCCGCCTTGGAGGAATTCCTGGAGCCGGATGCGGATTACTACTATTACATGGCTGAGATCCACAAGCGGCTTGGCGACCCGAACGCGAGCGTTGCCGCAGCTGATCAGGCTCTTGAGATGCACCGCGGCAGCCGGAGCGATAAAGCAAAGATCTGGTTCACAAAAGGTGAAATGCTCGTTGTGCTCGGCAACATTGAGGCAGCTAGGGAGGCATTCCAGAATGCCGCGGTAGGTGCCTACAGGGCGCCCGCTGAACACTACTTAGAGACGCTGTAGCCAATACGCTACACGGAGGATATCTAGCCCGTGGTTCACCCGGACCACGGGCTTTTTCTTGCCATCATGACTACCTTAGCACGCACAGCGACCGTTGGTGAAGGCACCACGATCGGGCACTACTGCGTCATTGAAGATCATGTGCAAATCGGCAAGGGATGCCAAATCGGTCATCACGCTGTAATTCGGTCCGGTACAGTCCTAGGTGACGGAGTCAAGGTTGGAGACCACACATGCCTCGGGAAGGAGCCGATGCGTGCTTCTAACTCCGCACTTAAGAAGGAAACTCCCACCGGAATACTCCACGTAGGCGATCACTGCCTAATCGGGACCGCCGTAATCCTGTATGCAGGGTGTACGCTGGATTCACACGTAATGGTCGCTGATCTGGCAACGGTACGGGAAGATGTTACCGTAGGCACCTGTTCCATCATAGGTCGGGGTGTTTGCGTTGAGAATTCGTGCGTGATCGGGAGCTACTGCAAACTTGAAACCAACAGCTACATCACGGCCTATTCCCAGTTGGGAGATCGGGTCTTTATTGCGCCCGGCGTGCTCACGGGTAACGATAATTACGTAGGCCGCACGCGCGATCGCCACAAGCACTTCCGCGGCGCCACGATCCACCGGGGCGGGCGTATCGGCCTCGGAGCGATCGTACTGCCCGGGCGAGAGGTAGAACACGACGCGCTGGTAGCAGCAGGAAGTGTGCTCACGCGCACGGCACCATCGGGCCAGATATGGGCAGGCGTGCCTGCGCGGTTCCTACGGAAGGTGCCCAAGGATCAGCGCCTCGAGAAACAAGGTTGGAGCGATGTCAAGCCAAGGGACGATGCATGAGCCCATCCATATGGTGGATCTTGCGGGCCAGTACCAGAGGCTCCGCACCGAAATTGATGCTGCCCTGGCGGACGTACTCTCAAGCGCACACTTCATACGCGGACCGGAAGTGGACGACCTGCAGCAGGAGCTGCAGGCCTATTTGGGCGCGCGCCATGTCCACGGTGTAGCAAACGGTACCGATGCGCTGCAGATCGCCTACATGGCACTGCGTATCGGCCCCGGCGACGAGGTGATCACTCCCGCTTTCACGTTTATAGCGACCGCAGAGGCCGCGTCTATCACTGGCGCAACGCCGGTGTTTGCCGACATTGATCCCGAAACTTTCAATTTGGATCCGAACTCTGTTGAGAATTTGATTACTCCTCGTACGAAGGCCATCGTTCCGGTCCACCTTTTCGGGCAGGCCGCTGCGATGGACGAGATCCTCGCTATAGGTCGGCGGCACATAATTCCCGTGGTAGAAGATGCGGCTCAGGCGATCGGCAGCCGCTATAACAGGAAGATGCTGGGAAGCCTCGGCACGATCGGCACCCTCTCGTTTTTTCCATCCAAGAACCTCGGCGCCTACGGCGATGGCGGTGCCCTGATCACCAACGATGACGAACTTTATGAACGAATGGCCATGATTGCCAATCATGGAGGCCGGCATAAGTACTACAACGAGGTGGTCGGGATGAATAGCCGCCTTGACGCTATGCAAGCCGCCGTTCTTCGCGTAAAGCTCCGCCATCTGGACGCAGACGTGGCTGCCCGCAAAGCTGCAGCCGCACGTTACGATGCGCTTCTGGCTTCATGCACCGATGTGGTTACTCCGGCATGTCGCTACGATCACGGGTTTCACCAATACACGATCCGCGTACCAGAACGTGATGCGGTGGCTGGGAGCTTGAGGGAGTGGGGTATCCCGTTTGGCATTTACTATCCGGTACCCCTGCCCCACCTTCCCGTGTTTTCGGCCCCCGGCGCCGCACGCAGCGGACCGATTCCGCACACCGAGCAAGCGTGCAGGGAGGTGTTGTCATTGCCCATGCACCCTGAATTGACCGGCGGGCAGCAGAAGCGCGTCGTTGAGGCTATATTGCAATCCATTACGCGATGAGGCCTGTCCGCATGGCACAGGTAGGCGCAGGCTATTGGGGCCGAAACCTGCTGCGCAATTTTTTGGCCCTAGAATCTGCCGAAGTAGTGGCTGTTTGTGATACTGACTCGTGCGTCCGCCAAGCCTATAGCCACCTGCGCACCACTGATTCCTACGGGAAGCTGCTTCGTGATCCGGCTGTGGAAGCCATCGTGATCGCTACACAAACACCCCTTCACTTCCCCATGGCGCAGGCTGCGCTGCAGGCAGGCAAGCATGTATTTGTTGAAAAGCCCATGGCGCAGCGATCAGATGATGCGCAACAGCTCGTCCGTCTCGCCGACGAGCGCCAGCGTATTTTAATGGTGGGGCACCTCCTCTTGTATCACCCGGCATTCTGCTTTGTCCAGGACCTGATCCAACGCGATATGCTGGGACAGATATATTATATGTATAGTGTTAGAGTCAATTTGGGTATCATACGGCAACGCGAAAACGCCCTTGAGAGCCTCGCCCCCCACGACCTATCGGTAGCACTCGCATACCTTGACCAGAATCCGGTGGCCGTGGCTGTGGACGGCATGGCCTACCTGCAGCAGGATGTAGTGGATGTGGCATTCGCGACCGTGTTTTTCGATGGCGGAGCCTTGGCACACCTGCATACAAGCTGGCTGGATCCGCACAAGATTCGCAAGGTGACGGTTGTAGGCAGCAAAAAAATGGCGGTTATTGACGATGGCGCCGGCCCTGAGAAGGTGCGCCTTTACGACAAGGGTGTCGTAGATAACTACGCCAATTACGGCGAATCACTGGCGATCCGCTCGGGTGATATCCATATTCCGAAGATTCCTACACAAGAGCCGCTACGCATTGAATGCGCCCACTTTGTAAACTGTATCCAGACCAATATAGCATGTCATTCTGATGGCCGTAACGGATTGGCGGTGGTGCGCATCCTGGAAGCTGCGCAGCGATCGCTTCACGAAGGAGGGCGGCGCGTTGCGCTGTCATAGGTATGGTCAGCGGATTACAATTGTACTTGGACGCTCTAGTCCGGCATTTTGAACAACCTGCATTTATTCGTGAAGACCCGGTTGCTGTCGTGCACGGGTTCACCGACCCCCGTGACCAGGAAACGATCGGACTTTACGCGGCGCTTCTGGCGTGGGGCAGACGTGCAACCGTGATCGATAAACTAACAGACCTATGTGAACGCATGGATTTTCGTCCGTATTCCTTTGTGCGCGGCTTTGATCACGCGAGGGACGGGCATCGACTCGCCACGTTTCGTCACAGAACGTTTCAGCCGGACGATGCTTTCTGGCTGACGATGAATCTGTCGCTGCTCCTTCGCAGGTTCCATACGCTGGAAGCCATATTTCGCTGTGCGCACACCGACAAAGATGTCGGACCGGCTATCCAGGCGTTCTCCGATGCCGTCATGAGGATGTCCGACGAAACACCTCCTCGCCTGCAGAAGCATCTTGCCCGCCCGAAGGCCGGCAGTGCCTGCAAGCGGCTTTGTATGTATCTGCGATGGATGGTACGCCAAGGACCCGTTGACCTCGGCCTCTGGACCTGTATCCAACCCCACCAGTTAGTGCTTCCTCTTGACATTCACAGCGGACGGCAAGCCCGTCATTTGGGGCTGCTAAGCAGGAAGGGGAATGACTGGAAAGCGGCCTTGGAGCTTACTGAGATTTGCCGATCCTTCTCCCCATGCGATCCCGCACGATACGACTTCGCCTTTTTTGGGCTTGGCGCTTACGGTGCCCCTTCCTTTTTGCTACAGTAGCCTCTTAAATGACAGTAGCCTCTTAAATGTCTGTCAAGCGGGCTGCGCATCCCGAACTGGATATTGTTGTTCCTTGTTACAACGAGGAATCGGTGCTGCCTGCGCTCATCAGCTGTATCCAATCCCTGGATTTGGGTGTCCGGTTGCGTGTAGTGTTTGTTGATGATGGCAGCACAGATGGTACGCATACCTTGCTGACCAAGGCATGCCAGGAAGATGCTCGATTTGCATGCCTCAGCTTCTCCAGAAATTTTGGGCACCAAACTGCCGTAACGGCCGGATTGCAGCACGCTAAGGGTGACATCGTGGCGGTGATTGATGCCGACATGCAAGACCCGCCGGAGCTACTGTCCGATTTTGTGGATCGTTGGAGAGAGGGATACGATGTGGTGTATGGCGTCCGCACTCAACGCCAGGAGTCGTGGCCCTTACGCATGGCATACCGGCTGTTCTACCGGGCCTTGAGTCTCACAGCGGATATAGATATCCCCCAGGACGCCGGGGACTTTGCATTGATGGACAAACGGGTAGTAGATATCATAAACTCGATGCCCGAACACAATCGCTTCGTCCGCGGACTTCGCAGGTGGGCAGGCTTTCGGCAGATCGGAATTCCGTATGCCCGTCCCCGCCGCCTTTCGGGGCGCAGCAAGTACAACGTTAATCGCTTGGCGCGGCTTGCATTCGACGGGTTGCTTTCTTTCTCCAGCGCTCCGTTACGCGTAGCTGCATGGCTTGGATCGGGAGCAGCTGTACTGGGGTTCTGCTACCTCGTGTATGCCATCACATCTTTTTCGCTTGGCGGCGGCGCACCTGAAGGGTGGACATCTACTATCGCCGTCATCCTGCTTCTTGGGGGCGTACAACTGCTAGTCCTCGGCATCGTGGGTGAATACCTGGGACGTATTTTTGAGGAAGTCAAAGGTCGACCGCAGTTTGTGATTCGATCCAAATCAGGATGGTTGGGGCAGTAGCGTGGACCCCGGATACGCAGAGACATATTCCAACTACGAGTCTAATCACTGGTGGTTCAAGGCTCGCCGTCGCATTTTGCGCAGCGTGCTGTTAAGGCTGCCATTGCCCGAGAGACCTCGAATCCTTGAGATCGGTACAGGCCCGGGGGGCAATCTGTACAGCATCTATCCGCCCGGAGCCGAGCTTCATGGCTTGGAGCCGAATCCTGAGCTTGCCCAAATTGCGCACACCCGGGGATCAGTCCCAGTTGCTATCGGCCATGCAGAGGAACTGCCCGAGGGTCTTGACCGATTCGATGTTGTTACGCTCCTGGATGTGCTGGAGCATACCTCGGACGACGGGCATGTGTGCGCCCACTTGGCTGGCCGACTGGTACCAGGAGGCAGGCTCCTCCTTACCGTGCCTGCCTATATGTTTCTTTGGAGTGCACAGGATGTCGTTAGCGGGCATTATCGGCGGTACACACGCAATCATCTAGCCCGTATCGTGGAGAGGGCTGGACTCGTTTGTGAACGCATCACTTACTTCAATACGCTGCTGTTCCCCGCTGTAGCACTATTCCGGATCACGCGCCGCTTATTGCGAGGCACATCCGGACAATCAGACCTCCGGTATAGCTTTGGAACGATGGATAAGGTGCTGTACCGTGTATTTGCGTCCGAACGGCGGTTGCTCAACAGGATGAACTTACCCTTCGGCGTCTCCATCCTTCTAATCGCTCGGAAGCCCGACGCTATACCACCCCTATCGGAGTAAAAGGCCTGATCGCCCGCATAATTCCCGTCTTGGTCATGTCGCGACGCAATTCCAAGCGTTCAAGGGCTGGTACCGGGTCAACCATCCCAAGGTCATCGAAATTGATCTCGGACCATACAGACCTCATGACCCGGACACTCAGCAGGTAGTCGTCGTTGACCGCTCCGATAGAATGATCCGGGCGCTGCGAATACCCCGATGCCACCACTATTGCTACCTGCGGGAAGGACGCAAAGCATTCACCAATGATGCGGAATAGTACGCCGTGTATATGCCGTGCGTAATTGTGGCGTTTCCGCTTGTCGGTGAATTTGTTCATGACTACCCGCATCTGACCGCTTGACATGCGCGGATGATTTTCGGGGAGGTCCTCAATTTCCGGCAGATCAACATCCATGTTGACCGTTGTGCCATCTTGTGACACATCAAACTCTATCAATGTCTCACGCGGCCAATGTAACGTCGGCAACCAGTACTCCAAGAACGCACTAATGCCTGCGGTGCCCCCGAGCCTGGACTCGGTGTAAAGCTTGATCTGAGAAGCGTCCGCTCGTTCACACTTGCGCTTGCGCTCCTCCCACGCTTGGTGGTTTTGCGCCCAATTCTGAGCTATCACGCGATTTCTGGCTTCCAGCTTTTGCCGCACTGCGGGAAAGATCCGTGCCCAGAAACCGGGTGCCTTCAGGATCGGCATGTTCGGTGACTCTTCGGTGAAGCGCTTGGGAGTGTAGGCAGGTTGGCGATCGGGCGGAGGCGTTTGCGCGTGAATTTCGCAGATGATGGCAATCTCCTTGTCCGCTTCCTCGCATTGACGCCGGAGCCACTCCATTATTTCGCCCCGCCTTTCACGCTTGAACCGGCGTACAAAGGCATCGTCATTTATGGGCGATTCGTCCTCGTGCGTTATTGAGACGGTACCATTGGACTTTACTCCCACCTTTACGCCACTCGCCGCCCCAACCGACGCGGCCTCTCCCGGAGAATGCTTCCGCTTGTTTCCGGAACTGGAACCAAGGTTCTGGCGGTGATACAAGCCAGTGCCCGGAAGGCCGAGGTTGGACGATATGCCCCGCGTTCCCGCGGTTATGCTCGCACCTGGCGGGCCAAACGACGTACTTATGCCCGTCAGGCCCAAGTTTACGCGTACTCCTGGGGCGACTCGGATCCGACGCTGAAGACGCATTCCCATAGTCCTTTGTTCTGTTCGCTTATTTATTGCTCTGCCAGTTGGTTACCTACCAAACCAATGGGAATTATATAGCTGACTTCCCACGCGTAAAATTGTTGAAATAATTGGGATTTATATACCTGAGTACCCCAGACTATGAACCTTTGGCTTGATTGAGGGTACGGACGCAATGGGACGGAACGCCATTCCATCCCATTGCTTACCACAACATCAACCGAACTTGATGCCATGCCCGTAAAGGGTTGTAACAATTGTGCTCGCGTTTGTTCTGTCCATAGGACAATTGAATACCGACTGCTTCCGGGGAGCAATGCGAATAAGCTAGGCGCGATTGCTGGTGCTTGCGGGTTCGTGTGGAACGCCCTACTGGCGCAGCGCATCCAGGAATACAAACAGGCAAAGGAGTCGGGCGAGCAGCCTCCATCCGTGAAGTACTTCTTCTCTCTTGGAAAACGGTTTAAAGAACGTACGAGATCGCACCGAGTGGCTACCGAAGTACTCGTTCAGCGTGGTGTGCACCACGCTGAAGTACCAAGCCGACGCATGGAAGGCTTGCTTCAATCAAGGTAGGGGTAAACCGAAGTTCAAAGCCAAATACCGCAGTACCCCATCTTTTACGATTCCTGAAGCGGTCAAGATCAAGGATGGACGGTTGTTCATCCCCAAGCTTGGATACCTGAAGATCCGACGTAAAGGAGGCAACCCGTATCCAGATGGGGTTCCTGTAAAAGCCGTGATTCTGCAACGGGTGGGCAAATGGCACGCCTGCATATGCTACAAGATTGAAGCACCCGAGATAGAAGATAATGGCGTTGCCACGGGGATATACCGTAACTGTGGACAGGTTGCCGCCGTCTCCACCGATGGCAAGCGCGAGATCATACGGCAACCGGACGGTAAGCGTAAGACGGCAAGACGGCGCCGGTATCGACGGAACCGACAGCAGAAAGGATCCAACCGCAGATATCGCACTAAGAAGCGACTCCAGATAGCTCACCGAGCGATTGCGATGACCCGCAGGAATACCAATCACCAAGCAAGCCGCTTGATCGCGAACCGCTCTTCTACGGTTGTGCTGGAAGATCTTAATGTTGTGGCGATGACTTCATCCGCCAAAGGGACTGTTGATAATCCAGGCAAGAACGTCGCCCAGAAGGCAGGGCTGAACCGTAGCATTAATGCCACCGGATGGGGGCAGTTAGACGGGATGCTGTAGTACAAATGCCGGGAAGTGCTCAAGATCCCGGCCTCTTACACGAGTCAGAACTGCAACAAGTGCGGTCGCCGGGACAAAGCGAATAGATTGACCCAAAGTAATTTCAAGCGTGTCTCATATGGACACACCGACAATGCGGACCTTAACGCTGCCGTAAACATATTGGCCTCCGGGAATGGGGTGACTGCACGGCGAGGGGCGTTCGGGTTACCGACCCCATTGACCTGTGAAATTGATACGCGAGGGTACTCACGTATATAATTCCCTAATTATTCAGAGCGAAATGTGAACTTGGGTAAAGATTTAATCGTTGAAGACGCAACCATCTACGCTCTCCTCGGCATCGGGCTTTAGCGAAGAACTTGCGTATTCCGGAGATGGCAAATACACTTCGATTGCGGACCACGTACCAAGGACGGGTGAGTCCTACACATTGTTGGCCAATCATGGAAGCTTCACCAGTACACGAGCTGCTTCTTACACCCCAGACCTGCAACAGACTTAATCGGCATCGCATCCTCTGAATCGTTTGTGCCTAGTACAATGCGCGTTGATGTTAGCATTGATGTTACAGACCTCCCAGGCAAATCCTTCTACGCGTTAGCGATGTACCAAGTGATCCCAAGCTGCGTTGATAATAGCGGGTATCGTCGTCCGTATGAATACACGGGCGGCGTATTAGACTACGAAACAGTCCGGGTCTGGAGTAAAGACCCCGCCTTATTTAGAACTGCGGACGAACTGGACCAACCGGTGAATTCTTCTGACTTCTCCAACAATCCATTCAACCGCCCCATATTTTCCGACCGCCTGTCCGAAAACGGTACGCGTGAAAAAATTCTATTTCGAACTGCACATCACAACCATAACTAAGCTGCGCTTTATGCTGGTGGAGTCAAGCTTGAGCGAGGATTTAGTAGAATACGGGCGTACCGTGTGGCTGCAGCATGAATATCTGTTTGCTGGTGACCCCATATTTACCAATCCTGTAGAGGTGTACTCGAATATACAGGGCGATCTCGGAGTATTTGCCTGATACACCAGTGACACATACAGGGTTGACTTGGACGGGAATAGCTGGTCTGAAGACGAAATCGGAATTCGGAACGCCCCCCTGCCGCCGTGCCCTCCCGGTTTGTGACAACCAGAGCCTTCTTCGGTAAACAAGTCGTCTTCCCACAATAATCGCACACAACAACCTGCCCCCTGCAGTTGCGCTTACCTATTCTCCTGCCTGCCCTATTTTCCGGATATGGATAGTGCTCACTTTCCTGGCGACCCAGCGCTGTCCGATCGGCGGACAGCCGCGCGCGTGTCCACAAGCACGCGCGCACAACGTTCAACCTCCCGCCAGTCATAGCCCGTATGGTCGGTAGCTATTACGACGCAATCAGCCTCGGAAAGGGCTGCCTCAAAATCGTCCACCGACGACCGCACACGCCCCATGTGAACCAGCGTCGGCACATGCGTATCGTGGTAGGCTACGACCGCACCCTTTTCTTCCAACAACGTAATAATATCCAGTGCCGGCGATTCACGCAAATCGCTCACGTTGCCCTTGTACGCAACTCCAATCACCAGCACGTTACTTCCGCGCACGGGTAGCGAGGATGCATTGAGAGCATCCTGTATTTTTCTTACCCAGTATGCCGGCATGGAGGTATTGACCTCTGTTGCAAGTTCAATGAATCGGGCCGTATATCCTAGCGTTCGCAGCTTCCATGAAAGGTATTGTGGATCCACAGGAATACAATGTCCGCCCAACCCCGGACCAGGCACAAACTTCATGAAACCGAACGGCTTGGTGGATGCAGCGTCAATCACCTCCCACGCATTGATCCCAAGGCGGTCACAAATCAGCAACACTTCATTTGCCAGACCAATATTGACCGCCCGGAAGGTGTTCTCCAACAACTTAGTCATTTCGGCCGCTTCGGTAGAAGAGACGGTTACCACTGTTTCGATTAACGCCTCATACAACGCCACACCCACTTCAAGACAGGCCGGTGTTGTCCCACCCATAACCTTCGGCGTGTTGCGCGTGGTATAGTCAGAGCGTCCCGGGTCAACGCGCTCGGGGGAATAACACAGGAAGACTTCTTCACCCATGCGCAGCGCTACCTCCGAAGAAAACCGAGGCAGAATTACTTCGCTGGTCGTCCCGGGGTAAGTGGTGCTTTCAAGGACTACCAACATCCCCGGATGCAGGTGCTGTGCGATAGCATCGGTCACCTCCAGGATGTACGAGATGTCTGGAGCTCGTGTCTTGGTTAGCGGCGTAGGGACGCAAATGCTTACGGCATCGCAAGCCCCCAAAGATCGGTAGTCGCTTGTCGCATCCAGACGGCCGGCTCGTACTTGGGCTGCCAACCGGTCGGAGTGAACATCCTCAATGTAGGATCGTCCACCCCGCACCGACACGACTTTTTCCTCGTTGGTATCAATCCCGCACACACGAAATCCCGCCTCGGCAAAAGACACCGCCAGCGGCAGCCCTACATATCCGAGGCCGATAATCCCCACGCGTGCGTCGCGCGTCGCAATACGTTGAAGAAGTTGCTCTTTCATAGGGCGGCGGGCAGCAAATAACCTAAGTCGCGCAGACAACTCAGCACCTTCTCCATGCTCTCCTCGATGGACTCCGTCTCTGTGCAACAAACCACATCGGCATTCTCTGGTGCCTCATAAACATCATCAATACCCGTAAAACCCGTAATAATACCTGCGCGAGCCCTTGCGTAGAGCCCTTTTACATCGCGTTCCTCGCATACTTCCAGGGGGGCATCCACAAACACCTCCACATAACCCCCGCTCACAGCAATGCGACTGCGGTTTACATCTCGGTCCGCTCGGTACGGCGCGATGGCTGCGCAGATTGCAATTCCACGGTGCCGCGCCACCTCCGATGCCACAAACCCAATCCTGCGAACATTCGTTGAGCGATCCGCGGCAGAAAACCCCAATCCTTTGCCCAGGTGCTTGCGGACTACATCGCCGTCGAACAGCGACACGGGCCTCATAGTCAGTTCAAGAAGGTTGGATCGAACGGCATGCGCTATCGTCGACTTTCCGCTGCCAGAAAGCCCAGTCAAAAAAACAACGAAGCCCTGCTGATAGCGCGGTGGATGGGAGGTGCGCAGCTCTTTCAATACTTCCGGGTAAGAAAACCAGTCCGGGATCTCCGCGCAGTCGGCCAGCCGTTTTCTCAATTCCGTGCCTGATACGGTAAGCGTCTCTTCACCAGGCTCAATATCCGTTACCGGGATGTAGGTGCGCCGCCCTGGGGCATAAACCATGTTGCGGAACGGTACAATGCCAATGCCAATCTCACGCGCAGCCGCCATCGCCATTTCATGGGCGGCGTCACCGGCGTAATACGGATGTCCCTGCCTGTCTTCCCCCGGACCAGCGTGATCTCGCCCCACGATAAAATGAGTACAACCGTGATTCTTGCGAATAATTGCATGCCATACCGCCTCCCGAGGTCCGGCCATCCGCATTGCCAGGGGTAGGAGGCTAAGCATAGCCGTATTAGCGGGGTATCGCGTTTTGATATGCTGATAACTTCTCACACGCGTAAAGTGATCAATATCACCGGGTTTTGTAACTCCGACAGCAGGATGAATGAGTAAGTGTGCGCCAACATGGCGCGCGGCGCGATCGGTAATCTCCTTGTGCGCACGATGCATCGGATTACGCGTCTGGAATGCTACCACACGCTTCCATCCTTGCGCAACAAAGGCGGACTGCAATGTTCGTGGTGTGTCTCTCCACCTATTAAAGTCATAGTACTTAGGACTCTGGACTCCCTCAAGGCTCCCACCCAGATAAAACTGTCCTGAACGGTTCATCAGATACCCTACTCCCGGGTGATAGGTGTCCTGCGTTTGATATACCAGCTGAGCCTCCCGATCCCGGTCCGGCTCCCACAGGTCGCCCATTGTGAGCATTGCTAACAGGAGACCCGTCGGGTCACGCAAGGCAACCATTGCAGCACCAGCCAACCGCTCCGCATCAGGAGCATGAATATCCAGAGTAATCGGTATCGGCCACAAAGTACCGTCCTTCAAACGCATCCGGCTTACCACGCTGTCGTACTCAGCACGACCCATGAATCCGTCCAGTGGAGCAAATCCACCCGACAACAGCAACTCCAAATCGCACACCTGTCTGGGACGCAAGGATAGCGAGGGACTCCGTACGGCCATCTGTATCAGCGCGCACCTGCGCGCTTCGTCCACCATAAGCTCGCGGAACAATCCGCCGTGGCCGTTAAGCTCCGCCGTATGGTGGGCCACTTCAACTGCCATGCAATTTATACCAGTGGATGATCATCGAAACGTTCTTCATCAGCGCCGCCGTGCCACCCGCAGTGGTAGCCGTGGATAACGGGAGATGCAACGCACGGCCCCACCGATATACGGGCCGCGTTCGCATGGCCGCCACCCGTGAGTTGCGTGCAACTGCGAATAACCCCGCAAACGCCCGTTATAGTCGGATTGAGAAATATTGCACCAAGAACACCGGCACAGCAGGTGCAAAGACGACCGCATGACTCTCTGCCCGCGACACGCTGCTGCTAACGCCTTTGATACCACATTCATCCGCCAGCATGGCCTGATTTGGCAAGAATGCCGCACAACGCATTACTATGTCTTAGCGCGTGTAACTTGCGGACGCCCGATGCTGAAATACTCGAACCCTGCCCTCGCCATACGATGGGGTGAGAAAACATTGCGTCCGTCAAAGATCACCGGCTTGCGCAGCAATGCATGCATTTTTTCAATCGTCGGGCGCCGGAATTCATACCACTCCGTGCAAATTACAAGCGCATCGGCCCCACGCAAGGCTTCGTAGGCGCTGTCTGCATATGCAATAGAATTGCCGAGCACCTCGCGCGTATTCGGCATGGCCTCCGGGTCATATGCGGTGATGTTGGCCCCACCAGCAAGCAGCCCACGAATGACATCATGCGCCGGAGCCTCCCGGACATCGTCTGTATTAGGCTTGAAGCTGAGCCCCCATACAGCAATGTTTCGACCGGTCAATTCATTGCTGAAGTACTTCCGCACGCGCTCAACCAACAGCCCTCGTTGCATGGCGTTAACCCTCACCACCGACTCAAGTATCTGAAAATTGTAGCCGGCACCAGTCGCCGTGTGCAGCAGTGCACGCACATCCTTAGGAAAGCAGCTGCCTCCAAATCCAATACCTGCATACAGAAACTGCTTCCCGATCCGACTGTCCGATCCAATTCCCAGGCGCACCTGATCCACATCTCCCCCGGTGCGTTCGCAAACATTGGCCACTTCGTTCATGAAACTGATACGCGTGGCCAAGTAGGCGTTCGCTGCGTACTTGGTCAACTCAGCCGAGCGGTTGTCCATCACGATAATCGGGTTACCTTGCCTAACAAACGGCTCATAAAGGCGGCGCATGATCGCCGCTGCTCGAGCGCTGGACGTACCTAGAACAATCCGTTCCGGCTTCATGAAGTCATTCACGGCCGCGCCCTCGCGCAAGAACTCCGGGTTGGAAACAACATCAAAGTCTCTCCCCTCCTCCAACCCCCAGGTTCTCAGTACACCCGCCACCTCTTCCGCCGTACCGACCGGTACGGTACTCTTATTAACTACGATACGGTACCCATCTTCGGCAGCCAAGAAAACCCCTATCTTCTTGACCACCGCCCGGACCACCGACAGGTCCGCCTGTCCACCGGCACCTGGCGGCGTCGGCAACGCCAGAAAAATGATCTGCGCCCGTAGAAGCGCCTCATCCAGCACGGAGGTAAAACGCAGACGCTGCTCCGCCAGGTTGCGACGAAAACTAACCTCCAGGTCCGGCTCGTATATGGGTAGTTCGCCCAAGGCAAGTTTTGCCAGCTTTTCCTCGTCCACATCTACGCAGTAGACCTGGCACCCCATTTCCGCAAAGCATGTACCGGTAACAAGACCTACATACCCGGTTCCCACAATAGCAATATTCATGGATGGAAGTTTGAATATCTACAACAAAAACTCTTCTGTCACGGCATAATTGAGGCGCCTAAGGCGTATTAGCCTCCGCGTAATCAACGCTCACTCCAACGCTCATTATGGTATACGGTGTCCTTATGGCCGGCGGCATTGGCAGCCGATTCTGGCCTCGCAGCAGGAAAGTACGTCCGAAGCAGTTTCTTCGCGTCTTGGGAGATCATACGCTATTGCAGTCCACCTACCATCGTCTGCAGAATCTGGCCCCGCCGGAAAACATCTGGGTTGTCACCCATGAACGCTACGCCTCACTGACACGAGACCAACTCCCGCAGATTGCACCCGAACAGGTGCTGGGAGAACCCATTAGCCGCAATACTGCCCCCTGCATTGCTTATGCCGCCATGCGGCTGCATGCCAAGGATCCGGATGCAATCATGATAGCCTTGCCGTCTGACCACCTGATCCGGGATCTTCAGGCATTCCGTAACGTGCTGCGCGTTGCGGTTGAGGCCGCACGCTCTACCGATGCGCTCGTAACTATCGGCATACAGCCAACGCACCCCGAAACCGGCTACGGGTACATCCAATTTGAATCCATGACTAAGAGGAGCTTGAAGGCCTACCCGGTCCGCGCTTTCGCCGAAAAGCCGGATATTGCCACCGCGGAGCGATTCCTGGATTCCGGCGACTTCCTGTGGAATAGTGGCATCTTCGTATGGAAGGTCCAGACAATTCTGGGTCAGATGAAGATTCACCTCCCCAAGGTTTACGATTCCTTTGCAGAAATTGCTTCATCCCTAGACACAGAGAAAGAGGCCGTTGCCGTTCAAATGGCCTATCAGAAGTGTCCGCGCATCTCCATAGACTACGGTGTCATGGAGCGGGCCAACCGCGTGCTGGTTGTTCCGGGATCATTCGGCTGGAGTGATATTGGGGATTGGCGTGCGGTGTACGATTTGAGCGAGAAGGATAAGCATGGTAACGTGCTACGGGGCACAGCCGTGGTTCACCATTCCAGTCGGTGCCATGTAGAGGCATCCCGGCTGGTGGTATGCGTGGGTATGCACGACGCAATAGTGGTAGACACTCCCGACGCCATCCTTGTCTGTCATCGGGAATCCGTGCAGCAGGTACGGAACGTGGTTGACTACATGCGTGCACACGGATTGGAACGGTTTGTGTAGCCCCAGGCACTAAACAATTAGGGCAGCCCTTCGTATCATTGGACTGCTCTAGTGCCACTGTGTATATATGATCCTTCGGCTCATTGTTGTTGCGCTCGCCGGGCTCGTGCCTGTCACACACTCCCAAGCCCAAGATCCCGATCCGGTCCCCCTCACACTGGATGAAGCCGTTCAGCTTGGCCTTGCAAACAATTACGTGCTGCAGGCTGTGCGGCTAGAAGTTGAGGGTGCGGCAAATCAAGTACGCTCGGCAATTAGTGCAGCGCTGCCCGACATTACCGCAACCAGTGGATACACCCGTAACCTGAAAGAAGCAAACCCCTTCGCAGGTAGCGCCGCAGGCAATTTTTTCTCTGGATTTGACGCCTTGGGATGGCTGCGCTACAATGAGATTACCCGTACTGACGACGATCCCGGTACCATGCCGATCGGGCTAGACGAGTTTTACTTCCGCCAAGGTGCAGGGCTTGCAGCCGCCGGTATCGTCCCGCAGGCCGCCAGCGATAACCCATTTGCTGTGGCGAACCAGTTCTTGAATACAATAAACTTTTCCCAGCCCATTGTAGATGCTGCTACGTTAAAGGGCCTTCAAGCGGCGCGCTTGGTGGTGGATGCGGAGGGGCGGAGACTCGAACGCCAAGAGCAACTCATCGTGGACGAGGTACGCCGCGCATATTACCGGACGCTGCTCGCCGGAGAGCAATCTGCAGTTGCGGCACAGAGCGTGATACGAACACGCCAAACGCTGGCGGAGATTAGCAAGCGTGTGTCCCACGGGGTAGCTCCAAAGGCTATGCGATTAAGCACGGAGGTGCAGTTAGCTAATCTGGAAACACGCGCGGTGCAGATGCAGAACCTAACCCTTGAGGCCATGGATAGGCTAAAGTATACCATTGGCATGCCCGTAACCCAGCCGGTCCGGCTGATCGGGACCTTGGAGGTGGACGATATTGGCGCATACCTTACAGTTTCCGAGGGAGATGCCTCAGATGATGCTCTGGAACGGCGACCAGACTTGGATCAGGCCAGATTGATGTACGAAATTCAACAGGCCGCGCTTCGTATTGCAGAGCTGGATCGCTTACCCAGGGTCAATGCTTTCGCCAATTTCAGCTATTCCGGGCGCGTGCCGGATTCCCGCACGTATGTAATCTCAGACCCTGACGATCCATTCAAGTTTTCGACGGGACACAATGATTTTCTTAGCCGATCCTACTGGCAGTCGTCGGTAAATGTCGGAATAACGCTCTCGTGGACAATCTTCGACGGGTTTGCAAGATCTGCCCAGCGCCAGTCTCGGCGTGTTGAGCTCAGTCGGGCCCAACTACAAGTATTACAAATGCGGCAAGGCGTGCGGATGGAAGTCGCAACCGCCCTGCGTAACCTTGAAAGTGCCCGTGAGCAAATTCTAAGGCAGAGCCGCAATGTGGAGAATGCAGAACTCAACTACTCCGTTGCGCAGGCGCGCCTGGCAGAAGGCTTGGCAGCCCCGCTGGAAGAGCGCGCTGCCTCTGACCAACTAGATCAGAGTCGGATCAATTACATCCAGGCGATCCATGACTTTCTTGTTGCAAGGAGCGCTTATGAGACCGCCGTTGGCATCCCGTTGCCAAGCCATACAGATCTTCGAATGACAAGTGCTGCAACCTACCCTGATAGCTGACCCATGAGTTATTTCCGATTAGGCATTGTCTGTTTGACGCTGCATGCTGTCGGCTGCGGAGGTGGCGAGGACGGCAGCACAGGTATAGCATCCGATGACCTTAACGCCGTACCTGTACTGAGCGTTGAAACCCTAGTCCTGGCCCTTGATGTTTTTGAGGATGCGATAGAAGTCACCGGAACCGTAGAAGCCGTGAACGACGCTACGCTCTCGGCTCAAAGCACCGGCACCTTGGAGTCCATTGCGCCCCTTGGCAAATACGTGGCTCAAGACGAAGTAATTGCGCGGCTGAATCAGGACCTCGCGCTTGCCTCATTAGACCAGGGGGAAGCCCAGGTCGCAACTGCGCAGGCGGAAGCGGAGCTGGCACAGGATATCTTTCAACGGCAAGAGCCACTATACCAGGACTCAATTATCAGCACTGTTGAGTACAATGAACTATTCGCGCGTCTGCGTCGAGCAGACGCAATGCTGAAGGCTTCCGAGGCCGGCTTGCAACAAATGCGAAAGCAGCTTGCAAATACGGAGGTGCGGGCCCCCTTTGCCGGAAGCGTGGAACAGCATTATGTGCAGGTCGGCGAGCAGTTGTCTCCTGGAATCAGTGTGATTCGCATCGTGGACGCACGGCGCGTTCGCGTTGTGCTGGGCATTCCAGAGCGCTTTGCGAATGACATTGAGGTTGGAACCACAATTTCGTTCTCCGCGCAAGGCTCTCGTGCCGCTCTCAAGACTGGTACAGTCGGATTTGCCGGTAGCACGGTGGACCCGCGCAACCGCACATTCACGGTCGAAGCCGATGTACCTAATGCTGATGGAAGGCTGAAGCCTGAAATGATTGTGGAGGCACGTGTAACCCGCCATCGCATTGATAGCGTTTTGGTAGTGCCTCGGGCGGCAATTGTTCGAGATGAGATTGGCAGCGGTGTTTTTGTCGTCCATCATGAGGACGCAGGAATACGCGTATCCAGACGCCGAATCACGCCCGGCCCTATGTATGCAGGGCTTGTAGTTGTGGCAAACGGACTGGCAATTGGCGATGAAGTGGTCGTTGCAGGCCAGAACACGCTCACTGAGGGCGACCAGGTAAGCGTCGAAATACAGTACAGCCGCCTGGACACTGAAGGAATCCCCCAGCAGTAACGATGAAGATCACCAACCTAGCCATACGGTACCGCCCCAGTATCGCCATCTTAACGGTGATCATTGTGCTGGGCGGACTGGGTAGCTACATAACGATTCCTAAAGAGTCGTTCCCATCAATTGAAATTCCCAACATCGTCGTTACAACTGTTTACCCGGGAGCGAGCCCGGGAGATATCGAATCCCTGCTTACCGAACCTATTGAGCGGGAAATCCAGGCCATTAATGGCATCAAGGAAATCCGATCCACCTCGGTTGAGGGTGTCTCGTCCGTCATCATTGAGTTTGATCCGGAAGTGTCGTTGGACGAGGCATTCCAGAAGGTCCGGGACAAAGTGGATGTTGCTAAAGCGGAGCTGCCGGAAGATGTGGAGGAGCCACTTGTGAGCGAGATTGACCTCCAGGAGTTTCCCATCATGGCTGTCAACCTTTCCGCCCCCTACTCTTTGGCACGCTTGAAGGCGGTGGCGGAGAAACTCGCAGAGGAATTGGAGGCCATCCCCAACGTACTTGAAGTGCCTGTAATTGGTGGTCTTGAGCGCGAAGTCCAAGTTAGCGTTGATATCCACGCACTGCAAGGGTACAACCTCGCCTTCGAAGATGTTGTCAGTACCATCCGGCGCGAAAACACCAACCTACCAGGTGGCTCCCTCAATGTAGATCGGCTGGATTACTTAGTGCGTATCAACGGGGAATTTGAGAGCCCCGAAGAGGAGATAAACAACCTCGTAATTGATAATCCGGGAGATCGGCCGGTTTACGTTAGGGATGTCGCTACGGTTAACTTCGGATACATGGACCGTTCGTCGTATGCTCGACTGCGGGTCCTCCAGGTAGAGGACGGACGCAGCCTCCTTACGCTTCCGGCGGAAGATGCCGCCACCAATCCTGTCGTCACCCTTAACATAAAGAAACGCTCGGGTGCCAACATTCTGATTACCGCGGACCAGGTGCATGAGGTTCTTGAAGAGTTCAACGTGCCAAACGGAACGCGCACCGTCATAACGGGGGACATGAGCGATCAGGTCTTGACGTTTGTGAAGGACTTGGAAAACAACATCATCAGCGGACTAATCTTCGTTGTGCTGGTGCTGTTGTTCTTTCTTGGCATGCGGAACGCTGCGCTGGTGGGTATCGCCATTCCGCTTTCCATGCTGGTCTCTTTCATCGTGTTTCAGACCATTGGACAGGAGTTGAATTTTGTCATCCTATTCTCGCTGATCATAGCGCTGGGGATGCTGGTAGATAACGCCGTAGTAATCGTCGAAAACATATATCGATTTCGCGAGCTGGGTTACGACCGTTGGGAAGCGGCCCGGGCGGGTACCGCTGAAGTCGGCGGAGCAGTTGTGGCATCCACTGCGACCACGGTCGCAGCGTTTGTGCCCATGCTCTTTTGGCCAGGACTGACCGGCGAGTTCATGAGCTACCTACCGCTAACGCTGATTGTTACGCTAACCTGCTCTCTCTTTATTGCAATCATCATCAATCCGGTCATTACCGGCTTCTTCATGAAGCTGGAGGACGAGGATTCCGGGCGCCGCCCCACAGTCGTCCGAAGGCTGACGGCAGTTGCAGTGCTGGTTATCGGTATCCTTCTTGGAATCGCTAATTGGAAGACGCTTGTTGTTCTGTCAATAGCGATACCGGTGCTGTATTTGTTGAACTCGCGCGTGTTTAGCCCGATTGCGAAACGGTTTGTGCAGTCTTCCTTGCCGCGGTTGCTGACCCGCTACAAAGGGTTTCTCCGCCTGATGCTAAAGAGAGACTATTCACAGCTGGCACCGATTACCACCCACCGCATGCTCGTTTACCTGGTGTTGATTGCGGGTGCATTGGCCTGCATAATCGGCGGGACGGCGGCCTGGCTGCGGCAACCCTTGGCTGCCATTGCAGCGGTTATGCTGCTGCTCACCCATCTAGTCCTGGTATTGACGCTCGTAATCAAGACCCGCAATTCCTACCTGCGTAACTGTTACGCGTTGGGAGCCTTTACCATCGGAGCGATTCTACTTCTGGCAGGAGGCATAGTATCCAATTTGCTCGGACTCAATGCTGGACTCACTCTGCTAATGCCCGGCGCACTGCTGTTTCTTGGAGGACTCGGAGCCATTGCTGTACACATGGTAGCGACGCTCTATCTCGGTGGTAAGACTACCGTATGGGCCGGACTGGCGTTTGGTGGCATCGTAGTCGGAATTCTGCTCATTATGTCCGCTGTACGCGAGGTAAATCCGACCACGATTGCCACCTTAATTACGCTTCCCATAGGGATTGTCGTTGCGGGGGGTCTGGGTGTTGTTATGAATGGACGCTTACATAAGCGCCGCGATACAATCCTGTTGACAGACAATCGTGCTAAACTGCTGACCCTATCCCTTGGCGGGCTTTTTTCGATTCTTGGGGTCTTCGCTGCTGCTCCTACCGGTGTAGAATTCTTTCCGGACACGGATCCTACGTTCATCAACATCGCACTCAAAGCTCCCCTCGGCACGAATGTGGATGAAACAGATCGAGTGACCAAAGAAGCTCAAGATCGGGTAAACGCACTCTTGGAAGCTAATAGCAATGATCGTAGCAACGTCAAGAACATCCTTGTCAATGTGGGTACCGGCGGGGATGCAATGTTCGGTGGCGGGGCGCGGTCATCTGAAAACTCGGTCGTAACGCTGAACATGGTAGACTATGCCGATCGTCCAGAGTCTAGTCGTAACACCATGTCTCGTTTGCGGGATCGTCTACAGGGCCTGCCGGGCATTGCCATGGAGTTTCAAAAGGACAACCCCGGTCCACCTGTCGGCGCACCTGTCAATATTGAGGTGACAGGAGAGGACTTCAGTGAGATTTCTCGCATCACGACTAGAGTTAAGAATCAGCTGCAGGATGCAGCTACCAATGGCACCATCCCCGGCCTCGTTGATATCAATGACAATTTGAACACCGGTCGGCCGGAGCTTCGCGTCAAGATTGACCGTGAACGCGCTGCCCGCCTTGGACTTAGCACGCAGCAGATCGCAAGCACGGTCCGCTCTGCCATCAACGGCATTGAGGCCTCCAAATACCGCACAGGTCAGGATGAGTACAACATTAATGTTCGTCTGAGCGAGGAACATCGACAGAGCTTAGAGAGCGTAGAGAAATTGACCGTCGTTGAGGACGGGGTGCAGATTCCGATTACAACCGTTGCTGATTTCGAAATCGTTGGCGGTCTTGGCTCCATAACGCGATTGGACCTTGACCGGGTCGCTACGGTGACTGGTGATGTTGCCACCGGCTTCAACGGAGCCGCCGTTTTATCCCAGGTCCAACAGCATTTGGGTGACTACGAGCAGAATCTTCCGCCCGGCTACGCCTTGGCGTACACGGGGGAAAACGAGGAACAGGCCGAAGCCTTCGGTTTTCTCTTTACAGCTTTGATGATCGGAGTAGCGGGGATCTTCATGATCATGATTGCGCAGTTCAATAGCATCAGCTCCCCAATCATCATAATGGTTGCAGTTGGGCTCAGCCTCATCGGCGTACTCCTAGGCCTTACGGTAACACGTACGCCGTTCGGCCTTATGACGTTTATCGGCGTCATAAGCCTGGCCGGCATTGTGGTGAACAACAATATTGTACTCATTGATTACATCAAACAACTGCGTGAGCGCGGCAACGCAAAGATGGCCGCGATTGTGGAGGGAGGCGCGACGAGGCTCCGACCGGTGGTTCTTACCGTTCTCACAACGGTAATTGGTTTGGTACCCCTAACGTTCGGCATTAATGTAGACTTTGTCGGTCTACTGACGGATTTTGCGCCCGACTTTCAGTTCGGTTCTGAAAACACACAGTTTTGGGGTGCCATGGGTACGGCGATCATTAGCGGGCTACTGTTTGCGACATTTCTGACCCTCGTAATCGTGCCGGTGATGTACTCGGTATTCGATTCAATCTCCGTACGTGTTGGTGCCGCCGTCAGTCGCGTACAGACATCCGATGCGTAAGCTCTCGGAATTTTCGGACAGTCATCTTCGCATTTTTGAACGTCCGGCGCCGCCGGACAGCCCTAGGGATGCCTACCTGATTGGCATCTGCGGGACGGGAATGGGAGCGGTGGCGGGTCTGATGGTGCAGGCCGGCTTTAATGTGCGTGGGTCGGATGCTGCGGCATACCCGCCGATGAGCGATCAATTGGCGAAAGCTGGTATTCCCATCTTAGAGGGTTACAGCGCTAACAACCTGGACGACAGACCTGATGTAGTTGTTGTCGGGAATGCATGCGTGCCCACTCACCCGGAAGCAGCGGCAGCGCGGGAGCGTGGCTTACCCCAGCTCTCCATGCCGGAAGCCATTGCGCGGTATTTTTTGCAAGATCGTCACAGCGTCGTAGTGGCCGGCACACACGGTAAGACCACCACCACGGGAATCCTTGTTCACATCTTGAAGCAGGCAGGCTTGGATCCCGGGTACCTGATTGGCGGTATTCCCGTAGGTGAGGCCGGAGGTTTTCATCTGGGTCGTAGTGACCTGTTTGTAATTGAGGGGGACGAATACGATAGCGCTTACTTTGACAAAAGGCCCAAATTCTGGCATTATCGACCGAGAACCGCCATTGTTACGTCTATGGAGTTTGACCACGCGGATATCTACGCGGATTGGGGGGAGTATCGGGGTGCATTCAGAAAATTCGCTGCGCTCGTGGACCCTGACGGCCTGCTGATCCTGTGCGGTGATGACCCTGCGGTTCGAGACTTACATCGCTTCACCAAGGCCCGAACGCTACTCTATGGCATGGGCCTCGGAATGGATATCTGCGCACGGGAGATCACTTCGGTTCGCGGTGAACCTGCCTTCACGCTATCCATCCAGGATGAAGCCTGGGCCGGGTTACGGCTCCCTATGAGCGGTCAACATAACCTTCTTAACGCGCTTGCCGCTTGCACCGCTGCATGGCATCTCGGTGCTCCCGACTTCACGCATCACTTGGCATCATTTGCCGGTATGCACAGGAGGCAGGAAGTAATTGGCACCGCGCGTGGGGTTACGGTTGTGGATGACTTTGCACATCACCCTTCCGCTGTACGTGCGACGATTGCATCCGCACGAACGCGATGGACCAGCGGTAGGATCATTGCAATCTTCGAGCCGCGCAGCAATTCCAGTCGCCGCAAGGTTTTTGAGGAGCCGTATGCGGAGGCTTTTATGGCAGCGGATCTGGCATACTTTGTGCCACCGCCGTTCCGACACAACGACGACTGCGAGCGGTTCTTTGATGTAGAGCGCCTAGCCACGAAAGTGAACGACCAGGGTACACCGGCAAGGGTGCAGAGAGATCAAGACCAACTCCTGCGCGAACTCGGGGGCATTGCCCGACCAGGGGATGTCATGCTTTGCATGAGCAACGGTAGCTTCGGCGGATTGCAACACCATTTGGTTGAGCACCTTAGTGCGTCTTGACTGACACTGACTAAGCGTCCCGTTGATCTCTGGGGTATGCTGAGGGCGATGACCTGCGGGAATCGCATTATAACGACGGACGGTAAGGTCCTATCCATGGAGCAACGCTCAGGTGGTTAAAGGCGGGCTTCTTCTACTTGACACTACATGATCTCTCGGTACTCGATTGAAAAAAGTCAAGACGCATCTCCCCCTGTAATGAAAAATATGGGAGTTATATGACTGAATGCCACGCGTTTTCGCAGGCGTTACTTTTTGTGCTTTGGTGGTGTGAACATGATGGCTTTCGCCAGTTCTTCCAATGTGGTAGGGATGGCGTGTTGGATATTGAGAATGT
Organism: Rhodothermales bacterium; assembly: GCA_963663495.1. Taxonomy (GTDB): domain Bacteria; phylum Bacteroidota; class Rhodothermia; order Rhodothermales; family Bin80. The sequence continues at coordinate 2,927,750 of OY760427.1, forward strand.
CGTTTGTTACGGGGCGGCCGGGGCGTTTCGTTTCCTGAATCTTGTTACCAGGCTTCGGGGATTTATCTATGCGCATGGCGTTATAGGCTATAGAGTAGCACTAATCCATTGGGGCAGAATACCGAAATGATTTCACGGCGGACATCTGCTTAGAGCATGTAGGAGGCTGCATACCTTGCTATCCAGTTTTCACGACAGTCGATCAACTTCAGGACCGATTCCTTGGCTTGAATCGGGACGCTCTTGACAATGCGGAAGTACTGGGCGGACCCCGGTACGGGTCACGAAGCGCACCGGACGAACCCATGAGACGCGGGCCATCAAGCACAGACATGGAAAAGCTAGCGCATAACGGCCCTGACCACCGGAATGGGTACGGCGTTGCCAGTAAGCCGTCTGACGGTCGTTACCGGACTGTCAATCTCGTAGCTGTCGGGGAAGCCTTGCAGGCGCAGTATTGCGCGGCCCGTTAGTCTCCGTTCTTCGTCCACGAGCAAGCAGTTGTAGCTGGCCGATGCCCGGAGTGCGCATGAGTACGGATGGCTTGATACGTTACCGCTTACGTTTAGCTATGAAATGAGGGATTTGTACATGAGCCGTTTACCGACCAGTCCTTGAGCAATTATTGTCATTTGCTCCGCTGTGTCGTAGTCGCGTGCATTGTGTCGCCCTGCAAATTCGTTCACGTACCGCTGTAGGTGTTTCTTGCTCATGTGGTGGTACGTTCCGTAGTACCCACGCTTCAGCAAAGACCAGAAGCTCTCTACGCCATTGGTATGGACCTGCTCACGAACGTATTCGCCAACAGAGTGACGTACATAGGCGTGGTTGTTGCGGCCCCGGTATGCTGACGTGCCATCAGTATAGACCTCGGTGTCTTCCGAGACATGGGTATCCACAAACGCATTGAGCGTCTGTCCGTCTATGTTTTCTACTACCTGGGCAGAAATGCTATTGGTGACACGATCACGGACTCCTACAACGGCTTTCTTACCTACTGGCCCACGGCCTGCTTTCAGCTTCTTGCTGGCGTGCTTGTTCTTTTCCTTACCACCGAAGTAGGCTTCATCAACCTCTACCGGACCGGCAAATAGTGCATGTTCTCCATTCCATGATGGTCGAATACGGTGGGCCAGATACCACGCTGTAGTCTGGGTTATGCTAAGGTCACGATGCAGCTTCATGCTGGATACGCCCTTGATACTGGTAGTCATGATGTAAATGGCTAATGCCCATACCTGGTATCCCAGTTTGGAGTCCTGCATTACTGTCCCTATGCGGACACTGAATCGTTTACGGCAATTACGGCAACTATAAGGCATGCTAGGATGTTTGGCGCCGCACTGGTAAGCGTGCGGTGAACTACATCTTGATTGGGTGATGGGTTCTGGGGAGCTTACCCCTAGACGTGAGAACCCAGACCCCAGATCGCATGGTACAGCCCAAACGTACGGCGGAAGAGATGTTTCCGCTGGTAGAGCAGTATAACGAAAGGACCCAGTCCGCAGCGGCGTTTTGTGCAAAGCACGGCATCTCGTATGGGCAGTTGAATTATTGGAGGCGGAAGCATCGCCAGGAGACTGCAGCCGAGGACAGCCGAGGCTTCGTGGAGATAGGCAGTGCAGCACCAAGGGTAGCGGCACAGGTAGAGATCGCATATCCGGGTGGGATACGGGTGCGGTTCTTTGCACCGGTCTCTGCTTCGTACCTGGCCAGGCTGACGCAGCCATGATCGGACTGGCACCTTCGCACCGGTACTTCTTTTACCGACCACCGGTGGACATGCGCACAAGCTTTGACGGCTTGCGCGCTTTGGTAAAGAGCGGCATGAAGCGGAATCCGATGTCGGGAGACATCTTTGTATTCATCAACAGGAGGCGAAACCATTTGAAGGCGCTCACATGGGATCGGAACGGCTTTGCGATCTTCTACAAGCGCTTGGAGACGGGTACGTTTGCGTTGCCAGAGGAGGATGTGCCGACATGGGCACAGATGGTGATGATGCTGGAGGGGGTGTCGTTGAAGACGGTGAAATATCGGCCCCGATATGCGGTAAAAAGCCGATAATCGGGCCAAATATAATGTGTGATTCGGGAACAAGCAATATGCTGGTGTTGTTAGCTCACCATGCAGCCCGAAGCACATTCTATCCTCTCCCCCGCGCAGGTTGCGTTGCTTGCACAGCACCCCGAATTGGCCAGTGCCTTTGATCAGTACAGCCGGGATAATGCAGAATTGGAGAGAAAGAATAGCCAGCTGCATGATCGATGCAGCCGGCTTGAGGCAGAATTGGGGAATATGAATAACCGGCTGATGCTAGCGCTACGCGCGCTATACAGTCCCAAGAGTGAAAAGTGTGTGCTGAATGACCCGCAGCAGGGCACGTTGTTCGATGAGCCGGAGCAGGAGGTCCCTCTACCGGAGCCGGAGACGAATGGACAGACGAAGAATGGGCAAAAGGCGAGCGGACGGCAGAAGAAGAAGGGCAAGCCCAAGCGTAAAGCGCTGGACGATCTGCTGAATAAACTGCCCCGCGAAACGATTACTATTGAGCCTGACGGGGATACCAGTGGTATGACGTGTATCGGGGCGGAGAAGACGCTGGTTCTGGAGCGTGTACCCGCCCATATCCTCCCTTATTCATGAGGGAGTTAAGTGGCGGGGAATCGTCGTTTAATATTATGGTGTAATATGTTGACTATACACGGTTTGAATGGGATCCTGTGCGACGCTCAAACGTTCAGAAACCCCAATACCCATTCACCCTGTAACACACCCGATGCAAGATCCCAAATCCAACCTTCTGTTCGCTTGCCAGTTCAATAAATCCGTCAAAGTTGTACGCTCCAAGACCGATAATCTAACATCGGATGCCGGCGTCATTCCTATGCGCCTGCTCATGGTGATCAGCACCTTGGCATGCCGACTCGCTTCCGTGCTTAAGGACAATCGGTCCCAAGCTCGGATTACGCATAGCCTTGAGGAGTTAGTGCGGCAGTTACTGCTGCAACATGTGCAGGGGTGGGGACGTCAGTCAGATGCGGACAAGCTTCGAAGGGACCCCGCCATGCGCGTGGCCACTTCTTCCAAAAGGGGTATGAGGGCATTACAGGACGATAGGTCCCTGGCATCCCAGCCAACCATGTCTCGCTTCGTGCACATGTTGGCCGGGAAAAAGAATTTCAAGAAGTTGCGCCTTTTTGTAGAGACATTCGCCATGGAGCACCTGCTGCAGCGTGGTGGCGGGAAGCGCCGCCCCGAGGTGGTCTTTGATGTGGACGGTGTACCGGTAGATACGCATGGCAAGCAGCAGGGCAGCAAGTGGAACGGATATTACAAGCGCACCATCTTTCTGCCCCTTATCGCCATATGCGGTGAGTCGGGCGACATGTTGGGGACGGAATTGCGAGGGGGCACGCAGAATGTGGTGAAGGACTGCTACGGTTTCATTCGACGCATTGGGCTGGCATTGCGTGAACATGTGGCCGACAAGGTCATTGTCCGATTGGACGCAGGCTTCAACAGTGGCGAATTATGTGATAAGCTGGAGAACGACCGTATCGGCTACGTGATGCGTCTGAAAGGAAACGATGTGATTGACGGGCTTGCGGCGCCTCATTTGGAGGGTGATCAGCCGTCGGACGAATGCTACCACGAACTGCGCTACCGTGCAAAGTGCTGGTCCGTAGAGCGTCGTGTGGTGCTCGTGGTTGTTCCGGTGCCGGGAGAGCTTTTCCCGAGGCATTTCTATCTGATCACCGATCTGGATGTAGAAGCCTATCCGGCAGAGCAGCTTGTGAATCTGTACCGGAAGAGAGGAAAGGCGGAAAAGCACTTCGGGGAGCTGAATGCGGCTTGCTCCATGGCGCTGTCGTCGGTTCTCCGTCCGAAGACACACTATAAGGGCCGGCCTGTAGTGCGGGTGCCTGATGAGTCGGAGCCTGATGAGTCGGAACAGGATGAGTCGGAACAGGATGAGTCGGAACAGGATGAGTCGGAACAGGATGGGTCGGAACAGGATGAGTCGGAACAGGATGCCGAGATCCGAGCCGAGAACGAGGTCCTGCTACAGGTATACCTTCTAACTTATCAGCTCATGCATGTGGGGCGCTGCCTTATGCGGGAGCCTGACGAATCCCAGATAAGTCTGAGCACCTATCGCGAGCGTGTACTCAAGGTGGGGGCCCGCTTCGTACAACACGCGCGCAACATCGTTATCCACATTGCCGCCAGCGCAGATGCTGCATGGGAGCAATTTTGGCGACGTTATTGTCAACTCACATGGATCACGCTTCCCTTGAAGAGCTAGCCAAGTCATATTTGCGCCTGCGCTTCGACACCGCAGGCGCCCAACGCGGAAAGCGGAAAGAGAAGGTAGGCAGAGGTGTGTCTACCCGACAGACGTCTTCCCAAAATCTCGGTAATGTGACCGCTATCGAGTCGGGAAAAGGGCCTAAACTGGTGTTTTCAGCCCCTCTCATGGTCGTCCCTACGCATGAACAACGCACAATCGGTCCTGCAGGTACCGAGACAGCACTTTTAGACCCGAACAGGGTACATCATGAATATTGTAGGATATGAAGGTTATTGAGTATGTGCGTCCGAAGTATGTGGACCCTGGGGATGAGGATAAGGGGGTGATCATAGGTGAGTTGCCACCACGGATGGTGAACAAGGGCATGGCGGGTCCGGGGTTGTTGGCAGATGTGGTGGTGGGCAAATATGCGGACCACCTGCCTTTGTACCGTCAGCAGCAGCGGTTTCGTCGGGAAGGCGTGGAGATTGCGAAGTCCACGCTGGGAGGCTGGATATCGCAGTCTGCGTCGCACCTGACCCCGTTGTATGATGCTCTGAAGCAGGAGTTGCTATCCACCGGGTATCTGCAGGCGGATGAGACGGGGATTGAGGTGCAGGATGGAGATAAGAAGGGATCGCTGCATAAAGGCTTTTATTGGGTGTACCATAGTCCAGAGCAGAGACTGTTGGTGATGGAATACCGGAAGACCCGTGCTCGGGCGGGTCCGGTGGAGTTTTTGCACGGGTATGAGGGATTGCTACAGACAGACGGGTATGTAGCTTACGACATCTTTGATGCGGACCCATCCGTAACGCTCTACGCATGCATGGCGCATGCCCGGCGCAAGTTCTTCGACTGCAAGACGTACGAGCCGGATAAGGCCGCGCATGTGTTGAAGGAGATACGCAAGCTCTACCTCATAGAGCTTTGGCTACGCAAAACGGGTGCGAGTGCGGATGTTCGTCAGCAACTGCGACAGGAACGGGCCGGACCTGTACTGGAGGAGCTGAAACCGTGGCTGGAGGTGAACAATGGTTTACCCAAGAGCCCGTGGGCCAAGGCGACCCAGTATACGCTTGGCCGTTGGCAAAGGCTGACCCGATATCTGGATGAGGGCCGTGTGGAGTTGGACAATAATCTGGTTGAGAATGCGATACGGCCACTGGCTATTGGTAGGAAGAACTACATGTTCGCAGGATCCCATGATGCATCCCAGCGGGGTGCCGTGGTCTATTCGCTCCTTGGAACTTGCAAATTCCACGACGTCAACCCCATGGAATGGCTCATGGAAGTATTCCAGCGCATCCCGACACATCCTGCCGAGGACATAGCAGCGCTATTGCCCCATCATTGGAAATGGGCACGGCAAGCCCACTAGGGTAAGGCCGCCTAGCTGCCGGACGCCGAATCGTCCAGATCGGGCAAGCCCACATGCTCTCCTCCTTCCAACCACACTGTACCCGCCAAAACCGCCAAAAAGCCCGCTACCCTGTACTTCACCACACGCTTACCCGCACTGTACGTTTTTAGACGCACAGTGCGGGCAAACAGGAGTGTTGCGCCAACGCTTCATTACGAACCATGCTTCGGCTGTTGGGTCGTCTGGAAACATTTGGGTTAGCTTGATTAAGGACACTCCTTCACGATCAGCCCGTCCAGGGCCATTTGTGTTTCTGTTGTTTCTTTTCTTTGAAGGCATTTAGTGGGTCATCAATCTATCACGGGATGGTGCCCATTTTCGGTATAATCGATTCCCGCTATTCGCGACCAAACTGCAATTATTTCAACAATTTAACGCGTGGGCAGTCAACCATATAACTCCCAAGAATATCGTCAATCTTACAGGTCACTCGCCCAAGTACTACCACCAATGCTATCTCCTTGCAACGGACTAGCACTCTGTCATGCTACCTCCCGGGATGTGGACTGTTATAACGATAATTGTGGCAACATCATTTGCTATACTCGTTTTGTAGGTTGCCGAACCTAGCCGGTATCAAGCGTTATATGGGACATGTAGGCCGGGGTTGATCAATAGGACATTTCAAAAGAAGTGGCCCGGATGGAGCATTCCCAGCTACCCGGATCCGCTAGCGATAGCTGCCGGACTTCAAGCTCAGGCGCTGCGTGATCAGGGCCCGTGCAGCTGGAAACACTGCTGCACCACACGCTTGAAAACAGCACGATGCTCCTGCTCCGCATGGTAGATAAACCTCCAGTGCCGAAAAATGACCCTATCACCCTGATTAATTCTAAAAGTCGTCAATCAGTCCACCCAATACCAACTGATTCGGGTTGAGCCGAGGTCTGCACAGTCTCCCACAGGTTTGGTAGGATTAGTCTTGCAATTGGGCACCTGTTAGGAGCGTGAATCGTATTAGGGCGGCGCAGTGGTGAGTAATAATTACTTTGACGTTATACTGACCCCGCGGACAACGCGTGTACAGGTAGGCGGGAAGTTTGACTCATGAGTTTTCAAAGGCAAGGAACCGATTTCTGGAAGGAAGATATCCCGGGCGCGCGCTGGTTCAAATCAGATCTGCATGTCCACACCATTGAGGACTCGCCGAGCAGTCGTCTTAAAGTTCCACCGGATATTCCAGGAAAACAGTACTCCAAGGAGTGGATGCATCACTATGCTCGAAAATTCCTACAGGCCCTGATTAGCAGCGGAATTGAAGTCGCCGGACTGACGCCGCATGCGGCAAGGATGCCCTCCGGCGATGCATGTAGCGGAATATGGAGCATATTGACGGAGTGGAACGAGGGTGTTGATGATGATGCGATCCCATTCCGGGAAAAAATCTATGCAGTTTTTCCCGGCTTTGAACCGTCCCTTCATGCCGGACCAAAAGGACTGCATCTCCTCATCCTGTTCGACCCCGAAATAGGAAAAGAACAATACTTGAAAGCTTTTGATATGGTTATGGGCGGCGTTGATCCTTGGCAGAGCCGAGGGCTATCCATGAGCCCTAAGCGTCCAGAACACGTATTCAAGGAACTTCGCCAATTCCATTGCGGGAGCACTGATTCGAATAATGATTGGCACTACCTGATTCTTGCTCCACACGTTGATGCCGAAACCGGACTACTCGGTGCATTAAAATCACAAGCATTACAATTTTTTGAACATGCGGAAATTGCAGGCCTTGAGCTTGGTGACGACAAACTGCCGCAAGATTCATTGAAGAAGCGTCCTTGGTTGTCCGAAGGGATGCAAACCCACGGGCAGGCATTTTTTCATGCCAGCGACGCCTATACGTTGGACAAGATTGGGGATCGGTTCACCTGGGTAAAGATGGGGACCTCGCGCATTGATGCTCTCCGCCTAGCATTTATTGCCAGCGAATCAAGGATACGGTCAGGATTCAAGCGTGCTCCTTCCGGAACTGTCAGGCGCATTGAATATCCGTGCGACAAGATATCGCCTACCCGGCCATGGCTCAAAGAAGTGACCGTCAGAGGTGCAGCTTCATTTTTTGGCGGAACAGCTAAGGGAACCCGATTTCAGTTCAGTCCAGACTTGACTTGCGTTTTGGGAGGTAGTATGACTGGAAAAAGCACGTTGCTCGATGGTCTTCGAATTCTTGCAGGAGCTCCCTTCCCGGAAGATCCTGCCATAAAAGCCAATGTACAGGCACGCGCAAGAAAATTCGAAGCCGGAAATGCGGAGATCACCTTTCAATGCCCAGGTGCGCAGTCAAAGGCCCCGTTTGGCGAACAATGGCCCGCCATGTTTTTCTCTCAGAATGAGTTGCAGCGCCTATCAGGGGATACTGGAGATGTCCAAGAACTCGTGTCTAGACTCGCGCCCAACGAAGGTACAGAGATTGAGAAGTTGACCAGAGAGCTGCAAACACATGATGCCGAGCTTAAGAATGTTCTCCAGAACCTGAATAGGCTGGAAGGTACTGTCGCAGAATCAGAACAGTCGTGGCTCCAGGCTAAGCGAGCGAAGGAGGCACTTATGGCGTATTCCAAAGCTGGAGTGGACCGTTTACACCTTGCCGTCAAGGAACGGGAAGCCTGGAAGGAAGCAGAAACAGAAGCATCCAATCTCCGACAGCACCTGGAAACCGCAGTTACCGAGTATCTGGATTCACAGAGCATCCAATCGCGGCGCACTGGGGTATTCGGTTTCGAAGGTACTAGCGAGATTGAGTCTGATATTAGCCAAGGTTGGCAGGAAATAGCAGGAGCTGTCAAAGAAGCCTTGGAAAAGCTTGGTGAATTGATCAGGCGAATTCACAAGGCTGGCAGAAAAGCTTCATCTAGTGAATCCATACTGCGTGTTGAGATCATGCGTGCTTTGGCCGAGCAGGGTTTCGGGGCCGAAAGACTAGAGGAATTCGCTGCGCTTAGTCGACATGCTTCCTTACTGCCAAGCTTCGAAGCCGAGCGCGGCCGCGCACACACGAGGTGGAATCAGGCGGAAACACAATTCAAGGAGCTACTTTCCCGGAGAATGGAACTGACGAATCGCCTGAGAAACGCATTCGACAGAGCAATAGACTCCTTAAGCCATGGCTTTGGTAAGCGCATACGTGTGCGTAGGATTGACGAGGGACACCGCGAACATCTTGGCGAATTTCTGCGCACTCTACGACAAAAAGGTGTCACACGGTGGTGGAACGACCTCAGCAACGATTCGAAACCATCGTCAGAAAAACTTTTATCTCTCTTCAATAGCAACGCATTAGACAGCGTTGGCATGAGCAACGCTGTCCAAACTACGTTTAAAGACTGCCTGACAGGCCCCAGGAAACGTGAGTTGGAAGCTATTTACTGCCGCGACCGATACTATTTGGAAATGCTTCTGAACGACGGTATATTTCGCCCGTTGTCGGAGTTGTCGGGTGGCCAGCGGGTTAGCGTGCTGCTTGCTCTCCTCCTAGAAGCCAAGGATCACCGCCCGCTTGTAATTGATCAACCTGAAGATGAACTTGATAACAGTTTCTTGTCCGAAAGCGTCCTCCCGGCACTTAGGAGACTTAAGGGAAAGCGGCAGGTGATTCTTGCAACACATAATGCTAACATAGTCGTAAACGGTGACGCGGATCTGGTGATACATTTGCAGGCCACTGCAGACCATGGTAGTGTAAATCAGATGGGAGTTATTGAAGAACCGAGAATCCGTGATACAATCGTGAACACAGTTGACGGCGGTGCAGAAGCATTCCAGCTTCGGCTTCGCAAATACGGCTATTAGTATATGGCAGTGGCTTGGATTGAAGTTTTAAATCGCATTGCCTCCGGGGAAGACACTTGGACAGAGTTTAAGCGTGATTTGAGCCCATGGGAGTTCATCGGCAAGACCCTTTGTGCTTTTGCCAATGGCCGCGGAGGTCTTCTAGTCCTCGGCGTAGATGATAGCGGTGAAGTATTGGGAGTTGGGGGAAACCCTGACGCAGCCCAAGAGCGGTTGACTAACTTCTTACATACGGGCTGCAATAATCCAATCTCTGCAACATGTAACCGCCATACGGTCGGTGACAGAAAGTGGGTTCATTGGGTGAATGTCCCAAAGCAACAACGCGGTCACGAGCCCTTTAGTCGAGCCGGTCGGTATTGGCTACGGCGCGGACGCAGTACCGTAGCTCCCTCAGCTGCCGAGTTGCGGACATTGTTCAACAACTTCGGCTTCGTGCTTACTGAGGAAACGGCAGTCACCTCTGCAAAACCCGGAGACATAGATCTTGACGCCTTCCGATCGTTCATGAAGGCTCAGGGCATCACTATTGAGTCGGAGTCCGACGTTAGTGTTGACGATGATCTGGTCAATGCTTCCATATGTGACTGGGATCTCAACGGAGTGCTGCGACCAACACTGTATGGCTTGATGGTGTTTGGTCGCAGCCCACAACGGCATAAGCGACTGACTAGCTTGATGATTCAATGTTCAGCATTTAGTGGCGTTGACCGTTCGGATGACGCAATTAGCCTTGCCGAGGCGGGAGGACGCTTGGATGAGCAAGTGATTCGGGCTATGGACTGGTTCCTTGGTCTAGGCCGCAAAGAATTGTATCGTGGATTGTTTCGAACAGATCTCGTAAGCATCCCACGAGATGTTCTTAGGGAGGCTCTTGTAAACGCCGTCATTCACCGAGACTATGTGATTACGGGGTCACAGGTTCAGTTCGAGGTATTCTCGGATCGCATTAAGATCACCAGTCCGGGCACGCTTCCTAACCATATGACTGAAAAACGAGCTCGCTTTGGCGGAGCACCGAGGTCACGCAATGAAATGATGGCAAATGCTATGGTTGTACGGAGACTCATGGAACGGCGCGGACGCGGATGGCCGCTGATGCGGAGGAGGATGCTAGAGCATGCTGGAGTTGAGCCAGAACTGCATAACTATCAAGACGATGGTTTCGTTCGAGTCACGATTCGCTTCGATCCATAAAGTACGGGCTGAGTTACTCTCATTCGGGATGCGTTCTTTTCCGGATTCACCTCAAGGCAGTAATCAATTCGTCTTGGTCAAAGAAACCTTCGGCAGCTACTTTGGGCGGGTGCAAGCCCTGCCCTGTACCCATAAATCATCCATCACGGTTCGATTGTTCGTCAGGTATGGTCAAATATCGCTGGCATGGCTGTCGGAATATCTCGGGTATTTCGGCCTAACAGGTATGGTGTGTGACTTGAGGTGAATAATGCCATCCTCTCGTGCGGATACGCGATCTCTTCCTGCGCCGCTTCCCTTGGCGCTGCATTGCCTACATCCACGAACCCTCGGCTGCAGTCTCCTGGCGATACTTCTGCCTCCAGTAATTCAACGGTCCGTACGAGATGCCCTGCTCTGCGTAAGACGCCGCTGCGGACCGGGTCCTTTCGTTATACTGCTCTACCAGCGGAAACATCTCTTCCGCCGTACGTCTGGGCTGTACCAGGCGGGCGGTCCGGGGTCTGGGTTCTCACGTCTACGGGTAAGCTCTACAGAACCCGTCACCTAATCAAGATGCAAGTTCACCGCACGCTCACGCAGGTGTAGCCACTGGGGCATAGGCCCACATCAGGCAGGTTGATATGCCATTTATATGAACCCAGATGAATTCCCGTGCGAACATGCACTCAATTGTTCGTCTCTTACCTCGTATCCCAATGTCATTAGGTGTAACCTCTCTAGGCCACGCCACATGATCTGGTAACCCACCGGTCCATCACGAGTGCGGTTCTGATAACCGCCGAGCACCGCTACGATCAGGATAGCAGCTCCCAAAGTACTGGGCTTCGGCAGCTTTACCCGTGCTGCATATCCATCCAAGAATCGCAGCTCCATCTCCGTGAAAAAGACATCCGCGTCCAGCTCCGGCACCTCCCGACCCAATTGCACCAAGGTCATGACGCGCCAGGATATCACACAATACATCGTTATTGCTCGCTGCAGACGCAACGAGGTACGCAGACCCAAACGCTCTACCTTGCACCCACTCTTGAGCACGCGGAAGAAGTCTTCCACCCGCCACCGCTTGAGATACATTGCCAACACCCGCCGTGCATCCGCTACGCTCCCTACCTCCATGCTGGTCAATAGCATCCACTCCACCGGCAGCGCATCCCCCGGAGGCTCCACCTCCAACACATGCACCCCGTACATCACCACCGGCTCCTCCTCGTTCTTCGGATCCGGCAACAAGAACCTCCCGTAGCGTACCTCCGCATTGACCATCCGGTAACTGCGACCCTTCCGTGCCTGCTTGCGCGCCTGCTTCTTGCGCGCCGTCACCCGCTGTATCTCTATCTCCACATTCCCCGGAGCCTTACCACTGCGCATTACCGCAAACAGCTTGCGATCATCCAACAGCTTGCGATCATGCTTCGCTCGTATCAATACCTCCGCCTTACCCTGTCTGCGCTGCTCGGCAAACATAGCAAAGCTGTCCGCCTCCCGGTCCGCAACACAGATCACCTGCGTCTCGCCGGACAGCTCCGCCGCCTCGCATATATCCTTGAACCCGTCTATCCACTGCTGCGTCCGCGGAGCATGCGGACCCTCCTCCGGATCCTTGAAGCTGCCACGCAACACCCCCAACGTCAATCCATCCTCCGTCACCACCAGCGTCGCATGCAACGGCAACCCCAGCGTCTTCGCCGTCGTCTGATTACTCCCTATTACCTCCAAATCCGTACACGCCGGCCGCGTACTGTACCGCAACTTCGTCGTGTCCTGGATGCATAACACGGTCTCCTGGCTACGCATGCGCTCTATCGTACGCCCACGATGCGGCGCCAATATGTTCTCCGGCGTTACCGTTTTGTCCTTCTTGCTCTCCAATAACCGGTAATGCCCCTTCACCGCCGCGCGGTCCGCATCCGTATGCGCGGTAATGCTGTGGCCTATCACATCGGCCAACATGGACGTACTCTTTACCAGTCGCACAGACAACCGCCTGTCTCCCAATGGCGCTCCGCCAAACTCCGTTTCGGCCCACTGCGCACTGTCAATCCCCTCGTGCGGATCCCTCACCGGACGCAACTCCTCCTCCGGTTCCCCCAAGGTCCCGCGCCATTCTTTGTCCAACTCGTATACATACAGCCCCTTGGGATCCTCTTCCTTTGCCTCCTTGTGCCGCTTTCCGCCTGCGGTATGGCCGATCAATACAAAATTGTTCACCTCAAAACACGCTCCTTCCCCTTGGGGATCCACATACGTTTCGACAACCCAGGGACGGTAACAGTACCGTGCCTGAAAATCATCCGCCAACCGTATCAATACCTTACCCAGTACATGGCTGGCCAAATCCTGACACTGCCCCCGTATCAGAAAACGACTCAAACACACCACACGGTGCAAATGCGCCTTGCGCTGCTCATCACTCCACGCCATCCAGTGCTCTCTGGGCGCCAGGCACAACGCCGCCGCCGAAAATCCCACCGCTCCCAGGTAACCATGGGCACTGCCTATCAGATAGCGTACCTGCGCTCCCACAAATGTGGTCGTACGCCTCGGATGCTCAAAGTGCAGCAACGTGTTCCACACCATACGCTGCTCGTCCGTCTCAACCAACTCAATCGTCAACCCCCGGACACCGTGTACCGTGTCCGGTAACGCTATCGGATCCGGTACCCGCTCCTCGCGCCTACGCGGTTCCGCCTTAGCCGCATTACAATTCTCGGGCTTGGGCAACACAATCCTCCCCCGGGCCTCCAACTTCGATAAAGCCTGCGCACAGTTGCTCACCTGCGGTTCGCCCCGTGCATCAACAAACCCGAACTCTTCACAGACAGCGCGCGCTATCTGCGTGCGAAACCGCCAACGATCGTCGGCAAGAACCCTGTCCAAACGCTCTCCATTGCAGGGAGCGGTGAGCGTTCGTAAGACCTGACTTCGTTGAAACATGCCACAACATAAAAAACAAGTAGCGAAATGTCAAGCACCTGAAGTGGTAGAATGGCAGTGGAAGCGGCGCAGGAAGAGATCGCGTATCCGCACGAGAGGACGGCATTATTCACCTCAAGTCACACACCATACCTGTCAGGCCGAAATACCCGAGATATTCCGACAGCCATGCCAGCGAGAGTTGACCAGAACTGACGAACAATCGAACCGTGATGGATGATTTATGGGGGAAGGGCAGTGCAAGCCACTGAAGTTGGGACATGGTTTAGGTCGTGTTTGGAATCATGGGTGAAGGCGTTATGGGATATGTGCCTATCTTTCAATGCCTTATGCGGCTATGAACGATGGTGTACTATGTATGGTACAGCCTCAGTGCCAGGTATGACATTCTCCCTCGCCCATAAAGGTCACCCCTCCCCATTACTACAGCACGGGTAGCAAGAGGCCGTAGGATGGTCCATCCAACGGCGCTCGGCACAAGGTGCGGTATTAACTGTTTACCCGGCACACATTTTGGCCCATGGAAGGCACGGCAGGACAGATTCTGGTTCTATCAGCGCTTTTGAGCGTTGTCTTAGGGGGGTACGCCTTCGTTTTGGCGGCCCATAAATCCCCTGTAGCAACCGGCTACATGCGTCTCGGTCGTACGCTGTGGTCGATTATGACCGGCTGCGTGATCGCAGCATGGCTCCTGCTTGTGATTCTCATTGCAACGCACCGCTTCGAATACAACTATGTCTGGGCGCATTCCTCCCGGGACCTGCCGTTTCATTTTCTCTTTTCGGCTTCATGGGAAGGTCAGGAAGGGTCGTTCCTGCTGTGGATAATCCTGAACAGCTTGGTCGGCTTGGCCCTATTGAAATGGGCAGCACGGTCCTATGTGGCCCCTGTCATGGCGGTCGTGTGCCTCTGCCAAGCCTTTCTTCTTACCATGATTGTAGGCTTACAATTAGGGCCCCTACCCATTGGTGCTACACCGTTTGCCACACTCCTTGAAGCACACCCGGAATTCCCAATCTTCCAAAGCGACCCGGATTTTGTGCCCGCGGACGGTACAGGACTCAACGATCTGCTCCAGAATTACTGGATGGTGATCCACCCACCCATGCTATTCGTCGGATTTGCCACCATGATCGTGCCCTTCGCCTTTGCCATAGCCGCACTGTGGAAACGCCAATACACGCAGTGGGTGCGCCCCGCGCTGCCTTGGACACTGTTCAGCGTTATGTGCCTTGGGATCGGAATTGCGATGGGAGGATATTGGGCCTACGAGACCCTTAGCTTTGGCGGCTATTGGGCTTGGGATCCTGTGGAAAATTCCTCGTTCGTGCCATGGTTGGCCGGTGTGGCAGCGATCCATATGATGCTGATACAGCGAAAAGGTGGAATGGGACACAAAGCAGCGCTATTCCTCTGCATCGCTGCTTACATGCTGGTGGTCTACTCCACGTTCCTCACTCGAAGTGGCATTCTGGGAGAAATATCCGTCCACGCGTTTGTGGACCTCGGTCTTTACAACCAACTCCTGATATGGATTATGGCCATGGGGCTGCTCGGCTTCGGGTTCTTTTGGCACCGCTACAAGGACCTTCCCATGGACCAAACAGAATCTCCGTTTCTGTCGCGTGAGTTCCTCGTATTTTCAGGTGCTGCCCTCCTGTGCGTCGTAGCCGCCGTAGTCATTCTCGGCACGAGCTCCCCCATATTTGGACGTCTGTTCCGCGATAATCCAGCCACGGTACCCATCGAATTCTACAACAATTGGACGCTCCCACTGACCATTGGCTTTATGGTGCTCGCAGGACTAGGGCAGTTGTTCTGGTGGAATAAGATGGCTCTTGAGGACATCAACCGGGTCGTCTTGGGGCCCTTAGCATTAGCAGTGGTAAGCACGGTATTAGTACTGGTAGTGACACCATTTGTGGAAGCTAGCGCGCAACCCGCCGAGGGATTCTGGCCTCGGTATGGACTTGGACTCCAACTTCTGCTGTTACTCTTCGTTGCTTTCTTTGCGCTCTACAGCAACGCAAAAGTTCTTTGGACTATCGCTCAAGGGAGCCCAAAACTCGCCGGTGGAGCATTGGCGCATGTCGGTCTGAGCATAGCCATCATTGGTATCGTTGCATCCTCCGGGTTCTCTAAGGTGATTTCAAATGCACCCGCAGGCAGCGACCGTCAAAATTTCGTTCTGGAGCGCGGGAAAACCGCCGATGTGGACGGTTACCGTGTCCGATTTGTGGGTACGAATCCCGGCGATCGGGGTCGCACTCAGTACGAGCTGGCATTTACGGATCCCAACGGTAATGACTTCACATTACAGCCGGTAGCCTATGAGTCCATCACCGGACAGTGGATTCAGCACCCGGACTTACGACTCTATTTTGAGAAGGACATTTTTGTCGCGGTCACCCCTCGCGCCATGATAGATACCGATCGCCGATCCAACATCACCATGGCACATGGTGAGACCGTAACGCTAGGCGAAGGTAGTTACCGCCTAACGTTTGAAACCTTTGACACCAATGTAGATACTGAAGCGATCTTGGGAATTCGAGAGGTTGAGCGGACACAAATTGCTGTGGCTGCTGTGCTCAGCCTGATAGACAACACCACCGGAGAAACGGAGCAAATGCGCCCGATCTATACAATTCTCGAGGATCGATCTGTTCGCACCATCCCAAGTATTTCTGGACATATTGCACTGACCTTCACCGGCATGAATGTGGATACGGGAGAAATTGAGTTGATGATTGAAGGAACAGAGGGCCCCGACTATGTGGTTGTGCAGGCCTACGAGAAACCGGCTATCAGCCTGGTCTGGATTGGCCTAATCCTTCTAACCGCGGGCTTTATCATGTCTGTTGCCAGACGCGCGGGTGACGCGGCGCCACGTTCCCGCCGCAGTGCACGGCCAAAACATGCCTCGTCCACCTGACCACCCGTTCAGGTATCCGGGTTCACCCATTCAGTGAGCGGCGCTTCGCTACGGTGGATGCCAACATGTGGACTACCTTACCGGAACCTGAATCAACCGTACAATCACGGTTCCTCCGCAGCGTTTCCCTCATACGTACATGACGTAGGTTCGAACTGCCAGGCATGAACCGACTTCGCCCATCCTGGCAGGGTAAGGGGCGTGTGGATCGGCACCATGCACCCGTTCTTGCTTCCACAGGCTGAAATGTGTGATACAAAGCGGAAACCTCGCAAGCATGATTAGTGAAGTCAATTACAATATTGGCGCTGCACATCCCCTCGCACCCCTTGGTCCCAGTTCCACGCCATTTCATCCGACACCCGTGCAATCAAAGCGTTTGAGGTGATAGGTTCACTACAGAGGATAGTGCCAATGTCTACCCACGATTATACCGGTTGGGTCGGAATTGACGCACTACCGACAGCAAAGGGCACAGTTCTGCCGGTCACACGCTTGGTAGGACGAGTATCGTGTTTAATCTTAGCCCAAAGTATTATTGACGTTGACCAATCCAATTCATCTGGCTAACTTCTTCCCTACACGACCGACTACACTTTCTTGCAGGCACCTATTACATTGGAGAAGCTCCTTCGCATCCATATCCAACCGATTAGACTTAGGGAATTATATACGTGAGTGACCAACTGTACACAGTGAGGCACTAGTATCAATTTCACGGGTCATAGGGGTCGGTAACCCGAACGCCCCTCGCCGTGCAGAAGCCCCAATCCCGGAGGCCAGTATGTTTGCAGCCGCATTCAGGTCTGCATGATCCGCATGTCCACAGGACATACACGTGAATTTGCTCCGTCTCTTACGGTTACTCGCTTCTGTGTGCCCACATACAGAACACCGCTGGCTGGTATAGGCAGCGGTAACCTTTATCACCTTGCGGCACTTATAGCCCAGCATCTGATCCCGCTGGCCCCAACCTTTTCGCAGTATTCCACGGTTGAGGCCAGACTTCTGTTTAACGTTTGTGCCAAAGCTCTCCATCGTCCCCTTACCTGAACGTGTCATCGCTTTGATCTTCAGGTCCTCCAGTATCACCGTTGAGGAGCAATGGGCAATACTGCGACTTACCTGGTGGTTCGCATTCTTGAGGACGTTAGCACGCTTGCGCTGTATACGGGCGATTCTATGCTTCCACCTGTTACGACGGTTGGAGCCTTTCTTCTGTCTCGCCAGTCTTCGCTGATGCCGCTTCAACTTGGCATCAAAACGCTTCGTATCCGGTTGTCTGATAATGCTTGTATCGCCCTCTGTGGAGACCATAGCGACCTGCCCGCAATTACAGTCATTGCCTACAGCACCGCCGGTATCCTCTATTACAGGTGCCTCCATCTTGTAGCAGATGATAGCATACCATTTGCCGGCGTTCTTCTTTTCCGTGGCTTTGACGGGTATACCATCAGGGTACGGGTTGCCTCCCCGCCTGCGGAGCGCCATATATCCCACTTTCGGGATATACAGCTTGCCATCCCGAACCCTTACGTTATCCGGGATCGTGAACGAAGGCGTACTACCACGTCTGGAATGGAATCTCGGTCTTCTCTTACCCTCCTTGAAGAATACCTTCCATGCATCCGCCTGATATTTCAATGTGTTTCTAACTACAATGTGTATCTAACGACGCCAAAGGAGTATTCAGGTAGCCACTCGACCGTGCGGCGCAGCGCCGTGAACCGCTTCCCCAGCGAGAAGAAGCTTACCGAGGGCGGCTTCTCTCCAGCCTCTTTCGCTTTTCTGTACGCCTCGCTCTGCTCTGCGAGGATGGCATTCCACACAAACCTACACGCACCCGCTAATCCAGCAAGTTGCTTGGCGTTACTCCGACTTCCGGGCAACAGCCTGTATGTGAAATTGCGGTATGCACTAACCGTTTCGGGCATGGCACTGTGGTATATAACTCCCTAATAAATGGAAAGTATATAGCATGCGTACCCACGTGTTGAGTTATTTGAAATAATTGCAGTGTTTTCGTGAACAGTGGGAACCAATTATGAAAAACTGGCGAAAGCCATCCTGTCTGCACCACCAAAGCACAAAAAATAACTCCTGCGAAAACGCGTGGCACTCAGCCATAAACTCCCAAAGCCATCCGTACTCATGCGCATTCCGGGCATGGGCCAGCTACAACTACTTGCCCGTGGACGGAGAACGGAGACTAATGGGCCGCGATTACTGCGCCTGCAAGGCTTCCCCGACAGCTACAAGATTGATAGTCCGATAACGACCGTCAGACGGCTTACCGGCAACGCCGTACCCATTCCGGTGGTCAAGGCCGTTATTGCCAGCTTTCCCATGTCTGTGCTTGATGGCCCGTACCGGGGTCCGCCCGGTACTTCCGCATTGTCAAGAGCGTCCCGGTACAAGCTAAGGAATCGGTCCTGAAATGGATCGCCTGTCGTGAAAACTGGATAGCATTGTGTGCAGCCTCCTAAATGCTCTGAGCAAATGTCCGCTACGAAATCATTTCGGTATATTGCCCCAATGGATTAGTGCTACTCTATAGTCTATAACGCTATGCGCGTAGATAAATCCCCGAAGCCCAGCAACAAAATTCAGGAAACGAAACGCCCCGGCCGCCCCAAAACAAACGACATTCTCAATATCCAACAATCCATCCCTGCCATACCGGAAGAACTGGCGAAAGCCATCCTGTCCGCACCAACAAAGCGCAAACAATAACGCGCGGGCAGTCAGCTATTTAATTCCCTAAACTTACCAGCCATGCCACCGACCAGACGGGAATTCCTGACCACTCTTGGAGCCGCAGCGACGACTCTGGCCGCAGGCCCCAGACTCTCTGAAACATATCGTCACACTACTGCAAAAGCAGCCTTACAATTGTACAGCGTTCGTCGAGCCATGGAGAAGGATGTCCGAGGTACGCTAGATTTAGTCGCCGATATGGGCTATGAATGGGTGGAGACTGCCTTTTTTCCCGAGGGGATGTCCTATACCCAAGCCGGCCAGGTTTGCCGTGACGCCGGGCTGCGCGTGGCTTCCGCCCATGTGGAGCTCCCGCATGGCGAGCACAAGGATACTCTTCTGGAAGCAGCGGATGCATTTGCCTGCAACCGCATGGTTTGGCACGGATGGCCAGAGGACGCAGGCTACCAAACCCTTGACGGCATTCGGCGCTTGGCAGACACCTACAACGAGGCCCATGCCTTCTGTCAGAATAATGGACTGCGGCTGGGCCTTCACAATCACTGGTGGGAGTTTCAAGCTATTCCCGAGTCAGAGGCAGGTCGTGTTGAGTGGCAAGAAAGGTTCGAAGAGGATCTGCCGCCGGCTTGGGGCGGCTTGCCTTTTTTTCTGCTTCGACCACTTCTTGATCCGGGAATATTCTTTGAGCTGGACATGTACTGGACGCTCTATGCCGGACTAATTCCGGCAGACATAGTACGCGAATTCGGAGCGCAGGCACCGCTTCTGCACATAAAAGATGGCATTGTGCTGTCTGAAGCTGGCCCCATGGTGCCAGTGGGCTCCGGGATGCAGGACTTTCCTGCAATAGTCGAAGCAGGTGCACAGAACATCGAATGGATGATTGTGGAACTTGACAGCTGCGAATGCGGAGAGCTTGAGGCAGCACAGAAAAGCCTGCATTACCTGATATCAAATGGCCTGGTAGAGGCCTACTAGGTCCTATGTGTCGGTAATCGCCGCTTTAGCAAGAGTGCGTCCGGCCGGAAGAAGCAAGAGCTCCCCGTCTTCCACGCGAAAATGCCCGGAGGTCACACCTATACGGACGACCCGCTGTGCGAATTCACCAGACCAGCGCATATGATCCTGCATATGCTCCACCCGGCGCTCCTCCAGTAACCCCCGTTCATGCTGAAGCAAATGAATGGTTAGCATCTTCAGTGCGAAGGTCCATCGCTGTCGCGCGCGGCGACGACTTAATGCTACCACACCACGGTTAGGAGCGAACAGGAACGCTCCACCGAAGGCCAGACCGACGGCGAAGGCCATGGAGCCAGCAATGGAACCATCAAGAGCGTAGGCGATCCAGTACCCCGCAATCGCTGTGACAACCCCGATGCCAGCTGCAAGACCAATCAGGATATGCAACCGATCGGTTAACAGGTAGGCAGCGGCGGGTGGACCTACCATGAATGCCACGACCAGAACAGATCCGACCGCATCAAAAACTGCCACTGCCGTGATGGACACCAATGCCATTAGTCCGTAATGCAGCAAGGCCGGCATAAAACCCAGAGCCGCCGCCAACCCTGCATCGAAAGTAGCCAGCTTCAGCTCCTTGTAGAACAGTATCAGGAAGAAAGCGCATGCCAGTCCCACCCCCCCGGTTACATAGAACGCGCGAGGACCCAGATCCATGCCGCCGACAATCCAGCGATCGAAAGGTACAAATGCCAGCTCTCCCAACAGCACCACGTCAATGTCCAAATGAACATCTCCTGCATACTGTGCAATGAGGAGAACACCCACACTAAACAAGGCTGGAAATACTAGGCCGATGGCGGCATCCTCCCTTATAAGTTGTGTTTTTCGCAACATCTCTACTAATGCCACTGTGATGAGGCCCGTCGCAGCTCCTCCTGCCAGCAATAGGGGTGAGGAAAGGCTGCCGGTAAAAAAGAATGCCACAACAATGCCGGGTAAGATTGCATGACTGATCGCGTCACTCATCATGGCCATTTGGCGCAGAACCAGAAAGCATCCAGGCAAAGCACACGCGACCGAGACAACTGCAGCCACAAGTTGAATTTCTAGCTGGAACTGTGTCAAGGATCACCTCCACCCTTCCTGACCCTGTATAGCCGCCGCGCCTCTTTAACTCCGTCATCCGTCAGTCTCCACAGACGACCGTGCGCACGCTCCGCAAGACCAATCTCTTGCAGCTTCCGTAGTCTCCCTCTTGGACTGCCTGCACCTGGCCGCATAAGTGCCAAAGCAGTCTCATCATGGGCATGCGTACGCTCTGCATGTTTGAGGGCAAGAATGTACAGATCCACGAGTAGTGCTTCACGCCCCAACTGCATACTCTTGCGATATCTGTTTACCATACGCCATGCTAAGCCGCGATTGGGGGCGAGCGCCATGGAAAGCAGCACGAGCGCACTGATACACAGCACAATTGTGGGTCCTGTGGGCAAGTGAGATCCCGAGGCACTTATAAGCGCTCCTGCAACCCCTGCAAGAGCGCCGGCACCCATAGATATCACCATCATGATCCCTAATCTATCGGTCCACTGACGGGCAGCCGCGGCAGGCGCAATGAGCATAGCACTCATCAACACTACGCCCACCATCTGTAGTCCGATAACAATGGCCAGCACTAGCAACATTGTTAAGGCAGCGTCCAGACGTCGAACCGGTAGTTGGAGACTGCGTGCAAATTCCGGGTCGAAGGAAAGGATCTTAAACTCCTTCCATAGGATTGCGATAGCTGCGAGCGCGAGTGCGCCCAAGATTGCCATCGTTAGAACGTCGCGCTGCACCAGCGATGCCGCTTGCCCGAACAAATACGTATCTAGACCAGCCTGCTGTGCATCGGGCATTTTCTGAATCGCGGTAAGTATCAGTAGTCCTACTCCGAAGAACACCGACAATACCAGGCCGAGTGCGCTGTCGTACTTTATCCGCGTGGACCAAGATGTTGCCATGATGAGCCAAGTTGCCGCCCATCCTGCCACCGCTGCCCCGGCAATCAGGATTATAGGCGCCTTGCTACCCGTCAGCAGGAATGCCAATGCGATGCCCGGCAACGCAGCATGTGATACAGCATCCCCCAGCAGGCTTTGCCGTCGCAGGACGGCAAACGTGCCAAGGGCACCGCTGACGATGCCGAGCAGCGCAGCACCTAAGGCTACAGTTCGCAGTGTGTAGTCCGTTAGCATCCCGTAAAGAAGATCCACATCCTCAGGATGCAAGGACCGCCACGCGCCCCCCGTAGGTCAGGCGCAGGTTCTTGTCCGTGAAAACATCCTTTACCAAGCCGGAGGCAATACGCCGGACATTCAGCAACGTAACCGCATCAAAGTATGTGGAGACGGTCTGCAGATCGTGATGTACTACGATAACGGTCTTCCCACGCTCGCGAAGCGACCGCAGCAGATCAATAATGGCACGCTCGGTAACGGCATCAACACCCTGCAAAGGCTCGTCCATGAAGTAGATATCGGCATCCTGCACCAATGCGCGCGCGAGGAACACCCGCTGGCGCTGCCCACCCGACAGTTGGCTGATCTGCCGGCCCGAAAACGCATCCATCCCAACCTGAGCAAGTGCCTTCATGGCCTGTGCCCGCTCCGTTTTTCCCGGCCGGCGTACCCATCCGACCTTGCCATACAAACCCATCATCGCTACATCCAAGACACTAGTCGGAAAATCCCAGTCAACGCTGCCGCGCTGAGGAACGTACCCGACCATGTGGCGGCGCCGTCCCAAAGGACGACCGAAGAAAAGCACCCGGCCCGCAGCCTGAGGCACGAGCCCAAGCATCGCTTTGATGAGCGTAGTCTTGCCGGCCCCGTTGGGGCCCACAATGGCCATCAGAACACCTCCCTGTACCTTCAGGTCAATGTCCCACAGCACCGGCTGATCCCGGTACGCTACAGTCAGGTCCTGTACTTCAACTGCCGCCGCCATAGGAGAGTGCTTTTGCGATTTCCGCTGTATTGTGGAGGATCATTCCCAAGTAGGTGCCCGCCCTTGTACCGGGTTCAGCAAGTGCATCGCCATAGAGCGTCCCCCCGATGCGAACGTCAAAGCCACGTGCGAGGACGGCCTCCCGCACGGCTTCAATACCCCGAGGAGAAACGGACGATTCTACAAACATGGCCGGGATACGGCGCGCTGCCACCAGTTCTGCAAGATTCTGGACGTCTGCAGTCCCGGTCTCTGCGGCTGTGGATATTCCCTGGAGGCCGCGTACTTCGAAGCCATATGCCCTGCCGTAGTACCCAAATGCATCGTGACTCGTCACAATTACCCGATGTTCTATCGGCACGTTGCGCAGTTCGGATCGCACGGATGCCTCTACCGAATCCATGCGCGCAACGTAGTGCAAAGCATGGCTCCGAAAAGCTTCACCATCCGCCGGCCGCATGGAACGGAACACAGTTGCAAGCTCAATGGCCGCCCGGCGCCACAACCCAATGTCGAACCAGACATGGGGATCGTAATTACCTTGGAACAGCTCAGACTCGCGAAGCAGAGAATCTGGGACCGAGCGTTCCGCCAACGCGATGGTAGCAGTGCCGCGCTCACGCATCTCCCCAAATACATCATTCATCTTCCCTTCCAGGAAAAACCCGTTGTACACGATCACATCCGCCTCAGCCATACGCGTAACATCCCGTGCACTAGCCTTAAACAAGTGCGGATCCACACCTGGACCCATCAGTGCGTAGACAGATATCCGATCTCCCCCAATGTTGCGGGCAAGATCTGCAAGGATGTTGGTCGTTGTCACAACGCGCAACCTCGCGTCTCCTGTGCGGACAGGCTCACTGCAACAAACCAACACTACAAGTAGGCTAGCTACCGCGCGACCGAACCACTCCAATCTATACCTCCGAGCAAATTGTTAGCCTTGTCTAACTTTTTGTACGCGTACGCTGTACGGAGCTCAAAGGATTCAGCGACGCACCTCCACAAACTGGCTGTCAACAGGTTGCGGGTTTTCCACCCAGTCTGCCATAAATACGTTGGTATCACGGGAAGGAGTGCGGTCTATGTTCCGGTTGGAGGAAAAGAGTAGCCGGCGCCCATTGAACGAAAACATAGGGAAAGCTTCAAAAGTCCCTGAGTGTGTGAGCTTTTGCAATCTGCTTCCATCAACTCTAATCATATACAACGCGAATACGGGCCTGCCCCCAGGTGCGCTCTCGTGGTTGGACGCAAAAATTATCCTGGTGCCGTCCGGATGAAAGAATGGGGCCCAATTGGCACCCGGCAGATTTGTTACCTGATGTGCATTGGAACCGTCAATGTCCGATACAAACAAGTTCAATTCTCCTGGTTCGACGACCCCGTTCGCAAGTAGCCTCTTGTATTCATCTGCATCCACGCCCTGGGGTCTGCTGGCACGCCAAACGATGGACCGGGCATCTGGAGAAAAGAACGCGCCCCCATCATATCCTAGGTCAGATGTGAGCTGGAGCAACTCCTGCGTATCCAGCTCAAGCCGCCACAACTCAAGGTCCCCCGACCTAGTTGACGTAAACACAATGTACCTCCCATCCGGGGACACGGTCGCTTCAGCATCGTAGCTCGGCCCACCGATGAGCAGTTTTGTGTCGGACCCATCAGGATTTGCCTCGTAAATGTCGTACGTGTCATATATCGGCCATACGTAGCGGTCCTGTTGCGGTGGAGGCGCGGGGCATACCTCCTGTGCTGCATGGGTCGAAGCATACAACACTCTGCCACTTGGAAGAAAATAGCTGCACGTGGTACGCCCTTTTCCGGTTGATACCATCTGATAATCCAAATCCCCATCCGGCACCATGGAATAGATCTGATCGCATCCTTGGGAATTGATCAGTGACCAATCACTCTGAAACACGACTAAGCTGTCATTAGAGCTCCAGTACGCCTCCGCATTATTGCCCCCGAATGTTAACTGCCGAATGTTTCGCAGATGTACTTCGCCCTCATATCGTAGCGAATCTTGTGCAGGATTGTAGTCTGCGACCGGTGCCTTGGCACAGCCCACCACCAGGAGAATAATCGACACCATTGCATGTGCCCGGCGCCTCATGAAGAAAGAAAAAGCCTCACACTTGTAGAATTCAAACCCAAAGTAATGCATAACCTGTGTCGTCCGGTGCAGTGATGGTATCTGATTTTGAAATTGTCGTGATCACCCCTAGTTTCCACACACCGATCCTCGTGGATTTCTGGGCTCCTTGGTACGGCCCTTGCCGCGTGATTGGCCGTATACTAGTGTCTGCCAGAAGTGTGCCAAGGAGACAGATCAAGGTTAGTTCTGAATTGATCTTCTTGTAGTCATGCTACTTAGCCTAACTTCGCCATCCGGTCAGGGGAAAACGCTGAGTTCCGTCTCCAATTCTCTCGTTTTTCCCTCTCTAATAGGGCTATTTCGGCTAAATTCGGCGTTTTTCGACCCTTTTTAGCCGACTTTCTTGGAAAAGGCAATGTAGTGTTATAGAGGTGTGGACGACAACCTCCCCCCAACCACCCCGGTACCTTACCCTGTACCTATTCCACACCCCGATCATGTTTATCCGAAACCGACCCTACAAACGTAAAGACGGTAAAAATGCAACAGCTTTGCCCTCATCGAATCCTATCGCAAGAACGGTACCTCCAAACACCGCACCCTCCTTAATCTCGGCCCGAACTTCAACATCCCCCGCAGTCTGTGGGGGGAGCTGACCCACTGCGTTACTGCCCGACTCAAAGGGAAAGCTATCCTCCCTTTCCAGAATGATGAAGCCTTTCTCAATGCGGTCGACGACATCGTTGCACATCTCGAAAGCAAGGGCTACGACATCCATCGCACATCCCATCAGCAACACCTCATTGATCCAGAGAAAACAACCCATCCCGATTCCCGGACCGTCGGCGGAGAACGACTGATCCTTCAGACATTGGAACAGCTCGGACTGGCTGTACTGCTACGTTCGCTCAACTTCTGCGAGAAACACGTCAAGCTCTGCTGTGCGCTGATCGTCGGACGTATGCTCCACCCGGGCAGTGAACGAGAAACGCATAAATGGCTGTGTAAAACCTCCAGTGTTCTGCAGCTTCTGGATTTGGAACCCCCGAGTCTCAACACCCTCTATCGTTGCACTGATCTGATCCATAAGCATATGGATCAGATCCTGGAGAAACTCTTTGGCATTACCAAAGCGGTATTGCAGTTTGAAGAAACGATCGTCTTTTATGATTTAACCAATACCTATTACCACGGCAAGAAGAAAGGGAAGTTGTTGTCGCATGGGCGCAGCAAGGAGAAGCGCAGTGATTGTCCGTTGGTTACGCTGGCGCTCACCCTGGATGGTTCGGGGTTCCCCCGCAATGTGCAGATCCTGCCGGGCAATGCAGGGGAACCGGCAACGCTCAAAGAGGCGATTGAGAAACTAAACGGCGCTACGCCCACAGCGATTATGGACTCCGGCATTGCGACGGAGCAGAATCTGCAGTACCTGAAAGAACAGGGACTGAACTGGATCACAGTGGAGCGTTCCAAAGCCCCTCCAGTCCCCGAAAACAAGCCGGATCAACAGTTTACGACCGCAGGGGGAGTCAAGATCAAAGCCTGGAAGATCACCAAAAAGGAAAAAGATGTTGAAGATGTTGAAGATGTTGAAGAGGAAAAAGACGTTGAAGATAATGCGGAACTACGCGTGTTTGTGCACAGTGAGGCTAAGCAGGCTAAGGAGGATCAGATCCTTGAAACCCAATGCAAGAAGTTTGTGAAGGCGCTCACTACACTACATGAGGGACTCTCGAAACCCGGGTACTTGAAGAACTATGAAAAGGTCACGATAAAGGTTGGTCGTCTGAAGGAAAAGTACAAGAAGGTCTCACACCTGTATGAGGTAGAGGTCAGCAAAAAGGAGGGCACCAAGCATGCAGAATCCGTTACGGTGGCCCGGCGTGCTTCGCATGCGCGTCGCACCCAGGCCAGCGGAGGGTATGTGCTTCGGACCAGTCATACCGGATGGTCGGTGGAAACGGTTGCACGAACCTACTGGCGACTTACAGAGATTGAGCGCACATTCAGAGTCATGAAATCGGACCTCGGTCTACGGCCCATCTACCACAGCAGAGATGACCGCATTGAAGGACATCTGTTCATCACGGTACTGGCTTATCATGCTGCCCATCTGGTTCGCACCAGACTCAAGGAACACGGGATTCATGATAGTTGGGCGACGATCCGAGACAGGTTGAACAGGATTCGTCGGATTACGACCAAGATGGTTAAGAACCAATATCGGTACCTAATCACGGAGGTGGATCAGGATCTGCCTCCGAGTATGGTACAGTTCTTTGCGGTACTGGGATACGTGTATGATCCGGATGCGACCCGCACCGTGACCGAGCATGTGGAGGAAGCGAGTGCACCGGTGAGCCAGAAGCCTCCAGACTCATGACGCATGGTCCCTTCACAACGGTTGAGATAGCGCACTCCAGATGGAGCCACCAGAGCTACGTCCGATGGAAACGATCCGGGATAGATCGCAGCGAAACAGGCGGCAAAACACCAGGTAATCAGGGATTCAAACCACCCTAAACCAACTTCAACCGATCCGGTAAATCTCACCATCCATTGCTCCTGAAAAAAACGGTCCAAATATGGCCACGGGAGAATTCCGTAGGTTAGTAGCACTACGAAATGGCGAAGTTAGGTTACAGTGGCTTTGATGGGTATACCATCAGGGTACGGGTTGCCTCCCCGCCTGCGGAGCGCCATATATCCCACTTTCGGGATATACAGCTTGCCATCCCGAACCCTTACGTTATCCGGGATCGTGAACGAAGGCGTACTACCACGTCTGGAATGGAATCTCGGTCTTCTCTTACCTTCCTTGAAGAATGCCTTCCATGCATCCGCCTGATATTTCAATGTGTATCTAACGACACCAAAGGAGTATTCAGGTAGCCACTCGACCGTACGGCGCAGTGCCGTGAACCGCTTCCCCAGCGAGAAGAAGCTTACCGAGGGCGGCTTCTCTCCAGCCTCTTTCGCTTTCTTGTAGGCCTCGCTCTGCTCTGCGAGGATGGCATTCCACACAAACCTACACGCACCCGCTAATCCAGCAAGTTGCTTGGCGTTACTTCGACTTCCGGGCAACAGCCTGTATGTGATATTGCGGTATGCACTAACCGTTTCGGGCATGGCACTGTGATATATAACTCTCTAATATATGATAATTATATTCCATGCGTACCCACGTGTTGAGTTATTTGAAATAATTGCAGTCTTTTCGTGAAAAGCGGGAACCGATTATGAACAACTGGCGAAAGCCATCCTGTCTGCACCACCAAAGCACAATAAGTAACTCCTGCGAAAACGCGTGGCATTCAGCCATATAACTCCCTTAAGTCACTTTGGGACTCCCGTATTAACACAATATTAATAGACCGCCTCATAAGTGGCATTTAGCATTAATACTAGGAAATTCGTATACTCTATACTTCATTTTGTGAGTATTATTTACCTCTCAGCATTAATTCAACCTAGCGTTACCAGTTACATCGCAGTCCATTAGTTCTCCCCACTAGGGTCCGTAGTTCTTGATCCCCTGCGGCGCGGCTGGCATTTCAGGCTTCGGTTGCATCAGCGGTTTGGTCTCAAATCATTCTCTGCAAGGATTCTTGCGAGAATTTGTACCCCCGAAGTATGGATGTCTTGGGGGTATACCGGGCTCTTGGACGATACTCGAATTTCAGGGTAAGGCCCAACATTGTGTTACAATTGTCAACTAATAAATTTGCTGTATTGCGACCAGATCACAACGGCAAGTCCCCCCCCCCCCCCCCCCCCCCCGAATTTTTCGGATGCATGCAGTAGTTCTACGACCCCGAGCGGCAACGAATCTTTCCACATTATTTCTGGGAAACTAATGCTCGGCGCTAATCACAAAGGGATGAATACACTGTTGACCCGGCCCAAGGGCAAAAAGGAACATCTGAAGCCTTGGCTGCTGTCACAGCTTGGCGGTACATGGATACCTCCATGTACACGGGAAATACAACTGGCGGTTTACCTGCTCCTTCTACTTACAGGCGCTTTGGCTACCCCCTCCACGGCGCAAACAAAGAGGATAATTGTCTCCACAACCAGGGTAGACGTGAAAGAAGGAGATAACACCGATTTTTGGGTTCGGCTGGCTACCATACCTACCGGGGCAGTGACGGTGGCCATCACGGGGCACATGAGCACTAGCGTGACACTGGATGCGACATCGCTGGATTTCTCCCCCTCGGATTGGAACATGAGGAAAACCGTGACCGTGTCGGCAGTAAATGACGATAACGAACTATTAGACGAAATCGTCACGTTAACCCTTAGCGCCTCAGGGGGAGGTTACGATGCGCAGACAAAAAGTATCACTATCTATGCTCTGGATGACGATAGCCAAACTGGTCAAATAATATTGTCTCCACGTGATATAACGATGATTGAAGGTGGCACAGCGATGCAGCGCCTAAGGTTAGCCGTACCGCCTACCGGATCAATGGAGGTGGATATACCCCAACCTGGTCGTGGCTTGACCCATAGAACGCCAAATCCGGAATTCGATACCAGCGACTGGAACAGATGGGTAACAATAACATGGACGGCCGCGGAAGACGATAACGCCACCGACAACGAATTTACCGCGTTTTTTGTGGGCATAGGCGAGAACTACGAGGGGTCGAGCCGAATTTCCCGAATCACCGTAGTTGACAATGATCGGCAGCAGATTGTCCTGTCACCAAGTTCGCTGACAATTGACGAAGGCGGCAGCGGCTCCTATAACGTGAAGCTAGGAACAGAGCCGTTGCCCACGGCGGAGGCCGTGGTTGTTGACATCACCGGGTTTGTCGGAACGGACATTATGCTGGACAAGACGAGCCTCACTTTCACTACATCGGACTGGAGCGCGGCCCAGATGGTGTCGGTAACAGCCTCCCATGATTCTAATAGAATCCCCGAAGCCGCGGTGGCATTGATTCATTCCGCTTCTGGCAGCGACTATTCTGGTGTGATGGGCGAAGTGGAGGTGTCCGTTAAAGAGGACGCCTTCGCATTGGTGATTAACACGGCCGGGCTAACGGTAACGGAAGGAGGTAACGCCAACTATACCCTGAAGCTTGCAGCAAGACCCACAGCTACCGTGACGGTGGACATTGCGGGCTATAGTGGCACGGACGTCACGCCGGTTCCTGCATCGCTGACGTTCAACGTAGCTGGAAACAATATCTGGAGCACGGCGCAGATGGTTTCCGTGTCCGCGGTCCATGATGACGATGCCACACCGGATCCAGCGGTGACGCTCACGCACACGGCAGCCGGCGGCAGGTATGGAGGCTTAACGGGCGAGGTAGAGGTTTCTATCACAGAGGATGATGAGGCAGCCCTTATATTTGATAAGGTAGATCTATCGATAACGGAAGGCGGCAACGGCACCTATTCCGTAAAGCTGGCATCGGAGCCCACAGCCACCGTGACCGTGACCATAACAGGACACGCAACCACGAACCTGACCGTGAACCCGACAAGCCTGACTTTTACCGCAGATGCAGCCAATATCTGGAGCACCGCGCAAATAGTTACCGTTTCCACGGACCATGATAACGATGCCACACCGGATCCAGCGGTGACGCTCACACACACGGCAGCCGGCGGCGACTACGGGGACGAAACAGAAGAGGTGGAGGTGACCATCGTAGAGGATGATGAGGTAGCGTTGGTTTTGAACAAGAACGAGCTGTCGGTAACAGAAGGCGGCAACAGCACCTATTCCGTGAAGCTGGCGTCAGAGCCCACAGCCACCGTAACCGTGACCATCACGGGGCAAGCGACCACGGATGTCATGCCAGTTCCAACATCGCTGACGTTCAACGTTTCTGGAGCCAACATCTGGAGCACAGCGCAGACGGTTACCGTGACCGCGAACCACGATAACGATGCCACACCGGATCCAGCGGTGACGCTCACACACACGGCAGCCGGCGGCGACTACGGGGACGAAACAGAAGAGGTGGAGGTGACCATCATAGAGGATGATGAAGCAGCGTTAGTTTTGAATAAGAACGAGCTGTCGGTAACAGAAGGCGGCAACAGCACCTATTCCGTGAAGCTGGCGTCAGAGCCCACAGCCACCGTAACCGTGACCATCACGGGGCAAGCGACCACGGATGTCATGCCAGTTCCAACATCGCTGACGTTCAATGTTTCCGGAGCCAACATCTGGAGCACGGCGCAGACGGTTACCGTGTCCGCGGACCATGATAACGATGCCACACCGGATCCAGCGGTGACGCTCACACACACGGCAGCCGGCGGCGACTACGGGGACGAAACAGAAGAGGTGGAGGTGACCATCATAGAGGATGATGAGGTAGCGTTGGTATTGAATAAGAGCGAGCTGTCGGTAACAGAAGGCGACAACAGTACCTATTCCGTGAAGCTGGCGTCAGAGCCCACAGCCACTGTAACGGTGACCATCACGGGACAAGCGACCACGGACCTGACAGTGAACCCTACAAGCCTGACTTTTACGACAGGTGGAGCCAATATTTGGAACACGGCGCAGATGGTTACCGTGTCTGCGAACCACGACCACGATGGGGCGGCGGATGACGCTGTGACACTCCAACACACGGCCTCCGGCGGCGACTACGGGGACGCGACAAGTGAGGTGGAGGTGACCATCGTGGAGGATGATGTGCTGGGATTGGTACTTAGCAACAAATCCTTATCCATAACAGAAGGAGATGACGAGACATATACAGTGAGGCTGGGAACAGAGCCCAATGCGGCGGTAACCGTGGCTATTACGGGCCAGAGCAGCACCGATATATCACTAATCCCCGCTTCGCTGACGTTCAACGTATCTGGACCCAATATCTGGAGCACTGCACAGACAGTGACCGTATCTGCGAACGAAGACGACGATGCAGCAACGGATGCAGCGGTAACGCTTTCACACACGGCCTCCGGCGGCGACTATGCAGGCAAAGTAAGCCAGATAGAGGTGACTATCACAGAAAATGATAAAATAGAACTGGTAATTGATAAGGAGATGCTAACGGTGGCAGAAGGAGGTGACGCCACCTATACCGTGAAGCTGGGGAGCACACCCACAGACATGGTCACCGTGGCTATCACGGGCCAAAGCGGCACAGATGTATCGCCGGATCTCGCCACGCTGACGTTCATGCCATCTGGAGCCAACATCTGGAGCACTGCACAGACCGTGACCGTATCTGCGAACGAAGACGACGATGCTGTAACGGACGCAGTGGTGACGCTGGCGCACACGGCCTCCGGTGGCGGTTATGCGAACGTTACGGACGAGGTGGATGTGACTATTACAGAAAATGATGAGATAGCATTAATATTCAGTAAGAACAAAATAACGGTAGATGAAGGCGGTCGAGCAACTTATACCGTGAGGCTGGCAAGCAAGCCCACTGCCCACTCCACATTGATTTTGTCAAACTTTGCTGGCACCGACATAAACGTTGTTCCTCGAACCATGGATTTCCTCCTCCCTTTGCAACCTTGGGACGAGGAAAAAACAGTGACTGTGACTGCTCGTAACGACGATGATGCGACCTCAGATGCAACGGTGACATTGTTGCACCGAATGTGGGGGGAAGTCGGCAGCAACTATAGGGGAGTAGTGACGGGCAAAGTCGAAGTGACCATTATAGAGGATGATTCTCCAGAATTGGTACTTAGCACCGAAGACCTAACGATAACAGAGGGGGGTAGCAAGGCCTATACTATAAAGTTGGCAACAAAGCCCACTGCCGCAGTGACGGTTGCTATCTCGGGGCACAGCAGCACCGATGTTTCGCCAGATCCGGCGTCGCTGACGTTCACGCCATCCGGAACCACCATTTGGAGCACTGCGCAGACCGTGATCGTATCTGCAAGCAAAGATAGCGACTCAGCAACGGATGCAGCAGTGACGCTTTTGCACACGGCCTCCGGTGGAGACTATATGGACGAGACAGGCGAGGTGGAAGTGATCATCTTAGAGACGGATGGGGTAGAGTTGGTATTCAATAAGGAGGAACTCACGATTGCCGAAGGCGGCAATGGGAACTATACCGTGAAGCTGTCAGCAGAGCCCGCTGCTACAGTGATCGTTGCTATTTCGGGGCATAGCAGCACCGATGTTTCACCGGATCCGGCGTCGCTGACGTTCACACCAACTGGAGCTAAGATTTGGAACAGAGCGCAGACGGTGCATGTGGATGCGGGCGAGGACCACGATGCAGTAGCGGATGAAGAGGTGACGTTGTTGCACACAGCTTCTGGCGGCAACTTTGAGGGCAAGGTAGGCCAAGTGGAGGTAACTATCATAGAGAACGATATAGCAGAGTTGGTAGTGAGTCCAGAGTTGGCGACGATTACAGAGGGTAGTAGTGGCAACTGTACCGTGAGGCTGGCATCGGAGCCCACAGCCACGGTGACGGTGACTATCTCGGGCCATATTGGCACCGATATCATGCCGGATCCAATATCGCTGACGTTTGAAAAGTCTGGAGCCAAGATTTGGAGCACAGCCCAGACGGTGACCATGACAGCGAATCAAGACGACGATGCGGCAACGGATGCGGCGGTAACGCTTCTGCACACCGCCTCAGGCGGCGATTATGCAGGCGAGGCAAGCGAGGTGGAGGTGACCATCACAGAGGACGACGAAGTCGCATTGGTGGTGAGTCCAGAGTCGGTAACGATAACAGAGGGCGGTAGTGGCACCTATACCGTGAAACTGGCAACAGAACCGACCGCCTCCGTGACGGTAACTGTCACAGGCCAGGCGGAAACGGACCTGACGCTGGACCCGGCGAGCCTGACGTTTGAAGCGGCGGGGGGGCGGATATGGAGCACAGCGCAGACGGTGATCGTATCGGCTGGCGAGGACGACGATGCGACTAACGATGCGGCCATACTGACACTTACCGCGACCGGTGGAGGGTATAGGACGGTGAAGGCGGAGGTGCCGGTGAACACAACGGATGTTGATGAGACGGGCATCGTGCTGTCTGCGTCAACCCTGGCGGTAGCGGAGGAGGGCAGCAATCGCTACACGGTGGCTCTACTGACACAGCCCACAGCCCCGGTGACCGTGTCCGTTACGGGGCATGCAGGCACAGACCTAACGCTGGATAAGACGAGCCTGACGTTTACGACTGTGAACTGGGGCTCGGTGCAGACGGTGACCGTGTCCGCGGGCGACGATGATGATACGATGGCGGACACGGCGACCCTTACACACACGGCAACGGGAGGGGATTATGCGGCGGTAAAGGGCGAAGTGGTGGTCAACACCACAGACAACGATACGCCGGGATTGCTGATAGATCCCACAGCGTTGACGGTGGAAGAGGGAAAAAGTACCAGCTACACAGTAGTGCTCGCGACGCAGCCTGCGGTGACCGTGACGGTGGCCATCACGGGGCATGGTAACACAGACGTAACGCTGGATAAAACTAGCCTAACGTTTACGACTGCCAACTGGAGAAATCCGCAAGATGTGACGGTATCTGCGGGCCACGATGGAGACGGAGCAGACGATACGGTGACGCTTACGCACAAGGCATCGGGAGGTGATTATGGTACCGTCCAGGGAGCAGTGGAGCTTCGTGTAACGGATGACGATACGGCGTCGTTGGTGTTTGCGCCGCAGGCGGTGGCACTTACGGAGGGAAGCGTAGCGGGTTATACGGTGGCGTTATTGACCGCCCCAACGGCGGTGGTGCAGGTATCAATCACGGGGCACGCGCAAAGCGGGCTGACGCTGGACAGGACGCAGCTGACGTTTACCCCCACCAATTGGCGCGTTGTGCAGGCGGTGCAGATTGCAGCGGAGCACGACAACGATAGTGCAAATGAGGAGATTGGGCTTCTGCACAGCGCTACCGGCGGCAACTATACCCGAGCAACGGGGACGGTGGAGGTGAGCATTACGGATGACGATGCGGAGGCATTGGTGATACTTCCGCAGTTGCTGAGCCTTACGGAGGGGGGTAGTGGTAGCTTCACCGTAGCGCTCTCAACGCTTCCATCCGTGGAAGTAGAGGTGCAAATCACGGGACACGAGGAGAACGGGCTGACACTGGATAGGACGCAGCTGACGTTCACGCCGTCCACATGGAGCGAGCCGCAGTCGGTAGTGATGGAGGCGGACCAAGATGACGATGCGAATGATGTGGAGGTGGAGTTGTTGCTTAGTGCTACCGGGGGCAACTATACCGCGGTGACGGTAAGCGCGACGGTAAGCGTGACGGATGATGATACGCCCACGTTGGAGATTCTTCCGCAGGTATTGAGCGTGTCGGAGGGTAGTAACGGCAGCTACACGGTGGCGCTCTCGACGCTACCATCGGCCCAGGTGGAGGTGACCATCACGGGGCACGAGGGCAGCGGGCTGGCGCTGGATAGGACGCAGTTGACGTTCACGCCGTCCACATGGAACGAGCCGCAGTTGGTGGTGATGGAGGCGAGGGAGGATGACGATGGTTTGGATGGTGTGATAACGCTGGTGCACGAGGCATCTGGGGGTGGTTATGCGTTTGTGACATCAGAGGTACCGGTACGCATCATTGACGGTGATGCGGCGGCTCTGGTGCTACAGCCATCATCGTTGAGCGTGGTGGAGGGGGGCAGTGGCAGTTATACGGTGGTGCTTGCGACGCTACCATCGGCCCGGGTGGAGGTGGACATAACAGGGCATGCGGAGAACGGCCTGATGCTGGATATGACGAGCCTAACATTTACTACAGCAAACTGGAGCGAGGCGCAGACGGTGCGCGTGGATGCGGGAGAGGACGAGGACGGATTGGTGAATGAAGTGACGTTGGTACATACGGCCGGGGGAGGGGATTATGCGGAGATACAGGCAGAATTGACGGTGTCGGTCGCAGATAATGATGCGGTGGGGATGGTGCTGAATCCGTCGGCACTATCGGTAATGGAGGGAGGCAGCAGCAGTTACACGGTAGCGTTAACAACGGCGCCGACCGGGCAGGTGGAGGTGGACATTGCGGGGCATGCGGAAAGTGGGTTGACGCTGGATATGGCGCGGCTTGTTTTTACTCAGTCGAACTGGAGCAAGCCACAGACGGTGCGCGTGGATGCGGGAGAGGACGATGATGTTGTGGACAACACAGCGACACTTACGCACACGGCATCGGGCGGGGGATACGGCGGGGTGTCGGGGGAGCTGGCAATAGATATAACGGACAATGATGTGGCAAACTTAGTACTGAATCCGTTGGCACTATCCGTAATGGAGGAGGAAAGTAGCAGCTATACAGTGAAGCTTTCGACACGCCCATCCGGGGAGGTTAAGGTGTCGATCACGGGGCAAGAGGAGAGTGGATTGACGCTGGGAGCAGCTACACTGACCTTCACGGAGACGGATTGGGACACGCCGCAGACGGTAAGCGTAGAGGCGCAGGAGGACGAAGATGGGGCAGACGAAGCAGCGGTGCTCACGCACACGGCATCGGGCGGGGGATACGATGCCGTTACGGCATCCCTAACAGTGACTACTACCGACGACGACGCAGCAGGATTGGTGATTGCCCCCGCTGCGCTGTCGGTGCGGGAAGGGGAAAGTAGCAGCTACACAGTGAAGCTGGCAATACGCCCATCGGGGGAGGTTAAGGTAACTATCACGGGGCAAGAACTGTCGAGTCTGGTACTGGATGCAGCTATACTGGCGTTCACACCGGCGGACTGGGACACACCACAGACGGTTCGCGTGGAGGCACAGGAGGACTGGGATGCGGCAGACGGCACAGCGACGCTGACGCACACGGCATCCGGCGGTGGCTATGATGCAGTTACCGCCTCTCTGCCGGTGGCTACGACCGATAATGATAGTGCAGGGTTAGAAATTGATCCCGCCCGGCTGACGGTGCAGGAAGGAGAAAGCGTGCGCTACACGGTGGCACTGGAAACCCAACCCACAGGTCCTGTGGAGGTAACCATCACGGGGCATGAGGAGACGGATCTAACCCTAGATGCGATGGAACTGACGTTTACGGCATCGGACTGGGACAATCCGCAGACGATTAGAGTGGGGGCACAGGAGGACGACGATGCAGCGGACGATACAGCGACGCTCACACACACGGCATCCGGCGGCGGGTACGATGCTGTTATCGCCTCAGTACCGGTGACTACGACCGATAATGAAACGGGAGGGTTGGCGCTGGATCCCGCCGCGCTGTCGCTGCAGGAGGGGCAAACCGTGCGCTACACGGTGGCACTGGAAACCCAACCCACAGGTCCTGTGGAGGTAACCATCACGGGGCATGAGGAGACAGACCTGGTGCCGGATGCAAGGGTGCTGACGTTCACACCTACGGACTGGGATACCCCGCAGACCGTGACTATTGATGCGGACGATGACGATGACGCAACGGACGACACGGCGACACTCATACACACAGCATCCGGCGGTGGGTACGATGCTGACGCCTCTCTTACTGTGATGACGATTGATGATGATACGCGGGGATTGGTAATAATACCGCAGGCATTGTCGTTGGACGCAGGGACAAGCACAACCTATGGTGTGGCCCTGGAAACGCAGCCCGCAGGGGCGGTGACGGTGGAGATCACTGGCAGCCTGGGATTGGATCGTTCGCTACTGACATTCGCGGAAACGAACTGGAACGAACCGCAGGCTGTGGTAGTGTCAGCTGGCGACAACATCGGCACGAAGGTGCTGCTACATACGGCCTCCGGGGCGGACTACCACGCGGTGACGAAAGAAATGGTGGTAACAATACGCGACGGAGCCTTTCTTCCTGCATCGTGGCTTGCGCGGTTTGGTAGGACCGTTGCGGAACAGGCGCTGGATGCGGTTGGAGAGCGTATGGAAGCGCCTCGTACGGGAGGCAGTGTGTCGGGGGTAGTGCCCTCTGTGTATGATAGGCAGGGATACACGGGTCCGTTTGCCGTCCCGTGGCAGGGATGGAACCGTTATGGGGGCTACGGAGAGCTGCGGAGGCGAGATGTATTGTCGTCGGTGACGGGAGTTATGCCTGCAGGTGGAGGTAGCATGGCTTTTTGGGGACGTAGTGCTCACACAACGTTTGAAGGGCAGGAAGCGTCCATGCAATTGGAGGGAACAGTGATATCAAGCATTCTAGGGTCAGACTACGCGCGGGGTAGGTGGCTGCTTGGTGCAGCGGTTGTGTACAGTCAGGGTGAAGGGGGATTTGCAGGAGACGAAAAGTCGGGTGACACGTCATCATCGGTTGCGGCAGCAATTCCATATGCGTCGTACCGTGTGGGGAATCGGCAGGCGGTGTGGGCGGCAACGGGGTATGGTATTGGAAAGTACATGTCGGAGGTGAGCACAGGTGGTCGTGCTAGGGCTGACACCGACTGGTCTCTGGCTGCGGTGGGGCAGAATTTCAGTCTGCTGCGACCCGGGAGCAGGGCGCAGGTGACTCTAATTGCGGATGCGCTGTGGTCGCGCATTACGTCCGATGCAACGCAGGACATGGCGCCGTCGGCGGCTGAGATGACGAGGTTGCGTTTAGGGCTAGAAGGCGGTTGGACGGCCGTGTTGGGCAGCAGTAACATTACTCCGGTGGTGGAGGTGGGACTGCGGCACGACGGAGGAGATGCAGAGATCGGATTGGGTGTGGAAGTTGGAGGCGGCATGGGCTGGACGCATCGGCAGATGGGACTCTTTCTGGATCTTTCCGGCAGAACGCTCCTATCGCATGCGGCGTCAGGGCGTACGGGCCAGACCTTCTCGGCGACATTGGGCTTCGACCCACGCCCGGAAACAGATCGCGGGCTGTCGGTGGACGTGCGGCAAGACCGTAGCAGTGGTCTGCTGAACGGAAGCAGTACCCTGTTCAGCCATGACCCGTTCAGCCATGCACATGCCTACAACACGAGTGGCCGCTGGACAACGGAGGCAGGCTACGGCCTCCCCGCGTTCGGCAACCGGTTGACCGGCACCCCTCACGTTGGCTTCAGCACATCCGACTATTCCCGGAACTATAGTGTTGGATGGCGCATATCTGCGCAGACACCCATTCCCGGATTCAGCGTTGGCATCACCACGATTCGCCGCAACAGCGACTTTGGGCAGCCCGAGTATTCCATCGGATTCAATGCCAGAGCACAATGGTAAACCCACCGGGTATAGGTAGCGCGCTCCAAGTTCCGGCAGTTGACCAAGGTAGCAATTGACCCCTCAATAAACGTTCATGGCAGGATAAAACAGCAATGGGGAATTACATGGTCAGTTTCATTGTGCCGTATAAATTCCTTAGTATAAGCGTGCGGCGAATTGCTTCTTCCTCCACCCGTTGAATCCAATTCTACCAGCTTGATCTGCTTGATCCGCCTTTAGAATCCAATGTGATAGGCTGGCATGTGCCTTACTTCGTAACGTACCGCCGCTGACTACATCGCTGAATTTGGCTATGGAACCGCGTCGAGGTGGGGTAAAAGGGTATGGCCTTGGCATCGAAAAACGGAACATTGTGGCGACCCCGATTATTGATGGATTTCAACGCCTACGGGCGCTAATGTCCATGGAACACTTCCATTCCTTCTTTGACCAGAGAGGCACGCTTTCACGATATGACCTCTATGCTTGAAGAGTCCCTGATCCTCCGCAAGTAGGTAAGCCGCGTGCAGAATATTCGATCAATGGCACGGGATAAGATTGAACAAGGTTGTGGTTGTTTCGGATGTTACAGACCGGGTGACCGATGCGAACCGCTTGCTCTCTGCAGCCAATAGGTAGCGCTCAGTGCTGGATCTCCATGGCCAACAGGGTTGGTTGTTCGAAGAGGATCGGGCAGCTGCTAGTGCGGAGTCAAACGCAGGCTCGTCTGACGAGGCACTCCAATTTTCTCGGTTTGAGTCTGTTTTCCGGTCGCTCAATCCGGTAGAGCAAGCTGTTGCGATTGCCTTCGGCGTAGTGTTTCCGCACTCACTCACCCGAGACCAGATGAGTGAAGTACTGCTATCGGCAAGGTTCAGGATTCGTCGTCGACTAATCCTGGAAGTCTACTACGAAGCCGCTTGTACCAGTCCACTAGAGGCAGGCATCTTGCTTGATCCCGGAGAGCAAGGAAGTTTGGTGGCTTGTGAAGACTGGGCACCTTGGTTAACACGGCAGGCACATTGGAAGGGCATGCTGAACAGAATTGAACAGTCATTTTCCCATGTCTATTCTCGCGGACGGGAGCACGAGGATGGGGATGCAATTACCATGATGTTAGCGCGCAATTGCACAGTAGCAGGCGAATTCGACCAGATGCGATACAGGCTGGGCAACGCCCCGCCGGGAGCATGGGGTTGGTTGTCGCGGCCTGGTTTCATGGGCCTGCTTGAAAGGCTGCCAGACCAGTACAAGGAAGCGGCCTACAGAGATTGCATCAGTGAGGTTGTGCGGAGAGCCGAAGCGCCTGAGGCTGTAATAAATATATATGCCGAAAGCTCAGTCAATCTGGCGGCCAAGGTTGCGGATATGGCAATGTTCGAGGCCATGCGGGGGTCGTTAGACAAAGCACTGGCGGTGTTCGACCAACTGCAAGTGGATGAGCGGGCCACAAAAAGCGTACGCATAGAAGAAGCCTCTGCGCGTGCGATGATAGCCATGTTACGCGGGGACGACGCAGAGGCGGCAGTGAGCATTGAAGAAGCCATCAAATGTGAAAGAATCGGTACACGCAAACGGAATGTCATTCCGAAATGCGCCGCGTTTTCATTCGCGCTTCTGGCCCTTATCAGGGGGCACAAACCAGAATGCGCTGCAAAACTTGACCACCTGCTAAACGTTGCTAAAAAGGACAAAATAAAGTCCACATTTCTCCATGTGGTCAAGTCAGCCTACCTGATCCGCGAGGACCATGACACTGCGCTGACCTACTCCTTTGGGTTTGACAGCTTTGATGTCTTGGTGGACGGACTGCTGTCCTGCTGGAAGAAGAAATTCCCTGGTCCTGCCGGCGAGCGGCATTTTACCACGCTGCTCAACTTCGGCACCAAGGCTGCCCGGAATGGCTACCGATGGGTGGCGGCAGAATGCTTCGAGGTCTGCACGCAGTGGTGGAGAGCAGACGGTCGGGAGGAGAGCGAGATCCAAGAGACGCTTGCACGAATCCTGGGCCAAGAAGAATCAGGTCCGTCGGAAGTCGCCTCCGGCATGCACAAGGAGCTGGGGACGGTATCGCTAGCGTCTCTAATCAGCCCTCAGGCAAAATGGAATTACGCTCTCCAGCGGATTGAGCGGGTCGCACACGAGGCCAAAGGTAAAGCCAGTAAACGCAATCAATCTCCAACTACCAAGGAACAGCGTCTGGTATGGGTACTTCAGGTCGGGAAATATGAAACCATCACATTCAGATGCAAGGTGCAACGGGGAACCCGCAATGGACAATGGACCAAGGGCCGGATTATCCCGCTCAAGACATTGCGGGAACGACGGGCAGAGATGGACTTTCTCACTAATAAAGACCGTGCGGCGGCCGGCAAAATAGTTTTTGATCGCAACATAGCAACCGACGAGTACGGCTACACGCTTCCGAGATCGGGGCTGTACGAGTTGGCCGGACACCAGTACATCTTCAATAAGGCCGGGGAATCAGTAGAAATCGTTCGCTGCGAACCGGAGCTTCATGTGCAGGAGCAGGATGGATCACTTTTGGTTAGTGTCAACCCACATGTTGAAATTGCTGACGATGAAAACCTCCTCTGCGTCTGCGTCAGTGACACACGCATTGAGGTTACCCGCTTTACCTCTGGGCACAGGAAACTCTGCCGAATCATCCCGAGTGACGGATTAGAGCTGCCTAGTGAGGCCAAGAATCGTTTGATCGGAGCGGTTTCCACACTCGCACAGGATATGAGGGTACAGGGGCTGATTGCGGGGGAGGCAGAGGTTGTATCGCAAGTGGATGGCGATCCTTGGCCTTGGGTAAGACTAGAGCCTAGTGGGCAGGGGTTAATCGTAACTCTTCTGGTTGAACCTGTGCCTGAGTCTGGCAAGTATTTCCAGCCGGGAGCTGGCGGCAATACGGCATTCGCGTCCGTTGCCGGCAAAACCGTACAGGCACGACGGACCCACGCAGCAGAAACCAACGCCGTGCGGGAGCTCACTCTCACTTGCCCCATGCTTGAGGGCGCCGGGCCGGGTTTGTCACTGGCTGTCCCTGAACCCAGCGACTGCATTGAGTTGGTTGATCAACTTGATGCAGCTGGGGCCAGGTGCCTCTGGCCCCACGGGCAGCCTTACAGGGTCGTTGCTCGGGCGGATACGGGCACGCTCCGGCTGCAGGTGAAGTCCGCTGCCGACTGGTTCAGCACGACTGGCGAGCTCCCCGTGAACAAAGATCGGGTGCTCGAA
The DNA here is from genome assembly GCA_963663495.1 of Rhodothermales bacterium. GTDB lineage: Bacteria > Bacteroidota > Rhodothermia > Rhodothermales > Bin80. The sequence continues at coordinate 2,970,445 of OY760427.1, forward strand.
CTTCATTCACTCTTTGAGTTGATGGACCAAAACCCGCAGTCACGGTTCGTCCCGGTGGGCGAAGGCGCCTTCGTATCTCTTACCTCCTCGTTTCGCCGCCAACTGGAGGATCTGCGCAGCCTGTCATCTTCCGGGGGAAAGAAAGGCCTCCGCATCCACGGCTTAGCTGCACTTTCCCTTCGGGAGTTCTTCGAAAACGTACAGCTTGCCGCCGATGACGAATGGGTCAGTCTGCAAGACACGTTCGACGATGCCCGTTCTTTCGAGCCCGTTGTACCAGGCACGCTGCAGGCTGAGCTGCGGCCCTATCAGGAGGATGGTTTTCGATGGCTTGCGCGCCTCGGACACTGGGGCGTCGGCGCATGCCTTGCCGACGACATGGGTCTGGGCAAGACAATACAAGCCCTTACGCTGCTGCTTGATCGCGCCCCAAAAGGACCCGCACTCGTAGTCGCTCCAACGTCAGTAGTGGACAACTGGATCAACGAAGCGCGCCGCTTCGCACCAACCTTGAACGTCCGTACCTACACGGGTTCACCGCACGCTCGCGCCCGCCATCTGGAGGACTTGGGTCCATTTGACCTAGTAGTAACTACGTATGGACTTCTGCATATAGATGCTGATCCCCTAGGATCCGTTGATTGGGGAACGACCGTGCTGGATGAAGCCCAGGCAATCCGCAACCCGTCCACCAAGCGCGCCCGCGCTGCTCGCAAACTCAAGGCCGGATTCCGTGTCGTCACAACGGGAACGCCGATACAGAACAACCTGGGCGATCTCTATTCGCTCTTTGCGTTTCTCAATCCCGGGATGCTAGGCTCCCGAAAGCATTTTCGCGAGAAGTTCGAATTGCCAATCGTACGTGACGGAGACCCCGCCACACGTAATCGCCTTCGCCGCCTCATCTCAGCCTTTATGTTACGAAGGATCAAGGCCGATGTGCTAGACGACCTCCCCCCCCGTACCGAGGTCACCCTCCATGTCAAACTTTCACCAGAGGAGGCAACACTCTACGAAGCGTTAAGGCAGCGTGCGATGGAGGACCTGCAGGCTATTGGCATGGACCGTACCTCGGACGAAGAAGATGTTGAACCTGAGCAGCAGCGGCGCTTTCAGATTCTGGCGCACCTGACCAGGTTACGGCTCGCCTGTTGTAATCCCCGCCTAGTGCATCCAGACGGTCCGTCCAGCTCCAAGATGCAGACTTTCGCGGCCACCCTTACTGAATTGCGCAAGGGACGGCATAAAGTTCTCGTCTTCTCCCAATTCGTGCGCCACCTCAAGCTGATTGAGGAGCACTTGGTCGAAGCCGGGATTCCGTATCAGTATCTTGATGGCTCAACCCCTGCCAAAGCCCGATCGCAGCGTATCGCGGCGTTTCAGGCGGGCGAGGGCGATGTGTTCCTTATATCGCTCAAGGCTGGAGGGGTGGGACTTAACCTGACAGCGGCCGACTATGTAATTCACATGGATCCGTGGTGGAATCCCGCAGCGGAGGACCAAGCCTCAGACCGCGCTCATCGCATTGGTCAGACGCGTCCGGTTACGATCTACCGGCTGGTCACCAAGGGCACAATTGAGGAACAAATCGTACAGCTACACCACAGTAAGCGGGAGCTGGCCGACAGATTGCTTGAAGGAACAGACACGCCGGCTCGGCTGAACACAGAAGAGCTCCTGAAGCTGCTAACGGGGTAAGGTGCGGACTTCTGAGAAGCGACATTCATTGATTGTTTCAGCGGTATGGTTGTTTCTCGGAATCCGAGATCGTTTTGTGCCCGGACCTGCGGTTTGGGCAATCAATTCACGATCAGAATGGCGACGAATAAAATGCAAGTCCTGGTTCTGCGCATGTTCATATGGAGGAAACAATGCCCGTACTGTTTGCGGACACCAAGACCCGCACAAGTGAGCCTTCGGCGCGCTTGTATCATCGGCTGAACAAGCAATCCAGTGAGACAAGGCAGCACTTAAGCGGCGTACGGACACATGTGTGCGTACGTAAGGAATTTTCTGGAGTTGAGCATGGAGGCTACAGCGCGCTTGACGACCTGTGGTGCGGCTCCACAGCAGTGAATAATGCAGTGGTTTAGTGCATGCTAAGGGAGCTGAGGAAAAACCCGAAAGCAATATCGCCGACAGCCATTAGAAGTCTTCTCTTCCCACGACAACACGCAGCGAGAGAGAGCGCGCACCCCATCGGGCTTTACTAAACTTGAATCAGTTGGGCGTGACCAGCAGGGGGAGCCGATTCCAGATCTGTAACACCACAATGCGCTGCCAAGCTGAGGCAACCCCGGCGGCGTTGGGCCTTACAAACCGTCAGGCTTTACCATTTGCGTGAACAGACATGCAATGAGTTCCTGGTTCGCGATCGTATGGCATTAATCCTATTGATCAACAATAGCTCCACCACACCCGCTCCCGGCGCCTGCCGTACAGCCGTAGCAATGCCGGGCGGTACGTACATGATGCCCCAACCACTCTTCCAGCTCAAAATCGCGAACCGAAGCCCTAGGACCACCGAGATCCATCTCCATGCCGAGCTGCTGGTTGAAGTCGCAGTCATACAGATAGCCATCCCAAGAAACGCTAAGTGTATTTCGGCACATCAACCCACGAATTGTAGCCGGGTTGAAGGCTCCTGCAAGCTTATGCATGTACGCTTCGACCTGATCCGTATTAACCAGCCATTCAAGATAGCGCGACATAGGAAGGTTGTTAAGCGTCAGCAGCCGGTCGAAGGTAACCCCGTGATGGCGGTGCAACGCCTTCTTCCATTCCCGCTCCAATGACGATTGTTGCCCTGAAAGGAAGGCCCCGACAGGATTGGTAATCAATGTAAGGCACAAGCGGGAAACTCCGTGTCCATAACCCGCGCTATTAAGACGGCGCAGCGCCTCAATAGATTTTTCATAGGTCCCGCGTCCCCGCTGTGCATCCGTACCAAGCGACCTGTAGTGCGGAAGTGAACACACGACCTCCACTCCGCGCTCTGCAAACCATACTGGTAGGTGCCGCAGTCGTTGCACTAGGAGGACGGTCAGATTACACCTATCCATCACATAAAGGCCACGCTCTACACAAGCATCCACCAAATACTCAAAGTATGGATTTAATTCTGGAGCCCCTCCCGTCAAGTCAACTGTATGCGCGCCAGAACGATCAATAAGCGTTAGGCAGTCTTCCACCGTCTGCCGATCCATGTTTTCTTGCGTCCGGTCCGGTCCAGAGTCCACATGGCAATGGCGACACGTCATGTTGCATAGCTTACCAAGATTGATCTGCACAATGTCAAGGGCCTCCGGTTGTAACCGCGGCCATCCCGACGCTGCGAGATCCGCAGCGAAGTTGCCGGTACCCGTAGGTCCACCCTCCATGCGCACCTCATCAAGGATACGCAACTGTTCGAACGGCTCCGCCAGCGGTGCCCGGCGGTACCGCATGGACGGCGCGGCATAACTACCGGCTCCGTTCAGGATATCAACTTCAATCAGCTCTGGAGAAGATGCAATACTGCTTCCCATACCTCACATGCTCAAACGCTTAACCTGATCCACCATCTGCACCCCGTGGACGAGTGCTGCCCCGCCCCGAATTGCCGCCGCAACATGGACCGCCTCTGTCATTTCCTCAAGATCGGAACCCCGCTCAAGGCACGCTTGGGAATAGGCATCGATACAATAGGGACATTGCAACGCATGGGATACAGCGAGACCGATCAACGCCTTCACACGCTCGGACAATGCACCATCCTCAAAAACCTGATTGTAATAGGCAAAAAAAGCATCTGCAAGCGGCTTGCTGCCTTCAGCGATATCCGCGAATCGCGGCAAATGATCTTTGTTGTAGTAGGCATCAGTCATGGGGTCTAAGATACGCTATCCTAGCTGCGTGTTTCTATGCAGCCGCAGCTTCCTGATCCTGGTACTGCAGTTCATATAGTCTTCGGTACAAGCCTCCTTTCATAAGGAGTTCCTCGTGCGTACCCTGCTCGCGCAGCACCCCTTTGTGAAGCACGAGAATTCGGTCTGCGTGACGTACAGTGGATAACCTGTGCGCAACCACTAAGCTGGTCCGCCCCTCCATCAACGTATCAAGCGCTTTTTGTATTACCAATTCAGTTTCCGTGTCCACACTGGATGTAGCTTCATCAAGAACTAGGATGTCCGGATCAAATACCAAGGCCCGCACAAAGGATAGCAGCTGTCGCTGTCCATGCGAGATGGATGCACCCCGCTCCCGAACATCGTGCTCGTACCCTTGGGGTAAACGCTCAATAAACCGATGCGCTCCGATAGCCTTTGCCGCCGCAACGACATGCTCTGCAGTGATATCCTGGTGTCCGAGCGAAATGTTTTTCTCAATCGACCCGGAGAACAGAAACACATCCTGCAGTACCAGCCCGATGCGCCACCGGAGGAATTGCAGGTTGATATCCTTTATGTCCTGACCATCCAGTAGAATTTGCCCCTTCTGGATATCGTAGAATCGCATCAGAAGGCTGATGACCGTTGTCTTGCCGCTTCCGGTCGACCCGACAAGCGCCACACTTTGTCCGCGCTCAATTTCAAATGTCACATCACGCAGCACCCAGTTCGGGTCATCGGAACCATCGTCGTAGCTGAACCATACGCCGCGAAAGGCTATACGCCCCTGAAATTTCTTAAGAGGTACCGGCCGTTTAATCTGAGGAAGCGCTTGGTTATTATCCAACACACCAAAAATGCGTTCAGCACCTGCCATAGCAGACTGTAACGTGTTGAATTGGTCTGACAGATTCCGAATGGGTTCGAAAAACTGCCGGGCATACTGGACAAACGCGATCAGTATTCCAACTGTCAGCCCGCCGGCAATGGCCTGCACACCCCCCATCCACACGACCAGCCCAATTGCTGTTGAAGCCAAGATATCCACTGCGGGCCAGAACAGCGCGTAATAAAATACCGTATTGATCTGGGCTAAACGATGCTGGTCATTAATCGTCCGAAACCGCCGCATTTCCTCTGCTTCACGGCCAAACAATTGCACAATACTCATACCCATGACATGCTCCTGCAGGAACGCATTCATTCGCGCAACCTGGCGCCGCGTCTCGCGGTACTGCCCCCTTACCTTGCGCTTGAACCACATGGTTACCCATAACATCAGGGGCATGATGCCAATGGTCACAAGTGCCAGGCCCCAGTCAAGAGAAAACATGAAGGCCGCGATAAAAATGAGCCTGAACATATCGCCCATTATCAAGACGACGCCGGCCGACAAGACATCACTCAGTGACTCCACATCGGCGGTCGTGCGCGTAATCAGTCTCCCGATAGGCGTGCGGTCAAAGAAGCTCAGGGACTGCTTCTGGATGTGACGAAACACGCGAACGCGAACATCAAATATCGCTAGCTGACCAATCCACTGGGTCAGATAGGCGTTGGTAAAAACAAGGACACCCTCAAGTGCAAGCGCACTCAACAGGACAATGATGATTATATGCAGCCCCGTCAGATCGCCCGGAACTATGTAATCGTCAATAGCAAGCTGAATAAGCTTGGGCCGGAGCGGGCCCAGGAAGGCTGTCCCGAGAACCAGCACAAAAGCCAACGCTACCCACACCTTGTAGGGCATCAGGTAGGATATAATGCGTCTAAGCAGCTTCCGATCAAGCCCCTTCGGCTGTTCTCCCATACGGTCGTCCTTAGTAATCTCCTACAGAGTAGCGTCCCAGCTCAACCGCGGCGGCCGAATACGGGAACTCTTCCTTAGCCTGCCGAACGAGCAGCCCAATGTCCGAATACCGTGCGCTAAAATGGCTCAGCAGCAACCTGCCTGCACGCGCTCTGCGTGCAACCGCGGCGGCCTCCCGTGCTGTCGAGTGCCCGGTCCTTTCCGCACGCTCCTGGTGCTCATCTGAAAAAGTTGCATCATGCAGGACGAGAGACGCATCCGTGGCGAGTTGCTGCCCCGCCTCGCACGGGCGCGTATCAACAAGATAGGCGAAGGATCGCGGGACCGGTGGAGGCCCGACGACTTGGCTGCTCTGGATCACTGCACCGGATGCAAGCCGAATTGATCCACCATTCTTCAACATCCGAAAATGCTCGGGCGCATGTGCACCCATGGCACGAGCCTTATCCGCATCCAGGGATCCGAGCCGCGCCCGCTCCTGCACCCGATACCCTACCGTAAAGACCCGATGCTCTAAGGTACGCGCTGTTATGACCCACAATGCATTCTCATGCACAACTCCAGAACGAAACTCCTTGTTCAAGGACCGATGCACCAATTCAAATCCCCGATTCTTGAACAAGGAATCCGATAACATGTCAAGAATCGGTACCAAGTCTGCAGGAGCCAGGAGCGTCAGAGGGGCCGTGCGACCACTCAATGCCATCGTGGATAGAAGGCCGAACAGTCCAATAAAGTGATCCCCGTGCAGGTGGGTAATGCATATCGTATCAACATGTCCGTGCTTCAGCCCGGCATCAAGCAGCCTTCGTTGTACACCTTCACCGCAATCCAGCAGCAGGATGCGACCTGACTGAATCAGCGCTATAGAAGATAAGTGGCGCGTTCGGGTGGGTGCAGCCGCAGCAGTGCCTAGCGGAACAATAGTCATGGGCAACACATCAAGACTGACCGCAACGCGTGATCCTGCGCCTCACAAGGCTTCCAATTCAGCTTCCAGAAGCTGCTGACGGTACAAACGAGCATACCTGCCACCGGCTTCAACAAGGCTTTGGTGGTTGCCCTCCTCCACAATTCCACCTTCTTCCAAGACTAGAATGGTATCGGCATCCTGAACAGTAGAGATTCGGTGGCTTACTATAACCACCGTGCGCTGGCCATATCGGCGACGCAGGTGCCCAAGAATGCGATGCTCTGTCTTAGTATCAACGCTGCTGAGAGCATCATCAAGAAGAAGAATGCGTGGACTGCGGACCAGTGCGCGTGCCAGCGATGTTCGCTGCTTCTGACCTCCCGAAAGGGTAACCCCGCGCTCACCGACAAACGTTTCAAATCCATCCGGGAAATCCAAGACATTGTCAAGAAGTTCTGCTTCAGTGGCAGCCTCTTCGATCCGATCGCTTCCGGCTTCCAAATCTCCAAACGCGATATTCGCCCCGATGGTATCGCTGAACAAAAACACATCCTGAGGAACGTATCCCATTCCCGCTCGGAGCACATCAACGGGTACCTTCCGGGCATCCTCTCCATCCACTCGCACAACGCCTTCTGTAGGGTCATAAGAGCGGGCAATCAACTCCACCAATGTGGACTTTCCTGACCCTGTATGCCCAACAACTGCCAGTATCCCTCCTGCCGGGAGCGTAAATGATACGCCATGCAAGGCCCATGGCCCATTCTCCTCATACCGGAAAGAGACATCTTCGAACACAATACGACCGGCTAGCTCCTGAATGGAATGATCCGTTGTGTTTGAGTCATAAATTTCCGGCTTCGTGTCCAGTATATCATGAATGCGACTGATGGAAGCCGACGCCCGCTGCACCATTGAAATAACAAAACCCAGAGCAGCCACCGGCCATGTGATCAGAGCGATATAAATCATGTACTCAACAATGTTGCCGATAGTAATAATCCCTTCTGTAACTAGCCTGCCTCCCATCCATACTACAAGTATTTGCGATATCCCAATGACCGTGACGAAAACAGGGCGCCACGCCGCTTCCACCTTAGCCAGTGAAAGGACACGCACCTTGTACGCAGTACTTTCAGCTTCAAACGCCTCGGCCTCCGACTCCTCGCGCGCATAAGCCTTGAGCACACGTATTCCTGACAAAGCCTCCTGGACCCGGCTGGTTAAGCTTGCATACTGCCGTTGCAGCGCCACACTTCGCGAGTGCACCAAATGCGCTACGAAAAATATTGCGACCGCCAGGATGGGCATCGGCAACAATGCATAAGCCGTCAGGCGCGGAGAGATCACGAGCATAGCAATGATAGCCGTTACCATTATCACGATGGCTCGCGTGATATACATAACCGCCGGACCGATATAACGCCGCACTTGCTCAATATCACTTGTAGAACGCGTTATGACATCCCCCGTTGACGTTCTCGCGTAGTACCTTCTTGAAAGCTTTTGAATATGAGCATACAACGAGTTGCGTAGGTCAAACTCAATGTGTCTGGAGGCCACTACTACGGTTTGTCGCATCAGGAAGGAGCAAACGCCGCTTGCCACACTGAGTCCAATTACTATCATCCCGAACAGCAGAAGCGAAATAAGGAGGTCGGCGTACAACGGTCCTTCAAGCTCCGTGCCCCTGAACTGTCGGAAGAGCGCAACAAACCGAGGTATGCTGTCAACGGCCTGCCGCACGATCATCGGCACGGCAATTGCGAAAATGGCCGAAATAATTGTAAACAGCAGCCCCGGGATATACAGACGCCGATAGTCTGCGAAAAAGTAATTCAGCCGGGACAGAGGCAACATTGAGTGTCGAACGCCATCATATTTTGACGGATCCAAGCCACGGCGCACGGCACGTTCGTCTGATCGGGGCACCGATGGACCTTGGACAGCAGCTTCGTGGGGTTGATGTTGGTCCAAGCGCCCTACGTTATGCAGGGTTGGCCCGCCAGCTCAAAGAGCTGGGATACCGGGTAGAGGATTCAGGTAACATTGATGTTGCCATCCGGGACGCGCACAGGGGTAGGGACTTCCACGAGCCCATTCGCATCTCATGTGAGCGGATCTATGCAGAAGTCCGTAAGTGCGTTGATGAAGGGCACCTCCCCATCGTCATGGGGGGCGATCATTCGATCGCTATTGGTACCATCGGCGGTGCCACACACCTCCGTGCGGTCGGCGTCGTATGGATTGATGCCCATGCTGACTTCAACACGCCTGCGACGTCTCCGAGCGGAAATGTCCATGGGATGCCCCTCGCCATCCTTTGCGGCCACGGCCCCGCTTCTCTGCTACATGTGGGGCGTGCAGGGGCCAAGATCACCCCGGATGATGTCGTGCTGATATCGCTGCGCGCCATTGACCGCAGCGAAGGACAGCAGTTGAGGAATCAACAGTTCGGTGTCTACACGATGCGGGAGGTGGACGAACAGGGCATTGGAGCCGTCACACGCGCGGCGCTTGATCGGCTAAAGCACCACGACCGCCTGCATGTCAGCCTGGACATGGACAGCATTGACCCGATGTTCGCACCGGGAGTGGGAACCCCTGTTCCGGGTGGCCTCAACACCCGTGAAGGGCACCTCCTGATGGAGCTGCTGTCTGAGGATGGCCGTGTTAGCTCTATAGATATTGTCGAAATCAATCCCCTCCTTGATGAGCGCAACCGAACCGCAGAGCTTGCCGCTCAGCTGCTCGCCTCGCTGTTGGGTAAGACCATCCTTTAGCCCGCAAAACCCGCGTAACTCCCACCACATAAGAATGGGATTCTGTCAAAGCCCTCGACATCGTTGTTCCGGAAGGGTGGCGCCGCCCGCATTTGGCCATTCGTGGCATATCTGACGGGTGCAGCCGTTGCAGAGCGCGCCGTCCTGCAGCCCGCAGGACGGCGCGCTCACGAAAACACTAGAAAGAACTGGAGCCTCCTCGTAGGCTAACCTTGGGGAATCATATACGTGAGTGACCAACTGTACACAGTGAGGCACTTGTATCAATTTCACGGGTCATAGGGGTCGGTAACCCGAACGCTCCTCGCCGTGCAGAAGCCCCAATCCCGGAGGCCAGTATGTTTGCAGCCGCATTCAGGTCTGCATGATCCGCATGTCCACAGGACATACACGTGAATTTGCTCTGCGTCTTACGGTTACTCGCTTCTGTGTGCCCACACACAGAACACCGCTGACTGCCATAGGCAGCGGTAACCTTTATCACCTTGCGGCACTTATAGCTCAGCATCTGTTCCAGCTGGCCCCAACCCGTTCGCAGTATCCCACGGTTGAGGCCAGACTTCTGTCTGACGTTTGTGCCAAAGCTCTCCATCGTCCCCTTAGCTGAATGTGTCATCGCTTTGATCTTCAGGTCCTCCAGTATCACCGTTGAGGAGCAATTGGCAATACCGCGACTTACCCGGTGGTTCGCATTCTTGAGGACGTTAGCACGCTTGCGCTGTATGCGGGCGATTCTATGCTTCCACCTGTTACGACGGTTGGAGCCTTTCTTCTGTCTCGCCAGTCTTCGCTGATGCCGCTTCAACTTGGCATCAAGACGCTTCGTATCCGGTTGTCTGATAATGCTTGTATCACCCTCTGTGGAGACCATAGCGACCTGCCCGCAATTACGGTCAATGCCTACAGCACCGCCGGTATCCTCTATTACAGGTGCCTCCATCTTGTAGCAGATGACAGCATACCCTTTGCCGGCGTTCTTCTTTACCGTGGCTTTGACGGGTATACCATCAGGGTACGGGTTGCCTCCCCGGCTGCGGAGCGCCATATATCCCTCTTTCGGGATATACAGCTTGCCATCCCGAACGCTTACGTTATCCGGGATCGTGAACGAAGGCGTACTACCACGTCTGGAATGGAATCTCGGTCTTCTCTTACCCTCCTTGAAGAATGCCTTCCATGCATCCGCCTGATATTTCAATGGGTATCTAACGACACCAAAGGAGTATTCAGGTAGCCACTCGACCGTGCGGCGCAGCGCCGTGAACCGCTTCCCCAGCGAGAAGAAGCTTACCGAGGGCGGCTTCTCTCCAGCCTCTTTCGCTTTCTTGTACGCCTCGCTCTGCTCTGCGAGGATGGCATTCCACACAAACCTACACGCACCCGCTAATCCAGCAAGGTGCTTGGCTTTACTCCGGCTTCCGGGCAACAGCCTGTATGTGATATTGCGGTATGCACTAACCGTTTCGGGCATGGCACTGTGGTATATAACTCCCTAATATATGGAAAGTATATATCATGCGTACCCACGTATTGAGTTATTTGAAATAATTGCAGTTTGTTCGTGAAAAGCGGGCACTGATTATGAAAAACTGGCGAAAGCCATCCTATCTGCACCACCAAAGCACAAGAAGTAACTCCTGCGAAAACGCGTGGCACTCAGCCATATAACTCCCTAACTTTGCAGGTAGCAAAACCCATAGAGATAAAAGAGGTCCCCCTATCTATTGGTGCCCCGTTACACAGTTTCTGGATCAGCTGCCAACAGGAACATTTCCTATGGGTGGCAAGAACGCTGGGCCCTCTGGAGGGGCGCCATAAGAATACGTTCTCGGCATTGAGGATGGTGCATATTGAGCGCTTTATGCCCAGCACCCCGGATGATATACCGGGCATCCGTTGAAGATTCATGCTACACTTGCACGGACATCTTTGGCCGAGACGGTGTTCCATATGAATACGACCGCAGCGTCGATGGAGCGGTCACGGTCGAATCCAATGCTACAGCGTTTGTACGGTTGGGAACAGTATGATGCGAGAGGCTCGATGAGATGTTCTTCAATATTATATCAATGGAAGCGCAGGAAAGTATTGACATTTGCGAATTCTTCGCTGGCAGACTGGCTGGCATGAGCGTTGCGCGGTTCTGTGGATGAGCTGGCGCTGTGTGATCCACGACACAATTCGGATAGTCAGCTTTGCGCACGGATGTACACGCAAGCTTGATTATGCGGAAGCTGCTAATCTGTGTCATCTATAGCGGCTAGGAGAGCTGAAGCAAGTCTACCATATGGAGCAGGAGCATCGGGCTGATATCAGAAGTGTGGTGCAGCTGTACCGGCGGCTGCACGCACTATGAAGACGGAGCAAGTTGACGTACCATAAGACGAAGCATTACAGGGCTGGAGCGCTGCCGGTGGGCGGCCGCGCGTGTTTACAGCAAGTCGGGGCACAATCGTATCTGATCGTCAGGGACCTCCTATACGCTCGGATGCAACGGCAACGCATGCTAATGCTCCCGCGCAATTCCAGATCACAAATCAGAAATGTTGCCCCAAGGGTCGTCACCGAGTTCTACGGGGTTTTGCAGAATGCCCGACCAACAGAGACTTCCGTGAAGTTCATGCGCATGCCTTGTAGTGCTTACCACCGCATGTAGCCACTCGCAGTCACGCCGTAGCTCACCGGTCGGTACGGCGCCATGTGCTCCATCGCCAATCCGCTCACGCTGAACCCGATCCCAGTGCGCCCCTGTACTCCCGCCCCTATGCGGTAGTCCCGGCCTCTGTCACGCAGCCCCATACCCACATGCGGCCGTAGCACGCTTCGCCTGTGAACACGCGAGCCGTATCCCACCTCCAATTCCATCCGCCGATCCGATGGATACACCTCCCACGGACGCTCCGCCTGCCATAGCGTTTCCACATGCGTACGGCCCCAGGTCGGCCGCACCTGCGCTCCCAATCCCTCCATTCCGCCATAGCGCACCATACCCGCATATCCCCACTCCCCGTAGCCGTCCTCCTGATGCAACACCAAACGTCTTGACATCACCTCCGCATGCAACATCCCCATCCGCACCCGTAACCCTCCGCCTGCCTCCATTCCCATTCCTCTCTCCGCATCCCCGCCGCTGTGCAAAACCGCCGCCTCCACATACGGCTCCAAGATATCCTGCAACGTCACCGATCCCTCCAAACCCGCGCGAACACGGCTCACCTCAATCCCGCCATCCATCCCCAGCCAGAAACCGTCCGCCTCGTACTCCAGCCTTGAGCCTGCCCGGCGTACCACCGTGCCGACTACGCCCGCTGCCATCATGCGTATTCCCGTTTCCGCTGCTTCAGCCACTACTCCCTGTCCTGCTCCTGCCAACCCCCACACGCTGTGACGGAAACCCCCGTAACGCACATACGGATACCAGCCCGTCATCTGTAGTAGCGTCCCTTCCTGCTCCAATGCCTCGCTGCGCGATACCACCATCCCCATCAGCCAGCGATCTCCCGCACGGTAGTCCGCCCCCAATGACGCCGTCACCACATCCGCTCCCGATACCGCGCCGCTCTGCAACCTGCTGTACGCACCACGACCCCATACACTCATCCGCTCTCCGCTTGCCTGCATGCCACAGCCCGACAAAAGATGCGACACCCGTACCCGCTGACCGGGAAACGGCCTCGGCATACAACCCACCAATGATCCCTCCATACGCTCCGATACCGCCTCCACTATATGCACCGCCACACTCCTGCCCAATCGCGCACGGTTTCCCGTATCCTCCGACCCCAACACCACCTCCTCTCGCACCGTCTCATTCCCTAACTCCACCATCAGCGCAAACGCCTCCCCGCTACCTTGCGCGCCCAGTAACGGCACGCGCACCTCTTTTCTTGTCTCCCCAGGCCCAAACTCCAGCATCCCCTCCATGCGCTCGTAGTCCTCTCCCGCCCATGCCGTGCCGTCTACCGTACGGTAACGGCCCGTCAGTCGCTCTGCCACGGGTGCCAACAGTCCCACCACAAACACCGCCTCGCTCTGTGACACCGCAATGGCTCGCACCTGCACGCCCGGCGCTGTCTCATCATCCACGATCGTGCCCGTGGCCATCGCCTGCCCGATCTGTGTATTGATCGGATTCGACAGCGTCACCTCTATCGTCTCGTTGCCTTCCTGCAAGTCGTCGTCTATCAGCGGTATCCTTATTTGCGCCTCCGTACTGCCGGTCTCAAATACCACCAGCCCCTGTGTAGCCTCGTAGTCCACATCCGATGTCGCCGTGCCTCCTGTCACCGCAAACTGCACCGATACCACCTTTATGCTACCAAAACTCAGCCGCACCGCCATGACCAGTTCCTCCGAACTCTCTGTCCCTGTACCATCATAGATGCTGACCTCTATTGGATCATCCTTAATCGTCACATTCCCCTCAGCATCCAACACCGCGGCATGCTCTGGAGCACTCAACCTTACTACCAATCCCTCGTCTTCCTCTACCACATCATCACGCGCTACTGGTACCCATATATGCCTCACCGTCTCCCCCGGTGCGAATACCAGCGTGCCAAGCGTGCGTGTGTAGTCCGCCCCAGCCTTCGCCGTAATGTCCTGCGTGGCAAACGCGATCCCTACACGTACCGCGCTCCCACCACTCAGCGATACTGCAAGCTTCGCACGCCCTTCATCCTCTGATACCGTCACATCGCCTATGGAAAGCTGTGGCAGTGGATCATTATCGAGTATCGTCACCATGGTCCGCTCGCCTCCGTCAAGCTGCACGAGGAAAGCCTCTCTGCCTTCATGCACTGTATCGTTCCGGGTTGGAATTTGTATGATAGTCCCCATTTCGCCAAGCCCTATAGTCACTGAACCGGTGCTCACCGCCTCGTAGTCCTCTCCGGCTGCTGCAGTCACATCACTTATGTTGTACAAGACCCTGATAGGATTCGCGCTGGCGCTACTAAGACGCAGGTGAACCTTTGCCGTACCCCCTTCCCGTACAAACACCGCAGGTACCATGCTGACGGTCGGAGCAGCATCGTTGTCCACAATGGTGACACGGCCTGTTGCGTTACCCAGCTCAGCTCTCTGCGCGTCCGTCAACTCCAATGTGAAAGTCTCGTCACCCTCGTCCACCTCGTCATCAATGACCTCCACCGTTACCAGCTTCTCCAGCTCGTCTGCTGCGAACGTGAGCACTCCGATTGCCTGGTGGTAATCCGCACCCGCTGTCGCTGTACCATCGTGGGTATGGTATCGGACTGTGATAACACTGGCGCTCTCTCCGCTTAACCCCACACGAAATACGGCACTACCGGCACCTTCCTCTACCGTTATATCTGACAATACCCGCACGATGCGCGGAGCATTATCGTCATGAACCTCTACCGTGATACTAGCCGACTTTCCGCCGTAGCCGCCGCCACTTGCTGTCAACTGTAAAGACCCAAATTCGTGGTCGTAGTCCGCATCCTCCAGTGCTGTTACCACGACCGTCTGGACAGTATTCCAATCCGCAGGCGTGAAGGTTAAGTCCGGGGTACTGACCGATACCTTGTCGTTCAGTACGGGCTCTACATTGACGGACACCATCACCTGGCTCGCTGGCATAGTGGTAAGCGATACTGTAAAGGCCTCGCCGGTATCCCCCTCAACCAATGCCAATTTCGTCGGAGTTACTTCCAGACTTGCCTCGTCATTGTCCATGATCATTACCGATAATTCCTCCTCCACACCATCGTAGCCACCACCGGCCGCCCGATGCGCCAGCGTAACAGTCTCATTGATCGTGTTGGCGTCCTCCTCCGCACGTACCATCACTGTCTGCTCAGTACTCCAATCATCCGACGTAAATCTGAGTGATGCATCGCTCACCACAACCTCTGGACTATCGCTCTCAATATCTACCCACACCGTACCCGATGGCTCCGTTTTTAACCTAACGGAGTAGCTGCTAGTGCTGCCCTCCGTCATGCTCAACTCCTGCGGATTGATCACCACCCGCTCCGCATCGTCATCCGTAATACGTATGGTCACCATCCCCGTAACCGAAGAGTAGCTGCCCCCTGTAGCGCTGTGCATAAGCACTACCTCCTCATTCGCACTATCTTCGTCAGGCCCAGCTGCTATCTCCACTGCCTGAGGATCTCGCCAGGTGGTAGGCGTAAACATAAGCTGCTCCCTATCCAACGTAAGATTACTCTGCATATGGCCGGTAATAGATACCCGCACCTCCCCCGTTGGGATCGTCAATAGCGCCACCGTGTAGCTTGCTACGCTCCGCTCCACCAATCCTACCGTCTGCGGTACAAACACCAACGCCGCCATATCGTCATCCTTTACGCGAACCTCCACTACACCTTGGACGGAACCGTAACCGCCTCCCGATGCCCCATGCACCAACGTCACTTTATCGTTCACTTCGTCAAAATCTTGGGCTGCAGATACCGTCACCTCCTGCATTTCTCCCCAGTCGGTCATCGTGAATGTCAGTTTCATCTTGTTCAGCCCAACATCCGTGTTATCATGCCCCGCAATGGTCACCGTCACGGTTGACGAAGGCCGCGTCGCTAAAGCTACCATGTAGCTGTTACTGCTCCCCTCATCCACCAACAGCACTGTGGGATCCATCAGCAATCCAGGTTTGTCATTGTCTGTGGTGTTGACCTTCAATTCACCCTTCACCGATGCGTAATCCCCGCCTTCTGCCGTGTGCGTGAGGGTCGCTGTATCGGCCGTGGTGTCATCATCATCGCCCGCCTTCACGGTCACCGTCTGCGGCGTGCTCCAAGTCGTGGTCGTGAACGTTAGCTTAACATTGTCCAGCGCCAGGTCTGTACCTTCATGCCCTGTTATGGCCACCGTCACTAGGGCTGTGGGCTGTGTCCGTAGAGCCACCGTGTAGTTTTCACTCTCCTCCTCCAATACCACCAAGGTTGATGCAGATAGCACGATTCCCACCTTATGTAATTCCGCTGTGTTCACCGACACTTCCGCCGTTAGTGTGCCATACCCTCCACCCGACGCCATTAGCGTCAGTGTTGCCGAATCGTCCTCCGCATCGTCGTCCTCGCCGGCAGACACAGTCACGGTCTGCACTGTGCCCCAATTCGAGGTAGTGAATTCCAGACTCTCAGTGTCCAGCATTAGGTCCGTGTTGGCATGCCCCGAGATGGCTACTATCACGGTGGCTGCGGGTTCTGTTGCCAGCTTAACCGTAAAGCTGCCACTACCACCCTCCGTAATCGTCACTGACTCCGGATTTACCACCAACCCTATTTGATTGACTTCTGTGATGGTCACCACCACTTCACCCGTCACATCGTCATAGCCGCCGTTCGAAGCCCGGTGCGATAACGTTACCGCCGGATCCAGTATGGCATCTGGATCCGCAGCCGCGGATACGGTCACGGTCTGCGGCGCACTCCATATCCTGGCACCACTTTGTTCAAACATCAGGCTCGCGGGGGTAGGGGTCAGATCCGTGTCGGCATACCCCGAGATATCCACTGACACCTCATCTGTGGGTTCTGCTGCCAGCCTCACGGTATAGGTGCCGCTACCGCCTTCGGCTACGTTCAGCATATCCTTGTCGAATATCAGTGAAGGCGAGTCAATAATGGTGCCCGTGGCCGTTTGCTTGGATATGCCAGCAAAAGCGTCCGAGTAGGTGCTCAGTTCAAACGTCTCTGAGCTTTCAGTTATAAGGTCCGTGAGTACCGGTATCAAAATCGGTACACTCTTACTGCCCGCCTCGACCGTAACCGTTCCAAGCGAACCAATATAGTCGGATCCGGCTTCCGCCGTACCATCCATCGTTTCGTAACTGATGACAAGGGCTCGCTTTACCGGTTGCTTAAATTCCAATAAGAATGACATGGTGCCATCCGCTTCGGCGGCCATCGCATCCCCCACAGTCCACCCGTCAACATCCCGTATGTGAACGTCAATCCTGAAATCATCACTCTCCGGTTCGTCAGGGTCAACGCTCCAGTAGATATAGAGAATTTCATCTCCTTCAGGTATACCATCGCTAAGTGCGTTGTACGTGAGGTTAATCCACGCTGTCCGGTACGTACCCTCCTCATGCAATATCTTAATTTTTCTCGGCCCCGTTACCGTTACATCAACTCCCAATTCAGCGGTGCCGCCAAAATGCAGGTATACGTATTCAAACAAGTGACCATCTGTAACTTCTACTCTGGCAGTATCTTCGCAGGAAGACATCTCCTCAAGGTATACCACAACCACTTCGGAGGGACACGAATCCTTTCGCGAATCGTTGAATGTAACGACACGGGCAGGGCGGGATTGTGGTACTCCCATTGTCGACTCATTTCCGGTAGTGGAAGCAGACGAGCGAGGTTGCACAACAACCTGAGCCAACACCGACTGCATCATGCAGGCTGCACCCAGCAAACCCGACAGTACGATTACCCGTCCCCAGCCACCAACCGGGGTTCCATATTCAAGCCAAGCTGTGACCACCAATACCATTTACCTCAAGTGCACCCGTAGACTGCCCCGGCATGCTAAATCTCAATGTACAAACAGGGGACAATACATCTGAGGACCGATTGGTATACGCACCTGTATCGCAACCATAAGTTAGGGAATTATATACGTGAGTGACTAACTGTACACAGTGAGGCACTAGTATCAATTTCACTGGTCATAGGGGTCGGTAACCCGTGAAATTGATACGCGAGGGTACTCACGCACATAATTCCCCAAGTTTAGGATCGAACTGCATAAATCGCTATAGATTAACACCCTAGCGTGATCTGCGACAACCGAAGTCATTATTGTGCCATCAGGGTAGCAGCGTCACCAGAGTCTATCAATCCTTCGGATAGACTTCAACCTGCTCCCACTCAACCAGAATACCATCGGCGATATTGTGCATGATCACATGGTCCTCATCATCTACGCGGATTGTGGTGGAATCGGAATCCTGCGCGAGCACATCCATGCGCCTGCCGGGCAACAGTCCCAATTTCTCCAAGACCTGCAGACGGGCCGGATCCGTATCCGACAGCTCCATGATTCGGACAGCCTTTCCGGGAAGGATCTCAGGTAGCGGAATGTGGACCGACTCACTAAGCTGAAGATCTGCAGTCGGGATTGGGTGGCCGTGCGGATCGTGCGTAGGAAACCCCAGAAGGGCGTCAATACGGGCTTCAAATGCCTCGGAAATATGATGCTCCAAGTGCTCTGCCTCTTGGTGCATCTCCTCCCATGAGTATCCCAACTCCTCACGCAAATAGGTTTCCAGTAACCGATGATGACGCAGGATTTCCAACGCGATTTTCTCACCGGTACTGGTCAGGAACACACCACGATAGGACTCGTAGCTGACTAGGTTCGCCCGTGCAAGACGTTGCATCATCTTGGTAACGGAGGCGGAAGAAACACCCAACGCCGAAGCGATCTCCGTTGTGGATGCCCTTTGCCTACCGAGCTTGTAGATTGCTTTGAGGTAGTCCTCCACTGCCGGACTGGGCATTGGCACGAACGGTTTGATGCAAAATTCTACTAGTCCCCTGCCTATGGGATCCCCTACCGTGTGCTAAGAAGACAAATGGAGTGCGCCAGGCTAACTGGCAAGGTATAGCGGGTGGAAGTCCCGTAATATGAAGCAAGAACCAAGCACATATTTCCGCGAGCCGTGCGCGGTCACTCGTGAGGGTGGACGTGAAGTGTCGGTAGCGGCGCATATGGCCAGGGATATTGAGCAACGAAAGATGTGTCGTTCGGGTCGCCGAGATTATCGGTGCGGTCGAAGGCAATATGTTCGTCATCGTTATGGTGAGAGGGCGGACAGGCCCGCGGTGTCTAAGACCCCATGGACGTATGTACATATCCTGCCGGGACCTGGGAGATCTTTTCAACGCCCAGCGCCAAGGGCGGAGCCGCCGAAGCGTAGGTGAAATGCTGATCGGAGGATGTACGTTGAAGAGAGGTCCGATGCGATGATAGTAGCGATGAAGCTGGCGAACAAAGCATGGAAGACCATGTGGCGGAGTTGGTGGAGCGAAGCGTCGCACCCGAGGGGAACCCGTAGTTCCCGGCATGCACTGGACGCAGAACCAGGTTCGTATGCCAGGGGAAGGTGCGGTTACGGCAACGGACCGGTTTGCTGGTCTGTTAACGTCATGCGCGGTGGCGCGACCCACGGGAAGAGCCGGATGCGTTAGCGCGCACGTCCAGAGGGCCCGGGGCGACTCGGGTCACTACCGGTATGTAGAGAAGGAAGGGAAGAAAAACGAAAAAAGACGCATCGCGGCTATCTTTGGGTATAGGCACCGCGGGCGAAGGTGGTGATGATGGATTACAGCCCGAGCCTTGCGCGCGCTGGACCGTGGGAATTCTTGCGCGGATATAAAGGGGCGATGCAAACCGACGGGTATGTGGTGTATGATGCATTTGGTACGCGGGGCGGGATAACGCTGTTTAGATGTTTGGCGCATGCGCGTCGCAAGTCTTATGACTGCAGGAAAAAGGAGCCCAAGAAGGTGCGCCATGTAATGGAGGAAATCCGGCAGTTGTATGCGATAGAGCGTGGGTTGCGTAAGGAGGGAGCTGGTCCGGCTCGGCGTGTGGA
Source organism: Rhodothermales bacterium (assembly GCA_963663495.1). Lineage (GTDB taxonomy): Bacteria > Bacteroidota > Rhodothermia > Rhodothermales > Bin80. The sequence continues at coordinate 2,990,417 of OY760427.1, forward strand.
GGTACGACAGGAGGAGGCACGGCCGGTACTGGAGAAGTTGAAGCCATGGCTTGAGGAAAGTCGTGAGCACCGGCCGAGTGCGGGATGGGATGAGGCTGTGGGGTACATGCTCAACAGGTGGGAGAAGCTGGCTTGTTACCTGGAAGACGGCAAGGTTGAGATCGATAACAATCTGGTCGAGAACCAGATGCGGGCGATTGCGCTTGGTCGGAAAAACCATCTGTTTGCGGGATCGCATGCGGCAGCGCAGCGGTCCGCAGTACTGTACGCTCTTTTTGCCACATGCAAGCTGCAATCGACAAACCCGATTGAATGGCTTACCGACGTACTACGCCGTCTTCCGACACATCCTGCCGACCGCATGGCTGAACTCTTGCCCCATCATTGGAAAGCTAGTCGGGACTTGCAGCAAGCTACCGTCAAGAAAGCGGCATAGGAGCCCCTAAACAGGCGCGCCCGGGTCATCCGATAGATCCGTGTGCTGGTCTGCGAACACGCTGTCAGGTACTTGACTCCTGCACACCCAACCGACGCTAGCTTATAAACCTTCGAACCGCGCTCTAACTTACTCTAATTGAGAGAGTAAATACCCTCGGTCATAATGTACTTCACCAGACGGATACTTCTCTGTCGCCGTCTCCACCATCCCTACTACTATCTTCTCGCCCTTCTCCGTAATCCCTACACAAATCAATAACTGCACCCCCTGAAAGTACTTGCCGTCCAGCAGCAACGCTACAAACGTGTTCTCCGCCAAGTTACGCTCCTCCTGCTCCTTCAATACCTGTGCACTGTAACTCTTGTACTTGCGACTGATTGAGGAAGCGCTCAATCCAAAACTGCCAACAAACTCCGTTGCCACCTTCTTGTAGTTCCGCTGGCTAATACCATACACAATTTTCCGGGCGATACGCTCCACCATATTCGGATTCGGCTTGTGCAACAATTTGTAGGTCTCCAGAGGACGCGCTTTACCCTTCACCCGGTCCTGTACACGCGGCACACTCACCTTTACCCGCTCATCTCCAATCATAATAGAGCCCGGTCTGCTCCCCCATCGCTCGTACCGCCCCTTATGCTGCTTATTGTTGTCGCGCTTTCTGCGCACACCGCAGAGCGACTATACCTCGGCTTCCATGACCGCAAGAAAACACGCCAGTTGCATCGTGCCAAAAATGCTCTACTAACAGCTTCAGGGAATCGATCCCCGTGTCTAGTATCTTCTGGAGACCCTCCGGTAGTGTGCCGGGGTTTTCTATCAGCGTGACATCTTTGGACATAGGTCAGTTATCGTTTGTCTGATTGATGGAAGAAAACAATGCTGATCGCATAGCTGGATCTTGCGCAGCGCGGGGCAATCTTCGCATGTGTGACTCTATCTCAACCTAACTTCGCCATTTCGTAGTGCTACTAACCTACGGTATTCTCCCGTGGCCATATTTGGACTGTTTTTTTCAGGAGCAATGGATTGTGAGATTTACCGGATCGGTTGGAGTTGGTTTAGGGTGGTTTGAATCCCTGATTACCTGGTGTTTTGCCGCCTGTTTCGCTGCGATCTACCTCGGATCGTTTCCATCGGACGTAGCTCTGGTGGCTCCATCTGGAGTACGCTATCTCAACCGTTGTGAAGGGACCATGCGTCATGAGTCTGGAGGCTTCTGGCTCACCGGTGCACTCGCTTCCTCCACATGCTCGGTCACGGTGCGGGTCGCATCCGGATCATACACGTATCCCAGTACCGCAAAGAACTGTACCATACTCGGAGGCAGATCCTGATCCACCTCCATGATCAGGTACCGATATTGGTTCTTAACCATCTTGGTCGTAATCCGACGAATCCTGTTCAACTTGTCTCGGATCGTCGCCCAACTATCATGAATCCCGTGTTCCTTGAGTCTGGTGCGAACCATATGGGCAGCATGATAAGCCAGTACCGTGATGAACAGATGTAAGCGTGCGGTGAAGTACAGGGTAGCGGGCTTTTTGGCGGTTTTGGCGGGTACAGTGTGGTTGGAAGGAGGAGAGCATGTGGGCTTGCCCGATCTGGACGATTCGGCGTCCGGCAGCTAGGCGGCCTTACCCTAGTGGGCTTGCCGTGCCCGTTTCCAATGATGGGGCAATAGCGCTGCTATGTCCTCGGCAGGATGTGTCGGGATGCGCTGGAATACTTCCATGAGCCATTCCATTGGGTTGACATCGTGGAATTTGCAGGTTCCAAGGAGCGAATAGACCACGGCACCCCGCTGGGATGCATCATGGGATCCTGCGAACATGTAGTTCTTCCTACCAATAGCCAGTGGCCGTATCGCATTCTCAACCAGGTTATTGTCCAACTCCACACGGCCCTCATCCAGATATCGGGTCAGCCTTTGCCAACGGCCAAGCGTATACTGGGTCGCCTTGGCCCACGGGCTCTTGGGTAAACCATTGTTCACCTCCAGCCACGGCTTCAGCTCCTCCAGTACAGGTCCGGCCCGTTCCTGTCGCAGTTGCTGACGAACATCCGCACTCGCACCCGTTTTGCGTAGCCAACGCTCTATGAGGTAGAGCTTGCGTATCTCCTTCAACACATGCGCGGCCTTATCCGGCTCGTACGTCTTGCAGTCGAAGAACTTGCGCCGGGCATGCGCCATGCATGCGTAGAGCGTTACGGATGGGTCCGCATCAAAGATGTCGTAAGCTACATACCCGTCTGTCTGTAGCAATCCCTCATACCCGTGCAAAAACTCCACCGGACCCGCCCGAGCACGGGTCTTCCGGTATTCCATCACCAACAGCCTCTGCTCTGGACTATGGTACACCCAATAAAAGCCTTTATGCAGCGATCCCTTCTTATCTCCATCCTGCACCTCAATCCCCGTCTCATCCGCCTGCAGATACCCAGTGGATAGCAACTCCTGCTTCAGAGCATTATACAACGGGGTCAGGTGCGACGCAGACTGCGATATCCAGCCTCCCAGCGTGGACTTCGCAATCTCCACGCCTTCCCGACGAAACCGCTGCTGCTGACGGTACAAAGGCAGGTGGTCCGCATATTTGCCCACCACCACATCTGCCAACAACCCCGGACCCGCCATGCCCTTGTTCACCATCCGTGGTGGCAACTCACCTATGATCACCCCCTTATCCTCATCCCCAGGGTCCACATACTTCGGACGCACATACTCAATAACCTTCATATGGGCGGGTACACGCTCCAGAACCAGCGTCTTCTCCGCCCCGATGCACGTCATACCACTGGTATCCCCGTCAGGCTCAATTGTAATCGTTTCGCGGGGCAGTTTCTTCAGCAGATCGTCCAGCGCTTTACGCTTGGGCTTGCCCTTCTTCTTCTGCCGTCCGTTCGCCTTTTGCCCATTCTTCGTCTGTCCATTCGTCTCCGGCTCCGGTAGAGGGACCTCCTGCTCCGGCTCATCGAACAACGTGCCCTGCTGCGGGTCATTCAGCACACACTTTTCACTCTTGGGACTGTATAGCGCGCGTAGCGCTAGCATCAGCCGGTTATTCATATTCCCCAATTCTGCCTCAAGCCGGCTGCATCGATCATGCAGCTGGCTATTCTTTCTCTCCAATTCTGCATTATCCCGGCTGTACTGATCAAAGGCACTGGCCAATTCGGGGTGCTGTGCAAGCAACGCAACCTGCGCGGGGGAGAGGATAGAATGTGCTTCGGGCTGCATGGTGAGCTAACAACACCAGCATATTGCTTGTTCCCGAATCACACATTATATTTGGCCCGATTATCGGCTTTTTACCGCATATCGGGGCCGATATTTCACCGTCTTCAACGACACCCCCTCCAGCATCATCACCATCTGTGCCCATGTCGGCACATCCTCCTCTGGCAACGCAAACGTACCCGTCTCCAAGCGCTTGTAGAAGATCGCAAAGCCGTTCCGATCCCATGTGAGCGCCTTCAAATGGTTTCGCCTCCTGTTGATGAATACAAAGATGTCTCCCGACATCGGATTCCGCTTCATGCCGCTCTTTACCAAAGCGCACAAGCCGTCAAAGCTTGTGCGCATGTCCACCGGCGGTCGGTAAAAGAAGTACCGGTGCGAAGGTGCCAGTCCGATCATGACTGCGTCAGCCTGGCCAGGTACGAAGCAGAGACCGGTGCAAAGAACCGCACCCGTATCCCACCCGGATATGCGATCTCTACCTGTGCCGCTTCCCTTGGTGCTACACTGCCTATCTCCACGAAGCCTCGGCTGTCCTCGGCTGCAGTCTCCTGGCGAACCTTCCGCCTCCAATAATTCAACTGCCCATACGAGATGCCGTGCTTTGCACAAAACGCCGCTGCGGACTGGGTCCTTTCGTTATACTGCTCTACCAGCGGAAACATCTCTTCCGCCGTACGTTTGGGCTGTACCATGCGATCTGGGGTCTGGGTTCTCACGTCTAGGGGTAAGCTCCCCAGAACCCATCATCCAATCAAGATGTAGTTCACCGCACGCTTACGAACAGATGCCCTTCAATGCGGTCATCTCTGCTGTGGTAGATGGGCCGTAGACCGAGGTCCGATTTCATGACTCTGAATGTGCGCTCAATCTCTGTAAGTCGCCAGTAGGTTCGTGCAACCTTTTCCACCGACCATCCGGTATGACTGGTCCGAAGCACATACCCTCCGCTGGCCTGGGTGCGACGCGCATGCGAAGCACGCCGGGTCACCGTAACGGATGCTGCATGCTTGGTGCCCTCCTTTTTGCTGACCTCTACCTCATACAGGTGTGAGACCTTCTTGTACTTTTCCTTCAGGCGACCAACCTTTATCGTGACCTTTTCATAGTTCTTCAAGTACCCGGGTTTCGAGAGTCCCTCATGTAGTGTAGTGAGCGCCTTCACAAACTTCTTGCATTGGGTTTCAAGGATCTGATCCTCCTTCGCCTGCTTAGCCTCACTGTGCACAAACACGCGCAGTTCCGCATTATCTTCAACGTCTTTTTCGTCTTCAACATCTTCAACATCTTTTTCCTTTTTGGTGATCTTCCAGGCTTTGATCTTGACTCCCCCTGCGGTCGTAAACTGTTGATCCGGCTTGTTTTCGGGGACTGGAGGGGCTTTGGAACGCTCCACGGTGATCAAGTCCCTGTTCTTTCAGGTACTGCAGATTCTGCTCCGTCGCAATGCCGGAGTCCATAATCACTGTGGGCGTAGCGCCGTTTAGTTTCTCAATCGCCTCTTTGAGCGTTGCCGGTTCCCCTGCATTGCTCGGCAGGATCTGCACATTGCGGGGGAACCCCGAACCATCCAGGGTGAGCGCCAGCGTAACCAACGGACAATCACTGCGCTTCTTCTTGCTGCGCCCATGCGACAACAACTTCCCTTTCTTCTTGCCGTGGTAATAGGTATTGGTTAAATCATAAAAGACGATCGTTTCTTCAAACTGCAATACCGCTTTGGTAATGCCAAAGAGTTTCTCCAGGATCTCATCCATATGCTTGTGGATCAGATCAGTGCAACGATAGAGGGTGTTGAGACTCGGGGGTTCCAAATCCAGAAGCTGCAGAACACTGGAGGTTTTACACAGCCATTTATGCGTTTCTCGTTCACTGCCCGGGTGGAGCATACGTCCGACGATCAGCGCACAGCAGAGCTTGACGTGTTTCTCGCAGAAGTTGAGCGAACGTAGCAGTACAGCCAGTCCGAGCTGTTCCAATGTCTGAAGGATCAGCCGTTCTCCGCCGACGGTCCGGGAATCGGGATGGGTTGTTTTCTCTGGATCAATGAGGTGTTGCTGATGGGATGTGCGATGGATGTCGTAGCCCTTGCTTTCGAGATGTGCAACGATGTCGTCGACCGCATTGAGAAAGGCTTCATCATTCTGGAAAGGGAGGATGGCTTTCCCTTTGAGTCGGGCAGTAACGCAATGGGTCAGCTCCCCCCACAGACTGCGGGGGATGTTGAAGTTCGGGCCGAGATTAAGGAGGGTACGGTGTTTGGAGGTACCGTCTTTGCGATAGGATTCGATGAGGGCAAAGCTGTTGCATTATTGCCGTCTTTACGTTTGTAGGGTCGGTTTCGGATAAAAATGATCGGGGTGTGGAACAGGTACGGGGTAAGGTACCGGGGTGTTGGTGGGAGGTGCCCGTCCACACCGCCATAGAACCACATTGCCTTTTCCGAAAAAGTCGGCCAAAAAACGCCGAATCTAGCCGAAATAGCCCTATTAGGAGGGAAAAACGAGAGAATTGGAGACGGAACTCAGCGTTTTTCCCTGACCGGATGGCGAAGTTAGGTTAAGAAGCAACAACGCCAGACAAGCACGGCGCTTATCTGGCGGCATCCACAAGCGAACATCGCGTAGTCGCCGCACCAGCTTCTTGGATACATGGGCCACACAACGAGTACTTCGAAGGCTCGGACTCAACTGTTCGTACAGTCCTGTCCGGTGCAGTGTCAGCGTCCTATCCAGACCACGCAAGAGCCACCGGGCCGCAGACCGGTTACACACCAAAAGGTCCGTATGGATCTGCATCAACGCTGCATGCGCCACCTTCGGATCCGGCACGGCGAAAGCACGCGTGATCGCCCCCCGAATGCGCCGCCCGTCCTGCTCGGACAGATAACTCACTACACGCGTGCGCTTGTGCATCTGGCAGTGTTGCTGCTGCATACCGGTACCCAAGCACTCTTGCAGTACGCCGGTCAGCGAGGTCACATCAGGAGTGATGCAGAAGAGCCCCCGATCTGCGCACAAACCGAGCTCCAACAAGCCTTGTAACAAGTGTTGCACGCGCTCCGCATCGTGCAACGGAGCCTCCACAAAGCCCAGAATGCGCCGATAACCCTCAATGGTAGCGGCCATGCACACGACTATGGGTCGCCCCCACACTTCCACGGCATCAAGCCAAAGGATTACGTGCTCTTCCAGACTAGACGTCAACTGCTGCACACACTGGGTGAGGTGCCGCAACAAGTCAAATTGCAGCTGCCGACCGGACGTGCCGGCATGACGCAGCCGCCGAATGAGCTGCGATAAATCATCTGATAAACTCATAAGTGATCATGGATCCGGATGGTGAAAAGGCTTAGGAAACCCAAGCCAACACCGAACCAACAATCACTTTTTCAACCAACAAGGAATGGCACGCCGCCACCAGTATGTTTGCAGCCGCATTCAGGTCTGCATGATCCGCATGTCCACAGGACATACACGTGAAATTGCTCCGTGTCTTACGGTTACTCGCTTCTGTGTGCCCACACACAGAACACCGCTGACTGGTATAGGCAGCGGTAACCTTTATCACCTTGCGGCACTTATAGCTCAGCATCTGATCCAGCTGGCCCCAACCTGTTCGCAGTATTCCACGGTTGAGGCCAGACTTCTGTCTGACGTTTGTGCCAAAGCTCTCCATCGTCCCCTTAGCTGAACGAGTCATCGCTTTGATCTTTAGGTCCTCCAGTATCACCGTTGAGGAGCAATGAGCAATACTGCGACTTACCTGGTGGTTCGCATTCTTGAGGATGGTAGCACGCTTGCGCTGTATGCGGGCGATTCTATGCTTCCGTCTGTTACGACGGTTGGAGCCTTTCTTCTGTCTCGCCAGTCTTCGCTGATGCCGCTTCAACTTGGCATCAAGACGCTTCGTATCCGGTTGTCTGATAATGCTTGTATCGCCCTCTGTGGAGACCATAGCAACCTGCCCGCAATTACGGTCAATGCCTACAGCACCGCCGGTATCCTCTATTACAGGTGCCTCCATCTTGTAGCAGATGACAGCATACCCTTTGCCGGCGTTCTTCATTACCGTGGCTTTGACGGGTATACCATCAGGGTACGGGTTGCCTCCCCGCCTGCGGAGCGCCATGTATCCCACTTTCGGGATACACAGCTTGCCATCCCGAACCCTTACGTTATCCGGGATCGTGAACGAAGGCGTACTACCACGTCTGGAATGGAATCTCGGTCTTCTCTTACCCTCCTTGAAGAATGCCTTCCATGCATCCGCCTGATATTTCAATGTGTATCTAACTACAATGTGTATCTAACGACACCAAAGGAGTATTCAGGTAGCCACTCGACCGTGCGGCGTAGCACCGTGAACCGCTTCCCCAGCGAGAAAAAGTTTACCGAGAGCGGCTTCTCTCCAGCCTCCTTCGCTTTCTTGTACGCCTCGCTCTGTTCTGCGAGGATGGCATTCCACACAAACCTACACGCACCCGCTAATCCAGCAAGGTGCTTGGCGTTACTCCGACTTCCGGGCAATAGCCTGCATGTGATATTGCTTTATGCACTAGCCGCTTCGGGCATGGCACGGTGGCATATAACGTCTTGATATATGTACATAATATATCATGAGTACCCACGTGTTGAGTTATTTGAAATAATTGCAGTTTTTCGTGAAAAGCGGGAACCGATTATGAGCAACTGGCGAAAGCCATCCTATCTGCACCACCAAAGCACAAAAAGTAACTCCTGCGAAAACGCGTGGCACTCAGCCATATAACTCCCTATCCTTTCCCATCGGCAAGGTTAGGAATATCATGAGATACGTACCCATACTCCTACTCATCGTTGCGTGCCGCACGGATCCCCTCCCGCAAACAATCGTCACTGGCGAGACAAACCGCGTATGGGTAGGACCCGAATTCTATGCAAACCGGCTTATGGACTGGCGCTTGAATAACGGCCGCATAGAATGTGTGGAAGGGAGCCCTAACAGGCCCATGCGTACGCTACATCTCCTAACAAGATCATTGGGCGAAGAACCGGGAGACCTGCAGGTGTCTGTTAGGATGGGGGCGCTGGCCATCATGGATTCCAGCCATGCAAACACATGGTCCGGGTTTCTGCTTGGCGCCGGGGGCGGCGATGTGGACTACCGGATCAGCAGCCTCGTGCATCACTGGCCCGGAGAGGACGGCGGCCTAATTGTTGCCGTGGACGGTACCGGGCGCATCGTCATGCGCAGCAATACAAACGCCGATGGCCCAAAAGGACCACAATCTAATATCCCCGCCTCCGCATGGCCTGAGCTGCCGGCGACCGAACGCCAAGGCAGCGGTGCAGCAAACGATCTGATCCTAACTGTACATGTAACATGGGATGGCGACGCGTATTTGGTGAACGCCACCGTACATGATGGTCTAACAGGCATGTTTCTCCAGAGCGCACGATATCTGGAGATCGCGCCAGAAAATTTATCCGGTAATGTGGCACTGGTATCTCACCACAGCGCAGCGATGGAAGGACCCGGATACTGGTTCGAAGCCTGGGAGCTTTCGGGATCCAAGGTATTATTTCATCCGGATCGCTCCTTCGGCCCCATTCTAGGCACACAGTACACAGCAAGTAACGGCGTCCTGAAGCTTACAGCGCAAATGCCGCCGCTGGGCGCTGCCGACGCACAGAGCGCGGTCCTGCAAGCCGACCGCGGGACAGGATGGGAGCAAGTGGGAACAGCAACCCTGCAAGAGCACAGTTATACGATGCCGTTCAGGGTTGAGGAATGGACAGAGGAAGAGGATATACCATACAGGGTAGTCTATGAGTTGGACGGCAGCGAACACACGTTCGGAGGTGTCGTCCGCGCCCCGCATATTGATGATAGCGAGTTTGTGCTGGCGTCCTTAAACTGTCAGAATATCTCGCAGGGACAGAATCTGGTGTGGAACCACAGCACCATCTGGTATCCACACGCAGACCTCGCGAGGGGCGTGGAGTTGCACGATCCGGACATGCTGTTCTTTGCGGGGGATCAAATCTACGAAGGAGGGCTGGCAGGCATCACCCGAGAACCCTTGGGCAAAGCCGTTCTAGACTATCACTACCACTGGTACCGGTTTGTGTGGGCCTTCCGCGATCTTATGCGCAATCGCCCTACGGTGACAATACCGGATGACCACGATGTGTACCACGGCAACATATGGGGGGACGGCGGCATCCGAGCTGAAGGAGATGCGCGGCCCATGTCCGACAATGGAGGCTATATCATGCAGCCTGCATTTGTCAACATGGTCCATGAAACACAGGTCTCCCACCTTCCGGACCCATTCGACCCTACCCCGATTGCTCAGGATATTAGCGTCTACTACACACACCTCCAGCTGGGCGGCATAAGCTTCGCCATAGTTGCCGACCGCATGTTTAAATCAACACCCAGGAAGGTGTTGCCCCAAGCGGATATCTTTAACGGCTGGCCGAAGAATCCTGCCTACGACGCCACCGTGCCCACCGAGGCAGCACTGCTTGGCCCACGCCAGCTTGCGTTCCTGGAGGAGTGGGCGCAAGACTATAGTGGTGACACCTGGGCGAAGGTGTTGCTGTCCCAAACCCTATTTGCTAATCTGGCAACACTGCCCAGCGGGGCGGACGACGATACCGTTGTCCCGTTGATGAGGTATGCCGAGCCCGGGGAATACATTGCGGACGACCATCTGGGAACCGACATGGACTCCAATGGATGGCCCCAGACAGGACGGAATCGAGCGCTAAGAATTATCCGCAAGAGTTTTGCCTTCCACGTTGCAGGCGATCAACACCTTGGCAGCCTCGTGCGCTATGGTATTGACGACCACGACGACGGGGCCCATGCGTTCATCTCACCCGCCATTGCTAATGTTTGGCCTCGTCGCTGGTTTCCTCCGAAGCCCGGAGCAAACCGTGAGCCAGAGGCTCCGCTCTACACGGGCCAGCATCTAGACGGGTTTGGCAACCGCATCACCGTCCTTGCGGTAGCAAACCCTGTCCGGTCCGGTCACGAGCCATCGGCGCTGTATGATCGTGTGCCCGGTTACGGCATCGTTCGCCTGCGGCGCGCAAGCCGCACCATCACAGCAGAAGCCTGGCCACGCTGGGTGGATGCCCCCTCGGATGACACTTTCCAGTATACCGGATGGCCCCTGACATTTAACGTAGAGGACAACTACGGACTGCAAGCATCGGGGCAGTTACCGGCATTGGTCATTGATGGCCCGCAGGAGCCCGTGGTACGGCTGACAAACGAAACAACGGGCGAGTTGGTATACACGCTACGGGTACGGCCCGGACGGTGGCGCGCAAAGGTGTTTGACGCCCGTGCATCCTACTCCGTCCATGTTGAAGGAATGGGAATGGCCACGGGGCTCCGAGTCACAGAAAATGAGAAGGACACGATTCATCTGACGTTCTGATGGAAACCTGCCGAATCCGGTATACGAACATCCACCACGCAAGCGGACGGAAAACATCACAATCTCCCTACCCTGCATTTCCGTGAAGTTCTTCCATTTATCCCTTCTGTTTCTCCTCGCGTGCCACACACCGCAGGAAAATGTAGTGCTGATTATTGTGGACGACCTGGGGTGGATGGATACCGGCGTCTACGGTAGCACATTCTATGACACACCTGCCGTTGATCGGCTGGCTGCGTCGGGAACCCGACACCTGTCTTTCTACGCTGCAAGCCCGGTATGCTCACCCACAAGAGCAAGCATCATGACCGGTCGGCACCCGGCACGCCTGGGCATCACGGACTGGATCGGAGGATCACAGGGCGGCATGTTGGATCCTGCACCCAATAAACATGCACTGCCACTGGAAGCCGCTACGGTAGGAGAGACATTTCAGGAGGCCGACTACGTTACCGGCTACTTCGGTAAATGGCACTTAGGTACGCACGACCACCTGCCCGTCAACCAAGGCTTTTCTGTCATGCGGGCCGTAAACAACGCCGGGCAACCCGCCTCATACTTTGCTCCTTACAGGAATTCCGACTGGCCACAGACAGATATCCCGGATCTGAAAGCCGATCCGACCGGGACCTATCTCACAGACCGCATCACAGATCTTGGTATAGCGTTTATTGAAGCGCAAAGGAGCAATCCTTTTCTGCTCGTAGTATCCTACTACACCGTTCACACTCCGCTGCAGGCAAAGGACAGCCTTAGGATGGTTTACCAGGATAAAGCCGCCCGACACATTTCACTGCAACCCGCATTTAACCCGGAAGCCAACAACAGCGTCACACGGCAGCACCAGAACCATGCCACCTATGCCGCAATGGTGCGATCAATGGATCAGGGTCTGCACCGTATTATGGAAACGCTTGACGCCTTCGGGCTTGCCGACCATACCTCGATAGTGTTTACGTCCGATAACGGTGGACTGAGCACACTGAGCAACCAGAGAATGTGGGCTCCCACATCCAACAAACCCCTGCGAGCAGGCAAGGGCTGGCTATACGAAGGCGGGATCCGAATTCCCCTCATCATACGTAGCGGAGGCCTTGTGCGACCTGGCGGCGTATGGGACTCCCCGGCCTATACCACGGACCTTTTCCCTACGCTTCTTGCACTGGCAGGCATTCCTGCACGCCCGCAACACCATTTGGATGGCCGAAGCGTCCTGACGGAGTACGACCGTCCACTGTATTGGCACTTTCCACACTACCACGGCTCCGGCAACCGCCCGTCCGGCGCCATTCGGGATGGCCGCTACAAGCTAATCCAGTGGTTTGAAGACGATCGGCGCGAGTTGTACGATTTGCTGGACGATCCTTCCGAAACTACCGACCTCTCTGAGGAGCTACCCGGCGTGACCAAACGGCTGGCTGAGGAGTTGGTGGCATGGAGAAAAAGCGTTGATGCGCAAATGCCTACGGTCCCACAAGACGATAGCTGACAAACGCAAGTCGCCGACTATCCGACGACCACGACGGTACATTAATCGTTCCTTGCCCGCCGAACAAGGTGGCCAGCACGCGCGGGGCCTCGCTCTCGTCGGCTGGCATAATGCGAAGCACCACATCCTTGTTGGAAGGATGTCCCTCCACGCTCTTATCGTACGACAGGAATACAATCCAATTACCATCCGGGGACGGGTGCGGAAACCAGTCGCCGTATACATCGTCCAGAGTGACCTGCCGCTGTTCGGTGCCGTCTGCATTCATGCGCCAAACCTTCATCTGTCCAGTCCGGACAGAATTGAAATATATAGTCTTCCCGTCCGGGCTGTATTCCGGCCCGTCGTCAAGCCCGGGCGCACTGGTCAGCCGCACCTCTTTGCCACCTTCCACCGGTATGGCATACACGTCGTACTCACCATCGCGCATTGCGCAGTAGACAAGTGTATTCCCGTCCGGCGACCATCCGTGCCAGTACGAAGGCCCCAGAGGAGTTACGAGCTTTGGCTCGCCGCCCGTAACGGGTAGCGTATAGATGAGCGAGGAACCACCCTCCGGAGCATGACTGATAACCAGCTGGGTTCCATCCGGCGATAGCCCGTGGTCGTTGTTGCACCGGTCAGCAAACCCCGTATTTATTTCTTCGAGATCGCCATCCCCTATCCCCGCGCGAAATAGCCTCCCACCGCTGTTGTAGATGAGCTCCTCTTCGTGCTGGACCCAGTTGGGTGCCTCAAAGTGTTCCCTCGCTTGCCGTACAATCCGCCGTTCCCCGCTATGTATGTCTATGGTCTCCAACGTGCTTTCTACTACACGCTCCCCGACATTGCGGGTTTCGAACCGAACACCTGAGAATTCCACTGTAGTACGGGCCTCAACGTCGTGCGAACAAACCACTAGTCCAGCATATGCCGAGTCGGGCACCGGAACCGTGACACTTCCCACCACGCGACGCTCACCATCGGAAGGAGTGACATACAGCGTAAACAGATTTCCTGTCCGTTCCAGCCGCATGGCGGCCGGTCCACGCACTGCGGATTGAATTTCTTTCGTCATCCCGCCGGTTTCCGTCCGGTACTGCAGAACGATCAGACTGTCTCCATGCACCAAAGCATCCGCATAAATGGCACCGGAAGAAAGGTCTGCACGCACCATCCACCCCGCCTTCCTGTGCATGTGTCCACCCTCTGTCAAGAACGCTGCGTCGGTGGTCAGGATCAGATCTCCGGTAACTCTCTTCCACAAGAAATAGAAAGCATCTTCCTCGCCATAAATATTGGCTCCGCTACCGGTGACCGTATAGGTTGCAGTCTTGGCATCGTAGGCTGCACTGCCCCCCAGCGGCACGTGCCCAACGGTTTTCTCTCCTTCAAACAAGCCCAAATCGGTACAGGCTAAGAAAATCGGCACCACCAACAGGATTCCCCATGCGACGATGCTGATCCGGTCGGGGAAGATGGATATGAACATTTTGGGCAGTGACACCATGAACGACGGAAGCACTTAATTGTTAATATAGGGGAATTATATACGTGAGTACCCTCGCGTGTCAATTTCACAGATCAATGGGGTCGGTAACCCGAACGCCCCTCGCCGTGCAGTTGCCCCAATCCCGGAGGCCAATATGTTTGCGGCAGCGTTAAGGTCCGCATTGTCGGTGTATCCACATGAGACGCACTTGAACTTACTCTGGGTCAATCTATTCGCTTTGTCCCGGCGACCGCACTTGTTGCAGTCCTGACTCGTGTAAGGGGCTGGGATCTTGAGCACTTCCCGGCATTTGTACTGCAGCATCCCATCTAACTGCCCCCATCCGGTGGCATTAATGCTACGGTTCAGCTCTGCCTTCTGGGCGATGTTCTTGCCTGGATTGTTAACAGTCCCTTTGGCGGATGAAGTCATCGCCACAACATTAAGATCTTCCAGCACAACCGTAGAAGAGCGGTTCGCGATCAAGCGGCTTGCTCTGCCCTTCCCCCATAAATCATCCATCACGGTTCGATTGTTCGTCAGTTCTGGTCAACTCTCGCTGGCATGGCTGTCGGAATATCTCGGGTATTTCGGCCTGACAGGTATGGTGTGTGACTTGAGGTGAATAATGCCCTCCTCTCGTGCGGATACGCAATCTCTTCCTGCGCCGCTTCCCTTAGCGCTGCGCTACCTATCTCCACGAAGCCTCGGCTGTCCGTGGCTGCAGTCCCATGGCGATACTTCCGCCTCCAGTAATTCAACCGTCCGTACGAGACGCCGTGCTCTGCACAAAACGCCGCTGCGGACCTGGTCCTTTCGTTATACTGCTCTACCAGCGGGAACATCTCTTCCGCCGTACGTCTGGGCTGTACCATGCGATCTGGGGTCTGGGTTCTCACGCCTAGGGGTAAGCTCCCCAGAACCCATCACCCAATCAAGATGTAGTTCACCGCACGCTTACTTCGGACGCATCACATAGCCGATACGGTCGTTCTCCAGCCTATCACATAACTCGCCGCTGTTGAAGCGCGTCCAATCGGACAATGACCTTGTCGGCCACATGTTCACGCAATGCCAGCCCAATGAGTCGAATGAAACCGTAGCAGTCCTTCACCACATTCTGCGTGCCCCCTCGCAATTCCGCCCCCAACATGTCGCCCGACTCACCGCATATGGCGATAAGGGGCAGAAAGATTGTGCGCTTATAAAACCCGTTCCACTTGCTGCCCTGCTGCTTGCCATGCGTATCTACCGGTACACCGTCCACATCAAAGACTACCTCGGGGCGGCGCTTCCCGCCACCACGCTGCAGCAGGTGCTCCATGGAGAATGTCTCTGCAAAACGGCGCAACTTCTTGAAATTCTTTTTCCCGGCCAACATGCGCACGAAGCGAGACATGGTTGGCTGGGATGCCAGGGACCTATCGTCCTGTAATGCCTACCTACCCCTTTTGGAAGAAGTGGCCACGCGCATGGCAGGGTCCCTTCGAAGCTTGTCCGCATCTGACTGACGTCCCCACCCCTGCACATGTTGCAGCAGGTACTGCCGCACTAGCTCCTCAAGGCTATGCGTAATCCGAGCTTGGGACCGATTGTCCTTAAGCACGGAAGCGAGTCGGCATGCCAAGGTGCTGATCACCATGAGCAGGCGCATAGGAATGACACCCGCATCCGATGTTAGATTATCGGTCTTGGAGCGTACAACTTTAACAGATTTATTGAACTGACAAGCGAACAGAAGGTTGGATTTAGGACCTGGCATCGGGCGTGTTACAGGGTGAATGGGTATTGGGGTCTCTGAACGTTTGAGCGTCGCACAGGATCCCATTCAAACCGTGTATAGTCAACATCTTACACCATCATATTAATCGACGATTCCCCGCCACTTAACTCCCTTATGAATAAGGGAGGCTTAGGAATCCACATTGGTTTCTACAACCTAGGGACGGTAACAATACCGTGCCTGAAAATCATCTGCCAACCGTCTCAATACCTTACCCAGTACATGGCTGGCCAAATCCTGACACTGCCCCCGTATCAGAAAACGACTCAAACATACCACACGGTGCAGGCGCCAGACGCAACGCCGCCGCCGAAAATCCCACCGCTCCCAGGTAACCATGGGCACTGCCTATCAGATAGCGTACCTGCGCTTCCACAAATGTGGTCGTACGCCTCGGATGCTCAAAGTCCAGCAACGTGTTCCACACCACACGCAGCTCGTCCGTCTCAACCAACTCAATCGTCAACCCC
The DNA here is from genome assembly GCA_963663495.1 of Rhodothermales bacterium. GTDB lineage: Bacteria > Bacteroidota > Rhodothermia > Rhodothermales > Bin80. The sequence continues at coordinate 3,006,745 of OY760427.1, forward strand.
CGGACACCGTGTACCGTGTCCGGTAACGCTATCGGATCCGGTACCAGCTCCTCGCGCCTACGCGGTTCCGCCTTAGCCGCATTATAATTCTCGGGCTTGGGCAACACAATCTTCCGCCGGGCCTCCAACTTCGATAAAGCCTGCGCACAGTTGCTCACCTGCGGTTCGCCCCGTGCATCAAAAAACCCGAACTCCTCACAGACAGCGCGCGCTATCTGCGTGCGAAACAACCAACGATCGTCGGCAAGAACCATGTCCACACGCTCTCCATTACAGGGAGCGCTGAGCGTTTGTAAGACCTGATTTTGTTGGAACATGTCGGAACGTAAACAACATGTTTCAAGATATCAACAACTTGAAGCAGGAATTGGGCAGTGGAAGCGGCGCAGGAAGAGATCGCGTATCCGCACGAGAGGATGGCATTATTCACCTCAAGTCAAATACCATACCTGCCAGGCCGAAATACCTGAGATATTCCGCCAGCCATGCCAGCGAGAGTTGACCAGAACTGACCCAACATCTAACCGTAATGGATGATTTATGGGTACAGGGCAGGGCTTGCTTGGTGGTTGGTATTCCTGCGGGTCATCGCAATCGCTCGGTGAGCTTTCCAGAGTCGCTTCTTAGTGCGTTATCTGCGGTTGGATCCTTTCTGCTGTCGGGCTAATTTCCGTTGATACCGGCGCAATCTTGCTGTCTTACGCTTACCGTCCGGTTGCCGTATGATCTCGCGCTTGCCATCGGTGGAGACGGCGGCAACCTGTCCGCAGTTACGGTCTATCCCTGTGGCAACGCCGTTGTCTTCTATCTCAGGTGCTTCAATCTTGTTGCATATGCAGGCATACCATTTGCCCACCCGTTGCAGAATCACGGCTTTTACAGGAACCCCATCTGGATACAGGTTGCCTCCTTTACGTCGGATCTTCAGGTATCCAAGCTTGGGAATGAACAACCGTCCATCCTTGATCTTGACCGCTTCAGGAATCGTGAAAGATGGGGTACTGAGGTATTTGGCTTTGAACTTCGGTTTACCCCTACCTAGATTAAAGCAAGCCTTCCATGCGTCGGCTTGGTACTTCAGCGTGGTGCGCACCACGCTGAACGAGTACTTCTGTAGCCACTCGGTGCGATCTCGTAGTTCTTTAAATCGTTTTCCATAAGGGAAGAAGTACTTCACGGACGGAGGCTGCTCGCCCGACTCCTTGGCCTGTTTGTATTCTTGGATGCACTGCGCCGGTATGGCGTTCCACACGAACCTGCAAGCACCAGCAATCCCGGCTAGTTTCTTTCCCTTGCTCTTGCTCCCCGGAAGCAGCCGGTATTCAATTGTTCTATAGACAGAACAAACGCGGACAGAATTGTTACAACCCTTTGCGGGCATGGCATCAAGTTCAGTTGATGTTGTGGTAAGCAATGGGATGGAATGCCGTTCCGTCCCATTGTGTCCTTGCCTTCTATCAAGCCAAAGGTTCATAGTCGGGGGTACTCAGGTATATAAATCCCCTGATATAGCTACGCTAAGTCCAATAATCCGCCTCGCAAACCCCACAGCACATCATGCATCGCTCCTTTGCTCCACTACTTCTAATACTTCTGCACTCCGCCACCGCCTTTGCACAGGATGACGGCTGGGTTGCACTCGCAGATGGCGACAATCTGGATGCGTGGACTATTCTGAATGGCACTGCCACCTATTCGCTGAACGATGGCATAATAGAAGGCACTGCTGTGCGCGGCACGCCGAACACGTTCCTCTCCACGAAGGAGACCTACGGTGACTTTGCACTCCGTATGAATGTCCGCGTGGATGCCGGCATCAACTCCGGTATCCAGATCCGTAGCACCAGCACAGAGAACTATTTGAATGGCCGTGTCCACGGGTACCAAGTTGAGATAGACCGTGCCGAGCGAGCCTGGAGCGGAGGCATTTACGACGAGGCGCGGCGAGGATGGCTGTACCCCTTGTCCGTCAACCAGGAATGCCGGCACGCCTTTCGCCGGGACGACTGGAACGCCTACTATATTGAGGCTATAGGGCCCTCCATCAGGACATGGATCAACGATGTCCCCTGCGCTGCACTGTACGACGACATGACAATGGAGGGCTTCATCGCGTTACAGGTACACAGCATCCAAGATGTAGCTCTCGAAGGAAAACAAGTGTGGTGGAGTAACATTAAGGTGAAGACTCGTGACCTGGAGCCGCGTGCCTACGGGGGCAACTATGTCGTGAACCTAGTTCCAAATACCATTTCGCCGCAGGAACACGCACAGGGGTGGAAGTTGCTTTTCGATGGTGCAACCACCGCGGGCTGGCGGGGCGCAGGCAAGGAGGCGTTTCCCGAGCGCGGATGGATCGTAAAGGACGGGTTACTAATGGTGGAAGCGTCGGGAGGCGCTGAAGCCACCTACGGAGGAGATATCGTGACTATGGACGAGTACGACATGTTTGAGTTTAGCTTGGACTTTCTGCTCACGGAAGGAGCCAACAGCGGCATTAAGTACTTCATTACAGAAAGTTATGGCAGCAATGCCTCCGCCATCGGCCTCGAATACCAACTCCTGGATGACGAGCGTCACGCCGATGCTACGCAGGGCGCCGAGGGCAACCGAACAGTAGCCGCACTATACGACCTCATTCCGCCCGACCCGGAAAAAACCGTCTACCCTCCCGGAGAATGGAACAGAGCCCGTCTGGTGGTGAAGGATGTACGTAAGAACGAACGCTTCGTGGGCAGTCAGCTTCACTCGTCGTTCTTTTCCGGCGCGACGGTGGAGCACTGGCTGAACGACCGGCTGGCCGTCCGCTACGAGCGCGGAACACCCGTGTTTGATGCGCTGGTTGCACGCAGCAAATACGCAGTATGGGAAGGCTTCGGGCATTGGAAGCAGGGACACCTGCTTCTGCAGGATCATGGTGACGAGGTGCATTTCAGAAGTATTAAAGTGCGACGTATTGCGACAGCAGAATAGCGCGCATTGCGCGATCCCGCATTGGTTGCATATGTGCCGCAGCCTTCTGACCACCTTTTAGCTTGCGGTTTGCGATCTCCGAGCACCACGCATACCATACACCTAATCCACCGGAAACGCTCCATAAACCGTCCAGAATCTTGCAAACGCATACGCGCCGCCTTCGCTGGGGTGTCCTGTCCACAGCCCGTATCGCCCGACAGAAAGTCATTCCGGCAATTCAAGGTAGCAGCCGCGGTGTTGTTACTGCGATCGCTTCCCGCGATTATTCCCGGGCAAAGGCTACGGCCCGGAAGCACGCAATTGAGACGACATTCCCTTCCTACGCTGACCTGCTGAATTCACCGCATGTTGAGGCGGTCTACATCCCGCTTCCAAACCACCTCCATGTAGCCTGGGCTGTTCGCTGTTTGGAGGCGGGCAAGCATGTCCTTTGCGAAAAACCCATAGGCCTCAATACCCAGGATGCGCTCCGCTTGGTGGAAACCTCCAGGCAATACCCCCGGCTCGTGGCAGCCGAAGCATTCATGTATCGCCATCACCCCCAGTGGCAGGAAATACTCCGCCTCGTAAAAGCAGGTGTGCTCGGCTCCATACGGTCAATCCAGTCTGCATTCACCTATTTCAATGCCGACCCTACCAATATTCGCAACCAAGTTGACATTGGCGGCGGAGGACTCCTGGATATAGGCTGCTACACTATTTCGGTCGCACGCCACCTGTTGGGGCGCGAGCCCGCACGCATTTGCTGCGTCATGGACCGGGATCCGGAATTCGGGACGGATCGGGTTGCCAGCGTCCTCGCCGATTTTGATGGGACCGTTTCCATGTCCTGCTGCTCTACGCAGTTACACCGATTCCAGCAGGTGCATGTGCTCGGAGATCTGGGGAGAATCGAAATACCGATACCTTTCAATGCCCCGACAGATGCTCCTACGCGCGTCCATCAGGTGTCAGTGTCCGGGATAGAGACCATTAAGTTCGGGGCTGCCAACCAGTATGCCTTACAAACTGATGCGTTTGCCGAGAGCGTGTTTACTGGTTCGCGTGAAGTCTCTTCGCTTGAGGATGCTCTGGCCAACATGCGTGCCATAGATGCCGCTTTCGAAAGCGCGAAACGCGGGTGTTGGGTTGAATTATGATCCATTCCCCCGGGCGATGTACATTAATGGACACCACCACACAGCATTATGAGACATCTACCTAACGTCAGTCGGCGCGAGTGGCTTGGCATGGGGTCGGCAATGGCCACGGGATTCGCGTTGTGGCCGAGCCTTTCGCTTGCGTCAGGATCGTCGGAGCCGGTGCGGCTTCACAGCAACGAAAACCCCTATGGCCCGTCACAGGCAGCGCGGGAAGCGATCGTTAGTGCACTATCCGAAGGCAATCTGTATCCCTACCAATCGTACCCTGATCTAAGACACATGATTGCGGCCCGCGAGGGCCTCACTCCAGACCATGTGGTGCTTGGGGCCGGATCTCAGGAGATTCTTCGTATGACCGCAATGGCGTACGGGATGTCAGGGGGCGATGTCGTAATTGCTAACCCCACCTACGAAGGCATCGCGGACCACGCGGCCACCATCGCGGCTCGTGTCCACAAGGTGCCGCTGGATTCGGGCCTGAATACGGACCTGGATGCCATGGACCGACGCACTACGAATAGCGTCGACCTCGTCTTTATCTGTAACCCCAATAACCCTAGCGGAACCATATCCGATACTCCGACACTGGAACAATTCTGCGAAGAGGTATCCCGCCGTGCGGTTATCCTAGTAGATGAGGCGTATTTCGAGCAGGTTGCCGATCCCGGATACCGGTCAATGACATCGATGGTCGGTGCCGGGAGCAATGTGATCGTTTCCCGAACCTTCTCCAAAGTGTATGGGCTGGCGGGCCTGCGCGTGGGCTACGGCCTTGCCCGCCCGGATATCGCGGCACGGTTGCGCCAATTCCGTACGGGCGCCTCCCTGAATATTCTTGGCATTCGTGCCGCTATCGCGGCCTACAAGGACCAGAAGTTCATGCTGGAATGCAAAGACCGTATCAACGCCAGCCGTGCAATAATCACCGCTCACCTGAAGGATTCGGGGCACCGATGCACAGACTCGCAAGCCAACTTTATCTTCTTTCAGTTGGGCAGCAGCCTTGCCGATTTTCAGGCGGGAATGCTTAAGCGGAATATTCGCGTGGGGCGTGCCTTTCCGCCATACATGGATTGGTGCCGCCTGTCCGTCGGGACGGAGGAAGAAATGGAAGCCTTCCAAACAGCCTTCACACAGTTCCGGCCGTCCGGTCCGCCTGAGTAATGCGCGCGCTACAGGGCTGGTCCCGCGGGTTGGCCTGCGCCACCCTTGTACTGACATTGCCTGGCTCCAGCACCGATTTCGGGTTTCAGTTCGTTCGAATACAATACGACAGCTACCCGGGCCTGCGTGCGAGCGCTTGGGCTACTGACTACCCTGCCGCAGACTACAACCTCCACGAGGCCATTGACCTTACGTCTGGACTCTTCGTGGAGGGCCCTCCATTAGTGCTTAACCTCACCGATGAAAGGATTTTCGAGTACCCGATGCTGTACCTCACAGAGCCCGGATACTGGATGACAAACGACGAAGAGGTTGCAGCATTGCGCCAGTACCTTGACCGAGGAGGGTTCCTGTTGATTGACGACTTTCATGACTACGGTCGGGGAATGACCGGACCGCAGTGGAACAATATGTATAGCAACCTCAAAAGGGTATATCCAGATCAGGAGCCCGTCGAAATGACCGCCACACATCCCATCTGGTCCATCTATTATGACATTGACCCGGTTGCCGCAATATCAACGAAGAATGGCCTGGGATGGGGCCGCTACGAGGCGCGCTTCGGCCCATTGGACGATGTGTATTACAGTCTCACGGACGACTCAGGCCGCATCACCGTAGTGATCTGCTATAACCAGGATATCGGTGACGGATGGGAATGGCCGGGCGGTCAGAATCTCGGCAACGCCTCAACCATCAGCTTCCAGATGGCGATAAATTTTGTCATGTATGCGCTGACGCACTAGGCACTTACTCAACCGTAACGGTGATGGCGTCTGAAATCACTGGCGGGTCATGAGGAACATGATTTCGGTCCCCCAGAAGCAGTTGCAGGGTGTGACTGCCGGGGGGCAGCTCAACCATCGCCTGCGTCTGGCCCAAACCAAAATGGATATGGCTTGCGTCTGCCGGGATGGGAAGATCGATGGGCGGCAATGCGCTCGCATTGACCAACAAGTGGTGATGCCCAGTGCCGGGGAAATCAATCCCCGCCGGCGCCACTCCCATCCCTTTGAGCCCGAACCGAACCGCAACCTCCGGCCCCGCAACCACTTCACCGTCCGCAGGACTTTGGAAGTATACCCGCGCTCCCTCGGGGGACAAGGTGCGCGTTAGCGCTGCGGGCGGCTCGGGCGCTTCCTGACATGCGACGACAACAACTAGTAGACAGGCTATGCACGCTGTATTTTTCATCACCTCGTATATTGGATTCGCTGCAAGGTACGGCAGTCCACGCGATTATGCATCCACATCCACGGAAATTGTGAAGGTCAGCCCGTCATTGGCAGAACACTTGCCCACTCGCTGCGTGCACGCGTCCTATTTCGTTGAACCTTAGGCATGTACCCGCATCGTGACCACAGAACTCACCAGTACCAGCACCCAGGAAACATTTGGAATCGGAAAATGGCTGGGGAGCCAATTGCCACCATCCGCCATTGTAGGACTGAACGGACCTCTTGGTGCGGGTAAGACTTGGCTGGCGAAAGGGATTGTAGATGGGCTTGGAGATTTTGACACGACGCTCGTAAAGAGCCCTGCTTACAACCTGATACACGAATATCCCCTTCAAAATCCTGCACGGACGGTTTTTCACATTGATTTTTTTCGCCTGAAAGAAATGCGCCCGCAAGATGCCGTATCATTTTCGGAGGTGTTGAAGACCCCGGGCACCATCAAGCTCGTCGAATGGGCATCCCCACACCTCGAAATGCTAGTCATGGATCTTCTGACGGTATCGCTGGCATTGGGCCGGAATACCAATTCTCGTACTATACGGCTTGATGCTCATTCTTCATTATACAGAGACATTGTCCTGGCATGCAGGGATATCTACCCAAGATGACCGAGGCCAACCCATGCTATTCTGCGGGTCTGCGACGCTGAAACGGCCAAGAGTGTAACGATGCCTGATCTCAACCATCCAACCTCCACATTAATCGTGGATACGTCCGGCGCCTGGTCCACCGTTGTCGTGGCTTCGGGGTCGCGTGTCCTCGGTGTCACTTCGGTACGCGCCAGGTCTTCTGAGCATCTGCACAACATCGCGGATACCCTGCTGCAGATGTTGGGTATCCGTTTAGCCACCCTACGAAACATCGCAGTCGTCATTGGTCCGGGGTCCTGGACCGGCCTTCACATCGGTGTCTCGGCTGCGAAGGTGTTGGGCCAGGTGCTGGACATACCCGTCATTCCGGTCTCCAGCCTTGATGTGCTGGCTGCCGGGTGCAAATCGGCAACAGACGCAACCTGCGCGCTCCTGGATGCCGGACGAAAGCGCGTGTACTACCGCTGGTACACGCCTACCATGACAAAGAATGGCCCTCGCGTTGCTTCCATTAGCGACTGGAAGGAGTCGCTGTCAAGATATCCTGCGACTATTACAGTGATTGAGTACGGTGATGTCTGGTTTAGCGAGCTCGTGCAGCACCTGCCGCACGGTTGTTTGCATAAACAGGAGCGTCTGTTGCCGGAAGCCCTCGCCAGCGTTGCAGCGGATAATCCGGGGGTTTCGGGTTCCAAGCGTCAGGCCTTAACCCCGCATTATGTGCAAGCCTCACTTTTTGAACGCGACCTTTCCTGAGGTGCTGATTCTCGGTATTGACACTACGTGCGACGACACAAGTGCTGCGTTGGTGGAGGATGGACATGTTATCCGTTCGAATATTATTGCTTCGCAGCATATGGCCCACGAGCGATTTGGTGGAATCGTACCTATGCTGGCGGCGAGAGAGCATACCCGAAACATAGGGATTGTACTTGCTGCCGCACTTGAAGAGGCAGGCGCCTCATACACGGACATTGACGCCGTTGCGGTGTCCAATCATCAGGGGCTGATGTTATCTCTTGTGGTCGGCTTAGCAGCCGCAAAGTCGGTCGCGCTGGCTTGCGGTATCCCGCTGGTTGGCGTACACCACCTGGAAGGACATATCTACTCCAATATCATGGGGCGTGAGGATCTACTACCGTTCCCGTTTCTCTGCCTCACGGTTGCGGGGGGTCATACCCTGCTGTTAAAGATCAATGGGCATAGTCAGTATGCGCTCCTGGGCCATACCCGTGATGATGCTGCGGGGGAAGCATACGACAAGATTGCCCGTCGGCTGGGACTCCCGTATCCGGGAGGACCGGCAATTGAGCGCCTAGCACAACACGGTGATCCACGCGCCTTCGCTTTTCCGAGACCCATGATTGATTCGCCCAGTCTGGAGTTTAGCTTTAGCGGATTGAAGACCGCCGTAACGCGCGCTATTGAGTCGTTTGATACGACATCCTCTCCGGTGCCAGTGGAGGATCTGTGCGCGAGTTTTCAGCAGGCGGTTGTGGATGTTCTGGTCGCAAAGACGCTCCGTGCTGCACAGCGCGATGGGCTCTCCAGGATTGCACTCGCCGGTGGAGTTGCCAAGAATGCTGCCCTCCGCAGTGCACTTACATCTGCAGCAAGAAAGAAGGGATTCGACACATACATTCCAGAACCAGAGCTCTGCATTGATAATGGCGCCATGATTGCAGGAGCCGGGTACTACCTTATGCGTGAGCGCGGGCCGAGCGGCCTGACCATTGATGCCCTCGCCAACGCTCCGCTTGGCAATCAAGGCATTACCTATCGCCCCGACACCAAGTATCGGTAGCTTTGCCGCGAAAATAGGATCCGAGGCGCCCGTACAATTCTTGGAAGCGCCCGTAGGCTTCCTCGTAGGCCGGTTCCCGGACCTGTGATTCAGCACCCGGCTGGACCACACAACGGCAGGCCTCAGCGGCATCTGACCACAGCCCTACACCTATCCCGGCCAAGATTGCGGCGCCCGTGGAGGCACCTTCCGTATGCTCCACTGCCAGAATCGGCACGCGCAGTGTATCAGCTATTACTTGGCGCCATAACGCGCTATTGGCACCGCCGCCGGAAATTCGAATGTGCGATGGCACCTTGAGCCCCGCGTCCTTTAGCAGGTTCAAATTATCGTATAACCCGAAGGCAACTCCCTCCAGCACCGCGCGCGTCATGTGACCACGGGTATGGCGCGATGTGAGGCCTACGAATGCCCCCTGAGCGTGCGGATCATTATGGGGCGTTCGCTCACCGGTCAGGTACGGAAGGAAGAGAAGCCCCTCACAGCCCGGAGGAATCTCCGCCGCCTCCGATAGCAGCAGTTTCAAGCCATGTGCGGGTCCCAGAACACCGCGCAACCAAGCAAGGCTACCCGCGGCAGAAAGCATTACACCCATGATATGCCATATACCCGGCAAGGCATGCGGAAACGCATGGGCTCCTCCATTAGGGTCTATTCTCGGCTCATCACAAGGCGCAAAGACCACCCCGGATGTCCCCAAGGTCAACGCCCACGTCTCCGTATCAATAGCACCGACTCCAATCGCTTGCGCTGCCTGGTCACCACCACCTGCCACCACTGGCGTTCCCCTTCGAAGACCAGTAGCTTCGGCTGCCGCAGCAGTCACTTCTCCCGTTATGGCAGGCCCTTCAAACGTGGGAGGCAGCCATTGCCTGGGGATATCCAATTGCGAAAGCAATTCGCCCGCCCAGTCACGCCTTTCCAGGTTCATGAGCAGGGTGCCTCCGGCACCTGCCTTGTCCGTAGCAAACTCACCGGTAAGCCTGTAACGTACATAGTCCTTGGGAAGAAGGATCCGATGCGTATTGGCATATACGCTTGGCTCGTGATTCTTCACCCACAACAGCTTGGGAGCTGTAAAACCAGCAAACGCATCATTGCCGGTCATCCTGATAAGCGCATCCCTTCCGATCAGAGCCCGCATTTGGTCACACTCTACAAACGACCGCCCATCGTTCCACAACATCGCCGGGCGAAGCACCCTTCCTTCATTGTCCAGTATCACGAGACCGTGCATCTGGCCTGTTAGCCCGATGGCAACTGGTTGGACGCCCGCATTCCGCAGCACTGTCCGCACAGCCTTGGCTACAGCTGTCCACCAATTATCTGGATCTTGCTCGCTCCAAAGCGGATATGGAGCCGACACCTTATGTGGCACGGCTGCGACATCAACGATTTCGCCCGAGTCCTTCAGCAGCAGCGCTTTGGATGCAGTAGTTGACGTATCAACACCTAATACGTATCTCATTTTGAAGCTATAGAGGCATTGGAGCCGCAAATATACGAGGCTACCGGCTCCCGCGCAGTTACCAACCGCTGAACTACAGGGCTGCGGGCGGCCCCGCAATGTTGAAGGGAACAGGGCGGTTAAAAGGTGGAAAACAGATCGTGCAGAATCCAGACGATACGACGCCCTTATTGGCAAAATAAGGGACTTATATTGCTCTGACAGAAAAAGGTATGAGTGCAGGAAAATGGCGAAACAAGGCCTGCCCTTCGCCCATAAATTATCCATAACGGTTCGTTTGTTCGTCAGTTCTGGTCAAACATCGCTGGCATGGCTGTCGGAGTATTTCGGGTATTTCGGCCAGGCAGGTGTGGTGTGTGACTTGAGGTGAATAATGCCATCCTCTCGTGCGGATACGCGATCTCTTCCTGCGCTGCTTCCCCTGCCTTATTACCGATTCAGGTTATTGGAGTTTTGAAACTCCTTTTTTTGTTGCGGCGTGTTTCAACGAGGTCAGGTCTTACGAACGCTCACCGCTCCCTGTAATGGAGAGCGTTTGGACAGGGTTCTTGCCGACGATCGTTGGCGGTTTCGCACGCAGATAGCGCGCGCTGTCTGTGAGGAATTCGCGTTTCTTGATGCACGGGGCAAACCGCAGGTGAGCAACTGTGCGCAGGCTTTATCGAAGTTGGAGGCCCGGCGGAAGATTGTGTTGCCTAAGCCCGAGAATTGTAATGCGGCTAAGGTGGAACCGCGTAGGCGCGAGGAGCGGGTACCGGATCCGATAGCGTTACCGGACACGGTACACGGTGTCCGGGGGTTGACGATTGAGTTGGTTGAGACGGACGAGCAGCGTATGGTGTGGAACACGTTGCTGCACTTTGAGCATACGAGGCGTACGACCACATTTGTGGGAGCACAGGTACGCTATCTGATAGGCAGTGCGCACGGCACCTTGGGAGCGGTGGGATTTTCGGCGGCGTTGCGTCTGGCGCCCAGAGAGCACCGGATGGCGTGGAGTGATGAGCAGCGCAAGGCGCATTTGCACCGTATGGTATGTTTGAGTCGTTTTCTGATACGGGGGCAGTGTCAGGATTTGGCCAGCCATGTACTAGGTAAGGTATTAAGACGGTTGGCAGATGATTTTCAGGCACGGTATTGTTACCGTCCTTGGGTTGTAGAAACGTATGTGGATCCCCAAGTGGAAGGAATGTGTCTTGAGGAGAGCAATTTCGTATTGATCGGCCATACCGCAGGCGGAACGCGGCACAAGGAGGCAAAGGAAGAGGATCCCAAGGCGCTGTATGTATACGAGTTGGACAAAGAGTGGCGCGGGACCTTGGGGAAACCGGAGGAGGAGTTGCGTCCGGTGAGGGATCCGCACGAGGGGATTGACAGTGCGCAGTGGGCCGAAACGGAGTTTGGCGGAGCGCCATTGGGAGACAGGCGGTTGTCTGTGCGACTGGTAAAGAGCACGTCCATGTTGGCCGATGTGATAGGCCACAGCATTACCGGTTAAATGTGAATGCACCATCGCGATAAACATTCAGTCGCTCCAGAACTGTACCTCCCTGGACCACATCAATACGCCATACTCCCCCCGCTCCACCCGAAACCAGAACGGGTCGAACCAGCGGTACGTCAATACGAGCCATGCCCCCAGGCACAGCCATAAAACTGAACGAATAACCGGGAGCGGGGTGCAAACCGGGTCTGGTATGGAAGCCGGATCAATAGTCGTCTGATAAGCCTTGTACGGTTCGAGGCTCTGTACTATGATTCCCTTCGCTGTGGATTGGTGCATGCCCCCCTGCCATACTTGCGCACTCGCACCAGAAAGAACATGCTCTCCAGACGAGAAGACGCCATCACCATTCAAGTCCTCAAACAACTGCACGCGGGCAGAACTCTGGCGACCACCGTATGGGTACATTGCCTCCATGCGAGCACTACACAGACAGTTGCAAAGGACCGGCTTAATAACAATTCTAGCCTCAGTGTGCGGGGAGGTATTTCCTCAATATTCTTCTGTCGCACTGATGCAGGACCCACCTGGTGACCGGTTGTAAGCAATTAATGCATAATAACTAAGGGCTGGGATTTTGAATACTCACTAGCCTTGCTGATGGCAGTTAACCTAGCCATGTATAATCCACTTGCCACCAGCTTGCCGGAGAAACCAATACCATCCCATTCCGCATGATGTACACCAGCGTTTCGCGCTCCGTGAACAATTGTCCGCACCTTCTGCCCCAAGACATTATAGACAGATAGCTCCACTTTCGAAGCCATGGGGAGCGAGAACTCTATTGAAAATGGACCTCCACCAGGGTTAGGATACATAGAGGCAAACTTGAACTCTGCCGGCAGATCGCCAAGCTGCTCGGTGGAAACACGGTCAACATTCAGCACTTCATCCCAAAGACGTTGAGCGCTGTCGGCATTTCGCTGTATATCACCCATATCTGTACCGCCAATGAGGGCAAAGGCTACCACTGCACTCTGCTGAGGCTTCAAGTCGAATGGTCCGGCCCCTATGACTTGGCTGAGATTGTCAGGACCATACTGCGCAAGACGGATTCCGCCGGACAAAAATGCCCATTTAGCCTCATCCGTAAAGCCTTCTGCGAATAAGCCCCGGACAATGTAATTCAGATTCTCTAATACCGCATATGAAACACCGGCATTATTGGTAAGCACTTTAACCCCTACTGCAGGAGTCATGGCATCGTCACTAAGTAACATTCCGAGTTCGCGGGAGTCATCAAAATCAGACTTATCCTGAAACCCTCCGTCAGAAAGATCCCAGTCAAGGAAAAGTCCAACCCACAAGCCATTCAAATCCCGCTCAATGTTTGCGTTTGTTACGGTGTATTCCAGGATAAGAACATCCTCATGCTCTGCCGTATCATTCACATAGCTTTCCTGCAGGACTGTTACTCCCAATGGGTTCAAGGTGGCGCCGAAATCTTCCAGTTCTACCGAGCCGTACTCCGATGTCAAGGCGCCTGGCCTCGTAATCTTCAACTCGGAACCGTGGGTAAGCTTGAATTCCTCATGTTGTGCTTCCTGTTCAACATCGGCCGCGGTGACGGTGTCGGACAGGTTTTCCTCGTCAGTACCAATCATCAAGCCGCCTTCTTGCAAAATATCAACCAATAATCCGTCCCCATTCATCACCCGAAACCCGCTACCCGGACTCTTCGGATTCCGTAGTTCACGATACCCAATGTTGCCCTGATCTGTAATTGAAGCCGTTAACGCTTCGGTCCTATGTGCTAGAGCCCCTTCAATATTGACATCCAAGCGAACTAAATCAGATGTCGCACTGAATTCTCCGTCGGTAATCGTTGCAAACAATAGCGCTTGGTGGTTTGCTGGAACGGGGTTCGCAACCGACATTTCAAAGGAAACATCCACCGACTTTCCACGACCAAGTGGTCCTACCGGTATTGGTCCGCTATTCATTAATAAGAACGGACCACCCCTGCTATTTTCCTCAAGTGCGACAGTAAGATTTCCGGCATCTCCACCGTAATTGGTGAATGTAGCCTCAACAGTAAAATTCTCGCCCGGCAGCAGGTCAGAGTCGCCATTCTCATTTTCCCACTGAAAACTAGTCATTCTGATTCCTGGTGGGGATTCTTCCGTTAGAGCGCGGTGTGCATTGACCCGGCCCTTGCCCATAGATCCCGAGAGTGAGACTTCAATGGGGTCTGCAGTCTGTTTTACCTGTTCCATAATTTCATATGGCCCGTAATCAGGAAAATGCGTTCGCAATAATCCAATGATTCCGGAGACAAGCGGAACTGCGAAGGATGTGCCTGTAACCTGCACATATAGATCGCCTGGACCCAGCGCATCAATATCCATGCCGCCAGCAAGCACATCAAGACTTCGACCAAACCCAAATCTAATATTAAAGTCGATATCCTTCTCAGTACCACTCACGCTAAGCGTTGAACTGTAGGACGCGGGATAATGAGGGTCCGTGTCCATGTTTGCTAAACCATTCGGCGCAGAAGCCACTATCACGGCGCCTGATTCAACCACTGTACGGTATACTAGCTCTGCGATTGCAGAGTACTGGGATGTTCCAAAACTCGTACTAATAACATCGGCCCCACTTGCTGCCGCATACAGCACACCTTGCTTATCAAAGCAAGCCCCTTCTGTGCGCCTGCAGCTCACGTTTATTGGCATAAATTTGGCATTCCAGCTACTACCTGCAATACCCCTTTGGTTGTTCGTAACCGCAGCTGCGATCCCTGCAGTAGCCGTGCCATGCATACCTCCCCTAGGAGTTTCGGCCAGTCCAGTCGGGTCGTTCGAATCATTTGCAAAATTCCAACCTCGAATGTCGTCTACGTAGCCGTTATTATCATCGTCAATTCCATTATCCGGGATCTCATTCTCGTTAATCCAAAGATTGCCGTAGAGGTCTTTATGCCTCCAGTCGGTTCCTCCATCAACAATAGCGATGACTGTATTCCCTTCATATCCCTTGATTACTTCCCACGCAGCCTCCATTTCCAGCCGCCTCAGATGTCTTTGGTTTCCATATAAGGAATCGTTAGGAATAGCCTTTTGAGAACCTTCGGAGCCGCTGACATTGAATCTAGTCGTCAGATCTCCCGCACCGTAAGAACTCACATATTGAGGTTCAGCGATTTCGACGTGAGGACTACGCATTAGGACTCGGGCAACCTTTCGTGCATCGACTTGGCTGGAATACTTGACAACAAAGACGCGCAGCAGGCTGCGGCCAGCAAGGCTCAACCGTCGTTCGCTGGCGAGGGCCTCAACCATTGGAAATGCTTGTTCGATGCTTTGCACATTGATGGAAGAAGCAGCTTCATCGAAAAACGTAAACCCTGTCTTCGCGTGATCTGCCGTAATAGCCACGCCTTCGACAAATTGCACAAGTACTCTACCCTGCAGAACCTCGTCCTGGTACATGCCGTCGGCTTGATGTAAGAACCCAACGGATATCATTAATATCAACTTGGCAGTGGAGCGAAATTGAGCTGTCATTGTAAGTGTACGGGGCATAACGCAAATGGGTAACAGAGAATTAAATGCGACGAGCAGCCTACCGGCAGCGTCTGGAATCCAAATCGGATCGTTACAAGTGCCGCTAAAAAATGGGGAAACGCGATGCGGCGCTTACCTAAGGGAACAATAATTGTAGTCTGAGTCTTGTTCATTCATGTTCAGGGCTTGAGAAAAAACGTACACTAAATTGGCTTCCCAAAGTGTTCCCCCATTCCCAACGAATCGTTAATTCAATGTTGTTAACATCACATTAGTCGCAGCAAATTGTCAGTACAGGTTCTAGTGCCTTCCAAGGAAAACAGCACGAGCTTGGAGCGTATCTCGCATTTTCCTCGGCGCTTCCAAAAGAGCATTTAGCCTCCACGGTCCGGCAATCAGTCCTGACGGCTGCGAGGCAGTGAGAACTGTAATGATCTCGGCCCAAAAAAGCGTACTGAGTGCCACATGGCATCCTGTCCACTCCAGCCGGTCGCGGGCACGAGGAAAGTCCAACGGCATTAGAACGATCCGACTAAGTACTTCCTCCAGCCCGCGTTACCTTGAGCTGCCACGATCCCCCGAAAGATCAGCTTTGCACTGAGGCTCATGGCTAGAATCTGATGTAGCGTTTACGTGCGCGCAAAAACAGGCCGACCATTTGCCCACTGTTTACAGACAGATGTCAACGGAGGGCAGAATTATCTCATTCTAAGCATATGCTTAGTTACGTTGGTATTGCTCGCTGACAATCGATATACGTAGAGCCCTGTGGATACTGGCAGACCGTGGGCATTGCGACCATCCCACAGGATTTCATGCGTTCCAGCGGACATCCATCCATCTGAAAGGTCTGCAATGTGCACACCCAACAAGTTATAAATGCTCAGCCGAACCGGGGTGGCCTCCACAAGACTAAACGCAATCGTGGTGGACTGCGTGAAGGGATTTGGGTAATTGCCGTAAAGCTCAACTCGGTTCGGTAATTCAGCGAGCGTTGCGGTCGCAGTCTGTGTCGGCATAACACTGACGCGAAGGATATCACTCACTTCAGGATACGTGAAGCCATCGTCAACAAGCCTAACTGCGGTGTCCGGATCCATCTGGCCCGTATTTGGCGCAGACTGCCGTGCGGGTTGATTTGCGCCCAAGCCGGGTTCCTCATTTAATTCTGTCCCTGCGTCCCACAGCGAAAAATGCTCGGTTACATCTCCGGTGATTGGATTACCTTCAGTATCAAACAGCGGTATCCCGCTTGGTCCTGGGGCGACAAACACATCGTTGGACTCAACGAACATTAGCGCAATACTGAGCGATGTCCCGGGAACGCCTTCAACAACGGCTCGATACTTGGATCCAGGGTGCAGCAATCCCGGGGCAGTTTCACCTTCAGGTATTCCAAACACATGCGGTAAATACCCGGCTGAGCTTGATAAGGCAGATTCAACAGCCGAGGGATTGCCATCCTCTGCCAACATTTCCAACCCAAACCCGGGCTCAACTGCCCCTTGCATAAATAGTGGAGATGCACCACTATGGACCACAGCCACTCCTGGCGAGAATGCGATAGGTACGCTTGTGGAAGCGGGCAAATCCGTTGCAATATTCTCAACGAATAGATGGAATGGGATAGATTGCATAGGACGTATAGACAATCCGGCAAAGAACTGTGGGGAATTTCCATCTAGGAGAAAGCCTCCTTTACGAACCGTATTAACTGAATCCGGGGGGCCGGAATTCGGACTCATCTGCCTCGGTAACTGGTTACGTCCTAATCCCGGCCATTCGTCGGCTTCTGTCCCTGCGTTCCACAGCTGAAGTTGGTCAGAGAATACTCCATTGACGGGAATTCCCCCAGAAAATAGCGAGATCCCTTGTGGTTCCGGGCCGACAAACAAGTCATTGGATTCCACATATTTGGTCGCTATGGTCAACCAAGCATCCGGCTTACCTGCGACAACAAACTCAGAGACTTCGCCCGGCTCAATGTACAATGGAAGATTCAAGCCAGGAGTCGTCGGTCCTGAAAATGTACCGATCGTATACTGGGGAATCTTGCTCAGCGATCTGAAAAGGGGGGTTGTATTTCCATCCTCAGCAAGTGCTTCAAGACCCATTCCCGGTTCCTCTATTCCTGGGTAAAAGAGCGGTCCCTCCAGGTAATGGGATAACCATACGCCCGGTGATAGTACCGGTGTCGGTCCAGTTTGCAGAATCAGACCAAAACCAAGCCGAAATGAATCGCCATCTTCAGCGAACGCCTCCAGTGCGGAACTCGCCGGCTGCCCGGGAGCAAAAAAGGGACGAGGCCCGGTGTGGACGGCAAACATACTCTCCGACATCACCACCGATTTCGAACTTCCGTCCGATAGGATAAGGGTTTCCTCAGTGGAAATGTTTTCTATGAACACCCTAGCGACATCAATACCCATTAGGGGCCGGGAATCAATGGTAACCCGAATCATTTCTGACACTGCCGGATAATCGAAATCATCGTCTACTCGGCGTACCGACGGATTATCATCATCAGCGCCCGTATTGGGCATCTCTTGACGTGGAGGCTGATTGTCACCTAATCCCGGCTCCTCGTTTTGTTCTGTACCAGCATCCCACAAGAATACCTTATCTGTGATGTCTCCTTTGACAGAGATACCATTCTCAAACAGCGAGATGCCGTCTTCACTTGGGGCAAAAAACAAATCGTTAGACTCCCAAAATTTCATAACAAATGAAAAGCGGGATCCTGGAGCAATCGGCGTGCCCATCTCAATCATGTGTCCGGGATCTGTCGTACGTGATGTTGTGTCACTGCTATTTTGCGACTGGCCTGCCCATATGAATGGGGGCTGGCGACCGGTATTCTGAAGAGTAACCTGGAAAAACTGTTGCCCAATGGCCGGAATAGTCCAAAGCACCAAACACAGCGGCGTAACCAACCAAAATGGGATGAATATGAAACGCTTGGTCACGAGTTTATTGTTTTTTCTGTTAATGTAATGGTAAAATCTGGTGAATCTCACCTACGACCCTAAATACGAAGTGGCCTTGAAACTTGCAAACCAGAGATAGCACCTGCCAATGCTGCCTAGTTTTCCCCGAGTTGGCCAGTAACCGCACAATATTGGGGAGCGCACGTTTTTTGCCCAAGTAGTTGACCAATGCGCAGACGCTTCAACTCCCGAAAAGTGGAGCAATCAGAAAGGAAGATCACACGAATGCCTCGCGATCACATGCTCCTGTACCAATTGTAGCACAGATTGAACCACGACTTCCTGCTATCCGCACATGCCAGGCATATAGATCCCAAATATCGCTTGGATCCACCTTGCCGACTACGCTTGAACAACAGTCAGAACACATCTTCACCGATCTCTCTATCTTTGTTTCCCCGTACTGAGTGCACATAGGCTCGGACATACTCTTGCCTGTAGCCTACAATATTCGTGTCGTAGCCGATTTGGGTCTAAAAGCGTTGTGCTGGTGTTTTTGGGATTGATTAGGGAATTATATACGTGAGTACCCTCGCGTGTCAATTTCACAGGTCAATGGGGTCGGTAACAACCCGAACGCCCCTCGCCGTACATTTGCCCCAATCCCGGAGACCAATATGTTTGCGGCAGCGTTAAGGTCCAAATTGTCGGTGTGTCCACATGAGACACACTTGAATTTACTTTGGGTCAATCTATTCGCTTTGTCCCGGCGACCGCACTTGTTGCAGTCCAGACTCGTGTAAGAGGCTGGGATCTTGAGCACTTCCCGGCACTTGTAACTGCAGCATCCCGTTTAACTGCCCCCATACGGTGGCATTAATGCTACGGTTCAGCCCTGCCTTCCGGGCGACGTTCTTGCTTGGATTGTCAACAGTCCCTTTGGCGGATGACGTCATCGCCACGACATTAAGATCTTCCAGCACAACCGTAGAAGAGTGATTCGCGATCAAGCAGCTTGCTTGGTGATTGGTATTCCTGAGGGTCATCGCAATCGCTCGGTGAGCTTTCCAGAGTCGCTTCTTAGTGCGTTATCTGCGGTTGGATCCTTTCTGCTGTCGGGCTAATTTCCGTTGATACCGGTGCCATCTTGCAGTCTTACGCTTACCGTCCGGTTGCCGTATGATCTCGCGCTTAAACTCGGTGGAGATGGCGGCAACCTGTCCGCAGTTACGGTCTATCCCTGTGGCAACGCCATTGTCTTCTATCTCAGGTGCTTCAATCTTGTAGCAGATGCAGGCATACCATTTGCCCACCCGTTGCAGAATCACGGCTTTTACAGGAACCCCATCTGGATACGGGTTGCCTCCTTTACGTCGGATCTTCCGGTATCCAAGCTTGGGGATGAACAACCGTCCATCCTTGATCTTGACCGCTTCAGGAATCGTGAAAGATGGGGTACTGAGGTATTTGGCTTCGAACTTCGGTTTACCCCTACCTAGATTAAAGCAAGCCTTCCATGCGTCGGCTTGGTACTTCAGCGTGTAGCGCACCACGCTGAACGAGTACTTCTGTAGCCACTCGGTGCGATCTCGTAGTTCTTTCAACCGTTTTCCAAGAGGGAAGAAGTACTTCACGGATGGAGGCTTCTCGCCCGACTCCTTTGCCTGTTTGTATTCCTAAGATGCAATGCGCCAGTATGGCGTTCCACACGAACCTGCAAGCACCAGCAATCCCGGCTAGCTTATTCGCATTGCTCTTGCTCCCCGGAAGCAGCCGTTATTCAATTGTTCTATAGACAGAACAAACGCGGGCAGAATTGTTACAACCCTTTGCGGGCATGGCATCAACTTCAGTTGATGTTGTGGTAAGCAATGGGATGGAATGGGGTTCCGTCCCATTGTGTTCGTACCCTCCATCAAGCCAAAGGTTCAAAGTCTGGGGTACTCAGGTATATGAATCCCAGAGCTAACCAGTTGATTGAGGGTACGAGTATATCGTGCAGCGCGTACATGATGAATGCCGACCATCCTCTGCTCCAGTTTTCCGAACGGGCCGACCGGGTTGCGTTATCCAACCATGCGGATTTCGTGGGAACGCTAGCCTATGTGGAGACTACAGGAGCCAAAAGGATTGTAACTGACAATATAGGAAGCCACGGAGTTGACCTGGCGATTGCGATCAACAACCGCTTTCCCGGCATCCGCGCTGAACCATCTTCGAACAGCCCTGCACCCTTCTAGAGCTCGTAACTTCGCCTCAATTACAGCGGAGTTTTGCCCTGTGACAATCAGGATCCTCAGCTCTGCGTCCACTTGCAAATCATTTCTTGAAAAGGTGCAGAATGTCGGTATGATTGAAGGCTTCCATAGGTAACCCTGCCTACAGCCCACACGGCTAGCGTAACAAGGCATCTTCAGTTGGGTGTTTGTTCCTGTGAAAATACGCACCGATTCCAGTCTAGAGTGTGCAGTCTCAAGGGATGTATGGGGGTTGGGGTGATGACATGGATGTATAGGGTATCTGGGGCTACCCTATACCAAACTCCCACCGATCCGGTAAATCTCACCATCCATTGCTCCTGAAAAAATGGTCCAACATATGGACACGAGAGAATTCCGTAATTTATTAGCACTACAACACGGCGAAGTTAGGCCATGCCATTTCTCCCGCGTAATCCCCGGCAAGAAATCAGAACATTTGCTGCAAAAGTCGCCACCACCGCCTAGTTCTACCGCGGTCTTGCAAAAGGCTCAGGTACATATGTCCCTGATTATATTAAAAGCTGATGGTTATGTCTGGACTTTCTGGTGTATAGGACCCGGCAGCGGATAGGCTTCTTCCTTGGCCCTGCGGTGCTGCTCGCAACGATTGCGCTTCCAGCCCCCGAGCAGCTGAGTCCAGCCGGATGGGGAGTCTGCGCGTGCGCTCTCCTCCTGGCGATCTGGTGGATCACCGAGGCCGTACCCATTCCGGTCACAGCGCTGCTGCCCCTGGTGCTGTTTCCGATTGTGGGAGTCGGCACCATTGCCGAAACATCGGCGCCGTATGCCAACCCAATAGTTTTCCTCTTTCTGGGAGGGTTCCTGATCGCTACTGCAATGGTGAAATGGAACCTGCACAAGCGGCTGGCACTTACCATTATCAGTATAGTCGGAACAAGTCCCCTGCGACTTGTCGCAGGGTTCATGGCGGCCACGGCATTCCTCAGTATGTGGGTGAGCAACACAGCTACTACCCTAATGATGTTGCCCGTAGGCGTTTCAGTCATTGCTCTCGTAGACGAACATGCCTCGGATGCAACGGCCCGGTTCCGCTTTTCCATCGTGCTGCTATTGGCCATCGCCTACGGCGCCAGCATCGGTGGCATGGGTACCCTAGTCGGTACCCCGCCCAATGCCTTTATGGCCGGCTTCTTCCTGGAGCAGTACGGTTATGAAATCTCTTTTGTCCGTTGGATGCTTGTCGGCCTTCCAATGATCGCAGTGGGTCTCCCCCTTGTCTTTTTCGTGCTAACGAAGTGGATCTATCCGATCGTGCTGGACGCGATCCCCGGGGGAACCCGGCTGATTCGCAGCCAGCTGCAATCCCTCGGCCCCATGGGACGCGGGGAAAAAATCGTTGCCACGGTGTTCTGTGCTACCGCCGTTCTGTGGTGTACGCGCCCTCTGCTCACTCCATTTATTCCAGGCCTTTCGGATGCGGCGATCGCGATGGGCGGAGGACTGATACTGTTTCTGATCCCTGTGGATTTTCGAAAGGGACACTTTGCCCACGATTGGGCTGCCGCCAATTCAATCCCATGGGGCACCTTGATCCTCTTTGGTGGAGGACTGAGCCTTGCTACAGCGGTTACCCGCACGGGACTTGCCGTGTGGATGGCGGACGGGCTTACTGGTTTGGAGGTATTTCCGCTGATCATCATCCTACTGGTCGTCGTAGGCATAATCGTGTTCCTCACCGAACTAGTCAGCAACCTTGCCACCGTGGCGGCCTTCCTGCCACCGCTTGCCGCCCTCGCCATCGCCCTTGGCCAAGACCCGCTGTTTCTTGCCATACCGGCGGCGTTGGGAGCCAGTTGCGCCTTCATGCTGCCCTCAGCCACGCCACCAAACGCCGTGATCTATGGTAGTGGCCGTGTAAGCGTACCACAAATGACGCGCGCAGGCATGGTGCTCAATCTACTGTGTATCGTCGTCATCACCATGTTGGCTTACACGGTTCTGCTACAGGCATTTGGCGTCCAGATTGATCACATTCCCGCATGGGTACAGTAATAACGGAGTGTCATGTTCGCCCGTTCTGAACCACTGCATGATGTCCGGTCTCATTCGCAATCGCCCACGGTTCAACGCTTCTTGCAGCAATAAGGGGGGATGCATCTGTGGATCGTAAAGTCACCGTGCTGGCGGTCTTGATTCGCTCACGTATCTCGCTGCACACGGTAACATTGTCTGCGGCGCTGCTGATAGCGCCTGTTAGTTTTTCCCAGCCATCCGGCGAGGTATTGTATCGATGTGCCGACTTATCTTTTCTGGACGAGATGGAAGCCGGCGGAGCTTTCTTTACCGGTGGCGGCATGGAACGCGATGCAATAAGAATTCTGAAGGATCAAGGATTCAATTCTGTGCGGCTGCGCCTTTTTTACGCTCCCGAAGAATTGCACGATGGCTTGGAAGACCTGCTGCTAATGGCTGCGAGAGCACAATCCATTGGGCTGGACTTGATCCTGGATCTGCACTACAGCGACACATGGGCCGATCCTGGCCACCAAACAAAGCCGGCCGCCTGGGCCACAATTGCTTTTGAAGCCTTGGTAGACAGTGTTCAATACTATACAGCGAGAGTGATGCGTGCACTGAATGCGCAAGGATCGTTACCGACTGTAGTACAGATTGGAAACGAAATCACCTCCGGCATGCTCTGGAATGACGGGAGGGTGGGAAGACCCTTTGATAGCCCTGAGCAGTGGCGAAACCTAGGGAGACTGTTAAAGGCCGGGATCCAGGGGGTTCGAAGTGTATCTGGAGACCAAGTGCAGACAATGATTCATATTGACCGCGGAGGTAGTCCCTCCGGCGCACGCTGGTTTTTCGACAACCTCACAACCCAGAATATCCCGTTCGACATCATTGGGCTGTCGTACTACCCATGGTGGCACGGCACGATCGGCGATTTGGAACGCACGCTGGAGCTGGTGCACGACAGGTACAATAAGCCCATAATGCTGGCGGAAGTAGCCTATCCCTGGACCCTTGGCTGGTTCGACGACACCACGAACATCGTCGGATCACGCAACCAGTTGGTTGCCGGGTTTGATGCTACCCCGGATGGTCAGGCCAGATTTATGGAACGCGTGCTCCGAGCTATGGATGGCCGAGCGACCGCGGGAATTTGCTATTGGGAGGCTGCCTGGGTTGCAGCACCGCGCCGCGGATCGGCATGGGAAAACATGGCCCTGTTCGACAACCACGGGGAGATTTTGCCAAGCGCACGTGTTCTTGGCGGTCTGGGTCGCACGAGCCTGGAAATCACTGCTTCATCCGAACACAAGGCAGTCCACTTCCCAAATCCTGCACGTGAAGCCATCACGGTGCGCCGACCGGCCAGCGGATGCCAGCACATCACCATCTACAATATCCTAGGACAAGTAGCTATGGAGGGCCCTGCGGGGTGCGGGATACGAGGAGCTGTCGCCCGAATTCCTCTGGTAGACCTGCTACCGGGATGGTACGGGTACACGCTGCTGGGGCCGGAGTCGAATGAAGCCGCCCGCGGAACATTTGTCGTCCAATAGCAGAATCTTTGGACCGCAACCGGGGGCGGAGGATGGCGGTCAAGACCTTGCCACCAACCCTTCAAGATCCCCCGCTACCACCTGACGGCCGATGCGTGCCCGGGAGGATTCGAACCCCCGGCCTTCTGATCCGTAGTCAGACGCTCTATCCAGCTGAGCTACGGGCACTTGGTCGGAAGAACGTAGACTGGGCGGAAGCGGTTCCTAATACATGCCTGGTAGCCACTATGACGTCATCGTAGTCGGCGGCGGCCTTGCCGGGGCCTCCGCGGCGTTCTGGTTGTCCAGGTGCCAACGTGTGCTGGTACTGCAGAAGGGAACGAGCACATCATCCATTGCTGCCGGCCTAGTGAACCCTCTGGTCGGAAGGCGCGCACGACTTGTCTGGCGATCCGGCGAGGCGCTTGAAGCTGTAATCGAAACACTCGCAGCGGCTCGGTGCCCAGACCTCGTCGGCGTCCACAATGTAGTTGACCTTGCGACGCTTTATCACATATGCCAAAGCATCCAACGCGTCGTGCGCGCTGCGCTTCGGCCGGAACCCATAGCTGAAACCCACAAACTCCTCCTCGAAAATCGGAGTCAGTATACGTTCCACCACAGCCCTCTGGACGATCTTGTCCTCCAGTGCAGCCATGCCAAGCGGTCGTGTACCTCCGTCCGGCTTGGGTATCTCTACCCGCTT
Source organism: Rhodothermales bacterium (assembly GCA_963663495.1). Lineage (GTDB taxonomy): Bacteria > Bacteroidota > Rhodothermia > Rhodothermales > Bin80. Next base: position 3,031,546 of record OY760427.1, read on the forward strand.
GGACGGGGTCGCCCGGTACGCTCCTGTATGTACACGGCGGTGAAGGTCCGTCATACGGTCCTCCAAATCCTCCGCGTACCTCTCCCATGTCATACCATCCACTCCCGGTGCCGCTTCACACTTCTGCGCGTGGAAGGCGGTCCTAAGCGCTTCCATGCTGACATGGTGCAGTAACGTCGTGAGACGCTCCGCTGGGTTTCGCTTCACGAACTCCCGTAACCGCTCCTTCCCCTGTGACACGCGAGCCCATTTCTGCGCCTGGTGCGTGGTAGGATCTCGCGATTTCCCCTCGGGCGACAGCCTTCGCTCCCGCTGCTCCGCCAGGGTATCGTCCCCTTTGTTCGCAGCATTCATCGCTACTATGCTGTCGTCTGACTTCTTCATACCGTGCATCTCCGGTTACGGTGTCTCCACCTTTCCTTCGCGGCGGCGCACGACTGCAGGACAGTATGAAGACCTCCCAGGTCCCGACAAGGTATGTACGTGCGTCCATGGGGTCTCGGAAACCGCGGGCCTGTCCGCCGTCTCACCATAACGATGACGGACATGTTGCCTTCGACCAAAGGAAGAGCCTCGGCAACCCGAACAAGAAGTCTTTCTCGCGGTAGCCCCCGGGTTTCCCCGGAGGCCCCGCACAGATCCGGACATGCGCGCTAACGCATCCGGCTCTTCCCTTGGGTCGCGCCGGCATGGTGCCAGAAGTAGTTGGTCTATTTTTCAAGACCGGCTTAGGAGTGGGCCCAAGATACGGTTTCGGCACACATTTTAGCAGGGCTTTTTGGAGCTTCGGAAGGTGTTTTGCACAGCTAAGGTATCCGTACGGTGAAGTACATGGTAAAGCGGGCTTAGCATTGGTCTGCGTAATCCGCTTGTAGAGCTTAGTGCAAGGTGATTATATGCCGGGTTTGGGGTGCCAATTTGGGAATTTCGGAGTGGTGTGCAGCTTATCGTCCGAGCGCCTGAATGCAGTCAGCAATCAGCGCTGTTGGGGACAAAAAACATGGGTTTTGGGGTAGAAGAATCGGAACACTGTGGAGGGCGCACATGTACATAAATTATGCGGCCCAAGGCATCTTTCTCCCCCTCCTCTCCTGCCGGTGAAGCCCTTTTTCAGAGGCATAAGAAACCAAGAGGCTGAGAACAAGGATCTGCGAAAACAGGTCCGTCGCTTGGAGAAAAAAGCCGATCGTCTATCCAAGGAAATCGCGGATCAGGCTGCGACAATTGCCGATCAGGCTGCGACGATTAGCCGTCTGGAAGATAGGTTGGAACAAGCGCATCGCCTACTCTCTGGCAAAAAGAGTGAGCGTTACACACCGGCGGACAATGCGCAGCAAGGCCGGTTGTTTGGAGAGGAACCAGTAGCTGTTGAGCCCGAGGAGGAGGAGGAGTACGTCCTGGTAAAGCGCAAGCGGCGTGGGAAGAACAAGCCGGTGCGCGGGCCGATTCTGGACCATCTGCCCAGAGAGGTGATCCGCCTTGAGCCGGAGGGCAGCACCGCGGGTATGAAGTACATCGGCGAGGAAGTAACGGAGTACCTGGAATATGTGCCGGGCTTCACGAGGGTAGTACAGATTGTGCGGCCGAAGTACGTCGTCTGCAAGGAGCCTCGCAAGGGGGTGGTCATAGCGCCGTTGCCGAAGCGTGTCATACCGAAGGGGAAGGCGGGTCCGGGGTTGTTGGCGTATTTGGCGGTAGCCAAATACGTGAATCATATGCCGCTATACCGGCTGCGGAAGAAGTTTCAGCGCCATGGTGTGAAGCTATCGGCTGCTACAATGGGGGATTGGATTGCGTAAGGAGGTGCTTCGTAGCGGGTATCTGCAGGTGGATGAGACAACGTTCCCGGTGCAAAAGCCGAAGAAGAAAGGGAAGGAGAAGGAGAAGGAAGGGAGGAAAAACGAAGGAAAGACGCATCGCGGCTATCTTTGGGTATACCCGGCACCGCGGGCGAAGGTGGTGATGATGGATTACAGCCCGAGCCGTGCGTGCGTTGGACCGTGGGAATTCTTGCGCGGATATAAAGGGGCGATGCAAACCGACGGGTATGTGGTGTACGATGCGTTTGGTACGCGGGGCGGGATAACGCTGTTTTGGATGTATGGCGCATGCGCGTCGCAAGTTTTATGACTGCAGGAAAAAGGAGCCCAAGAAGGTGCGCCATGTAATGGAGGAAATCCGGCAGTTGTATGCGATAGAGCGTGGGTTGCGTAAGGAGGGAGCTGGTCCGGCTCGGCGTGTGGAGGTACGACAGGAGGAGGCACGGCCGGTACTGGAGAAGTTGAAGCCATGGCTTGAGGAGAGTAGTGAGCACCGGCCGAGTGCGGGATGGGATGAAGCCGTGGGGTACATGCTCAACAGGTGGGAGAAGCTGGCTTGTTACCTGGAAGACGGCAAGGTTGAGATTGATAACAATCTGGTTGAGAACCAGATGCGGGCGATTGCGCTTGGTCGAAAAAACCATCTGTTTGCGGGATCGCATGCGGCAGCGCAGCGGTCCGCAGTACTGTACGCTCTTTTTGCCACATGCAAGTTGCAATCGACAAACCCGATTGAATGGCTTACCGATGTACTACGCCGTCTTCCGACACATCCTGCCGACCGCATGGCTGAACTCTTGCCCCATCATTGGAAAGCTAGTCGGGACTTGCAGCAAGCTACCGTCAAGAAAGCGGCATAGGAGCCCCTAAACAGGCGCGCCCGGGTCATCCGATAGATCCGCGTACGGGTCTGCGAATACGCTGTTAGGTACTTGACTCCTGCACACCCAACCGACGCTAGCCCATAAACCTTCGAACCGCGCTCTAACTTACTCTAATTGAGAGAGTAAATACCCTCGGTTATAAGTACTTCACCGGACGGATACTTTTGGCACCCGTTATTATTGCGCTGTGGTGGTGCGGTCAGGATGGCTTTCGCCAGTTTTTCATAATCAGTTCCCGCTTTTCGCGAAAAAACTGCAATTAATTCGAAAACCTCAGCAGATGGGTACTCAGCCATATAATTCCCATAACAATGCTGGTCGAGAACCAGATGCGGGCGATTGCGCTTGGTCGAAAAAATCATCTGTTTGCGGGATCGCATGCGGAATCGCAGCGGTCCGCAGTACTGTACTCTCTTCTTGCCACGTGCAAGCTGCAATCGGTAAACCCGATTGCATGGCTTACCGATGTACTACGCAGTCTACCGACATATCCTGCCGAACGCATGGCTGAACTTTTGCCCCATCATCGGCAAGCCAGGCGGGACTTGCAGCAAGCTACCGTCAAGAAAGCGGCATAGGAGCCCCTAAACAGGCGTGCCCGGGTTATCAGATAGATCCGTGTACTAGTCTGCGAACACGCTGTCAGGTACTTGACTCCTGCACGCCCAACCGACGCCAGCTTATTTAACCTTCGGATTGCGGCCTAACTGACTCTAATTGAGAGAGTAAATGCCTCGTTTATAATGTACTTCACCGGACGGATACGTTCCACGGACGCGGTTACCAATTATCGGCCCCTTTCCGGGTGGTTCACGTGTGTGGGCCTATTTTGGACTTAGCTCAAAAGGACTGCTGCTTTCCGCCCTGATTTCCAGAAAGCTGCACAAGTACGTTCGTGCACCAGAGACGATTCCCACGCAGATCAGACTTGCCTAGTTGCCGACCAACACGTACTTGAGGCACCCTTTTGCGCACAGAATGCAGGATTGTCCGTCAGTCGTCCTGCTCTTTTCCCTTGTGCGTACCCGCATAAGCAGGCACACTAGGCCGGGAATTGCGTTGTTAAGGGCTGCGACAGGCACCTAACCATATCTAACTGACACTTGTACCCGATACTATGCCAAACGTAGCTAGCCACTCCGTAGCGGAAGTTCTTGCAGATTCAGCCGAAGATCTTCTGGCTCATAAATGCCAGACTATACCTAAGGAAAACCTTCACCTTCCAGGCCCGGACTTTGTTGACAAGATCTGGGGCGGGTCGGACCGCAATCCGCGTGTACTGCGCGCGCTGCAGACGCTCCTAGATAACGGACGACTAGGTGGCACCGGCTACCTGTCCATACTGCCCGTGGACCAAGGTATTGAGCACTCAGCTGGAGCTTCGTTTACCAAGAACCCCATCTACTTTGATCCAGAAAACATCGTGCGCCTTGCTATTGAAGGCGGTTGTAACGCAGTTGCTTCCACATATGGCGTTCTCGGTGCCGTGGCCCGCAAGTATGCGCATAAGATTCCGTTTATTCTGAAGTTCAATCATAACGAACTCCTCTCCTACCCCAATTCACACGACCAGATACCGTTTGCCAGCATCCAGAATGCGTGGGATATGGGGTGCATAGCGGTAGGGGCGACGGTTTACTTCGGCTCCGACAACTCCAACCGGCAGTTACAAGAGGCCTCTGAAGCCTTTGCCCGTGCCCACGAGCTGGGGATGGCTACAATTCTGTGGTGTTACGTTCGTAACGGCGCTTTCACGATAGGGGGCATCAACCATGAAGCCTCTGCGGACCTTACCGGACAAGCCAACCATCTTGGCGTCACCATTGAAGCAGATATCATCAAGCAGAAGCAGCCGATATCAAACGGCGGCTATGCAGCCTTGAATCAAGGCGCATCCCGGTACGGGAAATACGATGAACGCATCTATACCAAGCTGTCCACGGATCATCCTATTGATCTGACACGCTACCAGGTTGCAAACTGCTACATGGGGCGGTGCGGCCTGATTAATTCAGGTGGAGCTTCCGGGAGCAACGACCTGCAGCAGGCCGTTGCTACGGCGGTAATCAACAAGCGAGCCGGTGGTATGGGGCTTATTTCTGGTCGTAAAGCCTTCCAACGGCCCATGGAAGAGGGTGTCGGTATCTTACATGCTATCCAGGATGTGTACCGTGACAAGTCCATCACGGTAGCGTAGCACGATCATGCAGGATCCAGCATCTGTAAACGCGACCGTGGAGTATACGGCAGACGAGCCTGCTCGGCCAAACTCAGGGCCAATCGAACATTATCCCGGGTGGGCTAGGGAGCTCGCGCGAAAATACTTCACCAAAACCCTCAACCAGTTCATCCTGCATGGCAATGTGCGCGACCTCGTACCATCGGTGGATGCAGATGGTAGTCCGACCTATATCACGCTCTCCTCCTTCCTCACGGATGATCTGTTCGCTACGCGAGATATTGTAGTATGGTACGACCGCGCGGTCGGGATTCATTTTTGGGATACCGATGCCCAGCTTGACTTCAACCGCGCCGTCAAGGGCTACGATATGGTTTACGGAACCGCCTCCGGCCAGCAAATGCCCAAGGATCCCGTACGTGCCTTCGCGCTATTGGACAACTTTTTTCGTATCCGACTTCAGGAAGGAAAGCGCATTGCCTTCATCATTGACTTTGCCGAGACCATTGTTCCTATGGCAGAAGCGTCAATGTATTCGGCGGAAGACCGTAATGCCCTGGTGTTTCTGCAGCGATGGGCGCACGACCAGATTCTCCTTAGGAGCGACTTCACGCTCTGCATGATCGCAGAAAACCTGTGCGACCTTAATCAGCAGCTTGTTCAGAGCCCATGGACTGCCGAATTGAATATACCGCTGCCGAACACACAGGAAAGGCTACGCCACGTGTGGACAAGTGCGACTGAAATCAAAGAGCCGTTTGAATATACCGCGGGGCTTTCCATGGAATCGTTAGCCTTGAATACGGCGGGCCTTACCTACTCACAGCTGCGCACGCTCCTGGCAGATGTTGCTGAAAATGGTGTCAACCTGTCCGGGGGGCGGTTGAGCGCTATCAAGAAGGATATGATTGAGGAAGCAGCCTTCGGGATGCTGGAATTTGTCGAAACGACGTGGACTCTTAACATGGTTGCCGGACACGACAGGGCAAAGCAACACCTTCGGAACGCGGCGCGTGCTCTGCGCAACAATCGCCCGGACGTAATGCCGATGGGCTACTTGGTAAGCGGTCCTGTGGGTACAGGAAAAACCTTCCTCATTACCTGCTTTGCCGGAGAAATCGGGATCCCCGTGGTGAAGCTGAAGAATTTTCGATCCCAGTGGCAAGGCCAGACGGAGGGAAACCTTGAGAAGATCTTGCATCTCCTAGAGGCAATGCCGCCAGTGGCCGTAATGATTGACGAGGCCGACGCTGCGCTGGGCAACCGGGATTCCCAGGGTGACTCGGGAGTCTCCAAGCGTGTCTTTGCCCAGATTGCCACTTTCATGAGCAATCCGGCACACCGTGGGCACATTCTGTTCTTCCTCATCACAGCGCGCCCCGACCTGATGCCTGTTGACCTCAAGCGCCAGGGACGGGCCGAGGAGCACATCGCTCTGTTCTATCCCGATACCAGAGAAAGTCGGGAGGAGCTTCTCAAGGTCATGCTCAGCAGAACTGGAATTGACCTTCCCATGCGCGATATTCCATCAGACTTGCTGGACGGTGAACGGACCTACAGTGGTGCTGATATGGAGGCTCTACTTACACGAGCCAAATTTCGCGCTGCATCCCGGGAAGACGATAACCACTTGGTTACCAAGGAAATATTGGAAGCGGTTGTGAGAGACTTTATTCCGCCCGTTTATCCTCTTGAGGTTGAACTGCAAACGCTTGCGGCGATCTTGGAATGCACCAGTCTGGACTTGCTTCCCGACGAGTACCAACAACTCGAAAGAAAAGACATTGTCAGACGCCTTGCGGCATTGACACAACTCACCTCGCCGTAGCTTTACTTATTTTTTCCACACTGCATCCAGTTGCACCCGACCATTTTATCCCGGAATCCGCCCCGTTATCCTTTAAATGAAGTACCCCATGCAAATGAAGTCCATGCTTGAGAGAGTATGGCTGGGTTTCGCCGCCGCTGCCTTAGCAGTACCGAACGTCGCTGCCCAGGTTGACAGTGGAGAATCGCTCCCGGATGTTACACGTGCATTCGCACTGAATGATGCTCGTATCGTGCAGGCTCCGGGAGTTGTACTTGAGCGGGCAACCATCGTAATACGGAACGGCTTAATCACGGCGGTAGGTCCAGATGCACCTATTCCATTTGATGCCGAGCGCATTGATGCCGATTCCCTGACCGTGTACGCAGGCTTTATTGACGGGCTTTCGCATGCCGGCGTGCCAGAGCCGAAGGAAGAACCCAACAGCGAAAGACCTGACAATCCCGGCAATCCTCCTGACGAGGATGCTGGTATTCAGCCGGATAGAGATGTCCGAACGCTTGTTGACGGGAAAAACAAACGGATTAAAGATCTCAGAAATATTGGATTTACGGCGGCACATGTGGTTCCGCGAGGACGCATGCTGCCAGGCACCGGGGCCGTCATCCTGCTAGGAGATGGAGATGGACCAGACTTGGTTGTTAAAGGCAACGTTTCTGCGTATGCCCAGCTCGCCCCTGCTCGCCGTATGTACCCGGGCACCGACATGGCCGTGATAGCCAAGATGCGGCAACTCCACCGAGAAGCTGCGCGCAGGCAGCATATTGAACGACTGTACACGAGCGATCCGACCGGTATTGAGCGCCCCCGATACGATCCCGTCCACTACGCAATGTTTCCAGTACTGAACAATGAACGCCCTGTTTTCTTCCATACCGACGACGCCCTAGATGTCCACCGGGTGTTGGCACTCCAGGAAGAGTTGGGCTTCCCTATCGTAGTCGTAGGGCTAGAACAAGGGTTTGAAACGTTGGACAAGCTAACCTCCGCCGGGCACCCTTTATTTCTAACCCTAGATCTGCCGAAAGAGCCAGATCCCAAAGACAAGCCTTCTCCACCTTCTCCAACGCAGACCACCGACGCCCCTGAGGCCTTGCCGGAGATACCTGCAATGGTTCATAACCAGGATTTTCGCACGGTGTCATTCGAGGATGTGGAGGCCGAGAAGGAAAACCTTGAAGCCCGCCGCATGGATGACTACAAGCGGCATGCGAGCAATGCTTCCGTACTTCACGAAAGCGGGCTGACCTTTGGCTTCAGCAGCCGGGGCGTTAAGCCCTCGGATATATCGAATAATATTCAGACCATGATTGAGCATGGTCTGTCTGAGAATGCGGCACTAGCTGCGCTCACCACGGAGGCTGCTGACATTTTGGGGCTGTCAGCCATGATGGGCACGGTGGAGGTGGGCAAAATGGCAAACCTCGTGGTATCCGATGGCCCGGTTTTTGACGACGAGACCACGCTCCGATTCGTCTTTGTTGACGGACGCAAGTATGATATTGAGGAAGCTAAAGCCGATTCTGCGACATCCTCCACCGGAGCAGCGGGTATATGGTCCTTTGTGGTCTCCACACCAGATGGAGAGATAAGCGGTACCGTGACACTAGAAGAGGATGGCGGTGAATGGTCTGGAAGCTTGTCGCATGAGATGGCAAGCGATGTGCGAGTACTGTCGAATGTTGATGTTGACGGTAACGAGGTCTCGTTTTCCTTCACCGAAGATGGGATTGGCAATGTATCTGTAACCCTTACGATGGATGGCGACACCTTTTCCGGCGAAATGTCATCTTCCGAGCTTGGCGTGGTGACGCTCCAAGGCAGCCGCACACCGCAGCTCTAATCTACCGATACCATGAAACGATTCGCCGTATCCGTGGCCCTTGGCCTCCTTCTCCTCGGAGCGGAGCGGGCCCAGGCCCAAGATCGCGGGAATATCCTCGTCCGCGGAGGCACCCTGTTGACAATAACGGACGGAACGTTACCAGACACCGATATCCTTATCCGGGACGGTATGATTCGTGCCATTGGTACCGACTTGAATACTCCGTCAAACGTTGACGTCATAGACGCACATGGGCAGTACGTTATGCCCGGCATAATTGATGCCCATTCGCACATTGGTATCAGCAATGTGAACGAATCCAGCGCGCCCGTCACAGCCCAGGTATCAGTCGGCGACGTACTGAATCCTTATGGTATATCCATTTACCGCGCGTTGGCCGGGGGAGTGACTACCTCTCACGTAATGCACGGGTCCGCCAACGTCATTGGAGGCCAGAATGAAACCATAAAGCATCGCTGGGGCAAAACCGACCCGGAGGCCCTGCGCATGGCCGGAGCCCCGCGAACCATAAAGTTTGCATTGGGAGAGAATCCCACCCGTGTCCATGGCAGGGGTACCAACCTGCGGCCTGCATCGCGCATGGGTGTGGAATATGTCCTGCGCGAGACGTTGACGAAAGCGCAGCGATATACCGAGGCATGGGCCAGCTACGAAGAGGAACGTACCACCAATTCCCGTGCGATTCCGCCTGCCTATAACAGCCAGCTTGAGGTAATGGCTGATATTCTGGCCGGACACATCCTGATTCATTGCCATTCCTACCGCGCGGATGAGATACTGATGCTCATGCGCGTTCTGAATGACTTTGGCATTGAGCGAGTCACATTCCAGCATGTGAACGAAGGTTTCAAGATTGCTCCCGAGCTTGCTGCATTCGGGATGGATGGCGCTTCCGCTTCCGTCTTTGCAGACTGGTGGGGATACAAGTTCGAGGTGTACTACTCAACCGCCTACAACGCAGCCATCCTCACCCATAACGGCGTGCTAACCTCAATCAATTCGGACTCGGGCGAGCTGAACCGACATCTTTATCACGAAGCTGCTAAGTCACAAAAGTACGGCGGATTGACGGACGACGAAGCTTTAGCACTGATTACCATAAACCCTGCCCGACAGCTTGGGATAGGCGATCGGATCGGATCATTGGAAGTGGGCAAGGAAGGGGATCTGGTCATTTTTGACCGCCACCCGCTCTCCATTTATGCTATTGCACAACAGACCATTGTTGATGGCCTAGTGTACTTTGATGCGATCAATGACGCGGATGACATGCGCCTGCTAACTGACCCGGAGGCGTCTGTTGATACGGCGATCCTCGGAGACCATCATAATGAGATGTGCATGCATGAGGGCTCATTGGATTTGTTCGAATACCTATCAGCTTCAAGCCTATAGATTTTGATGAAGACCTTTATTGCAGCTCTATTCTTCTGTTTCGCGGTTTGCCTAGCTAATGCAGATCCGACAGCCTTCATTAATGCACGCATCATTACGGTAACGCAGGGCGTAATTGAAGACGGAACACTTGTGGTAGATGGAGACCGCATCGTAGCCATGGGCCGAGGAGTACCTGTGCCGACGGGTGCGCGCGTTATTGATTGTGCAGGGATGAGTATTTATCCCGGGCTTATTGACGCCGGCACACAGATGGGTCTTGTAGAAATAGGATCGCTGGCAGAAACTCGCGATGCCAGGGAAATTGGCGACTTTTCCCCCCAGATGAAGGCGTTAACGGCTGTAAATCCCAATGGCGTCGCCATCCCGGTGACGCGTGTAAGCGGTGTTACCACTGTACTTACCGAACCCTCGGGGGGTATGCTGCCGGGTCAAGCTGCATTGATCAACCTCCACGGATATACACCCGAGCAGATGTATGCCGGATTCGAGGGCGTATCGCTTGACTTTCCCTCCACAGGCAGACGTGGGCGTTTTGACGCACGCTCGGATGAGGATATCGAAAAAGCATCTAAGGCTGCGCTGGATAATTTGAATGACACATTGCAACGCGCAAGACTATACCATCGTATTGATTCTTTGTATCGGGTCAACCCCACAAGCCATAAGCCGGAGTATGTACCTGCATTAGACGCCCTCTTGCCGGTCGTACGCGGTCAACAGGCATTGATCATTGAGGTAAATGCCGCAAAGGATATTCTTTCTGCCATAGAGTGGGTGCAGCAGCAAGAATTGGATCGTGTGATTCTTACCGGGCTTGCCGAAGGTTGGCGAGTCGCGGACAAGATTGCCGAAGCCGGAATTCCTTGCCTTGTGGGGCCGGTGCTTTCTATTCCTACAAGAGCCAGTGATCGCTTTGATAAGGCCTATGCGAATGCCGGACTTATGGAGTCTGCAGGTGTAAAGGTAGCGCTACGCTCAGGCGAGACGGCAAATGCGCGCAACCTTCCGTACAATGCCGGCTTTGCTTCCGCGTATGGGATGGCCGACGCCTTGCGAGCCGTTACCATTGTTCCGGCGGAGATCTTCAAGGTAGCCGAGGAGATTGGTTCGCTGGAGGTAGGTAAGAAGGCTACACTATTTGTGGCGGATGGCGATCCATTCGAAACCTCTACCGACATCCATCATGTTTTTATTGACGGATACGAAATCCCCATGGTCAGCCGCCATACCAAGCTCTACGACGAGTTTTTGCAGCGCACACCAGGATTGAAAAAACATAAGTAGCTCGGTGATACGATGGCTTTGCCATCTGCAGCAGCTTGGCCTACGAGTTGCCAACTAGGCAGAAAGCCGCCTACGCCTAGCAAAGACCAGATTGTCGGTTTGTTTGCCGGCATGTGAGTGCAGCATCAAATACTTAGCACGCTTCGGGGCGCAGAACCTACCTTGCGGCCGGAGGCACAGGGTGACAAAAGCCGCTCCGCAGTTGATTAAGCCTCTTGCAAAATCCTCGAATCGGGTGTTATTGTCTGAAGAAGCGATTTCGCAAGTAGTTGGCCGGTGGGTAGATTTGACTACTCGGCGGCTGCAAATGGGGGATTCTACGGGCCATGGGAACGTGTGCTAACAAGCACAATAGCGGGACTAGAACCTCCGTCTGACTCACCGAAAAACGGGCGGTTCTCATGTCCCGCCGTTCTAAGTTACGCGGTTTCCGGATCAGCTGCCAACGGGAGCTTTTTCCTTGGGCGGAGGAAACGATTGGCCCTTGGAGGCACGCCATAAGAAGCTGCTCTCGGTACTGGTGCGAAGGGCCGCTAACGTACAACTACCAGCGGCTGTGACTCGGTCATTCGGCCTCTCAAATCCGTCGCATTAAGACGAGCGAAGTAAACCCCGCTAGCTACTCTTGCACCGGAATCATCCATACCATCCCACTCAATGGTGTGCTCGCCAGCATTGCGAGGTTCCTGAATCAGCGCACGCACTTCCTGGCTGAGGGCATTAAATATCACGATGTCTACGTCCGCTGCATGCGGTAGGGTGAATGAAAAGGAATACGATCCGTTGCTAGGATTAGGGTAAACGGGCGCAAAATTGAAATGCGCGGGTACCGCATTTTCTTCCGCAGCAACCTGATTCACATTGAGCACTTCGTCCCACAACCGCTGCGCGTTGGCAGCGTTCTCCAAAATAACGCTCTCGTTTTGGCCGGCAATCAGCGCAATCGTTGCAACAGCCGATTCCTGTGGCTTGAGATTAAATGGCCCCGCGCCAATCACTTGGCCCAAATCTATGTCGGAGTATTCCGTTTCCCCGATGCCCCCAGAGAGAGATTCCCACTTCTCAGCGGCCGTGTAGCCACCTGTACTTTGGGATGTGATCGCAGTATTATCAATCGCCTCGTACGAAAACCGCGCGTTATTGGTTAGCACCTTGACACCGACTCCGCCGATAGCTTCATCTTGGTCGAAAATCATCCCCACCTGATGTTCCTCATTGTAGGTTCCCCTGTCTCTTGTATCAATTGCTATGTCCCAGTCAAGGAACAGGCCTACCCACATGCCGTCGATATGCTCAGTAGCATTCACGTTGGTAACCGTGTATTTCAACAACAGAAATTCGTCGTTGCCATCCGTGTCATCCACGAAACTCTCCTGTAGTACATTTAGCCCCAGCAATACGGGTGCTTTATCGTCCCGTAACTCAACGCGCACCGCTCCGGTGGTCGGCGCCTCTCCTGAAACGTCTGTCAATTCGGTATTGGGGGCCAACACAAAATGGTCATTCTGGAGATCCATTTCTGAACGAACACAATCAATCACCGACTCAGCGCTCGTGCCAATCATCAGTCCGCCTTCATAGAGGATATCAGACCCATCACCGGTCTTGCTGGTGATAACAAATCCACTTCCCAACCGATTGTTCATTGCCGTGTCCTTGTATCCAATGTTACCCTCGTCCGTAATTGACGTGATCAGTCGTTTCGTGGTTAGCTGGTGCACTCCCTTGATATTGATACGAATCCGAAACAGGTCAGATGTTGATGTGAAATCGCCATCCTGAACGGTCACCAGAAATTGCACCAGCATATTTTCAGGCGCCGGATCACTAACCTCCAACTCAAAGCTTGCACTGAATGTACCAAGCCGCTGCACTGGGCCTACAGCAACCATAGGCGACCTCACAGTAACAAATGGACGCGCCTGAGGAGTTGACAGCCCTACCATAAGCGCGCTTGCTTCGCCTCCAAAGTTGGCAAACTCTGCTTCAACGGTAAATACATCTCCAGACCGCAGATCAGCGCCGCCGTCGCTGCCCGTCCACTCGTAGTCCATTAGGCGAATTCCTGGTGTAGCTACCTCCGTAACGGCACGCCGTGCGTTGAGCCGGCCTTTGCCATTGAGACCTGCAAGAAAACTCGAATTGGCCGCATCTACATCGTCAGCCGTTTGCTTGAGCTGCTCCATCACCTCGAACGGACCAAATTCAGGATACTGAGTCTGCACAAGGGCTGCCACCCCCGCCACCAGCGGTACAGCGTAGGATGTCCCGTCCCCCATATCAAAGCCGGATCCGGGAGTGGTAAAGTCAACATCCACGGATGCTGCAACAACATCAATACTACGCCCGAACGCATGATTGGCCGTTCTGTCCGAGTCCTTTTGGATCCCGCCAACGCTCAAGGTTGTCGGGTAAGAGGCAGGATAGAAGGGGGTAGTGTCCAGATTATCTGCGGTGTTTCCGGCGGCGGCAACCACCACCGCCCCACGCTCAACAGCATGTGCCAGGATTACAGCAATCGTAAACGAAGACTCTGGACTTCCGTAGCTCGCTGTAATGACATTTGCACCGTTCTCTACAGCGTATAGCGTCCCCGCACGTGCGTAGCACAATTGTTCAAAGTCTGGACAACCTGCGTGAACGGGCATGAACTTGGCGTTCCAGCTGGTTCCCGCTATTCCAAGTCCATTGTTTGTCTCCGCAGCCGCAATTCCTGCCACGGCCGTTCCGTGTAGCGAGGCATTCGGCTGATCCGGCGAGCCGGTAGGGTCCGGGGAATCAGTGGAAAAATTCCATCCATTCACATCATCTACGAATCCGTTTTCATCATCGTCGACTCCGTTGCCGGGAATCTCATCAGCATTTACCCATACGTTGTCCCGCAAGTCACGATGCCTCCATTCCGTACCACCGTCCACAACTGCAATCACAATGTCACCGTCCTCTGCTTTAACAACATCCCATGCCCCTTCCATCTCAAGCCTCTTGAGATGGGTTTGACTATCGTACCGTGTATCGTTAGGCGTTGACTGCATCTCCACACCCACCGATGGCAGTCCTGCTTTTGGTACCTCCCCTCCCAAGTGATACATAAAGTGGGGCTCGGCCTGTTCCACCACTTGGCTGCGCATCAAAGCATTTGCGACTTCCCACGGATCATACGGACCAGTAAATTCGACCGTATACATTCGGCGCAACTGACGGCCCACGGTAGACAATTCTCTCTTAGCAGCAGCCGCTTCCATAATCGGAAACGCCTGTTGCACATTATGCACTCCGTACGGTGCGGCAGCTTTGTCAAAAGAGCTGAGCCCTGTCTTGGCTTGCCCAACCACAGGCAGCGCACCCTCCTTGAACTCAACAGTTACCCGTCCGGGCATATATGCCTCCTCCCACTGCTGCATCGCCGCTACCGGCAGCAATGAGCTGTGCGCGACTATTATTGCCAGACTCGCGATTACCAAATGCCTAAATGTCATATTCTTGTCCGTTTTTTCATGTAACATAACCACAATTTTTCCGACATCTTAAACGCAGTGCCAAACCCCACGAAGGATACAACGCGTTTGGGTTCGATTCCATTTGATAATCGCCCTGTACCCCTTGCAGAAGGCCGCTTAGTATTCTGGCGTAGCTTAGTCATGACCACTACGACACGCCCCGGCCATAAGCCCCCATGCTCTTTGACGCCTGCTGGTTGTCTGATTGCCTTGAGGTTTTGACAGTCCACAATAATTAAAAGATACTGACCGGCGTGCACCCCAGTGCCATCCCCGGGACCCAAAATCGGACAGTGAGCTGAACTCGGTGCAGTCCCCTGATGATTTCCAGTCTGATGTATGATAGCTACGAGCGATAGTGCAGGTGCCCACATTCAGTCGGCCGGGAAGAGTCTGCGTGGCGTAACGCGAGGTTGCGCCGCTATCCGCCAAGGAGCTGCGTAAACACCCGATACAACCACGCACGCTATTCATGTCCGCTTTCGGACTTCTCCCTTCGCTTAGCTTCATTCCAGTAGCGTTCCATTGCCTCCAGCGATGGGCTACGATGAACATTTACTCTGCTCTCCACATACTGAAAACGGGCACGGAATCGAGCATTAGCCATCCGCAGTGCACGATCGGGCATGAGTCCCATATGGCGAGCATAGTTGACTAAAGAGAACAACAGGTCTCCAAATTCTTCCTCTGACCTTGCATCACGAAATTCTCCAGCCTCCTCAATTACCTTCTCTGCGCAATCCGAAAGAGAGGCAAAGTCAAACCCGACACTCCCTACCTTTTCCTGCATTCTGTACGCCGCCAACAGAGCGGGTAACGATTCGGGCACTCCATCAAGTAGCGACGAGCGCGATTCTTCTGACCTTTTGATCGCCTCCCAGTTGCGCAGGACATCGGCAGCATTTTCTGCCACTACATCACCAAATACATGGGGATGCCTACTAATCAGCTTAGCAATAGAGGCCTCAATTACATCCGTCAAATCAAACGTGTCCGTCTCCGCCGCCATTATGGCATGAAATACGACATGCAGCAGCAGGTCCCCTAACTCCAGCTTAAGTCCCTTGAAGTCGTCGTTCTCAATCGCCTGCACGGCTTCGTATGCTTCCTCAATCAGCAGATGCGTCATAGATGCGTGCGTCTGATCCCGATCCCATGGGCATTGGCTGCGAAGTTGCCGCAGTATCAGTATGTATTCGGCGAACAAATCCGCGGGATCCCTTGTACTGCGGAATGGCTGGTCAACCACGTTCTGGCGGCCCACTTCGCTTCCCTTGCTACTTTCCTGTTTCATAGTAAACAAATTGTTTTTCGGCTATGACATAAAGTTGTCACACCCCCTCACATAGCTTGCGTCCAGTATCGTTTGCAGCCCAGTAGGAAATCACTTAGACTTCAAACAATTATTCGGCGCAGGATCCCGCCTTCTCCGGATGGAAATCACGAAACTGTTAAGCAAGAACATAGCTCGAAAACAAGGAGGTAAATATGGCCCGGGGAATCAATAAAGCAATCTTAGTCGGCAATCTGGGACAAGACCCGGAAGTCCGCTATACCGGAAACGGCACAGCCGTGTGCAAGCTACGGCTTGCCACTACGGATGTCTACAAAGACCGCGAAGGCCAGCTTGTAGAAAAGACCGAATGGCACTCTGTCGTGGCGTGGAGTCGCTTGGCCGAAATTTGCGGCCAATACTTGCGCAAAGGGTCAAAGATCTACGTTGAAGGTTCCTTGCAGACACGCTCGTGGGAAGGCAGGGACGGCAACACTCGATATACGACGGAGATACGGGCTAAGACCCTGTTGATGCTGGATCGTAACACGAATGCATCACAAGCACGTCAGGCCCCCAGCACACAAAATGATCACCGGCCCGCTAATAGCGGCCCCGCTACCACCAGCCCTAGTGCCTCCGGCACACCATGGGGAGAATCACCCCAACCCACCACTGAGACTCCTGCAGGCTCCGGCTCATCATGGGGAGAGTCACCACAACCATCAGCTACGACTCCCGCTGCCCCGAGCACATCGTGGGGACAATCGCCACAACCGAAGCCACAAACTTCGGACACTACCGGTCAGCAGAGCCCAACCAGCGACCTTCAGGGCGACCCCCTGTTGGATGATCTACCCTTCTAACAGGACTTTCGATCCCAAGCTAGGAATCCCAGCCGCCCCTGCGTGATCCACCACGCGGTCCTCCACGGCCGTGGCTGAAGGGGTTCCCGCGAGGGCGATTCCGTTCTTCGGCCACGTTGACGCGGATCGTCCGGCCCTCATGCTGCGAACCATCTAGCCGCTTTTGCGCTTCGGTCGCCGCTTCGGCATCCTCGTAAGTAACAAACCCAAATCCTCTTGACCTACCTGTATCCCGGTCCTTGATAACGCGGGCATCAACGACAGTGCCGAACTGCTCAAAGTGTTCCCGGAGTTCCTTGTCATCAACGGCCCATGCCAAGCCGCCGACAAAAAGTTTGTTTTGCTGTCTCATATAGGTGATTCCTGTTCTTTGGATGGGTTTCAGACAGCGTACAATATAACCACTGCCAGACAATCCTAGTGATTAGCACTTGACCGTCCGCGGGTACATCAGCATTTGGCGTACTAACAGGCTAGCAACTACCTTAGCCCTATGCCCCTGTACGTGCAAGTCGCCCACTGCGCCGTCGCGGATATCACTACGGCGTGACGCAGTGTACATTAAACGATCACTATGAGATACGGTCACTATGCGCATTCTTGCAGCCGGTCTGACGGGCAGTAATCGGACGGGCTACACTAGTTCTTCCGGTAGTCACACTGGCGCTTCCGCCATGTGATTCTGACACGGTAGCGATATCAACGCATATTGATTCGTATTTTGTCCACGTAAAATAGCGCCCAATAGTACAACCATGACCATTTAGGTCGGAGCAATATGACGACTACACGTGGGGAATTCAGCGGAAATTTAGGCTTCATTTTGGCCGCGGCAGGATCTGCCATCGGCTTAGGTAACATTTGGCGCTTCCCGTACGCGGTGGGGGAAGGTGGAGGCGGCGCCTTTGTGTTGATTTATTTGGCCTTCGTGCTGGGTATCGGGCTACCCGTAATGTTGACAGAACTGGCGGTCGGGCGCACTACGGGGCGTAACCCCGTCGGAGCCCTGCGCCAGCTAGCACCCAATACACCGTGGAGACTCGTCGGAAGCCTCGGAGTGGTGACGGGCTTTGCCATCTTGGCATTCTACTCGGTCGTCGCAGGTTGGATGTTAGGGTACTTGGGCAAGGCATTAACTGGAGGGCTAAGTTCAGCCGTTGACGCGGAATCCAGCCAGCTCGTTTTTGAATCCCTAGTCGAAAACCCATGGATGGGACTGCTATTGGCAGGCATATTCATCGCCCTCACAGTCTTCGTAGTCCGACGGGGTATCTCTGGTGGCATTGAAAGAATCACAACAATCTTGATGCCGGTGCTTCTTTTGCTCCTGGTCGTACTCGCAGTCAGATCATTGTTCCTGCCGAACGCCGGTGCTGGACTGGCGTACCTGTTTAAGCCAGATTTTGCTGCGGTCAACTTTACTGTTGTAATGCAAGCCCTTGGGCAGGCTTTGTTCAGCCTTAGCCTCGGAATGGGAGCTATGATTACGTATGGATCCTACGTCCAGCGTACCCAAAACCTATGGAAGGCGGGGATCTCGGTTGCCATGTTTGATACGTTTATTGCTATTCTGGCCGGTCTCGTAATCTTTCCCGCATTGTTCTATGCCAATGCAGATCCATCCGGCGGGCCTGGTTTGGTCTTCGTGGTACTGCCCACGATCTTCAATTCAATGCCCGCAGGAAGTATCGTAGCGATCCTTTTCTTCGTCCTGATGACTATCGCGGCCCTAACCTCCACCATTGCGCTGCTGGAGGTCGTTGTCGCATACTTCGTAGATGAAAAAGGTTGGACACGCGGAATGGCCTCCATGGTCATCGGCGCAGCGTGCTTTGTACTTGCAGTCCCAAGTGCTCTTTCTACAGGTGCTGTGTCGTGGCTTGGCACGGGCGGTCTTTTCCAATGGGACTTCTTATCTCTGAACAACAACATTTGGGGAAATTATTCACTGAGCATCGGTGCCATACTGATCTGCATTTTCGCTGGTTGGCAGTGGGGTATACCCAAGCTTGTTGAATCACTTTCAGAAGGGCGAGATGGAGGGTTCCCCTTACCTGCCCCGACGATGCTCGGCTTCCTAGTGAAGGTGATATGTCCGATTGCGGTCCTTATAGCACTCTTTTTCATCATCCTGACCGGGAATTATTTCTGATTTCCCAGGTCCATATTGCCGACCGGAACAGAACAAGGGATTGCTTTCCCACAGGGCTGCTTCAACGATTCTTAAACTCCTGTACCGGTGATCGAGCCCGGAGAGGGCATTACATTCCTGCTTCTGCTCTTGGCCTCCGCGGTCGTATCAGGGTCAGAAGTGGCCTTGTTTTCGCTTGACGCGACAGCTCAGGAAGAACTGCAGGGCAAAGATGATCGCTCCAGCCGTGTAGTTCTTGCGCTGCTTACCAAGCCGCGGAAACTGCTCATTACCATTCTCACTCTTAACACAGTGATCAATGTTTCTGCAGCCGTGCTGGCCGCAGTCATGACTGCCAGAGTAGCAGAATCCCGGGATTGGAGCCCTACCGTTGCGTTTACCGTGGAGGTTATCGCGCTCGCTTTTGTGCTCTTGGTGGTAAGTGAAATCACCCCCAAACTTGTGGCCTCAAGGCAGCCCGCAAAATACAGTCGCAGGGTCGCCGTCCCCCTCCGGCTCCTTCAATGGCTATTAAACCCTTTTGTAGCCATCGTCGCGCGATGGATGCAGCGTACACAAACCGGCTTTACACGAAAATTCATGCAGCATGATGTGCTGTCATCCGATGACGTAAAGATGATGGCAGAGATAGGTAGAGCCCATGGGTCTATTGACGACGACGAGCACGAATGGATCCGCTCCATCATGGATCTCGGCGAAACCCCCGTCAGGGCCGTAATGATCAGTCGGCTGGACATTACAGCACTTCCAATCACTTCCACGTTGGGCGAGGCTCTAGCACTGATACGATCCGCCGGGCACTCACGACTCCCGCTGTATGTGGATCATCTGGACAATATTCTGGGCATCATATACGCGAAGGATCTTCTACCAATGCTACCCTTGCGTGAAAAACACCATCAGCGACCCGATTGGCGCCGAATGATGCGCCCCCCTATGTTTGTACCCGCCGGAAAGAAGCTGGATGACCTTCTCCAGGATTTTCAACGCAAGAAAACCCACATCGCCATTGTGGTTGACGAGTACGGCGGCACCGCCGGACTCGTCACACTTGATGATGTTCTGGAAGAGGTTGTCGGCGACTTTCGCGATGAACATGACGAGGATGAAGAACCAGAAATTCGCAAACTTGGCGAAGATTGCTACCGCGTGGACGCATCCATGAATCTTGACGATCTGAGCGAACTATTGCGCATAAACATTGATACAGAACACTTTGACTTTGAAACGCTCGGCGGATTAATACTTCACCTCGGAGGGGAGATCCCGGCAATAGGGGATACGGCAGAGTTCGAGTGCATGCAATTCTTGGTTGAAGCCGTCAAGAATAACCGAATTCGTCAAGTCCGAATCAATGTTGTCCCTCCGTCTGCAAAATGAGAGCCTAACCCTTGCGTATATTGACACCAAGCATTGCCTCGGCTTGTACCCGTATGAAGTCCGTAAACGACAACTGCGGTGTCTTTGGGATATTTAATGTTCCCGATGCCGCCAGGCTTACCTACTTTGGGTTACACGCTCTCCAGCACCGTGGACAAGAGTCCTGCGGCATCGTCACATCAATGTTCGACGAGGTCCGTAAGCGGCCGATAATGCCACTGCATAAGGACTTCGGTTTAGTGCTTGATGCCTTTAGCAGCCCCAGCATCTTCACGTCAACACTTCTCGGCGATGCAGCAATAGGCCATACGCGCTATTCTACCAGTGGTGCCTCTGAGAGCCGTGCGAATATCCAGCCGCTGCGTGTGCAGTACAAGCTTGGCAACCTTGCACTCTCACATAACGGAAACCTGTCCAATGTGCGCGAGCTCCGTGAGTCCTTCAGCGATCGGGGAACACTGTTCCAGTCTACTTCCGACAGTGAACTTGTCCTCCACTTAATTGCACAGAGCCGACGGCGCAAACAGGTTGACCAGATTCTGGACGCCCTCTCGCAGATTGAGGGGGGATATGCACTGATTTTTCTCACCGACACCTCGCTGATCGCTGCACGCGACCCGAACGGCTTTCGCCCGTTGGCTCTGGGAATATATCCTCGCCCAACTGCGAGCGATGCCTACTGCGTAGCCAGCGAAACATGCGCTTTTGACCTGATCGGAGCCACATACGTTCGCGAAATTGAGCCCGGTGAAGTCGTAGTCATTGACCGCGAACATTGCGAAAGTGGTCATTTTGAAAGCATCAAGATTCCTAATCGACACGGCATTACCCAATGCATTTTTGAGTACGTGTACTTTGCGCGGCCAGATTCAAAGGTTTTTGGCGAAAACGTAGACAAAATCCGGCGGCGCTTTGGGAGACAGCTTGCCAATGATGCGCCAGTTCCCCGCGT
This sequence comes from Rhodothermales bacterium, assembly GCA_963663495.1. Taxonomy (GTDB): domain Bacteria; phylum Bacteroidota; class Rhodothermia; order Rhodothermales; family Bin80. The sequence goes on from OY760427.1 coordinate 3,052,908, forward strand.
TCGTGCCGAAGAAAAAGCCCCGGTCGTAATTTCGGTACCTGATTCCTCCAACACGGCCGCGTTGGGCTATGTCAATGAGTGTCAACGGCTAGGCTACCGCTGCCGGTACGAAATCGGGCTGATCCGCAATCATTATGTCGGCAGAACCTTTATTGCCCCCGGGCAAGACCGGCGAGAAATGAACGTGCGCTGCAAGTTCAACACTGTAGACGGTATCCTGAAAAACCGAATCGTAGTAGTGGTAGACGATTCCATCGTAAGAGGTACAACCGCTCGGCTCCTAGTAAGAATGATCCGGGATGCAGGCGCACGCGAGGTGCATTTTAGGGTGGCATCGCCAACCGTCGTGAGCCCTTGCTTTTATGGCATGGATTTTCCCAGTCGCGAAGAACTGCTGTCCAGCCAGTTCGCAAACCTTGAAGACCTGGGAAATTGGCTCGAAGTTGACTCCTTGACCTACCTGTCCGTAGAAGGCATGCGGAAAGTAGTCGACTCCACTCACGAGTCCCTTAGCTCAAACTCGTTCTGCGATGCCTGCTTTACCTGCAACTACCCCGTACCGATAGATATCACCGCAAGCAAAGAGGAGTACGACTAGGGGCGGTCAGGCGGATCATTGCACTCCAACCCTCGGTCCGTATCCGCAAGGTAGGTGATGCGCCACCCATCGTCGGAACGGTAAAATTGCATCGAATTGACCCCGCAATGGTGCAGGTCTTCACCCACGTAAAACGCGTACTCCATCCACGCCGTAGCTAAGCGGCCATCAACATTGATTCGGACATCCCAAATTTGTTCGTCCCAGACTGCATCCCTTGGGGCTACAGTAGCGCGAACAAAACCATCAACAGGCCAGCTCCGGTACTCTTCCTCCATAGCCCTGCCCATCCGTGCATCCTCATGAAACACGCCGGCGACCATGCTACTGTCACTGGCGCGCATACCATCAAACAACTGATCAATCACTTGCCGAATTTCCTTAGTATGGTCTTGAGCGCTGGCAACCATCGCACTGCCAACAAGCAACGCTCCGAGCAAGCACGATCTGATCTCTTCCACCATGATTTGTGCTAATACCTTCAAAGGATTGGTCGCAGGAATTACCATGAAGGTCCGCTATCCGCAGACCGCGGGACAGCCCCCTAAATCCTTTGGCTGCCGCCTGTCCCGCCCCACATAGCAGTACGTTACGGTACTGTTTCAGCAATGTTGCCGATCCGACAAGCCTGTAACACATCAAAAGCAATCACTACTCGCCAGTTCAGCACCAGCGCCGCAATACCAGACGTTACCCGAAAGCGTTGCGAGGACGGAAAAACCGGACACTGTTTTAATGCCGACGAACTGGTACGATACCAGCGCCATTTCGCGTTACCCCACGTTGGGATTCGTGGACAAGCCCGGCTTAAGAGGGCCTCGGTCCTGATAATTGGAGCCGGCGGACTTGGGTCACCCTTGGCGATACATCTCGCGTCCGCCGGCGTGGGTAGGATTGGGCTGGTGGACTTTGATATCGTCGAGACATCCAACCTGCATCGCCAACCATTGCATGGCGCCTCCGATGTAGGGCGCAAGAAAACAGCTTCTGCTCTTGACACGGTAAAGGAGATAAACCCCCATGTCGCAATTGAGACGTACGATGTTCGCTTCCAGGAAAGCAATGCCGTAGCGCTCGTGCGCGATTACGATATCGTAACGGACGGCACAGATAATTTTGCTACGCGCTACCTGGTAAACGATGCATGCTGCGTAGCAGGCAGGCCCAACGTTTACGGATCCGTCTACCGATTTGAAGGACAAGTGTCAGTCTTTGCACATTCCGGAGGCCCATGTTATCGGTGCCTTTTCCCGACGCCCCCACCATCACGCCTTATTCCCTCGTGCGCGGACGGAGGTGTACTCGGAGTCTTACCCGGAATCATCGGTTCGCTGCAGGCGAACGAGGTTTTAAAAATCATCCTTGAGATTGGCGAGCCATTGGTTGGTCGCCTGCTCCTATTCGATGCGCTTTCCAGCCGGTTTCAGCTCCACAAAGTTGCGCGCGACCCCAGCTGCATAACCTGTTCCGGCGCCCCTTTCACCATTACTTCCGAACAAACCATGTGTCCATCTTCTACAGACGAAGTACCGGAAATCACCCCTACTGAGCTGCACACTCTTCAACAGCAAGCTGACAGCCCATTCCTGTTGGATGTTCGGAATAAATTTGAGGTAATAATCGCGGACATCGGAGGCGATCAACTGATCCCGATTCAAGAACTTCCCGATCGCCTCGGGGAGATCCGCGCGGATCCAGCTGATGTAGTAGTTGCGTTCTGCCGCACAGGTGTCCGCAGTATTGAGGCCGTAAGAATACTACTGGATGCCGGCTTTGAAAAGGTAATGAGCCTAAAGGGAGGTACAAACGACTGGAGTCGGGAGATTGACCAGACCATTCCGATCTATTAGAATGCACATGCCGAGAAATTGCTGACGCAGCACGAAGGCATGACGCTGCGCGGCGTGTATCACCGGGATCACAGTACGCTTAGCCTGCGCATAATGGCGGCCACCATGGAAGACATAAGACCTCTATCCGATCAATAAAGCTCCCCGAACAATCCACCAACACCAACTCGGACGTGGTGAACTTGGACTCCTTTGGTCAAGAGCCGCGCAAACCTAATCTATTCCATACTGCTGAACCATCTCATCAGGCGACAGTGCGCGGGCTCGGGCATCCGGCAGCGAAGACCTGAGTACCAGGCATGAGCCCATGGCAAGTGCGTCCATATGTGTTGCCAGGAAACACCGTAAGGCATCCGATGGGGTACAGACAATCGGCTCACTTCGCACATTAAAGCTGGTATTGACCAGTACCGGGCAGCCTGTACGCAGCTCAAATGCGCGGAGTAATCGCGCAAAGGCCGGATTTGATTTCGCAGTCACGGTTTGGACTCTCGCCGATCCATCAACATGCGTCACTGCCGGCAGCACGGAGTCGATGCTTCTACCCCAACCCGACCTGTCCTGCACCGCACCACGCACGGCAGATATAAGCAGCATGTACGGCCCCACTTCGCCCTCAAAATACTCCTCCGCATCCTCTTCCAATACACTTGGTGCAAACGGCCGAAAATTCTCCCTGAACTTGATGGCCTGGTTTACGTGGCGCTGCGTGTCCCTTCCACGAGGATCCGCCAGGATGCTTCGATTCCCAAGCGCTCGTGGTCCGTACTCCATGCGCCCCTGAAACCATCCTACAACCTTTCCCACAGCCAACAACCCAGCCACCGTATGACACATCTCGTTCTGCTGCAACTCCTCAAAGGGTATACAGCTTTCCTCCAGGATTTTCCTGATTTCTGCATCCGCAAAGGACGGACCGAGAAGTGATCCTTGCATCGCATCATCGGGATGAGCGTCCCGAGATCCCGCAGCGTATTCGTACCATGCAATGGTCGCAGCTCCCAATGCACCGCCAGCGTCGCCTGGAGCAGGCTGAATCCAGATCTTCTTGAATGAGGTTGAGGATAGAATGCGAGCATTGGCTACGCAGTTCAGAGCCACGCCCCCGGCAAGGCACAGATTGTTCTCATTCGTTTCTGCGCGTACATGCCGCGCAATCCCCACTAACGCCTCCTCCATTACGACTTGAACGGAACGTGCGATGTCCATATCCCGGGATGTCAACGCACTCTCCGGAACACGCGGTGGCCCACCAAACAAACGCGAAAGCCGCCGCCCAACCATACGGCGTCCGTGAGGGTAGGTGAAGTATTTCATGTTCAGCCGAAATGACCCATCCTGCTTTAATTCAATCAGGTTGTCCCGGATGACTCCCTCATAGGACGGTTCACCGTACGGTGCCAATCCCATGAGCTTGTACTCTCCAGAGTTCACTCGAAAGCCGCAGAAATACGTTAAGGCACTGTACAGCAGTCCCAGCGAGTGCGGAAAGCGGATCTCAGAAGCTATCTCAAGGGAAGCGCCTTTGCCCTGTCCCCACGATGTGGTGGTCCATTCTCCCACACCATCTGTGGTCATGATTGCAGCGCGAGAAAACGGAGATGGATAAAAAGCGCTGGCGGCATGACTGTGGTGATGCTCCGGATACAGAATCCGTCCGCTGTAATTGAGCTCCCTGGACAGCAGATCCGGAATCCACAGCTTCCTTCGAATCCAAATTGGCATGGCGCGCATGAATGACCATGCGCCGACCGGGGCGTAGCTCAAGTATGTTTCCAGGAGTCGTTCAAGTTTCAGGAAAGGCTTTTCATAAAACGCCACGAGATCCAGATCTGCCGTTGTAACCCTTCCCTCCCGCAGGCAGTAGTCTATCGCCTGACGGGGAAATGATAAGTCATGCTTCTGCCGAGTAAAACGCTCCTCTTGTGCTGCAGCCACTATGCGGCCATCCCTCAACAAGCACGCTGCGGCATCATGATACCAGCAGGAAAGGCCAAGAATCGTCACGCGATAGCTTCCAGGCTCGCACGCAATCGCCTGATTTCAGAATCAGTATCCCGTTCTTTCTGACGCTCCAGCTCCACAACCGCCACAGGCGCCCGTTCGACAAACCGGGTGTTTGTAAGCTTGCCCTGTACGCGCTTCAAGAAAGACACTTTCCGGTCCAAATCCTGTGTAAGGCGCCGTCGCTCTTCTTCCAAGTCTACCAAGCCGGCCAGTGGCAAATAAACCTCCATGTCCCCGATGACCGAGGTAGCACATGCCTTTGGCCGCTCCACCTGCACACCCACATCAAGCATGGCAACACGCGCTAATCGACGGAAGTAGGGTTCGCACGCCAATAGGGGAGACTCCAACTGCACGCTCCCTGGAGCAAGGCTGACTACCAAGTGTACACTGCGTGCGGGGCTGATTCGATAACGACTGCGAATGTTACGGACACTCGTCACTATATCCTGGAATCGGGAGAACACCTCGCACGCCGGGTCATCGAGGTCGCCCGTGACTTGCGGCCACACGGACACAATGCAGGCCTCCTGAGGGCCTCGGCGCTTCACACGATGCCACAACTCCTCGGTGATGAATGGCATAAAGGGATGCAGCAGCTGTATCAGGCGCTCATACAGTTTCGCCGCAAGACCGACGGTTGCATCCGGCATGGGCTCTCCATGTGGCGGTTTGATTAGCTCCAGGTACCAGTCGCAATAATCGCCCCAGAAGAGCGAGTGAATCTTCGTCAGCGCTTCGTTCAGTCGGTACCGATCAATGTCCGCATTAATTGCTTCTATAGCCTCGTTGAGGCGCGTTACCATCCATCGCTCCACAAGGCTCCCCTCCGTGAACGGTCTCAATGGGTACTCCTTGTTCGAGTCTAAGAACCTACCAAAAACATTGAAGGCGTTCCAAATCTTGTTGCAAAAGTTACGCCCCCGCTCAAATCCTTCAGGATGCAATCGAACATCCTGTCCCTGGGCACAAACCACCGTCAGCTGGTACCGGACAGCATCCGCACCATACTTTTGAATCATATCAATGGGATCAATGCCGTTACCAAGGCTCTTGGACATCCACCGTCCATACCTATCCTTAACCATCCCGGTTATCAGAACATCGCGGAAAGGCACCTCCCCTGTCACGTAAAGCGAGGCCATAATCATTCTTGATATCCAGAAAAACAGGATATCATATCCGGAGACCAAGACTTGTGTCGGATGAAAAAAATCCAAATCAGATCGTGTCGTCGCATCCTCGCCTGGCCAACCCAGCGTAGCAAATGGAAATAGCCACGATGAGAACCAGGTGTCCAGCACATCTTCGTCCTGTACCATCCCCTCACCTGGACATTCCACCGCCACGATGTAGTCACGCTCGGCGTCGGGTTTCCCTTCATCATCAATGTGGTACCATACCGGGATTCGGTGTCCCCACCAAAGCTGGCGACTGATACACCAATCTCGCATCTCGGTCATCCAGCGAAAGAATTCGTTCTGCCACCGCCTAGGATAGAAGCGCACATCGCCCCTGCGCACAGCCTCAATCGCAGGTTCGGCAAGCGGCTTCATCCGGACGAACCACTGGCGGGACAGAAGGGGCTCAATTACGGCCTTGGATCGCTGGGATACCGGTACCGACACCTTATACGGCTCTACCTTGTCAAGAAGGTCGCTTTGTGCCAGCTGATCAACGATCCTCTCGCGCGCTTCGAACCTATCAAGACCAGCAAATTGTCCGCCGTTGCCGTTAACTATGGCATTTGTATCTAGCACGGTCACCATATCAAGTCCATGGCGCCGACCAATCTCAAAGTCGTTCTTATCATGCCCCGGGGTAATCTTCAGTGCACCAGCACCAAACTCAGGACGAACGTATGTGTCCGCGATGACCGGAACGATACGCTCAACCAGAGGAACTACCACATTCTGTCCGATGATGTGTTGATAGCGCTCATCATCCGGATGCACGGCCACCGCCGTATCACCAAGTATCGTTTCCGGGCGCGTAGTACTAACGGTCACATACCCTGAGTCCTGAGCAAACGGGTATCGGACATGCCACAGGTGCCCTTCCTGCTCCACGTTGTCTACCTCTTCGTCGGACAGTGCGGTCTGATCTACAGGGCACCAATTTACGAGGTAACTGCCCCGGTATATCAGGCCATCTTCATAAAGCCGTACAAAGATTGCCTGTACCGCTTTCACGTACTTTTCGTCCATCGTGAAGCGTTCTCTGCGCCAGTCGCACGAGTCGCCTATGCAACGCTTTTGCTGCAGAATCCGCCCCCCGTACTCCTCTACCCACTTCCAAACTTCAGCAATAAAGTCCTCTCGTCCCAGATCGTGCCTGGATTCCCCCCGCGTCGACTTAACGTGACGCTCAACCACATTTTGCGTAGCAATGCCAGCATGGTCTTTCCCGGGCATCCACAGCGCCTCGAACCCTTGCATTCTTCGCAGTCGGGTCAGCACATCCTGTATGGTATCCTGCAGCGCATGCCCCATATGCAGGGCTCCTGTTACGTTAGGGGGCGGCATCATTATGACATGCGGTGCCTTCCCTGACTCAGAATCGGCTTCAAAGAATCCATTGGACTCCCAATAAGCGTACCATTTGCCCTCTATTTCTGCCGGGTTGTAGGCGCGAGCTGCTCCCGCTTGGTTATTCATAAACGTCCTGATTAAACTCTCAACTCAATGGCGACCTCATTGTAACTCTCGGTCGCTACTGTGCCCGGTAGTGCTCCTTAATTTCCGCCAAGCTGTCTCCACCGTACTTCTCCAGGAAGGCATTGGCGATGACAAATGCTACGGTTGCTTCTGCAACGGTGGAGGCCGCGGGCACGCTCGTAACGTCGCTCCGCTCGTAGCGTGATCGCTGCGGCTCACCGCTGACAATGTCAACGGTACCCAATGGCTTAATGAGTGTAGGCAGAGGCTTCATGAAACCGCGCAAAATAATCGGCATGCCGTTCGAAATACCCCCTTCAATTCCTCCGGCATGGTTACTGCGCCTCTTATACGTGTCTCCATCCAGGTATATCGGGTCATGATACCCCGATCCCGGTGTACTTGATGTTGGAGCGCCGTCTCCGATCTCTACTGCCTTCTGTGCATGAATTGACATGATCGCCTGGCCCAACATGCCCCCAAGTCGTCGCTCCCAGTGCACATAGGAGCCCAGCCCGGGGGGTACTCCGGTAACAATTACCTCGTACGTCCCGCCAAGGGAATCCCCTGCCTTCTTAGTCGCCTTTATGTGCTCAATGCAGCGGCTAGATAGAGTAGCATCCAGCATGCGCACTTCGTTTGCATCTGCAACACGGCTGACCGCCTCCGCTCCTCGGGTAGCGAGGCTGTCCGCAAATGGTCTCCACGCTGACGGGCCGCTGTAGCCAGTCTCCCCAATAGCAATTACATGGCTTCCGATCTCTATCCCAAACTGCTTCAATAGGTGACGTGCCACGCTACAGCAAGCCACCCTCATCGCCGTTTCTCGCGCGCTAGACCGGTCAATTACAGGCCTGATGTCATCCAGCCGATACTTCTCAACACCCACTAGATCGGCATGCCCTGGTCTGGGAAGCGTAATGGGCTGAATGCCATCGCCCGATCCCTCTATCGCCATCACCTCTGGCCATCCCGATCGGTCTTTTCTGTAGGCTGCGTTATCCAAGCGTAGTGCAATGGGTGCAGCTATAGTCTTGGAGAATCGGATACCGGAATAAATGTAAACCCGGTCACGCTCAAACTTAGAGCGCCCACCACGGCCGAATCCAAGCCATCTCCGGGCTAAGTGCACATTCAGGTCGTCAGCCTTCAGGGGAACGCCCGCAGGCATACCCTCTACAATTCCAATTAAGGCTTCACCGTGCGACTCGCCGGCTGTCAAGTACCTTAGCATCCCGGACTTGTTGATGGCTTGCGTTGAGGCAAGGTTTTACTCAACAGTGGGTTCAACCTGAATGATTGTAGTGAGCCCGCTGCTGCGCCGTACAACGAATGTAACAGGCTCGCCAATCCCTGATGCATCCCGAAGTAATGTGACCGCGTGTTCAACCGATGTTACCACAATTCCACCAATACGCTCAAGTACGACACCCCAAGGAACGCCAGCCTCTTCACTTGCCGAGCGCAGAGCAATATCGGCCACGTAAACTCCCATTATTGAACCATAGTCCTCCAACTCCCACGGAGCCATGTTGCGCAGCAGCAACCCCCATGCCGCCATTGTTTTTTCATAGCCTTCCGGCAGTCCTGAATCCGTACGCATTGGCACTTCACCATGACTTGCCAGCCATTCCCCTATCGCAGGGTCATCTCTGTCCATCAGTTCTACCCTTACGCTGCTAAGCATGCCTTTTCGCCAAATCCCCATTTCTACCATTTCACCGGGCCGGTACTGCGCGATAACACTCTGCAACACATTAATGGCGTCCACAGACCTGCCACCAACGCTCAGTATAACATCGCCCTCGCGTAGCCCACCGCGGTAGGCTGGGCCTCCGATCTCAACAGATTCCAGATACACGCCCCTGATGGCCTCCAGATTCAGCGAATGGGCGCGATCGGCATCAACCGATCCAAGCGCAACACCCATGTACCCACGTTTAACTTCACCGTATGCTATCAAGTCTTGAGCAATCCGTTTCACAAGCGACGCAGGTATGGCGAATCCATAGCCTTCGTAGCTGCCGCTCTCGGTAGCAATCGCCGTGTTAATTCCTACGAGCTCACCTCGTAGATTGACTAGCGCCCCACCCGAATTCCCCGGATTAATCGCTGCATCTGTCTGAATAAAATCTTCTACCGTAAAGCTCCCATCAAGCACATTTACGCTGCGCCCGGTGGCGCTTACAATACCCGCGGTCACGGTGGATGTCAGGCGAAACGGATTACCGACGGCCATTACCCACTCCCCTGCCACTACCATTTCAGAATCCGCCAAGGCTAACACCGGGATCTCAACACCGTCCGGCACCTGGATTTTGAGTACCGCCAAGTCCGTTGACGCATCAACCCCGACTACTTCCGCCTCGTATTCAGTCTTGTCAGAAAACACCACACGCAGTCTTGCTGCACTGTCAACTACATGCAGGTTGGTCACTATATACCCTTGTGGGCTGATAACTACGCCGCTCCCGACCCCTTCGTGTGGAATATCGGGCATGGAGCGGCCCCTTTGATCAAGATCATCTTGCCTCTGAAACCACTCGAAAGGAAACTCCATCCATGTAGCAGGAGCCTGGATAGAGGCTACGGACGGAATAACCTTGTCAGCTACACGTTTGAACGCTTCATTCAATTGCAGGGGCCCGGGCTCACCTATTGAGTCTCGCCCGGCTTCATACATGTCCACCTGCTCCACTAGGCGAAACTCAGTATGACTGGCTTGGCCGGATCGATCAAACACCAGCATAGTTAGCACACCGGCTAGGAGTCCGATGACAACCAGACCAATGCCGGCCAAGGAGACACCAAAGTATTGCCTTTCAAGCCAATCCATTCCGTGCGAGGGACACGCTTTTCCGGTTACCGTGCGGTATGTCCATTGTTTCTGCAAGGGCCGCTACTGCAGCATGTGCGGTGGCGGCTAAGTCTTTGCGATCTACCGCGCCACCGTCAATAGGGTGCCCCACGCGAAGCACGGCGTCAATCCTCCGGTATCGAACGACTCGCATCATGTGCTTCATGATCGCGGGTTCATGATTGTGCGATAGGAGGTACCTTCCCTCGGATCCAACGCACGGGCGCCCATCAATCGCGGCTATATCCAAAAACAGTGGTAGCACCCTGCCGCCGATACGCCCGCTTACTGACTCAAATGCACCGGTCTTGAAAGCTCCCAATTCCTGCCCCCAACTGGTCGTCCCTTCAGGAAAGACAAGGAGGGATACGCCGCTGGCAAGTCGCCCGAGAATTTCGTCCACAAACAACTTTGCTGCGGTCGCCCGGTCACGCTGGACAAGCAGCATGCCATAGGTCCGGCAGATCCATCCAAGCACCGGCCATTTGGCAATACTGGACTTACCGGCAAAGCAAATAGGTACCCGCGCAGCAATAAGTATCGGATCCATTGCAGTCACATGATTACATACGTAAAGCATTCCTTCGCCTTGAGGGACGCTTCCAACTTGGGACACATGGATGCCCAGAACTCTGCAAACTTGACGTGCTACCGAAGTCTGCCGTTGAACGCGATACCTAAGCTGGTGCTCACGCGGTTGCCACCTCGCCGCAACAGAAGTGTATAACGTGCAGGCTATTGTCCATTTCATGGCCACGATTGCTTTTACCCATGTCCACATACAAATTCACCGGCATTCTTCATTCTCCGTCAAACTATGCGAAGTCGGGTAAACGATGCTGATGTATGGACTTGTTTCTTGGCGCCTGAATCAAATGGTTGATGAGAAGGCAATCACAGCCTCCTGTAAGGTGCTTTTTGCGCTGACGGGTGATGTGCGACGTAATTCCAGAGCACTGAAACAGCTCCGGCTGCTTTCTGAGCTCCAAATCACCGTTGATGTGCTACACTTGGGGGGCGATGGCATGCAAGGCCTTCCGCACGGCGTGCGCGCGTGGCATGTGCCACAGCCGAGAGGAAGTGGCCCACGATTCTTCGCAGCAGTACATCGTCGCTTCAATGAGGCTGCGAGGCAGTATGCAGCCCACGTATACCATGCCAGTGACTTGTATGTACTGCCTGCCTTGTGCGCTTCGGCGCGAAAGCATGGTGGCAAGGTCGTGTATGATATTCGCGAGTTATATCCCAGTGTGGCGTCTACCGTTGGCAGGCCGTGGGTACGGGCTTTCTGGCGTTTAGTGGAGGGCCGGTTTATCAGGCGCGCGGATGCCACGCTTACCGTTGGTGAACAAATTGCTGATGTGGTAGCAAGAACGTACAATGTTCGCCCGCCAGCCGTTGTCCACAATGTACCTCCTGCGGCGAAGATTATCAGCTCTGACCTCTTAGCACAAGTGCGCAAGGAAGGCCGTGTTCTTCTTCTGCACCAAGGGAACATGCAAAAGTATCGTGGGAACGAGCTGCTGCTACAGGCCATGATCCATATCAAAGGCGCCCAACTCGTATTCCTTGGCGGCGGTCCGTTGAAGCAGCGCATTCAGGCTACAGCCCGGTCGCTCCGGTTGGACGATAAGGTTCTTTTTGTGAATCCTGTGCCGCCGAACCAATTGCTGAACGTAACAGCGGAGGCTGACATTGGAATTTCTCTATTGGAAGATGTATGTCTTAATCACCGGTTAGCACTCCCAAACAAGCTGTTTGAATACTTAATGGCGGGAGTCCCGGTTCTCGTCAGCCGTATGCCCGAAATGACCAAGATCGTCCAACGTTTCAATGTCGGTCAAACCGTAGACCCGACCCAGCCTCACGAATTAATTGGCACGTTGCAGTCCATGATTGACAATTCGGACGCGCGCGCGGCCTGGCGGCGAAATACATCGGCAGTTTTTGAAACCTACAACTGGCAGGTAGCGTCCGATGCGTTTCGTCGGGTATACGCGCAGGTACTGCCTCTATGAAGTACATGTTGACCACATTGCTCCTTTTTCTTTTCGTCGCGTGCGGCGGTGAACTGCCGGAGGATGTTTCTGCGCCTGCGGTTACCGAAGGCCCTCCCACACCCATTGAATGGCCGACCTTCGACCATGCGGTTTCAGCCGCGGATAAGAGTGGCAAACGTATCCTGGTAGACATTTATGCGCCGTGGTGTGGCTGGTGCCGCAAGATGCAGGCAGATGTCTATACCAATGAAACGCTGGTACAGTTTGTGCGCGAAAATTTTGAAATCGGTCGCCTGAATCTGGACGATGGCGAAACCGTCCACGATTTCCTTGACTGGCAACTTACTTCTCAAGAACTTGGAGCGGCGCTTGGTGCAGCAGGGACGCCAACGACTGTATTCCTGGAGCCGGACGGAACTTACATTGATCGCGTGCCCGGCTACGCCACTCTGGAGGCATTCGGCGAGATTGTCCGGTTTATTGCTTCCGGTGCGTACCAAAACGTGCCACCCCGGGGGTAGCCTCGCCGACCATGTACAGACCGCCTCAGAACTCTGTGCTAATAGTCGGTTAGCTGTAACCATCGGGGTGGCTAAACCAACCCGGTGGCCGTTTAGCCAGAGCGCAAGTTTAGGGAGTTATTTGGCTGAGTGCCACGCGTTTTCGCAGGAGTTACTTTTTGTGCTTTGGTGGTGCAGACAGGATGGCTTTCGCCAGGTTTTCATAATCGGCTCCCGCTTTTCACGAAAAGACGCAATTATTTCAAATCACTCAACACGTGGGTATTCATGCTATATAATTGCCATCTATTAGGGAGTTATATACCACAGTGCCATGCCCGAAACGGTTAGTGCATACCGCAATTTCACATACAGGCTGTTGCCCGGAAGTCGGAGTAAAGCCAAGCACCTTGCTGGATTAGCGGGTGCGTGTAGGTTTGTGTGGAATGCCATCCTCGCAGAGCAGAGCGAGGCGTACAAGAAAGCGAAAGAGGCTGGAGAGAAGCCGCCCTCGGTAAGCTTCTTCTCGCTGGGGAAGCGGTTCACGGCGCTGCGCCGTACGGTCGAGTGGCTACCTGAATACTCCTTTGGCGTCGTTAGATACACATTGAAATATCAAGCGGATGCATGGAAGGCATTCTTCAAGGAGGGTAAGAGAAGACCGAGATTCCATTCCAGACGTGGTAGTACGCCTTCGTTCACGATCCCGGATAACGTAAGGGTTCGGGATGGCAGGCTGTATATCCCGAAAGTGGGATACATGGCGCTCCGCAGGCGGGGAGGCAACCCGTACCCTGATGGTATACCCGTCAAAGCCACTGTAAAGAAGAACGCCGGCAAATGGTATGCTGTCATCTGCTACAAGATGGAGGCACCTGTAATAGAGGATACTGGCGGTGCTGTAGGCATTGACCGTAATTGCGGGCAGATCGCTATGGTCTCCACAGAGGGCGATACAAGCATTATCAGACAACCGGATACCAAGCGTCTTGATGCCAAGTTGAAGCGGCATCAGCGAAGACTGGCGAGACAGAAGAAAGGCTCCAACCGTCGTAACAGGCGGAAGCATAGAATCGCCCGCATACAGCGCAAGCGTGCTAACATCCTCAAGAATGCGAACCACCAGGTAAGTCGCAGTATTGCCAATTGCTCCTCAACGGTGATACTGGAGGACCTGAAGATCAAAGCGATGACACGTTCAGCTAAGGGGACGATGGAGAGCTTTGGCACAAACGTCAGACAGAAGTCTGGCCTCAACCGTGGGATACTGCGAACAGGTTGGGGCCAGCTGGATCAGATGCTGAGCTATAAGTGCCGCAAGGTGATAAAGGTTACCGCTGCCTATACCAGTCAGCGGTGTTCTGTGTGTGGGCACACAGAAGCGAGTAACCGTAAGACACGGAGCAAATTCACGTGTATGTCCTGTGGACATGCGGATCATGCAGACCTGAATGCGGCTGCAAACATACGGGCCTCCGGGATTGGGGCTGCTGCACGGCGAGGGGCGTTCGGGTTACCGACCCCTATGACCCGTGATATTGATACTAGTGCCTCACTGTGTACAGTTGGTCACTCACGTATATAATTCCCGAAGTTTATGACGGTGGAGCGTGGACCGCCTGCGAAGAGGAGCGCCCGCGCAAAAGCCGCTTCAGACTATCTACCCCGCGGGGGTCATCCACATTGAGCAGAAGGGTGGCACCGAGGAATTGGAACATATCCGTAGAAAAATGACGGCCTAGCTTATGTCCGAAGTCTCTTTGATTGCCGCTTAATTGCCACGCGGATAGCGGGGCCGCGACACGGCAATCCGTGCAATTGTACGAATGAGTAAGAGGAGGAAGCTGGCGGAAGCTGGCAGGGTCACGGCATCCTCGGTAATAACAATGGTGCTTTACACCTGCAGTCGTGGGCATCTACGAAAACGCCGGAACGGCTATTCAATGTTGATTCGCCAAAGCTGCAACAACAGAAGGTCCAGCTGATGGAACCACTGAAAGTAGTTACCCACGGGAGTATCATAGTACTCACATTTCCAAGCTCAATAAGCACAGTCGAGCTTGCATGCTCAACTCCCTCCGTATCACCCACACACCTGTAACGCATGCCCGCCCAATCTAATATCAACGAAGTCAAGATTATTGCCGCGGAGGGATCTCAATCAATTCAGCATTTCTCAATGAATTCCATAAACCGAGCCGCGCATACCTCCGGCTGTTCGAGAAAAAGCATGTGTGTAGCGTTAGGGACGAAATCGTACGAACAGACCATCATCTGGTCCAAGCGAGTACTGGGCAGAAAGGCGTAGGGGAGTGTGGGATCCGCCCCAAGAACTTTCACCGGGCAGCTCATGTTCTCAAAGTCAACGAGAACTGTGAAGACAGATGCGTAGTTCACTATGAGTGCCTCGTAACTGCGTGGGCACCGAAGCACAAATCCTCGGGCCTCCGAATCCCAACGCAGGGTGGCCTGCGCAGCAAGCTGGCACGCGCCTTTTACAGCGCCCTGATAGAATGGTGACCAGCGAAACAGCTCTGCGCACTGCTTAAGGCTTTCAAAGCAAACCTCACGCCTACGCGTTTGGCGGGCGACCTGATCTATGGTGTCGTGGAATTTCTCAAACGTGATTCCCGGTTTACAGACTGGCGGGTCAAGCAGGAAGAGGCCCGCGTACTCCTCGCCACGAGATTCGGAAAGACAGGCCGCAAGCGCCGAAACGGAGTGGTACAGTCCGATCGTAGGCTTCTCCCCGAAGCGCCGCTGCACCTCTAGATTTACGAGATCAAGATCTTTAACAATCTGGGGAAAATTGTGATCAGCAATGTCCCCTAATGGATTCCATCCGTGGTTTCGGAGGTCAAATACGATCACCTCAAACGCATCAACAAAGTTGCCCCACAAGGGGTAATACATATCTATCGCAAACCCGTTTCCGTGGCTCATCAACAACCGAGGCCCCTTGGGATTGCCATGGCCCCTCAGCAGTATTACATTCCCGTCCGAGAGCAGCACCCTCTCAACTCGGTGGGGCTTGGGCACCTCAAAAGGCGCGCTGGGCGGCTCCTTCGTCAGCAGATTCATTGATCAGATCGCACTGGGTCCAATGCCGGGGTTCGGTTTGTACTAACCACCCAAGTCCAGCCCGTCATGCCGACAACACCTGAATCAACTGCACATGACCACGCGCACTAGCGCCGTACCACACAGTCATAGCAAACTATCTCAGGCTCGGACTAGTCAAGCTTAGCTAAAAAGCCTACCCGTGCTCTTGTTGTTTGCAAAGGTGTCAGCGGTGAGATTCGCGCCAAATTCCGCGTTGACGCTGTTTAGAAATGCAAGGGCCTGCATTGAAGAAAATCCAAGTACGTCCTGAACTTGATCCCAATCTACTTCTGCGCCGGGATTCCCCGGGTTAAGGAGCAGTTTGAGCCTGTCCTCGCCCACTACGGTGTCAGGCTTCCTCTGGTCGAAAAGAAGCTCTATAATGCGTTCTTTCTTGGTCATAATAGTGGATCTCTTAGCAGCTGGATTCAATCGGATGAAGTATTGACCCTAGTCATGATAAACTCGGCCATCTACGCCGACCTCATGACCGCGTCAACATCCACCGCAGTGCCGACATGGCACACAAACTCCCTGCGAACTTTGTCCCCGGTGCGGACCTCCAAATTACATCACACGAACTTATGGAGGCAGGTCGGTGCGCGTTTGACGCGTACAAGCATGATACCCAAGGTAACTATTTTGGTGGACTCCGTCAATGTCGCCCACCCTAACAGGGGCGCCCGTAAATACTATTACTGCTGAGCCTCCCGTAAAGTATCCGTCCGGTGAAGTACATAATAGCGAGGGCATTTACTCTCTCAGTTATAGTAAGTTAGACCGCGGTCCGAGGGTAAATAGGTAGACATCGGTTAGGTGTACAGGAGTCAAGTATTTCACAGCGTGTTCGCAGATCCGTACACGAATCTATCTGATGACCAGGGCGCCTGTTTAGGGGGCTCCTATGCCGCTTTCTTGACGGTAGCTTGCTGCAAGTCCCGCCTGGCTTTCCAATGATGGGGCAAAAGCTCAGCCATGCGTTCGGCAGGATCTGTCGGAAGACTGCGTAGTACGTCGGTAAGCCATACAATCGGGTTTGCCGATTGTAGTGTGTTTCATACTGCGAAGTGCTAAGTTTATGGTATTGGGACATGTTTCGGCGGCTTATGTTCGTCCTCGGGTACGAATTTGAACATTTTATAGCAACGCTTTCCATATGCGATCCGGTAGCATTCAATTCCTTGGCCTTTGTCGGCTCGCTTGTAGACTTGCTGCGGTAGTATCTGCAGTGTGGCCGCAAGTTCTGCGGCCGTGAGGTAGCCTATTTCACGGAGTTTGGCGCGTTCGTTGTACAAGCAACTGGGGATTCCAAGTCGATTCCGAATCATTGTAATGCGGGAGCGGAAGAACGGTTGTCCCTCGGAATCCAGGTATCCTCTCCGATTGAGTTCCTCGGCAGCCAGTCTGTCAGAGAATCCCGTTTCAAGCAGCACGTTGAGTTCGGCACGGGCTTCTTGCGATATGTCACGTCTGCGCATGCCTGCCCGGCGTTTGGGCAACGCAACCGATGGCAGGGTATGGACTTTTCCGCCGCGCAGGCGCAGGCGCAGGTCTGCCCGTACCTGATTGCTATCGCGGGTAACCGTGATATCCTCAATAAGCAGCCCAAGAAGATGTTTGCGCTCTTCATGCGTGGTGGCCGGCGCATCCCAGACTGTTTTGAAGTCGCTGGCGAGCGCAAGAATGTGTGCATCCTTGCTGCTGTCTGTCACATCTTCGTAGTGTACCTGGAGCTTTTGTCGCTCTTTTTCGGCTTCCTCCAGTGCAAGCATTGCTGCGTTCCAGTCAGCTTCCAGCGAAGCCGCCACGAGACGATTATCAGGGTCGACCTGCATGTAACGATTACGAGCGAGGTTGGTCTGATAGTGCAGCGCCTCAATGCGCTGGGCATGCTGGTGATCCGCGGTAGCAAAGTCGGCCCGCAACTGCTCGCGCACCGCGAGGGTAAGCGCAATGTTCTGACGATTGACTGCGGCAACAAGGAAGTGGCTGACCGCGGCGTCAATGGTTTCTCCACGCGTGCTCGGACATGGCTGCGTGCAGTGGCGGACGATTTCGTGGTTGCATTTGTAATACCAGAGCGTCCGCCCTTTGTATTTGCTGTAGGAGACGCGCATCCGGGTGCCACAGTGACCGCAAAGGATGCGCGACTGGAGTAGCGCTGGTCCCTCGCGCGGCGGCGTTTGAGGTGCCTTGAGCAATGGGCAGCTGGCCGCGTTCTTGTCTATCGTTTCTTGGTCGCGGAGGTATTCCTGCCAGTCAATGTAGCCGACATGGGCCTCGGGAATGCACGCCAGCCACTGTTTCATGGGCAGGTTGCTAACCTTTCTGGACCCATCCACTCGCTGGTGTATGCTCCTGCGTCCGTATGCGTAGCAGCCGGCGTAGCGCGGACTGCGTAGCACGCGCCGTAACTGATCTCTCCCGGGAAGGCTCCAATGCAACAGTCCACGAGGGTAGGGATGCCGGGAGGGTAGTCGCAGTTCCTGCTTCTGGAAGCATCTGAGGGTCTGTGAAATAGATCCCAGTCGCCGGAAGGTGTGGAATACCAAGTGGATAGAGTCGGTGACGGACTGATCAGGGTCCAGTACTACTTTCTTCGTGTCCGTATAGACGAACCCGATAGGTAACGGCATGATGCGTTCCCCACGCATTGCCTTATTGCGCCGGCCGCCATCCAAACCATCCTTGATACCTTGCAGTTCATATTCGCTAATGGCTCCCTTGAGTCCCAGCAGCAACCGGTCATTGCTCCCCTTGGGATCGTAGACACCCGCCTCGTCAAGAATGAGGATGTCGGTCAGGGCGGCAAACTGCAGGAGCTGATGCCAGTCGGCGTTGTTGCGGCGCAGGCGCGATACTTCCAGGCTCAACACGATACCTACTTCATTGGCGGCCACCCGCACCAGGAGATCGCGAAAGCCGGTGCGATGCGCCATGTGTGCACCGGACTTGCCCTGATCTTCGTCAATGATGTTAATGCAATCGTCAGGCCATCCGAGCGCACGGGCACGGTGGCGCAGATCATACTGACGACGGGTGCTCTCGGTGTTGTGCGTTACCTGATGCGGCGAAGACTGCCGGATATACAGGCAGGCGCGGCGGCTAAGATGCCGGGACTGGACCTTATGTGCGGATCCTTCAAGCATGGCCGTTGGGCAGCACATCGCGGATCATGGAGGCCGCCTGGGTGATGACGGAAACCGGGATGCAAGGGGGAAATACCGACTCGGTTGAAGGCTCCTTTCGCTTCCGTGCAGCCGTAAGTGCTAGTGCATGCGCCTAGCCATGCTGGCACAGTACGGCAATGGCTCGGCTGTGCTGCGCGCCAGCGATGACGCCAGTCGCAATAGCGGTCGGCACTATGGCTGTCAAGCGGACCGTTCATCACTACCGATACGAGTTTTTTCAAGGGCCCGGTACAATCCACGCGGATGAATCTTCACGCCGAAGCGTTCGGCAATGATGGGTACGAGCTTGTTGGCGCCCACTGGTCCGTGTTCGGCCCGGTACTGGAGCACGAAGTCCAGAATGTCGGGGGTGATCTTGTGCGGCCCTCTGGGTCCGCGGCGCTGCGGCATCAAACCTTGGAGGCCGTGTTCGCGAAAGGCACGATTAGCCCGGACGCAGCTCGGTACCGAGGTACCGAAGCGACGGGCGGTAGCTTTAAGCGAGGCACCCTGCTTCGCACAGCGGACCATCTCGTAGCGGACCTGAAGGATGTCTCTGGGATCAAAAAAGTCACTGTGTTGAAACAGGGGGTCCGTGATTTTTTCCGGGTGGGGGTTAAGCGTTCGGGAAGCGCGGAGGCGTTTGATTTTGTCAGTTGACATGCTTGGCGAACCAGCGTGATCAACCAATAATACACTATACTGCTCAACAATGTCAATATTGGCATTTGGTTGTCGGCTGTGCGACGGGGTCAGACAGAATAATGCAATAATATATGATCACGTGGTGCACGTATTCCTGATCATACAAAAGCGCGTCAACCCGCGCCCTAAGGCGTTTTAAATCGTCTGGACGAAACAGCGCTCTACCGGCTGAAATACGCTCAAAGTCATCAATCTGAATCTGGCGCCGACTCGTCCATGCCACCGGAATGCTGCATAGCGTGTCTGCATCCGCGTAGCAGTGCATCATCGGCTTGGCGCTGTGCGCTACCCCAGACGCAACGGAAAGCACCCTACCCCGCAATGGATGAAAAGGATGCGTCACCTCAAGGGTGTTAACATCACCTTCCGCTCCCTTCTCCTGCGCGAAAGATGTTTTCGCTAACTTTGCATTTGCAAGTGCACTCTTTACCGCGCATCCTGTACGCTCCACAGAGACTTTCAACCTCGGCTTCTAGTCCGCAAGAGATGCCTCCAGTCGTGAACCCTCAAGCTGATCTATCAATATCTTCAGGGAATCAATAGCTATGTCTAAGATCTGCCGTACGCGCTCCGATAGCGTTATGGGATTCCCTATTATTTTGACGTCTTTAGACCTAGGTCAGTTATTGTTGGGATTGTTGATGGAGGGAAACAATGCCGATCGCATGGACGGAAGATACGAGAAACGCGCCAGTTTTCGCATGTGCGATTCTATCTCCAGAAGCTTCAACGCCAGACAGGCACGGCGCTTGTCTGGCAGCAGCCACAAGCGAACATAACGTAGCCGCCGCACCAGATCTTTAGAGACATGAGCCACGCAATGAGTACCTCGAAGACTCGGGCTCAAATGTTCGTCCAGTCCTGTCCGGTGCAATGTCAGCGTTCTATCCATATGCTGCAGGAGCAACCGGGCCACAAACCGATTGCATGATAACAGATCGGTATGGATCTGCTCAAGGCTACCTGTGCGCCTGCGGATCCGGCAACGGGAAGGCGCGCGTAAGCGGCCCCCGAATGCGTCGCCCGTGTTGCTCAGACAGATAACTGACTACCGGCAACAGCTGTTGCACACGCTCCGCATTGTTCACCGGCGCCCCACAAAAAAGCAACGCCCAGAATGCGCTGGTAGCCCTCAATAGTGGCGGCCTCGCACAGGACGATCTGTCACCCCCAAACTTGTACCGCATCCAGCCAAAGGACTGCGTAGTCTTCCTCGCACAACGAGCGCGCATCAACATCAAACACCTGCCGCGCCTCCTCGCACGCCGCCCAATCATCCTCGTATCCCAGCGCCCAGCCTACCGGAGTTTCGGAAGCATGGCCAGTGCCTTCCTCATCACAAGCTGCTTCCGCTCCCTACTCTGCCGTGTGTCCGCAGCGATAGTATCCGGCGGAAGCATAACATCCTCCTCCAGGCTATACGTCAACTGCAGCACAAGCCCGGTGAGGTACCGCGATAAGTACAATCGTGCCTGCCGACCGGACGCATCGGCACCACGCAACCCCTGATTGAGCTGCGAAAAATCATCTGACAAATTCATGATTGATAATGGATCCGTATGGTGAAACGCTCAACAAAATCCACTCCAGCACCGAACCAAGAATCACTTTCTTGACCTACAGGGAATGGCATAACCTAACTTCGCCATTTCGTAGTGCTACTAACCTACGGAATTCTCCCGTGGCCATATTTGGACCGTTTTTTCAGGAGCAATGGATGGTGAGATTTACCGGATCGGTTGGAGTTGGTTTAGGGTGGTTTGAATCCCTGATTACCTGGTGTTTTGCCGCCTGTTTCGCTGCGATCTATCTCGGATCGTTTCCATCGGACGTAGCTCTGGTGGCTCCATCTGGAGTACGCTATCTCAACCGTTGTGAAGGGACCATACGTCATGAGTCTGGCGGCTTCTGGCTCACCGATGCACTCGCTTCCTCCACATGCTCGGTCACGGTGCGGGTCGCATCCGGATCATACACGTATCCCAGTACCGCAAAGAACTGTACCATACTCGGAGGCAGATCCTGATCCACCTCCGTGATCAGGTACCGATATTGGTTCTTAACCAGTGTTTGCCAGAAAAGTATGGTCTTGCGAGCGACTCTTGGCTGAGTGGGGGGCTGGAATTCGAATTGGGGATCGGAATGACAAGTCAGCAAGGATTTTTCGACGGTAACGGTGCCGACTTTGTCCGCTCACGCCGGCAATCCTAGGGTTTTGACGTTGATCAGACGTGTTTTTGTCGTCCATCAGCGAGGCATGAACATACGTTGGCCTCTCGCCCTTGCAGGCTACCTTGATTCTGTGCTGAAGACGCTCGCGCGAGTACCTACGCCGCGCGCTTGCGGGCCTGCTCGCACCGCCTTCGTCGCTCCTCGCTCCGCTTCACTATCTGTCCGATACGGTGCACATTTGCCGCTACCACTACCAGCGCCACCGTTCGAACAAAGCCTTCCTTGCCACGGGTCCGTATCAAACCCAGGCCCCGATGATTCAAATTGTTGATCGCCGACTCCACTGCCGGATGCTGACGACGACCCTCCACAAACTTCGGATCGGATTCCCTCTCCTTGTCCGCTTTGCTCAACTTACCCCTCTTCGGCATGATCACCGTGTCCAACACCGGCTCCAGCGCCTTACGGTTCTTTACCGATGAGTATCCCTTATCCATGCTGCACGATGTGATCGCCGGATACCGATCCTTCGCTTCCTTCATAAACCCCACAATCATATCCGAATCCACCCCTTCGTGCAGTATCTGATGCCACAATATCAACTGATGCTGATCCTCCAGCACGCATACCGGCAGACCCAACTCCGCAATCACCCCCGCCTTCCCCTTGGTGATCCAACGAGTATGCGGCTCATGTATCGAAAATACCTTCTCATCATGCGGAATCACCTCCCCCTTCAACAAACGCCTATCTACTTGATCTATCTGCCTTTGTGCATCTGCCAAGTACCGCAACACCTCCTCAAGATCCGCGTCTTTCTCCTTCAACACGCTGACACTGCTCTCCGCACGCTCAATCAGAACACGACACATCTTCACATACTTTCTCACCTTCGACTCATCACGCCACTGACGGTGCGTACGCACCCGGT
The DNA here is from genome assembly GCA_963663495.1 of Rhodothermales bacterium. Lineage (GTDB taxonomy): Bacteria > Bacteroidota > Rhodothermia > Rhodothermales > Bin80. The sequence continues at coordinate 3,075,457 of OY760427.1, forward strand.
TGAAGGCCTTCTTCAAGGTACGACTCCAGTACACAGCCTTGCGCCAGCCCGCAAGGCTGTGCGCCTCACATGCGCAATGCAACTCCCGAATCAGGCACCGCATTGATTCCCACAACAAACGAACATCCGTAGGCCACTCCACATTCGCTTTGGCCACCGCCGAATCAACCCGGCAAAGAAGCGGCTCCTCTGGCTCCTGTTCTACCAATCGGTGACCGCAAGCCACCACCGCATCGTTGATCTGCTTCAGGATGTCCGCTGTTAGCAGGCTCACGTTATCAATAACGGTCTGCAGCTGATAGACAGGCTCGTCCCAGAAATTCGTATGCCCCAGCATCTGGCGCACCTCCAAATGATTGGCGGCCAGGCTCCTCAAACGATCAAAATCGCAGTTGAGGGCCTGCTTCAATACCCCCAAGACAAAGACGCGCCAAAGTGCCATCCCCGGACGACCACGCTGCAAATCAATATTCGGAAGCAACTGCTTCTCCAGGATCTCAAAGATCTTCTGCCGAGCCGTTGGGTCGCAATACAGGTGCTGCAGACCTTTTAGCACTGCCGGTATATCGTCCCGGTCTTTGGGGTGGAAGGTTATCTCTTCAATGGGGACCTGCCCGAGCTTAAACTGTGTATCCTCTACAATCCGCATGGTATTAATCGTATGAATAATCGGCCCCAAGGGGCCTTATATCGATGAAAACGCCCGAAACAGAAGGATTTGGCCAAACATTCGTTAGAGACACGCTGGCTGAATAATCTGCAATGTGCAAATACGGTATGGCTCATATCCATCTGTAACCGTAACGCTTACAGATGGATAGAACTAGTATCAAACGGCCTTGTTTCGCCGTTTTTCAGCCCTCCTACCTTTTTCTGGCAAACACTAACCATCTTGGTCGTAATCCGACGAATCCTGTTCAACCTGTCTCGGATCGTCGCCCAACAATCATGAATCCCGTGTTCCTTGAGTCTGGTGCGAACCATATGGGCAGCATGATAAGCCAGTACCGTGATGAACAGATGCCCTTCAATGCGGTCATCTCTGCTGTGGTAGATGGGCCGTAGACCGAGGTCCGATTTCATGACTCTGAATGTGCGCTCAATCTCTGTAAGTCGCCAGTAGGTTCGTGCAACCGTTTCCACCGACCATCCGGTATGACTGGTCCGAAGCACATACCCTCCGCTGGCCTGGGTGCGACGCGCATGCGAAGCACGCCGGGTCACCGTAACGGATGCTGCATGCTTGGTGCCCTCCTTTTTGCTGACCTCTACCTCATACAGGTGTGAGACCTTCTTGTACTTTTCCTTCAGACGACCAACCTTTATCGTGACCTTTTCATAGTTCTTCAAGTACCCGGGTTTCGAGAGTCCCTCATGTAGTGTATTGAGCGCCTTCACAAACTTCTTGCATTGGGTTTCAAGGATCTGATCCTCCTTCGCCTGCTTGGCCTCACTGTGCACAAACACGCGCAGTTCCGCATTGTCTTCAACGTCTTTTTCGTCTTCAACATCTTTTTCCTCTTTGGTGATCTTCCAGGCTTTGATCTTGACTCCCCCGGCGGTCGTAAACTGTTGATCCGGCTTGTTTTCGGGGACTGGAGGGGCTTTGGAACGCTCCACGGTGATCAAGTCCCTGTTCTTTCAGGTACTGCAGATTCTGCTCCGTCGCAATGCCGGAGTCCATAATCACTGTGGGCGTAACGCCGTTTAGTTTCTCAATCGCCTCTTTGAGCGTTGCCGGTTCCCCTGCATTGCCCGGCAGGATCTGCACATTGCGGGGGAACCCCGAACCATCCAGGGTGAGCGCCAGCGTAACCAACAGACAATCACTGCGCTTCTCCTTGCTGCGCCCATGCGACAACAACTTCCCTTTCTTCTTGCCGTGGTAATAGGTATTGGTTAAATCATAAAAGACGATCGTTTCTTCAAACTGCAATACCGCTTTGGTGATGCCAAAGAGTTTCTCCAGGATCTCATCCATATGCTTATGGATCAGATCAGTGCAACGATAGAGGGTGTTGAGACTCGGGGGTTCCAAATCCAGAAGCTGCAGAACACTGGAGGTTTTACACAGCCATTTATGCGTTTCTCGTTCACTGCCCGGGTGGAGCATACGTCCGACGATCAGCGCACAGCAGAGCTTGACGTGTTTCTCGCAGAAGTTGAGCGAACGTAGCAGTACAGCCAGTCCGAGCTGTTCCAATGTCTGAAGGATCAGCCGTTCTCCGCCGACGGTCCGGGAATCGGGATGGGTTGTTTTCTCTGGATCAATGAGGTGTTGCTGATGGGATGTGCGATGGATGTCGTAGCCCTTGCTTTCGAGATGTGCAACGATGTCGTCGACCGCATTAAGAAAGGCTTCATCATTCTGGAAAGGGAGGATGGCTTTCCCTTTGAGTCGGGCAGTAACGCAATGAGTCAGCTCCCCCCACAGACTGCGGGGGATGTTGAAGTTCGGGCCGAGATTAAGGAGGGTACGGTGTTTGGAGGTACCGTCTTTGCGATAGGATTCGATGAGGGCAAAGCTGTTGCATTTCTTACCGTCTTTACGTTTGTAGGGTCGGTTTCGGATAAACATGATCGGAGTGTGGAATTGGTACGGGGTAAGGTACCGGGGTGGTTGGGGGGAGGTGCCCGTCCACACCGCGATAGCACCACATTGCTTTTTCCGAAAAAGTCGGCTAATAAAGGTCGAAAAACGCCGAATTTAGCCCTATTAGGAGGGAAAAACGAGAGAATTGGAGACGGAACTCAGCGTTTTCCCCTGACCGGATGGCGAAGTTAGGATAAAGCCTAGTTGACGACCGGTAGCGGCGCAAAGCTGCCGCTACCGTGACTTGCATTGGCGGGCATAGCCTCAGTCAGGCTTACGTTCATTAGCTGCGTCCACTGCCTCTGGCTCATGAGTCGCATTTGGATCACCACAATCTGCTTTTCCATGTGCCCCAAGCTCCACCTCATTACGAGTAAGTGACTACTCATCACAGAAGCGAAGTATCGCGAACGCCTACCCCATATGTCAGATCCACATCATTGTGGTCGAAACATATGACCGGCATTGATCACCGTATCTCTGCCAAGGACTACTGCACCGACACGAATTTGCCAGTACCAGTCCAGGTCTGAGTCTCAGAGACGGCTGTTACGCGATAAAGGTAGGTTCCTGAACCAAGACGGTCTCCACCCTCAACCAAAACAAAACGCCCGAATCCTTCTGTCAGCTCTTCCTGAGGTGTCTGCAGAACCAACCGTCCAAGAAGATCATAGACATCCAGTGAAACATTGGCCGGGGTTGGCAAATCTACATAGACACGGGTAGTCGACCAAAACGGATTGGGGAAGTTGGGTAGAACAATGAATTCTTCAGGCAAGCCCATCTTGCTCAACTTATCACCGTCTGTATCTGTATTGATTACAGACGTAACAGCTTCACCATCAGCGTAAACTTTCATGAGTGTAGCACCGGCCTCTGAACCTGTCACAACCAAGAAGATACTTGAGCCTTCAGAATTGCTTAGGTCGAGCGAAGTGTTACTATTATGCTGATCACCTTCGGCTATCACGATTGTGTACTCTTGCGACAGGATGTCCGTGTAGTCCGATACCTCGCCATACCTGAGTCCAACATCTAAGGCTTGTTCATCATCATTGTCCACCAGTCGAAAACGTAAGTCACCGAGCCCTACGACTGCGTGCCCAAAACGAAGGCTAGTCATACCGGGATTGGAGGCCTGAAGCACGCTGCAACAGGCAAGAGTAGTCTGTACATGTGAATCGTCACCGTACAGCAGGACTTGATAATTGCCGGCTGGCTCCAAGTTGAATCTTTCTTCAATGATCGGATCATTATTCCCGTCCTGATGAACGACGGTTAAGCCTGTTTCTCCCGCATCATGAGAGATGTACGGGGTCGTACCATCCAACTCCGTCCAGTCTAAAGCAAGGTTTTCGTCTAAAAAAACGGCGAGTGGCACGCCCACCGCAGCATTTATAATCTGAACCTTGGCAGGCACTGCAGGATTGATTACAAAGGTATGTGCGTCACCATCAGCGTAAACTTTCATGACTGTAGCATCGGCCTTTGAGCCTGTCACAACCAAGAAGATGCTTAAGCCTTGAGCAATGCTCAGGTCAAGCGGAATGTTACTATGATGCCGGTCACCTTCGGCTATCACGATTGTGTACTCTTGCGACAGGATGTCCGTGTAGTCCGATACCTCGCCATACCTGAGTCCGACATCTAGGGCTTGTTCATCATCATTGTCCACCAGTCGAAAACTTAAATCACCGATCCCTACGACTGCATGCCCAAAACGAATGCTGATCATACCGGGATGGGAGGCCTGTAGCATGCTACAACAGGCAAGAGTAGCCTGGACACGTGAATTGTCACCGTACAGCAGGACTTGATAGTTACCGGCTGGCTCCAAGTTGAATCTTTCTTCAACGACCGGATCATTATTCCCGTCTTGATGAAGGACGGTTAAGCCTGTTTCTCCCGCATCATGAGAGATGTACGGGGTCGTACCATCCAACTCCGTCCAGTCTAAAGCAAGGTTTTCGCCAAAAAAAACGGCGAGTGGAACACCCACCGCAGCATTTACAATCTGAACCTTGGCCGGCGGCTGCACCACAGGAGGGGGCGGTCCTGAGTCCCAGTACACTTGGGCCTCGTCGGCATGTGCGAGAAAGTTTTCCAGAGTACTGCCGACAATCATGGCAAACCCCACCTCAATTTGGCCGTCAGGTTCAATATCGAAGGGTCCTGCTCCGACCATCTGCCCCCAATTGGAAGTATACCGCCAGTCGGCACGATTACCTCGACTCATAAACCACCACATAATCTCCTCCCAACTCCCTGGATAACCACCCCAAATGTCAAATGCACCATGGTGGGACCTTACCCCGGGCGACAGATGCTTGAATCCTACTATATATTCCTCTTTGTTGCTTGTAGGTTGCGGCACATACTGGTACATAACCTCAATGTCCTCGTTGTAGGCGGGCGCATCCCTGTAATTGGGGATGGCGATATCCCAGTCAGAATACAACCCAACATGCAGATTTCTTATCGCTTCAGCGTTGGTGTTGGTAATCGTGTACTTCAAAACTGCATACTGCCCATCGGGTGACCGATCAGTGATATTGACCTCCGTTTCCTCAAGAATCTCAACACCGATTGGGTTGGGAGCATTTGTGTCCACCAGTGTGATGGACGATCGTCCAATTCCGTTGGGATCCGCAAGGTTGACTCTCGGTCTGTGACCAGGCTTTGGACGAAAACTAGTGGGTTGGTACCCCCGGCGGATTGGGCGGTAACCAGCAACGGAGGACAAGACCTGATCGGGCCCAGTGGCAAGCACCAACCCGGCTTCGCTGCTAAATGGATAGTTTCTAAAGAGGATCCCAAACCCCGGGGTACTCTCAGCACCAGTAATAGGAGGCTCCCTTCGATCCAAGAATCCAATATTCCCCTCGGTGGTTACGCTGTACCAAAGGCCTTTGCTATTCTGTCGTGATCCTATGATTGCCGTCGCAGCTTGAGCAACGGTAAGGTCGAGATGTACCTGCTCAACCCGATCATCATCCGTGAGCCTAAAACCTAACTCGGCAGTTTTCCGATATGGAGCATCTGAGGTAACCGTGAATGGGAAAAGTATGTCGGTCATTGATTCTGCTGGAACAGCATCAATGAAACTTGTAGATGTCTCAAAATCTACATACGATGGTGCATTTAGCACCTCTACTGTGATTCCATCACTGCGTGAAAAATAGTTTTGGAGCGGAACGACGAGCGTGCCGGTCACGCCGGGGCCGAGGGTATCAGCACTTGCTTCCAGCCGTGGAACCCGGATACGGACCGCAGATTCTACCTTCCCTGTGACAGCTCGAAAGGCATTTACGCGTCCAAGCCCTAACAGGCCTTCAAATGATGCAGGATTGGCACCCTCAATACTCTCCGCAGTGCGTCGAATCTGCTCGCGCAGCTGCCCCGGACTGAACGAAGGGTTATGGATTAGAACTAATGCAGCAATGCCAGCTGTAAGCGGTGATGAAAACGATGTCCCACTCCATCGTGCATACGTGTTATCTACCAGCGCCACGGATACGTCCCGTGCAGCTGCATACACATCAACTGTAGCCCCAAAGTTAAACACATTCCTATCCCGCTCAACAAACGTTCCACCGACGGAAAGCACTTCCGGGAAGTTCGCTGGGTAGCCTGGCGTCACATCATTGTTGATACCTTCATTGCCTGCCGATGCTATTACCAGCGCTCCCATTTCGGTCGCGCAGCGCACGACCATATTCGATGTTCGACTGTACACAGACGTGCCAAAACTTGCATTAATAATCTTGGCACCGTTCATTGCCGCGTACAGGAAACCCATGCTCGCATGACAGACAAATTCTCCAGTCTCATCACACGAAGCCCCGATCGAAATAAACTTTGCGTTCCAGCTGCTTCCAGCTAATCCAATGCCATTATCCGCGGTGGCGGCGGCCATACTGGCGCTCGCTGTACCGTGGTTGAAGCCACGTTTATCAACTTCCTGACCGGACGTATAGCCTTTGTCTTGTGCAAAGTCGAATCCATGGACATCGTCAACAAATCCATTGCCGTCATCGTCCAATCCGTTGTCTGGCACCTCGCCCGGATTAGTCCATACATTCGCACGCAGGTCTTCGTGCTGCCAGTCGACTCCTGAGTCGACTATACCAATAACTACATCTCCCTGATCACCCCGGACCACATCCCACGCCTCGGGCAATTTCAGCCGATCCATGTAGCGGGATTGATAGCTAAAGGACGGATCATTTGGCACCGTAGGTCTGCGCATCCCGTGCAGCGTGTGCATTACTTCGGGCTCCGCAAATACCACCGTCGGATCGCTTTCCAATGATGCCGCAAGTTGCGCTGGCGTAACGCGGCCACCATAGTGTACTCTGTAGATGCGAGCCAACTCAGAACCGGCCGGGCAGCTCACCGACGGTAAAGCTGGTTCTATGGCATAGATGCCGTGAACATCGGCCAATACGTCGAAAATAGCTGACCCTGTTTTGAAACCTGTAGGTATGGTACCCTCCGCAAACTGGACCAGAACCCTTCCTGCGACAAACTGACTTGCTTCCACGGCCGGCTGCGCCGTGGCTGGCAATGTCCACAAAGCAGCTATCAGTGCTACATGAAGCCAAGTAACCCGGGACTTCATAATATGACTCGCAAACGCGACCCACGAATGCATTAGCATGCGCAGCTCAGCAACGCGACCAGCGGTTTGGGATACCTCCCCGATTGCGTTGCAATTACCGGGAATTACTACAGTGTTTCCGGTTGACAAGGAATTTACTGACATATGCCTGACCCTTGTACGGGCTTGTAACCAGGAACAGGTGGTGCCCACTACTTTATCACCACCATCTTACCAGCCTCCATATGTATCGCTTGCCCAGCTACTGCGTGCAGGCGATACAGATAGGTCCCAGAGGGGAGTCCCTGACTATTGATTGAAATAGATTTACCGTAGCCGGCTTCCATCTCAACTGCAGGGCCAGTCCAGAGGCGCCTCCCCGCCATGTCCACAAGCTCAACGGTAATCAGAGAAGCCTGCGGAAGATCAAAGTATATACTCGTGGTCGGATTGAACGGATTGGGATAATTACCGTGGAGTACAAACTGCGCGGGAAGACCCTCGCCTTCGTGGTGTAATACGTAACGATCCATGTATACCTGGTCCCCGCTTGCCTTGAAGCCTGCAATCGAAACGCCACTGGCTGCAACGCCAGATACATGCCACAGGAAGCTCTTTCCGGTCGCTTGTCGCAAATCAACGCGTGACCTACTCATTACCGTGCCCGCGTCCAAATCCATCACCTCCCAGACATACGACCCGGGTTCCAAATCCACATACCGGCTAATACTGCCGTGATCCACGCTGACGGCTGCAACCTCAGACGCGTTGCTCGCATCAAGCACGCGCATGTGGATTGTAGGCTCGCCTACGACACTGTTTGCTATCCTTACGCTCGCTACGCTAGAGCTCAAGGCCCGATTACGCGCGCCCCGTGCGAGTACGACACCAAGTTGCCCTCCCCCAATTTCCGTAATTATAGCATGATACGCGCCGAGTTGCTCCAAACCAAGTTCCGTAGCTAAGAGGGGGCTGTCGCGCATATCCGCCCCAGCGGATACCACCTCTAATGTGCTCCTTCCCCGCGCCACGGGCACATAGCCGGTCGCGACGGTAGAGGACCATCCTTCCATTACGCGCACTCCATCCAGATACACATCCACGGGCTCGCGCGATACATCCTGTACAAACTGCACAATACTGGTGGACTCAAAGTTGTCTTCCCAAAACGATTGAGCCCTATCCGCGTTGGACAGAAACTCCTCAATCGTATTGCCACCAACAATCGCGAACGCCGCTTCGCCTTGTTCACCCGGCGCCAACGAATACGGGCCAGTAGCGTATACTTGCCCCCACAGATCTGGAATTGCACGAGGGCGCTGGACTCCGCTGCTAAGAAAATCCCACAGCAACGCCTCTCCACTGGAAGGATACGTCCCAAAGTCATATGCTGCGAAATGGTGACCCGCCTCGTGCGACAGAACCCTGACCCCCAGAACCGGCGGTGCTTTTGTCTGCACATACTGATAACCCAATCTCCGGTCAGTATCATACGCCGGAATATCATTACGTGTGTTGGCCGACAACCTCCAACCAATTAGAAGCCCCACATGCAGGTTCTCCACAGGGCTTGCCGTTGCGTTGGTTACGGTGTAACGAAGGATTGCGAAAGTATCAATGCCCGGCCCGTCGTCAAAGTAGGACTCCTGCCGAATTTCTACGCCTATGGGGTCCGGGGCGCCGGAATCCTCCAGCGTAATCCTGGATTCGAATGCAGCGACGCTTCCCGGATTATCTACTGCCAATGTTTGGCCCTGTTTCGGCTGAAAGTGCGTAGGCTGGATTCCCTCATAGGCCCATATACTAGACACAGACCTGGACATCCGGTCCGGTCCCGTCGCGACAATTAGCCCCGCCTCAAGGGCGTGCGTGTAGGTTGCGCCAAACCGTATACCAGTCCCAAGACTATCATTCTCGTCCACGTTCCAGGGATGGAACAAATTGCGATCAATGAAGCCAAGATTGCCTTCTGATGTCACTGAAAAGGACAAGTTATCAGACCGAAAATTCGCCACTTCCGCCTGGCTAATTTCTAACCGTACACTGGAGAGCTCCGTCTGTCCGTGGGCCAAGACCCCTACAACGATGGTTGATGTACCCTTGTAAGGCGCAGCATCCGTGACTAGAAATGGGAAACGAACTTGAGCCGATGTGCCGCCACCCAAGGAGGCTAAGGTGGACCTAGTGCTGGAAAACTGAAACCACGAAGGCGCTTCAGAGATCACAATCTCCACATTGCCGACATCGGCGAAGTAGTTACTGGCTGTCACCGTCAATTCCGACTCCCAACCGGGACCCGGTGGACCGGCATCACTGCTGCCGAATGTCAGCGCGCTTGGTCGCACAGCGACAATGTCGTGTTGAGAAACGGCGCGGTAGGCATTCGCTCTGCCGCGCCCTAAAAGTCCGTATAGTTCCGGAATATGGAGATTCTCCATTCTATCCGCCGTGTAGCGAACCTGCTCCCTAACCTGGTGAGGAGTGAAACCCGGGAATGCTGTCTTAACCATCGCCGCTAAACCCGCAACCAATGGCGCCGAGAAAGATGTCCCCCACACACCCTCCTCATAACCAGTTCGCAATTGCAGGCCTGTCAAATCCAAGCCTGCCGCGTAAACATCCACCGTTCTGCCGTAATTGAGGCGATTTATGTCAACATCCAAGCGCGTGGCTCCGACACTTAGTACACTAGGGAAGTTCGCAGGATACGACGGATACACATCACTGTTAACGGCTTCATTGCCCGCCGCAGCTACGACAAGGCTTCCCATGTCCAAGGCAGCCTGATACACCATCGCGGCAAAATGGGAATAATAGTAACTGCCGTAGCTCGCGGTAATAATGTCTGCCCCCATACGGGCAGCATAGGCTACTGCAGTCAAATCCCGGCAAATACTATTATCGCTTAGATCTTCGCACGCCGCCCCGATGGACATGAACTTCGCGTTCCAACTTGTTCCGGTTATCCCTGTCCCGTTATCCGCAACAGCTACAGCCATTCCTGCTACAGTCGTTCCGTGGCTGGCGTGGTCAATAGACGTAGCATCTCCTGGCTGATATGGCTTGTCAAGCGCTAAATCATACCCGTGCACATCGTCTACCCACCCGTTTCCATCATCATCTAACCCATTCCCAGCAACCTCTCCGAGATTGACCCATACATTGTTCCTGAGATCCTCGTGACGCCAGTTCACACCAGAATCCACAATTGCTATGACTACATCACCCTGTTCACCCTTAACCATATCCCATGCTTCAGGAAACTGGGCCCGTTCAAAATACGGGGCCATATCCGCGTATAATGGATCGTTAGGAGTCGACATCCTGTGGCTTCCGAATGTGCGTGACACAACCTTAGGCTCTGCATATTCCACGCTCGGATCACGCATCAACGCAGCTGCCACTTCCTGCGGCGAATGGCGCACGTCGAACCTCACGGAATACACACGTTTCAAGCCCTCCACACTCTCCGATTGCAGGTCAGACGCTTCCAAAAACGGAAAGGCCTCCTGTATCGCATACGCTCCGTACAGATCGTCGACCTGATCAAACACGCCGGACCCGATCTTGCCAGCACCAGAAGTTGGAGCTTTTCCAGAGACAAACTGCACCCAGACCGTCCCCGGTACAAAATCAGGTTCTACATTACGATGGCCCTGGGCAGAGCACAAGTCCACGACACACAGCGCCAAAACACAGCAGGGCAGAATTGCTGCTGACCAAAGCACCCACGGCCGCATGGACGGTAGGCTGTAACCACTGACCTGCGCTCGGATCAACCCAAATGCAGATACCATCTTCCGGCTATTGAAGCGTATCCGTCCGGTGAAGTACATTATAACCGAGGGTATTGGCGGCGTGCCATTCCTTGTTGGCTGAAAATCCGGTCGGTGCCGGCTGGAGCGGCTATAATGTACAGATTCTGCGCTCATCCTGACACCCCTGATTGTAGTTCTGATCAAAGAATTATGGACTTTTGCAGCGGTTATCAAGCCCGCAAGTATCTGCACGCGTGATTTACGGCCTCGTTGGCGTGTTGCAGGCAGATTCAGGCACGTTTTTCCTTACTGAACAGCCTATATGAGCCCTTTTGCACGCATGCACACCGTGGTAGCGGCTTCAAACGTGCCATCTGCAGGCATAGTGGACAGCCATGCGTGTATGTAGCAACGTAAACCCGTCAATCCTACCAACCACGCTACGATGCACCCTCCAATTCCGCACGCATCGTACCACGACCGAACGCATGTTCCGGCAAGCACTTATGGATCGTACGCGCTGCAATAATGCTGATGATAATTACGACACCTTCCTGGCACAGGGTAGTCTTTTCACATTCGCCTTGGCTCCCTTGATGACTACCCCTCCGCGCACAGCTGTAGGCTCCTTATTGGCCGGATAGATCACCGTACGCGTGATCTACCGCCTCGTTGGCGTGTTTTCGGCACATTTGAACCCCATTTAGCCCGCTTACCGTCTGATGAGAGCCCTTCTGGGCCCTCCGATACGGCTTTGGCGGGGACATGCGTGCCCTCCAGATACATCTCCGCCTGCTCCGCTTATCGCGAAGTGACACGTTACATCGTCTACGGAGGCCTTACACTACGCCTCTATAGCGCTGTTACCCCCCTAAGTGGCAGCCGAACCCGTCACACAGCACGATCCTGCCCCCATTATCGCACGCATCGTGGTACGGTACACGCCTCTACAGTAGAACTGCTTGTAGTTCCGGCAGGTGGTCTGCACAGGGTAGGATCTTCATGCTCCATGTCTCCGACTCCCTATTCGCCATGGCTGCCCATCGTTGACGTTGACTCGAATTCATCCAACGCGCGACATTCCGGCATCGTTGAGCAATCAAACTGTTCAGGTTCTCCATGATGTTATTGGTCTGCAAACTGCGTCCCAGTTCCTCCGCCACCCCCAGCCTATGGAGCGTCAAAGTCTCTTCCAACCCCTCAGACAAGCTGTTCGCTGCCTTGGGATGGGACTCCTTCAACCCCTTTCTTATGCTCAGAAGCGCCTCCTTTGCCTTCTCGTAATTCGGCTCGTCGTACGCCTGCTGCAACTCCCCCCGAACCCGCACCTTTTCGTCCTCTTTCTCAATGTAACTCACCACATTCTCTCGCTTGTGCCAGGTACACCGCTGTACCTGTGCCTCATCACCAAATACCGCTTTCACCGCCTTCCAGAGCCCTTTGGAACCATCTAAGATGACCAAAAGCCCCTTATCATACCGCAGCCCGCGATCAATCAAATCCTGCAGCAGCCCTTGTACCGCCTCGGCGTTCTCTGTCGCCGTCTCCACCATCCCTACTACTATCTTCTCGCCCTTCTCCGTAATCCCTACACAAATCAATACCTGCACCCCCTGAAAGTACTTGCCGTCCAGCAGCAACGCTACAAACGTGTTCTCCGCCAGGTTACGCTCCTCCTGCTCCTTCAATACCTGTGCAACTGTAACTCTTGTACTTGCGACTGATTGAGGAAGCGCTCAATCCAAAACTGCCAACAAACTCCGTTGCCACCTTCTTGTAGTTCCGCTGGCTAATACCATACACAATTTTCCGGGCGATACGCCCCACCATATTCGGATTCGGCTTGTGCAACAATTTGTAGGTCTCCAGAGGACGCGCTTTACCCTTCACCCGGTCCTGTACACGCGGCACACTCACCTTTACCCGCTCATCTCCAATCATAATAGAGCCCGGTCTGCTCCCCCACCGCTCGTACCGCCCCTTGTGCTGCTTATTGTTGTCGCGCTTTCTGCGCACACCGCAGAGAGACTTTACCTCGGCTTCCATGACCGCAAGAAAAAACGCCAGTTGCATCGTGCCAAGATGCTCTACTAACAGCTTCAGGGAATCGATCCCCGTGTCTAGTATCTTCTGGAGACCCTCCGGTAGTGTGCCGGGGTTTTCTATCTGCATGACATCTTTGGACATAGGTCAGTTATCGTTTGTCTGATTGATGGAAGGAAACAATGCTGATCGCATTGCTGGATCTTGCGCAGCGCGGGGCAATCTTCGCATGTGTGACTCTATCTCGTGTTTGCCAGAAAAGTATGGTCTTGCGAGCGACTCTTGGCTGAGTGGGGGGCTGGAATTCGAATTGGGGATCGGAATGACAAGTCAGCAAGGATTTTTCGACGGTAACGGTGCCGACTTTGTCCGCTCACGCCGGCAATCCTGGGGTTTTGACGTTGATCAGACGTGTTTTTGTCGTCCATCAGCGAGGCATGAACATACGTTGGCCTCTCGCCCTTGCAGGCTACCTTGATTCTGTGCTGAAGACGCTCGCGCGAGTACCTACGCCGCGCGCTTGCGGGCCTGCTCGCACCGCCTTCGTCGCTCCTCGCTCCGCTTCACTATCTGCCCGATACGGTGCACATTCGCCGCTACCACTACCAGCGCCACCGTCCGAACAAAGCCTTCCTTGCCACGGGTCCGTATCAAACCCAGGCCCCGATGATTCAAATTGTTGATCGCCGACTCCACTGCCGGATGCTGACGACGACCCTCCACAAACTTCGGATCGGATTCCCTCTCCTTGTCCGCTTTGCTCAACTTACCCCTCTTCGGCATGATCACCGTGTCCAACACCTGCTCCAGTGCCTTACGGTTCTTTACCGATGAGTACCCCTTATCCATGCTGCACGATGTGATCGCCGGATACCGATCCTTCGCTTCCTTCATAAACCCCACAATCATATCCGAATCCACCCCCTCGTGCAGTAAATGATGCCACAATATCAACTGATGCTGATCCTCCAGCACGCATACCGGCAAACCCAACTCCGCAATCACCCCCGCCTTCCCCTTGGTGATCCAACGAGTATGCGGCTCATGTATCGAAAATACCTTCTCATCATGCGGAATCACCTCCCCCTTCAACAAACGCCTATCTACTTGATCTATCTGCCTTTGTGCATCTGCCAAGTACCGCAACACCTCCTCAAGATCCGCGTCTTTCTCCTTCAACACGCTGACACTGCTCTCCGCACGCTCAATCAGAACACGACACATCTTCACATACTTTTTTACCTTCGACTCATCACGCCACTGACGGTGCGTACGCACCCGGTTGAAGGCCTTCTTCAAGGTACGACTCCAGTACACAGCCTTGCGCCAGCCCGCAAGGCTGTGCGCCTCACATGCGCAATGCAACTCCCGAATCAGGCACCGCATCGATTCCCACAACAAACGAACATCCGTAGGCCACTCCACATTCGCTTTGGCCACCGCCGAATCAACCCGGCCAAGAAGCGGTTCCTCTGGCTCCTGTTCTACCAATCGGTGACCACAAGCCACCACCGCATCGTTGATCTGCTTCAGGATGTCCGCTGTTAGCAGGCTCACGTTATCAATAACGGTCTGCAGCTGATAGACAGGCTCGTCCCAGAAATTCGTATGCCCCAGCATCTGGCGCACCTCCAAATGATTGGCGGCCAGGCTCCTCAAACGATCAAAGTCGCAGTTGAGGGCCTGCTTCAATACCCCCAAGACAAAGACGCGCCAAAGTGCCATCCCCAGACGACCACGCTGCAAATCAATATTCGGAAGCAACTGCTTCTCCAGGATCTCAAAGATCTTCTGCCGAGCCGTTGGGTCGCAATACAGGTGCTGCAGTCCTTTTAGCGCTGCCGGTATATCGTCCCGGTCTTGGGGGTGGAAGGTCATCTCTTCAATGGGGACCTGCCCGAGCTTAAACTGTGTATCCTCTACAATCCGCATGGTATTAATCGTATGAATAATCGCCCCCAAGGGGCCTTATATCGATGAAAACGCCCGAAACAGAAGGATTTGGCCAAACATTCGTTAGAGACACGCTGGCTGAATAATCTGCAATGTGCAAATACGGTATGGCTCATATCCATCTGCAACCGTAACGCTTACAGATGGATAGAACGAGTATCAAACGGCCTTGTTTCGCCGTTTTTCAGCCCTCCTACCTTTTTCTGGCAAACACTATCTCAAGAAGCAACAACGCCAGACAAGCACGGCGCTTGTCTGGTGGCATCCATAAGCGAACATCGCGTAGCCGCCGCACCAGCTTCTTGGAGACATGGGCCACACAACGAGTACTTCGAAGGCTCGGACTCAACTGTTCATACAGTCCTGTCCGGTGCAGTGTCAGCGTCCTATCCAGACCCCGCAAGAGCCACCGGGCCGCAGACCGGTTGCACACCAAAAGGTCCGTATGGATCTGCATCAACGCTGCATGCGCCACCTTCGGATCCGGCACGGCGAAAGCACGCGTGATCGCCCCCCGAATGCGCCGCCCGTCCTGCTCGGACAGATAACTCACTACACGCGTGCGCTTGTGCATCTGGCAGTGTTGCTGCTGCATACCGGTACCCAAGCACTCTTGCAGTACGCCGGTCAGCGATGTCACATCAGGAGTGATGCAGAAGAGCCCCCGATCTGCGCACAAACCGAGCTCCAACAAGCCTTGTAACAAGTGTTGCACGCGCTCCGCATCGTGCAACGGAGCCTCCACAAAGCCCAGAATGCGCCGATAACCCTCAATGGTAGCGGCCATGCACACGACTATGGGTCGCCCCCACACTTCCATGGCATCAAGCCAAAGGATTACGTGCTCTTCTTCACACAACGGGCGCGTATCAAACACCTGCCGCGCCTGCTCGCACGCCGCAGCATCATCATCGTACCCCAATGCCAAGCCTCCCGGAGACTCTGGAGACTCCGGAGCACGGACGCTGTTTTCCTCCTCGGAAGGTGCTTCTGCCAACTGCTCCCCAGTGCCGTCTGGAGCCGCATTATCCGACGGAAGCATAACATCCTCTTCCAGACTAGACGTCAACTGCTGCACACACTGGGTGAGGTGCCGCAACAAGTCAAATTGCAGCTGCCGACCGGACGCGCCGGCATGACGCAGCCCCTGAATGAGCTGCGATAAATCATCTGATAAACTCATAAGTGATCACGGATCCGTATGGTGAAAAGGCTTAGGAAACCCAAGCCAACACCGAACCAATAATCACTTTTTCAGCCAACAAGGAATGGCACGCCGCCGGTATTTACTCTCTCAATTAGAGTAAGTTGGAGCGCGGTTCGAAGGTTTATGGGCTAGCGTCGGTTGGGTGTGCAGGAGTCAAGTACCTAACAGCGTATTCGCAGACCCGTACACGGATCTATCGGATGACCCGGGCGCGCCTGTTTAGGGGCTCCTATGCCGCTTTCTTGACGGTAGCTTGCTGCAAGTCCCGACTAGCTTTCCAATGATGGGGCAAGAGTTCAGCCATGCGGTCGGCAGGATGTGTCGGAAGACGGCGTAGTACGTCGGTAAGCCATTCAATCGGGTTTGTCGATTGCAACTTGCATGTGGCAAAAAGAGCGTACAGTACTGCGGACCGCTGCGCTGCCGCATGCGATCCCGCAAACAGATGGTTTTTTCGACCAAGCGCAATCGCCCGCATCTGGTTCTCGACCAGATTGTTATCAATCTCAACCTTGCCGTCTTCCAGGTAACAAGCCAGCTTCTCCCACCTGTTGAGCATGTACCCCACGGCTTCATCCCATCCCGCACTCGGCCGGTGCTCACTACTCTCCTCAAGCCATGGCTTCAACTTCTCCAGTACCGGCCGTGCCTCCTCCTGTCGTACCTCCACACGCCGAGCCGGACCAGCTCCCTCCTTACGCAACCCACGCTCTATCGCATACAACTGCCGGATTCCCTCCATTTCATGGCGCACCTTCTTGGGCTCCTTTTTCCTGCAGTCATAAAACTTGCGACGCGCATGCGCCATACATCCAAACAGCGTTATCCCGCCCCGCGTACCAAACGCATCGCACACCACATACCCGTCGGTTTGCATCGCACCTTTATATCCGCGCAAGAATTCCCACGGTCCAGCGCGCGCACGGCTCGGGCTGTAATCCATCATCACCACCTTCGCCCGCGGTGCCAGGTATACCCAAAGATAGGGAGTTATATGGCTGAGTGCCACGCGTTTTCGCGGGCGTTACTTTTTGTGCTTTGGTGGTGCGGACAGGATGGCTTTCGCCAGTTCTTCCGGTATGGTAGGGATGGATTGTTGGATATTGAGAATGTCGTTTGTTACGGGGCGGCCGGGGCGTTTCGTTTCCTGAATCTTGTTACCGGGCTTCGGGGATTTATCTATGCTCATGGTGTTATAGGCTATAGAGTAGCACTAATCCATTGGGGCAGAATACCGAAATGATTTCATGGCGGACATCTGCTTAGAGTAGGAGGCGGCATACATTGCGATCCAGTTTTCACGACAGTCGATCAACTTCAGGACCGGTTCCTTGGCTTATATCGGGACGCTCTTGACAATGCGGAAGTACTGGGCGGACCCCGGTACGGGCCACGAAGCGCACCGGACGAACCCATGAGACGCGGGCCATCAAGCACAGACATGGAAAAGCTGGCGCATAACGGCCCTGACCACCGGAATGGGTACGGCGTTGCCAGTAAGCCGTCTGACGGTCGTTATCGGACTGTCAATCTCGTAGCGGTCGGGGAAGCCTTGCAGGCGCAGTATTGCGCGGCCCGTTTGTCTCCGTTCTTCGTCCACGAGCAAGTAGTGGTAGCCGGCCGATGCCCGGAGTGCGCATGAGTACGGATGGCTTGATACGTTACCGCTTACGTTTAGCAATGAAATGAGGGATTTGTACATGAGCCGTTTACCGACCAGTCCTTGAGCAATTATTGTCATTTGCTCCGCTGTGTCGTAGTCGCGTGCATTGTGTCGCCCTGCAAATTCGTTCACGTACCGCTGTAGGTGTTTCTTGCTCATGTGGTGGTACGTTCCGTAGTACCCACGCTTCAGCAAAGACCAGAAGCTCTCTACGCCATTGGTATGGACCTGCTCACGAACGTATTCGCCAACAGAGTGACGTACGTAGGCGTGGTTGTTGCGGCCCCGGTATGCTGACGTGCCATCCGTATAGACCTCGGTGTCTTCCGAGACATGGGTATCCACAAACGCATTGAGCGTCTGTCCGTCTATGTTTTCTACTACTTGGGCAGAAATGCTATTGGTGACACGATCACGGACTCCTACAACGGCTTTCTTACCTACTGGCCCACGGCCTGCTTTCAGCTTCTTGCTGGCGTGCTTGTTCTTTTCCTTGCCACCGAAGTAGGCTTCGTCAACCTCTACCGGACCGGCAAATAGTGCATGTTCTCCATTCCATGATTGTCGAATACGGTGGGCCAGATGCCACGCTGTCGTCTGGGTTATGCCAAGGTCACGATGCAGCTTCATGCTGGATACGCCCTTGATACTGGTAGTCATGATGTAAATGGCTAATGCCCATACCTGGTATCCCAGTTTGGAGTCCTGCATTACAGTCCCTATGCGGACACTGAATCGTTTACGGCAACTACGGCAACTACGGCAACTACGGCAACGATAAGGCATGCATAGGATGTCTGGCGCCAGACTGTACGTTCTTAGACGCACAGTGCGGGCAAACAGGAGTGTCGCCCCAACGCTTCATTGCGAACCATGCTTCGGCTGATGGGTCGTCTGGAAACATTTTGGTTAGCTTGATCAAGGACACTCCTTCACGATCAGCCCGTCCAGGGCCATTGGTGTTTCTGTTGTTTCTTTTCTTTGAAGGCATTTAGTGGGTCATCAATCTATCACGGGATGGTACCCATTTTCGGTATAGTCGGTTCCCGCTATTCGCGACCAAACTGCAATTATTTCAACAATTTAACGCGTGGGCAGTCAGCTATATAACTCCCCAAAGATAGCCGCGATGCGTCTTTCCTTCGTTTTCCTTCCCTTTCTTCTTCGGCTTTTGCACCGGGAACGTTGTCTCATCCAACTGCAGATATCCCGCTACGAAGCACCTCCTTACGCAACGCATCTCCTAACGGACCCAGATACGTCGCTACCTTCGCAATCCAATCCCCCATTGTAGCAGCCGATAGCTTCACGCCATGGCGCTAAAACTTCTTCCGCAGCCGGTATAGCGGCATATGATCCACATATTTGGCTACCGCCAAATACGCCAACAACCCCGGACCCGCCTTCCCCTTCGGTATGACACGCTTCGGCAACGGCGCTATGACCACCCCCTTGCGAGGCTCCTTGCAGACAACGTACTTCGGCCGCACAATCTGTACTACCCTCGTGAAGCCCGGCACATATTCCAGGTACTCCGTTACTCACTCGCCGATGTACTTCATACCCGGGGTGCTGCCCTCCGGCTCAAGGCGGATCACCTCTCTGGACAGATAGTCCGGAATCGGCCCGCGCACCGGCTTGTTCTTCCCACGCCGCTTGCGCTTTACCAGGACATACTCCTCCTCCTCGGGCTCAACAGCTACTAGTTCCTCTCCAAACAACCGGCCTTGCTGCGCATTGTCCGCCGGTGTGTAACGCTCACTCTTTTTGCCAGGGAGTAGGCGATACGCTTGTTCCAACCCATCTTCCAGACGGCTAATCTTCGCAGCCAGATCCGCGTTGTTCTTGGATAGACGATCGGCTTTTTTCTCCAAGCGACGGACCTGTTTTCGCAGATCCTTGTTCTCAGCTTCTTGGTTTCTTAGCCTCTGAAAAAGGACTTCACCGGCAGGAGAAGAGGGGGAGAAAGATGCCTTGGGCCGCATAACTTATGTACATGTGCGCCCTCCACAGTGTTCCGATTCTTCTACCCCAAAACCCATGTTTTTTGTCCCCAACAGCGCTGATTGCTGCCTGCATTCAGGCGCCTGGACGATAAGCTGCACACCACTCCGAAATTCCCATATCGGCACACCAAACCCGGCGTATAATCACCTTGCACTAAGCTCTACAAGCGGACTACGCAGACCAATGCCAAGCCCGCTCTACCATGTACTTCACCGTACGGATACATTGAAGCTATATATGCCTTGAATCATTGTATGAGTCGGCGGGCGGCACGCTACTCCGCAGAGCACGTTTCCGCCCACCGCTCACCAAACCCGGCATGCGGTTTTCCGGCACTGGACTATCCAAGCGGATCATGCAACTCGCACTTGGAAAGTTAATGAAAGTTGATCTGAAATATGGGGCATTTGCCCGACAGCTATACTTGGCGGACCGATACTCGTCCGGGCTAGTCAAGCTGGTCCAACAACCCACCGATGCTTTTCATTTTATCTGTCATGAAGCTGTCGGATGTTAAGTTCGTGCCAAATTTCGCGTTAACGCTACTAATGAATGCCTGGGCCTGCAGTGAAGAGTACCCCAGTGCATCCTGAATTGCCATCCAATCCACTTCGCCATCAATGTTATTACTGTCCAGAAGAATCTTGAGTCTCTCCTCGTCCACCTCGTTGTTAGGCTTCCTCTGGTCGAGAAGGAGCCTGATGATGATGTCCTGCTTGTTCGTTGTCATAAGTCTGCTGTTAGCTGAAATGAATCGGGTGCCGAAATAGGTCTGGCCTTGCTAAACTCAGCGAATGCACGCAGCCGCTAGAGCACACCGCCACACCAACAAGGCCCGCATAATCCCGGCGAAACTTGTCTGATTTTCCGAATGACTGAACGATCTGCACACACCTACAGGCGCTGTTTGGTGCACTGTTGCCTAAGCAAGACATGGCTCCCAAGGTAACTCTTGCTGCGGGCTCTGTCAATACGAGCCTTTTGCAAAACCCCGGTGTATTCGGCGGTGGTGTCGACCAAAATGCCCAAATTTTCGGGTTTTTCGACATTACGCCGGGAGCATTGGCATGCGTTGCCTTTGGATCCAGATGTATAGGCGGTCCATAGGCGATGAAGGCTTCCCGGGGGGGTGAATTCGGGGCAGAATCCGTGCTTTGCGGGCACACCTATACCTGGCTCCTGCTTCGCACAAAACCCGATTAGCGCAATTTACGTCTGGATTCCTGTCTCTATTGCACCATACGCAACAGCTGATCTACCGTCAGTACCAGCACGCCGAACATCAAGTGGCATGTCACCTTCTTGTGCCCACGCACGCGGACATTACGACCACCAAACTCATCCTTGAGCCGCGCGAAGGCTCGCTCAACCGTTGAACGCTCCCTGTAACGAACATCCTCAGGCAGCACCAATCCGCCTCCCTTATTCATGAGGGAGTTAAGTGGCGGGGAATCGTCGTTTAATATTATGGTGTAATATGTTGACTATACACGGTTTGAATGGGATCCTGTGCGACGCTCAAACGTTCAGAAACCCCAATACCCATTCACCCTGTAACACACCCGATGCAAGATCCCAAATCCAACCTTCTGTTCGCTTGCCAGTTCAATAAATCCGTTAAAGTTGTACGCTCCAAGACCGATAATCTAACATCGGATGCGGGCGTCATTCCTATGCGCCTGCTCATGGTGATCAGCACCTTGGCATGCCGACTCGCTTCCGTGCTTAAGGACAATCGGTCCCAAGCTCGGATTACGCATAGCCTTGAGGAGTTAGTGCGGCAGTACCTGCTGCAACATGTGCAGGGGTGGGGACGTCAGTCAGATGCGGACAAGCTTCGAAGGGACCCCGCCATGCGCGTGGCCACTTCTTCCAAAAGGGGTATGAGGGCATTACAGGACGATAGGTCCCTGGCATCCCAGCCAACCATGTCTCGCTTCGTGCACATGTTGGCCGGGAAAAAGAATTTCAAGAAGTTGCGCCTTTTTGTAGAGACATTCGCCATGGAGCACCTGCTGCAGCGTGGTGGCGGGAAGCGCCGCCCCGAGGTGGTCTTTGATGTGGACGGTGTACCGGTAGATACACATGGCAAGCAGCAGGGCAGCAAGTGGAACGGATATTACAAGCGCACCATCTTTCTGCCCCTTATCGCCATATGCGGTGAGTCGGGCGACATGTTGGGGGCGGAATTGCGAGGGGGCACGAAGAATGTGGTGAAGGACTGCTACGGTTTCATTCGACGCATTGGGCTGGCATTGCGTGAACATGTGGCCGACAAGGTCATTGTCCGATTGGACGCAGGCTTCAACAGTGGCGAATTATGTGATAAGCTGGAGAACGACCGTATCGGCTACGTGATGCGTCTGAAAGGAAACGATGTGATTGACGGGCTTGCGGCGCCTCATTTGGAGGGTGATCAGCCGTCGGACGAATGCTACCACGAACTGCGCTACCGTGCAAAGTGCTGGTCCGTAGAGCGTCGTGTGGTGCTCGTGGTTGTTCCGGTGCCGGGAGAGCTTTTCCCGCGGCATTTCTATCTGATCACCGATCTGGATGTAGAAGCCTATCCGGCAGAGCAGCTTGTGAATCTGTACCGGAAGAGAGGAAAGGCGGAAAAGCACTTCGGGGAGCTGAATGCGGCTTGCTCCATGGCGCTGTCGTCGGTTCTCCGTCCGAAGACACACTATAAGGGCCGGCCTGTAGTGCGGGTGCCTGATGAGTCGGAACAGGATGAGTCGGAACAGGATGGGTCGGAACAGGATGCCGAGATCCGAGCCGAGAACGAGGTCCTGCTACAGGTATACCTTCTAACTTATCAGCTCATGCATGTGGGGCGCTGCCTTATGCGGGAGCCTGACGAATCCCAGATAAGTCTGAGCACCTATCGCGAGCGTGTACTCAAGGTGGGGGCCCGCTTCGTACAACACGCGCGCAACATCGTTATCCACATTGCCGCCAGCGCAGATGCTGCATGGGAGCAATTTTGGCGACGTTATTGTCAACTCACATGGATCACGCTTCCCATGAAGAGCTAGCTAAGTCATATTTGCGCCTGCGCTTCGACACCGCAGGCGCCCAACGCGGAATGCGGAAAGAGAAGGTAGGCAGAGGTGCGTCTACCCGACAGACGTCTTCCCAAAATCTCGGTAATGTGACCGCTATCGAGTCGGGAAAAGGGCCTAAACTGGTGTTTTCAGCCCCTCTCATGGTCGTCCCTACGCATGAACAACGCACAATCGGTCCTGCAGGTACCGAAACAGCACTTTTAGACCCGAACAGGGTACATCATGAATATTGTAGGATCCGACTGCTCGCTGGGCCGTTTTCTCGCGGATAAGCGCCGCCTTACCTTTGCGTCGCGGATTATGGTCGATAATCGGCACGTGCCCCAAGCCTTTACTGTGCTCGTGAATCTGCTTCGCGTCGTATGCACTGTCCATCAGATCATACAAATTGCGTACCCGCAGTTGAGATATCGTAGCCAACGGAATCGCCGCCTGGCTATCATGCAATGATGCAGAGGAAACAAAACCGCTGATCGGTACGCCTCCGTCGACCACATCCATGTGCAACTTGTACCCCGTCCATTTCTGCGTATGTCCCTTCGCATTGCGCTTAACGCCTACCGTACATCGCTTCGGTAACTCCTCCAACATCTCCTCTATCCCCATGGTACGCTGGCGCACCAGCCGCGGCAACTCCTTCGGAGGCTTTTCATCCTTGGTAGGATGCGATGATTTGCACTCTTCTGGACGCTCTAACTCCTTTTTCCGGGGTACCGGGTCCTCTTGCGCCACTATCGCGGTCGAATCCTGCGATGGATGGCCCACCTCCGGTAATTCCTCCTCCATCTCTATTGCCAGCTGGCCCACGAGCCGCTTCGGCTTCTTTGAACGCTCTTCATCCTTGGAAGGACTCGCTGGTTTGCACTTTGGACGCTCCGACTCCTTTTTCAGTACTGGCTTCTCTCGCGCTGCTATTGCGGTCGAATCACGCGATAGGTGCCCCACCAACTGCTCCGAATACCCGTCCTTTATCAGAGCCTCATGTACACGCGTCGGCAAATCCGCCTCTGAAAATTCCCTGAACGCACGTGAAAAGGTCGCCTCACTCGGCGCATCCTCTAACCGATGCCAACCACACAAACGCCGCAGCGTCGGATCCGAACGCAACCGCTCCACCAACGCTCTGGTCGTATCCATATTGAACACCATCTTCGCCAGGAACGCCCGCGCAAGGGCAGCACGGCTCTTCAACGGACGCCCGGGTATACCGTCCTGAGCACTGGGCAGAAAGCGCTCAACTCGCACCATCTCCAGTACCGAGAGCAGCTTCTTATGGCGCCCCTCCAAGGGGCCAATCGTTTCCTCCACCCAGGGGAAAAGCTCCCGTTGGCAGTTGATCCAGAATCCGCTTAACTTAGAATTGGGAGACATGAGAACCTTCGTTTTTTCGGGTTTAGTTTCTCCTCCAAAGATACCTGACACGGAGGTTCCAGTCCCTCAAGTGTGCTTGCTAGCACACATTTTCATGGCCTGTAGAATCCTCCATCTGCACCCGCCGAGCAGTCAAATCTACCTGACCAGCCCCCTATCTTAGGAAATCGCATCTTCAGACAAAAACACCCCGATTCAAGGGTTTTGCAAAAGGCTCAATACATCCTATCTGACTTGGAGTCTTCGCAATAGAAACTACCCGCACTCCATTGTAAGGATTCGTTTTGATCTAGATTTCGTGCTTGGAATATCGTACCCTGCGGCATAGGTTCCAGTAGTCAAGCGTAGCCGTTAGGCCTACAATGTTTCGCCCTTATAAGCAGCATGATATGATGCAAATTACGCCTTCGGTTCGGGAATGGATGCCCGGCGATCATGCAGCGCATTTGTGTCCGCGCCGGGGATGCCGCGTCGGCTCATCTTTGTCTTGGGGGTATGGAAGCAGGCCCTCAACTATGATTTTGATCGTTTGAGGAATCCGACCAGCAATAATCGCTCCCGCTCATCCAAACATCACTCAGAAACGCCGACTTTTCTGGCCAACATGATCTAAGAATTCCTGCTCGTTCCGAAACTGGCCGACGAGGTTCCGGGTTCTGGCCGCCGCCCTGCTGCAGATGGAATTGAGAACCCAATGAGCAATCCCCCTGCCCGCCGAGCAGAACGGTGGATCGAATAGCATCAGTGCAGAATAAGAGGCCCCCAGAGACGGTATCAGGGCGGCCATAAGACATGAACCCGTGTGGAATACACCAAACCTCATCCTAACACCGAAGCAGCGGTCTACCGTCTGTCCAACCGAATCCAAACCTATCGATAATGCCGGCATAGTGTGCCAGGTTGATCAACGTCAACTACTGTCAAGCTTCCCGACAGATTGCGGCCGTAACCGCGCAGATCAAAGAATGTGAGGTCGAACATCTCAAGCATTAGTGACCAGTAGGGGTAATTGAGGTCAACGGCGAGCCCGTTCCCGTAGCTTATCATAAGGCCGCAGATGATTTCCGCAACAAAGGGGAGTTATATGGCTGAGTGCCACGCGTTTTCGCAGGAGTTACTTTTTGTGCTTTGGTGGTGCAGACAGGATGGCTTTCGCCAGTTTTTCGTAATCGGTTCCCGCTTTTTACGAAAAGACTGCAATTATTTCAAATACCTCAACACGTGGGTATCCATGGTATATAATTGCCATATATTAGGGAGTTATATACCACAGTGCCATGCCCGAAACGGTTAGTGCATACCGCAATATCACATACAGACTATTGCCCGGAAGTCGGAGTAACGCCAAGCAACTTGCTGGATTAGCGGGTGCGTGTAGGTTTGTGTGGAATGCCATCCTCGCAGAGCAGAGCGAGGCCTACAAGAAAGCGAAAGAGGCTGGAGAGAAGCCGCCCTCGGTAAGCTTCTTCTCGCTGGGGAAGCGGTTCACGGAGCTGCGCCGCACGGTCGAGTGGCTACCTGAATACTCCTTTGGTGTCGTTAGATACACATTGAAATATCAGGCGGATGCATGGAAGGCATCCTTCAAGGAGGGTAAGAGAAGACCGAGATTCCATTCCAGACGTGGTAGTACGCCTTCGTTCACGATCCCGGACAACGTAAGGGTTCGGGATGGCAAGCTGTATATCCCGAAAGTGGGATATATAGCGCTCCGCAGGCGGGGAGGCAACCCGTACCCTGATGGTATACCCGTCAAATCCACGGTAAAGAAGAACGCCGGCAAAGGGTATGCTGTCATCTGCTACAAGATGGAGGCACCTGTAATAGAGGATACCGGCGGTGCTGTAGGCATTGACCGTAATTGCGGGCAGGTCGCTATGATCTCCACAGAGGGCGATACAAGCATTATCAGACATCCGGATACGAAGCGTCTTGATGCCAAGTTGAAGCGGCATCAGCGAAGACTGGCTGGACAGAAGAAAGGCTCCAACCGTCGTAACAGACGGAAGCATAGAATCGCCCGCATACAGCGCAAGCGTGCTAACATCCTCAAGAATGCGAACCACCAGGTAAGTCGCAGTATTGCCAAATGCTCCTCAACGGTGATACTGGAGGACCTGAAGATCAAAGCGATGACACGTTCAGCTAAGGGGACGATGGAGAGCTTTGGCACAAACGTCAAACAGAAGTCTGGCCTCAACCGCGGAATATTGCGAACAGGTTGGGGCCAGCTGGATCAGATGCTGGGCTATAAGTACCGCAAGGTGATAAAGGTTACCGCTGCCTATAGCAGTCAGCGGTGTTTTGTGTGTGGGCACACAGAAGCGAGTAACCGTACGATACGGAGCAAATTCACGTGTATGTCCTGTGGACATGCGGATCATGCAGACCTGAATGCGGCGGCTGCAAACATACTGGCCTCCGGGATTGGGGCTGCTGCACGGCGAGGGGCGTTCGGGTTACCGACCCCTATGACCCGTGAAATTGATACTAGTGCCTCACTGTGTACCGTTGGTCACTCACGTATATAATTCCCCAACAAAGAACCGGCGCGGACACATCGTCGTCCTGCTTGGCATGAACAACGGAGGCGGAACAAGATAATTGAAACAGGCTACCAGCGAGCCCGGTCTCTGGTGACCATGCTGAGTCAGCCAATACTCGGATTGGCTGTGCATGAGCGGATATTATCGGCTCGGTAGCCGATCCTGAACCTAACCGTAACGGGTTCTCCGCTGATGGCGGTGGCAGGAACAACGCGCCCGATATCCTGGCCGTCCATGGACCAGGCACGCAAATACCCGGGGCCGTGTCGTGTTTATTCTCTGTCAACGAACCAGTGCCGTTCCCTCTGGAAGGGATAGGTGGGGATGCGCAGCCGACTTCTGCGTTCTCCGGTGAAAAGACCGGTGAACGACAGGTCAAGGCCGGCTTCGTAGGCTGCTGCCACACCTGCCGTAAAGGCGGCAGCCTCTTCGCCGTCCAACCTCAGCGGACTCGCAAGAACCGTCGGGTTTTGTGCACCGAAGGCCTGGGCAACAGCCGGTTCAGATATCCCCTTCGCCCCTGTCTCAACAAGCACATCCACCCCATGGGCGGCCAGGGCGGAAAACAATCGGTGATCAGGCTCCAGATCGCGGGCGACCTGCCTCCAATAGTCGGCCCCTGGAATCCTCCCCTCCACTATCTCTCCCGTCAAGGCATTCACCAGCGGCAGCGCAGGCACGTTCGCTTCCAGACCCTCAAGCACCATACGGACCGCATCTTCCACCGAACGATCCCAGCGCACCGCCAATCGCATAGCATCCTCAAGATGTAACACTTTCGCCGCCATAGCCGCGGCGATCGCACCCGCACCTGCCCCTGCGACAATGTCGGGCCGCACCCCAACGCTTTCCCACAATGCGCCCAGAGCGCCTCCGAGCGCCACCTGCACAGATGCAGCGCAGCCAGCAGACGCAGCGCTCGTATCGCCAATAATTATCTCCAATAGAGAGTCGGCCCGCTCCTCCGCAAAAACTTGTGCGCAGCGATCCAGCACCGCCCGCACAACCGGCTCGGTCGCGTAGAGCTCCCTGTCCATACGGGCCGCGGGCATCCCACCAAACACAAATGCCACCGTTTGCCGAGGCCGGGAATGCACACCCCAAACCCCGTCCGCAACCTTCGCGAGTTGCTCTTCCATGCTTTGCAGGTCCCGCACCACCAACCCCGCGCGCCATGAAAAATGGGCGCGCCCCTCCCCGGCAGTCCATGCCAGGTCCGCCAATGATACGTCAGACCGGCCTGCAAGCCACAAACGGTAGCGTTCTGCCAAGTCCGCCAGCGCAGTTGCGGTCCTTCCGGACAGCGGCAGGAACCGGACTACGCGACCCTCGGGTGCACCAGCGTCCGGCGCAACAAGGCTCTCAAGATCCGAAGACGGACCCACTCGCCTGCCCGCCTGCCGACCCTCCGCCCGGTATTGTTCAACCACGACATGCGCCAAGGTACCGGAGAAACCGAATGCGCTCACGCCAGCCCGCATGGGACGATCCGCACAAACCGGCCAGGGAACACCTTCTGAAACAACGCTCACGGGGAGGTTTCCCCAGTCCACATTGGGATTGGGATCCTCAAAAAGAAGCTGCTTCGGGATCCAGCGGTGCCGCATGGACTCAATGACCTTGATTAGACTGGCCACCCCGCTTGCCGCAATCAGGTTGGAGACATTCGACTTGACCGAACCCAACAGGAGAGGACGGGAAGAATCCCGCCCCGGACCGTACACCGCCGCCGCGGCCGCTACCTCAACCGCGTCACCAACTAGCGAACCGCCCGCGCTAGCCTCCAGGTAGTCCACATCAACCGCAGCAATGCCCGCGCGCCCGAGCGCCTCCACAAGCATGCCCTGCTGCGCCGATTGACTCGGCACCGCCATGCCCGTAGTAGTGCCGGTCTGCCTGACCACAGAACCGCTAAGAACGGCCAGAATGTCCGCCCCTTCGGCCTCCGCATCTGCCAGACGCCTCAGAACCAGCACTGCGCATCCCTCGCCAAGCCCAAAACCATCGGCCGAAGCATCAAACGCTCGACTGCTCCCGTCGGCAGACAGAAGACCCATCTGCATTGACGTTTCAAAACTGTATCCAAGGACCGTATTGACCCCGCCGGCAAGTGCAAGATCCACCTCTCTCCGCTGCAGTGCAGTCATCGCATGATGCACAGCCACCATCCCCGAAGAACAGGCCGTGTCCACTCCGAGCGCCGGACCCTCCATGCCAAAGAACTGGGAAACCCGACCCACCGTACCGCTCATGTTGGTCCCCAAGTAGAGATAGGGCTCGAAAAAATCCGTCTCCGCTTTGGCCACCATAAACTGGTACTCACTGACAGCTACTCCCGCAAAAACACCGCTACGACTGCCCTGCAGCGAGCCCGGATCAATGCCCGCATGTTCCAGCGCTGTCCAGCTCACCTCAAGCAGCATCCGCTGCTGCGGGTCCATACAGCGAGCTTCGGCAGGAGCGATTCCGAAAAACCCGTCGTCCATCCTATCAAGACCAGGAACATACGCTCCGGGGTGGCGGGCATCGCCGGTGCCGCTGAGCGTCTCGGAACGTCCGTAGGTCACAGTGCTCCGCGCCTCGCGGACTGTTCGCCAGAATTCCGCAAGGTCGGAACCACCGGGCAGCCTGCAGGCCATGCCGACTACTGCGATGCGGTCGTCGGTCACACTACGTCTCTGCACCGTTGGAGAAGCCGCAGAACGCTCACCTCCCATGTGTGCTGCGGGAACGCCTGGCATGCCCAGCCGGGAAGGCTGCGCAGCCGGCAGCTCCGCAACGGCGGCGTCCAAACCCGGCAAGGCCTCATCACCCATCGGGAAGAGTTCGGAGGTCAGGTGACTCGCCAGTCGGCCAATGTCGGGATACTCGAACACGGTCGTGGCCGACACCACTTCGCGCGGCAGCGCCGCGTTCAAGCGTTGGCGGAGGTTGATGGCCATCACGGAATCCATGCCGAGATCCGAAAAAGCTACATCGTATTCCGGGACCGTCTCAAGCCCCAGCATTGACCGCACCTCGCCCCCCACAAAGTCAGCCACGAGCTTCTCTCGCTGCGCGGGTGCAACATTCTCCATGTGCCGGGGAAAGGGGGCAGGCGCAGTAGGTGCCGCGCCCACCAAAGAACGTTCGGACCCACGGATCTCCGCAAACAGCGGAAGATCAGGCAGCACTCCCCCCTCCATGTCGGCGACCACGAGTAGCCCCGGATCGTCACGGACCACGCAGTCAAGGACCCGGAGACCCTGTTGGGGGGTGATCCAACTGCCACCGAGTGCGGCCAGCCTCGCTTCAATCCGAGCACGTTGCTTCTCCGCCATACCTAACGTAGACCACGGCCCCCAGGCAATCGCCTGTCCGGCAAACCCCAAGGCTCGGCGATGATACGCCAACTGATCCAAAAACGCGTTGGCTGCAGCGTAATTCGCCTGACCCGGGTTCCCGAATACCCCGGCAAGGCTCGAAAATAGCACGAAAAGATCCAGCTCCCGATCCATCGTTGCCCGATGAAGATGCCACGCACCGAGAACCTTCGGACCCAGCACCGTCTCAAAATGCCCCCAGTCCTGGTTCACAAGCGCCGCATCGGCGAGCACCCCCGCACAATGGAAAATACCGCCAAGAGGCGGCATCTCAGCGTCCACCCGCGCAAACATCGCCGCAACCGCATCCCCGTCAGTGATGTCTGCAACCTCCACACGGACCACCACGCCGCGCTGACGCAACTCCTCCATAACCGCTTCGGCCCGCTGGGACGGATTCCGTCGACCGTTTAATATAATCCCGCCAACACCCGCATCCGCCAGCCAACCCGCCAATTCCAGACCCAGACTCCCGTGACCTCCCGTTACAAGGTAGCTCCGGTCCGGCCTCAGACCGCGCGAACCCCGGGACTCGTCCCGTCCGACAGCCCGTACCAAGCGGGCCACGCGACGCACACCCCCTCGCCAGACAATCCGGTTCTCCCTGTCTGGAAACATCAGTTCGTCTGCCAGAATCGTGGCCGAAAGCGGCGCCTCCGGATCCAGATCAACCATGCGAGGACGAAAATCCGCGTGCTCAACTCCAAGCACGCTACCCAGACCCCACAATCCAGCACCCGCCAAAAAACCGGTGCGCTCGGCCCCAAGAACCTGACCTCCAACCGTCACTAACGTGATCCCGTTCACCGCTCGCACTCCCACATCCCACATCCCCTGCGCCAAAGCCAATGCTCCAGATCCAACAACCCTAAGCCCCTCCCGCAGCTCCTCCGTTCCCGCATGCTGCCCGTCACCCCCAATCCCGGCGAGATACGCTACGCCCAGCAGCGGAGCCGATGAGGAAAGCCCATCAAACAGTGCACGCCAAGCCCGCCGATCCCCAGCATCAACAGGACCGGTAACAACCACCTGACGCCGACGACTAAGCTCGCGGACAAGCTCCTCCGTGAAAGACCCATCCCCGCATACAACAAAAACACCCCCCTCCGCCTCGGCCCGCTCCACCGGGCGTGACCCCATCGCAAGTGCCTCCGAATCAGCCACGGTGACCGATGCACCGGAACCCGGAATACTCGGACTTCGCCGCCACACAACCGTGTACTGCAGATGATCCACCCGCGGACCTCGTATCTCTGCCCGGCTGGCCCGCCTGAGTGTTAACCCAGCCATGCGACCACAACAAATACCCTCGGATGTGTACAGTGCCAACTCCGCCGTAACCACCTCCTCCCCCACCTCCAGAAGCCTCGCGTAACAGAACATCTGCTCGGGAAGCGGTGCAGCAATCCAGAGACTACCCCACCTGACTGGGAGATAGTGACCGTCGCCTCCACGCGCAGCCAAAAGTCCCACCACAACCTCAACACAGGCGTCCAGCTGCACCGGATGAACCAACAGACGGTCGCTAACCAACTGCCCCGAACGCATAACCCTGCCCCATGCACTCCCCTCATCCACTGCTATAGCGGAAAGCCCCCCAAAACCCGATCCCTGAACCACACCCTGCGCTACCATCCGATCGCAACAATCAACTGCGGCAGAGGCGGAAAGCCGCCGCTCCACATCCTGCATGTCTAAACGGTCCCCCTCAGCCGTACGCCTCCCCAAACGCCCGTCAGCGTGAAGCTGCCATGTCCCACCATCAAACTCCCGGCTCACCACTTCCCACCGGTCGTCCGGCCCGATGACAACCTGAACCCGGTACCCCTTCCCTGAACCCAGTATCAAAGGATGATGCATCTGCACCTGTTCCAGAGAGACCGCCGAGTCACTCCACCTCTCTCCAAGCGCCTCAATCACCTGCCCGGCAAAAAGAGCTGCCGGCGCGACTACCTCACCCTCAACAACGTAATCAGACAACCACGCAAAGTCCTCCATGGACATCTCTATCTCATAGGACACCTCGCCGCTCCGCGTATCCCGACGCACACCCAGAAAGGGATGACTATCCTTGATCCGGCGGCGGGGCAGCGCTGTCAACCAGTATCGTCTGCGCTGAAAGGGATAGGTCGGCAGTGCCACGCGGCGGCGGCGCTCTCCCGCAAACAATCCTTCAAAAACAATGTCAAGACCCGCCTCGTAGGCACCCGCCACCGCCCGGACATAGTCTCCGCTCCCTCCGCGCAGCTGGCTCGCAATCATAACAGGCTCCTCGGTGTGCGACCAGGCAAGCGCCGCCATCGGCCCCAAAACGCCGTGCGGACCCATCTCCAGCAATATCCCCGCCTCCCGGGCCGCCAACGTGCGCACCGCCGCCGCAAACTGAACCGGCTCGCGCGCCTGACGGCACCAGTATGCTCCGTCGGGCGCGCCCTCCAGCACACGCCCCGTCACATCACTTACCATCCGTACGGAAGGCACCGAGACCCCGGGCACCGCCGCTTCCAGCTCCGCCAGCACCGGATCCATCAGCGCACTGTGGAAGGCGTGGCTCGTCTGAAGACGCACTACGCGCAACCCTTCGTCCTCAAAAAATTGCAGAACCCCATCCATCGCAGCCTCCGGCCCGGTCACCACCTGGTGCGTACCGTTGTCGGCGGCCAGTTCAACGCCCTCCCGGAGCGCATCGCGCACCCGGTCCGCCGGGGCGAATACCGCCGCCATCGCACCTCCACCCGGAAGCGACCCCATCAGCGCGCCGCGGCGCGTAGCAAACAGCATCCCGGCCTCCAAGTCAAAAGCACCTGCGGCCGCAGCCGCCGCAACCTCTCCCACGCTGTGCCCGAAGACAATGTCAGGCCGCACCCCCACACTCGCCCAAAGCGCGGTCAGCCCGCTCTCCAGCGCATAAAGCGCAGGCTGCGTCCATTCGGTGCGACCCAGCCGCTCGGCATCCCCGAACATCACCGTGAGAAGCGACCTGCCCCGCTCCTGGCGGAACACCTCCTCGCACCGGTCAAGCACCGCCCGGAAAATCGACTCGGTCTCATAGAGCTCCCGGCCCATCCCCGCCCACTGGCTCCCCTGACCAGTGTAGAGAAAAGCCACCTTCCCTGCGGCAGACGATGATACTACGCCCTGCTTCACTACCTCCAACTGCTCTTCCAGCAAGGCGCGATCGCTGAACACGAGCCCCGCGCGGTGCAGGAAGTGGCTCCGTCCTACACCCGCTGTCCACGCCATATCGGCAAGCGGCATATCCTCCAAAAGGGCTGCACCGTACCTGCCGGCCAGCTGACGAAGCGCGTCTTCTGACTTCGCCGACAGCGGGAGCAGACGGTGCCGGCGCGGCGCTTCGGCCTGCGGAACACGGTGAACCGCTCCCGGCTCCAATAGTGCAGGAACCTCAACAAGCGCAGGCTCACGCTCCTCCGCGTATCCCTCTATCACCACATGAGCGTTTGTGCCCGAATATCCGAAGGAGCTGATGGCAGCCCGCCGCGGCCGCTCCGCCTCCGGCCACAGGGTAGCCTCCGATGTCACCCGAACCGGAAGATTCTCCCAGTCCATCCGCGGATTCGGCCGCTCAAAGTGCAGGTGCCGCGGAATCTCCCCAAAGCGTATCGCAAGCACCGCCTTGATCAACCCGGCTATGCCTGCCGCCGCCTCCAAGTGACCCACATTCGTCTTCACGGATCCGATCAGCAGAGGGTGCTCCGGGCTCCGTCCACTACCGTACACCGAAGCCGCCGCCATCACTTCCACGGGATCACCCAGCTCCGTCCCCGTACCGTGTGCCTCCAGGTAGTCCACCGTGGAGGCCTCCACACCAGACCGCACAAGCGCCTCCTCAATCACAAGCTCCTGCGCAGGACCGTTCGGAACGGTCAAACCCGCGCTCGCACCGTCCTGGTTCACCGCCGATCCAAGCACCACCGCAAGAACCCGGTCTCCTACCGCCTCCGCATCCGCAAGACGCTTCAGCACAACCATCCCGCATCCCTCGCCCCGCACGAAGCCGTTAGCTGCCGCATCAAAAGTCCTGCAACGCCCATCCGCCGAGAGCATGCCGGCATCCGTCATGAGCTTGGTGGGCCCCGACATCAGGATCGCGTTCACCCCTCCCGCCAGTGCCAGATCCGCCTCGCCTGCGCGGAGCGCCGCCGCCGCCTGGTGCAGCGCAACCAGCGACGAGGAGCACGCGGTGTCCACCGTTATGGCCGGACCCTGCAATCCGAGCGCAAAAGCAATCCTACCTACCGCGGCCGACGGGGTAACTCCAGTGGCCCTGTATATATCCGACCCCGGATTGCTCTCCCGTCCGGCGACAAGGTTCTGGTAGTCTATCATTGAGACCCCGCCGTACACCCCGGTCCGGCTTCCCCGTAGCCCCTCCGGAGCAATCCCGGCGTCCTCAAGCGCCGACCAGCTGGTCTCCAGCAGCATCCGCTGCTGCGGATCCAGCAACTCCGCCTCTACCGGAGCAATCCGGAAGAATGCCGCATCAAAACGGTCCAGACCCTCCACATAGGCACCGAAGTGGCGCGCCTCCTCCGTCTCGGTATCCACAAAAAGCCCGTCAGGACGCCCCCTAGTCACCAGATCCGCCCCCGAACGAAGCCGCTCCCAGAATGCCAGGGCATCCGGCGCGCCGGGAAAGCGGCAGGCCATGCCCACGATCGCAATGCGATCATCGCGGCGGGCCGCGGACAAGACTCGCATACGCCGCGTCTCCGGTGCCACGCCGGCAAGCTGGTCCGCAAGGTGTTCCGCCAGCCGGGCTATGTCGGGATAATCAAACACCGCCGTGTTCGAAACGACAAATGCGCCCCGGAACGCCCGATTCAAACGGTTGCGAAGCTCAACCGCCATCAGCGAATCCATGCCCAGTTCGAAAAAACCAGCAGTAGGCGACGGGGCAGAACGCAGACGCAGAATCTGTACCACCTGATCCTGTACGAACCGGATCAGTTCGTCCCGGCGTTCCTCCAAAGAGAGTCTATGGAGTCGGCGTAGCAGGTCGTCTGGAGCGGTGGCCGAAGGGTAGTCCTCTTCGCGCCCCACCAACTCTGAAAACCAGGGTTCCCGCAATGGCAGCGCAGACCAGTCTACCCTCGCCACCACGCTGGTTCCAATGTCCTCGCGTACGAGCCGTGCCAGCGCGCGGATGCCCTGCTCAGGAGCAATCCATGCATCAACGAACTGAGTTCCGATGCGATCGCGCTGCTCCTCAGCCTCGCCAACACCCGACCACGCCCCCCACGCAATGGCCTGACCGGGAAGGCCCAGCGCCCTACGGTGCCGCGCCAGCTGATCAAGGAAGGCGTTGGCAGCCGCGTGATTGGCCTGGCCCGGATTCCCTACAACACCCGTCAGGCTCGAAAAGAGAACAAACAGGTCCAGCTCCCGGTCAAGCGTCGCCCGGTGCAGCCGCCAGGCACCCAGTGCCTTGGGCCCAAGCACCTGCTCAAACCGCTCCCAGTTCTGGTTTATCAGCGCCGCATCGGCGAGCGCTCCCACGCTGTGAATCACCCCCGCCAGCGGCGGAAGCTCGGCGTCAATCCGCGCAAGCATTCCCGCTACCGCCTCCTCGTCCGTCACATCTGCGATCTCAATGTGCACCGCCGCACCGCTCTCCCGGAGCTCCGCAACCACCATCGCTGCTGCTTCGTCCGGCAGCCGGCGGCCATTCAAAACAATGCCGCCGGCTCCTGCCTCCGCGAGCCAGCGTGCCACCTCCAGTCCGACCCCACCAAGGCCACCCGTGATTAGATAGCTCCGGTCCGTGCGGAACTGGAACTCACCGGAATCCAAATCTGCCGATGTTTCCTCCGGCCTGTCCAAGCGCTTCAGCCGGGCTACCAGCCGCTCTCCACCCCGCCGGGCGATGCGCGTCTCCCTGTCAGGAAAGAGCAGCTCGTCGGCAAGCGCACCGGCAGACGAAGGAACCTCGGGATCCAAATCCAGCAGGCGCGGCGTCAAATCTCGGTGCTCCAGATCCACCACACTCGCAAAACCCCACAAGGAGGCACCCGCGAGCGCGCCGGACCGCTCCCGATCCACTACCTGTCCGCCCCGCGTCACAAACCAGGTCCCGCTCATGGGCGACGCGCCCGCGTCCGACATCCCCTGTACCAGTGCCAATGCGCCCGCACCCACCGCCTCCAGCTCCGCCTCAAACTCCAAGACCGAAAGCCCCGCACCATCCTCCCGTACCCCGCCCAGATACACCACGCCCCGCAGCGGCAGCGTACCCGGTATTGACTCAAAGAACCTGCGCCACGCCTGCCGGTCGCCCTCCGATGGCCCCGAAGCCGCCTGGTAACCCCTCCGATCCAGTTCCTCTACCAGCTCAGTGCCCAGTCCGCTTCCTCCCGCTAACACAAACAACCCGCCTTCCGCCACCACCTCCGACGGACCCTGAGCCAGAATCAGTAGTGCCCCCGACGGATCTTCGACCACGGACATCCCTGCATATCCGGTGTCCGCCAGCACCTCCCGCCACACGGAAGGGGCAACCAGCGCGTAGTCGGTACGGTACGCGTCCTGGAAGCGCCACCATCCGGGCAACAATCCGAAGGTCAGATCCAGCCACACCTTCCGCTTAGCTTCCTCGACAGTCACCAGCATGCCCGATGGAGCAAGGAGGCGCCGGCAGTGGGCGAGTGTTTCGCCCAGGTCGCGGGTAGCATGCAGGACATTCGCGGCGATCACAAGGTCGTAGCCGTGGAGCGTGAACCCTTGATCCGCAGGATCATGTTCGATGTTGAGCGCCCGGAAGCTAACATCCACGCCCCGATCGCCGAACTCCCGCGCCGCGTCCGGGAAGAAGGCGGGCGAGATGTCGGTGAAGGTGTATTCGGTCCGGCCCGCCGGCAGGACCTCCAGGAGGGCGGCTGTCGTAGCGCCCGTCCCTGCGCCTACTTCGATCACCCGCAAAGGACGGCCTTCCGGAAGCGCTGCAACCGCCGTGCGCACGGCTTCTGCCGCCATGCGGTTCACCGACTGCATGGCGGCAGACTCGCGGTACATGTTCGCTGCTCCCGGCTCACCGCCAAAGAGCAGATCCAGCGCGTCGGCGCGGCCCCGGAGTACCTCGGCGAGCGACGCCCCGCACCGGCGAAGCACGCCCATCTCAATGGATCCGGCTGCTGCGTCGGTAGACTCTGCAGGCGGTTCCACAGTGGCTGTCACCTGCCAGCCACCGTCCGCCTCCCGGCCGAGAACCCCCATCTCCTCCAGCACCGACAGCATCCGGGCGAACAGCTGCCCGTGATCCTCTGTGACCTTGAGCCGATGGCGGAGTGCATCCGTCTCAAAACGGTCTCCCGGCCTAGGATCCCATCCCAGCTCCCGGAATCCGCGTAGCAGCTGCCGCCGTGCCTCTCGCTTGATCTCGCGCCCCAGCGCGGCAAGCGATGCCCCGTCCAAGCCCTCCGCCTCAAGGTATCCTTCTAACGTTCCTAAGCCGGACGCAATCTCCTGCGGCTCGGCAAGGAACGCCGCCTCACGGAGTCCTACAGCCGCCCCCTTGCGCCACACCACCTCGTGCAGCGCATCCTCCAAACTCCCACCCGACAGAGCAGCCCGGCTCGCCTTTCTAAGCGCGAAGCCCTGGATGCGCGCCAGCTCCTCGCCCGCCTCCGTGTAAAGCCAATAATCTATCCGGTGCGTCCTCCCTTCTTCGCCGCGGTCGACTGCCCGGCAGAAGACATGATCCGGCAAGTCGTCGTAAAGAACCAGACGGTCCCAACCGATCGGCAGCCATGTGCCATCAACTTCGTCCAGATCCGCGATCCCTCCCATCACCTGGAAGCAGGCGTCAAGCAGCGCCGGATGCACGAGCAGGTTTCTGTGATCTGTTCCCTCCGGCAGCAATACCTCACCCAGCGCCTCTCCTGAGCCCGACCAGCACCGAATCAAACCGCGAAATGCTGGCCCGTACTCAAGCCCTACGAGGCCCGACTCGAAATCCATGCCTGCTTGGGCAAGCCCCCCCTGCAACGCGTCAAGGTCTACCGGATCGGATGGTGCTCCGGCAATGGGTGCCCAGCGCCCTTCAGCGTGCGCCTCCCACTGCCCCCTGCTATCCCTGCTGACGACTTTCCATGTGCGGTCCTCGCTAAGCACGACCTGTACCAGCCGGCCTTCGCCATCCGATAACACCAGCGGACGCATGATCTCAGTCTCCTCAATCACGACGGGAAAGTCGTGGCGCGTTTCTCGGAGCGCCTCGGTCACCTGCGCCGCGTAGAGTGCGCCCGGTGCTACCACTTCACCGAACACCCGGCAGTCGGCGAGCCAAGCCGGATCCCGACTGAACAGCTGCCTCTCAAAAGAATGCTCACCATCCGGAGAGTCCCGCTGCACCCCGAGGAGCACATGCCCCTCCTCTGACATCCGTCGCGGAGCGGCGGAGATCCAGTAGCGCTCCCGCTGGAAGGGATAGGCCGGCAGCGCAATCCGCCGCCGCTGCTCCCCCACAAACAGCCCCTCAAAGACCATGTCAAGGCCTGCCTCGTAGGCACCCGCCACTGCGCTGGCATAGTCTCCGGTCCCGTCGCGCCGTTGGCTCGCAATCATGCCGGGCGCCTCGGCATGTGGCCAGGCGAGCGCCGCCATTGGTCCCAAGATATCGTGCGGACCGACCTCCAGAAGCAACCCTACATCCAGCGCCGCCAGCGTCCGCAGTGCCGCCGCAAACTGTACCGGTTCGCGTGCCTGGCGCCGCCAGTATGCTCCATCGGGGACGCTTTCCAGCACGCGCCCCGTCACATCGCTTACCATCCGCACGGAGGCGACAGAGGCCGCGGGCACCGCCGCTTCCAGCGCCGCCAGCACCGGCTCCATCAGCGCACTGTGGAAGGCGTGACTCGTCTGAAGACGGACCACACGCAACCCTTCGTCCTCAAACGATTGCATAAGCGCATCAATGGCGGCCTCCGACCCGGTCACCACCTGGTGCGTACCGTTGTCAGCTGCCAGTTCTACGCCCTCCCGGAGCACACCGCGCACCCGGTCCGACGAGGCGAACACCGCCGCCACTGCGCCGCCACCCGGAAGCGATCCCATCAGCGCGCCGCGGCGCGTGGCAAACCGCATTCCTGACTCCAAGTCAAAAGCACCTGCGGCGGCGGCCGCCGCGACCTCTCCCACGCTGTGCCCGAATACGATATCAGGCCGCACGCCCAGACTCGCCCAAAGCGCGGTCAGCCCGCTCTCCAGCGCATAGAGCGCGGGCTGTGTCCATTCGGTGCGGTCCAGTAGCCCGGCATCCCCGAACATCACCGTGAGGAGCGACCTGCCCCGCTCCTCGCGGAACACATCCTCGCACCGGTCCAGCACTGCCTGAAAGACCGGCTCGGTTTCATAGAGCTCCCGGCCCATCCCCGCCCACTGGCTCCCCTGACCGGTATAGAGGAATGCAACCTTTCCTGTAGTCGGCGATGATACTACGCCCTGCTTCACCACCTCCAGCTGCTCCTGCAGCGAGGCGCGGTCCGTGAACACGAGCCCAGCACGGTGCAGGAAGTGGCTCCGTCCGATGCCCGCTGTCCACGCCATATCGGCAAGCGGCGTATCGTCCGAAAGAATGGACTTGTACCGGCCTGCCAGCTGACGTAGCGCGTCTTTGGATTTAGCGGAAAGAGGGAGCAGACGGTGGTAGCGGGGCGCATCAGCCTGCGGCAGGCGGTCGCCCGAGATGGCTGCCGGTAGTGCAGAAAGTCCGATACGCGGCAGTGTACGATCCCTAGGGTACCCCTCAATAATGACATGGGCATTCGTGCCTGAAATCCCGAAGGAGCTGATGGCGGCCCGCCGTGGCCGCTCCGCCTCCGGCCAGGGAGTAGCCGCCGATGTCACGCGGACCGGAAGGTTCTCCCAGTCCATCCGCGGGTTCGGCCGCTCGAAGTGCAGGTGCCGCGGAATCACTCCCGACCCGATCGCCAGCACCGCCTTGATCAGCCCGGCAACGCCTGCCGCAGCCTCCAGGTGGCCCACATTCGTCTTCACGGATCCGATCAGCAGCGGGCGCTCTGGACTCCGACCGCTACCATACACCGAAGCCGCCGCCTCCACTTCTACCGGATCGCCCAGCTCGGTCCCCGTACCGTGCGCCTCCAGGTAGTCCACCGTGGAGCCCTCCACTCCTGCCCGCGCAAGCGTCTCCTCAATCACGAGCTCCTGGGCAGGACCGTTCGGAACGGTCAGACCGGCACTCGCACCGTCCTGGTTCACCGCCGATCCGAGCAGAACCGCAAGGATTCGATCTCCCGCCGCCTCTGCATCCGCAAGGCGCTTCAGCACAACCATCCCGCACCCCTCGCCCCGCACGAAGCCATCAGCCGCCGCATCAAAAGCCTTGCAACGCCCATCCGCCGAGAGCATGCCAGCATCGGTCATGAGCTTGGTGGGCCCCGACATCAGGATCGCGTTTACCCCTCCGGCCAAGGCCAAATCCGCCTCTCCCTGCCGAAGCGCCGTCGCCGCCTGATGCAGTGCGACCAACGACGAGGAGCACGCGGTGTCCACCGTTATGGCCGGACCCTGCAATCCGAGCGCAAAAGCAATCCTACCTACCGCGGCCGACGGGGTAGATCCAGTGGCCCTGTATATATCCGACCCTGGATTGCCCTCCCGTCCGGCGACAAGGTTCTGGTAGTCTATCATTGATACCCCGCCGTACACCCCCGTCCGGCTTCCCCGTAGCCCCTCTGGAGCAACCCCGGCGTCCTCAAGCGCCGACCAGCTGGTCTCCAGCAGCATCCGCTGCTGCGGATCCAGCAGCTCCGCCTCTACCGGAGCAATCCGGAAGAATGCCGCATCAAAGCGATCCAGACCCTCCACATAGGCACCGAAGTGGCGCGCCTCCTCCGTCTCGGCATCCACAAAGAGCCCGTCAGGACGCCCCCTCGTCACCAGATCCGCTCCCGAACGAAGCTGCTCCCAGAATGCCTCAACATCCGGCGCCCCGGGAAAACGGCAGGCCATGCCAATAATCGCAATGCGGTCGTCGCGGCGGGCCGCGGGCAAAACTCGCACCCGCGGAGTCTCCGGTGCCACGCCGGCAAGCTTGCCTGCAAGGTGCTCCGCCAGCCGAGCTATGTCGGGATAATCAAACACCGCCGTGTTCGAGACGACAAATGCGCCCCGGAACGCTCGATTCAAACGGTTGCGAAGCTCAACCGCCATCAGCGAGTCCATGCCCAAGTCGAAAAATCCTGCCGTGGGCGACGGAGCGGAACGCAGACGCAAAATCTTCACCACCTGCTCTTGTACGAACCGGATCAGTTCTTCCCGGCGTTCC
This sequence comes from Rhodothermales bacterium, assembly GCA_963663495.1. Taxonomy (GTDB): domain Bacteria; phylum Bacteroidota; class Rhodothermia; order Rhodothermales; family Bin80. The sequence continues at coordinate 3,116,933 of OY760427.1, forward strand.
TCCAGAGCCAATCCCTCTAGCCGCCTCATGAGATTGTCCGGAGCGGCGGAAGAGGGATCTTCTTCACGCCCCACCACTTCTGCAAGCCAAGGCGCCCGGACCGGAAGCGCTGACCAGTCAATGAACGCCGCTACGCTGTTTCCAATATCCTCGCGTACAAGCAACTCCAAGGCGCGGATGCCCTGCTCAGGAACAATCCACTGATCAACAAACTGATCCTGGATGCGATCGCGCTGCTCTTCGGCTTCCCCTGTACCCGACCACGCTCCCCACGCAATGGCCTGACCCGGCAGGCCCAGCGCCCGACGGTGCCGCGCCAGCTGGTCCAGGAAGGCGTTGGCCGCCGCATGATTGGCCTGCCCCCGGTTCCCGACAACACCTGCCAGGCTGGAAAAGAGAACAAACAAGTCAAGCTCCCGGTCAAGCATCGCCCGGTGCAGTCGCCAGGCACCCTGCGCCTTGGGCCCAAGCACCCGCACGAACCGCTCCCAGTCCTGGTTAATTAGCGCCGCATCAGCGAGCGCTCCCACGCTGTAGATCACGCCCGCCAGCGGCGGAAGCTCGGCATCAATGCGCCGGAGCATCCCCGCTACCGCCTCCTCATCCGTCACATCGGCAATCTCCATGCGCACCTCCGCACCGCTCTCCCGGAGCTCCCCAACCACCGCCGCTGCAGCCTCGTCCGGCGCACGGCGCCCGTTCAAGACAATGCTTCCGGCTCCCGCCTCCGCGAGCCAGCGAGCCACCTCCAGCCCGAGCCCACCAAGTCCACCCGCGATTAGATAACTCCGGTCCGTGCGGAACCGAAGCTCACCGGAATCCAATTCTGCCGATGTTTCCTCTGGCCTGTCCAAGCTCGTCATCCGGGCCACCAGCCTAGAATCACCCCGACGGGCAACGCGCGTCTCCCTGTCAGGGAAGAGCAGTTCGTCGGCGAGCGTGCCGGCAGACACGGGAGCATCGGGATCCAGATCCAGCAAACGAGGCGTCAGATCCCCGTGCTCCAGATCCACCACACTCGCAAAACCCCACAAAGAAGCACCCGCGAGTGCGCCGGAGTGCTCCCGGTCCACTACCTGTCCGCCCCGCGTCACAAACCAAGTCCCGCTCATGGGCGACGCACCCGCATCCGACATCCCCTGGACGAGCGCCAGCGCACCCGCACCTACCGCCTCCAACTCTGCCTCAAACTCCAAGGCCGAAAAACCCGCGCCATCCTCCCGCATGCCACCCAGATACACCACGCCCCGCAGCGGAAGCACGCCGGATAAGGACTCAAAGAATCTGCGCCACGCCTGCCGGTCACCGTCCGCCGGCCCGTTGACTGCCTGGCATCCCCTGCGATCCAGCTCCTCCACCAGTTCCTCCGAAAGTTCGGCGCCCGGCCCGCGTCCTCCCGCCAGCACATACAGACCACCCTCCGTCACTATCTCCGATGAACCCCGTGCCAGGATCAGTAGTGCCCCGCACGGATCCTCAACCACGGACATCCCTGCATATCCCGAGTCCGCAAGCGCCTGCCGCCATACGGGGGGACCCACCAATGCGTAGTCGGTGCGATACGCATCCCGGAATCGCCACCAGCCGGGCAACAGCCCAAAGGTCAGGTCCAGCCATACCTTCCGGTTGGCTTCCTCAACGGCCACCAGCACACCCGACGGGGCCAGAAGACGCCGGCAGTGGACGAGCGTATCGCCCAAATCGCGGGTAGCGTGCAAAACGTTCGCGGCAACCACAATGTCGTAGCCTTGAAGCACGAATCCCTGATCCGACGGATCCCGTTCAATGTCAAGCACCCGGAAGCTAACATCCATGCCCCGGTCACCGAACTCCCGCTCCGCGTCCGGGAAGAAGGCGGGCGACATGTCGGTGAAGGTATATTCGGTTCGGTCTGCAGGCAGGACCTCCAGAAGGGCGGCTGTCGTCGCACCCGTCCCTGCGCCTACTTCAATCACCCGCAAAGGACGACCTTCCGGTAACGTGGCAACCGCCGTGCGCACGGCATCTGCCACCATCCGATTCACCGCCCGCATGGCGGCCGACTCGCGGTAAAGGCGCGCCGCTCCCGGCTCGCCGCCAAAGAGCAGGTCCAGCGCATCGGCGCGGCCGCGCAGTACCTCGGCGAGCGACTCCCCGCACCGGCGCAGCACGCCCAGCTCCATGGATCCGGCTGCGGCGTCGGTAGACGCCGCAGCCGGATCCATAGTGGCTGTCACCTGCCAGGCACCTGCTGCCTCCCGGCCGAGAATCCCCATCTCTTCCAGCACCGACAGCAGCCGACCGAACAGCTGCCTGTGGTCCTCTGTCACCTTGAGGCCGCGCCGAAGCGTGTCCGTCTCAAAACGATCTCCCGATCTCGGATCCCATCCCAGCTCCCGGAACCCACCCATCAGCTGCCGCCGTGCCTCACGTTCCAGATCGTGCCCCACCGCAGCGAGCGACGCCTCGTCCAAACCCTCCGCCGCATGGTATCCTTCTAACGGTCCCAACTCCGACTCAATCTCCTGCGGTTCGGCAAGGAAGGCCGCGTCACGAAGTCCTACCGCCGCACCCTCGCGCCACACCACCTCGTGCAACGCATCTTCCAGACGGCCACCCGACAGGGCAGCCCGGCTCGCCTGTCGAAGCGCGAAGCCTGTGATGCGCGCCAACTCCTCGCCCGTCTCCGTGTAAAGCCAGAGGTCTGCTTTACGGGTCCCCCCTTCTTCGCCACGGTACAGCGCCCGGCAATAGACGCAATCCGGCATGGCATCGTACAGCACCATCCGATCCCAGCCGATCGGCAGCCATGTGCCATCAGCTCCCGCCAAGTCCTGCACTCCTCCCAACACCCGGAAACAGGCATCCAGCAGCGCGGGATGCACAAGCAGGTTTCGGTTTTCCGTACCCGCCGGCAGCACCACCTCGCCCAGTGCCTCACCCGAGCCCGACCAGAGCCGGGTCAGACCGCTAAATGCCGGCCCGTACTCAAGCCCGGCAGCACCCAGCGCAATAATTCCCGCTCCCGCATCCGCTTCGGCGAGCCCCGCCTGCATCACATCAAGGTCTGCCAACTCAGTAGCAGCTACGGCAATGGGTGCCCAGCACCCTTCGGCGTGCGTCTCCCACTGCCCCCTACTATCCTTGCTGACCACTTCCCATGTGCGGTTCTCACCAAGCACCACCTGTACCAGCCGCCCCTCTCCATCCGACAGCACCAGCGGACGCGTGATCGCAGTCTCCTCCATCACAATGGGAAAGTCGTGGCGCGTTTCTCGGAGTGCCTCCGCCACCTGCGCCGCGTAGAGTGCACCCGGAGCTACCACTTCCCCCAACACCCGATGGTCTGCGAGCCACGCAGGATCCCGGCTGAGGAGTTGTCTCTCAAAGGAGTGCTCTCCCTTTGAGGAATCCCTCTGCATTCCGAGAAGCGCGTGCCCCTCCGCTAACTGCCTTCGCGGAGCGGCGGAGGCCCAGTAGCGCTCCCGCTGGAAAGGATACGCCGGCAGCGCAATCCGCCGCCTCCGCTCCCCTACAAACAACCCCGCAAAGGCCATGTCCAGACCCGCCTCGTAGGCATGCGCCACTGCGCTGGCAAAGTCTCCGATCCCGTCGCGGTGCTGGCTCGCAATTACAGTAGGTGCCTCGGCGCGCGGCCAGGCGAGCGCCGCCATTGACCCCAGGATATCGTGCGGACCGACCTCCAAGAGCAACCCTACATCCAGCGCCGCCAGCGTCCGCAGTGCCGCCGCAAACTGCACCGGATCGCGTGCCTGCCGCCGCCAATATGCTCCGTCGGGCGCGCCCTCCAGCACGCGCCCCGTCACATCGCTTACCATCCGCACGGCAGCGTCCGAGGCTTTGGGTGCCGCCGCTTCCAGCTCCGCCAGCACCGGCTCCATCAGCGCACTATGGAAGGCGTGGCTCGTCTGGAGCCGGACTACGCGCAACCCTTCGTCCTCAAAAGATTGCAGAACCCCATCCACCGCGGCCTCCGGCCCGGTAACCACCTGGTGCGTACCGTTGTCGGCTGCCAGTTCAACGCCCTTCCCGAGCACATCACACACCCGATCCGCCGAGGCGAACACCGCCGCCATTACACCTCCACCCGGAAGCGATCCCATCAGCGCGCCGCGGCGCGTGGCAAACCGCATCCCCGTCTCCAAGTCAAAAGCACCTGCGGCGGCGGCCGCCGCGACCTCTCCCACGCTGTGCCCGAAGACGATATCAGGCCGCACACCCACAGTCGCCCAAAGCGCGGTCAGCCCGCTCTCCAGCGCATAGAGCGCGGGCTGCGTCCATTCGGTCCGGTCCAGCCGTGCAACATCCCCGAACACCACCGTAAGGAGCGACCTGCCGCGCTCTTCGCGAAACACCTCCTCGCACCGGTCCAGCACTGCCTGAAAGATCGGCTCTGTTTCATAGAGCTCCCGGCCCATCCCCGCCCACTGGCTCCCCTGACCGGTGTAGAGAAAAGCGACCTTTCCTGTGGTAGGCGATGATACTGCCCCCTGCTTCACTACCTCCAGCTGCTCCTGCAGCGAGGCGCGATCGCTGAACACGAGTCCCGCGCGGTGCAGGAAGTGGCTCCGTCCGATGCCCGCTGTCCACGCCATATCGGCCAGCGGCGTATCGTCCGAAAGAATGGACTTGTACCGGCCTGCCAGCTGACGTAGTGCGTCTTCGGATTTAGCGGAAAGAGGGAGCAGGCGGTGGTAGCGGGGCGCATCTGCCTGCGGCAGGCGGTCGCCCGAGATGGCTGCCGGTAGTGCAGAAAGTCCGATACGCGGCAGTGTACGATCCTTGGGATACCCCTCAATAACGACATGGGCATTCGTGCCTGAAATTCCGAAGGAGCTGACGGCGGCCCGCCGTGGCCGCTCCGCCTCCGGCCACGGGGTAGCCTCCGATGTCACGCGGACGGGAAGGTTCTCCCAATCCATCCGCGGGTTCGGCCGCTCAAAGTGCAGGTGCCGCGGAATTACTCCCGACCCGATCGCAAGCACCGCCTTGATCAACCCGGCAACGCCTGCCGCAGCCTCCAGGTGGCCCACATTCGTCTTCACGGATCCGATCAGTAGCGGACGCTCCGGACTCCGGCCGCGACCATACACCGAAGCCGCCGCCTTCACCTCCACCGGATCGCCCAGCTCGGTCCCCGTACCGTGCGCCTCCAGATAGTCCACCGTGGAGGCCTCCACCCCAGCCCGCGCCAGCGCCTCCCTGATCACGCGCTCCTGGGCAGGACCGTTCGGCACCGTTAGGCCGGCGCTCGCACCGTCCTGGTTGACCGCCGAACCGAGCAGAACCGCAAGGATTCGATCTCCCGCCGCCTCCGCATCCGCGAGACGCTTCAGTACAACCATCCCGCATCCCTCACCCCGCACGTAACCGTCCGCCGCCGCGTCAAAGGTCTTGCAATGTCCATCTGCGGCCAGCATGCCGGCATCGGTCATGAGCTTGGTGGGCTCTGACCTCAAAATCGCGTTCACCCCTCCGGCCAGCGCCAGATCCGCCTCTCCCGCGCGGAGCGCCATCGCCGCCTGGTGCAGCGTGACCAGCGACGACGAGCACGCAGTATCTACCGTGATAGCCGGACCCTCCAGACCAAGCGCGAAGGCGATCCGGCCTACCGCGGTTGAGGCAGCAATGCCTGTAGTCCGGTAGATGCTAGTTAACGGATCGTCCACGACGCCGGCCACGACCGCCTGGTAATCACTCGCGATGAATCCACCGTATACCCCGGTTCGGCTTCCTCGCAGCCCCCCCGGGGCAATCCCCGCGTCCTCAAGCGCCGACCAGCTCGTCTCCAGCAGCATCCGCTGTTGCGGATCCAGCAGCTCCGCCTCTACCGGCGCGATGCGGAAGAAGCCCGCGTCAAAGCGGTCAAGCCCCTCCACGTAGGCGCCGTAGTGGTGTGCCTCCTCCGTCTCGGTATCCACAAAGAGCCCGTCAGGACGCCCCCTCGTCACCAGATCCGCCCCCGAACGAAGCTGCTCCCAGAATACCTCGGCATCCGGCGCCCCGGGGAAGCGGCAAGCCATGCCAATGATTGCAATGCGGTCGTCGCGGCGGACGGCGGGCAAGACCCGCACCCGCGGCGTCTCCGGTGCCGCGCCGGCAAACTTACCCGCAAGGTGCTCCGCCAGTCGAACAATGTCGGGATGATCAAACACCGCCGTGTTTGAGACAACAAATGCACCCCGGAAGACCTGGTTCAGGCGGTTGCGAAGCTCTACCGCCATCAGCGAGTCCATGCCCAAGTCGAAAAATCCTGCCGTGAGCGATGGAGCGGTGCGCAGGCGCAAAATCTCCACCACCTGCTCTTGTACGAACCGGATCAGTTCTTCCCGGCGTTCCTCCAGAGCCAATCCCTCTAGCCGCCTCATGAGATTGTCCGGAGCGGCGGAAGAGGGATCTTCTTCACGCCCCACCACTTCTGCAAGCCAGGGCGCACGCAGGGAAAGCGCGGACCAGTCTACCCTCGCCACCACACTTGCTCCAATATCCTCGCGCACAAGCCGCTCCAAGGCGCGGATGCCCATGTCAGGAGCGATCCATGCTTCGCCCAGGCCAGCGAGCTGCGCGCCTATGCGATCACGCTGCTCCTCGGCTTTGCCAACGTCCGACCACGCCCCCCACGCAATGGCCTGACCGGGCAGGCCCAGCGCACGACGATGCCTTGCCAACTGATCCAGGAAGGCATTAGCCGCCGCGTAGTTGGCCTGCCCACGGTTCCCGACAACGCCTGCCAGGCTGGAGAAAAGGACAAATAGGTCAAGGTCCCGGTCAAGCGTCGCCCGGTGCAGTCTCCACGCACCCAGCGCCTTCGGTCCAAGCACCCGCTCAAACCGCTCCCAGTCCTGGTTCATCAGCGCCGCATCGGCAAGCACTCCCACGCTGTGGATTACCCCTGCCAGCGGCGGAAGCTCGGCATCAATCCGCGCAAGCATCCCCGCTACCGCCTCCCCGTCCGTCACATCGGCAATCTCCATGCGCACCTCCGCACCGCTCTCCCGAAGCTCCCCAACCACCGCCGCGGCTGCCTCGTCCGGCGGCCGGCGACCGTTCAAAACAATACTTCCGGCTCCCGCCTCTGCCAGCCAGCGCGCCACCTCCAGTCCAAGCCCCCCAAGGCCTCCTGTAATCAGATAGCTCCGGTCCGCACGCAGTACGATGGCACCAGGCTCGGGATCTGCCTCCGGCTTGGCCAAGCGTGTCAGCCGGGCTACCAGCCTAGATCCGTCTCGCCTTGCGATGCGCGTCTCCCGGTCAGCGAAGAGCAGCTCATCGGCGAGCGCGTCTGCAGATACGGCAGCATTGGGGTCCAGATCCAGCAGGCGCGGCGTCATATCCCCATGCTCCAGATCCACCACACTCGCAAAACCCCACAAAGAAGCACCCGCGAGTGCGCCGGAGTGCTCCCGGTCCACTACCTGTCCGCCCCTGGTCACAAACCATGTACCGCTCATCGGCGACGCACCCGCGTCCGACATCCCCTGGACGAGTGCCAGCGCGCCCGCACCCACCGCCTCCAGCTCTGCCTCAAACTCCAGGGGCGAAAGCTGCGCACCATCCTCTCGCATGCCGCCCAGATACGCCACACCCCGTAGCGGAAGCGCGCCGGATAAGGACTCAAAGAATCTGCGCCACGTCTGCCGGTCACCGCCCGCCGGCCCGTTGATCGCCTGGCATCCCCGACGATCCAGCTCCTCTGCCAGGTCAGTGCCCAGTGTGCTTCCTCCCGCCAGCACGAACAACCCGCTTTCCGCCACCACCTCCGCTGGCCCCCGCCCCAGAATCAATAGTGTTCCGGACGGAACCTCAATCTCGGACGTACCCTCAAATCCGGCGTCCGTAAGCGCCTGCCGCCAGACGGGTGGATCCACCAGCGCATAGTCGGTGCGATACGCATCCCGGAATCGCCACCATCCGGGCAGCAGTCCGAAGGGAAGGTCTAACCATACCTTCCGGTTGGCTTCCTCAACAGCCACCAGCACACCCGACGGAGCCAGAAGACGCCGGCAGTGGACGAGCGTCTCGCCCAGATCGCGGGTCGCATGCAGAACATGCGCGGCGATCACAACGTCGTAGCCGTGAAGCGCGAATCCCTGCTCCGACGGATCCCGTTCGATGTCAAGCGCCCGGAAGCGAAACTTCACACCCCGGTCGGCAAACTCCCGCTCCGCATCCGGGAACGAGTCCGCTGCAATATCGGTGAAGGTGTATTCGGTCCGGCCTGCAGGCAGGACCTCCAGAAGGGCGGCTGTCGTCGCACCCGTCCCTGCGCCTACTTCAATCACCCGCAAAGGACGGCCTTCCGGCAACACGGCGGACGCCGTGCGCACGGCGTCGGCAACCATCCGGTTCACTGCCCGCATGGCGGCCGACTCGCGGTACAGGCTCGCCGCTCCCGGCTCGCCGCCAAAGAGCAGCTCCAGCGCATCGGCGCGGCCGCGCAGCACCTCGGCGAGCGCCTCCCCGCTCCGGCGCAGTACGCCCAGCTCCATAGATCCGACTGCGGCGCCGGTAGACTTCGCAGGTGGTTCCAGCAGGGCGGTCACCTTCCAGCCACCAGCCACCTCCCGGCCCAGAATTCCCATCTCTTCCAGCACCGACAGCAACCGTCCGAACAGCTGTCCGTGGTCCTCTGTCACCTTGAGGCCGCGCCGAAGCGTGTCCGCCTCAAAACGGTCTCCCGGTCTCGGATCCCATCCCAGCTCCCGGAATCCCAGGACCAGCTGCCGCCGCGCCTCACGCTCCAGCTCATGCCCCACCGCAGCGAGCGACGCCTCGTCCAAGCCCTCCGCCTCAATGTATTTTTCTAACGCTCCCAAGCCGGACACAATCTCCTGCGGTTCGACAAGGAAAGCCGCCTCTCGGAGTCCTACCGCCTCTCCCTCGCGCCACACCACCTCGTACAGCGCGTCCTCCACACGGCCACCTGACAGGGCAGCCCGGCTCGCCTTTCTTAGCGCGAAGCCCGTGACGCGCGCCAGCTCCTCGCCCGTCTCCGTGTAAAGCCAGAGGTCTGCTTTGCGCGTCCCCCCTTCCTCGCCGCGGTCAAGCGCATGGCAGAATACACGTTCCGGCATGGCATCGTACAGCACCATCCGATCCCAACCAATCGGCAGCCAGGCGTCATCAGCTCCTGCCAGCTCCGCGATCCCTCCCAACACCCGGAAACAGGCATCCAGCAGCGCGGGATGCACGAGCAGGTTTCGGTTTTCCGTACCCGCCGGCAGCACCACCTCGCCCAGTGCCTCGCCCAGTGCCTCACCCGGGCCCGACCAGAGCCGGGTCAGACCGCTAAATGCCGGCCCGTACTCAAGCCCTGCAACGCCCAGTGCAATAATTCCCGCTTCCACATCCAGTTCGGCAAACCCCGCCTGCAACGCGTCAAGGTCTGCCGACTCAGTAGCAACTGCGGCAATGGATGCCCAGCGGCCTTCGGCGTGCGACTCCCACTGCCCCCTGCCATCCTTGCTGACGACTTCCCACATGCGGTCCTCACCAAGCACCACCTGGACCAACCGGCCTTCGCCATCCGACAGCACCAGCGGACGCGTGATCGCAGTCTCCTCTATTACGACAGGAAAATCGTGATGCGTTTCTCGGAGTGCCTCCGCCACCTGCGCCGCGTAGAGTGCGCCCGGAGCTACCACTTCACCGAACACCTGGTGATCTGCGAGCCACACAGGATCCCGACTGAGGAGTTGTCTCTCAAAGGAGTGCTCTCCCTTTGAGGAATCCCTCTGCATTCCGAGAAGCGCGTGCCCCTCCGCTAACTGCCTTCGCGGAGCGGCGGAGGCCCAGTAGCGCTCCCGCTGGAATGGATACGCCGGCAGCGCTATCCTCCGCCGCTGCTCCCCTACAAACAACCCCGCAAAGGCCATGTCAAGACCCGCTTCATAGGCATGCGCCACTGCGCTGGCAAAGTCTCCGATCCCGTCGCGGTGCTGGCTCGCAATCATGGCAGGCGCCTCGGCATGTGGCCAGGCGAGCGCCGCCATCGGCCCCAAGACGCTGTGCGGCCCGATCTCCAGTATTAGTCCCACCTCCTGGGCCGCTAGCGTCTGTACTGCCCTCTGGAACTGTACCGGCTCGCGCGCCTGGCGCCGCCAGTATGCCCCGTCGGGCGCGCCCTCCAGCACGCGCCCCGTCACATTGCTTAGCAACCGTACGGCAGCGTCCGAGGCTTTGGGTGCCGCCGCTTCCAGCTCCGCCAGCACCGGCTCCATCAGCGCGCTGTGGAAGGCGTGGCTCGTCTGGAGCCGGACTACGCGCAACCCTTCCTCCTCAAACGATTGCATAAGCGCATCCATGGCGGCCTCCGGCCCGGTAACCACCTGGTGCGTGCCGTTGTCGGCGGCCAGCTCAACGCCCTTCCCGAGCACATCGCGCACCCGGTCCGACGAAGCGAATACCGCCGCCATCGCGCCGCCATCCGGAAGCGAACCCATCAACGCGCCGCGGCGCGTGGCAAACCGCATCCCGGCCTCCAAGTCAAAGGCTCCCGCGGCGGCCACCGCCGCAACCTCTCCCACGCTATGCCCGAAGACGATATCAGGCCGCACGCCCACAGTCGCCCAAAGCGCGGTCAGCCCGCTCTCCAGCGCATAGAGCGCAGGCTGTGTCCATTCGGTACGGTCCAGCCGCTCGGCATCCCCGAACATCACCGTAAGGAGCGACCTGCCCCGCTCCTCGCGGAACACCTCCTCACACCGGTCCAGCACTGCCTGAAAGACCGGCTCGGTTTCATAGAGCTCCCGGCCCATCCCCGCCCACTGGCTCCCCTGACCGGTATAGAGAAAAACGACCTTTCCTGTGGTAGGCAATGATACTGCACCCTGCTTCACGACATCCAATTGCTCCTGCAGCGAGTCACGGTCCGTGAACACGAGCCCGGCGCGGTGCAGGAAGTGGCTCCGTCCGACGCTCGCCGTCCACGCCATGTCGGTAAGCGGTATATCCTCGGAGAGGGCTGCACCGTACCGGCCTGCCAGCTGACGTAACGCGTCTTCTGACTTCGCAGACAGCGGCAGCAGTCGGTGATGGCGCACAGCATCAGCCTGCGGCAGGCGGTCACCCGAGATGACTGCCGGTAGTGCAGAAAGGCCAATGGGCGGCGGCTCTCGCGCCTCCGCATAGCCCTCAATAATGACATGAGCGTTTGTACCCGAGATTCCGAAGGAGCTTACCGCGGCCCGCCGTGGCCGCTCCACCTCCGGCCAGGGAGTAGCTTCCGAGGTCACGCGGACAGGAAGGTTCTCCCAGTCCACCCGCGGGTTCGGCCGCTCAAAATGCAGGTGCCGCGGAATTACTCCCGACCGGATCGCCAGCACTGCCTTGATCAACCCGGCAACGCCTGCCGCAGCCTCCAGGTGGCCCATATTCGTCTTCACGGATCCGATCAGCAGCGGACGCTCCAGACTCCGACCCCGACCGTACACCGAAGCTGCCGCCTGCACCTCCACCGGATCGCCCAGCTCGGTCCCCGTACCGTGCGCCTCCAGATAGTCCACCGTGGAGGCCTCCGCCCGCGCCCGCGCCAGCGCCTCCCTGATCACGCGCTCCTGGGCAGGACCGTTCGGCACCGTCAGGCCGGCGCTCGCACCGTCCTGGTTCACCGCCGATCCAAGTAAGACCGCAAGGATTCGGTCTCCTGCCGCCTCCGCATCCGCGAGACGCTTCAGTACAACCATGCCGCACCCCTCGCCCCGCACATAACCATCAGCTGCCGCGTCGAAGGTCTTGCAAAGTCCATCCGCGGCCAGCATGCCGGCATCGGTCATGAGTCGGGTGGGATCTGATCTCAGGATCGCGTTCACGCCTCCGGCCAGTGCCAGATCCGCCTCGCCCTGCCGGAGCGCCCATGCCGCCTGGTGCAGCGCGACCAGTGAGGAGGAGCACGCGGTGTCCACCGTAATGGCCGGACCTTCAAGACCAAGCGCAAAGGCGACCCGACCTACGGCTGTTGAGGCGGCAACGCCCGTGGATCTATAGATATTGGTTGACGGGTTGTTCTCCACCCCGGCCGTAATTGCCTGGTAGTCGCTTGCCATGAACCCGCCGTACACCCCTGTCCGGCTTCCGCGCAGCCCGTCCGGGGCGATCCCCGCATCCTCAAGCGCCGACCAGCTCGTCTCCAGCAGCATCCGCTGTTGAGGATCCATCAGCTCCGCCTCGACCGGAGCGATGCGGAAGAAGCCCGCATCAAAGCGATCCAGACCCTCCACATAGGCGCCAAAGGGCCGTGCCTCCTCCGTCTCGGCATCCACAAAGAGCCCGTCAGGACGCCCCCTCGTAACCAGATTCGCCCCGGAACGAAGCTGCTCCCAGAATGCCTCGGTATCCGGCGCCCCGGGAAAGCGGCAGGCCATGCCCACGATCGCTATGCGGTCGTCGCGGCGGACGGCGGGCAAGGCACGCACCCGCGGCGTCTCCGGTGCCGCGTCGGCAAGCTTGCCCGCAAGGTGTTCCGCCAGTCGGGCGATGTCGGGATGATCAAACACCGCAGTATTTGAGACGACAAATGCTCCGTGAAAAGCCCGATTCAGGCGGTTACGAAGCTCTACCGCCGTCAGCGAGTCCATGCTCAGTTCGAAGAATCCCTCCGTGGGCGACGGGGCGGTACGGAGCCGCAGAATCTGTACCACCTGCTCTTGTACGAACCGGATCAGTTCTTCCTGGCGTTCCTCCAAAGAGAGGCTATGGAGTCTGCGCAGCAGATCGTCCGGTTCGGTGGACGATCGGTCTTCGTCGCGCCCCACCAACTCTGCGAGCCAGGGAGCCCGTACTGGAAGCGCCGACCAGTCCACGAACGCCGCAACGCTCGTCCCGATATCCTCGCGTACGAGCCGCTCCAAAACGCGGGTGCCCATGTCAGGAGCGATCCACGCTTCGCCCATACCAGCCAACTGCATCGCTACACGATCACGTTGCTCCTCGGCTTTGCCGACGTCCGACCACGCCCCCCACGCAATGGCCTGACCGGGCAGGCCCAGTGCCCTCCGGTGCCGCGCCAGCTGATCCAGGAATGCATTGGCCGCCGCGTAGTTGGCCTGCCCCCGGTTCCCGACAACACCTGCCAGACTGGAAAAGAGAACAAACAAATCAAGCTCCCTGTCAAGCGTCGCCCGGTGCAGTCGCCAGGCACCCAGCACCTTCGGCCCAAGCACCCGCTCAAACCGCTCCCAGTCCTGGTTTATCAGCGCCGCATCGGCGAGTGCTCCCACACTGTGGATCACTCCCGCCAGCGGCGGAAGCTCGGCATCAATCCGCGCAAGCATCCCCGCTACCGCCTCCCCGTCCGTCACATCGGCAATCTCCATGCGCACCTCCGCACCGCTCTCCCGGAGCTCCCCAACCACCGCCGCGGCTGCTTCACCCGGCTGCCGACGCCCGTTTAGAACAATGGCTCCCGCTCCTGCCTCTGCGAGCCAGCGCGCCACCTCCAGTCCGAGGCCCCCAAGGCCTCCTGTAATCAGATAGCTCCGGTCCGCACGCAATACAATGGCACCAGCATCGGGAACTGCCTCGTGCTTGGCCAAACGCGTGAGCCGGGCTACCAGCCGAGATCCGCCTCGCCTTGCGATGCGCGTCTCCCGGTCAGCGAAGAGCAGCTCGTCGGCGAGCGCGTTGGCAGAAGGGTAAGCATTGGGGTCCAGATCCAGCAGGCGCGGCGTCATATCCCCATGCTCCAGATCCACCACGCTCGCAAAACCCCACAAAGAGGCGCCCGCCAGTGCGCCGGACCGCTCCCGGTCCACTACCTGTCCGCCCCTGGTCACAAACCATGTACCGTTTACCGGCAACACGCCCGCGTCCGACATCCCCTGTACCAGCGCCAGCGCGCCCGCGCCCACCGCCTCCAGCTCTGTCTCAAACTCCAGGGTCGAAAGCCCCGCGCCGTCCTCCCGGATGCCGCCCAGATACGCCACACCCCGTAGCGGAAGCGCGCCGGATAAGGACTCAAAGAATCTGCGCCACGTCTGCCGGTCACCGCCCGCCGGCCCGTTGATCGCCTGGCATCCCCGACGATCCAGCTCCTCTGCCAGGTCAGTGCCCAGTGTGCTTCCTCCCGCCAGCACGAACAACCCGCTTTCCGCCACCACCTCCGATGGACCCTGAGCCAGAATCAATAGTGTTCCGGACGGAACCTCAATCTCGGACGTACCCTCAAATCCGGCATCCGCGAGCGCCTGCCTCCATACGGCGGGACCCACCAGTGCGTAGTCAGTGCGATACGCATCCCGGAAGCGCCACCAACCGGGCAACAGTCCGAAGGTAAGGTCTAACCATACCTTCCGGTTGGCTTCCTCAATAGCCACCAGCACACCCGACGGGGCCAGAAGGCGCCGGCAGTGGACGAGCGTCTCGCCCAGATCACGGGTAGCATGCAAGACATTCGCGGCGATCACAACGTCGTAGCCGTGAAGCGCGAATCCCTGCTCCGACGGATCCCGTTCGATGTCAAGCGCCCGGAAGCGAAAGTCCACACCCCGGTCGGCAAACTCCCGCTCCGCATCCGGGAACGAGTCCGTTGAGATGTCGGTGAAGGTGTATTCGGTCCAGCCTGCAGGCAGAACCTCCAGGAGGGCGGATGTCATGGCGCCTGTCCCTGCGCCTACTTCGATCACCCGCAGCGGACGGCCTTCCGGCAACGCAGTGGACGCCGTGCGCACGGCGTCGGCAACCATCCGGTTCACTGCCCGCATGGCGGCCGACTCGCGGTACAGGCTCGCCGCTCCCGGCTCGCCGCCAAAGAGCAGCTCCAGCGCATCGGCGCGGCCGCGCAGCACCTCGGCGAGCGACTCCCCGCACCGGCGAAGTACGCCCATCTCAGTGGAACCGCCTGCAGCGCCGGTAGACTTCGCAGGTGGTTCCAGCAGGGCGGTCACCTTCCAGCCACCAGCCACCTCCCGGCCCAGAATTCCCATCTCTTCCAGCACCGACAGCAGCCGATCGAACAACAGCCCGTGATCCTCTGTCACCTTGAGACCCCGCCGAAGCGTGTCCGCCTCAAAACGGTCTCCCGAACTGGGCTCCCATCCCAGCTCCCGCAATCCTCGAAGCAGCAGCCGCCGCGCCTCACGCTCCAGCTCATGCCCCACCGCAGCGAGCGACGCCTCGTCCAAGCCCTCCGCCTCAAGGTATTTTTCTAACGCCCCCAAGCCGGACACAATCTCCTGCGGTTCGGCAAGGAAAGCCGCCTCTCGGAGTCCTACCGCCTCCCCCTCGCGCCACACCACCTCGTACAGCGCGTCCTCCAAACGGCCACCAGACAGGACTGCCCGGCTCGCCTTTCTAAGCGCAAAAGCCTGGATGCGCGCCACCTCTTCGCCCGTCTCCGCGTAAAGCCACAAGTCTATCCGACGCGTCCCCCCTTCTTCGCCGCGGTCGACTGCACGGCAGAATACATGATCCGGCAAGTCGTCGTAAAGAACCAGGCGGTCCCAACCGATCGGCAGCCATGTGCCATCAACTTCGCCCGGATCCGCAATCCCTCCCATCACCTGGAAACAGGCGTCCAGCAGCGCGGGATGCACAAGAAGGCTGCTGTGATCTGTTCCCTCCGGCAGCAGTACCTCACCCAGCGCCTCTCCTGAGCCCGACCAGCACCGAGTCAAACCGCGGAATGCCGGCCCGTATGTGATTCCGGTGGTGTCGGAATCCAGCCTTTCTTCCACATCCACTTCAGCAAGCCCCCCCAGGAGCGCACCGATGTCTGCCGGCTTAGAAGCTGCTGCGGCAATGGATGCCCAGCGGCCTTCGGCGTGCGATTCCCACTGCCCCCTGCTATCCCTGCTGACGACTTTCCACATGCGATCCTCGCCAAGCACCACCTGTACCAGCCGGCCTTCGCCATCCGACAACACCAGCGGACGCGTGATCGTGGTCTCCTCAATCACGACAGGAAAATCGTTATGCGTTTCTCGAAGCGCCTCCGCCACCTGTGCGGCGTAGAGTGCACCCGGGGCAATCACTTGCCCAAACACCCGGTGGTCGGCAAGCCACGCAGGATCCCGACTGAACAGCTGTCTCTCGAACGAGTGCTCACCATCCGGAGAATCCCGCTGTACCCCGAGAAGTACGTGCCCCTCCGCTGACTGCCTTCGCGGAGCGGCGGAGACCCAGTATCGCTCCCGCTGGAAAGGATACACCGGCAGCGCAATCCGCCGCCGCCGCTCCCCGGCAAACAGCCCCTCAAAGGCCATGTCCAGACCCGCGTCGTAGGCCCGCGCCACTGCAAGAGCATAGTTCCCAATCCCTCCGCGGCGTTGGCTCGCAATCACGGCAGGCACCTCGGCATGGGGCCAGGTAAGCGCCGCCATTGACCCCAGAATATCGTGCGGACCGATCTCAAACAAAAGTCCCACATCCAGTGCCACCAGCGTCTGCACAGCCTTCTGGAACTGTACCGGCTCGCGTGCCTGACGACGCCAGTACGCCCCGTCGGGGACACCCTCCAGCACGCGCCCCGTCACATCACTTACCAACCGGACGGACGGGACAGAAGCCGCGGGCACCGCCGCTTCCAGCTCCGCCAGTACCGGCTCCATAAGCGCGCTGTGGAAGGCATGGCTCGTCCGGAGACGGACCACGCGCAACCCATCGTCCTCAAACGATTGGATAAGCGCATCCATGGCGGCCTCCGGCCCGGTCACCACCTGGTGCGTACCGTTGTCGGCGGCCAGCTCAACACCCTCCCGGAGCACACCGCGCACCCGGTCCGACGAAGCAAATACCGCCGCCATTGCGCCGCCAACCGGAAGCGATCCCATCAGCGCGCCGCGGCGCGTGGCAAACCGCATCCCTGCCTCCAAGTCAAAAGCACCCGCGGCGGCGGCCGCGGCAACCTCTCCCACGCTGTGCCCGAATACGATATCAGGCCGCACCCCAACAGTCGCCCAAAGCGCGGTCAGCCCGCTCTCCAGCGCAAAGAGAGCCGGCTGTGTCCATTCGGTACAGTCCAGTAGCCCGGCATCCTTAAACATTACCGCGAGGAGCGACCTGCCCCGCTCTTGGCGGAATACCTCTTCGCACCGGTCCAGCACCGCCCGGAAAACCGGCTCGGTTTCATAGAGCTCCCGACCCATCCCCGCCCACTGGCTCCCCTGACCGGTGTAGAGAAAAGCCACCTTCCCTGTGGTCGGCGTTGATGCTACGCCCTGCTTCACCACCTCCAGCTGCTCCTGCAGCGAGTCGCGGTCTGTGAACACAAGCCCGGTGCGGTGCAGGAAGTGGCTCCGTCCGATGCTCGCTGTCCACGCCATGTCGGCAAGCGGTGTATCGTCCGAAAGAATGGCCTCGTACCTGCCGGCCAGCTGTCGTAACGCGTCTTCTGACCTCGCAGACAGCGGTAGCAGTCGGTGCTGGCGGGGCGCCTCAGCCTGCGGGAGGCGGTCACCCGGAACAAGTACAGATAATACAGAAAGGCCAATGTGCGGCGGCTCGCGCTCCTCCGCATAGCCCTCAATAACAACATGGGCGTTTGTACCCGAAATCCCGAAAGAGCTGACGGCAGCCCGCCGCCGCTCCACCTCCGGCCAGGGAGTAGCCTCCGAAGTCACACGGACCGGAAGCTCCTCCCAGTCTATTCGCGCGTTCGGGCGCTCGAAATGCAGGTGCCGTGGAATCACCCCAAAACGTATTGCGAGCACTATCTTGATCAGCCCGGCTACGCCCGCCGCCGCCTCAAGGTGTCCCACATTCGTCTTCACTGATCCGATCAGCAGCGGACGCTCCGGACTCCGACCGCTACCGTACACCGAAGCTGCCGCCTCCACTTCCACCGGATCGCCCAGCTCGGTCCCCGTACCGTGCGCCTCCAGATAGTCCACCGTGGAGGCCTCCACCCCCGCCCGTGCAAGCGCCTCCCTGATCACACGCTCCTGCGCCGGACCGTTCGGCACCGTCAGGCCGGCGCTCGCACCGTCCTGGTTCACCGCCGAACCAAGCAGAATCGCAAGGATCCGGTCTCCCGAGGCCTCTGCATCCGCGACACGCTTCAGCACAACCATCCCGCATCCCTCGCCCCGTACGAAGCCGTCAGCTGCCGCATCAAAGGTCTTGCAATGCCCATCTGCAGCCAGCATCCCGGCGTCGGTCATGAGCCTGGTGGGCTCCGAGCCCAGGATCGCGTTTACCCCTCCCGCCAGTGCCAGATCCGCCTCTCCAGCGCGGAGCGCCGCCGCCGCCTGGTGCAGCGCAACCAGCGACGAAGAACAGGCGGTATCCACCGTGATGGCCGGACCCTCAAGACCAAGCGCGAAGGCAACCCGGCCCACGGCTGTTGAGGCGGCGATGCCCGTAGACCTGTAGATACTGGTTGACGGATCGTCCGCTGCCCCGGCAATGACTGCCTGGTAGTCGCTCCCCATGAACCCGCCGTACACCCCGGTCCGACTTCCGCGCAGCCCGTCCGGGGCGATCCCCGCATCCTCAAGCGCCGCCCAGCTGGTCTCCAGCAGCATCCGCTGTTGGGGGTCCAGCAGTTCCGCCTCAACCGGCGCTATCCGGAAAAAACCCGCATCAAAACGGTCCAGACCCTCCACATAGGCACCAAAGGGGCGTGCCTCCTCCGTCTTGGCGTCCACAAAAAGCCCGTCCGGACGCCCTCTCGTCACCAGATCCGCCCCGGAACAAAGCTGCTCCCAGAACGCCTCGGCATCCGGCGCGCCTGGGAAGCGGCAAGCTATGCCGACGATTGCAATGCGGTCATCGCGGCGGACGGCGGGCAAAGCACGCACCCGCGCCGTCTTCGGTGCCACAACAGCAAACTTGCCCGCAAGATGTGCCGCCAGTCGGGCGATATCAGGATGATCAAACACCGCCGTGTTCGAGACGACGAATGCCCCCCGGAACACCCGGTTCAGTCGGTTACGGAGCTCTACCGCCATCAGCGAGTCCATCCCCAAGTCGAAAAATCCCGCCGTGGGCAACGGAGCGGAACGCAGGCGCAGTATCTGTACCACCTGCTGCTGCAGGAACCGGATGAGCTCAGCTTGGCGTTCCTCAGAAGCAAGTCTCCGGAGTCTGCGCAGCAGATCGTCCGGATCGGTGGACGAGCGGTCCTCCTCGCTCCCCACCACTTCTGCAAGCCAGGGCGCCCGGACCGGAAGCGCTGACCAGTCAATGAACGCCGCTACGCTGTTTCCAATATCCTCACGTATAAGCCACTCCAAGGCGCGGATGCCCTGCTCAGGAACAATCCACTGATCAACAAACTGATCCTGGATGCGATCGCGCTGCTCTTCGGCTTCCCCTGTACCCGACCACGCTCCCCACGCAATGGCCTGACCGGGCAGGCCCAAGGCCCGCCGGTGCCTGGCCAGCTGGTCCAGGAAGGCGTTGGCCGCCGCATGATTCGCCTGCCCCGGACTCCCGATAACACCCACCAGGCTGGAAAAGAGAACAAACAAATCAAGCTCCCTGTCAAGTGTCGCCCGGTGCAGTCGCCATGCCCCCAGCGCCTTCGGCGCGAGCACCCGCTCGAACCGCTCCCAGTCCTGGTTTATTAGTGCCGCGTCGGAAAGCGTCCCCACGCTGTGAATCACGCCTGCCAGCGGCGGAAGCTCGGCGTCAATGCGCGCAAGCATCCCCTCCACCGCTTCTTCGTCCGTTACGTCGGCGATCTCAATGTGCAGCTCCGCAACGCTCTCCCGGAGCTCCGCAACCACCGCCGCGGCTGCCTCGTCTGGCGCCCGGCGACCGTTCAGAACAATGCTTCCGGCTCCTGCCTCTGCGAGCCAGCGCGCTACCTCCAGGCCAAGGCCGCCCAGTCCTCCCGTGATCAGATAGCTCCGGTCCGCGCGCAGCCGGACCTCACCGGCACCCGACGGTTCCTCCCGCCTGGTCAATCGCGTCAGCCGGGCTACCAGCCGGTCTCCGCCGCGCCAGGCGATGCGGGTCTCCCGGTCAGGGAAAAGCAGCTCGTCGGCAAGCGTGCCGGCGGACGGGGGAGTTTCGGGATCCAGATCCAGCAGACGCGGTGTCAGATCCCCCTGCTCAAAATCCATCACACTCGCCAAGCCCCACAAAGAAGCGCCAGCGAGTGTGCCAGGGCGCTCCCTGTCCACCACCTGTCCACCGCGGGTCACAAACCATGTACCGCTCGTGGGCAACACGCCCGCGTCTGACATACCCTGTACTACTGCCAGCGCACCCGCGCCCACCGCCTCCAGCTCCGCCTCAAATTCCAGGGTCGAAAGCCCTGCACCATCCTCCCGGACTCCACCCAAGTACGCCACGCTGCGCAGCGACTGCATGCCGGGTAGTGATTCAAAGAACCTGCGCCACGCCTGTCTGCCCCCCTCAGCGGGTCCCAGGGCCGCCTGGCATCCCCGGCGATCCAGCTCCTCTGCCAGGTCAGTGCCCAGTGTGCTTCCTCCCGCCAGCACGAACAACCCGCTTTCCGCCACCACCTCCGATGGACCCTGAGCCAGAATCAATAGTGTTCCAGACGGAACCTCAATCTCGGACGTACCCTCAAATCCGGCGTCCGTAAGCGCCTGCCGCCAGACGGGTGGATCCACCAGCGCATAGTCGGTACGATACGCATCCTGAAATCGCCACCAACCGGGCAGCAGTCCGAAGGTCACATCCAACCATACCTTGCGATTGGCTTCCTCTATGGCCACCAGCAAGCCCGACGGAGCAAGAAGGCGCCGGCAGTAGGCAAGTGCCGCGCCCAAGTCGCGGGAAGCGTGCAGGACATTCGCGGCAATCACAATGTCGTAGCCGTGGAGCGCGAACCCCTGATCCGACGGATCCCGTTCGATGTCAAGCGCCCGGAAGCCAACATCCACGCCCCGATCGCCGAACTCCCGCTCCGCGTCCGGGAAGAAGGCGGACGAAATGTCGGTGAAGGTGTATTCCGTCCGACCTGCCGGCAGGACCTCCAGAAGGGCAGATGTCGTCGCGCCCGTCCCTGCACCGATCTCAATCACCCGCAGCGGACGGCCTTCCGGCAACGCAGTGGACGCCGTGCACACGGCGTCGGCTACCATGCGGTTCACCGCTCGCATAGTGGGCGATTCTCGGTACAGGCTCGCTGCTCCCGGCTCACCGCCAAAGAGCAGGTCCAGCGCATCAACGCTACCGCGAAGCACCCCGGCGAGCGACTCCCCGCACCGGCGAAGCACGCCCATTTCAATGGATCCCCCTGCGGCGCCGGTAGACTCCAGAGGCGGTTCCAGCAGGGCCGTCACCTCCCAGCCACCCGCCTCCCGGCCGAGAATCCCCATCTCCTCCAGCACCGACAGCAGCCTTCCAAACAACTGCCCGTGGTCCTCCGTCACCCTGAGCCGGCGGCGGAGTGCCTGCGTCTCAAAATGGTCTCCCGGACGGGGGGCCCATCCCAAGTCCCGGAATCCGCGGAGCAGCTGCCGCCGCGCCTCGCACTCCAGCTCGCGCCCTAACGCAGCAAGCGACGCCGCGTCCGAGCCCTCCGCCTCAAGGTATTTTTCCAACGCCCCCAGACCAGACGCAATCTCCTGCGGCTCGGCAAGGAAGTCCGCCTCACGAAGTCCCACCGCCGCCCCCTTGCGCCATACCACCTCGTGCAGCGCATCCTCCAAACGGTCACCCGACAGGGCTGCCCGGCTCGCCTTTCTGAGCGCGAAGCCCGTGATGCGCGCCACCTCGTCACCCGTCTCCGCGTAAAGCCAATAATCAATCCGGCGTGTTCCTTCATCTTCACCGCGGTCAATTGCCCGGCAGAAGATCCGATCCGGCATGGTATCGTGCAGGACGAACCGGTCCCATCCGATGGGCAGCCATGTGCCATCAGCTCCCGCCAAATCCGCAATTCCTCCCAGCACCTGGAAACACGCATCCAGTAGCGAGGGATGCACAAGAAGGCTCCGGTTTCCCGTTGCCGCCGGCAGCACCACCTCGCCCAGCGCCTCGCCCGAGCCTGACCAGAGCCGGGTCAACCCACGGAATGCCGGCCCGTACGTGATTCCGGTGGTGTCGGAATCCAGCCTCTCTTCCACATCCACTTCAGCGAGCCCCCCCAGGAGCGCACCGAGGTCTGCCGGCTTAGAAGCAGCTACGGCAATGGGTGCCCAGCGGCCCGTTGCATGCGTCTCCCACTGCCCTCTAGTATCCCTGCTAACGACTTTCCACGTGCGATCCTCGCCAAGCACCACCTGTACCAACCGACCTTCGTCATCCGACAACACCAGCGGACGCGTGATCGCGGTCTCCTCCAAGACGACGGGAAATCTGTGGCCCGACTCCCGGAGCGCCTCCGCCGCCTGCGCCGCGTACAGTGCGCCCGGAGCAACCACTTGGCCATACACCCGGTGGTCGGCCAGCCACGCCGGATCCCGGCCGAACAACTGTCTCTCAAAGGAATGTTCACCATCCGGAGAGTCCCGCTGCACGCCGAGCAGTGCGTGCCCATTCGTTGACTGCCGTCGCAGAGAAGCGGCGATCCAGTAGCGCTCCCGCTGGAAGGGATAGGCAGGCAGCGCAATCCGCCGCCGCCGCTCCCCTACAAACAGCCCCTCAAAGGCTATGTCAAGACCTGCCTCGTACGCACCCGCTACCGCGAGGGCATAGTTCCCGCTCCCTCCGCGCCGCTGGCTCGCGATTACCGTCGGCACCTCGGCGCCCTGCCAGGCAAGCGCCGCCATCGGCCCCAAGACGCCGTGCGGCCCGATCTCCAGGAGCAACTCCACGTCCAATGCCGCCAGCGTCCGCACTGCCATCATAAACTGTACCGGCTCGCGTGCCTGACGGCGCCAGTATACTCCATCGGGGGCACCCTCCAGCACGCACCCGCTCACGGTACTTACCAGTTGTACGGAAGCGGCCGAGGCGTTGGGTGCCGCCGCTTCCAGCTCCGCCAGCACCGGGTCCATCAGCGGGCTGTGGAAGGCGTGGCTCGTCTGCAGCAATTCCACGCGTAATCCTTCTTTACGGAAAGTATTCAGTAGTGCTTGGACTGCGGCCGCCGGCCCGGTTACCACTTGATGCACGCCGTTGTCAGCTGCAAGAGATACTCCACCGTCCAGTCTGGAAACAACCTCGTCCGCCGAGGCAAATACGGCCGCCATTGCACCACCACCGGGAAGCGATCCCATCAGCGCGCCGCGGCGCGTGGCAAACCGCATCCCCGCCTCCAAGTCAAAAGCACCCGCGGCGGCTGCCGCCGCAACCTCTCCCACGCTGTGCCCGAATACGATATCAGGCCGCACCCCCACGCTTGCCCAAAGCGCAGTCAGCCCGCTCTCCAGCGCATAGAGTGCCGGCTGTGTCCACTCGGTGCGGTCCAGTAGCCCGGCATCCCCGAACATCACATTCCGTAGCGACGCACCCCGCTCCTGGCGGAACACCTCCTCGCACCGGTCCAGCACTGCCTTGAAAACCGGCTCTGTTTCATAGAGCTCCCGGCCCATCCCCGCCCACTGGCTCCCCTGACCGGTGTAGAGGAATACAACCTTCCCTGTGACAGGCGACACCGCAGCACCCTGCTTTACGACGTCCAATTGCTCCTGCAGCGAAGCGCGGTCTGTGAACACAAGCCCGGTGCGGTGCAGGAAGTGGCTCCGTCCGACGCTCGCTGTCCACGCCATGTCGGCAAGCGGCGTATCGTCCGAAAGAACAGCTTCGTACTTTCCGGCCAGCTGATGAAGCGCGCCTTCTGACTTCGCGGACAGTGGTAGCAGGCGGTGCTGGCGGACAGCCTCAGCCTGCGGGAGGCGGTCACCCGGAACAAGTGCCGATAGTGCAGGAAGACCGATGTGCAGCTGCTCGCGCTCCTCCGCATATCCCTCAATCACTACATGAGCGTTTGTACCCGAGACTCCGAAGGAGCTGACGGCGGCCCGACCCGGCCGCTCCACCTCCGGCCAGGGAGTAAGCTCTGATGTAACGCGGACGGGAAGGCTATTCCAGTCCAGCCGCGGGTTCGGCCGCTCGAAGTGCAGGTGCCGCGGAATCACCCCGGTACGGATCGCGAGAATCGCCTTGATCAGCCCGGCAACGCCTGCCGCCGCCTCCAAGTGGCCCACATTCGTCTTAACGGATCCGATCAGCAGCGGACGCTCTGGACTCCGGCCCCGACCGTACACCGAAGCCGCCGCCTCCACCTCAACCGGATCGCCCAGCTCGGTCCCGGTACCGTGCGCCTCCAGATAATCCACCGTGGAGGCCTCCACCCCCGCCCGTGCAAGCGCCTCCTCAATCACACGCTCCTGCGCCGGACCGTTCGGCACCGTCAGGCCGGCGCTTGCGCCGTCCTGGTTCACCGCCGATCCAAGCACTACCGCAAGGATCCGGTCTCCCGCCGCCTCTGCGTCTGCAAGGCGCTTCAGCACAACCATGCCGCACCCCTCGCCCCGTACGAAGCCGTCAGCCGCCGCGTCGAATGTCTTGCAGCGTCCATCCGCCGCGAGCATTCCCGCATCAGTGAACAGTTGGGTCACGGTTGATGTCAGGATCGCGTTCACCCCTCCCGCCAGTGCCAGATCCGCCTCGCCCTGCCGGAGTGCCCACGCCGCCTGGTGCAGCGCGACCAGCGACGAGGAACACGCGGTGTCCACCGTGATGGCCGGACCCTCAAGACCAAGCGCAAAGGCGACCCGACCAATGGCTGTTGAGGCAGCATTGCCCGTAGATCGGTAGATACTCGTCGACGGATCGTTACTAACATCGTTAATGAGCCTTCCGTAGTCGCCCGTTGAGATTCCCCCGTACACTGCAGTCCGGCTTCCGCGCAGCCCGTCCGGGGCGATCCCGGCATCTTCAAGTGCCGACCAGCTGGTCTCCAGCAGCATCCGCTGTTGGGGGTCCAAAAACTCCGCCTCAACCGGAGCTATCCGGAAGAAGCCCGCATCAAAACGATCAATACCCTCCACATAGGCGCCAAAGGGGCGCGCCGCCTCCGTATCGGCGTCCACGAAGAGCCCGTCCGGACGCCCTCTCGTAACCAGGTTCGCTCCGGAACGAAGCTGGTCCCAGAACGCCTTGGTATCCAGCGCCCCGGGGAAGCGGCAGGCCATGCCGACGATCACAACCCGTTCATCGCGGCGGACGGCGGGCAAAGAGCGTACCCGCGGCGTCTCCGGTGCCACGCCGGCAAGCTGGTCCGCAAGGTATTCCGCTAGCCGGGCGATGTCGGGATGATCGAACACCGCCGTGTTCGAGACGACGAAAGCTTCGCGGAAGGCTTGGTTCAGCCGGTTGCGAAGCGCGACCGCCATCAGCGAGTCCATACCAAGGTCGAAGAATCCCACGGACGGGGAAGGGACGGTGCGGAGGCGCAGGATCTGTACCAGTTGTTCCTGCAGGAACCGGATCAGTTCTTTCCGGCGCTCCAAAGGAGCAAGGTTTTGAAGCCGCCCCAAGAATTCTGCAGTGCCTCGAACCGTTTGGTCTTCCAGATTGGCGATGGGGCGCTCCTCCTCGCGCTCTACCAGCTCGGCAAGCCAAGGTGCGCTCACAGGTAGCGCTGACCAGTTGACGGATGCCACCAGACTATTGCCGATATCCTCCCGCACGAGCCACGCCAAAACTCGGATGCCCTGCTCCGGAGCAATCCACCCGTCGCCCAAGTCAGCAAGCCGCGTTGCAATGCGATCGCGCTGTTCCTCGGCCTCTCCTATGTTTGACCATGCCCCCCACGCAATGGCCTGCCCGGGCAGACCCAATGCCCTCCGGTGCCTGGCCAGCTGATCCAGAAAGGCATTAGCCGCCGCATGATTGGCCTGCCCAGGACTCCCTACGACGCCTACCAGGCTGGAGAAAAGAACAAACAGGTCAAGCTCCCGGTCCAGCGTTGCCCGGTGCAATCGCCACGCCCCCAGCACCTTGGGTCCGAGCACCCGCTCGAACCGCTCCCAGTCCTGGTTAATCAGCGCCGCGTCTGCGAGTGCTCCCACGCTGTGAATCACGCCTGCCAGCGGCGGAAGCTCGTCGTCAATGCGCGCAAGCATCCCCGCTACCGCCTCTTCGTCCGTGATATCAGCAATCTCAATGTGCAGCTCCGCACCGCTGTCCTGAAGCTCCGCCACCATCAC
Organism: Rhodothermales bacterium; assembly: GCA_963663495.1. Classification (GTDB taxonomy): domain Bacteria; phylum Bacteroidota; class Rhodothermia; order Rhodothermales; family Bin80. The sequence goes on from OY760427.1 coordinate 3,142,945, forward strand.
CGCGGCAGCTTCGTCCGGCGGCCGGCGGCCATTCAATACAATGCTTCCGGCTCCCGCCTCTGCCAGCCAGCGCGCCACCTCCAAGCCCAGCCCCCCGAGGCCACCCGTGATAAGATAGCTCCGATCCGCGCGCAGCCGGACCTCACCGGAACCGGAATATAACGACGCTTTCTCCCGTCTGGCCAATCGTGTCAGCCGGGCTATCATCCGGGCACCGTCCCGACGGGCGATGCGTGTCTCCCGGTCTGGAAATAGCAGTTCGTTCGCAAGTATTGCTGCGGACGGAGCAGCATCGGGATCCAGGTCCAGCAGGCGCGGTGTCATATCCCCGTGCTCCATATCCACCACACTCGCAAAACCCCACAAAGAGGCACCCGCGAGTGCGCCGGAGTGCTCCCGCTCCAATACCTGTCCGCCCCGGGTCACAAACCATGTACCGCTCGTGGGCGACACGCCCGCATCCGACATCCCCTGTACCAGCGCCAGCGCACCCGCACCCACCGCCTCCAGCTCTGCCTTGAGCTCCAGGGTCGAAAGCCCCGCGCCATCCTGCCGGACGCCGCCCAGATACGCCACGCCACGCAGCGCGTCGGGTAGTGACTCAAAGAACCTGTGCCAGGCCTGTCTGCCCCCCTCAGCGGGTCCCAAGGCCGCCTGGCATCCCCGGCGATCCAGCTCCCCTACCAGCTCCCCTACCAGCTCAGAGTCCAGTCCGCCTCCTCCCGCCAACACGAACAGCCCACCCTCCGGCACAACCTCTGTCGGCCCCCGCGCCAAAATCAGAAGTGCCCCGGACGGATCCTCAACAACGGACATGCCCGCATATCCGGTGTCCGTTAGCGCCTGCCGCCATACGGAAGGGGCAACCAGCGCATAGTCGGTGCGATACGCATCCCGGAATCGCCACCAGCCGGGTAGCAATCCGAAGGTCAAGTCCAGCCATACCTTCCGGTTAGCTTCCTCCACGGCCATCAGCATGCCCGACGGGGCCAGAAGGCGCCGGCAGTGAGCGAGCGTCTCGCCCAAGTCGCGGGTAGCGTGCAAAACGTTCGTGGCAATCACAAGGTCATAGCCGTGTAGCGCGAACCCCTGCTCCGTCGGATCCCGTTCGATGTCAAGTCTCCGAAAGCGAATGTCCACCCCCTGATCACAGAACTCCCGCTCTGCGTCCGGGAAGAACGCGGTTGAGATGTCGGTGAAGGTGTATTCGGTCCGGCCTGCCGGCAGGACATCCAGGAGGGCGGCTGTCGTCGCACCCGTCCCTGCCCCGACCTCAATCACCCGTAGCGGACGGCCTTCCGGCAATGCGGCGGAAGCCGTGCGCACGGCTTCGGCTACCATGCGGTTTACCGTGCGTGCGGAGGAGGACTCGCGGTACAGGCTCGCCGCACCCGCCTCGCCGCCAAAGAGCAGATCCAGCGCATCGGTGCGACCGCGGAGTACATCGGCAAGTGACTCCCCGCACCGGCGAAGTACATCCAGCTCTACGGATTCGGTCGGCCCAGATTCAGACTCCTCAGGCGTTTCCACAGCGGCTGTCACCTGCCAGCCACCAGCCGCTTCCCGGGCGAGAAGCCCCATCTCTTCCAGCACCGACAGCAGTCTGCCAAACAGCTGCCCATGGTCCTCTGTCACCTTCAGCCCGCGGCGGAGCGCCTCCGTCTCAAAACGATCTCCAGGACGAGGCGCCCATCCCAACTCCCGCAATCCTCGGATCAGCTGCCGCCGTGCCTCGCGCTCCAGCTCGTGCCCCAACGCAGCGAGTGACTCCGTGTCCAAGCCCTCCGCTTCAATGTATTTTTCTAACGCTCCCAGACCAGACTCAATCTTCTGAGGCCCGGCGAGGAAGTTCGCATCACGAAGTCCTACCGCCGCCCCCTCGCGCCACACCACCTCGTGCAGTGCATCCTCCATCCGATCACCCGACAGGGCAGCCCGGCTCGCCTTTCTGCGCGCGAAGCCCGTGATGCGCGCCAGCTCCTCGCCCGTGTCCGCATAGAGCCAGAAATCTGCTTTTCGCGTCCCCCCTGCTTCGCCGAGGTCCAGCGCATGGCAGAAGATGTGATCCGGCAACGCGTCGTAAAGGATCAGGCGGTCCCAGCCGAGAGGCAGCCATGTTTCCCCGGCTCTGTCCAAGTTCGGGATGCCACCCAGCACCTGAAAACAAGCGTCAAGCAGCGCCGGATGTATGAGAAGATTGCTGCAATCCGTTCCCGCCGGCAGCTGCACCTCGCCCAGTGCCTCACCCGATCCCGACCAGAGCCGGGTCAGACCGCGAAACGCCGGCCCCAACGCGATCCGCGTGGTGCTGCGATCCAGCTCCAGGTACAGTATCTCCACGTCCACCTGAGCGAGGCGCCCTGTCAGTGCAACAATATCTGCCGGCCCGGACGCGGATACCGCAATGGATGCCCAGCGGCCTTCGGCGTGCGTCTCCCACTTTCCCCTGCTATCCTTGCTAGCGATTTCCCATGTGCGGTCCTCATCAAGCACCACCTGTACCAGCCGGCCTTCACTTTCCGAAAGCACTAGTGGACGCGTAATCGTGGACTCCTCAATGACGACAGGAACATCGCGGTTCGTTTCTCGAAGCGCCTCTGCCACCTGCGCTGCGTAGAGCGCGCCCGGAGCGACCGCTTTGCCGAACACCTTGTGGTCGGCAAGCCATGCAGGATCCCAAGGGAAGAGTTGTCTCTCAAAAGAATGCTCCCCATCCCGGGAATCCCGCCGCACTCCAAGAAGCGCGTGCCCCTTCGCTGTCTGCCATCGCGGAGAGGCGGAGGTCCAATATCGCTCCCGCTGGAAGGGATAGGAAGGCAGCGAGACCCGCCGCCGCCGCTCCCCTACAAACAGACCCTCAAAGGCTATGTCAAGACCCGCCTCGTAGGCACCCGCTACCGCGAGGGCATAGTCTCCGCTCCCGCCGCGCTGCTGGCTCGCAATCACAGTGGGCACCTCGGCGTGCGGCCAGGCAAGCGCCGCCATGGGCCCCAAGACACCGTGCGGCCCAACCTCCAGCAACAGCCCCGCCTCCTGCGCCGCCAGCGTCTGCATTGCCGCCTGGAACTGGACCGGCTCGCGTGCCTGGCGCCGCCAGTACGCTCCGTCGGGGGCACCTTCCAGCACACGCCCGGTAACATTGCTTACCAGCCGTACGGATGGGGCAGAGGCTTTGGGCACCGCCGCTTCCAGCTCCGCCAGCACCGGGTCCATCAGCGCGCTGTGGAAGGCGTGACTCGTCTGGAGACGGACCACGCGCAACCCTTCGTCCTCAATCGATTGTATAAGCGCATCAATGGCGGCCTCCGGTCCGGTCACCACCTGGTGCGTACCATTGTCGGCTGCCAGCTCAACGCCCTCCGGGAGCACATCGTGCACACGGTCCGACGAAGCAAATACCGCCGCCATCGCACCTCCACCGGGAAGCGAACCCATAAGCGCGCCCCGGCGCGTGGCAAACCGCATCCCGGCCTCCAAGTCAAAAGCACCCGCGGCTGCCGCCGCCGCGACCTCTCCCACGCTGTGCCCGAAGACAATATCGGGCCGTACCCCCACGCTCGCCCACAGCGCGGTCAACCCGCTCTCCAGCGCATAGAGCGCCGGCTGTGTCCATTCTGTCCGGTCCAGCCGCCCGGCATCCTCGAACATCACCGTGAGAAGCGATCTGCCGCGCTCTTCACGGAACACCTCCTCGCACCGGTCCAGCACCGTCCGAAAGACCGGCTCGGTTTCATAGAGCTCCCGGCCCATCCCCGCCCATTGGCTCCCCTGACCGGTGTAGAGGAACGCAATCCTTCCAGTGGAAGGCGATCCCATGGCGCCTTGCTCCACGTTTGTCAGTTGCACCCCCAGCGAGGCACGATCGCTGAACACAAGCCCGGCCCGGTGCACAAAATGGCTCCGTCCTGAGCCCGCCGTCCAAGCTAGGTCAGCGAGTGGTGAGTCTTCAGAGAGGGCCGCCGTGTGCCTGTCTGCTAGCTGCCGGAGTGCGTCCTCGGACTTCGCGGAGAGCGGAAGCAGGCGGTGCTGGCGCACAGCACCTGCCTGCGTCAGTCGGTCGCCGGGGGTGAGTGCAGGAAGTCCAATTTGCGGCGGTTCGCGTTCCTCCGCGTAACCCTCAATCACAATGTGGGCGTTCGTACCCGAGTAGCCGAACGAGCTGACCGCAGCCCGGCGGGGACGGTCAGCTTTCGGCCACGGGGTAGCCTCCGATGTCACACGGACGGGAAGGCTCTCCCAATCCACCCGCGGGTTCGGGCGCTCAAAGTGCAGGTGGCGCGGAATCACGCCGCGCCGGAGTGCGAGCACAATCTTTATCAGTCCGGCTACGCCTGCCGCCGACTCAAGGTGGCCCACGTTCGTCTTCACGGATCCGATCAGCAGCGGGCGCTCTGGATTCCGGCCGCGACCGTACACCGAAGCTGCCGACGTTACCTCTACCGGGTCCCCGAGCTCGGTCCCCGTACCGTGCGCCTCCAGGTAATCCACCGAGGATGCCTCCACTCCCGCACGCGCGAGTGCCTCCTTGATCACGCGCTCTTGAGCCGGGCCGTTTGGCACTGTCAGCCCGGCACTCGCGCCGTCCTGGTTGATTGCCGATCCGAGCAGAACTGCGAGGATCCGATCTCCTGCCGCCTCTGCATCCACGAGAGGCTTCAGTACAACCATACCGCATCCCTCACCGCGCACGTAGCCGTCCGCTGCCGCATCAAAGGTCTTGCAGTGCCCATCCGCCGCCAGCATCCCCGCGTCATCAAAGATGCGGGTTGCGGTTGATGTTAGGATCGCATTCACCCCTCCTGCCAGTGCCATATCCGCCTCCCCTGCACGGAGCGCCGCCGCCGCCTGGTGGAGCGCGACCAGCGAGGAAGAGCACGCGGTGTCCACTGTGATCGCGGGACCTTCAAGACCGAGTGCGAAAGAAATCCGACCAACCGCGGCCGATGAGGTGGCGCCGGTAGCCCTGTACAGGTGGGTCAGCGGATCAGGTACGATGCCGGCAGCAAGCTCCTGGTAGTCGCTCGTTGAGACCCCGCCGTACACCCCTGTTCGGCTTCCGCGGAGCCCCTCCGGGGCAATCCCCGCGTCCTCAAGCGCCGACCAGCTCGTCTCCAGCAGCATCCGCTGCTGCGGATCTAAAAACTCGGCTTCAACCGGCGCTATACGGAAGAAGCCGGCATCAAAGCGGTCAAGTCCCTCCACATAGGCCCCGAAGTGGCGTGCAGCCTCCGTTTCGGCATCCACGAAGAGCCCGTCAGGACGACCCCTCGTCACCAAATCCGCCCCGGAACGAAGCTGCTCCCAGAACGCCTCGGCATCCGGCGCCCCGGGGAAGCGGCAGGCCATACCAATGATTGCAATACGTTCGTCGCCTCGTGGCCGGACGGCGGGTAAGGCTCGTATCCGAGGCATCTCCGTGGACACGCCGGCAAGCTTATCCGCAAGGTGTTCTGCCAGCCGAGCAATGTCAGGATGATCGAATACTGCCGTGTTTGAGATGACAAATGCCCCTCGGAATGCCCTGTTCAGGCGGTTACGGAGCTCTACCGACATGAGCGAGTCCATGCCCAAGTCGAAAAATCCTGCCGTAGTCGACGGAACAGAGCGGAGGCGCAAAATCTGTACTACCTGTTCCTGTACGAACCGGATCAGTTCTGCCTGCCGCTCTTCGGGCGCAAGCCCCTCAAGCCGCCTGAGGAGACCATCCTGATTGGCGGAGGCGGGATCCTCATCGCGTGCCACCACTTCTGAAAGCCAAGGCGCCCGGACCGGAAGCGCCGACCAGTCTACCGACGCCACCACGCTGGTTTTGATGTCCTCCCGCACGAGCCGCTCCAAGGCACGGACACCCATGTCGGGAGCAATCCATACCTCGCCGTAGGGAGCGAGCTGCGCCCCAATGCGATCACGCTGCTCTTCGGCCTGACCTACGCCCGACCACGCCCCCCATGCAATGGCCTGCCCCGGCAGGCCCAGCGCCCGCCGGTGCCTGGCCAACTGATCCAGGAAGGCATTGGCCGCAGCGTAGTTGGCCTGCCCCCGGTTCCCGACAACGCCTGCTAGGCTGGTAAAGAGGACAAACAGGTCAAGATCCCGGTCAAGCGTCGCCCGGTGCAGTCGCCACGCTCCCAGCGCCTTCGGCCCGAGCACCCGCTCAAACCGCTCCCAGTCCTGGTTAATTAATGCCCCATCGGAAAGCGTTCCCACACTGTGGATCACGCCCGCCAGCGGCGGAAGATCGGCATCAATGCGCGCAAGCATCCCCGCTACCGCATCCTCGTCCGTCACATCGGCGATCTCAACGTGCACCTCCGCGCCGCTCTCGCGGAGCTCCGCCACTGCCGCTGCGGCTGCTTCGCCCGGCGCCCGGCGGCCGTTCAAGATAATGCTTCCGGCTCCCGTCTCTGCGAGCCAGCGCGCTACCTCCAAGCCAAGGCCTCCCAGCCCCCCGGTGATAAGATAGCTCCGGTCTGCGCGCAGCTGGACCTCACCTGAATCCGATGGTTCCTCCCGCCTAGCCATTAGGGTTAGCCGGGCTACTAGCCGGGCTCCGTCCCGCCTTGCGATGCGCGTCTCCCGATCCGGGAATAGCAACTCGTCCGCAAGCGTGTCGGCACACGGGGGAACATCTGGGTCCAGATCCAGCAGGCGCGGCGTCAGATCCCCGTGCTCAAAATCCACCACACTGGCAAAACCCCACAAAGAAGCACCCGCGAGTGCGCCCGTACGCTCCCGTCCGACCACCTGTCCACCCCGCGTCACAAACCACGTACCGTTTATCGGCGACACGCCTGCATCCGACATCCCCTGTACCAGCGACAGCGCTCCCGCACCCACCGCCTCCAGCTCTACCTCGAACTCCGAGGTAGAACACCCCGCCCCATCCTCCCGGATGCCGCCCAGATACGCCACACCCAGTGACGCTTCGGGTAATAACTCAAAGAACCTGCGCCACGCCTGCCTATCGCCCTCCACCGGCCCGTTGACTGCCTGGCATCCCCGTTGGTCCAGCTCCTCTACCAGCTCCCCTACCAGCTCAGAGCTCAGTCCGCCTCCTCCCGCCAGCACGAACAGCCCGCCCTCCGCCACCACCTCTGATGGCCCACGCGCCAGGATCATTAGCGCCCCGGACGGATCCTCAACCACCGACATCCCTGCATACCCGGTGTCCGTTAGCACCTGCCGCCACACGGAAGGGGCAACCAGCGCGTAGTCGGTGCGATACTCGTCCCGGAAACGCCACCAGCCGGGCAACAGCCCGAAGGTCAGATCCCGCCATACCTTCCGATCGGCTTCCTCAACGGCCACCAGCATGCCAGACGGGGCCAGGAGGCGCCGGCAATGGGCGAGCGTTTCGCCCAGGGCGCGGGTAGCATGCAGGACATTCGCGGCGATCACAATGTCGTAGCCGTGGAGCGCAAACCCCTGCTCCGATGGATCCCGTTCAATGTTAAGCGCCCGGAAGCAAAGTTCCACGCCCCGGTCGGCAAACTCCCGCTCCGCATCCGGGAACGAGTCCGTTGAGATATCGGTGAAGGTGTATTCGGTCCGGTCTGCCGGCAGTACCTCCAGGAGCGCGGATGTCGTCGCACCCGTCCCTGCACCTATTTCAATTACCCGTAGCGGACGACCTTCCGGCAGCGCGGCGGACCCCGTGCGCACGGCTTCGGCTACCATGCGGTTCACTGCCCGCTTGGCGGCCGACCCGCGGTACAGCTCTGCCGCTCCGGGCTCGCCTCCATAGAGCAGGTCCAGCGCATCGGTGCGGCCCCGCAGTACCTCGGCGAACGACTCCCCGCACCGGCGAAGTACATCCAGCTCTATGGATTCGGTCGGCCCAGCTTCAGACTCTGCAGACGGTTCCAGCGCAGCTATTACTTGCCAGGCACCAGCCGCTTCTCGGGCAAGAAACCCCATCTCTTCCAGCACCGACAGCAGCCTTCCGAACAGCTGCCCGTGGTCCTCTGTCACCTTCAGCCGGCGGCGGAGCGCATCCGTCTCAAAACGATCTCCCGGACGGAGCTTCCATCCCAGCTGCCGCAATCCGCGTAGCAGATGCCACCGAGCCTCTCGCTCCAGCACAGTGTCCGATCGTCCCTCCTCAAAGTATCCTTCCAACACCCTTAGACCAGACGCAATCTCCTGCGGCTCGCCGAGAAATACCGCCTCTCGAAGTCCCACCGCCGCCCCCTCACGCCACACCACCTCGTGCAGCATATCCTCCAAACGACCACCCGACAGGGCAGCCCGGCTCGCTTGTCTGAGCCTGAAGCCTTCAATGCGCGCCAGCTCCTCACCCGTTCCCGTGTAAAGCCAAAAATCGACTGTACGTGTCCTCCCTTCCTCGCCGCGGTCCAGTACGCGGCAAAAGATACGATCCGGTAGCGCCCTGTACAGGATGAAGCGATCCCAGCCGGTTGGCAACCATGTGCCCCCGTCAAGATCCGGCAGACCTCTCAACACCTGGAAACACGCATCCAGCAGCGCCGGATGTATGAGAAGATTTCTGCGATCCGTTCCCGCCGGCAGCACCACCTCCCCCAGCGCCTCACCGGTGCCCAGCCAGAGCCGGGTCAGACCGCGGAACGCCGGCCCGTACACGATCCCCGCGGTGCCGCGATCCAGCTCCAGGTACCGTGCCTCCATGTCCACCTGAGCGAGGGCGGCCTGCAACACGCCGAGATCTGCCATCCCGGACACAGCTACCGCAATGGGTGCCCAGCGACCTTCAGTATGCGTCTCCCATTGCTCCGTGCTACCTCTGCTACTGACCTTCCATGTGCGGTCCCCGCCGAGCACCACCTGTACCAGCCGGCCTTCGCCATCCGACAGCACCAACGGGCGTGTAATCGCGGTCTCCTCCAGGACAATCGGAAATTTGTGGTTCGTTTCCCGAAGCGCTTCCGCCATCTGCGCCGCGTACAGCGCGCCAGGGGCAACCACCTCGCCAAATACCCGGTGATCGGCAAGCCACGCCGGATCCCGACCGAACAGCTGTCGCTCGAACGAGTGCTCGCCATCCGGGGAGTCCCTCCGCACCCCGAGCAGCACATGCCCCTCCTCTGACATCCGTCGCGGAGAAGTGGAGATCCAGTAGCGCTCCCGCTGGAAGGGATAAGCGGGCAGTGCAATCCGCCGCCGCCGCTCCCCCACAAACAGCCCCTCAAAGGCAATGTCAAGACCCGCCTCGTACGCACCCGCCACCGCGCCTGCGAAGTCTCCGCTTGCGCCGCGCTGCTGGCTCGCAATCACGGTTGGCGACTCGGGCTGCGGCCAAGTCAGCGCCGCCATTGGCCCCAATACGCCGTGCGGCCCAATCTCCAGGAGCAACCCTATGTCCAGTGCCGCCAGCGTCCGCATAGCCCTCTGGAACTGGACCGGTTCGCGTGCCTGACTGCGCCAGTACGCTCCGTCGGGGGCGGGTTCCAGCACGCGCCCCGTCACATTGCTTACCAACCGTACGGAAGGGGCCGAAACTTTAGGCACCGCCGCTTCCAGCTCCGCCAGCACCGGGTCCATCAGCGCGCTGTGGAAAGCATGGCTCGTCTGAAGACGTACCACGCGCAACCCTTCGTCCTCAAAGAATTGCGTTAGCACATCCATCGCAGACTCCGGCCCGGTCACAACCTGGTGCAGACCATTGTCGGCTGCCAGCTCTACGCCCTCCCGGAGCGCATCACGCACCCGATCCGCCGAAGCAAATACCGCCGCCATCGCACCGCCCGCAGGAAGCGAACCCATCAGCGCACCGCGGCGCGTGGCAAACCGCATCCCGGCCTCAAGATCAAAAGCCCCCGCGGCGGCTGCTGCCGCAACCTCTCCCACGCTGTGCCCGAACACGATATCAGGCCGCACGCCCACGCTCCCCCACAGTGCGGTCAGCCCGCTCTCCAGCGCATAGAGCGCCGGCTGCGTCCATTCGGTGCGGTCCAGCAGCTCGGCATCCTCAAACATCACCTTCAGCAGCGACCTGCCCCGCTCTTCGCGGAATACCTCCTCGCACCGATCCAGGATTGCCCGGAAGACCGGCTCAATCTCATAGAGCTCCCGCCCCATCCCTGCCCACTGGCTCCCCTGACCAGTGTAGAGGAATGCAACCCTTCCTGTGGTAGGCGATGATACTACCCCCTGCTTCACCCCTTCCAACTGCTCCTGCAACGAGGCGCCATCCGTGAACACGAGGCCAGCACGGTTTTGGAAGTGGTTGCGTCCTACGCCCGCTGTCCACGCCATGTCGGCCAGCAGCGTATCGTCGAAAAGATCGGCCTCGTACCGGCCTGCCAACTGCCGTAGCGCGTCTTCGGACTTCGCGGACAGCGGTAGCAGGCGGTGCTGGCGCGCAGCATCAGCCGGCTGCAGGCGGTCACCCGGAACAAGTGCCGGTAGTACAGGAAGACCAATGTGCGGCGGCTCGCGCTCCACCGCGTATCCCTCAATCACGACATGAGCATTCGTGCCCGAATATCCGAAAGAACTGATGGCGGCCCGCCGCGGCCGCGCCGCCTCCGGCCACGGGGTAGCCTCCGATGTCACCCGAATCGGAAGATTTTCCCAGTCCATCCGCGGGTTCGGCCGCTCAAAGTGCAGGTGCCGCGGAATCTCCCCGGTACGGATCGCGAGCACCGCCTTGATCAGCCCCGCAATACCTGCTGCCGCCTCCAGGTGACCCACATTCGTCTTCACGGATCCGATCAGCAGCGGACGCTCCAGACTCCGGCCTCGACCGTACACCGAAGCTGCTGCTGTCACCTCCACCGGATCGCCCAGCTCGGTCCCTGTACCGTGCGCCTCCAGATAATCCACCGTGGAGGCCTCCACACCCGCCCGTGCAAGCGCCTCCTCAATCACACGCTCCTGCGCCGGGCCGTTCGGAACCGTCAAGCCGGCGCTCGCACCGTCCTGGTTCACCGCCGATCCAAGCACTACCGCAAGGATCCGGTCTCCCGCCGCCTCTGCGTCGGCGAGGCGCTTCAGCACAACCATGCCACATCCCTCCCCCCGCACGTACCCGTCGGCCGCCGCGTCGAATGTCTTGCAGCGTCCATCCGCTGCGAGCATTCCCGCATCAGTGAACAGTTGGGTCAGGGTTGATGTCAGAATCGCGTTCACCCCTCCCGCCAGTGCCAGATCCGCCTCGGCCTGCCGAAGCGCCCATGTCGCCTGGTGCAGCGCAACCAGCGACGAAGAACACGCGGTGTCCACCGTGATGGCCGGACCCTCAAGACCCAGCGCAAAGGCGATCCGACCCACTGCCGTTGAAGCAGCGATGCCGGTAGACCTGTATATATTGGTTGATGGCTCGTCACCCGGATCGCCAATAAGCCTCCCGTAATCGCCCGTCGCTATTCCACCGTACACGGCAGTCCGGCTCCCGCGTAGCCCGTCCGGGGCGATCCCGGCATCCTCAAGCGCCAACCAGCTTGTCTCCAGCAGCATCCGCTGCTGCGGATCCAAAAACTCCGCCTCTACCGGCGCTATCCGGAAAAATGCCGCATCAAAGCGGTCCAGACCCTCCACATAGGCACCGAACGGACGGGCGTCCTCCGTCTCGGCGTCCACGAAAAGCCCGTCAGGACGCCCTCTCGTAACCAGCTTCGTTCCGGAACGAAGCTGCCCCCAGAACGCCTTGATATCCGGCGCCCCGGGGAAACGACAGGCCATGCCCACAATCGCAATGCGGTCGTCGCGGCGGACGACGGGCAAAGCGCGCACCCGCGGCGTCGCCGGTGCCACGCCCGCAAGCTGGTCCGAAAGGTACTCCGCCAGCCGAGCTATGTCGGGATGATCGAACACTGCCGTGTTTGAGACGACGAATGTTCCCCGCGATACCCGATTTATGCGATTCCGAAGCTCCACTGCCGTCAGCGAATCCATGCCCAGCTCAAAGAACCCTACTGAAGGCGACGGAGTGATGCGTAAGCGCAGAATATCAACCACCTGCTCCCGTACAAATCGAACCAATGCATTCCGGCGTTCTTCAGATGGATGCCCCGCAAGCCTCCCCAGGAGATCATCAGGAACGACCGACGATCGGTCCTCTTCGCGCCCTACTACTTCTGCGAGCCAAGGCACCCGGACCGGAAGCGCGGACCAGTCTACAATCGCCGCTACGCTCGTTCCAACATCTGCGTACAGGAGCCGCACCAAGGCACGGATTCCCTGCTCAGGAGCGATCCATTCCTCACCCAAATTGCGGAGCCGAGCCGCTATGCGAGCGCGCTGCTCCTCGGCCTCTCCAACACCCGACCACGGCCCCCACGCTACGGCCTGCCCCGGCAGACCCAGCGCTCTACGGTGCCGCGCCAGCTGGTCGAGGAACGCGTTGGCCGCCGCATGATTGGCCTGCCCCGGATTCCCGATAACGCCCGCTAAGCTGGAGAAAAGAACAAACAGGTCTAGCTCCCGGTCAACCGTCGCACGGTGCAGTCGCCATGCCCCCAGCGCCTTCGGCCCGAGCAACCGCTCGAACCGCTGCCAATCCTGATTCGTCAACGCTGCGTCGGCAAGCGTACCTACGCTGTGGATCACCCCCACCAGCGGCGGAAGCTCGGCATCAATGCGCGCGAGCATCCCCGCTACCGCCTCCTCGTCCGTCACGTCGGCGATCTCAACGTGCACCTCGGCACCGCTCTCCCGGAGATCCGCCACTGCCGCTGCGGCTGCTTCGCCCGGTGGTCGCCGGCCATTCAATACGATGGCTCCGGCTCCTGCCTCCGCCATCCAGCGCGCCACCTCCAGCCCCAGCCCTCCGAGGCCACCCGTGATAAGGTAGCTCCGATCTGCGCGCAATGAGAATTCGACGGCATCGAATTCCTCCTCCCGCTTGGCCAAACGCGTCATCCGAGCTACCAACCGGGCTCCGTTCCGCAAGGCGATGCGCGTCTCCCGGTCCGGGAAGAGCAGTTCGTCCGCGAGTGTTGCAGCGGACGGGGCAGCATCGGGGTCCAGGTCCAGCAGGTGCGGTGCCAGCTCTCCATGCTCCAGATCCACCACACCCGCAAAACCCCACAAAGAAGCACCCGCGAGGGCGCCGGACCGCTCCCGATGCACTACCTGCCCACCCCGGGTTACAAACCAGGTACCGGATGCCGGCGACGCGCCCGCATCCGACATCCCCTGAATAAGCGCCAGCGCACCCGCAGCTACCGCCTTGAGCTCTGACTCCAATTCCAGGGTCGAAAGTCCCGCGCCATCCCGCCGGACGCCGCCCAGATACGCCACACCCTGCAGCACGCCGGGTAATGACTCAAAGAACCCGCGCCACGCCTGTCTGCCCCCCTCCGCGGGCCCCTGGACCGCCTGACATCCCCGACGATCCAACTCCTCCGCCAACTCCTCCGAAAGTTCGGCGCCCGGTCCGCTTCCTCCCGCCAGCACGAACAGCCCGCCTTCCCTCACCACCTCCGACGGACCCCGCGCCAGAATCACGAGTGCGCCGGACGAATCCTCGGCCAGGGACATCCTTGCATATCCGGCGTCCGTGAGCGCCTGCCGCCAGACAGGGGGACCCACCAGCGCGTAGTCGGTGCGGTACGCGTCCCGAAAACGCCACCACCCTGGCAGCAGCCCGAAGGTCAGGTCCAGCCATACCTTCCGGTTTGCTTCCTCAACAGCCATCAGCAAGCCCGACGGGGCCAAAAGGCGCCTGCAGTGGGTAAGCGTATCGCCCAGATCGCGGGTAGCATGCAGAACATTCGCGGCAACCACAAGGTCATAGCCGTGGAGCGCAAACCCCTGCTCCGACGGATCCCGTTCGATGTCAAGCGCCCGGAAGCGAAGATCTACGCCCCGATTAACAAACGCGCGCTCTGCGTCCGGGAAGAAGGCAGGCGAGATGTCGGTGAAGGTGTATTCGGTCCTGCCTGCAGGCAGGATCTCCAGGAGCGCGGATGTCGTCGCACCGGTCCCTGCCCCGATCTCCATCACCCGCAGTGGACGGCCTTGGGGTAACCCGGCAACCGCCGTGCGCACGGCGTCCGCTACCATGCGGTTCACCGCCTGCATGGTGGGCGACTCGCGATACAGGCTCGCCGCTCCCGGCTCGCCGCCAAAAAGCAGGTCCAGCGCATCGGTGCGGCCGCGCAGCACCTCGGCGAGCGACTCGCCGCACCGGCGAAGAACGCCCATCTCAATAGATCCAGCTGCGGCGTCGGTAAGCTCCGCAGGCGGTTCCACAGCGGCTGTCACCCGCCAGGCACCAGCCGCTTCCCGGACAAGAACCCCCATCTCCTCCAGCACCGACAGCAACCGGCCAAACAGCTGCCCGTGATCCGCTGTCACCTTCAGTCGGCCGCGGAGCGCGTCCGTCTCAAAACGGTCTCCCGGTCTCGGATCCCATCCCAGCTCCCGGAATCCCCGCAGCAGCTGCCGCCGCGCCTCACGCTCCAACTCGCGGCCTAACGCAGCGTCCGAGCCCTTCGCCTCAAGGTATCCTTCCAACGCCCCCAGGCCGGACGCAATCTCCTGCGGTTCGGCAAGGAACGCCGCCTCCCGAAGTCCTATCGCCGTACCCTCGCGCCACACCACCTCGTGCAGCGCATCCTCCATCCGATCACCCGACAAGGCAGCCCGGCTCGCCTGCCTGAGTGCGAAGCCCCGGATGCGCGCTACCTCCTCGCCCGCCTCCGTGTATAGCCAAAACTCTATCCGGCGCGTCCCCCCTTCTTCGCCACGGTACAGCGCCCGGCAATAGACACGATCCGGTAGCGCATCGTACAACACCAGTCGGTCCCAGCCGATCGGCAGCCATGTGCCCCCGGCTCCTTCCAGATCCGGGATCCCTCCCAACACCTGGAAACACGCATCCAGCAGCACCGGATGTGCCAGCAGATTCTTGTGATCCGTCCCCGCCGGCAGCACCACCTCGCCCAGTGCCTCGCCAGGGCCCGACCAGAGCCGGGCCAAACCGCAGAAGGCCGGCCCGTACCCAAGCCCGGCAAAACCTGACCTAAGGCCCGCATCCACCTGAACAAGGGCCGCCTGCAACACGCCGAGATCCGCCGGCTCAGAAGCAGCCACGGCAATGGGTGCCCACCGGCCTTCGGCGTGCGTCAGCCATTGCTCCCCGCCGTCCCTGCTGACGACCACCCATGTGCGATCCTCGCCAAGCACCACCTGGACCAGCCGACCGTCGCTATCCGACAGCACCAGCGGACGCGTGATCGCGGCCTCCTCCATCACAAAAGGAAACTCGTGATGCGTTACCCGAAGCGCCTCCGCCACCTGCGCCGCGTAGAGCGCGCCAGGGGCAACCACTTCGCCGAACACCCGGCAGTCCGCGAGCCACGCCGGATCCCGACTTAGAAGCTGTCTCTCAAAAGAATGCTCCCCATCCCGGGAATCCCGCCGCACCCCAAGAAGCGTATGCCCCTTCGCTGTCTGCCATCGGGGAGAGGCGGAGGTCCAGTAGTGCTCCCGTTGGAAGGGATAGGTAGGCAACGAGACCCGCCGCCGCCGCTCCCCGACAAACAGACCCTCAAAGGCAATGTCAAGACCCGCCTCGTACGCACCCGCCACCGCGAGGGCATAGTCCCCGCTCCCGCCGCGCTGCTGGCTCGCAATCACAGTGGGCGCCTCGGCGCGCGGCCAGGCAAGCGCCGCCATCGGCCCCAAAACACCGTGCGGCCCAATCTCCAGCAACAGCCCCGCCTCCTGCGCCGCCAGCGTCCGCATTGCCCCCTGAAACTGGACCGGCTCGCGCGCCTGCCGCCGCCAGTACGCTCCGTCGGGAGCGCCTTCCAGCACACGCCCGGTAACATTGCTTACCAGCCGTACGGAGGGAGCCGAACCCGCGGGCGCCGCCGCTTCCAGCTCCGCCAGCACCGGCTCCATCAGCGCGCTGTGGAAGGCGTGGCTCGTCTGAAGACGGACCACCCGCAACCCTTCGTCTTCAAAGGACTGCATAAGCGCATCCATGGCGGCCTCCGGCCCGGTCACCACCTGGTGCGTACCGTTGTCGGCTGCCAGCTCTACGCCCTCCAAAAGCGCATCACGCACCCGATCCGACGAAGCAAATACCGCCGCCATCGCACCGCCCACAGGAAGCGAACCCATCAGCGCACCGCGACGCGTGGCAAACCGCATCCCCGTCTCCAAGTCAAAGGCGCCCGCCGCGGCCGCCGCCGCGACCTCTCCCACGCTGTGCCCGAAGACCATGTCGGGCCGTACTCCCACGCTCGCCCATAGCGCAGTCAGCCCGCTCTCCAGCGCATAGAGCGCCGGCTGTGTCCACTCTGTCCGGTCCAGCAGCCCGGTCGCATCCTCAAACATCACCTTCAGCAGCGACGCACCCCGCTCCTGGCGGAACACCTCGTCACACCTGTCCAGGATTGCCCGGAAGACCGGCTCGATCTCATAGAGCTCCCGCCCCATACCCGTCCACTGACTCCCCTGACCGGTGTAGAGAAACACCACCGGGCCCTCGGCAGGCGACACCGCGGCACCCTGCCCCACCTTCTTCAGTTGTACCTCCAACGAGGCGCGATCGCTGAACGCGAGCCCGGCGCGGTGCCGAAAATGGCTCCGTCCTACGCCCGCCGTCCACGCCATGTCGGCAAACGGCGTATCGTCCGAAAGAATGGCCTCGTACCGACCTGCCAGCTGCCGCAGCGCGTCTGCAGACTTCGCGGACAGCGGCAGCATACGGTGCCTGCGGACCGCATTGATCTGCGGAAGATGGTCACTCAAGACCATCGGCGGTAGTGCAGGAAGTTCAATGTGCGGCGGTTCGCGCCCCTCCGCGTATCCCTCAATCACCATATGGGCGTTCGTGCCCGAGTATCCGAACGAACTGACCGCGGCCCGCCGCGGCCGCTCCGCCTCCGGCCACGGCATAGCCTCCGAGACCACCCGGACGGGAAGGCGATCCCAGTCCATCCGCGGGTTCGGCCGCTCAAAGTGCAGGTGCCGCGGAATCACTCCCGACCGCATCGCCAGCACTGCCTTGATCACTCCGGCTATGCCTGCCGCCGCCTCCAAGTGGCCCACATTCGTCTTCACGGATCCGATCAGCAGCGGGCGCTCCGTACTCCGGCCGCGACCGTACACCGAAGCCGCCGCCTCCACCTCCACCGGATCGCCCAGCTCGGTCCCCGTACCGTGCGCCTCCAGATAATCCACCGAGGAAGCCTCCACCCCCGCCCGCGCAAGCGCCTCCTTGATCACACGCTCCTGGGCCGGGCCGTTCGGCACCGTCAGGCCGGCGCTCGCGCCATCCTGGTTCACCGCTGATCCAAGCAAAACCGCAAGGATACGGTCTCCCGCCGCCTCTGCGTCCGCGAGGCGCTTCAGCGCAACCATCCCGCATCCCTCACCCCGCACAAAGCCATCGGCTGCTGCATCAAAGGTCTTGCAGTGTCCATCCGCCGCGAGCATGCCGGCGTCCCTGAAGATCCGCGTAGCGGTCAATGTCAGGACCGCGTTCACCCCTCCGGCCAGCGCCAGATCCGCCTCTCCCCCGCGGAGCGCCACCGCCGCCTGGTGCAGCGCAACCAGCGACGACGAACACGCGGTATCCACCGTGATCGCCGGACCCTCCAGACCAAGCGCGAACGCTATCCTACCAACCGCCGCCGAGGCGGAGATGCCCGTAGATCTGTAAAGATTCATCGACGAATCGTCGCCAGGTGTCGCAATCAAGGTCTCGTAGTCGTGGCTACACACCCCTCCGTAGACCCCTGTCCGGCTTCCGCGTAGCCCCTCCGGGGCGATCCCGGCATCCTCAAGCGCCGACCAGCTCGTCTCCAGCAGCATCCGCTGCTGCGGATCCAAAAACTCCGCCTCAACCGGCGCTATCCGAAAAAATGCCGCATCAAAACGGTCCAGTCCCTCCACATACGCACCGAACGGGCGCGCCTCCTCCGTCTCGGCATCCACAAAAAGCCCGTCAGGACGCCCCCTCGTAACCAGATCCGCCCCCGAACGAAGCCGCTCCCAGAATGCCTCAACATCCGGCGCCCCGGGAAAGCGGCAAGCCATGCCAATGATCGCTATGCGGTCGTCGCGGCGGGCCGCGGGCAAGACGCGCACCCGCGGCCGCGCCGGGGATACACCCGCAAGCTTGTCCGCAAGGTGTTCCGCCAGCCGGGCTATATCGGGCTGGTCAAACACCACCGTATTAGAGACGACAAATGCTCCCCGGAACGCCCGGTTCAGGCGGTTGCGAAGCTCAACCGCCATCAGCGAGTCCATGCCCAGTTCGAAAAACCCTGTAGTGAGCAAGGGAGCAATGCGCAGGCGCAGAATCTGTACCACCTGCTCCTGTACGAACCGGATCAGTTCTTCCCGGCGCTCCTCCAAAGAGAGGCGATGGAGTTGGCGGAGCAGATCGCCTGAATCGGTGGCAGAAGAGCGGGCCTCTTCGCGCCCCACCATTTCCGCGAGCCAGGGCGCACGCAATGGTAGCGCCGACCAGTCTACCCTCGCCACCACACTTGCTCCAATGTCCTCACGCAGGAGCCGCACAAAGGCACCTACACCCTGCTCTGGAGTAATCCAGACCTCGCCTAATCGGGCGACATGCGCGCTGATGCGTGCGCGCTGCTCTTCAGCCTCGCCAACGCCAGACCACGCCCCCCACGCAATGGCCTGACCGGGCAGACCCAATGCCCTGCGGTGCCGCGCCAGCTGGTCCAGGAACGCGTTCGCCGCCGCGTGATTAGCCTGCCCCGGATTCCCGACGACACCCACCAGACTGGAAAAAAGAACAAACAGATCAAGCTCCCGGTCAAGCGTCGCACGGTGCAGTCGCCACGCACCCAGCACCTTCGGCCCAAGCACCCGCTCAAACCGCTCCCAGTCCTGATTTATCAGCGCCGCATCGGATAACACTCCCACGCTGTGGATCACCCCCGCCAGCGGCGGAAGCTCCGCGTCAATCCGCCCCAGCATCCCCACTACCGCCTCCTCATCCGTCACATCGGCGATCTCAATGCGCACATCCGCACCACTCTCCCGTAGATCCGCAACCACCACCGCAGCCGCATCACCCGGCGGGCGGCGACCGTTCAATACAATACTTCCGGCTCCCGCCTTCGCCAGCCAGCGCGCTACCTCCAACCCGAGCCCACCAAGACCCCCCGTAATCAGATAGCTCCGGTCCGCACGCAATCGGCCCGCAGCCAGCGCCGAGGGCACAAGCACTACTTTACCGATATGACGTGCAGCCCGCAACTCGGCCAGCGCAGCACGGGCCTCCGCAAGCGGCCAGCGGGTCAAGGGCAAAGACATAAGCTGCCCCGACGCGATACGCTCCATCACACTCCGCAAAACCCTGCCAACCCGCTCCGGCTCCTCCCGGACAAGCCCGTCCAGTGCTAAAATGTGGTAGCGAACATCCGGACGGGCCGCCACCATCGCCCCCGCACTCCATATGTTACGCTTACCAAGCTCCACAAAGGACCCACCCGAAGCAAGACATAACAGGCTTGCCTCAATGAAACCCTCACCGGAAAGACTGTTCAGCACCATCTCCACTCCAGCCCCTCCGGTCGCTTCCCGTATCTGCTCCCCATAGATCGGCGAGCGGCTGTCAAACACCGCCCGAACCCCCAGCGAACGCAAATACTCCTGCTTCGGCGCGCTCGCCGTCGCGTACACCTCATAACCGGCCGCTTGCGCCTGCCGGATCGCCGCGTGACCCACACCCCCCGTCCCCGCATGGATCAGAACCCTCGCACCCTCTCCAGGACTCGCATACTCAAAGGCAAGTGCTGCCGTCACCGATGCCACCGGAACAGTCGCCAGCTCCTGCGCCGAATGCCCTGCCGGTGCCGGCACGATGTGCTCCGCGCGCGTGATCACCTCGGGACCGAAGGCTCCTCCGGCGAACCCCACCACCCGATCCCCTACCTCGTATGAATCCACACCCTTACCCACCTCCACGATGCGTCCGCACATCTCCAGGCCGAGCGGCTGATCCATGTCTACAACCTGCATCCCCACCATCACATCGTGGAAGTTCACCCCGGCCGCCTCAAGCCGCACCCGTACCTCGCCGGGGCCCGGATCCTCCGAAGCAGCCTCCACACGCATCGCGTCAAGTGCTCCGCTTACATCGGCCGCCCAGCGCCACCGTCCCTCCTCCGGTAGGACATCCCGTCCGGTAAACCGCGTCAGCCGGGCTACTAGCCTGGATTCACCCCGACGGGCAACGCGCGTCTCCCGGTCCGGGAAAAGCAACTCGTCGGCGAGCGTGCATGCAGAAGGGGAAGCATCGGGATCCAGATCCAGCAAACGCGGCGTCAGATCCCCGTGCTCCAGATCCACCACACTCGCAAAACCCCATAGAGAGGCACCCGCGAGTGCACCGGAGCGCTCCCGATGCACTACCTGTCCACCCCGGGTTACAAACCAGGTACCGGATGCCGGCGACACACCCGCATCCGACATCCCCTGCACCAGTGCCAGCGCACCCGCACCCACGGCCTCCAGCTCTGCCTCAAGCTCCATGGCCGAAAGTCCCGCGCCATCCTGCCGGACGCCGCCCAGATACGCCACACCCTGCAGCGCGCCGGGCAGCGACTCAAAGAACCTGCGCCACGCCTGTCTGCCCCCCTCCGCGGGCCCCAAGGCCGCCTGGCATCCCCGACGATCCAGCTCCTCCGCCAGCTCAGCTTCCAGTCCGCTTCCTCCCGCCAGCACGAACAGACCACCCTCATTCACTATCTCCGATGGCCCCCGGGCCAGAATCACGAGTGCGCCGGACGGATCCTCGGCCAGGGACATCCCCGCAAATCCCGAGTCCGTGAGTGCCTGCCGCCAGACAGACGAACCCACCAGTGCGTAGTCACTGCGGTACGCATCCCGGAAACGCCACCAGCCGGGCAGCAGCCCGAAGGTCAGGTCCAGCCATACCTTCCGCTTAGCTTCCTCGACAGCCACCAGCATGCCCGATGGAGCCAGAAGGCGCCTGCAGTGGACGAGCGTCTCGCCCAGATCGCGGGTAGCATGCAGAACATTCGCCGCAATCACAAGGTCGTAGCCGTGGAGCGCAAACCCCTGATCCGACGGATCCCGTTCGATGTTAAGCGCCCGGGGGCGAAGATTCACGCCCCGATCAACGAACGTGCGCTCTGCGTCCGGGAAGAACGCAGTCGAGATATCGGTAAAGGTGTATTCGGTCCGGCCTTCCGGTAGGACTTCCAGGAGCGCGGCTGTCGTCGCACCCGTCCCTGCGCCGATCTCCATCACCCGGAGCGGACGGCCTTCCGGTAACCCGGCAACCGCCGTGCGCACGGCGTCCGCTACCATGCGGTTCACCGCCTGCATGGTGGGCGACTCGCGGTACAGGCTCGCCGCTCCCGGCTCGCTGCCAAAGAGCAGGTCCAGCGCATCGGTGCGGCCGCGCAGCACCTCGACGAGCGACTCGCCGCACCGGCGCAGTACATCCAGCTCTATGGATTCTGTCGGCCCGGCAGCCTCCGCAGGCGGTTCCACAGCGGCTGTCACCCGCCAGGCACCAGCCGCTTCCCGGACAAGAACCCCCATCTCCTCCAGCACCGACAGCAACCGGCCAAACAGCTGCCCGTGATCCGCTGTCACCTTGAGGCCGCGGCGCAGCGCGTCCGTCTCAAAACGGTCTCCCGGTCTCGGATCCCATCCCAGCTCCCGGAATCCCCGCAGCAGCTGCCGCCGCGCCTCACGCTCCAACTCACGGCCTAACGCAGCGAGCGACGCAGCGTCCGAGCCCTTCGCCTCAAGGTATCCTTCCAACGCTCCCAGGCCAAACGCAATCTCCTGCGGTTCGGCAAGGAACGCCGCCTCCCGAAGTCCTATCGCCGTACCCTCGCGCCACACCACCTCGTGCAGCGCATCCTCCATCCGATCACCCGACAGGGCAGCCCGGCTCGCCTGCCTGAGTGCGAAGCCCTGAATGCGCGCTACCTCCTCGCCCGCCTCCGTGTATAGCCAAAACTCTATCCGGCGCGTCCCCCCTTCTTCGCCACGGTACAGCGCCCGGCAATAGACACGATCCGGTAGCGCATCGTACAACACCAGTCGGTCCCAGCCGATCGGTAGCCATGTGCCCCCGGCTCCTTCCAGATCCGGGATCCCTCCCAACACCTGGAAACACG
This sequence comes from Rhodothermales bacterium, assembly GCA_963663495.1. Classification (GTDB taxonomy): domain Bacteria; phylum Bacteroidota; class Rhodothermia; order Rhodothermales; family Bin80. The sequence goes on from OY760427.1 coordinate 3,165,018, forward strand.
CATCCAGCAGCACCGGATGTGCCAGCAGATTCTTGTGATCCGTCCCCGCCGGCAGTACCACCTCGCCCAGTGCCTCACCAGGGCCCGACCAGAGCCGGGCCAAACCGCAGAAGGCCGGCCCGTACTCAAGCCCGGCAAGACCTGACCTAAGGCCCGCATCCACCTGAACAAGGGCCGCCTGCAACATGCCGAGATCCGCCGGCTCAGAAGCAGCCACGGCAATGGGTGCCCACCGGCCTTCGGCGTGCGTCAGCCATTGCTCCCCGCCGTCCCTGCTGACGACCACCCATGTGCGATCCTCGCCAAGCACCACCTGAACCAGCCGACCGTCGGCATCCGACAGCACCAGCGGACGCGTGATCGCGGCCTCCTCCATCACAAAAGGAAACTCGTGATGCGTTACCCGAAGCGCCTCCGCCACCTGCGCCGCGTACAACGCTCCCGGAGCTACCACTTCGCCGAACACCCGGTGGTCCGCCAGCCACGCCGGATCCCTACTTAGAAGCTGTCTCTCAAAAGAATGCTCGCCATCCCGGGAATCCCGCCGCACCCCAAGAAGCGTATGTCCCGCCTCCGCCCTTAAACGCTCCGGGGGTGGTATCCAGAAGCGTTCCCCCCGGAAGGGATAGGTCGGCAGCGAGACCCGCCGCCGCCGCTCCCCGACAAACAGACCCTCAAAGGCAATGTCAAGACCCGCCTCGTACGCACCCGCCACCGCGAGGGCATAGTCCCCGCTCCCGCCGCGCTGCTGGCTCGCAATCACAGTGGGCGCCTCGGCGCGCGGCCAGGCAAGCGCCGCCATCGGCCCCAAAACACTGTGCGGCCCAATCTCCAGGAGTAACCCTACGTCCAGTGCTGCCAGTGTCCGCACTGCCCCCTGAAACTGGACCGGCTCGCGCGCCTGCCGCCGCCAGTACGCTCCGTCGGGAGCGCCTTCCAGCACACGCCCGGTAACATTGCTTACCAGCCGTACGGAGGGAGCCGAACCCGCGGGCGCCGCCGCTTCCAGCTCCGCCAGCACCGGCTCCATCAGCGCGCTGTGGAAGGCGTGGCTCGTCTGAAGACGGACCACCCGCAACCCTCCGTCTTCAAAGGACTGCATAAGCGCATCCATGGCGGCCTCCGGCCCGGTCACCACCTGGTGCGTACCGTTGTCGGCTGCCAGCTCTACGCCCTCCAAGAGCGCATCACGCACCCGATCCGACGAAGCAAATACCGCCGCCATCGCACCGCCCGCAGGAAGCGAACCCATCAGCGCACCGCGGCGCGTGGCAAACCGCATCCCCGTCTCCAAGTCAAAGGCGCCCGCCGCGGCTGCCGCCGCGACCTCTCCCACACTGTGCCCGAAGACCATGTCGGGCCGCACGCCCACGCTCGCCCACAGTGCGGTCAGCCCACTCTCCAGCGCATAGAGCGCCGGCTGTGTCCACTCTGTCCGGTCCAGCAGCCCGGTCGCATCCTCAAACATCACCTTCAGCAGCGACGCACCCCGCTCCTGGCGGAACACCTCGTCACACCTGTCCAAAACCGCCCGAAACACCGGCTCGGTCTCATAGAGCTCCCGCCCCATACCCGTCCACTGGCTTCCCTGACCGGTGTAGAGAAACACCACCGGGCCCTCGGCAGGCGACACCGCGGCACCCTGCCCCACCTTCTTCAGTTGTACCTCCAACGAGGCGCGATCGCTGAACAGAAGCCCGGCGCGGTGCCGAAAATGGCTCCGTCCTACGCCCGCCGTCCACGCCATGTCGGCAAGCGGCGTATCGTCCGAAAGAATGGCCTCGTACCGACCTGCCAGCTGCCGCAGCACGTCTGCAGACTTCGCGGACAGCGGCAGCATACGGTGCCTGCGGACCGCATTGATCTGCGGAAGATGGTCACTCAAGACCATCGGCGGTAGTGCAGGAAGTTCAATGTGCGGCGGTTCGCGCCCCTCCGCGTATCCCTCAATCACCACATGAGCGTTCGTACCCGAGTATCCGAACGAACTGACCGCGGCCCGCCGCGGCCGCTCCGCCTCCGGCCACGGCATAGCCTCCGAGACCACCCGGACGGGAAGGCGATCCCAGTCCATCCGCGGGTTCGGCCGCTCAAAGTGCAGGTGCCGCGGAATCACTCCCGACCGCATCGCCAGCACTGCCTTGATCACTCCGGCTATGCCTGCCGCCGCCTCCAAGTGGCCCACATTCGTCTTCACGGATCCGATCAGCAGCAGGCGCTCCGTACTCCGGCCGCGACCGTACACCGAAGCCGCCGCCTCCACCTCCACCGGATCGCCCAGCTCGGTCCCCGTACCGTGCGCCTCCAGATAATCCACCGAGGAAGCCTCCACCCCCGCCCGCGCAAGCGCCTCCTCGATCACACGCTCCTGGGCCGGGCCGTTCGGCACCGTCAGGCCGGCGCTCGCGCCATCCTGGTTCACCGCCGATCCAAGCACTACCGCAAGGATACGGTCTCCCGCCGCCTCTGCGTCCGCGAGGCGCTTCAGCACAACCATCCCGCATCCCTCACCCCGCACAAAGCCATCGGCTGCTGCATCAAAGGTCTTGCAGTGTCCATCCGCCGCGAGCATGCCGGCGTCCCTGAAGATCCGCGTAGCGGTCAATGTTAGGACCGCGTTCACCCCTCCGGCCAGCGCCAGATCCGCCTCTCCCCCGCGGAGCGCCACCGCCGCCTGGTGCAGCGCAACCAGCGACGACGAACACGCGGTATCCACCGTGATCGCCGGACCCTCCAGACCAAGCGCGAACGCTATCCTACCAACCGCCGCCGAGGCGGAGATGCCCGTAGATCTGTAAAGATTCATCGACGAATCGTCGCCAGGTGTCGCAATCAAGGTCTCGTAGTCGTGGCTACATACCCCTCCGTAGACCCCTGTCCGGCTTCCGCGTAGCCCCTCCGGGGCGATCCCGGCATCCTCAAGCGCCGACCAGCTCGTCTCCAGCAGCATCCGCTGCTGCGGATCCAAAAACTCCGCCTCAACCGGCGCTATCCGAAAAAATGCCGCATCAAAACGGTCCAGTCCCTCCACATACGCACCGAACGGGCGCGCCTCCTCCGTCTCGGCATCCACAAAAAGCCCGTCAGGACGCCCCCTCGTAACCAGATCCGCCCCCGAACGAAGCCGCTCCCAGAATGCCTCAACATCCGGCGCCCCGGGAAAACGGCAAGCCATGCCAATGATCGCTATGCGGTCGTCGCGGCGGGCCGCGGGCAAGACGCGCACCCGCGGCCGCGCCGGGGATACACCCGCAAGCTTGCCCGCAAGGTGTTCCGCCAGCCGGGCTATATCGGGCTGGTCAAACACCACCGTATTAGAGACGACAAATGCTCCCCGGAACGCCCGATTCAGGCGGTTGCGAAGCTCAACCGCCATCAGCGAGTCCATGCCCAGTTCGAAAAACCCTGTAGTGAGCAAGGGAGCAGAGCGCAGGCGCAGAATCTGTACCACCTGCTCCTGTACGAACCGGATCAGGTCTTCCTGGCGTTCCTCAGTAGAGAGTCCTCCAAACCGCCCAAGGAAATCGTCCGTGGCGACCGAAACGTGATCCTCTTCGCGCCCCACCATTTCCGCGAGCCAGGGCGCACGCAATGGTAGCGCCGACCAGTCTACCCTCGCCACCACACTTGCTCCAATGTCCTCACGCAGGAGCCGCACAAAGGCACCTACCTCGCCTAATCGGGCGACATGCGCGCTGATGCGTGCGCGCTGCTCTTCAGCCTCGCCAACGCCAGACCACGCCCCCCACGCAATGGCCTGACCGGGCAGACCCAATGCCCTGCGGTGCCGCGCCAGCTGGTCCAGGAACGCGTTCGCCGCCGCGTGATTAGCCTGCCCCGGATTCCCGACGACACCCACCAGACTGGAAAAAAGAACAAACAGATCAAGCTCCCGGTCAAGCGTCGCACGGTGCAGTCGCCACGCACCCAGCACCTTCGGCCCAAGCACCCGCTCAAACCGCTCCCAGTCCTGATTTATCAGCGCCGCATCGGATAACACTCCCACGCTGTGGATCACCCCCGCCAGCGGCGGAAGCTCCGCGTCAATCCGCCCCAGCATCCCCACTACCGCCTCCTCATCCGTCACATCGGCGATCTCAATGCGCACATCCGCACCACTCTCCCGTAGATCCGCAACCACCACCGCAGCCGCATCACCCGGCGGGCGGCGACCGTTCAATACAATACTTCCGGCTCCCGCCTTCGCCAGCCAGCGCGCTACCTCCAACCCGAGCCCACCAAGACCCCCCGTAATCAGATAGCTCCGGTCCGCACGCAATCGGCCCGCAGCCAGCGCCGAGGGCACAAGCACTACTTTACCGATATGACGTGCAGCCCGCAACTCGGCCAGCGCAGCACGGGCCTCCGCAAGCGGCCAGCGGGTCAAGGGCAAAGACATAAGCTGCCCCGACGCGATACGCTCCATCACACTCCGCAAAACCCTGCCAACCCGCTCCGGCTCCTCCCGGACAAGCCCGTCCAGTGCTAAAATGTGGTAGCGAACATCCGGACGGGCCGCCACCATCGCCCCCGCACTCCATATGTTACGCTTACCAAGCTCCACAAAGGACCCACCCGAAGCAAGACATAACAGGCTTGCCTCAATGAAACCCTCACCGGAAAGACTGTTCAGCACCATCTCCACTCCAGCCCCTCCGGTCGCTTCCCGTATCTGCTCCCCATAGATCGGCGAGCGGCTGTCAAACACCGCCCGAACCCCCAGCGAACGCAAATACTCCTGCTTCGGCGCGCTCGCCGTCGCGTACACCTCATAACCGGCCGCTTGCGCCTGCCGGATCGCCGCGTGACCCACACCCCCCGTCCCCGCATGGATCAGAACCCTCGCACCCTCTCCAGGACTCGCATACTCAAAGGCAAGTGCTGCCGTCACCGATGCCACCGGAACAGTCGCCAGCTCCTGCGCCGAATGCCCTGCCGGTGCCGGCACGATGTGCTCCGCGCGCGTGATCACCTCGGGACCGAAGGCTCCTCCGGCGAACCCCACCACCCGATCCCCTACCTCGTATGAATCCACACCCTTACCCACCTCCACGATGCGTCCGCACATCTCCAGGCCGAGCGGCTGATCCATGTCTACAACCTGCATCCCCACCATCACATCGTGGAAGTTCACCCCGGCCGCCTCAAGCCGCACCCGTACCTCGCCGGGGCCCGGATCCTCCGAAGCAGCCTCCACACGCATCGCGTCAAGTGCTCCGCTTACATCGGCCGCCCAGCGCCACCGTCCCTCCTCCGGTAGGACATCCCGTCCGGTAAACCGCGTCAGCCGGGCTACTAGCCTGGATTCACCCCGACGGGCAACGCGCGTCTCCCGGTCCGGGAAAAGCAACTCGTCGGCGAGCGTGCATGCAGAAGGGGAAGCATCGGGATCCAGATCCAGCAGACGAGGCGTCAGATCCCCGTGCTCAAAATCCACCACACTCGCAAAGCCCCATAGAGAGGCACCCGCGAGTGCACCGGAGCGCTCCCGATGCACTACCTGTCCACCCCGGGTTACAAACCAGGTACCGGATGCCGGCGACACACCCGCATCCGACATCCCCTGCACCAGTGCCAGCGCACCCGCACCCACGGCCTCCAGCTCTGCCTCAAGCTCCATGGCCGAAAGTCCCGCGCCATCCTGCCGGACGCCGCCCAGATACGCCACACCCTGCAGCGCGCCGGGCAGCGACTCAAAGAATCTGCGCCACGCCTGTCTGCCCCCCTCCGCGGGCCCCAAGGCCGCCTGGCATCCCCGACGATCCAGCTCCTCCGCCAGCTCCTCTACCAGCTCAGAGTTCAGTCCGCTTCCTCCCGCCAGCACGAACAGACCACCTTCCTTCACCACCTCCGATGGCCCCCGGGCCAGAATCACGAGTGCGCCGGACGGATCCTCGGCCAGGGACATCCCCGCAAATCCCGAGTCCGTGAGTGCCTGCCGCCAGACGGGGGGACCCACCAGTGCGTAGTCGGTGCGATACGCGTCCCGGAAACGCCACCAGCCGGGCAGCAGCCCGAAGGTCAAATCCAGCCATACCTTCCGCTTAGCTTCCTCGACAGCCACCAGCATGCCCGATGGAGCCAGAAGGCGCCTGCAGTGGACGAGCGTCTCGCCCAGATCGCGGGTAGCATGCAGAACATTCGCCGCAATCACAAGGTCGTAGCCGTGGGGCGCAAACCCCTGATCCGACGGATCCCGTTCGATGTTAAGCGCCCGGGGGCGAAGATCCACGCCCCGATCAACGAACGCGCGCTCTGCGTCCGGGAAGAACGCAGTCGAGATATCGGTAAAGGTGTATTCGGTCCTGCCTGCAGGCAGGATCTCCAGGAGCGCGGCTGTCGTCGCACCCGTCCCTGCGCCGATCTCCATCACCCGGAGCGGACGGCCTTCCGGTAACCCGGCAACCGCCGTGCGCACGGCGTCCGCTACCATGCGGTTCACCGCCTGCATGGCGGGCGACTCGCGGTACAGGCTCGCCGCTCCCGGCTCGCTGCCAAAGAGCAGGTCCAGCGCATCGGCACGGCCCCGGAGCACCTCGGCGAGCGAATCCCCGCACCGGCGCAGAACGCCCATCTCAATAGATCCAGCTGCGGCGTCGGCAGCCTCCGCAGGCGGTTCCACAGCGGCTGTCACCCGCCAGGCACCAGCCGCTTCCCGGACAAGAACCCCCATCTCCTCCAGCACCGACAGCAACCGGCCAACCAGCTGCCCGTGATCCGCTGTCACCTTGAGGCCGCGGCGCAGCGCGTCCGTCTCAAAACGGTCTCCCGGTCTCGGATCCCATCCCAGCTCCCGGAATCCCCGCAGCAGCTGCCGCCGCGCCTCACGCTCCAACTCACGGCCTAACGCAGCGAGCGACGCAGCGTCCGAGCCCTTCGCCGCAAGGTATCCTTCCAACGCTCCCAGGCCAAACGCAATCTCCTGCGGTTCGGCAAGGAACGCCGCCTCCCGAAGTCCTATCGCCGTACCCTCGCGCCACACCACCTCGTGCAGCGCATCCTCCATCCGATCACCCGACAGGGCAGCCCGGCTCGCCTGCCTGAGTGCGAAGCCCCGGATGCGCGCTACCTCCTCGCCCGCCTCCGTGTATAGCCAAAACTCTATCCGGCGCGTCCCCCCTTCTTCGCCACGGTACAGCGCCCGGCAATAGACACGATCCGGTAGCGCATCGTACAACACCAGTCGGTCCCAGCCGATCGGTAGCCATGTGCCCCCGGCTCCTTCCAGATCCGGGATCCCTCCCAACACCTGGAAACACGCATCCAGCAGCACCGGATGTGCCAGCAGATTCTTGTGATCCGTCCCCGCCGGCAGTACCACCTCGCCCAGTGCCTCACCAGGGCCCGACCAGAGCCGGGCCAAACCGCAGAAGGCCGGCCCGTACTCAAGCCCGGCAAGACCTGACCTAAGGCCCGCATCCACCTGAACAAGGGCCGCCTGCAACATGCCGAGATCCGCCGGCTCAGAAGCAGCCACGGCAATGGGTGCCCACCGGCCTTCGGCGTGCGTCAGCCATTGCTCCCCGCCGTCCCTGCTGACGACCACCCATGTGCGATCCTCGCCAAGCACCACCTGAACCAGCCGACCGTCGGCATCCGACAGCACCAGCGGACGCGTGATCGCGGCCTCCTCCATCACAAAAGGAAACTCGTGATGCGTTACCCGAAGCGCCTCCGCCACCTGCGCCGCGTACAACGCTCCCGGAGCTACCACTTCGCCGAACACCCGGTGGTCCGCCAGCCACGCCGGATCCCTACTTAGAAGCTGTCTCTCAAAAGAATGCTCGCCATCCCGGGAATCCCGCCGCACCCCAAGAAGCGTATGTCCCGCCTCCACCCTTAAACGCTCCGGGGGTGGTATCCAGAAGCGCTCCCCCCGGAAGGGATAGGTCGGCAGCGAGACCCGCCGCCGCCGCTCCCCGACAAACAGACCCTCAAAGGCAATGTCAAGACCCGCCTCGTACGCACCCGCCACCGCGAGGGCATAGTCCCCGCTCCCGCCGCGCTGCTGGCTCGCAATCACAGTAGGCGCCTCGGCGCGCGGCCAGGCAAGCGCCGCCATCGGCCCCAACACACCGTGCGGCCCGACCTCCAGCAACAGCCCCGCCCCCTGCGCTGCCAGTGTCCGCATTGCCCCCTGAAACTGGACCGGCTCGCGCGCCTGCCGCCGCCAGTACGCTCCGTCGGGAGCGCCTTCCAGCACACGCCCGGTAACATTGCTTACCAGCCGTACGGAGGGAGCCGAACCCGCGGGCGCCGCCACTTCCAGCTCCGCCAGCACCGGCTCCATCAGCGCGCTGTGGAAGGCGTGGCTCGTCTGAAGACGGACCACCCGCAACCCTTCGTCTTCAAAGGACTGCATAAGCGCATCCATGGCGGCCTCCGGCCCGGTCACCACCTGGTGCGTACCGTTGTCGGCTGCCAGCTCTACGCCCTCCAAAAGCGCATCACGCACCCGATCCGACGAAGCAAATACCGCCGCCATCACACCGCCCGCAGGAAGCGAACCCATCAGCGCACCGCGGCGCGTGGCAAACCGCATCCCCGTCTCCAAGTCAAAGGCGCCCGCCGCGGCCGCCGCCGCGACCTCTCCCACGCTGTGCCCGAAGACCATGTCGGGCCGTACCCCCACGCTCGCCCATAGCGCAGTCAGCCCACTCTCCAGCGCATAGAGCGCCGGCTGTGTCCACTCTGTCCGGTCCAGCAGCCCGGTCGCATCCTCAAACATCACCTTCAGCAGCGACGCACCCCGCTCCTGGCGGAACACCTCCTCGCACCTGTCCAGGATTGCCCGGAAGACCGGCTCGATCTCATAGAGCTCCCGCCCCATACCCGTCCACTGGCTTCCCTGACCGGTGTAGAGAAACACCACCGGGCCCTCGGCAGGCGACACCGCGGCACCCTGCCCCACCTTCTTCAGTTGGACCTCCAACGAGGCGCGATCGCTGAACAGAAGCCCGGCGCGGTGCCGAAAATGGCTCCGTCCTACGCCCGCCGTCCACGCCATGTCGGCAAGCGGCGTATCGTCCGAAAGAATGGCCTCGTACCGACCTGCCAATTGCCGCAGCGCGTCTGCAGACTTCGCGGACAGCGGCAGCATACGGTGCCTGCGGACCGCATTGATCTGCGGAAGATGGTCACTCAAGACCAACGGCGGTAGTGCAGGAAGTTCAATGTGCGGCGGTTCGCGCCCCTCCGCGTATCCCTCAATCACCACATGAGCGTTCGTACCCGAGTATCCGAACGAACTGACCGCGGCCCGCCGCGGCCGCTCCGCCTCCGGCCACGGCATAGCCTCCGAGACCACCCGGACGGGAAGGCGATCCCAGTCCATCCGCGGGTTCGGCCGCTCAAAGTGCAGGTGCCGCGGAATCACTCCCGACCGCATCGCCAGCACTGCCTTGATCAGCCCGGCTACGCCCGCCGCCCCTTCAAGGTGGCCCACATTCGTCTTCACGGATCCGATCAGCAGCGGGCGCTCCGTACTCCGGCCACGACCGTACACCGAAGCCGCCGCCTCCACCTCCACCGGATCGCCCAACTCGGTCCCCGTACCGTGCGCCTCCAGATAATCCACCGAGGAAGCCTCCACCCCCGCCCGCGCAAGCGCCTCCTCGATCACATGCTCCTGGGCCGGGCCGTTCGGCACCGTCAGGCCGGCGCTCGCGCCATCCTGGTTCACCGCCGATCCAAGCACTACCGCAAGGACCCGGTCTCCTACCGCCTCTGCGTCCGCGAGGCGCTTCAGCACAACCATCCCGCATCCCTCACCGCGGACATAGCCATCGGCCGCCGCGTCAAAAGTCTTGCAGCGTCCATCTGCTGCGAGCATGCCGGCGTCCCCGAAGATGCGGGTTACGGTTGACGTCAGGATCGCGTTCACCCCTCCGGCCAGCGCCAGATCCGCCTCTCCCCCGCGGAGCGCCACCGCCGCCTGGTGCAGCGCAACCAGCGACGACGAACACGCGGTATCCACCGTGATCGCCGGACCCTCCAGACCAAGCGCGAACGCTATCCTACCCACTGCCGTTGACGCGGAGATGCCCGTAGATCTATAGAGGTTCGTTGATGACTCGTCGCCGGGACCGGACATGAGCGTGTGATAGTCGCTCATCAACACCCCTCCGTAGACCCCTGTCCGGCTTCCGCGTAGCCCCTCCGGGGCGATCCCGGCATCCTCAAGCGCCGACCAGCTCGTCTCCAGCAGCATCCGCTGCTGCGGATCCAAAAACTCCGCCTCAACCGGCGCTATCCGAAAAAATGCCGCATCAAAACGGTCCAGTCCCTCCACATACGCACCGAACGGGCGCGCCTCCTCCGTCTCGGCATCCACAAAAAGCCCGTCAGGACGCCCCCTCGTAACCAGATCCGCCCCCGAACGAAGCCGCTCCCAGAATGCCTCAACATCCGGCGCCCCGGGAAAGCGGCAAGCCATGCCAATGATCGCTATGCGGTCGTCGCGGCGGGCCGCGGGCAAGACGCGCACCCGCGGCCGCGCCGGGGATACACCGGCAAGCTTGCCCGCAAGGTGTTCCGCCAGCCGAGCTATATCGGGCTGGTCAAACACCACCGTATTAGAGACGACAAATGCTCCCCGGAACGCCCGATTCAGGCGGTTGCGAAGCTCAACCGCCATCAGCGAGTCCATGCCCAGTTCGAAAAACCCTGCCGTGGGCGAGGGAGCAATGCGCAGGCGCAGAATCTGTACCACCTGCTCCTGTACGAACCGGATCAGCTCATCCCGGCGCTCCGCAAGAGCTCGTCCCTGGAGTCGGCGCAGCAGGTCGTCTGGAGCAGCGGCCGAAGAGCGGGCCTCTTCACGCCCCACCACTTCTGCAAGCCAGGGCGCACGCAATGGTAGCGCCGACCAGTCTACCCTCGCCACCACACTGGTTCCAATGTCCTCGCGCAGGAGCCGCTCCAGTGCGCAGATCCCCTGCTCAGGAGCAATCCATTCCTCGCCCAATCGGGCAAACTGCGCCTTAATGCGGTCGCGCTGCTCTTCAGCCTCGCCGACACCCGACCACGGCCCCCATGCAACGGCCTGACCGGGCAGACCCAGCGCCCTGCGGTGCCGCGCCAGCTGGTCCAGGAACGCGTTCGCCGCCGCGTAGTTGGTCTGCCCCGGATTCCCGACGACACCCACCAGACTGGAAAAAAGAACAAACAGATCAAGCTCCCGGTCAAGCGTCGCACGGTGCAGTCGCCATGCACCCAGCACCTTCGGCCCAAGCACCCGCTCAAACCGCTCCCAGTCCTGGTTTATCAGCGCCGCATCGGATAACACTCCCACGCTGTGGATCACCCCCGCCAGCGGCGGAAGCTCCGCGTCAATCCGCCCCAGCATCCCCACTACCGCCTCCTCATCCGTCACATCGGCGATCTCAATGCGCACATCCGCACCACTCTCCCGTAGATCCGCAACCACCACCGCAGCCGCATCACCCGGCCGGCGGCGACCGTTCAATACAATACTTCCGGCTCCCGCCTTCGCCAGCCAGCGCGCTACCTCCAACCCGAGCCCACCAAGACCCCCCGTAATCAGATAGCTCCGGTCCGCACGCAATCGGCCCGCAGCCAGCGCCGAGGGCACAAGCACTACTTTACCGATATGACGTGCAGCCCGCAACTCGGCCAGCGCAGCACGGGCCTCCGCAAGCGGCCAGCGGGTCAAGGGCAAAGACATAAGCTGCCCCGACGCGATACGCTCCATCACACTCCGCAAAACCCTGCCAACCCGCTCCGGCTCCTCCCGGACAAGCCCGTCCAGTGCTAAAATGTGGTAGCGAACATCCGGACGGGCCGCCACCATCGCCCCCGCACTCCATATGTTACGCTTACCAAGCTCCACAAAGGACCCACCCGAAGCAAGACATAACAGGCTTGCCTCAATGAAACCCTCACCGGAAAGACTGTTCAGCACCATCTCCACTCCAGCCCCTCCGGTCGCTTCCCGTATCTGCTCCCCATAGATCGGCGAGCGGCTGTCAAACACCGCCCGAACCCCCAGCGAACGCAAATACTCCTGCTTCGGCGCGCTCGCCGTCGCGTACACCTCATAACCGGCCGCTTGCGCCTGCCGGATCGCCGCGTGACCCACACCCCCCGTCCCCGCATGGATCAGAACCCTCGCACCCTCTCCAGGACTCGCATACTCAAAGGCAAGTGCTGCCGTCACCGATGCCACCGGAACAGTCGCCAGCTCCTGCGCCGAATGCCCTGCCGGTGCCGGCACGATGTGCTCCGCGCGCGTGATCACCTCGGGACCGAAGGCTCCTCCGGCGAACCCCACCACCCGATCCCCTACCTCGTATGAATCCACACCCTTACCCACCTCCACGATGCGTCCGCACATCTCCAGGCCGAGCGGCTGATCCATGTCTACAACCTGCATCCCCACCATCACATCGTGGAAGTTCACCCCGGCCGCCTCAAGCCGCACCCGTACCTCGCCGGGGCCCGGATCCTCCGAAGCAGCCTCCACACGCATCGCGTCAAGTGCTCCGCTTACATCGGCCGCCCAGCGCCACCGTCCCTCCTCCGGTAGGACATCCCGTCCGGTAAACCGCGTCAGCCGGGCTACTAGCCTGGATTCACCCCGACGGGCAACGCGCGTCTCCCGGTCCGGGAAAAGCAACTCGTCGGCGAGCGTGCATGCAGAAGGGGAAGCATCGGGATCCAGATCCAGCAGACGAGGCGTCAGATCCCCGTGCTCAAAATCCACCACACTCGCAAAGCCCCACAGCAGGGCGCCGGGCAGTGCGCCCTTACGCTCCCGGCCGACTACCTGTCCACCCCGGGTTACAAACCAGGTACCGGATGCCGGCGACACACCCGCATCCGACATCCCCTGTACCAGTGCCAGCGCACCCGCACCCACGGCCTCCAGCTCTGCCTCAAGCTCCATGGCCGCAAGTCCCGCGCCATCCTGCCGGACGCCGCCCAGATACGCCACACCCCGCAGCGCGCCGGGCAGGGACTCAAAGAACCTGCGCCACGCCTGCCGGTCACCGTCCGCCGGCCCGTTGACTGCCTGGCATCCCCTGCGATCCAGCTCCTCCACCAGTTCCTCCGAAAGTTCGGCGCCCGGTCCGCTTCCTCCCGCCAGCACGAACAGACCACCCTCATTCACTATCTCCGATGGCCCCCGGGCCAGAATCACGAGTGCGCCGGACGGATCCTCGGCCAGGGACATCCCCGCAAATCCCGAGTCCGTGAGTGCCTGCCGCCAGACGGGGGGACCCACCAGTGCGTAGTCGGTGCGATACGCGTCCCTGAAACGCCACCAGCCGGGCAGCAGCCCGAAGGTCAGGTCCAGCCATACCTTCCTGTTAGCTTCCTCGACAGCCACCAGCATGCCCGATGGAGCCAGAAGGCGCCTGCAGTGGACGAGCGTCTCGCCCAGATCGCGGGTAGCATGCAGAACATTCGCCGCAATCACAAGGTCGTAGCCGTGGGGCGCAAACCCCTGATCCGACGGATCCCGTTCGATGTTAAGCGCCCGGGGGCGAAGATCCACGCCCCGATCAACGAACGCGCGCTCTGCGTCCGGGAAGAACGCAGTCGAGATATCGGTAAAGGTGTATTCGGTCCGGCCTTCCGGTAGGACCTCCAGGAGCGCGGCTGTCGTCGCACCCGTCCCTGCGCCGATCTCCATCACCCGGAGCGGACGGCCTTCCGGTAACCCGGCAACCGCCGTGCGCACGGCGGCCGCTACCATGCGGTTCATCGCCCGCATGGCGGCCGACTCGCGGTACAGGCTCGCCGCTCCCGGCTCGCTGCCAAAGAGCAGGTCCAGCGCATCGGCGCGGCCCCGGAGCACCTCGGCTAGCGACTCCCCGCACCGGCGCAGTACATCCAGCTCTATGGATTCTGTCGGCCCGGCAGCCTCCGCAGGCGGTTCCACAGCGGCTGTCACCCGCCAGGCACCAGCCGCTTCCCGGACAAGAACCCCCATCTCCTCCAGCACCGACAGCAACCGGCCAAACAGCTGCCCGTGATCCGCTGTCACCTTGAGGCCGCGGCGCAGCGCGTCCGTCTCAAAACGGTCTCCCGGTCTCGGATCCCATCCCAGCTCCCGGAATCCCCGCAGCAGCTGCCGCCGCGCCTCACGCTCCAACTCACGGCCTAACGCAGCGAGCGACGCAGCGTCCGAGCCCTTCGCCGCAAGGTATCCTTCCAACGCTCCCAGGCCAAACGCAATCTCCTGCGGTTCGGCAAGGAACGCCGCCTCCCGAAGTCCTATCGCCGTACCCTCGCGCCACACCACCTCGTGCAGCGCATCCTCCATCCGATCACCCGACAGGGCAGCCCGGCTCGCCTGCCTGAGTGCGAAGCCCCGGATGCGCGCTACCTCCTCGCCCGCCTCCGTGTATAGCCAAAACTCTATCCGGCGCGTCCCCCCTTCTTCGCCACGGTACAGCGCCCGGCAATAGACACGATCCGGTAGCGCATCGTACAACACCAGTCGGTCCCAGCCGATCGGTAGCCATGTGCCCCCGGCTCCTTCCAGATCCGGGATCCCTCCCAACACCTGGAAACACGCATCCAGCAGCACCGGATGTGCCAGCAGATTCTTGTGATCCGTCCCCGCCGGCAGTACCACCTCGCCCAGTGCCTCACCAGGGCCCGACCAGAGCCGGGCCAAACCGCAGAAGGCCGGCCCGTACTCAAGCCCGGCAAGACCTGACCTAAGGCCCGCATCCACCTGAACAAGGGCCGCCTGCAACATGCCGAGATCCGCCGGCTCAGAAGCAGCCACGGCAATGGGTGCCCACCGGCCTTCGGCGTGCGTCAGCCATTGCTCCCCGCCGTCCCTGCTGACGACCACCCATGTGCGATCCTCGCCAAGCACCACCTGAACCAGCCGACCGTCGGCATCCGACAGCACCAGCGGACGCGTGATCACGGCCTCCTCCATCACAAAAGGAAACTCGTGATGCGTTACCCGAAGCGCCTCCGCCACCTGCGCCGCGTAGAGCGCGCCAGGGGCAACCACTTCGCCGAACACCCGGTGGTCCGCCAGCCACGCCGGATCCCGACTTAGAAGCTGTCTCTCAAAAGAATGCTCGCCATCCCGGGAATCCCGCCGCACCCCAAGAAGCGTATGTCCCGCCTCCGCCCTTAAACGCTCCGGGGGTGGTATCCAGAAGCGTTCCCCCCGGAAGGGATAGGTCGGCAGCGAGACCCGCCGCCGCCGCTCCCCGACAAACAGACCCTCAAAGGCAATGTCAAGACCCGCCTCGTACGCACCCGCCACCGCGAGGGCATAGTCCCCGCTCCCGCCGCGCTGCTGGCTCGCAATCACAGTGGGCGCCTCGGCGCGCGGCCAGGCAAGCGCCGCCATCGGCCCCAAAACACTGTGCGGCCCAATCTCCAGGAGTAACCCTACGTCCAGTGCTGCCAGTGTCCGCACTGCCCCCTGAAACTGGACCGGCTCGCGCGCCTGCCGCCGCCAGTACGCTCCGTCGGGAGCGCCTTCCAGCACACGCCCGGTAACATTGCTTACCAGCCGTACGGAGGGAGCCGAACCCGCGGGCGCCGCCACTTCCAGCTCCGCCAGCACCGGCTCCATCAGCGCGCTGTGGAAGGCGTGGCTCGTCTGAAGACGGACCACCCGCAACCCTTCGTCTTCAAAGGACTGCATAAGCGCATCCATGGCGGCCTCCGGCCCGGTCACCACCTGGTGCGTACCGTTGTCGGCTGCCAGCTCTACGCCCTCCAAAAGCGCATCACGCACCCGATCCGACGAAGCAAATACCGCCGCCATCGCACCGCCCGCAGGAAGCGAACCCATCAGCGCACCGCGGCGCGTGGCAAACCGCATCCCCGTCTCCAAGTCAAAAGCTCCCGCGGCTGCTGCTGCCGCGACCTCTCCCACGCTGTGCCCGAAGACCATGTCGGGCCGCACGCCCACGCTCGCCCATAGCGCAGTCAGCCCGCTCTCCAGCGCATAGAGCGCCGGCTGTGTCCACTCTGTCCGGTCCAGCAGCCCGGTCGCATCCTCAAACATCACCTTCAGCAGCGACGCACCCCGCTCCTGGCGGAACACCTCGTCACACCTGTCCAAAACCGCCCGAAACACCGGCTCGGTCTCATAGAGCTCCCGCCCCATACCCGTCCACTGGCTCCCCTGACCGGTGTAAAGAAACACTACCGGACCTCCCGGCACGGCACCAACTACCGCTTCCCCCTCCCCAGTCCGGCGAAGCCCCGATTTGAGGGAGGCAACATCACGAAAGACCACCGCCGCACGGCGACCCAGGTGGCTCCGCCCCGTCCCTGCCGTCCACGCCGCATCGGCGAGCCAGGAAGGCACGCCTCCCGTCGGACGCACGTGGCGCACATATCGCCGGGCAAGTTCGCGCACCGCCGCCGTGGAAGTACCCGATAACGGAAACACCCGCACCGCCCGCACAGGATCATCTCGCTCACGCTTCGGCGCACTTGGGGTCTCCAGGATAATGTGCGCGTTTGTCCCTGAATACCCGAACGAACTGATGGCCGCCCTTTGTGGGCGTTGCCCCTCCGTCCATGGTGTCGCCTCCCGAACTACCGCCAGGGGAAGATCCTTCCAGTCCAGCCGCGGATTGGGATTCTCATAGTGCAGACTGCCCGGAAGCACGCCCTCGCGCATTGAGAGCAATACCTTAATCACCCCGGCAACCCCTGCCGCAGCCTCAAGATGGCCGATATTCGTCTTCACCGAACCCACCAGGAGTGGACGCTCCGCCTCCCGACCCTCCCCGTACGCCGCAGCCGCAGCCTCAAGCTCAATCGGATCCCCAAGGGGCGTCCCCGTACCGTGCGCCTCCAGATAATCCACCGAAGCAGGCGCAACACCCGCCCGCGCAAGCGCCTCCTCAATCACACGCTCCTGTGCCAGCCCGTTCGGCACCGTCAGCCCCGCACTGGCCCCGTCCTGATTCACCGCACTGCCCAAAATCAAACCCAACACCTGCCGCCCCCCGGCCCTCGCATCCGACAACCGCTCCAACACCAGAAGCCCGCACCCCTCACCCCGCACATACCCGTTCGCCGCCGCATCAAACGTCTTGCAGCGACCGTCCGGTGCCAACATTCCCGCAGCCGCAAACGAATCCGTCAGCTGTGATGTCAGAATCGTGTTCACACCCCCCGCCAATGCCAGATCAATCTCACCCCGCTCCAGACACATGATCGCCTGATGGATCGCCACCAAAGATCCCGAACACGCCGTGTCCACCGCAATCGCAGGACCCTCCAAACCAAACGTGTACGCTACCCGCCCGATCGCCGCCGAAAAACTCGACCCCGTCGAACGATATAGACCCGGCGCACTCTCCGCTACCAAACTCTGGTAGTCGTTCGTGAACATCGCGGCAAACACCCCGGTCCGACTGCTACGGAGACCTCCGGGCGCAATCCCCGCAGCCTCAAACGCCTCCCAACTCACCTCCAGAAGAAGCCGCTGCTGAGGATCCATCAGCTCCGCCTCAACCGGCGCAATCCGGAAAAACTCGGCATCAAAACGGTCTAACTCCGGCAGGTAGGCCCCCCAATCCCGCGCCCCCGCACCATCAAGCGCTCCACCCGGACGACCGCGCGTAATCAGATCACGACCCTCCGCCAAACTCCGCCAAAACTCGTCCACTCCGCGCCCCCCGGGGAAACGGCAGCCTATCCCCACAACAGCAATCGGATCCTGACTCCGTACCCCTCTCCGCTGCCGCACCGGCCGCTGCCGGACCGACGTTGCCATCCGATGCGCCACATGAACCGCCAAACGCGCCGAACTCGGATGCGCGAACATCTCCGCATGCGACACCGTGTACCGACCACCGAGCGCCTGATTCAGCCGGTTCCGCAAATCCACAATCTGCAACGACTCAAGCCCCAACGCAAAAAAGTTCGCTTCCGCCCCCGGCGACGCATCCAATCGCGCAAGACTCTGTGCCTCCCGAACCACCAGGGCCTCAAGGCTACGTCTACGCAACATCGGCAATACCTCCACCGGCCCGGTGGGAGCAGAATCCGCATCCCCGGTGCCTTCCCCCGACCCGTCAATCCGGTACCGCCGTCCCTCAAACGGATATCCCGGCGCGGGTACCCGCAGAGGACGCTCCCCGCCAAAACAACCCGACAACGATACCGGTGCCCCCGCTTCCCATACCCGCGCAACCGCCGGGTATACCCCCTCGCCCGCCTCCAACACCCCGGAAAGCGCCGGCACCACCACAGGGGCCCGAGCTCCCACAGGCCACGCCCCGTGTGCCAACCACGCCGCCCGGCCCCGAAACCCCACATCCAAAAGTATACCTACCCCAAGCTCCGAAAGCGCACCAACCGCCTGCACAAATCGCATCTGCCGGATCTGTTGACGCCAATACTGCCCGTCCAGCTCCTCCGGACCCCGCACCTCCCTACCGGTCACGCTGCTCACGAAAGGCAGTGACCCGGCCACCGGAACCATCCTGCCACCCGCCTGCTCAACAGCGTCCAGAATCGGATCCGCCAAATCAACAGACGCCACTTCACATGACGGAAGCGCTGCCGTCCGCACCCCTTCCGCTTCAAGCCGCCCCAGCACCTTGTCCAACTGCTCCCGCGTACCGCAAAGCACCTGGTGCTCACCGTTGTCAGCAGTAAACGCAAGCCCCCCAACCCCAAGCTCCGGTATCCGATCAACCGCCTCCTCAGCCGTCAGGAAAACCGCACCCATCGCTCCCCCCGAAGGCAACGCCGCCATCAACCGCCCCCGCTCAATAGCAAACCGCATCCCCTGCTCAAGGGTGAGCATCCCCGCCACATGCGCTGCCGCTACCTCGCCAATACCGTGGCCAAACACCACCGCCGGACAAATCCCCCACTTACGCCAAAGCGCACCCAGCGCACAACCCAGCGCATATATCGCCGGCTGCCTCCAAACCATCGCATTCCGCCCCCCCTCCGGCCCGTCCTCCCCGAACATCACCGGCAACAGGCGCCCACCACACTCCTCCCTGAAAAGAATGTCGCAGCGGTCCAGCACCTCCCGGACTGCCGCCTCGCTCCGGTACAGCATCCTGCCCATCCCCGACCACCGTTCGCTGTGCCCAGAAAACACACGCCCAGAAAACACAAACGCCACCTTCGGCGAAGATCGCGCATGCACGGCGCGCTCACCTGCCTCCACCTCCCTGAGCGCCGCATCCAACCCCCGCGTGCCCCGAAACACCAACCCGGCGCGAACCCCAAAATGCGTCCGTCCCATCGACGCCGTCCACGCCAAGCCGCGAAGCGATACCGTCTCATCCGCCAGCCAGGACCGGTATTGGCCCGCCAGCCGGCCGAGCGCCTCCGGCGTCCTGGCAGAAAGCGGCAACATGCGTACACGACCCCGCTCCTCCACGACAGGCTCCCGACCAGGATACGCCTCCACCAGCACATGCGCATTCGTCCCGGAAAGCCCAAACGAACTCACCGCCCCGCGCATCCGCCGCCCCTTCCGCCGCGGCCACCGCGTGGACTCCGTCACGACCCGGACCGGCAACTCCCCCCAGGAAATACGCGGATTCGGCTCATCAAAGTGAAGCTGCCGCGCAATCACACCCTCCTCCAGCGCCAGCACCAGCTTGATCAGCCCCGCTATCCCCGCCGCCTCCTCCAAGTGACCCACATTTGTCTTCACCGAACCCAGCAGCAACGAATCCCCCCGCAACCGTCCACGCCCGTATACCCCAAGCGCCGCATCCACCTCAACAGGATCCCCCACCGGAGTTCCAGATCCGTGACCCTCAAGATAGTCCACATCCGTCGGAGACCAACCCGCCCGCCCCAACGCCTCCTCTATCAGACGCACCTGCGCACTACCGCGCGGCACCGTCAAACCTGCACTCGCCCCGTCCTGGTTCACCGCCGACCCCCGAATCACTCCCAGAATACGACGCCCGGCCGCCTCCGCCCGAGCAAGCGGCTCAAGCACCACAATCCCGCAACCCTCACCCCGCACATACCCCTGCGCTGCCGCCGCAAAAGAACGGCACCGACCATCCCCCGCAAGCATGCCACCGTTCGCATATACCTCTGTACGCGTCGGAGAAAGAATCAGATTCACCCCACCCGCCAGCGCCATATCCGCCTCGCCCCGCTCAAGAGCAAGTATCGCCTGATGCACCGCCACAAGTGACGACGAACTCGCCGTACCAACCGCCAACGCCGGACCCTCAAACCCCAAGACATAGGCGATACGACCAATCGCCGTACTCGGAGTGTTGCCAATCGCCGCGTAGATGGTCGCAGCCTCGTCGGCAGGAAAACGCTCCCGGTATCCGCTGTCACCAACACCGGCAAACACACCCGTCCTACTGCCCGCCAGGTCGCCAGGCGAAATAGCGGCATTCTCCAACGCATGCCAGCTTACCTCAAGAAGAAGCCGGTGCTGCGGATCCATGAGGCGCGCCTCATTGTCCGAAATGCCGAAGAACGCCGCATCAAACCGGTACGGATCCTCAATAAACGCCCCGTATCTTCGCGGATCCGGCGGGCCCCAATCGTCCCGGAAAAGACACCCGATCCTGCCTCTGCCCGACCCCGGCTCCCCCTCCACAACCGCATCACCACCAGATCGCAGAAGCTCGCGGAAACCCTCCAATCCCTCCCCCCCGGGAAACCGACATGCCATCCCCACAATCGCGACGGAGCCTGTCAACATTGGCGTTCGCACGGGATCATCCATATAGAACCCTTCTCAGGATTGAGGCCTATATACGTAAGCGTATGGTGAACTGAATCTTGATTGGAGAGTGGGTTCTGGAGAGCTTACTCACAGGCTTGAGAACCCAAACCCCAGATCGTACGGTATAGCCTAAACGTACGGTGGAAGGGATGTTTCCGCTGGTAGATTAGTGTAAAGAAAGGACACAATCCGTAGCGGCGCATTTTGTGCAGAGTACGGCATCTCCTACGCGCAGTTGAATTATTGGAGGCGCAAGTATCGCTAGGAGACTGCAGCGGATGCTTTGTCAAGATAGGCAGCGCAGCACCAAGGGAAGCGGCGCAGATTGAGATAGCGCGTCCGGGATGGACTCTTGGACAGTAACAGACATGAATCGCAGATGGGACGTAACCCATTTATAGGGAATTATAATACGTGAGTGACCGACTGTACACAGTGAGGCACTAGTATCAATTTCACGGGTCATAGGAGTCGGTAACCCGAACGCCCCTCGCCGTGCAGCAGCCCCAATCCCGGAGGCCAGTATGTTTGCAGCCGCATTCAGGTCTGCATGATCCGTATGTCTACAGGACATACACGTGAATTTGCTCTGCGTCTTACGGTTACTCGCTTCTGTGTGCCCACACACAGAACACCGCTGACTGGTATAGGCAGCGGTAACCTTTATCACCTTGCGGCACTTATAGCCCAGCATCTGATCCAGCTGGCCCCAACCTGTTCGCAGTATCTCACGATTGAGGCCAGACTTCTGTCTGACGTTTGTGCCAAAGCTCTCCATCGTCCCCTTAGCTGAACATGTCATCGCTTTGATCTTCAGGTCCTCCAGTATCACCGTTGAGGAGCAATTGGCAATACTGCGACTTACCTGGTGGTTCGCATTCTTGAGGATATTAGCACGCTTGCGCTGTATGCGGGCGATTCCATGCTTCCGCCTGTTACGACGGTTGGAGCCTTTCTTCTGTCTCGCCAGTCTTCGCTGATGCCGCTTCAACTTGGCATCAAGACGCTTGGTATCCGGTTGTCTGATAATGCTTGTATCGCCCTCTGTGGAGACCATAGCAACCTGCCAACAATTACGGTCAATGCCTACAGCACCGCCGGTATCCTCTATTACAGGTGCCTCCATCCTGTAGCAGATGACAGCATACCCTTTGCCGGCGTTCTTCATTACCGTGGCTTTGACGGGTATACCATCAGGGTACGGGTTGCCTCCCCGCCTGCGGAGCGCCATGTATCCCACTTTCGGGATATACAGCTTGCCATCCCGAACCCTTACGTTATCCGGGATCGGGAACGAAGGCGTACTACCACGTCTGGAATGGAATCTCGGTTTTCTCTTACCCTCCTTGAAGAATGCCTTCCATGCATCCGCCTGATATTTCAATGTGTATCTAACAACACCAAAGGAGTATTCAGGTAGCCACTCGACCGTGCGGCGCAGCGCCGTGAACCGCTTCCCCAGCGAGAAGAAGCTTACCGAGGGCGGCTTCTCTCCAGCCTCTTTCGCTTTCTTGTACGCCTCGCTCTGCTCTGCGAGGATGGCAATCCACACAAACCTACACGCACCCGCTAATCCAGCAAGCTGCTTGGCGTTACTCCGACTTCCGGGCAACAGCCTGTATGTGATATTGCGGTATGCACTAACCGTTTCGGGCATGGCACTGTGGTATATAACTCCCTAATATATGGAAATTATATATCATGCGTACCCACATGTTGAGTTATTTGAAATAATTGCAGTTTTTCGTGAAAAGCGGGAACCGATTATGAAAAACTGGCGAAAGCCATCCTGTCTGCACCACCAAAGCATAAAAAGTAACTCCTGCGGAAACGCGTGTCACTCAGCCATATAACTCCCCATTTATACGCTTCACTGTCCAGAATCCGCATGGATCTCAACAACCCTTGGACTCCGTGGTTGGTGTCACAATCCAATGGGATATAATAGTAAGCAACGTTGCAACCGGATAAGATTCCGCCTTGTGGAAATAGCAGAGGAAGCGATTAGGATCCGAAATAATTTTCCGTGACAGCAAGCGGTTTAATGCGGCCGGTCCTGCTGCGACGACCACACAATACAATTTGTGCTATTGGTCGGGCAGGCGTTTCGAGTTCCGGCGAATTCGCGGCATGTTTTCTTCGCTCAAACAGCATGTACACTGCGTTGACGAGTACGGCATGTGTTGATAAGTCTTGGTCCATGTGGTTAGTGCTCCACATTGATGCAGTCGCTACTATCTGAGCATGAACCTGCTGCGAACTCCATCACCGTTGATTCCATACGTTGATTAGGTTACGCCATTGTCTACCCACGGCTTCTGCCGAGAATACGTCCTCGTATCGCTGTCGTGCGCTCCGCGCTGCACTAGGCCATACCGACGCGGTCCGTTCCACTGCATCGGCGATTTCGGACGGAGCGCGGGGCGCCACAAATTGGGCCTCCTTACCGGCGCGAACCATTTCGGGGAGTGAAGCATGGGAAGTTACGACCACTGGCGTCGCCGCCTCCAGAGCTTCAATCACGGCATGCGGCTGTGCTTCACTCGGATAGTAGGTTGGGAGCAAGAATACATCAGCCGACAAATGGAGTGCCTTAACACGCTGTCGGTCGGATACCGGTCCTGGTACATGTACCCACTCGGTTAAGCCTAACGCTTTGACACGGGCTATGAAGGCGGCACGATCTGCTTGGGTATCCCAACGCCCTGCAAAGGTGGCTCGCACAGCCCGTCCACGTTCCCGAAGCAGTGCAACAGCCTCCAGGGCGTCACCGAATCCCTTTGAGGGGATCATGTTGCTGAGATAGAGAAGGTGGAGGTCAGCTGCCTTCGGACAACGCTTCACCTTGGTCTCCCATTCCTCCGCGGACACAGCCATCCTTGTCGTATTGGGAATGACGGTCCGCTTGGTCTCCGGAATGAACCGTGCCGTACGCAGAGATAATTCCGAACTGTTGAACACGAACATATCTACGAACGACGCTAACCACCGCGCGGAATACCTCGTTGCTGGACGGCGGAACAACTGGTCAAAATTCCCTCTGTGAATCACAGCGCACACTGGATGCCCTCTGAGCGAAGGTACAGATAGGAGGAGATCTCGAAAATGCCCAAGAACTGATGGAGAAATGCTACACCACATTATCGGCAAACCGGGCGCGTCCGCAAGCGCGGACTTCAGCTTCTTGCGGACGCGTAAGTAGTGCACCAATGTCCTGCAGAACTGGGCTAGCCGACCCCCAATAAGACGCGCCTCGGCATGCATCGAACTGATTCGCAAAACGGTGCCATGAGGCTCAAGAAGGCTGGCCAAGTGCTCCGTAGCCAAGGCTTGGCCATCAACCGGCGGGGGAAACCGACCAAACACAATAATTTTCACGGACTAAAGATAACGCAGGCGGGCTGTTCTAACCCGTAATCCACACGATTAACCTCATTTTGGGCAGACCTGACCAGATTATTTCGACCCCATGCCGGCGTGCCTAACGATGGTCCGGACTGGTTTGGACAAAAGGTATACGCGCTTGCACTGCCCATCGCCCATAAGTCATTATAACGGTTCGATTGTTCGTCAGTTCTGGTCAACTCTCGCTGGCATGGCAGTCGGAATATCTCGGATATTTCGGCCTAGCAGGTATGGTGTGTGACTTGAGGTGAATAATGCCATCCTCTCGTGCGGATACGCGATCTCTTCCTGCGCCGCTTCCACTGCCTTTTTACCGATTCAGGTTGTTAGCATTTCGAAACTTGTTCTTTATGTTCCGACATGTTTCAACAAAATCAGGTCTTACGAACGCTCAGCGCTCCCTGCAATGGAGAGCGTTTGGACAGGGTTCTTGCCGACGATCGTTGGCAGTATCGCACGCAGATAGCGCGCGGTGTCTGTGAGGAATTCGGGTTTCTTGATGCACGGGGCGAACCGCAGGTGAGCAACTGTGCGCAGGCTTTGTTGAAGTTGGAGGCCCGGGGGAGGATTGTGTTGCCCAAGCCCGAGAATTGTAATGCGGCTAATGCGGAACCGCGTAGGCGCGAGGAGCGGGTACCGGAGCGGGTAGCGTTACCGAACACGGTACACGGGGCCGGGGGTTGACGATTGAGTTGGTTGAGACGGACGAGCAGCGTGTGGTGTGGAACACGTTGCTGCACTTTTAGCATCCGAGGCGTACGACCACATTTGTGGGAGCGCAGGTACGCTATCTAATAGGCAGTGCCCATGGTTACCTGGGAGCGGTGGGATTTTCGGCGGCGTTGCGCCTGGCGCCTAGGGAGTGCTGGATGGCGTGGAGTGATGAGCAGCGCAAGGCGCATTTGCACCGTGTGATGTGTTTGAGTCGTTTTCTGATACGGGGGCAGTATCAGGATTTGGCCAGCCATGTACTGGGTAAGGTATTGAGACGGTTGGCGGATGATTTTCAGGCACGGTACTGTCACCGTCCCTGGGTTGTCGAAACGTATGTGGGTCCCCAAGGGGAAGGAACGTGTTTTGAGGTGAACAATTTTGTATTGATCGGCCATACCGCAGGCGGAAAGCGGCACAAGGAGGCAAAGGAAGAGGATCCCAAGGCGCTGTATGTATACGAGTTGGACAAAGAGTGGCGCGGGACCTAGGGGATACCGGAGGTGGAGTTGCGTCCGGTGAGGGATCCGCACGAGGGGATTGACAGTGCGCAGTGGGCCGAAACGGAGTTTGGCGGAGCGCCATTGGGAGACAGGCGATTGTCTGTGCGACTGGTAAAGAGCATGTCCATGTTGGCCGATGTGATAGGCCAAAGCATTACCGGTTATTGGAGAGCAAGAAGGACAAAACGGTAACGCCGGAGAACATATTGGCGCCGCATCGTGGGCGTACGATAGAGCGTATGCGTAGTTAGGAGACTGTGTTATGCATCCAGGACACGACGAAGTTGCGGTACAGTACGTGGCCGGCGTGTACGGATTTGGAGGTAATAGGGAGTAATCAGACGAAGACGCTGGGGTTGCCATTGCATGCGACGCTGGCGGTGACGGAGGATGGATTGACGTTGGGGGTGTTGCGTGGCAGCTTCAAGGATCTGGAGGAGGGTCCGCATGTTCCGCGGACGCAGCAGTGGATAGACGGGTTCAAGGATATATGCGAGGCGGAGGAGGAGCTGTCCGGCGAGACGCAGGTGATCTGTGTTGCGGACCGGGAGGCGGACAGCTTTGCGATGTTTGCCGAGCAGCGTAGACAGGGTAAGGCGGAGGTATTGATACGAGCGAAGCATGATCGCAAGCTGTTGGATGATCGCAAGCTGTTTGCGGTAATGCGCAGTGGTAAGGCTCCGGGGAATGTGGAGATAGAGATACAGCGGGTGACGACGCGCAAGAAGCAGGCGCGCAAGCAGGCACGGAAGGGTCGCAGTTACCGGATGGTCAATACGGAGGTACGCTACGGGAGGTTCTTGTTGCCGGATCCGAAGAACGAGGAGGAGCCGGTGGTGATGTACGGGGTGCATGTGTTGGAGGTGGAGCCTCCGGGGGATGCGCCGCCGGTGGAGTGGATGCTATTGACCAGCATGGAGGTAGGGAGCGTAGCGGATGCACGGCGGGTGTTGGCAATGTATCTCAAGCGGTGGCGGGTGGAAGACTTCTTCCGCGTGCTCAAGAGTGGGTGCAAGGTAGAGCGTTTGGGTCTGCGTACCTCGTTGCGTCTGCAGCGAGCAATAACGATGTATTGTGTGATATCCTGGCGCGTCATGACCTTGGTGCAATTGGGTCGGGAGGTGCCGGAGCTGGACGCGGATGTCTTTTTCACGGAGATGGAGCTGCGATTCTTGGAAGGATATGCAGCACGGGTAAAGCTGCCGAAGCCCAGTACTTTGGGAGCTGCTATCCTGATCGTAGCGGTGCTCGGCGGCTATCAGAACCGCACTCGTGATGGACCGGTGGGTTACCAGATCATGTGGCGTGGCCTAGAGAGGTTACACCTAATGACATTGGGATACGAGGTAAGAGACGAACGATTGAGTGCATGCTCGCACGGATGTTCATCTGGGTTCACATAAATGGCATATCAACTTGCCTGATGTGGGCCTATGCCCCAATGGCTACACCTGCGTGAGCGTGCGGTGAACTGCATCTTGATTAGGTGACGGGTTCTGTAGACCTCCCTTATTCATGAGGGAGTTAAGTGGCGGGGAATCGTCGTTTAATATTATGGTGTAATATGTTGACTATACACGGTTTGAAGGGGATCCTGTGCGACGCTCAAACGTTCAGAAACCCCAATACCCATTCACCCTGTAACACACCCGATGCCAGATCCCAAATCCAACCTTCTGTTCGCTTGCCAGTTCAATAAATCCGTTAAAGTTGTACGCTCCAAGACCGATAATCTAACATCGGATGCCGGCGTCATTCCTATGCGCCTGCTCATGGTGATCAGCACCTTGGCATGCCGACTCGCTTCCGTGCTTAAGGACAATCGGTCCCAAGCTCGGATTACGCATAGCCTTGAGGAGTTAGTGCGGCAGTTACTGCTGCAACATGTGCAGGGGTGGGGACGTCAGTCAGATGCGGACAAGCTTCGAAGGGACCCCGCCATGCGCGTGGCCACTTCTTCCAAAAGGGGTATGAGGGCATTACAGGACGATAGGTCCCTGGCATCCCAGCCAACCATGTCTCGCTTCGTGCACATGTTGGCCGGGAAAAAGAATTTCAAGAAGTTGCGCCTTTTTGTAGAGACATTCGCCATGGAGCACCTGCTGCAGCGTGGTGGCGGGAAGCGCCGCCCCGAGGTGGTCTTTGATGTGGACGGTGTACCGGTAGATACACATGGCAAGCAGCAGGGCAGCAAGTGGAACGGATATTACAAGCGCACCATCTTTCTGCCCCTTATCGCCATATGCGGTGAGTCGGGCGACATGTTGGGGGCGGAATTGCGAGGGGGCACGCAGAATGTGGTGAAGGACTGCTACGGTTTCATTCGACGCATTGGGCTGGCATTGCGTGAACATGTGGCCGACAAGGTCATTGTCCGATTGGACGCAGGCTTCAACAGTGGCGAATTATGTGATAAGCTGGAGAACGACCGTATCGGCTACGTGATGCGTCTGAAAGGAAACGATGTGATTGACGGGCTTGCGGCGCCTCATTTGGAGGGTGATCAGCCGTCGGACGAATGCTATCACGAACTGCGCTACCGTGCAAAGTGCTGGTCCGTAGAGCGTCGTGTGGTGCTCGTGGTTGTTCCGGTGCCGGGAGAGCTTTTTCCGCGGCATTTCTATCTGATCACCGATCTGGATGTAGAAGCCTATCCGGCAGAGCAGCTTGTGAATCTGTACCGGAAGAGAGGAAAGGCGGAAAAGCACTTCGGGGAGCTGAATGCGGCTTGCTCCATGGCGCTGTCGTCGGTTCTCCGTCCGAAGACACACTATAAGGGCCGGCCTGTAGTGCGGGTGCCTGATGAGTCGGAACAGGATGCCGAGATCCGAGCCGAGAACGAGGTCCTGCTACAGGTATACCTTCTAACTTATCAGCTCATGCATGTGGGGCGCTGCCTTATGCGGGAGCCTGACGAATCCCAGATAAGTCTGAGCACCTATCGCGAGCGTGTACTCAAGGTGGGGGCCCGCTTCGTACAACACGCGCGCAACATCGTTATCCACATTGCCGCCAGCGCAGATGCTGCATGGGAGCAATTTTGGCGACGTTATTGTCAACTCACATGGATCACGCTTCCCATGAAGAGCTAGCTAAGTCATATTTGCGCCTGCGCTTCGACACCGCAGGCGCCCAACGCGGAATGCGGAAAGAGAAGGTAGGCAGAGGTGCGTCTACCCGACAGACGTCTTCCCAAAATCTCGGTAATGTGACCGCTATCGAGTCGGGAAAAGGGCCTAAACTGGTGTTTTCAGCCCCTCTCATGGTCGTCCCTACGCATGAACAACGCACAATCGGTCCTGCAGGGTATCCGTCCGGTGAAGTACATTATAACCGAGGGTATTTACTCTCTCAATTAGAGTAAGTTAGAGCGCGGTTCGAAGGTTTATAGGCTAGCGTCGGTTGGGTGTGCAGGAGTCAAGTACCTGACAGCGTATTCGCAGACCCGTACACGGATCTATCGGATGACCCGGGCGCGCCTGTTTAGGGGCTCCTATGCCGCTTTCTTGACGGTAGCTTGCTGCAAGTGCCGACTAGCTTTCCAATGATGGGGCAAGAGTTCAGCCATGCGGTCGGCAGGATGTGTCGGAAGACGGCGTAGTACGTCGGTAAGCCATTCAATCGGGTTTGTCGATTGCAACTTGCATGTGGCAAAAAGAGAGTACAGTACTGCGGACCGCTGCGCTGCCCCATGCGATCCCGCAAACAGATGGTTTTTTCGACCAAGCGCAATCGCTCGCATCTGGTTCTCGACCAGATTGTTATCAATCTCAACCTCACCGTCTTCCAGGTAACAAACCAGCTTCTCCCACCTGTTGAGCATGTACCCCACGGCTTCATCCCATCCCGCACTCGGCCGGTGCTCACGACTCTCCTCAAGCCATGGCTTCAACTTCTCCAGTACCGGCCGTGCCTCCTCCTGTCGTACCTCCACACGCCGAGCCGGACCAGCTCCCTCCTTACGCAACCCACGCTCTATCGCATACAACTGCCGGATTTCCTCCATTACATGGCGCACCTTCTTGGGCTCCTTTTTTCTGCAGTCATAAAACTTGCGACGCGCATGCGCCATACATCCAAACAGCGTTATCCCGCCCCGCGTACCAAACGCATCGTACACCACATACCCGTCGGTTTGCATCGCCCCTCTATATCCGCGCAAGAATTCCCACGGTCCAGCGCGCGCACGGCTCGGGCTGTAATCCATCATCACCACCTTCGCCCGCGGTGCCAGGTATACCCAAAGATAGCCGCGATGCGTCTTTCCTTCGTTTTTCTTCCCTTTCTTCTCCTTCCCTTCCTTCTTCGGCTTTTGCACCGGGAACGTTGTCTCATCCACCTGCAGATACCCGCTACGAAGCACCTCCTTACGCAACGCATCTCCTAACGGACCCAGATACGTCGCTACCTTCGCAATCCAATCCCCCATTGTAGCAGCCGATAGCTTCACGCCATGGCGCTGAAACTTCTTCCGCAGCCGGTATAGCGGCATATGATCGACATATTTGGCTACCGCCAAATACGCCAACAACCCCGGACCCGCCTTCCCCTTCGGTATGACACGCTTCGGCAACGGTGGATCGGAACAAAAAGTACTGACGGTGCCGAAGGCCCGCCTTCCCCTTCGGTATGACACGCTTCGGCAACGGCGCTATGACCACCCCCTTGCGAGGCTCCTTGCAGACAACGTACTTCGGCCGCACAATCCGTACTACCCTCGTGAAGCCCGGCACATATTCCAGGTACTCCGTTACTTCCTCGCCGATGTACTTCATACCCGCGGTGCTGCCCTCCGGCTCAAGGCGGATCACCTCTCTGGGCAGATGGTCCGGAATCGGCCCACGCACCGGCTTGTTCTTCCCACGCCGCTTGCGCTTTACCGGGACATACTCCTCCTCCTCCTCCTCGGGCTCAACAGCTTCTGGTTCCTCTCCAGACAACTGGCCTTGCTGCGCATTGTCCGCCGGCGTGTAACGCTCACTCTTTTTGCCAGAGAGTAGGCGATGCGCTTGTTCCAACCTGTCTTCCAGATGGCTAATCTTCGCAGCCATATCCGCGATGTTCTTGGATAGACGATCGGCTTTTTTCTCCAAGCGACGGACCTGCTTTCGCAGATCCTTGTTCTCAGCCTCTTGGTTTCTTAGCCTCTGAAAAAGGGCTTCACCGGCAGGAGAAGAGGGGGAGAAAGATACCTTGGGCCGCATAGTTCGTGTACATGTGCGTCCGCCACAATGTTCCGGTTCTTCTCCCCAAAACCCATGTTTTTTGTCCCCAAAGACGCTGATTGCTGCCTGCATTCAGGCGCCAAGACGATAAGCTGCACACCACTCCGAAATTCCCAAGTCGGCACACCAAACCCGGCGTATAATCACCTTGCACTAAGCTCTACAAGCGGACTACGCAGACCAATGCTAAGCCCGCTTTACCATGTACTTCACCGTACGGATACCCTGCAGGTACCGAAACAGCACTTTTAGACCCGAACAGGGTACATCATGAATATTGCAGGGTAGAGCTTACCCGTAGACGTGAGAACCCAGATCCCGGACCGCCTGGTACAGCCCAGACGTACGGCGGAAGAGATGTTTCCGCTGGTAGAGCAGTATAACGAAAGGACCCGGTCCGCAGCGGCGTCTTGCACAGAGCAGGGCATCTCGTACGGACCGTTGAATTACTGGACGCGGAAGTATCGCCAGGAGACTGCAGCCGAGGGTTCGTGGATGTAGGCAATGCAGCGCCAAGGGAAGCGGCGCAGGAAGAGATAGTGTATCCGCACGAGAGGATGGCATTATTCACCTCAAGTCAAACACCATACCTGCCAGGCCAAAATACCCGAGATATTCCGACAGCCATGCCAGCGAGAATTGACCAGAACTGACCCAAAATCTAACCGCAATGGATGATTCATGGGTACAGGGCAGACCAAGCGTCTTGATACCACGTTGAAGCAGCATCAGCGAAGACTGGCGAGACAGAAGAAAGGCTCCAACGGAAGCATAGAATCGCCCGCATACAGCGCAAGCGTGCTAACATCCTCAAGAATGCGAACCACCAGGTAAGTCGCAGTATTACCAATTGCTCCTCAACGGTGATACTGGAGGACCTAAAGATCAAAGCGATGACACGTTCAGCTAAGGGAACGATGGAGAGCTTTGGCACAAACGTCAGACAGAAGTCTGGCCTCAACCGTGAGATACTGCGAACAGGTTGGGGCCAGCTGGAACAGATGCTGGGCTATAATTGCCGCAAGGTGATAAAGGTTACCGCTGCCTATACCAGTCAGCGGTGTTCTGTGTGTGGGCACACAGAAGCGAGTAACCGTAAGACGCAGAGCAAATTCACGTGTATGTCCTGTGGACATGCGGATCATGCAGACCTGAATGCGGCTGCAAACATACTGGCCTCCGGGATTGGGGCTTCTGCACGGCGAGGGGCGTTCGGGTTACCGACCCCTATGACCCGTGAAATTGATACTAGTGCCTCACTGTGTACAGTTGGTCACTCACGTATATAATTCCCTACCCAAGATCTGTTTATTGGGAGCAGTCCGACTTCACTACGGCTGGCCAGACACCTGCTGCACATTCAGCGTACGCGGGCTTTCCGGACCCGGAAGAATTTGCCGTGACATCAACGGTCGGAGGAGCAGCGCAGCCCTTGGAGCGAAGTGCCCTAACGAACAACCACAAGCGGCTGTGACTTCGTGAATCGGCCTCTCAAACCCGTCGCAGCAAGACGCGCAAAGTATACCCCGCTCGCAATTCTCGCACCGGAATCGTCAAGACCATCCCAATCTACAGTGTGCTCGCCAGCACTGCGATGTTCCTGCATCAGCGCACGCACTTCCTGACTAAGGGCGTTATAAATCATGAGGTCTACGTCCGCTGCATCTGGCAGTGTGAACGACAGCGAATACGGCCCGTTGCCTGGATTGGGATATACGGGCACGAAATCGAAATGCGCGGGTACCGGTTCCTCCTCCGTTGCAACACGATTCACGTTGAGTACTTCGTCCCAAAGCCGCTGCGCGTTGGCAGCATTCTCCAAGACATCGCTTTCTCCCTGGCCGGCAATCAATGCAAACGCTGCCACGGCCGATTCCTGTGGCTTGAGATTAAACGGCCCGGCGCCTATCACTTGGGCCAGATCAATGCCCGCCAATTCAGTAACTCCGATGCCGCCAGAAAGTGACTCCCACTTCTCCGCGATCGTGTAGCCTCCGTCCCCCCCTGTGATAGCATTAATTTCAACCGTCTCATACGAAAACTGCGCGTTGTTGGTTAGTACCTTGACACCAACCCCACCAATAGCATCATCCGAGTCGAACATCATCCCCACCTGCTGCTCCTCATTATAGGTCCCCCTATCTATTGCATCCTCTCTTATGTCCCAATCAATGAACAGGCCTATCCACATATCATTTAGCTGCTTGGTCTCATTCGTATTCGTCACTGTGTATTGCAACACTAGAAATTCGTCATTGCCAGCCGTATCATCCACAAAGCTCTCCTGTAAGATATGCAGCCCCAATGGTGTAGTTGCTCCAGAGTCCTGAATCTCAACGCGCACCGCTCCGGTGGTCGGTGCGCTTGAAGACACATCTTTCAATTCAGTCCCGGGAACCAGCTCGAAATGTGCATTCAGTGGTTGTTGGGATGCTTCGCGGACACAATCAACCACCGACAAAGCGTCCGTTCCTATCATCAGCCCACCTTCATAGATGATATTTACCAGATCACCGGTTTTGCCGGTAATATTAAATCCATTCCCCAGCGCATTTTCCACTGCTTGGCCCCGATAACCGATGTTACCCCGATCCGTGACTGAAGTGACCAGTTTTGGAGTGGACAGATCGCGCACTCCCTTGATATTGATTCGAATCCGAAACAAGTCCGAGGTTGATGTGAATTCGCCATCCTGAACTGTCACAATCAGTTGCACAAAAAAATTATCAGGAGCCGGATCATGAACCTCCACCTCGAACCTTGCGGTGAAGCTACCACCCCGCTGCACTGGGCCTACAGCAACCATCGGCGATGTCACAGTAACAAATGAACGCCTCTCGGGAGCTCTCAGCCCTACCATAAGCGCGCTTGCGTCGCCACCATAGTTGGTAAAATTTGCTTCAACTGTAAACACATCGCCGGGCTGCAGGTCAAGGTCCTGGTCATCATCCGTCCACTTGTAGTCCAATAGGCGAATTCCTGGGGTAGCTTCCTCTGTCACGGCACGCCGCGCGTTGACCCGACCTTTGCCCGAGAGTTCGGCGAGAAAACTTGAATTTGCCGCATCTACATTGTCGGCCGTTTGCTTGAGCTGTTCCATCACCTCAAGCGCACCAAAATCAGGATTCTGAGTCTGTACAAGGGCTGCAACCCCAGCTACCAACGGCGCAGCCAAGGACGTACCGCTCGAGGTTCCGAAACCACCTCCCGGAACGGTAACGTCAACATCTATGGATGCTGCAACAACATCAAGACTACGCCCAAACGCAAGATTGGCCGTTCTGTCCGAGTCCTTTTGTATCCCGCCAACACTCAAAGTTGTTGGGTAGGAGGCGGGAAAGAAGGGCTCCGTGTCAAGATTGTCTCCGGTGTTACCGGCAGCCGCAACCACCACTGCTCCCTGCTCCACAGCAAGTTCCATGACTGTCCGACCTGCGAATGATGCTGATGTAGATCCGTAGCTCGCTGTAATGACATTCGCGCCGTTTTCCACTGCGTATAACGTTCCCCGGGTTGTGTAGCACAGAAATTCCTGGGATCTGCAACCCGTGTGAACAGGCATGAACTTGGCATTCCAGCTCGTTCCCGCAATTCCAATTTCGTTGTTTGTTACCGCAGCCGCTGCTCCCGAAACTGCTGTTCCGTGAGAAGACGTACCCGGAGTCTCTGACGAGCCGGTAGGGTCAGGCTTGTCAAAAGGAAAATTCCAACCGTTCACGTCATCTACAAATCCGTTGTTATCGTCGTCCACATTGTTGCCGGGAATCTCATCAGCGTTAATCCACACGTTGTCCTGTAGGTCACGATGCCTCCAATCAGTGCCACCGTCCACAATTGCAATTACAATGTCACCATCCTCTCCCTTAACAACATCCCAGGCTGCTTCCATCTCAAGCCTCTTTAGGTGGGTTTGATCAGTATACAGGGGATCGTTCGGCTCAGCCCGAACCTCCACACTTTCCGATGGCGCTACTGCTTCCACCACACCCCCAGCGAGGTGATACTTGAAGTGGGGCTCGGCTTGCTCCACCTCTTTGCTGCGCATCAAGGCATTTGCGACTTCCCACGGATCATACGGGCCTGTGAATTCGACCGTATACATACGGCGCAACTGACGACCTACGGCAGATAAGGTTCTTTTAGCGGCAGCCGCTTCCATTATCGGAAAGGCCTGCTGCACATTGTGCACGCCGAATGGTGCGGCGGCTTTGTCAAAAGAGCTGAGCCCCGTTTTAGCTTGTCCCAACACTGGTAGCGTCCCCTCCTTGAACTCAACCGTAACCCGTCCAGACATATATACCTCCTCCCACGGCTGCATCGCCGCTACCGGAAGCAATAAGATGTGCGCGACCATCAACACCGTGCCAACAATTACCGACAACCTAGCCATCATTTTGTCCTTTGTTTATTACTTAAACATTCAATTTGAATGCAGAATACCGAAACCAGTAATAAATTACGTAAGGGAATTATATAGCTGAATTCCCACGCGTTAACTTGTTGAAATAATTGCAGTTTGGTCGCGAATAGCGGGAACCGACTATACCGAAAATGGGTACCATCCCGTGATAGATTGATGACCTAACTAAATGCCTTCAAAGAAAAGAAACAACAGAAACACCAATGGCCTTGGACCGGCTGATCGTGAAGTAGTGTCCTTGATCAAGCTTACCCAAATGTTTCCAGACGACGCGGCAGCCGAAGCATGGTTCGCAAAGAAGCGTTGGGGCGACACGCCTGTTTGCCCGCACTGTGCGTCTAACAACGTACAGTCTGGAGCCAAACATCCTAAGCATGCCTTATCGCTGTCGTAGTTGCGGTAAACGATTCAGTGTCCGCATAGGGACAGTAATGCAGGACTCGAAACTGGGATACCAGGTATGGGCATTAGCCATTTACATCATGACTACCAGTATCAAGGGCGTATCCAGCATGAAGCTGCATCGTGACCTTAGCATAACCCAGACGACAGCGTGGCATCTGGCCCACCGTATTCGATAATCATGGAATGGAGAACATGCACAATTTGCCGGTCCGGTAGAGGTTGACGAAGCCTACTTCGGTGGCAAGGAAAAGAACAAGCACGCCAGTAAGAAGCTGAATGCAGGCCGTGGGCCAGTAGGTAAGAAAGCCGTTGTAGGAGTCCGTGATCGTGTCACCAATAGCATTTCTGCCCAAGTAGTAGAAAACACAGACGGACAGACGCTCAATGCGTTTGTAGATACCCATGTCTCGGAAGACACCG
Source organism: Rhodothermales bacterium (assembly GCA_963663495.1). Taxonomy (GTDB): domain Bacteria; phylum Bacteroidota; class Rhodothermia; order Rhodothermales; family Bin80. The sequence continues at coordinate 3,200,802 of OY760427.1, forward strand.
AGGTCTATACGGATGGCTCGTCAACATACCGGGGCCGCAACAACTACGCCTACGTACGTCACGCTGTTGGCGAATACGTTCGTGAGCAGGTCCACACCAATGGCGTAGAGAGCTTCTGGGCTTTGTTGAAGCGTGGGTACTACGGAACGTACCACCACATGAGCAAGAAACACCTACAGCGGTACGTGAACGAATTTGCAGGGCGACACAATGCACGCGACTACGACACAGCGGAGCAAATGACAATAATTGCTCAAGGACTGGTCGGTAAACGGCTCATGTACAAATCCCTTATTTCATAGCTAAACGTAAGCGGTAACGTATCAAGCCATCCGTACTCATGCGCACTCCGGGCATCGGCCAGCTACCACTGCTTGCTCGTGGACGGAGACTAACGGGCCGCGAAATACTGCGCCTGCAAGGCTTCCCCGACAGCTACGAGATTGACAGTCCGATAACGACTGTCAGACGGCTTACTGGCAACGCCGGACCCATTCCGGTGGTCAAGGCCGTTATGTGCTAGCTTTTCCATGTCTGTGCTTGATGGCCCGCGTCTCATGAGTTCGTCCGGTGCGCTTCGTGGCCCGTACCGGGGTCCGCCCAGTACTTCCGCATTATCACGAGCGTCCCGATACAAGCCAAGGAATCGGTCCTGAAATTGATCGACTGTCGTGAAAACTGGATAGCAATGTATGCAGCCTCCTACATGCTCTAAGCAGATGTCCGCCATGAAATCATTTTGGTATTCTGCCCCAATGGTTTAGTACTACTCTATAGCCTATTAACGCCATGCGCAAAGACAAATCCCCGAAGCCCGGTAATAAGGGTCAGGAAACGAAACGCCCCGGCCGCCCCGTAACAAACGACATTCTCAATATCCAACAATCCATCCCTACCACACCGGAAGAACTGGCGAAAGCCATCCTGTCCGCACCGCCAAAGCGCAAACAGTAACGCGCGGGCAGTCAGCTATGTAATTCCCACAGGTTACCGCCAGATACACTGCTTCCCTCCGCACTTAGTAACCAGTCTTCTCATACATCTCCCAGTCCTACATAGCCATTTCTGCTGTGGTCGGCTGAGGGTGTTGAAACTTGTCCAGCATTTCCAGACATATTGCTCCCGTGAGAATTAAGATAGCCGCAGCAGTCTCGTAAATGGACGGCACCGCACTCAGTGCGGCCCAGGCGATCAGAAGCGCAGCTACCGGAACAAGGTTGCCGTAGAGTACCACGCGCGTAGGACCGATGGAGTCTAATGCACGCACTTTTATCCACTGCCCGAGCCCGATTCCTATACCTCCGCCAGCCAAAATGGCAATCCAAGTCCACCCTCCCATGCTGACCCACGGCTGCGCTACGAGCGAAGGAGCGGCCACAATGGCATAAATGACCACTCCGATGGCTGTTCTGGCCGATACCATTGAAACCGAGCCATATTTCACAGCCAGAGGCTTGATCAAATGGAGCTCCATCACCGCGAAAAGAAGCGCAATGAGAAGCAATATGTCTCCCTCAATGTACTGGCCGGATCCGTGGAGCCCGTCCAGCGCCAACACCAAGCCTCCGAGACCCGCCAGACCCACGCCCACGTAACCCATCCTTCCGATGCGCTCGGAGCGCATTACGGCACCAACTGCAACAGAAATAACCGGACCAAGAGCAAGCCACAGTGAGGCTCTTGCCCCCGTAGACCTGGCAAGCCCTTCAATTCCCAGCCAAGGCGCCATCAAGGCGCCCATGAAAGCTACCAGCACAAGGCGCAGGACATCCTTTGATTCTACGGTGGGGATTAGGCGTACCTCAGGAGACCAATACCTCCGTTGCAGACATAACACGACGAACAGGGTCACGGCCCCGGTCGCAAATCGCGTTACACTGAAGGATATTGGGCTGATTTCGCTTAGTGCAACCTCGGCCAGAATAAAATTACTCCCCCAAATCCCGGTGAAAAGGGCGAGCAGCGAGTGGTGCTGCCACGGTCTTGAGAATGGTCCTGTTGTGCCCATCAGTTCTGGCGGCAAATGTTCATTGCCACATTGCCAAAACATCTCGGAGCGGTACCACACCAGCACCTTCCTGCGCAGCATATTGCAGCGTATGCCGGAAATGCCTCCACCAACCACGGTGGTCCATGTGATCCCACAAGATGTTGTGCCATAGCACGACAGCTACACCACCGAACCGGCGGCAAGTCTGCAGCAGCGCTTCCGTAGCCTCGATTCCCTCATTGACGGAAAGTCCCCGGCGATTAAATAGAGCAGACTCCATCAGAACAGGAGGCAGTTCCCAAAGCTCGCTACAAACGTTAGCCGTATTGTCAAAAATCTGAAATGGCAGGCAGGTTGAGTGACGGAATCCCGCCGTTTCAAAGAATCCAAGGGTAGAGTCCACACTAAATCCTAGGCGGTCCAGCAGGCGATGTGTAGCGGGGGCCTCATACCGCAAGAAGTGTTGGCGGGCTGACACAGGCACCGCTTGTGCAAGCGCGGCAACCCGCATCCTCTCATCTGCAAGGTAGGCTTCATGGTTGTATGAAAAATAGCTTCCATGCAGGCCAATCTCAAAACCGTCAGCTTTGCACCGCCGGGTGGTTCGCACAAGAAACGGATCGGTGGTCCTGTACGCCACATCGTGCGGGCCGTGCGCACCTCCTTTGATGAATACCGTGCCCGCACCGTAACCACGACAGTCATGGAGCATCTTTTGTAGCGACACCCTATATACATCACGGCGCAAAAAGTCGCGTGCAAACTGCACCAGCCGCTGCCACCGGGAGCCGATTGCCTCCCGGCGATGGTTTAACAACCAATACTCCACGATCTCTCTGTAAACCATGCCCTTACGCCACTTTCGGATGTAGTCAATGTCGAGCGTTGGGCATAACAACCAATCGTGTTCACCCCACCGATGCCTGCGTATCTTCACGCCTGTATTAGAAAGCAATTCGGCCAACCGTTCCCGGTATACATCTACCACCGGCCTCGTTGTTGTGTTCAAGGCTGCCTGCAAACTGGTTCGGTGCTGAAACCGTGCGTGCATGTCCCGCTCCTTTACCACATGTTCCTGCCAACCGGAAAGCCAGAAGAAGGCGGATGCTACCAGGTCATCATCTATCAGTAGCGGCCACCGCTCGCGCTGCCATGTAAACCAAGTGACCCCCGCCGTGTCATAAGGATTTGCGCTTTCAAAATAGGGCGCGGCACAATCCGAACAGGACAACTGCACTGCTATGTCGGGGACATCCCGTGCCTGCGTACCGTAGTACAAACCTCCAATTGCGAGCACCGAGCGTTCAACCCACACAGGATCGAATCCCAGAGGCAAAAGTAGCATCCTAAGCGCATACTGAGCTTTCGGCCGATACGATAACGGCACCTCAATACAGCATGGAAGGGTTTTGCGCATGCGTCCTTGCTTTTCCGGTCACCGCAATATACAGGCACCCGACCAGCTAATGAAGATGGATTCGTGAGCACGCAGCATAAACAGTTCTCTGACATTATCCATGGATTTATTTCGATATCCCGTACCGAACTGCTTCCGATTGTTCAGCTGCCGCAAGTACAGCGCCTTCGACGCATTCGACAATTGGGCGTCGGATACCTTGTATTCCCCTGTGCGGAACACTCACGGTTTACGCACGCCCTTGGAACGCTGGCCCTGATGCAGGAGACGCTGCGAAATTTCGAATATCATGGCACCCCGGTTGATCCAACAGAGCACTTGGCCGCCATGGTTGCCGCGCTGCTACACGACATTGGCCATGGCCCCTTTAGCCATTCGCTGGAGTCGGAGCTGATCCCGACGGTAAACCACGAAGCAATTGGCCAGGCAGTCATGGCGCAGCTGGAAATCCTCGTAGAAGACCCGGAGGCAAGAGCAGCGGTGGCAAGACTTCCATTTGATATGGCACTTCAGATGCTCCAAGGGACGTACGAGCGCCCCTTCTTTCACCACCTCTTGGTGGGACAAATGGATTTGGACAGACTAGACTATCTTCTGCGGGATTCACATTTCACAGGAGTGGTCGAAGGACGTGTCGGTGCGGGGCGCATCCTGAAAACGATGCGCGTGGTACCGACGCAGGGTGGCGCGGATTCTCGTCTCGTCATCTTGGAGAAAGGATTCTCCGCCGTTGAAAATATGCTCCTGGCACGGCGCCTGATGTACAGTCAAGTGTACTTGCATAAGGCAGTGGTTGCTGGAGACCAAGTCCTGCGGGCAACCCTGCGCCGTGCACGCGCCCTACTCTCACATGGCAATACGCGATCCGTCAAAGACATGTCACCAGCGCTACGGTATTTCCTGGAACGTGAGTGGCAACAAGACGACTGGAAGGCGACGGAGGTGCTGCGACGGTTCCTGGACGTGGACGATGAGGACATACTGTACAGCCTGAAACGGTGGCAGGAAAGCTCCGACCCCATACTGAAGGACTTGGCTCGGCGTTTTATTGATAGAGATCTCTTCCGGTGCGTATTTCTGGCACAACCTCCAGATTGCCAAGAGTTGCGGAGCTGGCAATCGTTTATAGCATCAGCCCTAATCCAGAGAGGTATGGTGGACAATGTAAAGGCCATGGAGGCGGCAACCTACTACATGCCCTACAACACGGCGAACCACACCTCGTACGAAGCATTTGTCCCTCCGATCCGGATCTTGGGGAAAGGGGGCAAAGACTACAGCTTGGCAGAGAGTGCTGATGCCTGGGCCATCGCCGCACTCACTTCATTTACGGGAAAACCGTACGTATGTATGCCGAAGGAGTTCGCCGATGAGCTCAACCTGCATTAGGATTACGCCGGCTTCTAAGCTCGGTGCCTCGGTTCAAAGCGTAATCGGGCGACCTTGCGTGTAGCGGTTGTGATCCCAAATGGGGCCGCTACGCGGACCCCTACTACCCACACGACCTGTCCATCGCTCGTCACCACCTGTACGCCGTGGCGCCCGGACGGGCGTACCTTGGTATCTGTGAGTAAGTCGCTTACCTTTTTCGACCCGCTCATACCCAGAGGTTGCAGCCGATCACCGCGGCGCCATTTCCTGACTAAAAGGGGGAATGCCAACCGCCCCGCATCAACAAATGCGGTGTTTTCGTCGGGAGGCTCCAACCGAAGGCGAACGTTGGTCCGAAGCGCCATCCAGACCTCGCCGGAAGGTATCCTCGCCGGTTGGCCCGCCCACAGCTCAACACTCTTGTAAACCGGGAGCGGGCCCTGAAACGTGAGCCTGTCACGATCTCTCCAGATGGTAATGCCGCCAAGCTGTATCCGGCGGCCGGGTTGCATCCGCATAAGAGTCTCCACTCGGTCTGCCGTGGCCTGCGTCCTCTCCACATCGGGCGCCCATCGCTGTAAGGCTTCCAGAATAAGGCGCGCCCTCCAGACCGGGGAAGCTCGCTCCAGAGCCTCCAGGCTTAGGCTACGGTCGGGCACGTTGGCTGCATCTGCAAACATTGCGGCCACATTGGGTTGCAAGTTGTCCTCCACATAAGCTCGTACTAAGGCCGCTGAGCGAGCAATCGCCGCAGCGGCGTCCTTGCCACTGGCCTGATCCATTGCAGGAATTACAGAGGAACGAATCCTGTTGCGCATGTACTTACCGCTGTGATTGGAAGCATCTTCACGCCAGCTAAGCTGCTGCGCAGCAGCGTAGGACAGGATTTCTTTACGCCTCACATCCAGAAACGGGCGGACCAACAGAGCCCCTGACAGAGGGCGCACCGCGGGCATACCCGAGAGCCCTTCCGGTCCTGCCCCGCGAAGCATGTTGAGCAGGACCGTCTCGGCCTGATCGTCCGCGTGATGCCCAACGGCAATGTGTGTCGCGTTACGGAGCACTGCCGTTTCGCTCAGAAAAGCATAACGATGGCGGCGCGCCGCCATCTGGATAGACTCACCCGTTTTCTTAGCCTCTGCTTCTAAATCCACCGACTCCACAGTAAATGCTACCCCGTTCTCCGTACACACGGCGCGTACCAGAGCTTCGTCCAGATCCGAATCCTCACCGCGCAACTGGTAATTGACATGCACAACTTCGACCGCAACCCCCTCCTTAATCAAGGTATGAAGTAGGGCTACGGAATCAACGCCGCCGCTCACACCCACGATGGTGCGGGCGTCTGCCCCGCGCATTCCGCTACGTGCAACGATCCCACGAATACGTCCCTGGAGCACTCGTCTACCTCGTGAACACCATGTTATCTGTCAAACCTTGCCCATAAATCGGGCATCTAGTTCCTCAAAGGGAACCTTTATCATTGTCGCACGACCGTAAGGTGACTCGTACGGGCACTTGCATTGAAACAGCTGATCTATCAGCATGCGCATTGCCTCAACAGACAAGCGCTCACCGCCCTTGCCAACACCATGGCGCGCCATGCTCTTCGCCACGTTATCCCGACCAATAATTTTGAGTTCTGACCGATTTTCCTGGTACTGCCGCAGCAGGTCACCCAAGATTTCGTGTTCCCTACCTTGGCGGACATCTGCGGGGATGCCTCGCATAACAATCGTATGGCCTCCAAAGTTGTCAATGCTGAAGCCAAGTGAAGACAATTCCGGGAGTATTTCCTGCACCAACGCAAAATCTGCGGGGTCAAGCTCCACGGTATGAGGGAATAGTAACTGCTGCGATGCCCCGCTGCCAGCCTCTATGCTCCTCAGTGAGCGTTCATAAAGGATGCGTTCCCGAGCAGCACGCTGATCTACAATCAACAATCCCGTCCGTACCTGAGCAAACACATACCGATCGTGTAGCTGCCAAAGCAGTGATGTATCTTTAACGTGCTCTGATGGGCGAGAGTCTCCATCGGGCGCCGAAGTAAGTGTTTGAGGCTCCGGGCGATACAGGAGGTCCGTCAACTCGTCAAAACGCTTAGGACTCCGGTCCGTCAGCGAACGCCATTCACCCCGATTTTCCTCTGCTCGGCCACTCAAGTCCGAAACCGGAAGCGTAATCGGCGCGCCTGCCGTTTCAATGGTCGGAAACAATCCACCGGTTGCAATGGCCCGTTGACACACCGCCTTAACAAAGCTGTACACTCCCCGCTCATCATCAAACTTGACCTCCATCTTGGTGGGATGGACGTTTACATCCACGTGGCTGGTATCCAACTCCATGAACAATGCGAAGAACGGATACTCGCGCTCTTGGAGCAGCCCCTCGTATGCGGAGGCGATCGCATGCCCTAACAATCGGCTGTGCACATACCGACCATTCACAAACAGGAACTGATCGCGGCGGTTCTTGCTACCAAAGCATGCTGCACCGAGGAAGCCAAAGGTAGATAGGTAGCTTGTTGACTGGGCAACGCGAATAAAATCACCCTCCACGCGCCGTTTAAACAGGCCAAGGAGCCGCTCTTGCAGTTGGTCATCCTCCTTTTCTGACACCGCGGCCGGAAGATGGTACATCCGCGATTCGTTGTGATATAGCTCGAATGAGACCGCAGGCCGCGATATCGCAAGCGCCTGGAAATGCATAACAGCTCGCTTCAGTTCGGTAGCAGGTGTTTTGAGAAAGTTGCGCCGTGCAGGCACATTGTAGAACAGATTCCGAGCATCAACAAAGGTGCCCGGTGACATAGCGCAGGGCTCCGTGCGAACGACTTTGCCGCCGTGTACTTCGACGAGGTAGCCAATATCGTTGTCCCTGCGGCGTGTCCGTATCGTCACCTGCGCTACAGCTGCGATTGAGGCTAAAGCTTCGCCGCGAAAACCAAGCGTCTCAAGACGCTCTAGGTCATCTACAGTCTGAATCTTGCTGGTTGCGTGCCGCTTGAAGCCCATAACGGCATCCTCTGCGCTCATCCCTACGCCGTTATCCTGAACGAGTATACGAGCCTTCCCAGAATCCTGGAGGCGTACCTCAATCCTCGTTGCCTCAGCGTCCAAGGCATTCTCCACCAACTCCTTCACGACAGCCGCCGGGCGTTGGACTACCTCGCCAGCCGCAATCTTGTTGGATAGCACTTCCGGCATTAGCCGGATGCGGTGCGGACTAACGGAGCCCTCGGCGGGCTGAATGCCATTCAATGCGTTCACAAGATGAGGTCACCCGAGTGCACCATAAATGTACATCGCAAAGACAAGCAGAATGACGAAGTATATGAATGATAGTGGCGTTCGTCGCCTCCGTGCCTTGGATTTGATACGCATGCGGCGCCGGAGGCTTTCGTCACGCCGTGGATCATAATGCCGCGGTTCATATCCGAAGGCGCGTGGCTTAACCTTTCTGCCAGGTGAAAAAATACCCATAAACGAATCCTACCATTGACTACGGCCCGACTCCCAATGTAGGCCTGCCGTCTGAAAGGTTCCAAGGGATGGTGTTGTACGCGGAGCCATGCAAAATTATCCGGCATCCACGACGAATTGCACTCCGCGACCACACGCTGTGACTACCAGTAGGCTTCAGGAGCGCGACAATACACCGATCGCCAATAAGTAAAAGTAGGCTACCGGACTAGCAACGATAGCGCCATCAAACCGGTCCAGCAAACCACCATGCCCGGGAAGGATACTGCCCGAATCCTTCACGCGCGCACGGCGCTTCAGTAGGCTGGCGTAAAGATCTCCGCCTTGCGTAGCCAAACTGCAAAGCAGGGCCAGACCCAGCACTTCAACGCGCCCTATGAAGGATACGATGCTGAGCTCCAAAGCAACACCCACCAGAAGCGCTCCGACAACGCCGCCAATAGCACCCTCTACGGTCTTGCTCGGCGACACCCCAGGTGCAAACTCGTGGCGGCCGATGGTAGATCCAACCAGGTATGCAGCGGTGTCGGTCGCCCAAATGAGAATAAAAACGGCAAGTGTAGTATACACGGCCTGGGCCGGTCCGAGATGCATTGCGTCAAGCCGGATATCAATCAGGAACGCCAGCATGGCCATCGGATAGACCGCACCCAACAGGTTACGCGAAGCCTCTCCAGCACATCTTCAGGACGCTTTACAGAAGCCCACCCCAATATGAGTATAACATTGAGCACAATTGCAGGCAATATGCCGGGAATTAGCGACCGCATGCACAGCATTGCTCCCAAGACTAAGCCCGCAAAGTACCACGCCTCCTTCCCACAGTATTTGTACAGGCGATACACTTCCCCCTGTGTCACAAGCCCAACCAACAGCAGTGCCAAGCCCAACGGCCATGCCCCAAGAGAGGTGACTAGGCAGATAAGCCCCGCACCGACGACCGCAGTAAGAATGCGATGGACGAACCTACGTTTCGTCACTGGTCTCCGGGGGAAGTTCTTCTATAAAGCCGGAATACAGTCCACCATAGAAATGCTCAGCAAGCTGTGCGAAGGCGTTTTCTGCTTCGTCATCCGGAATGAGCACACGCCCGCTAATGGAAAAGCTCTGAATGTCGTCCCACACAGAATCCCTCTGATTCAGTGTTACTGCCCCAATTTTCTTTCTACGGAGCCTGTCATAAACATGCTCGGCATCTTTATCCGCGTATGGGACAAATACTGAAGTCCACCCAAGCTCCCTCCGCCACATCACGACCTTAGCAGTTTGCGGGCCCGATCTTGAAGCGCTTTCATGTATAGTGCAAATACACAAAATCCTGAGATAACGAGATTTTATGGCATCTAAATCGTTTCAGATGCCAACGTAATGCCTTGATCTCCGCCAAATCGAGCCACAAGTACCATCGCACCCTAATTGATAAAGCACACCGGATAGGTGCCCAAGTGCTACCCGTACGCCATACCGGGTATACCATGTAGATTCCTAAGAATCGCAAGTGAAAAAAATCAAACTCTGCGCCGGCCAATATAAGCACTGGCCCCGTCCCAGGCCCCATGTCTCTGTGTACAAAGCAGCGGAAAAAGTTCCTCACAAACGGCTGGGGTTGCGGCTACAAGAGGAAGAGTTTACAGTGTGCTAACGCTTCAAGTCGATACGATCTTGAGCTGCGCGATCTTCTCAAGCTCCATTTCCTATGGACGCGGTTTGGAATTTACTCAGCGATCTGGTGGATGTCTTGTTCTTTGACGTAACCACGCTGAGCTATGCCACCGACAAGGCGGGCAATTTGCGCAAGAAAAGGAGTTATATGGCTAAGTGTCACGCGTTTTCGCGGGAGTTACTTCTTGTGCTTTGGTGGTGCAGACAGGATGGCTTTCGCCAGTTCTTCCGGTATGGTAGGGATGAATTGTTGGATATTGAGAATGTCGTTTGTTACGGAGCGGCCGGGGCGTTTCGTCTCCTGAATCTTGTTACCGGGCTTCGGGGATTTATCTATGCGCATGGCGTTATAGGCTATAGAGTAGCACTAATCCATTGGGGTAGAATACCGAAATGATTTCATGGCGGACATCTGCTTAGAGCATGTAGGAGGCTGCATACATTGCTATCCAGTTTTCACGACAGTCGATCAATTTCAGGACCGATTCCTTGGCTTATATCGGGACGCTCGTGATAATGCGGAAGTACTGGGCGGACCCCGGTACGGGTCATGAAGCGCACCGGACGAACCCATGAGACGCGGGCCATCAAGCACAGGCATGGAAAAGCTGGCGCATAACGGCCCTGATCACCGGAATGGGAATTATATACGTGAGTGACCAACTGTACCCAGTGAGGCACTGGTATCAATTTCACGGGTCATAGGGGTCGGTAACCCGAACGCCCCTCGCCGTGCAGCAGCCCCAATCCCGGAGGCCAGTATGTTTGCAGCCGCATTCAGGTCTGCATGATCCGCATGTCCACAGGACATACACGTGAATTTGCTCCGTGTCTTACGGTTATTCGCTTCTGTGTGCCCACACACAGAACACCGCTGACTGGTATAGGCAGCGGTAACCTTTATCACCTTGCGGCACTTATAGCCCAGCATCTGATCCAGCTGGCCCCAACCTGTTCGCAGTATTCCACGGTTGAGGCCAGACTTCTGTCTGACGTTTGTGCCAAAGCTCTCCATCGTCCCCTTAGCTGAACGTATCATCGCTTTGATCTTCAGGTCCTCCAGTATCACCGTTGAGGAGCAATTGGCAATACTGCGCCTTACCTGGTGGTTCGCATTCTTGAGGATGTTAACACGCTTGCGCTGTATGCGGGCGATTCTATGCTTCCGCCTGTTACGACGGTTGGAGCCTTTCTTCTGTCTCGCCAGTCTTCGCTGATGCCGCTTCAACTTGGCATCAAGACGCTTGGTATCCGGTTGTCTGATAATGCTTGTATCGCCCTCTGTGGAGACCATAGCGACCTGCCCGCAATTACGGTCAATGCCTACAGCACCGCCGGTATCCTCTATTACAGGTGCCTCCATCTTGTAGCAGATGACAGCATACCCTTTGCCGGCGTTCTTCTTTACCGTGGCTTTGACGGGTATACCATCAGGGTACGGGTTGCCTCCCCGCCTGCGGAGCGCCATATATCCCACTTTCGGGATATACAGCTTGCCATCCCGAACCCTTACGTTATCCGGGATCGTGAACGAAGGCGTACTACCACGTCTGGAATGGAATCTCGGTCTTCTCTTACCCTCCTTGAAGAATGCCTTCCATGCATCCGCCTGATATTTCAATGTGTATCTAACGACAATGTGTATCTAACGACACCAAAGGAGTATTCAGGTAGCCACTCGACCGTGCGGCGCAGCGCCGTGAACCGCTTCCCCAGCGAGAAGAAGCTTACCGAGGGCGGTTTCTCTCCAGCCTCTTTCGCTTTCCTGTACGCCTCGCTCTGCTCTGCGAGGATGGCATTCCACACAAACCTACACGCACCCGCTAATCCAGCAAGGTGCTTGGCGTTACTCCGACTTCCGGGCAACAGCCTGTATGTGATATTGCGGTATGCACTAACCGTTTCGGGCATGGCACTGTGGTATATAACTCCCTAATATATGGCATTTATATATCATGAATACCCACGTGTTGAGTTATTTGAAATAATTGCAGTTATTCGTGAAAAGCGGGAGCCGATTATGAAAACCTGGCGAAAGCCATCCTGTCTGCACCACCAAAGCACAAGAAGTAATTCCTGCGAAAACGTGTGGCACTCAGCCATATAACTCCCTTACGTATCGTCACTGATCTCCAGGGGAGGTTCTTCCATTCCGTTGCCGCGATCCAGTCCTTCAACGGGATGCTCCGCAAGCAGTGCGGTGGCGAATTCTGCTTTGTCATCCGGAACAAGCACACGCACCTTGGCTAGATACCCGATGGTTAAGTTCCACATATGGTCCCGCTGATTAAGCACGACTGCCGGAATGTCATTATCACGCAGTCGCAGACAAACCAAGTCGGCCTCGTAGTCCGTGCCGGCGACGAAAACTGCTGTCCAACCCATCATGATCCAAGCAGTTTGCGGGCCCGATCGTGCAGCGCTTTCATGCATAGCATAAGTGCGAAAAACCCGGCAACAACGAGATACCATGGCATCTCAATCGTTTCAGATGCCAACGTAATGCCCTGATCTCCGCCATATCTAGCCACAAATACCATTGCGCCGTTATTGATAAAGTGTATCGTGATAGGAACCCATATGCTACCCGTTCGCCATACCAGGTATGCCATGTAGACCCCTAGAATGGTAAGCGGAATTACCTGTGACAGGCGTAAGTGGAAAATACCGAATACTATGCCGGTCAAAATAATACCAAGCACCGGTCCAGTACCTCGCTCCAAGTTTCTTTGCACAAAACCGCGGAAGAATAGCTCCTCACAAAAGGCTGGGGTTACGGCTACAAGAGCAAGAGTCCACAGTATGCTAATGTTTCCCGTCAATACGCTCTCAAGCAGTGCGATCTGCTCAAGCTCCATTTCCTTCAGCAATCGCGGTAGCGGGATCAGTTCATTGATGGAGCCCGACCACATTACAAACGGTAGTAAGGCAATAAGACCAATTATAGCAAGAAGGAAAGACACACTATCGGCAAACCGCAATCGCAAGAATGCTCCCGGACGTGTTGTCTGTAGCCTAGCGCACAGCAGCGAACAAATGCCTAACCCGACCCACAGCCCCACCGCGTTTCCGCCCAGAAATGCCCCCGGCTGACCATCCACAAGATTGGGGAGGCTGGTAAACATCGAATCCAGCGGCACGCCGCGGATTGCTAAAATCAGCACCGTAGCTATGTTGCCAGCCAGCAGATATAAGACCACACCTACGAGAAGGACGATCGCTATTAGCCATCCCGGTGGTATTCTGCGAATTGCTCCATCTATCGGGACGGTTCCTCCAACCTGCCAAGGATCTTTGAGTCGAATCATAGCACCTGCCATGGGATAGCTACGTAAGGGAATTATATACGTGAGTACCCTCGCGTATCAATTTCACAGATCAATGGGGTCGGTAACCCGAACGCCCCTCGCCGTGCAGTTGCCCCAATCCCGGAGGCCAATATGTTTGCGGCAGCGTTAAGGTCCGCATTGTCTGTGTATCCACATGAGATACACTTGAATGTACTTTGGGTCAATCTATTCGCTTTGTCCCGGCGACCGCACTTGTTGCAGTTCTGACTCGTGTAAGGGGCCGGGATCTTGAGCACTTCCCGACACTTGTACTGCAGCATCCCGTCTAACTGCCCCCATCCGGTGGCATTAATGCTACGGTTCAGCCGTGCCTTCCGGGCGACGTTCCTGCCTAGATTGTCAACAGTCCCTCTGGCGGATGAAGTCATCGCCACGACATCAAGATCTTCCAGCACAACCGTAGAAGAGCGGTTCGCGATCCTCCGGCTTGCTTGGTGATGGGTATTCCTGCGGGTCATCGCAATCGCTCGGTGAGCTTTCTGGAGTCGCTTCTTAGTGCGATATCTGCGGTTGGATCCTTTCTGCTGTCGGGCTGATTTCCGTTGATACCGGTGCAGTCTTGCCGTCTTACGCTTACCGTCCGGTTGCCGTATGATCTCGCGCTTGCCATCGGTGGAGACGGCGGCAACCTGTCCGCAGTTACGGTCAATCCCTGTGGCAACGCCATTGTCTTCTATCTCAGGTGCTTCAATCTTGTAGCATATGCAGGCATACGATTTGCCCACCCGTTGCAGAATCACGGCTTTTACAGGAACCCCATCTGGATACGGGTTGCCTCCTTTACGTCGGATCTTCAGGTATCCAAGCTTGGGGATGAACAACCGTCCATCCCTGATCTTGACCGCTTCAGGAATCGCAAAAGATGGGGTACTGCGGTATTTGGCTCTGAACTTCGGTTTACCCCTACCTTGATTGAAGCAAGCCTTCCATGCGTCGGCTTGGACCTTCAGCGTGGTGCGCACCACGCTGAACGAGTACTTCTGTAGCCACTCGGTGCGATCTCGTAGTTCTTTAAACCATTTTCCAAGAGGGAAGAAATACTTCACGGACGGAGGCTGCTCACCCGACTCCTCCGCCTGTTTGTATTCCTGGATGCACTGCGCCAGTATGGCATTCCACACGAACCTGCAAGCACCAGCAATCGCGCCTAGCTTATTCGCATTGCTCTTGCTCCCCGGAAGCAGTCGGTATTCAATTGTCCTATGGACAGAACAAACGCGAGCATACTTGTTACAACCCTTTACGGGCATGGCATCAAGTCCAGTTGATGTTGTGGTAAGCAATGGGATGGAATGGCGTTCCGTCCATTGTGTCCATACCCTCCATCAAGCCAGAGGTTCATAGTCTGGGGTACTCAGGTATATAAAGGGAGTTATATGGCTGAGTACCACGTGTTTTCGCAGGAGTTACTTTTGTGCTTTGGTTGTGCAGACAGGATGGCTTTCGCCAGCTTTTCATAATCGGTTCCCGCTTTTCACGAAAAGACTGCAATTATTTCAAATAACTCAACACGTGGGTACGCATGCTATATAATTGCCATATATTAGGGAGTTATATACCACAGTGCCATGCCCGAAACGGTTAGTGCATACCGCAATATCACATACAGGCTGTTGCCCGGAAGTCGGAGTAACGCCAAGCAACTTGCTGGGTTAGCGGGTGCGTGTAGGTTTGTGTGGAATGCCATCCTCGCAGAGCAGAGCGAGGCGTACAGGAAAGCGAAAGAGGCTGGAGAGAAACCGCCCTCGGTACGCTTCTTCTCGCTGGGGAAGCGGTTCACGGAGCTGCGCCGCACGGTCGAGTGGCTACCTGAATACTCCTTTGGTGTCGTTAGATACACATTGAAATATCAGGCGGATGCATGGAAGGCATTCTTCAAGGAGGGTAAGAGAAGACCGAGATTCCATTCCAGACGTGGTAGTACGCCTTCGTTCACGATCCCGGATAACGTAAGGGTTCGGGATGGCAAGCTGTATATCCCGAAAGTGGGATATATGGCGCTCCGCAGGCGGGGAGGCAACCCGTACCCTGATGGTATACCCGTCAAAGCCACTGTAAAGAAGAACGCCGGCAAAGGGTATGCTGTCATCTGCTACAAGATTGAGGCACCTGTAATAGAGGATACCGGCAGTGCTGTAGGCATTGACCGTAATTGCGGGCAGATCGCTATGGTCTCCACAGAGGGCGATACAAGCATTATCAGACAACCGGATACCAAGCGTCTTGATGCCAAGTTGAAGCGGTATCAGCGAAGACTGGCGAGACAGAAGAGAGGCTCCAACCGTCGTAACAGGCGGAAGCATAGAATCGCCCGCATACAGCGCAAGCGTGCTAACGTCCTCAAGAATGCGAACCACCAGGTAAGTCGCAGTATTACCAATTGCTCCTCAACGGTGATACTGGAGGACCTAAAGATCAAAGCGATGACACATTCAGCTAAGGGGACGATGGAGAGCTTTGGCACAAACGTCAGACAGAAGTCTGGCCTCAACCGTGGAATACTGCGAACAGGTTGGGGCCAGCTGGATCAGATGCTGAGCTATAAGTGCCGCAAGGTGATAAAGGTTACCGCTGCCTATATCAGTCAGCGGTGTTCTGTGTGTGGGCACACAGAAGCGAGTAACCGCAAGATACGGAGCAAATTCACGTGTATGTCCTGTGGACATGCGGATCATGCAGACCTGAATGCGGCTGCAAACGTACTGGCCTCCGGGATTGGGGCTTCTGCACGGCGAGGGGCGTTCGGGTTACCGACCCCTATGACCCGTGAAATTGATACTAGTGCCTCACTGTGTACAGTTGGTCACTCACGTATATAATTCCCCATATAAACCCCTAACCATTCTTCTGACAACACGTTGCCATAACGGACGCCATCTTGAACCTAGCATGGGTGTTGCCGTTTGACAACTGGCCGCGCGCCCGTAGCTCAGCTGGATAGAGCGTCTGCCTCCGGAGCAGAAGGTCAGAGGTTCGAATCCTCTCGGGCGTACACCTTGTCCGCATCAACATGGGCCGTCTGCACCGCGATTGATGCGGCGTATGGGTTGGGAGGAGACAATTGGTTCTCCGATGCCGCCACAATGGAAGCTACCGTAGCATCCCCTGTCACGTTACATACCGTGCGGCACATGTCCAAAATCCGATCCACACCAAGGATTAGTGCTATACCAGCCGCCGGTACGCTAATGGATTGCAAGATGATAACCAGCATGATGATACCCGCACTGGGCACTGCGGCGGTTCCAATTGAGGCCAAGACTGCCAACATGACGATCCCGAGCTGGTCGCTCAGTCCGACCGGGATGCCGAGCGTCTGGGCTATAAAGACCGCCGCAACGGCAAGGTAAAGAGCCGTGCCGTCCATATTGATGGTCGCTCCAAGTGGAATCGCGAAGGACGACACCTCCTCCGACACTCCGAGGTTCTTCTCTGCCACATCCATGGTGACAGGAAGTGTGGCACCGCTCGATGAGGTTGAGAATGCCACCAGCTGCGCAGGCGCGATCCCGGCAAAAAACTGCTTGAATGTCAGTGGAGTGAAAAGCTTGAGTAGAGTCGGATACGTTACCAGCACATGCACAAGGAGCCCCAGAAGAACAACGATCATATAGAAGCCAAGGGCTCCTAACAGCTCGCCTAGCTCCTCTAGATTGTCCTGTGCAATCTTATTGATGGTATCCGCAAGGAGCGCAAACACACCAAGGGGAGCAGTGCGCATAATCAGTTCCACGATCTTTATTACGGCCTCATTCAGGCTGTCGAAGAATTGTATCATGGGCCGAGCCTTCTCTGCCGGCAGCAGCAGCAGCGCTATTCCAAAGAGCAGTGCAACAAACACTACCTGCAACATATTGCGATTATTGGAAGCGGACGAAAAGAAGTTGGACGGTACCATATCTACCAGCGGCTGCAGGGGGCCCCGCTCCATGGCCTCCTCTGCACCCTCTTGGTTCGACGCTGCCATATCCTCCCACTGGGTCTGGAGTTTTTCCCTCACTTCATCGGGAACAGAATCGCCTGGCCGAAAGACATTTACCGCCACCAGCCCAATAGCCAGAGCGACAACGGTGGTGCCTATATAGATACCTATTGTCTTGCCGCCAATACGGCCAAGCTTTCGCGTGTCAGAAAGCGATGCAACGCCGGTAATCAGAGATGCCAACACCAGGGGCACTGCGATAAGGAAGAGTCCTCGCAAGAAGATGGTCCCGAAGGGCGCCACCCAATTCGAAGTGAAGGTCCCCCATCCAAACGCGGCAGAAACGACCCCGTACAATAGACCAAGGATCAGTCCTCCAATTATCTGCCAATGAAGCTGCTTGTACCAAACCATAATGACTTCAAGTGTTAACGTTAGGTGATTGAAGGTAGCAAGTGCGCGAAACATTGACGCTCCGCAGCGGGCTCTACAGGAAGAAAGGGCTTATTGCTACAATATATTGGGGAATTATATACGTGAGTGACCAACTGTACACAGTGAGGCACTAGTATCAATTTCACGGGTCATAGGGGTCGGTAACCCGAACGCCCCTCGCCGTGCAGAAGCCCCAATCCCGGAGGCCAGTATGTTTGCAGCCGCATTCAGGTCTGCATGATCCGCATGTCCACAGGACATACACGTGAATGTGCTCTGCGTCTTACGGTTACTCGCTTCTGTGTGCCCACACACAGAACACCGCTGACTGGTATAGGCAGCGGTAACCTTTATCACCTTGCGGCACTTATAGCCCAGCATCTGATCCAGCTGGCCCCAACCTGTTCGCAGTATTCCACGGTTGAGGCCAGACTTCTGTCTGACGTTTGTGCCAAAGCTCTCCATCGTCCCCTTAGCTGAACGTGTCATCGCTTTGATCTTTAGGTCCTCCAGTATCACCGTTGAGGAGCATTTGGCAATACTGCGACTTACCTGGTGGTTCGCATTCTTGAGGATGTTAGCACGCTTGCGCTGTATGCGGGCGATTCTATGCTTCCGCCTGTTACGACGGTTGGAGCCTTTCTTCTGTCTCGCCAGTCTTCGCTGATGCCGCTTCAACTTGGCATCAAGACGCTTCGTATCCGGTTGTCTGATAATGCTTGTATCGCCCTCTGTGGAGACCATAGCGATCTGCCCGCAATTACGGTCAATGCCTACAGCACTGCCGGTATCCTCTATTACAGGTGCCTCCATCTTGTAGCAGATGACAGCATACCATTTGCCGGCGTTCTTCTTTACAGTGGCTTTGATGGGTATACCATCAGGGTACGGGTTGCCTCCCCGCCTGCGGAGCGCCATATATCCCACTTTCGGGATATACAGCTTGCCATCCCGAACCCTTACGTTATCCGGGATCGTGAACGAAGGCGTACTACCACGTCTGGAATGGAATCTCGGTCTTCTCTTACCTTCCTTGAAGAATGCCTTCCATGCATCCGCCTGATATTTCAATGTGTGTCTAACGACACCAAAGGAGTATTCAGGTAGCCACTCGACCGTACGGCGCAGTGCCGTGAACCGCTTCCCCAGCGAGAAGAAGCTTACCGAGGGCGGCTTCTCTCCAGCCTCTTTCGCTTTCTTGTAGGCCTCGCTCTGCTCTGCGAGGATGGCATTCCACACAAACCTACACGCACCCGCTAATCCAGCAAGTTGCTTGGCGTTACTTCGACTTCCGGGCAACAGCCTGTATGTGATATTGCGGTATGCACTAACCGTTTCGGGCATGGCACTGTGGTATATAACTCCCTAATAGATGGACATTATATAGCATGAGTACCCACGTGTTGGGTTATTTGAAATAATTGCAGTGTTTTCGTGAGAAGCGGGAACCGATTATGAAAAACTGGCGAAAGCCATCCTGTCTGCACCACCAAAGCACAAAAAGTAATTCCTGCGAAAACGCGTGGCACTCAGCCATATAACTCCCATATATTGCCAGCGCAGGAGTGTTCCGCGCACGCCTACATAGCAATAGCGAACGTGGCACTCACTGCACCCGGATGCAATTCCACCCGAGAATATAATCTGTTATTGTGAAGCCGCGCCGAAATAGCAGCCTCAACGGCAGCACCTAGCCGGTTGACGAAGAAAAGGATGGAGATCCTGGATGCCCGACGCAAAAGCGTATTCGCATCCCCATGAACTTCGGCATACCGATAGAATAACGGCGACACATTGGGCTTGGAACCATCTGGCGCTGTCTGCTCGGGATCAATAGAGCCAATGTACTTTCCATCCTCGTCGGTCCACACCGGAACTCCACCCCGGATGACGTACTGATAGTCCTCCCATCCCGGTGCAAACTGAAAATATTTTCCCACCAGCTCGTAGTACTGCTGCTCGCCGAAGAATGGTAATTTGTGAGAAAACGTCGCTCCTGTTTCGGGATGATACACCGCACTTTCTACGGCTTGAATCTGTTGAATCAGGTTGCGCACCCTTCGCCGATCGGCGTCACTCCATCCACTTGGGTCCTGAAAATTGATCGCCGAAAGTGCCTGATCAAAGGCGATGGGGTCGGCCGTGACCGACCGGTTATCCGGCAATGCTGCCAGATAGACCACATAGTCGTTCAACCACCGTGCGTAGCGCAATGGACTCCATGATTCATGAGCCATTCCCTGATACTGAGTACGTCCGCGCGCCCCTGAGCGGCGCCAATTGGCGTAGGCAGCCACGACTGCCAATTCAGCCCCAAGCCCGACTGCAGCCCGTATCCAATTGCGATTGTAGGCCTGCCCGAGCCCCGGAACGGCACTTGAGAGCCCGAAGGCGAGGGGCACGCTCCGCTTGCCCTCGTCCGCAAGAAGCAGGGCAGTCCGTACGTCGCTGCTGCTGGCCATTTCCGCAACCTGACCGTATGCCCTGCCAAAAGCTAAGGCAACCATTGCTAAGCTGCCTGCCACCATTATTGGTTTCATTATGGCCTCATGATGCGGTGCCCATCCTAATGAGCGGCCTCACCATTCGCGCAAAGGAATCGTAGTTGCCCGCCCCGACAACGTAGGAGCGAATGGTACCGGCGCGATCCACCACATAGGAAACCGGGCGTCCCTGCGCGAGTGCTACCTTGTATAGCGGAGGCATATCGCCTAGCTCAAAATATCCGGAGAGTGTACGCTCGGGCAATAAATCCGAGAAGCGAATCAGATCTTCCTGCGGCTCGTCAGACAGCGTCAGTACCACCAGTCCACTCTCCTCAAGGTCAGCCTGCAACTTATCCAGCTCCGGGAGCTCTGCAATGCACGGCTGGCACCATGTGGCCCAAAAATTGATAAGAACCACATGGCCCCGATAATCGCTCAGCGCAGCCGTGGCTTCATCCTCCAGCATCGTGAACGCGAAGTCCGGTGCATCCAGGTCTACTCCACCCACGATTTCCTCATCTTCTGAAATACCAGATAGAGCCATGGCAAGAAGTGCTCCAGACGCCACGATTAAAAGTGCAGATGTACCTGATGCCATCCAATCCAATCCCTCGGTTGGTAAGGCTCCCTTACCACCGCGAAGGACAACAATAAGACATGTTATGCCTGTGGCAAGCATCAACAGACTAAAGGCAATCAGCATGGTTATTCAAGTATCAAAACCAAAGAGCACCCCGAAGTGCCAACGCAGCTCGGACCCGTAATGTACCGAACGTATCCCCGAGGGCGTCACAAAATCCTCATCCAACATCACGTCAAAGGCATCAACCCCATACGTCGCACTAATGAATACAGCTGTTGGCAGAAGATAGAAGGACCCGAGGACAAGCCTCAATTCCGCTCCGATATCCTTCCGAACGCTGCTGGTCCCCGGCCAATCCCCCGTCCATGCTGCTGCCGCGTCCGCGTAGGTGCGCAAGAACGCCTTATCAACATAAAACCACATGATCTGACGCTGAATGTCCGGAAAGAGCGGTAGCACATACGATGCCTGCAACCATGTGACGCTGTTTCCTCCCAGGGCATAGAACGGGTAGCCCCGAGCAGCGGCTAAACCGCCCACATAGTCATTGTAGAAGCTATCAACGACATCTCCCAGAATTCGTGAAGCACGCCATCGAATTATGACGCCGTGGGAGGCGCCGCGAACCATGCCCGCAAGGATCACGCCAGCAGTTCCACGTGTGCTCAGGCGCAAAATCCGATCCCCCTCATACACCGGCTGAAGGACCCCTTCATCAAGATTGAAGCTGCGTAGCAGCCGGCCACGCTCGGCTTCCAATCCAACCTGGACATCAAGCCCTGAAGGAAGTACATCTCGCTCTCGGTGTTGCTGCAGTGCCTCAAAGTACACACGTGCCAAGAGCGTTCGACCAATGAAATAACGAGACGATGACGATGGGATGGTTTGCTTCACTTCCCTCGAATAGAATTGCTCCGTTTGCACACGGTAGGGACTGTAGCGGTACCCCAGTTCCAACAATAGGCTCGAAGTAACCTTATGCCTTAAGTACAAGCCTGCTTCCCATAGCGAATATGTCAGGTCAGCGGCCGTGGTCTCCGGGAAACATGCGGTACATGGGAACTCCTCTATTGCCAACCCCTCGGCCACGAACCGCCTAATGTTGTACAGCTCGACCGATAGCTGCGGTGACCAACGCCGAGGTATGAGGCCGAAGCCTCTCCGGTAGTCGAACTGGAGGACGGCATCCCTCTCCAAGGAGACCAGTCGCGAAGGTGCAAGGAAATCGGACACCGACGAGACTTCGCGGGAGCCGGGAGCAATAAGAAGGCCTCCGAATATGGAAATGCCTTCCAGAACTTCGCGCGATGACACGTACGCTCCTACCTTAAGGTTACGCGCCAAGACCTCTAACCGCGTTCTGTCGGGTAAGCGTTGCTGCAGAGCGGTACGTCTTCTGCTCACGTACTGATCAAGGCGTAATACGGGATATATGGCAAAGCCAGTGGTTACCATGCCATACCGGTTCACTGCTAGTGAATCAACGCCGACAGTTTCTTCGATTCTGGTACGCGGCAGCGCCGCCTTCTCTGCCTCCTTCAGCAGTACTTCTGGAGGAGCATACGACGGCGTTGAAGTGGGTTCGGGGTCTGATAATAGTGCTATCCGGTATCCATCCGATTGGTAGTGTGCATAGGCGAGCTGGCCTGCTGGTCCGACGGACGGCATAAATGCACCTCCTAAGACATTGGTAATAGCGCGGGTTAGGTTACCCTGTTTCTGATACACGTTAAAAATGCCGCTTCGGTCCGAAGAAAAATACAGGGTCTCACCATACTCGCCAAAGGTGGGCGAACGCTCGTCGGCGACCGTCTCCACCACGCCCTCTGCCGTGCGCTCTTCCGGGGATGCCCGCCAAATATCCCGTTCGTGCGCTCCTGAAGCACGAAATCCGAAGTAAATCCAAGCACCCTCCGGGTGCCATACTGGCTCAGTAACCTGCGCACCGTCCTTGAAGAAGGTCACCTGTTTTCGATCTCCCGTCCTCTTATCCAGAACGAATAAATTTGATGTCCCCCCCTCTTGTCCCACATACGCAATCAACGAGCCATTCGGGTGGTATGCGGGTTGCGAAGCTCTGGTACGCACTGTGAGGCGCGTCTCTTCGCGGGTGGAGAGGGTGAGTTCGTAGAGGTCATCGTATAGGAAACCCTCTGGCGTTGCCTTTTGCCGCGCGTAAACGACCGCCTCGCTATCGCGGCGCCACGTGACGGTGCCTTCCACGGACTTTCTGATGCGGTGCCCAAAGGCGCAATGGTACTCCCCTCCTACTGCGGGGCCCATCCCATGCACCCACACGGAGTCGGACGCAAGGTCCTGTATGTAGAGGTTGGTCTTTCCCCATGGCTGGTCCTGATTGGAAATGTACGCCAGCTTGCGACCGTCCGGTGAAAATTCAGGTCCGTGATTGGAATAGCCTTTGCTTTCAAGCAGCGCACCTTGCATCAGCGACTGCCGGATGGCCTGCGTACCCCGGCCGTAGCTGGTGCGAATGCTGTCCATCCAAGCTTGGTAGACAGCCGCTGCAGGCACATCCAAGGCCGCCGCGATTGCCCGATCCACATTCCAGTTCCTCCACCGTGACAGTTCCGCCGTAATGTCACTCAGGATCTGTTCTCCCCTTGTATTTGCCAGATAACGCGTAAAAGCAAAGCCGTGGTTATATACGGTTTCCCTCAGAATACCCGATTTTGAATAGAACCCGCCCATCTCTGCAAGTGTAAGGGTCTCATCGGCCAACACCTGCATGCGTAACACCATGTCCCGATGCGTATCCCACCGATCAAAATCCATTGAGGCTCTTTGGTATTGCGCTGTTCCTTCGGCAAACCATGCCGGGTTATTGAGGCTGAGTAGCGGATAGCTCACGACAACGTTGGGGAAGCCGTACAATACATCCGGGCGACGTACATCTTCGTAGCCAAGCACCTGCAGATATGCCAGCGGGACCCTTGTCGACGCTCCCATAGCAGCCTGGACCTGCACGATGTGTGTAAATTCGTGCGCGATCACATTACGCAGCCAGTCGTGGTCTCCCCTGAATCGCGAGTCTAGGGACGGAGCCCAAATCTCAATCTTATTGTCAAAGAAGAAGGCGGCCCCATTAGAGTAATCCTCGTAGTCCTTGATAATGATGCTAACCTTTGAGCCAGGATGATGGCCATACAGCTCAGTTATAGGCCCGTAAACATCCTCGGCAATCCTTGCCACCTCCTCAGCGACATGCGTGCCGCTGCTTTCATGAAACAGCACGCTAAAATGCTCTGTCTCAATCGTCTGCCAATTCAGCGTTGGGCGTGCAAAATCCACCAGTGAGGGGGACACTTGCGCAGCCGATATGACTGGCATGAGCAGGACTCCCACAAGTACGCTGCTCCCGCACGAATTCATCGTATGACGGCCATCTTGACGAGTTGTGTTTCTGTCCGTCCGTCTTGAGCGACTGCGCGATAGCGGGCGTAGTACAGCCCGCTTGCTGCATCGGTATTCCAGAGTACCTCTACCGGTACGCCGGCAACCGTTGAGAACGCCAGTTCGCCCGCCAGTGTGCCATCGGCACCAATGATCCGAATACTTACATCGGCATCCTCGCTGGTCATACAGCGGAGGAATGACTCGCCACCACGTATGGGGTTCGGCCAGTTATAGGTTTCCGCGCCAACAAGCAACGCATCATCCTCTTGTCCACTCACCGCCGCCGCATAGACAAAGCTCCCGTTGGTGGTTGTCGCATACCGTTGGCCCCATGGGGCTGCTGTTACATCCTCCCAGGAGTAGTCATGTACGCGCCCCGATCTGGAGGCTACGGTCAATCGGCCAGGAGCACCAAACGGTGTACCAGCCACCCTTGCCCCCACGTTAAGCGGAAAACCCTCAATGGGCTGTGCATTGAGGAAAGCGTAGACATCACCGCTGGTCGCACCAAGTACCACTACCATGCCCTCCTCCATCTCAAGCACCAACGGCTGTGCAGCAATCTCTGCCCCGACGTTCACTGGATAATCGTTCATGACAGATGCGAAACGATGCGTTTGCATAACGAGCAAACTCTCACCGGCCGTCAAGACAATATCCAATCTTCCATCACCATTCATGTCTGCAAGGGCTGCCTTGCCAGACAACTCGTGACCTTCCGGTATAGCGTAATCAATGGTAAATTCCCCTGCGGATCCGTCGGGACGGAGGAGCAGCACGGAGCGCCCACCTTTACGCGGTATCGCGCCCCACGAACCACGCATATCGGTCCCGAAAACGAAGTCACCGATGTGCTCTTCCTCCAGGTTCAAATACCTCCATGTTGTTCCACTATCCAAATCTCGCGTTCCCTCTCGGCCCACAACCCATAGCCCATCCCCGCCCGCGAGGCCAATGCCTTCACCGATATCGTCCACGCTTTGTATGGTCACATCTTCCTTTACGGTCGCGACAACAGCCGATCCCGGCCCCGAAAACAGTGCGTGAAAGGCACCATCAACCGAAACTAGCGGCGGTTGAAATTCCCCTCCCGCATCCGGTACAGGCACGGTACGTGTCAACTGCGGCACGCCATCCGTGACACTGTACTCCGTGAAGGTAACCCCACCATCACTGCGCTGCATCACAGCAAACCCATTGCCCGTGGGAACTGGCTTGGACATGGCTGGAATGGAAACCTGCCCGGTTTCCGACAGCACATGAAGTACCCCGGACATACCCTCAAAGATATAGTATGTCGTGCCGACAACGAGCACGGATCCCTCATCGTCAATCTGTGCACGATCAACCTGGACCACGCGTGGTTGCAAAACACTGGTTCCTGCCTCTCTGCTGTAACGCAGCGTCATAACCGGCCCGGGAGCAGAAAAATCTTCCAGCACCACGAAGCTGTGGCCTCCCCGGTTCGTTCGGCTATCCGGAGTAGTGTTGTGTGCGAAACGATTGTCGTACAGCTGTATGGTTGTCCCTGTGGGCAACAACACCCGAGAGTCGTTGTCTTCGTAAAAAAAATCGAAGGGCGACCCCAGATAATTATCTTTCCCGATCTCTTGGGCGGAATCCGCCTCCTCAAGATCAACAGCTCTGTGACTCGGGTCATCGTTATTGACCCCGGACGCCACCTGCCTTTCGTCCACATGCCACACCAATATTCCTCCGTTAAATTGGCGGTCGTCCGCATCGCGGCCAGGTAACGAGAAGTCGTAATCGTCCACGCCGACTACAACGCCGCCGGCGAAACCATCCACCGCAAACGCATCAAAATCGTTGTTCAGCTCCATGATGCGCTGCTCCACAATCGTACCGTGCTGCCAAATCTGCATGACCAATCCGTCGTTGCCCGGATCGCGGTTGCGGTTTTCCACCAGAAAATACTCGGCGTCAGAAATCTCAATACGGAGTGCTCGTGACTCTTCAAGCCCTGCAGCAGGTAGCTCCACCAGTCCTTCTGTGGGAACGACAACATCAAGCCATCCAAGCAGCTGCCGTGTCCAGGCACTCGGTTCTGGAGGAAACAACCCTGAAAAGGAAAAAATTCCTGCGGGATCCATCAGGCCAAACCTACCAATAGCAGACTCCCCGGTACGCGTATTAAACAGATCGGGAGCCCCCAGGTGGTTCAGGAATGTTGCCGCTAGGAGTCCATTAATGGACAGGTTCAACAGAAAATCTTCGCCAGACAGAGGATTGCGTCCTTGGCGGGATTCTGTGCGCGGTAGCACGGAGGCGGAGCGGATCGGAATCTCCTTGAAGCGAAGCCCATGAAGTCCAAGACGCTTCAACTCGCTACCGGGGAAGAAAATGGACGGCAGATCAAGAGGTGTCTTGTCCAAAATGGTACCGATCAGCTCTACATCGCGTCCGACACCTGCATGAAACAGCATAAATACGGTACGGCCAGGATCCAGCTGCCGGGTTTCAAAGGCACTCGTCTGCGAGGCTAATCCCCACGCCTCGCCTATCAGGGAGACCAGCTTGCGGCGTTCGGGATCCGAATCGGCCTGCTGGCCCGTGGGACTATAGTCTCCCATTGTGCCGCTTACGGTGACCACTTCCGGGAGCAGGTGGGTCGTGACTTGGGTCCTGCCGTCAGAAACCGTGCGAACGTAGTGCTCCAGAAACGCCAGATGGGCTTGAAAATAGCCCGCGTCGTGCGGGAGCGGATCCACGGAAGGAGTCAGCCCGTCAGCGAACAGCGGGCCCGCAAAGGTGCCATTGCCGGTCGTAAAGTCCGTCTCATCCGGATGAAACTCTGCGCGCAGCGCGATCACATCGTAGTGAGGCGCAGCGGTTTGCGCACCGGCCGCAGTGGGAAACAGCGCAACACACAAGATCGCCAATCCCCGGTACGATACGATGCGGACCATGCCTCGTACACTGCCCGCTGTCCAGATCGCTGGACTATTTAACAAAGTTCAGCAGCAGGGAAAAGCGCATCGTATTGGCCAGCGGATGATTTTCCTCCAGCGCGTAGATGTACGAAAAATCCACTCCTACAATGTTATAACGAATGCCGGCCCCGAATGTCAAGAACTCTCTGTTACCATTGTAAGGGTTCTCGTAGAAGTATCCTGCCCGTATCGCAAACAGGTTATTGTACCAGTACTCAAATCCGCTGGATATCAACAGCTGATCAATGACGGAGAGTGTCTCATACTCCTCTTCTTCATCGGCCAGTGCAGTGCGCAGCACATCAATGCTTGTCCAGGACGAAAGGATTGCCTTGTAGAATGGATCAGTCGAATACTCGAATGAGCATGTCTCCGGATCCGCGGGATCAATGCATGTCTGTGAAACACGCTGACGGACAAGGATCTTTGAATAGTCGTTAGCAAGAGTGATCTTGTTATAGTCGTCGAATTCAAACGTAAACGCATGGCCAAACCTAAGTAACGTTGGGATTGGGTCGGCCTGTTCGCTATCGGAATATTGAATCTTGGGACCCATGTTGGACAGATTGAAGCCGGCGGAATACTGGCCTTCCGCCGAGGCGAGGCCGAAGCTGCGGGTCCGGTAGAGGACTCCAAGGTCCAATCCCACGGAAACGCCAGGATTCGTCTGCTGTGTACCTACCTGTACATTCGCGAGGCTTGAATAGATCAGGCGCAGGCCGGTACCAACCGACAAACCGCGGCTCACCTTGAAGCCGTACGATATTCCTGCTGCGAGGTCATAGGATCGAAAATCGCCGAGATCATTATTCTGAGCATCCCGGTATTCGTGGGTACCGAGGAACAGGTAGGTCAAATGGACGCCAACGGTCCCCCATCCTTTGATATGCTGCTTCCCTACCAGGTATTCGTAGAAAATGTCGGAGCTAAACTCCGGCAACCAGTTGGAGTGCGTTAGCGATGCCTCCGTCCCGGTCTGTTCTGCGAGGCCGGCGGGGTTCCAGAATATGGCGTTAGCATTGTCAGCTATTGCTACGCCGGCATTACCCATACCTGCGGCTCGGCTGTCCGGCTCAATCATCAGAAAGACTACCGCGGCCCCGCCGATCTGGGCGAGGGCCTGTTGCCCGTGTGCACACACGAGCAACAGGCAGGCAAGAAAAACACTTCGCGTAATGGCCTGCCGTATTGCAGTTGCGGCCTTGATGAAAAACATGGTGTCCAGTGGGATGGGATGAAAAGACATTAGGAAAGGATCAGCGAACAATGGCTAGCCGCTCTATGGCTTCAGCAACCTGCGATTCGCCGTCTGCGCCTTCAATGGCCACGCGCAGCTTGTACAAGTACACACCAGGAGGAAGGCGTACGTATTCGTCGTCGGTGCCGTCCCACACAAGGTGCATGGCACCTCCAGGCAGAAAATCAATCGTTTCAATCGTTCGAACGGGACGCCCGGCAAGACTGTAGATGCGGATACGTGCTGTGACGGGAGTACCGGCCGGTTGGTTGTGCTCAAAGACAAATCGAGTAGGCCCTAGCGTGGGATTCGGGTAATTGAGCGTGTTACGTATTTGTAGCGCCTCTGATTCTGTTACTACAAACTCAACAGCTTCGCGCGTGGAATTATTTAGCACATCCCAGGCGCGCACTTCCACGTTATGGGTTCCCGGATCCAGATCTTCAGAGAACGCATAGCGGACCCGGCCCTTTTGGTAGGAGTCTTCGTCGCTTTCGTAGAAGCCTCCGATATTAACGGCGTTTTCTTCGTCACCGTCGACGATGAGTAGCATTTCGTGGCCGACACCTGCACCCACGGTATTGATTCCGCTCTCATCGAACAGTTTCACTAGCACCTCGGGGTTGGGCACCGTAAGCTGTCCGCTGGTGAATGCCTCGTCCCCCAGAAAAACCTCAATCGCGGGACCGTCCGTATCGTCGGGTATGTTGGCGGCTGTGCCTCCTACAACAAATTTTTCTGTGAACCCGTGCGCGTGCGCGTTGCCTGATGTGGAGTAGGCTGTGATGCGGCCATCCATATCACTATAGGAAATATCCTTGGGTACCACGAACGTTGCTTCAAATCGCCCCCCCTCCACTGCAGTCCTTCCCCGCCAGATCAGATCCTCGCGGACCGTGTAATAGGGCCGCGGCATATACCGCCGCATATCGGGTGGAATAGCGACGCGCCGTTCTGCGTCGTAGACCGTGAGACTTACCGTGCCATTAAAGCCGGTGTCCACGGTCCCGCTCGGACTGCGAATCTCCCCGCGTATAGTTGTTCGATCAAGGGCGCTCAACTGAAGCTTCCTATCGCTAAACGGCCTGCCGCCAAGGTCCGTGATAGCAGCACGACGATCTGCCGTCCCGATACGCATGGTCGGGTCTCCCAGGAGGTTGAACTTACGATTGTTCCCTTCGAAGCCGACGCGCGTGTTTTTCGTCAGGCGCAGTGCATCTCCTATCCGACGGGGATTGCCTTGGTCGTCAGGTTGAAACAGCTGATCGTTCAGTGCGACATTCAGCCCGACATTCAACGACTGCGAATTGCCTGACGTATAGACGCTCCGCACGGTGGTAAGAAGTGCTATGGCTCCGCCGTCCGGGTTTAGCAGCAATTCTTCCGCCCCGCTCTGTTCATTGGACAGGTCCCAGCGTCCAAAAGAGCAAGTGGCTGTAACAAATATTGGCAAGGCATCGCGGTTGTCCAGCGCCTGCGCATCCGACAGGTGGAACAAGTTCTCTTGTGCCAGACCCTCTTCCCCGCCGTGTCCGCTGTAGTTGACCATCAGTACGCCACTGCGAATGGCCGAGAGTAGATCATGCCTTGCCCCGGGCACGCGCCATGTGTTACGGAATTCGCGCGCATACGAGATAGCGTACACCTTCTCCTGGTTAATCTCGGGCGCTTGCCTGCGGACGGTTTCGGCTACCACATCTGTGTTCTGGGTATGCAGGTCCTGGTCATTCTGTTGCCCGCCAGCACCCGTCGGGCCGTCATCTGCAACAAAAAGATACCGCTGCCTCCAAGCGCCGAAGGAGGCAGGCGACGCATAGTGCTGTAGCTTTTCGAGCACCGCCTGCGCCTGTTCGACAGAATAGACGGTGATACGCCCCACACCCAAATCAACCCGTTCGTTGAGGTGCTCGTTTGAGCCGCCAAAGGTGTAGCGCGTGAAGGGCCATTCTCCCTCGTTATCATCAAGCAGTCCGAAGTAGTCGTCAGTTGTATATGTCTCTTCCGGGTACCACGATTCCACTGTTTGGAAGGGTGGGATCAGGTTGGGTATGGCCGGGGGCTCTGGGCCGACGTTGCGGTAATTAAAATGGCCATCGCCAAAGAAGAGCACGTAAAGAAGCCGCTGCTCATCTGTTGGCGCACCATCGTATAGAAATTTCAAATAGTCACGTATAGCGCGAAAATCTCGTAGTCCACCTCCGAACTCATTGAAGATATGCTCCACATCAACCACCCCGACCGTGAGGCCTTCTTCCCGCCTCATCGCGGCCAGCTCATTGGCGTGAGGCAGAAGTATGTCTGGTGCTACGATCAGGAACTGAGGCCATGCCCCTGCTCCGTGCAGGTTCTGCGGGGACACTAGGCATGTTTCCCCGCAGGCTTCCTCAATATCAATGCTGCGGGCATCAGCCGCGACAAAAGCGATAAGCTCCCGCGGCTCTGTTTCATCCAAGACATTTATCGGTACGTGGAAGGCATTATTGACCTGCTGCACACCCAGCCTCAGGAAGGAGCCTGTGTTGGTGATATCAATGACATACGGCTCTGTTCCAAAGCCGGTAAGCACCGCTTCAAAGGCTCCTGACTGTCCGGCCGGTGAATGGAACCGTAGCCCCCCCGGCGTCGCTTGCAGCGACTTGGGATAAAAAACCCGCATCCAGTCGAGTGCGGCTATGACGTTGGCATCCTGCGACCCCAGTCGCAGGAGAACGCTCAGGGCCTGGCCCGTCGTAGCGGCCTGTTCAAATTCCACTATCCTGCTCCTTGCTACCACGGTGGTGGATGTAGAGGCAACCGCTCCAAGGTTGGCCGATGTTAATGTGGTGCTGCCGGAAACAAAGAAGATATCCGTCGCCGGATTGGACTGTACCGCCGGCCTGGCTACATAGCGGACTGTGCCGTTGACCAGATTGGGCAGTTCCAGGTTGTCAAGTATGGACAGTTCTGCTCCCGACCCTGTGATGAGGTTGCTGACCCATGTATGTCCAGTCCCGCCGGGTTCTCTGGTCCACATGTAGTTGTCCATATCTACGAAGTACCGTCCAATAATCTGGCGTAGTACTCTGGATCCCGGGGTGGGCGCAAAGGGTTTTTGCTGCATTGGTTGGTTATTGCCGCCATCAATGCGAACGAAGTAGTAGTTCTCGTTGGAGAAAGGGTTCACATAATGCTGCATTGAGTAAATCTGCTCCCCGTTTTCGTCGGTGATGGGTCGGCCTCGCGAATCCACGCTTAGCGCATACCGCCAGCCGCTTGGTGGTGCTCCGTAGAAAAGGACGGCATCTTCTGCGTCAAACGAACCATCGCCTCCCCCCATCACGATGACCTGATTTTCCACCAAATCTTCTGCCCTTTCGGCGCTATTCAGCGCTGGGAGCGGTGCCCCGCCGTTACCGAAGATCTGGATATTATCTGGATCAATGCTTCCCGGATCCCGATCCAGGCCCGGCAGTGTTGTAAGAAAGTCCCGGTCAATCCGGTAAACGCCCTCTTCCGTGATAGCCAGCTTGAATACCGTGCCACTGGCCAACACGCTTTGGGTTGTGGCATGTTGTTTGGGCGCTACTAGAAGCTGATCTCGTGCCCGCGTATCCATGTCGAGTGCGACACGGACTTGCCGGTACCGCCGTAGCGTATTGGTGCCGACATCGTATTGGAGCGTACGGACCGCGAGAGTGGCGGCGGGCTTCTTGCGTTCCCATCCCAACGCTCCTATTTCGGCTGCAGGGCCGTGAATCGTATTGAACCGGGATGCGGAAGTGTCTGCTGGAAGCGTGATTGCGTCAAACGTGGAGGAAAGTACAGTGACCGTCGGAAGCGCCAAAGTAGGAAGCTGCACAAAGGCTGTACGCTCCGTCACTCCGCCCCCAGAGAGGGCCAACAGTTCCGATTCTCCAAGAATGCCTGCACCAAGCGAATCCACAGCTGCGCCCAATGAGTTCGGCCATATTGCTTCAAGGACGTATACTTCCCGTGTGTCGGTGGCGCTCTCCCGTGTGATCGAAATATGCTGGGACCAGCTGATGTGCGGCGCCGCAATCGCGGTGCAATACACTAGCATGAAAATCCAAGTTCTCTTCATTGTGATCGGAAGTACATCGTACCACTTCGGAAATGGCCAATCAAGCGCACTTGCATCGACGCGTAGGCGAGACAACGAGCAGATAACCACGCGCTACCGTGGTATTTCGCGCGCCGCGGCGGGCGGCATAAGGCATCCCCAATTCTCTCTACAACAAGTTTCGAATCGTAACTACTACTTCCCTATCGCAGCCCAGTCTTGAGGACATCCGTGTACTGAAACACACACATGCAGGTTTCCAAGCTGTGTTACAGCTCAGTCAACAGTCTTGGATTAATCAGACGGACTCCTTGCTCCCCGCTGATAACGTTCGCAATCTCAATGACTGGATCATGCTCAAAAAACACGGTGAAACTGTGTTCGGCCGCTTCGTCCAGGAACGCGCGCTTCTCCGACACAGTCACGAGCGGACGTACATCATACGCCATAATCCAAGGCGGTCGCACATGGTGAATGGTCGGAATAAGGTCTGCTACGAACACCAACGAGCCTTCATTGCCACTCACACGAACCAGCTGTTGCGCATCCGTGTGGCCATGTACGATATTAAGGTCCACTCCACGCACGAGGTTGCACGGTCCATCCAGAGTATGTAGTTGACCACAAGCCGACAATGGCTCAATATTCTCGGGTAGGAAGGATCCGGCCTCGCGGGCATTTGGTGCCCGCGCACTCTCAAGTTGGGCGCGCTGCACGTAGTACGTAGCATTCTTGAACCGTGGAACGATTGATTCTCCCTTGCGCCAAGTGCTGCCGCCAGCGTGATCAAAGTGTAGGTGTGTAAGGATCACGTCCGTGACCTCATCGGGAAGAAATCCTGCCTGCACAATGGCTTCGCCCGGGTCTACCGCCTTCAGCGCGAACCAGTCGTTAAACTTCTCATCCGTCTTGGTACCTGCACCGGTATCTATCAACATTAGACGGTCTTCCCCTTCCAATAGCAGGCAGCGCATTTGCAGAGTAATACGTCCTCTTGCATCTGGCTTCATTCTTCGCTCCCAAAGGGTGCGCGGAACAATTCCAAACATCGCGCCGCCGTCCAGGCGTAGGGTTCCTGCGTCAATGGCGTGCAGGTTAAATGCTCCTATGCGAGGCATCTCATGGTGTAGAGTGCTCCCGACTCCGTTGGACCAGAAGCTGTCCTGATGGATCCAAACCAGTCTCCAATGCAGGCCGAAAATTCTCTGGACACCTTCAGTGTTTGGCTAGAGTTTGACCGTGTTGAGAAGAAACTGGTCCGCTTGGTTTACATGGCGCCCGATCTTCGCTACACTCGCTTCCGGTTGAGTTCGAAGGAATAGCTTCCCCGGGGATGCGGGGTAATCCTTGTCGTTGCAGAAACAGCGCGTACCGTTGCTGGATCCTTGTCAGGTAGGGATGCAGCAGCCGTCCCTTTCGTCTACCCTTCCAGTCACCGTACTTCTGCAGTCGCAACTTGCCGAATATAAACAAAATACTGTCCCCGTCAGCGAAAGAAAACACTATTGCTTCATTGGTCTTTTCTGCGATCTGTCCGTGTTTTCTTAGGTACTTTTCCCGAATCTTTTTATCACTAATCTTTTTCCCTTCAATGCAGTAGAGTAGAATGTCATCTGTGCATCCGCCATCCCTCGGAATGCAATCACAGTCCGGTCGAATGTTGAGGAAGAATTTCCCTCGGTGCTTGAACAAGTCTCCGCAGCGCACTTCATCTTCAGCCGTATCCTTAACGAATGTCGTCGCTCCAATCAGGGCGCGAAGCTGTTCCTCGGGAACAGCTGGAAGAGTTTCGCCCGGCAAATTCGGGAGTTCTTTGTCAAAGGCAGTTGCTTGCATACGTCCCCGCAGGCTATTGTTAATCATCTCGGTAAGGGCCAGCCCCGGATTCACGTTATCCGCCACATATGACTGCCAAAACACCCGGGGCCAGTTTGGACTGCAAGCGTACATTGAACCGAAAAGATCTTTTCTAGCCGCACGAAAGGCTTTATCCCACTTCTTGAGGACATGCACGGATGCATTACCCATTACCCATTCGCTAACTCGATCAAGGTTGAGCAAGTCATTGGTCATGAGATCGTTCTTATGTTGAATAAACACAAAGCTCCTCTTCAATGAATCACCATCATAGATCTCTTCTACCTTGGCTGCAATGTGTTCAGGTGCCTCGTTCGTAAAGATGAAGACCGGTACAGAAAACTCCCTCGCCCGTCCCAGAAACTCCAAGTTCATCCGAATACCGTCAGCTTCCAGCTCTTCCCCTCCCCCGTGCCAAAGTTTCCAGTCCAGCAGCACGAAACTGGCCGACTCCAAGAGGCTATTCCAAACCACCTCCCGCGGCATCTGGCTTGCCTGGTAAAATGGTGTACCCCATTCCGCCTTAAACTGCTCTACAATCTCCGTAATTCTGTCATGAGTGGAGGTCTCTGTGATTGACAATTCAGGATCAAGCGCATCATCTATTACGATGCCCATTCCAGACATGAGATCTTTCAGGTCCATCAGGTATCTCTTTTCATGAAGCTAACGACAAAGTTGGCTCCCGATAGTACTCGGTTACTTGCATCGGCAACATTTATACGGTAGTCGTGTCGCTCCAGCAGTTGGCGCGCAATGTAGAGTCCCAGACCTCGCCCATCCTCACCCTTGCCAGAGTAGAATGCATCAAAGATATAGGGTTCGTCCGCGGAGTCAATGCCAGGTCCGTTGTCCGAAAAAACAAGAACGCTTTGGTTGCCATCCAGAGTGATTCGGATTTCGCGAGCATCCTGCGACACGGCTTCTAGCCAGTACGCGGCATTATCGAACAGATTAATGAGAACCTGCATCGCCACCCCGTCTGTCGTGCTAGCCACCAGGGGAGCGTTACCCTTCGTCCTTTTGCAATAGCGAATGTTACGACGATCAAGCAGGGGCTTGTAGACTCGATGAATTTTGTCAAGCAACGGTTCAATTTGGGTCTTCTTACGCCGTCGGCGCGCCGCTGTGAACAAGCTTTGGACATCACGCATGCCCTCAATCGTTAATGCCAAGACTTCAAGAAGCCTGTCCGACATTTCCAGTACTTGAGTCAACTGGTCACGACGGGCAACACTTGCAAGCTCGCGCGAAATTCTCTGGGCCCCTGTGAGCATCAGCATAACGTCGTGGGAAGCCATCTCCACAGAAATACCAACTCCCGCAAGATCCTCTGTCAATTCCGCGCGTCTCACCAAGTGCGTTCGTTCGCGATTGTAATCCTTTTCAATCTTGGCAGCCGAATTGGCTAAGGAACGATTTCCTGCTTTGCCAAGGGCTTTGCTCAGACTAGACTATTCAATGGCAATGGCTCGGTTATCAACCAGACGAGCCGTAGAGCGACGACTTTGTTTGTGTTTAAGCCGGGCGAAAGGATACTGCTTTACGTAGGATAATAGCAGCTTCACTAGAAATACGAGATCACGCGCTGCTCCGCCGGACTCAATCAGCCCTTCGCGGTTTGTCTTATCACGCAGGTGCGGATTATCACGGTGCGTTATGTCAATCCACCCGATAGTCTGGTCATTGCTAAAGAAATTGCCTGCGCGTCCAGTCCCACGCGCAATGTCAATCTCAAGCCAGTCGTCGTCGGGGTCCCCGTACGGATACACGCGGACCCCGTCTCGATAAAGATAGATTCGATGTTCTCGAAGTAACCTTTTGTCGACCTGCTTTAGAACATATCGGCCATCAGTGCCGCGAGCGAAGTCGAAAATGAAGAAATGGAAGGAAAAATCACCACACCGGAACTTGCCTAAACGCAAGTCCAACCCAGACTGCAACGGTTGATTCTCCCCATCATGTTGAGCTTCGCGGCAACGCTCTTTCCATACCCACAGGCCGGTTATTTTTGGATTATCAAGGCCTACAACGCTCTCATCAATAGCACCATTCGATTTGATATGAAAAGCATTGTCTCCCGAATCAAAGCGTCCAGCCAAGGTCAAAACCGCCTTCTCTTCAAGCAATGCTTCAAGCTTCTCCGCACCCTGTTTTTCAACGAGGATCCGGCGTTCTCCATTGAAGAAAATAGCGATTTCAAGTGGATTGGCAGGTTCGTTCTCCGTGATTCGAGATATCGGGTCCGTGAGCGCCAGAACATCGCGACTCAATCGTTTGATTGCAGACCTGCCCCATATTCCTTTGAGATTCCGAATCTCAATAACGGTACCGTGTTTAATTTCAGCGAGAATAACTGGCTCAGTTTGGGAGATGTCGACCCGAATCTGATCGAGATAAGTCGTTTGAGGATTACCATCCACACACAAAAAATCGTCGTCAAACTTGGAGAAATCCCATGTCAATACTGCTTCCCTATCGGTCGAACCCTGCCTCGTCGCGATCCTTATTTCCCGCCCGAGCTTGAGGACAGCGAAGCGACCTATGCCCTTTTCTCCTTGCATGGTCCGGCCCTTGCTGAGAGTCTTGCCCTTGCCAGCCAGCTTGAGCTTATGCTTTGACGGGATCGCAGGAATCATCCAATCTTTGCGAAGGGTGGAAACTGACATCCCGTTGCCATCGTCACGAACGATGATGCGGGACCGTTCATTGGGTGTCATGTCATCGTCGAAATTCTCAAATCGCACCTCCACTTGGTCCGCGTCGGCATCATACGCGTTCTTGATGAGCTCAACTAAGGCGATGCGCTCGTTCTTGATCAATTGTTCGCCGAGCATCGTCAGAAGGCGAGCGTGCGGCCGAAACGACAAGACTTCGGTGTTCATCGCCGCCTCCCAGCCACCACAAACTCCTTGCCATAAACGTTTCGCTTTGTGGAGTCTCGGGTGAATCGGCCGCGGGCATCACGATACGGCGTCATGATCTTCAATGACACTCTCCTTTCAAAAGCCGTAATCTCGGTGAACCCGGCACAGGCCATGCGCTGGCAAAGGTAGTCACAGTTATCAATCGTGGTTCCCTGGTAAGTAGTATTACCAATGACGAATACCGCCATGCCGTTAGCGTTCAGTATTTTCCAGCACTTGCTGACTGTTCTGTTTAAATCACGAAAATACCGTGCCACCGAACGGGCTTTGCGTTTGTCTCTTTCGATTAATGTGTCGTATGTATCTAACGCCAGTGTTCCTAACTTCTTGATAACCCCGCGGCTTAAGGGCTTCACTCGAAAGTCGTTGCCCAGCATGTTCATGCGCAAATCACGGTAGTCGTCGGCAAATCTGAGCCATAAGGCGGACAATTGATGAATATCCGCATAATCATACGATGTGACATAGGGTGGGCTCGTCACAATTAGATCTGGCCGGCAACTCGGTGGGCGCGAAGCGAGAAAATTTCGGGTCCGTATGCTAACTTGCGCTGTTGATGTTGAGCGGGTGGATTGCGTTGAGACTGATACATTGGTACGGTCGTGTTGTGAATTGGCTTTCCGCATGAGTGTGACCTGATCAGCGAACGCTTCCCCTACCGCGCGAGGTACCTTGTTGGGATCAACCTGTGGCTTGATTGACTTGGTAAGCCAACGGGAAGTTGGCTTAAGTATATTCGAAAAGGCGCATCGAAAGAATTTTCGGTAGCGACTCTTTGGTGGCACGGATAAGTCTATAGCCTGGCGGAGATAAGCAAGGTCCACAATCGTATTATGGTCGTACCAATATCGAAGCCTGTCCGGGATTGGTTCTGCCAGTTTCGGGCCGGATTGCAATGCTTTGACATTCCGTTCAATGGTCCCGAACTTCCGTTTGAGGCCCTCATCATCATATGAGCGCGTCTTAACATTAGCAATAAGCGTTGCGACGGGATTGATGTCGCATCCCCAGAATCTCTTTCCGTTTCTGATTGCTTCCACGGCAGTTGTGCCGCACCCGCAAAAGACATCAGCAACAAGATCTACCTTCACATCATTTTGTAGGGCAAATTGTAGTGCCTTCGTAGTGAGGAAGGCAGGGAACTTGGCAGGGTAGGCGTGAATCCTGTGGATGAGATCCTCTTTGACGTCTCCAAAATCCCAATACGTTGCCGGAACTACCGGATCGGTGTTTCCAAGGCGTGAGTGCTGCCGCCTATCCATAGGTGTAGAATTGGTTAGCATACCTTCAACCCATCTGCAGGAAACGCCAAACAGGAAGATCGTGTCTTCATTAGAAACAGAACATGTAGTACCGTCAGTTTTATTCTAGTGCCGTACCTATCTCCGATTCCTTCCGACGCTGGTAGCCCATCTTCAGAATGCGTTCGTTGCATGCCTGACCCGTCGTCTTTAACGTATACTACACCATCCTCAGTATTTACAAAGATTTCTACGGTTGACGCATCTGCGTCCCAAGCATTGGCTTTAAGCTCTGACAATACTGCCCCAATATTGGAATAAAGCCCAATCCCCAAGTGGCGAAGGACATTCAGGCTGAGGGTCATTGTGTCCTTCTGCGAACTTCTCATTACACCGCGGTCACATGTTTAGCTATGAATCTCGCAATAGCATCTCCTAGCGCCACCGGAACAGCGTTTCCAGCGGTTTGCGAGGCCATGCAGTTGTCAACTAATTCCAAGAGCATCCGCTCCTTCAAGGTGTATTTCGCCCGTCCCCGATTCCGCACCATACGGTCGCACCTCCCGGTTCGAGATCACGCAGAACGTACACTCTGAATTAACCCATGTGCGATATGCTCTTGCAGTTATACGTCGTATCCGCAAAGTTGAACGACCGCTCCTTGTTAGTTGCGAAGGATTGCCCCGCAAGCACGCGCTTCTTCAGCTGTCTTAGACTGCACCACACATCCGATCGAACTTGCTGATGCACACGATGAAGCGTTCCCGCGAAGCTCTTCATTTATACTATTGTCCAACAGCCTGACGACCTAACCATTTCTACACCAAGTGGATGCACGGCAGGTGGCATCCTCAAATGAACACCCGTTGTATGGCCTACTCATAATACAACACGATCATATATAAGTTCTCCTTTTCCACACACATATTTCTTGATCTATGTATAATAATTTCCTGTGCTTAAGCTATAATCAAGCTATAATCAGTAGCCAAAGCAGAACATCCCCCGATTAAGAATATGCATCCTATAATGGTACTTTGGAATGACTAGGATTCTCAAACCACATCCGCACAAGACATCTACTCAGGACGCCGAAGCTGACCTTCTGGGATTACGAGGTGCACTTCTTTGCTAACAGCTTTTTCGTATCCGTACGGTAAAGTACATGGTAAAGCGGGCTTAGCATTGGTCTGCGTAGTCCGCTTGTAGAGCTTAGTGCAAGGTGATTATACGCCAGGTTTGGTGTGCCGATATGGGAATTTTGGAGTGGTGTGCAGCTTATCGTCCAGGCGCCTGAATGCAGGCAGCAATCAGCGTCTTTTGGGACAAAAAACATGGGTTTTGGGGAGAAGAACCGGAACATTGTGGAGGACGCACATGTACATGAACTATGCGGTCCAAGGCATCTTTCTCCCCCTCTTCTCCTGCCGGTGAAGTCCTTTTTCAGAGGCTGAGAACAAGGATCTGCGAAAACAGGTCCGTCGCTTGGAGAAAAAAGCCGATCGTCTATCCAAGAACAACGCGGATCTGGCTGCGAAGATTAGCCATCTGGAAGATAGGTTGGAACAAGCGTATCACCTACTCCCTGGCGAAAAGAGTGAGCGTTACACACCGGCGGACAATGCGCAGCAAGGCCGGTTGTCTGGAGAGGAACCAGAAGCTGTTGAGCCCGAGGAGGAGGACGAGTATGTCCTGGTAAAGCGCAAGCGGCGTGGGAAGAACAAGCCGGTGCGTGGGCCGATTCCAGACCATCTGCCCAGAGAGGTGATCCGCCTTGAGCCGGAGGGCAGCACCGCGGGTATGAAGTACATCGGCGAGGAAGTAACGGAGTACCTGGAATATGTGCCGGGCTTCACGAGGGTAGTACGGATTGTGCGGCCGAAGTACGCTGTCTGCAAGGAGCCTCGCAAGGGGGTGGTCATAGCGCCGTTGCCGAAGCGTGTCATACCGAAGGGGAAGGCGGGTCCGGGGTTGTTGGCGTATTTGGCGGTAGCCAAATATGTGGATCATATGCCGCTATACCGGCTGCGGAAGAAGTTTCAGCGCCATGGCGTGAAGCTATCGGCTGCTACAATGGGGGATTGGATTGCGAAGGTAGCGACGTATCTGGGTCCGTTAGGAGATGCGTTGCGTAAGGAGGTGCTTCGTAGCGGGTATCTGCAGGTGGATGAGACAACGTTCCCGGTGCAAAAGGCCGAAGAAGAAAGGGAAGGAGTGCGCCAGGCTAACTGGCAAGGTATAGCGGGTGAAAGTCCCGTAATATGAAGCTACAACCAAGTACATATTTCCGCGAGCCGTGCGTGGCTACTCGTGAGGGTAGACGCGAAGCGTCGGTAGCGGTGCGTGTGGCCAGGGACATGGAGCATCGAAAGACTTCTTGTTCGGGTTGCCGAGGCTCTTCCTTTGGTCGAAGGCAACATGTCCGTCATCGTTATGGTAAGACGGCGGACAGGCCCGCGGTGTCCGAGACCCCATGGACGCACGTACATACCTTGTCGGGACCTGGGAGGTCTTCATACTGTCCTGCAGTCGTGCGGGACCGCGAAGGAAAGGTGGAGACACCGTAACCGGAGATGCACGGTATGAAGAAGTCAGACGACAGCATAGTAGCGATGAATGCTGCGAACAAAGGGGACGATACCCTGGCGGAGCAGCGGGAGCGAAGGCTGTCGCCCGAGGGGAAATCGCGAGATCCTACCACGCACCAGGCGCAGAAATGGGCTCGCGTGTCACAGGGGAAGGAGCGGTTACGGGAGTTCGTGAAGCGAAACCCAGCGGAGCGTCTCACGACGTTACTGCACCATGTCAGCATGGAAGCGCTTAGGACCGCCTTCCACGCGCAGAAGTGTGAAGCGGCACCGGGAGTGGATGGTATGACATGGGAGAGGTACGCGGAGGATTTGGAGGACCGTATGACGGACCTTCACCGACGTGTACACACAGGAGCGTACCGGGCGACCCCGTCCAAGCGGGTAGAGATACCCAAGCCGGACGGAGGTACACGACCGCTTGGCATGGCTGCACTGGAGGACAAGATCGTCCAGAGGGCTGTGGTGGAACGTATACTGACTCCGATTTTCGAGGAGGAGTTTGTGGGTTTCAGCTATGGGTTCCGGCCGAAGCGCAGCGCGCACGACGCGTTGGATGCTTTGGCATACGTGATAGAGCGTCGCAAGGTCAACTACATTGTGGACGCCGACATTCGTAAGTTCTTTGACACGGTAAACCAGGAGTGGCTTATCCGCTTCTTGGAGCATCGTATTGCGGATAAGCGGGTGATTCGGTTGATCATCAAGTGGTTGAAGGCGGGCGTGATGGTAGATGGGATGTGGCGGGATAGTGAGGAGGGTACACCGCAGGGTGCGGTGATTTCCCCTATACTGGCCAACATTTATCTTCATTACGTGTTGGATCTTTGGACCGATGCATGGCGCAAGTCACAGCGGAGTGCGGGGGAGGTCTACATCATTCGTTATGCGGATGATTTCGTGGTGTGTTTCCAGTACGAGGGGACAGCGCAACGTTATCTGCGTGCACTGCGGGATCGGCTTGATACGTTCGGGTTGAGACTGCATCCGGGGAAGACTCGTCTGATTGAATTCGGGCGACATGCCGAGGAAGATCGCAGGAAGCGTGGTGAGGGTCGACCGGAGACATTCGACTTTCTGGGATTTACGCATTACGGTCGTAGAGATCGGAGGGGGCGATTTAGTCTTGGTCGTAAGCCGATAGCCAAGCGTATGGCTCGTTTTCTGAAGCGCGTGAAGGGGCAGCTGATTCGCCGCATGCACCGCCCGGTGCATGAGACGGGGAAATGGTTGGGGCGGGTGCTCAACGGATGGTTGAATTACTATGCCGTACCGACGAGTTACCGGTACCTTGCGAGCTGCTACATCCGGCTGTACTGGATATGGATGCGTGTGTTACGACGACGTTCCCAGCGGGATCGTACGACGTGGGACACGATGGACAAGCTCACTGCGATACACTGGCCGAAGTTGGAGATCCGGCACCCATGGCCTTCCACACGATTCACCGTTAAGCGCGCTGGCGCGACCCAAGGGAGGAGCCGGATGCCTTAACGCGCACGTCCGGATCTGTCCGGGGGGCCCGGGGCGACTCGGGTCCCTACCGGTATAAGAGCAACGAAGGAAAGACGCATCGCGGCTATCTTTGGGTATACCCGGCACCGCGGGCGAAGGTGGTGATGATGGATTACAGCCCGAGCCGTGCGCGCGCTGGACCGTGGGAATTCTTGCGCGGATATAGAGGGGCGATGCAAACCGACGGGTATGTGGTGTACGATGCGTTTGGTACGCGGGGCGGGATAACGCTGTTTGGATGTATGGCGCATGCGCGTCGCAAGTTTTATGACTGCAGGAAAAAGGAGCCAAAGAAGGTGCGCCATGTAATGGAGGAAATCCGGCAGTTGTATGCGATAGAGCGTCGGTTGCGTAAGGAGGGAGCTGGTCCGGCTCGGCGTGTAGAGGTACGACAGGAGGAGGCACGGCCGGTACTGGAGAAGTTGAAGCCATGGCTTGAGGAGAGTCGTGAGCACCGGCCGAGTGCGGGATGGGATGAAGCCGTGGGGTACATGCTCAACAGGTGGGAGAAGCTGGCTTGTTACCTGGAAGACGGCAAGGTTGAGGTCGATAATAATCTGGTTGAGAACCAGATGCGGGCGATTGCGCTTGGTCGAAAAAACCATCTGTTTGCGGGATCGCATGCGGCAGCGCAGCGGTCCGCAGTACTGTACGCTCTTTTTGCCACATGCAAGTTGCAATCGACAAACCCGATTGAATGGCTTACCGACGTACTACGCCGTCTTCCGACACATCCTGCCGACCGCATGGCTGAACTCTTGCCCCATCATTGGAAAGCTAGTCGGGACTTGCAGCAAGCTACCGTCAAGAAAGCGGCATAGGAGCCCCTAAACAGGCGCGCCCGGGTCATCCGATAGATCCGTGTACGGGTCTGCGAATACGCTGTTAAGTACTTGACTCCTGCACACCCAACCGACGCTAGCCTATAAACCTTCGAACCGCGCTCTAACTTACTCTAATTGAGAGAGTAAATACCCTCGGTTATAATGTACTTCACCGGACGGATACGCTTTTTCTACTACAATCACAATCTCCATCAGCTCGAATGACCAGCGCTCAACAAATTATTTTGTCGCCTGAAAAACCTTCGGCCATGGCACGTACGAGTGTTACTCGGGGTCTGAGCTTACCGTTTGACCTACGATGTCCCTCTCCACACGCACCACTAACGTGTTGCATATCCATCCTCGCGACCGCCGCGCACGGATCTTGGAAACGCTTGCCCAACCAAGCTTAATGCTTCCGACGTTCACATACATATTCCATGCTGAATAGCTTGGCTCGCCGCAATATCCCGGTACAGCCAATACAAATGCACGATGGGTCCTAATTCCCGAACCCATCGTATCATGCCTTGATTACAATTGTTACTACCTAGAACTACTTGGGAGGCGCAAGATCATTGGTCGATTCCTGATCTCCTGCTTATTGGTGCCCATTTACGCCATACCCGCGTGGGGGCAGCACTCCAGCCCCTTCGGAAGTAACTTTGTAGGGTTGGTGCCCCGCGAAGGGCATGTCTTCACTGCTTTGGGGGGGCTATCCCTTATTGGTGCCCGATGGCATGGTGCAGGAAGCGGTGTGTATGAAGGCAAGGCCGGGGCCATGAACGTCCGTTTGCGGGCAACCTTGAGAGCAGGGACGAACGGTGCTCCAGGTGCAAACGCAGACGAATGGTATGATGCGCTGCGCATTGTGGAAGATGCTAGACTGAATCTACGAGACGACCATCCGTTTGCCTTCCGTGTCGGGCTGATTGAGAATCTACGGCTCGGACCGGGCCATATAGTTAATTTTTT
The DNA here is from genome assembly GCA_963663495.1 of Rhodothermales bacterium. Lineage (GTDB taxonomy): Bacteria > Bacteroidota > Rhodothermia > Rhodothermales > Bin80. The sequence continues at coordinate 3,245,089 of OY760427.1, forward strand.
CAGCACCTCTACTGCCTGGGATGACAGGACGGTCGGCACGACCGCCTCATTGGATAACGATGCGATCCAGCTTGCAGCATTCACGGACGACCTGCTACTGGGAGGCATGGCAGGTGCACGCATAGGCATGCGGCCGATGGCGAATCGGGCCAGCCTTGCCGCGCGGTCCGCAGTACTAGGGTTTAATGCCGTTGCCGACCGCAAGACAAACCTCCGCGGCTACAGTGCAGATCTGCAGCTTGATTTGTTTGAATCCGGCTCCATCCTCTTCGCCCCTTTTGCGAGCTATGCGTGGTACGAGGACTTGGGCGATGGTTTGGCGATCGGTGCAGACTTGTATTCCAACGGATTTCTGGGCTTGATCAGTTTCGGTTTGCGCGTGGCAGCGTTCTACAACAGCCGCGGATTCTTTCCAGCATACGTGGGCTCCTTCTATGCCGTCCATAATGGTACGGACAGGGTAGTCCGAGCCAGCCGTCCTGATCAGCTCGCAGGCCTGACGCTGGAGCACCGCGTCGCCGGCAATGATATGGTTACGGAGTTCAAGCTCGGAGTCGGCGATGACTTTACATTCTGGACCTCGTTCCGCAAGCACTATGGCGCGCACCGGCTGAGCGAATTTCACCTTCGGATGGAATTAACGGCTGCTCGTGTGTTGCGCGTTTCAATGGGCATTGATCAAGGTGGACTGGGTGGATTCTTTACGATATTTAATGACTTCGGTGACCTCACTGCCCTTGTTTTCGTAGCGGATTACCGCCTGGCGGGTCCGCTATACCTTAACGCCACCACGCGCTATTCATTCGAACGCATTGCCGACAACCGCTATCTGGTCCAACGGCGATTTGATCCGCTTGTCGGACTCCGATGGCACTTCTAAGAAAGATGTCCTAACCTACGCCCACGCTCATCTCCATCATTCGCTTGATGGGACGGAGCGCCCGCTTTCGCGTTTCTTCCGGCATCGTAATCTCCGGAAGCTCGTGAAAAAGGCAAAGGTACACCTTTTCGAGCGTGTTGAGTCGCATATGCGGGCATTGGCTGCAGTTGCAGCCGCTTTCTGGTGGGGCAGGGATAAAAGACTTTTCTGGACTATCCTTGCGCATCTGATGAAGAATACCCTCCTCGGTAGCCACAATAAACTCCTGCACGGAAGTCTCCCGTGCATAGCGTCGGATACTGCTGGTTGAGCCTATAAAATCGGCGTGCCGAAGCACTGCATCCTCGCACTCCGGATGTGCCAATACTTCGGCATCGGGATGCCGAACGTGCAGGCGTATCAACTTTTTCTCGCTGAATGTCTCGTGAACAATGCACACGCCATCCCAAATCACCATTGGGCGACCTGTCGTTTTCACAAGGTACCGACCCAAATTCCGATCGGGTGCAAAAATGATTGGCTGCTCCTGGGGTATCTGGCGGATTAGGTGCTCCGCGTTGGAGGATGTGCAGATGATGTCGCTACGCGCCTTAACCGCTGCCGTGCAGTTAATGTAACTCACAACGATATGGTCCGGATGACGGTCACAGAACTCGCCAAAGGCATCTGCAGGGCATGAATCGGCAAGCGAACACCCAGCATTCAGATCCGGCAGCAGCACCTTCTTGCCAGGATTTAGAATCTTGGCAGTCTCCGCCATGAAGTGAACACCAGCGAATACAATGACCTCTGCATCCGTTTCAGCCGCCCTACGAGAAAGCCCTAGGGAATCGCCAATGTAATCCGCGATATCCTGTATCGCGGGCTCCTGATAGTAATGCGCTAGAAGCACAGCACGTTTGTCGTCCTTCAGGCGTGCGATCGCCTCTACAACGTTAACGGAGCGATCAATCTCCGCCTCTATGAATCCAATTTCCAGATCAAGGATTGCGGGGGGCACAACTTTCAATGGACCGATACTTCCTGAATTCTGGTGACTAACCTCAAACAATGACCTCCGTTCCAGACACCGGGCGTAGCTCGCCTCCATCCAGCTGCAGAACCCGGTCGCAGGCGGCGGCTAAAACAGGATTGTGTGTAACCAAAACAAAGGTTTGGTTACAGCTACGGCTTAGGCGTATAATCTCCTGATGCAACGCATCCGCTGTACGGGCATCCAAGTTGCCAGTAGGTTCGTCCGCCAGAATCAAGTCGGGGCTATTAACGAGTGCACGGGCAACGGCTACCCGTTGCTGTTCACCTCCAGAAAGCTCTGCCGGGCGATGATGCGCCCGGTCGGTAAGAGCGAGTTGGCCCAACAAAGCCTGTGCCAACTCGCACGCTCTGCGCTTTGAACTCCCCCCGATCAGCGCAGGCATGGCAACATTTTCCAAGGCGGAAAATTCCGGTAGCAGATGATGAAACTGGAAAACAAATCCTATGTGGCTATTTCTGAATGCAGCGAGTTGGGCGTCTGGTAGTGCGAATACATTCTCTCCGTTCAATAGCACCTGGCCCGCATCGGGCTTATCTAAGGTGCCCATCAAATGCAGTAATGTACTCTTGCCGCTCCCGCTCTCGCCGACAATGGCAACCACCTCACCATGCTGCAGATCTAATGACACACCCTTCAATACACTAAGGTAACCGCCTCTACCGGTAGCATACCCTTTACGAACGTCACGTAGCGTAAGGGCCGGGGTGTCGTAACCTGGTCGTGGCATTAAAAACGGGTATTAACCACATTAGCGAACTCGGAGCCAAACATGTAGGTAAATGCAAACGAGACCGAAAGATCGTAATCCGTAGCGAGTTCACGTTGCTGCAGTAGGACTTCTGCGAGCGTTGCATCCCCCGCCGGCAAGGACAGCTGATCCCGAACCATTTCGAAGCGGCCTTCTACAGCGACAGACATGCCCTCAAAAACTCGCAGGGATAAGCTACTGAACAATTCCGCCCGACGCTTTTCCAAGTCATGCAGGTATTGGGACCCCTCAAGACCGGCATAAATCGTGCCCCACGGCTGGCGAATAGCGACGAATCCCCGGACCTGGTGGCGAGGGAGCCATTCTTGGGTCTTGCCGAATATGGTCTCCTTATGGTAGTCAGCATACGTGAAGCCCACTTGGTATACGAAGGTTATCGCCCTGCGGGTAGCTAGCCGGTACGGCAGTAGGCTAAACTCAACGGCAGGCAAGATATCAAGGTTATGCCGGAGGTTTCGGTCATTTCTCGTAATGTAGTCTACGAACAATCCGCCCGACCACTGAGGCCCCATGCTTCGGATGAGGTACGTGTCAAGTCCATGTCGAGTAATACTGCTGCGAACACGGGGCCCGTTATCCCGTTCAATGGTTACGAGGTCATAGTTGAAGTAGGGCCGGATACGCGCCTTCCACTCTTCGCTGACATGGTCCGCGAAGAAGCCCCAGCGTGAGTCAAACACCGTCCTGCGGGATTCTTTTTCGAGCTCAAAGTCTCCTCCATAAAGAGTAAATATCCAACGGCGCCACGGATCACGACGCGATTGGAGCTTCTGATCTTCTGTCCCCGGAGTGGGATAGGTCACAATAAAATCCGCACCATGGGGTGATCGTGCTACAAAAGCCACTAATCCCAACCGTATCGCATTGGTAAGGATATCACGCGCCTCACTGCTTGTAGCAGAAGGCTCCACATCCCTTTCAAACGTGAACTGTGTAGTGGCAAATTCTTGCCGTCCGAGAAACGAGACCTGATACTGACTGCCCTGAATGCCCACACGTGTTGAGGTAATGAATACATGTACATTAGCCTGCTCCTGGTCACGGACGTAGTCCACGAAGCGAATTTCGTTTCGAATGTGATTAAAGTCACACCGCGTACAATCCACATACACCAAGACACGCTCCGGGACAATCTGCTGAGCGATGACGGGCTGAGTCCACGCGGCCATCAGGAGCATCAGGGTCAAAGTCAATGCAGAAGTCGTCTGCAACTTTCTGGATTCTGCGATGCCGGACGGCAAATTATGCGCACAAGTGTCTCGCACCAGTCGACCAAGATCCGGCGCAAATGAAGACTCCTGGTCAGTGCCGCACTTCAAGATCCGCGCGCGATCGACAGCTTTTTCATCTTACTGTACAGGTGAGACCTTTGGACTCCGATGGATGCGGCTGTTCGGCTGACATTCCATTCGAATTCCTCCAGCTTTTGTTGCAAAAAGGCGCGTTCCGCTGCTTCGCGGTACGCGCTGAACTCCTGATGACGATGTATAAGAGCCACTACAGAGTCGTCGTCGCCAAATCCCGTCGTTACGTACCGCTCAACATCTTGCCGTGAGATCAGGTTGCCTGCACTTAGAATTACGAGCCTTTCAACAACGTTTTGCAGTTCACGTACATTGCCGCGCCAAGGCAGGGTTTCCAAATGCTTCAGTGCGTCGGGAGAGATAGTCCTGTCGTGTGCGCCATGGCGCCGTGCCATCTGCCTCAGAAAGTGCTCAACAAGTAGCGACACATCTCCCTTCCGTTCACGGACGGGCGGCAAGTGAACCAGAATAACGCTCAGCCGGTGGTATAAGTCTTCCCGAAATGTCCCATCGCCTATGGCTGCCCCCAGGTCATGGTTTGTAGCAGCAACCACGCGTACATCTACATGTATCTCCCGATCCCCTCCGACCCGGCTCACCTTATTCTCCTGAAGCGCACGCAGTACCTTAGCTTGCGCGGGCAGGCTCATGTCTCCCACCTCGTCCAGAAATAGTGTGCCTCCATCAGCCTGCTCGAATTTTCCTAGCCGTTGTTTGGAGGCTCCGGTAAACGATCCTTTTTCGTGCCCGAATAGCTCGCTTTCAATCAGCTCTCCAGGAATAGCTGCGCAGTTTACTGCCACCATCGGGCCACCGCGCCGGGCACTTCCTTCGTGGATCCACTTCGCTACCAGCTCCTTGCCCGTACCGGGCTCCCCGGTGATCAGCACTCTGGCTGAAGTAGGTGCGACGCGCTTAATGGTCTTCTTGACCGCCTCAATAGCCGGGCTATTGCCCAGGATCGGCACCAGATCGTGCGTCCGGCGCTCTTCAATGGTTTGCCGCATGCGCCGATTATCTTGAACGAGCCTGCCCCGATCCATGGCAGCACGCACCGTAGCCAGGAGCTGGTGGAGGTCTGGCGGCTTTTCTATAAAATGGAAGGCTCCGGCATGGGTGGCCTCAACGGCGGTCTTGATGTCAGCGTGCCCGGAAATCATTATCACCGGCAACTCGGGCACTTCCTCCGTCAGGATGGTCAGCACCTCCATACCGTCCATGCGCGGCATTTTGATATCCAGCAGGGTGACATCAAAGACGCCTGCTCTCGCTTTTGCTATCGCTGTCTCACCGTCCTCAGCCTCGTCAACGTGCCAATCCTCATACTCAAGTATTTCTCGCAGCGTGCGACGAATGCTCGCCTCGTCGTCAACTACGAGGATTGACGGCTTAGCCATTTGCGGGTCCTACGATGCGTTGTCCGCCCGACGCTGGCGGGAGCGCACGCGGGCAAGCACGAACGCCAACTCATCTTCAGAAACTATATCTCCGTATCTGTCCTCCAGCTCCAATAAGACATCCTCTGCCTCATCAAATTCTCCGGCTTCCTCGTGGGCGCGTGCCGCCGACATGAGGTATCCTGGTGCCCATATCCCGCTGTCATCTTTAGAGGCAGCACGGGCATACAATCTTGCCGCTCCCTCCAGGTCTCCGTCAGCTTGGAGCTGGGCAGCTTCCCCGGCAAGCGCACTGGCGCCGATCAGGTTATCGCTCCCGCTAATCTTTTCGAACATTTTCGCTGCGGCTTCTACGTCTCTCAACCGAAACAGCGCATCGCCTGCATAGAAGCGGGCCAATCGCCCGGCGGGCGTTGATCCGTACCGGTCCACGATTTCCGTCAGGCCGGCGGCATTCTCGGTGCCATCCAAAGCCTGCCTGTAATCCCCGTCCTCATATGCAAACACGATTGCTCCAAGCGCCTCTTCGGCCTGGGTCGCCCTAACACCCTGCAAATATTGATACCCGACAATACCAAACACGATTACGGCGACTCCCGCACCGGCGTAGGTAACGAGGCGCTTGTTGTCTATATACGCGCCTTGCACGCGAGCGAATAGTGTGGTGGCGGCATCCTTGCGCAACTCTTCGCGCTTGGAGATCGCCCGGGGGGCTTTCAAACGTGCCATAAATTATCGTTGCTATTCACGCCGGACCTATAATGAATTGTACCATCGTACGTTTCCGCAAACGAGCGCAATGTGACCAAAATCTCAGAATCTTGGATCTGATTCTGTGTTTGAGCCCCCAGAGAATTCAACCGAATCCATATTGCAGCGTATAACCGGGTTGGTTCATTCGATCTGCTTTCAGGCAATACGGTTCACCATCTCACAACCAAACCCTCATGGCTATCAACATCGGTATCAACGGTTTCGGACGCATTGGCCGGCTCGTTGCGCGTGCCATTCTGGAGCGCGACGATGGCAGTTTTAATATTGTTGCCGTCAATGACTTGACGGATGCAAAGACACTTGCCCATTTATTCAAGTACGACTCTGTTCACGGTACTTTCCCTGGACCAGTTCGTGTTAGAGGTAGTGAGCTGGTTATAGGTAACCAGCTCATACGCGTACTTTCTGAGAGAAACCCGGCCGACCTTCCGTGGGGTGATCTTGACTGCGCGGTGGTTGTTGAATCCACCGGATTTTTTCGATCGCGGGCGGCTGCTGCGCAGCACCTGGCTGCTGGTGCGCAGAAAGTAGTTATTTCAGCCCCTGCCAAGGACAAGGTTGATGCAACAGTTGTCCTTGGCGTCAATGATAATGTGCTGACTGGTAAGGAAACCGTGATTTCGAATGCGAGCTGCACAACAAACTGCCTGGCTCCAATGGTTAAAATCCTGGACGATGCGCTAGGCATCACGAGCGGTCTCATGACAACGGTGCATGCATACACGTCAGACCAGCGAATGCAGGATTCCCCTCATGGTGACCTCCGCAGAGCTCGCGCTGCGGCCTATTCTATCGTACCCACGACGACAGGCGCGGCCCGGGCCATTGGGCTTGTACTACCCCACCTGCAGGGCATGCTGGACGGGATGTCGCTTCGTGTGCCGATTCCCGATGGTTCGCTTACTGACCTCACGGTTCAGGTGAAGAGAGAGGTTTCTGTTGAGTCCATCAATGCCTTGTTCAAACAGGCGGCGGCGAATTCTTTGAATGGAATCGTGGAGTACTGTGAGGATCCCATAGTATCGATTGATATTGTGCACAATCCACATTCTGTCATCTTTGACAGCTTAGCTACCATGGTAAAGGGTAACACAGTGAAGGTGTTGGGGTGGTACGACAACGAGTGGGGTTACGCCAACCGCACTGTGGATGTCGCATTGAAGTTAATGCAGCTTGCCAGTTAGCAGGTCCGCGTGGATAAGCTGTCGCTTTGTGACGTAGAAGTTCGGGGTCTGCGCATTATGGTACGTGCAGATTTCAATGTACCGCTCACTGCCGGTCCTACCGACACGTTTGTGGTGGCTGATGACACACGAATTCGCGCGGCTTTGCCTACCATCCAGGCCTTAACTTCAGCCGGAGCCAAGGTCATCCTGTTAAGCCATCTCGGGCGCCCCAAGGGTACTCCAGAACCCAGATACAGCTTGGCGCCCGTAGCTGCTCATCTTGGCATGCTCTTGAAGTCAGGAGCCCGCTTCTTTCCCGAGAATACAGGCCCTGCGGTTGAGGCAGAGATCCGTGGCATGCAAGGCGGTGATGTGCTGCTCCTGGAGAATACGCGTTTTCATGCCGGCGAAACAAAGAATGACCCGGAGCTCGCCCGGCAATGGGCTGCATTGGCAGACGTATTCGTAAATGATGCATTCGGGACTGCCCACCGTGCGCACGCTTCCAATGTCGGGATTGCCTGCTGCATGAGTCGATCGGTAGCAGGCCTACTCCTCGCGCGAGAATTGGAGTACCTCATTGGCGCTCTTGCTAATCCTGCGAGTCCGTTTGTCGCAATCTTGGGTGGTGCCAAGGTCTCTGACAAGATCGGGGTCATCCAGAATCTGGAAGATCGCGTAGATTCAATCCTCATTGGCGGAGCCATGAGCTACACTTTTCTCAAGGCTCTTGGACTCCCCGTCGGTGCCTCCCTAGTGCAGAACGACTGGTTGGATTTTGCTTTGGAGACGTACAACCGAGGCAAGATTGTTCTACCCACCGATCATGTGACAGCCGGGAGGTTCGGACCCGAATCGAATGCTGAATATACTGGTGTGTCCATTGCCGCGAGACAGTTGGGGTTAGATATTGGCCCGGACACGCGCAACCTCTACCGTCAGCATATACTGAAGGCGAAAACCGTAATTTGGAACGGTCCGATGGGAGTCTTTGAGAATCCGGCGTTTGCAGCGGGCACTGTGGCTGTTGCGGAAGCGCTGGCTGATGCAACTGACAGCGGCTCCACGACCATTGTGGGCGGTGGTGATTCAGTGGCAGCTGTCCACCAGGCCAACTGCGCAGATCGTGTAACGCATGTTTCCACAGGTGGTGGTGCGATGCTGGCGTGCCTGGAAGGCAAGGAATTGCCTGGACTTTCCGCGCTGACGGATAGGCCGGCGTAAGCGCGAGCGGCTTTTGACGATTACTGTCGTTATTCCGACTCTCAATGAGGCATCCCGGATTGATGCTGCGATAGCCTCCGTTTCTGTGCAAGACCCGCCGTGGGAGGTTCTGGTTGTTGACGGCGGATCGGATGACGACACCGTTACCAAGTGTGACGGGCTCGCCACGGTGCTTCACTCCCCGCGCGGGCGGGCAAAGCAGATGAATGTCGGATGGCGGGCAGCCCGCGGGCAGGCTGTGCTGTTCTTGCATGCTGACACGACGCTACCGAAGGCCGCATTCACCGAGGTACGGCGATGCCTTGCTGACCAGACAGCCGAGGGTGGCATATTCAGGCTCCAGTTCGATGCCAGTCATCCGCTTCTGAACCTTTTCTCCTACGGTTCGCGGATAAAGACTGTGTGCACCTGTTTTGGGGACCGCGGCATTTTCGGTCGCCGTGACACATTGGAGAAAATAGGTGAGCGTGCGGTGAACTGCATCTTGATTAGGTGACGGGTTCTGTAGAGCTTACCCGTAGACGTGAGAACCCAGACCCCGGACCGCATGGTACAGCCCAGACGTACGCCGGTAGAGCAGTATAACGAAAGGAGCCAGTCCGCAGCGGCGTCTTGCACAGAGCAGGGCATCCCGTACGGACCGTTAAATTACTGGAGGCGGAAGTATCGCCAGGAGACTGCAGCCGAGGGTTCGTGGATGTAGGCAATGCAGCGCCAAGGTAAGCGTGCGGTGAAGTACAGGGTAGCGGGCTTTTTGGCGGTTTTGGCGGGTACAGTGTGGTTGGAAGGAGGAGAGCATGTGGGCTTGCCCGATCTGGACGATTCGGCGTCCGGCAGCTAGGCGGCCTTACCCTAGTGGGCTTGCCGTGCCCGTTTCCAATGATGGGGCAATAGCGCTGCTATGTCCTCGGCAGGATGTGTCGGGATGCGCTGGAATACTTCCATGAGCCATTCCATGGGGTTGACGTCGTGGAATTTGCAGGTTCCAAGGAGCGAATAGACCACGGCACCCCGCTGGGATGCATCATGGGATCCTGCGAACATGTAGTTCTTCCTACCAATAGCCAGTGGCCGTATCGCATTCTCAACCAGATTATTGTCCAACTCCACACGGCCCTCATCCAGATATCGGGTCAGCCTTTGCCAACGGCCAAGCGTATACTGGGTCGCCTTGGCCCACGGGCTCTTGGGTAAACCATTGTTCACCTCCAGCCACGGTTTCAGCTCCTCCAGTACAGGTCCGGCCCGTTCCTGTCGCAGTTGCTGACGAACATCCGCACTCGCACCCGTTTTGCGTAGCCAACGCTCTATGAGGTAGAGCTTGCGTATCTCCTTCAACACATGCGCGGCCTTATCCGGCTCGTACGTCTTGCAGTCGAAGAACTTGCGCCGGGCATGCGCCATGCATGCGTAGAGCGTTACGGATGGGTCCGCATCAAAGATGTCGTAAGCTACATACCCGTCTGTCTGTAGCAATCCCTCATACCCGTGCAAAAACCCCACCGGACCCGCCCGAGCACGGGTCTTCCGGTATTCCATCACCAACAGTCTCTGCTCTGGACTATGGTACACCCAATAAAAGCCTTTATGCAGCGATCCCTTCTTATCTCCATCCTGCACCTCAATCCCCGTCTCATCCGCCTGCAGATACCCGGTGGATAGCAACTCCTGCTTCAGAGCATCATACAACGGGGTCAGGTGCGACGCAGACTGCGATATCCAGCCTCCCAGCGTGGACTTCGCAATCTCCACGCCTTCCCGACGAAACCGCTGCTGCTGACGGTACGAAGGCAGGTGGTCCGCATATTTGCCCACTACCACATCTGCCAACAACCCCGGACCCGCCATGCCCTTGTTCACCATCCGTGGTGGCAACTCACCTATGATCACCCCCTTATCCTCATCCCCAGGGTCCACATACTTCGGACGCACATACTCAATAACCTTCATATGGGCGGGTACACGCTCCAGAACCAGCGTCTTCTCCGCCCCGATGCACGTCATACCACGGGTATCCCCGTCAGGCTCAATAGTAATCGTTTCGCGGGGCAGTTTCTTCAGCAGATCGTCCAGCGCTTTACGCTTGGGCTTGCCCTTCTTCTGCCGTCCGTTCGCCTTTTGCCCATGCTTCGTCTGTCCATTCGTCTCCGGCTCCGGTAGAGGGACCTCCTGCTCCGGGTCATCGAACAACGTGCCCTGCTGCGGGTCATTCAGCACACACTTTTCACTCTTGGGACTGTATAGCGCGCGTAGCGCTAGCATCAGCCGGTTATTCATATTCCCCAATTCTGCCTCAAGCCGGCTGCATCGATCATGCAGCTGGCTATTCTTTCTCCCCAATTCTGCATTATCCCGGCTGTACTGATCAAAGGCACTGGCCAATTCGGGGTGCTGTGCAAGCAACGCAACCTGCGCGGGGGAGAGGATAGAATGTGCTTCGGGCTGCATGGTGAGCCAGCAACACCAGCATATTGCTTGTTCCCGAATCACACATTATATTTGGCCCGATTATCGGCTTTTTACCGCATATCGGGGCCGATATTTCACCGTCTTCAACGACACCCCCTCCAGCATCATCACCATCTGTGCCCATGTCGGCACATCCTCCTCTGGCAACGCAAACGTACCCGTCTCCAAGCGCTTGTAGAAGATCGCAAAGCCGTTCCGATCCCATGTGAGCGCCTTCAAATGGTTTCGCCTCCTGTTGATGAATACAAAGATGTCTCCCGACATCGGATTCCGCTTCATGCCGCTCTTTACCAAAGCGCGCAAGCCGTCAAAGCTTGTGCGCATGTCCACCGGTGGTCGGTAAAAGAAGTACCGGTGCGAAGGTGCCAGTCCGATCATGACTGCGTCAGCCTGGCCAGGTACGAAGCAGAGACCGGTGCAAAGAACCGCACCCGTATCCCACCCGGACATGCGATCTCTACCTGTGCCGCTTCCCTTGGTGCTGCACTGCCTATCTCCACGAAGCCTCGGCTGTCCTCGGCTGCAGTCTCCTGGCGAACCTTCCGCCTCCAATAATTCAACTGCCCATACGAGATGCCGTGCTTTGCACAAAACGCCGCTGCGGACTGGGTCCTTTCGTTATACTGCTCTACCAGCGGAAACATCTCTTCCGCCGTACGTTTGGGCTGTACCATGCGATCTGGGGTCTGGGTTCTCACGTCTAGGGGTAAGCTCCCCAGAACCCATCACCCAATCAAGATGTAGTTCACCGCACGCTTACGCGCCAAGGGAAGCGGCGCAGGAAGAAATCGCGTATCCGCACGAGAGGATGGCATTATTCACCTCAAGTCACACACCATACCTGCTGGGCCGAAATACCCGAGATATTCCGACAGCCATGCCAGCGATATTTAACCATACCTGACGAACAATCGAACCGTTATGGATGATTTATGGGGGAAGGGCAGGGCCAGTCCAAGAACCATTCAGAAAAGCCTACTTTTCTGGCAAACACTAGCCTTAGACCCATTTCCAAAGCAGACGATGGCCAAGGCCCCGCCGAGCTGATTCTTTACACCACCATAATCGTTAGCCACTGCAACCGCTTCAAGCAGCGCGGGGCTCGAGGTGCGATCAACTATGCCGCCGGATGTTTCTTTCCGGCCTTCCTCGCCTCCTTTACGGCTGGCTGCATACCCATGAGGCAATCTCCAATGAGTTCCACGTTATAGTTCGTGTTCCTAGCCGCATCATGAAGTTCCCTGCTTGGATCAAGATAATTTATACAATCCTCCGCTATGCGTCTAGTCACGTCGGATCGCTCATGCATAGCTCGCAGAAGCAGTGTGCTTGCATCAGAGATCATGCGCCCGTCTCCAAATTCTCCGACCAACTTTTGCTGGCCCAATGGAAAAACGCGCGGAGCCTGAGTGACAGTGAGCATCAATGTGAGAGGAAATCCTAAGACCGCGAACGACTATGACATCTTCACTGTTATCGAATAACTCCTCTCCTGCGGGTTGGTAAGCGGGTAAGGCGAAGTTTGAACCGAGCGAGCCTTTACTTGGGGAATTATATACGTGAGTGACCAACTGTACACAGTGAGGCACTAGTATCAATTTCACGGGTCATAGGGGTCGGTAACCCGAACGCCCCTCGCCGTGCAGAAGCCCCAATCCCGGAGGCCAGTATGTTTGCAGCCGCATTCAGGTCTGCATGATCCGCATGTCCACAGGACATACACGTGAATTTGCTCTGCGTCTTACGGTTACTCGCTTCTGTGTGCCCACACACAGAACACCGCTGACTGGTATAGGCAGCGGTAACCTTTATCACCTTGCGGCACTTATAGCCCAGCATCTGATCCAGCTGACCCCAACCTGTTCGCAGTATCCCACGGTTGAGGCCAGACTTCTGTCTGACGTTTGTGCCAAAGCTCTCCATCGTCCCCTTAGCTGAACATGTCATCGCTTTGATCTTCAGGTCCTCCAGTATCACCGTTGAGGAGCATTTGGCAATACTGCGACTTACCTGGTGGTTCGCATTCTTGAGGATGTTAGCACGCTTGCGCTGTATGCGGGCGATTCTATGCTTCCGCCTGTTACGACGGTTGGAGCCTTTCTTCTGTCTCGCCAGTCTTCGCTGATGCCGCTTCAACTTGGCATCAAGACGCTTCGTATCCGGTTGTCTGATAATGCTTGTATCGCCCTCTGTGGAGACCATAGCGATCTGCCCGCAATTACGGTCAATGCCTACAGCACTGCCGGTATCCTCTATTACAGGTGCCTCAATCTTGTAGCAGATGACAGCATACCATTTGCCGGTGTTCTTCTTTACAGTGGCTTTGATGGGTATACCATCAGGGTACGGGTTGCCTCCCCGCCTGCGGAGCGCCATATATCCCACTTTCGGGATATACAGCTTGCCATCCCGAACCCTTACGTTATCCGGGATCGTGAACGAAGGCGTACTACCACGTCTGGAATGGAATCTCGGTCTTCTCTTACCTTCCCTGAAGAATGCCTTCCATGCATCCGCCTGATATTTCAATGTGTATCTAACGACACCAAAGGAGTATTCAGGTAGCCACTCGACCGTACGGCGCAGTGCCGTGAACCGCTTCCCCAGCGAGAAGAAGCTTACCGAGGGCGGCTTCTCTCCAGCCTCTTTCGCTTTCTTGTAGGCCTCGCTCTGCTCTGCGAGGATGGCATTCCACACAAACCTACACGCACCCGCTAATCCAGCAAGTTACTTGGCGTTACTTCGACTTCCGGGCAATAGCCTGTATGTGATATTGCGGTATGCACTAACCGTTTCGGGCATGGCACTGTGATATATAACTCCCTAATAGATGAAAATTATATTCCATGCGTACCCACGTGTTGAGGTATATGAAATAATTGCAGTTTGTTCGTGAAAAGCGGGAACCGATTATGAAAAACTGGCGAAAGCCATCCTGTCTGCACCACCCAAGCACAAAAAGTAACTCCTGCGAAAACGCGTGGCATTCAGCCATATAACTCCCTTTACTTGCGTACTTCAGCAATCCTTGCAGTGTGTAATCCTTCCCCATTTTCACGGAAATTGCCCCCGGATTCTAATCGCTTCCTCCACTACATTCGCCAAGTTGGCTCTTATCCAGTTGTAACGTCGCTTGCTGTCATATCCCGGTGGGTTGTAACACTTAATAACGGAGTTTAGTGGGTATCGGTTGCCGTGCTTATCTGCGACAGTGAAGTGTGCAAATGGATTACGACCCATATGCGATTCATATCCGAAGTTGTCCAAGAGGCCATGTATGTGAATACCCGCTAAGCCCTTTTGATGCGTCCATGCCTCACGGATTTCGTAGTCAATCCAGCGGCGCCCCGCCGTTTGCGCGCCGACTAGCACGAGTGCGCATGACCGATGCATCATCTGTTCGTTAATCCATTTCATAATCGCCTCGTCCCCTCCCCTCGCTACTTCCTCCCACTTTTGGTCCGTTGCCGGTCGATTTCCCTCCACCATGCCGATGTTACGAACAGTGGCGGCACGCCAGCTGTCGGCGTCAAAATGGAAGCTATAGAAGACCCTTCGCTTGATCATTTCGTTTTATCTCCAATAGCAACGCGATGGGCGAGGCTGGTCGTCAGTTTAACAAGCATTCCTCAAGAAAGCAGAAGCGACGGAGAATCCATGACGCATAATAAATGACGCGAATATAATCGACCGTTAGTGTTTGATCTCGTAGCGAGAATAGAAAGCCCGTTGCACTGTCGCCGAGCTGACATCTCGACTCTCAGGGGGCGCAGAATAGACGATCCAAGCAATTGGAGTGTCTTGGGTACCTCCAATTACGCGAGGACTGATGCCCCCGAAGTGGTCCACATCCCGTACGCAGCGGGTCGCATAGCGTCTTCCGCACGGGCGGAAGACAACAACTTCCGCCCATCCCTTCAACGTGGATAAACCGAATGCTACGCAAATGATCTGATCGGCAAGCAATTGAGTCGTTATAGGTGTCTTATCAGCAGATTCCCGGGTGCCTCACTTCACCGGTTTACGCCTCCCTTCCGGCCGAGACCGTATGCGATCCGGAACACATCCGGAATATCGACCCGTCCATCCCTGAGACGCCGGAATATGCCCAGAACTTCAAGATCCCCGCGAATGCCTATCTCACCCCATTCCAAGTTGGGAGGCGGGAGTTTGACCTCATTTTGAGCAGCCTCGCCAGATAATTGCTTAATGACTTCCTTGGAGCGCCAGACCTTGGCGATATCTTCGAATTTGCACGGGACCACGATCCCCGAAAGTAGCTGCAGAAGGCTGCCGACCCAAGGATAATCTTCTTGAATTTCCCGGACTCGGATTTTAGAGGCTTCTCGAACTCCTCGCTTGATGCTATCGTAATGGAGCGCATACTTGCAGTTAGGATGGCGCTCCGCAGTGTCTCGCGCTGCGGCTTTTACGGCAGCAATGAACGACCGGGGGCTCACCGTGCCATCGGCGTCCGCAAGGTGGTTAGGGATCCAGGTGTACGGGAACCCGCGCCTGCGGTCAGTGCCCATCCATGGACCAGTGATGGCGGAGTGGAATAGCTCGCGCTGGATTTCTTCGTCGCTGGCGAGCGGTAGAGGTACTTTATAGAAAGACATATCTGGGGCCACGTCGACCATCATCCAGTCCCCTTCTGCGAGCCGACGACGCAGAATTGCACCGGAATCGCCATTGCCCAAATATTGCCACAACATGCTATACAAGGCACGCCGCCGCCACGTAAGTTGCACGGCAGTCGAAAGAATTTTGGACGAATCAGGAAAATTGGCGGTACTCGACTCTTCAATATGGTCCGGTCTAAGAAATACCTTGGCGCGGAGCCTGCGGTAAGAACGCATTTCGAGTGCATGCTGCAGCAGCCCGCTGGTCAATTCTAACGCCTTCCTCCAATCGTTCGTGCTCCTATCAAGCCCGTCGAATAAAACTATGGAGTACTTGCCCTTACGATCTAACCTGTTGTCGCAATCGTCAAGTAAGCGCGCGATTTCTCTGGGGTTATTGTACACATACTTCGTACGCTCATCCCACATATTCAGCTTCCTCAATGGGTGACGGGTATCGGCAAGATGATGGGCGTGGATCGTTTGCCAGACAATCCGCGGCTTAAATTTATCGTTCTGGACTAAAGAACCGATTTCCTGCGGGCTTGGATAGCTTTGCGGCCGTTTTACAACCCCAAACCCTGCCAACATATCAGACTTAGCGATTGGAGCCAGACGCGCGTGTAACTTCTTGAGGAGTGGCAATACGGATTCATCCTGAAGCGCACTCCACCAGAATGTCTTTCCGGTTCCGCGTCCGCCGATTACCAGCGAAACATTGGGGTCAAGAGCCTTCCTGTGAGAATGGGGGAGGTAGAGCTGGTTGGGCCGTGGCCTTGCGCCGTGGTTCGTCCCCTCAGGCAGCTTGGTCAACGCGATGCGCACAGATTCGCGGTCGGCAACGCGAAAATTGTCACCTGAAACCGGAATAGGTGTCTTTGCTTTGTGGCGAGCTTGGTGTCGTCGGTCAAAACTGCGCAAAAATGGACGGTAAGCCTGCCCCACTGCGGTTGTCTCCAGTTTACGCAATGAGGCTCCAGCGGCTAATCCTCGGTTCCAGTTAACTACTAGTGGCGAGTGAGGTGCATCATCCTCTTCAAACGCGTAAGAAACAGAATCGGGCAGTATACTGGTGCTCCTCAAGGTGTCGTAGAGGTTTTCCCGAAAGAGGTCCCAAGAATTTTCGCGAAACCGCGACAAGTATCTCTCCGTGTCAAGCTCTGGTGTCAAAGCAGACACCACCGACAGGCGTTCACGTATTTGGGATGCCAGCCCAAGCCTCCTCCAGTGATCAAAGAGAATCCCGTATCCGGTCCACGAAGCCGGGGAATCCACAGCGAACAGCATAACCTCTGCACCGATATCGGTGACGGTGGCCGCGGCAATGTCATGGAGGCCGCTACGGCTCTCCAGGATAGTTACGGTAGGCTTCAGTCGGTCCTCCAGCTGTTTCAGTAGCCGGCGCAGTCGCTTAGTCCACGGGTCTACTGCCGTGTCCATGTAGACTCGTCCCAATTTGGCGAGGTATTCACCCGGACCATGACCGTGCGCCGGCGCAATCCACACGGTTCCCGGTAGATCATTTGTCCAGACAGGGCTCGCTGTGATCTGTTCGATGAGTGCATCCCCTTGGCCTACTAGCTCTTCGACGAACCAGTCTGCCACTCCGAAATTCGGCTGCATTCTCGTTTCGAGGAACGCTGATGCCAGCCCAGGCGATTCAAGATCAAGGTCAATGGCCAGGACATCTTCGCCCTTCCTCGCCAGGTGCCAGGCAAGAATTGCTGCCGTGGTGCTGCGACCGACGCCGCCCTTAACTGAGTAGAGTGTGTAGCGAGTCGGACCTTCAGCCTCATCCGGACCCACCGTCCACCAACTTGCTCCTACCAGGAGGCGGTCTGCCAATTTTACTCCAGGGATTATCTCTTGAGCCGTCCTTTCCAACTTATTTATGAGCTCTGGTCGCAACCAAAGCACGAATCGCTCAAATGAACTACCACGCGCTCCGGCGCCATCATGCAGGACCTGCGCGAGTCCTTCAAGTGCATTCCGCAGGTCCTCGTCGCTTTCATGTTCGTCCGGTGCCGACACGCCGACCTTGCCGAACGTGTCGCGGATTATGAAGATCGTCGGTGCATTATTAGGCAAGTTGATAGCCCGAAGCTTCTCCCTGAGTAGCTCCTGGATATCGTCAAAAACAACACCCCCGCTACTCACGGTATACGGCTCTGCTCCAAGAGCTCAACCATGCGACGGATACCGTCAGCTCCAGCACGGTGCTTTTTGACCGCTTCAGTGTCGGAAAATCCAGATGCCGAATACCGGTCATTATGTGACCAGTCTTTGAACGGCTCGTCAGATGGTAGTTCTCGTAGGTACTCTTTACCGCCGCCTTCGTTGGCAAACTTGCTGAATATGGTCCACAAGTCCTTGACATGCTTTCGATACTTCTTGTTCGGAGTATCTTCCCCCAATCCAAGATGAACCATGACGGCCTTGAGCCCGCACTCTGCACTGAACCCGAAAAGATGGTCCGCGTTTCCCCATCGCTCGTTCGAATAAAGGAGCTCAGCGTCTACCCAGTGCCGCCTGTGTGCCTCCTTGAAGTTGGTCGAACCAGTCACTAATTGCGTTCTTTTGGGATTTGCGAACCGAGAAGTACTATAATTCGGTTAGCAGCGCGCTGTGACCGTATCTATCGGTATTGGATACGTCAAAGATACGTCAAAGAGTAGAGCAATGACTTGATTTCCTGCGCATACACGTAATCATTATTGGCGCGGTATCCGTACGGTGAAGTACATGGTAAAGCGGGCTTGGTATTGGTCTGCGTAGTCCGCTTGTAGAGCTTAGTGCAAGGTGATAATACGCCGGGTTTGGTGTGCCGATATGGGAATTTCGGAGTGGTGTGCAGCTTATCGTCCAGGCGCCTGAATGCAGGCAGCAATCAGCGTCTTTTGGGACAAAAAACATGGGTTTTGGGGAGAAGAATCGGAACATTGTGGAGGGCGCACATGCACATAAATAATGCGGCCCAAGGCATCTTTCTCCCCCTCTTCTCCTGCCGGTGAAGTCCTTTTTCAGAGGCTAAGAAACAAAGAGGCTGAGAACAAGGATCTGCGAAAACAGGTCCGTCGCTTGGAGAAAAAAGCCGATCGTCTATCCAAGAACAACGCGGATCTGGCTGCGAAGATTAGCCATCTGGAAGACAGGTTGGAACAAGCGTATCGCCTACTCCCTGGCGAAAAGAGTGAGCGTTACACGCCGGCGGACAATGCGCAGCAAGGCCGGTTGTTTGGAGAGGAACCAGTAGCTGTTGAGCCCGAGGAGGAGGAGCCGGACGAGTATGTCCTGGTAAAGCGCAAGCGGCGTGGGAAGAACAAGCCGGTGCGCGGGCCGATTCCGGACCATCTGCCCAGAGAGGTGATCCGCCTTGAGCCGGAGGGCAGCACCGCGGGTATGAAGTACATCGGCGAGGAAGTAACGGAGTACCTGGAATATGTGCCGGGCTTCACGAGGGTAGTACAGATTGTGCGGCCGAAGTACGTTGTCTGCAAGGAGCCTCGCAAGGGGGTGGTCATAGCGCCATTGCCGAAGCGTGTCAAACCGAAGGGAAAGGCGGGTCCGGGGTTGTTGGCGTATTTGGCGGTAGCCAAATATGTGGATCATATGCCGCTATACCGGCTGCGGAAGAAGTTTCAGCGCCATGGCGTGAAGCTATCGGCTGCTACAATGGGGGATTGGATTGCGAAGGTAGCGACGTATCTGGGTCCGTTAGGAGATGCGTTGCGTAAGGAGGTGCTTCGTAGCGGGTATCTGCAGTTGGATGAGACAACGTTCCCGGTGCAAAAGCCGAAGAAGAAAGGGAAGGAGAAGAAAGGGAAGAAAAACGAAGGAAAGACGCATCGCGGCTATCTTTGGGTATACTTGGCACCGCGGGCGAAGGTGGTGATGATGGATTACAGCCCGAGCCGTGCGCGCGCTGGACCGTGGGAATTCTTGCGCGGATATAGAGGGGCGATGCAAACCGACGAGTATGTGGTGTACGATGTGTTTGGTAAGCGGGGCGGGATAACGCTGTTTGGATGTATGGCGCATGCGCGTCGCAAGTTTTATGACTGCAGGAAAAAGGAGCCCAAGAAGGTGCGCCATGTAATGGAGGAAATCCGGCAGTTGTATGCGATAGAGCGTGGGTTGCGTAAGGAGGGAGCTGGTCCGGCTCGGCATGTGGAGGTACGACAGGAGGAGGCACGGCCGGTGCTGGAGAAGTTGAAGCCATGGCTTGAGGAGAGTCGTGAGCACCGGCCGAGTGCGGGATGGGATGAGGCCGTGGGGTACATGCTCAACAGGTGGGAGAAGCTGGCTTGTTACCTGGAAGACGGCAAGGTTGAGATTGATAACAATCTGGTCGAGAACCAGATGCAGGCGATTACGCTTGGTCGAAAAAACGTAAGCGTGCGGTGAACTACATCTTGATTGGGTGATGGGTTCTGGGGAGCTTACCCCTAGACGTGAGAACCCAGACCCCAGATCGCATGGTACAGCCCAAACGTACGGCGGAAGAGATGTTTCCGCTGGTAGAGCAGTATAACGAAAGGACCCAGTCCGCAGCGGCGTTTTGTGCAAAGCACGGCATCTCGTATGGGCAGTTGAATTATTGGAGGCGGAAGGTTCGCCAGGAGACTGCAGCCGAGGACAGCCGAGGCTTCGTGGAGATAGGCAGTGCAGCACCAAGGGTAGCGGCACAGGTAGAGATCGCATATCCGGGTGGGATACGGGTGCGGTTCTTTGCACCGGTCTCTGCTTCGTACCTGGCCAGGCTGACGCAGTCATGATCGGACTGGCACCTTCGCACCGGTACTTCTTTTACCGACCACCGGTGGACATGCGCACAAGCTTTGACGGCTTGCGCGCTTTGGTAAAGAGCGGCATGAAGCGGAATCCGATGTCGGGAGACATCTTTGTATTCATCAACAGGAGGCGAAACCATTTGAAGGCGCTCACATGGGATCGGAACGGCTTTGCGATCTTCTACAAGCGCTTGGAGACGGGTACGTTTGCGTTGCCAGAGGAGGATGTGCCGACATGGGCACAGATGGTGATGATGCTGGAGGGGGTGTCGTTGAAGACGGTGATATATCGGCCCCGATATGCGGTAAAAAGCCGATAATCGGGCCAAATATAATGTGTGATTCGGGAACAAGCAATATGCTGGTGTTGCTAGCTCACCATGCAGCCCGAAGCACATTCTATCCTCTCCCCCGCGCAGGTTGCGTTGCTTGCACAGCACCCCGAATTGGCCAGTGCCTTTGATCAGTACAGCCGGGATAATGCAGAATTGGAGAGAAAGAATAGCCAGCTGCATGATCGATGCAGCCGGCTTGAGGCAGAATTGGGGAATATGAATAACCGGCTGATGCTAGCGCTACGCGCGCTATACAGTCCCAAGAGTGAAAAGTGTGTGCTGAATGACCCGCAGCAGGGCACGTTGTTCGATGAGCCGGAGCAGGAGGTCCCTCTACCGGAGCCGGAGACGAATGGACAGACGAAGCATGGGCAAAAGGCGAACGGACGGCAGAAGAAGAAGGGCAAGCCCAAGCGTAAAGCGCTGGACGATCTGCTGAAGAAACTGCCCCGCGAAACGATTACTATTGAGCCTGACGGGGATACCCGTGGTATGACGTGCATCGGGGCGGAGAAGACGCTGGTTCTGGAGCGTGTACCCGCCCATATGAAGGTTATTGAGTATGTGCGTCCGAAGTATGTGGACCCTGGGGATGAGGATAAGGGGGTGATCATAGGTGAGTTGCCACCACGGATGGTGAACAAGGGCATGGCGGGTCCGGGGTTGTTGGCAGATGTGGTGGTGGGCAAATATGCGGACCACCTGCCTTTGTACCGTCAGCAGCAGCGGTTTCGTCGGGAAGGCGTGGAGATTGCGAAGTCCACGCTGGGAGGCTGGATATCGCAGTCTGCGTCGCACCTGACCCCGTTGTATGATGCTCTGAAGCAGGAGTTGCTATCCACCGGGTATCTGCAGGCGGATGAGACGAGGATGGAGGTGCAGGATGGAGAGATGAAGGGATCGCTGCATAAACCTGCAATATTCATGATGTACCCTGTTCGGGTCTAAAAGTGCTGTTTCGGTACCTGCAGGACCGATTGTGCGTTGTTCATGCGTAGGGACGACCATGAGAGGGGCTGAAAACACCAGTTTAGGCCCTTTTCCCGACTCGATAGCGGTCACATTACCGAGATTTTGGGAAGACGTCTGTCGGGTAGACAAACCTCTGCCTACCTTCTCTTTCCGCTTTCCGCGTTGGGCGCCTGCGGTGTCGAAGCGCAGGCGCAAAGATGACTTGGCCAGCTCTTCAAGGGAAGCGTGATCCATGTGAGTTGACAATAACGTCGCCAAAATTGCTCCCATGCAGCATCTGCGCTGGCGGCAATGTGGATAACGATGTTGCGCGCGTGTTGTACGAAGCGGGCCCCCACCTTGAGTACACGCTCGCGATAGGTGCTCAGACTTATCTGGGATTCGTCAGGCTCCCGCATAAGGCAGCGCCCCACATGCATGAGCTGATAAGTTAGAAGGTATACCTGTAGCAGGACCTCGTTCTCGGCTCGGATCTCGGCTTCCTGTTCCGACCCATCCTGTTCCGACCCATCCTGCTCCGACCCATCAGGCTCCGACCCATCAGGCACCCGCACTACAGGCCGGCCCTTATAGTGTGTCTTCGGACGGGGAACCGAAGACAGCGCCATGGAGCAAGCCGCATTCAGCTCCCCGAAATGCTTTTCCGCCTTTCCTCTCTTCCTGTACAGATTCACAAGCTGCTCTGCCGGATAGGCTTCTGCATCCAGATCGGTGATCAGATAGAAATGCCGCGGAAAAAGCTCTCCCGGCACCGGAACAAACACGAGCACCACACGACGCTCTACGGACCAGCACTTTGCACGGTAGCGCAGTTCGTGGTAGCATTCGTCCGACGGCTGATCACCCTCCAAATGAGGCGCCGCAAGCCCGTCAATCACATCGTTTCCTTTCAGACGCATCACATAGCCGATACGGTCGTTCTCCAGCTTATCACACAACTCTCCACTGTTGAAGCCTGCGTCCAATCGGACAATGACCTTGTCGGCCACATGTTCACGCAATGCCAGCCCAATGCGTCGAATGAAACCGTAGCAGTCCTTCACCACATTCTGCGTGCCCCCTCGCAATTCCGCCCCCAACATGTCGCCCGACTCACCGCATATGGCGATAAGGGGCAGAAAGATGGTGCGCTTATAATACCCGTTCCACTTGCTGCCCTGCTGCTTGCCATGCGTATCTACCGGTACACCGTCCACATCAAAGACTACCTCGGGGCGGCGCTTCCCGCCACCACGCTGCAGCAGGTGCTCCATGGCGAATGTCTCTGCAAAAAGGCGCAACTTCTTGAAATTCTTTCTCCCGGCCAACATGTGCACGAAGCGAGACATGGTTGGCTGGGATGCCAGGGACCTATCGTCCTGTAAAGCCTCCATACCCCTTTTGGAAGAAGTGGCCACGCGCATGGCGGGGTCCCTTCGAAGCTTGTCCGCATCTGACTGACGTCCCCACCCCTGCACATGTTGCAGCAGGTACTGCCGCACTAACTCCTCAAGGCTATGCGTAATCCGAGCTTGGGACCGATTGTCCTTAAGCACGGAAGCGAGTCGGCATGCCAAGGTGCTGATCACCATGAGCAGGCGCATAGGAATGACGCCGGCATCCGATGTTAGATTATCGGTCTTGGAGCGTACAACTTTAACGGATTTATTGAACTGGCAAGCGGACAGAAGGTTGGATTTGTGATCTGGCATCGGGTGTGTTACAGGGTGAATGGGTATTGGGGTTTCTAAACGTTTGAGCGTCGCACAGGATCCCATTCAAACCGTGTATAGTCAACATATTACGCCATAATATTAAACGACGATTCCCCGCCACTTAACTCCCTCATGAATAACGGAGGATAAAGGCTTTTATTGGGTGTACCATAGTCCAGAGCAGAGGCTGTTGGTGATGGAATACCGGAAGACCCGTGCTCGGGCGGGTCCGGTGGAGTTTTTGCACGGGTATGAGGGATTGCTACAGACAGACGGGTATGTAGCTTACGACATCTTTGATGCGGACCCATCCGTAACGCTCTACGCATGCATGGCGCATGCCCGGCGCAAGTTCTTCGACTGCAAGACGTACGAGCCGGATAAGGCCGCGCATGTGTTGAAGGAGATACGCAAGCTCTACCTCATAGAGCGTTGGCTACGCAAAACGGGTGCGAGTGCGGATGTTCGTCAGCAACTGCGACAGGAACAGGCCGGACCTGTACTGGAGGAGCTGAAGCCGTGGCTGGAGGTGAATAATGGTTTACCCAAGAGCCCGTGGGCCAAGGCGACCCAGTACACGCTTGGTCGTTGGCAAAGGCTGACCCGATATCTGGATGAGGGCCGTGTGGAGTTGGACAATAATCTGGTTGAGAATGCGATACGGCCACTGGCTATCGGTAGGAAGAACTACATGTTCGCAGGATCCCATGATGCATCCCAGCGGGGTGCTGTGGTCTATTCGCTCCTTGGAACTTGCAAATTCCACGACGTCAACCCAATGGAATGGCTCATGGAAGTATTCCAGCGCATCCCGACACATCCTGCCGAGGACATAGCAGCGCTATTGCCCCATCATTGGAAACAGGCACGGCAAGTCCACTAGGGTAAGGCCGCCTAGCTGCCCGACGCCGAATCGTCCAGATCGGGCAAGCCCACATGCTCTCCTCCTTCCAACCACACTGTACCCGCCAAAACCGCCAAAAAGCCCGCTACCCCGTACTTCACCGCACGCTTACGAAAATAGGAGGTTATCGCGAGTTGCCTATATTTGAGGATCTGCAATTATTGAGTGTCCTGGGGAAGCGGGGAGGTTTTCACTTTTTGAATACGTCCGTCATCACATCTTCTCGCCGCTTCCTTCAGCACGGAGTGTTCCGGCAGCAGTTCAGGAATCTGCTACTGTGGCTTGGCTATCGGATCGGTTTTGATCCGCGCATTCTTGCCCGCTGGTATACGCCATACGGTTCGGTGAAATCTGCCAGGTCCAACCTCATTTCCAGTAGACGGTAAACTCATGACCGAACAGCGTCCATTAGATCTTGATGATATTCTGAATGCGTGGCGCCGCGAAGCTAAGGCCTCCGGCTATAGTGTGGAACGCGCCAAGGGCAGAGCTTTCGAAGATTTGTGCATCGTATACATGGAGCACGACCCAATACAGAGTACGTTGTTCGAGGCCCCAGTCCCCTACGCCGCCTGGGCGAGGGAGCACGGCAGGTCAGAGGCCGACCTGGGGATTGACCTCGTCGCGAAGGTACTTGACGGAGACGGGTGGTGCGCGATACAATGCAAGTTCTGGGCAGAAGGAAAGCGATTATCCAAGTCGTCAATCGATTCATTCGTGGCAGCGTCCGGGAGTGAAGAGTTCAGTCGTCGCATACTCATAGATACGGCGGAGGGATGGAATCGGAATGCAGAGGCTATTGCTCGTACGCAAAGTGTCCCTGTTGTTAGGATAGGGATAGGCGAAATGCGGAAGAGCCCCATAAAGTGGGGGCGCTACGTCCGCCACGGCGTCGTAGAACGCCGTCCACGCAAGTCGCCTCGGCCCCACCAGGAGGAAGCAATTCTCAAAGCCGTTAATGGCTTGGCGGAGCCTGGCTCACGCGGGAAACTCATTATGGCATGCGGAACCGGAAAGACATTCACATCCCTCCGAATCGCCGAGAAATTAGGTGGTCCGGGCGGGCGTGTGCTCTATTTGGTCCCCAGTCTGGCACTGATGTCCCAAACTGTGCGCGAATGGGCTGCGGATGCAACCATTCCACTACGATCATTCGCGGTTTGCTCTGACTCACAGGTTGGCGTACGAAGGTATCGCAACGACGACCGCATTGATATGGATGTGTTGGACTTGGCTTTCCCCGCGACCACAGAAGCAGTTCGATTTGCGAAGGAAGCCAGTCCGGTTGCAGAGGATAGACTGACGGTGGTATTTGCGACCTACCATTCCCTGCCGGTGATAGGAAAAGCCCAAAGAGTACACGGACTACCGGATTTTGATCTGACCATTTGTGACGAAGCGCACCGCACCGCCGGCGCCCGCCTGAAGGGGAAGGAAGAAAGTCATTTTGTTCAAATCCACAGCCAGGAGAATATCCGTGCGAACAGGAGGCTATATATGACGGCCACGCCGAAGGTCTACAAGTCTTCCGCGCGTGACAAGGCCGGCAAACTTGACGCCGAGCTCTGCTCCATGGAAGATAAGGCGATCTATGGCCCTGTCCTTTTCGAGCTGGGATTTGGCAGAGCTGTTGAAAATGGATTGTTGACAGATTACAAGGTTGTTGTGCTGACCGTGCCCGAAGATGCTGTACCAAATTGGTTGAGCACAACCTTGGCTGAAAGCGAACTCAAGCTGGAAACGGGTGCAAAGCTTTCCGGCTGCTGGCGCGCACTGGCGAAGGTAGATCAGGAAGAATACCCGGAAGACGACCAGCAGCCCATGCGGCGTGCAATCGCGTACTGCCGTGACATCAAGTCTTCGAAGCAGGTGGAAGATCTTTTCGAATCCATTGCATCCTCCTACCGTCAGTCCCTGATCCAAGTGACATCCCAGTACATTCCGAATTATGGCGTGCGGGCTGCCCATGTAGATGGGCACTTTAATGCCCGGCGTCGCGGTGAACGCATTAGCTGGCTCGACTCGGTGCGCCCGGATGGCGGCGCATGTCATGTTCTGTCAAATGCTCGGTGCCTTGCCGAAGGAGTGGATGTCCCCGATCTGGATGCGATACTGTTCATGCATCCTCGCAAGAGCCAGATTGATGTCGTGCAGGCTGTCGGTCGCGTTATGCGCAGAGCCAGTGGGAAGAGGATGGGATATGTAATCCTACCGGTAGCCATTCCTGCAGGTACTGAACCGCAAGCTGCGCTGAACAACTCCAAGACCTTCCAGGTGGTCTGGCAAGTGCTCAATGCCATCCGTTCGCACGACGAACGCTTTGAGGCGCTATTAAACCTAATTGAGGAGGGGCAGGAGGTCAAGAATCTGAGCATACTGGCGGTTTCCGATTGGCAGGCGCAGAGCAAACGTACTGGTGGGGGACCAAGTCCACAGCCAACGAACGGAAGCGCGGGCCATCAGACCGAACTGGAATTTGATCTCCCAGCATCGGTGCGTGCCAAAATCGTTGATAAATGCGGTAATCGGAGGTACTGGGATGAGTGGGCGATTGACGTAGCAAAGATCGCTCAGCGTCATATCAATCGGATCAAAGCAATGGTCACAGCAGATGAGGCTGCAAAGGAAATCTTCGAGGAATTTGTCAAGGAATTACAAGATGACCTTAACGAGGGCGTCTCCTGGTCGGATGCCATCGAAATGCTTGCACAGCACATGGTTACTCGACCGGTTTTTGAAGCACTGCACGGGGATGCGCGATTTGTTAGTGAGAATCCTGTAAGCAAGGGCATGCAGCTGGTATTGGATGTCCTTAAGCCGGCCAATATTGAGACTGAGGCGGAAGGTCTGGAAGAGTTTTATGGTAGTGTAGCTCGCAGGGCAAGAGCGGCCAACACACTCATAGCTCGGCAGAAGATCATTACGGAGTTATACGACAAGTTCTTCCGCAATGCTTTCCCGACAACGGCGGCAAAGCTGGGGATCGTCTACACGCCGATTGAAATTGTTGATTTTATACTGCATTCGGTAGACGAGATTCTTCGGGAGGAGTTTGGGCAGTCACTGTCTTCTCCGGGCGTCCAGATTTTGGATCCGTTCACGGGTACGGGCACATTCGTCACCCGCATCATTCAGAACGGACTTATCCGGGCGCATGATCTTCCGCGCAAGTACCAATCCGAGATCCACGCGAATGAGATCATGCTGCTCGCGTATTACATCGCAGCGGTGAATATTGAGTCTGCATACCATGCTCATATGGATGCCGGGGAGTACTTGCAGTTTCCGGGTATCATCTTGACGGATACGTTTGAGATGCAGGAAAAGGACGATCTGATTGCCCAGATTTTGCCGGATAATTCAGAGCAGCGCAAGCGCCAGAAGGCTGCTCCGATTCAGGTGATCGTAGGCAACCCTCCATGGTCTGTGGGACAGCGTAGCGAAAATGATGCTGCCCAAAACCAGTCGTACCCTCAATTAGACAAACGAATTGCCAATTCATTCGCACACTATTCTACTGCGACATCAAAGAACAGCCTGTACGACAGCTATATTCGGGCCATTCGCTGGGCTTCTGACCGCATTGGCGATAGCGGGGTAATCGGTTTTGTCACTAACGCCGGCTGGATTGATGGCAATGCGGCCGATGGCGTACGCAAATGTCTTGCCGACGAGTTTTCCAGTATTCATGTAGTACACTTACGAGGGAATCAGCGCACCCAAGGGGAACTATCCCGTAGAGAGGGAGGGAAGGTATTCGGCGCGGGCTCCCGCGCGGCTGTGGCGATAACGCTTCTCGTTCGCAATCCTGAGCGTTCCGGATGCAGGATCCTTTTCCACGATATTGGAGACTACTTGAATCGGGAGGAAAAGTTAGAAAGAATAACCTCGTTCCGCAGCACCAAGGGTATCCGTGAATTTGGAGGATGGTCTTCAATTATACCCAATGATCACCATGACTGGGTGAACCAGCGAGATCCTGGTTTTGCAAATTTCATGGTCGTTGGAGACAAGTCTAGCGGCTCTTCCATTGGTACGAAAATTTTCAGGAATTACTCCCGTGGTATAGCATCGGCTCGCGACGCATGGTGCTACAACTATTCGCAAGCGGTTCTCCACAGCAATGTTGACGCGATGATCCGCTTTTACAACGAGGAAAGGGTTCGGCTGCGAAATCAGATTACCGGTGGACGCAAGCTGTCAAAAAAGGCGGTTACGGACCTCGTGAATAATGATCCCAAACGTATAAGTTGGACCAGTGCCTTAAAAAATGACCTCCGGCGCAACAGAGTGCTCGGACTAAACGACGGTCGTATAACTTATTCGCAGTACCGTCCCTTCACGCGTCAGAGTCTATTCTTTGGCAGGCGCCTAAATGAACGCGTTTACCAGATTCCGAAGCTCTTCCCACACGCCGATGCCCGAAATCGCCTGATTTGCGTGACAGGAAAGGGTGTGAGTGATAGTTTCTCCTGCCTAATGGTGAAGGATATACCCGATTTGGGTCTCGTAGCCAGCGGGCAGTGCTTTCCTCAATGGGTGTACAGCAAGCGGAAGGAAAGGGGGGCTGAGTTATTCGTTTCCGACGACGACACTGATAACTACGGCTACAGTCGGGAACGCGCAATCAACGAAACAGCCGTCTCGGCATTCCAGCGCTCGCTCGGCCAAAAAATGGGGGGGGGGGGGGGGGGGGGCATTTTGTGCGCCGATGACCTATTCTACTACATCTACGCGGTACTCCATGTCCCGGCATACAGGAGCCGATACGCCGCCAATCTAAAGAAGGAACTCCCCCGAATCCCGCCTCCGCAAACCATCGCGGATTTTCATACGCTTGCCAGTGCGGGCAGGGCTCTCGGTGACTTGCATGTCAATTACGTTGATGCGAAGCCGTGGGTGATTGATTTCGAAAAGGGTGGCTGGCATCCTCCCGAAGGTATTGCATCCGAGGATTGGTTTCGTGTGAGAGATAAGCCAATGCGCCACGTAGGAAATGACCGCTCCCGTGTGAAATTCAACGAGCATATCGTGGTGAGCGGCATTCCAACTGATGCTTATGATTACATGATCAACGGGAAACCCGCGATCAAGTGGGTTATGGAGCGGCAGCGAGTCTTCACACATAAGGACAGCGGCATTGTCAACGATGCAAACCGCTACGCACTGGAAACCATGCACGACCCCTCTTATCCGCTCCAGCTAATGGCCAAGGTGATTCATATCAGCATGGAGACAAACAAGATCGTTGAGCAACTACCAGAGCCGGAATGGAATCTCGGGGAGGATTGGCTGATCAGCGGTTTACGCTGACTGATCAAGAAAGGTAATACAATGAATTGATGGAATGCAGATGCGCAACAGGTTGCAAGGGGGCTCGAGGAGATGCCATCATGAGCAGGTCACTGTAACCATCATCACGCCAGTGTACATACCTGGCATGTGCGTGCCTTTTACCCCAGTTCTGGCCATACCGCCAAAGATATAGTAGACCTCGTGTTTTCCGGGTAAATTTAGGGAGTCCGAAGATCCTTGAATCGCGGAATACGATCCGGTACGGTCGGTGGATCTCGCCCACTCAGGCGTGAAAGTAACCTTGTGTGAGGGGTTATTAGTGTTTTCCAGTTCGGCCGGCGAAATTAGCACAACGTTCAAAGCAGGCGATAGTCCACCAAGGTTCGCCGTGACGTGTGCAGTGGCCGTTTGCGGGGCATTGGCCATGGTTGCGGCAACCCCTTGCCTGCCTGAACCAATAGCATGTTCTCCCAGATCCAGCTCATCGTCAGCCGCTGTTATAATGCAGTACGGAGCAGGATCCGGCGGGCCATAAAATGAAATTGAGGCGGTGCTGAAAAGTCTGGCATCTAACGACTCAAATATAAAATCTGTTGGATCAAGTCGATTAATTGCAACACATGTTCCGATGATATGAAGCTCAATAGTGACGGGCGACGCCGTCACCCAATCGCCTTCCATGAGTCTAGGCAATCTAGTAAGGTTGGTGGTATACGATAGCATCCCGACATCCACCCGGATATCGGGATCAGATATATTGGTGGCATCAATTGGTTGTTTTGTATCACAACCGTGATTTGCAGGATTACAAGTCCACAGGGTACTGAATGACTCCTGTGGCCCCAAGATAATTTGGGATGTAACATCCGACTTCAAACCGGGAATACCGAAAAAATCGTATTCATCTGGCACTACAAAATCAACCGTATAACTTGCTATCCTCGGCATTGTAAACGTTACCGGGGCATTGGGAGGATACCCATAGGTCGGGTCAGGATATCGTCCCAAGTCATCATTAAGAAAACCTCCTGCTAGGTTAATCTGGCACTTGGCTAGTGGTACGGGTCCTTGAGCATTGGTCCGAGTTGGTACTGCCAGCAATATTATGATGCCTGCGCTTAGAGAAACTGCATTCGCTCGTCCAATCTGGAGTGCACGCGGTACAACTAACCGTAGATTCAAAACCGAATATCTGGATCTAATGCTATCCCGAAGCAACACGTCCTCAAGAGCCTCCAACTGCGCGAAAACGCTCCAAGTACGTTCGCGCAGTATCAGTATCACCCGTCTGCCTGTGCAACGAAACCAAGAGCTGGTACAGCAACCTCAGGTCCTCAGAACTCAAGCTGTCCGAGAGGGTCTCGGCCCTATCCGCAGCTGCTAAAGCATCGGGAACGCTGTTGCGCAGCAACTGCGCCTGCTGAAGGGCTGCGCGAGCTGCTCCCTCCCACCCGGTTTGTTCGCTCTGTACCAAGTACACCAATGCAGAGCGCCGATCGCCTGTCCGAATCCTCTGCTGAGCAAAATTGAATGCCAATACACCGAAATCCTCCGTCACACGCTCGTCCAGCTCCAAACCGGCGCTATTGCTTAAAACACCACGCCAAAGAAGATGAAGCTCTGTTATAGCCTCCGCTTCCATTCCCAGTTCATAGCGAAGCAGTCCCGCACGGTGCTTCACCTCCACAGAGGCAGACCTATTGCGTATTCTTCCGGCCAACCCGTCAACTCCTGGAAGAGCGGCAGTAGGATCGGAATCAATAAGCACAGTAAGGGAATCCCACTCGAAACGCGTATCAAGATTTCCATCGTCCCACAAGATCCACGCTTGCTCAGCATCCACAACTGCACGATTATCCGCACTGACCATCCAATTCTCGCTCATTTCGAGCAGCTCCAATGCAGGTGCACTCAGCCGGGCCTCTGAGTAGGCCCGCGACCCCCTCAGATAGTAATTCCAAACCAGCGTGGAATCAACCGTCAGCTCACTTTCAATACCAAGTTCAGCATCGTCTTCGGCAACACCAGCAGCCCGGCGCCACAGCTCTCCGGCCATGCCCCACGCAGACCTGGTATCCAGTGCTTCCTGCATGCTTGCCAATTGAGCAACATAGTCATGCCGATCCCGGTGCATGGCCACCAACTGGCGAAGCACATCAATAGCCTCAGCGAGTTGTCCGGTCTCGCCCAGACGCGTCCCCCGAATCTCATATACTCGTGCCAGCCAGTATCTTGCCTCGCCGTCCCAAGGATTTATGTCCAACGCACTCCTGAGGTGCTGCTGAGCAACAGCGAGAAGAGAATCAGCGGCAACTCCGGGAGCTGAAGAAGCCTCCTGCAATGCAACTGCCCCTTCATTGAAGGCAATGACGGCAGCGTCCTGCGTAGCCTGCGAAACCGTGTCAATACCTGTCGGTGCAACGTTAGCGTCAACTGGATTCAGCATACTATCTACAGCAATCACAATCGTCTCAGCCTTCTGTCTGCGACTTGTTGCAAGCTCCTCATCCCGCGCTTCAATTATAGCTCGTAAGGCCATATCAAAAGCATTTCGCGCCAACGTACTATCTACCCCGGGCAAAGGGGGAAGCTGCATTGGAGACTCGGACCGCTCTGCCTGGACGGCTTCGGGAGCGACCACATCTTGCACGGATGCACATTTTACCATCAGCAGTCCCAGCATGAGAGCGGCAGCACACCTCATAGCTTCACCCTTTCAATTTCCCACCACGCCAGAAATATTTCATAGTAGTGGGGTAGGGTCTCGGATTGCACAGGCATCTCTTCAGTCAGGATAGATGTCAACTCATCGCCGGTACGAAACACCTCCCCCTCTCTGAACAACTGGGGCAGTCCCTCAAAGGAGGAATCAACGAAATAGAACACGCGGTCAGAATGCAATATAGCGACATGCAGTTCTTGCAGGCCCTTCATCGCTACAAACATTTCGTGCCCAAGACCATCAACCTCCAAACGGACTACCGTTGATAGGTCGGTCTCGCTTGTTCCCATCAACTGAGTTATTCTGGAAGGCAATGCAGTCTGTCTGGACTTCAGAAACGGAGCAAACGCCCCTGTGAATCCCGTCCAATTATAATCACCCGCAGATACAAACCCAGACTCAATCACCGTCGCCGCAGTGATGCTCCGCTCTTGCCGCGCGTCAATAGCATCTACAGCGTCTATACCCACGGGTGCCAAACGCGGACGGACGTCGACTACCACAGCGTCTGCAGCCTCAACTTGTCCGAACTTGGGATCAGCATCACGCTGAAAGCCAATATTTCTCTGCACTCTATTTCTCTGCACTCTGGTGGGCCGTGGTGACGTTAGCTGATCCGCAGTGCCCGGGACCACGGTCTCTGACACGGCCGTTATCGCCTGCTGCTCCCTGCTACGCCGACGCATGGGGCTTTCTTCCAGCAATGCAGCCAATCCAGATCCAGCTATGCCATCAAGCTGGATGGTAGCTCGTTCTACGCTCAAGATCAAAGCAGATTCCGGCACATCGTCTATCTCCGGTGCATCAGGGACAGCGCTGGTCGCAGGAATATAGAACCGCTCAAATTCTAGTGTCCGGCGAGGCACATTTGCTGCCCCGATGTCAAAGCTTCCGGCCAGTACAATAGCACCGGCAAACACGCTAACGCTGACACCTGCTCCGAGCACCCGCGCCTTAATGCCCTGTCTCCGATCCGGTCTTCGATACATCAATTCATGCGATTGTAATCATTGCACTTCATCAAAACGATTGCAGATCCGGTGGAATACACTCAACGCCGGTATCTGCGCACACATCTACAATGTGTATGTAGTGCTGAACGGTCGCATCCTGAAGTGGATCCAACTGAAATAGCACATCGTCTCCGGTTCCCAATCCGGCTAAGCACAATTTCAACGCAACGAAAGTTGCTGCATGGCACACTCCCTGATCCTGCGTGTCAAAAATGTTTGCCACCACACCTCCTGAAAACTGCACATAGTACAGCGTGACCGCAACATCATCGTCCCCCTCACCTGATCCCGTCTGCGGAAGTGGCGATTGAAACGGCTGGCGCAGGTCAGCAATGACGAAGAAGGACATGAGAAGGAGCAACCCCAAGTCAATAAAGCGAAGCAAGAAATTTGTCCCACTCTGCATCCTACTGCCGCGTTTCTACAAGGAAAACCGCATCAATCCCATGTTCCTGCAAAAGTCCCGCTGCCCTAAGCAGCAGGTCTACCTCGGCGTCCGCGTCCACGAGAAATTCAACCCCTCTGGCACTGGCCTGCTCAGCAATAGTCAGTAAAGGAACAGGCCGGCCATCAACCATTATGGCACCGTTTTCGGTAATCGTAGCTGCAATAGGCAGCAGAAGGCTGCCTGACTCGGTTAAGGAAGTAGTCACCGGTATCTCTATGCTCTCGGTACGGATTCTGCCCGCAGCCACAAAGCTAAGAAGAAGCAGCAGCGTGACGTCAACCAAGCGAAGCAGAAGTATCCCTTTCATGCAGTTCCAAGTTTGTGGGAGGAGAAACATTCATGAGTCGAAAGCGAATCATAGCTCCCCATTCCTTGACCCTTTCAAGGTAACGGCTTACCCAAGCGTAAGTAATCGATTCAAGAAGTTCAAGTATTATGCTTACTACTATTCCAAGGAGTGTGGAGACTACGGCGAGTGCAATCCCAGCGAATATGATCTGCGGAGAGCGTGATCCCGAACTGAACAAGACATAAATGCCTACCAAGGTTCCAAGCAGACCAATCCCCCCCGCCGCTGCGGACAAGAACGTTACCATGCGTTGAACGCGTTTGTACGATGCCTCCACCCCCGAGAGAACTGCGGCAAGCTCGTAATTGAGCGCAACAGCACCTCCCTCCGTACGCCATACGGACAACAAGGACACGCCAACACGTCCACTCAGATTGTCGGGATTCGCATTCTGCTCCAACAACCGAATGAGACCTGCCGTGTCATCGTCCGCAATGCCCCATGATTCCTCCACCAGCGCCCTGGATGAGCGACGATCCAATAGCTGCCGTATAACCCATGTTGCAAGCAGAAATACTCCGAACAACAGTATGGCCAGAATGGGCCATTCAAAACCTTGTGCTTGGCCCGCAATACGCAAGAAGGATGTGCCTGCCCCCAAGTCAGGAGCTGCACTGCTGGTGTCGGCAACCTGAAAAATTGTTCCTGTCACTGTGTATTGAGCTGTTCAACGATGAAATGAACGGTGCTTTGGTCGGCAGCTACCTCCTGCTCTGCGACCGCTCCACCCGTGATAAGATTAATTAGCCTCAAGCTGTATGAGGTGCCCGGCGAGAGCAATGTGAATGCACCATCGCGATAAACATTCAGTCGCTCCAGAACTGTACCTCCCTGGACCACATCAATACGCCATACTCCCCCCGCTCCACCCGTAACCCGACCCGAAACCAGAACGGGTCGAACCAGCGGTACGTCAATACGAGCCATGCCTCCAGGCACAGCCATAAAGCTGAACGAATAACCGGGAGCAGGGTGCAAACCAGGATCTGGAATGGAAGCCGGATCAATAGTCGTCTGATATGCCTTGTACGGTTCGAGGCTCTGTACTATGATTCCCTTCGCTGTGGATTGGTGCATGCCCCCCTGCCATACTTGCGCACTCGCACCAGAAAGAACATGCTCTCCAGACGAGAAGACGCCATCACCATTCAAGTCCTCAAACAACCGCACACGGGCAGAACTCTGGCGACCGCCGTATGGGTACATCCGTATACCTGGACCAACATTCAGTCCTCCAGTCACAGTATGACGCTGAAAGTACGCGCCGGTGCCGTATCGACGACCTTGGGACGCTAGCGTAACAAAAGGGGCTCTCCATTGTAGGGTCAAACTGCCAGCTATACCATCGGTCGACGAGTCCCAGTATGCAGATCCTCCCAGCGACATGCGTCTTGATGCCCAATGTACCGAAACGCCTGCAGTTTGCCAAGCCCCACCCCACCCGCTACTCTCTAGCCTGAAAAAAAGTGTATGCCCCGAAGCATGCTTCCGCCATCCCGTCCCAGCAAGCCAAGACAATGCTGTGTTTGACACCCTTGTCGCAAATCTGCTACGATAAGCAGATACTTGGCCAGTGACAGTGAGTCCGCTCTTACCGTCATATCGCAGCCGACCGGACCCACGCGTAAAACTGAACGCGGCATTTTGCTCGCTTTGGAAAAACAAATAGGTGCTCAACCTCCGCACCGCCGCGGCGCCGGAGCCCCGAACATAGCGCCGTCCACGCAGTGAACCAGCGGAGATGTCAACCGAGCCTCTTCCCAACCAGCCGCCTACTCTTATTTCCGAATCGGAGTTGATCAGATCTCCCTCCAATGATATCATCAGCCGCGGGAGCGGTGCCGTGGAAACCCCGACACTCAAACGATCCGGCTCCGATGAAGGCTCCCATTGCCTTCCGCCGTTGGCACGCAGCGTAATTCGATTATGCAATCCATATTCAGCTTGGGCAAACGTCCATGGACCGACAAAAGCATCATAGAAAAACCTGCGAGGTTGGATGAGTTCTCTTCCAACATTGAACAAGCGGCGCTCCGTCTGTACAGTCCCTCCGCCAAGTGGAGTGATTTTGATTATCGCCTGCGTGGTTCCATACCATACCGGAATCTGAAGTTCATATCGTCCATCGGCATCCGCCTCCACACGATCTGCAGTAGTTCCCCCAACTTCTACTTCAACCAAGGCATGGGGAGAAGCAGTGCCACGAATACTGGTGTATCGCTGCAGAGCCTGACTGGCAAGGGGTTTATTGCTCGTCCGGAGCGCCCAGTCTGACGAACGATATTCACTATAGCCGGAGTGCATCCATCCCACCTGAACTCGCGTCAGCGTATGCGATTCCGGGCGATCAATCATGTAGCTTGCTGTTGATCGGTTCCCATCTACAACCGTAGCATCCACGGAACCCCAAAGGGCGTGGCCAAGTGTGTGAACAGCGTAGTTGGGCCTCCCTCGTCTGTAACTCCAGCTTGCAGTATAGTCAGCTGTCATTCCTCCCAATATGCTGCGCGGCCGCGGGAAGCGCATAGGACCAGGAGCTGAGGCAAATGGCAGGGCGGGAATAGGGCGGTCCAGCGTGAACCGCTCGGCTCGCGTAGAAAGGCGCAAAGCAAGACGCTCCTCCTCAAACGTGATATCAGCTCCAAAAAGAATTTCCAATCCCTCCGCAGCTATCAAGACCCTACCCTCTACCGTTCGCCAGAGTAATCCCGACATGCTGACGGCCTCTTCTGCCCCCGGGACCAAGGCATACGCAGAATCGCCAGTCGCGCTAAGTGTGAATCGACGATTGATGTCCAGTGCATCAATCGTCTCTCCATGGTCAGCAATCATAAATCCAAGAGCACTGAATAACGCAGCCACATCAAAATAAAAGACCTCCCCGTCGTACCAAGCGCGCATATACTCCTGCTGAGTCGGCGTATCAAGCAATAAAGGCAATTCCTGCAATACATACTCGGGCTGCTGAGCACGTCCTACATTAGCGAAGCAGCATCCCGCAATTAAGGCCATACATATTGACTGCTTCATCTACCATTAACAGTCACAAAACCTACTGAAGCAGGTGACGGAAAGCGGTGAATAATGGACTGCGGAAGTCCTTCAGACTCAAATCGCACGGAAAGACTATCCGGGATAGTCGGCTGATCAACCGATATCAATACTTCCCTAGTAGTAAACACGGCAGTGTTACTTGTGCCAAGGAGAACATCACCATGGTAGACATCCGTCCGCCCAATGA
This sequence comes from Rhodothermales bacterium, assembly GCA_963663495.1. Classification (GTDB taxonomy): domain Bacteria; phylum Bacteroidota; class Rhodothermia; order Rhodothermales; family Bin80. Next base: position 3,282,493 of record OY760427.1, read on the forward strand.
AAGGGATAGGCACTGTGTTGGCAATCATGAGTCGCAACTGGTCCGGTTCCGCTTTAGCTGCAACCACTTCCAACTCTGAAACACCTTCGCCAAGTAGGAAGGCTACAGGGCACACAATCTGATACACTACCCGCAAGGCTGCTGCTGCTGCGGGCGTATCTGACTGCGGGATACTGGTTTGCTCGCTAATCCTGAACTGCATCAAAGCTACGTACGCTCGACCTGCGGGTAATTGATCATAATCTCGGACAAGGAAACGAACAATTTGGCTACGACCAGGCGCAATCGTCGCGCGGGGAGGAAAATACGTCAACAATTCCGTGAGATCACCGAAATCACCCGAATCTTCCGCCAAGAAAGCCTCTCCGGTCTTGGGGTCGTTAGCAAGCACGCCATAATCGGCACCAATAATCACTTCAACGTTCTCTCTGCCAGCGTTACTAAGCTCAAAATGCCCATGGGGTTGCTCATCTGTCACGTAAACGGCTGGCGGCGAAACCTGCAGAGAAACCTGTCCCGGCAAGGCGGTGACCTTCGTTTGAATTACTACTGATAGTAGTGCTACCCAACAAAGCAGAAAACGACTGATCCGAGAGGTCACTACAGCGTCAGAATATTCACAGTCATTATCCCGGTGTAGCTTCCTTGTGCGATCTGCGGTATATCAATAGATCCGCCAAACCGGAGGACAGCACAGCCCATTGTCGTCAGCGAATCTTCAAAAGCAGTTGAACCATCAATCCTGCTGAAGACACGCTCTGTACAATCGTTAGAGCGTGCTACGGACGGTTGAAAGGCAATTGATTGATCGGAAGCAACCTTACGCCTGGATAGCTCAGTCGCGGATACAACTACTGAGTAATTCTCGCCAGCGTTACCGGCAACCATCACCTCTGCGACCTGATGCAAATCCCCTGCTTTATCTGTAATCTGACCCGTTACGGGATCAAGAAACACTGCTCCAGTCGCAGCACGCTGCTGGCCGAAATGAATCAAGTCCGACGTAACGGTCACAGACACGGAGGCGGGTACAATGTCCACGCCAACCCGCATCGGGCCACCTTGCTGCGCAGAGCATGGAATCGCTGCGATAAGGCATAGCGACACCGGAAAATATTTCATGTGCACACCGCAGACACTGCGATCTCTGCGCTATACGTGCCGAGCACATCATCATGATCAATCCCACTAGCCACCCCTCCAATACGAAAATGGCGGGTATGGGCCGATGTTGTAATTGTCTCGGTATGGGAAAGCCCCGCAACAAGGGTGTATCCTGTGGCTAGCTGGCCGGATTCCGCCCATAACGCCACATAGCCCACAACATCGGTCGAAGTACCATCGGTGTGACTCAACTCAGCGCCACTAGGAGGTGTAAGGGTTACCACCGCAGACGTGACGTTATTGGCCGTCAAAAGCAGCTGTGCTACCTGAGCACCTATCGCAGCATTGACACCTGACGTTGTGACCGTATTAGTCGTAGGGTTCAGCTGTACCGAACCTGAGCCCGTAGTCGGAATAGGCACATTTCCAAATGTTAATGTTGAGGTTGTCGGTGTGAGGGTGCATGACTGCGGACCAGCCAAGGTTATGGAACCGGTCACAGTCGCGGTGGGATTAGTAGTTTGTGCGCTAACCGTACTGGCGTAGCAGCAGATCAAGGCAACAACACCCACCCCCAATTTGAATATTCTTGAATGCCTATTCATGGTTAGCACCAATTAAATCAACTGCAAGAGACATCTACGGAAATGTTTCCAACATACGTGTCTAAAGCTGTAGACGCGGACACCGCGCCTAACGTGCCGCCTATGCGCAGAAAATGATCCACCGTCGCTCCGCGCGCGCCAGTTGGATTCTCAGTATGCGAGGTTCCACTTACAAGCTGAAACCCGGAGTCCTCGGCATCGGACTCTGCCCAACCCAAGCTATAAGCTAGAGTACTTGCTGTGTTGGTAGTTCCCGAGAGTTCACTATTGGTTGGCCCGGATACTGAAATCGTGACTGTCGGAGAATCAATAGATGATACTGTTGCCGATCCCACTTGACCGCCGGAGTGAAAGCTCGCAACGGCAGCTGCGGGAACTATAACGCCCGTTGCGGCAACAATTTCTACACCTCCACTGCTCGCACCGGTTGGTCTGACGATAGTACCGAAATCAACAGGCTCATCAATGGTCACTGCACAGGTAGGAGGCGGCAAACTGACAACAATCTGCGCAGTCGTCGCTGCAGTGCCAGTGGACTGCCCAAATGCCGGGATGACGTAACCGGGCAGTAGGGATAATCCAATGATGGTGGCTGCCCCACACCCTATCATCCTTCCACACCCAATGGCATGGACTAGATCTCGCATCACTAATTTTAACATGGACATTCAATTAATCAGTTACATGGGCGACTTTCCACACTACCATCGGCCATTGCCGTAGCTATAACACAGTGACTAGAACCGTGGTCACCGAACGTGCTGATGGTTACCGCCGGCGCAATTGAAAAGCGCTGTTGCACGCCACCGCACTGTGCTCTCAAGGGTGGGGCAATCGTAAGGAACAAGGGATCAAAGTTCCACATTTCCATTGCTAAGCCGTCTGCATTGGCTGATAAACGCATATCAATCTTCTCACCAGTATACCAGCGACTGATCGTGCGCACCACCTCGGCGCCCATGAGAGCCCTAGGGTCTTGAGATTCTTCTACGGCGGCGGATACCTCATCAACTCCTGTTGCAGCCGCAAACGCAAAATCTGCATCCAGACCCCATTCTCCTACGATCTCGGCAATGGCGGGCGACACCGAGCCCCCAATGTAATAGACATCAAGACTCGGGTAAATGTGCACAATATCATCAACACCATACCCATTCCCCGTGACATCTATTACATCCATCATGGAAATATTCTCTGCGGGAATTAGCAACTCATCAACGATCAGCGCAATCAGGGAGGGGTCAGTAATGTGGGCAACAGGACGCGTAATCTGATCAAATATCTGGCCGGTGGCACCGACAGAGAAAAAGAATCCAATTGCAAACACTAACAACACGACCTTTTGCACATTCAACCAGAAGTCTGCAACACTATACAACAATAGTCTCCATAGGTGCAAGTACGGGCTACGAGGTACCCCCACTCTCTTGTATGATTCCGCCATAGAACACACCATCAAATCATGTGGAGCTTGCTGCGCTGAAGCGTGAGGCTTTGTTAGCAATGTAAGTGTCACTCCAGCTGAAGAGATGTCTCAAACGAATATCTGGAAGCTCTCGCGAAACAAAATTCATGAGCATGTCAACGTCAACATGATCTGACCACTGTACTCTCCGAGGGTGTCGTCAGGATCTACACTCACCTGTCCGCCCACGCGGAAATAGTGGGTATAAGGAGCAGCTGGCGCCATAACAGATTGTACATGGCTGCCTGTCATGATCAGCGTATACCCAGAACCTTGTGCAGAAGACTGCGCCCAACGGGCGGTGAATCCAACATCATCAGTCACTGTCATATCGGATTGGCGCCAGGCCATAGCAGAAGTTAGACTGACAGTGAAACTACTTACATTTTCGACCATCACCGCTGCAGTGCCTATCCCGGGTGGTTTTGGGTCCCCTCCAGGGTTGATTGACACGTTTGTAGTTGCAGTTGTGGGTTGTGGATCAAAATTTCCAAAGTCCAAGTCATCTCCTTTCATTACCATGCACGTTTGATCCACTTTCAGCATCATCTTCGTATTTATTGATACGGAGGAGGACTGCGCACTAACCAAGGTGACAAGAAAGCAGAGCAACGTGCACGCAAGCCCTTTTTGGAATATTAATGACCTCATGCAAGCACCATAACAACAGTTATATGGTCTCCGCCTCAAGCGTATTCATTGCCTAAAAGCTTTTGGTCCATTGCAGCCGCTCGGGAGCATCAACGAAGTTCAACCACTTGTAAACGATCCGACTGAGTGCAATCCGGCCCTCGTCACCCCGAGCTTTTGCGATTTCCTGCAAGGCTGGATCTGGACTACAAATCATGGCTATACCTCAACGCTGCATCTGCACGTGACAGTATAATAACCAGCCGCACGCATATTGTACGTAGATATCAACAAAGAGCAGGCCTATCTCAGGCGTAGCATGTGTTTAGTTACGTTGGTATTGCTCGCCGACAATCGATATACGTAGAGCCCTGTGGATACCGGCAGACCGTGGGCATTGCGACCATCCCACAGGATTTCATGCGTTCCAGCGGACATCCATCCATCTGTAAGGTCTGCAATGTGCACACCCAACAAGTTATAAATGCTCAGCCGAACCGGGGTGGCCTCCACAAGACTAAACGCAATCGTGGTGGACTGCGTGAAGGGATTTGGGTAATTGCCGTAAAGCTCAACTCGGTTCGGTAATTCAGCGAGCGTTGCGGTCGCTGTCTGTGTCGGCACAACACTGACGCGAAGGATATCACTCACTTCAGGATACGTGAAGCCATCATCAACAAGCCTGACTGCGGTGTCCGGATCCATCTGGCCCGTATTTGGCCCAGACTGCCGTGCGGGTTGATTTGCGCCCAAGCCGGGTTCCTCATTTAATTCTGTTCCTGCGTCCCACAGCGAAAAATGCTCGGTTACATCTCCAGTGATTGGATTACCTTCAGTATCAAACAGCGGTATCCCGCTTGGTCCTGGGGCGACAAACACATCGTTGGACTCAACGAACATTAGCGCAATACTGAGCGATGTCCCGGGAACGCCTTCAACAACGGCCCGATACTTGGAGCCAGGGTGCAGCAATCCCGGAGCAGTTTCACCTTCAGGTATTCCAAACACATGCGGTAAATACCCGGCTGAGCTTGATAAGGCAGATTCAACAGCCGAGGGATTGCCATCCTCTGCCAACATTTCCAACCCAAACCCGGGCTCAACTGCCCCTTGCATAAATAGTGGAGATGCACCACCATGGACCACAGCCACTCCTGGCGAGAATGCGATAGGTACGATAGTGGAGGCGGGCAAATCCGTTGCAATATTCTCAATGAATAGGTGGAATGGAACAGATTGCATGGGCCGTATGGTAAGACTGGCAAACGCCTGCGTAAAGCGTTCCGATAGCACGATGCCTCCTTTACGAACTCTATTATCTGAATCCGGGGGCCCGGAATTCGGACTCATCTGTCTCGGTAACTGGTGAGGTCCCAATCCCGGCCATTCGTCGGCTTCTGTCCCCGCGTTCCACAGATACAGATGATCGGTAAACGTACCATCGGCGGGGAGGACACTGGGAATAAGCAGGATCCCCTGTGGTTCCGTGCTGACAAACAAGTCATTAGATTCCACGAACTTGGTCGCAATGGTCAAGGAGGTCTCTGGCTTTCCTGCAACAATGAACTCAGAAACATCACCCGGCTCAATATTCGCTGGAAGAGTACTGCCTGGAACCATCGGTCCAGAAAATGTACCGACCGTATGCTGGGGAATCTTGCTCAGCGATCTGAGAAGGGGGGTTGTATTTCCATCCTCAGCAAGTGCTTCAAGACCCATTCCCGGTTCCTCTATTCCTGGGTAAAAGAGGGGTCCATCCATGTAATAGGACACCCAGACGCCAGGCGAAAGCACTGGTGTAGGCCCGGTCTGAAATAACAGACCAAGAAAAAGCGAAGATGCTTCGCCATCTTCAGCAAACAACTCCAGTGCGCCACTCGCAGGCTGCCCGGGAGTAAAGAGGGGACCAGGCTCGGTGTGGACTGCATACATGCTCTCTGACACCACTACTGGTTTTGAACTTCCGTCTGATAGGACGAGGGTCTCCTCAGTGGAAACGTTTGCCATGTGTACGAAAGCGGCATCAACACCATATGCCTTCCGCAACTCAATGGTAACGCGAAGCATTTCTGATACTGCCGGATAATCGAACTCATCGTCTACTCGGCGTACCAACTGATTGTCATCATCAGGACCAGTGTTGGTAGTCTCTTGACGCGGAGGCTGATAATCTCCTATCCCAGGCTCCTCGTTTAATTCTGTACCCGCATCCCACAAGAAGATTCTATCTGTGATGTCTCCAACTAAGGGGACGCCGTTCTCAAACAGCGGTATGCCGACTTCATCTGGCGCAAAAAACAAGTCATTAGATTCCCAAAATTTTGCAACAAAAGACAAACGGGCTGTCGGAAAAATCGGCATACCCATCTCAGCTATTTGTCCGGGATTTACCACGAACGATTCGCGATCATTGATATTGCGCCCTATGCCTGATATTGTGTAGGGGAAGCTTCTGCCGATATTCTCAAGAGTAACCTTGAAAAACTGTTGCCCCTTGGCAGGGATGGTCCAAAGCACCAAACACAGCGGAACAACCAGCCAGGATAGGACAGTTATGAAATGCCTGGTCACGATTTTATTGTGGTTTAATCTATTAACGATCAAGGCTTGAAAACTATGTCCCTCTGTTATACGGATTCGCATCAAAACTAGCAAATCGGAGATAGCACCTGACAATTCTGCCCAGTTGCCCCACGGTGGCCCGTGCCTGCACGACGTACGGAGGTGCGTATCTTGTCGTACCCAAGCAGTCTACCCGACGCGAAGATGCTTCAGTCTACAATAAGTGGAGCAATCGGCAAGTAAGGCCACGCGAATGCCTCGTGATCGCTTTCTTGTGTGACAATTATAGCACAGATCAAACCACGGCTTCTTGTCGTTCCCGCATTCGGGACAAATTAATTCGGCCGCACTTTCATGACTATTGTCGCGGCAATCCCAGCATGTATCAAACCACGGCTTCTTGTAATCCCCACAGTCTGGGCAAATTGATCCCGAATAGCGCTTGGATCCACTTTGCCGACCGTGTCTGTGGTCCCCCGCATTTCGGGAAAATAGTGTCGGACTGTACGCTGGCGCTTGGCGTCGTCCTTTCTCGCGCAATTGCTGCAAATGGGGCGCCCTGAAATTACAAAACCCCGGCACCGAAGATAGCTTGAAGAGGAAAAGCTAGCTACTCGGCGTTTAACCGAGGTTATCCGCCTCCTTACAGCCCGCGCATGTGGCACGCCATGGGACCTTTAGACCACCCATACCTTGGGCAAGTGATCAAGGTAAGTTTGACTCCTTGCCATCAAACTGCGCCACGCGCGTCATTCGGCATTCTGTCAGTCGGCTCAACAGCCTTTCGCCCCGCCGCTATCATGAGCGCACGAATAACCCAGCTCATGACCGACCTATGTACAATCCGCAAAAGGACTTCTATAGTATCCGCATTTTTTCCTAACATGGCATCTGTCTTTTGAATTCCGACACTGCATGCGCAGACGAGACTTTCTTAAAGCCACAGCCGGTACCATAGCGATGGGTACGGCTCCCCTGATCCGCGTACGAACGCGCAAAACCCAAACATACCGCACTGCTCTCGTGGGCACCGGCTGGTGGGGCATGAACATCCTGCACACTGCGCTGGAATCCGGGACGATTCAAGTGACCGGGGTTTGCGACGTGGACGAATCGCAGCTCGCGCGCGCAGCAAATGAGGTCTCGTCGCTTACTGGTACTGCACCAAACCGGTACACGGACTACGGCGACCTTCTGCGCAATGAGAATCTGGATATTGTGATAGTGGCAACACCGGACCACTGGCACGCGCTACCTGCGATAGCAGCAATGCAGGCGGGTGCCCATGTCTACCTGGAAAAGCCCATCTGCCACACCATTGACGAAGGGAAAGCCATCCTGTCCACAGCCAGAACTGCAAACCGGAAAGTCCAGATCGGAACCCATCGCCGCGTGTCCCCTCACAATATGTCGGCGATGGAATTCCTGCGAGCAGGCGGGGCTGGATCCGTCGGTATGGTGCGTGCCTTTGTACACTATGGCGGCGGCCCAGGCGAACCGATTCCCGACGAAGATCCTCCACTAGGACTGGACTGGAATGCTTGGTGCGGACCCGCACCCCTTCGCCCGTTCAATCCCCGCATCCATCCACGCGGCTTTCGTCAGTATCTGGATTTTGCCAACGGACAATTGGGCGACTGGGGAATCCACTGGCTCGACCAAATCCTATGGTGGACGGACGAGACCTTCCCACACACAGTCCATTCTGCAGGCGGACGTCATATTAAGCAGGACGGGACCGACGCGCCAGACACACAGGTGGCAACATTCGCATTCGAGAACTTTACCGCAACGTGGGAGCACCGCCAGTACGCCGCCAACAATGCCGAAACCACTAACATTGGATGCTACTTCTACGGAACCAAAGGAACCTTGCATCTCGGATGGCAAGACGGCTGGTCCTTCTACTCTTCAAGCAGCAGGGAACCTGTACTGCACGAGGATCCGCAATTGAATGAACCGGACGGGCAGAATATCTCTGGACTTTGGGACGATCTGATTTCCAGCATTGAGCAAGATCGGTTACCGGTCTGCGATGTCGAGCACGGATACCGAGCGACCAATATGTGCCTGTTGGGCATGATGTCCATGAAGCTAGGACGCAGCGTGAGGTGGGATTTGGGTACCGAGTCAGTCCTTGATGACCCCGAAGCTAATGCGCTCATGCATCGTCAGTACCGTGCACCATGGACGTATCCAGAGCATTAGGAGTCTTGGCAGAATGATGGCAGGGCTTACCCCGCCCCCCTCAGCAATGCACCCTTTGCTAAAACCTGACGGGGGAGAATGTGAATGCATACCTTAGGGATAAGCATCCGCATGCGACGGAGCGCCACCATTAGGTCGAGGGTGCGTGCCGTGCATCCCAGTTATCAGCACTAAATCTACAAGTTCAATATCGAACGATGACGAATCCTTCTCGTTCGAACTGCACCCAAGACCTGCAAATTCACACCTACGCATGGCCAATATCATTATCCCGCCGGGATGGAAAATTCCAGAGAGCATCGCGTCTACCCACAGTGGGTACCAGAACAGGCGAGAGTTTGTAAAGACGCTCGGTCTGGGTACGATGGCCCTCGCGTCAACTACGCTCGCGTGCCAATCCACAGGTGCAAGCGCCAAGCCTGATGGCCCCCTTGACACCATCCCGGCGGAGGCACCGAGAGACGGACTCCCCGCACCACGAGCGGAACGGTTCACGGTCCCGGAAAGGCTCGTTACGGAACGACTGATGGCCTCGTCCTATACCAACTTCTATGAATTCATCAATCAGGGCAATCTGAAACGCGTCTGGCCCCTGACAGACGCTTATAAGCCTTTCCCGTGGACCATCCAAGTTCGCGGCTTGGTCGAGGATCGCAAGCTGAACCTTGATGTGGCTGACCTAATTCGCACAATCGGCCTGGAAGAACGCCTGTATCGCTTCCGATGCGTTGAAGCATGGTCCATGATAATTCCATGGACTGGGTTTCCGCTGGCAAGGCTGATAGCACTCTGCAAACCGCGGAATGAGGCGAACTTTGTTAAGTTTACGTGCGTCGAGCGAAGGAATGAGCTGCCCGGACAAGCCACGGCAACCTGGTATCCATGGCCCTACTTTGAGGCACTACGTATGAACGAAGCGCTAAACGAACTCGCCTTCGTAGCCACCGGCATGTACGGTGAGCCGCTTCCGAAGCAGAATGGTTCTCCGCTACGCCTTGTACTACCTTGGAAGTATGGGTATAAAGGCCCCAAAGCCGTTACCAGAATAGAGTTTACCAAAAGACAGCCGGATACCTTTTGGAATAAGCTGCAGCCACGCGAGTACGGGTTCCTATCAAACGTGAATCCCTACATACCGCACCCTCGATGGAGCCAGGCGGCGGAGCGATTTCTGCCCCGTGAAGGGGTCGAAGAACCGCTACCGACAAAGATTTTCAATGGATACGATGAATGGGTGGCGGAGCTGTACCCGGACGAACCACGCGAGCATGCAGGCCCGATCATTCGGTAACGTACTGCGGCGACCTCCACTTGGCCCACCGACGCACAGCAAGAATTCCTCCGAAGAAAAACACAGTGCCCAAGATACATATCCCGATCTGAGCAAGCACAATGTGCCAATGCGTGGGCATCAGGTACACAATTGCTACGTCCTGTGACGCACCTGGTCTGACTCGTACCTCGAGCGAATCGCTCCCCGCAAGCCGAGCAAGTAACGTGTACGGCAGCGATAGCCCCTCCTTAACCAGTTCGCCTCCGCCTTCAAGTGGAATCTTCAGGCTGACATAGCCGAAGTTGACATCGGCCCGATTAGACTGTGCAAACTCGGTGACCACCGCAACTGTCTCATACCCCTCCTCCCATGTAGACTTCAGAGAGCAAGCGACCATGACTTGGTTTATGCCAAGCACTATCAGTACTACCGGCATGCACCACAATATGCGGATTACGAAACGCACACCAACGCCCTAGTTCATGAACAGATACGGCTTCCAGGCCTCATCCGGCACTCCAACGTAGTCACGGATAAATGTAACTCGACTCGGGCGGAAGGGGGATCTCCGAAGACACATCCCGGCCTCCTCAGGCCTCTTGTTACCTTTCTTGTTGTTACACCGAATGCAAGCTGCCACCATATTCTGCCACGTATGCGCGCCACCTCGTGATTTTGGCAATACATGGTCCACGGTCAACTGCTCATGCGTACCGCAGTATTGGCATCTGTGTCCGTCCCGGTGCAGAATATTCTTCCTTGACAGCATGATGCCGCGATATGGAACACGAACATATAGCCGAAGGCGAACAATGCTCGGCAAAGGAAAGGACAAATTCGGAGATCGGACGTACCGGCCACGGATTGCAGATACAATGTCAGCCTTGCGCAAATGCACAAGAACAATGGCCCGCTGGGCGGTACAAACTGTCAGCGCACTGTAATCCTGATTCAGCACAAGCACAGGAGAACCCATGCCTTGCGCCGCAGCCGGTCGAAAGTGTCTTATGGTGTTAGGTTGTGCGCTGAATTCGAAGTATGAGCTGCGACTTGCCCAAGTCTAGTCTTTTTCCATTAAACTGCGAACTTCCACACTTCGTTCGGCAGAGCCGATTCCAACACTTCAACCGGATCTCCAGTGCGAAGTATACCAAGATTCTCGGGTATAAGATTCTGGCCAAAGTATACCTTGCTACCATGTTTCCGGAATCGATCCATCGTTTTCAATGGTTCCTTCCCACGGTGCGCCGTTTCCTGATCCACCGTCGTAACAGTGCACCGTGAGCATGGCTTCGCTGCCTTAAAGTAAACCTCTCCAATCTTGATCCTTCGCCAACAGTCCTCCTCATATGGCTTGCCTCCCACAGCAACCACATTCGGCCGGAACCGCGTCATGGATACCGGCTCCTCCAAGCGGGTGTTTAAGTCTTCAAGAGACTCAAGACTCGTAATGAGAAGCGGATATCCATCGGCAAAGCTCACGAGGCCGGTACCAAAAGCAGGATCAACATAGCGCTCAGAATCGCCTGGCATGTACACGAGATGGCACGGCATCTGCAGGAACGCCGAAAGCCAATTATCCACTTCTGCGTCAACCATCCTCGCACGAACCGTTGCCCCCCAAATGGTTACCTGCCGGGCGGGAACATCCTCGCTTGGAACTGCAATCCGAAGGGCAGGCATGCCGCCCGCCTCAAGGGCCAAACCTTCTTGGTCAACCCGCGCGCGGATTAATGCCAACTCGGATCGTTCGCGCTGGGTAACGGCCTTGCCGTGTGCATCTACTACCATCCACCGGCGATCATGCCTCAGTCCCCGCCACTCTACTGCCGCATACTTGACGGTCACACGCCGGACGCCCTTTATAGGGTATACATGTAGGCTTTCAATATTCATCGTGTTCGCGCAAATAGGTGCAGTCCTACAATAGTCATGTGTGGCACAGCGAAAGGCTCCGATCTATGCGATGGTTGGCAGAAAATGAATTACTTCGAAGACCGGTATATCCGGTTCCAGTTAGCTTGGCCGAGAATAATCTGGCAAACAAAGGTATTGGTGGAAATCATAACCATGCACAAAATTATTTGAAAATCACAAAGCAGAATGGGTCCTGGGGGCGTGCTGCCGTCATTCAGCAATGCTTAACCTCATTCAGGAAGAGTTTTGCGAACGCAAGTGGTGCTACCTACAACCGAACCCAAGTTGTTATCAAGCCGCAGCTAAGTGCAGACAGGTCCCAAGGTGCACCAATTCCGTGCCATGGGTGGGCATGGTGCCGTATGATGGCTAACCCTACCTTGGCCGACGCCATTCTTGACCGACTCACACACGCTACCCATCGCATACCATTGAAGGGCGAATCTATGCGAAAACAGACGGCCGATTTGTTCAACCCTTCAAAGACAAGTAAGTCCGTAAACTCGCCCCCGGACACCCTAAACATCCATGTCATCATCCCAGCCCCCATACATCCCTTGAGACTGCGTACTTTAAACAGGAATCGGTGCGCATTTTCACAGGAATAAACAACCTGATCACGGAGGTGGATCAGGATCTGCCTCCGTGTATGGTACAGTTCTTTGCGGTACTGGGATACGTGAATGATCCTGATGCGACCCGCACCGTGACCGAGCATGTGGAGGAAGCGAGTGCACCGGTGAGCCAGAAACCTCCAGACTCATGACGTATGGTCCCTTCACAACGGTTAAGATAGCGTACTCCAGATGGAGCCACCAGAGCTACGTCCGATGGAAACGATCCGGGATAGATAGCGGCAAAACACCAGGCAAAAAGGGACTCAAACCACCCTAAACCAACTCCAACCGATCCGGTAAATCTCACCATCCATTGCTCCTGAAAAAACGGTCCAAATATGGCCACGGGAGAATCCCGTAGGTTAGTAGCACTACGAAATGGCGAAGTTAGGTTGTATAGTGTTGGTGACGCGCTCAATCGCACAACCGATACGATGCCAGCAGCCGCGACTGATTTTCGCACATCCCTGCTACGAGCAGCGGAGGCCCTAGACAATGTTCCCAGTAGGCTGGAGGAAGTCAACGGGCGTTTGGAAGAAACGGCGAAGTTGTTGGAAGAGAGAAGAACTGAAATGGGAGAGTCAACGGGTAAGATGGTGGATTCAGTCCATCAGAAAATGGAGGAATTCTTGGATGACACGAAGCGAACTCATTCGGGGATTGACGCGACGGTCACGAATCTGACTGAATTCATCGAACGCCTGATCAGGAATGTCGTGGATGCTAATCTGATCAGTGAAATCCGTGATGATGGTCAGTCAAGAAGTCGTAGGTGAGACGGGAAAGACCCAAACATCTGTTTGGATATCGGTAGTGTTATTGATGACTGTACTTGCCGCGATGGCCTTCACGTTTGTGTCCTTTCTTTGCTGAGGAGGAAATCGGTATTTTGTGGAAGCTCAAGATTGAGTTCTTTGGACTCATTCCTGGATTAACAGGACCGCTATGGGCTTAACAAACAGAATCGATCCGGCCCTTGGTTTATGATACCTTGGTAACCATCTCTACGGCGAAACTGTGAAATGAGACGACCTACGACCCAAGTATCCGTTTGAACATCAGTAGCAGATTTGATGACCGTGTTGGCGGTCATGATTTTCACAATCTCATTTGTCCAGTGCAGACAGCCGGAGAATGAGCTGGAGAAGCAAAAGAAGCAGGTTTCAGAGCTTACGGCGGAGCGGGACTCGCTAAAGGATCAGGGTTCAACCCTCACGACGGAGCTGGAGGAGAAAGAGCGGCAGGTTTCAACCCTCAGGGCGGAGCTGGCAGAGGGAAGGGAGCAAGTTTCAATGCTCGGGAGGGAACTGGGCGAGAAAGAGGAGCAGGCTTCAACGCTCAGGAGGGAGGAGATCACCAAGAAATTTGGGCATCCTTCATGCTATGGAGAGGTGGAGGACCGCCGAGGGCCGTTATCGGCGTGGCAATACTCCCTGGCGGGAAGTAGGGTTTGAACATTCGTGGACGGAGGTGGAGCAAACCAAGCTTCGCGATGCGGCTGATGTACTTTCGGGCAGCAACCCGGCGGTACTGAGCAAGAATGATTTCGAGTACTTTGTGACCACCTTAGCAAGAACCACAACCAACTGGTCTGATGAAGGATGCCGTTATTTCGCGCGGCTTGAACCTCGCGGTGCCGACGTAACGGGCGACGAGTATGTGATACGTTGGACGGACGACATTAGGCCCCATTTTGCCGGTTTAGTCAACCCAGGGGTGTGCCAAAAGAAGACAAAAGGAGGTCAAATATGATTTGATGTTCGAGTAGTCATGCTATGTAAAGGATGGAGGTAAGCCCTCCAGAGCCGCTGTACAGGCGGAGGCTCTAAACCGCCGGCTGCTGCGTTGTTTAAGAGACAGGGTGGTGAGCGAGACCGGAAAAGGCAGAGGTGGGACTTTGTCAGGTACGAGCCACGGAGTTGAATGCAAATGAACCACTGCTGAAGTGTCGAAATATCTTAGACGATGCCAAAACCAGAGGAATGCCGAGTCCGCTGGGACAAGCTTGGCGGGAGCCTGTCTATTGGCCAAGTGGCATCCGGCATGCAGGTGGCAAGACCGTGGATTCAGGCCTTTACATGGAACTTGGGAACCTGTCGTCCTGCTGTTAAGGGAGACTCGCAAGCGGAGACCCCGTGAGTGATTGAGTACCGATGCGGGGCACAGGGGCGGAGCAGTCCGTAGTAGTGTGGAAGGGCTTGTAATGGGTCTGGAGCGAAGGGGCTGCCCTAAGCGGTGTGGGACATTGGAGCAACCTGAGAGGGGAGGACTCTGATGACGCACACAAAACGTATCCGTACGGTAAAGTACATGGTAAAGCGGGCTTAGCATTGGTCTGCGTAGTCCGCTTGTAGAGCTTAGTGCAAGGTGATTATACGCCGGGTTTGGTGTGCCGATTTGGGAATTTCGGAGTGGTGTGCAGCTTATCGTCCAGACGCCTGAATGCAGGCAGCAATCAGCGTCTTTTGGGACAAAAAACATGGGTTTTGGGGAGAAGAACCGGAACATTGTGGAGGACGCAGATGTACATGAACTACGCGGTCCAAGGCATCTTTCTCCCCCTCTTCTCCTGCCGGTGAAGCCCTTTTTCAGAGGCTAAGAAACCAAAAGGCTGAGAACAAGGATCTGCGAAAACAGGTCCGTCGCTTGGAGAAAAAAGCCGATCGTCTATCCAAGAACAACGCGGATCAGGCTGCGACAATTGCCGATCAGGCTGCGGCAATTGCCGATCAGGCTGCGAAGATTAGCCATCTGGAAGACAGGTTGGAACAAGCGTATCGCCTACTCTGAGGCAAAAAGAGTGAGCGTTACACGCCGGCGGACAATGCGCAGCAAGGCCGGTTGTTTGGAGAGGAACCAGTAGCTGTTGAGCCCGAGGAGGAGGAGTACGACCTGGTAAAGTGCAAGCGGCGTGGGAAGAACAAGCCGGTGCGCGGGCCGATTCCGGACCATCTGCCCAGAGAGGTGATCCGCCTTGAGCCGGAGGGCAGCACCGAGGGTATGAAGTACATCGGCGAGGAAGTAACGGAGTACCTGGAATATGTGCCGGGCTTCACGAGGGTAGTACAGATTGTGCGGCCGAAGTACGTAGTCTGCAAAGAGCCTCGCAAGGGGGTGGTCATAGCGCCGTTGCCGAAGCGTGTCATACCGAAGGGGAAGGCGGGTCCGGGGTTGTTGGCGTATTTGGCGGTAGCCAAATATGTGGATCATATGCCGCTATACCGGCTGCGGAAGAAGTTTCAGCGCCATGGCGTGAAGCTATCGGCTGCTACAATGGGGGATTGGATTGCGAAGGTAGCGACGTATCTGGGTCCGTTAGGAGATGCGTTGCGTAAGGAGGTGCTTCGTAGCGGGTATCTGCAGGTGGATGAGACAACGTTCCCGGTGCAAAAGCCGAAGAAGAAAGGGAAGGAGAAGAAAGGGAAGGAGAAGAAAGGGAGGAAAAACGAAGGAAAGACGCATCGCGGCTATCTTTGGGTATACCTGGCACCGCGGGCGAAGGTGGTGATGATGGATTACAGCCCGAGCCGTGCGCGCGCTGGACCGTGGGAATTCTTGCGCGGATATAGAGGGGCGATGCAAACCGACGGGTATGTGGTGTACGATGCGTTTGGTACGCGGGGCGGGATAACGCTGTTTGGATGTATGGCGCATGCGCGTCGCAAGTTTTATGACTGCAGGAAAAAGGAGCCCAAGAAGGTGCGCCATGTAATGGAGGAAATCCGGCAGTTGTATGCGATAGAGCGTGGGTTGCGTAAGGAGGGAGCTGGTCCGGCTCGGCGTGTAGAGGTACGACAGGAGGAGGCACGGCCGGTACTGGAGAAGTTGAAGCCATGGCTTGAGGAGAGTCGTGAGCACCGGCCGAGTGCGGGATGGGATGAAGCCGTGGGGTACATGCTCAACAGGTGGGAGAAGCTGGCTTGTTATCTGGAAGACGGCAAGGTTGAGATCGATAACAATCTGGTCGAGAACCAGATGCGGGCAATTGCGCTTGGTCGAAAAAACCATCTGTTTGCGGGATCGCATGCGGCAGCGCAGCGGTCCGCAGTACTGTACGCTCTTTTTGCCACATGCAAGTTGCAATCGACAAACCCGATTGAACGGCTTACCGACGTACTACGCCGTCTTCCGACACATCCTGCCGACCGCATGGCTGAACTCTTGCCCCATCATTGGAAAGCTAGTCGGGACTTGCAGCAAGCTACCGTCAAGAAAGCGGCATAGGAGCCCCTAAACAGGCGCGCCCGGGTCATCCGATAGATCCGTGTACGGGTCTGCGAATACGCTGTCGGGTACTTGACTCCTGCACACCCAACCGACGCTAGCCTATAAACCTTCGAACCGCGCTCTAACTTACTCTAATTGAGAGAGTAAATACCCTCGGTTATAATGTGCTTCACCGGACGGATACCACAAAACCGTTTCCCGCAACCAAGAGGATGGTATGGGAGGCATGGAAGAAGGTGAAGGCGAACGGAGGGGGCGCGGGAGTGGATGGGCAGACGCTGGAGGCATTTGGGGAGGATCTTGGCAACAATTTGTACAAGGTCTGGAATCGGATGGCCTCGGGTAGTTATCATCCCAAGGCGGTACGGCGCGTGGATATTCCAAAGCCGGGTGGAGGCACTCGGCCATTAGGGATTCCCACGGTTACGGACCGCATAGCGCAGATGGTAGTGAAGCGGCATTTGGAGCCGGATATGGATCCGAAGTTTCATGTGGATTCGTATGGATACCGACCGAAGAAGTCAGCACATCAGGCCTTGCAGGCGACGCGGCAGCGCTGTTGGCGCCGGGACTGGGTACTGGATCTGGACATCAAGGCGTTCTTTGACGAGATAGATCACGAGTTGCTGATGCGGGCGGTGAAAGTGCATACGCAAGAGAGGTGGGTACTGCTGTACATACAGCGGTGGTTAACAGCACCGGTACAGTTACCGAACGGGACGATAGAGGAACGGGGAGTAGGGACTCCACAAGGAGGGGTGATCAGTCCGTTGTTGGCGAATCTGTTCTTGCACTATGCATGTGACAAATGGATGGAGCGGAAGTATCCCGACATTCCATTTGCCCGGTACGCCGATGACGCGGTATGCCACTGCCGCAGCGAGCGGCAGGCGGTACACCTACGCAGGGAGTTGGAGCGTCGGTTTGCCCAGTGCAAACTACGGTTGCATCCGGATAAGACGCGCATCGTTTACTGCAAGGATGGCAGGCGGAGGGGGAGACACCCTCTTACGTCTTTTGATTTTCTGGGATATACGTTCAGAGCGAGGAAGAGCAGGAGCAGGAGAGGGGCGTACTTCACGGGATTCAATCCGGCTATCAGCCGCAAGGCGCAGAAGGCGATACGGCAGGCTATACGGGGCTGGCAGCTACAGATCCGCACAGGGTCCACGCTGGAGGAGTTGTCTCGGCTGGTCAACAGTACAGCACGAGGCTGGGCACACTACTATGGAGCGTTTCACCGATCGGTCTTACATCCGGTGTTGCAGCAGATAGATAAGAAGCTTACGTGGTGGGCAGTACGGAAATACAAACGTTTTCGTGGCAGTCCTCATAGTGCACGCAAGTGGCTTCGCCAAGTGCGTGCACGGTTTCCCGGTCTCTTTGTTCATTGGCAATTCTGTCATGCGACGGTTGCTTAGGAAGAGCCGTATGAGGCGAGAGTCTCACGTACGGTTCTGTGGGGGCCTGGGGGTGAAATTCCCCCCGGGCTACCCGACGTGATCGGCCAGCGCTAATCAAAGTATGGCCAGGTGGTGCTGGTCGCGGATTCCTTATATGTATCCGCGGGACGCCAAGGCTGCCGGCACCGCCCAGGATCAAGCTCTGCGCTCCACCTTTCGCATTCAATACGGGGAGAATGGAAAAATGATCGCGAGGAAGGCCAAGTCAATCAGCTAATTGGTCCATTGGGGCGAGGATTATGACCGAGACGAAGAAATCAATCCAGTACACTTCGTGAAGCCATATAGCATAACCCGACGCTCAGGTGCACATCTGTATACTTACGTTCCTGACAGCGACACCAACTGCGAATGCGAACAAGGTAGCTGCGATGTACCGTCCCGAAATAATTGTGGATCTTTCATGGGATGCGCGTCAATTGAGCATTTCAGTCGATACATCACCCAAGCACCGTTGCCACCACGCGTCCGGCCAGTCCAGAGCCTGAATCTCTGTAAGCCCCCGGTTGATGTAATAGACATAAATCGTCTTCAATTGACCCGCCCCGGCGGCACCGTCGCACACAGACCGAATACTCAGCGTATCCCCCTCCATAGTATAATGGCTCCATAGGGGAGTATGCTGTAGCATGTCGGATACCAGCACGATCGAATCAAGACTATCCGAGCTCCGAACTAGATCCGCCATCGTCTCAATGATCGGGGACTGGTCGGCCTCAGTACGGCCCACGAGATCGTGAAAGACGATGTTTAACGTGTCCAGGAACTTCCGGAATTGAGCTTCAACAAAGACTCGGTTCTCGTAGATAGGGTCAGCGTCTTCACCTTCCTTCGGGATGCACCAGGGACCGTATTTCTGGATGTTCTGGTTATTTCCAGACTCGGGCAATCCGAAAATGGTTAGGCGTTGAAGAAACGGCGCTGACTCCCTTGTCCAAGTAACAAGTTTTTGAAATGCCAGAACCATGTCTTCTTCAGGGATCTCGTTTGAGGTATCAATAATGATCGCGGTGTGCCCGGGAATAGTGAATCCCTCCTTTAATTGAGGCGGTGTGCCTGTCGGACAATAGTCTGGAGGGTGAACTTTTAGGTCATCCGTGTACGATACAACACGCGCTGTCAAGACAAGAAATGCCACTGAACCCAAAATAACGAGAATCGCAATTGCTACCCCCCAAGGGGTTAGTCTGGTTGTGTCTACTTGTTCCTTGTAATTGTGACGATCGCCTGCGTGTCGAACGTCAGTCATTCTGCCTTGCGGAGAACAATAGGGATGTAGCTTCCCCAGATCTCACTGATTTTCTCATGCGCGGCCGCAATGCGTTCGTCAAAGTCTGCTTGGGAAGACTCCTTCCACTCAGAAATCAGCGCTGCGGCCTCCTCCAGAACCAGAGGGTCCGAGATTGTTACCGCAAACGGTTCGGCGTACTTCTTAAGGCGGTTCTCCTCCACGCTCTGAATATCAATCTTGTGGGGGTCGTTAGAATTGTGCGCCACAATGAAAGCATGCTCAAGACTATCTATGCATGCCTGCCGATTCTCCTTCATTTTCAATCTCTCAACAGTATTAACCACAGTGCGGCGCTCTTGGTCAAGTACTCGGTACCAATTGGCGACCTCATCTCTCAAGTTAGTCAGGCGGCGCTGGTAACGCTGCGGCAGCGAGGAAAATGTGTCGAATAATTGCCGATTATGCGGTGAACTTGAACTGGTCATCGTTGCAGGGTAAGCAGATCCGTCTTGGGTATGTGTTTCACGTTTGGTGCCATCCTGTCTTTCAGTGCCGCCGTTGTTTGTCCGTCCTTTCATGAATGTGAACCCTTTCACAAACCCCAATGCGCAGAGAAACATCCCTAGAAGAGAGAAGAGGAAGGTCTCAAACTCCCATCCTAGAAGATTGAACGGAACATCGGCGAGCAGGTCCACGTGGCTTGGAGTCTGCGCGGTTGGATTGTCAATCTTATGCTGGACCGCGCGTGCGTACGCTTCTCTATGGCGACCCGCGACAAGATTAAAAGCAAAGGCAGATAGCATCCAGGCAACCCAGGCAGTTGAATATAACCAAGGCCTTAATCTACGGAGCTTGCCGCGCAGCGCGAAGAGGAAGTAACCCGCACATATCCCGAAGCCTCCTACATTTATCATCGATACAAGGACGGCAAGCAGGTATGCTTGCAGCACTCCTCCGGGCAGAGCATCCATGAGCAACGCGATGTTCACTCCAGATTCAATCGTTACAAACAGGGTGAAAATCATGACCAACCAAAGCCACCGAGTCCAATCCTGGCTTGAGTCAGCGAGGCCGGGATTCGTCTTTGGCTCTACGGCTTCGGGCTCTGATTCTTTGTCCAATTCTGAAGTGCTGCGATCTACTTCCAACGCAGACAGGCGACTAGGAGATTGCCCCCATTTATGGCATAATTGCAGTTGCTTCATTTCCTCTTCTGCCCTTCGAACCAACTCTTTTGGGCCCTGAGATTGACAGGAGCCGACCGGGCCGATCGGATCGCTCAGTTTGCCACGGAGCATGGCGAGGTTTAGATCAACATAATTCTGGAGGTCCAGCCGCACGCTCGCAAGTAGACTGGCGTGCGCAGTTTTCCATTCTCCGTCGGATTCGGCGCCGGCCTTGGCTCCCCGCTGTTGCAAACGAATGGGATCAAGCGGCCAATAGACCTTGCTACTCCTTAATCGGTCAATTAGCTTACTGGCATCCGTCTTCGTTTTCACGCCGGAGGGACTTCCACCTAGGATATTGATGTATCGCAATTGTTTTTCGGTGGGCGGCTGCTGCTCACGGCCTTCACTGTGAAGACCTGCATCCAGCGATATAGGACGAACCACCAAATGAGCGTTCTCGTCCACGGTGTCTTCGCCCGTTGCAATTTCCGTGGTTTGAGGCATAGCATTGTCATTTGTCCCGAGCCTTTTGCAAAACCCTTGAATCGGGGTGTTTTTGTCCGAAGATGCGACTTCCTAAGATAGTGACTGCCAGAAAAAGTTATGAGGGCTGAAAAACGGCGAAACAAGGCCGTTTGATACTCGTTCTATCCATCTGTAAGCGTTACGGTTACAGATGGTTATGAGCCATACCGTATTTGCACATTGCAGATTATTCAGCCAGCATGTCTCTAACGAATGTTTGGCCAAATCCTTCTGTTTCGGGCGTTGCCATCAATATTCAATATAAGGCCCCTTGGGGCCGATTATTCATACGATTAATACCATGCGGATTGTAGAGGATACACAGTTTAAGCTCGGGCAGGTCCCCATTGAAGAGATGACCTTCCACCCCAAAGACCGGGACGATATACCGGCAGCGCTAAAAGGTCTGCAGCACCTGTATTGCGACCCAACGGCTCGGCAGAAGATCTTTGAGATCCTGGAGAAGCAGTTGCTTCCGAATATTGATTTGCAGCGTGGTCGTCCGGGGATGCCACTTTGGCGGTAAGCTTGCGGTGAAGTACAGGGTAGCGGGCGTCTTGAGCGGTATTTGGCGGGTACAGTGTGGTTGGAAGGAGGAGAGCGAGTGGACTTGCCGAATCTGGACGATTCGGCATCTGGCAGCTGTGCTGCCTAATCCTTGCCGGCTTGCCGTGCCTGTTTCCAATGATGGGGCAATAGCGCCGCTATGTTCTCGGAAAGATGCGTCGGGATACGCTGGAACACATCTAGTGTTTGCCAGAAAAGTATGGTCTTGCGAGTGACTCTTGGCTGAGTGGGGGGCTGGAATTCGAATTGGGGATCGGAATGACAAGTCAGCAAGGATTTTTCGACGGTAACGGTGCCGATTTTGTCCGCTCACGCCGGCAATCCTAGGATTTTGACGTTGATCAAACGTGTTTTTGTCGTCCATCAGCGAGGCATGAACATACGTTGGCCTCTCGCCCTTGCAGGCTACCTTGATTTTGTGCTGAAGACGCTCGCGCGAGTACCTACGCCGCGCGCTTGCGGGCCTGCTCGCACCGCCTTCGTCGCTCCTCGCTCCGCTTCACTATCTGCCCGATATGGTGAACATTCCCCGCTACCACTACCAGCGCCACCGTCCGAACAAAGCCTTCCTTGCCACGGGTCCGTATCAAACCCAGGCCCCGATGATTCAAATTGTTGATCGCCGACTCCACTGCCGGATGCTGACGACGACCCTCCACAAACTTCGGATCGGATTCCCTCTCCTTGTCCGCTTTGCTCAACTTACCCCTCTTCGGCATGATCACCGTGTCCAACACCGGCTCCAGCGCCTTACTGTTCTTTACCGATGAGTACCCCTTATCCATGCTGCACGATGTGATCGCCGGATACCGATCCTTCGCTTCCTTCATAAACCCCACAATCATATCCGAATCCACCCCTTCGTGCAGTATCTGATGCCACAATATCAACTGATGCTGATCCTCCAGCACACATACCGGCAGACCCAACTCCGCAATCACCCCCGCCTTCCCCTTGGTGATCCAACGAGTATGCGGCTCATGTATCGAAAATACCTTCTCATCATGCGGAATCACCGTATCCGTACGGTGAAGTACATGGTAAAGCGGGCTTAGCATTGGTCTGCGTAGTCCGCTTGTAGAGCTTAGTGCAAGGTGATTATACGCCGGGTTTGGTGTGCCGACTTGGGAATTTCGGAGTGGTGTGCAGCTTATCGTCTTGGCGCCTGAATGCAGGCAGCAATCAGCGTCTTTGGGGACAAAAAACATGGGTTTTGGGGAGAAGAACCGGAACATTGTGGCGGACGCACATGTACACGAACTATGCGGCCCAAGGTATCTTTCTCCCCCTCTTCTCCTGCCGGTGAAGCCCTTTTTCAGAGGCTAAGAAACCAAGAGGCTGAGAACAAGGATCTGCGAAAGCAGGTCCGTCGCTTGGAGAAAAAAGCCGATCGTCTATCCAAGAACAACGCGGATCAGGCTGCGAAGATTAGCCATCTGGAAGACAGGTTGGAACAAGCGCATCGCCTACTCTCTGGCAAAAAGAGTGAGCGTTACACACCGGCGGACAATGCGCAGCAAGGCCAGTTGTCTGGAGAGGAACCAGAAGCTGTTGAGCCCGAGGAGGAGGAGGAGTATGTCCCGGTAAAGCGCAAGCGGCGTGGGAAGAACAAGCCGGTGCGTGGGCCGATTCTGGACCATCTGCCCAGAGAGGTGATCCGCCTTGAACCGGAGGGCAGCACCGCGGGTATGAAGTACATCGGCGAGGAAGTAACGGAGTACCTGGAATATGTGCCGGGCTTCACGAGGGTAGTACGGATTGTGCGGCCGAAGTACGTTGTCTGCAAGGAGCCTCGCAAGGGGGTGGTCATAGCGCCGTTGCCGAAGCGTGTCATACCGAAGGGGAAGGCGGGTCCGGGGTTGTTGGCGTATTTGGCGGTAGCCAAATATGTGGATCATATGCCGCTATACCGGCTGCGGAAGAAGTTTCAGCGCCATGGCGTGAAGCTATCGGCTGCTACAATGGGGGATTGGATTGCGAAGGTAGCGACGTATCTGGGTCCGTTAGGAGATGCGTTGCGTAAGGAGGTGCTTCGTAGCGGGTATCTGCAGGTGGATGAGACAACGTTCCCGGTGCAAAAGCCGAAGAAGGAAGGGAAGGAGAAGAAAGGGAAGAAAAACGAAGGAAAGACGCATCGCGGCTATCTTTGGGTATACCTGGCACCGCGGGCGAAGGTGGTGATGATGGATTACAGCCCGAGCCGTGCGCGCGCTGGACCGTGGGAATTCTTGCGCGGATATAGAGGGGCGATGCCAACCGACGGGTATGTGGTGTACGATGCGTTTGGTACGCGGGGCGGGATAACGCTGTTTGGATGTATGGCGCATGCGCGTCGCAAGTTTTATGACTGCAGAAAAAAGGAGCCCAAGAAGGTGCGCCATGTAATGGAGGAAATCCGGCAGTTGTATGCGATAGAGCGTGGGTTGCGTAAGGAGGGAGCTGGTCCGGCTCGGCGTGTGGAGGTACGACAGGAGGAGGCACGGCCGGTACTGGAGAAGTTGAAGCCATGGCTTGAGGAGAGTCGTGAGCACCGGCCGAGTGCGGGATGGGATGAAGCCGTGGGGTACATGCTCAACAGGTGGGAGAAGCTGGTTTGTTACCTGGAAGACGGCAAGGTTGAGATTGATAACAATCTGGTCGAGAACCAGATGCGAGCGATTGCGCTTGGTCGAAAAAACCATCTGTTTGCGGGATCGCATGCGGCAGCGCAGCGGTCCGCAGTACTGTACGCTCTTTTTGCCACATGCAAGTTGCAATCGACAAACCCGATTGAATGGCTTACCGACGTACTACGCCGTCTTCCGACACATCCTGCCGACCGCATGGCTGAACTCTTGCCCCATCATTGGAAAGCTAGTCGGGACTTGCAGCAAGCTACCGTCAAGAAAGCGGCATAGGAGCCCCTAAACAGGCGCGCCCGGGTCATCCGATAGATCCGTGTACGGGTCTGCGAATACGCTGTCAGGTACTTGACTCCTGCACACCCAACCGACGCTAGCCTATAAACCTTCGAACCGCGCTCTAACTTACTCTAATTGAGAGAGTAAATACCCTCGGTTATAATGTACTTCACCGGACGGATACGTCAGAATTGCCGCAAGTTGGGTAAGTAACCGTTGTGCCGTTCCCTGCCGGTCAACAATCCGGTTCTCGCCAACCGAAAGTGTTGCAGTATACGTTAAGCAAAAACAATAGTGCTCCCACAAACAACTGCACAGGCTTTGGACGTATTGCTGAGCGTAAGCTCAATGAGCCTGATGGACCAACTACTCCGTCCTGCGCATGGCGTACAGCGGACCTACTAATACCGCACCCGGGAGGCCAAGAATCGGACTTAACCGCGGGGATGAGCCCGCGTTGCAGAAGAATGCGGCGGTCATCCGGCGTCTTTCACCGAGAAGGTGCCGGAAGTGTCGCTAACAAGGCCGCTACATGGAAAGGAGAAAGATTCCGACCTAGCAATACCGCAGTTCTGCATTGATAACCTAATGTGGAGTCAGATGTCAAGAACTTGGACACAGGGCGTACGAATGAAATGGAGGGGTTTAGTCGTACACCGGCGTTATCGGTGGTAGCGGCCAATATTCATCGGCTTAGCTTGAACCTGAAGAAAAAGGAGAAGCGACGAACGCGGTGGAATCAGGCCCAAAAACCGTGCGACGTAACTGTGCCGCAGCACAACGGACTGTACCAGTCCAAGCTCCGCCACACGCCAATTAGGCGGAGGTATGTCGGAATAGCAGGCACGGACTCTTTCCAGCTATATTGGAGCGCGAAAATTATCTCCCCTCAGCCATTCAGCAGGCATAAACGCTCACAATTCCGCATACACTACATCAGTGACACCTCAATTGACATGCCTTGATCAATGCGAGAATAGCAAGCGTAGAGTCGGCGGGCGGCGCGTTACTCCGTAGAGCACGTTTCCACCCGCCGCTCACCGAACCCGGCGTGCGGTTTTCCCGCACCGGGCTCTCCAGGAGGATCATGCAACTCGCACTCGGAAAAGTCATCCGAAATGGGGGGCATTGTCTGTTGAAGGTGAGCACCCTCCAACGCCTGCCCGACGTCCCCTACAACTCGCAGCTAAGCCTGTTTACGCCTCAACTGACACGTACCCCGACTTCCCGGGGTACGCTTCCTTCACTTTCGCATGTGATGTCGCTGAGGTCCCTGACCTTTAACCGGTTTGTAGGACGTTACCATTTACCGTGGACCTTCCCTCTTTGAACACCGCTCCGCACCTGCGGCCCCTTCCCTCCGCGGGCATTACCCCGCATCAACGGTACTACGGACCACTCCGCCACCCTGCTAACCCGGCCCGGCTCCTACAAGCTTCCGGCTGGTGTGCCCACCATCAACTGGGCTTCCCGTGTTGCTGCTTCCCTGATCTTCCATGCATACCAGCGCCGGTACCCCGGCGAGTCGATCTCGGTGCTTGTATCTCTCTCTTCCCGAAACCGCATCGGTCTTCCCCATATCACTGGAAGGTCGACACTCGCATTGCTCGTTTCGAGGCCTGCTCAACGTTCACTCACGTTCCGGCCCGCATGGTCGCTAAGCTACTCTCGTAGCCCGCTAACTACAGTGCTTCATACCATGTCGTTACCTCCACAATACGCTGTAGCCGCTACCAACCGGAGCGACAGTTGTTGGGCGGGATTCGCACCCGCTATAGGAAAGCGCCTTATCACGGCGCACGGCGAAAACAAGCTACATGCTGGAAAGCATCAGCGTTACGCTACGAGTCTATAAGCTTGACTTCCGAACGAATGGATCAGACTGGCAAAGCCGCTCGTGCACGATCAGTAACCATTGCTGCCTCAAAGGCTCACAATAAGGTTGACGGCAATGAGGATGGAGACTCCGACACCGATGAACCATAGCATCAAGTTGAACTTGCTCGCAACCGCATCAAACTTGCTTTCAAAGAATTTGTGTTGCGCCTCAAACCTGCTTTCAAAGAATTTGTGTTGCGCCTCAAATCTGCCTGCAAAGAGGCTGTTTTGTGCCTCAAATCTGCCTGCAAAGAGGCTGTTTTGCGTCTCAAACCTGCTTGCAAAGAGGTTGTTTTGTGCCTCAAATTTATTTTCAAAGAGACGCGTTTGCGCCTCAAGTTTGCCCTCAAAGCGATGGATCAAGTTTGCGGAGGCCATTTCTTCGACCAATTGTATGAGCAAGTAAGCATCCCGACCCTCAAGGCCGGTACGAGTAAGAATATCGTAAAGGAGAGCCCGCTCATCGGACAGATCACCAAGCTCCCCGGCTTCCGGGGACACCGGCGGAGATCCAAGTTCAGTTTTACTCACCGCCGTAATACGATATAGACCAATATATAAGTTCCGATCAAATCCGGGGGTGTTATTGAGCCGCCTACATAAATGCAGCGAAGCGTTTGCAGAGGCAAAGGTGTTCCCCTACAAATGTCTGTGGTTATTGGACATACTGCTGAGATATGCTCAATTGACATGATAAACGATATGCTCCGTCCTGAGCAGCACTTCCACGAGGGCCATTGGTTACATACTTTGGGCGCCCAAGAATCGAACTAACCCGTTAGTCCGATTGACCCTGCGTTGCAGCACAAAGAATAGAGCAATGCGTCCCTAAATAGGCGTGGATTAATTACAGAGACCCGGAAACGCGAGAGCAACCTCGTGTCTGCTGTCCAGAAAGCAGGCTGAATCATACCATATAACTCCTGATCTACGTGAATAATACCTCAAATGAGGAGCGCACATCACTTCGGATTAAGCATGCACTGGAAAAACAACCTGTTT
The DNA here is from genome assembly GCA_963663495.1 of Rhodothermales bacterium. Taxonomy (GTDB): domain Bacteria; phylum Bacteroidota; class Rhodothermia; order Rhodothermales; family Bin80. Next base: position 3,309,836 of record OY760427.1, read on the forward strand.
TCCTCCAAGTATCTATCGTATCGGTGCCAAGCATTAGCGTAGCCAAATATAGCAGTGCCTGCATTTTATGCGCACGATTAATTGATGCCTCCTGATCCTCATACCGATGTCCGATATCAACCGGATGACCGGCCACCACGGCTGCTCTCAGCAGGCTTGGGGGCACAGCTGGCCCTCCTCTCCATTACCGGCATAGTACTTACTCCCGCCATCGTCGTGCGCGCCGCTGGCGGAAGCGACTTGTACTTGCAGTGGGCCGTGTTCGCAGCCGTGCTGATCAGCGGTACCACGACAATCATTCAATCTGTGCGCCTCGGCCGCATCGGGGCGGGCTACATCCTCCTGATGGGTAGCAGCGGCGCGTTCATCGCTGTGTGCATTACCGCAATAGCCGATGCCGGACCGGATACCATGGCCTCACTGATCATGGTCACGGCATTGTTGCAGTTTTTCCTTGCAGCCCGTCTGCGACTTTTCCGCCGAATACTCACTCCGACCGTATCAGGAACAGTGATCATGCTGATCCCCGTAACGGTAATGCCCATCATTTTCGATGTGCTGAACGATGTCCCCGAAACCCTGCCAGCGGTAGCCGCGCCACTTAGTGCAGCTGTAACCATCGCGGTTATCGCCCTGATCGCCCTGAAAGCTACTGGCGTCCTCCGTCTATGGGCTCCCGTCGCCGGCGTCGTCGCAGGATCCTGTGTAGCAGGCTTCTTCGGCGGTTACGATACAACCAGCCTGAAAGATGCCGCATGGTTCGGCATCCCGCTCGCAGGATGGCCCGGCGTAGACCTGACGTTCGAGCAGAAGTTTTGGGTCCTGCTGCCAACATTTCTGTTCCTGACCCTAATCGGCATAATCGAAACACTCGGGGATTCGATCGCAATACAACGGGTCTCGTGGCGCAAACCCCGCGCAGTAGATTTTCAGTCGGTCCAAGGTGCCATTGCGGCGGACGGTACGGGAAACCTGCTGTCTGGTTTACTTGGCACCACACCCAATACCACCTATTCATCGTCCATAGCGATGGCTGAACTGACGGGCGTCGCCGCCCGTAGCGTAGGCGTAGCAGTTGGCGCAATATTTCTTGTCGCGGCTTTTGTACCCAAAGGCCTGGCCGTCGTCCTGGCCATCCCCGGTCCCGTCGTAGGTGCCTATCTGGCCGTGCTAATGGCCATCCTTTTTGTTCTCGGCATGAAAGTAGTAATAGGGGGCGGACTGGACTATCGGGCAGGGATTGTAGTGAGCCTGTCGTTTTGGATCGGAGTCGGCTTCGAACAGGACATGATATTTCCGGAAATCTTTGATGTTCTTATGGGAGGGCTACTAAGCAACGGCATGACATCAGGAGGCCTGTGCGCCATAGCATTGACTTTGCTCCAGGACCTGATGGGCCCCCGAAAAAGAAGCATCGAACTAACCCTGGATGATGGTACACTGCCCAAAGTGCAAAGATTTATCCAAAACTTTGCCCGACAGTTTCGTTGGCCGGAGTCTGCCGTGCTCCGAATGCAAGGAGCCGCCGAGGAAATCCTGATACTATTGACGGAGGAATCAGATTTGCCTCCTTCCGAGAAAATGTTGCTGACAGCGAGCCGCGAAGATGACAGCGCATGGCTCGAATTTATCGGGTCGGCGGGTACAGCAAATGTCCAGGACAGAATAACATTCCTGGGGAAAGAAGTGAATTTTCAATCAACAGAGCAAGAGCTCACCCTCCGGCTCCTGCACCACCTCACACAATCCGTGCGCCACGAAAGGTATCATGACGTGCAAATCATCAGCGTCCGCGTAGGTATCACTGCCTAATAGTTGCGCATACCATGCCGCCACGGCATGGCGCGGCCGCAGACAAACCGGTAAGCCTACCCTACTCCAACAGGATCCTTCACGGTCGTCTTCTCATCGCTCCTCCCGGTTAGGTCAGCCCCAATGGCTGCCTGAAGCTCTTCCAGCTCCGTCCTGGAACCAACGACGATATCGCGGAACTTGCGCTGCCCGGTTCCTGCCGGAATCAAGTGCCCGACAATAACATTTTCCTTCAGCCCGTACAGCGGATCAACGCGTCCTGAAATTGAGGCCTGAGTCAATACCTTGGTCGTCTCCTGGAATGAAGCCGCAGATACAAATGAATCCGTCGCAAGCGCAGCCTGCGTAATCCCCAACAGGATGGGCTCTGCAACCGCCGGCTGCGTATCACGAACCTTGATAGCCCGCCTGTCTGTCCGCTTCATCTCCGAATTAACCTCGCGCAAGCGACGCCGATCAATCAGGCTACCCAATGGAATACCCGCATCACCCGAGTCCACCACCACAAACTTATCGTATAGGCCATCATTCATCGCCTCAAGCTGGAACCGTGCTACATTGTCCTGCTCAAGCAACGACGTGTCACCCGGATCAACCACGCGCACCTTTTGCATCATCTGGCGAACAATCACTTCAATGTGCTTGTCGTTGATTGTCACACCCTGCAGCCGGTACACTTCCTGAATCTCATTGACAAGATACTCCTGCACAGCCCGCGGCCCTCGAATACGCAATATATCCTGTGGAGAAACCTGGCCGTCAGACAACTGCTCACCGGCCCGCACAAAATCATTCTCATGGACCAGAAGATGCTTCTGCAGTGACACCAGGTAGACCCGTTTTTCAACATCGTCACGGCTGGTAACAATGACCTCCTGCGCTCCGCGGCGGCGTCCACCGAAGCTTACAACCCCATCAATCTCACTGACAACTGCTGGGTCGCTCGGAGTACGTGCTTCAAATAGCTCTGTCACACGAGGGAGACCGCCCGTAATGTCACGCGTCTTGGCAGACTGTCGAGGAATCTTGGCAAGGACCTGCCCTGCCTGAACGATATCACCTTGGTCAACCTGAATACGCGCACGCACCGGCAAAGGGTACTCCCGACGGGACCGCAGTACGGAAGCATCTGTCTGCTGTATGATCACCGCTGGCGTAAGGGTACGCTCACGGCTTTCCGTGACTACCTTTTCCTTGAAGCCCGTTTGTTCATCAGACTCTTCCCGAAAGGTTACGCCCTCCTGGATGTCCTGAAAATGAACATCTCCCGATACCTCAGACAGAATCACGCTGTTGTAGGGATCCCAGCTGGCTAAAACTTGCCCTTTTTCGATCATCACCCCCTCCACGACCTGGACTTCCGCCCCGTACGGGATGACGTAAGATATTAGCTGGCGATTATCCCTGTCAGGATCCAGGATGCGAATCTCACCCTGACGCGTGAGCACTACCTGCTCAGGACCAGCATCCGCATGGTACTCAACGGTACGCAAGTTCTGAAACCGGACGACTCCCGCATACTTACTCTGGATCGTGCTCTCTGCCTCAATGCGGCTGGCTGTTCCTCCCACATGGAAGGTTCGCAGGGTAAGCTGCGTACCCGGCTCACCAATAGATTGCGCAGCGACCACTCCCACTGCTTCACCACTCTCAACCATCCGCCCCGTGCCAAGGTTACGTCCGTAGCATAACGCACAGGTACCCCGGCGTGCTTCGCACGCCAGCACCGACCGTATTTCTACTTCCTCAATGCTCGTCTCCTTGACCTGCTGCGCCCGCTCCTCGTCAATTAACTGATTGGCCGAAACAATCATCTCATCAGTAAGCGGGTCAAATACGTCGTGCAAGGATACGCGGCCCAAAATGCGGTCTGCCAATGGCTCAACCACGGTCTCATTGTCCTTGAGCGCGGATATCGCAATGCCCCGCAGCGTTCCGCAGTCGTTCTGCGTGATGGTGACATCCTGTGCCACATCCACCAGGCGACGAGTGAGATACCCGGCATCCGCCGTCTTTAGCGCCGTATCAGCAAGTCCCTTCCTGGACCCATGTGTTGAGATAAAATACTCCAGCACGGACAACCCTTCCTTGAAGCTGGACACAATCGGGTTTTCAATGATCTCGCCTGCGGATCCAACCAGACTCTTCTGCGGCTTAGCCATCAGCCCCCTCATGCCACCAAGTTGTCGAATCTGCTCCTGAGAGCCGCGAGCCCCAGAGTCAGCCATCATATAGATGGCATTGAAACCATCCAAATCGCTCTTCAGTGTATCATACAGCACTTCAGAAACCCGGTTGTTCGTGCGGGTCCAGATATCAATGACCTGGTTGTAGCGCTCGTTATCCGTGATAAAGCCCATCTCGTAGTTGCTGCTGGCTGACGCCACTAGTTCCTGGGCCTCCTTGATGTACGTAACCTTCTGATCCGGCACAATGATATCTGCCAGCGAAAACGTTAATCCCGCCTTGGTCGCATGCTCAAATCCAGCCTCCTTGATAGCATCAAGAAATTGGGCCGTCTCGGCAAAGTTGGTGGCGTTAAGCACCCGTGCAATAATGCCGCGCAGATTCTTTTTTGTCAGAACGACGTTAACGTATCCGACATTGTCCGGTACAAACTCATTGAAGAGCACGCGCCCGGCAGTCGTTTTGCAAAACTCTCCAGAATCCAACCGCACCGTTATTTTTGCATGCACCGCTACGATACCTTGGTCATAGGCCTGCCGAACTTCTGTAGTGTCGGCGAAACGCATCCCCTCCCCCTTCATGCCTGAACGCGACTTGGTCAGGTAATAGAGCCCCAGCACCATGTCCTGCGTGGGAACGGTGATAGGCCCTCCGTGTGCCGGACTTAGTATGTTGTGGCTAGACAGCATCAACACCATCGCTTCCAGGCAGGCATCGTGGCCCAGAGGTACATGCACAGCCATCTGATCGCCATCAAAGTCCGCATTGAATGCTGTGCAAACCAAGGGATGCAGCTGAATAGCCTTCCCTTCCGTCAATACAGGCTGAAAAGCCTGAAAACCAAGCCTGTGCAACGTTGGCGCACGGTTGAGCATCACCGGGCGGCCTTGGATCACTTTTTCCAAAATGTCCCAAACATCTGCCGTACGGCGGTCCACCACCTTCTTGGCACTCTTGACCGTCTTGACAATGCCGCGCTCAATCAGCTTCCGAATAATGAACGGCTTAAAGAGCTCAACCGCCATTTCTTTGGGGATACCGCACTGATGTAGCTCCAGCTCAGGACCCACAACGATCACCGACCGACCAGAATAATCTACGCGCTTACCAAGGAGATTCTGGCGGAAACGTCCCTGTTTGCCCTTGAGCATATCTGACAGGCTCTTGAGGGCTCTATTCGAGTCACTGCGGACAGCATTAGCCTTGCGCGAGTTGTCAAACAGGCTGTCCACCGCTTCCTGCAACATGCGCTTTTCATTACGAAGAATAACCTCCGGTGCCTTGATATCAATCAGACGCTTGAGCCTATTATTACGGATAATGACTCGTCGGTACAAGTCGTTGAGGTCGCTGGTTGCAAACCGCCCACCCTCAAGCGGCACCAGCGGGCGCAACTCCGGCGGAATGACAGGGATAACACGCAGCACCATCCATTCCGGATAGTTGTCCATCCGCCGGTTGGCGTCCCTGAACGATTCCACGACCGTTAGCCGCTTCAAGGCCTCTGCCTTGCGCTGCTGACTAGTTTCGGTCTTGATCTGGAAGCGCAGCTCATGAGATAAAGACTCCAGATCAAGCCGCTTCAACATGGTCTCCACGGCATCGCCACCGATCATGGCGATAAACTTCTCTGGATCAACGTCGGACAGCCGGTTATTATCCGGCCGGATATCGTACAGTACCTCGTAGTACTCATCTTCGGTCAATAACTGCTTATCTTCAATGCCCTTGGCTTCCGCACAACCGGCTTGAACAACGATGTAGCTCTCGTAATAAACAACCTTCTCAAGATTCTTGGACTTGAGCCCGAGAAGGTGGCCAATCTTGTTGGGGAGCGTCTTGAAATACCAAATGTGAATCACCGGAACCGAAAGGGCAATGTGCCCCATCCGCTCGCGTCGCACGCTCTTCTGCGTCACCTCGACTCCACATCGATCGCATATGATGCCCTTGTAGCGAATACGCTTGTATTTGCCACAGTGGCACTCCCAGTCCTTTACGGGCCCGAAGATCTTCTCGCAAAACAGTCCGTCCTTCTCCGGCTTGAAGCTCCTGTAATTTATCGTCTCCGGTTTGAGCACCTCGCCGTAGCTGCGCTCCAACACACTCTCGGGGCTGGCGAGGCTAATGGTGATGCCGGTAAATGACTTCTCATTAATCGGAGATCTTCCGTAGTCCATCATGGATCAAGGTTACTATTGGGTAATGAATTGCGGCTAAATCAGCCTGCTCCGCCAAGACGGATTTCCAGGCCGAGTCCCTGTAGCTCCCGCACGAGCACGTTGAAGCTCTCTGGGATGCCTGCCTCCGGCATATTCTCGCCTTTAACCACGCATTCGTAGGCCTTTGATCGACCTTGTACATCATCGCTCTTGTAGGTGAGCATCTCCTGCAGAACGTTTGCAGCTCCGTAGGCATACATCGCCCACACCTCCATCTCTCCCAAACGCTGGCCACCGAACTGGGCCTTTCCCCCAAGGGGCTGCTGCGTGATCAGGCTGTATGGGCCAATCGATCGGGCATGGATCTTGTCTTCCACCAAGTGGCTCAGCTTAAGCATGTATATCTGCCCGACCGTCGTCTTCTGGTCAAATGGTTCACCCGAACGACCATCGTACAACTGGGCGCGCCCGTCAGTCGGCAGTCCAGCCTCCTCCATAGTTGCCACCACATCTTCAAGGCGTGCGCCATCAAAGATGGGGGTAGCAAACTTCTTGCCCAGCTTCTCGCCTGCCCATCCCAACATGGTCTCCAGGATTTGCCCCAGATTCATACGACTGGGGACGCCGAGCGGATTAAGTACGATATCTACGGGCGTGCCATCCTCAAGAAACGGCATATCTTCCATAGCAACGATCCGGGCAACAACGCCCTTATTACCATGACGGCCTGCCATCTTGTCTCCTACCTGAATCTTTCGCTTCTTAGCGATATAAACCTTCGCGAGCTGCACAATACCCGGAGGTAGCTCATCCCCCATCTGTACGCGATGTTTGCGCCTGCTGGCGTCGCCATCAACGCTGTGGCGCAGCAAGCGATAATTTTCAAACAGCTGCCGTGCTTGTCTATTGGTAAAGGAACTGGTGCAGATCTTCGCCAAGGGATCCAGTTCCTGCGGAGGCACATTGCCGAATGCGCCGCGATTCAGCGTAGCTCCTTCAAGCACCACAACCTGGCCATCGCGTGTCTTGGGACCTGCGGAGATTTTGCCCTCTACGAGATCAAAAAATTTCTCTTCCAACGCCGCCTCAAGATCTTCCAGCGCTTTCTCATGTTCTTCCTCAATGCGCGCAGTTTCCTGGTGCTCCCGTTTTTTTGAGGCCGGATCCAGCTTGCGGCGACTGAAGAGCTTCGTATCAATCACTACACCCTTCATTCCCGCCGGCGCCTTCAAGGACGCATCTTTCACGTCGCCAGCCTTGTCACCGAAAATGGCGCGCAGCAGCTTTTCTTCCGGTGTCGGATCCGTCGCACCTTTAGGAGTAATCTTCCCGACAATGATGTCGCCCGCCTTCACTTCTGCACCAATACGGATAATGCCACGCTCATCCAGATCCTTAGTCGCCTCTTCCGACACGTTCGGTATCTCCCGCGTCAACTCCTCCACACCCCTCTTGGTATCACGCACCTGCAGGTCAAATTCTTCAATATGTATTGACGTATACACATCGTCGCGTACCAGCCGCTCGGAAAGGATTATGGCATCCTCAAAATTGTACCCGCGCCAAGGCATGAATGCCACCAAGACATTCTTTCCCAAGGCCAACTCACCCTTCTCCGTTGCAAAGCCATCGGTGAGCACCGTACCCTTCTCCACCCTCTGCCCCACTTCCACAATGGGCTTCTGGTTGACGCAGGTGTCCTGATTTGTACGCCTGAACTTTGTGAGCCGATACTCGCGGATCGGCTCGTCAAAAAACACACGCTCCTCTGACTTTGTACGGTCGTAGCGTACCACGACCCGTCTAGCGTCAACATATTCTACTACACCCTTTCCTTCAGCCACCTTAACGGCACGCGAGTCACGGGCTACACGGTATTCCAGCCCTGTGCCCACTATCGGAGCTTCCGACCGCAACAGCGGCAGTGCCTGCCGTTGCATGTTGGATCCCATCAGCGCACGGTTGGCATCATCGTGCTCCAAGAATGGAATGATAGATGCCGATGGTGATACAATCTGGTTGGGCGCAATATCCATAAACTGAATCGTGTTCGGACGCGCCAAGGGGAAGTCACCTCTGTGACGACAACGCACGCGCGTGCTGAGGAAATTGCCTTCAGCATCAATTTGCGCGTTTGCCTGGGCGATAACAGCCTCGTCTTCTTCCTCCGCCGCCATGTATACGATCTCATCGGTCACGACACCATCCACCACTCTGCGGTACGGCGTCTCAATGAACCCGAACGAGTTGATTCGCGCATGCACGCATAGAGAGGATATCAGGCCGATGTTCGGGCCCTCCGGCGTCTCCACCGGACACAACCGGCCGTAATGCGTGTAGTGGACATCACGCACTTCAAAGCCCGCGCGCTCGCGCGTAAGGCCTCCAGGACCCAACGCCGACATGCGACGCTTATGTGTGAGCTCCGACAGTGGATTGGTCTGATCCATGAACTGGCTAAGCTGGTTGGTCCCGAAGAACGTGTTTATCACGCTAGAGACCGTTCGTGCGTTTACCAAGTCCTGGGGAGCAAAAGTGTCTGCGTCCCGCAGATTCATACGCTCCTTTATGGTACGCGCCATACGGGCAAGACCCAATGAAAACTGAGACGACAGCTGCTCACCTACCGTTCGGACACGTCGGTTGCCCAAGTGATCAATATCATCCAAGCCACTCTGACCGTTGCGCAGCGCAACCAACTTCTTGATGATGGCAATAATATCCTCCCTCGTCAGCGTAAGGACGCTGGACGAAATTTTGACTCCCAGCCGCTTGTTGATTCGATACCGTCCTACCTGGCCCAAGTCATACCGCTTCTCGCTGAAAAACAGGCGTTCCAACACACCGCGCGCCGTTTCAATATCAGGTGCATCGCTGCCACGCAACTGAAAATAGAGATACTCCAGTGCCTCGGCTTCGTCGTGCGTGGGATCCTTCTTCAGCGTCCGGATCAACGTGGTGCTATCCATGGCATCGTCCTGCTCATCCTCCCGCAGAACAAAAACTTGCCGGATCTTGGCCTCCTTCAGGATGGGATAGTCGTCTTCCTCCAATACCTTATCCGCCGGTAGCAGCACCTCGCGAGATTTTTGCTCCTCAATTACTTCGCCGGTATCCTCATCTACAATCTCCGTAATCTGCTCAACTGAAACCGATGTTGCGAGCCGCCTGCCAATGGCCTTCTTGAAAAGGCGCTTGGTATTGGTTGCCATTGCGTCGGCCAGGTCAAAAATCTTGACCAATTCTCCTGTTTCCGAGAACCCGAGTGCCCGCAGTAAGGTCGTAACCGGTAACTTTTTCTTGCGATCGATATACGCCCACATGACGTTCTGCACATCCGTAGAGAATTCGATCCACGAACCCCTGAACGGAATAATACGTGCGGAAAACAGTCCCGTCCCGTTGGGATGGATACTCTGGCCGAAGAACACTCCCGGGCTGCGATGCAACTGCGAAACGACGACCCTTTCTGCCCCGTTGATAACAAAAGTACCCCGTTCCGTCATTGACGGCAGGTTGCCGAGGTACACCTGCTGCTCTACCGCCTCCTCTGCCCCGTCGTCATCATCGTCTTCCTGGGCAGAAAGCCGGAACCGTGCCTTAAGCGGTACGCTATAGCTCAGGCCTTGAGCAATGCATTCCTCTATAGAATGCTTGGGAGCATCCAGGGAGTAGTCAATGAACTCCAGCAGATACCGGTCTCGACTGTCAGAAATGGGGAAGTGGTCATTAAAGACATGCTGCAGCCCGACAGGGCGGCGTACCGCAGGTGCTATGTTTCCCTGTAGAAAGTCATGGTATGACTTCAGCTGGATATCAAGAAAATCAGGGTAATCAAGTACGCGGCGCGTCCTTGCGAAAGTGGCACGACCGTTGGGTTGACCGTTCTGGTTCGTCATTGGCGAAATCGCAATGGTGGGTGATACGGAGGGAGCTGGGGGCGTAGGCGTGCTGCATGACAGCCGCCGAGCCTGCTACCTCACCTGTACTTCCCCACCGGCGGCCTCAAGCCGTGAGCGGATGTCCTCTGCTTCGTCCTTGGAAATATTCTCTTTTACCTCGTTGGGAACGCCATCAACCAGAGCTTTCGCGTCCTTGAGCCCGAGACCCGTGATAGCACGTACCTCCTTGATGACCCCGATCTTCTTGCTACCGAAGCTCGTGAGTACGACCGTAAACTCGGTCTGCTCTTCTGCCTGTTCCGCGCCATCGGTGGCCCCGGCCGCCGATGCTACAGTCACTGCCGCTGCGGCAGGAGCAATGCCGTACTGCGTTTCCAGTAGCTGGGCCAACTCATTGGCTTCCCTGATGGTAAGGTCTACTAACTGTTCTGCAAGTTCAGCAATATTTGCCATTGGTACTTACCTCCAGCGACGGTCTTGGCCTCTCCTCAAGGCTGCGTCGCATTTATGAATGATGAAAATTTGCGCTACTCCTTCATGGCCGCCAACATGGAGGCCAGTGTGCTGCCCGGTGCCTGCAAGGCTCCAACAACCGAACGTAACGGGGATTGCAGGATCCCCATAACGTCACTTAGCAATTCGTCTCTTGACTTCAGTGATGCGAGTACGTCAATTTCAGCGCCGGTATACACTGAGCCGCCAACGCATGCTGCCTTCAGCTCCAAAGGTGTGTCGGCGTTCTTCCCGACATGCGCTTTGATAACACGCGCTGCCGCCGCTGGCTCGTCGCAAAACGCCGCTGCTGTCGGGCCGCTCAAGAATTCGTACAATCCCTCGTAACCACCTGCCTGCTCCAGGGCGAGCTTAAGGAGGGTATTCTTTACTACCCGGTACCGGACACCCGACTCCCGGAACTGACCACGGAGCTCCTGGTCCTCGGCCACAGCTAAGCCTCTGAATGCCGTTAAGTACAATGCCGGCGTTCCGTCCAACTCGGAAAGTATCTCGGCGACCTGTCTGGTCTTCTGTTCCCTTGACAGCGACATAGCGTTAGCGAGCGACGTTCAGCACTTCTGTGCGTGCTACTTCAATGGCGGGGCCCATCGTTGAAGATATGGTCACCGATCTGACATAGGTCCCTTTTGCAGAGGACGGGCGCAGGCGAAGCACTTCCAAAAGAAAAGCACGCGCATTATCTTCCAACTGCGCTGCGGTAAACGATACGCGCCCGACGGACGAATGCAGGTTACCCTGCTTATCGACCCTAAACTCAATTTTACCAGCCTTGACCTGCGCTACAGCGGATGCCACATCCATGGTCACGGTGCCGCTCTTCGGATTCGGCATTAGTCCCCGGGGGCCGAGGATACGGCCTAGGCGCCCTACCTTTGACATCACATCAGGGGTGGCAATGATAACATCAATGTCGGTCCACCCTTCTTGGATACGTCCCACATATTCGTCCAAGCCAACATGGTCCGCTCCTGCGTCCATGGCTTCCTGCTGCTTTCCCTCTTTGGCCAGCACCAGCACACGCACTTTGCGCCCTGTACCATGAGGCAGGGAGACGCTTCCACGCACCATCTGATCGGCGTGCCGAGGATCTACACCGAGGCGCAAGTCCATGTCCACGGACTCGTCAAACCGTGCCAGCCCTGTCGCTTTGACCGCCCGTGCGGCCTGCGCAAGTGAATACGGACCTCGTCCCATCTCCTGGAGCGCCCTTGCAGCGCGTTTGAATCTCTTGCCTTTCTTTGCCATCGTACGCTGTCTCTAGGGCAAATCCTCAACCGATATGCCCATGGACCGTGCCGTACCTGCGATCATCGATGCGGCTTTATCAATGTCAAAGGCATTCAGGTCTTCCATTTTCTGCTTTGCAATAGCCCGGCAATCATCCCATCGGACGGTTCCGACACGTTCCCGAATGGAGTCAGAAGCCCCACGTTCCAAGCCAGCTGCCTTCAACAGAAGGACCGCAGCAGGGGGGCTCTTAACAATGAAAGTGAACGACTTATCAACGTAGACTGTAATGACCACAGGTAGGATGAGCCCTATCCGGTCCTTCGTCGCTGCGTTGAACTGCTTGCAGAATTCCATGATATTGACACCGTGCTGTCCCAGAGCAGGGCCAATCGGCGGGGCGGGATTTGCCTGGCCCGCACGGATTTGCAATTTGACCAAACTATCTACTTTCTTCGCCATGTAAAAGCCAGCCGCGAGCAAGATGCAGCCTTTTGGAATGCTCAGTAAAACAGAATGTTTCAGGAACCGGTCGCTATTGTTCGGCCTCAATTTGCAGGTAGTCGAGCTCCAGCGGTGTCTTGCGGCCAAAAATGGACACCATCACGCGCACCTTCATTTTATCCGGGTACACTTCGTCAACAAACCCGGTAAAGTTGTTGAACGGACCGTCCACCACCTTTACGGCATCACCGCTGACATACGGGATAGCGGGTTTTTCGCCCGACTCGCGGGCATCTTCCACTCTGCCTAGGATGCGGGCCACCTCATCTTGGCGGAGCGGCGTGGCCTGATCCTTGTCGCCTAGAAAACCGATTACAGATGGCAGCCCGGACACTACGTGCTGGAGTTCGTTGTCCATCACTGCCTCAATGAGGATATAGCCGGGGAAAAAGCGTTTTTCACGCGTGCGCTTCTTGCCGCTACGCATTTCAAACACCGTTTCGGTCGGGATCAGCACCTCTGAGACTCTATCCGAAAGTCCCAAGCGGTCTATCTCGCGAGTAAGATACTGCTTGACCTTCTTCTCGTGTCCAGAGAAGGCTCTAAGCACGTACCAGCGGGTGTTGGGAGGTTTTGCCATGTTCTTGTCAGCCGGGATAGATAATGTCCAGCACGAAACTGATCAGCCGGTCTGCCCCGAATATGAAGAGAGCCAAAGCGACACTTGCTACCAGCGTCACCACGGTGTTGCTCACCAACTCCTTGCGTTTCGGCCAAGTAACCTTGCGCATCTCCGTCATCACCTCTGACAGGTAATTGCGGCCTTTGCTTACCAGACTTTTCATGGCGCGCGCCGTTATGTGTTTGCAATTATGTTGGCACGGGCGGTAGGACTTGAACCCACAACCTGCGGTTTTGGAGACCGCCGCTCTGCCAATTGAGCTACGCCCGTTCTTTGGCTATTACGCTTATGTTCCAGTTCTTATGTACCGGTGATTTGTAGCACTTTCAGTCCAGGATTCTTGCTACCACGCCGGCGCCCACCGTGCGTCCGCCTTCGCGTATGGCAAACTGCAATCCCTGCTCCATCGCCACCGGCTGTATCAACCGCACCTTGAACTGCGTGTTGTCTCCCGGCATCACCATCTCCACGTTCGCAGGCAACTCTATGTCCCCCGTCACATCCGTCGTCCGAAAATAAAACTGCGGCCGGTACCCCTTGAAAAACGGCGTGTGACGACCTCCCTCCTCCTTGCTCAATACGTATACCTCACACTCAAATTCCCGGTGCGGCGTTATGGAACCCGGATGCACGATCACCTGCCCACGCTCCACTCCGTCCTTCGGCACTCCGCGAAGCAACAACCCCACGTTATCTCCCGCCTGTCCCTCATCCAGTATCTTGCGAAACATCTCCACTCCCGTCACCGTCGTGCGCGACTCCTCTGGACGAATACCCACAATATCCACCTTCTCCCCCGTCTTCACTACACCACGCTCTATCCTGCCCGTCGCCACCGTCCCCCGACCCGTAATCGAAAACACATCCTCCACCGGCATCAAAAACGGCTTATCCTTGTCACGCTCCGGCGTCGGTATGTACGCATCCACCGCCTCCATCAACTGCACAATCTGCTCCACCCCTTCCTCCTCACCGTTCAACGCTCCCAATGCCGAACCCATCACCACCGGGACATCATCCCCCGGAAACTCATACTTGTCCAACAGCTCCCGTACCTCCATCTCCACCAACTCCAACAGCTCCTCATCATCCACCAGGTCCACCTTGTTCATGAATACCACGACGTACGGCACACCCACCTGACGCGCCAGCAAAATATGCTCCCGCGTCTGCGGCATCGGACCATCCGACGCATCCACCACCAGTATCGCACCGTCCATCTGCGCCGCACCCGTCACCATGTTCTTCACATAATCCGCGTGCCCGGGACAATCCACATGCGCATAATGACGCTCCCCAGTCTCGTACTCCACATGCGCCGTCGCTATCGTGATACCACGCTCACGCTCCTCCGGCGCATTATCAATCGAATCAAACGAGCGCACCTCGGTCCCCCCGTACCGTTCGTGCAATACCTGCGTTATTGCCGCCGTGAGCGTCGTCTTACCATGATCCACATGACCGATCGTGCCCACGTTCACATGCGGCTTGTTACGCTCAAAATGCTGCTTTGCCATCCCTTGCAGTCCTTTACAAGTTGGTGGTTACGGAGCCGCCTCTCGGGATCGAACCGAGGACCCCTTCCTTACCATGGAAGTGCTCTACCTCTGAGCTAAGGCGGCAGACGGGCTGGAGAAATCGCAGCACGCCGCGACACATGGAGCGGGAGACGAGACTCGAACTCGCGACCCTCAGCTTGGAAGGCTGATGCTCTACCAACTGAGCTACTCCCGCATGCATGGTATATGTGTCTTGTGGGCAGGGAAGGATTCGAACCTCCGAAGGCTTAGCCAGCAGATTTACAGTCTGCCCCCGTTGACCGCTTGGGTACCTGCCCATCCAATTGGATACATTTGTTGCAATGCCAACGCCGCATGAGAGCTGGCGAAGGGACTCGAACCCCCAACCTGCTGATTACAAATCAGCTGCTCTACCGGTTGAGCTACGCCAGCACAGTGATTCTTGAAAAATTTTAGCCTCAGATATTACGTGCATAACTTATCAATGTCAACTCTTTTGCAGCCGCATTCTGCGCCAAATTTGCACAACCACAAAGACAATCAGCACGCCTGACATGGCGATTCCATACTTTGACAGGTAGTCAGAGACTATTTCCCATTGATCTCCCACTAGGTATCCGGCCACAGTCAGCAGGATAGCCCAAGTCAGTGCGGCCGCGCATGCCAGCCCCGCAGTCAGCCCGCGGCGCATTCCCACCATACCGGCAGCAATTGCAATCACGGACCGGATACCACTGAACAGGCGATTCGCGGCTATCAATCCGTACCCCCAACGCTGCAACCACGCAACGGCCCGGGCAACATCCTCGGACGAGAAAACTCCCACCCGCTTACGCAATGAAACGCCTTGCCACCGCATTCCCAGCCAGTACACCGTCATAAACCCCACAGTGCCCGCCGCTGTGCTTAGGACAACAACCAGAACGGGATCAATGATTTGCAATCCCGCCATGTACCCGGCTACCACCACGACCGCATCCCCCGGTACCGGCGGCAGCAGGTACTCCACGTACGATATCGCCGCAATCACCAGGTAGACGGCTATAGGCGGCAGCTCCTCTACATGCGCGACCAGCCCGTCAAACAGTGATTCCATTGTTAGGAATCCTCCAGCAGGCACACGGCCCATGCCGCCACACCTTGCCGCCTTCCCACAAAACCCATTCGTTCGGATGTCGTGGCTTTGACAGATACACTGCCTTCAGATACGTTCAGCAGATGCGCGATACAGTCCTTCATGGCCGCAACATGGGGGCGTAGGCGAGGCTGCTCTATGGCCACCGTGGCATCAATATTCACTACGCGGAACCCCTTGCACTCTACCCGCTCCACCACAGCGGACAGGAGCTCCCGGCTATCCGCATCCTTATAGGTCGGATCCGTATCCGGAAAATGCGTACCGATATCACCCATGGCCGCCGCGCCGAGGAGGGCATCGCAGATGGCATGCAACAGCACGTCAGCGTCCGAATGTCCCCTAAGCCCTGCGTCCGCCGGAATCCGTATACCGCCTAGGATGAGCGGCCGGCCACGCTCAAACGGGTGGACATCGTATCCGAGTCCTATGCGCATGCCCGATCCCGCCAGTACGGCCACAACTGGTGCGCCAGAACAAAATCTTCCGGGCATGTAAGCTTGAAATTCAATGCGCTTCCCTCAACATAGCGCACCTTTTTTCCCGTCCGAATGACTGTTTCAACTTCGTCCGTATCGTCTGCTTCCTGTGCCAGGGCATGCTCAAGTATGCTGCGCCGGAAGCCTTGTGGTGTCTGCATCCGAAACAGATGTTTCCGATCAACAGTCTTGCGGAACTGTCCTCCTTCCGCGTATCGCATCGAATCGGCAACCGGTATGGCCGCCGCTGCTGCACCATAGCGTGACGACAGATCTATCACCTGTGATATAATGCGTCCTTCAATGAAGGGGCGAACGGCATCGTGCACAAGAATGATGGAAGCGTCGGTAGCGGCAAGAGCCGCATGCACGGAGGCGCGCCGCGTAGTCCCTCCGGTGACAGTAGCGGCCACCTTGCTAAGCCCGAAGCCGGCAAGAACAGTGGTGTCTCCCGCCGGCAAAGCAACACACAACTGATCTACTGCATCGTGATTTTGAAAGGCGCGCAGGGTCTGTACAACGACCGGTGCTTCCCCGAGCAAGCGAAACTGTTTGGGTGCCCCCCCGACGCGGTTCCCGGAACCCGCCGCCAGAACAAGTACCGCTACTTGCCCCGGCATCCGTCAGACGATGAACATTGCATCGCCGAAAGAAAAGAGCCGATACCCATCCTTTATCGCTTTATTGTATGCCTCGCGCGCGAATTCGTACCCTGCAAATGCCGCCACCATGATCAGTAACGTGCTCTGGGGCATATGAAAGTTCGTAATAAGTCGCTGCGTAATTCTGAAGTCGTATGGCGGGTAGATAAACTTGTCCGTCCAGCCGCGTCGTCTCTTCAGCTTATTGCTTACACTAAGGCTGGTTTCGATAGCTCGCACCACGGTAGATCCCAGCGCTGTCACGGTGCGGTGCGGATCCGTAAGCACCGCATTCACCGCGTCCGCAGTGGCTGCGGGGATGGCGTAGTTCTCCGAATCCATCCTGTGCTTGGTAAGGTCTTCCACATCCACCGGCCGAAAGGTACCGAGCCCGACATGAAGTGTTATCGGCGCCATATGAACGCCTTTCTTGAGCAGTACATCGCGTAATTCCGGAGTGAAATGCAATCCGGCCGTTGGTGCGGCTACCGCCCCGCGATGTCGGGCGAAGATAGTCTGGTACCGGTCGCGGTCCTCCGGTTCTACCATCCGCTTGATATATGGAGGAAGCGGGGTCTCGCCAATTTCGTCAATCTTGGCGTAAAGATCCTCGTTGGTGCCTCCAAAAACAAACCGGATCGTACGACCGCGCGATGTGGTGTTATCAATGACCTCAGCTATCAGCCCTTGATCAAAGAACAACCGGTTACCTATCCGGATCTTGCGAGCCGGGTCCACAATCACATCCCAAAGCCTGCTCTCCGCATTCAGCTCCCGAAGAAGAAAAACTTCAATTTTTGCACCGGTCTTTTCCTTTGTGCCCTTCAGGCGGGCAGGATACACCTTGGTGTTGTTGTAGACCAGCACATCGCCATCCCCAAAGTAATCCGCAATGTCACGGAAACGGCGATCCTCAATAGTCTGGTCTGCACGGTTTAGCACCATCATCCGGGCAGAATCCCTTGGTTTAGCCGGATACTTAGCTATCAGCTTCCGCGGGAACTCGAACTTAAACTCTGATAGCTTCACGCTGGCCGCGTTATCGCTTGCAGATGCAATTCTCCGGTCCTACAAATCATAAGCAGAATCCTCCGGTATCGGCGCATGCTGTTACCTATATAGAGAGGTTTTGTTCACCGGTACAGGAGAGGCAGCGGCTTGGAATGAAAATCTGTCTCCCATTTGTAAGCATGGGGCGGCGCCAGCATCTCCGCTTCCCTGTACAATCCTCCCACAAACGTTATGCTTGCCTGTGAACTAACCGATAATCATAGTTAAGGGATAATTCTTAATTGATCGGCACTGGCAAGCGGAATCCCCAGTCATGATCCCACTGACGGATCAAACACAATCCCCAGGAGGGTCCCAGAGGCTTCTCCATCGGTTAGTCTGCACCGAATGTGCTCGTCAAAGGCAAATCCTTCGCGGAAGTCATCGTAAGGGACCATGTCCGAGTTCAGTGCGCAGATATATTGGGTACCCGTACCCGCAGCAACCGCGCTTGCCCGCTCTAGCGCGGCCGCCCGTTGCCGCGAATCGACGCCATCATACATCTCGCTGTCGTGAACCAGGAAGTTGATGCCTAAGTCACGACTAACACAGAATTCGAGAACAGCCAAGTCAAAACAGAATATCTTCATCTTACCAATCCCCTCGCTCCTGCTCTTGCTGATCTCAATGTTGAACTTGAATCCCGAGTTGGTGGTGTTGATCACCAAGTGGCCGGGAGCTCTGTACAGCGCCTGAGAGTTGAGATTGAATAGTCGGACGGGGATATTCCAAGTGTCGCGGCGCTCCTCGTGATCGCGGGCAGCTAGATCCGTAAGGTCGGCCTTGTCCCGTGTGATCCGGCGTTTATCGGATTCCATCTGGCGCCGATGCTCTATCTGCCTCTTCACATGTTCCAGATCTTCCCACCTTGCACCATGGCGCTCACGCAGCCTGACCATTTCCGTCAGCGCTCCGTGTTCACTTAGTATCTGTAGGAGTTCGGCCCGCTCTTCCGTTAGTTCCCTGATCTTGCCACGCGTGTCCCTCATGGAGCGTTCGAGGCGGTCAATATCATTCTCCAGGAACTGTCGACGATCCTTCACAATCAGACTGTAAAATTCCTGTGCCTCTGCAAGCGATCTCCGTACGGTTTCAGAAAAAACCACCCCCATTTGCTCGTACACCTGTTCGACGGACTCCCCCGAAGGAGACTCTTCCGACTGAATGGCCTGCTTATAGAGCTTGAGTCGTCGGGCTGCGAGGATGCGTGCGTTCGTGGCAGCGTGAATCTCCTCGGTGAGTCGATCGGCCTCTTGCTGGATTGAGTCGTATTCGGAATGAACTTTGAAGTCGGCGAGGATTCGCGAGCTCTCCTCAATCTCTTGTATCAACGTGACGCGCTTGGCCTCAAGCTCTCCGACGCTGCGATTGAAAAAGGGCGCCTCACCTTGCTTTTCAAGCTTGCGGCGGCCCTTCAGATACGTGTCCCTATCTTTGATCTGTTGCCATTGCGCTGCATGGTTCCACTCCAACCCAAGCAGCAACGCCAAATGAAGCTGTACACTCCATGACGGTTGCTTAGGGAAGTAGGAAAAGGGGTCACCAAACGCGTGGTGGCCCCGACGAACGAAGTAGGAAATGAGGCTTCGGAACGACGGATTGTATTTCGGAGCCACGGGTGTCGGCAGCGAGAACAGGACCTTCCCGAGAAACGCTGTCCACTGCTTCTGAGTGAATGAGCGCTCGCCCATCAAATCTACGTTTGGAAGGTCCGGGCATTCTCCTTCCAGTCCAGCAACCGTCAGCGTCTTGGGCGTTTCGAGTGCTCTGGTGACGGTGATCCGATTGCCGCCAAGAGACATCTCCATGGTGAACACCCATTCCTTAAGGGCCGGGACTGCTAGCCCGCGGCCGCGTCGAACGTTTGCACCCAAGCAGAAGTGTATTATCTCAATCAGGGTGGACTTGCCGAGTCCATTGCGCGTGTCCTTTCTGGACGAGCCACCGGCACGCTCGGCCAGAATCACATTCAGTCCGGGAGTGAGCCTGACTGGGCGGAACGAGACCTTATTGGCGCTGATCTCGTGGATCATGTTGCGTCCCTTACAATTAGCCCGCCCTCGAACCGCACAACCCGCAGCGAGTAAAGCATTGTAAGGGCGAGGACGAACCGCTCGAATGTCCCTACTGCCTTGGCCTCACGTACAGCTTCCCACAGGCCTGTCACGGTGCGCGCCTGTGAGAGTTCAGAGAATATCTCGGCCCCGGCCCCGAGCAGGGTTTGCTCTGCGGGAATGTGTTTGGTTGGGTGGATCATCGCTCAAATACCTCGCAGGTCTCGAATAGATAGACCAATACCGTTTGAGCGGCGTACTGGGTCTTGAGTTCTGAGATTCCGCGCCGAGCGAACATGCACATAGAATTGAAGAGATCTTCGCCGGAAGACGTGGCGTCCTTGCGAAGCTGGTAGTAGTGTTCTGGGAAGCCAGAGATTAGACGGTCTGGAAATGTGGAATCGTCTTGGCTCAAGGACTGAATGAACGAACGCACTTGGGGAGTTGCCGTTAGATGGATTCTGATGAGATTCTGCGAGGACACCGATAGGCCGTGCTTCTGGATCTTGTCCCTGATGGGTATTCGAGAGAAATCCTGACCCGGCGGAGGAGGAGACACCTTGGTAACCCATTGTGTGCACTTTTCAAGTTCGCGAAAGCTAATGGAGGTCATCGCCTCTTCCACGACTGCCGCAACCTTGCTTTCGTGGTCCGCCTTGATCGCGAGAAGTCGTTCCACGGAGTATTCTCGCTCCCCGTGTGGATACGCGTCAATCTTAGCATGACAATTTCGGCAAACGTACAGAAGATTGGTTAGCGAATTCCGCTGCTCTGTTGTCATCGTCGGATCAAAACGAGCCGACGGGCGGCCCCGAGCCCCTCCCCCGTGTTCTCCGGCGATATGTGCGGCTTCACCCACCGAGACGACGCCATCGCCCTGTGCCAATAGCTGGTGGCAGGAGGGCATCGCGCATCGGTTACCGCTGCGTAAAGCCAAACAAACCCGCGTCGGGTAGGAGACGCTCATCGGGCAGTGCAGCATTGCCGACGATATATAGGATCCTGGATCCCATTCAGAGCATCGGCGAGTTGGCTGGAACTCCAGACGAGTCGGGAATGGACAGCCGCCATCGCCCGACATCCGCTGGCCCATAAGGCTCGGATACGCGTGGATTTCGGCATGGACGAATCTAGAGGGGTAGGGAATCGCTCATCTCAAGGCTACCTCCTGTCGGGCCATGGTCAAGTATAATCACCTTTCCGTCACCCCGTTTGGTCACGCAGGGTGACGGAAAGGCCTTCGCAAGATACACACATAGTCCACCATATGCCACAAGCTCACCCCCGCGCATTTGGAAGGCTCCCGCCGTCGAATGAAGACGCAGAACCGAGCGCAGGGAACACCGCGATCCAACCAGGAGATTTCTAGCTCCCTGAAGCCTCGTCGCGTCGAGCAGGTGAATGCCCAAGTTTCACATGCGCCGTGGAAAGGCGCACGACGATCTCTTGTTAAGATAGCCATTTGGGCTGTAGGCAGGGCTAACGACTAAGCCACGAATGCCTATCTCAATGATCGGCCTAGAATCACCAAACGGAATCCAGAATAGACCATCGTGATCCCCCGTCTTGGCCTCTCCGGGAAGCAGGATACCTTCGGCTGCACGAACAGTCTCGGATTCCGGCGCACGAAACACAACGGAGAATCTGTAGCGGATGCTGTAGGAATTCGCGTTCTGCAGAAGCAATACCACTCCATAACTGCGCCCGTCAGCCTGATCGTACACGATGTATTTTATTGTCATCCCGTCCTGCTCCACGACATGCTTCCATGCCTCTTCTCTCGAAACACTCTGAGCCTGACCACTGGCGCCCATGGTAAAGGCCAAACACAACCCAAGGAATCCATGTTGCCCAAACTGATGGGTTCTGCACAGGCAATGTCCTGCATGACCGGCCAGATCACGGCACCAGTAGATCATAGAACCCAACAGCCAGTATGCAAATCGTGCACCGTATCAAGTACCACGGTTGGTTGGGAGTGGAATGCGGCCCCAAGGGCTGCTAGTTGGCGGAGTTTGTGAAAGTAGTACAAACCGGCCTTCTTGTTTCGTTCCGGGCAGGCCAGGCCATCTAAGGATACCCTGGAGGGAGATGGATTGCCATACCGCAGCCTAAAACATCGTACGGAAGGCAAGTGCTCCGACAGGGGCACCTGCGGGGCGGCAGCACTGCGCACCTTGGGGAAAGTTATTTCTGACCGCGCACACGCATTTCCGCTTCCATGCGAGCACTAGGCATATCCACGGCTCGCAGCCTCACCTTCGCGGCTTCACATCCCTCCTTGAATTCCCAGTTCAAGGTTCCGTTTTCTCCCCTGAAACTCGCAGCGAAATCAGTGAGGGTGTTCGTCACCTCAAAAAACGATTCCCGGCACAATGCGGATGACAGCAATAGGCCTGGTAGGCAACAGCGTTCAAACTAGACAACGTTTCATGATAATGATCGCATACGAACCCTGCCTGAATATAGGCCGGTGCGCGCACCGGGCACAGATTCATTCCACCCGTTCGTCGGGTTCATCGGATGAATATTGCAGGATGAATGATGGGACCGTTAAAGCCATTTGGCATTTCTGCAGACAGCCGTGCTCTTCGTATCATTCTCCCATCATCATCCCCCCATGACCATTCCTGTACAGTACGTTATACAGCGAATGCGGAGTGGCGGCATTTGCTTGTTCCCAGACTCTACAGGTCGAATTCCAACAAGCTACGCACAGCCCGCACAACACGGTCAGCAGTGAAGCCCAGTTTCTTATAGAGAACGTTGCCGGGTGCAGAGGCTCCAAAGCGGTTGATTCCGATAGTGGTACCCCGATCACCCACATAGCGCTCCCAGCCGAGGGTTGTACCTGCCTCAATGGCAACGCGCCGCCAAACAGATTGTGGCAAGACCGATTCACGATAGGCCGCACTCTGCGCGGCAAACAACTCCCATGACGGAATGCTTACGACACGCACACGCGCATCGCTCTCCAGCACAGCGGCTGCGCTTACGGCGATCTCCACCTCGCTCCCGGTTGCCAGAATGATGGCATCACAGTCCCCCTCCCCTCTGAGTACGTAGCCTCCTTGCTGCAGGCCTGCTGCTTGCGATTCGGTGCTGACCACAGACACCGCCTGCCGTGTCAATATCAGTGCTGTCGGTCCACGCGCTCGCCGTACCGCCACCTGCCACGCCCATACCGTTTCATTAGCATCGGCTGGTCTGATGACCACCACATTGGGGATTGCTCGCAGCGCCATCACATGCTCAATGGGTTGGTGCGTGGGCCCGTCTTCCCCAACGCCAATCGAATCGTGCGTAAAGATGTACGTTACGGGCAGCCCCATCAGTGCGCCCAGCCGCAGAGCCGGCCTCAGGTAGTCGCTAAAGACCAGGAACGTGCCACAGTACGGCCGTAAGCCGCCGTGCAGGGCCATTCCGTTACAGACGGCGGCCATCGCATGCTCCCGCACGCCAAAATACAGGTAATGTCCGCCAGGCGAATGCTGCCCAAAGGCCTGCTGACCAGGCACGCGCGTCTTGTTGGATCCGGTCAGGTCTGCCGAGCCTCCCACGAGGTTCTCCAGGAAGTCCGTCAGATGACCCAAGGCCTCACCGCTCGCCGCCCGTGTTGCTATTCGACTGCCGAGCTCAAAAGACGGAGTACCGGGCATGGCAGGAAGCTCGTTTGCCATCCATGCGGCGTACCTGTCTGCCAGATCGGGGTGTGCCTTCGCATACCGCATCATGGACGCATTCCATTCTTCCTGGACCTGTCGGCCCCTCGCTCGCGCGCACATGGAACTTCTAACCGCCTCCGGTATGTGGAAGGCAGGGGCCTGCGGCCAGCGGAGCGACTCCTTTGCCGCCAGCAGATCTTCTTTGCCGAGAGGTGCACCGTGCGCCTTCGCCGAGCCCGCCTTTCCGGGGCTGCCGTACCCGATTACGGTACGCACACAAACCAGCGACGGCCGATCCTTTACGGATCGCGCGGCGGCAAGCGCCGCGGCAAGCGCATCCACATCGTTGCCATCAGCCACCCGTGACACATGCCAGCCATAGGCACGAAACCGATCCTCTACCCGGTCGCTTACCGCCAGATTGGTCTCTCCGTCAATCGTGATGGCATTGTCGTCCCAAAGACAAATAAGCTTTCCCAAGCCCCAATGCCCTGCCATTGAGGCAACCTCATGGGAAATTCCTTCCATGAGGTCTCCGTCAGAGACGATGGCATACGTGTGGTGGTTCACAATGCCATGCCCTTGCCGGTTGAATTCATGTTCGAGCATGCGCTCCGCCATTGCCATACCAACAGCATTCGCAAGGCCTTGCCCCAGGGGACCGGTAGTAGTCTCCACCCCGGGTGTCACACCACGCTCCGGATGCCCGGGAGTCCTGCTACCCCACTGTCGGAACGCACGCAAATCGTCCAGAGAAAGCGCATAACCAGTCAAGTGCAACAGCGCATAGAGCAGAGCTGACCCATGACCACAGGAAAGAACGAACCGGTCACGATCTGCCCAGTCGGGGTCGTCCGGGCTGTGCTTCATAAAGCGCGTCCACAGAACATACGCCATGGCAGCGGCTCCCATCGGCATACCTGGGTGCCCACTCCGCGCCTGCTGTACCGCATCTGCGGCGAGAAAGCGGATAGTGTTGATGCACTCTTCCTGCAGCACGGTATCGGTCTTCATTGGGGAATTATATACGTGAGTGACCAACTGTGCACAGTGAGGCACTAGTATCAATTTCACGGGTCTTAGGGGTCGGTAACCCGAACGCCCCTCGCCGTGCAGCAGCCCCAATCCCGGAGGCCAGTATGTTTGCAGCCGCATTCAGGTCTGCATGATCCCAATGGCCACAGAACATACACGTGAATCTGCTCCGTGTCTTACGGTTACTCGCTTCTGTGTGCCCACACACAGAACACCGCTGACTGGTATAGGCAGCGGTAACCTTTATCACCTTGCGGCACTTATAGCCCAGCATCTGATCCAGCTGGCCCCAACCTGTTCGCAGTATTCCACGGTTGAGGCCAGACTTCTGTTTGACGTTTGTGCCAAAGCTCTCCATCGTCCCCTTAGCTGAACATGCCACCGCTTTGATCTTCAGGTCCTCCAGTATCACCGTTGAGGAGCAATTGGCAATACTGCGACTTACCCGGTGGTTCGCATTCTTGAGGACGTTAGCACGCTTGCGCTGTATGCGGGCGATTCTATGCTTCCACCTGTTACGACGGTTGGAGCCTTTCTTCTGTCTCGCCAGTCTTCGCTGATGCCGCTTCAACTTGGCATCAAGACGCTTGGTATCCGGTTGTCTGATAATGCTTGTATCGCCCTCTGTGGAGACCATAGCGATCTGCCCGCAATTACGGTCAATGCCTACAGCACCGCCGGTATCCTCTATTACAGGTGCCTCCATCTTGTAGCAGATGACAGCATACCCTTTGCCGGCGTTCTTCTTTACCGTGGCTTTGACGGGTATACCATCAGGGTACGAGTTGCCTCCCCGCCTGCGGAGCGCCATATATCCCACTTTCGGGATATACAGCTTGCCATCCCGAACCCTTACGTTATCCGGGATCGTGAACGAAGGCGTACTACCACGTCTGGAATGGAATCTCGGTCTTCTCTTACCCTCCTTGAAGAATGCCTTCCATGCATCCGCCTGATATTTCAATGTGTATCTAACTACACCAAAGGAGTATTCAGGTAGCCACTCGACCGTGCGGCGCAGCGCCGTGAACCGCTTCCCCAGCGAGAAGAAGCTTACCGAGGGCGGCTTCTCTCCAGCCTCTTTCGCTTTCCTGTACGCCTCGCTCTGCTCTGCGAGGATGGCATTCCACACAAACCTACACGCACCCGCTAATCCAGCAAGGTGCTTGGCGTTACTCCGACTTCCGGGCAACAGCCTGTATGTGATATTGCGGTATGCACTAACCGTTTCGGGCATGGCACTGTGGTATATAACTCTCTAATATATGGCAATTATATAGCATGAATACCCACGTGTTGAGTTATTTGAAATAATTGCAGTCTTTTCGTGAAAAGCGGGAGCCGATTATGAAAAACTGGCGAAAGTCATCCTGTCTGCACCACCAAAGCACAAAAAGTAACTCCTGCGAAAACGCGTGGCACTCAGCCATATAACTCCCCTTCATTGCGAACATCAGGCTTTGGGGACAAGGGGCTGGGCGAAGGCCTTCGGAAGCAGGATCATGGCTCCTTTTCGGCATAGATCTGCTCTACAAAATGGCTCATACATCCCAAGTTTCGCGAATTGGAATGAACCACGCGCCCTTCAATCAGGACGGCCGGCACACCGCTGAATCCCATCTCATTGAACGCTTGCAGCAGGTTACGCGACCGGTTGATGAGACGTCCGCTCATTAGCTCACTCCTGAAGTTGCCGGGATCCAAGCCAATATCGTCCGCCAAATCTACCAGCGCATCCACGGTGAGCCCGCTAGAGCCATCCAACGCTCTGAACATGGATTCCAGCATTTCCTCAAAGCGCCCTTCCTCCTCGGCCAGCCACAATGCCATCACCTCTTCAAGCGAGTACGAAGGTCCGCCGACAAGCGTTACGGGCTTATAAACAATGCGCACCTTTTCGGGGTGCCGCTGCAGCAACTGCTGCATGGTCGGGTGCAGCGACTTGCAGTGCGGACAGTTGGGATCCAGAAACTCAATAATGGTCACCGGAGCATCCCTGCGCCCTGCAATGGGGTCATAATCCCTAACAAGCTGGTCCGTGTTTGCAAAGGTCGGCATACTTCCATCGTAGCGACACTGGGACGGATCTACCAGAACTTGTGCGGTTGAAGATGTCCCCGGATCATCCGCTGTCCGGGATCCCGAGTATGCATAATCCCCAAGGATCAGGGCTGAGGCCACGCCCACCATTATAATGTGCACCCGGGCCTCGCGAGCAGGCACGACGCGCACTGGCGTACCCATCGTGCGCTCCAGCAGCAGGACCACAACCATGGATGTCACCAGGAATGCCGATATAAGGCACAGCAGGCAACGATCACTTAGTACCACAAACTGGAGTACCGTGAGGAAAATTGAATACAGCAGTCCTCCACCGATCACTGCACGACGTAGTGTATGGAACCTGCGACCGATTCCTTCAGACTTGAATGCGATACCAAGGCCAAGCCCTGCGATGGTCAGGTAGAACACCATGCCCCAGTATGTACTCGCTATCCCGAGCGGTGCGGGGTCACTGGCAAGCACGGCCTCACAGTCAAAGCCAGCTCCGCAAACGGGGTCTTCTGCTGCTACATCTCCTCCGTACCAGAAGGTGAGGTGGATGGTTATGAGAACACCTGCCAATGCAAGACCAAGAAGGCATCGCTCCACCAGTGGACGATGCAAGGTGTGCCCGTATCTAGTATTCGATGTCATGGAGAATGGAATGAGTGTACGGAATGGACGGAGTACGCAGCGTTGCGCGCCAAGTTTAATATCGCTGCCGGTAGGATGCAAACATGGAGAAATTACCGAGTATTACGCAGCTTGCCCTGCCCTTCCCCCATAAATCATCCACCACGGTTCGATTGTTCGTCAGTTCTGGTCAACTCTCGCTGGCATGGCTGTCGGAATATCTCGGGTATTTTGACCTGACAGGTATGGTGTGTGACTTGAGGTGAATAATGCCGTCCTCTCGTGCGGATACGCGATCTCTTCCTGCGCCGCTTCCACTGCCATCCTACCACTTCATGTATTTGACATTTTGCTACTTGTTTTTTATGTTGTGGCATGCTTCAGCGAAGTCAGGTCTTACGAACGCTCACCGCTCCCTGCAATGGAGAGCGTTTGGACAGGGTTCTTGCCGACGATCGTTGGCGGTTTCGCACGCAGATAGCGCGCGCTGTCTGTGAAGAGTTCGGGTTTGTTGATGCACGGGGCGAACCGCAGGTGAGCAACTGTGCGCAGGCTTTATCGAAGTTGGAGGCCCGGGGGAGGATTGTGTTGCCCAAGCCCGAGAATTGTAATGCGGCTAAGGCGGAACCGCGTAGGCGCGAGGAGCGGGTACCGGATCCGATAGCGTTACCGGACACGGTACACGGTGTCCGGGGGTTGACGATTGAGTTGGTTGAGACGGACGAGCAGCGTATGGTGTGGAACACGTTGCTGCACTTTGAGCATCCGAGGCGTACGACCACATTTGTGGGAGCGCAGGTACGCTATCTGATAGGCAGTGCCCATGGTTACCTGGGAGCGGTGGGATTTTCGGCGGCGGCGTTGTGCCTGGCGCCCAGAGAGCACTGGATGGCGTGGAGTGATGAGCAGCGCAAGGCGCATTTGCACCGTGTGGTGTGTTTGAGTCGTTTTCTGATACGGGGGCAGTGTCAGGATTTGGCCAGCCATGTACTGGGTAAGGTATTGAGACGGTTGGCGGATGATTTTCAGGCACGGTACTGTTACCGTCCCTGGGTTGTCGAAACGTATGTGGATCCCCAAGGGGAAGGAGCGTGTTTTGAGGTGAACAATTTTGTATTGATCGGCCATACCGCAGGCGGAAAGCGGCACAAGGAGGCAAAGGAAGAGGATCCCAAGGGGCTGTATGTATACGAGTTGGACAAAGAATGGCGCGGGACCTTGGGGGAACCGGAGGAGGAGTTGCGTCCGGTGAGGGATCCGCACGAGGGGATTGACAGTGCGCAGTGGGCCGAAACGGAGTTTGGCGGAGCGCCATTGGGAGACAGGCGGTTGTCTGTGCGACTGGTAAAGAGTACGTCCATGTTGGCCGATGTGATAGGCCACAGCATTACCGCGCATACGGATGCGGACCGCGCGGCGGTGAAGGGGCATTACCGGTTATTGGAGAGCAAGAAGGACAAAACGGTAACGCCGGAGAACATATTGGCGCCGCATCGTGGGCGTACGATAGAGCGCATGCGTAGTCAGGAGACCGTGTTATGCATCCAGGACACGACGAAGTTGCGGTACAGTACGCGGCCGGCGTGTACGGATTTGGAGGTAATAGGGAGTAATCAGACGACGGCGAAGACGCTGGGGTTGCCGTTGCATGCGACGCTGGTGGTGACGGAGGATGGATTGACGTTGGGGGTGTTGCGTGGCAGCTTCAAGGATCCGGAGGAGGGTCCGCATGCTCCGCGGACGCAGCAGTGGATAGACGGGTTCAAGGATATATGCGAGGCGGCGGAGGAGCTGTCCGGCGAGACGCAGGTGATCTGTGTTGCGGACCGGGAGGCGGACAGCTTTGCTATGTTTGCCGAGCAGCGCAGACAGGGTAAGGCGGAGGTATTGATACGAGCGAAGCATGATCGCAAGCTGTTGGATGATCGCAAGCTGTTTGCGGTAATGCGCAGTGGTAAGGCTCCGGGGAATGTGGAGATAGAGATACAGCGGGTGACGGCGCGCAAGAAGCAGGCGCGCAAGCAGGCACGGAAGGGTCGCAGTTACCGGATGGTCAATGCGGAGGTACGCTACGGGAGGTTCTTGTTGCCGGATCCGAAGAACGAGCAGGAGCCGGTGGTGATGTACGGGGTGCATGTGTTGGAGGTGGAGCCTCCGGGGGATGCGCTGCCGGTGGAGTGGATGCTATTGACCAGCATGGAGGTAGGGAGCGTAGCGGATGCACGGCGGGTGTTGGCAATGTATCTCAAGCGGTGGCGGGTGGAAGACTTCTTCCGCGTGCTCAAGAGTGGGTGCAAGGTAGAGCGTTTGGGTATGCGTACCTCGTTGCGTCTGCAGCGAGCAATAACGATGTATTGTGTGATATCCTGGCGCGTCATGACCTTGGTGCAATTGGGTCGGGAGGTGCCGGAGCTGGACGCGGATGTCTTTTTCACGGAGATGGAGCTGCGATTCTTGGATGGATATGCAGCACGGGTAAAGCTGCCGAAGCCCAGTACTTTGGGAGCTGCTATCCTGATCGTAGCGGTGCTCGGCGGTTATCAGAACCGCACTCGTGATGGACCGGTGGGTTACCAGATCATGTGGCGTGGCCTAGAGAGGTTACACCTAATGACATTGGGATACGAGGTAAGAGACGAACAATTGAGTGCATGTTCGCACGGGAATTCATCTGGGTTCATATAAATGGCGTATCAACCTGCCTGATGTGGGCCTATGCCCCAGTGGCTACACCTGCGTGAGCGTGCGGTGAACTTGCATCTTGATTAGGTGACGGGTTCTGTAGAGCTTACCCGTAGACGTGAGAACCCAGACCCCGGACCGCCCGCCTGGTACAGCCCAGACGTACGGCGGAAGAGATGTTTCCGCTGGTAGAGCAGTATAACGAAAGGACCCGGTCCGCAGCGGCGTCTTACGCAGAGCAGGGCATCTCGTACGGACCGTTGAATTACTGGAGGCAGAAGTATCGCTAGGAGACTGCAGCCGAGGGTTCGTGGATGTAGGCAATGCAGCGCCAAGGGAAGCGGCGCAGGAAGAGATCGCGTATCCGCACGAGAGGATGGCATTATTCACCTCAAGTCACACACCATACCTGTTAGGCCGAAATACCCGAGATATTCCGACAGCCATGCCAGCGATATTTGACCATACCTGACGAACAATCGAACCGTAATGGATTATTTATGGGTACAGGGCAGAGCTTGCCTCTCGCACCGGGGATATTTATATTCCGCGCGTGGTTACGCTAACTAACAAGGGACGCATTTGGTGGTGCCGGCCAATCATGGCAGCGCTCGCGGCATAAGGTAACCACTACATCCTGGAATACGAACCCGCTGCTTGCTGTGAGTAGTGGGTTTTCTGTTTTTTATGACACTTGACGTATTTTCCTCGCTAGTAACTGCTGCCCGCTCACGGGGTGAGCAGCGGTTGGTTATACCCGTGGCCCGGCGTCTGAGCGCTGACCTTTTAACACCGGTATCAGCGTTCCTCCTTCTTCGCGAAAACGGCTCCCATGTCTTCCTGCTTGAAAGCGTGGAAGGCGGTGACAAGCTCGGACGTTATTCATTTCTTGGCAAGAATCCGTACCGCATTGTTGAAGCGGCGGGCGGACGGGTCATTGTGCGTGGGCGCCAGAGCGATGAGGCGCCCAATGGTGACATCTTTGCCGTGTTGCAGCATTACCTGGACATGTGGCAAGAAGTACAGCAGCCTGGGCTGCCTCGCTTGACGTGCGGCGCCGTGGGCTTTCTCGGCTACGACAACGTGCGCCAAATCGAAAACCTTCCGAATGAACCGGAAGACGACCTTCTCCTGCCTGATGCCATTTGGTGCTTTTACGAATCCATTGTGGCTTTTGACCGCGTGCGGGACCAGCTGGTTTTAATGTCTAGTGTGTTCGTGGAAACCGATACCGACCTTGTGGCTGCATACAGCAATGCCACTAAGCGTCTGGACAACCTGGAAAGCGATCTGCGAGGAAAGTTCGAGCACCCGCAGCCTGTTGAGTTGTCGGCCAGCTTGTTGACTTCTAACTTTGATCGGGATGAGTTTGAGGATGCGGTTCGGGCCGCAAAACGCTGCATCTATGAAGGCGATATCTTTCAGGTGGTGCTGTCGCAACGCTTCACCCTGTCGTTCAAGGGGGATCCGTTCAACCTATATAGGGCGCTACGCCAGATCAACCCGTCTCCATATCTATTCTATCTTGATTTTGGGTCTGTATCTCTTATTGGCTCGTCGCCCGAAGTACTGGTCCGTCTGGAGGGCGGGCGCGCTGAGCTTCTGCCCATCGCCGGCACGCGGCCGCGCGGCAAGACGCCTACGGAGGACGCCAAGATATCTCAAGATCTGTTAGACGACCCCAAGGAAAGGGCCGAGCATCTGATGCTAGTTGACCTCGGGCGGAACGACCTTGGCAGAGTGTGCAAGCTTGGATCTGTCAAGGTTGACCGTTATGCGTACATTGAGCGGTATTCGCACGTCATGCACATCGTGAGTTCTCTTTCTGGTCTGTTGGAGGACGGGTTTGAGGCCATGGCGGTACTGAAGGCCTGCTTCCCTGCAGGAACGGTGTCGGGCGCTCCCAAGGTGCGCGCTATGGAGATTATTGACGCACTGGAACCCACCAAGCGCGGCGTTTACGCAGGAGCTGTCGGGTATGTAGATTTTTCCGGCAACATGGATACGTGCATCACCATTAGAACCATGGTGATTCGAGGCGGGGATGTATTTATACAGGCGGGTGCAGGGATTGTCGCCGACAGCGCTCCGGCTCGCGAGTTTGTGGAGACGGAAAACAAGGCACGAGCACTCAAGTTAGCGCTGCTCATGGCAGCCGAGGGCTTACACTAAACAACAAAGCAATGTTGGCACGATTCGTAAAGAAAGCCATCCTGCAGAAAGGCTGGGCCGGACACACAATATCAAGAAAAGAAACCGCCACCAGACTCGACTCCTTGCTGACGCAGCACTTAACCCTGCAGGCTGCCTATCGCCAAGCTGCCTCGACGAATAATGACTCTGCGTTGAAGGAAGGGTTTGAGCGCGTGGCCAAGCGTGGCAGACTGGATGCAGGGAAGCTGGCAGAGACCATTCTGAGCTGCGGAGGGTGCCCCGCCCGCAAAGGCGACGAGGATTTTTGTGGCACGTTGGCAGATGTCGCCGACATGGAGTACGCCTTTGGGACCGCTGTTCAGGATCAGCGTAGGGAAGAGCATCATATGCGCACACAGGCGGTGCTGGCATGGCTGGCAGATAACAGCGAGGATCGTCTGGAATTTATTCGGGGAGCAGTGCGCTCTCGGCGCGGCAAGCCGTGATGCACATCTCTCCGTCTACCATTGTGGTTTCGGGGATTCAATCCTCCGGCGCCCTGCACATCGGCAATTATTTTGGCGCCATCCGGCAGCATATTGCGTTTCAGACTGCTCCAGAAGCGTACTACTTTATTGTCAACTACCACGCGATGACAAGCATGCGCGATGCCGACCTGCTAAGGCGTCATACGCTGGATGCCGCGATCACGTACCTGGCTTTGGGTCTTGACCCGAGCCGTGCCAACCTTTTCGTTCAAAGCGATATTCCTGTCCTGCAGGAACTGACATGGATATTCTACTGCCTCACTCCAGTCTCGCAGCTTGAGAAAGGGGTATCGTACAAGGACAAGGTCTCCCACGGACTCCCCGCAAACGCCGGGCTGTTGTGTTACCCGGTATTGCAAGCGTCGGACATTCTTATTTACGGTGGAACACTCGTTCCGGTGGGGGCCGATCAGAAGCAGCATCTTGAAATTACGCGGGATATCGCCATACGGTTCAACCACCTCTACCCGGCAAATCCTCCCATTTTCCCCGTACCCGATCCCTACATCGTAGAGGATGTGGCGGTGGTGCCGGGCACCGACGGGCGCAAGATGTCCAAGAGCTATGGCAACACGATCGGCATTTTTGAGGAGGGTAGGCAATTACGGAAGCGCATCCGCGGAATCGTTACCGACTCAACACCACTGGAGGCCCCGAAGGATCCTGACACAGACAACGTTTTTGCGCTTCTAAAGCTCTTTGCCGACCCGGACACGCTACAGGAGATTGCGGATGCCTACCGAGCTGGAGGATACGGGTACGGCCATGCGAAGGCCAAACTGGCAAGCCTTATGATTGACTATTTTGCCGATGCGCGCCAGCGACGCAAGGAATTGGAATGCCGGCCGGATTACGTGATGGATGTTCTTCGCCAGGGCGCACGTAACGCCTTGGCGCGCGCGGAGCCGCTGATGGAGCGTGTGCGTAGCGTGACAGGGCTTATGACCACAATTGGGCGATGATCCTAATCTTGGACAACTATGATTCGTTCACGTACAACTTGGTGCATTTGGCAGGGCGCTACCATGGAGAGGTGATTGTGCGCCGCAATGATGCCATTACGCTGAACCAAATCCAAGCCCTGCGTCCCGCAGGAATCCTCATCTCCCCGGGGCCGGGGCGCCCGAAGGATGCGGGCATTTGCAAGGATGTCATCGCACGGTTCGGTCCGCACACGCCTATTCTGGGTGTGTGCCTGGGCCACCAGGCTATCGCTGAGGTTTGCGGCGCGGTAGTTACATACGCGCCTACCTTGTTCCACGGAAAGACCAGTCGGATCCGTCATGATGGTAAATGTATATACCGCAACGTACGGGATGATTTTATTGCCACACGGTACCATTCGCTCATCGTGGATCGCGCCACTGTACCGGCATCCCTAACTATCTCTTCGGAGACAGGAAGCAACCTCGTCATGGGGCTCCGACACACGGAATGGCCATTGGAAGGTATCCAATTCCATCCTGAAAGCGTAATGACCACCGCCGGTCCCCGTCTGATTGAGAACTGGGTTCGAAGCCTAGAATCCGCCGCCGCAACGAAACCCGTGGAATAGTGCACATCATGTTAAAGGCCCTTGCCAGGCAGGAAACGCTAACTACCGAGCAGGCCGCGCTCGCAATGCACGCCATGATGCGTGGGGACGCTGATGCGGCCCAGGTGGCAGGCTTGCTGATGGGAATGCGGACGCGTGGAGAGACGATCAACGAACTGACAGGCCTGGCGAGCGCAATGCGCGAGCATGCGACAGCTGTGGACTGCCACGAGGAGCATGCCATTGATCTGTGCGGTACTGGAGGTGACGGAAGCGGAACATTCAATATCTCTACGGCGGCAGCGCTCACATGTGCGGGCGCCGGCGCCCTGGTCGCCAAGCACGGTAACCGGAGCGTCTCGTCGAAGTGTGGATCGGCGGATGTGCTGGAGGCGCTGGGCGTTGTCATTGATCTTTCGCCAGACGGTGTAGCACGATGCTTCAACAAAGCAGGTCTGGCATTCATTTTTGCCCGGCGTTACCACCCTGCCATGCGCTATGTGGCCCCGGTTCGCGCTGCTCTTGGGGTACGCACATGCTTTAACATCCTGGGCCCGCTCTGCAACCCTGCACGCGTTCAGCGGCAGCTTGTTGGGGCGTTCAGCATTGAGGCCGCCGAAACCATGGCCAGGGTCCTTGCGAGGCTTGGCGCCCGCCACGTGATCACCGTGGCAGCACACGACGGACTGGACGAGATATCTCTGTCGGGCCCCACCGAGGCCTTCGAACATGTCGCCGGCAGATTAGGGTTGCGACGGTTTACCATCCATCCCGAACATCTTGGAATCAAGTTGGCACCGACCGCCGCGCTTACGGGCGACGACAAAGAAACAAATGCTGCCATCATCACGGCGATACTGGAGGGCATGCGTGGCGCGGAGCGGGATGTCGTGCTTCTAAACAGTGCGTATGCCCTATGTGTTAGCGGCATGGTGAACAGCGCTGCCGAGGGCTTGGATGCCGCCATGGAAAGCATTGACTCCGGCGAAGCGAAACGCCGGCTGCAGCTCCTGCGCGCAGCCTCCCGCGGATGAACATTCTGCACCAGATTGTACGTGACACGGCGGTACTCGTGCGCCAGCGCAGGAGTACCGTTTCCGCCGGCGAGCTGGCACGTTGCGCTCGGGAGGCGCCTGCGACCCGATCACTCCGGTATGCCCTTGCGAAAGGCGCCATGAGTATTATTGCAGAGATCAAGAGGGCGTCCCCTTCCAAGGGCCCGATCCGGCCGCATACTTCCGCGGCAACAATCGCGGAGCAGTATGAAGAAGCCGGCGCCAGCGCCATCAGCGTGCTCACAGAGCCGACCTACTTTGGCGGAGCGCTCAAGGATCTCCGTACATCACGCCGATCCTGTGCGCTGCCACTGCTTCGGAAGGACTTCATAATAGATCCCTACCAGATCCTTGAAGCCCGTGTACATGGTGCGGACGCCGTCCTTCTCATCGCTGCCGTATTGGATGTGGGGCAGATGCAGGAACTTCACGCTGCAGCTTCAGAACTATCCCTTGACTGTCTTGTGGAAGTGTATGCGCTGGAAGAAATAGATGAGATTGATTTTGATGCAGTAACCATCCTCGGCGTTAACAACCGCGACCTTCGAACATTCCAAGTTGACATTGGGCACTCTCTACGCGTGTTTGCCGAAGTACCGGATGAGGTTGTACGTGTCTCGGAAAGTGGAATCCATTCTGCAGATCAGCTCACCACATTGGAGGAAGGGGGCGTAGATGCGGTGCTGATTGGGGAATCGTTGATGGCTGCAGAGCACCCCGGTCACGCACTTGCGAGCCTTATCCAACGGTCGGGATGAGACCTCGGGTAAAAATATGCGGGATCACAAACTTGACCGACGCCCGCTACTGTTCAGGGGCGGGGGTTGACTATCTGGGCTTTATCTTTTGCGATGCCAGCCCGCGCTCCATTGGCATTGACATGGCCCGCGACATCCGCTCCTGGATCCACGGCCCCGCGTGTGTAGGGGTCTTTGTTGACGAAGACGCGGACAGGGTGAACAGGATCGTACAGCACGCTGGACTTGATTATGTCCAGCTGCACGGAACGGAAACTCCCGCGTACTGCCGAACTATCCAAGCGCCTGTCATCAAGGCCCTGCGCGTACGGAAGCACACGCGCGGGGCCGATCTGCTTGAGCGGGTAGCAGCGTACTCCCAGGTAGCAGACCACATCCTTCTTGACACGTACCATCCTCGCCTTCGGGGAGGCACCGGTACCGTGTTTGAATGGAGTATTGCACGGGATATCGCGCACCTGTTCTCGCTGTTTTTGGCAGGGGGGCTAAACCCGTCGAATGTTCGAGAGGCCATTGCGTGTGTCCACCCGTTCGCTGTTGATCTTTCCAGCGGACTCGAATCCGCTCCCGGACGAAAGGATTTGTTGCTGGTGGACGAGTTGTTCAAACAGCAAAGCTTGGCCGCAGAGTGAAGTACAGTGCTCCAGATCGCTATGGCCGGTTTGGACCCTATGGGGGGGCCTTCGTACCCGAAATACTGATTCCTGCATTAGCTCAGCTGCGCAAAACGTTCCAGCAATTCTGGGCCGAGGACAGCTTCCGTGCCACCTACCGCGACCTACTGCGGAACTATGTAGGTCGTCCAACCCCCCTTACATTTGCAGACAGGCTAACCGAACACCTTGGTGGCCCCAAAATCTACCTGAAGAGGGAAGATCTGTGCCATACCGGAGCCCACAAGATCAACAATACCATTGGTCAGATATTGTTGGCTCAGCGCATGGGCAGGACTCGCATTATCGCCGAAACCGGTGCAGGACAGCACGGGGTGGCGACAGCCACGGTTGCGGCCAAGTTTGGACTCCAATGCGTGGTATACATGGGAAAGGAAGATATGCGCCGCCAGCGGCTGAACGTTGATCGTATGGAGCTGTTGGGTGCGGAGGTGCGGAGCGTGGACTCGGGCACACGAACGCTGAAAGATGCAACCAACGAGGCTATCCGGGACTGGGTATCCAACCCCGACACAACATTTTACATTATTGGCTCGGTTGTAGGCCCGCATCCCTACCCGGAAATGGTTCGCACCTTTCACTGTGTCATCGGTGACGAAACGCGGGTGCAACTTCAGGCGCACGAAGGTCAAGAGCTGCCGAACGCCGCCATTGCATGCGTAGGAGGAGGATCGAATGCGATGGGCCTCTTTTACACCTTTATTCGGGAGACGGCCGTTCGGCTGATTGGTGTAGAGGCCGCGGGAGAGGGACTTGACGGTCTCCACGCAGCCACGCTGAGCCTGGGGTCGTGCGGGGTTTTACACGGTGCGCTCAGCTACCTGCTGCAGGATATCGACGGACAGGTTGAGCTGGCGCATTCTATATCTGCGGGGTTGGACTATCCTGGTGTCGGCCCGGAGCATGCGTACTTGAAAGACCTTGGCCGCGTGGAGTACGTTTCTGCGACTGATGCGGAAGCCATGGACGCGGTGGCCCTCCTGGCGAGGACGGAGGGCATCATCCCGGCACTTGAGACCGCGCATGCCGTGGCAGCACTCGTACGCCTCGCCGACGGGTTGCAGGGCGTTGTTGTATTGAACTGTTCCGGGCGTGGGGACAAGGATATGACGACTATTTCCGAATACCGGGGCTGAATGTCCAGATTAGCACATCACCTTCGTCGGTGCATGGCCCGCAATGAACGGGCCATGGGCCTCTTCCTTACCAGCGGATTTCCTACGCTTGACACGACGCTGCCCATTTTGGAGACATTCTGCGGCGCGGCGGATTTTATTGAGCTGGGGATGCCCTTCAGCGACCCGCTTGCAGAGGGACCTCCCATTCAGCGCTCCAGCGCCCGCGCATTGCGCAATGGCGCGAGCATGCGCAGCACGCTGGATATTGCACGAAAGTTTACGAGCCGGCACAGCCGGCCGCTGGTTCTCATGGGGTACATTAACCCGATCCTTCGTTTTGGCTTAGAAACATTTTGCAAGGCCGCGCGCGATGCCGGCGTGAGCGGCCTTATTGTGCCCGACCTCCCACCGGACGAGGCCTTGATTCTCGCCGAGCCGGCCACGCGAGCGGGGCTTGATCTGATTTTTCTCGTAGCCCCCAACACGCCCGGGTTGCGCATAGAGGCGATTGATCAACAGTCCACCGGATTTGTATACGCGGTCTCGGTGACGGGTGTGACCGGCAGCCGCCTCGCATGTAGGATAGGAGGCGTAGAGGAGTACCTGCGGCGGATTCGACCACTAATCCAGCGTAATCCGCTGCTGGTAGGATTTGGGATAAAGTCCCATGCCGACGCGGCTAGGCTTTGCCTGCATGCCGATGGCTTTATTGTCGGTTCTGCCCTAGTAGAACGGATTGAGCGGCTGTGGAGCAACAGGCTCCTAACGGATGGTGCCCGTTTGCAATCGCTGGCAGACTTCGTGAAGATCTTGAAACACGGTCCAAGCTCACCTTTTGGTACGGTAGTTGCGTCCCCATAGGTGCCCGTTCGAAACCGTGGCACAGTTGTTGGGGTAACGCCGTTCATTATTGCTCAAATTCAGATGAGAAGAAAAGCAATTGTTATACATCCTTTCCTGATCACCGCGCTGCTGATTTTGCTCACTGGCTGCACGGATACCTGGCTCACGAGTGGAGATTTCAGGCCTGAGGCAAGCGGGCCAGAGGGCCAAGTTTCGGTGGTGATAGATTCTACGCTATGGGCAGGCGTGGTAGGCGCCAGGATTCGTGATTCCATTGGCGGCCCCATTGGTACCCTGCCGTCACAGGAGCCAATGTTTGATATCCAAGCCGTTCAGATTACCACAAGCCATGCACTTGAGTCTGCGATGACGCGAAAAAACGTGTTGGTAGTAGCGGCGGTCAATGATACTCTAAGCGAGGAATCGCGCTTTGTTCGCAGAAGTCTGAGCGCAGAGGCCTTGGCGTCCATTGCTGATGGAGAGGGGGTTGTGCTCCCACGCAAGGATCTATGGCGAAAACGACAGCAGGTGTTTTACGTCATGGCCTCCACGCCCGACTCTCTGGCATCTACCCTCAAGAAGGGTGCCGAAGGCATTGTAGCGCGCTTAAATGAGGCAGCACGGCAGCGGTTACAGCGGGAAATGTTTGATGTCGGTCGTCAGCAAGTAATCGAAGAGTACCTGATGGATAATCACGGGTATGCCATCCACGGGCAGCATGACTATGTCGTTGCCATTGATACCAGTCAGTTCGTGTGGCTGAGGCGAACACTTTCGGATACTTGGAGAAGTCTGTTTGTGTATTACGAGGAAGGTGCCAACCCGAATGATCTGACGGCGGAATGGGTGTTGGACACGCGGGATACCCTTACGCGGCAGTACATTCAGGGCACCGCAGGCGGGTGGGTAGAGATTGATCGGCGCCAGCGTGTTGATTCGTCGGCTTCCGGCTTCAAGGATCGCTTCGGGTACGAGGTGCGCGGGTTGTGGCACATGGTGGGCCGAGAGAATGGCAGAAAGTTTCCGTTTGGCATGGGCGGTCCATTCTTAACCTATGCTTTCTATGACGAGCATTCTCACAGGCTCTACCTGATTGATGGTATGGTCTTTGCGCCCAACTTTCCTAAGCGTGAGTTCTTGCGACAGATGGAGGTTATCGCCTATACCTTCCGGACACGACAGGATGTGGCAAATAACGAGGAGCCATGATCCGGGCATTGTCGGCGCTGTCATCCGTGCTGATAATGGTAAGCGCCTGCGGACCTTCCTCTCCCCCCGACCCTGAGGAGCGACGCCTGCTTACAGAGGTGCTCGTAGAAATGCATCTTGCACATGCGCGAGCGAACCTTGGTCACGGGCTGCTGCAATCCAAGGACTCACTCCTTACTGGGTATGGGCTCGACTCCGTCGCCTTTAATCGACTGGTGGAGAAGCATATCGATTCCGATGGAGCATTTAACGATGCATACGAACAAGTGCTTGACCGGCTTTCTGAAGAAAGGCATCGTCAGTCCGAGTCGGATGATATCGGTCCACCAGGGGTTCGATGAAAATCCTTCTTGATTAATCGTCCAGCCTCTCCGGCGGTGGTTTTGGGCAAGCGGGATTCGTGCACCTTTCTCTCTCACGGCGGCGTGCCATTCCTTTATGAATGGGAATAATATACGTGCGTGACCAACTGTACACAGTGAGGCACTAGTATCAATTTCACGGGTCATAGGGATCGGTAACCCGAACGCCCCTCGCCGTGCAGCAGCCCCAATCCCGGAGGCCAGTATGTTTGCAGCCGCATTCAGGTCTGCATGATCCGCATGTCCACAGGACATACACGTGAATTTGCTCCGTGTCTTACGGTTACTCGCTTCTGTGTGCCCACACACATAACACCGCTGACTGGTATAGGCAGCGGTAACCTTTATCACCTTGCGGCACTTATAGCTCAGCATCTGATCCAGCTGGCCCCAACCTGTTCGCAGTATCCCACGGTTGAGGCCAGACTTCTGTCTGACGTTTGTGCCAAAGCTCTCCATCGTTCCCTTAGCTGAACATGTCATCGCTTTGATCTTTAGGTCCTCCAGTATCACCGTTGAGGAGCAATGGGCAATACTGCGACTTACCTGGTGGTTCGCATTCTTGAGGACGTTAGCACGCTTGCGCTGTATGCGGGCGATTCTATGCTTCCGCCTGTTACGACGGTTGGAGCCTTTCTTCTGTCTCGCCAGTCTTCGCTGATGCCGCTTCAACTTGGCATCAAGACGCTCGGTATCCGGTTGTCTGATAATGCTTGTATCGCCCTCTGTGGAGACCATAGCGATCTGCCCGCAATTACGGTCAATGCCTACAGAACCGCCGGTATCCTCTATTATAGGTGCCTCCATCTTGTAGCAGATGACAGCATACCCTTTGCCGGCGTTCTTCTTTACCGTGGCTTTGACGGGTATACCATCAGGGTACGGGTTGCCTCCCCGCCTGCGGAGCGCCATGTATCCCACTTTCGGGGTATACAGCTTGCCATCCCGAACCCTTACGTTATCCGGGATCGTGAACGAAGGCGTACTACCACGTCTGGAATGGAATCTCGGTCTTCTCTTACCCTCCTTGAAGAATACCTTCCATGCATCCGCCTGATATTTCAATGGGTATCTAACGACACCAAAGGAGTATTCAGGTAGCCACTCGACCGTGCGGCGCAGCGCCGTGAACCGCTTCCCCAGCGAGAAGAAGCGTACCGAGGGCGGCTTCTCTCCAGCCTCTTTCGCTTTCTTGTACGCCTCGCTCTGCTCTGCGAGGATGGCATTCCACACAAACCTACACGCACCCGCTAATCCAGCAAGTTGCTTGGCGTTACTCCGACTTCCGGGCAACAGCCTGTATGTGATATTGCGGTATGCACTAACCGTTTCGGGCATGGCACTGTGGTATATAACTCCCTAATATATGGTAATTATATAGCATGCGTATCCACGTGTTGAGTTATTTGAAATAGTTGCAGTCTTTTCGTGAAAAGCGAGAACCGATTATGAAAAACTGGCGAAAGCCATCCTGTCTGCACCACCAAAGCACAAAAAGTAATTCCTGCGAAAACGCGTGGCACTCGGTCATATAACTCCCTTATGAATCCGAGGCTACCGTATGTATGATCTGTGGCTTATCTGTCGCCTACCTCGGAGTATCTCCAACAGGCAGGTATCGTTTAGGCGGACGGGGTTCAGAGGGATGTTGCTTACCACCGAATATATCCGCTGGCGGTCAGGCCGTAGCTCACCGGTCGGTACGGCGCCATGTGCTCCATAGCTAAACCGCTAACACTGAACCGTATCCCCCTGCGCCCCTGCACGCCCACTCCTATGCGGTAGTCCCTGCCTCTGTCACGCAGCCCCATACCCACATGCGGCCGCAGCACACCACGCCTGTGAATACGCGAGCCGTATCCCACCTCCAACTCCATCCTTCGATCCGACGGATACACCTCCCACGGACGCTCCGCCTGCCATAGCGTCCCCACATGCGTACGGCCCCAAGTCGGTCGCACCTGCGCTCCCAATCCCTCCAGTCCTCCATAGCGGACCGTACCCGAATATCCCCACTCACCATATCCGTCCTCCTGATGCAACACCAAACGCCTTAACATCACCTCCGCATGCAACATCCCCATCCGCACCCGCAATCCTCCGCCTGCCTCCATTCCGATTCCTCTCTCCGCATCCCCTCCACTATGCAAGACCGCCGCCTCCACATACGGCTCCAAGATGTCCTGCAACGTCACCGATCCCTCCAGACCCGCGCGGACACGGCTCACCCCTATCCCGCCATCCATCCCCAGCCAGAAACCGTCCGCCTCGTACCCCAGCCGCGCGCCCGCCCGGCGTACCA
This sequence comes from Rhodothermales bacterium, assembly GCA_963663495.1. Classification (GTDB taxonomy): domain Bacteria; phylum Bacteroidota; class Rhodothermia; order Rhodothermales; family Bin80. The sequence continues at coordinate 3,352,241 of OY760427.1, forward strand.
ACGTGCCGCCTACCCCCGCTGCCATAAGGCGCATTCCCGTGTCCGCTGCTTCAGCCACTCCCTGTCCTGCTCCTGCCAACCCCCACACACTGTGCCGCAAACCCCCGTAGCGCACATACGGATACCAGCCCGTCATCTGTAATAGCGTCCCTTCCTCCTCCAATGCCTCGCTGCGCGATACCACCATCCCCATCAGCCAGCGACCTCCCGCACGGTAGTCCGCCCCCAGTGACGCCGTCAGCACATCCGCTCCCGATACCCCGCCGCTCTGCAACCTGCTGTACGCACCACGACCCCATACACTTATCCGCTCTCCACTTGCCTGCATACCACAGCCCGACAAAAGATGCGACGCCCGTACCCGATGACCTAGAAACGGCCTCGGCATACAACCCACCAATGATCCATCCATACGCTCCGATACCGCCTCCACTATATGCACCGCCACACTCCTGCCTAATCGCGCACGGGTTCCCGTATCCTCCGACCCCAACACCACCTCCTCTCGGACCGTCTCATCCCCTAACTCCACCATCAGCGCAAACGCCTCCCCGCCACCTTGCGCACGCAGTAACGGCACGCGCACCTCTTTTCTTGTCTCCCCAGGCCCAAATTCCAGCACCCCCTCCATGCGCTCGTAGTCCTCTCCCGCCCATGCCGTGCCGTCTACCGTACGGTAACGGCCCGTCAGCCGCTCTGCCACAGGTGCCAGCAGACTCACCGCAAACACCGCCTCGCTCTGCGACACCGCAATGGCTCGCACCTGCACGCCCAGCGCTGTCTCATCATCCACGATTGTGCCCGTAGCCATCGCCTGCCCGATTTGCGCATTGGTCGGACTTAACAGCGTCACCTCTATCGTTTCGTTTCCTTCCTGCAAGTCGTCATCTATCAAAGGTATCCTTACTTGCGCCTCCGTACTTCCGGTCTCAAATACCACCAGCCCCTGCGTAGCCTCGTAGTCCACATCCGATGTTGCCGTGCCTCCTGTCACCGCAAACTGCACCGATACCACCTTGGTGCTACCATAATTCAGCCGCACCGCCATCACCAGTTCCTCCGAACTCTCTGTCCCGGTACCATCATGGATGCTGACCTCTATCGGATCATCCTTTATCGTTACATCTCCCTCCGCAGCCAACAGCACGGCATGCTCCGGTGCGCTCAGCCTTACTACCAATCCCTCGTCTTCCTCTACCACATCATCACGCGCTACCGGTACCCATATATGCCTCACCGTCTCCCCCGGTGCAAAGACGAGTGTGCCCATCGTGCGTGTATAGTCCGCTCCTGCCTTAGCCGTACCGTCCTGCGTGGCATATGCCACCCCTATACGTACGGTGCTCATGCCACTCAGCAACACACCAACCTGCGCGCGCCCTACATCCTCTGATACCGTCGCATCGCCTATGGAGAGCTGTGGCAGAGGATCATTGTCCAGTATTGTCACAATGGTCCGCTTGCCCACGTCAAGCTGCAGCAGGAACGCTTCCCTGCCTTCGTGCACTTTATCGTCTTGGGTTGGAATTTGTATTACCGCTCCCATCTCACCCGGCTTAATCGTCACCGACCCGGTGCTCACAGCCTCGTAGTCATCTCCCGCTGTTGCCGTCACATCACGTGTGCTGTGCACGACCGTGATAGGCTTCGTGCTGGCGCTACTAAGACGCAGGTATATGTTTGCCGTACCCCCTTCCCGCACATACGCCGCAGGCATGACGCTGACAGTTGGTGCACCATCGTTGTCCACAATTGTGGCATGGCCTGTTGCGTTCCCTAGCTCCACCCCCTGCGCGTCGGCGAGCTCCAGCGTGAATATCTCTTCCTCCTCGTCCAATGCGTCATCAATGATCTGCACCGGCACCTGCTTCTCCAGCTCGCCTGCTGCAAATGTCAGTACCCCGCTTGCCTGGTAGTAATCCACACCCGCTGTCGCTGTACCATCGTGGGTTCGGTAACCGACCGTGACAACGCTGGCACTCTCTTCGCTTAACCCCACACGAAACGACACAATCCCTGCACCTTCCTCTACCGTCACATCTGACACTACCCGCACGATGCGCGGAGCATCACCGTCATGAACCTCGACCTCAACACTGCCGGACTCTCCACCGTAACCACCACCGCTCGCTGACAACTGTAAGGATCCAGATTCGTGGTCGTAGTCAGCATCGGTCTGTGCTGTCACCGTAACAGTCTGGTCCGTTTTCCAGTCTGCAGGCGTAAAAGTCAAGCTCAAAGGACTGACCGACACCTTACGATTCAGTGCGGCGTCCGTATTAACGGATATGGTCACCTGGCCCGCTGGCTCAGTTGCAAGCGATACTGTAAAGGCCTTTCCTGCATCCCCCTCAACCAGCGCCAATGCCGGCGGGCTTACTACCAGTCTGGCTTCATCATCGTCCAATACCGTCACCGATACCGCTGCTGTCTCGCCATCGTAGTCCGCGCCCGACGCTTCGTGTGTCAGCGTAGCATCGTCGTTGTCTGTATCATCGTCCTCGTCCGCACGCACGGTTATCGTCTGCCCAGTACGCCAATCATCGGCCGTGAATGTGAGCGATGCATCGCTCACCCTAACATCAGGACTATCACTTGCGATCTCCACCATTACCGTGCCCGATGGCTCCGCTGTTAGCCGCACCGAATAGGACTCTGCGCCCCCTTCAACCATCTCAAGCTCCGTAGCGGACAACACAATCCCTGCTACGTCATTGTCTCGTATGTTTATGCCCACTTCCTCTGTCTCCCCGTTATACTCACCCCCGGATGCTGTAAGGGTGAGCTGTTCGCTTGCCTCCTTTGCATCATCGTCCTCGTCCGCACGCACGGTCACCGTAACAGGTGTGCGCCAATTGCCGACTGTGAAACGCAAATTCGTCGGATTCACCACCAAATCTGTACCCGCATCGCCCGTGATCCGTACATCCACTGTCTGCGTCGGCTCTGTAAGTAGCTGTACCGTGAAATGCTCTTCCGTCCCCTCTGTCACCGAGAGATGGGTGGGCGATACCACTAACCCCGCCCCCGAATCAACGTCCTTAACCGTCACCGTTACAGCCCCTGTCACTGCATCATAACCCCCTCCCGATGCAGTGTGCATAAGCGTGGCACTGTCGTCGTCCGTGTCTGCGTCGTCCGCCGTGTGCACCGTTACCATCTGTTCCGTATCCCAATCACCAGGAGTGAATGCCAGTGAAGTAGCGCCAGTCGCTACTTCGTTATTGTCGCTTGCAACGATCATCGTTACTGAACCGGTCGGTTGGGTCACCAGTGCTACGCCGTACGTACCCGAGGCCCCCTCAAGCACGGTTAAGGCTGTCGGATCAATACGTAACCCCGGCGTATCATCGTCCGCTACGTTTACGCTGACCTCATGGTCAGGTGAGTCAGCCACCGTGTATCCCGTACCATTCTTCAATGTTGCCGTTACCGAGCCATATGGCTCGTCTACCCTGTCCGATATGGTGCCCACCGTGTACGTTTTCGTGCCACTCGTGCCTAAACCTACCATCTTCGTGCCCAAATCACCGGCAGCTACATAATCTCCTGACTGTGCTATCTCAAGTGTGACCATAAGCGTAGTGATGGGCACCGGATTTGCTGTGATGGTGAAGGTAGCCCCCGCTCCCTCGGTCACATCCGGCCCGCCTTCAATCGAAACCACCGGGGCATCGTCGTCCTGCACGGCCACGGTACCAACATGATCAGGATCATCAGCCACAACATAGCCTGTACCACTCTCCACGGTTACTGTTACCGTACCATTTTTCTCGTTGATGCCATCATCCACGGTGTCCACCGTGTAACTTGCTGTGCCGCTCGCGTCTATCTTTACGGTTTTTGACCCCAGACCGCCTGTACCTACAAAATTTCCATCCTGCGCGATTGTCAGGTTCGCAGTCAGTGTAGTAGAAGGGGGCGGAGCAGCCTTGACAGTGAATATTGCCGGATTCCCTTCGCTAACCGCACCTCCGCCTGTAATCGAAACCACAGGGGCATCGTCGTCCTGCACGGCCACGGTACCAACGTGATCAGGATCATCAGCCACAACATAGCCTGTACCACTCTCCACGGTTACTGTTACTGTACCATTTTTCTCGTTGATGCCATCATCCACGGTGTCCACCGTGTAACTTGCTGTGCCGCTCGCGTCTATCTTTACGGTTTTTGACCCCAGACCGCCTGTACCTACAAAATTTCCATCCTGCGCGATTGTCAGGTTCGCAGTCAGTGTAGTAGAAGGGGGCGGAGCAGCCTTGACAGTGAATATTGCCGGATTCCCTTCGCTAACCGCACCTCCGCCTGTAATCGAGACCACAGGGGCATCGTCGTCCTGCACGGCCACGGTACCAACATGATCAGGATCATCAGCCACATCATATCCTGCGCCCGTTAAAACGGTCGCCGTAACCGAGCCATCGAGCTCGTCAAGACCATCATCTATGGTGGTCACCGTGTAGATTGCTGAACCATTTGTGCTTATCTCCACGGTTTTCGAACCCAAGTCAACGGCAGCTACATAATTTCCTGACTGTGCTATCTCAAGTGTGACCATCAGAGTAGTGATCGGCACCGGATTTGCTGTGATGGTGAAGGTAGCCCCCGCTCCCTCGGTCACATCCGGCCCGTCTGCAATCGAAACCACCGGGGCATCGTCGTCCTGCACGGCCACGGTACCAACATGATCAGGGTCAGCTGCCACAACATAGCCTGTACCACTTTCCACCGTTACTTTTACCGTACCATCTTTCTCGTTGACGCCATCATCCACGGTGTCCACCGTGTAACTTACCGTGCCGCTCGCGTCTATCTCTACGGTTTTTGACCCCAGATCGCCTGTACCTACAAAATTTCCATCCTGCGCGATAGTCAGGTTCACAGTCAGCGTAGTAGTAGGGAGCGGAGCAGCCTTGACGGTGAATATTGCCGGATTCCCCTCGCCAATCGCGCCTCCGCCTGTAATCGAAACCACAGGGGCATCGTCGTCCTGCACAGCCACGGTACCAACATGATCAGGATCATCAGCCACATCATATCCTGCGCCCGCTAAAACGGTCGCCGTAACCGAGCCATCGAGGTCGTCAAGATCATCATCTATGGTGGACACCGCGTAGATCGCTGAACCACTCGTGCTTATCTCTACGGTTTTCGAACCCAAATCGCCGACAAATACAAAATCTCCTTCCTGCGTGATCTTGAGATTCACCGTTAATGGAGCAACTGGTGCAGGGTCCACTTTTACGGTAAACGATGCGTCCTCCCCCTCAATCACTGACAGATTGGTCAATGATTCCGTCCCGCCCACCACCACGAGTGTTCCGGCCTTGATCGAAACCTCGCGATCCGGCACATCGTCATCCACGATCGTTGCTATAGCCGATGTTGCAAGGAATGGATGCGTAGAACTTGTAAAAGATAACTGAAATGTCTCCTTCAGCTCCTCAACGGTATCATCCTTAAGCTGAATCGAAATCGTCTTTGTACCGTCGCCGGTAAACCGGCGTGTCCCATTCTTTCTTGCTCGGTAGTCCGATGGAGCCATCGCAGTTACGTCCACCGTGTTAAACGTTACAATAACATCACTTCCCTTATGCTCACTCACTGAGACCTTGAAATCAATCGTGCCATCCGACTCATTTGCCTCTTCATCCCCAACGGTCAAGATTGGTCCGCATCCATTCTCATCAGCAATATCTACGTGGGCGTAATCTTCGTCTCTGTTCGGGTCAACGAGGCGTGTGGCTGAGCCTGGGTGTAAGAGATTAGGAAGTATGCTGGCATTCGCTGAGGGATCGCTAAGCACCATGCGGAATGTTTCCGTGGCTTTTTCACCATCCGTTCCGGCTGGATCATCATCCGCAACAATTCCAACTTCTATTGTCTTTTCCGTTTGACCAGGGCTGAAGGTGAGTCGTTCGTCCACAACAGTGAAATCGTCCCCTTCTGTTGCTACGTCAGGTATTCGCGTATAAGTCAGCGATTGAACCCGCACGGAAACATTTTCCGTCCAGGTACCCATAAGAACGACCTTCACTACGACTTTTCTGCTGCATTCTTTTACGTTGTAAAAGCGTTTCTCAAAGCGCAAATAGGGACGATCATTGTCAACCAAGACAATGATTTGCCGGGCAGTCTTGCGTTCCGTGCCCACCTCCTTGAGATACACTTCTATTGATTCAAGGTCTTCTACCGTATCATCATCATACACCTCCAAATCAACAATATGATAATAACCATGATCATTTCTTGGCACAACTATCTGTTTCGTAGCAAGAGCCTTGTAATCAGTGCCCGCCGGGTCCGGCATACCGTTCACAATATTGCCGGGTTGCGCCGTACCACCATAACGTATCTCAAAGTGGCGCTCGCTATAAGGGTTGCCGGGCAAATTTAAAAATCTTAACGTGTTACGGTACGGACCACCGCCTTCAAGACAAAGTGTAAAACGTGGGTTGGGTACTGGGTTGCCCCCGGGAACCACGCAGGGCCCCAAAGGGGGTGGTACGTTGGCCGCCGTACTGACCTCTCGGTCAAGACCAGTGAAGCCTAACCCGATGCCTGGGACATGTACTGAAATACCGGCCTCAGGCGATCGGCCATCCAACTCTTCCAAACTATGACCTGAGGGCATCCCAGGAATAACGCCTGTCCCCAACGGGTGCCGGATATCGGTTGCTGCACCGCGCTTCTGACTTGATCCCCGCACAAATGCCTCGCCACCACTATTCGCGGCACTTCTTCGCCCCGACTCCTTGCCAACACGAAGCTGTGTTGATCCAGAAGATTCATTCTCACCATCAGCTGCATACGTAAGCGGGCCATGCTCCGCAAACAATCTTGGTGAATTCGTTAACCACTCGCCTGATCTGCAGGGACTCTCACCACGCTCCTTTACTCCTTCCACCGCTAACATACTCGCACATGCCAAATCCAGCGTATCAAGTACCTGCATGTCATGCAGGCGCTGATTTACTTCCTCCCCCTTCTCTTCTATCGCGGGCTGCGGAGCCACCCCTTGTCGGGCTTGGCCAAGCGCAAGGGCCGCTGGAAACCCGCAAAGCGCAACACCCGCAAAGTACGTCGCAGCAGTCAATCCGGCAAGGTACCACCCCCAATACCCGCGCGCTCCAATCTGTTCGCACGACTTACACATCCTTCACCGCTTGAGATTGCCGCGTTACTGTAAACAAGAGACCATAAAGTCACGCTGAAACAATGGGCCCACAAAGAAATCTTTGCGCCAAGCAGGCGAATAATATACGGCACAATGCCCTTGCTATGGGATTATGTACTGCACCTATCCACTCTAGCCACCCCCGTGCCTACACCCTTTCATGGCGCACAGTGGTATTGAAACGATTGCCAATGCGCACATATATTGCATTTGTCTAATTATGGCCTTGCGTCCAGATGAAAAGGGGAGTTATATGACTGAGTGCCACGCGTTTTCGCAGAGGTTACTTTTTGTGCTTTGGTGGTGCGGACAGGATGGCTTTCGCAAGTTCTTCCGGTGTGGTAGGGATGGATTGTTGGATATTGAGAATGTCGTTTGTTACCGGGCTTCGGGGATTTATCTATGCGCATGGCGTTAATAGGCTATCAGAGTAGCACTAATCCATTGGGGCAGAATACCGAAATGATTTCATGGCGGACATCTGCTTAGAGCATGTAGGAGGCTGCATACATTGCTATCCAGTTTTCACGACAGTCGATCAATTTTAGGACCGATTCCTTGGCTTGTATCGGGACGCTCTTGACAATGCGGAAGTACTGGGCGGACCCCGGTACAGGCCACGAAGCGCACCGGACGAACCCATGAAACGCGGGCCATCAAGCACAGACATGGAAAAGCTGGCGCATAACGGGCTTGACCACCGGAATGGGTACGGCGTTGCCAGTAAGCCGTCTGACGGTCGTTACCGGACTGTCAATCTCGTAGCTGTCGGGGAAGCCTTGCAGGCGCAGTATTGCGCGGCCCGTTAGTCTCCGTTCTTCGTCCACGAGCAAGTAGTGGTAGCCGGCCGATGCCCGGAGTGCGCATGAGTACGGATGGCTTGATACGTTAAACGTTGCCGCCCTTGTTCTCGTGACGTTTGCCGTGTGGGCTTGCTGTCAGGCTTTGCGGCTGCTTGGCCTTGATGATCCGGGCCGAGTCGAAGAACAGCGTTCCCCGAGGATCAGCCATACCTTTCCGGCCGCCTATGATGCTGAACGATTGGTACGGCAGTCCTGCAAGCAACACGCCATGGTTCGGCACTTTGTCGGCGTCTTTGATGCCGTGAATATCACCTACCGGACGACGCCCCAAGTTAGCTTCGGAGACAGCACTCGCCGTCTAATCAATGTCGGAAGCGAAAACACACTCCATGCCGAACCGGGATGCAGCGACATGGAAGCCGCCAATTCCACAGAACATGTCCGCGAACATCTCCAGACTGCCGGGTGTCCCCGGTGCTCTGATCAGAGAATCTATCGTGCCGGCACACAGCACATACCGGTAGGGACCCGAGTCGCCCCGGGCCCCCCGGACAGATCCGGACGTGCGCGCTAACGCATCCGGCTCTTCCCTTGGGTCGCGCCACCGCGCATGACGTTAACAGACCAGCAAACCGGTCCGTTGCCGTAACCGCACCTTCCCCTGGCACACGAACCTGGCTCTGTGTCCAGTGCGTGCCATGTTGCATACGATCCTGGTTCTGCGTCCAGTGCATGCCGGGAACTACGGTTTCCTCTCGGGTGCGACGCTTCGCTCCACCAACTCCGCCACATGGTCTTCCATGCTTTGTTCGCCAGCTTCATCGCTACTATCATCGCATCAGACCTCTCTTCAACGTACATCCTCCGATCAGCATTTCGCCTACGCTTCGGCGGCCCCGCCCTTGGCGCTGGGCGTTGAAAAGATCTCCCAGGTCCCGGCAGGATATGTACATACGTCCATGGGGTCTTAGACACCGCGGGCCTGTCCGCCCTCTCACCGTAAAGATGACGAACATATTGCCTTCGACCGCACCGATAATCTCGGCGACCCGAACGACACAAGTTTCGTTGCTCAATAACCCTGGCCATATGCGCCGCTACCAACACTTCACGTCCACCCTCACGAGTGACCGCGCACGGCTCGCGGAAATATGTACTTGGTTGTAGCTTCATATCACGGGACTTTCACCCGCTATACCTTGCCAGTTAGCCTGGCGCACCCCTTCCATCTTCTTATGGATGGCGTTCTACCTGCTCGCGAACTCGTTGCGCCGGGACCGATCCGCCATGATGGCAGAATATTCCAATTACGTCTGGCTATGAAATGAGGGATTTGTACATGAGCCGTTTACCGACCAGTCCTTGAGCAATTGTTGTCATTTGCTCCGCTGTGTCGAAGTCGCATGCATTGTGTCGCCCTGCAAATTCGTTCACGTACATCGGTGACAGAGCAAAACGATTTTCACGTCTGGACACCCGCCGCTTCATCTCCCTATCGCTCTACTCCTGTGCACGTACTCCACTGACATAGCACTTCCCGTGTCGCTTGCCGGCCTCACGAAAGCCCGTGATCTGCTCCTTACTATCTGGCCCAAGATTGCTGTAACCCCCTACGTCATCACGCAGCAGATTCACGATCACCTCATCATCCCGTACCTCTGGATGTTGCTCCAAGAATGCATCTCTGCACGCAAAGCAGTCTGGGTTCTCCCGTGGATGTGACCGCACCCATATCAACGGCCACTCGGGAATTAGTTGAACACACATGCTCGCCTGACAAACAGAATCCTCGCCCCACGACACCCCTACATAGCCTTTACGTCCGCGCGTCCACCTCACTATTACCAGCTCAGTCTGGTCTACGCGCCGCTTATGAGCATCCGAACTCCCGAGCGACATGTCGTACTGCGATACTCGCGCCCACATCTCCAAATCGCCGGGCATCAGCCGCGGACTGCGAATCAACACAGCCTAAGATCCCCCTCGAGAACGCAACTGAATTAGTCCAGACTCGTCAGCCCCGTCATCGTCGTCGAGTCCGACCACAGTGACAACCTGCGGCGTCGACCAATTTGTAGTCGTGAACACCAGCATAGTAGGGTCCACTGATGTTTTGCCTACTATTGCGTCATTAAGCCCGATGTTGACGTAAACGGTGTTGAAAGGGGATTGGGATAGCCACACGGTGAACGTCGTGCTAGGTGAGCCCTCGCGTACGTTCACTACCATCGGGCTCGTCATCAACTCGAACATCCCAGCGTCCTTCACGAGGAGCGGCAAATCGGCATACACCAAATCGTATTCTGCGTCGAAGGAAACGTGATGGAGCACGGTGGTCGCTGAGGACTGGTTGTTGTCCTGTTGCGTCGTTACCGTCACCGTCTTCGGAACATTCCAGTCCGCATCGGTGAATATCAGCTTAGTGGCAGACAACCGGACACCTAGATCGTGCTCGTCGAAAATAAGCACCGTGATGTCGGTGGATGGCTGTGTGGCCAAAACTGCCGTGTACGAGTCTGTCCGTCCCTCCTGGATCTCAAGGCTTGTGGGTGAGAGCACAATTCCTGGCACATCATCCTCCACGATCGTAATCGGCAAGTTAGCGGATACGTCATCAAAGCCTCCACCAGATGCAGTATGTACAAGCACGGACATATCGTCGACAATGTCGCTGTCGTGCTTCGCCGCGACGTAAATGGCCCGCACCTGATTCCAGTTGCGGCGCGTGAAAGTTAGTCGGTCAAGGGAGTTGTTGAACTCCAGTAGATCACTCTGATCCTCCGTTATTGTCACCGTCACATTACCGCTGGGCTGCTCGCCTAAGGACACCGTATATCCGGCAATACGCCCCTCCGTCACCGTGATCGCGTCAGGATCCAGAACGATGTATGGGCTCCCGACGATGGTGCCAACTGCCGTCAGTGTTCCAATGCCGGCGAACTGCTCAGACTCCGTGAGCAGCTTAAACGTCTCCGGGTTTTCAAGAACCTGGTCATAGATTATTGGGATCCTGATTTTCGCACTCCTATAACCACGGCGTACGGTCACCGTCCCGATGGATGCGATATAGTCTGATCCTGCTAATGCCGTACCGTTCGCAGTTCTGTATTTGACGGTCAGGTCGTTCACTACGGGGCTCGGGAACTCCAAAAGGAACGACATAAAGCCGTCTATTTCTGCTGCCACAGTATCGCGGACAGTCCAGCCGTCCATATCCATGATTCGTACAGGCGAATCTGTGTCCCATGGGTTGGGGCCGTCTCTATTGATGCTGCAGAAGCATCCCTTAACTTCGTCGCCCTCGGAGATGCCGTCTGCCACGCCGCGGTAGGTGTCGGTGATAATACCGGACATAGCGAACCCACCCTGAATGTTTATGACGGCGACACTGTCCGGGCCGTCTATGACCACGTCTGTCCCTATGTCAGCTGTTCCACCGACGTGGAAAATGTACATCCACCTCGGCTCTTGTCCGATCTGAACAGGGGGGCTTTTTGCCGAGCACGTGTACGTCGCCTTACACGTTCTCCCTTCGCGCACCTGTGACCAAAAAGTCTGTCCAACATTCGAATCGCAGTCAGGCGCCAGCTGGCTCTGCACTGATACGACACAGAGCAATGACAGCAATATTGCTACTGATCGGTATACAACACGCTTACTTCTTCCCCACACTTTCATTGTACTGCTCAATGATGCGTCAATTCAGCAAGGCATCGACATCAGGAACCCACGGCAAAAGCGGCACTTATAGCCCAGCATCTGATCCAGCTGGCCCCAACCTGTTCGCAGGATTCCACGGTTGAGGCCAGACTTCTGTTTAACGTTTGTGCCAAAGCTCTCCATCGTCCCCTTAGCTGAACATGTCATCGCCTTGATCTTCAGGTCCTCCAGTATCACCGTAGAGGAGCATTTGGCAATACTGCGACTTACCTGGTGGTTCGCATTCTTGAGGACGTTAGCACGCTTGCGCTGTATGCGGGCGATTCTATGCTTCCGCCTGTTACGACGGTTGGAGCCTTTCTTCTGTCTCGCCAGTCTTCGCTGATGCCGCTTCAACTTGGCATCAAGACGCTTCGTATCCGGTTGTCTGATAATGCTCGTATCGCCCTCTGTGGAGACCATAGCGACCTGCCCGCAATTACGGTCAATGCCTACAGCACCGCCGGTATCCTCTATTACAGGTGCCTCCATCTTGTAGCAGATGACAACATACCCTTTGCCGGCGTTCTTCTTTACAGTGGCTTTGACGGGTATACCATCAGGGTACGGGTTGCCTCCCCGCCTGCGGAGCGCCATATATCCCACTTTCGGAATATACAGCTTGCCATCCCGAACCCTTACGTTATCCGGGATCGGAAACGAAGGCGTACTACCACGTCTGGAATGGAATCTCGGTCTTCTCTTAACCCTCCTTGAAGAATGCCTTCCATGCATCCGCTTGATATTTCAATGTGTATCTAACGACAACGTGTATCTAACGACACCAAAGGAGTATTCAGGTAGCCACTCGACCGTGCGGCGCAGCGCCGTGAACCGCTTCCCCAGCGAGAAGAAGCTTACCGAGGGCGGCTTCTCTCCAGCCTCTTTCGCTTTCTTGTACGCCTCGCTCTGCTCTGCGAGGATGGCATTCCACACAAACCTACACGCACCCGCTAATCCAGCAAGTTGCTTGGCGTTACTCCGACTTCCGGGCAATAGCCTGTATGTGGATATTACGGTATGCACTAACCGTTTCGGGCATGGCACTGTGGTATATAATTCCCTAACATATGGAAGGTATATAGCATGCGTACCCACGTGTTGAGTTATTTGAAATAATTGCAGTTTGTTCGTGAACAGCGGGAACCGATTATGAAAAACTGGCGAAAGCCATCCTATCTGCACCACCAAAGCATAAAAAGAAAATCCTGCGAAAACGCGTGGCACTCAGCCATATAACTCCCTAGTTTTACCTATCCTCTTGCACGGTTTCACCTTCCCATGTTCACATAAATCTACGCAATCCTAGAATAATTGTTTAGCGATACTGGCAGGAAATCTGATCGGCAATTGTGTTTATGCGCATTAAATTGCCTTACGGGTAGACAGGTATGGTCTGCGTATTCGAAGAATTGTGAGACACGTTCGAAGAGTCTGAAGCAGGCGCATTACGCCTGTGGGAGCGTGCCGCGGCTGCTCCAGACGGATTCGCTGAGAGCGGTGCGGTGCGCAAGCTGAAGCGTAAAGGATAGGAGGCGTTTACGGACCTTTATCAGGGATTGATGCGTCCACTATGGTATGGAGAGATAGCAGGACCGCGTTCTCGGCTCGGATCTCGTCTTCCCGCTCCGATTCGTCAGGCTCACGCACTACAGGCCGGCCCTAACAGTGCGCCTTCGGACGGGCTACCGAAGATAGTGCCATGGAGCAGACCGCATTCATATCCCCGAAATGCTTTTTCATCGTTCTGTGTTTTTCGGTACAACTTCACAAGCTGCGCTGCCGGATAGGCTTCTGCAGTCAGATTGGTGATCGGATAGTAATGCCGCGGAAAAAGTTGTCCCGGCACCGGATCAATCACAGGCACCGCACGACGCACTGCGGACCAGCTCTTTGCACGGTAGCGCAGTTCGTGATAGCGTCGGTGTGGCGGATGATTACCGCAAAAATGGGGCCCGCAAGCCTATCAAGTACCTCGGTTGCTTTCAGACGCATCATATAACTCTCCACCGTTGAAAGCGGCATCCAATGAGATAATGACCTTGTCGGCAACATGACGGCGCAATGCGTTGAATGAAACCGTTGCGTTGTTCACCGGGCACGGTGTGCCCCTCCCAATTCCGCCCCCAACATGTTGACCATCTTACCGCATATGGCGATAAGGGGCAGCAAGGAGGTCAGACCCACTGCGCTCGCGAGCATCCAAAAAGCGAAACTCCTCGCACACAATGCGACCGACTGCGGTGCGGCTCTTATCACCCTGTGCCTCTAGAATCGGCTGCAAGTCCGGTTCTGGGCGGCGAAACGTGGTAAGCATTGATGCTGCACCCGCATGCCGGTAAACGAACCGACAATCAGTCCACTGTTAAGAGGCTGTTTGCCTAGTCGGCAGAGGTAGTCTGTCCATCGTTGAGAGAGCCAAGAACGTTGCGCGCCTTTACCGCCCTAAAGGGGCATTGGATTTCCGGGATGGCGATCGCCACTGAGTCGTTCCATCCAACTTCAGAGCACGGACTACCAGCAGGTTTTGCTAACGCCAATTTGTATTGAGAGGGTTGTTGCTCACCACCGCACATACCCGCTGGCGGTCACGCCGTAGCTAACCAGTTGGTACGGCGCAATGTGCTCCATCGCCAATCCGCTCACGCTGAACCCTAACCCCGTGCGCCCCTGCACGCCCGCTCCTATGCGGTAGTCCCGGCCTCTGTCACGCAGCCCCATACCCACATGTGGCCGCAGCACACTGCGCCTGTGAACACGCGAGCCGTATCCCACCTCCAACTCCATCCGACGATCCGATGAATACACCTCCCACGGACGCTCCGCCTGCCACAGCGTCCCCACATGCGTTCGACCCCAGGTCGGCCGCAACTGCGCTCCCAATCCCTCCATTCCTCCATAGCGTACCATACCCGCATATCCCCACTCACCATATCCATCCTCCTGATGCAACACCAAACGCCTTGACATCACCTCCGCATGCAACATCCCCATCCGCACGCGTAATCCTCCGCCTGCCTCCATTCCCATTCCTCTCTCCGCATCCCCGCCGCTGTGCAAAACCGCCGCCTCCACATACGGCTCCAAGATATCCTGCAACGTCACCGAGCCCTCCAGACCCGCGCGAACACGGCTCACCCCTATCCCTCCATCCATCCCCAGCCAGAAACCGTCCGCCTCGTACCCCAGCCGCGCGCCCGCCCGGCGTACCAACGTGCCGCCTACGCCCGCTGCCATAAGGCGTATTCCCGTGTCCGCGGCTTCAGCCACTCCCTGTCCTGCTCCTGCCAACCCCCACACACTGTGCCGCATCCCCCCGTAGCGCACATACGGATACCAGCCCATCATCTGTAATAGCGTCCCTTCCTCCTCCAATGCCTCGCTGCGCGATACCACCATCCCCATCAGCCAGCGACCTCCCGCACGGTAGTCCGCCCCCAATGATGCCGTCACCACATCCGCTCCCGATACCCCGCCGCTCTGCAACCTGCTGTACGCACCACGACCCCATACACTCAGCCGCTCTCCGCTTGCCTGCATGCCACAGCCCGACAATAGATGCGACGCCCGTACCCGCTGACCGGGAAACGGCCTCGGCATACAACCCACCAATGATCCCTCCATACGCTCCGATACCGCCTCCACTATATGCACCGCCACACTCCGGCCTAATCGCGCACGGGTTCCCGTATCCTTCGATCCCAACACCACCTCCTCGCGCACCGTTTCATCCCCTAACCTCACCATCAGCGCAAACGCTTCCCCGCTACCTTGCGCGCGCAGTAACGGCACGCGCACCTCTTTTCTTGTCTCCCCAGGCCCAAACTCCAGTACCCCCTCCATGCGCTCGTAGTCCTCTCCTGCCCATGCCGTACCGTCTACCGTACGGTAATTGCCCGTCATCCGCTCTGCCACGGGTGCCAGCAGTCCCACCACAAACACCGCCTCGCTCTGCGACACCGCAATGGCTCGCACCTGCACTCCCGGCGCAGTCTCGTCATCCACAATTGTGCCCGTTGCCACTGCCTGCCCGATTTGCGCATTCGTCGGATTCGACAGCGTCACCTCTATCGTCTCATCTCCTTCCTGCAAGTCGTCGTCTATCAGCGGGATCCTTACTTGCGCCTCTGTACTGCCGGTCTCAAATACCACCAGCCCTTGCGTCGACTCGTAGTCCACATCCGATGTCGCCGTGCCTCCTGTCACAGCAAACTGCACCGATACCACCTTCGTGCTACCGAGACTCAGCCGCACCGCCATGACCAACTCCTCCAAACTCTCTGTCCCTGTACCATCATAGATGCTGACCTCTATAGGATCATCCTTTATCGTCACATTCCCCTCCGCATCCAACACCGCGGCATGCTCTGGAGCACTCAGCCTTACTACGAATCCCTCATCTTCCTCCACCACATCATCACGCGCTACCGGTACCCATATATCCCTCACCGTCTCGCCCGGAGCAAACACCAGCGTGCCAAGCGCGCGTGTGTAGTCCGCCCCTGCCTTCGCCGTACCGTCCTGCGTTGCAAACGCCACCCCTACACGTACCGCGCTCGCACCACTCAGCGACACCGCCAGCTTCGCACGCCCTCCATCCTCTGATACCGTCACATCGCCTATGGAAAGCTGCGGAAGACGATCATTGTCAAGTATCGTCACAATGGTCCGATCGCCTCCGTCAAGCTGCACCATGAACGCTTCCCTGCCCTCGTGCACTGCATCGTCCCTAGTTGGAACTTGTATTACCGTCCCCGTCTCGCCAGGCTCAATCGTCACCGACCTAGCGCTCACCGCCTCGTAGTCCGCTACGGCTGTTGCCGTCACATCACTTGTGCTGTACGAGATCGGGACAGGCTTCGTGCTGACGTTACTCAGACGCAAGAAAATATTTGCTGAACCCCCTTCCCGCACATACGCCGCAGGCGTGACGCTGACGGTCGGTGCACCATCGTTGTCCACGATGATGACACGACCTATCGCAGTACCGAGCTCCGCCCCCTGTGCGTCCACCAGCTCTAGCGTGAAAGTCTCTTCTTCCTCGTGCAATGCGTCATCAAGAATCGGTACATTTATCCACGTCTCCAAGTTACCGCCCGCCTCAAACGAGAGCATATTCGATACTGGCCGCACATAGTCAAGCCCGGCATGGGCCGACTCATCGCGCGTAGTGTAGCGGACCATGACAGCCGTTTCATTCTGCCTGTTTAGTCTTACCTGATATCGCGCAGGCCCTGCCCCCTCAACTACTTGGACCGATGAACTGGTCAAACCTACACGGTATGGCACATCATCATCACGAACATCAACCCTGATACTGCCGGACTGTCCACCGTAGCCACCGCCGCTCGCAACAAGGACTACCTCTCCCGATGCATCTGCACTGTCCGCATCGTCTAATGCCATCACGGTGACAGATTGGGACATGCCCCAGTTTGCATCTGTGAATGTCAAGCTTAGCGTGCTCGTTGCTGCTCTGCCTTGCAGTGCAGCATCCGTGCGAATAGAAACCATCACCTGATCCGTGGGAGCCGCCCCAAGCCGCACCGTAAAGGTCTTGCCTGGTTCCCCCTCGGTCAGCAGCAATGTCATAGGGCTTACTTCCAGCCCAACCTCGTCATTGTCCAACACCATCACCAATAATTGCTTCTCCACACCATCGTAGCCACCGCCCGCCGCACGATGCGCCAGTGTAGCATTTTCATCGTCCGCATCGTCGTCTTCACGCGCACGCGCGGCTACCGTCTGCTCGGTATCCCAATCATCAGCGGTGAATGACAGTGATGCGTCGCTCACCGCAAGATCCGTATCGTCACTTGCGATCTCCACTGTTACCGTGCCTGATGGCTCCGCTAGTAGCCGAACCGTATACGACGCTTCATCCCCTTCCGGTACCGCCAAGCCAGCTGGCGACAGTTTAATTTCTGCTACGTCATTGTCTGGTATGTCTATTTCCACTACCTCTGTCACACCGTTATACTCACCCCCGGATGCAGATAGAGTAAGCCGTATACTTTCATCCTCTGTATCTTCGTCCTCGTCCGCACGTACTGTCACCGTAACAGGTGTACTCCAATTGTCTGATGTGAAGCGCAAACTCGTAGGATTCGCCACCAAGTCTGTTTCCGCATCGCCACTGATCCGTACATCCACCGCCTGCGTGGGCTCCGCGAGCAGTTGTACCGTGAATTGTTCTTCCGTCCCCTCTGTCACCGAGAGGTATGTGGGCGATACCACCAACCCTGCGGCCGAATCATTGTCCTTCACCGCCACCGTTACAGCCCCTGTCACTGAGTCATAGTCTCCTCCCGACGCAGTATGCATAAGCGTGGCACTGTCGTCGTCCTTGTCTGCGTCTTCTGCCGCCTCCACTGTTACTGTCTGTTCGGTATCCCAGTCGGTGATAGTGAACTTCAGGGGAGTTTGGCTCGGGGTTACACCGGGATTGTCGCTCTCAATAGTTACCGTTACCGTACCGGTCGGCATTGTCTCCAGATTCACGCGGTACGTACGGGACGCTCCCTCAAGCACGGTTAAAGCTGTCGGCGCGGTACGCAACCCGCGGGTATCATCGTCGGCTACCTTTACCGTAGCCTCATCATCCGGAGAGTCAGACACGACGTATCCCATACCCATCTGCAATGTGGCCGTTATTGTGCCATCGGATTCGTCAACTTCATCCTGCACGGTTGCCACCGTATAGTTGTTCGTGCCACTTGTGCCTATCTCTATGGTTTTCGAACCCAGCTCACCGGCAGCTGCAAAATCTCCTGTCTGTGCGACCGTAAGATTCAAGGTTAAGGTAGTAGCCGGAGCCTGGACCGCACTGACGGTAAACATTGCGGTCCCTCCCTCCGTCACCGCGTTTCCACCTGTAATCGAAACCATCGGTGAATCGTCATCCTGAACAACCACAGTGCCCACGTTATCTGGATCATCAGCCGGAACATACCTTGAGCCCGACTGAACCTCAACGATTACCGCGCCATCCGGCTCGTCAGAATCATCATTAACGGTTGGCACCGTGTAGTCTGCCGTTCCGCTCGTGCTTATCTCCACCGTTTTAGAGCCCAGTTCGCCGATTCCTACAAAATCTCCATCCTGCGCGACATTCAGGCTTACCGTCAGTGAAGTAGCCGGAGCCGGAGCCACCTTGACGGTGAATGTTGCATGGCCTCCTTCCGTGACCGCGATTCCACCTGTAACCGAAACGACCAGTACATCATTATCTTGCACGACCACGCTGCCAACATCATCCGGGGCATCAGCCGGGTCATACCCGCTGCCGGTCTCCACCGTTATTCTTACCGTACCGTCGCTTTCGTTTACTTCATCATCGACAGTTGCGACCGTGTAGGGTGCAGTGCCGCTCGTACCTATCGCCACGGTTTTTGTACCCAGATCGCCTGTAGCAACAAACTCCCCTGACTGTGCGACCGTAAGATTTACGGTCAGTGAAGTAGCCGGAGCCGGAGCCGCTTTGATCGTGAATGTTGCCGTCTCTCCCTCCGTCACCGTGTCTCCACCTGCAATCGAAATCACAGGAGTATCGTCATTGAGAATCGTACCTACAGCCGATGTCGTAAGCTCTGAATGTGTCAGACTCGCAAAGGTTACTTGAAATGTCTCATCATTCTCCACAATGGAATCATCGGTCACCGTTACCGAAATCGTTTTCTCCTCATCCTGGGTAAACAGGATCTCCGTTTCGGGTACCGCAACGTAGTCCGATCCGGCCACAGCCGTCACGTCGGTCGTCTCATACATAACGCGAATATCGGCCCCCTGATGATAATCCAGCTTTACACCGAAGTCAATCACGCCATCGGCCTCATTTGCCGATTGATCCTCAACTGTCAGTATAGGCCTACAGCCGCTCTCATCTTTGATTTCTACGGTTGTATAGTCTTCGTACGAGTTATTTGGATCAAATACCGGGGTGGGGAACAATCTGGCAGTCGCGGATGGGGACGTCATCTCCACCCTGAAATATTCCTCGGGGCCTTCCCCACTCGAACCTGCCGGGATTTCATCCGCCACAATTTCAATCTCTACAGTCTTTTCTGTCTCGCCAGGGTTAAACGTAAGTGTTTCTGACACGGCAATGAAATCCACCCCGACCGTTGCTCCATTTCGAATACCTCGGCGCGTATTGACCCCAACCGTAACCATGTCGGTAGAGCTGTTCAGAAGGATGACCTGCACCTGCACACTCTCACTGCATTCTTCGACACTATAATCGCTCTCCTTAAACCGGAGATAAGGCAAATCATCGTCAACAATGAGAACGTTGAACCCGCCCAGAAGCATGAGTGATGCCGCATCAAAGACTTGCAATGTTATATTTTCATTTTGGTCTTCTATCATGCTATCATCGTATACCGTCAACTCAAAGGGTACGGTAACAACTTGTGCGTTCTGAGGAGCTGTTACCGTGAAATTCTCTATCATCTCATAGTCTGCGTTCGCCGGGACCGGCATGTCATTCACAGTTGTACCTTCAGTTGCCGTGCCAACACAACAGGTCACAGACAGCTCTCGATCTTGGATTCCGACATCATTTTCACTTGAGCCGGGTGGAGCCTCGCGCCCCCTACCGGATGCCGGCATGTTAAGATCATTGGTAGAGTTAGCGACGCCGGAAATCAGACTGAATTGATGCTGAATGCTGTACGGTCCACCACCTTCAAGGCAGAGGTGCAAACCTTCGTATTCACGCCCCGGAAGATCACAACCCGCCAACGAGTGCTTTACGCGAGCATTAGTACCTGCAGGTTCGTCGAACGCGGCAATGGTCCTATCCATGCCAGGTTCATCGGCCCGCATCCTAGTTTCCGCCTTGCGGATCACCTGTGGACTCACCCCCATCAACCCTTCCTGATCCCGACCTGAAGGCACCACTCTGATGACATCTGCCCCCAACATGGTGCCGAGCTGCACATCAGCCGCGGCCGCGTCTTTCTGCACAGAACCCGGTGCAATTACACTCATGCTCCTTTCTGAAGCAGACAGATCAAGTAGATTCTTTCCTGTACGAAGCCATCCCGAACCAGCATACCTCAGCGCATGATCGGTCGGACCGGCCGGGGAACTACGACCTGAGACCCATGCAGGCGTAAACGGGAGCCATCCTCCGAGATCTCTACAAAAATTCTTGCCATGTGCCGTAACACCGTCTACTTCCGGAATGCTGACACACTCCGCACCCAGCGTGTCGGACACCTCCGCATCACCCGGGGACCAGTTCCCCCCTCGATTTCGTAAGCAGCCGTGCGCCACGAAGCAATGGCGGGATTCCCCGCCCGAGAGCCTACCCCCTTCCCCTGTTTGGCCAAGAGCACTGGACGCAAGCAAACCAGACAATCCACCAAGCAAGAATCCCAATAAGTAGGTGCAGGCAGCTATTCTCTTGCGGTCCCACCTCCATTCCCCATGGGCTACAATCCGTTGACTTGAATCATACATCGTTTGCTGCTCGAAATTGCAAAGTCGCTGCTCGCAAGAAATTGCGAGAATTTCAAGGAAAGCAGAGCTCCATTCCCACAATATACGCCCGGATCCCCCTCCCGTCGGCACGTGCGCTTGTCCGTCTGCAACCTTTTACTCGGGAATGATGGCTTAAATCTTGAGTTTCTTGCTGAAGGGAAGGTAAATCACGGGAGTTATATGGCTGAGCGCCATGCGTTTTCGCAGGAATTACTTTTTGTGCTTTGGTGGTGCAGACAGGATGGCTTTCGCCAGCTTTTCATAATCGGTTCCCGCTTTTCACGAAAAACTGCAATTATTTCAAATAACTCAACACGTGGATACGCATGCTATATACTTTACAAATATTAGGGAGTTATATACCACAGTGCCATGCCCGAAACGGTTAGTGCATACCGCAATATCACATACAGGCTGTTGCCTGTTGCCCGGAAGTCGGAGTAACGCCAAGCAACTTGTTTGTGTGGAATGCCATCCTCGCAGAGCAGAGCGAGGCGTACAGGAAAGCGAAAGAGGCTGGAGAGAAGCCGCCCTCGGTACGCTTCTTCTCGCTGGGGAAGCGGTTCACGGCGCTGCGCCGCACGGTCGAGTGGCTACCTGAATACTCCTTTGGTGTCGTTAGATACCCATTGAAATATCAGGCGGATGCATGGAAGGCATTCTTCAAGGAGGGTAAGAGAAGAAGACCGAGATTCCATTCCAGACGTGGTAGTACGCCTTCGTTCACGATCCCGGATAACGTAAGGGTTCGGGATCGCAAGCTGTATATCCCGAAAGTGGGATATATGGCGCTCCGCAGGCGGGGAGGCAACCCGTACCCTGATGGTATACCCGTTAAAGCCACGGTAAAGAAGAACGCCGGCAAAGGGTATGCTGTCATCTGCTACAAGATGGAGGCACCTGTAATAGAGGATACCGGCGGTGCTGTAGGCATTGACCGTAATTGCGGGCAGGTCGCTATGGTCTCCACAGAGGGTGATACAAGCATTATCAGACAACCGGATACCAAGCGTCTTGATGCCACGTTGAAGCGGCATCAGCGAAGACTGGCGAGACAGAAGAAAGGCTCCAACCGTCGTAACAGGCGGAAGCATAGAATCGCCCGCATACAGCGCAAGCGTGCTAACGTCCTCAAGAATGCGAACCACCAGGTAGTGGCAGTACTGCCAAATGCTCCTCAACGGTGATACTGGAGGACCTGAAGATCAAAGCGATGATACGTTCAACTAAGGGGACGACGGAGAGCTTTGGCACAAACGTCAAACAGAAGTCTGGCCTCAACCGTGAGATACTACGAACAGGTTGGGGCCAGCTGGAACAGATGCTGGGCTGTAAGTGCCGCAAGGTGATAAAGGTTACCGCTGCCTATACCAGTCAGCGGTGTTCTGTGTGTGTGCACACAGAATCGAGTAACCGTAAGACACGGAGCAAATTCACGTGTATGTCCTGTGGCCATGCGAATCATGCAGACCTGAATGCGGCTGCAAACATACTGGCCCCCGGGATTGGGGCTGCTGCACGGCGAGGGGCGTTCGGGTTACCGACCCCTATGACCCGTGAAATTGATACTAGCGCCTCACTGTGTACAGTTGGTCACTCACGTATATAATTCCCTAAACCTAACTTCGCCATTTCGTAGTGCTACTAACCTACGGAATTCTCCCGTGGCCATATTTGGACCGTTTTTTTCAGGAGCAATGGATGGTGAGATTTACCGGATCGGTTGAAGTTGGTTTAGGGTGGTTTGAATCCCTGATTACCTGGTGTTTTGCCGCCTGTTTCGCTGCGATCTATCTCGGATCGTTTCCATCGGACGTAGCTCTGGTGGCTCCATCTGGAGTACGCTATCTCAACCGTTGTGAAGGGACCATACGTCATGAGTCTGGAGGCTTCTGGCTCACCGGTGCACTCGCTTCCTCCACATGCTCGGTCACGGTGCGGGTCGCATCCGGATCATACACGTATCCCAGTACCGCAAAGAACTGTACCATACTCGGAGGCAGATCCTGATCCACCTCCGTGATCAGGTACCGATATTGGTTCTTAACCATCTTGGTCGTAATCCGACGAATCCTGTTCAACCTGTCTCGGATCGTCGCCCAACTATCATGAATCCCGTGTTCCTTGAGTCTGGTGCGAACCAGATGGGCAGCATGATAAGCCAGTACCGTGATGAACAGATGTCCTTCAATGCGGTCATCTCTGCTGTGGTAGATGGGCCGTAGACCGAGGTCCGATTTCATGACTCTGAATGTGCGCTCAATCTCTGTAAGTCGCCAGTAGGTTCGTGCAACCGTTTCCACCGACCATCCGGTATGACTGGTCCGAAGCACATACCCTCCGCTGGCCTGGGTGCGACGCGCATGCGACGCACGCCGGGTCACCGTAACGGATTCTGCATGCTTGGTGCCCTCCTTTTTGCTGACCTCTACCTCATACAGGTGTGAGACCTTCTTGTACTTTTCCTTCAGACGACCAACCTTTATCGTGACCTTTTCATAGTTCTTCAAGTACCCGGGTTTCGAGAGTCCCTCATGTAGTGTAGTGAGCGCCTTCACAAACTTCTTGCATTGGGTTTCAAGGATCTGATCCTCCTTCGCCTGCTTGGCCTCACTGTGCACAAACACGCGTAGTTCCGCATTATCTTCAACGTCTTTTTCGTCTTCGCCATCTTCGCCATCTTTTTCCTTTTTGGTGACCTTCCAGGCTTTGATCTTGACTCCCCCGGCGGTCGTAAACTGTTGATCCGGCTTGTTTTCGGGGACTGGAGGGGCTTTGGAACGCTCCACGGTGATCCAGTTCAGTCCCTGTTCTTTCAGGTACTGCAGATTCTGCTCCGTCGCAATGCCGGAGTCCATAATCACTGTGGGCGTAGCGCCGTTTAGTTTCTCAATCGCCTCTTTGAGCGTTGCCGGTTCCCCTGCATTGCTCGGCAGGATCTGCACATTGCGGGGGAACCCCGAACCATCCAGGGTGAGCGCCAGCGTAACCAACGGACAATCACTGCGCTTTTCCTTGCTGCGCCCATGCGACAACAACTTCCCTTTCTTCTTGCCGTGGTAATAGGTATTGGTTAAATCATAAAAGACGATCGTTTCTTCAAACTGCAATACCGCTTTGGTAATGCCAAAGAGTTTCTCCAGGATCTCATCCATATGCTTATGGATCAGATCGGTGCAACGATAGAGGGTGTTGAGACTCGGGGGTTCCAAATCCAGAAGCTGCAGAACACTGGAGGTTTTACACAGCCATTTATGCGTTTCTCGTTCACTGCCCGGGTGGAGCATACGTCCGACGATCAGCGCACAGCAGAGCTTGACGTGTTTCTCGCAGAAGTTGAGCGAACGTAGCAGTACAGCCAGTCCGAGCTGTTCCAATGTCTGAAGGATCAGTCGTTCTCCGCCGACGGTCCGGGAATCGGGATGGGTTGTTTTCTCTGGATCAATGAGGTGTTGCTGATGGGATGTGCGATGGATGTCGTAGCCCTTGCTTTCGAGATGTGCAACGATGTCGTCGACCGCATTGAGAAAGGCTTCATCATTCTGGAAAGGGAGGCTGGCTTTCCCTTTGAGTCGGGCAGTAACGCAATGGGTCAGTTCCCCCCACAGACTGCGGGGGATGTTGAAGTTCGGGCCGAGATTAAGGAGGGTGCGGTGTTTGGAGGTACCGTCTTTGCGATAGGATTCGATGAGGGCAAAGCTGTTGCATTTCTTACCGTCTTTACGTTTGTAGGGTCGGTTTCGGATAAACATGATCGGAGTGTGGAATTGGTACGAGGTAAGGTACCGGGGTGGTTGGGGGGAGGTTCCCGTCCACACCTCTATAGCACTACATTGCCTTTTCCGAAAAAGTCGGCTAAAAAAGGTCGAAAAACGCCGAATTTAGCCGAAATAGCCCTATTAGGAGGGAAAAACGAGAGAATTGGAGGCGGAACTCAGCGTTTTCCCCTGACCGGATGGCGAAGTTAGGTAAATCATAGACATTGCGGATGCTTTAATCGCAGGAACCTGCCTACTGGAGGCACTGATTGTGTGGACCAACCTGAGCCGTAGTGCGATTAATCAATCAATTTCACGACGCTTAGAACTTCGAATACCTTAGGCGTCAACCACAGCAAGCGAGACAATGCCTACCCCTTCCTGATGCGTGTGCGCCACAAAGTACTCCTGCACGCATCACACTTTTTGATTGAACAATGAATCAAGAATCGTGCGCATCCACTCTATGCGACGCGTCAAATAGCATTTGGTTTACCGATCAATTGGAGACTCCTGCGATCCCACGCAGTTGTCGCACCTCGCGCATGTTCCGGGAGCCTCCTCTCCCAAGTACGACAGCAGTAGATGCCTTCGACATGAAGTTGTCTCCACGTAGCGAACCACCTCTGCCAACCGATCCAATGCGCCTTGACGTCGCTCTGACAGCAGGCTTGCGTCAACCGGCACACGTACCGTCCGTGGCTGATTCAGGCAGAGCAGGCACGTTTTGTCTGCACTAATCCAACGGAGCATGCCCCGCTCTGCAAAGAACCCGAGCCCTGCTCTCAGCCTTGCCTCCGATAACCCTACCCTACCAGACAACTGCTGAACCTGCACGGCCTGCCACCCTCCAAAGGCTTCGCGGGGTATATTCCGGATTAATCGCACAACGAGATGCCCCAACGATCTGTTCGACACTTCCTGGGCGTATCGGGCTAATTGATCCGGTGACCAGGCTACATTCAGCAACACGGTTCCACGAGGAAATGACAATCTGGTCCAAACCCCACTCTCTTCGAGCAGTCTGATCGCCTGCCAAACGACGCGCCGTTCAAGTCCTGTCGAACGTGTTATGGCATGCAGATTTGACACCAGGGGCTTCGTTGGTTTTTCGCCTATGCTCACATGGGCATAATTGCAAATGGCCTGGTAGACTGCCACAATCCGCGCTTTGGTCGGGAAGTCCTCGACTATTCTGGACTGCAGCCAACTGAAGTCCTCTTGGGAATACATGACCGCTGCATACGCCGGGTGGCCATCACGCCCGGCCCTCCCCGCTTCCTGGTAATATGCCTCAAGAGTGGAGGGCAATTGCAGATGTACAACAAGACGCACATCAGGTTTATCAATGCCCATCCCAAACGCACCGGTGGCAGCAAGAAAGCGAAGCTCCCCCCGCATCCACCTCAACTGGGCATCATTACGTACTGCGGCCGCGAGCCCGGCATGATAGGGTGCGGCTGCCACCCCACTGCTGCTTAGCCATGCAGCCCAATCCTCCGCCGCGCGGCGAGTAGATACGTAAACAATTCCGCTTCCGGAGATATCCCTGGCTAAGTGCGCTAATGCTTTTTTCTTGCCATAGGTCTCGGATGCGGACCATAGTATGTTCGAACGATCAAACCCCTTCACAACAACCCGTGGATCAACGAGCGCGAGGTTCGTCACAATGTCTCTACGGACCGCCGGGTTGGCGGTGGCCGTCACTGCCATTACAGGCGGACGACCGATGAGCGGGTACACCGTGCAGATCTTGCGGTAGGCAGGCCTGAAATCATGCCCCCACATGCTGATGCAATGGGCTTCGTCAACCACCACAACCGAAATATTCAGACGATGAGCACGAGCCTTGAACACCCGCGTATGCAGGCGTTCCGGCGACACAAACAAGAGGGGGTAGCGCCCATGCTCCACATCATTGTATCGTTGATCCAACTCATAATTGGATAGCGAGCTGTTAAGAGCTGTTGCATTGATTCCACGACTCTTCAACACCGATACCTGATCTCGCATCAAAGCAACGAGAGGAGTTACGACGAGCGTAACTCCTCCCATGAGCATAGCGGGAATCTGATAGGTGACCGACTTGCCCCCACCGGTTGGCAGGACGGCGAGCACATCGCGTGACGACAGTACCGCACTGATGGCCTCCTCCTGACCAGGACGAAACGATTCGTAACCCCAGTGAAACCAGAGCAAGGTCTTCGCCTCTTTTATAGTAGGTTGCGCCACATCGATAGAACGTTACGAATTGCACCCGGATCGCCAGGGCTGAACCTCTTCATGATGCGGTATAATGAACACACCAGGCAAGAAACGGTACACTGCGGAATTCCCAGTCCATTCTTGCAGATAGTAGCGACTGCTACCCTGATACGCATGGTAGCCACTCCCTATGTCGGGCAGCCGGGAAAATAGAATATCAATGGCGTATCCGCGCGTTTCAATAATAATTGTGTCGTGGAACGGGCTTGCCCTCCTGAAGCGGTGCCTCCCCTCGGTAGCTGCCACAAGTTACCCCAATCTTGAAATCCTCCTAGCTGATAACGCCTCAACGGACGGTACACCGCAGTGGGTTACGAACGTCTTTCCTGAGGTCCGCGTCGTAACCCTGCCTACCAACCTACTATTTACGGGAGGCAATTGCGCTGTCTGGCCGCTGACCACTGGCAAATACGTGGTATTGCTCAACAATGATGTCGAAACTACTCCAGAATGGCTGACCCCTTTGGTTAATGTCATGGAGACGAACACCCTGATAGCCGGCGTACAACCTAAACTCCTGGACTTTACCCACAGAAACCGATTCGAGTATGCTGGAGCTGCAGGCGGCTTCCTTGATCGGTTGGGATATCCCTTCGCGCGCGGAAGGCTGCTGGATCATGTTGAGCCAGATCACGGCCAATACGATAGTCCCTGTGATGTGGACTGGGGTACAGGAGCTGCCCTCCTGTTGCGTAAACGCTGCATAGAATCGCACGGCTTCCTGGACGAACGTTTTGAAATGCATATGGAGGAAATAGATCTTTGTTGGCGGCTCCGACGCCACGGGTACCGCATTTGTGCAGTACCATCTTCGGTAGTATACCACATGGGAGGCGCATCGCTCGCACAAGGTAGTAGCAAGAAGCTATACTTAAACTACCGCAACAACCTGATCATGCTCTACAAGAATCTGAGTGCACCGCACTGGCGCCGGGTCTTCCCCCAGCGGCTTCTGTTGGATGCTGCCGTTGCGGCATCATTCCTGGTACGGGGCCAGTGGAAGCAGGCGCACGCCATCATCACCGCCTACATCCGTGCCCACAGATATTGCCGGGACTACACGCATGCCCCGGAGAATACGGCCTTACCTTCCTATGCCGGAAGCATCTTCGTGGATCGTTACATACTCGGACGCCGCAAATACAGCACATTGCCACGGCACCAATGGCGGGATCCTGCCCTCCCTAAGCCATGGTTCGAGCTACCTTAGCCGATCCGCGGACCGGACTAGCCGTATATCACGCGCGACACCCCTGCGGGCAAGGAACAGCAACACGTAGACAACAGCGGGCGCCCCTACTGAAATAAGATACTGCGGCGCGAGGATACTACTCCGAAGGTGCTGCGCGCCAGAAAGGTACAGGCTTCCGTACAAAACGGCGGCCAACAAAACAACTCCAACCTGAGCCAGTACGATGACGCGGATCTGTGAAGAAGGGCGCTTGAAAAGAAAGATTGCACATACCGCACAAACCAAAGAGAGCGCAGTACACGCAACAAGGCCTGCATCTGCCCACGAATGGTCTATTATCTGCCAAGTTGCGGGCAAGACCAAGAAGCATCCCAACACCAACCCCGAGAGACCAAGGTGAACGGTCTGTATCCGCTGGAGCACCTTCTATTCCGTATCGCGACGCCTAACTGTAAGGCTAGTACCCAACCTTACAAGGCAGAGATATCCCGCTTTGAAGAATAATTGATGCGGAGCGTACCCCCTTTGCGGAGCTCTTGCTGCACATCCGTAACTATCCCCATCTCGGACTCCCTGTCGCACCGTATTGAGACAATCAATCGCGGCTCTGCTGTCAATTTTCGGTACATTATGGCACGGATATTCGTCAGGTCCTCAATAACGGCGTCATCAATCTGCACCTTTGTATCGCCAAACCGATTGCCAGACAGTTTCTCAGGTCCAGCCCATACATACGACACGTATCTCTTTTGCTCAATCTTGGTCAGAGCCTCTGCCTCGGGCAGGATGGTCCGAACTTGGACTTCCTGCTCACGCAACACGGTCGTAACCATGAAGAATATGAGCAGCATGAATATGATGTCCGGTAGCGATGCCGTAGATATCTGCGGCTTAGCTTTGTTCTTCTTTGTGAAGTGTGCCATGATGCGCGTGGTCTAGGCGTCGCCAGGGTCAGGCTCCGCGAGTGAGATATTCGCAGGCCACTCCTCTCTGATTGCATTCTCTCCGTCCTCGCCCAGCGAGCCCCTGTACTCCTGATAGTCTACTGACCCGAGACGGCGAGCCTCCGCGTCCCAGATTTCGAAGTAGGCCATCCAAACTTCATCCATCGTGTCCACATACAGGCTGTAAGGTGTCTGACGGTCCGTCTTGATGGACACGACGGCCTGCCCCGGATTTTCTGAGTAGCGTTCGTCCTGACCCCGGTTCATTACATGGATCTTAACTTCGGAACGGATTTGCCCGACGCTAGACGGCAGATCCTCCAGCAGCACCTGCCCTTGGGCGTTGATCAGGATGGAGAGCATATTTCGCTCCTTCACCGGCGGAGGCTCAATCTCTTCGTCCAACTCCGGCGGCAGCGTCATGCCAATGCCCGTATCAACGTCAATCGTTGTTGTTACAAGGAAGAAGATGAGAAGCAGAAATGCGATATCTGCCATGGAAGAAGTCGGAATCTCCGCTTCGCGCCGTTCTTTTTTCTTTGCTAACAGACTCATGATTTCGCCTCTTTAGGAGAAGAGTCCCTTGATACCAGTGACAAGAAGGGCCACCAAGGCAGCCGCTAGTGTCAGCACGATGGTCCATATGCCGGCCTGGGCCCAAGTGTCCATCGCTATCCCTAGGATCAGCAACACCAGAACCGGTACCGCGAATATGGCCATGGAGCCCATACTGATCTTGCCGAACATCACGCTACGGACACCGAACACAACCATGGCCAGTAGTCCGAGACCCATCAGGGCGAGGACGATGTAAACTGCAATACTTACCATTTTCGTTCACCGCGTTTACGCGGGGCCAAGCGGCCACTCGCACGTTTTAGGGCTGTCTTTAGGACGACGCACCGGAATTCATTACTACGAGCTGATCAATCAATTCAATGGATGCCTCTTCCATCTCCACAACGATGCGGTCAATTTTTGACACAGCGTAGTTGTAGAAGAACTGCAGGATGATGGCCACAATGAGACCAAACACCGTAGTTAGCAATGCGATCTTAATTCCGCGCGCTACCAGGCTCGGCGAAATATCTCCGGCCTCCTCAATAGCATCAAACGCGGCTACCATGCCGATAACGGTCCCGAGGAAGCCGAACATTGGCGCCAAGGCTATGAAGAGCGACAGCCACACGAGGCCGCGCTCCAGAAAGCTCATTTCGATTGATCCGTAGGCTACAACAGCCTTCTCAACCGACTCAATACCCTCATCGGCTCGGAGGAGCCCTGCCTGGAACACCGAAGCGACCGGACCACGCGTATTGGCGCAAATCTCCTCTGCCGCAGATACGCCGCCTTCATCCAAGGCTGACTTCACGCCAACAATAAACTTCCGCGTATTGACATCCGCCCTGTTGAGCGAAATTACGCGTTCAAATGCAATGGCAAGGCCCACAATGAGAATGATGAGCACGGGCCACATAAAGTCGCCGCCCTCGTTAAAGTACCGTACGAGAAGGTTGATAACCCCCTCGCCGCCCGCTTCCTGCGGCAGCATCAATATTGTGCCAAATAGCTTCATGAACTGATCCTCCAGCTTATCCGTTTGGAGATGAATTAGTGCGCGCCGGAATATACCGAATAATTCGGCGCCAAAAAAATGTGATTGAGCAACAATGTCGGTCGGGCCTTACAATATTCAATCCCTCGTGGAATGTCAAGGGCAACAGGTGCCATCTCAAAGATCTCCTGCCGCCAGTGCCTCTGCATCGGACCATAAGGTCAAGGCGTGGAGAAACACCGGGTCAATCGCATTCATGACCGGATACCTCGCATTTAAGTCATACAGACGGATTGCTATCCGGCTCTTGATGTAGGCCTCAAAGAACTCGCGATCCTGGCTTACGTCCGCCGAAGAAATCCCATCCGGCTCTCCAAACTCTATCCCGCGGTCCGAACAGTACTTCAAAAAGGACTCGTACATCTCATTGTCAATGTGAAAATCCACAAGAAAACGCTTCGGCAGTTCGCCATACCTATTACGAAGCTGTTCTCCGTGGCTGTCAAACCAGCTACGCGAGAACATGTTGGGCAAGTTACGAGAAAAAACGGCACCAAAGAACTTTGATGCCGAATCAGCAGGTACAATGTAATCAGGCAGAATACCTCCGCCTCCAATTACGGTTCGTCCTCCGCGCGTCAGGAATCTGAGAGAATCCGGTATGCTGCCCAGGAACTCGTCCATGCTCATGACAACGGATTTCTCCTGCATGTCACGCTTATACTCGTAGTACTGCTCCTGATCACCGCTCGCGTACGGTGTCTGAATCAGCCGTCCCGACGGAGTGTAGAAATGTGCAACGGTTACGCGGACCGCACTACTATCAGGCAGCACGTACTGCTGCTGTACGAGGCCCTTACCGAATGTCTGTCGTCCCACAATAACCGCACGGTCCTGATCCTGGAGTGCGCCAGCCACTATCTCGCTGGCCGAAGCGGAGCTGTTGTCTACCAGCACAATCGCGGGCATCTCAGTAACGTTTCCCCCGGCGCGCGAAGTAAACTCCCGCTCTGTCCGTGCATCACGTCCGCGCTGCGAGACAATGAGCATGTCATCATCCAAGTATTCACTTGCCACAAGGATCGCCATCTCCATATATCCCCCCTCGTTGCTGCGCAGATCAAGCATGACGCGCTGCATCCCCTCCCCTTTCAGGCCCTCCACGGCAGCCACAAACTCACGGTGGGTCGTACGGGCGAATCGAGTGACCTTGATGTAGCCCGTAGAATCGTCCACCATATAGGCGGCACAGACCGAACACAAAGGGATGCGATCCCTTGTAATTACGACGGCGAACGATGTATCACTACCCGGACGCATTACCGTGATTTCAACCTGCGTGCCTCTGGGACCCTTCAGCGATTGCTGGACTTGACTGTTGTCAAACCCGAGCATACTGGCGCCATCAACGGCTACGAGTCGGTCCCCGGACATAAGCCCCACATCCTCACTTGGACCGCCCGGCACCACGGTCTGCACGGCCAACGTGTCCCGGCCATCTGTCCCCTCAATAAACTCGTACGAGATCCCTATGCCTTCAAAGCCACCGGCAAAGTTCTCGTTGATCCTGCGCATTTGCTCGGCATTTATGTATGTCGAGTGAGGATCCAACTGATCAAGTATGCCTTCCAAAGCATGCTCCGCCAAGTCGTCTGGATCTAATGACTCCACATAGTTGCTCTCTATCAGCTTGAACGCTTGTTCGAGCTTGCGCAGGGCGTCGCGCGTATCGTCTGAGGGAATGGAAATGACCAGTCCTAACGATACTCCGGTAAGAAGCAAAGCAAGCGCTGCAAGGGTATACCGCGTCGGGGACATGTGATTGCGATTCGTCAAAGCCTACATTTGTACACGATTCGGAGGCGCCGGATCCGTACGTTTGTATTGGGAATTATATACGTGAGTACCCTCGCGTGTCAATTTCACTGGTCAATGGGGTCGGTAACCCGAACGCCTCTCGCCGTGCAGTTGCCCCAATCCCGGAGGCCAATATGTTTGCGGCAGCGTTAAGGTCCGCATTGTCGGTGTGTCCACATGAGATACACTTGAATGTACTTTGGGTCAATCTATTCGCTTTGTCCCGGCGACCGCACTTGTTGCAGTCCTGACTCGTGTAAGGGGCTGGGATCTTGAGCACTTCCCGGCATTTGTACTGCAGCATCCCGTCTAACTGCCCCCATCCGGTGGCATTAGTGCTACGGTTCAGCCCTGCCTTCTGGGCGACGTTCTTGCCTGGATTGTCAACAGTCCCTTTGGTGGATGAAGTCATCGCCACAACATTAAGATCTTCCAGCACAACCGTAGAAGAGCGGTTCGCGATCAAGCGGCTTGCTTGGTGATTGGTATCCCTGCGGGTCATCGCAATCGCTCGGTGAGCTTTCTGGAGTCGCTTCTTAGTGCGATATCTGCGGTTGGATCCTTTCTGCTGTCGGGCTGATTTCCGTTGATACCCGGTGCCATCCTGCCGTCTTACGCTTACCGTCCGGTTGCCGTATGATCTCGCCCTTGCCATCGGTGGAGATGGCGGCAACCTGTCCGCAGTTACGGTCTATCCCCGTGGCAACGCCATTGTCTTCTATCTCAGGTGCTTCAATCTTGTAGCAGATGCAGGCATACCATTTGCCCACCCGTTGCAGAATCACGGCTTTTACAGGAACCCCATCTGGATACGGGTTGCCTCCTTTACGTCGGATCTTCAGGTATCCAAGCTTGGGGATGAACAACCGTCCATCCCTGATCTTGACCGCTTCAGGAATCGCAAAAGATGGGGTACTGCGGTATTTGGCATTGAACTTCGGTTTACCCCTACCTTGATTGAAGCAAGCCTTCCATGCGTCGGCTTGGACCTTCAGCGTGGTGCGCACCACGCTGAAGGAGTACTTCTGTAGCCACTCGGTGCGATCTCGTAGTTCTTTAAACCGTTTTCCAAGAGGGAAGAAATACTTCACGGACGGAGGCTGCTCACCCGACTCCTCTGCCTGTTTGTATTCCTGGATGCGCTGCGCCAATATAGCATTCCACACGAACCTGCAAGCACCAGCGATCGCGCCTAGCTTATTCGCATTGCTCTTGCTCCCCGGAAGCAGTCGGTATTCAATTGTCCTGCGGACAGAACAAACACGAGCATACTTGTTACAACGTTTTACGGGCGTGGCATCAAGTTCAGTTGATGTTGTGGTAAGCAATGGGATGGAATGGCGTTCCGTCCCATTGCTTCCGTACCCTTTCCAGCCAAAGGTTCATAGTCTGGGGTACTCAGGTATATATAACCCCTTTGTATTCCTTATGCCCATTCCTCTTCCAGTGTGACACGAAAGTATGGTATCTACGTCTTTCATGCGGCCAGCGCTGGGGCTTGGAGTACTGGCGATTTTCACTACGGGCATTTGGTATCTGTCCTATGGACTCCGACCTGCACCGCCACCGTGGGCCGAGGTGCCCTCACTGACGGTGCAGACAACCATTGCCTGGGGCGCGCGCGACGATGTCCAGATTCGTGGAACCCAAACGCTTGATGCCATTACCGCTCTCGGATACGCCCACGGGTGGAATCACGCATGGACCATCGTCCTCTGGCGCCAGGCGGCACAGGGTAGATTGGCCGAATGGTATGGCACCAAGGCCGTACCTGCTGATCGCCTTATGCGACAATTGGGCACAGCGAAGCGTGCCCGCACACTTGAAGCAAGTCTTTCTTCGGAAGATCGCGCATTTCTCCAAGCCTACACAGATGGCATAAATGCGGCATTCTCTACCGGCGACATCGCACTAAGGAAGGATTTTGTACGCATGCGTCTGGAGCCAAGCCCATGGGAGGTGTGGCACACAATGGCCTTGGAACGCCTCTTTGCCTGGCTCACCGTACCTAAGGCTTACTTTGATGATGATGACCCGCGTTTCGCCACTCTCGCGGATGCAAATCGTACCCTTCACACCGTGCTGCGGGTTCATGGATTCGAGCACAGTATAGCTTGGATCACACAGGATGCGAACTCAAAACCTTCTTTCCATCAACGCATCGTATATGGAGATATTGCCCTTCCATTATTCCAGGAGTTGGATATTTCTTTGGGTCAAGGACAATTTGTCAGGGGCATTTCCATTCCTGGTACCCCCTTCGTGCCGTTCGGTGTCACGCAGAACGCCGCGTGGTCCTTTCTGCCACAGACACATGTCAGTTTCCATGCAATACGCGATAGCGGCCCATTTGCCTTCGAACGCATTCACGACATTGACGGACTTGAACATGTAGCCCGCGTCAGCCCGGAAAGGCCGCATATGTGGGTTACGGATATTGCTCCGGATTCGATTTGGGCAATCCGTTGGCCCGGTCTTGGCGATGCTACAGATATTGGATCATGGCGGCAGCTTTTCCACGGAAGGTGGAAGGCATTTTCCCTGCTTGGAGGTGGCGCTCTGTGGATGCACCGGGATGGCTCCTGGGAGGTCCACGGTTCCCCGCCGCACGTAGCGTCGCTGAATCGAGGCATTCTTGTGGGCCTTGCTCCGACAGCTATGCATGTAGCCGATGCCCTCCGTACCCGGCCCGATGCCAGCGCCGGGGATGTACAACACGAAGCCTACAGCGAATGGGCCGCCGACCTTGCACCACGGCTCGTCCAAACTGTTGCGGGCACTGAGCTGACGGAGACGGTATCCGGCGCGCTTGACTATGTGGAAAACTGGAATTATTCCTTCACGCGCCCCAGCATTGCCGCCACAATATTCGATACCTGGCTGGAAGTCCTTCGCGGCCAGCTGCGACCAGAAAGAGATCCGCTCCTGGTTCCCGAATCAATTCTACAGGATACGCTCAGGGTTGTGGACGCCCTGAAGCAAAGCACACGGATGCTCTCACTACGCTTCGGTGCCGACAAGAGCGGATGGCGGTGGGAGCACACACACGCCGATAATCGTCATTTTCCGTACCCCGCGTCTGCAGGTAAGCGGTGGTTGGAGCCCATCGAGTGGTCCAGCAGCGGACATGCCACGGCCGTATCCTGGAATCCGGCGCCAATTCCCTCGGAGCCTGCCGCCAACGCTGCACTGGAAATATGGCATGAGACCGCGTCGTGGGGAAAACTGCGTACCCGCAGCCGAAGCGCAGATCCGCTTAAAGCATTTGGAGTGCTGATTGTACCGGATAGCATGGCCGCGGTAGATCTTGGCTCTGAAACTGATCATATCACCATCCTTGCACCAAGGTCTTTACATCGGGATTGACGCTGGGGGGACGCGCACGCGACTCCTCGCGCGAGCACAACAATCTTCGGAGGAAGTGCGCTTGGCGGGCACCCCCGCAAATCTCCTCCGCCAAGGCCCTGACGAGGCCGGCATGACCTTAGTTGCATTGATCCGCAAAGCACTTTCCCAACACCCTCATACCATACTGAAAGGCCTTTGCATTGGCATGGCCGGGGCTGGGACGACGCACGCCCAAGATACCCTGAAGCTCCGCCTATCCTTGTTGCTGCCGACACTCGATTCCGTACCCGTAAAGGTTGTACATGACGGGGTGACGGCGCTTGAAGGCGCATTTGAGGATGGAAGCGGTCTAATGGTCATCGCCGGGACCGGGTCCCTCATCTACGGGCGCACTGAGGATGGTACGACGGTACGGGCCGGGGGCTGGGGATACGTGCTCGGCGACGAGGGCAGCGGCCACGCTCTTGGAGTCCGCGGTTTGCGTGCGGTTTGCCATGCCTACGACGGAGGCGCTGACACCCTCATGGTCCGCTTGCTTTCTGAGCGAGAAGGCATCACCCGCGGCAGCATGCTTCTCCACCGCGTATATCTGGATGGTTGGCAAGTACAGAAGATGGCGCCCCTCGTAATGGAAGCCGCAGATGCAGGCGACAGCTTGGCAGCGAGGATTGTAGAAGAAGAAGTGTCTGCGCTGATGGCACAGACCATGCGCCTGGTTCAGAATTCGGCAACCATCACGCCACGGCTCGCTCTTCACGGCGGCCTTGCTGACTCACCGTATTATTGGAACACATTCGAACGCGTACTTTCCGCCGCGCTCCCCGAGTGGACACTGTGCCGACCCGAGGCGGACGCACTGGAGGGGGCGCTGCGGATCGCACAAAGCGGCGTCTAACGGTTCTGCCGACCCCAGATAAGTTTGTCTACCACTGCAGGATCTGCGAGCGTTGATGTATCACCCAAGGTTCCGTAGTCATTGGCAGCAATTTTTCGCAGGATGCGGCGCATAATCTTGCCAGACCGCGTCTTGGGCAGCGCAGATGCAAACTGAATAAAATCAGGCTTTGCAATGGGGCCAATGCATTCGCGCACATGCTGCACAAGGTCTTTTCTCAACGACGCATCCGGGACAGCGTCTGCCGCGATTGTGACGTAGGCGTATATGCCCTGCCCCTTAATGGGATGCGGAAACCCGACGACAGCAGCCTCGGTCACCAATACATGGGAAACAAGGGCGCTCTCCACCTCTGCTGTGCCCATCCGATGTCCAGACACATTGATAACATCGTCTACGCGCCCGGTGATCCAATAGTAACCGTCGGCATCACGTCGACACCCGTCGCCTGTGAAGTATTTGCCCTCAAAGGCCGAGAAGTAGGTCTGCACAAAGCGGTCGTGGTCCTTGTATACCGTCCTGGCTTGGCCCGGCCAGGAATCGCGGATTGCAAGCACCCCCTGCCCTTCGCCGGTCAGAACATTGCCTTTTTCGTCCAGAATTTCGGGCTGTATCCCGAACAGCGGGAATGTCGCAGAACCGGGCTTGGCCTCAATGGCTCCGGGTAGCGGTGAAATCATGATGCCACCGGTTTCCGTCTGCCACCAGGTATCAATTATCGGACAGCGCCCCTCTCCTACCACATCGTGGTACCAGTGCCATGCAGCAGGGTTTATCGGTTCCCCAACCGTACCCAACAGGCGCAACGAGGAGCGATCGGCTCGCTCAACAAATGCGGCACCGTGTCGCATCAGTGCCCTGATCGCAGTCGGAGCGGTGTAGAACTGCGATACACGATGCCGTTCCACAACCTGCCAAAACCGGGAAGCATCCGGATATGTGGGGACGCCCTCAAAAAACACCTGTGTAGCTCCGTTCACCAAGGGACCGTACACAATGTAGGAATGCCCTGTAATCCATCCAACATCTGCAGTGCACCAGAAAACATCTCCTTCGTGGTAGTCAAACACATACTTATGGGTGAGGGAGGTATAAACCAGATACCCTCCGGTGGTATGCAAGACTCCCTTGGGGCGGCCGGTTGATCCTGATGTATAGAGAATAAACAGTGGATCCTCGGCATCCATCTCCTCCGGTGGGCATACCGCATCCGCGCCCGCTACCTCTTCATGATACCATAGGTCTCGGCCGGGCATCCAGCCGATATCGCCGCCGGTGCGCCTGATAACCAGGACATGGCGTGCATCGGGACAACGTGTCAATGCCTTATCGACATTCTGCTTAAGTGGTACGCGCCTAGATCCGCGTACCCCCTCGTCCGCAGTAATCAGGAAGGTAGATTCGCAGTCCAGAATGCGATCCGCCAGCGCCTCTGGCGAAAAACCGGCGAACACCACGGAATGTATAGCTCCGATCCGGTTACAGGCAAGCATCGCAACCGCCGCCTCCGGAATCATCGGCAAGTACAACGTAACCCGGTCTCCCTTCCTAACGCCGCACGCTTTCAATACATTGGCCATACGGCAGACATCGGCATGCAACTGCGCATACGTAATGTTCCGCGCAGGAACCGACGGGTCGTCCGATTCAAATATCAGAGCAGTCTGGTCACCTCGGTCCCGCAGGTGGCGGTCCAGGCAATTGTATGATGCGTTGGTTCGTCCGCCCTCAAACCACCGAATGGAAACATTATCGCTGGCGAAAGAAACGTTGCGTACTTGCGAGAACCGTTTGAACCAGTGAATGCGACTCGCCGCTTCCGCCCAGAAACGGTCTGGATCCTCAATTGATTGCCGGTACCTTTCGTTGTACTCTTCTAACGATCGGATGTGAGCGCGCGCCCGAAACTCCTTAGGGATTGGAACAGCCTGTGCTTGACCGGAATAAGCATCGGAAAGTCGTCCGGAATCTGGCATCATTGTTGAAGCGAGAAGTGAATTGCGGTAAGGTACGGGGCTATAACTTCGGGAATTATATTACGTGAGTACCCTCGCGTATCAATTTCACAGATCAATGGGGTCAGTAACCCGAACGCCCCTCGCCGTGCAGTTGCCCCAATCCCGGAGGCCAATGTGTTTGCGGCAGCGTTAAGGTCCGCATTGTCGGTGTGCCCACATGAGACACACTTGAATTTACTTCTGGTCAATCTATTCGCTTTGTCCCGGCGACCGCACTTGTTGCAGTCCTGACTCGTGTAAGAGGCCGGGATCTTGAGCACTTCCCGGCATTTGTACTGCAGCATCCCGTCTAACTGCCCCCATCCGGTGGCATTAATGCTACGGTTCAGCCCTGCCTTCCGGGCGACATTCTTGCCTGGATTGTCAACAGTCCCTTTGGCGGATGAAGTCATCGCCACGACATTAGGATCTTCCAGCACAACCGTAGAAGAGCGATTCGCGATCCTCCGGCTTGCTTGGTGATGGGTATCCCTGCGGGTCATCGCAATCGCTCGGTGAGCTTTCTGGAGTCGCTTCTTAGTGCGATATCTGCGGTTGGATCCTTTACGTCGGGTCTTCAGGTATCCAAGCTTGGGGATGAACAACCATCCATCCCTGATCTTGACCGCTTCAGGAATCGCAAAAGATGGGGTACTGCGGTATTTGGCTCTGAACTTCGGTTTACCCCTACCTTGATTGAAGCAAGCCTTCCATGCGTCGGCTTGGACCTTCAGCGTGGTGCGCACCACGCTGAAGGAGTACTTCTGTAGCCACTCAGTGCGATCTCGTAGTTCTTTAAACCGTTTTCCAAGAGGGAAGAAATACTTCACGGACGGAGGCTGCTCACCCGACTCCTCTGCCTGTTTGTATTCCTGGATGCACTGCGCCAGTATGGCGTTCCACACGAACCTGCAAGCACCAGCAATCCCGGCTAGTTTCTTCCCCTTGCTCTTGCGCCCCGGAAGCAGTCGGTATTCAATCGTCCTATAGACAGAACAAACGCGAGCATACTTGTTACAACCTTTTACGGGCATGGCATCAAGTTCAGTTGATGTTGTGGTAAGCAATGGATGGAATGCCGTTCCGTCCCATTGTGTCCGTGCCCTCCATCAAGCCAAAGGTTCATAGTCTAGGGTACTCAGGTATATAAACCCCATAACTTTCGCTGCTAACCGTGGCTTGTGTGAAACAGGTGACCGTACGAACGGTTAACCGGCGCGCTCGGTCAGGTAGCTCAGGTGGTAGAGCAACGGACTGAAAATCCGTGTGTCGGGGGTTCAAATCCCTCCCTGACCACTTGCCAACGGGCATCCGGCGTCGTATTATTGCTGCCCAGCCGGTCCGGTAGTTCAGTTTGGCTAGAACGCTGGCCTGTCACGCCAGAGGTCGCGGGTTCGAGTCCCGTCCGGACCGCTAAGTTCCGTGCTGCTTCTTTAAGACATCCTCCCTGAAGGACTTCAGCTCCTCCCGCAGCTCCGTCACCATCCGCTCAACCTCGTCCGTGTTGTCCGACACCATTGAGTCCACAAATACCGCGTTAGCGATTGAAAGGCCCAGCAGTCCTCCGGCCAACACGGCGAAGGTGAAATAGAATCGCAGCAACAGCACGGTTCCGGGTGCAACTCCACGCGCCGCAAGCCGATCGGGGATTTCGTACCAGCCTTCAATCGTAAATACCTTGAAGATCGAATACAGCGACTTCAGGGGATCGCCGAAATAATCGGAAGCCTGTTCCATATTTCCAAACAACATATTCGCTCCCATGGCTAGGATCACGTTCAGCACGAAGAGCATCAGAAAAATGTACACCGAGGCACTCAGCGCACGCTGGACACCCGACCAAATCTTTGCGGCATCGGGTACAAGGCGCAGAAGCCGGGCAAATCGGAAAAGGCGCCCGAGACGAAGCAGCATGACAAATGCCGCGTTCTCCAGGTAGCCGGCAAAGACGGGGCTCGCCAATAACGGAAGGCTACCAATGACTATATACAGGTCCAGCCTATTCCAGCCTTCGCTCCAGTAGCCGGCGAATCCGTCCGGCTGCCGAATCTTCAGCGCTGCTTCCATGATGAAGAACAGCAGGCAGCAGTAGTCAATCCAGAACATGGCCCGGCTCGCCGGGAAACCGGGGAAGGCCTCGGCTACCAGCGCAATAGCGTTGACGACAATTACCACTCCAACGGTGGATTCTCGTATCAGGAAGACCCGTAGTCGCGCAAGATGAGGCCTGAGCATTATTGCAACGTCTTGCGCGCGATGTGCGCCCCTTGGACAAGGGATACCATCTTGGCCCGCGCTGCCCATCGCGCGGTTTCGCTGAACCCGCAGTCGGGGGCCAGGACCAGCCTATCCGGGGGGATATGATTCAGTAGCGTCCTGATCCGCTCCGCAACAATCTCAGGGGTTTCAATGAAGTAATTCTTTACATCAATAACTCCTGCCGCCATTACCATGCCCGCATCCACTATCCGCCGGGCCAAGTGTACCTCCGACATCTGACGATTTGCAAATTCCAGGTGCATCTCGTGCGCAGCAACCTTGAGGATGTCAGGGAAAAGATGCTCATACGTACGATGCGCCACCGGCCTCCCTATGTAGTTGCCAAAACAGAGGTGCAGGCCAATTCGGCTGCGTACTCCCTCCACCGTACGGTTGAACAGCTCCGTAAAAGCGCCGGGAGCGTGCTTGTGCACAGCAAAAGATGGCTCATCAAGCTGAATAAATGTCGCTCCGGCAGCGTCTAGCGCCCTCAGCTCGTCATTGATGATTTCGGCGAACCTGCGGGCAACGGCCATTCTTGACGGATAATGGAGGCCTGTGGAAATCCGACCTGCGAGCGTATATGGACCGGGGCACGGGACTTTCAGTGGAAGCGAGGTGCGCGTGCGGGCGTACCGGTACTCAGCAACAAGTCCCAGCCCTTCAGGTGCGGAGAACGATTCAACAACCTCATATTTTTCCCGCTGGTCATGCCCCCCGGGCCCCAAGCGCCTTAGCGGCGGACACGGTTTGAGACCAGTGAGCCTTCCGTAGAAATCCGCAGTGAAGAAACCAAACCGTCGCATCTCTCCATCGCTGACGACATCCAGACCAGCTTCCTCCTGGTCCCGGATTGCCATGTCCACTGCATCATTGAGCGTCTCTTCAATGTCTTCCGGGCCATATTCGCCGCGCCCGATGGCCTGAACCGCTGTAATAAACCAGGAAGGCCATGCGTAACTGCCTATTACTGTCGTCTGTAACATAATGGGGACCATATCAACCGGCCAAGGATACCACGCTACTGCACATGGAGCCAAGCATCCGGCAAAATGCCGAGTCACAGTTAATAAACCCTTTGGGGCCGCAAGGAATGGGAGTTATATGGCTGAGTGCCACGCGTTTTCGCAGGAATTTCTTTTTCTGCTTTGGTAGTGCAGGCAGGATGGCTTTCGCCAGTTTTTCATAATCGGTTCCCGCTTTTCACGAAAACACTGCAATTATTTCAAGTAACTCAACACGTGGGTACGCATGCTATATAAGTTCCATATATTAGGGAGTTATATACCACCGTGCCATGCCCGAAACGGTTAGTGCATACCGCAATATCACATACAGGCTGTTGCCCGGAAGTCGGAGTAACGCCAAGCAACTTGCTGGATTAGCGGGTGCGTGTAGGTTTGTGTGGAATGCCATCCTCGCAGAGCAGAGCGAGGCCTACAAGAAAGCGAAAGAGGCTGGAGAGAAGCCGCCCTCGGTAAGCTTCTTCTCGCTGGGGAAGCGATTCACTGAGCTGCGCTTCACGGTCGAGTGGCTACCTGAATACTCCTTTGGTGTCGTTAAGATACACATTGAAATATCAAGCGGATGCATGGAAGGCATTCTTCAAGGAGGGTTAAGAGAAGACCGAGATTCCATTCCAGACATGGTAGTACGCCTTCGTTCACGATCCCGGATAACGTAAGGGTTCGGGATGGCAAGCTGTATATCCCGAAAGTGGGATATGTGGCGATCCGCAGGCGGGGAGGCAACCCGTACCCTGATGGTATACCCGTCAAAGCTACTGTAAAGAAGAACGCCGGCAAAGCGTATGCTGTCATCTGCTACAAGATGGAGGCACCTGTAATAGAGGATACTGGCGGTGCTGTAGGCATTGACCGTAATTGCGGGCAGGTCGCTATGGTCTCCACAGAGGGCGATACAAGCATTATCAGACAACCGGATACAGAGCGTCTTGATGCCAAGTTGAAGCGGCATCAGCGAAGACTGGCGAGACAGAAGAAAGGCTCCAACCGTCGTAACAGGCGGAAGCATAGAATCGCCCGCATACAGCGCAGGCGTGCTAACATCCTCAAGAATGCGAACCACCAGGTAAGTCGCAGTATTGCCCATTGCTCCTCAACGGTGATACTGGAGGACCTGAAGATCAAAGCGATGATACGTTCAGCTAAGGGGACGATGGAGAGCTTTGGCACAAACGTCAAACAGAAGTCTGGCCTCAACCGTGGGATACTGCGAACAGGTTGGGGCCAGCTGGATCAGATGCTGGGCTATAAGTGCCGCAAGGTGATAAAGGTTACCGCTGCCTATAGCAGTCAGCGGTGTTCTGTGTGTGGGCACACAGAAGCGAGTAACCGTAAGACACGGAGCAAATTCACGTGTATGTCCTGTGGACATGCGGATCATGCAGACCTGAATGCGGCTGCAAACATACTGGCCTCCGGGATTGGGGCTGCTGCACGGCGAGGGGCGTTTGGGTTACCGCCCCCTATGACCCGTGAAATTGATACTAGTGCCTCACTGTGTACAGTTGGTCACTCACGTATATAATTCCCCAAGGTATATACCCGAACAAGGGCGTACCGGGTTGCAAATACGAGCCTAAACCCGTAGTATGTGCGCTTCGTTTCTTACTCACTTCAGACATCATTCTTGAATGACAACTGTTACCACACGCACCGTCCTTCCGATTGCATTCCTGGCTTTGCTCTTCGGGACCACCGACAGCATCGCCCAACACACGGACTTTGCGTGGGCCCCCGACCCCACAGCTGATGCCGCACCCTTCACACCCGGCTCCCAAAGTGGCTCCCGACAAGTGGCCGGGCCGTACGATCTTGATGCCGACGGGAAAGTGGATATCCTCGTCGCCGACTACAGCGGTGGTGGTCGGGTACATATGCTGGAAAGCACAGGTGCCGATACTTGGGAATTGGTTTACAGTACGCCAGTGCTGGAACCCGGGAACGGTTCCACCCAGAACTTACGCACCGTAGTCGGCGCCGACCTGGACGGCGATGGGATGGGAGAAATTGTGACATTCGCGGGGGATGGACTTAGCGAGAACAACCCTTTTGTCGTTGCTGGTGTGCTGAAGCGTGGTTTGTATGTTATTGAAGCTTCCGGGGATAACGATTTCGCCGCCTTGCCCCCTGGGCTCACAATCTTTGAGTTTGACAACTTCGCCGATGGCTGCCCTGACAGGTGGCGCCAAGAGCAACTCACCGCTATGGACATCGATGGTGATGGCCGACAGGAGTTGTTATTCGGAAACAATGGCAGCAATAACAACTGCGACAATTGGTACGTCATTTCCATGGCAGGCGAGGTTGGAGCATTTGCCACGTTTACGGTAGAAGCACGCTGGAGCAGCCGTGCAGGGCAGGAATTTGATCCTGTGGATCGCGGCGGAGGAAGCCCCTAT
Source organism: Rhodothermales bacterium (assembly GCA_963663495.1). Lineage (GTDB taxonomy): Bacteria > Bacteroidota > Rhodothermia > Rhodothermales > Bin80. The sequence goes on from OY760427.1 coordinate 3,396,900, forward strand.
GGCATGGTGCCCGCCGACTTGGACGGCGATGGCATGTACGAGATCGCCATGCAGTCCTGGAACAACTTCAACTTCACCAATGCTCGTGCAACCGGCGCGGACATGTACGACGCCCCGAGCGACGGAGATAACATCTCCTACAAGGCCTCTGACGGGGACCATGTCGCATTATTCGGATGTGCCGCAGCGGACATGGATGGTAATGGTGATCACGAGGTTTTCTGTCCCAATTTTCAAACTGGCACGGCAGCAATCCTGAATTATGAGTCTGGAGAAGATGCGCTCCGCATTACAGAGGATAATGTGGTATTGGATCTCCTTCCCAATTTTTCATCGCTAGGAATAACGGCCGGCGATATTGACGGTGACGGTCAAGTGGAATTGATCGGAAGCGGACCAGCCTACACACATGGTGTGTTTGCGCAGGACCAACCACCAGTATGGGCGAGAATTGCGAGATTCATGGGTGGTGATGTTGAGGACCCGGCGAACTATGTCGTGGTGCCCGTACTGTCGCCCTCAGAAATGCGAGACACATTTGACTGGGTAGCACGTGATTCCGCCGGAACCATGACGGACTACAGGGAAAATGGCGTTCAGGGTGCGGAATTCGCTGCTAAGCTGGCTTTCCTGGGCGATCCCGATGGAGACGGCCACACCGAAGTAGCAATCTCAATGCAAGGGGTTGACGACAGCCTTTACCAGTACAAAGAGGTGTTTAATCCGGCAGACTCACTATACGCACGGACAACAGTTGAATCAAGGCCGCACCATAACAGAGTATTTCTGCGTGTTCTCTCTTCTTCCGGCCTGAGCACGGCTATCGTTGATGAGCGCGTAATTGTACCGAGTGACTATGTCCTCCATGGCAATTACCCGAATCCATTCAACCCGCAAACAACCTTCTCCTTCACCCTCCCGATTGATAAACGTATCAGCGTGCGCGTGTACGACATGTCTGGACGCATGGTGCGTACCCTGGTAGATAATGAATGGTTTGCGGCAGGTATCCATCAGTCCACCTGGGATGGCAGGAGCGATGGCGGCACTCCTGTAGCCAGTGGCACGTATCTGTATACACTTGAGTACGGTAATTTCAGGCAGTCTAACACCATGCTGCTTATCAAGTAGCAGAATGATTTTCGGATCTGCTTACGCGCCCGCCGCGAGGGTTTACCTGGCGGCGGGCGTGGCGTATTTACCAAGGTTCTGATGCCGACGAAGCGCCTAGCTGTCGCTTCCATGGTATGCGTCCTGGCTGCCTCGACAGTCTTCGGTCAGGGAAAAATAGCCGGTTCGGCAACTGATGGCGAGAACGGCGGGCCATTGCTCGGCGTAAACGTGATAATTGAGGGAACCTTGCAGGGAGCGCCGACGAACACCAATGGCGATTATGTAATCCTCAACGTGCGGCCCGGGACCTACACTCTAGTCTTTTCCTTTATCGGCTTCCAAACCAAGCGTATCACGGATGTGGTGGTTTCCACAGGACAAACCACCCGGGTGGATATGATGATGGAAGAGGAAATGTTTGAAGGGCAGGAGATTATTGTTCGGGCGGAACGCCCGCTGGTACAGAAGGACCTGACAGCGTCCAAAAAGACCGTTATTGCCGAGGAAATTGATGCGCTGCCGGTCGAAAGCCTGTTTGGTGTAATCGCTACGCAAGCCGGCGTTTCAACCGGTGCCAGCGGTGAACTGCATGTACGTGGAGGTCGCAGCAATGAGATATCCTATCTGGTTGACGGGCTTGCGGTCAGCAATCCCTTCAACACAAACGGTATAGCGACACGCGTTGCCATTGACGCCATTGACGAGCTAACGGTGATCTCGGGTGCATTCAATGCCGAATACGGCAAAGCAATGTCTGCCATCGTTAACCTTGTCACCAAGGAGGGCAGGGACCATTACGAGGGTTCCGTGAGCGTCTACGGTGGAGATTATCTCACAGGAAACGACGATGTGTTTTCCCTCCCTGGCAACATTAGTCTCAACACTACCACGCTCGAAGGATCACTTAGCGGTCCGGTACCCCTTTCGCGCCGGCTGCATTTTCTGGTTTCCGGACGACTCGACGACAATGATGGCCACTTGTACGGCATAAGGCAACACCTGCCCAGTGACTCCGCCAATTTCAACGTGTCGCCTTGGTACTACGAAATTCACGGCCGCCCGTGGTGGGACTATGTGGAGGGTTCCGTGACTTTGGAAGACGGTACGGAAATCGAAGGAGGTGGACTGGCATTACCATCGGAACAGGTCCCCATGGCCCCCAGCTCCCGAACGAATGTTCTGGCTAAGTTGTCTGGACGCCCGATAACGGGTGGAAGACTGGAGTATTCCTATCTAGTTGACAATAGTGTGCGCAAGTCGTTCAGCTTCGGGTACCTATACAATCCTGACGGAACTGCAACACAGCGTCGCAATAACCAGAACCATTCCCTGCACTGGACGCACACGCTCAGCGAGCAGGCATTCTATACTTTGAAGCTCTCGCTGGCCCAAAGCTCGTACAAGAACTATTTGTATGAGGACCCTACTGACCCACGCTATGTAGTGGACTTTGGGGGTATCGGTGGAGGCAATGTGGTGGGATTTCCGGGCAACAATTTTCTGATCGGGGGCAACCAGAAAGGGCATGTGTACGAGGATTCCGAGTCGTTGCGGGCAAAATTGGATTTTACCCGGCAGCTAGGCGTCACACATGAGGTGAAGGCCGGGGCCGATGTGCAGCGCCACGGTCTTAGCCGTCAGAACTTTGTGGTACTGTTTGATGGCAACCGCTATCTGGAACCAACCGTCGAATCCGAGGATAATCCGTCTCATGATCGCTACGAAGACCAGCGGGTCCTGGAAATGAGCGCCTACGCCCAGGACAAGATTGAGTACGACAACTTCATCATCAACGCCGGTTTGCGGTACGAGCGGTTTGATCCGAACGGCAGGTTCATTCCGAATCTATTCGATCCCAATGCTGATCTGGCACCGGCAGAAACCAAGAATCTGCTGCTACCCCGTATCGGTGTTTCTTTTCCGATAACGGAGCGCGGAATCATACACTTTTCGTACGGCCATTTTGCGCAGATGCCCTCTCTGCGCAACCTGTACGTCAATCCGGAATTCGAATTTCCCAAAGGGGCCGCGCCTACCTTCGGCAACACGAATCTGCGGCCCGAACGCACTGTACAGTACGAAATGGGCCTGCAGCAACAGCTAACGGATGTCCTCGCTGTTACTCTGACCGGCTACTTCAAGAATATCCGTGACTACATGGCACTGCAACTAGTGCGCTATAGTACTATCGCAGGCGAAGACCTGTATAACATTTATCTGAACAAGGCCTACGCCAACGTCACTGGCCTTACCGCTGCGCTTACCAAGCGGCGCCCGCCGGGGGGATTCCTGTGGGCCAGCGTTGACTACACCTTCCAGATTGCCGAGGGCAGTGACGACGATGCCAACCGATTCTTTTATAACCGGCTTTCCGGGAGGGAGAACGAGCTGGAAGTAGTGCCCCTTACGTTTGACCAGCGCCATATCCTCTCTTCCACCGTAACGATATCCCGTTCCAGTGCCTGGAGTATTTCCTTCAACGGGCAGTTTTCTACGGGGTATCCCTACTCTCCCCTGCTTCTGGAGCAGAATGTCGACTTGCCCACCCGAAGCGGACGCAAGCCATCCAAGCTCAAGATTGATTTGCATGCGTATCGCCAGTTCACGATCGGTCAAATGCAGTTGCGGGTGTTCACCAAGGTCTTCAATCTGCTGGACCGCCTGAACGAGAATTTCGTCTTCAACGATACGGGCCGGGCTACTTATTCCTTATCAAAGCAACGCAACCTGCACGCGACATGGGAACCCCGTTACGGGTTGCCAGGCATTCACACCCTTGACGAATACGATACGCGGCCCCACTGGTACAGTGCGCCGCGTCAGGTTCGTGTCGGACTGACACTATCGTTTTAGGAATGCGACGCTACGCCGTCATAGCAGTAACGGCTCTGGCGCTGCCATACTTGGCGGTGGGGCAAGACTTCCGCCAGAAGTCATGGTCTTTGACTGAGCTGGCGGGCTGGATTGACCGCATGGCATCAAAACCTGTCACCCACAGTCCGCAGCAGAACTGCGGCGGGGACGAGACTCGGCGCAGGGACGCCATATTGAACGGCAACCGCATCACGACGCAGATTTTCAACTTCGGGTCGATTTCGGCCCCGGGAAATACTATTACGGACATCGTTTGGAACGGGCTGGGATATGGCTACGAGTTCGGCCCTTTCGTAGCTGCCGAGGTCGTAGATTCGTACCGCGAAGACGGTCGAGCACGTGATCCGCAGAGCGTACCGCTTTTCGACGATAACGGTTCACCGGTGCTTGATGCCAATGGCAACCAGATCTACGTGATGCGGATAGTATCCGATGGTCTAGTATCTAACGGCGGCGAAATTTCACCGGACGGGTCCACATATTGGGGCTGGCAACCGATCCCCTGTGCTGAACCGGTGGGGAGCTTTGCAGGCATCCAAGTTGTGAACCCGGATTCCGACAAGATTCCGACGAACGACGACGCGGATAATGACCTTGACGGTAAGCCGGACTCGTGGCCCGATGACTGGTATAACACTGCCTTGGAGCGCTACCTCTGGCCCGGGGCACTCCAGCAGGGAGCCTCGAACGCCGACAAGGAGACGCTGTACTTCATGAATGACTACAGCAATAGTGAGTTCAGCTATTGGCCGTTCCCTTCTGACAGCACGCGCCGCGGACTAGGCTTGGAGGTGGAGGTACGGCTTTACCAGTGGGCCAATCCGCTTGCGGAAGACGTGATATTCCTGATATATAAGATCACGAACAAGAGTGAGAAGGACCTTGATAAGGTTATTTTCGGCATGTGGGGCGATCCTCATGTCGGAGGTCCGCGGGACTGGCCTGATGACTGGGCGTTCTATGATGAGTCTCTCAACATGGTGTTCGCCTGGGATGACGACGGGCGCAGCGACGTTGCAGGCCGCGTACCGGGCTACTTCGGGTATAAGTTTCTTGAAAGCCCTGGCGTGGCGGATGATGGCATTGACAACGATAACGATGGGCTGGTAGACGAGTCTTGGACCGATGGTATTGATAACGATGGCGACTGGCGACCGGATACAGATGATGTCGGCGTTGATGGCATACCGGGAACGGGAGATGAGGGCGAGGGCGATGGTGTTCCTACCGCCGGTGACCAGTTCGATATCACCAAGCCGGGCGAACCCAACTTCGAATTCACGGATATTGATGAAAGCGACCAGTTCGGTCTAACCTCTTTCGCATCACCACCGTTTGCAGGTAATCGCGTATCCAACGACGAGCGTCTATGGAGTCTGGTACAGCCCGGACGCTTTGACATCGTACCGTCCGCCCCGGGAGACTATGTGTTTCTGTACGGGTCGGGAGACTTTAGCCTCAAGGCCGGTGATACGAAGCGTTTCTCCATCGCACTCATCGTAGGAGAGAATCGGGAGGATCTACGGCTAAACGCCACCGTAGCGCAGCAGATATACGATGTCGGGTACGTATTTGCGAAGCCGCCAACCAAGCCTAACCTGCGTGCAGCCGTGGGCGATCGCAAAGTCACCCTGTATTGGGACGATGTAGCCGAACAAACTGTGGATCCACTTACGCGGGAACGCGATTTTGAGGGCTACGTGATCTACCGATCTACCGACCATGAATTCACTGACAGACAAACGATTACAGATATCAACGGCAGTAAATTTCTTTTCGCGCCGCATACCACCGTACGGGGGGTGGAAGCCAAGTTTGATCTCAATAACGGGATAAGTGGCCCGTCGTCAATCCCCTATCCTGGCCGTGGCGTGTCGTACGACTTGGGTAGCGATACAGGTCTGTTCCATACCTTCGTTGATTCCAATAACGTTGTTAATGGTCAAACCTACTATTATGCAGTTACGGCCTACGATCGCGGGTATGCAGGCGAGGCAGGGGCAGCGTTTGCAAATGGCATCCCGCCGAGTGAAACAAGCAAAATTATTACCTATGATCCCACGACGGATGCCTTCATATACGATGTAAACACGCTCGCCGCAATTGCTAAGCCGAGGGTCGCCGGCTACTTGTCCCCATCACTATTCGGTGAGGCCGGGCTTGTTCGTGAGTCTGGATTTGGTACCGGGGCTATCCGTATGGATGTTGTTGATCCGCTGGCTGTTCTGGACCTTCAGCCATACACCCTTTCCTTTGAGGACATTGGGAGTGAGAACGGTGGGAGTCAAACGACCTATACCGTGGTGAGTGCTGGCGCAATACATGCCGTGCTCAAAGCATCCCCCAGCCGCAGCCAATCAACCGGATATCGCAATCTAATTGAAGGAACGGTTCAGGTGCGCGCCAGCGACGGGCAGCAGCTGGAGCTCGGGGCGGAGTTTTCGGTCAATCTTGCTGCGGGCACTATCCAGATCTCCTCAAGCGCAGGTGTCGTCGCTGGATCAGAAATCACTGTATCGTTTCAATACGCGCCACTGTTCAGAAGCCCCTATTTGCGTGGAGAAGAAAACAACCTTGTATTTGACGGCATCCACCTGTTTGTGGAGGACGACCCGCTTGAAGTGAACATGGAGCGGTCAGGATGGATGAGCGGAGACGGCGCGACGTTCGAAGTCCTGGTTGCTACGGCTGGTCCCGGGCGTATCCCCCAGCCCTCGGACTATGAAGTTCGGTTCCACGATTCCGATGTGAACACAAGCTTCAGCAACGGGTTGCCGGTTCCGTTTGAGGTAATAAACCTCACTAAGGCCAACCAGCCCGTTCAGGTGTTTGCACCTGATTTCAACCGCAATGGAAGTTGGGATGTGGGAGAGCGGATTGTCTTCCTGGAATCGCTCGGCGGCACGCTGACAGCTACATGGGAGATCCGTTTGGACGAAGAAGGACAGAGACCTGGGGACGGGGATGTACTAATTGTTTCAACGCGCAAGCCTTTTTCTGGACTCGATTCGTTCAGCTTTACCACCACCAGTGCTGCGACAGAGGCAGCGCTGACCGCCCAGGAGTTATCGGACATTTATGTGGTTCCCAACCCTTACGTTGCTACCACATCTTTCGAGCCGAGGAATCCAATTGCAAGAACTGAGCGGGGCGAACGCCGCCTATACTTTGCCAATGTGCCGCGCCAGTGCACGATACGTATCTACACACTGGCTGGAGAGCTTGTGGAAACGTTGTACCACGAAAGTTCTTTAGATGATGGCAAGGTGTTCTGGGACATGCGAACGAAGGACAACATGAACTTGGCCTACGGACTCTATCTCTTTCATGTGGACAGCCCTGAGGGCTCGTTTATTGGCAAGTTTGCCGTCATCAAATAGAGCAATGCTAGCTAGATTTGCTCGTGGGATGATGAAGTTTCTTGCGCCGGTATTGGTGCTAAGTGTGCTGTCCATGCCTGCCCGCGCGCAGGAGGATCCTGCAGGATTGGAAGAAGGCTCCATCACAAGGGTAGGGACGACCGCGGCACAGTTTCTGAAGCTGGGTGCGGGCGCCCGCGCTATTGCGATGGGAGGCGCCTTCGTTGCAGAAGCAAATGATCTCTCTGCCGTGTATTGGAATCCGGCCGGCCTCGCCTCACTCCGCGGCCGTGCATTGCAGTTGAGCAATACGCGGTATTTGGCCGAGGTCGACTACAGCATGGTAGCTTTCGGGACACATGTGCCGCGCTTGGGCACAATCGCAATCTCTTTACTGCTGGTAGACAGCGGAAGTATGGCGGTGCGAACGGCAGCAGAGCCGGAAGGAACCGGAGAGCAATTCAAGGTCCAGAACTTTGCCATGCAAGCTTCATACGGCAGGAGTCTGACCGATCGTTTTTCTATCGGCGGCACCGTGAAGTATATACAGGAGAGGGTCTGGCACAGCACGGCATCCAGCATCGGATTCGACATAGGCACCCTGTTCGTAACTCCCTACAGCCGCCTGCGACTAGGAGCAAGTATGTCAAACCTTGGCCCCAAAATGCAAATGGACGGTCGAGATATCCTCTTCAGCGAAGACCCCAACCCTTCGTCTGGAGGAAACGTTGAGATCGTTAACGCCCAGTATCGCATGGACCGACACGCGCTGCCGCTATTATTCAGGATCGGTCTGGCCTGGGATGCCTACGATACTGGTGCACATCGTCTGGTCCTGTCAACGGATGCAGCGCACCCCAATGATAATGCCGAATATGTTAATACCGGAATGGAATATGGATTTAGGGACCTGATTGCGTTTCGTGTAGGGTACCGGAGCCTGTTCAAACCTGACAGTGAACAAGGCCTGACGGCCGGAGCAAGCCTCAGCGTGCGTCTGGATCGCCGTCTGCGAGTAGGATTTGACTACGCATATGCAGACTTCGGACGCCTCACCCAAACCCATTGGTTCACCGTAAACCTAGCGTTTTAGATGCCCAACAGGTCTCGCCGGCTGTCAAAGCTGACCGCAGTGTCGGGACTGCTAGTTGCATTCGTCTGGTCCGCAAACGGGCAGCTTGTTGAGGACATGGTGGACGCACCAGTGGTGCTGTCCACCCCATCTACGGTTACTGTAGGCAAGGTAGTCACGATAGATTTCGTCAGTGCACCTCTCACTGAGATCACCAGTTACTCCGGTGTAGCGCTTCAGGGCTATGCCAGTGGAGATTCGCTTCGGGGTTGGATCCAATTTAACGGGCGGAGCGATTGGGAGTCACTGTATATCGTGCGTTCTGCCACTGACAGTGCATTTCTTGCTGCCTTTCGCGGTCAAATAATGCGTAACTCCAGTCAGCCTTTTACGTTGCGGTTTGAGATATCCAGTGGAGATAGTGTTGCGATCCTTAGCGCGGGCGTATTTCTGGACACCGGTGAGGAGGACGAAGAACATGCTGCGGAATTTCGCGACACGGGAGTGAACGTTATCGTCGCTCCTACGCTGATCACACGGCGGCAATGGGGTGCTGAGCCATTCATTGGGACCCCGCAGCCACTTAATCGACCGAACTATACACGTATGACGCTGCACCATACAGCGGGCTTCTCTGCCGTAACGCGGGCCGAGGGCATTGAACAGGTTAAGCGCATCCAAGAATTCCATCAGAACGGACGGGGTTGGAGAGATATCGGTTACCAGTTTCTCATGGATCAGGAGGGGCGTTTGTATCAGGGGCGCCCCTTTCTGAGAAACAACCCTTTTGGTGACGGGCCGCCGCTCGCCCATGGCGCTCATGTGGGGAGTAACAACACGGGCAACATCGGAGTCTCACTTATGGGATGCTATCATCCGCCGGAGGGTGGATCTTGTCGTGATGAGATGTCTCCTGCTGCCCGGGATTCGCTTCTTACTGTGTTTGCCTTTCTTTCTGAACGTTATAGTCCGGGGCCAGAGACCATGCGTGGCCATCGCGACTTCAATACTACGTCCTGCCCCGGAGACAACAATTACCGACAGCTTGGAGCGATCCGCAGCGACGTCATGGAACTGCTCCGCACGGGCAACGCTTCGATTGGCTCCGCTACGATCTCGGCCCGTGTCGTTGACGCGGGTGTTGTGAATGTGGAGTGGGTATTCACCTCGGACTTTGGCATCCGCCAATTCTTTATTGAGCGAACGACGGACGCAGGCTCAAACATACTTTTTGAGAGTACGACTCCAGAGGATGGCTTCCTTGTTGACTCCGATCTTGAGGCAGCGGGCCCTGTAGCGTATGCTCTCGCGGCCACCGGTGCCAGTCGTCTCGCGCAGACACTTGGAGTTGTAGAAATATCCATTGATGCGCAGCAGAAAATAGTTCTCACGCAGAGTTTCCCCAATCCCACGAGTGATAACACCGTAATCCGGTATTTCTTGGATCAGCCTGGTTTGGCCAAATTATTTCTTTACGATCTGACGGGACGCAGGATTGCCGCGCTTGACGAGATGTACGTAGAGGAGGACCAGTGGCACGTCACACATTTAAGCACGACCCAACTTCCCCAAGGGATCTACTATTACAGGTTAGTAGTGGACGGTTTTGCGGGTACCCTCTACGAGGCTGTGCGGCCGCTGGTGGTAGCACGGTAGTTGGGTCCACGATCAAGCCAAATTCAGTTGCCGCGGGCCCCCCCAGGCTCTTCGGCGCTGAATGCTTCCGTGAGTTCAAATCGGTCGTTCAGGACGGTGGTAAGCCGGCATGCAAGCGGGCCCCTCCTTTCTTGGAACATCTTTCGTTTCCACAATTTGCCCGGCGCCGCCTACCCTGTAAGGCGGTGCGATTTCTTTTTCTACTCAAGATACGGTCATGCTCACGTCCAGCGCATGATCAAGGACATTCTCCGATTGGGCCCGCATCGAATTTATTCCCTGAGAGGATACTCCTTATCCTAACTTCGCCATCCAGTCAGGGGAAAACGCTGAGTTCCGTCTCCAATTCTCTCGTTTTTCCCTCCTAATAGGGCTATTTCGGCTAAATTCGGCGTTTTTCGACCTTTTTTAGCCGACTTTTTTGGAAAAGACAATGTAGTGCTATAGAGGTGTGGATGGGAAGCACCCCAACCACTCCGATACCTTACCCCGTACCTATTCCACACTCCGATCATGTTTATCCGAAACCGACCCTACAAACGCAAAGACGGTAAGAAATGCAACAGCTTTGCCCTCATCGAATCCTATCGCAAAGACGGTACCTCCAAACACCGTACCCTCCTTAATCTCGGCCCGAACTTCAACATCCCCCGCAGTCTGTGGGGGGAACTGACCCACTGTGTTACTGCCCGACTCAAAGGGAAAGCTATCCTCCCTTTCCAGAATGATGAAGCCTTTCTCAATGCGGTCGACGACATCGTTGCACATCTCGAAAGCAAGGGCTACGACATCCATCGCACATCCCATCAGCAACACCTCATTGATCCAGAGAAAACAACCCATCCCGATTCCCGGACCGTCGGCGGAGAACGACTGATCCTTCAGACTTTGGAACAGCTCGGACTGGCTGTACTGCTACGTTCGCTCAACTTCTGCGAGAAACACGTCAAGCTCTGCTGTGCGCTGATCGTCGGACGTATGCTCCACCCGGGCAGTGAACGAGAAACGCATAAATGGCTGTGTAAAACCTCCAGTGTTCTGCAGCTTCTGGATTTGGAACCCCCGAGTCTCAACACCCTCTATCGTTGCACGGATCTGATCCATAAGCATATGGATCAGATCCTGGAGAAACTCTTTGGCATTACCAAAGCGGTATTGCAGTTTGAAGAAACGATCGTCTTTTATGATTTAACCAATACCTATTACCACGGCAAGAAGAAAGGGAAGTTGTTGTCGCATGGGCGCAGCAAGGAAAAGCGCAGTGATTGTCCGTTGGTTACGCTGGCGCTCACCCTGGATGGTTCGGGGTTCCCCCGCAATGTGCAGATCCTGCCGGGCAATGCAGGGGAACCGGCAACGCTCAAAGAGGCGATTGAGAAACTAAACGGCGCTACGCCCACAGTGATTATGGACTCCGGCATTGCGACGGAGCAGAATCTGCAGTACCTGAAAGAACAGGGACTGAACTGGATCACCGTGGAGCGTTCCAAAGCCCCTCCAGTCCCCGAAAACAAGCCGGATCAACAGTTTACGACCGCCGGGGGAGTCAAGATCAAAGCCTGGAAGATCACCAAAAAGGAAAAAGATGTTGAAGATGTTGAAGACGAAAAAGACGTTGAAGATAATGCGGAACTGCGCGTGTTTGTGCACAGTGAGGCTAAGCAGGCGAAGGAGGATCAGATCCTTGAAACCCAATGCAAGAAGTTTGTGAAGGCGCTCACTACACTACATGAGGGACTCTCGAAACCCGGGTACTTGAAGAACTATGAAAAGGTCACGATAAAGGTTGGTCGTCTGAAGGAAAAGTACAAGAAGGTCTCACACCTGTATGAGGTAGAGGTCAGTAAAAAGGAGGGCACCAAGCATGCAGCATCCGTTACGGTGACCCGGCGTGCTTCGCATGCGCGTCGCACCCAGGCCAGCGGAGGGTATGTGCTTCGGACCAGTCATACCGGATGGTCGGTGGAAAAGGTTGCACGAACCTACTGGCGACTTACAGAGATTGAGCGCACATTCAGAGTCATGAAATCGGACCTCGGTCTACGGCCCATCTACCACAGTAGAGATGACCGCATTGAAGGGCATCTGTTCATTACGGTACTGGCTTATCATGCTGCCCATCTGGTTCGCACCAGACTCAAGGAACACGGGATTCATGATAGTTGGGCGACGATCCGAGACAGGTTGAACAGGATTCGTCGGATTACGACCAAGATGGTTAAGAACCAATATCGGTACCTGATCACGGAGGTGGATCAGGATCTGCCTCCGAGTATGGTACAGTTCTTTGCGGTACTGGGATACGTGTATGATCCCGATGCGACCCGCACCGTGACCGAGCATGTGGAGGAAGCGAGTGCACCGGTGAGCCAGAAGCCTCCAGACTCATGACGCATGGTCCCTTCACAACGGTTGAGATAGCGTACTCCAGATGGAGCCACCAGAGCTACGTCCGATGGAAACGATCCGAGATAGATCGCAGCGAAACAGGCGGCAAAACACCAGGTAATCAGGGATTCAAACCACCCTAAACCAACTTCAACCGATCCGGTAAATCTCACCATCCATTGCTCCTGGAAAAAACGGTCCAAATATGGCCACGGGAGAATTCCGTAGGTTAGTAGCACTACGAAATGGCGAAGTTAGGTTATGCGATTTGGATCAATCACTTTCTGTGCTAAGTGTCACGTTTGGTAGCTATGTTGCTATTATCAATAGGAAGGAATTATATAGCATGGTGAAACCAACTATGCGATCCTGCATAATGACCACGCTTAGTGCCGGAGCAGCGTTCCAAAGTCAGAGGCGCGGCCAGTCGCGGCGTTGCCGCGTCCACCCGATGGTTAGGGCTTCCCGCCCTGCTGTATAGATCCCGTCCCTTCAAACGAATATTCATCGCCGCATTTACATCCCGATCAAAAACAAGTCCACAATGCTCGCAACGGTACGTGCAAACACCAAGCACGAGCGGGTGTCCCGGCATACCACCGCAGCCACTGCATTGCTGCGCCGTGTAATGCGGACGCACGTTTACGAGCTTGCCTCCAGCACTTTCAGCCTTGTGGGTGCTGCTTGAAGTAAGCAGGGGACTGCGACAGTATGGCATGGTTCATCCCGGCGCTTACGCGCCCCTCCCTTGGCCGTCAAGCCCTTCAGATGCAAGTCTTCCGTTGTAACATAGGCAGCGTGATGTTTAGCAATGTCGGTGCTGGCAGCGTGCACTGCATTGCGCTGCTGCAATTGTGCTCGCACCATTATAAGTCGCTTCTTCTTCCACGACGTACTGCAACGTTTCGCGTGTGACACGTTTTATTGACACTTCTTGGCCTGCCGCTCAGATAGGACTATCCGATCATACGGCGCACCGTTGGACAGCGAGGCGTGTTAGCATCAACACCAACATCAATCCCCACGGCAGCTCTGGATTCTTCCACGACGGATACCACAGCATGTTGTACCACGAGCTGGACATCATACCCGGTATCCAGAGGGTGCCGTAGAATGCAGAACTGCATACCAGCATTACTGCCAGCCAATACCTTGAGGCGCAGCTTCCCGATTTCCTTTACCTGTACGGACCAGTACCTCCCGGATTTACCGGATTTACCGGGTTTTACACACTCAAGATTGCAGGAGCGCACCGTTTTATTCAGCCTCGGCAAACCAACTCTCCTGCCCGCCTTCTTGTCATCGAAGTAATTCTTGTACGCTCGCGTGACGCGAAAAATGATGCTCCTTTGCGCCTTTACCGGGTACTGCGCCGCACGTTCATCCTTTCGAAGCTTCGTCCGCCACTTGCACAAGTCGAAGACGTGTGGTGTTTTATGGGTCCCCTTGGATGTTTTCCGGTATGGCTTGACCATCTGGATATGCAGCCGGAACGGATGCCGGAAGAGGTTGCCCAGTCGTGCTCTCTAATACCCTATATGCGTGCGCAACGGTATGTGTATGTTCGCACTATATACAGTGTGCACAATAGCATCGGATATATTCCGGCATTTCACGCATCTATATTATCCGCTGATAGAATCCTTTATTAACGAAAAACGATAACTTTTTCCATCTGTGGAAATGTCGCTGCAGAGGGTTGCGAACGCAGCCTTAATCAATTACTCTTTCCCTACAAGACGAAATGGTGCGGTACGAACCTGATCAACATCCTCCGCACGGGGTTGCGCTGGGGCTGGCACTCCAATTGATGATGTTGGAGATTGGTGAAATAGTTCTAATCCCGCTAGTGGTAATAACGGCGGCTGGCGGTGGAGATGCCTACCTCGCTTGGGCAGCCTTTGCGGCGCTGGCCATATCGGGTCTTACCACAGTTCTTCAGGCCGTTCGATTCCGAAGGATCGGGGCTGGGTATATCCTCCTGATGGTCACATCTGGTGCCTTTATCGCCGTCTGCATTACTGCTCTCAGTCAAGGAGGTCCCTCCCTATTGATGGCTCTTCTTGTTGCCTCGTCCTTGGTTCAATTCGTGCTCGCAGCAAAACTCTCACTGCTTCGCAAAATAATAACGCCTACAGTTGCCGGCACCGTGATGATGCTAATTGCCGTGACAATCATGCCAGTCGTGGGGGAATTGCTTGAGGAGGTTCCAGAAACCGCCTCATCTGCTGGTGTCCTGTGGAGCACTGTGGCAACACTCCTTGTGACTTTGGTGCTGGTCTTGCGCGGGTCTGGCAAAGTCCGTCGATGGGCTCCTATTGGTGGTGTGATCGCTGGGTGCATAGTTGCCTTCGGTTTTGGTCTCTATGAAATAGATCGCGTATTGGAGTCCTCATGGTTCGGCGTGCCAAGGGGTGGCTGGCCCGGCCTTACCTTTGATTTCGGGCCCGCCTTCTGGGCGCTCCTTCCAGCTTTTATCTTTGTTACGATTATTGGCGCTATAGAGACTGTGGGTGATGTTGTTGGGATCCAGAAAGTCTCTTGGAGAAAGCCCAAGGCTACGGATTTTCGATCTGTGCAAGGGGCAGTCGCAGCAGATGGCGTGGGCAATCTACTCTCAGGTTTGGCCGGTACTGTGCCAAATACAACATGTGCGTCGGGGGTCGCTACTGTTGAAATCACGGGGATCGCCTCGCGTAGAGTCGGCGTCTACGTTGGTGTCTTCTTTCTTGGTCTCGCATTCATGCCAAAGGTGGTGGCTCTTTTTCTTGCTATCCCGGGCCCTGTTGCCGCCGCCTACTTAGTAGTAATGATCGCCATCCTCTTTGCCCTGGGCATCAGAATCGTCATGCAAAACGGAATGGATTTTCGGAAGGCAGCAATCGTAGGCGTTTCCTTCTGGATTGGCACGGGCTTTCAGCACGATCTATTCTTCGCAGGTGGCATGGACGGTTGGCTCGCCGAACTACTGGGCAATGGTATGGCATCGGGTGGACTAGCGGCGCTAATCATGACAGGGTTCCTCGAATTAACAGATTCTCGAAGGAAACGCATTGAGACATCGTTGGACCCAGATTCGCTGCCGCAAATCAATAATTTCATATCAGGGATGTCATCGCGCAAAGGATGGAATCAAGAGACTATCCACCGACTACAACTAGTGGCAGAGGAGGCATTCCATGTACTTATGGAAACAAATCAAATCAATGAAGAACCGGGGGGTAAGCGCCGATTGCGGCTGGCGATACGGCCGCACGGATCGGGAGCCGAGATGGAGTTTATCGCTGCAGGAAGCGATGGCAACATTGAGGACCGCCTTGCTCTAATTGAAGATCGCCATGCGCCAGACCCATTAGAGCATGAGCTTTCCTTGCGGTTATTGCGCCATTTTGCATCGTCTGTGCGACACCAACAATACCTTGACACCGATATCGTAACCATCACGGTGGGCTAACTCTTCGGACGCTATTGCCGGGAGCCCGGAATATTGCGATCTAAATCCTGTTTTATCTGCGATTGCCAACCAGGAAGGACCGGTCATCCTCCCTACAGATATCTTCATCATCTGGGTTGCCAATCCGGCCTTAGATGCCGGAACCTCGGTCGTCGACTCATCTAAGCCTACCTCAACAGAGGGAGGGTTCATGCAACCACTCAGACTTGATGTCGGACGACACTCGGTCCAGTGATTCGCTCAACTGCTCCTTGGTGCTTAGACGCGATGATTCTCCATAGACTCCCCAATCTCTATCACAGAACGATAGATGCGCTCGAAGGCTGACGATAGAACGCAATCCGCTGTTCTGATGACGACATTAGACGCATACGCCGACGTTAACAGTACAAGTAGTGCATCATAGTCGTCCGAATCAAGACGCTCGATCATTTCATGAATTGAATTGGGGACTTCCTGATCAGTGGAACGACTGTCAATATCCCTGATCCAATGCGATAAGGGTATGCTACTCATTGATAGTTTGTTAGATTACGCACCAGTCGTGCGTACGGCGCTCCCCAAGGGCTCCCTATTCACCGCAACTTACTGGATGCCAAAATATACCAAAGCACGGCAAACCCGTACGGACTCGGGCTGTCTACAGCCCACATGGCGAGCCTAACAGGGGATCGTCGTGCACCATGATACGGCACTTTTTTCTTGCTGGTGCGAATCCCGCTCAACAACTATCGCCCCAGTTGGTAGCAACCAAGTCGATGCATCTAGGTAACGACATGAACAGAAGGGGAGTTATATGGCTGAGTGCCACGCGTTTTCGCAGGAATTACTTTTTGTGCTTTGGTGGTGCAGACAGGATGGCTTTTTCCAGTTTTTCATAATCGGTTCCCGCTTTTCACGAAAAGACTGCAATTATTTCAAATAACTCAACATGTGGGTACGCATGCTATATACTTTCCATCTATTAGGAAGTCATATACCATAGTGCCATGCCCGAAACGGTTAGTGCATACCGCAATATCACATACAGGCTGTTGCCCGGAAGTCGGAGTAACGCCAAGCAACTTGCTGGATTAGCGGCTGCGTGTAGGTTTGTGTGGAATGCCATCCTCGCAGAGCAGAGCGAGGCGTACAAGAAAGCGAAAGAGGCTGGAGAGAAGCCGCCCTCGGTAAGCTTCTTCTCGCTTGGGAAGCGGTTCACGGCGCTGCGCCGCACGGTCAAGTGGCTACCTGAATACTCCTTTGGTGTCGTTAGATACACATTGTAGTTAGATACACGTTGAAATATCAGGCGGATGCATGGAAGGCATTCTTCAAGGAGGGTAAGAGAAGACCGAGATTCCATTCCAGACGTGGTAGTACGCCTTCGTTCACGATCCCGGATAACGTAAGGGTTCGGGATGGCAAGCTGTATATCCCGAAAGTGGGATATATGGCGCTCCGCAGGCGGGGAGGCAACCCGTACCCTGATGGTATACCCGTCAAAGCCACGGTAAAGAAGAACGCCGGCAAAGGGTATGCTGTCATCTGCTACAGGATGGAGGCACCTGTAATAGAGGATACCGGCGGTGCTGTAGGCATTGACCGTAATTGCGGGCAGGTCGCTATGGTCTCCACAGAGGGCGATACAAGCATTATCAGACAACCGGATACGAAGCGTCTTGATGCCACGTTGAAGCGGCATCAGCGAAGACTGGCGAGACAGAAGAAAGGCTCCAACCGTCGTAACAGGCGGAAGCATAGAATCGCCCGCATACAGCGCAAGCGTGCTAACGTCCTCAAGAATGGGAACCACCCGGTAAGTCGCAGTATTGCCCATTGCTCCTCAACGGTGATACTGGAGGACCTGAAGATCAAAGCGATGACACGTTCAGCTAAGGGGACGATGGAGAGCTTTGGCACAAACGTCAGACAGAAGTCTGGCCTCAACCGTGGAATACTGCGAACAGGTTGGGGCCAGCTGGAACAGATGCTGGGCTATAAGTGCCGCAAGGTGATAAAGGTTACCGCTGCCTATAGCAGTCAGCGGTGTTCTGTGTGTGCACACAGAAGCGAGTACCCGTAAGACACGGAGCAAATTCACGTGTATGTCCTGTGGACATACGGATCATGCAAACCTGAATGCGGCTGCAAACATACTGGCCTCCGGGATTGGGGCTTCTGCACGGCGAGGGGCGTTCGGGTTACCGACCCCTATGACCCGTGAAATTGATACTAGTGCCTCACTGTGTACAGTTGGTCACTCACGTATATAATTCCCTAATGAATGCTGAGCAAGCCTCGAAACGGGTAACGCGAGTGTTGATCTTCCGACGATATGGGGAAGACCGATGCGGCTTCGGGAAGAGAGCGATTAGAGCACCGAGATCGACTCGCCGGGGTACCGGCACGGGCACGTACGGAAGATGAGAAGAGAAGCAATACAGTAAGCCCTTTTGATGGTGCGCATACCAACCGGAAACTTGTAAGAGCGAAGCCGGGTCAGCAGGGTGGCGGAATAGTCCGTAGTACCGCCGATGCGGGGTAATGCCCGCGGAGGGAAGGGCCGCAGGTGCGGTGCGGTGTTCGAAGAGGGAAGAGCTACGGTACAATGGCGCAGAAATAGTAACCGATCAATGGTCAGGTACCTTAGCGACATCACATACGAAAGTGAAGGAAGCGTACCCCGGGAAGCCGGGGTACATGTTGGTTGAGGCGTGGATAGGCTTATCTACGAGTTGTAGGGAATGTCGGAAGACGGTGGAGGGTGATCACCTTTATTGGACAACGCCCCACATTTCAGATGGCTTTTCCGAGTGCGAACTGCACGATTTGCCCGGAGAGCCAGATGCGGGAAAACCGCATGCCGGGTTCGGTGAGCGGCGGGCGGAAACGTGTTCTACGGAGTAACGCGCCGGTGGCCGACTCCACAGTTTGGTCAGTCAGTATGTTGTGATGTGGTTTTGTGGGGCAGCAGCACCAGATCCAGGTAGTAAGTAAGGGAGTTATATGGCTGATTGCATACAGCATGGAACCTGATTCTACCCACCGTATGCCCGACGCATACGGGAACGATAGTCGTCAAAACAGTCATCAAAACGCTCCCCACTTGCTTTGTCTCCAATGTGGTGCGAACTCGTTAACACCAACGGTGGTTTTCCCTGTTCCGCAAGCATCTCAGCTGTCAAACACTTCAAAGAATTGACCAAGGCGGCAGCGCCAATTGTTGAACCGGGCCCGATGAGATCGGGATGCCCTGGAATGCGCACCATAGCGTCACCAGCCGGTGTACAGTTGTCCAGTACGACATCCGCTATATCAATGAGACGCTCCCCACAACTGTGCCGAGGTTTCGCTGCATCGCAATGCTCACGAGATAAGACTGCAATCACAGGTAGGCCCATACGACGCGCCTCATAGGCAACCTCCACCACAACCTCATTAACCCCACTGTTTGAAAAGACAATGAAGCTATCCGGATGGGTAAAGACGAAGTTCCTCAAAATGGTCCTTCCCAAACCCTCCACGCGTTCCAAAAATATTGCCTGTCGCTGGCCATTAGATCCGACAACGGTATTGTGGTATGTCAACGATAACTCTACGATCGGATGAAATCCGGGAAAGCTTCCGTAGCGCGGAAACATCTCCTCCACCGCCATACGAGAATGCCCCGATCCGAAAAGGTGTACAAGTCCATTGTTTGCAATAGACTTCGCGCATATTCTCGCCGCCGCGTCCAGAACTTCAAGTTGCGTCTCCTCAATGCGCGTTAGGATAGAGCTTGCGGCTTCCAAATAGGCTCTTGCGACATTCATATCTTCGTCATCTGGAAATCTGTGGCTGATCAACATGCCTATGCCCTTGCCTGTCAGGCAATACAAGGCAACATTTGACACGAAACGAATACGACTGTAATGGAACGATCACATAATGTAACGATGCTCGGGACAGGGCTTATCGGACTCTTCTACACGATATCCCTTCACGGCCAGCGAGGGCGTGACCGAGTCCACGCCGTATACTCCCGAAAGGAAGAAAAGGCCCGTGCATTTGCGCAAAAATGGCGTATACCGTCCTGGCATACAGACATGCAGACTGCCATTGAAGATCCGTCAACTGATGTGATTGTGATTGGACTCCCTAACCATTTGCACGAGTCTGCGGTGCAAATGTGTGCAGATGCCGGTAAGGCAGTCCTATGTACCAAGCCGCTGGCACGTACCGGTGCGGAAGCAAGGCGAATCCTGGATATCGTTGAGCAGTCCGGTATTTTTGCCGGATACCTGGAGGACCTGGTATACACGCCCAAAACGCTTAAGGCACTGGCATCCGTAGAAAATGGAGCTCTCGGCAAGGTGCTGTGGGCACGGTCACGGGAGACCCATGGAGGGCCCCATAGCAGCTGGTTTTGGGACATGGAGATGGCCGGGGGGGGTGCCATTATTGACCTCGGGTGCCACTGTATTGAGATCGTCCGCAGCTTTATTGGAAAAGACCAGCGTCCCGTTGAGGTGATGTGCTGGGCAGACACCTTGGTCCACCCGATAGACGCTGAAGACAATGGCATTGGACTTATCCGGTTCGCGAACGGCGCGATCGGCCAATTCGAAGTTAGCTGGTCCTTCCGCGGAGGGATGGACCTGCGGGATGAGGTGTCCGGTACCGAGGGGACTATATGGCTCAACCATTTCTTGCGTACCGGGTTCGAAATGTTCACCAGCGGTGCAGGGAGTCAATACGTGGCCGAAAAAGCCGAACAAGCGCACGGATGGCTATTTCCAGTCGGCGACGAGGTTGTAGAACTCGGGTACATAGACATGTTTACAGACATGTTTGAATCCATGGAGTCGGGTACGGACCCTCGGGAAACTTTCTATGACGGATATATAGTCAACGCCATAATAGACGCATGCTACAAGTCCGTGGCGTCCAAGTCTTGGGAGCCGGTGATCATTGAAGGTTGGAGAGGCAGAGGATCAACCGACGACGAAACCGCCGTATCCGAGACCGCAGATGGATACCAACTCATTAAACGCGAGCGTATGCCTGACGGCACCGTGAAGCTGATTCTGAAAGACCCTGCCACAGGACAAATGCACGAGCGCACCGCTCCTTCCAGCGCATGAAAAAACCCTATCAAAAAGACGACGCCTTTCTGAACGATGTGCGCTCCAGGACGAACGATGACTTTCGCTTGTGGTGGATGGGGCAAAGTGGATTCTTGCTGCAGTGGAACGGGCGACACCTACTGCTTGACCCATACCTCTCTGACTCGCTCACAATAAAGTATCACGACACCGACAAGCCACATGTCCGCATGACCGAGCGGGTGATCGGACCTGAAGGACTGGGATTCGTGGATGTCATCACTTCCAGCCACAACCACACGGATCACCTGGACACGGACACCATCAATCCCATCCGATGTGCAAATCCTGCACTGAACATGGTAATCCCAGAAGCAAACCGGACCTTTGTTGCCGATCGCCTGCAGTGCGACCCTGCATGGCCGATCGGACTCGCGGACGGGACAGACACGACATGTGCAGGCTTCCATATAACAGGAATTCCGGCCGCCCATGAAACATTGTCCACCAACGATATCGGACAGCATCACTATTTGGGATTCATCGTCCGGTTTGACACTTGGACACTGTATCACAGCGGCGATACAGTGTGGTACGACGAAATGGTCGACAAGCTGCGGCACTACGATATAGATATTGCCCTCCTGCCCATAAATGGTCGTAGCCCCGCCCGACGAGTAGCCGGCAATCTTGACGGGGTTCAGGCCGCTTGCCTATCCGACGCAATCAATGCTTCGTTGATAATCCCCTGCCACTATGACATGTTCGCCTTCAACACGGCATCTACAACCGAATTCGAGAATGCCGCCAGAAACCTGCAGCAAGCTTATTGCATTCTGCGGAACGGGGAGGCCTTCAATAGTTCTGCGTTGACATAGCAGGAAGGGGTACACACCTCAAAGCGCCGCCCTGGCAACACGGCCTCCGCACGTCAGTTACCTTCCCCCACATTGCAACCAGGATAGCGGCCTCTAAAAGCTATCCACCGCACGATAGGCCTCTGTCAGTGCCTGTTCACCCTCTGCACC
Source organism: Rhodothermales bacterium (assembly GCA_963663495.1). Taxonomy (GTDB): domain Bacteria; phylum Bacteroidota; class Rhodothermia; order Rhodothermales; family Bin80. The sequence continues at coordinate 3,418,910 of OY760427.1, forward strand.
CGGCTGAGCATTTCCGTGCTCCATGCCAAGGATACCGTCAAAGCCTTTCTGATGGATGTGCCGGAAAACGTTCAGATAGTTGATTTCTCCCGTCGTGGGCTCCTTACGCCCCGGATTGTCCCCGATCTGGAAGTAAGCAATCTCATCCCACGCTGCGTCAATATTGGGGATCAGGTTACCCTCCGTGATCTGCTGGTGGTACAGGTCGTCCAAAATCTTGCACGCCGGACTATCCACTGCCCGGCATACCTCGTAAGCCTGCGGAATTTTGGAAAGGAACAGGCCCGGGTGGTCACGAGGGTTCAGCGGTTCCAGCACCATAACCAGGCCGTGGGGCTCCAAAACATCAGATGCCCGTCGCAATGTCTCAATCAGATTCGCTGTCTGGTATCCCATATCCATACGGAGGTTGACATGCCCCGGTACCACTGTCATCCAAGTGGCATTGACCCGTTTGGCTACCTCTACTGATTCCGTGATTTCCGCCAGGAATTTCTCGCGAGCATCAACATCATCCGAAGTAAGGCTAGCCTCCCTCCACGCAATGGTGTGAGCAACAAACACCCCCATGTGCATACTTCGCGCACTCATTGCCGCCGCGATTCTTTCCTGGGCAGTCTTGTCTCGTCCCTTCAGCCCGTTGTCTTCCCACGCAGTAAAACCCAAGTCCGCAGCAAAGTTGATCTGATCGACCAAATCAGATCCTGCGCTGTGTCTGAACATGCCAAAATGCGGAGCATAGTGCAGATTGAATGCGTCCGCGTTGCCCTCCACATGCGAAGTGGCCGCGCCTAAACTACCGGCAGCTATTGTCTGTACAAATTCTCGTCTCTGCATCGAATTAGATCAGTCTGAATGTAATAACTGGCTATCGGCTACTAGAATTTACCAAGGTTCGCTAGCCAACCCCGCTTGTAGAAAGGCCTAGCCATAACGATAATCAAACATAGCCAGCAATCTAGCCTGCGTCACCCAATAGCGGTCGAAACCTGCAGATTGTGCCTCCACTACACATCACAAATACCGACCGCCTGCTGCAGCGATACGAGCGGCGTGCGGGCCGGTACAAACTCCTGCCCGACGAACCCGGTGAAGCCCGTCTCTACGATAGCCTGCATAATGGCCCGATAATTCAACTCCTGACTCTCGTCTATTTCATGGCGGCCGGGGTTCCCTCCCGTATGGTAGTGCCCGATGTAGTCATGATTGTCCCGGATGGTACGGATTACATCGCCCTCCATAATCTGCATGTGGTATATATCATACAGCAGTCTGAAGTTATCCGAGTTCACGCGCTTTACCAGTTCAACACCCCAACGCGTACGGTCACACTGATAGTCTTGGTGGTCCACCTTGCTATTCAGGAGTTCCATACACAACATAACACCGGCAGCCTCCGCATCCTGAATTATGTGGGCCAGCCCTGTCGCACAGTACTCAAGACCCACCTCGTCCGACATGCCACGCCTGTTTCCCGAAAAACAAATTACGCTATTGTAGCCTGCATCCGCGACCTGCTGAATGCGCTCGCGGTATCCGTCTATAAGCCATGCATGGTTCCCGGGCTCATTGAATCCATCCGTCAGTCTATTGCGTCCTTCTACCAATGGTCCGAACGGCATGGCGCATGTCAGCCCGAACTCATCCAATATGGGCCACTCATCGGGCTCTAGTAACTCAACGGAACGAATCCCCATGGACTTTGCGGCTGCAGCCAGCTCTCTTACGCTAAGTCCGGGGTAACACCACTTGCATACAGAATGGTTGATGTTGCCTCGTAGCGGGGCAACCGACATTCCCGGTAGGGCGGCGATAGCCGATGCCACCAGTGTGCGATGAATAAAACCCCTTCTCCGCATGGCAAATCGTTATCTGACTGCGGTCGGCAAAATGTGATCCATCCGCGCAGCCAAGTCAGCGAGGTGCGCACGATCTCCACCCGCCACCTCCGCAGTCGCCCATCCTTCATAGCCAATGTCTTGCAGCGCTTCCACTACAGCCGGCCAATCACAATCTCCTTCACCCAACGGAGCCCTAAAACCGGCATATGGACCCGATTCATCTCGAAGATCTCGGCTGTACTCCTTGATATCCAGCTTTACGATTCGATGGCCCAGTGTCCGTATCCAATGCTCCGGCCATCCGTAGTTGACGATGTTACCCACATCAAAATACCACCCGATCGCGTCGCTCTCAAACTCGTCAATGTACTGAGCACTCTCAAGAGGGCTCAGCAAGAACATGTTCCACACATTCTCTATGGCTATCTTCACCCCGAGCTCCTCCGCCATGGGAAGCACCTTACGTATCTCCTGCTGAGAGCGCCGGTAGGCATCCGCGTATGAAACCTCCTTGCGGACAACCGCCGGAACCAGTAGGACCGTTGACGCCCCGTAAGCACGCGCGTCGCCCAGTGCTGTATGCAAACCTTGCATCCCCGCTTCGCGCACCGCAGGGTTGGGATCGGAGAAGGGCATCTGCCAGTGCACAGAATCAACAATACCGTGGATAGGCAGGCCCGTAGCCTGCTGTGCCGCCAACACCTCGCTCCGGTCCAACTCGTTGGGGCTTGAAAGCTCCACACCATCAAAGCCCAACTCCTGAAGCAGTCTGAATTTGCCTTCAATAGACAGCTCTTCCTGCACCATCGCGAGCTTCACCGCCTTCCTGATCGTGGTCTTCGGGAAATCCCCAGGCTCTGATGTTGCGTACAGGGTGGACGGCGCTGCGACTGCGGCCGCCACACCAAATTTCAAAAAATCTCTTCTATACAATGCCGTTACCCCGCAGCAGTGTTAGTATCTGACCATGGAGCGCGATTCAATTTGGTTCTACCGGGAACCGCCACATCAGTAACAGGCATGGGACCAAAGGCCAAATCCTTTGGAACCAGATCCAGGCGTGCATTGACTAACCCGTCCCACGCAATCAATTGCCCGGTATAGGCGCTCTCTCGCCCCAAAATCGCTGTTAATGTGCTATGAGCAATCTGGGTGGACTCATTAATGGGGACCCCGGATCGAATGCTCTCAATCAGGTCCGTGTGCTCTTGAACGTAGGCATTGTTGCCCGGCTCCAGGGCCTCAAAAAGGATTCTGCCATCGTGGCCGCGCAGCACCGACCATCCGGGGTGCAATTCTGCCACTCCGGCTGTACCTACAATGCGATTGGTCACGCGCGTAGTAACCTCCATCGTTTGGCGGCATTTCGCCTCTACACGCACTTCCCGCGGGTACACATACTCCACGCTGAAGTGATCGTAAATATGTCCGTACGACGGATCCACTCTCGCTATACGCCCACCCATGGCAAGCCCCGAATCCGGGTGAGACTGAAAAACCCAGTTTATGACGTCCAGGTTGTGAACAAACTGCTCCACTATGTGGTCTCCAGACAGCCAGGTAAAGTAGTACCAGTTACGGCATTGCCATTCCATGTCCGACATCCCCGGTTTGCGCGGCCGGAGCCAGATTGGCCCTGTCATGTAATAGGCCTGCGCCGACACTATTTCCCCGATCATGCCATCATGGATCCGGCGGATGGCTTCCATAAAGCTGGGCTGGCGTCGATACAATGTACCCGCTACGACCGAGACTCCGTTTTCATCTGCCACTCGGCCAGCCTCCACAATCGCATGCGTCCCCGCTACGTCAACCGATGCAGGCTTTTCCATAAAAACATGCTTGCCAGCATCTACGGCTGCCCTAAAATGCACTGGCCTAAATCCCGGCGGAGTTGCCAGAATAATGATATCCACATCGCTATTGATTACATGCCTGTATGCATCAAAGCCCACGAACGCATGATCCGCATCCACCTGAAAAGCAGACCCGATCTCCGATTTCAAACCATCCATGGACCGCTCCAGACGGTCTTCGAACAGGTCTCCCATCGCCGTTATCACGACGCCTTCGGCTGACATCACCGCATCCCTCGCTGCGCCCGTCCCTCGACCTCCGCAACCTACCAATCCAACACGCAGGGTATCGGATCCACCGGCAAAGGCAAAGTCGGTACTACTCATTACTCCAAGGGACACCCCCAGCGTTGATGCGGCAGACATCTTCAAGAATTTGCGACGCGATCCTACTTGATCGTCTTGTTTCGTCATGGATATAGCGGTCGGGTATTGCAGTCCAATATATTCGATTGAAACGTTTCCGTTCTTAGCGGTGCACGCAGCATGTGCAGTTGGCGGATCCCATCCATGGTTAGCGAGATCTGGAACGATAACCCCTTATGATCCTCCGCCACGCGCAACGCCTCATCCGGCTCCATCACACTGAATGCTGTCGCAAAAGCATCTGCATCAACCCCCCTTCGTGCCATTACGACAACGGTCCGCAAATCCGTCATAGCGTGACCTGTCGGGGGAGCCAGAAGGTGGGAATACTGCAACCCACCGGTGCTGATCGCCTTATACATGGGTCCTGAGACCGCTATTGCCTGGTGCCGTAGCCACAGTTGCTTCCCGTTTGGCAGGGCCACACTCCAGCCACAGCTATCCGGTGGAGGTGCTCCAATGGCGATGTCGCCTCCGGCATCAACAAGAGCTCGGTCAACGCCGCGAGACTGCAGAATTCTCAGGCCCGCATCGGCGGCATATCCCTTGGCAATGCCGCCAAGATCGAGACGCATTCCCTCTATTGGGAGTCGCACGCTATCGCTTGTAAGAATCAGGTGCCTGAATCCCACACTGCGCCGAGCCAGCGCTACTGCTGCCGTGTCCGGTGCAATATTGCGGCGCGAACTCCAGCGCCAGAGGCGTGTAAGCGAACCAATGGTGACATCAAAAGCGCCATCTGTTAGCTCCGCCACCGCCTGGCTGTGCGTTAGCACCGCATGCAGATCTCCCGAAACGGCTACTGCCTGCCCTGATCCAGCAGAGTCCGATACTCCGCTGAGCTCGCTCTCGGCCCGATAGTCGCTTAGACTGATATCAAGCTCTTCAACGCGCCTGAATGCATCGTGCGCCGCCTGCCATGCTTGGATGCTGTCTGGCGCGTAAAGGGCCAGGCGAAACCGGGTTCCCATGTGCGACTGTACAAAATCGTACCGCTGCTCCTGACCTTGTACCGTGCAACAAAGTGCGGCTCCCAAGACCCAACGTGCCAGACGCGCCGTCACATGGCGCGTGTCACTCCGGGAACCGGAATGGGATAGCGATCATCGGCTCCCGGCATGGTCGGTGGATCCTCGTCCCAGGCAAACGTGTCCGGTACGAGCGCAAGATCCGACGCAAGCGCATTCTCCCAGGAAATCTCCTGACCCGAATATGTCGCCATACGCCCCATGATGGCACTCATCGTGGCAATAGCTCCGTTTTCCGTATCGTCGTACTTATAATCGCCGGCATTAATAGCGGCGAAGAGCTCGTCGTGTTCGACCTGATAGGGGTTGGGGTCGTTCTCATCGTCGTGGTCCATGATCGCAATTCCTGCACCATCCATAAGCTTCCCTGGCACCGGGGCCACGCCATGGGTACCATGAAAGGCCTCCGATACACGGTTGAGGCAATCGGGCATATGACGGCACTGACTCAAGACACGGCTACCGTCTTCATACTCGAATTCAACAAAGTGATGATCGAAAATTTCACCATGGTCCATGCCAGTCCGCACCAGCCGTCCTCCCTGTCCCTGCGCCCGGACCGGATGCCCGCGCTTTACCCAGTTTGCCACATCAATATTGTGAATGTGCTGTTCAACAATATGGTCACCGCAAAGCCAGTTGAAGTAATACCAATTGCGCATCTGGTACTCCATCTCTGTAAGCATTCGGCCGGCCTTCTCTTCATACTGGGCACGGTGGCGGACCCACACGCCGCCGCTATTCCAATAGACGCGCCCGAGCACAATATCCCCAATGGCACCACTATGCATTTGATCGACCCATTCCCGGTAGACGGTCTGGTAGTGTCGCTGTAGTCCCACAACTACGTTGAGTTGCTTATCTCTGGCCTGCTCTGCAGTCGCCAATATGTGACGCACTCCCGGGGCATCCGTTGCGAGCGGCTTCTCCATAAACACTTGCTTTCCTGCTGCGACGGCAGCATCAAAATGGATGGGACGGAATGCAGGAGGAGTAGTCAGAATAACGAGATCAGATTGGGCAATCACTTCCTTATACCCGTCAAAGCCATCGAAGCGTCTCTCGACCGGAACATCCAACTGATTCTTGATGTCGGCTCTTCCGTCGGAATCCAATTCTGGATCCTTGAGGTTCTCAAGGCTTTCCTCTATCCGGTCCCTAAAGGCATCCGCCATTGATGTGACCTTAACATTCTTTGCTGCACGCATCGCCTGGACCACCGCACCCGTACCACGCCCTCCGCAGCCAATCAAGCCAACACGAATTGTGTCGTCTACCCCATAGTAAGCGCTAGCTCCCAATGGGAACTGGCTTGCCAAAACCGAACCCACGACGGCTGCTGACCCCTTTACAAAATCTCTGCGTGACACTGTGCTACTGTTCTTCATGGTTCCGTTATGTTTCATTTGTGCGTTTGACTAGCGGTGGGTTATCCACCTAGGACGGTATCCCAAAATGCTTGCTCTTCTTCAGGTGGAGGTCGTTTCATCGGGCTGACAATACGGAATCCAACAAACGGAGAATCGGTATTCCACCAGAGGCTCTTGGGAATCTGCGGATCTCTACGCTTCCATCCCAAACTGGATTCCAGCCTTGCCGCGCAGCGCAAATCCTCTGCCGTGTCGTCAAAGGACCCGCCTCGCACGGTTCTGGGATGTAGGCTCGTGGGCACTACCCAAGGATCGTTTCCGACAAGCGTCTCATAAGCCTCTGCATCATACTGATCCAGTGTCCATTCGGCCACATTACCATGCATATCAAATAAACCCCATGGATTGGGATACTTGGTTCCAGGCCGTTTAAATGATTCCCCGCTATTGCCAATATACCATGCATGCACGTCCAATGCTGCCGGATCATTTCCAAAGCTGTAGGCGGTTGTCGTCCCCGCCCGGCAGGCATATTCCCACTCTGCTTCCGTTGGTAGCCGATAGAATTCCCCGGTCTTATCACTAAGCCACTTAGTGTACTGCAAGGCTCCCCACTGCGTCAGACCTGCCGCCGGGAATCCGTGGTTGCCGTGTCCGTGGGAGGGATCTTCGTACGGCGGGCTAGGCCGTGCCACAATTGCGGGATCAAAGTCCACGCCTTCGGTAGCCGCGTGGCTATCCCTTTCCGGGTACCGGAAAATCACATACTCGTCATACGTAACTTCCCGGCTCCCCATGTAGAAGGCGGACACATCCACGGTCACTGGCGGCCCTTCGTCCAGATCACGCCCGACCACATGCTCGGGGCTTCCCAGTGTTACGGTTCCACCCGGAATTTCAACCAAGTCGAATGTTACATCTGTCCCCGGAATACCTTCCGTGCGGACGGGGAGCGGAGCGTGCTGTGCAGCAAAAACATAAGCGGCAGCACAATGGGCCACTACTACCAAGGCCGTCTTTTTACTGCGCATCCTTGGCAAAGGCCGCGTCAAAGGCAGCTGTTGATGGCGCAAAGTCTAAGGCTTTTATGTGCCCGCAAGCCTCTTTTGCACCATGCTCTCGGTCCATCCCACCGTCTTCCCATTCTATGGACAACGGCCCAGCGTACCCCACACTATTCAGTGCGCGGATAATTTCTTCAAACTTGATACTCCCCCTACTGATGGACCGAAAGTCCCAAAACCGGTCCACATCACCAAAATCGGTGTGTCCACCAAATACTCCTGCGCGTGTCGGCCGATCAGACCACCAAACATCCTTCATGTGGACATGGTAAATCCTGTCACCAAATTCACGGACGAACTGAACATAGTCGACGCCTTGATACCCGAGGTGACTGGGATCGTAGTTAAAGCCAAAGGTTTTGCGATGGCCTAACGTTTCCAATGCTCGGTGAGCGCTAGAAATATCAAAAGCGATCTCTGTGGGGTGCACCTCCAACGCAAAACGGACACCCGCCTCATCAAACACATCCAGAATGGGATTCCACCGATCCGCGAAGTCTTGGAACCCTGCCTCAATCATGGCCGGAGTATTGGGGGGGAACGAATACAGCAGATGCCAAATACTGCTTCCGGTAAACCCGTTAACAACGTCCACTCCGAGGCGCTGGGCCGCCCGGGCGGTTCGCATCATCTGCGTTGCTGCCCGTTGCCTGACACCCTCGGGGTCTCCGTCGCCCCAAATTTCCGGTGCAAGAATAGCCCGGTGCCGGTCGTCAATGCGATCGCATACCGCTTGTCCAACGAGGTGGTTGCTAATGGAGAATACCTGCAGGCCATATTTCTGCAGCAGATCTTTGCGTCCTTGGCAATACGCTTGGTTATCAAGAGCCTGGTCTACATCAAAATGATCCCCCCAGCATGCCAGTTCGAGGCCATCATAGCCCCAGCGCGAAGCCTTTGTCGCCAATGCGTCCAGCGGCAGGTCAGCCCACTGGCCAGTGAATAAAGTAACAGGCCGCGCCATGTTTATCTGTTCCGTTCGAATGTAAAGGTAGGTGTTGCTATGCAGGGGGGTGGTACGTGGCATCCACCCACCCGCGTTGCCTGCCGCTCTCCAAGGCAGTCAAGATAAAGTGTACACCCCGGGCCCCGTCCGTCACGTCAGGAAAATCCAAGTCCCATGCAGATGGCTCTTCGCCGGCTATTGCCGCAGCGATCGTTCGCCCGGCATTCACATAAATGTTGGCAAAGGCCTCCAAGAAAGCTTCCGGGTGCCCACTTGGTAACCGCGAATTATGCTGAGTTTCTGGAGCCAAATAGTCATTGCCTCGCTTGTACACACGTTCCGGTCCACTCAATTCCCTGTGATAGAGCCAGTTCGGGTGCTCTTGGAACCACTGTATGGAGCCTGTCGATCCATGCACCCGAATATTCAAGTTGTTTTCTTCCCCGATACAAACTTGGGAAGCATGTAGTATGCCACGCGCTCCACCCTGATAGCGAAGCAGCATGCTTACGTCGTCATCAATCGGACGCCCTTCCACAAAAGTGGATACTTCTGCACACAGCGCCTCCAACTCCAGGCCCGTCACGTACCGTGCAAGGTTTTCCGCATGGGATCCGATATCACCCAAGGCACCAGCTCCTGCACGTATGGGATCTGTCCGCCAATCCGCCTGCTTATGTCCGTCCCGTTCAATCGGTGTTGCCAGCCAACCCTGCGGGTACTCCACGACAACCTTACGGACCGTGCCTATCTGCCCTGCAGCGACCATGGCACGAGCTTGCTTGACCATGGGGTAGCCGGTGTAGTTGTGGGTTAACGCGAAAACTGTTTCTGTTTCCGCTACGATTCGGCACAGCTTTTCGGCGTCCTCCAGCGTATTGGTCATGGGTTTGTCACAAATAACATGAAAACCTGCCTCCAGGAATGCCTTCGCTACCGGGAAGTGCATGTGATTTGGCGTGACGATTGAAACGACATCTATCCGTTTATCTTCCGGTAGGGCTGCTTCATACGCCGCCATTGCCGCGTACGAGCCGTGCACCCGTGCGGGGTCCAAGCCGAGGGCTTCGCCCTGAATCCGCGACTTACTCTCGGTGGATGAAAACGCACCGGCAACCAGCTCCATCGTGCTGTCCAGCGCCGCCGCCATGCGATGGACAGCGCCGATAAAGGCCCCCGGACCTCCACCGACCATTCCGTACCGCAGTTTTCTCTTAAGTGGCATGGTCAAAACCGGAGATTAGAAAGGTGGTTGAATCCGTCGGTCACACTTGCCCACGCATCCTCCGGATGGTCGTGTTCCACGAAGTAGTGGGCAAGGCCGGCACTCTCACCGTGGGCGAAAATGGAAGCAAAATCTATTTCCCCTTGCCCGACATGGGTCATGCTCCCGTCCGCTGCCATGTCCTTGACGTGACACAAGGGAAATCGTTGCGGGTGCAACGCGAAATAGGCCGTCGGATCCTTGCCTGCAACCCGTATCCAATACAAATCCAACTCCATCTTCACAAAGTCTGGATCTGTATCTGCGAGAAGCACATCATATGGTATTACGCCGTCCGTCTCTTCGAACTCAAATTGATGGTTGTGGTAGGCGAATTGGATCCCCATCTCACTGGCTGCCTTGCCTACCTCGTTGAAGAAAATAGCATATTGTTTATAGTGCTCAAGTGTACGCCGATCCTCAGCTAGCCAAGGGCATACGACATATTTATGGCCAAGCGCTATCGCATCATCCAGAGTACCTTCGAGGTCTTCCTTCAGCACTTCCAGCGGGATATGGCAAGACGGGGCTGCCAACCCGACTTCGTCCAGTAGCCCCCGGATGTCGTCCACATCGCGGCCAAAGTATCCGGCAAGCTCTACTTCCGCATAGCCAAGCTCGGCTATGCGGCGGATTGTGTCGTCAAAATTTGTCTCCATCTCCCCCCGAAGTGTATACAACTGCACCCCTACAGCCGGTAACATGCGCCCCTCTGCAACCCCCTCAGTATGATCTTGGTCTCGTGTGCAAGCAGCGGTCCACAATCCACCAGTCGCGGCTACCGTTGTCAGGACAAATTTTCTTCTGTTCATGGTGTTGCTCAAAATTAGGGAATTATATACGTGAGTAACCAACTGTACACAGTGAGGCACTTGTATCAATTTCACGGGTCATAGGGGTCGGTAACCCGAACGCCCCTCGCCGTGCAGAAGCCCCAATCCCGGAGGCCAGTATGTTTGCAGCCGCATTCAGGTCTGCATGATCCGCATGGCCACAGGACATACACTCGAATTTGCTCTGAGTCTTACGGTTACTCGCTTCTGTGTGCCCACACACATAACACCGCTGACTCGTATAGGCAGCGGTAACCTTTATCACCTTGCGGCAATTATAGCCCAGCATCTGTTCCAGCTGGCCCCAACCTGTTCGCAGTATCCCACGGTTGAGGCCAGACTTCTGTCTGACGTTTGTGCCAAATCTCTCCATCGTCCCCTTAGCTGAACGTATCATCGCTTTGATCTTTAGGTCCTCCAGTATCACCGTTGAGGAGCAATTGGCAATACTGCGACTTACCTGGTGGTTCGCATTCTTGAGGATGTTAGCACGCTTGCACTGTATGCGGGCGGTTCTATACTTCCGCCTGTTACGACGGTTGGAGCCTTTCTTCTGTCTCGCCAGTCTTCGCTGATGCCGCTTCAACTTGGCATCAAGACACTTCGTATCCGGTTGTCTGATAATGCTTGTATCGCCCTCTGTGGAGACCATAGCGACCTGCCCGCAATTACGGTCAATGCCTACAGCACCACCGGTATCCTCTATTACAGGTGCCTCAACAATACGACAGAACAAGTCTGAATGCAACAGTAGAGTCAAGGGGTGAGACGAACCCTAACCTAACTTCCTATCCTGACCGGCTTTGTCTCTGCTGATACGATAGGCTTTCTTCTTCAAGCTACGAACTTCTTTTCGGAGATCCTTATTCTCTTTCTCTTGGTTTTTCAGCCTCTGAAGGAGTGCTACAACGGCAGCAGAATAGGAGGCGGAAGATGCCCTTGGGCTGCATGTCTAATCAACATATGCGCCTCCATTGGGCTCCGATTTTCCTACCCAAAAAACCCATGTTTTTCCCCAAATTGGCGGCTGATTTCTGACTGCACCCAGCCGCTTGGATGGTAGACTACATACCACGCCACAAAGCCCTATCGGCACGCCATACTCGGCTTTCGGTCACCGTTCACCAAGCTCTACAAGCGGATCATGCAAGCCAACCCCAAGTCTGCTTAGCCATGTACTTGATCGGGCGGATACGCAGAACCAAGGTTGTGTGTCACAGGGGAAGGACCGGTTACAGGCACAGACCGGTCCGCTGGTCTGTTAACGTCGATGCGCCGCGGCGCGACCCGAGGGAAGAGCCGCATGCGGTAGCGCGCACGTCAGGATCTGTACAGCGGCCTCGGGGAAACCCGGGGCCTGCCACGAGGCTTGGGAATAATCGTGAGTACCGGCCGAGTGCGGGATGGAACGAGGCCGTGGGGGACATACTCAACAGGTGGAAGAAGCAGGTTCGTTACCTACAGCACGGGGATGTTGCAATTGACAACAATCTGGTGGCGAATCAGATGGGAGCCATTGTATAGGTTAGCAACCGACAACCCAAACGAATCCGTAAATGGGCCCCTATGCATAACGCCAGTTTATCTACATTTCAGGTTAACTCATGCGCTTGGCACTACCACATATAACATGATTACCACGATCCTGACACTCATGATTGGAATGGGATCCCACCAGCAACCCTTGGTGGACGCCCTTTCCTTCCATGCGTCTTTCGACTACGGGCTAATAGCCAGTCGGGCGCTGGGAGACTTGCATTTCTACCGTGCGGCGGACAGATCCTTGCAGAATAATGCAACATCCCTGATTGACCCCGAACCCGGGAGCGCTATTACCATGGACAACGGACGCTATGGCGAAGCCGCATTCTTTCATCGCTACGCCGACTCGTTATTTTTCTTCCGCGGGGAAACCAACGTTCCGTATCTTGAGGAAAACTGGGAAGCGACAATCTCCTTCTGGCTCAAGGTAGATCCCGACCAGGATCTAGAGCCCGGACAATGGAGTGATCCTATTCAAATAACGGCAAGCTCATGGGATGACGGCGCGATCTTCGTGGACTTCACGCGCCAAGTCCCTCGCAGTTTTCGTTTTGCCGCTTTCCCGGATCGCGCCGTATGGAATCCGGACGGCGACGATTGGCAAACGATGCCCCCTGGTGCCGTGCCCATGATTACGGTGGAGGAGCACCCTTTCTCGAACGATTACTGGACTCACGTTGCGATCACCTTGGAACGCTTTAACACCGGCGAGCCGGATGGCGTCATGACCGGGTACCTGAATGGCAAGTCCGTCGGCAGACTGGAGGGCCACGTCCAGACGATTTCGTGGAAACCGGAAGATGTGCTCGTGCAGATCGGACTTCAATACATTGGGGGCATAGACGATCTGGCTCTGTTCGAACGAGCATTGAGCGCGGAGGAAATCAATAACCTGTACCAACTTCAGCATGGCATCGGTGCGCTCTACTGACAACTTCGTCTGCTTCTGCGGGCTTACCTGCGTATTGATGGCGACATGCGGGCCGCCTACCGGTCCCCCCTACAGCGCTCGGGAGGCCATTAGGAGTTTCGAGCTTGAGGAAGGATTCAACATAGAGGTCTTCGCTGCTGAGCCACTGGTGCGCGATCCGGTTGCTATGGCCATTGACGAATTCGGACGCGTATACGTAGTTGAGATGCCGGGCTACCCGCTTGATACAGGGGGTTCAGGACGCGTTACAATGCTGCAGGACCGCAATAGTGACGGAATGCCGGACCACACTACGGTGTTTGCGGATGGATTACGGCTCCCGACGGGGATCATGCGGTGGAAAAATGGCATCCTTGTTACTGATCCGCCAGACTTGCTCTACTATGAGGACACAGACGATGACGGACATGCCGACATCCACCGCCGCATTCTGACAGGATTCGCGCTTAGCAACCCTCAGCACAATGCCAATGCCCCTGTTTTCGGACTGGATAATTGGATTTATATTGCGAACAACGGCACGATTTCGTGGACCGAAAAATACGCCGATCCATTTGGTGACCGCGGGCGCGAAATACGTTTTGTTAACCAGGCCGACGCTCCCGTACTGCCCCGTAATGGCGGGGATCGTAACATCCGGCTGCGCCCGGATACGTACGAGCTGGAAATGCTAAGTGGGCGCTCCCAGTTTGGCCACACATTTGACGCGTGGGGGCGCCATTTTCTGAATGACAATAGCCACCACCATTACTACGAGGCCATCGCAGCTCGTTATTTTGCCGCAAGACCGGATGTCGCCGTCGTACAGGCAGTCCACACAAGCTCAGATCATGGAGACGCCGCAGCGGTGTTTCCGATCACGGTAAACCCGGAACACCAGCTGTTGACAGATCGCGGTGTCTTCACTTCTGCCTGTGGCATCTCCTACTACTTGGGAGGACTCTTCCCAGCCCCCTACGATGCTGGCGTAACGTTTACGGCCGAACCCGTCCACAATCTGGTCCATGTGGACAAGGTGATGCCCGCCGGCTCTGGATTCGCCGCTCGTCGACTTCATGCCGGACGCGAATTCCTGGCATCACGGGACAGCTGGTTTCGACCCGTGGGCTTCCAGACCGGACCGGACGGCGCACTGTATCTGCTCGACTACTATCGCCAAATCGTGGAGCATCCGGAATGGATGGACGAGGCCGCCGTGAATGCTGGTGATCTTCAGCGCGGGACGCACCGTGGCCGGATTTATCGCATCTCCCCCGAAGGGACACCTCCGGCGCAGTGGTTACAGGCTATTGATACCATGCACACCGACCAATTAGTGTACCGGCTTGGAGACCCTAACGCATGGTGGCGCCTCACGGCCCAGCGCCTGCTGGTGGACGGGCAAGACCCGGCTGCGGTCCCCTTGGTTCGCAGCCTACTGGAAAACGGCAGCGGACCATTGGCTCGCCTCCACGCCTTGTGGACGTTGGACGGACTAGCATCCCTTCAGCCCGCAGATATCAGGCGCGCTCTGGCGGATCCGCATCCCGGTGTCCGTGAGAATGCCGTAAGGTTAACAGAATTCTATCGCTCGCGGTGGAATGACTTGACCCGGGATGTTGTAGCTCTTGCGGAGGATCCAGAACCGCGCGTACGGCTTCAGGTATTGCTCACGCTCGGGCTAATGGAAGGTCCCGACCGCCTGGGCGCACAGCGTCGCATACTTGAACAGGATGCATCCGATGCATGGACCCAGACGGCGGCCCTGCTGTCCATGCCAGCCACCGAACTGCTACAGGTAGCGTTTCGTCATCCGGAGCAAGGTAATTTCGTATCCAAGGTGTCCGAGGAATTGGCCCGTATCGGGGCCCACACGCAACTCCTCAGGCAAATCGCCACCACTCAAAGCGACATGTGGTGGCATGGTCATGCTCTGCAAGGCATGAGCCGTGGTGGAGACAACCTGGTACCTCCAGAACTGGTGGTCGAACTTATCGAACGATATTGGGATACGAAAGACCAGGCGGTAGCACTCGCCATCGCTGCCATCCTGCCACCATCATCCGTTCCTGTAGCCACGTTGGAGAGGATACGATCGGTGCTCGCAGACACCGCGCGCGATGTACCGAACGAGGTACGGGCCATTCGGCTGCTTGTCCGGTCGGAGGCAGAGCCCGAACCGCTGCTGGATCTCCTTAAAACGAAGCAGCCGCTTGAGGTTCATGAAGAGGTACTGGCTGGCCTCAGCCGGCTTGGTGGATCCACTGCCGCGGAAGCAGTTCTGCACCAGTGGGCTGTATTGACCCCACGCCTTCGTTCGGGTGCCTGGGAAGTCTTTCGGACGCAAGAGAATGCTACCCAACTGGTCGAAGCCCTCGAAAATGGTATCGTCCAACCGGCAGAGCTTCCTTGGCAGACCCGTGTTCGGCTTATGCGGGATACATCAGAGCCGACAAGGAGCCGTGCGCGATCTCTGCTACAGCTCAATGATGGAGACAGTCGGATTCATGCGCTACCGGCGTTCGGTGATGCAGACCGGGGTGAAGGTCTATACACTGCCATGTGCTCCACCTGCCACGAGGCTGCAACATACGGGCCTGACCTTGCAACGGTTGCGCACTGGCCTCAGCCCATGATTGCCAGCCACATTCAGGAACCCAATCTGTCCATTTCCAGCGGCTACGAGATGTGGGAAGTCATTACGGGAGCAGGGGACACGTTGCAAGGTATCATTGCGTTCGAAACACCGAATGCTATTGGCTTGGCGTCACAGTTCAGTGCGATAACCATACTGCGGGCAAACCTCATGGGTATGCGTCAATTGCCCGGTTCTGCAATGCCCGAGAATATGGTCCCGGACGCGCAGTCGTTAGCTGACATCATTGCTTACTTGCAGCGTCCCTGAAAGGCGCTCTGATTACGTACTCACTATCCCCAATTTCATGCAATCACCATTCATCATACTCATGTTCTTCGTAACCGCGGGTGCAGCCGGTCAAATCCCCAATCTGGACGCATGGCAGGTACACGATCCTGATCGCCCTCAGCCTCCCATCGTTGAACCGGCTGGCATTAGTGCGCTTCCACCGCCATCAGACGCCGTGGTACTCTTTGACGGCACCAATCTGTCAATGTGGGAGCATAACAACGGCGATGAAGCCAGTTGGCACGTGCGTGACGGATACATGGAAGTCAGAAGAGCTAGCGGAGCCATCCGTACAAAGTCAGAATTTGGCAATGTGCAGCTGCATATAGAATGGAATACACCCAACAGTGGTACCGGGCAGGACAGTGGTAACAGCGGGGTCTTTCTCATGAGTATATACGAGGTTCAGGTCCTTAACTCGCACGGCAACATTACATATCCTGATGGGCAAGCGGCTGCACTATACGGTCAGTACCCTCCGTTGGTAAATGCAAGCATGCCACCTGGCTCCTGGCAGTCCTATGACATCATTTTCAAGCGGCCGCACTTTGACGCAGACGGCGATGTGACTGAGCCTGCCATCGTCACCGTATTCCACAACGGCGTGCTCGTTCAGAATTATGCGGTGCTCACCGGTCCTACCGGTCACAGATCCCGGCCACCGTATGAAGCACACGCCGATCAGCTGCCCATCATGCTGCAGGATCACAATGAACCTACCCGGTACCGCAACATCTGGGTTCGCAAACTGAATTAAGGAACGGCCCGTATGGGCACCGTCATGGCCGGAATTGCCATTGGCGCCACGCGGACACGGAGGGTGTTAGAGCCTGTAATCTTCCCGTCCGGCTTGGTTTGCAGGAAGGAAGGCGGCGTGCCATTCCTTGTTGGCTGAAAATCCGGTCGGTGCCGGCTGGAACGGCTATAATGTACAGATTCTGCGCTCATCCTGACACCCCTGATTGTAGTTCTGATCAAAGAATTATGGGCTTTTGCAGCGGTTATCAAGCCCGCAAGTATCTGCCGCGTGATTTACGGTGTCGTTGCCGTGTTGCAGGCAGATTCAGGCGCGTTTCTCCTTACTGAACAGCCTATATGAGCCCTTTTTGCACGCGCTGACACCGCGGTAGCGGATTCATGCGTACCATCTGCAGGTATGCTAACCTTCCACGCGGGTGTAACGACCTAAACGCGCCAATCCTATCATCCAATACCGCACGCATCGTACCACGATCGAACTCCTGTTCCGGCAGTAGGCAGTCTTATTGGCAGGACTGATCACGGTACGCGTGATTTACGGCCTCGTTGGCGCGTTTTCGGCGGTTTTGGGTGCTATTCAGTCCGGTGAACATCTGAGAACAGCCCTTTTGGGCGCTCCGATACGGCTTTGGCTGGGGCATGCGTGTCCTCCGCTCATGGCGAGTGACGCGTTACATCGTCTACAGAGGCCTTACACCGCGCCTCTATAGCGCTATTACCCCCTAATTGGCGGCCGAACCTGTCACATAGCACGATCCAGCACCCATTATCGCACGCACCGTGGCATTGCACGACCGTATCCATCTTTCAGCATATACTATCGCTGCGGTGCTGTACGCGTTTCTACAGTAGAGCTGCTTACAGCTTCGGTGGTTTGTCCAGGATAATATTGTCCTGCTTAACGACTCCACCTCACTAATTGACCTGCACGCATGATTTACGGCCTCGTTGGCGTGTTGCAGGCAGATTCAGGCACGTTTTTCCTTACTGAACAGCCTATATGAGCCCTTTTGCACGCATGCACACCGTGGTAGCGGCTTCAAACGTGCCATCTGCAGGCATCGTGGACAGCCACGCGTGTATGTAGCAACGTAAACCCGTCAATCCTACCAACCACGCTACGATGCACCCTCCAATTCCGCACGCATCGTACCACGACCGAACTCATGTTCCGGCAAGCACTTATGGATCGTACGCGCTGCAATAATGCTGATGATAATTACGACACCTTCCTGGTACAGGGTAGTCTTTTCACATTCGCCTTGGCTCCCTTGATGACTACCCCTCCGCGCACAGCCGTAGGCTCCTTATTGGCCGGATAGATCACCGTACGCGTGATCTACCGCCTCGTTGGCATGTTTTCGGCACATTTGGACCCCATTTAGCCCGCTTACCGTCTGATGAGAGCCCTTCTGGGCCCTCCGATACGGCTTTGGCGGGGACATGCGTGCCCTCCAGATACATCTCCGCCTGCTCCGCTTATCGCGAAGTGACACGTTACATCGTCTACGGAGGCCTTACACTACGCCTCTATAGCGCTGTTACCCCCTAAGTGGCAGCCGAACCCGTCACACAGCACGATCCTGCCCCCATTATCGCACGCATCGTGGTACTGTACACGCTTCTACAGTAGAACTGCTTGTAGTTCCGGCAGGTGGTCTGCACAGGGTAGGATCTTCATGCTCCATGTCTCCGACTCCCTATTGGCCATGGCTGCCCATCGTTGACGTTGACTCGAATTCATCCAACGCGCGACATTCCGGCATCGTTGAGCAATCAAACTGTTCAGGTTCTCCATGATGTTATTGGTCTGCAAACTGCGTCCCAGTTCCTCCGCCACCCCCAGTCTATGGAGCGTCAAAGTCTCTTCCAACCCCTCAGACAAGCTGTTCGATGCCTTGGGATGGGACTCCTTCAACCCCTTTTTTATGCTCAGAAGCGCCTCCTTTGCCTTGTCGTAATTCGGCTCGTCGTACGCCTGCTGCAACTCCCCCCGAACCCGCACCTTTTCGTCCTCTTTCTCAATGTAACTCACCACATTCTCTCGCTTATGCCAAGTACACCGCTGTACCTGTGCCTTATCACCAAATACCGCTTTCACCGCCTTCCGGAGCCCTTTGGAACCATCTAAGATGACCAAAAGCCCCTTATCATACCGCAGCCCGCGATCAATCAAATCCTGCAGCAGCCCTTGTACCGCCTCGGCGTTCTCTGTCGCCGTCTCCACCATCCCTACTACTATCTTCTCGCCCTTATCCGTAATCCCTACACAAATCAATACCTGCACCCCCTGAAAGTACTTGCCGTCCAGCAGCAACGCTACAAACGTGTTCTCCGCCAAGTTACGCTCCTCCTGCTCCTTCAATACCTGTGCACTGTAACTCTTGTACTTGCGACTGATTGAGGAAGCGCTCAATCCAAAACTGCCAACAAACTCCGTTGCCACCTTCTTGTAGTTCCGCTGGCTAATACCATACACAATTTTCCGGGCGATACGCTTCACCATATTCGGATTCGGCTTGTGCAACAATTTGTAGGTCTCCAGAGGACGCGCTTTACCCTTCACCCGGTCCTGTACACGCGGCACACTCACCTTTACCCGCTCATCTCCAATCATGATAGAGCCCGGTCTGCTCCCCCACCGCTCGTACCGCCCCTTGTGCTGCTTATTGTTGTCGCGCTTTCTGCGCACACCGCAGAGAGACTTTACCTCGGCTTCCATGACCGCAAGAAAAAACGCCAGTTGCATCGTGCCAAGATGCTCTACTAACAGCTTCAGGGAATCAATCCCCGTGTCTAGTATCTTCTGGAGACCCTCCGGTAGTGTGCCGGGGTTTTCTATCTGCATGACATCTTTGGACATAGGTCAGTTATCGTTTGTCTGATTGATGGAAGGAAACAATGCTGATCGCATCGCTGGAAGATACGCAGCGCGGGGCAATCTTCGCATGTGTGACTCTATCTCAAGAAGCAACAACGCCAGACAAGCACGGCGTTTGTCTGGCGGCATCCACAAGCGAACATCGCGTAGTCGCCGCACCAGCTTCTTGGAGACATGGGCCACACAACGAGTACTTCGAAGGCTCGGACTCAACTGTTCATACAGTCCTGTCCGGTGCAGTGTCAGCGTCCTATCCAGACCCCGCAAGAGCCACCGGGCCGCAGACCGGTTACACACCAAAAGGTCCGTATGGATCTGCATCAACGCTGCATGCGCCACCTTCGGATCCGGCACGGCGAAAGCACGCGTGATCGCCCCCCGAATGTGCCGCCCGTCCTGCTCGGACAGATAACTCACTACACGCGTGCGCTTGTGCATCTGGCAGTGTTGCTGCTGCATACCGGTACCCAAGCACTCTTGCAGTACGCCGGTCAGCGAGGTCACATCAGGAGTGATGCAGAAGAGCCCCCGATCTGCGCACAAACCGCGCTCCAACAAGCCTTGTAACAAGTGTTGCACGCGCTCCGCATCGTGCAACGGAGCCTCCACAAAGCCCAGAATGCGCCGATAACCCTCAATGGTAGCGGCCATGCACACGACTATGGGTCGCCCCCACACTTCCATGGCATCAAGCCAAAGGATTACGTGCTCTTCTTCACACAACGGGCGCGTATCAAACACCTGCCGCGCCTGCTCGCACGCCGCAGCATCATCATCGTACCCCAATGCCAAGCCTCCCGGAGACTCCAGAGACTCCGGAGCACGGACGCTATTTTCCTCCTCGGAAGGTGCTTCTGCCAACTGCTCCCCAGTGCCGTCTGGAGCCGCATTATCCGACGGAAGCATAACATCCTCTTCCAGACTAGACGTCAACTGCTGCACACACTGGGTGAGGTGCCGCAACAAGTCAAATTGCAGCTGCCGACCGGACGCGCCGGTATGACGCAGCCCCTGAATGAGCTGCGATAAATCATCTGATAAACTCATAAGTGATCATGGATCCGTATGGTGAAAAGGCTTAGGAAACCCAAGCCAACACCGAACCAATAATCACTTTTTCAGCCAACAAGGAATGGCACGCCGCCAGGAAGGAACAACCCGTTCCTGTCGTAGGACCAAAAAGCGTTTATGCGTATTGTTGCTGGTGTTGGCGTTTCCGCCGATGGTCACCTTATCTGCGTCGGGCGGGCCACTTATTGGTAGACTCAGTACGACGGTAGAATGAGCTGCCCAGCCCGGATGGTGTCAGGAGCTTGAGGCAGATCTGTGCGGGGCCCCGGGTCTCCCCGGGGCCCCGCACAGATCTGGACGTGCGCGCTAACGCATCCGGCTCTTCCCTTGGGTCGCGCCACCGCGCATGATGTTAACAGACCAGCGAACCGGTCCGTTGCCGTAACCGCACCTTCCCCTGGCACACGAACCTGGCTCTGCGTCCAGTGCATGCCGGGAACTACGGTTTCCCCTCGGGTGCGACGCTTCGCTCCACCAACTCCGCCACATGGTCTTCCATGCTTTGTTCGCCAGCTTCATCGCTACTATCATCGCATCGGACCTCTCTTCAACGTACATCCTCCGATCAGCATTTCGCCTACGCTTCGGCGGCCCCGACCTTGGCGCTGGGCGTTGAAAAGATCTCCCAGGTCCCGGCAGGATATGTACATACGTCCATGGGGTCTTAGACACCGCGGGCCTGTCCGCCCTCTCACCATAACGATGACGAACATATTGCCTTCGACCGCACCGATAATCTCGGCGACCCGAACGACACATCGGCGGCGTGCCATTCCTTGTTGGCTGAAAATCCGGTCGGTGCCGGCTGGAACGGCTATAATGTACAGATTCTGCGCTCATCCTGACACCCCTGATTGTAGTTCTGATCAAAGAATTATGGGCTTTTGCAGCGGTTATCAAGCCCGCAAGTATCTGCCGCGTGATTTACGGTGTCGTTGCCGTGTTGCAGGCAGATTCAGGCGCGTTTCTCCTTACTGAACAGCCTATATGAGCCCTTTTTGCACGCGCTGACACCGCGGTAGCGGATTCATGCGTACCATCTGCAGGTATGCTAACCTTCCACGCGGGTGTAACGACCTAAACGCGCCAATCCTATCATCCAATACCGCACGCATCGTACCACGATCGAACTCCTGTTCCGGCAGTAGGCAGTCTTATTGGCAGGACTGATCACGGTACGCGTGATTTACGGCCTCGTTGGCGCGTTTTCGGCGGTTTTGGGTGCTATTCAGTCCGGTGAACATCTGAGAACAGCCCTTTTGGGCGCTCCGATACGGCTTTGGCTGGGGCATGCGTGTCCTCCGCTCATGGCGAGTGACGCGTTACATCGTCTACAGAGGCCTTACACCGCGCCTCTATAGCGCTATTACCCCCTAATTGGCGGCCGAACCTGTCACATAGCACGATCCAGCACCCATTATCGCACGCACCGTGGCATTGCACGACCGTATCCATCTTTCAGCATATACTATCGCTGCGGTGCTGTACGCGTTTCTACAGTAGAGCTGCTTACAGCTTCGGTGGTTTGTCCAGGATAATATTGTCCTGCTTAACGACTCCACCTCACTAATTGACCTGCACGCATGATTTACGGCCTCGTTGGCGTGTTGCAGGCAGATTCAGGCACGTTTTTCCTTACTGAACAGCCTATTTGAGCCCTTTTGCACGCATGCACACCGTGGTAGCGGCTTCAAACGTGCCATCTGCAGGCATCGTGGACAGCCACGCGTGTATGTAGCAACGTAAACCCGTCAATCCTACCAACCACGCTACGATGCACCCTCCAATTCCGCACGCATCGTACCACGACCGAACTCATGTTCCGGCAAGCACTTATGGATCGTACGCGCTGCAATAATGCTGATGATAATTACGACACCTTCCTGGTACAGGGTAGTCTTTTCACATTCGCCTTGGCTCCCTTGATGACTACCCCTCCGCGCACAGCCGTAGGCTCCTTATTGGCCGGATAGATCACCGTACGCGTGATCTACCGCCTCGTTGGCATGTTTTCGGCACATTTGGACCCCATTTAGCCCGCTTACCGTCTGATGAGAGCCCTTCTGGGCCCTCCGATACGGCTTTGGCGGGGACATGCGTGCCCTCCAGATACATCTCCGCCTGCTCCGCTTATCGCGAAGTGACACGTTACATCGTCTACGGAGGCCTTACACTACGCCTCTATAGCGCTGTTACCCCCTAAGTGGCAGCCGAACCCGTCACACAGCACGATCCTGCCCCCATTATCGCACGCATCGTGGTACTGTACACGCTTCTACAGTAGAACTGCTTGTAGTTCCGGCAGGTGGTCTGCACAGGGTAGGATCTTCATGCTCCATGTCTCCGACTCCCTATTGGCCATGGCTGCCCATCGTTGACGTTGACTCGAATTCATCCAACGCGCGACATTCCGGCATCGTTGAGCAATCAAACTGTTCAGGTTCTCCATGATGTTATTGGTCTGCAAACTGCGTCCCAGTTCCTCCGCCACCCCCAGTCTATGGAGCGTCAAAGTCTCTTCCAACCCCTCAGACAAGCTGTTCGATGCCTTGGGATGGGACTCCTTCAACCCCTTTTTTATGCTCAGAAGCGCCTCCTTTGCCTTGTCGTAATTCGGCTCGTCGTACGCCTGCTGCAACTCCCCCCGAACCCGCACCTTTTCGTCCTCTTTCTCAATGTAACTCACCACATTCTCTCGCTTATGCCAAGTACACCGCTGTACCTGTGCCTTATCACCAAATACCGCTTTCACCGCCTTCCGGAGCCCTTTGGAACCATCTAAGATGACCAAAAGCCCCTTATCATACCGCAGCCCGCGATCAATCAAATCCTGCAGCAGCCCTTGTACCGCCTCGGCGTTCTCTGTCGCCGTCTCCACCATCCCTACTACTATCTTCTCGCCCTTATCCGTAATCCCTACACAAATCAATACCTGCACCCCCTGAAAGTACTTGCCGTCCAGCAGCAACGCTACAAACGTGTTCTCCGCCAAGTTACGCTCCTCCTGCTCCTTCAATACCTGTGCACTGTAACTCTTGTACTTGCGACTGATTGAGGAAGCGCTCAATCCAAAACTGCCAACAAACTCCGTTGCCACCTTCTTGTAGTTCCGCTGGCTAATACCATACACAATTTTCCGGGCGATACGCTTCACCATATTCGGATTCGGCTTGTGCAACAATTTGTAGGTCTCCAGAGGACGCGCTTTACCCTTCACCCGGTCCTGTACACGCGGCACACTCACCTTTACCCGCTCATCTCCAATCATGATAGAGCCCGGTCTGCTCCCCCACCGCTCGTACCGCCCCTTGTGCTGCTTATTGTTGTCGCGCTTTCTGCGCACACCGCAGAGAGACTTTACCTCGGCTTCCATGACCGCAAGAAAAAACGCCAGTTGCATCGTGCCAAGATGCTCTACTAACAGCTTCAGGGAATCAATCCCCGTGTCTAGTATCTTCTGGAGACCCTCCGGTAGTGTGCCGGGGTTTTCTATCTGCATGACATCTTTGGACATAGGTCAGTTATCGTTTGTCTGATTGATGGAAGGAAACAATGCTGATCGCATCGCTGGAAGATACGCAGCGCGGGGCAATCTTCGCATGTGTGACTCTATCTCAAGAAGCAACAACGCCAGACAAGCACGGCGTTTGTCTGGCGGCATCCACAAGCGAACATCGCGTAGTCGCCGCACCAGCTTCTTGGAGACATGGGCCACACAACGAGTACTTCGAAGGCTCGGACTCAACTGTTCATACAGTCCTGTCCGGTGCAGTGTCAGCGTCCTATCCAGACCCCGCAAGAGCCACCGGGCCGCAGACCGGTTACACACCAAAAGGTCCGTATGGATCTGCATCAACGCTGCATGCGCCACCTTCGGATCCGGCACGGCGAAAGCACGCGTGATCGCCCCCCGAATGTGCCGCCCGTCCTGCTCGGACAGATAACTCACTACACGCGTGCGCTTGTGCATCTGGCAGTGTTGCTGCTGCATACCGGTACCCAAGCACTCTTGCAGTACGCCGGTCAGCGAGGTCACATCAGGAGTGATGCAGAAGAGCCCCCGATCTGCGCACAAACCGCGCTCCAACAAGCCTTGTAACAAGTGTTGCACGCGCTCCGCATCGTGCAACGGAGCCTCCACAAAGCCCAGAATGCGCCGATAACCCTCAATGGTAGCGGCCATGCACACGACTATGGGTCGCCCCCACACTTCCATGGCATCAAGCCAAAGGATTACGTGCTCTTCTTCACACAACGGGCGCGTATCAAACACCTGCCGCGCCTGCTCGCACGCCGCAGCATCATCATCGTACCCCAATGCCAAGCCTCCCGGAGACTCCAGAGACTCCGGAGCACGGACGCTATTTTCCTCCTCGGAAGGTGCTTCTGCCAACTGCTCCCCAGTGCCGTCTGGAGCCGCATTATCCGACGGAAGCATAACATCCTCTTCCAGACTAGACGTCAACTGCTGCACACACTGGGTGAGGTGCCGCAACAAGTCAAATTGCAGCTGCCGACCGGACGCGCCGGTATGACGCAGCCCCTGAATGAGCTGCGATAAATCATCTGATAAACTCATAAGTGATCATGGATCCGTATGGTGAAAAGGCTTAGGAAACCCAAGCCAACACCGAACCAATAATCACTTTTTCAGCCAACAAGGAATGGCACGCCGCCCGACACATCTTTCGTTGCTCAATATCCCTGGCCATATGCGCCGCTACCGACACTTCACGTCCACCCTCACGAGTGACCGCGCACGGCTCGCGGAAATATGTACATGGTTCTTGCTTCATATTACGGGACTTCCACCCGCTATATCCTCGCCAGTTAGCCTGGCGCACCGGTGGACCTCAGTCCGCCACCGCGAATCAATGCAGCAAGCTCGGTACGTGATAGCGCCAGAGGTGCGCCAAGCCGCACGGTGTCCAATAAGATTTCGAATTGATCAATGAAAAGCCTGATCTGCTCAACCCTGTTGAAAATCTCCAGCCTATCCCGAAATTCGAATGCCTACACATCCCCGTCTTCAACCTGCTGCTTAAGCGTACATAGTGCTGCAGACTGCCGACGGAGGCCTCGTTAGGAGTGGAATGTCCTGTACAAGGGTCCCATGGATAAAACTGGCTGGTAGGTTTTCTATGGGAATTATATACGTGAGTGACCAACTGTACACAGTGAGGCACTAGTATCAATTTCACGGGTCATAGGGGTCGGTAACCCGAACGCCCCTCGCCGTGCAGAAGCCCCAATCCCGGAGGCCAGTATGTTTGCAGCCGCATTCAGGTCTGCATGATCCGCATGTCCACAGGACATACACTTGAATTTGCTCTGCGTCTTACGGTTACTCGCTTCTGTGTGCCCACACACAAAACACCGCTGACTGGTATAGGCAGCGGTAACCTTTATCACCTTGCGGCACTTATAGCCCAGCATCTGATCCAGCTGGCCCCAACCTGTTCGCAGTATTCCACGGTTGAGGCCAGACTTCTGTCTGGCGTTTGTGCCAAAGCTCTCCATCGTCCCCTTAGCTGAACGTGTCATCGCTTTGATCTTTAGGTCCTCCAGTATCACCGTTGAGGAGCAATTGGCAATACTGCGACTTACCTGGTGGTTCGCATTCTTGAGGATGGTAGCACGCTTGCGCTGTATGCGGGCGATTCTATGCTTCCGCCTGTTTCGACGGTTGGAGCCTTTCTTCTGTCTCGCCAGTCTTCGCTGATGCCGCTTCAACTTGGCATCAAGACGCTTCGTATCCGGTTGTCTGATAATGCTTGTATCGCCCTCTGTGGAGACCATAGCGATCTGCCCGCAATTACGGTCAATGCCTACAGCACTGCCGGTATCCTCTATTACAGGTGCCTCCATCTTGTAGCAGATGACAGCATACCATTTGCCGGCGTTCTTCTTTACAGTGGCTTTGATGGGTATACCATCAGGGTACGGGTTGCCTCCCCGCCTGCGGAGCGCCATATATCCCACTTTCGGGATATACAGCTTACCATCCCGAACCCTTACGTTATCCGGGATCGTGAACGAAGGCGTACTACCACGTCTGGAATGGAATCTCGGTCTTCTCTTACCTTCCTTGAAGAATGCCTTCCATGCATCCGCCTGATATTTCAATGTGTATCTAACGACACCAAAGGAGTATTCAGGTAGCCACTCGACCGTACGGCGCAGTGCCGTGAACCGCTTCCCCAGCGAGAAGAAGCGTACCGAGGGCGGCTTCTCTCCAGCCTCTTTCGCATTCTTGTACGCCTCGCTCTGCTCTGCGAGGATGGCATTCCACACAAACCTACACGCACCCGCTAATCCAGCAAGTTGCTTGGCGTTACTTCGACTTCCGGGCAACAGCCTGTATGTGATATTGCGGTATGCACTAACCGTTTCGGGCATGGCACTGTGATATATAACTCCCTAATATATGAAAATTATATTCCACGCGTACCCACGTGTTGAGTTATTTGAAATAATTGCAGTTTGTTCGTGAAAAGCGGGAGCCGATTATGAAAAACTGGCGAAAGCCATCCTGTCTGCACCACCAAAGCACAATAAGTAACTCCTGCGAAAACGCGTGGCATTCAGCCATATAACTCCCTTTTCTATTCGGCGGCATAGCTAAGCCTCGCATCTATTCAGTGGAGACCACAGGATGGTGGTCATCTTCGGGATGTCAAAATGCCGGCGGAGGAAGGCCGATGCAGTACTTCCCCTTTGTACCACATCTACAGCGCCGTGGGGGCTGCCCCATTTGATCCGGTTTAAGGGGCCACGGATTCGCTCGAACAATGGTACCCTGCCTCTGCAACAGGAAGGTACCGCAGCAGGCGCAATATCAGAAACACATGTGCGCCTGCTGCCTCAGCACTCTGTGTTCGCGTAGACTCTTTCCCGGCCGCGTAGATCCGACAACATTCTTGTCGGGACGGCGAGATTCGAACTCGCGACCCCTTCAACCCCATTGAAGTGCGCTACCTGGCTGCGCTACGTCCCGTGGTGCCGGTCAACGGCAACCACGGATTCTTGTTCTGCTACCACGCCTGAGCGACCTAATCGCAAATGACTGGTATACGATTGGTCACAACCGCGTACATTAGATCCCCTCCACAACGCAAGGTACGCCCCATCCTTTCACATTCTCGCTCCAAGCGGTTTTGGGCATTACACCGCCACGACCTGTCCCTGCTCCTAGTGGTTCTAATTTGGGGATTCAATTTCCCGATCCTGAAGCTGGTGCTTTCGCGGATGGATTTACATGTTCTCAATATGTTCCGCTTGTGGATCGCTGCAGCCACCCTAGCCATTATACATGTCCGCTTCCAACAGCGCACTAGTCAGTCCTTCTTCGGTCCGCTGAGGCTGCACTTCCGCAGCTTGCTCGTTTGTGGTCTTATCGGCTTCTTACTATACCAGTTTTTCTTTATTGAAGGCATCAACAATACTTCAGCAGGAAGCGCTGCACTTATCCTTGCTTCTGCCCCATTCTGGGCAGCAGCATCGGCGCATGTGCTTCGAATTGAGCACCTGAAGACCCGTGAATGGAGCAGTCTGTCATTAACCATTGCAGGTGCCGTAGTGGTAGTGCTAGGTGGAAGCTCGGCGATCATGCTTGGCTATGAGTCCTTGGTAGGAAACCTTTCCATGATGGCTGCAGCCGTCTGCTGGGGTAGCTTTACGACCGTGAGCAAACCCCTCACTCGACAAGTCAATCCGTCTGGCGTTGCCGTCCTGGGCCTTTTGCTGGCATTGCCATTCCTCACGGCATTGGGGCTACCACGCCTCGCAGAAGTGGACTGGAGTGTGATCGGTGCCTGGGAGTGGCTGGCAATAATGTATTCGGGAAGTCTTTCTATCGGACTAACCATTGCCATCTGGACGACGGCAGTAAAGAAGGTCGGTCCGTCCCATACGGCGATATATGGCAATGTCGTGCCTCTGATTGCGCTCTTGGTGAGTTGCCTGCTACTGGGAGATCGTATCACTTGGTTTCAAATCGTTGGAGGGGCCATGATTGTCGGCGGAGTGTATTTCATGCGCCGCACTCGCGTTTCTCGGTAGGCCGCCGGAACGGTATGCTGGCCGGTGCGGGGCTGGAACCGGCAATGAGTCCTGCGGCCGGATACCAGATGACTGACAGTGCGTTCATCCCTCGGTTGAGCATCCGACCATGCTCCCGAGTGGGATAATCGCCAGTCTGCCTGCATCCGGCCTGTTGTTGGTTGCGCAAAGCACTCCGACCTTGCATGTTCTGGAGCCTCACGATATCCTGAGTGCCGCTACATGGATCGCTGCCGAACACGAAGCATCGTCCCATCCCCGACCCACACGTTGGTAAATGACTCTGCACGAAGGCGGTAGAAATAGGCCCCCGATGCCAGACCCCTCCCATCAACGGTATAAACTTGGCCGAAGCCTGCATCCATCTCTACCGATGGCCCCTGCCAGACACGCCGTCCGAGCACATTGACTACCTCAACGGACACCCGAGACTCAACAGGTAGATCAAATACAACGTTCGCAACAAAATTAAACGGATTGGGATAGCTACCGTGCATTACCAACTGCGAGGCGAATGACCACTCCCCGGTAACAGCGCGAAACGCATTGGGTCTCCCGTAACCCAGAAGACCCGTGAACTCCGGCGGATTGGCGTAGTCTATCGAATCGGCTGTTCGACGGATGCGCTCGCGCACCTGATCAGCAGAATACGTAGGGAACGCTGTTCTCACTAACGCGGCAATACCTGCAACCAAGGGAGCCGCATACGAGGATCCGCTCGCAGAATGATCATAACCATCACCCGGTATCGTCGTAATAATCGGGCCGCCAGGCGCAAAAACATCAACGCTACTGCCATAATTAAACAGATGGGCATCGCCACTTCTACCTGTCACACCAACAGCCAGCACGCGAGCATAACTGGCAGGGTAGTACGGTTGTACATCAATGTTTAGCCCTTCATTGCCAGCAGCAGCCACGACTAGAGCTCCCATATCCGTTGCAGCTTCAACGCACGCCGCCTCTGTTGCCGAATACTCGTAGCCACCCAAGCTGATGTTTATAATGTCGGCGCCGTGGGAGGCCGCGTAGAGTACGCCAGTAACAGCATGACAGATTCTGCTGGCAGACCCTTCGCAGGATACACCCACCGACATCAGCCTTGCGTTCCATCCGCTGCCTGTAATTCCGATGGCATTGTCCGCAACCGCAGCAGCTAGCCCGGCGATCTGCGTTCCGTGCACCATGTGCCTGACGGAGAAGCCCGTGCCCGGTGCATAGGGTCTGTTAACCCCAAAGTCATAGCCATGTACATCATCAACATACCCGTTGCTATCATCATCTCTGTCGTTGTCAGGAATTTCTCCAAGATTGCTCCAAGCATTCGCCCGTAGGTCCACATGCGGCCAATCCACTCCCGTGTCAACGACAGCTATGACTACATCGCCTTGGTTTCCCTTCACGATTTCCCATGCTGCGGGCAACTCCAGCCTGCCCAGGTATTCCGACTGTTGCCCGTACAACGGATCATTGGGCTCCACCGGAAGCGACTGTGCGGTCACGTACCGGACAGGCATTGGCTCAGCGTAGATGACGCTTGAATCCTGTGCCAGAACTGCCGCCACATCGTGCGGGTTGTGACCGCCGTTATACGATACTGCAAACACGCTCCCGCATTCGGCGATGCTCTCGGTTTGAGGCTGGCCTTTCAGCAGGTTCGCAAATGCTGGTTCCACACCGGTTATGCTGAATCGTCCTATCCCATCCAGGACCGCTTTGTTCAGGCCAGCTGGTGCCGTATGAGCAACAAACCGCGCCCACACCCTTCCAGGCACAACGGATAAACTAGAAGTCCCTCCTGACTGAGCTGCGGTCTGCTGTATGAGGCTGCACCAAAGCAATACCAGGATGAAGAATGCGTTGACAACCATTCCGCCCGAGGGCACTGCGTTGCCATTCCACACAACGAAACGGCACACCTCGGTCCCGCTAAGCGCGCCTATGGATGCGTGGTACTCCGATCTCAATGTGCTATTGTTTTACTGAAGATTGGAGTGATCCTTTTGTACCCGCGCCACACTCCGTACAGTTCTGGTCCGTATCGCCCTGGATGTGGCAATCGAAAAGTAGATCGGACAATCTGCAGCCCCAGCAGGGTGTTCCTGTCCGCGGACCCTGCCCCGTTCCTGCATTGAAACGCATCGCAGCAGGTGCACCATATGTCGTTCCTGAGTATATTTTTCGGCGATGATTCCCCAATCGTTTATCTCGTTTGGCTTACAACATGCCATTGCGGCTGTCATTTCCTTGGCGGTCAGCATCCTGTTACCGGTGTACGCTAACCGACGAATGGCGATGCCAGCCTGCGTCCAAGTTTCCAGAGGGTTAGCGGTACTCATATCGTTTGCTATCGCTTCCTATACCGCTTACGCCATCCTTACAGGATCCTTCGATTGGCGGGAGGACTTGCCTCTCAATTTTTGCAACATGGCCGCGCTCATTGTGCCTTTCATCATGTGGCACCCCACGAAGCGAGTCCATGAAATCCTGTACTTCATTGTGCTGGCCGGAACCCTCCAAGGCATCATAACCCCTGACCTGGACGAAGCCTTCCCGCATTACCATTACATCAGCTACTGGATCGTGCATGGAGGTCTCGTTGCATATGTGGTCTTTGTTACGGCAAGCCTGAAGCTTATCCCCGATGTTAAGGGTTTGTTCTACTCTTTCCTAGCCCTGAACCTTTACTCCTTCCTTATGATGGGCCTGAATGCGCTTGCAGGCACCAATTACATGTACATGATGGAAAAGCCACCTACGGCAACCCTCCTTAACCTCATGGGACCTTGGCCGTGGTATATCCTAGTTTGCGAGTTTGCAGCGCTGCTCCTGTTCTTTCTTGCATATCTCCCCGTCGCTTTTGTCAAGCGGCCCGGTGTGTAGGCCAACATTGCGATTGCTCGCAACATGTGGGACGGCCTCGGCACGGCCTCCGGCCGGAGTGGGTGGCGCCCCTATGCTGGCCCGATGCGTGCGGGAGCGAACCTCACGGTTCCGGAAAGAAAGCCGCAAAACCCGACCGAACGCCGCACGGGCGCGCACTGCGGCCGCAGGCCCGCTACTACGGTTCCTGCACCTCCTGTATGATCCGCTCCCCAAACCGTTCTGCAATGTCTACCATGTCTGGAAACATTCCACGCAAATACTCCCACAGTGCCGGGATAACTAGTGCAACCGGCTCATAGAGGCTTGACCTAGCCCGTGCATCCTGTCCAGGCTGCCCAGTCTGGTCCAATACTAAAAAGAAAAGGCTCGCTATAACCGCAGCCTTCGCGGCCCCGACCAGTCCCCCACCAATGCGATTCAACAATGTTAGCCGCAAGCTTGCGGCGACACCGCCCAGCACGTTCGATCCTACAACTGCCAAGACCTGCACCCCGATAAACACGGCTATAAAACCGACGATGGGGGCAATGCCTTCCGACATACGAAAAAGGGGGGCGAGCATCCTCCCCACGGTTTCCATGAGTGCAACCCCGATCAGAATCCCCGCTACAATACCGGCCAAGCCTAGCGCTTGGCGGATCAGGCCGCTACGCCATCCAGCCAAGGCCCCCAAGACCAAGGTGGCGAGAATAATCATGTCCCAAAGATTCATGTTGTAAGGAAAGCCTGGGCTAAGGCTGCAGGTCAACCGTGCATGTCGCTACCGTACTTCGTCAAAATGTACGGCCATTGAGCGTTGCGGTTACAACTTGCGATTCAAGCCCAGGTAATTTCAGTCCATGCCTTCGCATTTGGACCGACACCAATCCAAACCTGATTTCCGATCCAACAAAAATTGCAGCATATTCCATCGCAACAAGGGTAAGTTGGTACCCGATTGAACGGCCATGCCAATTCTAAGGTACCCGGTGCCAGCCCAAGTGTCAGCATTGCCCGTGCACACGGCACTGCACACTACGGTTTTATCACCGTGTTGGTCGTCCTGAATGCCTGAACATGGCGAGGCTCTGTCAAAACGAGCAGCTTCCCGTGCGCCGCAGCCAGCCCTGTCTTGGTGCGCCCGCGCAGCTTAATCTGCCACGCTATGCTCCCGGATTCCAAGCTGACAGCGTACAGAATAGCACCTGTGCTTGCTGCGTACACATACCGGCCAACAATGAGGGGCCCACCAAGGAACGAATCCATACCTTCGATTTCCCATAGGAGCTCCTTACCTCCGTGGCTCAATGCTACGAGCCGACCGTCTGATGTCCCCATAACGACCATCTCGCCACCCGTTCCCGCTGCCGTGAATCGCACCGTTCGATCCTGCACGGCGTAGGTAGACACTAGTTCGCCCTTCTCAGCGTCTACGAATTCTACGACGCCGCGCGTGGTGGGTACGATAACTACCGATTCCAACATAGCAAGGGGTGCATACACGGGCCTCCCCTGGCAATGCTGCCATAACACGGAGCCATCGTCCGCCGCGACCGCGCTGACGCACCCATTCTCGTCGGCGACGATGATGCGGCCGCCAGCCCGCGCAGGCCTGCTTCGGACACGCCCCCCGGGGGTAGCAGCCCAAAGTATTTCCCCGCTGGTATCGTAGCGCCGGACGGTCCCCTCGGCATCCGCTACTACAAAGCCATCATCCATAGCAAGGATACCGGCGACGACAGCTTCTCCCTGCGCGCTCCACAGGCTCCGTCCGCTATTGACGCTATAGCTTGCCAAAGCGTACTTTCCGAAGGCAATGGGGACGACTAGGTCTCCCCCGACTGAGACTGGTGAACCTTCGATGGATTCACCAAACTGTTTTGCTCCCAACCGCTGGCCATCCTCCAGCGAAAGGGCAATCACTTCACCCCTGCGCGTCCCGACAAATGCAATATTGTCGCGTATATGGGGCGGTTCTACTCCAAATCCGGCACCCGCATTATGCGTCCAAGCAAGTTCAAGCGGGGGCACAATGAGTGGCGCCGCTTCTTCGCCGACCTCCACACTGCCAACCTGAATGGATCGGCAGGCGCCCATCAGCACCATTCCAGCCACACCACCTACCAAGACTACGTGGCCAAACTTCGTCAAAAATCGAATCCGAAAAAGAACTGCCGAAACATTGAAGGATCCCTGCGCGAGAACCTGTCCCGAAAGCGAAAACCGATATCATAGCGCAGCACAAAACCTCCCAAAACATTCAGTCGAAACCCTAGTCCTCCACTCCCTAAAGTCTCGCCAGCAAAAATCTGCGGCAGCTCCTGCCGGTAATAGTCGTTCCAGGCGTGGGCAGCATCCAAGAACAGAGCGCCCCTCAGGTTAACGATCCCGAGTGCCGCCAGAATGGGTACATGAAGGGCTGGTTGCGTTAGGATCGGGAAGCGAAACTCGTGGGAGGTGAACCACATCTTCTTGCCTCGCACATCAAAAAGGGGATATCCCCTCAAATCCCAACTACCTCCCATAAACCATAACCGAGCCTCTTTACCATGATTTATCCTTCCCAAGGCACGCGACGCAAAGGTCACATGCCTGGCAATCCGCAGGTAATGCCGAAAATCAATCGAACCGGTTATATAGTCTACGTTGGCATTGCCTATGTCCGTCGTGTAGGCCACCCCCAACTCCCCGCGCCAACCATCTACCGGCCCGTTCGCCCCAAACAGTGCATTATCATGAACGATCGACGCGGCATTGGAAAACAGATACGCAACCCGATCTATACGGCGCTCAGGAATCCTCTTGCGATCCCATGCGAGCGAAGTACTGAACTCGATCCTGCGAAACATGGAGAGCGGATAGCTGAGGGCTCCAAACCCTCCTACTATGGTCTCCCAGAATCGAGGAAATTCAGTAGAGACATCGGGCTCCGTAATATCATATCGCAGTCCTCCATGCCGGTAGACGCCGTAGCCAATATTGGTTCGACGGTGCAGCTGCACACGCGAGACATGTATATTCAGGCTGCGAAAGAAGTTACCCGTCCGTTCGCCAAAATCCGCGGCGCGGTACATTAACAGATACAGCCGGTCGTTGCCCAGAAGATCAGACATGGATAGCACCGCGCCCCCGCTGGTTCCCCAAAAAGCACTGCTAGAGATCTGTCCCTGCGCAATGTCCAACCCATACTGTTTCTTATATGGATAAGGTCGCCGCTCGGACTGTGCAGAGATACTTGGATACGTCCAATGTCCACCGGATACGGGCTCCACAACCTCCGTCTGGCGTGGCTGCATCACGAGCGAATCCGCTGAGCTGACGGAACGAACAGTGAACCGCCGGTTCTCGAAGGTGGTAAAGACTAGCTTGTCGTCCGCTGTCCATATCGGATCAAATACTGCTGTAGTCCAATTTGTGAGCCGCCGCTCTTCCACCGCGTAGCGGGTACCCGGCGATTGACGCACAAAGTTTCGGGTGGCGATCGGAGGCGTTTCGAGCATGTCCGCTACATAGATATCCTGACCACCGTACCGATCCATGGAGTCTTTGCGGGCACTGGTATAGACCAGCCATCGGCCATCTGGACTCCAGCTAGGAGAAAAGTCGTTATGCGGCCCCTGGGTGACATAGTCTATGCTACCGGAAAGCACATCGTAGGTGAACAGATTGTGACTGCCGTCCTCCCCGAAGAAAGTCCTGTTGCTTGAGAATGCTATCATCTGCCCGTCCGGGCGCCACGCAGGGTCACGATCGTCATACGTATCCGTCGTGAGGCGCGTAAGCTCGTCGGTAAGCGTGTCAAAAATGTACAGATCTATCACTCCCGCCGCGTTGATTCCCGAAAAGCTCAATCGTTCCCCTTCCGGGTCCCATGTCGGCGAGTAGACGGCCGTGAGCGTATCAAAGCCGTACGTTGATTCAAGCGCATTTGCTTCCAAGTCAAACGTATGGATTACGTCCTTCTCTCCGCTCTTTGTCACAAATGCCAACCGTCCCTTTGACGACACATCAAGACGGCTTGCAAGGACATGAAAAGCTTCAAAGCGATCATCCCGCTCGCCGCGCACCAGCATGCCGGCCTTGCCTGCCGGGCGATACAGCGAATCCAGCTCCTGGCTGTACAGGTTGGTGTAACCTTCCTTGTTGCCCACATAATACACATAGCGTCTACCGGCCTTCGTTTTATAAAAGGCGGGCTTAGCGCTGAACCCTCGCACGGCAATGCCCTGTGCACTCACTGACGGCGGCTGCGCCTTTGATAGGCGGGGGTAGTAATCCTCGCGCACCACATGCTGCCAATCCGCGCTCAGCTTCTTGTAGTCCTCTTGCAGCGTGTGCTCCATGACCTTTCGGAAGTCCGCATTTCTCCAAGCGTTATCAATCAGGTCCAGCAACTTTTCTTCGCCGAATGTCTCTGCGATATAGCGGCAGAGGGCCTCTCCCTGTTTGTACATCAAGAACGAGCCGTACACGCGATATATGTTCTCAAGCGGCACGAGGTAGTTGGAATAGACGGCGTCGCGCATCACCATTTCATGCTGGTGATCCTGCGGGCCGGACCAGTACTCTGCCAACCCCTCGGTGAACCACAGGGGAAGCAGTCGGGCCGACACGATACGATGATCCCGGTAGACTCGCAACAGTTTGTTGAGCGTGAAGACATGCACGATTTCATGGCGCACCACACGCCGGAACCGGTGTAAATCCCCGTTGGCGGGGATTACTACGCGCCCCTTCAAAAACTCATAGAAGCCCCCGACACCATCCGGGATAAATCCACTAGTAATGTTGGTCTGCTTGAAGTGGAGGTCGGTAGCATAGAATACCAGCGGTGTCCGCTCCTGCAGGGAGAATAGGAAGCGGTTTTGCATCTCCTTGTACGCCTCTTCGGCAAACGCGGCACCATGCTCTGCGAGCTCGCGCATCTCGGGGTAGTGGTACACATCAAAATGCTCCGTCTCCAGAACATGCCACTCAAAATCCGTGTATTGGATCTTGTTACGCCCAAAATGGAAGTTATACTGGGCGCTTGCGCACGGCACGGACGCCGCAGCGACTACCAGGCAGAGTACAGGAACGCGCAATAGCATCAGCTTAACCAAGCTACGTATCGGCCAATGGGGCGTTCCATGGGGGCGGCTATTGTCTCTCAAGCTCTGCCTTAAGCTGCGCTATAAGTCCCACCGGCGATGGATCCACCCCGCGCAGCAGTGCCAGGTACAGGCTTACCCAGTCCGCTGGGTAAAGCAAGGATAGAAGCCGCGCTAACGGCCCCTTCCCCTCACTCTCCACCACCATCCATCCACCGGCCAGCTCTTGCAACAGGTTCTGTGTAATCTCCATCCGCATGCGCGTTCTTTCGTGGTCGTTACTGTCCGAGAGCATGATAACTCCTAGGCGCCGCAGTTCTTCGCCCCGCCGATCCCATCCCATTATTTCGTTGTGGTTCATCTCCGGCAGCATGTTACCTACGGCATATTTCTTGGCATTCTCGTGCATTTGAGTGCGCCATCGCACATTGACCGCTTCCAGCCTTTGGCTGCTATACATAACGGGAAAGAGTGGGACCAGTTTTCGGGCCATCGCTAGAGCTCTGTTGTCGGGTGCTGCGAATTCCCTAGCTTGCCGTTCCGCTATAGTAAATGCTTCCTGCCAATCTGCCTGTTCTATGTGTACCATGCCCAGGTGCTCTCCTACGCGCAGTAGCGCGGTAAGCGAATGTCCTAGGGCCGCTCTTGGTTGAAGCCCCGCAGGCAGTTGCATCAGCGGCAATTGTGCTTGCGTTGCTGCTGCAGCCAGCGCACCACCGGTTGTGATACAGACTAGCGATGCTCCGCGCTGTACCGCTTCTGAGTACAGCATTAGCGTCTCTTCCGTGTTGCCGGAGTAGCTGCAGGCGATCACCACCGTGTGTCTGTCCACCCATCCAGGAAGTTCGTACGCGCGGCATGTAGTCACACGGGCATGGGGTGCAGCGAGTGTTGCGAGGAGGTCGCCGCCAATGGCAGAGCCACCCATTCCCGCGACTACCGCACCATTGAACGCATGGCGTGTCAGTTTGCTCAGATCCGCGACGTCAGCACGCTGTCGTCCTTCCCGCAGGTGCCGGGGAAACTGTTGCACTGCTTCAAACATGTGCTCGGGATCCAAGTGCGCGAGCGTTCCAAGAGGATTGTTCATAATGGCTTTGGTTTCGACTGTGATCGGATGATTTGGTCAACCTCGGCAGGCCTCTCCGCCGCAGTAGCACTCGCATCCATGACGCTGGCCTGTGCTGCAGAAGTATTACGAATGACACGTTTGATCACGGGTATCATGGACGGTGTAACGCTCAGTTCACGCAGTCCGAGTCCCAGGAGGAGGGGTACCGCCGGCGAGGCTGCAACTCCCCGCATACGCTCACGGGTATTTTTGTATGATTGGCTGCCTCAACGGTTGTCTTCACTAGTTGGAGCACGGCAGGGTGTACTTCGCTGTTCAACCTGCCAGCTCCCCCGGCCCGGTCGACCGCGAGCATGTACTGTGTCAGATCGTTTGTGCCAATCACCAAGAATGCCGCGTGCTGCACAAGAGCATGTGCGGAGAATGCAGCGGCCAGAACCTTGATCATGACCCGAACTGGGATGTCAGCGTTGTGAGGAATTCCTTCCTGAAGCAGGTTTTGTGCAGTCTTCTCAATCACTCGCTTTACCTTATGGAGCTCCGCTACGGTCGTTACCATGGGCAGCAGGAGCCGGACCAGGCCATCCGACCCTGCCCTGAGAAGTGCGCGTACCTGCAAAATCAGGAATCTTGGGCTTGAAAGAAGCACGCGTATGCCACGCGATCCACGGAGTGGGCTGCGTGCGGGAAGGGCATCTGACAGTGCCTTGTCGCCGCCGAGATCTAACAGTCTGAACGTTGTAATCTCAGGGCGAATCTGCTCCACTACACGGCGATATTGACCGCATTGGATCTCCTCGCTAAACGGAGGTTCGTCCCCCGCAAGCAACAACATCCCAGTGCGCAGCATGCCGATGTCTTGTGCTCCACCGGCTGCCACCTCAGCAACTTCATTCGGCATGTCCACATTGGCCCGCAGACGCACATGAACGCCGTCTACTGTTGTCGCAGGAAGTCGAGTGTGTGCCTTATCAACCTGTTCCGACCTTGTGAACTGTTGGCGCTGTCGTTCATGGGTTTGAACAGCATTCTCGGACGGATCCACAATCATAATTCCCTTTAACGCATCAACAATCACGGTTTCCCCGCTGGAAACTGCGGCGGGGAAACTGCTGGTGCACAATACCGCCGGAATGCCCAATGCACGCGCTATAATGGCCAAGTGGCAAGTGACTCCCCCAACCTCAAAAGAACATCCCACTACTCCGCTACGGCTGAACAATAGAAGGTCCGCTGCCGTCAATACTCTCGCAATCACAACGGCGCCAGGATCTATAGTTCCACAATACCGGCCACCCCGCAGGTGAAGCAGCAGCCTGTCCAGTATGTCCTGCAGATTGATTACTCGTTCCGGAAAGTTTGCTTTATCGCAACGAAGCATCCGGTCACGGTGGCGCCTGATTACGGTATCCAACACAGCCTCGGCGTTGAGCTTGTCCCGCCGTATTCCATCAAGCACCTCCGTATGCAGTGCTCCGTCGCGCAGCATCATTAGCTGAGCTTCGAGTATTCCCACCGCGTCCTCGCCTCGCCGTTGCCGCGCGAGCACCAGAATCTTGTGCAAGTCCCGCTCCGCGCGTCTCACCGTCCACTCAAACGCAGCGGCCTCCTTTTCTACCTCCGACCCGTCAAGGTGTGTACTCTCCGCGACCAGTTCCTCACTCACATACATAACGGCGGGACCTACTGCCACTCCCGGCGATACTCCCAATCCTTGGAAGCGTCCGTCATTATACGCGGAATCCCTAGGCTGCGACCTTGGTTCAGATTTCATTGAAGCCTGTTTCAAACAGGTCTTCCAGCGCATTGGCGGCCGCCTCCTCGTCCTCGCCCTGGCAAATGACAGTGAGCTCAGTGCCTTGGGATGCCGCGAGTGTCATCACGCCGATAATGCTCTTGCCGTTTATCTCGTAACTGCCCTTTCTGATCCAAACCTCGGATTCGTAGTTCGCCAACGTGCGAACAATACGTGCAGCCGGCCGCGTGTGAATGCCGGCGCGATTGGAAACCCTCAGTTCTTTTCTGACCATTCTCTTCAGGCACGTATTGGATTGGGCTTCTGATGGACTAACAAATGATGTAAACCCTAAACGGCTAAGCAATATGAAAGTCGCAGTAAAGCAACGCACAGGTGTTGGTTTGGGTTGCACTTCCACGAATTTGATTGTACCATTTGCCGGGTACTGCTCTTGACCCGTTATAGCCTCGTGGTGGCAGTTCTCCACAGGGCCCGAGCTATATTACTACTGTGGTTGTTCCATACAGAACACCGCCCTACCGCACAGAAAGTCTCGCGCTTTGCTGTGTTTCAGTATCAGCGTACCGAGTAACGACAACTGGATAAGGCTGCTCTGCCACATGTGTTCTGTACCATAAACGCACGTAGAAAATCAACCGCCAGTCAGGACCCGTACGCTCAGCGACCGTAGGAATGTGCCTGCGTTAACCTCTCTCTTTAGCTGTGGATCAAACAATGACGCTACCTCTATGCCGCGACTTAGTCCTGCCATCCACGCTTCGGAATCGTCTGCGAACTATAGTGGCTACCGGGGCTGGCCCTGCCTACCCATTTATATTGCCTCTTGACTATTGCGTATTTGTCTGTTAGTTTACCGGCATGTGGGTGCAGCATCAGATACTTACCACGCTTCGCGGCGCAGAACCGACCTTGCAGCGTATTCTGGAGGTACACGGTGACAAGAGTCGCACCGCAGTCAGTCGCATTGTTTGCGAGCAATACCGCTTTACGGATGCTCGCGGGCGGCCGCAGTGGGCCGGATGCTTGAAAGCGCTACGTACGCTGGAGGCAGAGAACAAGATTGTACTGCCTGTTTCGCAGCGGACTGGTCGGATTGCCGGGCCGCGTTTGTTGGAAGCTCCGGTGGAGGCGCCGGTGGATGTACCGGATACGGTGGGTGAGGTCGAAGATCTTGAGGTCGTGCTGGTCTCCGACCGCGATGCTACCACGATCTGGAATACGCTGATGACCAAGGAGCATCCCCGCGGTTTGAAGACCCTTGTGGGGGCCCAGGTGCGATACGTGTTTCAGAGTGCGCATGGGATACTGGGCGCCATCGGGTTTTCGGCAGCGGCGTTGTATCTGAAACCTCGGGATACATGGATGGCGTGGAGTGATGAGCAGCGGGATCGGGAGTTGTATCGTGTGGTGGGGCTGAGCCGCTTCCTGATTCGTCCCACGGTGCAATGCAAGAATCTGGCCAGTCATCTGTTGGGACGGGTACTGCGGCGATTGCCGGACGACTTCCGTGCGCGATATGGCTATGCGCCCTTTCTGGTGGAAACATTTGTGGGCCCGGATCAGGAGGGTACGTGTTTCAAGGCGGTAGGCTTCCTTCGTTTGGGCATGACCATGGGCAGGGGGCGGCATGCCCTCACGCATGAATGCAAGCAAACGCAGAAGAAGATATTCGTTAGGGAGATTGATGGAGACTGGCGCAAGAAGCTGGGTGTACCGGAGGTGGAGCTGCATCCGCGGTTGGAAGTGGGTGAGGGGCTTGATGGTGACGGGTGGGCGGAGCAGGAGTTTGGTGGTGCGCCATTGGGGGATAAGAGGCGCAGTGCTCGTTTGGTAAAGAGTGCAGCAATGTTGGGAGCGTCTATGGGTCGTCCACCGAGTGCAGCACCGAAGCGTGATCCGGCGGCGGTATCGGGGTATTATCGTTTTCTTGAGAAGGCGGATCGGTATGGGAACAATCCTGAGAAGATATTGGCGCCTCATCGACAGCGTACGATTGAGCGGATGCGTACGCAGGACACGGTGTTATGCGTGCAGGATGGTACGGACATCAGCTTCAGTACGCGCCCGGAATGCGAGGGGTTAGAGGTTATAGGACGTAATCAGACGACAGCGGAGTCCAAGGGGGTGCATTTGCATGCGACCATTGCATTGGGAGGTGACGGAGTGCCCCTGGGAGTGCTACGATGTGCGTATGAGAAGCCTAAGGGGGAGCATGCTGCCGGGACGCAGCAATGGATAGAGGGTCTTCATGATATTGAGGAGGCGGCGGAGACGCTGCCGCGCAAGACGCAGGTGATCTGTGTTATGGATCGGGAGGCGGACATCTTTGCGCTTTTTGCGGAGCGGGATGGGCTGCGGCGTACGGATGTAATAGTACGAGCCAAACACGACCGGAATCTGGGCAAGGAGAAGGCACGGTTATTCAAGGCGATGCGGAAGGGTCCGTCGGCAGGCATGATGCACCTGTCGGTGACACGCGTGAGCCGTCGTGCGAAGTCGGGGCGTGTGACGAATGAGGGTCGGCCGGCCCGTAATGCGCTTATGGAGGTGCGCTATAGGAAGGTAATCCTCCCCCCTACCAAGAAGAAAAAGAAGCAGGAGGTGGTGCAGGATACCGAAGCCCCTGATTCTTCCGAAACACCTGTACCTCCTACCGATAAGGACCCGCAGCGCGAGCCGGTGCAACTATGGGGGGTACATGTTCGTGAGTCGGGTCCTCCCAAGAATGCGAAGCGGATTGAGTGGTACCTCTTGACCTCGTGCCCGGTGACATCGCTGGAGGAAGCGGAAGCGATCATTGAGTACTACGGGCTGCGCTGGCGTGTAGAGGACTCGTTTCGCGTGCTCAAGAGGTATCCGTACGGTGAAGTACATGGTAAAGCGGGCTTAGCATTGGTCTGCGTAGTCCGCTTGTAGAGCTTAGTGCAAGGTGATTATACGCCGGGTTTGGTGTGCCGACTTGGGAATTTCGGAGTGGTGTGCAGCTTATCGTCTTGGCGCCTGAATGCAGGCAGCAATCAGCGTCTTTGGGGACAAAAAACATGGGTTTTGGGGAGAAGAACCGGAACATTGTGGCGGACGCACATGTACACGAACTATGCGGCCCAAGGTATCTTTCTCCCCCTCTTCTCCTGCCGGTGAAGCCCTTTTTCAGAGGCTAAGAAACCAAGAGGCTGAGAACAAGGATCTGCGAAAGCAGGTCCGTCGCTTGGAGAAAAAAGCCGATCGTCTATCCAAGAACATCGCGGATATGGCTGCGAAGATTAGCCATCTGGAAGACAGGTTGGAACAAGCGCATCGCCTACTCTCTGGCAAAAAGAGTGAGCGTTACACGCCGGCGGACAATGCGCAGCAAGGCCAGTTGTCTGGAGAGGAACCAGAAGCTGTTGAGCCCGAGGAGGAGGAGGAGGAGTATGTCCCGGTAAAGCGCAAGCGGCGTGGGAAGAACAAGCCGGTGCGTGGGCCGATTCCGGACCATCTGCCCAGAGAGGTGATCCGCCTTGAGCCGGAGGGCAGCACCGCGGGTATGAAGTACATCGGCGAGGAAGTAACGGAGTACCTGGAATATGTGCCGGGCTTCACGAGGGTAGTACGGATTGTGCGGCCGAAGTACGTTGTCTGCAAGGAGCCTCGCAAGGGGGTGGTCATAGCGCCGTTGCCGAAGCGTGTCATACCGAAGGGGAAGGCGGGTCCGGGGTTGTTGGCGTATTTGGCGGTAGCCAAATATGTGGATCATATGCCGCTATACCGGCTGCGGAAGAAGTTTCAGCGCCATGGCGTGAAGCTATCGGCTGCTACAATGGGGGATTGGATTGCGAAGGTAGCGACGTATCTGGGTCCGTTAGGAGATGCGTTGCGTAAGGAGGTGCTTCGTAGCGGGTATCTGCAGGTGGATGAGACAACGTTCCCGGTGCAAAAGCCGAAGAAGGAAGGGAAGGAGAAGAAAGGGAAGAAAAACGAAGGAAAGACGCATCGCGGCTATCTTTGGGTATACCTGGCACCGCGGGCGAAGGTGGTGATGATGGATTACAGCCCGAGCCGTGCGCGCGCTGGACCGTGGGAATTCTTGCGCGGATATAGAGGGGCGATGCAAACCGACGGGTATGTGGTGTACGATGCGTTTGGTACGCGGGGCGGGATAACGCTGTTTGGATGTATGGCGCATGCGCGTCGCAAGTTTTATGACTGCAGGAAAAAGGAGCCCAAGAAGGTGCGCCATGTAATGGAGGAAATCCGGCAGTTGTATGCGATAGAGCGTGGGTTGCGTAAGGAGGGAGCTGGTCCGGCACGGCGTGTGGAGGTACGACAGGAGGAG
Source organism: Rhodothermales bacterium (assembly GCA_963663495.1). Classification (GTDB taxonomy): domain Bacteria; phylum Bacteroidota; class Rhodothermia; order Rhodothermales; family Bin80. Next base: position 3,462,729 of record OY760427.1, read on the forward strand.
GCACGGCCGGTACTGGAGAAGTTGAAGCCATGGCTTGAGGAGAGTCGTGAGCACCGGCCGAGTGCGGGATGGGATGAAGCCGTGGGGTACATGCTCAACAGGTGGGAGAAGCTGGTTTGTTACCTGGAAGACGGCAAGGTTGAGATTGATAACAATCTGGTCGAGAACCAGATGCGAGCGATTGCGCTTGGTCGAAAAAACCATCTGTTTGCGGGATCGCATGCGGCAGCGCAGCGGTCCGCAGTACTGTACGCTCTTTTTGCCACATGCAAGTTGCAATCGACAAACCCGATTGAATGGCTTACCGACGTACTACGCCGTCTTCCGACACATCCTGCCGACCGCATGGCTGAACTCTTGCCCCATCATTGGAAAGCTAGTCGGGACTTGCAGCAAGCTACCGTCAAGAAAGCGGCATAGGAGCCCCTAAACAGGCGCGCCCGGGTCATCCGACTAGATCCGTGTACGGGTCTGCGAATACGCTGTTAGGTACTTAACTCCTGCACACCCAACCGACGCTAGCCTATAAACCTTCGAACCGCGCCCTAACTTACTCTAATTGAGAGAGTAAATACCCTCGGTTATAATGTACTTCACCGGACGGATACAGTTTAGGCCCTTTTCCCGACTCGATAGCGGTCACATTACCGAGATTTTGGGAAGACGTCTGTCGGGTAGACACACCTCTGCCTACCTTCTCTTTCCGCTTTCCGCGTTGGGCGCCTGCGGTGTCGAAGCGCAGGCGCAAAGATGACTTGGCTAGCTCTTCAAGGGAAGCGTGATCCATGTGAGTTGACAATAACGTCGCCAAAATTGCTCCCATGCAGCATCTGCGCTGGCGGCAATGTGGATAACGATGTTGCGCGCGTGTTGTACGAAGCGGGCCCCACCTTGAGTACACGCTCGCGATAGGTGCTCAGAATTATCTGGGATTCGTCAGGCTCCCGCGTAAGGCAGCGCCCCACATGCATGAGCTGATACACCAGAAGGTATACCTGTAGCAGGACCTCGTTCTCGGTTCGGATCTCGGCTTCCTGCTCCGACCCATCAGGCACCCGCACTACAGGCCGGCCCTTATAGTGTGTCTTCGGACGGGGAACCGAAGACAGCGCCATGGAGCAAGCCGCATTCAGCTCCCCGAAGTGCTTTTCCGCCTTTCCTCTCTTCCGGTACAGATTCACAAGCTGCTCTGCCGGATAGGCTTCTGCATCCAGATCGGTGATCAGATAGAAATGCCGCGGGAAAAGCTCTCCCGGCACCGGATCAACCACGAGCACCACACGACGCTCTACGGACCAGCACTTTGCACGGTGGCGCAGTTCGTGGTAGCATTCGTCCGACGGCTGATCACCCTCCAAATAAGGCGCCGCAAGCCCGTCAATCACATCGTTTCCTTTCAGACGCATCACGTAGCCGATACGGTCGTTCTCCAGCTTATCACATAACTCGCCACTGTTGAAGCCTGCGTCCAATCGGACAATGACCTTGTCGGCCACATGTTCACGCAATGCCAGCCCAATGCGTCGAATGAAACCGTAGCAGTCCTTCACCACATTCTGCGTGTCCCCTCGCAATTCCGCCCCCAACATGTCGCCCGACTCACCGCATATGGCGATAAGGGGCAGAAAGATGGTGCGCTTGTAATACCCGTTCCACTTGCTGCCCTGCTGCTTGCCATGCGTATCTACCGGTACACCGTCCACATCAAAGACTACCTCGGGGCGGCGCTTCCCGCCACCACGCTGCAGCAGGTGCTCCATGGCGAATGTCTCTACAAAACGGCGCAACTTCTTGAAATTCTTTTTCCCGGCCAACATGTGCACGAAGCGAGACATGGTTGGCTGGGATGCCAGGGACCTATCGTCCTGTAAAGCCTCCATACCCCTGTTGGAAGAAGTGGCCACGCGCATGGCGGGGTCCCTTCGAAGCTTGTCCGCATCTGATTGACGTCCCCACCCCTGCACATGTTGCAGCAGGTACTGTCGCACTAACTCCCCAAGGCTATGCGTAATCCGAGCTTGGGACCGATTGTCCTTAAGCACGGAAGCGAGTCGGCATGCCAAGGTGCTGATCACCATGAGCAGGCGCATAGGAATGACGCCGGCATCCGATGTTAGATTATCGGTCTTGGAGCGTACAACTTTAACGGATTTATTGAACTGGCAAGCGAACAGAAGGTTGGATTTGGGATCTGGCATCGGGTGTGTTACAGGGTGAATGGGTATTGGGGTTTCTAAACGATTGAGCGTCGCGCAAGAGTCCATTCACCCCGTGTATAGTCAACATATTACACCATCATATTAAACGACGATTCCCCGCCACTTTACTCCCTTATGAATAAGGGAGGTCCAAGGAGCGAATAGCCCACAGCACCCCGCTGGGATGCATCATGGGATCCTGCGAACATGTAGTTCTTCCTACCGATAGCCAGTGGCCGTATCGCATTCTCAACCAGGTTATTGTCCAACTCCACACGGCCCTCATCCAGATATCGGGTCAGCCTTTGCCAACGACCAAGCGTGTACTGGGTCGCCTTGGCCCACGGGCTCTTGGGTAAACCATTATTCACCTCCAGCCACGGCTTCAGCTCCTCCAGTACAGGTCCGGCCTGTTCCTGTCGCAGTTGCTGACGAACATCCGCACTCGCACCCGTTTTGCGTAGCCAACGCTCTATGAGGTAGAGCTTGCGTATCTCCTTCAACACATGCGCGGCCTTATCCGGCTCGTACGTCTTGCAGTCGAAGAACTTGCGCCGGGCATGCGCCATGCATGCGTAGAGCGTTACGGATGGGTCCGCATCAAAGATGTCGTAAGCTACATACCCGTCTGTCTGTAGCAATCCCTCATACCCGTGCAAAAACTCCACCGGACCCGCCCGAGCACGGGTCTTCCGGTATTCCATCACCAACAGCCTCTGCTCTGGACTATGGTACACCCAATAAAAGCCTTTATGCAGCGATCCCTTCTTATCTCCATCCTGCACCTCCATCCTCGTCTCATCCGCCTGCAGATACCCGGTGGATAGCAACTCCTGCTTCAGAGCATCATACAACGGGGTCAGGTGCGACGCAGACTGCGATATCCAGCCTCCCAGCGTGGACTTCGCAATCTCCACGCCTTCCCGACGAAACCGCTGCTGCTGACGGTACAAAGGCAGGTGGTCCGCATATTTGCCCACCACCACATCTGCCAACAACCCCGGACCCGCCATGCCCTTGTTCACCATCCGTGGTGGCAACCGTTCCCAGGGCAGTAGCAATACCCGCCGCGAGCCCGCCCGCCATGCCCTTGTTCACCATCCGTGGTGGCAACTCACCTATGATCACCCCCTTATCCTCATCCCCAGGGTCCACATACTTCGGACGCACATACTCAATAACCTTCCTATGGGCGGGTACACGCTCCAGAACCAGCGTCTTCTCCGCCCCGATGCACGTCATACCACTGGTATCCCCGTCAGGCTCAATTGTAATCGTTTCGCGGGGCAGTTTCTTCAGCAGATCGTCCAGCGCTTTACGCTTGGGCTTGCCCTTCTTCTTCTGCCGTCCGTTCGCCTTTTGCCCATTCTTCGTCTGTCCATTCGTCTCCGGCTCCGGTAGAGGGAGCTCCTGCTCCGGCTCATCGAAACAACGTGCCCTGCTGCGGGTCATTCAGCACACACTTTTCACTCTTGGGACTGTATAGCGCGCGTAGCGCCAGCATCAGCCGGTAATTCATATTCCGCAATTCTGCCTCAAGCCGGCTGCATCGATCATGCAGCCGATCAAAGGCACTGGCCACTTCGGGGTGCTGTGCAAGCAACGCAACCTGCGCGGGGGAGAGGATAGAATGTACTTCGGGCTGCATGGTGAGCTAGCAACACCAGCATATTGCTTGTTCCCGAATCACACATTATATTTGGCTCGATTATCGGCTTTTTACCGCATATCGGGGCCGATATTTCACCGTCTTCAACGACACCCCCTCCAGCATCATCACCATCTGTGCCCATGTCGGCACATCCTCCTCTGGCAACGCAAACGTACCCGTCTCCAAGCGCTTGTAGAAGATCGCAAAGCCGTTCCGATCCCATGTGAGCGCCTTCAAATGGTTTCGCCTCCTGTTGATGAATACAAAAATGTCTCCCGACATCGGATTCCGCTTCATGCCGCTCTTTACCAAAGCACACAAGCCGTCAAAGCTTGTGCGCATGTCCACCGGCGGTCGGTAAAAGAAGTACCGGTGCGAAGGTGCCAGTCCGATCATGACTGCGTCAGCCTGGCCAGGTACGAAGCAGATACCGGTGCAAAGAACCGCACCCGTATCCCACCCGGATATGCGATCTCTACCTGTGCCGCTTCCCTTGGTGCTGCACTGCCTATCTCCACGAAGCCTCGGCTGTCCTCGGCTGCAGTCTCCTGGCGATCCTTCCGCCTCCAATAATTCAACTGCCCATACGAGATGCCGTGCTTTGCACAAAACGCCGCTGCGGACTGGGTCCTTTCGTTATACTGCTCTACCAGCGGAAACATCTCTTCCGCCGTACGTTTGGGCTGTACCATACGACCTGGGGTCTGGGTTCTCACGTCTAGGGGTAAGCTCCCCAGAACCCATCACCCAATCAAGATGTAGTTCACCGCACGCTTACCTCAAGAGTGGTTGTAAGGTGGAGAAGTTGCGCATGCAAAAGGCATCGTTATTGCACAACGCTATCACCATCCACATGGTGACAGCGTGGCGCGTACTACTGATGACACTTCTGGGTCGTACCTCCCCGGAGATGGAGGCCGGGGTGATGTTCACCGATGTGGAGTTGTCTGTGCTCCGCACATACTCGAAGCGCTATGATCTTTCGGATCCCACCAACTTGTGAGCGGCGGTGCTGTTGGTGGCTATAATGGGCGGTTATGCGCCGCGGAAGAATCGTCAATCAGGTCACACTGTGCTGTGGCGCGGATACAGCAGTCTGCAAATCCGGGCAAGTCATCATGAGGATTTGGCCGCAACAGGTCAACTGGTGGTGCGTCCTCCTCCATAGGATAGGTCTGTGCTTACCTCCTGATTTTCTCTGCCTAAGGCTCGTGCTATCAGCACGAGGGGCCATGTCATTGATTTTGCGGCGATCAGCGAATCGCGGTAACCGCATTGTTATGTCCGCCCGAGGAACGCGGCACATTGACACCGCTCTATGTGCCGATCCGCACAAGGAATTGCGCTCAGCCACCGATCTGTACCCTACCCTGTTACCCGGATCCGGTGCTGTTGCCCCACAAAACCACATCACAACGTGCTAACCGACCCAGTTGACACCCCCTCTTGTCAAGCTAGCTAGTGTTTGCCAGAAAAGTATGGTCTTGCGAGCGACTCTTGGCTGAGTGGGGGGCTGGAATTCGAATTGGGGATCGGAATGACAAGTCAGCAAGGATTTTTCGACGGTAACGGTGCCGACTTTGTCCGCTCACGCCGGCAATCCTGGGGTTTCGACGTTGATCAGACGTGTTTTTGTCGTCCATCAGCGAGGCATGAACATACGTTGGCCTCTCGCCCTTGCAGGCTACCTTGATTCTGTGCTGAAGACGCTCGCGCGAGTACCTACGCCGCGCGCTTGCGGGCCTGCTCGCACCGCCTTCGTCGCTCCTCGCTCCGCTTCACTATCTGTCCGATACGGTGCACATTTGCCGCTACCACTACCAGCGCCACCGTTCGAACAAAGCCTTCCTTGCCACGGGTCCGTATCAAACCCAGGCCCCGATGATTCAAATTGTTGATCGCCGACTCCACTGCCGGATGCTGACGACGACCCTCCACAAACTTCGGATCGGATTCCCTCTCCTTGTCCGCTTTGCTCAACTTACCCCTCTTCGGCATGATCACCGTGTCCAACACCGGCTCCAGCGCCTTACGGTTCTTTACCGATGAGTACCCCTTATCCATGCTGCACGATGTGATCGCCGGATACCGATCCTTCGCTTCCTTCATAAACCCCACAATCATATCCGAATCCACCCCTTCGTGCAGTATCTGATGCCACAATATCAACTGATGCTGATCCTCCAGCACGCATACCGGCAGACCCAACTCCGCAATCACCCCCGCCTTCCCCTTGGTGATCCAACGAGTATGCGGCTCATGTATCGAAAATACCTTCTCATCATGCGGAATCACCTCCCCCTTCAATAGACGCCTATCTACTTGATCTATCTGCCTTTGTGCATCTGCCAAGTACCGCAACACCTCCTCAAGATCCGCGTCTTTCTCCTTCAACACGCTGACACTGCTCTCCGCACGCTCAATCAGAACACGACACATCTTCACATACTTTCTCACCTTCGACTCATCACGCCACTGACGGTGCGTACGCACCCGGTTGAAGGCCTTCTTCAAGGTACGACTCCAGTACACAGCCTTGCACCAGCCCGCAAGGCTGTGCGCCTCACATGCGCAATGCAACTCCCGAATCAGGCACCGCATCGATTCCCACAACAAACGAACATCCGTAGGCCACTCCACATTCGCTTTGGCCACCGCCGAATCAACCCGGCCAAGAAGCGGCTCCTCTGGCTCCTGTTCTACCAATCGGTGACCGCAAGCCACCACCGCATCGTTGATCTGCTTCAGGATGTCCGCTGTTAGCAGGCTCACGTTATCAATAACGGTCTGCAGCTGATAGACAGGCTCGTCCCAGAAATTCGTATGCCCCAGCATCTGGCGCACCTCCAAATGATTGGCGGCCAGGCTCCTCAAACGATCAAAGTCGCAGTTGAGGGCCTGCTTCAATACCCCCAAGACAAAGACGCGCCAAAGTGCCATCCCCGGACGACCACGCTGCAAATCAATATTCGGAAGCAACTGCTTCTCCAGGATCTCAAAGATCTTCTGCCGAGCCGTTGGGTCGCAATACAGGTGCTGCAGACCTTTTAGCACTGCCGGTATATCGTCCCGGTCTTTGGGGTGGAAGGTCATCTCTTCAATGGGGACCTGCCCGAGCTTAAACTGTGTATCCTCTACAATCCGCATGGTATTAATCGTATGAATAATCGGCCCCAAGGGGCCTTATATCGATGAAAACGCCCGAAACAGAAGGATTTGGCCAAACATTCGTTAGAGACACGCTGGCTGAATAATCTGCAATGTGCAAAATACGGTATGGCTCATATCCATCTGTAACCGTAACGCTTACAGATGGATAGAACGAGTATCAAACGGCCTTGTTTCGCCGTTTTTCAGCCCTCCTACCTTTTTCTGGCAAACACTAGCTAATGTGGGCGGTAGGCAGGGCTGGCCAGCTCCACATCATTGATCACGCTAACATTGTATCCTATATCGCAACGCTCGAAAGATACGGGGGACATTGTCTAATGAAGGTGAGCACCCTTCAACGCTGACGCCCTGCCAACCGCGCAAGCAGGTGTACCAGCTTCGCAGTAACAGTCGTGTCCGGCAGGCTGCGAACATGCGCAATGGCCCGCTCTGAATGGTGCATCACACGCTCACGTGCGTGACTGATAACCCCCAGATCTTCCATTCGGGAGCGAGCCTCGGCAATCTGGTCCAGGCGCAGCCCTGCACCACGCCGGATCCCAGAAAAAAAAGCAAAGTCATCACCCGATGCGCGCTCCATAGCCTGCAGAAGTATGTACGTCTTCTTGCCTTCCATTAGATCTCCACCAACCGGTTTCCCCCACCGCTCGTCGCTTGCCACCAGATCCAACAGATCGTCTTGGATCTGAAACGCCCGCCCTGCCTCCATGCCAATGTTTCGCAGCACTATTCTCTGATTGTCGCTGGCATCTCCGAGTATGCCTCCTATTTCAAGCGACGCTGCCAACAGAGCTCCCGTTTTGCGATCAATCATGTCAATGTACTCCGCTACTGTCGTACTACGGCATTCAAAAGCCTTATCAAGGGCCTGCCCCTCGCAAAGGGCCGTTACTGCCTCTGAGAGGCATTGTACCGAAGACGACGCATGCGATGGACTTGCACGAGTCACCATTGCAAAGGACATCCCCAACATAACATCACCACACAATATTGCAGTATCTCCGTCCCAGCGGATGTGAACCGTGGTCCGACCACGACGGCTTGCAGAATGGTCCATGATATCGTCGTGGACCAAAGAAAAATTGTGTATTAGTTCCACAGCAAGCGCCGCTGGCATCGCGGACGCAGTTGTAACCTCGAATACTCGTGCTACCAATAACAGCAAGACAGGCCGGACGTACTTGCCTCCGCCAGCCATCACATACTGTACCGAATCAAACAGTTCTGCTACATATGACTCCCCGCATAGATCTCCCAATGCACCCGCAATCTGCGATTCAAGGTCTCGGATGAGCCGGGTGCTTCCGTTACTAACCAAGATCCCTACCGGACTGAACCAGTTCTAATGCCTGTGCAATTCGGCTTCGCACGTCTGAGACAGAACCCTCTGCTGATACTTGTACAAGCGTTCCTACTCCCCTGTAGTACGCTCCAACGGGTTCAGTCTCATTATTATAGGTTCGTAACCGTTGCCGTATAGCTTCCGGGTAATCGTCCGAGCGCTGACAAATGAGCTCCGGCGCAATTCGGGTCGGAGGCATTGTATCCAAGTGGAAAATCTCTCCCGTCTCCCGATGTACCCTGCGGCGTGACAGGCGCTGAACAATAACCTCTTCGGGTATACTGAGCCAGAGCACGGCATCCAACGAATGCGCGCCCAGAAATGCCGTCAGCCAGCGTGCCTGCCGGCGGTTGCGTGGGTACCCGTCAAGGACAAAACCTGTGCTCACCACTCCGGTCAGCACATCCTCCGCCATATCACGCACCAGCTCGTCCGGAACTAGGCGGCCCCTCCTAATATACGATTCGGCCTGCCTTCCCTGAACCGAGCCAGCCTTGATTGAAGACCGGAGTATATCCCCGGTAGAAACGTGCATCAGCCCCCATTGCTTGGCCAATATCTTGGCCTGCGTCCCCTTGCCGGCCCCGGGTGGACCAAGGATTGCCAGGCGATCGTACCTCACGGCGTGTCAGTCTGCGGTCTTCGAGCCCGCGCTGCGGCGAGCCAGCGCCGAAAGCCCCCAGTCAAACGCGATGGGTAGGAGCCTGCTCGCCAACTGCGAAGCCACCGATGCTCCGACGGGTGGTTTCTTTGCCGGGTCACAATCGGCCTGTACGTTTGCAAGGTGGGTATCAACTACACGCAATAAATCGCTCTGCGAATCGCCCCGGTGCCCCAGTCCGCTCACGATCAGGCCCACCACGACTCCGGCAGCCAATGCCCCTGCGGCAGCGACTAGGGGATGACCGAAGATGCTTTCGGGCGAGACAATGGTTGTTACCTCCTTACGAAGCTCGTCCACTCCGCTCGTGATGCGGTCCGACCGGGCTGCCAGTGCGCGCCTGATTTCAGTTACTTTGGGATCCATTTGCAAATCTGCGTCGCAGTATTAAATACGTGCCTAAGGCGCTTAGTCCAAGGCCTGTTCCGACAAGAAGAAATCCCCACCCTTCAGAATTGAAAACCAATCCAAGAGCCAAGGATGCTCCCACCATAATTAGGAGAAATGCCACGGCGCCTGAAACAGCCAAGCAGACATAAGCTAAAAGCTGTCGGCGCCGATCCACCAATCGCTGTTCTACGTCAAGCTCTATCAACTGGAAGCGCAGGTCCAGCCACTCGGTCAATTCCGTGGCCAGCTCCTGCACTAAGGCAGCAATACGATCCATACCCCTCCCAGTCTCCATTATAAGTACCGACTGATGGTTGGGAGTTAACACTGAGGCATAAATGGGGTTTCTGGTTCAGCGACTAGACAGAAAGTCAATCGTTCCCGCTTGCCAACCAAGGCTGGGGCGCTGGGCGCTACCCGCCAGCGCCGCATTCGGTATCCCTGAGAGTCGGGGCGACGCAATCACGAGTTCAATATATTTTTCTTGGTGGATTAGATAGTCCCTCACATCTTGCATAGTCTCGTAAGCGGTCCATCGTACATGGCCGGGCCCTTGCGGCTCCGGCTCTCCCTTGCTTAGTAGAAACCCCAATCCTTCCCCGTCGGTGTGTGGAATATTCAGTCCACGCAGCAATGCCTGCTGCGTGGACAGCGCTCTGGGAGTCCGCTTATGAGCCGGGAAAACAGCCCTGACTGCAGCCATACTCTCCAGCATGGAGTCCGGCGACAATGCCTGCGGGGCCCAGAGCAACGCGACATTCCGGCATCCCATTCCCTCGTGGAGGAGAATATCTTCGGAAAGGCCTTCCAGCTCTTCCTGACTTTCGTTGCCATCAACTACTGCTACGGCAAACCCGTGTCCACGCAGTAGCAGCTGCGTATTCGCAATGCCTGCAGCGGACGACTGCTTCCTCACCCACTCCATAGTCGTTTCGGAGCCCGATGCTATAATTGCGTTACACGAAGCAAATAGTGAATCTACCTCGGTGAACTCCGCGGGCAGGGCGGGTAGCTCGTCTTTCAAGTCACGCATAAACGCTGGCAGCAGGTATGGAGATCGAGACGAACATGCTCCCCTGTAATGATTTCCTGACAGCAGCACCCCCAAGAAGTCCTGCAACCCGACTAAGGGTATATTCCCGGCATTCAGCACGCCCACCGTGCGAGGTTCCTCGACAACCCTGCCTGCCACCCAATGCGCTAACGATCTTTCCGTTATCTGTCGCATTTCATGGTTTATGGCGAAGGCCAGCGCTTCCTCCGTAAACCTGTTACCCTCCTGCATGGTGCGGATGGCAGCACGGACCCGAGGCGGGTAGTCAGGATCTTGCCACCGTGCCGCAGTCCTGACTACCTTGGCAAACATCATGAAAGGGCATCCTCCAAGAGAAGATTGCACCCGCGCATGGCAGCCTGCGGCAGGCGTCCAAGCACCTCAAACCCTTCGCCACGTTTAACGGCCACATCTTCTGTCAGCAGGCAACTGACCGAATAGAGGTTGGCGAGATCCACGACCGCTAGCACACCTGGATCCCCCTCTGCTAACCTCTGCATGGTATCAGGGTCGCGCACACTATAGCGCACCCACGGCGGTGGGAAGTAAACGTCGCCTCCGCATGCATATGCCTGACTGAATAACTCGCACATACCGTACTCGCTCCAAACCTGCTCCTGCGCGACGCCAAAGCCCCCTCCTAGGCGCGCATGCAATTCCGACCGCGTCAAGTGGCGCCGATGGGTCTTCATACCGCCGGTTTCAATTACGCGTGAACCATGGGGAAGCATCCACTGCCTATCATCAATAAGGTCCAACAGGCCAAACGCTGCGCCAAGAAGCAGGAAGGGCTGACCTCGGGCAACTGCACACTCGAACAGGTGCAGATCACGCAGAAAAATGCCACTGTACTCATCTCCCACCCGCTTGATCAGCAGTTCCGCCATGCATACGAGGGATGATTCCGTCGCATACCGCGGTAGGTGGGCAAGGATAGTATGCGGACCCGGGCCCGCAACGTATTCAAAGTGGGTAACAACAGCACGCTCGTAGACCGACAGATGGCGCACCCAATGTTTACTGCGGCGCTGTTCTGATCCGGTACCGCTGCTTACGAAGACCCGTTCTGCATCCTCTACCGGGAAAGAGGTAATGGGAGCGTGTCTGAATGCCGAAACGGGCAGGTAACGGTGAGACGCTGCGAACCTCCCGTACACCGGGCAATGTGTCGTTTGAAAGTTGATGACACAATGCGCCATCGCATCAAATTCCTCTGCCGACGAGACGGACGCAAAGTGCTGCTCAACATAATCTATCGTCACGCTTCCTAGCCGCCCGGATAGCGTATGCGGCATCCGAACGCCCGCGTGGGAGAAACCTGCATAGGGAGCCCCGATCCCAGAGCCTGAATCACTGATTGCAGGTACGCCTCCTGCACATCGGATGCATCGGCCGGAGCATCGTCAATAGCCCCATAATACACTAGTCCCAAGTTAGCATCGAACGCAAATACGTGCGGCGCTCTAACCGCCCCCATTGCTCTGGCCAAGGCTGCATCGGAGTCCATTAAGTAAGGCATCGGATAGCCTGCAGCCGCGCTTGCTTCACCAGACTCCTCCGGAAATGCCGACACATCATTCGAATTAACGAGATACACCGACACACCGGAATGAGAACCCATTTCATACAACGCCTCCACACGACTGGCGTACCCTTGCGTCCACTCACAGGTATTGCTCCAGAAAATTACAACGGTCCCGCGGCTGCCACTCATTGCTCCGACCGTCGTTGCCGCGCCGGTTTGTGCCAGCGCTACAGAGTGGTCTTGCAGCGGAAGCATAGATCCAATGCCCAGCTCTTGCGGCTGAGCTATCAGCTCGGTGCTCACCAGCACCGACAGTGCTGCGGGAATCAATAGTCCACGGAATACCTTGCTAAGCCTTTTCATAATGCTGTGGATCTTTTCATGTACGTGCTACCCCGCCCAATTTCGTCGCATTTGTTCATTCCTACCTTTCTGCCGTGGGTTAGGGTACGTAAGCGTGCGGTGAACTACATCTTAATCGGATAATGGGTTCTGGAGAACTTACCCGTAGACGTGAGAACCCAGACTCCAGATCGCATGGAACAGCCCAAACGTACGGCGGAAGAGATGTTTCCGCTGGTAGAGCAGTATAACGAAAAGACCTAGTCCGCAGCGGCATTTTGTGCAGAGCACGGCATCTCGTACGGACAGTTGAATTACTGGAGGCGGACGTATCGCCAAAAGACTGCACAGCCAGGCTTCGTGGAAATAGGCAGTGCAGCACCAAGGGAAGCTGCACTGGTAGAGATCGCATATCCGGGTGGGATACGGGTGCGGTTCTTTGCACCGGTCTCTGCTTCGTACCTGGCCAGGCTGACGCAGTTATGATCGGACTGGCACGTTTGCACCGGTACTTCTTTTACCGGCCACCGGTGGACATGCGCACGAGCTTTGACGGCTTATGTGCTTTGGTAAAAAGCGGCATGAAGCGGAATCCGATGTAGGGAGACATCTTTGTATTCACCCTCACGCATGAATGCAAGCAAACGCAGAAGAAGATATTCGTTAGGGAGGTTGACGGAGACTGGCGCAAGAAGCTGGGTGTACCGGAGGTGGAGCTGCATCCGCGGTTGGAAGTGGGTGAGGGGCTTGATGGTGACGGGTGGGCGGAGCAGGAGTTTGGTGGTGCGCCATTGGGGGATAAGAGGCGCAGTGCTCGTTTGGTAAAGAGTGCAGCAATGTTGGGAGCGTATATGGGTCGTCCACCGAGTGCAGCACCGAAGCGTGATCCGGCGGCGGTATCGGGGTATTATCGTTTTCTTGAGAAGGCGGATCGGTATGGGAACAATCCTGAGAGGATATTGGCGCCTCATCGACAGCGTACGATTGAGCGGATGCGTACGCAGGACACGGTGTTATGCGTGCAGGATAGTACGGACATCAGCTTCAGTACGCGCCCGGAATGCGAGGGGTTAGAGGTTATAGGACGTAATCAGACGACAGCGGAGTCCAAGGAGGTGCATTTGCATGCGACCATTGCATTGGGAGGTGACGGAGTGCCCCTGGGAGTGCTACGATGTGCGTATGAGAAGCCTAAGGGGGAGCATGCTGCCGGGACGCAGCAATGGATAGAGGGTCTTCATGATATTGAGGAGGCGGCGGAGACGCTGCCTCGCAAGACGCGGGTGATCTGTGTTATGGATCGGGAGGCGGACATCTTTGCGCTTTTTGCGGAGCAGGATGGGCTGCGGCGTACGGATGTAATAGTACGAGCCAAACACGACCGGAATCTGGGCAAGGAGAAGGCACGGTTATTCAAGGCGATGCGGAAGGGTCCGTCGGCAGGCATGATGCACCTGTCGGTGACACGCGTGAGCCGTCGTGCGAAGTCGGGGCGTGTGACGAATGAGGGTCGGCCGGCCCGTAATGCGCTTATGGAGGTGCGCTATAGGAAGGTAATCCTCCCCCCTACCAAGAAGAAAAAGAAGCAGGAGGTGGTGCAGGATACCGAAGCCCCTGATTCGTCCGAAACACCTGTACCTCCTACCGATAAGGACCCGCAGCGGGAGCCGGTGCAACTATGGGGGGTACATATTCGTGAGTCGGTTCCTCCCAAGAATGCGAAGCGGATTGAGTGGTACCTCTTGACCTCGTGCCCGGTGACATCGCTGGAGGAAGCGGAAGCGATCATTGAGTACTACGGGCTGCGCTGGCGTGTAGAGGACACGTTTCGCGTGCTCAAGAGTGGTTGTAAGGTGGAAAAGTTGCGCATGCAAAAGGCCTCGTTATTGCACAACGCTATCACCATCCACATGGTGACAGCGTGGCGCGTACTACTGATGACGCTTCTGGGTCGTACCTCCCCGGAGATGGAGGCCGGGGTGATGTTCACCGATGTGGAGCTGTCTGTGCTCCGCACATACTCGAAGCGTTATGGTCTTTCGGATCCCACCAACTTGTGAGCGGCGGTGCTGTTGGTGGCTATAATGGGCGATTATGCGCCGCGGAAGAATCGTCAACCAGGTCACACTGTGCTGTGGCGCGGATACAGCAGTCTGCAAATCCGGGCAAGTCATCATGAGGATTTGGCCGCAACAGGTCAACTGGTGGTGCGTCCTCCTCCATAGGATAGGTCTGTGCTTACCTCCTGATTTTCTCTGCCTAAGGCTCGTGCTATCAGCACGAGGGGCCATGTCATTGATTTTGCGGCGATCAGCGAATCGCGGTAACCGCATTGTTATGTCCGCCCGAGGAACGCGGCACATTGATACCGCTCTATGTGCCGATCCGCACAAGGAATTGCGCTCAGCCACCGATCTGTACCTTACCCTGTTACCCGGATCTGGTGCTGTTGCCCCACAAAACCACATAATAACGTGCTAACCGACCCAGTTGACACCCCCTCTTGTCAAGCTAGCTAATGTGGGCGGTAGGCAGGCATAGCACCCCGAATTGGCCAGTGCCCTTGATCATTTGCATGATCAGTATAGCCGGCATAATGCAGAAACTGTGCCCACCAACTCCGCCAAACCGCCCACCACCTTGTACTTAACCGCGCGCTTACGTAACCTATTACTGTTTTCGGTATTCTGCATTCAAATTGAATATTTAAGTAATAAACAAAGGACAAATGATGACTAGGCTTTCGGTAATTGTTGGCATGGTGTTGATGGTCGCGCACATCTTATTGCTTCCGGTAGCGGCGATGCAGCCGTGGGAGGAGGCGTATATGTCTGGACGGGTTACGGTTGAGTTCAAGGAGGGGGCGCTACCAGTGTTGGGACAAGCTAAAACGGGGCTCAGCTCTTTTGACAAAGCCGCCGCACCATTCGGCGTGCACAATGTGCAGCAGGCCTTTCCAATAATGGAAGCGGCTGCCGCTAAAAGAACCTTATCTGCCGTAGGTCGTCAGTTGCGCCGTATGTATACGGTCGAATTCACAGGCCCGTATGATCCGTGGGAAGTCGCAAATGCCTTGATGCGCAGCAAAGAGGTGAAGCAAGCCGAGCCCCACTTCAAGTATCACCTCGCTGGGGGTGTGGTGGAAGCAGTAGCGCCTTCGGAAAGTGTGGAGGTTCGGGCTGAGCCTAACGATCCCCTGTATACTGATCAAACCCACCTAAAGAGGCTTGAGATGGAAGCAGCCTGGGATGTTGTTAAGGGAGAGGATGGTGACATTGTAATTGCAATTGTGGACGGTGGCACTGATTGGAGGCATCGTGACCTACAGGACAACGTGTGGATTAACGCTGATGAGATGCCCGGCAACAATGTGGACGACGATAACAACGGATTCGTAGATGACGTGAACGGTTGGAATTTTCCTTTTGACAAGCCTGACCCTACCGGCTCGTCAGAGACTCCGTCTACGTCTGCTCACGGAACAGCAGTTTCGGGAGTAGCGGCTGCGGTAACAAACAACGAAATTGGAATTGCGGGAACGAGCTGGAATGCCAAGTTCATGCCTGTTAACACGGGTTGCAAATCCGAGGAACTTCTTTGCTACACAGGGCGGGGAACGTTATACGCAGTGGAAAACGGCGCGAATGTCATTACAGCGAGCTTCGGATCTCCAACAGCATCATTCGCAGGTCGGACAGTCATGGAACTTGCTGTGGAGCGGGGAACAGTGGTGGTTGCGGCTGCCGGTAACGACGGAGATAATCTTGACAGGACCCCCCACTATCCCGCCTCCTACCCAACAACTTTGAGTGTTGGCGGGATACAAAAGGACTCGGACAGAACGGCCAATCATGCGTTTGGGCGTAGTCTTGATGTTGTTGCAGCATCCATAGATGTTGACTTTACCGCTCTGGGAGGTGGTTTCGGTAATGGAGACGGTACATCCTTCGCTGCACCGTTGGTAGCTGGGGTTGCAGCCCTTGTACAGACTCAGAATCCTGATTTTGGTGCGCTTGAGGTGATGGAACAGCTCAAGCAAACGGCCGACAATATAGATGCGGCAAATTCAAGTTTTCTCGCCGAACTCTCGGGCAAAGGTCGGGTCAACGCGCGGCGTGCCGTGACAGAGGAAGCTACCCCAGGAATTCGCCTATTGGACTACAAGTGGACGGATGATGACCAGGACCTTGACCTGCAGCCCGGCGATGTGTTTACAGTTGAAGCAAATTTTACCAACTATGGTGGCGACGCAAGCGCGCTTATGGTAGGGCTGAGAGCTCCCGAGAGGCGTTCATTTGTTACTGTGACATCGCCGATGGTTGCTGTAGGCCCAGTGCAGCGGGGTGGTAGCTTCACCGCAAGGTTCGAGGTGGAGGTTCATGATCCGGCTCCTGATAATTTTCTTGTGCAACTGATTGTGACAGTTCAGGATGGCGAATTCACATCAACCTCGGACTTGTTTCGGATTCGAATCAATATCAAGGGAGTGCGCAATCTGTCCACTCCAAAACTGGTCACTTCAGTCACGGATCGGGGTAACATCGGTTATCGGGGCCAAGCAGTGGCAGATGCGCTGGGGAATGGATTTAATATTACCGGCAAAACCGGTGATCTGGTAAATATCATCTATGAAGGTGGGCTGATGATAGGAACGGACGCTTTGTCGGTGGTTGATTGTGTCCGCGAAGCATCCCAACAACCACCGAATGCACATTTCGAGCTGGTTCCCGGGACTGAATTGAAAAATGTGTCTTCAAGCGCACCGACCACCGGAGCGGTGCGCGTTGAGATTCAGGACTCTGGAGCAACTACACCATTGGGGCTGCATATCTTACAGGAGAGCTTTGTGGATGATACGGCTGGCAATGACGAATTTCTGGTGTTGCAATACACGATGACGAATACGAATGAGACCAAGCAGCTAAATGATATGTGGATAGGCCTGTTCTTTGATTGGGACATAAGTGGGGACGTAAAAGATAGGGGGACCTATAATGAGGAGCAGCAGGTGGGGATGATGTTCGACTCGGATGATGCTATTGGTGGGGTTGGTGTCAAGGTACTAACCAATAACGCGCAGTTTTCGTATGAGACGGTTGAAATTGCTATCACAGGGGGGGACGGAGGCTACACGGCCGCGGAGAAGTGGGAGTCACTTTCTGGCGGCATCGGAGTTACTGAATTGGCGGACATTGATCTGGCCCAAGTGATAGGCGCCGGGCCGTTTAATCTCAAGCCACAAGAATCGGCCGTGGCAGCGTTTGCAGTGATTGCCGGCCAGGGAGAAAGCGATGTCTTGGAGAATGCTGCCAACGCGCAGCGGCTTTGGGACGAAGTACTCAACGTGAATCGTGTTGCAACGGAGGAGGAACCGGTACCCGCGCATTTCGATTTCGTGCCCGTATATCCCAATCCAGGCAACGGGCCGTATTCGCTGTCGTTCACACTGCCAGATGCAGCGGACGTAGACCTCATGATTTATAACGCCCTTAGTCAGGAAGTGCGCGCGCTGATGCAGGAACATCGCAGTGCTGGCGAGCACACTGTAGATTGGGATGGTCTTGACGATTCCGGTGCGAGAGTTGCGAGCGGGGTATACTTTGCGCGTCTTGCTGCGACGGGTTTGAGAGGCCGATTCACGAAGTCACAGCCGCTTGTGGTTGTTCGTTAGGGCACTTCGCTCCAAGGGCTGCGCTGCTCCTCCGACTGCTGATGTCTCGGCAAATTCTTCCGGGTCCGGAAAGCCCGCGTATGCTGAACGTGCAGCAGGTGTCTGGGCAGCCGTGGAGAAGTCGTACTACTCGCAATGGTCTCGGGTACCACAGGGTGCATGCCCGGCCGGCTGTGCTATCTGATCATTCGCGCGGCCGCTTGATGTGCGTCCCTTGCGGCATACAGCCACGCCACCGCCACCTATGTCCCTATTCCATCGCATCGCCGCGCCAAGCTCCTGCCGACCTCCTGATGTTTTCCCAATACTAGACTGCGCTGTAAGAAATCCTGGTAGAGATCGGTATGGCGGTGGACATGGAGATCTCATATCCGTCAATAAAGACATGATGGATGTCAGTAGAGGTTTCGAATGGATCGCCATCGGCTACAATTAGCGTGGCCTTCTTGGCAACCTCCAGCGAGCCAATAGCATTGGCTACCCCGAAGATCTCAGATGGAGCAATGGTAACCCACCCCAGAGCGCTGCCATTTTGTACTCGGCTGCAAAGCCAGCGTTGCACGGTAGATTGCGCGCATTTATCGTCTCGCCTGAACGTAGCGCTACGTTCACACCTGTATATTCCATAAGTCCGACATTCGTAAAGATCTTATCAAAACGATCACTGACTCTCACGGGTACAGAAAGCGTGCCATCATCATTGCACAGCTACAATCAAGAAAGCGTCTCCCAGAAAACTGGGATCGGACAGCTATGCCGGTCTTGCGCACCCATCCAGAAACCGCAGCTCCATCTCCGTGAAAGAGACATCCCCGTCCGAGGACACATAGTGGATACTATGTGTCCTCTATCGTATACTTCAATTGCAAGCTACCGTTGAAATTGCTCGTGGCATTCCGTACAAGCTTGACACACTTCCTTGAGTACCATTCCCCTCATCGCCATGGCCGAACTCCCCACCATTCTTGATGCCCCCAAGTATATTTTGGCAAATTCACGATATACGGTTACGCAACTGGAGCTTCAGAAGCTGCTATACCTGGCTCAAATGCAACACTTGGGCGAGCACGGGACGCCCTTAATGTTGGCACGATTTGAAGCGTGGCAATATGGTCCGGTAAACAGGCCTCTCTACGGTGCCTTAAGCATTATCCTCCCTTATTCATAAGGGAGTTAAGTGGCGGGGAATCGTCGTTTAATATTATGGTGTAATATGTTGACTATACACGGTTTGAATGGGATCCTGTGCGACGCTCAATCGCTTAGAAACCCCAATACCCATTCACCCTGTAACACACCCGATGCAAGATCCCAAATCCGTAAGCGTGCGGTGAAGTACAGGGTAGCGGGCTTTTTGGCGGTTTTGGCGGGTACAGTGTGGTTAGAAGGAGGAGAGCATGTGGGCTTGCCCGATCTGGACGATTCGGCGTCCGGCAGCTAGGCGGCCTTACCCCAGTGGGCTTGCCGTGCCTGTTTCCAAT
Organism: Rhodothermales bacterium; assembly: GCA_963663495.1. GTDB lineage: Bacteria > Bacteroidota > Rhodothermia > Rhodothermales > Bin80. Next base: position 3,482,215 of record OY760427.1, read on the forward strand.
GATGGGGCAATAGCGCTGCTATGTCCTCGGCAGGATGTGTCGGGATGCGCTGGAATACTTCCATGAGCCATTCCATTGGGTTGACGTCGTGGAATTTGCAGGTTCCAAGGAGCGAATAGACCACGGCACCCCGCTGGGATGCATCATGGGATCCTGCGAACATGTAGTTCTTCCTACCAATAGCCAGTGGCCGTATCGCATTCTCAACCAGATTATTGTCCAACTAAACACGGCCCTCATCCAGATATCGGGTCAGCCTTTGCCATCGGCCAAGCGTGTACTGGGTCGCCTTGGCCCACGGGCTCTTGGGTAAACCATTATTCACCTCCAGCCACGGCTTCAGCTCCTCCAGTACAGGTCCGGCCCGTTCCTGTCGCAGTTGCTGACGAACATCCGCACTCGCACCCGTTTTGCGTAGCCAACGCTCTATGAGGTAGGGCGGCGTGCCATTCCTTGTTGGCTGAAAATCCGGTCGGTGCCGGCTGGAGCGGCTATAATGTACAGATTCTGCGCTCATCCTGAAACCCCTGATTGTAGTTCTGATCAAAGAATTATGAACTTTCGCAGCGGTTATCAAGCCCGCAAGTATCTGCCGCGTGATTTACGGTGTCGTTGCCGTGTTGCAGGCAGATTCAGGCGCGTTTTTCCTTACTGAACAGCCTATATGAGCCCTTTTTGCACGCGCTGACACCGCGGTAGCGGATTCAAGCGTACCATCTGCAGGTATGCTAACCTTCCACGCGGGTGTAACGACCTAAACGCGCCATCCAATACCGCACGCATCGTACCACGATCGAACTCCTGTTCCGGCAGTAGGCAGTCTTATTGGCAGGACTGATCACTGTACGCGTGATTTACGGCGTCGTTGGCGCGTTTTCGGCGGTTTTGGGTGCTATTCAGTCCGGTGAACGTCTGAGAACAGCCCTTTTGGGCGCTCCGATACGGCTTTGGCGGGGGCATGCATGTCCTCCGCTCATGGCGAGTGACGCGGTACATCGTCTACAGAGGCCTTACACCGCGCCTCTATAGCGCTATTACCCCCTAATTGGCGGCCGAACCTGTCACATAGCACGATCCAGCACCCATTATCGCACGCACCGTGGCATTGCACGACCGTATCCATCTTTCAGCTTGCATCGTGCCAAGATGCTCTACTAACAGCTTCAGGGAATCGATCCCCGTGTCTAGTATCTTCTGGAGACCCTCCGGTAATGTGCCGGGGTTTTCTATCTGCATGACATCTCTGGACATAGGTCAGTTATCGTTTGTCTGATTGATGGAAGGAAACAATGCTGATCACATTGCTGAAAGATACGCAGCGCGGGGCAATCTTCGCATATGTGACTCGATCTCAAGAAGCAACAACGCCAGACAAGCACGGCGCTTGTCTGGCGGCATCCACAAGCGAACATCGCGTAGCCGCCGCACCAGCTTCTTGGAGACATGGGCCACACAACGAGTACTTCGAAGGCTCGGACTCAACTGTTCATACAGTCCTGTCCGGTGCAGTGTCAGCGTCCTATCCAGACCCCGCAAGAGCCACCGGGCCGCAGACCGGTTACACACCAAAAGGTCCGTATGGATCTGCATCAACGCTGCATGCGCCACCTTCGGATCCGGCACGGCGAAAGCACGCGTGATCGCCCCCCGAATGCGCTGCCCGTCCTGCTCGGACAGATAACTCACTACACGCGTGCGCTTGTGCATCTGGCAGTGTTGCTGCTGCATACCAGTACCCAAGCACTCTTGCAGTACGCCGGTCAGCGATGTTACATCAGGAGTGATGCAGAAGAGCCCCCGATCTGCGCACAAACCGAGCTCCAACAAGCCTTGTAACAAGTGTTGCACGCGCTCCGCATCGTGCAACGGAGCCTCCACAAAGCCCAGAATGCGCCGATAACCCTCAATGGTAGCGGCCATGCACACGACTATGGGTCGCCCCCACACTTCCACGGCATCAAGCCAAAGGATTACGTGCTCTTCTTCACACAACGGGCGCGTATCAAACACCTGCCGCGCCTGCTCGCACGCCGCAGCATCATCATCGTACCCCAATGCCAAACCTCCCGGAGACTCTGGAGCACGGACGATGTTTTCCTCCTCGGAAGGTGCTTCTGCCAACTGCTCCCCAGTGCCGTCTGGAGCCGCATTATCCGACGGAAGCATAACATCCTCTTCCAGACTAGACGTCAACTGCTGCACACACTGGGTGAGGCGCCGCAACAAGTCAAATTGCAGCTGCCGACCGGACGCGCCGGCATGACGCAGCCCCTGAATGAGCTGCGATAAATCATCTGATAAACTCATAAGTGATCACGGATCCGTATGGTGAAAAGGCTTAGGAAACCCAAGCCAACACCGAACCACAAATCACTTTTTCAGCCAACAAGGAATGGCACGCCGCCACCGTGACCGAGCATGTGGAGGAAGCGAGTGCACCGGTGAGCCAGAAACCTCCAGACTCATGACGTATGGTCCCTTCATAACGGTTGAGATAGCGTACTCCAGATGGAGCCACCAGAGCTACAACCGATGGAAACAATCCGGGATAGACCGCGGCAGAACACCAGGCAAAAAGGGACTCAAACCACCCTAAACCAACTCCAACCGATCCGGTAAATCTCACCATCCATTGCTCCCGAAAAAAACGGTCCAAATATGGCCACGGGAGAATTCCGTAAGTTTGTAGCACTACGAAATGGCGAAGTTAGGGTAAGTGAAGCCAGAGCCAGTGAATTAGAGCAGAAAAATAAGCAGAGGTACCATTACGCGGGGCAATTCGTAAGTATATCTATGTGGTCTCTTGCGTTCGTCTCGGTAATGATTGCCTTAAGCGGAGTCAATTTGTTTAGCCTGAGCGATACCGTCAATATGGCATTGTTAGGAACAGCACTTTCAACGGTATTCGCTCCAGCCTACTTACTCGCGAGATATCTATTTCCCAAACACAGAGGCGATCCTGATTAGGCGGTAGTCGCCGCGACAAGCGCCCTTGCGCAACCCGCGGCCCCAACGGAAGTTGAGCTCCAGAGCGATCTTCTTACCACGTTCCATAGGATCGCAGCGATTGTGGCGAGGCGGCGTGCCATTCCTTGTTGGCTGAAAATCCGGTCGGTGCCGGCTGGAGCGGCTATAATGTACAGATTCTGCGCTCATCCTGACACCCCTGATTGTAGTTCTGATCAAAGAATTATGAACTTTCGCAGCGGTTATCAAGCCCGCAAGTATCTGCCGCGTGATTTACGGTGTCGTTGCCGTGTTGCAGGCAGATTCAGGCGCGTTTTTCCTTACTGAACAGCCTATATGAGCCCTTTTTGCACGCGCTGACACCGCGGTAGCGGATTCAAGCACACCATCTGCAGGTATGCTAACCTTCCACGCGGGGGTAACGACCTAAACGCGCCAATCCTATCATCCAATACCGCACGCATCGTACCACGATCGAACTCCTGTTCCGGCAGTAGGCAGTCTTATTGGCAGGACTGATCACTGTACGCGTGATTTACGGCCTCGTTGGCGCGTTTTCGGCGGTTTTGGGTGCTATTCAGTCCGGTGAACGTCTGAGAACAGCCCTTTTGGGCGCTCCGATACGGCTTTGGCTGGGGCATGCGTGTCCTCCGCTCATGGCGAGTGACGCGGTACATCGTCTACAGAGGCCTTACACCGCGCCTCTATAGCGCTATTACCCCCTAATTGGCGGCCGAACCTGTCACATAGCACGATCCAGCACCCATTATCGCACGCACCGTGGCATTGCACGACCGTATCCATCTTTCAGCATATACTATCGCTGCGTTGCTGTACGCGTTTCTACAGTAGAGCTGCTTACAGCTTCGGTGGTTTGTCCAGGATAATATTGTCCTGCTTAACGACTCCACCTCACTAATTGACCTGCACGCATGATTTACGGCCTCGTTGGCGTGTTGCAGGCAGATTCAGGCACGTTTTTCCTTACTGAACAGCCTATATGAGCCCTTTTGCACGCATGCACACCGTGGTAGCGGCTTCAAACGTGCCATCTGCAGGCATCGTGGACAGCCACGCGTGTATGTAGCAACGTAAACCCGTCAATCCTACCAACCACGCTACGATGCACCCTCCAATTCCGCACGCATCGTACCACGACCGAACTCATGTTCCGGCAAGCACTTATGGATCGTACGCGCTGCAATAATGCTGATGATAATTACGACACCTTCCTGGTACAGGGTAGTCTTTTCACATTCGCCTTGGCTCCCTTGATGACTACCCCTCCACGCACAGCCGTAGGCTCCTTATTGGCCGGATAGATCACCGTACGCGTGATTTACCGCCTCGTTGGCGTGTTTTCGGCACATTTGGACCCCATTTAGCCCGCTTACCGTCTGATGAGAGCCCTTCTGGGCCCTCCGATACGGCTTTGGCGGGGACATGCGTGCCCTCCAGATACATCTCCGCCTGCTCCGCTTATCGCGGAGTGACACGTTACATCGTCTACGGAGGCCTTACATTACGCCTCTATAGCGCTGTTACCCCCCTAAGTGGCAGCCGAACCCGTCACACAGCACGATCCTGCCCCCATTATCGCACGCATCGTGGTACGGTACACGCTTCTACAGTAGAACTGCTTGTAGTTCCGGCAGGTGGTCTGCACAGGGTAGGATCTTCATGCTCCATGTCTCCGACTCCCTATTCGCCATGGCTGCCCATCGTTGACGTTGACTCGAATTCATCCAACGCGCGACATTCCGGCATCGTTGAGCAATCAAACTGTTCAGGTTCTCCATGATGTTATTGGTCTGCAAACTGCGTCCCAGTTCCTCCGCCACCCCCAGCCTATGGAGCGTCAAAGTCTCTTCCAACCCCTCAGACAAGCTGTTCGCTGCCTTGGGATGGGACTCCTTCAACCCCTTTTTTATGCTCAGAAGCGCATCCTTTGCCTTGTCGTAATTCGGCTCGTCGTACGCCTGCTGCAACTCCCCCCGAACCCGCACCTTTTCGGCCTCTTTCTCAATGTAACTCACCACATTCTCTCGCTTATGCCAAGTACACCGCTGTACCTGTGCCTTATCACCAAATACCGCTTTCACCGCCTTCCGGAGCCCTTTGGAACCATCTAAGATGACCAAAAGCCCCTTATCATACCGCAGACCGCGATCAATCAAATCCTGCAGCAGCCCTTGTACCGCCTCGGCGTTCTCTGTCGCCGTCTCCACCATCCCTACTACTATCTTCTCGCCCGTCTCCGTAATCCCTACACAAATCAATACCTGCACCCCCTGAAAGTACTTGCCGTCCAGCAGCAACGCTACAAACGTGTTCTCCGCCAAGTTACGCTCCTCCTGCTCCTTCAATACCTGTGCACTGTAACTCTTGTACTTGCGACTGATTGAGGAAGCGCTCAATCCAAAACTGCCAACAAACTCCGTTGCCACCTTCTTGTAGTTCCGCTGGCTAATACCATACACAATTTTCCGGGCGATACGCTCCACCATATTCGGATTCGGCTTGTGCAACAATTTGTAGGTCTCCAGAGGACGCGCTTTACCCTTCACCCGGTCCTGTACACGCGGCACACTCACCTTTACCCGCTCATCTCCAATCATGATAGAGCCCGGTCTGCTCCCCCACCGCTCGTACCGCCCCTTGTGCTGCTTATTGTTGTCGCGCTTTCTGCGCACACCGCAGAGAGACTTTACCTCGGCTTCCATGACCGCAAGAAAAAACGCCAGTTGCATCGTGCCAAGATGCTCTACTAACAGCTTCAGGGAATCGATCCCCGTGTCTAGTATCTTCTGGAGACCCTCCGGTAGTGTGCCGGGGTTTTCTATCTGCATGACATCTTTGGACATAGGTCAGTTATCGTTTGTCTGATTGATGGAAGGAAACAATGCTGATCGCATCGCTGGATCTTGCGCAGCGCGGGGCAATCTTCGCATATGTGACTCGATCTCAAGAAGCAACAACGCCAGACAAGCACGGCGCTTGTCTGGCGGCATCCACAAGCGAACATCGCGTAGTCGCCGCACCAGCTTCTTGGAGACATGGGCCACACAACGAGTACTTCGAAGGCTCGGACTCAACTGTTCATACAGTCCTGTCCGGTGCAGTGTCAGCGTCCTATCCAGACCCCGCAAGAGCCACCGGGCCGCAGACCGGTTACACACCAAAAGGTCCGTATGGATCTGCATCAACGCTGCATGCGCCACCTTCGGATCCGGCACGGCGAAAGCACGCGTGATCGCCCCCCGAATGCGCCGCCCGTCCTGCTCGGACAGATAACTCACTACACGCGTGCGCTTGTGCATCTGGCAGTGTTGCTGCTGCATACCGGTACCCAAGCACTCTTGCAGTACGCCGGTCAGCGAGGTCACATCAGGAGTGATGCAGAAGAGCCCCCGATCTGCGCACAAACCGAGCTCCAACAAGCCTTGTAACAAGTGTTGCACGCGCTCCGCATCGTGCAACGGAGCCTCCACAAAGCCCAGAATGCGCCGATAACCCTCAATGGTAGCGGCCATGCACACGACTATGGGTCGCCCCCACACTTCCATGGCATCAAGCCAAAGGATTACGTGCTCTTCTTCACACAACGGGCGCGTATCAAACACCTGCCGCGCCTGCTCGCACGCCGCAGCATCATCATCGTACCCCAATGCCAAGCCTCCCGGAGACTCCAGAGACTCTGGAGCACGGACGCTATTTTCCTCCTCGGAAGGTGCTTCTGCCAACTGCTCCCCAGTGCCGTCTGGAGCCGCATTATCCGACGGAAGCATAACATCCTCTTCCAGACTAGACGTTAACTGCTGTACACACTGGGTGAGGTGCCGCAACAAGTCAAATTGCAGCTGCCGACCGGACGCGCCGGCATGACGCAGCCCCTGAATGAGCTGCGATAAATCATCTGATAAACTCATAAGTGATCATGGATCCGTATGGTGAAAAGGCTTAGGAAACCCAAGCCAACACCGAACCAATAATCACTTTTTCAGCCAACAAGGAATGGCACGCCGCCTTGTGGCGACAAACGGACCCCATTGTCTCGGACTGTTTGGGAGCACTAGCACGTGTTACCTTCGCATCCGCATGTATAGACGGTCTGTGCGCTACAGGGACTGCCAGGTTGGGCTCAGGCCGCGATCCGCGCTCTGTTTGTGCCCCCAATTGCTAATTCCAGTTCCGCCAAACTACCTTGTGGCACAGTCTACGTCTGGATTCCTGTCTTTCGTGCACCATAGGCGATAATTGAACTCACGTCAGTGTAAGCACCCCGAATAGCCGAGGACACGCTACCGCCTATTGTCCATGGACAGCTATCAGCTCATTGCCATAGGCATATGTCAGCGGGAAACAGCGCCAGGGTAGAATGATACCGTTGAAGACACTTCTACAAGCTCACCTGGCCCTCGCGGTTTATGAAGCCTATAGGGTTCAAACGCGAGGTATGGCGCTATATGCATATCGTAGAACCTGCTCAACGGCCGACCGCTTTGTCCGCCTGGATAAATACCGTACCCCACCGGCGGCCGCTTCGAAAAGTCAACTACCACACGCCAACTGGCGCTATGCGTCGTAGGCATGCCACCCCCAGGAGATACCGTCTCATCAAACCCCGGAAACGGAAACGGGCCACGCGAAAGCTCACCAATCGCGTCAAGACCCATCAAATGCTCGAAAACAATACCGGAATTATCTCTCCGCACCGCGCCGATATCTTCCACACTCGAAGCGGTGCGCTCCAAAGCCAACGCCACCAACCTGCGGGTATCTTCCTTGATGGGCGTTGCCACTACATCCAACCAATCGGACCCCTCCCGGAGCATGTGAAGTAGCGTAAAATCCTTTGGCTTCGGGCGCCCTGTAAATATTTCCTCGTCCCAGGCCAGTGCACGCAAGGCCTCAAGAAACACGCTAAACACCAAGGCAGCCCGACTCTCCAACACTGCCCTGCCATCCCATGCGCTTAGCAACGCGCGAACCCCTTCCGCTTCCACCGACAATGAATTCAGATCTGCCAAGAACGGCACAAACAAGTCACGCTGCACCACATACATATCACCTTGGTAGTGGATAAAGTCCGAGACTGTATGGAAAGGTCGCTCTTGTAGCAACTGGTCTATCCTCATGGCTCGGTATGGGTCGGGCCAATCATGACCAAAATAGTATGGGAACGCAGCATCCGTGGGCTGCTGGTTAGCCGAGAACAAGTAACCCTGGACAGGATTGCGAACATACGGCATCAAGTCGAACGGAACCCACCCGACCCATTCTGCAGCGTCAGTAGTACCATCAAGGAGTCCCACCCCGTTGCCGCCCCTCCGGACAGGGACCTGCCCTGTAGTCCGAATGCTAATATTTCCTGATGTATCAGCAGCCGCGATATTCTGGGCGGGCATGGCAAAGTCTTCCAAAGCAGCATCAAATTCTTCCATGCTCGTTGCCCGATTCATGCCTGCCAGCGCATGAAGCGTACGCCCCGGATCGTGCGCAACCCATCTGATAGCTACCGCGCCGCTGTCCGTTCGCAAGACAGGCCCAAAGTGAGAATACCAAAGCGTATCAATTTCCACCGATCCACCCTTCACAAGTAACGTGTCAAGCACGATATCCAAGGCTTTCCATTCTCCGTTGTATCGGTAGCTCCTCCCGGATGAATCCAGCTCTAGCAGGTAATGGTCCAGAACATCCGCACCCGTGTTGGTAAACACCCACCCGATAACATCATTGAAAGCTTCAACCAATACAGGCGTACCGGGCGGCAGCACTCCATACAGGTTGCGCCCCGGCGTGGCAAGGTGTGCTTCATACCAAATCGCCGGGAGTCTGAGCGCCAAGTGCATATCACCTGCAAGAATAGGAGCACCGGTACTGCTGCGCTCCGGACCTACCACCCAGTTATTGGAGCCTGTGGATGCCCGGAATCCGGCCGCCCCCCAGCCTGCAACCTCGCGTGCACCCCTCCTAAAATGCGCCACCACCTTGCCCACTTCAGGATTCTTTGATGCCATCCCCGTGATAGCTATGTTGTTTCTGGTTTCACTTGGATACAACAAGGCAAATTCTTCAGCACCGAGCTGATCCCTGAGCACACTGAATGCGGGCTCCTCTGACCGAAAGGTCAGGTCATAGGCAAAGTATTGCAGCAGGCGGGCGGCATGAAGGGGGCTATACCGATCCGGTCTGTAATCGAACAGCTTGAATTCAAACGGCAACTCCGCCGACGAGAGTCCATCAATGTACGTGTTAGCTCCCTCCGCGAACCACTGCGTCAACGCGTATGTCCTGCCACCTTCAGCCGCTAGCCACTCTACATGCTTGTGAGCACCCCAGTCCATTCCCGTACTCCGTAGGAACCTGTCTGCCTCTACCGCCGCGGCTCCAAATACCTCGGCAAGGCGCCCTGACGCCACTCTGGGAAGAAAATCCAGCTGCATCAACCTGTCCTGCGCCACGACATACCCGAGCGCCATCACCGCGTCGCGCTCCTTTGATGCGAAGATGTGCGGCACTCCGCGTTCATCCCTTTCTACCGTCACAGTGCTATCCAATCCCGAGATGTATACGCTATGGATCGGGGAATGCTCAGCGTGCCTGGCATTGTAGTATAACCCACCGGCAGGATCAAGCAGGGAACCCACGGACGCCAGTGGTCCCATTGGCAAGTGCAAGCCGACCTGAAGCAGCGTGCAGAGCAGCGCCCATAGCGCGGCGAGAATACCGTGCTTAAGGGTTGGACTCATGTGTCCGCAACTGGTATTACAAACGTGCGGATCATCTCATCTGTCAGGTTGGCGTAATCAAGAGCTCCGCGGGACCGTGGTGCGCGGCGGAATATAGAGTACTCACCAGCGTACGCTGCTGCCAGTGCAGCATTGGTCCGAATGACCTGCTGAAACACGGTCGTCTTATAGCGATCACGCAGGTATGCGCGGATCGTGGTATGCACCCGCTTCCGGCCATCCACCTGAGTAAGCAGAAAGTACGGAGCAACCAACTTAGGATTTAGCTTCTTGGTCACCGTCCGGACAGTCTGCCGAGTCTGCTCCGCTCCTTGCAGCGGCTGCACCTCAGGAGTGACCGGGATCACTACAAAGTCTGCCGCAACCAACGCGTTGAGGCTGAAGACTGTTAAGGCAGCAGCCGTATCCAAGATGACAACATCGTGCGATGAGGCGGCAGAGAGTGCCTCGCGTACCCACAGCACATCGGTAGGCTTCGTGAGCAGGCGCAGCTGCTTGGTTAAGTACCCGCTGCTAGGCAATACGTCGAAATCAGGCAGCTCCACAAACGGAATCGCACTCGGGTCCGCATCCAAACGAAACAGCGCACTAGTGGACGAATGCGGTGGAGGCTCCCTGATCCCAAGCGTCCCCGACAAGAACCCCTGCGGATCCAAGTCTACTACCAGCGTCTTTACCCCAAGCATTCCCAATGCGGCCGCCACGTTGAGCGCCGAGGTCGTTTTCCCCGTTCCACCTTTATGGTTGCAGAATGCAATAGTGGTCATGTCATCCTAAGTTACAGCCAATGAAAAGAGACACCGCCAGACCATAGTCTCCATCACTCTTGGCCCACCGCAAAATAATGCCATCGCTCAATCTCAAGGTCGCCTTCATACTGGCATCCCAGTCTCCAAGGCGGCGGGCAATCCTTCGCCAGATAGGGATTCCGTTTACTGCCATACCCGCAGATGTTGACGAGTCCGAATCCGAATCCGAATCCACCCAGCCGAATGAAATCGTACGGGAACTCGCATTACGGAAAGCTGCTGTCGTCGCCGCCATGTGGCCTTCGGCGTTGGTACTTGGGGCGGACACCATCGTTTCTGCAGGCGGTATCCTACTGGGTAAGCCGAATACTCTGAGGGAAGCGAAGAACATGCTTCGAATGTTAAGTGGCAGAACTCACACAGTCTATACAGGCATTGCACTGATACATGGAGACTCAAGACGAAGGGTTACGGCGGAGGAAGCCACCCGCGTGACCTTTGCTGATCTTACGGACCAGGAGATCTCGGAATACGTCGCAACAGGAATTCCGATGGACAAGGCCGGAGCCTACGGGATACAGGATGACTACGGATGTGTTTTTGTCAAAGGCATTGAAGGAGATTATTTCACCGTCGTCGGACTGCCAGCACACCGACTCTACCAACTTATCAGCATGCATTTTACGGACTTGGTTCGAGCGGTACACGCGATTGGAGGCTAGGCTCACGACCCACACGCCATAGAATAGGTCACCTCAACACAATCTGCAGTACCGCCAATCGGTGGATTGGGCTTACGCACCGTCACCTCCATCCAATCCACGCACTCGCCCAAAGCCATTACGCATTCTGCAATCCGACCTGCCAAGCGCTCCATAAGGTCATACCGCTCGGCGGTAACAACATGTCGGACCGCGCTATGGACCTGCTCATAATCCACTGTCGCTTCCAAGTCATCCGTGCGGGTGGCCTCGTCTGAGCGCAAGTGCATAACTACATCCACCTCGTACCGTCCACCCATACGATGTTCCTCATCGTAGACCCCATGGTGGGCATAAAAAACCGCATTGCGCAATCGTACCGTACAATGAGCCATGGGAACGCTAAGAATGCGCGCTAGCATACGGTGCTGCACAAACCTTCTAAAGTAACCGAACCGCACACCCGGGTCATAGGATCACGTTACGGCTGGGTACGACAGCTCCTCCGGGAATTGCGCCAGCATCCGCAGCTCGAACAACCGTCGTGCAATAGATTCCTCGGACAGATCAATCAAGCCGTAGGGACCAAAGCTCTCGACAGCAATTGAGGCCAATACTGAGCCAAAGATGACGGCTCGCCTAAGAGCCTCCGCAGTAACGGCGCACTCGCCGATCAAGCTGCCGGCAAAACCGCCCAGGAACACATCTCCTGCACCGGTAGGATCCTGAATTGAAACGACCGGGAACGCAGGAACAGCGAACACCTGGGTACCTGTAAACAGCATGGCACCATGCTCGCCTTTCTTAACCACCAATGCATGCGGCCCCATGGAATGTACCTTGCGGGCAGCAACCAACAGGGAAGATTCAGCCGCCAGTTGGCAGGCTTCCTCGTCATTAATTATCAGGCAATCCACTCGTGGCAGGAGCCTTTCCAAGTCCTCGCGGGTGTTCCGTATCCAATAGTTCATAGTATCAGCCACCACATACCCTGCGTTGGGCACCCGATCTAGTACCAAGTGCTGGACTACCGGGTCCAAGTTCCCCAAACACAAGATTTCGCACGCCTGATATGCCTCCGGGATTATCGGCCTGAAACCGGCCAATACATTGAGATGCGTATAAAGGGTTTCCCGCTGGTTGGGATCTGTACCGTAGCGTCCGCCCCAGGCAAACGTTTTCTTGCCCCGTTGCACCTCAAGTCCAGAAAGATCTACACCGTGCTGACGTAGGATGCAGGCATACTCCTCAGGGAAGTCCTCTCCCACCACAGCAACCAAACCTACGCCATTGGTCACGTGGCTGGCTGCCAGCGCAATGTATGTCGCACTGCCACCCAACATCCCCGCTCTGGATTCGGTGGGAGTCTCCACCAAGTCCAGTCCGACGGTTCCTACCGCAAGTACACGCACGCAGTACCGACCCTACGATCTTGTCAATCGCGCAGAAGAACTCCGACAAATACCCCCAAAGCAAATGCACCTACCAAGGCTACCGTGGGGTTCTCCTCAATCCAAGTCACGGCTGACCGTACGGCTGACGCAGGCTTGCCGGGAGCTGGTTCCTCCGAGACTTCGTCTCGGGTATCAACTTTTGGAGTGGCTTCTTCTTCTGTGATCATCTACTCATGTATTTGACGTACATCCGTTTTAACATGTAGTGCGCAAGCATGTTGCGAACCCACGCACGGATTTTGACCCAACTTCACATTTTGTGGTGACAGGAAAATACGGACCTCTAGCATTCCCGCTTGGGGAGCATTTTTTCGTTACCACCTATTGTGATTTACCGGATTGAGTGGGGTTGGTTTAGAGCGGTTTCATTGCTTGTTTTTTCTGTTGATAGAAGGCCGTATTTGTCCCCAACTCTCCCCACCGGAACAGGGATCGCACCTCCATCTGGAGTTCATTCTCGTACCTGTGCTAAGCGACTTCAAACCATTCATGAGTCGGGAAGCTTTTTGGGAGTCTTCGGTTCCATGGGGACCTGTTTGGTTCGGGTCGCATCGGGATCATAGCTGAATCCCAAGATTTCGAAGACCCGCTCCAACATCGGCGTCAGGTTCTGATCCACATTCAGGGTCAACGCGCGCGTTTGACTCATGGGCAACTTGGTGGTCACACGTTTGACCTCGTTGAGTTCGTTACGGATCGTATCCCAGCTGTTATGGATCCCAGCTTTCTTGAGTTTGGTGCGAACCAGGTGAGCAACATGATAGGCCAGCACGGTGATGAATAAATGTCCCACAATTCGGTCATCATTACTGTGATAGACGGGCCTTAAACCCAGATCCGACTTCATCACCCGGAAGGTGTTTTCAATCTCCGTAAGTCGCCAGTAGGTGCGCGCCACTTCTTGCACCGACCAGTCGGTACGGCTGGTGCGCAGGACATATCCGCCTGCTTCCAGGAGCCGGTCTTCATGCACTTCACGCTTGGTAAAGCTTACACTCTCGGCATGGTCGGTTTCCTTTTTTTCGTAACCGTCACCTCATAGGTGTGGCTCACCTTCTTGTGTTTTTCCCTCAGGAGACCGGCTTTTACGAGTACCTTATCATACGTTTTCAGGCAATGGGGAGTGGAGAGTCCTTTATGAAGCTTGGTGAGCGCCTCTTCATATTTTGCACATTTCGTTGCAAAGATCTGCTCCTCGGTGGCCTGCCGGGCCTCGCTGTGCACATACACGAATCGCTCCTGATCTTCCAGCTCATCTTCTTCTGACTCCCCCTCTTTCGGTTCCTTCTCTTGGGGTTCTCTGTCCTTTTGGGATAACTCCCAAGATCTGATCTTAACCCCACCCGCCGTCTCAAATGCCTGATCCGGCTCCCGGGTGGGCACCGCAGGGGCTTGGGTCCGCTGAACACAGATCCAATCCAGCTTCTTTTCTTTCAAATACGCCACATTCTCCTCGGTCGCAATGCCCGCATCCATAACGACCGTTGGCATTTTATCCTTCAACTTCTCAATAGCTTGTTTGAGTGTCCCGGGTTCACTCACATTGCCGGGTAAGATCTCCACATTACGCGGGAAGCCCGATGCGTCCAGAGTCAAGGCCAGCGTGACCAGAGGACAATCATTGCGCTTCTGCTTACTCCGTCCATATCGTAACAACGCTCCCTTTTCCTGACCATGGTAAAAGGCGTTGGTCAAATCGTAAAAGATGAGGGTCTCATCACAGTCAAACAACTCCTTCGTGGTTCCATAGAGGCCATCCATGATTGCATAACGATGTTCGAATAACCAATCAGAGGTGGCATACAATGTATTAAGGCACGGCAGCTTTGTATGGAGGATTTCCATGATACTGGAGGTGTTGGTCATCCAGCGATGCGTTGCCCGTTCACTGCCTGGACTGAGCATGCGTCCGACAATGACCGCGCAGGCAAGTTGGACATGATTTTCAGGGAGCTTGAGCTGCCGGAGGATTTCAGGGAGCTTCAGTTGCTTGATTGCTTCCATGGCCAGACGCTCGCCCGCCACCGTGCATGAGTTGGTATGTGTGACCTGGTCGGGAAGAATCTTGACCGATTCTACCGGGGGTTTGGCATAGATATCAAACCCTTGATCCAGGAGTCGCTTTGCAATGTCGTCCACGGCATTATGGAAGTCCTGGTTTTTGTTCTCAAAGGCTAGGGCGGGTTGTCCTTTGAGACATGCGACCACCGTTCGGATCAGTTCAGGCCAATCGGGTTTGGGGATTGGAAACTCCTGTCCGAGATTGAGGAGGGTTTTGTGTCGGCTGACTCCTTTGATCCGTTGGGATTGAAGCAGGAGGGCGCTGCGGGATTGTTCGCCGTTTTTGCGTGTGTACCGGTTGGCTCGGATAAACATAATGGGGATAGGCAATGATGTAGGAGGGATACGAGGCGATTTTCCGGGGGGTGCCCCTCCCTGCAATAATCACTACAACGGCAATTTGCCAATAACCGAAGGCAAATTGGGTCAAAAAGGCGGCAAACGGCCAAGAACCAGCCATAGATTGGCCGATTTGGATGGAAAAGAAGGCTAGACTGACTCTGAAGTCAGTAATTTTTCAGAGCGAAATGTGAACTTGGGTTAAGGATGCTCTGTATCTTGCGGGCGTCATGGATGCATCTTCTTGCGGGCCGTCATTCATACGAGGCATCAGACGATTGTTGGGTCCCTCCCACCGCTGGCGCGCCGTATGCAGGAATATTGCCCGCCATACGATGATCATTCAAGAAGATTCGTAGCCATGCAACAAGAGCGCACAAGCACGTAAGCTAAGGGAGTTATATGGCTGAGTGCCACGCGTTTTCGCAGGAGTTACTTTTTGTGCTTTGGGGGTGCAGACAGGATGGCTTTCGCCAGTTTTTCATAATCAGTGCCCGCTTTTCACGAAAAACTGCAATTATTTCAAATACCTCAACACGTGGGTATTCATGCTATATAATTGCCATATATTAGGGAGTTATATAACACAGTGCCATGCCCGAAACGGTTAGTGCATACCACAATATCACATACAAGCTGTTGCCCGGAAGTCGGAGTAACGCCAAGCAACTTGCTGGATTAGCGGGTGCGTGTGGGTTTGTGTGGAATGCCATCCTCGCAGAGCAGAGCGAGGCGTACAAGAAAGCGAAAGAGGCTGGACAGAAGCCGCCCTCGGTAAGCTTCTTCTCGCTGGGGAAGCGGTTCACGGCGCTGCGCCGTACGGTCGAGTGGCTACCTGAATACTCCTTTGGTGTCGTTAGATACACATTGAAATATCAGGCGGATGCATGGAAGGCATTCTTCAAGGAGGGTAAGAGAAGACCGAGAATCCATTCCAGACGTGGTAGTACGCCTTCGTTCACGATCCCGGATAACGTAAGGGTTCGGGATGGCAAGCTGTATATCCAGAAAGTGGGATATATGGCGCTCCGCAGGCGGGGAGGCAACCCGTACCCTGATGGTATACCCGTCAAAGCCACTGTAAAGAAGAACGCCGGCAAAGGGTATGCTGTCATCTGCTACAAGATGGAGGCACCTGTAATAGAGGATACCGGCGGTGCTGTAGGCATTGACCGTAATTGCGGGCAGGTCGCTATGGTCTCCACAGAGGGCGATACAAGCATTATCAGACAACCGGATACCAAGCGTCTTGATGCCACGTTGAAGCGGCATCAGCGAAAACTGGCGAGACAGAAGAGAGGCTCCAACCGTCGTAACAGGCGGAAGCATAGAATCGCCCGCATACAGCGCAAGCGTGCTAACGTCCTCAAGAATGCGAACCACCAGGTAAGTCGCAGTATTGCCCATTGCTCCTCAACGGTGATACTGGAGGACCTGAAGATCAAAGCGATGACACGTTCAGGTAAGGGGACGATGGAGAGCTTTGGCACAAACGTCAGACAGAAGTCTGGCCTCAACCGTGGGATACTGCGAACAGGTTGGGGCCAGCTAGATCAGATGCTGGGCTATAAGTGCCGCAAGGTGATAAAGGTTACCGCTGCCTATACCAGTCAGCGGTGTTCTGTGTGTGGGCACACAGAAGCGAGTAACCGTAAGACACGGAGCAAATTCACGTGTATGTCCTGTGGACATGCGGATCATGCAGACCTGAATGCGGCTGCAAACATACTGGCCTCCGGGATTGGGGCTTCTGCACGGCGAGGGGCGTTCGGGTTTCCGGCCCCTATGACCCGTGAAATTGATACTAGTGCCTCACTGTGTACAGTTGGTCACTCACGTATATTATTCCCTTAGCTAACTGTATGATAAGGACATCCATGATGATGATGCTGAAAAATGGCGATGTGCTGCTAGCTACAACGGTAGAGATAATCCGGGCAACGCTGCTGGAGGGCAAGGCGATTGAGGTGCCGCATCTCGGGACCTTTGCGGTGCAGCAAATCAAAGGAACGCAACGGTTGCTCCCCGATGGCACTATAGTCATCACTCCGCCGCGCAATACTGTAGCCTATAGTTATCCCAATGACTGAAGGAAACGGGCATGATAGTTCCCCGGCCTACATCAGCGCCGATACCACGGTCGCGCTGATTGCCGCCAAGCTTTCGTTACAGCCGGAGCAGGTGCGGGATGCCCTTCGCCAACTGTCCACGGAGCTTCACGGACAAACCGAAGAGCATCCCCACATCCTGATAGACGGTCTAGGAACCCTTGCCCGTGATGCGACCGGACTGAATTTCCATCCCTCCGCCGAGCTTGAGTCGCTCGTAAACGGAGAGTACGCAAGTCTGGTGCCCGTGAGACTGGATCAAGGACCAGCTGCGCCCACCCTGGCGGCGGACGCAACATCTAACAGGAAAGGCCAAAGACTGAAGACCATCCTGCTGACAAGCTTGATCATAATAGGCATTCAAGCCGCAGTATTCCTAGTGTTGCAGCAGACCGGGTTCTGGGATGGAAACAACACCCGGGAACCGACCCTGACCGTTGAACAACCTTCCGTGAACACTGAATACCAGGACGAGGTAGCTGAAACCGCTGCTGCTGGCAATATTGAAGAGGCCGACACGGTTGTCACGGAAATTCCTATGGAGACCGAGACGACAATTGAACCTGAAACGAGCGGAGAAAACCCCGGGTTTGACTTGGAAATAGGCGGCTATGCCATCATTCTGGCCTCTTTTGAAGGAGCGGCTACAGCGCTTAATGAAGCCGCGCGCTTCAGAGATATTATCGCCGATCCGTCCTTACCGGTTGGCGTGGTTCGTACTCTATCTGAAGACTCGGAATACTTCAGGGTGTACGTCGGGCAGATGCCTGCGGTGGGTGAGGCAGTGAACCTGAGAGAGCAACTAACGGGCCTACCCGCGGATGCATGGATTATCCGATTGGGTGCAGGCAGCCAAGTAATCCAATGACTGAACGAACACATGGTTTGCGGGCTGGTCTGGAGTATTACACCCGCACGGTAGCACTGCTGGAAGAATTGTGTGCCAGCCAGGGCGACGCCCTCGCCCACGCGGCTGACCTGTGCGCCGCTCGCATCGCAAAAGGAGGCCTGATCTTCTTGTTTGGATCCGGCCATTCGAGGATGATGTGCGAAGAAATGACGCCGCGCCAAGGTGGCTTTGTCGGCTTCTATGCCCTAGTGGAGCAGGCCCTCTCCAACCACGCTACCATCGTGGGCCCAAATGGCCTTCGGGCAGCGCTCCACTTGGAGCGGTGCACCGGTTACGCGGAGAAGATTCTTGAGAGCTTCCGGTTCGGCCCGCACGATGCGTTCATCATTATTTCCACCAGCGGGGTCCGATCAATAATCATAGATATGGCCTTGGGGGCGAAGCAACGCGGTATGCCTGTCATTGGCGTAGTGTCCCGGCGCCACGGCGAAAACAGCACGTCAGACCACCCCTCAGGAAAAAAGCTTGTAGACATTGCTGACATCATCCTGGATAACCAATGTCCAGCCGGAGACTGCATCATCAAACTTGACAACCTGGATTGGAAGACAGGTCCAACCTCCACCGTGACAGGCGGTATGCTGATGAATATGCTACGCGTTGAGGTCGCCGAGCGGCTTTTGGCGAGGGGGACAACCCCCACCATACTTCCCAGCCATCAGTTCGTGGGAGAAGTGTCAGCCGAAGAACAGCTTAAAGTGTTTTACGAGGCCTACCGCAAGAGCCTCGTACACCTCTACATGTGACAACGATGACTACCCTGCCATACGTTATAGGATTCGATGTGGGTGGTACGCGGATCAAGAGCGGCGCCGTAACCGTCAACGGCGACTTGTTTCATGCCGCCATAAGCCCATCCGGTTACAAACAACCGTGCGACGCCCTGCTGCATTACATAGAGGAACGCGTAGCACACCTGCGGCGAGTCATGGATTCGGATCCTCAGTACCTTGTGCTCGGCTTTCCGGGCGCAGTGGACCCTGAACGCGGGGTGGTGTTACTTCCGGGAAAGCTGCAGGTGGAAGGATTTGACTTCGTCCCCACGCTTCGCCGATCCACAGGACTCCCGGTGGTTGCGGAAAACGACGGACGACTCTCAATCTTAGCCGAGATGCGCTACGGCAAGGCCAGAGGAAGAGATTGGGCCGTCTCCATCACGCTGGGCACGGGCGTCGGGTCGGGTGTCCTGCTGGATGGGAAGGTGCTGAGGGACCCTCACCTTCAGTTCGGTACCCAAGCGAGCCATATTGTGCTGGAGGCCGGCAGCCCCAAACTCTGCATGACCCGCGCACGCGGCACAGCCAATGTGCTTTGCTCCGCCACGGCGCTAGCGTCAGCAGTCAAGGAGGCCCTTGCCCGTGGCATGCCGTCTGCACTGAATGATGCTTACTTCCGCGATCCGCACTCAATTGATTTTGAGTCGGTTCTCCGCGCAGTAGAACAGGACGATACCTTGTGCTTGGACGCACTGGCACAATGGCGGCAGCGACTCGGATGGTTCCTGGTCAGTGTTGTTCACATGTACGCCCCAGAGATTATCATCTTGAGCGGCGGCGCAGCAGCGGGAGCACCCTGCTACGTTGACCACCTGCGAAAGATGGTGGCAGAAAATACATACCGTTACGGCGATCCGGTCGCGGTGGAAGTGTCAGACCTCTCCACTTACAGTGGAGTTTTCGGGGCTGCAGCGCTGGCATGGCAACTTCTGGAATCGCCATCCGCTAAAGTTCATCCATCGCTGCTCTGAGGGCGACCCGTCCTTTACGCGGGTCGTCCACCACTTCGGCCAATGCTCTCAGGCACACCTCTATCGTCCGGCTACGGCAGGAATGCCCCATCAGGCCGATCCGCCACACCTTGCCTGCCAAAGCACCTAGCCCCCCTCCGATTTCCAGCCCGCGCACCTTGAGCAGCCAATCCCGTGTTTTAGCTTCCTCGATCCCTTGGGGGACTTTAACCACATTCAGTTGCGGCAGCCGCTCCTGGGCAGGTACGACTAACTCCAGCCCCAGTACCTTCAGCCCCGCGCGGAGCGCGTTATGATGCCGTCGATGACGAACCCACGCCAGCTCCAGGCTCTCTTCATGCAGCATTAGCAGAGCCTCATGGAGGCCATACAACGCGTTGATCGGAGCCGTGTGGTGGTAGGACCTCCTGGTGGACATTCCCCAATAGCCTTGCAGCAGTCTAAAATCCATAAACCAGCTCTGCACGGGGTGCTTACGCTCCTTTATCATCGCCATCGCCCGGTCATTCACGGTAACAGGTGATAGGCCGGGGGGCGCGGACAAACACTTTTGCGTCCCGGCATACACCACATCAATATCCCAGGCACCCACGCGCAGCGGTGTACCGCCTATCGATGTTACCGCATCAACCAACGAAAGGCAGTCATGCTCGCGTGCCAGCCGCGCCAGCGCCTTTGCATCCGACAAAACGCCGGTAGATGTCTCGGCCTGCACAAACGCCAACACCTTCGCCTTAGGTGCCGCGCGCAGGGCTGCATCCACCTTGTCAGGGTCAATGGCCCTCCCCCACGTCTCGTGCACGCGGACCACTTTGGCCCCGCAACGCTCGGCCATAATCGCCAGACGCTCACCAAAAAAGCCGTTGATGCAAACGACGATCGTATCTCCGGGCTCAAGGAGATTCACCACACAGGACTCCATCCCCACTGTACCAGGCCCGGAAACAGGAATCGTTAAGCCGTACTCACAAAGGAATGTGCGCTGCAGCAACTGCTTCATGGAGTCCATAAAAAGAATGAACTCCGGGTCCAAGTGACCAATAGTCGGCCGTGCCATGGCAGCGAGCACACGCTTCGGCACACCTGATGGACCAGGGCCCATCAGGACACGGACCGGAGGTTTAAAGACTTTGCTTATCACAGATAAGAGTAGTTGCGTGGGTGCCTAATGATACCGACATGGCTTGGTAGTATACCGTAACCACTTGGCATATGCTCGGTGGCCGGCTCATATCATGCCGTACGCCAGCATGGCATCTGCAACCTTGGTAAAGCCCGCGATATTGGCGCCCGTTATGTAGTTGACACGACTCCCATCAAACCCATTGCGAACACAATTCTCGTGGATCTCCCCCATGACCCATTCGAGTCTGTCGTCCACTTCCTCCCGCGTCCAACTGAGGCGCATGGCATTTTGTGTCATTTCCATGGCCGAAATCGCAACACCCCCGGCATTGGCTGCTTTAGCGGGTCCGAAAAGCGTGTCAGCCGCTTCGAATAACTTGGTTGCCTCGTAGGAGGACGGCATGTTTGCACCCTCACTCACCACCGTGCATCCGTTGGTAAGAAGGTTCTCGGCATCGGCTAAGCGCAGCTCATTCTGTGTCGCACACGGGAAAGCCATGTCACACGGTACAATCCACGGCCGCTTGCCTTCAACCCAGCGCAAACCGCGCCCCGCAGCAAAATCCGCCAGTGTTCCCCTACGGTTTGACTTGATGCGTACTATGTGCTCCAAACCCTCGCGAGTGAGCCCGTCGGGCATATGAACGAAGCCTCCACGGTCGGACATTGTTAAGACCACTGCTCCGACATCAAGCAATTTTTCCGCCGTGTACTGTGCCACATTCCCGGCTCCTGACACGACAGCACGGAGCCCTTCAATGTCAGTACCGGCATGCCGCAGCATGTTGCGAGCAAAATAGACACACCCGTACCCGGTAGCCTCCTTACGAATCCTGCTACCTCCAAACGCCAACCCCTTGCCTGTCAGCACGCTCGTGAATGTGTTGTTGAGCCGCTTATACTGGCCAAACAGGTAGCCAATCTCGCGTGCACCTACGCCGATATCACCGGCGGGAATGTCTGTAAACTGTCCGATATGGCGAAACAGTTCGCTCATGAAGGCTTGGCAGAAGCGCATCACCTCCTGGTCGCTCTTACCTTTTGGGTTGAAGTCAGAGCCACCCTTTCCTCCGCCAATCGGCAATGTGGTCAGGCTATTCTTGAAAATCTGCTCGAACCCCAGAAACTTCAGCACGCTAAGGCTCACAGATCGGTCAAATCGCAGTCCTCCCTTGTAGGGGCCGATCGCATTGTTAAACTGAATGCGGTACCCTCGATTCACCCGGACACTACCCGAATCATCCTCCCAGCAGACCCGAAATGTGATGATCCGGTCGGGCTCCGTCATACGCTCAAGGATACGTGCGCGGGCGTAACGCCGGTTCCTGTTGATGAACGGGATTACCTTCTCGGCAACCTCCATAACGGCTTGATGAAACTCTGGCTGATCTGGATTACGCCGTTTCAGCCCCGCCATAAACCCTTCCAGATCCATTTTCTTCCCCCAACTGGTTACGTCAATTCCCGCCGAGCAAAAATAGGCATTGATACGGACAGGTACGCTATTACCCGCCTGCTTCCTTTGCGAAGTACATAGCTGCTCCAGACGATAGAAATTCGGCAAACTTCCCCGGCTTCATCACGCCACTTGCCTGCACAATCGGAATCTCCGGAATTGCCGGATCCAGCACCACATACGTCGGTAGCGCTACGGTACCCGCAAGATCCAGTTGGTACTGTTGCAGCTCTATATCCTGCGCACCATCGGTGTATAGCCGGAGCAATACAAAGTTGTTCTTTAATGTCTGTGCGATTTCGGGCCGAGGAAAAACATTCGCCTCCATATCACGGCAGTTTGTACATGTGTATCCCGTAAAATCAACCATCACGGGCTTAGATACACTGCGAGCCTTCGCAAGGGCCTGATCAATATCGTCAACGATCCATCCCTCATCATGGGATGCGGGACCGATTGCCATCAGGCTCATGTCTCCGAACTGCCGAGGGGGGAGGTAGGCGTCCAACTTGCCGAGGGGGGCACCAAACAGTCCTGGCAACAGATACAAAGCCAGGCCCAGAAAAACCGTGGATCCGAGCAACCGGCCCGCACCGATGTTGCCGTTTCCATCACCGAGCCGCACCAAGCCCGCAAGGTACAGGCCTGCCAACGCAAACAAAGCCGTGCTCAAAGCGATAGCCAAAGGGCGCGACAGGAGCCCCAAGCCCCAAATGATGTCCGCGTTAGATAAAAATTTGATGGCAGCAGCAAGCTCAACAAACCCGAAAATTATCTTCAATACCTCCATCCAGCTCCCTGCGCCCGGCAGGCTACCCATGGCGCGAGGGAACATGGCAAACAGCACGAACGGAAGTGAGAAGCACATGCTGAACACCAGCATTCCCACTATCCCGTAGAACCAGGCACCGTTAGCAATGGCGGGCAGCAGCAACCCCACGAAAGGAACCGTACAGGAAAACGAAACCACTGTCAGTGACAGGCCCATAAAAAGCACACCCATCATGGACGCACTGCCGCGGACCCGGCGATCTACCATGTTGACCATGCCACCCGGCAACCTTAGCTCGTACAGCCCGAGCAGCGATAACGCCAGAACGATAAACGTCACCCCTATGAAGAGATTGAGCCAAGGGTTAGCAGCAATCTGCTGTACGCCGGCCCCTTTGACAAGGGCAGCCATCAAAATACCCAGCCCAGTGAACGTTGCTACGATGGCGAGGCCGAATATCACTGCCATACGTATTGAATCTCCGGCGCTATTGGCATGCCGAGTGAAATACGACACGGTAAGCGGAATCATAGGGTATACGCACGGCATCAGGAACGCCCCGAACCCCGCGCCTACGGCGAGCAGAAGGAAGGACCAGAAGCCCCCAAACTGTCTCGCTGATGACGTAGCAGCGCTCTGCGGAACAGGCCGCAGGGTAGCATTTACAGTCCCATCGGTAGCAAGCTCCACTTCAAACCGTTTCGTCGTCGGAGGATAACAGATCCTGTCGTTACACACCATGAAGGTGATGGAGCCGTTAAGCTGCGGGACAGGATAGTCAACGACAACGCCGACTATTAAGCGAGCCTCCTCGGCGAAGTACACGACATCTTGCTGAAGTACCGGATCAAAACCGGCCACGGCCCCATAGTGCTCCGGCTCGGCATCAACCTTAACGCCGGGAAGCGGATCAAAGGTGATGGCTACTGGCCGTGTGGGCGGGAGCGATCCTGGCGCGTACATGCGCCAGCCGGGAAACAGCGCCGCAGTAAAGGATACCCTGCCACGCTGCCCCGGCACCAGCGTGTCGGCTTGGACATCCCAAGCTGCAATATCAAGTGCTCCCGGCTGCGCTACTGCGGAAGTCGGCACAAACACGAAAACAAGCAGCCAACCGCCGGCGAGCGCAGCCATCTTTCGCGCGAGCCGCCTCGCGACGGCGTGCACGGAGCCCACTACTCCTCCACAACTACGATCTTGACCTCAGCCGAAACCTCGGCGTGCAGCTTGATCATTGCCGAATATTCGCCCGTAAGCCGAATATCTTCCGCAAGCGTGATAGCACGTCGGTCAATCCTGAAGCCTTGGAGTGCAAGGTTGATAGCAATCTGCTGCGTGGTTACTGTACCAAATATGCGATTACCTTCGCCAACCTTCACGGCAACTTCAAGCTCAATTCCATCCAACTGGCGAGCAAGCTCCTTCGCATCATTACGCAGTTGTGCACGCTTGCGCAACTGCTGCCTCAACTGATCCGTTCTTGCGCGAACCACGCCCGGTGTGGCAAGAAGTGCCCAACCACGAGGAATGAGAAAGTTGCGGCCATAACCGGCTTTAACGGTTATGATATCTCCTTCTGAGCCCAGTGACGGGACATCCCGAAGCAAAATGATCTGCATGACTTTATCGGACGGAGTCCGCCACGTACGGCAAAAGTGCTAGGTGCCGGGCCCGCTTGATGGCCCGAGACAGCATGCGCTGCTTACGCGCGGATGTATTGGTTACACGCCGGGGAAGCATTTTGCCCTGATCGTTGATGTACCCGCGCAAGTACTCCGTATCCTTGTAGTCTATATATCTAGGCTGCCGTGGCATTTGATGGGTACTTGGTCAGAGTTCTTTGGGAACGCCGGGCCCCGACTTGCGGCGGGCTTCAAAATAAGTCAGCATATGCTTGTCCAAGGCGAGCGTGAGGTACCGCAATACATGGTCATCAATGGTCAACGCACGTTCCAGTCTGGGCACCAGCGAAGTTGGCGCCGAAAAGTACAGATTAACGTAGTAACCGTTGCGTTTCTTTTCGATGGGGTAGGCCATGCGACGTGCGCCCCACTCGTAGACATCAATGAGCGTGCCGCCTGCACCCTCAATAAACTCATTGATCTTTTGGACGTCCTCCTTTATCTGTGCTTCGGAAAGCACACCAGTCAGGATATACGTCAACTCATAGGTTCTCTTGCCATCCATGGGCAACTCAACAGAGTGCATGCGTTGAAAATACGGTAGCGTGGGGAAACACTGAAAAACTCCCTCGGGTTCCAAGACGAAGGCAGGCATACCCTCTTATTATCAGCAAACGGTGCTACGAAACGCAAGGCGCCGCATACCCTCTTTGAATGCTGCCAAACCTGCCATCGTGGTCACACATTTACCAACCGCTCAGCATTGTCGGCGGTCCGCAAGGCTCGCAGCAGCGGGTCAAGGTCACCATCAATTACTTTTCGCAGCGAATAGTTACGCGATGGGCCGGTCAGTCTGTGATCGGTCACGCGATCCTGAGGGAAATTGTACGTTCGAATCTTGTCCGATCTGTCGCCTGTGGCGATGGCGGAGCGCCGCAGCGCATCGCGTTCCGCATGGACTTCCGATAGCATGTGATGCCGTAGACGGGAGCGGAGCACGCGCATTGCCTTGTCTTTGTTTTTGTGCTGACTTTTCTCGTCCTGGCATGTCACGACAAGCCCTGTCGGGATGTGAGTAAGGCGGACGGCTGAATCAGTGGTGTTTACGCTTTGCCCTCCCGGACCGCTTGAACGATAGACATCCATTTTCAAATCATTGGGCGCTATAACCACATTTACCTGGTCTTCCTCCGCAAGTACCGCTACAGTAGCGGCAGATGTGTGTAGCCTGCCGCTGGCCTCCGTTTCCGGGACGCGCTGCACGCGGTGGACACCGCTCTCGTACTTCAGCAGGCCAAACACCCCACGCCCTGAGACCTCAAAGATTACTTCCTTGAAGCCCCCGGCAGCTCCTTCGGACTCATTCATCACACTGACCTTCCATCCATGCCGTTCCGCATACCGGTTATACAGCCGATACAGGTCGCCTGCAAAAAGCGCCGCTTCATTTCCGCCCGTTCCTGCCCGTATTTCTACGATCGCATCCTTGGCGTCGGCCTTGTCACGCGGTATGAGGCGCCGTGCCAGCTCCTGTGCCACCGCTGGCAGCCGCATCACGACCGTATCGTACTCCGCCTTAGCCATACGAACGAATTCCGGGTCATCTTCCTGGTAGATAAGCTCTTGCAGCTCCTCCTTTTCCCGTAGCAGGCTTTCATAGCGATCCGCAACCTCAATCACTTCCGACAGCTCTCGTAGCTCGGGTCCCAGCTTGGACATAAGAGACGGACTAGATGCCACATCAGGCTCCGCGACCCGGCTGCTCAGTTCTTCGTATCTGGCGCGTAGTTCACTCAGCTTTTGCGGATCCAACATAATTTCGGGGCAGTTCTCGTAGCAGGGTATGTTCTGTGCTAGCGTTTACGCGTATGAACGACGATGGCCCCATGAATGTGGCTGCGCGAGCCCAGGCTCTGTGCCCTGCCGCGGTCAAAATGCTCAATGCGTGCCACCGTCAACACAGAAACACCACGAAGGGTCTCCGGTCCACCGAGAAACGTGCCATCCACATAAACACCAACATAGTCCAACAGGGTGGCGTCGGTGCCCTGTTGCGGCTGGATGATTGATATTCCCCGTGTGCGCAACCATGATGGTCGAAACTGCTGCACAATCTCGTAGGCGTTGCCAAAACTTAGCCCTGATGACTGCATCTCCTCGAACGTGATGGCACCGGAACCACCTGACCCTCCGACACGGTTGGTAATCCTGCACGACACCAGTGCTAACAGCAGTACGAGGGATAGAAAGGCCGGTCTCATGCGGCCACCGGATCGCGCACATACCGGGATATTGCTCGTGCAATATCCCGGACTTGGTGCATCAAGGACGCGAACTGGTCAAAGTAGAGGGACTGTGGGCCATCACTGAGAGCTACTGCGGGGTCCGGGTGAACCTCAATAATTAATCCATCCGCCCCTGCAGCCACGGCTGCGCGGGCCATGGGCGTGACCTTTCCGCGAATTCCTGTCCCGTGGCTTGGGTCAACCAACACGGGCAGGTGAGACTTCTTTTTTACCACCGGCACGGCAGACAGGTCCAAGGTGTTGCGTGTGTCCGTAGAAAATGTCCTGATTCCGCGTTCACAAAGCATTACATCAAGGTTGCCTTGGCTCATGATATATTCCGCAGCCATCAGCCACTCATCTATGGTCGAGGACAGTCCTCGCTTGAGAACAACGGGCTTGTCGGTGCGCCCCACCTCCCTCAGCAGGTCAAAATTCTGCATGTTGCGAGCCCCTATCTGTAACACATCCGTATAGGAGTGCACCAGGTCCACCTTGCTTACCTGCGTAACTTCGGTAATGACGGCAAGATCATTTTGGTCCGCTGCGTCGCGCAGGTATTGAAGTGCCTCCTCACCCAGTCCTTGAAAGGAATAAGGAGACGTGCGCGGCTTGAAGGCACCGCCGCGCAGAAATGTTGCTCCGCATGCAGCAACATGTGCTGCAGTAGCCTGCACCTGTTCGGCGGTCTCCACGCTGCACGGACCGGCCATAACAACCACCTCGGGTCCGCCAACCTTGGCGCCCGCGATGTCAAAGACGCTGGCTTCCTGCTTCCAGGATCTGCTGGCAAACTTGTACGGCTCCGTAACGCGCTGGACATCACGCACGCCATCCAACACTCGTATAATCCGCACATCAAATTCCGGCTTTACGCCGATAGCACCAATCACGGTATAGCTTTTGCCGCTGGAACGATGGACATCAAAGCCGTACGCATTCAGATGGTCAATTACTGCCTCAACCTGAGGCTCCAGTGCCCCGGGCTCCATTATTACAACCATAGCGAAGGTGGTTTTTCAGCCTCAAGTTACGGCGCAGCATTCATGCTTGCCGTGTGTTGGTAGCGCTCCAGTGTGAAGTGCTCACCGAGGTACCGCCGGCGAACATCCGGATCCGCCGCTAACTCTTGTGCGGTACCCGCCTTTATGATGCGTCCCTCAAGCAGGAGGTAGGCGCGGTCCGTTATGGCCAGCGTTTCATGCACGTTATGATCCGTAATGAGTACGCCGATTCCGGTCTCTCGCAGGCGAACTACAATCGCCTGAATCTCTTCTACGGCAATTGGGTCCACGCCGGAAAACGGTTCATCAAGCAGGAAAAAGCGCGGCTTCATCGCGAGTGCACGTGCAATCTCTGTGCGACGGCGCTCGCCGCCCGACAATGTGTACCCCTTCGCATTGCGCACCCGCTCAAGCCCGAACTCTTCCACTAGGCTTTCCACGCGCGCCGCGCGTTCGGCTCGCGAGATCTTCTGATACTCCAGCACGGCCCTGAGATTCTGCTCAACGGACAGGTGCCTGAATATTGAGGCTTCCTGCGAAAGATACCCCAAGCCTTTGCGCGCCCGCTTGTACATGGGCAGGGTTGTGACGTCATCATCACCCAGCAGGATGCGTCCCGCGTTCGGCCGCTCAAGCCCGACTACCAAGTGGAAAGATGTAGTCTTGCCTGCACCATTGGGACCCAGAAGGCCTACGATTTCACCTGGGGTTACCTCAAACGTCACATCGTTGAGTACCACGCGCTTGCGATACCTCTTTGTCAGTCCTACCGCATGTAGTCTATGTTGGCCCGTCACTTCTCTTCCTTCAACAGTACCTTACCATCAAGCAGCTGATCGCCCAGCGGGCGCAATTCAGGTACCCAGCTGAACCCTTCCAGATCAAGCGAGGCAGGCATTGCCTCCTCCGGATATACTGTGCCCCGGTGCTCACCAATGAACCTTAGCAGTGTAGCCTCGCCCGATCGTACCGTCAGAATAGCTTCATCTCCCGTTATGTGGATGGCGCCATCTAGCTCTTCCTGCTCATTGGTTCGATAGTAGACTATCTCAGCGTTGTTACGCACGGTATAGGTGCGCGTGGAATCATTGGTAGGTGCGGACATAAGTTGCTTTCCGCGTACCTGGTGAATCCGCCCGGAGACACTGTCTTGCGTGGCTAGGAATACATTCCCAAGGACACGTAACGAGTCCATATCCTGTTCTATCAGAACCATGTGTATTGTATCACCTGTAACTTGGGTCCTGTCCACCCACAACCTTGGTGTTCCTACCAGCCACACTTCCTCCCGGTCAGAACCGGCCTTCCTGCGATAGGACATGGAGTCTGCAACGGCGGCTACATCACTGCGCCAAAATTGAGCATTGCCTGCACTGGTAAGTAGATGTACTGAGTCGGTATCAACCATATCTACGCGTTGCGCTCTCGTTATCAGTGTGTCTACGCCTGTTGAATCCTGCCGAAACTGTACCACCAGCGGAAATCCGCGAACTGCGCTCAGTCCTTCCGTCCCCACTACGCTATGACCAATGATATACGTTGTATCCAGGGAATCACTGGCTGCTCCCATGCGCCGAATACTCACGTTCCCCCGTGCATTGGACCACTCCGCATCCCGCAGGTACGTAAGTGAATCCGCCTCCATTTGCGACCGCTTTGCAAGCAGGCGGACTCCTCCCGCCATCTCGGCACGCCGCTCCTCCGTATAGTAGGTCCCGGTGCTGGCATCTATTGTTGCACTGGAGTCTACAAGCGTTATGCCGGCCAGGAAATCTGCTTTTTTTTCTTGTGTAAAGTACGTCCCGGTCGGTGCATGTGCTACGATATCGCCGTCGCTCAGGCGTACGTTCCCAAACGCTTCACCAACCTTCGTCTGCTCCTCGTACATCACCGTGTCTGCATTAAGCGAATCCGTTCCATCCACTATTAGCACACGGCCCGCCAGTTGAATAAGGTCTTGCTCCACAAGTCGCAGCGCCCGGTCCGACCAGAAATAGGTACTATCCTGACTCCCGTGCACATTGCCAATAAAGCGCTGCACTCCGTTACCATTCTCGGTTGATCCGATCAGCGAATCCCCTGTTACCACTGCATGGTCGACTGTGTCGGGGCCGCGTAGGGAATCCGGTAACAGGCCTTGGGATGCCGTGCTGGCTTGAAGCAATAGCAAGGCACCGATTACGCTCGCAACAGCCCTCATGAATCCGTTTCCATTCGCGCCACAAAACGTCCAATCTGGTACGAAGACATGTCTTCGTCTGCAATCATACCGAACCCTTCAATCTCCTCCCGGGGTGTGGTGATGCGAACGAAGGCGTCCGTCGTAAGCTTGGCCTCACGTTCACTCCACGATAGTGTCTCCGTCCCAAGAAGCGTGTTGCTGGAGGTTTTGACTTCCACATTGCCACTCGCCCTGAATCGCTGTTCATGGTCGTAGTACGTAGCACTTGCAGCGGTGACCACGGCCGCGGTATCTCCTTCCAAGTCGAATAGAACAAAGCGCACTTCCCCCCCGCCGAGAATCTGGTATGCGGGGTCCGCGGTATCATAATGCTTCACATGTGGCGCAGTGATGGACAGACGTTTGAGGCTCTCTGTTGATAGGCGGGGTACGTGCGATATTACCATCTCTACTTCCCAGCTTTCGCGATCGGGGCCTTCCAGCGGGTGCTGATCCCCGTCGCTTAGTGGCTTGCGGTCAAAGGTACAGGTACTTGCAAACGCTGCCAGCACGATAACGCTGGTGATTGGTCTTACGCCCACGCTCTACCTATCTCGTCCAAAGGCACATCACCGCGGTAAGCGCCCATGGGCATCTGGCGAAGTTCCTGCGTGCCCCCGACTTTTGAGGTATAGTAGCCGAGCAGCGTCAAGGCCTTGAGATCACGAATAAATGCCGCACTCTCATTGGGAGCGTCGCCGTACGCCTCAGAATCCAAGTCTACCAGCACGGCCCTTTGGTCTTGCTCCGTGAGTGTCAGGAATTCCCGGCCTGCCATCGCTTTTGCGCGCTCATTCAAGCTGCTCAAGCCTTCCATGAACCTGGCACGTTCCTCTTCTTCGTACCATTCGGATAGCATGGTGTCAATAAATTCGTGTACGCGCGCTTCCCGCGCGCCTGGCGTGTCTGTTGCCGGGAGGATGCGCTCAGCCAACGTTGCTACCAATTCATACCGATCTCCGGTAAGTGTTTGGGGTACGAAGGGCCCAGCAGACTCCTGAATTCCACACCCCGCAAGCACGCCTGTTACTGTGCTTGCGGACAGTCCTCCCATGAGAGCCGCGACGCGGCGCAATGCTTCCCTCCTATCCATTCCAAAACCTGTCGGCTGCATATCTACATTCATTCGGAGCAATCACCAATGTTCACCACAGATGCCCTGCAAGAAACTTGCAAACACATGTAGTACCCGCAACGGTCACCAAGGCACGGCATGTCCATCCCCTTCGGTACTACGAGTCATCCGGTCAGTTACCGTTCGAGTGCGTTTTGGTTCAGTGTACGGTACCGTCCCATTGCAGGTCCAAAGTGGTCTTGGTGCATAAACATTGGATCCAACTTGGCTGCATTGCGACAGGCGGGCCTCGTGGGCTCAACGAGTTGATAGGATGGCTCGTATGCACATTCTACACGTTTATCTTGCTGCGAAACTCTCTTGGATTGGATCCTAAAGCGCCCTCGCTTAGTTCACCGGCTCCACGCGGGAGTAGCTCAGTTGGTAGAGCATCTGCTTGCCATGCAGAAGGTCGCGAGTTCGAGTCTCGTTTCCCGCTCACCTCTCCGGCCCGGTGCCGCGCATATGCTTTCCTACGCTCGCGATGTGATGTGCAAGCAGCATCCGGGTTGAGTTCGTGGGCCGATGGCTGGCATCCTGAATTATAACGGTCCGGGGCGGAGCAAGGTCGTCTGTGGAACCCTATGCCAAACGCCACAGAAAACGGCGATTTTAGCGGCAGCGTATTGGTTTTATGTGCGGGATTACGCGGGATAATTGGCTAGACTTACCGCCGCATACGATTGTTTAGGCGATCCGTGAGCAAGTGGATGTGCCGGGGTGAATTTGTCCCAGTACGCGGTGGTTTGTATGCACACCTATACCTATGCCTGGCTCCTGACTCGCACAATGCCCGCCTAGTGATTGACGGGCATGAAGGCGGGGAGTACGCGGCAATCTATTACAGGCGTGACCGTTTCCGAGTGGTTCGCAGTGGCAGGTTCTGGCTTTCTCAGTCTCCGCTGGAAATCGGTAGTATCGGTTGGGATGCTGCTTTGCCACGGATAGCAACGTGGGCTGCGTTTGAGGACACGACAGTGAAAATCAACACCCACTTCGATCATCGCGGCGAGGAGGCTCGTCTGCAAAGTACGCGTTTGATTGTGGAAGGGGCGGACGGTTTATCCCCGACGGACTGCGTGGTTGAGTGGGGGATTTCAATACGTTACCGGGTTGCCAAGCCGGGGCTATTCGCCCTAATCACTCTGGAACAACGCTTTGGCTACACGCTGCGAGGTGGTGTATCACTTGATGTGTCTGAGGGTTGTAAGTTGTTTAACACTAGTGTCTTACGGCATATCTGAAGACGCACGGAAACGGGTAGCGGCTCCCCTCATGGTGGGGGCCGGACGGCGGGCAGCACTCAAGCCTCCAACTCCGCACACACCGTCTCGCGATCTGACCAAGCTACCGCCGTCACCCCGTAGCTTCTGATCGCCGCCACCATCTGTTGCGAAACCGGTCGATCCGAGTCGTTGAGGATCGCGTAGGCGCGATCCTCAGGAGCCCGTACAGCCTTCGTGTCATGCCACGCGAACGCCGCGTTCTGGGCAGTCTGCCGACTGGGACGATTGATTGCGCGGACTATGCGTTCTGGCGCTTGCCGCGATCTCGGAATGACGAAGTCGAACAGATGGTCGTAGCCACTCTTGCCACAGAACTTGACCTTCGGTGTGTGCCGGATGTCGCGAAGATCAAGCCACGCGACCACGTCCTCATGGAACAGGCTTGTCACCCTTGGCACCGCGAGATAGAACATATCGTTCACGGCGAGCATGGTCTGGATGAGACTGTGCTTGCGGAGCGCGAAGTTGTCCGCGGACGCTTGGACCTGAAGAGTATTGTCTTCCAGCCGTACACCGAACCCGTTCACCGTCATCCTCAACAACTCCTGCCGCTTCCTGTTATTGAGCCTGCACCCGCTCTGCTCAAGATCACCAATGGTGTAGCCGTCATCCGTGAGCAGGAACCCTCCGTTGGCGGGCTTGATGTAGATCTGTAAGGGAGTTATATAGCTGACTGCCCACGCGTTACATTGTTGAAATAATTGCAGTTTGGTCGCGAATAGCGGGAACCGACTATACCGAAAATGGGTACCATCCCGTGATAGATTGATGACCTAACTAAATGCCTTCAAAGAAAAGAAACAACAGAAACACCAATGGCCCTGGACGGG
The DNA here is from genome assembly GCA_963663495.1 of Rhodothermales bacterium. Classification (GTDB taxonomy): domain Bacteria; phylum Bacteroidota; class Rhodothermia; order Rhodothermales; family Bin80. The sequence continues at coordinate 3,515,718 of OY760427.1, forward strand.
CTGATCGTGAAGGAGTGTCCTTGATCAAGCTAACCAAAATGTTTCCAGACGACCCATCAGCCGAAGCATGGTTCGCAATGAAGCGTTGGGGCGACACTCCTGTTTGCCCGCACTGTGCGTCTAAGAACGTACAGTCTGGCGCCAGACATCCTAGCATGTCTTATCGTTGCCGTAGTTGCCGTAAACGATTCAGTGTCCGCATAGGGACAGTAATGCAGGACTCCAAACTGGGATACCAGGTATGGGCATTAGCCATTTACATCATGACTACCAGTATCAAGGGCGTATCCAGCATGAAGCTGCATCGTGACCTTGGCATAACCCAGACGACAGCGTGGCATCTGGCCCACCGTATTCGACAATCATGGAATGGAGAACATGCACTATTTGCCGGTCCGGTAGAGGTTGACGAAGCCTACTTCGGTGGTAAGGAAAAGAACAAGCACGCCAGCAAGAAGCTGAAAGCAGGCCGTGGGCCAGTAGGTAAGAAAGCCGTTGTAGGAGTCCGTGATCGTGTCACCAATAGCATTTCTGCCCAGGTAGTAGAAAACATAGACGGACAGACGCTCAATGCGTTTGTGGATACCCATGTCTCGGAAGACACCGAGGTCTATACGGATGGCACGTCAGCATACCGGGGCCGCAACAACCACGCCTACGTACGTCACTCTGTTGGCGAATACGTTCGTGAGCAGGTCCATACCAATGGCGTAGAGAGCTTCTGGTCTTTGCTGAAGCGTGGGTACTACGGAACGTACCACCACATGAGCAAGAAACACCTACAGCGGTACGTGAACGAATTTGCAGGGCGACACAATGCACGCGACTACGACACAGCGGAGCCAATGACAATAATTGCTCAAGGACTGGTCGGTAAACGGCTCATGTACAAATCCCTCATTTCATAGCTAAACGTAAGCGGTAACGTATCAAGCCATCCGTACTCATGCGCACTCCGGGCATCGGCCGGCTACCACTACTTGCTCGTGGACGAAGAACGGAGACGAACGGGCCGCGCAATACTGCGCCTGCAAGGCTTCCCCGACAGCTACGAGATTGACAGTCCGATAACGACCGTCAGACGGCTTACTGGCAACGCCGTACCCATTCCGGTGGTCAGGGCCGTTATGCGCCAGCTTTTCCATGTCTGTGCTTGATGGCCCGCGTCTCATGGGTTCGTCCGGTGCGCTTCGTGGCCCGTACCGGGGTCCGCCCAGTACTTCCGCATTGTCAAGAGCGTCCCGATATAAGCCAAGGAATCGGTCCTGAAATTGATCGACTGTCGTGAAAACTGGATAGCAATGTATGCAGCCTCCTACATGCTCTAAGCAGATGTCCGCCATGAAATCATTTCGGTATTCTGCCCCAATGGATTAGTGCTACTCTATAGCCTATGACACCATGAGCATAGATAAATCCCCGAAGCCCGGTAACAAGATTCAGGAAACGAAACGCCCCGGCCGCCCCGTAACAAACGACATTCTCAATATCCAACAATCCATCCCTACCATACCGGAAGAACTGGCGAAAGCCATCCTGTCCGCACCACCAAAGCACAAAAAGTAACGCCCGCGAAAACGCGTGGCACTCAGCCATATAACTCCCAAATGCATGCAGAGGAGCAGTCATTTCCGATACTTCGGAGAAAATATCAGAAGACCGGTGCGCCTCGGCGATCTCGGCGTCCGTCAATCCCTCAATGATCTGCATCGGTGCGGCAGCACGCATCGCCCGGTCAAGCGGGTCCCTTAGGAAAAGGCTACTATGTTCGTTTGTCCTCTGCACAGCGCGAGCCACCCACTCGCCGAACAGGCTGTCGCCGCGTCGGAGATGATGATCAAGAAAGCTTAGCGGAGCGCCGACGGTGAAGGTGTGGAGCCAAAGCGACACCTTGGCCAGCTCTACCGCCATTGGGATCTTATCAACACCGTAGACGCACCGCTTGAGCACCATGCGACGGATAATGTGCTGATCGTCAAGCTGATCCGTATTGTATGCCCGGCCCTTGTCCTCCGCGTTACCAATGATCTTATTGCGGATAGCGTCAATCCTCTCTGCAAGCGGAGAAAGATATGGGAGTTATATGGCTGAATGCCACGCGTTTTCGCAGGAGTTACTTTTTGTGCTTTGGTGGTGCAGACAGGATGGCTTTCGCCAGTTCTTCATAATCGGTTCCCCCTTTTCACGAAAAACTGCAATTATTTCAAATAACTCAACACGTGGGTACGCATGGAATATAATTATCATATATTAGGGAGTTATATATCACAGTGCCATGCCCGAAACGGTTAGTGCATACCGCAATATCACATACAGGCTGTTGCCCGGAAGTCGAAGTAACGCCAAGCAACTTGCTGGATTAGCGGGTGCGTGTAGGTTTGTGTGGAATGCCATCCTCGCAGAGCAGAGCGAGGCCTACAAGAAAGCGAAAGAGGCTGGAGAGAAGCCGCCCTCGGTAAGCTTCTTCTCGCTGGGGAAGCGGTTCACGGCACTGCGCCGTACGGTCGAGTGGCTACCTGAATACTCCTTTGGTGTCGTTAGATACACATTGAAATATCAGGCGGATGCATGGAAGGCATTCTTCAAGGAAGGTAAGAGAAGACCGAGATTCCATTCCAGACGTGGTAGTACGCCTTCGTTCACGATCCCGGATAACGTAAGGGTTCGGGATGGCAAGCTGTATATCCCGAAAGTGGGATATATGGCGCTCCGCAGGCGGGGAGGCAACCCGTACCCTGATGGTATACCCATCAAAGCCACTGTAAAGAAGAACGCCGGCAAATGGTATGCTGTCATCTGCTACAAGATTGAGGCACCTGTAATAGAGGATACCGGCAGTGCTGTAGGCATTGACCGTAATTGCGGGCAGATCGCTATGGTCTCCACAGAGGGCGATACAAGCATTATCAGACAACCGGATACCAAGCGTCTTGATGCCAAGTTGAAGCGGCATCAGCGAAGACTGGCGAGACAGAAGAAAGGCTCCAACCGTCGTAACAGGCGGAAGCATAGAATCGCCCGCATACAGCGCAAGCGTGCTAACATCCTCAAGAATGCGAACCACCAGGTAAGTCGCAGTATTGCCAAATGCTCCTCAACGGTGATACTGGAGGACCTAAAGATCAAAGCGATGACTCGTTCAGCTAAGGGGACGATGGAGAGCTTTGGCACAAACGTCAGACAGAAGTCTGGCCTCAACCGTGGAATACTGCGAACAGGTTGGGGCCAGCTGGATCAGATGCTGAGCTATAAGTGCCGCAAGGTGATAAAGGTTACCGCTGCCTATACCAGTCAGCGGTGTTCTGTGTGTGGGCACACAGAAGCGAGTAACCGTAAGACGCAGAGCAAATTCAAGTGTATGTCCTGTGGACATGCGGATCATGCAGACCTGAATGCGGCTGCAAACATACTGGCCTCCGGGATTGGGGCTTCTGCACGGCGAGGGGCGTTCGGGTTACCGACCCCTATGACCCGTGAAATTGATACTAGTGCCTCACTGTGTACAGTTGGTCACTCACGTATATAATTCCCATCTGTAAGTAGTCGTTATGTCGGTCCAGGTACGGCGTCGTGATCTCAACCCACTGGTCAATCTGCCGGAGGATGCTCTTATCCTTCAGCCAAGCGTGGTACGCGTCCAACCGGCGTCGGATGTCTTCCATCATGTGAAGAGATCCCTGTGGATGTGGGGTGGCCGCGTTACGTTGCAATACCGAAGAAAGTCTTCCAGCGTCGTCCACACGTCGGTCAGTTCTCGGAAGCTATCTCGCGGGACGGAAAATGCCCACTTATCGCCGTAGCCTTCTCGGTAGATGTGGATATGAGGCGTCCCGACCTCCTCGCCATCTGGATTGCGGTGAGGCGGTCCGCCAAGGTCAAGCCGCACGAGTACCACGACCTTCCGGCTTCGATTCTGCATCTTACACTTTGCGAAGGTCAATCCGGCCCCGGCTCAGGTCGAGCAGAAACTGCTTCCGGCCATCGGCGGACTGAAGACGAAGGGAGATCGACTCACCCTCCATCGGGAACCCGTTGTGGTTGTCACTAGTGCGGTGCTTTTCCATCTCGATAAGGGCGTCGGCTTCAACTTAGCATCAAGACGCTTCGTATCCGGTTGTCTGATAATGCTTGTGTCGCCCTCTGTGGAGACCATAGCGACCTGCCCGCAATTACCTACAGCACCGCCGGTATCCTCTATTACAGGTGCCTCCATCTTGTAGCAGATGACAGCATACCCTTTGCCGGCGTTCTTCTTTACCGTGGCTTTGACGGGTATACCATCAGGGTACGGGTTGCCTCCCCGCCTGCGGAGCGCCATATATCCCACTTTCTGGATATACAGCTTGCCATCCCGAACCCTTACGTTATCCGGGATCGTGAACGAAGGCGTACTACCACGTCTGGAATGGATTCTCGGTCTTCTCTTACCCTCCTTGAAGAATGCCTTCCATGCATCCGCCTGATATTTCAATGTGTATCTAACGACACCAAAGGAGTATTCAGGTAGCCACTCGACCGTGCGGCGCAGCTCCGTGAACCGCTTCCCCAGCGAGAAGAAGCTTACCGAGGGCGGCTTCTCTCCAGCCTCTTTCGCTTTCCTGTACGCCTCGCTCTGCTCTGCGAGGATGGCATTCCACACAAACCTACACGCACCCGCTAATCCAGCAAGGTGCTTGGCGTTACTCCGACTTCCGGGCAACAGCCTGTATGTGATATTGCGGTATGCACTAACCGTTTCGGGCATGGCACTGTGGTATATAACTCCCTAATCCTGCAATATTCATGATGTACCCTGTTCGGGTCTAGAAGTGCTGTTTCGGTACCTGCAGGACCGATTGTGCGTTGTTCATGCGTAGGGACGACCATGAGAGGGGCTGAAAACACCAGTTTAGGCCCTTTTCCCGACTCGATAGCGGTCACATTACCGAGATTTTGGGAAGACGTCTGTCGGGTAGACACACCTCTGCCTACCTTCTCTTTCCGCTTTCCGCGTTGGGCGCCTGCGGTGTCGAAGCGCAGGCGCAAATATGACTTAGCCTAACTTCGCCATCCGGTCAGGGGAAAACGCTGAGTTCCGTCTCCAATTCTCTCGTTTTTCCCTCCTAATAGCGCTATTTCGGCTAAATTCGGCGTTTTTCGACCTTTTTTAGCCGACTTTTTCGGAAAAGACAATGTGGTGCTATAGAGGTGTGGACGGGAACCTCCCCCCAACCACCCCGGTACCTTACCCCGTACCAATTCCACACTCCGATCATGTTTATCCGAAACCGACCCTACAAACGTAAAGACGGTAAAAAATGCAACAGCTTTGCCCTCATCGAATCCTATCGCAAAGACGGTACCTCCAAACACCGTACCCTCCTTAATCTCGGCCCGAACTTCAACATCCCCCGCAGTCTGTGGGGGGAGCTGACCCACTGTGTTACTGCCCGACTCAAAGGGAAAGCCAGCCTCCCTTTCCAGAATGATGAAGCCTTTCTCAATGCGGTCGACGACATCGTTGCACATCTCGAAAGCAAGGGCTACGACATCCATCGCACATCCCATCAGCAACACCTCATTGATCCAGAGAAAACAACCCATCCCGATTCCCGGACCGTCGGCGGAGAACGACTGATCCTTCAGACATTGGAACAGCTCGGACTGGCTGTACTGCTACGTTCGCTCAACTTCTGCGAGAAACACGTCAAGCTCTGCTGTGCGCTGATCGTCGGACGTATGCTCCACCCGGGCAGTGAACGAGAAACGCATAAATGGCTGTGTAAAACCTCCAGTGTTCTGCAGCTTCTGGATTTGGAACCCCCGAGTCTCAACACCCTCTATCGTTGCACTGATCTGATCCATAAGCATATGGATGAGATCCTGGAGAAACTCTTTGGCATTACCAAAGCGGTATTGCAGTTTGAAGAAACGATCGTCTTTTATGATTTAACCAATACCTATTACCACGGCAAGAAGAAAGGGAAGTTGTTGTCGCATGGGCGCAGCAAGGAGAAGCGCAGTGATTGTCCATTGGTTACGCTGGCGCTCACCCTGGATGGTTCGGGGTTCCCCCGCAATGTGCAGATCCTGCCGGGCAATGCAGGGGAACCGGCAACGCTCAAAGAGGCGATTGAGAAACTAAACGGCGCTACGCCCACAGTGATTATGGACTCCGGCATTGCGACGGAGAAGAATCTGCAGTACCTGAAAGAACAGGGACTGAACTGGATCACCGTGGAGCGTTCCAAAGCCCCTCCAGTCCCCGAAAACAAGCCGGATCAACAGTTTACGACCGCAGGGGGAGTCAAGATCAAAGCCTGGAAGATCACCAAAAAGGAAAAAGATGTTGAAGATGTTGAAGAGGAAAAAGACGTTGAAGATAATGCGGAACTGCGCGTGTTTGTGCACAGTGAGGCTAAGCAGGCGAAGGAGGATCAGATCCTTGAAACCCAATGCAAGAAGTTTGTGAAGGCGCTCACTACACTACATGAGGGACGCTCGAAACCCGGGTACTTGAAGAACTATGAAAAGGTCACGATAAAGGTTGGTCGTCTGAAGGAAAAGTACAAGAAGGTCTCACACCTGTATGAGGTAGAGATCAGCAAAAAGGAGGGCACCAAGCATGCAGAATCCGTTACGGTGACCCGGCGTGCTTCGCATGCGCGTCGCACCCAGGCCAGCGGAGGGTATGTGCTTCGGACCAGTCATTCCGGATGGTCGGTGGAAACGGTTGCACGAACCTACTGGCGACTTACAGAGATTGAGCGCACATTCAGAGTGATGAAATCGGACCTCGGTCTACGGCCCATCTACCACAGCAGAGATGACCGCATTGAAGGACATCTGTTCATCACGGTACTGGCTTATCATGCTGCCCATCTGGTTCGCACCAGACTCAAGGAACACGGGATTCATGATAGTTGGGCGACGATCCGAGACAGGTTGAACAGGATTCATCGGATTACGACCAAGATGGTTAAGAACCAATATCGGTACCTGATCACGGAGGTGGATCAGGATCTGCCTCCGAGCATGGTACAGTTCTTTGCGGTACTGGGATACATGTATGATCCGGATGCGACCCGCACCGTGACCGAGCATGTGGAGGAAGCGAGTGCACCGGTGAGCCAGCAGCCTCCAGACTCATGACGCATGGTCCCTTCACAACGGTTGAGGTAGCGTACTCCAGATGGAGCCACCAGAGCTACGTCCGATGGAAACGATCCGAGATAGATCGCAGCGAAACAGGCGGCAAAACACTAGGTAATCAGGGATTCAAACCACCCTAAACCAACTTCAACCGATCCGGTAAATCTCACCATCCATTGCTCCTGAAAAAACGGTCCAAATATGGCCACGGGAGAATTCCGTAGGTTAGTAGCACTACGAAATGGCGAAGTTAGGTCAAGGCTATGCGTAATCCGAGCTTGGGACCGATTGTCCTTAAGCACGGAAGCGAGTCGGCATGCCAAGGTGCTGATCACCATGAGCAGGCGCATAGGAATGACGCCCGCATCCGATGTTAGATTATCGGTCTTGGAGCGTACAACTTTAACGGATTTATTGAACTGGCAAGCGAACAGAAGGTTGGATTTGGGATATGGCATCGGGTGTGTTACAGGGTGAATGGGTATTGGGGTTTCTGAACGTTTGAGCGTCGCACAGGATCCCATTCAAACCGTTTATAATCAACATATTACACCATAATATTAAACGACGATTCCCCGCCACTTAACTCCCTCATGAATAAGGGAGGCTAATAGATGGCAATTATATAGCATGCGTACCCACGTGTTGAGTTATTTGAAATAATTGCAGTGTTTTCGTGAAAAGCGGGAACCGATTATGAAAAACTGGCGAACGCCATCCTGTCTGCACCACCCAAGCACAAAAAGTAACTCCTGCGAAAACGCGTGGCACTCAGCCATATAACTCCCTTATCACGCCACCATACGCAGGAGCCATCAGCCATCCCAAGAGGCCTTCCAACGCTAGTCCTCCCGCCACCGCCCTGTATCGGCGTACTGGCCCCACGATCGCCCCGCATTCAGGGAAACCTCTCATAGTGTGTCACCTCCGCATCAGGGTGGCCAGCGCCGAGCGCGCTCGCCCATGCGAGTGCCAGGTCTCGGGATCGGTATGCTCCATATGCAGCCTTCTCCTCACGTTCGATAATGGAGAATGTAGAGTAGATGTAACGGATGTCGTCCCGATCCGTGACGCCGTAGAGGTGGAAATAAAGCGCGTCGAGCTTGGCTCGCAGGTAGAGACGACGCTCGGCATCCCATCGGAAAGGTGGCAATACTTTGCCGTTGTCGTCCATATATCCCATATCTCGGGCAAATGGAGCCATATCATGGGCTGTATATGTGAGTTCAAGCACTGCCTCGCGAACGATTTCCTCTGCCGTCTTGGGTCCGAAACTCACGGTTTTGTACCGCTCCGGCGGAACGACGGGAAGTTGCTCGATAATGTAAAGATTCAAGGTCTGGCCTTGGACCTTCTGCCGGGTAACAAAGTCAAGTACAATTGCATTCAGATTGGCTGCCAATAACCATTCTCTTCGGTTATTCGTCTCCGGTTTCAAAATCGGCACCTTGTTGCCGAACCCCACGGCAGGAAATACCGCGGCAATGAAGGTCCGCATGTTAGTGGCAGCGGTAATTTCCTTGAAGCCGACAATCCAGTCGGAATTCGGCGTCCATCCACACTCAGACTTGACTACCCAGAACCGCGGATTCGGCAGCCACTTCGGGTTGCTGTGCTGCTCAGGGACGGTCGGCTTCCCTTGGGCTGGGCGGTGAAGGTTCTCCGGGTTGATTACGATGCTGGCGGCACGGTGGTCGAACGCCTGCACCATCTTGCCCTCGTAAAGCGGAACCCATTCGCCGGACGGGCTCTGGAACCGGTTGCGCCCAACCGGCCACGCGCCTTCCTTCTCCTCCATTTCCGTGCGTGTGCGGAACAACCCGGAGTCGTTGGTCATGTCAAACATCCGCGTGTACTTCACGGGCCACGCCTTCACGACCTCGCCCGACGAGCGGTCCACCAGCACCGGAAGTCGGCCGTAAATTGCCTTTATGAGTTCCGCGTCGCGGCTTGAGCGAAAGATGGGAGCCGTACCTGTATTTGGATTGACCCGGGCAAAATCGTCAGGGGATAGAGAAAAACAGCGGTTCGGGTCTTTGATTTCAGCTACCGCGTGGAGATAGACGGCACACATTGCGGCCTCTTCCAGAGGCCGCAGACTGGCAACAAACGCGCAGAATTTGAAACGCGCGTCAACGTCTGGAAAGAATACCTTCTTATTCTCGAAATCATAGAAGGCCTTGAGTCGCCCCTGCGTAGACACGCTCTTGAAAAACGGGGCCGCTCTCTTGTCCGATGCAATGCCGGACGGTACAAGCAGCCCGATCAAGCCGTCGGGCTTGATAAGCATCATTGCCCGTTCAACAAACAGCGAATATATATTGAGGTCGCCGCGTGCCAACAGCGGATAGTCTCCCGATGTCCGGGCCACCAGTGCGGCCGCGCCTGCGCGTTCCCGAGCCAGCTGAAATTCCTTGGCCAGCGGGTCCCCCGCCTCCGCAAGTTCCGCTATCATCCGCTTCCGGTCAGCGGCACGGGTAGCCATGGCAATCTCCGGTCGGCGGGCCGCAAACCATTCGACCTGCTGCAGCTTCATCCTGTCCCAAGGCGGGTTCCCGATAACCGCGTCAAAGCCACCTTCCAACTCCCCGGACTCCCACTTGGACCACACGCCAGGGAACGCTACCTGCCAGTGCAAGAACCGCTCGCTGGTAGCAAGTCGCAACGCATCCTTAAAGTGAGACGGAACAACCTGCTCATTTCCAAGCGACTTCCCCTGGGCAGCAGCTATCTGGTCACCAAATGCACCATCCAGCCACTGGAAGAACGCCACCCTGACCGGCCCTGACCGGATCCCCATCCAAGCAAAGGCATGAAGAACTGACAGAAATGCATGCAGAGGAGCAGTCATTTCCGATACTTCGGAGAAAATATCGGACGACCGGTGCGCCTCGGCGATCTCGGCGTCCGTCAATCCCTCAATGATCTGCATCGGTGCGGCAGCACGCATCGCCCGGTCAAGCGGGTCCCTCAGGAAAAGGCTACTATGTTCGTTTGTCCTCTGCACAGCGCGAGCCACCCACTCGCCGAACAGGCTGTCGCCGCATCGGAGATGATGATCAAGAAAGCTTAGCGGAGCGCCGACGGTGAAGGTGTGGAGCCAAAGCGACACCTTGGCCAGCTCTACCGCCATTGGGATCTTATCAACACCGTAGACGCACCGCTTGAGCACCATGCGACGGATAATGTGCTGATCGTCAAGCTGACCCGTATTGTATGCCCAGCCCTTGTCCTCCGCGTTACCAATGATCTTATTGCGGATAGCGTCAATCCTCTCTGCAAGCGGAGAAAGATATCCCTCTACCCGTACTTCGGTCTCCGCCATAGCCTCAATGATGCGGTCAGCGAGGTAATCCACAAGGTTGACGAGGAAGTGCCCGGAACCCATTGCAGGATCGCAGATCTTCAGCTCAAGAATTCGCTCGGCCGGATCCAACCGCTTAAGGCGGCCCAAACGCCGATCCTCCGGGACTTGCCGCGAAGCCAGATCCGACGCCTCGGCTGTGAAGGCGTTCATCCGGGATTCTACTAGAGGCCCGACCGCCTCCCGCACGATCAAGTCGACCAGATCGTTGGGCGTATAATAGCTGCCAGAATCTTTACGGGCGAACACGTTAGGACGAACAACGATGCTCCCGGCTTCGCGCATCACCTCACGCTCAAGGAGACGCTCGTAGATTGATCCAAGTTGCTGTACTCCGAGGTCCCGGTAATTGATGTACCGGCGTCCTTCACGCGTACGCTCGAACGACAATGCATCAATCACTTCGGCCAACAACGCGTCCCCAAGCCGGACATTGGACAGTAAGGGCGTAGCTTCGCGGTCGAACAGTCCCCCATTGTAAGGCGGAAGGCCGATAGACGCATCGCCTTGGTCAATGGACCGGCAAAGATCGTCAAACGCGGACCAGTATCGCGAAGCCGTGACAGAAAATACATCCCCTTCGTCCATGCGGCGCCCAATATCAATGCGCACGCGATCCCGGAGAGCATAGTCATCGTACCGACTGTCGCGAACTGGCAATAGGTCTCGGTCCTCGGCATAAAGCACGAACAGGAGCCTATATAGCACGACCAATGCCGCATCGCGAACCTCGTCTAACGAAGTGTTGGGTTCAGCCTTAGCAAGTGCTGCCACAAGATCCGGGAATACCCTGTCGAAGACCACCGCCGATAGGCTGCTCGCTACCCGCTCGCGATGAAAACGGGCCTCAGCGATAGCCCTCTCGTGGAAAGTCTGCTCATCAACCGCGCCGGGCACGAAGGCCTCCCGCTGAAACACCAGCGCGAACACCTTGAGCCAGTGCAGCCGGACATCTGTCAGGAGATTTTCGCGGCCATGGACTGAATGCCCGAGAACCATTGCGAGATCAAGCTCGAAATACTGCTCCGAGACCGAATGTGCTCCGGCCCAATAGAGTCTCCACCGGGCGCCGTTTGTCAAAATGCCCCAGCGCACCTTGCCCGTGGTTACGTCATCAATGCGCCGGAGATAGCGCAGCATCTGGGAAGAGGGTGCAGACTCCTCGCCGCGACGCCCCGAACGACGATCAAGAGGCCGCAGCCACCGCTTGGACTCAACAATGACCAGACCATGCCCATAGCGTTTCCATTCGTCAGCGAAACTGTTGGCCCGATCCTTAGCCGCACCGTCTGCAAACAACAAACCGTCCGGTACATCCTGACGACCGACCGGTGACAGGTTCTGCTGCCTTAGAAAGGCCGTCCAACCGAGTTGCTTCAACACCGGCCATATCAGGTCATCCTCCGTCTGACTCTCATTGGGCGCAAGCTCCGTGGGGAAGCGGGCGAACTGCGCCTGCAACGCGGCTTCAAGGTTGTTAGCGGCCGATTCCGACATGGTCGACCAGTCGGGAAGCTCCAAAATTGCCTCCCGAAGGAACCTCTCCGCTAACAGGCTCCCACCAAAGGGGCGAGATTTAGTCAAGTTCCGCTGCACGCAACCGCGGGTACCCGGACGCCTCTGCCGCACGACAGGTTGACAGCCAAGGATGCCGCCTTCCTGATCATTTCGGTGATCCGCCATCCAAGCTCTAGCGCCCGGCAATTGCGAGTGCGTACCCCAATAACCCAAGGAAGGGAGACTTCACCGGCGACCGCTCCTACAGCAACCGGAGCATCAACGACCACCCAAGCCCAATATTGACTGCGCTCCCGGAACCCTTGCATCCTCAAGTCTCGGCGCCGAAAAACACTCGGGCGGAGTACGGTATGCGCTACTACTATACTATGGTACCGCACCCCGCCCCCCTCCCGGCACCACTTCAACACGCGTTGTCAGGCGTGACTCGGAAACGCCTTGAAAAACACCCCGAACCGGCGGCACATCCGCATAGTCTCTTCCTACACCAACGCGCACGTGACGCTCGTCGCAAGCGCCATCATTTACAGAATCAAAGCCCACCCACCCCAAACCGGGCAACCAACACTCCACCCACGCATGGCTTTCATTGCTCCCGCTACCTTCGGTTGCTCCTCCGAGATATCCAGATACATACCTGGATGGTATACCCCAGCGACGAAGTATGGATATCATCACATGCGCATAATCCTGGCAAACTCCTCGCCCTGACGACAGAATGGCCTCAATGGGTGAGTCTACCGAAGTGCTGCCTGGAGCGTACTCGAACGCCTCACGAAGCATCATCCAAAGGCGATGCACACTCTTGAGCGGAGTAGGCCCCTTCTTAAACCCTCGTGCCTTCATAAACGACGCCAGTGCAGGCAAGTGTGGCCGCGCATAGCGGCTAGGCTGAAGCATCAGCCACTGCTCAGGTTCGACCAACGAAGACTCCAGAGATTCCCATGAGTCCCCCTCTATCGCATGGGGGACCGGGTCCGGAGCAATTACCTCTACCCGGGAGTCAGCACGAATGCGGAGCTCGAAGTGCTCGGACGGGCGGCTGCAAAAATGGCCCCTGCTGCCGAAGGGTCCGTCAAACTCAAAGACTGGCCCCCCGGGATCCGTTTCCAGGACAAAACTGTGCAATAGCTGACGAAGCGTGCGCGCAGGTGCTAAGTACAAGGTGGTTGTTGACCCACGCACCGCTCCGCTATAGCGGTAGTGCAGTTCATGGGTAATGGAATACAGCACGCTCACGATGGCAACCCCTTGTTGATCGGATATGCCACATATTCTGCGACAATCAGGTCGTGCAGAGCAAGACTCTCCTTCAGGAAATTCGAAAACAAGGCATCCCCCTCCAAAGGATTTGCCTCTACCATTGAATCCGACTCAATTTCCGCTGCCAATCGCAGCACAAATCTGTGAGGCGGGGCCAGCGGATACCTTGCTCCGGTCGGGTCAATTTCTGAAAGTGCATGCTGGATGCGCCGCGTAGCAAACCGCAATGACCGCGGCAGCTCTGGATTGCGCACTAGGTACTCAAGCGCTTGATCAGGCCGCACTACCATTGAATATAGGCGGCAATACGCCTCATAAGCCGTGCATACTCGAAGCAAACTTGTCCACGAGAGCGGCACTTCCTCAACTGTGCCGGTCCAGATATCCAGCAGTGCTGCCTGCCGCTGCAGCCGTTCAACATAACGACCCAATTCCATGAAATACCACGCGTTATCACGCGGCATTCGGGCATGGATCACTCCAGCCAGTAACCGAAGCCTATTAATGACCTCGGCAGGAAGCACGCTTGGCCCCTCGGCCCACGATGCTGTGTAGTCGCACTCCCGCAGCCACAAGAAGCCCTGATTCATACAAGTCCACACGCGTACGGGAAGCCACGGTCGGAGCTGCATGGCATTATCGCGCGCCCGTGTCCAGCACTGAAGGATGGAGTCGGGATTGTGTGCGTCTTCCATCAGGGTGGCCGCCAACGTGTAGGCATCGGCCATCAGGTATGCTTCCGCCTCACCCATTGGCGCGGGAGCAACGGAAACAGATTGCCCGAGCACACGATAGAGCACGCGCCAGCCCACTGCAAGCTCTTCAATGCTCGTATCAACGAGGCCGGTCAGCTGATTTTCAAGCAGTCGCGCGGTGTTTTCGGCGCGCTCAATGTACCGAGCCATCCAGTAGAAGTCGGCTGCCGCCCGTGCCAGCATCATTGCAAATCCTCCGAATTCGCCAGCACCCAAAAGTCCTTGCAACCACCGCCTTGGCTGGAATTGACCACTAAACTCCCCTTCCGCAATGCGACGCGGCAAAGTCCGCCGGGAGCAACCCATGAAACATCACGCCCGCGCAAAACAAAAGAGCGAACATCCACATGCCGGGGTTCCAAATGCCCGTCTATAAAGCAAGCAGCACGGGATAAATCCAGCACGGGTTGGGCTATGTAGTCAGCGGGATACGCCCGTATTCGAGTCGCAAATTCCGACCGCTCGCTGGCCGTGGAGTGCGGCCCGATGAGCATCCCGTATCCCCCTGATCCCCCCACCTCCTTCACGACAAGCTGGTCCAGATGCTCAAGCGTATAGGCCAGCCCTTCGCGCGTCCGGCACAAGTGGGTAGTAACGTTGGCCAAGATTGGTTCCTCTGCAAGGAAGTAACGAATGATGTCCGGCACATAGGAGTACAGCGCTTTATCGTCGGCCACGCCGGTGCCTGGAGCATTTGCAATCACCACATTGCCCGCCCGATAGGCATGAAACAAACCTGCAACGCCCAACAATGAATCAGAACGAAACGTCACTGGGTCCAGGAAGCCGTCATCCACCCTCCGGTAGATAACATCAATTCTCCTAAGGCCCAGCACGGAACGCACGAAAACGGTAGCGTCGTGCACAACTAAGTCTCGGCCCTCTACAAGCTCAGCACCCATCTCTCCTGCGAGAAACGCGTGCTCATAGTAGGCTGCGTTGTACCGGCCCGGGGTAAGCACAGCCACACGGGGATTATCGGAACGCTGCGACAGCGATGCCAATGTCGTATACAGGTGTTGCGGATAGTGCGCCACCTCACGTACCGTATGGGCACGATACAGACGTGGAATGGCCTGCTTCATTGCCCCACGGCACGCCAGCATGTACGACACACCTGAAGGCACGCGCAAATTGTCCTCCAGCACCGCAAATCCATCATGCGTGCGTATGATATCGGTACCGCAAATTGATACGTACACAGCGCTGGGTACCTTAACGCCTCGCATCTCAACACGGTACTGCGGACAACCCAGTACTAGTTCGTATGGCACAACTCCATCGCGCAGGCACTTGCCATCACCGTAGATATCGTGGAGGAAAAGGTTTAGCGCGGTAAGGCGCTGCCGCAGGCCCAAATCAACAAGGTTCCATTCGGCACCGGAAAGCAGTCTTGGCACGCAGTCAATCGGGATGATTTGTTCGGAAGTCTTCCCTTCACGGAGCACCGTAAACGTGATGCCTTCGTGTACAAAGCGCCTTACGACACCCTCCTGAACCTGTGCCAGCTGGCTTGCATCAGCGTTGGCCAATGCCGCGCCAAGACTGCGAGTAGCACCCCGCAACGACCCGTCGCTGTGGAACATCTCATCGTAAAAACACGCCGACAGGTTGTAATTCCCGAATGCCCCCGAGCCGGCTGAAGCGTTCTGGCGGCTGTCAGGGATTACCCTGTCAAAGGCGTAATGGTTAGTAGTAGCCATATCCGGCGGGTTACCTTCCTCCGATCGCAGGTTAATATATGTTTTAGTCCTGAAACGTTGTTGGAGCAATGAGTGAGCGTCCGCACTATTGCATTGCACCGGGCACGGTTGCACCAATGCAACCACGACGCGAAGGGCGAGCTGACGATTCACCACAGCAGAACAGAACAACTATGTTACGCCCGATACCGCACCCTACGCAATCTTCCTATGCTGCTGCATCAATGGCAGAATCAACGATGAAGCTGTGACGATCACCAAGCTCCGCTGGCTGCTGTACATCTTGAGGAAGAGAAAGCGCGTCCGGCACAACATTACCCGCTACATCCGCAGATACTCCAGAATCAAGGGCTGCACAGGATCCTTTTCCAGTCCCGATATTGAGCGAGAAAAACCCCTTACCCTTGTAACCCACCGCCATAATGAAGACACCATCTGCATCCTTCAACGCATCATCCCGGAGCCTGTCGTCCTTTGTTCCACTTGAAAGCAAGCTATGAGTGAACGTACGAATAAGGGCAGCGCCATCGTAGCCCTTTACCTGCCTAAACGATTCCCAGACTTCACACAGGCAGACTCTCAAAGCTGTTAATCCGACTAAGTCGTACCGGAATCGCGCATTGGGACGGAGCCGCATTCTTTGTGAAATTCGGAACACCTCGCCCAATTACCCGGCCGTCCAATCACCAATGTCAGTTTCTTCGTCCACCGCCAGGGTTTTTCTATAAGTGGAACAGCGACACCCGTCCTTCAAGCCAATTCCGGTGTATCCATACCCAAACCTTCCGTGAACATCTTGACCCGATCAATACTCCCATCTTGAAGCACCGCACTGGAGGGTGAACTGGCCTGAAGATTTGTCAACATTTTCCACCAACACCAAAGGCACAATGCTTTCGGCGGTCACGTCAAAGCGGATATGGATATCCACACTTGGTTACAAGTTCCTCCATGGGTGGTGCTGCCCTAAGCACCAGAACAGGCCTCCGTACTTTTTCAACTGTTGAGGCGAACTTCTTTTTGAGCCCGGTTCTTCTTTGGAGCAATCGCCTGGTTCGGTCGTCATTGAAGCTGCCAATAAAGGCGGCCATTCCGATTTCTCGGCGGTCCAGACCAAGATTGGATTCAAGGTCAATCAACTTCCCTGTAGTCTCCAATTTAGGTTCATCACGACCGTCCTAACCCATTCCGGCTGTCCATTTTGAAAGACGCTCTGTGGTGAATAGTCCTGTAACCCGATTGTTACCGCCCCGTATTGACAGGCAACACAGCCTCACTGAATTCCTTCCCCATGTATCGCCATTTCCATCCCCTTCTGTTGGTAGTCCTAGCAACGACAGTCATGATCGTGCCAACCAGCCGGGCGCAGACTGCATCCGAAGGCTCGGGTACCGCTCAAGCCACTTCAAATGCATTCATCCCCAACATTCTGCCCACCCTGAACACCAGAAAATTCACCACGCCAATTGTTGTGGATGCTGAACTAGACGAGGCGGCATGGGCCTCGGCAGCCCAGGCTACAGGCTTTTCCGAGGTGTTTCCGGGAGATCAAACACGGCCGCCAATTGAGTCGACCGCCCGCGTGGGTTACGATGACGACAATCTTTACGTGGCCTTTACGATCCGTGATGATCCGTCGAGAATACGTGCCAACCTTAGCGATCGGGATGCTATTTGGCAGGACGATTATGTCGGGGTAGTCCTAGATCCGAATGGCGACGGACAGTCAATGTATTTCATTGCTTCCAACCCGCTAGGGATACAAGGTGATTCTCGTATTTCGCCGCAGAATGAAGACGAAGGCTTTAACCTGATCTACCGAACGGCTGGCAAGTTGACGGAAACAGGTTATCAGGTGGAGATTGCCATTCCGTTCAAGAGTCTGCGCTTTCCTGTCGCGGATGTGCAGTCTTGGCGCGGCACATTCTGGATCACCCATCCACGGGAAAGTCGTTCGCAGTACTCTTGGGCAGCCATGAGTCGCGATGACCCATGCTGGAGTTGCCAGTTGGGCACGCTGACCGGGATAACCGATGTTCGCTCGGGCCGCAACCTGGAACTCCTCCCCGCCATTACGGGTGCGGGAACCGGAGCCCTTGCGGATGCCGCGAACCCGACCTCCTCGTTCGACAACACCCGGGTACAATTGAAGCCCTCCGTAAATCTCAAGTATGGTATTACTTCGGAGCTGACTATAGACGCAACCGTTAACCCTGACTTCAGCCAGATTGAATCTGACGATGCCCAGGTAGATGTTAATACACGGTTCGCGTTGTTCTTTGAAGAACGACGCCCGTTCTTCCAGGAAGGATCGGACCTGTTTCGGACGGAGATGCAGACCGTCTATACACGGTCTATCAATGAACCAATCGTCGCAGCCAAGCTGACCGGCCGTATTGGCACCACCAGTGTTGCTTATATCGGAGCGCGCGACAACCAATCCCCCCTTCTCTTGCCTTTCGAAGAAGAAAGCAATATTCTCAGCGCGGGGAAGAGCGTTTCCAACATCATCAGGGTTAAGCACTCGTTTGGCCAGGACAAGTATGTAGGAGCGCTAGTCACAGACCGCCGATTGGACCAAGGCGGCACAGGTTCTACTGTGGGCGTGGACGCATCGGTACGTTTCTTAAAGAAATACATCCTGACCGGACAATTGGTCACAAGCCGAAGCGCCGAACCTAAAGACGCTGTACTGTCTGAACAAACGAGCGACTTGACATTTGGCAAGAACGCGTATACGGCCGCGCTGGATGGCGAAACGTTTTGGGGCCATGGACTTGCCGCGGAGCTGGACCGTGAGGGACGGTACTGGGGATTTGAAGTGGGCTACAAAGAACGCAGTCCGACATTCCGGGCCGACAATGGCTTCGTACGACAGAACAACAACCGGCGCCTGTACCTTTGGCAGGGAGTCACACTGTATCCAGAGAAAGTACTTCCGTTTGTTGACCGCATCCGGCCCATGATCATGGCACACCGGATTTGGAATTTTGACAACGTGCGCAAGGAGGCTGCTATCTCACCTGCGGTCCATATGGTATTGAAGCGTCAATCGCAGCTGTTTGTACGGTACAGCTTTGAGAGAGAACTGTACAACGGTGTCCAATTTGGTGGGATACGGCGGTTGGTTGCAGAGGTATCAAGTAACTTCAGTAACGCCGCCCAAGCAGGAGTCTCTGTGGTTGTGGGCCGTGATATTGCGCGCTCCATTGATGTCCCGGAGCTTGGTAAGAGTTTGAACTGGAGCATTTTTACGAGCGTCCGCCCCACCGATAGAATTCACATTCGGCCCAGATTTCTCTATTCCAGCCTTCAGGACCGGGAAACCGGCGAAGAATACTTTAGCGGATTCATTCTACGTACCAGGTTGGGATATCAGTTTTCCCGTCGCTTTTTCGTGCGTGCGATCATCCAGTACAACGACTTCAGCCAAGACTTGGAAATTGACCCGCTCCTCACGTACAAGGTAAACGCCTTCACCGCCTTCTATGTGGGTTCTACACATGATTTTGGGCGATTCGATCGCCTCGGGGACTCCCCCTCGCGGTACTTCCGCCAAGACAGCCGGCAGATTTTTTTCAAGTTCCAATACCTGCTTCGGCGATAGCAAGTAGTCAATCACCGTGCCGGCCCCTTGTGATCCCGCTGCAAAACAGGTTGATTCGATCAAGTGTGTGATGGCGCCACGAAGAGGCAATGATCTCGCGGCCGCTGTAGGAGGTGTTGGAGTTGTATGGAAACCTGTCTTTACCGTCAACAGCTTGTCTTAGCTTTCAACTTTGCATAGTTGTATCGCAGCCTATCCGGGTCTGAAAGGTGTCCATCCGGTGGAGTAGAAATTATGAAGGTGAAGCAGGAGCTAAGCATAGGTGTGCACACAAAGCACGGATTCTGGCCCGAATTCACCCCCGGCAATCCTTGCCCTTTACCCATAAACCATCTCGGACACCTACATTGCGTCAATTCTGATCACTTCTGGCTGGCGTGATAGTCGGAACAATTCGGGTATTTCGGTCTGGCAGGTATGGTGTGTTACTTGAGGTGAATAATGCCGGTGCGGCAGGTGTAGCCATTGGGACACAGATCCACATTAGTGTTTGCCAGAAAAAGGTAGGAGGGCTGAAAAACGGCGAAACAAGGCCGTTTGATACTCGTTCTATCCACCTGTAAGCGTTACGGTTACAGATGGATATGAGCCATACCGTATTTGCACATTGCAGATTATTCAGCCAGCGTGTCTCTAACGAATGTTTGGCCAAATCCTTCTGTTTCGGGCGTTTTCATCGATATAAGGCCCCTTGGGGCCGATTATTCATACGATTAATACCATGCGGATTGTAGAGGATACACAGTTTAAGCTCGGGCAGGTCCGCATTGAAGAGATGACCTTCCACCCCAAAGACCGGGACGATATACCGGGAGCGCTACAAGGTCTGCAGCACCTGTATTGCGACCCAACGGCTCGGCAGAAGCTTTGAGATCCTGGAGAAGCAGTTGCTTCCGAATATTGATTTGCAGCGTGGTCGTCCGGGGATGGCACTTTGGCGCGTCTTTGTCTGGGGGTATTGAAGCAGGCCCTCAACTGCGACTTTGATCGTTTGAGGAGCCTGGCCGCCAAGCATTTGGAGGTGCGCCAGATGCTGGGGCATACGAATTTCTGGGACGAGCCTGTCTATCAGCCGCAGACCGTTATTGATAACGTAAGCCTGCTAACAGCGGACATCCTGAAGCAGATCAACGATGCGGTGGTGGCTTGTGGTCACCGATTGGTAGAACAGGAGCCAGAGGAGCCGCTTCTTTGCCGGGTTGATTCGGCGGTGGCCAAAGCGAATGTGGAGTGGCCTACGGATGTTCGTTTGTTGTGGCAATCAATGCGGTGCCTGATTCGGGAGTTGCATTGCGCATGTGAGGCGCACAGCCTTGCGGGCTGGCGCAAGGCTGTGTACTGGAGTCGTACCTTGAAGAAGGCCTTCAACCGGGTGCGTACGCACCGTCAGTGGCGTGATGAGTCGAAGGTGAGAAAGTATGTGAAGATGTGTCGTGTTCTGATTGAGCGTGCGAAGAGCAGTGTTAGCGTGTTGAAGGAGAAAGACGCGGATCTTGAGGAGGTGTTGCGGTACTTGGCAGATGCATAAAGGCAGGTAGATCAAGTAGATAGTCGTCTATGGAAGGGGGAGGTGATTCCGCATGATGAGAAGGTATTTTCGATACATGAGCCGCATACTCGTTGGATCACCAAGGGGAAGGCGGGGGTGATTGCGGAGTTGGGTCTGCCGGTATGCGTGCTGGAGGATCAGCATCAGTTGATATTGTGGCATCAGATACTGCACGAAGGGGTGGATTCGGATATGATTGTGGGGTTTATGAAGGAAGCGAAGGATCGGTATCCGGCGATCAAATCGTGCAGCATGGATAAGGGGTACTCATCGGTAAAGAACCGTAAGGCACTGGAGCAGGTGTTGGACACGGTGATCATGCCGAAGAGGGGTAAGTTGAGCAAAGCGGACAAGGAAAGGGAATCCGATCCGAAGTTTGTGGAGGGTCGTCGTCAGCGTCCGGCAGTGGAGTCGGCGATCAACAATTTGAATCATCGGGGCCTGGGTTTGATACGGACCCGTGGCAAGGAAGGCTTTGTTCGGACGGTGGCGCTGGTAGTGGTAGCGGCGAATGTGCACCGTATCGGGCAGATAGTGAAGCGGAGCGAGGAGCGACGAAGGCGGTGCGAGCAGGCCCGCAAGCGCGCGGCGTAGGTACTCGCGCGAGCGTCTTCAGCACAAAATCAAGGTAGCCTGCAAGGGCGAGAGGCCAACGTATGTTCATGCCTCGCTGATGGACGACAAAAACACGTCTGATCAACGTCAAAACCTCAGGATTGCCGGCGTGAGCGGACAAAGTCGGCACCGTTAACGTCGAAAAATCCTTGCTGACTTGTCATTCCGATCCCCAATTCGAATTCCAGCCCCCCACTCAGCCAAGAGTCGCTCGCAAGACCATACTTTTCTGGCAAACACACATTAGGCAAATTGAGATGCCGTTATGTGAACACAGTTGAACTCCCGTGCGAGCATTCGCACAATTGCTCTCTAGCCTCGTACCCCAACGTAGTCTCGTGTAGCCTTTCCGTACCCCGCCACATGATCGGGTAACCCGCCGGCCCATCACGACTGCGGTAGTGATAGCCGCCGAGCACCGCTACGGTCAAGATAGCGTCTCCCAAGCTTTGCGATCGTCCCGGATGCGGCTACTATCATGTTGCAACTTGTTGTTCATGTTGCGGCATGATTAAACGGAATCGGGTCTTACGAACGCTCAGCGCTCCGTGCAATGGAGAGCGTTTGGACGGAGTTCTTGCCGACGATCGTTGGCGGTTTCGCACGCGGTGTCTGTGAGAAGTTCGGGCTTTCTTGATGCACGGGGCGAACCACAGGTAAGCACCTGTGCGAAGGCGTTCATGATCCGGACGCGACCCGCACCGTGACCGCGTATGTGGAGGAAGCGAGTTCACCGGAGAGCCTGAAGCCTCCAGACTCATGACGTGTGGCCCCTTCAAAACGGTTGATACAACGCACTCCGGATGGAGCCAACAGAGCTATGTCCGATGGAGATGTTCCGGGACAGATCGCAGCAAAACTCCCGGCAACCAGGGATTCAATCCAGGCTAAACCAAAACCCCAAGCGATCCGGTAAATCTCACCATCCATTGCTCCTGAAAAAAACGGTCCAAACATGGACATAGGAGAATGTCATAATCTAGTAGCACTACGTAATGGCGAAGTTAGGTAGTGCTCGTGCTATCAGCACGAGGGGCCATGTCATTGATATTGCGGCGATCGGTTAATGGCGGTAACCGCATCGTTTTGCCCACCCGAGGAGTGCTGCACATTGATGCCGATCCATGCGCCAATCCGCACAAGAATGTGCGCTCAGCCTCCAAGTTGTACGCGATCCTACTACCCGGATCTGGTGCTGCTGCCTCACAGAACCGCATTATACGATTATTGACTCGGTTAATCGGGGGGAAGGGGGACATTCGAAACAATCTGATGGCTACTCAATTCCATCGGGAGAGCCGCGAGACAGATTCTTAAGGTTAAAGAGTAAATAAGTTGGGGAGGGTGATGGCGGTACGAACACGTAATCTTTTCATAAGCCATCGATGGAGCTACCCCTGTTTCTATAACAGGATTGTCGCACTGCTGAGAAAAAGACGCTACTTTCGCTTCAAGGACTATTCAGTCCCGCGCGAATGTGCGATTCATGACGCAAGGACGGATGCTGAACTCATCGCAGCGATCCGGCGGAAAATGCTTCCGTGCAGCGTGGTCATCATTACAGCTGGAGTTCATGCTACGAAAAGCAAGTGGATGAAAAAGGAAATCCAAATCGCGCAAAGGCTCTCTAAACCCATTCTCGCGGTCAAGCCTCGAGGCAGCAAGCGAACATCGGTACGTGTCAAGGACGCAGCTGATAGGATTGTTAAGTGGAATACCGAGAGTATTGTTTGCGGCATTAGAGAATTAAGTTGATGGTAGAATCACGATCCGTACAACTTCTGGAGATTTACAAGCTCCACACCAAGCTTGCAGACAGAGTCAGTCAGCGGCGTGAGGGAGCAAATCGCCTGTACGCAGGATTGCTTGTTGCCTTTGCGACGTTCATAATTGCACTTATTAGGTTTAGCATCGGTCCACACGGTGAAGAAGCGCTTCTTATTGAATTTGCCGTGGCTGGTATCGTGGGGATGGGGCTTTCCTTGTCATGGTTTCTAGTTATCCGCTCATATCGTCAGCTCAACACCGGAAAATTCCGTGCACTTCAAGAAATCGAAAAGCAACTTGATTTTGAGTTCCTTAGCCGCGAATGGGAGCTACTACGGGAAGGACGAGACTTCCGAACTTACTGGAAGTTGACCGTTGCTGAAAGCATTTTGCCAGTGATGTTTGGATTATTGTCCTTAGCCCTGATTGTTATCACTTTGTGCAGGTATGGTGTGTAGGGCCGGAATGAACAGCATTCGCCACGGAGTTGCGTGATCCTTGCAATACCCGCTGCATCGCAAACCTCGTCGGGTATACTGGCGATGGCTGTAACGCCTGACCCATTACAATCGTGCAGCCTTGGGACTTCGGCGTGGTATGATTGATTTGGGATTTATGTACTGGTACAGGAAGGACGCCATGTGATGAAGTGATTATGACGTTTGCATGAAGATATTTGACTTGACCTCTGGATAAGCGACCAGGCGGCTTCAACGGCTAATCAATATGGTTTTCGTGTGCTAAGCCGCAAAGGGCCGAAACGCGTGATTTCGGTTTCAACGAGAGCTGCCACTATCTCCAAACACGCACCATACCCGCCAAGCCGAAATACCCGAATTATTCCGACAGCCATGCCAGCGAGAAGTGACCGGAACAGACGCAATATCGCACATCCAAGATGATTTGTGGGCGAAGGGCAGGGCAAGCCTTCATCGCCTATGGATAGCCTATACACTTGGATCCGAAGGCAACACAAGCCAGTGCCCCGGCGTAATTTCAGAAAAAACCCCGGATATTTCGCTACTATGGTCGCCACCACCGCCGAATACTACGGGGCTTTGCTTAAGGCTCGGTGGGACAGCAACCCCTTGGAATGCAGCAGCTCAGCATTCAGCACAGCGCCACCCGCAGCTCCCCGGAGCGTGTTGTGCACAAGCACAACGAACTTCACGTCCAGCACCTCACACGGCCGAATCCTTCCAATTGCCACACCCATCCCACGTTCCAACATGACATGCCTACGGGGCTGCGGAAAATGGTCCTTGTCCATTACATGAAGGAGATGTTCTGGTTCTGTCGGCAACCCCAGTGACTTCACCGGACTCACAAAGGTCTCAAAAGCCTCCCGCACGGCATTGGCATCCGCTCTAGTTCGCAGCTTTACCGATATACATTCCAAGTGCCCCTCCAGAACAGGAACACGATTGCAGTGCGCACTAATTGCCATCCGCGCCGGCTCAATACCGCCTTCACCCAGCCTACCCAGCAGCTTCAATGGCTCCGAAGCTAACTTATCCTCCTCGCCCGAGATGAACGGTACTACGTTGGCAAGCGAATCAAGAGAGGACACACCCGGGTAACCGGCGCCAGATAACGCCTGCATAGTGGTAACGTGGACCGCCTCCACGCCGAACGCGTCATGTAGCGGCCGTAAAGCACACACCAACCCAACCGTTGAACAATTGGGATTAGTAACCAGGGGTCCACACCAAGTTTGGCAACGAACCAGTTGGACATGCTCGGGATTGACCTCTGGAATAAGCAGTGGCACCAGTGGATGCATTCGAAAGCTCTTGGCATTAGAAATCACCGCCAAGCCAGCTTCCGCCATGCGCGGCTCCACCTCGGTAGCAACATCGGCAACCAGCCCCGAAAACACTATATCACAGTCAGGGATATCATCCACACTCTGCACTATCATATCCTCCACCGATGGCGGAATAATTGATGTGCCGATCCAGTTGACAGCATCCCGGTAGCGCTTTCCAGCGGAGCGCTCTGATGCCACCAACGCGGTGATGTCGAACCAAGGGTGGTCGTGGAGCACCTCCACAAACTTCTGGCCAACAGCCCCGGTGGCCCCCAGAATACCGACGCGGTAACGCATTCTGTCTTCCAATGCCTACTGACTATCTATTCTTGATGTCCACTCCCTGATGTGCCAGGCAAGCGTATCAACCTCAATCAAGAAGGTATCGTGGCCATGCGCCTCCTTCATTACAGCCAAAGTAGCATTGGGAATGTGCGTAGCCAATTCTTCCTGCTCGCCAAGCGTATAGAGCAAGTCAGACTCAATGCCAATGATCAGCACCGGCTGCCTGATGCTCTTCAACACCTCCCTGTATTCCCCGCGCCCCCGGGCCACATCGTGCGAATCCATCAACCGCGTGAGATATACATAGCAATTTGCATCAAACCTCCGTACGAGCTTGTTACCATGATGATGCAAGTACGAGGATACATTAAACATGGCATCGGCTTGGCCATTTCTTCGTGTCCTGTGGAAACGTGACCGAAAAGAAGAAGCCGACCGATACGAAATCATCGCCATCATCCTGGCAATAGCTAACCCGTCAGAGGGCTGCTGACCAGGAAGGTAGCGCCCTCCCTTCCACGCCGGGTCCCGGATAATGGCCTCACGCTGTGCTTCGCTCCATGCGATACACCACGCCGAATGCTCACCCCCTACCCCAATGGGGATAAGCCCACGAATGTAATCCCCGTAAAATGCCCATTCCAGCACCTGCATCCCTCCCATTGACCCCCCGATCGCAAAGGCTACACTTCGTACACCAAGTCGGTCAAGCAGCGCCTTGTGCAATGCCACCGTATCGCGTACCGTAGCCTGGGGCAAGTCAGGACCGTATAGCTTCCCTGTCTCCGGATCTCGGGAGACAGGAGAGATGGTCCCGTACGGCGAACCGATGACGTTCGGACAAACGACAAAATAGCGGTCGGTATCCAGTACGGCGCCAGGCCCGATGCAACCACGCCACCAACCCGCAGCATCCGTGTCGCTGGTCAAGCTGTGCCCTACTACTACAGCATTGGTGCCCTCCTCATTCAGTCTCCCCCAAGCGCTATACGCTACAGGCACATCGCGTAGCTGTGCGCCACTTTCAAGCATGAACGAAGGGATAACGACAATTCTTGGCATCAGGTACCGTCCCCCCGACCCGACGGGCGGGGGGACGCCTCAATCAAGCAGTTACCGGACTATCCACCCGCGCAAGTGCTTGCAAGAAATCCGCTTGGATATCGTCAATATGCTCAATTCCAACAGATATACGCACCAAATCCGACGTAACACCCGTTGACTTCTGCTCTTGCTCCGTGAGCTGCTGATGTGTAGTTGATGCGGGATGGATCACCAATGTCTTGGCATCACCAACGTTAGCAAGGTGGCTGGCAAGCTTTACGCTCTCCACAAAGGTCTGCCCGGCAGCCCTACCGCCCGTAACACCAAAGGCCAGAACCGGGCCGAATCCGTTACGCCAGTACTCCTTGGCACGTTCGTGGTATGGATGCGATTCCAGCCCGGGATAGCTGACCCATTCCACCTGAGGCTGCTGCTCCAGCCAACGGGCCAATGCTAGGGCATTCTCACAACTGCGTTGTACGCGCAATGATAAGGTCTCAAGCCCCTGCAGTAGCAAGAAGGAGCCAAAGGGATTCTGAGCAGGCCCAAAATCGCGAAGCCCCTCCACACGCGCCCGGATAATGAATGCTACATTGGCGCCCAACACGCCCGTTGGACCAAATACATCCCAGAATTTCAGTCCATGGTATCCTGGCGAGGGCTCCGTGAAGACCGGGAATCGCCCATTATCCCACGGAAACGTTCCCGCATCCACTATCACACCGCCAATCGTAGTGCCGTGGCCCCCGATCCACTTAGTAGCACTATCAACGATTATATCCGCGCCGTGCTCTATTGGACGGAACAGGTAACCCGCAGCGCCGAATGTATTGTCAACGATCAACGGAATTCCAAAGTCCTTTGCAATCGCCGAAATACGCCGAAAATCAGGAATGTTGAATCGTGGATTACCCATCGCTTCCAGATAGATGGCCTTTGTCCTCTCGTCCAGCAGCGATTTAATAGAATCCGGGTCATCACCATCGGCAAAGCGCACACCAATTCCCAACCTCGGTAAGGAAACTTTAAACTGGTTGTATGTGCCACCATACAAATAACTAGTTGATACGATATTGTCGCCAGCCTCCGCAATGGTTGCAATGGCCAGAAACTGGGCGGCTTGCCCACTGCTTGTCGCGAGCGCCGCTACGCCTCCTTCCAGCGCTGCCATGCGCTTCTCAAAGACATCATTGGTGGGGTTCATGATGCGCGTGTAAATGTTGCCAAACTGCTTTAATGCAAACAGATTGGCCCCATGGGCGGCATCGTCAAATTGGTAAGAGGTCGTGGCATAGATTGGCACCGCCCGGGCATTGGTTGTCGGGTCGGAGGTCTGCCCCGCATGAAGCTGCAGCGTTTCGTAGCGCAGCGGTTGTTCGTTCGCACTCATGATTCTGTTCTGTTGTGGTGACTATGTTGAAGCACCACCCAGATCAACCGCCGCAAGGAGGGACAAAGCCCTCCCGTGCTAAAGATGGCGGAAGAGCCGAATCGAACGACTGTCGGATTAACCGACTTCGTCTTCCGCTCATCTCCCCTCGCACAAAAAGCGAGGCAGGAAGTGGCACCTTCCCGTCACGGCGTTCGAAACCGCTTAGGGGGTTGCCAGAGTTTCACAGGGCCTGGACCCTCCACCCTTCTGGATGAGCCAATAAAATTATCCGCTTTTATGACACCCGAATTCCGAGGTTCCCACCATTCACGAGAAATAGCAGGCTTTATGTGACCCTGGGAAGGTCACCATCACCCTTTGTCGGCAGGGACACGAATCCGGTCAAATAGGCATCGGCATCGGAGGCAGCCTCCCGACCCTCCGATATCGCCCATACTATCAGTGATTGCCCGCGACGGGCATCGCCAGCTGCGAAAATTCCGGATAGGCTAGTCTGATACCCTCGGCCCGTGTCAACATTGCCGCGATGGTTCAGCTTCAACCCCAGATCCGCTACCATCCCTTCCTGTTCGGGACCAGCATACCCTATGGCCAGCAGCACCAAGTCGGCCTCCCATTCCCTTTCCGATCCTGGCCGCTCCGTCAAATGCATGCGCCCGTCTGTCCCGCGATCTACACGCACCTCTACCGTCATAAGTCGCTTCACCTTCCCATTCGCACCCTCAAACCGTTTGGTCATAATACTCCAATACCGACGGGCTCCTTCCTCGTGGGAGCTGCTGGTCCGCAGTACCATAGGATAGAACGGCCACGGCTGATGGTCCGGGCGCTCGTCAGGTGGCATCGGAAGCAGCTCGAATTGCGTGACCGACGCGGCACGCTGTCTGTTGGCGGTCCCCACGCAATCACTACCCGTATCTCCACCACCAATCACAATAACATTCTTCCCCCACGCATGTATCCTGAACGCACCGTTAAGCACATCCCCACTTACCCGTTTATTCTGCTGCCGCAGATAGTCAAATGCAAAATGAATTCCGTCCAGACTGCGCCCCGGTACAGCCAAGTCACGCGGCGCGGTTGCGCCAACACAGAGGACCGTCGCATCAAATCGTTTCAGCTTACCTATATCATAATTATGCCCCACATGTACGCCGGTCACAAACCGTACGCCCTCGGCTTCCATTATATGCAACCGGCGATCCAAGATCTGCTTTTCCAACTTGAAGTCCGGGATCCCATACCGTAGTAGTCCTCCAATTCTATCGTCCCGCTCCAGCACAGTTACTTCGTGACCTGCGCGGTTTAGCTGGTCGGCACAGGCCAGTCCTGCGGGCCCGGACCCAACCACAGCAACCTTCTTCCCTGTACGAATCGCTGGCGGCTCGGGCTTTACCCACCCCTCACGAAACGCATGTTCTATGATCTCCTGTTCAATACGCTCAATCGTGACAGGGTCGTCCACCAAGCTTAGCACACACGCCGATTCACACGGCGCAGGGCAAATCCTTCCCGTAAACTCCGGAAAGTTATTGGTCGCCCGCAGCCTTTCGTACGCCTCACGCCAGCGGTTATGATATACCAAGTCATTCCAGTCCGGAATAATGTTGGCCAGCGGGCACCCTGACTGGCAGAATGGTATGCCGCAGTCCATGCAGCGAGCTGCCTGCTGCACCACTCGTTCGGAAGAAAAAGGTCCACTTACCTCCCGGTAGTCTTCCAAGCGCTCTTCCACCGGCCGGTATCCCGGCAGCTCACGCTCGAATTCCAAAAAACCTGTAACCTTTCCCATGCACTCAGGCCGCCGCACCGGAAACACGAAGAACCCCGGACTCCTTCTCAAGTCGCCGCAATGCTTTGCGGTACTCCAACGGCATCACGAGCACAAATTCCCGCAATGCCCGGTCCCAGTGATCCATAACCCAGTGCGCAACACGACTGCCTGTATACCGATGATGGCTTTCAATCAGTTCACGCAACTCGGCAACATGCTCCGGCTTGTTGACGGCAATAAGCTCTACAGACTCTAAGTTGCATCTTCCTTGCCTAAAGTCCCATGTTCCGTCAAGAACATACGCTATGCCCCCACTCATCCCTGCCGCAAAATTACGCCCGGTCGGACCCAAGACTACCACGCGTCCACCCGTCATGTACTCGCAGCCATGATCGCCTACTGCCTCTACGACGGCTCGTACACCGCTGTTGCGGACACAGAACCGTTCGCCTGCTCGCCCACGAATGTAGGCTTCCCCGGCGGTCGCCCCGTAGAAAGCCACATTGCCTACCAACACCGTCTTATGTGGCTCATAGTTCGCCTCTTTTGGGGGCGCCACTACCAGCTTCGCACCGGATAGTCCTTTACCGAAATAGTCGTTGGTATCCCCAGCCAGCCGAAAAGTAAGCCCCGCTGCTCCGAATGCCGCAAAACTCTGACCTGCCGATCCCTCCATATCAAAGACGATGGTGTCGTCTTCAAGCCCCCGCTCCCCATAACGACGAGTGATCGCATAACTTAGCATGGTACCCACCGTACGATGGCGATTGGCGATGCGAAGCGATGCCTGGACAGGCTCCTGACGCTCAAGAGCAGGCTTAGCAATCTCTATCAGCCGGTGGTCAAGAGCGTTCTTAAGGCCATGATCCTGCACATTTGCATCAAAGCGAGCAAGATTTGATGGCGTTTCCGCTGTGGCGAGAATCGGAGCCAGATCCAGATGGCGAGCCTTCCAGTGCGATATGTTATCCCGTACCCGAAGCCGCTCTACCCTTCCCCGCATCTCTTTTAGCGTCCGGAACCCCAACATGGCCATGATATGGCGGAGTTCCTCCGCTACAAACTGGAAGTAGTTTATGACATGCTCGGGCTGACCCCGAAACAGCCTCCGGAGCTCTGGCCGCTGGGTAGCAATACCGACAGGACAAGTGTTGAGGTGGCATTTACGCATCATAATACACCCCATCGCTACGAGCGGCGCCGAGGCAAAGCCAAATTCATCCGCTCCAAGCAGGGAGGCAATGGCCACATCACGCCCCGTCTTCAGTTGCCCGTCGCATTCCACTTTGATGCGACCGCGCAGCCCATGCCCCACCAACGTCTGGTGGGTCTCTGACAGCCCGAGCTCCCATGGCAATCCCGCATGCGCAATGGATGTCTTGGGGGAGGCGCCCGTACCACCATCGGCGCCGCTGATCAAAACGACATCAGCCTTGCCCTTTGCTACACCCGCTGCCACGGTGCCCACCCCCACTTCACTCACCAGCTTCACACCGATCCGGGCTCTCGGGTTGGCGTTCTTCAGGTCATGGATGAGCTGGGCCAAGTCCTCAATAGAATATATGTCGTGGTGCGGGGGCGGCGAAATCAGCCCCACATACGGGGTGGAGTGCCTAAGGCCCGCAATAAATTGCGACACCTTCCGACCGGGGAGCTGCCCTCCTTCCCCAGGCTTGGCACCCTGTGCCATCTTGATCTGAATCTCGTCCGCACTCGCTAGGTATCCGATCGTCACACCAAAGCGCCCGGACGCAACCTGCTTGATCCGGCTACGGCGCGTATTGCCGCGCACGTAACGCTCCGGGTTCTCGCCGCCCTCTCCCGTATTGCTCTTGCCTCCGATGGCATTCATTGCCATCGCGAGTGTCTCGTGGGCTTCGCGTCCGATGGAGCCATTCGACATGGCACCCGTCTTGAAGCACTGTACAATGTCGGTCCAGGGCTCCACCTCCTCAATGGGTGCCGGGGTGACAGCAGTGACATCAAATTCCAGCATCCCGCGCAGCGTGGAATGGTTGCTGGACTGCTCGTTGATTTCATCTGCAAACTGCTGATAAGATTCCCAACTCTGGCTGCGTACAGCGTGCTGGAGCTGAGCGACGGAAGTGGGGCCAAACAGGTGGCGTTCGCCGCCTCGTCGCCACTGGTATCTGCCACCCGGATCAAGTCCGAGCATGCCCGGCACCGGCTTCAAGGGGAACGCTCGCTCATAGCGGAGTCGCACTTCCTCAGCAATAAGTTCCAAGCCGATACCACCAATGCGAGAACTGGTACCGCAGAAGTACTCGTCAATTACCATACGGCTAATACCAAGTGCCTCAAAGATCTGTGCTCCCCGGTAACTCTGAAGCGTTGAAATGCCCATCTTGGACATCACCTTGAGCAGCCCTTTCCCCACGGCCTTGACGTAACGTTTGACGGCCTTGCGCTTGGAAAGCGCACCGATCTCGCCGGACTCGGCCTGAGCGCACACGGTTTCAATTGCCAAATACGGGCACACCGCTTCAGCGCCATAGCCTATAAGACATGCGTAATGATGCACTTCGCGAGGTTCACCGCTGTCAACGATGAGTCCGCACTGCAATCGCAGGCCCTGCTGAATCAGGTGGTGGTGCACCGCTGCCGTTGCAAGGAGCGCTGGAATGGGCATCCATGATTCCCCTGCCGCCCGGTCAGACAAGATTACTAACGCCGCTCCTTCACGAACAGCGGACTCTGCAGCCGTCTGCAGCGCAGCCAGCGCTTGGGCAAGCTGCCCCCGCTCAAACACCGCGCGCAATGTGACTGTTGGCAAGTCAATCGCCTTGAGATGGCCAATATCCACAATCACGGGCTGCTTGAGACGCAGCTTCCGGCAGTGTTCGGGCGTTTCCGTAAACAAATTCTTGCCAGGCCCCAGATTCAAGGCCAAGCTTGTCACCAACTCCTCCCGGATCGCATCCAGCGGAGGGTTAGTTACCTGTGCAAATAGCTGCCTGAAGTAGTCGTACAGCAGCCGGGAGCGATCCGAAAGCACTGCCAAAGGCGTGTCATCCCCCATTGATCCCAGCGGCTCCTTGGCGGCCCTTGCCATAGGTCCGACCAAGAGACGCAAGTCCTCCAGCGTATATCCGAACATCCGCTGCAGAATGCTGCGTTTTTCTGCTGGCATGCGCCCATGCGCCAGCGTACTCTTGGGCAGGCCGAGCACATTACTGCGAAGCCATACCCGGTAGGGTTGCGTCCTGCTGATGGTTTCTTTTATCTCTTCATCGGTGATGCGACGCCCGTCGTTCAGGTCCACCAGCAGCATCCGGCCCGGCTCAAGCCGTCCCTTCTCCTTTACGTTCGCCTCTGCTACGCCTCCTACGCCGGTCTCCGATGCCAGTATCACCAGTCCGTCTTTAGTGATGGCATACCTGGAAGGGCGTAGCCCATTGCGGTCCAGGAGTGCCCCGATGAATCTCCCGTCTGTAAACGGTACGGTGGCAGGACCATCCCATGGATCCATCAGGTTGCTATGGAATTGATAGAAGGCCCGCTTTTCGTCGGACATGGCCAGGTTATGCTCCCAAGCCTCAGGCACAAGCATCATCATTGCGTGGGACAATGGCCTCCCCGTGAAAAAGAGCAGCTCCAGAGCATTGTCCAACACCATTGAGTCGCTCCCCCCCTCGCGCACTATGGGCAGCAGTTTTCCAGCGTCGTCACCGAATCGCCTACTCTCAAACATTACTTCTGCGGCTCGCATCTGGTTAATGTTGCCGCGTAACGTGTTGATCTCACCGTTGTGGCACAGAAAACGGAAGGGCTGTGCAAGCGACCATTCCGGGAAGGTGTTTGTACTGAAGCGTGAATGCACCATGGCTAACGCGCTAGCTACCTCGCTCCGCACGAGATCCAGATAGTAGCGCGGAAGCTGCGCAGGCGTAAGCATACCCTTGTAGGTGATGGTGCGCGACGACATGCTTGCTACGTAAGCTTTCCCAGCGGCAATGCCTTGGAACACCTTCCTTATGACATACAGCTTCAGCTCAAAATCTTCCCTACTGGTATCCCGACCGCGGCCCACAAAGAGCTGCATGACAGCGGGCTCGGTTGTGCGGGAGGCATCGCCAATAAATTCATTTGCGGTCGGCACAGCCCGCCAACCCAGTACATTCTGACCCTCGGATCGCACAGCCCCTTCAAGGTCTGCACAGCATCTTTCCCTTGCTTCAGCGTTACGCGGCAAGAATACCATTGCAACCCCGTAGTCCCCTGGGTCGCGTACCTGTATGCCATCGGCAGCATATAACGCGTGGGGAAGCTGCAGCAGTATGCCTGCACCATCACCCGTTTCTTCATCACACCCACAGGCTCCGCGATGGTCCAGATCAAGCAGGATTCTCAAGCCTTGCTGTACGATGTCATGCGTCGGCTCCCCGCTCACACGGCAGACGAAGCCTACCCCGCAAGCATCGTGGTCATTAACAGGATCGTACAGCGTCTTTAATTGCATTATGGTTACCCGCAGTGTACAGGGGCCAGCGCAGGACTGGAACCACGGACAAAACCATGCGGCCGCGCTGTGCGCGACAAGCTTGCTTTATGTTAGCTGTGCTTGTAGTTCTGTACTGCGCATCCCCCAATCGGGACTATCCGGCCCTGCATTATCGCGAAAATCGCGCCAAATTTCAAGGGATAGGCCTCGGACATCAATCTGCCATCTGCCTAATGGGAAGCGCATTCAAATACATTTATTAGGCATTGTCTCATTACATGCGTATATTTGTAAGGCAACCAAATCCATTTACTTTATTAATGTTCTGCGTTATGGGTAAATATTCACCCGAGGTTCACGCTTCCTGCACCATTTTGCCTTAGCATTCAGACCCATGAGCACATGCCCTCGTGCTGGAGTTAATATGAACCGCTACAGGCTTCCCGCTTACCCGGCCACGAAAAACAAGGGAGTTATATGGCTGAGTGCCACGCGTTTTCGCAGGAGTTACTTTTTGTGCTTTGGTGGTGCAGACAAGATGGCTTTCGCCAGTTTTTCATAATCGGTTCCCGCTTTTCACGAAAAACTGCAATTATTTCAAATAACTCAACACGTGGGTATTCATGCTATATAATTACCATCTATTAGGGAGTTATATACCACAGTGCCATGCCCGAAACGGTTAGTGCATACCGCAATATCACAAGGCTGTTGCCCGGAAGTCGGAGTAACGCCAAGCAACTTGCTGGATTAGCGGGTGCGTGTAGGTTTGTGTGGAATGCCATCCTCGCAGAGCAGAGCGAGGCGTACAAGAAAGCAAAAGAGGCTGGAGAGAAGCCGCCCTCGGTAAGCTTCTTCTCGCTGGGGAAACGGTTCACGGCGCTGCGCCGCACGGTCGAGTGGCTACCTGAATACTCCTTTGGTGTCGTTAGATACACACTGAAATATCAGGCGGATGCATGGAAGGCATTCTTCAAAGAGGGTAAGAGACGACCGAGATTCCATTCCAGACGTGGTAGTACGCCTTCGTCCACGATCCCGGATAACGTAAGGGTTCGGGATGGCAAGCTGTATATCCCGAAAGTGGGATATATGGCGCTCCGCAGGCGGGGAAGCAACCCGTACCCTGATGGTATACCCGTCAAAGCCACGGTAAAGAAGAACGCCGGCAAAGGGTATGCTGTCATCTGCTACAAGATGGAGGCACCTGTAATAGAGGATACCGGCGGTGCTGTAGGCATTGACCGTAATTGCGGGCAGATCGCTATGGTCTCCACAGAGGGCGATACAAGCATTATCAGACAACCGGATACCAAGCGTCTTGATGCCAAGTTGAAGCGGCATCAGCGAAGACTGGCGAGACAGAAGAAAGGCTCCAACCGTCGTAACAGGCGGAAGCATAGAATCGCCCGCATACAGTGCAAGCGTGCTAACATCCTCAAGAATGCGAACCACCAGGTAAGTCGCAGTATTGCCAAATGCTCCTCAACGGTGATACTGGAGGACCTGAAGATCAAAGCGATGACATGTTCAGCTAAGGGGACGATGGAGAGCTTTGGCACAAACGTCAGACAGAAGTCTGGCCTCAACCGTGGAATACTGCGAACAGGTTGGGGCCAGCTGGAACAGATGCTGAGCCATAAGTGCCGCAAGGTGATAAAGGTTACCGCTGCCTATACCAGTCAGCGGTGTTCTGTGTGTGGGCACACAGAAGCGAGTAACCGTAAGACGCAGAGCAAATTCAAGTGTATGTTCTGTGGACATGCGGATCATGCAGACCTGAATGCGGCTGCAAACATACTGGCCTCCGGGATTGGGGCTGCTGCACGGCGAGGGGCGTTCGGGTTACCGACCCCTATGACCCGTGAAATTGATACTGGTGCCTCACTGTGTACAGTTGGTCACTCACGTAATATAATTCCCAAGAACAACCTCGTTGCATTGCTTAGCCACTGCAAGATGTATTCGCATTTTACCTTTCAAACGAGTATGTATCGCCATACTTACATCCCGATTAAGAGCAACACCAAAGGACTCGCAACAACAATGCTTAACCAATAAAGAACGACCATGAAAAAGATGTTTCAAATTTCAGCTTCTCTGGCCCTAGTAATCGGAATAAGCACCGAAGCCTATGCACAGTCAGTCAGTCTCGGCGCAGATCTCGTGAGCCGTTACGTTTGGCGAGGGACCGATTTTGGGGAATCCGCAAGCATACAGCCATCGCTTGCCATAAGCGGCAGTGGACTTGAGATTGGCACATGGGCCTCGTACTCCATCAGCGAAGACGGGGCGGGAGCCAATGAACATGACATTTGGGTAGGCTATTCGGCAGACTTGGGAACTGCGGGTTCGCTTTCGCTGGGGGTCACAGATTACTACTTCCCCGCGCCGGATGGTGGAGATTTCTCGAATTTTGAAGGTAACGGAGATGGATCTCATTGGATTGAGCCCTATGTAGGCTATACGCTGGGCGGCGGGCTGCCCCTCTCCTTTTACGGGGCAATCATGGTACACAACGATCCGGATAATTCTCTATACATTGAAGCCAGCGTACCCGCCTCCATCGGCGGAGTGGAAATGGGGTTCACAGCAGGACTCGTCGCGGGAGAGAGTGAATTCTACGCGGTAGAGTCCGCATCCGTTGTAAACTTGGGAGTGTCCGGGTCAAAAGACTTGACCCTTGTGGACGGCGGGTTTGTGGTACCCGTCAGCGTTGCTTACATCCTGAATCCTACGAGTTCGCGCTCCTTCCTTGTGTTTGGTCTTAGCATTAGCCTATAACACTCAAGGCACTCCTGACCAGCAATTGTTGCCACGTTGCTCCGGGCATTCCGCGGTCTGCCGTTGCCCACTATAGGCTATTAGCCCGCGAATCTCGTCCGGTCTTCTTCAGGAGGCGTTGTTCGGGATTCTGAAGGGCCCATAAGTGGATTATCGTGTGGAACACATCCTACAATGTCCGTGGTGCCGCCTGTTTGGACCTGGAAATGTTGTGTTGGTGTTTGCGGGAACGAATGTGTTTTGTTCATCCGCAGGGACCGTGTGGAGAGGCGCTGGAACCACCAGTGAAGTCTCTCCCGAAGCAGGAGCGGTATCGCCACCCGGTGTTGTTGAAACTGAAACGCCCGGCACAAAGACGACCTGGCTGGCTCCGCAAAGGAAGCGTTATCTGTTTGAGCTGGTAGTAGCGTTCCCCAAAACACTTCCATACAGCATGTGCACTGCCGGTGATTACAGATAACGATGTTGCGTGCGTGTTGTACGGAGCGGGCTCCCACTTTACAAGTACGCGCTTGCGAAAGGTGCTCAGGCACATGTGCTTTATGAGGCGGCGCATACCGGCGCGGGTAACCCCCGTCTTCAGCGCCATTGCCACTTGCGCTCAGTTTAGCACATCCTCTCTTGGCAACTCAATCGTACCCATTTCCAGGCTCATTTAGAAGGTGGCGAAGCCGTTCCGATCCCATGTGAGGTAAGCGTGCGGTGAACTACATCTTGATTGGGTGATGGGTTCTGGGGAGCTTACCCCTAGACGTGAGAACCCAGACTCCAGATCGCATGGGACAGCCCAAACGTACGGCGGAAGAGATGTTTCCGCTGGTAGAGCAGTATAACGAAAGGCCCCAGTCCGCAGCGGCGTTTTGTGCAGAGCACGGCGTCTCGTACGGACCGTTGAATTACTAAAGGCGGAAGTATCGCCATGGGACTGCAGCCGCGGACAGCCAAGGCTTCGTGGAGATAGGCAGTGCAGCGCTAAGGGAAGCGGCGCGGGAAGAGATCGCGTACCCGCACGAGAGGAGGGCATTATTTACCTCAAGTCACACACCATACCTGCTGGGCCGAAATACCCGAGATATTCCGACAGCCATGCCAGCGAGAGTTGACCAGAACTGACGAACAATCTAACCGCTATGGAGGCATTATGGGCAAAGGGCAGGGCAAGCCCACATGCTCTCCTCCTTCCAACCACACTGTACCCGCCAAAACAGCCAAAAAGCCCGCTACCCTGTACTTCACCGCACGCTTACCATGTGAGCACCTTTCAACGGATTTGCCTCCGCTCATTGAACGAACACATAGATATCTCCCAACATCGGATCCCGCTTCATGCCGCTCCTTACTAAAGCACACACGCCATCAAACCTTGTGCGCATGTCCACGGTCGGTAAAAGAAGTTACCTGCACGATGATCCCGGTCCCATAATGACTGCGTCAGGCTGGCCAGAGACGAGGCTGGGACCAGTACGAAGAACCGCGCACGTTTCCATCCGGATACATGGTCACTACCTGCGCCGCTTCACTGGGCGCAGCGCTGCCTGTCTCCACGGAGCCGCCGCTGTCCTCCGTTGGAGCCTTCCGGCAACACTTTCACCACCCGTGATCCAGCTGCGCCTACGAGATGCCTCGCTATGCGCAAAACGCCGCCGCGAACGAGGTGCTCTCGTTATTCTGCTCTGCTGGCGGAAACACTTCTTCCGCTGCACGTTTGGACTAGACCATGCGATCTTGGGATTGCGTTCTCACGTCAATGGGTGATCTCCCAAGAACCAATCATCCGGTTAAGATGCGGTTCACCGCACTCATTCCCGCAAGTTACCGCGCGTACCGCAAGCTCTGCGTCCAGAATTGTCGTTCACATCCAATATTGTTGCACATTTGTAGGCATAGCATCGGCTATGCCTACATGTTGGTTGCACAGGAGTCTACATCCCCAATCATCCTGTCTGACGGCTTAAATCAGCCAACGGGATTTCCCATGATGCCTGTGGCCGGGATATGATTCGTGCATTGTGATTCGACCTGCCACCAAGCAATAACTTTGATGCTTGCACCTTACAGGTCAGATCGCTACCGCTCCGAAAAATGCCTTCCTTACCATGATGCACGCGTACCAGCCACGCTGTCCCGCCGTGCATTTCACAGCTTCTTCGGTATACCGATCCTTATAAACAACTCAGTGGAAAATGCGGCGGTTGCGTACTGCATGTCCGGCGCAGATTCGCTTGAGGAATTATATAAAGTTGTGCGAGCCGGCGCAACGATGGAGCGGTTCATTCCACAAGCGGAGTCAATTGCCATGCCTTTCTCCGTGGATACCATGATCAAGCTTGCTGCCGCAATGAAATCCGCTGAGTCCTTCCAAGCTCAGCCGTATTCCGGAACCCACAACTACCCGACATGAACAGACCAAGTCACACATTCGCGACTAACTTGATTAAACTATTACTCCCCGTACCGTGAGTCGTGAATCTGCCGTGTATTTTACTCTTTCTTTGCTTATTGCGGAGTTCATATGGAGAATTGTTACACTAGCCTGCGTTAAGCTGCAGCCACATCTGAGCACTCAATGCACGGCGCCACGCGGGACAGCAGCAACCCGATGGTGCGACTACTATCCGCACGCTAGGCTACTTACATGAGCACTCCCATCAGGCGCCGGATACAACTGACTGGCCACTTGGAATCTAGTGAGATTTTTTCTTGCTACCGGAACACCACTGTAGCCTCTGAGCGCACGCAGTGGCAGGTCATCTACCTTAAGAGTCAAGGCCGCACCGTTCGGGAAATCGCAATGGTTACAGGCTACAGCGAATCTTGGATACGCCAGGTCATCCATCGTTACAATGCGGATGGACCGGCTGACTTTATTGTGCAATCGCTTCCAACCGATCCCGCCTTCACAAAACTGAAAGCCGATCATGCCCGCCAGTCCAAGGAGCTTGATACGGCCAGAAAGACACAGCAGGCCATGCTGGAAGTGCCGATTCCAAGCCATCCAGACCTTGAGATAGCTGTTTTTTCGTCTTCTGCTTCCGAAGTCACCGGTGACTACTACGACTTCCACCTCAGCGACCGTGGCATTCTGACAATTGCTGTTGGCGATGCAACAGGCCATGGCGCACGTGCAGGAATCATGGTAACGGCAACCAAGAGCCTGTTCAAAGCTCTCGGACACAGTCCCGACCTTCTCCAACTGGTTCGAACCCTCACTGCAACTCTGAAGAGCCTCAACCTGCGAGGGCTGTACATGCATCTCACACTTGGAAGATACTATAAGGGAATGCTTGATCTGGTTGTTGCCGGGATGCCCCCTGCGCTGCTGCACCGACACGAGGATAAGTCCGTTCATGCCGTCCTACTCAAAGGGATGCCGCTGGGCAGCTTCCCAGAGTTTCCTTACCAGCGCTGCTCCGTTGAATTAAAACCCGGCGACACTGCACTTCTGATGAGCGACGGCCTGCCCGAGCTCGTGAATCTCCGTGGTGAGCGCCTCGGTGGTAACCGCGTACAGGAATGGTTTGAGAAGTCGGCGGGCAACTCTGCACGATCTGTTGTCCATGTGCTGGATTCGGAGAGCCGTGCCTGGAGCCAAGGACGCGCACCGGAGGACGACATAACCATTCTGGTTCTGCGTCGCAGGGTTTAGCATCTATGGGCCGGTATATTTATGTCTCTCACCCATGCCGCCTGACAACATGGCTGTTCGAATAGAGGGTTCTGCCATTGCCGCGGCAGTCCGTGCTGAAACCCGTGATGCCGTCCAGAAATGGGTGCGCGCTGGCCATCGCGCACCCAGCCTAGCTGTGATCATCGTCGGAGACAACCCTGCATCGGTTTCCTACGTCCGTAGCAAAGTCAGCGCGAGTGCAAGTGCTGGTATTGAGAGCAAGACGCTAAATAAGCCGGAATCCACTCGGGAGGAGATAATCCTACAGCTAGTCAACACGCTGAACCGCTCTGATAATTGGGATGGAATCCTCGTTCAGCTCCCACTTCCAGGCCATATGCATGCTGCCCGCGTCCTGGGCGCATTGAACCCGAATAAAGATGTAGACGGATTGCATGTAATTAACGCGGGCCGACTGGCAACAGGTGCGCCAAGACTCATCCCCTGTACGCCTGCAGCCATCATGGAATTGCTGCACAGGACAGGTATAAGAATCGCAGGACGGCATGCCGTAATAGTCGGCAGAAGCAACCTTGTAGGAAAACCCTTGGCCCACCTGCTGCTCATAGCAAACGCGACCGTGACCGTATGCCACAGCAAGACAAAGGATCTTGCGGCAGTGTGCCGGACAGCAGACATTTTGGTGGCTGCGGTCGGGGTTCCGCACCTAGTGACGGCGGATATGGTTAAACCCGGTGCTACGGTCATTGATGTCGGCATCAACCGCGTGGGGGATTCATCCAAGCCAAGAGGATATCGACTCGTGGGTGATGTGGATTACCATGCTGTGGAGGCTGTTGCGGGGGCTATTACCCCGGTACCAGGCGGCGTCGGCCCTATGACGGTCGCGATGCTCCTCAGGAATACTCTTCTCGCTGCACAGCTCCAATAGCCCATGAAGCAGGTGGCTCCCGACTCTGTTGCCGTAGATACGCTTGCCAGCACTGGCACTGCCGATTCGACAGGTTCTTTTGCTCAGCTAGACGACGACATAACCGAAGCAAGCGATCTGCTCCTGTCCGGTGAGTTGGGTGAAAGCACCAGCGTTCTGTACGAGGGGCTTATAGGATTTGCCACAACCCAGGGTCCACGAATATTCGGTGCCTTCTTGCTCTCCATTGGACTGTACGGGTTATATAGGGCGGCCTTCTGGCTACTGCGGCGCGGGCTACGCCGCAGCCAGTTTGTTCGGCCGGGGCTGGAAACCCTTGCTCTGCAGGGCTTCCGACTGGTAGGCCTACCATTGATCGCCATTACCGTTCTCGGTCACCTCAATGTAAACCTGGCAGGCTTGGGCTTAGGTTTGGGTTTGGCGGGCGTTGCTGTCGGGTTCGCAGCCCGCGACACGCTGGAAAACATTATTTCAGGGGTCACGATTCTGCTGGACCAGCCGTTTCGAATTGGAGACAAGATCATCACTCAGGGGATATACGGCACTGTGACCGAAATTACCCTGCGGTCTACACGCATCCGCACGCCAAACAATGAAGTGCTGGTAATGCCAAACGTCCATATGGTGAACAACCAGCTGATAAATCACACCATGGTGAGTCCGCTACGCGTGGATATACCCTTCAGTATTGCCTACGAAGAGCACCCCAATGAGGCTCGAAAGATCGTCCTTAGACTGACGCGCAACGATAAGCGACTACACCCGGATCACCCGTCGCAGGTAAAGGTGCTGACGTTAAACGAGTCGAGCATTGACTTGCTGCTTTGGCTATTCCTGATCAGCTCTGACCACGAACGCGCTGTCCAATACGATTACGCGGAGTGGATCCGCGAGGCTTTACGCCAGGCTGACATAGAAATTCCGTTCCCGCATGTCCAGGTAAAGTTGGATAAACCCTTATCCGCTGCGCCACCGAAATAGTCGGACAGGATGGATGCCAATGCATCGAGACATGAGTAGGTCCCACACCGCTGGTCTATCTCCCCCTGCCTGCCCCATTATTGATGTGGCAATCGATACATTAGTTTCGAAATTGCTAAACTTGAGTCAAGAAATCATATACGGTCCTTTGCGATGTATACGTTAATCCTCAATTAAGAACGGGACGGAGGCAACTATATTTGTGATAGGCATGGGAGCAAAGCTTGGAGGCGGAGCCATGAGCTGCGGAGCCAAAACGTATTGGACATACTTATGGGAATTATATAAGTGAGTGACCAACTGTACACAGTGAGGCACTAGTATCAATTTCGCGGGTCCTAGGGGTCGGTAACCCGAACGCCCCTCGCCGTGCAGCAGCCCCAATCCCGTAGGCCAGTATGTTTGCAGCCGCATTCAGGTCTGCATGATCCGCGTGGCCACAGGACATACGCGTGAATTTGCTCCGTGTCTTACGGTTACTCGCTTCTATCACTGAACGATGCTGTCCACCGAACAGAATCGCGCCCAATAATGGGACTTTGAAGGTAATGCATGACGCGGGCCGTTTCCGGTAGTACGTGCACCCATCACCATTGCACCGCCATCCTCCGCTACACACGGTTTACAGTTGCCGTTCGCATTGCCGTTCACTGTTGCCCGTCACTAAGGGCACCACTGGCATAGTCGAAAGGTACATTGGGGCGCGGCTCCCCGAATACGTGTGCTCCAACTACGGGGCGTCAAGCTATCTAGACTACAAAGTCACAACTTGGTGCCGGCGAATATCCAAAGACATACGCTCGCTGATTCTCTGCACAAAGGCCGGACCGTACTTATTCAAGAAATACAACATGGGCAGTGTCCTCTCCTGGAGTTTTCCAGCAGGGTAAAGATTGTGGCGCACGCGGCCAAGCTGCGCATGCTGCACCTCATTATTGCGCTTTACAGCGCGAACAACCCGTCCCCGCAGCTTCCCGAGCTCCCGTAACATGGTGCTTTTTGTCGCCGCCGATGTGCGACCCAGCGTCGGGTCAACGGCCTCAACTTCCCTACCCAACCCCTGCATGACTTCGCCGAGATTGGATGCAGCTTCCTCAAAGGCGGATTCCACGCTTGTAGAGGAAAGCACAAGGCGTTGAAACAAGCGCTCAAGGTCCCCCCCTACATCCGCGATGTTAAGGTCGTACTTGTCCAACACGCGCTGGACTTTGGACTCAACCACGGTAATGCTTGCACGCGGATAAATTACGGGCATGGGAACGCCTGCCCAATCGTAAAGGCCCTTTAACTGAGCGAAATACGAGACCTCTCCCGGACCGGCAACGTAGGCAATCGTCGGGAGCAATGTATCCTGTACCATCGGGCGCAGAGCAACATTGGGACTGAATGCCTCGGGAGCTATTCCCATTTGACACTTTAATTCTGCTTCCGTGACATGACGGCCACTCGGACGCAAGATAAACTCCGCTCCATTGGGTACAATTCCCTCACGTCCCACGGCCCCGTTCATATAGAGGTTGGTAGGCCTTGTACGGATCTGCGCGTGATAGCCATCTAGCAGCTCCGCACTGGCAGCACTTACGACTGCCATCGTGTGCGCGAAATCGTTTAATTCACGCTGAAAAAGGGGTGTAACCAACCTCTTGAGGTCCGGTACCTCCGGATTCGCTAGCACAAGACCCGTTCCCCGGAATATGGCAGCCATGCTCCGAGCAAACGCATCAACGACCGTGGTGCCTTCGCGGTAGGCTGCAAAGATGCCTTCCAATACATCGTCACTGAACTCCGTACGCACAAGGGAGGCCGCGACCTCTGCGCGCATGCGCTCTATATCGCCGGAAAATGTCAAGTGTGCTACACTGCCCAGATTACCGCTCTCGGGCATCGTATGACCATGGTAGCGCACCTTGCTCACGGTCCCGAACCGAAGCAGCGTTAAACCCGCGATTTCATCCAGATCATGATCTGCGCCCTCAAGCCAAAAAATTGGCACCACACACCGCCCCAGCTCTGTACTCAGCACTGCCGCAAGCTTGACTGCCGTTAGCGCCTTATACACCGTGTAAAGGGGACCACCGAACACTCCAAGCTGCTGTCCGGTTACGACGGCGAGAGTGTCCGGCGAACGGAGTGCAGAAGCATCTCCCCCACCCCACTCCACATTCTGCTCTTCCAATACGGCTGCTACTATCTCGCGGTGGGGAACCAAGATCTTCGACGCAACACGCTCGTACGATGGCAAACTTCCCCAATCACCACCGAAAAATCGCCCTATAGCCTTATAGTCTGTACAGTACGTGGAAAACAAACGAGGAAAACCGGACATCCGGGAAAAGTCAATACTTCCGGACACCGGGCGACCGTGCATCCTTCCTAACACTCCAGGTTATAGAACATCAGTTTTGCTGCTCCCTCAGCTTCTGGAGAGCATCCCGAAGGCGTGCGGCCTCCTCATAATGCTCCTGCTCCACGGCCTCCTGTAGCGCCTGCTCCAAACGCTCGGCTTGCGTCATCGGGACAGATTCCTCACCTCCCCTATCCACTCCCTCGCTTTCATTCTCAATCGGGATGCCCGCTTCTTCCAGCACAGCAGGGGAT
The DNA here is from genome assembly GCA_963663495.1 of Rhodothermales bacterium. Lineage (GTDB taxonomy): Bacteria > Bacteroidota > Rhodothermia > Rhodothermales > Bin80. The sequence goes on from OY760427.1 coordinate 3,560,680, forward strand.
ACTAGAATCTCTGCACCAACACGTACAGCGAGAGCGACAGCGTCACTAGGACGTGCATCCAAATAACATTCCCGCCCGTCGCGAGCAAATCGGATCTTCGCCAAGAATGTGCCCTCGCGCAATTCGTCAATGATGATGTCTATGATTTCACCACCCATCTCAAGAAATACATCGCGGAGTAAATCATGGGTCATCGGGCGGGGTGGCTGAATCTTCTCCAGTTCCAACGCGATAGCCTGTGCCTCAAACGCTCCAATGATGATCGGCAGACGGCGATTGCCTCCGTATTCTCCCAGCACCAAGGCGTAGGCACCACCGCTCGAAGGGCTAGTTGAAAGTCCAATAATATCAACACGTATCAGGTCCATTATCGGAGCCGGAGTACGACCAATGCCATTGATGGTTTATTGCTACTGCATACCCACCGCACTTGCCACCTTATCAGTCTCGTGCAGGACAGACTCCAACTGTGCGAGGAATATGTTGTTCTCCGATTTTGTGCCCGTGCTCACCCTAAGGTATCCGCGCATTTCCGGGTAGCCACCCAAGTCCCGAACGAGTACTCCACGCCTCATTAATGAACACATTATCTCACGGGAATCCTGTAGAGGCCGGAAAACCACAAAATTGGCCTGGGGGCGTAGAACCGTTATGCCTTCCAACGCAACTATGGCGTCGTACAATCGCATGGTCTCCCGCTTGGTTTCAACGACTTCTTTCATTATGGAACCATGCCTTTGCAGCTGCATCAACGCGGCAGTTTCTGAGATCCGGTCCACCGCAAATGGATACCGTGCCTTTCGTATTTCACCTATAAGCGCAGGGCTTCCGATAAGGTAGCCAACACGCAGTCCCGCCAATCCGTAGGCTTTGGAAAAAGTACGAAGAAGCAGCACGTTCGGATACCGGTCCAACACTTGAAGCATACTGGGGATGTCGCTGAACTCAACATAAGCTTCATCTACGAGAACCAGTCCGCGGGTTACCTCAGCGATTCGGATTACATCCCTCCGCCTCAGCGCCAACCCTGTTGGATTATTGGGTGTTGCAATCGCAACCAGCGCCGGAGAGTGGAGCCGGATCGCAGCCATCAGGGATGAAACATCAATGGACAGGTCCTGCTGTGGAGCCACTGTGGTAAGGTCTCCGCTACCCAGTCGCACAATCTTTTCATACAGCGAGAAAAGCGGGCGGGGAAGCACTACCCGGGTTCCGGGCACAATGGTAACCGCAGCGACCGTGTACATGAGGTCGTTGGAACCGTTGCCAATCAGTATACCTTTTCCTGGCCACCCGGTATGCACAGCCAGCGCTTCCGTCAAGGATTCAGGCCACTCAAGGGGATACCTGTGGAATGCATCAGTAGCGACGAAGGAGGCCAACTCCATCTTCAAGGAGCCGGGCACATCCGACGCGCTCTCATTCTGGTTGAGCTTGATGGCTATGTCTCGGGGTCCTCCCACATGGTAAGGCTGGACCGCTCGAACCGAAAGTTGGATGCTGGCGAGCGCCGCATCCAATAATGTGTCCTTATGCATCCGATATGGCTGACACAACTGCGAAGAATTTGAAACAAGCGCCGGTTGCCTAACGCTCCGCGCAGCTCTCCGTTCGCCTCCCAGGCACAATACTGCGGTACCCACCACAGTTGTATCACCAGTTCGTAGCCTGCGCTTAAGGGTCCTTTGACACCACAGGAGACTGGAGCCTGACTTCCACGGAGCGCGCATGCGCGGGGAGTGCTTCGGCGCGCGCGAGCATCGCGATGGCGCTTGCAGTTTTCTTGAGCCGTGCAGCCGTGTAGTGGATTATGGACTGGCGCCGTACATAATCCTCCACTCCAAGCGCAGAAGCGAAGCGCGCCGTGCCACCGGTTGGCAGTACATGGTTAGGGCCGGCATAGTAGTCACCTACCGGCTCTGGAGAATGCGGCCCGACGAACACAGCTCCGGCATGCAGAACATTCGTAAGTACGGCATCTGGATTCTCAATCATGATTTGGAGATGCTCTGGAGCTAAGTCATTGATAATCGCCATCCCTGTCTCCAGATTGTCCACTACGATGATCATACTATGGTGCGTCAGCGAGGCTTCCAGGATGCCTTGACGCCTAGACTCTGGTACTATCCGACGAATGTGTCGCTGCACCTCTCGTGCCAATTCTGCGTCAGTCGTGACCAAGATGGAGGAAGCGCGCGAATCGTGCTCTGCCTGTGCCACCAAATCACATGCAATCCAGCTTGATGGTGCGCTATGGTCTGCTAAGACAACTACCTCACTGGGACCGGCAAGGGCATCAATGTCAACCGTCCCGTACACATACTTCTTGGCCGCAGTAACGTAAACATTGCCGGGTCCAACAATCTTATCAACTCGCGGGACCGACGCTGTACCATATGCCAATGCGCCGACAGCTTGTGCACCCCCCACCGCAAATACATGGGCAAGGCCCAGCATGCGGGACGCTGCCATCACCTGCGGGCTAGGGAAGCCACTAGAACAAGGCGGAGAAGCTACGCAAATCTCCGGGACACCAGCCACCTGGGCAGGTATGGCGGTCATCAGCACACTTGAAGGATAAGATGCCGTCCCCCCCGGAACATACAACCCCACACGCTGCATCGGTACCACACGCTGCCCGAGTCTTACGCCATCACCATCGTCCATCATCCACGAGCGCGGCAATTGCCTTTCATGGAATTGACGTATATTGGCAGCCGCATCCGAAAGGATGCGAAGCCATTCCTGGTCGACAGCTTCCAAGCTTGCATCCAGCACATCCATCGGAACGCGCACAGCCTCCAGCCGCACACCATCCAGCCGTTCGGTATGCTCCACGATGGCTGCATCTCCGCGCTCCTCCACATCACGAACAATGGCAGCAGCGGCGGACAATATTTCCGCCCCAAGCACCGCACGGCGAGCCCATCGGTCAGCTTCACAATCCTTCCACTCACCGCCGGAAATAATGGGCACCAACGGGAGTGTAGCAGCTCTGGATTTAGTCAGCAGACTCGTCGCACATCAAACATCCCTCAATACCTGGCAAATCCCCAAACTCGTAGCCAGGTAAGCACTCGTCTTTGATGTGCTGCATCACATCCTGCAGCCCACAGAGGAATTTGGAGAAGTCCTCCTTATACAAAAAAATCTTGTGTTTCTCGTACCGATACTCTTCGACTCGCTTGCTCTCCGTAACGACAATAAAAAAATCCTCACCTGAATTCGTCGGCTTCACGTCGAAAAAATAGGTACGACGCCCAGCCGAGACACGCTTGGAATACACCTCATCGCGGTATTTCGAACGATCCTTCACGTTCGCCCCCCTATCATAATTGTTTCCTGGAGATTCTGAATTATAATGCATGGTTATCTCTTCTAATAATATAAATTAGTATCAAAACAACAATATGTAATATTGTTTTAGGGAATGCAACGAAATACTCGTGAATTATTAAGACACTGTTGACGCTAGCTCCAACAGATTTTGCATCGCTCCAGCGGCATTCTTACCGGCTGAGAGCACTTCTTCATGCGATAATATACTACTTGAACGGCCCGCAGCAACATTCGCGATCAATGCGATCCCGAGTGCTTGCATGTCAAGCACATTTGCGACCGCAGCCTCCTGTATCAAACTCATTCCTACTACATTGGCTCCGATAACCTCCAAATAACGAACCTCGGCAGATGTTTCAAATGATGGGCCAAGCATCCAGGCATACGTTCCCTCAGCAATGCGCATCCCCTGCAACGTAGCCTCTTCCAGCAGGCTTCTCCTCCAAGCCTCGTCGTACGCTACCCGTACGCCCGTGCTCCCAAGTATTGAGAGACCGGGCCTGACATGATCCTTTACCAGCATAAAATCGCCTGGCCGGTAGCTCGGACAGATGCCACCCGCACTGCATGCAATGATAATTTTCTTTGCACCAAGTGTGTGCGCCAAGCGTACGGGGAATCCCATGTGTTCCAGCGTTGCCCCTTCGTACAGGTGGCGCCGCCCTTTCACCATCGCATACGGGGCCCCGACCAACGCATTAATCAGCAACATGCCTGTATGGCCGACGACATGTGGCGAAGGGTAGCCGGGGATATCGTGCACCTCGAACTGCAGCAACGCTTCTGAATCTTGCACTGCTCCACCCCAGCCGGACCCCAGCATAACCACTCCCTCCAGTTGCGGCACGCCCCGAGTGCGCAGCCACTCGGCAGCCTCCTTGACACGGGCACACACTATTCAGTTTGGGAATTATATACGTGAGTGACCAACTGTACACAGTGAGGCACTAGTATCAATTTCACGGGGCATAGGGATCGGTAACCCGAACGCCCCTCGCCGTGCAGAAGCCCCAATCCCGGAGGCCAGTATGTTTGCAGCCGCATTCAGGTCTGCATGATCCGTATGTCCACAGGACATACACGTGAATTTGCTCCGTGTCTTACGGGTACTCGCTTCTGTGTGCCCACACACAGAACACCGCTGACTCGTATAGGCAGCGGTAACCTTTATCACCTTGCGGCACTTATAGCCCAGCATCTGATCCAGCTGGCCCCAACCTGTTCGCAGCATCTCACGGTTGAGGCCAGACTTCTGTCTGACGTTTGTGCCAAAGCTCTCCATTGTCCCCTTAGCTGAACATGTCATCGCTTTGATCTTCAGGTCCTCCAGTATCACCGTTGAGGAGCAATTGGCAATACTGCGACTTACCTGGTGGTTCGCATTCTTGAGGATGTTAGCACGCTTGCGCTGTATGCGGGCGATTCTATGCTTCCGCCTGTTACGACGGTTGGAGCCTTTCTTCTGTCTCGCCAGTCTTCGCTGATGCCGCTTCAACTTGGCATCAAGACGCTTGGTATCCGGTTGTCTGATAATGCTTATATCGCCCTCTGTGGAGACCATAGCGACCTGCCCGCAATTACGGTCAATGCCTACAGCACCGCCGGTATCCTCTATTACAGGTGCCTCCATCTTGTAGCAGATGACAGCATACCCTTTGCCGGCGTTCTTCTTTACAGTGGCTTTGATGGGTATACCATCAGGGTACGGGTTGCCTCCCCGCCTGCGGAGCGCCATATATCCCATTTTCGGGATATACAGCTCGCCATCCCGAACCCTTACGTTATCAGGGATCGTGAACGAAGGCGTACTACCACGTCTGGAATGGAATCTCGGTCTTCTCTTACCTTCCTTGAAGAATGCCTTCCATGCATCCGCCTGATATTTCAATGTGTATCTAACGACACCAAAGGAGTATTCAGGTAGCCACTCGACCGTACGGCGCAGTGCCGTGAACCGCTTCCCCAGCGAGAAGAAGCTTACCGAGGGCGGCTTCTCTCCAGCCTCTTTCGCTTTCTTGTAGGCCTCGCTCTGCTCTGCGAGGATGGCATTCCACACAAACCTACACGCACCCGCTAATCCAGCAAGTTGCTTGGCGTTACTTCGACTTCCGGGCAACAGCCTGTATGTGATATTGCGGTATGCACTAACCGTTTCGGGCATGGCACGGTGGTATACAACTCCCCAATGTATGGAAATTATATAGCATGAGTACCCACGTGTTGAGTTATTTGAAATAATTGCAGTGGTTTCGTGAAAAGCAGGAACCGATTATGAAAAACTGGCGAAAGCCATCCTGTCTGCACCACCAAAGCACAATAAGTAACTCCTGCGAAAACGCGTGGCATTCAGCCATATAACTCCCTTCAGTTTACTCCAATTCTTCCACCAAGGCAGTTATGATGGCCCTACTTTAGCCTCTGCCGTGCAGGGAATGTGCGAGGCGCCGAAAGCAGCGCGTTGGGGTTTCGACTTCAGTTTGTACCCCTGCGCCTGCACGGCAGTGCGTGCGGCTGCCTCCCGCTGCCTTGGAGCCTGTCTCACGGCATACCAGGCATCGTTGGTCGTGCGGAGTCCGCTCGCAATCGGCAGCTTAAGGGCGGCTTCCGGGCGGACTGCTACCGTAACCGAACCGCGGGTCGGTTCCGACATGCCAGGCGAGTCTAGTTGGTCATTCCCGGTCATTCCACCCATACGACGATCGAATCAACGGATACCCCGGCAATGATGCCGAGACCACCATTTAGATTGCTGGGTGGCTCCCTACGCATCGGATCCCCCGTACCCGCTACGAATTGGGCATATTCCCGCGTACTGCGGACAATTGCAACGCGCAGTTCGTGCGGCGGGACGGGAGTCTCGCGCATTTCCACTGGTATCGCATAAACACCGGTCCAGGTCCGCCGTCCGAGGCCGTCCAGTTCAATCTGTGCTTCTTCCACCAGCGCCTCCGGGCGCAAGAAGATGTCATCCAGCCGCCCGCTGCCCTGCAGTTCATGTTCCAACCGAGTGTGAATCCAGTACTCGCCCTCCACGGTCGTACCCGAGTTCCAGAATGCGTGGACTTCAATCACGTATACAAGTCCGCGCACCGCCCCGGTCCGGAGTGAGTCAAGACGTAGGGTATCCGTCAGGGAAGCATCTATAAAGGCATCTCCAACAATGATGCCATCTACCGGTGTATCAGGCACTTGGATGCGCACGCTGTCCAATACAAGGGGCGGCGGTATTACAGTTGAGCCGGTAATAACCTGGCCATCCCACCGCGCTTCAATCCGGGCTGTAGCCAACGCATTGGCCATCAACGTGTTTACCGGTCCGTAGTGACCCTCGGCCTCCTGTACGTATTCTGAAGCCTGATCTCCCAGCCACACCGTCACGGCTATATTCTCTGCCGCAGTTGCGTCAGGAGAAAACGGTTCATCTACCGGTCTCGTCTCACGCAGATGGATCATAGGAAGGGGTGCCTCAACCTCTATGAACGCCTCCACCACCAGGGCAGTATGTACTGGCGGCAATGCGGAATCGCACGCCGACAGGATCACCACGGTGGTAAGTACGGTTTTGTGCCACTTCTCCATGTCAGAAAATGATTCGTATTTCTGCAAGGGGTACGAAAGGCAATCCCCTTCGATCTCGCGCCACAACCGGCCCTTCAACCGAAGGGTCAAACGTGCGGTTTATTACGTTACGACGATTTGTTACGTTATGCATCTGTACCGTAGCACGTATCCGGCTCGTACCCCACGCAAATTCATACCCGGCACGAACATCCATCCGCAGATAGGGTGGTAAGCGTCCGTTATTGATGGAAGGCATGTACAGGAAGTTCGTCGGCTCAGAATCCAGCACCCCTTTAATCGCATAACGCCCGACTGGCACTGTAACGGGTAGCCCGGTCCTCCATACTGAAGACATTGATACCTGCCAAGGGCCTATTTCACGACTGACACTAGCGTGCAAATCGTGTGTAACGTCGTAATCTGCGGGTACATAGCGCACGCCAAACAAACGCGTTTCCGAGCGACCCAAAGCATAAGCGGCCCATGTGGTCCAAGCTCCCACCTGACGACGAAACAGGAATTCCATCCCGAACGCCCGGGCCCTACCGCGTCCGTACTGGCCAAGAAGCGCAGCAACCTGTACACCTGGCCCCTCTAACCCATCCTTATATTCTGACACATCACGTGGCAACAGCACGCTACGAGCGCGGTGTAGATAGGTCTCAGCGCTGATGACTATTTGGTTGCGCCACTGCCGTTGTACACCAAGAGACAGGTTAATGCTGGTCGACGGCTTAGCACTACTACCAGCCGACACCCACCGTGTAGACACAAGGTCATACAACAACGAGTGCCGATCCCGAATACGGTGCAGGTATTGAATTTGGCGCCCTCCGTTGGCCTGTATTGCCCAACGTCCGAAAGTCACCTTAGCTCCGATTCGAGGCGTAGCAGCAACGAAGGACCCACCCCGCAGTGAGGCAATGCGTAGGCCCGACTGAATCTCCACCGAGGGGTGCAGATGCCATGTGTCTTGTGCGTATAATACCAGTTCTACCGGCCGAGCGAAGCTCTCTCCTGACATTACATCCAAGCTGGACGGAGATCGCTGCACGACAGCCTTGAGGCGGCTAGAAAATGAGCGTACTATAACTCGGAGTCCTGTGCGCACCTGATGAATTAGGGACGGGAAATAATCTATATCCAGCTTTATCCCTACATCGTTCAACCCCACATAGTATTCAGAGTCTACCGCGCCGGATGCCGTAGGCCTCAAGAAAATGTGTTCTACTGCGTGGTACCTGGACACATAACCTGTTGCTGCGAGGTATACTTCGTCCCTGTAGAGGTACTGGTATCGTGCGCTTACGAGCGTTGTCGTCCATTTTGAGTCGATTTCGAAGAACAGCGGGGATGGCTTTAGCCACGACCGCACGTTGGGCGACAGATCGAAGGGCAGACGAATATCAAAGACATCCCCACCTCGATAACCACTAACAGAGAGGCGCCTGCGTGGCGAGGACTGCCATGTCACTTTGGCACTTAGGTCATGGAAATAGTAACCGGTCCTCAGCGTGTCCCGAACTCCGTTCTCCTCAACCGGATGAACCGATCCCACAATGCGGTCGAGATATGAGCGTCTCCCTGAGACCATGGCTGCAACCCCACTTCCAATTGGTTGCGCTATAAGCACACGTCCACTCAAAAGTCCTATGGCAGCAACGGCATTCGACTCTCCGCTCGTGCCATCGCGCAGTTCCGCATCCAATACTGCCGACAGCCTGCCTCCGTATTCAGCTGGGAAGGAACCCTGGTAGAGCCGGATCTGCTTGAATGCTTCCGGCTGAAACAGGGAAATCAAGCTAAAAGCATGCCACGGATGGTACACAGGAGCGCCGTCCAGCAGGTACAGATTCTGGTCCGGCTGGCCACCGCGAACTATCAACCCGGGGAACCCGCTTCCAACCTTCCGCACTCCGGGGAGCCATTGCAGGGTTTGCATCAAGTCTGGCTCGCCGGGAAAGGAAGGCAACCGACTAAGTGTCTTTACCGGGACATGCACCGCGCCGGGGGGTGTCCTTAACCGCTCTGCCTCTACTACCAGCTCTGCAGCGGGCGAACTGTTCCGAGAGAGGGCTATGTGGACGGGTGCACTCCCCGGCACAAGTGTTGTGTCCACGTGCATGTAACCTACATAGGAAATGCGGGTTACTATGGCTTCAACCGGCAGAGACGGGAGCGCAAAGTATCCTCCACGATTGGTTACGGCGCCCACACGAAGCACCGGTAAATACACATGCGCTCCATGCAACACCTCCCCTTCTTCCGCGCCGCGGACAAAGCCGCGCAGGGGACGGACTGCGGACTCCGTCCGCGATAACAGCACGTACTGGCGCCGACGAACACGTTGCGCAGTTAGTGCAAGCGGCTCCAACAGGCATGCAAAAGCCTCCTCCAGCACCTGTCCCTCGTAGGAACAGTGGACCCACTTTCCTTCAACTTGACGCTCGGAGAAAACGATATCAATACTCTGAGCACGGGCCAGCTCAACCATGGCCGCGCGCAGAGCCATATTTTGAGCTTCAATGCGTATGGATTGAGCCGTCGCAGTTTCCGCGATTAGCGACATCGCCGCCAGCAGTACGAACCGCCCGGCGACCAACCATTGCACCAATGTTGGAGCCTTCCTCGGTATGCCACATTTCATTCTTGCTGCGCTACACCGCGGGTATGTACGTGTTCCGTTCAAGAAGAATCGGTAATTTACCTATATGCGCGTGCCGTTCTATTATCTTTGTATTCTCACGGTGAGCATGAACGCAGTCCATGCTCAGTCTCTTCATGGGTTGAGGGTTGAGGAGGAATTTCGATGTACGCCTTACGTCAGTACCGAATACCGTTATCCCCAATCTGTCGAGCCATTAATTATTGAGCAGCAGGAAGGGATTTATTCGCCCTATGATCTGCAGTGCTTCAGCGACAGGCGGCAAACAGACATTGAGCATATCGTAGCCCGTTCGGAGGCGCATGACTCGGGCATGTGCAGGGCAACAATTGAGACGCGCCGTGAATTTTCCCGCGACCTCCTGAATCTCGCGCTCGCCTCGCCACAGCTGAACCGAATTGAAAAATCCGACCTTGACGCTGGAGAATGGCTACCAGTATACAACAAGTGTTGGTTCGCGGATGCTATCGTGCGAGTTAAGTCCAAGTACGACCTCTCCGTTGATCAAAGGGAATCTTCGGTACTGAATCAGCTCCTGCGCGAATGCACGAATGTTGTGACGGATATCCCGTATTGCTCACCGATCCGATACGCGACACCCAGCCTGCGGTAGCATACTCTTTGCCATGCCAGTGGGGCGCATGCATGGGCCTTGATACGCCAACCGCTCCAATCCTCGCAGTCTGTGCCTGTTTAGTGCATTTGAGAGAAGGACTATTGTTCTGAGTGGGCGCGCTTATTTTGGGTCGGGGACTGAATCGAACGATCATGACAGGTTTGGCCGAAAGTTGGCAGGCTTACGAAGTTCTTGTTTTGTGGTGGCAGTAAACCTGGAGGCGTGGCGAACTTCGAATTTTTCTGGCGGTGGGGTCGGATACGATGTTTAATTCGACATTATCGCTCCGGTGCAGCAGTGTGTTCACCGCCCACTGGTGTCTGCCCCGTCTGGAGCCCTCCCGAGCCACGCAGCGTGGAGCTCTCCTTCCGCTTTGAGGCATGCACCCTCGCTATCAACTCGTTGGGGCTCAAAGTCGGGTTCTGCGCGTGTTAGTGATTGCCAGAAAAAGTTATGAGGACTGAAAAACGGCGAAACAAGGCCGTTTGATACTCATTATATCCATCTGTAAGCGTTACGTTTACAGATGGATATGTGCCATACCGTATTTGCACATTGCAGATTATTCAGCCAGCGTGTCTCTAACGAATGTTTGGCCAAATCCTTCTGTTTCGGGCGTTTTCATCGATATAAGGCCCCTTGGGGCCGATTATTCATACGATTAATACCATACGGATTGTAGAGGATACACAGTTTAAGCTCGGGCAGGTCCGCATTGAAGAGATGACCTTCCACCCCAAAGACCGGGACGATATACCGGCAGCGCTAAAAGGTCTGCAGCACCTGTATTGCGACCCAACGGCTCGGCAGAAGGTCTTTGAGATCCTGGAGAAGCAGTTGCTTCCGAATATTGATTTGCAGCGTGGTCGTCCGGGGATGGCACTTTGGCGCGTCTTTGTCTGGGGGTATTGAAGCAGGCCCTCAACTGCGACTTTGATCGTTTGAGGAGCCTGGCCGCCAATCATTTGGAGGTGCGCCAGATGCCGGGGCATACGAATTTCTGGGACGAGCCTGTCTATCAGTTGCAGACCGTTATTGATAACGTAAGCCTGCTAACAGCGGACATCCTGAAGCAGATCAACGATGCGATGGTGGCTTGCGGTCACCGATTGGTAGAACAGGAGCCAGAGGATCCGCTCCTTTGCCGGGTTGATTCGGCGGTGGCCAAAGCGAATGTGGAGTGGCCTACGGATGTTCGTTTGTTGTGGGAATCGATGCGGTGCCTGATTCGGGAGAAGTTGCGCATGCAAAAGGCCTCGTTATTGCGCCACGCTGTCACCATCCACATGGTGACAGCGTGGCGCGTACTACTGATGACGCTTCTGGGTCGTACCTCCCCGGAGATGGAGGCCGGGGTGATGTTCACCAAGTCATACTGTGCTGTGGCGTGGATACAGCAGTCTGCAAATCCGGGCAAGTCATCATGAGGATTTGGCCGCAACAGGTCAACTGGTGGTGCGTCCTCCTCCATAGGATAGGTCTGTGCTTACCTCCTGATTTTCTCTGCCTAAGGCTCGTGCTATCAGCACGAGGGGCCATGTCATTGATTTTGCGGCGATCAGCGAATCGCGGTAACCGCATTGTTATGTCCGCCCGAGGAACGCGGCACATTGACACCGCTCTATGTGCCAATCCGCACAAGGAATTGCGCTCAGCCACCGATCTGTACCTCACCTTGTTACCCGGATCTGGTGCTGTTGCCCCATAAAACCACATAGCAACGTGCTAACCGACCCAGTTGACACCCCCTCTCTCTTGTCAAGCTAGCTAATGTGGGCGGTAGGCAGAGGTAGCAAGATAGCAGCGTTAATCTGTCGTACGAAGACAGCACACGGAGACCAAGGCAGAGCAAGCGACCTGTAATAAAACGACGATATTTTACAGGATGGGAGAGAAGCGTCTTTACCTTATTTTTCGGGAGTTATATGGTTGACTGCCCACGCGGTAAAATGTTGAAATAATTGCAGTATGGTCGCGAATAGCGGGAACCGATTATACCGAAAATGGGCACCATCCCGCGATAGATTGATGACCTAACTAAATGCCTTCAAAGAAAAGAAACAACAGAAACAACAGAAACACCAATGGCCCTGGGCAGGCTGATCGTGAAGGAGTGTCCTTGATCAAGCTAACCAAAATGTTTCCAGACAGCCCTTCAGCCGAAGCATGGTTCGCAAAGAAGCGTTGGGGCAACACTCCTGTTTGCCCGCACTGTGCGTCTAACAACGTATAGTCTGGAGCCAAACATCCTAGCATGCCTTATCGTTGCCGTAGTTGCCGTAAACGATTCAGTGTCCGCATAGGGACTGTAATGCAGGACTCGAAACTGGGATACCAGGTATGGGCATTAGCCATTTACATCATGACTACCAGTATCAAGGGCGTATCCAGCATGAAGCTGCATCGTGACCTTAGCATAACCCAGACTACAGCGTGGCATCTGGCCCACCGTATTCGACAATCATGGAATGGAGAACATGCACTATAGTGCCGGTCCGGTAGAGGTTGACGAAGCCTACTTCGGTGGTAAGGAAAAGAACAAGCACGCCAGCAAGAAGCTGAATGCAGGCCGTGGGCCAGTAGGTAAAAAAGCCGTTGTAGGAGTCCGTGATCGTGTCACCAATAGCATTTCTGCCCAGGTAGTAGAAAACACAGACGGGCAGACGCTCAATGCGTTTGTAGATACCCATGTCTCGGAAGACACCGAGATCTATACGGATGGCTCGTCAACATACCGGGGCCGCAACAACCACGCCTACGTACGTCACTCTGTTGGCGAATACGTTCGTGAGCAGGTCCATACCAATGGCGTAGAGAGCTTCTGGTCTTTGCTGAAGCGTGGGTACTACGGAACGTACCACCACATGAGCAAGAAGCACTTACAGCGGTACGTGAACGAATTTGCAGGACGACACAATGCACGCGACTTTGACACAGCGGAGCAAATGGCAATAATTGCTCAAGGACTGGTCGGTAAACGGCTCATGTACAAATCCCTCATTTCATAGCCAGACGTAAGCGGCAACATATCAAGCCATCCGTACTCATGCGCACTCCGGGCATCGGCCGGCTACAACTACTTGCTCGTGGACGGAGAACGGAGACTAACGGGCCGCGCAATACTGCGCCTGCAAGGCTTCCCCGACAGCTACGAGATTGACAGTCCGGCAACGACCGTCAGACGGCTTACTGGCAACGCCGTACCCATTCCGGTGGTCAGGGCCGTTATGCGCCGGCTTTTCCATGTCTGTGCTTGATGGCCCGCGTCTCATGGGTTCGTCCGGTGCACTTCGTGGCCCGTACCGGGGTCCGCCCAGTACTTCCGCATTATCACGAGCGTCCCGATACAAGCCAAGGAATCGGTCCTGAAATTGATCGACTGTCGTGAAAACTGGATAGCAATGTATGCAGCCTCCTACTCTAAGCAGATGTCCGCCATGAAATCATTTCGGTATTCTGCCCCAATAGATTAGTGCTACTCTATAGCCTATAACGCCATGCGCATAGATAAATCCCCGAAGCCCGGTAACAAGATTCAGGAAACGAAACGCCCCGCCCCCCCCGTAGCAAACAACATTCTCAATATCCAACAATCCATCCCTACCACACCGGAAGAACTGGCGAAAGCCATCATGTCCACACCACCAAAGCACAAAAAGTAACGAAAACGCGTGGCACTCACTCATATAACCCCCTATTTTTCATACGAGTGTTGAGGGACTTGTAGCTAAGGAGCTGCCCTAAGCGGTGGGGAACATTGGAGCAAGCCGAGAGGGGAAGACTCTGACGGCACACAAAAGACCGATTTACGATAGTTGCTTAGGAAAGCCGGCGAGAACCGGCTGTTACCCTACCAGGGATGGCACAACGCCCCAACCAAGCATGAGGAGCGTGCCAAGATAGTCATACCATTGCCAATATTATTGGGTCTGATACGCCAGCCCGGCAGAATCCACGCGAAAAAGGTACGCGCATTAATCAAGATTGCTCAGCGAACTACGTAAGGCCTCAGAGTTGGGCAACGGTTGGGACCATTGCGCCGACCATGCCTCAAAAGGTTAGTCCCAGGGTGCCTTCCCACCTGTGGTGTGGGATGATCTTGGCGATAGCCTAGCGTGAAGGTTCCATAAGTCTACACTGCGGGACTTGAGCTCCTGTGCGAACCCCAAACTGCCCACTGCCCACTGGGCCAGTTCCACCGCCGTCCCGGGCACGGGCTTTAATGGCACGGGCAATGCTCGAGCATGCACGCGCATTTTGCCCAAAATACGTGTATCCAGAAGTATGAAGACACCCTTATCATCACCGCGCCGGATTAAGCGGCCAAAACCTTGACGCAACTTTAGACGTGTTCGAGGCCCATACCAACCTTGCCAGAATTCGTTGTTATCGAAGCAGTCTCTCCGGTGCCTCACCAAGGGTCTGCCCAGAGCAGGATTGGGCAATCTTACGACAATTACCTGACTCAGGGTGGATCCCGGAAAATCCACTCCGGTCCAGAACCTGTCAACACCAAAAAGCACGCTATGCTCTCGAACCTTAAAGGTCTCCGTCTCCGCTCGACTCGTACCGTCCTGGATCAGCAATTCAATATCGTGATCCACCAGCGTTGGTCGAACTCGCTTGTGCACCTCCCGCATATCTGCTGAGTTCGTAAATAGAACTAGCGTGCGACCATTAACTGCCACACTGAGTACGGCTATGGTTCGAGCCATCTCCGCAGCCAGATTCTCTTTATATGCCTCGGTTCTTTTCGAATACGAGTACTCAGGCATGTAGGCTGCAACAGCCCCGGCTACCTGTTTATCGTATTGAAAAGGTGACTTGAGTTGCTTCACAGCCTTGAACTTCTGCGCCGCATTCTCCCTTCCGAACAACTCTTTTGCAAACAGTTCGAGCGTGCCGTCCACGAACAACGTCGCGGATGTGAAAATCACGGTCGACTCGCAACCGCTTGAGAGTTCCTTTACAAGTTCCCCACCGCTGCCCTCGGATTCCTGAAGATTAAACGGCACGCGCATGCCATCCCAATGCCGGTTTCCATGTTGGAAAACGAACACATGATTCGCAGATTCAATGTCTGTATGCATCAGCATCAGATCGTCCGCCAGGCCTGTTGCTACTTTATTGACTTGCTTAATCGTTCTTAATTCTCTCGCGTGCCTCTGCAAATCCCCGCCCCCCGAGGATATCACGTTCTTTTTGTGCTCAATGCTTTCCCAGCACTCTGCAATCTCGCTTACGGACTCGCCCATCGCCTCGAACGCATCCTGTAGCAAGCCGCGCTGTTTGAGGGTGAGGTCAATCCAACGGACTCCAAACGATCCTCTGTTATGAACATTTTCCAGCGAACTGAGCAGCCCCTTTAGTTTTTCGCATGCTCGCTCTATTCTTGTCAGGTACGACCGTATTTCCCGGCCACCGGATGCCCGATTGCCCCCGCGATCAATTCCGTCCAACAGCATCTTTACCAAAGACCGGCGTTTCTTGGCCCCCAACATCAATTCCAGAAAACGCTGCATCCGGTAGCGTGAGATGGTGACCGAATCCGCACTTCGCAGGTTATCAGGAAACAAGTCGGCCTCGTCAATGATGCAAACCGACTGGCGGTCCACTATGGCGTCGTCAAGCGAAGCCACTTTGTGATGATTAGTAAGCACAATATTCGCCTGCCTCGCACGCACCACTGTGCTGGGATACACACAACCCAGACCTATCGAACATGTGCCTCGGTGACACACTTCTTGCGCATTGGAAGCCAAAGCAAACTCTCTCAGGTTACTAAAGCGCTTAACAAGCCCCGGTGGCATTCCTTCGCATTGCCCCCTGCACTTGATCAACAGAAGGTATAGGTAGAGCCAAGCCAGGCGTGCAGAGGCATCACCAAGCTCATAGCGGGACCGGCTCCCCAGATAAAGCCCTCGGAGCCCACCGATACAGAGATAATTCTGTTTACCTCTCAATGCCGCTACTTTCAGACCGCGATACAGGGACCGCGGCATGTCTTGTACGACACGCCAATCCTTTTCGTAAATCTGATGCATCAGATTCTTCGTGCTCGTAGCAATGACCACGATATGAGAAGGATTTAAGCGCGCATATTCGCATGCTGAAATCAGGTAAGCGAGAGTCTTGCCCGTCCCGGTACCAGCCTCAACAACATAGGCTCCCGATTTATTCATAGCCTCTGTGCAGAACGCCGCATATTCCATTTGCTGTGGGCGTTCTTCAAACTTGTCCATGCTATGGGACATGTTGCGTAGGGCTCCCTTTACATGATTCCACTTGATCTCCCTGCGCTTTTCCACCGCCTTTTCCTTCCGTGACATGCTGTTGACTTCCGGGACCCTAAGGTCTTCTACAACAGCGGTAAGGTCCACCACTGAAAAGGTGGCGGGGGCATTGTATGGCGACACAGCCTGATCTGAGTTCCAGCGCATTTTTTCGGCGGCAGCAGCTACACGGCAAACGGCATCCATATCCTCCGGCGCATCTAGCGCGGCAATGGCCTGGACCAGAAATCCGTAGACTGGCGTGATTCTTGGATTATCGTCTATTTGCTGACCGCCAAGAATACTTGAGAGGATATCGTGGAGCATTTTCTCAAGGCCGCTACGAAGCCGCAGGAGCGCCACCCCTCCACGTTTTGGAGCTCGCTGCATGACCGAGAATTCGGTGTACGGGACTTCTTTTTCGGGGCAGAAGAACCGGTACATCTCAAGAAGGTCCACGAGCACGGGTTTGGACTGAACGCCTCGCAGCACCCTGTCACGAAACCAGTCCACATGACGTGATATTCCGGCAACAAACAGGATATCCATCTTACCAAAGAATCCTTGAATGTCGGCTTTCGATTGCGCCCAGTGTGGATGTTTCCGGGATTCAGCCTTGCTGATGCGCGAAAGGTCATAGACACGTTTGGTGATCCGGCGCTGCACGTTTATGATCCAGTCCTTCTCAACAGGATCCTTCGTAGTTGAATACCGGGTTCCTCCGATATGCAGAATGGCATCCCGCCTGACGTCATTGCCCGTTGCGAACAGACAACCGATTCCCACACATGCGGTGTTCTTTACCACGACTTAGGACTAGGACCCCATCCTGCGAAGAAACGTGGACCCGTCTCGACAACGGCACTTGCTCCGACCACTAATTAGGGCATAACTAAGGATGCCTAACATGTCCCGGGAGTTTCGTCATCAGGATTGGCAGTTTTGTGGGTAGGGTCACGTAAGCTGCCCTTGCGAACGCGGAGCGAAGTACTGATTTGCCAACTGCTGGTGGAGGGCCTTGAGGTCAACATTTCGAGACTTAAGCTCCGTAGAAAGCTTCAACTTCTTTATCGCCCATTTTGACAATTCCAGTGCAGAGCCCGTACCACCTTCCAGTATAATGGGTAGCGCCGATAAGGCATGATTAAGGGGTCTCTCAGTGACACGGATATCCAGGAGAACAAAGATTCCCCTATCATCGCAACGGCGAATTAGTCTGCCAAAGCCTTGGCGCAGTTTTAAACGTGTCTGTGGCTCGTACCATTGCTTCCAAAACTCGTCCTCGCTCCAATGGTCCTTCCGGTGCTTAACCATCGGCTGGCTCAGACCAGGGTTGGGTAGTTTTACGGCGATGACCTGACTTAGGGTTGGACCCGGAAAATCTACTCCAGTCCAGAATCTATCTACACCAAACATCGCGCTCTGCTCTTGAACCCGAAAGGTCTCAATTTGAGATCGGCTCGTACCTCGCTGGAGCAAGGGCTGGATATCATGGTCCTTGAGCGTACCCTTGATTGTATCGTACGTCTCTCGCATTTCTGAGAAGTTCGTGAACAGCGTGAGTGTGCGACCATTGATGGCCACACATAGCAGAGCGATAGTACGTGCAACCTCCGCCTTCCAGTTCTCCCCACGAGAATCATCCGATTTCGAATGCTTATACCACGGCATAAAGGATGCGACAGCACCGTGTGCCTGGGTATTATACTGAAACGGAGATCGAACCCGTTTATGCTGCTTAAACGGCTCCTGGGGGGGCGAACTGCCAAACAACTCTTTCTCAAAGAAATCAAGGCGTTTGTCTACAAACAAGGTGGCAGATGTAAAGATCACCGACTTTTCACTGTTCCATAGCGCTTGAACAAACTCGCTTCCACGGCCTCCTGATGTGGATAGGCAGAACGGCACCCGGCTGGCCTCCCATGACTGCGCCCCAGCCTCAAACACAAACAGATAGTCAGCAGAAGAAATATCACCGTCCAGCCTCCCCAAATCCTTCTCCAGAGCCTTTGCTTCCCGGCTAACGTGATTGATGCCTTTCCATGCTCTTTGCCACACCTTCTGATCCGGGGGGGCGATGCGATTCCACTTCTGGCTTATATTGACCCAGCATGTCGTGATAGCTCCGACACACTGTTCCATTTGTTTCAAGGTCCTCTTCAAAGCCTCTCGGTCACTAAAACACAAGTCGTTCCAACGCACAGGGTATTTACCCACAGTTACACTCGTATTTGTCTTTTCGGCTAGCCTGCGGAGTTTGTTGCATTCAAGTTCTATGCTCGCCAGGTCGTTTAGAAAACCTGCATTCCTGTGTTCGTCATGCTGGAACTGCCTTCTCAATTGTTTGATGAACGACGTCCGGTACCTGGACCCCATCATTTTCTCCACAAAGTGCTCCAAACGACTACGGGAAACGGTAACTGAAAACGCACTCCGCAAATTGTCTGGAAAACGGTCTGCTTCGTCAATAATCCACACGGCTTGCCGCTGCTCAATGGAATCGCCGAGCGACACGATCTTGTGATGGTTCGTGACTAGAATATTGGCTTGCTCCGCACTTTCACATGTTGTCGGGTACACACATTCTAACCCTACAGAACACACCCCCGGAAGACACACTTTCTCAGCATTAACAGCGGAATAAATATTGAACTCTGTCTTGGATCCGCTAAGGTCCGGAAACCTCTTAGTCAGCCTAAACGGAATTTCACCCACATGTCCCCTGCACTTGTTGAGTACGAGAAAGAAATAAAGCCAGGAAAGACGCACCAGAGCACTTCCCGACCCATGCTTCGAACGTCTGCCCAAATACAAGGATTTGAGCCCACCAAGACAGAGGTAATGACTCTTATCCTTCAGTCCTTTGATTCGCAGATTGCGGTACATGGGACGCTCGGTGCCTTGTATGAGCTGCCAATCTTTCTGGCAGATCTGCTGCAATAGGTTGTTCGTACTCGTAGCAATTACGACCATCCTAGTGGAATTACATCGCGCAAACTCGCAGGCTGGAATCAGATAGCCAAGCGTCTTGCCGGTCCCTGTTCCAGCCTCCGCGACGTAGGCTGCAGGCTCGTTTATTGCTTCCGCACAAAACTTCGCAAACTCCATCTGCTCCTGCCGTTCATTGAAAT
This sequence comes from Rhodothermales bacterium, assembly GCA_963663495.1. Classification (GTDB taxonomy): domain Bacteria; phylum Bacteroidota; class Rhodothermia; order Rhodothermales; family Bin80. Next base: position 3,580,264 of record OY760427.1, read on the forward strand.
TGGGCCTTCCACTTGCCATGTCCCGCAGGAAGTCATTCACTTTGCATTCCTTGATCGGTACACGCTGTTCAACCGCCTTCTCCCGCTCTACGATTTCGGAGCCACGATTAACCTTCAGACGTTTCACGAGGGCGTTAAGGCCTGACTCCAGCATTACAGGAGGAGCCTCGTAGCGCAGCCCGGCAAAACCATGGTCCCATCGAATCCTGTCCGCGGCCTCAGCAATCCTGTGCATGGCCTTCATGTCCTCCGGCGGTTCACGGGCTGCACATGCTTGAGACAATAGCCCGAAGACAGGCGCAATCATCCAAGTCTTGCATTGCTCGCGCTCAGCTAGAATGCGTTTGAGACCGACGAAGAATTTCGAGAACTCTGAGCCTCCACAAGCCGGAGCATTTTGACGGACTGTTTCGATCACCATGCTAAGCACTTGGCTGAGGCCTTTGCGAATCGGAACAAATACATCTGCTCCACTGCCCGGCAGGTGCTCAAAGATGGTGAGGGCTTGCGTCCGGACCTCCTGGCTAAGGCAGAAAAACTCCATAAGCTTGAAGAGATCTACGACTTCCGGTCTCTTCTTGACACCTTTAAGTACTCTGCTACGAAACCAGTCGGGCTGACATGCAGTCCCGGGTACGAGCAGGACATCCATTTCGCCAAAGAAATTCCGAATCCGTGCTTTGGACTTCTTCGAAAACGGATACCTTTTGACTTCAATATCAGTCCGAGCATGCTTCGTCGAATACCGGGTACCCGCGATTTGAATGATGCAGTCCTGGGAGATATCATCGCCTTCCGTCAGTAGACAACCGACACCCACGCAGTAATCGCCGCCTCCCTCTACAACCCTGAGGGCCGTACGAAGAAGCCCTACCACTGGAGGTTCAGGACATTGCTCTCGTGCGAGAATACTTGCAAGCACCTCCAAAAGCATACTCTCTAAACCGTCACGGAATCGTGGAAGCGTTGGTCCTGTGCGCTTTGCTGCCCGTGCCATAACCGCATCCTCCGTGTAAGCCACCTCCTTATCCAGACAGAAGAATTGGTACATTTCGAGTAGGTCCACAACAACAGGTCGGGGATGAATATCCCCGATAACCCTTTTATTAAACCAGTCCGGTTGACGCGCTATTCCAGCTACAAACAGAACATCCAAATTGCTAAAGAAACCTTGAATGTCGGCTCGCAACCCCTCCCAGTCCGGATGCTTCCGGGATTCGCCCGCGCTGATGCGCGACAAACGATGGACGCGCATGGTGACGGGACGCATAGTGTTCAGAATCCAGTCTTTCTCAACAGGAGCATGCTGGCTTGAATACCGGGTACCACCGATGTGAAGAATGGCATCCCGGTTGAGGTTGTTACCTGTTGCAAACAGACAGCCAATCCCAACACGTATATCGCTAATGCCCACGAATCAGGACTAGGAAGTCAGTCTGCTCAATACTGCATTACCAAAGCGCTCCAGGTCTTCCCACAAGTCTTCCCGTTGGGGGTCTTTAGCACGTAGCGTGTGGATTGATTCAAAATAACTATCCATTGGAGTCTCTCCATTCACATCCGGCGTCAAGTGCCGCCGCTGACAGTGATCCAGCCACAGCCGCTCTTCGCTTTCGGAAAGTGCATCTGAAAAATTGCGCGCCCTAAATCGGCTAATCAATACCGGAATTCTCTCATCCTGGAACTTCTTCAGGGCTGCTCCCGCAAATGTAGGATCATTCTGCAGCATGTTTCGGAGGATCGCGCGATCAAGGTTGGGTACAAACCCGTTGTACAATGCTACATCCGGATCCGGGTCAGCGTCCCGACTAGTTGCCCTCTTCGTCTCCCAAGCTTCCACAAGATGTTCCCTCAACTCTTTTCGTGATCGCAAAAAGCGGAGATTGCGACGCATATCCTTCAGGTTCAAGCCAAAACGCTGCTTAAGCTTGGAAGAGCGAACCATTTTGTTTGCAACCGCCGCTTCCAGAACAAACGGCGCACTATTCAATGCAATAGAGCGAAGCGGAATCTGAAAACGCTCTGCCTCACAAAATCGCTCAACCATTTCAGGCACTGATAATTCCGATAACTCACGCGGATCGAATGAAAGATCGTAAGTAATGAGCCGATTAGCAGACGAATATTCATTGCTAAGCGGCTCCATAAGCGTAGTGCATCCCCGCTTCGCAGGGATAGAGCCCGAGACGTATACAAATACATTCGCCGTCTTTTCTCGTACCAATAACTTGTTACGCAGGCGGTAGTGATAATCAAACAGCCGGGGCTGCTTGGACTTTATGAGTTGAGCCAGGCTGATCATTGTTCGGACATCTGCATCGGCCGAGTGGGCCGGCTCACAAAGCACGCCATTTGCCTCAGCTAAGCGGTGCAGACTGAACACGGGAATATCCTCGTCATCTGTTGGCCACTCCAGGCCTGTTGGCCGAAACGCGTGGACGGCACGCAGCAAATCAAGAATATCCCATTTGCTGTTTCCGTTCTGGAAGTGCCATGTATACGGATCCCGAAGCGTACGCCAAAAGAGGAACCGCGAGACATGATGGTCGAACCCATTGCCATTGTACGCAACCGCACATGTACCGGCCTGCGAAAGCTCCCGATGAATGCGCCGCGCAAACTCATCCTCAGACACCCCCTCGGTGATCAGCTTCCGTGTAGTAATGCCATGGATGGCGCTCGCCTGAGGCTCGGGCAGGTAGTCCAGACTAGGCCGGCAATAAAGCAAACCAGTGGATCCTGTTTCAACCAGGCGGTCATCTGTACGTATGCCGAAGAATTGTGCCGGCCGCGTCTCGAATGCGGAGCGCCCGAGTGTCTCATAATCATACCAAAGGAAACTCATTGCTTCAGAATTTGCGACGGGAAGGTGCAAGGCACCGTACGCCAATTTACAATGAAATTAAGCACTGGTATACCTACATGAATCCGGTATACCATCCTGCGTCGTTTGATGCGGCCTCATATTAACCGGTTCACCTCCAGCATTTTCGACCTTCTAAGCAAGCGGCCGCATGACCACCTCTACACACTGCCCCTGCATGCCGCCTTTCAATCCGCGCATGCGAGAGCCCGCCCTGGATGTCATGCATAGTAAATGCATGACATCCACAGCCTCAAGGCAGCAATGTTCTATAACAATGTCCGTAGTGATACAGTGTACGGCATTCCGGCGTGGACGACTATCCGACCTTCACTTGCCCATGCCATTTTCTTCTTACGCCAAGAGCTGCTCCCGCTCTTGGCAGCGAACACACGGCGCTGGCATCGCTTGTGCTGCGAGTCATCCGTCGCAACAGGCGCGTACATTTTGCCATTCGATAACGCACAGCGGGTCCTGATTCCCACATCAATGCCGATAGGTTCTCGCAGCTTCTCGTTGATCGCAACAGGGTGCCTGACTACCCACTGAACATCGTAACCGGTTTCAGGAGGATGCCGCACGATTCGGACCGGCTTTACGGCATTGCTGCCATTCAGGACACCGCGCTCGTACCGGAAGCGCCGATCACGCACTCCCTTCATGTGCATCGTATGGTATGGTCAGTGCTCTGCAGCTTTGTTCCCTCCAGCTTGAAGGAACGAACCGTACGCCCGAAACGTGGAGGCCCCTTATTATAACGACAGAACTTACCAAACCCTCGTCGAACGCTGCGGACGATGCTGCGCTGGGCTATTACCGGGAAGCACTCGTTATACCCATAATTTCACGCAACGCCTTCAGACATTTGTGCATACCAAAGACGGACAGCGTACCGTCACCTTGTTTGCAACCTTCTTTGCACTTGGCCATCGTGTGATTGCGTAACCATGTCGATAAAAGAATCAGTTCGTCCAGTGTCTCGCGGGGTACGCGCATGCATCGGTTTGGATAGGTCCGTACCACCAGTCTGGGCAATGGATAACCAATAAAATACATATAGATGCTATGTATTCTGATGATGGTCCACATTAAGGTTATAAATCCGTGAAATTACGGCTCTGGCAGGGCAGGGAAGCCTACAGCACTGGCAGCCGGGCGATAAATTGCTGCTTCACAAAAGAAGAAACTGCGACAAACTATGCCGTAGAGGCCGTTGCTCCGCTATCAAAGATCCAATTTCCGGCTTGATTACCGTACATTAAGCCATCACCGTAACCCGGAAACTGCTGATAATATGCCTCGCTGTCCGCTCTATTTGCTCCTTGTTTTGTCTGCAGTACTTCCAACTGCGAGTTTTTCACAGGCAGTAGATGCCGATAGCCAAATCGCCGGCGCGGTGCTTGCGGCTCCGGTTGACCTTCGCGACGGGGCCCGCGTCCTTGGATACGATGGTACGGGGATGCTAATTGAACTCCGGAAAGGTGTCAACGAATTGACTTGTATAGCTGACCAGGAGAATAATGAGCAATTCCATGTGGCGTGCTATCATAACGCGCTAGAGCCCTACATGGCACGAGGAAGAGAGCTTCGCCAGCAAGGCATCACCGGCCAGGAATCGTTGGACATACGCCACAGTGAAGCCGACGACGGTGTGCTCCAAATGCCGGCCGAGCCAGCAGCCGTGTACAACATCCATACAGAAACAACATCACTCAACCCAGAAGCCGCATCAGCAACGCTCTACGCGGTGTACATACCATACGCGACGCAGGCTTCTACCGGGATCCCGGAGAATGTATCAGGTGCCGGTGTGCCTTGGATTATGCGGGCAGGTACCGCGTCCGCCCACATAATGATATTACCGCCAAACCAATGACTACCAAGTGGCTGCCTGCTCGTCCATCGGCAAACACGATCAATCCCATTTAGCTGGAACCACCTGGATCCAAAGCCGGCTACATGCGGCGGACTAAACCGCGGGTACGACTGAAAAATGGTCAGGATCAACCTCCACCACGCGCGCGCCAAGCGTGACAGCCAATACGGACAGAATCTGGTGAGGGCCCTCATTGCGGTAGAAGGTACCGCTTACGGCCTCGTTTCCGAATAGTGGATCAACATCCACGACTACATCAAAAGCCTTCTCAAGACGCGCTGCCACATCTGCCATGGTGGTAGCCTGGAAGAACATTAAGCCCGTCCACTCCAGGAATGAAGCAACATCCACGTTGGCTGGTACAGAGGGTGCCAACGCTCCTTCCACAGTAGTCATTTGACCTGGGAGGAGAACTACACTGCTAACGGTAGCACGACCTGATGTCACCTCAATGCTGCCGCTTTCCAGCACAACTTCGGTCAGCTCGTTTCGGGCGTCAACTCCAAATCTGGTACCAAGTACCGTAGTCACTGCGTTTGGCGTACTAACCACAAACGGGTCCGCGCCGCGGACAATATCAAAAAACGCTTGACCTTCCAAGTAGACCGTACGGTCAAATGCGTCGGCATCGTACGTGAGTGTCGGACTACCAATAAGAAGCACCTCCGACCCATCAGGGAGCATATGAAGTATAGATTCCGAGTCTACTACAGCGATAGGGGCAACCTCAGCCGTGTCGCTCCTCTGAACATAGTAGGCAAACAGACCGGCAAGCCCGACAACCATTATGGCCGCTGCCACCCTCCAAGTCCATTTGGGAGGCCGAATTGTTGCTTGCCGCGACGATGTGTGTTCTTGCCAACAGCTATCGAACGACTGAGCCTCAATATCGACACAACGTATGATCGACTTGAGCCCAGGATGTGATTCCGTAGCAGCGCGCAATTGGTCGCGTGCGCCTGCAAGATCCTGTTTCTCTTCCTCCGAGAACATATCACTGCGGCCGGCGCACTCCAATGCATAGAGGACAAACAATCGTCGGTCCGGTACAGCGGCTTCCAGCCCAGCCATCAGCGACTGCTCCATGTCCAGCCAAGGCTTGGATGTTTCCGGTGAGGATCTGTCAAGATCTATCTGAGTCCGATCACCGAAGAGAAAATCGTCTATCAATCCTGTCGTACTAAATAAATTGCAGCCTGTCGTTTATCAGGTCGCATCGTAACTACAAAAGGTAACATCCATGCGTTAGGATGCGAATGTGGTGCGCATTTTGGTAAAGGCCCGCTTAACCTGCATCTTGACTGCCGTCTCAGTTGTTCCCAAGGCCTTCGCGATTTCCTTATAGCGATAGCCATACTGACGCATCTCCAGTATACGGCGTGCATGCGGTGTGAGAATAGATAAAGCCCTCTCCAGGTCCAGATTGCTTCCGGCCCATCCGGAATCCCTGGTGTTCGTGTCCGGCAAGCGCTCCGGCTCATATAGCGCCTCTTTAGCGCTGTAGCGCCCCCGATACATATCGTGCAATTCAAAGAGTGCGGCCTTCATCGCAAATGGCTTCAGTCGTTCCGGATTCTTGAGGGCTGCGAGACCACTGTGGACACGGAGCAGTGAATTCTGTACCAAATCATCTACTGCTGCCCGTGCACCGACGCGTCGTCTAAAGAACGACCGAAATATCGGCTCCAAGCGTCTCAGCAGTTCTTCCAGGGCCTCTCGCTCTCCACCTTGAGCGCGTTCTACCAATCCACGGTCAAATTCCGCTTTTCTCGCTCGTACCTTTTCGATTTGCACCACGTTACCCATGGAGAGCACCTTCTACTGGTAGCCGATATGGAGGTTGTACGCACTTAGCATACTGATGGACCCCAACGATGCACCAACATAGGGCCAGTGAGGGGTGGCTCTGTTCCTGATCGCATTCCATCGGTACGTCGTACTGCAGCGGCATGTACCGCTGGCTAAATAATATTTCCGGTATATGTGCTCCTGTTTATTATGACACCCATAAATCGTATCCGTCCGGTGAAGTACATTATAACCGAGGGTATTTACTCTCTCAATTAGAGTAAGTTAGAGCGCGGTTCGAAGGTTTATAGGCTAGCGTCGGTTGGGTGTGCAGGAGTCAAGTACCTGACAGCGTATTCGCAGACCCGTACACGGATCTATCGGATGACCCGGGCGCGCCTGTTTAGGGGCTCCTATGCCGCTTTCTTGACGGTAGCTTGCTGCAAGTCCCGACTAGCTTTCCAATGATGGGGCAAGAGTTCAGCCATGCGGTCGGCAGGATGTGTCGGAAGACGGCGTAGGTGGAAGGTTAGCATACCTGCAGATGGTACGCTTGAATCCGCTACCGCGGTGTCAGCGCGTGCAAAAAGGGCTCATATAGGCTGTTCAGTAAGGAGAAACGCGCCTGAATCTGCCTGCAACACGGCAACGACACCGTAAATCACGCGGCAGATACTTGCGGGCTTGATAACCGCTGCAAAAGTCCATAATTCTTTGATCATAACTACAATCAGGCGTGTCAGGATGAACGCAGAATCTGTACATTATAGCCGCTCCAGCCGGCACCGACCGGATTTTCAGCCAACAAGGAATGGCACGCCGCCCATCTGCCACCCAGCATAACTCCAAACCGGGCTCCCACTGCCCATCCGACGTACCACACCATGCCTGTCTTGCTAATCGACTCGGATTGGTGACGCCGGCATACCTTCGAGATTCGACGCAATATTGAACGACTATGACCATCTATGGGTAAAGGGCAGGGCAAGGCTACACGTTACTTTGTCAATCCCGCTTGAATAAACGGACTAGGCTTACCGTGGCTTGTGATGAGCAGGCTTTTCTTGGCGCGTGTCGCTGTGACATACATCAGCGACCGTTCCTTTACAATTGTACTCTTGCGCAAGCCAGGGTCGTCTAGTCTGTCCAGGCTGGAAGAACGCGGAAGCTTGTCGTGATTGACGCCGGCCGCGATGACGTGATCAAATTCGAGTCCCTTAACTCGGTGCATTGTTGCAAGCCGTATGCCCTGCGTGGTGCTGCTATCTTGCCTATCTCGGCTGATGCTGTGAGTCTTTAGGCCCTTGCTATTGAGCGCACCCTGATAAAGGGCTCTCTGCTGATTCGTGCGTGCGACTAGGCAAATGCGCTGCCATTGGTCAGGTGGGACAAGAGCATGGATGTACTCGGCAATGGCCTGACTTTCATCACCAAAACTGTCGAACGACTTGATCTCTGGAACGGTGCCGCGGATTAGCGAGGTGAACTGCTTCAGTGTGATAATGTCTCGCTCTCCGTCCAAGTCATCAATTGGGATGCCATGGAGTAGCCCGACAGCCCAGTTGCGGATTTCTTCGGGCGTCCTATAGTTGATATGCAGCCATCTACCACGGCCCCGAATATCAATGCCGCACCTTCCCAGCACGATAGGTTGCCCGTAGATCCGTTGGTGGGCATCCCCAACAATGAACAGGTCATTTGGTGACTGTTCAGGGATAATTTGGCGCATAAGCCTCATAGCTTCTGCCGACATGTCTTGAGCTTCGTCCACGATGACGGCCCTATACGGGAGCGTGCGATTTCTCGCACTGAGAATTGTCCGCAAGTCACGGTATGCATCTTCAGGCATTCTGAGCCCTCTCGTTGACAGAAAGCTTCGGAATCGGGAGAAGACTGGCCAGATTTGCTTTCGCACAACGCGCCTAATTGGACGCCCCCTTCCGATACGCGCCACTTGATAATACTCGCGCTCACTGGTTATCCCGTTGGCCAGGATGACATGGTAAAACTCCTCTTGGTAAAACTCCTCAGTAAAACCCAATCCATCGGGGACATCTTCCAATGCGCTGTCCCATGCCTCGTCAATGACTGATTGATCTCTTCCGGCGTAGGCGACCCGATATTGGACACCCATTTGGCGCATCAACTTTGCCACCCAACTGTCAAAATTGACTACCTCCACCCGCTGCATATGCGCGGGCTCTGTGATGATGGACTTAAGATTTGCCTCGATGTCCCCTGCCAGATTACGCGTGAATGTGGTAAACAAGATGCGATCAGTCTTGTCAATGAAAACCTCTTCAACTAGCCGTTTCGCGCGATGCATTGCGACGACTGTCTTGCCGGTTCCCGCGCCGCCCAAAACGCGTACCGGTCCATTGGCATTCATGTCCACAAGACGCCGCTGTGAGGGATGCAGAAAAACGCGCCATTGCTCAAGTGTCGCATCCAGCATTTCTTCTAGGATGCTATCGTCTGGCACCACTACAAACTGCCGTCTCGAATTGGTGCGGCTTAGTGCCTTTTCAAAGTCACCCGTCGCGACGGGTTCGTCCTCACCTGGTATGCTGCGAAGCACTTCTTCATAGGGCACATTTTCCGAGATGAAGTAGAGTGCCTCGAAAGCGTCCCTAGGTAGTTTGGGTTCGCTATCCTCCAGTTCTGCCTCGGTGTGGATGTTGCGGACTAGCGGAATGAGTTCGTCTGGCACTCCGAGGCGCCGAAGTTGCCGATCCCTAAGCCCGTCGAATGGGCCGGGAACTCGTTCGGCTCTACGCGGAGCCACTCGCTGTTGGGTCGAGTCGATCGCTTCGTAGACCTGGATTGCACCGGTATCAGGGTGGATGGCCACTTTCTTCCTCCGTGCCCATTCGTATGCCCGATCATGGTGGTCCATCCAAACAACGAGGTATTGATTGCCCTGGTTGGGATGGAGTACAATTGCGCGGTAGACGCCATCGATCCGAAGCGAATGTGCAGCCGGGCTGCAAGCACCTTTAATGCGTTCGAAGTTTATCCCTGATGCCTTTGGATTGCTTCGAAATCGATTGAGAAGCGCACTGAATTTCTTCTGTTGGGCCTTAGGAAGGCGTGCGAATGCAGTCAACGCCTGCGAACTAAGGGCAAGGCTTATCTTCATGCGTTCGCTGCGTTCAGCGTCTGAATCAGGTCGGAAGCCGTGCCTCATGCAGCAGGTGCACGGTCCAGCCTGCAGAATCGAATTCTTTTCGGTTCTGTGGCTCATTGTCGTGACTGGCAAAAAGGGCTAGCCGATTTTCCGGCCAGGCGATTTCAGCTTGGGCAACAACAATGTTGGAATCATTTACCAATTCAAAGCCAACTTCGGGCACGGGCATGGTTGATCCTGCAATTCGGTTTAGGAGTTCGCGCCCTTCCGTGTCTACCATATCCTGTGCGTTCAACCAGTCCGTTCGGTCATCCATGGTTGCCGATTTGAGTTCATCATACGCATTGTCCTCGAGTCCAGACTCCGTGACAAAGCAAGCTTTCGGCAAGAATTGGAGCACATTCATGGCTCGTAGAAATCCGTTCCAGTCGCGGCGGAAGCTATCTGTTTCTTGTGCCTCCTGCGTGTCGTTTAAGTGCAGCAGGCATTGAACCTCGGATATGTCGTAAGACCTAACCGCTTCTTTTGTGGCGCGCACCAGAATGGAAACAGGATTCTTATCCTAACTTCGCCATCCAGTCAGGGGAAAACGCTGAGTTCCGTCTCCAATTCTCTCGTTTTTCCCTCCTAATAGGGCTATTTCGACCTTTTTTAGCCGACTTTTTCGAAAAAGGCAATGTGGTGCTATAAGGGTGTGGACGTGAACCTCCCCCCAACCACCCCGGTACCTTACCCCGTACCTATTCCACACTCCGATCATGTTTATCCGAAACCGACCCTACAAACGTAAAGACGGTAAAAAATGCAACAGCTTTGCCCTCATCGAATCCTATCGCAAAGACGGTACCTCCAAACACCGCACCCTCCTTAATCTCGGCCCGAACTTCAACATCCCCCGCAGTCTGTGGGGGGAACTGACCCATTGCGTTACTGCCCGACTCAAAGGGAAAGCTATCCTCCCTTTCCAGAATGATGAAGCCTTTCTCAATGCGGTCGACGACATCGTTGCATAGTGTTTGCCAGAAAAGTATGGTCTTGCGAGCGACTCTTGGCTGAGTGGGGGGCTGGAATTCGAATTGGGGATCGGAATGACAAGTCAGCAAGGATTTTTCGACGGTAACGGTGCCGACTTTGTCCGCTCACGCCGGCAATCCTAGGGTTTTGACGTTGATCAGACGTGTTTTTGTCGTCCATCAGCGAGGCATGAACATACGTTGGCCTCTCGCCCTTGCAGGCTACCTTGATTCTGTGCTGAAGACACTCGCGCGAGTACCTACGCCGCGCGCTTGCGGGCCTGCTCGCACCGCCTTCGTCGCTCCTCGCTCCGCTTCACTATCTGTCCGATACGGTGCATATTTGCCGCTACCACTACCAGCGCCACCGTCCGAACAAAGCCTTCCTTGCCACGGGTCCGTATCAAACCCAGGCCCCGATGATTCAAATTGTTGATCGCCGACTCCACTGCCGGATGCTGACGACGACCCTCCACAAACTTCGGATCGGATTCCCTCTCCTTGTCCGCTTTGCTCAACTTACCCCTCTTCGGCATGATCACCGTGTCCAACACCGGCTCCAGCGCCTTACGGTTCTTTACCGATGAGTACCCCTTATCCATGCTGCACGATGTGATCGCCGGATACCGATCCTTCGCTTCCTTCATAAACCCCACAATCATATCCGAATCCACCCCTTCGTGCAGTATCTGATGCCACAATATCAACTGATGCTGATCCTCCAGCACGCATACCGGCAGACCCAACTCCGCAATCACCCCCGCCTTCCCCTTGGTGATCCAACGAGTATGCGGCTCATGTATCGAAAATACCTTCTCATCATGCGGAATCACCTCCCCCTTCAATAGACGCCTATCTACTTGATCTATCTGCCTTTGTGCATCTGCCAAGTACCGCAACACCTCCTCAAGATCCGCGTCTTTCTCCTTCAACACGCTGACACTGCTCTCCGCACGCTCAATCAGAACACGACACATCTTCACATACTTTCTCACCTTCGACTCATCACGCCACTGACGGTGCGTACGCACCCGGTTGAAGGCCTTCTTCAAGGTACGACTCCAGTACACAGCCTTGCGCCAGCCCGCAAGGCTGTGCGCCTCACATGCGCAATGCAACTCCCGAATCAGGCACCGCATCGATTCCCACAACAAACGAACATCCGTAGGCCACTCCACATTCGCTTTGGCCACCGCCGAATCAACCCGGCCAAGAAGCGGCTCCTCTGGCTCCTGTTCTACCAATCGGTGACCGCAAGCCACCACCGCATCGTTGATCTGCTTCAGGATGTCCGCTGTTAGCAGGCTCACGTTATCAATAACGGTCTGCAGCTGATAGACAGGCTCGTCCCAGAAATTCGTATGCCCCAGCATCTGGCGCACCTCCAAATGATTGGCGGCCAAGCTCCTCAAACGATCAAAGTCGCAGTTGAGGGCCTGCTTCAATATCCCCAAGACAAAGACGCGCCAAAGTGCCATCCCCGGACGACCACGCTGCAAATCAATATTCGGAAGCAACTGCTTCTCCAGGATCTCAAAGATCTTCTGCCGAGCCGTTGGGTCGCAATACAGGTGCTGCAGACCTTTTAGCACTGCCGGTATATCGTCCCGGTCTTTGGGGTGGAAGGTCATCTCTTCAATGGGGACCTGCCCGAGCTTAAACTGTGTATCCTCTACAATCCGCATGGTATTAATCGTATGAATAATCGGCCCCAAGGGGCCTTATATCGATGAAAACGCCCGAAACAGAAGGATTTGGCCAAACATTCGTTAGAGACACGCTGGCTGAATAATCTGCAATGTGCAAATACGGTATGGCTCATATCCATCTGTAACCGTAACGCTTACAGGTGGATAGAACGAGTATCAAACGGCCTTGTTTCGCCGTTTTTCAGCCCTCCTACCTTTTTCTGGCAAACACTACATAACTCGAAAGCAAGGGCTACGACATCCATCGCACATCCCATCAGCAACACCTCATTGATCCAGAGAAAACAACCCATCCCGATTCCCGGACCGTCGGCGGAGAACGACTGATCCTTCAGACATTGGAACAGCTCGGACTGGCTGTACTGCTACGTTCGCTCAACTTCTGCGAGAAACATGTCAAGCTCTGCTGTGCGCTGATCGTCGGATGTATGCTCCACCCGGGCAGTGAACGAGAAACGCATAAATGGCTGTGTAAAACCTCCAGTGTTCTGCAGCTTCTGGATTTGGAACCCCCGAGTCTCAACACCCTCTATCGTTGCACTGATCTGATCCATAAGCATATGGATCAGATCCTGGAGAAACTCTTTGGCATTACCAAAGCGGTATTGCAGTTTGAAGAAACGATCGTCTTTTATGATTTAACCAATACCTATTACCACGGCAAGAAGAAAGGGAAGTTGTTGTCGCATGGGCGCAGCAAGCAGAAGCGCAGTGATTGTCCGTTGGTTACGCTGGCGCTCACCCTGGATGGTTCGGGGTTCCCCCGCAATGTGCAGATCCTGCCGGGCAATGCAGGGGAACCGGCAACGCTCAAAGAGGCGATTGAGAAACTAAACGGCGCTACGCCCACCGTGATTATGGACTCCGGCATTGCGACGGAGCAGAATCTGCAGTACCTGAAAGAACAGGGACTGAACTGGATCACCGTGGAGCGTTCCAAAGCCCCTCCAGTCCCCGAAAACAAGCCGGATCAACAGTTTACGACCGCAGGGGGAGTCAAGATCAAAGCCTGGAAGATCACCAAAAAGGAAAAAGATGTTGAAGATGTTGAAGAGGAAAAAGACGTTGAAGATAATGCGGAACTGCGCGTGTTTGTGCACAGTGAGGCTAAGCAGGCGAAGGAGGATCAGATCCTTGAAACCCAATGCAAGAAGTTTGTGAAGGCGCTCACTACACTACATGAGGGACTCTCGAAACCCGGGTACTTGAAGAACTATGAAAAGGTCACGATAAAGGTTGGTCGTCTGAAGGAAAAGTACAAGAAGGTCTCACACCTGTATGAGGTAGAGGTCAGTAAAAAGGAGGGCACCAAGCATGCAGCATCCGTTACGGTGACCCGGCGTGCTTCGCATGCGCGTCGCACCCAGGCCAGCGGAGGGTATGTGCTTCGGACCAGTCATACCGGATGGTCGGTGGAAAAGGTTGCACGAACCTACTGGCGACTTACAGAGATTGAACGCACATTCAGAGTCATGAAATCGGACCTCGGTCTACGGCCCATCTACCACAGTAGAGATGACCGCATTGAAGGGCATCTGTTCATTACGGTACTGGCTTATCATGCTGCCCATCTGGTTCGCACCAGACTCAAGGAACACGGGATTCATGATAGTTGGGCGACGATCCGAGACAGGTTGAACAGGATTCGTCGGATTACGACCAAGATGGTTAAGAACCAATATCGGTACCTGATCACGGAGGTGGATCAGGATCTGCCTCCGAGTATGGTACAGTTCTTTGCGGTACTGGGATACGTGTATGATCCCGATGCGACCCGCACCGTGACCGAGCATGTGGAGGAAGCGAGTGCACCGGTGAGCCAGAAGCCTCCAGACTCATGACGTATGGTCCCTTCACAACGGTTGAGATAGCGTACTCCAGATGGAGCCACCAGAGCTACGTCCGATGGAAACGATCCGAGATAGATCGCAGCGAAACAGGCGGCAAAACACCAGGTAATCAGGGATTCAGACCACCCTAAACCAACTTCAACCGATCCGGTAAATCTCACCATCCATTGCTCCTGAAAAAAACGGTCCAAATATGGCCACGGGAGAATTCCGTAGGTTAGTAGCACTACGAAATGGCGAAGTTAGGCTGGGGTCGCGAACAGACTCTCGCATCACCTCCACGATACCGCTCACGGGGCCGGTCCAATGGACAGCCAGTCCTGCGGCTGTCAGTTGCTTAACGAACTCACGAGACTTACCGTCAAACCTCGCGCCGCGCGCTGTTTGCACATTGACTGCCATGGAGCCGTCCTGCACCAATCCTATCAAATTCCCCGTAGACGAACCATACTCCGCCGCGTCAATCCTCTGGCATTTTTCCCATCCTGGTGTAGCATCTATTCGCTGTGCTACTGCGGAATCAGATGCTCTGTAAAACAAGCGGAGCTTGATACCATCACGAACCCAGTGCAGGCTACCCGGATCGGATCCGATTTCCTGAATTGCGCGGATCCACGAAGCGGTCGAAACCGGAGGAAAGTGATCCCGGAGCGTAAAGGGCGTGACTGGCATCCGGGTAGCCTTAACGACCTAGGGAAATACGCATCGTATGGAATGTACGGCATCCTGGCGGACTGAGAACCGCCGTCGTCACTTCAGGTGATGATTGGTCCCAGAACCTTGCGGGATCGTGCGGACAGGATCTGCACTTCTCGCATGAATAGGAAGACTTGATGCCGTCGCTTATACCTATCCCTCCGACAAAGCACAGGTAGAGGGGGGTTATCTGGCCCGTTCACCAGCGCACGTAGCCGCTTGCAGTTACTCCGTAGTGTACCGGCTGGTACGGCGCCATGCTCTCCATTGCCATCCCGCTCATGCTGAACCCTTTTTCCCTCCGGCCCTGCACTCCCGCTCCTATTCGGTAGTCTCGGCCTCTCTCTCGCAACCCTACTCCCACATGCGGCCGCAATACACTGCGACCTCCCACCTGCGCACCATACCCCAGCTCTACATCCATCCGTCCATCAGAACCATACACCTCCCACGGACGCTCCCGCTGCCATAGCGACCCTACATGCGTTCGACCCCACGATGGCCGCACCTGCGCGCCCAATCCCTCCAGCCCTCCATATCGCAACATCCCCGCATATCCCCACTCCCCAGCTCCTTCCTCCGCCTGTACCACCAGACGACGCGTCATCACCTCCGCTTGCAGCATACCCAGCCGTACGCGCATACCGCCCCCTGCCTCCATTCCCAGTCCACGCTCCGCATCCCCCGCACCGTGTAGCATTGCCGCCTCCACGTACGGCTCCAACACCTCGCCTAACACCACCGAACCCTCCAATCCCGCACGCAAACGCCGCACTCCTATCTCTCTGTCCATCCCCAGCCAGAACGCATCCGCCTCATAGCCCAACCGCATCCCACGTGTACCAGCCAACCTGCCCGCTACCCCTGCCGCCATCAACCGCATCCCCCCTCCCTCTCCTTGCCCTGCTCCGGCCAACCCCCATACTTGGTGCTCCTGCCCTCCATATCGCACATACGGGTACCAACCCGTCATCTGCAGCGACGCCTCCCGGGCCTCGCTGCGCGATACCATCATTCCCAATAGCCAGCGACTACCCAACGTATAGTCCGCCCCCAGTGAGGCGGTCACTATTTCCATTCCTTGTACCTCTGCGCCCCGCAGCCTGCTGTACGCCCCTCTACCCCATACACTGACCCGCTCTCCACTCGCCTGCATCCCACATCCCGACAGCAGGTGCGATGCCCGCACGCCCTGCCCTGGATACGGCCGCGGCATGCATGTCACCACGCCCCCCTGCAACCGCTCCGATACCGCCTCCACCACATGCTGAGCCATGCTCCTGCCCAGTAGCGCCCTCCCTTTCCTATCCGATCCACCTCCCAACACCACCTCCGCACGAATCGCTTCGCCTTCCACCTCCACCATCAATGCAAACACCTCTCCTTTGCCCTGCGTCGATAGCAGCGGTACCCGTACCTCCTTCACTCTCTCCCCTGAACCAAACTCCAGCACACCCTCGGTCCTTTCGTAGTCCTCTCCTTCCCACGCCGTTCCGTCCATCGTTCGATACCGCACTTGCCCCACGGCTGATGTTATCACAAACACTGCCTCGCGTGCCGTCGGGGTCAGTGCTCGCACCTGCACTCCCGGTACCGTCTCATCATCCGTAATCGTGCCTGTGGCTTGCGCCTGCCCGAGTAATGCATTCCGCGGATCGGACAGCGTTACCTCCACCGTCTCATCTCCTTCCACCAGGCCATCGTCCTTGAGTGGTATCCGCACCTGTGCCTCTACGCTGCCCGGCTCAAACACCACCACGCCCTGCGTCGACTCAAAGTCCAATTCCGGCGTCGCTGTTCCTCCTGTCACCGCAAACTGCACCGACACCACCTGGCTGCTCGAATAGTTCAGCCGCACGGCCAGAACCAATTCCTCTGCATTCTCTGCACCGGTCCCATCGTAAATGCTCACTTCCAGAGGATCATCCACTATGGTGACTATAGCCTCTCCGTCCAATAGCCGCGCATGCTCCGGCGAGCTTAGCCTTAACGTGAATGTCTCATCTTCCTCCAGAACTTCATCCTGCTGCACGGGAATAAACACCTCCCTTCTTACCTCGCCCGGAGCAAACACCAACGTACCCATGGCACGGGTGTAGTCCTCTCCCACCGTGGCCGTGCCATCATGCGTCGAATAGGCTACCCCCACACGTACCGCGCTCGCACCATCAAGCGTCACCGCTACCTTTGCTCGCCCTCCATCCTCCGATACCGTCACATCCTCTACCGATAACCCTGGCATAGAATCGTTGTCCAATATCGTTACTACGATCCGCCCACCATCACCCAGCTGTACCACAAACGCCTCCCTACCTTCATGCTCCCTATCGTCAACCGTAGGAACCTCAATAACAGCTTCCATATCCCCCGCTCCTATCGTGATCGCTCCCGCTACCTCTGTCTGGTAGTCCTTCCCCCCTGTAGCCGTAACATCCTCCGTGCTGTAGGACGCGGTCACGGGCTGGCTGCTTGCATTACTCAACCTCACATGCACCTTCGCCACACCGCCTTCTCTTACATACACCACAGGAACCGTGCGGAAGGTCGGTGCCAGGTCGTTGTCCTGAATAGTGACCGTGCCTACGCTATTGCCTAATTCCGCACCCTCCTCATTGTCAAGTACCAGCCTGAACGACTCCTCTTGCTCGTGTACCCGGTCGTCCACTATAGGTACATCTATCCACTGCGCCAAGCCTCCCCCCGGTGCAAAGGTGAGGGTGTTGCTCGTATGCTCGTAATCCGCTCCCTCTGTCGCCGTACCGCTCCGTGTAGTGTAGTCAACATGGACTTCTGCATCGCTCTCCCTGTTCAGCCGCACTTCAATACGCGCAGGGCCTGCCCCTTCTGTCACCCACACCTCCTGGCTTTGCAGATCCACGCGATGCGGGGACTCCTTATCCGTGACGACTATCTGAACTTCTGCAGACTCCCCATTGTATCCACCGCCGCTCGCTTCCAGACGTGCTACCCCCGATTCCTCACTAGCGTCTTCATCGTCCGATGCCGTTACCATAACCGGCTGCGGAGATTCCCAGGTCGAGGGACTGAATGTCAGGCTCCTCGGACTGACGGACACCTTGTCCAGGAGCGTGGATGCCTCCGTGACCGATACCCTCACTTCGCCCGATGGCACTGCCCCAAGCCATACGTCAAAGGACTTGCCAGTCGCCCCCTCCACCAATCGCAACGACTGCGGACTTACCCGCAGCTCAACCGCGTCATTGTCCGTAACCTCAACCGAGGCGGTTGCAGTCAGCCCTTCGTAGTCACCGCCCGACGCCGTGTGGGTCAGCATCGCGAAGTCATCGGCTGTATCATCATCCTCGAAGGCACGAACCGTTACTTCCAGCGCTTCGTCCCAATCGTTTACCGTAAAGGTCAATACCTCCCTGTCCAACCCTACATTCGGATTGTCGCTTGCCATCTCCACCGTTACCTCTGCCGACGGCGCTGTGGACAAGCGGACCTCATAGGACTTGTCTCCTCCTTCGTCAATCGTAAACTCCTGGGGCACGAGCACAATACGGGCCACATCGTCATCCTCTATCTCTACCACTACCGTCTCCTCCTGACCGGTATACTCTGCCCCCGATGCTGTAAGCATAAGCCTCACTCGCGCGTCTATACCATCGTCATCCTGTTCCGCCTCCACGACTATCGGAACCGCCGAATCCCAATCCCCTGGGGTAAAACGGAATGTCCTGGGATCTACTCGCAAACCCAAGCCATCGCCCCCCGTTACCTGGACCGTTACCGTCTGCGTGGGCTGCGTCAAGAGCTTGACGCCAAATCGCTCTTCCGTTCCCTCCGTCACTGTAAGACTCCTGGGGGACACCACCAGCCCTGCAGGCACATCGGGATCCTTTACCGTTACCACAAGGTCCTTCGTCACGCCTCCATAGTCCGCACCCGATGCGGTGTGGGTAAACGTTGCCGTTTCATCGTGCACATCACTATCCCGGGTTGCACTTACGGTGACCTGCTGCTCGATTTTCCAGTTATCCGCACTGAACTCGAGGCTCGCAGGAGTCGGCTTCATATCCGGATTGCTGCTTCCGATCGTCACCGTTACGACCGATTCAGGTTCCGTCTCGAGTGCTACTCGGTAGGTTCCTCGCTCCCCCTCAACCACGGCGATCGCCGGGGGCGTTATCTGTAGCCCCGGCGTGTCGTTTTCGATCACGGTTACTCCTACCGTCCCGCTTACAGACCCATACTCGCCGCCTGAAGCCTGATGCGCAAGGATCGCCTTATCTGGCGAAGCGTCATCATCCTCCCTCGCCGACACCGTTATTAGCTGCGGCTGATTCCAGTCACCTACCCCAAACGAAAGCACCTTTTTGTCCAGGGTGACATCCGCATTATCACTCGTGATCGCTACGGATACTCTCCCCGAAGGCTCTTTGGTCAATGACACCGTATACGTGACACTTCCTCCCTCATCAACATTCAGCGTCAGGTCAGAAATATTCAGTGCCGGCACGTCATTTTCGATCACGTTCACTGCTACAGTCCCGCTTTCAGCCCCATACTCGCCGCCTGAAGCCTGATGCGCAAGGATCGCCTTATCTGGCGAAGCGTCATCATCCTCCCTCGCCGACACCGTTATTAGCTGCGGCTGATTCCAGTCACCTACCCCAAACGAAAGCGCGTTTCTGTCCAGGGTGACCTCCGGGTTATCACTCGTGATCGCTACGGATACTTTCACCGAAGGCTCTGTGGTCAATGACACCGTATACGTGACACTTCCTCCCTCATAAACATTCAGAGTTGGATCAGAAATATTCAGTGCCGGCGTATCGTTTTCGATCACGTTCACTGCTACCGCCCCGCTCACAGACCCATACTCGCCGCCTGAAGCCTGATGCGCAAGGATCGCCTTATCTGGCGAAGCGTCATCATCCTCCCTCGCCGACACCGTTATTAGCTGCGGCTGATTCCAGTCACCTACCCCAAACGAAAGCACCTTTTTGCCCAGGGTGACATCCGCATTATCACTAGTGATTGCTACGGATACTTTCACCGAAGGCTCTGTGGTCAATGACACCGTATACGTGACACTTCCTCCCTCATCAACATTCAGCGTTGGGGCAGAAAACTTCAGTGCCGGCGTGTCATTTTCGATCACGTTCACGGCTACCGTCCCGCTCACTGACCCATACTCGCCGCCTGAAGCCTCGTGCGCAAGCAGTGCCTTATCCGGCAGCGCGTCATCATCCTCTCTCGCCGACACCGTTATTAGCTGCGGCTGATTCCAGTCACCTACCCCAAACGAAAGCACCTTTTTGTCTAGGGTGACCTCCGGGTTATCACTCGTGATCGCTACGGATACTTCCACCGAAGGCTCTGTGGTCAATGACACCGAATACGTGGCACTTCCTCCCTCATCAACATTCAGCGTTGGGGCAGAAAACTTCAGTGCCGGCGTGTCATTTTCGATCACGTTCACGGCTACCGTCCCGCTCACTGACCCATACTCGCCGCCTGAAGCCTCGTGCGCAAGCAGTGCCTTATCCGGCAGCGCGTCATCATCCTCTCTCGCCGAGACCGTTATGCGCTGCGACTGATTCCAGTCGTCTACCCCAAACGAAAGCGCGTTTCTGTCCAGGGTGACCTCCGGGTTATCACTCGTGATCGCTACGGATACTTCCACCGAAGGCTCTGTGGTCAATGACACCGAATACGTGGCACTTCCTCCCTCATCAACATTCAGCGTTGAGGCAGAAATATTCAGTGCCGGCGTGTCGTCGTCCGAGATGGCTACCGTCACACTCCCGGACTGTCCGCCATAGCCCGCCCCACTCGCTGTCAGGTCCACCGTACCGGATTCATCCACCGCATCGGCATCATCCTCCGCCGTGACAGTGATGGATTGCTCCACATTCCAGTCGGTCGATGTGAAGGTCAATGCAGCAGAGAACGAAACCTTTCCATCCAGACTTGCCGATGCACTTGCTGACACGGATACGTTACCGCCCACAGGGGCCGATTGCAACCGCACACGAATATCCATGGCATGGTCAGGACGCGTCGCATCCTCTTTCAATGCCAGAGTTCTCGGACTCACTCGCAAGCCCCGGACATCGTCGTCCTTTACGTCTACCGCCACGCTCCCGGTCTTTCTGTCAAACGCGCCTCCTGTGGCTATTAGAATCATCATACCGGATTCATCCGTCACATCGGCATCTGCGAGCGCCGTGACGGTAACTGTTTGATCCACGCTCCAGTTGGAAGAGGTATACACCAGGTTGCCTGGGCCTACCGTCGCTTTGCCACTCAGATCAGTTGAAACAATCACTGCCACATTCACCTCCGGAACGGCAGGGGCCGCACCCAACCTCACCTCGAAAGACTTCTCCTTGCCCGGATCCGCATCCTCCGTCAAGCTCAACTTCTTTGGACTCACAATCAGTTCCAGAACCTCGTCATCTTCCACCGTTACCGTCACACTCTCTTTCTGCCCACCATAGCCTGCGCCACTTGCCGTCAGGTCCACCGTACCGGATTCATCCGCCGCATCGGCATCTGCGAGCGCCGTGACGGTAATGGTCTGAGCCTTATCCCAGGAAGATGTACCGAACGTCAGAGGACCTGCTTCCGACAACGAAACCTTGTTTTGCAATGCGTCCGCCACACTGATTGCCACCTTCACCTCGCCTCCAACGGGCGGCGAGCCCAGAGAGACCTCGAATCCCGCCTTGTTGTCGGGATCGGAACCCCTCTCCTTCAATGCCAGCACAGTGGGCGCGACTTTGAGCTCTACCGCATACCGGTCAAGTATAGTCACCTCAAGGTCTGCAGTTACACCCGCATATTCTGATGCACCGTCTGCAGTGTGGGCGAGCGTGGCCTTATCAGGATTCGAGTCCTCGTCTATCGCGGTGCTGACTTTTACATCTTTCCATGTGTCAAAATCAGAAGGCATGAAGGTCAACGATGTCGGTTCCACCAGGCTCACATCCGTCCCCGTATACCAGGATATCGCTACCGTGACCTCATCGCTGGGCTCTATGGTCAAACGTGCCTGATAGGTAGCCGAGCTGCCTTCCTCCACTTCCAGCGGATTCTCTCGCAGCTGGATTCCGGGCGGCTCCAGAATCCTGCCGGTGGACTCTTGACGCCCAATGCCTCGAAACTGGTCCGACCATGTAACCAGCTTGAAGTCCTCAACTCTCTCTGCGATATTGTCACGAATGATCGGCACCCGAATCTTTGCGCTCGTACCCCCCTTTTGCACCGTCACCGTTGACGTCTGCGAATCATAATCGTCCCCGGCTATTGCCGATCCATCTTTCGTCTCATACTTTACCGTAAGGTCTTTGGCTACCGGCATCGGAAACTTCAACAGGAAAGTCATCTCGCCTGACGATTCGGCGGCAGCCGTATCTCCAACAGCCCAACCGTCAGTGTCGAGAATCAGGATTGGGGCACCGCTCCGGTACGGATGCGGCGGTTTCGGCGAGGGTTCACAGAAACAGCCCAAAACCTCATCGCCTTCTGGAATATCATCTGCACGAGCAATAAACTGGTCAGTAGTATATGCCCGTCCCACACCGTGTTCAGTGATTTCGGTAACCTCGATGTAATCAAGGCTGTGCACAATCAAATCATCTCCCGGAGTTGCCGATCCGTTTACGTGAAATAAGAACAAGTAACCGCCCAAAGGTACACGACGCGAACAAGAGTAAGTGACCGCGCACGAGGTTCCTTCTCTCAAATATCGCCAGTGGTTAGAGCGGGGCCAGCCACACACGTCTTGATCCACATAAATTGGGATACTCGCCTCTACGCTATTGTACCCACCCTCCGAAGCCGAAAGCGTAAGGAGCTCCTCTTTATCTCTAGTATCGCTACCCGGAGTTGCCTCGACAGAAACCTCCTGGAATTGATCAAAATTGGAAGCCGTGAATGTAAGGCTGGTCGCAGTTAAGAGTAACTTTCCGTCCAACCGAGTCGGCACACTCACTGCCACTGTCACATTTCCTGACGGCACCGAGCTTAGCCGCACTTGGAAGCTCCAAGCAGAGTTTTCAAGTATGACCAGATGCGCTGGCTTTACGATAAGCTGCTTATCGTTCGCGGACCATTCAGAAGGGCTACCTGCTGTCCTTGTTTGTGCCTGCAGGTTCGCGCTTGCTGGCAAGTATTTGGGAGATACCCGCATATCTGCGGATCGAGGGGCAGGTTCATTCTCCAATGCCACCTGGCCATATACTGCATGGCTCAAACCAAAGGCCCACAAACTGCATATCAAGCCAACCCACGCGCCAGCTCCAATCACATTCCCAACTCGTGCCCCAGTCACCGTATGGACTCCCTAATGATCAAAATCACTGTAATATAATAATTAGTGCTTGTCAGAAAATGCCATTTTCTTGACTGACTTGGACCTAAGAATGATTATGGAATCCGATTTCTGTTGTCATGTGACAGGTCATAGCGGGGTTTATCCGCATTGACGCGGTCTATTTTGATGTTGGGAGCCCAAAATCTTGGTGCTAAGGCGCTTATGAGCGACGGGAAGCGATACGTTGCCCCCGCCCGCCACGGGCTACTTGCATTTGCAACTTAGTTCGGTTGAAGGGGCCGCTACGCCGCGCGCTTGCGGGCGGCATGCCACCGTATTTTCCGCCTCTCCTTCGCTCGCAGTATCAACCCAAGGCGGTGCACGTTGGCCGCTACTACTACCAGGGCAACAGTTCGGACAAATCCTTCCTCGCCATGGGTTCGAATCAGAGATAGCCCCCGCTGATTCAAGTTGTTGATCGCAGACTCTATGGCAGGATGCTGACGACGGGCCTCAACAAAGTCCGGCGCCAGCTCTCTCTCCATATCCTCCTTGGTGCGACCGCCCTTCTTCGGCATCGCATTCAGCTCCAATAGCTCATCCAACTTCTCGCGGTTGCTCGGGGAGTAAAAGCCCCGGTCCATACTGCACGAGATCAGCGACGGATTCCGCCGCTTCGCTTTCTCCATAAACGGCACAATCATGTCCGAGTCCACCCCCTTGCGCACCACCTTATGCTGCACGATGAACGGGTGCTGATCTTCCATCGAGGTTACCATCATCCCCAGCTCTGCCTTCACTCCGGCCTTACCCTTGTTCTTCCACTGAACATGTGACTCGTGGATAGAAAAGACCTTCTCTTCATGCGGAATCACTTCGCCCAATATCAGACGCCTATGTACTTGATCTACCTGCCTTTGCGCATGCCCCAAATAGTGTAGGACCTTGTCATGCGGTATCCCGGCCGCCTTCAGGGTGTCTACACTTGTCTCTGCGCGGAGAACCAGCTTCTGGCACAAGGCAAGATACCTTTCTACCTTCGTCGTATCGCGCCATTGACGACTGGTACGCACGCTGTAGTAGGACTTCTGCAATCTATTCGCCAAATACTTGTGCTTGCGCCAGCCTGGAATGTCATGGGCATTACAAACGCAATGCGCCTCCCGAACCATACAGTGCACTGCATCCCACAGCAGGCCAACATCCGTCGGGCAGTCCACGTGGGCCTTGGCAACAGACGAATCCACCCTGCACCGAAGCGGATCCCCCGGCGATACTCCTAACTCGCGGTGCCCGCAAGCCACCACTGCCTCGCTGATCTCCTCCAGAACTTCCTCTGTAAGAAGGCTTACGTTATCCACGAGGGTCTGTACATGATAGGTGGTATCGTCACCAAACTCCGAATGTTCCAACATCATGCGCACGTCGCTGTGACGGGCCACCAGATTGCCCAAGCGGTCGAAATCACAATCGATGGCCATCTTCAATACGCCCAGAACAAGGATGCGCCATAGCGACATCCCCGGACGGCCCCGTTGCAGGTCGGTGTCTGGAAGCAGTCGCTTTTCCAGGATCTCGAAAATCTTGGTGCGGGCGGTATCGTCCATATACAAACCCTGAAGCCCGCGTAGCACGGCAGGAATGTCGTCTCGGCACTTGGGATTGAATCGGATCTCCTCAATGGGGACCTGTCCTAGCTAAAACTGCGTATCCTCTACTAAGCGCATGTTGTTGTTAGCCTGAATATGGGAGCAAAAAGGACCAAGAGGCGGCAAAAACGCCGATTTTCGCCTGAAAACGCGAGATATTGCCAGATATTCGGTGAAACAGCCAATGGGCAAAGGTTGCGATGTCTTGGATATAGTGGCCGCATAACCGTATGTCAATAAAAGCCTTACAAAACGATACAACCCACTAAATCCACCCTTGTTCTGCTCCCGGGGCTACATTTATGCCTTTTTCTGACAAGCACAAGTTAGAACTTAAAGCACCGTGAATATCCCTCGCAGATCTTCGACACACGGCAAGCTCGCTCCCGGCGCCCGCGTGTTTGCGCGGGATGAAAAATGGGTGGTTCGCAGGCTGGATCGGGCGTGGAACAACATGTTCACGGTATCTCTCACAGGTCTGTCTCGTCTCGTCCGAGACCAGGAGCTAGATGTTCTTGACACGGTCGAGGACTACAGTGTGGTCGATCCTAACGATACTGTCCTCGTCCACGACGAGTCTTCCCGATACAGAAGCTCACGACTCCACATTGAGTCCATACTACGACACACACCTCCAACAGACACAAGTATTCGACTGGGCCACCATGCGGCGATGGATTCGGTGCCCTATCAGCTAGTCCCTGCCCTCATGGCGTTGGAGCAGCCGAGGCCGCGAATCCTTATTGCGGACGCAGTCGGTCTTGGCAAGACACTTGAGGCTGGCATTCTAATGGCGGAGCTCATCCGTCGTGGGCGCGGACGGCGCATCCTTGTGGTCACGCTCAAGAGCATGCTGACGCAGTTTCAGAAGGAAATGTGGTCTCGCTTCACGATTCCCCTCGTCCGGTTGGACTCTGTCGGCATACAGCGTGCACGAGCCAAGCTACCCACGAATCACAACCCATTCTATTATTTCGATCGGGCAATTATCTCGATAGATACGCTCAAAGCTGTTCGTCAGTACCGATCATTCATTGAGAATGCCTATTGGGACATAATCGTCATCGATGAGGCCCAGCATGTGGCCGAGCGACCCGGTCGCTCCCTGCGAAGCAAGTTGGCCAAACTCCTTGCCGATCGCTCGGATGCGCTGATCATGCTATCTGCGACGCCACATGATGGGCGCGCAAAGAGCTTCGCCAGCTTGATGGAAATGTTGGACCCCACCGTGATAGCGGATCCGACGGATTACACCAAGGCAGACCTGGACGGCAAGAACCTGTTCATTCGCCGATTCAAAAAGGATATCTGGCGCCAGGTGGAGGACTCTTTTCAGGAAAGGGATGTCACGCTACTCAGCACCTCGGCGTCCCCGCGGAAGAGGCAGCCTTTGACCAGTTGCTCAAACTGTCGGATTCCATCTTTACACGGCAGCGTAGGGGGCAATGGCTGTTTCGGACCGTGCTTGAGAAGTCATTGTTTTCGTCGCCGGCTGCCTGCCGAGAGACCATTCGCAATCGCTTGAAGAAACTCGAAAAGGCGGCCGCCAAGCACCAGTCAGAGATTGACGCATTGCGGAAACTTGATAGTGCTCTGGAAGAAGTCACAGCAGAGCACTTTTCGAAGTACCAGTATCTCCGCGCATCTATTCGGGAGATGGGGTGGACCGGTACCGATAAAGAAGATCGACTCGTCATCTTTACGGAGCGCATCGAGACCCTTCGCTTCCTGGCTGAGAATCTGGAGAAGGACTTGGGTCTAAAGAAGGAGGCCATTGTCGTGCTTCGCGGCGCGCTGAGCGATTTGGATCAACAAGCCATCGTGGAGGAGTTTGGCCAGACCGACAAACCGGTGCGGCTCCTGATCGCGTCAGATGTGGGTTCCGAGGGCATCAACCTGCATTTTCTGAGTCACAGGTTGATCCATTTCGATATACCGTGGTCGCTGATGATTTTGCAGCAGAGAAACGGCAGGATCGACAGGTATGGACAAGAACAGAAACCTAAGATTTTCTACTTGATCACCAAGTCCTGGAACGAAAAGATCCGCGGTGACACTCGCATTCTGGAGCTCTTGATTTTGAAGGAAAAAGAGGCGGTACGCAATATTGGTGACCCGGCCTCCGTCATTGGGGTCTACAATGCCGAGGAAGAGGAATTTGTGGTAAAGGATGCCATTGAGCAGGGGATGAGCACAGAGGAGGCGACAAGGCATTTTCAGGCGCAGAAATCTGGTCCAACCGTTACCGAGGACATTGATCCGGTGCAAGCCCTTCTTGGTGAGCTGGATCCGATAGATGATGACGTGACCCGTACCCGTGACCTTGACTCCGTGTTTACCACGGAATACGCATTCCTGAAGACTGCGCTGGAGCACATGCAATCCGATTCGGCCAGGTCGGATAGGCTACAGGTGTCGTTTGATGATGATGAGAAACGGATCCAACTTACCGCTCCCCCGAGCTTGAAGCAGCGTTTTGAATGGCTCCCGAAGCCGGCTCGACCTCGCAAGGATATTCTGGATATCTGCGCGGACCGGGAGGCCATCAAGCGGGAAATTCGCCGATGCCGCTCGGATGACGATGCTTGGCCCGCGATCCACTACCTGTGGCCGCTACATCCTGTAATCGATTGGGCGACCGACAAGGTGACTGCCACCTTTGGGGAGCAGGAAGCTCCTGTATTGGCACTACCGAGTGTGCTGGATCCTGCTGATGCTTCCTTTTTGATATCCGTGCTTTACAGCAACCGCAAGGGGCAGACCATCCTGCAGGATCTCATTTGTATCCGTACCCGCCACGGGAAGCACGTGTCGACCGAGCCCTTTGCGAAAACCAAAGAATTCAACGCCCTCAGGAAAGACAATCTTGCTAATGCGGGCCGTCCACCAATTACTGACCACGCACAGGAAGTATTACCCGCTGTCCTCAAATGGGCAACCGAGCACGGGTATCGTGCACGAGCGGACTATGAGGCAGCGCTCGAGCCTAAGCTTCAAGGGCATATCAACGACCTCAATGCCCTCAGGAATCGGCATAGTGAAACCTTGAGAAATAAGTATAAAGATCGAGATGACCAATTGGCTACAAGTGCCATTGCTAAGGGAGTCAGGGATCTTGACTTGCTCTTTTCCAGCTACCAGGAGTGGATTGAAGACACTATGGAATTGGAAGAGGATCCATACTTACAGGTAGTAGCGGTGCTCACCGGTCTTGAGGCCAGCTGAGCCCATGCCGCTGGATTTATCGGGGATCACGAACGAGAATGAGTTTTACTCCAGCCACTATTTGGCGTCGGTACTGGAGCGGGATCTGCAGGGGCAGCTCAAGGAGTGGCGCCAGTCCGAGCGTCCGCCATGGGACCGGCTGCGGCAACTGAAGCAACCCTACTTCCAGGCCTGCAGTGAAGCGGAACACTCCCGCAACGACGAGCAGCGGCTGAGCATCCAGCGATCCTTCCTGGAACGCCTCCTGAAGGCACTGGACTACGGCTTGAACACGCGCCTGTTGGATACCAGCGTCACACGTGTCCCCCTCCTCTCGTCGGTGAACACCTCGCTACACGGCCCGCCGCAGCTGCTGATAGTGGAAGCCTTCGGAGACG
Source organism: Rhodothermales bacterium (assembly GCA_963663495.1). Lineage (GTDB taxonomy): Bacteria > Bacteroidota > Rhodothermia > Rhodothermales > Bin80. Next base: position 3,608,724 of record OY760427.1, read on the forward strand.
AAGACGACATGCTCGAGCTACCGGTGCCTCATTTGCAAGACGAGTTCGCCCGCAAGGAGTGGACGCTTGGCAAGCTCATCAACGATGCCTCTTCTTTGACGACGACCCTCCCCGATGGGTCATCGTCGCTTCGTTGCACGCGCTCACTCTGTTTGACCGATCCAAGTGGTCTGGACGCCGGGCCCTGCACTTCGACTGGAACGAGATCCTGGACCGGTCCGATACCCGCACCCTCCAGGCTACCTGTGCACTGCTGCACCGCAACAGCCTCTGCCCTGCGTCCGGTGCTACGTTGCTGGACACCCTTAGCGAACAGTCCCACCGCCATGCCCATGCCGTTTTCCAGGACCTCAAGTATGCCCTGCGCGAATCCATCGAGCTTCTGGGCAACGAGGCCGTGTGGTACCTGCGCGATACCGCCCACCAGGGCGTCTACGGCAAGGACCTGGCAGACTCACTTACCGGAGAGTGCCTGCGCTACATGTACCGACTGCTGTTCCTGTTCTACATCGAAGCACGACCGGAGCTGGGCTACCTCCCCCTCAAGGCGAAGGTATACCGCAACGGCTACAGCCTCGAGAAGCTGCGCGACCTGGAGCTGGTCCAGCTGGACACCGACAGGGCACGCAACGGCACCTTCTTCGATATATCCATTCGGCACCTGTTCCGGATGCTCTACTACGGCTTTGATGGCGGAAGACAGGGGGATGTGGAGACGCCCATATTCAATACGTTTGAGATTGCTCCCTTAAAAAGCCATCTCTTTGACCCGGAGCAGACCCCTACACTGGACAAGGTGCCGATACGCAACCATGTTTGGCAACGCATCATACGGCTGATGTCTTTGTCCTCCGGTCGCAAGCGGCAGGTCGGACGTATCTCCTATGCGCAGCTGGGCATCAACCAGTTGGGTGCGGTGTATGAGGGCTTGCTGTCCTACCGGGGGTTCTTTGCCGAACGCGACCTGTACGAGGTAAAGAAGGCGCGCGACGACCACGATGTGCTGTCTCAGGCCTACTTCGTGTCCGCAGAGCAGGTCGAAGACTATAGCGACGACGAGCGGGTCTATAACGACGACGGCACATCGAAGTACTATCCCAAGGGGAGCTTTGTCTATCGGCTGGCAGGACGGGACCGCGAGACGTCGGCCTCGTACTACACACCGGAATCGCTCACGCAGTGTGTGGTGCGGTATGCCTTGGAGGACGTACTATCGGGCAAGTCGGCAGACGAGCTACTGCAGCTCACGATTTGCGAGCCGGCCTTGGGGTCGGCGGCATTTCTTAATGAGGCCCTGTCACAGTTGGCAGACGCCTACCTGCGGAGGAAGCAGAGGGAACGGAACGAGACGCTGCTGCCCGATCGGTACGCAGAGGAAAAGCAGCGGGTGAAGATGTTTCTGGCCGACAACAACGTATACGGGGTGGACCTGAACCCGGTAGCTGTAGAGCTGGCCGAGGTGTCGCTGTGGCTGGGTACGCTGGTGCCGGGTGGGTTTGTGCCGTGGTTTGGGAATCAGCTAAAGTGCGGCAACTCGCTGGTAGGAGCATGGCGCAAGGGGTACCCTGCGCATATGCTGCGCAAGAGGGCCCGGTGGAAGAGCGAGGCGGTCTCGTTTGCCGACAGGCGTCCAGAGGACGGCATCTACCATTTTCTGGTGGGAGACTCGGGGATGGCTTCGTATAGGGATAAGGTGATAAAGAAGCTGGCGCCGGAGTCCTTTCGTCGCATGGCGGAGTGGAGGAAGGCGTTCACGCGTCCGCACACGATGGCCGAGACCAATCGCCTGGAGCGCATAGCGGAAGGGGTGGACCTGTTGTGGGAGCGGCATGTGGTGGACTTGCGTCGCTTGGAGCACAGGACAACAGATGGGTTCGCGGTCTACGGGCAGCCTGCCCCAACAGCGCAGCAGTCATCCACCAAAGAGAAGGATCGCATCCTGGAACAGGAGCTGCGGACAGGAGAAGGCAATGCAGGAGCATACCGCAGGCTGAAGCAGGTGATGGACTACTGGTGTGCGCTATGGTTCTGGCCAGTGGAGCAGGCCGAGTTACTACCCGCGCGTGCGCAGTAGTCTGTCAGATATTGAGCTGCTCCTTACCGGCCGGGAGGCGCTACCCGGACCGGTAGCGCAGGAGCAATTGCCGCTGTTTGCGGAGGAAGATCAGGTGCGGGATGAGCTGGGATATGTGGACCTGGCCAAGTTGGAGGAGGAGCGCCCGCGGCTGGCACTGGTGCGAGAGCTGAGCCAGCGATACAGGTTTCATCACTGGCAATTGGAGTATGCAGACTTGTTTGGAGTCACACTGCCTGATTCGGGTCGTTGGCCTATTCCATGTGGTTCGAACATTAGAGCTCTGGCATTCTTAGGTGGTACAGATATAATCCAGAGCCTTTTGCAAAACCCCGGTGTATTCGGCGGTGGTGGCGACCAAAATGCCCAAATTTTCGGGTTTTTCGACATTACGCCGGGAGCATTGGCATGTGTAGCCTTTGGATCCAGATGTATAGGCGGTCCATAGGCGTTGAAGGCTTCCCGGGGGGGTGAATTCGGGGCAGAATCCGTGCTTTGCGGGCACACCTATGCCTAGCTCCTGCTTCGCACAAAACCCGATTAGCGCAATTTACGTCTGGATTCCTGTCTCTATTGCACCATACGCAACAGCTGATCTACCGTCAGTACCAGCACGCCGAACATCAAGTGGCATGTCACCTTCTTGTGCCCACGCACGCGGACATTACGACCACCAAACTCATCCTTGAGCCGCCCGAAGGCTCGCTCAACCGTTGAGCGCTCCCTGTAACGAACATCCTCAGGCAGTACCAATCCGGCTGCTCGCTGGGCCGTTTTCTCGCGGATAAGCGCCGCCTTACCTTTGCGTCGCGGATTATGGTCGATAATCGGCACGTGCCCCAAGCCTTTACTGTGCTCGTGAATCTGCTTCGCGTCGTATGCACTGTCCATCAGATCATACAAATTGCGTACCCGCAGTTGAGATATCGTAGCCAACGGAATCGCCGCTTGGCTATCATGCAATGATGCAGAGGAAACAAAACCGCTGATCGGTACGCCTCCGTCGGCCACATCCATGTGCAACTTGTACCCCGTCCATTTCTGCGTATGTCCCTTCGCATTGCGCTTAACGCCTACCGTACATCGCTTCGGTAACTCCTCCAACATCTCCTCTGTCCCCATGGTACGCTGGCGCACCAGCCGCGGCAACTCCTTCGGAGGCTTTTCATCCTTGGTAGGATGCGATGATTTGCACTCTTCTGGACGCTCTAACTCCTTTTTCTGGGGTACCGGGTCCTCTTGCGCCACTATCGCGGTCGAATCCTGCGATGGATGGCCCACCTCCGGTAATTCCTCCTCCATCTCTATTGCCAGCTGGCCCACGAGCCGCTTCGGCTTCTTTGAACGCTCTTCATCCTTGGAAGGACTCGCTGGTTTGCACTCTGGACGCTCCGACTCCTTTTTCAGTACCGGCTTCTCTCGCGCTGCTATTGCGGTCGAATCACGCGATAGGTGCCCCACCAACTGCTCCGAATACCCCTCCTTTATCAGAGCCTCATGTACACGCGTCGGCAATTCCGCCTCTGAAAATTCCCTGAACGCACGTGAAAAGGTCGCCTCACTCGGCACATCCTCCAACCGATGCCAACCACACAAACGCCGCAGCGTCGGATCCGAACGCAACCGCTCCACCAACGCTCTGGTCGTATCCATATTGAACACCATCTTCGCCAGGAACGCCCGCGCGAGGGCAGCACGGCTCTTCAACGGACGCCCGGGTATACCGTCCTGAGCACTGGGCAGAAAGCGCTCAACTCGCACCATCTCCAGTACCGAGAGCAGCTTCTTATGGCGCCCCTCCAAGGGGCCAATCGTTTCCTCCACCCAGGGAAAAAGCTCCCGTTGGCAGTTGATCCAGAATCCGCTTAACTTAGAATTGAGAGACATGAGAACCTTCGTTTTTTGCGAGTTTAGTTTCTCCTCCAAAGATACCTAACACGGAGGTTCCAGTCCCTCAAGTGTGCTTGCTAGCACACATTTTCATGGCCTGTAGAATCCTCCATCTGCACCCGCCGAGCAGTCAAATCTACCTGACCAGCCCCCTATCTTAGGAAATCGCATCTTCAGACAAAAACACCCCGATTCAAGGGTTTTGCAAAAGGCTCTCCAGTACAAGCGCCAGGCAAAATGTTGGACGCGTGGCTTGGGGCTTTACCATATCCGTCTGGTAGAATAAAGGTGGCCGAGCAATTGGTTCGGTTGAGAGAGTGGCCCGATCAGGTGGAAGGACGCTAGCGTCCACTACAGAATAGTAGCATCTTCGCTGCACCCTTCTTTTCCCGTGATCGCAACCTCCGTCAGTAATGGGGTAACTACTTCGAAGTGCGATTTGGAGGAAACACGGGGATGAAACGGGAGTCTTGCGTCATTCCTTCTAACTCGCACAACTGTTGAATCGCCACGGCTATCCACAACGTGGTGTTCGCAAACCACTGGCAGGCACCGATTAGGCTGCACCACGATCAGGTCGCAAGAAATATAGGCTCCGGCATAGCGTTTGTTTCGGAACAGTAAACCAGGAATGCTCTTCCGGGATTTTCAGCGGCGCAAAATCTTCATTGTCTTCTCGAGACGTTTGGGCAGATAAGCGATACACTGACTGAACCTGCCGGGGTCTGACCTTTTTGCGCCGAATAGTTTGTAACGAGGCGGTTCTTCTAGAATGCGGCTCCCAAGTCCATCAGGGGCGATTAGTGCGAAGAATTCCTTGTTGGGACTCAAGCCAAAGAAAAGTCACCATTCAGTGCAAATAATGACACGATTGAACTCTAGCGTATCGGACCCTCAACTAGATTGCCAACTGGCAATGCAGCCTACCGATTACCCGTTCACAAAAAATCCGTCAACAATGGATTCTACCTATCAGGAGGGCGCCATTGCACACCGACTAAGGCGATAATGTGTAGGCTCAGGTCTACTCGATATAGTACTGGTGAATCTGACACTTAGATTCTCCCATCGGGGCTGCCCAGGAATTCAGGACGGTACCATCAGCTAGAGAAACCCTTACCTTCCGCTACCCGTTCTTAGCAAGATCCTATCGGTTCGCGTGCTCAGCCGACAACTAGGACCCACCGCGAAGCGACTCCATCAATCAAAAACTAATAGGACTCAATGGAATGGGAAGAAGCAGTCGAAACAATCCGACCCCATGTAGTCAAGATAGAAACTGAGAGGGGGCATGGGACGGGGTTTGTGTGCGCAATTCCCTCTAACGCGGGCTACTATGGACTTGCAACGGCTCGCCATGTCGTGGACCACGCAAACCACTGGAAGGCACCGATTAGGCTGCACCACGAGCAGTCTGGAAGCTCAGTTCTTCTGCAGGAATCAGAAAGAGCGATCTTTATGGAACGGACCGGAAATGACTTCGCTATACTCCTGATTCGGGAGCGTTCGCTTAATCTTCTGAGCAACCCTATAAACCTCCTCCCAAGTGTAATACCGCTCCGGCTTGGAACCAGTATCGGTTGGCTTGGCTACCCTCTCAGTTTTGGGTTGTCCTTTTTCTCCGGCAGGATCAGTGGTGTTGGGAGCACTCTCGGACGACATGACAATACCCATTTAATTGATGGAGTTGCTATTAACGGCGTCAGTGGCGGTCCTGTTTTCGTCAGGGACCCTGACACGGTATAAGGATTGTAGGCTCCATTACAGCCTATGTTCCAAATCGAGCAACCGGGGAAGTTCTTCCAGGACTTTCGGTAGCACAAGATATTCAGAGTTTGCACGACACGATTACGACTGTAAGTAATGCGCTTGCTGAATTTAGCGAAACCCAACCAAATAATACCGAATAGTCTGGCTAAGAAGCTGTTCTGATTCTAAAATCCGGCTCCAATAGCCCTCGTGCGCACCAACCGTCGTACAGGAATGCTTGATCCGCGCGTTGGAACGAGTTATCGTGCCGGGTTTGAGACCATGCCCGCGGCCCTGTAACCGCACAAAATATTCGGTGTGGTGTCTGGATGGATCGGTAATCGCAATGGTCACCGGGGAATTCTACAATTGATCCCGGATTACAAGCGGATTGGCCGTAGGTGCGCCCCGTTCACTGGCGACTGTCAAGAGTCTCGCCTCCATCGCTGAGCATTGCGTACCACAATCCGCAGCTACCTGGGAAGAACCCGTCGTTTCTCCACTGGGCGCCGTCAAATAGCATCGTATTGGCACCTCACGCACTTCCAAGGACCCTGATGTCCCCACACATAGCGGCGTGCGTATTCCTTCTGCCTCGCTGGGATTCGCTATCAATCCCTGTTCAAGCGCTTAGCTAAAGTCCATAGTGGCTTTGGATTGCGTCATAATTCGACGCATCAACACCACTCTGGAGCCCACCCTCAAGAATGACTACCCTCAGGTCATAGTGCCTGGGGAGACTATCCACTATTTGCTGCCAAGCTGCAGGATCCGCGGTGGATGCCTCAATGAAAACCTCAAAAAACCCCGTGTCGTAGGCATAGCCCAACGTGAAAGTGTAGTCCACGGCGATCAACTCTTCCGACTCACGGCCTATCGTGTACGGCAAAGCCGTCCATGTGTCCTGATCCCTAAAATACGCCAGCACCGCCCCTCCCAATACCACCCTGCGTGTAATGTTAGGCATGGTAAACTGCTGGGAGGCAACGGAACCACTCCGTGTTGCATCCTCCAACGAAAAGACTACATTCACTGCCTGCATCCCTACTTGGGGAACAGGCGCAATCACCGTATCACGGCAACCCAACGAGAACAGGATTACAGGTAGCTGGCGCACGTCGGGGGTGGATTACGTTCACCCTCTTAGTCGCAGCCAACATGCCCAAGGTTTCAGAAACCGAACTTTCCGATTTCAGCAATATTTTGTATCTTGCTCCGATGCACGATTCGCACGGTCCCACGAAAACCATAAGCGCCCTTGGATGAATCAGATACTAATTCACCCGTTTTTTCTAGCGCTACTGTAATAAATACACATGGGCGGTCGTTAACAGCCGCCAGTGCTGATCGACAAAACGAACCCTGGTAAGTCATGTTCCTACAACAACCGTGTAGGATCTCAAACAAAAGTGCAAAGTGGCACGAATATCTCGGATAGTTCGAAAAACAGAGAGGCAGCGTCGCGTGGAGGTTACACGTTTTGACTCGCTTCAACAGATGAGCGACGAGGACCTGATGGAGTACTTCCAGGCAGGTACAGTCGAGGCGTTTAATATTTTGGTCAACCATTACAGCGAGCGCCTAAATGCATTACCTGTACGGTTTTCTTGGCGACAACAAACGCTGCGAAGACCTCCTGCAGGAGACTTTTCTGCGGGTCTACCGCAACAGGTACTCCTACCAGCGCATAGCCAAATTTTCCACTTGGTTGTATACAATTGCCGGTAATTTGGCGCGTAGTGAGTACCGCAAGCGTAAGCGGCGGCGCATGTATTCCATCCAGTCGGTGAACCGCGATAATGAGGAATACGAGTGGGTTCGCTATCCGCCAGTTCTCCCTCGGTGTGAATGTTGCGGACTAGCGGAATGAGTTCGTCTGGCACTCCGAGGCGCCGAAGTTGCCGATCCCTAAGCCCGTCGAATGGGCCGGAAGCTCGTTCGGCTCCACGCGGAGCCACTTGCTGTTGGGTCGAGTCGATCGCCTCGTAGACCTGGATTGCACCGGTATCAGGGTGGATGGCCACTTTCTTTCTCCGTGCCCATTCGTATGCCCGATCATGGTGGTCCATCCAAACAACGAGGTATTGATTGCCCTGGTTGGGATGGAGTACAATAGCGCGGTAGGCGCCAGGCGGCGTGCCATTCCTTGTTGGCTGAAAATCCGGTCGGTGCCGGCTGGAACGGCTATAATGTACAGATTCTGCGCTCATCCTGACACCCCTGATTGTAGTTCTGATCAAAGAATTATGAACTTTTGCAGCGGTTATCAAGCCCGCAAGTATCTGCCGCGTGATTTACGGTGTCGTTGCCGTGTTGCAGACAGATTCAGGCGCGTTTCTCCTTACTGAACAGCCTATATGAGCCCTTTTTGCACGCGCTGACACCGCGGTAGCGGATTCAAGCACACCATCTGCAGGTATGCTAACCTTCCACGCGGGTGTAACGACCTAAACGCGCCAATCCTATCATCCAATACCGCACGCATCGTACCACGATCAAACTTCTGTTCCGGCAGTAGGCAGTCTTATTGGCAGGACTGATCACTGTACGCGTGATTTACGGCGTCGTTGGCGCGTTTTCGGCGGTCGTGGGTGCTATTCAGTCCGGTGAACGCCTGAGAACAGCCCTTTTGGGCGCTCCGATACGGCTTTGGCTGGGGCATGCGTGTCCTCCGCTCATGGCGAGTGACACGTTACATCGTCTACAGAGGCCTTACACCGCGCCTCTATAGCGCTATTACCCCCTAATTGGCGGCCGAACCTGTCACATAGCACGATCCAGCACCCATTATCGCACGCACCGTGGCATTGCACGACCGTATCCATCTTTCAGCATATACTATCGCTGCGTTGCTGTACGCGTTTCTACAGTAGAGCTGCTTACAGCTTCGGTGGTTTGTCCAGGATAATATTGTCCTGCTTAACGACTCCACCTCACTAATTGACCTGCACGCATGATTTACGGCCTCGTTGGCGTGTTGCAGGCAGATTCAGGCACGTTTTTCCTTACTGAACAGCCTATATGAGCCCTTTTGCACGCATGCACACCGTGGTAGCGGCTTCAAACGTGCCATCTGCAGGCATAGTGGACAGCCACGCGTGTATGTAGCAACGTAAACCCGTCAATCCTACCAACCACGCTACGATGCGCCCTCCAATTCCGCACGCATCGTACCACGACCGAACTCATGTTCCGGCAAGCACTTATGGATCGTACGCGCTGCAATAATGCTGATGATAATTACGACACCTTCCTGGCACAGGGTAGTCTTTTCACATTCGCCTTGGCTCCCTTGATGACTACCCCTCCGCGCACAGCCGTAGGCTCCTTATTGGCCGGATAGATCACCGTACGCGTGATCTACCGCCTCGTTGGCGTGTTTTCGGCACATTTGAACCCCATTTAGCCCGCTTACCGTCTGATGAGAGCCCTTCTGGGCCCTCCGATACGGCTTTGGCGGGGACATGCGTGCCCTCCAGATACATCTCCGCCTACTCCGCTTATCGCGGAGTGACACGTTACATCGTCTACGGAGGCCTTACACTACGCCTCTATAGCGCTGTTACCCCTAAGTGACAGCCGAACCCGTCACACAGCACGATCCTGCCCCCATTATCGCACGCATCGTGGTACGGTACACGCTTCTACAGTAGAACTGCTTGTAGTTCCGGCAGGTGGTCTGCACAGGGTAGGATCTTCATGCTCCATGTCTCCGACTCCCTATTCGCCATGGCTGCCCATCGTTGACGTTGACTCGAATTCATCCAACGCGCGACATTCCGGCATCGTTGAGCAATCAAACTGTTCAGGTTCTCCATGATGTTATTGGTCTGCAAACTGCGTCCCAGTTCCTCCGCCACCCCCAGTCTATGGAGCGTCAAAGTCTCTTCCAACCCCTCAGACAAGCTGTTCGCTGCCTTGGGATGGGACTCCTTCAACCCCTTTTTTATGCTCAGAAGCGCCTCCTTTGCCTTGTCGTAATTCGGCTCGTCGTACGCCTGCTGCAACTCCCCCCGAACCCGCACCTTTTCGTCCTCTTTCTCAATGTAACTCACCACATTCTCTCGCTTATGCCAAGTACACCGCTGTACCTGTGCCTTATCACCAAATACCGCTTTCACCGCCTTCCGGAGCCCTTTGGAACCATCTAAGATGACCAAAAGCCCCTTATCATACCGCAGACCGCGATCAATCAAATCCTGCAGCAGCCCTTGTACCGCCTCGGCGTTCTCTGTCGCCGTCTCCACCATCCCTACTACTATCTTCTCGCCCTTCTCCGTAATCCCTACACAAATCAATACCTGCACCCCCTGAAAGTACTTGCCGTCCAGCAGCAACGCTACAAACGTGTTCTCCGCCAAGTTACGCTCCTCCTGCTCCTTCAATACCTGTGCACTGTAACTCTTGTACTTGCGACTGATTGAGGAAGCGCTCAATCCAAAACTGCCAACAAACTCCGTTGCCACCTTCTTGTAGTTCCGCTGGCTAATACCATACACAATTTTCCGGGCGATACGCTCCACCATATTCGGATTCGGCTTGTGCAACAATTTGTAGGTCTCCAGAGGACGCGCTTTACCCTTCACCCGGTCCTGTACACGCGGCACACTCACCTTTACCCGCTCATCTCCAATCATGATAGAGCCCGGTCTGCTCCCCCACCGCTCGTACCGCCCCTTGTGCTGCTTATTGTTGTCGCGCTTTCTGCGCACACCGCAGAGAGACTTTACCTCGGCTTCCATGACCGCAAGAAAAAACGCCAGTTGCATCGTGCCAAGATGCTCTACTAACAGCTTCAGGGAATCGATCCCCGTGTCTAGTATCTTCTGGAGACCCTCCGGTAGTGTGCCGGGGTTTTCTATCTGCATGACATCTTTGGACATAGGTCAGTTATCGTTTGTCTGATTGATGGAAGGAAACAATGCTGATCGCATCGCTGGAAGATACGCAGCGCGGGGCAATCTTCGCATGTGTGACTCTATCTCAAGAAGCAACAACGCCAGACAAGCACGGCGCTTGTCTGGCGGCATCCATAAGCGAACATCGCGTAGTCGCCGCACCAGCTTCTTGGAGACATGGGCCACACAACGAGTACTTCGAAGGCTCGGACTCAACTGTTCATACAGTCCTGTCCGGTGCAGTGTCAGCGTCCTATCCAGACCCCGCAAGAGCCACCGGGCCGCAGACCGGTTACACACCAAAAGGTCCGTATGGATCTGCATCAACGCTGCATGCGCCACCTTCGGATCCGGCACGGCGAAAGCACGCGTGATCGCCCCCCCGAATGCGCCGCCCGTCCTGCTCGGACAGATAACTCACTACACGCGTGCGCTTGTGCATCTGGCAGTGTTGCTGCTGCATACCAGTACCCAAGCACTCTTGCAGTACGCCGGTCAGCGATGTTACATCAGGAGTGATGCAGAAGAGCCCCCGATCTGCGCACAAACCGAGCTCCAACAAGCCTTGTAACAAGTGTTGCACGCGCTCCGCATCGTGCAACGGAGCCTCCACAAAGCCCAGAATGCGCCGATAACCCTCAATGGTAGCGGCCATGCACACGACTATGGGTCGCCCCCACACTTCCACGGCATCAAGCCAAAGGATTACGTGCTCTTCTTCACACAACGGGCGCGTATCAAACACCTGCCGCGCCTGCTCGCACGCCGCAGCATCATCATTGTACCCCAATGCCAAGCCTCCCGGAGACTCCAGAGACTCCGGAGCACGGACGCTATTTTCCTCCTCGGAAGGTGCTTCTGCCAACTGCTCCCCAGTGCCGTCTGGAGCCGCATTATCCGACGGGAGCATAACATCCTCTTCCAGACTAGACGTTAACTGCTGTACACACTGGGTGAGGTGCCGCAACAAGTCAAATTGCAGCTGCCGACCGGACGCGCCGGCATGACGCAGCCCCTGAATGAGCTGCGATAAATCATCTGATAAACTCATAAGTGATCATGGATCCGTATGGTGAAAAGGCTTAGGAAACCCAAGCCAACACCGAACCACAAATCACTTTTTCAGCCAACAAGGAATGGCACGCCGCCAGGCGCCCATCGATCCGAAGCGAATGTGCAGCCGGGCTACAAGCACCTTTAATGCGTTCGAAGTTTATCCCTGATGCCTTTGGATTGCTTCGAAATCGATTGATAAGCGCACTGAATTTCTTCTGTTGGGCCTTAGGAAGGCGTGCGAATGCAGTCAACGCCTGCGAACTAGTGTTTGCCAGAAAAGTATGGTCTTGCGAGCGACTCTTGGCTGAGTGGGGGGCTGGAATTCGAATTGGGGATCGGAATGACAAGTCAGCAAGGATTTTTCGACGGTAACGGTGCCGACTTTGTCCGCTCACGCCGGCAATCCTAGGGTTTTGACGTTGATCAGACGTGTTTTTGTCGTCCATCAGCGGGGCATGAACATACGTTGGCCTCTCGCCCTTGCAGGCTACCTTGATTCTGTGCTGAAGACGCTCGCGCGAGTACCTACGCCGCGCGCTTGCGGGCCTGCTCGCACCGCCTTCGTCGCTCCTCGCTCCGCTTCACTATCTGTCCGATACGGTGCACATTTGCCGCTACCACTACCAGCGCCACCGTCCGAACAAAGCCTTCCTTGCCACGGGTCCGTATCAAACCCAGGCCCCGATGATTCAAATTGTTGATCGCCGACTCCACTGCCGGATGCTGACGACGACCCTCCACAAACTTCGGATCGGATTCCCTCTCCTTGTCCGCTTTGCTCAACTTACCCCTCTTCGGCATGATCACCGTGTCCAACACCGGCTCCAGCGCCTTACGGTTCTTTACCGATGAGTACCCCTTATCCATGCTGCACGATGTGATCGCCGGATACCGATCCTTCGCTTCCTTCATAAACCCCACAATCATATCCGAATCCACCCCTTCGTGCAGTATCTGATGCCACAATATCAACTGATGCTGATCCTCCAGCACGCATACCGGCAGACCCAACTCCGCAATCACCCCCGCCTTCCCCTTGGTGATCCAACGAGTATGCGGCTCATGTATCGAAAATACCTTCTCATCATGCGGAATCACCTCCCCCTTCAACAAACGCCTATCTACTTGATCTATCTGCCTTTGTGCATCTGCCAAGTACCGCAACACCTCCTCAAGATCCGCGTCTTTCTCCTTCAACACGCTGACACTGCTCTCCGCACGCTCAATCAGAACACGACACATCTTCACATACTTTCTCACCTTCGACTCATCACGCCACTGACGGTGCGTACGCACCCGGTTGAAGGCCTTCTTCAAGGTACGACTCCAGTACACAGCCTTGCGCCAGCCCGCAAGGCTGTGCGCCTCACATGCGCAATGCAACTCCCGAATCAGGCACCGCATTGATTCCCACAACAAACGAACATCCGTAGGCCACTCCACATTCGCTTTGGCCACCGCCGAATCAACCCGGCAAAGAAGCGGCTCCTCTGGCTCCTGTTCTACCAATCGGTGACCGCAAGCCACCACCGCATCGTTGATCTGCTTCAGGATGTCCGCTGTTAGCAGGCTCACGTTATCAATAACGGTCTGCAGCTGATAGACAGGCTCGTCCCAGAAATTCGTATGCCCCAGCATCTGGCGCACCTCCAAATGATTGGCGGCCAGGCTCCTCAAACGATCAAAATCGCAGTTGAGGGCCTGCTTCAATACCCCCAAGACAAAGACGCGCCAAAGTGCCATCCCCGGACGACCACGCTGCAAATCAATATTCGGAAGCAACTGCTTCTCCAGGATCTCAAAGATCTTCTGCCGAGCCGTTGGGTCGCAATACAGGTGCTGCAGACCTTTTAGCACTGCCGGTATATCGTCCCGGTCTTTGGGGTGGAAGGTTATCTCTTCAATGGGGACCTGCCCGAGCTTAAACTGTGTATCCTCTACAATCCGCATGGTATTAATCGTATGAATAATCGGCCCCAAGGGGCCTTATATCGATGAAAACGCCCGAAACAGAAGGATTTGGCCAAACATTCGTTAGAGACACGCTGGCTGAATAATCTGCAATGTGCAAATACGGTATGGCTCATATCCATCTGTAACCGTAACGCTTACAGGTGGATAGAACGAGTATCAAACGGCCTTGTTTCGCCGTTTTTCAGCCCTCCTACCTTTTTCTGGCAAACACGAACTAAGGGCAAGGCTTATTTTCATGCGTTCGCTGCGTTCAGCGTCTGAATCAGGTCGGAAGCCGTGGCCTCATGCAGCAGGTGCACGGTCCAGCCTGCAGAATCGAATTCTTTTCGGTTCTGTGGCTCATTGTCGTGACTGGCAAAAAGGGCTAGCCGATTTTCCGGCCAGGCGATTTCTGCCTGGGCAACAACAATGTTGGAATCATTTACCAATTCAAAGCCAACTTCGGGCACGGGCATGTTTGGTCCTGCAATTCGGTTTAGGAGTTCGCGCCCTTCCGAGTCTACCATCTCTTGTGCGTTCAGCCAGTCCGTTCGGTCATCCATGGTTTCCAATTCGAGGTCATCATACGCATTGTCCTCGAGTCCAGACTCCGTGAAAAAGCAAGCTTTAGGCAAGAATTGGAGCACATTCATGGCTCGTAGAAATCCGTTCCAGTCGCGGCGGAAGCTATCTGCTGCCTGTGCCTCCTGCGTGTCGTTTAAGTGCAGCAGGCACTGAACCTCGGATATGTCGCAAGACCTAACCGCTTCTTTTGTGGCACGCACCAGAATGGAAACAGGATTCTTATCGTAGTGGCCAACGATATCATCAGGCCCGGCGGAGAATTCTCTGATCAGGGATTCCGGTGCCCTCGGTCTGATTTCTATTTCCCATTTGGCTTGGTCAATCTTGTTTCGACAATTGAAAATTGCGTGCAAGAACGCTTGGCCTTGCCCTGCCCTGTACCCATAAATCATCCATTACGGTTCGATTGTTCGTCAGGTATGGTCAACTCTCGCTGGCATGGCTGTCGGAATATCTCGGGTATTTCGGCCTAACAGGTATGGTGTGTGACTTGAGGTGAATAATGCCATCCTCTCGTGCGGATACGCGATCTCTTCCTGCGCCGCTTCCCTTGGCGCTGCATTGCCTACATCCACGAACCCTCGGCTGCAGTCTCCTGGCGATACTTCTGCCTCCAGTAATTCAACGGTCCGTACGAGATGCCCTGCTCTGCGCAAGACGCCGCTGCGGACCGGGTCCTTTCGTTATACTGCTCTACCAGCGGTAACATCTCTTCCGCCGTACGTCTGGGCTGTACCAGGCGGGCGGTCCGGGGTCTGGGTTCTCACGTCTACGGGTAAGCTCTACAGAACCCGTCACCTAATCAAGATGCAAGTTCACCGCACGCTCACGCAGGTGTAGCCACTGGGACATAGGCCCACATCAGGCAGGTTGATATGCCATTTATATGAACCCAGATGAATTCCCGTGCGAACATGCACTCAATTGTTCGTCTCTTACTTCGTATCCCAATTCGTATCCCAATGTCATTAGGTGTAACCTCTCTAGGCCACGCCACATGATCTGGTAACCCACCGGTCCATCACGAGTGCGGTTCTGATAACCGCCGAGCACCGCTACGATCAGGATAGCAGCTCCCAAAGTACTGGGCTTCGGCAGCTTTACCCGTGC
Organism: Rhodothermales bacterium; assembly: GCA_963663495.1. Taxonomy (GTDB): domain Bacteria; phylum Bacteroidota; class Rhodothermia; order Rhodothermales; family Bin80. The sequence continues at coordinate 3,624,039 of OY760427.1, forward strand.
TGCATATCCATCCAAGAATCGCAGCTCCATCTCCGTGAAAAAGACATCCGCGTCCAGCTCCGGCACCTCCCGACCCAATTGCACCAAGGTCATGACGCGCCAGGATATCACACAATACATCGTTATTGCTCGCTGCAGACGCAACGAGGTACGCAGACCCAAACGCTCTACCTTGCACCCACTCTTGAGCACGCGGAAGAAGTCTTCCACCCGCCACCGCTTGAGATACATTGCCAACACCCGCCGTGCATCCGCTACGCTCCCTACCTCCATGCTGGTCAATAGCATCCACTCCACCGGCAGCGCATCCCCCGGAGGCTCCACCTCCAACACATGCACCCCGTACATCACCACCGGCTCCTCCTCGTTCTTCGGATCCGGCAACAAGAACCTCCCGTAGCGTACCTCCGCATTGACCATCCGGTAACTGCGACCCTTCCGTGCCTGCTTGCGCGCCTGCTTCTTGCGCGCCGTCACCCGCTGTATCTCTATCTCCACATTCCCCGGAGCCTTACCACTGCGCATTACCGCAAACAGCTTGCGATCATCCAACAGCTTGCGATCATGCTTCGCTCGTATCAATACCTCCGCCTTACCCTGTCTGCGCTGCTCGGCAAACATAGCAAAGCTGTCCGCCTCCCGGTCCGCAACACAGATCACCTGCGTCTCGCCGGACAGCTCCTCCGCCGCCTCGCATATATCCTTGAACCCGTCTATCCACTGCTGCGTCCGTGGAGCATGCGGACCCTCCTCCGGATCCTTGAAGCTGCCACGCAACACCCCCAACGTCAATCCATCCTCCGTCACCACCAGCGTCGCATGCAACGGCAACCCCAGCGTCTTCGCCGTCGTCTGATTACTCCCTATTACCTCCAAATCCGTACACGCCGGCCGCGTACTGTACCGCAACTTCGTCGTGTCCTGGATGCATAACACGGTCTCCTGACTACGCATGCGCTCTATCGTACGCCCACGATGCGGCGCCAATATGTTCTCCGGCGTTACCGTTTTGTCCTTCTTGCTCTCCAATAACCGGTAATGCCCCTTCACCGCCGCGCGGTCCGCATCCGTATGCGCGGTAATGCTGTGGCCTATCACATCGGCCAACATGGACGTACTCTTTACCAGTCGCACAGACAACCGCCTGTCTCCCAATGGCGCTCCGCCAAACTCCGTTTCGGCCCACTGCGCACTGTCAATCCCCTCGTGCGGATCCCTCACCGGACGCAACTCCTCCTCCGGTTTCCCCAAGGTCTCGCGCCATTCTTTGTCCAACTCGTATACATACAGCCCCTTGGGATCCTCTTCCTTTGCCTCCTTGTGCCGCTTTCCGCCTGCGGTATGGCCGATCAATACAAAATTGTTCACCTCAAAACACGCTCCTTCCCCTTGGGGATCCACATACGTTTCGACAACCCAGGGACGGTAACAGTACCGTGCCTGAAAATCATCCGCCAACCGTATCAATACCTTACCCAGTACATGGCTGGCCAAATCCTGACACTGCCCCCGTATCAGAAAACGACTCAAACACACCACACGGTGCAAATGCGCCTTGCGCTGCTCATCACTCCACGCCATCCAGTGCTCTCTGGGCGCCAGGCACAACGCCGCCGCCGAAAATCCCACCGCTCCCAGGTAACCATGGGCACTGCCTATCAGATAGCGTACCTGCGCTCCCACAAATGTGGTCGTACGCCTCGGATGCTCAAAGTGCAGCAACGTGTTCCACACCATACGCTGCTCGTCCGTCTCAACCAACTCAATCGTCAACCCCCGGACACCGTGTACCGTGTCCGGTAACGCTATCGGATCCGGTACCCGCTCCTCGCGCCTACGCGGTTCCGCCTTAGCCGCATTACAATTCTCGGGCTTGGGCAACACAATCCTCCCCCGGGCCTCCAACTTCGATAAAGCCTGCGCACAGTTGCTCACCTGCGGTTCGCCCCGTGCATCAACAAACCCGAACTCTTCACAGACAGCGCGCGCTATCTGCGTGCGAAACCGCCAACGATCGTCGGCAAGAACCCTGTCCAAACGCTCTCCATTGCAGGGAGCGGTGAGTGTTCGTAAGACCTGACTTCGTTGAAACATGCCACAACATAAAAAACAAGTAGCAAAATGTCAAATACATGAAGTGGTAGAATGGCAGTGGAAGCGGCGCAGGAAGAGATCGCGTATCCGCACGAGAGGACGGCATTATTCACCTCAAGTCACACACCATACCTGTCAGGTCGAAATACCCGAGATATTCCGACAGCCATGCCAGCGAGAGTTGACCAGAACTGACGAACAATCGAACCGTGATGGATGATTTATGGGGGAAGGGCAGGCCTTGCCACGGTTCTTTCTGAGGGTTCAAGAGGTACTCAAACAGAAGGTCCAGGCTTGAGGGCAAACGATCCTTGAGGTTATCAAGCTTTCCAAAATGTTTCGAATAGTGAGCGGCTAGTGTGCGAAAACGCGATCGGTCATCCCCAGGGCGATCCATCGAAAGGTATCCGGTGTAATGGCTATTACCCACGTTTTCGTGCACATCCTCCCACGTTAGCGACCACACGGCAAATTTCTCTGACCACAAAAGGGCAGTCCTTTGTGCTGTATCAAACCCAATACGGTCATTATGATACTTGAAGCCGTCTGTGAATACGGCGACCGGCAAGACTTGGGGGTCTGATGGCCAGATGACAAAATCTGCCAGCGAGGGGATGCTGACGTTGTCCTCTTTTCCTAGCGAAGCTTGCGGTTCAATTTCAAAGTGCACCTCACCATCAATGGTAAAGGTATATCCATCTTTACCGCGAACCACGGCACATCCAAATTCGCCACGCTTCTCTTGCTTGACGCGAGACTCTAACAGCGCAATGAACTTGTGTTCTAGGGTGCTATCCAGAAGCTTGTTGACCTTGACCTCGGAAAGTCCATCTATGAACTTCAGCTCATTTTGACGGTCAATGATCTTCGAGAATAAGGACAGAGCAGTGTCTCTCGAAATCTGCGTGTGACTCTGGCTGTTGCGGTACGCCAGCAGACACGCGTAGCAGCCGTCTCTTTCGCTGGTTTTAGAGATGTTTTCTGCCCCAGAAGGGTCGTCATTATCTGTTTCTGTGCTTATCGTACACTTGCACCCCGCTAGGGCGCTGGTGGCTCGCTTCAGGACCTCGATAAAGGTGCCCGGTTCCTTCATAAGGTCCTTGAGATAGCCCGTGCCGCCAGGGACGGTATCATACAGGAACACAAAGTGTTGACGGAACGATACCCCCTCTATGGGTTCGTCTTGCTCCGTGATCTTCAGGTGGTCTACGGCACCACCGAAATATTTCTTGAGTCCTAGTTGAAGACCAGCCACAAATGAAGCCACTTCTTTGCTGTTGCCGTCTGGGGAGGCTAATGGCAGGAGCATTCTGATGGCCTCGGTCTGTAGTTCGCGGTAGAGGTAGGTGGTTGACAGCGGCTTACCCTCGGCTCCTCTGTTCGAACAGGAATACGTGTGACCAACGAAGCCATTTTGGTCTCTGGTGGCACCGCATTTTTCGCAATACTTGAAGCCGGATCCAGACTTAGGTTGACCGGCGATCATCACGGACGGCTCCGTACCCCGGACCAATCCAAAATTGATGTGGCGGAACGTAGCCCTACGGAGGTACTCTACTCCAAACGGAACCACATCTTCCTCGAGGCCGAACGCATCTCCTGTCTCCGTAGGCTCAAAGGATACCAGGATTCGATCAGAATAGAAGGTTGTTTTGCGCAGCTCAGTATCATCGAATGACCGGCTCTTGCGGTCTTCTGATGTTGCAGCAACTTGTTCAAGTTCACGCATGTCTGCCTGCTGTCCGACATCGGACCATCCAGGACTGCCGCATGCAGGACACTTGCTTTTTTCCGGCGACGCCGTCATCTCGGCATGGGCGCATTGGTCACAGAAGCGCCATGGTTCGCGGTCGGAGGAGCTCAGGTCAAGCCGGGAGATTTCAATTCTTCGGCCCTCAGCGTAGAATGTGTTGCCAGGTGCCAACTCGCGTATGGCAGCTGCAGCCGGCCGGCTATAGGTAGCTGCAGGTGGGTTCTTGTCCTTGGACGCGCTATACACCTCCGACTGCAGAATGACACCCGGTTCCGGGAAAGAATAGTTGGGCAGCAGTCCTGCGTCGGTTAGGAAATTGTACACATGCAGGTCTCGGATGCCCCGAAGCCGACTGCTAATGCATCGTTTTTCTTGTTCCAGGTTCCGTTTATCCCGATCATAATTCAGGTCCCTGGGCTTAGCCTCTAGCGATTTATCTCTTCGCTGGACTGCTCGTCTTCTTCTTACCAGCGCCTCAATATCAGCTTGGACTCGCTGGAGAGCTGCGTGAATACGAAGCGGGAGGCCTTCGTCGGATAGGAACTGTCTTAAATGGCTCCGAGAGGTGTCGGAAAGCTCATCCTGGAACAGAGCAAAGAAGCCGTCCAAAATGCTCTGCCGGTTCCCCTTGATGTAGGTTATCCAATTGTCAGGGAATCGGGTTGCCTCAGGATTGCCAAGCCTGGAAAGAATGGACCTAAGCTTCGCAGGTACGGCCTCAGGGTCTGGGCTCCTGTCTACCCATCTATCCATTGAGTAGGCGGCAAGTTGTCGCTCCAGTACAGCCGGTGCATCCAGGAACACGCCTGGTGGAGTGACACCACCTGCAATCATCTCCTCGGGGTCCTCAAAAAAGTACAAGTCATGGGAGCGAGCATTGGCAAGCGTGTAGGAAATCGCGTTACCATCATGCCTGCCTGCGCGGCCAGTCCGTTGAAAGTAATTGGAAGAAGTGGGCGGGACGGAGCAGAGGATAAGCGAGGACAAGTCACCAATATCAATCCCAAGCTCCAAAGTGGGGGTACAGGAGATGATGTTGGGATGCCAGGGGGCATTCCCCTGGATGAATCGTTGCTCCAACTCTTCCCGTGTTTGCCGTGTGAGGATTCCGGTATGTTCTCTGGCGACTATTCGCTTGATGTCGGCGGTTTGGTACAGATTGCGATAGTAGTCGGTGGTGCGTCCGTCGGAGCGCCCATAATTCCCTGTGCATGAGAAGGACATGCACGGTGCGTCGGCCCAGAGGCCTTGCTCCCAATCTACGACAGTCAGTTCGTGGCCGCAGGTCGAACAATGGTAGCGGTGGACATCGGTTGACAACCGCAGCGCGCTGCCGGGAATGGACCACACGCGCTTTCCTTTTACGTAGTGGCAGTTAAGCAAGCTCGCCTCTTCCAATTTCTCGATGACAAGGCCTATCACCACCGCATCCAATCCTGTCACCGCATTCTCGGGTGCGAGGCACTTTGTTTGCCAAGCACTAAACCAGGTTCGTTGTCTACGTTGAACAATCGACCGAAACCGCTTGCTCTTACCGTCCGTGACGAACACCGGGGTTCGTCTGCCGGCCCTTCTAGGCAGGTACGGTACGTTGGGGGGTTGCATTTTTCGTGGGTCCCCCATGCTGGTGATATAGCCTTTCAAGGCATCGTGATAAACTCCGCCGCCCACCCGCAAGTGGTACAGGAGTCCTGTGAGAAATTGCTCAACCTGGTGTTCTGTCAGTGACTTAAGCCCGCCGACTTCATTGCGGAGCGGTTCCAGAATCGCCTCCCGCGCGGCATGAAGGAGCCTCGGGCGGGGAGCCGCAGCTGCCACAAGAACCTTCTCCAGACTTCTGCCTATTCGAGCCCAGTGACCGAATGCCTTGAACACCTCCCAATGCAGCCTTTCGGCAATTTCGCTGGGGAGATCGGAATCGGATGGGAGCTTATCGTTATCCTCCAGTCGGTCATATTCAGCGTGAGAAAGTAGGTCGGGCGCGATGAATGTCCCCACGAAAGCGTCGTTCTCATAATTGCGACGGAGCGATGCACAAAAGCCATCGGCCGCTTCCTCCAATGTTTGGGCTTCTTCCACGGAACGTAAGTACTGCGCCAAGGCGCTGCGGACCGTAAACTGGAATGTGCGACCCTGGAAGAACCCAGCGCGATGCGAAGCATCCTGAACGGAATCCGAAAAGGCCAACAGCTTCTTGTCGCCATTGTATTGTGACGCGAACACCTGACTGGCAATTACCGCAGATATGCTCGATGCTTGTGCCCCGACAATACTGATACCATAGTGCGAGTCACAGTTTGGGCATTCTGGGTAGGCCTTGGAACGACCATTGGTCGTGCTTATGAGGTCTGGGACAAATACACAAATTAGGTCACCTGCATTGTTGCACGGGCAGTCTAGGTGCTTTCGGTGGAGCGATAGGCAATGTGCGCACAGGAAGTACACCTTCCCATCCCGCCGGTCTTCCCATTCTTCCTGCTCACCCGGGAAGATCAGGCATAGATCGGGTTGGTTGTCAAAAAAAGCGGCGTAAAAGGCAGTTAGATCGCGTCGGATATTGTGGTCATTCTGTCGCCGGGTTCCTCCCCATGCCGCGGTTCCGCAGTTGCGGCATAGCACCATGGGTAGATGGCTTGTGGCATCTTCTTCGTCATTGTCCATGACGTCATTCGCCCACGTCATTTGTACTTCTTGCTCCACTGACGCTACCATCCGCCTCATTTCGCGGATCCAAACCTCAAGACGAATATCCACCAGAGGACGGCTTCGGTTGGCGTCTGGATGACGTGCCACGCTGGTGAGTGCCAGCAGACTCTCTAGAATTCTCTGCTTTCCATCCGACGCGGCGTTCCTGGTTATTGGATTATTCTGAGTCAGGCGCTGAGCGACCTCGTCCATGGATAGCGTCCTACCTTTCAGAATGACGAGCAAATTCCTGAATGCAGGCAGCTGCATCATGCGTTCTCCCAACTGCGCATGGAGTTCCGGCTCCGTGACGCGTTCCGGCGCAATGGGCTCGCGGAACCATTGCGCATACTGCCCGGCCACATATTCATTCGGACCCGAATATTGAGTCGGGTCGAGCGGACCACCAGGCGCAAAGTCGGTGGGTATGTCGGTGGGGCTAATCAACTTATCTTCCAAAAACTGACCTGCCGTGACACGATGCTCGCGGATGATGGCATTGGAGTCAAACTCACAGTCGAATATTTTACCGGCGTACTCGCGCAATCCCTGCGTGGCTTGGTCTCCTACCCCGAGCGTGGCCGAAGTGCCTACAGGGCAGGCATCGGGTGATTGCAATCGTGCTTTCAGCCTACGCAATAGGCATGCGAGGTCGGTGCCTTGTGCACCATCAAACGTGTGGAGCTCGTCTACGACCAGAAATCGCAATGTACCAGGGCTGTTTTTTGCCCAGAGCAATGCGTCTCTTCCCCGGACCATCAGTAGGTCCAGCATCTTATAATTCGTCAGCAAGATGTCGGGAGGCTCATCGCGCATCATGTCTCTTGACGTGATTATGCTGGTTTCCGACATGAGCGCTTGCGGCTCCTTGTCATCGCCTCCGATAAACAGCCCGGCCCGCACGTTTCCTTTCAGGCTTTCCGTGTTGTAAATCAGGCGGGCAATGCGGCGTGCCTGGTCTGTTGCCAGAGCGTTCATTGGATAGATCAGAATCGCCTTGATTCCCTTCTTGCCTGCATTTTGCCGGCATTGTTCCAGAATGGGGAGTAGGAATGCCTCGGTCTTTCCAGAGCCGGTACCTGTAGCAACAATGGTGGGCTTTGGCTCATCGGCAGTAAGCCTTTCAAAGGCCAGTTCCTGGTGCTTGTACGGCTGGAACTGAAGGGGTATTTCAGGAAACCACTCGCCTCCATGAGTCCCTTTTTCAAAAGGCAGGTGTAGGGTCAGGTACGGGCCCTTGAAGGGCCTGCCGCTCGTTATCAGTCGGTCAAGTGTGCCCTTAAATGCCCTTGTGGTGCAGTGGAATGTGGTACTCAAATAGTCTCCGAGCACTTTCCTGGCCTCCGCGGCGAGCACGGAGGGTATCATGATGTCCCTGCGTCCCATGTCGCCTGACCTACCGTTGGTTTGATCTGTACTCACGCCCGTACCTTAAAGTGCTCCCAGGCCTCGGCGTAGTCTGCTTCGCGGTCGCAGCGGTCGAAGGGTGCGTGGTATTTCACGGTTCGCAGCGCGGGTTCGTCAGTTAGCGTGGTATCAGGGAAGGTCTTTGTTATCATTCCTTCCCTCATGTCACGGACATCTTCCCATCCAAGGGCGATGCTCGTTTCGGTCCTGCCGAGGGCGTGCACGCCGTAGCATCGATCACTACGCACGGCTTTGCGCGGTAGTCCGACGCCACTCATGCCTTTACTCGCGGTGAAGACGATTCGTCCTGTCTGGTCGTACCAGGTGTCGTTTTCGTAGTGGCGCATGACAGGGAACTGGGCTCTGTAGACGGCTTGCAGCTCTTCCAGGGTAATGCCGCATTCGATGGCAAACAGCACATCCAGTTCCACTAGTGCCTGCCGGCGGGCGAAGTCCGTACGCAGCGGGCTTGCTGCGGACCATGGTGCTGCTTGCCTTGCAAACCAGGCCGGATCAAGCCGCGCGTCGTTTCGGGTCCAGGGACGCGGACATTCCATGTCACAGAAGGCGTTCCATAGCGCGGCGTAGTCTTCGGTCAGGCATACCAATCCCAGTACCCTAGCAGCTGCATCTGTATGTGTACGTAATGTATAGGGGGGGGGCAAGGGGAGGTCTGTCCAATCTCTGAGCAAGTCTGATCGGCCACCCGTCTTAATAACGGCATCCGAGGCAATGGTCAGCAAGCCGCCAACCGCCGCAACAAGATCTTCATTGGTTCGGAATACGCCAGCGGTAACAGTATGTATATACGCCACCCCGGGCGGCACCACCGCCGGACTCAGTGTCCGCTCGCTGGCAGGGCCGATCATTCTCCTAAACACCACCCTATACTTCTCGGTCACCGGCGTGCTCTTGTCCCACGGTAGCCGTCGTACTCTCCGGGCATACTCCTCCCGGGAGCAGGCCCGCACGTAGTTGGATCGTGGACGGTAGTCTGGCGGAAGCGTAGTCAAGTCCAGCACGGAGTAGTCGGCGTTGGTCTTACAACCCGGGTTGGGTGTCTTGTAGAAAGGGTTCCCCACAAAGAAGTGCGGCCCCGAGTATATCAGCTCCTCTGCAAAGCCGGTCTCGCGGCGGATTGTGCCGTCCTTTTGCGCGTTGGTCTCGCCCCACAGAGTATGCGACATAACCTCCCCTTCCATATCCCGCACCTTTCGCGGGTAGTCCGCCAGCTTCTGTAGCACACCCAGTGCTTGCCGGGAGTGCACCGCAGGCAGCTTCGCCTCCTCCGGCCTTCCTCCGTACAGTTTGGCAAACAAGGCCAATTCCTTTTTGCCTACCGTTACGATGCGGCTCCGGTGTCCGGACAGATCCCACTGGTTGTCGTCTGTCTTGATTCCCGGCACCTCCCCGTAGTCGTCGTGCGCATATGCCGCCTCCACCGTCTCGGGATGGAATAGGTTCGCCATGGTGTCAAATCCCACCTCGCGCTCCTGACTGTAGATATTGACGCTGTACTTGGTGTGGTGATCTACCTCAGCAAACAGATGCCGCTCATTGATAAACTGAAAATGCCTACGTACCCTCCGGTACAGCACCTGCCGCAGTCTCCCTCCCTTGGCATCGTCGTACACCCCCTCCGGATGCAGCAGCCCCGCCGCCTGCGTCGATAGCTCCCATGCCAGCGTAACAAAGCACTTGTACAGATTGGTCTTCGTGCCTTGCAGCAGGGGATAGTTCTGCATGGCATTCAGGAACGCCTGCGTGGCGCTGGCCTCTTCGTATGCCTGTATGTAGCGCGCGCGGTACAGCGGGTTCTGGAGGTACGCCTCCCGATGGTGTACCAGGTCGGAGGCGCTGATTTTGCGCAGCACCAGCTCCGGCTCCAGGTCTCCCATGATGCCCCCTTCCTTCCATGCCACCTTTACCCATGGAGGATTCCCCAACACCACATCAAAGCCGCCCCGGTCTGCAAACAAATCCGCATACTCCAATTGCCAGTGATGAAACCTGTACCGCTGGCTCAGCTCTCGCACCAGTGCCAGCCGCGGGCGCTCCTCCTCCAGCTTGGCCAGGTCCACATATCCCAGCTCATCCCGCACCTGATCTTCCTCCGCAAACAGCGGCAACTGCTCCTGCGCTACCGGTCCGGGCAAGGCCTCCCTGCCGGTAAGGAGCAGCTCAATATCGGACAGGTACTGCGCACGCGCGGGTAGTAACTCGGCCTGCTCCACTGGCCAGAACCATAGCGCACACCAGTAGTCCATCACCTGCTTCAATCTGCGGTAGGCTCCCGCATTGCCTTCTCCTGTCCGCAGCTCCTGTTCCAGGATATGATCCTTCTCTTTGGTGGATGACTGCTGCGCTGTTGGGGCAGGCTGCCCGTAGACCGCGAATCCATCTGTTGTCCTGTGCTCCAGGCGACGCAAGTCCACCACATGCCGCTCCCACAACAGGTCCACCCCTGCCGCTATGCGCTCCAGGCGATTGGTCTCTGCCATCGTGTGCGGACGCGTGAATGCCTTCCTCCATTCCGCCATGTGCCTAAAGGACTCCGGCTCCAGCTGCTTTACCGCCTTGTCCCTATACGAAGCCATCCCCGAGTCTCCCACCAGAAAATGGTAGATGCCGTCCTCTGGACGCCCATCGGCAAACGAGACCGCCTCGCTCTTCCACCAGGCCCTCTTGCGCAGCAAATGCGCAGGGTACCCCTTGCGCCATGCTCCTACAAGCGAGTTGCCGCACTTTAGCTGATTCCCAAACCACGGCACAAACCCACCCGGCACCAGCGTACCCAGCCATAGCGACACCTCGGCCAACTCCACCGCTACCGGGTTCAGGTCCACCCCGTATACATTGTTGTCGGCCAGAAACATCTTCACCCGCTGCTTTTCCTCTGCGTACCGATCGGGCAGCAGCGTCTCGCTCCGCTCCCTCTGCTTCCTCCGCAGGTAGGCGTCTGCCAACTGTGACAGGGCCTCATTAAGAAATGCCGCCGACCCCAGGGCCGGCTCGCAAATCGTCAGCTGCAGGAGCTCGTCTGCCGACTTGCCCGATAGTACCTCCTCCAAGGCATACCGCACCACACACTGCGTGAGCGATTCCGGTGTGTAGTACGAGGCCGACATCTCGCGGTCCCGTCCTGCCAGCCGATAGACAAAGCTCCCCTTGGGATAGTACTTCGATGTGCCGTCCTGGTTATAGACCCGCTCGTCGTCGCTATAGTCTTCGACCTGCTCTTCGAACACGAAGTAGGCCTGAGACAGCACATCGTGGTCGTCGCGCGCCTTCTTTACCTCGTACAGGTCGCGTTCGGCAAAGAACCCCCGGTAGGACAGCAAGCCCTCATACACCGCACCCAACTGGTTGATGCCCAGTTGCGCGTAGGAGATACGTCCGACCTGCCGCTTGCGACCGGAGGACAAAGACATCAGCCGTATGATGCGTTGCCAAACATGGTTGCGTATCGGCACCTTGTCCAGTGTAGGGGTCTGCTCCGGGTCGAAGAGATGGCTTTTCAAGGGAGCAATCTCAAACGTATTGAATATGGGCGTCTCCACATCCCCCTGCCGTCCGCCATCAAAGCCGTAGTAGAGCATCCGGAACAGGTGCCGGATGGATATATCGAAGAAGGTGCCGTTGCGTGCCCTGTCGGTGTCCAGCTGGACCAGTTCCAGGTCGCGCAGCTTCTCGAGGCTGTAGCCGTTGCGGTATACCTTCGCCTTGAGGGGGAGGTAGCCCAGCTCCGGTCGTGCTTCGATGTAGAACAGGAACAGCAGTCGGTACATGTAGCGCAGGCACTCTCCGGTAAGTGAGTCTGCCAGGTCCTTGCCGTAGACGCCCTGGTGGGCGGTATCGCGCAGGTACCACACGGCCTCGTTGCCCAGAAGCTCGATGGATTCGCGCAGGGCATACTTGAGGTCCTGGGAAACGGCATGGGCATGGCGGTGGGACTGTTCGCTAAGGGTGTCCAGCAACGTAGCACCGGACGCAGGGCAGAGGCTGTTGCGGTGCAGCAGTGCACAGGTAGCCTGTAGGGTGCGGGTATCGGACCGGTCCAGGATCTCGTTCCAGTCGAAGTGCAGGGCCCGGCGTCCAGACCACTTGGATCGGTCAAACAGTGTGAGCGCGTGCAACGAAGCGACGATGACCCATCGGGGAGGGTCGTCGTCAAAGAAGAGGGCATCGTTGATGAGCTTGCCAAGCGTCCACTCCTTGCGGGCGAACTCGTCTTGCAAATGATGCACCGGTAGCTCGAGCATGTCGTCTTCGTCACCGAAGGCTTCCACTACCAGCAGCCGCGGCGGGCCGTGTAGCGAGGTATTGACCGACGAGAGGAGGGGGACATGCGCCACACTGGTCTCGTGCAGGCGCGTGTTCAAGCCGTAGTCCAGCGCCTGCAGGAGACGCTTCAGAAAGGAGCGCTGGATGTGCAGCCGCTGCTCGTCGCTGCGGGAATGTTCCGCTTCACTGCAGGCCTGGAAGTAGGGTTGCTTCAGTTGCCGCAGCCGGTCCCATGGCGGGCGCTCAGACTGGCGCCACTCCTTGAGCTGCCCCTGCAGATCCCGCTCCAGTACCGACGCCAAATAGTGGCTGGAGTAAAACTCATTCTCGTTCGTGATCCCCGATAAATCCAGCGGCATGGGCTCAGCTGGCCTCAAGACCGGTGAGCACCGCTACTACCTGTAAGTATGGATCCTCTTCCAATTCCATAGTGTCTTCAATCCACTCCTGGTAGCTGGAAAAGAGCAAGTCAAGATCCCTGACTCCCTTGGCAATGGCACTTGTAGCCAATTGGTCATCTCGATCTTTATACCGATTTCTCAATGTTTCACTATGCCGATTCCTGAGGGCATTGAGGTCGTTGATATGCCCTTGAAGCTTAGGCTCGATCGCTGCCTCATAGTCCGCTCGTGCACGATACCCGTGCTCGGCTGCCCATTTGAGGACAGCGGGTAATATTTCCTGTGCGTGGTCAGTAATTGGTGGACGGCCCGCATTAGCAAGATTTTCTTTCCGGAGGGCATTGAATTCTTTGGTTTTCGCAAAGGGCTCGGTCGACACGTGCTCTCCGTGGCGGGTACGGATACAAATGAGATCCTGTAGGATCGTCTGCCCCTTGCGGTTGCTGTAAAGCACGGATATCAAAAAGGAAGCATCAGCAGGATCAAGCACGCTCGGTAGTGCCAACACAGGAGCTTCCTGCTCCCCAAAGGTGGCAGTCACCTTGTCGGTCGCCCAATCAATTACAGGATGTAGCGGCCACAGGTAGTGGATCGCTGGCCACGCATCGTCATCCGAGCGGCACCGGCGAATTTCCCGCTTGATGGCCTCCCGGTCCGCACAGATATCCAGAATATCCTTGCGGGGTCGAGCCGGCTTCGGGAGCCATTCAAAACGCTGCTTCAAGCTCGGGGGAGCGGTAAGTTGGATCCGTTTCTCATCATCATCAAACGACACCTGTAGCCTATCCGACCTGGCCGAATCGGATTGCATGTGCTCCAGCGCAGTCTTCAGGAATGCGTATTCCGTGGTAAACACGGAGTCAAGGTCACGGGTACGGGTCACGTCATCATCTATCGGATCCAGCTCACCAAGAAGGGCTTGCACCGGATCAATGTCCTCGGTAACGGTCGGACCAGATTTCTGCGCCTGAAAATGCCTTGTCGCCTCCTCTGTGCTCATCCCCTGCTCAATGGCATCCTTTACCACAAATTCCTCTTCCTCGGCATTGTAGACCCCAATGACGGAGGCCGGGTCACCAATATTGCGTACCGCCTCTTTTTCCTTCTTGATCAAGAGCTCCAGAATGCGAGTATCGCCGCGGATCTTTTCGTTCTCGGACTTGGTGATCAAGTAGAAAATCTTAGGTTTCTGTTCTTGTCCATACCTGTCGATCCTGCCGTTTCTCTGCTGCAAAATCATCAGCGACCACGGTATATCGAAATGGATCAACCTGTGACTCAGAAAATGCAGGTTGATGCCCTCGGAACCCACATCCGACGCGATTAGGAGCCGCACCGGTTTGTCGGTCTGGCCAAACTCCTCCACGATGGCTTGTTGATCCAAATCGCTCAGCGCGCCGTGAAGCACGACAATGACCTCCTTCTTTAGACCCAAGTCCTTCTCCAGATTCTCAGCCAGGAAGCGAAGGGTCTCGATGCGCTCCGTAAAGATGACGAGTCGATCTTCTTTATCGGTACCGGTCCATCCCATCTCCCGAATAGATGCGCGGAGATACTGGTACTTCGAAAAGTGCTCTGCTGTGACTTCTTCCAGTGCACTATCAAGTTTCCGCAATGCGTCAATCTCTGACTGGTGCTTAACGGCCGTCTTTTCGAGTTTCTTCAAGCGATTGCGAATAGTCTCTCGGCAGGCAGCCGGCGACGAAAACAGCGACTTCTCTAGCACGGTCCGAAACAGCCATTGCCCCCCACGCTGCCGTGTAAAGATTGAATCCGACAGTTTGAGCAACTGGTCAAAGGCTGCCTCTTCCGCGGAGGACGCCGAGGTGCTGAGTAGGGTGACATCCCTTTCCTGAAAAGAGTCCTCCACCTGGCGCCAGATATCCTTCTTGAACCGGCGAATGAACAGGTTCTTGCCGTCCAGGTCTGCCTTGGTGTAATCCGTCGGATCCGCTATCACGGTGGGGTCCAACATTTCCATCAAGCTGGCGAAGCTCTTTGCGCGCCCATCATGTGGCGTCGCAGATAGCATGATCAGCGCATCCGAGCGATCGGCAAGGAGTTTGGCCAACTTGCTTCGCAGGGAGCGACCGGGTCGCTCGGCCACATGCTGGGCCTCATCGATGACGATTATGTCCCAATAGGCATTCTCAATGAATGATCGGTACTGACGAACAGCTTTGAGCGTATCTATCGAGATAATTGCCCGATCGAAATAATAGAATGGGTTGTGATTTGTGGGTAGCTTGGCTCGTGCACGCTGTATGCCGACAGAGTCCAACCGGACGAGGGGAATCGTGAAGCGAGACCACATTTCCTTCTGAAACTGCGTCAGCATGCTCTTGAGCGTGACCACAAGGATGCGCCGTCCGCGCCCACGACGGATGAGCTCCGCCATTAGAATGCCAGCCTCAAGTGTCTTGCCAAGACCGACGGCGTCCGCAATAAGGATTCGCGGCCTCGGCTGCTCCAATGCCATGAGGGCAGGGACTAGCTGATAGGGCACCGAATCCATCGCCGCATGGTGGCCCAGTCGAATACTTGCGTCTGTTGGAGGTGTGTGTCGTAGTATGGACTCAATGTGGAGTCGTGAGCTTCTGTATCGGGAAGACTCGTCGTGGACGAGGACAGTATCGTTAGGATCGACCACACTGTAGTCCTCGACCGTGTCAAGAACATCTAGCTCCTGGTCCAGGACGAGACGGGACAGGCCTGTGAGAGACACCGTGAACATGTTGTTCCACGCCCGATCCAGCCTGCGAACCACCCATTTTTCATCCCGCGCAAACACGCGGGCGCCGGGAGCGAGCTTGCTGTGTGTCGAAGATCTGCGAGGGATATTCACGGTGCTTTAAGTTCTAACTTAGTCTGGGAACGAAGATTAAGCAAAAGGGCAGGCAACCGATTGGCAGGGTGCTTCACGATACCGTACAGAATGTAGGCTACGCAGCGTCCATTGTTTTCGGGCATAATGGTAAGACAGTCAAGAATGAATTGCACGCCTAAGCTATCTGTTGTGTATGCCAATAGGAGAGATGCTCCTGTTCTCTCGTCATGTGCTTCCAGGAAACATTACGCGTTGGGTAACAAATTATGCGGATGCTATCCGTAATTGGATTCGACCTATCTGTTTTGGACAAAGGCCGATCTGCGGCCATCTCCACAATTTTCAGTGCACTGCTGCACAGCAGCTTGTCGAGACCTCCGGCCGGGATTCCTTTGGAGTGTCAGTGTCCGTCCTACAGCAGCGTAAATTCCAGGCATCCCTGGTCCGCTAAATCTTACTGAGTTCCAATCCCTGTTTTTGTAGATTTAGTCATGCTTACGGCTCTTGATCTTTTCGCAGGCGCAGGTGGTGCGACACAAGGCCTCAAAGACGCTGGCTATCGAGTGCTGGCAGCCGTTGAGGAGTGGTGCGACGCAGTCCGTACATTCTCGGTCAACCATCCCGAAGTAGGGGTTATAGAGAGAGACATCCGCTGTGTTGAGCCTAGAGCGCTGCGGACATCGTTGGATCTATCCGTGGGCAGCCTCGACCTAATTACGGCCTGCCCTCCCTGCCAGAGCTTTTCAACTCTCGGCAAGATGGATGCGTCCGACGAGCGAAACGGCCTGATAGTCGAGACCGAGCGCTGGGCGCGCGAATTTCTGCCCGCCGCGATCCTTTTCGAAAATGTCCCAGGGGTAGCGCACGACCTGCGCTTTGAGCGCCTTCGGACGCGGCTGGTAAAAATGGGATACCATGACTTCCGGGCCTACGATGTGTTCGCATCCGACTTTGGAGTTCCCCAGCGCCGCCGCCGGCTGATCGCGATTGGATTGCGGGTCGGATCTGGAGGAGTATTGCCCGACGATCTGGGGTCATTCGTACCGGATTCTCTCGCAATGTCGCCGCCGGACGCCGGGGATGTGATTGACCTTGCCGGACCGATCGAAGGCACAAAGGATCCACTACACCGTGCGCGCACGCCGACGCCGCTGGTTTTGGAGCGCATTCAGGCTATTCCGCCGGGAGGAAACCGGTTCGACCTCCCGCCGCGCCTTCAGTTGGCGTGTCACAAGCGGATCAAACGAAAGGGGGCTTGGGCACCCTATGGGCGGATCCGCCGGAGGGGACCAGCTCCAACGATGACAACAAAGTGTACCACGCCCTCTTGCGGCCGTTTCCTACACCCGACCGAGCACCGCGGCATTAGCCTCCGCGAAGCTTCGCTTCTGCAGACATTCCCCAAGAGCTATCGGTTTGTCGGCAGCCATGGGTCCATTGAGCGGCAGATCGGCAATGCGGTGCCCGTCAGGCTTGCCAAGGCACTGGGTTTCGTGGTCAGGCGCTGCATTGAGTTTACCAGGACAGGGAGGGCGGCGTGAGCGAAGAATCGGTTCTGGAGCTGAAGTTTCTGGGAGCGTTGGTCGAACAGCTTGGAGCGCAGATGTATCCTACTGCCACGGCAACGATTGCGGAACTGATCTCCAATGCGTGGGACGCCGACGCCGAGAATGTCTGGGTAAAGTTTCCCTTCGGTATGGCGTGGACGGAAGACTCCAAGATCGAAGTGCTCGACGACGGACACGGCATGACCCGAGCCGAGGCGGCACATCAGTACCTCGTCGTCGGCCGCAAGAGGAGGGTGGAGGCAAAGTCGGACAGGTCGCGAGGGGGCCGCCATCTTCATGGAAGAAAAGGGATTGGAAAACTGGCCGCTTTCGGGACAGCGCGTATACTGGAGTGCTACAGTGTGGCCATTGTGCCGTCCGCAAACGGGGCAGGCAATACTCTTGTAGCTCCAATTAGCTTTCGTCTGAATTACGACAATATCCGCTGCGGACCAGTCGGATCCAACTACAAGACGGAGGCAGCTGAAGACCTGTCCCCGCTGGTTTCGCCCTGTGGGCGGGAGATCGCCCACGGCACTCGCATCACGTTATCTGGACTTCGCATGAGGCGAGCCGTCACAGAGAGACGCTTTCTCGACTCGATGTCGCGACGTTTCGGTTTGGATGCCGCCAAAATGGCCATTCACTTCAACGGCCGGCCACTGTCGCGCTTCAACTACGATGTGCAGATCCGATTTCCTCGCGACATGAAGAGCGACAGGCCTAGAGCAGGCATGCAAGTGAATGGTGACTGGGCGACTGAAGAAATCGCTGACGGCCAACGTGTTAACTGGTGGATCGGCTTCACAGAGAAGCCACTTTCTGACGAGCAGCAACGTGGGGTATCTGTGATAGCCCGTGGCAAAATGGCCCAGCGACCGTTTCACTTCGAGCAGGTCGGCGGTGTGTCGAATCAACTTGGACTTGAGTATATGGTTGGGGAAGTGGAGGCCGACTGGGTAGACGATGGCTGGGACATCGGAGACGACCGCATCCAGGCCAACCGTGATCAACTGAGGTTGGAGGATGACACGCTGAAGCCGTTCATTAAGTGGGGCCGTGAGTTGGTGAAATGGGCGCTTCGGGAGCGCCAAAAGGTACGCGCGGGAAGAGTGGAGGAGGAGATTTCCGCCGAGTTCGACGAGCTCATGGCACCATTTACGACCGATCAACGCAAGGCACTCCGGCGCATCCCGACCGCCTTAGCGGGAACGGAAATGTCATCAATTGAGGTCATGCGCGTCATGCACGATGTGGTGAACGCTCGTGACGACCAAGTCGTTCGCCAGATGTGGGAGGACATCAACAAGGAGGCACCAGACGCACAGGTTCGGATATGGGATGTGATCCA
Source organism: Rhodothermales bacterium (assembly GCA_963663495.1). GTDB lineage: Bacteria > Bacteroidota > Rhodothermia > Rhodothermales > Bin80. The sequence continues at coordinate 3,642,388 of OY760427.1, forward strand.
TCGCTTCGGGCTCATTGACGCGCGTCGTAACCAGACGATCATCGAGACGCGACTGAAGGCCATCAATCAGTTGAAGACCCATGTTAAGGAGGGAGCGAAGGAAGTACCGACCATTCATCGGCACATCCGCGAGAATGTTTGGTTGCTAGATCCACGCTGGTACCTATTGGGGAATGAAGTTCGGTTGGAGGATCTGGGAATCAAGTATGACACCGAGCCTGGTATTGGGAAGCGCATGGACTACCTGTTCGCGATGCAACCGTCGGCTCCATCCACGATTGATGAGATTCTGGTCGTCGAGATCAAGCGTGCCAGGACCGCAGATGGCAGTGCTCACAGGACCAGCGCTGACGAGGTAACGAAGTTCCAAGACTACGTTGATCTCGCCAAGGAAGCATATGCCCACGACAAAAACCCGCCTAGAATCAGCGGGATCATGATAGCGAATGGCTTTACCGAAGCGGCCCGGCGAAGAAGGAATCGGGAAATCCCAGGCGTGCGGTTACACTACCGCACATGGGAGAGTGTGATTCGCGAGACCGAGCGTCTGCACAGGGGATGGCTGGCCGTGGCGACGAAACGAGCAGGTCCAACTTCGGGGAATGGGGCCATTGAATAATAAGAGCCTCTTGCAAAACCCCCAGGGAAGGGGCGTTATCAGCGACTTTGGAGGCTGATTTTTCGCGCAAGAGGCTCTTCTGTATCCGTGATTTAGCGAGAAAACTGCTTGTCATACTTTTGCAATCGCATATACATATTATCCGCGACCAACGGGCCATTGCTTTAGCGAATTTGTGCTACAATCTGTGCTTCAGACGCACACCTCTGCCTGACTCCTGCTTCGCACCAGAGCCCAATCTGCGTAACCTGCGCGTAATCCCCCGTCGTTACTGCACCAAGCGCAGTAACTGATCCAGCGTCAAGGCAAGCACCCCGAACATCAGATGGCAGGTAACCTTCTGGTGCACACGCACTCTTACGTGACGACCGCCAAACTCATCCTTAAGCCGCCCGAATACCCGCTCGGCGGCGTGCCATTCCTTGTTGGCTGAAAATCCGGTCGGTGCCGGCTGGAGCGGCTATAATGTACAGATTCTGCGCTCATCCTGAAACCCCTGATTGTAGTTCTGATCAAAGAATTATGAACTTTCGCAGCGGTTATCAAGCCCGCAAGTATCTGCCGCGTGATTTACGGTGTCGTTGCCGTGTTGCAGGCAGATTCAGGCGCGTTTCTCCTTACTGAACAGCCTATATGACCTAACTTCGCCATCCAGTCAGGGGAAAACGCTGAGTTCCGTCTCCAATTCTCTCGTTTTTCCCTCCTAATAGGGCTATTTCGGCTAAATTCGGTGTTTTTCGACCTTTTTTAGCCGACTTTTTTGGAAAAGACAATGTAGTGCTATAGAGGTGTGTACGGGAACCTCCCCCCAACCACCCCGGTACCTTACCCCGTACCAATTCCACACTCCGATCATGTTTATCCGAAACCGACCCTACAAACGTAAAGACGGTAAAAAATGCAACAGCTTTGCCCTCATCGAATCCTATCGCAAAGACGGTACCTCCAAACACCGCACCCTCCTTAATCTCGGCCCGAACTTCAACATCCCCCGCAGTCTGTGGGGGGAACTGACCCATTGCGTTACTGCCCGACTCAAAGGGAAAGCTATCCTCCCTTTCCAGAATGATGAAGCCTTTCTCAATGCGGTCGACGACATCGTTGCACATCTCGAAAGCAAGGGCTACGACATCCATCGCACATCCCATCAGCAACACCTCATTGATCCAGAGAAAACAACCCATCCCGATTCCCGGACCGTCGGCGGAGAACGACTGATCCTTCAGACATTGGAACAGCTCGGACTGGCTGTACTGCTACGTTCGCTCAACTTCTGCGAGAAACACGTCAAGCTCTGCTGTGCGCTGATCGTCGGACGTATGCTCCACCCGGGCAGTGAACGAGAAACGCATAAATGGCTGTGTAAAACCTCCAGTGTTCTGCAGCTTCTGGATTTGGAACCCCCGAGTCTCAACACCCTCTATCGTTGCACTGATCTGATCCATAAGCATATGGATGAGATCCTGAAGAAACTCTTTGGCATTACCAAAGCGGTATTGCAGTTTGAAGAAACGATCGTCTTTTATGATTTAACCAATACCTATTACCACGGCAAGAAGAAAGGGAAGTTGTTGTCGCATGGGCGCAGCAAGGAAAAGCGCAGTGATTGTCCGTTGGTTACGCTGGCGCTCACCCTGGATGGTTCGGGGTTCCCCCGCAATGTGCAGATCCTGCCGGGCAATGCAGGGGAACCGGCAACGCTCAAAGAGGCGATTGAGAAACTAAACGGCGCTACGCCCACAGTGATTATGGACTCCGGCATTGCGACGGAGCAGAATCTGCAGTACCTGAAAGAACAGGGACTGAACTGGATCACCGTGGAGCGTTCCAAAGCCCCTCCAGTCCCCGAAAACAAGCCGGATCAACAGTTTACGACCGCCGGGGGAGTCAAGATCAAAGCCTGGAAGGTCACCAAAAAGGAAAAAATGTTGAAGATGTTGAAGATGTTGAAGACGAAAAAGACGTTGAAGATAATGCGGAACTGCGCGTGTTTGTGCACAGTGAGGCCAAGCAGGCGAAGGAGGATCAGATCCTTGAAACCCAATGCAAGAAGTTTGTGAAGGCGCTCACTACACTACATGAGGGACTCTCGAAACCCGGGTACTTGAAGAACTATGAAAAGGTCACGATAAAGGTTGGTCGTCTGAAGGAAAAGTACAAGAAGGTCTCACACCTGTATGAGGTAGAGGTCAGTAAAAAGGAGGGCACCAAGCATGCAGAATCCGTTACGGTGACCCGGCGTGCTTCGCATGCGCGTCGCACCCAGGCCAGCGGAGGGTATGTGCTTCGGACCAGTCATACCGGATGGTCGGTGGAAAAGGTTGCACGAACCTACTGGCGACTTACAGAGATTGAGCGCACATTCAGAGTCATGAAATCGGACCTCGGTCTACGGCCCATCTACCACAGTAGAGATGACCGCATTGAAGGGCATCTGTTCATTACGGTACTGGCTTATCATGCTGCCCATCTGGTTCGCACCAGACTCAAGGAACACGGGATTCATGATAGTTGGGCGACGATCCGAGACAGGTTGAACAGGATTGGTCGGATTACGACCAAGATGGTTAAGAACCAATATCGGTACCTGATCACGGAGGTGGATCAGGATCTGCCTCCGAGTATGGTACAGTTCTTTGCGGTACTGGGATACGTGTATGATCCCGATGCGACCCGCACCGTGACCGAGCATGTGGAGGAAGCGAGTGCACCGGTGAGCCAGAAGCCTCCAGACTCATGACGCATGGTCCCTTCACAACGGTTGAGATAGCGTACTCCAGATGGAGCCACCAGAGCTACGTCCGATGGAAACGATCCGAGATAGATCGCAGCGAAACAGGCGGCAAAACACCAGGTAATCAGGGATTCAAACCACCCTAAACCAACTTCAACCGATCCGGTAAATCTCACCATCCATTGCTCCTGGAAAAAACGGTCCAAATATGGCCACGGGAGAATTCCGTAGGTTAGTAGCACTACGAAATGGCGAAGTTAGGTTGAAAGTGCTACGTACGCTGGAGGCAGAGAACAAGATTGTACTGCCTGTTTCGCAGCGGACTGGTCGGATTGCCGGGCCGCGTTTGTTGGAAGCTCCGGTGGAGGCGCCGGTGGATGTACCGGATACGGTGGGTGAGGTCGAAGATCTTGAGGTCGTGCTGGTCTCCGACCGCGATGCTACCACAATCTGGAATACGCTGATGACCAAGGAGCATCCCCGCGGTTTGAAGACCCTTGTGGGGGCCCAGGTGCGATACGTGTTTCAGAGTGCGCACGGGATACTGGGCGCCATCGGGTTTTCGGCAGCGGCGTTGTATCTGAAACCTCGGGATACATGGATGGCGTGGAGTGATGAGCAGCGGGATCGGGAGCTGTATCGTGTGGTGGGGCTGAGCCGCTTCCTGATTCGTCCCACGGTGCAGTGCAAGAATCTGGCCAGTCATCTGTTGGGACGGGTACTGCGGCGATTGCCGGACGACTTCCGTGCGCGATACGGCTATGCGCCCTTTCTGGTGGAAACATTTGTGGGCCCGGATCAGGAGGGTACGTGTTTCAAGGCGGCAGGCTTCCTTCGTTTGGGGATGACCATGGGCAGGGGGCGGCATGCCCTCACGCATGAATGCAAGCAAACGCAGAAGAAGATATTCGTTAGGGAGGTTGACGGAGACTGGCGCAAGAAGCTGGGTGTACCGGATGTGGAGCTGCATCCGCGGTTGGAAGTGGGTGAGGGGCTTGATGGTGAAGGGTGGGCGGAGCAGGAGTTTGGTGGTACGCCATTGGGGGATAAGAGGCGCAGAGCTCGTTTGGTAAAGAGTGCAGCAATGTTGGGAGCATCTATGGGTCGTCCACCGAGTGCAGCACCGAAGCGTGATCCGGCGGCGGTATCGGGGTATTATCGTTTTCTTGAGAAGGCGGATCGGTATGGGAACAATCCTGAGAAGATATTGGCGACTCATTGACAGCGTACGATGGAGCGGATGCGTACGCAGGACACGGTGTTATGCGTGCAGGATGGTACGGACATCAGCTTCAGTACGCGCCCGGAATGCGAGGGGTTAGAGGTTATAGGACGTAATCAGACGACAGCGGAGTCCAAGGGGGTGCATTTGCATGCGACCATTGCATTGGGAGGTGACGGAGTGCCCCTGGGAGTGCTACGATGTGCGTATGAGAAGCCTGAGGGGGAGCATGCTGCCGGGACGCAGCAGTGGATAGAGGGTCTTCATGATATTGAGGAGGCGGCGGAGACGCTGCCGCGCAAGACGCGGGTGATCTGTGTTATGGATCGGGAGGCGGACATCTTTGCGCTTTTTGCGGAGCGGGATGGGCTGCGGCGTACGGATGTAATAGTACGAGCCAAACACGACCGGAATCTGGGCAAGGAGAAGGCACGGTTATTCAAGGCGATGCGGAAGGGTCCGTCGGCAGGCATGATGCACCTGTCGGTGACACGCGTGAGCCGTCGTGCGAAGTCGGGGCGTGTGACGAATGAGGGTCGGCCGGCCCGTAATGCGCTTATGGAGGTGCGCTATAGGAAGGTAATCCTCCCCCCTACCAAGAAGAAAAAGAAGCAGGAGGTGGTGCAGGATACCGAAGCCCCTGATTCTTCCGAAACACCTGTACCTCCTACCGATAAGGACCCGCAGCGGGAGCCGGTGCAACTATGGGGGGTACATATTCGTGAGTCGGTTCCTCCCAAGAATGCGAAGCGGATTGAGTGGTACCTCTTGACCTCGTGCCCGGTGACATCGCTGGAGGAAGCGGAAGCGATCATTAACTACTACGGGCTGCGCTGGCGTGTAGAGGACACGTTTCGCGTGCTCAAGAGTGGTTGTAAGGTGGAGAAGTTGCGCATGCAAAAGGCCTCGTTATTGCGCCACGCTATCACCATCCACATGGTGACAGCGTGGCGCGTACTACTGATGACGCTTCTGGGTCGTACCTCCCCGGAGATGGAGGCCGGGGTGATGTTCACCGATGTGGAGCTGTCTGTGCTCCGCACATACTCGAAGCGTTATGGTCTTTCGGATCCCACCAACTTGTTAGCGGCGGTGCTGTTGGTGGCTATAATGGGCGGTTATGCGCCGCGGAAGAATCGTCAACCAGGTCACACTGTGCTGTGGCGCGGATACAGCAGTCTGCAAATCCGGGCAAGTCATCATGAGGATTTGGCCGCAACAGGTCAACTGGTGGTGCGTCCTCCTCCATAGGTTAGGTCTGTGCTTACCTCCTGATTTTCTCTGCCTAAGGCTCGTGCTATCAGCACGAGCGGCCATGTCATTGATTTTGCGGCGATCAGCGAATCGCGGTAACCGCATTGTTATGTCCGCCCGAGGAACGCGGCACATTGACACCGCTCTATGTGCCGATCCGCACAAGGAATTGCGCTCAGCCACCGATCTGTACCTTACCCTGTTACCCGGATCTGGTGCTGTTGCCCCACGAAACTACATAACAACATGCTAACCGACCCAGTTGACACCCCCTCTTGTCAAGCTAGCTAATGTGGGCGGTAGGCAGCGGTAGCCTGTACTTCACCGCACGCTTACCGTGAAAGCATGGCTACGCTATGTCTGCCGTTTATTGGAGAGAACCGGGCAAGTAGCCGAAACGTATCTCAGGAGTATGAGTGCGCGTAGCGTATTCCGCCCGCCTTACCAGCGGAAATACATTCACGAAAACAATCCAGAATTCAAGACTAATCTGATCCAGTCCATATACAAGAATCGTCCAATCAACCTGATCTATTTCGCACAGACGGGGGACGGCATGTATGAGTTACTTGATGGGCAGCAGCGGATACTGACCATCTGCAAGTTTGTGGTAGATCAGGATTTTACGATCGAGATAGATGGCAAGACCTGTTATTTCGCTCAACTGGCAGCAGAAGACGTTAGTGCCAATCGGATACTGAATTACAAGCTCCATGTCAACATCTGTACAGGGGAGCGGGGCGAACTCATGAAGTGGTTCCAAACCATCAATACCGGTGCGGAGGCTCTCTCTGATCAAGAGCTTAGGAATGCCCTATATAATGGCCCGTGGGTAACCAACGCGAAATTCTACTTCACCAAGAAAGGAGGGAAGGCCGAAAAGTGTAGGGCATACATGGATGGCAAGCGTGAGCGGCAAGACCATCTCGAACGAATCATCCAGTGGAAAACCGGGAGTAAGGACGATGCAGCGATTCGAGACTTCATGGCAAAGCAGGAGAAAAAGGAGACTGCAGATGAATTGTGGAAGTATTTCAGGGAGGTGAGTGAGTGGGTCGAATCACTCTTTGTGGAGGACCGGAAATCCATGTGCAAACACAATTGGGGAGATTTGCACCGTGAATATGCCGGCAGCACATATGATTCGGAATACACCAAACGGCGCCAAAAGGAATTGCTCAATGATCTGGAGGTTACGAAGGATTCTGGTGTGTATCCATATATATTGTCTGGAGAGGATAGGGAGCGCCTAAAGGACCTTAGCCCTACCGTGTGCCCAGTTCAGATACCAGACACTGTATAATATTTGTCTGTTTTTGCAAGTTTGGTGTAGTGATTGGTTCTTTCAAGAGGTGCGGAGCCCTCGGACCGGAGTGATGCTTGCACCGGGGATGCGGGAAACGTAGCATCATTTGGCATGTGCGAGGCGCTTGCCTATGCGATGGACATACGTCGGCGCTATAACGCCCGGTAGCTCGGGCGTCTTTACAGTTCTCTTCCAAATCCCCGTTGCCATCGCACTAAACGTTGGCGCGGCAACGACGCTGGGGGGCAGGTATCACTCCCTGCTATGGGTACGTTTGTTGCTTCGCGTGCTCGTCATTCTCGCTTAACGATGAGAACCTCTCTCCGTATCATATGGTATCGCTTCTCAAGGACGGCAAAGGTCTTGGCCCCTATCTCCAACCGGCTGTAGCCGCGCCAGATGACCTTGGAGCCTGGAGGCCGGTCCTTCTTCCGATCCATATAGCCTCCAAAGACGGCCACCACCCGAATAGCAGCCCCGAGTGTCTTTGGAGGCGGCAGTCCAAACTCGTCGGCAAGCTCGTGCAACAAGCGCAGTTCCATCTCATCAAACAATCCTTCCGGCGACGCTTCGGGTTCCTCGCGCCCCAGAAGCGTCATCAATAGCAGGCGCCACGCCATCACCATACAGATCGTAATGGCATTGTGCAGACTCTTGGCCTGCCGCATACCCAGCCGCTCTACCGCACAGCCGCTCTTGAGCACACGGAACATGTCTTCCACACGCCACCGCAACACGTAGTAGCCTACCACCTCAATAGCTTGCTTCAGCGTCGTAACCTCTTGGGTCGTCAATAGATACCACTGTACCGGTCGCTCTCCGGCTGGCGGCTGCACCTCCCGAACATGAATCGCACTGACCTGCACCGGATCCTCCTGCGACTTACCCGGCGCCGGAAGCGATAGGCGGCGGAAACGTACCTGCATCCGCGCCAGACGGCCCGACCGCCCCTTATGCTTGACTCGGCCTGACTTCACGCGGCGGCTCAAACGCGCAATCGGCACTTCCATGTGTCCTGCCGGACGGCCCGACCGCATGGTCGCAAACAACTTGGGAGACTTTTTACCCAATAGCCGATTCACCTTGGCTCGCACCAATATGTCCACACACCCTGCGCTGCGCTGCTGCGCCAGGATCGCAAACACATCCGCCTCGCGGTCCATGACACACAGCACACGGGTACGACCACTCAGATGCGAGGCGGCTTCCGCTATGTCCAGCACGCCGTCTATCCATAACTGTGTCTTAGGAGCAGGAGCCTCTTGGTCGGTTGTATAGGCACAGCGTAAGATCCCCAACGGCACACCGTCCTCACCCACCGCCAGCGTAGCGTGCAAATGCACTCCTTTTGCCTTTGATGTGGTCTGATTGCGCCCTATCACATCCAACCCCTCGCACGCCGGACGAGTACTGTAGCTGATGTCCGTGCCATCCTGGATGCACAGCACCGTCCGTTGCGTACGCATCCGCTCTATCGTGCGATCACGATGCGGCTGCAAAATCTTCTCCGGCGTGATCTCGTTCTCGGCCGCTTTCTCCAAAAAACGGTAGTATCCCCGTATCCCCGCCCGATCAGCGTCCAGATTGGCCGTGATCAATTCTCCTGGAGTGCGTGAAAGCATGTTTACGCTATGTACTAACCGGTCCGAACGGCGTTTGTCCCCCAACGGCGCTCCACCAAACTCCTGTTCTGCCCATGTATCACTGGCCAGCCCCGCACCCACCTCCAGCTCGGGATACGCCTCCACAACCGGCACTCCAAGCTCCTGCCTCCAATCACCACCCAGATCATACACGAAAACCGCCTTCTTTTCTTTGGTGCATGCATTACCAGGAGCATGACGCCCACGCCCCTTGGTTTTCCCCACACACTGAAACCCCGCAGCCCGAAAACACGTGCCACGATGTTCGGGGCCCACAAAGGTCTCTATCACCCACGGCACATACCCGTAACGGTTCTCAAAATCCTCCGGAAAACGACGCAATACCTTCCCCAGTGTATGGCTGGCAAGGTTCCTGATCCGCACCATGGAGCGAATCAGGAACCGATTCAAACCCACGACATGGTCCCGGTAGTCCTCACGCTGCTCGTCCGACCACGCCATCCATCTGTCGCGCGCCTTCAGATACAGCGCCGCCGCCGCAAAGCCTATCGCTCCGATGTAGCCATGCTCGCTCCCGACAAGATAGCGCAACTGCCGTCCGACAAACCGTGGCGCACACATCGGATGCTCGGCCTCCACAAGCGTATTCCAGATCGCACGCTGCCCGGCATCTTCTACCAATTCCAATTCCAGGCCGCGCACATCCTTGAGCAATGTCGGCACTCCAACAGGCGCAGGTACCGGTTCGTCCAACAAACGAGGCACTGTGCTTCGGACCACGCGCTTCGGTGCAGGCAAGGACAGCGCACCCTCGGCTTCGAGTGTCTTGAGCGCCTGCAAACAACTGCTGTGCTGCACACGCCCTAAGGCATCATAAAAGCCAAACGCTTCACTCACACGGCGACTTATCGCTGTACGACCATCGTCAGGATGCTGCTCCATGACCTCTGTCAACTCACATGGAGCGGCACGCAGTGTCCTCAGAATCTGATGTTGAACCACCATGCCGCCAATCTAAGCGGCATGAATTGCAAAGTCAAGTAGGGGTACCGGTTGAACGGTAGCCTTAGCCTGCGAGCATTCAGCAAGTCAATCAAGAAAAAGTTCTACGAAAAGCAAGACGGCCAATGTGCGCTATGCGAGACGGCAATCACGCTGCATCAAACCCACGCAGACCATATCACACCGTAGTCGGCGGGTGGAAAGACGGAAGAAGACAACTGCCAAGTGCTATGTATCAAGTGCAACCTGTATAAATCCAATAGGATATGAGGATAATGCGTACCCAACACGAAGGGGTTATTCGGACGATTATGTTCCTACAGGACTAGGAACCCATGGGTGGAAACCAAAACTTGCGCACCGCAAAGCGTGCGAAAAGAGATAAATTCTATACGCAGCTGAGCGATATAGAGAATGAGCTTGCCCACTACACAGCACAGTTCAGGAATAAGGTTGTCTACTGTAACTGTGATGATCCGCGTGTAAGCAATTTCTTTAGATACTTCTCCCTGAAGTTTGAGCACCTAGGACTGAAGAAGCTGATTACGACTTGCTTCAAGAACCAGCAGCCAGATTTGTTTTCTCAGCATGATTCCGAGCAGGCAGTCTATTTGGAATACGAAGGGGATCAGGACGGAAACCGTCGCCCGGATCCTGATGAGGTCGCAGTAGGGCGCCTGCAGGGCGACGGGGACTTTCGGAGTGCTGAATGTATCGAACTGCTAAAGGTAGCCGACATAGTGGTGACGAATCCGCCGTTCTCGCTGTTTCGCGAGTATGTCGCCCAACTGATGGAGTACGATAAAAAGTTTTTGATTATTGGCAATATGAACGCAACCACCTACAAGGAGATTTTTCCACTCATCAAGGAAAACAGAATATGGCTGGGTTACGGACCTGGGGGGCGTGACATGCTTTTTGACGTACCAGATGATTATGCGCGGGAGTTGGTTGAAACCAAGAAGGAAGGCAGTGCTTACCGAATTGTAAATGGCGTTGTAAAGGGTAGGTTAGGAAATGCAAGTTGGTTCACGAACTTGGAACACAGTAAGCGTCATGAGAAGTTGGTTCTGTACAAGAAATATAACGCCGAGGAATACCCACATTATGACAACTATGACGCGATCGAAGTGAGCAAGACAAAGGCCATTCCGGAAAATTGGGGGGCATGGGCGTCCCGATCTCTTTCCTGGACAAGTACAACCCGGAGCAGTTCGAGATACTGGGAGCAACGGAAAGTGGGGGGAAAGGCTTTTCATATGGGCTTTGGAATCCCGAAAGTAGGGTAGCACAGGCAATCATCGGTGGGCGAAAGGTTTACAAGCGTTTCTTTATCCGCAACAAGCTATTGTGACGATGGAAATGAAATTCATGAAGGATTGGATTCCCTATTGCGATCTACTTGCTGGCTACCATGCCCTCCTTTCTGCTCTTCACCGGACGGACGCGATCAAGTGATCTTGACGGCAATGCGAGAATGACGTATATCTAAGCTGGGGATGAGTCTATGGATTCAAGGGAGATTCCGCAATATGTCCGCCCGTGTTCAATGGGATACTCGTTCCATTAGTACATACCACAGAAAATAGCAGAAAACTGCCAAGTGCTATGTACTTGATGTACCTGCCTTGGCGCATGCGCCAACATGCCCCAAGTAGTGTAGAACCTCGTCATGCGGTATCCCGGCCGCCTTCAGGGTGTCCACAGTTGCCTCTGCGCGGAGAACCAGATTCCGGCACAAGGCAAGATACCTTTCTACCTTCGTCGTATGGCGCCATTGACGACTGGTATGCACGCTGGAGTAGGACTTCTACAATCTATTCGCCAAATACTTGTGCTTGCGCCAGCCTGGAATGTCATGGGCTTTACAAGCGCGATGCGCCTCCCGAACCATACAGTGCACTGCACCCCATAGCAGGCCAACATCCGTCGGCCAGTCCACGTGGACCTTGGCAACAGACGAATCCACCCTGCACCGAAGCGGATCCCCGACTAAACTCTACTCTTAACTCGCGGTGCCCGCAAGCCACCACTGCCTCGCTGATCTCCTCCAGGACTTCCTCTGTAAGAAGACCTACGTTATCCACGAGGGTCTGTACATGATAGGTGGTATCGTCACCAAACTCTGAATGTCCCAACATCATGCACACATCGCCGTGACGGGCCGCCAGATTGCCCAAGCGGTCGAAATCGCAATCGATGGCCATCTTCAATACGCCCAACAAAAGGATGCGCCATAACGACATCCCTGGACAGCCACGTTGCAGGTCCGTGTCTGGAAGCAGTCGCTATTCCAGGATCTCGAAGATCTTGGTGCGGGCCGTATCGTCCATATACAAGCCCTGAAGCCCACGTAGTACGGCAGGAATGTCGTCTCGACACTTGGGTATGAATCGGGTCTCGTCAATGGGGACCTGTCCTAGCTGAATCTGGATATCCTCCACTAAGCACATGTTATTGTTAGCCTGGATATGGGAGCAAAAAGGAGCGAGAGGCGGCAAAGACGCCGGATATTGCTTGAAAAGCCGCGAACCTGCTGGACATTCGGAGAAACAGCCGCTGGACGGAGGTTGTGATGAATTGGATTTGGTGGACGCATAACCGTATGTCACGAAAAGATTTACAAAACGATACAAGCCACTACATCCGCCCTTGTTCTGCTCCCGGGGCTACATTTACGCCTTTTTCTGACATGCGCTAACTACGAAAGCAAAGGCCGCAAGCCGCTGCCGTACCGCTGCCGCAGTTGCAAGTACAATTTCTCAGTCCGAACCGGCAGCGTCATGGCGCGGTCGCACATCAGCCTCCAGAACAGGGCGTTCGCGATCGACGTTGAAGTCACCAGTCTCAAGGGTGTCAGATCGATGCGGCTGCACCGCGACCTAGGTATCAGCCAGAAGGCGGCATGGTTCATGCTGCACCGGATACGCGAGACGTGGCGGACCGACTTACCGACATTCGTCGGGCCCGTAGGCAAGACGGCGGTGGCCGGGACCAAGGCCCGGAAGACGGACGAGATACGCGCGCACATGGTCGAACGCACTGATAGCGCCACACTCCAGACATTCGTGCTGGACCACACCAAATCTGGAGCCAAGGTCTACACGGACGAGGCCAAGGCGTACAAGAGCTTACCGAACCACGAGATGGTGAAGCACTCTGTAGGCGAGTACGTTCGGCTGATGGCGCACACGAACGGTGTCGAGAGTTTCTGGGCGGTGCTCAAGCGTGGTTGCCACGGCACGTTCCACCACATGAGCGTGAAGCATTTGCAGCGTTACGTGAACGCGTTTGCTGGGAGGCACAACATCTGGACGCTGGACACGCATGACCAGATGGTGGCGGTCGCTGCGGGGTTCATCGGCGAGCGGCTCATGTACCGTGATTTGGGGGCGTCATTCTATCGACGTGGTGCCACCCGTCGATTCTACTTCATTGCCGGGTCGCGTGGGTTCGATTCGTGGTTGAATTCGAGTCAGTGCCCACGCTCCGGCCAAGACGCCAGCGGCAATGGTAGCCATGCCGTATTGGTCATCGTAGAGTAAGCCAGCGCCGAGGATAGCGGAGTACAACGGCGGGCCCGCGTTGACCAGCAAGCCCGTGATGTAGGATACACGTTGTATCCGGTATGCCTCGCTTACCTTCTGGACGAACGGGATTTCGGCTGATCCGTTTGGTTAGAAGGTGAAGATTGAGGTTTGGGCGGGAAAGGTGCCTTGGGCGGGATTTCACCAACACGTCCCACTCGCCCGACCTGTCCAACGCGACCGTCCCGGCTCATGTCATCGGTGGTTGGGGCCAACCAGCGCGCGAACTTGAGAATCTCGTTCATTGATCTATAACCTCCTTACCCCTCAAATATAAGTACCCATGAACGGTACGTCAAGATTCATGATACACGGATATGCAACTTCGTAACCGGATGAAAGGCGCGTGTTCCAATGATGAATCCTCCAAACTAACCTGTTACGGGGATGCCTCATACCGTATTCCCCTTACATGGTGGCCAAGTAAGGTTCTCGCTTACCTGTAAGGCGAAACGGGTTCTTGGGGTGGCTTGACATTCCCGCCACAGGTGAATCACTTGTTGTAAGGAGGCGGTGGGACTCGAACCCTGTCGTCTCGTCGTCATGCAGGATGTACTGTTTCCTCACAGTATTCATGGTGCGGTCGTGTCGGCAGCCGACGCCAGAAGCTTCGGACTGCCCGTGGAGGAGGTTGACCCCGCTAGTGACCGCTGACAGGCTGTCTGGCGTCTGTGGATGAAGTATGCCGTGCTGAATGCTGTGCGGATCTATGAAGGGCAAGCGGCATCCTACGTCATGCCCCAAGGGTCCTGGACGGGTTACTGATGAGTCTTGTCTGGAAACCGGTACCGGTACAGCCCTGACGAAGGCTCCGGTGGGTTCGGTCCCAGTGCAAACATGTCTCGTTGTTCAGCTACCCCCAGGGATCCAGCCGCGGCACCGCCGTGCGCAGCCGAAGCTTCGTCCACATGGCCGAGTGGTCGCTCAACCCCGGGCGTCGCCAATCGTGATGGTATCCGCTGCCGATCACCTCGAAGTGCCTCGACACGAAGGTGTGATCGAAGCAGCGCGGCCTATCGCCCTTGCTCACACGGTGGGTGACGGGAGCCTCCACATCGAACCCGTGACGGTTACGGAACGACCTGGGCGTTGAGCAAGCAGAGGTGCGCTACCTTAGTGTCGTCCTGGACGATGATCCCCGGAAGAGGATATCGGGAGGCACGGCGACGCGAACCGCGCGCAGGTTGGGGGAGTTCGTGCGGGGACCATCCTGAAGGAGGGTGAGCAGTCTTGGAGAATCTGAAGATTGCCGAGTTGATCGGCCGCGCCCCATGGCGGGAAGCAGTGATGTACAGGGAGACGTGGCCCCACGAGTACGTCCTCAGCCGCAAGGACGACCGGCGTGAGTTGATCGAGCTGGTCTGTGCCCGCTTCCGGGCCGGAGAGGGCGTTGCAGGCAAGTTCTTTGAATGGCGGAACACCTACCTCTTCATAGGCGATCACAAGTACTGGCTTATAACTCACTGGGACAAGATCGACAATGAGGATGGACAGGACTACGTTCTGAACCGAGCGCTCCTGTATCGAGACCGGCGCGACTTCGTCATTCAGACGGGCGATACCGGCAGACGGGAGGATTACCCGCACAAGCCTGAAGCGATCGGGTTGACGTCCCGCTAGCACGCATTTCTCACAAGCAGGTCGAGACGGCCTGAGAAGCATCCAATTGGACATCAGCACGAGTGCGTTTGAGTCAGAACCTTGGTGGCGTGTAGTTTTTTGCTCCTCCAGTACCAAGTTTCGATGTTTTCAAGGGCCATAATGGCCTCGGAGGCACGATAATGCGGTCATTTGGTGCGCATTGGACACACCAATGCGGGAACGTCAACGATAACGCCCGCACTTGGGAGGATCTTCTGGAAAGGTGGTGCCCGATTAAGGCAGGATTACCGGAAAACATCATCGGGTGACGACCTCGCAAGTGCATACGAGGCTGGAGCATCTCCGCGTAACTGAGCCACAACTTGGGCAAATAGCCGCTGCCACGGATAGCACGAGGACAGCGACAGCTTGAACCGTCGCGTAGTCTTGGTAACCACCACCGCTACCTTGAACAATCGCTCACGGATCGTGCAGCAGCGCGCCCCCTCCAGCTCTGTTCCCTTCAGGCCCCATTCCTTGATCCGGGCGATGTACCCTTGGGCAAACGCCGACAAGAGCAGCCGTAACTGGTTGCTCTGCATCATGGCGGTGGAGATCCGGTCCGCAAACAAATCCAGCTGCTGCTCCTTGATCCTGTTCTCCATCTCGCCGCGGGCACAGTATATGTCCTCATATACCTCGCGCTCATCGTACTCCTTCTCGTCCAGATTTGTGACCACAAAGCGGGCATTGTACCCCCGCGCTCCCGGCAAGTATTCCGCCTTTGCCACTACCCGGCGCTCTCGACTCCAACTCTTCAACGTGCGGTAAGGAAAGCTGCGAAAATGCCTCGCAGGCTCCCCGCTGGACTCGCATTGCTTCCGACTGGCTTCCATTTCCGCCTCGATAGCCTGCTGCAGGCGCGAATTCCGCCCCAATCCCACGATATAGGTCACATTCTTCTTCTCACACCAGGACAGAATCTTGTCGCGGCAAAATCCGCTGTCCGCACGAATCCAGATCTCTACATCCGGCCATAAGCGCCGTATCTGCTTCACCACCCGCTTCAGCACCTTTTTGGCCCCCTTCGAAGCATCAATATTGGACGGACGAGTAACCGAAGCTACGATATGCTCTCCGCACGTGACGTACAACGGCAGATAGCAGTAAACACCATAGTACCCGTGATAAAACCTTCCCTCCTGATTGCCATGCAACACATCATCCGTGGCGTCCAGATCCAGAATGATACGCTCCGGTGGCTCCTCATAGCTTTCAAGGAAAAGCTCCGTCAACTCCTTATGCACCTTTTTCGGATTCGCCGCCATACGTTTGTATCGATCTTTGTCGGCGGTTCCCTCGACCGACAATTCCAGCCGATTAAGCGTCTTGGAACTGGCAAGGGGATGCCCCTTATCGCGATCACGCACACGCTCGTCTCCCTCAATATCCTCGCATCCCACGGCCAGGCAAAGTATTGGATCATCCCGCAGCCTATCGTGGTCATTGAGGTCTTCGTAGCCCAAGAGTAGGCCGAAGATGCGCTGCCCCAGCAGGCGCTTTATGCTATGTTCCACCCGGGATGGGTCCCGGTAATCGGAAAAGCAGTCAGCCATTCGGACTAATAATTGGCATCTCTCCTCGACTTCGCGCAGGGCCAAGGCTCCTGCATTGGATGACATGCGTCCGCCGTCGAATTCTGCGATGATTTTCCGCTTTCCTATCTTGGAAAACTCCACGGGTTGGACCGGGCAGTTTGTGGAGATGGTTTATGAACGCATGATGGCGTATAAGTGTATACCAATGGCACACTTTGGCACCAAACAGTTCCCAAAATGACCAGCCGTGGTGAGATTTGCGGGCTGGGCGTTAGTGCTCAATCCGGCCCAGCGTGAACGAGGAGAGGCCCGTTGAGCCGAGCAGGTTGACGAATGCTCTCGCCATGCCTGGCGACATTTCCGGGTCGAGCACGGAGGCGAGTGCCCTTGTCACGGCTTCCTCGGTCCTCCACCTCGGTACGAGATTGCTCAGCAGGCTCATAAGAACTTCCCGGCGCCGGCGGCAGACCCTACCCCTGCCGACCCTTCCGCCTCGGCGACTGTCCAGAACTCCTGATGAGCTTGCCGCCCAGCGCGGGTTCCAGCCGGTAGCCGCCCACCTTCACCCCCACCTCGGCGAGCTGTTTCGCGGCCTGTTGGCTACGATCGATTGCCGTTCGATCGATACTCGGGTTTCTCTTGAGAATCGTTGCTAGGTGATCCTTTTCCATCCGCAGGTCTCCAGTCCAGGGTTCTAGATAAAGTAAAGCGTGTGGACGAAAGATGCCAATCCGTTTCGTGCCATGTGGTCTCGAAGGAACCAGAAGTAGTCCCAGACGGCTTGCTTGAGCAGGGGTTCGGCGCCGAAGTCCGTGATCTTCAGTGACAGCTCTTCCTGTAGGGTCCCCATGTCGATTCCCCGACCGTGCGTCAACCACCGTTCCTGGTCGTTCAATTGCGTCGCGATCCAACCGGCTCGCTCTTCCTTCATTTCCTGCGTGACTTGAATCCCGCGAGTTTCCGTTTCGACCCAATCCTTGAACTTATAGCTGGTCAGCCACCGCTTCAGGAGGTCTATCGAAAGGCCGCGGGCCAACTCGAACTGATGGAGTTCCGCCAAGTCGAGCTTCTGGAGCAGGACCAACTCCGCGGTCGACAGCGCCTCGCTTCTGCTCTTCTCGATCAGGTTCTCGTATTGAGCCAGGTAGGACAGCGCCGGCACGAGCCGGTCGTCCAGTTGAAGCTGCGGATCGATCGGCCCCAGGCAGGAGTGATAGTCCATCAGGATATCGTCGCCAGACATGGCTAGCACGGTCCCTGCCGACATCGCCCGATCCGGGATTAGGAACTTAACCTCGGTGTAGTGGTGGCGAAGCACGCGGACAATCCGCTCAACGACCTCGACCAAACCCCCGGGCGTGTCTAGGATCACTACCAGATTCGGCCTCCGATCTTCTCTAGCCTCGATCGCGATCTTCACCCGGTGTTCCACTCCAGGCTGCATCGCCGAAATGATCGTGAGCCCGTCGGCGTCAAGCATCTGTTCGATGCGTTTAAGGCGGACGCTGGCCCATTCGCGGGTACTGTCCTGCGTAGTCGGCGGTACGGGAACATCGGGCAACTCTGATCCTCTCTTCTCTCCTGGGTTGGTTCAGGGTGGAGTGCTTCAGCTTGGACGTGGGGGCTAGGGTGAATATATCCGATTGTTGCTTGAGGTGTGTTAGCAATCAATGGTTCGAGTGCGCCGGTCGATCACCATCCGGTTGCCCGAACCCCACCACTTCCCCCAGCCATCCCTACCCCCTCCCGCCAGTATCCATCACGCTCCCTCACCAATGTCATCTTGTTTTTACATTTCGTAATGTTCTCATTACGCTACGGCCCGCCGAATCAACCCACCAGAGCCACACCCAAGAACGGCGTTCTTCCCTGGACCAGACCGTGTGATGCATGGCCCCTGCGTCACAATGGACAGCGCTTTACCGGGACGAACAGCCTGATCCTCTGCCTGGCGGCTGACGAGGCGGGCCACCGGAGCCGGTATTGGATGACGTGGGCTTAGCCCGCATTTCTCACAAGCAGGTCGAGACGTCCTGAGAAGCATCCAATTGGACATCAGCACGAGTGCGTTTGAGTCAGAACCTTGGTAGCGTGTAGTTTTTGGCTCCTCCAAGGCCAAATTCCGTATCCGTACGGTAAAGTACATGGTAAAGCGGGCTTAGTATTGGTCTGCGTAATCCGCTTGTAGAGCTTAGTGCAAGGTGATTATACGCCGGGTTTGGTGTGCCGATATGGGAATTTCGGAGTGGTGTGCAGCTTATCGTCCAGGCGTCTGAATGCAGGCAGCAATCAGCGTCTTTTGGGACAAAAAACATGGGTTTTGGGGAGAAGAACCGGAACATTGTGGAGAACGCACATGTACATGAACTATGCGGTCCAAGGCATCTTTCTCCCCCTCTTCTCCTGCCGGTGAAGTCCTTTTTCAGAGGCTAAGAAACCAAGAGGCTGAGAACAAGGATCTGCGAAAACAGGTCCGTCGCTTGGAGAAAAAAGCCGATCGTCTATCCAAGAACAACGCGGATCTGGCTGCGACAATTGCCGATATGGCTGCGAAGATTAGCCATCTGGAAGATAGGTTGGAACAAGCGTATCGCCTACTCTGAGGCAAAAAGAGTGAGCGTTACACGCCGGCGGACAATGCGCAGCAAGGCCAGTTGTCTGGAGAGGAACCAGAAGCTGTTGAGCCCGAGGAGGAGGAGGAGTATGTCCCGGTAAAGCGCAAGCGGCGTGGGAAGAACAAGCCGGTGCGTGGGCCGATTCTGGACCATCTGCCCAGAGAGGTGATCCGCCTTGAGCCGGAGGGCAGCACCGCGGGTATGAAGTACATCGGCGAGGAAGTAACGGAGTACCTGGAATATGTGCCGGGCTTCACGAGGGTAGTACGGATTGTGCGGCCGAAGTACGTTGTCTGCAAGGAGCCTCGCAAGGGGGTGGTCATAGCGCCGTTGCCGAAGCGTGTCATACCGAAGGGGAAGGCGGGTCCGGGGTTGTTGGCGTATTTGGCGGTAGCCAAATATGTGGATCATATGCCGCTATACCGGCTGCGGAAGAAGTTTCAGCGCCATGGCGTGAAGCTATCGGCTGCTACAATGGGGGATTGGATTGCGAAGGTAGCGACGTATCTGGGTCCGTTAGGAGATGCGTTGCGTAAGGAGGTGCTTCGTAGCGGGTATCTGCAGGTGGATGAGACAACGTTCCCGGTGCAAAAGCCGAAGAAGAAAGGGAAGGAGTGCGCCAGGCTAACTGGCAAGGTATAGCGGGTGAAAGTCCCGTAATATGAAGCTACAACCAAGTACATATTTCCGCGAGCCGTGCGTGGCTACTCGTGAGGGTAGACGCGAAGCGTCGGTAGCGGTGCGTGTGGCCAGGGACATGGAGCATCGGTACGCCAGGCTAACTGGCAAGGATATAGCGGGTGGAAGTCCCGTAATATGAAGCAAGAACCAAGCACATATTTCCGCGAGCCGTGCGCGGTCACTCGTGAGGGTGGACGTGAAGTGTCGGTAGCGGCGCATATGGCCAGGGATATTGAGCAACGAAAGATGTGTCGTTCGGGTCGCCGAGATTATCGGTGCGGTCGAAGGCAATATGTTCGTCATCGTTATGGTGAGAGGGCGGACAGGCCCGCGGTGTCTAAGACCCCATGGACGTATGTACATATCCTGCCGGGACCTGGGAGATCTTTTCAACGCCCAGCGCCAAGGGCGGGGCCGCCGAAGCGTAGGCGAAATGCTGATCGGAGGATGTACGTTGAAGAGAAGTCCGATGCGATGATAGTAGTGATGAAGCTGGCGAACAAAGCATGGAAGACCATGTGGCGGAGTTGGTGGAGCGGAGCGTCGCACCCGAGGGGAAACCGTAGTTCCCGGCATGCACTGGACGCAGAGCCAGGTTCGTATGCAACATGGCACGCACTGGACACAGAGCCAGGTTCGTATGCCAGGGGAAGGTGCGGTTACGGCAACGGACCGGTTCGCTGGTCTGTTAACGTCATGCGCGGTGGCGCGACCCAAGGGAAGAGCCGGATGCGTTAGCGCGCACGTCCGGATCTGTGCGGGGCCTCCGGGGAAACCCGGGGGCTACCGCGAGAAAGACTTCTTGTTCGGGTTGCCGAGGCTCTTCCTTTGGTCGAAGGCAACATGTCCGTCATCGTTATGGTAAGACGGCGGACAGGCCCGCGGTGTCCGAGACCCCATGGACGCACGTACATACCTTGTCGGGACCTGGGAGGTCTTCATACTGTCCTGCAGTCGTGCGGAACCGCGAAGGAAAGGTGGAGACACCGTAACCGGAGATGCACGGTATGAAGAAGTCAGACGACAGCATAGTAGCGATGAATGCTGCGAACAAAGGGGACGATACCCTGGCGGAGCAGCGGGAGCGAAGGCTGTCGCCCGAGGGGAAATCGCGAGATCCTACCACGCACCAGGCGCAGAAATGGGCTCGCGTGTCACAGGGGAAGGAGCGGTTACGGGAGTTCGTGAAGCGAAACCCAGCGGAGCGTCTCACGACGTTACTGCACCATGTCAGCATGGAAGCGCTTAGGACTGCCTTCCACGCGCAGAAGTATGAAGCGGCACCGGGAGTGGATGGTATGACATGGGAGAGGTACGCGGAGGATTTGGAGGACCGTTTGACGGACCTTCACCGACGTGTACATACAGGAGCGTACCGGGCGACCCCGTCCAAGCGGGTAGAGATACCCAAGCCGGACGGAGGTACACGACCGCTTGGCATGGCTGCACTGGAGGACAAGATCGTCCAGAGGGCTGTGGTGGAACGTATACTGACTCCGATTTTCGAGGAGGAGTTTGTGGGTTTCAGCTATGGGTTCCGGCCGAAGCGCAGCGCGCACGACGCGTTGGATGCTTTGGCATACGTGATAGAGCGTCGCAAGGTCAACTACATTGTGGACGCCGACATTCGCAAGTTCTTTGACACGGTAAACCAGGAGTGGCTTATCCGCTTCTTGGAGCATCGTATTGCGGATAAGCGGGTGATTCGGTTGATCATCAAGTGGTTGAAGGCGGGCGTGATGGTAGATGGGATGTGGCGGGATAGTGAGGAGGGTACACCGCAGGGTGCGGTGATTTCCCCTATACTGGCCAACATTTATCTTCATTACGTGTTGGATCTTTGGACCGATGCATGGCGCAAGTCACAGCGGAGTGCGGGGGAGGTCTACATCATTCGTTATGCGGATGATTTCGTGGTGTGTTTCCAGTACGAGGGGACAGCGCAACGTTATCTGCGTGCACTGCGGGATCGGCTTGATACGTTCGGGTTGAGACTGCATCCGGGGAAGACTCGTCTGATTGAATTCGGGCGACATGCCGAGGAAGATCGCAGGAAGCGTGGTGAGGGTCGACCGGAGACATTCGACTTTCTGGGATTTACGCATTACTGTCGTAGAGATCGGAGGGGGCGATTTAGTCTTGGTCGTAAGCCGATAGCCAAGCGTATGGCTCGTTTTCTGAAGCGCGTGAAGGGGCAGCTGATTCGCCGCATGCACCGCCCGGTGCATGAGACGGGGAAATGGTTGGGGCGGGTGCTCAACGGATGGTTGAATTACTATGCCGTACCGACGAGTTACCGGTACCTTGCGAGCTGCTACATCCGGCTGTACTGGATATGGATGCGTGTGTTACGACGACGTTCCCAGCGGGATCGTACGACGTGGGACACGATGGACAAGCTCACTGCGATACACTGGCCGAAGTTGGAGATCCGGCACCCATGGCCTTCCACACGATTCACCGTTAAGCGCGCTGGCGCGACCCAAGGGAGGAGCCGGATGCGTTAACGCGCACGTCCGGATCTGTCCGGGGGGCCCGGGGCGACTCGGGTCCCTACCGGTATGGAAAAACGAAGGAAAGACGCATCGCGGCTATCTTTGGGTATACCTGGCACCGCGGGCGAAGGTGGTGATGATGGATTACAGCCCGAGCCGTGCGCGCGCTGGACCGTGGGAATTCTTGCGCGGATATAGAGGGGCGATGCAAACCGACGGGTATGTGGTGTACGATGCGTTTGGTACGCGGGGCGGGATAACGCTGTTTGGATGTATGGCGCATGCGCGTCGCAAGTTTTATGACTGCAGGAAAAAGGAGCCCAAGAAGGTGCGCCATGTAATGGAGGAAATCCGGCAGTTGTATGCGATAGAGCGTGGGTTGCGTAAGGAGGGAGCTGGTCCGGCTCGTCGTGTGGAGGTACGACAGGAGGAGGCACGGCCGGTACTGGAGAAGTTGAAGCCATGGCTTGAGGAGAGTAGTGAGCACCGGCCGAGTGCGGGATGGGATGAAGCCGTGGGGTACATGCTCAACAGGTGGGAGAAGCTGGCTTGTTACCTGGAAGACGGGAAGGTTGAGATTGATAACAATCTGGTCGAGAACCAGATGCGGGCGATTGCGCTTGGTCGGAAAAACCATCTGTTTGCGGGATCGCATGCGGCAGCGCAGCGGTCCGCAGTACTGTGCTCTCTTTTTGCCACATGCAAGTTGCAATCGACAAACCCGATTGAATGGCTTACCGACGTACTACGCCGTCTTCCGACACATCCTGCCGACCGCATGGCTGAACTCTTGCCCCATCATTGGAAAGCCAGTCGGGACTTGCAGCAAGCTACCGTCAAGAAAGCGGCATAGGAGCCCCTAAACAGGCGCGCCCGGGTCATCCGATAGATCCGTGTACGGGTCTGCGAATACGCTGTCAGGTACTTGACTCCTGCACACCCAACCGACGCTAGCCTATAAACCTTCGAACCGCGCTCTAACTTACTCTAATTGAGAGAGTAAATACCCTCGGTTATAATGTACTTCACCGGACGGATACCCTAAACTGGTGTTTTCAGCCCCTCTCATGGGGCGGCGTGCCATTCCTTGTTGGCTGAAAATCCGGTCGGTGCCGGCTGGAACGGCTATAATGTACAGATTCTGCGCTCATCCTGACACCCCTGATTGTAGTTCTGATCAAAGAATTATGGGCTTTTGCAGCGGTTATCAAGCCCGCAAGTATCTGCCGCGTGATTTACGGTGTCGTTGCCGTGTTGCAGGCAGATTCAGGCGCGTTTCTCCTTACTGAACAGCCTATATGAGCCCTTTTTGCACGCGCTGACACCGCGGTAGCGGATTCATGCGTACCATCTGCAGGTATGCTAACCTTCCACGCGGGTGTAACGACCTAAACGCGCCAATCCTATCATCCAATACCGCACGCATCGTACCACGATCGAACTCCTGTTCCGGCAGTAGGCAGTCTTATTGGCAGGACTGATCACGGTACGCGTGATTTACGGCCTCGTTGGCGCGTTTTCGGCGGTTTTGGGTGCTATTCAGTCCGGTGAACATCTGAGAACAGCCCTTTTGGGCGCTCCGATACGGCTTTGGCTGGGGCATGCGTGTCCTCCGCTCATGGCGAGTGACGCGTTACATCGTCTACAGAGGCCTTACACCGCGCCTCTATAGCGCTATTACCCCCTAATTGGCGGCCGAACCTGTCACATAGCACGATCCAGCACCCATTATCGCACGCACCGTGGCATTGCACGACCGTATCCATCTTTCAGCATATACTATCGCTGCGGTGCTGTACGCGTTTCTACAGTAGAGCTGCTTACAGCTTCGGTGGTTTGTCCAGGATAATATTGTCCTGCTTAACGACTCCACCTCACTAATTGACCTGCACGCATGATTTACGGCCTCGTTGGCGTGTTGCAGGCAGATTCAGGCACGTTTTTCCTTACTGAACAGCCTATTTGAGCCCTTTTGCACGCATGCACACCGTGGTAGCGGCTTCAAACGTGCCATCTGCAGGCATCGTGGACAGCCACGCGTGTATGTAGCAACGTAAACCCGTCAATCCTACCAACCACGCTACGATGCACCCTCCAATTCCGCACGCATCGTACCACGACCGAACTCATGTTCCGGCAAGCACTTATGGATCGTACGCGCTGCAATAATGCTGATGATAATTACGACACCTTCCTGGTACAGGGTAGTCTTTTCACATTCGCCTTGGCTCCCTTGATGACTACCCCTCCGCGCACAGCCGTAGGCTCCTTATTGGCCGGATAGATCACCGTACGCGTGATCTACCGCCTCGTTGGCATGTTTTCGGCACATTTGGACCCCATTTAGCCCGCTTACCGTCTGATGAGAGCCCTTCTGGGCCCTCCGATACGGCTTTGGCGGGGACATGCGTGCCCTCCAGATACATCTCCGCCTGCTCCGCTTATCGCGAAGTGACACGTTACATCGTCTACGGAGGCCTTACACTACGCCTCTATAGCGCTGTTACCCCCTAAGTGGCAGCCGAACCCGTCACACAGCACGATCCTGCCCCCATTATCGCACGCATCGTGGTACTGTACACGCTTCTACAGTAGAACTGCTTGTAGTTCCGGCAGGTGGTCTGCACAGGGTAGGATCTTCATGCTCCATGTCTCCGACTCCCTATTGGCCATGGCTGCCCATCGTTGACGTTGACTCGAATTCATCCAACGCGCGACATTCCGGCATCGTTGAGCAATCAAACTGTTCAGGTTCTCCATGATGTTATTGGTCTGCAAACTGCGTCCCAGTTCCTCCGCCACCCCCAGTCTATGGAGCGTCAAAGTCTCTTCCAACCCCTCAGACAAGCTGTTCGATGCCTTGGGATGGGACTCCTTCAACCCCTTTTTTATGCTCAGAAGCGCCTCCTTTGCCTTGTCGTAATTCGGCTCGTCGTACGCCTGCTGCAACTCCCCCCGAACCCGCACCTTTTCGTCCTCTTTCTCAATGTAACTCACCACATTCTCTCGCTTATGCCAAGTACACCGCTGTACCTGTGCCTTATCACCAAATACCGCTTTCACCGCCTTCCGGAGCCCTTTGGAACCATCTAAGATGACCAAAAGCCCCTTATCATACCGCAGCCCGCGATCAATCAAATCCTGCAGCAGCCCTTGTACCGCCTCGGCGTTCTCTGTCGCCGTCTCCACCATCCCTACTACTATCTTCTCGCCCTTATCCGTAATCCCTACACAAATCAATACCTGCACCCCCTGAAAGTACTTGCCGTCCAGCAGCAACGCTACAAACGTGTTCTCCGCCAAGTTACGCTCCTCCTGCTCCTTCAATACCTGTGCACTGTAACTCTTGTACTTGCGACTGATTGAGGAAGCGCTCAATCCAAAACTGCCAACAAACTCCGTTGCCACCTTCTTGTAGTTCCGCTGGCTAATACCATACACAATTTTCCGGGCGATACGCTTCACCATATTCGGATTCGGCTTGTGCAACAATTTGTAGGTCTCCAGAGGACGCGCTTTACCCTTCACCCGGTCCTGTACACGCGGCACACTCACCTTTACCCGCTCATCTCCAATCATGATAGAGCCCGGTCTGCTCCCCCACCGCTCGTACCGCCCCTTGTGCTGCTTATTGTTGTCGCGCTTTCTGCGCACACCGCAGAGAGACTTTACCTCGGCTTCCATGACCGCAAGAAAAAACGCCAGTTGCATCGTGCCAAGATGCTCTACTAACAGCTTCAGGGAATCAATCCCCGTGTCTAGTATCTTCTGGAGACCCTCCGGTAGTGTGCCGGGGTTTTCTATCTGCATGACATCTTTGGACATAGGTCAGTTATCGTTTGTCTGATTGATGGAAGGAAACAATGCTGATCGCATCGCTGGAAGATACGCAGCGCGGGGCAATCTTCGCATGTGTGACTCTATCTCAAGAAGCAACAACGCCAGACAAGCACGGCGTTTGTCTGGCGGCATCCACAAGCGAACATCGCGTAGTCGCCGCACCAGCTTCTTGGAGACATGGGCCACACAACGAGTACTTCGAAGGCTCGGACTCAACTGTTCATACAGTCCTGTCCGGTGCAGTGTCAGCGTCCTATCCAGACCCCGCAAGAGCCACCGGGCCGCAGACCGGTTACACACCAAAAGGTCCGTATGGATCTGCATCAACGCTGCATGCGCCACCTTCGGATCCGGCACGGCGAAAGCACGCGTGATCGCCCCCCGAATGTGCCGCCCGTCCTGCTCGGACAGATAACTCACTACACGCGTGCGCTTGTGCATCTGGCAGTGTTGCTGCTGCATACCGGTACCCAAGCACTCTTGCAGTACGCCGGTCAGCGAGGTCACATCAGGAGTGATGCAGAAGAGCCCCCGATCTGCGCACAAACCGCGCTCCAACAAGCCTTGTAACAAGTGTTGCACGCGCTCCGCATCGTGCAACGGAGCCTCCACAAAGCCCAGAATGCGCCGATAACCCTCAATGGTAGCGGCCATGCACACGACTATGGGTCGCCCCCACACTTCCATGGCATCAAGCCAAAGGATTACGTGCTCTTCTTCACACAACGGGCGCGTATCAAACACCTGCCGCGCCTGCTCGCACGCCGCAGCATCATCATCGTACCCCAATGCCAAGCCTCCCGGAGACTCCAGAGACTCCGGAGCACGGACGCTATTTTCCTCCTCGGAAGGTGCTTCTGCCAACTGCTCCCCAGTGCCGTCTGGAGCCGCATTATCCGACGGAAGCATAACATCCTCTTCCAGACTAGACGTCAACTGCTGCACACACTGGGTGAGGTGCCGCAACAAGTCAAATTGCAGCTGCCGACCGGACGCGCCGGTATGACGCAGCCCCTGAATGAGCTGCGATAAATCATCTGATAAACTCATAAGTGATCATGGATCCGTATGGTGAAAAGGCTTAGGAAACCCAAGCCAACACCGAACCAATAATCACTTTTTCAGCCAACAAGGAATGGCACGCCGCCTCTCATGGTCGTCCCTACGCATGAACAACGCACAATCGGTCCTGCAGGTACCGAAACAGCACTTTTAGACCCGAACAGGGTACATCATGAATATTGCAGGATTACAGGGATCACCGCTCCGCTCATGGTCATTGAGACCGACACCTTGTCCAAGGGGATCTTGTCGAAGAGAACCTTCATATCCTCGACTGTATCAATCGCCACACCTGCCTTGCCTATATCGCCTGCCACTCGTGGGTGGTCGGAATCGTACCCCCGGTGGGTGGCTAGATCAAATGCCACGGAAACACCTTGCTGCCCCGCTGCGAGCGCGCGGCGGTAAAAAGCATTGGAGGCTGCGGCAGTAGAAAAACCCGCGTACTGGCGGACGGTCCAAGGGCGCCCCGCATACATGGTCGCGTACGGCCCTCGAAGAAAAGGCGGCATCCCTGCTGCGTAGTCCAAGTGTTCTGCTTTCTCAAGGTCGGCAGTTTCGTAATAGGCCTTTATTGTTAGAGATTCAGGCGTAGTGCGGTGGCCCCTAGCCTGTTCCGGTATCGAGGAAAGGGTAGGGGAATAGTCCGGGAAGCTCGGGCGAGGATAGCTCATTCTTCCATGCCGATAAAACTGAGCAGGTCGTTCATTGTGGCTGGAATGTCCAGCCCTGGGTAGTAGCAGCGTGTTGCTCCTCTTGTCGGTCCATCAGGCTTGCTTGGCAGTACTGCCAGTACGGGAATGTCGGTATGGGCGCTAATCTCTGCAGTAGACGAAGTGCCTGCTATCACGATCAAATTCGTGGTAGGGCGGATCTGCTCTGGTAATGCTTCTTCCCATTGCAATCCGAGCGATTTCAAGAGTCGGATAGCCAGTGATTTCAAGGACGGGTCAGTTCCGATCAGCGCTACACGGATCCCCAGATTCTGTAACCGGATTCGCACCGCTTCAAAGTCGCGGCCGTACCCTATAGTGGGGGTGCCATCACGGCTCCGACTATAAATGTTGACGCCGACCATCTCGGGCGACAGTACATTGACCTCTCGTCGTCGCTGTTCCGCGGCTCTACTGATCCTTGACTGTAGAGACCCGGCTAGGTATTCCTGCCACAATCCACCGCTGTCCTCTTGCTCACGAAACAATGCCCAGGCGGCATGTCCTAACGCGTCAGTCAAATATTCAACAAAATAGGAACCGTGCATTGGATCGGCCGTCCACCCACAGCGTGCTTCGTGATCCAGAAGCAACTGCAAGTGCATGGGAAGATGCAGACTTAGCTCAGGCAAGGGAGGCACGCAAAGTGTATCAGCGCCACCCCAAATACCGCTCACGGCCTGCGTGGTGGCACGAACCAGGTTCAATTCAGGATCTAGGAGCGAATGATACAATGGCGAAGCCTCTGCAAATACATGAGGCCTTGCTCGCCGCGTGCCGTAGGCAGCGAACACCATCTCCAATAGTTTGCGCAAGGCACGTAGCTTGGCAACTTCCAGGAAAAAGTCTGTGCCCAAACCAATTCGAACAGAGACGGTTGCAGCGACTGTGTCCGCGGGCACTCCACGCCCAGTTAGCTGCGCGAGGATTTCGCTTACCGTTCCAAGCACGGAAGCAAGTTGATCCACAACCGCCATCGGAGCAAAGACGGTGGCGTCTATGGCAATGGTGCGGACGTTGGGGAGCGATTGATTCCCAACAAGCGAAAGTAAATCGCCGTACTGCATTTCCGCTCTGCCGGATAGCGCGATTGTCAGCGGATCGGAAAGGATAGATCCTCCAACAGACCTGGGGTCGCGAACAGACTCTCGCATCACCTCCACGATACCGCTCACGGGGCCGGTCCAATGGACAGCCAGTCCTGCGGCTGTCAGTTGCTTAACGAACTCACGAGACTTACCGTCAAACCTCGCGCCGCGCGCTGTTTGCACATTGACTGCCATGGAGCCGTCCTGCACCAATCCTATCAAATTCCCCGTAGACGAACCATACTCCGCCGCGTCAATCCTCTGGCATTTTTCCCATCCTGGTGTAGCATCTATTCGCTGTGCTACTGCGGAATCAGATGCTCTGTAAAACAAGCGGAGCTTGATACCATCACGAACCCAGTGCAGGCTACCCGGATCGGATCCGATTTCCTGAATTGCGCGGATCCACGAAGCGGTCGAAACCGGAGGAAAGTGATCCCGGAGCGTAAAGGGCGTGACTGGCATCCGGGTAGCCTTAACGACCTAGGGAAATACGCATCGTATGGAATGTACGGCATCCTGGCGGACTGAGAACCGCCGTCGTCGCTTCAGGTGATGATTGGTCCCAGAACCTTGCGGGATCGTGCGGACAGGATCTGCACTTCTCGCATGAATAGGAAGACTTGATGCCGTCGCTTATACCTATCCCTCCGACAAAGCACAGGTAGAGGGGGGTTATCTGGCCCGTTCACCAGCGCACGTAGCCGCTTGCAGTTACTCCGTAGTGTACCGGCTGGTACGGCGCCATGCTCTCCATTGCCATCCCGCTCATGCTGAACCCTATTCCCCTCCGGCCCTGCACTCCCGCTCCTATTCGGTAGTCTCGGCCTCTCTCTCGCAACCCTACTCCCACATGCGGCCGCAATACACTGCGACCTCCCACCTGCGCACCATACCCCAGCTCTACATCCATCCGTCCATCCGAACCATACACCTCCCACGGACGCTCACGCTGCCATAGCGACCCTACATGCGTACGACCGATGGCCGCACCTGCGCGCCCAAGCCCTCCAGCCCTCCATATCGCAACATCCCCGCATATCCCCACTCCCCAGCTCCTTCCTCCGCCTGTACCACCAGACGACGCGTCATCACCTCCGCTTGCAGCATACCCAGCCGTACGCGCATACCGCCCCCTGCCTCCATTCCCAGTCCACGCTCCGCATCCCCCGCACTGTGTAGCATTGCCGCCTCCACGTACGGCTCCAACACCTCGCCTAACACCACCGAACCCTCCAATCCCGCACGCAAACGCCGCACTCCTATCTCTCTGTCCATCCCCAGCCAGAACGCATCCGCCTCATAGCCCAACCGCATCCCACGTGTACCAGCCAACCTGCCCGCTACCCCTGCCGCCATCAACCGCATCCCCCCTTCCTCTCCTTGCCCTGCTCCGGCCAACCCCCATACTTGGTGCTCCTGCCCTCCATATCGCACATACGGGTACCAACCCGTCATCTGCAGCGACGCCTCCCGGGCCTCGCTGCGCGATACCATCATTCCCAATAGCCAGCGACTACCCAACGTATAGTCCGCCCCCAGTGAGGCGGTCACTATTTCCATTCCTTGTACCTCTGCGCCCCGCAGCCTGCTGTACGCCCCTCTACCCCATACACTGACCCGCTCTCCACTCGCCTGCATCCCACATCCCGACAGCAGGTGCGATGCCCGCACGCCCTGCCCTGGATACGGCCGCGGCATGCATGTCACCACGCCCCCCTGCAACCGCTCCGATACCGCCTCCACCACATGCTGAGCCATGCTCCTGCCCAGTAGCGCCCTCCCTTTCCTATCCGATCCACCTCCCAACACCACCTCCGCACGAATCGCTTCGCCTTCCACCTCCACCATCAATGCAAACACCTCTCCTTTGCCCTGCGTCGATAGCAGCGGTACCCGTACCTCCTTCACTCTCTCCCCTGAACCAAACTCCAGCACACCCTCGGTCCTTTCGTAGTCCTCTCCTTCCCACGCCGTTCCGTCCATCGTTCGATACCGCACTTGCCCCACGGCTGATGTTATCACAAACACTGCCTCGCGTGCCGTCGGGGTCAGTGCTCGCACCTGCACTCCCGGTACCGTCTCATCATCCGTAATCGTGCCTGTGGCTTGCGCCTGCCCGAGTAATGCATTCCGCGGATCGGACAGCGTTACCTCCACCGTCTCATCTCCTTCCACCAGGCCATCGTCCTTGAGTGGTATCCGCACCTGTGCCTCTACGCTGCCCGGCTCAAACACCACCACGCCCTGCGTCGACTCAAAGTCCAATTCCGGCGTCGCTGTTCCTCCTGTTACCGCAAACTGCACCGACACCACCTGGCTGCTCGAATAGTTCAGCCGCACGGCCAGAACCAATTCCTCTGCATTCTCTGCACCGGTCCCATCGTAAATGCTCACTTCCAGAGGATCATCCACTATGGTGACTATAGCCTCTCCGTCCAATAGCCGCGCATGCTCCGGCGAGCTTAGCCTTAACGTGAATGTCTCATCTTCCTCCAGAACTTCATCCTGCTGCACGGGAATAAACACCTCCCTTCTTACCTCGCCCGGAGCAAACACCAACGTACCCATGGCACGGGTGTAGTCCTCTCCCACCGTGGCCGTGCCATCATGCGTCGAATAGGCTACCCCCACACGTACCGCGCTCGCACCATCAAGCGTCACCGCTACCTTTGCTCGCCCTCTATCCTCCGATACCGTCACATCCTCTACCGATAACCCTGGCATAGAATCGTTGTCCAATATCGTTACTACGATCCGCCCACCATCACCCAGCTGTACCACAAACGCCTCCCTACCTTCATGCTCCCTATCGTCAACCGTAGGAACCTCAATAACAGCTTCCATATCCCCCGCTCCTATCGTGATCGCTCCCGCTACCTCTGTCTGGTAGTCCTTCCCCCCTGTAGCCGTAACATCCTCCGTGCTGTAGGACGCGGTCACGGGCTGGCTGCTTGCATTACTCAACCTCACATGCACCTTCGCCACACCGCCTTCTCTTACATACACCACAGGAACCGTGCGGAAGGTCGGTGCCAGGTCGTTGTCCTGAATAGTGACCGTGCCTACGCTATTGCCTAATTCCGCACCCTCCTCATTGTCAAGTACCAGCCTGAACGACTCCTCTTGCTCGTGTACCCGGTCGTCCACTATAGGTACATCTATCCACTGCGCCAAGTCTCCCCCCGGTGCAAAGGTGAGGGTGTTGCTCGTATGCTCGTAATCCGCTCCCTCTGTCGCCGTACCGCTCCGTGTAGTGTAGTTAACATGGACTTCTGCATCGCTCTCCCTGTTCAGCCGCACTTCAATACGCGCAGGGCCTGCCCCTTCTGTCACCCACACCTCCTGGCTTTGCAGATCCACGCGATGCGGGGACTCCTTATCCGTGACGACTATCTGAACTTCTGCAGACTCCCCATTGTATCCACCGCCGCTCGCTTCCAGACGTGCTACCCCCGATTCCTCACTAGCGTCTTCATCGTCCGATGCCGTTACCATAACCGGCTGCGGAGATTCCCAGGTCGAGGGACTGAATGTCAGGCTCCTCGGACTGACGGACACCTTGTCCAGGAGCGTGGATGCCTCCGTGACCGATACCCTCACTTCGCCCGATGGCACTGCCCCAAGCCATACGTCAAAGGACTTGCCACTCGCCCCCTCCACCAATCGCAACGACTGCGGACTTACCCGCAGCTCAACCGCGTCATTGTCCGTAACCTCAACCGAGGCGGTTGCAGTCAGCCCTTCGTAGTCACCGCCCGACGCCGTGTGGGTCAGCATCGCGAAGTCATCGGCTGTATCATCATCCTCGAAGGCACGAACCGTTACTTCCAGCGCTTCGTCCCAATCGTTTACCGTAAAGGTCAATACCTCCCTGTCCAACCCTACATTCGGATTGTCGCTTGCCATCTCCACCGTTACCTCTGCCGACGGCGCTGTGGACAAGCGGACCTCATAGGACTTGTCTCCTCCTTCGTCAATCGTAAACTCCTGGGGCACGAGCACAATACGGGCCACATCGTCATCCTCTATCTCTACCACTACCGTCTCCTCCTGACCGGTATACTCTGCCCCCGATGCTGTAAGCATAAGCCTCACTCGCGCGTCTATACCATCGTCATCCTGTTCCGCCTCCACGACTATCGGAACCGCCGAATCCCAATCCCTTGGGGTAAAACGGAGTGTCCTGGAATCTACTCGCAAACCCAAGCCATCGCCCCCCGTTACCTGGACCGTTACCGTCTGCGTGGGCTGCGTCAAGAGCTTGACGCCAAATCGCTCTTCCGTTCCCTCCGTCACTGTAAGACTCCTGGGGGACACCACGAGCCCTGCAGGCACATCGGGATCCTTTACCGTTACCACAAGGTCCTTCGTCACGCCTCCATAGTCCGCACCCGATGCGGTGTGGTTAAACGTTGCCGTTTCATCGTGCACATCACTATCCCGGGTTGCATTTACGGTGACCTGCTGCTCGATTTTCCAGTTATCCGCACTGAACTCGAGGCTCGCAGGAGTCGGCTTCACATCCGGATTGCTCCTTTCGATCGTCACCGTTACGACCGATTCAGGTTCCGTCTCGAGTGCTACTCAGTAGGTTCCTCGCTCCCCCTCAACCACGGCGATCGCCGGGGGCGTTATCTGTAGCCCCGGCGTGTCGTTTTCGATCACGGTTGCTCCTACCGTCCCGCTTACAGCCCCATACCCACCTCCAGAAGCCTTATGCGCGAGCAGCGCCTTATCCGGCAACGCGTCATCGTCCTCCCTCGCCGACACCCTTATGCGCTGCGGCTGATTCCAGTCACCTACCCCAAACGAAAGTGCGTTTCTGTCCAGGGTGACCTCCGGGTTATCACTCGTGATCGCTACGGATACTCTCCCCGAAGGCTCTGTGGCCAACCACACCGTATACGTGGCACTTCCTCCCTCATCAACATTCAGCGTCAGGTCAGAAATATTCAGTGCCGGCACGCCATTTTCGATCACGTTCACGGCTACCGTCCCGCTCACAGACCCATACTCGCCGCCTGAAGCCTCGTGCGCAAGCAGTGCATTATCCGGCAGCGCGTCATCATCCTCTCTCGCCGAGACCGTTATGCGCTGCGACTGATTCCAGTCGTCTACCCCAAACGAAAGCGCCTTTCTGTCCAGGGTGACCTCCGGGTTATCACTCGTGATCGCTACGGATACTTGCGCAGAAGGCTCTGTGGCCAATGAAACCGTATACGTGGCACTTCCTCCCTCATCAACATTCAGCACTGGGGAAGAAAACTTCAATGCCGGCGTATCGTTTTCGATCACGTTCACTGCCACCGTCCCGCTTTCAGCCCCATACTCGCCGCCTGAAGCCTGATGCGCAAGGATCGCCTTATCTGGCGAAGCGTCATCATCCTCCCTCGCCGACACCGTTATTAGCTGCGGCTGATTCCAGTCACCTACCCCAAACGAAAGCACCTTTTTGCCCAGGGTGACATCCGCATTATCACTAGTGATTGCTACGGATACTTTCACCGAAGGCTCTGTGGTCAATGACACCGTATACGTGACACTTCCTCCCTCATCAACATTCAGCGTTGGGGCAGAAAACTTCAGTGCCGGCGTGTCATTTTCGATCACGTTCACGGCTACCGTCCCGCTCACAGACCCATACTCGCCGCCTGAAGCCTCGTGCGCAAGCAGTGCCTTATCCGGCAGCGCGTCATCATCCTCTCTCGCCGAGACCGTTATGCGCTGCGACTGATTCCAGTCGTCTACCCCAAACGAAAGCGCCTTTTTGTCCAGGGTGACATCCGCATTATCACTCGCGATCGCTACGGATACTTGCGCCGAAGGCTCTGTGGTCAATGACACCGAATACGCGGCACTTCCTCCCTCATCAACATTCAGGGTTGGGGCAGAAAACTTCAGTGCCGGCGTGTCATTTTCGATCACGTTCACGGCTACCGTCCCGCTCACAGACACATACTCGCCGCCTGAAGCCTCGTGCGCAAGCAGTGCCTTATCCGGCAGCGCGTCATCATCCTCTCTCGCCGAGACCGTTATGCGCTGCGACTGATTCCAGTCGTCTACCCCAAACGAAAGCGCGTTTCTGTCCAGGGTGACCTCCGGGTTATCACTCGTGATCGCTACGGATACTTCCACCGAAGGCTCTGTGGTCAATGACACCGAATACGTGGCACTTCCTCCCTCATCAACATTCAGCGTTGAGGCAGAAATATTCAGTGCCGGCGTGTCGTCGTCCGAGATGGCTACCGTCACACTCCCGGACTGTCCGCCATAGCCCGCCCCACTCGCTGTCAGGTCCACCGTACCGGATTCATCCACCGCATCGGCATCATCCTCCGCCGTGACAGTGATGGATTGCTCCACATTCCAGTCGGTCGATGTGAAGGTCAATGCAGCAGAGAACGAAACCTTTCCATCCAGACTTGCCGATGCACTTGCTGACACGGTTACGTTACCGCCCACAGGGGCCGATTGCAACCGCACACGAATATCCATGGTATGGTCAGGATGCGTCGCATCCTCTTTCAATGCCAGAGTTTTCGGACTCACTCGCAAGCCCCGGACATCGTCGTCCTTTACGTCTACCGCCACGCTCTCGGTCTTTCTGTCAAACGACGCGCCTCCTGTGGCTATTAGAATCATCGTACCGGATTCATCCGTCACATCGGCATCTGCGAGCGCCGTGACGGTAACTGTTTGATCCACGCTCCAGTTGGAAGAGGTATACACCAGGTTGCCTGGGCCTACCGTCGCTTTGCCACTCAGATCAGTTGAAACAATCACTGCCACATTCACCTCCGGAACGGCAGGGGCCGCACCCAACCTCACCTCGAAAGACTTCTCCTTGCCCGGATCCGCATCCTCCGTCAAGCTCAACTTCTTTGGACTCACAATCAGTTCCAAAACCTCGTCATCTTCCACCGTTACCGTCACGCTACCTTGCTGCCCACCATAGCCTGCGCCACTTGCCGTCAGGTCCACCGTACCGGATTCATCCGCCGCATCGGCATCTGCGAGCGCCGTGACGGTAATGGTCTGAGCCTTATCCCAGGAAGATGTACCGAACGTCAGAGGACCTGCTTCCGACAACGAAACCTTGTTTTGCAATGCGTCCGCCACACTGATTGCCACCTTCACCTCGCCTCCAACGGGCGGCGAGCCCAGAGAGACCTCGAATCCCGCCTTGTTGTCGGGGTCGGAACCCCTCTCCTTCAATGCCAGCACAGTGGGCGCGACTTTGAGCTCTACCGCATACCGGTCAAGTATAGTCACCTCAAGGTCTGCAGTTACACCCGCATATTCTAATGCACCGCCTGCAGTGTGGGTGAGCGTGGCCTTATCAGGATTCGAGTCCTCGTCTATCGCGGTGCTGACTTTTACATCTTTCCATCCAAAATCGGAAGGCATGAAGGTCAACGATGTCGGTTCCACCAGGCTCACATCCGTCCCCGTATACCAGGATATCGCTACCGTGACCTCATCGCTGGGCTCTATGGTCAAACGTGCCTGATAGGTAGCCGAGCTGCCTTCCTCCACTTCCAGCGGATTCTCTCGCAGCTGGATTCTAGGCGGACCCTCCAGAATTCTGCCGGTAGCCTTTAGACTGCCAATGCCTTGGAACTGGTCCGACCATGTAACCAGCTTGAATTCCTCAACTCCCTCTGCAATATTGTCAGAGATGATCGGCACCGGAATCTCTGCGCTCGTACCCCCCTTTTGCACCGTTACCTCTCCCGTCTGCGAATCATAATCGTCTCCGGCTGTTGCCGATCCATCCTCCGTCTGATACTTTACAGTAAGGTCTCGGGCTACCGGCATCGGAAACTTCAACAGGAAAGTCATCTCGTCAGACGATTCGGCGGCAGCCGTATCTCCAACAGCCCAACCGTCAGCGTCGAGAATCAGGATTTGGTGACCTTTCCATTGCGGGGGCGGCGGCCGCGACGCGCGTATACAGAAACAACCCAAAGTCTCATCTCCTTCAGGAATACCATCTGTAGGAGCAACAAGCTGGTCCCTAGTATGTGCTCTTCCCCATACGTGACCGCCACTGCCTGATAGGAATTCGGTAACCTCCAAGGTATTAAGGCCGTTGACGATCAAGTCCACTCCCGGAGTTGCCGATCCGTTTACGTGAAATAAGTACATGTAATCGCCCAAACCTAACCCATGAAACCCACAGTTGTAATAAACCGTGCACGAGGTTCCTTCTCGCACCGATCGCCAGTGGGGCCGAGCGGGCCTAACACACACGTCTTGATCCACATAAATCGGCACACTCGCCTCTACCCTATTATACCCACCTCCCGAAGCCTCAAGCGTTAGGACCTCCTCTTTATCTTCTGTGTCACTACCCGGAAGTGCCCTGACAGAAACCTCCTGGAATTGATCAAAATTGGAAGCCGTGAAAGTAAGGCTGGCTTCAGATGGGATTAATTTTCCGTCCAACCGTGTCGGGACGCTCACTACCACAGTCACATCTCCTGACGGCACCGAGCTTAGCCGCACTTGGAAGCTCCAAGCAGAGTTTTCAAGTATGACCAGAAGCGCTGGCTTTACGATCAATTGCTTATCGTTCGCGGACCATTCAAAAGGGCCAACTGCTTCCCGTGTTTGTGCCTGCGGATCCGCGTTTGCTTGCAGGTACTCGGG
Source organism: Rhodothermales bacterium (assembly GCA_963663495.1). Classification (GTDB taxonomy): domain Bacteria; phylum Bacteroidota; class Rhodothermia; order Rhodothermales; family Bin80. The sequence goes on from OY760427.1 coordinate 3,680,044, forward strand.
AGATATCCGCATATCTGCGGACTGAGGGGCAGGTTCATTCTCCGATCTCACTTGGCCATATACTGCATGGCTCAAACCAACGGCCCATAAACTGCATATCAAGCCAACGCAAGCTCCAGCTCCAATCATATCCCAAACTCGTGCCCCCGGCGCCGATGGACTCCAGTTTGATCAAGCATGGCCATGGCCACGCCCACATCACTGGTATGATTTTACAATGATACATGTCTAAAGTCAAGTAACAATGGATGATTGCGACCAACGCCTCTGGAATCGAGGCGGACCCGCTACCTAGTGCTTGTCAGAAAATGCCATTTTTGAACTCACTTGGGTCCGAAAATGATTATGGAATCCGATTTCTGTCGTCATGTGACAGGTCATAGCGGGGTTTGTGCGCATTGACGCGGCCTATTTTGATGTTGGGAGCCCAAGATCTTGGTGCCAAGGCGCTCATGAGCGACGGGAAGAGACACGTTGCCCCCGCCCGCCACAGGCTACTTGAATTTGCAGCTAAGTTCGGTTGAAGGGGCCGCTACGCCGCGCGCTTGCGGGCGGCATGCCACCGTATTTTCCGACTCTCCTTCGCTCGCAGTATCAACCCAAGGCGGTGCACGTTGGCCGCTACTACTACCAGGGCAACAGTTCGGACAAATCCTTCCTCGCCATGGGTTCGAATCAGAGATAGCCCCCGCTGATTCAAGTTGTTGATAGCAGACTCTATGGCAGGATGCTGACGACGGGCCTCAACAAAGTCCGGCGCCAGCTCTCTCTCCATATCCTCCTTGGTGCGACCGCCCTTCTTCGGCATCGCATTCAGCTCCAATAGCTCATCCAACTTCTCGCGGTTGCTCGGGGAGTAAAAGCCCCGGTCCATACTGCACGAGATCAGCGACGGATTCCGCCGCTTCGCTTTCTCCATAAACGGCACAATCATGTCCGAGTCCACCCCCTTGCGCACCACCTTATGCTGCACGATGAACGGGTGCTGATCTTCCATCGAGGTTACCATCATCCCCAGCTCTGCCTTCACTCCGGCCTTACCCTTGTTCTTCCACTGAACGTGTGACTCGTGGATAGAAAAGACCTTCTCTTCATGCGGAATCACTTCGCCCAATATCAGACGCCTATGTACTTGATCTACCTGCCTTTGCGCATGCCCCAAATAGTGTAGGACCTTGTCATGCGGTATCCCGGCCGCCTTCAGGGTGTCTACACTTGTCTCTGCGCGGAGAACCAGCTTCTGGCACAAGGCAAGATACCTTTCTACCTTCGTCGTATCGCGCCATTGACGACTGGTACGCACGCTGTAGTAGGACTTCTGCAATCTATTCGCCAAATACTTGTGCTTGCGCCAGCCTGGAATGTCATGGGCATTACAAACGCAATGCGCCTCCCGAACCATACAGTGCACTGCATCCCACAGCAGGCCAACATCCGTCGGGCAGTCCACGTGGGCCTTGGCAACAGACGAATCCACCCTGCACCGAAGCGGATCCCCCGGCGATACTCCTAACTCGCGGTGCCCGCAAGCCACCACTGCCTCGCTGATCTCCTCCAGGACTTCCTCTGTAAGAAGGCTTACGTTATCCACGAGGGTCTGTACATGATAGGTGGTATCGTCACCAAACTCCGAATGTCCCAACATCATGCGCACGTCGCTGTGACGGGCCACCAGATTGCCCAAGCGGTCGAAATCACAATCGATGGCCATCTTCAATACGCCCAGAACAAGGATGCGCCATAGCGACATCCCCGGACGGCCCCGTTGCAGGTCGGTGTCTGGAAGCAGTCGCTTTTCCAGGATCTCGAAAATCTTGGTGCGGGCGGTATCGTCCATATACAAACCCTGAAGCCCGCGTAGCACGGCAGGAATGTCGTCTCGGCACTTGGGATTGAATCAGATCTCCTCAATGGGGACCTGTCCTAGCTAAAACTGCGTATCCTCTACTAAGCGCATGTTGTTGTTAGCCTGAATATGGGAGCAAAAAGGACCAAGAGGCGGCAAAAACGCCGATTTTCGCCTGAAAACGCGAGATATTGCCAGATATTCGGTGAAACAGCCAATGGGCAAAGGTTGCGATGTCTTGGATATAGTGGCCGCATAACCGTATGTCAATAAAAGCCTTACAAAACGATACAACCCACTAAATCCACCCTTGTTCTGCTCCCGGGGCTACATTTATGCCTTTTTCTGACAAGCACAAGTTAGAACTTAAAGCACCGTGAATATCCCTCGCAGATCTTCGACACACAGCAAGCTCGCTCCCGGCGCCCGCGTGTTTGCGCGGGATGAAAAATGGGTGGTTCGCAGGCTGGATCGGGCGTGGAACAACATGTTCACGGTGTCTCTCACAGGCCTGTCCCGTCTCGTCCTGGACCAGGAGCTAGATGTTCTTAACACGGTCGAGGACTACAGTGTGGTCGATCCTAACGATACTGTCCTCGTCCACGACGAGTCTTCCCGATACAGAAGCTCACGACTCCACATTGAGTCCATACTACGACACACACCTCCAACAGACGCAAGTATTCGACTGGGCCACCATGCGGCGATGGATTCGGTGCCCTATCAGCTAGTCCCTGCCCTCATGGCATTGGAGCAGCCGAGGCCGCGAATCCTTATTGCGGACGCCGTCGGTCTTGGCAAGACACTTGAGGCTGGCATTCTAATGGCGGAGCTCATCCGTCGTGGGCGCGGACGGCGCATCCTTGTGGTCACGCTCAAGAGCATGCTGACGCAGTTTCAGAAGGAAATGTGGTCTCGCTTCACGATTCCCCTCGTCCGGTTGGACTCTGTCGGCATACAGCGTGCACGAGCCAAGCTACCCACAAATCACAACCCATTCTATTATTTCGATCGGGCAATTATCTCGATAGATACGCTCAAAGCTGTTCGTCAGTACCGATCATTCATTGAGAATGCCTATTGGGACATAATCGTCATCGATGAGGCCCAGCATGTGGCCGAGCGACCCGGTCGCTCCCTGCGAAGCAAGTTGGCCAAACTCCTTGCCGATCGCTCGGATGCGCTGATCATGCTATCTGCGACGCCACATGATGGGCGCGCAAAGAGCTTCGCCAGCCTGATGGAAATGTTGGACCCCACCGTGATAGCGGATCCGACGGATTACACCAAGGCAGACCTGGACGGCAAGAACCTGTTCATTCGCCGGTTCAAGAAGGATATCTGGCGCCAGGTGGAGGACTCTTTTCAGGAAAGGGATGTCACGCTACTCAGCACCTCGGCGTCCCCCGCGGAAGAGGCAGCCTTTGACCAGTTGCTCAAACTGTCGGATTCCATCTTTACACGGCAGCGTAGGGGGCAATGGCTGTTTCGGACCGTGCTTGAGAAGTCATTGTTTTCGTCGCCGGCTGCCTGCCGAGAGACCATTCGCAATCGCTTGAAGAAACTCGAAAAGGCGGCCGCCAAGCACCAGTCAGAGATTGACGCATTGCGGAAACTTGATAGTGCTCTGGAAGAAGTCACAGCAGAGCACTTTTCGAAGTACCAGTATCTCCGCGCATCTATTCGGGAGATGGGGTGGACCGGTACCGATAAAGAAGATCGACTCGTCATCTTTACGGAGCGCATCGAGACCCTTCGCTTCCTGGCTGAGAATCTGGAGAAGGACTTGGGTCTAAAGAAGGAGGCCATTGTCGTGCTTCACGGCGCGCTGAGCGATTTGGATCAACAAGCCATCGTGGAGGAGTTTGGCCAGACCGACAAACCGGTGCGGCTCCTAATCGCGTCGGATGTGGGTTCCGAGGGCATCAACCTGCATTTTCTGAGTCACAGGTTGATCCATTTCGATATACCGTGGTCGCTGATGATTTTGCAGCAGAGAAACGGCAGGATCGACAGGTATGGATAAGAACAGAAACCTAAGATTTTCTACTTGATCACCAAGTCCTGGAACGAAAAGATCCGCGGTGACACTCGCATTCTGGAGCTCTTGATTTTGAAGGAAAAAGAGGCGGTACGCAATATTGGTGACCCGGCCTCCGTCATTGGGGTCTACAATGCCGAGGAAGAGGAATTTGTGGTAAAGGATGCCATTGAGCAGGGGATGAGCACAGAGGAGGCGACAAGGCATTTTCAGGCGCAGAAATCTGGTCCGACCGTTACCGAGGACATTGATCCGGTGCAAGCCCTTCTTGGTGAGCTGGATCCGATAGATGATGACGTGACCCGTACCCGTGACCTTGACTCCGTGTTTATCACGGAATACGCATTCCTGAAGACTGCGCTGGAGCACATGCAATCCGATTCGGCCAGGTCGGATAGGCTACAGGTGTCGTTTGATGATGATGAGAAACGGATCCAACTTACCGCTCCCCCGAGCTTGAAGCAGCGTTTTGAATGGCTCCCGAAGCCGGCTCGACCCCGCAAGGATATTCTGGATATCTGCGCGGACCGGGAGGCCATCAAGCGGGAAATTCGCCGATGCCGCTCGGATGACGATGCTTGGCCCGCGATCCACTACCTGTGGCCGCTACATCCTGTAATCGATTGGGCGACCGACAAGGTGACTGCCACCTTTGGGGAGCAGGAAGCTCCTGTATTGGCACTACCGAGTGTGCTGGATCCTGCTGATGCTTCCTTTTTGATATCCGTGCTTTACAGCAACCGCAAGGGGCAGACGATCCTACAGGATCTCATATGTATCCGTACCCGCCACGGGAAGCACGTGTCGACCGAGCCCTTTGCGAAAACCAAAGAATTCAACGCCCTCCGGAAAGAAAATCTTGCTAATGCGGGCCGTCCACCAATTACTGACCACGCACAGGAAATATTACCCGCTGTCCTCAAATGGGCAGCCGAGCACGGGTATCGTGCACGAGCGGACTATGAGGCAGCGATCGAGCCTAAGCTTCAAGGGCATATCAACGACCTCAATGCCCTCAGGAATCGGCATAGTGAAACATTGAGAAATCGGTATAAAGATCGAGATGACCAATTGGCTACAAGTGCCATTGCCAAGGGAGTCAGGGATCTTGACTTGCTCTTTTCCAGCTACCAGGAGTGGATTGAAGACACTATGGAATTGGAAGAGGATCCATACTTACAGGTAGTAGCGGTGCTCACCGGTCTTGAGGCCAGCTGAGCCCATGCCGCTGGATTTATCGGGGATCACGAACGAGAATGAGTTTTACTCCAGCCACTATTTGGCGTCGGTACTGGAGCGGGATCTGCAGGGGCAGCTCAAGGAGTGGCGCCAGTCTGAGCGCCCGCCATGGGACCGGCTGCGGCAACTGAAGCAACCCTACTTCCAGGCCTGCAGTGAAGCGGAACATTCCCGCAGCGACGAGCAGCGGCTGCACATCCAGCGCTCCTTTCTGAAGCGTCTCCTGCAGGCGCTGGACTACGGCTTGAACACGCGCCTGCACGAGACCAGTGTGGCGCATGTCCCCCTCCTCTCGTCGGTCAATACCTCGCTACACGGCCCGCCGCGGCTGCTGGTAGTGGAAGCCTTCGGTGACGAAGACGACATGCTCGAGCTACCGGTGCATCATTTGCAAGACGAGTTCGCCCGCAAGGAGTGGACGCTTGGCAAGCTCATCAACGATGCCCTCTTCTTTGACGACGACCCTCCCCGATGGGTCATCGTCGCTTCGTTGCACGCGCTCACACTGTTTGACCGATCCAAGTGGTCTGGACGCCGGGCCCTGCACTTCGACTGGAACGAGATCCTGGACCGGTCCGATACCCGCACCCTACAGGCTACCTGTGCACTGCTGCACCGCAACAGCCTCTGCCCTGCGTCCGGTGCTACGTTGCTGGACACCCTTAGCGAACAGTCCCACCGCCATGCCCATGCCGTTTCCCAGGACCTCAAGTATGCCCTGCGCGAATCCATCGAGCTTCTGGGCAACGAGGCCGTGTGGTACCTGCGCGATACCGCCCACCAGGGCGTCTACGGCAAGGACCTGGCAGACTCACTTACCGGAGAGTGCCTGCGCTACATGTACCGACTGCTGTTCCTGTTCTACATCGAAGCACGACCGGAGCTGGGCTACCTCCCCCTCAAGGCGAAGGTATACCGCAACGGCTACAGCCTCGAGAAGCTGCGCGACCTGGAACTGGTCCAGCTGGACACCGACAGGGCACGCAACGGCACCTTCTTCGATATATCCATCCGGCACCTGTTCCGGATGCTCTACTACGGCTTTGATGGCGGACGGCAGGGGGATGTGGAGACGCCCATATTCAATACGTTTGAGATTGCTCCCTTGAAAAGCCATCTCTTCGACCCGGAGCAGACCCCTACACTGGACAAGGTGCCGATACGCAACCATGTTTGGCAACGCATCATACGGCTGATGTCTTTGTCCTCCGGTCGCAAGCGGCAGGTCGGACGTATCTCCTACGCGCAACTGGGCATCAACCAGTTGGGTGCGGTGTATGAGGGCTTGCTGTCCTACCGGGGGTTCTTTGCCGAACGCGACCTGTACGAGGTAAAGAAGGCGCGCGACGACCACGATGTGCTGTCTCAGGCCTACTTCGTGTTCGAAGAGCAGGTCGAAGACTATAGCGACGACGAGCGGGTCTATAACCAGGACGGCACATCGAAGTACTATCCCAAGGGGAGCTTTGTCTATCGGCTGGCAGGACGGGACCGCGAGATGTCGGCCTCGTACTACACACCGGAATCGCTCACGCAGTGTGTGGTGCGGTATGCCTTGGAGGAGGTACTATCGGGCAAGTCGGCAGACGAGCTCCTGCAGCTGACGATTTGCGAGCCGGCCCTGGGGTCGGCGGCATTTCTTAATGAGGCCCTGTCACAGTTGGCAGACGCCTACCTGCGGAGGAAGCAGAGGGAGCGGAGCGAGACGCTGCTGCCCGATCGGTACGCAGAGGAAAAGCAGCGGGTGAAGATGTTTCTGGCCGACAACAACGTATACGGAGTGGACCTGAACCCGGTAGCGGTGGAGCTGGCCGAGGTGTCGCTGTGGCTGGGTACGCTGGTGCCGGGTGGGTTTGTGCCTTGGTTTGGGAATCAGCTGAAGTGCGGCAACTCGCTGGTAGGAGCATGGCGCAAGGGATACCCTGCGCATTTGCTGCGCAAGAGGGCCTGGTGGAAGAGCGAAGCAGCATCGTTTGCCGGCAGGCGTCCAGAGGACGGCATATACCATTTTCTGGTGGGAGACTCGGGGATGGCTTCGTATAGGGACAAGGTGGTAAAGCAGCTGGAGCCGGAGTCCTTTCGTCACATGGCAGAGTGGAGGAAGGCGTTCACGCGTCCGCACACGATGGCAGAGACCAATCGCCTGGAGCGCATAGCGGCAGGGGTGGACCTATTGTGGGAGCGGCATGTGGTGGACTTGCGTCGCCTGGAGCACAGGACAACAGATGGATTCGCGGTCTACGGGCAGCCTGCCCCAACAGCGCAGCAGTCATCCACCAAAGAGAAGGATCGCATCCTGGAACAGGAGCTGCGGACAGGAGAAGGCAATGCGGGAGCATACCGCAGGCTGAAGCAGGTGATGGACTACTGGTGTGCACTATGGTTCTGGCCGGTGGAGCAGGCCGAGTTACTACCCGCGCGTGCGCAGTACCTGTCGGATATTGAGCTGCTCCTTACCGGCATGGAGGCCGTGCCCGGACCCGTAGCGCAGGAGCAGCTGCCGCTGTTTGCGGAGGAAGATCAGGTACGGGATGAGCTGGGATATGTGGACTTGGCCAAACTGGAGGAAGAGCGTCCGCAGCTGGCACTGGTGCGAGAGTTGAGCCAGCGATACAGATTTCATCACTGGCAATTGGAGTATGCAGACTTGTTTGCAGACCGGGGTGGCTTTGATGTGGTGTTGGGGAATCCTCCATGGGTAAAGGTGGCATGGAAGGAAGGGGGCATCATGGGGGACCTGAAGCCGGAGCTGGTGCTGCGCAAAATCAGCGCCTCCGACCTGGTACACCTCCGGGAGGCATTCCTTCAGAATCCGATGTACCGCGCGCGCTACATACAGGCTTATGAAGAAGCCAGCGCCACAAAGGCGTTCCTGAATGCCATGCAGAACTATCCCCTGCTGCAAGGCACGAAGACCAATCTGTACAAGTGCTTTGTTACGCTGGCATGGGGATTGTCGACGCAGGCGGCAGGGCTGCTGCACCCGGAGGGGGTGTACGACGATGCCAAGGGAGGGAGACTGCGACAGGTGCTGTACCGGAGGGTACGAAGGCATTTTCAGTTTATCAATGAACGGCATCTGTTTGCTGAGGTAGATCACCACACCAAGTACAGCGTCAACATCTACGGCCGGGAGCGCGAGGTGGGTTTTGACACCATGGCAAACCTGTTCCATCCGGAGACGGTGGAGGCGGCGTATGCGCACGATGGATACGGGGAGGCGCCGGGAATCAAGACAGACGACAACCAGTGGGATCTGTCCGGGCACCGGGATCGCATCGTAACGGTAGGCAAAAAGGAATTGGTCCTGTTTGCCAAGCTGTACGGAGGAGTGTCAGCAGAGGCAAAGCTGCCGGCGGTGCACTCCGGGCAAGCACTGGGTGTGCTGCAGAAGCTGGCGGACTACCCGCGAAAGGTGCGGGATATGGAAGGGGAGGTTATGTCGCATACTCTGTGGGGCGAGACCAATGCGCAAAAGGACGGCACGATCCGCCGCGAGACCGGCTTTGCAGAGGAGCTGATATACTCGGGGCCGCACTTCTTTGTGGGGAACCCTTTCTACAAGACCCCCAACCCGGGTTGTAAGACTAACGCCGACTACTCCGTGCTGGATCTGACGACGCTTCCGCCAGACTACCGTCCACGATCCAACTACATGCGGGCCTGCTCCCGAGAGGAGTATGCCCGGAGAGTGTTGCGGCTTCCGTGGGACCAGAGCACGCCGGTAACCGAGAAGTATAGGGTAGTGTTTAGGAGAATGATCGGTCCTGCCAGCGAGCGGACATTGATTCCGGCGGTGGTGCCGCCGGGCGTGGCGTATATCAATACCGTGACTGCGGGGGCCTTCCACACAAACCAAGACCTTGTAGCAGCAGTTGGCGGCTTGCTGACCATTGCCTCGGATGCCGTTATTAAGACGGGCGGGAGATCAGACTTGTACAGAGATTGGACAGACCTTCCCGTGCCCCCCCCCCCCCCCATACATCACGCACACATGCCGACGCGGCCGCGAGGGTACTGGGATTGGTATGCCTGAACGAGGATTATGCTGCGCTATGGAATGCCTTCTGTGACATGGAGCCCCCGCGTCCCTGGTCCCGAAACGACCCGCGGCTTGATCCTGTCTGGTTTGCAAGGCAGGCAGCACCATGGTCCGCAGCAAGCCCGCTGCGAACGGATTTCGCACGCCGGCAGGCACTAGTGGAACTGGATGTGCTATTTGCCATCGAATGCGGCATTACCCTGGAAGAGCTGCAAGCAGTCTACAGAGCACAGTTCCCTGTCATGCGCCACTACGAAAACGATACCTGGTACGACCAGACAGGACGAATCGTCTTCACCGCGAGTAAAGGCATGAGTAGCGTCGGACTACCGCGGAAAGCCGTGCGTAGTGATCGATGCTACGGCGTGCACGCCCCCGGCAGGATCGAAACGAGCATCGCTCTCGGGTGGGAAGATGTCCGTGACATGAAGGAAGGAGTGATAACAAAGACCTTCCCTGATACCACGCTCTCCGACGAGCCCACGCTGCGAACCGTGAAATACCACGCACCCTTCGACCGGTGCGACCGCGAAGCAGACTACGCCAAAGCTTGGGAGCACTTTAAGGGACGGCCGTGAGTACAGATCAGACCAACGGTAGGTCGGGCGACGTGGGACGCAGGGACATAATGATCCCCTCCGTGCTCGCCGCGGAGGCCAGGAAAGTGCTCGGAGACTATTTGAGAACCACATTCCACTGCACCACAAGGGCATTCAAGGGCACACTTGACCGACTGATAACGAGCGGCAGGCCCTTCAAGGGCCCGTACCTGACCCTACACCTGCCTTTTGAAAAAGGGACGCGTGGAGGTGAGTGGTTTCCTGAAATACCCCTTCAGTTCCAGCCATACAAGCACCAGGAACTGGCCTTTGAAAGGCTTACTGCCGACGAGCCAAAGCCCACCATTGTTGCTACAGGTACCGGCTCCGGAAAGACAGAGGCATTCCTGCTCCCCATTCTGGAGCAATGCCGGCAAAATGCAGGCAAGAAGGGAATCAAGGCGATTCTGATCTATCCAATGAACGCTCTGGCGACAGACCAGGCACGCCGCATTGCCCGCCTGATTTACAACACAGAGAGTCTGAAAGGAAACGTGCGGGCCGGGCTGTTTATCGGAGGCGATGATAAGGACCCGCAAGGGCTCATGTCGGAAACCAGCATTATCACGTCAAGAGACATGATGCGCGATGAGCCACCCGACATCTTGCTGACGAACTATAAGATGCTGGACCTACTGATGGTCCGGGGAAGAGACGCATTGCTCTGGGCAAGAAACAGCCCTGGTACATTGCGATTTCTGGTCGTAGACGAACTCCACACGTTCGATGGTGCACAAGGCACCGACCTCGCAAGCCTATTGCGTAGGCTAAAAGCACGATTGCAATCACCCGATGCCTGCCCTGTAGGCACTTCGGCTACGCTCGGGGTAGGAGATCAAGCCACGCAGGGATTGCGCGAGTACGCCGGTAAAATATTCGACTGTGAGTTTAACTCCAATGCCATCATCCGCGAGCATCGTGTCACGGCAGGTCAGTTTTGGAAGATAAGTTGATTAGCCCCACCGACATACCCACCGACTTTGCGCCTGGTGGTCCGCTCGATCCGACGCAATATTCGGGTCCGAATGATTTTGTGGCCGGGCAGTATGCGCAATGGTTCCGCGAGCCCATTGCGCCGGAACGCGTCACGGAGCCGGAATTCCATGCGCAGTTGGGAGAGCGCATGATGCAGCTGCCCGCATTCAGGAATTTGCTCGTCATTCTGAAGGGAAGGACGCTATCCATGGACGAGGTCGCTCAGCGCCTGACTCAGAATAATCCAATAACCAGGAACGCCGCGTCGGATGGAAAGCAGAGAATTCTAGAGAGTCTGCTGGCACTCACCAGCGTGGCACGTTATCCAGAGGCCAGCCGAAGTAGTCCTCTGGTGGATATTCGCCTTGAGGTTTGGATCCGCGAAATGCGGCGGATGGTAGCGTCAGTGGAGCAAAAAGTACAAATGACGTGGGCGAATGACGTCAAGGACCAAGACGAAGAAGATGCGACAAGCCATCTGCCCATGGTGCTATGCCGCAACTGCGGAACCGCGGCATGGGGAGGAACCCGGCGGCAGAATGACCACAATATCCGACGCAATCTAACTGCCTTTTACGCCGCTTTTTTTAACAACCAACCCGATCTATGCCTGATTTTCCCGGGTGAGCAGGAAGAATGGGAAGACCGGCGGGATGGGAAGGTATACTTCCTGTGCGCACATTGCCTTACACTCCACCGAAAGCACCAAGACTGCCCGTGCAACAATACAGGTGACCTAATTTGCGTATTTATCCCAGACCTTATAAGCACGACCAATGGTCGTTCCAAGGCCTCCCCAAAATGCCCAAACTGTGACTCGCACTACGGTATCAGTATTGTCGGGGCACAAGCATCGGTACGCCAGGCTAACTGGCAAGGATATAGCGGGTGGAAGTCCCGTAATATGAAGCAAGAACCAAGCACATATTTCCGCGAGCCGTGCGCGGTCACTCGTGAGGGTGGACGTGAAGTGTCGGTAGCGGCGCAAATGGCCAGGGATATTGAGCAACGAAAGATGTGTCGTTCGGGTCGCCGAGATTATCGGTGCGGTCGAAGGCAATATGTTCGTCATCGTTATGGTGAGAGGGCGGACAGGCCCGCGGTGTCTAAGACCCCATGGACGTATGTACATATCCTGCCGGGACCTGGGAGATCTTTTCAACGCCCAGCGCCAAGGGCGGGGCCGCCGAAGCGTAGGCGAAATGCTGATCGGAGGATGTACGTTGAAGAGAAGTCCGATGCGATGATAGTAGTGATGAAGCTGGCGAACAAAGCATGGAAGACCATGTGGCGGAGTTGGTGGAGCGAAGCGTCGCACCCGAGGGGAAACCGTAGTTCCCGGCACGCACTGGACACAGAGCCAGGTTCGTGTGCCAAGGGAAGGTGCGGTTACGGCAACGGACCGGTTCGCTGGTCTGTTAACGTCATGCGCGGTGGCGCGACCCAAGGGAAGAGCCGGATGCGTTAGCGCGCACGTCCGGATCTGTGCGGGGCCTCCGGGGAAACCCGGGGGCTACCGCGAGAGCATATCTGCGGTAATTGCCAGTCAGGTGTTCGCGTCACAATACAATGGCGACAAGAAGCTATTGGCCTTTTCGGATTCCGTTCAGGATGCTTCGCATCGCGCTGGGTTCTTCCAAGGTCGCACATTCCAGTTTACGGTCCGCAGCGCCTTGGCGCAGTACTTACGTTCCGTGGAAGAATCCCAAACATTGGAGGAAGCGGCCGATGGCTTTTGTGCATCGCTCCGTCACAACTATGCAGACGATGGTTTCGTGGGGACATTCATCGCGCCCGACCTACTTTCTCGCGCTGAATATGACCTACCAGAGAACGACGATAAGCTCCCATCCGATCCCGGTCTGCCCAACGAAATTGCCACGAGGCTGCATTGGGAGGTATTCAAAGCATTCGGTCACTGGGCTCGAATAGGCAGAAGTCTGGAGAAGGTTCTTGTGGCGGCAGCGGCTCCCCGCCCGAGACTCCTTCATGCCGCGCGGGAGGCGATACTGGAACCGCTACGCAATGAAGTCGGCGGGCTTAAGTCACTGACAGAACACCAGGTTGAGCAATTTATCACAGGACTCCTGTACCACTTGCGGGTGGGCGGCGGAGTTTATCACGATGCCTTGAAAGGCTATATCACCAGCATGGGGGACCCGCGAAAAATGCAACCCCCCAACGTACCGTACCTGCCTAGAAGGGCCGGCAGACGAACCCCAGTGTTCGTCACGGACGGTAAGAGCAAGCGGTTTCGGTCGATTGTTCAGCGTAGACAACGAACGTGGTTTAGCGCTTGGCAAACAAAGTGCCTCGCACCCGAGAATGCAGTGACAGGATTGGATGCGGTGGTGATGGGCCTTGTCGTCGAGAAATTGGAAGAGGCGAGCTTGCTTAACTGCCACTACGTAAAAGGAAAGCGCGTGTGGTCCATTCCCGGCAGCGCGCTGCGGTTGTCAACCGATGTCCACCGCTACCATTGTTCGACCTGCGGCCACGAATTGACTGTGGTTGATTGGGAGCAAGCCCTCTGGGCCGACGCACCTTGCATGTCCTTCTCATGCGCAGGGAATTATGGGCGCTCCGACGGACGCACCACCGACTACTATCGCAATCTGTACCAAACCGCCGACATCAAGCGAATTGTCGCCAGAGAACATACCGGGATCCTCACACGGCAAACACGGGAAGAGTTGGAGCAACGATTCATCCAGGGGAATGCCCCCTGGCATTCCAACATCATCTCCTGTACCCCCACTTTGGAGCTTGGGATTGATATCGGTGACTTATCCTCGCTTATCCTCTGCTCCGTCCCGCCCACTTCTTCCAATTGAGCCTCTTGCAAAACCTCTGAGTTGAAGAAAATGGCTGCATAATTTGACTCCGCTGGCATAGGGTCACTTGTGGTGTTTCTGGAGGGTTGCCGGTACGGATTACAGCGTCTTTTTCGGGGATTTTTCAGTTTCTACATGCTGCGGCAATATGTGCGCTCACGGCGAACAAGAAAGGGACTGGAACCTCCTCATTGGTTTTCTTCAAGTCCAACAAAAACAGAAGAAAAAGGAGGTATCCATGTCCTTGGCCTCCAAGGTACGCGGTTATTGGATTGGTTGCCAGCAGGAGCTTTTTCCGTGGATGGAGGAAACGCTTGGTTCATTGGAGGGGCGTCACAAGAAGCTTCTAGCGATTCTGGAGATGGTGCCTATTGAGCAATTCTTGCCCCGTTCCGAGCCGGGTACATCCGGTCATCCGTTGAAGGATCGTGTAGTACTTGCTCGGGCGTTCTTGGCCAAGATGGTGTTCAATATGGACCACGACAGCGTTGGTGGAATGGTTACGCTCGGATCCCACGCTGCGGCGTTTATGTGGATGGCAAGGGAGGTCAGATGTGCCGAGTGCGTCGACATTTTCGCGTGCGTTCAAAGAGTTTGCAAAGGCGAATTTGCCATCCCGCGTACACGGAGCGGTGATAAAGGAGGGATATGCGGACCAGTTGGTGGGTCACCTATCGCGGGATTCGACCGCGATAGGTGGGTATGAGAAGCCTGTACGTGCGAAGAAAGAGGAGTCGGAGGAGGGTTTGAAGCGCAAGCGGGGGCGTCCTGTTAAGGGGGAAGAGCGTCCAAAGGAGCAAACGAGGCTGGAACGGCAGCGTACGATGCAACGGGAGGAGATGTTGGACGAATTGCCGAAGGAATGTACGGTGGGTGTCAAGCGCAATGCGCAGGGATATATGCAGAAATGGTCGGGATACAAGCTGCACCTGGATGCGGCGGATGGGGGTATTCCTAGGCCGCAAGAGGAGGGTGGAGGCAATGTCGGACAGGTCGCGAGGGGGCCGCCTTCTTCATGGAAGAAAAGGGATTGGAAAACTGGCCGCTTTCGGGACAGCGCGTATACTGGAGTGCTACAGTGTGGCCATTGTGCCGTCCGCAAACGGGGCAGGCAACACTCTTGTCGCTCCAATTAGCTTTCGTCTGAATTACGACAATATCCGCTGTCGACCAGTCGGATCCAGCTACAAGACTGAGGCAGCTGAAGACCTGTCCCCGCTGGTTTCGCCCTGTGGGCGGGAGATCGCCCACGGCACTCGCATCACGTTATCTGGACTTCGCATGAGGCGAGCCGTCACAGAGAGACGCTTTCTCGACTCGATGTCGCGACGTTTCGGTTTGGATGCCGCCAAAATGGTCATTCACTTCAACGGCCGGCCACTGTCGCGCTTCAACTACGATGTGCAGATCCGATTTCCTCGCGACATGAAGAGCGACAGGCCTAGAGCAGGCATGCAAGTGAATGGTGACTGGGCGACTGAAGAAATCGCTGACGGCCAACGTGTCAACTGGTGGATCGGCTTCACAGAGAAGCCACTTTCTGACGAGCAGCAACGTGGGGTATCTGTGATAGCCCGTGGCAAAATGGCCCAGCGACCGTTTCACTTCGAGCAGGTCGGCGGTGTGTCGAATCAACTGGAACTGAGTATATGGTTGGGGAAGTGGAGGCCGACTGGGTAGACGATGGCTGGGACATCGGAGACGACCGCATCCAGGCCAACCGTGATCAACTGAGGTTGGAGGATTACACGCTGAAGCCGTTCCTCAAGTGGGGCCGTGAGTTGGTGAAATGGGCGCTTCGGGAGCGCCAAGAGGTACGCGCGGGAAGAGTGAAGGAGGAGATTTCCGCGGAGTTCGATGAGCTCTTGGCACCATTTACGACCGATCAACGCAAGGCACTCCGGCGCATCCCGACCGCCTTAGCGGGAACGGAAATGTCATTAATTGAGGTCATGCGCGTCATGCACGATGTGGTGAACGCTCGTGACGACCAAGTCGTTCGCCAGATGTGGGAGGACATCAACAAGGAGGCACCAGACGCACAGGTTCGGATATGGGATGTGATCCATCGCTTCGGGCTCATTGACGCGCGTCGTAACCAGACGATCATCGAGACGCGACTGAAGGCCATCAATCAGTTGAAGACCTATGTTAAGGAGGGAGCGAAGGAAGTACCGACCATTCATCGGCACATCCGCGAGAATGTTTGGTTGCTAGATCCACGCTGGTACCTATTGGGGAATGAAGTTCGGTTGGAGGGCGGCGTGCCATTCCTTGTTGGCTGAAAAAGTGATTATTGGTTCGGTGTTGGCTTGGGTTTCCTAAGCCTTTTCACCATACGGATCCATGATCACTTATGAGTTTATCAGATGATTTATCGCAGCTCATTCAAGGGCTGCGTCATGCCGGAGCGTCCGGTCGGCAGCTGCAATTTGACTTGTTGCGGCACCTCACCCAGTGTGTACAGCAGTTAACGTCTAGTCTGGAAGAGGATGTTATGCTTCCGTCGGATAATGCGGCTCCAGACGGCACTGGGGAGCAGTTGGCAGAAGCACCTTCCGAGGAGGAAAATAGCGTCCGTGCTCCAGAGTCTCCAGAGTCTCCGGGAGGCTTGGCATTGGGGTACGATGATGATGCTGCGGCGTGCGAGCAGGCGCGGCAGGTGTTTGATACGCGCCCGTTGTGTGAAGAAGAGCACGTAATCCTTTGGCTTGATGCCGTGGAAGTGTGGGGGCGACCCATAGTCGTGTGCATGGCCGCTACCATTGAGGGTTATCGGCGCATTCTGGGCTTTGTGGAGGCTCCGTTGCACGATGCGGAGCGCGTGCAACACTTGTTACAAGGCTTGTTGGAGCGCGGTTTGTGCGCAGATCGGGGGCTCTTCTGCATCACTCCTGATGTGACATCGCTGACCGACGTACTGCAAGAGTGCTTGGGTACCGGTATGCAGCAGCAACACTGCCAGATGCACAAGCGCACGCGTGTAGTGAGTTATCTGTCCGAGCAGGACGGGCGGCGCATTCGGGGGGCGATCACGCGTGCTTTCGCCGTGCCGGATCCGAAGGTGGCGCATGCAGCGTTGATGCAGATCCATACGGACCTTTTGGTGTGTAACCGGTCTGCGGCCCGGTGGCTCTTGCGGGGTCTGGATAGGACGCTGACACTGCACCGGACAGGACTGTATGAACAGTTGAGTCCGAGCCTTCGAAGTACTCGTTGTGTGGCCCATGTATCCAAGAAGCTGGTGCGGCGGCTACGCGATGTTCGCTTGTGGATGCCGCCAGACAAGCGCCGTGCTTGTCTGGCGTTGTTGCTTCTTGAGATCGAGTCACATATGCGAAGATTGCCCCGCGCTGCGTATCTTCCAGCGATGCGATCAGCATTGTTTCCTTCCATCAATCAGACAAACGATAACTGACCTATGTCCAAAGATGTCATGCAGATAGAAAACCCCGGCACACTACCGGAGGGCCTCCAGAAGATACTAGACACCGGGATCGATTCCCTGAAGCTGTTAGTAGAGCATCTTGGCACGATGCAACTGGCGTTTTTTCTTGCGGTCATGGAAGCCGAGGTAAAGTCTCTCTGCGGTGTGCGCAGAAAGCGCGACAACAATAAGCAGCACAAGGGGCGGTACGAGCGGTGGGGGAGCAGACCGGGCTCTATCATGATTGGAGATGAGCGGGTAAAGGTGAGTGTGCCGCGTGTACAGGACCGGGTGAAGGGTAAAGCGCGTCCTCTGGAGACCTACAAATTGTTGCACAAGCCGAATCCGAATATGGTGGAGCGTATCGCCCGGAAAATTGTGTATGGTATTAGCCAGCGGAACTACAAGAAGGTGGCAACGGAGTTTGTTGGCAGTTTTGGATTGAGCGCTTCCTCAATCAGTCGCAAGTACAAGAGTTACAGTGCACAGGTATTGAAGGAGCAGGAGGAGCGTAATCTGGCGGAGAACACGTTTGTAGCGTTGCTGCTGGACGGCAAGTACTTTCAGGGGGTGCAGTTATTGATTTGTGTAGGGATTACGGAGAAGGGCGAGAAGATAGTAGTAGGGATGGTGGAGACGGCGACAGAGAACGCCGAGGCGGTACAAGGGCTGCTGCAGGATTTGATTGATCGCGGTCTGCGGTATGATAAGGGGCTTTTGGTCATCTTAGATGGTTCCAAAGGGCTTCAGAAGGCGGTGAAAGCGGTATTTGGTGATAAGGCACAGGTACAGCGGTGTACCTGGCACAAGCGAGAGAATGTGGTGAGTTACATTGAGAAAGAGGACGAAAAGGTGCGGGTTCGGGGGGAGTTGCAGCAGGCGTACGACGAGCCGAATTACGACAAGGCAAAGGATGCGCTTCTGAGCATAAAAAAGGGGTTGAAGGAGTCCCATCCCAAGGCAGCGAACAGCTTGTCTGAGGGGTTGGAAGAGACTTTGACGCTCCATAGACTGGGGGTGGCGGAGGAACTGGGACGCAGTTTGCAGACCAATAACATCATGGAGAACCTGAACAGTTTGATTGCTCAACGATGCCGGAATGTCGCGCGTTGGATGAATTCGAGTCAACGTCAACGATGGGCAGCCATGGCCAATAGGGAGTCGGAGACATGGAGCATGAAGATCCTACCCTGTGCAGACCACCTGCCGGAACTACAAGCAGTTCTACTGTAGAGGCGTGTACCGTACCACGATGCGTGCGATAATGGGGGCAGGATCGTGCTGTGTGACGGGTTCGGCTGCCACTTAGGGGGTAACAGCGCTATAGAGGCGTAGTGTAAGGCCTCCGTAGACGATGTAACGTGTCACTCCGCGATAAGCGGAGCAGGCGGAGATGTATCTGGAGGGCACGCATGTCCCCGCCAAAGCCGTATCGGAGGGCCCAGAAGGGCTCTCATCAGACGGTAAGCGGGCTAAATGGGGTTCAAATGTGCCGAAAACACGCCAACGAGGCGGTAAATCACGCGTACGGTGATCTATCCGGCCAATAAGGAGCCTACGGCTGTGCGTGGAGGGGTAGTCATCAAGGGAGCCAAGGCGAATGTGAAAAGACTACCCTGTACCAGGAAGGTGTCGTTAATATCATCAGCATTATTGCAGCGCGTACGATCCATAAGTGCTTGCCGGAACATGAGTTCGGTCGTGGTACGATGCGTGCGGAATTGGAGGGCGCATCGTAGCGTGGTTGGTAGGATTGACGGGTTTACGTTGCTACATACACGCGTGGCTGTCCACTATGCCTGCAGATGGCACGTTTGAAGCCGCTACCACGGTGTCCATGCGTGCAAAAGGGCTCATATAGGCTGTTCAGTAAGGAAAAACGTGCCTGAATCTGCCTGCAACACGCCAACGAGGCCGTAAATCATGCGTGCAGGTCAATTAGTGAGGTGGAGTCGTTAAGCAGGACAATATTATCCTGGACAAACCACCGAAGCTGTAAGCAGCTCTACTGTAGAAACGTGTACAGCACCGCAGCGATAGTAAATGCTGAAAGATGGATACGGTCGTGCAATGCCACGGTGCGTGCGATAATGGGTGCTGGATCGTGCTATGTGACAGGTTCGGCCGCCAATTAGGGGGTAATAGCGCTATAGAGGCGCGGTGTAAGGCCTCTGTAGACGATGTAACGCGTCACTCGCCATGAGCGGAGGACACGCATGCCCCAGCCAAAGCCGTATCGGAGCGCCCAAAAGGGCTGTTCTCAGGCGTTCACCGGACTGAATAGCACCCAAAACCGCCGAAAACGCGCCAACGAGGCCGTAAATCACGCGTACCGTGATCAGTCCTGCCAATAAGACTGCCTACTGCCGGAACAGGAGTTCGATCGTGGTACGATGCGTGCGGTATTGGATGATAGGATTGGCGCGTTTAGGTCGTTACCCCCGCGTGGAAGGTTAGCATACCTGCAGATGGTGTGCTTGAAGCCGCTACCGCGGTGTCAGCGCGTGCAAAAAAGGCTCATCCTAACTTCGCCATTTCGTAGTGCTACTAACCTACGGAATTCTCCCGTGGCCATATTTGGACCGTTTTTTCCAGGAGCAATGGATGGTGAGATTTACCGGATCGGTTGAAGTTGGTTTAGGGTGGTTTGAATCCCTGATTACCTGGTGTTTTGCCGCCTGTTTCGCTGCGATCTATCTCGGATCGTTTCCATCGGACGTAGCTCTGGTGGCTCCATCTGGAGTACGCTATCTCAACCGTTGTGAAGGGACCATGCGTCATGAGTCTGGAGGCTTCTGGCTCACCGGTGCACTCGCTTCCTCCACATGCTCGGTCACGGTGCGGGTCGCATCGGGATCATACACGTATCCCAGTACCGCAAAGAACTGTACCATACTCGGAGGCAGATCCTGATCCACCTCCGTGATCAGGTACCGATATTGGTTCTTAACCATCTTGGTCGTAATCCGACCAATCCTGTTCAACCTGTCTCGGATCGTCGCCCAACTATCATGAATCCCGTGTTCCTTGAGTCTGGTGCGAACCAGATGGGCAGCATGATAAGCCAGTACCGTAATGAACAGATGCCCTTCAATGCGGTCATCTCTACTGTGGTAGATGGGCCGTAGACCGAGGTCCGATTTCATGACTCTGAATGTGCGCTCAATCTCTGTAAGTCGCCAGTAGGTTCGTGCAACCGTTTCCACCGACCATCCGGTATGACTGGTCCGAAGCACATACCCTCCGCTGGCCTGGGTGCGACGTGCATGCGAAGCACGCCGGGTCACCGTAACGGATTCTGCATGCTTGGTGCCCTCCTTTTTGCTGACCTCTACCTCATACAGGTGTGAGACCTTCTTGTACTTTTCGTTCAGATGACCAACCTTTATCGTGACCTTTTCATAGTTCTTCAAGTACCCGGGTTTCGAGAGTCCCTCATGTAGTGTGGTGAGCGCCTTCACAAACTTCTTGCATTGGGTTTCAAGGATCTGATCCTCCTTCGCCTGCTTAGCCTCACTGTGCACAAACACGCGCAGTTCCGCATTATCTTCAACGTCTTTTTCCTCTTCAACATCTTTTTCCTTTTTGGTGATCTTCCAGGCTTTGATCTTGACTCCCCCTGCGGTCGTAAACTGTTGATCCGGCTTGTTTTCGGGGACTGGAGGGGCTTTGGAACGCTCCACGGTGATCCAGTTCAGTCCCTGTTCTTTCAGGTACTGCAGATTCTGCTCCGTCACAATGCCGGAGTCCATAATCACTGTGGGCGTAGCGCCGTTTAGTTTCTCAATCGCCTCTTTGAGCGTTGCCGGTTCCCCTGCATTGCCCGGCAGGATCTGCACATTGCGGGGGAACCCCGAAGCATCCAGGGTGAGCGCCAGCGTAACCAACGGACAATCACTGCGCTTCTGCTTGCTGCGCCCATGCGACAACAACTTCCCTTTCTTCTTGCCGTGGTAATAGGTATTGGTTAAATCATAAAAGACGATCGTTTCTTCAAACTGCAATACCGCTTTGGTAATGCCAAAGAGTTTCTCCAGGATCTGATCCATATGCTTATGGATCAGATCCGTGCAACGATAGAGGGTGTTGAGACTCGGGGGTTCCAAATCCAGAAGCTGCAGAACACTGGAGGTTTTACACAGCCATTTATGCGTTTCTCGTTCACTGCCCGGGTGGAGCATACGTCCGACGATCAGCGCACAGCAGAGCTTGACGTGTTTCTCGCAGAAGTTGAGCGAACGTAGCAGTACAGCCAGTCCGAGCTGTTCCAATGTCTGAAGGATCAGCCGTTCTCCGCCGATGGTCCGGGAATCGGGATGGGTTGTTTTCTCTGGATCGATGAGGTGTTGCTAATGGGATGTGCGATGGATGTCGTAGCCCTTGTTTTCGAGATGTGCAACGATGTCGTCGACCGCATTGAGAAAGGCTTCATCATTCTGGAAAGGGAGGCTGGCTTTCCCTTTGAGTCGGGCAGTAACGCAATGGGTCAGCTCCCCCCCACAGACTGCGGGGGATGTTGAAGTTCGGGCCGAGATTAAGGAGAGTGCGGTGTTTGGAGGTACCGTCTTTGCGATAGGATTCGATGAGGGCAAAGCTGTTGCATTTCTTACCGTCTTTACGTTTGTAGGGTCGGTTTCGGATAAACATGATCGGAGAGTGGAAAAGGTACGGGGTAAGGTACCGGGGTGGTTGGAGGGAGGTTCCCGTACACACCTCTATAACACCACATTACCTTTTCCAAAAAAGTCGGCTAAAAAAGGTCGAAAAACGCCGAATTTAGCCGAAATAGCCCTATTAGGAGGGAGAAACGAGAGAATTGGAGACGGAACTCAGCGTTTTCCCCTGACCGGATGGCGAAGTTAGGTCAAGCATCCGGCCCACTGCGGCCGCCCGCGAGCATCCATAAAGCGGTATTGCTCGCAAACAATGCGACTGACTGCGGTGCGACTCTTGTCACCGTGTACCTCCAGAATACGCTGCAAGGTCGGTTCTGCGCCGCGAAGCGTGGTAAGTATCTGATGCTGCACCCACATGCCGGTAAACTAACAGACAAATACGCAATAGTCAAGAGGCAATATTAATGGGTAGGCAGAGCTACCGTCAAGAAAGCGGCATAGGAGCCCCTAAACAGGCGCGCCCGGGTCGTCCGATAGATCCGTGTACGGGTCTGCGAATACGCTGTCAGGTACTTGACTCCTGCACACCCAACCGACGCTAGCCTATAAACATTCGAACCGCGCTCTAACTTACTCTAATTGAGAGAGTAAATACCCTCGGTTATAATGTACTTCACCGGACGGATACAGATTTCGGGGGGGGGGGGGGGGGGGGGGGGGGGGACTCCCTGCAATAATCACTACAACGGCAATTTGCCAAAAAACCGGAGGCAATTTGGGTCAAAAAGGCGGCAAACGGCCAATAACCAGCCATGGATTGGCCGATTTGGATGAAAAGAAGGCTATACTGACTCTGAAATCAGTAATTTTTCAGAGCGAAATGTGAACATGGGTTGAGTAATGTTCAACACATAATGTATGTCGTTGACTCCAAACTTGATTGCGCGATTCTGGGCACGTTCGGAGTGGCCTTGAAATTCTACCCGATAGCTAGCGAATACTAAACCGGATGCGCAAGCGGATACTATCATCAATTCTTGAATGTGGCGGAGTTGCGGTTATCCGGATGCGGGATACTCGACGGCTCCTCCGTGTAGTGGCTGCGATTCGTCGTGGGGGAATCACGGCCATTGAGGTAACATTGACTACATCCAATGCTCTTACGGTGATAGCAGAGTTGGTGCGCGAGATGGGTGAGGAAATACAGGTCGGCGTCGGCTCGGTGCTATCCGCTGAGGATGCGCGAAGAGCCGTGAATTCTGGCGCGCGTTATGTTGTGAGCCCGGTGTTCGTCGCGGATGTGGTTGCTGAGGCACACCGCCTGGGTGTGCCTGCCATCCCCGGTTGCTTCACGCCAACGGAGATCATGACAGCGATGAACGCTGGCGCGGACCTAATCAAGGTGTTTCCGGCAAATATCACAGGCATGGGCTTTTTTAAAGCCGTACTGGCCCCAATGCCACATCTCAAATTGATGCCCACAGGGGGCGTAACGCCCACAAATGCAGGAGACTGGATTCGAGCTGGTGCTGTCGCTGTTGGTGTCGGCAGCGCCCTTCTTAATCGCCGCGCGATTGAGGAGGAGGACTACGAAACATTGACGGAGAACGCCCGCATCCTTTATCAGTCTGTGTGTGAAGCCCGGTCCACCCAGTAGCCATCACTGCACATGATGCCGGGATTATGTGCATGAATGAATGGGTATGCCGTGCTGCGGATATGCATGTACAATGAAGTTCGAGCGCCCCGTGGATAGTCTGCCGTCTGAAGCTCATGATCCTCCCTTATTCATAAGGGAGTTAAGTGGCGGGGAATCGTCGTTTAATATTATGGCGTAATATGTTGACTATACACGGTTTGAATGGGATCCTGTGCGACGCTAAAACGTTCAGAAACCCCAATACCCATTCACCCTGTAACACGCCCGATGCCAGATCCCAAATCCAACCTTCTGTTCGCTTGCCAGTTCAATAAATCCGTTAAAGTTGTACGCTCCAAGACCGATAATCTAACATCGGATGCCGGCGTCATTCCTATGCGCCTGCTCATGGTGATCAGCACCTTGGCATGCCGACTCGCTTCCGTGCTTAAGGACAATCGGTCCCAAGCTCGGATTACGCATAGCCTTGAGGAGTTAGTGCGACAGTACCTGCTGCAACAGGTGCAGGGGTGGGGACGTCAGTCAGATGCGGACAAGCTTCGCAGGGACCCTGCCATGCGCGTGGCCACTTCTTCCAAAAGGGGTATGAGGGCATTACAGGACGATAGGTCCCTGGCATCCCAGCCAACCATGTCTCGCTTCGTGCGCATGTTGGCCGGGAAAAAGAATTTCGAGAAGTTGCGCCTTTTTGCAGAGACATTCGCCATGGAGCACCTGCTGCAGCGTGGTGGCGGGAAGCGCCGCCCCGAGGTGGTCTTTGATGTGGACGGTGTACCGGTAGATACGCATGGCAAGCAGCAGGGCAGCAAGTGGAACGGATATTACAAGCGCACCATCTTTCTGCCCCTTATCGCCATATGCGGTGAGTCGGGCGACATGTTGGGGGCGGAATTGCGAGGGGGCACGAAGAATGTGGTGAAGGACTGCTACGGTTTCATTCGACGCATTGGGCTGGCATTGCGTGAACATGTGGCCGACAAGGTCATTGTCCGATTGGACGCAGGCTTCAACAGTGGCGAATTATGTGATAAGCTGGAGAACGACCGTATCGGCTACGTGATGCGTCTGAAAGGAAACGATGTGATTGACGGGCTTGCGGCGCCTCATTTGGAGGGTGATCAGCCGTCGGACGAATGCTACCACGAACTGCGCTACCGTGTAAAGTGCTGGTCCGTAGAGCGTCGTGTGGTGCTCGTGGTTGTTCCGGTGCCGGGAGAGCTTTTCCCGCGGCATTTCTATCTGATCACCGATCTGGATGTAGAAGCCTATCCGGCAGAGCAGCTTGTGAATCTGTACCGGAAGAGAGGAAAGGCGGAAAAGCACTTCGGGGAGCTGAATGCGGCTTGCTCCATGGCGCTGTCGTCGGTTCTCCGTCCGAAGACACACTATAAGGGCCGGCCTGTAGTGCGGGAGCCTGATGAGTCGGAACAGGATAGGTCGGAACAGGATGCCGAGACCCGAGCCGAGAACGAGGTCCTGCTACAGGTATACCTTCTAACGTATCAGCTCATGCATGTGGGGCGCTGCCTTATGCGGGAGCCTGACGAATCCCAGATAAGTCTGAGCACCTATCGCGAGCGTGTACTCAAGGTGGGGGCCCGCTTCGTACAACACGCGCGCAACATCGTTATCCACATTGCCGCCAGCGCAGATGCTGCATGGGAGCAATTTTGGCGACGTTATTGTCAACTCACATGGATCACGCTTCCCATGGAGAGCTAGCCAAGTCAAATTTGTGCCTGCGCTCCGACACCGCAGGCGCCCAACGCGGAAAGCGGAAAGAGAAGGTAGGCAGAGGTGTGTCTACCCGACAGACGTCTTCCCAAAATCTCGGTAATGTGACCGCTGTCGTGTCGGGAAAAGGGCCTAAACTGGTGTTTTCAGCCCCTCTCATGGACGTCCCTACGCGTGAACAACGCACAATCGGTCCTGCAGGTACCGAAACAGCACTTTTAGACCCGAACAGGGTACGACATGAATATTGCAGGATGATAGAGACGTAGTAAGTCTCGCATTTTTTCGCATGGAGATTTGTTTTCGGGGCATATGCTCTCTTTATGGTGAAAAAGAGCATATTTAATCCCACGGTGAAGTAAAGCTTCTGCACCAACCATACAACCCTGTGTCCGTCGAAGCCTGTCCGAACAGAACACTGAAACCTCCCCGAAAAACGCAACAGAATTCACCCAGTTAAGGGTGCGCACTTTGCGCAGGAATATTCACACCGACCCGCATCTGACGGCAACGGAAGAACATTGTCCTATTAGTCGACACTCTCGAGCGCGCGAGTACGCGTGACCTGGCTTAACGCGCTATCGCGCGGACTCTTTGCGGTCGCGTCCGCAACCGCTCAAAAAGCACACATACGGCGGTCTGGATGCCGGCCCGCGCTGCAGCGCCTGGTCTAGTTGCGGCTACTTGCGCAAACCTTTGTCGAGCATGAACTTCGCCGTTACGTGTCCCTGCTCGGCGGCTTTCTTCCACCAATAGGCAGCTTGCTCACCGTCCTGCTCCACGCCAATACCGTACGAGTAGTTACTTCCCATCTGGAACTGCGCGTCTGCGTGTCCCTGCTCGGCGGCCTCCTGGTGCCAGTAGACGGCCTGCTCATAGTCCTGCTCCACGCCAACGCCGGCATTATAGGCCTCGCCCAACATGATCTGCGCCTGCGCATCTCCCGCCTCCGCCGCCGCGATCCGAACTTCCATTGATTGCGCCCTAGCATCTCCTGTTGCGATCAGAATGGCTAGTGCGATAAGTGTAGTTGCTTTGGTCATCTTTGGCATTAGTCTATCTCACTCATCTAAAAAAATATGGCGGGCATCGAGGTCGAGGTCATTACCACAAGCCTGTCCCCGAAGATATACTTCGAAATTGTCTGATGTGAAAATCGATTGAAGGTTAAGTTCCCACTGGCACGTTCCAGACCTGTCGAGATAATCCCAGTCTAGAGTGCCATTAAAGTCCCCTTTAATCTCAGCGTCAGGGGCTTCTAAATCGGTAATGTCTATATATATCCCAAGAGTAAATTCAATCGAAGGATTGCCTGTCAGAACGAATTCGCCGGATACACAGGATTGGGGAATGAGCGTACCACTGCCCGCTAAAGAGAAAGTCGAATCCGTCTCTTGGACTAACCCTGAGCTAGCAACACGAACTTCTCCATCATCCGGACACCCGAACGTTATGTCCGACGTTATGTCGGATCCATTTTCGGATCTGCTGTGAACTTGTCTCTCCACAAGGTCATCCTGAAAGATGGGTTCCAAAAAAGCGTACACGAGATTGTCCGTTTCGGACTTAGTCAGCAGCGGCATATTGTTGTCCTCCATTGAATCGCATTGAACAAGAAAGCAGACGGCAAGAAATATGAATATGTATCTATGCATTGTGGTTAGGAGGATTCATGGAAGGGGAGTTATATGGCTGAGTACCCACGCGTTAAATTGTTGAAATAATTGCAGTTTGGTCGCGAATAGCGGGAACCGACTATACCGAAAATGGGTACCATCCCGTGATAGATTGATGACCTAACTAGAAGCCTTCAAACACAAGAAACACAAGAAACACCAATGGCCCTGGACGGGCTGATCGTGAAGGAGTGTCCTTGATCAAGCTAACCAAAATGTTTCCAGACGACCCATCAGCCGAAGCATGGTTCGCAATGAAGCGTTGGGGCGACACTCCTGTTTGCCTGCACTGTGCGTCTAACAACGTACAGTGCAGGCGCCGAACATCCTAGCATGCCTTATCGCTGCCGTAGTTGCGGTAAACGATTCAGTGTCCGCATAGGGACTGTAATGCAGGACTCCAAACTGGGATACCAGGTATGGGCATTAGCCATTTACATCATGACTACCAGTATCAAGGGCGTATCCAGCATGAAGCTGCATCGTGACCTTAGCATAACCCAGACGACAGCGTGGCATCTGGCCCACCGTATTCGACAATCATGGAATGGAGAGCATGCACTATTTGCCGGTCCGGTAGAGGTTGACGAAGCCTACTTCGGTGGCAAGGAAAAGAACAAGCACGCCAGCAAGAAGCTGAAAGCAGGCCGTGGGCCAGTAGGTAAGAAAGCCGTTGTAGGAGTCCGTGATCGTGTCACCGATAGCATTTCTGCCCAGGTAGTAGAAAACACAGACGGACAGACGCTCAATGCGTTTGTGGATACCCATGTCTCGGAAGACACCGAGGTCTATACGGATGGCACGTCAACATACCGGGGCCGCAACAACCACGCCTACGTACGTCACTCTGTTGGCGAATACGTTCGTGAGCAGGTCCACACCAATGGTGTAGAGAGCTTCTGGTCTTTGCTGAAGCGTGGGTACTACGGAACGTACCACCACATGAGCAAGAAACACCTACAGCGGTACGTGAACGAATTTGCAGGGCGACACAATGCACGCGACTTCGACACAGCGGAGCAAATGGCAATAATTGCTCAAGGACTGGTCAGTAAACGGCTCATGTACAAATCCCTCATTTCATAGCCAGACGTAAGCGGCAACGTATCAAGCCATCCGTACTCATGCGCACTCCGGGCATCGGCCGGCTACCACTACTTGCTCGTGGACGAAGAACGGAGACAAACGGGCCGCGCAATACTGCGCTGCAAGGCTTCCCCTGCCTACCCATTAATATTGCCTCTTGACTATTGCGTATTTGTCTGTTAGTTTACCGGCATGTGGGTGCAGCATCAGATACTTACCACGCTTCGCGGCGCAGAACCGACCTTGCAGCGTATTCTGGAGGTACACGGTGATAAGAGTCGCACCGCAGTCAGTCGCATTGTTTGCGAGCAATACCGCTTTATGGATGCTCGCGGGCGGCCGCAGTGGGCAGGATGCTTGAAAGCGCTACGTACGCTGGAGGCAGAGAAAAAGATTGTACTGCCTGTTTCGCAGCGGACTGGTCGGATTGCCGGGCCGCGTTTGTTGGAAGCTCCGGTGGAGGCGCCGGTGGATGTACCGGATACGGTGGGTGAGGTCGAAGATCTTGAAGTCGTGCTGGTCTCCGACCGCGATGCTACCACGATCTGGAATACGCTGATGACCAAGGAGCATCCCCGCGGTTTGAAGACCCTTGTGGGGGCCCAGGTGCGATACGTGTTTCAGCCTGCAATATTCATGTCGTACCCTGTTCGGGTCAAAAAGTGCTGTTTCGGTACCTGCAGGACCGATTGTGCGTTGTTCACGCGTAGGGACGACCATGAGAGGGGCTGAAAACACCAGTTTAGGGCCTTTTCCCGACACGACAGCGGTCACATTACCGAGATTTTGGGAAGACGTCTGTCGGGTAGACACACCCCTGCCTACCTTCTCTTTCCGCTTTCCGCGTTGGGCGCCTGCGGTGTCGGAGCGCAGGCACAAATTTGACTTGGCTAGCTCTTCATGGGAAGCGTGATCCATGTGAGTTGACAATAACGTCGCCAAAATTGCTCCCATGCAGCATCTGCGCTGGCGGCAATGTGGATAACGATGTTGCGCGCGTGTTGTACGAAGCGGGCCCCCACCTTGAGTACACGCTCGCGATAGGTGCTCAGACTTATCTGGGATTCGTCAGGCTCCCGCATAAGGCAGCGCCCCACATGCATGAGCTGATACGTTAGAAGGTATACCTGTAGCAGGACCTCGTTCTCGGCTCGGATCTCGGCATCCTGTTCCGACTCATCCTGTTCCGACTCATCAGGCACCCGCACTACAGGCCGGCCCTTATAGTGTGTCTTCGGACGGAGAACCGAAGACAGCGCCATGGAGCAAGCCGCATTCAGCTCCCCGAAGTGCTTTTCCGCCTTTCCTCTCTTCCGGTACAGATTCACAAGCTGCTCTGCCGGATAGGCTTCTACATCCAGATCGGTGATCAAATAGAAATGCCGCGGAAAAAGCTCTCCCGGCACCGGAACAACCACGAGCACCACACGACGCTCTACGGACCAGCACTTTGCACGGTAGCGCAGTTCGTGGTAGCATTCGTCCGACGGCTGATCACCCTCCAAATGAGGCGCCGCAAGCCCGTCAATCACATCGTTTCCTTTCAGACGCATCACGTAGCCGATACGGTCGTTCTCCAGCTTATCACATAACTCGCCACTGTTGAAGCCTGCGTCCAATCGGACAATGACCTTGTCGGCCACATGTTCACGCAATGCCAGCCCAATGCGTCGAATGAAACCGTAGCAGTCCTTCACCACATTCTGCGTGCCCCCTCGCAACTCCGCCCCCAACATGTCGCCCGACTCACCGCATATGGCGATAAGGGGCAGAAAGATGGTGCGCTTGTAATATCCGTTCCACTTGCTGCCCTGCTGCTTGCCATGCGTATCTACCGGTACACCGTCCACATCAAAGACCACCTCGGGGCGGCGCTTCCCGCCACCACGCTGCAGCAGGTGCTCCATGGCGAATGTCTCTGCAAAAAGGCGCAACTTCTCGAAATTCTTTTTCCCGGCCAACATGCGCACGAAGCGAGACATGGTTGGCTGGGATGCCAGGGACCTATCGTCCTGTAATGCCCTCATACCCCTTTTGGAAGAAGTGGCCACGCGCATGGCAGGGTCCCTTCGAAGCTTGTC
Source organism: Rhodothermales bacterium (assembly GCA_963663495.1). Lineage (GTDB taxonomy): Bacteria > Bacteroidota > Rhodothermia > Rhodothermales > Bin80. Next base: position 3,709,900 of record OY760427.1, read on the forward strand.
CGCATCTGACTGACGGCCCCACCCCTGCACATGTTGCAGCAGGTACTGCCGCACTAACTCCTCAAGGCTATGCGTAATCCGAGCTTGGGACCGATTGTCCTTAAGCACGGAAGCGAGTCGGCATGCCAAGGTGCTGATCACCATGAGCAGGCGCATAGGAATGACGCCCGCATCCGATGTTAGATTATCGGTCTTGGAGCGTACAACTTTGACGGATTTATTGAATTGGCAAGCGAACAGAAGGTTGGATTTGGGATCTGGCATCGGGCGTGTTACAGGGTGAATGGGTATTGGGGTTTCTGAACGTTTTAGCGTCGCACAGGATCCCATTCAACCCGTGTATAGTCAACATATTACGCCATAATATTAAACGACGATTCCCCGCCACTTAACTCCCTTATGAATAAGGGAGGTTGAGCATCTTTTCGCACTCTACGAGGCAATGTCCGAGCCGCTGCGAGGAAGGATACAATCATAATCTCGGCAAGTGAAACACATGTTCGTCGCGTGCAGTGGAATGGCGGTTGACAGAATTCCGTAAGATCCGTATCTGCACACGATACCGCAAGCACCGCGCTGCTATGATTCACTTCGCCTAGTTCACACCACCTTGCGGGCCAGATTCAAATTGGCTGGATTAATCTGCACCGCTATGCGACGAGACCGATTCAGATTTACGGGCGACCTGATTCCCAAGAACAATGCGATATCTTTGAACACGATGCCGAATGTGGAAGGGGACTGGATTTCAACTACCACTATTGAGTGTTCCGTTGTGCACGTAGATCTGGAGATCCCGGATGGCGACGGAGAAGTTGACCACCGTGTGAGGGAGTACAGTATGGTGCGATATGCCCAGTTTATTGCCAATAGATGGCTTTCTGCAATCAGTTTCGCACAGGGTGCGTGTTACTCAGCACACATTTTCAGACTTGAGAACTCAGCCGGCTACGGACGCGATGTTGGTCCGAAACTCATGTTCGGCCACGATGGTGAGGACTTGAGTGTGGACAATTGTTTTGAACTCTTCGCCGAAATGTCCCGGGAGAGCCATCACTTCGGAATGGCAGCGGATGATTACCGAAAAGCTTTGGGATGGGGCCCAGGTGCGCTCTTTTACTGTTACCGGGCGTTAGAGACCTTACGCCTGCATTTTGACGGGGGTTGGGAGGAAATGCATAAGTCGCTCGGAACTAACCAGTGCGCGATTGTGACGCTTATAAAACGGCACGCAGACAAGATTCGTCACGGCAAGGTGCCTGATTATGAAGGTATTGATAGTTGTGCCTACTACGGGTTGAACTACGTTAGTGAAACGTTGCTGGCCTTCCTGATTAAGAACGGCGCTGCTGAAAGCAATCTGGAAATGCCGGTACTTAACCACGGTGCGATTCCTGATTTTATTCGCGTACAACACGTGAAGGACTGCCCGCAGAATAGAACTTGAACGCGTACATACCACTGTTTGGACAAATCAAGACAGTTTCAGGTATCTGTTTTACCGCACCGATTTAGACAGACCATTGGTGCACTACCGACTGGGTTTGAAACCGGCGCATCCTTTTTTCTTGTTCCTTCTCCTCCGTAGGCTGCGGGCAATGTCCAAGTCAGGCCCTATCTGGAGACGCATGCAAGCTTCATCCAATCCCCTTTTACCCAAATGAAGATCATCACACTCGGCGAAATAATGGTCCGGCTCTCACCGCCGGACTTTCGACGCATTGTCCAAGCACAAACGTTTGAAGTAACATACGGAGGTGGAGAGGCAAACGTTGCTGTGGCATTGGCCAACTACGGACTTGAGAGTTACTTCGTCACGAAGCTCCCAACGCATGAAATAGGGCAAGCAGCCGTCAATCATCTCCGACGTTTTGGGGTCTCAGACCAATTTATTGTCCGTGACGGAGAACGTGTGGGGGTATACTACCTCGAGAATGGTGCCAGTCAGCGTCCCTCCAAAGTGGTTTACGACCGGGCACATTCGGCCATAACCACCCTAACGCCAGACGAACTGGACCTTAACGCCCTCTTTGACGGGGCACGATGGTTCCACTTTACCGGAATCACACCTGCACTCGGCGAAATTCCTCGTCGCACGGTGAGGGCAGCTGCAATGGCCGCCAAAGCAGCCGGTGCCACCGTCTCGTGTGACCTTAACTATCGTGCAAAACTCTGGACGGTCGAAGAAGCTCAGGCAACGATGCGGCCGCTAATGGAATACGTTGATGTCTGCATCGCTAATGAGGAGGATGCCGAAAAGTGTCTTGGAATGAAGGCCGGAAGCACAAACGTGGAGGGAGCCGAACTGGACGAAACCGGGTACTATAGATTGGCAGAGCATCTGAAGACAACCTTAGATTTCTCCACCGTAGCCATAACGCTACGTGAATCGTTTAGCGCCAGTCGCAATGGATGGAGTGCTATCCTGCACGACAATCACCAGTGCAGCGAACCTCAACGGTCATTGCGCTACGATATCCACATTGTGGACCGTGTCGGTGGAGGTGATGCCTTTGCGAGTGGACTCATCGCGGGCCTGCTTGTGAAGGATGACACGATAAATGCTCTTGAGTTCGCTGTCGCGGCATCATGTCTCAAGCAGACCATCCCTGGCGATTTCAACCATGTCTCATGGCAGGAGGTGGATAATTTGGTAATAAGTGGTGGCTCTGGACGCGTCGTCCGTTGATATAGGAGTAATGGACGTGCTACAGCGCAAGATCCTCCACGGCTTTTGGGCTACCTCGGTTATTTTCGTCTGCGCATCATTCTTTGGCCCCAACTCTTCGGCCAAGCGCCGATGCGTGCTCCAGAGTGACTCAGTCAACGTGATCGTGTGGAGCGCCTTAGCGCGGACGATTAGTATCCGTCCGGTGAAGTACATTATAACCGAGGGTATTTACTCTCTCAATTAGAGTAAGTTAGAGCGCGGTTCGAAGGTTTATAGGCTAGCGTCGGTTGGGTGTGCAGGAGTCAAGTACCTGACAGCGTATTCGCAGACCCGTACACGGATCTATCGGATGACCCGGGGCACCTGTTTGGGGGCTCCTATGCCGCTTTCTTGACGGTAGCTTGCTGCAAGTCCCGACTGGCTTTCCAATGATGGGGCAAGAGCTCAGCCATGCGTTCGGCAGGAAATGTCGGAAGACTGCGTAGTACATCGGTAAGCCATTCAGTCGGGTTTACCGATTGTAGCTTGCATGTGGCAAGAAGAGCGTACAGTACTGCGGACCGCTGCGCTGCCGCATGCGATCCCGCAAACAGATGGTTTTTCCGACCAAGCGCAATCGCCCGCATCTGGTTCTCGACCAGATTGTTATCAATCTCAACCTTGCCGTCTTCCAGGTAACAAGCCAGCTTCTCCCACCTGTTGAGCATGTACCCCACGGCCTCATCCCATCCCGCACTCGGCCGGTGCTCACGACTCTCCTCAAGCCATGGCTTCAACTTCTCCAGTACCGGCCGTGCCTCCTCCTGTCGTACCTCCACACGCCGAGCCGGACCAGCTCCCTCCTTACGCAACCCACGCTCTATCGCATACAACTGCCGGATTTCCTCCATTACATGGCGCACCTTCTTGGGCTCCTTTTTCCTGCAGTCATAAAACTTGCGACGCGCATGCGCCATACATCCAAACAGCGTTATCCCGCCCCGCGTACCAAACGCATCGTACACCACATACCCGTCGGTTTGCATCGCCCCTCTATATCCGCGCAAGAATTCCCACGGTCCAGCGCGCGCACGGCTCGGGCTGTAATCCATCATCACCACCTTCGCCCGCGGTGCCAGGTATACCCAAAGATAGCCGCGATGCGTCTTTCCTTCGTTCTTCTTCCCTTTCTTCTTCGGCTTTTGCACCGGGAACGTTGTCTCATCCACCTGCAGATACCCGCTACGAAGCACCTCCTTACGCAACGCATCTCCTAACGGACCCAGATACGTCGCTACCTTCGCAATCCAATCCCCCATTGTAGCAGCCGATAGCTTCACGCCATGGCGCTGAAACTTCTTCCGCAGCCGGTATAGCGGCATATGATTCACGTATTTGGCTACCGCCAAATACGCCAACAACCCCGGACCAGCCTTCCCCTTCGGTATGACACGCTTCGGCAACGGCGCTATGACCATCCCCTTGCGAGGCTCCTTGCAGACAACGTACTTCGGCCGCACAATCTGTACTACCCTCGTGAAGCCCGGCACATATTCCAAGTACTCCGTTACTTCCTCGCCGATGTACTTCATACCCGCGGTGCTGCCCTCCGGCTCAAGGCGGATCACCTCTCTGGGCAGATGGTCCGGAATCGGCCCGCGCACCGGCTTGTTCTTCCCACGCCGCTTGCGCCTTACCAGGACATACTCCTCCTCCTCGGGCTCAACAGCTACTGGTTCCTCTCCAAACAACCGGCCTTGCTGCGCATTGTCCGCCGGCGTGTAACGCTCACTCTTTTTGCCAGAGAGTAGGCGATGCGCTTGTTCCAACCTGTCTTCCAGATGGCTAATCTTCGCAGCCATATCGGCAATTGTCGCAGCCAGATCCGCGTTGTTCTTGGATAGACGATCGGCTTTTTTCTCCAAGCGACGGACCTGTTTTCGCAGATCCTTGCTCTCAGCCTCTTGGTTTCTTAGCCTCTGAAAAAGGACTTCACCGGCAGGAGAAGAGGGGGAGAAAGATGCCTTGGGCTGCATAGTTCATGTACATGTGCGTCCTCCACAATGTTCCGGTTCTTCTCCCCAAAACCCATGTTTTTTGTCCCAAAAGACGCTGATTGCTGCCTGCATTCAGACGCCTGGACGATAAGCTGCACACCACTCCGAAATTCCCATATCGGCACACCAAACCCGGCGTATAATCACCTTGCACTAAGCTCTACAAGCGGATTACGCAGACCAATGCTAAGCCCGCTTTACCATGTACTTTACCGTACGGATACCTTTCAAGCATCCGGCCCACTGCGGCCGCCCGCGAGCATCCGTAAAGCGGTATTGCTCGCAAACAATGCGACTGACTGCGGTGCGACTCTTGTCACCGTGTACCTCCAGAATACGCTGCAAGGTCGGTTCTGCGCCGCGAAGCGTGGTAAGTATCTGATGCTGCACCCACATGCCGGTAAACTAACAGACAAATACGCAATAGTCAAGAGGCAATATTAATGGGTAGGCAGGCCTAGCCTTATGGTCCGTTGCTTTGACTCGGCCGTACATCCAATAAGCATCGTAACAAGTGCGAGGATGCAGAAAGCGAAACGTGCACTGTAACTAGTCATTGCAGAAGGTGTAAGTGTCGAATCAATACCAATTGTTCGGCGCGCAGTTCAATTGACTGGTTGCGTTTCAATCGGATCAGGAGTCATCTGCATTTATTGCGGTAACCGGACCAATACCAATATTGTCCTATGATTTGAGGAGCAGTCAGCCATACCGTTGAGCTATCCGATCCAACACGGCATAATCCGTACAACGGTTCATCAAATGCCATCAGTGCACGCTCACCGCTGGGCCGCCATAACTAGGAACGAGCTGCTATCTCGGCAGCGCAAACGCTATATATGAATCTCCAGACTTCGTACCCATTTTTCCACCGCCGGCGGCAACAACTACATACTGACGATCATTAACCTCATATGTGGCTGGTGTGGCATAGCCTCCTGCCGGTAGCTGCGTTTCCCATAGGATTACACCAGTGTCCTTGTCAAAGGCGCGAAACCGCTCATCTTTGCTGGCTGCGATAAACAGGAGCCCCCCGGCAGTTACTACAGGACCACCGTAATTCTCCGTTCCGGTCACGGGGATGCCACGTGCAGTCAATTGCGAAAATTCTCCGAGTGGGACCTGCCACTCGTATTCGCCCGTATTCAAGTTTATGGCGCTCAGCAGTCCCCACGGAGGCTTAACCGCCGGGTAACCTTCTTGGTCGAAGAATCGATTGTATCCAGTGTGACCGTAAGGAGAGCCAGCAAAAGACCAACTTGAATCCGTGTCTCCGGGAACCTCTGAATCTTCTCCTTCTCCCGTAAGAAAGTCAACCAGAGAAGATGTTTGCGATTCGGTTAAGAAGCCGAATGACGGCATACGGCCCATTCCGCGCCTAATCCGATTAGCTATCTCTTCCCGCGACCTAGACTCCATTAGATCCGCCAGCGGAGGATAGGAACCGTCCGCGCTGCCCTGCAACTCTGATCCATGACAGTTTGCACAATGAGCTGCATACAAACCACTTCCTGTCAATGAAGCCTCCGAGTCAAGCTCTACCATAGTTAGGATCCAAGGCATCTCGTTACTATTGACATATAGAACTGCCTCCATTGGATCCACGGCAGCGCCACCCCATTCTGCACCTCCATCAAAGCCGGGAAAAATCATTGTTCCCTGAATACTAGGTGGCACAAACTGCCCATTGCTACGAACAGTCTTGAAACGCTCCCGAACATATGCATGCGCTTCAGGCGATATATCCGTTATATCATCCTCATCAAAGCGCTGTCGGGAAAATGGCGCTGGAATTACCGGTAATCGCTGCGTGGGCCATACGTTCTCGCCGCGCAGTTCGGACGAAGGGTATACCTTTTCCTCAACCGGGAAAAGCGGGTCTCCAGTACTCCGGTCAAGCAAAAACAGGTGACCGCTCTTGGTCACCTGGGCGACTGCTTCTATGGTGTTGCCATCGTGTGAAACCGTAACGAGGTTGGGCGGCGCGGGAAGGTCTCGATCCCAAATGTCATGCCGAACGATCTGATAATGCCATTTTCGTTCGCCAGTCCGTGCATCCAAAGCAAGAAGCGAGTTGGCGAATAAATTCTCGCCATGCCGATTGCCACCCCAAAAATCGAATGCAGCAGAGCCCGTTGGTGCAAACACTGTTCCATCCTTCTCATCCAAGGCGAAACCTGCCCACGAATTTGCACCACCCGCGTACTGATAGGCCTCTTCGGGCCATGTATCATGGCCAATTTCGCCGGGCTGCGGGATAGTATGAAACACCCATTCTAGTTTGCCGGACCCAACGTTATAGGCCCTGATATGACCTGGTGCAGAAACCGGCCCCTCTGAGACGTTGCTTCCCAAAATCAGCAGGTTCTCAAATATTATTCCGGGCGTGCGGGCACTAACCGAAAGCCCGGTCACATCGCGCCCAAGGCCCATCCGCAGATCTACCGAACCGTTGCTACCAAAATGATCTATGGGCTCCCCAGTCTCAGCATCCAAAGCGAAGAGCCGGGCACCGGCGACCAGAAAAACGCGTGCAGGGTCCTTTCGGTCACCCGACCAATAGGTTAGGCCGCGATTTATACCCGGCCCTTCCAGAACTGCGCCCGATGCAAACGGATCAAACCTCCAGATTTCCTGCCCGGTAGCCGAGTGAATAGCAAGTGCCTTTACGTGGGGGGAGGTGGCGTAGAGTACAGTATCCACTACAATGGGATTACATTGTATCTGGGATCTTCCCTCGTTGCTACCATCGCCGGAAGAATAAACCCAAGCCACCCCTAAATCGGATACGTTGGAGCGGTTAATCTGGTCTAGCGCTGAATAGTGGCTGTTACTATGGTCTCCCAAATAGACCGACCACGATTTATACTGTTTGCCATCATCACCACCAAGCTCCGCGCAACCCAGGAGGAGCACCAAAGCTAGACTAATTCGTTGCATAGGAAAATTGCATGATCCTTCAATATGTTTCCCAAGATAATCACGGGGCAACCATTGATCATTGTGCCAGAGCCCAGGCTGCCCGACTTGCGGGAATTCCATTTTGAACCCAAGCAGCCTACTCTTGCTGTTCGTATCCCGTGAGCTATCCGCTAGCTGCCAGGACCAGCACGGCATGATCCCGGGTCAGACCCAAGTGCCCCCGTCAGGTCGCACACCAGAGGAGGTTACGCGGGCTCGCTGATCCAAGCCATTGTTGATGTGCGCCGCGATACGGCCCTTTTCTCCTGCGGGTGCGAATCCGGCTCGACAACGATCGCCCCAGTCGGTAGCGTCCAAGGCGATGCATGTCTTGCTAGTAGGACCGCACCGGCAAGGTGAGCAGTCCTGGCTCCTTTAACCATCAACCAATAACGGAACCGTCTCATGCAACAACATCCCCAACCGGTCACTTCAGCCTCCTCGCTGCAGATCGGTTGGGATGTGCACAATAATAAGAACGTAGTGCTTTATGTGCACAACACCAGCCCGGGCGTGGTTACTGACGAGCGGCGGTCGCCAATTACTCACCGAAGATCCGCAAGTATATGCCATAACTGCAGCGACGCTGCAGTTATGGCATATCGTCCTGCGGATTCAGCCTGCCGGCAAGCGCGGGGCGTATCGTGTGAGGTAATCGCTCCGTCACCAATTACCCGCCGATCAGGCGAGGATGTGAAGGCAGATCCAACGAGATGCGAAAAAGCTGACCACGCTGCATGCCGCCGGACTACTGTCGACGATGTGCGTATCGGAAGAGAAGCAGGAAGCGGTGCGGTCGCTTCCTGGCTGCCGCGCTGATCTGGTGAAATCCATAGCGCAGTCCAAACGGTTTGTCTTATCATTTATATAAGCTCAGGTTTTCGGTATACGGGTAGATCGAACCGGACGAAGGCTTTTTGCACATGACTCCGTGCGCGCTGATGGCAGCCTATCAGGTATCATTCAATCAAAGAAATAATCTATGGAGAACCGATCGGGCGCAGAAAGGAGTATGCGCGCGATTACCTTGCGATAGCCGGCAATGCGGCCGGTGCGTGTGGATTTTGGCAGCTCCCGTCGAAACCGAAATCAGGCGTCATGATGCTTTGGGGCTTAGCACGCAAATACCCGATTGATAAGGGAGTTATATGGCTGAGTGCCACGCGTTTTCGCAGGAGTTACTTTTTGTGCTTTGGTGGTGCAGACAGGATGGCTTTCGCCAGTTTTTCCGGTGTGGTAGGGATGGATTGTTGGATATTGAGAATGTCGTTTGTTACGGGGCGACCGGGGCGTTTCGTTTCCTGAATCTTGTTACCGGGCTTCGGGGATTTATCTATGCGCATGGCGTTAATAGGCTATAGAGTAGTACTAATCCATTGGAGCAGAATACCGAAATGATTTCATGGCGGACATCTGCTTAGAGCATGTAGGAGGCTGCATACATTGCGATCCAGTTTTCACGACAGTCAATCAATTTCAGGACCGATTCCTTAGCTTGTATCGGGACGCTCTTGACAATGCGGAAGTACTGGGCGGACCCCGGTACGGGCCACGAAGCGCACCGGACGAACCCATGAGACGCGGGCCATCAAGCACAGACATGGAAAAGCTGGCGCATAACGGCCCTGACCACCGGAATGGGTACGGCGTTGCCAGTAAGCCGTCTGACGGTCGTTATCGGACTGTCAATCTCGTAGCTGTCGGGGAAGCCTTGCAGGCGCAGTATTGCGCGGCCCGTTAGTCTCCGTTCTCCGTCCACGAGCAAGTAGTGGTAGCCGGCCGATGCCCGGAGTGCGCATGAGTACGGATGGCTTGATACGTTACCGCTTACGTTTAGCTATGAAATGAGGGATTTGTACATGAGCCGTTTACCGACCAGTCCTTGAGCAATTATTGTCATTTGCTCCGCTGTGTCGTAGTCGCGTGCATTGTGTCGCCCTGCAAATTCGTTCACGTACCGCTGTAGGTGCTTCTTGCTCATGTGGTGGTACGTTCCGTAGTACTCACGCTTCAGCAAAGACCAGAAGCTCTCTACGCCATTGGTATGGGCGACCTGCTCACGAACGTATTCGCCAACAGAGTGACGTACATAGGCGTGGTTGTTGCGGCCCCGGTATGCTGACGTGCCATCCGTATAGACCTCGGTGTCTTCCGAGACATGGGTATCCACAAACGCATTGAGCGTCTGTCCGTCTGTGTTTTCTACTACCTGGGCAGAAATGCTATCGGTGGCACAATCACGGACTCCTACAACGGCTTTCTTACCTAATGGCTCACGGCCTGCTTTCAGCTTCTTGCTGGCGTGCTTGTTCTTTTCCTTGCCGCCGAAGTAGGCTTCGTCAACCTCTACCGGACCGGCAAATAGTGCATGCTCTCCATTCCATGATTGTCGAATACGGTGGGCCAGATGCCACGCTGTAGTCTGGGTTATGCTAAGGTCACGATGCAGCTTCATGCTGGATACGCCCTTGATACTGGTAGTCATGATGTAAATGGCTAATGCCCATACTTGGTATCCCAGTTTGGAGTCCTGCATTACTGTCCCTATGCGGACACTGAATCGTTTACGGCAACTACGGCAACGATAAGGCATGCTAGGATGTTTGGCGCCAGACTGTACGTTCTTAGACGCACAGTGCGGGCAAACAGGAGTGTCGCCCCAACGCTTCATTGCGAACCATGCTTCGGCTGATGGGTCGTCTGGAAACATTGTGGTTAGCTTGATCAAGGACACTCCTTCACGATCAGCCCGTCCAGGGCCATTGGTGTTTCTGTTGTTTCTTTTCTTTGAAGGTATTTAGTTAGGTCATCAATCTATCACGGGATGGTGCCCATTTTCGGTATAGTCGGTTCCCGCTATTCGCGACCATACTGCAATTATTTCAACAATTTAACGCGTGGGCAGTCAGCTATATAACTCCCTTTCCAAGGGTCAAGCCAAGTCTCTTCCTATAAACGGAACACACATATCGCCACATAGGGTCCCACCCAAGTAGCGGCATCACATGCGAAAGTGAAGGAAGTCCACTCCAGGAGGCCGGGGTGCGCGGTAGTTGAGGCGTACATAGGCTTAGCTACGAGTTGTAGGGAGCGTCGGGCAGCCAATGGAGGATGCCCCCCTTCATCAGGCAACGCTATTCACCCTAGATGACTTTTCCGCGTGCGAGTTGGATGATCCACCCCGGGAGCCAGTGGGCGAAAGCCGCCAGCAGGGTTCGATGAGCGGCGGGCGAACGACGTACTCTACGGGGTACGGCGCCGCCCTCCTCCTCTCGGCAAGTACCGTGGAATGATCCATTGACCATGAAGTGTGTCGCAAACCAACGCTATGAGTGGGGCATTTCCGCGGTGCCTGCCGCTCCGGGCAAACCGTAATCGGAGATAGTCTATCCGTGGGACCGAGACGCTCACCCCGCCTGCAGTCAGAGAAACCGATTATCCGGTAGTCTTCAGGCGCATACGCAGCAAAAACATGTCAGCCGTCACAAACAAGGAGGACCCGTCTTCGCCAAACGCACAGTTAGAAGTGGCTTGCGTGGTCAGCAATGTTCCGAGATGGGTGCCGTCCGGTGCAAACACAAGAACTCCACCCGGTCCGGTAGCAAACAGGTTACCCGCAGCATCAACCTTCAAACCATCCGGGAGCCCCCTTAGTCCCTGAGCTACCAGGTAGCTTGCATCAAAAAACACCCGTCCTTCCACAAGTTGACCGTCCTCGCCAACATCGTAGGCCATCCAAATGGGATGCTCTGGATCCGAATTAGCAACATATAATGTCCGCTGATCTGGCGAAAACGCAATGCCATTCGGGCGTGAGAGGCTATCCGTAAGAAGGCTCACGGAGCCATCCTGATCCAATCTGTACACTCCCTGATAACGGAGCTCTTTAAGAGAGTCATTCACTCCGTGCTGAAGACCGTATGGTGGGTCTGTAAAATAAAGGGCTCCGCTGGCATTATATACCAGATCATTAGGGCTATTGAACCGAGCACCATCATACGCTGCTGTGAGCGTTGAATAGGAAGGCACCGGATGTTGCAGGCCGCTTTCCAGTTTTGCGATTCTCCGATCACCATGCTGCGCCAGCACCAGACTCCCTTCGCTGTCCAACACAAGCCCATTTGATCCGACTTCGCCTCCTCGCTCGCTTGCCCCAGTGTATCCGGAAGGCTGCAAGAACTCGGTGATACCGCTCTCTTGAGTCCATTGAAATACGGTGTTCTGGGGGATGTCCGAGAACAATAGGTAGCCACTGGCGGCTACCCACACCGGGCCTTCCGACCACTCGAATCCCTGGCCGAGGACCTCAAAAGTCGCTTCAGGATCTACAAGATCATCAAGATCAGGTAATAGGCGATCAACGCCTCCCACACTCATGACGTGGGATCCGGCGTTACACGCAGCAAGTGTAAATGCGAGGACGGGCGCTACGACGCGTATAAGAAATTGGGTAGACAATTATTGGCGGTTACAAGGCAAAGTTTCTAAGTTTCGCACTCACTGGCCACCAGGAATTCCCTGATTAGCTGCCTGATTAAGCTCGTCAGTAGTCCATGGTTTCGACCGCGCCTTCGTTGCATCACGGACAACGGAGACTTCTTCTTCCGTCACTGCCGAAGCTTCATTGCCAAATGATTCCCGGATGTACGTTAGCACAGCCGCCACTTCTTCGTCGCTCAGGAATGCTTTCCATCCCGGCATGACACCGCCGTATGTCATTCCCTGAACCTCCATTGGCCCAGACACACCATCTAACACTACACGAATCAGGCGTCCCTTGTCTCCGCTGACCCATTCGGTTCCGATAAGTGGAGGGAAAACTCCAGCGATGCCGCGCCCGTCTACCATGTGGCAGGACATGCACCTGGTAAGGTATACGTCCTCCCCCTCTTCTATATCAGGGAGATCCGGCCCTTGCGAGGCCCATATAAATACGCAGGCGATAGTGGTGCCTATTGTGTAAATCGCTGACGTTTTCACTACGCTAAGCAGCCGGGGCTGTCCTTAAGATGTACGGACCGTTCAATCGCTGCGCCTTGCGCGGCACAGGTGCACGGATGACAATTCATTTACCATTACCATCGCTAAGAAACCGAAACTCAGCTTAAAGGGTCCCGAAGGCACCCCGTTTAAAGCAGACATGTTCTGCGGGTCTTTCGAGGGTGTGTATCTCTATAAAGTTGAAAGCACCCGGCCTTGAATCAGGAAGATGCACACGGTACAGCTGTGCTACGATCAGATCTGCAAGAAACATCGTTCATGGCTGCCAAATGGTAGGGTGGGACACCTTCCCCTACAGCCCGCGCAATGCTGTCACCAAACCGCAGTCGCAATTACCGTAACAGATCATCGGAATCGCATGTGTCCAAGTCCACCAGGAACTTAGCGAGCTTGTCCGTCAATGCTTCGAAGAATCTGCGTCCTTTCTCAGCAGTAGCCTGCGCTGGATCACCAACACCAGTATCAGCGGTCACCTTTGACCACGGTCTCTCTGCCCAAACCCATCCAGAACGGAGGCCTTCTATCCCGAACGAGCGTGCTTCACCGCTTCCTGCACCGAACAGCGGTCGAACTAGCTCGGGCGCAAAATACATCAAGAGACTCGTCTCCAATTCCCCTGCATGATCTCCCGGCTCATCAAAGTAGGCATTCATATCCATACACTTGAACCAGTTAGCAGTGCAAAGGAATAAGCCAGGGACCCGTGACCCGACTTCACGGACAATCTGCTTGAAATCGTTCCCGCCGTGACCGTTTAGGATGAGCAGGCGTTCAATACCCTGTTGACAGAGGCACTCAGCAATATCGCGCAAAATAGCTGCTTGGGTGCTCGGCATCAGATTGATATCCAGTTGAATATCCAGTTGGCCTGTGTTAACCCCAAAAGGGATTGTGGGCAGCACCACGATCTGCGCGTTTTGCTTACTTGCTTTTCGGGCAGCCTCCGCCGAAATATGGTCCAGCTGAATGTTGTCAGTGCCGTACGGTAAGTGGTAATTGTGTGCTTCGGTAGCGCCCCATGGCAGCACCGCCGTTTTGAAGCCCGACCGCTTTACTTCAAACCAGTTCGTCTCAGACAGTATGTACGGTCGATACTGCAAGTATCCTACTCTTGGACAATTAATACGAGATCATATTCATGATCAACAACCTGAATGGGGTTGTCGTAGTACGGCACCACATATCGTCCACGGCGATCTTGTGACAGTTCGTGCGTGGTGAACGTAAGATAACCGCCTTGAAAGTCTCCGCTGAAACTGAAATCCATCATTCGCCTACTACCCGTCACCGTGCGTTCAAACTCGTAACGGCGAACTTGCCTGAACTCACTTCCGACATGAAGCGACAAGTTTGTGATTTCAAAGCTGCGACGTATTGTAACGGTCGCCGGTGTAGCACCATGTTGCGTACCTTCAATGAAGATCCAAGCCCGCTTGGCTTCGCCATCCCACGCTGTCGTGTCCTGTGGGGCGCGGGATGTGATGGAAACTCCTGCGGGCGTGCTTACGCAGGATGTCAGTGAAACCGCCGTGCAAGCGAGCGCTGCGACATACAGAGGGCGCCATCGCATAATCACTTGGGGGTGGTAGTCAGTACTCCCATTCTGATCCCTGGGAGTTAATCCTTCTTACACTCTGGAGCTTCATTGTATCCCGATTGTCCGGCTTATCCTTACAGTGGAATTTGACCGTACTTTCGGTGACGTAGTCGGGAGTACCGGCCGAAGTCCAAAGGCTTGGTTTGAATCTGAAGAAGAAGGAGGAGAAGCGCAAGGCGGTGGCATCCAGGCCCGATTCACCGCACACACACTGACGCGCCGCTGTAGCGCGCCTGAAGGGGCCAGGACAAGGTCCGCAACAATCATAAATCAGGCGGAGGTATGTCAGGCTGGCACGCGTGGACCCTCCGCAGCTGGATTGAAGTGCGAAACATGTCGCTGATCCCCCTTTCAGCAGGCAGAATCGCGGACAATGTACCCGTAACGCCAAAAGTAATGTGCCTGGACCAATGTGAAATGAGTTGACTAGGCGAAAACGGGCTATCTTCGGGAAGACATTCTTGCGAAACTGAGCGGAAAGGTGGGGTGATATTGGTGTCTTGTGGTCGCTTGTCCACGCATGTTGCGCGGAGATGCGTGGTGATACTACCGAAGTTTGCTGAGCGCTTCTGGAATAGGCCTTTCGGTGTATAGGCAGGATGCAGGGGAATCTTGATTTGCAGTTCTGGTTACCGACATCGGGAAAAGCACCGGAACTGGACTGGAAAAAGTGGTGCCGCGTTTCCTTCCGCCCCAAACCGCAGGAATGAAAGCTTTGGGAGTTATATGGCTGAGTGCCACGCGTTTTCGCAGGAATTTCTTTTTCTGCTTTGGTAGTGCAGACAGGATGGCTTTCGCCAGCTTTTCATAATCGGTTCCCGCTTTTCACGAAAACACTGCAATTATTTCAAATAACTCAACACGTGGATACTTATAATATATAATGTCCATATATTAGGGAGTTATATACCACAATGCCATGCCCGAAACGGTTAGTGCATACCGCAATATCACATACAGGCTGTTGCCCGGAAGTCGAAGTAACGCCAAGCAACTTGCTGGATTAGCGGGTGCGTGTAGGTTTGTGTGGAATGCCATCCTCGCAGAGCAGAGCGAGGCCTACAAGAAAGCGAAAGAGGCTGGAGAGAAGCCGCCCTCGGTAAGCTTCTTCTCGCTGGGGAAGCGATTCACTGAGCTGCGCTTCACGGTCGAGTGGCTACCTGAATACTCCTTTGGTGTCGTTAGATACACATTGAAATATCAAGCGGATGCATGGAAGGCATTCTTCAAGGAGGGTAAGAGAAGACCGAGATTCCATTCCAGACATGGTAGTACGCCTTCGTTCACGATCCCGGATAACGTAAGGGTTCGGGATGGCAAGCTGTATATCCCGAAAGTGGGATATATGGCGCTCCGCAGGCGGGGAGGCAACCCGTACCCTGATGGTATACCCGTCAAAGCCACGGTAAAGAAGAACGCCGGCAAAGGGTATGCTGTCATCTGCTACAAGATGGAGGCACCTGTAATAGAGGATACCGGCGGTGCTGTAGGCATTGACCGTAATTGCGGGCAGGTCGCTATGGTCTCCACAGAGGGCGATACAAGCATTATCAGACAACCGGATACGAAGCGTCTTGATGCCAAGTTGAAGCGGCATCAGCGACGACTGGCGAGACAGAAGAAAGGCTCCAACCGTCGTAACAGGCGGAAGCATAGAATCGCCCGCATACAGCGCAAGCGTGCTAACATCCTCAAGAATGCGAACCACCAGGTAAGTCGCAGTATTGCCAAATGCTCCTCCACGGTGATACTGGAGGACCTGAAGATCAAAGCGATGACACGTTCAGCTAAGGGGACGATGGAGAGCATTGGCACAAACGTTAAACAGAAGTCTGGCCTCAACCGAGGAATACTGCGAAGAGGTTGGGGCCAGCTGGATCAGATGCTGGGCTATAAGTGCCGCAAGGTGATAAAGGTTACCGCTGCCTATACCAGTCAGCGGTGTTCTGTGTGTGGGCACACAGAAGCGAGTAACCGTAAGACACGGAGCAAATTCACGTGTATGTCCTGTGGACATGCGGATCATGCAGACCTGAATGCGGCTGCAAACATACTGGCCTCCGGGATTGGGGCTTCTGCACGGCGAGGGGCGTTCGGGTTACCGACCCCTATGACCCGTGAAATTGATACTAGTGCCTCACTGTGTACAGTTGGTCACTCACGTATATAATTCCTAAAGCTTTGTTCGGGGACACACCATGCAAAACGGTGCCTGGTGGAGTTTATGCCGATGTACGAGAAGGGAGCACCTGTTATACCGCGTACTGGTGCTCTAGGCTCAATCCGATGGGGACGGATAGGTACATCCATCGTTTCGCACCTTCAGAAGAAACGCCCGACTCGAGGGTTTTGGAAGAGGCTCCCAAGTATCGGGCCTTACCGTAGCCCCGACGAATCCGTAACACCCTTTTGCATAGATTTCGGGATGCAATCCAACGATTCGCGCCGTGCAATTCGCACAACCGTGACGCTTCCGCTCTGGTAAACGTGCATCCGCCTGTGTAAACCCGCAAGACTGACCCAACCCTATGCTGCAACGCATTACCGCTTGGCTGAATGCGTACCGGGAAATCGCATTCGACCTCGTACGCATATATCTCGGTATCGGGCTGTTCGTCCGTGGTATCCTGTTTATGTACGATGCCGAGACATTCGTTGCGCTGCTGCCAACCGGCGCCCCGGCGTGGCTGGCATTCCCCACAACCCTGAACATCATTGCGGCGATACACATCGTCGGCGGCCTACTGATCGCCGTAGGGTATTGGACACGCCTCGCGGCACTTCTCCAGATACCCGTGCTGTATGGCGCAGTATTCCTCAGCCTCGGTGGCCTGTTCTCGCCTGACCAATCCTTCGAACTATCAGTCCTTACCCTATTTCTACTCCTACTTGTGGTGGTAACCGGTTCAGGCCGGTGGTCCATTGACCACCTATCAACAGCGCGTCGGCTTGCGATCCAGGTAAGATTGGATGTTTTTGTCGCATACCGACACAATGTCTTTGATCTCCTTCGGATGTTCCTTGGAGTAGCCCTGTTCATCAGAGGCGTCGTATTTATCGCGGACGCGAGCAGCTTTATGACGCTCGTGGGGGGCGATTCCACAGGATTCCTCCGCTCCGCCATACTGATCCATTATGTCGCCCTGGCACATGTATTCGGAGGGTTTATGCTCGCTGCCGGCCTGCTCACTCGCGTGGCAGCATTGGTGCAAATCCCAGTCCTGGCAGGAGCAGTTGCCGTAAGCCTTGGGCAAGGTGGGCTGATCGCAGGAACGCAGGGTCTGGAAATTTCTGCACTGACACTCTTCTTGCTGATCTTGGTGCTCCTCTACGGATCAGGCACCTGGTCCGCCGACCACTACCTTTTGAGGCGCCCGGCAAAGGGCACAATCACGGACCGCACCGAGAAAGCAGCAGAAATATTGTCCCAAAAGGCCCCAAGTGCTACGGTGGTGATTGACCCGGTAGAGCTTCTCGCAGTACCGGAAGCTACAACCGACGCCGACATTGCGGCATCGCTGCGCGATAACCCGCTAGTTGTGACAACCGCCAGATATCCCTTCTGGGGCTGGCTACTCTTTATGGTAGATGTGACACCCAAGCCGCGCGAAATCGTATTCAGGCACATTAAATCCGGCAAAATCATCAAGCGTAGCAAGGACCCCGAGGTGCTTCGCCAGTTTCGCTACCGTTAGGGACACCCATGAAGGTAATTGAGATCCTGGAGGGCGCGCAGTCGCCGCTTATCTCCTACGAGATTATTCCGCCGATACGTGGCAGCTCCGCCGCGCAGGTCCTGGAGGTAGTCAAAGATCTGATCCCCTTTAATCCGCCATTCATTGACGTTACCAGCCACTCTGCAGAAGCGCATTACGAGGAGTTGGCGGACGGTACATGGCGCCGTAAGGTAAAACGCAAACGCCCGGGAACCATCGGCATCTGCGCCGCCATCCGCAGCCGCTACGGCATAGAAACGGTCCCTCACCTCCTGTGCCATGGCTTTACGCGTGCCGAAACAGAGGATGCCCTGATAGAGCTAAACTACCTGGGGATCCACAATATCATGGCCCTCCACGGCGATGACACAGGATTTCAAAAGACCGTGCCCGCCGGTACCGGCATCAACACAGCGGCCATTGACCTAGTCCGCCAAATCCATGCCATGAATTCCGGTACATACCTGGAAGCGCTCATGGACGCGTACCCGACAGACTTCTGTGTCGGTGTAGCGGGCTACCCGGAAAAGCACTACAAGTCTCCGAACCTGACGCATGATATACATTACCTGAAACGCAAGGTTGACGCCGGTGCACACTACGTTACGACGCAGATGTTTTTCGACCCTGCCTACTATATCTGCTTCGTGGAGCGCTGCCGCGCCGCTGGGATTAGCGTCCCCATCATTCCGGGCATCAAGGTTCTGTCAACCAAGCAACACCTGACCAGCCTTCCAGGCAGGTTTCATGTGGATATCCCGGAAGCACTTGTCGATGAGGTTGAGCAGGCAACGCCATCACAGGTCCCAAACATAGGCATTGCTTGGGCTGTAAAGCAGTGTACAGCACTATTGGATGCAGGCGCACCGTGCCTGCATTTCTACGTCATGCAACGCTCATTGCATGTCCGCCGCGTTGTAGAGCAACTTCAGACCTTAATCGGCTAACGCACTTCCAAATAGTGATCCTCCATCCGGCGCATCCGGTGTGCGCCTTCAGGGTTGCTATCATCATATCCCAACAAGTGGAGTACGCCATGGATAACATAGCGACACAATTCATCTTGGAATACTGCCCCATGGGTGCGATGGTATTGCCGCGCAAAGTCCACGTTGACATATACCTCGCCATCCACATCTGCGCCATCGTTCAGCGTAAATGATAACACATCGGTGTCATAGTCTACACCACGAAACTGCTGATTTAGGCGACACACCTCGGCCTGTCCTGTCAGGATGATGCCCAAATACCTGGCGCTGCGACCCTCTCCTTGCAGCACACGCTCAACCAGCAATGTGAGCGCAGAGGCCGATACCGGCAACCCGCGGCAAGCACAGGATACTTGAATGCCCTCGCTTACTTCTTCAGCCGCAGATCCGTCAGCCCAGATTGCTAAACAGGTCTTCGGTCATTGATAAGGCCAGTGCACTCATGATAAGCTCAGGAGCCAGTTGCGCAAAATCTGTTGATAGAAGCCTGTCATCAACATTTGCATAGAGCGAGCATGCGGCCTGCTTTTCCACTACCAACCCACTGGTCCTCCCTGCAGACCTGCCAAAGAAAATCACCTCGCCCAACTCCTCGCTGGCTATAAAGCCGGTGCACCCCTGCAGTTGCACATACGAGCTGGGAGCCATGACGGTAACAACAAAATCATCTCCGTCCTTCCGCACCGCATCCGGTACGTCCAGATTGCAGGCAACTTCAAGCGTAATCCTGCGTGCGGACGCACCATCATGCAATTTGTACCGCATGCATGTCCCATCGGCCAGACCACTTACCCCAAGAACCTGGCCAATGCGATCAAAATCCTCTGTCTTGAATCGAAAACTCATTGCGTGGCCACTAGCGGTCGTCCAACAAGGTATCAGTTACCGCGCTGCCAATCGTGTCCGCCGTGGCTGAATCATCATGAAAGGCATCGTCCATAGTTCTTCGCAGCTCTTCCGGCGTTACTTCCCGAAGACCCATACCTCCTACTGATGCCAAGCGATTCTGGAATGCGGACGCCGCTTCAAAGTTATGGGCTTCAAGATAGGAATAGAACAGGGCATCCACTACCCTACTGGCAGTTTGCATCCCTGCCGGACCACCGTACTCAAGCCGATGGACCAGCATGTCCTCCGCTCGCTTCAAAAGTGGGGGAATCTTATCCGTCTTCCCCGCGGCCTGGTATGCGCGGGCCACTAGGAGATAGGACTGCTCATCGCCCGGGACCGTCTCAAAGGGAATGCGCTCCATAACGTAATCCATCAATTCAGCGGCCTGATCAGGCCGCCCCGTCTCCGTGAGTTTCATGGCGGTATGACCAAACACATTGCGATAATTGTCGACCATCTGCCGAATGTTTTGGTCAAAGTACACATCAGGGTCGTCAAGACCACGGAACCGGAACTGACGAACCCTATCCGGAGTGATGCTGGGCACAACGCGCCCAAAAGGTTCGTTATGGCGTATGGGCACAACGCGCTGAGCCTGGCCCTCTGCCTGCAGGAAATTGCTCAGATCCAGCATCCCGTCGGGGCTTACAGTGACAGCAAAGTAGACGGGGCGATCCCAGCCGTTATCAGCATTTGTACGCAGGATGTCAAGTGCGGCAATATCGGCTGCATACAGTACGCGCACCTCCTCGCCCGAGGAGGGATCCCGCCCCCAGATTCGCCCCTCAAGTCTCCATGCCATTGGGCTTTCCAGCCGCTCCTGATCATCGGTTCCAGTATAAACTTCAGAAAAAACTCCGTTGCTTGCCGTACCAACCGGCAGAGTAATGGTACGCGGCTCCCAACGGGATATGCCAATAGACTCAATAAAATCGTCGTCCATGCCGATCGGAAGTGGTGCTGATTCCCGAGAATGCTGGTACTTAAGCTGCCGGATGTACCACGGTGTATTGAGCAGCGACAGGTTCACCACACGCACGTCTCGGCGCACCCCTTCCACCTCCTGCACATACCATAGCGGGAAGGTATCATTATCCCCGTTTGTAAACAGTATCGCGTCTTCCTCCGTGCTTATTAGCATGTTGTATGCATAATCGGGCGCTATATACCGGCCTGACCGATCGTGGTCTGCATAGTTTTCAAAGGTCATCCACAGCGGCACAGCGGCAAACAACACTCCTCCAAAAGCTACCAGGATAGTACCCTGTAGCTTTTCACGCGCCGCTGCCACGGATTCAAGCACCAACTGCAGGAGGCCCGTTGCACCGATACCGACCCAAAGGCTGAACGCCAGAAAACTTGCCACGTAGCTGTAGTCCCGTTCACGGGGCTGCATGGGGGTTTGATTCAAGTACAGGATTATCCCGATGCCTGTGACCAGGAACAACATCAAGACGCTCAAGGCTCGCCTCCAGTCCTGCGAAAAATGATACATCATACCAAAGAGCCCGAGGAGCAACGGCAATGCAAAGTACCGGTTGCGACCTGCACGCTCGCTGGGAGTCTGAAAGTACGACTCGTAATCTCCGTCCATGAACGAGAACCCCGTAATAGCGCGCGCGTCCTGCAGGTCTGACTCCTTGCCAGTGAAATTCCACAGGAAATAGCGCACGTACATGTGGCCCACCTGATACCTCCAGAAATAGCTCCAATCGGAATCGTACCGGGCATAGTACCGCCAATGCGTCGGGTTGGGCGAATGGCGCCGCGGCAAATACTTGGTGTCGTAGTCGTCAAGTCGCCGGGCAGCGTCATCAAAGACTGGACCCCTAAGAAGTGGTGTGGAGCCATACTGCTCGCGCGCCAAGTACGAAACGATCGCTTCGGGCGTCTCGGGGTCATTCTCGTCTATAGGCGGATTGGCGACGCTGCGTATGAAAATGAGCGCGTATGTGGAGTACCCAATGAGGATCATCAACAGGCAGAGCATACCCAAGTTGGCCAAGTGCATTCTTCGGCGCTGGGTGTAATAAACGCCGTATGCCACCAGCCCTACCACTATGAACATGGTCACCAGCGGAGCACCTGTGCCCCCGGCTAGATCGGGCAGCTTTTGTATGATGCCGGGATATACGACCAGGAATGCTGCTGTCGCGATCACAAGGGCTACTCCTACCCCCATCCATCGACGCCCCGACCGCCAGTCCGGAACGCCGGGATCGGTCCATTCCAGGCGATCATACTCCGTGAAAAAGAATATGAGCGCAATGAAGAAAACGGCCAGAAGGCTGAGAAGGTGAACACCTATCGCTAGGCCGAAAAGGTACGCCACCAGTACTAGGATGCGATTTGTGCTGAGCCCGAAGGGGTGGTGCCCTCCACGCAACTGCTCTTCCTCGCGGCGTGCCATTTCGCTCCACCGCATGATAAGCCACACTACGAGTGCAGTGAAAAGCATGGAGAGGGCATACACCTCCGCCTCCACCGCATTAAACCAGAACGAGTCCGAAGCGGCAAACGTACAGGCCCCTACAACACCACCAGACACTGCCATCACCCCTTCCCTGAATGACCATTCGTGCTGGCTCCCCTGCCACTCGCGGACCAAGCGCACGATGATCAGGTAGGTCAAGAGTATCGTAAAGGCGCTCGCTATCACCGAAACCAGGTTGATGGCCAGTGAGATATACTCAACAGGCACAAACATGGAAAACAGCCGTCCCACAAGCATGAAGAACGGCGCACCTGGCGGGTGCGATACCTGCAGCCCGTGCGCGATGGCAATAAACTCTCCAGAATCCCAGAAGCTGGCGGTCGGAGAGACCGTCAGGGCGTACAACACCAACGCGTACAGGAACACTACCCCCGCCGTGATTCGATGGACCTTTTTCCAATTCATATAGTGGGGGACCGCCAATGCCAGGCGGTCGGGAGCTGACCACTTCAACTCCAGTCGAGCAGTGCGGTTGCCTAGAAATCCTTTCCTCTGCCCAGCATGAGCCTGTTTCATCGGATGGTCCTCCGCGCCTTGCCTGGTCCCTTTGTGGCCTGGCTCGGGACGCTTCTGTTCCTGCTGGTGATGCAGTTCCTGATCAGGCACCTTCCCGATATCGCAGGCAAGGATCTTCCGCTTGGCCTGATCCTGGAGCTTATTTCCTACAGCATAGCCTACATGGTGGTCCTAGCGGTGCCGATGTCCACGCTCCTTGCGTGCATTATGGCATTTGGAAGACTGGCAGAATCCAGAGCATATGTGGTGATCAAGAACTCGGGGGTGTCGCTGCTGCAATTAATCTGGCCTGTACTAGCCGTGGCAGGCCTGTTAACCTGCTTTATGATGTACTTCAACAATACCATCTTGCCCGAATCCAATTACCGGGCGCGGGGCATTTTCATTGACATTCGCAACAAGCGTCCTGACTTTGAGCTGCAACCTGGAGTTTTTTATGATGGCATTCGCAGCTACAGCATACTGGTGCAGGAACGTACCGAAGATGGCGTGCTGCATGATGTGCTGATCTACGATTACTCCCGAGGAGCGACCAGCGCCACCACCATACGGGCCCGGTCTGCGCACCTGCTGCCAAGTACGGGAAGTGCCGACCTGTTATTGCGAAATGGAGAGGTCCATCGTTTGGTACATGCCTCCACAGTTAACACGCGTGAGCGCTATGAGCGGACAGTCTTTGCGCGCCACAGACTGCGGCTGGACCTATCCGAATTCACGTTCAAGCGCAGCGATCCTGGCGATACAGGCCGATCAGACCGATCCACGCCAACACTGATAATGATGCAGACAGTGGACTCTCTGGACGCTGTTATTGCGTCTACACGCGCGTCGCTGCGCACGCTACTGCCTGCGCTGCCGCCGACGGATCCAGAAACCACCACTTACACGCATGCTGCAGATCTTCCGGTTGACCGCGTAGTACTTCGCGGCCTAACACGCTCGGAGGCACGCTCTGTGTACGAATTCGCCCTTGAAGACGCCCGCCATGCGCGCGAAGAGGTACGGAGGCTTACCCGACGACTAGAGAGAGAAACACGCTGGGCAGCACAGTATCGAGTGGAGATCTACAAGAAATTCGCCATCGCCCTTACCTGCCTGATTTTTGCCCTGATTGGAGCACCAGTCGGTCTTGGAATGCGCTCGGGGGGGCTGGCTCGCACGGCAGTGATGGCACTTGGACTGTTCATCTTCTACTGGACTTTCCTGGTGCAGGGCGAAAAGTTGGCAGATCGAGGCTACATTGATCCGTGGCTGGGTATGTGGATGGCAGACATTATCTTGGGGCTTGTCGGACTCGCACTGTTCTCGTTCGTAGCGCTTGACGGGCGCACCACATGGCGGCGTCGGCTGGCGCACCCCACATCCTGATGGACTATGCTGCATTTGGTTCCCACACCCATAGGAAATCTTCAGGACATTACGCTCCGGGCCTTGGACACGCTGCGCGACGCCGACCTGATAGCATGTGAAGACACACGCCACAGCGGCATTCTTCTCCGACATTACGCCATAGAGACCCCCACCATTAGCTACCACGACCATAATGAGCGCAAGCGTGCCCCTGAACTGGTTGAACGCATGTCTGCCGGAGAGCATGTGGCTTTAATTACGGACGCAGGGTCGCCCGGAATTTCTGATCCAGCTTCTATCTCGTGCGTGCCTGCCTGCAGCAGAGTATAGACGTGTGTGCGCTGCCAGGTGCAACAGCAATCATTCCTGCGCTTACAGCGAGCGGCTTGCCGTGCGAACGGTTTGTTTATGAGGGGTTCCTGCCGCCAAGGAAGGGCCGTGCAACAAGATTGGCTCAGCTGGTTAGGGAACCGCGTACGATCGTGCTGTTTGAGTCTCCGCACCGATTGGTACGCACACTCACTGATCTTGAAGGAGCATTGGGATCAGATCGACCGGCCGCTGCCGCCCGTGAGATGACCAAGAAATTCGAGGAAGTGACCCGTGGCACGCTGGCCGAACTGCGCGCTGCATTTACGACCAGGAACAAGGTGCGCGGGGAACTGGTCATTCTGGTCGGAGGTGCCCCATGACGAAAGTCGAATGTTTTACATGTAATCCGTTTCAGACCAACTGCTTTGTTGCCCACAACGATGGCGAGGCCGTAATTGTGGATGCAAGCTCCAGCACACCAGGGGAGCACACAAGGATTGAGCAGTTTATCCATGGTCGTGGGCTCGTGGTAAAGGAATTGCTGCTGACGCATTCCCACTTGGACCACTTATATGGCTGTCATCATTTTGATCAAGCCTGCAATAAGCCGTGGCGTGTCCATTCCGAAGCCGTCCCCCTGCTACGGCAGGTGGCAGCGCAGTCCATGCTGATCGGTGCTCAAGAAGTCAAGGTCCCAAGGTTTGAGGCGTCACTGATTGAGGATGCTTCCGTTTGCTTCGGCTCCGCTACCTGGCGAGTGGTACATGCACCAGGCCACGCGCCCGGGTCGGTGTGTTTCATTGATGAGGAGAGCGGCTTTGCAATCGTGGGCGATGTGCTCTTCCACGACTCAATCGGCCGCACAGACTTGATCGGTGGCTCCCTCCCACTGCTGATGCGCTCAATCCATACGAAGCTGATGGTCCTTCCCGACTCAACAGCCGTTTACTGCGGGCATGGTCCTTCTACGACCATCGGCCGGGAACGTAAGTACAATCCCTTCCTGCAGTAACGTTCTAACCTAAGGGAATTATATACGTGAGTACACTCGCGTATCAATTTCACAGGTCAATGGGGTCGGTGACCCGAACACCCCTCGCCGTGCAGTTGCCCCAATCCCGGAGGCCAATATGGTTGCGGCAGCGTTAAGGTCCGCATTGTCGATGTATCCACATGAGACACACTTGAATTTACTTTGGGTCAATCTATTCGCTTTGTCCCGGCGACCGCACTTGTTGCAGTCCAAACTCGTGTAAGGGGCTGGGATCTTGAGCACTTCCCGGCATTTGTAACTGCAGCATCCCGTCTAACTGCCCCCATCCGGTGGCATTAATGCTACGGTTCAGCCCTGCCTTCTGGGCAACGTTCCTGCCTAGATTGTTAACAGTCCCTCTGGCGGATGAAGTCATCGCCACGACATTAAGACCTTCCAGCACAACCGTAGAAGAGCAATTCGCGATCCTCCGGCTTGCTTGGTGATTGGTATTCCTGCGGGTCATCGCAATCGCTCGGTGAGCGGTCTGGAGTCGCTTCTTAGTGCAATATCTGTGGTTGGATCCTTTCTGCTGTCGGGCTAATTTCCGTTGATACCGGTGCCGTCTTGCCGTCTTACACTTACCGTCCGGTTGCCGTATGATCTCGCGCTTGCCATCGGTGGAGACGGCGGCAACCTGTCCGCAGTTACGGTCTATCCCTGTGGCAACGTCATTGTCTTCTATCTCAGGTGCTTCAATCTTGTAGCATATGCAGGCATACCATTTGCCCACCCGTTGCAGAATCACGGCTTTTACAGGAACCTCATCTGGATACGGGTTGCCTCCTTTACGTCGGATCTTCAGGTATCCAAGCTTGGGGATGAACAACTGTCCATCCTTGATCTTGACCGCTTTCAGGAAGGCGGCGTGCCATTCCTTGTTGGTTGAAAATCCGGTCGGTGCCGGCTGGAACGGCTATAATGTACAGATTCTGCGCTCGTCCTGACACGCCTGATTGGAGTTCTGATCAAAGAATTATGGACTTTTGCAGCGGTTTTAGACGCACAGTGCGGGCAAACAGGAGTGTCGCCCCAACGCTTCTTTGCGAACCATGCTTCGGCTGATGGGTCGCCTGGAAACATTTTGGTTTGCTTGATCAAGGACACTCCTTCACGATCAGCCCGCCCAAGGCCATTTGTGTTTCTGTTGTTGCTTTTCTTTGAAGGCATTTAGTAGGTCATCAATCTATCACGGGATGGTACCCATTTTCGGTATAATCGATTCCCGCTATTCGCGACCAAACTGCAAACATTTCAAAAAGTTAACGCGTGGACAGTCAACCGTATAACTCCCATTACTCTTGTGCTTTGGTGGTGCAGACAGAATGGCTTTCGCCAGTTTTTCATAATCGGTTCCCGCTTTTCACGAAAAGACTGCAATTATTTCAAATAACTCAACACGTGGGTACTCAGGTATATAAATCCCTAACCTAACCAGTCCATCACCAGTCCCAACGACTGTTCCTGCTCGCCGGCCTGCATCAATCTTTCAATGGAGGTGCTAACGAGGTCTCCCATCGTCAGGCACTGCAGGAATGTTGCGTCTCCGTAATAGGCCGAGAGCTCCTCACGAAGCTGCTTGACACTATTGTCGTCCGCGACAATGTCTTCACTCATCACCTCCAAGAGCCCGCTAAAGCGCCGGTAAGATACGCGCAGCCGTCGTTCAATCAGGGCTCTCTCTTCCGTTTGATACTGCATTATGCTGTCTGGTGCGAGTACTTGGTGCACAATGTCACGGAAAGGCTTGTTACGGGGATACTCCTCAGGGCGGTAAACCATCAACTTGCGGTGATGGCTTTGTTGATCAAAATCTATGGGTCTCACCAGGTAGTGGTGCTTCTCTAGGTCAGTCCTTACGTCCACGACGAAGTTGCCAGAATGCATATCTCCCAGAAGCTGTACCAAGCACCTCTGATCAAACTTGACAAACTGCTTGGCAAGCCGGACCCGGTCGAATTGATTCGAGGGAAGAGACGTTTGGATAAACGCATCACCCGGTATTCCTATGATGTGCTCCTCAACCGTCGTATTGCCATTGACGTAATAGTGAATACGGCTTGGAGATAAGATATGCTCTAACTCCAAGCCGTAGATGCGGTTGGCATCTGTGACCTTCACGTAGTAGTAGTCAAAGTTCTCATTGAGTGCGTTGATAATCCGCACTCTGTACGGCAACGTGTTGCCGTACAGGCAGAGATCAACGCGGTCGACAACAAGGTCCTTGACCGCGGACAAGTCTCCGTCGGCACGAAGGAGCGCATAGGTTACGAGGAGATCCTGATGAATCTCTTGTTGCTCGTGGTTGGCATAGAACACGGTTCCCCAGTGCGTATCATTCCCTTCCTCGTCGTACAAAGGTACCATATCCGCGTAGTGTGAAAGATCGGTGTAGCGTATACCTTCCATCTGCAGTCTACGATACCTCCTGAGATAGGAAGAGAAGAAGCCTGTCACGGGATACCGGGACTTCTTCCGACTCACAATGTGGTCAATAGGCGTTTGCACTTTAGTCTGGGCTGGGTTTGCTTTGACGCCTGCATAGGGTAAGGTAAACAGTCAATGTGAGAAAGAAAAAACATTTCTCCCGGCAGGAGGATGCAACATCAGGGATGTTATATGGCTGAGTGCCACGCGTTTTCGCAGGGGTTACTTTTTGTACTTTGGTGGTGCAGACAGGATGGCTTTCGCCAGTTTTTCATAATCGGTTCCCGCTTTTCACGAAAAGACTGCAATTATTTCAAATAACTCAACATGTGGGTACGCATGATATATAAATTGCCATATATTAGGAAATTGTATAGCACTGTGCCATGCCCGAAACGGTTAGTCCTGAGATATTCATGTCGTACCCTGTTCGGGTCTAAAAGTGCTGTTTCGGTACCTGCAGGACCGATTGTGCGTTGTTCATGCGTAGGGACGACCATGAGAGGGGCTGAAAACACCAGTTTAGGCCCTTTTCCCGACACGATAGCGGTCACATTACCGAGATTTTGGGAAGACGTCTGTCGGGTAGACACACCTCTGCCTACCTTCTCTTTCCGCTTTCCGCGTTGGGCGCCTACGGTGTCGAAGCGCAGGCGCAAATTTGACTTGGCTAGCTCTTCAAGGGAAGCGTGATCCATGTGAGTTGACAACAACGTCGCCAAAATTGCTCCCATGCAGCATCTGCGCTGGCGGCAATGTGGATAACGATGTTGCGCACATGTTGTACGAAGCGGGCCCCCACCTTGAGTACACGCTCGCGATAGGTGCTCAGACTTATCTGGGATTCGTCAGGCTCCCGCATAAGGCAGCGCCCCACATGCATGAGCTGATACGTCAGAAGGTATACCTGTAGCAGGACCTCGTTCTCGGCTCGGGTCTCGGCTTCCTGCTCCGACTCATCAGGCACCCACACTACAGGCCGGCCCTTATAGTGTGTCTTCGGACGGAGAACCGACGACAGCGCCATGGAGCAAGCCGCATTCAGCTCCCCGAAGTGCTTTTCCGCCTTTCCTCTCTTCCGGTACAGATTCACAAGCTGCTCTGCCGGATAGGCTTCTGCACCAGATCGGTGATCAGATAGAAATGCCTCGGGAAAAGCTCTCCCGGCACCGGATCAGCCACGAGCACCACACGACGCTCTACGGACCAGCACTTTGCACGGTAGCGCAATTCATGGTAGCATTCGTCCGACGGCTGATCACCCTCCAAATGAGGCGCCGCAAGCCCGTCAATCACATCGTTTCCTTTCAGACGCATCACATAGCCGATACGGTCGTTCTCCAGCTTATCACATAACTCGCCACTGTTGAAGCCTGCGTCCAATCGGACAATGACCTTGTCGGCCACATGTTCACGCAATGCCAGCCCAATGCGTCGAATGAAACCGTAGCAGTCCTTCACCACA
This sequence comes from Rhodothermales bacterium, assembly GCA_963663495.1. GTDB lineage: Bacteria > Bacteroidota > Rhodothermia > Rhodothermales > Bin80. The sequence goes on from OY760427.1 coordinate 3,739,359, forward strand.
TTCTTCGTGCCCCCTCGCAATTCCGCCCCCAACATGTCGCCCGACTCACCGCATATGGCGATAAGGGGCAGAAAGATGGTGCGCTTATAATACCCGTTCCACTTGCTGCCCTGCTGCTTGCCATGCGTATCTACCGGTACACCGTCCACATCAAAGACCACCTCGGGGCGGCGCTTCCCGCCACCACGCTGCAGCAGGTGCTCCATGGCGAATGTCTCTGCAAAAAGGCGCAACTTCTTGAAATTCTTTTTCCCGGCCAACATGCGCACGAAGCGAGACATGGTTGGCTGGGATGCCAGGGACCTATCGTCCTGTAAAGCCTCCATACCCCTTTTGGAAGAAGTGGCCACGCGCATGGCGGGGTCCCTTCGAAGCTTGTCCGCATCTGACTGACGTCCCCACCCCTGCACATGTTGCAGCAGTAACTGCCGCACTAACTCCTCAAGGCTATGCGTAATCCGAGCTTGGGACCGATTGTCCTTAAGCACGGAAGCGAGTCGGCATGCCAAGGTGCTGATCACCATGAGCAGGCGCATAGGAATGACGCCGGCATCCGATGTTAGATTATCGGTCTTGGAGCGTACAACTTTAGTGGACTTATTGAACTGGCAAGCGAACAGAAGGTTGGATTTGGGATCTGGCATCGGGTGTGTTACAGGGTGAATGGGTATTGGGGTTTCCGAACGTTTGAGCGTCGCACAGGATCCCATTCAAACCGTGTATAATCAACATATTACACCATAATATTAAACGATGATTCCCCGCCACTTAACTCCCTTATGAATAAGGGAGGGTTGCTGCCGGGGGATCCGTGATTTTTCCCGATTCCACCGGCCGCCTCCCCGGCCTACGCGGGCGATTGAACCCGATTCTCGACAACTTCAACCGAACCTATCTAGTGTTTGCCAGAAAAAGATAGGAGGGCTGAAAAACGGCGAAACAAGGCCGTTTGATACTCGTTCTATCCATCTGTAAGCGTTACGGTTACAGATGGATATGAGCCATACCGTATTTGCACATTGCAGATTATTCAGCCAGCGTGTCTCTAACGAATGTTTGGCCAAATCCTTCTGTTTCGGGCGTTTTCATCGATATAAGGCCCCTTGGGGCCGATTATTCATACGATTAATACCATGCGGATTGTAGAGGATACACAGTTTAAGCTCGGGCAGGTCCCCATTGAAGAGATGACCTTCCACCCCAAAGACCGGGACGATATACCGGCAGTGCTAAAAGGTCTGCAGCACCTGTATTGCGACCCAACGGCTCGGCAGAAGATCTTTGAGATCCTGGAGAAGCAGTTGCTTCCGAATATTGATTTGCAGCGTGGTCGTCCGGGGATGGCACTTTGGCGCGTCTTTGTCTTGGGGGTATTGAAGCAGGCCCTCAACTGCGACTTTGATCGTTTGAGGAGCCTGGCCGCCAATCATTTGGAGGTGCGCCAGATGCTGGGGCATACGAATTTCTGGGACGAGCCTGTCTATCAGCTGCAGACCGTTATTGATAACGTGAGCCTGCTAACAGCGGACATCCTGAAGCAGATCAACGATGCGGTGGTGGCTTGCGGTCACCGATTGGTAGAACAGGAGCCAGAGGAGCCGCTTCTTTGCCGGGTTGATTCGGCGGTGGCCAAAGCGAATGTGGAGTGGCCTACGGATGTTCGTTTGTTGTGGGAATCGATGCGGTGCCTGATTCGGGAGTTGCATTGCGCATGTGAGGCGCACAGCCTTGCGGGCTGGCGCAAGGCTGTGTACTGGAGTCGTACCTTGAAGAAGGCCTTCAACCGGGTGCGTACGCACCGTCAGTGGCGTGATGAGTCGAAGGTAAAAAAGTATGTGAAGATGTGTCGTGTTCTGATTGAGCGTGCGGAGAGCAGTGTCAGCGTGTTGAAGGAGAAAGACGCGGATCTTGAGGAGGTGTTGCGGTACTTGGCAGATGCACAAAGGCAGATAGATCAAGTAGATAGGCGTCTATTGAAGGGGGAGGTGATTCCGCATGATGAGAAGGTATTTTCGATACATGAGCCGCATACTCGTTGGATCACCAAGGGGAAGGCGGGGGTGATTGCGGAGTTGGGTCTGCCGGTATGCGTGCTGGAGGATCAGCATCAGTTGATATTGTGGCATCAGATACTGCACGAAGGGGTGGATTCGGATATGATTGTGGGGTTTATGAAGGAAGCGAAGGATCGGTATCCGGCGATCACATCGTGCAGCATGGATAAGGGGTACTCATCGGTAAAGAACCGTAAGGCGCTGGAGCCGGTGTTGGACACGGTGATCATGCCGAAGAGGGGTAAGTTGAGCAAAGCGGACAAGGAGAGGGAATCCGATCCGAAGTTTGTGGAGGGTCGTCGTCAGCATCCGGCAGTGGAGTCGGCGATCAACAATTTGAATCATCGGGGCCCGGGTTTGATACGGACCCGTGGCAAGGAAGGCTTTGTTCGAACGGTGGCGCTGGTAGTGGTAGCGGCAAATGTGCACCGTATCGGACAGATAGTGAAGCGGAGCGAGGAGCGACGAAGGCGGTGCGAGCAGGCCCGCAAGCGCGCGGCGTAGGTACTCGCGCGAGCGTCTTCAGCACAGAATCAAGGTAGCCTGCAAGGGCGAGAGGCCAACGTATGTTCATGCCTCGCTGATGGACGACAAAAACACGTCTGATCAACGTCAAAACCCTAGGATTGCCGGCGTGAGCGGACAAAGTCGGCACCGTTACCGTCGAAAAATCCTTGCTGACTGTCATTCCGATCCCCAATTCGAATTCCAGCCCCCCACTCAGCCAAGAGTCGCTCGCAAGACCATACTTTTCTGGCAAACACTATCTATACGCAGACAACATCACCGTAGAGCAAGGTCGCCCCCAGCCGGTAAGCTTCAGGCTTGGCGAACCATTGAGGCTGACCGATGCGCTTGGTGCCGAGGTCAACGTAACGTTCGTTGACATCGCTGGACGCTCCTCGCTGGTGCAATTCCAACACCGTACGACACTTCCTGAAGGAATAGACTGACCGAATCCAGTACTTACACAGGAAAAGCATGACCCGCACTGTTTCCCAAGATTCTGGCACAGCTCATGCATGCCCATGGCGGACTGAGTCGCACCCATTAATGGTGCTATGATGTGCTACGCCACTGTAGCAATAAATCTTCAAGGTCTGCCATCAGAGGAAGAATATCACTGTCGCTGCGCTGAGTCTCAGCATAGGCGACACTACGGCTTATATTTATCGTATCCTCGTCCAAGACGTCACTCAATGCTTCAAGTTTAGACTTCGCGATTTCGGCCGACGAATCGGACGCTGAATCGTATATCCGATTCAGATCGCTTATTCGGGTTGAAAGTGCGTCAGGGTCCACACGCAATATTTCTGCCTTGATGGCCAGATCCTCTTGCAACCTACTCCAAATCCATTGTTCAGGAGCGACATTGCCGGGCAAAAAGAACACGGATACATCGCGAGAACTGACCTCAGCCAAAATTCGGTGCTTCAAATTTCCGCCCTGCTTATCACCATCAAGGACAAAAACGAAATTCTGAACCAAGTTGAAGCTGTTGAATGCTTTTGCATGTGTCGGAAATTCCTCAGCCCCGGTGTCACATCCGATCCTAACTGTCTCCCTTCTAATGTGCATACGCGGTGCAAGTGCATCCAGTACTCCAGTCAGAATCGCCTCGGCAACCTTGTCTTCACAAAGGATATTAAGTTGCTCGTCTGATCGTCCATACAACGCATTCTGGATTATATCCCGATACGGTGGAAGCACCGCAACTCGGCCCGATTGTTTTCTCTCAAGGAAAATGCGACCAAGAGCCGGTACAGAGTTCAGCACGATCGGGCTGTGAGATGTCACGATTATTTGCAAGTTGCGGCGCAGAGCCAGCTGTTGCAGTTGCAGCAAGAGAAGTTGCTGTGCGAATGGATGCAATCCGGCCTCCACTTCATCAATGAGAACAAGTGCATCCTTCAAACGATCAACAATCCCGGCCAGCCGCAACAGTGTACGCTCACCGGCGGCCATTTGCAGCTCCGAATACACCGACCCGCCTTCCCGCGATGCAAATAGCAAGCTCTTTTCGCCACTGGTCAGATTTACCACTTCGGAGTACCTGAAGGGTAGCATCTGCTGAGCAAACCGAATCTGAGAGACAGTCAACGGACTTTCTTCCGGAGCCTCCTTCATGCGCGACATACTGAGAACACCTCGCACCTCAGATGGATTACTCAGATTGCTGAGCGTCCTGAGGTAGACCATACGCTCCGGCTGTGTGGCACCCTTTCGCCCAAAATAGCTACGACTCCACCCCTTGACTCGTCGCCATCGCATAGATTGCCTGCCGGCGGGTGTCGCGTAGTGATAGTCGAGTGTGACTTTCCTTACCGGATCCTTTCTCGTGCCCGATTTGGGTCGGAATTCAGGAAATAGCGTTGAGGGTACAAAATCCCTAACCCCCGCGTTTGGAACCTTGTATGCACAGGCCGCAGCAAACAGGACAGTGGATTTACCCGCGGCATTGCCGCCAGCTATAACGGTGACTGGATACTCGAAAGCGACACGGAGTTTATCCATGCCGCGTATTCCGTCAAGATGTATCTCGTGCAAGAAGTGCGGCATGTGGGGCTTTTTGCCCATCAGGCTATACCATAGCTTGCTCAGTCGTTGTTCGATAATATGATACCCAATGCCTCGCGGGACCCGTCTGCTGGTTGAAGCCAGACAAGTTTTCGAACGGATTTTTCACACGGAAGGTTGCAGCACGAAATTACAAGGGTGATCCTCTTCTACGCACGAGTGAGCCGACCAGTGCAGTCTTGCCCGCAAATCATCCCAAGTCCTTCATGCCATCACATGACTCTCAACCGTGCGTGCTGCCGGTCATCCGCCGAAGACCCGTTAACGAGGGTCTTCGCCTTCGTCGCAGCTCAATCCCGGACGATCATCCTTAATAGTCTCAAATGATGTGTTTCTGAAGCAAATCCCACGAACACATTGTTCACATTGTTGAACCCAATTCCCTCTTCCAGTGGTTGGACCGGCATGGCCCACGAAACCATGGATGTTAGCGTCATCATAGTGAATTACAACGTTGGCGAACTTCTGCGCCAAGTCCTGAAAAGTGTTCTGCGCGCCGCAGAATACGTGCGAGCAGAGATCATTGTCGTCGACAACAATTCGGTGGATGGCTCTATATCCATGGTCCGACAGGAGTTTTCTGATGTAGTACTGATTGGGAACGAGGACAATGTCGGCTTTGCCACAGCAAACGACCAGGCCATCAGGCAAGCCAATGGACGCTACATCCTGATCCTGAACCCTAACACGATTGTCAAGGAAGACACACTGAAAGCCCTAGTGCAGTTCATGGATGACACAACTGATGCCGGAGCCGCCGGCCCCAAGATTCTGAATCCAGACGGTTCATTCGCACGGGAAAGTCGCCGCTCATTTCCGACGCACGCGTAGCGCTCTACAGGATGACCGTTGAGCCGATTGTTTCCGTGAGCCGCATTTTCGGTAATCTAACTTCGCCATCCGGTCAGGGAAAACGCTGAGTTCCGTCTCCAATTCTCTCGTTTTTCCCTCCTAATAGGGCTATTTCGGCTAAATTCGGCGTTTTTCGACCTTTTTTAGCCGACTTTTTCGGAAAAGGTAATGTAGTGCTATAGAGGTGTGGACGGGAACCTCCCCCCAACCACCCCGGTACCTTACCCCGTACCCTGCAATATTCATGTCGTACCCTGTTCGGGTCTAAAAGTGCTGTTTCGGTACCTGCAGGACCGATTGTGCGTTGTTCACGCGTAGGGACGACCATGAGAGGGGCTGAAAACACCAGTTTAGGGCCTTTTCCCGACACGACAGCGGTCACATTACCGAGATTTTGGGAAGACGTCTGTCGGGTAGACATACCTCTGCCTACCTTCTCTTTCCGCTTTCCGCGTTGGGCGCCTGCGGTGTCGGAGCGCAGGCACAAATATGACTTAGCCTAACTTCGCCATTTCGTAGTGCTACTAACCTACGGAATTCTCCCGTGGCCATATTTGGACCGTTTTTTCCAGGAGCAATGGATGGTGAGATTTACCGGATCGGTTGAAGTTGGTTTAGGGTGGTCTGAATCCCTGATTACCTGGTGTTTTGCCGCCTGTTTCGCTGCGATCTATCTCGGATCGTTTCCATCGGACGTAGCTCTGGTGGCTCCATCTGGAGTACGCTATCTCAACCGTTGTGAAGGGACCATGCGTCATGAGTCTGGAGGCTTCTGGCTCACCGGTGCACTCGCTTCCTCCACATGCTCGGTCACGGTGCGGGTCGCATCGGGATCATACACGTATCCCAGTACCGCAAAGAACTGTACCATACTCGGAGGCAGATCCTGATCCACCTCCGTGATCAGGTACCGATATTGGTTCTTAACCATCTTGGTCGTAATCCGACGAATCCTGTTCAACCTGTCTCGGATCGTCGCCCAACTATCATGAATCCCGTGTTCCTTGAGTCTGGTGCGAACCAGATGGGCAGCATGATAAGCCAGTACCGTAATGAACAGATGCCCTTCAATGCGGTCATCTCTACTGTGGTAGATGGGCCGTAGACCGAGGTCCGATTTCATGACTCTGAATGTGCGCTCAATCTCTGTAAGTCGCCAGTAGGTTCGTGCAACCGTTTCCACCGACCATCCGGTATGACTGGTCCGAAGCACATACCCTCCGCTGGCCTGGGTGCGACGCGCATGCGAAGCACGCCGGGTCACCGTAACGGATTCTGCATGCTTGGTGCCCTCCTTTTTACTGACCTCTACCTCATACAGGTGTGAGACCTTCTTGTACTTTTCCTTCAGACGACCAACCTTTATCGTGACCTTTTCATAGTTCTTCAAGTACCCGGGTTTCGAGAGTCCCTCATGTAGTGTAGTGAGCGCCTTCACAAACTTCTTGCATTGGGTTTCAAGGATCTGATCCTCCTTCGCCTGCTTGGCCTCACTGTGCACAAACACGCGCAGTTCCGCATTATCTTCAACGTCTTTTTCGTCTTCAACATCTTCAACATCTTCAACATCTTTTTCCTTTTTGGTGACCTTCCAGGCTTTGATCTTGACTCCCCCGGCGGTCGTAAACTGTTGATCCGGCTTGTTTTCGGGGACTGGAGGGGCTTTGGAACGCTCCACGGTGATCCAGTTCAGTCCCTGTTCTTTCAGGTACTGCAGATTCTTCTCCGTCGCAATGCCGGAGTCCATAATCACTGTGGGCGTAGCGCCGTTTAGTTTCTCAATCGCCTCTTTGAGCGTTGCCGGTTCCCCTGCATTGCCCGGCAGGATCTGCACATTGCGGGGGAACCCCGAACCATCCAGGGTGAGCGCCAGCGTAACCAACGGACAATCACTGCGCTTCTCCTTGCTGCGCCCATGCGACAACAACTTCCCTTTCTTCTTGCCGTGGTAATAGGTATTGGTTAAATCATAAAAGACGATCGTTTCTTCAAACTGCAATACCGCTTTGGTAATGCCAAAGAGTTTCTCCAGGATCTGATCCATATGCTTATGGATCAGATCAGTGCAACGATAGAGGGTGTTGAGACTCGGGGGTTCCAAATCCAGAAGCTGCAGAACACTGGAGGTTTTACACAGCCATTTATGCGTTTCTCGTTCACTGCCCGGGTGGAGCATACGTCCGACGATCAGCGCACAGCAGAGCTTGACGTGTTTCTCGCAGAAGTTGAGCGAACGTAGCAGTACAGCCAGTCCGAGCTGTTCCAATGTCTGAAGGATCAGTCGTTCTCCGCCGACGGTCCGGGAATCGGGATGGGTTGTTTTCTCTGGATCAATGAGGTGTTGCTGATGGGATGTGCGATGGATGTCGTAGCCCTTGCTTTCGAGATGTGCAACGATGTCGTCGACCGCATTGAGAAAGGCTTCATCATTCTGGAAAGGGAGGATAGCTTTCCCTTTGAGTCGGGCAGTAACGCAATGGGTCAGTTCCCCCCACAGACTGCGGGGGATGTTGAAGTTCGGGCCGAGATTAAGGAGGGTGCGGTGTTTGGAGGTACCGTCTTTGCGATAGGATTCGATGAGGGCAAAGCTGTTGCATTTTTTACCGTCTTTACGTTTGTAGGGTCGGTTTCGGATAAACATGATCGGAGTGTGGAATTGGTACGGGGTAAGGTACCGGGGTGGTTGGGGGGAGGTTCCCGTACACACCTCTATAGCACTACATTGTCTTTTCCAAAAAAGTCGGCTAAAAAAGGTCGAAAAACGCCGAATTTAGCCGAAATAGCCCTATTAGGAGGGAAAAACGAGAGAATTGGAGACGGAACTCAGCGTTTTCCCCTGACTGGATGGCGAAGTTAGGTTAGCTAGCTCTTCATGGGAAGCGTGATCCATGTGAGTTGACAATAACGTCGCCAAAATTGCTCCCATGCAGCATCTGCGCTGGCGGCAATGTGGATAACGATGTTGCGCGCGTGTTGTACGAAGCGGGCCCCCACCTTGAGTACACGCTCGCGATAGGTGCTCAGACTTATCTGGGATTCGTCAGGCTCCCGCATAAGGCAGCGCCCCACATGCATGAGCTGATAAGTTAGAAGGTATACCTGTAGCAGGACCTCGTTCTCGGCTCGGATCTCGGCATCCTGTTCCGACTCATCAGGCTCCGACTCATCAGGCTCCGACTCATCAGGCTCCGACTCATCAGGCACCCGCACTACAGGCCGGCCCTTATAGTGTGTCTTCGGACGGAGAACCGACGACAGCGCCATGGAGCAAGCCGCATTCAGCTCCCCGAAGTGCTTTTCCGCCTTTCCTCTCCTCCGGTACAGATTCACAAGCTGCTCTGCCGGATAGGCTTCTACATCCAGATCGGTGATCAGATAGAAATGCCGCGGAAAAAGCTCTCCCGGCACCGGAACAACCACGAGCACCACACGACGCTCTACGGACCAGCACTTTGCACGGTAGCGCAGTTCGTGGTAGCACTCGTCCGACGGCTGATCACCCTCCAAATGAGGCGCCGCAAGCCCGTCAATCACATCGTTTCCTTTCAGACGCATAGCCGATACGGTCGTTCTCCAGCTTATCACATAATTCGCCACTGTTGAAGCCTGCGTCCAATCGGACAATGACCTTGTCGGCCACATGTTCACGCAATGCCAGCCCAATGCGTCGAATGAAACCGTAGCAGTCCTTCACCACATTCTGCGTGCCCCCTCGCAATTCCGCCCCCAACATGTCGCCCGACTCACCGCATATGGCGATAAGGGGCAGAAAGATGGTGCGCTTGTAATATCCGTTCCACTTGCTGCCCTGCTGCTTGCCATGCGTATCTACCGGTACACCGTCCACATCAAAGACCACCTCGGGGCGGCGCTTCCCGCCACCACGCTGCAGCAGGTGCTCCATGGCGAATGTCTCTACAAAAAGGCGCAACTTCTTGAAATTCTTTTTCCCGGCCAACATGTGCACGAAGCGAGACATGGTTGGCTGGGATGCCAGGGACCTATCGTCCTGTAATGCCCTCATACCCCTTTTGGAAGGGAATTATATGGCTGAGTACCCATTTGCTGAGGTTCTTGAAATAATTGCAGTTTATCGTGAAAAGCGGGAACCGATTATGAACAACTGGCGAAAGCCATCCTGTCTGCACCACCAAAGCACAAAAAGTAACTCCTGCGAAAACGCGTGGCACTCAGCCATATAACTCCCTTTTGGAAGAAGTGGCCACGCGCATGGCGGGGTCCCTTCGAAGCTTGTCCGCATCTGACTGACGTCCCCACCCCTGCACATGTTGCAGCAGTAACTGCCGCACTAACTCCTCAAGGCTATGCGTAATCCGAGCTTGGGACCGATTGTCCTTAAGCACGGAAGCGAGTCGGCATGCCAAGGTGCTGATCACCATGAGCAGGCGCATAGGAATGACGCCGGCATCCGATGTTAGATTATCGGTCTTGGAGCGTACAACTTTGACGGATTTATTGAATTGGCAAGCGAACAGAAGGTTGGATTTGGGATCTTGCATCGGGTGTGTTACAGGGTGAATGGGTATTGGGGTTTCTGAACCTTTGAGCGTCGCACAGGATCCCTTTCAAACCGTGTATAGTCAACATATTACACCATAATATTAAACGACGATTCCCCGCCACTTAACTCCCTTATGAATAAGGGAGGCGTACCAATTCCACACTCCGATCATGTTTATCCGAAACCGACCCTACAAACGTAAAGACGGTAAGAAATGCAACAGCTTTGCCCTCATCGAATCCTATCGCAAAGACGGTACCTCCAAACACCGTACCCTCCTTAATCTCGGCCCGAACTTCAACATCCCCCGCAGTCTGTGGGCGGAGCTGCCCCATTGTGTTACTTCCCGACTCAAAGGGAAAGCCAGCCTCCCTTTCCAGAATGATGAAGCCTTTCTCAATGCGGTCGACGACATCGTTACATAACTCGAAAGCAAGGGCTACGACATCCATCGCACATCCCATCAGCAACACCTCATTGATCCAGAGAAAACAACCCATCCCGATTCCCGGACCGTAGGCGGAGAACGACTGATCCTTCAGACATTGGAACAGCTCGGACTGACTGTACTGCTACGTTCGCTCAACTTCTGCGAGAAACACGTCAAGCTCTGCTTTGCGCTGATCGTCGGGCGTATGCTCCACCCGGGCAGTGAACGAGAAACGCATAAATGGTTGTGTAAAACCTCCAATGTTCTGCAGCTTCTGGATTTGGAACCCCCGAGTCTCAACACCCTCTATCGTTGCACTGATCTGATCCATAAGCATATGGACGAGATCCTGGAGAAACTCTTTGGCATTACCAAAGCGGTATTGCAGTTTGAAGAAACGATCGTCTTCTATGATTTAACCAATACCTATTACCATGGCAAGAAGAAAGGGAAGTTGTTGTCGCATGGGCGCAGCAAGGAGAAGCGCAGTGATTGTCCGTTGGTTACGCTGGCACTCACCCTGGATGGTTCGGGGTTCCCACGCAACGTGCAGATCCTGCCGGGCAATGCAGGGGAACCGGCAACGCTCAAAGAGGCGATTGAGAAACTAAACGGCGCTACGCCCACAGTGATTATGGACTCCGGCATTGCGACGGAGCAGAATCTGCAGTACCTGAAAGAACAGGGACTGAACTGGATCACCGTGGAGCGTTCCAAAGCCCCTCCAGTCTCCGAAAACAAGCCGGATCAACAGTTTACGACCGCAGGGGGAGTCAAGATCAAAGCCTGGAAGATCACCAAAAAGGAAAAAGATGTTGAAGACGAAAAAGACATTGAAGATAATGCGGAACTGCGCGTGTTTGTGCACAGTGAGGCCAAGCAGGCGAAGGAGGATCAGATCCTTGAAACCCAATGCAAGAAGTTTGTGAAGGCGCTCACTACACTACATGAGGGACTCTCGAAACCCGGGTACTTGAAGAACTATGAAAAGGTCACGATAAAGGTTGGTCGTCTGAAGGAAAAGTACAAGAAGGTCTCACACCTGTATGAGGTAGAGGTCAGCAAAAAGGAGGGCACCAAGCATGCAGCATCCGTCACGGTGACCCGGCGTGCTTCGCATGCGCGTCGCACCCAGGCCAGCGGAGGGTATGTGCTTCGGACCAGTCATACCGGATGGTCGGTGGAAACGGTTGCACGAACCTACTGGCGACTTACAGAGATTGAGCGCACATTCAGAGTCATGAAATCGGACCTCGGTCTACGGCCCATCTACCACAGCAGAGATGACCGCATTGAAGGGCATCTGTTCATCACGGTACTGGCTTATCATGCTGCCCATCTGGTTCGCACCAGACTCAAGGAACACGGGATTCATGATAGTTGGGCGACGATCCGAGACAAGTTGAACAGGATTCGTCGGATTACGACCAAGATGGTTAAGAACCAATATCGGTACCTGATCACGGAGGTGGATCAGGATCTGCCTCCGAGTATGGTATAGTTCTTCGCGGTACTGGGATACGTGTATGATCCGGATGCGACCCGCACCGTGACCGAGCATGTGGAGGAAGCGAGTGCACCGGTGAGCCAGAAGCCTCCAGACTCATGACGCATGGTCCCTTCACAACGGTTGAGATAGCGTACTCCAGATGGAGCCACCAGAGCTACGTCCGATGGAAACGATCCGGGATAGATCGCGGCAAAACACCAGGTAAAAAGGGACTCAAACCACCCTAAACCAACTTCAACCGATCCGGTAAATCTCACCATCCATTGCTCCTGAAAAAAACGGTCCAAATATGGCCACGGGAGAATTCCGTAGGTTAGTAGCACTACGAAATGGCGAAGTTAGGGTAAGTGCAACCTGAGCTAGTGTTTGCCAGAAAAGTATGGTCTTGCGAGCGACTCTTGGCTGAGTGGGGGGCTGGAATTCGAATTGGGGATCGGAATGACAAGTCAGCAAGGATTTTTCGACGGTAACGGTGCCGACTTTGTCCGCTCACGCCGGCAATCCTAGGGTTTTGACGTTGATCAGACGTGTTTTTGTCGTCCATCAGCGAGGCATGAACATACGTTGGCCTCTCGCCCTTGCAGGCTACCTTGATTTTGTGCTGAAGACACTCGCGCGAGTACCTACGCCGCGCGCTTGCGGGCCTGCTCGCACCGCCTTCGTCGCTCCTCGCTCCGCTTCACTATCTGTCCGATACGGTGCACATTTGCCGCTACCACTACCAGCGCCACCGTCCGAACAAAGCCTTCCTTGCCACGGGTCCGTATCAAACCCAGGCCCCGATGATTCAAATTGTTGATCGCCGACTCCACTGCCGGATGCTGACGACGACCCTCCACAAACTTCGGATCGGATTCCCTCTCCTTATCCGCTTTGCTCAACTTACCCCTCTTCGGCATGATCACCGTGTCCAACACCGGCTCCAGCGCCTTACGGTTCTTTACCGATGAGTACCCCTTATCCATGCTGCACGATGTGATCGCCGGATACCGATCCTTCGCTTCCTTCATAAACCCCACAATCATATCCGAATCCACCCCTTCGTGCAGTATCTGATGCCACAATATCAACTGATGCTGATCCTCCAGCACGCATACCGGCAAACCCAACTCCGCAATCACCCCCGCCTTCCCCTTGGTGATCCAACGAGTATGCGGCTCATGTATCGAAAATACCTTCTCATCATGCGGAATCACCTCCCCCTTCAATAGACGCCTATCTACTTGATCTATCTGCCTTTGTGCATCTGCCAAGTACCGCAACACCTCCTCAAGATCCGCGTCTTTCTCCTTCAACACGCTGACACTGCTCTCCGCACGCTCAATCAGAACACGACACATCTTCACATACTTTCTCACCTTCGACTCATCACGCCACTGACGGTGCGTACGCACCCGGTTGAAGGCCTTCTTCAAGGTACGACTCCAGTACACAGCCTTGCGCCAGCCCGCAAGGCTGTGCGCCTCACATGCGCAATGCAACTCCCGAATCAGGCACCGCATCGATTCCCACAACAAACGAACATCCGTAGGCCACTCCACATTCGCTTTGGCCACCGCCGAATCAACCCGGCCAAGAAGCGGCTCCTCTGGCTCCTGTTCTACCAATCGGTGACCGCAAGCCACCACCGCATCGTTGATCTGCTTCAGGATGTCCGCTGTTAGCAGGCTCACGTTATCAATAACGGTCTGCAGCTGATAGACAGGCTCGTCCCAGAAATTCGTATGCCCCAGCATCTGGCGCACCTCCAAATGATTGGCGGCCAGGCTCCTCAAACGATCAAAGTCGCAGTTGAGGGCCTGCTTCAATACCCCCAAGACAAAGACGCGCCAAAGTGCCATCCCCGGACGACCACGCTGCAAATCAATATTCGGAAGCAACTGCTTCTCCAGGATCTCAAAGATCTTCTGCCGAGCCGTTGGGTCGCAATACAGGTGCTGCAGACCTTTTAGCACTGCCGGTATATCGTCCCGGTCTTTGGGGTGGAAGGTCATCTCTTCAATGGGGACCTGCCCGAGCTTAAACTGTGTATCCTCTACAATCCGCATGGTATTAATCGTATGAATAATCGGCCCCAAGGGGCCTTATATCGATGAAAACGCCCGAAACAGAAGGATTTGGCCAAACATTCGTTAGAGACACGCTGGCTGAATAATCTGCAATGTGCAAATACGGTATGGCTCATATCCATCTGTAACCGTAACGCTTACAGATGGATAGAACGAGTATCAAACGGCCTTGTTTCGCCGTTTTTCAGCCCTCCTACCTTTTTCTGGCAAACACGAGCTACCTGCCAGAAGACGAGGTGAGCGAGGTTGACGCCTTGAGTGGTTCTTGTATGATGGTGCGCAAAGATGCTTTAGAGCGCGGGTGCCATTCGAATCCAGCAACCTGCCCGGGCGCCGGATTATTAGACGAAGCGTTCTTTATGTACGGGGAGGATCTGGACTAGTGCTACCGCATCCAACGTGCCGGTTGGAAGATCTTCTACACACCAGCGACGCAGATCATCCACTACAAGGGGGCAAGCACGCGCAAGAGCAATCTACGCTACGCACGCCTCTTCCATGGAGCCATGCTGCGCTTTGCCAACAAGCACTTGCAGCAGGACTATCCCCGCTCCTTTCTGTGAGGATTGCGCCTTGCCGTGATCGAACGTGGTTGCAGCTGGAACCGGCTCGCGCACCGGCTTCTTCTTCCCAAGCCGCTTGCGCTTTACCAAGGTATACTCGTCCGGCTCCTCCTCGGGCTCAGCAGCTACCGGTTCCTCTTCCAACAACCGGCCTTGCAGAGCATTGTCCGCCTGCGTGTACTCACACTCTTTTCCAGAGAGTAGGCGATACGCTTGTTCCAATTTGGCTTTCAGATGCCCAATCTTCGCATCCTTATCGGCGATCGGCGTTGCCCTTGGATAGACGATCGGCTTTCTCTCCAAGCGGCGGACCTGTTTCCGCAGATCCTTATTCTCAGCCTCCTAGTTTTTCAGCCTCTGAAAGAGGGCTTCACCGGCAGGAGAAGAGGAGGAGAAAAATGCCTTGGGCTGCATGATTTATGTGCATGTGCGCCCTCCACAATGTTCCGTTTTCCTACCCCAAAACCTACGTTTTATCTCCCACAGGCGGCTGACTGCTGACTGCATTCAGCCGCTTGGAGAATAAGCTGCACACCACTCCACAATTCCCATGTCGGCACGCCAAACCGGGCGTATGATTAGGGAATTATATACGTGAGTGACCAACTGTACACAGTGAGGCACCAGTATCAATTTCACGGGTCATAGGGGTCGGTAACCCGAACGCCCCTCGCTGTGCAGCAGCCCCAATCCCGGAGGCCAGTATGGTTGCAGCCGCATTCAGGTCTGCATGATCCGCATGTCCACAGGACATACACGTGAATTTGCTCCGTGTCTTACGGTTACTCACTTCTGTGTGCCCACACACAGAACACCGCTGACTCGTATAGGCAGCGGTAACCTTTATCACCTTGCAGCACTTATAACCCAGCATCTGATCCAGCTGGCCCCAACCTGTTCGCAGTATTCCACGGTTGAGGCCAGACTTCTGTCTGACGTTTGTGCCAAAGCTCTCCATCGTCCCCTTAGCTGAACGTGTCATCGCTTTGATCTTTAGGTCCTCCAGTATCACCGTTGAGGAGCATTTGGCAATACTGCGACTTACCTGGTGGTTCGCATTCTTGAGGATGGTAGCACGCTTGCGCTGTATGCGGGCGATTCTATGCTTCCGCCTGTTACGACGGTTGGAGCCTTTCTTCTGTCTCGCCAGTCTTCGCTGATGCCGCTTCAACGTGGCATCAAGACGCTTGGTATCCGGTTGTCTGATAATGCTTGTATCGCCCTCTGTGGAGACCATAGCGACCTGCCCGCAATTACGGTCAATGCCTACAGCACCGCCGGTATCCTCTATTACAGGTGCCTCCATCTTGTAGCAGATGACAGCATACCCTTTGCCGGCGTTCTTCTTTACCGTTTATGAAAAACTGGCGAAAGCCATCCTATCTGCACCACCAAAGCATAACAAGTAACTCCTGCGAAAACGCGTGGCACTCAGCCATATAACTCCCTTGATTTTCGGACTAATGTTGAAGCCATCGAACAAAGCATGGACGACCATGTGGAGGTGTTGGTGGAGCGATGCGTCGCACCCGAGGGGAAACCGTGAATTCCGGCATGCACTGGACACAGAGCCAAGTTCCTGCGCTGTACAGGAAGGATCGGCTGCGGATCGGCAGTGCTGGTCTGTTAAAGTCATGCGCCGGGGGCGCGACCAGAGGGAAGCGCCGCATGCGTTAAGCTCGCACGTCCAAAATCTGTGCGAGGCCTCGGAGAAACCCGGGGCCTACCAGTGTGCCAGGCATGTTCAGCAGCTTGGAAGTGAGAGTCCTCTATACAGCGAGAAGACAGCGAAGAACTACCGAAGCGCAAGGGCGTCGTGAAGTAGTGTCTGAAGGAAGCGTGGAGCAAACTTGGGACCCGATGAACAAGAACCAAATACAAGGCCTACCCGATCGGACGAGCGAGCCGGATCATCACGAAGCCCGGGGCATCAACAAGTCGGGGTGGTCGATTCGGCGGATGTGCAGGGAAGGCGGTTGCACTCACCCGGGGAGGTCTGTGCTGTATCCGTTGTAGCTGGACTGAGTAAGGCATCTGATCGCAGCGCAGTCAGCAGAGGGCATAGTAGTCGGCAACGTCAATGAAGGCCCGAACGATGGACGGGGGCAGTAGGACGGTGTGCTCATGAAGGCACAGCGGCAGAACATCCAAATGGAGTTGGCCTTCAGATGGGATGACCGGGTGAATCCAGGGTTACTCATGCGGAAGGGTCCAAAGCTTGCGTGGCCCGATCCGAGCCTGACCCCCTGCACGGAACTGGGGTTGGTATCCCTGGCACCGGCACAGGTTCGCTCAAGTCCATCGAACCGCCGTGTACGGACCCGCACGCACGGTGGTGTGGGAAGGGAAAGGCCGCGAGCCCCCTCCCTATCCCGATCAAGCACCGGCCGTTTCCGAACCATCCGCCAATAAAACCGCTCACTCCGCAGCAAATACCACATTCAGGACTGTAGAAACAGTTACAGAAATCATACATGGTTCGTACATTAGCCCACTGGTATGCAACGGATTCGGGCCTATAAATGCCCGTCTGTACCCCCTGTATCTTTCGATCGTTGCGATATAGAGTACAATTATAGCGTGATCAAATGATGTGGAGCTGGCCAGCCCCGTCGTGCTTGAGATTGCCTATTCTTTGTGCTCTGTGTGGCTACCGCGAGTCAACTCCTTGGGAGCAACCAAACACCCCCCTGATCGGCACATCCATTTGAACCATTCATTGTTCGGTGTATGTGATGATGAAGTTATTATCCGTACTATCGCTGGCCTGCATGGGCTGGGTCTTGCAGCATCAGATGGAAACGCGGCTGCCATCCATGGACCGTGCCGGAGCGAGGCATGGAGGGGTTGCCGGATTATCTAGCTCTGATCACGGAGACCACCCAAGGGTACGCATAGGGCCTTTGACAGATGCCCCGGCATCTGCTTCGCTGATAACCGATCCTATGGGTCCGCATGATCGTGCAATAGAACAATCCTCGGACTCTATTGCGGTATCGCAGGATGCCATAACGTTTGCAGAGGTCGGTGAAACCATCACGCTGGTGGCGACCGTTTTCGACGCTGCGGAGAATGTTATAACCGACGCTCCAGTGGTCTGGACCATTGCAAACCCTGCGGTGGCGACGGTGGATCAGAGCGGCCTTGTTACTGCCGTGGGCGATGGAACTACGCGTATTGCTGTTACCGCTGGCCCTGTCTCCGTGAAGGTCTCCGTCCTCGTGAATACGGATGGCGGTACGACAATTATCGTTGAATCTGACCGTGCGGCACTGGTCAAGTTGTACGAAGCGACGGGCGGGGACCAGTGGGATCAGCACACCAATTGGCTGAGCGGGCGGGCATTGGACGCATGGCATGGCGTAAGCACGAACGCGCAGGGACATGTTACGAGTTTGCTGCTCGGTGCCAACAATCTGGTAGGGCAGATCCCCTCGGAGTTGGGCACCTTGCCAGAACTGGCGGGATTGGATCTTTCGTCGAACAGCCTGTCGGGGACCATTCCTGCCGCGTTGGGCGATCTCGGCTCTCTTGAGATGCTTGATCTGAGCGATAATGCCGTTGCGGGAAGCATTCCCGCGGCCCTACTCATCCTGCCGCTCACCACGTTTGGATGGGATGGTAATGACGGACTGTGCATGCCCAATACCGCTGAGTTTGTTGCTTGGACAGGGACGATGAGCGCCCATACCGGCGATGGCTATTGCAATAAGGACGACCGCGATGCTCTCGAAGCATTGTACACCGCCCTTGGAGGTGCCGGCTGGACGGATTCGCAAAACTGGGGCGACGCTGAAGTGGTGTCGTCCTGGTTCGGCATCACCACAAATACACTGGGCCTCGTGACTGCCATTGCGCTGCCCGATAATGGAGTTAACGGGGAGTTGCCGGCAAGCACAGGGGATTTAGCCAGCTTGGTTGCGTTGGATCTGAGCACGAACGCGCAGCTAACAGGGCCTATCCCTGTTACCATGCCTCGTCTGGATGCCTTGGACGCATTCAGGTATGGAGGGACGGGGCTGTGCGTACCCGTAGTTGCTGCCGTGGAGAATTGGCTGTCCTCCTTGACGGTGCACGATGGAACAGGGGTACAGTGCGTCTCTGAGGGTGACCGTGCAACACTGGAAAGCCTGTACACCGCTTTGAGCGGAGCAGGTTGGACGAACGATGGGAGTTGGCTGACGAATGCACCTATTGATGAATGGTACGGGGTGACTGCCGATGATGAAGGGCGCGTAACAGCGTTGGACTTGAGCAACAATGGTTTGGAAGGTGCGCTACCCGCGGAAATCGCGCAATTGGCACTACTGACCGATTTGAGCTTGGATGGCAACGGCCTCGCGGGGCCGATCCCGGAGGAGCTGGGTTCACTGGGTGATCTGGAGCGTCTTAGTATCAACAGTGCGTCTCTTTCCGGTAGCCTTCCTGCAGAGCTTGGCGACCTGAGCAGTTTGACTTCGCTAAGCCTTGAGGGTAACAGTTTGTCCGGGGCGCTGCCTTCAGAGCTGGGAGACTTGATGGCTCTGGAGACCTTGGACGTCTCGGGCAACGATATTTCCGGTGTTATCCCCGCCGAGTTGGGCGATCTCGGCAGTCTTGCTATGCTGGATCTGAGTGATAATACCGTCACGGGAAGCATTCCCGCGGCCCTGCTCAGCCTGCCGCTCACCACGTTTGGCTGGGACGGTAATGACGGGCTATGCATGCCCAATACCGCTGAATATGTTGCTTGGACAGGGACGATGAGCGCCCATACCGGCGGCGACTATTGCAATAAGGACGACCGCGATGCTCTTGAAGCAATGTATGCTGTCCTTGGAGGCTCGAGCTGGACGAATTCGCAGAACTGGATGCAAGCCGAAGTGATCTCCACTTGGTTCGGCATCACCACCGATGCGCTGGGCCGGGTGACAGCCATTGCGCTGTCCAATAATGGCCTTATTGGGAAATTGCCCGCGAGTGTGGGAGATTTGGCCAGCCTGGTTGAGCTGGACCTGAGTACGAACATGCAGCTTACCGGGCCTATCCCTGAAGCTCTGACGGGCTTGGATGCCTTGGACGCATTCAGGTATGCCGGGACGGAGCTGTGCGTACCCAGAGCGGGTACCGTTGAGAATTGGCTTGTCGCCTTGACGGTGCACAACGGAACAGGCGTACGTTGCCCTTCTGAGGGTGACCGTGACGCCTTGGAGGGTCTGTACACTGCTTTGAGCGGAGCAGGTTGGACGAACGATGCAAATTGGTTGACCAGCGCACCCCTCAACGAATGGGATGGTGTTACCGCCGATGATGAAGGGCGGATAACGGAGTTGGACCTGAGCAATAATGGTTTGGACGGTGCGCTGCCGGCGGGGATTGCGCTGCTCGCACATCTGACTGACTTGAACCTCGCGGACAACAGTCTTTCCGGCACGATTCCCTCGGAGTTGGGCAATCTTGACAAGCTCAAGGTGCTGGACATTAGTGATAATGGCCTTACGGGAAGCATTCCCACGGCATTCCTCCCGCGAGCATCCGGGCGTGATCGCAGCGGTCAGCGCGATGATCTTGCCGGAACCCTTCCCGGTCTGTCGTTAACCACGTTTGCATGGGACGGTAATGATGGGCTGTGCATGCCCAACACCGTTGAGTTTGTTGCCTGGAGCGGGGCGATGAACATCCATGCCGGTGATGATTATTGCAACAAGAACGACCGTGAGATTCTGGAGGCATTGTACACCGCTCTTGGAGGTGCCAGCTGGACGGACAGGCAAAACTGGAGGCAGGGCGAAGTGGTCTCTTCCTGGTCCGGCATCACCACCGATGGGCTGGGTCGTGTGACGGCTATTGCGCTGTCCAATAATGGCCTTGTCGGGGAATTACCGACGAGCACAGGGGATTTAGCCAACCTGGTTGCGTTGGACCTGAGCACGAACGCGCAGCTCACGGGGCCTATCCCTATTACCATGCCGCGTCTGGATGCCTTGGACGACTTCAATTATGGAGGGACCGGACTGTGCATACCGAGGGTGACTGCCGTAGGAAGCTGGTTGGCCTCCTTAGCGGTTCACAACGGAACAGGCGTACGCTGCGCCTCTGCGGGTGACCGTGACGCCTTGGAGAGTCTGTACACTGCTTTGAGCGGAGCAGGTTGGACGAACAAAGGCAAGTGGCTGACCGATGCACCGATTAACGAATGGTATGGCGTTACGGCCAATGATGAAGGTCGGGTAACGGAGTTGGATCTGAGCGGTAATGGTTTGGCTGGCGCACTGCCAGCGGGAATAGCAGCCTTGGCCCACCTGACCGACTTGAACCTTGATGACAATACCCTTACGGGCCTCATTCCGGCGGAGGTGGGCACGCTGGATGATTTGGAGAGCCTCAGCATCAACAGTGCGTCTCTATCCGGCAGCCTTCCTGAAGAGCTGGGTGACCTTACCAGCCTGACATCGCTACGCCTTGAGGGAAACAGCCTATCCGGCGCTATCCCCTCGAAACTGGGCGATCTTAACAATCTCACGGAGCTGGACCTGAGCGACAATGCGGTCACGGGAAGCATTCCCACTGCCCTGCTCAGTCTGTCCCTCACAACGTTTGCATGGGATGGTAACGACGGGGTGTGCATGCCCAACACGTCACAGTTTGTTACCTGGGTTGCCGCGATAACATCCCATACCGGTGATGACTATTGCAATAAGGACGACCGCGAGGTCTTGGAAGCATTCTACGTTGCCGTTGGAGGTGCCGGCTGGACGAACAAGGGAAACTGGGGCCAGTCCGCAGCGGTCTCTACCTGGTTTGGCATCACGACCGATGCGCTGGGCCGTGTGACAGCCATTGATTTGTCCGATAACGGTCTCGCAGGGGAGTTACCGGCAAGCATGGGTAATTTGGCCAGCCTGGTTGCGTTGGACCTGAGCACAAACGCGGGTTTGACTGGAGGCATCCCTGAAACCATGACGAGCCTGGATGCCTTGGACGAGTTCAGGTATAACGGAACTGAGCTGTGCATACCGAGGGTGACGGTCGTAGAAAGATGGCTGTTCGCATTGACGGTGCACAATGGAACGGGCGTGCGTTGCCCTTCGGGCACCGACCTTGAAGCCTTGGAGAGTCTGTACACTGCCTTGAGCGGAGCCAATTGGACGAACAAAGGCAAGTGGCTGACCAACGCACCGATTGATGAATGGTATGGCGTCACTGCCAATGCTGACGGTCGGGTAACGGAGTTGGATCTGAGCGGTAATGGTTTGGCTGGCGCACTGCCAGCGGGAATAGCAGCCTTGGCCCACCTGACCGACTTGAACCTTGATGACAATACCCTTACGGGCCCCATTCCGGAGGAGGTGGGCACGCTGGATGATTTGGAGAGCCTCAGCATCAATAGTGCGTCTCTTTCCGGCAGCCTTCCTGAAGAGCTGGGTGACCTTACCAGCCTGACATCGCTACGCCTTGAGGGAAACAGCCTATCCGGCGCTATCCCCTCGAAACTGGGCGATCTTAACAATCTCACGGAGCTGGACCTGAGCGACAATGAGGTCACGGGAAGCATTCCCACTGCCCTGCTCAGTCTGTCCCTCACAACGTTTGCATGGGATGGTAACGATGGGGTGTGCATGCCCAACACGTCACAGCTTGTTACCTGGGTTGCCGCCATGACATCCCATACAGGCGATGACTATTGCAACAAGGACGACCGTGAGAATCTGGAGGCATTGTACACCGCCCTTGGAGGTGCCAGCTGGACGGATAGGCAAGACTGGAGGCAGGGCGAAGTGGTCTCTTCCTGGGCCGGTATCACCACCGATGCGCTGGGCCTTGTGACAGCCATTGATCTGTCCGATAACGGCCTCGCGGGGGAGTTACCGGCAAGCATGGGTAATTTGGGCAGCCTGGTTGCGTTGGACCTGAGCACGAACGCGGGTCTGGCGGGCGCTATCCCGGAAGCCCTGACAAGTCTGGATGCTTTGGACGAATTCCGTTATAGCGGGACCGGGCTGTGCGTACCGAGCGTGCAGGCCGTAGCAGATTGGCTGGCGGCCTTGACGACGCACAATGGAACAGGGGTTCAGTGTAGCTCTGGCACTGACCGGGAAGCTTTGGAGAGTCTGTACACTGCTTTGAGCGGAGCCAATTGGACGAACAAAGGCAAGTGGCTGACCGATGCACCTATTGATGAATGGTACGGGGTGACTGCCAATGATGAAGGGCGCGTAACAGCGTTGGACCTGAGCAACAATGGTTTGGAAGGTGCGCTACCCGCGGAAATCGCGCAATTGGCACTGCTGACCGATGTGAACCTTGACGATAACACGCTACAGGGCCCCATTCCGGCGGAGGTGGGCACGCTGGGTGACTTGGAGAGTCTTAGCATCAACAGTGCGTCTCTTTCCGGCAGCCTTCCTGAAGAGCTGGGTGACCTTACCAGTCTGACATCACTAAGCCTTGAGGGAAACAGCCTATCCGGCGCTATCCCCTCGGAACTGGGCAATCTTGACAATCTCACGGAGCTGGACCTGAGCGACAATGACATTACAGGAAGCCTTCCGACGGAAGTTCTCGGCCTGTCACTCACAACGTTTGCTTGGGACGGTAACGACGGGGTGTGCATGCCCAACACGTCACAGTTTGTTACCTGGATTGGAGCAATAACCTCCCATACCGGCGATGATTATTGCAATAAGGACGACCGAGAGGTGCTGGAAGCAATGTATGCCGTTCTTGGCGGCTCCGCATGGGTAGACGCGCAAAATTGGAAGCAGGCCGCAGTGGTCTCCACCTGGTTCGGAATCACCACCGATGCCCTTGGCCATGTTACAGCTATTAAAATGCCAAATAACGACCTCGCTGGGCAGTTACCCACAAGCTTAGGTGACCTGTCCAGCCTAGTTGTGTTAGACCTCCGCCAAAACAAGTTAACACACGGAATCCCGGCATCAATTGGCGATCTGTCAAATCTGGAAACGCTGAACTTAAGGCTGAATAGGCTCAGTACCCCGCTGCCTGCCGAACTTGGGAACTTGACCAAGCTAAGGGAACTGTTGATCGGAGGCAATTACTTTCTTGGCAAGATCCCTACAGAGCTTGGCAAGTTGATAAACCTAGAAGAACTGGAAATTTACCACACCGATTCGCTCAACCCTGGATTGACTGGACCAATTCCTTCTGAACTTGGCGGTCTCAGCAAATTGACTTTCATAAACTTGCATGGCAATTCATTATCAGGGAAGCTTCCTTCTCAACTTGGTAATCTTTCGAATTTGGAACAAATTGACATTCAGAACAGCGCGGGATTGAGGGGTGAAATACCTGCAAGTTTCGCAAAACTCAAAAACCTGACCAGATTTCTTGCGAGCGGAACAAGTTTGTGTTTACCAGAGATCCCTGCATTACAAACGTGGAACAATGCGTTGGACTTTTCAGACTTGATCAGATGCCCAGGCGCAGGGAATACTGCCCACTTGACTCAGGCGGTGCAATCCCTCCGGGATCCCGTCCCACTCATTGCAGGGGAAAAGGCGTTGGTGCGAGTATTCCCAGAGGCAAATGCTGTGAACACCATAGCTCTCCCAAAAGCTACAGCAAAGTTCTACGTGAATGACCAACTGGAGCATACGAGTACTATAGCCTCCAAGACTGGCCCTATCCCAACCCGGGTGTCGGAAGGAAATCTTGACCTATCACTCAACGCCGAGGTGCCAGCGACCGTCATCCAGCCCGGCCTTGAAGTGGTCATTGAATTAGATCCTGATAACACTGTCCCGAGTACCTTAGGGGTGGCCAAGCGAATTCCAGAATCGGGAAGACTCTTGGTTACCGTCGTTACCGTGCCGACTTTCGATATAGTATTAATCCCCTTCCTAACCACCGGGGACAATAATATGAAGGTGGTTACCGAAAGTAACGCCATGATGGCGGATCCTAATGGTCACGCACTGCTCTCCGCGACACGCACACTACTGCCAATAAAGGACATTACAGTGACTGTCCACGGTCCCGTGACGACTGACGCAAGAACGGTCTCCGACTTGGTGGACAAGGTAATAGAGCTCCGCAGAATTGAGAATGGCACAGGCTATTGGATGGGACTTCATCGCGAACGCGTCGGCGGTATTGCAGAACTTGATGGGCAGGTTTCGGTCTCCGAACTTGATAATATAACTATCGGTCACGAGTTTGGACACAACCTGAGTCTATTCCATGCGCCGTCCTGCAACGCGGGTAATCCAGATGTGAATTATCCCAATGGAAATGGGCACATTGGAAGTTGGGGGTACGACTTTAATAATCCAAGTCAGATGGTAGCCCCGTCGACCTTTGATCTCATGGGCTATTGCTTTCCCAGATGGATTAGTGATTATCATTTCAACCGGGCTCTTAGTCATCGAACCTTTGCGCAGCCCGGAATCGCAAAGGTAACGCTGGCTCCTACATCGCCAGAAACTGCGCTTCTTATTGCGGGAGGTACGGACTCTGCCATGAAGCCATACCTGGAACCCGTCTTTGTAATGGAGGTGGTACCTTCATTGCCGCAGTCTCCGGGACCCTGGCAGCTAATCGGAGCCACAGAGGACGGCGATGAGCTCTTTTTCCTGGCATTTTCCATGCTTGAGACAGCTGATGGCGATGGTAGTACTGCCTTCGCTTTTACGGTACCGGTGCAGCCCGGGTGGGATGACATGCTGGCCTCGGTGACACTTGCGGGGCCAGGCGGATCTTTCACGCTTGACGGTGAACATGATAATCCAAGAGCAATCGTGATTGACGAGGCAACCGGAAAGGTCACGGGATTCCTTGACAATTATGATCCTTCAGACGAAAGCACCATATCGGCCATGAGCTTCATTAGCAAGAATGCTGGGGGCTCTAGTCAACGCGTGCTCCGAAGTCGGGGAATCCCGGACAGTGACGCTTGGAACGAGTACACGCCACATTAGGGTGCTAGCAGCAGGCATAGTCGGCACGTTGGTACGCAGCTCGGGCGCAAGGCTGGGGATGGAGGAATAGGAGTCAGCCCTGTTCGCGCTTACAGGGAGCGCTGACCGATTGAACAAGCCTTCGGGCAGCTCAAGGATGAGTTTGGTGGTCGTCATGTCCGCGTGCGTGGACAAAAGACGGTGACTTACCACCTGCATGTTTGGCATGCTTGTACTAACGGTAGATCAGATGTTGCGTATGGTGCAATAAAGGGGAGTTATATGGCTGAGTGCCACGCGTTTTCGCAGGAGTTACTTTTTGTGCTTTGGTGGTGCAGACAGGATGGCTTTTGCCAGCTTTTCATAATCGGTTCCCGCTTTTCACGAAACGACTGCAATTATTTCAAATAACTCAACACGTGGGTACGCATGCTATATAATTTCCATCTATTAGGGAGCTATATACCACAGTGCCATGCCCGAAACGGTTAGTGCATACCGCAATATCACATACAGGCTGTTGCCCGGAAGTCGGAGTAACGCCAAGCAACTTGCTGGATTCGCGGGTGCGTGTAGGTTTGTGTGGAATGCCATCCTCGCGGAGCAGAGCGAGGCCTACAAGAAAGCGAAAGAGGCTGGAGAGAAGCCGCCCTCGGTAAGCTTCTTCTCGCTGGGGAAGCGGTTCACGGCACTGCGCCGTACGGTCGAGTGGCTACCTGAATACTCCTTTTATGTCGTTAGATACACATTGAAATATCAGGCGGATGCATGGAAGGCATTCTTCAAGGAGGGTAAGAGAAGACCGAGATTCCATTCCAGACGTGGTAGTACGCCTTCGTTCACGATCCCGGATAACGTAAGGGTTCGGGATGGCAAGCTGTATATCCCGAAAGTGGGATTTATGGCGCTCCGCATGCGGGGAGGCAACCCGTACCCTGATGGTATACCCGTCAAAGCCACTGTAAAGAAGAACGCCGGCAAAGGGTATGCTGTCATCTGCTACAAGATGGAGGCACCTGTAATAGAGGATACCGGCGGTGCTGTAGGCATTGACCGTAATTGCAGGCAGATCGCTATGGTCTCCACAGAGGGCGATACAAGCATTATCATACAACCGGATACGAAGCGTCTTGATGCCAAGTTGAAGCGGCATCAGCGAAAACTGGCGAGACAGAAGAAAGGCTCCAACCGTCGTAACAGGCGGAAGCATAGAATCGCTCGCATACAGCGCAAGCGTGCTAACGTCCTCAAGAATGCGAACCACCAGGTAAGTCGCAGTATTGCCAATTGCTCCTCAACGGTGATACTGGAGGACCTGAAGATCAAAGCGATGACACGTTCAGCTAAGGGGACGATGGAGAGCTTTGGCACAAACATCAGACAGAAGTCTGGCCTCAACCGTGGAATACTGCGAACAGGTTGGGACCAGCTGGAACAGATGCTGGGCTATAAGTGCCGCAAGGTGATAATGGTTACCGCTGCCTATAGCAGTCAGCGGTGTTCTGTGTGTGGGCACACAGAAGCGAGTAACCGTAAGACGCAGAGCAAATTCGAGTGTATGTCCTGTGGACATGCGGATCATGCAGACCTGAATGCGGCTGCAAACATACTGGCCTCCGGGATTGGGGCTGCTGCACGGCGAGGGGCGTTCGGGTTACCGACCCCTATGACCCGTGAAATTGATACAAGTGCCTCACTGTGTACAGTTGGTCACTCACGTACATTATAATTCCCTAATAAATCCCCCTATCCCCTGTTTGGACCTTGTATGCACAAGCCGCAGCCGACAGGACAGTGGTTTTACCGGTGGCATTACCGCCAGCTATACCGGTGACTGGATACTCGAAAGCGTCACGAAATTTATCGATGCTGCGTATTCCTTCAAGATGTATCTCGTGCAAGAAGTGCGGCATGTGGGGCTTATTGCCCATCAAGCTATACCATAGCTTGTTCAGTCGTTGTTCGATCATATAATCCCCAATGCCTCGCGGGACCCGTCTGCAGGTAGAAGCCAGACAAGTTTTCGAACGGATTTTTTCACACGGAAGGTTGCAGCACAACATTACAAGAGTGAACCTCTTCTACGCACGAGTGAGCCGATCAGTGCAGTCTTGCCCGCAAATCATTCCAAGTCCTTCATGCCATCACATGATTCTCAACCGTGCGTGCTGCCGGTCATCCGCCAAAGACCCATTGACGAGGGTTATGGCCTTTGTCGCAGATCAATCCTAAGAGATCATCCTCCATAGTCTCAAATGATGTGTTTCTGAAGGCAATCCCGCGAAAACATTATTGAACCCAATACCCTCTTCCTGTGGTTGGACCAGCATGGCTCACGAAACCATGGATGTTAGCGTCATCATCGTGAATTACAACGTTCGCGAACTTCTGCGCCAGGCCCTGAAAAGTGTGCTGCGTGCCTCAGAATACGTGCGAGCGGAGATCATTGTCGTCGACAACAATTCGGTGGATGGCTCTATATCCATGGTCCGACGGGAGTTTCCCGATGTAGTACTGATTGGGAACGAGAACAATGTCGGCTTTGCCACAGCAAACAACCAGGCGATCAGGCAGGCCACTGGACGCTACCTACTGATCCTGAACCCTGACACGATTGTCCAGGAAGACACGCTGGAAGCCCTGGTCCAGTTCATGGATGACACACCTGATGCCGGAGCCGCCGGCCCCAAGATTCTGAATCCGGACGGTTCATTCGCACGGGAAAGTCGCCGCTCATTTCCTACGCCACGCGTAGCACTCTACAGGATGACCGGCTTGAGCCGACTGTTTCCGCGAAGCCGCATTTTCGGTAAGTACAACCTAAGCTACCTGCCAGAAGACGAGGTGAGCGAGGTTGACGCCTTGAGTGGTTCTTGCATGATGGTGCGCAAAGATGCTTTGGAACGCGGGTGGCATTCGAATCCCGCGGCATGCCCGGGCGCTGGATTATTGGACGAAGCGTTCTTTATGTACGGGGAGGATCTGGACTGGTGCTACCGCATCCAACATGCCGGTTGGAAGATCTACTACACGCCAGCGACGCAGATCATCCACTATAAGGGGGCAAGCACGCGCAAGAATGACCTACGCTACGTACGCCTCTTCCACGGAGCCATGCTGCGCTTTGCTAACAAGCACTTGCAGCAGGACTATCCCCGCTTCTTTCTGTGGGGATTGCGCCTTGCCGTGATCGTACGTGGTGCTGTCGCAGCCGTCACCAGCTGGCTGCGACACCCGGCCCTTACAGACTTTATGATGCTAACCGGTGCAATGGCTATCCTCGGCTGGTACCGGTCTTCCACCCTAGCAGCGGGATTCCCGCTCCTGTTCTACATGACTGTTGGGCCAGGTTTTGCCGCAGCGGCAACTTCCGGTATCGGCGCTTTGGGCGGATACCGTGGTCGGGCGCTGCGCCTTGGTCCTGTGCTGGCCGGTGTCACGCTCGCGGTGTGCCTGCTGGCGACCGCCTCGTTCTTTGTGAAGCAGATAGCATTCTCGCGGGTAACAGTGCTCGCAAGCCTTCCATCTGGACTGCTGGTTCTCGGTGTCGCGCGGTTGGTCCGCCGGGGGATAAGACCGATCCGCGGGCGTACAATCCTGGTAGGCGTGCGAACCGATATCAAGGACCTGGTGAAGGCACTCCAGCCAAAGCTTAGCCTTGCAGGTTTTGTAGAAACGCAGCCGGATACCACAACGAACACCCAAAATGATGTGCCGAGACTGGGCACAGTACACCAGCTCCGCGATATTGTTAAGGTTTATGGTATCCGTGACGTGGTATTTGCCGCCTCCAGCCTCTCCAACAAGGAAATTTTCGCCTTGCTGCGACGGCTGCAAGGGCTTCGCGTGCAGTGCCGCATTCTCGCTGCCGATGCAAAACATATCACAGGTAACGATTCGGCCCTTCTGGAAGCTGAAGATGCCATCGGCGCACTCCCCGGCTCCAGCCGCATCTTCGGAGCGTTGGCAGCACTAATCGGTGCGGCAGTCTACCCGCTCGTCGCTGCCGCTGCCCGCATGTGCGGAGGCAAGTGGACAACCCTGGCAAAACATACCCGCCAATGGCCGGATGTGCTAATCGGCCGCCGACCACTCGTGGGCTTCAGGGCCGGGGATCCGTACATGCCACCGTCGGACTGGGGGCTCAGCGAAGGCGTGTTTGCAGTTACCGATGCATTGGACCCAGGCGAGGCCAACGCTGCGGAACAGGCCTACTGGTACTATGTGCGCAATCAGTCCGCCGTTCTGGATTGGATCATTGTTACGCGTGCGATACGTTTAATGCGGTAGGCACTACAAAACCCAGATGGCCCGAGCCAAGGATAAATACCTGCTGGACTTCGAACGACCGCTTGTTGAGCTCGAAAAGAAGCTTGACGAAATGCGGGCCCTGAATATATCGCGGAGCGATGTTGACCTTTCCGAAGAAATCTCAGCCCTCGCAAGGCGCGTAGACGAGCTCCGTACTTCCATCTATCGTAACCTAACGCGCTGGCAACGCGTCCAGATCGCACGCCATCCTCTGCGACCATACACGCTAGACTACATTGATGCTCTGATGGACAGTTTTGTGGAAATGCACGGAGATAGAAAGTACGCCGATGACTTGGCTATCATTGGCGGCTTTGGGAGGTTTCGTGGCAGCGATTTTGGCCACCACGACCGGTCGGTGCTGGTCATCGGCCACCAGAAGGGGCGTGACACAAAAAGCCGCAAGTATCGACGCTTCGGAATGCCTAACCCGGAGGGGTACCGAAAAGCGGGCCGACTGATGAAACTCGCAGCCAAGTTTGCCAAACCGATCGTCTGCCTGATTGATACACCTGGAGCCTATCCCGGGATGGAGGCGGAAGAACGCGGGCAGGCTGAGGCTATAGCCCGTAACCTGTTCTTGATGGCCCAACTTCCTGTCCCCATGATTGTGGTCATTATAGGCGAAGGAGCCTCTGGAGGTGCACTTGGCATAGGTGTGGGCGACCGACTCCTGATGCTTGAAAACGCATGGTACTCCGTCATTGCACCGGAAAGCTGCTCTTCCATTCTCTGGCGGTCCTGGGACTACAAAGAGGAAGCGGCGCGTGCGCTTCGCCTGACAGCAATGGACCTGGTTGAGCTTGGTGTTATTGATACCATAGTTCCTGAAGCCACTGGCGGCGCGCACAGGGACCCGAACTCAGCGTTTAAGTCCGTGGGGAAGGCCATCGGTGCAGCATTGAATGATCTGGACCCGCTGCCAGCAGAAATCCTTCTTGAAGAGCGCTTCCAACGACTCAACCGACAAGGTGTGTTCAAAATCGCGAGCCCATCTGGAGATTAACAGGAATGTGCCTGCATCAGCCCTACCCGCACCACATCAAGGTACCCTTGCGCCATTGGAGCTAGCGACGATCCTACGCCGGGCTATCCAGGAAGACCTGGGTCCCGGCGATGTCACTACGGAAGCGACCGTACCAGCCGATGCCACCGGGCGGGGATTGTTTCTTGCTAAGGAATCCGGCATTCTCGCGGGTGCCACCGCTGCTGAGCTAGTGTTCGCCATGGTGGACCCGGATACTGCAACTACCTGGAAGGTCGCAGATGGCAACCGTGTTGAAGCAGGCGCAGTGGTCGGAGAGATTCGGGGACGAATCCGTTCGCTACTCGCTGCTGAACGCTTGGCGCTGAATGTGCTGCAGCGCATGAGCGGCATTGCAACGGCAACCCGTCAAATGGTACAGGAAGTGCAGCCGTACGGGGCCCGCGTCCGCGATACCCGCAAGACCGCGCCCGGCCTGCGCTCCCTTGATAAATGGGCGGTACGGATCGGCGGCGGCGTAAACCATCGGATGGGTCTTTACGATCGAATGTTGATAAAGGACAACCATGTCGCGGCTTCCGGCGGCATCGCGGCCGCGCTGCGGGCCGCAGTGGAGTCCACGGCGCAAATGAAAAAGCCGTGCGCCATAGATATTGAAGCGCGTACGTTGGAGGAAGTGTCCGAAGCCCTGGAAGCCGGCGGGTTCGATATATTGCTTCTGGATAACATGTCGCGCATCCTTCCTGATAGCAGCCTTGACACATCAACGCTGCATGCCGCCGTGCGGCTGGTAAATGGGCGGTATCTGACGGAGGCATCAGGTAACGTCACCCTTCGAACAGCGGCCCGGATCGCCGCGTCAGGCGTTGACTACATCGCCTGCGGCTGCCTAACGCACTCTGTGAAAGCACTGGATGTTTCCATGCGTCTGGTACCGGACTGAGGGCTCGCGAATGCACCCCATTTACAGCAGAAACGCTGACCTCTATGATTTCGGGCCCGGCCATCCGTTTAGCCCATTGCGTCAGAAATTAGTATTACACCTTCTGCGGGCAGAAAGTGCACTACCCACCATTGTGGAACCCCCGGCAGCCACCCACTCAGAAGTGTTGTCGGTCCACACATCGCAGTATGTGGATAGCGTACAGGCTGCTTCCTCGGGGCAAGCAGATCATATATGCGACAGTCTTCTTTTTGGGCTCGGAACCCCCGATGTGCCGGTGTTCGAAGGCATGGATGCCGCCACGCGGCATGTCGTAGGCGGCACGCTCCTAGCTGCTCGCATTGCAGAACCGGGGCGGGCAACGTTGCATTTTGGCGGGGGACTGCACCATGCGCAGCGGGAGCATGCCGCGGGATTCTGCGTCTACAATGATGTGGCGATTGCCATCCTGGACCTGCTGGAGCGTGGCTACCGCGTGGCGTACCTTGATATTGATGCACATCATGGGGACGGCGTACAGAACATTTTTTACCATGACCCGCGCGTACTAACCATCAGCCTGCATGAGTCTGGCCGATACATTTTTCCTGGAACCGGATTCGTTGACGAGATAGGGGACGGAGCCGGGCATGGATATGCACTCAATGTACCGCTGATGCCAACGACCGGCCACGAAAGCTACCTTGAGGTGTTTGATATGGTCGTGCCGCAGGCACTGTCGCGGTTTGCCGCGGACATCTTGGTTGTAGAGTGCGGCGCAGACGCGCATGCAGCCGATCCGCTCGCCCACCTGCGGCTAAGCACCCAAACGTTTGAGGAAATATTCCGTCGCATCATATCCATGGCGACTGAACATTGCCATGACCACCTGGTCCTGCACCTGGGCGGAGGCTACAACATGGATGCTACGGTTCGAATCTGGGCCATGCTCGCACTTATCGCACTGGGTGAGGACATTCCAGAGCGGCTTCCAAATTCATGGGTATCATTAGCGCAGCAAGAAACAGGGATGGAATTTTCTGGCATGTGGCATGACATCACGTATGCAAAGGCTGGATCCTCGGTGGCTGCCAGGAACCGCCGCGAGGCACTCAGCCTGCTGGAGCTTACAGAAGGCCTATTCTGATGCTGGTTATCAACAACATTCGTTTTGACCAAACATTCAGGGCCCTCACCGGACCGGGAGCCACGGTGGCCGGGGGACTGAACCGGCCTGCGCTCAGTGACGCTCATATGGAGGCACGTGATACCTTCCGTAGCCTGATCACAGGTGCAGGATTCATGGATGCCACGGATACGGCAGGCAACCTGTCCGCGCGCTTCGCGTCGGCTGCACACGACGCGCCAACCGTGGTACTCGGCTCTCACCTGGACTCCGTACCCAATGGCGGGCGCTTTGACGGCACGTTGGGCGTCGCGGCGGCTTTTGAGGTGATGGAGACCCTGCGGGATGCCGACATCCGGCTGCAATGCAATCTGGAGGTTATAGACTTCACAGACGAAGAGGGTACGTGGATATCGCTCATGGGAAGCCGTGCGGCCGCTGGCCTCCTGGTTGAGGAGCACCTGCAGAATCCACGCGGATCCCGCAAGGCATTTGATGCTGCGCTGTCGAATGCCGGACTTACGCCGGAGGGTATTCTCGCTGCCAGTCGCGCTGGTGACAATCTGGCTGGATACCTGGAGATGCATATTGAGCAGGGTACGCGACTGCTGGATGCTGACAATAATATCGGCGTGGTAACGGGCATGGTAGGGATCAACATGTACCTAGTCACCTTCACCGGACAGGCCAACCACGCGGGCACCACTCCCATGCATACGCGCCGGGATGCTACGCAAGGCGCGGCTGCGTTCGCTCTCGCTGTGCGGAGGGTAGTTATGGAACAGTTCCCGTACTGTGTAGCCAACGTGGGGCGCATGACATTTGCGCCGGGAGCCTTCAACATCGTCGCAGAACGCGTGACATCCTTCCTTGAGTGCAGAGCACAGGATTCCAGCATGCTGCAAAGGCTGGAATCTGCGCTTCGCACAGAGGCAAGCCGTCTGGCAGAGCAGTTCAGATTGGGTCTTGATTTTAACATCCTTGAAGCCGTGGCTCCGCGTGCAATGGACACATCGCTGCGCACCGCCATCGGGGCGGCGGCAGAATCAGCCGGGCTGCGGCACATGCCACTACCATCGCTGGCGGGCCATGATGCGCAGTCCATGGCCCAAATCTGCCCTGCGGGGCTCCTCTTCGTACCCTCCGTTGGTGGCTATAGCCACTCGCCAAAGGAGTACACTTCGTGGGACGATTGTACGCGGGGAGCTCAAACATTACTGCACGCCGTGAAAAACGTGGCCTCAGGACGGTAAAACGCGCATGCTACGGGAGCTCAGCCGTCTTTATCAGCGCCTGCTGTTTGTTGCAGACATCTTTCTTGTAGCTGTCGCTTGGCTTCTGGCCTACTACATCCGATTTGAGGTATTGGTGGAATGGCCAGTGCCGCTTCCGGAATGGCTACCCGTCGATCGATACCTTTCGTTCCTGCCGTGGATACTTCCGATTGCAGCGTTGGTTTTTTGGATCTCCGGGCTCTACATCTCTGACCGTGCTCAACGGCTGACGCGCCTGATTGCAAGTGTCGGCCGCGCATTCGGTGTAGCCCTTCTCATACTCCTGGCTTTCCTGTCGTTGTACCGCAACCTGTACGTTTCGCGGCTCACCATTGTCATTTTTGCGGTGCTAACGCCAGTCTTCATGTTGTCGTTGAGACTGGCGCTGTATACCTTCGTGCGCCGAGCACGGTCACATGGCAGGAATCAGCGTCGCGTACTGATTGTAGGTGCGGGCATTGCCGGCCGCCGGCTGGAGGCTTCCTTTGAGGAGTACCCGTGGATGGGGTACCATGTGGTAGGATTTCTTGATGACCACAAAGGCGACGCGCCGGATGTGCTGGGCCCCACCGCCGACACAGCACGATTGATTGACGAGGCCGACCCGCCGATTGACTATGTGTATATCGCTCTGCCGCTGGCGGCTGCCGAACTGATTGAAACGTTGATCGGACAATTGTCCACACGCCTGGTCCATGTCTGCCTCGTCCCCGACCTACTACAATATGATATCATTAACAGCCGCATAACAGAAGTAGGCGGCCTCCCTGTCCTCCACATTATGGACGAGGCTCCACTAGACATTCGCAGACTGGTTAAGCGGTTGGTTGACCTGGTGTTTTCTGCCGGGGTGATCTTGCTATTGTCACCACTTCTGCTTCTGATCGCGTTGGCCGTACGCCTCTCGTCACCCGGTCCCATTTTTTACCGACAGGAACGCATGGGTCTTA
The DNA here is from genome assembly GCA_963663495.1 of Rhodothermales bacterium. Classification (GTDB taxonomy): domain Bacteria; phylum Bacteroidota; class Rhodothermia; order Rhodothermales; family Bin80. The sequence continues at coordinate 3,774,402 of OY760427.1, forward strand.
ATGGACTTCGGTTTCTGATGCTCAAGTTTCGATCCATGCCGGTGGACGCTGAAGCGAAGTCGGGGGCAGTCTGGGCAAGCGCAGGAGACAATCGCCCGACCGCGATCGGGAAGGTGCTCCGTCGCACATCTCTGGACGAGCTACCGCAATTCATTAACGTCCTCAAGGGGGACATGTCTGTTGTAGGCCCCCGGCCTGAGCGCCCGGTGTTCATTGAAGAATTCAAGACGCGCGTGCCGCGCTACATGCTACGGCACAAAATGAAGGCAGGCATCACCGGATGGGCCCAGGTCAACGGATGGCGCGGCAATACGTCGCTGAACAAGCGTATACAGCATGACTTGCACTATATCCAGAACTGGTCGTTATGGCTTGACCTCAAAATTATGGTGATGACCGTGGTGCGGGGTTTCATTAGCAAGAACGCCTACTGAAAGCGATGGTGCAGCTGCACAATGTATCGGTGGCTTTTGGTGGGCGCACTATCTTGGAAAAGCTTTCCTGGACCATCAAGCCAGGAATGCGTATCGGTCTGATCGGAACCAATGGCGCAGGCAAGACAACGTTGCTCCGCATCCTTGCGGACCTTCAGGAGATTGATTCTGGCGAAGTTACTGGAGGCCTCCGTGTAGGGTACTTGGCACAGGACACACAGGAGCAGGTTACGAACCGGACCGTGCTTGCCACAGCCATGCACGCCTTCGCGGATGCCGAGGCGCTGGAGGAGGAGGAGTACAACCTCACGCTCCGGATGGAGCGTGAGACAGATTACGAATCCGATCGCTGGAACGCGTTGATGCGCGAGCTTGAGCGCGTGCAGGCGGTTCTTGCAGCCATGGATTTGGCAAGGCTCAAGCCGCGTGCAGAGGCAGTGCTGGCCGGTTTGGGGTTTGAGCCCGACGACATGCAGCGCCCTCTCGCCTCGTTGTCGGGAGGCTACCGCATGCGTGTGGCGCTTGCTCGTATTCTGTTGCAGGCGCCGGACCTTCTGCTCCTTGATGAGCCCACTAACCACTTGGACATCGTAAGTATTGCCTGGTTGGAGCGATACCTCCAGGACTATGCGGGTACCGTGGTGTTTGTGTCACATGATCGGTATTTCCTGGATCGGATGGCAAGCTCCATCGCCCATCTAAGCCGCGGACGAATAACGGACTACGCCGGCAATTACTCATTCTACGAAGAGGAACGGAGCAAGCGCCGTGTCCTTGAGCAAGCTGCGTACGACAACCAACAGCGGGAAATCGCGCAGACAGAGCGCTTCATTCAGCGGTTCCGCTACAAGAACACGAAGGCACGGCAGGTCCAGAGTCGCATCAAGCACTTAGCCCGCATGGACCGCCTACTGCCGCCCGAGTCCGAAGAAGCCCGCATCAGCATACGATTTCCGGTGCCACGGCCTTCCGGGCGCACGGTCATGGAGTTATCAATCTTCTCAAAGTCTTACCCTAGCGTTCCTCGCGTTTTTGACAATGCCGGCCCGCTGCACATTGAGCGCGGCCAAAAGATCGCCTTGGTTGGCAAGAACGGCGCGGGTAAATCTACGCTCGCGCGCATCATGCGCGGCACAGAGCCGTTTGATGGCCAATGGAGGGTGGGCTACAATGTGGACCTAACCTTCTTTGCCCAGCACCAAGCAGACACGCTGAATCAACAGCACAATGTGCTAGAATCCCTCCAGGAGGTATCGGAGGGCCACGATGATACTGCGCTCCGAACACTCCTGGGAGCATTTCTGCTACGCGGAGACGACGTATTCAAGCCGGTGCAGGTCCTTTCCGGGGGTGAAAAAAGCCGACTTGCGCTGGCGCGTACATTGATCAACCCCGCCAACTTTTTGATACTCGATGAACCAACTAACCACCTTGATATCCAATCCATTCAAGTCCTGATTGAAGCATTACGGCAGTATAACGGCACATTTATTGTGGTTAGCCATGACAGGCATTTCCTGGACCAAATTGTGAATGCTGTATGGTATGTTCGCGGGGGCACCGTACAGGAATTCAAGGGCAATTACTCTGACTTTGAATGGTACCGTAAGCACGGCACGGCGCGTAACGTGGTTAAGACTCCAGATTCACGCCGCACGCGGGCCAAGGCCAAGAGGCAGCGGCGCTCGGGAGGTCCAAAGACCAAGGAGCAAAAGCGGCGTGAGGCGGAGGAACGCAGGCGTGCACGGGCAACTGGTCGAAACGGCGGTGCCGCATCTCTTTCCCGCGAAGAGGCGGCGACGCTATGCAACCAGATAGAGAAGGCTATTCGAACCGCGGAAGCTAAGCAAGAAATGGCTGAAGCAACGCTGTCCGCTCCCGAGACATACAAGGATGCCGCCTTGATGGAAAGGGTTACGGCACAGTACGCCGCACAGAAAAAAGAGTTAGAGCGCCTTTACTTACGCTGGGAAAAACTGGCAGCGCAATCGGAGGCATCCTGACAAACATGCCTGCGCAGCGCTCTCTTTTTTATATAGGCTCCTTGACGTGGGTAATCACCATCCAAGCGCAGATTGACCGACTACCGCATGCAGACACAACGCAAGGCAACTATTTTGGCGGCGCCGTTGCTATTGATGGAAGCCGGATTCTGGTTGGCGCCCATGGCGAGGCGAGCTGTGGGACAAGTGGCGGAGCGGCCTATATCTTTGAACTGCAGGATGCAACCCTTTCGTGGAACCGTGTGGCCCGCCTTGTGCCCGGAGATTGCCGCGACGGGCTAGACTTTGGACGGGCAGTCGCGTTAAGCGGCGATAAGGCTCTCATTGCATCCACCACGGAGTACTTTGCCACTGCTGAGGGAAATGCGGCTTATGTATTCGAGCGTGACTCGTCCGGCAACTGGCTTGAGACAGCGAAGCTTGTGCCGGGATCTGACTTGGAGGAAGGACCTGCCGGGGCCGCTGTTGGACTGCATGGTGATCGTGCAATGATCACAACATGGGGAGACCCGGCGCATCAGCGGTTTGATGGAGCAGCCTACATTTACGAGCGCAGCGACAGTAGCTGGGAACTGGAAGCCAGAATTGACGGGGCAGGACGCAGCGGTATTTTTGGTGGCGGAGGTGCTATGGGCCCGAATGTCATAGTAATTCCCAGCTCAACATATTTTCAGCTTCAGCCGGGTTTTGCGTTCATTCTTGAACCAGATGCTGCCGGCGTCTGGCAGCAGGTGCTTCGAATTGAGGATGTGGACGAATTCTTCGTATCTGTAGATGTCACCGGCGAGCATTTGGTGATCGGAGAAAGTCGGGATGGCCCGCACAGGTCAGGCATTGCTGCGGTGTATGCGCGTGATTCCACAGACACATGGCTGCACGCCGCCACCCTTCACCCCCCGACACCTTACAAGGATGGGAGCTTTGGTACAGCGGTTGCTATCTCTACCGACCGGGCTATCGTGTCCGGCTACGACGAACAGTTGCGTCTGCAGTATAATGTGCACCGCGTCGTGTACGTTTATGCGCTTAACGATGGTGAATGGCAATACAAGAACATCATTGATCTGGGAGAGGTGAATTTCGGTTCCGCGGTGGATATTGACGGCAGGGTTGCCGTCATTGGTGCAGCGTCGGGAGATATCCATGGTGCCGCGTATGTGGTGCAGCTACACTAGGCGTATGCAGTATATACCTGTCGGAGCACTTGGTCTGCTTGCGTTCTTGGGATGTTCCTCGCTGGAGGCTCCGGTTAGCCGCGCGCCGGCATACGTGCACGCTTCCGATAATTATAGGGCGTTCGCTTCCGTGACCGGGCTTTCGGATTATCTACGTTCAGATTCCGATAACGGCCCGCTGTTGGCTGCCCGGCATGGAGGTCTGGATGCAGGATACCCGGAAAATGCTCTGCCCTCTTTTGAACGAGCGCTCCGGCATGGGCCGATCATGATCCACTGCGATGTGCGGTTGACGCAGGACGGAATTCCGGTGCTACTGCGCGACGCCAACCTGGAACGAACAACTACGGGGATCGGCCCTGTCAGCCAGCATCCGCTGTCGTCGGTGCGGTCAATGCTGCTGAAGGATGCCTACAATGTAATCACACCCTTCCGCGTACCAACGCTGGAGGAAGCTATTACCTGGGCGCGCGGCCGCACCGTTTTGCTCCTGGATGTGATGGATGTACCTGACACGCAGATCGTACTCGAATCCGTGCAACGTTTGGAGGCGCAAGGACATGTAGTCCTCGTTGCTCAGTCTCCCATGGACGCCCTCCACATGCATGGGCGTGAGCCGAATGTGATGATTTCCCTATACATTGACCATGTTGGGCAACTCAACGCGCTGTTAGCAGGAGGTCTTGACGCATCGCGCCTCATTGCTGCGGTTAGTTCAGACGACATTACTCCCGACCTGGTGGAGTTTGCTCATTCCCACGGAATTAGGGTCATGCTTGGCGGATCAAACGAGATAGACTACAGGGCGCAGTCGGTTGGCACGGTAGCGTACCACGCTGTGTTTGACCGCGGCGTGGGCCTCCTTCTTACGGGCGAGCTTGCCCTTGCCTCGCGTGCAGTGGAGGAATACGAAAGCCGTTAGATCACATGTCAGGCTACCTTGAGATCGTTGCTGTCGCTACGGGGTTTGTCTGCGTGTGGCTGTACGTGCGGCAGGTGGTATGGTCGTGGCCGGCCACAATCCTGAGCGCCGCGCTGTTCTTTCTGGTTTTCTACGAGGCGCGCCTGTATGCCAATATGGGGCTGCAGCTGATGTTCATAGGGGTTGCCGTTTACGGCTGGAACCAGTGGTTACGTGGAGGGGAAACCGGTACGGGCGTTGTGGTGCATAAGGTCACCCGTGCTCATGCGATCCTGCTTGGCACTGTCACCGCTATTGCAAGCGCGGTACTGTTCTTCGTTCTGCGATCTGCCACCGATGCCAGTCAACCGCTTTGGGACTCAATTGCGACCGCACTCAGCCTCACGGGGCAGTGGATGCTGGCGCGCAAGATATTGGAGAACTGGTTGGTATGGATCGTAGCCGATCTGATATTCATCGGTACGTATGTAGAAGCCGAGCTGTACCCTACTGCCGCACTGTATGCCGCCTTCCTCGTGCTTGCTGTCATGGGCTACTTCTCTTGGCGGCGCACTCTTGCCCATGGAAGGCCGATAGCTTCCGTTTGATTGGGGACCGGTGTCCAGTCCAAAGCGTTACAGTGTTACCTAGCCCAAGTTCACATTTCGCTCTGAAAAATTACTGATTTCAGAGTCAGTCTAGCCTTCTTTTCATCCAAATCGGCCAATCCATGGCTGGTTATTGGCCGTTTGCCGCCTTTTTGACCCAATTTGCTTCCGGTTATTGGCAAATTGCCGTTGTAGTGATTAATGTAGGGAGGGGGAACCCCCGGAAAATCGCCTCGTATCCCTCCTACATCATTGCCTATCCCCATTATGTTTATCCGGGCCAACCGGTACACACGCAAAAACGGCGAACAATCCCGCAGCGCCCTCCTGCTTCAATCCCAACGGATCAAAGGAGTCAGCCGACACAAAACCCTCCTCAATCTCGGACAGGAGTTTCCAATCCCCAAACCCGATTGGCCTGAACTGATCCGAACGGTGGTCGCACATCTCAAAGGACAACCCGCCCTAGCCTTTGAGAACAAAAACCAGGACTTCCATAATGCCGTGGACGACATTGCGAAGCGACTCCTGGATCAGGGGTTTGACATCTATGCCAAACCCCCGGTAGAATCGGTCAAGATTCTTCCCGACCAGGTCACACATACCAACTCATGCACGGTGGCGGGCGAGCGTCTGGCCATGGAAGCGATCAAGCAACTGAAGCTCCCTGAAATCCTCCGGCAGCTCAAGCTCCCTGAAAATCATGTCCAACTTGCCTGCGCGGTCATTGTCGGGCGCATGCTCAGTCCAGGCAGTGAACGGGCAACGCATGGCTGGATGACCAACACCTCCAGTATCATGGAAATCCTCCATACAAAGCTGCCGTGCCTCAATACATTGTATGCCACCTCTGATTGGTTATTCGAACATCGTTATGCAATCATGGATGGCCTCTATGGAACCACGAAGGAGTTGTTTGACTGTGATGAGACCCTCATCTTTTACGATTTGACCAACGCCTTTTACCATGATCAGGAAAAGGGAGCGTTGTTACGATATGGACGGAGTAAGCAGAAGCGCAATGATTGTCCTCTGGTCACGCTGGCCTTGACTCTGGACGCATCGGGCTTCCCGCGTAATGTGGAGATCTTACCCGGCAATGTGAGTGAACCCGGGACACTCAAACAAGCTATTGAGAAGTTGAAGGATAAAACGTCAACGGTCGTTATGGATGCGGGCATTGTGACCGAGGCGAATGTGGCGTATTTGAAAGAAAAGAAGCTGGATTGGATCTGCGTTCAGCGGACCCAAGCCCCTGCGGTGCCCACCCGGGAGCCGGATCAGGCATTTGAGACGGCGGGTGGGGTTAAGATCAGATCTTGGGAGTTATCCCAAAAGGACAGAGAACCCCAAGAGAAGGAACCGAAAGAGGGGGAGTCAGAAGAAGATGAGCTGGAAGATCAGGAGCGATTCGTGTATGTGCACAGCGAGGCCCGGCAGGCCACCGAGGAGCAGATCTTTGCAGCGAAATGTGCAAAATATGAAGAGGCGCTCACCAAGCTTCATAAAGGACTCTCCACTCCGCACTGCCTGAAAACGTATGATAAGGTACTCGTAAAAGCCGGTCGCCTGAGGGAAAAACACAAGAAGGTGAGCCACACCTATGAGGTGACGGTTACGAAAAAAAGGAAACCGATTACGCCGAGAGTGTAAGCTTTACCAAGCGTGAAGTGCATGAAGACCGGCTCCTGGAAGCAGGCGGATATGTCCTGCGCACCAGCCGTACCGACTGGTCGGTGCAAGAAGTGGCGCGCACCTACTGGCGACTTACGGAGATTGAAAACACCTTCCGGGTGATGAAGTCGGATCTGGGTTTAAGGCCCGTCTATCACAGTAATGATGACCGAATTGTGGGACTTTTATTCATCACCGTGTGGCCTATCATGTTGCTCACCTGGTTCGCACCAAACTCAAGAAAGCTGGGATCCATAACAGCTGGGATACGATCCGTACCGAACTCAATGAGGTCAAACGGGTGACCACCAAGTTGCCCATGAGTCAAACGCGCGCGTTGATCCTGAATGTGGATCAGAACCTGACACCGAAGGTGAAGCGGGTCTTCGAAATCTTGGGATTCAGCTATGATCCCGATGCGACCCGAACCAAACAGGTCCTCCCCATGGAACCGAAGACTCCCAAAAAGCTTCCCGACTCATGAATGGTTTGAAGTCGCTTAGCACAGGTACGAGAATGAACTCCAGATGGAGGTGCGATCCCTGTTCCGGTGGGGAGAGTTGGGGACAAATACGGCCTTCTATCAACAGAAAAAACAAGCAATGAAACCGCTCTAAACCAACCCCACTCAATCCGGTAAATCACAATAGGTGGTAACGAAAAAATGCTCCCCAAGCGGGAATACTAGAGGTCCGTATTTTCTTGTCACTACAAAATGTGAAGTTGGGCCAGGTCCCGACAAGGTATGTACGTGCGTCCATGGGGTCTCGGACACCGCGGGCCTGTCCGCCGTCTCACCATAACGATGACGGACATATTGCCTTCGACCTATGTGAGAGCCTCGGCAATTCGAACAAGAAGTCTTTCGTTGCTCAATATCCCTGGCCATATGCGCCGCTACCGACACTTCACGTCCACCCTCACGAGTGACCGCGCACGGCTCGCGGAATTATGTGCTTGGTTCTTGCTTCATATTACGGGACTTCCACCCGCTATGGTTGCCAGTTAGCCTGGCGTACCCGTGCGCGAAGTCCTCCACACGTTTGAGGGTGAGCTGCTTCCTGCCGTCCGCTCCGGTAGCTTCTTGAACATCTTCGGGATTCTTGCATATGGAATGCCTGAGCGGTCACACGCCCAACGGATAAGGCCGGGATCTATGGAGACGCCGACCATCAGAATCTGCCTGCTATTCTACGCAGCACGGTCGGATAAAGCAGGTAGCAGTCCTTTGCGATGCGATTCGTTCGCCGCGCAACCCGTGTTTAAATCGGTCAGAAAATTAATGCCCCTGCCAAGATAAGTTCAGTCACTGCCATTTGGGCTTTCATGGGGCATGAATTCGGAAATGAAGGCGTGATGGAACAGGACCAGCGCTTCCGCCATTTTCACCTTCAAAAAGAAGCTGGATTCAATGCAAGATGCTCAGATGATCAACTGCTCCAAGCACCACGGTTGATGACACGCGTAAAGCTACGGGCAGGGAACCCCGCCTGCTATCATCCGGAAATGCAAACGCTATAGCAATGTCCAGCACTCGACCACAGCAATGAAATCATCGGTATCGCACATTTGGCACCAACAGGAGTCCTGCGGCTGTGAAGTCGACGAAATGGCTACGGTATTCCGCGTTCGCCCCATCGTGCGAAGCCAGAATATAACAGGAGGCCTGAAAGGCGCAGAGACGATCCCGCCATTGAACAGCAGGATCCACAGGGATGACCAAGGGTAGCTGCAGTTCTGGTCGTGGGCACAAGCCCCCTCAAGCGCGCGCTACCGCTTCGGTATCCCCACAGCGTCTATCAACCAAAGGCCTGTCGCGCCTTACGCGGCTGCTACACCAGCCTGTGCTCCTTCCTGTACCGACATCATCCCCATCGCTAGCCTCACCTTGTGCCGAATCTCATCGCGCATGGACTCGTTCTCCGCCAACCACTTCTTCGTCGCATTGCGCCCCTGACCAATTCGTATGTCACCGTAGCCATACCACGAACCACTCTTCCGCAAGACATCCTTACTCACTCCAAGATCCACCAACTCCCCAAGCGAAGACACCCCCTCGCCGTAGATAATATCAAACTCCGCCATCTTGAACGGCGGCGCTACCTTGTTCTTCACCACCTTGACACGCGTCCGGTTGCCTACCACATCCGTCCCCTCCTTCACCGCACCAATACGCCGAATATCCAACCGAACAGAACTGTAAAACTTTAACGCCCTCCCACCAGGCGTCGTCTCCGGACTCCCGAACATTACTCCAATCTTCTCGCGCAACTGATTGATGAATATCAGTACCGTGTTCGAACGACTGATTATCCCGGTCAACTTGCGAAGAGCTTGACTCATGAGCCTGGCCTGCAACCCCACATGACTATCCCCCATGTCTCCCTCAATCTCCGCCCGCGGAACCAGCGCTGCCACCGAATCCACCACTATCAGATCCAATGCGCCGCTTCGAACCAGCATCTCGCAAATACTCAGCGCCTGTTCACCTGTATCCGGCTGCGACATCAATAACGCATCAATGTCCACTCCCAGCTGCTCCGCATACGCTGGATCAAATGCATGCTCCGCATCAATAAATGCGCCCACACCTCCCAGCTTCTGCGCCTCCGCAAGACAGTGCGTGGCAAGCGTCGTCTTACCCGAAGACTCAGGACCGAATATCTCAACGATACGCCCGCGGGGTATACCGCCCACTCCCAACGCTGCATCAAGTGCCAGCGACCCTGTGGAAACAGATTCCACACGCACCGCCGGTGCATCACCCATCCGCATTATGGAACCCTTCCCATACTGCTTATGGATCTGCTTTAATGCCAGATCCAGAGCCCTATCCTTGCTTCCTTTAATCGCATTCATTGCCTTTTCCGCCTGGTTAGTAATACGCTGCCCCATGATATATTACTCCCTGTGACATCCTAATGTCACAGGGAGCCAGAATTTCTCCCAATCCTTTGTCATCTACGTTGCATTCTTCAACAACATCCGCCGTACAAGGTCCAAGGCTGCAACGGTACTACGAACCTTATTGGACTCTCGGGTGGCGCCAAACCGGTAAGATTTGACCTCGCATGTACCTGCCAAGGCACAAGCGATCCATGTGGTTCCTACCGGCTTATCTACCGATCCTCCCCCAGGACCTGCAATGCCGGTTATGGCTACACCAACAGAGGCACTGAAGCGATCGCGTGCAGCGTGTGCCATTGTTTCTGCCACCTCGGCGCTTACGGCGCCATGGGTGGCAAGGTCGCTCCGTGCAACGTCCAATAACTGTTGCTTTGCCATATTGGCATATGCCACTACGGCGCCAACCACATAATCTGACGCACCCGGTATGTTCGTGAGCACGTGCGCAACCAGCCCCCCGGTGCAGCTCTCCGCGGTAGCTATTGTCATATGGCGTCGGCGCAGCATGGCACCCACCACACCCGCAAGCGAATCCCCATCCTGGCCATACACGTACGCGCCCAACACGCTTCTGAGGTGCCGCTCCACATCGGGCAACCGCCGCGCTGCCCGCGCCGTCGTGGCAGTGATCCTGAGTCGAACCTGGCCCGGTCGCGGCAGATAGGCTAGCGTCAGGTCCTGTCCAAATAAATAAGACTCCTTCCGCAGGCGCTGCTGAATAGCAGTCTCTCCCAATCCTGCCGTACAGAGCGTGCGATGCACTACCGTTCCTTTCGAATACAATGTGCGCAAGCGCGGTGCTACCTCATTCCTGAACATCGTCTTCATTTCTCGGGGTACACCCGGCAGCACAGCAATAGCAGTCTCACCGGCACACCAGAGCCCCGGTGCAGTCCCCTCTGGATTCGCCAGCGGTTCAAATCCTCGCGGCACCTGTGCCAGATGCTCGCATGTGGTTGGAACCGCACGGCCCGAACGCGTAAAGTACTGTTCTACAATTTGCCAGGCATCCGCATGGTATCGCAGGGGGGTGCCAATGTGACGCGCAATCGCCTCACGAGTAATATCATCAGCGGTAGGCCCCAATCCTCCTGTCATAACCACGACGCTTGATGACTTGATCGCCTGGCCAAGTGCGGAATCAATTTCGGCTAAGTCGTCAGCCACTGTCACCAACTGTCGCACCCGCAGGCCCAACGCGGCCAAACCACGGGCGAGCCACCCCGCATTCGTATCGTTGACCTGCCCAATCAGCAGTTCGTCACCGATAGTAAGTATGGTAGCGCTCACTGCCTAGAGGAGGACCAGCCTTCGGGATCCTCATGCCACGCTCGCAACACCCCCTCATCTTTGCCTGAAAGGTAGTCCTGGTCCACTGCGGCTGACAACATGGTGGGAAAATCACAAATCGCAGAAAGCTGCACGCCGCGCTCCGCCATCTGCTCATGTGCACCCGGCAATCGGTAGCTGAAGATGGCCAGCACGCCGAGTACTTCGCCTACTCCACCATCACGAAGCCCCTTGATGGCCCGCAGCACCGAGCCCCCGGTGGATACCAAGTCCTCTACCAGCACAACTGATCGCCCCTCTACGGTGGCGCCCTCTACCTGCCTTGCCCTCCCATGGGCCTTGGCAACTGCGCGAACATACGCCATTGGGAGCTGCAAGTCGCGTGCTAAAAAGGCAGCGTGCGGTATGCCTGCGGTGGCTGTACCGACCACTACATCAGGCCGCCACGAATGTTGCCGCAGTAGCGCGGCAAACTGTTCAGCAACTTGATCCCGCACCTCAGGATACCCCAAGATCCGGCGATTATCGCAGTACAACGGGGCACGGAGTCCTGATGCCCATGTCAGCGGTGCATGAGGCTGAACCACAATGGCACCAATCCGCAACAACGCTGCTGCCATACACTCACTCCTGCTAATCATAGGGAATTATATACGTGAGTGACCAACTGTACACAGTGAGGCACTAGTATCAATTTCACGGGTCATAGGGATCGGTAACCCGAACGCCCCTCGCCGTGCAGAAGCCCCAATCCCGGAGGCCAGTATGTTTGCAGCCGCATTCAGGTCTGCATGATCCGTATGTCCACAGGACATACACTTGAATTTGCTCTGCGTCTTACGGTTACTCGCTTCTGTGTGCCCACACACAGTACACCGCTGACTGCTATAGGCAGCGGTAACCTTTATCACCTTGCGGCACTTATAGCCCAGCATCTGTTCCAGCTGGCCCCAACCTGTTCGCAGTATCTCACGGTTGAGGCCAGACTTCTGTTTAACGTTTGTGCCAAAGCTCTCCATCGTCCCCTTAGCTGAACGTATCATCGCTTTGATCTTCAGGTCCTCCAGTATCACCGTTGAGGAGCAATTGGCAATACTGCGACTTACCTGGTGGTTCGCATTCTTGAGGATGGTAGCACGCTTGCGCTGTATGCGGGCGATTCTATGCTTCCGCCTGTTACGACGGTTGGAGCCTTTCTTCTGTCTCGCCAGTCTTCGCTGATGCCGCTCCAACTTGGCATCAAGACGCTTCGTATCCGGTTGTCTGATAATGCTTGTATCGCCCTCTGTGGAGACCATAGCGACCTGCCCGCAATTACGGTCAATGCCTACAGCACCGCCGGTATCCTCTATTACAGGTGCCTCCATCTTGTAGCAGATGACAGCATACCCTTTGCCGGCGTTCTTCTTTACCGTGGCTTTGACAGGTATACCATCAGGGTACGGGTTGCCTCCCCGCCTGCGGAGCGCCATATATCCCACTTTCGGGATATACAGCTTACCATCCCGAACCCTTACGTTATCCGGGATCGTGAACGAAGGCGTACTACCACGTCTGGAATGGAATCTCGGTCTTCTCTTACCCTCCTTGAAGAATGCCTTCCATGCATCCGCTTGATATTTCAATGTGTATCTAACGACACCAAAGGAGTATTCAGGTAGCCACTCGACCGTGCGGCGCAGCGCCGTGAACCGCTTCCCCAGCGAGAAGAAGCTTACCGAGGGCGGCTTCTCTCCAGCCTCTTTCGCTTTCCTGTACGCCTCGCTCCGCTCTGCGAGGATGGCATTCCACACAAACCTACACGCACCCGCTAATCCAACAAGTTGCTTGGCGTTACTCCGACTTCCGGGCAACAGCCTGTATGTGATATTGCGGTATGCACTAACCGTTTCGGGCATGGCACGTGGTATATAACTCCCTAATATATGGCAATTATATAGCATGCGTACCCACGTGTTGAGGTATTTGAAATAATTGCAGTGTTTTCGTGAAAAGCGGGAACCGATTATGAAAAACTGGCGAAAGCCATCCTGTCTGCACCACCAAAGTAAAAAAGGTAATTCCTGCGAAAACGCGTGGCACTCAGCCATATAACTCCCTAATCATACTCAGCGCGCAGATAATACCAGATCCCTGTAAAACCCGTCACAGTAACCACTAGCAAGAACAAAATGAATAGCAACCCACTTCCCATAATCCATGTGGCAGCGACTTGCAGCTGGCCGGGAATGTGTAGGCACGTCAGTACCACAAGTATGACGATGATGAATACCAGCTGGAGCGTGGTTTTTGCCTTTGCCATCGGTATGGTTCGTAAAGCTTGCCCTCGTCCTCGCGCCACCAGGCGCACGATTGTCGAATAAATGTCACGAAGTGCGATGAGTCCCAAACCCCACCACGGGACAATTGACGGAAGAAGAATAGCCATTGCCGTCAGCGTGCCCAGTACCAACACCTTATCCGCTATCGGATCCAGAAACTGACCGAGCCTTGATCGCACACCAAATTTGCGAGCTAGCCAACCATCGTAGTAGTCAGACACAGCCGCCAGGACGAAGATCGCCAGAGCTACTGCCTGGCCTGACAGCGTGTCCCAGAAAAGAAAGACCAGAAATACTGGTAGCGCCGCTATTCGGGATAGAGTTATTGCATTAGGAACGTGATGCATGCGCCACCGGCATATCCTTTAGATCACGTATACCTTATCAATGCGCCGCCGGTTCATCAATAGCTCTTATTTCCAGAATATCCTGACAATATTCCTGCCAAACTGGCGGAAGAGTCTCTCCGGCAAGGTTATTGATAATAGGGGAGGTGACCTTGCAATCATGAATCCGAACATTTAATCCTATGTCTAAAATTATTGGAATTGACCTCGGTACTACGAATTCCGTGGTTGCCGTCATGGAGGGCGGCGAACCGAAGGTGATCGAAAACTCGGAAGGTGCGCGCACGACACCGTCTGTTGTCGCTTTCAAGAACGACGGGGAACGCCTTGCAGGTGCTCCTGCCAAGCGCCAGGCGATTACCAATCCCACGCGGACGGTCTTCTCCATCAAGCGCTTTATGGGCCGAAGCTACGGAGAGGTGCCTGCTGAACTAAAACAGGTCCCCTACAAAGTCTCGGGCAGTGACGGTGGACTGGCACGTGTTTCCATTGAGGATCAAACCTACACGCCGCAAGAGATTTCGGCGATGATTCTCCAGAAGCTCAAATTAACGGCCGAAGACTACCTGGGAGAAAAGGTTACCGAGGCCGTCATTACAGTGCCTGCCTACTTCAATGATGCCCAGCGCAAAGCCACAAAGGAGGCTGGTAAAATCGCAGGTCTCGAAGTGCGGCGCATCATTAATGAACCCACGGCAGCAGCACTATCATACGGACTTGGCAAGCAAAACAAGGACCGCGTAATCGCGGTGTACGACTTGGGCGGAGGTACGTATGATATTTCCATCCTTGAACTCGGAGGTGGCGTATTTGAGGTTAAGGCCACCAACGGGGATACCCACCTCGGTGGAGATGATTTTGACCAGCGGCTGATCGACTACATAGCGGACACCTTCCAGCGCGACGAAGGCATTGACTTGCGTCAGGATGCCATGGCGCTCCAAAGACTGAAGGAAGGGGCTGAAAAAGCTAAGATTGAACTTTCCAGCAGCAATCAGACAACTATCAATCTCCCCTTTATCACGGCAACTAAAGACGGACCCAAGCACCTGACGCTAAATCTGTCTCGCTCCAAGTTCGAGCAGCTTATCGGAGACTTGGTACGCAGAACTGTAAACCCGATGCAGCAGGCACTTCAGGATGCGAAGCTTTCGAAATCCGATATTGACGAAATAATCCTCGTGGGAGGATCCACCCGTATCCCGCTGGTCCAACAAACAGTTGAGCAGTTTTTTGGCAAAGCCCCTAACCGATCCGTTAACCCGGACGAAGTGGTAGCAGTCGGAGCAGCTATCCAAGGAGGGGTTCTCGCGCAGGATATTTCCGATGTGCTTCTCCTGGATGTTACACCCCTAAGCCTGGGTATAGAGACTCTTGGCAGAGTCATGACTACGCTTATTGAGGCCAATACGACAATCCCCACCCGAAAGCAGGAAATTTTTTCTACGGCAGCCAATAACCAAACCTCTGTAGAAATCCACGTACTTCAGGGTAACCGTCAGATGGCAGAATATAACCGCACAATCGGGCGCTTCCATCTAGACGGCATTCCCCCTGCCCCACGTGGCATGCCCCAAATCGAAGTAGGCTTTGACATTGATGCCGATGGTATTCTGAATGTTTCGGCTAAGGATAAAGCAACAGGTAAGGAGCAGTCGATCCGCATTGAAGCATCCAGTGGCCTCTCTGAAGCCGAAATTGAGGAGATGCGGCAGCAGGCCGAAGAACATGCGGAAGAAGACAAGAGGCTGCGCGAAGAGGTTGAAAAAATGAATCAGGCCGATGGCCTCATATATCAGACGGAGAGCAACCTGGAGCAGTACGGTGAAAAATTGTCAGACCAGACTAAGACAACGATCACCACTGCCCTGGACCGCCTGAAGTCCGTGCATAAGGATCGAAATTTTGCTGAGTTGGATTCCGCTATGGACGAAATGAACAAGGCGTGGGCAGCGTCGACTGAAGAGATGCTCAAGGCGCAGCAGGAAACTGCACAAACGGGTAACGGCGAACAGCCGACCGACGACGCGGAAATTAAAGATGTTGACTACGAAATAATGGACGAAGACCCGAAGTCCTAGTGTAGACAGAACATCCTGTGGGCATTCTCCGTGGTCTGCCGGGCAACCGCTTCCACGGAGACGCCCTTAACTTCGGCAATCTTCTCTGCCACCAACCTCACGTAAGCCGGCTCATTGCGTTTACCGCGGTACGGTACGGGCGCCAGATACGGTGTGTCCGTCTCAATCAGTAGCTGCTCCAAGGGTTGCCGGGCTACCAGGGCATCTACACCGGCGTTTGAGAAGGTGACAGTGCCACCGATACCCAGCATGAAGCCCAGATCACTAGCGGCATCCGCCAGCCATGCAGGTCCGCCAAAGCAGTGAAAAACGCCGCGCAGTCGACCGGGCGCGCGCTTTCCTTCCTCCCGCAGAATCCGTACGATATCGCGGTGAACTTCGTCTTTCCCCTTGTTATCCCGTGTATGGAGAACCAGCGGCAGATCCATCTCCAGCGCATACACTAAATGGCGCCGCAAGGAGTCCTGCTGCGCGGCGTCGAAAGACCGATCCCAATAATAGTCCAGCCCTGTTTCGCCTACAGCTATCATCCGCGGATCTGTGAGGGCACGCTCAACCTTGGCAAAGTCTTCGTCCGTCGCCACCTTGACATCCGAGGGATGGATAGCACCCATAGGATGGAGGCCATCATACTGACTGCATAGCTTGAACATTTGACCTATTGATGGCACATCAATGGCGGGCATCAGAATTTTTTCCACGCCAGCGAGGCGCGCTCGCTCCATCACTGCAGGCAGGTCTTGCTCAAGCCGCCTGTGATAAATGTGGGCGTGTGAGTCTATCAGCATAAACAGCAGTCCAGGCAGCAACATACTACAGCATCGGCTGCATGGATATCCCAACCTCCGGCAGCTCAGGTCTTCAATCGGCGATCTAAACTCGTGGCAGGCACCTTAGGTTCAGCTTGTGTAGAAATAACTGTAAACCACTGCAATGCCTATCACTGCTGCCATAGCCTTTGCCTTTCGCTTGGCACCGAATAATGATCCCGATACATTCCACGCTAAACGAACACGCATCAATGAATTCCATTAAATTCGAAGCTTCTATTGCCCAACCGAAACGATTGGTAAGGCATCGTTTTCGATGTTGTCCACGCAACCCGATGCCAGAAGCACCCCGATGAAGCACTTTCATTACGTTGAAATACGAAATTTCAAGTGCTTTGGCAATCTCCATCGGATTGAGTTAGATAATCCCTCCATTCTTATCGGTCCGAATAACTGCGGTAAGACATCCGTCTTGCAGGCAATCGCCCTTTGGTCAAAGGCTGTTCAGACTTGGGTTAGCAAGAAAGGGGAGGAGCCACCCAAGAATCGTCCTGCGACCTCACTAAACAGACTTGAATTAGTTGCCGTCCCTGTGCCTCGGACCCGATTCTTGTGGCATAATACCGTCGTGCGTACCGGACGCAATAATATCAAAATGGAGGTCGCCGTAGGACTTGAGCATGAAGGGCGTGTGGAATCCATTACCATGCAATTCCGCAATCAAGGCGACGATTTGGTCTACTGTCAGCCAAGTGAGAACTCCATCCAACGGCCTGCACTCCTCAAGGCAGCTGCGGCAATAAAGGTCGAACTTCTTTATCCACTTTCCGGCCTTCAATCCGAGGAACCGGTTTTTCAGCCTGGCTGGATTGACGCGTTGGTTGGGCAAGGCCTCACTGCGCAGGTCCTTCGCAATCTGTGCATGCAAGTGATTACGCAATCCGAGAAAGATTGGAGCCGCGTAGCGAACTGGATTAAGCGTCTCTTCCATGTGGATCTAGGCTATCCCATTGAAACGCCAAGAGGAACTATCGAGCTTACCTACCGACAGGAAGGCGTAAAACACGCGCTGGGAATCGCGCTCGCGGGGCGCGGTCTGCAGCAATGCTTACTACTTCTGACAACCCTGTATTCCAAGTCAAACAGCGTCCTGCTTATTGACGAGCCCGACTCACATCTAGAGGCCCTACGCCAGCGACAGTTAGATGTCCTGTTAACAGAGATAGCAAACGAGCGCGGTTCCCAAGTTATCCTTGCTACGCATTCCGAGGTCATGCTACAGCAAGCCTGCGAACGCAATCTGACCCTCTTACTGGATGGTGAGGTGCACAACCTTTCCAAAATGTCAGCTTTCCGTAACGCGCTGAGCCATTACGGTGCACCACACTACATACGTGCGCGGCAGTATGGGCATGTATTGTATGTTGAAGGGCGGACAGATCTGGACATTCTTCTCGCTTTTGCACGTCGGATTGGCCCAAATTACCACCCTTTGCTGGATCCAACGATTAATGCTTACTTCGTAAAGAATAACCATCCTGTAAGAAGTTTTGAAGCATCGTTGGAAAAGGCAGAGTATGGCTTCGGCATGGGCCCGGAAGAGCATTTTTACGCCCTTCGCGAGCTGCTTCCCCAACTTCGTGCACTTGCGATATTGGACGGTAACACCACGGCCCGACAGGATTCCTGCAGCGGCGGACTTGATGTACGGATTTGGAGGCGGTATGAAATCGAAAATTATTTTGTGTTACCCGAACTGCTCTTGGCCTATGTAAACGACAGATACAGAGAACAACCCCTATTCGCTAGTCAGGCCAGCGAAGTTTTGAACCCAATTATTCTGGAACAAGTGTTTTCTGGTTCCAGGACGGATTTCGATACTTGGCTGAACTTGGATCCGGTTGCTAAACGCCTACTCTGGCAAAAAAGCACAGAGCGTATCAAGCTCAGCTCCTTAGCTGAAACGTTCTTTCGCGAGCTCGCGGCCCACCTCGGCACTCCCATGATGTTGCGAAAATCATCCCTTTATGAGATGATTAACCACATGGAGCCGAGTCAGATTGACGCAGAGGTAGTAGAGAAGCTGGATGCCTTGCGGAATTTCCTTTTGGAGAAGGGGTTTGACCGATCTGCGGGAAGTCTGCTAACACCCTGCTAACATGGAAAGAATGTCGCCTTAACGGGTATGAGTGTGATGGCGACCGCCGGGCTGGTACGACGATGCTCCATGTGCACGGGCAGGGAGCTGCAAGAATCACATCTGGAACCAAGCTTGCTTCCATGAACATTCCAATTACATGCCGAAAACAGGCTGGCCATGAGAGCTAGCATCGTACTTATACTTCTAGTCGTGGTGGCCCTGCAGGATGCGGTGTCACAAACAACGGACTCCACAACGTATTCTCTCCCCGCTCTCATAATCCAAGCGACTAGGACGGCGGAGACCGAGACACGCGCCCCTCGGTCCGTCACTGTGCTGTCCCGGCCCGATCCGATGCTGGAGCCCGGTCTCTCGCTCCAGCGGGCGCTGCGCACCATGCCCGGAATGTGGCTTCGCGAACGCGGTCATTACGCACTTGGCGAGCGATTGATCATCCGGGGGATGGGCTACCGCGCCGCGTTTGGCGTGCGTGGAGTACAAGCTGTTCTGGACGGTATTCCTTTGACCATGCCAGACGGTCAGTCAATACTGGATGCCGCGGACCCATTGTTCGTGCGGAGGGCAGAGCTGTTACGCGGCCCGTCCGCTGCATTTTGGGGTAATGGCAGTGGAGGGGTGCTGTTTATGGATTCCAAGCTGCCCGAGGATACGGCCCAGATCAGGTTTATGGCCGGAAGCTATGGTTTGTTGCACGGCAGCGCAGCTGCCAGTGCGCGAATGCGTAGCCACCAGTTTCAGGCTCACGTTTCAAGAGTTGCCACCGATGGGTACCGACATCACAGTGCGGGCACGTTCAGCCGTGCAGGCATTCAGGGCTTATTCTTCATAGGGCGAAACACCACGCTACGCGTTGTAGCTACAGCAGCAATCCTGGACGCAGACTCTCCCGGGTCCCTGACAGACGGGCAGGCGAAGGCGAATCCTCGACAGTCCGACGCTCGGTACGTGGCCACGGAGGCAGGAAAAAGCAGTAACCACTTTCAGGGAGGCGTAACTCTTCTCTCCGAGACAGTGCTCGGCCAACTGGAAGTGACCGTTTTCGAAGTCCTCCGCAGACTCGAAAACCCTCTCACGTTCGCGTACATTGACCTTCATCGCCAAGCTGGCGGTATGCGAATTCAGCTTGGTGACTCCTGGTGGAAGATCGGCGCGACAATACAAGGTATGGAGGACGCGCGCCTGAATCACAATAACGAAGGTGGCAACCCCGGCAGAAACCTTCGGCTTGATCAAACCGAGGATGTCTCCAATGTTGGCGTTTCTGCTTCCGTCCATGGTCGTCTGGTGGGCGAACTAAACGCTACTACAGCCTTACGTGTGGATCGGATCAGGTTCGCCATGACCGATCACTTTCTCAGCAATGGGGATCAGTCGGGGAGCCGCAATTTTGTGGCTGTGAGTCCAAGTGTGGGGCTAAGCTACAAGGGTTTTTTTGCCAATTTCGGCACAGCATTTGAAACACCAACTACTACAGAACTGATCAACCGCCCGGATGGACTCGGCAGCTTTAATCCATCCTTGCGACCGCAGCAAACACTTGGACTCGAAATCGGTACTCGCGGCGAACGCAGGCGGCTAAAATACGATATCGCATTGTACCGGCTACGCGTTCTGGATCGACTGCGTCCGGAGCAGACCGCTGATGGCACCACCTACTATAGCAACCATGGCCGAAGCAACCACCAAGGTTTGGAAGTCGCGCTGCTATTTGCGTACAGGCCGGCTATAACAGTGCAATTCGTGTATTCGCTGGGCCGGTTTCGTTTTGCTGAAGAGCCGCTGCGGGGGAACCGAATTCCCGGGATACCCGCTCAGCATCTCCAGGCAAGTGTCCGCAAATGGTGGGTAAACTTCGTGACCGAGGCTACCTTCTCTGCGGCATCCGCTATTTGGGTCGACGATGCCAACACCGCCAACAGTCCCGCTTTCGGTTCTCTTGATTTATACCTTGGGTACCAAGCTCGCGTTCAACCCTTCGTGCGCCTGCAAAACGTATTCGACTCCAGACATCATACCTCTGTGATCGTTAATGCTTTCGGGGGGCGCTTTTTTGAACCCGCGCAACCCAGATCTCTTCAGGGAGGCGCTACCATAAATTATTAGGCACTGGAATTGCCAAGACTCATCACACTAACAACCGACTTTGGCCATCAGGATGGCTATGTGGCGGCAATGAAGGGCGTGATTCTGTCCCTTCTTCCAGACGCGCGGATGGTAGATATCTCTCACGAGGTAGCGCCCTTTGATGTGATGGAGGCGGCATTCATCATGCTGCAGGCTGTTCCGCATTTTCCTGAGAACAGCGTTCATCTCGCCGTCATTGATCCAGGGGTAGGATCTGCTAGGCGGGGCGTAGCCGTAGCCCATGGTGAGCAGATGTTCGTGGGCCCCGATAACGGTTTGTTTTCGCTGGTTCTGGAAGGCAAATCACCTTTACATCTTGTGGAGCTACCCTTAACAGCCGCCAGCACGACATTCCATGGGCGGGACATCTTTGCTCCTGCAGCAGCGCGCCTTGCAGGCGGAAGCCAGTTGCTGGATGTGGGAAACCCGGTCGACGCCTTATCTCCTCTGCGCTGGGCTGTTCCGTCGGTGGACGCCAGCGGTATCCGGGGTTGGGTAGTGCACATTGACCGATTTGGCAACTGCATCACCAACATCTCGCGCACCATCGTAGACCAACACTGTCAGTCGCGCCCCGTAAAGGGATATGTGGGTACTGCCATCATTGCAGGTATTTGCCACACCTATATAAGCGTTGAGAAGGGTGAACCGCTGCTTCTCTTTGGAAGCGACGACTACCTTGAAGCGGCCGTATGTTGCGGAAGCGCCGAGGTGCTCCTTGACATTCGCCATGGAGCACCGATAAACATCGTCTTTATTGACGAGAAGCCGGAAGCGTAGTTCCTAAGCCTCCGACCAAGTTGTTGCGATCGGCTGGCTGAATCAGTGTTGCCTAAACCCGAATTTTCAAGGGAAGCATGATTGCCGATGAAGCATTCTCCGGCCGCCCTAGCTCAACAGCGGTGGACGCAGGACATCACGCATATTCGTCGCTGATGCGGTAGTGGGCGGTAGTGTAAGAGGTCGGGTTCATAGGCTGCGTTGCTTTTCTACGTGAACCATGAATCTCTAGTACACTTTCTTAAGGGAATTATATACGTGAGTACCCTCGCGTATCAATTTCACAGGTCAATGGGGTCGGTAACCCGAACGCCCCTCGCCGTGCAGTTGCCCCAATCCCGCCGGCCAATATGCTCCCTTGGTAATCAGTAACCCGAAAGGACAGATTTCGGAATCCGGATCTGGAATGTCGTGCCTTGACCCACTTTCGACTGCACCAGGATTAGCGCCCCGCCGTGGTATTCCTCAATAATGCGCCGAGCTAGGCTGAGGCCTAATCCCCAACCTCGGCGCTTGGTACTGTATCCCGGACGAAACACATTCTTGAAGTGCTTCCTACCTATGCCGCGACCTGTGTCTGTAACATCAATCACTACGTAACTACCCTTCTCGGTCCCAACGATTTCCACTATTCCTATCCCGGATGACAGGGCATCCAAAGCGTTCTTTACTAGGTTCTCAATTACCCATTCAAATAACTCCGCATTCAATGGTGCTACCAATGCATCTGGAATGTCCACGGTAAGGGCGGCGCCCTGTCGTGGCATTCGCCGACGCATGTACGCTGCCGTGCCCTCCACGGAATCCCGCACGCTCTGAGGCGTGAGACGCGGTTTTGACCCGATATCGTTGAACCGCTGCGCCACGCGACTTAGCCTCCGTACATCCTGGTCAATCTCGTCTACCGCATCCCGGGCGGCTTCCTGACCGCCGGAGCGCAGCATTTCAATCCATCCCATAAGACTGGTCAGCGGCGTTCCTAGCTGATGCGCAGCCTCCCGAGCCATTCCTACCCAGAGATTGCTCTGCTCATTCCGGCGCACATAAGAAAACCCCAAATACCCAACGAGGATGAACAACCCCACAAACAGGAGCTGCAAGAAGGGATACAGACGTAGCTCCCGGATTAGACTCGATTCATCGTAGTACAGGTGCTGCTCCAACTGCGGACCGGCATCAATGACAATCGGCGCGTACACATCCTCCATGCGCTGCACCAACTGCCCTACGCGCGCGGAATCCTGCGCCGAAACAGGCCCGGTAGCGTCTACTGACAGGTTATGCCAACTTAACGGCTTCCCCGTGCTGTCAGTAATGATCGCGGGTACATCACGGTAGTAGTCGGAAATAACATCAAAAAAGAAGTTGCTGTGCGGATCCTCATACCCTCGTGCTGCCTTGGAAAGAACGTTTTCCAGCGCAGACTGCAGCTCGGGGGAAAGCTCGTTCACATCCAGTTGTGTGATAAGCTGCCGGATATGGTCGCGATTGGGAGGAACCTCGTCCACACGGGTTGCTTCCTCCCGTGCGCGCGCCCAAATCTCCATCGCGTGGCGCTCCCTTTCCCGCAGCCTTTCTACCAATCCGCGCGTGTACCATAGAGAACCAATCGCCAGAATGATGGCCAGAATGATCAGCCCGCGCTTCAGGTTAGCTGTCCGCAGGTAGGCCTTCATTCTATTATACTACCGTGCACACCAAATAGTATCGCTGCGCTTTGGCCCCGTTGAAATCATGCTGACATCAATGCCGACATGGTCGCTGAGGGCCTTGACGTAGGAGGCGGCAGCCGATGGCAATTCCTCAGCATTGCGAATGCTGGAGATGTCCTCCTCCCACCCGGGCATTGTCTCGTACACCGGCTGGACCCTGCTTAGTGCCTCGGTTTCAGAAGGAAAGCGCGAATACTCCCTCCCGCCGGACCGATACCCAGTGCAGAGGTGGAGTGATTCAAGGCCAGAGAGCACATCCAGCTTTGTTACAGCCAGATCTGTAAACCCATTTATGGCCGAGCTATACCGCAATGCCACAAGATCAAGCCATCCGCACCTGCGGCTGCGGCCTGTAGTGGCGCCGAATTCATCACCTACCGTTTGCAGATGGCTCCCTATCTCGCCACCAAGCTCCGTGGGAAACGGACCGTTGCCCACGCGTGTGCAGTAGGCCTTTATAACACCGACTACGCGGTTTACAGAAACAGGTGGAATACCCAGGCCTATACATGCTCCGCCCGCCGTCGGATTGCTTGAGGTAACATAAGGGTAGGTACCGAAATCCACATCCAACAGCGATCCTTGTGCGCCTTCGGCAAGCACATGCTTGCCATCCTTGATCGCCTGGTTCAAGTAGTGGGTCGTATCTGCCACATACGGGTCAATCTTGCGGTCAAACTCAACATACTCCTCAATAATACGCCGGACATCCAACAACTTTGCTCCGTACACTCCTTTGAGCACGGCATTCTTCTCCTCTACTGAGGCCTTGAGCTTACGCGCTAACAGGTCCCGATCAAGCAGGTCTGCCACACGCAAACCGGTACGTGCGATCTTGTCAACATAGGCGGGTCCGATTCCGCGCCCTGTCGTACCGATCGCGCCCGCGTCCCGGGCAGACTCCCGTGCACGTTCGATTGCTTTGTGATACGGCATGATAAGGTGTGCTTTGTGCGAAATCAGAAGCCTGCCCTCAACCTCGTACCCGCATTCTGACACCATATCAATCTCTTGCATGAGAGCGACCGGATCAATCACTACCCCATTACCTATCACGCATGTTACACCTGACCGAAAAATGCCACTTGGCAACAAGTGCAGAACAAAGGTCTCGTCCTGCCAGCGAATGGTATGGCCCGCATTGGCGCCGCCCTGGTAGCGCGCCACAACTTCTGCTTCCTCGCTCAGCAGATCAACGACCTTACCTTTCCCCTCGTCGCCCCACTGGCTGCCAATGACGATGGTTACCGCCATCGTTGATGCCCCAATCTGCCTGTGCGGGGAAGATCCCGTGGTCGGCAGGCCGCTTTAATCGTCGGACGAAAAACTCGCAACCGCCGCGTCAACCGAATCAAAATTCTCAAATACGGTAATCAGCCGTGTCACGATGAGAAGCGACCGTATGCGGTCAGCGGCGTTAGCCAAGCGGAGGTCCCCCCCTGCGTTGCGCATGGTGGTCATCCCGCTAATCAGCATCCCGAGCCCGCTTGAGTTCATGAAGCCCACCCGCGACAAATCAGCAACCACGTTCAGCTTCCCGCCCTGCCGCAGTTCATGGAGTGAATCCTGCAACTTAGCACCGGCCGGCCCACCCATGACGTTGCCTTTAAACTTTATCACAACGGCGTTATAGCGTTCCTCTACGGAGTAATTCATGATGTCCTTCCTTGATAATTAGCGTAAACGGGCCCTACTAGCAGAAGCGCGTGCCGCCGCTCGGCTATGCAACTCAACCACCACAGGCGTGGCAACAAACACAGAAGAATAGGTGCCAATCACGATACCAAAGATCAGCGCGAAAGCGAACCCTCGCAGCACTTCTCCGCCAAATATAAATAGCGTAATCACTACAAGCAATGTAGTGCTTGACGTGATCACGGTGCGGCTGAGCGTCGTGTTGACCGATCTGTTGACCACTTGCGTGTAAGGCTCTGTCTTAAATAGATTTGTAAACTCTCGAATACGGTCGAATATTACCACCGTATCATTCAGGGAATAGCCGACGATGGTCAGGAACGCGGCTATGATCGCCTGGTCAATCTGCAACGAGAAAGGCAGGAGACCCCGGAAGATAGAGAATATACCCAAGGTGATCAGCACGTCATGCAGTAGTGCCGCCACGGCCCCTAGCCCAAAACGCCATTCAAAGCGCAGCATGACGTAAATGAAAATCACAAAAAGCGATCCGAACACGGCGAAAATGGACCCGCGCTTGAGGTCATCGGCAAACCGCGGTCCCACAACATCGGTCTTAATGATGCGCGCTTCGGCTTCCGGTATGGCCGCATCAATCGCCGCTATGATATTCGCCTGCACCTCATTGGTCTCCAAGTCCCCTTCCAAGGTTCGAACCAGCAACGCGTCAACCCCCTCCGCCGATATGTCCCCGTACGTCTTCAACTCAGGAGTCTGCCCTAACGCTTCGGTCAATGGTGCCCTTACGTCCGTAGGCGTGAGGGGAACGGAGCTTTCAATCACAAACTCCATACCTCCCTTGAAGTCAATGCCGAGCTCCAATCCGCGCGTAACCATGGCAACCAGGCTCGCGAGTAGCAATACTCCCGAAACGACGTATCCAACCCGCCTGCTCTCTACAATGGGGAAGCTTGTGTTCTCAAAAATTCGCATTTCTACCCGTAGCTTACTGCCATCCGGCGTTCGAGGACTAAGTGATCAAAAATGATCCGCGTAAACACAATTGCGCTAAAGAGCGACGCAAGTATTCCTGCCATCAGCGTCACAGCAAAACCCTGGATGGGGCCCACGCCAAACGAAAACAGTATGATCCCCACAAAGAACGTTGTGATGTTGGCATCAATAATCGCGCTGAGAGCCTTTGAATAGCCTCCGTCAATGGAAGCCTTCAATGTCTTTCCTGTCGCCAGCTCCTCGCGTATTCGCTCAAAGATGAGCACATTGGCATCTACCGCCATGCCGATAGTCAGAACGATGCCTGCTATCCCTGGCAGGGTGAGCGTAGCCTGAAAGCCAGCAAGGATGCCGAGAATAAAAATGATGTTGATGATAAGTGCCAAGTCAGCCACCATCCCACCGCCCCGGTAATAGAATATCATGAACAGGGCCACGATGGACAGCCCTACAATAATGGACATCAGCCCACTCTGCCGAGCCACAACACCAAGACTTGGACCCACGGTCCGCTCCTCCACAATATTTACTGGCGCGGGCAGGGCGCCGGATTTCAACACGGTTACAATATCATCCGCCTCGGCTTGTGACTCAAGTCCCGTGATCTGCGAGTTACCTCCGGAAATCTTGCTGATAACCGTTGGGTAGGAATACACAGCCCCGTCCAGCACAATGGCAACATTCTTGCCAATATTGGCACCTGTCAGCCTAGACCACACACGAGACCCTTCGGAATTCATCTTCATGCTGACCAGTGGCTGGTTCGTAGTCTGGTCAAAATCTGCACGGGCATCCGTGATAACTTCGCCGGTCAGCTCCGAATTCGTGTTTACGGCAAGAATGGGATAAAGCTCAACCCCGCCGCCAGGGTTGCTGGGGTTGGCATGGTACAGCAGCTCAATATCCCGAGGAAGGAGTCGCAGCACGGACGGCTCGCGCATCAGAGCGTTGAATTCAGACGTGTCTTGCTCCGATACTTCGCCCAACATCACTGTACCCTGCCCGACAGGACTCAGTACATCCAGAAGTGCATTGCCCGCCACGATATCATCATCATTGCTGAGGAGTTGGGACACGTCAAAGCTGGTATCCGAAGCGGCGGAATCTGCCAATGCCTCGTCTTCGGACGCGTCGGCATTCTCCACACGACCCGCGGCCACATCCACCTCATAGTGCTCAATCATGCGCTGGAGAGACTGGTTGAGTTCTCCGGGATCCGCCATGAGCCTGAACTCCAGTCTGGCAGTACCCTTCAGCAACCTCCTCACGCGTTCAGGGTCATCAATGCCAGGCAGCTCCACCACGATCCTACGGCTGCCTTGCCGCTGGATGGACGGCTCCGTCACTCCAAACCGGTCTACACGGTTACGAATCACTTCAATAGCCCGGGTTATGGCGTCGTCCTCCTGCCCGTGCAGGTAAGTAATGACCTCGGTATTGCTTGAGCGTCGAGTGATTTCCTCGCTCCGAAAGTACCTGGAAAGGCTCGCATCAGGGTCACGGCGTTCAAACTCTTCAACGAACCCATCAATTATTGAGTTATCCTGAGCAAGAGCCTCTGTACTTGCCGCTGCCAGAACCTCGTCAAACACCTCATCACGCCGGTCACCGGCTAATTGTTGGAGAAGATCCAACAGACCTACCTCCAACGTAATATGCATCCCACCCTGGAGGTCAAGTCCCAGCTTCAGTGCCCGATCCTTTATACGCTGCAGCAGACCATAATTGCTGTTCTCAAAATCCTCCCTCTCCTCTTCCGAAAGGCTGTCTGCCTTCCCGGCGTAATACAATCCTTGTGCGGAAGGGAATAAATACCAGCCCGACAGTACCAGGAAGAAAACTACTGCTCCGATCTTGAATCCGTTGCGTTGGGGCATTATACGGTTGACTTAGTGTCGTACAATCCTGCGTTGCCACTGTGACTGCAATAGTCTGACTCGTGGGTGCGATGGCACAATGGCATCAGCAAGGCATCAGCAACCACTGCACTCGCATGATGGACCGGCGGGCGGGCGCTACCTGACACAGCAAAGATCTTCAGTAGGTTACTCGGCCTGCACGGACCATCCTTCGTACCGCCACATAGGTGGCGGTTGCACAGCCACCGCACGATACGTGTCATTTCACAATAAGTGTCATTTCACAATAAGTGTCATTTCACGGAGAGCAATGGGCTGCACAGATCTGCTACGGTTCGGATACATCCTGGTCACCACTGACAATTCCGCGCAAGATCCCTCTGTAGCTTCGTCTATAATATAATATTGCATATAACAGCCTCGTGGTACGTTGCCACGCTGTAAACGTGCCCAACGCATGTGAATAAAATCGGTGAGTTCTAACGGCGCACAATACCGCCCGTATACGGCTGCGTCTCGAACAGGTCTCCGTAGCCAAGCACGCGCGGATCACCAGACTCCTGGAGCTGTCCAAACAATGCCTGCCACATTGCGTGCTTCTGGTCAGCGTACTCCGGATCCAGCGCAACATTGACTAACTGCTCAGGATCGCGGCTCAGATCGTAGAGCTCTTCGCCGGGGCGTCTGCCGAACGCGAGGCGATAATGCTCCTCGGAATCCACAGTGGCGCGCTTCGTGGGCCCGTCATCGCAGTCTGAAAGCCAGGCACCATACATAAATGCACTCGCATCGTCGGGCGTTCCAGCAGGCCACAGATCCGATCGAAAATTGTAGATGTAAAGGAAATCTGCCGTTCGTACAGCCCGCATGGGGTACCCTCCCATGAAGGGAGATGCTTGGGCAGGTGTGTGGCGCTCCCGCCCGAAGAATACCTGAGAATGTGCAGCGTCCGCTTCGGCCCCGGGCGACGCTTCAAGGATCGACTTCAGGCTCGTACCGGACATCGCATCCGGAATAGGGATTCCGGCAGCTTCCAGAAATGTCGGAGCAAGGTCCGCGAGGCTTACCATTCCCTTGCTGTTCCTGCCGGGTGCCACGGCGTCCGGCCACCTGGCAATCAAGGGAACGCGCGTCCCCAAATCGTACAGGTTTCCCTTGGCTCGCGGAAACGGCATGCCGTTGTCGCTGGTAACGATGACAAGGGAGTTTGCCGTCTCTCCGGCCCCCTCCAATTCGGCCAGAAGCTGCCCCAAGTCACTATCAAGGCGCTCCACCTCAAAGTAATAGTCTGCCATATCGCCGCGAACTGCCGGCGTGTCCGGGAAGACGGACGGTAAGGCGATTTCGTCAAGAAGTATACCTGCTTCCTCTCCTGACCCGGGCTCGTAGTTCCGGTGCGGGTCTGTTGTGCCATACAGGAACGCAAAGGGGGCTCCCTCCGGCCGTGCTGCCATGAATTCCTCAAAGGAAGTGTAACGGTCCCCTGCCGGGTTGCGCGGCCGTCCGCCAAGCTCCCCTGGCCCCCATCCTTTTCCCGTAAAGCCCACATGGTAGCCCGCCTCTTCCAGGAAATCCACATACGTGGTGTGGTCCGGCGACAGCGGGCCGTAAAGGTTGGCTCCCGCGCCAAGCCGCCAGAAATGCTGACCGGTCAATAGCGAGGCTCTGGACGGCGTGCATGACGGCGAAGAAACGTAGGCGTGCTCAAATAGCAGACCTTCCGACGCCAGGCGATCAATGTTTGGCGTTCTCACAACGGCATCTCCATATGCCCCTGCGTGCTGCCAACTCCAGTCGTCGGCAATAAAGACGACGATATTGGGAGAGTCCGGAGCCACGAGCGCCAACATGGCGAAAAATGCAAAATTCAACATATGTCACTGTTCTGCTAACAAACCAAGGATATTGTCAATGTATCCCCATCCAAGCTAAAAAGATTTAAGGTTCTGCCTATATTTCGTCACTTAATTAATATTCAGACATTCACATAACTAAACCGCATCATGACCACACCAGCCCAATCGTGCTCCGCCAAAGAGTGCACCACCAAGTTTGAAGAAATGTACGGCCGGAAGGCCTTCACGCTCAAGACCATGAAGGAACGCCTCCCGGCTGAAGTATACGACCATATGGTTGACACCATAGAGCGCGGTGCACCGCTGAATAGTTCCGTGGCCGATATCGTGGCAGAAGCCATGAAAGACTGGGCGCTGGAGCACGGTGCAACGCATTTTGCGCACTGGTTCCATCCGCTGACCGGCAACACCGCTGAAAAGCATGATAGCTTCATGTCACCGACGGGTAGCGGTACTGCTAAGATATCTTTGCGTGGTAAGGAGCTGATACAGGGGGAACCTGATGCTTCCAGCTTTCCCGGTGGCGGACTACGGGCCACGTTTGAGGCTCGTGGATATACGGCATGGGACCCTGCCTCGCCAGCGTTCATCGTAGAGAACAAGAACGGTAGCTACCTGGCAATTCCGACAGCGTTTATCTCCTGGACCGGGGAAGCACTGGATCATAAGGTGCCACTCTTGCGGTCAATTGATGCACTGGACCGGCAGGCACGCCGGGCATTGGAATTGTTTGGCATTTCGTCCAGAAAAGTGTTTACCACCGTAGGCACAGAGCAGGAATACTTTCTTATAGATGAGAAATATCATGATAAGCGTCGGGATCTGATCGTGTGCGGGCGTACGCTCCTGGGTGCAAAGCCGCCGAAGGGACAGGAGCTTGACGATCACTATTTCGGGCGCGTCTCCACTCGGGTCCTCGCGTGTATGCTTGAGGCGGAGCACAGACTGTACGAGCTGGGAATCCCCATCAAGACCCGGCATAACGAGGTTGCTCCGAGTCAGTATGAAATCGCACCCACGTTTGCGGACGCCAACCTGGCTGCGGACCACCAGCAGCTGATCATGCACACGTTGCGGGAGACAGCGAGGGAGTATGGATTTCGGTGCCTCCTGCACGAGAAGCCTTTCGCAGGAATCAATGGCAGCGGTAAGCACAACAACTGGTCCGTGAGCACGGACGGGGGGCTCAATCTTCTGGAGCCCGGAGATACGCCGGTAGAAAACGAGCGCTTCCTTTTCTTCTGCGCGGCAGTCTTGAAAGCTGTCTTCCGGCATCAGGACCTGCTACGCACCAGCGTGGCATCGGCCGCAAACGACCACCGGCTGGGAGCCAACGAGGCTCCTCCGGCCATAATCAGCGTATTCTTGGGCGATGAGCTGTCCAAGATTTTCGCGGCGCTGGCAAAGGGACGAAAGGCTGTCGGCAAAGATGGCGGCGTCCTTGGTCTGGGTGCAAAAGGCCTCCCCGAGCTGCCACGTCACAGCGGCGACCGTAACAGGACTTCGCCATTTGCCTTTACCGGTAATAAGTTTGAGTTTCGCGCAGTAGGATCATCCCAGTCTGTATCCTTCCCTAACGTCGTATTGAATGTCACAGTCGCTGAGGCATTGGACGAGATGTCTACGGCCTTGGAAGCCCGTTTGACTGCTGGAGAGCCCTTGCTGGACGCTGTCCTGGGGGTTGTAGGCAAGGCCGCGGCAGAAGCACAACCCATCTTGTTTGAAGGCGACAACTACACGGAAGAATGGCACCGCGAGGCAGAGGAGCGTGGATTGCTGAACCTTCGTGACACGGTTGCCGCCGTGAGCACCCTTGCTTCGGAAAAGAACACGCAATTGTTCGAACGTTTCGGTGTATTTACGCCGCGTGAACTGCGCAGCCGGAAGGAGGTGATGCTGGAGCAGTACGAAACCACCATCAGCATTGAAGCCTCTACGCTGGAGACGCTGGCGCGTACGAATGTTCTCCCGTCCGCGGTGACCTATTTGTCGGAGTTGATGGACACATGCACCAAGAGTAGTGCCATGGGGCTAAACATCAGCGGAACTCAGACTACCGGTAGAAAGGTGAGTGACGCCTTAAATATGCTCGTTCCGGCTATTGATACACTTAGCGAACTTCGCCAGAAGCATCACGATGACGTAGAAGAGGGTGCGCAGTACATGCGGGACCATGTGATCCCCGCCATGGAAGCCGTGCGCAAGGAGGCGGACATGCTTGAGCAGCTTGTGCCGGCTAGGCTGTGGACACTGCCCACCTACCTTGACATGCTGTTTCTGCACTAAACCTGAAGCAGGCAGCACTTCCCGAAGCCGGTCATATCCGGGTTTCCCAGGGGCGGGCGGGAGTAATCCTTCCCGCCCCTTTGGCTGCAGCCGTTTCTGGAATCTGTATTTTTCTTGCCGGGCTCACATGATTTGTGGTGCCCGGGTGCTCTGCAAACGCTTGCAAGCCCATTTTTGCAGTTTAGCCGTCCAAATCGGGGGCGTTATTTCCTGAACACTCAAACTACAATGTAGTTTAAGATGCGTCGGGATAACCCATCAAGACGGACAAACTGACACCCGGCCAATCCTGCCGCGTACATGCAACGCTTGCGAACACAATATGCTGGATACCAAGAATACAATATCCGATTCACCAGCCTATTGCGAAAATCAAAAGAGCACGTACCTATATGAAGTCTGGTGGACAAATGCTGCTCCGCTCCGATTCATCTGCGGGGGCCCGGGAACACGAATTTGTGACAAATACTACCGCACGCGCCCTCGCTGTCATTACAGCGGGTCGTAAGTAATCGTGTATTCTTGGCATGCAAATGAAGGTATCAGTATCCCAGGCTTAGCCAATAAAAGTAGAAGGTACAAACTGGCTTTACAGTTCCTTACCAGTTGTGCAGATATGCAAGGCTTCGCAATCTATTGAATCACTGTCTGTCCGTAAACGCATCGCCCCATGAATTGTATTTCCAGGTTGTTTACCACTCGTGCCACATTTGGGCTTACACTAACGTCCGTTCTGCTTGCCTGTATCGCCTTACCGGCTCAGGCACAAGATCCTACCGACCTCGGCCGTATTGATCTCCGACTCAGCCGAACAAACCTGACTGAGAATGCGGGGGCGGTTCAGCTTGAGGTGACTGCAGCAGTGGCCGGTACGGCCCCGTCAGCAGATGTCACTGTGAACATCACAGTCGCCAATCTGGGGACAGCTCCTGCAGATTATGTCCAGTATACCGGCTTCGCCAGTTTTTCTATAACGATCCCGGATGGCATGCGCAGCGGCGTGTCCAACCAAACCATCACCGTGACCAACGACGATCTGGTAAATGGGACGAATGTATTGACCCTTACAGGCCAAGTCTCCACCAGCGGTTTTACTGGATCCGTCACTCCTGTCGCACTGTCACTCTTCAACGACGATGCGATCCCGATACTGCAAAGTGTATCGGTGGACGGGCCGGTGTTGACTCTTATATATGACAAGACGATGGATGCGGACGTAAACGTTAATCATTTTCGGGTCACCATCGCAGCAGACTTTGTTCTAGTTTCATCTGCAGCGCTTAATTCAGATGACAACAAGAAGGTGGAACTAATGATGACGAAGTCGGCAAAAGCGGGCGAAGCCGTCACCATCGCCTACGACAAGAGTACTACCATAAACGGGTCAACGGCCAACACCCTGGCGGACGCTGCGGGCAATGAAGCAGCATCGTTTGGCTCTCGGTCTGCTCCCAACAAGACCGCTATACCTTCGGTCACAATCACGGGCCCTGATGGCCCCGTCGCGGCTGATGCGTTCGAGATTGCCATCGCGTTCAGCGAGGCAGTTACCGGTTTCGTCTTGTCAGACATTAAGGTATCGAATGGCACCGCGGGAGATTTTTCTGATGAGGGGGATGGCGAGTTCACCGCGGAAATTGATCCCGACAAGGCAGGAACTGTCAGCGTCAGCGTTGGCGCGGGCGCAGCCATGAGTACGCGATCCGGTACGGAGAATTCGGCTGCACCTTCCTTTTCGGTGATGTCCGATCAGACGGCGCCTACCGTAGCACTTTCTGCGCCAAGCGGCACGGTAACGGGTTCGTTTACCCTCACCCTTGCATCCACCGAGGCCATTACAGGCTCGAATGGTGACGACCTTGAAGTGAGCGTGATGGATATTACCGGGGGTGGGGCCTCCGACTTCAAAGCAGTTGGTACGGCGCGAAATCGGTACCAATCCATCATAACTCCAACTGCAGGCGTTACAGAGGTGGTAATCACCGTTGACGCTGGCGATGTGTTTGATCTCGCGGGTAACGCCAGCACGGCTGGCGCAGAACTGCGTCGCAATGTGTCCTTCAGAGCGCTAAGTGTATCTATCACAACCAATGCTGGGTCAACCACGGAAACCAGACCGTTCAAGGGGAGCGCATTCGAAGCACGATTCGTGTTTTCCGGACTTGTCGGAACAGGTAACTGCAGTTTTGATGCGAGCGCTGTAGACGTTACGGGTGGCAGCGTCACGGCCGTAAGCGGGTCGGGGCGCAGCTATTCGGCTACCATTCGATCGGTGAATAGTGGCAACATTGGGGACCCCAACCAAGTAACCGTGAACTTGGCATCAAGCGGTACGTGTGACCCGGCAAACAACCCATACCCGCCGCTTAATAGTCCGGTATCCGTATGGGTTGCGACCGGCCCGACCGTGTCAACTTTGTCTGCCCAGTCTGCAACCAATGGGGAATCTACGCGGGATGTAGATGTTACATTTAGCGCCGATGTTACACCGCTGTCCACCAGCGGCCTCGCCGTTTCCAATGGCCGCGCCACGCGCGTAGTCGCAAATCCAGCCGGTTCCCGGACCAATTTTGTAGCTACAATCCAACCTGCGGAGGACGGTATGGTAAGCGTATCCGTAAAGCCTGGAGCCGTCCGATCCCGTACGGGCAGTGTTGCCAATCTGCCTTCGGAAACACCGGCAACATTCGCCGGCTATGTATCGTCGCCTGTGACCATTACCGGTCCGAGTTCGACGGTGAATGGAGCCTTCGCGGTAACCATTACCTTTGCTGATCCTGGCGGGGTCAGCGGTTTTGAACTTGGAGAAGTTGTAGTCAGCAGCAATGCGACGGTAGCAGCGCTAAGCGGAAGTGGAAGCGTCTATACGGCAACGATTAATCCAAACGCCGACGGGGTCGTGACCGTAAGCGTAGCTGCAAATGTTGCGGAGGATACCGGCGGACTGAGCAATCTGGCATCCAACACGTTTTCCGTCAGGGTGGACCGCACAGCACCAGTCGCGGGGCGTGTTCGGTTAGACGTCACACCTACTACAATTGCAGAGGATGCAGGTGCCACTACCGTCACGGTAATGGCGACGGTTCAAGGCGAACTGTTTCAGACTAACCAAACGGTCACAGTGAGCGCAGCAGCGTCTGGAAAAACAGGGGTTGTAGGCTTTTCACCGGTTTCGCCGTTGATCATTACGATCCCCGCAGGCGAGCGTGCGGCAAGCGGGATGTTTACGCTGACGCCGATCAATAACACCGCTGCGGAGGAGGCAGAAACCGTAACGTTGAACGGCGTGCTGTCCGGTGGCGGCGTTGTAGTTGCGGCGACAGTACGACTTCTGGACGACGATGGAGGCGGAAATGGAGGTGGAGGTGGAGAAACTGTGCCGGACGCAATTCGCCTGTCTGTACGACCCACCACTATAGCGGAGGATGCCGGAGCTACCTCCGTTGCTGTGACAGCCGCGGTCTTTGATGGCGACGAGGAATCCTCATTCCTGGAAGATGTAGTGGTCACGGTATCCGTGATGGCAGCGCAGGATGCAGGGGTTGTTTCCTTCACACCTGTTGAAGATTTTGATATCACCATCCGTGCGGGGAGGAATCGTGCGATTAGTGCTGTCACTATCACTCCAATTGATGACAGCACGACGGAAGGAAATGCCACCTTGGCATTCGCGGGGGCATCCGATGCGGATGTAACTATTACCACGGCCACATTAACGCTTGAGGATGACGATGACGGACCTATTGAGCTGAGCCTCGCCCTTGACCCTCAGACTGTAGAGGAAGATGGTGGTACCACCACAGTAGCAGCGACCGTAGGATTCGTGGGCGCACGACGATTTGCCACAGATCAGAACGTTACCGTAACCGTCGTTGGCAGTGACGAGGCCGGTGTGGTGCAATTCGGTGACGTGTCAGACTTTACCATTACCATCGGGGCAAACCAAGCCTCCGGGACGGGATCGTTTACGATAACGCCTGTCAACAATACATTCGTTGATAAAGACGAAACAGTGACGGTAACAGCTACTTTCGGTCAGACGACGCAAGTGGCTACGCTCATCCTTGCAAACGACGATAGCAATCCGGAGAATATTGTCCTTGCTGCGCGTCCACCAGTCATTTCGGAGGGTGCAGGAACGACCACTGTTACGGTAAGCGCCACCATTGACGGGGTTTCGACTTTTGCGACAGATCAGATGGTGCCCATTACTGTGACGGGCAGCGGAAACGCCGGCGCGGTGGAGTTCGCTGAGGTAGCCGACTTCAGCATCACGATTCCGGCAGCCCGTTCGTCTGGGACAGCGACGTTCACGCTGGCTCCTGTGAACAATAATGTTGATGAGATGGACGAAACAATCACCGTTGGCTCAACACACTCGTTAGTCAAGTCAACCGTAACCATTACGCTTGCGGACGATGACCAAGCTCCGACCGGAGTATCGCTTAGCGCTGATCCACGGACGGTCCAGGAAGGTCCAACCGTAGTCATAACAGTTACCGCTACGGTACAGGGGACAGGCCGATTCGGAACTGACCAAGAGATACTCGTCACTGTTGCCGGAAGTGGCAAGGACCGGGTTGTAGGCTTCGCCCCGGTTGCGCCGTTCACCGTTACCATCCCTGCCGAGAAGGCCTCGGGCAGTGCCACCTTCAGTCTTAGTCCGACGGATAACACCATTGACGAGCTGGACGAAACCATTACCGTTTCAAGTGCCGACACCCAGGTTACGGGTACCAGTCTTACGTTGGAGGACGATGATGCTGCTCCGACCGGAATCAGCATTGCGCTGGATGTTGACAACGTATCTGAGTCGCAGGGCGCGACCTCCGTGAAGGTTACGGCATCCGTAGACGGGGGTACGTTGTTTAGCACTGACCAGAGCATTGATCTGACCGCAAAGGGGACCTTGGCCACCGGTGTCGTTGGATTTACTCCTATACCAGAGTTCACTCTCACCATTGTGGCCGGTGCAGCGAATGGAACGGCTACATTCACAATTACTCCCGAGAATAACAATGTTGACGAAGCTGATGAGACCATTACCGTGGCCAGCAACTCCTCCTTGGTGGCGAACACACGTACGGTGCTGATTAGGGATGATGATGCGACGCCCACCGGAATCACCATTACAACGAATCCTTCTTCAGTATCTGAGGGTGCTGGTGAGACTTCAGTCAGTGTCACTGCTCAGGTTCAAGGTGGAACAACCTTTGCCTCAGCGCAGTCGGTAACAGTGTCGGCTGCATATAGTAGTGACGCGGATGTGGTAGGGGTCAGTGCCCCCATGTCACTGGAAATCATGATCCCTGCCGAGGCTGCTACCGGCAGTGCGCCCTATGCTGTTGTTCCGGCGGACAACAATGTGGATGAACGGGATGCAGTCATCACACTTACGGTGACAAGCAAGCACGGCAGTGATGATACTCCGTCAGTAGCCACGGTTACGGTCATGGATGACGATAATGCGCCGACAGGCATGGCAATTGCTGTGGACCCCACTACGATCGCCGAGGGTGCAGGAGCTACTACTGTGTCGGTAACCGCTACGGTCGAAGGTGGTACCGTCTTTGCCGCCAGCCAGACTGCTCAAGTATCGGTTGCCAGCTCTGCAACCGGTGTCAGCTTTGAAAATGTTGAGACTTTCGACCTGATTGTTGCCGCGGGAGCGGCAACGGGTATGGCTACCTTCGCGTTAACCCCGCAGGATAACAGAGTCCGGGATGCTGATGGTACTGCCATAGTGCGCCTATCGCACTCGGGACAATCTTCAGAGGCCACCATCGTTCTGACCGACAATGACCACGATGTTGCACGTGTGGCTGATCTGAATGCGACGCTGCTTCCTGAGATGGCACGCGCCATCGTGGCAAGTACAGTGGGAGCCGTGGCGAATCGCATTGGAAAGGCCTACACACCTGGTGGCGGCATGAGTCTTTCCGTAGGCGGTTATTCCTCCGTCGGATCCGTGGTTCAGCGGCTGCGTGCGCGCCAGTTCAGCGGCGCTGGGATTGGATGGCACGACCGGTTGGACGCCACATCATTCGCAGTCTCCCCGGCTGCGACGGGAGTCTTTGATCGGCTGACACTGTGGGCAGAAGGAGATTACCGTAAGTTTTCTGGAGAAGACGCTAATACAGATTGGGATGCCAGTCTTTCCGGGGTCCATTTTGGTGCGGATGCACTCCTCGGTAGCGGTGTGCTGGTTGGGTTAGCGATCTCCAGTGCTATTGGCGGTGCTGATTACGTTTACCGGGGTAATCACATCGGTGAGGGCAGTTCGCTTGCAGGTACCTACGACGCTTCTATGTTTACCTTAACGCCCTACGCAAGCTGGTCTTGGGCGGCCGGATCCAGTATTTGGGCTTCGGCAGGATTCGGCTCGGGGGATATTGAAATTGCAGATGGTGAAATAAGTGTCTCCGAGTCTGAGGATAGCAATTTGCTGACTACTGCCTTGGGAGCCACAATTCGGGTCATGAACGCGAAAAATGGTGACCGCACAACCTCAATTGATCTGAAGGGCGAGGCTTGGCAGTCGGAGATAGATGTTGACGCAAATGGGTCTGCCTTTAGTGCCAGCAAGGCAAACATAAATAGAGTGCGCATTGCCGTTGAAGGAGGATATGCCAGGCGCCTTGTTTCCGGAAGTGTTGTCACACCGTTCCTAGAGGTTGGTCTTCGCAGTGATGGCGGTGATGGACTCACAGGCTTTGGAGTTGAGTTAGGAGGTGGGCTGCGGTTCACCGCTCCCGTTGGTCTTCGCGTTGAGGGTCGGGGACGCACACTTCTTGCCCACGCAGGCGAACTGCAGGAGTGGGGTTTTGGTGGGAATCTCAGTTACGCTCGCGGTGGCCAGGGTAGAGGTATGTCAATTGAGCTGGGCACCAGCGCTGGTAGTGTTGCAAGTGGAATGCACCGCATATGGAGTGACCGCGACATGACCCCGGGCACCTCGGCCTTTGATGCTGCGCCTCGTCTGCATTCACAAATAGGCTATGGCATGGATGTAGCTGGCGGAATGCTACGCCCTTATGGCGGTGTTGACATTTCAGGCCCAATTGGCGTCAGCTCTCGCGTAGGCACCCACTACCGTGTCGGGCGACGCCTCAACCTAGGAGTTGAGGTAGCGCACAATGCGCTACCTAGGCAATTGGGATCGACCCCGGTCGTGCGCGGTGTAGTCTCGCTATACTAAAACCGGTCTACCACTCACAGGGTCTCGGAAGCCTCCGCGGGCGTCGCTCGCGGGGGCTTCCTTTCTTGTCAGCGATGCGGTTCTGCCGGGGCATTCCATTGCACAATCTCATCCAGGTGCTTTCTTGGTACATCTGGAACTGTAGCATCCTCTGCCGGATAGCCCACAGGAAAGAGGATAAACGGCCGTTCGTTGGACGGTCGCTGCAGTATATCTCGCAGAAATAGCATCGGGCTTGGTGTGTGGGTGAGCGTAACAAGGCCCATGTGATGTATAGCCGCAATAAACAGCCCGCAGGCGATACCGCAGCTTTCCTGGACGTAATAGTTTTTGCGTCTGTTACCGTCGTCGTTTATTTGGACGGTTTCGGCGAAACAGACCACGAGCCATGGTGCTGTTTCCAGGTAGGGCTTCTGCCAAGTGGTGCCGAGGGGTTCCAAGGCTTTGAGCCACTCATCTGACATTCGCCCGTGGTAGCTATCGTATTCCTCCTTTTCCGCGGCAACACGAATACAGGCTTTCAGGGTGGGATCTGACACAGCCACAAACCTCCACGGTTGTCTGTTTGCACCGCTTGGCGCGCTGCCGGCTGTCCATATAGCCCATTCTATAAGGCTCTTGGACACGGGCCGGTCACTGAAATTCCTAATTGACCGTCTAGCCCTCATCTCTTCAAAAAACTGCCGAGCGCGCTCGGCCATTTGCGCCTCGCTTCTCTCGTGATGCATGTAGCATACCTGGGGTAGCTGCGCCATGTTGATTTGTCACGCGTTTGTAATTGCTTCGGCGGGAAGAATCCCTTGTGGCGTCGGTGCTAGATGGTGCTAGACCACGCTGCAATCAAAGATATGACGCCGTACGCATTTCCTACTCGTTACGACACATACTCGCGCCAGATCATTATGCTAATGCAATGCTCACGAGGCCGAGTGAGGTAAATTCCAAGTTTTCTCGTTGATTCGCTACCGTCTATGCCACCATTTATAGGAGAGAACCGGACAAGCAGCCGGAACGTATCTTAGGAGTGTTAGTGCACATAGCGTTTTGTGATACGTAATCTGACCTATTACCATGGAACAAGACCTCGTTTGGACGCTGGCAACTGCCGGGGGCATTTTGTCTAGCGTGATCGTCGCTGCCTTAGCAATTACTACGAAGGTGATCAATGCAATCAAAGCTAGCACTTTGAGCTTTGAGAACCAATTGCAAATTCATAGAGCGGAAACCAAGGAAGACATCCAGTCCCTAAGAACAGAACTGAAGGAAGACATCCAGTCCCTAAGAACAGAACTGAAGGAAGACATCCAATCCCTAAGAACAGAACTGAAGGAAGATATCCAATCCCTAAGAACAGAACTGAAGGAAGATATCCAATCCCTAAGAACAGAACTGAAGGAAGATATCCAATCCTCAAGAATAGAACTGAAGGAAGATATCCAATCCTCAAGAATAG
The DNA here is from genome assembly GCA_963663495.1 of Rhodothermales bacterium. Classification (GTDB taxonomy): domain Bacteria; phylum Bacteroidota; class Rhodothermia; order Rhodothermales; family Bin80. The sequence goes on from OY760427.1 coordinate 3,814,991, forward strand.
AACTGAAGGAAGATATCCAATCCTCAAGAATAGAATCGAAGGAAGATTTCCAATCCTCAAGAATAGAATCGAAGGAAGATTTCCAATCCCTGAAAACAGAGATGAAGGACGGATTTAGAGCCTTTGATGAGAGGCTACGGGCCATTGAGTTGTCTAATACAGCCATGCAGTCAGAAGTACGCTTTTGGTCTCGAATTCTAGAATCCCGTCTGCATCTGTCTGTTACCGCTGAGGAGACATCAACTGCACCAATGCCCGTGTAGTGGTGCCTAGCAGTCAGCGTTTTCATTGACTGAACTATTCTCGTCCGCTCGGAATACTACCGGTAGCACACTAGGCTTCTAGGCTCCATGCGATGCTGGCACAGCATACCCAATCCAACGCAGGCGGGCCCACATACTCCAAACTTTCCAGATTGATATTGCTGGCCTGATCGAACCCCCCGATGGTGGCTGCAAGGGGCAAGACAGTCGGGCAATTGAGGCTTAATTTGTCACACGTTTATAATTGCTTCGGCGGGAAGAATCCCTTGTGGCGTCGGGGCCGGATGCTGCTAGACCTCGCTGCAATCAAAGATATGGCCCCGTACACATTTCCTACTCGTTACGGCACATATTCGCGCCAGATCATTATGCTAATGCAATGCTCACGAGGCCTAGCGCTGCCCTGTACCCATAAATCATCCATTACGGTTCGATTGTTCGTCAGGTATGGTCAAATATCGCTGGCATGGCTGTCGGAATATCTCGGGTATTTCGGCCTAACAGGTATGGTGTGTGACTTGAGGTGAATAATGCCATCCTCTCGTGCGGATACGCGATCTCTTCCTGCGCCGCTTCCCTTGGCGCTGCATTGCCTACATCCACGAACCCTCGGCTGCAGTCTCCTAGCGATACTTCTGCCTCCAGTAATTCAACGGTCCGTACGAGATGCCCTGCTCTGCGCAAGACGCCGCTGCGGACCGGGTCCTTTCGTTATACTGCTCTACCAGCGGAAACATCTCTTCCGCCGTACGTCTGGGCTGTACCAGGCGGACGGTCCGGGGTCTGGGTTCTCACGTCTACGGGTAAGCTCTACAGAACCCGTCACCTAATCAAGATGCAAGTTCACCGCACGCTCACGCAGGTGTAGCCACTGGGACATAGGCCCACATCAGGCAAGTTGATATGCCATTTATATGAACCCAGATGAATTCCCGTGCGAACATGCACTCAATTGTTCGTCTCTTACCTCGTATCCCAATTCGTATCCCAATGTCATTAGGTGTAACCTCTCTAGGCCACGCCACATGATCTGGTAACCCACCGGTCCATCACGAGTGCGGTTCTGATAACCGCCGAGCACCGCTACGATCAGGATAGCAGCTCCCAAAGTACTGGGCTTCGGCAGCTTTACCCGTGCTGCATATCCATCCAAGAATCGCAGCTCCATCTCCGTGAAAAAGACATCCGCGTCCAGCTCCGGCACCTCCCGACCCAATTGCACCAAGGTCATGACGCGCCAGGATATCACACAATACATCGTTATTGCTCGCTGCAGACGCAACGAGGTACGCAGACCCAAACGCTCTACCTTGCACCCGCTCTTGAGCACGCGGAAGAAGTCTTCCACCCGCCACCGCTTGAGATACATTGCCAACACCCGCCGTGCATCCGCTACGCTCCCTACCTCCATGCTGGTCAATAGCATCCACTCCACCGGCGGCGCATCCCCCGGAGGCTCCACCTCCAACACATGCACCCCGTACATCACCACCGGCTCCTCCTCGTTCTTCGGATCCGGCAACAAGAACCTCCCGTAGCGTACCTCCGCATTGACCATCCGGTAACTGCGACCCTTCCGTGCCTGCTTGCGCGCCTGCTTCTTGCGCGCCGTCACCCGCTGTATCTCTATCTCCACATTCCCCGGAGCCTTACCACTGCGCATTACCGCAAACAGCTTGCGATCATCCAACAGCTTCCGATCATGCTTCGCTCGTATCAATACCTCCGCCTTACCCTGTCTGCGCTGCTCGGCAAACATAGCAAAGCTGTCCGCCTCCCGGTCCGCAACACAGATCACCTGCGTCTCGCCGGACAGCTCCTCCGCCGCCTCGCATATATCCTTGAACCCGTCTATCCACTGCTGCGTCCGCGGAGCATGCGGACCCTCCTCCGGATCCTTGAAGCTGCCACGCAACACCCCCAACGTCAATCCATCCTCCGTCACCACCAGCGTCGCATGTAACGGCAACCCCAGCGTCTTCGCCGTCGTCTGATTACTCCCTATTACCTCCAAATCCGTACACGCCGGCCGCGTACTGTACCGCAACTTCGTCGTGTCCTGGATGCATAACACGGTCTCCTGACTACGCATGCGCTCTATCGTACGCCCACGATGCGGCGCCAATATGTTCTCCGGCGTTACCGTTTTGTCCTTCTTGCTCTCCAATAACCGGTAATGCCCCTTCACCGCCGCGCGGTCCGCATCCGTATGCGCGGTAATGCTGTGGCCTATCACATCGGCCAACATGGACGTACTCTTTACCAGTCGCACAGACAACCGCCTGTCTCCCAATGGCGCTCCGCCAAACTCCGTTTCGGCCCACTGCGCACTGTCAATCCCCTCGTGCGGATCCCTCACCGGACGCAACTCCTCCTCCGGTTTCCCCAAGGTTCCGCGCCATTCTTTGTCCAACTCGTATACATACAGCCCCTTGGGATCCTCTTCCTTTGCCTCCTTGTGCCGCTTTCCGCCTGCGGTATGGCCGATCAATACAAAATTGTTCACCTCAAAACACGCTCCTTCCCCTTGGGGATCCACATACGTTTCGACAACCCAGGGACGGTAACAGTACCGTGCCTGAAAATCATCCGCCAACCGTATCAATACGTTACCCAGTACATGGCTGGCCAAATCCTGACACTGCCCCCGTATCAGAAAACGACTCAAACACACCACACGGTGCAAATGCGCCTTGCGCTGCTCATCACTCCACGCCATCCAGTGCTCTCTGGGCGCCAGGCACAACGCCGCCGCCGAAAATCCCACCGCTCCCAGGTAACCATGGGCACTGCCTATCAGATAGCGTACCTGCGCTCCCACAAATGTGGTCGTACGCCTCGGATGCTCAAAGTGCAGCAACGTGTTCCACACCATACGCTGCTCGTCCGTCTCAACCAACTCAATCGTCAACCCCCGGACACCGTGTACCGTGTCCGGTAACGCTATCGGATCCGGTACCCGCTCCTCGCGCCTACGCGGTTCCGCCTTAGCCGCATTACAATTCTCGGGCTTGGGCAACACCATCCTCCCCCGGGCCTCCAACTTCGATAAAGCCTGCGCACAGTTGCTCACCTGCGGTTCGCCCCGTGCATCAACAAACCCGAACTCTTCACAGACAGCGCGCGCTATCTGCGTGCGAAACCGCCAACGATCGTCGGCAAGAACCCTGTCCAAACGCTCTCCATTGCAGGGAGCGGTGAGCGTTCGTAAGACCTGACTTCGCTGAAGCATGCCACAACATAAAAAACAAGTAGCAAAATGTCAAATACATGAAGTGGTAGGATGGCAGTGGAAGCGGCGCAGGAAGAGATCGCGTATCCGCACGAGAGGACGGCATTATTCACCTCAAGTCACACACCATACCTGTCAGGTCGAAATACCCGAGATATTCCGACAGCCATGCCAGCGAGAGTTGACCAGAACTGACGAACAATCGAACCGTGTTGGATGATTTATGGGGGAAGGGCAGGCCTAGCGAGGCAAATTCCAATTTTTCTCGTTGATTCGCTACCGTCTATGCCACCGTTTATAGGAGAGAACCGGGCAAGTAGCCGGAACGTATCTTAGGAGTATGAGTGCACATAGTGTGATGTAATACGTATCTGACCTATTACCATGGAACAAGACCTCGTTTGGACGCTGGCAACTGCCGGGGGCGTTTTGTCTAGCGTGATCGTCGCTGCCTTAGCAATTACTACGAAGGTGATCAATGCAATCAAAGCTAGCACTTTGAGCTTTGAGAACCAATTGCAAACTCATAGAGCGGAAACCAAGGAAGATATCCAGTCCCTAAGAACTGAACTGAAGGAAGATATCCAGTCCTCAAGAACAGAATCGAAGGAAGATTTCCAATCCCTGAAAACAGAGATGAAGGACGGATTTAGAGCCTTTGATGAGAGGCTACGGGCCATTGAGTTGTCTAATGCAGCCATGCAGTCAGAAGTACGCTTTTGGTCTCGAATTCTAGAATCCCGTCTGCATCTGTCTGTTACCACTGAGGAGACTTCAACTGCAGCAATGCCCGTGTAGTAGTGCCTAGCAGTCAGCGTTTTCATTGACTGAACTATTCTCGTCCGCTCGGAATAATACCGGTAGCACACTAGGCTTCTAGGTTCCATGCGATGCTGGCACAGCATACCCAATCCAACGCAGGCGGGCCCACATACTCCAAACTTTCCAGATTGATATTGCTGGCCTGATCGAACCCCCCGATGGTGGCTGCAAGGGGCAAGACAGTCGGGCAATTGAGGCTTAATTTGTCACACGTTTATAATTGCTTCGGCGGGAAGAATCCCTTGTGGCGTCGGGGCCGGATGCTGCTAGACCTCGCTGCAATCAAAGATATGGCCCCGTACACATTTCCTACTCGTTACGGCACATATTCGCGCCAGATCATTATGCTAATGCAATGCTCACGAGGCCTAGCGAGGCAAATTCCAATTTTTCTCGTTGATTCGCTACCGTCTATGCCACCGTTTATAGGAGAGAACCGGGCAAGTAGCCGGAACGTATCTTAGGAGTGTGAGCGCACATAGTGTGACGTGATACGTATCTGACCTATTACCATGGAAGCAAGACCTCGTTTGGACGCTGGCAACTGCCGGGGGCGTTTTGTCTAGCGTGATCGTCGCTGCCTTAGCAATTACTACGAAGGTGATCAATGCAATCAAAGCTAGCACTTTGAGCTTTGAGAACCAATTGCAAACTCATAGAGCGGAAACCAAGGAAGATATCCAGTCCCTAAGAACTGAACTGAAGGAAAATATCCAGTCCCTAAGAACTGAACTGAAGGAAAATATCCAGTCCTCAAGAACAGAATCGAAGGAAGATTTCCAATCCCTGAAAACAGAGATGAAGGAAGGATTTAGAGCCTTTGATGAGAGGCTACGGGCCATTGAGTTGTCTAATGCAGCCATGCAGTCAGAAGTACGCTTTTGGTCTCGAATTCTAGAATCCCGTCTGCATCTGTCTGTTACCACTGAGGAGACTTCAACTGCAGCAATGCCCGTGTAGTAGTGCCTAGCAGTCAGCGTTTTCATTGACTGAACTATTCTCGTCCGCTCGGAATACTACCGGTAGCACACTAGGCTTCTAGGCTCCATGCGATGCTGGCACAGCATACCCAATCCAACGCAGGCGGGCCCACATACTCCAAACTTTCCAGATTGATATTGCTGGCCTGATCGAACCCCCCGATGGTGGCTGCAAGGAGCAAGACAGTCGGGCAATTGAGGCTTAATTTGTCACACGTTTATAATTGCTTCGGCGGGAAGAATCCCTTGTGGCGTCGGGGCCGGATGCTGCTAGACCTCGCTGCAATCAAAGATATGGCCCCGTACACATTTCCTACTCGTTACGGCACATATTCGCGCCAGATCATTATGCTAATGCAATGCTCACGAGGCCTAGCGCTGCCCTTCCCCCATAAATCATCCATTACGGTTCGATTGTTCGTCAGTTCTGGTCAACTCTCGCTGGCATGGCTGTCGGAATATCTCGGGTATTTCGACCTGACAGGTATGGTGTGTGACTTGAGGTGAATAATGCCGTCCTCTCGTGCGGATACGCGATCTCTTCCTGCGCCGCTTCCACTGCCATTCTACCACTTCAGGTGCTTGACCTTTCGCTACTTGTTTTTTATGTTGCGGCATGTTTCAACGAAGTCAGATCTTACGAACGCTCACCGCTCCCTGCAATGGAGAGCGTTTGGACAGGGTTCTTGCCGACGATCGTTGGCGGTTTCGCACGCAGATAGCGCGCGCTGTCTGTGAAGAGTTCGGGTTTGTTGATGCACGGGGCGAACCGCAGGTGAGCAACTGTGCGCAGGCTTTATCGAAGTTGGAGGCCCGGGGGAGGATGGTGTTGCCCAAGCCCGAGAATTGTAATGCGGCTAAGGCGGAACCGCGTAGGCGCGAGGAGCGGGTACCGGATCCGATAGCGTTACCGGACACGGTACACGGTGTCCGGGGGTTGACGATTGAGTTGGTTGAGACGGACGAGCAGCGTATGGTGTGGAACACGTTGCTGCACTTTGAGCATCCGAGGCGTACGACCACATTTGTGGGAGCGCAGGTACGCTATCTGATAGGCAGTGCCCATGGTTACCTGGGAGCGGTGGGATTTTCGGCGGCGGCGTTGTGCCTGGCGCCCAGAGAGCACTGGATGGCGTGGAGTGATGAGCAGCGCAAGGCGCATTTGCACCATGTGGTGTGTTTGAGTCGTTTTCTGATACGGGGGCAGTGTCAGGATTTGGCCAGCCATGTACTGGGTAACGTATTGAGACGGTTGGCGGATGATTTTCAGGCACGGTACTGTTACCGTCCCTGGGTTGTCGAAACGTATGTGGATCCCCAAGGGGAAGGAGCGTGTTTTGAGGTGAACAATTTTGTATTGATCGGCCATACCGCAGGCGGAAAGCGGCACAAGGAGGCAAAGGAAGAGGATCCCAAGGGGCTGTATGTATACGAGTTGGACAAAGAATGGCGCGGGACCTTGGGGGTACCGGAGGAGGAGTTGCGTCCGGTGAGGGATCCGCACGAGGGGATTGACAGTGCGCAGTGGGCCGAAACGGAGTTTGGCGGAGCGCCATTGGGAGACAGGCGGTTGTCTGTGCGACTGGTAAAGAGTACGTCCATGTTGGCCGATGTGATAGGCCACAGCATTACCGCGCATACGGATGCGGACCGCGCGGCGGTGAAGGGGCATTACCGGTTATTGGAGAGCAAGAAGGACAAAACGGTAACGCCGGAGAACATATTGGCGCCGCATCGTGGGCGTACGATAGAGCGCATGCGTAGTCAGGAGACCGTGTTATGCATCCGGGACACGACGAAGTTGCGGTACAGTACGCGGCCGGCGTGTACGGATTTGGAGGTAATAGGGAGTAATCAGACGACGGCGAAGACGCTGGGGTTGCCGTTGCATGCGACGCTGGTGGTGACGGAGGATGGATTGACGTTGGGGGTGTTGCGTGGCAGCTTCAAGAATCCGGAGGAGGGTCCGCATGCTCCGCGGACGCAGCAGTGGATAGACGGGTTCAAGGATATATGCGAGGCGGCGGAGGAGCTGTCCGGCGAGACGCAGGTGATCTGTGTTGCGGACCGGGAGGCGGACAGCTTTGCTATGTTTGCCGAGCAGCGCAGACAGGGTAAGGCGGAGGTATTGATACGAGCGAAGCATGATCGCAAGCTGTTTGCGGTAATGCGCAGTGGTAAGGCTCCGGGGAATGTGGAGATAGAGATACAGCGGGTGACGGCGCGCAAGAAGCAGGCGCGCAAGCAGGCACGGAAGGGTCGCAGTTACCGGATGGTCAATACGGAGGTACGCTACGGGAGGTTCTTGTTGCCGGATCCGAAGAACGAGGAGGAGCCGGTGGTGATGTACGGGGTGCATGTGTTGGAGGTGGAGCCTCCGGGGGATGCGCTGCCGGTGGAGTGGATGCTATTGACCAGCCTGGAGGTAGGGAGCGTAGCGGATGCACGGCGGGTGTTGGCAATGTATCTCAAGCGGTGGCGGGTGGAAGACTTCTTCCGCGTGCTCAAGAGTGGGTGCAAGGTAGAGCGTTTGGGTCTGCGTACCTCGTTGCGTCTGCAGCGAGCAATAACGATGTATTGTGTGATATCCTGGCGCGTCATGACCTTGGTGCAATTGGGTCGGGAGGTGCCGGAGCTGGACGCGGATGTCTTTTTCACGGAGATGGAGCTGCGATTCTTGGATGGATATGCAGCACGGGTAAAGCTGCCGAAGCCCAGTACTTTGGGAGCTGCTATCCTGATCGTAGCGGTGCTCGGCGGTTATCAGAACCGCACTCGTGATGGACCGGTGGGTTACCAGATCATGTGGCGTGGCCTAGAGAGGTTACACCTAATGACATTGGGATACGAGGTAAGAGACGAACAATTGAGTGCATGTTCGCACGGGAATTCATCTGGGTTCATATAAATGGCATATCAACCTGCCTGATGTGGGCCTATGCCCCAGTGGCTACACCTGCGTGAGCGTGCGGTGAACTTGCATCTTGATTAGGTGACGGGTTCTGTAGAGCTTACCCGTAGACGTGAGAACCCAGACCCCGGACCGCCCGCCTGGTACAGCCCAGACGTACGGCGGAAGAGATGTTTCCGCTGGTAGAGCAGTATAACGAAAGGACCCGGTCCGCAGCGGCGTCTTGCGCAGAGCAGGGCATCTCGTACGGACCGTTGAATTACTGGAGGCAGAAGTATCGCCAGGAGACTGCAGCCGAGGGTTCGTGGATGTAGGCAATGCAGCGCCAAGGGAAGCGGCGCAGGAAGAGATCGCGTATCCGCACGAGAGGATGGCATTATTCACCTCAAGTCACACATCATACCTGTTAGGCCGAAATACCCGAGATATTCCGACAGCCATGCCAGCGATATTTGACCATACCTGACGAACAATCGAACCGTAATGGATGATTTATGGGTACAGGGTAGGCCTAGCGAGGCAAATTCCAATTTTTCTCGTTGATTCGCTACCGTCTATGCCACCGTTTATAGGAGAGAACCGGGCAAGTAGCCGGAACGTATCTTAGGAGTGTGAGCGCACATAGTGTGACGTGATACGTCTCTGACCTATTACCATGGAACAAGACCTCGTTTGGACGCTGGCAACTGCCGGGGGCGTTTTGTCTAGCGTGATCGTCGCTGCCTTAGCAATTACTACGAAGGTGATCAATGCAATCAAAGCTAGCACTTTGAGCTTTGAGAACCAATTGCAAACTCATAGAGCGGAAACCAAGGAAGATATCCAGTCCCTAAGAACAGAACTGAAGGAAGATATCCAGTCCCTAAGAACAGAACTGAAGGAAGATATCCAGTCCTCAAGAACAGAATCGAAGGAAGATTTCCAATCCCTAAGAACAGAACTGAAGGAAGGTATCCAGTCCTCAAGAACAGAATCGAAGGAAGATTTCCAATCCCTGAAAACAGAGATGAAGGAAGGATTTAGAGCCTTTGATGAGAGGCTACGGGCCATTGAGTTGTCTAATGCAGCCATGCAGTCAGAAGTACGCTTTTGGTCTCGAATTCTAGAATCCCGTCTGCATCTGTCTGTTACCACTGAGGAGACTTCAACTGCAGCAATGCCCGTGTAGTAGTGCCTAGCAGTCAGCGTTTTCATTGACTGAACTATTCTCGTCCGCTCGGAATAATACCGGTAGCACACTAGGCTTCTAGGTTCCATGCGATGCTGGCACAGCATACCCAATCCAACGCAGGCGGGCCCACATACTCCAAACTTTCCAGATTGATATTGCTGGCCTGATCGAACCCCCCGATGGTGGCTGCAAGGGGCAAGACAGTCGGGCAATTGAGGCTTAATTTGTCACACGTTTATAATTGCTTCGGCGGGAAGAATCCCTTGTGGCGTCGGGGCCGGATGCTGCTAGACCTCGCTGCAATCAAAGATATGGCCCCGTACACATTTCCTACTCGTTACGGCACATATTCGCGCCAGATCATTATGCTAATGCAATGCTCACGAGGCCTAGCGAGGCAAATTCCAATTTTTCTCGTTGATTCGCTACCGTCTATGCCACCGTTTATAGGAGAGAACCGGGCAAGTAGCCGGAACGTATCTTAGGAGTGTGAGCGCACATAGTGTGACGTGATACGTATCTGACCTATTACCATGGAACAAGACCTCGTTTGGACGCTGGCAACTGCCGGGGGCGTTTTGTCTAGCGTGATCGTCGCTGCCTTAGCAATTACTACGAAGGTGATCAATGCAATCAAAGCTAGCACTTTGAGCTTTGAGAACCAATTGCAAACTCATAGAGCGGAAACCAAGGAAGATATCCAGTCCCTAAGAACAGAACTGAAGGAAGATATCCAGTCCCTAAGAACTGAATCGAAGGAAGATTTCCAGTCCCTAAGAACTGAACTGAAGGAAGATATCCAGTCCTCAAGAACAGAATCGAAGGAAGATTTCCAATCCCTGAAAACAGAGATGAAGGAAGGATTTAGAGCCTTTGATGAGAGGCTACGGGCCATTGAGTTGTCTAATGCAGCCATGCAGTCAGAAGTACGCTTTTGGTCTCGAATTCTAGAATCCCGTCTGCATCTGTCTGTTACCACTGAGGAGACTTCAACTGCAGCAATGCCCGTGTAGTAGTGCCTAGCAGTCAGCCTTCTTGTTGAGGGAATAATTTTCAGCCCCTCGTACCACTACCGGTAGCACACCAGCCTTCGCTGCAAGGGATAAGCCGAAGCAGTCCAGTTCCTTAGCGGTCCCCGCCAGTTCACGGATCGAGACTGGTGTCCTAGTGACCAACAGGGTGCATGATTCTCGTCGCGTTCGTGCCGCGCATGCCGTTGATATGATCCAGCCACCATCCCGTATGTGGATTGTACTGCGAATGCCTAGCTTCATTAGGAACCATTTCCATGCGATGCTGGCACTGCATATCCAATCCAACGCAGGCGGACCGACAGACTCCGAACTTTCTACACTGAAATTGCTGACCTGATCGAACCCCCCGATGGTGGCTGCAAAGGGCAAGACAGTCGGGCAATTGAGGTTTGATTGGATCACCTCACCGCAGATACAGGTCCAAGCCCCTGTCGCCATCACTCCTCCTCCACCTCGAATTCGACTGTTGTGAACCCGAGCGTAGCGGCATTCTCTTCCACGATACTGCGGATCTCATCTGATATGCCTCCCGCCGCAGTAACATGTATTTCCAAGGTTACGGACAATTCATTTCCCTCAACGCCCGCCAAATGACCCAAGATATCATCTGCGATCTCTGCAGCCCAGCTACCTATACGTGCTGAATCCTTTCTTGCGCTACCAAAGAATCGTTTCACGACATGGCGAGACTCATCTTCCTCATGACCTCCATTCACATCGTCCGTTTTTCCATCGTTACCATGGTCCGTTTTCGTTTTCGTCTTAACTCTTTCAAAATGCTTCTGGGCCACCTCCGGCTTCACCAGTAGACCTGTTAGATGCTCTGGATCCAATGTAGGTCCGGTAATGGCTGTCAATCCTCTGTATGCCCCGATACCCTCGCCGTATTCATCCGCGTAAGCAAAGGAATCCTGCACCCAATTGATTAGTCCGATGCCTCGCTTTATTGCGTCTGCCAGCACACGCGTTGAACAAAGCCGCGGCAGATAAAGGTATTGAGAAAATTGGCTCGCGAGCTCCGCCAAAGAAACATGGGCATCCCACAGCGGCACCTGGTCCAGCTCCATACGTAGCCGGCTCGGAGCAAGGACGGGGACCAAGAGCTCCTCCCCTTTCAGTTTGGTAGCAGCGCGCTCAGGCAGCGACCCTGTGCCTGTCAGGCGATGGGCCTCATATTCCACCGAACTGGTCGGTTCCGACTGGACAGGAATGACAAGCCACTGGAACGCTTCTGCCAACCGGGTCTGTACCGACTCTTCGGCCTTACCGTGACGGACTCGCGCTTGCCGAACTTGCTGTGGATCAATGTTGAGCTGATCTGATTCATCTAGAATCGACTGCAACGCCAAGAGTAGACGGATGGCCTCATCCAAGTCTTGCCACCGGCCGCTATCAGCTGCCAAAAACAATAACGTGTTCCGGTAAATCCGCGCGGCGTTACCACGGGTCGTCAGGTTATTTTCCGCTGCCCGCTCCGCAGCATTGCCCGGTCCCCGGGTATACAAATGGTCAACGCCGAGAATTACCAGCCGTGCTCCCATTTCATCCGGTATTTCGAAGGACCCGCTAGGTAGGACATGCACTCGGCCAAAATCACCTGATTTCCTGACATCTTCGCGTAGCCATCGTCGGAGCTCTTTCAACACTCCTGAGGGGCTCATGGACTGCGCCCGATCCGTGGCAAGGCGTGCAACGGTGGCATGTGTGCTGTACCAGTACTGCGTTCCCTCTTGGTACAAATATGTTGATTTTGATGCCAGCCTGCGCAGTACATCATCAAACACGGCCGTGGGTTCACCGGGCGCCGCCACCCCTAGCCGAATTCTCTGTTCATCCAGACCCGGTTGACTCGCCCCTTGCTTCGGAGCGGATCCTAGGTAAATCGCTCTGGCAACCCGCCGTGCAGCGCTATAGCGACCCAGTCTACGCTCGCCTGCATCCACTCGGATTGGTGTCGCACCAGTCCCATCAATGTCTGCATCAATCACTGGAGACCAGCGATCCGGCAGGTACCTTGTTAGTTCGGACTTAACATCCTGCCGGCTCATGGGTATGTGACACGGCATGATGAGCGGATTCATGTCGCCCTGCTCCCAGAGTGCATGGATAACTGCTGCCATCAGGCGCAGTACGCCGCGCGTCCGCTGAAACCGTACCAGCGTGGACCAGTCGTTGTACAGGCGGTCAAATAGCTCTGGATGAAACGGATAGGCAGATTGCAAGCGGCGCTCGTAGACACCCTCGGAGCAATGAGCAGGGAAGGCCACTTTTGATTCCCGATAGTATTCGACGAAGGCCCGCGCCACCGAATTCCTCTTCCTGAACCCAACATCCTTACTCATTGGGACGAACAAACGTCTGCGCACGATTTCAAAACCTTCCTCTGCGCTGGCGGGCTGCCAGGAAGAATCAATCCTTCCGGTGACATTCTGCAGCCGGATCTCGCGGTAGCCCCCGGGTTTCCCCGGAGGCCCCGCACAGATCCGGACGTGCGCGCTAACGCATCCCCTCCCTTATTCATGAGGGAGTTAAGTGGCGGGGAATCGTCGTTTGATATTATGGTGTAATATGTTGATTATAAACGGTTTGAATGGGATCCTGTGCGACGCTCAAACGTTCAGAAACCCCAATACCCATTCACCCTGTAACACACCCGATGCAAGATCCCAAATCCAACCTTCTGTTCGCTTGCCAGTTCAATAAATCCGTCAAAGTTGTACGCTCCAAGACCGATAATCTAACATCGGATGCCGGCGTCATTCCTATGCGCCTGCTCATGGTGATCAGCACCTTGGCATGCCGACTCGCTTCCGTGCTTAAGGACAATCGGTCCCAAGCTCGGATTACGCATAGCCTTGAGGAGTTAGTGCGGCAGTTACTGCTGCAACATGTGCAGGGGTGGGGACGTCAGTCAGATGCGGACAAGCTTCGAAGGGACCCCGCCATGCGCGTGGCCACTTCTTCCAAAAGGGGTATGAGGGCATTACAGGACGATAGGTCCCTGGCATCCCAGCCAACCATGTCTCGCTTCGTGCACATGTTGGCCGGGAAAAAGAATTTCAAGAAGTTGCGCCTTTTTGTAGAGACATTCGCCATGGAGCACCTGCTGCAGCGTGGTGGCGGGAAGCGCCGCCCCGAGGTGGTCTTTGATGTGGACGGTGTACCGGTAGATACGCATGGCAAGCAGCAGGGCAGCAAGTGGAACGGATATTACAAGCGCACCATCTTTCTGCCCCTTATCGCCATATGCGGTGAGTCGGGCGACATGTTGGGGGCGGAATTGCGAGGGGGCACGCAGAATGTGGTGAAGGACTGCTACGGTTTCATTCGACGCATTGGGCTGGCATTGCGTGAACATGTGGCCGACAAGGTCATTGTCCGATTGGACGCAGGCTTCAACAGTGGCGAGTTATGTGATAAGCTGGAGAACGACCGTATCGGCTACGTGATGCGTCTGAAAGGAAACGATGTGATTGACGGGCTTGCGGCGCCTCATTTGGAGGGTAATCAGCCGTCGGACGAATGCTACCACGAACTGCGCTACCGTGCAAAGTGCTGGTCCGTAGAGCGTCGTGTGGTGCTCGTGGTTGTTCCGGTGCCGGGAGAGCTTTTTCCGCGGCATTTCTATCTGATCACCGATCTGGATGTAGAAGCCTATCCGGCAGAGCAGCTTGTGAATCTGTACCGGAAGAGAGGAAAGGCGGAAAAGCACTTCGGGGAGCTGAATGCGGCTTGCTCCATGGCGCTGTCGTCGGTTCTCCGTCCGAAGACACACTATAAGGGCCGGCCTGTAGTGCGGGTGCCTGATGAGTCGGAGCAGGATGAGTCGGAGCAGGATGAGTCGGAACAGGATGGGTCGGAACAGGATGGGTCGGAACAGGATGAGTCGGAACAGGATGGGTCGGAGCAGGATGGGTCGGAGCAGGATGGGTCGGAACAGGATGGGTCGGAACAGGATGAGTCGGAGCAGGATGAGTCGGAACAGGATGGGTCGGAACAGGATGGGTCGGAACAGGATGGGTCGGAACAGGATGGGTCGGAACAGGATGGGTCGGAGCAGGATGAGTCGGAACAGGATGGGTCGGAACAGGATGGGTCGGAACAGGATGCCGAGATCCGAGCCGAGAACGAGGTCCTGCTACAGGTATACCTTCTAACTTATCAGCTCATGCATGTGGGGCGCTGCCTTATGCGGGAGCCTGACGAATCCCAGATAAGTCTGAGCACCTATCGCGAGCGTGTACTCAAGGTGGGGGCCCGCTTCGTACAACACGCGCGCAACATCGTTATCCACATTGCCGCCAGCGCAGATGCTGCATGGGAGCAATTTTGGCGACGTTATTGTCAACTCACATGGATCACGCTTCCCATGAAGAGCTAGCTAAGTCATATTTGCGCCTGCGCTTCGACACCGCAGGCGCCCAACGCGGAAAGCGGAAAGAGAAGGTAGGCAGAGGTGTGTCTACCCGACAGACGTCTTCCCAAAATCTCGGTAATGTGACCGCTATCGAGTCGGGAAAAGGGCCTAAACTGGTGTTTTCAGCCCCTCTCATGGTCGTCCCTACGCATGAACAATGCACAATCGGTCCTGCAGGTACCGAAACAGCACTTTTAGACCCGAACAGGGTACATCATGAATATTGCAGGATCCGGCTCTTCCCTTGGGTCGCGCCACCGCGCATGACGTTAACAGACCAGCGAACCGGTCCGTTGCCGTAACCGCACCTTCCCCTGGCACACGAACCTGGCTCTGCGTCCAGTGCATGCCGGGAACTACGGTTTCCCCTCGGGTGCGACGCTTCGCTCCACCAACTCCGCCACATGGTCTTCCATGCTTTGTTCGCCAGCTTCATCACTACTATCATCGCATCGGACCTCTCTTCAACGTACATCCTCCGATCAGCATTTCGCCTACGCTTCGGCGGCCCCGCCCTTGGCGCTGGGCGTTGAAAAGATCTCCCAGGTCCCGGCAGGATATGTACATACGTCCATGGGGTCTTAGACACCGCGGGCCTGTCCGCCCTCTCACCATAACGATGACGAACATATTGCCTTCGACCGCACCGATAATCTCGGCGACCCGAACGACACATCTTTCGTTGCTCAATATCCCTGGCCATATGCGCCGCTACCGACACTTCACGTCCACCCTCATGAGTGACCGCGCACGGCTCGCGGAAATATGTGCTTGGTTCTTGCTTCATATTACGGGACTTCCACCCGCTATATCCTTGCCAGTTAGCCTGGCGTACCAGTGCCTTACGTCCTCTAATCCCACCCACTTCTGCATCTTCTGCATGGGTGTACCCGGTGCCTGCCGTGTCTGAAGCAGGAAGACTGATGACTAGCAGGCAATTATTTGCTCCCTTTGCCGATTCCGTCAACGCTTGAGCGAAGCTAAACTGCGTATCAAAGCTGCCTCCTGGCAGGTTGCTGCGCTCATGGAGCTGTCGTGCGTAGGCCACCCATTCGTCTATCAGTACCAGACACGGACCATAGCGATTAAAGAGCACACGCAATGCATCTCCGGGGTTGGTCGCATTCCTGTCGTCATCTGCAATGCAGTTGTACGCCGCCCGTCCGCCCAGCTGCCATGCTAACTCTGCCTACCGCCCACATTAGCTAGCTTGACAAGAGGGGGTGTCAACTGGGTCGGTTAGCACGTTGTGATGTGGTTTTGTGGGGCAACAGCACCGGATCCGGGTAACAGGGTAGGGTACAGATCGGTGGCTGAGCGCAATTCCTTGTGCGGATCGGCACATAGAGCGGTGTCAATGTGCCGCGTTCCTCGGGCGGACATAACAATGCGGTTACCGCGATTCGCTGATCGCCGCAAAATCAATGACATGGCCCCTCGTGCTGATAGCACGAGCCTTAGGCAGAGAAAATCAGGAGGGAGGTAAGCACAGACCTATCCTATGGAGGAGGACGCACCACCAGTTGACCTGTTGCGGCCAAATCCTCATGATGACTTGCCCGGATTTGCAGACTGCTGTATCCGCGCCACAGCACAGTGTGACCTGGTTGACGATTCTTCCGCGGCGCATAACCGCCCATTATAGCCACCAACAGCACCGCCGCTAACAAGTTGGTGGGATCCGAAAGACCATAACGCTTCGAGTATGTGCGGAGCGCAGACAGCTCCACATCGGTGAACATCACCCCGGCCTCCATCTCCGGGGAGGTACGACCCAGAAGCGTCATCAGTAGTACGCGCCACGCTGTCACCATGTGGATGGTGATAGCGTGGCGCAATAACGATGCCTTTTGCATGCGCAACTTCTCCACCTTACAACCACTCTTGAGCACGCGAAATGTGTCCTCTACACGCCAGCGCAGCCCGTAGTAGTTAATGATCGCTTCCGCTTCCTCCAGCGATGTCACCGGGCACGAGGTTAAGAGGTACCACTCAATCCGCTTCGCATTCTGTTTTTGGTCCAACAGCTGGCTTTTCGCCGCACAGCGGCCCGTAGAACCTCAATAAACGCTCTCGCAGGCCCGGTTTCCTGCTGCGGCCGGACACACCCGGTGTGCAGATCAGGCTTCAAGTACACAAAAAACGCGGATATCCCCGTTTTTCTGCCCGGCATCACCTGTAAACGGCCTGCCGAGCGTCTTTCAGAGTGCGCAATACGTCTCTGGACGGGTAATCATGCGGATAAGACCACGGGAGCGGCAACGGAAAGCACCTCCATTGGGCCAAAAAGGCCTTGTGCAGGCCTGTAAGGATGCCAATTGCTGTGCACAGAGGGATGACCAAGGCCATCAAGGAAGCAGACTGCCCTGTGTTAAAGAGCTGCCGAGCTGGCTAACAGCACTATTGGAACGCGTACGATTGATCCATGCTTGCCAGAACAAGAATGTGGCCGTGCAATACTACTATGAGCACGATATCCGGGCGCACCGTGCCACGGTTGAAAAGATTGGCACGTTTTCGGAGCTAATCACACGCATGGCAGGCTACAATGCCTCCAGATCGTACGCTTTAAGCCGCTATAGCGATGCCAGCGCACGCAGAAGGGCTCAACGAAGCCGTTCGCGTGCAGAAACGCGCCCATATCTGCCACCAAAACGCCGACGACACCATACATCGCGCGTGTAGGTTATTGCGTGCACGGAAAACGGTGCATAAAGTATTCAATATTTGTAACCTGCACGGAATGGCATAACACCGCTGTTTTTGTACAAACAGCCGACTTGTTGCCGCACAGCAGCCCGTGGAGTCGCTATAACCTCTCTCAAAGGCCCGGTTTCCTGCTGCAGCAGGACCCACCCGGTATGCAGATCCGGCTTCAAGTGCACAATAAACGCGAATATCCCCGTTTTTCTGCCCGGCATCACTTGTAAACGGCCTTGCAGAGCACTTTGCAGAGCATGCAAAACGTCTCCAGACGGGTAACTATGCGGATAATACCGCGGGAGCGGCAACAGGAAGCGCCTCCATTGGGCCAAAAGGGCCTCGCACAAGGCCTGTAAGGATGCCAATTGCTGTGCACAGAGGGATGACCAAGGCCATCAAGGAAGCAGACTGCCCTGCGTTAAAGAGCTGCCGAGCTGGCTAACAGCACTATTGGAACGCGTACGATTGATCCATGCTTGCCAGAACAAGAATGTGGCCGTGCAATACTACTGTGAGCACGATATCCGGGCGCACCGTGCCACGGTTGAAAAGATTGGCACGTTTTCGGAGCTAATCACACGCATGGCAGGCTACAATGACTCCAGATCGTACGCTTTAAGCCGCTATAGCGATGCCAGCGCACGCAAAAGGGCTCAACGAAGCCGTTCGCGTGCAGAAACGCGCCCATATCTGCCACCAAAACGCCGACGACACCATACATCGCGCGTGTAGGTTATTGCGTGCACGGAAAACGGTGCATAAAGTATTCAATATTTGTAACCTGCACGGAATGGTATAACACCGCTGTTTTTGTACAAACAGCCGACTTTTTGCCGCACAGCAGCCCGTGGAGCTGCTATAACCTCTCTCAAAGGCCCGGTTTCCTGCTGCGGCCGGACACACCCGGTATGCAAGATCAGGCTTCAAGTGCACAATAAACACGGATATCCCCGTTCCGGAATCACCGGTAAACGGCCTGCCGAGCGCCTTTCAGAGCGCGCAATACGTCTCTGGACGGGTAATTATGCGGATAAGACCACGGGAGCGGCAACGGAGAGCGCCTCCGTTGGGCCAAAAAGGGGCTCGTGCAGGCTGTTTTTGGTCCAACAGCTGGCTTTTCGCCGCACAGCGGCCCGTGGAACCTCAATAAACGCTCTCGCAGGCCCGGTTTCCTGCTGCGGCCGGACACACCCGGTGTGCAGATCAGGCTTCAAGTACACAAAAAACGCGGATATCCCCGTTTTTCTGCCCGGCATCACTTGTAAACGGCCTTGCAGAGCACTTTGCAGAGCGTGCAAAACGTCTCCAGACGGGTAACTATGCGGATAATACCGCGGGAGCGGCAACAGGAAGCGCCTCCATTGGGCCAAAAGGGCCTCGCACAAGGCCTGTAAGGATGCCAATTGCTGTGCACAGAGGGATGACCAAGGCCATCAAGGAAGCAGACTGCCCTGCGTTAAAGAGCTGCCGAGCTGGCTAACAGCACTATTGGAACGCGTACGATTGATCCATGCTTGCCAGAACAAGAATGTGGCCGTGCAATACTACTATGAGCACGATATCCGGGCGCACCGTGCCACGGTTGAAAAGATTGGCACGTTTTCGGAGCTAATCACACGCATGGCAGGCTACAATGACTCCAGATCGTACGCCTTAAGCCGCTATAGCGATGCCAGCGCACGCAAAAGGGCTCAACGAAGCCGTTCGCGTGCAGAAACGCGCCCATATCTGCCACCAAAACGCCGACGACACCATACATCGCGCGTGTAGGTTATTGCGTGCACGGAAAACGGTGCATAAAGTATTCAATATTTGTAACCTGCACGGAATGGTATAACACCGCTGTTTTTGTACAAACAGCCGACTTTTTGCCGCACAGCAGCCCGTGGAGCTGCTATAACCTCTCTCAAAGGCCCGGTTTCCTGCTGCAGGCATCTACAAAGTCATCCTCGTCGTTGGAAATCCTTACTATTGAACCATCTGGGGGCTCTGCATTATGCTACTTGGAGCCCTAATCATCCAACACCCTAACACACCCATCGTTATGCAAGCATGTGAGACAACAACCAAGCCCTCAACCAAGGCCAGGAAGCGAGTGAAGCACTTCCGGGATATAATTGATCAAGATCGGGAGACCAAGATGGCACTCTTGCGATGCAGCGGTAGCATTGAGGAGCTGTTGGCTAAATTGGTCATGGAAGAGGAGGTAGAGTCGCTCTGTGGCAAGCGCTACGCGAGAGACGATGTGCACGACGGACGTTACGAGAGATGGGGGACCAATCCGGGTTCAATCAGGATCATGGGGAAACGCCTGAAGATCCGGGTGCAGCGCGTACGGGATAAGAAAGAGGGCAAGGAGCGTCCTCTGGAGACCTATTGTGAGCTACGCAATGCATCGGTTGAAGAGGAGAACAATCTGACGGAAAACATTCTTCTTGGGATCAGCCAGCGGGATTATCACCGTGTGGTCAGCGCGTTTGCGGACAGTTATGGATTGAGCGCTTCCTCGGTCAGTCGCACTTTCAGGAAGAAGAGTGCGGAGGCCCTCAAGAAGTTCGAAGAACGCGATCTGTCTTCGGAAACCTATGTGACGCTGCTGATAGATGGCAAGTACTTGCAGGAGTGCCAGATCGTGCTGTGTATGGGCATTACGGCAGACGGAAAGAAGGAGATCTTGGGCATGGTGGAGACGACCACGGAGAATGCGGAGGCGATTGCAGGTTTGTTGGAAGGCCTGATCAATCGCGGCCTGTGCTATGACCAGGGCCTGCTGTGCGTTGTGGATGGAGCGAAGGGGCTTTACAAGGCGGTAAAGGATGTCTTCGGCGACTACACGCAGGTGCAGCGCTGTACCTGGCACAAGCGGGAGAATGTGGTGAGCAAGCTCACGAAAAAGGAGGATGCGCCCAAGGTGCGTCGGAAGATGCAGGAGGCGTATCGTGAAGACACGTACGACGACGCAAAAGCGGGGCTTGAGACCCTACGGGATGACTTGGAGGAACAAGGGGAGGAAGCGGCCGCACGTAGCCTGGAAGAGGGCATGGAAGAGACGCTGACACTGCACAGGCTGGGTGTGGCGGATACGGTCGGATGCAGTCTGCTAACCACCAACATCATTGAGAATGTCAACGGCCAGCTGGCTAATCGAACGCGGCGGATCAGACGTTGGGTAAACTCAGATCAACGTCACCGATGGGTAGCAATGGCTATGCTGGAAACCGAACCCCGATTATGTAAGCTTGGCTGCGCAAAACACCTTCCGAAGCTCCAAAAAGCCCTGCTAAAATGTGTGCCGAAACCGTATCTTGGGCCCACTCCTAAGCCGGTCTTGAAAAAATAGACCAACTAAATCTGGCACCATGCCCTTGGGAGGAACCGACTCACGAATATGTACCCCCCATAGTTGCACCGGCTCCCGCTGCGGGTCCTTATCGGTAGGAGGTACAGGTGTTTCGGAAGAATCAGGGGCTTCGGTATCCTGCACCACCTCCTGCTTCTTTTTCTTCTTGGTAGGGGGGAGGATTACCTCCCTATAGCGTACCTCCATAAGCGCATTACGGGCCGGCCGACCCTCATTCGTCACACGCCCCGACTTCGCACGACGGCTCACGCGTGTCACCGACAGGTGCATCCATGCCTGCCGACCGACCCTTCCGCATCGCCTTGAATAACCGTGCCTTCTCCTTGCCCAGATTCCGGTCGTGTTTGGCTCGTACTATTACATCCGTACGCCGCAGCCCATCCCGCTCCGCAAAAAGCGCAAAGATGTCCGCCTCCCGATCCATAACACAGATCACCCGCGTCTTGCGCGGCAGCGTCTCCGCCGCCTCCTCAATATCATGAAGACCCTCTATCCACTGCTGCGTCCCGGCAGCATGCTCCCCCTTAGGCTTCTCATACGCACATCGTAGCACTCCCAGGGGCACTCCGTCACCTCCCAATGCAATGGTCGCATGCAAATGCACCCCCTTGGACTCCGCTGTCGTCTGATTACGTCCTATAACCTCTAACCCCTCGCATTCCGGGCGCGTACTGAAGCTGATGTCCGTACCATCCTGCACGCATAACACCGTGTCCTGCGTACGCATCCGCTCAATCGTACGCTGTCGATGAGGCGCCAATATCTTCTCAGGATTGTTCCCATACCGATCCGCCTTCTCAAGAAAACGATAATACCCCGATACCGCCGCCGGATCACGCTTCGGTGCTGCACTCGGTGGACGACCCATAGACGCTCCCAACATTGCTGCACTCTTTACCAAACGAGCACTGCGCCTCTTATCCCCCAATGGCGCACCACCAAACTCCTGCTCCGCCCACCCGTCACCATCAAGCCCCTCACCCACTTCCAACCGCGGATGCAGCTCCACCTCCGGTACACCGAGCTTCTTGCGCCAGTCTCCGTCAACCTCCCTAACGAATATCTTCTTCTGCGTTTGCTTGCATTCATGCGTGAGGGCATGCCGCCCCCTGCCCATGGTCATCCCCAAACGAAGGAAGCCTGCCGCCTTGAAACACGTACCCTCCTGATCCGGGCCCACAAATGTTTCCACCAGAAAGGGCGCATAGCCCTATCGCGCACGGAAGTCGTCCGGCAATCGCCGCAGTACCCGTCCCAACAGATGACTGGCCAGATTCTTGCATTGCACCGTGGGACGAATCAGGAAGCGACTCAGCCCCACCACACGATACAGCTCCCGATCCCGCTGCTCATCACTCCACGCCATCCATGTATCCCGAGGTTTCAGATACAACGCCGCTGCCGAAAACCCGATGGCGCCCAGTATCCCGTGCGCACTCTGAAACACGTATCGCACCTGGGCCCCCACAAGGGTCTTCAAACCGCGGGGATGCTCCTTGGTCATCAGCGTATTCCAGATCGTGGTAGCATCGCGGTCGGAGACCAGCACGACCTCAAGATCTTCGACCTCACCCACCGTATCCGGTACATCCACCGGCGCCTCCACCGGAGCTTCCAACAAACGCGGCCCGGCAATCCGACCAGTCCGCTGCGAAACAGGCAGTACAACCTTTTTCTCTGCCTCCAGCGTACGTAGCGCTTTCAAGCATCCGGCCCACTCCGGCCGCCCGCGAGCATCCATAAAGCGGTATTGCTCGCAAACAATGCGACTGACTGCGGTGCGACTCTTGTCACCGTGTACCTCCAGAATACGCTGCAAGGTCGGTTCTGCGCCGCGAAGCGTGGTAAGTATCTGATGCTGCACCCACATGCCAGTAAACTAACAGACAAATACGCAATAGTCAAGAGGCAATATTAATGGGTAGGCAGGCCTTGGTGCTTGCTTTCAACATCATAGCCCAGCTTTTCCATCTCCACATCCCGCGGCTCACATCCGAGCCGACGCTCGTGCTGCATTACGATATCCCGCGCACGCTTTGCAACCGCCATCCTGTCCGCCATGACGTATGCGCCGTCTGGACTACCCATACCTTGTATCTCTCGCCTTAACCCATCGGGTATGACAAGCGCAGAAGTAATCACCCTCGGCCGTAGCGAAATAATCTGTCTCTGCAGATCCAGCTCCCTCAGGCGCCTGTTGAGACGCTGTTGCAATTCATCGGCACGCCGCATGGCCTCCCCAGAATTGAGCCGAGCGCCAGGCTTGCCGGAACGCTCCTTCTCCCTGAGTTCTGCCGCTCTGCGGTCCCAATGGTTTATTTCCTTGCTGAGCCTCTCATGAACAGCCGCCCGTGTCTTATCAATGAGCTTTAGTCGAGACCCCTTAATCTGACTCACATGTTTTGGCACAAGGTGCACGACCGCGAACATCATGGCTTTTCGCTCCTCGGTTGTGCGCAGCTGTGCACATGCAGGATGGGCAAGAACTTGCGCAAGGCTCGGGTCCCGTTCACCCAGAGGGGTGTAATCCAGATACGGAGCAAAATTGTCACATAAGCTTGTCCCGTTTGCATCCACTCTTATGAACAGCAGTCTGCGGGACATGACGCGCGGCGCTCCACTGGAAGGAGACTCCCCCTCCTGGATAGTGTGGTCCATGCAGACAAGAAGATGCGGCGCTATACCACTATCTGTCTCATCAATCAGGACTGCACCCTCATTGAGCACACCATTGAACCGATCCAGCACCATGTCTGTCACAGCTTCCAGCAGCGGATGTCCACTCGCCACAAACTCGGCGCTCCTATTGCTCTCCGAGTATTCCCGATCGAACACGATGCGTCGGTAGCGAGAAGCTACGGGGTACCTCCCCTGCGACCTCCTGCGGATCGCAGCAGGCACATGCGTGACCTCGTACTGCCCTGCCTTGCGGGGATGAATACTCCCATCCAGCTCCTGGAATGCTAGTTGAAAGAATTCTTCAACAAAATGAGGCTGGAGCCGGCGCAACTGCGCCCTTTCCATCTCTTCGCGCACCTTCATTACACGACTCATAGCCATCGAATCCTGTGCGAGTGCACGCTCATCAATCATTGTCTGAATTCGATCTCTGTCTAGGGCATCACCAACAGTTTTGTTCAACCGTTCCTTTACATCCGTACGATCCCCGTACCGTACTGCCTCCAGCAGCAAGTCACGCAGCGTCTTCCCGCTGAAGTCCATCTCGCCCAGCACATCAAAAACCTGCCCACCAAGGCTTAACCGTGCCTGGTCCAGCTTTTCCAGCAGCGTCTTGTATACCTGCCCTTCGCGCGTATTGGAAGATACCAAATTGAACAAGTGACAAACCTCCTCCTGACCAATGCGATGGATACGGCCAAACCGCTGCTCCAATCGATTGGGGTTCCACGGCAAGTCATAGTTCACCATTAGATGGGCCCGCTGCAGGTTAATGCCTTCACCAGCAGCATCCGTCGCTATCAGAATCTTAACGGACGGGTCATTACGGAAGCTCTCCTGGATTTGTAGACGCTCCTGCCGGGGAATCCTCCCATGGATGATGCAAATCGCATCTTCCTGTCCGACAAGGGTCCGAACCTTCCTGCTCAAGTAGTCAAGCGTATCACGATGCTCTGTAAAGACGACCAGCTTGCGGCCGCCACCTACCCCATATGCAGACCCCGGACTGATGATAAGCTCGTGCAAAAGCCTCGCCATTGCCCTCCATTTGGCATCCGTTTCCGCTATGCGCACCTTGCGGGCCAATGCCACGAGCCTCTGCAGCGTTGCAATCTCCGTCCTAAGCTCGCCTTCCGTGAGCGCGGCGGTTGCTTCATCCAGAATTTCCTGCTCGCGTGATTCCCGCTCCGGCCCGGGCGCATCCTCCAGATCCTCAATGAATTCCTCGTCACAATCCAGGAAACGGATGGGAACCGAGTTTCCGGCCTTACCCCATTCTTCAACATCTGCCAAGTGCTCCTGGAGCTTCGTGCGCCGCCGCTCGAGCGACCGCAGAATCGCGCGCGGCGAAGAAGCAAGGCGGCGCTGTAGCATCGTTAACGCAAAACCGATCGCACGGACACGGCGCCCGCTTAATGCCTCTGCCCTATTGAATTCGTCACGCACATAAGCCGTCACATCTTCGTACAGCTGCGACTCCATCGGCGAAAGCTTAAACGGCATGGTATGGGCTTTCGGCTCCGGAAAAAGCGGAGTGCCATCAAATCGAAGCAGGCTTTCCTTTACCATCCGCCGCATCAGGTCTGACACATCTACACGATGCACGCCATCCCGAAACCGGCCTTCAAAGCGGTCACGGTCCAATAGCCCCATAAACAGCTGAAAGTCTGCCTCCTTTCCGTTGTGCGGCGTTGCCGTCATCAGCAAAAAATGGCGCGTCACCGAAGACAGCAACCGCCCCAGCCGATGACGCTTTGTTTTCTTAACCTCATGGCCGGAATAACTGGCTGA
The DNA here is from genome assembly GCA_963663495.1 of Rhodothermales bacterium. Taxonomy (GTDB): domain Bacteria; phylum Bacteroidota; class Rhodothermia; order Rhodothermales; family Bin80. The sequence goes on from OY760427.1 coordinate 3,840,355, forward strand.
CATTTTGTGCGCTTCGTCGCAAATGATGAGGTCCCAGCGACTATCGGGCGCCTTCAGCAAAGCTTGGGTATCTTCGTCGCGCGAGAGCTTGTCCAGCCTAGCTATAACGAGATCCCGCTCCACGAAGTAATTCCCGGCTGCACCGCGCAGCGCATCATTCGATAGCACGTCAAAGTGCAGCTGGAAGCGATCCCTCAGCTCCTGCTGCCATTGCTCTGCAAGACTGCCCGGACAAACGACAAGACAACGCTCCACATCGCCACGTATCATCAACTACTTTATTAGCAGACCTGCCATGATGGTCTTGCCAGCCCCTGGATCATCGGCCAACAGGAAACGCAACGGTTGCCGTGGAAGCATCGACTCGTACACCGCCGTAATCTGGTGGGGTAACGGCTCAATCTTTGAGATATGAACCGCAAGGTTCGGGTCAAACAAGTAAGCGAGCCGGATCCGCGTTCCTTCAGCCACCAGCTTGAACACTTTGCCATCTCCACCAAAGCTTCTCCCAGCCTTGGAATCAACCATTTCAACGCCAGCCAACTGGTCTGACATGACCAGTTGGCTGGCATGCTTCCCATCAGGAAAACGATAGGAGACATCCGCAGTCCCGGGGGCCAGCTCCTCAACACCAACAATCTCTACGGTGGTATCAGGGACCAGTCCACGGAGTTCAATCCCTGCCCGTAAGTTGCGGAGTTAAATACCCACTAATACACCGTATGCGTAGAATCATCGTGCACGGCCCTGCGTCCAGACCCGAATAATTTGCGATATCCAAAGAACATAGCTAAACGCACGCCATGGTTGAAATGCCGGCCTAGATTGCACGTTAATTGTCAAATTGGCAACAGGCCTAGCCATTTGACCTCGCGAGGAATATTTGAGGCTCACAATGTTCCACCATAAGGACAATTACTAATGTGCACACCGAATCTCGCATAATACCTTGGCTGACGGCTCGCAACCATTAATTTGTGGCCATTTTACAGAATGTTGTCCTCAATAACCTTAAGAGAGACATTTGTTGATCATTTTTGGCCTTTGTTGAACAACAACGTGATTTGTTGATCATTTTTGACAAACAAATCTGTAGATAGAACTGCGTAAATCACGATCCACACCCGCCAGAGAATGAGCCACCAGGGCATCCTTCGGTCCGATTTTCGGCGGCAACCCATACCCCTCAATAACCCATCCAATACTTGGATTACGCCCATGCTGCCAGTATTTCGTAGCAGTTGGAAGGACATAATGGACTCTTGCCTGTCAAAATTAGCCCCGTTGATTGATACTCATACTTGTTGGGCACACTGCCAAAAACCCCCGCGGGGAGACCCAAGGTACTACCCATACGGCGCAGTAATCACCACACGGATAGCTGTACGCCCTAGAACCGGGAGTCCAATTCCTATCCATGAATTATTTCAAGCAACTCTGTAAAGGCTACGAGTCTGGGTCTTCTGCCACGGGCAGGAGTGATTGTAACCAGGATGTCATCGTTCAGTAGGTTACGCAGCAATCGAGTGGCCGTCTGCTTGGGTATCCCGGCATCCCGAGTAAACTGCGTGCTATAAAACACGGGCCTTTCGAATATCCAGTTAAGAACTGCAATATTGAATCGGGACCTGCTATCATGCGAGAGTTGTTCCTGCATTTTCCTGTGGAGGTCCAGGATTTTCTCCACCCTTTTGGATTGCGCGGAAGCTTGGGCCAGAGTGGCTTCAAGGAAAAAGTGACACCACGGAGTCCAATCGTGATCTCTTGATACGGAAAGGAGCCCCCCATAGTACTCTGTACGTCGTCCTTCAAGGTAGCTGCTCATGTAGAAGATGGGATTCCGTGTTAATCCCACCTGCCAAAGGAAGAGCGGCACAAGCATCCGCCCCACGCGACCGTTCCCGTCCAAAAACGGATGGATGGCTTCAAATTCTGCGTGCAAAACCGCAAGCTGCACCAGCTTGTCAGGGAATTCCGCATGCATAAACCGCTCCCAAGCACTCAGTGCTGTTGGCAAACGATCTGCTGAAATAGGAACGTAGCTTGCATTATGAATGGTAGAACCCGGAGGCCCAATCCAATTGGGCACCTTCCTGAATTCGCCGGCAGCCTGGTGCTGGCCGCGAACACCATCCATCAATACGGAATGCATCTCGCGCACTACTCTTAGGCAAAGGGGCAATTTGGACAACAGCTTCTCAGCCTTTAAGAGCGCAAAGTGACAGTTCAAAACTTCCCGGGCCGCTTCGTGGCTATCCTCATTAACTGCCTTGCCACCTGCCTGCAGCGTAAGCACTTCACTTATCGGTGCGCGCGTTCCTTCTATGCGCGATGAATACTGCGCCTCGTTAAGGCGCAGTGGAATGTTCAACACCTGCGGATTGGGAACCACTGCCAGCAAACCATCCAGGCGTGCCACCTCGGCGACCGCCGGGCCAATCAGCGGGACCAGATGGTCCCATGCCATGTTAGTAGGTGGAAATAGCCCCTCTTGGTATAATACAGGCATTGGAACATTAAGGTGAGCATCGTTTCAGTATCACAGTCAAATACAACGCCTCAGCCGGCGTGTAGCTTCCATCCCTACCTTATGGACAACACCAACGGGTATCATCAGCGAAGGCTGTCCGCTACTTACTGCGATTTCGCTCACAACGCGCCTCCATATTGCATACGTTGAGACGTGAATTGCATGCAATTACTGGGACAGGTTGAGCCTGATTGGTTTATCAATGATCTTAACCTAACTTCGCCATCCGGTCAGGGGAAAACGCTGAGTTCCGTCTCCAATTCTCTCGTTTTTCCCTCCTAATAGGGCTATTTCGGCTAAATTCGGCGTTTTTCGACCTTTTTTAGCCGACTTTTTTGGAAAAGGCAATGTGGTGCTATAGAGGTGTGAACGGCAACCTCCCCCCAACCACCCCGGTACCTTACCCCGTACCAATTCCACACTCCGATCATGTTTATCCGAAACCGACCCTACAAACGTAAAGACGGTAAAAAATGCAACAGCTTGGCCCTCATCGAATCCTATCGCAAAAACGGTACCTCCAAACACCGCACCCTCCTTAATCTCGGCCCGAACTTCAACATCCTCCGCAGTCTGTGGGGGGAGCTGACCCATTGCGTTACTGCCCGACTCAAAGGGAAAGCTATCCTCCCTTTCCAGAATGATGAAGCCTTTCTCAATGCGGTCGACGACATCGTTGCACATCTCGAAAGCAAGGGCTACGACATCCATCGCACATCCCATCAGCAACACCTCATTGATCCAGAGAAAACAACCCATCCCGATTCCCGGACCGTCGGCGGAGAACGACTGATCCTTCAGACATTGGAACAGCTCGGACTGGCTGCACTGCTACGTTCGCTCAACTTCTGCGAGAAACACGTCAAGCTCTGCTGTGCGCTGATCGTCGGACGTATGCTCCACCCGGGCAGTGAACGAGAAACGCATAAATGGCTGTGTAAAACCTCCAGTGTTCTGCAGCTTCTGGATTTGGAACCCCCGAGTCTCAACACCCTCTATCGTTGCACGGATCTGATCCATAAGCATATGGATGAGATCCTGGAGAAACTCTTTGGCATCACCAAAGCGGTATTGCAGTTTGAAGAAACGATCGTCTTTTATGATTTAACCAATACCTATTACCACGGCAAGAAGAAAGGGAAGTTGTTGTCGCATGGGCGCAGCAAGGAGAAGCGCAGTGATTGTCCGTTGGTTACGCTGGCGCTCACCCTGGATGGTTTGGGGTTCCCCCGCAATGTGCAGATCCTGCCGGGCAATGCAGGGGAACCGGCAACGCTCAAAGAGGCGATTGAGAAACTAAACGGCGCTACGCCCACAGTGATTATGGACTCCGGCATTGCGACGGAGAAGAATCTGCAGTACCTGAAAGAATAGGGACTGAACTGGATCACCGTGGAGCGTTCCAAAGCCCCTCCAGTCCCCGAAAACAAGCCGGATCAACAGTTTACGACCGCAGGGGGAGTTAAGATCAAAGCCTGGAAGATCACCAAAAAGGAAAAAGATGTTGAAGATGTTGAAGACAATGCGGAACTGCGCGTGTTTGTGCACAGTGAGGCTAAGCAGGCGAAGGAGGATCAGATCCTTGAAACCCAATGCAAGAAGTTTGTGAAGGCGCTCACTACACTACATGAGGGACTCTCGAAACCCGGGTACTTGAAGAACTATGAAAAGGTCACGATAAAGGTTGGTCATCTGAACGAAAAGTACAAGAAGGTCTCACACCTGTATGAGGTAGAGGTCAGCAAAAAGGAGGGCACCAAGCATGCAGCATCCGTTACGGTGACCCGGCGTGCTTCGCATGCGCGTCGCACCCAGGCCAGCGGAGGGTATGTGCTTCGGACCAGTCATTCCGGATGGTCGGTGGAAACGGTTGCACGAACCTACTGGCGACTTACAGAGATTGAGCGCACATTCAGACACAGCAGAGATGACCGCATTGAAGGGCATCTGTTCATCACGGTACTGGCTTATCATGCTGCCCATCTGGTTCGCACCAGACTCAAGGAACACGGGATTCATGATAGTTGGGCGACGATCCGAGACAGGTTGAACAGGATTCGTCGGATTACGACCAAGATGGTTAAGAACCAATATCGGTACCTAATCACGGAGGTGGATCAGGATCTGCCTCCGAGTATGGTACAGTTCTTTGCGGTACTGGGATACGTGTATGATCCGGATGCGACCCGCACCGTGACCGAGCATGTGGAGGAAGCGAGTGCACCGGTGAGCCAGAAGCCTCCAGACTCATGACGTATGGTCCCTTCACAACGGTTGAGATAGCGTACTCCAGATGGAGCCACCAGAGCTACGTCCGATGGAAACGATCCGAGGTAGATCGCAGCGAAACAGGCGGCAAAACACCAGGTAATCAGGGATTCAAACCACCCTAAACCAACTTCAACCGATCCGGTAAATCTCACCATCCATTGCTCCTGAAAAAAACGGTCCAAATATGGCCACGGGAGAATTCCGTAGGTTAGTAGCACTACGAAATGGCGAAGTTAGGTTAATGCCAATGGAAGCGCCGTTAAACTTCCAGTGATGCTGCGCCGCTGTGGATTGGAAGAGCGGGCCTACTAAACTGTTGTGCCCCGTCCCGGCACAGTATGCCTCTGACCACTCTGGATTTATGCGTATAATCGGGCGCTATCCTGCGGCATGTCCGCGCATATCAGTAGCCCGCTCCAGAAATGCCTGAACTACTGTAGAGTGTACGGTAGGCACACTATCCGAGGGGCTTTCTGCGTGGATTCTCCGCCTCCAATGGCATTTTAACGCCATCCCTACAACATTGTTGGTTTGGAACGACATGAAAGCACTGCCACTTACTCCAAACAGGGTGAGCGTGCGGTGAACTGCATCTTGATTAGGTGACGGGTTCTGTAGAGCTTACCCGTAGACGTGAGAACCCAGACCCCGGACCGCCCGCCTGGTACAGCCTAGACGTACGGCGGAAGAGATGTTTCCGCTGGTAGAGCAGTATAACGAAAGGACCCGGTCCGCAGCGGCGTTTTGTGCAGAGCACGGCATCTCGTACGGACCGTTGAATTACTGGAGGCGGAAGTATCGCCAGGAGACTGCAGCCGAGGGTTCGTGGGTTTAGGCAATGCAGCGCCAAGGGAAGCGGCGCAGGTAGAGATCGCGTATCCGCACGAGAGGATGGCATTATTCACATCAAGTCACACACCATACCTGCCAGGCCGAAATACCCGAGATATTCCGACAGCCATGCCAGCGAGAGTTGACCAGAACTGACGAACAATCGAACCGCTATAATGACTTATGGGCGACGGGCAGGGCTAGGACTGCTCTTCTTCCCAGGATTCTATCAGATCCAGGACCGTTTCCACGATCTTGTCCTCTGGGGTAGTTCCAATGACTTCACCATTCTTGAATACGTGCGCGCGCCCGCGCCCCAGCGAGACGCCCAAGTCTGCCCCCTGTGCCTCGCCCGGTCCGTTCACCGCGCATCCCATCAACGCTACCGTCAAATCCTTGTCAAACTGGCGACTGCTGACAGCCTTCTCAACCTTCTCAACAATAGAAAAAAGATCACCCGTCAGCCGACCACATGTCGGGCACGCAATAATGTTGACACCCGGTCGTCCGACACGCAGCGCCTTTAAAATGGAATGCCCTACCTCAACCTCCTTCACCGAGTCTGTTGCCAGCGAAACACGGATCGTGTCCCCGATCCCATCCGCCAACAACGACCCAATGCCTATTGAGCTCTTGATGGTTCCAGTCTTCTCCGATCCCGACTCGGTGACACCAAGATGCAGCGGAAAGGATGTGTGCTCAGCCAACAGCCGATAAGACTGTATCATGAAATACACATCCGAGTGCTTTACGGATATAATGATATCTTCAAAGCCGTACCGGTCACATCGGTCTACATGGCGCATGGCACTTTCCAGCAGCGCCTCCGGCTTGGGATAGCCATGATGGTCCAGAATATCACGCTCCAGAGACCCCGAATTCACGCCGATACGGATGGGAACCCCATTGGACTTGGCCGCAAGAAGCACCTCACGCTCCCACGATTCCTTTCCAATGTTGCCTGGATTGATACGAACCTTCGCCACGCCGGCATCAATGGCCTTCAGCGCATACGTATGATTGAAGTGGATATCTGCAACGACTGGTACGTTCGCGCCACGGACAATCGCAGCCAAGGCGTCCGCGTCCTCAGGCCTCGGCACTGCAACACGGACGATGTCAGCTCCGGCCTCCGCCAGTTGGTGGATCTCGGCAAGCGTCGCAGGCACATTATGCGTCTTTGATACTGTCATTGATTGCACCGAAATCGGTGCGCCGCCCCCCACTTGGACTGGCCCAACCTGGACCGGCCTGGATTTTCGCCTAGATCGGTTCATGTGCTATCCTTAATTTGGTCGTTTCTCAATAAAGCCAAAATCTTGGGGCAGCATCTGGCACACTGGCCCGCTACACACTTGAATTACGACGTATTCCTTGCATACCCCTTTTACTAATCCTTGCTCCGACTGGCACGCTCCAACGCCGCGCGCTCAGCTCGCGTAAGCGAGTCTATGCCCTGGTCGCTGATCTTATCAAGAATTTCGTCTACAGATTTATCTGAATCAGGCGATTCCTCTACTATCAGTCGCTTCTCCAACCTCCTCAGAATACCCGAGCTGCGTTGGACGGGTACTTCCGACACAATGCGGAGAGTCCAGGAGGAAAGATCCATGCCCCGGCCCTCAAGCCGTACAAACACGAGCCCCGTAAGCGCCCCTCCGAGATGCGCAACCACCGCGGTATCTCCTCCAAAACCAAAAAGAATGTCAAAGGCCAGGAATGCTATTACTAATACTACCAGGCGAACAGGTCCAAAGAACAACAACCAGATGCGGCGCTGCGGAAACCGGACTGCAACCATTGTTATTACCCCTAGGACCGATGCCGAAGCCCCATGAATAATCACAGGGTCGCCCGCCGCGAAGCTATACGCCAAAATGCTCAGCAACCCCCCCACAGGACTCGCCAATAGGTATACCGCCATCAACTGCTGTCCTCCGTACGTCTCCTCAAATTCCCGTCCAATCCAGTACAGCCACAACATGTTGAATCCCACATGCAGGAGACTCCCTAGTCCCGGACCACCCAGGTGAAGAAACCCATACGTGATCAGCTGCCACGGCTCAAATAATACACCATCCCAGCTGGCATTCAACGCCAAATGGTCCCACACGAAGCGCCGGGCAGGCCCAACATGGGATACAACCAGAATCCATGCGACATAGGCAACCACGTTGACAACCAGCAAGAGCCGTAGCGCCCGCGGCAGAGCAGCAAGCCAAATCCTAAATCGCATCATCCGGTGGCTGCCGTCAATAAAACGGTCGGCGACGCGGCTGGATTGGCAGCTTGCCGCGCCAGTACAGAATCAAGAGCAAACCGAAAGCCATACCTCCGAGATGAGCCGCATTGGCCACGCCGGGCTGCGTACCGCTCGTAGCGAAAAACAACTCCAACACCCCGTAGCCTATGACCAGCCACTTAGCCTTCATCGGGATCGGCGGAATCAGCAAAACAATTATCTGGTTCGGAAACAACATGCCAAAGGCCAGGAGGATACCAAATACGCCTCCTGAAGCGCCTATAGTCGGATATATGCCTCCGCTACCCGCCGTAACCGCAAGCTGAACTATCCCTGCCCCGATTACACAAGTGAAGTAATAAATCGAAAAGCGGCGCGATCCCCACGTTTGCTCAATCTGTACTCCAAACATCCACAGCGCAAACATATTGAAGACCAAGTGCCCCATTCCTCCGTGCAGGAAGCCATATGTCACCAGCTGCCACAAATAAAAGTCACCAAACCCGGGCGGTGTTGAAAGCGGCCATAACCCGAAATATACCAGCAGCAGGTTGCCTGTCAGTGGGACCTGCTGGCCTAGAAACACAAGCCCGTTAATGATGAGCAAGTTTTTTACTACTGGCGGGATTGATGACATTTAGGAAGGAGAACCGTAGCGTGGGATAATGCCTATTCTGTGCAACTAGCGAAGCAAAGGGGGCAGATATTGAAGCTGACTACCTATGATACGAATACACGGCAGCCTTGTTGTCGGATGCCTTCCGTGAGAGCCTGCCAATTTGGTCCCGCATGACTCTGTTTGTTTCCGACATGCACTTCGGCCGCGGCAGGTACCGAGAGGACCGAGAGGAAGAACTGGCATTAATTGCCTGTCTGAACGCCCACTTCGACCAAGCTCAAGGACTTGTGCTGGTGGGCGATGTGTACGATCGGTTCATCGAATACCGGCACCTTATCCCCAAAGGGTACGTGCGCTTTCAGGCGCTGCTGGCGTCGTGGACAGACAGGGGAATCCCTGTGACGTATGTGGCCGGCAACCACGACCCGTGGCACCTGGACTATTTTGAGCGCGAACTGGGGGTCCGACTCGTGCGTGATAGCCTTCTTGAATCCATAGGTGACCACGCCGTCTACCTGCATCACGGCAACGCGCTTGGCGGACCAAGCCGTCGTCTTCACTGCATCCTGCGACATCCAGTACCCGTATGGCTGTACCGCAACCTTCTGGTACCCAACTTTGGACTCGGCTTAGCAGGAAAGGTCAGCAGAAACCAGCCTGATGAGCAAGTGGATATGGAGAGCATTACCGCTGCGCGCCGCCACGCCGAGCAAACATTACAGGGTACAGAAGCCGAACTGGTTGTAATGGGACATACACACCAGGCGGAACTGGTGGCTATGAGAAACGGAGTATATATGAATACAGGTAGCTGGCGATACGGTCGCCACTTTGGTCGCTTGGATTCTGGCGTGGTCGCTTTGCTCCAATGGAACGAGTCCAAGGTTACGATGGTGCAACAGCACCCGCTTACCAGCATTCACCATGGCCAACACTCCTAAAAAAGGCTACTCGCGAAAGGGCACCCATGGTGAGACATTGCGGAAACAATCCATCCATCAGCTCTACCGCCGTGTTCTCAGGAAGATATTTCGCGACCCACGCAAATTCCAGGCCGCGTACGCCGTTTCGGTGCTGTTCTGCATTGCGGTTGCTGGCATCCTTGTAGTAGCCAGCTACCTTGGCTACCTTGTGGCCCTCGCACCGAGCATGCCCTCCCTTGAGGAGATAGAAAACCCGGACTTGGATCGGGCTACCGTTGCATACACGGTTGACGGGATGGAACTCGCCAGATTCGGCCGTCAAAACAGATCGTGGATCCGCTATGAGGATATCTCCCCGCACGTCATAAGCGCTCTCGTATCCACAGAAGACGCGCGATTTTTTCATCACTGGGGTGTGGACGTGCTTCGAACTGCAAGTGCATTGACACAATCCATTATAGGCGCGCTCCCATTGGGTTTTCTGAACTCCAGTTTCCAACGCCAAGGCGGCAGCACCATCACGCAGCAGCTCGCACGGAACTTGTTCAATATCCAAATCGGTTTCGCCGTCACAGTGGAGCGTAAGCTAAAGGAGATGGCCACTGCTGCACAACTGGAACGGCGCTACAGTAAACAGGAAATAATCGAGATGTACCTGAACACGGTCCCTTTTCGCCACAACGCGTACGGGATTGAAGCAGCCAGCCGAACCTACTTCAGTAAGTCTGCCGCCGACCTCGATGTGTTGGAGTCAGCTACAATGGTCGGTATGCTACAGGCCAACACACGCTACGACCCGGTCAGAAATCCCGACCTTTCCCGGCAACGGCGCAATGTTGTGCTGCGTCAGATGATAAGACGAGACACCCTCTCAACTGACCGCTATCAGGAGATTTACGACACGTATGGCGATTCACTGACGACCACCCGATTGCGAACGGGTGCGGTCACGGACAGCTTTGCACCCTACTTTGCAGAGCACATCCGCATTTGGCTGGCAGGCTGGGGAGACACCAGTGGTGTAGATGTTTTCGGCGAGGGGCTTCGCGTCTACACTACACTTGACAGTCGGCTGCAGCGCATGGCTCAGGAGGCAGTAGACACACAAATGAAAGGGCTCCAAGCTGTAGCAGAATGCGAATGGAGCTCCGCGTCCAGTCCCCGATTCGAACTTGGAGGGGACTTGGATGCTTACCAAAATCACCCGTGCCATACAGAACCTTCCAATCGGTGGGCCTATTTCTGGGAACGGCGAAGCGCGTACCTAACAGCATTCGTCAAAGAAACACCCCGATATGCTGCGTTACTTGAAGAGAGTGTGCCCGAGGATGTGGCCTTAGAAATGCTGTTGGAAGACGAAGCTTTTGTTGATTCCTTGAAAACGGATAAAGGGCGGTTAGAGGTCGGCATGGTTTCCCTTGATCCACTATCGGGCCAAGTGCGCGCATGGGTCGGCGGCAGCGACCTCCGTATTGACCGATATGATCATGTCGCAACCGCCAAACGGCAGCCAGGCTCAACCTTCAAGCCATTTCTGTACGCCACCGCGATTCATAGCGGTCACCATCCGACAGACTCGCTCAAAGATGAGCGCTTCGTGTACCGATCCCCCGACACGGGCGCAATATGGAGTCCTGAAAATTCAGGAGGGTCCACTACCGGGCGCACAATGACGCTTCGGGAAGGGCTGGCCCGGTCCCTTAATACCATCTCCGGACAACTGATCCTTCAAGTACCAGCCATTCAGGTAGTCACATTTGCCGAAAAAATGGGAATCAAGAGTCCATTGGACCCCGTGCCATCACTAGCACTCGGAACGAGCGAAGTGTCAGTCCTCGAACTCACATCGGGGTTTAACACGCTCGCAAACTTGGGCATTTATAATGAGCCAACCGGTATTCTGCGCATTGAAGACCGCAATGGCAAGGTGCTGTACGAACATCAACCCGTTCCAAACGAGGCACTTTCGGTCTTGACTTCATCCGTCGTATTGGATATGATGCGAGGTGTGGTAAATGAACCGTACGGCACAGGCATTCGCATCCGTAATCAATATGGCCTCACCGGTTACGACTTCGCAGGTAAGACGGGTACTACGCAGGAAGGTGCGGACGGCTGGTTTGTGCTACTGCACCCCAAGCTCGTAACCGGTGCCTGGGTGGGATTTAATGACCGCAGGATGACGTTCCGATCATCCTTCTGGGGTCAGGGCGCACACAATGCACTGTTTGTTGTCGGCGACTTCACCCGGCGCATCGCAAACGATCCAGAGTCCATTCTAAGCCAGCGAGACCGATTCCCCCTTCCTGAAGCACTAGGATATCAGCCGAGAGCGCCATCAACGCTTGACGAAAATCGCACAGAGTGGTAGGAGCTCCCGTAGAGACTAGCGGCATTGAACCAGCTGCCGGTCGTGAGGTAGGCACGACCTCCAGCCTCGGAAACCGATGCGTCAGTCGAGCCGACGCAGCACCAGGAGCTTAAAATCCATAACAGCCTCACCCGGTATTTCCTGCGCACGCAAAGACAACGTACCGATTCCTTCGGCCATGGTAATGGTACCTAAATCCATCGTTGCAAAGTCCTTCACGTAGGATTCAATGCGCGGCGTGCGGTCATCGGCCATCCCTCGCAAAGGAGGATCGTGCACCGCAGGAACGGCAGCTACAGCCCTCTGCCCTGCAAACGACAATTCCACCTGTGCTCCCTCGTCGCCCTTCCGACATGTATAGTATATCTCACTGCTAAATTCCCCACTCGCCATGACTTGCACATTCCACGTGATTGAATCTGCCGTGCTGGTCCAGTTTGAGAAAAAACTGTCGTTCGGATACCGGTTTGAGCGTTCAATTCCGCCGTGCGCTTTGGCATCCCGCGCCGGCAAGTGAGTAATGACAAAGTCCGGGTGCCCAACCGTGAACGGACGCCTATCTTCTTCCTCTGCTTCTGCCAGCACATCTGCCTGCCACAAAGCTTTCGCCTCCTCAAGCGCGCTAAGAGCGTCCGGGTTGATACCTGCAACATCATTCTGCTGGCCGGGGTCCGCAACCATATCGAATAATTGCCCATTGGTATCAAGTCGATGGCGAGCGCTCCGTATACTCGTACGCCCTCGCCAGTGGTTGACGATGAATCGCTCGTCCGCTGCATACGGAACTCCAGTAACCGCAGGCGCCACGCTTACACCGTCAAGCGGCATCCCATACGCAGCATTAATGCCCGCAAGTTCCACCAGTGTTGGCAACAGATCAATGGCTGCGGCGAGGTCTTTGACTACCGTTCCGGCAGGAATGACGCCAGGCCACTGCATGATCAGCGCAGATCGCACACCTCCTTCGTTTACCGAGCCCTTCCAACCCTTCATGCCCCCATTCCACCGCGCTCCATTCGGACCGTTGTCCGAAAAGTACAGCACTATCGTGTCGTCGGAAATTCCCAGCTGACCAAGCTTTTCAAGCACGCGACCCACATTCCAGTCAATATTTTCTGTCATGGCGAGGGCCGCTCGCGTGTGATCACGATCCTCCCTCTCCGGCTCTCTATGGTGCTGGGCAAGGGGGGTATCCGCAAACCTGTCCCAGTACTCATCAGGCACCTGCATCGGACTATGCGGGATGTTGTACGGCAGATAAACCAGGAATGGAGTCTCACGATTGCGCTCCATAAATGCCATCGCCCGCGTTGTAAAGTCGTCCACCACGTAGCCTTCACCCTCCACTATAACGCCATTGTGCTCCAGCGGCGGACCGAAGTAGTCGCCCCAATGCCCTGACGCAAAACCGTAGAATTCGTCGAAGCCTCTCGCGTTGGGATGATACGGAGCCTGCGTTCCGTTATGCCATTTACCAAAGACGCCGGTAGCATATCCAGCGGCGCTAAAGACATCAGCCATGGTTGTCTCATCCAAGTCAAGCCTTTCCATCCCGGAGCTGGTGGCTGACACACCGCTACGGGGGTGATACCGCCCTGTCAGCATCTCTGCCCGCGTGGGAGAGCAAACCGGCTGGACGAAGAAGTGCTCAAATCGGGCTCCTTCGCTCGCCATGCGGTCCAAATGCGGTGTCGCAACAGACTCGTTGCCATTGAATGCCAAATCACCCCACCCCTGGTCATCAGCGAGAAAAATCACAATGTTTGGAGGCTGCTGCCGATCGCTGCCAGAAGGCATGTCGGGCGACGCACACGCCGCCAGAAAGAATAGCAGGCACAACGATTCGGGACTCTTCATGTTGGCGTTCAGGAATTGATGAAGGATGAATAATATGATCCCAACGCTTCGCCGTTAAGGAGTCGACTCGGTCCACGTTTTCCAGCCTAGTGCTTGCGCCTCTGCAGCCGCCGTTGCCGCTGTATGCCGTTCCTCGAAAACGCCAAATACAGCTGCACCCGTACCGGAAAGGGAAGCATACCCCGCACCGCTGCGGAGAAGCAACTTCTTGGCTTGCTCAAGCTCCGGCTCCACCGCAAAAACCAACGCCTCAAAATCATTCACCACCACCCGGCTCCACCATTCCAGATCATTGGATTCAACAATAGCCTTGAGGTCCAAGGCGCGCCCCTCCAATGGACGTATCTGACTGAAAGCCCATGCAGTTGAAACATGCACATCCGGAACCACAATCAACAACGTGTACGGAAGGGTGTACTCCGGCATGGGCACCAGCACCTCACCGCGCCCGGTAGCTTGAGCAACGGGCGGCCCGAGAAAAAACGGCACATCCGACCCGACCTCCAATGCGATCTTTTTCATTACCGCCTCGGACACCGAGACATCCCACATGTCCGCCAATATCTCCAGTGCTGCCGCCGCATCACTGGAGCCACCGCCCAGCCCTGCTCCAATCGGGACTCTCTTCTCCAGCTGAACCCTTGCTCCGGGCAAAGTGCCGGTCCGCCGCGCCAATGCTTGCGCCGCCTTCGTTACCAGGTTCGCTCCGTCAACGGGCAGCTCCATACCGGAAACCGCCAGAGTGTACGTTGATGCCCGACTCACCCGCAAGGTATCCCGCCAGCCAATACGATAAAATACCGTTTCGAGATCGTGGTATCCATCCGCCCGCTTGCGATGGACACGCAAGCCCAGATTAACCTTCGCAGGAGCAAAGCATTTTCGAACCATGCCTGTAACTGAGAGTAGAACCGCGCTGCACGAATGCAGCCCCGTATTGGTTCCTTGCCCATTCTGAAACCTTACCACTCGGCTGCCGGAACTATCATTTGTGTCGGCCTCCTCGCTGCACCGGTATTCAGCCAGGTATCCCCACCAGTCAGCCCACCGGGGAATCCCTACCTTGAGGACTCCGCGGAGACTCCAGCCCTGCGACTCCAGCAACAGATCATGCAAGGCTCCTTTGGCCAGGAAGTAACCGCCCTTGAAGGCCCGCTGGACGCTGAGGCGTATATCCTCGGACCAGGCGACGTTTTTAGCGTCGCGGTCGGCGGCCTTGCTCCTGTGCGGCAGTCGGTGCCGGTTTCTGCAACGGGACTGCTTACGCTACCGGAGGCGGAAGCCATTAAAGCGGGAGGACGAACCCTCGCAAGCGTCCAACAGGAGGCAGTAGCCGCGTTGCAACGGATCTATGTTCACGTACCCGTCAGCGTCAGCCTTGTGCAGACTCGAAAGTTTTATGTGCACATTGCGGGCGCTGTGCCGGAGCCAGGACGTTACCTGATGCCCCCTATCTCGCGTGTAGATAACGCCGTAGGGTACGCCTATCGTGCCCAAATTGCGATCTGTCCAGATCCTGCCATTTGTCCTGCAACGTCAGCAAGTTCAGAACTTCCACAGTTGCAGGAAGGATTTCGCCCGGCGCTACGCAACATTCGCGTCACAAGTCGAGACAGTACCCGACGCACGGTAGATTTAATGCGGTACTACACCATGGGAGATATGGACGCTAACCCCCCATTGAGGGACGGCGACTACATCATGGTGCCCTCATACCACGAAACGCGCGATGCCGTCCGGGTTTCCGGCGAAGTCCCCTTTGCCGGCTCGTACGATGTCCGGCCGAACGACTATCTGATGGATCTACTGGAAATCGTAACCGCAGAATCCGGGCTGGAGGAACTGCATGAGGTCCGCATCACGCGTGCTAATGAAGCAAGAGAAACGTTATCCGTAATGGTGCCTGACCTGCTGCAGGACCAGAGCCGCGGGCCCATGATCCAGAAAGGAGACCTCATAAACGTACTACCCCGGATTATTGACCAAGCTGCCATCTACGGACGCGTGACGTATCCCGGAACCTACCGGATAAGCGGCGGCAAAACAACCCTTACAGATCTCCTTGAACTGGCAGGCGGACTTAAGGACGATGCCAGCTCGCGCTCGGCCTTTCTTGAGCGGAACAATTCGCTCAACTTCCGGGAATTTGGCCGCTCCAGCAACCTGGACTTCTTCAGCCGCGAGTACGCCCTGTCGTTTCCCGCGCACGTAGCTAACCGCCTGATCATTGATATTGACGCGATACTACGAAAGGAAGCTGAAGATGTGGTGCTGCACGATGGCGATCGCATTGTGTTTCCGCGTGATGAGAGCACCGTCGTTGTAACAGGAAGCGTACGCCGCCCGGGGCTCGTCACGTTTTCTGTCGGACAAGATGCTCGGCACTACATCAGCTTAGCTGGCGGGTTGGCACCGAATGCGCGAAGCATTTACGTGTTTCAGGACGGCACAGGAGATTTCCGTACCGGAGCGTCGGCCGCAGTTCGTTCAGGAGATACGATTTTTGTGGACCGCAAAGATAATGCGGAATCGGCACAATCCGCCCAGTTACTATTGACCAAACAGCAGCAACGCATCCAATTGACGCAAGTCATTATTACAGGTGTGACGGCGATAACGGGTATCATTACGGCATATGCCGCGATCACGCGATGACCCTGATGGCCGCTGAGAAGGGAGCCTTCCCGGATCTTTGGACAATGGCCTCCCGACTGTGGACACGACGAAGGTTATTAGTCTTAATAACGGGTGCCGCCTGCATCGCGTCAATCGTGATCAGCCTTTTGCTCCCAAAATGGTACATGGCGGAGTCACGGTTGCTACTGCCAACACGGTCCGGGTCTGGCATCCTAGCCAGCAGCATTCTGGGCGGCATCCCGGCAGCAGCCAGCTCCCTCCTAGGCGGCGTCTCGGGGGACTACGTTCGCTACCTTTCCATCCTTGACAGTCGCACTGTAAAGGAGAATGTGGTGCGAGAGTTCGACCTCACCACGGTATACGATGTGGAAGACTCCGCCGCTCCCACATACTATGCTATCATGGTTCTGGATGATAACATTGAGTTTATTGTTGACGAGGAATACAATCACCTTGTTGTACGGACCTACGATCAGGATCCAGAACGCGCAGCGGCCATGACCAACTATATGGTCGCGGAGCTCAACCGTATCAACTCCGACCTGGCATCGCAAAACGCTGGACGGTTCCGCAGCTATGTAGAGGCTCGCTATACCGAGGCTGAAGCGGAATTGGATTCTGTCGCCGCGGCACTGGAGGCGCTTCAGGAACGTTCCGGCATCCTTGACCCCACCACGCAAGCGCAAGCCTTTGCCGAGGGTGTGATTGCCTGGCGACTTAACGTGTGGCAGGCGGAGATTCAGCACGAGTCACTGTTAGAGCTTTATGGTCCGGGGCACTCAATGGTTCGATCGGCCCGCCGCGCCCTTGATGTGGCCAACCAGGATTACCAGTCAATGCTGGCAGGCCAAGAGCGCCTCATGCCCATTGCCCAAGACAGCATCCCGGCTGTCGCGCGCGAGTTTATGGATCTTGAGGTGGAAGCTACCATTCTTGGCTCCCTCCTTGCGGCCACGCGCCCGGTCCTTGAGGAAGCCAAGCTGGAGGAGCAGCGGCATATTGAGGCCGTGCAGGTTGTGGATCACGCCATTCCTCCCCCGGAAAAGGCGCGCCCGCAGCGCTCCGTGATTGTGGTCGCGTCCACATTCTCTGCTTTTCTTCTTGCCATGTTCTATGTGCTGCTGGCTGGCTGGTGGGCAAGCAATTACAGATGGGTAGCTAGCAGGCTCGCGGGCTCCGCTTCCTGACCCGAAGCCGGGGGCTTAAATGCACACCGCACAGAGTCTACCGTCACCGGAGGCGTTTGACAGGTGGGGGCAGGGCACCCTGGCGTTCGCGCTGGCCGGTGGGATAGGTCTCATCCTAGTCTTCGCCTGGATCGAAATGCCGCTCCTCGCCCTAGCACTGCCAGGCGCGGTAATAGTTGGTGCTGGCACCGTCTACTTGTTCCGCCGCCCGGCACTAAACCTGTATGTAGTGCTGGTGGGCTTTGTGGTCATTGCCGACAACCAGGCAGGTTTTCAGTTCCGGGAAATTGTTTACGCTCTGTATCTGTATACCGTTTTGTTCCACTGGTACGCACAGCATGTCCTAGTCGGTCAGCGCCGCCTGCTGCGGACACCCGAAGACTGTGTACTACTCCTTTTTCTGCTGCTTTTGCCGTTCACCGGCATCCTGACAGTAGTGTTTGGGGGAAGCCTTAAAGGAGCTGCCAGTGAGCTCTTTTCCCTTTCTCTGTTGGCGCTCTATTTTCCGCTCAAGGAAACCATCCGCGCGCAGCGGCGCGGCGCGCGCGACCTGATGCTAATCGTGTTATGCGTTGCGGTCATGGTCGCCGCCCGTAACATGCTCGTTTTTCGGAGCGACCTGTCGGCTGCTACACAGGCGTGGCAGATCGCGACGGGCCGCATCGTGACGAACGACAACCTGCTCATGGTCGGATCCGCTTTCGGGCTCACCCTTGTCCTGTTCGCTCGCAGATGGTGGTCACTGGGGCTATCGCTCGGTGGCTTTGTGGTGGCGTTTGCCGGCCTCGCCCTCACGCAGAGCCGGGGCTATTGGATGGCCTTCGTCCTAGCTGTCGGCGTCGTATTCCTGCTTGTGGACCAGCGCATCAAGAAACGCTTGTTCTTGTTTGCGGTCCTTGGGATCGGTGCGCTCATCTGCACGGGGTTCTTGTTGTACGGGGCATACATGGAGCTCCTCCTTGAAGGGTTTGTCCTCCGCTTAACCTCCATTGGATCGGCCATCACAACGGACATCTCGCTAGTCAACCGTTTTCGGGAAGCTGTCACGGTGATGGACCATGTTCTTCGTAACCCCGTGCTAGGATACGGCATGGGGGTTTCCTACCTGTTTTATGATCTGGCACACCAATCAACGGACTTTGATGCGCTGGTTCACAACGGCTATGTCGGCCTTTGGTATAAGTTTGGTCTGTGGGGACTCGGGCTGATTATGTTCTTCTGGACACGCGTCATTCTGCGCGGATTGAGCGCCTACAAGGCGAAAGCAACGGATCCATGGATTGGCATTTGCGGACTCGCTGCGGCTGCCAGCCTAGTGGCTTTCATGTTGAGCACGATCACCTCCAACCCGTTCTTTCTGAAAGATTCGTTGTTCATTTTCAGCGTCGCAGCCGGCCTCTCAGCGGGGGCGTGGCAGCGAACGCTCGCAGATCCGTCCAGATGAAGCCCCCTGCCATGTTCCGCCGTTGGATCCGGCGTTCCGGATTCGATGTGATCCGCTTTACGCCGCGAAGTTCACCGGTGGCCCGCCGCATTCGCCTGTTCGATCATCATCGGATTAACACCGTGTTTGATGTCGGGGCCAATGCGGGGGCGTACGGGGACGAGTTGCGAAGCACCGGATATCGCGGGAAGATTATTTCGTTTGAACCGCTCGCCAAGCCATTCGCTGCCCTTTCTCGACGGTCACACCGCGATCCCCGCTGGATTGCCATCAACCAAGGGCTTGGTGCCCACGCGGAGCGAAGAACCATCAACGTAGCTGCCAACACCGAGAGCAGCTCCTTCCTCCCCGTAAACCCACGCCATGTCGCCGCCTACCCGAGGGCCGGATTCACCGGTACCGAAGATGTGGATGTAGTGCGCCTGGATGATGTATTCGACGCACACTGCGAGGAGCAGGACAAAGTGTACCTTAAAATGGACGCGCAAGGCTTTGAGATGCATATCCTGGAGGGAGCAACTAAAAGCCTGCCTCGCATTACCGGTATCCAAGTGGAATTGTCGCTCGTGCCCATGTATCACGGCGAGGCGCGGATGGTAGAGATCGTCCGGTACCTGGAGCAACGGGGACTGATAATGATGTCCGTGCAGCCGGTGATTGAAGATCCGGTGTCAGGGCAGTTGTTGCAGGTTGACGGCCTGTTCTTCCGCGATATTATTCCGGCATAAGGCCGTGACGGCATGCACGAAAAGCGGCAGCTTCTCCTTAATGCATTGGCTGCAGCCGCGCAGGTAGTCGTCACAGGAGCATCCTTCCTCGTTCTCTACCGCTACGCCAAGGATGCCGTTGGCATTGAGCTGTTTGGCGTTTGGTCCCTAGTCCTTGCTACCACTTCCACGGGAAGTGTGGCCAACCTGGGGCTTGCCACAAGCGTCGTTAAGTTCGTGTCCCGTTACAAGGCGCTTAACAATACCGATCGCATTATCCGTGTAGTAGAGACCGCCTTGCTATCGCTAGCGCTATTTCTGCTGGTTATGCTTATTGCCCTGTATCCGTTTGCGCGATATGCTCTTGGGCTACCATTTGAACCGGCTCTCGCCGACGAGGCTTTGACCATCCTGCCGTATTCTATGGCTTCGTTTTGGCTGACCTCCGTTGCAGGCGTTACGCACGGAGCTCTGGATGGTCTGCAGCGCATGGATCTTCGAAGCATTCTGGTTGGAACTGCGGCATTGCTCTACTTGGGGCTGGTCTTTATCCTCGTACCGAAGTACGGCCTTGTAGGACTGGCGCAGGCGCAACTGGCCCAGGCGGCCGTGCTGCTTTTGGCCTCCTGGGTCATGCTTCGACTACTCCTTCCTGGCATGCCACTATTGCCTGTGCGATGGACTAGCGATGTATTCCGGGAAATGCTGTCCTACAGTGCCAGTTTTCAGGTTATTTCGGTCTTTAAACTACTCACCGAACCCCTCACTAAGTGGCTCGTCACTCTGTTTGGGGGTGCTGCCGTAGTCGGGTACTACGAATTTGCGCACCGGATGGTGTTTCAACTGCGAGCACTATTTGTGGCGGCCCACCAGTCCGTCGTTCCAGCGATTGCTGCTATGTACGAACGGCAGGCCAGCAACCTGCCTCATGTGTACGTCACCACATTCAGGCTTATCCTTGTTCTCGTGCTGGTGGCAGTCCCGATGCTGATAGCACTTCTTCCTGTGATATCACAGGCATGGCTCGGGAGCCATGAGCCGACCTTCATCACCTTCTCTGTGCTTCTGTTTGTGGGATGGTTCCTAAACATGCTTTCCAATCCGGCTTATTTTTCGTACTTGGGAATTGGAAGGCTGCGGTGGAACGTGGCAGGACATACCATGATCGGAGCGCTGAACCTTGGCTTGGGCTACATCCTAGGACGTCATTTTGGTGGCACGGGGGTCGTGACAGGCTTCATGGTTGCACTCCTTTCGGGCAGTCTGCTCATCATCCTGGCTTATCATCTTGAGCACAACGTACAGGTTGCAGCGTTATTCGACCTTCGCAGCCTAGTGGTTGGAGCCGCAAGTCTCGGTGGGCTTGCCATATCGCACCTGCTCTACGCCGCGTCGCTATCCACTTGGGTGCAAGGGATTCTTGCCATCCTCTGTTTCGTAATGATCCTGGCAGTCCCGCTATATCAGCACCCGATGCGCCAACAGATAGCAGGTTGGGTAAGAACACTGATCCATGTGCACCCCCAAGAGGTTAACGACTCATAATAATGCCTCGTCTAATGCTCTTTGATGTTTCCTCGTACGGCCATCATGGTCAGTACATCCTCCAGCTGGTCGACTACTGGGTAAAGAAGGACATGAAAGGAACGCTGAATATAGTCATACCCGGGACCATGGTGTCGCTCCATCCACGCTTGGAGCGTATGGCGATGGAAAACGAATCCATCCGCCTTACCCGGATTGACAGGCCGCACGCATCGCGTTCGGGCGGAGCCCCGGAGCAGGTACAGGACATTCGCCGCCATGGCAAGCTATTACGTCGCTACGTGGAGCTACTGCGCCCCGACCATTGCCTGCTTATGTACTTCGACCAAGCTCAGGTCCCACTTGCTGCATGGATGCGCTTTTCTTTCCCTGTCCGCATGTCCGGTATCTATTTCAGGCCTTCGTTTCATTATGCGCTTCTGGCTGGCAAACGACCTACCCTGCGCGACAAGGTGGTGTCCCTTGGCAAACGATTCGTCCTTCACTCTGCTCTGCGCAATCGGCATTTTCACACGCTGTTTTGTCTGGATCCTTATGTCGTTCCGCATATCCGTGCAGCCCCGCATGGAACGGTTGTACACCTCGCTGACGGAATCCCGCATCCCAAGTCCCGGAGCCGTGCGGGGCAGCACCGTGACATTCAAGACGAGCGCCGAACGGCGCTGTTCTTCGGCAGCGTCGCACCAAGAAAGGGTATCTTCGAAACGCTTGCGGCGCTGTTGCTACTATCCCCAGAATGCCAGGAAACCTTGTGCCTTATTGTTGCCGGACGGATACCGGAAGCGGTTAAGCCTGTTGTTGCAGCCGCAGCTCGCGAGACCCGGGTACAAATCGTCGTTATGGACCGGTTTATTGCCGACGAAGAGATCTCCGGCCTTTTTGCGAGCTCTGATCTGGTACTGGTCCCCTACCCTCGGCATGTCGGATCCAGTGGCGTGCTCGTGCGCGCAGTTGCTGCACAAAAACCCGTGCTGGGATCGGACTACGGACTTGTCGGGGCCCACATCCGGCGGCATAGTCTCGGGCGCGCTGTGGACTGCACCAGTCCGCCTGCGTTGGCAAGCGCCTTGCAGGAATGGCTAACCGACCCGAAAACCATTGCCCTTGATACGGACAAGGCTGTCGTCTTTGCAGCCACGCACACGGCCGAACACTTTTGCCGCACGATAATGAATCATCTGGCTCTGGAGAGCGCGGAAACAGCTAATCTTCACAACCAGCCAAAAGCCCAGCCGTAATGCGCATCCTGGTACACGACTTTGGGGGATACGCATTCGTGCTCCAGTTAAGCAAGGCTCTTGCCAAGCGCGGGCATACAGTGCGGCATGTCTACTGTGCATCGCTGACGACGACTCCACCAGGTGTGACGGATGAGGTAGCAGCGAAGCTGGATATACACGGCATCCGGCTGGGCAGTTCTATCAACAAGTATGCCTTCGTACAGCGTTGGTGGCAGGAGGAGCAGTATGGACGGATGGTTGCGCAAGATTGCGTCGCATTTAATCCAGATGTGGTGCTTTCCGGCAATACACCGCTCTCGTCTCAGCGCCATCTTGTGCGAGCGTGTCGCCGACGAGGGATCCGGTTTGTTTTCTGGGTGCAGGATTTTCTGGGCTTGGCGACCCGGACGATTCTTGCCCGCATGAGCCGTCCGTTAGGCGTTCTGGTTGGAGGCTACTTCACGCGGTTAGAAGGCCGGCTGCTGCGCAAGAGCGATGCCGTGATCACCATTTCTCAGGACTTCTCGGATACACTCCGCAGAATGCGTGTGGATGAAAACCACGTTACAGTGATCGAAAACTGGGGATGCCTGGAGGATCTACCCGTACGGCCCCGGAAGAACCGCTGGGCTACGCGCCACGGGTTGACGCAAGGCACCTGCTTCCTTTACAGCGGTACGCTTAGTATGAAGCATAACCCTGATATGCTCTTGCAGCTGGCAATCCGGATGCGTAGTTACCCTCATGTGAGGGTTATCGTTGTATCCCAAGGATCAGGAGCAGATTGGCTAAGCTCCAAAAAGGCGCAATATAATCTGGATCGCCTCATCATCTTACCGTACCAGACGAAGAAGGAGCTGGCTGATATGTATGCTACGGCGGATATCCTGGTTGCCGTGCTTGATGAGGCAGCGGGGATGTTTTCCGTACCATCAAAGGTGGCCGCCTACATGTGCTCCGAGAGGCCTTTACTTCTGGCAATTCCGCAAGATAACCTAGCGGCGCGTGTGGTATCCGACAGCGGTGCTGGAGTCGTGGTTTCGCCTGCAGATCAGGCCGGCTTCCTTGATGCAGCCGAGCATCTGCTGGTAAACCCCGAAGCGCGGAGGCAAATGGGTGTGGCCGCCAGGGCTTATGCAGAGAAGGCGTTTGCCATAGAGCCTGTCGCCGACCGGTTTGCATCCGTACTCCTCCC
Organism: Rhodothermales bacterium; assembly: GCA_963663495.1. GTDB lineage: Bacteria > Bacteroidota > Rhodothermia > Rhodothermales > Bin80. The sequence goes on from OY760427.1 coordinate 3,863,934, forward strand.
TTATTCATGAGGGAGTTAAGTGGCGGGGAATCGTCGTTTAATATTATGGTGTAATATGTTGATTATACACGGTTTGAATGGGATCCTGTGCGACGCTCAAACGTTCAGAAACCCCAATACTCATTCACCCTGTAACACACCCGATGCAAGATCCCAAATCCAACCTTCTGTTCGCTTGCCAGTTCAATAAATCCGTTAAAGTTGTACGCTCCAAGACCGATAATCTAACATCGGATGCCGGCGTCATTCCTATGCGCCTGCTCATGGTGATCAGCACCTTGGCATGCCGACTCACTTCCGTGCTTAAGGACAATCGGTCCCAAGCTCGGATTACGCATAGCCTTGAGGAGTTAGTGCGGCAGTTACTGCTGCAACATGTGCAGGGGTGGGGACGTCAGTCAGATGCGGACAAGCTTCGAAGGGACCCCGCCATGCGCGTGGCCACTTCTTCCAAAAGGGGTATGAGGGCATTACAGGACGATAGGTCCCTGGCATCCCAGCCAACCATGTCTCGCTTCGTGCACATGTTGGCCGGGAAAAAGAATTTCAAGAAGTTGCGCCTTTTTGTAGAGACATTCGCCATGGAGCACCTGCTGCAGCGTGGTGGCGGGAAGCGCCGCCCCGAGGTGGTCTTTGATGTGGACGGTGTACCGGTAGATACACATGGCAAGCAGCAGGGCAGCAAGTGGAACGGATATTACAAGCGCACCATCTTTCTGCCCCTTATCGCCATATGCGGTGAGTCGGGCGACATGTTGGGGGCGGAATTGCGAGGGGGCACGAAGAATGTGGTGAAGGACTGCTACGGTTTCATTCGACGCATTGGGCTGGCATTGCGTGAACATGTGGCCGACAAGGTCATTGTCCGATTGGACGCAGGCTTCAACAGTGGCGAATTATGTGATAAGCTGGAGAACGACCGTATCGGCTACGTGATGCGTCTGAAAGGGAACGATGTGATTGACGGGCTTGCGGCGCCTCATTTGGAGGGTGATCAGCCGTCGGACGAATGCTACCACGAACTGCGCTACCGTGCAAAGTGCTGGTCCGTAGAGCGTCGTGTGGTGCTCGTGGTTGTTCCGGTGCCGGGAGAGCTTTTTCCGCGGCATTTCTATCTGATCACCGATCTGGATGTAGAAGCCTATCCGGCAGAGCAGCTTGTGAATCTGTACCGGAAGAGAGGAAAGGCGGAAAAGCACTTCGGGGAGCTGAATGCGGCTTGCTCCATGGCGCTGTCGTCGGTTCTCCGTCCGAAGACACACTATAAGGGCCGGCCTGTAGTGCGGGTGCCTGATGAGTCGGAGCCTGATGAGTCGGAACAGGATGAGTCGGAGCCTGATGAGTCGGAACAGGATGAGTCGGAACAGGATGAGTCGGAACAGGATGGGTCGGAACAGGATGGGTCGGAACAGGATGGGTCGGAACAGGATGCCGAGATCCGAGCCGAGAACGAGGTCCTGCTACAGGTATACCTTCTAACTTATCAGCTCATGCATGTGGGGCGCTGCCTTATGCGAGAGCCTGACGAATCCCAGATAAGTCTGAGCACCTATCGCGAGCGTGTACTCAAGGTGGGGGCCCGCTTCGTACAACACGCGCGCAACATCGTTATCCACATTGCCGCCAGCGCAGATGCTGCATGGGAGCAATTTTGGCGACGTTATTGTCAACTCACATGGATCACGCTTCCCTTGAAGAGCTAGCCAAGTCATATTTGCGCCTGCGCTTCGACACCGCAGGCGCCCAACGCGGAAAGCGGAAAGAGAAGGTAGGCAGAGGTGTGTCTACCCGACAGACGTCTTCCCAAAATCTCGGTAATGTGACCGCTATCGAGTCGGGAAAAGGGCCTAAACTGGTGTTTTCAGCCCCTCTCATGGTCGTCCCTACGCATGAACAACGCACAATCGGTCCTGCAGGTACCGAAACAGCACTTTTAGACCCGAACAGGGTACATCATGAATATTGCAGGGTACTGACAGAGATCTGCCATTTGGGGCAGCGTGGGAAGTAGGGAAAATGATGAGTCGTTCAGTTGGCTGATATTCGCCCGAATCGTATGGGAGTCATATGACTGAGTGCCACGCGTTTTCGCAGGCGTTACTTTTTGTGCTTTGGTGGTGCGGACAGGATGGCTTTCGCCAGTTCTTCCGGTATGGTAGGGATGGATTGTTGGATATTGAGAATGTCGTTTGTTACGGGGCGGCCGGGGCGTTTCGTTTCCTGAATCTTGTTACCGGGCTTCGGGGATTTATTTATGCGCATGGCGTTATAGGCTATAGAGTAGCACTAATCCATTGGGGCAGAATACCGAAATGATTTCATGGCGGACATCTGCTTAGAGCATGTAGGAGGCTGCATACATTGCTATCCAGTTTTCACGACAGTCGATCAATTACCGATTCCTTGGCTTGTATCGGGACACTCGTGATAATGCGGAAGTACTGGGCGGACCCCGGTACGGGCCACGAAGTGCACCGGACGAACCCATGAGACGCGGGCCATCAAGCACAGATATGGAAAAGCTGGCGCATAACGGCCCTGACCACCGGAATGGGTACGGCGTTGCCAGTAAGCCGTCTGACGGTCGTTATCGGACTGTCAATCTGTATCCGTACGGTGAAGTACATGGTAAAGCGGGCTTAGCATTGGTCTGCGTAGTCCGCTTGTAGAGCTTAGTGCAAGGTGATTATACGCCGGGTTTGGTGTGCCGATATGGGAATTTCGGAGTGGTGTGCAGCTTATCGTCTTGGCGCCTGAATGCAGGCAGCAATCAGCGTCTTTGGGGACAAAAAACATGGGTTTTGGGGAGAAGAACCGGAACATTGTGGCGGACGCACATGTACACGAACTATGCGGCCCAAGGTATCTTTCTCCCCCTCTTCTCCTGCCGGTGAAGCCCTTTTTCAGAGGCTAAGAAACCAAGAGGCTGAGAACAAGGATCTGCGAAAGCAGGTCCGTCGCTTGGAGAAAAAAGCCGATCGTCTATCCAAGAACATCGCGGATATGGCTGCGAAGATTAGCCATCTGGAAGACAGGTTGGAACAAGCGCATCGCCTACTCTCTGGCAAAAAGAGTGAGCGTTACACGCCGGCGGACAATGCGCAGCAAGGCCAGTTGTCTGGAGAGGAACCAGAAGCTGTTGAGCCCGAGGAGGAGGAGTATGTCCCGGTAAAGCGCAAGCGGCGTGGGAAGAAGCCGGTGCGTGGGCCGATTCCGGACCATCTGCCCAGAGAGGTGATCCGCCTTGAGCCGGAGGGCAGCACCGCGGGTATGAAGTACATCGGCGAGGAAGTAACGGAGTACCTGGAATATGTGCCGGGCTTCACGAGGGTAGTACGGATTGTGCGGCCGAAGTACGTTGTCTGCAAGGAGCCTCGCAAGGGGGTGGTCATAGCGCCGTTGCCGAAGCGTGTCATACCGAAGGGGAAGGCGGGTCCGGGGTTGTTGGCATATTTGGCGGTAGCCAAATATGTCGATCATATGCCGCTATACCGGCTGCGGAAGAAGTTTCAGCGCCATGGCGTGAAGCTATCGGCTGCTACAATGGGGGATTGGATTGCGAAGGTAGCGACGTATCTGGGTCCGTTAGGAGATGCGTTGCGTAAGGAGGTGCTTCGTAGCGGGTATCTGCAGGTGGATGAGACAACGTTCCCGGTGCAAAAGCCGAAGAAGGAAGGGGAGGAGAAGAAAGGGAAGAAAAACGAAGGAAAGACGCATCGCGGCTATCTTTGGGTATACCTGGCACCGCGGGCGAAGGTGGTGATGATGGATTACAGCCCGAGCCGTGCGCGCGCTGGACCGTGGGAATTCTTGCGCGGATATAGAGGGGCGATGCAAACCGACGGGTATGTGGTGTACGATGCGTTTGGTACGCGGGGCGGGATAACGCTGTTTGGATGTATGGCGCATGCGCGTCGCAAGTTTTATGACTGCAGGAAAAAGGAGCCCAAGAAGGTGCGCCATGTAATGGAGGAAATCCGGCAGTTGTATGCGATAGAGCGTGGGTTGCGTAAGGAGGGAGCTGGTCCGGCTCGGCGTGTGGAGGTACGACAGGAGGAGGCACGGCCGGTACTGGAGAAGTTGAAGCCATGGCTTGAGGAGAGTCGTGAGCACCGGCCGAGTGCGGGATGGGATGAAGCCGTGGGGTACATGCTCAACAGGTGGGAGAAGCTGGTTTGTTACCTGGAAGACGGCAAGGTTGAGATTGATAACAATCTGGTCGAGAACCAGATGCGAGCGATTGCGCTTGGTCGAAAAAACCATCTGTTTGCGGGATCGCATGCGGCAGCGCAGCGGTCCGCAGTACTGTACTCTCTTTTTGCCACATGCAAGTTGCAATCGACAAACCCGATTGAATGGCTTACCGACGTACTACGCCGTCTTCCGACACATCCTGCCGACCGCATGGCTGAACTCTTGCCCCATCATTGGAAAGCTAGTCGGGACTTGCAGCAAGCTACCGTCAAGAAAGCGGCATAGGAGCCCCTAAACAGGCGCGCCCGGGTCATCCGACTAGATCCGTGTACGGGTCTGCGAATACGCTGTTAGGTACTTAACTCCTGCACACCCAACCGACGCTAGCCTATAAACCTTCGAACCGCGCCCTAACTTACTCTAATTGAGAGAGTAAATACCCTCGGTTATAATGTACTTCACCGGACGGATACGTCAATCTCGTAGCTGTCGGGGAAGCCTTGCAGGCGCAGTATTGCGCGGCCCGTTCGTCTCCGTTCTCCGTCCACGAGCAAGTAATTGTAGCTGACCGATGCCCGGAGTGCGCATGAGTACGGATGGCTTGATACGTTGCCGCTTACATCTGGCTATGAAATGAGGGATTTGTACATGAGTCGTTTACCGACCAGTCCTTGAGCAATTATTGCCATTTGCTCCGCTGTGTCGTAGTCGCGTGCATTGTGTCGCCCTGCAAATGCGTTCACGTACCGCTGTAGGTGCTTCTTGCTCATGTGGTGGTACGTTCCGTAGTACCTACGCTTCAGCAAAGACCAGAAGCTCTCTACGCCTTTGGTATGGACCTGCTCACGAACGTATTCGCCAACAGAGTGGCGTACGTAGGCGTGGTTGTTGCCGCCCCGGTATGTTGACGAGCCATCCGTATAGACCTCGGTGTCTTCCGAGACATGGGTATCTACAAACGCATTGAGCGTCTGTCCGTCTGTGTTTTCTACTACCTGAGCAGAAATGCTATTGGTGTCACGATCACGGACTCCTACAACGGCTTTCTTACCTACTGGCCCACGGCCTGCTTTCAGCTTCTTGCTGGCGTGCTTGTTCTTTTCCTTGCCACCGAAGTAGGCTTCGTCAACCTCTACCGGACCGGCAAATAGTGCATGTTCTCCATTCCATGATTGTCGAATACGGTGGGCCAGATGCCACGCTGTCGTCTGGGTTATGCTAAGGTCACGATGCAGCTTCATGCTGGATACACCCTTGATACTGGTAGTCAGGATGTAAATGGCTAATGCCCATACCTGGTATCCCAGTTTGGAGTCCTGCATTACTGTCCCTATGCGGACACTGAATCGTTTACGGCAGTTACGGCAACGATAAGGCATGCTAGGATGTTTGGCTCCAGACTATACGTTTATAGACGCACAGTGCGGGCAAACAGGAGTGTCGCCCCAACGCTTCATTGCGAACCATGCTTCGGCTGATGGGTCGTCTGGAAACATTTTGGTTAGCTTGATCAAGGACACTCCTTCACGATCAGCCCGTCCAGGGCCATTTGTGCTTCTGTTGTTTCTTTTCTTTGAAGGCATTTAGTGGGTCATCAATCTATCACGGGATGGTGCCCATTTTCGGTATATTCGGTTCCCGCTTTACGCGACCACACTGCAATTATTTCAACAATTTAACGCGCGTGGCATTCAGCCATATAACTCCCTTTTGTTGCGGATTCTTGGTAGCCTGTCACCCGTCTTTCCCTGCTAACATGGCCACAACGCGCTCAGGACCCGTACTTTACTTTACACGCTTTCTTCCCAAGTACAGGTTTGCCATTATGGAACGCTTGAACAGCAGGATTGAAGGCCGGCTTATCGTCTGCGCGGGAGCCCCGCCTACGGGTTCCTCCCACGAGGCGCTCAGTGATCCCACGGACCGTTCGTTCAGGTCTATCCCCATGCATAACTGGTGGGTGCGGGGCGAAACCGTACACATGCAACGATTCCTGCATGCCTTTCGTAGTGCCGGACCGCCCGCCGTTGTGCTGGCCGAGGAATCCCCCCGCTCCCTAACACTACCGTTGCTGCTGCGATACGCCGGCAGACAGGGTGCCGGGCGCGTTCTTTGGGGGCACTTTTCTTCAAACCGCCGGACGACGACACGGCGCCGACTTGCCGACCGCTACCGTATTGCCCTGGCCCGTAGCGTTGAGGCCTGCGTTTGTTACACGCCATCGGTAAAGGCGATCCTGCAACCGTATGTGGATGACACATGCCTCTTTGTGGCGAACAACACGCTTGATACCGATTTGCTATTCGCCCAAAGGACAGTACTGCGCCAAGAAGGTCGGACGACAGTACGTCAGCGGTTGGGTTTGGCCAACAAGAGCCCCGTGCTCTTGTTCTTGGGGCGCCTGGAACCTGCAAAAGGCACGGACCTGCTCGTTGACATTCTGCGTGAGCTTCCATCTACCGCGTGTCTGATCATTATCGGTTCAGGGCCGGAAGAGCGTAGGCTCCGCAGCACGATGCTGGGCAAGATTCCGCAAGAAGTACGGTTCCTGGGGGCTATAACCGAGCTTGAGAGATCCGCCCCCTACCTGTATTCAGCAGATGTACTTCTGAACCCTGGATATCTGGGCCTGAATGTAAACCATGCGTTCTCCTTCGGGCTACCGGTCGTTTCCAGGCAGTCGCCCGGGTCAGGAATTCGTTTTCACAGTCCAGAGGTGGACTACTTGGAGCCCGGCCAGAATGGGGAGCTTGCACCTTCTGACGCGCCATCCGCGTTTGCCGACGCCATCAACCTAGTCATGAAGGATCGCGACCGGTACTCCATTAATGCCCGGAAGTACGCAGAAAAGAACCTCACCGTAGACCGAATGGTTGATGGCCTGGAATTCGCGATCCGCCACGCGGAAGGCATCGCAAAGGGCTAGAGCCTTTTGCAAAACCCCGGTGTATTCGACGGTAGTGGCGACTAAAATGTCAGGATTTTCGGGTTTTTCGACATTACGCCGGGAACATTGGCATGTGTTGCCTTTGGATCCAGATGTATTGGCGATCCATAGGCAATGAAGGCTTGCCGGGGGGTGATTCGGGGCAGAATCCGTGCTTTGTGGGCACACCTATGCCTAGCTCCTGCTTCGCACAAAACCTGATTAGCGCAATCTGCGTCTGGATTCCAGTCTTTATTGCACCATACGCAACAGCTGATCTACCGTCAGTACAAGCACGCCGAACATCAAGTGGCATGTCACCTTCTAGTGCCCACGCACCGAGACACCCTAAACATCCATGTCATCATTCCAGCCCTCATACATCCCTTGAGACTGCGCACTTTGGATAGGATCGGTGCGCATTTTCACAGGGATAAACACACAGAGCCCGCCCGACATCATGTGCGTATAAACAACGCTTCCGGCTCCGACTGCAAGCGTGTGCGCCTTTCATTGTTCAAACCAGTTCGGGCCATCTTTAAGCACGCCGGCATGGGGTCGAAATAATCTGGTCAGGTCAGAGCTTCAAGGCTCCGCTGCTCGCTGCTCCGCCCTGAAGCTCTGACCTCCTCCTTTACACAATTTTATATTATCATTCAGCCTGACAGTAGTTGACGTTGATCACCCAATAGGCAACGACATGAAAATTGTGAATATTGCAGGTTAAGGGGCAGAAAGATGGTGCGCTTATAATACCCGTTCCACTTGCTGCCCTGCTGCTTGCCATGCGTATCTACCGGTACAACGTCCACATCAAAGACCACCTCGGGGCGGCGCTTCCCGCCACCACGCTGCAGCAGGTACTCCATGGCGAATGTCTCTGCAAAAGGCGCAACTTCTTGAAATTCTTTTTCCCGGCCAACATGCGCACGAAGCGAGACATGGTTGGCTGGGATGCCAAGGACCTATCGCCCTGTAAAGCCTCCATACCCCTTTTGGAAGAAGTGGCCACGCGCATGGCGGGGTCCCTTCGAAGCTTGTCCGCATCTGACTGACGTCCCCACCCCTGCACATGTTGCAGCAGGTACTGCCGCACTAACTCCTCAAGGCTATGCGTAATCCGAGCTTGGGACCGATTGTCCTTAAGCACGGAAGTGAGTCGGCATGCCAAGGTGCTGATCACCATGAGCAGGCGCATAGGAATGACGCCCGCATCCGATGTTAGATTATCGGTCTTGGAGCGTACAACTTTGACGGATTTATTGAACTGGCAAGCGAACAGAAGGTTGGATTTGGGATCTTGCATCGGGTGTGTTACAGGGTGAATGGGTATTGGGGTTTCTGAACGTTTGAGCGTCGCACAGGATCCCATTCAAACCGTGTATAGTCAACATATTACACCATAATATTAAACGACGATTCCCCGCCACTTAACTCCCTTATGAATAAGGGAGGCTTATCGCCATATGCGGTGAGTCGGGCGACATGTTGGGGGCGGAATTGCGAGGGGGCACGCAGAATGTGGTGAAGGACTGCTACGGTTTCATTCGACGCATTGGGCTGGCATTGCGTGAACATGTGGCCGACAAGGTCATTGTCCGATTGGACGCAGGCTTCAACAGTGGCGAGTTATGTGATAAGCTGGAGAACGACTGTATCGGCTATGTGATGCGTCTGAAAGGAAACGATGTGATTGACGGGCTTGCGGCGCCTCATTTGGAGGGTGATCAGCCGTCGGACGAATGCTACCACGAACTGCGCTACCGTGCAAAGTGCTGGTCCGTAGAGCTTCGTGTGGTGCTCGTGGTTGTTCCGGTGCCGGGAGAGCTTTTTCCGCGGCATTTCTATCTGATCACCGATCTGAATGCAGAAGCCTATCCGGCAGAGCAGCTTGTGAATCTGTACAGGAAGAGAGGAAAGGCGGAAAAGCACTTCGGGGAGCTGAATGCGGCTTGCTCCATGGCGCTGTCTTCGGTTCCCCGTCCGAAGACACACTATAAGGGCCGGCCTGTAGTGCGGGAGCCTGATGGGTCGGAACAGGATGAGTCGGAACAGGAAGCCGAGATCCGAGCCGAGAACGAGGTCCGGCTACAGGTATACCTTCTGACGTATCAGCTCATGCATGTGGGGCGCTGCCTTATGCGGGAGCCTGACGAATCCCAGATAAGTCTGAGCACCTATCGCGAGCGTGTACTCAAGGTGGGGGCCCGCTTCGTACAACACGCGCGCAACATCGTTATCCACATTGCCGCCAGCGCAGATGCTGCATGGGAGCAATGTTGGCGACGTTATTGTCAACTCACATGGATCACGCTTCCCATGAAGAGCTAGCCAAGTCATCTTTGCGCCTGCGCTCCGACACCGCAGGCGCCCAACGCGGAAAGCGGAATGAGAAGGTAGGCGGAGGTGTGTCTACCCGACAGACGCATTCCCAAAATCTCGGTAATGTGATCGCTATCGTGTCGGGAAAAGGGCCTAAACTGGTGTTTTCAGCCCCTCTCATGGTCGTCCCTACGCATGAACAACTCACAATCGGTCCTGCAGGTACCGAAACAGCACTATTAGACCCGAACAGGGTACGACATGAATATTGCAGGTGCAGCGTTGGATCCGAACGCAATCGCTCCACAACGCTCTGGTTGTATCCATGTTGAACACCATCTTTGCCAAGAACGCCCGGGTATACCCCCGGAGCACTGAGCAGAAAGCGCTCAACTCGCATCATCTCCAGTACCGAGAGCGGCTTCTTATGGCGCCTTTCCAAGGGGCCAACCGTTTTCTCCACCCAGGGAAAAAGCTCCCGTTGGCAGCTGATCCAAAAACTGCGTAACTTAGAATTGGTGGGCGTGAGAACCTTCGTTTTTTGCGAGTTTAGTTTCTCCTCCAAGGATACCTGACACGGAGGTTCCAGGCCCTCAATTGTGCTTGCTAGCACACATTCCCATGGCCTGGAGAATCCTCCATCTGCACCCGCCGAGCAGTCAAATCTACCTGACCGGCCAGCTATCTTAGGAAATCGCATCTTCAGACAAACACACCCCGATTCGAGGGTTTTGCAAAAGGCTCGCTAGTCTATATCCCCCATCATTCGCTTCACCGGGCGGGCCAGGAGCAGCGCAACGATCCCTGCACCTGCAACAAGGATAGCTACAAACTCAAAAAGCTCCGCGGACGAGGTTGTTTCCAGCCTGCCTGCCACAAGCCCCGCAAACAGGTTCCCCAAGGCCGCAGCAATAAACCAGAGCCCCATCATCTGTCCGACACGTCCCTTCGGGGCCAGCTTGGTGACCGACGATAAGCCGACAGGACTCAAGCACAGCTCGCCAACGGTGTGCAGGAAGTAGGTTACGACCAGCCATGCGGGCGAAACACCGTCCGTACCGACGGAATTGGCAGCTCCCCATGCGACCACAAAAAATCCGGCCGAAAGCCCCAGAAGACCCAACGCAAACTTGTACGGGATGGACGGATTCCTGTTAATCTTCGCAAGAAATATCCACAGCGACCCGAATACCGGAGCCAGCACAATGATGAATAATGCGTTGACTGACTGCAACCAGCTTGCCGGCACCTCCGCGAAACCAAGGTCCCGATTGGTGTGCTCGGATGCGAATAGGTTTAGTGACGTTCCCGCCTGCTCAAAACCGGACCAGAAGACCGCTGCCAACAGCACGAGCCAGAAAATTACTACCAACCGCTTCCGATCCAAGGCCGTGTGATCCCGGTGGCGCAACAAGTACCAAAAATACACCACCACCACGCCAATTACCGCGTAGCCAAGCAAGGAAGCCACAACCTCCAACGACAGCCACTCCAACAAGAAGTACCCTCCTCCGACGACAAGCACAGAGATTATGCTGATTGAACTAATGGCTTTGCGGCCGCGCTGCTTGAGGATCTCTTCAGGCTCATCAAGTATTCCGACCCCTTCCAGATACCGCCCCCCCAAACGATACTGGACCAGCCCCAATACCATTCCCACGCCGGCTAGGGAAAAGCCCCAGTGCCAGTTGAATCCCTCTCCCAGCAGTCCCGCCAGAATCGGCCCGAGAAAGGCTCCGAGGTTAATCCCTGTATAAAAGATTGAGAACCCCGCATCCCGCCGTGCACCTCCTTCGGGATACAAGTCAGCAACCATGGTGCTGACATTAGGCTTAAGTAGTCCTGTGCCGATGACAATCAGTACCAATCCCAGAAAAAAGCTGGGGTGATCGGGCAGCCCGATCAAGGGGCCGGCCATGGCGAAGTGTCCGGCGGCAATGATGCAACCGCCCACGAATACGGCTCTGCGCTGTCCCCATATGTGGTCTGCAATCCACCCGCCGGGTAGTGCCAGCACGTAGACGAAGAACGTGTACAATCCATACACTGCACCCGCTACCCCTACAGAAAAACCCAGTCCAGGATTAACAGATGTCGAGGCTGCTGTCATAAAGAGCACGAGAAGAGCTCGCATCCCATAGTAGCTGAAGCGTTCCCACATCTCTGTGAAGAACAACGTCGATAACCCCCGTGGATGGCCAAACCAAGTCGGGCTGGGAGAGCGTTCCGTGTTTCCCATCGTGCAGATTCCAGATGTGGTCTGCTGTCAAGATATTGTATGCGCCCATCATTAATTCAACGGAAAATTCAGCATACGCGGGAATCCTACGGGCGGGGGTAACCTGTACAAGGGGATTTTCGTCCGAGCGGATGCCATGACCACAACTCTCAGCAAAGTCTCCGTGTGCGACACGCACGGAGAACGCACACACCACTGCAGTGCCATCATAGGAAGTGACATTGGGAAGGCTGTAGTACTTAAGGGGTGGGTGGATACGCGGCGTGACCTGGGTGGGGTAATCTTTATTGACCTCCGGGACCGGTGGGGGTTGACGCAGGTAGTTTTCTCTCCTCAGGATGACGCTGGCGCGCATCGGCTCGCAGACTCTCTGCGTAAAGAATACGTTATTTCTGTTGCCGGGACCGTTCGGCAACGAAGCGTTGAGACAGTGAATCCCAAGCTTGCAACGGGAACGCTCGAGGTCCGTGCGAAAGATTTACTGATCCTCAGCGTATCCAAACCCCTGCCCTTCCCGGTTGCCACGCAAGGTGGTCACACGACCTTGGCGGGCGAGGATCTAAGGCTTCGGTACCGGTACCTGGACCTGCGTCGCCCTGACCTCCAGGCAAGGCTGCTGGTTCGGCACAAGCTGTACCAGGTTCTCCACCGCTACTTTGACGCAGAGGACTTTGTGGAGGTGGAAACCCCGACACTAATGAAGTCAACCCCGGAGGGCGCCCGTGACTACTTGGTGCCGAGTCGCGTGCATCCCGGTCATTTTTATGCATTACCGCAGAGCCCGCAGACATACAAGCAACTCTTGATGGTGGCGGGGCTGGACCGATACATACAGATAGTCAAGTGTTTTCGCGATGAGGACCTGCGCGCCGACCGGCAGCCGGAATTTACGCAGATAGATGTGGAGATGACCTTTGCCACGGAACCCATGATATTCCGTCTGGTGGAGGGGCTCATGAAGACCGTTTGGAAAGAGATTCTGAGGCAGAATCTTGAGGCCCCGTTTACACATTTGACGTACGACGAGGCGTTAGCCAGGTACGGGTCTGATAAGCCTGACTTGCGCTTTGGACTCCCGATCGTGGATATTGGCGATGTCTTTGAGGGGTCGGGGTTTCGTGTGTTTGATGCGACGCTGCGTGCAGGGGGCACCATCCTCGCGCTGGTAGCTCCGGGTATGGGCGATCAGGGACGCGGCTACATGGATCGTCTGGATAAGCAGACGGTGCGCCGCGACATTGGCGCAGGCGGGCTGATCTACGTCCGGCTGCCGTCAAACGGCGACACGTATACATCTTCGGTGAAGGAACATGTTCTGCCTGCCCGGTTCGTTGAGGTTGCCATCAGGCAATCTGGTGCCGCAAGCGGGGATCTGCTGCTAATTCTGGCAGGGAAACGACCTACGGTGCACTTCCAGATGGGAGCATTACGCCTGCATATGGGGCGTGAGCTGGATCTGATTCCACCAGGCGATACGTACAAGTTTGTGTGGGTGACGGATTTTCCGCTCCTGGAGCATGATGTAGGCCGAGGGCGCTACACCGCCATGCATCACCCGTTCACATCACCGTGCGCTGAGGATATGCACCACCTTGCGTCGAATCCCGGGGATGCTCGCGCGCGCGCCTACGACTTGGTGTTGAACGGTCACGAGATTGGCGGTGGCTCCATCCGGATACACAATCCCGAGGTGCAGAAGCAGGTGTTTCGGCTTCTTGGCATCAGCGACGACGAGGCGCAGAAGCGGTTTGGTTTTCTTTTGGAGGCATTGCAGTTCGGGGCTCCTCCGCACGGCGGCATTGCACTTGGCCTGGACCGACTGGTGATGTTGCTCACTCAGACCCCGTCCTTGCGGGATGTGATTGCGTTTCCAAAGACTCAGAGTGCGCAGGAGCCTATGTCCAACACGCCTGCAGATGTGGACGACGCACAGCTGGAGGCGCTGCATATCCGCCTTCGTCTTGAGCACAAATAGTCTCGCTCGCCTTATTCAGACATATTCATTGGGAGTCCTGGGAGGATTGGATTGACACGTTCGGTATCACCATTGACCGTCCGTATGGCTCACCGCATCCGACCTTCCCTGATATTATCTATCCGATGAACTACGGATACGTAAACCGAACCCTCGGGACCGACGGAAGCGAGGTGGACATCTTTGTGGGTTCGGCGAACAATGGTCTGGTGGGCATGATTCTTACCCGCGACCACCGAAAAAATGACCGAGAAGCCAAGTTGTTGTACCACTGCCTGCCGGAGGAGGTATATCTGGCCCACGGATTCCTGAACTTTGACCAGCGGTTTATGGACGGACGACTCGTGATGCGCCATCCTATGCATGAGTTGTGGGTGTGATAGTTCTTTTGTGCATCAAATCGCTACGAAGAAAGTATATTGCGGCCGTGTAGTTCTATGACATTCTGATCCCGTAGCTCAGTTGGCAGAGCATCTGACTTCAGTTTGGAGCCTCGTGCGAGAAATCGTGCGAGTGGAGGCTGCTGTATGCTGGAACGCCCTAAAGCCGTACCTACGTCGTCACACGTAATAATGGTACGGATACGTGGGTAATCAGCAGGCAACCTTGAAAGAGAAAGAGCGCGTACGGTCCGCAGCAAGGCTGGCATTGTGATAAGGCTTCCTTCAGGCCTGCGGACCTCACGCCAGTGATCCAGTAGGCCTACGCTTTCAATTTCAAGAGAGCCCTCAGAGGCCATACGCAGCCCACCCTACCCTCGGTCCGCCGCGGCGGGTGAAGAGATGGTCCAGACTACAACGCATTCTTGCGGCCGATGAAAGTCGGTGTGGTAGGTTAATCAGAGGGTCCCAGGTTCGAGCCCTGGCGGGATCACGCAAACCATTGGCCCGGGTGGCGGAATTGGTAGACGCGCTGTCTTGAGGGGGCAGTGCCCTGGTGGGCGTGCTGGTTCGACTCCAGTCCCGGGCACAAGATGTATGGCCATGGCGGATTGATATATTCCGATGGATGACGTGCGTCAAACATTAGCGGATGCATCGCAGGTAGAGTGTGCGCTAGAGTGTATCCGTCGGGTGAAGTACAAGGTTAGGCGGGCTTTAGGTTGGACTGCATGAACCACTTGTATAGCTTGACGCATTATGATCGGAAACCAGGTTTAGCGAGCCGACAAGGGCCTTGCGGAGCGGTGAGTACGCTATCGTCCGGACGGTTGAACACAGCCAGCGCCATTCTGGAAAAAAGACATGGGTATCAGAATGGAAAAACCGGAACCTGATGGAGGCACAGTTACCGGCAGGTATTGCCGCCCAAGGCACCTTGCGGTCTTCGCGGAGCAACAACGCTCAAGGATCTTATGCTAAGCCACCGACTGCAGCGATTTAGAAGGCTCGCGCCATCGTACGCCACCTGAACAATTCGCTGCTCGCACCCCTCAAGGCTGCGGCGCCCACGGAAGATCGTCCAATATCAGAGGGTAAACATCCTGCCTATCGATCGCCAATCGGAACGTACGGGCGAAGATTGCTGCCCACATAAAGCTGGCGGGGTCGGTGGAGACGCCCCTTGCCATCATGCATCTCCTTCCAGTGGGCAATCCAGCCAGGAAGACGCCCGATAGCAAACAGCACCGTAAACATGGTCGTAGGCAGACCCATGGCACGGTAGATGATGCCGCTGTAAAAGTCCAGGTTGGGGAATAGCCGCCGCTCAATAAAATATTCGTCCTCCAGCGCAACCCGCTCCAAATCCTTGGCGATATCAAGCAACGGGTCCGTCCTACCAAGCTGTTCCAACACCCGATCGGCCGCATTCTTGATCAGTTTTGCTCGGGGATCGTAGTTCTTGTACACCCTATGCCCAAATCCCATGAGCCGAAACGGATCGTTACGATCCTTTGCCTTCCTGATATACTTGGAATAATCTGCTCCGTCGGCGGCAATAGCACCAAGCATATCCACCACCGCCGTGTTCGCGCCCCCGTGCAGCGGACCGGATAATGCGCAGATACCGGAAGAGATCGTCGAAAAAAGGTCTGCCCCACTGCTTCCCACCATCCGTACGGTTGATGTGCTGCAATTCTGCTCGTGGTCCGCATGCAGGATCAGCAGCATATCCAAGGCTTGATGGGCGACAGACGAAATGACATACGGCTCCGATGGAACAGCGAACATCATCTGCAGGAAATCCGACACAAAGTCCAGGTCATTCCTCGGATACATGTAAGGCTGACCGATAGACTTCTTATACGATAGCGCGGCTATCGTCTTCAGCTTTGCCAGAAGCCTGAAGATGTTGTATTCATCCTGCTCCGGATCAGGATAATACGTTGAGAGCGAACTCACCATGGACGAAAGCACGGCCATGGGCTGCGCACCCGGAGGAAATCCTTCATAGAATTTCTTCATGTCCTCATGCAGCAGCGTATGCTTGGTCAGGTGCTGGGTAAATACGTCCAGCTCCGCCCGCACCGGGAGCGATCCGTAAATCAGCAGATACATCACCTCAACGAAGGAAGCCTTCTCCGCCAACTCTTCAATGGCATATCCCCGATACCGGAGAATACCTGCCTCACCGTCAATAAAAGTGATGGAACTAGTACAGGACCCGGTGTTGCCGAAGCCCGGGTCCATTGAAATAGCACCTGATTGCTTGCGCAGCCTCGTAATATCAATGCCTACCTCTCCCTCTGTTCCCTGGACAACAGGTAGTGAGTAGCGTTTGCTTTCCAGTTCTAGTGTTGCCGTGGACATGCTCTTCATTGCAAGCCGTGCTCAGTATGAGCCCCAATATATAAACAGGCGGGTACTTCGTGCCTACGATGTATATTCCCTCGTGCCAATATTCCGTTAGATGGAAGCCCACCCGCCGTCCTCACCAACATACAACAAGCCGGAGACACCGGGCATATGGATGAATTTCGACAATACGGTTTCCATTTATGTAGTGATCCGCGAGTCGGATGACTTTGAGTCCTCGGCACAATGTGTATTTCAAGCTGTTGTGGATGCCGAGGAGCGATTTCCGGGCTGGCCAAGGATGTTCTATCTGGATGTTGTAGGGCACCGGGATTCACATGGTGATTTTCATGAAGACTTTATTGAGCTTCAACAGGAATTCTGGTTTTCGACGGTAGCGCCATTCCTGACCGGGTTCGATCTACCACTGACGGGCCCGTTAATAAACCCTTCACCGCAGCGCAGCGACTTGCCCGATTCACTCGCCATTCGTTCAGGAAACTGATGAACGAGTGTAAACCCTTCCTGTTGACATTTGTAGCATTGGGCAGGTAGCTTTGCCAAGATTCCGTCTGAGGGCGCAATGGTCCGAATACTACTTTTAATCCTGGCGGTCTTGGTGGCTGCCATGGCATTCGTCATGGGGCAGTCAATCCTGTTTCCTGTAGCCGGGGGGCTGGCTGTACTTGCCTTACTGGGCTCAATATTTGTGGCGCGAAGGAAACGCAAAGAGCGCAATAGGATGAAGGAGTCGCTAAAACCCCCCGAGCCGGAAACCAAGGATCCTGAGGACGCAAGCGAAGAGTTGCGCGATCTGGGGATTATTGCTATCCGCTCAATCGGGCCGGACTCGGAAGATGACTTGGCGCTTGAGTCGGATGATGACACAATTGTGCTTGATTCATCTGTCATGTCTGGCGCGCGACAGATGCGCGACTTCGTCAGCCACGACGCCGAGAAGGGTGTTCGGAAGATGCGGTCCACGCGGCCTGATCCGCGATCAAAATCCGTTCTCGTACCCATTTTGGATGGCCTGCGAGCTGCGATCGGGGCCCATGCTGTAGGTTTGGCACGCCGCTACAAGGATGCTTGCGAGTACAGGCTGCTCGCCTCGGCAGGCGAGCATTGGGCGAAAGCACGGGGGGATATATTTCGCTCCGGCACCACGCCACTAATGCCTGATGGTGTTTCCGTCGGCCTGCGATCAATCGGCACCCATGACCTACCCCCCAGGGCTCTAAGCTACAGCTCCACCCCCGCCGCAATCCGGCAGGTGGTAGTGGCATCTGAGTTGGACCCTCCACTACTGCTGTTCGCGGACACAACAGCGAGGGACGGCCTCGCGCACGAACGTGTCTCGGTCCTCATGTCCCAGTTTGTGATGACCTTTGGCGTCTTGCTTCGCACCGTCGAAACAGCAAGACAAGCGGACCGTCCACGCTTGGAGATAATTGCCGAGGAAATGGCGCGTGCCCGGTCACGTGACCAGAGTATTGCGTTGGCCCTGGCGTTCTTGAACCGGGCTGAACAGCTTCATGGTCGCGGCCATGAAGCAAAACGCAAGGAAGCGGAGTCCCTTATGGTCTTCAAACTGAAAAATGCTTCGCGCAACTGCCGAGTTCTGCAGGTAGGTCCGCTAACTTTTGGGATCTTTATCTACGGCGGTTTTCAGGAGGTGGAGTACTGGGATCGCCGCGCCCACAATGCGTTTGAAAACGAAGAAGGATTGTTGGAAGGGGGCATTAGCGTCGGCGTATCCATGCTCCAGGGGCGCCACGAGACGGCGCAGGAATGGCGCAATGAGGCGAAGAATGCTTTGCTTGAGGCTTATACTACCGGTATTCCCTCAGTGCTTGCTAACCCCGACATCGTCGGACATTAAGGCGCATCATCCTGCCACCAGAGGGACGAATCGAAACGCCTCACCGCTTTCTGCTTCGAAATCCTGCCTACCCACGCGAATGATTCGCTTCATCACCTGTCCTTTTCCGCCGCCTACCGGGATCACAAGCCTCCCTCCCGCACGGTCCCTGGTCGGCATCGCCAACTGCATAAGCAGCGGATCGGGTACCCCGATTGCACCCGCGGTGACGATAATCCCGTCAAACGGAGCTTGGGCCTGCCAACCCTGCGTTCCGTCTCCATAACGAGCGTAGACGCGATGCCCGAGACTTCGTAAGACCTGTCGTGCACGTTCGTGCAAAGCCCTGTGACGCTCTACCGTGAAAACGCGCACTCCCATTGCACAAAGGACAGCTGCCTGATAGCCACTGCCCGTTCCAATCTCCAGGATCCTTTCACTTGGCCGCGGATCAAGAAATGCGGTCTGATAGGCGACTGTGAAGGGTTGCGAAATCGTCTGGCTATTGCCGATAGGCAGCGCTTGGTCAAAATACGCCCGGGCCTGCATCGCAGAGTCAACAAATCTCTCCCGCGGCACAGCCCCGATAGCGGTCAGCACATTCTCCTCCACGATTCCTTTCTCGCGAAGTTCGTCTACAAGGTCTGCCCGCTGCCTCCGGAAATGTCGGCCAAGGTCGCTCATGTCGGAGCCTCAGCATCCATGTCCTCGCCTAGAGCGTCTGCGAGTTGACTGTATAATTCCGCGATCGCATTGATGGGAGTAATCACGCCGTGTTCTGCCACCGAAATCTGTCCTGTCTCTTCTGACACCACGACTACGAACGCATCGGTCTCCTCTGTCAACCCAACTGCGGCGCGGTGGCGAAGACCCAACTGTGGGCTAAGATCCAAGCTTCGGGAAACCGGCAGAATGCAGCGAGCAGCTTCGATTTTCCCGCTCGAAATAATGACAGCACCATCGTGCAATGGGTTCCGAGAATAGAACAGTGATAAGATCAAATCACGGCTGACGGAGGCATTTATTATCTCTCCTGTCTCCGCAAAAGTACGCAGCCCGTTGAACCGCTTGATAGCAATGAGTGCCCCCGTCTCTGTTTCACCAAGCATCCGAGCAGCCTCCGCAACTTGGGCAATCAGTTCCTGTCGAGGGCGGCGAGCCAGAAAATAGCGCAGTAGGGGTGCTTGTCCTACAAGAAGCAGAACGCGCCGCAGTTCGGGCTGAAAGATAATGATCGCAGCAAGGAGATAGATCTCACTCAATGACCCGAACAGGGCCTGGAGAATCTTCATCCCCAAAAAGTCGACCAGAAATTGAACCAGATAAATGGCTACAAGCCCAACAAATATTGAGATGGCGAGGGTACCGAGCATCCACTTGTACAGACGGTACAGGAGGTAGGCCACCAAGACGATCTCTACAAGATCGACGAATCGTACGGGTATGACTCCAAACAAGGTCATGTTTGGGCATTCTCCGAGACAGACGCCTGCCGAATCGCATGGATTACGCGCAGCATATGCACTGTCGGTTTTACATCGTGTGTGCGAACCATACTCGCCCCTCCGAGCACCGCGATGGCCGTCGCTCCGAGCGTACCGAACAGTCTTTCGTGCACCGGCACCGGGTCCATCGTTGATCCCAGTACACTCCCGATCGTGCTCTTACGGGAAATTCCAATCATGATCGGGCAGTTGAGGTCCATGAATGTGCCAAGCATGCCCACAAGTGCCAGATTATCCGCATACGACTTACCAAAACCAAATCCCGGATCTACGATAACATCGCGTACGCCCGCTATTTTTGCGATGGCCACCGATCGGGCCAGCGATGCATGTATCCGTTTCATTCCCAGACCGTTCCCGGACATATGTGCCATGTTTCCAGGGGACCCTACAGCGTGCATTACCACAAGAGGCGCGCCGTAGACCGCGGCCAAGTCAGCTGACTCCACAGATTGCCGAAGTCCTGAAATATCATTGATCATACACGCACCTGCCTGCAATGCCGCCCGTACCACTGATGGGCGCCATGCATCAACAGACACCACGGTGCTCGGGAGGCGGTCTTTCACGGCCTCAATGACGGGTACGATACGTGCTATTTCCTCCTTCGCCGGCACGAGCGCCGCCCCCTTCCCATAAACGGTCCCTGCCGGCCTGGAGGAGGCACCACCAACATCAATGATATCGGCTCCCTCGGCAACCATTTCCGCAGCGCGATCCAGCGCTGCAGCAACAGAAGTGTACCTGCCACCGTCCGAGAAGGAGTCGGGCGTAACATTGAGCACTCCCATCACAAGCGGCCCATAATCCAGTGAGAGTTCCTTACCTATACAGTTAAGTGCGGTACCTCGGACATATGGGACAGAACGCAACACAGTGCACGAAAGGTAAGGATCGACTCTTTGCGTCGCTTGCTTTATATCGTTTGTTCGGATCCGTACTATATGCCGCCGGGTTTCATGGCGCTACTGTCTTGGACTCTGCTTATGCTTGGACTCATTAAGGTCAAAACATTCGTCAACAATCCGGTTACCACGCAACGCCGCCTCCTAGTCAATATCCTGCGACGCGCGTCTCATACGGAGTGGGGCCGGCGGCTCAACTTTGCTGCCATATGCCGGAGTTCAGATCCTGTAAGGATCTACCAGGAGCGGGTACCACTCCATGAATATCCGGATATAGCCGATGATGTCCAACGCATGCAAGCGGGCGGTTCCGACATTTTGTCACCTGGCGTGACAACGCATTACGCCGTCTCAAGCGGTACCACGGATGCTGGCAAAATCATTCCTGTGAGTGATACAATGCTCCGGGCCAACAAACGATTCGGCACCACGGTAGGTCTTCAGTATCTGATCGCTAAGCGACGGCCCGGCTATCTCTTTGGAAAACATCTCGGAATTCCTGGACGAATAGAGGATGACGCACGGTATCCCGGAACGCTGATTGGAGAAGTTAGCGGGCTGCAGGCCTTGTTTGCCCCGGCGCTATATCGCTATATGCTGCAGGCTGTTCCGAATGAAATGGCTTTCATGCCACACTGGAACAAGAAGCTTAAGGCAATCGCGGATCACACCATGGATATGGATGTGCGCACGGTGATCCTCACGCCGTCCTGGGCACCCGTATTGTTCAAACTTCTTATTAACAACTACAACGCACGCCACGGAACCTCTATAAACACGGTAGCGGAGATTTGGCCAAGATTCAACTTGTTCATATCCGGCGGAGTAGCGCTAAGCTCCTATAGGTCCGTGCTGGAGGATTTGGTGGGTAACCCGAAGCTGGACTTCATGGAAACGTACGGTGCTTCTGAAGGATTTTTCGCGTTTCAGACTGATCCAGTAGACCCTTCCATGCTCCTGCATCTTGACAATGAGGTGTTCTTCGAGTTTGTTCGTCTTGACGAAATCGGCAGCGCAAGCGCTCGGCGGCACACCATCGCGGACGTTGAAGCCGATGTGCGGTATGCTCCATACCTTACCACATGTAGCGGCTTGTACGGGTACAAGTTAGGCGATGTGGTGCGTTTTACGAGCACCCGTCCGTACAAGATTGTGGTAGCCGGACGTACTGCAGAGATGCTAGACGGGTACGGGGAGGCGGTATACGGGGAGGATGCAAGACAGGCTATTGAGGCAGCATGTGCGCACACAGGCGCCCAGCTGAAGGACTACCATATCGCACCCCGATTGATAGTCACGAATCGATTGCCTGCTCATCAGTGGCTCGTGGAGTTTGAGCGCTCGCCGGAAGCTGTGGATACATTTACGCGCGTGCTTGACGAGAAGCTATCTGAGATAAACCGCCACTACTATATACGTCGTGAAGGCCAAGCGTTGGACCCGCCCGAATTGGTGTGCCTGCCGCCAGGCACAATAGCATCATGGCTGAACGCCACGCGCGCTGTGGTGAGCACCCAGACGAAGGTGCCGAGGATGCGTGATAACCGGTCGGTCGCTGATGGTATTCTAGCATTCGTGTCGAACAAATAACCTAATGGTCTCATGGGCTATTTGGACAGTACTCCTCAATCCGGTCAGGCGTGGCTGAGTGCCGCTTTTGCCCTCAAGCACCGCCCAGTCAGGAGCGTTTTTCCTTATCCGGTCGGCATGCAGAAGCGTCAGCCGCTCTCCCTGTTGAATGATCCGTCGTGACCAAGGACTTAAGTAGAGTTTGCCAGAAAAGTATGGTCTTGCGAGCGACTTTTGGTTGAGTGGGGGGCTGGATTTCGAATTGGGGATCGGAATGACAAGTCAGCAAGGATGTTTCGACGGTATCGGTGCCGACTTTGTCCGCTCACGCCGGCAATCCTCGGATTTTGACGTTGATCAGACGCGTTTTTGTCGTCCATCAGCGAGGCATGAACATACGTTGGCCTCTCGCCCTTGCAGGCTACCTTGATTCTGTGCTGAAGACGCTCGCGCGAGTACCTACGCCGCGCGCTTGCGGGCCTGCTCGCACCGCCTTCGTCGCTCCTCGCTCCGCTTCACTATCTGCCCGATACGGTGCACATTCGCCGCTACCACTACCAGCGCCACCGTCCGAACAAAGCCTTCCTTGCCACGGGTCCGTATCAAACCCAGGCCCCGATGATTCAAATTGTTGATCGCCGACTCCACTGCCGGATGCTGACGACGACCCTCCACAAACTTCGGATCGGATTCCCTCTCCTTGTCCGCTTTGCTCAACCGACCCCTCTTCGGCATGATCACCGCGTCCAACACCGGCTCCAGCGCCTTGCGGTTCTTTACCGATGAGTACCCCTTATCCATGCTGCACGATGTGATCGCCGGATACCGATCCTTCGCTTCCTTCATAAACCCCACTATCATATCTGAATCCACCCCCTCGTGCAGTATCTGATGCCACAATATCAACTGATGCTGATCCTCCAGCACGCATACCGGCAGACCCAACTCCGCAATCACCCCCGCCTTCCCCTTGGTGATCCAACGAGTATGCGGCTCATGTATCGAAAATACCTTCTCATCATGCGGAATCACCTCCCCCTTCAATAGACGCCTATCTACTTGATCTACCTGCCTTTGTGCATCTGCCAAGTACCGCAACACCTCCTCAAGATCCGCGTCTTTCTCCTTCAACACGCTGACACTGCTCTCCGCACGGGCAATCAGCAAACTACACGTTTTATGCCGGTAGGGACCCGAGTCGCCCGGGCCCCCGGACAGATCCGGACGTGCGCGTTAACGCATCCGGCTCCTCCCTTGGGTCGCGCCAGCGCGCTTAACGGTGAATCGTGTGGAAGGCCATGGGTGCCGGATCTCCAACTTCGGCCAGTGTATCGCAGTGAGCTTGTCCATCGTGTCCCACGTCGTACGATCCCGCTGGGAACGTCGTCGTAGCACACGCATCCATATCCAGTACAGCCGGATGTAGCAGCTCGCAAGGTACCGGTAACTCGTCGGTACGGCATAGTAATTCAACCATCCGTTGAGCACCCGCCCCAACCATTTCCCCGTCTCATGCACCGGACGGTGCATGAGACGAATCAACTGCCCCTTCACGCGCTTCAGAAAACGAGCCATACGCTTGGCTATCGGCTTACGACCAAGACTAAATCGCCCCCTCCGATCTCTACGACAGTAATGCGTAAATCCCAGAAAGTCGAATGTCTCCGGTCGTCCCTCACCACGCTTCCTGCGATCTTCCTCGGCAAACCGCCCAAATTCAATCAGACGAGTCTTCCTCGGATGCAGTCTCAACCCGAACGTATCAAGCCGATCCCGCAGTGCACGCAGATAACGTTGCGCTGTCCCCTCGTTCTGGAAACACACCACGAAATCATCCGCATAACGAATGATGTAGGCCTCCCCCGCACTCCGCTGTGACTTGCGCCATGCATCGGTCCAAAGGTCCAACACGTAATGAAGATAAATGTTGGCCAGTATAGGGGAAATCACCGCACCCTGCGGTGTACCCTCCTCACTATCCCGCCACATCCCATCTACCATCACGCCCGCCTTCAACCACTCGATGATCAACCGAATCACCCGCTTATCCGCAATACGATGCTCC
Organism: Rhodothermales bacterium; assembly: GCA_963663495.1. GTDB lineage: Bacteria > Bacteroidota > Rhodothermia > Rhodothermales > Bin80. The sequence continues at coordinate 3,888,230 of OY760427.1, forward strand.
AAGAAGCGGATAAGCCACTCCTGGTTTACCGTGTCAAAGAACTTACGAATGTCGGCGTCCACAATGTAGTTGACCTTGCGGCGCTCTATCACATATGCCAAAGCATCCAACGCGTCGTGCGCGCTGCGCTTCGGCCGGAACCCATAGCTGAAACCCACAAACTCCTCCTCGAAAATCGGAGTCAGTATACGTTCCACCACAGCCCTCTGGACGATCTTGTCCTCCAGTGCAGCCATGCCAAGCGGTCGTGTACCTCCGTCCGGCTTGGGTATCTCTACCCGCTTGGACGGGGTCGCCCGGTACGCTCCTGTATGTACACGTCGGTGAAGGTCCGTCATACGGTCCTCCAAATCCTCCGCGTACCTCTCCCATGTCATACCATCCACTCCCGGTGCCGCTTCACACTTCTGCGCGTGGAAGGCGGTCCTAAGCGCTTCCATGCTGACATGGTGCAGTAACGTCGTGAGACACTCCTCTGGGTTTCGCTTCACGAACTCCCGTAACCGCTCCTTCCCCTGTGACACGCGAGCCCATTTCTGCGCCTGGTGCGTGGTAGGATCTCGCGATTTCCCCTCGGGCGACAGCCTTCGCTCCCGCTGCTCCGCCAGGGTATCGTCCCCTTTGTTCGCAGCATTCATCGCTACTATGCTGTCGTCTGACTTCTTCATACCGTGCATCTCCGGTTACGGTGTCTCCACCTTTCCTTCGCGGTCCCGCACGACTGCAGGACAGTATGAAGACCTCCCAGGTCCCGACAAGGTATGTACGTGCGTCCATGGGGTCTCGGACACCGCGGGCCTGTCCGCCGTCTTACCATAACGATGACGGACATGTTGCCTTCGACCAAAGGAAGAGCCTCGGCAACCCGAACAAGAAGTCTTTCTCGCGGTAGCCCCCGGGTTTCCCCGGAGGCCCCGCACAGATCCGGACGTGCGCGCTAACGCATCCGGATCTTCCCTTGGGTCACGCCACCGCGCATGACGTTAACAGACCAGCAAACCGGTCCGTTGCCGTAACCGCACCTTCCCTTGGCGCACGAACCTGGCTCTGTGTCCAGTGCGTGCCATGTTGCATACGATCCTGGTTCTGCGTCCAGTGCATGCCGGGAACTACGGTTTCCCCTCGGGTGCGACGCTTCGCTCCACCAACTCCGCCACATGGTCTTCCATGCTTTGTTCGCCAGCTTCATCGCTACTATCATCGCATCGGACTTCTCTTCAACGTACATCCTCCGATCAGCATTTCGCCTACGCTTCGGCGGCCCCGCCCTTGGCGCTGGGCGTTGAAAAGATCTCCCAGGTCCCGGCAGGATATGTACATACGTCCATGGGGTCTTAGACACCGCGGGCCTGTCCGCCCTCTCACCATAACGATGACGAACATATTGCCTTCGACCGCACCGATAATCTCGGCGACCCGAACGACACATCTTTCGTTGCTCAATATCCCTGGCCATATGCGCCGCTACCGACACTTCACGTCGACCCTCACGAGTGACCGCGCACGGCTCGCGGAAATATGTACTTGGTTCTTGCTTCATATTACGGGACTTTCACCCGCTATATCCTTGCCAGTTAGCCTGGCGTACCGATGCTCCATGTCCCTGGCCACACGCACCGCTACCGACGCTTCGCGTCTACCCTCACGAGTAGCCACGCACGGCTCGCGGAAATATGTACTTGGTTGTAGCTTCATATTACGGGACTTTCACCCGCTATACCTTGCCAGTTAGCCTGGCGCACCGATGCTCCATGTCCCTGGCCACACGCACCGCTACCGACACTTCGCGTCTACCCTCACGAGTAGCCACGCACGGCTCGCGGAAATATGTACTTGGTTGTAGCTTCATATCACGGGACTTTCACCCGCTATACCTTGCCAGTTAGCCTGGCGCACTCCATTTGTCTTCTTAGCACACACTTGGCCCACGCTCAACAAAGGCTAAACAATGAATCAATGGAATGCAGATGCGCAACAGGTTGCAAGGGGGTTCGAGGAGATGTCATCACATGCACGTCACCGAAACCATCATCGTGTTAGAGTACATACCTGGCATGTGCGCGCCTTGTACCCCAGTATCGGCCATACCGCCAAAGATATAGTAGACCTGGTGTTGTGCAGCTTGAGTGCCAGAGTGCTGGTCCGAAAGTGCTGGAATCGTCGAATACGGTCCGGTACGGTCCGTGGAAGCCGCCCACTCATGCGTGAAAGAAATCGTCTGTGAGTTTGGGCCATCTAATCTGGACGGCGGAACCAGCATAACGTTTAAAGTATGCGTTTGTCCAAGGTTCGCCGTGACGTGTGCAGTGGCCGTCTGCGGGGCATTGGCCATGGTTGCGGCAACCCCTTGCATGCCTGAACCAATAGCATGTTCTCCCAGATCCAGCTCATCGTCAGCCGTTGTTATACCGCAGTACGGAGCCGGGCCATAAAATGCTATCGAGGCCTCAAGGTTTGCCGCGGTGACATCAATTTTATCCCCCTGGCCACCTAAGTCCCATCCTTCAAATAACGGAGGTCCAGTTCCTGTCGGGTCAAGGGCAACACAAAACCCCAACGCTCCAAGTACAACGGTGGCGGGCGAGTCGGCGCTCCAAGATGCCGTGGCAGGACGACTCCATTCGGCAGATAGTCCACTGATATCCGTGCGGATAGCGTGATCATATGGAGAGGTGGGCGTAACCACACTCGTACTTGTAGTAATACTGCTAAGTATCCAATTCACTAGGACCCTACCACTCGCCCCTGCTATCTCTACGCCTGGAGTTGAGGCTGATCCAGCATTCTGATAACCGTCCGGGAAGTCATAACTGACCGTATAATCCATATTCGGAAGGGTAACAGTTATCGGGCTTTGGGAAGTCGCGAAGAATGGGTCAGGATGTAGTCCCAAGTCATCATTTAGAAAACCTCCTTCTACTTTAACCTCGCAATTTGTTAACACAGGAACCTGAGCATTGGTCCGAGTTGGTACTGCCAGCAATATTATGATGCCTGCGCTTAGAGCTACATTCGCTCGTCCAATCCAGAGTGCACACGGCACAACTAACCGTAGATTCAAAACCGAATATTTGGATCAAATGCTATCCAGAAGCAAAACATCCTCAACCTAACCTAACTTCGCCGTGCGCCGTGGAAAGGCGCTTTCCTGTGGCCGGTGCGAATCCCGTCCAACAACTGTCGCTCCGGTTGGTAGCGGCTACAGCAATGGGTGAGCAGATTTCGGTGCGCGACCGACCAGTGCCCACTTACCCGTTTCGCAAGCTCTGCAGGCCACGTGGGACTTGTAGAAAGATCCTCAAGCCACGTGGCATTACCCCCGCTCGCGTCTTCTAAATCACTGGGGGGGGGGAGGGGTAACGTAGCTGGAGAATCCTTCGGTGCGCCAGCAATATGCGTAGAGTCGGACATTCTGTTCAAGAGTTTAACGTACAACCTATGCTGTTCTCTGGTTGAGAAACTGATCCACTTTGAACCGCGAGCCGGCCCAAAGTATAAAATAATAACAATAGTTGGGCAATACCTGTCTATTCCTGCTAGAATGGTAAGCGTGCGGTGAAGTACAGGGTAGCGGGCTTTTTGGCGGTTTTGGCGGGTACAGTGTGGTTGGAAGGAGGAGAGAATGTGGGCTTGCCCGATCTGGACGATTCGGCGTCCGGCAGCTAGGCGGCCTTACCCCAGTGGGCTTGCCGTGCCTGTTTCCAATGATGGGGCAATAGCGCTGCTATGTCCTCGGCAGGATGTGTCGGGATGCGCTGGAATACTTCCATGAGCCATTCCAATGAGCCTTTTGCAAAACCCTTGAATCGGGGTGTTTTTGTCTGAAGATGCGATTTCCTAAGATAGGGGGCTGGTCAGGTAGATTTGACTGCTCGGCGGGTGCAGATGGAGGATTCTACAGGCCATGAAAATGTGTGCTAGCAAGCACACTTGAGGGACTGGAACCTCCGTGTCAGGTATCTTTGGAGAAGAAACTAAACTCGCAAAAAACGAAGGTTCTCATGTCTCTCAATTCTAAGTTAAGCGGATTCTGGATCAACTGCCAACGGGAGCTTTTTCCCTGGGTGGAGGAAACGATTGGCCCCTTGGAGGGGCGCCATAAGAAGCTGCTCTCGGTACTGGAGATGGTGCGAGTTGAGCACTTTCTGCCCAGTGCTCAGGACGGTATACCAGGGCGTCCGTTGAAGAGCCGTGCTGCCCTTGCGCGGGCGTTCCTGGCGAAGATGGTGTTCAATATGGATACGACCAGAGCGTTGGTGGAGCGGTTGCGTTCGGATCCGACGCTGCGGCGTTTGTGTGGTTGGCATCGGTTAGAGGATGTGCCGAGTGAGGCGACCTTTTCACGTGCGTTCAGGGAATTTTCAGAGGCGGAATTGCCGACGCGTGTACATGAGGCCCTGATAAAGGAGGGATATTCGGAGCAGTTGGTGGGGCACCTATCGCGTGATTCGACCGCAATAGCAGCGCGAGAGAAGCCGGTACTGAGAAAGGAGTCGGAGCGTCCAAAGTGCAAACCAGCGAGTCCTTCCAAGGATGAAGAGCGTCCAAAGAAGCCGAAGCGGCTCGTGGGCCAGCTGGCAATAGAGATGGAGGAGGAATTACCGGAGGTGAGCCATCCATCGCAGGATTCGACCGCGATAGTGGCTCAAAAGGACCCGGTACTGAAAAAGGAGTCGGAGCGTCCAGAAGAGTGCAAATCATCGCATCCTACCAAGGATGAAAAGCCTCCGAAGGAGTTGCCGCGGCTGGTGCGCCAGCGTACCATGGGGATAGAGGAGATGTTGGAGGAATTACCGAAGCGATGTACGGTAGGCGTTAAGCGCAATGCGAAGGGACATACGCAGAAATGGACGGGGTACAAGTTGCACATGGATGTGGCCGACGGAGGTGTACCGATCAGCGGTTTTGTTTCCTCTGCATCTTTGCATGATAGCTAGGCGGCGATTCCGTTGGCTACGATATCTCAACTGCGGGTACGCAATTTGTATGATCTGATGGACAGTGCATACGACGCGAAGCAGATTCACGAGCACAGTAAAGGCTTGGGGCACGTGCCGATTATCGACCATAATCCGCGACGCGATGGTAAGGCGGCGCTTATCCGCGAGAAAACGGCCCAGCGAGCAGCCGGATTGGTGCTGCCTGAGGATGTTCGTTACAGGGCTCGCTCAACGGTTGAGCGAGCCTTCGGGCGGCTCAAGGATGAGTTTGGTGGTCGTAATGTCCGCGTGTGTGGGCACAAGAAGGTGACATGCCACTTGATGTTCGGCGTGCTGGTACTGACGGTAGATCAGCTGTTGCGTATGGTGCAATAGAGACAGGAATCCAGACGTAAATTGGTATCCGTCCGGTGAAGTACATTATAACCGTGGGTATTTACTCTCTCAATTAGAGTAAGTTAGAGCGCGGTTCGAAGGTTTATAGGCTAGCGTCGGTTGGGTGTGCAGGAGTCAAGTACCTGACAGCGTATTCGCAGACCCGTACACGGATCTATCGGATGACCCGGGCGCGCCTGTTTAGGGGCTCCTATGCCGCTTTCTTGACGGTAGCTTGCTGCAAGTCCCGACTAGCTTTCCAATGATGGGGCAAGAGTTCAGCCATGCGGTCGGCAGGATGTGTCGGAAGACGGCGTAGTACGTCGGTAAGCCATTCAATCGGGTTTGTCGATTGCAACTTGCATGTGGCAAAAAGAGCGTACAGTACTGCGGACCGCTGCGCTGCCGCATGCGATCCCGCAAACAGATGGTTTTTTCGACCAAGCGCAATCGCTCGCATCTGGTTCTCGACCAGATTGTTATCAATCTCAACCTTACCGTCTTCCAAGTAACAAGCCAGCTTCTCCCACCTGTTGAGCATGTACCCCACGGCTTCATCCCATCCCGCACTCGGCCGGTGCTCACTACTCTCCTCAAGCCATGGCTTCAACTTCTCCAGTACCGGCCGTGCCTCCTCCTGTCGTACCTCTACACGCCGAGCCGGACCAGCTCCCCCCTTACGCAACCCACGCTCTATCGCATACAACTGCCGGATTTCCTCCATTACATGGCGCACCTTCTTGGGCTCCTTTTTCCTGCAGTCATAAAACTTGCGACGCGCATGCGCCATACATCCAAACAGCGTTATCCCGCCCCGTGTACCAAACGCATCGTACACCACATACCCGTCGGTTTGCATCGCCCCTCTATATCCGCGCAAGAATTCCCACGGTACAGCGCGCGCACGGCTCGGGCTGTAATCCATCATCACCACCTTCGCCCGCGGTGCCAGGTATACCCAAAGATAGCCGCGATGCGTCTTTCCTTCGTTTTTCTTCCCTTTCTTCTCCTTCCCTTCCTTCTTCGGCTTTTGCACCGGGAACGTTGTCTCATCTACCTGCAGATACCCGCTACGAAGCACCTCCTTACGCAACGCATCTCCTAACGGACCCAGATACGTCGCTACCTTCGCAATCCAATCCCCCATTGTAGCAGCCGATAGCTTCACGCCATGGCGCTGAAACTTCTTCCGCAGCCGGTATAGCGGCATATGATCCACGTATTTGGCTACCGCCAAATACGCCAACAACCCCGGACCCGCCTTCCCCTTCGGTATAACACGCTTCGGCAACGGTGCTATGACCACCCCCTTGCGAGGCTCCTTGCAGACAACGTACTTCGGCCGCACAATCCGTACTACCCTCGTGAAGCCCGGCACATATTCCAGGTACTCCGTTACTTCCTCGCCGATGTACTTCATGCCCGCGGTGCTGCCCTCCGGCTCAAGGCGGATCACCTCTCTGGGCAGATGGTCCGGAATCGGCCCGCGCACCGGCTTGTTCTTCCCACGCCGCTTGCGCTTTACCAAGTCGTACTCCTCTTCCTCCTCGGGCTCAACAGCTACTGGTTCCTCTCCAAACAACCGGCCTTGCTGCGCATTGTCCGCCGGCGTGTAACGCTCACTCTTTTTGCCAGAGAGTAGGCGATGCGCTTGTTCCAACCTGTCTTCCAGATGGCTAATCTTCGCAGCCAGATCCGCGTTGTTCTTGGATAGACGATCGGCTTTTTTCTCCAAGCGACGGACCTGTTTTCGCAGATCCTTGTTCTCAGCCTCTTGGTTTCTTAGCCTCTGAAAAAGGACTTCACCGGCAGGAGAAGAGGGGGAGAAAGATGCCTTGGACCGCATAGTTCATGTGCATGTGCTTCCTCCACAATGTTCCGGTTCTTCTCCCCAAAACCCATGTTTTTTGTCCCAAAAGACGCTGATTGCTGCCTGCATTCAGGCGCCTGGACGATAAGCTGCACACCACTCCGAAATTCCCATATCGGCACACCAAACCCGGCGTATAATCACCTTGCACTAAGCTCTACAAGCGGACTACGCAGACCAATGCTAAGCCCGCTTTACCATGTACTTTACCGTACGGATACGTAAATTGCGCTAATCGGGTTTTGTGCGAAGCAGGAGCCAAGCGTAGGTGTGCCCACAAAGCACGGATTCTGCCCCGAATTCACCCCTCGGGAAGCCTTCATCGCCTATAGACCGCCTATACATCTGGATCCAAAGGCAACACATACCAACGCTCCCGGCGTTATGTCGAAAAACCCGAAAATTTGGGCATTTTAGTCGCCACCATCGCCGAATACACCTGGGTTTTGCAAAAGGCTCCATTGGGTTAACGTCGTGGAATTTGCAAGTTCCAAGGAGCGAATAGACCACAGCACCCCGCTGGGATGCATCATGGGATCCTGCGAACATGTAGTTCTTCCTACCAATAGCCAGTGGCCGTATCGCATTCTCAACCAGATTATTGTCCAACTCCACACGGCCCTCATCCAGATATCGGGTCAGCCTTTGCCAACAGCCAAGCATGTACTGGGTCGCCTTGGCCCACGGGCTCTTGGGTAAACCATTATTCACCTCCAGCCACGGTTTCAGCTCCTCCAGTACAGGTCCGGCCCGTTCCTGTCGCAGTTGCTGACGAACATCCGCACTCGCACCCGTTTTGCGTAGCCAACGCTCTATGAGGTAGAGCTTGCGTATCTCCTTCAACACATGCGCGGCCTTATCCGGCTCGTACGTCTTGCAGTCGAAGAACTTGCGCCGGGCATGCGCCATGCATGCGTAGAGCGTTACGGATGGGTCCGCATCAAAGATGTCGTAAGCTACATACCCGTCTGTCTGTAGCAATCCCTCATACCCGTGCAAAAACTCCACCGGACCCGCCCGAGCACGGGTCTTCCGGTATTCCATCACCAACAGCCTCTGCTCTGGACTATGGTACACCCAATAAAAGCCTTTATGCAGCGATCCCTTCTTATCTCCATCCTGCACCTCAATCCTCGTCTCATCCGCCTGCAGATACCCGGTGGATAGCAACTCCTGCTTCAGAGCATCATACAACGGGGTCAGGTGCCACGCAGACTGCGATATCCAGCCTCCCAGCGTGGACTTCGCAATCTCCACGCCTTCCCGACGAAACCGCTGCTGCTGACGGTACAAAGGCAGGTGGTCCGCATATTTGCCCACCACCACATCTGCCAACAACCCCGGACCCGCCATGCCCTTTTTCACCATCCGTGGTGGCAACTCACCTATGATCACCCCCTTATCCTCATCCCCAGGGTCCACATACTTCGGACGCACATACTCAATAACCTTCACCTAACTTCGCCATTTCGTAGTGCTACTAACCTACGGAATTCTCCCGTGGCCATATTTGGACCGTTTTTTTCAGGAGCAATGGATGGTGAGATTTACCGGATCGGTTGAAGTTGGTTTAGGGTGGTCTGAATCCCTGATTACCTGGTGTTTTGCCGCCTGTTTCGCTGCGATCTATCTCGGATCGTTTCCATCGGACGTAGCTCTGGTGGCTCCATCTGGAGTACGCTATCTCAACCGTTGTGAAGGGACCATACGTCATGAGTCTGGAGGCTTCTGGCTCACCGGTGCACTCGCTTCCTCCACATGCTCGGTCACGGTGCGGGTCGCATCGGGATCATACACGTATCCCAGTACCGCAAAGAACTGTACCATACTCGGAGGCAGATCCTGATCCACCTCCGTGATCAGGTACCGATATTGGTTCTTAACCATCTTGGTCGTAATCCGACGAATCCTGTTCAACCTGTCTCGGATCGTCGCCCAACTATCATGAATCCCGTGTTCCTTGAGTTTGGTGCGAACCAGATGGGCAGCATGATAAGCCAGTACCGTAATGAACAGATGCCCTTCAATGCGGTCATCTCTACTGTGGTAGATGGGCCGTAGACCGAGGTCCGATTTCATGACTCTGAATGTGCGTTCAATCTCTGTAAGTCGCCAGTAGGTTCGTGCAACCGTTTCCACCGACCATCCGGTATGACTGGTCCGAAGCACATACCCTCCGCTGGCCTGGGTGCGACGCGCATGCGAAGCACGCCGGGTCACCGTAACGGATTCTGCATGCTTGGTGCCCTCCTTTTTACTGACCTCTACCTCATACAGGTGTGAGACCTTCTTGTACTTTTCCTTCAGACGACCAACCTTTATCGTGACCTTTTCATAGTTCTTCAAGTACCCGGGTTTCGAGAGTCCCTCATGTAGTGTAGTGAGCGCCTTCACAAACTTCTTGCATTGGGTTTCAAGGATCTGATCCTCCTTCGCCTGCTTAGCCTCACTGTGCACAAACACGCGCAGTTCCGCATTATCTTCAACGTCTTTTTCGTCTTCAACGTCTTTTTCCTCTTTGGTGACCTTCCAGGCTTTGATCTTGACTCCCCCGGCGGTCGTAAACTGTTGATCCGGCTTGTTTTCGGGGACTGGAGGGGCTTTGGAACGCTCCACGGTGATCCAGTCCAGTCCCTGTCCTTTCAGGTACTGCAGATTCTGCTCCGTCGCAATGCCGGAGTCCATAATCACTGTGGGCGTAGCGCCGTTTAGTTTCTCAATCGCCTCTTTGAGCGTTGCCGGTTCCCCTGCATTGCTCGGCAGGATCTGCACATTGCGGGGGAACCCCGAACCATCCAGGGTGAGTGCCAGCGTAACCAACGGACAATCACTGCGCTTCTGCTTGCTGCGCCCATGCGACAACAACTTCCCTTTCTTCTTGCCGTGGTAATAGGTATTGGTTAAATCATAAAAGACGATCGTTTCTTCAAACTACAATACCGCTTTGGTAATGCCAAAGAGTTTCTCCAGGATCTCATCCATATGCTTATGGATCAGATCCGTGCAACGATAGAGGGTGTTGAGACTCGGGGGTTCCAAATCCAGAAGCTGCAGAACACTGGAGGTTTTACACAGCCATTTATGCGTTTCTCGTTCACTGCCCGGGTGGAGCATACGTCCGACGATCAGCGCACAGCAGAGCTTGACGTGTTTCTCGCAGAAGTTGAGCGAACGTAGCAGTGCAGCCAGTCCGAGCTGTTCCAATGTCTGAAGGATCAGTCGTTCTCCGCCGACGGTCCGGGAATCGGGATGGGTTGTTTTCTCTGGATCAATGAGGTGTTGCTGATGGGATGTGCGATGGATGTCGTAGCCCTTGCTTTCGAGATGTGCAACGATGTCGTCGACCGCTTTGAGAAAGGCTTCATCATTCTGGAAAGGGAGGATAGCTTTCCCTTTGAGTCGGGCAGTAACGCAATGGGTCAGCTCCCCCCACAGACTGCGGGGGATGTTGAAGTTCGGGCCGAGATTAAGGAGGGTACGGTGTTTGGAGGTACCGTCTTTGCGATAGGATTCGATGAGGGCAAAGCTGTTGCATTTTTTACCGTCTTTACGTTTGTAGGGTCGGTTTCGGATAAACATGATCGGAGAGTGGAATTGGTACGGGGTAAGGTACCGGGGTGGTTGGGGGGAGATCCCGTCCACACCCCTATAGCACTACATTGCCTTTTCCGAAAAAGTCGGCTAAAAAAGGTCGAAAAACGCCGAATTTAGCCGAGCCAGCCCTATTAGGAGGTAAAAACGAGAGAATTGGAGACGGAACTCAGCGTTTTCCCCTGACCGGATGGCGAAGTTAGGTTGTCCCAATCGCACAACTCTTCAGAAGACGAGTCAGATACCTGTAAAGCCTTCAGCTCATACAATGTATTCAGTCCGCTGCCTTAATCCTGATTTGGCTATTTGATTTTGTGCAATAATATTAACAGCCCGCCGATAATGGCCGTTTAACGCCGTTCTTAGACCCGATTCGGGCAGTTTTGGCCCCAACAGTGCGACTGTAACCTTCGTTGTAAATGTAGTGCTCAGGTATGGTTGGCACAGGTATTTCACAGAACCATTCCCAATCTCGTACCCCAAGTCCCTCCGACTTATCAAAAGAACAACTACGATCAACATCGCCGTCCAAATCATCCGCGGCTATCGCAACAAAGACGGCAAACCACGACAGAATATCGCCAAACATGTCCGTCCGCTCCCGAAGCCCCCCCTCAAACCCTCCTCAACTATGCCATCCTCGCAATCCACCGCATACAGGAGGAAACACGACCCTCCCTGTTCCTGACGTCCGAAATTGCGGAATAGATCCTCAAAGCACGACGGAAGAAACAAGGCACCCAACCGCTGCCGATTGCGGATGCCCGCGTTCTGAAAGAAAAAAGCGGGTATGCCTTGGCTTTCAGGAGATCATGAGAGCACTCTATGACGGCACTAGCTTTGCGGAAGCGTTTACAAAGAAGCAATTCATGACGCGGCGCCTGTTCAAACAGGCGGTGCTGATGCGTCTGGAACAGCTAAGCTACAGCAAACGCGCCCTTGCGTAAGCAGGTGTAAGCCGGGGTTAACGCTCAAAGGCCAATCATGAACGCTTACAACGCTCATATACTCCATTACTTACACCATAACGTCCAGCGACAAATTCTCACCGCTGTACACCCTTATGAATAAAGCAGATCCATAGGAAGGATGGCCTACATCCTTTGCCAACTTGATGACCGTTTCTGGAGCTCATAACCTCGGCAACAATACCATCGTCCAGTGCGAACCTCTGTCAAGCCCGGCAACAAGCGGCTCTTACAAGGCCAAAGCAACTTTCGTAACGTAGGTTTGGTTTTCCTTTGCTCCGGCTTCAACAGTCGGAAACAGTTCCTAATCCATCCCGCCAACCTCCACCACAGTTTTCTGTATGAAGCCTCATCTACCGTAGCACCGCGGCGACTGAGCTATTCCACAAGAAAAAACGGTTTGTGTGCAGAATTCCCCTGTCTCATCCATGGGTAGCACCCGCATAGTACTTTGGTCAGGTCCACGCAGTATCTCAACGGCGCTGATGTACGCCTTCAACCAACGCTACGACACGCAAGTCTTGGATGAGCCCTTGTACGGGTACTACCTGCGCTCCTCGGGAGCACAACACCCGGGGCGCCAGGCTATTCTAGATGCAATGGATTCGGACGGAGTGCGGGTGATGCAACGTATTGCGCACGGTCCGTGTAACCGGCCTGTGCTGTTCGTCAAGAATATGGCGCATCATCTACGCGATTTGGATCGAAGCCTTCTGCTCAAAGTGAAATCGGTTTTCCTCATTCGGGCTCCGAAGGAGCTAATCCTATCGCTATCCCACCAGGTGCCCGTACCAACGTTAGCTGACACCGCACTGGCCGACCAACACAGCGTCTTCAGATATTTGACGGACCAGGGACTGCAGCCACCGGTATTGGATGCACGCGAATTGCTTCTGAATCCTGCGTATGTAATTAATCAGCTGTGCAGGAAGTTGGCGATAGAGCCTGATGATTCCATGTTGTCCTGGCCCGCGGGACCTACTCCTGAAGATGGCATCTGGGCACCCCATTGGTACCAAAATGTCCATCGCTCAACCGGGTTTTTGCCCTACCGTCCGAAGTCCGAACCCCTCCCGCGTTCACTACGCCCGCTGCTTGCGCAGTGTGAGCCCTACTATCAATATCTCCTGGCGCATGCTACCAAGGCCTAAGCACCAATATCAAGATGCATGCAAGCCTGCCTGATCCGCGCAACAACACCCTACTAATCTATGTTGATGGTTCCTTGCTTCCACGAAAGGATGCCAAAGTCTCCGTCTTTGACAGCGTCGTGCAAGGTGGCGACGCCGTTTGGGAAGGCCTACGAGTATACAACGGACGAGTCTTATCCTTGTATGCCCATCTACAGCGCCTCCAAGACTCCGCAAAGGCGATGGCCTTTACGGATGTGCCCAAGAGCGCTGAAATCAAGACCGCGCTGTTTCGAACACTAGAGGCGAACGGGATGCGCGACCAAACCCATGTACGGCTAACACTAACGCGAGGGCGCAAAATAACATCCGGGATGGACCCTCGCCTCAATATATTTGGGGCGACACTCATCATTCTTGCCGAATGGAAGAAGCCGATCTATGCCGCTACAGGCATCCGCCTCATCACCTCTTCGGTGCGAAGGAATACCCCGCAGTGTATCGACTCAAAGATCCACCACAATAACCTGATCAACAATATTCTGGCTAAGATTCAGGCAAACCTGGCAGGAGTCGACGATGCAATCATGTTAGACATCCACGGCTTCGTTTCTGAAACAAATGCCACCAATATTTTTGGTGTCAAACGGGGCGCACTGGTAACCCCTCACGCAGACAGCTGCCTTCCGGGCATCACCAGAGCGACTGTCTTGGAGCTTGCACGCAGCAGCGGTATCCGGGCTGTGGAACGTAACGTGTCCATCACGGAAATCCATACTGCCGATGAAGTCTTCACTACAGGCACGATGGGCGAGCTGACACCGGTCCTACAAGTAGACGGGCGCGAAATTGGCGACGGCAGTGTAGGACCGGTTACAACACAGCTTCGCGAAAACTATTGGCAGCTGACACGCACCGACGGTGAGCCTCTTCCGTTTTAGGCGGCCTACGGTATGCCCAAGACCTTGTGCGTCTGCAAGCTAAGACGCCACGGTGGATTAGCGAGGCAGTACTCCATGGCGGCGCGTGTATGCGATTTCACGTCAGGACCATCCATGGGCTGAAGAAAATAATAGTCGAATGACAGGCTCACCAGCTCCTCAGGGTGCAGTGCCCGCTGTGGATACACCAATTTGAGTTCATTACCGGCATTCAGGACTAGCGGAGCACCAGCCTTGGGACTTACACATAGCCAATCCACACCCTTGGGTACCGCTATTGTACCGTTCGTCTCCACCCCAACCGTAAATCCAGCCTCGTGCAGGGCCGACAGCAGCGCACCATCAAGCTGCAGCAACGGCTCTCCCCCCGTGCACACCACATATCGCCCCGCGCCCCCGCGAGGCCATCTTGAATCAACGGACACGGCAAGGTCAGCAGCCGAAAAATAGCGCCCGCCACCCGGGCCATCCAGCCCCACAAAGTCTGTGTCACAGAACTGACACACCGCTGTATGCCGATCCTGTTCTCGTCCTGTCCACAGGTTACATCCGGCAAAGCGCAAGAACACAGCAGGCCTGCCGGTCTGTGCCCCTTCTCCCTGCAGTGTATAGTAAATCTCGTTTACGGCGTACGACACACTATTTCAGGACCGCTTAAGTACAACGACAGTGAGTCGGCAGATGGCACTGAGGCGATCCTCGTCGTCACGAACCTCAATCGTCCACACATGGGTCCTACTTCCGATATGCACAGGGCGGGCAGTGCCTGTCACAATACCCCGCCCTACGGTACGCAGGTGGTTGGCGTTTACCTCCAAGCCCACACAAACACTCTTCCGGTTATCTATGCAGAGCGTTGACGCTATGCTCCCCAGCGTTTCGGCCAGGACCACACTAGCACCTCCATGCAGAATACCGCGCGGCTGTACCGTTCTGTGATCCACAGGCATCGTACCTCGCAAGAAATCAGGGCCTACTTGGGTGATGCGGATTCCGAGCCGCTCAATGATGGTTTCCTCTGCGCGGATGTTCAACTCCGTCACGGTAGTGCCACCTCTCCAGATACTTTCGTTGCTATCCATCTTTCTCACATTTCCTCCAGTAGCGAGCCAACCCCTTCCAGCTTTCGCGCGGCTGTCCCATGATTTCATACGGGGTGCGGGCAGGACCGTCCACCCTGCGCCGCATATCCGCCATATTGCGTTCGTGAAAGGCCTGTTCCGCCTGCGCATCATCCGACGCAAGCGAGCAGCGTACCTGCATTGCCCAATCCTCCAGCCTTCGCTCCACTTCGTCCAGGTGCCACCCTACATCCTGTACCGGACCAAAATGGGTAAGGAATAGGCGATCCGGCTTCCATCCGCGCACCAGTGACAGGCTCTCCCTCCACTGCGCGAGGTTGATATCGGGCGGCGGAGCAACAGGAATAATCAGGTCTGCTCCCGGAACACGCAGCCCCGCTATATCACCCGCCAATACTGTCCCTGTAGCATGATCCCGAAAACAGACATGATGGCTGGCATGGCCAGGCGTATAGGCCACCTCCAAGCGGCGCCTTCCTATGCACAGTTCTTCCCCTCCCTGCAACGAACGAACAGCATTTTCAGGCACAGGCACCACAGCGCCCCACAGCGGGCCCATTCGATCACCGTAGATACGCATGGCACTCGCGGTAAGGCGCTCCGGCCGTATCAGGTGCCGTGCACCACGCTCGTGGACATACACCTTCAAGTGCGGAAAACGCTGTACCAAAGCGCCTGTAGCTCCGGCATGATCCAAATGAATATGTGTCAGCAAAATGCCGTGCACATCCGCAAGTTGCCCGGCCAGGTTTCCCTCCAGCGTTGCCATGCAGGAGGTTGGCCCGGGATCTACCAGGACGGGCCCCACGCTCGTATCAATAACTGCACATGCGATCAGCTGCCGGTTGCCCGTGTGGCAGATATCCGTATAAGCGAAGCCGCTATCCACACGTACAAGCGCACTCATGAAGCTACCCGACGGAGCTGGGTCACGTTTCCGCCAATGGCACCCTTATCGCGCAGTCGGCCTGCCGCTTTCTCTACGCGTGCACGCAAGGCTTTGGGCGTGCGACCATATCCCATCATGCGCGCCACCTCCTTCGTAGCATCGGTCACTTCAATGCCGGCGCTCTGGTTCACTACTTGGAGTACAGCAAGGTCAATTTCCTGCGGGGGCACCCGGTTACTGTCGCGTGCTGCCTTCATTACTACATTCTGACGATTCCGTACCGACAGTTGCCGATCATCATCCTGCACCTCAAAAAAGTCGGAACCGGCCGGATTGCGGACCACCCTACGAGAGTGTTCGGCCGCGCGTAAAGCATCCTCGCCCACTGTGCGCAGCCGTGAGCCGAGCTTATGATCCCAAGAAGTCGCCAATCGCCGCACTATGATTTCCGCGTGGACGGGCCCTTCAATCTTAACTATTTCGACGACCAGAGACGCAAGCACCATTTGATCCGCTTCGAGCATCGTTCTGGAGCTGTCCACCCGGATTTTCGCTTCCACATAGTTGATTGTATCGTACGTATTACCTTCGTCAAAGTCTTGCCTTGCGATTACCGTGGGTGCGCTGGTAGAGGGTTGCTCTGTCTGGCGTGAGGACATGGCACGATCTATGGCCTCCAAGAGCTTTTTTTCCTCCTCTTTCTGATTGTAGAACCAATCCGTACTCCAAATCCTATGAAACACCCAGCCCTTTCCTTCCAGAACTATCTGTCGCAGACGGTCACGTTCCCGCGCCCAGCTTGACGAGTGGTACCGTGCTCCGTCACACTCAACGGCCAATAAGAAGCGCTTATCGTCCTCCGGATCGTAGACAGCAAGGTCAATCTTGAATCCTGCGGATCCCACCTGAGCAGCTACGCTGAACCCATGCTCAATCAATGCACTTGCCACGGATTCTTCGAAAGGGCTGTCCATCTCTGCCCCGGTGAGTTCCGGCACATCCAATTCCCCCGTTTCCGCGTACTTCAAAAACCGCTTTAATACTCTCGGTCCAGCATGCTTGGAGTCCATCCGGATATCATTATGACCGATGGAACTGAATACGCGGCAGTGCTTGCGACTGCGCGTGAACAGCACATTCAGGCGGCGTTCACCCCCCTCATTGGAAATTGGACCAAACGACTGCGACATATAACCGCCGGCATCCTTGCCATACCCGATGGATACATAAATGACATCGCGCTCGTCTCCTTGAACGTTTTCCAGGTTCTTCACAAAGAAGGCTCCCTCACGATTCTCGTTGCAGAACTTCTCCAGCTCCAAGTGCTTATTGCGAAGGACATCAATTTGGTTCGCTATCGCTTCTTGCTGACTTGCTGACAGGCTAACAACCCCTAACGTTTCATTAGGGTATTCGCGGCTATGCTTCAGAACCGCCTCACTCACCGCTTTGGCCTCCACAGGATTATCGCGCCTCCCCGCGCGCCGGTAGACGCCGTCTATCCGTTCCATGGTCATGCCCAACCGAGGTCCAGAAATACCAGGGCTCGGAGGGAAGATCAACTTGTTATTATAGAAGACATGATCGGACACGGTAATTAGGGAAGGATGGCGGGATCGATAGTGCCAACGCAGCATCCCACTTGGCAACGCGCGGGCCTCACAGAGTGACAGGATACTTTCCATATCCTTTATCTGCGAAGCCTGGATATTTTCCTCATCCTCTTCGCTACTCTCAACCTGACGGTCAAAGAAAGTCGTCGGAGGAAGCTGTTTCTGGTCACCTACGACCACGATCTGGCGGGAACGCATCGCCGCTCCAAGCGCGTCTGCTGGCTTCACCTGGCTTGCTTCATCAATAAGTAACATGTCGAAAGAGAGCACCCCGGGCTCAAGGAACTGGGCTACAGACATGGGGCTCATCAAGAATACCGGCTTAATCTCCTGGACCGCTTGGCCAGCTTCTTTGAGCAGTCTGCGCAGCCTCATATGCCGGCTTCGCTTGTTAACCTCGCCGCGCAGAATTCCAATCTGTCCCGCTGCCCCCTGGGGGAGGCGCTGATAATGATCCAGCATGATTTCCTGCGCGGCAAGCTTCTGCAGTTTCTTGTCCAGCTGTTGAAACTGCTGGACTGTCCGGCTCCGATCCTCACCGTCAATCTCCACCAGCTCGGGCACCTCGCTACATAGACGCTTCCAGACGGCCATGGCCCGTATGTACTTCAAGGTTTTAACTGCCAGCTCCGGGGTAACAGCGCCGTCAGCCAAGCGCTGTCGGATAGGTTCCAAGCCCAATTCGGCAACATGGACGGCAGCGGACTGCAACCGGTGCCACTCTTCCATCCCGTCAGGGTAGCTGGCCCACTGTTGCATTCTTTTGCAGATGTCCGCAAGCGGCACGGAATCAATTCCCTCGGCACCAAATGCAGCGGATGCGTCAAGCTTCACTTCCATGTTCAGAGTACTCCATGCCTCTGACCACAGATCAAAGGCTTCCTCAATGTCGGCAGCCATGCCATTCACATCCACACCTTTGGCCAAGCTCTGTATCATGGCATTTACAGCCGAATGCGAGCCAACCGCATCTTGGATCTCCACCAGCCATTCCAATGCCAAACGCGTGCCGTCTACCACCGTCTGATCCCCTCGCCATGCCATGCCAAACAACGCAGTACCTAAGTTTTCTCGTCTCCCGATATCGCGAGACATGCGCTGATACATGAGCAAACAGTCGCAGACCGCCAGGTAAGCATCTGCATTCGCCGGGGGCTTCCCCCTGTAGATGGATTCAATTTTCTTGCACGCAGCCCGGTACGACCCGCGCAACCAGCGCAAGATAGAATCCTTAGCCAATGCAATTTCCTGGCGCGTTTCTGTCCACTGGAGGTCAAGAGCCGTTTCTGTTATCTGTGTGCTCAGTTCATTGCGTTGCCGCTGAACCTCATGAATATCATCGCAGAGTGCACGAGCATCGGGCAGTACTTCTAGCAGTTCCGGGCTTTCGAGCAGGTGATGGGCAGCATCAGGCATGCGCGCTAACATGTCCAATACTTTCAGGAATTGCGGCAGGAATGAGGCTGAGAAGGTAGTCTCCAAACATACTGCCTTAGCAGCCTCGCTCCACTCGGTATTGAAGATGTGCAGGGCATCCAAGGCCTCTAGTGTTAATGTTTGGAGCCTCCGTCGCTCCGCCTGGGAAAGGCGCCGGGATGCACCGCGCCAAGGATGCGACAGCTCACTTCCAAAGGCTTCCGTACGCTTGGACAGCGTCGCTACCGCTTCGATCCGTGCTTCATAGCCTGCCTTGCTCCACTCCTCGGCTCCTTCAATGTTAAAGGCCGGAATCCTCCACTCCTTAGCCCCAAGCTGGCATAGCATGCCGATAATGGTAAACGGGGTGTCGCCTGTGGCTTTATCCACAGTGTGCAGTAAATCGGAAACCTGGTTCAACCGGTCCCTAACTGCGCGCACGTTCTGGTACTCTTGCTGCGCGACCATTTCCGGCCGTCCAAGCGCCAGTGTTTCCTTCAATTCTTCATACACTGCCTTCCTGCTAGCCTTCTTGGAATGCAATTCCAGGCACAACGCTCCCAATCCGCAATGCTTCAGTCGGGCAAAGACCACATCAAGGGCAGCACGCTTCTCGGCCACAAATAATATCGTCTTACCGTCTCGGACGCAGCCGGCAATAATGTTGGTTATCGTTTGTGACTTGCCCGTCCCCGGCGGACCTTGAATCACCAGATTGCTGCCTTCCCGTGCCGCTGCAATAACCTGGGCCTGTGCAGCATCGGCATCCAGCACATGGCACAATGCACCGGGATCCGGAAACCGCTTATCCAAGTCTGGTGCTTCGGAGATCACACTCCCTCCCGACTCCCCTCCGCCTATAAGGAGCCTTTCCAGGAGACCCTCGCCGCTCTCGTCACCCGGAGCGAGGTCACGCCACATCAGGAACTTAGCAAATGAAAAGAAGCCAAGCATCATCGTATCGTCGGCCACGCCCCACCGCTCCAATCGGCTGACAGCCTGACGGACGCTCACCAAATACTCCGATGGCAGCCAGTCCCCAGAATCCGGGAGGTCAGGAAGGCTAAGGTCAAAATCCTCTTGGAGCATACTTCGAAGGGAAAGGTTCGCCTCCAAATCTTCGTCTCTTACCGCAAGCTTAAAGCGACTCCCGGCGTGCGCCCGCTGCAACTCAACCGGCAGGAGCACGAGCGGCGCAAACCGTTCGGTTGCGGAAGTCTCGCTCTCGTACCAACGCAGGAACCCGAGCGCAAGGAATAACACGCTGACGCCCTGCTCCTCTTCGAGTGTCCTCCCGGTCCGATACAAGGATAGCAGGCGCTTATGTAGTGCCTCAGACCCCAAACGCGTGGCCAATTTCCGGTCCATATGGTGCGCTTCGAGTGCAGCGTGCTCATCCGGCAACTGGTACACATTCAGGAATAACGAGTCTGACGTCGAAGGACTTGAATCTTGGGTATCCTCCGCGGGATCAAACGACATGGTCTTTCTCTCGCCATACAATATTCGGAATACTTCATCGCTACGCTCGTCGCGGATTTCAAGCATATTACGCTGCGAGGACCCAAGCCGCATATGTATCAACTTGTTGCGTTTACCAATATCCAGCAACTGCTTGCGCAGCGAATTGAGGATAGCTGGCAAGGACGCCGACCCTGCGCTATTTGACACCGTACTTTCGTTTGTCATGGTCTCCGAACCTGCTCTGATGGCAGATTCGGTACCCGTGCAAAATGCGCAAAGCACCGCGCCATGTCGGCCTGAACCTGCTGCCCCTCTACCGATAAGGTGATGCCATTACCTGGCTCCTTCATGCAGCCGATAACGTTCAGGCTATCCTGGTCCATTCTTTGGAATTCGCTTTCACTGACGGTAAAGAGTAGCCCGTACTCATCCCCGCCGTACAAGGCATAGTCGATTGCTTTTTCCCCAAGCCGGGCCGCCACTTCTCGCGTGACAGTAGAGATGGGGACGCGCGCAATGTCAATGCATGCCCCGCAATCACTTTGCCTGCAAAGATGGGCAAGATCAGCCAGAGGTCCGTCGGACATATCAATCATCGCCGAGGGGTGTACCCGACAACGAGACCAATCACGTACGAGGCTGATGGGAGGCTTGGGCCAAGCGAGATGCTGTACGGCAGCCGGGAATTCGTTCTCAAGGTTCTGGAGCAGTACTTGTAACCCGGCATAGGCGGTACCCAACGCACATGTCACTACGATCAAGTCTTCCGGACGCGCTCCAGAACGTTGGACGAGCCCCGATGCCTGCTTTCGACCCACCATCGTAACGGAGATGGTGAGCGTTCTTGACGCGGTTGTATCTCCGCCTGCAATCCAGACACCGTAGTCGGACGCCGCCAGGCTCACGCCCCGATAGATGGACTCAATCTCTTCCACCGAAGCATCGTTAGGGAGGGCAATCGCGATGGTGGCCAGAAACGGCAACGCATTCATCGCCAGGATATCACTTACACTCACCGCCACACTCTTGTATCCCACAGCCTCAGACGGCGTCTTTGCGCGCAAGAAATGCGTCCCGTCCGCCAGCAGATCCGTGCTTATTACATGGACCCCTTCTGCCTGGTATGCCGCTGCATCATCGCCAATCCCGATGCGCATTTCGTCCGGCACAGCACCAGGCAGAACATCAGCCAAGCGCTCAATCAGACCAAATTCACCAAGAGACGACAATGAAACGGACACCGGGGCTGATCGCTGTATTGACCATCGGCAAGATAATGTCCATCAGACATTTACTCTCTCAAATGCAGGCAGGCTTCGTTTCGTGCCAACCGATATCACTGACACACGGATACAGTGGCCTATGATTGGGAATTATATACGTGAGTACCCTCGCGTGTCAATTTTACAGGTCAATGGGATCGGTAACCCGAACACCCCTCGCCGTGCAGTTGCCCCAATCCCGGAGGCCAATATGTTGGCGGCAGCGTTAAGGTCCGCATTGTCGGTGTGTCCACATGAGACACACTTGAATGTACTTCGGGTCAATCTATTCGCTTTGTCCCGGCGACCGCACTTATTGCAGTCCTGACTCGTGTAAGGGGCTGGGATCTTGAGCACTTCCCGGCATTTGTACTGCAGCATCCCGTCTAACTGCCCCCATCCGGTGGCATTAATGCTACGGTTCAGCCCTGCCTTCCGGGCGACATTCTTGCCTGGATTGTCAACAGCCCCTTTGGCGGATGAAGTCATCGCCACGACATTAAGATCTTCCAGCACAACCGTAGAAGAGCGGTTCGCGATCAAGCGGCTTGCTTGGTGATTAGTATTCCTCAGGGTCATCGCAATTGCTCGGTGAGCTTTCTGGAGTCGCTTCTTAGTGCGATATCTGCGGTTGGATCCTTTCTGCTGTCGGGCTGATTTCCGTTGATACCGGTGCAGTCTTGCCGTCTTACGCTTACCGTCCGGTTGCCGTATGATCTCGCGCTTGCCATCGGTGGAGACGGCGGCAACCTGTCCGCAGGTACGGTTTTTCCCTGTGGCAACGCCATTGCCTTCTATCTCAGGTGCTTCAATCTTGTAGCATATGCAGGCATACCATTTGCCCACCCGTTGCAGAATCACGGCTTTTACAGGAACCCCATCCGGATACGGGTTGCCTCCTTTACGTCGGATCTTCAGGTATCCAAGCTTAGGGATGAACAACCGTCCATCCTTGATCTTGACCGCTTCAGGAATCGTAAAAGATGGGATACTGAGGTATTTGGCTTTGAACTTCGGTTTACCCCTACCTTGATTGAAGCAAGCCTTCCATGCGTCGGCTTGGTACTTCAGCGTGGTGCGTACCACGCTGAACGAGTACTTCTGTAGCCACTCGGTGCGATCTCGTAGTTCTTTAAACCGTTTTCCAAGAGGGAAGAAGTACTTCACGGATGGAGGCTACTCGCCCGACTCCTTTGCCTGTTTGTATTCCTGGATGCACTGCGCCAGTATGGCGTTCCACACGAACCTGCAAGCACCAGCAATCGCGCCTAGCTTATTCGCATTGCTCCCCGGAAGCAGTCGGTATTCAATTGTCCTATGGACAGAACAAACGCGAGCATCATTGTTACAACCCTTTATGGGCATGGCATCAAGTTCGGTTGATGTTGTGTCCGTACCCTCTATCAAGCCAAAGGTTCATAGTCTGGGGTACTCAGGCATATAAATCCCCTATGATTCCATCTCCAACATGCCGGCTGCCACTGCCAATGTACGAAAGGCTGCTCTGCGGCTGGCGGGGACATTCAATTGTGTGCCTGCCGCAGGTCCGAAAGACACCTCCACCTGATTCGCCTCAACAATCCGCACAAAATACTTCGCTGACACTGCTACGCGCAGAAACTCGCCCCTTGGTACAGCAAAACCCAGAACATCCTCAGACGCGAGATCGGACCACATGGTGTCAACGCCATCGGTCGTTATCGTAAGTCCCCGGTAGTCCAGATTCAGGTCACGACTGCTGTCATTAAACAGGATCAATGTCACCTCATCGGGCTGGCAGGATGCTCCCTGGCACGAGGCCACCGCCTGCCACATCACACGTTGACCACTGGCGAGCCCTGCACTGAGATCCCGGACTCCCAATGCCGTACGCCGGGAGGCATATTCCGTGATCCCGGTTTCTTCGCTATAGTTCATTACCAGGTAATCTGCTGTAGTGCATCCGGCGATAAGGATAAGTACGGTAATCCAACACGCGCTGCGTTTGGAGCCGCATGGATGTCCAAGCATATTCGTCCCCATATACAAAAAACGAACCATTTTGCTTGCCCTCACCGCCCGCGTGCTACTGCTCTGTTGAAGGAGGCTCACCGACTTCCATTAGAATTATCGCCCGGCCTGTCCGGCCCCGCCGCAACGCTTGGCGGATCTTCCATAGTCTGATTCTCAACATTCCAGAGACTTGGGAAAAGATAGCTCAAGATCAGAAGGATACCGCCGAACCCCATAAATAAGAGTATACGCCAGACCGCGCCGAGTTGACCAATGTCTACGAAGAGGAGCTTAGCCACTACAGTGCTAAGCACGATTAGGCCCAGCACGCGCAATGTATCACTTCTGCGCATCCAGCCGACCACAAAGAACACAAGCGCACTAACAACCCATGCAATGGTGACGTAAGCTTGCCCGTTCTGCTCCTGCCCGGCAAAGGCACGATACAACCACCAATGCAGGCCGATGAATGCCAACATGCGGTACGTAACCCGCTGCCATCGGAGCCGGGCGGCCCATGTACATGCAGCCATCAATCCTACTACAGCAAGATCTGCCAAGCCCTTCCAATCAAATACTCCTTCCACGGAGCCATCCGCACCAGAAAGCCTTGTTCCCAGCAATACACCCACGATCGCTCCCAACAAGAATCCGATCATCGACATGGCTTTGCTTCCATTGATCCGTGACGCGTAGTGCAGAGCACTCATAACCATCGCAGCGGTCAGGAGCCATGCCCACAGGGAGTTAGCCAGATGCGAACTCACGAGTAATATCGCGATTGCCGCGGCCACGCCATGTGCGTTTGAGGCATGAGAAAGACCTTGGCGCCCGAGAACCCCGCCGACAATGGCATATCCCACGCAAATAAGCGTGCCGACCACCAGCCACACGGAATCCTGCCAATCCCAGATTGTCCAGGTAGCGGAGACGATTGCCCATGCGCTTACCACTGCCAACATCAGGTCCGGGCGTTGGAGAAACAGCCAACGTGCTCGCAGCGATGGCTCAGGCCATCGGCCTGGATTCTTGACGCGCCAATAATGCCTGCACACCGGGAGCACCCCTGCAGCCAAAAAGCAGAATATAAAGCCTCCCTGCAACCACGCACGGTCAGCCAGATCTGCATTCATTTCCGGCAGTGTCAGGTTAACATGACCAACCTGCATTGCGATGAATCCTCCTAGCCCTGCCGTCCAAATTAGCGAACGCCAGCCCCCGTACATGTACACACCCGCGGCGCATGCTACCACGAGGCCGATGTACAATGAAAGCCCAAGCGCTGTACCACTGTCTGTTTCCAGTATGAACGGTGTTCCCAAACCTCCCATGGTCGCAACGAGTGCCAGAACTGCTCCCCGAAGCCTCACGCTGATCACATAACAACTGGCCGTACCCAATGTCATGATGGCCAGAGCTACGGGGAAATTGAATATTTCATACAGTACAAAGGCCGCGTACACCGTGACAAACAGCGTTGCAATGCCGCCGCCAATAAGCGTGTGCGCCAGCGGGCGATGCCGCGCCACGGTCCGCAGGCCCAGCCCCACGAGCACAAGCGATAGGATCAGTCCGAACACTACGCGAACATCGTCTCCTATCCACCCCTGATCCATCCCGAACTTGAAGAGCAGACCAATCCCTACGAGAAAAAACCCAATGCCAATGCGTCCTATCCACGCTCCACCACTTACCGCCTTGCGTGCGCGCGTCGCAACCACCGCTGAAGCACGATTCCCCTCGCCTTGCGCCTTTTTTACGCTGCCACCCTTGGTCGCATCTACCCGCCGTGTCAGTTCTCTGACCTGCTCCTCCAGCGCGGCGAGGCGGGCTTCTGTATCGTTATCCGGCGCCAGCGACACTACGATAAAAAATCCGCGTCCGTAAGGATGGGTATGTCGTCCTGCACCGGCGGAGATAAGGTACGGCTTGCAAGCCACTCATCCGACAGTTGGACTGAAACCTCATCGTGCAGCTGCAGGACGGGACCGTTGTAGCGACCCCGCATGGGGGCATTTTCCAGCTTCAAGACACCGCGCGGACAAACAGTAGCGCACATCCCGCACCCCACGCACGAGGCTCGGACGATATTCTGCCCCCGCTGAGCATACCAGCGCACATCAATGCCCATCTCACAGTAGGTGGAGCAATTGCCGCAAGAAATGCACTGTCCTCCGTTGGTCGTAATCCTGAATCTGGAAAAGAATTTTTGCAATAGCCCCAACACGGCCGCCATCGGGCACCCGAAGCGGCACCACACGCGTGTACCCATTATCGGGTAGAAGCCGACCCCTATCACGCCAGAAAACACCAATCCGATAATGAACCCATAAAGCCTTGATGAAGTCCCGGACAGACTACCCAGGATCCCTCCACCAGATGCAGAATTAGCCCATAGTAGCGCAGTGGTAAGTACAATAAATACTAACACTGAGTGCACCATCCAGCGCTCAATCTTCCATGCCGACAGTGATTTATCAGAAAGATGCCGGAACGGATCACCAGCGGTTTCTGCCAAGCCTCCACATCCGCACACCCACGAACAGTACCACCGCTTTCCAAAGAAAAACGTCAGCACGGGCGTAGCAACTAAAAACATTAACACACTCCATGAAACCATAAAGATGCCTATGCCCGACTGTGTTGATAACAGGCTACTGAAGCTGCTAGGCCAGAGATAGTCATACTTCAGTGGCCATATATAGCTGAAATAGAACTCGGGTTGATTGAGCAGGCGCAGGAACGCGGGCACCAGGAATGCCAGACCCAGCTGGAAAAACATCACCGAAATTGTACGCAGAATCTGGTACGGATTGTCGCGATACTTGACCAGCATACGTACGCCCATCACAAGGACGGCTACCGTGTACAGCATCCCATACAAGAACCATTGGTCTGCGGCCCCACCTCGTAGCATATAGCTCAGGGGGTCTGTCATCCTGATCAAATGCTCCAGGTTGGCGGGGGTCCAGTACAGCATGATATAGAATCCCGTGAAGACGATCCCTAGCACCCAACCCACCATGCCGCGGGCCTTGGCGCCGGAAAACCATACACCATTGTTATCTACTCCCGCCGGGTGCCGCCTCCGGGCCGTAAACAGCACGGTCCCTCCGGCGACTATGCCCCCGACGCTCACCCAGAAGGAGGCAACAGGAAATGCGCTCCCTGCCCCTAGCGTAGCTATTATCAGCCCAAGGAATCCAAGGCCCAACAGTCCGAGACCCATCTTTTCGGTACGGTCCAGTGAGGAGCCGTTGCCGGTTAGTTGTAAGCTGGGAGAATTATGCATAAGCCAACGCTAGTTTCTTGGTGCGATCAACAGTAAACTCTCCATCAAACAAAGCACGGCGCAAGTTAAGGGTCACATATTCAATGGTAGCGCCTTCCTTTATCCATTTCTCACATACATCGTGCCGCAGCCGGATCCCTAGTGCATTGAACCCCAAGACGCGGTCATTGTAATTAATCCTCAGCAGCTTCCTGAGCTTCACGTCTTGCCACAACCTTGTCCCAACGTTGGCAGGTCTAACGGGAGCCACTGTGCCATACGTTTGGTACTCCAAGCCAAAGAACTTGGCGGAATTAAAGAAATAGCCCGGGTTGTACGCGGTGGGCGTCCCGCAAATCGTATTAGCAACCGTACGTCCATGCTTACGGCCCGTGTACCACAATTGCTCCACACGTCTTGAACCAATACCATCGCGCGTAAATTCTGCACAGTCGCCAGCCGCAAACACACCTGGTTCGCTTGTCTCAAAGAATTCGTTTACGAGGATCCCCCGCTGCGTGGCAATCCCTGCCGCCCGCGCTAGATCAATGTTTGGGTGCACACCTACCGTTAGACCTACAAACTGACAGGGAATCTTTTCTGAGTCCGATGTTATGACCGCGCCCACCTTGCCCTCTTCGTTCGGCAGGACTGCTTTGAGTTCTGTGGCAAGACGTAGATCAATGCCATGGGCGACAATCTCGTCACCAATTAAAGCAGACTCTTCACTGGGCAATACACGGCTCATGTAGGCATGCTCGCGCACCAGAAACGTGACCGGAATGCCGCGGGCATGCAACATTTCTGCCATCTCAATTCCAATCAGACCGCCCCCTACTACGACCGCTTGATCAACACCGCGGGTCGCAAGCTCCATCGCTGCCAGATCCTGCATTCCATACAGGCCTTGAACACCCGGCAAGTCCTGCCCCGGCCAACCAAACTTGTTGGAACGTGACCCTGTCGCAAGCAGCAGAGTATCGTACGACACCGGCTTTGATCCGTCAACTTCAATGGTGCGGGCGTTTAAATTGATGCTCGTCACATAGCCACGTATCAGGTCAATGCGATTCTTGCTCCAAAAGGAATCCTCGTATGGCTTGGTGTCGCGGTACCGCATATGGCCCATATAAATGTACATGAGCGCTGTCCGAGCATAGAAATGGTCGGTCTCTGCAGATATTATCGTAATTCGGTAGCCCGACAGCTTTCGGATGAACCGCGCTGCCGTCACACCCGTAATACCGTTCCCGACGATAACAATGTGTTTGGCCATTGCAGCAAAGTAAGCGAAGCGGGAGGAAAGTACACAATTCAGTTACAATGATTGGACCTGCGCCAACGCATAATGCATTCACCGGCCGCTACGGGATAACGGGTAACACGGGAAAAGCTGCCGTCTGGAAGGCGACAGCGGATCTGGTATGCTGGCTGATATCCCGTGGCAAGGAATGCCACCTTGATGAGGACCTCGCAGCGGGATTGGGACAGCGCAACCTCGTTGATGCTGCCCGACTGAAGGCGTGCCCGCTGACAGAGCTCGGCCGGCGCACCGATGTCGTGTTATCGTTTGGCGGAGACGGCACCCTGTTGCAGTCTGCGCACAACATTGGAATGGCGGGCACTCCCATTCTGGGCATTAACATCGGTCGCCTCGGTTTTCTGGCCGATGTTGAGGTAAAACAGGTCCGCGATGCCATTCATAGTCTGGAGGCAGGGCACTACCGTGTTGATCATAGGCTGGTGCTGGAAGTAAGTGTTGCAGGGGAGGATCGGAATTGGGCGTTGAATGATGTGGTCATTGCGCGCTCGGGCCCAGCAGGATTAATAGCCCTTGATGTGACTGTTGATGGGCAGCACCTCAATCGATATTGGGCGGACGGACTTATTGTAGCAACGCCCACCGGCAGCACCGGGTATTCACTGGCGGTGGGAGGACCGGTGCTCACCCCGGCGACTGATGTGGTAATGCTGAGCCCTATCGCACCGCATAGCCTCACGGTACGGCCTATCGTGCTTTGTTCGAGCGTGGATTTCGAGATACGAGTTACCGGGGGACACCTGCCGTACATCATCGCTGCCGATGGCGTTAGTATGGGTCCACGGGTAGACAGCGCGCATATCCGCGTCCATCGTGCACGCCACACTGTGCCGTTGGTCAAATTTCCTGATCTTCCTTACTTCCAGACCTTACGCAACAAGCTATCGTGGGGGCTTGGGCCACAGGGCGGTGCCACCTTTGACGATTTGGAATCCTGAATGCTTCTTTGTGCCAAAATGCGGGTTTTTGCGTTGTTGACGATAGGACCCTTGATTGCCGGCTGCTCCACGACTTTACCGGCTGCGATTGATCTGCCCGGAGGGTTTCCTAACCATTCGGAGGAGGAGATTCTCGCGAATATCCTGACATCCGTTCCCGACACCATCAAAACACTTCAGGCGGATGCCACGCTTAACTTGGCGTCTTCATTGTATTCTGGTACGGCCCAGGCGCATCTTGCTGTACAGCGCGGCGATTCTCTGTTGGCTACACTCTCCGGCACCCCACTCCGGATCAATATCGGACAGCTCCTGCTTACGGCTGACAGCGTATTCTTCTACAATCGACTGGAGAACAAACTATATCTCGGTGGGCGCGCGACATTGGTGGACATGCTGCCATCAGTTCTACTTGAGGAACCCGTGTTTGACCGCCTCCTGGGCATTCTGCCACCCCTGCATCACGGATCCAGTATGATGGCTGACAGTGCTAATTACTACCTGAATCAGGGTACCGAGCAATTAAGGGTCAATCCCCGATACTGGCGTACCGATAGCTATGTACGTCACCTGCCAAGTGGCGAAACTGTTGAAGCCGTTACCTTCGAATCATTTAGGGCAGTTCAGGGAGTATTCCTACCTGGCCTGGTCACTTGGGAACGAGCGCTACAGGGTATCCGGATGGTGATACGGTTTCGGGATATTACGTTAAATCCGGTTTCATTCTCACTGCAGTTTGATGTGCCATCCACGGCCGAAAGGATTGAAGTTGGTAACCTGCAACGTCCCAACTGACCATATTACCGTGTGCTAGGCGGATTCCGACCTGATTGTGTTGGCAGAACTACCATTAGGGCGGTTCGTTTGCCTGCGCTGCCCTATCCAGAAATTGAGTGAGTGTCAGCATGAATAATTCCTACGATGTCATTGTCGTCGGGTCCGGCCCGGGCGGGTACGAAACCGCCATCAGGGCTACACAGCTCGGCTTCTCAACCGCCATCATTGAAAAGGACAAGCTTGGTGGCGTCTGTTTGAATGTGGGCTGCATCCCCACGAAGGCCTTGCTAAAGAGCGCCGAGCTGGCGGACTATGCTACACGCTTGGAAGCGTATGGACTCACATTGGATGGCAGCATCAAGGCAGATTTTGCTCGGGTGATTGGCCGTAGCCGCAAGGTAGCTACCAAGATGAATCGCGGTGTAGTGTATCTGATGAAGAAGAACGGTGTGAACGTCCATTACGGCCATGCAACGCTTGCTGGAGGCGGAATCCTTGATATTGAGCCTTCGGTTAACATGGATGGCAAGAGGGTAGGAGTTCGTGCGCGGTTGAACGCGCGCCATGTCATTCTTGCCACCGGTGCGCGCGCCAAAGAGATCCCGTCTCTGCCCATTGATGGCAAGCGGATCATTGATTACAAGGGGGCTCTGCTTCAAAAGACCGCTCCCGAGCGCCTGGCAGTCGTCGGGGCTGGAGCTATCGGGGTTGAGTTTGCGTACTTCTACCATCACATGGGAACCGAGGTGACCATCATTGAACTGATGGACCGCCTTGTGCCCATAGAAGACGCCGAAGTGTCCGCGCAGCTCGCAAAGTCCTTCAGGAAGAGTGGAATCCGGATATTAACCGGGGCGAGCGTCACGGGTATGACGGCAGTCAATAAAGGATTGGAAGTATTCATCAAGGGTAGTGCGCCAGTCCAGTGTGACCAAGTTCTATCCGCGGTTGGCGTCGCTGGAAACATCGAATCGCTGGGATTAGAGGATGCGGGTGTACAGACGGATCGTGGCTTTGTTGTAACCGATGAATACAACCGTACGTCGGTAACCGGTGTGTATGCGATTGGGGATGTGGCGGGTCCACCGTGGCTGGCGCATAAGGCAAGCCACGAGGGGATTATCTGTGTGGAGAAGATTGCCGGCCGCGAAGTACATCCGCTTGACAAGCGCAATGTTCCTGGCTGCACCTATTGCCAGCCGCAGATTGCCTCTGTGGGACTCACAGAGCAGCAGGCTCTGGACCGGGGACTAGATGTAAAGGTGGGCAAATTCCCGCTAACGGCGTCTGGCAAGGCCACGGCCGCCGGTCATACCGATGGCTTTGCTAAGATACTGTTTGACGCCCGGTACGGAGAGCTTCTCGGCTGCCACATTATTGGGCACGATGCGACAGAGCTGATTGCCGAAGTTGTGACAGCACGCACGCTTGAAACCACCTACCACGAAATTCTGGATGCCATTCATCCCCACCCGACGCTATCAGAGGCAGTGCTTGAGGCCACAAGGGCAGCCATCGGTGCTTCGATTAACATCTGACGCCCGCTCTGGGTGGAGAGGCTGCGTTTGACTTTTGAATGGGAATTATATTGCTGAGTACCCACGCGTTTTGGCACCCGTTATTTTGCGCTGTGGTGGTGTAGTCAGGATGGCTTGCGCCAGTTTTTCATAATCAGTTCCCGCTTTTCGCGAAAAACCTGCAATTTTTTCGAAAACCTCAGCAAATGGGTACTCAGCCATATAACTCCCTTTTGAATCGTGGGCTCGTAGCACCGCGGTGCGTTGGTTCTTGGTTGCAGAACTGGTTGAAACTAGGCCGACAGGTTATCCTGATTCTCCCGAGTCGACCGTAGGCCAAGAGCAATTATCGCCCTCTAATGCGGTAGCCCACTCCAAGCTCACGCTTCGCAAATTGGCGGGCGCCGGACCAACCATCAGCTGATGCCGCTTTTCTTGAGGAACTGAGTTGTGAACTCGCTGCCAGAGGCATTACGCAGTTCGCTCGAATGGCGGGGCCGGATCCTTGCGCTGCGACACGCAATTCTTATCCTAACTTCGCCATCCGGTCAGGGAAAACGCTGAGTTCCGTCTCCAATTCTCTCGTTTTCCCCTCCTAATAGGGCTGTTTCGGCTAA
This sequence comes from Rhodothermales bacterium, assembly GCA_963663495.1. Classification (GTDB taxonomy): domain Bacteria; phylum Bacteroidota; class Rhodothermia; order Rhodothermales; family Bin80. Next base: position 3,920,204 of record OY760427.1, read on the forward strand.
ATTCGGCGTTTTTCGACCTTTTTTGGCCGACTTTCTTGGAAAAGACAATGTGGTGCTATAGAGGTGTGGATGGGAACCTCCCCCCAACACCCCGGTACCTTACCCCGTACCAATTACACACCCCAATCATGTTTATCCGAAACCGACCCTACAAACGTAAAGACGGTAACAAATGCAACAGCTTTGCCCTCATCGAATCCTATCGCAAAGGGAATTATATAGTGTTTGCCAGAAAAAGGTAGGAGGGCTGAAAAACGGCGAAACAAGGCCGTTTGATACTCGTTCTATCCACCTGTAAGCGTTACGGTTACAGATGGATATGAGCCATACCGTGTTTGCACATTGCAGATTATTCAGCCAGCGTGTCTCTAACGAATGTTTGGCCAAATCCTTCTGTTTCGGGCGTTTTCATCGATATAAGGCCCCTTGGGGCCGATTATTCATACGATTAATACCATGCGGATTGTAGAGGATACACAGTTTAAGCTCGGGCAGGTCCCCATTGAAGAGATAACCTTCCACCCCAAAGACCGGGACGATATACCGGCAGTGCTAAAAGGTCTGCAGCACCTGTATTGCGACCCAACGGCTCGGCAGAAGATCTTTGAGATCCTGGAGAAGCAGTTGCTTCCGAATATTGATTTGCAGCGTGGTCGTCCGGGGATGGCACTTTGGCGCGTCTTTGTCTTGGGGGTATTGAAGCAGGCCCTCAACTGCGACTTTGATCGTTTGAGGAGCCTGGCCGCCAATCATTTGGAGGTGCGCCAGATGCTGGGGCATACGAATTTCTGGGACGAGCCTGTCTATCAGCTGCAGACCGTTATTGATAACGTGAGCCTGCTAACAGCGGACATCCTGAAGCAGATCAACGATGCGGTGGTGGCTTGCGGTCACCGATTGGTAGAACAGGAGCCAGAGGAGCCGCTTCTTTGCCGGGTTGATTCGGCGGTGGCCAAAGCGAATGTGGAGTGGCCTACGGATGTTCGTTTGTTGTGGGAATCGATGCGGTGCCTGATTCGGGAGTTGCATTGCGCATGTGAGGCGCACAGCCTTGCGGGCTGGCGCAAGGCTGTGTACTGGAGTCGTACCTTGAAGAAGGCCTTCAACCGGGTGCGTACGCACCGTCAGTGGCGTGATGAGTCGAAGGTGAGAAAGTATGTGAAGATGTGTCGTGTTCTGATTGAGCGTGCGGAGAGCAGTGTCAGCGTGTTGAAGGAGAAAGACGCGGATCTTGAGGAGGTGTTGCGGTACTTGGCAGATGCACAAAGGCAGATAGATCAAGTAGATAGGCGTCTATTGAAGGGGGAGGTGATTCCGCATGATGAGAAGGTATTTTCGATACATGAGCCGCATACTCGTTGGATCACCAAGGGGAAGGCGGGGGTGATTGCGGAGTTGGGTCTGCCGGTATGCGTGCTGGAGGATCAGCATCAGTTGATATTGTGGCATCAGATACTGCACGAAGGGGTGGATTCGGATATGATTGTGGGGTTTATGAAGGAAGCGAAGGATCGGTATCCGGCGATCACATCGTGCAGCATGGATAAGGGGTACTCATCGGTAAAGAACCGTAAGGCGCTGGAGCCGGTGTTGGACACGGTGATCATGCCGAAGAGGGGTAAGTTGAGCAAAGCGGACAAGGAGAGGGAATCCGATCCGAAGTTTGTGGAGGGTCGTCGTCAGCATCCGGCAGTGGAGTCGGCGATCAACAATTTGAATCATCGGGGCCTGGGTTTGATACGGACCCGTGGCAAGGAAGGCTTTGTTCGAACGGTGGCGCTGGTAGTGGTAGCGGCAAATGTGCACCGTATCGGGCAGATAGTGAAGCGGAGCGAGGAGCGACGAAGGCGGTGCGAGCAGGCCCGCAAGCGCGCGGCGTAGGTACTCGCGCGAGCGTCTTCAGCACAGAATCAAGGTAGCCTGCAAGGGCGAGAGGCCAACGTATGTTCATGCCTCGCTGATGGACGACAAAAACACGTCTGATCAACGTCAAAACCCCAGGATTGCCGGCGTGAGCGGACAAAGTCGGCACCGTTACCGTCGAAAAATCCTTGCTGACTTGTCATTCCGATCCCCAATTCGAATTCCAGCCCCCCACTCAGCCAAGAGTCGCTCGCAAGACCATACTTTTCTGGCAAACACTATATACGTGAGTGACCAACTGTACACAGTGAGGCACTAGTATCAATTTCACGGGTCATAGGGGTCGGTAACCCGAACGCCCCTCGCCGTGCAGCAGCCCCAATCCCGGAGACCAGTATGTTTGCAGCCGCATTCAGGTCTGCATGATCCGCATGTCCACAGGACATACACGTGAATTTGCTCCGTGTCTTACGGGTACTCGCTTCTGTGTGCCCACACACAGAACACCGCTGACTGGTATAGGCAGCGGTAACCTTTATCACCTTGCGGCACTTATAACCCAGCATCTGTTCCAGCTGGCCCCAACCTGTTCGCAGTATTCCACGGTTGAGGCCAGACTTCTGTCTGACGTTTGTGCCAAAGCTCTCCATCGTCCCCTTAGCTGGTGTTCGCCAGAAAAAGGTAGGAGGGCTGAAAAACGGCGAAACAAGGCCGTTTGATACTCGTTTTGTCAAGCTGTAAGCGTTACGTTTACAGATGGATATGAGCCATACCGTATTTGCACATTGCAGATTATTCGGCCAGCGTGTCTCTAACGAATGTTTGGCCAAATCCTTCTGTTTCGGGCGTTTTCATCGATATAAGGCCCCTTGGGGCCGATTATTCATACGATTAATACCATGCGGATTGTAGAGGATACACAGTGTAAGCTCGGGCAGGTCTGCATTGAAGAGATGACCTTCCACCCCAAAGACCGGGACGATATACCGGCAGCGCTAAAAGGTCTGCAGCACCTGTATTGCGACCCAACGGCTCGGCAGAAGATCTTTGAGATCCTGGAGAAGCAGTTGCTTCCGAATATTGATTTGCAGCGTGGTCGTCCGGGGATGGCACTTTGGCGCGTCTTTGTTGGGGGTATTGAAGCAGGCCCTCAACTGCGACTTTGATCGTTTGAGGAGCGTGGCCGCCAATCATTTAGAGGTGCGCCAGATGCTGGGGCATACGAATTTCCGGGACGAGCCCGTCTATCAGCTGCAGACCGTTATTGATAACGTAAGCCTGCTAACAGCGGATGTCCTGAAGCAGATCAACGATGCGGTGGTGGCTTGCGGTCACCGATTGGTAGAACAGGAGCCAGAGGAACCGCTTCTTTGCCGGGTTGATTCGGCGGTGGCCAAAGCGAATGTGGAGTGGCCTACGGATGTTCGTTTGTTGTGGGAATCAATGCGGTGCCTGATTCGGGAGTTGCATTGCGCATGTGAGGCGCACAGCCTTGCGGGCTGGCGCAAGGCTGTGTACTGGAGTCGTACCTTGAAGAAGGCCTTCAACCGGGTGCGTACGCACCGTCAGTGGCGTGATGAGTCGAAGGTGAGAAAGTATGTGAAGATGTGTCGTGTTCTGATTGAGCGTGCGGAGAGCAGTGTCAGCGTGTTGAAGGAGAAAGACGCGGATCTTGAGGAGGTGTTGCGGTACTTGGCAGATGCACAAAGGCAGATAGATCAAGTAGATAGGCGTCTATTGAAGGGGGAGGTGATTCCGCATGATGAGAAGGTATTTTCGATACATGAGCCGCATACTCGCTGGATCACCAAGGGGAAGGCGGGGGTGATTGCGGAGTTGGGTCTGCCGGTATGCGTGCTGGAGGATCAGCATCAGTTGATATTGTGGCATCAGATACTGCACGAGGGGGTGGATTCGGATATGATTGTGGGGTTTACGAAGGAAGCGAAGGATCGGTAGGCGGCGACCACATCGTGCAGCATGGATAAGGGGTACTCATCGGTAAAGAACCGCAAGGCGCTGGAGCAGGTGTTGGACACGGAGATCATGCCGAAGAGGGGTCGGTTCAGCAAAGCGGACAAGGAGAGGGAATCCGATCCGAAGTTTGTGGAGGGGCGTCGACAGCATCCGGCGGTGGAATCGGCGATCAACAATTTGAATCATCGGGGTCTGGGTTTGATACGGACCCGTGGCAAGGAAGGCTTTGTGCGCACGGTGGCGCTGGTAGTGGTAGCGGCGAATGTGCACCGTATCGGGCAGATAATGAAGCGGAGCGAGGAGCGACGAAGGCGGTGCGAGCCGGCCCGCAAGCGCGCGGCGTAGGTACTCGCGCGAGCGTCTTCAGCACAAAATCAAGGTAGCCTGCAAGGGCGAGAGGCCAGCGTATGTTCATGCCTCGCTGATGGACGACAAAAACACGTCTGATCAACGTCAAAACCCCAGGATTGCCGGCGTGAGCGGACAAAGTCGGCACCGTTAACGTCGAAAAATCCTTGCTGACTTGTCATTCCGATCCCCAATTCGAATTCCAGCCCCCCACTCAGCCAAGAGTCGCTCGCAAGACCATACTTTTCTGGCAAACACTAGCTGAATGTGTCATCGCTTTGATCTTCAGGTCCTCCAGTATCACCGTTGAGGAGCAATTGGCAATACTGCGACTTACCTGGTGGTTCGCATTCTTGAGGACGTTAGCACGCTTGCGCTGTATGCGGGCGATTCTATGCTTCCGCCTGTTACGACGGTTGGAGCCTTTCTTCTGTCTCGCCAGTCTTCGCTGATCCCGCTTCAACGTGGCATCAAGACACTTGGTATCCGGTTGTCTGATAATGCTTGTATCGCCCTCTGTGGAGACCATAGCGACCTGCCCGCAATTACGGTCAATGCCTACAGCACCGCCGGTATCCTCTATTACAGGTGCCTCCATCTTGTAGCAGATGACAGCATACCCTTTACCGGCGTTCTTCTTTACCGTGGCTTTGACAGGTATACCATCAGGGTACGGGTTGCCTCCCCGCCTGCGGAGCGCCATATATCCCCCTTTCGGGATATACAGCTTACCATCCCGAACCCTTACGTTATCCGGGATCGTGAACGAAGGCGTACTACCACGTTTGGAATGGAATCTCGGTCTTCTCTTACCCTCCTTGAAGAATGCCTTCCATGCATCCGCCTGATATTTCAATGTGTATCTAACTACAATGTGTATCTAACTACAATGTGTATCTAACTACACCAAAGGAGTATTCAGGTAGCCACTCGACCGTGCGGCGCAGCGCCGTGAACCGCTTCCCCAGCGAGAAGAAGCGTACCGAGGGCGGCTTCTCTCCAGCCTCTTTCGCTTTCTTGTACGCCTCGCTCTGCTCTGCGAGGATGGCATTCCACACAAACCTACACGCACCCGCTAATCCAGCAAGTTGCTTGGCGCTACTCCGACTTCCGGGCAACAGCCTGTATGTGATATTGCGGTATGCACTAACCGTTTCGGGCATGGCACTGTGGTATATAACTCCCTAATATATGGAACGTATATAGCATGCGTATCTACGTGTTGAGTTATTTGAAATAATTGCAGTTTGTTCGTGAAAAGCGGGAACTGATTATGAACAACTTGCGAAAGCCATCCTGTCTGCACCACCAAAGCACAAAAAGTAACTCCTGCGAAAACACGTGGCACTCAGCCATATAACTCCCCTAACAATCCCGGAATAAAGAGTCTATGGCTGGGCAACGCGCCACCATTGGACTCGCTTCCATCCGAACCTCAGTATGCCGTGCGAATTAGCACAGATCACTCGCCGGTTTGGTGCCCTCCTGCCAAATGCGCTGCAGAACTACCGAACGACTGCCCCATCCTCGCAGTCCGCAGCAATCATCGCAAGCTGTCCCTCCCGATCTTCGGCCATTAATACCATACCCTGACTCTCCAACCCCATCATACGCCGAGGCTTCAGGTTCGCCACAACCACAACACGCTTCCCGATAATGTCTGCAGCCTCGTAATGCTCAGCTATGCCCGCCAAAATCTGGCGGAGCTCAAACCCTAAATCAACCTCTAGTCGCAGCAGCTTGCGTGACTTCTTCACGCGCTCGGCAGCAGTTACCGTCCCCGTCCGCAAATCCAGCTTCGTAAAGGTACCATAGTCTATCTGCGCCTTCATGTCCTCATATGGCACGACAGCTTCGTCGCCTGCGAGCATTGCAATCTGTCTGTCAATCACCGCGTCTTCCAGTTTCTCGAATAAGATGTGAGGGGCTTGCACTCTGTGACCACTTTGAAGGCAAGGGTTAGCTGCTTCGTCCCAACCGATTCTCGCTTCCCCTCCTTCGCCCGGCATACTTGACCGTGCACCAGAAAACTGAAGCAGTCCGCGGAGCCTCGCAGCGGTAAAAGGAAGCACCGGATCCATAAGGATGGCGAGCGCTCCGCAAATCTGAAGCGACACATGTATCGTATTGCCACAAGCCTGCCGGTCCGTTTTCCGCGTCTTCCATGGCGCAGTGTCATTGAAGTACTTGTTCCCCAAGCGTGCAATGTTCATTGTCTGCGCCACCGCTTCGCGAAACCGGTACCGCTCGTACAAAGCGCCAATCCGTCCCGGAGCGGATTTGAGTGCCTCCAGGACCTCCAAATCCAAAGACGATGGCTCAAGGAGTGGCGGTACATAACCATCAAACTCTCGACACGCAAACGTCAAAGATCGGTGTACAAAATTGCCCAGAATGTCAGCCAATTCAGAATTGACCCGAGTCTGAAAATCCTTCCATCCGAAGTCGGAATCCTTGGTCTCCGGAAACGTTGATGCCAATGCATAGCGAAGTAAATCCGGCGGAAACACCTCCAGATACTCGTGCAGCCAAACCGCCCATCCGCGGCTGGTAGACAACTTCTTGCCCTCAATATTCAGAAACTCATTGGCTGGCACGTTTTCCGGCACCACGAATTCCCCGTGCCCCATCAGCATGGCGGGGAACATCAGTGCGTGAAAGACAATGTTATCTTTTCCTATAAAATGGAGCAGCTTCGTCTGGCTATCCTTCCAGAATTCGTCAAAACGATCGGGCTCGCCCCGCGCCTCGGCCCATTCTCGCGTCGCAGATATATAGCCGATAGGAGCATCAAACCAGACATATATTACCTTGCCGGCAGCATCCACCCCAGCCTCGTCCGCTACGTCCTCCGGGACCGGAACACCCCAAGGCACATCCCGCGTTATCGCCCTATCACGTAAGCCATCGGCGAACCAGGATCCAATCTGTCCCAAAACGTTCGGCTTCCATTCCGGGTGTGAAGCAACATACTTCTCCAGCATGGGCTGGCAGTCTCCGAACCTCAAGTACCAGTGCGTGGTCGTTCGTAACTCCGGCACGGCCTGTGTCAATGTGCTCCGCGGATTAAGGACCTCCTGTGGGCTTAACGATGCGCCACAACGTTCGCACTGATCCCCATAGGCTTCTTCGTAGCCGCACAACGGGCAGGTTCCCGTCACAAAACGGTCCGCCAAGAAAACCTGGGCCTCTGGATCAAATAGCTGTTCCTCCGTCTTCAGCCGAAAGTAGTCACGCTTGGACAGTGCGCGAAACAGTTCGCGCACTGTCTCTGCATGTGTCTCGGACGATGTCCGCCCATAGTGGTCAAAGCTCATCCCGAAGGCGGCAAAACTATCACGGATCATCGGATGGTATCGATCAATTATTTCCTGTGGAGCCACCCCCTCGGATAGTGCACGCATTACAATGGCTACCCCAAATTCGTCTGACCCGCAAACGTAGAGCACATCACGACCCTTGAGGCGCTGGTAACGCGCATACAAATCAGCTGGCAGGTAGGCACCCGCCAAATGCCCGATATGAATCGGACCATTAGCATACGGGAGCGCGGATGTGATTAGGATTCGCTTGAACATACTATCCCCACTTATGGACCGAGTGAACGCTACCGCAACCGCTCCTGTTCAATAGATTGCTCCATGATATGTGCGGATCTCGGCAATATTTGATCGCTTACGGTGCGGAGTTTACCTAACTTGCGGCAATGTTTACCGCTCGCGAAGCTTCAGTACACCGCAAGACAAGCGAAACGGAGGTGTCGGTTCAACTGGTCATTGACGGATCCGGCACCTTCAAAATAAAAACTGGCGTTGGCTTCCTGGACCACATGCTGGACTTATTTACCAAACATGGGGGCTTTGACTTGGAAGTAAAATGTATAGGAGACCTCGAGGTTGACGATCATCATACTGTTGAGGATGTGGGCATCTGTCTCGGGCAGGCCTTCAAGACGGCACTCTACGATAAAGCCCACATTAATCGTTATGGCAGCGCCTTAATCCCGATGGATGAGACCTTGGCGCGTGTCGCAATTGATTTGTCTGGGCGATTTGTGCTTGTTTTCGACGCGACTTTCGAACGCCCCGTTGTTGGCGACCTATCAACCGAATTAGTCCGGCATTTTTGGTACAGCTTCGCCGAGCATGCCGCCTGCACACTCCATATCGGACTCCTGGCAGGAGCAAACACACACCATAAAGTCGAAGCCATTTTCAAGGCTGTCGCCCGGGCTTTACGCCAGGCCGTCCAACGCAGCGCCGATCTGTCAAGGATACCATCTACAAAGGGTTCATTGTAGGGGAGCACGGAAAACGTTTAGACTATGAATCTTGAGCATCAGACACTCGCTGTCATCGGCGCTGGGAATATTGGCCGGGCTTTGATTGGCGGTTTATTGCGTAAAGGGGCTGTCCCCTCAGATCGCATCCACGCCACACGCAGACGCGCGTCTGGATTGCACGAGCTGCGCCAATCGTTTCCCGGTATCCAGACCGGAAACGATAATCGCACGGCGGTGGAAAAGTCGACGGTAATCATTCTGTCAATCAAGCCTCAGAATGCCGTAGAAGTTATTGCAGGCATTCGTGACCAAGTGCTGCCCGGCGCACTGATCGTGTCGGTATTGGCTGGATTGTCGTCTGCGGCGATTTGCAGATATTTTCAGCGCACACTACCAGTCGTGCGAGCCATGCCCAATACACCGATGATTGTGCAGCAGGGAGCCACCGCCCTGGCGGCAGGTGCCAGCGCTGAGCGGGGACATATTCAAGTTGTGCGGCGCATGTTTGAGGCCGTAGGGACCGTTGAAGAAGTGCCTGAACCCTTGATTGACGCGGTAACAGGGCTGTCAGGAAGCGGACCAGCCTATGTGTACATGTTGATTGAAGCACTCACGGATGCCGGTGTGAAGCAGGGGCTGCAGCGCAAGGTTGCATTCAGGCTCTCCACGCAGACCGTTTTGGGTGCCGCCCACCTCGTAGCCCGCACCCGACGGCATCCCGCGATCCTGCGCGACGAAGTTACGACGCCCGGGGGTACAGCCATCGCCGCAATCGCAGAATTGGAGGCACACGGTCTACGAACCATGTTTATCAATGCCGTTGCGACAGCCACCGAACGATCGCAAGAGCTTAGCAAGCTCTTTGACTGATTCATGGTCACCGTTGTAGACTACGGCATTGGCAATCTTCGGTCAATTGAGAAAGCGCTGGAGCATGTCGGAGCGCAAGTCTTGCGCACGGACTGCCCCCAGACTATCGCGAGCGCACAGCGCCTTGTGCTACCGGGAGTGGGGGCGTTTGGTGCGTGCATTAATGAGGTGCGGCAACGCGGCCTGGAGCATCCCATCCTTGATGCTGCCGCCCGTGGCATTCCTTTCCTCGGGGTGTGCGTGGGTATGCAGATGCTGTTTGAATACAGTGAAGAACGTGGCGAGCACCGTGGTCTAGGTCTCCTGGGAGGCCGAATAGTGCGATTCCAAAACACATACGGCGATGGTATGAAGTTGAAGGTCCCTCACATGGGATGGAACAGTCTGGATCCTCACAAGCCGTCATTCCTCCTTCGAAACATCAAGGCCGGGGCGTACTGCTACTTCGTCCATTCCTACTACGCAGCACCGCAAACCCGGGATTGTGTCGTAGCCACTTCCCAGTATGGGCTAGATTTCCCCGCGATTGTATCCTCGGGCAACGTGCATGGGATGCAATTCCACCCGGAAAAGAGTCAGCGCAGCGGGCTGCAAATGCTGAAGAATTTTGCCAACCACACCGAAAGCACGTGATACTGCTTATTCCTGCCATTGACCTTCTCGGAGGCAAGTGTGTCCGCCTCTGGCAGGGCTCCTACGAACAGGAAACGGTTTACTACCATAATCCTGTGAAGATGGCAAAGCTCTGGCGCGTCCAGGATGCCCGCGTGCTGCATGTCGTGGATTTGGATGCGGCTCAAAGCAATGCCGCATCCAATAACCGTTCCGCCATTGGTCGCATATGCGCTGCTCTTGACATCCCGGTTCAGGTTGGAGGGGGCATCCGGACCCTTGAAGACATCGAATCCATGCTGGACCGAGGTGCAAGCCGTGTCATTTTAGGTACGGCAGCAGCCCTTCACCCGGAAATGGTATCGGAAGCGATCGCCCAATTCACTCCCGCGCAGGTGGTGGTCGGCATTGACGCTCGCGATGGAGAGGTCCGCGTGGAAGGCTGGACAAAAGGCAGTGGAATTGACGCACTTGATCTGGCGGCAGACATGGAAACCCGTGGAGTTCGCAGGATCATCTACACGGACATTAGCCGCGACGGCACCATGGAAGGGCCCAACGTGGAAGCATATCGCAACTTATCTCACCGACTGCGCTATGTCCGAATTACGGCCTCTGGCGGCGTGGGCAACTACAGCCACCTCGCTGCACTCAACGCACTCGAACCAGAAGGAATAGACTCTGTAATCGTGGGACGGTCACTCTACGAAAACAAATTCCCGTGCCAGGGAATATGGCGCTGGAACACCAAGGCGCCTATCGAACTGGACGATTTTTCATCCGCCCGTGAATGAGTAGCCTGACCCAGCCTTTCGCTGGCGCATAGAAGACCTGAACGGTGGCCATTACTAAGCGCATAATCCCCTGCCTAGATGTAGACCGTGGACGCGTCGTGAAGGGTATTAACTTCGTTGGTCTTGTGGATGCCGGGGACCCGGTTCAGCAGGCCCGCTTTTACGACAAGGCCGGGGCCGACGAGCTGGTGTTTCTTGATATAACCGCCACGCATGAACAGCGGGACACCATGCACGATGTGGTCCGTCGCACGGCGGACAAAGTATTTATCCCCGTAACGGTTGGAGGCGGTCTGCGAAACGTAGACGACATGCGGAAGATGCTGCACTCCGGGGCCGATAAGATTTCGGTCAACTCGGCTGCCATTGCCCATCCGAAACTTATTGAAGAAGGTGCAGACGCCTTCGGATCCCAATGCATTGTAGTTGCCATTGATGCCCGGCGCTCAGACTCCAGTTCTTGGGAGGTGGTAGTACATGGCGGACGCCGCCCTACCGGCCGCGACACAGTGGCATGGGCAATAGAGGCCGAAGAACGCGGTGCGGGGGAGATCCTACTTACGTCCATGGACCGTGATGGTACACGAGACGGCTATGACCTGGACCTGCTGGGCGCGATCACTTCCCAGCTGACAATTCCGGTTATTGCTTCTGGAGGCGCAGGAACCTTGGAACACCTACGTGACGGACTAGCCGTAGGGGGCGCCGATGCCGTGCTGGCAGCCTCAATATTCCATTTTCGCCAATACACAATGCGAGAGGCCAAGGAATTCCTTCACGAGGAAGGCGTACCCATGCGGCTCGAACCATAGGACCCTCGTTGGTCGTACCTACTAAAAACTACCGGTCCCATGCTCAGTACGTGGAAGGCGACCTGTACTGCATTGACCTTCTTCCTGGCTTGCACTGATCAGCATGCAAGACAGAACCCACTCCCACCACCGCCGCATCTTCCGGCATACGAATCCGACCTGAACCATGCTGCGCTGATCAGCGATATGGACCAGGAATTCTACCATGCAGGCCTAGAAGGCTACCGGACGGCATGCTTCAGTTGCCATGGCAACGTGGAGCACAAGGGTACGCTGCCAGGATCTCGGCAGTTTTGGACAGAACCATTCGAGAATGGCTCCGATCCGTTCGCCCTTTATAGAACGCTAACTCTCGGGTACGAAGGAATGCCCCCACAGCACCATCTCACACCGCGAGAAAAATACGCCATCATTCACTTCGTCCGAGAAGAGTTCCTGCGTAAAAACAACCCGACCCAGTACACTCCGATCACCAGGCGCTACTTGGCGTCGCTACCACAAGGAAACACGATAGGTCCTGCACCGGATCGGGAACGACCGTGGGTAACGATGGACTATGGCAGGTTCCTGATCCGAACGTATGAAGTGGCGTCGAACAATACAACACCCAAGGGGATCTCCCGGGGGGCCAGTCCCCTCCCGAACGAGGATTTTTCGGATCGTAACTTCGCCTTCAAGGGGATCGCCATCCGCCTAGACCCCGGGAGCGGGGGCGTGGCCAAAGGCCAAGCCTTTGTTCTATTTGACCATGATCTTATGCGCCTTGCGGCGTTCTGGACTGGAGAAGGATTTATTGACTACGAGGATATCCTTCTGGACGATCAGCACAATGTCTTCCCACGCATCGTCGGAGACCTTCAGTTTCAGAATCCGCCTGGCCCGGGATGGGCCGATCCCATTTCAGGGCGTTTTGACGATCCTCGTTTTCGAGCTGTGGACGGCCGGCGCTTCGGCCCCTTGAAGCGCACTTGGGCCCACTACAAGGGACTGTACAATCACGAGGGACGTGTCATTGTCCACTATACGGTGGCAGGCAGCCGCGTGCTTGAAACCTATGACCTGGATGCGCCGAATATCCTGAGCAGAACACTGAACGTAGACGCTGCCTCCGTTGAGAGGAAAATGCGTATCGCACCTGACAATGTGCAGGTGGCAGCGACCGGGGCGGAGGTCCAGAAAGAGGATGGTTTTCATGTCTTGATCATCCCTCCGGGAGCGAAGTCACGTATCCGGCTGCAGTTGACTCGCAACAACCAGAGTTTTGATGATACTCCACCGCAGCCAGCAGACCTGACAGCCTACACCTCGGGCGGTGATGTGCACTACCCGACACGCCTTACAGCACCCATTATTCGTGGAGAAGACGGGCCATTCGCGGTGGATGTGTTTGCCTTGCCCCGGGACAATCCTTGGGCAAGCAGAATGCGGCCAACGGGCATAGACTTTCTTAACAACGGGGCTGCCGCCGCCGTGAGCACCATTGACGGGGAGGTGTGGCGGCTGGACAACATCCTGGATGGACCTGTTGAATGGCGGCGCATTGCTGCGGGATTGTTTCAGCCGCTGGGTGTAAAAGTGCACAACGGCGACATTTATGTGGGATGCAGGGACCAGATTGTCAGGCTTGTTGACCTGAACAATGACGGTGAGACTGACTACTACGAAAGCTTCAACAGCGACCACATGGTGACGGAGCATTTTCATGAATTCGCAATGGGGCTGCAGACGGACGAGGAAGGCAGGTTTTACTACGCTAAGAGTGCACGACATGCTCGTACAGCACTGGTCCCGCACCATGGCACACTGATCCGCGTGGCCGCAGACGGATCAAGTTCTGATGTCATCGCAACCGGTTTCCGCGCTGCCAATGGCGTGTTGCTGAATCCTGACGGATCCTTCTTCGTGACAGATCAAGAGGGGCACTGGAATCCCATGAACCGCATCAACCGCGTTATGGAGGGAGGCTTTTACGGAAACATGTTCAGCTACGGCGCTCCCTCGGATTCGTCAGATGCCGCGATGGAGTTGCCTCTCGCCTGGCTAGACCAGAGCACCGACCGATCACCGGCGGAGCTGGTGCGCGTTGAAGGAGGAAGATGGGGACCGCTAAACGGATCGCTCCTGAGCCTCTCATACGGGTACGGCAAGATTTTCGTGGTCCTACCACAGTCGTTCGACAACACATGGCAGGGTGCGGTGGCCGAGCTGCCCCTTCCGCAATTCCCGACCGGCATCATGCGCGGGCGCTTCAACCCTGCAGACGGTCAGCTGTATGCATTGGGCATGTCGGCTTGGGCAACCAGCCAGATGATCCAAACCGGAGGTCTGTACCGCGTACAGTATACGGGAGAACCCCTGCCAATACCCGTAGCCATGCGTTCGCTCAGGGGCCAGATTGAATTACGATTCGGAACGCCGCTGATGGCGGCTGCTGCCACGGAGCCAGCCCGGTATAGCATCACGACATGGGACCTCATGCGCACGCGCAACTATGGCTCAGAGCGCTACAATACCACTGAGCTCCACATTGCAGGCGCTACATTGAGCGAGGACGGCACCGTGGTGCGGCTTGACGTACCTAATCTCGCACCAACATGGATCGTGGAGATTGCCTACCAACTGGAAACCCTGGACGGCATCCCGGCATCCGGCAAGGTGCAGGGCACCATCCATGCGCTTGAGTAACCAACGGGAGTTATATGGCTGAGTGCCACGCGTTTTCGCAGGAATTACTTTTTGTGCTTTGGTGGTGCAGACAGGATGGCTTTTGCCAGTTTTTCATAATCGGTTCCCGCTTTCCACGAAAAGACTGCAATTATTTCAAATAACTCAACACGTGGGTACGCATGCTATATATTTTCAATATATTAGGGAGTTATATACCACAGTGCCATGCCCGAAACGGTTAGCGCATACCGCAATATCACATACAGGCTGTTGCCCGGAAGTCGGAGTAACGCCAAGCAACTTGCTGGATTAGCGGGTGCGTGTAGGTTTGTGTGGAATGCCATCCTCGCAGAGCAGAGCGAGGCGTACAAGAAAGCGAAAGAGGCTGGAGAGAAGCCGCCCTCGGTAAGCTTCTTCTCGCTGGGGAAGCAGTTCACGGCGCTGCGCCGCACGGTCGAGTGGCTACCTGAATACTCCTTTGGTGTCGTTAGATTCACATTGAAATATCAGGCGGATGCATGGAAGGCATTCTTCAAAGAGGGTAAGAGAAGACCGAGATTCCATTCCAGACGTGGTAGTACGCCTTCGTTCACGATCCCGGATAACGTAAGGGTTCGGGATGGTAAGCTGTATATCCCGAAAGTGGGATATATGGCGCTCCGCAGGCGGGGAGGCAACCCGTACCCTGATGGTATACCCGTCAAAGCCACGGTAAAGAAGAACGCCGGCAAAGGGTATGCTGTCATCTGCTACAAGATGGAGGTACCTGTAATAGAGGATACCGGCGGTGCTGTAGGCATTGACCGTAATTGCGGGCAGGTCGCTATGGTCTCCACAGAGGGCGATACAAGCATTATCAGACAACCGGATACCAAGCGTCTTGATGCCAAGTTGAAGCGGCATCAGCGAAGACTGGCGAGACAGAAGAAAGGCTCCAACCGTCGTAACAGGCGGAAGCATAGAATCGCCCGCATACAGCGCAAGCGTGCTACCATCCTCAAGAATGCGAACCACCAGGTAAGTCGCAGTATTGCCAATTGCTCCTCAACGGTGATACTGGAGGACCTGAAGATCAAAGCGATGATACGTTCAGCTAAGGGGACGATGGAGAGCTTTGGTACAAACGTCAGACAGAAGTCTGGCCTCAACCGTGGAATACTGCGAACAGGTTGGGGCCAGCTGGATCAGATGCTGAGCTATAAGTGCCGCAAGGTGATAAAGGTTACCGCTGCCTATACCAGTCAGCGGTGTTCTGTGTGTGGGCACACAGAAGCGAGTAACCGTAAGACACGGAGCAAATTCACGTGTATGTCCTGTGGACATGCGGATCATGCAGACCTGAATGCGGCTGCAAACATACTGGCCTCCGGGATTGGGGCTGCTGCACGGCGAGGGGCGTTCGGGTTACCGACCCCTACGACCCGTGAAATTGATACTAGTGCCTCACTGTGTACAGTTGGTCACTCACGTATATAATTCCCTAACCAACAGTCAAAGCAAGCGATGCTTTCAACCTCCACCCTCAGGCACTACCTTGGTGCCTAACACCCTGTGATCTGATGTTAACCCTGACCGAGAGGGTGCTGTTTGTTCTGGCGGTACTGTTTTCAGCATATGGGGCAATGCTGGGTTTTCGTACCGTTTGGCGTGTTATACGGCGCGGCAGCGGCAAGCCCCTGCGACCCGACATGCGCCGGGGATTCCGTGCGCTAGGCACTTGGCTGCTCGCTGCTGACCTGTGGAAAATGCGCCGATTCTCAACTGTCATGCACACCTGCATCGCATCGGGATTTGTGTTTTATCTGCTGGTGAACATCGCGGATGTACTTCGAGGATTCGGCTTCGACATCTTCCACGTTCTGCCCGTTGCACGATTCCTGTCAGATATCTTTAGCGCAGCAGTCCTCGTAGGAATGACATGGTTCCTGATCCGACGCTTTCTCGTTCAGACCAGACATACATTGAAGGTGCGCCCAAATGTTCGGAGGCTGGCTGAAGCAACTGTCGGATCACTGAAGATTACGCCGGAGCGCGATTCCCTGGTAGTGGGGTTATTCATTTTAGGCCATGTCGGTTTTCGATTCCTAGGCGAGTCGTTCAGCATTAGTGCAGGCCGGGTGGTAGCGGGATCTTCCGACGCGGCCCAGCCGCTGGCCTCCATGGCCAGCCTCCTCTGGACTGGAACACCGCCGGAAATGCTGGACTTGGGGATACACGTATGCTGGTGGCTTTCTCTGGGGCTAATTCTCGCATTCATACCTTACTTCCCTTATACGAAACACTTCCATTTCGTCATGGCGGGGGTCAATTTCTGGACCAGACCGGACAGGAGCTCTATCGGCGCTCTTGACCCACTCAACTTTGCGGACGAATCGATATCCTCGTTTGGCGCGGAACGAATTGAGGACCTGCCGCCCACCAGCCTGGTAGATGCATTTTCCTGCATCATGTGCAACAGGTGCCAGGAGGTCTGCCCAGCGTACGATACCGACAAAGACCTCTCCCCGGCCGCCCTGGAAATCAGTAAGCGGTACTACCTAACGGAACACATGCAGACACTCGCTGCCGGCGAGTCGTCTGGGCACCGGCTCCTGGACTTTGCAATCAGTACGTCCGCTGTTTGGGCCTGCACGGCATGCGGGGCGTGCGTTGACGTTTGCCCTGTTGGCAATGAGCCCATGCACGACATACTGGATATCCGCCGCAACCTAGTGCTGATGGAGGGACAGTTTCCGGACGAATTGCAGGCTGCATACCGAGGGATGGAGAGAAACGGCAACCCATGGAACACCTCTGTCGCCTCACGTACCGACTGGCATGGAGACCTCACCATACCCACGACAGCGGAAGAACCAAATGCCGAAGTGCTCTGGTGGGTAGGGTGCGCCCCGTCCTATGACTCGCGCGCACAAAAAACGGCACAAGCCCTAGCCCGCGTGATGCAGGCTGCCGGGGTTCGATTTGCCACGCTGGGCGCTCCCGAGCGCTGCAGCGGCGACCCTGCACGACGTAGCGGCAATGAGTATTTGTTCGACTCCCTTGCTCGAGACAACATCACTACATTGCAAGCAGCGAACCCCGAGCGCATTATTACTACCTGCCCGCACTGCCTGCACACGCTCGGTAAGGAATACGCGGCGCTTGGCGGCAGCTTTGAGGTCATTCATCACACGCAATTTCTTGAAGAGCTGATTGCAGAAGGAAGACTCTGCATGGAATCGCTGCCGCACCGTGATACGATCACGTTTCACGACCCGTGTTATCTAGGTCGCATGAATGGAATTACGGATCCGCCGAGGCATGTCTTGGATGCGTTGGGCGCTGAGCGGAGGGAAATGCCACGCAGTCGCACCAAGTCATTCTGCTGCGGTGCAGGTGGAGGACAAATGTGGAAGGAAGAAGTGCCTCCCAGGATAAACGAAACGCGCTACGCGGAGGCAAAGGAAACGGGCGCCAACACCATCGCCGTCGGCTGTCCATTCTGTATGACGATGATGGAGGATGCCGCACAATCCAGCAAAGATCCTCTACAGGTCAAAGACGTAGTCGAACTGATAGCCGACCGCTTACCGACCGCCGTATAGGTCGCGCCGCCAGATCCATGAGCGCATAGCTAGGTCTTCCTACCCTTTAATATCGCCTCTTGACTATTGCGTATTTGGCTGTTCGTTTACCGGCATGTGGGTGCAGCATCAGATACTTACCACGCTTCGCGGCGCAGAACCGACCTTGCAGCGTATTCTGGAGGTACATGGTGACAAGAGTCGCACCGCAGTCAGTCGCATTGTTTGCGAGCAATACCGCTTTATGGATGCTCGCGGGCGGCCGCAGTGGGCCGGATGCTTGAAAGCGCTACGTACGCTGGAGGCAGAGAAAATGATTGTACTGCCTGTTTCGCAGCGGACTGGTCGGATTGCCGGGCCGCGTTTGTTGGAAGCGCCGGTGGAGGCGCCGGTGGATGTACCGGATACGGTGGGTGAGGTTGAAGACCTTGAGGTCGTGCTGGTTTCCGACCGCGATGCTACCACGATCTGGAATACGCTGATGACCAAGGAGCATCCCCGCGGTTTGAAGACCCTTGTGGAGGCCCAGGTGCGATACGTGTTTCAGAGTGCGCATGGGATACTGGGCGCCATCGGGTTTTCGGCAGCGGCGTTGTATCTGAAACCTCGGGATACATGGATGGCGTGGAGTGATGAGCAGCGGGATCGGGAGTTGTATCGTGTGGTGGGGCTGAGCCGCTTCCTGATTCGTCCCACGGTGCAGTGCAAGAATCTGGCCAGTCATCTGTTGGGACGGGTACTGCGGCGATTGCCGGACGACTTCCGTGCGCGATATGGCTATGCGCCCTTTCTGGTGGAAACATTTGTGGGCCCGGATCAGGAGGGTACGTGTTTCAAGGCGGCAGGCTTCCTTCGTTTGGGCATGACCATGGGCAGGGGGCGGCATGCCCTCACGCATGAATGCAAGCAAACGCAGAAGAAGATATTCGTTAGGGAGGTTGACGGAGACTGGCGCAAGAAGCTGGGTGTACCGGAGGTGGAGCTGCATCCGCGGTTGGAAGTGGGTGAGGGGCTTGATGGTGAAGGGTGGGCGGAGCAGGAGTTTGGTGGTACGCCATTGGGGGATAAGAGGCGCAGTGCTCGTTTGGTAAAGAGTGCAGCAATGTTGGGAGCATCTATGGGTCGTCCACCGAGTGCAGCACCGAAGCGTGATCCGGCGGCGGTATCGGGGTATTATCGTTTTCTTGAGAAGGCGGATCGGTATGGGAACAATCCTGAGAAGATATTGGCGCCTCATTGACAGCGTACGATGGAGCGGATGCGTACGCAGGACACGGTGTTATGCGTGCAGGATGGTACGGACATCAGCTTCAGTACGCGCCCGGAATGCGAGGGGTTAGAGGTTATAGGACGTAATCAGACGACAGCGGAGTCCAAGGGGGTGCATTTGCATGCGACCATTGCATTGGGAGGTGACGGAGTGCCCCTGGGAGTGCTACGATGTGCGTATGAGAAGCCTGAGGGGGAGCATGCTGCCGGGACGCAGCAGTGGATAGAGGGTCTTCATGATATTGAGGAGGCGGCGGAGACGCTGCCTCGCAAGACGCGGGTGATCTGTGTTATGGATCGGGAGGCGGACATCTTTGCGCTTTTTGCGGAGCGGGATGGGCTGCGGCGTACGGATGTAATAGTACGAGCCAAACACGACCGGAATCTGGGCAAGGAGAAGGCACGGTTATTCAAGGCGATGCGGAAGGGTCGGTCGGCAGGCATGATGCACCTGTCGGTGACACGCGTGAGCCGTCGTGCGAAGTCGGGGCGTGTGACGAATGAGGGTCGGCCGGCCCGTAATGCGCTTATGGAGGTGCGCTATAGGAAGGTAATCCTCCCCCCTACCAAGAAGAAAAAGAAGCAGGAGGTGGTGCAGGATACCGAAGCCCCTGATTCTTCCGAAACACCTGTACCTCCTACCGATAAGGACCCGCAGCGGGAGCCGGTGCAACTATGGGGGGTACATATTCGTGAGTCGGTTCCTCCCAAGAATGCGAAGCGGATTGAGTGGTACCTCTTGACCTCGTGCCCGGTGACATCGCTGGAGGAAGCGGAAGCGATCATTAACTACTACGGGCTGCGCTGGCGTGTAGAGGACACGTTTCGCGTGCTCAAGAGTGGTTGTAAGGTGGAGAAGTTGCGCATGCAAAAGGCATCGTTATTGCACAACGCTATCACCATCCACATGGTGACAGCGTGGCGCGTACTACTGATGACGCTTCTGGGTCGTACCTCCCCGGAGATGGAGGCCGGGGTGATGTTCACCGATGTGGAGCTGTCTGTGCTCCGCACATACTCGAAGCGTTATGGTCTTTCGGATCCCACCAACTTGTTAGCGGCGGTGCTGTTGGTGGCTATAATGGGCGGTTATGCGCCGCGGAAGAATCGTCAACCAGGTCACACTGTGCTGTGGCGCGGATACAGCAGTCTGCAAATCCGGGCAAGTCATCATGAGGATTTGGCCGCAACAGGTCAACTGGTGGTGCGTCCTCCTCCATAGGATAGGTCTGTGCTTACCTCCTGATTTTCTCTGCCTAAGGCTCGTGCTATCAGCACGAGGGGCCATGTCATTGATTTTGCGGCGATCAGCGAATCGCGGTATCCGCATTGTTATGTCCGCCCGAGGAGCGCGGCACATTGACACCGCTCTATGTGCCGATCCGCACAAGGAATTGCGCTCAGCCACCGATCTGTACCTTACCTTGTTACCCGGATCTGGTGCTGTTGCCCCACAAAACCACATAACAACGTGCTAACCGACCCAGTTGACACCCCCTCTTGTCAAGCTAGCTAATGTGGGCGGTAGGCAGAGCTAGGCTAGTAGGCGGGGCGGTCCGTGCGAGTGAAGAAGGTCATGCATATCTAGTAGACTTTGACAGACTTTCAATCCCCTAGTAGGCGGGGCGGTCCGTGCGAGCTGGATACATTCCAGGAAGACGTAGTGGGGTCCGAGTTCTTGCTTTCAATCCCCTAGTAGGCGGGGCGGTCCGTGCGAGAAGGATGGAACACCCGTATACCGTATAATGCTACGAGCTTTCAATCCCCTAGTAGGCGGGGCGGTCCGTGCGAGTGTCTACCTGGATACATTCCAGGATGACGTTGAAGACACTTTCAATCCCCTAGTAGGCGGGGCGGTCCGTGCGAGCTGGATACATTCCAGGAAGACGTAGTGGGGTCCGAGTTCTTGCTTTCAATCCCCTAGTAGGCGGGGCGGTCCGTGCGAGCGTTTTCGCCAGTTCGTAGACTCCCCGCTCAATACGCTTTCAATCCCCTAGTAGGCGGGGCGGTCCGTGCGAGAGTACCCTATGGTTCTCGTCCAGACAATAGAATAGCGGCTCACAAGCGTCACAGCATCGCACGCAGTATGTTGTTGAAAATACGACACGTAGCAGAATGATGCCCTGATCGTTGGCGCAAAGATCTGCCAACGGAACAATGACCCCAACGCCAGTTTTCGTAACCGAACAACCCAAGCTAATACAAACGCGATCAAAAGGCAACATCAACCCGATTCAAGATCCCTCATCAGACATAAGGCCCGAACATACAAGCGTTTATACTCATTCGTAACTAAGCCACTGCGCATATGCCTTTGGACGTTACGAATCCGGCCCTATGCTATGAAAACGTGCTCTTCGCCAATTGACATGAGGATTTGACCGCAACAGGTCAACTGGTGGTGCGTCCTCCTCCATAGGATAGGTCTGTGCTTACCTCCTGATTTTCTCTGCCTAAGGCTCGTGCTATCAGCACGAGGGGCCATGTCATTGATTTTGCGGCGATCAGCGAATCGCGGTATCCGCATTGTTATGTCCGCCCGAGGAACGCGGCACACTGACACCGCTCTATGTGCCGATCCGCACAAGGAATTGCGCTCAGCCACCGATCTGTACCTTACCTTGTTACCCGGATCTGGAGCTGTTGCCCCACAAAACCACATAACAACGTGCTAACCGACCCAGCTGACACCCCCTCTTGTCAGGCTAGCTAATGTGGGCGGTAGGCAGGGCTAACCGGTGGGGCCTTTGACCTTCAGCCCATCCAACACCAAGCTGTAGGGCTGGTCATACATGCGCCGCCCCGTTGCAGACGACAACGCATTCGCCAAGGCAGATATGGCCGGTGGCAGTCCTGGTTCGCCAAGCCCCGTTGGATCAATGCCGTTCTCCACAAAAAATACTTCAATCTCCTTGGGGGCTTCGTGAAAACGAATTAAGCGATACGAGTCAAAGTTGTCATGATCCGGTCGCCCTTCAGTCAACGTCATCTGCCCATACATGCAATTCCCAATACCATCCACGATCCCACCTTCAATCTGGTTGCGTGCAGCATCGGGATTCACGACAACGCCACAGTCAACAGCAGCCCACACCTTCTTGACCATGGGGTTGCCGTCCTCCATAGCTAAGTCTACAACCTGCGCTACATAGGAATTGTGACAGTAGTACGCGCTCACCCCGCGATGAACACCGTTCATATCCTCTCCCCATCCGGCCTTCTCACGCACCAGGGATAACACTCCGGCATAGCGCTCTGGATCATAGTCATTGTCTTCTCCAACGGGATCCACCCGCGCGCGCTCGAACAGCTCTAGTCTGAAATCAATCGGGTCCTTACCTGCCGCCTCCGCTACTTCGTCCAAAAACGATTGCTCTGCGGCAGCAATGAAGTTAGACCGCGGCGCACGGAATGCCCCAACGGTTACATTGGATTTATGCTGAAGATTTTCCGCGAGGTAGTTTTCCACGGCACCCGCCGGAAACCGATCCTGGAATACCGGGAGATCATTCAATCCGGCCCCTCGTACATGAAAGCCCATTAGATTGCCATCACCATCTAGGGCTGCCCGGTAACGCACTTGATAAGCAGGTCGGTATGTCCCTTGCGTCATGTCATCTTCGCGGGAATACATCAGCTTGATCGGCGCCCCCACGGCCTTGGAGATCAATGCTGCCTCCACGCCAAAATGACCGTACAAGCGTCTCCCGAACCCGCCACCCATCCTAGTCAGATCAATGGTAATGCTTTCTCGGGGTAGTCCAATGGCCTGAGACACCAGTCTGTGCATAAAATCCGGAGTCTGGATGGGTCCGAGGAGGTAAGCACTGTCTTCCTTTACGTCGGCAAAGAAGTTCATAGGCTCCAGCGTATTGTGGGCCCAAATCGGAGTTGAATACGTCCGATCAATAACAGTGCTCGCGTCGAGGAAAGCCGCTTCAGGATCGCCATCGCGGCGTTCCGACTCCGGCGTACCCGTCTCCATCAGTGACGCAAGACTCTCGGTATGTTGTTCAGTGCTCTCAGGTGGCGTCTCCTCTTCCCATTCTACCACAACCCTCTTCTTGGCCTGCATCACCTCCCAAGTGGTCTGGCCAACGACTGCAATGGTTTCCAGAAAGGCGTTGGGATTGAAGGAATGAGGCGAAGGAGGCGTCGCATCAATTACCACGACATCCACGATTCCCGGCATAGCTAGCGCCGCGTCCGCATCCACGGTCCGAATTTTCATGCCGAAGGCCGGCGCATGCAGTATGCCTGCTATAAGCATCCCCTCCCGCTGAACATCAATCCCGAATAGCGGCTTGCCCTGGATGATTTTGGGCCCGTCAACATTCTTGCGTGATGTGCCAATGATGGTAAAATCCTTCAGAGCCTTCCATGGTACATCCTGCGGCACCTCGCGTCCTGCCGCGTCGGAAGCAACCTCGCCATAACCCATGCTGCGCCCCGATGCCGTGTGCGTAATGACTCCCATGCTCGTCGACAGCTGATCAACGGGCACCCGCAAGCGCTCCGCCGCCGCATCAAGCAACATCCGCCGCGCTGTGGCACCGGCAGTCCGGAGGCCACTCCAGCTTGCACGGATCGACTGACTGCCACCCGCTACTTGGCGAGAAAAATCGTCTGTATTAAGCCCCGCCTGCTCAACGGTGACATTTTCCCAATCCACGTCCAGCTCTTCTGCCACGATCATGGGCATTGAAGTTTTGACGTTCTGGCCAATTTCTGGATTCGGCGACAGGATGGTAACCATGCCGTCCTCGCCAATCTTCAAATAGGCGTTGATACCATACGGCGTGTTAATACCAACCCCGATCTCGGTCGCGGTCGGCGCGGCGCTGCTTCCCGTCAACCAGTTAAATCCCAGCATGAATCCACCGCCTGCTGCCGCGGAAACCCTGAAAAAGCTGCGTCTGCTAAATTTTGTGTTGGACACGATTCTTTGCGGTTAGGGGTTAGGGGTTACTGGTTCAAGCGCTGCCTGCTGCCGATTTGATGGCCGCACGAATACGCAGGTACGTGCCGCAACGGCAAAGATTACCGCGCATGGCGTTATCAATGTCGTCATCCGTGACATCACTACCACGGTCCGCAATTAACGCTGCGGCACTCATGATCTGGCCTGCCTGGCAGTAGCCACACTGGGGCACATCATGTTCAAGCCATGCCGTTTGGACAGGGTGATCACCGTTCTCCGATAAGCCCTCAATAGTGGTGATGCTGCGATCCCCCACGACTGAAACAGGTAGCGTACACGACCTTACGGCTATGCCATCCAGATGGACAGTGCAGGCACCGCACTGCGCAATTCCGCAACCATACTTCGATCCCACCAAATTCAGATGATCCCGTAGTACCCACAGCATGGGTGTTTCCGGTGCTACATCAACCTGGCGTACGGATCCGTTCACGTTCAAGTTATATACTGCCATGGCTAAACCAAGATTGTGATTCGCGTTTAGAAGTTTGTATCTGGAGTTCCAATCTCCATTTCCTGTATCCAGATATTACGGTAGCGTACATCGTGCCCTTCAGCTTGGAGCTTTAGCCCGCCACGTACATCGGTGATGCCTAGACCCCCTTCGTTCCCGCCATCCAACCCGGAATTCGGTCCGCCCCACACCTTGTTGATAGGCTGGTTTTCATGCACTTTCACACCGTTGAAGTACAACGTAACCATCGCCTCCTCGGTACGATTGCCTGCATCGTCAAAACGTGCCGCACGAAACACCGCATCGTAGGCATTCCAACTACCCGTGCCATTGTACGGGTAGTAGGGTGCCGCTGCCTCGTTTATCACCGCCGCCATGCCGTGTGCCGTTGAATCTCCATCCAATACTTGGATTTCGTACCGATTCTGAAGGTAGACCCCGCTGTTACCTCCCTGCTCCATAATCATAAACTCCACATGTACCCGGAAATCTCGGAACTTATTCTTCGTAACAATATCTGCAGCACCGTATAACCCACCAGCTGCGGACGGGTCCTTACTGCTTACTACCGTGCCGTCGTCCACGGGGTCGTCAACGATCTCCCACTCAATTGGCAAGGTGGCTGCAAAGCGCGGTCCTTCCCAGTATGTCCAATTTTCGTCAAGCGATGTGCGGGTCCCGTCAAATAGAACCATAGCATCTTTACGGGGAGCTGCACCCACGCCAACCTGCGCAGTGGCACTTGCGACGAATAGCGCTGCCGATAGCAAGCACAATGCTCTACAGTATGATTTCACTGTCCAATTACTTTATTCCAAAGGACAACCTTCGCGAACAATATATGCAACACCGGCATCATCTTCGTTTGGGCAGTACGGTAGTGGACACCTTTGTATCTTGGTGGGATGAAGACAGAACAAGGCCTCGAAACGGCTACATTCGGTGCAGGATGTTTTTGGGGAGTGGAAGCCATATTCCGCCGCCTGCAAGGCGTGGAAAATACTGCCGTGGGTTTCATGGGAGGGATCATTGAACGACCAAGTTACCACGATGTCTGCCGAACAGATACCGGGCACGCCGAAGTGGTTCAAATCCGGTTTGATCCGTCATCCATTACGTATAACCAGCTACTAAATGTATTTTGGAGCAATCACGATCCAACAACTCTGAACCGGCAGGGCTCAGACATAGGATCTCAGTACCGATCGGTTGTGTTTTTCCATAACTCCAAACAACAAGCGTATGCGCTGGCGTCATTGAATCGCTGGCGGCCACGGTTCAATCGCCCCATTGTGACGCAGGTGACCGCTGCCGAGCCCTTCTACCGCGCCGAAGAGTACCATCAGCAGTACTTGGAAAAACGCGGAATGGCTCATTGTCACCTGTAACACAGCGCTACAACCCAAACGTGGTGACAAAGGCCTCTGCAGCAAAGAATTCCGGGAGGCCCAGCTTGTTCAATTTCTCTGCAGTCCCTGTATTGCGGTCGCGGGCCCGCTCCCAGAACTCCCGTTCGTCATACGAGCCGGGAAACATGGCGCGATCCTTCTGGCTCTCGTGTTTGAAAATTGCTTCAATCTTGCGGGCAAGGTCCGTCTTTGTCATGGGTACTATTACACTTGCTTGGTGTATTTCCCATTCCTGCCAGGCACCACGGTACAGCCACACTTTTGGCGGTGCGTGATCCTTCAGTCGATTGTATTGCCTAAGTGCGAACGCAATGGCGCCATAGCAGAGACGATGGGTTCCGTGCGGATCCGACAGGTCCCCTGCGATAAATATGTGATCCGGCCCAAATTCTCGGAGGAGATTGTAGATGATGGCAATGTCTTCCGGCCCAATAGGCTTCTTCTTGGGACTCCCGGTTTGATAAAATGGCAGGTCAAGGAATCGGGCATGTTCCTTTGATAATCCCAAGACCTCAATGCCACTGATGGCCTCCGCGCAACGGATATGGGCTTTCAGCTTCTGAGCCACAGCTACATCCACCTGCCCTGGCTTTTTGGCCTTGATGGATTCCAGAACGTGCTCCTGAACATCCAGGAATTTTGATGTTGCAGCATCATCCATGCCAAGTTGCCTGCAGCTCATCTCAACAAACGTCAAGTACCGACGCAGATCAGCGTCAAAGACGGCAACGCTGCCGTTGGTCATGTACGCAACCAACACGGTGTTCCGGCTTCGGACGAGCTTGTCCAGCATGCCACCCATCGAAATAACATCGTCATCCGGGTGCGGGCTGAACAGGATCGCGCGCTCCCCACCGGGCAGATCGTCAGGGTACAGAATGGAACTCCTCAAGCCTTCAAACACCCGTAGACACAGGGCATCCGTATCCGGGAAGGCATGGAGCAACCCGTGCAATCCATACCTGCGAAAATCTGCCGGCTCAAGGCGGAGTAACGCCTTCTCTGCGGCACCCGACAGCCAAATGACAGCCCGCTTTGCCAACCGCATGTCCCACCTGAGATCTCGCACAACCAGCCACGGCAATTTTTCTCTGGTGAGTTCTGATGCCGCTGCCGCGTCGGCATACAGGTTGGCGTGCGAATGCGATTGAACCTGGCTAGCAGCTACGGAAGCGTCCGGCTTCGCTTCCACAACGCGCCGGATAATCCTCGACTTGTGCTCTCCCGTCGCCACAAAAAGAATCTGACTTGCATCCAGGATGGACTTTAAACCAACCGTCAATGCTTCCGCAGGCACATTCTCCTCACCGTAAAAGGTACTCGCCACTCCTCTGCGAAGCTCGTGATCCAAAAAAACCGGCCCCGTCGGGCTCTGCACGCTGGCTCCCGGGTTACTGAATGCAATCTGGCCGCTCTTACCCATGCTCAGAAGTGCCAAATCAAACCCTCCTGCCCGCTTGATGGCATGGTCGAAGTCGGCGCAGTAGGCATCAATTTCCGATGGTGACACTGCGCCATTCAGCAGATGAACCTGATCCGACGGAATGTTGACCAAGTCCAGCAGTTTTTCACGCAGGTACCGATGACAGCTCTGTATCGCCTTCGGATCCGAGGGATAATACTCTCCAATACTGAAAACGCGCACATTGCTAAAGTCCAATCCCTCCTCCTCGTGAAATCTGACCAACTCTTTGTACACGCCAATGCAGGTTGATCCGGTACTCAGGGCAAGAACCGTTTCCCGCCGTTCGTCCGTCCGTTTCTCAATCACACTCGCCACATGGCGGGCTGCAAAGTTGCAAGTCTGTTGGGCCCCCGCCAGCACGGTAACATCAATGTGCTCGCGCTGCGTGCCTTCGCGTCTTGGACGATGAACCATATCAACCATACCAATGCTCCGAATTGTGAAACAGCCGGATAAAGCGAGTGTTCGGGCCTATCTGAAAATGGATTCAATGTAAGACCACCCTCTAGGCACGGATCCTTCGAACAAAGTCGGCCGCAAATCTTGCACCTTATGCTATAAGTGACGTATATTCGCCCGATTAACGTTCTACACTCGCATAATCTTATTGGCGATCCTGCAATTATTGCTTGGGATCGCGTATCCGTTGTCGGCAATTATAGCTTTCTGTATGCCTGATCGCACGCGAATATTGTTTGTTTCCGGTGAAGTTGCACCCTTCGCCAAGGTATCCGAAGCAGGGGAAATTGTGCGGCACTTGCCAGAATACTTAAACGATCAGGGTACGTTTGAGACCCGAATAATGATGCCCCGATACGGCACCATTAGCGAGCGTCGTAACCGACTGCATGAGGTGATTCGCCTTTGCGGTACTTCCGTACCCATGGGAAAGAACATCCAGAACCTGAAGGTCAAGGTTGCATCAATTCCCGGTATTCGCCTGCAGGTCTACTTCATGGATAATACTCACTTTTTCAAGCGAAAGGGCCTACACCACGATAAACAGGGGCAAGTCTTTTCCGACAATACTGAGCGATCCCTGTTCTTTGGCCGTTCCGTAGTCGAAACCGTCCGGAAGCTCCGTTGGAAGCCGGATATAGTCCATGCCGTCGGTTGGATCAGCGGCCTTCTTCCGTACCTCCTCAGCAGTGAATATGCGGACGAGCCCCTGTTCGAAAGCACGCGCGTGGTCTACACACCCGATGGCATTGATGCCAATGCCACCATCACTCGGACATTCGTCAAGAAGATGCTTGAGAATGTCAACGGTGAACTTACGGGGCTCACGGTGAGTGAGGTCGGCATGCAGTATGCGGACACCGGCGTCTACCCCCCTTCAATGGAGCCGGAATGCGGCAAGATGTTGCGCTTCAGCACGGACCCGTCCACAATGACCGACCAGGCTGTGTCGTTGTATTCATCAGTCCTCAGCGCAAACGCGTCCTGATTTCAGGAACGTCCGGGCAAGAACAATATTTACGCGGTGGGCGGCGTTTTTCGTGTTTCGCGAAGGTATTGTCAGGTGACTGGTAGAAATATTGTTTTGGGGTTCGTAGTCCTTGCCGCGTGCAATGATGTCACATCCGATGTGGGATTGGGGCTGCTTGAGGATAGCACGGGACCTGAGGTGGTGCAGGTGGCCCCGTCCGTATTCGAGTCTATTCAGCACCGGGATGTTACGGGCGCACAGGATCGCTTGCTTGCCGGTTACGTCAATGATCCCCTTACCGGGGCTGTACGCGCAACCGCATACGCAGATTTCTTAGCCACCCTTGGTACCTCCATATCCGGCGATGTTACAGAGGCCGGGCTGCGGCTCGTGGTTGACTACCTGTACGGAGATACTCTACAGGCCGTAACTGTGGCAGTACACGATATCCTTGCGTCTTGGGACGAGCCAGGAGGACGTGCAGACACGAGCCTTGGCATCGGAGACCAACTGGCTGCGTTCACATTCGCACCCAAAGACAGCCTGGTAACGGTAAAGATGCCCGACGATTGGGTAGATCAGCATAGAGCTGCGTTAGGCAGCCTGGAATTTGATACCGGGTTCCATGGCCTTGCATTCTCCGATGTGTCGCGGACTAGTGTGGTGGGCTTTGACTCCAAACGTAGCATCCTATACGTTAAGACGGAATCTGACTCCGTCGGAATCAGCATGGATAAAACCATAACGGGCGTCAAGCGCCTGACAGGAGCTTCCCCGAAGGACGACTTGGTTCTGCTACAGGACGGTAGCGGTCCAAGTGTTCGCGTAGGATTTGACCTGCTCCAGTACCAAGGACGCCCGCTCAACGGTGCAACCGTACGGTTTCCTTTTGAACTTCCCGCGGCGCCCGTAAACTTTGTCCGTCCGGAAGCCTCCACACTGCAGCTTGTGATGATCACAGACCCGGATGAACCTGTTATCATTATTACAGACTTGGTGCGCGTGGGAGAGAGCGAGTACAGCGCATCGGACGCCAGTCTGGGCAACTTCCTACAAGATGTCTTCTTTAGCAATGTAGAGTATGCATGGCTCGAACTGCGCGTTCCGATCCAGAACAACACGATAAATAACATCCTGCTGCGAAGTACCAACGCGGGCACACCTGCGCCAGAGGCATTACTCGTTTTTTCTCGGTAACCCATGCATAGGCGATTGTATTGGAGCAACTGTGCCTTGTGCATAGGATTGCTTCTCCCACTTCCGGTCATTGGTCAAACGGCCGATGATGGTTCTGTTTATTCGCGGTACGGGATTGGAGAGCTGCGATCCTCGGGCTCCTCACGCGCCATGGCGCTGGGGGGCGGCGGTACTGCCTTGTGGTCTCCGCAGTACGCCAGCTTTGGCAATCCCGCATCATGGAGCCAGCATGTATTGGTTCACGCCGCCGCTGGAGTTCGATTCGAAGGCCTCCAGACAACCGATGCAACGAACGGCCGTAAGCTCCTCAGGAGCGGAGCGCTGGATGCGCTGCAGTTTGGAATCCCCCTCAAGAGCAACCAGCTTGGGATGGGTATCAGTTTCGAACCGTTTTCGCGGATGAACTATGCGGTAACGACCCAGGGATCGCTGATTATTGACCCTCGCACCGGGACCGCAACGATCTATCGGTTACGGCACGGCGGCTCCGGAGGCTTACAGCGTCTACGGGCAGGCATCGGAGTACGTCCTTCATCCTGGCTTACCCTCGGAATCAGTGCAGACTACCTTTTTGGCATAACAGAAGAAACGCGTCGTACCACCTTCGCCTCCGTCGCATACGCGGAAACAAACATCTCAACAAGTACCCGTATGCGGGGCGTAACAACAACAGTCGGTACCATCGTGCGTCTCACCGAGGTCTTTGGCGATCGCGACAGACTATCTTTTGCTGGTAGTGTAACCCTTCCTGCAACCATCCACGCAAACCGAGCACTTACGCTCGGCGAAAGCTTGAACCGCGACACCCTTGGTACAAAGATTACCGGGGACATGACGCTTCCCAGTCGGATCCAAGCCGGTGCCAGCTACTCTATTGATGATCGCTGGACCACCACCGCGGACTTGTTGTATGAACCGTGGGAAAGCTTTGAGAGCGATCTGGCATTAGCAGGCTATGCTCCGGGCAAGTCAAGTACGCTTCGCAATCGGGTGCGCTACTCCGGCGGACTGGAACTGCTTCCGGCAGGCACAAATCAGCTGGAACCCTATCTGGCACGGATAGCCTATCGGTTAGGCTTCTATGTAGATGGCTTGTATGCGCCGCCCACAAGTACTGCGGACATCAATACGCGCGCGCTGACGGCCGGCTTAAGCCTTCCCGCTCTGCGACCGGGTACCCGAATTGACTTGACGTTTCAACTGGGCACGCGGGGCTCTCACGCACCGGGCTTGGTGCGGGACCGGTTCCTGGGACTATCAATTACCGTAAATGTCGGCGAACGGTGGTTCGTAAAGCGGCGACTTGGCTAATTCATGGGTACAGTATCCCTGCCTACCTGTCCGTGTATAATTCCCCTTGAATACAGAAGCGAGCGCCCCCTTAACACGGTGGAGCACTTTAAGTGCCGTTATGCAGCCGGGGTTTGATACGTACCTGCATCCATCGCTTTGCGCGGACTTGCCGCGCCAAACGCGCTGCCGTGGATGCGCTATTCCGACACCCATGTGGGGTGTGCAACCAAGGGGAGTTATATAACTGAGTGCCACGCGTTTTCGCAGGAGTTACTCTTTGTGCTTCGGTGGTGCAGACAGGATGGCTTTCGCCAGTTTTTCATAATCGGTTCCCGCTTTTCACGAAAAGACTGCAATTATTTCAACTAACTCAACACGTGGGTATTCATGCTATATAATTGCCATATATTAGGGAGTTATATACCACCGTGCCATGCCCGAAACGGTTAGTGCATACCGCAATATCACATACAAGCTGTTGCCCGGAAGTCGGAGTAACGCCAAGCAACTTGCTGGATTAGCGGGTGCGTGTAGGTTTGTGTGGAATGCCATCCTCGCAGAGCAGAGCGAGGCGTACAAGAAAGCGAAAGAGGCTGGAGAGAAGCCGCCCTCGGTAAGCTTCTTCTCGCTGGGGAAACGGTTCACGGCGCTGCGCCGCACGGTCGAGTGGCTACCTGAATACTCCTTTGGTGTCGTTAGATACACATTGAAATATCAGGCGGATGCATGGAAGGCATCCTTCAAGGAGGGTAAGAGAAGACCGAGATTCCATTCTAGGCGTGGTAGTACGCCTTCGTTCACGATCCCGGATAACTAAGGGTTCGGGATGGCAAGCTGTATATCCCGAAAGTGGGATATATGGCACTCCGCAGGCGGGGAGGCAACCCGTACCCTGATGGTATACCCGTCAAAACCACGGTAAAGAAGAACGCCGGCAAAGGGTATGCTGTCATCTGCTACAAGATGGAGGCACCTGTAATAGAGGATACCGGCGGTGCTGTAGGCATTGACCGTAATTGCGGGCAGGTCGCTATGGTCTCCACAGAGGGCGATACAAGCATTATCAGACAACCGGATACCAAGCGTCTTGATGCCAAGTTGAAGCGGCATCAGCGAAGACTGGCGAGACAGAAGAAAGGCTCCAACCGTCGTAACAGGCGGAAGCATAGAATCGCCCGCATACAGCGCAAGCGTGCTAACGTCCTCAAGAATGCGAACCACCAGGTAAGTCGCAGTATTGCCAATTGCTCCTAAACGGTGATACTGGAGGACCTAAAGATCAAAGCAGATGACACGTTGAGCTAAGGGGATGATGGAGAGCTTTGGCACAAACGTCAGACAGAAGTCTGGCCTCAACCGTGGGATACTGCGAAGAGGTTGGGGCCAGCTGGATCAGATGCTGAGCTATAAGTGCTCCAAGGTGTTAAGGTTACCGCTGCCTATAGCAGTCAGCGGTGTTCTGTGTGTGGGCACACAGAAGCGAGTACCCGTAAGACACGGAGCAAATTCACGTGTATGTCCTGTGGCCATGCGGATCATGCAGACCTGAATGCGGCTGCAAACATACTGGCCTCCGGGATTGGGGCTTCTGCACGGCGAGGGGCGTTCGGGTTACCGACCCCTATGACCCGTGAAATTGATACTAGTGCCTCACTGTGTACAGTTGGTCACTCACGTATATAATTCCCTAACACCACGCCCAGTATTCGTGCTTATCGCGGCGGGCGGTATGGACTTGTTCTTGGTAGGGATGTAAATGCGGCCGGGTACATCCATCTGGAGGGTCTTGATCTCGTCAGCAGGGCGGGAGGCCTCGTGCACCGGCCGGACTCTGCTCTGGAGCAACACATCGTGCCACTCGTGTTGGAACGCAGCATAGGCGCCATGGATAGTTGCGATTCAGAATCGACCACCAATGGTTACTCAGGCAAATAATTCCCTAACTTATGGCTGCTATATTCTAACCCTTTGTCAATTACGCTCAAAGCCCCATGAAGGACCTTCCGCGAATAATGTATTGCGTGGCCGTAATTGCAGTTTCTTGGGGCATCCAAGCTGCAGTAGCTTATGCACAAGCGTCTTCATTGAATCAGGAATCTGCAGTACATTACAGCCTCTACTACGAGAATTTCAAGAATAAAAACTACCAGGACGGTCTGGGGGATCTGATCTGGATACTTGAGAATGATCCGGGATTCCCGCGTGGTCGAGATGTCAACTTCGAACGTGCCGTAGAGATATACGAAGCCTTAGCAATGGCTGCAGAGGATCCTGCAAGCCAGCGTTCAATGCTTGATTCTGCGTTAGCAATTTTCGACCGAGCCGTCCCGACTATGCAGGCCATTGATGGTGAAATTGACGAATTTGAATGGACACTGGACAAGGGACGCTTCATTCAGAAGCATATTGATAAGCTGGAGGACATGTCTGGCGAAGTCCAAGCGTCCTACATCAGGGCCTATGAACTGGACCCCATGAAGGTGGACCCGTATTACTTGGATGTGGTGCTGAATGCGCACTACTCTTCGGGAAACGTCGGAAGCACGCTTAGCTTGCTGCGTGAACTAAACGAAGTGCGTGGAGAAGAAGAAGGGATTGAGACCCTTCTTCGCAAGTACTTCCGGGTGATCCCGCCCGATGAGCAAATCGGATTCCTAGAGCAACAGTTGGCGGAAGATGAATCCAACGTTGAGGTCATACAGCAATTATTCGAGCTTTATGACCAAGAGGGATACTACGGTAAGCTGCTTGAACTGGCGCCGAAGGTTCTGGAACTAGAGCCCACTCCTGAGGTCCTGCGCATGCTGACGCGCATGTATCTTGAAGAAGGAGAAGTTAACAAGGCAGTTGAGGTATTCAATCAAATGGAGGCAATGCAGGACCTGGAACTGGTAGCGCAAGACTACCATAACATGGGAATTGCCCAACAGGAACTTGAGAATTTTCGAGAGGCCCGGGAGTACTACCGGCAAGCCGTGGAGGTAGACCCGGAATATACCGCTGCTCTACGGGCAGTTGCAGATTTGTACGCTACTGCAGCCTCACGTTGCGGCATTGCCGACAGGGAAGAAGCTGCAGTATTCTGGCTTATCGCCGACGCCTACCAGCGTGCCGGCGATGCAGCAGGCGCTGCACGAATGCGTACGGCGTTCCCTACGGCGGAAGATGTGTTCTATGTTCAGAAATGGAGCAACAACGAAGCCACGTCCGTTTCCTACTCCTGCAATGGACTGACGATCAGCGGCACAACGACCGTACGTCAGCGGTAGACGCAGCACACCCACATGCCCTCTGGACCGGCGAACCCTTTAGGAGTGGATTCACCGGCCTGTACCATTGTTATCCCACTCATTGACGGCTGAGTCGTCCTAGGACCCGAATGGCACAAATCAATAACGTTGTTGCGCGCCAGATTCTTGATAGCAGAGGCAATCCGACGCTGGAGGTTGATGTAATCACCACCGACGGGGTGCTGGGGCGCGCCGCCGTACCGAGCGGCGCATCTACCGGAGAACATGAAGCCGTGGAGCTCCGAGACCACGATAAAACCTTGTATGGTGGCAAAAGCGTCTACAAAGCGGTCGCGAACGTCAACGATCTTATCGCAAAAGAACTGGCTTCCGTTTCGGTTACGGACCAAGCGGGGATAGACCATCAACTGCTTGAGCTTGATGGCACAGAATCAAAGTCGCACCTGGGCGCCAATGCTATACTTGGCGTGTCGCTTGCAGCGGCAAAAGCGGCTGCAGCAACGTTGCACCTGCCGTTGTACCGGTATATTGGTGGTGTAGATGCCCATGTGCTCCCGGTACCGATGATGAATATCATTAACGGTGGCCGACATGCGGACAACCAGGTAGATATGCAGGAATTTATGGTGATGCCCACCGGAGGCATCACGTTCGCTGAAAGCTTGCGAATGGGCACAGAGATTTTTCATGCCCTGAAGCGGGTCCTGCGCAGCCGCAAGTACAGCACCGCTGTGGGTGACGAAGGGGGCTTTGCCCCCGACCTTGGCTCCAACGAGGAGGCCATTGAAGTCATCCTGCGCGCGATTGAACAGGCTGGATACGTGCCTGGCGAAGATGTGTACATCGCGCTGGATCCCGCAGTGTCAGAGATGTTTGAGAACGGTGTATACACGTTTTGGAAGAGCGATCCTGACACCAATCGATCTTCCGAGGATATGGTGGAACTATGGCAACGATGGACACGCGATTATCCGATTATTTCCATTGAAGACGGAATGGACGAGAACGACTGGAAAGGTTGGAGACTTCTTACCGGAGCAATCGGAGATAAGGTACAATTGGTTGGCGATGACCTGTTTGTAACCAACGTGAAGCGCCTCCAACGCGGCATCACCGAGGGAGCTGCGAATTCCATCCTTATCAAGCTGAATCAGATCGGCACCCTTACCGAAACGCTACGTGCGATAAACATGGCACACCGTAATCGGTTTACGGCGGTGGTCAGCCATCGCTCCGGGGAAACGGAGGATACCACCATTGCAGACCTGGCTGTTGCTACCAATGCCGGGCAAATAAAGACCGGGTCAGCGAGCCGGAGTGACCGCTTAGCTAAGTACAATCAGTTGCTCCGGATTGAAGAAGAGCTGGGCGGAGCCGCATCCTTCCGTGGACGACATACGTTTCATGTATAGCGTCTTGGATGGCCCGCCTCCCCATCGGCACGGCAATTCGCCGCATTGTTTTCGCAGCAGTAATTATTGGTGCGGCAGTATGGTTCATCTTCTTTGATACGTATAGCGTCCGTAGTCGCAGGGCATGGCAAAAGGAGCTGCACCGTCTTGAGCAGGAGAACGTAAACTTGAGACAGGAAATTACGCTGCTCCAAAACGAACTCGCACAGCCTCCCACAGACGACGCCATTGAGAAAATTGCTAGAGAGGAGTACGGGATGCGACGCCCCGGCGATGTAGTCTACCAGGTAGAACATGCTCAAAGCGATGAGTGACCCCCATGGCACCGCATATGCCATCGGAATTGATCTTGGTGGCACAAACATCAAGGCGGCCCTAGTCAATCGCACCCGGGGACTCGTGCGCTCAACGTGTATCGAAACCGGCTCGGAAAACGGACCGGACTTTGTAATGCGTCAAATCGCGACTGCTGCCCGCGAGATGATGGAGCATGTGCTACCGCACCAGTTGCGTGGCATAGGCATCGGCGCACCGGGCACGATAAACTGGGATCGCACCACCCTCGCTCATCCACCCAATATCCCCGGATGGGAATCTATTGACCTTGGCTTGGCACTGCAGCAACTATTACGGAAAAAGATCCGCGTAATAGTAGAGAATGATGCCAATGCTGCTGCGCTGGGATCCGCCCGGTTCGGCGCCGGCAAGCCCTACAAATCCTTCATCATGGTTACCTTGGGGACCGGTGTCGGAGGCGCCATCATTCATAATGGTCGCATCTTTCGGGGTACAACCGGCGCCGCAGGTGAGCTCGGGCATATGAGTATTCACTATGATGGCCCCAAGGACGGTGCAGGCGTATCCGGTGCGATTGAAGCCTACGTGGGTCAGCACTATTTGAGCCGTAGGGCAGAACGTTGCCTCGCATCCCGTTCTGATAGCTTATTGAGTGGTAAGACATCCCTGAGCCCCGCAGCAGTAGCGGAGGCAGCGCTAAAGGGAGACAAGGCTGCACAAGGCCTCCTCGCATGGGCTGGTCACAAGCTTGGCTGCGTACTCGGCAGTTGCGTGAATCTGCTGGATATCCGCGTGTTTGTGATCGGTGGAGGCGTTTCCGCCGCCGGAGATCTGATCCTGGAGCCTGCCCGCAGAACCATTCTTGACTACATCAAGCCAGGAATGCAAGCCGGAGTAAAGGTGGTGCAAGAAACCCGAGGGAATGAGGTCGGTACTCTCGGAGCGGCTTCTCTTCTTTTCAACGACCTCACTGACAAACATGCCGCCGTCCCCGTGGGGTAGGTTTTCGGGCTTTGGCAGGCTATACACGTTAGGGTGGGCAATGGCCGTGGCTGGCTTGGTGTCAGGCACCCATGCCATTGGCCAAGACACGCCGGTATCGTTCCGAGCCTCAGACTCCCTCGTTATTGACCTCGCCAGTGATCGCGGGCGCATCATCGGTGATGCGCAGGTGTCCCTTGACAATGTTGAGATGACAGCACACAGGGTGGACATTCTTTTTGACACCGAGGAGCTGCACGCCCGTGGACTCCAGTCTGACTCCGGACTTGTCGGAGCACCGACATTCACACAAGAATCTGAAACGCTTACCGGCGTATCATTCGCGTACAACATGGCGACGCGCCGGGGACGTGCAGTGGGAGCACGCACAGCTTTCGAGGAAGGCTTTATCCAGGCGGGTATAGCGAAGGTTCGGGAAGACAGTGCCATCTTCATTAGCGGAGGCCTCTACACCACATGCAATTGCGGCCCTGACGAGACGCCATCGTACTCCCTGCGCGCCCGCAAGATGAAGATTGTTGATCGTAATTGGGTGTATACCGGACCAATCCAGTTATTTATTTTTGATATCCCTACGCCGTTTTGGCTGCCCTTTGGATTTCTGCCATACCAGGAAGGCCGCCGCAGCGGCCTGTTGGCTCCAGAGTACGGTGAAGACGAGCGCGGATTCTACCTCCGCAACTGGGGGTATTATTGGGCATTCTCCGAATTCTTTGATACGCAACTGCGTCTCGGTATCTGGACGCGGGGCAGCTGGCAGGTAAACCCATCCTTCCGGTACAACCGGCGGTACCGATATCGCGGCAATGTGAGTATTGACTACCTACGCGAACGAAGCGGCGAACGGGAGGACCCTGATGCACAGTTGCGCAAAAGCCTTAGCCTACGCTGGTCTCACAACCAGACCCTCAGCCCGACATCGCGGCTTACCGCCAGTGTTAACCTATCATCCAGCACCTACCTGCGGACGATTTCCGAGCAGTACAATGACAATGTGCGCCAGTCCGTGGGCTCTTCC
Organism: Rhodothermales bacterium; assembly: GCA_963663495.1. Classification (GTDB taxonomy): domain Bacteria; phylum Bacteroidota; class Rhodothermia; order Rhodothermales; family Bin80. Next base: position 3,958,469 of record OY760427.1, read on the forward strand.
GTGCAATACTCCCGGCGCATGAGGGGTGGTCGGTCACTGTCCATTAATCTCCGCCAGAACCAAGTGCTGTCAACCGGCAACACTGACCTAGCATTGCCGGAGATGTCCTTCTCCCAAAGCACCAAGTCGCCGTTTAAGCGGCAAGGGGCATCGCGCTCGCAGCGTTTTTACGAGCGCTTCCAGCTCAGCCTGTCATCCCGTTTAACCAACCGGTTCAGCTTTCAACCATTGACCGACGAGCAACTTATCGCGCGCGGAGACACCCTTGCGGACGGCACGCCAATTGAAGTCTCCTGGTATGAAGCGCTGTTCAACCAGGAGCGCTACGAACAGGCTACGGGGCGAGACGACAACCGCATTAAATTTCGCGCCACACACCGTGTGCCCATGTCCGTCCCCTTTGCTATAAACCGCTTGCCCCTCTTGGGCACCTTCCGGTTAAACGTGTCGCCCAACGCAAACTACACGGAGGAATGGTACGTGCAGACGGAGCGGCAGGTAGCGGATTCCTCAGGGCGGATTGAGCGCCAACAGTTGCCAGGCTTTTTTGCTCTGCGACAGTTCAGTACCGGAGTTTCGGCGGCCACAACATTTTACGGACTGTTCCCGGTTGCATTGGGATCGTTTCAAGGCCTGCGGCATACCGTCCGGCCTCGGGTAGGCTACACGTTCCGACCGGACTTCTCCTCTGAGTCATGGGGCTACGCTCGGACGCTGACGGATTTGGAAGGTGTGCCCGTGGTTAATGCCAACAACGAAGTACGTCGGTACGGAGTTGTGTCCGGTGTGCCCTTTGGCCAGCAGCAGGCAATCAGTTTTGGCGTTGACAACGTGTTTGAGACGAAACGCGTCATGGCGGACTCCACGGGTGAACAACAGAGCCGCGTAATGAAGCTGTTCAATGTGAATGTGAATTCCAGCTACAATTTGGCTGCCGACTCGCTCAGGATGGCTCCAATCCGTATTTCAGCGCGCACAAACATCTTGGGCAAGATGAACCTGAACGTGTCGTCTTCACTGTCCCCGTACCGTTTGAATGAGGCCGGAACGCGAGAAATCAATACGTTCGTCTTCGCGCCCGGTCGACTCGTATTCGCCCGCCTAACCCAGCTCAACGTGCGTGGAAGCTTCAGGATGCAAAGCAGCAGGCAGCGCCCATCCCCTGCCCCAACCCAACAGGGTACTCCTTCCATTGATAGCTTCCAATCTACTACGATGGGGCTCTCCGATCCCTTTTCGTCAGGCCAATTCCCGGAGGGGGCATTTTCTGACTGGTCGCTAAACGTGAGTTTGGGATACCAGATCTCCAAACGAACCAGCAGGCTTACCCGCCGAGCTACGGTAAACACCCGATTTGACTTCAACGTCACCTCTACCTGGCGTGTGCAAGGCCAGACAGGATATGATTTTGAGTCCGCAAAGCTTGTAACCACCACACTCAATATCGCTAGGGAGTTTGAGTGCTGGCAGATGGGATTCCGGTGGATACCGTTTGGAGCGTTTCAATCGTGGGGGTTCGACCTGCATGTAAAGAGCGGTCGATTGCGGGAATTTCTCAGACTTCAGCAACCCAAGCTCGAACGCGATCGCCGGCTCGGAGGTACGAGGGGGTTCCGTCAGTAGCCCTACTTGGGATAGACAACCCAAGCGTCCTCAACGCGAGAAAAACCCATACCTGCATAGTAGTGGGCGGCGACAGATCTTCCGATTATTGAAGTCCCCGTGCAGCGCTCAAATACTGCGTTAAGCAACCGCTTGCTGATCCCTAACCCTTGCGCATCGGGCTCAACCGCGAGATCGCAAAGATAGCTGTACAGCACTCCATCGGTTAGTACGCGGGCGATGCCTACCAAGTGCTGCTGCTCCCACGCAGATAGGACTAGACTCGCATTTTCGAACATCCTCCAAACCTGCTCCGGCTCTGAAACAGGACGCAGCAACGGGGCGCGACGGAATAGGGTGCAGATACGTGCGGGAGTTAGGCCTTCAAGGCCCTCACGTATTTTGAAGTTGCGCGAAACGTTGGCAAATGTGTGACGCATACCTGCAGTGCATTAGGCCAGTGCCGTGCTCACCTTTTCAGCCGCCTCATGGAAGAGAACAGCCGACTCTATTATCATACCGCTTTCGCGCAAAACCTGCTGTCCAGCTTCTGCGTTGGTACCTTGCAGGCGCACGATTAACGGAACGTTTATCTCAACTTTTCGCGCTGCGTCTACCACACCTTGAGCGACACGATCGCAGCGCACGATCCCCCCGAAGATATTCACCAATACCGCCTTCACATGCGGGTCCTTAAGAATGATCCGAAACCCTGCCTCCACCGTTTCTGCGCTGGCGGCACCACCCACATCCAGGAAGTTCGCTGGCTCCCCTCCCGCCAGTTTAATGAGGTCCATTGTGGCCATGGCTAAGCCTGCGCCGTTCACCATGCAGCCAACATTACCATCAAGCTTGATATAGTTGAGATGGTGCTGGCCCGCCTTTACTTCCAGTGGATCCTCCTCGTAAATGTCGCGCAGCGCCTCCAGCGGCTTATGGCGAAACAGCGCGTTATCGTCCAGCGTGAGCTTAGAATCTATCGCAACGACATCGCCCCCTTTAGTAAGGACAAGCGGGTTGATTTCTGCCAAGGTGGCATCACATCCTTTGTAAGCCCTATAAAGGGACTGCACAAACCTTGCCGCACTGCGACTCGGTCCACCTGTGAAGCCAAGGTTAAAGGCAATCTGGCGCGCCTGAAAGGGTAGCAGACCCGCTCCTGGATCAATCCAGACCTTGAAAATTTTCTCTGGAGAATCTTCCGCCACCTGCTCTATATCTACTCCACCTTCGGTTGATGCCATAACGACATCCTGGCTGCGAGCCCGATCCAGCGTCACCCCGACATAGTATTCCTTTGCAATGTCCACTGCCTTGGCAACAAGCACCTTACGCACCTGCTGCCCTTGGGGGCCCGTCTGGAGTGTCACCAGTTGCATGCCGAGCATGGCCTCTGCCGCATGTTCCACTCCGCCTGCACCCCTGACAAGCTTCACTCCCCCGCCTTTGCCACGGCCGCCCGCATGGATCTGTGCCTTTACAACGAACAAATCATCGTCGGCCCCCGCCATCGCTTTGGCTGCACTTGCAGCCCCCCGTGGCGTTTCAGCTACCGCACCTGGCAACACGGCAACGCCATATCCCTCCAGGATGTCCTTAGCTTGGTACTCGTGTACCTTCATTTTCCTGTTTAACGTTTACCCGCACCCAAGGTACACCTAAATTGTTGCTTTTGCCTGCATCCCCGTGACAATTATTGATCGGCATCTCTTGTGGCGACTGACCAGAATTTCCGTGCTCCTGGTGTTGGCGTTGGTCGTGTTCTTTATCCTCTTACACTACATTGAGTATGTGGACGATTTTATTGACCGCCAGGCTCCGATGCGGGAGATATACCTGATCTACTACCCGAACTACATTCCGGAGATTGTCCGACTAATTTCCCCCCTTGCCTTATTCCTCGCGTGCCTGTACGTGACGGCACGAATGGCGCAGTCTCTCCAGATTGTGGCACTGCTGACAAGTGGGGTGCCGGCCCGCAGACTAATGTCTCCCTATATCGTCTTCGCCGTAGCAGTAACGGGCTTTATGACCGTATTCAACGGTTGGGTGGTGCCGGAGACTAACCGAACCGTTCTGAAGTATGACGAACTGTACCTCAAAGAGGCGCCGCGCCTGATTGATAAGAGCAACATTCATCGGCAGAGCGGGCCACAGAGCGTTGTAACGGCGGGCTACTATGATCGCCAGTCCAAAACGGCATACCGCGTTGTATTGCAGCGGTTCAACACGAATGGAAGTCTGGTGGAGCGCCTTGATGCGCCGCGAATGCAATGGCAGGACTCGCTTTGGCACCTGCCGACAGGAGCCAGACGGCAGTTCGGCGAAAGAATAGAACAACGAAGCGAGGTCGTAGAGCTTGACACGTTCTTGAACGTGCTACCACGAGATATTGCCCGAATGGAGACAGATATAGAGTCCATGACGATACCCGTGGCACATGGCTATGTGCGCGCGCTACGGCGCAGCGGGGCAGCGAACACAGGTAGGCCGGAGGTTGGATACTATGCCAAGTTTGCTTACCCCCTCGCAAACCTCGTTGTCGTGCTACTTGCCTTTCCTCTCGTCATCAAGAGGCGGAGGAAAGGCCAGACGCTACAAATCGGCTGCGGGCTACTCTTGGCTTTCGGCTACCTGTCTGTACAGAAACTGTTCGAGCCGTTCGGCTATGCGGGCGAACTCGGTCCCGTCTTCACGGCCGTTGCTCCGCATGTCCTTTTCCTCCTTATTGCTGCGGGCATGCTCTTGTATGCCCGCGTGTAGCTGCTCCCGGTCCCGGTACTTACGCTTGACCCACAGGTCCGCTACCGAAGCGCAGGGCCGAATCCTGCACCGAGCGCTCCTCAATCGTGCCATGGGTGCCTTCGAAGCGTTCGATATTGTCAGCAAGGGCTCGTAGCAAACGTTTCGCGTGTTGGGGGGTTACGATCACACGGCTCTTGACTTTGGCGGATCGAACACCGGGCACCACTCGAATGAAGTCAAGAATGAACTCCTCGGGTGAGTGGGCTATCATCACCAGATTGGTGTAAGTGCCTTCTGCAACCTTGTCGCTGAGCTCAATGCTCAACTGTGATATTTTCTCCTTTGGATCTCTGCCTGCCATGAATTAAGGGGTTTATCGGGTTGACCAGCGATTTGAGCCTTACCAGCGCCAGATAGCGCTCAAAGTAGACAGTTGTCGCGCATCCAGCCGTCATTGTATGTCTTGCGTAGATAGCGGAAGCCGGAATCCGGCAATATAATTACTGCGATGTCATGTTCTGAGAGTTCACCAGCATGCGCCCGTAGCCATGCTACACTCCCGCTTACAGCAAGCCCACTGGATTGGCCGGCAAAAATGCCCTCAGTTCGCGCTAACCGCCTGGCGGTCTGCATGGCATCCTTATCGGTCACTCGCGCATAGTCGTCAACTAGGGTGAAGTCCATGTTTTCAGCAAGAATATCTTCGCCCGCTCCTTCGGTCAGGTATGGATAGACCTCGTTGGGGTCAAACTCTCCCGTGTGAAAATACTTGAAATATGCCGACCCGTGTGGATCCACCCCTATCACCTTCACCTCGGGGTTCATTTCCTTCAGGTACTTCGCAACACCAGAGATCGTCCCTCCGGTACCCGCCCCGGAAAACAAATGGGTGATGTGTCCTTCAGTCTGCTCCCAAATCTCCGGCCCCAACGTCCGGTAATGCGCCTCACGGTTGTCAAGGTTATCATACTGGTTCATGTACACCGCATTGGGAATCTCCTCTGCCAAGCTGCGGGCAACATTGTAATAAGATCGGGGATCATCCGGCTCAACATCGTTCGGGCATATGCGCACATCAGCTCCGAGAGCCCGAAGGACATCAATCTTCTCCTGGCTTTGCTTCCTGGTAGTAGTAAAAATACACTTGTACCCCTTTGCGATTGCAACAAGTGCTAGGCCGGCCCCCGTATTACCGCTGGTACCCTCAACAATTGTGCCTCCGGGAAGCAGATCTCCACGCCGTTCGGCTTCTGCCACCATGTAGACGGCAATCCGATCTTTCAGCGAGCTCGCGGGATTAAACAGCTCCAACTTTGCCAGAACGGTGCAGGGAATGCCATCCGAAATCCGGTTCAATCGCACAAGCGGCGTACGCCCGATTGTCCCCAGAATATCGTCATACCACATAATCTGTATAGAATTTGGCCATCGCCCCTCTGCAACGCATCACATCCGATTTTGGTCAAACCATAGGGAAAGCCTGCAGCTCTGTGGCACGGCCCGCCAGAATGTCAGACTCCTGCCATTGGCGAGGTTTTTGTCTTATTCTTAAGTTGTTGCGGAAGGTTTACGCATGCCGTGTAGACCTTTCTTTCTGAATTCTACGCGCAAGAGCGCGCTAAGGTTGAAATATGATGGAGGAGGAGTTTATCGAACAGAGCATTGCGCTTCCAACAGCCGATGAGGAGCGAAAGATGGGCAAGAGCAGGGTACCAAAGGAGCTGCCGCTCCTAGCCTTGCGCAATACAGTCCTCTTTCCTGGTGTCGTTCTGCCGATCACATTAGGGCGTGACACGTCTTTACAGTTGGTGAGAGATGCCTACGCCGGCGACAAACTCATTGGCGTGGTGGCCCAACGCAAGGGGAAAACCGAGGAGCCCGGAGCTGAGGACATCTTTGATGTTGGCACCGTAGCAACGGTATTACGACTGCTCAAGATGCCTGACGGAACCAAGAGTATTGTTATTCAGGGCAGACGGCGGTTCCAAATCAAGAAAGTAATCCAGGAGGAGCCCTACCTGAAGGCACGCGTGTCACCCCTTTCGGAAGACTTTGGGGACGAAAAAAACCTGGAGCTCCGTGCTCTTATCCGGACGATCAAGAATGCCGCGATTGATATCGTAGGCCTCTCTCCCAATCTACCGGGCGAAGCGGCGGATGCAATCGAACAGATAGAGTCGCCGCGGTTCCTGATCCACTTCATTGCATCAAACCTTGATATTGATGTAACCAACAAGCAGGCCCTGCTTGAGGTTGTTAACTTGGTGGGCCGTGCCAACAAGGTAATGGAACACCTCACCCGGGAACTACAGGTCTTGGAGGTTTCCGAGGAAATTCGGACACGTGTCAAATCCGACACCGATGAAAAGCAGCGTGAATATTTCCTTCGGCAGCAACTGAAGGCCATCCAGGAGGAGCTTGGTGAAGGGGACACCAACGATGTTCAGGAGCTTCGTAACAAGGCCGAAGAAAAGAACCTTCCGGAACATGTTACCAAGATGCTGGACCAGGAGTTGAAGAAGCTGGCGCGGAGCAATCCCATGGCATCGGACTATGCCGTTACCAGGAACTATATCGACTGGATTCTGGATCTGCCGTGGAGCGAGTATTCTGAAGACAACTTGGATATCGCCCACGCTGCTGAAGTCCTTGATGAAGACCATTACGGTCTGGAGAAGGTCAAGAACCGTGTCTTGGAATACCTTGCAGTTCTGAAGCTGAAGGGAGACCTCAAGGCCCCCATTCTGTGTTTCCACGGTCCTCCGGGAGTAGGAAAGACCAGCTTGGGCAGGAGTATTGCCCGCGCTGTCGGACGCAAATTCGCAAGAATGAGCCTCGGTGGAATAAGAGATGAGGCAGAGATTCGAGGCCACCGCCGCACCTATGTAGGAGCCTTGCCGGGACGCATCCTGCAGGGACTCAAGAAGGCTGGCACAGCAAATCCAGTATTCATGCTGGATGAGGTTGACAAGGTTGGCGCCGACTGGCGAGGTGATCCCTCCAGCGCATTGCTGGAAGTACTGGATCCTGAACAGAATTCCGCATTCAATGACCACTACCTGGAATTGGACTATGACTTGTCCAAGATTCTATTCATTGCCACTGCCAACTATCTTGACCGTATCCCGCCCCCGCTAAGGGATCGTATGGAAGTGATTCACCTCTCGGGCTACACTCAGCTTGAGAAGCTGGCCATCGCAAAAGCGTACCTGGTTCCACGGCAAACCGACCGGAATGGATTAACCCTGGAGCAATTTTCTCTCACATCGTCCGCGCTTGAATTGATGATTGAGGGATACACTCGTGAATCCGGCGTGCGGCAGCTGGAGCGCACCATTGCCGGCGTTGCGCGGGGAGTCGCCAAGAAGATTGCCACCGAGGAGGCCAGCTCTACCACGATTTCCGCGAACGACCTGGAGGGTTACCTGGGGGGGCAACAATTCTTTAGTGATGTGGCAGAACGCACGGAGGTGGCAGGAGTAGCCACCGGACTGGCGTGGACTCCTACGGGCGGCGATATCCTGTTTGTTGAGGCTTCCGTTTCGCGAGGTACCGGGCAGCTCATCCTGACCGGTCAACTTGGAGATGTCATGAAGGAGTCGGCCCAGGCAGCCCTTTCGTATGTAAAATCCTACGCGACCGACCTGGACATCCCGGTGGACGCGTTTCGGTATTGGGACCTGCATGTCCATGTACCCGCGGGGGCCGTGCCCAAAGACGGACCGTCTGCGGGAGTGGCGCTCCTTTCCGCAATCGCCTCCATCTACACGCAGCGGCGTGTGCAACATGACCTCGCGATGACCGGAGAAATCACGCTCCGCGGTCTTGTGCTACCGGTCGGCGGCATTAAGGAAAAGGTGCTTGCTGCCAAGCGTGCCGGGATCACGCGGGTCCTGCTTCCAGCGAGGAACGAGAAGGATGTGAAAGAGATCACCAGCGACGCAATGGAGGGACTCTCCGTGACGTACGTCAGGAGGATTGGAGGATTCTTGCGTGATAATCTTGAAGACGAACCCTTGCGGGATGTAACGGAGATGTTCACGGTGCCGGACTCGGAAAAGTTACTGCGCCCGTACAGGCAGCAGGCACCAGCGCACAGCGATGTCCGTCGGCGCCGCAAGGTGCCGACGGACTAAACCCGCTCCTCGCGCACCGAGGCTTCTGGAGAATCAGAGGCCTCTGGAGAATCAAAGACCCTTGACGAATTGAGACCATCCTTGAAGGCTCGCTTGGCATCTCCTGCGATGGTACGGATACGAACAGCGGAATGCCGGAGCATTCTTGCTGACAACCCGGCCGCGGCTCCGGCCAGAAAGACAGCGCGTCCTGCCGCATTCAAGCGGGAATACTCAATGCGCTGTTTAGGGCCGTCCTGTTGATCATTACCCGTCATCCGTCTCAGCATTCGGCTTGGCTCTACGAATGAATCCATCTATTTCGTCGGCCACTGCGCGTGCCACGTAACCGATGGCATTGACCGCCACTTCCGCTCCTTCCCTGCCAAGAAAAATCATCTGGTCAGAAAACTCAAGCTTTTCAAATGCCTTTTTCGCTTCGTCGTATGCGGCCTTTCGGCAATCCTCTGTTTCAGTCAAAACGTCTCCGATGTAAAATGAACAGACAGTAAATTCATGCTCGCACTGTGCGAGTCCGTGATATATAATCCATACGTTGGATCGTTAAGTCCTGTTTCATAGCCCGATATGGCCTCAACCCTCCCCCATCCTGGTACCGCCCGCGGCACTGTGCTGCAATCCACGGGCTCGTGGATCACAGTCCAGACTGACGCCCGGCGAATACGGTGCAGGGTTCGGGGACGGCTTAGGCTGGGTGCAGTGCGAACCACCAACCCGGTGGCTGTGGGTGATAGAGTCAGTGTCCGCATTAATGCTGACGGCACAGGGCTGATAACCGCCGTGCTTGACCGTGACACTTCCCTGACCCGTCGAGCCGCTGGAAGAAATCGGGGCACAGAACAGGTCTTGGTATCCAATATCGGGACGATCTGGATAGTCCAGGCAGCCACGCTACCAAACCCCAACCCGGGATTTATTGATCGCGTGCTGGTTTCCGCAGAAATCCAGGGGATTAAGGCCGGACTTATCATCAACAAGATGGATCTTGCGGTTCGTGAGACAGCCACGCGCGCGGCAGAACTTTACCAAACCTATGGCGCGTTGGGGATTGAATCCTACCTTACCAGCGCCGTTACAGGACGCGGTGTTGAAGCGTTCGCCAAGGCGCTTGCAGGTCAATCCAGCGCGATTGCGGGGCCTTCAGGCGTGGGTAAATCAACGCTTCTCAACAAGGTGGAACCCGGCCTGAATCTTCGCTCTGGAATTGTGAGCAATAAGACAAGAAAAGGGCGCCATACGACATCTTATGCAACGCTGCTACCCTTATCATCCGGTGGCTTTGTGATAGATACGCCGGGTATACGGGAGTTTGGTCTGACCGATCTAGGGCCTTCTGAGCTGTCCCATTATTTTTGCGAGTTTCGGCGTTACATTGGCGGCTGCCGATTTGGTAGCTGTACCCATGACCATGAACCTGGATGTAGCATCAAGGACGCTGTTGAAAGGCGCGCCATAGCGAAGACGCGGTACAGGAGCTATCAAAACATTTTGAAATCCCTCCGCAACGGTGGAGACTACAGGCCTAGGCGTAGGGCAGCCAGGAGGTGGAGACATACGTAGGAATTGCTGCGCAAGCCAGTCTCGTCTCGCCATTAACACTCCTATGTGCGGCGACCCTTTGCTCGTCTTTTAACTGTTTTCGTCCCTTGCGCTTTTGCCTTTGCTGCAAGCAGGGCAAGCGCCTCGTCAAGCGTGATTGTTTCTATGGATTGCTGCTTGGTAAGACTCGCATTGGAGCGTTTGTGCTTGACATACGGACCATACCTTCCCTTGCGCACCGTTATAAGGCCCCCCTTGGGATGCTCTCCTAGTACCCTCTGGGACGTAGCTTTCTTGGCGAGAAGTTCCAGCCCGCGGGGCAGGTCAATGGTAAACACATCGTCGGCATCTGATAGCGACGCATACACACCCTGGTGCGAGACATAGGGACCGTAGCGCCCATAGCCGGCCAGTACTGGATCCCCAGTGTCTGGATGCATCCCTATTGTGCGCGGCAGCGATAGAAGCCGAACTGCCTGGTCAAAGGACACCGTCTCCATCCCTTTTGGCAAAGAAGACCGCTTGGGCTTAGCTCCCGACCCACCGTCTCCATGCTGGACGTATGGCCCGTACCGCCCGGTTCTAAAGTACACCGGTGCTCCGTCAAGCTTCCCGAGAACTTCACCCCCCGATTGGGCTTGCTCCAGAAGTGACAGGAGTACCTCTTCTGAAAGGTCATCAGGTGTTACGTCGTCCGGGAGACTTGCTCTACGTGTCAGCCCCTCCATGTCACCCTCTACGTACGGACCGTACCGCCCCACGCGCACGACATACGGCCCCCAGTTGGGGAAGCTCATCGTGGAGATTTGTTTGGCGTCCAGCTCGTCCAGCGCATGGAGGGCAGCCTCTTCCAGTCCGCCCTCTCCCTTGTAGAAGTTTCGAAGAAATTCCGTGCAGCCCTTCTCCCCTTCCGCAATCGCGTCCAAGTCCTGCTCCATTGTCGCGGTGAACCCTGTGTCCACTAGGTTGGCAAACTGCTGCTCCAGAAGTTGCGTCGTTGCAAACGCCGTGAATGTCGGTACAAGCTGGGACCGAATGCGGCGGGCAGAGCCACGATCCTGGATCGTGCTGATGATGGTGGCATAGGTGCTTGGACGGCCTATGCCTTCCTGCTCTAGCTTCTTGATCAGCGTTGCCTCGGTATATCTGGCAGGCGGCCTGGTTTCGTGGCCTTGAGCTACGACAGAGCAACAGTCAGGCTCATCCCCCTCAGCCAAGGGAGGGAGCGTGCTCGCGCTACCATTCGATGAGCGTTTGTTGTCATCGGTGCCTTCCACATACGCTCGGACGAATCCATCAAATAGCACATCCTTTCCTGCAGCACGAAACGTTGCCCTTCGGGATTCCTCAGTGCCAGTCTCCACAATCGCCACACGGTGCAGTTCCCTGCACTGCGCCATCTGGGTAGCAATCGTGCGCTTCCATATCAGCTTGTATAACCGTGCCTGGTCGCCCGACAGCCCCAATTCATTCGCCCTCCGCATTGCTGCCCCGGCAGGCCGGATAGCTTCATGCGCTTCCTGCGCATTGCGCACCTTTCGAGAAAAAACCCGTGGCTTACCACTCAGGTACTGACTACCATACAGATCCGTGATAGCCCGCCGGCAAGCCTGCATCGCTTCGTCCGACAGCTGGACGGAGTCGGTTCGCATATATGTGATATGGCCGTTTTGATACAGCTTCTGGGCCGTGCTCATCGTTTGCTTAGCGCTCATACGCAGCTTGCGCCCCGCCTCCTGTTGCAGAGTCGAAGTAATGAACGGCGGCGCAGGGTTGCGCCGCTTCTCCTTCTCCGTTACCTCTAGCACACACCAAGGTGCACCAACCAGTTCTCGTTCCAGCCGCTGCGCTTCGACCTTATCTAGCAGCATGATGTTCTTGCCTGCTTCCAAGCCATCCTTGAGGCGCCCCGTATTGTCGTCAAAATCTCGTCCGACAGCCACCCGCAGGTCCTCGATATGTGTGAGCACCGCGTTGAACACGGCATCCTCCTTCTTCAGCTCCGCCGTTAGACCCCAATAGCTTCCCGCTTTGAAAGCTATACGCTCCCTTTCCTTTTCTACCAGCAGGCGTACGGATACGCTCTGCACCCGCCCAGCCGCGAGCCTTGGTGCAATTTTCTTCCAAAGGATAGGCGAAATCTCATAACCCACGAGTCTGTCAAGTACCCGTCGCGTTTCCTGGGCGTCCACAAGGCGCTGATTTATGCCTCGTGTATTCTCCAGTGCATGCCATATAGCCGCCTTGGTGATCTCATGAAAAACCATTCGGCGAACCGGAACCTTCGGCTTCAATACTTCCATTAGGTGCCAGCCAATAGACTCCCCTTCCCGGTCCTCGTCCGTCGCAATCAATACCTCGGATGCATCAGCCAATGCACTACGGAGTTGCTTGACAACCTTCTTCTTGTCCGCAGGAACGATGTACAGGGGTTCAAATCCATTCTCGGTTCGAACGCCCATACGGGCCCACGACTCGCCCCTGTACTTGGTTGGTATCTCCGCCGCCTTTGACGGCAGATCACGAATATGCCCCATGCTGGCCTCCACACGATACTCCTTGCCCTTCAATAGCCCTCTAATCGTCCTGGCCTTCGTGGGAGACTCAACTATAAGAAGGCAGCTCATAACACGTTATCACGCATGATCATTAATTTATTTGTAGCGCGGTGACACGCTAGCCTCAATGCTTACGTTCCTACACATACCCTGCGTCTTCATAAACTCTACATAGTCTAAGGTCCTAAATTGCTCTGCTGTTGCAACGATGCCAACAAATTCTTCTAAAGACTCGCAATCCGATGGCAAATACTACACAGTTCGTTTACGGATTTGGCGGGGGAGCCGCCGATGGTTCCAAGGAAATGAAGTCGCTGCTCGGAGGCAAGGGCGCTAACCTTGCCGAAATGAGCACAATTGGACTTCCCGTCCCTCCCGGATTCACTGTTACTACTGAGGCCTGCAACTATTACAGCCAGCGCGGCCACGTATGGCCGGACGGACTGGAGGCGCAGGTCGCGGACGGGCTGAAGAACATTGAAGCTACATTGGGCAGACAACTGGGTGACCCTGATCGCCCGCTGCTCGTGTCCGTGCGCAGCGGGGCGGCGCAATCGATGCCCGGCATGATGGATACTGTGCTGAACTTGGGACTCAACGATGATGTCGTTGAAGGTTTGGCGCGGGAATCGGGTAACGAACGCTTTGCCTACGATGCCTACAGACGCTTCATCGACATGTTCAGTGCAGTAGTCATGGACGTGCACCATGACCATTTTGAGCACGCTCTGGAGGAGATGAAAATGCGCAAGGGGGTTACAGAGGACTTGAGCCTGGACGCCGGCGACCTCCGCCGCTTGGTTGAAACGTTTAAGGAAATATACAGGGAACATACGAAGAGTGCGTTTCCGACAGTACCCAAAGAGCAGCTTCGGCACGCAATCAATGCCGTGTTTGGCTCGTGGGACAGTGCACGCGCTGTGAAGTACCGCCAGATTAATCGTATCACGGGCCTCCTCGGAACAGCAGTTAATGTTCAGGCGATGGTTTATGGCAACATGGGCCCGAGCAGTGGGACAGGTGTCTGCTTCACACGCAACCCATCCACAGGCGAGCGTCTGCTGTACGGCGAGTTCCTAGTGAATGCACAAGGAGAGGATGTTGTGGCCGGCATCCGCACACCTGAGCCAATCGCGGAGATGGCCGACACTTTCCCGGGGCCATACAGGGAGCTGCTTGATGTTACGCAAACGCTGGAACAGCACTACCAGAACATGCAGGACATTGAGTTCACGGTTCAGGATCAAAAGCTTTACATACTCCAGACTCGTAATGGTAAGCGGACAGGGAAGGCGGCGCTCAAGACCGCCGTGGACATGGTTGCGGAAGGACTAACGGACAGGGCCACCGCTGTCATGAACCTAGTTGAGCCGGGGCACCTGGATCAACTCTTGCATCCAGGATTCAAGGATGATACGGGGTACAGCGACCGGGTGTTGGCCTCCGGCCTCCCTGCCTCACCGGGAGCAGCTGTCGGTAGGGTTGTGTTTTCGGCTGATGAGGCCGAAGCGTGGAAGGCTACCGGAGAAAAAGTCTTGCTTGTTCGCATTGAGACCAGCCCGGAGGATGTCGGCGGCATGGACGCTGCCGAAGGCATTCTAACTTCGCGGGGAGGGATGACCAGCCACGCGGCCGTTGTAGCGCGCGGCTGGGGCAAGCCATGTGTTGCCGGCTGCGGATCAATTGCAATTGACTACAAAGCACAACAGTTTACCTCCCCAGATGGTCAGACTGTCAAAAAAGGTGATTGGCTTTCAATCAATGGCAGCTCTGGGGAGGTGATTCTTGGCGCGGAAGAATTGGTGCCTGCAGAATTGAGCGATGAATTCGCCACCTTCATGGACTGGGCGGACGAATTCCGCACAATAGGCGTGCGAACCAATGCAGATGCCCCGGACGACGCCTCGCAGGCGGTCTCGTTCGGTGCTGAGGGCATCGGTCTGTGTCGTACGGAACATATGTTTTTCGAAGGGCACCGCATCCAGTCCGTCCGCAAGATGATCCTTGCCGCCAGCGAAGAGGATCGCCGGGCGGCCTTGGCCGAACTGCTACCCTACCAAAAGGCAGACTTTCTGGGGATTTTCCGAGCTATGCCCGGCATGCCGATAACCATCAGGCTTCTTGACCCTCCACTCCATGAATTCCTGCCGCACGATGCCTCGGGTATGCAGGAGATGGCGGACTTGATGGGGGTACCTTTAAAGACTGTTCAGACCAAGGTGGCAGACTTGGATGAATTCAACCCGATGCTTGGCCATCGAGGCTGCCGCCTGGGAGTCACGTTTCCCGAGATAACCACCATGCAGGCACGTGCAATTATTGAGGCAGCCGTCGAGCTGCACATGGAGGGCGTGGATGTACTCCCGGAGATCATGGTGCCCCTGATTGGCACCGTGGAAGAATTCGTGAACCAAAAGGCACTCATTTGCCAGACTGCCGATGCCGTCTTCGCTGAAAAGGGCGGGACCGTTGATTACCTGGTCGGAACTATGATTGAGGTGCCTCGGGCCGCGCTTACGGCGGATGACATTGCCCCCGAAGCGGACTTCTTCTCATTCGGCACTAATGACTTGACACAGATGTGCTTCGGATACAGCCGCGATGATGCTGGCAAGTTTCTTCCCAGCTATGTCGAAAGAAAAATATTGCCGGATGACCCTTTCCAGGTGCTGGACCAGCGGGGTGTCGGACAACTTGTGCGCATAGGCACGGAGCGAGGCCGAGAGGCCAAGCCTGGCTTGAAAGTCGGCATCTGCGGTGAGCACGGAGGTGAACCTTCATCGGTGGCATTCTGTTACGCTGTTGGCATGGATTACGTATCCTGCTCCCCGTTCCGCGTGCCTATCGCACGGTTGGCGGCCGCCCAGGCGGAACTCGCCGCCCAAGCGTAGCGCGTTACGGGTTAAGAAGCAATTGTGTTGGAGCATCGGTCGTCGCTGCACCTTAAAAGCCGATGACGTCAATTAGCGGGTGATGGGCACTCGGAAGACTGTTCGTAGACTTAAGACACCAATCCGTTAATCGCATGAGTCAGTCCAGACATACGGAAGAAGAGATATTAACGCGAGTAGGGTCCCAACTCGGCACGACTCGGGCACATTCAGCCACGGCTATATATGGGAATTATATACGTGAGTGACCAACTGTACACAGTGAGGCACTAGTATCATTTTCACGGGTCATAGGGGTCGGTAACCCGAACGCCCCTCGCCGTGCAGCAGCCCCAATCCCGGAGGCCAGTATGTTTGCAGCTGCATTCAAGTCTGCATGGCCACAGGACATACACGTGAATTTGCTCCGTATCTTACGGTTACTCGCTTCTGTGTGCCCACACACAGAACACCGCTGACTCGTATAGGCAGCGGTAACCTTTATCACCTTGCGGCACTTATAGCCCAGCATCTGATCCAGCTGGCCCCAACCTGTTCGTAGTATTCCATGGTTGAGGCCAGACTTCTGTTTGACGTTGGTGCCAAAGCTCTCCATCGTCCCCTTAGCTGAATGTGTCATCGCTTTGATCTTCAGGTCCTCCAGTATCACCGTTGAGGAGCAATTGGCAATACTGCGACTTACCTGGTGGTTCGCATTCTTGAGGATGTTGGCACGCTTGCGCTGTATGCGGGCGATTCTATGCTTCCGCCTGTTACGACGGTTGGAGCCTTTCTTCTGTCTCGCCAGTCTTCGCTGATACCGCTTCAACCTGGCATCAAGACGCTTCGTATCCGGTTGTCTGATAATGCTTGTATCGCCCTCTGTGGAGACCATAGCGACCTGCCTGCAATTACGGTCAATGCCTACAGCACCGCCGGTATCCTCTATTACAGGTGCCTCCATCCTGTAGCAGATGACAGCATACCCTTTGCCGGCGTTCTTCTTTACCGTGGCTTTGGCGGGTATACCATCAGGGTACGGGTTGCCTCCCCGCCTGCGGAGCGCCATATATCCCACTTTCGGGATATACAGCTTACCATCCCGAACCCTTACGTAATCCGGGATCGTGAACGAAGGCGTACTACCACGTCTGGAATGGAATCTCGGTCTTCTCTTACCCTCCTTGAAGAATGCCTTCCATGCATCCGCCTGATATTTCAATGTGTATCTAACTACACCAAAGGAGTATTCAGGTAGCCACTCGACCGTGCGGCGCAGCTCCGTGAACCGCTTCCCCAGCGAGAAGAAGCTTACCGAGGGCGGCTTCTCTCCAGCCTCTTTCGCTTTCTTGTACGCCTCGCTCTGCTCTGCGAGGATGGCATTCCACACAAACCTACACGCACCCGCTAATCCAGCAAGGTGCTTGGCGTTACTCCGACTTCCGGGCAACAGCCTGTATGTGATATTGCGGTATGCACTAAACGTTGGCGCGGCAACGACGCTGGGGGGCAGGTATCACTCCCTGCTTTGGGTACGTTTGTTGCTTCGCGTGCTCGTCATTCTCGCTTAACGATGAGGACCTCTCTCCGTATCATATGGTATCGCTTCTCAAGGACGGCAAAGGTCTTGGCCCCTATCTCCAACCGGCTGTAGCCGCGCCAGATGACCTTGGAGCCTGGAGGCCGGTCCTTCTTCCGATCCATATAGCCACCAAAGACGGCCACCACCCGAATAGCAGCCCCGAGTGTCTTTGGAGGCGGCAGTCCAAACTCGTCGGCAAGCTCGTGCAACAGGCGCAGTTCCATCTCATCAAACAATCCTTCCGGCGACGCTTCGGGTTCCTCGCGCCCCAGAAGCGTCATCAATAGCAGGCGCCACGCCATCACCATACAGATCGTAATGGCAGTGTGCAGACTCTTGGCCTGCCGCATACCCAGCCGCTCTACCGCACAACCGCTCTTGAGCACACGGAACATGTCTTCCACACGCCACCGCAACACGTAGTAGCCTACCACCTCAATAGCTTGCTCCAGCGTCGTAACCTCTTGGGTAGTCAATAGATACCACTGTACCGGTCGCTCTCCGGCTGGCGGCTGTACCTCCCGAACATGAATCGCACTGACCTGCACCGGATCCTCCTGCGACTTACCCGGCGCCGGAAGCGATAGGCGGCGGAAACGTACCTGCATCCGCGCCAGACGGCCCGACCGCCCCTCATGCTTGACTCGACCTGACTTCACGCGGCGGCTCAAACGCGCAATCGGCACTTCCATGTGTCCTGCCGGACTGCCCGACCGCATAGTTACAAACAACTTGGGAGACTTTTTACCCAATAGCCGATTCACCTTGGCTCGCACCAATATGTCCACACGCCCTGCCCTGCTGCGCCAGGATCGCAAACACATCCGCCTCTCGGTCCATGACACACAGCACACGGGTACGACCGCTCAGATGCGAGGCGGCTTCCGCTATGTCCCGCACGCCGTCTATCCATAACTGCGTCTTAGAAGCAGGGGCCTCTTGGTCGGTTGTATAGGCACAGCGTAAGATCCCCAACGGCACACCGTCCTCACCCACCGCCAGCGTAGCGTGCAAATGCACTCCTTTTGCCTTTGATGTGGTCTGATTGTGCCCTATCACATCCAACCCCTCGCACGCCGGACGAGTACTGTAGCTGATGTCCGTGCCATCCTGGATGCACAGCACCGTCCGTTGCGTACGCATCCGCTCTATCGTGCGATCACGATGCGGCTGCAAAATCTTCTCCGGCGTGATCTCGTTCTCGGCCGCTTTCTCCAAAAAACGGTAGTATCCCCGCCCGATCAGCGTCCAGATTGGCCGTGATCAATTCTCCTGGAGTACGCGAAAGCATGTTTACGCTATGTATCAACCGGTCCGAACGGCGTTTGTCCCCCAACGGCGCTCCACCAAACTCCTGTTCTGCCCATGTATCACTGGCCAGCCCCGCACCCACCTCCAGCTCGGGATACGCCTCCACAACCGGTACTCCAAGCTCCTGCCTCCAATCACCACCCAGATCATACACGAAAACCGCCTTCTTCTCTTTGGTGCATGCATTACCAGGAGCATGACGCCCACGCCCCTTGGTTTTTCCCACACACTGAAACCCCGCAGCCCGAAAACACGTGCCGCGATGTTCGGGGCCCACAAAGGTCTCTATCACCCACGGCACATACCCGTAACGGTTCTCAAAATCCTCTGGGAAACGACGCAATACCTTCCCCAGTGTATGGCTGGCAAGGTTCCTGATCCGCACCATGGAGCGAATCAGGAACCGATTCAAACCCACGACATGGTCCCGGTAGTCCTCACGCTGCTCGTCCGACCACGCCATCCATCTGTCGCGCGCCTTCAGATACAGCGCCGCAGCCGCAAAGCCTATCGCTCCGATGTAGCCATGCTCGCTCCCGACAAGATAGCGCAACTGCCGTCCGACAAACCGTGGCGCACACATCGGATGCTCGGCCTCCACAAGCGTATTCCAGATCGCACGCTGCCCGGCATCTTCTACCAATTCCAACTCCAGGCCGTGCACATCCTTGAGCAAAGTCCGCACTCCAACAGGCGCAGGTACCGGTTCGTCCAAAAAAACGAGGCACTGTGCTTCGGACCACGCGCTTCGGTGCAGGCAAGGACAGCGTACCCTCGGCTTCGAGTGTCTTGAGCGCCTGCAAACAACTGCTGTGCTGCACACGCCCTAAGGCATCATAAAAGCCAAACGCTTCACTCACACGGCGACTTATCGCTGTGCGACCATCGTCAGGATGCTGCTCCATGACCTCTGTCAACTCACATGGAGCGGCACACAGTGTCTCCAGAATCTGATGTTGAACCACCATGCCGCCAATCTAAGCGGCATGAATTACAATGTTAAGTACGGGTACCAATTGAACGGTAGGTCTAGCGAGGTAAATTCCAATTTTTCTCGTTGATTCGCTACCGTCTATGCCACCGTTTACAGGAGAGAACCGGGTAAGTAGCCAAAACGTACCTTAGGAGTGTGAGTGCACATAGTGTGATGTGATACGTATCTGACCTATTACAATGGAACAAGACCTCGTTTGGACGCTGGCAACTGCCGGGGGCGTTTTGTCTAGCGTGATCGTCGCTGCCTTAGCAAGTACTACGAAGGTGATCAATGCAATCAAAGCTAGCACTTTGAGCTTTGAGAAGCAATTGCAAACTCATAGAGCGAAAACCAAGGAAGATATCCAGTCCCTAAGAACAGAATCGAAGGAAGATATCCAATCCCTGAAAACAGAGATGAAGGAAGGATTTAGAGCCTTTGATGAGAGGCTACGGGCCATTGAGTTGTCTAATGCAGCCATGCAATCAGAAGTACGCTTTGGGTCTCGAATTCTAGAATCCCGTCTGCATCTGTCTGTTACCACTGAGGAGACTTCAACTGCAGCAATGCCCGTGTAGTAGTGCCTAGCAGTTAGCCTTCTTGTTGGGGGAATAATTTTCAGCCCCTCGTACCACTACCGGTAGCACACCAGCCTTCGCTGCAAGGGATAAGCCGAAGCAGTCCAGTTCCTTAGCGGTCCCCGCCAGTTCACGGATTGATACTGGTGTCCTAGTGACCAACAGGGTGCCATGATGGATGGTGTAGCATGTGGATTATCCTCGTGGACGTTAGGCCCCCGTGCGGCCTGCACGTGGCGGTAGGAGAGCTGAGGGTCGCAGCCCCTTACGATCAGGAAAACAGGTCCTTTTGGTGGGATGGATCCGAGGAATGCGAGTTGCTATAGATTGCTCTAACGCCCTTTAATCTGCACGTCACCATCCCTCCCACTATTGATCAGCAGTTCCCGCCTACTGACTGTGACAGTTCCGGCGGCGCCTCGTATATCACTCGGAAGGTAAGACCGGCGCTCCTGCAACCCCGCGCCCGAATGAATATAAGGTCAGGATGAACGTGGGGGGAGCTGCCGACTTACCTTCTCCAGTTCACCTTCCACAGCCTCCAAGCGCGCCCGCAAAGGCCGGTTACCCTCCTCAACAGCCCGCACTATCAGCTCTTCCAGCTCGGCCTGGCTGACGCCATCCCCCTCGGAACTTGGCGTCCTGCCAAGTATCCTCATAATGAAAGGCGCGAGTGCGTAGGACACGCCGATAAACACACCCAAACATGCGCATGCAAATGCAAACAGACCCCAGAGATTCACTGCGAACGGTGCACATAAAGTTTCAATAGACCGCGTACTTCGCATCATGGATTATCGTTCCCTCGCGGTACAAATGCCTGCACTCCCGTGATCGCACGGCCTACAATCAGCGCATGGATGTCATAGGTCCCTTCGTAGGTATTGACCGCCTCCAGATTCATCATATGGTGGACTACCCTGAATTCTCCGCTGATGCCGTTACCACCCAAAATGTCCCGCGCCGTCCGGGCTATCTCCAACGCTCTTCCACAGTTGTTGCGCTTCGCCAAAGATACCATTTCCGGTACGGCTGAGCGTTCGTCCATAAGCACCCCAAGCCGCCAAGCTAACAGCTGCATCTGCGTAATGGCGGTAAGCATGTCCGTCAGCTTGGACTGCACAAGTTGCATGGCACCAATGGGATAACCAAACTGTCGGCGTTCGGCCGCGTACCGCCTGGCACGATGAAAGCAATCCTCCGCCGCACCGAGGACGCCCCAACATATCCCGTACCGCGCACTGTTCAAGCAGGTGAACGGCCCGCGAAGCCCTGCAGCTCCCGGCAACATCCGCGCATCCGGAACAAAAACATCTTGCATCACAATCTCTCCCGTGACGGATGCCCGTAACGACATCTTATGCTCTGTCTTTGGCGTCCTAAGGCCCGGACTATCGCGATCAACCAGGAAGCCGCGTATCACGCCTCGATCCTGTGAGTTTTCCTTAGCCTTTGCCCAAACAACCGCTACATCCGCATTGGGGGCATTGGTGATCCAGTACTTGGCCCCGTTTAGAATCCAGCCGCCATCCCCCCGGACTGCCGTGGTTTCCATTGAGCCCGGATCCGAACCGTGATTTGGCTCGGTAAGGCCGAAGCAACCGATGCATTTTCCGGATGCCAATTGAGGGAGATAGGTTGTGCGCTGCTCCTCCGTTCCGAACTGATGGATCGGCAGCATCACCAAGGACGACTGCACCGACATGAATGACCGATAGGCCGAGTCAACACGTTCCAGCTCGCGCGCCATAAGACCGTAGGCGGTGTAGCTCACGGCAGCGCCACCATACTCTTCCGGTATGGTGGCTCCCAGCAACCCAAGGCGTCCCATTTCACGAGGGATTTCCGCGTGAAATACCTCCTCCTGATTGCCGTCCAAGGCTCTCGGCTCTAGCTTTTCTTGCGCGTATTTGCGCGCAGTCTGCAACACGAGCTGTTCCTCCTCGCCAAGTAGGTCCTCAAACCTGTAAGCGTCCGTCAGGCTAATGCGTTTCTTCTTCACGGCGAATATCAATAGAAAATGCTTGCAAGGTATGTGCTCCAACGCCCTCGTCCCATGCCCGTTCGCAACCGATCAGAGTAGCTGTGGTTGAACCTTTTCCAATCCAATGCATCACTAGGGAGTTATATGGCTGAGTGTCACGCGTTTTCGCAGGCGTTACTTTTTGTGCTTTGGTGGTGCAGACAGGATGGCTTTTGCCAGTTTTTCATAATCGGTTCCCGCTTTTTACGAAAAGCTGCAATTATTTCAAATAACTCAACACGTGGGTATTCATGCTATATAATTGCCATCTATTAGGGAGTTATATACCACAGTGCCATGCCCGAAACGGTTAGTGCATACCGCAATATCACATACAGGCTGTTGCCCGGAAGTCGGAGTAACGCCAAGCAACTTGCTGGATTAGCGGGTGCGTGTAGGTTTGTATGGAATGCCATCCTCGCAGAGCAGAGCGAGGCGTACAAGAAAGCGAAAGAGGCTGGAGAGAAGCCGCCCTCGGTAAGCTTCTTCTCGCTGGGGAAGCGGTTCACGGCACTGCGCCGTACGGTCGAGTGGCTACCTGAATACTCCTTTGGTGTCGTTAGATACACATTGAAATATCAGGCGGATGCATGGAAGGCATTCTTCAAGGAGGGTAAGAGAAGACCGATATTCCATTCTAGACGTGGTAGTACGCCTTCCTTCACGGTCCCGGATAACGTAAGAGTTCGGGATGGCAAGCTGTATATCCCGAACGTGGGATATATGGCGCTCCGCAGGCGGGGAGGCAACCCGTACCCTGATGGTATACCCGTCAAAGCCACGGTAAAGAAGAACGCCGGCAAAGGGTATGCTGTCATCTGCTACAAGATGGAGGCACCTGTAATAGAGGATACCGGCGGTGCTGTAGGCATTGACCGTAATTGCGGGCAGGTCGCTATGGTCTCCACAGAGGGCGATACAAGCATTATCAGACAACCGGATACCAAGCGTCTTGATGCCAAGTTGAAGCGGCATCAGCGAAGACTGGCGAGACAGAAGAAAGGCTCCAACCGTCGTAACAGGCGGAAGCATAGAATCGCCCGCATACAGCGCAAGCGTGCTAACGTCCTCAAGAATGCGAACCACCAGGTAAGTCGCAGTATTGCCCATTGCTCCTCAACGGTGATACTGGAGGACCTGAAGATCAAAGCGATGACATGTTCATCTAAGGGGACGATGGAGAGCTTTGGCACAAACGTCAAACAGAAGTCTGGCCTCAACCGTGAGATACTGCGAACAGGTTGGGGCCAGCTGGATCAGATGCTGGGCTATAAGTGCCGCAAGGTGATAAAGGTTACCGCTGCCTATACCAGTCAGCGTTGTTCTGTGTGTGGGCACACAGAAGCGAGTACCCGTAAGACACGGAGCAAATTCACGTGTATGTCCTGTGGACATGCGGATCATGCAGACCTGAATGCGGCTGCAAACATACTGGCCTCCGGGATTGGGGCTTCTGCACGGCAAGGGGCGTTCGGGTTACCGACCCCTATGACCCGTGAAATTGATACTAGTGCCTCACTGTGTACAGTTGGTCACTCACGTATATAATTCCCCATCACTATGCCTAAACAACACGTCCTCACGACTGCCCTAGTAATGGCATTGCTGCCTCCTCTTGCCGCATTAGCCCAGCGCGACCCCCCACGTTTCGGGTTTGGCTTCAGCTCGGTAGTTACCTCCGGTGAGCGACTTGTGGCTTTGGGATTTGATACCCGGTTTTCTTTCCCGTACAACCCTGACCTCTCCTTCGCCTTTGACCTCAATACCCTGGGTTTCGTCCTTGGAGGTACAGACGCGGCGGCATACTATCTAAATCCACAGCTTTCTGTAATCATCACATTGTACCCAAGCAATCCGAGATCTCCTTATATCATTGGCGGTTTTGGAGGCCATATTCTCCTGAATTCTGCTGAAGATGCAGACGAAACAGGTCCCACGATCCACGGCGGTGTGGGCTGGGTATTCGGCCTGCAGGCAACATCTGTGTATCTTGAGGTGGACCCTGCCCTCTACATAGGCAGTGAATTTGTAGACATGATCATGCCAATCCGTATTGGCATTGTGCTTTAAGCACCCACTGGGCACGCGCGCACTGCAAACGCCGGAAGTTGCGATGCAGGGTTTGTACCTCCATGTCCCGTATTGCAGTCAGCGCTGCGTCTACTGCGACTTTTATTTTGTGACATCCAGCGCGGACCGCTCCCCGTTTGTCAGGGCGCTGTGCGATGAAATCGCCCACTATGGCCGGCGGTACGGACACGAAGGTGTGGAGACTGTCTACTTTGGTGGCGGCACTCCTTCTCTTTTGTCGCTAGAACAGATAACGGAGATCATGGAGGCTCTGCGGAAGCATTTTGACTTGTCGAAGACCATTGAGATCACGTTTGAACTAAACCCTGAAGACCTGAACGCGGCCTACCTGAAGGGGCTCTGTTCCTTGGGCGTTACGCGCCCAAGCGTAGGCCTCCAGTCACTACATGAACGTGACCTGCAGTTTATGAACCGTGTCCATGGATCCCTGGAGGCGGAGGCCGCCATTCCAGCGTTACAAAATGCTGGCTTCCACAGCTTTACCGTAGACCTCATATACGGCATTCCCGGACAGCCGCTATCCGACTGGAACGCTAACCTCCAGCATGTGATTGATCTCAAAGCCCCGCATGTTTCTGCTTACGCATTAACCATTGAAGAAAAGACGCCCCTACACCGTCACGTCAGGCGCGGCCTGGTCACGCCCCAGAGCGACGAAATGTACGCCGCCAGCTACGAAGCGGCGATGGCGCGACTGCAGCAGGCAGGCTATCAACATTATGAAATCTCCAGCTTCGCCCTGCCAGGCCAAAAGGCTCGCCACAACGAACGCTATTGGAACCATGTGAATTACATCGGACTCGGTCCAAGCGCACAATCCTTTCGCTGGCAATCGGGTACTACTGTTCCGGCCAAACGATGGGGTAATGTGCGCAGCCTCAGTAGATACATCTCCTCGTTGCAGCACGAAGAACTACCTGTTGACTTCGCGGAAAACCTCTCTATGAAGGAGCTAGCCACCGAGTACATTATGCTTAGGCTCCGGACAGATTCCGGTATTAACTTGCGCGAGGTCTATGAGAAGTATCGGTTCGATTTGGAGCAACAAAAGCGCAAGGCGATTGCTGACCTGGAAGCGCGCGGGCTACTCACCGCTGGCCAGGTGATCCGCCTGACGAATCGCGGACTACTACTTTGCGATGCCGTGACAGCACTTCTGATTCCCTGATGAACCGTGCGCCAAACGCGGTGTAGAACACGGCCAATGAAGTATTGCTTCCTATTACTGTTTGCTATCGCGGCCGGATGCGGAGAACAGCAGCAGTCCGCTCCGTTGGAGTTTCGTACGGACGGCACCCTGTCTTTCTTGCGACCGGATGGTTCCATTATCCGGTCAATTGCCATTGAGATCGCCGAAGATAAGCAGAGTCGCGAGCGTGGGCTCATGGACCGACGGCAGATGACCTTGCAGGAGGGTATGCTGTTTCTGTTTCCCGCCCCCGATTCGTTATCCTTCTGGATGGCCAACACTCCCATCCCGCTGGACATATTTTTCGTGGCGTCTGACAGCAGCATCGTAAATATAGCTCGGGGCACGACCCCCCTATCCCGGGAATTTATTCGCTCCACCGACCTCGCGCAGTTTGTTGTGGAGGTTCGCGGGGGGTTCTCTGATCGCTTTGGCATTGATTCCACCGCTACCGTTCGATGGTCACGCACAGAATAACCCTCGCAGGGTTGCTGCTCCTCGCTTCTGGGTGCGCCCGGCACCAGGAAGAAACCGCCGCCCCGGTAGCCGACACCATACCATTTCGCATTGATGGCATGCTCGATTTTGTGCGCGGAGGGGAAACGCTCTTAGGAATACACATTGAGATTGCCGCGACCGACTCAGCTCAGGAACGTGGCATGATGCAGCGGACCCACTTTCCACCGAATTCAGGGATGCTTTTCCCTTTCCCGCGGGAGGAAATGCGCCAATTCTGGATGGGCAATACGCCCTTGGCGCTTGATCTGCTATTTATCTCGGCAGATTCCCAGATCGTGGACTTCTCTACGTACGCCAAGCCTTACTCTGCAGCCCCGATCCCCTCACGTGTACCTGCACAATACGTTCTTGAGGTTCCTGCCGGGTTTGTAGACCTGCAAGGCATTGTGGAAGGAGACCGCGTTTCCTGGCGCCGCTACTAGGCTACCTCTATAAGCCGAAGGATTCTCCGCAAGCGCATGTGCGTTGTGCCTGCGGATTGCGAAAATGAAATCCCTTGCCATTGAGCCCCTCGGAAAAGTCCAGTTCCACTCCCTCTATATACAGCCGGCTTCGCCGATCAACCACCACCTTAATGCCGCCGATCTCAGCCACATGGTCCGCGGCATCCGCAACCCTTTCCCAGCCCAATGCATAGGTTAGCCCAGAGCATCCGCCTGGCACGACAGCTATGCGGAGTTGCTGCGATGCAAGATCTACCTGTTCTTCCCGGGCAATTTCCTGGAGTCTTCCGAGGGCCCCGTGCGTTATCTGAATCACTCTAGAATTAGGCATACCTTAGAAACAGAGATTTTATACGGTCGTTGGAAGCGTATTGTTTTGCGGGTGGTCGGCGCTGCAACGCAATAGTCCAGCGTTTACGAATAATAACGGAATAGGAATGAATACAGGTACACAGTATTTGCACGAAGTAGCAGCAAGTGACTACGAGCATGGCTGGACCTCTAACATTGACGCCGACACGCTGCCCAAAGGGCTGAATGAGGATGTCGTTCGACTGATCGCAGCCAAAAAGGGCGATCCTGAGTGGATGGTAGAACGCCGCCTGCGCGCCTTCCGTCATTGGAAGAAACTGTCCCAAAATCGTGATAAGTACCCGCGGTGGGCACACATAGAGTACCCTGCGATTGATTTTCAGGGTATCAGTTACTATTCGGCGCCTAACAGCAAACCCAAGTACGAGAGCCTTGATGAGGTAGATCCAGAGCTATTGCGAACATTTGAGGCGCTGGGTATCCCGCTGCAAGAGCGTAAGATGCTCGCCGGTGTGGCCGTTGACGCAGTCATGGACAGTGTCTCGGTTGCTACCACCTTCAAAGCCGAGCTCAGCAAGCTTGGGATCATCTTCTGCTCCTTCTCAGAAGCCGTGGAAAAGCACCCGGAATTGGTGCGGAAGTACATGGGTTCCGTCGTCCCGCACACGGATAATTTTTATGCATCGCTGAACGCAGCAGTATTCAGCGATGGCTCGTTCTGTTATGTGCCTGCTGGCGTACGCTGCCCCATGGAGCTGTCAACGTACTTCCGCATCAACCAGGCAGGCACCGGCCAGTTTGAGCGTACACTCATTATCGCAGAAGAAGGATCTTATGTCTCGTATCTGGAAGGCTGCACAGCGCCCCAACGGGACGAAAATCAGTTGCACGCTGCTGTAGTAGAGATTATAGCCGCCAAGGATGCCGAGGTAAAATATTCTACTATACAGAACTGGTATCCCGGAGACCGCGATGGTAAGGGTGGAGTCTACAACTTCGTCACGAAACGCGGACTTTGTGCGGGCAGCGGCTCAAAGATTTCATGGACACAGCTTGAAACCGGATCATCCATTACTTGGAAGTACCCCAGTGTCCTCTTGAAGGGCGACAACTCCATCGGAGAATTTTACTCTGTGGCGTTTACCAAGAATCGTCAGCAGGCAGACACGGGCACCAAGATGATTCACATTGGGAGGAACACGTCAAGCACGATCATTTCCAAGGGTATCTCGGCAGGCCGGTCCAATAACAGCTACCGCGGCTTGGTTAAAATTGGCCGAAAAGCAGAGAATGCCCGGAATTTTTCTCAATGTGACTCCATGCTGCTAGGTGACCGGTGTGGTGCCCACACATTTCCCTACCTTGAGGTCAATCACCCCACCGCGCGTGTTGAACACGAAGCAACAACATCCAAGCTGGGAGAAGACCAAATGTTCTACTGCCAACAGCGGGGCTTGAGCGAGCAGGATGCCATCAAGCTCCTAGTTAGCGGATTCTGCCAGGAAATCCTGGCTAAACTACCGATGGAGTTTGCTGTAGAGGCTAGGAAGCTGCTGGCCATCGAGTTGGAGGGATCCGTAGGATAGCTCCCCCAACCTCCTTCTCTAATCACTGATTTCACGCGCGCCGGTGGCGCGCCACGCTGGCCATGAAACCTATTCTGGAGATTCAAAACTTGAGGGCTTCCGCGAACGGGACGCCGATCTTGAGAGGCTTGGATCTCTCAGTTCGCACGGGCGAACTACATGCAATCATGGGCCCTAACGGGTCCGGCAAGAGTACGCTGGCTTCGGTCCTGGCGGGACGCGATGACTACGATGTAGACGGCGGGGCTGTCTCGTACAAGGGTGAAGATTTGCTGGAGATGGACGTTGATGAGCGCGCCCGTGAAGGATTATTTCTCGCGTTCCAGTATCCGGTTGAGCTCCCTGGTGTCAGCATGATGAATTTTCTGAAGCAGGCAGTCAACTCCATTCGAGAACACCGCGGCGAGGAAGCTTTGAATGCGGCAGCACTGCTGAAACGCGCGCGCGATAAGGCTGCCCTAATTGGCCTTGACACCCGACTGAAGCAGCGCTCTGTAAACGAAGGCTTCTCAGGTGGTGAGAAAAAGCGCAACGAAATTTTTCAGCTGGCGATGCTGGAACCTACGATGGCCATTCTTGACGAGACTGACTCAGGACTGGATATTGACGCCCTCAAGACGGTAGCGGAGGGCGTCAATGCGCTTCGGACGGACGATCGCGGCTTCATCGTTATTACGCACTACCAGCGCCTGCTGAATTATATCATCCCTAACTTCGTCCATGTCCTGGTGAACGGCCGCATCGTCAAGAGTGGTGGCAAGGAACTGGCGTTAGAACTTGAGGCGCGCGGCTACGACTGGGTTCGTGATGAATCCGATGCCGTACCGGCCTAATTGAACGGAGGCCTCAACGATGGAAAGAGCAATGCGCCGTACTGATCGGTTGGAGGAACGCTTCTTGGCAGTAGCCCGCAGTGTCGCGAACCTGCGGGCAAATGGTGTCACATCCGCGCTGGCCAAGCTGCGCCACGACGCACAAGACAGTTTTGCCAGCATGGGCTTCCCCAAACCGCGGTCGGAAGCCTGGAAATACACTAACATCAGGTCCGCACTACGCAAATACTTTCCAACTGAACCGGTAGGGAGCACTCCGCCTGCCGGTTATGGCATGCACGGCCTCAATACCGATATTGCCGCGTTCGTAAACGGACGGTACAGCGCTGCTCATTCCCGTAATGGACCACTGCCCAAAGGGACAATTGTCGGCGGACTGCAAGCAGCTCTTGGCTCCCACAAGGAGTCCATCCTGCATCACCTCGGTCGGCTTGCTCCAATTTCCTCATGTCCGTTCGTTGCGCTCAATACGGCGGCACTTTCGGACGGGGCATTTATCTTCGTCCCTGAGAACACACGCTTGGAGCGCCCCTTGCAGGTGGTTCACATGGTTACGTCTGGAGTGTTTTTTCAACCACGGACATTGCTTATTGCAGAAGCTGATGCAAGTGTGGAGGTGATACTATCAATCAGTACTCCGCCCAGTGAGGCGGCCTTCGCAAATACCGTTACAGAAGTGAGTGTCGGCCCAGGTGCTGATGTAAACGCCTATACAATTCAACCTGAACGGGATCGGCTTACAACGGTAACAGCGCTGAATGTACACCAGGGTACGGGAAGCCGATTCGGCAGCTACACGGCCACATTTGGCGGTGAAGTAGCCCGCAACAACTTGACAATCACGGCAGATGCAGCCCACTGTGACACGTTTCTGAACGGACTCTTCCTAGCGAGAGGAAACTCTCATATAGATAATCACACGCTTGTTGATCATGCAATGCCGGATTGCGAGAGTTCAGAACTCTACAAGGGTATTCTGGACGAGCAGTCTACCGGCGTATTCAACGGGAAGGTGATGGTGCGACAGGACGCCCAGCGAATAAACGCCTACCAGTCGAGCAAGGCTGTAGTGCTGACACATGATGCCAGGATGTTTGCCAAGCCGGAGCTTGAGATCTATGCGGATGATGTTAAGTGCAGCCACGGTGCAACCACAGGTCAGCTGGAAAAAGAAGCCCTGTTTTACCTTCGTTCTCGCGGTCTGAGCGAGAAACAAGCTCGTGACCTTCTACTGGAGGCCTTTGCGCGCGAGTTTACGGAGGGCTTGCCTAACGGCGAAATCAAACACCTTGTGGAGCAATTGATTTCTGGCTGGCTCACTCGCTAATAGTGTGGGGAACCCGTTCCATCGGGGAGTACGTGAGCGGTCCTGCCAACATTAGTGCAGGAAAAGGGAGTTATATGGCTGAATGCCACGCGTTTTCGCAGGAGTTACTTTTTGTGCTTTGGTGGTGCAGACAGGATGGCTTTCGCCAGTTTTTCATAATCGGTTCCCGCTTTTCACGAAAAACTGCAATTATTTCAAATAACTCAACACGTGGGTACGCATGGAATATAATTATCATATATTAGGGAGTTATATATCACAGTGCCATGCCCGAAACGGTTAGTGCATACCGCAATATCACATACAGGCTGTTGCCCGGAAGTCGGAGTAACGCCAAGCAACTTGCTGGATTAGCGGGTGCGTGTAGGTTTGTGTGGAATGCCATCCTCGCAGAGCAGAGCGAGGCCTACAAGAAAGCGAAAGAGGCTGGAGAGAAGCCGCCCTCGGTAAGCTTCTTCTCGCTGGGGAAGCGGTTCACGGCACTGCGCCGTACGGTCGAGTGGCTACCTGAATACTCCTTTGGTGTCGTTAGATACACATTGTAGTTAGATACCCATTGAAATATCAAGCGGATGCATGGAAGGCATTCTTCAAGGAAGGTAAGAGAAGACCGAGATTCCATTCCAGACGTGGTAGTACGCCTTCGTTCACGATCCCGGATAACGTAAGGGTTCGGGATGGCAAGCTGTATATCCCGAAAGTGGGATATATGGCGCTCCGCAGGCGGGGAGGCAACCCGTACCCTGATGGTATACCCATCAAAGCCACTGTAAAGAAGAACGCCGGCAAATGGTATGCTGTCATCTGCTACAAGATTGAGGCACCTGTAATAGAGGATACCGGCAGTGCTGTAGGCATTGACCGTAATTGCGGGCAGATCGCTATGGTCTCCACAGAGGGCGATACAAGCATTATCAGACAACCGGATACGAAGCGTCTTGATGCCAAGTTGAAGCGGCATCAGCGAAGACTGGCGAGACAGAAGAAAGGCTCCAACCGTCGTAACAGGCGGAAGCATAGAATCGCCCGCATACAGCGCAAGCGTGCTAACATCCTCAAGAATGCGAACCACCAGGTAAGTCGCAGTATTGCCAAATGCTCCTCAACGGTGATACTGGAGGACCTGAAGATCAAAGCGATGACACGTTCAGCTAAGGGGACGATGGAGAGCTTTGGCACAAACGTCAGACAGAAGTCTGGCCTCAACCGTGGAATACTGCGAACAGGTTGGGGCCAGCTGGATCAGATGCTGGGCTATAAGTGCCGCAAGGTGATAAAGGTTACCGCCGCCTATACCAGTCAGCGGTGTTCTGTGTGTGGGCACACAGAAGCGAGTAACCGTAAGACGCAGAGCACATTCACGTGTATGTCCTGTGGACATGCGGATCATGCAGACCTGAATGCGGCTGCAAACATACTGGCCTCCGGGATTGGGGCTGCTGCACGGCGAGGGGCGTTCGGGTTACCGACCCCTATGACCCGTGAAATTGATACTAGTGCCTCACTGTGTACAGTTGGTCACTCACGTATATAATTCCCCAGGAAAATCCTGGCACCGAGGGGATGAGCAATCAAGTCTCTCCCTATTTTCTTTACTACCGCTTCAATTGGTGTCATCGTCGGTGCTTCCGGGCAATGGTAACAAAACCCATGACTGATGGTACACCATGTTCGGATCTTGGCCTGTGCACGTATGACCCCGGAAATCTCCAACAACGCATCAAACCCTGCACTTCTTCAGGAGGTTATTGACTCCATAAAGCAGATTTACGATCCGGAGATCCCCGTGAACGTTTACGATCTCGGCCTCATATATAAGATTCGCCTGGAGCCGGATGATAGCGTATATGTGACCATGACCCTGACGACCCCAAATTGTCCGGTCGCCGACATCCTGCCCAACCAAGTCGAATCTATAGTCATGCTGACCGATGGTGTCAGCGACGCGCAGGTGACGCTCACCTTTGACCCACCTTTCACCGTTGATATGATGTCCGATGAGGCCAAGCTTGAGCTTGGAATGCTTTGAAGGACTCAAGCACTACGGTGTTTTCGTTAATATCTGACTCAATACGAAGACACAGCCGTGCTATCACGGTCGTGGGAGTCGTGCTGGTGGCCTCTTATATTGCGGGTTCGACGCTGGCGCAGACGGGCACTGTTCGCGGCTTTATTACTGATTCATCGGATGGTCAGGCGTTGCAGGGAGTCAATGTCGGGGTCATTGATCCAACCGGTGCGCTCCGTGGTAGCGTCACCAACGACGATGGCTTTTTTATTATCCTACGTCTACCTGCGGGGCAGTACATTTTACAGGTGTCATATATCGGCTATGAGACGGTATTGGACACCCTGCTGCTGGCTCCTGGAGGAACTGAGCGTCTGGCCATCGCGCTACGTCCTGGTGTCGCTCTGGAAGAACTGGTCGTTGAAGGCGAGCGGGAAGGCGGAGCGACCGTTGCTGCGGGGTTGCAGACGGTCCGACCTCGGGATGTAGAGCTTGTCCCTGCGCCGGATGTTTCCGGGGACTTGGTTTCGTACCTCTCCACTATGCCGGGAGTCGTATCCATTGGGGACCGGGGGGGACAAGTATTCATTCGTGGAGGCGAACCCTCACACAATCTGGCGCTGCTTGACGGCATGTACATTTACCAGCCGTTTCACATTCTTGGCTTCTACTCCGCTTTTTCATCAGACCTCTTGCGGAATGCTGATATTTACGCTGGCGGCTTCAGTAGCAAGTTCGCCGGACGTATGTCCTCCGTCATTGATGTACATACACGGAACGGCAATAGCCAGAAAATGCGCAGAACCATTTCCATGGCACCGTTTGTCAGCATGGGAATTTTGGAGGGCCCATTGAAACGTGGGAGAGCGTCGTTCCTTTTCTCGGCACGAGCTTCCACCGTGGAGCGGGTCGCATCTTCGTACATCAACCAACCGCTGCCCTATGCCTTTGGCGACTTTTTTGGCAAGTTGCATGTGGTGCTGAACGAAAGCCACCAGGTTTCGGCAACCGCCATCAAGACGTACGACCGTGGAACGCTTCAGCGCAATGTGGAGAATGCGGACCAAATTCGTTGGCAAAACCTCGCCTATGGTGTACGGTACTTGGTTGCTCCGCCATCGCTGCCAATACTCGGTGAAGTCCTTTTCTCAGTGTCAAGGCTTAACATGGAGTTTGGTCCAGAGGATGAACCCGTCCGGTCATCCGGGATTGAAGGCTTCAACTTAACAGTCAATGTGACCAATTTCGGGCAGCGGACCAAGGTGGACTGGGGGTTTTACCTACGTGCACCGAGGCTGACGGCGGAATTGAGCGGGCTGTACCAAAACCTGAACTTCACAAATGATCGCATCACATCAACCGGGGGATACTTCGAGCCTGAGGTGAACCTTACGGACAATCTGCGCGCACGAGCCGGGGTCATAGTGCAATTCCTGGGCGATCAAGGTGTGTTCGTTGAACCCCGTGGCCGCATCTTGTACGAATTTGGCCGTCACCAATTCACACTTGCGGGTGGGCTATACAGGCAGGAAGTAGTAGGCCTCAACGACCGTCGTGATGCAACAAACATATTTACGGCATGGGCTGGGGCCCCAACGGGGACACTTCCCAATTCGGTCCAGGGGTTGGGTGGATATCGTACCGCCCTGACTGACTGGTTATCTTTTTCTTTTGAAGCGTTTTACAAACAATTGTGGAGCCTATCAATTGCGGAATGGACGGCGTTCCCTCGCTTTTCCAGTCGGCTGCAGGAAGCGTCCGGACGCGCAATTGGAATGGACATTCGCTTGGAGGTTCAGCAGCCCGGCTTCTACGGCTTTCTTAATTACGGACTAGCGTCTGTGGAATACAATGCGATGCAGGAGACGCTTCCCGTATGGGTGGGATCAAGCGAATTGCAGTTCCGTCCTCCACACGACCGGCGCCATCAAGTCAATGCATTGGCCCGCTTTACAGTTGCTAGAGTTAATGTGAGCTTCCGCTGGAATCTTGGGTCCGGGCTTCCTTATAACCAGATTCGCGGCTTTGATGGCTTCGTACTGATGGACGGTCCCGTTGATGTATATCGTGAGCCAGGAAGCGCACGTGTGATCTATGACCGTCCATTTGAGGGTGTACTGCCATCCTATCACCGTCTAGATGTTTCCATGTCTCGCGTCTTCCAATACCGGGACGATTCATTCGTTACCCTGCAGGCCGGCATCATTAATGCATACAACCGGGCGAACCTCTTTTCGCTGGACACCTTCACACTGGAACGGAATGACCAGCTTCCAATAATCCCCACTGCGGGTATTAAGTTCGAATTCTAGTGTCGCTGGCGAATCATATCGGAAGTCGTATCAACCGTTTCTCTGCCGGAGCACGATGTGCCCTTGTGGCCATGTTCTTGGCCATGGGAAGCTGCGACCAGACCATTGACCCCATTGTCGGCGAAAATAGGCCGTTCACCGTTTGGGGTTATCTGGATGCCCATGCAGACACGCAGCGTGTGCGCATATTCTCCATCTCACAAAGCCTTGGCGTGGATCGCGCAGGTCCGATTGATGCTGTTGTAACCACTACGAATTTGGACACGGGCGTTGAACGAGAATGGATTGACGAGGTAGTAACATTTGCGGATGGTGCGGTCGGGCATGTCTACTGGTCGAAATTCAAAGCAGAATATAACCACCGATACCGCCTTGAAGTTAGGCGTTCTGACGGCGCCATCAGCTCTGCTGAAGTCACGATACCACCGCCGGTCGAAGTAGAGTTGATCAATGCCAGGAATGCTGTAGTGGTAGCGGTTTACATCCACGGCAGGCCCCCAAATCTGGTTGATGCCTCCGTAGTCTACGATGCGATTACGTTACCGCCCGCTAATCCGTGGCCTCCGGGCACTCCCACGCCTCCCCCGGTACTGCTAAAGGTTGCGGTCTCCTACTCTGGAATGCAGGAGTCGACCGATGATGGGTGGCGCTACGAGATTGACTTGCGACGTGATTTTGAGGTCGTTAAGGAGGAGTTTGCCATCAATTGTCTGCGAGAGGATCTTATCGCATTGAGACGCGTCATTTTCACATTTTTGGCTGCGGATGCCCAGTGGGCTCCTCCCAATGATTCTTTTGACCCCAATCTGCTAATTGAGCCCGGCACCTTCTCCAACGTAGAGAACGGTTTCGGATATTTTGGCGGCGGATACACAGTGAGGGCAGCGTGGACACCTACCAATGTTGTACTCCGCACCGTTGGGTATAGAACTGCCGGGCCGTGCACGCTGATGCCTTTGAACATACCGGATTGCCAACTCCCACCTGAACCGTGCTTGAAGGACGAGAGAGAATAAGCCGGCCAATTCAAGTTTTCAGGGGGTACCCAAGGAGCATCTCCCCTAACTGCGACCAGGAATTCATTCCTTAATACTGTAGAAGCATCTGGACACTGAGTTCGGCCGGAGATCGGGCGCATACAGATCCGCAGTCGGACTGCAGGATCTGCTCATACGTCGAACTGTGAACAGGCAAGTGTCAGAACCCCCGGTGACGAAAGGTGCGGAGTATCCCGAGATTAGACAATCGGTACGGTGTGTAGTCGTGGTAATCAAGTAATGCCGGTGACATGAGGGTCGGACGACACCCCGGGCGATAGGCACAGATTGAGACTTCCTGGCATGTCTCAATCCTTGTAGGAGACACCCAAGGCATCCGTTGCTTCCTTGGGACAGCCCTCCCATTCAGCAACATAAACATTGCCCATGTACTGCAGATCATTTACTCCCATCTTGCTGCTCCAGAATCCTGCGGCCACCAAGTCCCGAAACTGGCTAAAGAAGACGACGCCCTGACTAACTCCTGCTTCGTGTGAATACGGATAAGCTATCTCCTCCAATATCGCCCGTTGCTCGTCCACTTTTATCGAGACAAAATTGTCTCCGCTGCGCCTCCTGGCATGTGCATCCAGCCAAGCCAATCCACCCCGTATTCCTAGCTGCAGGTCCGGTCTATCTGTCATCACAAAGTCAATGTAGTCGGGAACGCCCGCATCCGTGGCGCTTCCCGATCTGGCATCCGCGGGAATGATCCTGTCAGCAAGAATCCTAACCGTCTGCATCTCGTGGTCGGTAAAGAAGGATCCGTTACCTGAATGGACTCTGGCATTGGGGCGTTCTGGCTCAGCGATGGTCGCCTTGGTCAATCCCGGGGCCAGAGTAGCTGTCGCCAATAAACGTAGACTGGTACGGCGATCCATTATAAATTCCCCTTATTGCGTTCCGCTACAATGAAGTCTGCCGTTCGCCACGCCAAGGCTAGAATGGTCCATGTTACATTCTTGTGTGCCTGTGATACGAGCGGGCCCGCGTCGGCAACGAACAGATTTTTTACATCATGCGCCTGACAGTGCGCATTGAGCACACTGGAACGCCGATCGTCACCCATCCGCGTGGTACCGCCTTCATGGATGATCCGGCCAGGTGCAAGGATTCCGTACCCATCCTCGGGGCCTGGCATAGAATCCAATAATTTTCCTCCCATCGCTCTGATGATACTACGCATCGTCTCTTGCATGTGCTTCACCTGCGCGTACTCCTGATCGCTCCAATTAACATTGAAGCGCAGAACTGGAATGCCGTACTTATCCACCACTTTGGGGTCTATCTCGCATCGATTCTCCCTGCGCGCGATCATTTCTCCCCGCCCTGAGAATCCAAGGATAGCCCCGTATAAGCTGCGATAGTCTTCCTTAAGCTCCAGGCCGTAACCACCACCGCCGCGCGGGCGATCAGATGCTCGCCCGTTCAGATCCTCAATTCCAGCCATGAAACGATAATCTGGCATCTGACGTCCACCCCACGGCTCAATGTGATAACCGCGCGCAAAGTCAAGCCGCTGCCCATCCAACCACCAAGGAACATAGACATGCATGCCTCCCACGCCATCATCGTTGTGGGCTGGCAAGTCCATGAGTTGCGGAAACAGGCCCGCGACCGAGGTTCCCGTAGAATCAGTCAAATATCTGCCAACTGCATCGCTATCATTTGCCAACCCATTAGCGTGGCGAGGAGATTTGGAATTCAGAAGCAGGCGCGCAGACTCGCAAGCGCTTGCCGCAACAACCACAATATGTGCCTGAACTTGGAATTCGCGATTGTCCTCCTTATTGACGTACGACACCCCCGTAGCCAATCCTTCCTGATCCGTCAGTATTTCCCGTGCCATAGCATGCGGAATCACGGTCAAATTACCGGTCTGTTCGGCTGGACGAATAAGTACGGAGGGAGAAGAAAAATTGGAGTTGGTTGAGCATCCTCGCCCGCACTGCCCGCAGTAGTGGCACGCAGGACGCCCATTGTGCGGCTGTGTAAGGATTGACAGTCTGGAAGGGATGCATGGAATCCCCAACCCGGCGCATCCCTGCTTAATCAGCAATTCATAACATCGGGGTTTGGGCGGTGGCAAGAAAATTCCATCCGGTTCATTGCGTATTCCCTCGCTGCTGCCAAATACTCCTACAAGCTGCTCTACCTTGTCGTAATACGGACTCACATCCTCGTATCCGATCGGCCAGTCGTCGCCAAGACCGTCAATGCTCCGCCGTTTGAAGTCGTCGGGACCGAACCGCAGGGATATCCTGCCCCAATGGTTCGTCCGACCGCCCAAGTTCCGAGCTCTGAACCAGTCCCACTCAGTACCACCTGCATGCGTGTAAGGCTCTCCCTCAATGGACCAGCCGCCTATAGTACCATCGAATTCGCCCCAGTGCTTTTCGGGTGTGGGGCTCCCACGTCGTGGAGAATCATAGTTCCACTGAAACATCTTGCTATGCGTCTCCGCGTACCACAATGGGCCAGCTTCCAGCAAGACCACACTAGCACCAGCATCAGCAAGTACCTTTGCGGCCATACCTCCCCCTGCTCCTGATCCGATTATACAGACATCAAAAGATCGGTTCAGAACAATATTGGCCACAGACAGGAAGATAGTAATGGGACTTCAACCACGAAAATAGAAGATACGCACTACTTGTCGGGGCTGGTGTGTGTATTCGTGTCTGGTCCGTGACCCGGCTCTTCTTGGTGGAATCTGCTGCGGTTTCCTGCAAGCATTGGGGTCTTTGGCAGGTATGATTGTGATCGCCACATGTTGCTGAAGCAAGGCATGATTGAAGCAAGGCATGATACTGATGGCAACTGCCCCACGGTTCAGCCGCCGAGTAACACTGATACTCTCACACGCTA
Source organism: Rhodothermales bacterium (assembly GCA_963663495.1). Taxonomy (GTDB): domain Bacteria; phylum Bacteroidota; class Rhodothermia; order Rhodothermales; family Bin80. Next base: position 3,996,914 of record OY760427.1, read on the forward strand.
ATAGTCTGACAGCACTTTCTACGCTGTCTCTTGCATAATCTCAATCCTCGTTGCTTTGCCCCCGTGTACGCTCGGTTCAGCGCACCACTGATCGCGCAGAAGCGCCAAGTTATCAAGGATGTGATCTTCGAACCCTAATAGTTCTACCAGAACTGCCCGATCAAGCGCCTTGCGCACATCATCCCGATACGCCTCATTTGCAGGCAAAAAGGTCATCCCGCGAATGTCGTCGAATATCTTCTCGCTCAGAATAATCTGTTGATCGCTCAGCCTTGAAGCGTCAATAGACATCAGCTCTGGTAACCGTGATATTGTCATAATAGATCGCCCTTGCTGCTGTCGCGTACCGGTCCACCAAAAACTCACCAAACCAAGCGTGGTGTTGGCCCACAGTACAACCGCCTTCTCCCACGACTCCTGAGTAAGGAAATTGGGCCAGGCTCTACCGCCCAAGGAAGATGATTCCGTCAGGCACGCCGCCAACGCCTGCGAGTTGAGTTGGAAGTCAAGGGTATAGTGTAATCTTGACGCCCCTTCATGCCATAGCTTTGCCGCGCGTTCCCGGCATCCCGTACGACTCCTACCCTGCCCGTCCGGCTCAACAATCAATTGCCGTTCACGCCTGGTGTTGTGTGCCTTCAATATGGGATATTCCGGCAGTGCTGACAAAGGCTCAATATCAAAGGGCCCCCGCGCCCCACCGGCACTGGTAGTCCCGTCTATGTCCAAGTGATAGATCCCCCGATTACCAATATGATCCAGTGCGCAGACCGGAATAGGTTCAGCCACCTGCATCCGTGGCAATAACAGGCTGCGTCGCTCCAAAGACTTCATAAATATCGCTAACGTAGCCTCCCGTACTCCAAGGCCGTTCCAGCCATCTGAACGAAAGAAATTGCCCGCTTCCTGCCTCTCCGTCAGTCGAATCCTACCCGCATCCTCAGGGCTATCCACACGCCTCCTCTCTATAATACGGGCAATCGTGGCAGCTTCCAGAAGAGTCCTCGGTCGCTGAAACAAATTGGCAACAAATACCTCCCCGGGAGACTCACCGTTCGGCCCTTGAAGTGTGGCCACAACCAACACCTCTGCCATTCCCGTATCCGCTGAAAAAGCCCGGTCTGTATTGCCGTATGTCTGTATGCCGATAACAAGAATGTCACGGTAATGACGACAAAGCAGCGCACGCGCGTTTGCCCATGCATGACCCTGCGTGAAAGAGGCTGGCAACACCATCGCCAGTATGCCACCGGAACGAAGCTTGGCATGTGCCAAATCAATGAAATTTGACGCTAATCCAGCATTCCCATGCCCCGCCGGATTAACCAACCTTTTCCGTATCTCCTTCAGCCGCACTGACATTCTCGCTTGCTCCTCATCCGTCGTCATGAACCCGGCAAAAGAGGGAACACGAACTTCCGCCACCTCATGGTTCGTCGCCCTCGTAAACGGCGGATTCATTATCACGAGATCCATGGACCCGTGACGCACTTCCAATACCTCCACATTCGTACCCTCCTCCTTCACCCCCTGACCATGCAACCCCGTACGACCCGTCCCGAACAACGCCCGCGTCTCATCCACCTGTATCAGATCCAACGACCCAATCGATAACCCCGCCTCCGCTCCCTGATCCCCATACGGCATGTTGATCATCCGCGTATGCCCAAACGACTCCCCCGGATGCATCCCCGATAGCGTTGACGCCGTCAAATGTACCGCCGCCGGCATTATGTCCGCCGCCGTCAGTACCTGCTCCATCATCGCCGTGTGCAACGCACCATCATGCCCGCCTTTACGCCGGTAACGCGACGCAATCGCATGATACGCCGCCCCCAACAATGCCCCCGTACCGCAAGCCAGATCCGCCACCCTGAGCATCGCAATACAGTCTGCATCCGACCAATCCACACCCAACCGGGAAACAGCTAACTCCGCCAATAGGGTAGCCGATGCCGGCAGCGTGTAAAACGTCGCCAGAAACTTGCGGTCCGTGATCAGCTGCTGAAACATGCGACCCGACAAATCCTGGATATCAATCGCACCAAAATGCTCCAACTCACCCGCCATCCTGTCCAGTCTATCTACAATTGCCTGCGCCTCCCGCTCAGGCAAAATCCTCAACAAGTCAGACGCAAGATTGAAAATCGGCCAATAGTTGATGGCAAGAATGCGCCCCCAGTTGTCCAGCACGTTACGCTTGAGAAACGGCCCGCTCTCCGCCCTGCAGCTTGCCAGGTCCGCAACCTCCGGATGCAACCAAGCAAGCCGCATGTGAAAAATCACAGCGTTGGCCAAAATAGCCATGGCCATACGGTTGGTCTGCTCTCCCGCCTCCTGATGCAGCTTCTCCGCCAAGCGATGAAGCACATACTTCGGAGCATGAAACTGCAAGTGCCCAGCGGCCTGGCTAACCGCATCCTCCAGAATCTTGCCGCCTCTCGCCACACGCCGCTCGGATAACGCAACTATCTCAATACAGCCCGCCAAATCGTCCAGACTTCCCTCAAGCCAGCCGCTCCTCGGCCAACGCCGGATATCATCAAACAAACCCTCACCTTCCGATGTGATCACCGCAAAGGAGTAGCGAGCCGCACGTACCGCCACCTCAAGCTGCTCCTGCGCTACCTTGCGCAGCTCCGCCGGAAGCCTGACGGCAATACACTGCTCCACCGTTTCCCCAGTATGATGTATCATCTGACCTAATCGCGTTGTGGCGTCTGCCTCAACCGTAGCCGCCGGAGCATACTCCGTCTCTACGACGACGGTGAGCCCCTCCACCCTTGATACAACAATGTCCGGCTGCTTCTGCTTTTCTACAAACACACCCGTCTGCTCCGCACCAACCGTCCATCCCGGATGCTTCCCTCGCAGGCACTCGGCCAGCTTCGCGTTCAGGGTCCTTTCCGTGTTCCTGGGCATGTACAGTTAGTCAGGCCTCTCTAACGTCTAAGCAAGCACAATACGGCCCCGTATCCTGTGGCAGTAACGGCTCCCAGAACACAACCAGGATCCACCATAACAGGATGCAGATGGACTGAATATCGTGCGTACATCGGTCGGAAAATCTGGATCCGAAAAGCCAAGCTAATATGCCAGAGCCTCGCAAAGTGTCCCAGACAATGGTGCAGCGACTAACCTGCGTCTGTAAGAAAACAAAACCAGACGCAAAATGATGGACATAGAGATGACGCTTTACCAGTTCAGCGCTTAGGTTCTGCCACCAACTGCATAGATTATTTAGCTTTAACGGGCGATGGTCACGCTGGCAACAATTGCCTCCAATGGCGAAGCCGCGTACAGAAAAGCATCGGCAGTCTCACAATTAGTGAGTCTGACAGCACTTTCTACGCTGTCTCCTGCATAATCTCAATCCTCGTTGCTTTGCCCCCGTGTACGCTCGGTTCAGCGCACCACTGGTCGCGCAGAAGCGCCAAGTTATCAAGGATGTGATCGTCGAACCCTAATAGTTCTACCAGAACTGCCCGATCAAGCGCCTTACGCACATCATCCCGATACGCCTCATTTGCAGGCAAAAAGGTCATCCCGCGAATGTCGTCGAATATCTTCTCGCTCAGAATAATCTGTTGATCGCTCAGCCTTGAAGCATCAATAGACATCAGCTCTGGTAACCGTGATATCGTCAATCTGGATCGCCCTTGCTGCTGTCGCGTACCGGTCCACCAAAAACTCACCAAACCAAGCGTGGTGTTGGCCCACAGTACAACCGCCTTCTCCCACGACTCCTGAGTAAGGAAATTGGGCCAAGCCGTACCGCCCAAGGAAGATGATTCCGTCAGGCACGCCGCCAACGCCTGCGAGTTGAGTTGGAAGTCAAGGGTATAGTGTAATCTTGACGCCCCTTCATGCCATAGCTTTGCCGCGCGTTCCCGGCATCCCGTACGACTCCTACCCTGCCCGTCCGGCTCAACAATCAATTGCCGTTCACGCCTGGTGTTGTGTGCCTTCAATATGGGATATTCCGGCAGTGCTGACAAAGGCTCAATATCAAAGGGCCCCCGCGCCCCACCGGCACTGGTAGTCCCGTCTATGTCCAAGTGATAGATCCCCCGATTACCAATATGATCCAGTGCGCAGACCGGAATAGGTTCAGCCACCTGCATCCGTGGCAATAACAGGCTGCGTCGCTCCAAAGACTTCATAAATATCGCTAACGTAGCCTCCCGTACTCCAAGGCCGTTCCAGCCATCTGAACGAAAGAAATTGCCCGCTTCCTGCCTCTCCGTCAGTCGAATCCTACCCGCATCCTCAGGGCTATCCACACGCCTCCTCTCTATAATACGGGCAATCGTGGCAGCTTCCAGAAGAGTCCTCGGTCGCTGAAACAAATTGGCAACAAATACCTCCCCGGGAGACTCACCGTTCGGCCCTTGAAGTGTGGCCACAACCAACACCTCTGCCATTCCCGTATCCGCTGAAAAAGCCCGGTCTGTATTGCCGTATGTCTGTATGCCGATAACAAGAATGTCACGGTAATGACGACAAAGCAGCGCACGCGCGTTTGCCCATGCATGACCCTGCGTGAAAGAGGCTGGCAACACCATCGCCAGTATGCCACCGGAACGAAGCTTGGCATGTGCCAAATCAATGAAATTTGACGCTAATCCAGCATTCCCATGCCCCGCCGGATTAACCAACCTTTTCCGTATCTCCTTCAGCCGCACTGACATTCTCGCTTGCTCCTCATCCGTCGTCATGAACCCGGCAAAAGAGGGAACACGAACTTCCGCCACCTCATGGTTCGTCGCCCTCGTAAACGGCGGATTCATTATCACGAGATCCATGGACCCGTGACGCACTTCCAATACCTCCACATTCGTACCCTCCTCCTTCACCCCCTGACCATGCAACCCCGTACGACCCGTCCCGAACAACGCCCGCGTCTCATCCACCTGTATCAGATCCAACGACCCAATCGATAACCCCGCCTCCGCTCCCTGATCCCCATACGGCATGTTGATCATCCGCGTATGCCCAAACGACTCCCCCGGATGCATCCCCGATAGCGTTGACGCCGTCAAATGTACCGCCGCCGGCATTATGTCCGCCGCCGTCAGTACCTGCTCCATCATCGCCGTGTGCAACGCACCATCATGCCCGCCTTTACGCCGGTAACGCGACGCAATCGCATGATACGCCGCCCCCAACAATGCCCCCGTACCGCAAGCCAGATCCGCCACCCTGAGCATCGCAATACAGTCTGCATCCGACCAATCCACACCCAACCGGGAAACAGCTAACTCCGCCAATAGGGTAGCCGATGCCGGCAGCGTGTAAAACGTCGCCAGAAACTTGCGGTCCGTGATCAGCTGCTGAAACATGCGACCCGACAAATCCTGGATATCAATCGCACCAAAATGCTCCAACTCACCCGCCATCCTGTCCAGTCTATCTACAATTGCCTGCGCCTCCCGCTCAGGCAAAATCCTCAACAAGTCAGACGCAAGATTGAAAATCGGCCAATAGTTGATGGCAAGAATGCGCCCCCAGTTGTCCAGCACGTTACGCTTGAGAAACGGCCCGCTCTCCGCCCTGCAGCTTGCCAGGTCCGCAACCTCCGGATGCAACCAAGCAAGCCGCATGTGAAAAATCACAGCGTTGGCCAAAATAGCCATGGCCATACGGTTGGTCTGCTCTCCCGCCTCCTGATGCAGCTTCTCCGCCAAGCGATGAAGCACATACTTCGGAGCATGAAACTGCAAGTGCCCAGCGGCCTGGCTAACCGCATCCTCCAGAATCTTGCCGCCTCTCGCCACACGCCGCTCGGATAACGCAACTATCTCAATACAGCCCGCCAAATCGTCCAGACTTCCCTCAAGCCAGCCGCTCCTCGGCCAACGCCGGATATCATCAAACAAACCCTCACCTTCCGATGTGATCACCGCAAAGGAGTAGCGAGCCGCACGTACCGCCACCTCAAGCTGCTCCTGCGCTACCTTGCGCAGCTCCGCCGGAAGCCTGACGGCAATACACTGCTCCACCGTTTCCCCAGTATGATGTATCATCTGACCTAATCGCGTTGTGGCGTCTGCCTCAACCGTAGCCGCCGGAGCATACTCCGTCTCTACGACGACGGTGAGCCCCTCCACCCTTGATACAACAATGTCCGGCTGCTTCTGCTTTTCTACAAACACACCCGTCTGCTCCGCACCAACCGTCCATCCCGGATGCTTCCCTCGCAGGCACTCGGCCAGCTTCGCGTTCAGGGTCCTTTCCGTGTTCCTGGGCATGTACAGTTAGTCAGGCCTCTCTAACGTCTAAGCAAGCACAATACGGCCCCGTATCCTGTGGCAGTAACGGCTCCCAGAACACAACCAGGATCCACCATAACAGGATGCAGATGGACTGAATATCGTGCGTACATCGGTCGGAAAATCTGGATCCGAAAAGCCAAGCTAATATGCCAGAGCCTCGCAAAGTGTCCCAGACAATGGTGCAGCGACTAACCTGCGTCTGTAAGAAAACAAAACCGGGCGCAAAATGATGGACATAGATCTTCCTTATTCATAAGGGAGTTAAGTGGCGGGGAATCGTCGTTTAATATTATGGTGTAAGATGTTGACTATACACGGGGTGAATGGACTCTTCCGCGACGCTAAATCGCTTAGAAACCCCAATACCCATTCACCCTGTAACACACCCGATGCAAGATCCCAAATCCAACCTTCTGTTCGCTTGCCAGTTCAATAAATCCACTAAAGTTGTACGCTCCAAGACCGATAATCTAACATCGGATGCCGGCGTCATTCCTATGCGCCTGCTCATGGTGATCAGCACCTTGGCATGCCGACTCGCTTCCGTGCTTAAGGACAATCGGTCCCAAGCTCGGATTACGCATAGCCTTGAGGAGTTAGTGCGGCAGTACCTGCTGCAACATGTGCAGGGGTGGGGACGTCAATCAGATGCGGACAAGCTTCGAAGGGACCCCGCCATGCGCGTGGCCACTTCTTCCAAAAGGGGTATGGAGGCTTTACAGGACGATAGGTCCCTGGCATCCCAGCCAACCATGTCTCGCTTCGTTCACATGTTGGCCGGGAAAAAGAATTTCAAGAAGTTGCGCCTTTTTGCAGAGACATTCGCCATGGAGCACCTGCTGCAGCGTGGTGGCGGGAAGCGCCGCCCCGAGGTAGTCTTTGATGTGGACGGTGTACCGGTAGATACGCATGGCAAGCAGCAGGGCAGCAAGTGGAACGGGTATTATAAGCGCACCATCTTTCTGCCCCTTATCGCCATATGCGGTGAGTCGGGCGACATGTTGGGGGCGGAATTGCGAGGGGACACGCAGAATGTGGTGAAGGACTGCTACGGTTTCATTCGACGCATTGGGCTGGCATTGCGTGAACATGTGGCCGACAAGGTCATTGTCCGATTGGACGCAGGCTTCAACAGTGGAGAGTTATGTGCTAAGCTGGAGAACGACCGTATCGGCTATGTGATGCGTCCGAAAGGAAACGATGTGATTGACGGGCTTGCGGCGCCTCATTTGGAGGGTGATCAGCCGTCGGACGAATGCTACCATGAACTGCGCTACCGTGCAAAGTGCTGGTCCGTAGAGCGTCGTGTGGTGCTCGTGGTTGATCCGGTGCCGGGAGAGCTTTCCCCGCGGCATTTCTATCTGATCACCGATCTGGATGCAGAAGCCTATCCGGCAGAGCAGCTTGTGAATCTGTACAGGAAGAGAGGAAAGGCGGAAAAGCACTTCGGGGAGCTGAATGCGGCTTGCTCCATGGCGCTGTCTTCGGTTCCCCGTCCGAAGACACACTATACTATAAGGGCCGGCCTGTAGCGCGGGAGCAGGAAGAGTCGGAGCAGGAAGCCGAAATCCGAGCCGAGAACGAGGTCCTGCTACAGGTATACCTTCTGGTGTATCAGCTCATGCATGTGGGGCGCTGCCTTATGCGGGAGCCTGACGAATCCCAGATAAGTCTGAGCACCTATCGCGAGCGTGTACTCAAGGTGGGGGCCCGCTTCGTACAACACGCGCGCAACATCGTTATCCACATTGCCGCCAGCGCAGATGCTGCATGGGAGCAATTTTGGCGACGTTATTGTCAACTCACATGGATCACGCTTCCCTTGAAGAGCTAGCCAAGTCATATTTGCGCCTGCGCTTCGACACCGCAGGCGCCCAACGCGGAAAGCGAAGGTAGGCAGAGGTGTGTCTACCCGACAGACGTCTTCCCAAAATCTCGGTAATGTGACCGCTATCGTGTCGGGAAAAAGGCCTAAACTGGTGTTTTGAGCCCCTCTCATGGTCGTCCCTACGTATGAACAACGCACAATCGGTCCTGCAGGTACCGAAACAGCACTTTTAGACCAGAACAGGGTACGACATGAACATTGTAGGATAGAGATGACGCTTTACCAGTTCAGCGCTTAGGTTCTGCCACCAACTGCATAGATTATTTAGCTTTAACGGGCGATGGTCACGCTGGCAACAATTGCCTCCAATGGCGAAGCCGCGTACAGAAAAGCATCGGCAGTCTTACAATTAGTGAGTCTGACAGCACTTTCTACGCTGTCTCCTGCATAATCTCAATCCTCGTTGCTTTGCCCCCGTGTACGCTCGGTTCAGCGCACCACTGGTCGCGCAGAAGCGCCAAGTTATCAAGGATGTGATCGTCGAACCCTAATAGTTCTACCAGAACTGCCCGATCAAGCGCCTTACGCACATCATCCCGATACGCCTCATTTGCAGGCAAAAAGGTCATCCCGCGAATGTCCTCGAATATCTTCTCGCTCAGAATAATCTGTTGATCGCTCAGCCTTGAAGCATCAATAGACATCAGCTCTGGTAACCGTGATATCGTCAATCTGGATCGCCCTTGCTGCTGTCGCGTACCGGTCCACCAAAAACTCACCAAACCAAGCGTAGTGTTGGCCCACAGTACAACCGCCTTCTCCCACGACTCCTGAGTAAGGAAATTGGGCCAAGCCGTACCGCCCAAGGAAGATGATTCCGTCAGGCACGCCGCCAACGCCTGCGAGTTGAGCCTGAAGTCAAGGGTATAGTGTAATCTTGACGCCCCTTCATGCCATAGCTTTGCCGCGCGTTCCCGGCATCCCGTACGACTCCTACCCTGCCCGTCCGGCTCAACAATCAATTGCCGTTCACGCCTGGTGTTGTGTGCCTTCAATATGGGATATTCCGGCAGTGCTGACAAAGGCTCAATATCAAAGGGCCCCCGCGCCCCACCGGCACTGGTAGTCCCGTCTATGTCCAAGTGATAGATCCCCCGATTACCAATATGATCCAGTGCGCAGACCGGAATAGGTTCAGCCACCTGCATCCGTGGCAATAACAGGCTGCGTCGCTCCAAAGACTTCATAAATATCGCTAACGTAGCCTCCCGTACTCCAAGGCCGTTCCAGCCATCTGAACGAAAGAAATTGCCCGCTTCCTGCCTCTCCGTCAGTCGAATCCTACCCGCATCCTCAGGGCTATCCACACGCCTCCTCTCTATAATACGGGCAATCGTGGCAGCTTCCAGAAGAGTCCTCGGTCGCTGAAACAAATTGGCAACAAATACCTCCCCGGGAGACTCACCGTTCGGCCCTTGAAGTGTGGCCACAACCAACACCTCTGCCATTCCCGTATCCGCTGAAAAAGCCCGGTCTGTATTGCCGTATGTCTGTATGCCGATAACAAGAATGTCACGGTAATGACGACAAAGCAGCGCACGCGCGTTTGCCCATGCATGACCCTGCGTGAAAGAGGCTGGCAACACCATCGCCAGTATGCCACCGGAACGAAGCTTGGCATGTGCCAAATCAATGAAATTTGACGCTAATCCAGCATTCCCATGCCCCGCCGGATTAACCAACCTTTTCCGTATCTCCTTCAGCCGCACTGACATTCTCGCTTGCTCCTCATCCGTCGTCATGAACCCGGCAAAAGAGGGAACACGAACTTCCGCCACCTCATGGTTCGTCGCCCTCGTAAACGGCGGATTCATTATCACGAGATCCATGGACCCGTGACGCACTTCCAATACCTCCACATTCGTACCCTCCTCCTTCACCCCCTGACCATGCAACCCCGTACGACCCGTCCCGAACAACGCCCGCGTCTCATCCACCTGTATCAGATCCAACGACCCAATCGATAACCCCGCCTCCGCTCCCTGATCCCCATACGGCATGTTGATCATCCGCGTATGCCCAAACGACTCCCCCGGATGCATCCCCGATAGCGTTGACGCCGTCAAATGTACCGCCGCCGGCATTATGTCCGCCGCCGTCAGTACCTGCTCCATCATCGCCGTGTGCAACGCACCATCATGCCCGCCTTTACGCCGGTAACGCGACGCAATCGCATGATACGCCGCCCCCAACAATGCCCCCGTACCGCAAGCCAGATCCGCCACCCTGAGCATCGCAATACAGTCTGCATCCGACCAATCCACACCCAACCGGGAAACAGCTAACTCCGCCAATAGGGTAGCCGATGCCGGCAGCGTGTAAAACGTCGCCAGAAACTTGCGGTCCGTGATCAGCTGCTGAAACATGCGACCCGACAAATCCTGGATATCAATCGCACCAAAATGCTCCAACTCACCCGCCATCCTGTCCAGTCTATCTACAATTGCCTGCGCCTCCCGCTCAGGCAAAATCCTCAACAAGTCAGACGCAAGATTGAAAATCGGCCAATAGTTGATGGCAAGAATGCGCCCCCAGTTGTCCAGCACGTTACGCTTGAGAAACGGCCCGCTCTCCGCCCTGCAGCTTGCCAGGTCCGCAACCTCCGGATGCAACCGAGCAAGCCGCATGTGAAAAATCACAGCGTTGGCCAAAATAGCCATGGCCATACGGTTGGTCTGCTCTCCCGCCTCCTGATGCAGCTTCTCCGCCAAGCGATGAAGCACATACTTCGGAGCATGAAACTGCAAGTGCCCAGCGGCCTGGCTAACCGCATCCTCCAGAATCTTGCCGCCTCTCGCCACACGCCGCTCGGATAACGCAACTATCTCAATACAGCCCGCCAAATCGTCCAGACTTCCCTCAAGCCAGCCGCTCCTCGGCCAACGCCGGATATCATCAAACAAACCCTCACCTTCCGATGTGATCACCGCAAAGGAGTAACGAGCCGCACGTACCGCCACCTCAAGCTGCTCCTGCGCTACCTTGCGCAGCTCCGCCGGAAGCCTGACGGCAATACACTGCTCCACCGTTTCCCCAGTATGATGTATCATCTGACCTAATCGCGTTGTGGCGTCTGCCTCAACCGTAGCCGCCGGAGCATACTCCGTCTCTACGACGACGGTGAGCCCCTCCACCCTTGATACAACAATGTCCGGCTGCTTCTGCTTTTCTACAAACACACCCGTCTGCTCCGCACCAACCGTCCATCCCGGATGCTTCCCTCGCAGGCACTCGGCCAGCTTCGCGTTCAGGGTCCTTTCCGTGTTCCTGGGCATGTACAGTTAGTCAGGCCTCTCTAACGTCTAAGCAAGCACAATACGGCCCCGTATCCTGTGGCAGTAACGGCTCCCAGAACACAACCAGGATCCACCATAACAGGATGCAGATGGACTGAATATCGTGCGTACATCGGTCGGAAAATCTGGATCCGAAAAGCCAAGCTAATATGCCAGAGCCTCGCAAAGTGTCCCAGACAATGGTGCAGCGACTAACCTGCGTCTGTAAGAAAACAAAACCGGGCGCAAAATGATACGAGGCCCCACGGGATTGAAAGCCATATCATTCAAGCGTGACTCGCTCGGACGGAAATTGGCAGACAGACAGGGCGGTCACGCGGGAGGGATACTGAACCCGGTTTCCATGATAAATATGTCAAGCAGTATTGAATCGCAGGACAGTACCATACCTGCGGGTTAACTACTGTTATTCGCGGGATATGAGGAATGGACCTGAAACGAGACAGATCGTACGGTAGCCGATGGTGACGTCAGCCGGCAGGTTAGCGATTGTGGAGTGGACCTACATCAAGAATCATTTAGCACAGTGAAATACCGTCACCGATATGATACATAGGGGATTTATATACCTGAGTACCCCCGACTATGAACCTTTGGCTTGATAGAAGGCAAGGACACAATGGGACGGAACGGCATTCCATCCCATTGCTTACCACAACATCAACTGAACTCGATGCCACGCCCGTAAAGGGTTGTAACAATTCTGCTCGCGTTTGTTCTGTCCATAGGACAATTGAATACCGACTGCTTCCGCGGAGCAAGAGCAATGCGAATAAGCTAGGCGCGATTGCTGGTGCTTGCAGGTTCGTGTGGAACGCCATACTGGCGCAGTGCATCCAGGAATACAAACAGGCAGAGGAGTCGGGCGAGCAGCTTCCATCATCCGTGAAATACTTCTTCCCTCTTGGAAAATGGTTTAAAGAACTACGAGATCGCACCGAGTGGCTACCGAAGTACTCGTTCAGCGTGGTGCGCACCACGCTGAAGTACCAACCCGACGCATGGAAGGCTTGCTTCAATCAAGGTAGGGGTAAACCGAAGTTCAAAGCCAAATACCGCAGTACCCCATCTTTTACGATTCCTGAAGCGGTCAAGATCAAGGATGGACGGTTGTTCATCCCCAAGCTTGGATACCTGAAGATCCGACGTAAAGGAGGCAACCCGTATCCAGATGGGGTTCCTGTAAAAGCCGTGATTCTGCAACGGGTGGGTAAATGGTATGCCTGCATCTGCTACAAGATTGAAGCACCTGAGATAGAAGACAACGGCGTTGCCACAGGGATAGACCGTAACTGCGGACAGGTTGCCGCCGTCTCCACCGATGGCAAGCGCGAGATCATACGGCAACCGGACGGTAAGCGTAAGACGGCAAGACTGCACCGGTATCAACGGAAATCAGCCCGACAGCAGAAAGGATCCAACAGCAGAGATCGCACTAAGAAGCGACTCCAGAAAGCTCACCGAGCGATTGCGATGACCCTCAGGAATACCAATCACCAAGCAAGCCCTGCCCTTTACCCATAAATCATCCATTACGGTTAGATTTTGGGTCAATTCTGGTCAACTCTCGCTGGCATGGCTGTCGGAATATCTCAGGTATTTCGCCCTGACAGGTGTGGTGTGTGACTTGAGGTGAATAATGCCCTCCTCTCGTGCGGATACGCGATCTCTTCCTGCGCCGCTTCCCCTGCCCATTTCCCGCTTCAAGTTATTAACACGTTGGAACATGTTGTTCATGTTCCAACAAAATCAGGTCTTACGAACGCTCAGCGCTCCCTGTAATGGAGAGCGTTTGGACAGGGTTCTTGCCGACGATCGTTGGCGGTATCGCACGCAGATAGCGCGCTGTCTGTGAGGAGTTCGGGTTTCTTGATGCACGGGGCGAACCGCAGGTGAGCAATTGTGCGCAGGCTTTATCGAAGTTGGAGGCCCGGGGGAAATTGTGTTGCCCAAGCCCGAGAATTGTAATGCGGCTAAGGCGGAACCGCGTAGGCGCGAGGAGCGGGTACCGGATCCGATAGCGTTACCGAACACGGTACACGGTGTTCGGGGGTTGATGATTGAGTTGGTTGAGACGGACGAGCAGCGTATGGTGTGGAACACGTTGCTGCACTTTGAGCATCCGAGGCGTACGACCACATTTGTGGGAGCGCAGGTACGCTATCTGGTGTTTGCCAGAAAAGTATGGTCTTGCGAGCGACTCTTGGCTGAGTGGGGGGCTGGAATTCGAATTGGGGATCGGAATGACAAGTCAGCAAGGATTTTTCGACGGTAACGGTGCCGACTTTGTCCGCTCACGCCGGCAATCCTAGGGTTTTGACGTTGATCAGACGTGTTTTTGTCGTCCATCAGCGAGGCATGAACATACGTTGGCCTCTCGCCCTTGCAGGCTACCTTGATTCTGTGCTGAAGACGCTCGCGCGAGTACCTACGCCGCGCGCTTGCGGGCCTGCTCGCACCGCCTTCGTCGCTCCTCGCTCCGCTTCACTATCTGTCCGATACGGTGCACATTTGCCGCTACCACTACCAGCGCCACCGTTCGAACAAAGCCTTCCTTGCCACGGGTCCGTATCAAACCCAGGCCCCGATGATTCAAATTGTTGATCGCCGACTCCACTGCCGGATGCTGACGACGACCCTCCACAAACTTCGGATCGGATTCCCTCTCCTTGTCCGCTTTGCTCAACTTACCCCTCTTCGGCATGATCACCGTGTCCAACACCGGCTCCAGCGCCTTACGGTTCTTTACCGATGAGTACCCCTTATCCATGCTGCACGATGTGATCGCCGGATACCGATCCTTCGCTTCCTTCATAAACCCCACAATCATATCCGAATCCACCCCTTAGTGCAGTATCTGATGCCTCAATATCAACTGATGCTGATCCTCCAGCACGCATACCGGCAGACCCAACTCCGCAATCACCCCCGCCTTCCCCTTGGTGATCCAACGAGTATGCGGCTCATGTATCGAAAATACCTTCTCATCATGCGGAATCACCTCCCCCTTCAATAGACGCCTATCTACTTGATCTATCTGCCTTTGTGCATCTGCCAAGTACCGCAACACCTCCTCAAGATCCGCGTCTTTCTCCTTCAACACGCTGACACTGCTCTCCGCACGCTCAATCAGAACACGACACATCTTCACATACTTTCTCACCTTCGACTCATCACGCCACTGACGGTGCGTACGCACCCGGTTGAAGGCCTTCTTCAAGGTACGACTCCAGTACACAGCCTTGCGCCAGCCCGCAAGGCTGTGCGCCTCACATGCGCAATGCAACTCCCGAATCAGGCACCGCATCGATTCCCACAACAAACGAACATCCGTAGGCCACTCCACATTCGCTTTGGCCACCGCCGAATCAACCCGGCAAAGAAGCGGCTCCTCTGGCTCCTGTTCTACCAATCGGTGACCGCAAGCCACCACCGCATCGTTGATCTGCTTCAGGATGTCCGCTGTTAGCAGGCTCACGTTATCAATAACGGTCTGCAGCTGATAGACAGGCTCGTCCCAGAAATTCGTATGCCCCAGCATCTGGCGCACCTCCAAATGATTGGCGGCCAGGCTCCTCAAACGATCAAAGTCGCAGTTGAGGGCCTGCTTCAATACCCCCAAGACAAAGACGCGCCAAAGTGCCATCCCCGGACGACCACGCTGCAAATCAATATTCGGAAGCAACTGCTTCTCCAGGATCTCAAAGATCTTCTGCCGAGCCGTTGGGTCGCAATACAGGTGCTGCAGACCTTTTAGCACTGCCGGTATATCGTCCCGGTCTTTGGGGTGGAAGGTCATCTCTTCAATGGGGACCTGCCCGAGCTTAAACTGTGTATCCTCTACAATCCGCATGGTATTAATCGTATGAATAATCGGCCCCAAGGGGCCTTATATCGATGAAAACGCCCGAAACAGAAGGATTTGGCCAAACATTCGTTAGAGACACGCTGGCTGAATAATCTGCAATGTGCAAAATACGGTATGGCTCATATCCATCTGTAACCGTAACGCTTACAGATGGATAGAACGAGTATCAAACGGCCTTGTTTCGCCGTTTTTCAGCCCTCCTACCTTTTTCTGGCAAACACTATCTGATAGGCAGTGCCCATGGTTACCTGGGAGCGGTGGGATTTTCGGCGGCGGCGTTGCGTCTGGCGCCCAGAGAGCACTGGATGGCGTGGAGTGATGAGCAGCGCAAGGCGCATTTGCACCGTGTGGTGTGTTTGAGTCGTTTTCTGATACGGGGGCAGTGTCAGGATTTGGCCAGCCATGTACTGGGTAACGTATTGAGACGGTTGGCGGATGATTTTCAGGCACGGTACTGTTACCGTCCCTGGGTTGTCGAAACGTATGTGGATCCCCAAGGGGGAGGAGCGTGTTTTGAGGTGAACAATTTTGTATTGATCGGCCATACCGCAGGCGGAAAGCGGCACAAGGAGGCAAAGGAAAAGGATCCCAAGGGGCTGTATGTATACGAGTTGGACAAGGAGTGGCGCGAAACCTTGGGGGAACCGGAGGAGGAGTTGCGTCCGGTGAGGGATCCGCACGAGGGGATAGACAGTGCGCAGTGGGCCGAAACGGAGTTTGGCGGAGCGCCATTGGGAGACAGGCGGTTGTCTGTGCGACTGGTAAAGAGCACGTCCATGTTGGCCGATGTGATAGGCCACAGCATTACCGCGCATACGGATGCGGACCGCGCGGCGGTGAAGGGGCATTACCGGTTATTGGAGAGCAAGAAGGACAAAACGGTAACGCCGGAGAACATATTGGCGCCGCATCGTGGGCGTACGATAGAGCGTATGCGTAGTCAGGAGACCGTGTTATGCATCCAGGATACGACGAAGTTGCGGTACAGTACGCGGCCGGCGTGTACGGATTTGGAGGTAATAGGGAGTAATCAGACGACGGCGAAGACGCTGGGGTTGCCGTTGCATGCGACGCTGGCGGTGACGGAGGATGGATTGACGTTGGGGGTGTTACGTTGCAACTTCAAGGATCCGGAGGAGGGTCCGCATGTTCCGCGGACGCAGCAGTGGATAGACGGGTTCCAGGATATATGCGAGGCGGCGGAGGAGCTGTCCGGCGAGACGCAGGTGATCTGTGTTGCGGACCGGGAGGCGGACAGCTTTGCGATGTTTGCCGAGCAGCGTATACAGGGTAAGGCGGAGGTATTGATACGAGCGAAGCATGATCGCAAGCTGTCGGATGATCGCAAGCTGTTTGCGGTAATGCGCAGTGATAAGGCTCCGGGGATGTAGAGATTGAGATACAGCGGGTGACGGCGCGCAAGAAGCAGGCGCGCAAGCAGGCACGGAAGGGTCGCAGTTACCGGATGGTCAATGCGGAGGTACGCTACGGGAGGTTCTTGTTGCCGGATCCGAAGAACGAGGAGGAGCCGGTGGTGATGTACGGGGTGCATGTGTTGGAGGTGGAGCCTCCGGGGGATGCGCTGCCGGTGGAGTGGATGCTATTGACCAGCATGGAGGTAGGGAGCATAGCGGATGCACGGCGGGTGTTGGCCATGTATCTCAAGCGGTGGCGGGTGGAAGACTTCTTCCGCGTGCTCAAGAGCGGGTGCAAGGTGGAGCGTTTGGGTCTGCGTACCTCGTTGCGTCTGCAGCGAGCAATAACGATGTATTGTGTAATATCTTGGCGTGTGCCAAGAAGACAAAAGGAGGTCAAATATGATTTGATGTTCGAGTAGTCATGCTATGTATAAGGATGGAGGTAGGCCCTCCAGAGCCGCTGTACAGGCGGAGGCTCTAAACCGTCGGCTGCTGCGTTGTTTAAGAGACAGGGTGGTGAGCGAGACCGGAAAAGACAGAGGTAGGACTTTGTCAGGTACGAGCCACGGAGTTGAATGCAAATGAACCACTGCTGAAGTGTCGAAATATCTTAGACGATGCCAAAACCAGAGGAATGCCCAGTCCGCTGGGACAAGCTTGGCGGGAGCCTGTCTATTGGCCAAGTGGCATCCGGCATGCAGGTGGCAAGACCGTGGATTCAGGCCTTTACATGGAACTTGGGAACCTGTCGTTCTGATGCGAAGGGAGAGTCGCAAGCGGAGACCCCGTGAGTGATTGAGTACCGATGCAGGGCACAGGGGCGGAGCAGTTCGTAGTAGTGCGGAAGGGCTTGTAATGAGTCTGGAGGGAAGGGGCTGCCCTGAGCGGTGTGGGACATTGGAGCAACCCGAGAGGGGAGGACTTTGATGGGACACATAAGACCGTTTTACGACGGTTGCTTAGGAAGAGCCGTATGAGGCGAGAGTCTCACGTACGGTTCTGTGGGGGCCTGGGGGTGAAATTCCCCCGCGCTACCCGACGCGTCATGACCCTGGTGCAATTGGGTCGGGAGGTGCCGGAGCTGGACGCAGATGTCTTCTTCACGGAGATGGAGCTGCGATTCTTGGATGGATATGCAGCACAGGTAAAGCTGCCGAAGCCCAGTACTTTGGGAGCTGCTATCCTGATCGTAGCGGTGCTCGGCGGCTATCAGAACCGCACTCGTGATGGACCCGTGGGTTACCAGATCATGTGGCGTGGCCTAGAGAGGTTACACCTAATGACATTGGGATACGAATTGGGATACGAGGTAAGAGACGAACGATTGAGTGCATGCTCGCACGGGAGTTCATCTGGGTTCACATAAATGGCATATCAACTTGCCTGATTTGGGCCTATGCCCCAGTGGCTACACCTGCGTGAGCGTGCTGTGAACTGCATCTTGATTCGGTGACGGGTTCTGGGAAGCATACCTGTAGACGTGAGAACCCAGACCCCAGATCGCATGGTACAGCCCAGACGTGCGGCGGAAGAGATGTTTCCGCTGGTAGAACAGTATGAGCGAAAGGACCCGGTCCGCAGCGGCGTTTTGTGCAGAGCACGGCGTCTCGTACGGACCGTTGAATTACTGGAGGCGGAAGTATCGCCATGGGACTGCAGCCGCGGACAGCCGGGGCTTCGTGGAGATAGGTAGTGCAGCGCTAAGGGAAGCAGCGCAGGAAGAGATCGCGTATCCGCACGAGAGGATGGCATTATTCACTTCAAGTCACACACCATCCCTGCCAGGCCGAAATACCCGAATTATTCCGACAGCCATGCCAGCGAGAGTTGACCAGAACTGACCCAAAATCTAACCGCAATTGAAGATTTATGGGTACAGGGCAGAGCAAGCCGCTTGATCGCGAATCGCTCTTCTACGGTTGTGCTGGAAGATCTTAATGTCGTGGAGATAATTTCATCCGCCAAAGGGACAGTTGACAATCCAGGCAGGAACGTCGCCCAGAAGGCAGGGCTGAACCGTAGCATTAATGCCACCGGATGGGGGCAGTTAGACGGGATGCTGCAGTACAAATGCCCGGAAGTGCTCAAGATCCCAGCCCCTTACACGAGTCTGGACTGCAACAAGTGCGGTCGTCGGGACAAAGCGAATAGATTGACCCAAAGTAAATTCAAGTGCGTCTCATGTGGACACACCGACGATGCGGACCTTAACACTGCCGCAAACATATTGGCCTCCGGGATTGGGGCAACTGCACGGCGAGGGGCGTTCGGGTTACCGATCCCTATGACCCGTGAAATTGATACTAGTGCCTCACTGTGTACAGTTGGTCACTCACGTAATATAATTCCCTAAAATTGTACACTAACTAGTGTGTCAGCAATTGGCAGACGCGGTGATATCTGATCGCTTGCCGATTTCACTCAAAGCGTACCGAAATCGCTTTGTGAATTTTCCATGTAGGCAACATCCATGGCTGTCCGCTTCATATCTTAGGTAATCCTCAAGAAGTTATAACCTTATTCAACGATACAACAATGCAAGAAGCACGAGTAAACGGCCGCGTGAAGTGGTTCAATCCAGAGAAAGGCTACGGGTTCATCGAGCGAGAGGGTGACAGCGATGTTTTTGTTCACCACTCGGAAATCCGTACTACGGGTTACCGTACCCTCGAGGAAAACCAGCAGGTCGAATTCACAGTTATCAAAGGAGCGAAAGGGCTGCAAGCCCAAGATGTAGAGCCGGTCTAGCCGGCAGCGT
This sequence comes from Rhodothermales bacterium, assembly GCA_963663495.1. GTDB lineage: Bacteria > Bacteroidota > Rhodothermia > Rhodothermales > Bin80. The sequence goes on from OY760427.1 coordinate 4,016,417, forward strand.
TATTCCTTAGGACATCATCGAAAACCCGGGAGCTCGCGCTTCCGGGTTTTCTGTTTTTGTGCAGACCTCAAATACTGTAATCCAGCAGTACCTTCACTGCACCGGCTTCTTTCGACTCCGCCAGTTGCAAACCACGCCTGATCTCCCCAAACGGCAGCCGATGCGTAACTAATATTGACGGATCAAGTCGGCCCTGCGCCATCAGATTCAGAGCCAGCCGAAATGATGCCAGCCCAGGCTCCCGCTGCGCGTAAGCGCTGGCTATCAATCTGACGTTTCGCCTTAACAACGCCTCAACGGCAATCGGTAGCACCGGCGCTTTCGGCACCCCAAAGAGTGCGATCGTACCATAATCACGCACAAGCTCCGTGGCAAGATTGAATGTCTCGGCTTTCCCGACTGCCTCTACCACCAAGTCTGCCATCTGACCGCCCGTCCTGTTCTAAACAATTTCTCTAGCCGTGCCGGCGCGCACGTCCACGGTCTCTTCTGCTCCGACCCTCGCAGCGACCAAGAGTCGCTGCAGCACGATAACCAATCCGACTATTTCACGTGCCCCCATGGATCGGAGCAGCATGGTAAGGGAGTTATATGGCTGAGTGCCACGCGTTTTCGCAGGAATTACTTTTTATGCTTTGGTGGTGCAGACAGGATGGCTTTCGCCAGCTTTTCATAATCGGTTCCCGCTTCTCACGAAAAACTGCAATTATTTCAAATACCTCAACACATGGGGACGCATGCTATATAAGTTCCATATAACAGGGAATTATATACCACAGTGCCATGCCCGAAACGGTTAATGCATACCGCAATATCACATACAGGCTGTTGCCCGGAAGTCGGAGTAACGCCAAGCAACTTGCTGGATTAGCGGGTGCGTGTAGGTTTGTGTGGAATGCCATCCTCGCAGAGCAGAGCGAGGCGTACAAGAAAGCGAAAGAGGCTGGAGAGAAGCCGCCCTCGGTAAGCTTCTTCTCGCTGGGGAAGCGGTTCACGGCACTGCGCCGTACGGTCGAGTGGCTACCTGAATACTCCTTTGGTGTCGTTAGATACACATTGAAATATCAGGCGGATGCATGGAAGGCATTCTTCAAGGAAGGTAAGAGAAGACCGAGATTCCATTCCAGACGTGGTAGTACGCCTTCGTTCACGATCCCGGATAACGTAAGGGTTCGGGATGGCAAGCTGTATATCCCGAAAGTGGGATATATGGCGCTCCGCAGGCGGGGAGGCAACCCGTACCCTGATGGTATACCCGTCAAAGCCACGGTAAAGAAGAACGCCGGCAAAGGGTATGCTGTCATCTGCTACAAGATGGAGGCACCTGTAATAGAGGATACCGGCAGTGCTGTAGGCATTGACCGTAATTGCGGGCAGGTCGCTATGGTCTCCACAGAGGGCGATACAAGCATTATCAGACAACCGGATACGAAGCGTCTTGATGCAAAGTTGAAGCGGCATCAGCGAAGACTGGCGAGACAAAAGAAAGGCTCCAACCGTCGTAACAGGCGGAAGCATAGAATCGCCCGCATACAGCGCAAGCGTGCTACCATCCTCAAGAATGCGAACCACCAGGTAAGTCGCAGTATTGCCAAATGCTCCTCAACGGTGATACTGGAGGACCTGAAGATCAAAGCGATGACACGTTCAGCTAAGGGGACGATGGAGAGCTTTGGCACAAACGTCAAACAGAAGTCTGGCCTCAACCGTGGAATACTGCGAACAGGTTGGGGCCAGCTGGATCAGATGCTGGGCTATAAGTGCCGCAAGGTGATAAAGGTTACCGCTGCCTATACCAGTCAGCGGTGTTCTGTGTGTGGGCACACAGAAGCGAGTAACCGTAAGACGCAGAGCAAATTCACGTGTATGTCCTGTGGACATACGGATCATGCAGACCTGAATGCGGCTGCAAACATACTGGCCTCCGGGATTGGGGCTGCTGCACGGCGAGGAGCGTTCGGGTTACCGACCCCTATGACCCGTGAAATTGATACTAGTGCCTCACTGTGTACAGTTGGTCACTCACGTATTATAATTCCCCCTGGTAAATAGCAACCCTGCAGGACCCTGCCCTACAATGACCACACGCTTATCCACCACACTGCCCAGCTTGCGACAGCAATAAACCACCGTCCCTAACTGCTGCGTCATGACAGCACATTCCGGCAGCAGGCCTGCAGGTAGAAGGACAACCTCATCAGGTGTTGCCACCACGTAATCGGCAAACCCATCAAAGCGAGGAACGAGAGCAAGTACGGACGTTCCGCAAGAATATTCCGCAACATTGGATGCCTCCACAGTCGCGACGCATTCATGTCCTGATTGGCCAAGCAGGAAGGTATAGTCTTCCCTCGGACTATCATGGAGAAAGTGCAGATCGCTACCACATATCGCGGCAACCTGCATGCGCAGCACCATGCCGTCCGATGGCAGCACAGGGTCCGGTATGTCTACCCAGCTGACTTCACAGGGCTGCACATACTGAATGGCTCTCACGCTGACTTAGGCGAACGCCCCTCGCAAAAGATCCAGACTCTTCGGTATCGCAGTTGCAGGATCTTCCTTGCCTTCAAACTCCAGCGAGATATAGCCACGATAGTCGTGCTCCCGCATGATTGCCGCAATGCGTGGATAGTCCAAGTCCAATGTATACCACGTTCCACCCCCGTAATAGGTCTTCGCTTGCATCAATACAGTCCTTGAGGCCAGCATAGCTAACTTGTCGTATGGATCCTCCAGAAAATTACCGGTATCCAAGGTCACCTGAAGCCACGGCGAATCCAACGCCTGAACAATTCGAAGAACACCTTCCGGCGTGCGTCCTAGCCCCCAGTGGTTCTCAAGCCCCAGAAGGACTCCACACTGCTCAGCCTTGGGCAGGCAACGCTCAATACTCCCAATTACCCAATCAAAGGCTTCCTCGTCTGTATATCCTTCCAGAGGAGGCTCAATGCCTCTGTTGTCCATAAGCGAAGAAAACGATTCAGAAGTCCCCCAGCGCCCGGTATTGAGGCGCATGGTCGGGATACCCAGCATATAGCACAACTCAATCTGATGGATCGTGCGGTCAATATTGCGCTTTCGCTCCTCTGGATCGGGAGAAACAAATCCCTGGTGCGTCGAAAAACCCATTAAATCAAGCCCATTCACGAAAGCGCGGCGCTTGATATACTGTAGGTATGATGGTTCTTCCGAAGCCATCTGGACATGCAGCAACTCAACGCCATCAAAGCCCATGGCAGCGGCGTCATCTATGCATTGCTCAATAGGGTAGTTCTCTTTGGGGCCATCAAAGCGCCAAAAGGAATAGGTGGAAACCCCAATAGGGTTGGAACGCCGCTGCACCGGCTGGCCCGGCAATTCTGGACGAACCATGCCCAAACCAGCCATGGCAAGCGTGGAATGCCTGATAAAGTCTCGTCTTTGAGTATTGATGGCAGTACCTCCGATTGAATGATTAAGATGGAATAAGACCCGCATCCAAGCAGGCTAGCCTAAATTGAACAGATCTGAATTCAAATCCTAGCACAGAACAACCAATCCAGCCCCATGCATACTACGCTCCCAGCCACTGAACGTCAACGCCTCCGCATCAAGTTCGCAAACGAACTCTTTGAACGCGTGCTACCCTTTTGGGTGCGGCATTCGCCAGACACCGTGAACGGCGGCACATTCAATAACCTTGATCGCAATGGGAAAATCTACGACACCACAAAACACATTTGGCTGGTCGCACGCCAGGTCTGGATGTTCAGCAAACTGTATTCGAGTGTCGAGCAGCGAGCGGAGTGGCTCCGCATGGCACGCTTGGGCATGACCTTCCTCATTGAGCATGCCGCGCGACCGGACGGGCGCGTCTACTTTGCTGTCGCCGCTGATGGTAGCCCGATATATCAGCAGAGAAAGATCTTCACGGAGAGTTTCTACGTCATGGCCTTGGCAGAATACGGCCGGGCCTCGGGCGATTCCTCCCTGATTCGGCGCGCCGAGGATCAACTAGCCAACCTGTGGGAATGGGCCTACGACTGGACACCCCTTGGACGGCCAGCCTTGCCCGGCGCCCCACCAGCGCAGGCCCTCGCTGTACCGATGATCCTCCTCAATCTGATTGATGAAGTTGCCGGCCAGGAATATGATCGCTACTCCGTCGAGGTAGAAGACTGCATCCGCCGCGTCGCGCTTCACGTTGATACGGAAACTATGCTTGTGCATGAACACATAACCCCTGAAGGCGCCCAACTGAACGGCCCGGCTGGCAGGCTACTTAACCCGGGGCATGCCATTGAGGCCGGGTGGTTCCTACAGCACTGGGCTAAGCGCCTGCAGCGCCCGGACGTTTCCAGACTAGCACTTGATATGGTGCGCTGGTCGTATAAAAGCGGTTGGGATTCAGAGCATGGTGGACTATTCTATTTTCTGGATTCTGAGGGCTACTCCCCTGTCCAGTTGGAATGGTCAATGAAGCTTTGGTGGCCGCACTGTGAAGCAATGTATGCACACCTTCTCAACTATGCCCTAACAGGACAGCCCCAGGATTGGAACGCTTTCTGCTCGGTTGAAGCGTATGCGTTCAATCATTTCCGTGATGCAAAGTACGGAGAATGGTATGGGTACTTGGACCGGGAAGGTCGCGTAACGCACCGATTCAAGGGCGGCGCGTACAAAGGTTGCTTCCATGTGCCGCGCGCCCTTTGGCTGTGCTGGGACCTGCTATGTAACTGGCCTGAGACCACGGGAACGTGAACATAAGCAGAGGATGAAGAACATATCGCAATGCCTTATTATTGGGTGGGCCTATGATTGTGATCTTCTCATTTCTGGACTGGTTCTGGGTAGGAGCCTTCCTCCTGCTGATGATCGGCAGTGGCATCCTGTTCTACCGCCTCGGTAAACGATCGTCCTCAGACTTCTTCCTCGCTGGGCGCGGCCTGCCGTGGTGGCTACCCGCGTCCAGCGTATATGCCACACACACGGCGACGGATACGCCCATGTGGATAACAGGAGTGATCTATCAGCATGGCCTCGCCGGAATATGGTACACCTTTTTCTCAGCTTGGGGAGCCATCAGTTCGTTCGTTTCGACCCGAATATTTCGCAGGTCCCTAGCGTACACGCAAGCCGAATGGAATGTGGTACGGTTCTCGGGATTGGGATCTGAGCTATTACGGGGTTGGATGGCGGGATGGCAGTTCTTCATGAATATGTTCGTACTGGGATGGGTCGGCATCGCAATGGGAAAAATCTGCGAGTTTCTTTTTGGCTGGCCCACATGGATCGGACTTATCGCTTTCTCGCTTGTGTGCGCGGTCTATGTCCTGGCAGCCGGGTACTGGGGCGTCGTTATGGCTGATTTTCAGCAGGGTCTGATCGCGTTTCTGGTCATCATCATTGTTTCCTTCTGGGGTATCTCCGAGGCGGGTGGACCATCAGGCATTATAGAAAAACTAACCGCACTGGGTGAGCTTGATAGAATCAACCCGTTTGCTTTTACGGGGTGGTGGTCCGGCAGCTTCCCCACTGCATGGTTTGCAACCATGCTCTTCATTGCAATACTGGGTGGCTTTGGGATGGGAACCAGCATTGACTGGTATGTGGAAGCGCAACGCATCCAGTCCGCTCGCACTGTACGCGACGCAAGCTACAGCATTTGGTGGGGCACACTCCTCGGACTCGTTCGCAACTCAGTATGGGCCGTTTCCATACTAGCCTTCTTCGTGCTCTTTCCTGGTCTGACATCCGTTGAGGAGTATGAAATGGGATGGTTCCGCCTCGGATTCGACTACCTTCCGGCAGGAATGCTCGGATTCTTCTTTGCCGCTATCCTGGCAATTCATCTCTCCACTATCTCCTCGCACCTCAACCTCGGTGCACTGTACGCTACGCGGGACCTGTACCAGCATTACGTGAACCCAAAAGCTAGCCAAGAAAAATTGATCGTGGTCGGACGCATTTCCACCGTCATCCTTCTGTTTGGATCGTTCTTCTATGGCCTGATGATGGAGGATATTACGTCTTGGTTAATATTTGCGCTCTGGGTTATGGCTGCCGGCATTTGGCTACCAAACATCCTTCAGGTCGTGTGGTGGAGATTCAATGCCTGGGGGTACCTGTCGGCTTGGATCGCAAATCTCGGATTCAGTTGGCTTGTAGTTTGGATCCTTCCAGAACTCGGCGTAATCCCGGAACTGCTGGACTACCAGCAGTTCTGGCTGCTAATGGCCCTCGGTGCGGTGGTATTCTTGCCCGTGACACTTTTCTCCGAGCCTGAAGACATGGACCACCTCGTACGCTATTACATAATGTCGCGCCCGATTGGATGGTGGAGACCGGTACGCAGAGAAGCACAACGCCGCGGACTACTCACAGCTAGCGGAGATCTCAACGGCATCTCCGAGAGTGCCCTCTTGAAGGGGAACTTCTAACCTGCTCTAGCGCCATGCCAATAATACGCCGACAATGGACTGCCGCGGAAGCCGACGAGTGGACAAGGGAAGATTGGATCACAATTGTGATATCGCCGCTATGCTACATAGCAATGACCGTAGGCGTAGCCTTGAGCGTGCTGCTGCTTTGGGAAGGCTTTGTGCTGCTTATTTCAAGTATCGCGCTGACGGTATTGATGCACTGGATCATTGACCCCAAGCTGCGCGCGGTGTCAACAGAATACGAAACCAAGCAGCAGGACTATCTTCGCGAGCTAGAAAACAATGTTCGATGGCAGACCACAGATAAAGAAAGCCCATGAACCAAGGCCTCGCCACCGTAATAGGCATGACGATCGCCTATGCCGCCTCGTTCCTGGGGCTGATATTGGCGTACCGATCCTACCGCAAACACCATAGTAAGCCGGAATGATGGGCCTCACAAGCGCTGCGGAAGTTTTCTGGGGGGTCCTTGTACCGTCCCTAGTGTTTGTGATTGCCTTCATCGTCACCGTACTACTCTACCGCCACTTTGCCAGGAAAGGCTGACCCGCGCCCGTGCGTCGACCCATTTTTGACGCCCATTTTCATATAGGGGCATTCGGTAGACAGCGTGTTTCGGGCCACATGATACAACCCATTCCCGAGCCTGACGACCATGACGATGCCCGTAGTTGCATTCGGCACATCCGGCGCCACAGCCTCGCAGGCGGACTGATGGTACCGACCTATCTGGAAGATCCTTACGCAGCATTTTCTTTCAACAACCTTGTACGGCAAGCGGTAGATGCAAAGGAATCAATCTTGGGCGCCCTGTGGGTCTCTCCGGTACCAAATACAATCACCCAATGCGAACGCACCCTGTCCACCCTGCCCCAGCCGGGGATCAAAGCCCTGAAGGCAGCATCAAACACATGGGAACAATACGGAATTGATCCCGCCTCCTGGACAAAGGCTGTACGAATTAACGTGGAACGCATCCTTGAGGCGGCGCGCCACCACGACTTGGTCATCCATTTTCATACCGGATACTTGCGTGGTGCACAACCAAGCGGGTTTGGCTCCTTTATGCGACAGTACGGAGCTGCCGCAACCTACCAGCTAGTACACATGGGCGAGGCGATCGGCCCGGTATTTGAATTCGTTCCGCGGTTCCTCCGCTGGATTAATGAGGGATATTCCGTGTATACAGACACATCACTGGTACCCGGGTTTGGACCACGATGGCTTCTGACAGAGATAGACCGGTGCGGCGTTGGACTTGATCGGGTGTTGTTCGCAACCGATGCACCGTGGGGAAGCTTCGAAGCGGAGCATGCAAAAATCGCGAGCCTGCCGATCTGCGACTCCGTCCGAGATAGGATCTTTTGGGCTAATGCGGCAGACTTGTATGCATTGCCACCTTCAAATGTCTGACCCAATGCCCGCTCGGTCGTACAGTTTTCAGTCCCAGTAACCTGCACTATGCCGCCTGCGTGTTTCACTACACCGCATGGTATTGGCTCTGGGACTATTGTCCCTGCTGCCCACTCATATCCGCGCCCAAGATCGGCTAACGGCAATACCGCTGTCTTCCCTTGAAGCCTTTGCGGAAGCCCCCACAAACTGGACCTTGGTCTCTGACGTGATGGCCACCCGGCACTCTAGCGAATGGATGTCAGCAGTCCCGGGTACCGGAGTCCTGATCAATACTCCAACGGAAGATTCACGAGGCAACCTCCTTACTGCGTGGAGCCACGGCGATCTGGAGCTCCGCATGCAGTTTATGATGCCCAAAGGATCCAATTCCGGCTACCTGCAGGGTCGCTACGAGGTGCAGTTATACGACAGCTGGGGAAAACGAACGTCACGTTTGCGGACGCGGGAGGCCTTTACGAACAATGGATTGATGAACATGGAAAAGGCGGACGGGCACCCCGCATTAATGCCAGCCGCGCACCAGGCCTGTGACAGGACTTGCACATTGTCTTTCGTGCTCCCCGGTTCGATTCTGATGATAATACGGTGACCCACGCCCGGTTCGTCCGCGTTGCACTAAACGGCATACCGATCCACGAGAACATTACCGTTACGGGGCCGACTCGCGCCAGCGCATTTCAAGATGAAGCCTCCAGCGGTCCTGTCATGTTTCAGGGTGACCATGGGCCCGTAGCCCTCAGAAATATTCGCGTAAAGCACTGCGGGCAGGAACGCCTCGAATCGCAGAACATCACGCACCGAGTTCTGAAGCGGCAAGTTGATGCTCTCCCGGAAACATTTCCTGAGGTAGAGACACCCCCGATGGCAGTGGTGGACTTGGCTGATCACCGCATAACCTCTACCCGGCCTGTCCTAGTCGCCTATGAAGGACTACTGCAGGTTCCAACCATAGGGGTGCATCATTTTGCCATCGTGCTGGACTGGATAACCGGAGACCCGCATTTTCGGGATGCCCGTATCGGGGGCGCTCAGCTCCGCGTCGGTGATACCATCGTATTACGGCACGATAGCAACACCTCACGCGCTACGGGAAGTGTCAACCTTGCAGAAGGGACGCATGCTATCACCATCGTCTACTTCAAGAAGACCGGCGGCCGTCCGCCCGGCGTAACGCTTGAGGTTACAGGCCCGAATTCACCGCTGCATTTTCTCATGCGTAACCAAAACCGGCGACAAGAACCAGCGCCTATCTACCTTCATTCTGATGTTGGTCCGGTGATGCACCGCAGCTTTGTATCCCACGGTAGAACAAAGCGCATCCATGCCATCAGCGCGGGCGATCCTGAGGGCGTGCACTACAGCCTTGACCGTTGACGGCGGGGAGCTTCTTTTTGCTTGGCGCGGTCCGTTCATTGATGCCACGCCCATGTCGTATGGACGGGGCACTGATCAAGTCGCGGTGCCAGGCGCTAACCCCTTAGCCTTCCATGGTAATCCACTGGTATACCAGTCTGATGAACCATTGCAGTTAAAGCATTACCGTCTGGATGAAGACAGACGCCCTTCATTCATATACCAGCTGGGCTCCCAAACAATTGAAGATACACTCGAACCTGCGGGTGGTGGCCCATACCTTCAGCGTTCTGTCACAGTCACGGCGGGAAGGCATGACATGACCGTTGTTGCCGCTCACGCTCCATCCGTCACGGCAGGTAGTCGTGTAGAACTGACATTCATCAACGATCACGATATGAGCCACAACCTTGTCATCGCACGAGACGCCGACCGTGTCGCGCGCGATGCGCTGGATTTGGGTCTGCAGGGGCACAACCTGGACTACGTACCGCAATCCGATGACATACTCGCCCATACCGGGCTGATGGGACCAGGCTCGCAAGAGACCATATTTATTGTCGCTCCAATGGAGTCGGGCAACTACGCGTTTGTCTGCACATTTCCTGGCCACACCCAAACAATGCGTGGACGGCTTCGTGTGCTGCCTCCGTAGCATCGCCGGCAGTAGAACAGAGCCTTATCGCTGCTGCTGTTGCCGCTAGAAACACAATGAGAAGGTCACCAGACGGAAATTAACGCACACTGAGCTATTTGTTAACTTAACCTGCCGTGCGTTACCGCGACCGTGTTTACCAATTCCAGGCCGAGCAGGCATGGATACCGCGCTTGCGTTTATGCCTGCTCACCGCTTACCAGTCTGCGCTCTGCTCTGGTGCTCGCGCAGCCTTCGTCATCCCGGGTAACATGGCTTTCCGGGCGTACGCCCAACGACTCGGCATCGTATCCGTAAGTGCAAACTGGATATGTCGCACCGGACCGCGTATAGCTTCCCCTTTGGGCATTGTTTTAATCCTTTCCGGCATTGCAGGCGTACCTTGCGCCTTGGGGCAGGGTGCACAAATCCGCGGTTTTGTGACAGGTGCCACGGACGGCGAGGCACTAGTTGGCGTTAATGTGATCCTAGAGGATGTGAACGGAGACTTGCGGGGAGCCGCAACTGATATTGATGGCATTTACAATATCCCCCGACTGAACGCGGGCCTGTACCTCTTGCGTGCTTCCTACGTCGGCTACGATTCGTATGCAGATACGCTCGCCCTTCGCACTGACCAACGCCTAACGCTCAACTTCTCCCTCCAGATAAGTGACGCGGAGATGCCGGAGATGCTGGTGGAAGGGGAGCCGGAAACGGGCGCTGCACGGGTTACCGCTGGCCTGCAGATTGTGCGGCCTCAGGATCTGGAAATAATCCCTACACCTGACATCTCGGGCGACCTTGCAAGCTTTCTTACTGCTTTGCCCGGGATCGTATCGTTAGGAGACAGAGGTGGACAATTCTTCGTACGCGGAGGGGAACCGTCACACAACCTGACCCTGATTGACGGCATGTATGTCCATCAACCCTATCACATATTGGGATTCTACTCCGCGTTTCCATCTGACATCATCCAGCAAGCTGACATTCACACGGCGGGATTTGGCGCTCCGTACTCGGGCCGGATAGCCTCTGTGATAAATGTTAAATCGCGGAATGGCAACAAGAATGGATACGCCGGGGCCGCCTCCGTTTCACCCTTCGTGAGCGCTATCCAGGCCGAAGGTCCGTTGATTCGCCAGCGCGCCTCCATCATGACCTCTGTTCGTCAAAGTGTCGTGGAGCAGGCGGCCGAGAGATATGTGAACCAAGACATGCCGTACACCTTTGGCGATGCGTTTGTCAAGGTTCATGCCATATTGAGTCACAACAGCCAACTATCCGTTAGCGCACTCCATACATACGACCGCGGAACGATTGGGCTTCAGTCCGAGGATCGCATTTTGGAATCCATAGGGTGGCGCAATACGGCGGCAGGAATTCGGTACATCGTACTGCCACGGGCGCTTCCCTTCGTGGCAGAGGTCCAGCTTTCATACTCAAGAATGAGGGCAGAGCAGGGCCCCGCGGGAGCGCCGGTCCGCTGGTCACAGGTTCAAGGGTTCAGTTATGCTGCCAACATGACCAGCTTTTATCGCCGTACCCAGTGGAAGTGGGGATTGTACTGGCGTGCACCCGATATCCGCTCGGAACTTGGTGGCTTATATCAAGACCCGGAGATCGGCCTAAACCGGCGCCATAAAGCAGGGCTGTACTTGGAGCCGGACTTCAACATAAACGACAACTTCAGGGCGCGCGCAACCCTGATTGCAGAAATATTCCCGGGCCAGCGCAACCGGACGATTTTCGAACCACGCTTTCGCGTCATCTGGGAGACTCGGGTCCATGAAGCCAACATTGGCGCCGGATACTACCATCAGGAGATATTCGGGCTCAATGACCGGCGTGATGCAACGAACGTATTTACTGCTTGGAGGTCTGCTCCGGAAATAGACTTATCTCGCGCAACACACCTGTTGGGCGGCTACCGATACCGGCCTTCGCCTTGGCTGGAACTATCTGTAGAGACATTTTATAAGCGTCTACGCAACCTGTTCATTGCCGAATGGACGGCTTTTCCACGCTTCACATCACGGCTTCAGCGTGCCGACGGACGTGTACTCGGATTTGAAACCCGGGCCGAAGTACGCAGCAAACGCTTTTACGGGTATGCCAATTATGGACTCTCGTCCGTTCAGTACACCGCGAAGGAGGCCAATATTGCCCTCTGGTTTGGTACCGAAAGACTTTCCTTCCGGCCGCCGCACGACAGACGGCACCAAGTCAACATCGTCGGGAATACACGCATCAGGGACTTTGATGTCAGTGTTCGATGGAATTTCGGGTCGGGACGCCCGTTTACCCGCGTCTATGGCTTTGATGGCTTCCTGCTGCTTGACGGTATCCAAAACATCTTTTCGGCTAGCGATGACCAGCGCGTGATATACGGACGGCCCTTTGAAGGCATCCTCCCTACCTACCATCGGTTGGACATGACGGTAGAGCGGCGGTTTGATCTCGGTCACGGCATGCTGGCTGCCCAGATCGGCGTGATTAACCTATACAACCGCCGCAATCTCTTCGCGCTGGACTTGTTTACATCGGAACGCAACTTTCAACTCCCCATCGTACCTACGGCAGGCTTGCGTATTGAGACCAACTAATGACGAATTCGAGTGGCACTTTCAAGCTATTGATCCTTACCATGGTTGCGAGCCTAGGATGTGCGGAAACCGTTGACACGCGACTTCGAATCGACTACCCCTATTCCATTTACGGGGTAATGAACCCAAAATCCGATACGCAAGCAGTTCGGGTTTTCGAAATCAAGTCGGAAATCAGGCTGGTGCAACCCGAGCCGATTGACGCCATCGTAACCACGCTTGAGATTGAATCAGGAGCTCATCGCATTTGGCGTGATTCGATCATCCAATTAGCCGATGGTGACTACCGTCATGTCTATTGGTCGTTATTCCAACCACAATCCGGTGAGTCCTACCTGTTAAAAACGGAGCGCTCTGACGGTGAAGCTGCCAGTGCCCAGACGACCATCCCTCCCTACGTCACGCTTGAGGTGCTGGAGCCTGACACGCTAAGGCCCAGAGAGGCATTGATGCCCGTAATGATCCACGGCAGTCCACCGTCAATGCCGCGCATTGAAGTGGAGTACATTCTGGCAGGCTACAGGGCGGAAGGTGGCGAGACGTTCTTCAAGCCCGTACAATTCAACTATGTTGGTCGACCAAGGGAGGTGGACGGGGGGGCCCTGCTAGAGATTGATCTTATTGCCGACTATTCTGACATCTACCAACTCTTTCGCGATGATTCCAATGTCTCCGCGGAAATCATTGATCTAAAGGAGATCCAAGTACGTATACATGTTGCCGATGGGAATTGGGTCTCTCCCGTTGGCATCTTTGATCCCAATTTATTGGTAGAGCCCGGCACCTTTTCCAATGTGGAGAATGGCTTCGGGTTTTTCGGGTCGGGGTACGTTGAGGCTACCGTTTTTCGCCCGCCGGTTGTGCTATTACGTCGCGCCGGCTTTTACATTATTGGCGAGACCGGCTGATGATACCCCTGATTGACGCGCACTTGGACCTTGCGTGGAATGCCCTTTCCTTTGACAGGGATCTGACGCTATCACTGGCGGAGCTGAATCGGCGGGAACGGCACATGACCGATGCTCCGTTTCGTGGCCGCGCTACGGTGTGCCTGCCTGAGCTCCACGCCGCAAACGTGGCGGTGTGCATTGCCACCCTTCTCGCGCGCTCGGGGCCGGTCCACAAGCTTGCAAACACATACAAACGCATTGACCTTGATTACGGGGCGCCGGCAATTGCTTCTGCCCACGCGCATGGGCAACGTGCGTACTACCGGTATCTTGAATCCCACGGCCTAGTTCGTATCCTCAGGACATCCACGGATCTGGAGGCGCACTGGAATGATTGGTCCAGCGATCGTGGGTCTGCGCCCCTTGGCGTCATTCTGAGCATGGAAGGATGCGACCCCATCCTACGTCCTGACGATGCCGAAGCCTGGTGGGATGCCGGCCTGCGCGCAGCGGGCCTTACCCACTACGGAATAGGCCAGTACGGCCACGGTACCGGCTCCGATGGTAGTCTCGCACCGGCGGCGCTTCTGCTGCTGAAGGAGTTTAATCGTTTAGGCATTGCTCTTGATGTTACCCACCTGACGGATCTTGGGATGCGTCAGGTGCTTGAGGCCTACGAGGGAAGGATACTGGCAAGCCATCACAACTGCCGCTCTCTGGTTCCGGGGCAGCGCCAGCTAACCGATGACCAGATACGTTTGCTCATTGAGCGGGATGCCGTCATCGGCATGTCCATGGATGCCTGGATGCTACAGGCTGGATGGGTTCGCGGGGTTTCCAGGCATGCTACGCTAAGCCTTGAAGTAGTGGCAGATCACATGGACCACATATGTCAGCTAGCTGGCTCGGCGCGCCACTGCGCGATTGGGAGTGATCTGGACGGTGGGTTTGGGGCAAACCAGACGCCTCAGGACCTTGAAACCGTAGCAGACCTTCAACGCTTGGGCGGAATACTCAAGTGCCGCGGATATACGACAAAGCACATAGAACTCATTCTTCATGGAAACTGGCTTCGCTTTTTTGGCGAGGCGCTACCAACACGATGATGGTATCATCCGATAACAGAGGTCCTGCGGCGCGTCTGATAGCCCTCGGGTACAGTCTCGGCCTTCCCCCAAGCCCGGCGGCCCTGTACAAAACAGCAGTACGTGCAGGCCGGATCCTGTATGTTTCCGGAGCTGTCCCCGTGCTGAACGGGAAACTCCTGTACAAAGGTAAGGTGCCTAGTGCGGTCGGTATGGAGGATGCGAAGCGTGCGGCGCGGCTTTGTGCGGCATTAAACCTTCGCATGGCGCACCATGCCCTCGGTACATTGGATGCCGTTGTACGCGTGATTCGCCTGACTGGGTATGTAAACAGCGACTGCCATTTTACGGACCAGCACATAATTATCAACGGTGCGTCAGAGCTGCTACAGGAGGTCTTTGGAGATGCTGGCGTTGGCGCTCGGAGTGCTGTCGGCATGGCGCAACTACCCCTTGGAGCCACGGTCGAAACAGAGCTGATCCTGGAAACACATGGGGAAGGAGTCTGAGACCGGTGACGCAGCGTTCCGCCGCGCACGACGGGAGGCTGCCATCATTCTTGTCGCGTGGGGAGTGTGCCTGGCATGGACTATTGGCTACAGCCACTTTTTCGGGTACGACAGATCCCATCTGCAACTACTGTGGGGGATGCCATCCTGGGTCGTGGTTGGTGTTCTCTTCCCTTGGGTAGCGGCAACGGCCTTCAGCGTGTGGTTCAGCCTTCGCTGCATCAGGGATGAATAGTAACGGGCACAGTTCCCTAGTACTGTTTGTTGCTTACACGGCGGTAGTCTTACTCCTCGCGTGGCTTTCACACCGTACGCTCCGGAAGCGGTCGTTTGTGAGCGAATACTTCCTTGGCAGCCGTAGCTTAGGTATGCTTGCCTTGGCACTAACCTTCGGTGCTACCAGTGCCTCCGCCGGTTCCTTTGCAGGCTTCCCGTCACTGGTGTACAGCCATGGATGGGTTTTGGCTTTGTGGATTGCCAGCTACATGATCTTCCCGTTGTGCGGGATGGGTTTGCTGGGAAAAAGACTCAATATTGTTGCCAGAAGGACAGGCGCGATAACGGTGCCGGACATATTGAGGGAGCGATTTGACAGTCCGGGGTTGGCGCTTGTAGGCACGCTGCTGCTCGCCTTGATGCTCACCGTATATCTGATACCTCAGTTCACACTGGCGGCGCTCATAATGCAACAGCTGCTTGGCGACACCGCGGTGTTTCAGCGTGCTGCTTTTGTGCTGGCGCAGACCGCACCCGGCGTGATTCCGGTTGGCGTTGGCAGCGATTATGTCCTTGGACTGCTGCTATTCGCACTTCTTGTAATCGTATATACCACATTCGGAGGGTTTCGTGCTGTTGTTTGGACCGATATTCTGCAGGGCTTTGTCATGCTTGTCGGGGTCGTTCTCATGCTTACGCTGGCCTTGGTCCAGACGGGCGGATTGAAGCGGATGACGATGGCCCTAGCAGAAATGACACCTCCTCTTTTGGGCGAAGCGGTCATTCGGTCAGAAAATCCCGCACCGAACGATGGTTACTTCGTTCCGGCCGACAGGTGGATTTCTCTGCCTGGAGGGAGGATACTCCGAACGAACCAGGCGGCGATCCTGCTACCCGGTGAGACGGCTTCAGGGATTATCAAGGTGGTAGAAATCACCACGCCGCGAGAAAAGGCCGTTATCATCCCTGCACCTCTCCCATCAGGTCTCATCCTTGAAGTACAGCACATGCATGCCTATGCAAGCGGCGCCGGCAGACCCGGCACCTATACGCATGCTCCCGGACCTAGCGCCCGGGATGCGGGAGGGTTCCTGCCGCTAGGGCTGGCCGTTTCTTTTTTCGCCTTCTGGGCTCTTTCCGGCACGGGCCAGCCGGGCAACATGGTGCGACTGATGGCCTTCTCCCATACACGCACTTTACGGCGCGCCATTGCGTCGTTGTCGGTCTACTTTGCACTGATCTATTTTCCTCTGGTAATCATTTTCTGCAGCGCTCGTGTTCTTGCACCGGGACTGGATCAGACGCCGGACCGCATCATGCCGGTGATGGCATTCCTGCTGGCTGATGGCGCCCATGTCCCTTGGCTGGCAGGTCTGCTTATTGCCGTTCCATTTGCTGCCGCGATGTCAACTGTGGACAGCTTTATCCTCATGATCACATCAAGCATCGTAAGGGATGTCTACCAGCGCAACCTGCGTCCGAATGCACGCGAAATTGTCCTTAGGCGCCTGAGCTATGTTTGCACCACCGTTGTCGGTATTGTGGCTATGGTCGGAGCGCTTTATCCACCCCAGTTCCTTCAATACATTATCGTATTCACGGGAGGCGGCTTGGCCGTTGCCTTCCTGGGACCTGTGGCGCTTGGCCTGTACTGGCCCCGCTTCAATGCCGCCGGCGCCTTTGCGTGCATGGTTGGAGGATTCATCGCATATCTGGGTTTATACGTAGCAGGTTTCGTAGCTTTTGGCGGTGCAACACCAATTCGCCCGCTCGGATTGGACCCGCTGATCTGGGGCTTTGCCTGCTCGCTGCTCTGCGCAGTTGCAGGCACGTACACGGCTCCTCCTTCGCCGGAGCGGATCCTTCGCACACACTTTCATACGTAGCGATGTTGCCGGGCATGGTTGAGCGTTTGCCAGCCACCTGCCGCTGCTAATCATCCGCTACCCGTGTCCAACCAATTGAAGGATGTGGCAATTATTGCGGGATAGGTCTGTAATTTCAGGTCTTATGGACACGTAGTGGCGGGTAATGGCTACCGGGCAGGAGGCTATGTGTGTCGGGCGGTCCAGCGAAGGCTGGCAACATTGAGCCACTGATGCGTATTATCGTGATGTAGTATGCCAACTGCGGGCAGGCACATCATTCCCTTTATTAAGGCCCTTATTGAGGGCCTTAATTTCTGCCAAGCGGCTGGATTGGCCATAACAACCGCGTACTTAGCCCGGGAAGACCGTAGAGTATGATTTTGATTCTAGCAAGAGCCGCCTCGCAAACGCGTACCCCATGGCTACAGAACCGCACTTCATAGCATGATGGCATGCGGTGTGACCGTGCCGCATGCCACATTACCCGATATACTGTACCCGCCGGCTGAAAAATCCGGATTACCCAGACCAGCGAGGCTAACTGAAAACTCCCAGCACCAACACGAGTCTGAACGCCGGGCCGTCATTCATGAGCGTCGGGCCCGCCTAGCGAGCGCCCGACGCATATACGTCGCAGCGTTGGGTGTCCTGCAACTCGTTTCTCCGTGGTCCACATTGACTTTACCAATGGCAGCGGCTACACGAAACGCCTCACCCTCTAACACGCCCCCTCGCAATCCAATTGCAACCAGGGCCATATTCATGGAGTGCCGCTCCCTATTTGTCCGCTCGTGGATATGCCGCTCAATTACACCCAGGTACGGCATAAAGTAGTCATCCAACATTTCTTGCCTCTTCGTTGCGAACGCCGCGATCACACTCCAGGCCACCTGTCCCTTCCACTCCACACCACAATCCATCCATGCACGCATTAAAACATCCGCG
Source organism: Rhodothermales bacterium (assembly GCA_963663495.1). Taxonomy (GTDB): domain Bacteria; phylum Bacteroidota; class Rhodothermia; order Rhodothermales; family Bin80. Next base: position 4,034,364 of record OY760427.1, read on the forward strand.
TGCCTGGAGGCACACACGAGCTTGGAGAAAGCATCTGTCAGAACATAATTGTCCAAGTCTTGGGCCCATGCTTCCAGATCCTGTCGGCACATCGCGCCAGGGTCCGCTATCATGGTGGCCAGCACCCGTGCATCATGGTTTCCGCTTATCCATAGCGCCACAGCTGCGGCATGATTCTTCTTGATCTTCTTCCGCAGCTTTCCAAGGTTGGCGTAGCTTATGCCGAACTGCGGTCCCTTCACACCATGCCGGCGATAAATCTTGCGGTTTTGGGCTGTGCCGCAGACCTCCAGCGCCTGTATTAGCTCCGCTGCCGTATTCGCCGCCATTATTTCCTGTAATCCAACGGCGGAGAACGATCACCGAGTAGCGACCGGTACACGAAATCAGGTCCTCTGCGACGCTCAAATTCCTCCCGGGCAGTCACTAGGAGATCCGGTTTCGTAAGTAAATCCACTCCGGTCCGGGACAACACCTTGGCAGCCAGCACCATTCCTTTGGTACCGATACTCATTCCCCCCGCCGCCACCGCTTGCCAGCTGTGAGCAGATGTACCCGGCACCCAAGTGGCGATATAGACACCCACCGTAGGTACAACCATGCTCACATCTCCAACATCGGTAGACCCATTTGTCGTCCGCAATTCGAAGGATGCCACCGTTTCCTGAGAGCCTAATGCAGGGACAGTGCCCGAGAATGACTCTTGAATGGCCAACGCGAATGCAGTCTCATCGGCTGTATAGTGGATGCCTCCCAACTCCTGTAGGTTAGCCAATGCGGTCCTTGCTAATACTTCATTTGGTAGCACGCTGTGGAGGCCATGTATTATCTCGTAGTCCATTTCCGTGCCTGTACCGAGAGCCGCCCCCTCAGCCGCATTGACTACTCGGTCAAAAATGCCTTCCATGACACTTGCTTCAGAATGGCGTACATAGTAATACACTTCACTGAAGTCCGGCACTACATTCGGTGCCAAGCCTCCGCGCGTAATGACGTAATGGATCCGTGTTTCCGACGGAACATGTTCTCGCAGCAGGTTCACCATGTGATTCATGGCCTCTACGCCGTCAAGCGCGGACCTGCCTCGCTCCGGCGCCCCTGCGGCGTGCGTGGATTGTCCATGGAATCGGAATTTTGCCGAACGGTTCGCCAGTGTGGTTGCGGGGCTCGCGTCGTTGCGATCACCGGGATGCCAGTGCAGCACTACATCTACGTCATCAAACAACCCTTCGCGCACCATGTACACCTTACCTGCTCCTCCTTCTTCCGCAGGGGTGCCATAGAGCCGAATTGTCCCTGGAACCCCGGATTCTTCCAGATAATCCTTTAGTGCGATGGCAGCTGCGGTAGATGCCGTACCAAACAGGTGGTGCCCGCATGCATGCCCTGCTCCTCCTTCGGTACGTACCTGCCGCTCAGGTACGGCATCCTGAGAGAGGCCCGGAAGCGCGTCATACTCTGCGAGAATCCCTATTACGGGTTCGCCCGTACCGTACTCCGCTACGAAGGCTGTCGGGATGCCAGCCACATGCCCGCTGGTAGAAAACCCGGCAGACTCCAGCTCCGACATCAGCAGCTCCGCGCTCCGGGCTTCCTGGTAGCCTACTTCCGCCCACTCCCATAGCTGTCTCGCTACCTGGGCATAGCGAGACTGATTATTGTCAACAGACATCAATACCGTCTCACGCGCTGGTTGAGCGCTGGACGGCACCAACCCCACCATTACCAGGAATACAAGCAGAAATAATGATCTCATGATGATGTTGAGTTTGAGGTTGAGGTGTTAGACATGCGCTTCCAACCATCAGCGTAGGCGGCCAGCGAAAAATCCAGGTAGCCCGGATAGTCCTTGCGCGCTGTAGCAACTTTGCACATATCAAGCGCTAGCACCGTCAAGGCCTCCGTCGTTTCAACAAGCAGTTCTCCATTGGGGGCCACCGCAATGTGAGGCGCACCCGCCTCCGGCCCCGGGCGATTTACAGAAATCACGTAGGCGGATGTACTCAAGGCCATGGCGCGGTATGCAAGTCTCCACTTAGCAAGAGAGGCGCGCGGAGAGGCGCGCGGAGCAAGGATGATATCTGCGCGCTGCGCGGCCAAAAGCTGCGATCCAACACATCGGTAAACATCAGAACATATCTGAATGCCTATCCGTGGCCCAAGTGCATCAGTTACCGTCGGAGGCTCCGTTCCCGGCTCATAGTGGCAGGCTTCCCAGAATCCTTCTTCCTGTGGAAGGTGCATTTTCGCGTACTGCATCACAAGCCTTCCGCCAGCATCAAACAGCAACGCGCAATTGTGTCTCCTGGCGGACTCGGTGACAATTACTCCTCCCAATATTCCAACGCCAGCCTGTCGGGCAGCCTGGCTCAACAACTGATGCCTCGGACCTGCCGGTATCTCTGCGTCACTTGCGACCGCCTTCCTGGTAACAGGCGACCAAGGGTTCAGAGGTAGTTCGGGTAGCACAACAAGCTGTGCACCGTTATCCCGTGCCTCTCGCAAGTTTTCCGGCAGCCGCTTTATGGCCTCGGCATCATCAAATACTTCGCCGAGCAGTGCAACGGTGAACTCTCCTGTCATTGCGTAACTAAATGCAAATGCGTTGTCTTTCGATCCCTCGCGAACGAACAAAGGCAAAAGGTCGGTTCCATTATGCCCATGCTGTTGATAACATCAAGGCCATTCCGCAAAGCTGCCAAGTTCCGCTCACATTGTATGGCATTACGATCTTTCCGGTCCTTCCCACTCTCGCCGTGAGCAAGCCCCACGCACATATCCAAAACCAACCCCTTCGTTCCAATGCCCCGTCCAAACTCAATACGTTTAGCATCTGTCACTGGTATGGTGGCCACCCTTGACCATTTCGCACGCGTGATCAGGCCGACCAGGCAATTCAAGGAACAGGAATTCGCCGGCAGCGGATATCGAGTCTGATCCAACGTTGAAAGGAACGTTTAGAGGTTCCATGTAATGTTGCGCCATTTTCATGGCGTCATACCGCATAGTCCAAGCTCTCCTGGAGTACCTCTTCGGGCAGTCAATTTCTTGATCTATACCTGAGCTTTCCTAGGTCTGCCGGACCAATGGGAACCACTACCTGCCGTCACCCTAAACTACGATCTTGGGAGGATTCCGCCCGATTATGGGGTACTGCTCAAATTCCACCACAGCCCCACTGACAGGCTTGGAGGCATCACTCAGCCAGTAGATAGCACCTAACGCAATTGTTTCGGGGAGCACCAGTGCGCCTGAAGGCGCTGTAGCCCGCGGAAGCCGATCAGGCCAGTCCTCGGGCAGTCCTTCCTTGAGCTTCAGTTGGTATTCGTTGTCGGTCAGCACCCATCCGGGATTGATCTGGTTGACCCTAATGCCATGATGGTAATGGAGCGCGTCGCCCAGGTTGCGTGTCAGCGTCATCAGAGCACCTTTTGACACGCTGTACGCCAGCAGAGGTGGCTCACCACAGTAGGCGTTTACCGATCCGATGTTTAATACGCACCCACCTGACCGCATTAACTCGGGCAGTGCGGCTTGAATAAGTAACATTGGCGCACGAACATTGACAGCCATGGTGGCGTCAAAAAGCGAGCAATCCGTCGTGTGTATGTCACTCCGCGGAATAAAGGCGGCATTGTTGACTACAGCATCGACTCGACCAAATGCGGCAACAGTCGCTGCAGCAATGCGCGCGGGCGCTTCCGGGTCCAGCAGATCGTCAATGTGAACTGCTGCATGCGATCCGAGTGACGAGGCTACCTGGTAGGCCTGCTCAGCCTTTCGGTCCGTGATCAGCACCCGTGCTCCTTCGCCCACACAGTGTATTGCAATGGCCTTTCCAATACCGGCTGCGCTGCCGGTAATGATCACGACTTTACGATTCAACCTCATGATGTCTCGTGAATGTTAGGGTACGTTACGGCGCCCCTCTTGGAGAATCTCGGAGCTGAGCGGTTTACAGCTTCTTGTGGGGGCGTTCTGTTTGCGGGTACCGTGATAGCGATAGCAGCTAGGATCGTGGGGTAAGGCTTCGTATTGGGTGTCTCCCATGTGCACAAGAAATGAATAAGAGGCGAGCTAACCTCCTCCAGCGGTCAAATTACAAGGAATATGGATATGTTGTTAGGCAGTATTACTCCCCCTTGATGGACTGTTTAGCCGGGGCTTTGATAGGGCGTCACTGAAGGGACTTAACGGCATCACGTTAAGGTGCATGCTGCGTGCGTATTGTCGTGCGATGACGGAATGAATCGGGGTGTCCGATGAACCGTATTGCAGAGCCTGCCTTTGTTGCCACCATGTCCATATGGTCGCTGTCATAAGTGAAGATATCACGAGACTTACGATGGGTTTGGATCTTCCTTCCAGGATTTGAAAGAGGCAATTACCGCAATAGCTACCCTTATTGTATGGGAATTATATACGTGAGTGACCAACTATACACAGTGAGGCACTAGTATCAATTTCACGGGTCATAGGGGTCGGTAACCCAAACGCCCCTCGCCGTGCAGCAGCCCCAATCCCGGAGGCCAGTATGTTTGCAGCCGCATTCAGGTCTGCATGATCCGCATGTCCACAGGACATACACGTGAATTTGCTCCGTGTCTTACGGTTACTCGCTTCTGTGTGCCCACACACAGAACACCGCTGACTGGTATAGGCAGCGGTAACCTTTATCACCTTGCGGCACTTATAGCCCAGCATCTGATCCAGCTGGCCCCAACCTGTTCGCAGTATCCCACGGTTAAGGCCAGACTTCTGTTTGACGCTTGTGCCAAAGCTCTCCATCGTCCCCTTGGCTGAACGTGTCATCGCTTTGATCTTCAGGTCCTCCAGTATCACCGTTGAGGAGCAATTGGCAATACTGCGACTTGCCTGGTGGTTCGCATTCTTGAGGACGTTAGCACGCTTGCGCTGTATGCGGGCGATTCTATGCTTCCGCCTGTTACGACGGTTGGAGCCTTTCTTCTGTCTCGCCAGTCTTCGCTGATGCCGCTTCAACTTGGCATCAAGACGCTTCGTATCCGGTTGTCTGATAATGCTTGTATCGCCCTCTGTGGAGACCATAGCGACCTGCCCGCAATTACGGTCAATGCCTACAGCACGGCCAGTATCCTCTATTACAGGTGCCTCCATCTTGTAGCAGATGACAGCATACCCTTTGCCGGCGTTCTTCTTTACCGTGGCTTTGACGGGTATACCATCAGGGTACGGGTTGCCTCCCCGCCTGCGGAGCGCCATGTATCCCACTTTCGGGATATACAGCTTACCATCCCGAACCCTTACGTTATCCGGGATCGTGAACGAAGGCGTACTACCACGTCTGGAATGGAATCTCGGTCTTCTCTTACCCTCTTTGAAGAATGCCTTCCATGCATCCGCCTGATATTTCAATGTGTATCTAACTACAATGTGTATCTAACGACACCAAAGGAGTATTCAGGTAGCCACTCGGCCGTGCGGCGCAGCCGTGAACCGCTTCCCCAGCGAGAAGAAGCTTACCGAGGGCGGTTTCTCTCCAGCCTCTTTCGCTTTCTTGTACGCCTCGCTCTGCTCTGCGAGGATGGCATTCCACACAAACCTACACGCACCTGCTAATCCAGCAAGGTGCTTGGCGTTACTCCGACTTCCGGGCAACAGCTTGTATGTGATATTGCGGTATGCACTAACCGTTTCGTGCATGGCACTGTGGTACATAACTCCCTAATAGATGGAAATTATATAGCATGCGTACCCACGTGTTGAGTCATTTGAAATAATTGCAGTCTTTTCGTGAAAAGCGGGAACCGATTATGAAAATCTGGCGAAAGCCATCCTGTCTGCACCACCCAAGCACAAAAGTAACTCCTGCGACAACGCGTGGCACTCAGTCATATAACTCCCTTATATCTCCCTGCTGCCTGCAGCACATGTGGCCGTACAGGTGCCTTCACTCCAAGCGCAGCACGGGTTTTCTTCCTGTGACCGCCTTTACGTCTCTGAGCAGCGATCCGAACTTTCCGTAGTTGACCTTTACTCCATCGTCCAAGTCAAGCCGGATCCGGTCAAACGTGTAGAGCCGGAGCTGGTCGTCGAACATGTTCAACTCTTCCACATCTTTGGTCAGCCGCTGGTGCTCCTTTTCGAGGCGCCGTCGCCGGACGGGTGTCGTCGCATCGGCGATATCCCGCTCTTTCTGGGCCTTCCTAGCCTGCAGGCGTTCTCGTAGCGGGTCCACATAGCGCACCCGCATGCGTGCAAGCGTGCTCTCCGTATAGCGGTGCAGGTATACCAGGCACTGGAACGTACGCCTCCTGCCGCTGGTGAACAGCCAGTATACCGGGCGTTTCTGGTAGGCCTTGAGGTGATCCTTATAGAAGTCTCTTGCCAAGTAACGCTGCAGCGCCTCGCGTGTTGAGGGGCCGGTGGCCAGTGCACTTGCAACAAAGCGGAGATTTACTTCCAGGTGCTCCTTCCCCCATACGGTAGCAATGAATGCTTCCAGCCTCCGCGTGGCATCGTCCGGAAAATCAAAGTCCCCCGTCATTGGTACAATGGCGTCATCGTCCGCCGTGAAGGTGGTGTACTTGTGGTTGTCAAAGTCTTCGCCTTCCGTTCCGGCATACATCAGTCCGGGCATGTCCAGGCTGTAGCGTCCCATCATGCATCCTACTGCGTAGGATACCAGCGCTGCCATATCATCGCGTAGCATGCGCGGTTCGTGTTCTTCTGGAGAAACTTTCCTGCCATACCGGTAGGCGGGGTTGCTCGTGAGGGTAATGCCATGTGTGTGTGATGTGTTCGGGGGGGGGCAATGTCAGGGAAGAGCTCGTCTTCAAGTTTGCAGGCTTGGATAACCAGGCGGTTGTTTTCCTGTTCGAGCTGTAGGCAGCGGAGCACCTGCTGCCGGCAGGTATTGCGCCAACTGCTGTGGCTTGCTTCTACGGTGCCGGCACCAAGGGGTGATGGGAGGAATGGCAGGCTGCGGAACTCCCAGGAGCGTTCGTAGGCATCCCAGTCAGCACGGGTTGCGGAAACGAGTTCGTTGGCGATGTGCGATCCGCGGGACTCAAGGTGGCTGGCTGCCAGCGGATGTAACGGCACCTTCTGAAAGTCACCTACCTGAAAACTGACAGTAGAGTTGATCAGTTGTGCCAGCCCGTGACAAACAGGTGTGTTACAGTATGCGGTCAGCAAGACCAATTGAGATGGATCCTCATGAAATGCACAGTGGCCCTTGTTGTTGAAGATATCCCCACCCTCTCCCAGTCGAAACGATAAGGGTCCAGAGGTAATGTCCGACCATGTCAGCGCCGGCCGGAAGTAGTACTGTGTATTGGACACATTGGATCTACGCCTTCCCCCGTCCTCCGTGCCAAACGCCCTTATCGCCTCCCCATCATTTTCCCAGTTGACAACATATTCGTGGTTGCCGTACCACTTGCGGAAAGAGCCTCCCTTGTTGCACGGGAACCACTTCCTGCCGGACTCCCGCGCCTCCTTGCGGTTCTTCATCCCGAACCCGATACGCCCTACGTCTACCTCCCACCAGCGACGAAGGAAAAGATCGTTGTTTCCTGTTTGCAATCCCACCTTGGCTTCCACCAGCTCTCCCAGCGGCGTGCCATCCCTGAACAGCCACCGCATGCCTTCGCTCACCCAGTACACCACCGGACTGCCCGGAATCAGCCGGAAGTCGTCCTGTGGGATGTGATCAAAGCGATTCCTCCCTTCCCGTAACGCCTGCTCCTTGTCCTGCTCCTTTCCCTCCACAAGCCTGTGGACCACCGGCTTGTGGCCCGCCTTGTACTTTTTCTCCAGCACAAATGCAGTGGTCTGCACTACCTCACCACTAATGGCACCAAATGCTCTGGCACCCAAGTGCGCCATGGTCTTGAGACTCGTCTCCTGAAGTAGCTTCACCCGAAACCTTTGGTACGACGACAAGAACATCCAGCTGTGCATGGTGACCAGGGCCGCACAGCCATCATCCTTGGCCAGCTCAAGCGCTCGCACAATGAAACACGCAAACAAATCGCGCTTGGCCGCCGGATATTCCTTCCGCGCAAATGCCTTGACAGACCCATGCATCAGGTTGCTAACCATATACGGTGGGTTCGTAGCCACCGCATCGTACCTTCGTGACAGCATTGAAGCCTGATCTGCAAGACGCACCAATAGCTCCTGTCCACCGTGCATGTCCTTCCACTGGTCTCCCATCTGCCTAAGCCTCGGTAAACACTCCTGCACCCGCTTCGGTACCCGGATCAGCGATCCACGCCCCGATGCCTCTGCAAATAGCTCCTTCAATGCCTCCAAGTCGCTACGCTCCAAACCATACTCCGCAAGCGGAATGGCCGCGGCCAACTGCTGCGTGTCCAGTTCCGCGCTGCGAGTAATGCACGCCAGCTTCAGCCGGACAGGCCTCGTCAGCAGCTCCCTGTCATCCCTGCGCCCCTTCATCATGAGCGCAAAGCTGGCCAGCTGTACCGCCCGCGGATCTATGTCCAAACCGAACAGATTGTCCTCCAGGATCCGGCGGACAGCCTCCTCCTTCCGGTACCCCCGCTGTAAATACACCCCCATCAGCGCATCATAGGCCTCCACCAGAAAGTGGCCCGAACCCACCGCAGGATCCAAAAACGTGAACCGCGCAGGGTCAAAGGAAAAAGAGGCCGGTACAACGCTGTACTCTCCCTCCACCCCCAAAGCGTTCTGTACCAGGTAACGTACAATCCAGCGAGGGGTGAACAGCTGTGTGGCTGCCGGCAAGTCCTCTACAGGCACCACCTTGCCGATCACCTCCTCCTTACGCTCCGAAATATAGAACTGGTACAGCCATCCCACGATTTCTATATGCTGCCAGTCCTCCTCTTCTATCGCACGTACCAGCTCTCGCATGATGGAGTCCGGGCGCAGCAGCCGCGATGGCAGAAGCAGCTCCGTCTCGCTGCCGATGCTGTCAAAAAGGAGCGGCATGGATGTGTGCAGCGCCCTGCACTGTGCCAGAAACAGCATCCGAAAAAGCTCGTCATCCCGGTTGCCATCCATCTTGAGGGAAAGCACATAGGCTGCATCCAGGCCGGGAAGGGCTACTTCATGCGCTCTGCGCAGCATCTCCGGCTGATCAATGTCGCTGAGAAGCCGCATGCCTCCCTGCAGGTAGCCATGCAGCTCCATATAGCGGATGGCCGCAAAGCGGTTGAACCATGTGTAGGCCATCTCGTCCATCACAGGGCCAAATCCTTCGCGGAGAATGCGACGCTCAAGCATTCGGCGTTGTTCTCCGTCTTTCAGCGAGACGGTCCGTGGCCCGATGCGCACAACGTTTCCGTCGGTACGCGCGGGTTCAATGCAATCCGGATGCACGCCCAGCTCGGCAGCGCGCATTACTACCGCCGCACGAAACGTATGGCGCGCCTCCCGTGCGTAGTTCTTGAGTGCGGCGAGATCCAACGAAATACCAGGCAGTGTGGAGACAATAGTGGGCAAACTTAGCGAAATTGCACCTGAGGACCCAGCCGTATACCACTCCCGCTCAACACCGAATCGAACGCGCCGTCAACATCGGAAGCAATGGCTACTACATCCGAGGCGAGCGTTGAGGGGTGAAATGATTTCCGAACTGTTTGGGAATAACCACAGAAGGGATGAAGATAGTATTGGGCCAATAATAGTGGAACAGCAGCAGGATACCCCGAAGCCTTAGTCGGACGGCTGCAGGATGTGATTGACCTTGGGATGCTGATTGACGACTTTTCGAATTGTTCGGGGCGACAATTAAATTCTTCGGCATCTGAGATCGTTTTGTGCGTGAACCGACGGTTTGTTTGGTCTAAGCACAATTGAAATCGTAACGGATAAGCAGGTCCGGCTTTTGCGCTGGGTTGTATTGAAGGAAGGGAAGTCCATAGTGACGGCAGCGGAGCAGGCTGAAGTGCGTACGCCTGCTCCGCGAATTCCTCATCCGATTCCGGGATGTCGCTGACATAAATGACCGCTCCCCCTCACGGTTGCAATCCGCTCAAGCACGAGCGGCCTATCGTAACGTTTACTCACCCTTCCTTTCGCAAGGCCTTACGGGGGGAGATCAGACGATGTTGACCGCCCTCAGCTCGAACAACCACGATCACCGCTCGGCTCTCCACCCGACCGATGGCAGTCCACGCCGTACTCCCGGCTACGGTCACGGGTACGTGGCACAAACTCCCTGGCAGGGTGTGAGCTTCTTCGCCTAAGACCTTCCTGATTCTCGTTCCTAAGAGGCAGTCAGAACGAGTCGTCCGATGCACTAGGGTGCATCGCTTGGTTGGGCGTTCGGATTATTGCAAGTTGTACTCACCCGCGGCATGAACCCAAACCACCGCCACCGTTGTGGTGCGGGTGGATTTCCGTCACACACTAATGACTTATGAAACGTAGCTACAACAAGCATCATCGGGCACGGTGCAACTCATGACTACGGAACCTGCGCGGGATACAACTTGTAATTCTGCGGGTTAGATCCGCTTTGCACATGCCGACTCACCCGGGAGTGAACAGATGGTCCCGACGTCATTTTCTGCAGACCACGGTCGGCACCGCATTGGCTTGCACGGCTTGCTCCGGCTTGGGCTTTGAGGAGGAGAAAGAACCGGCCCTGTTTGATGGGCCTCAGATTGAGGACAAGCAGTTCATCGAACTCAACACACGGTACTACGACGTAGGAATTGATTCGCGCACCGGATTCCCCTACAGCGCAATAGTTGATGGCACGCCCGTGCTTGAGACTGATCCGGTTTCCATCGCTTACCGGTTGCAATTTCTGCTGGATGATCCTCGGCGCGTAGCACAGGTAGACGCCCTGATTTCGAGCCTGTTAGAAGTGCAGATCGGTGCACCGCCACCGCGGAATTACAGAAATATGATCCCGCGTCTAACGTTGGACGGTTCCACTCCTCAACCAAAGTATACGAGCTATTCCTTTGCGGACAATGCGCTGCTCTCTTCCCGTGTTGCCATGGCAGCCCATGCGTTTGCTAGTACCGCAACTGGAGACAGGGCGCGCACCTTCTTGGACCGCCAGAAACTGGGTTACAACCAAGCCCTCAATGGATCGCGGTCCGGCTTCTTGCCGGTATTTGCTGATGCCGGGCTATTTGGTGTTGATCCCCAGGGCATGGACCTGCTATTTGCCGGGTATTATGAGTCCGTCGCATTTGTTCTGGCGTATTTCATTGGAGACACCTCCGTTGTTGAAGACCCACGGCGTGGGCTTGAGGCGTGGGCGGCCATGATCCAGGGTCAGGGCACATTCTCTGACCAGTTTCCTGCTTCAACGGTGCGGGCAACCACTGTGGATAGCCCATTGGCGCGCAACGGTAGTGCATTTCAATTTTTCCATTCCCTATTGGGCGTTCAGACTGCCCACCTGTCCCCATCCATGTTTAATGGGCTATATAATGCTCTGTTCGCTTACTTGGATGCTGCAACGTACGACCGCCTACCCGGCATCTATTCTGCATCACCCCACGAGGAAGGTTTTCTGCTTGATAATGGGCTAAACCGCCTAGCCGCGCAACAGTCGCGGCAGCCGTCTCAAGAATTGTACGCTACCATTGATGCGCTGGCTGTCGCCATGCGTCTATTCCCCAAGGATTCGGACGCGCGCCAGATTCTGCGTGGCTGGATTGGCCTGTATGGAAGCGTTCAAGGCGCCGTTGGAGAGCATGGTTACTACGGGGGGATCGGGAAGGAAGGCATGCCCGTCAGGGCATTGCATGCGCGCCAGAATGGCGCCATGATTCTGTTCGATTCCGAGGCACCGGCATTGCTCGATTCATTCCTGACCGAGAACGGCCGTCCGGGCATGCGCGAGCTTATGAGCCAAGTCACGCTTATCCACGAAGGCGCTCCCATCCAGCGTGTACAAGCCTCACTGCCCCTCCCCCTGCGATTCGAGCGACTATTCACACCCACTCGCTGAGGCAGTCCGCAGGCCGTTATTTGTTGAAGGCGCCGCATAGCCTCAAGCAGCCAAAATGACGGGCCAACATCTATTTCACGCCTCATGCATATTCAGCGATGCCTTTTTAGTGCAGACCACAATTATGGCAAATATTAGGGAATTATATACGTGAGTGACCAACTGTACACAGTGAGGCACTAGTATCAATTTCACGGGTCATAGGAGTCGGTAACCCGAACGCCCCTCGCCGTGCAGAAGCCCCAATCCCGGAGGCCAGTATGTTTGCAGCCGCATTCAGGTCTGCATGATCCGCATGTCCACCGGACATACACGTGAATTTGCTCCGTGTCTTACGGTTACTCGCTTCTGTGTGCCCACACACAGAACACCGCTGACTGATATAGGCAGCGGTAACCTTTATCACCTTGCGGCACTTATAGCTCAGCATCTGATCCAGCTGGCCCCAACCTGTTCGCAGTATCCCACGGTTGAGGCCAGACTTCTGTTTAACGTTTGTACCAAAGCTCTCCATCGTCCCCTTAGCTGAACGTGTCATCGCTTTGATCTTTAGGTCCTCCAGTATCACCGTTGAGGAGCAATTGGCAATACTGCGACTTACCTGGTGGTTCGCATTCTTGAGGACGTTAGCACGCTTGCGCTGTATGCGGGCGATTCTATGCTTCCGCCTGTTACGACGGTTGGAGCCTTTCTTCTGTCTCGCCAGTCTTCGCTGATGCCGCTTCAACTTGGCATCAAGACGCTTCGTATCCGATTGTCTGATAATGCTTGTATCGCCCTCTGTGGAGACCATAGCGACCTGCCCGCAATTACGGTCAATGCCTACAGCACCGCCGGTATCCTCTTATTACAGGTGCCTCCATCTTGTAGCAGATGACAGCATACCCTTTGCCGGCGTTCTTCTTTACAGTGGCTTTGACGGGTATACCATCAGGGTACGGGTTGCCTCCCCGCCTGCGGAGCGCCATATATCCCACTTTCGGAATATACAGCTTGCCATCCCGAACCCTTACGTTATCCGGGATCGTGAACGAAGGCGTACTACCACGTCTGGAATGGAATCTTGGTCTTCTCTTACCCTCCTTGAAGAATGCCTTCCATGCATCCGCCTGATATTTCAATGTGTATCTAACGACACCAAAGGAGTATTCAGGTAGCCACTCGACCGTGCGGCGCAGCGCCGTGAACCGCTTCCCCAGCGAGAAGAAGCTTACCGAGGGCGGCTTCTCTCCAGCCTCTTTCGCTTTCTTGTACGCCTCGCTCTGCTCTGCGAGGATGGCATTCCACACAAACCTACACGCACCCGCTAATCCAGCAAGGTGCTTGGCGTTACTCCGACTTCCGGGCAACAGCCTGTATGTGATATTGCGGTATGCACTAACCGTTTCGGGCATGGCACTGTGGTATATAACTCCCTAATAGATGGAAATTAAATAGCATGAATACCCACGTGTTGAGTTATTTGAAATAATTGCGTATCCGTACGGTAAAGTACATGGTAAAGCGGGCTTAGCATTGGTCTGCGTAGTCCGCTTGTAGAGCTTAGTGCAAGGTGATTATACGCCGGGTTTGGTGTGCAGCTTATCGTCCAGGCGCCTGAATGCAGGCAGCAATCAGCGCCTTTGGGGACAAAAAACATGGGTTTTGGGGAGAAGAACCGGAACATTGTGGAGGACGCACATGCACATGAACTATGCGGTCCAAGGCATCTTTCTCCCCCTCTTCTCCTGCCGGTGAAGTCCTTTTTCAGAGGCTAAGAAACCACGAGGCTGAGAACAAGGACCTGCGAAAACAGGTCCGTCGCTTGGAGAAAAAAGCCGATCGTCTATCCAAGAACAACGCGGATATGGCTGCGGCAATTGCCGATCAGGCTGCGAAGATTAGCCATCTGGAAGACAGGTTGGAACAAGCGCATCGCCTACTCTCTGGTAAAAAGAGTGAGCGTTACACGCCGGCGGACAATGCGCAGCAAGGCCGGTTGTTTGGAGAGGAACCAGTAGCTGTTGAGCCCGAGGAGGAGGAGGAGGAGTACGACCTGGTAAAGCGCAAGCGGCGTGGGAAGAACAAGCCGGTGCGCGGGCCGATTCCGGACCATCTGCCCAGAGAGGTGATCCGCCTTGAGCCGGAGGGCAGCACCGCGGGTATGAAGTACATCGGCGAGGAAGTAACGGAGTACCTGGAATATGTGCCGGGCTTCACGAGGGTAGTACGGATTGTGCGGCCGAAGTACGTTGTCTGCAAGGAGCCTCGCAAGGGGGTGGTCATAGCGCCGTTGCCGAAGCGTGTCATACCGAAGGGGAAGGCGGGTCCGGGGTTGTTGGCGTATTTGGCGGTAGCCAAATATGTGGATCATATGCCGCTATACCGGCTGCGGAAGAAGTTTCAGCGCCATGGCGTGAAGCTATCGGCTGCTACAATGGGGGATTGGATTGCGAAGGTAGCGACGTATCTGGGTCCGTTAGGAGATGCGTTGCGTAAGGAGGTGCTTCGTAGCGGGTATCTGCAGGTGGATGAGACAACGTTCCCGGTGCAAAAGCCGAAGAAGAAAGGGAAGGAGAAGAAAGGGAGGAAAAACAAAGGAAAGACGCATCGCGGCTATCTTTGGGTATACCTGGCACCGCGGGCGAAGGTGGTGATGATGGATTACAGCCCGAGCCGTGCGCGCGCTGGACCGTGGGAATTCTTGCGCGGATATAGAGGGGCGATGCAAACCGACGGGTATGTGGTGTACGATGCGTTTGGTACGCGGGGCGGGATAACGCTGTTTGGATGTATGGCGCATGCGCGTCGCAAGTTTTATGACTGCAGGAAAAAGGAGCCCAAGAAAGTGCGCCATGTAATGGAGGAAATCCGGCAGTTGTATGCGATAGAGCGTGGGTTGCGTAAGGAGGGAGCTGGTCCGGCTCGGCGTGTAGAGGTACGACAGGAGGAGGCACGGCCGGTACTGGAGAAGTTGAAGCCATGGCTTGAGGAGAGTCGTGAGCACCGGCCGAGTGCGGGATGGGATGAAGCCGTGGGGTACATGCTCAACAGGTGGGAGAAGCTGGTTTGTTACCTGGAAGACGGCAAGGTTGAGATTGATAACAATCTGGTCGAGAACCAGATGCGAGCGATTGCGCTTGGTCGAAAAAACCATCTGTTTGCGGGATCGCATGCGGCAGCGCAGCGGTCCGCAGTACTGTACGCTCTTTTTGCCACATGCAAGTTGCAATCGACAAACCCGATTGAATGGCTTACCGACGTACTACGCCGTCTTCCGACACATCCTGCCGACCGCATGGCTGAACTCTTGCCCCATCATTGGAAAGCCAGTCGGGACTTGCAGCAAGCTACCGTCAAGAAAGCGGCATAGGAGCCCCTAAACAGGCGCGCCCGGGTCATCCGATAGATCCGTGTACGGGTCTGCGAATACGCTGTCAGGTACTTGACTCCTGCACACCCAACCGACGCTAGCCTATAAACCCTCGAACCGCGCTCTAACTTACTCTAATTGAGAGAGTAAATACCCTCGGTTATAATGTACTTCACCGGACGGATACACTGAATCAGCCTGATCTGTTTGATGAAGAAGCTCGGCTTGAGGTGGCGATTAAGAGCATTGATTTGGACGAGATGCCGGAAGACTCCCTTGAGGAGGTTAATCGGAAGCGAGCCGCATGGCAGGCGGCGCTAGCGATCGAGTCCCGCAGCCGGGAAAAGCTATTGGCAGATTTGTTCACTGGAGCGTTTTTTGCTCCCAAGACGCAAGAGACGCGTGCGACGGTGCCTGTCACGGATGATCTATTTCGTGCGGCAAGCGATACTTCAGGACGCACTGGTGTGGAGGTGGAAGCTCGCAGCCGTTCAGCCCGGCATCGGTTTCTGCATTGGCACCTTGCGTTCCCTGTGGTCATGCAGGATGGAGGGTTCGACATCGTGCTGGCCAATCCCCCATGGGAGCGCATCAAGCTGCAGGAGAAGGAATTCTTCGCCTTGCGGTCACCTGTGATCGCAGGTGCAAGAAACAAGACCGAGCGTGGTCGAATGATTGAGGAGCTGAATCGGGATGAAGCTCCAGAGGCGGAAAAGGTGCTATATCAATCGTTTCAACACGCTAAGCGTGAGGTGGAAGCAGTGAGTCAATTCGTGCGTACGGGCGGGCGGTTTCCTTTAACTGGTGTGGGTGATGTAAACACGTACTCTGTCTTTGCCGAGGTTTGCCTCCAACTGATCAATCCCACAGGTAGAGTTGGAATAATTGTGCCCACGGGCATTGCGACTGATCATACTACGCGGAAGTTCTTCCAGAGCATAGTGAACAATCGGCGGCTAGCCACTCTGCACGATTTTGAGAATCGGGAGGCGGTGTTTCCTGGTGTGCACCGGTCCTACAAGTTTTGTCTACTAACACTGGCAGGGCGAGACGATCCGATACCTAAGGCCGAGTTTGCGTTTTTCTTGCACCAAGTGGAGCATTTGAAGGAGCGAGAGCGCAGGTTTAGGCTTGGGGCCGAAGACTTTGCGCTGTTTAATCCGAATACGCGGACTTGTCCCATATTTCGTACGCGGCGCGACATGGAGATCGCTCGCAAGATGTACAAGCGAGCAGGTGTTTTTTGGAAAGAGAAAAGAGGCAACGAGTCTGAGCAAAACCCGTGGGGCGTTAAGTTCTCAAGGATGTTTGACATGTCGAACGATTCGGGGCATTTTCGGACTCATGAGGAATTGGAGAATGAGGGTTGGAAGCTTGTAGGCAATATTTTTATCCACGACGAGAAGGACGAACGCTACCTTCCGCTGTACGAGGCGAAGCTATTTCACCAGTATGATCACCGGTTTGCCACATTCGAAGGGGCTTCGGAGAAAGATTTACGGGCCGGAAGGGCACGGCCGATGACAGTTCAAGAGAAGGAAGACCCGGCGTCGGTTGTCATACCCAGGTACTGGGTGCCTGAGTCGGAGGTCGGAGGTCGGAGGTCGGAGGTCGATTCGGAGCGAAACTTGTGCGGGGAGTACCCCCAGGAGTTCCTCGAAATCAACAGACTTGCCCATCTCGCTCGCAGGGCACTCTCCCGGCTCGAGGAGAGCAAGTAGCCTTGAGACTGATTACAAATTCAACGAATCGGAGAACGTTGATTGCCACTCTTATTCCTCCGACGGGACTTGGTCACAAGGGCGCAGTAGTCTCGATCAACGCGCGATTGTCCCGTACAGGATCACAGCAAGGGCTACTGATGCGAGAACCCTTATCACCACCCCAGTCTCTAGATTCGGTATGAGTGGCCGCGCACCCGTAGTCTATGCGTCGGAGCATGAATTCGAACCTTTAATAGTCACGCTACTGAATTCCTTTGTAGTCGATTTTGCCGCACGGACCGCGGTTGGCGGAACCGACCTCAGTTATTTCATGATTAAGCAATTGCCCATTCCTAATCCTGCAGATCTAAAGCATGACACGGGTTGGGGTTGTACCTATGCAGAGAGTATATCATCCCGCGCGTGCTTGAGCTGACATGCACTTCGACGGAGTTACAAGGCTTTGCTCAACGCTTTGGCTACGATGGGAAGCCGCACTTGTGGAAGGAAGCTCGTAGGCTGGAGCTTCGATGCGAGATTGACGCGGCGTTATTTCATCTCTACGGAATGGTGCGGCAGGAGGTCGAATACATAATGGACACCTTTCCCATCATTAGGCAGAAAGATCAAAGCAATTACGGCGAGTACCGCACAAAGCGAATTATCATGGAGATCTTTGACAAAATGACGACCGCCCGTGAAGAATGAGGTGTAACACAAATGACCTCCAAGCGGCCAATTGAGTATTGATAATGGTAGATAGAGTACAGCGATCACCCAGAAACACCACTTCTTGGTTCCAAGCGTTTCGGGACATTACGCAAGCCACAAATGAACGCACTCTAATTACCAGCGGGCTTCCTCGGTGCGGCATAGGTCACACCGCTCCAGTAATGGATTATGTGCATGGTCGCTCCATAGTGTCGGTCCTAGTAGCGGCAAACATGAACAGCCTCCCTTTAGATTGGGCAACTCGCCTTTTCGTTGGCGGAGCACATATGAGTTATTTCCTTCTTAAACAAATTCCCGTCTTATCCCCGAATGCGTACCTAGAGTATTCCGCATGTGGCAGCCCATATGTCGAACTTATCGTTCCGCGGGCATTAGGATTGTTTTTTACAGACGAGGGGTTAGTCGGGTTTGCCCGCGACCTGGGATATAATGGACTGCCGTTTAGGTGGAATAAAGAGCGCCGCCACCGGCACCGGTGCGAATTGGATGCGATCTTCGCTCATATGTATCGGCTGGAGCGGGCGGAGCTTGAATGGATTCTAGATGCACCAGCTCCAAGTGCCTCCTTTCCTTCGCTCAAGAAGAACGAGGAGCAAGAATTCGGTGAGTATCGGACCAAGCGCTATGTGTTGGACGCTTACGATCAATTACAGCGCGGAGAGGTACCGAATACTAGCATCTAGACTGCTTAGGACTAATCGGAGTGCTCCGGGAATCTAAATGGAGAGGTGCGTCAAACGCTTATCGTATCCGACAAGCCGTGCTCGACGCGCCAGTGTGACCGCAGGTGCATAGCATCATAACGCATTCATAGCTGACCCAATTCGGAGAGCCTTTTTCCGTTGCGACTGCAGGCACACCTCCCTCCATCCTCCCGGGGCAGGAGCGTATTGGACGCAGGGGGTAAAGAACTGCTGCTTCCCTAGTTCGTGACCTTTTCCGTTGTCATTAAGCAGTTACAGAACCATGCCTCGTTTCGTTATTGTCTGAACCCAGATTGCGATGCGGTCTATAGTGGTCATGTGCGCAGCGAGTTTCGGAAGCTGTCTCGCCTTTCCAGCGAGGGGCGCAGTTCAGCGACCACAATTTTGACTTTATCGTCACTTTTGTGTAAATCTGTATAAAATGATTATGATTGAGATATGCAAAATACAAATGTGATCAGATGGAAGCGATAAATACGGACGGTCTCGCGAGTTCAGTCTTGCTCAAGCTTAATGAGGACCTGAGTAAGGAAATGGAGGGAGACTGCGTCTTCATTAATTCTGATATGGCTCCACCGCTGGATGATGAATTTCGGGTTGCATTGGAAGAGATGAAGCCGGCATCTGGTCAATCTGAGCAAAGTCATTTAATTGTTATGCTTCAAACAAACGGAGGTCTAATGGAAACGGTTGAACGACTTGTAGCCGTAATGAGAACACATTATGATCGAGTTTCCTTCGTGATTCCCAATTTTGCTTATTCTGCCGGTACTGTTCTAGCTCTATCGGGTAATAATATTTTTATGGACTATTATTCTGTACTTGGGCCCATTGATCCGCAGGTTACGTCAAGGGAAACATCACAGTTACTCCCAGGCTTAGGGGTACTGGCTAAATTTGACGAAATTTGCAAAAGGATCAATGAATCAGATTCAGAGGAAAATTGTCGTGCTGAGTTGACATATTTGGTAAGGCAATTTGAGCCCGAGTACCTTTTTGCTATTGAGCAAGCAAAGCAACACGGCATTTCTCTTATTACGGAGTGGCTCCCGAAATATAAATTCAGCGATTGGGTAAAAACAGAAGGAAGAGGGGCTGTAGTTACAGATGAAATGCGGAAAAAGCGTGCCAGAGATATCGCCGAGACACTAGGGGATCCGTCGAAATGGCATTCACATGGAAGAGGTATTTCGATGCGTGAACTTACCGGAGATGATCTAAAGCTTAAAATTGATGATTTTGGTGCGAATGAGGCATTAAGCCGCACAATTCGCAATTATCACGGACTTGCTGTAGATTACTACAGCAAAAGAGGGATTGCACAATACGTTCATTCAAAACTAGGCTTGGGGACAGTTATATGACAGCAAGACGAACCCCAACTCGGGATGATAGCCCACGTCTGAGAGAGTTTAAAAAACACAAGAAAAAGGTTAAAGATGTTATCGGGAATCTTGATTACATTGACCAAATACCACATCCCCCTCGTCGCAAAATAATGTTTCCCTATGGGGATAATGGAAAACCTAGGCCATGGGGTAGTGGGCTTTGGCAATAGCCATCCATGAAAGCCCCGGAGGCACGACCGGTACTGGAGAAGTTGAAGCTATGGCTTGAGGAGAGTCGTGAGCACCGGCCGGGTGCGGGATGGGATGAAGCCGTGGGGTACATGCTCAACAGGTGGGAGAAGCTGGCTTGTTACCTGGAAGACGGCAAGGTTGAGATCGATAACAATCTGGTTGAGAACCAGATGCGAGCGATTGCGCTTGGTCGAAAAAACCATCTGTTTGCGGGATCGCGTGCGGCAGCGCAGCGGTCCGCAGTACTGTACGCTCTTTTTGCCACATGCAAGTTGCAATCGACAAACCCGATTGAATGGCTTACCGACGTACTACGCCGTCTTCCGACACATCCTGCCGACCACATGGCTGAACTCTTGCCCCATCATTGGAAAGCTAGTCGGGACTTGCAGCAAGCTACCGTCAAGAAAGCGGCATAGGAGCCCCTAAACAGGCGCGCCCGGGTCATCCGATAGATCCGTGTACGGGTCTGCGAATACGCTGTCAGGTACTTGACACCTGCACACCCAACCGACGCTAGCCTATAAACCTTCGAACCGCGCTCTAACTTACTCTAATTGAGAGAGTAAATACCCTCGGTTATAATGTACTTCACCGGACGGATACATAATTGCAGTCTTTTCGTGAAAAGCGGGAACCGATTATGAAAAACTGGCGAAAGCCATCCTGTCTGCACCACCGAAGCACAAAAAGTGTAAGCGTGCGGTGAACTACATCTTGATTGGGTGATGGGTTCTGGGGAGCTTACCCCTAGACGTGAGAACCCAGACCCCAGATCGCGTGGTACAGCCCAAACGTACGGCGGAAGAGATGTTTCCGCCGGTAGAGCAGTATAACGAAAGGACCCAGTCCGCAGCGGCGTTTTGTGCAAAGCACGGCATCTCGTATGGGCAGTTGAATTATTGGAGGCGGAAGTATCGCCAGGAGACTGCAGCCGAGGCTTCGTGGAGATAGGCAGTGCAGCACCAAGGGTAGCGCTGCCTACCGCCCACATTAGCTAGCTTGACAAGAGGGGGTGTCAACTGGGTCGGTTAGCACGTTGTTATGTGGTTTCGTGGGGCAACAGCACCAGATCCGGGTAACAGGGTAAGGTACAGATCGGTGGCTGAGCGCAATTCCTTGTGCGGATCGGCACATAGAGCGGTGTCAATGTGCCGCGTTCCTCGGGCGGACATAACAATGCGGTTACCGCGATTCGCTGATCGCCGCAAAATCAATGACATGGCCCCTCATGCTGATAGCACGAGCCTTAGGCAGAGAAAATCAGGAGGTAAGCACAGACCTATCCTATGGAGGAGGACGCACCACCAGTTGACCTGTTGCGGCCAAATCCTCATGATGACTTGCCCGGATTTGCAGACTGCTGTATCCGCGCCACAGCACAGTGTGACCTGGTTGACGATTCTTCCGCGGCGCATAACCGCCCATTATAGCCACCAACAGCACCGCCGCTAACAAGTTGGTGGGATCCGAAAGACCATAACGCTTCGAGTATGTACGGAGCACAGACAGCTCCACATCGGTGAACATCACCCCGGCCTCCATCTCCGGGGAGGTACGACCCAGAAGCGTCATCAGTAGTACGCGCCACGCTGTCACCATGTGGATGGTGATAGCGTTGTGCAATAACGATGCCTTTTGCATGCGCAACTTCTCCA
Organism: Rhodothermales bacterium; assembly: GCA_963663495.1. Taxonomy (GTDB): domain Bacteria; phylum Bacteroidota; class Rhodothermia; order Rhodothermales; family Bin80. The sequence goes on from OY760427.1 coordinate 4,056,037, forward strand.
CCTTACAACCACTCTTGAGCACGCGAAACGTGTCCTCTACACGCCAGCGCAGCCCGTAGTAGTTAATGATCGCTTCCGCTTCCTCCAGCGATGTCACCGGGCACGAGGTCAAGAGGTACCACTCAATCCGCTTCGCATTCTTGGGAGGAACCGACTCACGAATATGTACCCCCCATAGTTGCACCGGCTCCCGCTGCGGGTCCTTATCGGTAGGAGGTACAGGTGTTTCGGACGAATCAGGGGCTTCGGTATCCTGCACCACCTCCTGCTTCTTTTTCTTCTTGGTAGGGGGGAGGATTACCTTCCTATAGCGCACCTCCATAAGCGCATTACGGGCCGGCCGACCCTCATTCGTCACACGCCCCGACTTCGCACGACGGCTCACGCGTGTCACCGACAGGTGCATCATGCCTGCCGACCGACCCTTCCGCATCGCCTTGAATAACCGTGCCTTCTCCTTGCCCATATTCCGGTCGTGTTTGGCTCGTACTATTACATCCGTACGCCGCAGCCCATCCCGCTCCGCAAAAAGCGCAAAGATGTCCGCCTCCCGATCCATAACACAGATCACCTGCGTCTTGCGCGGCAGCGTCTCCGCCGCCTCCTCAATATCATGAAGACCCTCTATCCATTGCTGCGTCCCGGCAGCATGCTCCCCCTTAGGCTTCTCATACGCACATCGTAGCACTCCCAGGGGCACTCCGTCACCTCCCAATGCAATGGTCGCATGCAAATGCACCCCCTTGGACTCCGCTGTCGTCTGATTACGTCCTATAACCTCTAACCCCTCGCATTCCGGGCGCGTACTGAAGCTGATGTCCGTACCATCCTGCACGCATAACACCGTGTCCTGCGTACGCATCCGCTCAATCGTACGCTGTCGATGAGGCGCCAATATCCTCTCAGGATTGTTCCCATACCGATCCGCCTTCTCAAGAAAACGATAATACCCCGATACCGCCGCCGGATCACGCTTCGGTGCTGCACTCGGTGGACGACCCATATACGCTCCCAACATTGCTGCACTCTTTACCAAACGAGCACTGCGCCTCTTATCCCCCAATGGCGCACCACCAAACTCCTGCTCCGCCCACCCGTCACCATCAAGCCCCTCACCCACTTCCAACCGCGGATGCAGCTCCACCTCCGGTACACCCAGCTTCTTGCGCCAGTCCCCATCAACCTCCCTAACGAATATCTTCTTCTGCGTTTGCTTGCATTCATGCGTGAGGGCATGCCGCCCCCTGCCCATGGTCATCCCCAAACGAAGGAAGCCTGCCGCCTTGAAACACGTACCCTCCTGATCCGGGCCCACAAATGTTTCCACCAGAAAGGGCGTATAGCCATATCGCGCACGGAAGTCGTCCGGCAATCGCCGCAGTACCCGTCCCAACAGATGACTGGCCAGATTCTTGCATTGCACCGTGGGACGAATCAGGAAGCGACTCAGCCCCACCACACGATACAACTCCCGATCCCGCTGCTCATCACTCCACGCCATCCATGTATCCCGAGGTTTCAGATACAACGCCGCTGCCGAAAACCCGATGGCGCCCAGTATCCCGTGCGCACTCTGAAACACGTATCGCACCTGGGCCCCCACAAGGGTCTTCAAACCGCGGGGATGCTCCTTGGTCATCAGCGTATTCCAGATTGTGGTAGCATCGCGGTCGGAGACCAGCACGACCTCAAGATCTTCAACCTCACCCACCGTATCCGGTACATCCACCGGCGCCTCCACCGGAGCTTCCAACAAACGCGGCCCGGCAATCCGACCAGTCCGCTGCGAAACAGGCAGTACAATCTTGTTCTCTGCCTCCAGCGTACGTAGCGCTTTCAAGCATCCGGCCCACTGCGGCCGCCCGCGAGCATCCGTAAAGCGGTATTGCTCGCAAACAATGCGACTGACTGCGGTGCGACTCTTGTCACCGTGTACCTCCAGAATACGCTGCAAGGTCGGTTCTGCGCCGCGAAGCGTGGTAAGTATCTGATGCTGCACCCACATGCCGGTAAACTAACAGACAAATACGCAATAGTCAAGAGGCAATATTATTGGGTAGGCCTGCCTACCGCCCACATTAGCTAGCTTGACAAGAGGGGGTGTCAACTGGGTCGGTTAGCACGTTGTTATGTGGTTTCGTGGGGCAACAGCACCAGATCCGGGTAACAGGGTAAGGTACAGATCGGTGGCTGAGCGCAATTCCTTGTGCGGATCGGCACATAGAGCGGTGTCAATGTGCCGCGTTCCTCGGGCGGACATAACAATGCGGTTACCGCGATTCGCTGATCGCCGCAAAATCAATGACATGGCCCCTCATGCTGATAGCACGAGCCTTAGGCAGAGAAAATCAGGAGGTAAGCACAGACCTATCCTATGGAGGAGGACGCACCACCAGTTGACCTGTTGCGGCCAAATCCTCATGATGACTTGCCCGGATTTGCAGACTGCTGTATCCGCGCCACAGCACAGTGTGACCTGGTTGACGATTCTTCCGCGGCGCATAACCGCCCATTATAGCCACCAACAGCACCGCCGCTAACAAGTTGGTGGGATCCGAAAGACCATAACGCTTCGAGTATGTACGGAGCACAGACAGCTCCACATCGGTGAACATCACCCCGGCCTCCATCTCCGGGGAGGTACGACCCAGAAGCGTCATCAGTAGTACGCGCCACGCTGTCACCATGTGGATGGTGATAGCGTTGTGCAATAACGATGCCTTTTGCATGCGCAACTTCTCCACCTTACAACCACTCTTGAGCACGCGAAACGTGTCCTCTACACGCCAGCGCAGCCCGTAGTACTCAATGATCGCTTCCGCTTCCTCCAGCGATGTCACCGGGCACGAGGTCAAGAGGTACCACTCAATCCGCTTCGCATTCTTGGGAGGAACCGACTCACGAATATGTACCCCCCATAGTTGCACCGGCTCCCGCTGCGGGTCCTTATCGGTAGGAGGTACAGGTGTTTCGGACGAATCAGGGGCTTCGGTATCCTGCACCACCTCCTGCTTCTTTTTCTTCTTGGTAGGGGGGAGGATTACCTTCCTATAGCGCACCTCCATAAGCGCATTACGGGCCGGCCGACCCTCATTCGTCACACGCCCCGACTTCGCACGACGGCTCACGCGTGTCACCGACAGGTGCATCATGCCTGCCGACGGACCCTTCCGCATCGCCTTGAATAACCGTGCCTTCTCCTTGCCCAGATTCCGGTCGTGTTTGGCTCGTACTATTACATCCGTACGCCGCAGCCCATCCCGCTCCGCAAAAAGCGCAAAGATGTCCGCCTCCCGATCCATAACACAGATCACCTGCGTCTTGCGCGGCAGCGTCTCCGCCGCCTCCTCAATATCATGAAGACCCTCTATCCATTGCTGCGTCCCGGCAGCATGCTCCCCCTTAGGCTTCTCATACGCACATCGTAGCACTCCCAGGGGCACTCCGTCACCTCCCAATGCAATGGTCGCATGCAAATGCACCCCCTTGGACTCCGCTGTCGTCTGATTACGTCCTATAACCTCTAACCCCTCGCATTCCGGGCGCGTACTGAAGCTGATGTCCGTACCATCCTGCACGCATAACACCGTGTCCTGCGTACGCATCCGCTCAATCGTACGCTGTCGATGAGGCGCCAATATCCTCTCAGGATTGTTCCCATACCGATCCGCCTTCTCAAGAAAACGATAATACCCCGATACCGCCGCCGGATCACGCTTCGGTGCTGCACTCGGTGGACGACCCATATACGCTCCCAACATTGCTGCACTCTTTACCAAACGAGCACTGCGCCTCTTATCCCCCAATGGCGCACCACCAAACTCCTGCTCCGCCCACCCGTCACCATCAAGCCCCTCACCCACTTCCAACCGCGGATGCAGCTCCACCTCCGGTACACCCAGCTTCTTGCGCCAGTCTCCATCAACCTCCCTAACGAATATCTTCTTCTGCGTTTGCTTGCATTCATGCGTGAGGGCATGCCGCCCCCTGCCCATGGTCATCCCCAAACGAAGGAAGCCTGCCGCCTTGAAACACGTACCCTCCTGATCCGGGCCCACAAATGTTTCCACCAGAAAGGGCGTATAGCCATATCGCGCACGGAAGTCGTCCGGCAATCGCCGCAGTACCCGTCCCAACAGATGACTGGCCAGATTCTTGCATTGCACCGTGGGACGAATCAGGAAGCGACTCAGCCCCACCACACGATACAACTCCCGATCCCGCTGCTCATCACTCCACGCCATCCATGTATCCCGAGGTTTCAGATACAACGCCGCTGCCGAAAACCCGATGGCGCCCAGTATCCCGTGCGCACTCTGAAACACGTATCGCACCTGGGCCCCCACAAGGGTCTTCAAACCGCGGGGATGCTCCTTGGTCATCAGCGTATTCCAGATTGTGGTAGCATCGCGGTCGGAGACCAGCACGACCTCAAGATCTTCAACCTCACCCACCGTATCCGGTACATCCACCGGCGCCTCCACCGGAGCTTCCAACAAACGCGGCCCGGCAATCCGACCAGTCCGCTGCGAAACAGGCAGTACAATCTTGTTCTCTGCCTCCAGCGTACGTAGCGCTTTCAAGCATCCGGCCCACTGCGGCCGCCCGCGAGCATCCGTAAAGCGGTATTGCTCGCAAACAATGCGACTGACTGCGGTGCGACTCTTGTCACCGTGTACCTCCAGAATACGCTGCAAGGTCGGTTCTGCGCCGCGAAGCGTGGTAAGTATCTGATGCTGCACCCACATGCCGGTAAACTAACAGACAAATACGCAATAGTCAAGAGGCAATATTATTGGGTAGGCAGGGGTAGGCAGGGGTAGCGGCACAGGTAGAGATCGCATATCCGGGTGGGATACAGGTGCGGTTCATTGCACCTGTCTCTGCTTCGTACCTGGCCAGGCTGACGCAGCCATTATCGGACTGGCACCTTCGCACCGGTACTTCTTTTACCGACCGCCAGTGGACATGCGCACGAGCTTTGACGGCTTATGTGCTTTGGTAATAAGCGGCATGAAGCGGAATCCGATGTCGGGAGACATCTTTGTATTCATCAACAGGAGGCGAAACCATTTGAAGGCGCTCACATGGGATCGGAACGGCTTTGCGATCTTCTACAAGCGCTTGGAGACGGGTACGTTTGCGTTGCCAGAGGAGGATGTGCCGACATGGGCACAGATGGTGATGATGCTGGAGGGGGTGTCGTTGAAGACGGTGAAATATCGGCCCCGATATGCGGTAAAAAGCCGATAATCGGGCCAAATATAATGTGTGATTCGGGAACAAGCAATATGCTGGTGTTGCTAGCTCACCATGCAGCCCGAAGCACATTCTATCCTCTCCCCCGCGCAGGTTGTGTTGCTTGCATAGTACCCCGAATTGGCCAGTACCTTTGATCGGCTGCATAGTCAGTACAGCCGGGATAATGCAGAATTGGAGAGAAAGAATAGCCAGCTGCATGATCGATGCAGCCGGCTTGAGGCAGAGTTGGGGAATATGAATAACCGGCTGATGCTAGCGCTACGCGCGCTATACAGTCCTAAGAGTGAAAAGTGTGTGCTGAATGACCAACAGCAGGGCACGTTGTTCGATGAGCCGGAGCAGGAGGTCCCTCTACCGGAGCCGGAGACGAATGGACAGAAGAAGAAGGGCAAGCCCAAGCGTAAAGCGCTGGACGACCTGCTGAAGAAACTGCCCCGCGAAACGATTACTATTGAGCCTGACGGGGATACCAGTGGTATGACGTGCATCGGGGCGGAGAAGACGCTGGTTCTGGAGCGTGTACCCGCCCATATGAAGGTTATTGAGTATGTGCGTCCGAAGTATGTGGACCCTGGGGATGAGGATAAGGGGGTGATCATTAGGTGAGTTGCCACCACGGATGGTGAACAAGGGCATGGCGGGTCCGGGGTTGTTGGCAGATGTGGTGGTGGGCAAATATGCGGACCACCTGCCTTTGTACCGTCAGCAGCAGCGGTTTCGTCGGGAAGGTGTGGAGATTGCGAAGTCCACGCTGGGAGGCTGGATATCGCAGTCTGCGTCGCACCTGACCCCGTTGTATGATGCTCTGAAGCAGGAGTTGCTATCCACCGGGTATCTGCAGGCGGATGAGACGAGGATGGAGGTGCAGGATGGAGATAACCTAACTTCGCCATCCGGTCAGGGGAAAACGCTGAGTTCCGCCTCCAATTCTCTCGGTTTTCCCTCCTAATAGGGCTATTTCGGCTAAATTCGGCGTTTTTCGACCTTTTTTAGCCGACTTTTTCGGAAAAGGTAATGTAGTGCTATCGCGGTGTGGACGGGAACCTCCCCCCAACCACCCCGGTACCTTACCTCGTACCAATTCCACACTCCGATCATGTTTATCCGAAACCGACCCTACAAACGTAAAGACGGTAAGAAATGCAACAGCTTTGCCCTCATCGAATCCTATCGCAAAGACGGTACCTCCAAACACCGCACCCTCCTTAATCTCGGCCCGAACTTCAACATCCCCCGCAGTCTGTGGGGGGAACTGACCCATTGCGTTACTGCCCGACTCAAAGGGAAAGCCAGCCTCCCTTTCCAGAATGATGAAGCCTTTCTCAATGCGGTCGACGACATCGTTGCACATCTCGAAAGCAAGGGCTACGACATCCATCGCACATCCCATCAGCAACACCTCATTGATCCAGAGAAAACAACCCATCCCGATTCCCGGACCGTCGGCGGAGAACGACTGATCCTTCAGACATTGGAACAGCTCGGACTGGCTGTACTGCTACGTTCGCTCAACTTCTGCGAGAAACACGTCAAGCTCTGCTGTGCGCTGATCGTCGGACGTATGCTCCACCCGGGCAGTGAACGAGAAACGCATAAATGGCTGTGTAAAACCTCCAGTGTTCTGCAGCTTCTGGATTTGGAACCCCCGAGTCTCAACACCCTCTATCGTTGCACCGATCTGATCCATAAGCATATGGATGAGATCCTGGAGAAACTCTTTGGCATTACCAAAGCGGTATTGCAGTTTGAAGAAACGATCGTCTTTTATGATTTAACCAATACCTATTACCACGGCAAGAAGAAAGGGAAGTTGTTGTCGCATGGGCGCAGCAAGGAAAAGCGCAGTGATTGTCCGTTGGTTACGCTGGCGCTCACCCTGGATGGTTCGGGGTTCCCCCGCAATGTGCAGATCCTGCCGGGCAATGCAGGGGAACCGGCAACGCTCAAAGAGGCGATTGAGAAACTAAACGGCGCTACGCCCACAGTGATTATGGACTCCGGCATTGCGACGGAGAAGAATCTGCAGTACCTGAAAGAACAGGGACTGAACTGGATCACCGTGGAGCGTTCCAAAGCCCCTCCAGTCCCCGAAAACAAGCCGGATCAACAGTTTACGACCGCCGGGGGAGTCAAGATCAAAGCCTGGAAGGTCACCAAAAAGGAAAAAGATGGCGAAGATGGCGAAGATGGCGAAGATGGCGAAGACGAAAAAGACGTTGAAGATAATGCGGAACTACGCGTGTTTGTGCACAGTGAGGCCAAGCAGGCGAAGGAGGATCAGATCCTTGAAACCCAATGCAAGAAGTTTGTGAAGGCGCTCACTACACTACATGAGGGACTCTCGAAACCCGGGTACTTGAAGAACTATGAAAAGGTCACGATAAAGGTTGGTCGTCTGAAGGAAAAGTACAAGAAGGTCTCACACCTGTATGAGGTAGAGGTCAGCAAAAAGGAGGGCACCAAGCATGCAGAATCCGTTACGGTGACCCGGCGTGCGTCGCATGCGCGTCGCACCCAGGCCAGCGGAGGGTATGTGCTTCGGACCAGTCATACCGGATGGTCGGTGGAAACGGTTGCACGAACCTACTGGCGACTTACAGAGATTGAGCGCACATTCAGAGTCATGAAATCGGACCTCGGTCTACGGCCCATCTACCACAGCAGAGATGACCGCATTGAAGGACATCTGTTCATCACGGTACTGGCTTATCATGCTGCCCATCTGGTTCGCACCAGACTCAAGGAACACGGGATTCATGATAGTTGGGCGACGATCCGAGACAGGTTGAACAGGATTCGTCGGATTACGACCAAGATGGTTAAGAACCAATATCGGTACCTGATCACGGAGGTGGATCAGGATCTGCCTCCGAGTATGGTACAGTTCTTCGCGGTACTGGGATACGTGTATGATCCGGATGCGACCCGCACCGTGACCGAGCATGTGGAGGAAGCGAGTGCACCGGTGAGCCAGAAGCCTCCAGACTCATGACGTATGGTCCCTTCACAACGGTTGAGATAGCGTACTCCAGATGGAGCCACCAGAGCTACGTCCGATGGAAACGATCCGAGGTAGATCGCAGCGAAACAGGCGGCAAAACACCAGGTAATCAGGGATTCAAACCACCCTAAACCAACTTCAACCGATCCGGTAAATCTCACCATCCATTGCTCCTGAAAAAAACGGTCCAAATATGGCCACGGGAGAATTCCGTAGGTTAGTAGCACTACGAAATGGCGAAGTTAGGATAAGAAGGGATCGCTGCATAAAGGCTTTTATTGGGTGTACCATAGTCCAGAGCAGAGGCTGTTGGTGATGGAATACCGGAAGACCCGTGCTCGGGCGGGTCCGGTGGAGTTTTTGCACGGGTATGTAGCTTACGACATCTTTGATGCAGACCCATCCGTAACGCTCTACGCATGCATGGCGCATGCCCGGCGCAAGTTCTTCGACTGCAAGACGTACGAGCCGGATAAGGCCGCGCATGTGTTGAAGGAGATACGCAAGCTCTACCTCATAGAGCGTTGGCTACGCAAAACGGGTGCGAGTGCGGATGTTCGTCAGCAACTGCGACAGGAACGGGCCGGACCTGTACTGGAGGAGCTGAAACCGTGGCTGGAGGTGAACAATGGTTTACCCAAGAGCCCGTGGGCCAAGGCGACCCAGTACACGCTTGGCCGTTGGCAAAGGCTGACCCGATATCTGGATGAGGGCCGTGTGGAGTTGGACAATAATCTGGTTGAGAATGCGATACGTCCACTGGCTATTGGTAGGAAGAACTACATGTTCGCAGGATCCCATGATGCATCCCAGCGGGGTGCCGTGGTCTATTCGCTCCTTGGAACCTGCAAATTCCACGACGTCAACCCAATGGAATGGCTCATGGAAGTATTCCAGCGCATCCCGACACATCCTGCCGAGGACATAGCAGCGCTATTGCCCCATCATTGGAAACAGGCACGGCAAGCCCACTAGGGTAAGGGCCTAGCTGCCCGACGCCGAATCGTCCAGATCGGGCAAGCCCACATGCTCTCCTCCTTCCAACCACACTGTACCCGCCAAAAAGCCCGCTACCCTGTACTTCACCGCACGCTTACAATCATGCGAAACCAGACGGCCGATTTGTTCAACCCTTCAAAGACAAAAAGTCCGTAAACTCGCCCCGGACACCCTATACCCTCCCTTATTCATGAGGGAGTTAAGTGGCGGGGAATCGTCGTTTAATATTATGGTGTAATATGTTGATTATACACGGTTTGAATGGGATCCTGTGCGACGCTCAAACGTTCAGAAACCCCAATACCCATTCACCCTGTAACACACCCGATGCAAGATCCCAAATCCAACCTTCTGTTCGCTTGCCAGTTCAATAAATCCGTTAAAGTTGTACGCTCCAAGACCGATAATCTAACATCGGATGCCGGCGTCATTCCTATGCGCCTGCTCATGGTGATCAGCACCTTGGCATGCCGACTCGCTTCCGTGCTTAAGGACAATCGGTCCCAAGCTCGGATTACGCATAGCCTTGAGGAGTTAGTGCGGCAGTTACTGCTGCAACATGTGCAGGGGTGGGGCCGTCAGTCAGATGCGGACAAGCTTCGAAGGGACCCTGCCATGCGCGTGGCCACTTCTTCCAAAAGGGGTATGAGGGCATTACAGGACGATAGGTCCCTGGCATCCCAGCCAACCATGTCTCGCTTCGTGCACATGTTGGCCGGGAAAAAGAATTTCAAGAAGTTGCGCCTTTTTGTAGAGACATTCGCCATGGAGCACCTGCTGCAGCGTGGTGGCGGGAAGCGCCGCCCCGAGGTGGTCTTTGATGTGGACGGTGTACCGGTAGATACGCATGGCAAGCAGCAGGGCAGCAAGTGGAACGGATATTACAAGCGCACCATCTTTCTGCCCCTTATCGCCATATGCGGTGAGTCGGGCGACATGTTGGGGGCGGAATTGCGAGGGGGCACGCAGAATGTGGTGAAGGACTGCTACGGTTTCATTCGACGCATTGGGCTGGCATTGCGTGAACATGTGGCCGACAAGGTCATTGTCCGATTGGACGCAGGCTTCAACAGTGGCGAATTATGTGATAAGCTGGAGAACGACCGTATCGGCTACGTGATGCGTCTGAAAGGAAACGATGTGATTGACGGGCTTGCGGCGCCTCATTTGGAGGGTGATCAGCCGTCGGACGAATGCTACCACGAACTGCGCTACCGTGCAAAGTGCTGGTCCGTAGAGCGTCGTGTGGTGCTCGTGGTTGTTCCGGTGCCGGGAGAGCTTTTTCCGCGGCATTTCTATCTGATCACCGATCTGGATGTAGAAGCCTATCCGGCAGAGCAGCTTGTGAATCTGTACCGGAAGAGAGGAAAGGCGGAAAAGCACTTCGGGGAGCTGAATGCGGCTTGCTCCATGGCGCTGTCGTCGGTTCTCCGTCCGAAGACACACTATAAGGGCCGGCCTGTAGTGCGGGTGCCTGATGAGTCGGAGCAGGATGAGTCGGAACAGGATGGGTCGGAACAGGATGAGTCGGAACAGGATGAGTCGGAACAGGATGAGTCGGAACAGGATGGGTCGGAACAGGATGGGTCGGAACAGGATGAGTCGGAACAGGATGGGTCGGAACAGGATGAGTCGGAACAGGATGAGTCGGAACAGGATGCCGAGATCCGAGCCGAGAACGAGGTCCTGCTACAGGTATACCTTCTAACTTATCAGCTCATGCATGTGGGGCGCTGCCTTATGCGGGAGCCTGACGAATCCCAGATAAGTCTGAGCACCTATCGCGAGCGTGTACTCAAGGTGGGGGCCCGCTTCGTACAACACGCGCGCAACATCGTTATCCACATTGCCGCCAGCGCAGATGCTGCATGGGAGCAATTTTGGCGACGTTATTGTCAACTCACATGGATCACGCTTCCCTTGAAGAGCTAGCCAAGTCATATTTGCGCCTGCGCTTCGACACCGCAGGCGCCCAACGCGGAAAGCGGAAAGAGAAGGTAGGCAGAGGTGTGTCTACCCGACAGACGTCTTCCCAAAATCTCGGTAATGTGACCGCTGTCGTGTCGGGAAAAGGGCCTAAACTGGTGTTTTCAGCCCCTCTCATGGTCGTCCCTACGCATGAACAACGCACAATCGGTCCTGCAGGTACCGAAACAGCACTTTTAGACCCGAACAGGGTACATCATGAATATTGCAGGTATACATCCATGTCATCATTCCAGCCCCCATACATCCCTTGAGACTGCGCACTTTCACAGGAATAAACAGCTGTAGCTCCACTATGAGCACGGTCTCACAGGACAGCAAGAATCGCTACCGACCCATGGCAATCGTTGTTCAAGGCCGGCGGCATCGGCCTCTCATTCAATGCCTGTCATACCTAATTGAAGTTGTGATTGGAATACTGATTGCGCCCCGGGAAAAAGTGAACAATCTACATGTGAGGAACATTCACCCAACGTTCAGACCTGCTTCTGTAACAACTGGCGTCTCGCTAGAATGACCGCCCACAACGCCTTGTGCACCACCCTGTTCGGTGGGACAATACCGTTAGCCCTCACATTGATAGCAGTCGTCAGTTGGTCATGCACTCCAGCCGACAGCACAACGCTATTCTCACGCACCGCCAACTCCGGTATCTCCTTCGCCAACTCGCTGACACCGACCGAGAAACTCAATACATATGTCTTTCGCAATTTTTACAATGGGGGTGGCGTAGCCATAGGAGATATAAACAATGACGGCCACAAGGACATTTTCTTAACGGGCAATCAGGTTTCCAACAAACTTTTCCTGAACCACGGCGATGCCACGTTCTACGATGCCACGGCGACTGCAGGCCTCGCATCCGATGGAATTTGGACAACCGGTGTCAGTATGGCCGATGTGGATGGCGATGGCTGGCTGGACATCTATCTGTGCAAGTCCGGCCCCCCGGGTGGACGACGCCGCGCCAATGAACTGCTCTTGAACAACCGCGATGGCACGTTCACCGATAAGGCCACCGATTACGGCCTTAACATTGAAGGTCTGTCCATACATGCCTCGTTCCTAGATTACGACCGGGACGGTGACCTGGATATCTATCTGCTGAGCAACCCTGCTCGCTCGCTGGATGACTTGCAACGAAGGCCCGGACTCCGCAGCCAGCGCGACCCCGGTGGTAACAAGCTGTTTCGCAGTGAGCTGATTCCCGTCGCTGGAGAGTTGGCTGGCACCGTATTTACGGATGTGACCGAAGAAGCCGGCCTGTTCAGTAGTGCAATAGGATTCGGCCTGGGGGTCTCCGTCAGTGATGTGAATCGCGATGGATGGCAGGATATCTATGTCTCAAACGACTTCTTTGAGCGCGATTACCTCTACCTCAACCTCGGAACCGGAGCATTTCACGAGGTGCTGCCGGACGTTATGGGAGATATCAGTCTGAGTTCTATGGGTGGAGATATCGCCGACATAAATAATGATGGCTACCCCGAGATATTCATCTCTGACATGTTACCCCGCGCGCCGGAACGGCTCCAGTCCAAGATTGTCTTTCCTCCATGGAGAGAATATGCGGCAACAACAAACGACGGCTATCATTTCCAGCATACCCGCAACACCTTGCAACTGAACCGCGGGCCTGAAGTAGCGTCGAATCAGATCCATTTCAGCGAAATAGGGCGTCTTGCCGGAGTGGACGCTACCGAATGGAGCTGGGGAGGCCTGTTCGCAGACTTTGACCTGGACAGTCATAAAGACCTCTTTGTCCCGAGCGGAATCTACAAGGACCTGCTTGACCAGGACTTCTTGAGCATGGTTGCAAATGGCGACACCTTGGCTACCATGCTACGATCAAAGACTACGCCCATCCTCAACCTCCTCTCGCACCTTCCCACCAATCCCCTGCCAAACCTTATGTTCGCAGGGAGCAATAGCTGGCGGTTCGATGAGGTCGGAGCAGCGTGGGGCCTCTCTGCCCCGAGCTTTTCCAATGGCGCTGCATACGGAGACCTGGATAGCGATGGAGACCTTGACCTAGTGATAAACAACGTGAACAGCGAGCTTGATGTCTTCCTCAACAATGCCACAGACCACTATCCGGAACGGAAATGGCTCCAAGTGGATTTGCGCGGTCCGTTTCCCAATACCTTCGCAGTCGGAGCCCAACTTACAGCATGGTACAATGGGCGACTGTGGTACGCGGAGCACCAACCCGTGCGAGGATTCCAGTCAACAGCAGACCATACCATACACTTTGCCTTCGGTGCTACACATGCCGGTCAAACGCTAGATTCCCTCGTGGTTATGTGGCCTGACGGGGTCAAACATGCCAGGACACAGGTGGCTTTTAACCAGCGGCTTATGCTATCCCGCAATTCAGATACTCAGTGACGCAGGAACACCTATGAGACTGCAAAGCAGCCTGGCATTATTCATTGCTGTTTCGTGCACACTGGGGGCCTGTAACCAGGACAACTCGTACGAAAACCTGTTGGATCGCGAGCTTACATCGGGCGTTCGTCACGACTCCCTGTTCCTCGGGTACGCGCTGGGGATGCCCAGGGACACGTTCTACAGCCACAGCTGGTCCCTCAACAGGCAGGGATTAGTGATGCAGGGACCGCAGAACCAAACGATACAGTACGCGCTCCCGTACGCGCTCCCGTACCCGGCCAAGATGTACTTCTATCCTGACTTCCATGCGGACCACGTTTACCGCATGCGCATCAGGTTTGCGTACGACGGATGGGCTCCCTGGACAAGACGACTGTCTTCAGACAGCATGAAGGTAGATGTGGTAAACCTCCTTGAATCCTGGTACGGAACCGGCTTCTTTCCCTACGGGAGCATCACACGCGGCATGACAACAGAAGTGCCAATGGTTAAGATTGACGGGAATCGCCATATCAAAGTGGCAACTATCACCGATATGGAGGTATTCGTTGTTATCACAGACGTGGTTGCAGCCAAGAATCGGAAGCTTTCCGATGGCTGACACTCTACCAATATGGTTTAAGATTTCGCTTGGTTTACTGCTAGCCGCGTTGTGTGCCTGTTCCGTGCAGGAACGTCCCACACGCCTGTTCACGCTCGTGCCTGTGGAAGCATCCGGTGTTTCGTTTCGAAACACGCTGCACTACACCTACGAATTTAATGTCTACCGGTACCGCAATTACTACAATGGCGGCGGCACAGCCATCGGGGACATAAATGGTGATGGCCGACCCGACCTCTTTATGGTGGGCAACCAAGTCCCGAACCGACTGTACCTCAACATGGGAGATTTCGTGTTCGAGGATATCACGGAGGCGGCTGGCGTGACAGGCCAGCGGGCCTGGTCAACAGGCGTTACCATGGCCGATATCAACGGAGACGGATGGCTGGATCTCTACGTCTGTAATTCCGGAATTGTAGAAGGCGACGACAAGCGGAACGAGCTGTACATAAACCTAGGAGACGGCACGTTCGCAGAGCGCGCAGAAGAGTACGGCCTTGACGACGAAGGCCTATCCATTCACGGATCCTTTTTTGATTATGACTTGGATGGCGATTTGGATCTGTACTTGGTGAATAACAGCTACCGCAACATCCAAAGCTTTGATCTTGCAGAGAATACACGGCACATCCGAGACCGAAACGGCGGCGATCGTCTGTACCGCAACACGGGCGGGGGTTCATTCAAAGATGTCACCGAGGAAGCCGGAATCCACAGCAGCGAGATAGGCTTTGGACTCGGAGTATCAGCTGGCGATGTAAACCGGGACGGCTGGACCGACATGTATATCTCCAATGACTTCTTTGAACGGGATTACCTGTACCTCAACGGTCGTAATGGCGCCTTCACAGAATTGTTGGAGCAAGGAATCCGCAGCGTCAGTGCCGCGGCTATGGGCGCCGACATGGCAGACCTTGATGGTGATGGCTTTCCTGAAATATTTGTTACAGACATGCTTCCGCGCGACGAGCAGCGTGTAAAAACCGTGACGTCCTTTGATAGCTGGGATCGCTACCGGAATTACGTGAAGGACGACTACTTCCATCAATTCACCCGAAACACTCTCCATCGCAACCGTGGAGCACATTCGGTGACGCCCGTACATTTCAGCGAGGTAGGCCGGATGGCAGGCATTGAGGCAAGCGACTGGAGCTGGGGCGCCTTGATCGCTGATTTTAACCTGGATGGAGACCGCGATGTGTTTGTAGCCAATGGTGTTTATCAGGACCTGACAGACGCAGACTACCTCGTTGATGTACGAAGCGAGGAGACTTTGGCAGAGTTGATCTCTGAAGATTCTGTAGACTTCAGAACTCTCATAGATATGATTCCATCGCGGCCAATCTCCAACTATATGTTCGCGGGCCGCGGGGGGATGCAGTTTACCGAATCCGCCGAGGCATTCGGACTCTCACAACCAGGATTCTCCAACGGCTCCGCCTACGGTGACTTGGACCTTGATGGCGATCTGGACCTGGTGACCAATAACTTAAATATGGATTCGTTTGTCTACGAAAACAGAGCAACAGACGTGTACCCTGAACGGGCATGGCTACGCGTAGTCCTGGCGGGTCCCCCTCCCAACACGTTTGCGGTGGGCGCACAGGTGACCGCTTGGCACAACGGGCGCGCATGGTATTCCGAACTCCAACCCGCACGTGGATTCCAGTCGTCGGTAGAGCCTGTGCTGCATTTTGGCTTCGGAGAGGTTACGGGCAACAGGCTGGACTCCCTTGTAGTGCAATGGCCATACGGTACCGAGACGAGAGTCATGCTCCCGGAAACCCGTTCTACGCTGCGCTTACACTATTCCGAGTCGCAGGAGCGCAGCGACCCGGTAAGTACCCCGACACCCCCGGCCTTGCTGCAACCTGTTGATCCCACAAGTATCGGGTTAGGATGGCGGCATGCAGAAAACCGTTTCAGCGACTTTGACCAGCAACCGCTTCTATTCCACATGCGCAGCACGGAGGGGCCCCCGATCTGCTCAGGGGACTTTGATGGTGATCAGGTATCGGACCTTTACGTGGGAGGCGCGAAGGACCAGCCTGGCACCATCTTCCTGAGGCGATCTGATCGGTTTGTCCAGCTCTCACTTCCTGCCCTTAATTCAGACCATATCTCGGAGGACACCGACTGCGTGTGGTTCGATGCGGACGGTGATGGGTTTAATGACTTGTACGTTGCCAGTGGAGGCAGCGAACTCCCTGCCAGCAGCTCCGCCCTATTGGATCGCCTCTACATGAATGAACGAGGGACAGGCCTACGACGATCAGAGCAGGTTTTTGCCTCCGGCCGGACTGGGTTTGAACCGACCGGCGCCATCGCCGTCGCTGATATTGACAATGACGAGGACATTGATCTGTTTGTTGGAGCGCGCCTCAAGCCCTTTGCATACGGGCTCCCTGCCGATGGTCATCTGCTTCTGAACAATGGTAGCGGCTCGTTCCGCGAAGCAACCGATACTTGGGCACCCGAACTTCGCGAAGCCGGCATGATTACGGGAGCCCAGTGGGTAGATATAGACAATGATGACGACGTTGACCTGCTCGTCTCAAGTGAATGGAAGCCCTTGTTACTGTATAGAAATGAAAACGGACGACTGCATCTAGACACACGAGACACGGGGCTGGAGACGACCTCAGGGTGGTGGCAATCCATCATGACAACGGATATGGATGGCGATGGTGATCAGGACATTGTAGCAGGTAATCATGGCCTGAACTCGCGCTTTAGGGCTTCAATAGAAAGACCTGTTCATGTATGGGTCAGCGATTTTGACCGCAACGGGAGCGTAGAACAAGTATTCGCATGGTACCTGGACGGTAAACTCTACCCTGCTGCATTGCGGCACGACCTTGTAGAGCAGATTCCGCCCCTCGTGCTGAAGTACCCGACCTATGCTTCCTATGCCGGCCAAACCGTCTATGACATCTTTGCGTCAGAGCAGTTGGCGGCCGCGGTACATCATCAGGCGACAGAGCTTCGCAGCATGATTGGATGGAATGATGGCGATGGTCGGTTCACGTTGGAGGCGCTACCGGACGAAGCACAACTAGCCCCCATGTATGGCATGGCCGTTCTGGATGTGGACCTTGATGGTACGCAAGAAGTCCTAATGGGAGGTAATCTCTACGAAGCAAAGCCTGAGGTTGGCCGCTACGATGCCAGCTACGGCACCGCACTAGGCTATGATGCGACGATTGGAATGACAACGGTGGATGGAACCGGCTTTTGGACTAATAAGCCGATTCGATCCATCATCACGCTGCCGGGCTACGTGATCGTTGGGGCGAATAATAATGAACTGCATGTGTTTTCCCAAGGGGAATAGCACATGCCGGCGGGCGCTTCGCTGCGGTCTGGTTGTCCTGCTATGCTCATGCACTGCACCAGAGCCGCCGATATTGTTTACTCGTCTGAGTGCACGGCAAACGGGGGTATCATTCAGCAATACGCTTAAGAATGAACCTGGCTTCAACATTCTTGACTACCTCTATTTCTACGATGGCGGCGGCGTTGCAATTGGGGACATAAATAACGATGAACTCCCTGACATTTTCCTCACGGGCAACCAAGAACCTAATCGGCTGTACCTGAACGAGGGAGACCTCACGTTCAGGGACATATCAGTATCGGCCGGAATCCTGCACACAGAGAATTCATGGTCCACCGGGGTCACCATGGCTGATGTCAATGCCGATGGCTGGCTAGACTTTTATGTCTGCCAAGTTGATCACCTGACGAAGCGTGGGCACAATCTGCTCTACATCAACGGTGGAGATCTGACCTTTAGCGAAGAGTCAATTGCATACGGCCTTGCCTTTGAAGGTCTTTCAACACAAGCGGCATTTTTCGACTTTGACCGCGACGGAGACTTGGACATGTATCTACTCAATCATGCGTATCACACGGCTGAGTCGTTTGTCCCTGCCTGGAGGCGTTCCATTGATGTTGCCCGCATGGGTGATCGGCTCTACCAAAACGACAATGGCTTCTTTGTTAATGTGACTTCCGAAGCAGGTATCTATAGCAGCCTACTCGGCTATGGGCTTGGACTTGCCGTCAGTGATTTTGACCAGGACGGGTGGCCCGATATTTATGTTGGCAACGATTTTCATGAGAACGATTATCTCTACTTCAACAACGGCGATGGCACATTCAAAGAGGCATTGCAACGGGTGATAGGGCACACAAGCCAGTCTACCATGGGAGTTGATGTAGCGGACATCAACAATGACGGGCGCGTGGAGGTACTATCTCTTGACATGCTGCCTCCAGACCTGCATACCTACAGAAAATCCGAAGGCCCGGATCCGGAAAACGTAGCACGAATCAAGAAAGACTTTGGCTACGCACCGCAACATTCACGCAACATGTTGCAGTACCATAGAGGCTACGACGCAGACGGATATCCGGTATTCAGCGAAATCGGCATATTCGCAGGGATTCACGCCACAGACTGGAGTTGGTCCGGACTGATCGTAGATCTTGACAATGACGGATGGAAGGACATCTTCATTTCCAATGGCATCCCCGGCCGCCCCAATGATCTTGACTATTTGGCCTACACCTCGGATCCGGAAGTCCAACGGATTCTGCATACAGGTAGCATTGCGGAACAGCTGGCAGTCGCTGACCGCATGCCGACCGTCAACATTCCAAATTACGGTTACAAGAATGATGGACGCCTCCGGTTTGCGGACGTTTCTTCCGATTGGGGTTTGAGCGAAGCGAGCTATTCCACCGGTGCCGCGTTTGGGGATTTGGATGCCGATGGCGACATAGATCTGGTAGTGAACAATATCAACGCGCCTGTTTGGATCTACCGCAATAACACGCTCAACCGCCATCATCTTGCCATAGCATTGGAAGGACTCGGAGGCAACACCACCGGCATCGGTGCTAAAGTCCATCTATATGCAGCTGGAAGGCATCTATTCCAAGAGCAGGTACCAACCCGTGGGTTCCAATCCTCTGTTGGGCACACACTTCATTTTGGTCTTGGAATGAATGCAGTAGTGGATTCGCTCGTGATCCAGTGGCCCACTGGCGCGATCCAGACCATCTTTCAACCCTCAGCAGACACACTCATACGGGTAGCACAGGGAGACGCATGGCAAAGTATTGCAAACGGCGAAACACGCCGAAAAGGTTGGTTTGTGGACGTGACGACGGATTCCGGACTTAATTACCGCCACCGCGAGAACGACTATGACGATTTTGCACGCCAGCCGCTACTCCCCCACCGGCTTTCCACCCGAGGACCTGCTATCGCTGTCGGAGATGTAAATGCTGATAACCTAGATGATATCTTTTTCGGCGGATCGCACGGCATGCAAGGCGAGCTCTATATCCAAGTAGATAAAGGGACGTTTCGCCGCTACCATGTTGAAGCTTTCGCCGACGATGAAGGCCACGAAGACGCTGCTGCCGTGTTTTTCGATGCCGACTTGGACGGGGATGCAGACCTATATGTTGTCAGCGGTGGCGGTGAGCTTCCAGAGGGTACTGCCGGGCTTGAGGACAGGCTGTACATCAATAGCGGAGGTATACTCAAGCGTTCTAGCCAGCCACTGCCCCGGGCAGATGGATGTTGCGTGGCCGTTGCCGATTACGACTCGGACGGAGACCAGGACCTGTTCGTCGGGGCACGATCCGTACCATCACGGTACGGAGTCGCTCCACCCAGCTTCCTGCTAAACAATAATGGGGCCGGCTCCTTCAGTGACGTGACAGCGAGTGTCGCTCCCTCCTTGGAGACTCTTGGAATGGTGACATCCGCTACATGGGCAGACGTGACGGGAGGCCCCGAACCAGACTTGGTGGTGGCAGGCGAATGGACGCCAATCACGGTGCTGACGTGGTCTGGGAGCAGCCTGTCTCCAGTACCTTTGGGCCTTAACAACACGGCGGGATGGTGGCAATCCGTCTTGGCCGAAGATATTGACGCAGACGGCGATGTGGACTTGGTCGTGGGGAATCTGGGGATCAATTCCGTGCTACAGGCAACGCCCGACTCACCACTCTCACTCTATATAGGTGACTTCGACAATAACGGCGTAGTAGATCCTGTCATGGCGCGCGTAATAGATAACGAACCATTTGCCTGGGCTCGCTACGGTCAGCTTCTTGAGCAACTACCGGAATTACGCCAGCTGCTGCCCACAAGTAGCAATTACGCTGATGCCAATATCCATAAACTGTTCGGTGACAGACTCCACAGCGCTTCGCATCGTAATGTGTACACTTTCCAGACATCCATGCTTGAGAATAACGAAAGGGCCGCCTTTGAAGTCACTACACTTCCGGGCGAAATACAGTGGTCCTCCGTCGCCGCACTACTCTTTGGGGACGTGAATTACGATGGGCAAGAGGATATCATCGCCGCCGGCAACTTTTTTGGTGCAAACACTATCCAAGGGCGATACGATGCCTCAATCGGCAGCGTCCTCCTTGGGCCTGACTTTACCCCCGCACCGCTGGACAGCAGCGGGATGGTTTTGCGCGGACAGGTCCGGGACTTACGATGGGTGCATATGGGCGAAGGGGAATACGGAATCCTAGTGGCAAGGAACAACGCCGCGGTGCAGTTTCTGCAGCTTCACACACCCTAACCTGATAGCTAACGGTCAAGAATCTGTCTCGCCAGTCTTCGCTGATGCCGCTTCAACTTGGCATCAAGACGCTTGGTATCCGGTTGTCTGATAATGCTTGTATCGCCCTCTGTGGAGACCATAGCGACCTGCCCGCAATTTGGCCTGAACTGATCCGAACGGTGGTCGCACGTCTCAAAGGACAACCCGCCCTAGCCTTTGAGAACAAAAACCAGGACTTCCATAATGCCGTGGACGACATTGCGAAGCGACTCCTGGATCAAGGGTTTGACATCTATGCCAAACCCCCGGTAGAATCGGTCAAGATTCTTCCCGACCAAGTCACACATACCAACTCATGCACGGTGGCGGGCGAGCGTCTGGCCATGGAAGCGATCAAGCAACTGAAGCTCCCTGAAATCCTCCGGCAGCTCAAGCTCCCTGACAATCATGTCCAACTTGCCTGCGCGGTCATTGTCGGACGCATGCTCAGTCCAGGCAGTGAACGGGCAACGCATCGCTGGATGACCAACACCTCCAGTATCATGGAAATCCTCCATACAAAGCTGCCGTGCCTCAATACATTGTATGCCACCTCCGATTGGTTATTCGAACATCGTTTTGCAATCATGGATGGCCTCTATGGAACCACGAAGGAGTTGTTTGACTGTGATGAGACCCTCATCTTTTACGATTTGACCAACGCCTTTTACCATGGTCAGGAAAAGGGAGCGTTGTTACGATAATGGACGGAGTAAGCAGAAGCGCAATGATTGTCCTCTGGTCACGCTGGCCTTGACGCTGGACGCATCGGGCTTCCCGCGTAATGTGGAGATCTTACCCGGCAATGTGAGTGAACCCGGGACACTCAAACAAGCTATGGAGAAGTTGAAGGATAAAACGCCAACGGTCGTTATGGATGCGGGCATTGCTACCGAGGAGAAAGTGGCGTATTTGAAAGAAAAGAAGCTGATGTTCAGCGGACCCAAGCCCCTGCGGTGCCCACCCGGGAGCCGGATCAGGCATTTGAGACGGCGGGTGGGGTCAAGATCAGATCTTGGGAGTTATCCAAAAAGGACAGAGAACCCCAAGAGAAGGAACCGAAAGAGGGGGAGTCAGAAGAAAATGAGCTGGGAGATCAGGAGCGATTCGTGTATGTGCACAGCGAGGCCCGGCAGGCCACCGAGGAGCAGATCTTTGCAACGAAATGTGCAAAATATGAAGATGCACTCACCAAGCTTCATAAAGGACTCTCCACTCCCCACTGCCTGAAAACGTATGATAAGGTACTCGCAAAAGCCGGTCGCCTGAGGGAAAAACACAAGAAGGTGAGCCACACCTATGAGGTGACGGTTACGAAAAAAAAGGAAACCGACCATGCCGAGCGTGTAAGCTTTACCAAGCGTGAAGTGCATGAAGACCGGCTCCTGGAAGCAGGCGGATATGTCCTGCGCACCAGCCGTACCGACTGGTCGGTACAAGAAGTGGCGCGCACCTACTGGCGACTTACGGAGATTGAAAACACCTTCCGGGTGATGAAGCCGGATCTGGGTTTAAGGCCCGTCCATCACAGTAATGATGACCGAATTGTGGGACATTTATTCATCACCGTGCTGGCCTATCATGTTGCTCACCTGGTTCGCACCAAACTCAAGAATGCTGGGATCCATAACAGCTGGGATACGATCCGTAACGAACTCAACGAGGTCAAACGGGTGACCACCAAGTTGCCCATGAGTCAAACGCGCGCGTTGACCCTGAATGTGGATCAGAACCTGACGCCGATGTTGGAACGAGTCTTCGAAATCTTGGGATTCAGCTATGATCCCGATGCGACCCGAACCAAACAGGTCCTCCCCATGGAACCGAAAACTCTCCAAAAGCTGCCCGACTCATGAATGGAATGAAGTCGCTTAGCACAGGTACGAGAATGAACTCCAGATGGAGGTGCGATCCCTGTTCCGGTGGGGAGAGTTGGGGACAAATACGGCCTTCTATCAACAGAAAAAACAAGC
The DNA here is from genome assembly GCA_963663495.1 of Rhodothermales bacterium. Classification (GTDB taxonomy): domain Bacteria; phylum Bacteroidota; class Rhodothermia; order Rhodothermales; family Bin80. Next base: position 4,078,888 of record OY760427.1, read on the forward strand.
AATGAAACCGCTCTAAACCAACCCCACTCAATCCGGTAAATCACAATAGGTGGTCACGAAAAAATGTTCCCCAAGCGGGAATGCTAGAGGTCCGTATTTTCCTGTCACTACAAATGTGAAGTTGGGTTACGCTCGTACTAATCTAGGGGCCGATCTTTTCTCTTTTGCGTAACGAAATTCGTGTTTTGGGGAATACGAATGCTTCAACTGCAACGATGTGTCACGTTGGTATATAATTCCCAACGGTTACCGCCTACGGGTTCTAATCATGACGACTCCGTTGGCGCCTCGCGATCCATATATTGCAGCGGCGCTGGCATCCTTGAGAACATCAATTGATTTGATGTCGCGGGGATGCAACCAGTACAGTCCTTGAGACGGATCCACGGTCACGGGGACGCCATCCACGACATACAGGGGATCATTGCTTCCTCGAACGGAAGTCGCGCCCCGGATTAGCACGAGGAATCCGCCGCCCGGAGCCTGCTTCGCATAAACGCCCGGAAGCCGCTGAAGAAGCTGCTCAACATGTTGAAGCCCCCGCCCTTCCTCGTCAACGTCAACATGCGACACCGCACCCGTGATCTCACGGCGCTCTTGTGTCCCGTAGCCGACAGCGATCTCGTCATCGCCTGTGGATGCTACACGCGAACCACCGCTGGTGCTACAACCTAGCGCCCAAATGGCCGGCAGAACAACCACCAAGAAAGGAATACTACGCTGCAATGTATGCCTGAAGGATCTGGATTCTTCGGTTGCTAACCGACGGATATCCGAGACGTTTCGGAAGGCAGGCCATCTAAGCTGCGTCGGGTTCGACTAACCACGCCGCTGTTTGCACCAGAACCTTCAACCAGTACCCTTGTGCGAGGCGCGGCTTGGCAAGTGCTGCGGTCGTGAGAAAATAGTACAAATGCCGACAGCTGGGATACGAATTCCGCGACCTCGTTCCGCCAAGTGATGCGGTAAGGTGCAGATGCCTCCGTTCTCTGATACTGCGGCTCGCTGTGGAGACCTGCGGCAGATAAACATTTGCGATTTCTCGTCACCACGGTCCATCCGCCTCTTTCAGGCTGCGCCAGAAACGTTTCCCTGCCTTCATTTGCTGTAACGTCCCTAGACCGAAGCAGAAATTACCACCCCGATGTCCCGAGCCTACATCGCCATTGATCCGGCGCTTAGTGACGCGTAATACTCCTGCCTGCACTTAGGCTCTAGGACATCCTAACTGGCTTAATGTACCGCTGGCAGGGGTAGCCCTTTGCTGCATCCTTTCCCCGCCCAAAAGTTGCAGGTCCCATGCCAACTGTCGGCGCATGCGCCAATTGGACTTCTTTCAGCGATCAACGTGTGTATGTCGGGTATCCCCGCTTGGTGAACGGCATTTATCAAGCGTTACCGTTTGGCCTGTGTGTCAACTCGCTCTTGTATTGTGCAGGCTATAAACAGGGTTCAACATCGCCAGCTGATTGATACTAACGGTTGCAATTCTCCCGAAAGTACGAGAGCTTGCAGGCGAACCAACACCATCGCCGTGCAACTTGTCACTCTTGACTGGATCGTTATTGCTGTATACGGGGGCGTAACAACCGCCCTTGGTCTATGGTTTGCCCGCCGGGCCGGCAGCAGTGTAGAGAATTTCTTTGTGGCCGGGCGGTCGCTACCATGGTGGCTGGCTGGTACATCGATTGCTGCAACCTGGTTCGCAACGGATGCCCCGCTTGTCGCATCCTCCCTTGTCCGACAGCAGGGCATCTTCGGGAACTGGCTGTGGTGGTACGAGGCTGCCGGAGTCATGATGCTGGTGTTCTTCTATGCTCGAATGTGGAGACGGGCACGCATAATCACGGATGCGGAGTTCATTGAACTTCGCTACTCGGGCAAGCCTGCGGCCATTCTGCGCGGGTTTTCTGCACTATATCAAGGAGTTCTGAAGAACTGCGTCGTGATGGGCTGGGTCATGCTGGCAATGGTAAAGTTCAGCAAGGTTCTCCTCGGATGGGATGCCGCATTCACGCTCACTGTCTGTATCACGCTTGCGGTCCTATATACCGTTGCCTCAGGACTGTGGGGCGTCGTAGTAACGGATTTTCTACAGTTCCTGACGGGGATGTTGGGCTCAGTTTTACTGGCAGGTATCGTACTCTACAAGTTTGGCGGACCTGCGGAGATGGCCGACCAAATCATGGCCATTAGTGGCAATCCGGCTACGCTGGACATTATTCCCAATCCCGCCCATATCAGCTCGCTTGAAGCGGTTTCCTTTTTTCTTCTGATTTTTGTGTTATGGACGCGTAGCGGGCAAGGTGACGGGTACATTGCGCAGCGCTTATTTGCCACGCGTGACGAGAAGCAGTCTCTGCTATCAGCGCTATGGTTCAACTTTGCAGGTACTGTGATGATGACATGGCCTTGGGTAATCGTGGGTTTGGGATCCCTACTCGTGTTCCCGCTTGCCGTGGCTACTCCAGAACTCGCGGCAGACCCGGAGCTGGCATACCCAATGATGATCGCTGAGCTTATGCCTGCCGGCCTGCGTGGTATGATGGTAGCATCCTTCCTGGCAGCATTCATGAGCACGATGGACACACACTTGTGCTGGGGCGCCTCCTATCTGGTAAACGACGTATACCGACGATTCATGCGTCAGAAGGAGAGTGAGCGGCATTACGTAATCGCGTCGCGCGTCGCGGTCATGATTCTTGTAACTCTCGCAGCCATTACCGCATGGCAGATGGAGTCAATTGAGCGTGGCTGGATTTATGTCATCGAAATTACCGCAGGGATTGCGGTAGTATGGCTGTTGCGCTGGTATTGGTGGAGGGTGAACGCGTGGGCTGAAATCAGCGCGATTGCCTCCTCATTTGTACTGGCTAACGGATTCTTGTGGGCCGATATCCTTGCGCACCTCGGCGTGCTGTCGGGCGACGCCCTTTCCGCTGCGAATATCTACTACAGTAGTGATTATGACATGGTGCGTGCCGTGGCTGTCCTGCTTATTGCGACCGTTGTGTGGGTAGTTGTCGCGCTCCTTACTAAGCCCGATTCGGAACAGAAGCTCGTGGCCTTTTACCGAAGGGTACGTCCCGGGGGATGGTGGGGAGCGATAGCGGCGCAGTGCCCGGACATTCGCCCTGATGTGCCTGCTTCCAGGCGCTGGCTAGGGTGGGGGCTTGGAATGGCCTTTATTTGGTCAAGTCTGTTGGGCGTTGGATACCTCGCCACCGGCCATCCCGTAGCTGGCCTGATCATGCTTATTTTTGGAGCTGTTACTGCATGGTTCACCGTGCGTGTATCATTAATGCCTGACTCGGTCCATACTGCTTGAGTCCCCGGTTCATATCGGAACTGTTGCAAGCCTTGGGCACAATCGCCGCCTGGTACCCGACAAAGTATCTTTTTTGCCATGACTATCTCTCGTACATGTATGCTGATGGCGCTTGCCTGCATCGCCCCCTTTTTCACCTTATGCTGGCGAGCACCGGCACAGTCACTTGACCGCGTAATGACGCAGAGTACGGATCGGCCCGCGCACGCCGGATTAAGTGCTGACCGTGGTCATATCGGGCTGTACCAGCAGCTCCTGAAACTCCGTACCACAGCCAGCTTGCTCCATACAACAGCCCATCCCGATGATGAGCACGCAGGCATGCTAACCTATGCCAGTCGAGGTTTGGGTGCCAGAATTGCATTATTATCCATCAATCGCGGCGAGGCAGGGGCAAATGCCATCGGGTCAGAGTTGTTTGATGCATTGGGCCTCATTCGGACGGAGGAATTACGCATTTCCGGGCAGTATTACGGGCTTGACGATCTGTATTTCACCAGTGCTTTGGACTACGGCTACTCGAAGACGCTTGACGAGACCCTTCGCAGCTGGGATCGTGAAACGGTGCTCCGCGATATGGTGCGCGTAATGCGAATAAATCGCCCGTTGGTGGTCGTGGGCAGATTTCATGGATCGCAGAGAGATGGCCATGGCAACCACCAGGCAGTCGGCGGCATTACGCCCGAGGCTGTAGCAGCAGCCGGTAATCCTTCTAAGTTTCCGGAACAGATTACAGAGGAAGGCCTCCAGCCGTGGACACCACTTAAACTGTACCGGGGGGGCGTGCACGCAAACGAATTATGGCATATAGATCTGGACGTTGGGCAATACAGTCCCTGGCTCGGCGACTCCTACCAAAATTTCGGATCGTATGGCCTCAGTCTGCAGCGTTCTCAAACCAGCGGTAGAAGCCGTCGGCAAATGGGGTCTGTACTTTACCATTACGAGCGACTGAACGATGGCGCTGATTCCGGGGAGGGCGACTTCTTTCACGGCCTTGACACTTCGCTGAGTGGGCTATTCAACCTCGTATCCGAGGAGGCTCCAGAAGGGGGCACTATCTTGGCCTCAAGAATTGATGAACTTGTGGAGGAGGCATTCCGTGACTTCGACGCTGAAGACCCTAGTGAAATTGTCAGCACCCTCGCAGAAGGCCTACGTGTCAGCCGCGAACTGTTAGGGATGGTAACGTCTGACAGCGAGGTCGCTTTCTTGCTGCGCGTTAAGGAGCAGCAGTTCATGCACGCCATAAGGACCGCCATGGGAATCGCCTTCTCGGCAAGGGCGATGCCATCGGGTAGCACGGGCTCCCTGTCTCCTTGGGCTCCGGTCCGCACGCTGGGCCCCGTCGTACCAGGTCAGTCCTTCCGTGTTGAAGTGCGCCTGCAAAACCATTCTGCTGTACCGATGACCGCACTTTCCTTTACTCTCGTACGCCCGGGATCAGCGTCGACTTGGAGTGCAGTACCTCAACCGTTTGTTAGCGATGGCATTGATGGCGCTGATTTTATCGTTGAAGTGCCTGAAGATTCCAAGTATTCCCAACGCTACTTCTTCCGGCGTTCCATTCGTAACAACCACTACGAAATACGTGATTCAACGCTTATGCATCTTCCGGCCGAGCCATCAGCGCTGGTAGCAGAGGCTTCCTTTGCTATTGATGGGGAAGCGATCATTGTCCGCCAACCGGTGCAAGCGATGGAGTCCAACCTGCCATATGGCTACGTTGCTCGCGATCTCAAGGTGGCGCCCGCACTGGCTGTAAACGTGCAACCTTCAAGACGCATTGTTCCGTCAGATCAGGAAGTCGGTTCCTTTATGGTGAAGGTTGAGGTGCTCAACAATCACCCCGGATCCATTGAGGGTGAACTCTCGCTCAATGCCCCGGACGGGTGGACAATACTACCCGACGGCATACCTTTCTCATTTGCCCAACCGGGTCAGCGACAAGAGTTCTCCTTCGACGTTACATTCCCACAGTTGGACGGCCCTGTATATACCCTTGAGGCTGTGGCCTCGGCCGAGGGTCGTACCTACGCAGAAGGCTACGTTGCCATCCGTCACCGTGACTTGGCGGTCCGACACATGTTCGAACCGGCGCAGGTTCATGTGCACGGACTGGATGTGCAAATCGCCGCTGACCTCTCCGTCGGTTACATCAAGGGGGTCGGAGATGAGATTCCAGATGCCATCTCCCAGTTGGGAGCTGATGTCTTCATGCTGACCAGCGAATACCTCGCATCGGGTGACTTGTCCAGATATCATGCCATTGTTGTAGGCACGCGTGCCTACGCCGTTCGACAGGACCTGGTAACATACAATGCGCGTCTGCTGGATTATGCAGCAGCCGGTGGCAATCTCATCGTACTCTATCAGACGCAAGAGTTTGTCCCTGACCAACTAGCGCCATACCCTGCGCAGCTTCCTCGCAGTGCTGAGGAGGTCTCAGAGCAGGATGCACCCGTGACCCTTCTTGCACCGGAACATCCGGTGTTTCAATGGCCAAACGCTATCACGATGAATGATTTTGATGGATGGGTCGAACAGCGCGGGTCCAAGTTCTTTACGGAATGGGACGATGCATACACTCCGTTACTTGAAACACATGACACAGGTCAGGCTCCTCAGCGCGGAGCATGGCTTATCGCGCGACACGGTATCGGCTTCTACACGTACTTCGCCATTGCGATTCATCGTCAGACGCCGTACGCCGTTCCAGGTCCCTACCGAATCTTTGCGAACCTGCTGTCCATGGGGGCAGCGCCGAGCAGGTAACGTCCGGTGTTTCTAGCATGCTGTCACCATAACAGACGGGCTCAAGAGCGTGTACCGTGGAGCACCCGCCGTGCGCGTGGATATGTAGGATTATTGCTTCGCCGGTCGCAAGCGTTTCAGTGCAGAACGTTATGTACACCGCGCCGCCTTTCTTGACACCTACTATTATTCGTGATACAGGAGAATGCGTGCCGGCATAGCCCGCCCCGCCGACGCTCATTTGACCGAGGAACAGGGTTATCTGGCCTGACAAAGCGCGGGAATATACCGCTGCAGTTTCCCTTTAGTGATGTGGGGAAGCGGTGCACACGCACCCGGCTTACTTCCTTGTACCCGGCATCGGGCGATCTGATCACATCGGCAGGCATTATGCCAGTCCGTGTATGTTAACATCCGGCTTGCGCCGGTTTGAAGGGCTACAATGTATAGATTCCATGCTCGTTCTGACACACCTAGTCGCAGTGCTAAGCATAAAATTGAAGACTTTATACACCGTTTCCCTGAGCCTTTCGGGTATGGTGCCAGATTTAGTTGGCTTATGAAACAAGGATCGCGAATGTCTTGGAGTATTCGGAGCCTTTCACACGAGCCATTCATTTTTTCCATGACGCCTTCAGTTGATCTTTCGGAGCTTGATCAGGAACTGCGCGATGCCGGCACGTCTAGTCCTGCCTACCGCCCACATTAGCTAGCTTGACAAGAGGGGGTGTCAACTGGGTCGGTTAGCACGTTGTTATGTGGTTGAGCCTTTTGCAAAACCCTTGAATCGGGGTGTTTTTGTCTGAAGATGCGATTTCCTAAGATAGGGGGCTGGTCAGGTAGATTTGACTGCTCGGCGGGTGCAGATGGAAGATTCTACAGGCCATGAAAATGTGTGCTAGCAAGCACACTTGAGGGACTGGAACCTCCGTGTCAGGTATCTTTGGAGGAGAAACTAAACTCGCAAAAAACGAAGGTTCTCATGTCCTTCAGTTCCAAGTTAAGCGGTTTCTGGATCAACTGCCAACGGGAGCTTTTCCCCTGGGTAGAGGAAACGATTGCCCCCTTGGAGGGGCGCCATAAGAAGCTGCTCTCGGTACTGGAGATGGTGCGAGTTGAGCGCTTTCTGCCCAGTGCTCAGGACGGTATACCCGGGCGTCCGTTGAAGAGCTGTGCTGCCCTTGCGCGGGCGTTCCTGGCGAAGATGGTGTTCAATATGGATACGACCAGAGCGTTGGTGGAACGGTTGCGTTCGGATCCGACGCTGCCGCGTTTGTGTGGTTGGCATCAGTTAGAGGATGTGCCGAGTGAGGCGACCTTTTCACGTGCGTTCAGGGAATTTTCAGAGGCGGATTTGCCGACGCGTGTACATGAGGCCCTGATAAAGGAGGGGTATTCGGAGCAGTTGGTGGGGCACCTATCGCGTGATTCGACCGCAATAGCAGCGCGAGAGAAGCCGGTACTGAAAAAGGAGTCGGAGCGTCCAAAGTGCAAACCAGCGAGTCCTTCCAAGGATGAAGAGCGTCCAAAGAAGCCGAAGCGGCTCGTGGGCCAGCTGGCAATAGAGATGGAGGAGGAATTACCGGAGGTGAGCCATCCATCGCAGGATTCGACCGCGATAGTGGCTCAAGAGGACCCGGTACTGAAAAAGGAGTCGGAGCGTCCAGAAGAGTGCAAATCATCGCATCCTACCAAGGATGAAAAGCCTCCGAAGGAGTTGCCGCGGCTGGTGCGCCAGCGTACCATGGGGATAGAGGAGATGTTGGAGGAGTTACCGAAGCGATGTACGGTAGGCGTTAACCTAACTTCGCCATTTCGTAGTGCTACTAACCTACGGAATTCTCCCGTGGCCATATTTGGACCGTTTTTTCAGAAGCAATGGATGGTGAGATTTACCGGATCGGTTGGAGTTGGTTTAGGGTGGTCTGAGTCCCTTTTTGCCTGGTGTTTTGCCGCGATCTATCCCGGATCGTTTCCATCGGACGTAGCTCTGGTGGCTCCATCTGGAGTACGCTATCTCAACCGTTGTGAAGGGACCATACGTCATGAGTCTGGAGGTTTCTGGCTCACCGGTGCACTCGCTTCCTCCACATGCTCGGTCACGGTGCGGGTCGCATCCGGATCATACATGTATCCCAGTACCGCAAAGAACTGTACCATACTCGGAGGCAGATCCTGATCCACCTCCGTGATCAGGTACCGATATTGGTTCTTAACCATCTTGGTCGTAATCCGACGAATCCTGTTCAACCTGTCTCGGATCGTCGCCCAACTATCATGAATCCCGTGTTCCTTGAGTCTGGTGCGAACCAGATGGGCAGCATGATAAGCCAGTACCGTGATGAACAGATGCCCTTCAATGCGGTCATCTCTGCTGTGGTAGATGGGCCGTAGACCGAGGTCCGATTTCATGACTCTGAATGTGCGCTCAATCTCTGTAAGTCGCCAGTAGGTTCGTGCAACCGTTTCCACCGACCATCCGGTATGACTGGTCTGAAGCACATACCCTCCGCTGGCCTGGGTGCGACGCGCATGCGAAGCACGCCGGGGCACCGTAACGGATGCTGCATGCTTGGTGCCCTCCTTTTTGCTGACCTCTACCTCATACAGGTGTGAGACCTTCTTGTACTTTTCCTTCAGACGACCAACCTTTATCGTGACCTTTTCATAGTTCTTCAAGTACCCGGGGCTTCGAGAGTCCCTCATGTAGTGTAGTGAGCGCCTTCACAAACTTCTTGCATTGGGTTTCAAGGATCTGATCCTCCTTCGCCTGCTTGGCCTCACTGTGCACAAACACGCGCAGTTCCGCGTTATTTTCAACGTCTTCAACATCTTTTTCCTTTTTGGTGACCTTACAGGCTTTGATCTTGACTCCCCCTGCGGTCGTAAACTGTTGATCCGGCTTGTTTTCGGGGACTGGAGGGGCTTTGGAACGCTCCACGGTGATCCAGTCCAGTCCCTGTTCTTTCAGGTACTGCAGATTCTTCTCCGCCGCAATGCCGGAGTCCATAATCACTGTGGGCGTAGCGCCGTTTAGTTTCTCAATCGCCTCTTTGAGCGTTGCCGGTTCCCCTGCATTGCCCGGCAGGATCTGCACATTGCGGGGGAACCCCGAACCATCCAGGGTGAGCGCCAGCGTAACCAACGGACAATCACTGCGCTTCTGCTTGCTGCGCCCATGCGACAACAACTTCCCTTTCTTCTTGCCGTGGTAATAGGTATTGGTTAAATCATAAAAGACGATCGTTTCTTCAAACTGCAATACCGCATTGGTAATGCCAAAGAGTTTCTCCAGGATCTCATCCATATGCTTATGGATCAGATCCGTGCAACGATAGAGGGTGTTGAGACTCGGGGGTTCCAAATCCAGAAGCTGCAGAACACTGGAGGTTTTACACAGCCATTTATGCGTTTCTCGTTCACTGCCCGGGTGGAGCATACGCCCGACGATCAGCGCACAGCAGAGCTTGACGTGTTTCTCGCAGAAGTTGAGCGAACGTAGCAGTACAGCTGAAGTCCTTTTTCAGAGGCTAAGAAACCAAGAGGCTGAGAACAAGGATCTGCGAAAACAGGTCCGTCGCTTGGAGAAAAAAGCCGATCGTCTATCCAAGAACAACGCGGATCAGGCTGCGAAGATTAGCCGTCTGGAAGATAGGTTGGAACAAGCGTATCGCCTACTCTCTGGCAAAAAGAGTGAGCGTTACACGCCGGCGGACAATGCGCAGCAAGGCCGGTTGTTTGGAGAGGCACCAGTAGCTGTTGAGCCCGAGGAGGAGGAGGGGTATGTCCTGGTAAAGCGCAAGCGGCGATGGTGGAACGCCGTTGGACGCGGTCGTCAAGCAGTTCGTGTACGTCTTCCTGCTGACTGCTCTTGAGACGCTTGAGACTCCAATCATCCAGCACGAGCACATCAAGCTTTGACAGCGTATTGAGCAGCTTCAGGTACCGTCCTTCGGCGCGGGCAGTGGCCAAGTCTTCGAGCAAGCGGGCCATCCGGAAGAAGCGAGCGGTAAAGCCTTCAAGACACGCTTTGTGTGCAAGTGCACAGGCGATAAAGCTCTTGCCAACACCAGTCGGACCCGTGATGAGTACATTCTGATGCCCCCGGATCCAATTGCACGAGGCAAGGTGCAGCATGAGCTGACGACTCAGGCCGCGGCTGGTGCGATAGTCGAGGTCTTCCATGCATGCGTCGAGGCGAAGTTTTGCACGCCGCAGCCGTAACTGCATGCGTGCGTTCTCGCGAACGGTGCTTTCGCGGTCAAGCAGAAGACCCAACCGCTCCATGAAACTTAGCTGGTCGGCCTCCGCCATGGCCAACTGCTCCCGCAGGGCTTTCGCTATGCCGTGGAAGCGAAGGTGTTCGAGTTTGTCGAGTGTGGGATGTGGTAGCATACGATTCAGAGGTTGAAGTGCATAGAAGTTCAAAATGACCCACCGTAGTACGACGGGCCGCGAATGTTGTCATGGTGTATGGTCTCGGATCCCTGCTCTTCGGTGTGCTCCAGATCGCGCCTACTCTTGAGAATGTTGACAATACCGCGATAGCTGGTACTGCCCAACTCCAGCATCATGCCGCACGCCACCTTCACCCGGTCCGCCCCGTACTTGTCACACAGACGGACGATACCGTAAATGCGACGGTATCCTTGTTCTGGAATGGGCCGTGACTCTAGGATCTTGTCAGCCATTTGCGTCGCATGGGGACCAAAATGACGGACTTTGCGGGTTACTGATTTACGTTGTCGGTAGTGTAAATGTCCTTTGGGCATATGTTCATACATTGTTCAGCATTGGGATTGTCGGTAGGAGCACATGTGTTATCATATACGTTCCCCCTTGATGTAGGCTTCTGCAGTCCGGGGACTAATGCAAACATCTACGCTTTGGCGTGCATACTGGTGGGGCACGGAGTAGTAGTTCTGTTCCACTTCAATGTGGGTATCCATGTTGAGGCGGGCCTTCTTCCATCGCCGGTAGACGTAGGGTTGCGCGGGCAACGGGCGCATCGCGGGCAGGTCCATTCCTCAAACTGACTGCACCGGCTTTGCGAGCGTTTCTGGAAGGGCGCATCATTGAGCTTCTCCAGCAACGGTGTTATGGAGGCATTCAGCTCCGCTATGCTGAAGTGCTTCAGATCACGCAGGGGCGCCAGAATACGTCGCTCTACTGTCAATACAGCAAGCTCTGCAATGGCGGCGTGCCATTCCTTGTTGGCTGAAAATCCGGTCGGTGCCGGCTGGAACGGCTATAATGTACAGATTCTGCGCTCATCCTGACACCCCTGATTGTAGTTCTGATCAAAGAATTATGGGCTTTTGCAGCGGTTATCAAGCCCGCAAGTATCTGCCGCGTGATTTACGGTGTCGTTGCCGTGTTGCAGGCAGATTCAGGCGCGTTTCTCCTTACTGAACAGCCTATATGAGCCCTTTTTGCACGCGCTGACACCGCGGTAGCGGATTCATGCGTACCATCTGCAGGTATGCTAACCTTCCACGCGGGTGTAACGACCTAAACGCGCCAATCCTATCATCCAATACCGCACGCATCGTACCACGATCGAACTCCTGTTCCGGCAGTAGGCAGTCTTATTGGCAGGACTGATCACGGTACGCGTGATTTACGGCCTCGTTGGCGCGTTTTCGGCGGTTTTGGGTGCTATTCAGTCCGGTGAACATCTGAGAACAGCCCTTTTGGGCGCTCCGATACGGCTTTGGCTGGGGCATGCGTGTCCTCCGCTCATGGCGAGTGACGCGTTACATCGTCTACAGAGGCCTTACACCGCGCCTCTATAGCGCTATTACCCCCTAATTGGCGGCCGAACCTGTCACATAGCACGATCCAGCACCCATTATCGCACGCACCGTGGCATTGCACGACCGTATCCATCTTTCAGCATATACTATCGCTGCGGTGCTGTACGCGTTTCTACAGTAGAGCTGCTTACAGCTTCGGTGGTTTGTCCAGGATAATATTGTCCTGCTTAACGACTCCACCTCACTAATTGACCTGCACGCATGATTTACGGCCTCGTTGGCGTGTTGCAGGCAGATTCAGGCACGTTTTTCCTTACTGAACAGCCTATATGAGCCCTTTTGCACGCATGCACACCGTGGTAGCGGCTTCAAACGTGCCATCTGCAGGCATCGTGGACAGCCACGCGTGTATGTAGCAACGTAAACCCGTCAATCCTACCAACCACGCTACGATGCACCCTCCAATTCCGCACGCATCGTACCACGACCGAACTCATGTTCCGGCAAGCACTTATGGATCGTACGCGCTGCAATAATGCTGATGATAATTACGACACCTTCCTGGTACAGGGTAGTCTTTTCACATTCGCCTTGGCTCCCTTGATGACTACCCCTCCGCGCACAGCCGTAGGCTCCTTATTGGCCGGATAGATCACCGTACGCGTGATCTACCGCCTCGTTGGCATGTTTTCGGCACATTTGGACCCCATTTAGCCCGCTTACCGTCTGATGAGAGCCCTTCTGGGCCCTCCGATACGGCTTTGGCGGGGACATGCGTGCCCTCCAGATACATCTCCGCCTGCTCCGCTTATCGCGAAGTGACACGTTACATCGTCTACGGAGGCCTTACACTACGCCTCTATAGCGCTGTTACCCCCTAAGTGGCAGCCGAACCCGTCACACAGCACGATCCTGCCCCCATTATCGCACGCATCGTGGTACTGTACACGCTTCTACAGTAGAACTGCTTGTAGTTCCGGCAGGTGGTCTGCACAGGGTAGGATCTTCATGCTCCATGTCTCCGACTCCCTATTGGCCATGGCTGCCCATCGTTGACGTTGACTCGAATTCATCCAACGCGCGACATTCCGGCATCGTTGAGCAATCAAACTGTTCAGGTTCTCCATGATGTTATTGGTCTGCAAACTGCGTCCCAGTTCCTCCGCCACCCCCAGTCTATGGAGCGTCAAAGTCTCTTCCAACCCCTCAGACAAGCTGTTCGATGCCTTGGGATGGGACTCCTTCAACCCCTTTTTTATGCTCAGAAGCGCCTCCTTTGCCTTGTCGTAATTCGGCTCGTCGTACGCCTGCTGCAACTCCCCCCGAACCCGCACCTTTTCGTCCTCTTTCTCAATGTAACTCACCACATTCTCTCGCTTATGCCAAGTACACCGCTGTACCTGTGCCTTATCACCAAATACCGCTTTCACCGCCTTCCGGAGCCCTTTGGAACCATCTAAGATGACCAAAAGCCCCTTATCATACCGCAGCCCGCGATCAATCAAATCCTGCAGCAGCCCTTGTACCGCCTCGGCGTTCTCTGTCGCCGTCTCCACCATCCCTACTACTATCTTCTCGCCCTTATCCGTAATCCCTACACAAATCAATACCTGCACCCCCTGAAAGTACTTGCCGTCCAGCAGCAACGCTACAAACGTGTTCTCCGCCAGATTACGCTCCTCCTGCTCCTTCAATACCTGTGCACTGTAACTCTTGTACTTGCGACTGATTGAGGAAGCGCTCAATCCAAAACTGCCAACAAACTCCGTTGCCACCTTCTTGTAGTTCCGCTGGCTAATACCATACACAATTTTCCGGGCGATACGCTTCACCATATTCGGATTCGGCTTGTGCAACAATTTGTAGGTCTCCAGAGGACGCGCTTTACCCTTCACCCGGTCCTGTACACGCGGCACACTCACCTTTACCCGCTCATCTCCAATCATGATAGAGCCCGGTCTGCTCCCCCACCGCTCGTACCGCCCCTTGTGCTGCTTATTGTTGTCGCGCTTTCTGCGCACACCGCAGAGAGACTTTACCTCGGCTTCCATGACCGCAAGAAAAAACGCCAGTTGCATCGTGCCAAGATGCTCTACTAACAGCTTCAGGGAATCAATCCCCGTGTCTAGTATCTTCTGGAGACCCTCCGGTAGTGTGCCGGGGTTTTCTATCTGCATGACATCTTTGGACATAGGTCAGTTATCGTTTGTCTGATTGATGGAAGGAAACAATGCTGATCGCATCGCTGGAAGATACGCAGCGCGGGGCAATCTTCGCATGTGTGACTCTATCTCAAGAAGCAACAACGCCAGACAAGCACGGCGTTTGTCTGGCGGCATCCACAAGCGAACATCGCGTAGTCGCCGCACCAGCTTCTTGGAGACATGGGCCACACAACGAGTACTTCGAAGGCTCGGACTCAACTGTTCATACAGTCCTGTCCGGTGCAGTGTCAGCGTCCTATCCAGACCCCGCAAGAGCCACCGGGCCGCAGACCGGTTACACACCAAAAGGTCCGTATGGATCTGCATCAACGCTGCATGCGCCACCTTCGGATCCGGCACGGCGAAAGCACGCGTGATCGCCCCCCGAATGTGCCGCCCGTCCTGCTCGGACAGATAACTCACTACACGCGTGCGCTTGTGCATCTGGCAGTGTTGCTGCTGCATACCGGTACCCAAGCACTCTTGCAGTACGCCGGTCAGCGAGGTCACATCAGGAGTGATGCAGAAGAGCCCCCGATCTGCGCACAAACCGCGCTCCAACAAGCCTTGTAACAAGTGTTGCACGCGCTCCGCATCGTGCAACGGAGCCTCCACAAAGCCCAGAATGCGCCGATAACCCTCAATGGTAGCGGCCATGCACACGACTATGGGTCGCCCCCACACTTCCATGGCATCAAGCCAAAGGATTACGTGCTCTTCTTCACACAACGGGCGCGTATCAAACACCTGCCGCGCCTGCTCGCACGCCGCAGCATCATCATCGTACCCCAATGCCAAGCCTCCCGGAGACTCCAGAGACTCCGGAGCACGGACGCTATTTTCCTCCTCGGAAGGTGCTTCTGCCAACTGCTCCCCAGTGCCGTCTGGAGCCGCATTATCCGACGGAAGCATAACATCCTCTTCCAGACTAGACGTCAACTGCTGCACACACTGGGTGAGGTGCCGCAACAAGTCAAATTGCAGCTGCCGACCGGACGCGCCGGTATGACGCAGCCCCTGAATGAGCTGCGATAAATCATCTGATAAACTCATAAGTGATCATGGATCCGTATGGTGAAAAGGCTTAGGAAACCCAAGCCAACACCGAACCAATAATCACTTTTTCAGCCAACAAGGAATGGCACGCCGCCCTCTGCAATAGACTTGTCTCGCGGTTTTCTGGAGCGTGCAGGGAAGATTCCTATCCCGTAATGCTCGGCAAGCTCCTGATAGGACGGGTTAATGTCTGGAGCATACCGACGTGCCTTGGTAACAGCCGCCTTCAGGTTGTCACATACCACCGCCTCTGGTACCGCCCGGAAGAAATCAAACATCTGCGCATGCGCGTACAGCCAGCTGGCCTCTGGTCTGCCGTGGCTTCCGCATACGTGTAATGGGAACAGCCCGCACCTACAAAAACCTGGGCCTTGAATTCGTGACCGGTATGCTTGCAATAATAGGACATGGTTTGGCCGGCATAGTCCACAAATACCTTCTCGCCCGCCTTGTGCTCAAAGCGCATCACTACATCCTTTCTGCCGATGTATTGACGGTATTAATGGCAGAACCGGCTATAGCTGTACCCACCGGGATTCGCTTCCCGGTACTCTTCGTGCAACAGCCGCAAGGTGACTCCTTTACGGGCCAACTGCCGCTTTATCTCTTCCCAATCCGGATCCCGCTGACGCACCACAGGATCATCAGGCGCAGGAAACAACCGCGCCTCAAGGTCCGCATCCGACACGCCGTCCGGCAGCGGCCAACTCAGTCCGACTTCCTTCGAACGGCGCAAATACTTGCCCACCGTGTGGTCAGAAATACGCAGGCTACGCGCTATACTGCGGTTGCTACACTGAAGCTCATGATGGAGCCGTAGTATGTCTCGCATTTTTCGCATGGAGATTTGTTCTCGGGGCATAGTGCTCTCTTATGGTGAAAAAGAGCAGTGGTAATCCCACCGTGACGTAAAGCTTCAGCACCAACCATACGACCCTGTGTCCGCCGAAATCTATCCGAACAGGATACTGTAACCTTCCCGGAAAACGCAACAGAATTCACCCAATCAAGGGTGCGCACTTTCCGCAGGAATATTCAGTCAGCGCACGCAAAAAGGGTTCATATAAGCCGTTCGCGGACAGAAACACGCTCAAATATGCCGACAAAATACCGCTCCAACCTTGTAAGAACCGGTTCGTAACCACTACGGATTGCCATAACGCCTTACTTCACTGAATCGCGCATAAGTCTCCTCACAATGTGCCAATAACACCTCATATTACACCCTCAATTCATTGCGTGATCTACATGCGCTGCAGAACGCCCTTAGCTCTGCCGACCACCGTTTCAACCTGTTGGGAGCCAGTTGTGGCGAATGAGCAGGGCTTACCCCGATATCATCCCCTTTAGTGTGGCATATCGCCCAGCACTCACCAGCGCACGTAACCGCTCGCAGTCACGCCGTAGCTCACCGGTCGGTGTGGTGCCATGTGCTCCATCGCCAATCCGCTCACGCTGAACCCTAACCCCGTGCGCCCCTGCACGCCCGCTCCTATGCGGTAGTCCCGGCCTCTGTCACGCAGCCCCATACCCACATGCGGCCGCAGCACACTGCGCCTGTGAACGCGCGAGCCGTACCCCACCTCCAACTCCATCCGACGATCCGACGGATATACCTCCCACGGACGCTCCGCCTGCCATAGCGTCCCCACATGCGTTCGACCCCAGGTCGGTCGCACCTGCATTCCCAATCCCTCCAGTCCTCCATAGCGGATCGTGCCCGAATATCCCCACTCCCCGTAGCCATCCTCCTGATGCAACACCAAACGCCTTGACATCACCTCCGCCTGTAACATCCCCATCCGCACCCGTAATCCTCCGCCTGCCTCCATTCCCATTCCTCTCTCCGCATCCCCGCCGCTGTGCAAAACCGCCGCCTCCACATACGGCTCCAACACATCCTGCAACGTCACCGATCCCTCCAGACCCGCGCGAACACGGCTCACCCCTATCTTGCCATCCATCCCCAGCCAGAACCCGTCCGCCTCGTACCCCAGCCGCGCGCCCGAACGGCGTACCAACGTGCCGCCCACGCCCGCTGCCATCATGCGCATTCCCGTGTCCGCTGCTTCCACCACTACTCCCTGTCCTGCTCCTGCCAACCCCCACACACTGTGCCGCATCCCCCCGTAGCGCACATACGGATACCAGCCCGTCATCTGTAGTAGCGTCCCTTCCTGCTCCAATGCTTCGCTGCGCGATACCACCATCCCCATCAGCCAGCGACCTCCCGCACGATAGTCCGCCCCCAAGGACGCCGTCACCACATCCGCTCCCGGTACCCCGCCGCTCTGCAACCTGCTGTACGCTCCACGACCCCATACACTTATCCGCTCTCCGCTTGCCTGCATGCCACAGCCCGACAAAAGATGCGACGCCCGTACCCGCTGACCGGGAAAAGGCCTCGGCATACAACCCACCAATGATCCCTTCATACGCTCCGATACCGCCTCCACTATATGCACCGCCACACTCCGGCCTAATCGCGCACGGGTTCCCGTATCCTCCGACCCCAACACCACATCCTCGCGCACCGAATCATCCCCTAACTCCACCATGATCGCAAACGTCTCCCCGCTACCTTGCGCGCCCAGTAACGGTACTCGCACCTCTTTTCTTGTCTCCCCAGGCCCAAACTCCAGCACCCCCTCCATGCGCTCGTAGTCCTCTCCTCCCCATGCCGTGCCGTCTACCGTACGGTAACGGCCCGTCAGCCGTTCTGCCACAGGTGCCAGTAGTCCCACCACAAAGACCACCTCGCTTTGCGACACCGCAATGGCTCGCACCTGCACTCCCGGCGCAGTCTCATCATCTACGATCGTGCCCGTGGCCATCGCCTGCCTGATTTGTGTATTGGTCGGATTCGACAGCGTCACCTCTACCGTCTCGTTTCCTTCCTGCAAGTCGTCATCTATCAAAGGTATCCTTACTTGCGCCTCTGTACTGCCGGTCTCAAATACCACCAGCCCCTGCGTAGCCTCGTAGTCCACATCCGATGTCGCCGTGCCTCCTGTCACCGCAAACTGCGCCGATACCACCTTGGTGCTACCATAGTTCAGCCGCACCGCCATCACCAGCTCCTCCGAACTCTCTGTTCCTGTACCGTCATGGATGCTGACCTCTATTGGGTCATCCATTATCGTCACATCCCCCTCCGCATCCAACAGCATCGCATGCTCTGGAGCGCTCAGCTTTACTACCAATCCCTCGTCTTCCTCCACCACATCATCACGCACTACCGGTACCCATATATACCTCACCATCTCCCCCGGTGCAAAGACCAACGCGCCCATCGTGCGTGTGTAGTCCACCCTTGCCTTCGCCGTCCCGTCGTGCGTGGCATATGCAACCCCTACACGTACCGCGCTCATACCATTTAGCGACACTGCAAGCTTCGCACGCCCTCCATCCTCTGATACCGTCACATCGCCTATGGAGAGCTGTGGCAGACGATCATTGTCCAGTATCGTCACCATGGTCCGCTCTCCTCCCTCAAGCTGCACGACAAATACCTCCCTTCCTTCGTGGACTGCGTCATCTGTTGTACGTATTGCTACCACAGCGTCCATACTACCAGGCTCAATCGTCACCGATCCGCCGCTCGCTGCTTCGTAGTCGTCTCCGGCTGACGCTGTCATATCATTTGTACTATACGAGACTGTGACAGGCTTCGTGCTTGCGTTACTGAGACTGATGTACACATTTGCTATACTCCCTTCCCGTACATACGCCGCAGGCACCATGCTGACTGTCGGCGCAGCATCGTTGTCCGTGATCATGGCACGGCCCGTCGCATTACCCAGCTCCGCTCCCTGAGAGTCCGTCAGTTCCAGCGTAAAAGCCTCCTCTCCCTCGTGCAATGCGTCATCAAGAATCGGTACATCTATCCACTTCTCCAGGTTACCGCCTATCTCAAAGGTGAGCATGTTTGTTACCGGCACCAGATAGTCAAGCCCGGCATGGGCCGACTCATCGTGCGTAGTGTAACGCACCGTGACTGCCGTTTCACTCTGCCTGTTAAGCCTCACCTTGAATCGCGCCGGCCCTGCACCTTCAGACACCTCAACCGACAACGTTTCTATATCAATGCGGTATGGTGCATCAGCATCTGCAACCTTCACCTCCACAGCTTCTGATTTTCCACCGTAGCCACCACCGCTCGCCGACAACTGTACCAATCCAGCTTCGTCGGTACCATCCGCATCGTCCAGCGCTGTTACCATGACCATCTGGTCTGTATCCCAGTCCGCAGGCGTGAAAGTCAAGCCAAGAGGACTGGCCGATACCTTACCATCCAGTGCGAACTCTATCTCAAGGGATACTGTGACTTGGCCCGAAGGTGGAGTCGCAAGCGATACCGTAATGGTCTTGCCTGCATCCCCCTCAATCAGTGCCACTGCTGCCGGCCTTACTACCAGCCCCGCCTCGTCGTCGTCCAGCACCGTCACCGTTAATTCCTCCTCCATACCATCGTAATCTGCGCCCGACGCCCGGTGTGTTAGTGTAGCACGGTCATTGTCTGTATCATCGTCTTCGTCCGCATGCACCGTTACCGCCTGCGTGGTATACCAATCATCGGGCGTGAACGTCAGCGATGCATCACTGACCGTAACCTCGGGACTATCACTTGCGATTCTCACGATTACCGTGCCCGATGGCTCCGCCATTAGCCGCGCTGTATAAGACTCTGCGTCCGCTTCAACAATCTCAAGCTCTGTAGCGGATAGCACAATCCCTGCTATGTCATTGTCCTGTACGGCAACGAAAACCTCCTCTGCCTCGCCGTTATACTCACCCCCGGATGCGGATAGGGTAAGCCGTACGCTTGCGTCCATCGCATTGTCGTCCTCAAACGCACGCACGGTCACCGTAACAGGCGTGCTCCAGTCCTCCGAAATGTACCGGAACATCCTCGGGTTCACCATCACATCCGTTCCAGCATCTCCCGTGATCCACACATCCACCGCCCGCGTGGGCTCCGCGAGTAGCCGGACCGTAAAATGCTCTTCTGCCCCTTCTGTCACCGAAAGGTAAGTGGGCGATACCACCAACCCTGCCACCGGATCATTGTCCTTGACCATCACCGTTACAGCACCTGTCACTGAATCATAATCCCCTCCCGATGCAGTGTGCATAAGCACAGCATTGTCGTCGTCCGTGTCTGCGTCTTCCGCCGCACGCACCGTTACCGTCTGTTCCGTATCCCAATCGCCAAAAGTGAATGTCAGCGGAGTAGCGACCATCGTTACGTCGCTGTTGTCGCTTTCAATAGTCACCATCACCGTGCCGGTCGGTTTGGTCTCCAGTGCCACGCGGTACACGCGCGACACCCCTTCAAGCACGGTTAAAGCCATCGGTTCAATACGTAACCCCGGCGTATCTTCGTCTGTCACCATCACAGGCAAATCCTTGTTCACCGATCCGTAATCCCCGCCAGAGGCTGTGTGCGCTAGCGTTGCAGAGTCGTTCGCAGCATCAGCATCTTGACCAGCCATCACCATCACTATCGTCGGACTATTCCACGTCGATGTTGTGAACATCAAAGCCGACGACGGGTCCAGCGTCAGGTCCGTACCTGAATGCCCCAAGATGGCCACCATCACCGTGGCCGTGGGCTCTGTTGCCAGCCTCACCGTGTAGCTGCCTTCACCACCTTCTGCTACCGTCAACTCCTGCCTATCGAACATCAGCGCTACTTCGTCATCCTCCGTAATCGCCACTTCTACCGTGCCCGACTCATCCGCATAGTCGCCGCCGGAAGCCGTGTGAAACAACGTTACCGCCGCATCCACAACCGCATCATCGTCCTCCCGCGCAGTCACCTTCACCGTCTGCGGATTGTCCCAAGTAGAGGTTATGAACATCAAAGCCGACGACGGGTCCAGCATCAAGTCCGTACCTGAATGCCCCGAAGTGGCCACCATCACCGTGGCCGTGGGCTCTGTTGCCAGCCTCACCGTGTAGCTGCCTTCACCACCTTCTGCTACCGTCAGCTCCTCCCTATCAAACACCAATGCTACTTCGTCATCCTCCGTAATCGTCACTTGTACCGTGCCCGACACATCCGCATAGTCACCGCCGGAAGCTGTGTGCGACAACGTTACCACCGCATCCACTACCGCATCATCGTCCTCCCGCGCAGTCACCTTCACCGTCTGCGGATTGTCCCAAGTAGAGGTTGTGAACATCAAAGCCGACGACAGGTCCAGCGTCAGGTCCGTACCTGAATGCCCCGAGATAGCCACCATCACCGTGGCCGTGGGCTCTGTTGCCAGCCTCGCCGTGTAGCTTCCTTCACCACCTTCTGCTACCGTCAGCTCCTCCCTATCAAACACCAATGCTACTTCGTCATCCTCCGTAATCGTCACTTGTACCGTGCCCGACACATCCGCATAGTCACCGCCGGAAGCTGTGTGCGACAACGTTACCACCGCATCCACAACCGCATCATCATCCTCCCGCGCAGTCACCTTCACCGTCTGCGGATTGTCCCAGGCAGATGTTGTGAACGTCAGAGCCGACGACTGGTCCAGTGTCAGATCTGTACCTGAGTACCCCGAGATGGCCACCATCACCGCGCCCGTGGGCTTTGTTGCCAGCCTCACCGTGTAGCTGCTCTCATCACCTTCTGTTACTGTCAGATCAACGCGGCTCAGTATCAGATCCGGTGTGTCGTCGTCCGTCACCGTCACCATTAATTCTTCCTCCACACCCGCATACCCTCCGTCTTTAGCGGTGTGCGTAAGCGTTTCCGTATCATCGGACGCGTCGTCATCCCGGAGGGCTGTCACGTGCACGGTTTGCGGTTGGTCCCAATTCGCGGGCGTGAACGTGACATTCGTCGCGTTGAGTGTCAGGTCCGTCCCTGTATATCCTGTTACCGCGAGCGTTACATCACCGCTGGGCTGCGATCCCAATGATACAGAGTATGTGGACTGGCCGCCTTCACCTACAGACAGCGGAGAAGGCTCAATCAGCAGACCACGTTCTCCAATGGTGCCAGTTGCCCTCTGCTCGGGTATACCCGCAAACTGGTCTGAATGAGTGATCAGTCTAAACGATTCCGTGCCTTCGGAAGTTAGATCGCTAATTAATGGGACCCTGATGTTAGCGCTCGTATCGCCCTTCTTGACCGTAACCGATCCCGCCGAACTCGTGTAGTCTGACCCCGATATTGCCGTATCATCCTCTGTATAGTATTTGACGGTAAGGTCTCGTGCTACCGGCTGCGAAAATGTTAATAAGAATGGCATAAAACCATCCGCTTCCCATGCCACGGTATCCCTCACCGTCCACCCGTCAATGTCCAGTATTCGAACGGAACTAACAATGTAATTCCCGAGCCAGTTTCGGTAACGGCTGCAGTAGCAACCTTTTAACTCGTCTCCTTCCGGTATACCATCTGTGAGGGCTTCGTATGTATCTGTGCCACCTTCTGTATAAGGCCGGAGAAGGAAATCTTCTCCAATAACCTTGAGACTGTCCGGCCCAGTCACCAGCACATCTTTCCCTATCTCAGCTGTACCATCACGATGATGGATGTAAACGTACGGCCCTATCCCAGTCCGATAAGGCATTTTACACCTGAACCACCTAGTACACTTAGCTCCTTCTTGTACTTCTATCCATATCGTACCAGGCCCGTCTTTGCATTGTATGTCTTGTGACAAAGCTTCCAAGCTTGCCGTTCGGGACGGCAGGAAACGTGGTGCCATTTTTTTCAGTCCGGTTCCGGTGCTTTGCCCGATTTCGGTAGCCAGAACTGCAGATTGAGAATCCCTCACATCCTGTCCATACACCGACAGACCTATTCCTGAAGCGCTCAGTAAACCCATTAACGTTACCACGCATATCCGTGCAACATGCGTGGACCAACAACCACACGATACCACGATCATCTCACCCTTCAGATTAGTCTCGCAAGAGTCCGTTCAAATCATCACCTGCGCTTCTAGCCACAGCTTCCTTCGCAGGGCAAGCCGCAGTATACAAAAAAACAGATACTAACTCACCTATAGTCTGTCGGTACCACAATGGAGACCGTTTCAATACCGATGTCTTAGCCTCCCTTATGAATAAGGGAGGCTAATTGGTGGGGAATCGTCGTTTAATATTATGGTGTAAGATGTTGACTATACACGGGGTGAATGGACTCTTCCGCGACGCTCAATCGCTTAGAAACCCCAATACCCATTCACCTTGGCTCGCACCAATATGTCCACACGCCCTGCGCTGCTGCGCCAGGATCGCAAACACAACAGCACACCGGTACGACCGCTCAGATGCGAGGCGGCTTCCGCTATGTCCCGCACGCCGTCTATCCATAACTGCGTCTTAGGGTAAGCGTGCGGTGAAGTACAGGGTAGCGGGCTTTTTGGCGGTTTTGGCGGGTACAGTGTGGTTGGAAGGAGGAGAGCATGTGGGCTTGCCCGATCTGGACGATTCGGCGTCCGGCAGCTAGGCGGCCTTACCCTAGTGGGCTTGCCGTGCCTGTTTCCAATGATGGGGCAATAGCGCTGCTATGTCCTCGGCAGGATGTGTCGGGATGCGCTGGAATACTTCCATGAGCCATTCCATTGGGTTGACGTCGTGGAATTTGCAAGTTCCAAGGAGCGAATAGACCACAGCACCCCGCTGGGATGCATCATGGGATCCTGCGAACATGTAGTTCTTCCTACCGATAGCCAGTGGCCGTATCGCATTCTCAACCAGATTATTGTCCAACTCCACACGGCCCTCATCCAGATATCGGGTCAGCCTTTGCCAACGGCCAAGCGTATACTGGGTCGCCTTGGCCCACGGGCTCTTGGGTAAACCATTGTTCACCTCCAGCCACGGCTTCAGCTCCTCCAGTACAGGTCCGGCCCGTTCCTGTCGCAGTTGCTGACGAACATCCGCACTCGCACCCGTTTTGCGTAGCCAACGCTCTATGAGGTAGAGCTTGCGTATCTCCTTCAACACATGCGCGGCCTTATCCGGCTCGTACGTCTTGCAGTCGAAGAACTTGCGCCGGGCATGCGCCATGCATGCGTAGAGCGTTACGGATGGGTCCGCATCAAAGATGTCGTAAGCTACATACCCGTCTGTCTGTAGCAATCCCTCATACCCGTGCAAAAACTCCACCGGACCCGCCCGAGCACGGGTCTTCCGGTATTCCATCACCAACAGCCTCTGCTCTGGACTATGGTACACCCAATAAAAGCCTTTATGCAGCGATCCCTTCTTATCTCCATCCTGCACCTCAATCCCCGTCTCATCCGCCTGCAGATACCCGGTGGATAGCAACTCCTGCTTCAGAGCATCATACAACGGGGTCAGGTGCGACGCAGACTGCGATATCCAGCCTCCCAGCGTGGACTTGGCAATCTCCACGCCTTCCCGACGAAACCGCTGCTGCTGACGGTACAAAGGCAGGTGGTCCGCATATTTGCCCACCACCACATCTGCCAACAACCCCGGACCCGCCATGCCCTTGTTCACCATCCGTGGTGGCAACTCACCTATGATCACCCCCTTATCCTCATCCCCAGGGTCCACATACTTCGGACGCACATACTCAATAACCTTCCTATGGGCGGGTACACGCTCCAGAACCAGCGTCTTCTCCGCCCCGATGCACGTCATACCACTGGTATCCCCGTCAGGCTCAATAGTAATCGTTTCGCGGGGTAGTTTCTTCAGCAGATCGTCCAGCGCTTTACGCTTGGGCTTGCCCTTCTTCTTCTGCCGTCCGTTCGCCTTTTGCCCATTCTTCGTCTGTCCATTCGTCTCCGGCTCCGGTAGAGGGACCTCCTGCTCCGGCTCATCGAACAACGTGCCCTGCTGCGGGTCATTCAGCACACACTTTTCACTCTTGGGACTGTATAGCGCGCGTAGCGCTAGCATCAGCCGGTTATTCATATTCCCCAATTCTGCCTCAAGCCGGCTGCATCGATCATGCAGCTGGCTATTCTTTCTCTCCAATTCTGCATTATCCCGGCTGTATTGATCAAAGGCACTGGCCAATTCGGGGTGCTGTGCAAGCAACGCAACCTGCGCGGGGGAGAGGATAGAATGTGCTTCGGGCTGCATGGTGAGCTAACAACACCAGCATATTGCTTGTTCCCGAATCACACATTATATTTGGCCCGATTATCGGCTTTTTACCGCATATCGGGGCCGATATTTCACCGTCTTCAACGACACCCCCTCCAGCATCATCACCATCTGTGCCCATGTCGGCACATCCTCCTCTGGCAACGCAAACGTACCCGTCTCCAAGCGCTTGTAGAAGATCGCAAAGCCGTTCCGATCCCATGTGAGCGCCTTCAAATGGTTTCGCCTCCTGTTGATGAATACAAAGATGTCTCCCGACATCGGATTCCGCTTCATGCCGCTCTTTACCAAAGCGCACAAGCCGTCAAAGCTTGTGCGCATGTCCACCGGCGGTCGGTAAAAGAAGTACCGGTGCGAAGGTGCCAGTCCGATCATGACTGCGTCAGCCTGGCCAGGTACGAAGCAGAGACCGGTGCAAAGAACCGCACCCGTATCCCACCCGGATATGCGATCTCTACCTGTGCCGCTTCCCTTGGTGCTGCACTGCCTATCTCCACGAAGCCTCGGCTGTCCTCGGCTGCAGTCTCCTGGCGAACCTTCCGCCTCCAATAATTCAACTGCCCATACGAGATGCCGTGCTTTGCACAAAACGCCGCTGCGGACCGGGTCCTTTCGTTATACTGCTCTACCAGCGGAAACATCTCTTCCGCCGTACGTTTGGGCTGTACCATGCGATCTGGGGTCTGGGTTCTCACGTCTAGGGGTAAGCTCCCCAGAACCCATCACCCAATCAAGATGTAGTTCACCGCACGCTTACGTCTTAGGAGCAGGAGCCTCTTGGTCGGTTGTATAGGCACAGCGTAAGATCCCCAACGGCACACCGTCCTCACCCACCGCCAGCGTAGCGTGCAAATGCACTCCTTTTGCCTTTGATGTGGTCTGATTGTGCCCTATCACATCCAACCCCTCGCACGCCGGACGAGTACTGTAGCTGATGTCCGTGCCATCCTGGATGCACAGCACCGTCCGTTGCGTACGCATCCGCATCGTGCGATCACGATGCGGATGCAAAATCTTCTCCGGCGTGATCTCGTTCTCGGCCGCTTTCTCCAAAAAACGGTAGTATCCCCGCCCGATCAGCGTCCAGATTGGCCGTGATCAATTCTCCTGGAGTGCGTGAAAGCATGTTTACGCTATGTACTAACCGGTCCGAACGGTGTTTGTCCCCCAACGGCGCTCCACCAAACTCCTGTTCTGCCCATGTATCACTGGCCAGCCTCGCACCCACCTCCAGCTCGGGATACGCCTCCACAACCGGCACTCCAAGCTCCTGCCTCCAATCACCACCCAGATCATACACGAAAACCGCCTTCTTCTCTTTGGTGCATGCATTACCAGGAGCATGACGCCCACGCCCCTTGGTTTTTCCCACACACTGAAACCCCGCAGCCCGAAAACACGTGCCGCGATGTTCGGGGCCCACAAAGATCTCTATCACCCACGGCACATACCCGTAACGGTTCTCAAAATCCTCTGGAAAACGACGCAATACCTTCCCCAGTGTATGGCTGGCAAGGTTCCTGATCCGCACCATGGAGCGAATCAGGAACCGATTCAAACCCACGACATGGTCCCGGTAGTCCTCACGCTGCTCGTCCGACCACGCCATCCATCTGTCGCGCGCCTTCAGATACAGCGCCGCAGCCGCAAAGCCTATCGCTCCGATGTAGCCATGCTCGCTCCCGACAAGATAGCGCAACTGCCGTCCGACAAACCGTGGCGCACACATCGGATGCTCGGCCCCCACAAGCGTATTCCAGATCGCACGCTGCCCGGCATCTTCTACCAATTCCAACTCCAGGCCGCGCACATCCTTGAGCAACATCGGCACTCCAACAGGCGCAGGTACCGGTTCGTCCAACAAACGAGGCACTGTGCTTCGGACCACGCGCTTCGGTGCAGGCAAGGACAGCGCGCCCTCGGCTTCGAGTGTCTTGAGCGCCTGCAAACAACTGCTGTGCTGCACACGCCCTAAGGCATCATAAAAGCCAAACGCTTCACTCACACGGCGACTTATCGCTGTACGACCATCGTCAGGATGCTGCTCCATGACCTCTGTCAACTCACATGGAGCGGCACGCAGTGTCTTCAGAATCTGATGTTGAACCACCATGCCGCCAATCTAAGCGGCATGAATTGCAAAGTCAAGTAGGGGTACCGGTTGAACGGTAGGGCTAACTGGCAAGGATATAGCGGGTGGAAGTCCCGTAATATGAAGCAAGAACCAAGCACATATTTCCGCGAGCCGTGCGCGGTCACTCGTGAGGGTGGACGTGAAGTGTCGGTAGCGGCGCATATGGCCAGGGATATTAAGCAACGTAAGATGTGTCGTTCGGGTCGCCGAGATTATCGGTGCGGTCGAAGGCAATATGTTCGTCATCGTTATGGTGAGAGGGCGGACAGGCCCGCGGTGTCTAAGACCCCATGGACGTATGTACATATCCTGCCGGGACCTGGGAGATCTTTTCAACGCCCAGCGCCAAGGGCGGGGCCGCCGAAGCGTAGGCGAAATGCTGATCGGAGGATGTACGTTGAAGAGAAGTCCGATGCGATGATAGTAGCGATGAAGCTGGCGAACAAAGCATGGAAGACCATGTGGCGGAGTTGGTGGAGCGAAGCGTCGCACCCGAGGGGAAATCGTAGTTCCCGGCATGCACTGGACGCAGAACCAGGTTCGTGTGCCAGGGGAAGGTGCGGTTACGGCAACGGACCGGTTCGCTGGTCTGTTAACGTCATGCGCGGTGGCGCGACCCAAGGGAGGAGCCGGATGCGTTAGCGCGCACGTCCGGATCTGTCCGGGGGGCCCGGGGCGACTCGGGTCCCTACCGGCATAAGATGTGTCGTGTTCTGATTGAACATGCGGAGAGCAGTGTCAGTGCGTTGGAGGAGAAGGACGTGGAGCATGGGGAGGTGTTGCGGTACTTGGCAGATGCACAAAGGCGATAGATCAAGTAGATAGGCGTTTGTTTAAGGGGGAGGTGATTCCGCATGAGGAGAAAGTATTTTCGATACATGAGCCGCATACTCGTTGGAACAACGAGGGGAAGGCGGGGGTGATTGCGGAGTTGGGTCTGCTGGTATGCGTGCTGGAGGATCAGCACCAGTTCATATTGCAGCATGAGATACTGCACGAAGGGGTGGATTCCGATATGATTGTGGGGTTTATGAAGAAAGCGAAGGAGCGGTATCCGGCGATCACATCGTGCAACATGGATAAGGGGTACTCATCGGTAAAGAACCGCAAAGCGCTGGAGCCGGTGTTGGACACGGTGATCATGCCGAAGAGGGGTAAGTTGAGCAAAGCGGACAAGGAGAGGGAATCCGATCCGAAGTTTGTGGAGGGTCGTCGTCAGCATCCGGCAGTGGAGTCGGCGATCAACAATTTGAATCATCGGGGCCTGGGTTTGATACGGACCCGTGGCAAGGAAGGCTTTGTTCGGACGGTGGCGCTGGTAGTGGTAGCGGCAAATGTGCACCGTATCGGGCAGATAGTGAAGCGGAGCGAGGAGCGACGAAGGCGGTGCGAGCCGGCCCGCAAGCGCGCGGCGCAGGTACTCGCGCTTGCGTCTTCAGCACAGAATCAAGGTAGCCTGCAAGGGCGAGAGTCCAACGTATGTTCATGCCTCACTGATGGACGACAAAAACACGTTTTGCTCAACGTTAAAACCCCAGGATTGCCGGCTTGAGCGGACAAAGTCGGCAACGTTACCGTCGTAAAATCCTTGCTGACTTGTCATTCTGATCCCCAATTCGAATTCCAACCTCCTTCTCCGCCAATAGTCACTCGCAAGACCATACATTTCTGGCAAATGCCAGTTAAAAACGCCTCCTTCCAATTGCACACGCTGCCCAATCAAAATTCAACGCTTGCAGATCCCATTCTCATCAATAGCGACGTTAGCTATATCGGTATAGCCTAGCGGGCATAACATGACATTGCATGCCATGTCATGCCCTATAGAGCAATTCTCTTGCATGTATTGAGACAGATGCCTTTCCGCCGCATCCTTGGGCGGTATGTGTACATAACGGATGACCAACACTGAGCAATGAATATGCGTCAGGGAAGGGCCCTTTCCGGCATAGTTAGCCAAAAACTAGCCTATGATTGGCAGACTCTGGGAAAATAAAATGCCCCGCGGGTTATAAACCCGCGGGGCATTTCTGCGAAACTCAACAACACATTAAGAGCCTATCCTCAATTCCTAATAGCCAGGGTTCTGGACCAAGTTCGGATTTGCCGCAATCTGGTCCCGCGGAATCGGTCCCACATTGCGGTAGGCACCACTGACTTCCTTAAACTGCCAAGGATCGTTGTACCGTGTCTCTCCACCATTCACCCCCTCAAACCGCACCAGATCCTGCCTGCGCAGCTGCTCCCAGAGGAGTTCCCTACCTCTCTCAGCGAGCAACCTGTCCGCATCAAGATTCGTGAAGGGATCCACGCCCGATCGCATTCGCACCTGATTCACCAGTGCCAACGCTTCCGCACTTCCAGCGTCCTGGCGCCACAAGGCCTCCGCTTTGCTCAGCAGTACATCCGCGTAACGCAATACAACAAAGTCATTGCTCATGCTCGAACCTATACCGGGTTCAAACTGATACTTACCTATCCGCGCCCCGC
The DNA here is from genome assembly GCA_963663495.1 of Rhodothermales bacterium. GTDB lineage: Bacteria > Bacteroidota > Rhodothermia > Rhodothermales > Bin80. Next base: position 4,108,705 of record OY760427.1, read on the forward strand.
ACTGACGGCACGCTACCGCCTCAAGATCATTCATCGCAGGCGTAAAGGTCAGTGGTGGACCATTCAAGTCAAAGTCCGAATAAATACCTGAGTCCATAATGCGTTCGCCGGAAGCGGTGTACTGAGGACCAACAACAAAATTACCCAAGCGGTCGTCCAGCGTACCCTGTACACGTTCCAGTCCTGCATCGTCCGCAGTCGGATTGACACCCCAAACCTCGCCCTGCGGCCCCGGGTTCTGTCCCGGATCAATGACCGATTCGTAAACCTTCTGAGTTGCAGAAAATCCATTCCACGGCTGGTTCTGGAAGTTATACGTGTTCTGGCTTCCATAATGGAACGTCATATGGTGCAGGTTAAATCCTGTAAGGAACACCTTGTCAAACGGTACTACAAAAATATTCTCCGGTGACCCATCATTCTGGATACTGAAATTATCATGGTAGTTGGCTGCCAAGCTGTAATTGCCTGAATTGATAATCAAGTCAAGTTGAGTTAATGCGTCGTTCCAGCGCGCAGTACCGCTATACACTTCCGCATTCAAGTACAGCTTAGCCAGTGTTGCCCGGGCAACCCACTGATTCATGCGCCCATAGGTGCTGCGAGGATCATCACTTAAGTTGCCGATATTATCAAGCAACTCCCGTTCCACAAACTCAAACACCATCCTGCGTCCCTCCGCAAAATCTTGCGATGGCTGGCTGGGTTGTTCCGGTGCATCAACAAAGCTGGTAACGATTGGAACATTGCCGAAGGCATCCAGGAGCCAGAAATAATAAAACGCCCGGACGGCTTGCAACTCCGAGATGAACGTAGCAGCAGCAGCCGGATCTGCGGCTCCCGACTCTACCGCAGACTCAAACTGAAAAATCAGCCGGTTAGCGTTGTTCACGCCAGAGTAATACGTCTGCCAGAAGCCATTAAATGTCCCCTCAGCTACTGTCCACGTGTGACTGTTAACGCGGAACCAAAAGCCACCTTCTGACCAGTCCTGCCCGCGAGCTGGAACGATTATTTCATCTGTCGTGACTTCATTCAATTGAGCCGGGGCTCCACTTCCGCCAATGCTCGTGAGCGCACTATAGGCATCGCCAAGTGCGGAAACAAACTGTTCGTCTGTCTGGAAAAAATTGTCTGTGGTTACCTCGCTGTCAATAGGTTCAGATAAGTCGGTGCATGCCATCATGAGCGCAAGCACCCAGATGACTGCAAACGACCAACGAGAGTGTGTAGCTAAATTTGTCACGGTTATACCTCCGAGTTTTTCGGTCGTCCAATTAGAAGCTGAGATTTAAGCCCGCACTTATGGAACGCGTTGTGAAGTATTCAATGCGGCGTTCAATGCCTGGGGCTAACGGTCCCCCACTAGATCCCTGCTCCGACTGCCCTTGATTGTAATCAACATACCGGACCTGCGGATTCAATCCACTATATCCTGTCAATGTGAGCAGGTTGTTCGCAGAGACATACAAACGCATCCGGTTGACCGGTAATCTGCCAAACAATCGTGACGGGAGGGTGTAGCCCAGTGTCGCATTATTGATCCGTACATAGTCACCGTTCTCAATGTAACGACTTGACCATCGCGGGTCATCCTTGAGATCCGCCAAGTTAAAAGCCTCGTCAAGCACGTTGTAAGAGGAGATCTGCTTAGGTACGGAGTAGAACAGGCTGAACATGTTAGCAATCTGATGGCCAAACACGCCTTCAATGAAGATGCTTGCATCAAAATCCCCGAAGGTCATTCTATTAGTCCAGCCAAGCTGAAAATCAGGCAATCCATTGCCTAGAATCTGTTCATCATCGGGAAAGGTCAGCTCTCCGTAGGTGACCTCGGAGCCGTCCGGCTTCAGGAACAACCACTCACCATCGTCGCCAATCCGTGAGAACATCGGTCCCCACAGCTGGCCGATAGGCTCACCTTCCTTAATCCGAATAAGATCTGGAGCGTTCAGACCCGGCGATCCCGGGCTTGCAAGGTACTGGACATCCTCCGTTACGTACCTGTTAAGCATGGTTCTGGAGTACAGCGACAATATGAGCCCCGTATTCCAGCCGAAGCTTCCGCGGGAGCCCTGCATGATGTCATAGTCTGCGGAAAGCTCAATACCACTTGTCTCCAATTCGCCCACATTTGTCCAAGTTCGCGGGAAGAGGTTCGGCGGAACCGGTACGCTGACCTCAAACAATAGGTCAGATGTCGTCGCATTGTAAAAGTCAACACGACCATTCAGGCGACTGTCAAGAGCCACAAAGTCCAGACCGAAGTTGATCTCCGTTTTCTCTTCCCACTTCAAGTCAGGATTAGCATTACTGACAGGCCCAAAGCTCTGAATAAAGCTCCCGTCAACAAAGAAGTTGCCTCCGGGCGCGAAACGTTGCAGCGACAATCCACTTGCCGGGGCATCCTGACCGGTCTTCCCGATACTACCTCTAACCCTGAGCGAGCTAAAAAACGGCAGTTCGGCCAACTCGGCGATCTCCACACCTACACCGGCAGACCAGAAGGTCCCCCACTTGTTGTCGATTCCAAACCGTGACGAGCCCTCTCGCCGGAGACTGGCATTAACAAACACGGCTTCCCGATAATTCACATTGGCACGACCAAAGAAACCGATCAGCCGGTGTGTGCTGCGGAAGCTTCCAACGGTACCTTCCCCCTGATTGAAATCCTGGGCAAACCCAAAATTGTTGTACTCAACCCACTCCGAAATAAAGTCGCCACCCGAGGCATTGAAGCCTTCGTCCACAAAGTCATTGTATGAGTAGCCAGCGATGGCCTCAAGAGAAACATCAGGAAGATCACTGTTGGTGTAGTGCAATGTGGTCTCAAAAAGCTCATTGCTGCTATCCAAGTAGCGCTGCTCCGCCAATCCGGGGCCCCGTGATGCCGCTGTAGCACCCCCGCGCACCTTATGCTGGCGCGAGTAAAAATTGCGTCGAACCATGTCCTCCGACTGTAACGAATACTGCGCTGCAACGGAAAGATTTGGAATGATCGCATCCAGATTGTATTCAAGGCGCATCAGACCATTGAACAACCGGTCCTCCCCGAGGCGTTTACCTTCTTCAATGATGGCCACCGGGTTGAAGTAATTGAACAACGGCTGTTCGAAATAGCCGCCAGTGTTCTCAAAGCCATCTGCCGTGACTGGCGCCGTCGGGTTCATGATGCCCGCAAACTTGAAAGCGTCAGCAAAGCCATAATTCGCTTCCCTATTGGTCGCGGCCAACTGCACGGTAATTTCCAGTGCGTGGTCTAATGCCCATTGTGTCACATTCACCCGGCCACCAATCTCCTGGAAGCCTGTGTAACGCTGGATACCGTTGCGATCACGGAAATTTCCCGACACGCGGTACACCATGTTTTCCGATCCGCCTGAGAGGGCCAAGCTGTGGACCATATTTGAACCCGACTGCGTGATCTCCTCAAACCATTCAGTGTTGTGCCCCAAATCAGGAGCATTCAGGCCCGTCATCTGGGATAGCTCACGATACTCAGCGCCGGTCAGTACGTCCAAGCGATTCTCTATGCTTTCCGCCGTGTAGTAGGCGTTGTATTCCATCGCTACCCCCTGCCGGGCTTCGCCTGACTTGGTAGTGACCAGAATCACACCAGCACTACCTCGTGTTCCAAAGATCGCTGCGGCCGACGCGTCCTTGAGTACGTCAAAAGACTCTATATCGTTTGCATCCAAGTTGTCCAGCGATGCCCCCACCATGCCGTCCACGACTACCAGCGGTTCCTGGTTCGCACCAAATGAGGATATCCCGCGAAGTCGCACCTCTGGATCATCGTTCGGGTTACCGTTCCGCGTAGTGATTTGCAGACCAGCAACTTTTCCTTGGATCAGTTCTACGGGATTACTCACGTTACCTGCTATAAAATCGCCCTCATCCAAGCTCGCCACTGAACCGGTTATTTGTCGTCGCTCCTGCGTTCCGTATCCGGTAACGACAATCTCCTCGCCTATGGCGTACACCGTCTCAGCAAGTTCAACCGTAAGTTGTGATTGTCCTGCAAGCGAGATCTCCTTTGATTCGAATCCAAGGAAGGAGAACACCAGCGTGTCCTGCAATGATGGCACCGTAAGCGCGAACGCTCCGTTCACGCCAGTTGCCGTTCCAAGCGTGGTACCTTTAACGACGACATTAACCCCGGGTAAGGGAGTTAGTGCAGTGGAATCCACTACCGTTCCTGATACCTGCTCCTGCCCAAATGTGCTGGAGGGCAACAATAGCAAGACTAGGGATATGGTCAGCGACCATCGGATAGTACCTTGCCTCATAGTTTCTCTCGGGTTTAACAATGGATAGGCGAGTAATGCAGTCTCATTCGGTCACACGCTAATGCGATCCGCGACTGCCATACGTGAACTGGTTCGGAAATTACCACTTTAGAATGAACAATGTAAAGATTGTGGGTCCAACAATTGTTGCCTTATAGGGTGGAACGCCATTCCACCCTATTGCTTACCATAACATCGCCTGCATTGATGCCATGCCCGTAAAGGGTTGTAACAATTCTGCCCGCGTTTGTTCTGTCTATAGAACAATTGAATACCGGCTGCTTCCGGGGAGCAGGGGAAAGAAACTAGCCGGGATTGCCGGTGCATGCAGGTTTGTGTGGAACACCATACTGGCACAGAGCCTTAGAGGCTATCAACAAGCAAAGGAGTCGGGAGAGAAGCCTCCGTCCGTGAAGGTCTTTTCTCTTGGAAAACGATTCAAAGAACTACGAGATCATGGGGAGTGGTTGCCGGAATACTCGTTCAATATGGTACGCTATACGCTGAAGTACCAAGCGGACGCCTGGAAGGCATGCTTCGAGCATGGCAAGCGTAGAAGTTCCATGCCAAATACCACAGTACCCCATCTTTTACGATTCCTGAAGCGGTCAAGATCAAGGATGGACGATTATTCATCCCCAAACTTGGATACTTACAGATGGGAATTATATACGTGAGTGACCAACTGCACACAGTGAGGCACTAGTATCAATTTCACGGGTCATAGGGGTCGGTAACCCGAACGCCCCTCGCCGTGCAGCAGCCCCAATCCCGGAGGCCAGTATGTTTGCAGCCGCATTCAGGTCTGCATGATCCGCATGGCCACAGGACATACACGTGAATTTGCTCCGTATCGTACGGTTACTCGCTTCTGTGTGCCCACACACAGAACACCGCTGACTGCTATAGGCAGCGGTAACCTTTATCACCTTGCGGCACTTATAGCCCAGCATCTGATCCAGCTGGTCCCAACCTGTTCGCAGTATCTCACGGTTGAGGCCAGACTTCTGTCTGACGTTTGTGCCAAAGCTCTCCATCGTCCCCTTAGCTGAACGTGTCATCGCTTTGATCTTCAGGTCCTCCAGTATCACCGTTGAGGAGCATTTGGCAATACTGCGACTTACCTGGTGGTTCGCATTCTTGAGGATGGTTGCACGCCTGCGCTGTATGCGGGCGATTCTATGCTTCCGCCTGTTACGACGGTTGGAGCCTTTCTTCTGTCTCGCCAGTCTTCGCTGATGCCGCTTCAACTTGGCATCAAGACGCTTCGTATCCGGTTGTCTGATAATGCTTGTATCGCCCTCTGTGGAGACCATAGCGACCTGCCCGCAATCACGGTCAATGCCTACAGCACCGCCGGTATCCTCTATTACAGGTGCCTCCATCCTGTAGCAGATGACAGCATACCCTTTGCCGGCGTTCTTCTTTACAGTGGCTTTGACGGGTATACCATCAGGGTACGGGTTGCCTCCCCGCCTGCGGAGCGCCATATCTCCCACTTTCGGGATATACAGCTTGCCATCCCGAACCCTTACGTTATCCGGGATCGTGAACGAAGGCGTACTACCACGTCTGGAATGGAATCTCGGTCTTCTCTTACCCTCCTTGAAGAATGCCTTCCATGCATCCGCTTGATATTTCAATGTGTATCTAACGACACCAAAGGAGTATTCAGGTAGCCACTCGACCGTGCGGGGCAGCTCCGTGAACCGCTTCCCCAGCGAGAAGAAGCTTACCGAGGGCGGTTTCTCTCCAGCCTCTTTCGCTTTCTTGTACGCCTCGCTCTGCTCTGCGAGGATGGCATTCCACACAAACCTACACGCACCCGCTAATCCAGCAAGTTGCTTGGCGTTACTCCGACTTTCGGGCAATAGCCTGTATGTGATATTGCGGTATGCACTAACCGTTTCGGGCATGGCACTGTGGTATATAACTCCCTAATAGATGGTAATTATATAGCATGAATACCCACGTGTTGAGTTATTTGAAATAATTGCAGTTTTTCGTGAAAAGCGGGAACCGATTATGAAAAACTGGCGAAAGCCATCCTGTCTGCACCACCAAAGCACAAAAAGTAATTCCTGCGAAAACGCGTGGCACTCAGCCATATAACTACCTTACAGATCCGGCGCAAAGGGGGCGTATCCAGATGGAGTTCCTGTAAAAGCCGTGATTCTGCAGCGGGTGGGCAAATGGTATGCCTGCATCTGCTACAAGATTGAAGCACCCGAAATAGTATACAATGGTGTTACCACAGGGATCGACCGGAACTGCGGACAGGTTGCTACAGTCTCTACCGAGGGCGAGCGCGAGATCATACGGCAACCGGACCTTAAGCGCAAGACGGCAAGGCTGCACCGATATCAACGGAAATTAACCCGGCAGCAGGAAGGATCCAACCGCAGCAAGCGTACGAAACAACGAATCCAGAAAGCCCATCGAAACCTTGCGAACACTCGCAGGAACGCCAATCATCAAACCAGTCGGAGGATCGCGAATCACTCATCCACGGTTGTGCTGGAAGACCTTAAAGTACTATCAATGACATCCTCGGCCAAAGGCACTGTTAACAATCCCGGCAAGAACGCTAGTCGGAAATCAGGGATGAATCGCAGTATACTTGCAACCGGTTGGGGGCAGTTGGATCGGATGCTAGAGTACAAATGCCGGAAGGTCACCAAGGTCCCAGCCGCCTATACGAGTCAGAATTATAACGTATTCGGCCACCGGGATAAAGAGAATCGGAAGACCCAAAGCAAGTTCAAGTGTATGGCCTGTAGCTATGCGGATCATGCGGACCTGAATGCAGCCGCAAACATACTGGCCTCAGGGGTTGGGGCAACTGCACGGCGAGGGACATTCGGGTTACCGACCCCAATGATCCGTCGTGAAATGGATACGCGGGTATACAATTCCTAGGTTACTCATGTATATAATTCCCAAATGTAACCCTGCACCATCGTGCCTCACCACCGCAACGGAGGCAGAACATCTGTCTGTAAGCGACACATTTCATTTAGCATCTGGACGGCATTCCGGTACGAGCACACGGAGGGCTCCATCAAGACAGCCTGCAATAATATTGACCGTGACTGCTCATTGAATGCCTTTATAAGCAATTGATTAATGGATACCTGCCGTCGCAGCAAGGCTAGGATTCCCTCGGGTAATCGCGGCATCCTACGGGGCTTCAACTCGTTGAACCGCGCTACAGCAGGTACCTCTACAACGGCACCAGATGGCAAATCCGGAATCACCCCCTCGTTGGGGACATTCACCGCAGCCAACTTCCGCTCTTCTCCACAGTATAGACCCTCAATCAGTGGGATAGCCAGTTCACCCGAAGCTTTGATTGGTAGAGCCGGGTCCAGCACTTCCTTTTTCCTGCCCCTATCCGCAAACAGTGGGCGGTCCAAGACATTCTTGTGTAGGTTATACACCCAGCTCAGTTCCGGCTCTGAGTCCCACGGCATCCCAGAAACGTGGTCACCGAAAAACTGCAAGGTGCTGCTCGCAAGAAATTCCGAAGCCCATCCAATGTACTCGCCAATGTGATTGGTACCCGGCGACGGATACAAACCAAACGTCCGCAACAGGATGCGGCTAAGGGCTATCTCATCCCATTCCGCAAGCCAATTCGCAGTACGCTCTCGCTCACGAAGCTTCGGATAAAGATCTTCACCCGTGGCACGGCTGCGTATTTCCTGGAACCAAGTAAAATGGTTCAGCCCCGAGGCTGCCAACTCCAATTCTTCAAGCGGCTGCCCCAACAAGCCGGACACTTGTTTCATCCCCTGGAAAACGCCGTGGCATAAGCCAATCGTCTTGATGGACGAATTGCGCGTCAAGGCCTCGCATAGCTTCGTAAGCGGGTTCGTGTAGTTCAGTAGCCACGCTTCCGGGGAATGCGTTTCCATGGACCTGGCGATCTCCAGCATCGGACCCATGTTCCGCAAGGCATGGAATAGCCCCCCGGGGCCCCCGTTCTCGCCATATATCTGCTGACATCCATACGTCCGCGGCACATGAAAGTCCTGGGCCCAATAGTAGTAACGGCGAAGTTCGATCGCCGCTACCACAAAGTCCGCTCCCCGCACAGCGACATCCAAGTCTGTCGTTCCGACTATCGTGCAGCGGCGCCGCATGCCATCCCGTACAGCGATGGCGTACTCCATAACCTTTCCGAGCGCATCTTCTCCAACATCCATGAGCACCACCTCAAGATCTTGAGCGCAAACGGGATCGCTTAGCAGAATGTCTCGGATAGTGGCGGGGCCGAACTGGTAACTACCAGCCCCGACCAGTGCAATCTTCAGTGGCATGTAATGTCTGTTGCTTGGGGGAAGCCCGGAATCTTCCAATCTGAAGAACAACAGATTGTTGCATGCTTGCGACAGAAGATCTTTTTCGGGATGGATAGCTGATGCGCCGTACCTCTACCCATTTACGCCGAGGGCGAACAATTTACGGCGGTGATATAGCCCCAAACTGTAACTCTATACTGTCGGCATTAGCGCGGCCACATTATCCTACACGGTAAACGAATGGTACGGAGTATGTCCCCCGCATGCACCCATACCGACATAAATGCGCCGACATCTACCCGCAGGTTGGTACCTGACAGTACACCCGTTCTTACGGTGCACCGGCCCCCGATCCTATCATTGTACCGGTATGCCCACCGCGCAGACTACAACCGCGAGCTTACCAAGAAGCTTCTGCGAGTGGTTTTCTTCATCGCGCAAGCACCGCTACCATTAGACCTCAGATTCTTAAGAAGTATGGTTTCTGGAGGCGGCATTTAGCTCTGTAGGCACAGATGCTGCACCAACAGGTCTATTCAAAAAACGGAAACAACGCTTTGAGCTCCTCCCGAGACGGCTGGCTCCCGTACTCTGACACTTCGAACGCCTCTGCAAAGCGTATCGCATTCCCCCGCTCGTCACCGTACAAAGATACCAGCAGATCTCGCCACTGGTCAGCCACTGCGGCGTCCCGAGCCTGAAAACGCTCTGCGATGTATGCCTGACGACCAGGCTCATCCGTCGGTACCTCGTCAAGGTAACCTGCAAGCCAGGCATTCCAATCAGAGAATTGTGACCGCAGCGCGGCCATACAAGCGTACTTTTGGTCCCCGACCTCGTCAATTCCCACCACTATGTCTGCCTCAAACGGGTTTGGTTTCCGGAAACGGTCTGAAAAATATAACACGACAGGATTCTTCTCCACCCGCGGTGTGTCCGGTGCAAAGTGCGGTACGGTAACCATGAACGCCGCATCCTGCACCAGAATTGCCGTATACCGGTGATCGGGGTGATAATCGTTGGGGCGTGGAGCAAGCACAATGTCGGCCTGCCAGTCCCTGATCAGTCGTGCTATCGTCTTCCGGTTCTCCAATGTAGGCATCAATTCACCATCGTGATTATCCAAGACGACCGTAGAAGAAATGCCAAGGATGTCGCCGCACATCTCAACCTCCGCACGCCTCACATCTGCCAATGGCCCTCCAGCCATGGAATAGTGACCAATATCCCCGTTGGTTACGGAAACAAACTTAACCACGTGCCCCATGGCTGACCACATAGCCGCCACACCGGAAGCCTTTACTTCACAGTCGTCGGGATGCGCGCCGAATGCAATTATGCGTAGTGGATCCTGATCCTGCCCAACTGCAGGAAGAACCAGAATGAAGGGCAGTACGACTGCTGCCATAATCTTAAGAGGGAATTGAAATAGTTGCATTGTGATCGCCGGGTTGTGCATGATTGGTATTCAAAAATAGGACTATTGCCTATTGTTAAGGGAATTATATACGTGAGTGACCAACTGTACACAGTGAGGCACTAGTATCAATTTCACGGGTCATAGGGGTCGGGTCCCCGAACGCCCCTCGCCGTGCACAAGCCCCAATCCCGGAGGCCAGTATGTTTGCAGCCGCATTCAGGTCTGCATTATCCGCATGTCCACAGAACTTACACGTGAATTTGCTCCGTGTCTTACGGTTACTCGCTTCTGTGTGCCCACACACAGAACACCGCTGACTGGTATAGGCAGCGGTAACCTTTATCACCTTGCGGCACTTATAGCTCAGCATCTGATCCAGCTGGCCCCAACCTGTTCGCAGTATCCCACGGTTGAGGCCGGACTTCTGTTTAACGTTTGTACCAAAGCTCTCCGTCGTCCCCTTGGCTGAACGAGTCATCGCTTTGATCTTCAGGTCCTCCAGTATCACCGTTGAGGAGCAATTGGCGATACTGCGACTTACCTGGTGGTTCGCATTCTTGAGGATGTTAGCACGCTTGCGCTGTATGCGGGCGATTCTATGCTTCCGCCTGTTACGACGGTTGGAGCCTTTCTTCTGTCTCGCCAGTCTTCGCTGATGCCGCTTCAACTTGGCATCAAGACGCTTGGTATCCGGTTGTCTGATAATGCTTGTATCGCCCTCTGTGGAGACCATAGCGACCTGCTCGCAATTACGGTCAATGCCTACAGCACCGCCGGTATCCTCTATTACAGGTGCCTCCATCTTGTAGCAGATGACAGCATACCCTTTGCCGGCGTTCTTCTTTACCGTGGCTTTGACGGGTATACCATCAGGGTACGGGTTGCCTCCCCGCCTGCGGAGCGCCATATATCCCACTTTCGGGATATACAGCTTACCATCCCGAACCCTTACGTTATCCGGGATCGTGAACGAAGGCGTACTACCACGTCTGGAATCGAATCTCGGTCTTCTCTTACCCTCCTTGAAGAATGCCTTCCATGCATCCGCCTGATGTTTCAATGTGTATCTAACGACAATGTGTATCTAACGACACCAAAGGAGTATTCAGGTAGCCACTCGACCGTGCGGCGCAGCGCCGTGAACCGCTTCCCCAGCGAGAAGAAGCTTACCGAGGGCGGCTTCTCTCCAGCCTCTTTCGCTTTCCTGTACGCCTCGCTCTGCTCTGCGAGGATGGCATTCCACACAAACCTACACGCACCCGCTAATCCAGCAAGGCGCTTGGCGTTACTCCGACTTCCGGGCAACAGCCTGTATGTGATATTGCGGTATGCACTAACCGTTTCGGGCATGGCACTGTGGTATATAACTCCCTGATATATGGAAATGATATAGCATGCGTACCCAGGTGTTGAGTTATTTGAAATAATTGCAGTTTTTCGTGAAAAGCGGGAACCGATTATGAAAAACTGGCGAAAGCCATCCTGTCTGCACCACCAAAGCACAAAAAGTAACTCCTGCGAAAACGCGTGGCACTCAGCCATATAACTCCCATTGTTAACGCACACGTATCTTATTGAAAACCGGACATAGATCCATGTCGTTGCTCTGCTCTCGTTGGTTTCTGGTTGCGCTAGCGACAGCACTCCACATGCCTGCGGGCGCGCAACCCGGTGTTGCCGCCAGGATTGATGCCACGTTTGCGCCTTGGGACACAGCCAACTCGCCAGGCGCCGTCGTTTCGGTACTGAAGGACTCCCGAATCATTTATCAGCGGGGGTATGGGATGGCACACCTTGAGCATGGAGTGCCGATGGATGTATCCACCGTCTTTATGGTGGCGAGTGTTTCTAAGCAGTTCACGGCCTTTGCGGTGGCAATGCTCGCCAATGAGGGCCATATTGAGCTTGATGAGCCCGTGCGCCGGTACGTACCCGAGCTGTCGAAGATGCTTGAAGGGATCACTGTCCGGCAGCTCATCCACCACACTGGCGGCCTGCGCGACGAATTTGGCCTGCTTTCCCTCGCAGGCTACAGAATGGACGATATCATCACAAAAAACGACATCCTTGCGCTCCTTTACCGCCAGCACTCCCTCAATTTTGAACCTGGCACCGAATATGCATACTCTAATTCCGGCTATACTCTTCTCGCTGAAATTGTAGAGCGTGCGACAAACGTGTCATTTCGTGCATGGACCACGGAGCACATCTTTGCCCCACTGGAAATGAACGACTCGCACTTCCGCGATGATCACGGCGAGGTTATCAATAATCTGGCTCAATCCTACACTGCCTCTGGGGAGGCCTATCGTCGACAAACCATCAACTACTCAAGCGTGGGAGCCAGCGGTTTGTATACCACAGCAGGTGACCTGGCGCGGTGGGCTCGCAATTTCCATACGCAGCAGGTCGGCAGCGCGGAGACGCACCGTACAGTCCGCCAGAGGGGTATTCTGAATAGCGGTGACACGCTGTCCTATGCCTTTGGCCAATCCTTCGGGTTCCACCGCGGTAAAACGTATGTCGGGCACAGCGGATCTCACCGAGGCTTCAGGGCTCACCTCGTGCGCTTCCCGCAAGAAACCCTGGCTGTAGCGGTTCTTAGCAATCTGGAAGAATTCAACCCGTCAGAGGCCGCACTCGCCGTAGCAGAACTGTTCATTGAGCCCCAGGATTTTACAGAATTCACCGGCACATATTATAGCGAGGCATTACAATCCGGTGTGACCATCAAGGCTATCAACGGCGAGCTTTACATGAAGCATTCCCGACACGACCGTGTACAGCTCACATGGACGGAGCCTGACCATTTCTCTGTAGATGTCTGGTTTTTCTCCGAGCTTACCTTCCAACGAAAGGACGGACGTATTACCAGATTCCTTGCTAATAGCAGTCGGATGCGCAATGTATCGTTTGAAAGACGCTAGAGCGTTACTGGCAATATCAGCCCTTCTTCTTGCCGCTGCACCAGCGGCACAAGGAAGGCAGGGAATGGAATCCAGAATTGATTCCATGTTTGCTGAATGGGACCGCACCACCTCACCCGGCGCAGCCGTTGGCGTCATGTACCAGGGGCATGTCGCATTTCGCAAAGGGTATGGAATGGCAAGCCTGGAACACGACATTCCGATCACCGCGGCCACTGTGTTCGACACGGCCTCGCTGGCCAAACAATTCTGTGCCTACGCAGTGCTTCAGTTGGTGAACGCCGAAAAAATTTCACTGGAAGCATCTGTCCGAACGTACATTCCCGAGCTTGATCCGATCATGGACGATGTCACCGTCCGCCACCTGGTTCACCATACCAGTGGGATCCGGGATTGGCCCGGCATACTGGCTATTGCGGGCTACAAGATGGAGGATGTCATAACATTTGACGCGATAATGGCGATGCTGCGTGCGCAGAGGAGCCTGAATTTTGAGCCAGGCTCCCAATTCTCCTACTCCAACTCCGGCTATAACCTTCTGGCGGCCATTGTCGAACGGCAGAGCGGCGTATCATTTCGAGCATATGCGGACTCCGCAATTTTCGGACCGCTACAGATGACGCAAACAATGTGGCAGGACGACCACGAATTAGTGATGCGTGGTCGGGCAACCGGATACATGCCCGCTGGAGATGGCTTTCGACGAGTAGGTAATAACCTCTCCGCCGTAGGATCCAGCTCACTTTTTTCTTCCGTGAATGACCTTCTGCGATGGGCGCGGAGTATTGATCCCGGGCAGTCGGACAGCAGTAATGTGGCCAGCCAGATGAACGCCATTGGTGCGCTGAACGATGGCGCAGCTATTCCCTACGCTTTCGGACATGTAATCGGGACCTTGCGCGGGTTGGAAACGATTACCCAAACGGGCAGCTGGGCCGGCTACCGTAGCGCCCTCGTACGGATCCCGGAGGAAGGCTTTGCCGTCATAATCCTCGCTAACACCGGCTCCATGAATCCGATTGCCCAAGCGAAAGAGATCGCCTCCCTGTTTCTGAGCCACGCAATGGAGCGGCCCAGCCCGCCCCCACCCTCGCAACAACACCTGTGGCCCAATCAACTTGACCAATACACGGGCGTGTACGACCTCGGCGATGCCCATATCGTTCGTGTACAGAGGGCCGTAAATGAGCTGGAAGCCAACGATCGCCGCCTTTCTCCCGCTGGCCCGGACATGTTCGAGGCCGGAGATCGCTACACATTCAGGAGAAACCACGACGGAGAGGTTACCGAATTAGTTATCGGCAGGCGTGTGGGGCAGAGGCATGTAGGATACGTCCCATCGCGCGAGGAACTGGCAAGCATGCAAGGATCCTACCGCAGCGTGGACCTGCAAGCTGATATCACCTTGCAGTACGAAAACGAATACATCCTGCTGCATGCTGCCCGGCGCATGCCGGTAACCCTGTCTCCCGCTCTCAAGGACATTTTCACGTCAGACGCCTGGTATATGCCAGTGGTCCGTGTCTTGAGGGATGACGCCCAAGTTGTCACCACCATCTCCATTTCTAACTCCCGATCCCGGCACATTCGTTTTGAGCGACTTTAGTAGGCCTGTTTGGGTAATGGTGGGGGTGCTGCTCGGCGCCATCAGCTGCACGACAGACGATCCTGCCGGCGAGGCAGAAACCATCGACTTCAACCTACATGTCCAGCCGATCCTGGCTGACCGCTGCTATCCGTGTCACGGACCAGATGCTAATACGCGGAAAGCGGAGCTACGGCTTGATACCGAGGAGGGCCTTTTTTCCGAGCTAACCATAAGGTCGCGCGGGCGCGTTATCGTGCCTGGTCACCCAAACCGCAGCGAGGTGATCCGTCGCGTGCGGTCCAGAAATCCTGAATACCGCATGCCGCCGCCAGATGCGAATCTAACCGTGTCTAACGAGGAGATATCTACGCTTGCGGCATGGGTAGATCAGGGCGCAGAGTACAAACCGCACTGGTCGCGAATACCACCCCGGTCCCCGAACCTTCCCTCTACCAGACATCAGGACTGGGCATTGGACACGTTGGACACGTTCGTGCTTGCCCGGATGGAACAGGAAGGCATGGCACCGCTGTCGGAAGCGCCACGCGAAACGCTTATACGGCGCGTAGCCTTTGATCTAACCGGTTTGCCGCCAACTGTGAAGGAAATTGACGCCTTCCTAGACGACACCGACGATGATGCCTACACCAAAGTCGTAGATCGCATTCTTGCCTCCCATGCTTACGGTGAAAGGATGGCGGCAGACTGGTTGGATCTGGCGCGCTACGCCGACTCCCATGGCTACCAGGACGATGGTCTACGCAACATGTGGCCGTGGCGCGACTGGGTGATCAACACATTCAACCACAATCTGCCGTATAACGAATTTGTGACGTGGCAGTTGGCTGGGGACCTGCTTCCCAATCCGACCCGCGAGCAGATTCTCGCAACCGGGTTCAATCGTAATCACCTGCAAAGCCAGGAAGGAGGTATTGTAGCGGAAGAATACCGGGTTGACTATGTAGCAGACCGCACGGATACATTCGGCAAGGCCTTCCTGGGGCTCACCATACGTTGCGCTCGCTGCCATGACCACAAGTACGACCCGGTCTCGCAGAAGGAGTATTACGCGCTGTACAGCTTCTTCAACAACATCAATGAGTTCGGTAACATCCCCTATGCGGGAGAAGCAAGCCCGACCGTCATCCTCGTTGATTCTGTTGCTGAGCGCACGCTGGCAGATTTATCGGTCCAGATCAACCATCTCGAGGCTTTAACCGATGTCGGCAGTTCCACGTTTGACGCGGCGTTTCAGTCCTGGCTGGAAGAGGGTGGACAGTTGCCCGCCCGGCCACCCGGCCTACTTGCGCACTACCCACTGGATGCACCCGAGGATCGCTCGTACTACAATGCGGTTGATGGGGAGCGCCCGGCCACCCTGATAGGCGACCCGGAAAAAACTCCACGCACCATTCCCGGGCACACGGGCCAGGCGCAAGTACTCGTAGGCGAACCATTTATAGACATGGGTCCGGAAGTCGGTTACTTCGAACGTAACCAGCCGTTTACCGTGAGCGTTTGGTTCAGCCTACCCGACGCCGATGTTGAAGGCCCCCTATTCAACAAGGCAGGCGGCCTCTTCAACGGGAAGCGAGGGTATGTGGGCATGATCAATGCAGACAAGACATTTTCTGCCAGCTTAAACCATGTCTTTCCTGCCAACTCCATTGAAGTCCATACTGAGGAGCCACTGCCATCGGGCGCATGGCACCATCTGGCCATGACCTACGATGGTTCCAGCACGGCGTCCGGCCTGGCCCTCTACCTGGACGGAGAGCGGCTACGGACACGTTTAGTAGCCGACAATCTGCGCAACCTAACTTCGCCATCCGGTCAGGGGAAAACGCTGAGTTCCGTCTCCAATTCTCTCGTTTTTCCCTCCTAATAGCGCTATTTCGGCTAAATTCGGCGTTTTTCGACCTTTTTTAGCCGACTTTTTCGGAAAAGACAATGTGGTGCTATAGAGGTGTGGACGGGAACCTCCCCCCAAACACCCCGGTACCTTACCCCGTACCAATTCCACACTCCGATCATGTTTATCCGAAACCGACCCTACAAACGTAAAGACGGTAAAAAATGCAACAGCTTTGCCCTCATCGAATCCTATCGCAAAGACGGTACCTCCAAACACCGTACCCTCCTTAATCTCGGCCCGAACTTCAACATCCCCCGCAGTCTGTGGGGGGAGCTGACCCACTGTGTTACTGCCCGACTCAAAGGGAAAGCCAGCCTCCCTTTCCAGAATGATGAAGCCTTTCTCAATGCGGTCGACGACATCGTTGCACATCTCGAAAGCAAGGGCTACGACATCCATCGCACATCCCATCAGCAACACCTCATTGATCCAGAGAAAACAACCCATCCCGATTCCCGGACCGTCGGCGGAGAACGACTGATCCTTCAGACATTGGAACAGCTCGGACTGGCTGTACTGCTACGTTCGCTCAACTTCCGCGAGAAACACGTCAAGCTCTGCTGTGCGCTGATCGTCGGACGTATGCTCCACCCGGGCAGTGAACGAGAAACGCATAAATGGCTGTGTAAAACCTCCAGTGTTCTGCAGCTTCTGGATTTGGAACCCCCGAGTCTCAACACCCTCTATCGTTGCACTGATCTGATCCATAAGCATATGGATCAGATCCTGGAGAAACTCTTTGGCATTACCAAAGCGGTATTGCAGTTTGAAGAAACGATCGTCTTTTATGATTTAACCAATACCTATTACCACGGCAAGAAGAAAGGGAAGTTGTTGTCGCATGGGCGCAGCAAGGAGAAGCGCAGTGATTGTCCATTGGTTACGCTGGCGCTCACCCTGGATGGTTCGGGGTTCCCCCGCAATGTGCAGATCCTGCGGGCAATGCAGGGGAACCGGCAACGCTCAAAGAGGCGATTGAGAAACTAAACGGCGCTACACCCACAGTGATTATGGACTCCGGCATTGCGACGGAGCAGAATCTGCAGTACCTGAAAGAACAGGGACTGAACTGGATCACCGTGGAGCGTTCCAAAGCCCCTCCAGTCCCCGAAAACAAGCCGGATCAACAGTTTACGACCGCCGGGGGAGTCAAAATCAAAGCCTGGAAGATCACCAAAAAGGAAAAAGATGTTGAAGATGTTGAAGACGAAAAAGACGTTGAAGATAATGCGGAACTACGCGTGTTTGTGCACAGTGAGGCCAAGCAGGCGAAGGAGGATCAGATCCTTGAAACCCAATACAAGAAGTTTGTGAAGGCGCTCACTACACTACATGAGGGACTCTCGAAACCCGGGTACTTGAAGAACTATGAAAAGGTCACGATAAAGGTTGGTCGTCTGAAGGAAAAGTACAAGAAGGTCTCACACCTGTATGAGGTAGAGGTCAGCAAAAAGGAGGGCACCAAGCATGCAGCATCCGTTACGGTGACCCGGCGTGCTTCGCATGCGCGTCGCACCCAGGCCAGCGGAGGGTATGTGCTTCGGACCAGTCATACCGGATGGTCGGTGGAAACGGTTGCACGAACCTACTGGCGACTTACAGAGATTGAGCGCACATTCAGAGTCATGAAATCGGACCTCGGTCTACGGCCCATCTACCACAGCAGAGATGACCGCATTGAAGGGCATCTGTTCATCACGGTACTGGCTTATCATGCTGCCCATCTGGTTCGCACCAGACTCAAGGAACACGGGATTCATGATAGTTGGGCGACGATCCGAGACAGGTTGAACAGGATTCGTCGGATTACGACCAAGATGGTTAAGAACCAATATCGGTACCTGATCACGGAGGTGGATCAGGATCTGCCTCCGAGTATGGTACAGTTCTTTGCGGTACTGGGATACGTGTATGATCCGGATGCGACCCGCACCGTGACCGAGCATGTGGAGGAAGCGAGTGCACCGGTGAGCCAGCAGCCTCCAGACTCATGACGCATGGTCCCTTCACAACGGTTGAGATAGCGTACTCCAGATGGAGCCACCAGAGCTACGTCCGATGGCAACGATCCGAGGTAGATCGCAGCGAAACAGGCGGCAAAACACCAGGTAATCAGGGATTCAAACCACCCTAAACCAACTTCAACCGATCCGGTAAATCTCACCATCCATTGCTCCTGAAAAAACGGTCCAAATATGGCCACGGGAGAATTCCGTGGGTTAGTAGCACTACAAAATGGCGAAGTTAGGGCAAGAGTATTCTGTACACCGTTGATCCAAGGACCCATGTGCGTACGAACTGGGGTGATGCAGGGAATTTCCGTCTCGGGTTCATGGAATACAACTTCGCTGCCTTGGACAGCGTCGCCGTTGACGAGGTTCAACTGTACGAGCGCGACCTGACGGACGGTGAAGTCGCCGTGCTGGCGGGAGCGGATGTATCATCTCGCAGTGCCTTGCGGTCATTCTACGTTAAGGCCGTAAACCCAGCCTATAGTAAGAACTTCACCGAGTTGACGCGCCTGCGAGGCAAGGTAAACGAAATCCTAACCGCGCAGCCGGAAGTGATGGTAATGGAGGAGCTGTCCGACAGGCGTCCTACCCATGTATTGCATCGCGGCGCCTATGACGAACCCGGCGAGCTGGTTGAGCACGGGACCCCGGCTTCAATACTACCGTTCGCGGAAACGCTGCCGCGGAACCGGCTGGGGCTTGCTCAGTGGCTTTTTGACCCTGCTAATCCATTGACGGCCAGAGTGGCCGTGAACCGGTATTGGCAAATGCACTTTGGCCGCGGTCTAGTCGAAACAACCGAGGACTTCGGCGGTCAAGGCGCCTTGCCGAGCCATCCGCTGCTGCTGGATTACCTCGCAACATGGTTCAGGGACTCCGGCTGGGACCTGAAGCGACTACACCGCAAGATTGTGCTATCTGCGACCTACCGGCAGCAACCCGGCGTCGGGTTCAGTCCGCTGCATGCCGGGGCTCCAACCTATAGGTTGCCTGCAGAAATGTTGCGCGACAACGCTTTGGCCGTAAGCGGGTTGCTTGTGCCGCAAATAGGAGGTCCATCCGTAAACCCGTACCAGCCTGCCGGGCTATGGAAGGAACTGGCCACCCGCAACGCGACGGAATACGTCCAGGGGCAGGGCGACGATTTGTATCGAAGAAGTCTGTACACCATCTGGAAGCGCACGACGCCACCTCCATCAATGATGAATCTTGACGCTTCCGAACGCAATGTGTGCACTGTACGTCGGCAGGCTACAAGCACGCCCCTGCAGTCCCTGGTACTGTTGAACGATCCTCAGTTCGTGGAGGCCGCGAGGGTACTAGCGGAGCGACTGATTCTAGAAGGCGGCAACACCGCTAATAGCCGTATTACCTTGGCGTTTCGGATACTTACGAGCCGCCATCCTGAGTTTAAGGAGCTCAAGTTGCTAGTACAACTATACGAGGATGAGGCGAAAGTGTACGACAACAACCCGCGTGCAGCCCTATCGCTTCTGGCAACGGGAGATCATCCGCGCAACCCTGCTCTACCTCCGACGGAGGTAGCCGCGCTGACCATCGTAACCAGTACCGTGATGAACTACGATGAAGCCATCATGAGGCGTTAATGTATGCCGGATATGGATGACATCAAATACCTCTGTACGCGGAGACACTTCCTCGGGAGCAGCAGCCTAGGCATTGGAACTGCCGCACTGGCGACGCTGCTTAACCCGTTGTCGGCGTTCGCCGGAAATAAGGAGACCGCGGGATTCGACCGCACGCATCACACCGCAAAGGCCCGCAGGGTAATCTACCTCTTCCAGAGCGGCGGCCCGTCGCAGTTGGAGCTGTTTGACTATAAGCCTCTGCTACGACAGATGAATGGAGACGAGCTCCCGGAATCCGTGCGTGGGGAGCAGCGACTGACGGGCATGACGGCTTTTCAGAAGTCGTTTCCCCTGGCCGGAAGCCAGTTTGGATTTGCTAAGCACGGCAGCGGTGGGGCTGATCTAAGCGAGCTACTGCCCTATACAGCGCGCATTGCGGATGACATTTGCATTATCCGCTCCATGCACACCGAAGCCATCAACCACGATCCCGCCATAACCTTTTTCCAGACCGGAACCCAGCTTATGGGACGCCCGTCAATTGGCTCCTGGATCAGCTACGGCTTGGGATCCACCAATGACAACCTGCCAAGTTTTTGTGTGCTACTGTCCCGTAGTAGGGATGGCGGTCAGCCGCTGTATTCCCGTTTGTGGGGGAATGGTTTTCTGCCGTCCTTGCATCAGGGCGTGCAATTCCGTTCGGGAAAAGACCCTGTCCTCTATCTGAATGATCCGAGCGGGCTCACACGCACCAGCCGGCGGCGCATGCTGAACACCCTTCGCGAACTGCAATTCATGCACCACGAGCGCGTGCTTGATCCGGATATCAATTCGCGGATAGCCCAATATGAGATGGCATACCGCATGCAGGCATCGGTCCCGGAACTAATGGACCTCTCCGACGAACCCGACCATGTTTACGACCTCTATGGAGAGGCCGCACGCACGCCCGGAACGTTCGCTGCGAACTGCCTTCTTGCCCGACGGCTGGCCGAGCGGGATGTACGCTTCATACAGCTGTACCACCAAGGCTGGGACCAGCATGGCAACCTCCCGCAGGATATCACCCTGATGGCACGCGACACGGACCAGCCTTCCGCCGCGCTCGTCCTTGACCTCAAGCGCCGTGGACTGCTAGAGGATACACTGGTCATTTGGGGTGGCGAATTTGGTAGAACCAATTACTCACAGGGCCGGCTGACGGCAGAGACGTATGGCCGGGACCACCATCCGCGATGCTTCTCCATCTGGATGGCCGGCGGGGGGATCCAAGGGGGGCTGACCTACGGCGAGACCGATGTCTTCGGGTACAACATTGTCCAGAATCCCGTCCATGTCCATGACTTTCAGGCGACACTGCTGCACCTTCTTGGAGTGAACCATGAACGCCTGACATTCAGAAATCAGGGCCGACGCTACAGGCTAACGGATGTGCATGGTGAACTGGTAAAGGACATTCTGGCCTAAACCCGTTCCAGCTTGATCGGGTAGGTCCTGCCTGCATTCCACTGACAAACGTAAGGGTTCTTGTCTCTATCAACGCAGACGTCATGGCTGTGCTGTATTATGGGCTGGTCCTGCACCATTAATTCAGTTTACCGTCTCGGTATTCCGGAATCGTCCCACCGGAATTGGACACTACCCTGTCCGCACCGTCCAGAATCGTCACAAATCCTGAGGAAGGAGTCTGATTGAGATTGCGCAACCGTGACCAGCAAACACCTGAGTACAGCATGTCGTCGTCAATCACCGCCCGGCATACATAAGCCCCTGGCAGGAATACCGTTGAGATGGATTCTCCGTCCAGCGTGTAGCGCTTTAATGCGTTTTGTCCCCGCGATGTGCACATAAGCGTTGGTTCGCCGGCGCTGCGTGTGTCAAGCGTGACACCGTGAACAGTTTTGAATGCATGATCTTCATCGCTTTGTCCACCAAACTTCCGGGCAAACTCGCCATCGCTGGTGAACTGCAGGATCCACTGCGAACCGTAGCCATCAGCGACATAGATGTCTCCATTGGGACCGACAGTAGTTTCGGTGGGATGATAGTCGTCCTCATCCCCGTAGATACCAATGGTTTTGGGGTTGGGCAACCGTAGCACTTCCTTCCCATCCAGCGTGGCTTTGACCACCTGAGGGTTACCATCGGGAGTTATATGGCTGAGTGCCACGCGTCTTCGCAGGAGTTACTTTTTGTGCTTTGGTGGTGCAGACAGGATGGCTTTCGCCAGTTTTTCATAATCGGTTCCCGCTTTTCACGAAAAGACTGCAATTATTTCAAATAACTCAACACGTGGGTATTCATGCTATATACTTTCCATATATTAGGGAGTTATATACCACAGTGCCATGCCCGAAACGGTTAGTGCATACCGCAATATCACATACAGGCTATTGCCCGGAAGTCGGAGTAACGCCAAGCAACTTGCTGGATTAGCGGGTGCGTGTAGGTTTGTGTGGAATGCCATCCTCGCAGAGCAGAGCGAGGCGTACAAGAAAGCGAAAGAGGCTGGAGAGAAGCCGCCCTCGGTACGCTTCTTCTCGCTGGGGAAGCGGTTCACGGAGCTGCGCCCCACGGTCGAGTGGCTACCTGAATACTCCTTTGGTGTCGTTAGATACACATTGAAATATCAGGCGGATGCATGGAAGGCATTCTTCAAGGAGGGTAAGAGAAGACCGAGATTCCATTCCAGACGTGGTAGTACGCCTTCGTTCACGATCCCGGATAACGTAAGGGTTCGGGATGGTAAGCTGTATATCCCGAAAGTGGGATACCTGGCGCTCCGCAGGCGGGGAGGCAACCCGTACCCTGATGGTATACCCGTCAAAGCCACTGTAAAGAAGAACGCCGGCAAAGGGTATGCTGTCATCTGCTACAAGATGGAGGCACCTGTAATAGAGGATACCGGCGGTGCTGTAGGCATTGACCGTAATTGCAGGCAGGTCGCTATGGTCTCCACAGAGGGCGATACAAGCATTATCAGACAACCGGATACGAAGCGTCTTGATGCCAAGTTGAAGCGGCATCAGCGAAGACTGGCGAGACAGAAGAAAGGCTCCAACCGTCGTAACAGGCGGAAGCATAGAATCGCCCGCATACAGCGCAAGCGTGCTAACATCCTCAAGAATGCGAACCACCAGGTAAGTCGCAGTATCGCCAATTGCTCCTCAACGGTGATACTGGAGGACCTGAAGATCAAAGCGATGACTCGTTCAGCCAAGGGGACGACGGAGAGCTTTGGTACAAACGTTAAACAGAAGTCCGGCCTCAACCGTGGGATACTGCGAACAGGTTGGGGCCAGCTGGATCAGATGCTGAGCTATAAGTGCCGCAAGGTGATAAAGGTTACCGCTGCCTATACCAGTCAGCGGTGTTCTGTGTGTGGGCACACAGAAGCGAGTAACCGTAAGACACGGAGCAAATTCACGTGTAAGTCCTGTGGACATGCGGATAATGCAGACCTGAATGCGGCTGCAAACATACTGGCCTCCGGGATTGGGGCTTGTGCACGGCGAGGGGCGTTCGGGTTACCGACCCCTATGACCCGTGAAATTGATACTAGTGCCTCACTGTGTACAGTTGGTCACTCACGTATATAATGCCCATCCCTTATTAGGCTGGCCATGTGGGCTGCAGGCAGGAACGGCTATCATCGTTCGTTCTCGGGGGTGCTGTGGCCAGATTGCAACCCATTATCGCACCGTGAACCCGTTTCTGTCTTTCTGAGATGGGTATCATGTAAGGTCTAATGTCCTCACCAATTGGACAACCTGCACCAGCCCACCCTGTTGTCTCATGACATACCTGCACTATCACGTATGAACACTTTCTGTGGCACGTTTATTGACCGGCTTGACCGTATCCAGCGCGCCAAACACTCCGCTGTATGCGTCGGACTTGACCCCGACCCGGAAAGACTTCCGCAACACTTGCTACGAAGACACGCTCCCGCCGATGCCATCCTGCACTTCCACCGGGAAATTATTGCCGCCACCGCCCCGTACGCCTGCGCCTATAAACTGAACCTCGCCTTTTTCGAGGTCCTGGGAGAGCATGCATACCGGGTACTTTCTGATACGCTGGCCGTGATGCCGGAAAATGTCCTTACCATCGCAGATGGTAAGCGCGCCGACATTGGCAACTCCGCACGATTCTATGCAGCATCCTCATTCGACATACATGGGTTTGATGCGTGTACCGTTGCGCCGTACATGGGAGGCGACTCTGTTGCTCCCTTCCTTGCATACGCTGGCAAGGCTGCGTTTATTCTTGCCAAGACATCCAATCCGGGTAGCAAGGATTTTCAAGAGCTGATGGCGGGAGATGCCTCGTTGTCAACTATTGTAGCAAAACATGTCGCAAAATGGGATGCTTCCTCGGAAGGGACGGCCGGCCTCGTAGTAGGTGCTACACATCCGGCAGAGTTGTTTGCGCTGCGTAGCATATGCCCGAATCAGCCTTTCCTCATTCCAGGCATCGGTGCACAAGGTGGTCGGTGGGAAGGCATACAATCTCTACGCGGTCCGAAACTGGTAAGCAGTAGCCGGCAGATTCTCTATGCTTCCAGCGGTGATGATTTTGCAGCAGCGGCCGCCGAGGAAACGTGCCGCCTTCGCGACAGGATATCCGCGATATCTGCATAAGCGCCAATGATAATCCGCACGGTCATACTAACCTTGAAGCCAGAATCCGTCGCCGAATTTCTGGACTTGTTTCACCAAGCCTTCCCGAGCATCCAAGCCTTTCCCGGATGCCAGCACCTGGAACTGTGGCAGGATATCAAGTGGACTAACATTGTGACATCCTACAGCATTTGGACCAGTACGGAGGCGCTGGAATCGTACCGTCAGAGCGCTGTATTCAAGACCACATGGAGTGCGGTATCCACCTGCTTTGCTGCCCCTGCCGTCGCGCGCAGCAACCGCTCCCTGTACCCGTCCTCAGAATGACATCTCCAGTCCACCCAGCACCTCACGGCCCGGCGCCGGCAGTCCCAGTTGCGGGAGCACCACCTCATCTGTGATGTTATTGACTCGCGTAAAGAGCTGCACGCTGCTGGAACCCACGACTGCGAGCCACGCTATGCGTCCGTTTAGTGCTATCGAAGCAGTTAGAGGCACTTGGCTGTTGTCCTCCGCCAACCCATGCGCCCTCCCCGTCCCAGCTGCTTCCAAGACCAATGAGGCCCCATTACGATGGCGGTAGGTTATGGAACCATGCCCCAGCAAATCCGGCCTTTCTGCCAGCGGCATGCTCAATGGTCCATTGAATGCCACTGGGCGAAGCCAAGTTATATTCCCGTCCAGAGCAATACCTCGCAGATGGCCAGTCGCCACGTTTATCTCCAGCCCTGTGACGCGGCTTCCGTCAAGGTTCACACGCTGCCGCATGGCCCCCATTTTGTCGTCCACATGGACGACCCGCTGATCAATTGTGTCATACGTCCGCTGCAGAAAGATGGCCGCGCTCACGCTAACCGGAGCATAATTCCAACCGGCAGCGACCTCCGCGGAAAGCGACGATTCGGGCTTCAAGTTTTCGTTTACCAGAAACCTGCCCAGCGCTTCACCAAACAACTCCCGCATGGTAGGAAACCGGACCTTGCGCCCGGCCACGGCACGTACTGTCCATGGTCCACCCGTAGCCATGCGCACCCCCACCAATAGCCCGTATCCAATTTGCGGGGCGCGCGCAGGTTTGCCGCCGGTCTGCGGCGTTGCAATGCCATCAAGGCTCGCTCCAAAGGTCGCCTCCCATCGCCCGGGGTGTATGTATTCTGCGCCTGCACTCCACACATGCTGCCGATACGAATGCGTTGCAGTCAGTTTGCCAACCTCATGCTCCACATCCGTCTGATCATGCACGCTCGTTAGCGCATTTATTGCAAGGTCCAGTTCTCCACGGCCAACACCGGCCCGCATGGACAGGCGGGTCCCGAAGGTCAAATCCCGGTCCTGTTGCTCAGCTTGCAGCATGCTGTACGATAGGCTCCTGTATTGTGTGATATCCTGCTCGTACGCGCTGGCCCACACCGTACCCCTGAACTCCGCATCACCTACGGGAACATGCGTTGCTCCAATAAGCATGGTGGAGGAACGCGTAGGATAACGCCAATACCGGACTCGATCCACCGCCGGGTCCAAGTGTCCCTCAGGAGCAACGCCTATCTTGCCTGCCATCCGAAGAAACGAAAGCCCAACCTGCGCGCCGCCCGCGGCCTCATGGGCAATACGACCGTATACGGTCCTCGTCTCCAAGTCTGAATTCGCCCGACGCGTGGTCGACAACTGTCCATACGGAAGGAAAGCTCCCTGAGGTACGGTCACAGCATCACGGCTATACCATCCTCCGGCAATCCCGTAGCGCCAGCGGCTGTGCCGTTGCATATGAACAACATTGGCGCGGCGTGCCCCCTGCGACCCGCCGGTCGCAGCCACTTGAGTTAAGCCGTCTTCACTGCGCAACTCGCGTGAGGTCATGTTCAATGCCCCGCCCAGCACGTTGGTGCCATACAACACAGAAGGAACGCTCTTGGAAACCACCATCTCCCCGACCACCTCGGTAGGTATGAGCGCAAGATCCACTCGGTTATCCCAGGGCACGTTCAGCAGAGCACCATCAAAAAAAACGGCCAGCTGTCGTTCACCTGCCCCGCGAATGTACGCCAGCGTCTCACCTCGCGAATTGGTCTGTAAATGCGTGCCCGGGATCCGACGCATGAACCCGTCAATAGTCGGAGCATCTGATCCGGCTATAACGTCAAGCGGCAATCGCTGGATTGACATTGGAGAATGATCCTCCGCCAATTCTCCATACGCGCCAATAACAATTTCACCCAAGGTATGGTGAATCCGCACCGAGTCCTCGGACACATCCTGCGCAGCACCCCTTCCAACTGCAACGCACCCGATAACTAGCATGAATGTCAGGCTCCACACTCGCGCCCCGTGCCGCACGGTCGCATCAGTGCCAACGCTGCCGGACACATGATTCCGAAAACCACGAAGAGGAATCAATCCGCCGTTGCGGCGGCAATACGAACAGAGCACAGGCAAAACTGCCAGGCAATTCATGGGCCGCTCGTGGTCGTTAAAGTCTGCAAGGATAGCATGCGATGACCGATGGGCAACGCTCAGGGGTATAAGAAATAGTTGTGGGACAGGACCATCAATGCAAGATGGCGTTCTGCCAACGAGTATATAGTAGAACAACAATCGTGCCTATCGAACCCCGTTGAAGGCCCCTGGTAGCCATGCATCCAAATTCTCCGGAAGTAGCATTGTCGGGGTTCTTCCGCACCAATGCTGTTGGCTGTCACATCGGACGCAAACAACCAGGTTTTCCTGTCGCATTGCCACCGCACCCAACAGTTAGCAGACCCGGACACCCACGAATATGAACGCAACACACAACGCGGTGCAACTCATTCATTACTCTCCCCTATCACAATGCCGGGGATAGGTCCGAAGAAGATACATCAGTGTCCGTCTACTCAGACACCTTGTGCTCTTTTCCAGCCATATCCGCTGCACGACGAACGTAATGACACCTGCAAGCGTGCGGTGAACTACACCTTGATTAGGTGATGGGTTCTGGGGAGCTTGCCCTGCCCTTCCCCCATAAATCATCCATCACGGTTCGATTGTTCGTCAGTTCTGGTCAACTCTCGCTGGCATGGCTGTCGGAATATCTCGGGTATTTCGACCTGACAGGTATGGTGTGTGACTTGAGGTGAATAATGCCGTCCTCTCGTGCGGATACGCGATCTCTTCCTGCGCCGCTTCCACTGCCATCCTACCACTTCATGTATTTGACATTTTGCTACTTGTTTTTTATGTTGTGGCATGCTTCAGCGAAGTCAGGTCTTACGAACGCTCACCGCTCCCTGCAATGGAGAGCGTTTGGACAGGGTTCTTGCCGACGATCGTTGGCGGTTTCGCACGCAGATAGCGCGCGCTGTCTGTGAAGAGTTCGGGTTTTTTGATGCACGGGGCGAACCGCAGGTGAGCAACTGTGCGCAGGCTTTATCGAAGTTGGAGGCCCGGGGGAGGATTGTGTTGCCCAAGCCCGAGAATTGTAATGCGGCTAAGGCGGAACCGCGTAGGCGCGAGGAGCGGGTACCGGATCCGATAGCGTTACCGGGCACGGTACACGGTGTCCGGGGGTTGACGATTGAGTTGGTTGAGACGGACGAGCAGCGTATGGTGTGGAACACGTTGCTGCACTTTGAGCATCCGAGGCGTACGACCACATTTGTGGGAGCGCAGGTACGCTATCTGATAGGCAGTGCCCATGGTTACCTGGGAGCGGTGGGATTTTCGGCGGCGGCGTTGTGCCTGGCGCCCAGAGAGCACTGGATGGCGTGGAGTGATGAGCAGCGCAAGGCGCATTTGCACCGTGTGGTGTGTTTGAGTCGTTTTCTGATACGGGGGCAGTGTCAGGATTTGGCCAGCCATGTACTGGGTAAGGTATTGAGACGGTTGGCGGATGATTTTCAGGCACGGTACTGTTACCGTCCCTGGGTTGTCGAAACGTATGTGGATCCCCAAGGGGAAGGAGCGTGTTTTGAGGTGAACAATTTTGTATTGATCGGCCATACCGCAGGCGGAAAGCGGCACAAGGAGGCAAAGGAAGAGGATCCCAAGGGGCTGTATGTATACGAGTTGGACAAAGAATGGCGCGGGACCTTGGGGGAACCGGAGGAGGAGTTGCGTCCGGTGAGGGATCCGCACGAGGGGATTGACAGTGCGCAGTGGGCCGAAACGGAGTTTGGCGGAGCGCCATTGGGAGACAGGCGGTTGTCTGTGCGACTGGTAAAGAGTACGTCCATGTTGGCCGATGTGATAGGCCACAGCATTACCGCGCATACGGATGCGGACCGCGCGGCGGTGAAGGGGCATTACCGGTTATTGGAGAGCAAGAAGGACAAAACGGTAACGCCGGAGAACATATTGGCGCCGCATCGTGGGCGTACGATAGAGCGCATGCGTAGTCAGGAGACCGTGTTATGCATCCAGGACACGACGAAGTTGCGGTACAGTACGCGGCCGGCGTGTACGGATTTGGAGGTAATAGGGAGTAATCAGACGACGGCGAAGACGCTGGGGTTGCCGTTGCATGCGACGCTGGTGGTGACGGAGGATGGATTGACGTTGGGGGTGTTGCGTGGCAGCTTCAAGGATCCGGAGGAGGGTCCGCATGCTCCGCGGACGCAGCAGTGGATAGACGGGTTCAAGGATATATGCGAGGCGGCGGAGGAGCTGTCCGGCGAGACGCAGGTGATCTGTGTTGCGGACCGGGAGGCGGACAGCTTTGCTATGTTTGCCGAGCAGCGCAGACAGGGTAAGGCGGAGGTATTGATACGAGCGAAGCATGATCGCAAGGGGAGTTATATGGCTGAGTGCCAC
Source organism: Rhodothermales bacterium (assembly GCA_963663495.1). Lineage (GTDB taxonomy): Bacteria > Bacteroidota > Rhodothermia > Rhodothermales > Bin80. Next base: position 4,138,156 of record OY760427.1, read on the forward strand.
GCGTTTTCGCAGGCGTTACTTTTTGTGCTTTGGTGGTGCGGACAGGATGGCTTTCGCCAGTTCTTCCGGTATGGTAGGGATGGATTGTTGGATATTGAGAATGTCGTTTGTTACGGGGCGGCCGGGGCGTTTCGTTTCCTGAATCTTGTTACCGGGCTTCGGGGATTTATTTATGCGCATGGCGTTATAGGCTATAGAGTAGCACTAATCCATTGGGGCAGAATACCGAAATGATTTCATGGCGGACATCTGCTTAGAGTAGGAGGCTGCATACATTGCGATCCAGTTTTCACGACAGTCGATCAACTTCAGGACCGATTCCTTGGCTTATATCGGGACGCTCTTGACAATGCGGAAGTACTGGGCGGACCCCGGTACGGGCCACGAAGCGCACCGGACGAACCCATGAGACGCGGGCCATCAAGCACAGACATGGAAAAGCTGGCGCATAACGGCCCTGACCACCGGAATGGGTACGGCGTTGCCAGTAAGCCGTCTGACGGTCGTTATCGGACTGTCAATCTCGTAGCGGTCGGGGAAGCCTTGCAGGCGCAGTATTGCGCGGCCCGTTCGTCTCCGTTCTTCGTCCACGAGCAAGTAGTGGTAGCCGGCCGATGCCCGGAGTGCGCATGAGTACGGATGGCTTGATACGTTACCGCTTACGTTTAGCTATGAAATGAGGGATTTGTACATGAGCCGTTTACCGACCAGTCCTTGAGCAATTATTGTCATTTGCTCCGCTGTGTCGTAGTCGCGTGCATTGTGTCGCCCTGCAAATTGGTTCACGTACCGCTGTAGGTGTTTCTTGCTCATGTGGTGGTACGTTCCGTAGTACCCACGCTTCAGCAAAGACCAGAAGCTCTCTACGCCATTGGTATGGACCTGCTCACGAACGTATTCGCCAACAGAGTGACGTACGTAGGCGTGGTTGTTGCGGCCCCGGTATGCTGACGTGCCATCCGTATAGACCTCGGTGTCTTCCGAGACATGGGTATCCACAAACGCATTGAGCGTCTGTCCGTCTATGTTTTCTACTACCTGGGCAGAAATGCTATTGGTGACACGATCACGGACTCCTACAACGGCTTTCTTACCTACTGGCCCACGGGCTGCTTTCAGCTTCTTGCTGGCGTGCTTGTTCTTTTCCTTGCCACCGAAGTAGGCTTCGTCAACCTCTACCGGACCGGCAAATAGTGCATGTTCTCCATTCCATGATTGTCGAATACGGTGGGCCAGATGCCACGCTGTCGTCTGGGTTATGCCAAGGTCACGATGCAGCTTCATGCTGGATACGCCCTTGATACTGGTAGTCATGATGTAAATGGCTAATGCCCATACCTGGTATCCCAGTTTGGAGTCCTGCATTACTGTCCCTATGCGGACACTGAATCGTTTACGGCAACTACGGCAACGATAAGACATGCTAGGATGTCTGGCGCCAGACTGTACGTTCTTAGACGCACAGTGCGGGCAAACAGGAGTGTCGCCCCAACGCTTCATTGCGAACCATGCTTCGGCTGATGGGTCGTCTGGAAACATTTTGGTTAGCTTGATCAAGGACACTCCTTCACGATCAGCCCGTCCAGGGCCATTGGTGTTTCTGTTGTTTCTTTTCTTTGAAGGCATTTAGTGGGTCATCAATCTATCACGGGATGGTACCCATTTTCGGTATAGTCGGTTCCCGCTATTCGCGACCAAACTGCAATTATTTCAACAATTTAACGCGCGGGCAGTCAGCTATATAACTCCCATCGCAAGCTGTTGGATGATCGCAAGCTGTTTGCGGTAATGCGCAGTGGTAAGGCTCCGGGGAATGTGGAGATAGAGATACAGCGGGTGACGGCGCGCAAGAAGCAGGCGCGCAAGCAGGCACGGAAGGGTCGCAGTTACCGGATGGTCAATGCGGAGGTACGCTACGGGAGGTTCTTGTTGCCGGATCCGAAGAACGAGGAGGAGCCGGTGGTGATGTACGGGGTGCATGTGTTGGAGGTGGAGCCTCCGGGGGATGCGCCGCCGGTGGAGTGGATGCTATTGACCAGCATGGAGGTAGGGAGCGTAGCGGATGCACGGCGGGTGTTGGCAATGTATCTCAAGCGGTGGCGGGTGGAAGACTTCTTCCGCGTGCTCAAGAGCGGGTGCAAGGTAGAGCGTTTGGGTCTGCGTACCTCGTTGCGTCTGCAGCGAGCAATAACGATGTATTGTGTGATATCCTGGCGCGTCATGACCTTGGTGCAATTGGGTCGGGAGGTGCCGGAGCTGGACGCGGATGTCTTTTTCACGGAGATGGAGCTGCGATTCTTGGAAGGATATGCAGCACGGGTAAAGCTGCCGAAGCCCAGTACTTTGGGAGCTGCTATCCTGATCGTAGCGGTGCTCGGCGGTTATCAGAACCGCACTCGTGATGGACCGGTGGGTTACCAGATCATGTGGCGTGGCCTAGAGAGGTTACACCTAATGACATTGGGATACGAATTGGGATACGAGGTAAGAGACGAACAATTGAGTGCATGTTCGCACGGGAATTCATCTGGGTTCATATAAATGGCATATCAACCTGCCTGATGTGGGCCTATGTCCCAGTGGCTACACCTGCGTGAGCGTGCGGTGAACTTGCATCTTGATTAGGTGACGGGTTCTGTAGAGCTTACCCGTAGACGTGAGAACCCAGACCCCGGACCGTCCGCCTGGTACAGCCCAGACGTACGGCGGAAGAGATGTTTCCGCTGGTAGAGCAGTATAACGAAAGGACCCGGTCCGCAGCGGCGTCTTGCGCAGAGCAGGGCATCTCGTACGGACCGTTGAATTACTGGAGGCAGAAGTATCGCCAGGAGACTGCAGCCGAGGGTTCGTGGATGTAGGCAATGCAGCGCCAAGGGAAGCGGCGCAGGAAGAGATCGCGTATCCGCACGAGAGGATGGCATTATTCACCTCAAGTCACACACCATACCTGTTAGGCCGAAATACCCGAGATATTCCGACAGCCATGCCAGCGAGAGTTGACCATACCTGACGAACAATCGAACCGTAATGGATGATTTATGGGTACAGGGCAGAGCTTGCCGGTAGACGTGAGACCCCAAGATCGCCTGGTACCGCCCGAACGTACGGCGGAAGAGATGATTCCGCTGGTAGAGCAGTATAACGAACCGAACGGCCAGTCCGCAGCGGCGTTTTGTGCAGTGCACGGCATCTCGTACGGACAGTTGAATTACTGTAGGCGGAAGTATCGCTAAGAGACTGCATCCTAGGACAGCTTCGTGGAGATAGGCAGTGCAGCGCCAAGGGAAGCGGCGCAGGTAGAGATCGCGTATCCGCACGAGAGGACGGCATTATTCACATCAAGTCACACACCATACCTGCCAGGCCGAATTACCCGAGATATTCCGACAGCCATGCCAGCGAGAGTTGACCAGAACTGACGAACAATCGAACCGTTGTGGATGATTTATGGGCAAAGGGCAGGGCTAGCGAGTCCTCCTTAACAGCAGGACGACCGGTTCCCAAGTTCTACGTAAAGGCCTGAATCCACGGTCTTGCCATCTGCATGCCGGATGCCGCTTGGCCAGTACATAGGCTCCCGTCGGGTAGCCCGGGGAATTTCACCCCCAGGCCCCCACAGAACCGTACGTGAGACTCTCGCCTCATACGGCTCTTCCTAAGCAACCGTCGTAAAACGGTCTTATGTGTCCCATCAAAGTCCTCCCCTCTCGGGTTGCTCCAATGTCCCACACCGCTCAGGGCAGCCCCTTCGCTCCAGACTCATTACAAGCCCTTCCGCACTACTACGAACTGCTCCGCCCCTGTGCCCTGCATCGGTACTCAATCGCTCACGGGGTCTCCGCTTGCGAGTCTCCCTTAACAGCAGGACGACAGGTTCCCAAGTTCCATGTAAAGGCCTGAATCCACGGTCTTGCCACGTGCATGCCGGATGCCACTTGGCCAATAGACAGGCTCCCGCCAAGCTTGTCCCAGCGGACCAGAGATCCCGCTGGTTTAGACATCGTCTAAGCCTTTTCAACACTTCAGCAGTGGTTCATTTGCATCCAACTCCGTGGCTCGTACCTAACCTAACTTCGCCATCCGGTCAGGGGAAAACGCTGAGTTCCGTCTCCAATTCTCTCGTTTTTCCCTCCTAATAGGGCTATTTCGGCTAAATTCGGCATTTTTCGACCTTTTTTAGCCGACTTTTTCGGAAAAGGCAATGTAGTGTTATAGGGGTGTGTACGGGAACCTCCCCCCAACCACCCCGGTACCTTACCCCGTACCAATTCCACACTCCGATCATGTTTATCCGAAACCGACCCTACAAACGTAAAGACGGCAAAAATGCAACAGCTTTGCCCTCATCGAATCCTATCGCAAAGACGGTACCTCCAAACACCGTACCCTCCTTAATCTCGGCCCGAACTTCAACATCCCCCGCAGTCTGTGGGGGGAACTGACCCATTGCGTTACTGCCCGACTCAAAGGGAAAGCTATCCTCCCTTTCCAGAATGATGAAGCCTTTCTCAATGCGGTCGACGACATCGTTGCACATCTCGAAAGCAAGGGCTACGACATCCATCGCACTTCCCATCAGCAACACCTCATTGATCCAGAGAAAACAACCCATCCCGATTCCCGGACCGTCGGCGGAGAACGACTGATCCTTCAGACATTGGAACAGCTCGGACTGGCTGCACTGCTACGTTCGCTCAACTTCTGCGAGAAACACGTCAAGCTCTGCTGTGCGCTGATCGTCGGACGTATGCTCCACCCGGGCAGTGAACGAGAAACGCATAAATGGCTGTGTAAAACCTCCAGTGTTCTGCAGCTTCTGGATTTGGAACCCCCGAGTCTCAACACCCTCTATCGTTGCACTGATCTGATCCATAAGCATATGGATCAGATCATGGAGAAACTCTTTGGCATTACCAAAGCGGTATTGCAGTTTGAAGAAACGATCGTCTTTTATGATTTAACCAATACCTATTACCACGGCAAGAAGAAAGGGAAGTTGTTGTCGCATGGGCGCAGCAAGGAGAAGCGCAGTGATTGTCCGTTGGTTACGCTGGCACTCACCCTGGATGGTTCGGGGTTCCCACGCAATGTGCAGATCCTGCCGGGCAATGCAGGGGAACCGGCAACGCTCAAAGAGGCGATTGAGAAACTAAACGGCGCTACGCCCACAGTGATTATGGACTCCGGCATTGCGACGGAGAAGAATCTGCAGTACCTGAAAGGACAGGGACTGGACTGGATCACCGTGGAGCGTTCCAAAGCCCCTCCAGTCCCCGAAAACAAGCCGGATCAACAGTTTACGACCGCAGGGGGAGTCAAGATCAAAGCCTGGAAGGTCACCAAAGAGGAAAAAGATGTTGAAGATGTTGAAGACGAAAAAGACGTTGAAGATAATGCGGAACTGCGCGTGTTTGTGCACAGTGAGGCCAAGCAGGCGAAGGAGGATCAGATCCTTGAAACCCAATGCAAGAAGTTTGTGAAGGCGCTCACTACACTACATGAGGGACTCTCGAAACCCGGGTACTTGAAGAACTATGAAAAGGTCACGATAAAGGTTGGTCGTCTGAAGGAAAAGTACAAGAAGGTCTCACACCTGTATGAGGTAGAGGTCAGCAAAAAGGAGGGCACCAAGCATGCAGCATCCGTTACGGTGACCCGGCGTGCTTCGCATGCGCGTCGCACCCAGGCCAGCGGAGGGTATGTGCTTCGGACCAGTCATACCGGATGGTCGGTGGAAACGGTTGCACGAACCTACTGGCGACTTACAGAGATTGAGCGCACATTCAGAGTCATGAAATCGGACCTCGGTCTACGGCCCATCTACCACAGCAGAGATGACCGCATTGAAGGGCATCTGTTCATCACGGTACTGGCTTATCATGCTGCCCATATGGTTCGCACCAGACTCAAGGAACACGGGATTCATGATAGTTGGGCGACGATCCGAGACAAGTTGAACAGGATTCGTCGGATTACGACCAAGATGGTTAAGAACCAATATCGGTACCTGATCACGGAGGTGGATCAGGATCTGCCTCCGAGTATGATACAGTTCTTTGCGGTACTGGGATACGTGTATGATCCGGATGCGACCCGCACCGTGACAGAGCATGTGGAGGAAGCGAGTGCACCGGTGAGCCAGAAGCCTCCAGACTCATGACGTATGGTCCCTTCACAACGGTTGAGATAGCGTACTCCAGATGGAGCCACCAGAGCTACGTCCGATGGAAACGATCCGGGATAGATCGCGGCAAAACACCAGGCAATAAGGGATTCAAACCACCCTAAACCAACTTCAACCGATCCGGTAAATCTCACCATCCATTGCTCCTGAAAAAAACGGTCCAAATATGGCCACGGGAGAATTCCGTAGGTTAGTAGCACTACGAAATGGCGAAGTTAGGTCTACCGTTCAACCGGTACCCCTACTTGACTTTGCAATTCATGCCGCTTAGATTGGCGGCATGGTGGTTCAACATCAGATTCTGAAGACACTGCGTGCCGCTCCATGTGAGTTGACAGAGGTCATGGAGCAGCATCCTGACGATGGTCGTACAGCGATAAGTCGCCGTGTGAGTGAAGCGTTTGGCTTTTATGATGCCTTAGGGCGTGTGCAGCACAGCAGTTGTTTGCAGGCGCTCAAGACACTCGAAGCCGAGGGTGCGCTGTCCTTGCCTGCACCGAAGCGCGTGGTCCGAAGCACAGTGCCTCGTTTGTTGGACGAACCGGTACCTGCGCCTGTTGGAGTGCCGACATTGCTCAAGGATGTGCGCGGCCTGGAGTTGGAATTGGTAGAAGATGCCGGGCAGCGTGCGATCTGGAATACGCTTGTGGAGGCCGAGCATCCGATGTGTGCGCCACGGTTTGTCGGACGGCAGTTGCGCTATCTTGTCGGGAGCGAGCATGGCTACATCGGAGCGATTGGCTTTGCGGCTGCGGCGCTGTATCTGAAGGCGCGCGACAGATGGATGGCGTGGTCGGACGAGCAGCGTGAGGACTACCGGGACCATGTCGTGGGTTTGAATCGGTTCCTGATTCGCTCCATGGTGCGGATCAGGAACCTTGCCAGCCATACACTGGGGAAGGTATTGCGTCGTTTTCCGGAGGATTTTGAGAACCGTTACGGGTATGTGCCGTGGGTGATAGAGACCTTTGTGGGCCCCGAACATCGTGGCACGTGTTTTCGGGCTGCGGGGTTTCAGTGTGTGGGGAAAACCAAGGGGCGTGGGCGTCATGCTCCTGGTAATGCATGCACCAAAGAGAAGAAGGCGGTTTTCGTGTATGATCTGGGTGGTGATTGGAGGCAGGAGCTTGGAGTGCCGGTTGTGGAGGCGTATCCCGAGCTGGAGGTGGGTGCGGGGCTGGCCAGTGATACATGGGCAGAACAGGAGTTTGGTGGAGCGCCGTTGGGGGACAAACGCCGTTCGGACCGGTTAGTACATAGCGTAAACATGCTTTCACGCACTCCAGGAGAATTGATCACGGCCAATCTGGACGCTGATCGGGCGGGGATACGGGGATACTACCGTTTTTTGGAGAAAGCGGCCGAGAACGAGATCACGCCGGAGAAGATTTTGCAGCCGCATCGTGATCGCACGATAGAGCGGATGCGTACGCAACGGACGGTGCTGTGCATCCAGGATGGCACGGACATCAGCTACAGTACTCGTCCGGCGTGCGAGGGGTTGGATGTGATAGGGCACAATCAGACCACATCAAAGGCGAAAGGAGTGCATTTGCACGCTACGCTGGCGGTGGGTGAGGACGGTGTGCCGTTGGGGATCTTACGCTGTGCCTATACAACCGACCAAGAGGCTCCTGCTCCTAAGACGCAGTTATGGATAGACGGCGTGCGGGACATAGCGGAAGCCGCCTCGCATCTGAGTGGTCGTACCCGTGTGCTGTGTGTCATGGACCGCGAGGCGGATGTGTTTGCGATCCTGGCGCAGCAGCGCAGCGCAGGGCGTGTGGACATATTGGTGCGAGCCAAGGTGAATCGGCTATTGGGTAAAAAGTCTCCCAAGTTGTTTGCGACCATGCGGTCGGGCCGTCCGGCAGGACACATGGAAGTGCCGATTGCGCGTTTGAGCCGCCGCGTGAAGTCAGGCCGAGTCAAGCATAAGGGGCGGTCGGGCCGTCTGGCGCGGATGCAGGTACGTTTCTGCCGCCTATCGCTTCCGGCGCCGGGTAAGTCGCAGGAGGATCCGGTGCAGGTCAGTGCGATTCATGTTCGGGAGGTGCAGCCGCCAGCCGGAGAGCGACCGGTACAGTGGTATCTATTGACGACCCAAGAGGTTACGACGCTGGAGCAAGCTATTGAGGTGGTAGGCTACTACGTGTTGCGGTGGCGTGTGGAAGACATGTTCCGTGTGCTCAAGAGCGGCTGTGCGGTAGAGCGGCTGGGTATGCGGCAGGCCAAGAGTTTGCACAATGCCATTACGATCTGTATGGTGATGGCGTGGCGCCTGCTATTGATGACGCTTCTGGGGCGCGAGGAACCCGAAGCGTCGCCGGAAGGATTGTTTGATGAGATGGAACTGCGCCTGTTGCACGAGCTTGCCGACGAGTTTGGACTGCCGCCTCCAAAGACACTCGGGGCTGCTATTCGGGTGGTGGCCGTCTTTGGAGGCTATATGGATCGGAAGAAGGATCGGCCTCCAGGCTCCAAGGTCATCTGGCGCGGCTACAGCCGGTTGGAGATAGGGGCCAAGACCTTTGCCGTCCTTGAGAAGCGATACCATATGATACGGAGAGAGGTTCTCATCGTTAAGCGAGAATGACGAGCACGCGAAGCAACAAACGTACCCATAGCAGGGAGTGATACCTGCCCCCCAGCGTCGTTGCCGCGCCAACGTTTAGTGCGATGGCAACGGGGATTTGGAAGAGAACTGTAAAGACGCCCGAGCTACCGGGCGTTATAGCGCCGACGTATGTCCATCGCATAGGCAAGCGCCTCGCACATGCCAAATGATGCTACGTTTCCCGCATCCCCGGTGCAAGCATCACTCCGGTCCGAGGGCTCCGCACCTCTTGAAAGAACCAATCACTACACCAAACTTGCAAAAACAGACAAATATTATACAGTGTCTGGTATCTGAACTGGGCACACGGTAGAGTTAGGTCAGGTGCAATTTCGCTAAGTTTGCCCACTATTGTCTCCACACTGCCTGGTATTTCGTTGGATCTCGCCGCACTCAAGAACTACGCACGGGAGGCGCGCCATACGTTTCGTGCGGCGGTAGTAATGCGCGCTGCCGAGCTGGGCGTGCATCCGGATTGCATTGAACCCGCGCGTACCGACGGAAACGTTGTGCGCATCGGGCCACGGACCGTCTCGCTGAAAGACGGAGAACAACGCCGAATGCTTGAGCGTCGCATTCTCCGCGAAGGATTTGGCCCTGTGATGGACGAGATGGCCTACACATGGTTCAACCGCTTTGCGGCCATCCGCTATATGGAGCTGCATGGCTACCTGCAGGGAGGCATGCGGCTTCTCAGCGACATTGATCAGCCGGAGATGCTGCGCAGAGCGCATGAAGTAGCCCTTCCCGGCCTGGATGCAGCCTATGTGCTTTCCCTCAAGATGGATGGCAACCGGGATGACGAGCTTTTTCGGATGCTGTTTCTGGCACAGTGCAGGGCGCTGCACACATCCATGCCGCTCCTTTTTGACAGCATCGGCAGCGAGACGGAGCTGCTTCTGCCATCGCGGCTGCTGCGCCCGGACTCCATCATGCGAGAGCTGGTACGTGCGATAGAAGAGGAGGACTGGCAGCATATAGAAATCGTGGGATGGCTGTACCAGTTCTATATTTCGGAGCGTAAGGAGGAGGTGATCGGCAAGGTGGTGCCTGTAGAGGACTTGCCGGCAGCCACACAGCTGTTCACCCCTCGCTGGATTGTACGTTACCTGGTACAGAACGCTTTGGGGGTGGAGGGAGAGTACAGCGTTGTACCGGCCTCTTTTTCCTTTGACCCTGCGCGGTTCACGTTTTTGGATCCTGCGGTGGGTTCGGGCCACTTTCTGGTGGAGGCCTATGATGCGCTGATGGGGGTGTATTTACAGCGGGGGTACCGGAAGGAGGAGGCTGTCCGCCGGATCCTGGAGGACAATCTGTTCGGTTTGGACATAGATCCGCGGGCGGTACAGCTGGCCAGCTTTGCGCTCATGATGAAGGGGCGCAGGGATGACAGGGAGCTGCTGACGAGGCCTGTCCGGCTGAAGCTGGCGTGCATTACTCGCAGCGCGGAACTGGACACGCAGCAGTTGGCCGCGGCCATTCCGCTTGCGGAGTATGGTTTGGAGCGTAGCGACTTGGAGGCATTGAAGGAGCTATTTGCAGAGGCATCGGGGCGTGGATCGCTGATCCGGGTACCGAAGCGGGTGCAGGAGTGTTTACCGAGGCTTAGGCAGATGGGAGACCAGTGGAAGGACATGCACGGTGGACAGGAGCTATTGGTGCGTCTTGCAGATCAGGCTTCAATGCTGTCACGAAGGTACGATGCGGTGGCTACGAACCCACCGTATATGGTTAGCAACCTGATGCATGGGTCTGTCAAGGCATTTGCGCGGAAGGAATATCCGGCGGCCAAGCGCGATTTGTTTGCGTGTTTCATTGTGCGAGCGCTTGAGCTGGCCAAGGATGATGGCTGTGCGGCCCTGGTCACCATGCACAGCTGGATGTTCTTGTCGTCGTACCAAAGGTTTCGGGTGAAGCTACTTCAGGAGACGAGTCTCAAGACCATGGCGCACTTGGGTGCCAGAGCATTTGGTGCCATTAGTGGTGAGGTAGTGCAGACCACTGCATTTGTGCTGGAGAAAAAGTACAAGGCGGGCCACAAGCCGGTGGTCCACAGGCTTGTGGAGGGAAAGGAGCAGGACAAGGAGCAGGCGTTACGGGAAGGGAGGAATCGCTTTGATCACATCCCACAGGACGACTTCCGGCTGATTCCGGGCAGTCCGGTGGTGTACTGGGTGAGCGAAGGCATGCGGTGGCTGTTCAGGGATGGCACGCCGCTGGGAGAGCTGGTGGAAGCCAAGGTGGGATTGCAAACAGGAAACAACGATCTTTTCCTTCGTCGCTGGTGGGAGGTAGACGTAGGGCGTATCGGGTTCGGGATGAAGAACCGCAAGGAGGCGCGGGAGTCCGGCAGGAAGTGGTTCCCGTGCAACAAGGGAGGCTCTTTCCGCAAGTGGTACGGCAACCACGAATATGTTGTCAACTGGGAAAATGATGGGGAGGCGATAAGGGCGTTTGGCACGGAGGACGGGGGAAGGCAACGATCACGAACACAGAACACCGACTACTACTTCCGGCCGGCGCTGACATGGTCGAACATTACCTCTGGCACTCCGTCATTCCGGCTGGGAGAGGGCGGGGATATATTCGAAACCGCTGGCAACTGTGCATTTCATGAGGATCCATCTCAATTGGTCTTGCTGACCGCATACTGTAACACACCTGTGTGCCGTGGGCTGGCACAACTGATCAACTCTACTGTCAGTTTTCAGGTGGGTGACTTTCAGAAGGTGCCGTTACATCCGCAGGCAGCCAGCCACCTTGAGACCCAAGGATCACACATCGCCAACGAACTTGTAACCGCAACCCGTTCTGACTGGGATGCCTACGAACGCTCCTGGGAGTTCCGAGGCCTGCCATTCCTGCCATCACCCCTTGGTACCGGCACCGTAGAAGCAAGCCACCGCAGTTGGCGAAGGACCTGCCGGCAGCAGGTGCTCCGCTGCCAACAGCTCGAACAGGAAAACAACCGCATGGTTATCCAAGCCTGCAACCTTGAAGACGAGCTCTTCCCTGACATTGCCCCCCCCCCCCCCCCCCCCCCCCGAACACATCACACACACATGGCATTACCCTCACGAGCAACCCCGCCTACCGGTATGGCAGGAAAGTTTCTCCAGAAGAATACGAACCGCGCATGCTACGCGATGATATGGCAGCGCTGGCATCCTACGCAGTAGGATGCATGATGGGACGCTACAGCCTGGACATGCCCGGACTGATGTATGCCGGAACGGAAGGCGAAGACTTTGACAGCCACAAGTACACCACCTTCACGGCGGACCTTGACGCCATCGTACCAATGACGGGGGACTTTGATTTTCCGGACGATGCCACGCGGAGGCTGGAAGCATTCATTGCTACCGTATGGGGGAAGGAGCACTTGGAAGCTAATCTCCGCTTTGTTGCAAATGCACTGGCCACCGCCCCCTCAACGCGCGAGGCGCTGCAGCGTTACTTGGCAAGAGACTTCTATAAGGATCACCTCAAGGCCTACCAGAAACGCCCGGTGTACTGGCTGTTCACTAGCGGCAGGAGGCGTACGTTCCAATGCCTGGTATACCTGCACCGCTATACGGAAAGCACGCTTGCACGCATGCGGGTGCGCTATGTGGACCCGCTACAAGAACGCCTGCAGGCCAGGAAGGCCCAGAAAGAGCGGGATATCGCCGATGCGACGACACCCGTCCGGCGACGGCGCCTCGAAAAGGAGCACCAGCGGCTGACCAAGGATGTGGAAGAGTTGAATACGTTCGATGACCAGCTCCGGCTCTTCACATTTGACCGGATCCGGCTTGACCTCGACGATGGGGTAAAGGTCAACTACGGAAAGTTCGGCTCGCTGCTCAGAGACGTGAAGGCGGTCACAGGAAGAAAACCCGTGCTGCGCTTGAGGTGAAGGCACCGTATGCGCGCGGTGAAGTACACGGTAAAGCCGGCTTGGTCTGCCTAGCGTACCTTGCGGTAGCCTCCGGGTTTCCCCGGAGGCCCCGCACAGATCCGGACGTGCGCGCTAACGCATCCGGCTCTTCCCTTGGGTCGCACCACCGCGCATGACGTTAACAGACCAGCGAACCGGTCCGTTGCCGTAACCGCACCTTCCCCTGGCATACGAACCTGGTTCTGCGTCCAGTGCATGCCGGGAACTACGGTTTCCCCTCGGGTGCGACGCTTCGCTCCACCAACTCCGCCACATGGTCTTCCATGCTTTGTTCGCCAGCTTCATCGCTGCTATCATCGCATCGGACCTCTCTTCAACGTACATCCTCCGATCAGCATTTCACCTACGCTTCGGCGGCCCCGCCCTTGGCGCTGGGCGTTGAAAAGATCTCCCAGGTCCCGGCAGGATATGTACATACGTCCATGGGGTCTTAGACACCGCGGGCCTGTCCGCCCTCTCATCATAACGATGACGAACATATTGCCTTCGACCGCACCGATAATCTCGGCGACCCGAACGACACATCTTTCGTTGCTCAATATCCCTGGCCATTTGCGCCGCTACCGACACTTCACGTCCACCCTCACGAGTGACCGCGCACGGCTCGCGGAAATATGTGCTTGGTTCTTGCTTCATATTACGGGACTTCCACCCGCTATGTCCTTGCCAGTTAGCCTGGCGTACCGATGCTCCATGTCCCTGGCCACACGCACCGCTACCGACGCTTCGCGTCTACCCTCACGAGTAGCCACGCACGGCTCGCAGAAATATGTACTTGGTTGTAGCTTCATATTACGGGACTTTCACCCGCTATACCTTGCCAGTTAGCCTGGCACACCCCCCTCTTCTCCTACCAGGAGAAGCCCCCTTTCAGTGGCTGAAAAAAACTATGAGGCTGAGGTCAAGGACCGCGAAAACAGTTCCGTCGCTTGGAGAAAAACGCCGATAAGGATGCAGTAATTGCGGATCAGGATGGGAAGGTTGGCCATCTGAAAAAATACATTGGAACGAGCGTATCGCCTACTCTCTGGCAATAAGAGTAAGCGATACACGTTGGCACTCAATGCACTGCACGGTTGGTTGTTTGAAAAGGAACCGGTAGCTGTTGAGCCCGAGGAGGGGCCGGACGAGTATATCCCGGTAAAGCGCAAGCGGTCTGGGAAGAAGAAGCTGGTGCGCGAGCCGATTCTGGACCATCTGCCCAGAGAGGTGATCTACCTTGAGCCGTAGGGCGGCTCCGCAGGTTTGAAGTGCACCTGCGTGGAAGTACCACAGCACTGGGTCGGAAGAACCATCTGTTTGCGGGATTGTATGCGGCAGCGCAGCGGTCCGTAGTATTGTACGCTCTTCTTGCTACATTCAAGCTGCGAGAGGTAAATCCGATTGAATGGCTTACCGATGTGCTACGCAGTCTTCCGACATATCCTGCCGAACGCATGGCTAAACTCTTGCCCCATCATTGGAAAGCCAGGATGGACTTGCAGCAAGCTACCGTCAAGAAAGCGGCATAGGAGCCCCTAAACAGGCGCGCCCGGGTCATCGGATAGACCCGTGTACTAGTCTGCGAACACGCTGCCAAGTACTTGACTCAAGCACACCCAACCGACGCCAACCTATTAACCTTCGGGCCGCGGTCTAACTTACTCTAATTGAGAGAGTAAGTGCCCTCGTTTATAATGTACTTCACCGGACGGATACGCTCACTCCAAGCCTCGTACAGCTGCACCAAAACCTCGCGGTCCTCCGAGGGTGGGCAGTCCGCCCCGGTTCCTTCGTGCACCGGCACCGTGCTGAGCCAGTTTCTAACGAAGTTTCCTTGAGGGACGCACAGCCCCGTGCCCGCATAACGGAACTCCTGCAAATCCGAAAAGCTCGGAAACGTGTAGGGAATACGCCCCGTCAGTTCAGGATTGCCCCCAATCTTGAGCACTCGCAAGTCCACCAGACGTGTCAGATCGTGCGTCAACTGTCCGGCAAGCTCATTGCTGGACAGATCAATCGCAACCACTTGATGAGACGCGTTCGTGCTAATTCCATACCTGTTAGAAAGAACCGGGTCGTCAGGCCATCCGGATTGATTCGTCCACCCGTCGCCACCCGCCAACTCATAAATGGCCTGCAGAATGTCATGGTCGAGCCGGTTGCACCAAGGCCCCTGTAGCTCTGCGATTTGTTCGGCCCACTGCGCGAAAGCATCAGTGGCAGGCATGCACAGATCGTCGTGGGTCCTGCCCCAATTGAAAGTGGTTAATTGAAGGTTGAGTAGCTCATTGGGGAGGGGGCCCGTCATCCCCGAACCACTAAGATTCAGGACTTTCAATGCGGTCAGATTACCGATTTCCAGTGGAACAGGACCAGACAAACGGTTTGAATACAAGCCGAGAAATTGCAGGGCTGCTAAGTTGCCGATTTCTGCTGGAATAGGACCAGACAGGCTTGACGCGATTAAGAGTAGCGTAATATTGGTGAGATTGCCGATCTCCCGGGGAATGGAACCGGAGAGATTATTGAATACTAATGTGACGGACTGCAAAGCAGTTAAGTAGCCAATTTCGGGAGGAATCGGGCCTGTGAGCTGGCTATTATCAACCACACTCAACCATGTCAATTCCGTAAAGAATCTGATCTCGGGCGGAAGAGCTCCAGAGAGGCCATTGGATTCTAGTTGCAAGCCTATTATCCGTCCTTCATTGTTGGTATGGACGCCGTGCCACTCTCCCAGTGGCCTGTCGCTAAGCCATTTTGTGTTGTTGACCCAGTCCGGGTCGCCCGTGGCATTGTACAAGGCTGTAAGTGCCTCCCGCTCCGTCAACGGAGGGCCTACAGGCGGAGGTGGCGGCACTACCAGTTTCGGTGCACGAACGGTAGCTCGGGCGCTGACAGCACCCGCCGTGGCTATCACCTCGGTGGATCCGCTGCCCACAGCCGTGACAACAACACTCCCGTCACTCTGCTTATCTACCTCCGCCACCGCAGCATCAGCGGTTTCCCATACGATCAGGGCGTGTTCAATGATAACACCATTTGCGCGCTTTGCCGTCGCCCTCCGGCGGATTGTCTCTCCAAGCTTCGTGAACACCACCGAACTCGGTACAATCTCCACCGTAGCAGTCGCCGCCGCCAGCACCTCGGACCCAACC
The DNA here is from genome assembly GCA_963663495.1 of Rhodothermales bacterium. Lineage (GTDB taxonomy): Bacteria > Bacteroidota > Rhodothermia > Rhodothermales > Bin80. The sequence continues at coordinate 4,154,037 of OY760427.1, forward strand.
ACGAAAACCCGCTCCTCAGAAAACTGCGAAGCCGTGTACGCATTGTTCAGTGCCTGAACGCTCCAGTAGTACCTGCCCGGCTCCAGACCCTTCAATGTCCACGCAGTCCCGGACCCCGTATTGCCGCGGCGACTGATGTAACGCATCCCGGTAACCGGGTCCGCCATCGGAGAGACCAGATCCACCCCCAGGGGAGCAGTCCCTACCCGTAAGTTGTACGTACCCGGAAGTTCGGAAGATTGGGGTTCGGACCACGACAGCATGGCTGTACTGCCTTCCACCTTCACTTCCAAGTCCACAGGGATGGATGGACGCTCACCGCCCTCCTGCTTCCTGTTGCGCAGTATCCGAACCGCAGACTCGCCCCATACCAGCAAGTCCAAATCCAAACCCCCCGAATTCGTAAAATCCCCCCACCCTACCGCTCCACCCCAACGCCCGGACCCAACAGCACCTTCTCCTATATCGTCCGCAAGCACAAAGTGACCGCCATCATTGCGCAAAATCATCCTCCTCCCCTCCAGAATAAAAGGAGACAGGTCGGCACCGCTAACCAGTATGTCCAAATCCCCGTCTGCATCATAATCCCCCCATGCCCCCGACGAAAACAGCAACCCGGGCAAGTCCTGGCTCAGCGTACTGAACTCACCTTCATCATTGCGCAAGACGCGTGTGACAAACCCCTGCGGCTCTGTCACTCCCGTGATAAGTAAGTCCACATCCCCGTCGTTATCTTAATCCCCCCACTCCAGCGTACAGTCCATTACCCCTCCCAGCTCTGAAGACTGCACAGAAAATCCGAGACCCTCCTCCAAAAGGTTCTCGTGAATGACCAACACCGGGGCATCGCTCCCATTACGTCCACACACCGCCAGATCAAGATCCCCGTCGTTATCATAATCCCCCCACTCCAAGTCAGACGACCACACACCGGGCAATGCCAATGATGTTACCGTTAGCGAATCCCGGCTTTCAAAAGTGTACACCATCGTTGACGGATCCCCCGTAGCTAAAAGACCCGCAACGGCCAGATCAAGATCCCCATCGTTATCATAGTCACCCCATGTCACCGCACCTTGCCAAACCCCCTCCATCGTCGCAGCATTCCCGAAGGCTACCTCCGTTTGGGACGAGCCATGTATCCCATCATTGCGATACAACCTTGTAATGGGCTGCGCATCCTGACTCCTTGCACCGGTCAGCAGTACATCCAAATCCCCGTCCCCATCATAGTCACCCATTGCTACCGCACCAAACCGTACCGGGGGTACCGTAGGCACCCCTACTTCCTCAAATATGTGCTCCTGCGCACGCGATGGAACGGCGCTAAGCACCACCCATGCCATCGCGTAAATAAACAGCTGCCGTGACGGTATCCTGTGCATCAGGCTTCGCTGCCTATCGAATTATCGTCAACTGAAGCACCTGCATCGTACCTGCCGATTGCATGCTGGCGTAGTACACCCCCGAACCCAACCTGCGCCCTCCAGCATCGCGCCCGTCCCACACCAACCGGTGGACTCCCGCTGCATGCACTCCATCCACCAACCGAAGCACTCTTGCTCCCAATATGTTGAACACCGTAATCGTTACAGAACCGGCCTCGTGCACCGTATACCGCAGCGTAGTCTCCCCCGAAAATGGATTCGGGTAGCTGGGGTGCAAGGCCATCTCCAGCGGCACCACACCCTCAGGATCACTTGATATATCATCGTACTTGTATGCGAAGGTCCCCTCCTCCGCAAACATGGATCCACTATAGCTGTGATCCACACTCTGTACACTCCAATAATATCGACCCGGCGCAAGACCCTCCAACCGCATCTGCACGGCCGAGTCCCTATTGCCGCGGCCTACCTTCAAACGCCTTCCTGTCTTCGAATTCGCTGCAGCAAACACCACATCCCCACCACCAGGCTCCGTACCCACACGCAGGTTGTATGTCAAACCATTTGCCGGCGTCCTGTCGTCGGTCCCGCGTGACCAGGACAGCACAACCGTGCTGTCCTCCACGCTGACAGAAAGATGGGAAGGCGGCTCGTTTGTTGTTGTAGCACCTTGATTCTGGTACAAACGGGATCTTGGCGCAAGCATACTACTGTGACCAGCAACCAACATATTCAAATCGCTATTGCGGTTATGGCCTCCCGGCAGCACAGAGGAGCCTGCGGTGCCCAAGACATTGTGGCGCTCAATAAAACCACCCCCGTCGTTTTCGTAGACCGCATGTCCGCTCGTACCATCGGTACTACCCGTCACAAGCAAATCCAGATCACCATCATTATCGTAGTCACCCCAAGCTACTCCACTATACAAGGCCGACTGTACGTCTGTCGGTACTTCGGTAAAACGCCCGTCCGTGTTCCTATTAAACGCGCGTCGCAGGTCTCAAGAACTCCGTGGGGCTCAGCACAGCACCGGAAAGCACCAGATCCATCGCACCATCACTATCAAAATCACCCCAGTCCATGGCACTGAACACATAACCCGGCAGATCCACTGACATCTTCGCAAACCCCCTCGCGCCATCGTTCTCACACAACTCCGTCACAAATGTCCCTTCGACCGTGGCCCCGGCAAGCGAAAGATCCAAGTCACCATCGGCGTCTATGTCAACCCATTCCGCATCCCCGTAGGTAAGCGGGGGAAACCTATTCTCCCTCTCCACGAAAACACCCCGGTCATTCGCGTACAGCAGCGTAACAGGACCCTCCGATCCAGAAAGCCCCATCAGAAGTAGGTCCTCATCCCCGTCGTTATCATAATCCCCCACTGCTACCGCACCCCCGTAGACGCCTCGTAACCCTGCGTCCACCTCCGAGAACCCTCCACTGTTGTGGTACAACCGGGTGATGGCCTCTGCGCTGCCGTTTCTGATCGCGGGCACTGCACTGGGGGTGCCCGTCACTACCAGATCCAGCCTTCCGTCCATGTCAAAGTCAATCCAGTCTATACTGCTGTGCCAAAGACCTGCGGGCAGCTGTGTCATCTCAAACTCCCATGACCCTTCCGGGCCAGCACCACCCGCCACCAGCCTGCTCCACGCCACGTAAGTAGTAGGAGCAGTGGACTCTTCGCTGAAAGCTCTGCCTGCGCCGGCTATGTCGAAATCACCATCGCCATCGCCATCGCCATCCACATCGGCCACGGCCGTTGCCCCGTAGTCTAGCGCAAATGCGCTATTGTGTACCCGAAACAAAGGCACTGGCTGGGCCTGAACCGATAGCAGCAGCCCAAGGCAGCAAAGTGCTACGACTGACGCCGTATTACAGGTTTCCGCATCAATAATATATCGGGGTAGCGGGAATTGTACGAACAATCTAAATGAATACGTCGTAGCCGACTTGGATCTAAAAGCGCTGTGTCAATGCTTTGGGGACTGATTACGCGTTGTTCATTCTGCCTCATTCATTAAGGATGTACAGTGGTGAGAAAGCGTTGTTTAAGATTACGATGTAAGATGTTTGATTATACACGGTTGCACGGGTGGTTGGGTGACATTCAAACGTTTAGAGGCCTATATACCCATTCACCCTGTATTTCACCGCACGCTTACCTTCGGGGAGCTGAATGCGGCTTGCTCCATGGCGCTGTCTTCGGTTCCCCGGCGGAAGACACACTCTAAGGGCCGGCCTGTAGTGCGGGAGCCTGATGAATCGAAGCAGGAGGCGGAGATCCGAACCGAGAACAAGGTCCTGCTATAGGCATAACTTCTGGTGTATCAGCTCATGCATGTGGGGCGCTGCCTTATGCAGGAGCCTGACGAATCCCACATAAGTCTGAGCACCTATCGCGAGCGTGTACTCAAGGTGGGGGCCCGCTTCGTACAACACGCGCGCAACATCGTTATCCACATTGCCGCCAGCGCAGATGCTGCATGGGAGCGATTTTGGCGACGTTATTGCCAACTCACATGGATCACGCTTCCCTTGAAGAACTAACCAAGTCATATTTGCGCCTGCGTTCCGACACCGCAGGCGCCCAACGCGGAAAGCGGAAAGAGAAGGTAGACAGAGGTGTGTCTGCTCGGCAGAAGATCTTTGAGATCCTGGAGAAGCAGTTGCTTCCGAATATTGATTTGCAGCGTGGTCGTCCGGGGATGGCACTTTGGCGCGTCTTTGTTGGGGGTATTGAAGCAGGCCCTCAACTGCGACTTTGATCGTTTGAGGAGCCTGGCCGCCAATCATTTGGAGGTGCGCCAGATGCTGGGGCATACGAATTTCTGGGACGAGCCTGTCTATCAGCTGCAGACCGTTATTGATAACGTGAGCCTGCTAACAGCGGACATCCTGAAGCAGATCAACGATGCGGTGGTGGCTTGTGGTCACCGATTGGTAGAACAGGAGCCAGAGGATCCGCTCCTTTGCCGGGTTGATTCGGCGGTGGCCAAAGCGAATGTGGAGTGGCCTACGGATGTTCGTTTGTTGTGGGAATCAATGCGGTGCCTGATTCGGGAGTTGCATTGCGCATGTGAGGCGCACAGCCTTGCGGGCTGGCGCAAGGCTGTGTACTGGAGTCGTACCTTGAAGAAGGCCTTCAACCGGGTGCGTACGCACCGTCAGTGGCGTGATGAGTCGAAGGTAAAAAAGTATGTGAAGATGTGTCGTGTTCTGATTGAGCGTGCGGAGAGCAGTGTCAGCGTGTTGAAGGAGAAAGACGCGGATCTTGAGGAGGTGTTGCGGTACTTGGCAGATGCACAAAGGCAGATAGATCAAGTAGATAGGCGTTTGTTGAAGGGGGAGGTGATTCCGCATGATGAGAAGGTATTTTCGATACATGAGCCGCATACTCGTTGGATCACCAAGGGGAAGGCGGGGGTGATTGCGGAGTTGGGTTTGCCGGTATGCGTGCTGGAGGATCAGCATCAGTTGATATTGTGGCATCAGATACTGCACGAGGGGGTGGATTCGGAGTAAGCGTGCGGTGAAGTACAGGGTAGCGGGCTTTTTGGCGGTTTTGGCGGGTACAGTGTGGTTGGAAGGAGGACGATTCGGCGTCCGGCAGCTAGGCGGCCTTACCCTAGTGGGCTTGCCGTGCCTGTTTCCAATGATGGGGCAATAGCGCTGCTATGTCCTCGGCAGGATGTGTCGGGATGCGCTGGAATACTTCCATGAGCCATTCCATTGGGTTGATGTCGTGGAATTTGCAGGTTCCAAGGAGCGAATAGACCACAGCACCCCGCTGGGATGCATCATGGGATCCTGCGAACATGTAGTTCTTCCTACCGATAGCCAGTGGCCGTATCGCATTCTCAACCAGGTTATTGTCCAACTCCACACGGCCCTCATCCAGATATCGGGTCAGCCTTTGCCAACGACCAAGCGTGTACTGGGTCGCCTTGGCCCACGGGCTCTTGGGTAAACCATTATTCACCTCCAGCCACGGCTTCAGCTCCTCCAGTACAGATCCGGCCTGTTCCTGTCGCAGTTGCTGACGAACATCCGCACTCGCACCCGTTTTGCGTAGCCAACGCTCTATGAGGTAGAGCTTGCGTATCTCCTTCAACACATGCGCGGCCTTATCCGGCTCGTACGTCTTGCAGTCGAAGAACTTGCGCCGGGCATGCGCCATGCATGCGTAGAGCGTTACGGATGGGTCCGCATCAAAGATGTCGTAAGCTACATACCCGTCTGTCTGTAGCAATCCCTCATACCCGTGCAAAAACTCCACCGGACCCGCCCGAGCACGGGTCTTCCGGTATTCCATCACCAACAGCCTCTGCTCTGGACTATGGTACACCCAATAAAAGCCTTTATGCAGCGATCCCTTCTTATCTCCATCCTGCACCTCAATCCTCGTCTCATCCGCCTGCAGATACCTGGTGGATAGCAACTCCTGCTTCAGAGCATCATACAACGGGGTCAGGTGCGACGCAGACTGCGATATCCAGCCTCCCAGCGTGGACTTCGCAATCTCCACGCCTTCCCGACGAAACCGCTGCTGCTGACGGTACAAAGGCAGGTGGTCCGCATATTTGCCCACCACCACATCTGCCAACAACCCCGGACCCGCCATGCCCTTGTTCACCATCCGTGGTGGCAACTCACCTATGATCACCCCCTTATCCTCATCCCCAGGGTCCACATACTTCGGACGCACATACTCAATAACCTTCCTATGGGCGGGTACACGCTCCAGAACCAGCGTCTTCTCCGCCCCGATGCACGTCATACCACTGGTATCCCCGTCAGGCTCAATAGTAATCGTTTCGCGGGGCAGTTTCTTCAGCAGATCGTCCAGCGCTTTACGCTTGGGCTTGCCCTTCTTCTTCTGCCGCCCGTTCGCCTTTTGCCCATTCTTCGTCTGTCCATTCGTCTCCGGCTCCGGTAGAGGGACCTCCTGCTCCGGCTCATCGAACAACGTGCCCTGCTGCGGGTCATTCAGCACACACTTTTCACTCTTAGGACTGTATAGCGCGCGTAGCGCCAGCATCAGCCGGTTATTCATATTCCCCAACTCTGCCTCAAGCCGGCTGCATCGATCATGCAGCTGGCTATTCTTTCTCTCCAATTCTGCATTATCCCGGCTGTACTGATCAAAGGCACTGGCCAATTCGGGGTGCTGTGCAAGCAACGCAACCTGCGCGGGGGAGAGGATAGAATGTGCTTCGGGCTGCATGGTGAGCTAACAACACCAGCATATTGCTTGTTCCCGAATCACACATTATATTTGGCCCGATTATCGGCTTTTTACCGCATATCGGGGCCGATATTTCACCGTCTTCAACGACACCCCCTCCAGCATCATCACCATCTGTGCCCATGTCGGCACATCCTCCTCTGGCAACGCAAACGTACCCGTCTCCAAGCGCTTGTAGAAGATCGCAAAGCCGTTCCGATCCCATGTGAGCGCCTTCAAATGGTTTCGCCTCCTGTTGATGAATACAAAGATGTCTCCCGACATCGGATTCCGCTTCATGCCGCTCTTTACCAAAGCGCACAAGCCGTCAAAGCTTGTGCGCATGTCCACCGGCGGTCGGTAAAAGAAGTACCGGTGCGAAGGTGCCAGTCCGATCATGACTGCGTCAGCCTGGCCAGGTACGAAGCAGAGACCGGTGCAAAGAACCGCACCCGTATCCCACCCGGATATGCGATCTCTATCTGTGCGTATCCGTACGGTAAAGTACATGGTAAAGCGGGCTTAGCATTGGTCTGCGTAGTCCGCTTGTAGAGCTTAGTGCAAGGTGATTATACGCCGGGTTTAGTGTGCCGATATGGGAATTTCGGAGTGGTGTGCAGCTTATCGTCCAGGCGCCTGAATGCAGGCAGCAATCAGCGTCTTTTGGGACAAAAAACATGGGTTTTGGGGAGAAGGACCGGAACATTGTGGAGGACGCACATGTACATGAACTATGCGGTCCAAGGCATCTTTCTCCCCTTCTTCTCCTGCCGGTGAAGTCCTTTTTCAGAGGCTAAGAAACCAAGAGGCTGAGAACAAGGATCTGCGAAAACAGGTCCGTCGCTTGGAGAAAAAAGCCGATCGTCTATCCAAGAACAACGCGGATCAGGCTGCGACAATTGCCGATATGGCTGCGAAGATTAGCCATCTGGAAGATAGGTTGGAACAAGCGCATCGCCTACTCTCTGGCAAAAAGAGTGAGCGTTACACGCCGGTGGACAATGCGCAGCAAGGCGGGTTGTTTGGAGAGGAACCAGGAGCTGTTGAGCCCGAGGAGGAGGAGGAGGAGTACGACCTGGTAAAGCGCAAGCGGCGTGGGAAGAACAAGCCGGTGCGCGGGCCGATTCCGGACCATCTGCCCAGAGAGGTGATCCGCCTTGAGCCGGAGGGCAGCACCGCGGGTATGAAGTACATCGGCGAGGAAGTAACGGAGTACCTGGAATATGTGCCGGGCTTCACGAGGGTAGTACGGATTGTGCGGCCGAAGTACGTTGTCTGCAAGGAGCCTCGCAAGGGGGTGGTCATAGCGCCGTTGCCGAAGCGTGTTATACCGAAGGGGAAGGCGGGTCCGGGGTTGTTGGCGTATTTGGCGGTAGCCAAATATGTGGATCATATGCCGCTATACCGGCTGCGGAAGAAGTTTCAGCGCCATGGCGTGAAGCTATCGGCTGCTACAATGGGGGATTGGATTGCGAAGGTAGCGACGTATCTGGGTCCGTTAGGAGATGCGTTGCGTAAGGAGGTGCTTCGTAGCGGGTATCTGCAGGTGGATGAGACAACGTTCCCGGTGCAAAAGCCGAAGAAGAAAGGGAAGGAGAAGGAGAAGGAAGGGAGGAAAAACGAAGGAAAGACGCATCGCGGCTATCTTTGGGTATACCTGGCACCGCGGGCGAAGGTGGTGATGATGGATTACAGCCCGAGCCGTGCGCGCGCTGGACCGTGGGAATTCTTGCGCGGATATAGAGGGGCGATGCAAACCGACGGGTATGTGGTGTACGATGCGTTTGGTACGCGGGGCGGGATAACGCTGTTTGGATGTATGGCGCATGCGCGTCGCAAGTTTTATGACTGCAGGAAAAAGGAGCCCAAGAAGGTGCGCCATGTAATGGAGGAAATCCGGCAGTTGTATGCGATAGAGCGTGGGTTGCGTAAGGAGGGAGCTGGTCCGGCTCGGCGTGTGGAGGTACGACAGGAGGAGGCACGGCCGGTACTGGAGAAGTTGAAGCCATGGCTTGAGGAGAGTCGTGAGCACCGGCCGAGTGCGGGATGGGATGAAGCCGTGGGGTACATGCTCAACAGGTGGGAGAAGCTGGCTTGTTACCTGGAAGACGGTAAGGTTGAGATTGATAACAATCTGGTCGAGAACCAGATGCGGGCGATTGCGCTTGGTCGAAAAAACCATCTGTTTGCGGGATCGCATGCGGCAGCGCAGCGGTCCGCAGTACTGTACGCTCTTTTTGCCACATGCAAGTTGCAATCGACAAACCCGATTGAATGGCTTACCGACGTACTACGCCGTCTTCCGACACATCCTGCCGACCGCATGGCTGAACTCTTGCCCCATCATTGGAAAGCTAGTCGGGACTTGCAGCAAGCTACCGTCAAGAAAGCGGCATAGGAGCCCCTAAACAGGCGCGCCCGGGTCATCCGACAGATCCGTGTACGGGTCTGCGAATACGCTGTCAGGTACTTGACACCTGCACACCCAACCGACGCTAGCCTATAAACCTTCGAACCGCGCTCTAACTTACTCTAATTGAGAGAGTAAATACCCTCGGTTATAATGTACTTCACCGGACGGATACACCTGTGCCGCTTCCCTTGGTGCTACACTGCCTATCTCCACGAAGCCTCGGCTGTCCTCGGCTGCAGTCTCCTGGCGAACCTTCCGCCTCCAATAATTCAACTGCCCATACGAGATGCCGTGCTTTGCACAAAACGCCGCTGCGGACTGGGTCCTTTCGTTATACTGCTCTACCAGCGGAAACATCTCTTCCGCCGTACGTTTGGGCTGTACCATGCGATCTGGGGTCTGGGTTCTCACGTCTAGGAGTAAGCTCCCCAGAACCCATCACCCAATCAAGATGTAGTTCACCGCACGCTTACGAGAAAGATGCCTTGGACCGCATAGTTCGTGTACATGTGCGTCCTCCACAATGTTCCGGCTCTTCTCCCCAAAACCCATGTTTTTTGTCCCCAACAGCGCTGATTGCTGACTGCATTCAGGCGCCTGAGCGATAAGCTGCACACCACTCCGAAATTCCCAAATCGGCACACCAAACCCGGCGTATAATCACCTTGCACTAAGCTCTACAAGCGGACTACGCAAACCAATGCTAAGCCCGCTTTACCATGTACTTTACCGTACGGATACCCTTTCTTCGCATAATCATACGTCTAGGGGCTCTCTGCGCAAATGCTGACGGGTAACTCGCCCCTTTTCTCATGTATAGAGAGCATAGAGGCGTGATACCCGGGTTTCTATGCCAAAAAGAGGCAACATGGAGACCGCCCGTCCCTGGCTGGGTGCGCAATCCTGTCATTGCGACACGGAAGCAACCTCCTCGCCAAACAATTCCAACCGCATAGGCTCCAGGTGCGTCGCATGCGCCAGTCGTCGCATCCGGGACTCCTTGTCCAACAGCAGGAGCGCATATTGACCGCGCCGCTGCTCCGGGGGTAGCCACTTGCGAAGGTCACGCATCTGTCGGAACAGCTGACTTGCCGTGTGTGCCAAACAGCGCGTGCTCCTGAGACTCGAACACAGCCGCTCGTACATGTCCGTCTGGTGCAGGGTCAGCGTCTGCTCCAGGTCCTGTAGTAGCCACTGGGCCGCAGACCGATTGAGCAACTCCAACTCCGCGTGGATCCGCATCAAGGCCACGTGGGCTTCGCCACGATCCGGCAACTGGAACGCCCGCGTGATGGCGCCCCTTACGCGACGCTGTTGCTTCTCGGCAAGAAAGCTGACTACCCGCTCCCGCTTGGCCATCTGACAGTGTTGGTGGCACAACCGAGGACCCAGAACCTCTTCCAGTACCCGCGTCAGCCAGGACTGTCCGCGTGTAATGCACAAAAGACCCCGATCCGTACATAGGCCGCGCTTGCGCAAGCCCTCCAGTAGTTGCCGTATGGCGGCATCGTGCTGCAGTGTGGCCTCTATACATCCCAGCATGTGCTGATACCCGCCTGCGGTCACCCCCATACAGAGCACCAGAGAGCGTCCCCACACCGGTACGGCATCCAGCCACAGCGCTACATAGTCCTCTCCTTCCAGGGAGCGCTCGTCAAAGACCTCCCGCGCCTGATTGCGCACCTCTCGCTGGTAGGCATCCTCCACAGGATCGCCTGTCCGGCCCGAATCTGTCTCCAGCAAGCTCCCTTCCGGTTGCCTACTAGTGGCTGCCTGCGGTTGCTTGTCCGCACCAGCGTGCGGATCCGGTTGTACGTCCGACTCCAGGCTACAAGTCAGGTGTTGTACGAGCTCGCTGAAGCGCCGAAGGAGGTAGTATCGTAGTTGTCTTCCAGACGGTCCAGCCTCGCGCAACCCTTGTTCTAGCTGCGCAAGATCTTCTGATAAATCCATGCATGAAAATGGATGGTGAATGGGGACGAAATCCCCCAAATCAACCCCAATCCAATTTTCTAAAACCAACTAAGAATTGAACCATGCCTCTCCGGACGACCTTCACCGCGCTTCTTGCGACTCTCCTCGGCAAATCGCCCAAATTCAATCAGACGAGTCTTCCTCGGATGCAGACTTAGCCCAAACCTCCCGAGCCTTGTCTGCAGGTCAGCCATAAAGCGTTGCGCTGCTCCCTTGTACTGGAAGCACACTACAAAATCATCCGCATAACGAATGATGTAGACCTCCCCCGCACTCCGATGTGTTTTGCGCCATGCGTGAACCCATTTGTCCAGTGCGTAATGAAGATAGATATTGGCCAGTATCGGCGAGATCACCGCTCCTTGCGGTGTGCCTACCTTGCTGTCCTCTAACTGTCCATCTACCATCACGCCCGCCTTCAGCCACTTGATGATCAGCCAAATCACTCGTTTGTCCGCGATACGGTGCTCCAGAAAGCGAACAAGCCGCTCCTGATCGACCATGTCGAAGAACTTGCGAATGTCGGCGTCCACAATGTAGCTGACCTTGCGGCGCTCTATCACATGTGCCAAAGCATCCAGCGCGTCATGCGCGCTGCGCTTTGGCCGGAACCCATAGCTAAAACCCGCAAACTCCGACTCAAAGATCGGAGTCAGGATGCATTCCACCACGGCCGTCTGGACGATCTTGTCCTCCAGTGCAGCTATGCCGAGCGGTCGTGTACTGATGCGCGACATTTAGGATTATTAACGACGATTACTGCAGGAACGGGGACTTGATGCTCTTTTCTGCGTGGATTGGCGATTTGTTCAGCCAAACCACAGGGGTAATGGTCAAAGATAAGCAGGTCCTACATTTACGCAGGTTAGTATTGGAGCAGGGAGAGTCCATAGCGATTGCAGCGCGCAAGTCGGGTATGTGTGAGACGGCGGCTCGCAAGTACATACGGTTGGGTAAATTGCCGAGCGAGACGGTCAAGCCACGAACGTGGCGTACGCGCAAGGATCCGTTCGAGGATGTGTGGGAGGAGGCGAAGGGGTTTTTGGAGATGAATCCAAATCTTGAGGTTACGGCGCTATTTGGGAAGCTACAGCGTCGCTATCCGGGCAAGTTTCAGCCGGGCCAGTTGCGTACGCTGCAGCGTCATGTGAGGTACTGGAAAGCAACGGAGGGACCGCCGAAGGAGGTCTACTTTGCACAGGAGTACAAGCCGGGAGACCGAGCGCAGTCGGACTTTACGTGCATGAACAAGTTGGGTGTGACGATTCAGGGAGTGCCCTTCAAGCATAAGTTGTTCCATTTTGTGCTGACGTATTCGAACTGGCAGACGGGTAGTGTATGCCGTTCGGAGAGTTTCGAGGCGTTATCGGAGGGGTTGCAGAATGCTCTTCAGGCGTGTGGAGGGGTGCCGAGGCTCCATCAGACGGATTCGTTGAGTGCTGCGGTACGCAGGTTGCGTCGTAGTGATGGAGCGTCCTTTACGGACCGTTATCAGGCATTGATGCGGCACTGCGGTATGAAGGCTCGACATACGCAGGCGCGCAGTCCGCACGAGAATGGCAAGGTTGAACAGGCACACTATAGGGTAAAGCAGGCCATAGCGAACCAGCTCACTCTCCGGGGAAGCAGCGATTTTGAGAGTCAGCAGCAGTACGAAGCCTTCCTTGCTAAGCTGTTTGTGCAGTTGAATACGCCGCGCAAGGAGCGTTTTGAGGAGGAACGGGCGCATATCCTGCAATATTCATGATGTACCCTGTTCGGGTCTAAAAGTGCTGTTTCGGTACCTGCAGGACCGATTGTGCGTTGTTCATGCGTAGGGACGACCATGAGAGGGGCTGAAAACACCAGTTTAGGCCCTTTTCCCGACTCGATAGCGGTCACATTACCGAGATTTTGGGAAGACGTCTGTCGGGTAGATACACCTCTGCCTACCTTCTCTTTCCGCTTTCCGCTTTCCGCGTTGGGCGCCTGCGGTGTCGAAGCGCAGGCGCAAATTTGACTTGGCTAGCTCTTCATGGGAAGCGTGATCCATGTGAGTTGACAATAACGTCGCCAAAATTGCTCCCATGCAGCATCTGCGCTGGCGGCAATGTGGATAACGATGTTGCGCGCGTGTTGTACGAAGCGGGCCCCCACCTTGAGTACACGCTCGCGATAGGTGCTCAGACTTATCTGGGATTCGTCAGGCTCCCGCATAAGGCAGCGCCCCACATGCATGAGCTGATAAGTTAGAAGGTATACCTGTAGCAGGACCTCGTTCTCGGCTCGGATCTCGGCTTCCTGTTCCGACTCATCCTGTTCCGACCCATCCTGCTCCGACCCATCCTGCTCCGACTCATCAGGCACCCGCACTACAGGCCGGCCCTTATAGTGTGTCTTCGGACGGGGAACCGAAGACAGCGCCATGGAGCAAGCCGCATTCAGCTCCCCGAAATGCTTTTCCGCCTTTCCTCTCTTCCTGTACAGATTCACAAGCTGCTCTGCCGGATAGGCTTCTGCATCCAGATCGGTGATCAGATAGAAATGCCGCGGAAAAAGCTCTCCCGGCACCGGATCAACCACGAGCACCACACGACGCTCTACGGACCAGCACTTTGCACGGTAGCGCAGTTCGTGGTAGCATTCGTCCGACGGCTGATCACCCTCCAAATGAGGCGCCGCAAGCCCGTCAATCACATCGTTTCCTTTCAGACGCATCACGTAGCCGATACGGTCGTTCTCCAGCTTATCACACAACTCTCCACTGTTGAAGCCTGCGTCCAATCGGACAATGACCTTGTCGGCCACATGTTCACGCAATGCCAGCCCAATGCGTCGAATGAAACCGTAGCAGTCCTTCACCACATTCTGCGTGCCCCCTCGCAATTCCGCCCCCAACATGTCGCCCGACTCACCGCATATGGCGATAAGGGGCAGAAAGATGGTGCGCTTATAATACCCGTTCCACTTGCTGCCCTGCTGCTTGCCATGCGTATCTACCGGTACACCGTCCACATCAAAGACTACCTCGGGGCGGCGCTTCCCGCCACCACGCTGCAGCAGGTGCTCCATGGCGAATGTCTCTGCAAAAAGGCGCAACTTCTTGAAATTCTTTTTCCCGGCCAACATGTGCACGAAGCGAGACATGGTTGGCTGGGATGCCAGGGACCTATCGTCCTGTAAAGCCTCCATACCCCTTTTGGAAGAAGTGGCCACGCGCATGGCGGGGTCCCTTCGAAGCTTGTCCGCATCTGACTGACGTCCCCACCCCTGCACATGTTGCAGCAGGTACTGCCGCACTAGCTCCTCAAGGCTATGCGTAATCCGAGCTTGGGACCGATTGTCCTTAAGCACGGAAGCGAGTCGGCATGCCAAGGTGCTGATCACCATGAGCAGGCGCATAGGAATGACGCCGGCATCCGATGTTAGATTATCGGTCTTGGAGCGTACAACTTTAACGGATTTATTGAACTGGCAAGCGAACAGAAGGTTGGATTTGGGATCTGGCATCGGGTGTGTTACAGGGTGAATGGGTATTGGGGTTTCTAAACGATTGAGCGTCGCGCAAGAGTCCATTCAACCCGTGTATAGTCAACATATTACACCATAATATTAAACGACGATTCCCCGCCACTTAACTCCCTCATGAATAACGGAGGATATGGGACCGCTCCCGAAGCGTCCATTGACGACATACAAGCCGATATCGGTACGGGTATCCAAAGGCAGTACGATACGGGTACAGAACAACTTCTGCTCGGTGCCGAGCAGACTGATAGGGGAGCGTGTGGATGTACGTTTGTACGGCGAAGAGGTGCAAGTGTGGTACCGTAACCGATTCATGGAGCGGATGCCCCGGTTACACGGCAGGAGCAAGCATCGGACTGTGTACAGACATGTCATATCCTCGTTAGTGCGCAAGCCGGGGGCGTTTGCGGATTACCGATATCGATCGGATTTCTTTCCCACCCACCGGTTCCGGGTGGCCTATGAAGCGCTGCTTCGGGAGCACAGGAAAGGTACAAGGGCGGATAAGGAGTACTTATAAGTACTTAATCTGGCAGCCAGAGAGGGCGAAGGAGGGGTAGATGCCGTTCTTGACGAGCTATTGGAGCGCAAGGAGGCCATAACCGCAGGGGGTGTACAGGCAATGTTGGGGCAGAAAGTGTCAGAACCGGTGGATGGTATGGCACCGGTCGAGGTGAACCTGGAGTTGTATGACAACTTGCTGCCACACTCGAAGCAGGGTATACCTGCGGCAGGGATATGAAGATGTTGACATCGGTGGAGATAGAGCAATTGCTGCAGAAGGTGCTCAAGGAGCTACGGATGCCGGGAATCGGGGCATGCTGGCAGGAGAAGGCCGCAATGGCTCGCAGGGAGTGTATAAGCTTTGAGCGTTTTTTTGGAGTTGGTAGAAGAGGAATGTCAGAAGCGATACAGCAAAAGGACACTGCGCTGGTTGCGGGAGTCAAAACTTCCCTTGGAGAAGACCTTGGACACGTTTGATCGCGGTCGGCTGCCTTTGGGGGTGGATCATAACCTGCGTGTGCTGCTGGAGGGGGGTTTCCTGGCTCGCAGGGAGAATGTATTGCTCTTTGGTCCACCCGGAACCGGCAAGACGCATCTGGTATGTGCTTTGGGCCGGGAGTTGATCCACCAGGGCCGTCGTGTGATCTTCTACAGTTGCAGCGTGCTGGTACAGGAGTTGTTGCGAGCTAAGCAGGAGGTGCGCCTACCCAAGCTTATGAAGCGCTTATTGCGGTATGATGCGCTCATCATAGACGATATTGGCTACGTGCAACAGAGTCGGAAGGAGATGGAAGTCTTGTTCCACCTTCTGGCAGCGCGCTACGAGCGCGGCAGTGTGCTGGTGACGAGCAATTTGGCGTTCAGCCAATGGAAACGCATATTCAAGGATCCCATGATGACGGCGGCGGCAATTGACCGCTTGGTACATCACTGCGTGATACTGGAGCTCAACGTGCCGAGTTATCGCTTGGAGGCCTCCAAGCGACGTCAGGAAGCCAACAACGAGGTAGCGGGTAGGGCGTCCTGAGATAGCTCAGTCCACAAGGATCGGCTGGATTAAGGCCGGGGCGCTCCACGACGCGGGAATGGTGGTGTGGTGGGCAGAACGCCCAGAGAACCCGAGCATAGGCACCCATACCCGTGGAATGATCCGCGTTGGCCCAGAAAGGGCCAACGGTTCGTACTGCAGACGACTTAACCCGCTCCAAGACGCAATCCACAAGCCCTCGCCTGTCTAAAATGAGGTAGAATAGCGTGGGTTTCTCGCGTCTCTAATTGGCGTCCATTACCGCGCAACAATCCAATCTGCACGCACACAACAAGCACACCTGATATATGTGTTTGCAAAGGTTGCCTGAATGCACATGGGCCCGTCGATTGGTGCACCAGAGTTAAATGTCGGCGCAAAAGGAGGCCAAACGCATCGTTATACTCTAAGCTTCGACGCCTCGCAGCTTGCTGCTCGGCCTCGAAGCTTCATTCCTAGTCTTCACGTAACCTTAATAGTCGCAGTCACCATTTATACTTGACTTTTGACAGACGAAATCCCCCAAATCAACCCCAACCCAATTTTCTAAACACAACTACTTCTGCAACCATGCCCAAGTCAGTCGAATAAATGGCATTTTCTGGCAAGCATTACTTATTATTGCACACGAAACATTTACTATACATAGCAAGGTATGTGATTCTCTTCCTGACGGCAGGCGCTACAGATTCACGCTGCCGTCAGGAGTTCAGAGCACTGGTCAGAAAAGGTTGCACCGCAGTCAACCACAACCATGAAACTGAGAGATAGAACCATGCGCGGGATTGTCAAGTTCTTTAATGAACAAAGGGGGTTCGGGCGGATCACATCGTCGGATGACACCGAGAGCTATTTCGCTCACGTATCACAGATACAAGACGCGGATGAGCAGATCCTGATACAGGGCGAGGAAGTCCAATTTGCCGAACACCGATCGAAGAAGGATCCTGAGGCGCGGTCGATCGTCAGAATAGATGTTCGGCACCGCGGAGTAGTAAAAACATTCGACAAAGGCTTCGGCTACATTGCTCCCGACGATGGAGGAGACGAAATCTTTGTTCACTATAGTGATATCGTCATCATCGGCTTCAAGCGCCTTGAAGCCGATGATAAGGTATCCTTCGTAATCGCGATAACCGAAAAATACGGACGTAAGGCGATCCGCGTACGTCGGTTGGATGCCAGACTTCCGTTCCAGAAGTTTGCCTTCTGTCCCCAGCTGGACAACCAGCTTGAAGAATTGGCGACGTTAGCACAGAAGGAGGACTGGAATTATCGACACACCAAGCCCAAACGACGGTTACCGATCCTACGAAGCTTCGTCTTCTATACGTTTGCTCGACTGGAAGCGGAAGGGAAGATCGCCACCGCATCCGGCGAAAACGATGAGGCTGTGGCGTGCTTCAATACCGGGCTCGCGACTGAGCGCCAAGAAGCGATATTTGCCGTGTTTGGTCCGTACCAAGGGGTTACTGATAAAAGCCCGCAGTGGGTTCTGAAGAAGTTCGCGAAGGAAAGTGACCGGAGCCTGAATTTCTTTGCGCAGCGCCCAGATATTGCCAACTACTTCAGCGATCCGAGCGAACTCCTCTACGACACGCGAATCGAGCTCGTTGTGGATCTTGACCACGTTATTGGGGACAACCGCGATAGGTTCCCAAGAGAATTACCGGACGATGACTTCGCAATAAGGCGCGCCCTCGAGGCCGCTATTTTGGGTGCCAAGCGGCGAGTTAGACGTAACTATAAGACCGCGATTCCCCAATACTATCGTGGTAGCCTGCAACTCCTTCTCCCGCTGTGCCTGGTTCAGCCAGAGCGCGCTGACTTGGCTCTTGTCGTGGCGCGAGAGAAGCAGGTCTACCGCGCGTCGACAGTCCTGAAGCTGGACATGGCGTACAACAACGCTCGGCTCATTGCAAGGCCGGATACGGAATGGCTTAATCCGTAGACTGGCGCGCGTTGCGTCGTTAACGATGCGGCAGAGGCTGGCACCCGCAGAGACGAAGCTCGTCTCCGACCTCATGGACCTGCCGCTCCGGATGCTGCGTGCGATGCATCCGCTGGAAAGTACTTCTCGACCCTCTCAAAACACTCGTTCACGAATGCAACCTGGGTAGTGGTCAAAACACCACGCTCAAGATGCGCTGTGATATTGCGTATGTCGTTAAGATCTTTGATCCATTTCGTGTTCGCCTTCTTGTTGTCTATTTTCCGGGCATCCAGTGAATTCACATTTCTAAACAGCGGCCAAGAATGGTGACAAATGTTAATGTAGTTTATAAGGAAAAGCTGAGGTTCCTTCTCGCCTTCTCTGTCCTTGTCTTCCCACCTATTAATACAGTCCTGGCGAATCCTGAGAGGAATCCCTTTAGTCCACCACGCATCTTGTTTATCACCGTATTATTGCTTCAACGTCCCGATGACGTAGTCAAAAGCCTCCGTTGAATCTTCCTTACTTGGGTCGCCGCTTCTGTAGTACCCGCCTCATCACGGGACTCCAGATACTGCTCCAAATCCGAGGACTTGAAGTCGTCGATTCGTTCGTTGATGAGCTCCTCTGGGTCGTAGGCCTGCTGCCGAACGGCTTGGATCTCTTGGACCGAGGCATTCCTGAAGGAGTCGACCAAGGCTGTGAGATACGGCTCAATTTCGGCGGAAATCTCGTCGGCATTAAGAAAACACAGGTCTGTGCCATCTTCGCGCCGGATATGCTCTGCAATTTCCTAGGTGACGTGAAATATGGCTCGGATACCGTTGTCGGTGCACAAATACTCTCTAGGAGCATCGCCGAGTTACCAATGGTTCGTCAACTCGCCGGATTGTCAAAAGTCAAGTATAAATGGTGACTGCGACGATTAAGGTCACGTGAAGAATGGGAATGCAGCTTCGATGCCTCGCAGCTTGGACTATAACGATGTTTTTGGCCTCCTTTTGCGCCGACAATGAACCTTGGTGCCCCAATCGATGGGCGCATGTGCATTCAGGCAACCTTCGCGTACACATATACCAGAGGTTCTTTTTGTGTGCGTGCAGAATTGATTGTTGCGCGGTAATAGACGACAATTATAGACGCGAGTAACCCACGCTATTCTACCTCACAGCACGGACGAGGGCTTGCGGATTGCGTCTTGGAGCGGGTTAAGTCACCTTCAGAACGAACCCTCCGCCCTTTCTGGGCCAATGGAGATCGTTCCACGGGTATGGGTGCCTATATTCGGGTTCTCTGGGCGTTCTGCCCACCACACCACCATTCCCGCGTCGTAGAGTGCCCCGGCCTTAATCCAGCCGATCCTTGTGGCCTGAGATATCTCAGTACGCCGTACCCGCTGCCTCGTTGGCGGCTTCCTGACGTCGCCTGGAGGCCTCCAAGCGATAACTCGGCACGTTGAGCTCCAGTATCACGCAGTGATGTACCAAGCGGTCTATTGCCGCCGCCGTCGTCATGGGATCCTTGAATATGCGTCCCCATTGGCTGAACGCCAAATTGCTCGTCACCAGCACACTGCCGCGCTCGTAGCGCCCTGCCAAAAGCTGGAACAAGACTTCCATCTCCTTCCGACTCTGTTGCACGTAGCCAATATCGTCTATTATGAGCGCATCATACCGCAATAAGCGCTTCATAAGCTTGGGTAGGCGCGCCTCCTGCTTGGCTCGCAACAACTCCTGCACCAGCACGCTGCAACTGTAGAAGATCACACGACGGCCCTGGTGGATCAACTCCCGGCCCAAAGCACATACCAGATGCGTCTTGCCGGTTCCGGGTGGACCAAAGAGCAATACATTCTCCCTGCGATCCAGAAAACCCCCCTCCAGAAGCACACGCAGGTTATGATCCACCCCCAGAGGCAGCCGACCGCGATCAAACATGTCCAATGTCTTCTCCAAGGGAAGTTTGGACTCCCGCAACCAGCGCAGCGTTCTTTTGCTGTGTCGCTCCGGACGTTCCTCTTCTACCAACTAAGGAGAATATCAACCCCTCCACTGTTACGCTAATCCAGTCGTAAATGACACCACAAAATGTCCACGATCACACCGAAAATGCCTATCCACGATCGGTGGAATAAGCACCCGGCCCCAATCCTCCTTCGGACTTACTCAGGCACGCGACTTATGCTAAGGGAATTATATACCAAACTAACATCAGCGCACCGAGAACGAGCAAGACAATGGCTAACAACGCACCCGGAAAGCACTACCGCAAGGGCATTGGCATCATGGACATCATACGCATGTTCGACACGGAGCAGAAGGCGTACGATTGGCTGGCTCGCTACGTGTGGCCGAATGGCCCCGTGTGTCCGTTTTGCGGATCCGACAATGTGCAGTCTGGAATCAAGCATCCGCAAATGACGCATCGTTGCCGTGACTGTGCGAAGAAGAAGATGTTTACGCTCAAGACCGGTACGATAATGGCACGCTCCAAGCTGGACTACCAGACGTGGGCGATTGCGGCGTATCTGATCGTAACGAACTTGAAGGGAATATCGAGCATGAAGATTCAGCGCGAGCTGAGTATCACGCAAAAGAGTGCTTGGCACCTGTTGCATCGTTTGCGCAAGGCGTACAAAACCGGCAACTCCAGTTTTCAGGGGCCGGTCGAAGTAGACAAAGCCTATTTCGGAGGCAAGGAAGCCAATAAGCACGCGAACAAAAAGCTGAACGCTGGACACGGTAGCGTAGGCAAAACCGCTGTTGTAGGCATGAAGGATCGGGAGACCGGCCAGATCAAAACCCAGGTCATTGCCGATACGACGGCCAAGACGCTACAGGGCTTCGTACACGAGAATGTAGAGGAAAGACCGACCATCTACACGGACGATCACAAATCCTACACGGGCTTACCGAAGAACGATACCGTGCAGCATAGCGTCGGCGAATACGTTAAGGGACAGGCCCACATTAACGGTGCCGCAAACTTCTGGGCAACGTTGAAGCGCGGCTATCATGGCACGTATCACCAAATGAGCAAACAGCACCTACACCGCTACGTATCTGAATTTGCAGGACGCCACGACGCACGCGAACTCGATACGGAAGATAAAATTGGCAAGCTGATGGCGAACGGCAAAGGGAAGCAGTTGCGGTACCGAGACTTGGTGGGTTGACTCTTGCAGGGCAGGTTGCACCGCCGTCAATGTGGGTCCATCGACACCAACTCTAGCAGCCTATCTCTTAGTTCGATTCCTAAAACCCGACGAACCTGCTCTTCTGTAACACCATTCTCGTATGCACTTCTGCGAATATCTCTTTGCTCTTGATCTGAGTAATGTGTTTCATTCTCGGCGTACTTAAAGCTAAAATCCTGTATCTCGTATGCCTCAAGTCCCTTAACTTGCCCTTGAACTGCACTGGCAACTTTTACCGCCCATTCCAAGGCATTTATTTCTTTCGATATGGAACTGCCCAGATCGGAGAGACGAACAGGGCTTTGTCCTACGGAGACTTTAGGACCAATGCGTACAAAAATCTTTCCTATGTCATTGCGGATTTCCTTCAAGTCATCACGTACTTCTTTCATGAACTCCTTGAAGGATTTTCGGTCTGTATCAACAGCGCCCTTCCACTCTCCAAAGCCTTTCAAGGCAGCACGATCTGCATCGACTGCTCCCTTCCATTCCCCAAAATCAACATGATCAGTTTGCTTGCTTCTCCAGTACACTAACGCGGCTATAATCACTGCGGCTAATCCAACAATAACGGATGCGATCGCAACATAGATCGTGGGCTCAGTCCACACATTTGTGGTTTCTTGAATCATGGCATCGGGGGGCTGCGGGGTGGACATGCCGTGCACTTTGTACGGAATATGCACTAAGTAGTTCTTTATTGCAAAGCATACTCGCGCGATGCATCACATGCCAAGCTGTATCCAAATACAAAAATAAGGGAATTATATTGCTGAGTACCCACGCGTTTTGGCACCCGTTATTTTGCGTTGTGGTGGTGTAGTCAGGATGGCTTGCTCCAGTTTTTCATAATCAGTTCCCGCTTTTCGCGAAAAACCTGCAATTATTTTCGAAAACCTCAGCAAATGGGTACTCAGCCATATAACTCCCAAAAATAATGCATTTTGTTTCAAAATCGTACTATATCGAGCCTCGTGCAAAACCTCTGAATTGAAGAAATTGGCTGCATAATTTGACTCCGCTGGCATAGGATCACTTGTGGTATTTCTGGAGGGTTGCCGGTGCGGATTACAGCGTCTTTTTCGGGGGTTTTTCAGTTTCTACATGCTGCGGCAATATGTGCGCTCACGGCGAACAAGAAAGGGACTGGAACCTCCTCATTGGTTATCTTCAAGATCTGATAAAAAACGAAGAAAAGAGGAGGTATCCATGTCCCTGTTCTCCAAGGTAAGCGGTTATTGGATTAGTTGCCAGCAGGAGCTTTTCCGTGGATGGAGGAAACGCTTGGTTCATTGGAGGGGCGTCACAAGAAGCTTCTATCGATTCTGGAGATGGTGCCTATTGAGCAATTCTTAGTGCGCCAGGCTAACTCTGTCGGGTAGCCCGGGGGAATTTCACCCCTAGGCCCCCACAGAACCGTACGTGAGACTCTCGCCTCATACGGCTCTTCCTAAGCAACCGTCGTAAAACGGTCTTATCCTAACTTCGCCATCCGGTCAGGGGAAAACGCTGAGTTCCGTCTCCAATTCTCTCGTTTTTCCCTCCTAATAGGGCTATTTCGGCTAAATTCGGCGTTTTTCGAGTATCCGTCCGGTGAAGTACATTATAACCGAGGGTATTTACTATCTCAATTACAGTAAGTTAGAGCGCGGTTCGAAGGTTTATAGGCTAGCGTCGGTTGGGTGTGCAGGAGTCAAGTACCTGACAGCGTATTCGCAGACCCGTACACGGATCTATCGGATGACCCGGGCGCGCCTGTTTAGGGGCTCCTATGCCGCTTTCTTGACGGTAGCATGCTGCAAGTCCCGACTAGCTTTCCAATGATGGGGCAAGAGTTCAGCCATGCGGTCGGCAGGATGTGTCGGAAGACGGCGTAGTACGTCGGTAAGCCATTCAATCGGGTTTGTCGATTGCAACTTGCATGTGGCAAAAAGAGAGTACAGTACTGCGGACCGCTGCGCTGCCCCATGCGATCCCGCAAACAGATGGTTTTTTCGACCAAGCGCAATCGCTCGCATCTGGTTCTCGACCAGATTGTTATCAATCTCAACCTTACCGTCTTCCAGGTAACAAGCCAGCTTCTCCCACCTGTTGAGCATGTACCCCACGGCTTCATCCCATCCCGCACTCGGCCGGTGCTCACGACTCTCCTCAAGCCATGGCTTCAACTTCTCCAGTACCGGCCGTGCCTCCTCCTGTCGTACCTCTACACGCCGAGCCGGACCAGCTCCCTCCTTACGCAACCCACGCTCTATCGCATACAACTGCCGGATTTCCTCCATTACATGGCGCACCTTCTTGGGCTCCTTTGGCGGCGTGCCATTCCTTGTTGGCTGAAAATCCGGTCGGTGCCGGCTGGAGCGGCTATAATGTACAGATTCTGCGCTCATCCTGAAACCCCTGATTGTAGTTCTGATCAAAGAATTATGAACTTTCGCAGCGGTTATCAAGCCCGCAAGTATCTGCCGCGTGATTTACGGTGTCGTTGCCGTGTTGCAGGCAGATTCAGGCGCGTTTCTCCTTACTGAACAGCCTATATGAGCCCTTTTTGCACGCGCTGACACCGCGGTAGCGGATTCAAGCGTACCATCTGCAGGTATGCTAACCTTCCACGCGGGTGTAACGACCTAAACGCGCCAATCCTATCATCCAATACCGCACGCATCGTACCACGATCGAACTCCTGTTCCGGCAGTAGGCAGTCTTATTGGCAGGACTGATCACGGTACGCGTGATTTACGGCCTCGTTGGCGCGTTTTCGGCGGTTTTGGGTGCTATTCAGTCCGGTGAACGTCTGAGAACAGCCCTTTTGGGCGCTCCGATACGGCTTTGGCTGGGGCATGCGTGTCCTCCGCTCATGGCGAGTGACGCGGTACATCGTCTACAGAGGCCTTACACCGCGCCTCTATAGCGCTATTACCCCCTAATTGGCGGCCGAACCTGTCACATAGCACGATCCAGCACCCATTATCGCACGCACCGTGGCATTGCACGACCGTATCCATCTTTCAGCATATACTATCGCTGCGGTGCTGTACGCGTTTCTACAGTAGAGCTGCTTACAGCTTCGGTGGTTTGTCCAGGATAATATTGTCCTGCTTAACGACTCCACCTCACTAATTGACCTGCACGCATGATTTACGGCCTCGTTGGCGTGTTGCAGGCAGATTCAGGCACGTTTTTCCTTACTGAACAGCCTATATGAGCCCTTTTGCACGCATGCACACCGTGGTAGCGGCTTCAAACGTGCCATCTGCAGGCATAGTGGACAGCCACACGTGTATGTAGCAACGTAAACCCGTCAATCCTACCAACCACGCTACGATGCACCCTCCAATTCCGCACGCATCGTACCACGACCGAACTCATGTTCCGGAAAGCACTTATGGATCGTACGCGCTGCAATAATGCTGATGATAATTACGACACCTTCCTGGTACAGGGTAGTCTTTTCACATTCGCCTTGGCTCCCTTGATGACTACCCCTCCACGCACAGCCGTAGGCTCCTTATTGGCCGGATAGATCACCGTACGCGTGATCTACCGCCTCGTTGGCGTGTTTTCGGCACATTTGAACCCCATTTAGCCCGCTTACCGTCTGATGAGAGCCCTTCTGGGCCCTCCGATACGGCTTTGGCGGGGACATGCGTGCCCTCCAGATACATCTCCGCCTGCTCCGCTTATCGCGAAGTGACACGTTACATCGTCTACGGAGGCCTTACACTACGCCTCTATAGCGCTGTTACCCCCCTAAGTGGCAGCCGAACCCGTCACACAGCACGATCCTGCCCCCATTATCGCACGCATCGTGGTACGGTACACGCCTCTACAGTAGAACTGCTTGTAGTTCCGGCAGGTGGTCTGCACACGGTAGGATTTTCATGCTCCATGTCTCCGACTCCCTATTGGCCATGGCTGCCCATCGTTGACGTTGACTCGAATTCATCCAACGCGCGACATTCCGGCATCGTTGAGCAATCAAACTGTTCAGGTTCTCCATGATGTTATTGGTCTGCAAACTGCGTCCCAGTTCCTCCGCCACCCCCAGCCTATGGAGCGTCAAAGTCTCTTCCAACCCCTCAGACAAGCTGTTCGCTGCCTTGGGATGGGACTCCTTCAACCCCTTTTTTATGCTCAGAAGCGCATCCTTTGCCTTGTCGTAATTCGGCTCGTCGTACGCCTGCTGCAACTCCCCCCGAACCCGCACCTTTTCGTCCTCTTTCTCAATGTAACTCACCACATTCTCTCGCTTATGCCAAGTACACCGCTGTACCTGTGCCTTATCACCAAATACCGCTTTCACCGCCTTCCGGAGCCCTTTGGAACCATCTAAGATGACCAAAAGCCCCTTATCATACCGCAGACCGCGATCAATCAAATCCTGCAGCAGCCCTTGTACCGCCTCGGCGTTCTCTGTCGCCGTCTCCACCATCCCTACTACTATCTTCTCGCCCGTCTCCGTAATCCCTACACAAATCAATACCTGCACCCCCTGAAAGTACTTGCCGTCCAGCAGCAACGCTACAAACGTGTTCTCCGCCAGATTACGCTCCTCCTGCTCCTTCAATACCTGTGCACTGTAACTCTTGTACTTGCGACTGATTGAGGAAGCGCTCAATCCAAAACTGCCAACAAACTCCGTTGCCACCTTCTTGTAGTTCCGCTGGCTAATACCATACACAATTTTCCGGGCGATACGCTTCACCATATTCGGATTCGGCTTGTGCAACAATTTGTAGGTCTCCAGAGGACGCGCTTTACCCTTCACCCGGTCCTGTACACGCGGCACACTCACCTTTACCCGCTCATCTCCAATCATGATAGAGCCCGGTCTGCTCCCCCACCGCTCGTACCGCCCCTTGTGCTGCTTATTGTTGTCGCGCTTTCTGCGCACACCGCAGAGAGACTTTACCTCGGCTTCCATGACCGCAAGAAAAAACGCCAGTTGCATCGTGCCAAGATGCTCTACTAACAGCTTCAGGGAATCGATCCCCGTGTCTAGTATCTTCTGGAGACCCTCCGGTAGTGTGCCGGGGTTTTCTATCTGCATGACATCTTTGGACATAGGTCAGTTATCGTTTGTCTCATTGATGGAAGGAAACAATGCTGATCGCATCGCTGGAAGATACGCAGCGCGGGGCAATCTTCGCATGTGTGATTCTATCTCCAGAAGCAACAACGCCAGACAAGCACGGCGTTTGTCTGGCGGCATCCACAAGCGAACATCGCGTAGTCGCCGCACCAGCTTCTTGGAGACATGGGCCACACAACGAGTACTTCGAAGGCTCGGACTCAACTGTTCATACAGTCCTGTCCGGTGCAGTGTCAGCGTCCTATCCAGACCCCGCAAGAGCCACCGGGCCGCAGACCGGTTACACACCAAAAGGTCCGTATGGATCTGCATCAACGCTGCATGCGCCACCTTCGGATCCGGCACGGCGAAAGCACGCGTGATCGCCCCCCGAATGCGCCGCCCGTCCTGCTCGGACAGATAACTCACTACACGCGTGCGCTTGTGCATCTGGCAGTGTTGCTGCTGCATACCGGTACCCAAGCACTCTTGCAGTACGCCGGTCAGCGAGGTCACATCAGGAGTGATGCAGAAAAGCCCCCGATCTGTGCACAAACCGCGCTCCAACAAGCCTTGTAACAAGTGTTGCACGCGCTCCGCATCGTGCAACGGAGCCTCCACAAAGCCCAGAATGCGCCGATAACCCTCAATGGTAGCGGCCATGCACACGACTATGGGTCGCCCCCACACTTCCATGGCATCAAGCCAAAGGATTACGTGCTCTTCTTCACACAACGGGCGCGTATCAAACACCTGCCGCGCCTGCTCGCACGCCGCAGCATCATCATCGTACCCCAATGCCAAGCCTCCCGGAGACTCCGGAGACTCTGGAGCACGGACGCTATTTTCCTCCTCGGAAGGTGCTTCTGCCAACTGCTCCCCAGTGCCGTCTGGAGCCGCATTATCCGACGGAAGCATAACATCCTCTTCCAGACTAGACGTCAACTGCTGCACACACTGGGTGAGGTGCCGCAACAAGTCAAATTGCAGCTGCCGACCGGACGCGCCGGTATGACGCAGCCCCTGAATGAGCTGCGATAAATCATCTGATAAACTCATAAGTGATCATGGATCCGTATGGTGAAAAGGCTTAGGAAACCCAAGCCAACACCGAACCACAAATCACTTTTTCAGCCAACAAGGAATGGCACGCCGCCCCTCTATAGCGCTATTACCCCCTAATTGGCGGCCGAACCTGTCACATAGCACGATCCAGCACCCATTATCGCACGCACCGTGGCATTGCACGACCGTATCCATCTTTCAGCATATACTATCGCTGCGGTGCTGTACGCGTTTCTACAGTAGAGCTGCTTACAGCTTCGGTGGTTTGTCCAGGATAATATTGTCCTGCTTAACGACTCCACCTCACTAATTGACCTGCACGCATGATTTACGGCCTCGTTGGCGTGTTGCAGGCAGATTCAGGCACGTTTTTCCTTACTGAACAGCCTATATGAGCCCTTTTGCACGCATGCACACCGTGGTAGCGGCTTCAAACGTGCCATCTGCAGGCATAGTGGACAGCCACACGTGTATGTAGCAACGTAAACCCGTCAATCCTACCAACCACGCTACGATGCACCCTCCAATTCCGCACGCATCGTACCACGACCGAACTCATGTTCCGGAAAGCACTTATGGATCGTACGCGCTGCAATAATGCTGATGATAATTACGACACCTTCCTGGTACAGGGTAGTCTTTTCACATTCGCCTTGGCTCCCTTGATGACTACCCCTCCACGCACAGCCGTAGGCTCCTTATTGGCCGGATAGATCACCGTACGCGTGATCTACCGCCTCGTTGGCGTGTTTTCGGCACATTTGAACCCCATTTAGCCCGCTTACCGTCTGATGAGAGCCCTTCTGGGCCCTCCGATACGGCTTTGGCGGGGACATGCGTGCCCTCCAGATACATCTCCGCCTGCTCCGCTTATCGCGAAGTGACACGTTACATCGTCTACGGAGGCCTTACACTACGCCTCTATAGCGCTGTTACCCCCTAAGTGGCAGCCGAACCCGTCACACAGCACGATCCTGCCCCCATTATCGCACGCATCGTGGTACGGTACACGCCTCTACAGTAGAACTGCTTGTAGTTCCGGCAGGTGGTCTGCACACGGTAGGATTTTCATGCTCCATGTCTCCGACTCCCTATTGGCCATGGCTGCCCATCGTTGACGTTGACTCGAATTCATCCAACGCGCGACATTCCGGCATCGTTGAGCAATCAAACTGTTCAGGTTCTCCATGATGTTATTGGTCTGCAAACTGCGTCCCAGTTCCTCCGCCACCCCCAGCCTATGGAGCGTCAAAGTCTCTTCCAACCCCTCAGACAAGCTGTTCGCTGCCTTGGGATGGGACTCCTTCAACCCCTTTTTTATGCTCAGAAGCGCATCCTTTGCCTTGTCGTAATTCGGCTCGTCGTACGCCTGCTGCAACTCCCCCCGAACCCGCACCTTTTCGTCCTCTTTCTCAATGTAACTCACCACATTCTCTCGCTTATGCCAAGTACACCGCTGTACCTGTGCCTTATCACCAAATACCGCTTTCACCGCCTTCTGAAGCCCTTTGGAACCATCTAAGATGACCAAAAGCCCCTTATCATACCGCAGACCGTGATCAATCAAATCCTGCAGCAGCCCTTGTACCGCCTCGGCGTTCTCTGTCGCCGTCTCCACCATCCCTACTACTATCTTCTCGCCCTTATCCGTAATCCCTACACAAATCAATACCTGCACCCCCTGAAAGTACTTGCCGTCCAGCAGCAACGCTACAAACGTGTTCTCCGCCAAGTTACGCTCCTCCTGCTCCTTCAATACCTGTGCACTGTAACTCTTGTACTTGCGACTGATTGAGGAAGCGCTCAATCCAAAACTGCCAACAAACTCCGTTGCCACCTTCTTGTAGTTCCGCTGGCTAATACCATACACAATTTTCCGGGCGATACGCTCCACCATATTCGGATTCGGCTTGTGCAACAATTTGTAGGTCTCCAGAGGACGCGCTTTACCCTTCACCCGGTCCTGTACACGCGGCACACTCACCTTTACCCGCTCATCTCCAATCATGATAGAGCCCGGTCTGCTCCCCCACCGCTCGTACCGCCCCTTGTGCTGCTTATTGTTGTCGCGCTTTCTGCGCACACCGCAGAGAGACTTTACCTCGGCTTCCATGACCGCAAGAAAAAACGCCAGTTGCATCGTGCCAAGATGCTCTACTAACAGCTTCAGGGAATCGATCCCCGTGTCTAGTATCTTCTGGAGACCCTCCGGTAGTGTGCCGGGGTTTTCTATCTGCATGACATCTTTGGACATAGGTCAGTTATCGTTTGTCTGATTGATGGAAGGAAACAATGCTGATCGCATCGCTGGAAGATACGCAGCGCGGGGCAATCTTCGCATGTGTGATTCTATCTCCAGAAGCAACAACGCCAGACAAGCACGGCGTTTGTCTGGCGGCATCCACAAGCGAACATCGCGTAGTCGCCGCACCAGCTTCTTGGAGACATGGGCCACACAACGAGTACTTCGAAGGCTCGGACTCAACTGTTCATACAGTCCTGTCCGGTGCAGTGTCAGCGTCCTATCCAGACCCCGCAAGAGCCACCGGGCCGCAGACCGGTTACACACCAAAAGGTCCGTATGGATCTGCATCAACGCTGCATGCGCCACCTTCGGATCCGGCACGGCGAAAGCATGCGTGATCGCCCCCCGAATGCGCCGCCCGTCCTGCTCGGACAGATAACTCACTACACGCGTGCGCTTGTGCATCTGGCAGTGTTGCTGCTGCATACCGGTACCCAAGCACTCTTGCAGTACGCCGGTCAGCGAGGTCACATCAGGAGTGATGCAGAAAAGCCCCCGATCTGTGCACAAACCGCGCTCCAACAAGCCTTGTAACAAGTGTTGCACGCGCTCCGCATCGTGCAACGGAGCCTCCACAAAGCCCAGAATGCGCCGATAACCCTCAATGGTAGCGGCCATGCACACGACTATGGGTCGCCCCCACACTTCCATGGCATCAAGCCAAAGGATTACGTGCTCTTCTTCACACAACGGGCGCGTATCAAACACCTGCCGCGCCTGCTCGCACGCCGCAGCATCATCATCGTACCCCAATGCCAAGCCTCCCGGAGACTCCGGAGACTCTGGAGCACGGACGCTATTTTCCTCCTCGGAAGGTGCTTCTGCCAACTGCTCCCCAGTGCCGTCTGGAGCCGCATTATCCGACGGAAGCATAACATCCTCTTCCAGACTAGACGTCAACTGCTGCACACACTGGGTGAGGTGCCGCAACAAGTCAAATTGCAGCTGCCGACCGGACGCGCCGGTATGACGCAGCCCCTGAATGAGCTGCGATAAATCATCTGATAAACTCATAAGTGATCATGGATCCGTATGGTGAAAAGGCTTAGGAAACCCAAGCCAACACCGAACCACAAATCACTTTTTCAGCCAACAAGGAATGGCACGCCGCCGCTCCTTTTTCCTGCAGTCATAAAACTTGCGACGCGCATGCGCCATACATCCAAACAGCGTTATCCCGCCCCGCGTACCAAACGCATCGTACACCACATACCCGTCGGTTTGCATCGCCCCTCTATATCCGCGCAAGAATTCCCACGGTCCAGCGCGCGCACGGCTCGGGCTGTAATCCATCATCACCACCTTCGCCCGCGGTGCCAAGTATACCCAAAGATAGCCGCGATGCGTCTTTCCTTCGTTTTTCTTCCCTTTCTTCTCCTTCTTCTCCTTCTTCTTCGGCTTTTGCACCGGGAACGTTGTCTCATCCACCTGCAGATACCTGCTACGAAGCACCTCCTTACGCAACGCATCTCCTAACGGACCCAGATACGTCGCTACCTTCGCAATCCAATCCCCCATTGTAGCAGCCGATAGCTTCACGCCATGGCGCTGAAACTTCTTCCGCAGCCGGTATAGCGGCATATGATCCACATATTTGGCTACCGCCAAATACGCCAACAACCCCGGACCCGCCTTCCCCTTCGGTATAACACGCTTCGGCAACGGCGCTATGACCACCCCCTTGCGAGGCTCCTTGCAGACAACGTACTTCGGCCGCACAATCCGTACTACCCTCGTGAAGCCCGGCACATATTCCAGGTACTCCGTTACTTCCTCGCCGATGTACTTCATACCCGCGGTGCTGCCCTCCGGCTCAAGGCGGATCACCTCTCTGGGCAGATGGTCCGGAATCGGCCCGCGCACCGGCTTGTTCTTCCCACGCCGCTTGCGCTTTACCAGGTCGTACTCCTCCTCCTCGGGCTCAACAGCTTCTGGTTCCTCTCCAAACAACCCGCCTTGCTGCGCATTGTCCGCCGGCGTGTAACGCTCACTCTTTTGCCAGAGAGTAGGCGATGCGCTTGTTCCAACCTGTCTTCCAGATGGCTAATCTTCGCAGCCTGATCGGCAATTGTCGCAGCCTGATCCGCGTTGTTCTTGGATAGACGATCGGCTTTTTTCTCCAAGCGACGGACCTGTTTTCGCAGATCCTTGTTCTCAGCCTCTTGGTTTCTTAGCCTCTGAAAAAGGACTTCACCGGCAGGAGAAGAGGGGGAGAAAGATGCCTTGGACCGCATAGTTCATGTACATGTGCTTCCTCCACAATGTTCCGGTTCTTCTCCCCAAAACCCATGTTTTTTGTCCCCAAAGGCGCTGATTGCTGCCTGCATTCAGGCGCCTGGACGATAAGCTGCACACCACTCCGAAATTCCCATATCGGCACACCAAACCCGGCGTATAATCACCTTGCACTAAGCTCTACAAGCGGACTACGCAGACCATTGCTAAGCCCGCTTTACCATGTACTTTACCGTACGGATACGCTTCGGATATGATTGTGGGGTTTATGAAGGAAGCGAAGGATCGGTATCCGGCGATCACATCGTGCAGCATGGATAAGGGGTACTCATCGGTAAAGAACCGTAAGGCGCTGGAGCCGGTGTTGGACACGGTGATCATGCCGAAGAGGGGTAAGTTGAGCAAAGCGGACAAGGAGAGGGAATCCGATCCGAAGTTTGTGGAGGGGCGTCGTCAGCATCCGGCGGTGGAGTCGGCGATCAACAATTTGAATCATCGGGGTCTGGGTTTGATACGGACCCGTGGCAAGGAAGGCTTTGTGCGCACGGTGGCGCTGATAGCGGTAGCGGCGAATGTTCACCGTATCGGGCAGATGGTGAAGCAGAACGAGGAGCGACGAAGGCGGTGCGAGCCGGCCCGCAAACGCGCGGCGTAGGGACTCGCGCGAGCATCTTCAGCACAAAATCAAGGTAATCTGCAAGGGCGAGAGGCCAACGTGTGTTCATGCCTCGCCGATGGAGGCCAAAGACACGTCAAAACCACCGGATTGCCGGTGTGAGCGGACAAAGTCAGCGACGTTACCATCGAAAAACCCTTGCTGGCTGTCCTTCCGGATCCCCAATTCGGATTCCAGCCCCCCGGCTAGTCCAAGAGTCACTCAGAAAAGCCTGCTATTCTGGCAAACACCAATTAAATGATCGTTCCAGACGAAATGTCAGCATTCTTTGGAATCACGACGATACCATCCCGTATGTAATACTGATCGCCATCAAATTCCTGCACACCCCTGTCGTTTCTGATTATGCTCCCTGCACCGATACCAACGTTCTTATCTACTATGGCACCAGAAATCACGCAGCCCTCCCCAATCGTCGGTTGAGCAGGCCCTTCCATACTGTCACGCCGTGCTTGCGGAAGCCAGGGGAAATAGTCCGTTCCCATGATAATTGAGCGTTCAACTACTGCTCCCTTACTTATGTAGGAGCGGATACCAATCACGGACTCGGTAATCGTACACTTCTCCATAATGGAGCCTTCTGAAACGAGCGAATCCCGTACGGTCGCTGCATTCACCTTGGCCGGTGGCAACATCCGTGCGTTGGTATACAAGGGCATATCGGTTTCATAGATGCTGTACTTAGGCGTCGGTTTAGCAAGGAGCAGGTTTGCATCGTAGAAGGACTTGATTGTCCCTATATCACTCCAGAACCCATCAAAAGGATAACTGACCACCAACCGATTATTGATTGCGCGGGGTATGATCTGCTTGCCAAAATCATGGTCCTCGGGCAAGTCGTCCAGGCAGGACCGGAGGACACCGCTTGAGAATACGTAAATCCCCATCGAGGCC
This sequence comes from Rhodothermales bacterium, assembly GCA_963663495.1. Taxonomy (GTDB): domain Bacteria; phylum Bacteroidota; class Rhodothermia; order Rhodothermales; family Bin80. The sequence continues at coordinate 4,187,455 of OY760427.1, forward strand.
AAGTAAACCCTCCCCTGCTGGTGCATGGATGCAGCCACCGGACTCTGTTTGCCAGTCAGATCCTGGGGCTTCTCACTAAACTCCGTTATCACATGCTGATCGTTCGTCTTCAGGATACCGAAGCCCGGCGCATCCGCAGCCGTGACCGGAACCGTCGCTACCGTGATATCTGCTCCACACTTGCGATGATGGGTGATGAGCTTGCCGTAGTCCATCGTGTATAGCTGATCACCTGACAAAATCAGCACATCGTCATGTCGGTAAACCAGAAAGTGGGGCATGCCCTGGCGCACCGCATCTGCCGTACCCTGAAACCACGCCAGCGAGGCACGAGTCTGCTCAGCAGCCACCACCGAGACGAAACCCTGCCGAAAATGGTCCATCGTGTAACTGTTGGCGACATGCCGGTTCAAACTCGCAGAATTGAACTGGGTCAGCACAAAAATCTTGTAGATATCCGAGTTTATGCAGTTGGACACCGGAACATCAATCAGCCGATACTTGCCGGCGAACGGTACAGCTGGTTTTGCGCGCCGCTGCGTAAGAGGAAATAGTCTGGTACCCGCTCCCCCGCCGAGAATTAATGCAATGCAGTCTTCCATAACTTGCGAGTTTCAACAACCCATGATTGTGGACCTGAAATCTGGATGGCCCCAAGATACGCACCGCAACATGGATGAAACCACGGCATGGGGTAGATGTAGGGATCACCAGCACTTGTAGAACGCAGTGAGCAACCACTCCCTTCCCTCTCTCAGGGCCCGTATTCGTAAAAGCGCCCGCCGCATCGTACTGGCGAGACTGCTGTACGGCGTAACGGTGTGCGCAGGTGTCGTAGGACTGGTAACATTGCTTCTTGTCGGAATTGAGGCAAGTTTTTGGACCGGCACGGCGCTCCGAACCGGTTTCCTGTACGGCCTCATGCTGCCGTTAGCCATTGCCGTGATGGTGTGGCTGGCCGGGCCATTCCTGCGGGTAATCGGAATATTGCCAGCCATGGAGGAAGGCGAGGCAGCATCAATAATCGGTAGACGGCACCCACAAATTGCTGATCGGCTTTCCAATCTTCTGGACCTCGCCGGAGGGCGCAGGAGCAATGCTCCGAATGCGCTGGTGGACGGTGCCATTGATATGCTGGGAGCTCAGGTTGCTCCTGTAGAATTTGAACGTTCCGCAGACTTCACGGCGGCAAAACGTGCCATACGCTGGGCCGCACTGCCGTTGTGCGGCCTGGTACTGTTTGCCGTTGCTGCTCCCTCGTCCTTTTTGGGAGCCTCGGTGCGACTAATGTCTCCCGGTACCATGTATGCTCCGCCAACGCACTTTTCGCTAACGGTAGAACCCGGTTCATCGCGTGCAATTAAGGGAGAGACACTGGAGATCCAAGCCGTAGCCGCTGGGAGTAGCCTTCCCTCCCTCGTTACGCTATCCATGCGAAGAATTGGAGAAACCGAGGCGGAAACGGTGGAGATCCCGTCAGATGATGCCGGCACATCTTTCCGTTACCGATTAGAGTCGGTGCAGGCGTCGTTCCGTTACCGGTTTGAAGCCAGCCCGGTGCAGTCCGATTGGTTCGCAATAGATGTGTTATCAAGGCCCGCCGTACGCCAGCTGCAGCTGGAACTGAGCCCGCCATCGTACACCCGCCTCATGCCTAGAAAACTTGAGCCAGGAGTAGGTGATGTGGCTGCACTTGTCGGCACACGCGTAACCGTTACGGTGGAACCCGCACATCAGGTTGCGCGCAGCGCCTATGTACAATTCTCTGCGGGAGATTCTCTCCCTCTTGAACCCGTCGGGCAGCGCTTTGCCGGCTCATTTGCCCTGAAACAGAAGGATACCTACAGTATCCAGCTGACATCCGAAGACGGCCTGCGGAACGCGGATCCGATATCGTACACACTGACCGTTACTCCCGACCTGTCTCCATCCATTGAGCTCATGGCCCCGGAAGAGGGGACAGAACTGGACCCGTCCCTCCATACCACGGTGCAGCTTCGGCTGCTGGATGATTACGGGTTCTCGTCCTTACACCTCCGATGGCGCCTTGCTGAAAGCCGCTTTGACGAAATCATGGACGAATTTCGCACAATTGATCTACCGATCTCACGCGGACGTGACCAAGTGATACACTACGACTGGTACCTACGGGAAACCACCGACTTGGACATCGTACCCGGCGATGCCATTGAGTTCTTCGCGGAAGTGTACGATAACGACGCGATTTCGGGCTATAAGGCAGCCCAAAGCCTTCGGCGCCTGCTGCGATTGCCCTCGCTGGCAGACCGGTATGAAGCACTGGATGCATCCCAGGAAGAATCAGAGTCGGAGCTGGAGGCCATACTTGAGGATGCGAAGGATATTCGGGAGGAGTTCGACGAGCTGCGAGAGGACCTGCGGGGGCTGCAGGATGACGACTGGGAGAACACCCGACAGCTTGAGAGTATTGAGCAGGCACAGCAGCAGCTCCACGAACGCATGGAGGACTTAACGAGGCAGCTTGAGGACGAAGCGCAAGAGATGGAGCTGCACTCGCTCGTAAGCGCCGAGACGCTGGACATGTACGAAGAACTGCAGCGCGTGGTTGAGGAGATACGCTCCCCAGAGCTGATGGATGCGCTCCAGGCACTCCAAGAGGCAATGGAGCAGCTGGATCCTCTTGGGATGCAGGAGGCAATTAATGAATTCGACTTCAACGAGGAGCAGTTCAGGGAGCGTATTGAGAGGGCGCTCGAACTGTTTAAACAGTTTCAGCTGCAGCAGGAGCTGGACGAGGCGGCCAAGCGCTCCGAAGAGCTGGCAGCGGTGCAGGAATCTCTGGCAGAAAAGACCGACGGAGAGCAGGCAGGAGAGCAGCGTGGCAAGCTTGTAGAGGAGCAGCTGCGTGCTCGGGAGGACATGCAAGGTCTCGAAGAAACGATGTCCGAGATTGAAAACCGGATGGAGGATATGTCCACGGCCCCGACGGAGGCGATGCGTGCGTTGAATGAGCAGACGCAGGAAATGCAGCTGCCTCAGCAAATGCAGGCTAATGCCCAACAGATGCAGCAGGGCCAGATGCAATCCGCACAACAGGGCCAGCGCCGGATGCAGCGCCAGATGCAGTCGCTCCAAAGTGGCCTCCAGAACCTCAGCAGCAGTATGCAGCAACGCCGGATGCACATCAATGCTGCGGCCTTACGGGCAGCGATACGGGATGTACTGATGCTGTCCCACGGGCAGGAAGAACTGCGCCGCAGCTTTGACGACATGCTGGAAGGAGGACCTGGCACACGCGATCTGGCACGAAAGCAGGACGAGTTGATGCGCGGCCTTACTAAGGTTGCAGACTCCCTGCAAAGCATCGCCCGGCAAGTCCCGCAGTTAACGCGAACAGCCCAACGACTTACCGGAGAAGCGCTGCAGAATATGGAGCAAGCAACCCCGTTGCTTGCAGAGGGACAGGGAACGGCCGCTGTACACCATCAAGGGCTGGCAATGGCGCGGCTGAACGAGCTCAGCCTTCTGCTGATAGACTTGTTGGACCAGCTTATGAACGCCCCTCCGAACTCCTCTGGAGGCATGTCTATGCAGCAGATGACGGAGCAGCTTCAACAGATGGCCCAGCAGCAGTCCAGGATCAATCAGCAGATCCAGCAGATGCTGAACGAAACACAGGGGCAGCGCCTATCGGCAGACCATCGTCAGAGACTAGGTCAGCTCGGCATGCAGCAGCAACTGATGCAACAGCAGCTACGCCAGATGAACCGTGAGCGGGAAATTGCGCAGCAGCTGATGGGCGACCTGGAGCGTATAGCCGAGAACCTTGAGGACTCAATACAGGAGCTCGGGCGCGGCACTTTAAGTCGACGGACACAGCAGCGGCAACAGGAAATTCTGACGCGGCTGCTTGATGCGTCACGCAGCATGCAGGAGCGCGGACGCGAGCGCCGGCGAGAAAGCCGGCGCGGCGAAGACATCTCTCGTCCAAGCCCCGAACAACTGGACCCCGAACGTGGCTCGGCGCAGCTGCGCCGAGCCTTTCTGGATGCTCTGGAACGCGGGTACGCTCCCGACTTCGAAGAGCTGATCAGGCACTATTTTCTCCTGCTGCAACAGGAGGACGAGTAGCGGAACGCCGAAGTGCGACATAACGGTACCAACCGTCCCTGAACCGCCGCGGGACCACCATCAATAGCCATAGCATGCTCCACGGCAGTCCAAGACCTCTCGCTGCGCGCAGAACAGCTGAGGACTGCCGATATTCCCGTTCACCGCAGCGCACCACCATGCTGTCCATGCCGCACGCAGGCTCACACTGTAACGGTACGAAGCAGAAGCGCTTCCTGCGATCGCGGGCAGCAATCCATTGAACCGCCCCCTCACAGAGCGAGCATTCGGCATCATATAGCAACGTCAACTGCATTCGATTATGTCCGGCAACAAGGAGCGCCTGCTAGAGCTAGCCCGCACGTTTCTACGACTCGGTGTAATCGGTTTTGGCGGACCTGCCGCCACTATCGCGATGATGGACGACGACATTGTACAGCGCCGACGATGGCTCAGCCGGGAGCATTTTCTTGATCTGGTCGGTGCCACCAACCTCATACCGGGTCCGAACTCTACCGAGATGGTCATGCATATTGGCTACGAAAGAGCCAAGTTCCCGGGTCTTGTTGTCGCGGGGGCATGCTTTATACTGCCTGCAGCCCTGATGACGGGCGTGCTGGGATGGCTATACCTTTCGTACGGCACCATCCCGGAGGTGGAGCCGTTTCTAGTGGGCATCAAGCCCGCGGTACTCGCTATCATTCTGTCCGCCCTCTGGCGGCTTGGCAGGACAGCAATGAAAAGCCTATCCCTATTCCTAGTTGGATTGATCGTTGCATCAGCGTTGGTCCTGGGAGCAAGCGAAGTACTGGCACTGGTGGGTGGTGGGATCCTGGGGCTGGTGTGGCTGCAGTGGCGCTCCCGTTCGCTGGAGGCAGGCCTTGCCATCACCGGCGCTGCTTACCTGATGCTCCAGGTGCAAGCCGCAAAGACGCTCTCGCTGTGGGCACTCGGCTTGTTCTTTCTCAAGGTGGGTGCAGTCCTGTACGGGAGCGGATATGTCCTCATAGCATTCCTGGAGGGTGATCTGGTACAGAACTACGGTTGGCTGACGGAGCAGCAACTTCTGGATGCCGTCGCCATAGGGCAATTCACACCTGGTCCGGTCCTGACGACGGCCACCTTTATCGGCGTACTGCTTCTCGGCCTTCCCGGTGGCACGGTCGCTACTCTGGCCATTTTTCTTCCGTCGTTTGTATTTGTTGCGATACTCAACCCGATTGTCCCGCGGCTCCGCCGTTCCCCCCTGACGGCGTCGTTTCTGGATGCCATTAATGTCAGCGCACTGGCCCTTATGGCCATCGTCACCGTACGCCTCGGGGCCGCGGTCCTTTTCGGGTGGGCTCCAGCACTGATCTTCGCCCTCGCGGTTCTAGCTGTATTCCGATTCCGTCTCAATGTCGCCATGGTGGTCCTCGGCGGCGGCGTAATGGGGTACCTGCTGCAGCTGCTCTAGCCGACCCTGCTATTGGGAGCCCCGCAGCTGCCGTGTCAGGGCCGGCACGACCTCGAACAGGTCTCCGACTATGCCGTAGTCAGCTACGCGGAATATCGGGGCCGCAGGATCCCTGTTGATGGCTACGATCCATTTGGAGCTTGCGATTCCTGCCACATGTTGTACCGCCCCCGAAATTCCGCACGCGATATAAAGGTCCGGCGATATCGTACGCCCGGTCTGACCTACATGCTCGGAGCGCGGCCGCCAGCCGGCGTCGCTGACAGGCCGTGAGCAGGCTAAGGTGGCCCGCGGACCCAGCGCATCCACCAGTTCCTTCAGAATCCCCCAGTGCTCGGGGCCCTGCATCCCCCTCCCACCGCTGACCACAATCCCGGCCTCGGACACATCCAGGTCCAGATCCTTGCTCATCGCCTCTGACCGAACCTGCAGCATCGGAGCAGGAAGCGCAGCATCCATCGTTTCCACCACCGCGGCTCGCGACCCTGCGAGCGGGGCAAACGACCGCGGGCGGACTGTCGCCACCCACGGATCCGTAAGCATCTGCATTTCTACATTCACTTTGCCCCCGTAGGGTGCACGGGTAAGCAAGATGGTGTCCTCAGAAATCCTGCACCCGGTGCAGTCCTGTGCCAGAGCAACGCCTAGCATCGCCGCCAGGCGCGCCGCCACATCCTTGCCGGTAGCCGTGGCTGCCAGGAGGATGATTCCAGTCCCAAACACTTCCGCCGCGTGTGCCGCCGCAGCAGCGCACGTGTCCGGATCACGTCCCGCCGGCCGCGGGACATGCAACACGCGAGGCGAACCCACTACTGCATCCTCTACGGAACCGATCACCACCGCGGCCCACTCCCCGCCCGTCGCAGACGCCAACTCCTGTGCCAGGGTAAACACTTCTCGGCTTGTAGAGCGCACCCCTCCTTCACCGTGCTCAGCGACGACTATAATGTTACCTGCCATCTCTCAGATTACCTTAGCCACTGCGCGAAGAAAGCGGACCGCATCCGCTGCCGTATTCGCCCCGTACTGTACCATATGCCCTTTCTCCCTGGAGTCTGGCAAGTAAGCGCGGCGCACGGCCATTCCGGTTCCCCCGAGGCGTGCCTCGACAACGTCAACCGGCTTCCTCTTGGCCTGCATGATACCGCGAAATGTCGGGTATCGGGGTTCCGCCAAGCGACGGTTTATCGCCAACACGGCTGGTATGGTACACTGGACATACTCCCTTGCCCCTTCCACCATGCGCTGAACATGGCAGTGATCCTCGTCAATTGTGGCAGCCTCCACTGCTCCTACACAGGGGATCCCCAGACGCCCCGCGATGCGCTGGGGTACCTGCGCACCCTGCGAATCAATCGCCACTTCACCGGCAAGGATCAGGCTCCAATGCCTCTTCGCGAGCTCCTCCGCCAAGGCCCGTGCGGTTACGGCAGGGTCAACGGGCATCGCGTCGCATTTCACATGCACTGCCGCATCAGCACCCATAGCCAGCGCTTCCCGCAAGGCCTTTTCCACCCGCGCGGGCCCCAGCGCCACGACCGTGACATGGGCTCCCGCGGAGTCCTTCAGTTGTAACGCCAACTCCACCGCCGCCTCGTCATGCGGGTTTATGATCCAAGTTCCGTCAAACGGCGCGACGGAATACCCGTCGGCAGCCGGATGCACGGCCCCTTCCGTGTCCGGTGTCTGTTTAATACAAACGGCTATTTCCATGGTGGACCCGTTCAAACTTAGTATGCAACCAGGAAGGTATCAAATGGCACCCATGTCGCGCTCAGACGATAGCCGGCCCCAATAAATCCGAAGCCATTCTCCACATTACTGAGCGTTCCAGGTTGAACCAGGATATCCGGATCAAACTCACCGCCCGGCGGTGACCATTCTTCGTTGGCAACGATGAGGCGCAGGACAAGCTGCGTGAGGCGCAAGCTCACAGTTTCATTCTGGCCCATCTGCAGTTGCACCTGTACCTCCCTAAGGTCCTCTGAGGGCATCACGTCAATGTACCATCCCCCCTCCACACGGCGCTCCTTATTCTCATACGAGACCGTTGTATAGCCTACATCCACGCCGAAAGCAGTACGGTAACGATAGCGATAGGTTACTTCAATGCGGATCAGCCGCGGCACTTCCCCGGCAACAAGAGCACGCATCACACGCGGCGCTGCCGCAGCTCTGGGAGGCATTACCAGGCGCGCCAGGCTTGGCACCTGTACGGTTGCCATGGACCGAGCGCCATCGCTCCGCGTTGCAACTACCCGATAGGTGGCTCCGTGCTCAGCCGTGAAGGCAGACCAGTATAGGTGGGAGTATAGCCCCCCTGTATCCACCGATACGGAATCTGTCCACGCGTGCTCGGTCCCCGCCTCCAGCACCTGCGATGTCAAAAGCGCATCAATCGGTTCGTCGGTTGAGCGTTGAAGCCGGTCTTCAATCGGAAATACCCGCACCCACTGCGTATCCGCCTGCGGCGTCAGTGATCCGTACAATGAGAACGGCTCGTCCGTTCCGGTGACCGGTACCACCCCCACCTCGCAGCCCGCCAATACAACCGCGGCCAGTACAGGCCAAACACATTCCCGCATCAGTATGTGACCTTGATGCCCATGGATGGTATAAATGGCAACTGATCCGTCCGCTGCAATGTAAAGACATCCAGATAGAACAGGTTGCGCCGATCGTACGTGTTGATGGCGCTCAGTTGCATGGCGATGTTCGCCTCCCCTGCCGAGAAGGCGCGAGCCACGGCAATGTCCATCCTGTGATAGGTCGGCAGACGCGCCTCAAAGGGACGCTCATATATGACTCTGCGGGAGCCGGCCTTTTCCGCCAGCCCCTCAACATCGTCCACCACCAGGAAGCCGTCAAACCCTACGGCCCGGCTGAAGGGTAACCCGGATCCGAAGGAAAAGCGGGTGCTCACATCAAATCCCCGCACCGTAGCGGACGCAAGTGCGCCGATCTGGTGTCTCCGATCATGTGGAGGATTAAATGCCACAGATTCCTCGCCATACCACAAGCCAAGGGTTTCCTGCATCGCCTCGTACCGCGTTGCCGCGTAGCCGTAGCTCACTTGGCACTGTAATGACCGGTGCTTCATCTCCAGTCGTACATCCACGCCCAATACGCGCCCTGCTGCAGGCTGGAGGCGCGTCGTGAAACGTGGATATGCTGTCCATTCGGCGATGTACAGATTACGCAGCCGCTTGTGGTACGCCTCGGCAGCAATTTGCAGCGCGTTACCAATCCAGATGCGATAACCAAACAGCCCGTGGAGGGCCTGCTGTGCAATCCCGGCCCGAACATCGTTCCTGTCGGATTGTCGTTTGGGCGCGCTAGTCCAGACTGTAAATACGCTGGCAGCATCCCGCCGGTCGTTGATGCCGAGCACCGCCTGGTAGTACAGGCCGCCCGCCGAGCTGATCTGGTGTCGCCCGAACTGCCAATCCAGACGCCATCTAGGTTCCAGGTATGGAGCAAAACGCATGTCAAAGAACTGAACGCGCACACCGGTCCGAAGTCTTGTTCTTGGACCGAGCTTGAACTCGGGTTCTACATGTACGGAGACATGCTCCGCGTCCTGGGAGCTGACATCCGTATTTTGAAACTGCCCCCCGAGGACGCTACCCGATGAGACAACCCGCAGTGCCATGCCAGTCTCTACATCGGCGCGCCTGCCGTAGAAAGTCGCCTGCCACGCGAAGTGCCAGTTCTCTATGTGGGTTTCGCGGGAAGGTTTATCTCGCGACCCGAGCTCCGACTCCAAGCGGGAGTGCGAAACACGGACATCCGCTGACAAGGGGTACCGCCGTGGCAGTACCAGATAGCGTAGCCCTGCAGAAAGATTGCTCCACCGGACCTCGTCCGGGTTTGGTCCTTCGTGGAGTGTGCCTTGGTCGTAGGTCCGCATAGCTATCAGAGAAGCACGACTGGAGTTTGACACATTGCCAGACATCTTCAGGAATGCATCCCCAAAACGTAGTGGCAGTTCGCGTCCGATGATACGTGAGGCTCCCCCGTCAACCATAGATTGACGCGCCGAGGCAAGCACCGACAGGCGGTCGCGGACTACCGGGCCTTCCAACGTTAGGCTGCTGATAAACGGCGATACTGTTGCTGTGCCTGCCAGGCCCTTCATGCTGCCTGTTCGTGCCGACACATCAATAACAGAGGACATCCGCTCACCAAAACCGGCTCCAAACCCACCGGCGTAGACATCGCTGCCGCTGATGATGTCGGACGGGAACGCCGAATAGAACCCAAGGATATGCATGGGTTGATACACCATCACACCATCAACCTGTACGAGATTTTGCGTCGGCTCACCGCCCCGTATAAAAACCTGCCCCCCCTGGTCCGCCAAGGCCACCACCCCGGGCATGGCACTGAGATATCCCGCAAGGTCACCGGTAAGATCAGGCATCGGGATGCGCGCGATATCGCGTGGCCGGACGGCGACGAATCCTACAGAGCTCTGCGCCCCTTCGGACTCTATTACTACTTCCTCCAGCGCCACGCCTGCAGTTAGCTCAATATTGAGGATCTCGCTCCTCCCCGATTCCAGGTATATGGAGTCGGAAAAAACCTCAAATCCTACACGCCGCGCGGTAACAGTATACAGTCCCATACGAAGATCTGGTACGAGATAGGAGCCATCAAGGTCGGTGACGGAGCCAACCACGGAGCCATCTGCCGTACGCAGGATAACGTGTACAAGCTCCAAGGGGGTGCCATCACCTGCATCAGTCACAAATCCCCGGAGCGATTGTCCTGCTGATGTCCCGCACCAAAGCATAGCCGCGAGAAGGATTGCCCCTTTCGTGGTGGGCAGGGCAAAGCTGCTTCGGCCAATTGAATTACACGTCATGCTTCCAAGGTATACATAATGTTTTTACCCGTAGAATTTGCCCAGCGTTTCTTACATTCCTCCTTCGTTTAACCGGACTGGCATCATGGGTAGGACCAAGGGATGGGGAATCATAGGGGCTGCCACCATTGCGAGGCAGTACATGATTCGTGCGATCAACGCGCAGCCGGACAGCCGCGTTACATCCGTCATGAGTCGCTCACCGGAGCGCGCACGTAGTTTCGCTGACGAGAATGGCATCCCGAATGCATATCATCGTGTGGAGGATATCCTTTCCGATCCGAGCGTGGATATCGTATACATCTGTACGACCAACGACCGCCACCGGGATGAAACACTGGCAGCCTCGCGGGCCGGTAAGCATGTTCTCTGTGAAAAACCGCTGGCCCTCAACCTCGCTGATGCGCACTCGATGGCAAATACCTGCACGCAAGAAGGCGTAGTCATGGGTACCAACCATCACCTCCGCAACGCGGGTACCCACCGGGCTATGCGGCGGCTGGTTCTTAATGGGGCCGTTGGCAAGGTGCTCGGCGTTCGGGTATTCCACGCAGTATCGCTGCCTGCAAACCTGCATACGTGGCGCCTTCATGATCCGAGCGCAGGCGCCGGTGTCATTCTTGACGTGACCGTTCACGATTCGGATACATTGCGTTACCTCTTGGGAGACGAGGTGCAGGAAGTAACAGCCTTCAGTACGAGCCAAGGGCTGGCCTCCACGGGCGTGGAGGCTGCTGTTATGGGTGTCATGCGGTTCAGGAGCGGCGTTCTGGCTCAGTTTCACGATGCTTTTACGGTAGCCCATGCAGGTACCGGGCTGCAGATTCACGGGACGGAAGGATCCCTGATCGCTGAGGATGTAATGACGCAGCAGCCGGTGGGGCGCGTCTACCTTCGGCGCCACAACGAGGTAGGATCCGTTCACACAGGCGAACACGAAGACCTTTACACCCGGGCTGTCCGGCACTTTAATCGTGCAGTTGATGGCAAAGGTATACCGGCTGCCACCGCCGATGATGGTATTCGCTCCCTCGCAGTGGCACTCGCCGTTCTCGAATCTACGAAGACCCGCTGTTCTGTCCAGGTACAGTACGCGTAAGGCATTTCTCCAGACGCTCCGTGAACCGTCGCAGCAAAGTAATAGAACTTGAAGAAGCAGCGGCCCTGATTCCTGACAGTGCAGTGGTTACGATCAGTGCTTCCAGTGGACTGGGTTGCCCGGACGCGCTACTGAGGGCCGTTGGAAAGCGGTTTGCGGCCTGCGGCCACCCACGGGGTATCACCTCCATCCACCCGATCGCTGCCGGCGATATGTACGGCATTGACGGGATAGACCACCTGGCGCGGCAGGGACTGCTGCGGCGCGTGATAGCCGGATCGCTTCCTAGCGGACCGTCACGGCTGCCATCCCCACGCATATGGAAGATGATCCACGACAATGAGGTGGAGGCCTACAATCTGCCGAGTGGCATCCTTTACCACATGCACCGCGAGTCCGCCGCCGGACGTCCTGGCATCCTGACGAAGGTAGGCATGGACACGTTTGTAGACCCTGCGCTTCAAGGTGGTCGTATGAATGAATGCTCTCTTGAGGCGCTGGTAACGCGCGTACAATTCGACGGCGACGAGTGGCTGTTCTTTCGATCTATCCCGGTGGATGTGGCCCTCATCCGTGGTACAACGGCAGATGAACATGGCAACATTTCAACAGAGCATGAAGGAGGGTACCTCGGTATCTATGATCAGGCCTTGGCCGCGCGGTGCAACAACGGCCTTGTGGTGGCTCAGGTCAAGCGAATCGCACAGGCTGGAACGATACCCCCGCAGAATGTGCGCGTCCCGGGCGTGGTTGTCGACCATGTTGTAGTGGCGCCGGACCAGATGCAAACCACAGAAACGCTTTACGAACCAGCCATTAGTGGGGAAATTCGCCCGCCATTGGGCCGTTTCAACCCGCCACCATGGAGTCCTGCCAAGTGCATAGCGCGGCGGGCCGCAATGGAGCTGCGCCGCGGCGAAGCGGTCAACCTTGGATTTGGAATTTCGGCGCTTGTACCCCAAGTCCTAATTGAAGAAGGTCAACTTGGTGGTGTCACATGGGTAATCGAACAAGGTGCTGTCGGCGGTATCCCGCTGATGGACTTCCAGTTTGGATGCGCAGCAGGCACGGACGCGATTGTATCGTCGCCGGACCAGTTCACCTACTTTCAGGGCGGCGGATTTGACAGCAGCCTCCTTTCCTTTCTGGAAATTGATATCGAAGGCAATGTCAATGTGTCCAGGCTATCTGCGTTACCCCACGTTACTGCAGGCGTTGGGGGATTTATGGACATCACGGCAGGTGCCAAGCGTATCGTCTTCATCGGCCATTTTACTGCCGGAGGGTTACGCCTCCGCGTAGGCGATGGTCGGTTGTACATTGATAAGGAAGGTTCCGTTCAGAAGCTGGTAAAACAAGTGGAACATGTGACATTCAGTGGGCGGCGGGCAAGGCAACTGGGCCAAGATATAACGTACGTGACGGATCGCTGTGTTCTGCGCTTGGATGACCAAGGCCTCATCGTTACCGAAATAGCGCCGGGAGTTAATCTGCAGCGTAACATATTGGATCAAACCAGACTTCCGCTCCGCGTCAGCGAGACATTACGTGTTACCGACGTGAGCTTGTACCGCCCCGCCCCTTTTGGCCTGAAAATCTGATTTGTGATGAGCACCGTAACGTTGGATCGGGAAGGCGCTGTGGCCGTGCTTACCCTGCGGCGGCCGGCCAAACTGAACGCCATTGATGTCGCAATGCTACACGCTCTGGGTGAGGCTGTACACACAGTTGAAGAACACGCAGGTGTTCGGGTTGTGGTGCTGGAGGGTGCGGGACCCAAGGCGTTTTGCGTTGGCGCGGACATCAACGCCTGGTCCGCGGCCACTCCACTGGAAATGTGGCGCTCCTGGACACACACGGGGCATCGCATCTTTGCGAGCCTGCAGCGGCTGCGCGTGCCGGTCATCGCTGCCGTCCATGGATATGTATTGGGCGGGGGCTTGGAACTTGCGCTAACTGCGGACTTGCGTATAGCAGCGGAAGGCACCGTACTCGGACTGCCGGAAGTTGCCATCGGTACAGTGCCCGGATGGGGAGGCACGCACAGGCTCCCCGACCTTATCGGCCGTGCACGCGCAAAAGAGATGATTCTTCTTGGAGAACGCATCAACGCTGCCAAAGCATTGGAATGGGGCCTTATCAATGCCGTTGTACCGGCGGCTCAGCTGCGCACTCGTGCCATGGACATGGCAAACAGAATTGCCACCTGCGCTCCTGTCGCCGTGCAGGTGGCAAAGGATATCCTGAACGGCAATGACTGGACCCCAGAAGCATTGGCAGGAGCCCTGACCGCCTACACCGACGACGGAAAGGAAGGTGTTGCCAGCTTCAAGGACAAGCGCCCACCCAAGTTCACGGGTACCTGATATGGTAGTATATGATTATATCGTGGTAGGCGCAGGCGCCAGCGGGTGTGTGGTAGCCAGCCGCCTGAGCGAAGACCCGGCAGTGCGCGTGCTTCTGCTGGAGGCCGGGGGCCCGGACAAATCTCCACTCATCCACCTACCCGCAGGGTTCACGAAGCTGACCGGTCCCAAGGTCAATTGGGGGTTTCACACGGTCCCTCAGAAGCATGTCAATAGCAGGAAGATGCACTACCCGCAGGGGCGGACACTCGGAGGCAGTACGTCAATAAATGCCATGATCTACATCCGCGGTCATCGCTTGGATTACGATGAATGGGAGACGCTCGGATGCGATGGATGGGGGTACGAAGATGTGCTACCCTACTTTCGACGCCCGGAGCATAATGAGCGCTTCGTAAATCGCTACCACGGGCAGGGTGGCGAGCTGAATGTAGCAGACCAGACACAGCACAATGTTCTTTCGCGCGCTTTTGTGCGTGCGGCGCAGGAGGTTGGCATCCCCTACAACCCGGATTTTAACGGCGAGCATCAAGGCGGCGCAGGCTTCTACCAAGTCACACAACGCAACGTTCGCCGCGAGAGTGCTGCCACCGCGTTCATCCGTGACCAGCAGCAGCGGGACAATCTGGAGGTCCGCACCCATGCGCAGGCATGCAAGATAGTCCTTGAGAACGGGCGAGCCGTGGGCGTCACGTACCTGCATCGCAAGAAGCACACGGTCACCGTGCGGGCCGAGCGCGGCGTGGTACTCAGCGGCGGGGCCGTCAACTCCCCCAAGCTACTTCTGCTTTCCGGCATTGGCTTGGCCGACGAGCTGCTACCGCTGGGCATCCGCTGCGAACATGACCTTCCCGGCGTGGGCAAGAATTTTCACGACCACATGGATGTGTACTTGGCCGCCGAATGCAGCCGTCCCGTGAGCTACAATGGACAGGACCGGTGGGACCGCGCGATACGGCACGGCTTGCAGTACCTGTTGTACAAGACCGGCCCCGTGTCGGCTTGCGTTGCAGAAGCAGGCTGCTTCCTGAAGAGCGACCCTTGCGTGCGGTCTCCGGATATCCAGATCCACTGCCTCCCGGCATATGTGGTGGACCACGGTCGGATGCGCATTAAGGGCCATGGCATCACGATCAACACATGCAATCTGCGCCCTAGGAGCGTGGGCTCCATCACGTTGCGGAGCGCGGACCCCTTGGAGATGCCTGCTATTGATCCCAACTTTCTTGACGACTCTGACGACTTGCGTGTTTCAGCGGAAGGGTTCCGCTGGGGGCGAAGAATACTGGAGGCCCCTTCCTTCCGGCCCTTTATCAAGCGCGAACTCCTGCCCGGCAAAAAGGTGCAGAGTACCGAGGATATCGCTGCCTATATCCGAAAATGGTCCAAGAATGACTACCATCCCGTCGGTTCATGCAGGATGGGATCCGATACGGATGCAGTGGTTGATCCGCAGCTCCGCGTCCGCGGCTTGGAGGGACTGCATGTGGTAGATGCCTCCGTGATGCCGCGAGTTATTAGCGGTAACACGCAAGCCACCTCCATCATGATCGGTGAAAAAGGAGCGGCAATGATACGGAATTGTATAGCCGCGTGAAAATGATCCGCGATCCCGTTTTGGTATTAGGTCTCGGGCAAAACACAGGGTGCATGACCGCCGGAGGACCAGGTTGTGTTAGGCCACGCAACAAGGACGAAAATGCCCTGCCTTCCGGCGATGGATGCCCGCGGGCCGTCCGAATGCGAGCGGAAGGTTTAGCGCCATAACGGGCTCGGTCTGCCCTGTACCCATAAATCATCCATTACGGTTAGATTTTGGGGCAGTTCTGGTCAACTCTCGCTGGCATGGCTGTCGGAATATCTCAGGTATTTCGGCCTGACAGGTATGGTGTGTGACTTGAGGTGAATAATGCCGTCCTCTCGTGCGGAGTTGGAGGTGGAGCCTCCGGGGGACGCACCGCCGGTGGAGTGGATGCTATTGACCAGCATGGAGGTAGGGAGCGTAGCGGATGCACGGCGGGTGTTGGCCATGTATCTCAAGCGGTGGCGGGTGGAAGACTTCTTCCGCGTGCTCAAGAGCGGGTGCAAAGTGGAGCGTTTGGGTCTGCGTACCTCGTTGCGTCTGCAGCGAGCAATAACGATGTATTGTGTAATATCCTGGCGCGTCATGACCTTGGTGCAATTGGGTCGGGAGGTGCCGGAGCTGGACGCGGATGTCTTTTTCACGGAGATGGAGCTGCGATTCTTGGAAGGATATGCAGCACGGGTAAAGTTGCCAAAGCCCAGTACTTTGGGAGCTGCTATCCTGATCGTAGCGGTGCTCGGCGGCTATCAGAACCGCACTCGTGATGGACCGGTGGGTTACCCGATCATGTGGCGTGGCCTAGAGAGGTTACACCTAATGACATTGGGATACGAGGTAAGGGACGAACGATTGAGTGCATGCTCGCACGGGTGTTCATCTGGGTTCACATAAATGGCATATCAACCTGCCTGATGTGGGGCTATGCCCCAATGGCTACACCTGCATGAGCGTGCGGTGAACTGCATCTTGATTAGGTGGCGGGTTCTGGAGAGCTTACCCGTAGACGTGAGAACCCAGACCCCGGATCGCATGGTACAGCCCCGACGTACGGTGGAAGAGATGTTTCCGCTGGTAGAGCAGTATAACGAAAGGCCCCGGTCCGCAGCGGCGTTTTGTGCAGAGCACGGCGTCTCGTACGGACCGTTGAATTACTAGAGGCGGAAGTATCGCCATGAGACTGCAGCCGAGGGTTCGTGGATGTAGGCAATGCAGCGCCAAGGGAAGCGGCGCAGGAAGAGATCGCGTATCCGCACGAGAGGAGGGCATTATTCACCTCAAGTCACACACCATACCTGTCAGGCCGAAATACCCGAGATATTCCGACAGCCATGCCAGCGAGAGTTGACCAGAACTGACGAACAATTAAACCGCTATAATGACTTATGGGCGACGGGCAGAGCTTGCCATCCCGAACCCTTACGTTATCCGGGATCGTGGACGAAGGCGTACTACCACGTCTGGAATTTCGGTCTTCTCTTACCCTCTTTGAAGAATGCCTTCCATGCATCCGCTTGATATTTCAATGTGTATCTAACGACACCAATGGAGTATTCAGGTAGCCACTCGACCGTGCGGCGCAGCGCCGTGAACCGCTTCCCCAGCGAGAAGAAGCTTACCGAGGGCAGCTTCTCTCCAGCCTCTTTCGCTTTCTTGTACGCCTGGCTCTGCTCTGCGAGGATGGCATTCCACACAAACCTACACGCACCCGCTAATCCAGCAAGTTGCTTGGCGTTACTCCGACTTCCGGGCAATAGCCTGTATGTGATATTGCGGTATAGACTAACCGTTTCGGGCATGGCACTGTGGTATATAACTCCCTAATTGATGGAAATTATATAGCATGCGTACCCACGTGTTGAGTTATTTGAAATAATTGCAGTCTTTCGTGAAAAGCGGGAACCGATTACAAAAAATTGGCGAAAGCCATCCTGTCTGCACCACCTAAGCACAAAAAGTAACTCCTGCGAAAACGCGTGGCACTCAGCCATATAACTCCCAATCGTAACCATGTGTGACAAATCCGTAACAACATCTCCCTTCGGCTCTTCGCAGCACATGTGGATCGGAGGACAGAAATCATTGTCGCAGTTCGGCTCCTCTTTTGAAACGGTAAGCCCGGCTCACGACAGCCATGTAGCCAGTTATCCGCTAGCGGATGCGAATGACGTAAATACTGCTGTTGCGGCTGCGCGTAAAGCTTTTGATAGCGGCCCGTGGCCGCGCATGGCGGGCAAGCACCGGGCCCGCATCCTGAGCACCGTGGGCGACAGCCTACGCGGCCACATTGATGAGCTAGCGCGGCTGGAGACTTTGGAAAGCGGCAAGCCCATCTCTCAAGCACGGTCGGAAATGATTGCCGCAGCGGACCTATGGGACTATGCAGCCACGCTGGCCCGCCACACCTTCGGAGATACCTACAATACACTTGGAGACGATAAGTTGGGATTTGTACTGCGCGACCCCGCTGGCGTCGTCGGCATGATCACGCCATGGAACTTCCCTCTTCTCATCATCAGCCAGAAGCTGCCGTTTGCTTTGGCGGCAGGTTGTACCGCCGTAATCAAACCGAGTGAGCTGACGCCCGGCACGACGGTAGCACTCTGTGCCCTATGCCATGCTGCGGGGATCCCCGAAGGCGCACTTAACGTGGTGACTGGCTTCGGCAGGCCGGTGGGGAGTCGCCTTGCAGAGCACCCGAACATTGATATTGTCTCGTTCACAGGATCAACGCGTGTGGGTCGCGAGATCGCTGCTGTTGCGGGGACGGGCTTAAAAAAGGTGCTCCTTGAGCTTGGAGGCAAGAATCCGCACATAATCTTTGAAGATGCGGACTTGAACGCTGCCTTGGACTCCGTGGTTTTTGGTGCGTACTTCAATATGGGAGAGTGCTGCAACAGCGGTAGCCGCCTGCTGCTCCATCGTTCTATTGCCGATTCCTTCACGGAGCGAGTCGTAGAGCGGGCCAGCGTGGTGGCTGTCGGGGACCCGTCGGAGGAATCCACCAAGGTTGGTGCTATCATCAATCAGGCACAGCTTGGCAAGATCCTTCATCATGTAGAGAGAGGCCAAAACGCCGGGGCGCGCCTGAGGCTCGGGGGCCGTCGTCTCCCGACACCTTGTGGACGTTATTTTGAGCCGACAGTTTTTGACTGTGTTGATCCCGGCATGGCCCTGGCTCAGGACGAGATTTTCGGTCCCGTGCTATCGGTCTTGACGTTTGATACGATTGAGGAGGCTGTAGCCATCGCCAATGATTCACTATATGGCTTGAGCGCGGGCATTTGGACGAGGGATGTTGATACTGCCTTCCAGGTGAGCCGCCAAATACGAGCCGGAACCATCTGGATAAACTGCTTCATGGACGGCTATGCAGAGCTGCCGTTCGGAGGCTACCGGGAAAGCGGGTTGGGACGGGAGCTTGGGCGATTTTCTGCGGACGAATTTTGCGAGCTCAAGACTGTACAGCTGCACCTCGGACCCCACACCTCCACATGGGTATAAAAGGTGCACATATGCCTGAACGAACGATGATAAACTATGGGAATTATATACGTGAGTGACCAACTGTACACAGTGAGGCATTAGCATCAATTTCACAGGTCATAGGGGTCGGTAACCCGAACGCCCCTCGCCGTGCAGCAGCCCCAATCCCGGAGGCCAGTATGTTTGCAGCCGCATTCAGGTCTGCATGATCCGCATGTCCACAGGACATACACGTGAATTTGCTCCGTGTCTTACGGTTACTCGCTTCTGTGTGCCCACACACAGAACACCGACTGATATAGGCAGCGGTAACCTTTATCACCTTGCGGCACTTATAGCCCAGCATCTGATCCAGCTGGCCCCAACCTGTTCGCAGTATCCCACGGTTGAGGCCAGACTCCTGTCTGACGTTTGTGCCAAAGCTCTCCATCGTCCCCTTAGCTGAACGTGTCATCGCTTTGATCTTCAGGTCCTCCAGTATCACCGTTGAGGAGCAATTGGCAATACTGCGACTTACCTGGTGGTTCGCATTCTTGAGGACGTTAGCACGCTTGCGCTGTATGCGGGCGATTCTATGCTTCCGCCTGTTACGACGGTTGAAGCCTTTCTTCTGTCTCGCCAGTCTTCGCTGATGCCGCTTCAACTTGGCATCAAGACGCTTGGTATCCGGTTGTCTGATAATGCTTGTATCGCCCTCTGTGGAGACCATAGCGACCTGCCCGCAATTACGGTCAATGCCTACAGCACCGCCGGTATCCTCTATTACATGTGCCTCCATCTTGTAGCAGATGACAGCATACCCTTTGCAGGCGTTCTTCTTTACCGTGGCTTTGACGGGTATACCATCAGGGTACGGGTTGCCTCCCCGCCTGCGCAGCGCCATATATCCCACTTTCGGGATATGCAGCTTGCCATCCCGGACCCTTACGTTATCCGGGATCGTGAACGAAGGCGTACTACCACGTCTAGAATGGAATCTCGGTCTTCTCTTACCCTCCTTGAAGAATGCCTTCCATGCATCCGCCTGATATTTCAATGTGTATCTAACGACAATGTGTATCTAACGACACCAAAGGAGTATTCAGGTAGCCACTCGACCGTGCGGCGCAGCGCCGTGAACCGCTTCCCCAGCGAGAAGAAGCTTACCGAGGGCGGCTTCTCTCTAGCCTCTTTCGCTTTCTTGTACGCCTCGCTCTGCTCTGCGAGGATGGCATTCCACACAAACCTACACGCACCCGCTAATCCAGCAAGGTGCTTGGCGTTACTCCGACTTCCGGGCAACAGCCTGTATGTGATATTGCGGTATGCACTAACGGTTTCGGGCATGGCACTGTGGTATATAACTCCCTAATAGATGGAAATTAAATAGCATGAATACCCACGTGTTGAGTTATTTGAAATAATTGCAGTTTGTTCGTGAAAAGCGGGAACCGATTATGAAAAACTTGCGAAAGCCATCCTGTCTGCACCACCCAAGCACAGAAAGTAACTCCTGCGAAAACACGTGACACTCAGCCATATAACTCCCTAACCAATCTGGACATGTTCACGATGCCTCGCTTCCAAGCGGACTCACGTTACGCAATGGTCTCTACGGCGCTCTTTCTCGTGCGAGCGATGGTGCTTGGTCTGGCCTTGGCCGTTCTCCCTGGTCAACAGCTACGGGGCGTCGCTTTATTCGTAGCGCCGTTCGTGTTTCCGTTACGCACTGTCGTCTATCACAGCTGTGTTTCAGTTTCACTTTGCTTTATAATTGTCCATTTTTTCATCTTGTTTCCGATTTCGCTACCTGCCATCGCGGTAGCACCCATCTTCCAATTCACCAACATCTGGAATGACATTCTTTTTGGTATCGCGGTAGTACCCGATCCACGCGCGCAGCCTGTCACCATTGTGCTCAACAACCTGTCGGGCTCTTTCTTGGTTGAGTGTAACGTGGAAATGGCAGAGGTGGTGCTGGCGGCTTTTCCCTCATCCGTAGAGTATATCGGTCCTGGGAAGCTGTTCGTCAGGGGATTGGTCCTAGGAGCTGTCAAGGCATGAGCGGTTGCGTTACGACATCATAATCATCGGATCGGGTGCTGGCGGCGGCACAATTGCATGGGCACTCCGGGACTGCGGTGCACGCATTCTGATCATTGAGCGCGGGGATTTTCTGCCGCAAGAGGACGATAATTGGAGCCCGGAGGCCGTGTTTCAAGGCGCAGCGTACAAGACTCGGGAGACATGGGAGGATGTCAGTGATGCGCGCTCCTTTATCCCGGGGGTACATTATTATGTCGGTGGCAACACCAAGGTCTTTGGTGCGGCGCTGCCGCGCTTCAGAGAAAAGGACTTCGATGCACTGGAGCACGAGGGCGGTACGTCTCCGGCGTGGCCGGTGACGTACCAGGAGATGGAGCCCTACTATGTTCGCGCGGAGAATCTGTACCGCGTGCACGGCAATCCTGGAGAGGATCCCACCGAACCTGCCCGCTCTGCGCATTACCCATTTGATGCCGTACCGCACGAGCCGGAACTTGAGGCGCTCTCAAGCCAGCTTCGCGCCAACGGCCTACACCCGTTCCACCTTCCCCTGGGGCTGGACCTGCGACCCGGTGGGCACTGTATCCGATGCCATACATGCGATGGCTTCCCGTGCAGGGTGCTTGCCAAGTCAGATGCGGAAGTGTGCTGCGTCCGGCCGGCACTTGAGCATGCGAATGTCAGCATTCTCACCAGTGCTCTCGCCCTTCGACTGATCAAGCACGGGAAACGAATTCATGCTGTTGAAACGCGGCACCGTGGCAGCACTCGGTTACTTTACGCGGACACTTTCATCGTTGCCTGCGGAGCCGTTAACTCAGCAGCCTTGCTGCTTAACTCAGAGCCGGGTGGCCTGGCAAACGGCTCAGGGCTTGTCGGGCGTCATTACATGGTGCATAATAATACCGCGATGTGTGCAGTGCGCCCGCGCAAGAACCGTACCGTATTCCAAAAGACTTTATCGGTTAATGACTTCTACTGGTCGGGCCCCGATTGGCCATGGCCGATGGGCAACCTACAGATTATTGGCAAGGTGCAGGCTCCGATGCTTAAGATGACGCGCCAGCGCGTCCCCATCAGCTTGCTGCATGCGATTGCCTGCAGGAGCATGGATTGGTGGGTAATGTCAGAGGACCTCCCCTGCCGGAACAATCGCGTCACCATTACCTCGTCAGGCCGTGTGCAGGTACATTGGATTCCGAACAACATGGTAACGCATCGCCGCTTTATTCGGGAATGTTCGAGCCTGATGCGGCGCATCGGGTACCCATTGGTGTTCGCGGAAACCATGGGAATCGCCACCAACTCCCATCAGTGTGGAACCCTTCGATTCGGAACGGATCCGGGTACCTCGGTCTTGGACCCCTACTGCCGCAGCCATGACGTTCCAAACCTTTATGCTGTAGATTCGTCTTTTTTCCCTTCCTCGGCTGCCATGAACCCTGCACTTACCATAGCTGCTATGGCTCTTCGCACGGCAGACTATTTGCAAGTTAATCTGTAACAATTATGCGCTTCACTCCCACTCTACTGCTATCTCTTCTGGCAATTACGCAAGCGTTCGCGCAAGAGGAACAGGTGTCGGCAGTTTTGGACGATTTTCACATGGCCGCTTCGGAGGCTGATTCAGCCCGGTATTTTGGCCACTTTGCTCCGTACGCAGTATTCCATGGGACCGATATAACAGAGCGGTGGACGCTTCATGAGTTTCAGTCGTATGCTCAACCGCATTTTGCCCGAGGGCAAGGGTGGACCTACCTGCCAACCGAGAGGCATGTCTACGTCGCAAAAGATGGCCTGACTGCATGGTTTGACGAAATCCTGGTCAACGAAAAGTTCGGGGAGACCAGGGGTACCGGCGTGTTGGTGCTCATGGACGGCGCCTGGAAGGTTGCCCAGTATCACTTGACGCTGCCCGTGCCAAACGATCTCATCTACGAGCTCGTTGAGATGATCCAGGAGCAGTAACCATATGCCGAACACATGATTGGCAGCCCGCTGGGATCCCGGGCCAACCGGTTTCGCGCAAACTGGCAGTTGATGTCTCGCAATCCGGCTCCCGAAATACCAACTTGCATTTGCAGGCCGTCAGATTCGGCAAGCCCATATGCTGTCCTCCTTCCAACCATCCCATATCCTCCAACACCGCCATATCGCATACTACCCTGTACTGGGTCGGATAGCTCGGGGAAATTCACCCCCAGACCCTACAGAACCGTGCGTGAATCTCTCGCTTCATGCGGCTCTTTCTCAGCGCGGCTTGCATGTTTCACAACGGCAAACCCCCCGCTTTCCGTAAGTGGTCCTCCCGCCATGCAGTTGCCTCCCACCGTAAGCCAACAGAGTCGGCCCTGTACTCCAAGACCATTACAGCCCCTTCCTCGCTACTGCGTACAGATCCGCCCCTGTCCCCTGCATCAATACTATATCGCTCACGGGGTCGCCGCTTGCGAGTCTCCCCTAGCAGCAGGTCGACAGGTTCCCAAGTTCCATGTACAGGCCTGAATCCACGGTCTTGCCACCCGCATGCCGGATGCCGTTTAGCCAGTACTCAGGCTCCCGCCAAGCTTGTCCCAGCGGATGCAGTATCCACGTAGTTTTGACATCGTCCAAAAGCTTTCGACACTTCAGCAGTGGTTCATTTGCATTCAAATCCGTGGCTCGTGCATGACAAAGTCCTACCTCTGCCTTTTCCGGTCTCGCTCACCACCCTATCTCTTAAACAACGCAGCAGCCGGAGGTCTAAAGCCTCCGCCTGTACAGCAGCTCTGAAGTGCCCATCTCCATCCCTTGCATAGTTCAGCTACACGAAGGTCAAATCATAATAAACCTCCGTGTGCCTTCTCGGTACACATCGGGCTCATACTTTCAGAGCATGCAAAATGTCTCTGGATGGGGATTGGCACAACGCCGGAATTATGCGGCTAATACAGCAGGAGCGGCAACGGGGAGCGCCTCCATTAGACCAAGAGGGGGGCTCGTGCAGGCCGTTATGCTACTTGGAGCCCTAATCATCCAACACCCTAACACACCCATCGTTATGCAAGCATGTGAGACAACAACCAAGCCCTCAACCAAGGCCAGGAAGCGAGTGAAGCACTTCCGGGATATAATTGATCAAGATCGGGAGACCAAGATGGCACTCTTGCGACGCAGCGGTAGCATTGAGGAGCTGTTGGCTAAATTGGTCATGGAAGAGGAGGTAGAGTCGCTCTGTGGCAAGCCCTACGCGAGAGACGATGTGCACGACGGACGTTACGAGAGATGGGGGACCAATCCGGGTTCAATCAGGATCATGGGGAAACGCCTGAAGATCCGGGTGCAGCGCGTACGGGATAAGAAAGAGGGCAAGGAGCGTCCTCTGGAGACCTATCGTGAGCTACGCAATGCATCGGTTGAAGAGGAGAACAATCTGACGGAAACCATTCTTCTTGGGATGAGCCAGCGGGATTATCACCGTGTGGTCAGCGCGTTTGCGGACAGTTATGGGTTGAGCGCTTCCTCGGTCAGTCGCACTTTCAAGAAGAAGAGTGCGGAGGCCCTCAAGAAGTTCGAAGAACGCGATCTGTCTTCGGAAACCTATGTGACGCTGCTGATAGATGGCAAGTACTTGCAGGAGTGCCAGATCGTGCTGTGTATGGGCATTACGGCAGACGGAAAGAAGGAGATCTTGGGCATGGTGGAGACGACCACGGAGAATGCGGAGGCGATTGCAGGTTTGTTGGAAGGCCTGATCAATCGCGGCCTGTGCTATGACCAGGGCCTGCTGTGCGTTGTGGATGGAGCGAAGGGGCTGTACAAGGCGGTAAAGGATGTCTTCGGCGACTACACGCAGGTGCAGCGTTGTACCTGGCACAAGCGGGAGAATGTGGTGAGCAAGCTCACGAAAAAGGAGGATGCGCCCAAGGTGCGTCGGAAGATGCAGGAGGCGTATCGTGAAGACACGTACGACGACGCAAAAGCGGGGCTTGAGACCCTTCGGGATGAATTGCAGGAACGAGGGGAACAAAAGGCCGCATATAGCTTGGACAAGGTCTTGGAAGAGACGCTGATACTGTACAGGCTGGGTGTGGCAGATACGGATACGGTCGGATGCAGTCTGCTGACCACAAACATTATTGAGTACGTTAACAGTCAACTGGGTTATTGAACACGGCGGATCAGACGCTGGGTAAACCCAGATCAGCGTCACCGATGGGTAGCAGTGGCTGTGCTGGGGACCGAACCCCGATAATGCAAGCTTTGCTGTGCAAAACACCTTCCGAAGCTCCAAAAAGCCCTGCTAAAATGTGTGCCGTACCCGTATCTTGGGTCTACACCAAGCCGATGTTGAAAATATTGGCCAACTAATTCTGGGACTACCCCGCCGCGGGTGCGCCGTGGACGCCGGGGGGAGGCGGGTGGAGTGAGGGGCCAATGCTTGACTGACCAAACACTCAATGGCAAGATCCCAGGGAAACGTTGAATTGCGGCATGATGCACCTTGACACCATAAAGAGGGAGATTGAGAAGTCCAAAGGCGAACTGGGCAGATGCAACTTGCTCATCGCTGGTCGTACCGGGGTCGGCAAGAGCACTCTGATTAATAGCATATTCCATGGAAGGGTGGCGACTACGGGTCAGGGGAAGCCCGTCACCAAGGCGGCTCGTTTTGTATTCAAGGAAGGTGTTCCGCTCGGAATCTGGGACACTCGCGGACTGGAAATGGCCGACTTCAAGGAGGCACTCGAAGAGCTGGTCCAACTAGTTGATAGGAAGGCCGCCGACCCCGATCTGTCACACCACATTCACGTCGCATACCTCTGTCTGCACGAAGATGGCCGCCGGGTTCAGACTGCTGAGAGGGACCTCTGCCGGAAGTTGGCTCAACACATGCCCGTGCTTGGTGTCATCACCAAGGCACGGAACGACGAAGGGTTTCGTGCAGAAGTCCAACGTCTTCTTCCTGAAGCCAGGAACGTGGTGCGGGTGAGAGCGATCACCGAGACACTTGACGATGGCCACAAACTGCAACCAATGGGGCTAGAGGATCTCATTGAAGTGACGATGGGGCTAGTGCCCGAAGGAATCCGACGGGCATTTGGGGCTGTACAGAGGGTCTCCCTGCGTCACAAAAGGCAACTGGCTCACCGGACTGTATTCAAATCAGCCGGAATGGCTGCCGTTACGGCGGCCACTCCGATCCCATTTGCCGACGCCGCTGTACTAGTACCTATTCAGCTAGGAATGCTGGTCCGAGTGTCAGTCTTGTATGGATTCGATATCACAGAACCCTACGTGAAAGAACTTGTGGCGGCCGCCATAGGACCCACCGCCGCAACGGCGGGGGGGCGGGTCATAGTTGCAAATCTCCTAAAGCTGTCTCCCGGTGCAGGAACGATGCTGGGTGGGGCAATCTCGGCCGCTACAGCCGCCACGCTCACAGCCGCGCTCGGCGGACTCTACATCGCGGCGCTTGATGCAGCTTTTGCCAAGTCTGGGAGCGACTCGCCCGATCTCACCAAGGTCGCGGCTGAATTGAGGAACCAAGCCAAGAATGCGAAGGGCGACACCCAATCAACGCGTATCCGAGCCGTAATCCGCAAGTTATGGCCTTTCAGCAAATGATCCAGAGCTATTCAATTATTGACATCCACTTCAGACGGAAGACTTGGCAGGCTGTGTTGGTGCAAAGGAACGCGCAGCAGATAGGTGAGGAAGGCTGGAGATGGACTGTGCAGGGATCCCCGATCCGGCGATGGCAGGCTACTGCATAGGGGGCATTCCACCAAGCCACTGGCCTAGCGATCCGGCAAGCCGGATATGTCCTGTACATCATGAGACGTTATGAGCTTGTTGGCCATTTCCTGAGGATTTACTGCCTGATTAACGATGTTTAGAACTATTCAGGGAAACAAGTAAATGTGTCGGCACCTAAGATCGTATTGAAGCTCTGACCTCCTTATTAACACAATCTTAATTGTCGTTCAGGTAAACAGTATGTTGACGTTGATTAGTCTCCATATCCGTTTCGTCTAAGGTACGGTGGTTTCTGAAGCTGCTAACAGGCGCTATTATAATGGGTAGAGTAAACGCTTGGCCCTCTTGGAGGGGCGCCATAAGAATCTGCACTCGGTGCTAGAGATGGTGCTCTCAGGCACTTTCTTTCTGCCAGCCCCCGGATCACATGCCGGGAGTCCGTAGAAGAATCGTGCTGCCCTTGCGCGGGTGTTCCTGGCTTAGATGGTGTTCAATATGGATACGACCCAGCGTTGGTGGAACGGTTGCGTTCGGATCGCGCTCAGCGGGCGTTGTGCAAAGCAGGAACTAGGCATGGGGGTGCGCACAAAGCACGAATGCTGGCACAAATTCACCCCGGCAAGTCACCCTCGCTCACGGACCGCCTAAACAATCGTATGCAAAGGCAACACATGCCATTTCTCCCACTTAGTCCCGGATGCAAAAACATTATAATGCGGCCGAAGTCTCCACCGCCTCCGATTTCTACGGAGTTATGCAAAGGGTCCGGCATGGTTGTCAGGAGACGGTGTAGCAGGTGTCCCCAATCTGGCCGGAGGACGAAGGCCTATGACATTGTATCGGAATTGCCGATTCCTGCGACATAAGACACAATATGGTTGTTACTGTGATGTCCAGTGCCGAAAATTGCCAGCGTCACGCCAGCATCACACTTCGGTACAACTTGTGAGTGCCTCATCCGTCAACACGCATAATCTGGCGAAACCAGCCATGCGACTTTATCAGCACAACCCAATAAACCACGCGACCTTCATCGGAAGGCACTGAACCTTACTGTATGAGTATTTTGCAGCTTGGAGAGAACACGGAGGAATGAAAGTTGGATAACGACAAAGCACTCAATAACAAGATTGATCTGTTCTTGCGCGGTGCGAATAGGCAGATTCTATTTGATGTCGGTGATACAGTAGAATTTAGCGCTGGCAGTAGAGGCATTATACGCGGCGAGGTGGAGAAACTGAACCCAACGCGTGCTGTGGTGAGGACCCCCTCAGCTTTGTGGGATGTGCAGTATGAGGCTCTGATGAATCTCAATGCCAATGCAAAGAGCCGGCCGGCCGAGCGAGGGCGGCGACTTCTTGAAGTAGCTGAACAGGCTCGCGAACTCATGGATAAGCATGGACTCAAGGATTGGCGACTGGAGTTCAACAATGCGCGAAGACAACTCGGCGCGTGCCGCATGAGCAAGAAGCTAATAACGCTAAGCCGGAGACACGCCCTAAAGCAGCCCCCTGATCTGATGACGGATGTCATCCTGCATGAAATCGCACACGCGCTGGCTGGGCCGGGAGTCGGTCATGGACCTAAGTGGAAGGCCATAGCCTCCCGGCTAGGTGCAAGGCCCAGGTCCTGTGCTCCTGAACCCGAGGAAATGAAGAAGAAGCTGGAAGCTGCCAAGGCAATCGTAAAAGTCGGAGATAAGGTTACCTTTGAATACGAGGACAAGACCCAAACCGGACTTATCAAGCGCAAGAACCCCAAGAGAGCAACGGTAGCGTGTTCTGAATTTGACTTCTTGGTGCCTTATTCCTGGCTAAAAGTCGTACAGCGGCAGGAGTTCGATTCAGAGGAAGCGTGATCGCCTATATGTGAGAGACCCAACCGCGTACGGACCCCTCGAACTTGACCACCTTAGCATGTGCAATATGCAATGCAATGATCCCGGATGTAAAAGGCGCTATTCTCGTAATTCGCCTCCTATTGAGGGAGCCTCAATATGCTGAAATTGCTCAGTGATGGAAGCCTAAGATTTGCCATTCGGCAGGTGTAGTCCTATATCGCGGAACATACGGGCTTTCTACCAAAATATCCGGCTCGCCGATCTTTGGAATTCTCTTTCCTCCGCGTTTGCTTGCTCTTTGATTTATCCTTTCTTGCTCGCGTAGACTTATTGCATCGATCCATTACTTCTATTTGGAATAGTGATCATCGCATAAGGAGTCGCCTTCATTAAGCAAACTCTCATAATACTCTGCCATCAACGACTGACCAATTACAGAACTACCGCCCTCGCCATCGGGGACATCCTTTCTAGCATTCTTCCAAGGAGCGTCCAAGTGAGTCAAATCACAAAGTAATTGTAGAGACTGCTGTCCATAGTCACTAAGTACTATACAAGTTACGATCCCCCTCTCGAGCGCAACTGGATCAGTCCAGACTCGTCAACAGCGTCATCATCGTCGAGTCCGACCACAGTTACCACCTGTTTTGTTGCCCAATTGGTGGTTGTGAAAGTCAGCATTGTGGGCTCCACTGATATACTGCCTGCAATTGTGTCATTAAGTCCAATGTCAATAATAACGGTGCTTTGCGGAGCAGTGGACAGCCACACAGTGAATGTCTTCCCAGGTGCACCCACCCGCACATCCACAGTCATTGAGCTCACCATCAGCTCGAACGTCCCAACGTTAGTCACGAGCAACGGCAAGTCAGCATACACTAATCTGTATTCGGCGTCAAAGGACACACGATGGATTATAGTGGTCTCATCAGAACAGTCGCGGTCCTGGTGCGTCTTGATAGTTACCTGCTGCGGGTTTCGTAATCTGTCGTGGAGAAGTCCAATGTCGTGGAAGACAGCAGCACACCTATTTCGTCCTGATCGAAAATGTGTACGGTGATAGTTGTGGACGGCAGTACGGACAACATGACGGTATATGAGTCTGCACGTCCTTCCTGAATCTCAAGGCTTGTGGGTGACAACACAATTCCAGGCACATCATCATCAACGATTGTCACCGCCAAGTCTGCGGTTACGTCGTCATAGCCTCCTCTGGAGGCGGTATGCACAAGAATTGCCATGTTGTTGACATGTAAGCGTGCGGTGAAGTACAGGGCAGCGGGCTTTTTGGCGGGTACAGTGTGGTTGGAAGGAGGAGAGCATGTGGGCTTGCCCGATCTGGACGATTCGGCGTCCGGCAGCTAGGCGGCCTTACCCTAGTGGGCTTGCCGTGCCTGTTTCCAATGATGGGGCAATAGCGCTGCTATGTCCTCGGCAGGATGTGTCGGGATGCGCTGGAATACTTCCATGAGCCATTCCATTGGGTTGACGTCGTGGAATTTGCAAGTTCCAACCTGCAATATTCATGTCGTACCCTGTTCGGGTCTAAAAGTGCTGTTTCGGTACCTGCAGGACCGATTGTGCGTTGTTCATGCGTAGGGACGACCATGAGAGGGGCTGAAAACACCAGTTTAGGGTATCCGTACGGTGAAGTACATGGTAAAGCGGGCTTAGCATTGGTCTGCGTAGTCCGCTTGTAGAGCTTAGTGCAAGGTGATTATACGCCGGGTTTGGTGTGCCGACTTGGGAATTTCGGAGTGGTGTGCAGCTTATCGTCTTGGCGCCTGAATGCAGGCAGCAATCAGCGTCTTTGGGGACAAAAAACATGGGTTTTGGGGAGAAGAACCGGAACATTGTGGCGGACGCACATGTACACGAACTATGCGGCCCAAGGTATCTTTCTCCCCCTCTTCTCCTGCCGGTGAAGCCCTTTTTCAGAGGCTAAGAAACCAAGAGGCTGAGAACAAGGATCTGCGAAAGCAGGTCCGTCGCTTGGAGAAAAAAGCCGATCGTCTATCCAAGAACATCGCGGATATGGCTGCGAAGATTAGCCATCTGGAAGACAGGTTGGAACAAGCGCATCGCCTACTCTCTGGCAAAAAGAGTGAGCGTTACACGCCGGCGGACAATGCGCAGCAAGGCCAGTTGTCTGGAGAGGAACCAGAAGCTGTTGAGCCCGAGGAGGAGGAGGAGGAGTATGTCCCGGTAAAGCGCAAGCGGCGTGGGAAGAACAAGCCGGTGCGTGGGCCGATTCCGGACCATCTGCCCAGAGAGGTGATCCGCCTTGAGCCGGAGGGCAGCACCGCGGGTATGAAGTACATCGGCGAGGAAGTAACGGAGTACCTGGAATATGTGCCGGGCTTCACGAGGGTAGTACGGATTGTGCGGCCGAAGTACGTTGTCTGCAAGGAGCCTCGCAAGGGGGTGGTCATAGCGCCGTTGCCGAAGCGTGTCATACCGAAGGGGAAGGCGGGTCCGGGGTTGTTGGCGTATTTGGCGGTAGCCAAATATGTGGATCATATGCCGCTATACCGGCTGCGGAAGAAGTTTCAGCGCCATGGCGTGAAGCTATCGGCTGCTACAATGGGGGATTGGATTGCGAAGGTAGCGACGTATCTGGGTCCGTTAGGAGATGCGTTGCGTAAGGAGGTGCTTCGTAGCGGGTATCTGCAGGTGGATGAGACAACGTTCCCGGTGCAAAAGCCGAAGAAGGAAGGGAAGGAGAAGAAAGGGAAGAAAAACGAAGGAAAGACGCATCGCGGCTATCTTTGGGTATACCTGGCACCGCGGGCGAAGGTGGTGATGATGGATTACAGCCCGAGCCGTGCGCGCGCTGGACCGTGGGAATTCTTGCGCGGATATAGAGGGGCGATGCAAACCGACGGGTATGTGGTGTACGATGCGTTTGGTACGCGGGGCGGGATAACGCTGTTTGGATGTATGGCGCATGCGCGTCGCAAGTTTTATGACTGCAGGAAAAAGGAGCCCAAGAAGGTGCGCCATGTAATGGAGGAAATCCGGCAGTTGTATGCGATAGAGCGTGGGTTGCGTAAGGAGGGAGCTGGTCCGGCACGGCGTGTGGAGGTACGACAGGAGGAGGCACGGCCGGTACTGGAGAAGTTGAAGCCATGGCTTGAGGAGAGTCGTGAGCACCGGCCGAGTGCGGGATGGGATGAAGCCGTGGGGTACATGCTCAACAGGTGGGAGAAGCTGGTTTGTTACCTGGAAGACGGCAAGGTTGAGATTGATAACAATCTGGTCGAGAACCAGATGCGAGCGATTGCGCTTGGTCGAAAAAACCATCTGTTTGCGGGATCGCATGCGGCAGCGCAGCGGTCCGCAGTACTGTACGCTCTTTTTGCCACATGCAAGTTGCAATCGACAAACCCGATTGAATGGCTTACCGACGTACTACGCCGTCTTCCGACACATCCTGCCGACCGCATGGCTGAACTCTTGCCCCATCATTGGAAAGCTAGTCGGGACTTGCAGCAAGCTACCGTCAAGAAAGCGGCATAGGAGCCCCTAAACAGGCGCGCCCGGGTCATCCGACTAGATCCGTGTACGGGTCTGCGAATACGCTGTTAGGTACTTAACTCCTGCACACCCAACCGACGCTAGCCTATAAACCTTCGAACCGCGCCCTAACTTACTCTAATTGAGAGAGTAAATACCCTCGGTTATAATGTACTTCACCGGACGGATACAGTTTAGGCCCTTTTCCCGACTCGATAGCGGTCACATTACCGAGATTTTGGGAAGACGTCTGTCGGGTAGACACACCTCTGCCTACCTTCTCTTTCCGCTTTCCGCGTTGGGCGCCTGCGGTGTCGAAGCGCAGGCGCAAAGATGACTTGGCTAGCTCTTCAAGGGAAGCGTGATCCATGTGAGTTGACAATAACGTCGCCAAAATTGCTCCCATGCAGCATCTGCGCTGGCGGCAATGTGGATAACGATGTTGCGCGCGTGTTGTACGA
This sequence comes from Rhodothermales bacterium, assembly GCA_963663495.1. Taxonomy (GTDB): domain Bacteria; phylum Bacteroidota; class Rhodothermia; order Rhodothermales; family Bin80. Next base: position 4,219,981 of record OY760427.1, read on the forward strand.
AGCGGGCCCCACCTTGAGTACACGCTCGCGATAGGTGCTCAGAATTATCTGGGATTCGTCAGGCTCCCGCGTAAGGCAGCGCCCCACATGCATGAGCTGATACACCAGAAGGTATACCTGTAGCAGGACCTCGTTCTCGGTTCGGATCTCGGCTTCCTGCTCCGACCCATCAGGCACCCGCACTACAGGCCGGCCCTTATAGTGTGTCTTCGGACGGGGAACCGAAGACAGCGCCATGGAGCAAGCCGCATTCAGCTCCCCGAAGTGCTTTTCCGCCTTTCCTCTCTTCCGGTACAGATTCACAAGCTGCTCTGCCGGATAGGCTTCTGCATCCAGATCGGTGATCAGATAGAAATGCCGCGGGAAAAGCTCTCCCGGCACCGGATCAACCACGAGCACCACACGACGCTCTACGGACCAGCACTTTGCACGGTGGCGCAGTTCGTGGTAGCATTCGTCCGACGGCTGATCACCCTCCAAATAAGGCGCCGCAAGCCCGTCAATCACATCGTTTCCTTTCAGACGCATCACGTAGCCGATACGGTCGTTCTCCAGCTTATCACATAACTCGCCACTGTTGAAGCCTGCGTCCAATCGGACAATGACCTTGTCGGCCACATGTTCACGCAATGCCAGCCCAATGCGTCGAATGAAACCGTAGCAGTCCTTCACCACATTCTGCGTGTCCCCTCGCAATTCCGCCCCCAACATGTCGCCCGACTCACCGCATATGGCGATAAGGGGCAGAAAGATGGTGCGCTTGTAATACCCGTTCCACTTGCTGCCCTGCTGCTTGCCATGCGTATCTACCGGTACACCGTCCACATCAAAGACTACCTCGGGGCGGCGCTTCCCGCCACCACGCTGCAGCAGGTGCTCCATGGCGAATGTCTCTACAAAACGGCGCAACTTCTTGAAATTCTTTTTCCCGGCCAACATGTGCACGAAGCGAGACATGGTTGGCTGGGATGCCAGGGACCTATCGTCCTGTAAAGCCTCCATACCCCTGTTGGAAGAAGTGGCCACGCGCATGGCGGGGTCCCTTCGAAGCTTGTCCGCATCTGATTGACGTCCCCACCCCTGCACATGTTGCAGCAGGTACTGTCGCACTAACTCCCCAAGGCTATGCGTAATCCGAGCTTGGGACCGATTGTCCTTAAGCACGGAAGCGAGTCGGCATGCCAAGGTGCTGATCACCATGAGCAGGCGCATAGGAATGACGCCGGCATCCGATGTTAGATTATCGGTCTTGGAGCGTACAACTTTAACGGATTTATTGAACTGGCAAGCGAACAGAAGGTTGGATTTGGGATCTGGCATCGGGTGTGTTACAGGGTGAATGGGTATTGGGGTTTCTAAACGATTGAGCGTCGCGCAAGAGTCCATTCACCCCGTGTATAGTCAACATATTACACCATCATATTAAACGACGATTCCCCGCCACTTTACTCCCTTATGAATAAGGGAGGTCCAAGGAGCGAATAGCCCACAGCACCCCGCTGGGATGCATCATGGGATCCTGCGAACATGTAGTTCTTCCTACCGATAGCCAGTGGCCGTATCGCATTCTCAACCAGGTTATTGTCCAACTCCACACGGCCCTCATCCAGATATCGGGTCAGCCTTTGCCAACGACCAAGCGTGTACTGGGTCGCCTTGGCCCACGGGCTCTTGGGTAAACCATTATTCACCTCCAGCCACGGCTTCAGCTCCTCCAGTACAGGTCCGGCCTGTTCCTGTCGCAGTTGCTGACGAACATCCGCACTCGCACCCGTTTTGCGTAGCCAACGCTCTATGAGGTAGAGCTTGCGTATCTCCTTCAACACATGCGCGGCCTTATCCGGCTCGTACGTCTTGCAGTCGAAGAACTTGCGCCGGGCATGCGCCATGCATGCGTAGAGCGTTACGGATGGGTCCGCATCAAAGATGTCGTAAGCTACATACCCGTCTGTCTGTAGCAATCCCTCATACCCGTGCAAAAACTCCACCGGACCCGCCCGAGCACGGGTCTTCCGGTATTCCATCACCAACAGCCTCTGCTCTGGACTATGGTACACCCAATAAAAGCCTTTATGCAGCGATCCCTTCTTATCTCCATCCTGCACCTCCATCCTCGTCTCATCCGCCTGCAGATACCCGGTGGATAGCAACTCCTGCTTCAGAGCATCATACAACGGGGTCAGGTGCGACGCAGACTGCGATATCCAGCCTCCCAGCGTGGACTTCGCAATCTCCACGCCTTCCCGACGAAACCGCTGCTGCTGACGGTACAAAGGCAGGTGGTCCGCATATTTGCCCACCACCACATCTGCCAACAACCCCGGACCCGCCATGCCCTTGTTCACCATCCGTGGTGGCAACCGTTCCCAGGGCAGTAGCAATACCCGCCGCGAGCCCGCCCGCCATGCCCTTGTTCACCATCCGTGGTGGCAACTCACCTATGATCACCCCCTTATCCTCATCCCCAGGGTCCACATACTTCGGACGCACATACTCAATAACCTTCCTATGGGCGGGTACACGCTCCAGAACCAGCGTCTTCTCCGCCCCGATGCACGTCATACCACTGGTATCCCCGTCAGGCTCAATTGTAATCGTTTCGCGGGGCAGTTTCTTCAGCAGATCGTCCAGCGCTTTACGCTTGGGCTTGCCCTTCTTCTTCTGCCGTCCGTTCGCCTTTTGCCCATTCTTCGTCTGTCCATTCGTCTCCGGCTCCGGTAGAGGGAGCTCCTGCTCCGGCTCATCGAAACAACGTGCCCTGCTGCGGGTCATTCAGCACACACTTTTCACTCTTGGGACTGTATAGCGCGCGTAGCGCCAGCATCAGCCGGTAATTCATATTCCGCAATTCTGCCTCAAGCCGGCTGCATCGATCATGCAGCCGATCAAAGGCACTGGCCACTTCGGGGTGCTGTGCAAGCAACGCAACCTGCGCGGGGGAGAGGATAGAATGTACTTCGGGCTGCATGGTGAGCTAGCAACACCAGCATATTGCTTGTTCCCGAATCACACATTATATTTGGCTCGATTATCGGCTTTTTACCGCATATCGGGGCCGATATTTCACCGTCTTCAACGACACCCCCTCCAGCATCATCACCATCTGTGCCCATGTCGGCACATCCTCCTCTGGCAACGCAAACGTACCCGTCTCCAAGCGCTTGTAGAAGATCGCAAAGCCGTTCCGATCCCATGTGAGCGCCTTCAAATGGTTTCGCCTCCTGTTGATGAATACAAAAATGTCTCCCGACATCGGATTCCGCTTCATGCCGCTCTTTACCAAAGCACACAAGCCGTCAAAGCTTGTGCGCATGTCCACCGGCGGTCGGTAAAAGAAGTACCGGTGCGAAGGTGCCAGTCCGATCATGACTGCGTCAGCCTGGCCAGGTACGAAGCAGATACCGGTGCAAAGAACCGCACCCGTATCCCACCCGGATATGCGATCTCTACCTGTGCCGCTTCCCTTGGTGCTGCACTGCCTATCTCCACGAAGCCTCGGCTGTCCTCGGCTGCAGTCTCCTGGCGATCCTTCCGCCTCCAATAATTCAACTGCCCATACGAGATGCCGTGCTTTGCACAAAACGCCGCTGCGGACTGGGTCCTTTCGTTATACTGCTCTACCAGCGGAAACATCTCTTCCGCCGTACGTTTGGGCTGTACCATACGACCTGGGGTCTGGGTTCTCACGTCTAGGGGTAAGCTCCCCAGAACCCATCACCCAATCAAGATGTAGTTCACCGCACGCTTACAAGTAAACCATCACCTCCCCGATTAGGGTAGAGGCTGAACAGCCGACCGAGAACGATGGCGAACTCACTCCAGCCACTATTATAGCCCGTTACCTTCGGTCCTTCCCTCTGTATCAATGCAACCACCTCCAACACGAGCAACAGTGGTCGGGCGGACTTGCTCTTGCGTCACGGGATCGCCCCCAGTTCGGGAGTATAGCCACATGCAGACTGTATATCACTCGCTCATTGACCTGGTCAAACGACATCCGCGAGGAAATACCTGACATCCCCAAAACGATTCACCCGAACTGCTGTTTGTTCGCTTAACCATGGGCTTTTGTACGGAGCACCGGCACAGCGGGGCAACCCTTGTACAGTTTGGTGCCTGGCACTTCGCAAATCCGTTCCCCAGCCTGATCATCAGCCCATCCTCGCAATCATCGCACAGCCGCTCTGTGTGCCCGCAACGGTATGCTTCCGCAGCACTGAAGCTCGTACAGCCTGCAAAGGAGCCGTTGCTGCCCATACGCACTGCCAGCACCGGTCCCTCCCTGCCTCTCCTAGAGCATGCGGGGCAGGGCACATGCGTACGCACGGGCTGCAGATATTCTGCCAGTTCGTCTTCCCCAACATCGTAATGCCCCCCTACATTGTGAAACAATTCATCTGCGAAAGGGCTGTGCGCCTCGGCCCCCGCATCAACGATGACAAAAACCTTCCGCTTAGCCCGCGTCAGGCCCACATACCAAATGCAACGCTCCTCCTCGTCAGTTGGCTGAGACTTGCGAAACACACTTAGCGCACGATTGAGTGCCCGGATTCCCGCTCGCTTGCCTGCACGCGGCGGACCGGTGTCCAGGAGAATTACATAGTCCCCTTCTATTCCTTTCGCTTTGTGGATGGTTGAATAAGCCAATTGCAAATTGCGCGATGCAGCGAACCGGCAGATCTTTTCTTGTTCAAGCCCTGCTTCACGCTTACCAATGCTCTGCAACGGGCCTACATCCTGATTGCGCCGGCCAAGTATTAGCACATCCGCGCCATCAACCTGGGTTGCAATTCTGGACAGAGCGGCAAGTACACTGCCTGTAAGTCCGCGGTGATGTGCACCAAAAGCGCGCTTACCTGCTGCGGTCAATCTTGACGAGGCCAATACGACGGATGAAGGCCACCGTTGGTTCGGCTTAATGTCTGGAGAGCCCACAACAAGCCGATCAATAGATCCCGGAGACCTCGTTGCGAAATGGCGGGTGGTATCCGCCAAGTGCCGACCGAAGCGGTACGTCCGTCTCAACGCTACCTGCGACTTGCAGCCATTGTTTGCACCTGCCGGATCACGAAAATCGCGAATCAGATCTACATCACCCCCTTGAAACGCAAAAATCGCCTGCCAGTCGTCTCCGACACTGGTGAGCCGGGCCCCTGTGCTTGGAAGATCAGCATGTATCGGCCTGAGCAATGCATGCACGAAAGCAGCCTGAGCCGGATTTACGTCCTGATACTCGTCTACGAGGATCACGCGCCACGGCGGCTGGACAGTTCCATCTTTCAGATATTGCCAAGCCTTCAGAATGGTCCCCTCATGATCAACCGTATCTGTTTCCTCCAGGTACTGTTCGTACCTCTCTCGGACGGGAGCAGCAAGGCGGAAGAGCGCGGACGATTCTTCCATGACTTCTCGCCTGGAATATGCAGCCTCGCGGGCCTTATCCAACGAGACCTGCTGACGGCTTGCCCTTATCCATGCGTCAATTTCATGGGTAACATTTAAGTGTACAGCATTTGCATTTTCCCTGCGCATACGCTCCAATACCTTGTTGATATTCCAGCTTGAGACTTCCGTAAAGTTGGTCAAACCCAATTCCTTGACGCGCTGCAGCACCAGATCGGGAAAAGATGCGCCCGTAGTGCCGCAGCGCTGCATATCACCATACTCAGTCCACGTAAACCGCGTGCCAAGCGCCTTATGAAGCCGCGCCTTCCATCTTCTGGCCTCGTGGTACTGGGCCCTTGATCCGGGCTCCTCAACGTCCCATTTTCTCGGCAGCCGACCGTTTTTGTCATTGGCAAAGTGTTCATACCAGATACCTCGGCTCACATCGGGACGCTCGTTGGGATTGTCCGGCAGGTAGAAGTCTGGAGAATAACGCTTCCCGTCTTCGGATCGGAATTTTTCCGGAACGGGAAAATTCGCCTCGTAGATGTACTTAACACCGGACAGATAGAAGACGGTCGCAATCTGCGCCTCTCCCATGGACTTGACTTTAAATCCGTCAGGCGGTACACTCGGCCGACCAAGTTCTCCATCGTCGGAGGTGCGGCACAATTTCGGAGCCGCCTTGCGTATCTCCAAATCAGTCAACAAGCGCGGATCCTCCCGCAACGCCTCCGCCAGCCATCCTTCCAGAAGATCCAGTCGACGCTTCTTGTCTTCGACCAACGGAGAGAGTCTTGGCTTGCTTCCCTCAGCTAACCGAATCACCTGCCTCGCCAAGTGATGGATCGTACCGATTTCCATTCCCTTGATCTCGGTGCACCTTGACTGGATTTCCCGGGCAGCTTTGCGCGTAAAGGTTACAAACGCAAGATCACAAGGTTTGGCGATTCCTGTTCTTACCGTGTCCTTGGCTTTTTCGACTATGGTATGGGTCTTGCCGGTCCCTGCACCTGCGATAATCAGTGTCCTATCTTCTTGAACCAACACGGCTTTACGTTGCTCTGTATTGAGTTTTGCCAAGACAGGATCCGACATACGACGGGCGAGGTAGCGATCATTTTTCGCCTGGCGCCTTCCTTCACTAGCTGCACGAAGCTCATGATATTTTTGCCATGCCCTGACCGGTTGAACAACCTTCCACCACCCCCGCAACTCCTTACGCAAACGAGCGCGAGTCTCCTGCACCTCGGAATACCGTACCCATGCGTCACTCATAGCAATCCCTCTCTCTTATCCATTGATATTATGGGGCAATGTTGGGGAATTATATACGTGAGTGACCAACTGTACACAGTGAGGCACTAGTATCAATTTCACGGGTCATAGGGGTCGGTAACCCGAACGCCCCTCGCCGTGCAGCAGCCCCAATCCCGGAGGCCAGTATGTTTGCAGCCGCATTCAGGTCTGCATGATCCGCATGTCCACAGGACATACACTCGAATTTGCTCTGCGTCTTACGGTTACTCGCTTCTGTGTGCCCACACACAGAACACCGCTGACTGGTATAGGCAGCGGTAACCTTTATCACCTTGCGGCACTTATAGCCCAGCATCTGTTCCAGCTGGCCCCAACCTGTTCGCAGTATTCCACGGTTGAGGCCAGACTTCTGTTTGACGTTTGCGCCAAAGCTCTCCATCGTCCCCTTAGCTGAACGTATCATCGCTTTGATCTTTAGGTCCTCCAGTATCACCGTTGAGGAGCATTTGGCAACACTGTGACTTACCTGATGGTTCGCATTCTTGGAGGATGTTAGCACGCTTGCGCTGCATGCGGGCGATTCTATGCTTCCGCCTGTTACGACGGTTGGAGCCTCTCTTCTGTCTCGCCAGTCTTCGCTGATGCCGCTTCAACTTGGCATCAAGACGCTTGGTATCCGGTTGTCTGATAATGCTTGTATCGCCCTCTGTGGAGACCATAGCGACCTGCCCGCAATTACGGTCAATGCCTACAGCGCCGCCGGTATCCTCTATTACAGGTGCCTCCATCTTGTAGCAGATGACAGCATACCCTTTGCCGGCGTTCTTCTTTACCGTGGCTTTGACGGGTATACCATCAGGGTACGGGTTGCCTCCCCGCCTGCGGAGCGCCATATATCCCACTTTCGGGATATACAGCTTGCCATCCCGAACCCTTACGTTATCCGGGATCGTGAACGAAGGCGTACTACCACGTCTGGAATGGAATCTCGGTCTTCTCTTACCCTCCTTGAAGAATGCCTTCCATGCATCCGCCTGATATTTCAATGTGTATCTAACGACACCAAAGGAGTATTCAGGTAGCCACTCGACCGTGCGGCGCAGCGCCGTGAACCGCTTCCCCAGCGAGAAGAAGCGTACCGAGGACGGCTTCTCTCCAGCCTCTTTCGCTTTCTTGTACGCCTCGCTCTGCTCTGCGAGGATGGCATTCCACACAAACCTACACGCACCCGCTAATCCAGCAAGGTGCTTGGCGTTACTCCGACTTCCGGACAACAGCCTGTATGTGATATTGCGGTATGCACTAACCGTTTCGGGCATGGCACTGTGGCATATAACTCCCTAATAGATGGAAATTATATACCATGCGTACCCACGTGTTGAGTTATTTGAAATAATTGCAGTTTGTTCGTGAGAAGCGGGAACCGATTATGAAAAACTGGCGAAAGCCATCCTGTCTGCACGACCAAAGCACAAAAAGTAACTCCTGCGAAAACGCGTGGCACTCAGCCATATAACTCCCCAATATTGCACGTACGGCGCGGAAAGGGATGCAGTCCGAGCCCCGCAAATGAGAATATAGGCCGTAGTCCGACGGATGTGGTTGCGTGCTCAATGTTTATTCCTGAAAGTGCGCACCGATTTCTGTTTAAAGTGCGCAGTTTCAAGATCTTATAGTAGGACCCCGCACCGGCAAGGTGCCTATCTTGGCTCGTCTATCCATTAACCTAACCGCGAAGGTCTTATGCAATAACAACCCTTACCATTCAATTCAGCCTCCTCGCTGTTTATCGGCATGGATGTGCACAATAAAACCGTAGTGCTTTGCGTGTACGATAGCAACGCCGGCGTGGTAATTGACGAACAACAATTACCACATGATCGGCCGAAGATTCACAAGTATATCCGAAGAGTGCAGCGCCGCTACGGCGCTGTGCTGCAATGAAGCGTCGTCCTGCGGGTTTGGCTTGCAGCGGGCGCTGCCAGCACAGGGCGTATCGTGTGAAGTAATCGCTCCGTCCTCTATTCCGCGCCGGTCAGGCGAGCGCGTGAAGACGGATCGGCGGGATGCGAAGAAGCTCGCTACGCTGTATGCCGCCGGGCTGCTGACGCCGGTGTGTACCGGAAGTGGAGCAGGAAGCGGCGCGGTCTCTTCTGCGCTGCCGCGCAGACTTGGTGAAATCCACAACGCAAACGAAACAGCGCATCCTGTCCTTTCTTCATGTCCGGGGTTTTCGGTATACGGGTGGATCGAACTGGACGAAGGCGTTTCACACATGGATCCGTACCCTGCCGGTGGCGGGTATGGACCAGGTCACGTTGCACGCGTATCTGCACAATCTGGTGTATCTGGAACAGGAGGTGCTGAGACTGGAACAGCGGTTGGCGGAGGAGGCCACAAAGGATCGCTACAGCGCGTCTGTTAAGGTGCTGATGGCGTTCCGTGGCATTGGCCTTGTGACGGCCATAACGCTAACGTGCGAGTTGGGAGATATCCATCGCTACGCGGATCCACGCCAGTTAATGGCGTATCTGGGGCTGATACCGAGCGAGCATACCTCGGGTAATCACACGAAGCGTGGTTCTATCACGAAGACCGGCAACACCCATCTGGCATGGTGCCAGAAGTAGTTGGTCTATTTTTTCAAGACCGGCTTAGGAGTGGGCCCAAGATACGGTTTCGGCACACATTTTAGCAGGGCTTCTTGGAGCTTCGGAAGGTGCTTTGCACAGCTAAGCTTGCATAATCGGGGTTCGGTTTCCAGCATAGCCAGTGCTACCCATCGGTGACGTTGATCTGAGTGTACCCAACGTCTGATCCGCCGCGTTCGATATACCAGTTGGCCGTTGACATTCTCAATGATGTTGGTGGTTAGCAGACTGCATCCGACCGTATCCGCCACACCCAGCCTGTGCAGTGTCAGCGTCTCTTCCATGCCCTCTTCCAGGCTGCGTGCGGCCGCTTCCTCCCCTTGTTCCTCCAAGTCATCCCGAAGGGTCTCAAGCCCCGCTTTCGCGTCGTCGTACGTGTCCTCACGGTAGACCTCCGGCATCTTCCGACGCACCTTGGGCGCATCCTCCTTTTTCGTGAGCTTGCTCACCACATTCTCCCGCTTATACCAAGTACAACGCTGCACCTGCGTGTAGTCGCCGAAGACATCCTTTACCGCCTTGTACAGCCCCTTCGCTCCATCCACAACGCACAGCAGGCCCTGATCATAGCACAGGCCGCGATTGATCAGGCCTTCCAACAAACCTGCAATCGCCTCCGCATTCTCCGTGGTCGTGTCCACCATGCCCAAGATCTCCTTCTTTCCGTCTGCCGTAATGCCCATACACAGCACGATCTGGCACTCCTGCAAGTACTTCCCATCTATCAGCAGCAACGTTACCGTCGAAAAATCCTTACCATTTGAAGGCGCTCACATGGGATCGGAACGGCTTTGCGATCTTCTACAAGCGCTTTGAGACGGGTCGTTTGAGTTGCCAGAGGAGGATATGCCGACATGGACACAGATGGTGATGATGCTGGAGGAGGTGTCATTGAAGACGGTGAAATATCGGTGCCGATATGCGGTAAAAAGCCGATAATCGGGCCAAAAATAATGTGTGATTCGGGAACAAGCAATATGCTAGTGTTGCTAACCCATCATTCAGCCCGAATTGGCCAGTGCCATTGATCATCTGCATGACCACTGCAGCCGGCTAAAGGCAGCGCTACGCGCTATACGGTCCCTAGAGTGAAAGCATGTATTGAATGACTGTTGAGCGCGGGGCGAGCCCTGAGGCCCGAAGCAGGTTATCACCTTGCGTCGGGTTCCACACAGCAATCCTGCACAGCATGAAAACACCCGACGTTAAGCCATGACGCTGCTGCTCAGATAGACATCCTGAACGGCATGCAGAAGTTCAACCCCTCGCCCAATGGGCACCTGAAACGCCTTGCGGCCCGCCAGCATACCGATTCCTCCACCACGCTTGTTGATTACTGCCGCACGAACTGCAGCCCGCAGGTCGTTACCATTGCTGGGACCGCCGGAGTGCAATAAGCCCGCACGCCCTTCATAGCCTAATGCAACTTGGTAACGGGTCAGATCTATCGGATGGTCTGTCAGCAAGTGCTGCGGATAACGCCGGTAAACCCCCTGATACCGCTCCTTCACGCTGGAGAATCCATCCTTGTGAGTAGGTTGCTTCTGCTTGATAAAGTCAGCCTCAATGGTCACACCCAAATGGTTGGCCTCGGCTGTCAAATCTGCAGCAAACAATAACCCGTCACGGCCGAGCGCCTTCGGGTGCAGATAACAGAACAGTACAGTGAACATCCCAAGCGCATGGGCGTGGCTGAAGGCCCGGCTTGCTTCCAGCAGCTGGCGCTGCGCACCCGGCCCCCCAAAGTATACCGTCGCAGCTACCCCGACGCAACCCATCCGGTGCGCGTCTTCAACCGAGGCAAACGGAATGTTGTCATACCTCGGAGGATAAGCGAACTGCTCGTCATGGTTCAGCTTCAAGATCAGGGGCACTCGGTGTGCAATAAGCCGGGATAAGGCACCGATGGCCCCGCGGGTCATCACAATGCCACTACAACCGCCTTCTATTGCCAGCTCTGCAATTGCATGAGGATCGAAATAGGCCGGATTCGGAGCAAACACCATCCCCGCCGTGTGCGCAATACCATGGTCAACGGGCAGCAAGCTCAGATACCCTGTTCCGGCCAGCCGCCCCGTGCCAAACAGGTAGCGCAGTGACTTGACAACCGTAGTGCGTCGGTCGCTGCAGGCAAGGACAGTATCCATATATCCTGCTCCACCCACTGATTCTTGCCCGCCTGGAATTGCCCTGCACGTATAGTCCAGCAGGTAGGAGGCCTCTGCACCGAGTATGGACGCTGCGGATCCTGCCAACGGTCAGCCCGTGTCAATTGCCGAGGGTCGGACCGGCTGACCGGTCTCAAGTGAGCGCTGGGCAGTAAGGCCCCATAAGGCGGCAAGGCGAGCATCCGTACCGGTGGCAGGCGACGCCCTGCCCTCCAATACTACCTGCACAAATTGACGCAACTCCTCCACATACGCTTCCCTATAACGTTCGATAAAGAAGTGATACGGCACCCCTCGACAAATCCCTTCACGCCGAGTAAGTACCGCTGTATGCGGCCTGGCATTACCGGCACGGACTGCACCCAAACTGCCGAAGACCTCCAAGCGCTGGTCGTACCCGTACGATGTTTTTCGACTATTCTCAATGGTGGCAATCGTTCCATCACCATACTGCAACACCACCGTCGCCGTGTCCACATCTCCAACAGTTCCATAATCCTCCGATATCCGGACTGCGCCAACTGCGTACACGGTCTGTACGTCTGGACCAAGCAAGAAATTGGCCATGTCAAAATCGTGAATCGTCAGGTCCATGAATAGCCCACCACTCGAACGGATGTAGCCGAGAGAGGCCGGTTCAGGATCGCGGCTAATGATGTGCGCCGTATGCGGCTCCCCAATCTCGCCCCTATCAATCGCTTCCCGCACACGACGGAAACTGGCATCAAACCGCCGATTAAATCCGACCTGGAAACATACTCCGCTGTCCTCCACTGCCTGCAACGCACGATCTATACTGCACAACGACAGATCAATCGGCTTTTCACAAAAGATATGCTTACCAGCCGCCGCCGCATCAATAATGATCTGCGTATGAGTCGAGCTGGAAGTGCAAATCGCGATTGCGTTAACGTCACTCCTTTGCAGCATTTCATGGTAGCTATCCACCACAATGCATCCCCCGCACGCTTCGGCACAAGCCTCAGCGGCAGAACGGTTCAGGTCGGTCACCGCGGCAAGCCGCGCCCAGCGGACCCGAAAAGCAAGATGCGCCGCATGCATGCGGCCAATCCGTCCGGTGCCAACCACTCCAACGCTCAGCTGCTTCATGAATGCCCTCTATTAATGGGAATTATATACGTAAGTGACCAACTGTACACAGTGAGGCACTAGTATCAATTTCACGGGTCATACGGGTCGGTAACCCGAACGCCCCTCGCCGTGCAGAAGCCCCAATCCCGGAGGCCAGTATGTTTGCAGCCGCATTCAGGTCTGCATGATCCGCATGTCCACAGGACATACACGTGAATTTGCTCTGCGTCTTACGGTTACTCGCTTCTGTGTGCCCACACACAGAACACCGCTGACTGGTATAGGCAGCGGTAACCTTTATCACCTTGCGGCACTTATAGCCCAGCATCTGATCCAGCTGGCCCCAACCTGTTCGCAGTATTCCACGGTTGAGGCCAGACTTCTGTCTGACGTTTGTGCCAAAGCTCTCCATCGTCCCCTTAGCTGAACGTGTCATCGCTTTGATCTTTAGGTCCTCCAGTATCACCGTTGAGGAGCATTTGGCAATACTGCGACTTACCTGGTGGTTCGCATTCTTGAGGATGTTAGCACGCTTGCGCTGTATGCGGGCGATTCTATGCTTCCGCCTGTTACGACGGTTGGAGCCTTTCTTCTGTCTCGCCAGTCTTCGCTGATGCCGCTTCAACTTGGCATCAAGACGCTTGGTATCCGGTTGTCTGATAATGCTTGTATCGCCCTCTGTGGAGACCATAGCGATCTGCCCGCAATTACGGTCAATGCCTACAGCACTGCCGGTATCCTCTATTACAGGTGCCTCAATCTTGTAGCAGATGACAGCATACCATTTGCCGGCGTTCTTCTTTACCGTGGCTTTGATGGGTATACCATCAGGGTACGGGTTGCCTCCCCGCCTGCGGAGCGCCATATATCCCACTTTCGGGATATACAGCTTGCCATCCCGAACCCTTACGTTATCCGGGATCGTGAACGAAGGCGTACTACCACGTCTGGAATGGAATCTCGGTCTTCTCTTACCTTCCTTGAAGAATGCCTTCCATGCATCCGCCTGATATTTCAATGTGTATCTAACGACACCAAAGGAGTATTCAGGTAGCCACTCGACCGTACGGCGCAGTGCCGTGAACCGCTTCCCCAGCGAGAAGAAGCTTACCGAGGGCGGCTTCTCTCCAGCCTCTTTCGCTTTCCTGTACGCCTCGCTCTGCTCTGCGAGGATGGCATTCCACACAAACCTACACGCACCCGCTAATCCAGCAAGTTGCTTGGCTTTACTCCGACTTCCGGGCAACAGCCTGTATGTGATATTGCGGTATGCACTAACCGTTTCGGGCATGGCACTGTGGTATATAACCCCATAATATATGGCAATTATATAGCATGAATACCCACGTGTTGAGTTATTTGAAATAATTGCAGTTTTTCGTGAAAAGCGGGAACCGATTATGAAAAGCTGGCGAAAGCCATCCTGTCTGCACCACCTAAGCACAAAAAGTAACTCCTGCGAAAACGCGTGGCACTCAGCCATATAACTCCCCCATTAATCCCCCCAATTCTACAGTCCAAGCGATCGCAAGTAGGCCCGATTACGCATGGCGCTCCGCCGCGGGCTGCCCATGCCCGGCAACACATCCTGCTCCACCACGATCCATCCGTTATAAGCTCTGTCACGCAAGAACCGGGTAATCCCCTCAAAATCTACGCATCCACGCCCCAGTTCACAAAACACCCCGTTACGCACAGCAGAAAAATAGTCCCAACTTCTGCGGCGCGCAGTTGCAGCAACCCCTGGATGGCAATCCTTGTAGTGAACATAGCAAATGCGATCATAATGATTCCCTAGTGCCTCCAGTACGGCCTCGCATGACCCGGCGCCGTACGCGTAGTGCCCAGTGTCAAGTAACAGACCGATCAGATTGGGGTCCGTCCGTTTCAGGAAAATGTCCAACTCCGCGGGCGTTTCCACAAATCCGGCGCAATGATGATGGAACACGGTGCCCAGCCCCGACTCCTTCTGAACAGCCGTGGCTACTGCCTCCGCATTGCTGCAGAATGTGCTCCATTCTTCGTCTGTAAGTGCCATATCCGGGGTTATACGACCCGCCTGGGCCGTCCGGACAACATCAGCTGCGTTCTCATCCGCCAGAACCAAGAATGGAGGATCATCCTCCGTGGCAACCTCAGCCAATAGCGTCGCCACACGGACTGCTTGTTCAATACCAGCCTTCGGTACCTTTGGCGAGCGCAGCGCAACAGGTACAAAGGCACCTCGCATGGAAACACCGCGGGTAACTAATTCCTCGTGCAGGAGTGCGCTGTCTGTGGGCATGTATCCCCAGTCACCCAGCTCCGTACCCGCATATCCGGCCTCCACCAGCTCATCAAGCATTGTATGGTACCCGATTTGAGATTTTGCTACCCCCTCAAACTCAAGCATGCCCCAGGAGCACGGTGCATTGGCAATGCGCATCAGTCCCTCCAAGCAACCCGGCAGAAAAACAATGAGCCAGCACAAGAAGCAACCCGGTTGCCGGTGTAAGACCTATGGGGACGCGGCAGACACCCGTCCCGCCTATCGCATTTACGCTGTACCTGAATCACTGCACGTTACCCCTGTCAAGTCCTACGCAATTACACATCAAACACGTTCTATGCCTAGAAGGCCCTGTACCCGCCAAGAACTTTTCTGATGCATAATCAATTACTAGGGCGCAAGCACGGTTGCATCACGGGGTCCCAATAACAATGCTCTGTTCGGTCATCCCGAACAGAGCGCGCAGGGCTCGCCAAGGACACTATCGGCGGCTCTTGTTGCCACCAGAACGTGTCTCCCAGAGGCGCATCATCAGGCTGTTCATGTGGTATGCACTAGAGTCCCGATTAATGCGGAGAACCTCAAGCTTCTGCTGCAGCTCATGCAGCCGTGTATATGCGTCGGATCCCGGCACCTGGTCTCCCCGTGAAGTAAAGTTATACAGATACTCCAGCTGATCAATAAGCATGGGCGCAGGGTAACTGTCTCCTCGTTCAGTCTCAAGCTCAGCCTTGAGAGCAATCATTGGGCGCCGGTATTCAAATAAACTCTCTACGTCCTGCAGGCAGCCCTCATAAACATTGTTCGCACAATATTCTATTTCCTCAGCGGAGTTAAGTCCAACTATAGAGTCATTTATTGCCTCTGCAAGATCGGTGGCATCCGAAAGCAACTTCAGCGTTTGCATGTTAAACGCGAACTGAGCATTCAAATCTTCTAACCTAACACCAGACTCCTCCACCCTGGGATCCAGCAGTACATCAACACTACGAATGGACGACCAGCCTTCCGCTTCAAGCATAACGGCGTATTTGCCGGGAGGCACCACTGGCCCTGTACGACCCAAGTTCTCCGGCGCGGCATGCCGCAAATCCCATACAAACCGATGCATCCCTGCTTCGGTCTTCAGTTCCTGACTCCTCCCCATCCTCGTGGGGCCTCTCATACCTTGAGTGGACTCATTCTGCCCGCTGCGGTCGCCTACCACCAGCGTCCGCACAATAGCTCCCGTATCGTCCGTGATTGTCATTTTCACGGTGCCCGCAATCTGTTCGGCGAAGTAGTAGTCTATGATGGCTCCCGGAGAGATGTACTGGGGCTCTGAGGCATCCGCTCCGCCACTGCGGTACCGCAGCCGGTACGCATCTCGTATGGGAAATAGATACCGTTCCGCAGCGGCAACCCCCGGGGTCAGGTTGTGCAGCGGCGTAAGGTTGTCCATGATCCAGAACGATCGGCCCATGGTGGAAAGAATCAGGTCCTGGCGGTGCACCTTGATGTCTGTCACGGGTGTCACCGGTAGGTTCTGCTGGAACGATTGCCAGTTTACCCCGTCATTGAAGGAAATGTAAAGACCAAACTCGGTACCCGCATACAACAGACCAGGACGACTGGGGTCCTCTCGCACAACACGTGTGGGGCTGTCTGATGGTATACCATCCGTAATGCGCGTCCATGTGGCGCCGTAGTCTTGCGTCCGGTACAAGTAGGGAGCAAAATCTCCCAACAGATAACGATACCCGGCGATGTAGGCCTTCCCTACCGTATGCGGCGATGGTTCAATGGACTGGATACGTCCCTCGGGTGGCATGTCCGGCGGAGTAACGTCAATCCAAGTTCTACCCTCGTCACGCGTGACATGCACCGGACCATCATTGGCACCGGTCCATATCACATGCTCTTCTACCGGAGAAGCCTCAATCACATATAGCGTACTATAGTGCTCCTCCCCTGTAATGTCACGGGTGATGGGACCGCCGGAAATCACCTGCCGCTCGGGACGAAAAGCCGTGAGATCATCGCTGATCATTGCCCATGTCTTGCCCTCATCCACGGTCCGATGTACATGCTGCGAGCCGTGATAGATGATCCGGCTGTCATGCGGAGAAACCTCAATGGGAACGACGCGCTGGAATCTGTACGGCAAAGTGGATGGATTCACTCCGTACATGTCCACCCCTCCAACGTAGTAATGCTGTTCCTGCCCTGAGCGGCGACTGTACTTGCTGAACTTGCCTTTGCAGTTACTGTACACGATGTCCAGATCCTCCGGGTGTGGAACCGCCGGACCCGTTTCGCAGCCGCCGACTGCTTCCCAATACCGGGTGGGTCCACCCGGCCTGTAATCCGGCGGTATGCTCGGAACAGCAATGGTCGAATTGTCCTGCTGTCCGGCATAAACCCAATAGGGAAACCGATTGTCCACGTTCACCTGGTACAGCTCCGCTGTCGGCTGGTTGTGCTGCGTGCTCCAACTGTTCCCGCCGTCTAACGTAACATTGGCTCCACCATCGTTGGACTGTATCATGATCCGCGGGTCATCGGGATTGATCCACATATCATGGTTATCCCCGTGAGGAGTAGCAACGCGCTCAAAATTATTGCCCCCGTTTCTTGATACGTGTAGCCCCAGGTTGTTCACCCAGATGATGTCCGCATCGGTAGGGTCCGCATCCACATTGGTATAATAAAAGGGACGTGTCATCAGATAGGGAGCACTGTTAACGAGACGCCAAGTCCTACCCTCGTCGTCGGATCGGTACAGACCTTCATCCTCCGGACGGGCCTCAACCAAGGCATACACCCGGCTAGGGTCGGCGGGTGACACGGCAAGGTCAATCTTGCCCGTATCGCCACCAGGTAGCCCGTCCGTGACCTTCGTCCACAAAGCCCCGGCATCCCGCGACACATATAACCCGTTCTCCACTCCATCGCCGCTGATGATCGTCCACGGCTTTCTCTCCAATCTCCACATAGCAGCGTAGATGATGTCACTATCGGACGGATGCAGTTCCAAGTCCACGGCGCCTGTCCGTTCCGAGATATGCAGTAGCTGCTCCCAAGACTTCCCTCCATCAACTGTACGGTATACGCCGCGCTCTGCGTTAGGCCCAAACGGGTTACCCAGCGCAGCGACATATCCTATCGCCGGGTTGGTGGGATGTATCACCACCGCACCAATCTGTCCGGCATCGCGCAAGCCAGCGAACTGCCACGTGGCACCTGCATCCACGGACTTATAAACACCCCGGCCGACGATTACATTGCTGCGTAACCCCTCTGATCCCGTTCCCACATAGAGTACGTTGGGGTCAGTGTCTGCAATGTCTATGGACCCGATAGACCCCGTTTCAAAGAAGCCATCAGAAATATTGCTCCATGTCGTGCCATAGTCCGTAGTCTTCCAGACTCCGCCTCCCGTAGCACCCATATAGAACGTGTACGGATGATCCCGATGTCCGGTCACGGCTGTGACGCGCCCACCTCTCGTGGGACCGATCATCCTGAATTCCAGCCCTTGGAAGTGAGCAGGATCTACAACGCTGCTCTCCTGTGCGACAGCAGCAATGGTCAGTGGCAGCAGAATAAAAAAGGCGAAGCGAGGCATAGTGTGGGCGTTAGCAGTCATTCAAATACCTTGGGGACCAGCACGCTTTCACCTGCGCGCTGCCGAGTGCGATGCAATGTCATTCCCGGACGGTAGGGTAATAGCTATTCATGTGTCCCTTGCCGGGCCTGCCTGCATCACCTATCGTGGCGGCCTGCATACTGGTAAACCAGCCCTGTGAGGCTCATGCGCGTTCGAGAAACCAGCGATTCAAAATTTCCTGCTCCACATGTCGGGCCAACGTTCCACAACGACCTTGGTCTGCGTATAGAATTCAACGCCGTGACGGCCCTGTGCATGCAGGGTTCCGAAGAAGCTGTCCTTCCAGCCGCTGAAGGGGAAAAATGCCAAGGGTGCGGCCACCCCTAGATTTATGCCCACATTACCGGCCTCAACCTCATAACGAAATTCGCGCGCGGCCGCGCCGCTTTGCGTGAACAGACAAGCCATATTGCCATAGGCCTTGGAATTGACTAATGCGATGGCTTCCGCGAGCGAATCCACATGCAAAAGTCCGAATACCGGACCAAACGCTTCGGTTTGCGCCAGGGTATCATCGGGATCAAGCCCATCCAACAGGGTTGGAAACACCCAATTCCCGTTCTTAAGTCCCTCCGCGACCTTGCCGCGGCCATCAACTACCACGCGCGCCCCTTCGCTAACGGCATCCCCGATCAGGCCTTCAATCCTCCGCCGGCTCTCCGGTGTAATGACAGGCCCCATCTCAACGCCATCGTTCAGTCCGTTTCCTACCCTCCGTGCGGATGTTGCCGCAGTAAATGCGGCGGTAAACGGCTCCTTCGCACCCCCTACGGTGATTGCCAATGAGTTGGCCAGGCAACGCTGGCCGGCACACCCGAATGCAGAATCGGCTACGATTCGGGTAGTCATGTCCATCGCTGCATCAGGCAAAACGACGGCGATGTTCTTGGCCCCGCCCTGGCACTGCGCCCGTTTCCCGTTGCGCGCCGCCTCGGCGTAGACATACCGTGCGACCGGGGTGGAACCTACAAAGCTGATGGCTGCCACATCCTTATCTCGGAGCAACGCATCCACCACGTCCTTACCCCCGTGCACCAACTGTACCACCCCCTTCGGCAGACCCGCCTCGCTCAGGAGATCCACAAGCCGGCTGCTTGTGCGTGGCACCTTCTCACTGGGCTTGAGGATAAAACAGTTCCCGCAGGCAATCGCGTACGGCAGGAACCATAGCGGAATCATCCCGGGAAAATTAAAAGGGGTAACCGCTGCCACCACGCCGAGCGGTTGACGGATCATGTGCTCGTCAATCCCTCTTGCGATATCCTCGTTGTTGTAACCCTGCATTAGGGAGGGTATGCCGCAGGCTACCTCCACGTTCTCAATGCCACGCCTCAGCTCCCCCCTACTCTCCGCGAGCGTCTTGCCGCATTCCTCGGTGATGATCCGGGCGATGCCTTCCAAGTTTTCCTCCAGCACCTGCTTATAGGCAAACAGGTATTGAATTCGTTCCGTAGAAGGAATTCTGCGCCAGATGGCAAACGCGCTCTTGGCAGACTGAACCGCGGATGCCACCTCATCTGCGGGTGTAAAAGGTACTTGGCACAGAACTGCTCCCGTCGCAGGGTTCGTAGCTACCAAGTGCTCCGCAGCCGAAGAGCTAGCCCATGTTCCGTCAATGAAGTTGGGAAGGATGCAAGGTTCTGGCATTATTCAATAACTTAAGTCATGCAGCGGCCATCATTTCAAGGACCTGGTCACGGGAAACATCTTCTTTGACGAAGGATCCAAGCAGCCGCCCCCGCCTCAAAATCGTAAAGCGGTCCGACACCGGGTATGCATGATGAACATTGTGCGTTATAAAAACAACCGCTACGCCCCGATCACGGGCCGCCTCAATATCGCGCAAGACAGCTGCGGACTCCGAAACACCAAGGGCGGAGGTGGGCTCGTCAAGGATCAGAACCCGCGCACCCAAATGTACCGCGCGTGCGATGGCGACACTCTGGCGCTCGCCGCCCGAAAGCGTTCCGACGGACTGCGTAGTTGAGCGCAGCTGTATACCGAGTCGGGAAAGCCCCTCGCGCGTGGTTTTGTCTGCTGCTCGGCCATCATAGCGCCGGAACAGTCCTCTTCCACGCGTGGGCTCCACGCCCAGTACAAAGTTTCGCGCCACACTGAGGTGCGGAATCATTGCCAGGTCTTGGTACACCGTGGCAATCCCCTGCCGGATCGCATCGCGCGGCGAGGCAAACCGCGTGGGCGTCCCGTTCAGCAGGATGGCCCCCGTACTCGGAGCATGAAAACCCGAGAGACACTTGATAAGCGTGGATTTACCTGCTCCATTGTCGCCTAGGAGCGCTGTCACCTGGCCAGCAAAAACCTGCATGGCAATGCCCTCAAGCGCCGTCACCCTCCCAAATGCCTTGGAGAGGGATAGCACCTCCAGGACCGGTGTGGAGGTGCGTTTCATGTTGTCAGCCGAAGAATGCGCCGCCGAACCGCATGGTTTACCAGAACCGCCAAGAGCAGCATACCCCCCAGAAATACCTGAAACCAGTCTGCATCCACGCCCGCAAACACGATACCCTGACGCACCATACCAAAAATCAATGCTCCAAGGACAGCTCCGACCGCTGAGCCATATCCGCCTGTCAGCAGCGTTCCCCCGATAACTACCACGATGATGGCATGGAACTCGCGGAGTTCCCCCCGTAGCACATCGGCTCCGCCAAACGCCACCGACTGCATAATCCCCACCAGCGCCGCGCACAATGCCGTTGCGATGAACAATGTGACCTTAACGCGCCGCGTAGGTACCCCTACACTTCGCGCCGCCTTTCCATCTCCGCCCGTAGCAAAGATCCAGTTGCCAAACGGCGTCTTTATCAGCACCCAGGTAGCGATCGCCGCCAAGCCGAGCCACCATACAATGGACACGGGAAAACTGACCCCGGCAATGGGGATGTCGCCGGCCAGGAACGGCCTAATCATGTCATACCCCTGAGACTGCTGCAAGCCACCCAGCTGGGTCCTTCCAATAACGAATCGGGTGCCGCCAATCGTTAGTCCACGGAATGCAAACAGGGTGGCCAGGGTCACAATGAACGACGGCAGTCCGGTTCTTGTGACCAAGAAGCCATTGAACCACCCGGCAAGGCCGGTCAACACCAGTACCACCACTATGGCAGCAGGCAAGCTCCATCCAAAGTGCACTACCAGAATAGTCAGTAGCATGCCGGAAGCACCGATAATGGATCCAACGGAGAGGTCGAACTCCCCTCCTATCATGAGAAGCGCTACCGCAATGGCAACAATCCCCAGCTCCGCAGCAACTTCCATATACGTTGCCACACCACGAAGTGATAAGAATCCGTTGTCGCCGGCAACGAAGGCAAAAAAACCCCACACCACGACCACGCCAGCCACAGATGCCAACTCCGGGCGGACCAGAACGCGCTCAATCAACCCTCCCTGAAGACGCTTATCCTTTGCCATTATGTAAGATGGAACTGCCCGGTTATGCCGGACATGCGCGGCCTACCGGGTTCCCTGGCGCGTAAGTTCACGTAAGCGTGTTACATTTTGCGCGGTGATGAACCCCGGTCCCGTTCGCAGCACCTCATGGGCGAGCAGGTTCTCATTACGGAGGTATAGCGCATGCAGCACCACCGGCAGGTATCCCTGCATGAACTGCTGCTGATCAATGGCGAACTGGATCTTATCATCCTCTATGCCTTGGAGAATTTCCGGACTGGCATCGAATGTGGCAAAGGTGATACGTCCTGCATGCCCCCCCTCGTCGAGCGCATGCAGGGCAGGAATCGCGCCGGTGGGACCCAGCGTCAGCAGTCCATCAATGGTAGAATCTGTGCGGAGTGCGGCCTCAATACGCTGCTGACTCTCAGTTGGATCGGTCAGCTCCGCCGCGAGGATTTGCATTACCCCTCCTGCCTTTCCGAGCGCAGCCCCAAAGCCATCGCAGCGGTTATCCAGCGAGAGGTTACCCACCTCCTGATTTACACAGAGAGCCTTCCGTACGCCGCCATCGGCAAACCGCTGGCCGGCTGCATATCCAGCCTCATACTCAGTCTGCCCCACATGTACCAGGCTACCAAGGTCTGCTGCAGCACCACTACCTGAATTAATGCTTATGATCGGAATACCAGCGTCGCGTGCACCGCGCAGCGAAGGGCCCAGCGCGCCGGAGTCCGGTATGCTGACCACAAGCCCGTCAGGTGACGACGCTACGGCAGCATCAATCAGTTGCGCCATCGTGACGATATCAAAAGACTCCGGGGCCTGATATTCCACTCGCACGCCGACCTCACGGCCCGCTGTGCGTGCACCGCTCTGGACCACAGACCAGAACGGATCGGAAGCCTGGCCATGTGTAACAAAGATCACGCGAAGATCCGGCCCCTCCTCCGAGTGCTCTGGCGGCGAGCAGGCGGGCAGACAGCACCACATGAGCGCAAACGACAGCAATGCAGTCACAGCGCGATGGCGTCCTACCGGCCGCCCCGAGAGCACGCCCGATTCAGCTATTCGCAGACGCATCCGGCCCTCAGCAATGCGCCCGGCGTGATGTCAACAAGGACCCTCACAAAAAATACCGCTCCCGTGCACGCCCCTCTTCCCAGACGCTCCTAGCCTCACGCACAGACTCCATCCTGCTCGTCTCTGCAACCGGCACATCCCACCAGCTATCATAGCTCGGCACATCCTCGTAACGGTCAGTCCGGACGTAGATAACGCAAGTCTTTTCTGATGCATGTGATGCCTGGATGGCTTGGGCAACATCATTCCTGCTCCCACACCTGTACACACGGGCCCCGAGCGACTCCGCGTTGGATGCAAGATCAACCGGCAATGTTTCTACCTCGGACACTTCATCGCTGGGCAGCATACCGGACTCCCGGAATGCATATCGGGTGCCGAACCCGTTTTGCCCGAGCGACCGGCTTAGGCCCCCGATGCTCTTGTACCCGTGATTGTCCATCAGAACTACTGTCAGTTTGTACCCTTCCTGGACTGCGGTCACCAGGTCTGAGGACAGCATCAGATAGCTACCATCCCCGACTAGAACATATACTTCCCGATCCGGGTCGGCCATCTTTATCCCAAGGCCCCCGGCGATTTCATAGCCCATAGTGCTGTACCCGTACTCCATGTGGTACTGTTTGGGATGGCGCGTTCGCCACAGCTTGTGCAAATCTCCCGGCAGGCTTCCTGCAGCACAAACCATTACCCCATCCGGGTCCCCCAGCTCATTTACCACACCGATTATCTCCCCCTGGCTTGGGAGCGGCCCGTGCCGGATACTGTATATGCGATTCACTTCGCGGTCCCATGCGGCAGCAAGGTTATGGCATTCAGCACGGTAGGCCATGTCCGTGCTGAAGTCATCAAGCGCTGTTTCCAAGTCCGCCAGAGTGGCCCGCGCATCCCCCAACAAGGGCACCGCCGCGTGTTTGAAAGCATCAAACTCCGTGACATTAATGTTGATGAACCGCACGGAGTCCGATCTGAACTGGGTCTTGCTGGCGGTAGTAAAGTCACTGTAGCGGGTGCCGATGCCGATGATAAGGTCGGCATCGGCCGCAATCTTATTTGCCGCCGATGTACCTGTTACTCCGACAGCACCCAAACACATCGGATTATCGTACCGAAGGCTGCCCTTGCCCGCATGCGTTTCGCCTACCGGAATTCCTGTCCGAGTGGCTAAACTGCGCAAAATATCGGTGGCCTCGCTGTAGTGTACGCCACCACCTGCAATGATCAATGGGCGCTTGCACTGTCGAATCCATGACGCGGCGCGCTTGACAGCCGCCTGGTCCGGCCTATTCCGTGGTATATGCCAAGTCCGAGGTTCGAACAAGGCCCGCGGATAGGCAAAGGCTTCCGTTTGGACATCCTGCGGCAGCGACAAGGTGACGGCTCCCGTCTCGGCCGGGCTGGTCAGTACACGCATGGCCTCCGGCAGCGCGGTGATAATCTGGTCGGGGCGGTTAATGCGATCCCAGTACCTGCTGACAGGGCGGAAGCAATCATTGACGGAGAAATCCTGGGAATGCTCGGACTCCAGCTGCTGCAGCACGGGAGCGACATTCCGGCGCGCAAAAATATCTCCCGGCAGCAGTAGCACAGGCAGTCTGTTGATCGTTGCCACGGCTGCCCCCGTAATCATGTTGGTAGCCCCGGGACCGATTGACGAGGTACAGATAAGCGTCTGCAGTCGATTCCTCATCTTTGCATATGCAGCAGCTGCATGCACCATCGCCTGCTCATTGCGAGACTGGTAATATCGGAAGTCCAAGTGCTCTTGCAGCGCCTGTCCCACCCCTGCCACATTGCCGTGCCCGAAAATGCCAAAGCATCCGCCGAAGAAGCGTTGCGAATGCCCATCCCTCTCCACAAGCTGCTGCTTCAAATACGCTATTACGGCCTGCGCCATCGTCATGCGAACTGTAGCCATAGTGGTACCCCCGGCGCCCTTACAGACCACCCCGTGATTCGGTAAACTGCCTGACCTCCAGCATGGTGGGCATAAAATTTGCACACCCATGTCGTGTAACCACAATCGCGCCGCAGGCATTACCCAACCGCGCCGACCGGTACAGAGGCCATCCCTTAACGTACCCGAAAATAAAACCAGCCGCAAATGCATCACCTGCGCCGAGGATATTCATTACCTCAACCGGGAAGCCGGGCACAATTTCACTGCCCTGCACGGGATGGTGGATGCGTGCACCATCAGCACCCCGCTTCTCCACCAGCACATCCACCCCGAACGTCAACAGCCTTTCGATGGCAGCATCCACATCACCGCTCACACGGGCGTCCGAAACCTGCTGATGCGTCAAATTGATCTGACCTGCATCATCCAACACCGCCGCCTTAATCTCGTCCTCGGTCCCGATCACAACACTCGTAAATCTAAGTGCACATCGTATTGCAGTGCCGAAGGCACGCGGATCCTGCCACTGGTCCGGGCGAAAATCAATGTCCAGGATAACAGGAACCCCTGCCTCGTGGGCGGCCTCTGCAGCAAACAGAGTTGCACTGCGACACGGTTCCCGGCTCAGGTTCGTACCCGCAAATTCAAAAGCACGGCTCTCCAGGATGGGGGTGGCCAACACATCATCAATATTTAGCGCACTGTCCGCGCAGTTATCCCGGTAATACACCAAGGGGAACCGTTCTGGAGGCTCAATGCCCAAAATCACCGCACTGGTGCGGCGGTCTTCCTTACGCGGGACGTAGGAAGTGTCCACGCCTTCACGCTGCAGGAACTGCAGCACAAAATCCCCGACCGGATCCTCCCCCACGGCAGTCAGCAGGGCGGTGTCCAGCCCCAACCGCTGCGCACCTACGCTGATATTCGTCGGCGATCCTCCCACATAGGCAGCGAAGCTTTGAATGTCAGGAAACGATGCTCCTATGTCGTTGGCATACAAATCAATGGAGCTCCGCCCCATTGCTACCAAGTCAAACTTCTTCTCCAAGGAAGCCCCGCGCAAGGCTGTCAGTCTCTGGTCTGGATAAAGAAGGTTAACACGTACCAGAACAGCAGTGCAACCGAGGCGAAAAGCTGCAATGCGGCTCCGATATACCGATCCTCGGGAAAATGATGGAGCACATTGGATGTGTCGTACAGAATTGCGCCGCCGGCCAATGCGATCATAGCCACAGAGAAGAATGTACCCATGTTCCACCCAAACAACACGGATGCGAAGATCAGGATTATTGCCACGGCAAAGCCCCATCGCAGGACACCCCCCAGGAATGAAAAATCCCGCCGCATCAGATGGACTATTCCCGTTAGCGCTCCGAAGCCAAGAATTGTGACCGATGCTGCACTCTCAATGGCGCCCGGTGCTACGCTGGTCGCCAGAAACAGTAGCGGAACAAATATTATTGCTTCTGCCAGCACAAAGGCTCCGAGAGCACCATACTGAGTAACCTTCGACTCAGCCCTGAAAGCAGCCTTGCTTGCAAACCATCCGACGATCATGAACCCGCCCAGAACGATCAGCCACGATACACCCAGGAGGGCGGCAGCGATTTGCTCAGCCATTCCCGTTGAGAACAGCCACATTTCGATGAGTACGAAGACTCCTATTGCACCCAGCAGGTGCATGTAGGTCCTCATTATGAAGGTGGCACGAGCCGACACATCGGCCCAGGCAACCGGATCGCTACGACTTATACTTTGAGGCATAACCGTTGTCTGTTTGAATATTTATGGGAAATATATACGTGGGTGACCAACTGTACACAGTGAGGCACTAGTATCAATTTCACGGGTCATAGGTTCGCGGGTCATAGGGGTCGGTAACCCGCAGGCCCCTCGCCGTGCAGAAGCCCCAATCCCGGAGGCCAGTATGTTTGCAGCCGCATTCAGGTCTGCATGATCCGCATGTCCACAGGACATACACGTGAATTTGCTCTGCGTCTTACGGTTACTCGCTTCTGTGTGCCCACACACAGAACACCGCTGACTGGTATAGGCAGCGGTAACCTTTATCACCTTGCGGCACTTATAGCCCAGCATCTGATCCAGCTGGCCCCAACCTGTTCGCAGTATTCCACGATTGAGGCCAGACTTCTGTCTGACGTTTGTGCCAAAGCTCGCCATCGTCCCCTTAGCTGAACGTATCATCGCTTTGATCCTTAGGTCCTCCAGTATCACCGTTGAGGAGCAATTGGCAATACTGCGACTTACCTGGTGGTTCGCATTCTTGAGGATGTTAGCACGCTTGCGCTGTATGCGGGCGATTCTATGCTTCCGCCTGTTACGACGGTTGGAGCCTTTCTTCTGTCTCGCCAGTCTTCGCTGATGCCGTTTCAACTTGGCATCAAGACGCTTGGTATCCGGTTGTCTGATAATGCTTGTATCGCCCTCTGTGGAGACCATAGCGACCTGCCCGCAATTACGGTCAATGCCTACAGCACCGCCGGTATCCTCTATTACAGGTGCCTCCATCTTGTAGCAGATGACAGCATACCCTTTGCCGGCGTTCTTCTTTACCGTGGCTTTGACGGGTATACCATCAGGGTACGGGTTGCCTCCCCGCCTGCGGAGCGCTATATATCCCACTTTCGGGATATACAGCTTGCCATCCCGAACCCTTACGTTATCCGGGATCGTGAACGAAGGCGTACTACCATGTCTGGAATGGAATCTCGGTCTTCTCTTACCCTCCTTGAAGAATGCCTTCCATGCATCCGCCTGATATTTCAATGTATATCTAACGACACCAAAGGAGTATTCAGGTAGCCACTCGACCGTGCGGCGCAGCGCCGTGAACCGCTTCCCCAGCGAGAAGAAGCGTACCGAGGGCGGCTTCTCTCCAGCCTCTTTCGCTTTCCTGTACGCCTCGCTCTGCTCTGCGAGGATGGCATTCCACACAAACCTACACGCACCCGCTAATCCAGCAAGTTGCTTGGCGTTACTCCGACTTCCGGGCAATAGCCTGTATTTGATATTACGGTATGCACTAACCGTTTCGGGCATGGCACTGTGGTATATAACTTCCTAATATATGGTAATTATATAGCATGCGTACCCACGTGTTGAGTTATTTGAAATAATTGCAGCTTTTCATGAAAAGCGGGAACCGATTATGAAACACTGGCGAAAGCCATCCTGTCTGCACCACCAAAGCATAACAAGTAACTCCTGCGAAAACGCGTGGCACTCAGCCATATAACTCCCATAATTATTGTTTCCAGTCCGGCATCTGGACCATTGCCTTGATAAGATTCGGAGTGGTACCAAGTTTACTCATAATATCCGGTACCTCGTCAAAATCAATTCGGTGGGTGATAAGTTTTTCTACCTCGGGCAGGCCCGCCTCTAACCTACGCATCACGTGTCGAAAATCTTCCGGGGTGCCATTGCGGCTGGCCATTATTGTCAGTTCCCGTCTATGAAAATCCGGATCTGGAAACGAAAAATGGTTGGGCACGATGCCTACGAGGACCAAGCGCCCGCCCGGTCCTGCCAAGTCGTAGCTCGCCTGCATGCTTTCTGCATTACCAGTGGCTTCCAGTACCGCATGTGGTAAGACGCCTGTGAAGCACGCACGCAAGCGCTGCTTCAGTTCGGGTCCCGGTGGGAACACATCCTCCAGGCCAAGTATCTGCTCGGCCATCCGCCGTCGGTCTTCGCGTGCTTCCACAAGTGCCAACTTCGCTCCAGTATCGCGCACAAAGATTGCCGCCACCAGCCCAATCGGCCCAGCCCCTACTACTACGACCGGCTCACCACGGGTCAGTCCCGCGCGCCGGACCGCGTGGCGTCCCACAACCAGCGGCTCAACTAATGCTAGGATCTCTGCACTCAACAGCGGGCTCGTATGCAGGTTTACCTCCGGCACAACCATGTACGTTGCTGCTCCGCCATCGCAGTGTATTCCCATAACACGTAGATTTTCACAGCAGTTTGTCAGCTGCCGCCTGCAGGCTGCGCACTTGCCGCAGCACAGGTAGGGGTTTACCGCGCACAGTTGCCCGGTCTCTAGGCTATTCGCATGGATGACGCGTACAGCCAATTCATGACCGAAACGTCGGGGGTAAGTATACGCCGGATGGCGCCCGTAGAAGGCATGCAGGTCACTACCGCAGATCCCAACGCGGGCGGTTGCCACCATTGCCTCGCCTTCCCTGGCCGTTGGCACCTTGTCACGCCGCATAGCCATGTGCCCCGGTGCATCCAGCACAAGAGCAGGCATCGTTGGTGTCACAGCCTCCGGTACTTTCGCACGATGCTCAATGCCATCTCTAGCGACTGCTCGGCGTTCAGTCGGGGATCAACCCGTGAATGATAGGCACGTTTCAGATCCATTTCTCGCACCCCGCTGGAGCCCCCGACGCACTCCGTCACATTCTCGCCCGTCAATTCAAAATGTACCCCGCCAAGCACGGTGCCGTGCTTGGCGTGAACATCAAAGGCCAACTCCAACTCACCAAGAATATTTTCATATCGCCGCGTCTTATGACCGGTGTCGGCACGCTCGGTGTTGCCGTGCATCGGATCACACACCCAGAGCACGGTACGGCCCGCACGTTTCGCAACATCAACGAGCCCAGGCAAACGCTGTTCAATTCGATCCGCGCCAAATCGGGTGATAAGCGTCAGCCGACCTGGCTGATCGTCAGGATCCAGCCACTTTATGAGCGAAAGCAGCTCAGATGGCTGGGTATCTGGCCCAATTTTGACAGCTATCGGGTTCTGCAACCCGCGCACATACTCCACATGGGCGCCATCCACATGGGCGGTGCGCATGCCAACCCATGGAAAATGGGTGGATAAATTGTAGTAGCCCTCACGCACATGATGCGTCAGCGCTTCCTCGTAGACCAGGTGGAGCACTTCATGGCTGGTATAGAAGTCCACCCTACTAAGGCCCCGCAGGGGGACACCGGCCACCGCGTCGGCAAACTTCAACGCGTCACGAACGAAGTCAACCATATCCTGATACTCTCGGTACAGAGGCGAATGGTTGGCAAAGTCAAGATTCCAATAGGCAAGGTTGTGCAGATCGGCAAAGCCGCCATCTGATAGCGCCCGCGCATAATTAAGCATCATGGCAGAGCACTCATAGGCCCGCCGAAGGCGCTCGGGATCGGGAATGCGAGCCTCGGGCGTGAACTCCGGTCCGTTGACATTGTCGCCGCGGTAGCTGGGTAGGGTGACTCCGTTCCTCATCTCGGTAGCCGCACTGCGCGGTTTGGCATACTGGCCCGCAAAGCGCCCCACACGGACGACAGGCACTCGCATTCCGTATACGAGGACAAGGCTCATCTGCAGGAGCACTTTCAGCCTGTTGCGGATGATCGCCGGTCTGCACTCCCTAAACGCCTCCGCACAGTCTCCGCCCTGCAGCAAGAATCTTCGTCCCACTGCGGCTTCTGCCAAATGCCCGCGCAAGGTATCCACCTCCCACGAAGTGACCAGCGGAGGCAGGGTCTTGATAGCAGCAAGAACCGACTGCAGTGCAACGTCGTCCGGATAATCAATGGGCTGGGAAAGCCTGCAATTTCTCCAAGCCCCCGGGTGCCAACCGGATCCCGGGGTCACCGCTGTTGAGTCGCCCGTCTGCTCCTGGCACTGGAGACGGCTCTTCTGCGCGAGTGCAGCACCGTTTGCCACAGTATCTTGGCTATGTTCGCTAGCTGTCTGCATCGCGTCTGCGCGCCCGATTTTTTTCGCGCGTGCGCTCCCTCTGCACGCGCACCTGCCTTTCTACAGCATCCAGGGCTTCCAGCATAGCACCTGACACATCGGCTGCTTCCCGAGCAGCGGCGACGTTCCCTAGCTTGTGGTATACCACAAATCGGACGCGGTATTCGTGGTGCCGAGTAGCGCCGCTTTCAAGGCTC
This sequence comes from Rhodothermales bacterium, assembly GCA_963663495.1. Classification (GTDB taxonomy): domain Bacteria; phylum Bacteroidota; class Rhodothermia; order Rhodothermales; family Bin80. Next base: position 4,250,782 of record OY760427.1, read on the forward strand.
ACTGCAACACTTACGCCGGTCAGATCACGATGCCCACGCGCGAGCCGCCGCAGGCGGTGCTCTACTTTGTCGCGAAGCCGTTCGGTCAGTTCCCCCGTTTCATCGTGGAACTCAATGGTCATTTTTTTCCAGTTCGTCCATGGGTTCAATAGTGTTTTCGCGAGGGCGCTAAACTTACCAAATTCCGTAAAGGTCTCCGAACTTCCTCTCTACATAGGCTAACCAGTGCTCGGCCGTGAGCGCGCTGCCTGTCGCCCGCTGCAGAACTTCATTCGCTGACAAACGACGGCCATACGTGTACACATGCTCGGTTAGCCACTCCCTTAGTGGCGCGAACTCGCCGCGAGCAAGGTATCCCTCCAATTCCGGGATTGCGTTTTCCGCTGTTGAGAATAGCTGGGCAGCCATCAGATTTCCCAGTGCATATGTCGGAAAATACCCGAATGCCCCGAGGGCCCAATGGATATCCTGCAGCACACCATCGGAATTCGTTTCGGGCCGGATGCCAAGATACTGCTCCATCCTGTCATTCCAGGCATCGGGCAAGGCCGCCACATCAAGGTCTCCCCCAACCAGCTGCAGCTCCAGCTCGTAGCGTACCATGATGTGCAGGTTATAGGTTACTTCGTCTGCCTCCACCCTGATCAGCGAAGGCTTTACTCTGTTGATTGCCCGGCAGAAATCTTTCTGGCGGATACCGCCCAGTTGCTGCGGAAAAACCTGTTGGAGCGGCCCATAATAATGATCCCAGAACGCAGAGCTCCGTCCCACCTGATTCTCCCAGAGTCGCGACTGTGATTCGTGCATGCCAAGCGAGGTGCCGGACGCCAGCAGCGTTCCCTCAAGCGCCGGATCAACTCCTTGCTCATACAACGCGTGCCCCGCTTCATGCATTGTACCAAATAGTCCTGCGGGAAGATAGTCTTCACGTAAACGCGTGGTGATGCGCACATCTGAGGTTGAGAACGATGTACTGAACGGATGCGCTGAAGTATCCTGGCGTCCACGCTGTAAGTCATATCCGATGTCACCGAGCACGCGTATTCCAAAGTCCCATTGCGCTTGCAGCGGATATTTCTCGGCAAGAAAGCCATCTTCGAGCTGGCTATCTGCACTAAAGGCGGTGACCAGCGGTACCAGCGCTCCCCGCAGAGCATTAAAAACCGCGGTTACGGTATCTGCATCCATGCCAGGCTCAAATTCCTCCAAGAGTCCGTCGTATGGCCTTTCGGCGCTGCCAAGCGCTTCACCTTTACAGACATTCAGTTCGACCATCCGCCGAAGGTGGGGAGCAAAATGGTCGTAGTCGTTGTGCTCCTTCGCCGTCCGCCATGCAGCGCGTGCTGCTGCACTGGCACTCGCAATCTCGGAAACGAGGTCTGCGGAAACTCGCCGTGCACGCTCATAATCCCGCCGCGTGACACGCAGCAGGGAGGCCTTGATGGATTGCGAATCGTATTCTTCGTCCTTCAGGTCGTCAAGAAGCTGCCCGATGCGGTCCCCGCAAAAAAGTTCGTGGGCAACACGCTTGAGAGTGCCAAGTTGGCGCCCCCTTGCTGCCGCTCCACCAACGGGCATGTATGTTTCCTCATCCCACTCCAGCAGGGCTGCCGCCGCCTCCAAGTCGTTGATCTGCCGCAGCAAGGCGTGCAATGCAATGTATTTGTCACTCATGATCTATGGCTACCAGCCGACGAGACTCGCGCGGCAGTAAGCACTGCAACACGGATGGTTCCTGTTCCTGGGCGAGGATCACACCGCTGTCCATGATCAAAGGTTCTTTTCAGCAGCGGTGCGGCGATGGAAACGCCTCCATGGTATGTCGCCTATTTTCAAGCGCACATCCCACACGCGGCAAACGTTGCCCGCAACCGACACTGATATCCCGCACTGGGCCTACTCTAACGGATCAATAGAGGGTGATTGGCGTGGAACCTGTGCCCGCGCCAATGTAGCTCAGCTGGTAGAGCAGCTCATTCGTAATGAGCAGGTCAGCGGTTCGAGTCCGCTCATTGGCTCACTGTTCATACCTTCTGCGAAAGTCCCGGTGCCAAAAGACAGCCTTATGGTACACTGTTTGGCGAGTCCAATGTTATCGGTTCCTATGCGTCCAATCCCAGTGGCCCGCACGCAGGCTGATGCTGTCAGTGTGGTCATGGATCAGAGCCAGCGCTGCAATCGCTAAGGAGTGGAGAGGCATAATTGACCGCCGGCCTTGATTGGCAGCCTCCCGCGTCGTGGCCCGCGATTGTAACCGTGGACACACACACAGCGGGAGAGCCGCTCAGAATCATCCTCAGCGGATTCCCGGAGCTTGCGGCGCCCACCCATCCTCGGGCGCCGCAGGGAAGCTGCGGCCAAGTACGATCACTTGCGGACCTCGCTTCTCGGAAAGCCTCGCGGACATCATGACATGTACGGATTGCCTGCTCACTCCTCCGGTAACTCGCGAAGCACACTTCGGCGTGCTTTTCCTGCACAACGGAGGCTACAGCACCATGTGCGGGCACGCAATTATCGCGGTAACAACCCTTGCCTTGCCCTTTGCCCATAATGCATCCATAGCGGTTAGATTGTTCATCAGTTCTGGTCAACTCTCGCTGGCATGGCTGTCGGAATATCTCGGGTATTTCGGCCCAGCAGGTATGGTGTGTGACTTGAGGTAAATAATGCCCTCCTCTCGTGCGGGTACGCGATCTCTTCCTGCGCCGCTTCCCTTAGCGCTGCACTGCCTATCTCCACGAAGCCTCGGCTGTCCGCGGCTGCAGTCCCATGGCGATGCTTCCGCCTCTAGTAATTCAACGGTCCGTACGAGACGGCGGCGTGCCATTCCTTGTTGGCTGAAAAAGTGATTTGTGGTTCGGTGTTGGCTTGGGTTTCCTAAGCCTTTTCACCATACGGATCCATGATCACTTATGAGTTTATCAGATGATTTATCGCAGCTCATTCAGGGGCTGCGTCATACCGGCGCGTCCGGTCGGCAGCTGCAATTTGACTTGTTGCGGCACCTCACCCAGTGTGTGCAGCAGTTGACGTCTAGTCTGGAAGAGGATGTTATGCTTCCGTCGGATAATGCGGCTCCAGACGGCACTGGGGAGCAGTTGGCAGAAGCACCTTCCGAGGAGGAAAATAGCGTCCGTGCTCCAGAGTCTCCGGAGTCTCCGGGAGGCTTGGCATTGGGGTACGATGATGATGCTGCGGCGTGCGAGCAGGCGCGGCAGGTGTTTGATACGCGCCCGTTGTGTGAAGAAGAGCACGTAATCCTTTGGCTTGATGCCATGGAAGTGTGGGGGCGACCCATAGTCGTGTGCATGGCCGCTACCATTGAGGGTTATCGGCGCATTCTGGGCTTTGTGGAGGCTCCGTTGCACGATGCGGAGCGCGTGCAACACTTGTTACAAGGCTTGTTGGAGCGCGGTTTGTGCACAGATCGGGGGCTTTTCTGCATCACTCCTGATGTGACCTCGCTGACCGGCGTACTGCAAGAGTGCTTGGGTACCGGTATGCAGCAGCAACACTGCCAGATGCACAAGCGCACGCGTGTAGTGAGTTATCTGTCCGAGCAGGACGGGCGGCGCATTCGGGGGGCGATCACGCATGCTTTCGCCGTGCCGGATCCGAAGGTGGCGCATGCAGCGTTGATGCAGATCCATACGGACCTTTTGGTGTGTAACCGGTCTGCGGCCCGGTGGCTCTTGCGGGGTCTGGATAGGACGCTGACACTGCACCGGACAGGACTGTATGAACAGTTGAGTCCGAGCCTTCGAAGTACTCGTTGTGTGGCCCATGTCTCCAAGAAGCTGGTGCGGCGACTACGCGATGTTCGCTTGTGGATGCCGCCAGACAAACGCCGTGCTTGTCTGGCGTTGTTGCTTCTGGAGATAGAATCACACATGCGAAGATTGCCCCGCGCTGCGTATCTTCCAGCGATGCGATCAGCATTGTTTCCTTCCATCAATCAGACAAACGATAACTGACCTATGTCCAAAGATGTCATGCAGATAGAAAACCCCGGCACACTACCGGAGGGTCTCCAGAAGATACTAGACACGGGGATCGATTCCCTGAAGCTGTTAGTAGAGCATCTTGGCACGATGCAACTGGCGTTTTTTCTTGCGGTCATGGAAGCCGAGGTAAAGTCTCTCTGCGGTGTGCGCAGAAAGCGCGACAACAATAAGCAGCACAAGGGGCGGTACGAGCGGTGGGGGAGCAGACCGGGCTCTATCATGATTGGAGATGAGCGGGTAAAGGTGAGTGTGCCGCGTGTACAGGACCGGGTGAAGGGTAAAGCGCGTCCTCTGGAGACCTACAAATTGTTGCACAAGCCGAATCCGAATATGGTGGAGCGTATCGCCCGGAAAATTGTGTATGGTATTAGCCAGCGGAACTACAAGAAGGTGGCAACGGAGTTTGTTGGCAGTTTTGGATTGAGCGCTTCCTCAATCAGTCGCAAGTACAAGAGTTACAGTGCACAGGTATTGAAGGAGCAGGAGGAGCGTAACTTGGCGGAGAACACGTTTGTAGCGTTGCTGCTGGACGGCAAGTACTTTCAGGGGGTGCAGGTATTGATTTGTGTAGGGATTACGGATAAGGGCGAGAAGATAGTAGTAGGGATGGTGGAGACGGCGACAGAGAACGCCGAGGCGGTACAAGGGCTGCTGCAGGATTTGATTGATCACGGTCTGCGGTATGATAAGGGGCTTTTGGTCATCTTAGATGGTTCCAAAGGGCTTCAGAAGGCGGTGAAAGCGGTATTTGGTGATAAGGCACAGGTACAGCGGTGTACTTGGCATAAGCGAGAGAATGTGGTGAGTTACATTGAGAAAGAGGACGAAAAGGTGCGGGTTCGGGGGGAGTTGCAGCAGGCGTACGACGAGCCGAATTACGACAAGGCAAAGGATGCGCTTCTGAGCATAAAAAAGGGGTTGAAGGAGTCCCATCCCAAGGCAGCGAACAGCTTGTCTGAGGGGTTGGAAGAGACTTTGACGCTCCATAGGCTGGGGGTGGCGGAGGAACTGGGACGCAGTTTGCAGACCAATAACATCATGGAGAACCTGAACAGTTTGATTGCTCAACGATGCCGGAATGTCGCGCGTTGGATGAATTCGAGTCAACGTCAACGATGGGCAGCCATGGCCAATAGGGAGTCGGAGACATGGAGCATGAAAATCCTACCGTGTGCAGACCACCTGCCGGAACTACAAGCAGTTCTACTGTAGAGGCGTGTACCGTACCACGATGCGTGCGATAATGGGGGCAGGATCGTGCTGTGTGACGGGTTCGGCTGCCACTTAGGGGGTAACAGCGCTATAGAGGCGTAGTGTAAGGCCTCCGTAGACGATGTAACGTGTCACTTCGCGATAAGCGGAGCAGGCGGAGATGTATCTGGAGGGCACGCATGTCCCCGCCAAAGCCGTATCGGAGGGCCCAGAAGGGCTCTCATCAGACGGTAAGCGGGCTAAATGGGGTTCAAATGTGCCGAAAACACGCCAACGAGGCGGTAGATCACGCGTACGGTGATCTATCCGGCCAATAAGGAGCCTACGGCTGTGCGTGGAGGGGTAGTCATCAAGGGAGCCAAGGCGAATGTGAAAAGACTACCCTGTACCAGGAAGGTGTCGTAATTATCATCAGCATTATTGCAGCGCGTACGATCCATAAGTGGTGTTTGCCAGAAAAAGGTAGGAGGGCTGAAAAACGGCGAAACAAGGCCGTTTGATACTCGTTCTATCCACCTGTAAGCGTTACGGTTACAGATGGATATGAGCCATACCGTGTTTGCACATTGCAGATTATTCAGCCAGCGTGTCTCTAACGAATGTTTGGCCAAATCCTTCTGTTTCGGGCGTTTTCATCGATATAAGGCCCCTTGGGGCCGATTATTCATACGATTAATACCATGCGGATTGTAGAGGATACACAGTTTAAGCTCGGGCAGGTCCCCATTGAAGAGATAACCTTCCACCCCAAAGACCGGGACGATATACCGGCAGTGCTAAAAGGTCTGCAGCACCTGTATTGCGACCCAACGGCTCGGCAGAAGATCTTTGAGATCCTGGAGAAGCAGTTGCTTCCGAATATTGATTTGCAGCGTGGTCGTCCGGGGATGGCACTTTGGCGCGTCTTTGTCTTGGGGGTATTGAAGCAGGCCCTCAACTGCGACTTTGATCGTTTGAGGAGCCTGGCCGCCAATCATTTGGAGGTGCGCCAGATGCTGGGGCATACGAATTTCTGGGACGAGCCTGTCTATCAGCTGCAGACCGTTATTGATAACGTGAGCCTGCTAACAGCGGACATCCTGAAGCAGATCAACGATGCGGTGGTGGCTTGCGGTCACCGATTGGTAGAACAGGAGCCAGAGGAGCCGCTTCTTTGCCGGGTTGATTCGGCGGTGGCCAAAGCGAATGTGGAGTGGCCTACGGATGTTCGTTTGTTGTGGGAATCGATGCGGTGCCTGATTCGGGAGTTGCATTGCGCATGTGAGGCGCACAGCCTTGCGGGCTGGCGCAAGGCTGTGTACTGGAGTCGTACCTTGAAGAAGGCCTTCAACCGGGTGCGTACGCACCGTCAGTGGCGTGATGAGTCGAAGGTGAGAAAGTATGTGAAGATGTGTCGTGTTCTGATTGAGCGTGCGGAGAGCAGTGTCAGCGTGTTGAAGGAGAAAGACGCGGATCTTGAGGAGGTGTTGCGGTACTTGGCAGATGCACAAAGGCAGATAGATCAAGTAGATAGGCGTCTATTGAAGGGGGAGGTGATTCCGCATGATGAGAAGGTATTTTCGATACATGAGCCGCATACTCGTTGGATCACCAAGGGGAAGGCGGGGGTGATTGCGGAGTTGGGTCTGCCGGTATGCGTGCTGGAGGATCAGCATCAGTTGATATTGTGGCATCAGATACTGCACGAAGGGGTGGATTCGGATATGATTGTGGGGTTTATGAAGGAAGCGAAGGATCGGTATCCGGCGATCACATCGTGCAGCATGGATAAGGGGTACTCATCGGTAAAGAACCGTAAGGCGCTGGAGCCGGTGTTGGACACGGTGATCATGCCGAAGAGGGGTAAGTTGAGCAAAGCGGACAAGGAGAGGGAATCCGATCCGAAGTTTGTGGAGGGTCGTCGTCAGCATCCGGCAGTGGAGTCGGCGATCAACAATTTGAATCATCGGGGCCTGGGTTTGATACGGACCCGTGGCAAGGAAGGCTTTGTTCGAACGGTGGCGCTGGTAGTGGTAGCGGCAAATGTGCACCGTATCGGGCAGATAGTGAAGCGGAGCGAGGAGCGACGAAGGCGGTGCGAGCAGGCCCGCAAGCGCGCGGCGTAGGTACTCGCGCGAGCGTCTTCAGCACAGAATCAAGGTAGCCTGCAAGGGCGAGAGGCCAACGTATGTTCATGCCTCGCTGATGGACGACAAAAACACGTCTGATCAACGTCAAAACCCCAGGATTGCCGGCGTGAGCGGACAAAGTCGGCACCGTTACCGTCGAAAAATCCTTGCTGACTTGTCATTCCGATCCCCAATTCGAATTCCAGCCCCCCACTCAGCCAAGAGTCGCTCGCAAGACCATACTTTTCTGGCAAACACTAAGTGCTTTCCGGAACATGAGTTCGGTCGTGGTACGATGCGTGCGGAATTGGAGGGTGCATCGTAGCGTGGTTGGTAGGATTGACGGGTTTACGTTGCTACATACACGTGTGGCTGTCCACTATGCCTGCAGATGGCACGTTTGAAGCCGCTACCACGGTGTGCATGCGTGCAAAAGGGCTCATATAGGCTGTTCAGTAAGGAAAAACGTGCCTGAATCTGCCTGCAACACGCCAACGAGGCCGTAAATCATGCGTGCAGGTCAATTAGTGAGGTGGAGTCGTTAAGCAGGACAATATTATCCTGGACAAACCACCGAAGCTGTAAGCAGCTCTACTGTAGAAACGCGTACAGCACCGCAGCGATAGTATATGCTGAAAGATGGATACGGTCGTGCAATGCCACGGTGCGTGCGATAATGGGTGCTGGATCGTGCTATGTGACAGGTTCGGCCGCCAATTAGGGGGTAATAGCGCTATAGAGGCGCGGTGTAAGGCCTCTGTAGACGATGTACCGCGTCACTCGCCATGAGCGGAGGACACGCATGCCCCAGCCAAAGCCGTATCGGAGCGCCCAAAAGGGCTGTTCTCAGACGTTCACCGGACTGAATAGCACCCAAAACCGCCGAAAACGCGCCAACGAGGCCGTAAATCACGCGTACCGTGATCAGTCCTGCCAATAAGACTGCCTACTGCCGGAACAGGAGTTCGATCGTGGTACGATGCGTGCGGTATTGGATGATAGGATTGGCGCGTTTAGGTCGTTACACCCGCGTGGAAGGTTAGCATACCTGCAGATGGTACGCTTGAATCCGCTACCGCGGTGTCAGCGCGTGCAAAAAGGGCTCATATAGGCTGTTCAGTAAGGAGAAACGCGCCTGAATCTGCCTGCAACACGGCAACGACACCGTAAATCACGCGGCAGATACTTGCGGGCTTGATAACCGCTGCGAAAGTTCATAATTCTTTGATCAGAACTACAATCAGGGGTTTCAGGATGAGCGCAGAATCTGTACATTATAGCCGCTCCAGCCGGCACCGACCGGATTTTCAGCCAACAAGGAATGGCACGCCGCCGTACGAGACGCCGTGCTCTGCACAAAACGCCGCTGCGGACCGGGGCCTTTCGTTATACTGCTCTACCAGCGGAAACATCTTTTCCACTGTACGTCCGGGCTGTACCGTGCGATCCGGGGTCTGGGTTCTCACGTCTACGGGTATGCTTCCCAGAACCCGTCACCTAATCAAGATGCAGTTCACCGCACGCTCACGCAGGTGTAGCCACCGGGGCATAGGCCCACATCAGGCAGGTTGATATGCCATTTATATGAACCATTCCCGTGCGAACATGCACTCAATTGTTCGTCTCTTACCTCGTATCCCAATGCCATTAGGTGTAACCTCTCTAGGCCACGCCACATGATCTGGTAACCCACCGGTCCATCACGAGTGCGGTTCTGATAGCCGCCGAGCACCGCTACGATCAGGATAGCAGTTCCCAAAGTACTGGGCTTTGGCAACTTTACCCGTGCTGCATATCCATCCAAGAATCGCAGCTCCATCTCCGTGAAGAAGACATCCGCGTCCAGCTCCGGCACCTCCCGACCCAATTGCACCAAGGTCATGACACGTCGGGTAGCCCTGCCCTTCCACCATAAATCATCCACCACGGTTCGATTGTTCGTCAGTTCTGGTCAACTCTCGCTGGCATGGCTGTCGGAATATCTCGGGTATTTCGGCCTAACAGGTATGGTGTGTGACTTGAGGTGAATAATGCCTTCCTCTCGTGCGGATACGCGATCTCTTCCTGCGCCGCTTCCACTGCCCTTTTTACCGATTCACTTTATTGACATTTCGAAACGTGTTTCTTGTGTTGCGGCATGTATCAACGAAGTTAGGTCTTACGAACGCTCACCGCTCCCTGCAATGGAGAGCGTTTGGACAGGGTTCTTGCCGACGATCGTTGGCGGTTTCGCACGCAGATAGCGCGCTGTCTGTGAAGAGTTCGGGTTTTTTGATGCACGGGGCGAACCGCAGGTGAGCAACTGTGCGCAGGCTTTTCAGCGATCCCATACTCTTCTGCCTGCTCCGTAAACGTACCGTCCCCGAGATTTATGTACAGTTCATTTCGCTTGTCATCTCCCTCGACGATTCCGGAATTGCAGACATAGATATCGAGCCAACCGTCTCCGTTGATATCGGCCATGGTAACACCTGTGGACCATGCTCGTTTGCCCGCCACGCCCGCAGGGTGCGTGATGCCCTCGAACTCAAAATCCCCCTTGTTCAGGTAAAGGCGGTTTGGTACCTGGTTACCAACCATGAAAATATCTGGTAGGCCGTCACCGCTGATGTCTCCAATTGCCGTGCCACCCCCATTATAGAAGTTGCGGTATCGGTAGACGTTAAAAATCGTGGGCGTAGTGCAGTTCATTGCGGAACGACATTCCTGATGATTCTGCAGAGACCAGAGGAAACAGCTGTGGAGGGCGGTCGCGCGTCTCACAGGCGGTTAACCCTATTACGAGCAAGACGCACGTTACCACTGACCGAGGCAAAATGCTAATCACCGGCAAGCTCCCTGTTCTTGGCTGCAACCATGTCTGTGATAACGACGATTACCTCCATGTCCGTGGCGGTTGCGACCTCGATATGGCGATTGCCGTTCACTTTAACCATCGGGATTTCTGATTCCAAGCCGCGGCTTACGCTGCCGTGCGGGAAGAATCCTGCACCAAACCAGGACTCGAGTAGGCTCACAACGTCAAGCTTGAGGCTGTCAGAGGAAAGCCGCTGCGTCCAGGGTGCCCACCCCTCGTAAGCAAATGTGATGCGCATCCGAAATACCTGGTCCTCGTGGAAGTCCGGGTAGAAATTCATTCTTGCCGGGTACGGTAATGCATCAGGCAGACTATACTGGACTGTCTGGTTTTGGGGCCCCTGCATCACCAGTCCTTGCCTATTGAGATCCCAACTGTGACTGTAAAATGAATCCTTGGCCATGCCCAGTGAATACCCGAGGAATAGCGAGTCGTGGCGGATTCCAGAGGTCCGCTCCCGCTCCAGGAGTTTTTCGTATGCATCGTCCGGTACACAGGCCCATGTGGTACCAAGCATAGCGATGGCCAAGACAAACCGGACGGGCATACCTTTGCTTGTACTCTGGATCACTACTCCTCCGACTCTTCGAACAACAGTAGGCGCTGATTGAACGCCACCCGCGTCATTGTGTCTTTCTTGCCGCCGGGCCACAGAATTACGAGGGAATCGATTGATGTACTTGTTTCAGCTTCGCCGAATGCCAAGTGCATTGTGAGGTCAACAGTGGATTGGAATCCGTGTACAGGCTGGTTTTCTACGTACCACTGCTGTCCGTTGAGCCATGCGGTGAGCTGGGCCCCGACGGCATACGTGTTAGGAAATTGACCGCGCAAATCCACCTGTAGCCATTTACGATCCGGGAAATGGTCTGAAGCTCTGTTGACGTAGATGCCAGGCTCGCTGTTTACGTTGTTTACCACGAGGTCAAGGTCTCCGTCGTTGTCCAGATCACCGTAGGCGGCACCATTGGAATAACTAGGATAGTGGAGCCCCCATGATGCGGAGACCTCTGTAAACTGTAGGTGTCCCGTGCTGGAAAACATGAGGTTTGCCAGCGGATTTGTTGGCAAGTGCGAGAGTAGATCAAGGATTGGCGTGGAGCCTGAACCGAGGAGAGCGGCCAATGTGTCGCTATTTGCAACCATAGCCAGGAAGTCTTGGTCGAGCAGATCTTTGTAGATGCCGTTTGGGACGAACAGGTCCTGATTGCCATCCAGATTAAAGTCTGCGAATAGTCCTTCCCAGCTCCATTCGGTGGCATCTACTCCGGCAAAGCGTCCAATTTCACTGAAGTGGATTTGTTGTGATGGTCCAATGGGCCCGCGGTTGAGCTGCAGGGTATTGCGGGTGTGCTGAAAATGGTAGCCATCTTGAATTGTTGCCAAGTATTCCTTCCATGGCGGAAAGGCTATCTTCGACTAGAGTCGTTCGGGTGCCCGCGCCAGCATGTCGGAAACAAAAATATCGGGATAGCCATCGTGGTTGATGTCAGCAATATCGCCTCCCATGGAGCTCAGGCTGATATCGCCCATCACCTCAGGAAGTACGTCGCTGAATTCTCCGTTGCCAAAATTGAGGTACAGGTAGTCTCGCTCAAAAAAATCGTTCGAGACATAGATGTCTTGCCATCCATTTCGATCTATATCGGCTACGGATACTCCAATGCCAAAACCGATGGCGCTGCTATACAGGCCAACTTCCTCTGTCACATCCGTGAACCCGGTACGTTCGATCTGTCCATCGGCGTGAATTAATTCGTTACGAAACAGCTTGTTGCCACCGTCCCTGTCACGTTGGTTGCGCAGCCCCGGCCTGCGTTGGAGATCGTCCAGCGAATGCACCGGATTGCTCAGTAGGTAAAAGTCCAGGTCACCATCCCGGTCGTAGTCAAAGAAGGAGGCATGGATGGACAGCCCGGCGACAGCCACGCCGTAATCCGCTGCTCTGTCCGTGAATGTGCCATCACGATTGTTCATTAGCAATTCGTTGCTGCGGCGCTCTCCGCCCGGAGGACCGGACTTGCACAGATATATGTCCAGCCACCCGTCTCCGTCTACATCTGCCATACTGACTCCCGTGGTCCAGGCTTCATCTGTTGCCAGGCCTGCTGCGGTTGTGGCATCATAGAAGGTGGCATCGCCATGGTTCAAGAAGAGTCGGCTTGAGACTTGATTACCCGTCAGGAATACGTCCGTGTGGCCATCGTTATTGAGGTCTCCGATAGCCACTCCACCGCCGTTGTAGAAGTTGCGGAACACGTACGTGTTGAGATCTTCCGTTGGAGTAAGCGTATTGGCGAATGAGATGCCAGAATTGTCTGCTTTAATGAATAGTGTCGTGCTGTCGGCAGGACTGCATGACCCATGGATCAACGCCATGATTGAGCAAAGGATAGCCGCTGGAATCCCGTAGGGGGAGGATTTCCGCGCTTTTAGCGATGCTCTCATTCCAGAATAAACTTCATGGTGCTGCGTCGTGCACAGCGTCACGATCAGGTGCCAGACCTTCTCGGCCTTGTTGTGTCATGTGCCTTGATACAATCGGGTTAACCAAGTGGGATTGTCTACTATGTCTTTCCCATGAAGGCATGCTGTGCATGAAAATCGTTCGAGCCTTGCTCTGTCGTTATACTGATTTATAGTCGCTCCCTCGTTGCAACGCTTACCGATGGACTTTGGGTCGGACCCAGAGCAGTAGGCTACAGTAAACGGCGATCTGCGAAATATTAGCGCCGGGTTCAATGTTACGGCTTGCTAATCGTAACAGTAAATGCCACGGACCATCCTATTCTCGCTGGTAAGGGGAAGCGAGGTAGCACTGGGCGCTCGGAGTTATTAGTCTGGCAAGACGCACACTCCTCTTTACCCGGACCTCGTTTGGTAATTGCAGTGTAAAGATGGCTCCTTCCACGGCGCAGTCTCACTGCATGCCAAGTCAGACTGTCGCTATTTCTCCAACCACGCCCAAGATGTCATTTATATTTCTTGCGAGCATCGGCAATCAAGTCCAGCATTCGCTGGGCGTTCTTACGCGCCGCCCCTTCAGGAACTGTATTGAGCCTGCTGTTCCATTTATGGAATTCTGATGCTAGGTGCTTGCAGATGCGAGCGTTATCCCATCCGGCATCGATTCCAAGAAGTTCTTCCACGGTAGCTTCGACTCGTGTATGGGGATCCAGCCCGATGATCTTGCTGTCGCGAAGGCGTTCCACTTCTTTCATGTCCAAGCCACATGCTTTTGCAACACGTTCAATCAATCTGAGCTCACCGGCATCTGCTACGCCATCTGCTACGGTGACGTCAAAGCAAAGCTGTACAACCTCATGTGCAAGCGCCTTATCCTTAGTCTTGGCAAGGGCATCGAGAATGGGTGCTGTCCGCAGTATGCCTGCTTGGGCTTGTTCTATTGCCTTTGCTGCTACTTGCCCGTATTCGGCAGTCCGGCTTGGCATGCCAATCGCTTTGTAGACTGAATTCACATTGCGCGTCCACTTCTCGATTTGTTCGCGCATAACCTGTGTCTCCTCTGGATCAACCTCGCCATCGCTCATTGCGATCGCTGCGGCAGCCTGTATTCCCAACTCATGAAATCGCCGACGCCGCGTTTCCTGGTCCAGATACCCGGATTCAATATGTACCTGCTTCACATCTACGGTTCCCGTCCATTTTACTGCGGACAGACCACTAGTGACACGGCCGTGGTTGAATTCAAAGGCTTCATCAAGCAAGACTAGCCGGGCGATGTCAATGATGCGCACCACGATCCGTAGAGAGCGAAACCCTGTGTAGGGACCAATCAGTGCTAAGGGAATAAACGGTGCAATAGGCGACCATTTGAGTCTGTCTCCTGTGTCCAATTCAAAAGCAGGCTTCCGACAATGATACGCGTGAGTCTCCGGTTCCTGCAACTTGTCGAAGGATGATAAGATGGGGTACAGTTGGCTATGGGTACAGTCGAACATGGACGAGACTATTCCGAACATGCCATAGCTGGGTTCTGGCATCCTCCCGCGCAACTCTACTACTTGCCCCATTCCGTCCGTATACTCTCTCGAAGCACGGACACGGAGCTTCAAATCCCCCAGCCGATCTGGCGGCTCAATCTCGATTCCCCGTATGGATGGTTTCCTTTGTTTAGGCGCAGGCTTTGCGCGACGGGAACTGCGAGCCGGGGGGCGCCTGGACTCGGGGCGGCTCTGCGTCCGGCTGGTTGAACTGGGAGGTCTGTACGTGCTACGCTTGCTGTTCGCGGATTTATTCGTGGCCAGGTGTACCACAAACCACACGAAGGCGGCGATGATGACTACCGCTATGCAAGATTCCATGCTTTCGGGTGCACTACGGTTAGCGCACTGAACTCAATTTTCAGACTTGCCGGCTATGTTGATACTCACATATTCCTCCTCGTCCGATTCCACATCCTTGAATGTGCAGTGGAGGATTTGATTAGCATCATATCGGTATGTTACACGAATTTTTTGCCCCGCAGGGCGGTTCGGCGGCAACGTCATTTCTCTTTCACGAAGCATCTTTACTAGGCTTAAGTCCTTCTCAGGGAAAGCGCATTCGGTAACCTTGCACGCCACCAGCGTTTGATTGTCGTGAGCCGTGTAGTAATCACCCTTCCGTTTGCACGGGATCTGTTCCCCTTTCTCAAGGAGTATCGAATTCCCCAAATAGGGTTTACCGGTAGACTCATCCCGCATGTAGGCGTCCGTACCGTAATACTTATTGGTCACCTCTTGCAGGCCGATGGAGGACGTTGCTTCAGCCTGAGCCTTATTTAGTCTCTCTTTGTTGCGCAAGGCTGCATATACCGCTGCCCCCTGTGCTACGACCTCGTCCACATTTACCACGACCAGTGGGTCTTGACCGAAGACCTCGCGGATGCTCTGCCTAACAAGCGGTGTTCGGGTGCTACCCCCTGCAAGCAGGACTCCAGAAAGTTGACTTGGGCTCAAGCCGGCCTCGTCCAGAGTGGCCTCGCAGCACATTTCTGTCTGTGATATGAAACTATCTATTGCAGCTTCATACTCGGTCCTCGACACTTCAACCATCTTGCCGCGAAAGAACAACGTTTCCGAGGTTCGCGTGGATAAGCTCTTCTTGAGCTCTTCTATTCTCAGGTAATCGCAGCCTTCGTGCAGCAGATTGTCGTCTTCCAAGGACTGGCCTAATTCGGCCTCAAGCTTACCCTTGATGATCTCAAAGAGCTTGTTGTCAAAGTCCATCCCGCCCAACCGGTGGATACCGTTGCTGACTACAACGTCAACCTTCTGCCCCTCTACCTTGACCACGGAGACGTCAAACGTGCCTCCCCCGAGATCGTACACGGCGTAATGTCCATCGCCTGGCAGTTTCTTACAATATGCGTAATAGAGGGCCGCGGCTGTGGGCTCGTTCAATATGAAGTCCACCTTCAGGCCGGCCAATCGCGCAGCGTCAAGCGTTGCTTGGCGAGCCTCCATACTAAAGTTAGCCGGAATCGTAACGACGGTCGTACCGGTGGAGAGCATTTGCTTGTCAGCGATACGCTTTAGATGCTCCAGAAGCCTCCGGCTTAGGTCGGTGGCCGAATACTCGGTCCCATCCAGCGTCCAGGTTTTACTGGTGCTCCCCATATCACGCTTAAATCGTGCTGCTGCCTTCTCCGTAACGTTGTTAGGATCTGTTACCCAAGCCCTTTTCGCGGGCACTCCGACGGACCAATCTCCCTTGTCGAGAGCCACGCATGAGGGGATAAGATTATCGCCGCCATCATCGCGACACACTTCAACGCGACCAAAGTCATCAAAGTGGGCGATGACGGAGTAGGTGGTGCCGAGATCGATACCAACAAGTGATGCCATGAGTTATATGATGTTATTTGTAGCGATAGACAGCGACACGAGCGGGAATGAGTACCTCCGGACGTGATTGACTAGTGCCGCGGACCTGGTACCCCATCTCCAATACTTCGGCGATGACAAAATCGTCACCGGGGTTCTTCGTGTCTATTACTTTTGGATGATCGGACACGCCGACAGCGGTTCTGTAGTCAGTCCCAACCTTTGGTGCAAATGGCTCAACGCCGCAGTCCTCAAGTGCATTCGCAAGTAGTCGTCGCAACGATGCCAGATTGTCCGCAGTTACGTGCTCCTGTGCCTCGAAGTATGCAAATGCCTGATCCAGGCGCGCAAACTTGGTCAGAAACTTGCGATATACCTCAACGTCGTAACCGCGCTTGAATCGTCGTATTTCCTTGTCACGTTCGTCAAGAGCGTTGCGCATCTTGCGGACGATATTATCGGTTGGCTCTTGTTCCCGAGCACTTGGAGCGGATTGACGACTCAACAAATCCTGTGTCCCCGCTACCGTCTCGCGAATTTCAGATAGCTGACCTTGCAGACTGGCAATAAGGCTCGACTCGGGAGCATGCGCACTTGGCTCTTCCGGCTTCCGCCGGACCATAATAAACGCCAGAAGCGAAAACACGCACGCTATACCTGCGAAGGCACCAATGACTCCAATAAGCCAATTCTTGTCAGCATCCGAGCTAGGGTTTTCTTCGGCAGGTGGTTGATCGACCGGCGGATCGACGGAGCAAGGGCTCAAGTCAGAAGCAGAATTGACTTGGTAAAGCCATGAGGTAACCGATGCCTCGTCTGGCATACACACCTCGGTGCCTTCAAGATTGAGCACATCCAAATTTGTCAATGTGGCCATCGAGGCCGGAAGCGGGCCCGACAATTCATTGGACCCCAAGTCCAGCTCCTCCAGGAATCTGAGGCCCCCCACGGCCTCGGGCAATGACCCCGACAAGTTGTTGTCTGAGAGATGCAAGCCAACAACATGGCCGTCTCGTACCGTAAGACCAAACCACTCATTCGCTTCAACTACAGAGGGCCTCGTGGCAGACGCCCATCCGTTGGCGGTTATCCACTGGCTTCCATCGGAGGCTCGGTAAAGATCAGTCAAAGCACTCCATTCCAATTCCATCAAGCAGTCTTCCTGGGAGCCCAATCCGCCAACTGTGGCACGCCATTGGGTGTATTTGGGCTCTGGTGGAATGCAAATATCCGTGCCTGTCAATTCCAATGTGGCGAGTGATGGCATTGAGATCATCGGTCCACGAAGGCCAGCATTGCGGCTTAACCAGAGTGCCTCTAAATCAGAGAGGTTTTCCCATGCTGCAGGAACCGGGCCAGACAAGTTATTGTCGTGTAACCAGAGTCCCTGCAGCGAGGCTGCATTTCCCAAGCTCGCCGGAAGTTCTCCCACAAGTTGGTTGCTTCGCAGGTTCAGAAAAGCCAAGCTCTCCAGATTGGCCAATTCCTCCGGGATCCGGCCTGTGAGATTATTTTCCTTAAGGTTTAGTATCTCAAGGGCAGTGAGGCTTCCTAACTCGGCTGGAACATGCCCAGACAAGTTATTGGCTTGGAGGCGGATAGCGACTACTCGTCCGCTACGGACATCAACCCCATGCCACTGACGTAAAGCGTTTGCTGTGGGAGGGCTTGTGCCTAGGATAGACCAATTAGTGTTTTCATTCCAATTGCCCCCATCTGTAGCCTGATACAGTGCTACAAGCGCACGCCAGTCCGATTGCAGAGTGTGGCTTGACTCTTGAGCCAAAACCACGCTGATGTTGGATAGAGGTATAACACCCAAAAAGATCCATGCCCAAGCAAGAATACTTGAGTTTCGCATCTAAATTGTAATAATGACCAATACAGTGCCGCTGAATATAAGGTGGGCTGGCGTCTATTGAGATACTCTGGTTGCCTGCTGCAATCCAACTTGAGTGTCTCTTGGGTGCCTTTGTACGGCGACTTGACTACCGTCTGGGTGTAAACAGCCGCTCAAATCGCAGCGGCAAGGGTAGCGATGCTGGGACTGGTTGGATTGGATCGCCATCGTGCGACAGCCCGATTTGGCCTATGAGCTCACACATACCGGGCCGCCCATTCTCGGTGAGAAACGCCTCAAGCAATGACGGCGCCTTGGAATCAATGAGAATCATGGCGCCATTCTGTCGTGCATACAACGCCTTTATGGGTGCTCCATCCTTGTTGATAGCGCCATAGTAACCATGCTGTCCCACGGCGTCCTTTACACTCCCGTACAAGCCGATCCACCCCCGCAATATCTGGCGTGCATCTGAATCCTTCGGAAAGAGCCGCATCGCGGCCGCCAGTGCGTCAATGGTAACAAACAATTCCTGTGTAGGGTGCCTGCGCTGCCGTGCAGACAATCGATTCAATCCATTGTCAAGCAAGAATCCGGCCTCGTGAGGTGACGCAGAATAAATGCCCGGCAGTCGGTCGAAGGTGGCTGCATCCAGGTACGAGAAGAGGGCATTGTATAGCCCGCCGAGCATAGACGGAGCCATGTACTCGGTTTGAACACCAAGCAAGGAATGGAAAAACTGGAATGCACTGCCGTTGCGAGCCAGTGGACTATTCAGCGTGGTGTCCCTCACTGTCGTGGCTTGGAATTGGTCGGAGTACGCGTATTGCGCTTGAATCATGGCCAACCAGGATTGGATTCCGCGCTGCGGGTCCTGTATGATGGGGGTGTCCCCAATGAAGTAAGCCAGCACGAACGCCACAGACTCATAGTACCCGCCGAACAACAAGTCCAGACCTTGGGGGTCGACACCAAAGAGGGTTGAATCGCCAAATTCTGGTAAGAATCCAGATTGCGATCCATTCAGGGCCTGGTTGTAGCCGAGTTTTTGTCGGTCCAGGAAAGCTTGTGCCTTGTCACCGGTTGCCGTGCCCTTGAATGCTTGGGCGGCCATGGCAACACGCGAAGATAAGAGTGCATTATCTGTAAAGGAATAGCTTGTAGAATTGGGCTTGGCCGGCGTT
The DNA here is from genome assembly GCA_963663495.1 of Rhodothermales bacterium. GTDB lineage: Bacteria > Bacteroidota > Rhodothermia > Rhodothermales > Bin80. The sequence goes on from OY760427.1 coordinate 4,269,818, forward strand.
TCGCCGAGGTCAAGCCGAGGAATCATATTCCGATAATTCCTTGGAGGGCGCTCGCTGATTTGAACTTCCAACAGGCTGGATAGAAGCTTGTCTACCGCAGTTGAGGCATGAGGCATGTCCACTAGGTATTGTAACCTATACGCAATGGACACGGGGTCCGTCTCACGTAATGGAGTGCCATCGAGCACCGCACTGAACGGGAAACCGGTTCGTGCGTCGAGCCCTATATCGTAGTACCTTGCGTTAAGCGTAATGAAATCCTCTTCCTCAATCTGTGGCCCGTCAAACAATATTGGTTCTTCTTCCTCGTCGAGGCCGAGACTGGAGCAGGCAGCTCCAGTCAGGGTCGCGCCAACTGTGGCTTGCAGGAAATGACGTCGAGACCATTGGCCCGAGCCCGGGAAATTCGGCATGCGAAGGGTGGATCAAGCGCAAGAATTATAAGTCGTATTCTTTGCATGTTCCGCAATAGTCCAGGTCAGGCCATGCAGTTGCCTTGCTGAATGATGGTTGCTGTGGTAAATACGTCCCATGGGCAGGTGGCGTTGGAAAAGCGTCCTGTACCGTGCATAAAGGCAACGGAGGTATTGGTCCGGGTACATTCCGTGGCCGTGTGCGGCTCAGAAATCCACCAGTGGCATGGCACACATAGTTGGCCTGTGCGGTACCCCGTGATTCTAGGTCACGAGTTTTCCGGCGCGGTAGAAGATGTTGGGGAGGAGGTACGCGGGTTCATGTGCGGGGATCGTGTGGTAAGCGAGACGGCAGCGGTTATCAACCCGCAATCCGAAATGGTGCGCAGGGGCCTATATAACCTCGACCCAGATCGCCAGGGGTTTGGGTACGGGGTTGATGGTGCGATGGCAAGCCATGTTGCGGTACCCGCTCGCTGCCTACATCATGTTCCGAGTGAAGTAGACCTGTTGTACGCCGCTCTCACTGAACCATGCTGTGTTGCGTACAACGCCGTCGTGAACCACGCAGACGTTAGGCCGGGAGACCGAGTATTGGTGTTGGGACCGGGCCCGATCGGAATCCTATGTGGCATGTTGGCAAGCTTGCACGGTGCTGATAGATGGCAAGTACTTGCAGGAGTGCCAGATCGTGCTGTGTATGGGCATTACGGCAGACGGAAAGAAGGAGATCTTGGGCATGGTGGAGACGACCACGGAGAATGCGGAGGCGATTGCAGGTTTGTTGGAAGGCTTGAACAATCGCGGCCTGTGCTATGACCAGGGCCTGCTGTGCGTTGTGGATGGAGCGAAGGGGCTGTACAAGGCGGTAAAGGATGTCTTCGGCGACTACACGCAGGTGCAGCGTTGTACCTGGCACAAGCGGGAGAATGTGGTGAGCAAGCTCACGAAAAAGGAGGATGCGCCCAAGGTGCGTCGGAAGATGCAGGAGGCGTATCGTGAAGACACGTACGACGACGCAAAAGCGGGACTTGAGACCCTACGGGATGACTTGGAGGAACAAGGGGAGGAAGCGGCCGCACGTAGCCTGGAAGAGGGCATGGAAGAGACGCTGACACTGCACAGGCTGGGTGTGGCGGATACGGTCGGATGCAGTCTGCTAACCACCAACATCATTGAGAATGTCAACGGCCAGCTGGCTAATCGAACGCGGCGGATCAGACGTTGGGTACACTCAGATCAACGTCACCGATGGGTAGCAATGGCTATGCTGGAAACCGAACCCCGATTATGCAAGCTTAGCTGTACAAAACACCTTCCGAAGCTCCAAAAAGCCCTGCTAAACCTTCCTTATTCATAAGGGAGTTAAGTGGCGGGGAATCGTCGTTTAATATTATGGCGTAATATGTTGACTATACACGGTTTGAATGGGATCCTGTGCGACGCTCAAACGTTCAGAAACCCCAATACCCATTCACCCTGTAACACACCCGATGCAAGATCCCAAATCCAACCTTCTGTTCGCTTGCCAGTTCAATAAATCCGTTAAAGTTGTACGCTCCAAGACCGATAATCTAACATCGGATGCGGGCGTCATTCCTATGCGCCTGCTCATGGTGATCAGCACCTTGGCATGCCGACTCGCTTCCGTGCTTAAGGACAATCGGTCCCAAGCTCGGATTACGCATAGCCTTGAGGAGTTAGTGCGGCAGTTACTGCTGCAACATGTGCAGGGATGGGGACGTCAGTCAGATGCGGACAAGCTTCGAAGGGACCCCGCCATGCGCGTGGCCACTTCTTCCAAAATGGGTATGGAGGCTTTATAGGACGATAGGTCCCTGGCATCCCAGCTAACCATGTCTCGCTTCGTGCGCATGTTGGCCGGGAAAAAGAATTTCAAGAAGTTGCGCCTTTTTGCAGAGACATTCGCCATGGAGCACCTGCTGCAGCGTGGTGGCGGGAAGCGCCGCCCCGAGGTGGTCTTTGATGTGGACGGTGTACCGGTAGATACGCATGGCAAGCAGCAGGGCAGCAAGTGGAACGGGTATTATAAGCGCACCATCTTTCTGCCCCTTATCGCCATATGCGGTGAGTCGGGCGACATGTTGGGGGCGGAATTGCGAGGGGGCACGCAGAATGTGGTGAAGGACTGCTACGGTTTCATTCGACGCATTGGGCTGGCATTGCGTGAACATGTGGCCGACAAGGTCATTGTCCGATTGGACGCAGGCTTCAACAGTGGAGAGTTATGTGATAAGCTGGAGAACGACCGTATCGGCTATGTGATGCGTCTGAAAGGAAACGATGTGATTGACGGGCTTGCGGCGCCTCATTTGGAGGGTGATCAGCCGTCGGACGAATGCTACCACGAACTGCGCTACCGTGCAAAGTGCTGGTCCGTAGAGCGTCGTGTGGTGCTCGTGGTTGATCCGGTGCCGGGAGAGCTTTTCCCGCGGCATTTCTATCTGATCACCGATCTGGATCTGGATGCAGAAGCCTATCCGGCAGAGCAGCTTGTGAATCTGTACAGGAAGAGAGGAAAGGCGGAAAAGCACTTCGGGGAGCTGAATGCGACTTGCTCCATGGCGCTGTCTTCGGTTCCTCGTCCGAAGACACACTATAAGGGCCGGCCTGTAGTGCGGGTGCCTGATGAGTCGGAACAGGAAGCCGAGATCCGAGCCGAGAACGAGGTCCTGCTACAGGTATACCTTCTGACGTATCAGCTCATGCATGTGGGGCGCTGCCTTATGCGGGAGCCTGACGAATCCCAGATAAGTCTGAGCACCTATCGCGAGCGTGTACTCAAGGTGGGGGCCCGCTTCGTACAACACGCGCGCAACATCGTTATCCACATTGCCGCCAGCGCAGATGCTGCATGGGAGCAATTTTGGCGACGTTATTGTCAACTCACATGGATCACGCTTCCCTTGAAGAGCTAGCCAAGTCATATTTGCGCCTGCGCTTCGACACTGCAGGCGCCCAACGCGGAAAGCGGAAAGAGAAGGTAGGCAGAGGTGTGTCTACCCGACAGACGTCTTCCCAAAATCTCGGTAGTGACCGCTATCGTGTCGGGAAAAGGGCCTAAACTGGTGTTTTCAGCCCCTCTCATGGTCGTCCCTACGCATGAACAACGCACAATCGGTCCTGCAGGTACCGAAACAGCACTTTTAGTATCCGTCCGGTGAAGTACATTATAACCGAGGGTATTTACTCTCTCAATTAGAGTAAGTTAGGGCGCGGTTCGAAGGTTTATAGGCTAGCGTCGGTTGGGTGTGCAGGAGTTAAGTACCTAACAGCGTATTCGCAGACCCGTACACGGATCTAGTCGGATGACCCGGGCGCGCCTGTTTAGGGGCTCCTATGCCGCTTTCTTGACGGTAGCTTGCTGCAAGTCCCGACTAGCTTTCCAATGATGGGGCAAGAGTTCAGCCATGCGGTCGGCAGGATGTGTCGGAAGACGGCGTAGTACGTCGGTAAGCCATTCAATCGGGTTTGTCGATTGCAACTTGCATGTGGCAAAAAGAGCGTACAGTACTGCGGACCGCTGCGCTGCCGCATGCGATCCCGCAAACAGATGGTTTTTTCGACCAAGCGCAATCGCTCGCATCTGGTTCTCGACCAGATTGTTATCAATCTCAACCTTGCCGTCTTCCAGGTAACAAACCAGCTTCTCCCACCTGTTGAGCATGTACCCCACGGCTTCATCCCATCCCGCACTCGGCCGGTGCTCACGACTCTCCTCAAGCCATGGCTTCAACTTCTCCAGTACCGGCCGTGCCTCCTCCTGTCGTACCTCCACACGCCGAGCCGGACCAGCTCCCTCCTTACGCAACCCACGCTCTATCGCATACAACTGCCGGATTTCCTCCATTACATGGCGCACCTTCTTGGGCTCCTTTTTTCTGCAGTCATAAAACTTGCGACGCGCATGCGCCATACATCCAAACAGCGTTATCCCGCCCCGCGTACCAAACGCATCGTACACCACATACCCGTCGGTTTGCATCGCCCCTCTATATCCGCGCAAGAATTCCCACGGTCCAGCGCGCGCACGGCTCGGGCTGTAATCCATCATCACCACCTTCGCCCGCGGTGCCAGGTATACCCAAAGATAGCCGCGATGCGTCTTTCCTTCGTTTTTCTTCCCTTTCTTCTCCTTCCCTTCCTTCTTCGGCTTTTGCACCGGGAACGTTGTCTCATCCACCTGCAGATACCCGCTACGAAGCACCTCCTTACGCAACGCATCTCCTAACGGACCCAGATACGTCGCTACCTTCGCAATCCAATCCCCCATTGTAGCAGCCGATAGCTTCACGCCATGGCGCTGAAACTTCTTCCGCAGCCGGTATAGCGGCATATGATCCACATATTTGGCTACCGCCAAATACGCCAACAACCCCGGACCCGCCTTCCCCTTCGGTATGACACGCTTCGGCAACGGCGCTATGACCACCCCCTTGCGAGGCTCCTTGCAGACAACGTACTTCGGCCGCACAATCCGTACTACCCTCGTGAAGCCCGGCACATATTCCAGGTACTCCGTTACTTCCTCGCCGATGTACTTCATACCCGCGGTGCTGCCCTCCGGCTCAAGGCGGATCACCTCTCTGGGCAGATGGTCCGGAATCGGCCCACGCACCGGCTTGTTCTTCCCACGCCGCTTGCGCTTTACCGGGACATACTCCTCCTCCTCCTCGGGCTCAACAGCTTCTGGTTCCTCTCCAGACAACTGGCCTTGCTGCGCATTGTCCGCCGGCGTGTAACGCTCACTCTTTTTGCCAGAGAGTAGGCGATGCGCTTGTTCCAACCTGTCTTCCAGATGGCTAATCTTCGCAGCCATATCCGCGATGTTCTTGGATAGACGATCGGCTTTTTTCTCCAAGCGACGGACCTGCTTTCGCAGATCCTTGTTCTCAGCCTCTTGGTTTCTTAGCCTCTGAAAAAGGGCTTCACCGGCAGGAGAAGAGGGGGAGAAAGATACCTTGGGCCGCATAGTTCGTGTACATGTGCGTCCGCCACAATGTTCCGGTTCTTCTCCCCAAAACCCATGTTTTTTGTCCCCAAAGACGCTGATTGCTGCCTGCATTCAGGCGCCAAGACGATAAGCTGCACACCACTCCGAAATTCCCAAGTCGGCACACCAAACCCGGCGTATAATCACCTTGCACTAAGCTCTACAAGCGGACTACGCAGACCAATGCTAAGCCCGCTTTACCATGTACTTCACCGTACGGATACCACTTTTAGACCCGAACAGGGTACGACATGAATATTGCAGGCTAAAATGTGGTATCCGTCCGGTGAAGTACATTAAAACCGAGGGTATTTACTCTCTCAATTAGAGTAAGTTAGAGCGCGGTTCGAAGGTTTATGGGCTAGCGTCGGTTGGGTGTGCAGGAGTCAAGTACCTAACAGCGTATTCGCAGACCCGTACACGGATCTATCGGATGACCCGGGCGCGCCTGTTTAGGGGCTCCTATGCCGCTTTCTTGACGGTAGCTTGCTGCAAGTCCCGACTGGCTTTCCAATGATGGGGCAAGAGTTCAGCCATGCGGTCGGCAGGATGTGTCGGAAGACGGCGTAGTACGTCGGTAAGCCATTCAATCGGGTTTGTCGATTGCAACTTGCATGTGGCAAAAAGAGCGTACAGTACTGCGGACCGCTGCGCTGCCGCATGCGATCCCGCAAACAGATGGTTTTTTCGACCAAGCGCAATCGCTCGCATCTGGTTCTCGACCAGATTGTTATCGATCTCAACCTTGCCGTCTTCCAGGTAACAAGCCAGCTTCTCCCACCTGTTGAGCATGTACCCCACGGCTTCATCCCATCCCGCACTCGGCCGGTGCTCACGACTCTCCTCAAGCCATGGCTTCAACTTCTCCAGTACCGGCCGTGCCTCCTCCTGTCGTACCTCCACACGCCGAGCCGGACCAGCTCCCTCCTTACGCAACCGACGCTCTATCGCATACAACTGCCGGATTTCCTCCATTACATGGCGCACCTTCTTGGGCTCCTTTTTCCTGCAGTCATAAAACTTGCGACGCGCATGCGCCATACATCCAAACAGCGTTATCCCGCCCCGCGTACCAAACGCATCGTACACCACATACCCGTCGGTTTGCATCGCCCCTCTATATCCGCGCAAGAATTCCCACGGTCCAGCGCGCGCACGGCTCGGGCTGTAATCCATCATCACCACCTTCGCCCGCGGTGCCAGGTATACCCAAAGATAGCCGCGATGCGTCTTTCCTTCGTTTTTCTTCCCTTTCTTCTCCTTCCCTTCCTTCTTCGGCTTTTGCACCGGGAACGTTGTCTCATCCACCTGCAGATACCCGCTACGAAGCACCTCCTTACGCAACGCATCTCCTAACGGACCCAGATACGTCGCTACCTTCGCAATCCAATCCCCCATTGTAGCAGCCGATAACTTCACGCCATGGCGCTGAAACTTCTTCCGCAGCCGGTATAGCGGCATATGATCCACATATTTGGCTACCGCCAAATACGCCAACAACCCCGGACCCGCCTTCCCCTTCGGTATGACACGCTTCGGCAACGGCGCTATGACCACCCCCTTGCGAGGCTCCTTGCAGACAACGTACTTCGGCCGCACAATCCGTACTACCCTCGTGAAGCCCGGCACATATTCCAGGTACTCCGTTACTTCCTCGCCGATGTACTTCATACCCGCGGTGCTGCCCTCCGGCTCAAGGCGGATCACCTCTCTGGGCAGATGGTCCGGAATCGGCCCACGCACCGGCTTGTTCTTCCCACGCCGCTTGCGCTTTACCGGGACATACCCGTCCTCCTCCTCGGGCTCAACAGCTTCTGGTTCCTCTCCAGACATCTGGCCTTGCTGCGCATTGTCCGCCGGCGTGTAACGCTCACTCTTTTTGCCAGAGAGTAGGCGATGCGCTTGTTCCAACCTGTCTTCCAGATGGCTAATCTTCGCAGCCATATCCGCGATGTTCTTGGATAGACGATCGGCTTTTTTCTCCAAGCGACGGACCTGCTTTCGCAGATCCTTGTTCTCAGCCTCTTGGTTTCTTAGCCTCTGAAAAAGGGCTTCACCGGCAGGAGAAGAGGGGGAGAAAGATACCTTGGGCCGCATAGTTTGTGTACATGTGCGTCCGCCACAATGTTCCGGTTCTTCTCCCCAAAACCCATGTTTTTTGTCCCCAAAGACGCTGATTGCTGCCTGCATTCAGGCGCCAAGACGATAAGCTGCACACCACTCCGAAATTCCCAAGTCGGCACACCAAACCCGGCGTATAATCACCTTGCACTAAGCTCTACAAGCGGACTACGCAGACCAATGCTAAGCCCGCTTTACCATGTACTTCACCGTACGGATACAAAATGTGTGCCGAAACCGTATCTTGGGCCCACTCCTAAGCCGGTCTTGAAAAATAGACCAACTACTTCTGGCACCATGCCATTGATCTGAATACGCAGAGAGTTATTCTGAATTGCTGAATTGCTCTGTAGTCATTGTTTTGTTAAAAACACTTTGAATTATTATGAAAGAGGTTGTAATAATTGCTTTCACGATTTTACTCGTGAGTATCCCGCTTAAAGCGCAGACAGATGACCAACTGCTATACGGTGACTGGGAGGCATTAATGGAACTATACAAATCCCTTGACGGAAATAACTGGAGCGACAATTCTGGTTGGTCGACGGAATTTGTTCGTTTCCCGATTGAAGAAGACTATCTTGACGACTGGTTTGGTATCACCACGTCTGATGGTAGGGTAACGCAGATCAGTCTAGACGAGAACAATCTAACTGGTCCTCTCCCTAAAGAGATTTCTAATCTGACGGCTGTGACGGTGTTCAAATTGTCCAACAACAACATCACTGGATCCATTCCGGCGGAGATTGGATTGATGAGTGAGCTACAAGAATTAAGTCTCTATACCAACGAACTCACCGGTTCAATCCCATCGGAGATTGGCGACCTCGTGAATCTGAATGGGCTAAGACTTGGCCGAAACCAGCTGTCTGGTGAGATACCCCCGGAAATCGGCAATCTCACGACATTGGTCCAGTTGCGTTTGAATCACAACGACCTGTCTGGATCCATACCTGATGGAATCGGCAATCTTGTAGAGCTGACTGCAATCAGCCTTCAACAGAACAGTCTGGATGGATCACTTCCAGAGTCCTTGGGCAACTTGGTGTCACTTACCGAATTGTTTGCTCATCGGAATGATCTAACAGGGGCCATTCCGGTCAGATTTGGCGCCTTGCCGACTCTGGCTAGATTAGTCTTGAGTTCAAACAACCTGAACGGGGAAATTCCATCATCTCTTGGTCGTGCTACCCAACTCGTGGAACTATTATTGAACGATAATGCATTGGAAGGCCCCATTCCTAAAGATCTAGGGAATCTAGCCAATCTAACCCGGCTCTCTCTATCGGACAATCAGCTAAGCGGGGAAATTCCCGTTGAACTTTCTCGTCTGGGCGAACTCACTGAACTTAGCATAAATCAGAATCTACTCTCAGGGACTATTCCAGAAGAATTTGGCAGGCTATCTAAATTGAACAGACTTATCCTGTACGGCAATGATTTATCTGGAACTATTCCGACTGAGCTCGGCAACCTTACACGTTTAACGGAACTAAGTCTGAGCAAGAATCGCTTAGAAGGTTCGATTTCCGAGATAATGGGATCATGGAGTGAGTTGGTGGAATTATATCTAAATGAGAATTCTCTGACAGGAGCAATCCCTGAAGGATTGTGTACCCTTGATCAACTGGCGAGGGTTAACATACGTAGAAATCAACTGTCAGGTCCGCTTCCTGACTGCGTTGGAAGTCTGAGTCAGCTAGAATTATTTAATGTGGGCGGGAATAACCTGGATGGTAATATTCCGATGGAGGTAGGGGATCTGTCGCTTCTGACTTCTCTGAATCTGGAACAGAATGAATTTGTCGGCGAAATTCCGTTCGAACTTGGGCAATTGGAGATGCTCGAAACGTTACGATTGGGGCAAAATAAACTGACTGGTATGATACCGGAAGAACTGGGTAACCTTACTGTTCTGGATCACTTATCGCTTCACGAGAATCAATTGATGGGCACTGTTCCATTGACACTTACAGGGTTAAAGGAGTTAACAACATTCTGGTTTTTCGGCGGGTCAGGCCAAATCGTGTGTGCACCACAAGATGAATCTTTTCAGCAATGGTTGGCAGGCATTACCGATGCCATGGGTCCAAACTGTACCACTGTCACGATTGAAGAAGTGTCTGATTCGTCTATTCCTGAAATAAAATTCAATCTTTTGGGCAATTATCCCAATCCGTTCCGATCTACCACATCAATTGGGATTGAGCTTTTTCAACCCGCGCGATCCCGAGTTGAATTACTTGACGTTACCGGTCGAAGGGTCATGACAACTCCTGCTCATGTACTCAACCCGGGCCGGCAGCTAATCCCAATCTATGTCGAAGGTCTACAGTCAGGTGTATACTTGTATCGGGTACTTCTTGATACACAGGATGAATCCCACATCTTGGCGGGGCGCATGCTCCTCATTCGATAGCAAAAGATTAGCCTGCATTGTGATAAAACATAATCACACCTTATGCTCAAGGGAGCGTGAGGGGTGGGGGGTGGGTGTGAGGAACCGGTGGAGTATGCTAATGTGTCAAGCATTACGGTGGAACTTTGGGTTCTATCCACAACATTCGGGATAGAACCCAAAGGATTATACAATTGCGAAGCAGGAGTTAGGCAGAGGTGTGCGTCTGAAGCACGGATTGTAGCACAAACCCGCTAAAGCAATCCCCGTTGGTCGCGGATAGTATGTATATGCGATTGCAAGGGTATGACAAGCAATTTTCCCGCTAAGTCACGGATACAGAAGAGCCTCTTGCGTCAATAAATCAGCCTCCAAAATCGCTAATAACGCCCCTTCCCTAGGGGTTTTGGAAGAGGCTCCTTAGCGAACCTGCAATCACACGAGGGCCTGCCCCGCGTATCATGACTGAATGCAAACCTCAAATCGGACCCAACAGACGCAATCCCGCAGCGCGTGTGACCTAAGGGCTAGAATCCTGTATCAAACGCAAGCCTGAGCGGGTCTCGTTGCAGACAGTTCCAAATCTCAATAATGGCGGAGTTACTCCGCCTGAGTGCGTTGAGAGGACAGCAAGGTGGGCACACCGCAAGGAGCGGTGATCTCGCCGATACTGGCCAATATCTATCTTCATTACGTACTGGACCTTAGGAATGTCTACGGGCATATTTTGAGACTTGGAGCATAGTTTTGCAAGAACCTCAATCCTAATATTTGGGAATTATATACGTGAGTGACCAACTGTACACAGTGAGGCACTAGTATCAATTTCACGGGTCATAGGGGTCGGTAACCCGAACGCCCCTCGCCGTGCAGAAGCCCCAATCCCGGAGGCCAGTATGTTTGCAGCCGCATTCAGGTCTGCATGATCCGCATGTCCACAGGACATACACGTGAATTTGCTCTGCGTCTTACGGTTACTCGCTTCTGTGTGCCCACACACAAAACACCGCTGACTGGTATAGGCAGCGGTAACCTTTATCACCTTGCGGCACTTATAGCCCAGCATCTGATCCAGCTGGCCCCAACCTGTTCGCAGTATTCCACGGTTGAGGCCAGACTTCTGTCTGACGTTTGTGCCAAAGCTCTCCATCGTCCCCTTAGCTGAACGTGTCATCGCTTTGATCTTCAGGTCCTCCAGTATCACCGTTGAGGAGCATTTGGCAATACTGCGACTTACCTGGTGGTTCGCATTCTTGAGGATGGTAGCACGCTTGCGCTGTATGCGGGCGATTCTATGCTTCCGCCTGTTACGACGGTTGAAGCCTTTCTTCTGTCTCGCCAGTCTTCGCTGATGCCGCTTCAACTTGGCATCAAGACGCTTCGTATCCGGTTGTCTGATAATGCTTGTATCGCCCTCTGTGGAGACCATAGCGACCTGCCCGCAATTACGGTCAATGCCTACAGCACTGCCGGTATCCTCTATTACAGGTGCCTCAATCTTGTAGCAGATGACAGCATACCATTTGCCGGCGTTCTTCTTTACAGTGGCTTTGATGGGTATACCATCAGGGTACGGGTTGCCTCCCCGCCTGCGGAGCGCCATATATCCCACTTTCGGGATATACAGCTTGCCATCCCGAACCCTTACGTTATCCGGGATCGTGAACGAAGGCGTACTACCACGTCTGGAATGGAATCTCGGTCTTCTCTTACCTTCCTTGAAGAATGCCTTCCATGCATCCGCCTGATATTTCAATGTGTATCTAACGACACCAAAGGAGTATTCAGGTAGCCACTCGACCGTACGGCGCAGTGCCGTGAACCGCTTCCCCAGCGAGAAGAAGCTTACCGAGGGCGGCTTCTCTCCAGCCTCTTTCGCTTTCTTGTAGGCCTCACTCTGCTCTGCGAGGATGGCATTCCACACAAACCTACACGCACCCGCTAATCCAGCAAGTTGCTTGGCGTTACTTCGACTTCCGGGCAACAGCCTGTATGTGATATTGCGGTATGCACTAACCGTTTCGGGCATGGCACCGTGATATATAACTCCCTAATATATGAAAATTATATTCCATGCGTACCCACGTGTTGAGTTATTTGAAATAATTGCAGTTTTTCGTGAAAAGCGGGAACCGATTATGAACAACTGGCGAAAGCCATCCTGTCTGCACCACCAAAGCACAATAAGTAACTCCTGCGAAAACGCGTGGCATTCAGCCATATAACTCCCTAATATTTCCATTCTCGCCATGAAGACAACATTCCTCCTTACCCTCCTTTTGTGGTTCGGCATGCTGCCCGTACAGGCGCAGCAAGCCCGTGAGACGGTCAACATGTCAATTGACAATAGTCATTCTCGGTACGCGGAGGTGGCCAAGCAATTGTGGGACTGGGCGGAAGTAGGCTATCAGGAAGTCAGGAGCGCGGAGCTATTGATGTCTGAGCTGGCCTCTGCCGGATTTGAAACGGAGGAACATGTAGCCGGCATTCCGACAGCGTTCGTAGCAGAGTATGGTACTGCGGCCCCGGTTATCGGGATATTGGCAGAGTTCGATGCGCTTCCGGGCTTGTCATAAGAGTCGGTACCTACTCGGCAGGCGCGAACGGATGGTGGAGCAGGGCATGCTTGCGGGCACCACCTTTTTGGTACGGCATCGACTGCGGCTGCCATCGCCTTGAAGGATTATCTGGATGAAACCGGGATGTCTGGAACGATCCGTCTCTATGGCACGCCGGCAGAGATTGGTGAGATTATTAACGGTACAGGGCCCGGGCACACCACGGACCGGGAAATCACCGTCTTCAAGTCCGTCGGCAATGCCGTCCAGGACCTGGCCGTGGCTCGCCACGTAGTATCCGTCGCTGTCGAACGGAGACTGGGTACCCGCGCTGCATTGTAGCCCCTACCGTTCGGGTGCCACCACCATATTCTCCACCTGGCGGATCCATCCACCACCGAGAACATCTTCTCCCTCGTATACCACCACTGACTGCCCGGGTGTTATTGCAGGGCGCTTCTCCATAAACGTAACGACCAATTCATCCACTCCATCCTGGCGCACGAGGCACGAGGCACCGAGGTCTTTGTAGCGCACCTTACCAGAGGCAATTCGCTCCTCCGCCAGACTTTCGTACTTGACCAGGTTTATTCCACTGGCCCTTAGCGTGTGCCTGTAGAGCTCATCTCTCGGCCCGACAGTAATTACGTTTGTCTTCGGATCAATGTTGGTCACATACACCGGATACCCGAGCGCTAGTCCCAACCCGTGGCGCTGGCCAATAGTAAAGAAGGGATATCCCGCATGCTCCCCTACCACTGTTCCGTCCGACAGCACGAAAAGCCCTCCTTCCACGGCGCTCTCAAGGCCTTCTACGCGGTCCTTCAAGAACCTCCGGTAGTCGTTGTCAGGGATAAAGCAAATCTCGTATGAGTCGGGCTTGGCGGCGACATGTCCGAGCCCGAAATCCTCGGCCATGCGGCGTATTTGCGGCTTGGAATATTCACCCACCGGGAATAGGGTACGTGCCAGGTGGTCTTGCGGAAGGCCCCAGAGTGCGTAGCTCTGGTCCTTGTTGGCATCTGCGCCGCGCCGCAGGACAAACCGTCCAGAGTTAGGATCCATGCGTAATCGCGCGTAGTGCCCCGTGGCGATATACTCACATCCCAAGTCATCGGCCCGCTCCAACAAGGCACTCCATTTGATGTGCGTATTGCACAGAACGCACGGGTTTGGGGTCCTGCCTGCGAGGTAATCACCTGTGAAGCGCTCAATGACCCATTCCCCGAATTCCTTGCGGATATCAACTACAAAGTGCGTGAAACCATGTTTGAGAGCCACAGCCCGTGCGTCGTTCATTGAGTCCAGCGTACAGCATCCCACCTCCTTGCCCGTTGGGCGCCCGCTGCCGGTGTAGTCCCACGTTTTCATCGTGATCCCTATCACATTGTAGCCCAATTGGGCCAGTAGGACAGCCGCCACGGAGGAGTCGACGCCCCCGCTCATTGCAACAAGTACACGAGCGCCGCGGGAGGGGTGCTTGCTAGAAGACATGTTTGGAATACCCTCCGTCAACAGGAATTGCCGTACCAGTCATGAATCCCGCTTGTTGACTGGCGAGGAACGCCACCACGGCTGCGAATTCCTCCGGGTCCGCTAAACGCCGCAAGGCAGCCTCCTTTGACCAGCCTGCAACGACTTCCTCGTCCGTCTTCCCAGTACGCTTCACGAGGTCATCTATCAGGTGCTGTAGTCTCTGCGTCCGCGTGAAACCCGGCAGCACGGTATTGACCGTAATACCACTCGGCCCTACCTCTTCCGATAGCGTCTTGGCGAAGCCCTGCACACCCGCCCTAGCTGTATTGGACAAGTACAGGGAGCCGATAGGCTGCTTGGCGGCGATGGACGAAATCATGATGATCCGTGCGTGCCCATCATTTGCGGAAGCATCCTTTAGCAACGGCAACGCATGTCGACACAGGTTGATGGTGCTCATCAAGTTCAGTTCCAGGCCGCCACGCCAGGTCGCGGCATCAAAATCGTCCATCATCCCGGTCGGAGGCCCCCCGGCATTAGTAATCATTATGTGAAGAACTCCGATATCTGCACGGATGGTCGCCATAGCCGCTGCAATATCATCCTCCTTCGTTACATCTGCCGTGAGTGGCAGCACCGCGTCCTCATTGCCTGCGGCGGTTGCCACAGCGCGTGCTGCCATGCGAATTCGATCCTCGCTCCTGGAGCATATGGCGACTCGGCATCCCTCACGAGCTAGCACCGTTGCTACCGCGAGACCGAGGCCACTGCTTGCCCCGGCTACAAAAGCTACTCTTCCCTTAAGGCCTAGGTTCATTGCACTTTGGTTTAGGTACTATGCCCGGTCCGATCCCTGTGGCGAGAAACATCATCCTCGCCACATCTGGCCGCGGCATAGTCTTGATTATGGTGTTGTACTGTGATTGCGGTGTTTCGGTTTGCTAGGCTGATTTGAATGTGTCATGCCGCCTCAATATTGCTGCTCCGGATATCCCGACAAGGGCTCAGGCGGCGTGCCGCACCATCGTTCCGAAAAATGCGGGAATCATTGCGCTGCTGTCTTCAGCATGCATGGCAATAATCAAACCTTTCCCTAATGCCCGGTCACAGGAATAGACGATCTCGTGGACCTTCTCCCGAGGAAAGATTAGGGAGTTATATGGCTGAGTGCCACGCGTTTTCGCAGGCGTTACTTTTTTGTGCTCTGGTGGTGTGGACATGATGGCTTTCGCCAGTTCTTCCGGTATGGTAGGGATGGGTTGTTGGATATTGAGAATGTCGTTTGTTACGGGGCGGCCGGGGCGTTTCGTTTCCTGAATCTTGTTACCGGGCTTCGGGGATTTGTCTATGCGCATGGCGTTATAGGCTAAAGAGTAGCACTAATCCATTGGGGCAGAATACCGAAATGATTTCATGGCGGACATTTGCTTAGAGCATGTAGGAGGCCGCATACATTGCCATCCAGTTTTCACGACAGTCGATCAATTTCAGGACCGATTCCTTAGCTTGTATCGGGACGCTCTTGACAATGCGGAAGTGACCCCTGTGCGGGTCACGAAGCGCACCGGACGAACCCATGAGACGCGGGCCATCAAGCACACACATGGAAAGGCTAGCACATAACGGCCTTAACCACCGGAATGGGTACGGCGTTGCCAGTAAGCCGTCTGACAGTCGTTATCGTACTGTCAATCTCGTAGCGGTCGGGGAAGCCTTGCAGGCGCAGTATTTCGCGGCCCGTTAGTCTCCGTTCTCCGTCCACGAGCAAGGGCGCTCCGCAGGCGGGGAGATAACCCGTACCCTGATGGTATACCCGTCAAAGCCACTGTAAAGAAGAATGCCGGCAAATGGTATGCTGTCATCTGCTACAAGATGGAGGCACCTGTAATAGAGGATACCGGCGGTGCTGTAGGCATTGACCGTAATTGCGGGCAGGTCGCTATGGTCTCCACAGAGGACGATACAAGCATTATCAGACAACCGGATACCAAGCGTCTTGATGCCAAGTTGAAGCGGCATCAGCGAAGACTGGCGAGACAGAAGAAAGGCTCCAACCGTCGTAACAGACGGAAGCATAGAATCGCCCGCATACAGCGCAAGCGTGCTAACATCCTCAAGAATGCGAACCACCAGGTAAGTCGCAGTATTGCCAAATGCTCCTCAACGGTGATACTGGAGGACCTAAGAATCAAAGCGATAACACGTTCAGCTAAGGGGACGATGGAGAGCTTTGGTACAAACGTCAAACAGAAGTCTGGCCTCAACCGTAAGATACTGCGAACAGGTTGGGGCCAGCTGGAACAGATGCTGGGCTATAAGTGCCGCAAGGTGATAAAGGTTACCGCTGCCTATACCAGTCAGCGGTGTTCTGTGTGTGGGCACACAGAAGCGAGTAACCGTAAGATAAGGAGTAAGGCGCAAATTCACGTGTATGTCCTGTGGACATGAATCATGCAGACCTGAATGCGGCTGCAAACATACTGGCCTCCGGGATTGGGGCTGCTGCACGGCGAGGGGCGTTCGGGTTACCGACCCCTATGACCCGTGAAATTGATACAAGTGCCTCACTGTGTACAGTTGGTCACTCACGTATATAATTCCCAAAGAGTACCCGGGCGGGAGCGGGGGCGGCTACACGGTCAGTACTGCGTGCGCCGTGACCTGCGGAGGCAACTGCGACCGTCCGTCCAAGGCGGCAATTTCAAGCAGAAACGAAAAACCCGCAACATGAGCACCCAGACCAGCCGCAAGGGCTCCCGTCGCGGCTGCCGTGCCGCCGGTTGCTAACACATCGTCATGGATGAGCACGCGATCGCCCAAACCGACAGCATCCGCGTGTACCTCCAGCCTGTCATGACCATACTCAAGGCCGTATTCCAATGCCCGCGTGGTACGGGGTAGCTTGCCATGCTTCCTGACCGGCACGAATCCTGCACCAAGCAGCCGGGCAAGGATACCACCCATGATGAAGCCGCGTGCTTCGACTCCCACAATGTGGGTAACGCCCACCCCACTCCAAGGAGCGGCGAGCGCTTTCGCGGCTGCCTCAAGCAGTGCCGGATCAGCAAGAATTGGTGTAATGTCCTGAAACAGGATCCCGTGTTTCGGAAAGTTAGGTACGGCTTTCAGGCTACGACGAAGGGTATCCATGTAGAGGGAAGGTGCAGAGCAGGCACGAAGATACTACTCAGTATGCCCAATTCCAGACTATCATGACCGACACCTCAGCCGAATAACCTCACCGTTGGTGCCAAGCGGTATCCGCATTTGCTCCTCTGACCAGATCGGTAGTCAATGGCATCATTGAGACATTAATAATGTGGCTGCCCGGCCTTCGCCCCCCTGCGCGCCCGGGATCCGCTACCAGTCGTATTTCGAATGAACGCCCATTAGCTCGTCCAACCTCCTCTGAATTATCTCTGTAGCCAACGCCTGACGCTCTCCAAATTGCTGTTCCATCTCCGCGAGCTCTTCCCGAAGCTCATCAATCCGCGAACGACGGAACTCCTGTTTAAGCTCAAAGAGCTCCGTCAACTTTTCCCTAAGATCGGCTACAAGCTCATCGCGGTCGCCACTCTCGGCTCGACTCGCATCCATGGCAAGTCTGGTCACTCCTTCTTCGCGCTCCATGATCTCCGTAGACTCAGCCCGGAGAGACGCTTGAGGCAATCGATGCATCTTTCGTAGCTCGCGCAGAGCAGCGCCATGGGCCAACATGGCTGACGGGCGACTCCGACGGTCAATTGACAAACGAATGTCATCCCCATCCTTCTCTACGGTAAGGTTCTGCGGTCTACCTCCTTTATGGTCCTTTTCAATCCAGGAAAAGCTCTCATCATCATGAACCAATTCCATCCTTTCCCCCGTCTCGACAAATTTCACATTCACCACCGTTGTCGAATCGTCCCCTGTCTTTCGGGTCTTGATTACCGCGACACGATCATGATCATCGCCATGCACAAACACTAGCGTGTCTGCTTTAAGGGCAGTAACCTGTACTTCTACCTCTTCCTCTTCCTGCGCTGCAACGGGCAATGCCGCCGCGAGCAGGACCGCAATAAAAGGAAATGTGTATAGTCGTCTTTTCATGGCTCGTTCGTGGCTATTGTGAATTTGGTACAAGCTCTCTAAGTCGCGCCTCAACAAGCGCTCCCTTCTGTTTCTGGCGCGCGCGGAGGCGCGCGCGGAGGGCAGCAATCTCAGCTTCCAGGTAAGCGACCTCCTGCCGGCGATTCTGTTGCTTGAGTTCAAAAATTGATTCCAATCCTTTTCGGAGTTCCAGGACCTTTGCTCTGCGCTCCTCTCCCTCCGACAACCGCCGGATATCGTGGGCCAGCTCAGCAGTCTCCAGTTCGAGCCTCCACTCGTCCTTCAAGTTCGCGTACAACGCGAGGTTTGCTTCCTGGACATCCTTCAGATACTGTCCCACTTGGAGGGAGTATTGCGCTTGTACTTCAGCTGCACTGGCAGACAGCGCAGCGGCAACCGCCGTGGACTGCTGCAATCCCTCCATCATGGTTGCGGCGGTGGCTCCTTGGGGCAATGAAACGGAGCCGCGGGGAGACGTCACCGACATCTGTAACCAAACATCTTCAACCATATCTGCCTGCATTGCCAGCCCCAAAGACCGAGGGGTCACGGCATACAGCCGGCGATCAGCACCGCGAAAATAACCGGCAGACTCGTCGGACACTGAAAAACTCAGGACTACTCCCTCTATATCCATTCCCTGCGGCCATTCCGAAGCGGGTACGACTTCCCCGTTGCGCCGCACTTCCCCATCCTTGATCACCCATGTTACCGTCTGCGTGGTCTGTGCGCGTACCATTACCGGTACCAAGGCGCAGATGAGCAGTAGTCTGCACAGAATATCAGGCCTGTTATATCCCTGTTTCATCCGTCTATCTTGTGCTCGCTGCTTCTAATCCGGGCTGCACTCCCAGTACAACGGAATCCATTGATAAGATGTCCTCGTCATCCCACAAACCGGTGTGGCTGCGCGCATTCAATAATTCTATACGGCTGTGAATGTCAACCACGCTACCGCCCTCGTCCCATGAAATTTCTACGGGAGCCGAGCTCTGCATGGGAGGTTCGTCCACTTCTGTTCGCAGGTTATCTGCAATGACGACAAACCCTATGATAGCCGCCGCTGTTGACATTGACATTGACCAAACCAAGGGTCGAATCACCGCCCGTCGCCTACGCGGGCGTAACGACTGCACAATTCGATCAAGAATATCCCGATCAGGGCTCGCATGCTCCTGAAGGCGGTCCAACATCCCCTTTATCTCCCGTAGCTCTAGGTATTCCGCACGCAGCTTTTCATCATTCAGCATGTTCTGGGGCAGATCTGACTGTTCCGTCTCACCATACAGGTGTTGGATCAGCCGGTATCTTTTTTTCATTACACGCGGATCTGTCATGCCACCGATGCTACTTTACGGGGAGTCTTTTTTTTTGTGTGCGGGCGCTTCCCTGCCATCCTCCGCAGGTTCAGAAGCGCGTACCGCATGCGGCCCAGGGCAGTATTTATTGAAACATCCGTCAACTCGGCGATTTCACGAAACGTGAGTTCCGAGTCCTGTCGAAGCGTCAGGACCTCTCGCTGCTCTTCGGGCAACCGGGCAATGCTCCGCTGCAACCACGCACGCTCCTCCCTTGCCTCCAGAATGTGGTCGGGCGAGAGTGTTCCAGAGGGGATATTGTCCCAGTAGCCGTCATCCGCAATCTGAGTCTGCCGCCTGCCACGGCTCCGAATATGATCTAGCGTAGCATTACGGGCAATACGCATCACCCACGGCAGGAACCGTCCCTGCTGCACATATCCTCCTCTTCGACGCTGCAGGGCATCAATCACGCGAACGAAGGTGTCCTGAAACAAGTCATGCGCCAGATCACGGTCCTGCACCATCCCGAGGACATAACCGAACACAGGATCCTGATGCCGTTCCATTAGCGTGCGGAATGCCTTCTGGTCTCCCGTATCTATATACCGCTGTACGAGGATATCGTCCGGGATCTTCTTCAAGGGTTCAATGCTGCGCTGTCTCCGCTGGTTGGGTTAACGTGCACTATTCCGGATTATTGCATTTGACGGGCCTTAGCCCAGCATGTCTAGAACCGGCCCAGTCGTATCAGCGCGTATGATTTCAAGGTCGGCCGGGATCGCGCCAGTCTTATAATTGGAATTTGGCACCACGGCATGCTTAAACCCCATCTGCGCAACCTCTTTGAGCCTGATATCCAGCCGACTAACATGCCGCACCTCTCCTCCAAGTCCTACCTCCCCGACGGGTACGCCCAGTTTGTGGGCCGGGGTCTCGAGCAGCGACGAAGCAAGTGCCACAACTACGGCGAGGTCTGCTGCCGGATCAGACAGATTCACCCCGCCGGCAACCTTCAGGAACACGTCTTGTCCGGCAAAACTCAGTCCTTCGCGTTTCTCCAGGACTGCCAGGAGCAGTTGAAGCCGTCTCAGGTCAAAACCACTGCTGGTTCGCTGCGGCGTGCTGTACGATGACGATGCCACCAGGGCTTGGACTTCTACCAGTACTGGACGAGAGCCTTGCAGGACGCTAGCTACGCTGGAGCCACTGCACCCGCCGCCATGTCCGACCAGAAAAAGCGCGCTCGGGTTTTCTACCGGAGTCAGGCCCCGTTGCCCCATCTCGAATACGCCAATCTCGTTGGTTGATCCGAAGCGATTCTTCACTGCCCTCAGGATGCGATAACCGGCACGCTGGTCTCCCTCAAAGTACAGCACCGTATCTACGAGATGCTCCATCACACGCGGGCCCGCTATTGAACCGGAACGTGTTACATGTCCTACAAGAAATGCTGCCGACTGAATCTGACGGGTCAGACGCAGTATTGCTGCCGTGCATTCCCGGATCTGTGTAACGCTTCCCGGCGCACTCTCAACATCGGGGCGATACACCGTTTGAATGGAATCGACGACAACGACATCAGGCTTTGTGTCGTGTGCTGCCTCAACGATGGCATCCAGATTCGTTTCTGCGAACAGCAAAGTATTTTCGGTTACGGCCCCTAGGCGGTCCGCCCGCATTCGCACCTGCTGCACTGATTCCTCGCCCGTCACGTACAGCACGCATAGAGGATGCAACCGAGATCCCAGCTCGGTCAAGAGCGTACTCTTGCCTGCTCCTGGTTCCCCGGCCACAAGGATGGTACTACCGCGTGTGATTCCCCCTCCCAATAACCTGTCGAGCTCAGAAATCCCGGTTACCAGACGTGGCTCGGGGGCCGTTTCCACGGTGTGCAGGGGCTCTGGAGCGGTAGTGTGCTCCCTGACCGCTCCGCGCCTGGTGCCGAGTTCTTCAAGAAACGACTCCCAAGTACTGCAGGCAGGGCACCTTCCCAGCCATTTTGCAGTCACGAAGCCGCACTCCTGGCAAACAAACCGGGGTCGAAATTTGGGCATCACATTGAATTCTGCGGACGGTTACCATTGTACGACGCAGAAGTGACAGCGTGGTGTCACCGAAACATGCGGGGAGGAGACTCATTAACCCGGGCCCTCATGAAGCTCGTACTTGAATGCTGGCCGATTTAGCGCTGCGCCTGTCGCAGCCCCTTATCAGCATCGGTCGTTTTGCTCTGCTCCTAGGGAAGGCATCTGGCTCGCTGCGGTACTTCAGCACGTACCGATCGAACCTTTTCACACAAATGGTTCAGATAGGGATAGAATCCCTTCCGATAGTGGCATTAGCGGCCGCCTTTTCCGGCGCCGTGACCACGGTGCAGACGGCCTACCTTCTTGTTTCTCCGCTCATTCCGGACTCTATCATCGGAGCCGTGGTCGTTCCTTCACTTATTCTGGAACTTGGCGCTGTGGTGACAGCCTTCATCTTGGCGGGCCGCGTGGGCGCGCGGATTGCAGCCGAGCTTGGAACGATGCGGGTAACGGAACAGATAGACGCGTTAGAGGCGATGGGACTCAATTCGGTCGGATATCTGATTGTGCCGCGTGTCCTTGCAGGGATAATCATGTTCCCCGTACTGTACATCGCCGCAGTGATGGTCGGTGTGGTAGGGGGTATGGCGGCTGGAGAGCTCGCTGGCGCCGTACCGATCGGAGAATTCGTTGAGGGAGCGAGGGAGCATTACCTGCCGTTCGGACCATACTTCGGCCTGATAAAGTCGCTGGTTTTCGGCTTCCTGATCACATCTATTTCCTGCTATATGGGCTACTTCACCAAGGGAGGAGCAGAAGGCGTGGGGCGCAGTACCACATCCGCCGCTGTGACCAGCTGCGTGTACATACTCGTGGCAGATCTCGTCCTAGCGGTCCTGCTACTATAGCGCCAACGACACGCCGTCTGCATGATCCAGATTGAGCATCTTTACAAATCTTTCGGAGCCGCCAGCGTGTTAAAGGATGTCACACTTAATATCCACGAAGGGGAGACGCTCGCTATCATCGGTCGTAGCGGCTCTGGCAAGAGTGTGCTAATGAAGCATATTATCGGCCTCCTTGAACCAGATGCTGGACGTATCTTCGTTGATGGTATCAACATCAACGAGATTCCATATAAAGAATTACGCCGCGTGCGTCGTCATTTTGGTGTCCTGTTTCAGGGCGGCGCACTTTTTGATTCTCTTAATTCGTTTGAGAACGTAGCATTCCCGCTCCGGGTATTCACCGACAAGAGTCGGGCGGAGATTCGCGCGGAAGCGGAGCACTGTCTGGAGGTTGTGCAGTTGACGGAGGTAGGCAGCAAGCACACATCCGAACTTTCAGGGGGGATGCGCAAACGCGTTGCTCTGGCCCGAGCGATCGCACTGCGGCCGCGGTATATAATCTACGACGAGCCAACGAGCGGCCTGGACCCGGAAACGTCCAATACCATCAACGATTTGATCCACCGCCTCGCTCACCAGTTGGATATCACGAGCATCGTTGTAACCCATGACATGCATTCGGTACTCAGCATTGCGGACCGTGTAGCATTCTTGCATGCATCCCGACTGCATTGGGTAGGTACAGTTGATGCGCTGCATAGCAGTACGGATGCCGTGTTGCGCTCGTTTGTGAAGGCCAGTGAATACAGCATTGGACACCAAGCCTCATCTTGAATCCTTGAACTTGTGAAGCACGCGAACGAATTAAAAGTCGGAGCCATCGTCGTTTTGGCAGGGCTAGTGTTCTACATCGGAAACCAGTTCTTCAACGAACTGCCTCTGCTCTCCGGGAATATGCGCTACCATACGGTGCTACATGATGCATCCGGCGTGGTGAAGGGCAGTGCTGTGTTTGTCAGCGGCGTCAGAATCGGGGCTGTTACTAAGGTGAGTCTTGCGGGCGATGGTGTCCGCATCCGATTTGATGCCACTCGCGATGCCCTGGTTACACAGGGGACGACGGTCGCTATCGCCGGGATTCGATCACTGGGAGACTTGCGGCTGGAACTTGCATTGGGGCCACCTTCGGCACCTCGCCTTCCAAAAGATTCGCACATTCCATACACATCAACAAGTATTCTGGATGACGTTGCCTCCGGCATCCCTGCATTGGCCGCCCGCGTGGACTCACTAGTGACTCAGTCGATTCGGACCATGTCCGCGGCCCGCCACCTGGCAACAGATCCCTCCGGTGACCTTCTTGCCACGCTGCAGACCTACCGTGAGACAGCCAAAGTCCTTGAAAGCCTTATTACGGCGTTGCGGCCTCAAGCGGAGAGCGTGCTAACGAGTGCTGATTCGCTCGCCCATCGCGTGGACGCGGTCCTGGTCGATTCAGTGGCAATCCTGCTAACCGATCTTCGCAGTACCATCGTAGGCATGGACGCTACGCTCCGCGTTGTGGCCGATGCCGCTGCCAGTGCGGACGAGCTAATGCGCGCTGTTCTATTCGGCGACGGGTCCGTTGCTAGGGCTGTGCATGATGACTCTCTGTATATCGAACTTGAGCGGGCCATCAGCAGCTTCAATGCCCTCATGGACGATTTTCAGGAGAATCCTCGGAAGTACTTAAGAGAAATGCGACTCGTTGACATTTTTTAGTGGTAACCATGAATGTACACGTATCCGATTACGAGGCCTCACTCAAGCTCTTTCTTTCATGGACCGAAACAGAGAGCCTTCGCCGCCACGCGTTTGCCGTGGAGGCGGCCATGGAGCACTATGCAAAACTCTTTGATCGCGATGTCACCACTTGGCGAATAACGGGGCTGCTGCACGATTTGGATTACGAGAAGCACCCCGAAGAGCACCCGTTCCTCGCAGCAAAATACTTACGTAAGCATGGGTATGGGGAGGATATCGTCACGGCCATCCTGGGCCATGCAGATTATAGCGGTGTGCCTCGTACATCCTTGCTATCCAAAGCGCTGTTTGCCGTTGACGAACTGGCAGGTTTTATCACCGCGGTCGCGTATGTTCGTCCTACGCGGCTACTGGGCATGAAACCAAAATCCGTACGCAAGAAGCTGAAAGATAAAGCATTTGCCGCCGCTGTCAGCCGCGCTGACATTCATCAGGGAGCAGTTGAGCTTGATGTAGAGCTCAATGAGCATATTAGCAATGTAATCACCGGCATGCAGGCCCGTGCTGATCGTCTGGAACTTCTGCCGTAGCCAACATGCCCGACGAGAAAAAGCACAGCGATAGCACGAGGCATGCGCGCGATTTACGCGCGGTGTTGTGGACCTACATCCGTCGTCATTTACCGCAGGATCCGCCTCCTTCTCATGCCGAAGCTAATGGAACCGAACAAGCGAAACCGTCTAGGACCCTCCGCCTACTGAGTCGCTTGCCGCTGGTCCTGAGTGCACTCTTCCTCGTTTCCTTCGTTTGGGATTTTCAGGGTATCGTGGTCGGTGTTCTTGGTCGTCAGCTCTCTCTTGAAGGGTTGTTGCTGGCGATCTCCGTGAGCGGCTTTATCGGATTCTGTACCAACTGGCTTGCAATCACCATGCTGTTCCGCCCCAGGATACGTCGGCCGCTGCTCGGACAGGGAGTGATCCCCGCCCAGAGAGACCGCATTATCGAACGTCTTGCAGACGCCGTGAGTGAGCAGCTGATTAGCGAGAAGGTAATTAAGGAGCGAATTGAGCGTAGTGGGGTGGTAGCCCGTTACCGGGATTTTGCCATACAGGTAACTACCAATGTGGTGGCTGATCCCGACTTCCGCTCCGAACTGAAGTCCCTTACGGGAGGGTATATCACGGGGGTGCTGGAGTCTGAACCCGTACAAGCGAAGCTGATAGATGTGGCATTACAGAATCTTGACGACTTTTCCGGCTCCAAGCTTGAAGAATTCGCGCTAAAGACGTACCGGAAGGTCAAGGGAGACCGGCTGCAACAGTTGATTGCGGATGTTGTCCATTCGTTACCCGATTCGGTAGATGCGATGGTAGAGCATTTTGACAGGCTTCTGGATAAAGTGCCCCGACAGCTCACTGAGAAATCGGACTCCATTGAGCAATGGGCGTGCGATGCCGTCCTGCGGTTTGTGCGCATGTTGGACACACGTACGATGATCCAGGAGAATCTACACTCCTACGATGAGCGTCAGTTGGAATCCCTTATTCAGGAATCAACCGATAACCAGCTCGACTACATCAAGTACCTGGGCGGGGCTTTGGGAATCGTAGGAGGGTTGGTGATCTTTGACAAGTGGCTGGCTATCCCGTTTCTTGCGGTGCTTGTGACCGGCATCCTGCTTCTGGATGTGATCTTCTACCGCTTAGCCAAGCTGTAGGCCGGCTCAGATTCAGGCGTGCTTAGCAAGATATCGAGAACTTCGGATTGCGTCGCTGCCCGGGCCAGGCGCATGCGTAATTGGCTTGCCCCGCGGAAGCCTTTGAAGTAACCGCCGTACATGCGGCGCATTTCGCGCACCCCCCTGTGTTCACCAAGCCACTGACACTTCATCTGCAGGTGCTCACTAACCACTGCCAAGCGTTCCTGCCATAAGGGGGGTGGCGGAATCGCCCCTGAAGCAAGGTATATCTTTGCGTCACGAAATATCCAGGGATTCCCGATAGCCCCACGCCCAATCATAACGGCATCCACACCGGTGACATCAAACATGTGCGCGATTGCCTCGGGAGTCAAGGCATCTCCATTGCCGATAAGTGGAATGGTACGCAACCCGTCCTCCTTAATTTGCTGCAGGTAATCCCAGCGAGCTTGGCCCTGATACATTTGCTTCCGTGTGCGCGCATGCACCGCCAGCGCCTTAATGCCGCAGGCCTCAAGCTGGCGAGCTACACGAACGATGTCAATGCTGTCGTCGTCCCATCCCAGGCGAGTTTTCACGGTTACGGGCCGATTGGTTACCTCCACTACCGCCTTCGTGATGGCCATCATTTTCGGGATGTTGCGCAGTATCCCTGCACCGCCGTCTTTACAGACTACTTTCCTAACGGGACACCCGAAGTTGATATCCACAATGTCAGGGGCCGCCGCATCCACGATTCTTGCAGCCTCGCGTACCTGTTCCAGATCTCCACCGAATATCTGAATGCCGAGCGGGCGTTCATCATCAGTGAAGTCTAACTTCATTACGGAATCCCTGGCATCATGTATTAACCCACCCGATGAAATAAACTCTGTGTAGACGGCATCGGCCCCAAAACGCTTGCAGAGGCGTCTGAAGGGTGGATCGGATACATCCTCCATCGGGGCAAGAAGTAGTGGATGGGGGCCCAAGTCTATCTGACCTATCTTCATCGCTACATGTCGTTGTGTGCCGCGCTACGAAACGCCATCCAGAGCTGTTCCGTCGCTGGTTTGAGCCTCTCCTTTTTCAGAACCCATTATTACACCTGCGCACTCATTGGCTCATTATTGTATCGTACGTTGGCCCTCCAGGGCTGATAGCGAGCTTAGCTGTGGCAACCGATCCACGAGTGCCAAATATGATTTTGAATCTATGCCGCCGATAGGTCATCGGGATCGTAGACAACCCCATGCTGGAGTGGGGCTCGTATTCAGGTTAAAGTCAAAATGCATCTCACGTGCACTGATGAAGATTCAGCCTGAGCTAACAGTCAGCGGACCACATACGTGCGCATACCAAGGATTGTGCTTGTTGCACCACGGCGCAGTTGATTCGTGCTGTCACGGTGGACCGGTTGGCTTGTGACTGAAGCAACAGTGCCACTTTAATGCGGTCGGATGCTTCTGTACAGGCTGCGTACCATACGGATAGGCAGGAGACATGTCCGCATGAGCCAGGCGGAGGTGCGCACGCAAAGCACGGGTTCTGGCCCGAATTAACCCCGGCAAGCCTTCATCGCTCATGGACCGCCTATACACTTGGATCCAATGGCAACACATGCCGATGCTCGGCGGCGTGCCATTCCATGTTGGTTGAAAAAGTGATTATTGGTTCGGTGTTGGCTTGGGTTTCCTAAGCCTTTTCACCATACGGATCCATGATCACTTATGAGTTTATCAGATGATTTATCGCAGCTCATTCAGGGGCTGCGTCATGCCGGCGCGTCCGGTCGGCAGCTGCAATTTGACTTGTTGCGGCACCTCACCCAGTGTGTACAGCAGTTAACGTCTAGTCTGGAAGAGGATGTTATGCTTCCGTCGGATAATGCGGCTCCAGACGGCACTGGGGAGCAGTTGGCAGAAGCACCTTCCGAGGAGGAAAACATCGTCCGTGCTCTGGAGTCTCTGGAGTCTCCGGGAGGCTTGGCATTGGGGTACGATGATGATGCTGCGGCGTGCGAGCAGGCGCGGCAGGTGTTTGATACGCGCCCGTTGTGTGAAGAAGAGCACGTAATCCTTTGGTTTGATGCCGTGGAAGTGTGGGGGCGACCCATAGTCGTGTGCATGGCCGCTACCATTGAGGGTTATCGGCGCATTCTGGGCTTTGTGGAGGCTCCGTTGCACGATGCGCGTGCAACACTTGTTACAAGGCTTGTTGGAGCGCGGTTTGTGCGCAGATCGGGGGCTCTTCTGCATCACTCCTGATGTGACCTCGCTGACCGGCGTACTGCAAGAGTGCTTGGGTACCGGTATGCAGCAGCAACACTGCCAGATGCACAAGCGCACGCGTGTAGTGAGTTATCTGTCCGAGCAGGACGGGCGGCGCATTCGGGGGGCGATCACGCGTGCTTTCGCCGTGCCGGATCCGAAGGTGGCGCATGCAGCGTTGATGCAGATCCATACGGACCTTTTGGTGTGTAACCGGTCTGCGGCCCGGTGGCTCTTGCGGGGTCTGGATAGGACGCTGACACTGCACCGGACAGGACTGTACGAACAGTTGAGTCCGAGCCTTCGAAGTACTCGTTGTGTGGCCCATGTCTCCAAGAAGCTGGTGCGGCGGCTACGCGATGTTCGCTTATGGATGCCGCCAGACAAGCGCCGTGCTTGTCTGGCGTTGTTGCTTCTTGAGATAGAGTCACACATGCGAAGATTGCCCCGCGCTGCGCAAGATCCAGCTATGCGATCAGCATTGTTTCCTTCCATCAATCAGACAAACGATAACTGACCTATGTCCAAAGATGTCATGCAGATAGAAAACCCCGGCACACTACCGGAGGGCCTCCAGAAGATACTAGACACGGGGATCGATTCCCTGAAGCTGTTAGTAGAGCATCTCGGCACGATGCAACTGGCGTTTTTTCTTGCGGTCATGGAAGCCGAGGTAAAGTCTCTCTGCGGTGTGCGCAGAAAGCGCGACAACAATAAGCAGCATAAGGGGCAGTACGAGCGGTGGGGGAGCAGACCGGGCTCTATTATGATTGGAGATGAGCGGGTAAAGGTGAGTGTGCCGCGTGTACAGGACCGGATGAAGGGTAAAGCGCGTCCTCTGGAGACCTACAAATTGTTGCACAAGCCGAATCCGAATATGGTGGAGCGTATCGCCCGGAAAATTGTGTATGGTATTAGCCAGCGGAACTACAAGAAGGTGGCAACGGAGTTTGTTGGCAGTTTTGGATTGAGCGCTTCCTCAATCAGTCGCAAGTACAAGAGTTACAGTGCACAGGTATTGAAGGAGCAGGAGGAGCGTAATCTGGCGGAGAACACGTTTGTAGCGTTGCTGCTGGACGGCAAGTACTTTCAGGGGGTGCAGGTATTGATTTGTGTAGGGATTACGGAGACGGGCGAGAAGATAGTAGTAGGGATGGTGGAGACGGCGACAGAGAACGCCGAGGCGGTACAAGGGCTGCTGCAGGATTTGATTGATCGCGGTCTGCGGTATGATAACCTAACTTCGCCATCCGGTCAGGGGAAAACGCTGAGTTCCGTCTCCAATTCTCTCGTTTTTCCCTCCTAATAGGGCTATTTCGGCTAAATTCGGCGTTTTTCGACCTTTTTTGGTCGACTTTTTTGGAAAAGGCAATGTGGTGCTATAGAGGTGTGGGCGGGAACCTCCCCCCAACACCCCGATACCTTACCCCGTCCCTATTCCACACCCCGATCATGTTTATCCGAAACCGACCCTACAAACGTAAAGACGGCAAAAATGCAACAGCTTTGCCCTGCCGTGTACCCATAAATCATCCATTACGGTTCGATTATTCGTCAGGTATGGTCAACTCTCGCTGGCATGGCTGTCGGAATATCTCGGGTATTTCGGCCTAACAGGTATGGTGTGTGACTTGAGGTGAATAATGCCATCCTCTCGTGCGGATACGCGATCTCTTCCTGCGCCGCTTCCCTTGGCGCTGCATTGCCTACATCCACGAACCCTCGGCTGCAGTCTCCTGGCGATACTTCTGCCTCCAGTAATTCAACGGTCCGTACGAGATGCCCTGCTCTGCGCAAGACGCCGCTGCGGACCGGGTCCTTTCGTTATACTGCTCTACCAGCGGAAACATCTCTTCCGCCGTACGTCTGGGCTGTACCAGGCGGGCGGTCCGGGGTCTGGGTTCTCACGTCTACGGGTAAGCTCTACAGAACCCGTCACCTAATCAAGATGCAGTTCACCGCACGCTCACGCAGGTGTAGCCACTGGGGCATAGGCCCACATCAGGCAGGTTGATATGCCATTTATATGAACCCAGATGAATTCCCGTGCGAACATGCACTCAATTGTTCGTCTCTTACCTCGTATCCCAATGTCATTAGGTGTAACCTCTCTAGTCCACGCCACATGATCTGGTAACCCACCGGTCCATCACGAGTGCGGTTCTGATAGCCGCCGAGCACCGCTACGATCAGGATAGCAGCTCCCAAAGTACTGGGCTTTGGCAACTTTACCCGTGCTGCATATCCTTCCAAGAATCGCAGCTCCATCTCCGTGAAAAAGACATCCGCGTCCAGCTCCGGCACCTCCCGACCCAATTGCACCAAGGTCATGACGCGCCAGGATATTACACAATACATCGTTATTGCTCGCTGCAGACGCAACGAGGTACGCAGACCCAAACGCTCCACTTTGCACCCGCTCTTGAGCACGCGGAAGAAGTCTTCCACCCGCCACCGCTTGAGATACATGGCCAACACCCGCCGTGCATCCGCTACGCTCCCTACCTCCATGCTGGTCAATAGCATCCACTCCACCGGAGGCTCCACCTCCAACACATGCACCCCGTACATCACCACCGGCTCCTCCTCGTTCTTCGGATCCGGCAACAAGAACCTCCCGTAGCGTACCTCCGCATTGACCATCCGGTAACTGCGACCCTTCCGTGCCTGCTTGCGCGCCTGCTTCTTGCGCGCCGTCACCCGCTGTATCTCTATCTCTACATTCCCCGGAGCCTTACCACTGCGCATTACCGCAAACAGCTTGCGATCATCCAACAGCTTGCGATCATGCTTCGCTCGTATCAATACCTCCGCCTTACCCTGTCTACGCTGGTCGGCAAACATAGCAAAGCTGTCCGCCTCCCGGTCCGCAACACAGATCACCTGCGTCTCGCCGGACAGCTCCTCCGCCGCCTCGCATATATCCTTGAACCCGTCTATCCACTACTGCGTCCGCGGAGCATGCGGACCCTCCTCCGGATCCTTGAAGCTGCCACGCAACACCCCCAACGTCAATCCATCCTCCGTCACCGCCAGCGTCGCATGCAACGGCAAGCCCAGCGTCTTCGCCGTCGTCTGATTACTCCCTATTACCTCCAAATCCGTACACGCCGGCCGCGTACTGTACCGCAACTTCGTCGTATCCTGGATGCATAACACGATCTCCTGACTACGCATACGCTCTATCGTACGCCCACGATGCGGCGCCAATATGTTCTCCGGCGTTACCGTTTTGTCCTTCTTGCTCTCCAATAACCGGTAATGCCCCTTCACCGCCGCGCGGTCCGCATCCGTATGCGCGGTAATGCTGTGGCCTATCACATCGGCCAACATGGACGTGCTCTTTACCAGTCGCACAGACAACCGCCTGTCTCCCAATGACGCTCCGCCAAACTCCGTTTCGGCCCACTGCGCACTGTCAATCCCCTCGTGCGGATCCCTCACCGGACGCAACTCCTCCTCCGGTACCCCCAAGGTCCCGCGCCATTCTTTGTCCAACTCGTATACATACAGCCCCTTGGGATCCTCTTCCTTTGCCTCCTTGTGCCGCTTTCCGCCTGCGGTATGGCCGATCAATACAAAATTGTTCACCTCAAAACACGCTCCTCCCCCTTGGGGATCCACATACGTTTCGACAACCCAGGGACGGTAACGGTACCGTGCCTGAAAATCATTCGCCAACCGTCTCAACACCTTACCCAGTACATGGCTGGCCAAATCCTGACACTGCCCCCGTATCAGAAAACGACTCAAACACACCACACGGTGCAAATGCGCCTTGCGCTGCTCATCACTCCACGCCATCCAGCACTCCCTGGGCGCCAGGCACAACGCCGCCGCCGAAAATCCCACCGCTCCCAGGTAACCATGGGCACTGCCTATCAGATAGCGTACCTGCGCTCCCACAAATGTGGTCGTACGCCTCGGATGCTCAAAGTGCAGCAACGTGTTCCACACCACACGCTGCTCGTCCGTCTCAACCAACTCAATCGTCAACCCCCGGACACCGTGTACCGTGTCCGGTAACGCTATCGGATCCGGTACCCGCTCCTCGCGCCTACGCGGTTCCGCCTTAGCCGCATTACAATTCTCGGGCTTGGGCAACACAATCCTCCCCCGGGCCTCCAACTTCGATAAAGCCTGCGCACAGTTGCTCACCTGCGGTTCGCCCCGTGCATCAACAAACCCGAACTCTTCACAGACAGCGCGCGCTATCTGCGTGCGAAACCGCCAACGATCGTCGGCAAGAACCCTGTCCAAACGCTCTCCATTACAGGGAGCGGTGAGCGTTCGTAGGACCTGACTTCGTTGAAACATGCCGCAACATAACAAACAAGTAGCGCAAAGTCAAGTACCTGAAGTGGTAGAATGGCAGTGGAAGCGGCGCAGGAAGAGATCGCGTATCCGCACGAGAGGACGGCATTATTCACCTCAAGTCACACACCATACCTGTTAGGCCGAAATACCCGAGATATTCCGACAGCCATGCCAGCGAGAGTTGACCAGAACTGACGAACAATCGAACCGTGATGGATGATTTATGGGAGAAGGGCAGAGCTTTGCCCTCATCGAATCCTATCGCAAAAACGGTACCTCCAAACACCGTACCCTCCTTAATCTCGGCCCGAACTTCAACATCCCCCGCAGTCTGTGGGGGGAACTGACCCATTGCGTTACTGCCCGACTCAAAGGGAAAGCTATCCTCCCTTTCCAGAATGATGAAGCCTTTCTCAATGCGGTCGACGACATCCATCGCACATCCCATCAGCAACACCTCATTGATCCAGAGAAAACAACCCATCCCGATTCCCGGACCGTCGGCGGAGAACGACTGATCCTTCAGACATTGGAACAGCTCGGACTGGCTGTACTGCTACGTTCGCTCAACTTCTGCGAGAAACACGTCAAGCTCTGCTGTGCGCTGATCGTCGGACGTATGCTCCACCCGGGCAGTGAACGAGAAACGCATAAATGGCTGTGTAAAACCTCCAGTGTTCTGCAGCTTCTGGATTTGGAACCCCCGAGTCTCAACACCCTCTATCGTTGCACTGATCTGATCCATAAGCATATGGATCAGATCCTGGAGAAACTCTTTGGCATTACCAAAGCGGTATTGCAGTTTGAAGAAACGATCGTCTTTTATGATTTAACCAATACCTATTACCACGGCAAGAAGAAAGGGAAGTTGTTGTCGCATGGGCGCAGCAAGGAAAAGCGCAGTGATTGTCCGTTGGTTACGCTGGCGCTCACCCTGGATGGTTCGGGGTTCCCCCGCAATGTGCAGATCCTGCCGGGCAATGCAGGGGAACCGGCAACGCTCAAAGAGGCGATTGAGAAACTAAACGGCGCTACGCCCACAGTGATTATGGACTCCGGTGTTGCGACGGAGCAGAATCTGCAGTACCTGAAAGAACAGGGACTGAACTGGATCACCGTGGAGCGTTCCAAAGCCCCTCCAGTCCCCGAAAACAAGCCGGATCAACAGTTTACGACCGCCGGGGGAGTCAAGATCAAAGCCTGGAAGATCACCAAAAAGGAAAAAGATGTTGAAGATGTTGAAGACGAAAAAGACGTTGAAGATAATGCGGAACTGCGCGTGTTTGTGCACAGTGAGGCTAAGCAGGCTAAGGAGGATCAGATCCTTGAAACCCAATGCAAGAAGTTTGTGAAGGCGCTCACTACACTACATGAGGGACTCTCGAAACCCGGGTACTTGAAGAACTATGAAAAGGTCACGATAAAGGTTGGTCGTCTGAAGGAAAAGTACAAGAAGGTCTCACACCTGTATGAGGTAGAGGTCAACAAAAAGGAGGGCACCAAGCATGCAGCATCCGTTACGGTGACCCGGCGTGCTTCGCATGCACGTCGCACCCAGGCCAGCGGAGGGTATGTGCTTCGGACCAGTCATACCGGATGGTCGGTGGAAACGGTTGCACGAACCTACTGGCGACTTACAGAGATTGAGCGCACATTCAGAGTCATGAAATCGGACCTCGGTCTACGGCCCATCTACCACAGCAGAGATGACCGCATTGAAGGGCATCTGTTCATCACGGTACTGGCTTATCATGCTGCCCATCTGGTTCGCACCAGACTCAAGGAACACGGGATTCATGATAGTTGGGCGACGATCCGAGACAGGTTGAACAGGATTCGTCGGATTACGACCAAGATGGTTAAGAACCAATATCGGTACCTGATCACGGAGGTGGATCAGGATCTGCCTCCGTGTATGGTACAGTTCTTTGCGGTACTGGGATACGTGTATGATCCGGATGCGACCCGCACCGTGACCGAGCATGTGGAGGAAGCGAGTGCACCGGTGAGCCAGAAGCCTCCAGACTCATGACGCATGGTCCCTTCACAACGGTTAAGATAGCGTACTCCAGATGGAGCCACCAGAGCTACGTCCGATGGAAACGATCCGAGATAGATCGCAGCGAAACAGGCGGCAAAACACCAGGTAATCAGGGATTCAAACCACCCTAAACCAACTTCAACCGATCCGGTAAATCTCACCATCCATTGCTCCTGAAAAAAACGGTCCAAATATGGCCACGGGAGAATTCCGTAGGTTAGTAGCACTACGAAATGGCGAAGTTAGGATAAGGGGCTTTTGGCCATCTTAGATGGTTCCAAAGGGCTCCGGAAGGCGGTGAAAGCGGTATTTGGTGATAAGGCACAGGTGCAGCGGTGTACCTGGCACAAGCGGGAGAATGTGGTGAGTCACATTGAGAAAGAGGACGAAAAGGTGCGGGTTCGGAGGGAGTTGCAGCAGGCGTACGACGAGCCGAATTACGACAAGGCAAAGGATGCGCTTCTGAGCATAAAAAAGGGGTTGAAGGAGTCCCATCCCAAGGCAGCGAACAGCTTGTCTGAGGGGTTGGAAGAGACTTTGACGCTCCATAGACTGGGGGTGGCGGAGGAACTGGGACGCAGTTTGCAGACCAATAACATCATGGAGAACCTGAACAGTTTGATTACTCAACGATGCCGGAATGTCGCGCGTTGGATGAATTCGAGTCAACGTCAACGATGGGCAGCCATGGCCAATAGGGAGTCGGAGACATGGAGCATGAAGATCCTACCCTGTGCAGACCACCTGCCGGAACTACAAGCAGTTCTACCGTAGAAGCGTGTACCGTACCACGATGCGTGCGATAATGGGGGCAGGATCGTGCTGTGTGACGGGTTCGGCTGCCACTTAGGGGGGTAACAGCGCTATAGAGGCGTAATGTAAGGCCTCCGTAGACGATGTAACGTGTCACTCCGCGATAAGCGGAGCAGGCGGAGATGTATCTGGAGGGCACGCATGTCCCCGCCAAAGCCGTATCGGAGGGCCCAGAAGGGCTCTCATCAGACGGTAAGCGGGCTAAATGGGGTCCAAATGTGCCGAAAACACGCCAACGAGGCGGTAAATCACGCGTACGGTGATCTATCCGGCCAATAAGGAGCCTACGGCTGTGCGTGGAGGGGTAGTCATCAAGGGAGCCAAGGCGAATGTGAAAAGACTACCCTGTACCAGGAAGGTGTCGTAATTATCATCAGCATTATTGCAGCGCGTACGATCCATAAGTGCTTGCAGGAACAGGAGTTCGGTCGTGGTACGATGCGTGCGGAATTGGAGGGTGCATCGTAGCGTGGCTGGTAGGATTGACGGGTTTACGTTGCTACATACACGCGTGGCTGTCCACTATGCCTGCAGATGGCACGTTTGAAGCCGCTACCACGGTGTGCATGCGTGCAAAAGGGCTCATATAGGCTGTTCAGTAAGGAAAAACGTGCCTGAATCTGCCTGCAACACGCCAACGAGGCCGTAAATCATGCGTGCAGGTCAATTAGTGAGGTGGAGTCGTTAAGCAGGACAATATTATCCTGGACAAACCACCGAAGCTGTAAGCAGCTCTACTGTAGAAACGCGTACAGCACCGCAGCGATAGTATATGCTGAAAGATGGATACGGTCGTGCAATGCCACGGTGCGTGCGATAATGGGTGCTGGATCGTGCTATGTGACAGGTTCGGCCGCCAATTAGGGGGTAATAGCGCTATAGAGGCGCGGTGTAAGGCCTCTGTAGACGATGTAACGCGTCACTCGCCATGAGCGGAGGACACGCATGCCCCAGCCAAAGCCGTATCGGAGCGCCCAAAAGGGCTGTTCCCAGGCGTTCACCGGACTGAATAGCACCCAAAACGTATCCGTCCGGTGAAGTACATTATAACCGAGGGTATTTACTCTCTCAATTAGAGTAAGTTAGAGCGCGGTTCGAAGGTTTATAGGCTAGCGTCGGTTGGGTGTGCAGGAGTCAAGTACCTGACAGCGTATTCGCAGACCCGTACACGGATCTATTCGGATGACCCGGGCGCGCCTGTTTAGGGGCTCCTATGCCGCTTTCTTGACGGTAGCTTGCTGCAAGTGCCGACTAGCTTTCCAATGATGGGGCAAGAGTTCAGCCATGCGGTCGGCAGGATGTGTCGGAAGACGGCGTAGTACGTCGGTAAGCCATTCAATCGGGTTTGTCGATTGCAACTTGCATGTGGCAAAAAGAGAGTACAGTACTGCGGACCGCTGCGCTGCCCCATGCGATCCCGCAAACAGATGGTTTTTTCGACCAAGCGCAATCGCTCGCATCTGGTTCTCGACCAGATTGTTATCAATCTCAACCTTGCCGTCTTCCAGGTAACAAACCAGCTTCTCCCACCTGTTGAGCATGTACCCCACGGCTTCATCCCATCCCGCACTCGGCCGGTGCTCACGACTCTCCTCAAGCCATGGCTTCAACTTCTCCAGTACCGGCCGTGCCTCCTCCTGTCGTACCTCCACACGCCGAGCCGGACCAGCTCCCTCCTTACGCAACCCACGCTCTATCGCATACAACTGCCGGATTTCCTCCATTACACGGCGCACCTTCTTGGGCTCCTTTTTCCTGCATTCATAAAACTTGCGACGCGCATGCGCCATACATCCAAACAGCGTTATCCCGCCCCGCGTACCAAACGCATCGTACACCACATACCCGTCGGTTTGCATCGCCCCTCTATATCCGCGCAAGAATTCCCACGGTCCAGCGCGCGCACGGCTCGGGCTGTAATCCATCATCACCACCTTCGCCCGCGGTGCCAAGTATACCCAAAGATAGCCGCGATGCGTCTTTCCTTCGCTTTTCTTCCCTTTCTTCTCCTTCCCTTCCTTCTTCGGCTTTTGCACCGGGAACGTTGTCTCATCCACCTGCAGATACCCGCTACGAAGCACCTCCTTACGCAACGCATCTCCTAACGGACCCAGATACGTCGCTACCTTCGCAATCCAATCCCCCATTGTAGCAGCCGATAGCTTCACGCCATGGCGCTGAAACTTCTTCCGCAGCCGGTATAGCGGCATATGATCCACATATTTGGCTACCGCCAAATACGCCAACAACCCCGGACCCGCCTTCCCCTTCGGTATGACACGCTTCGGCAACGGCGCTATGACCACCCCCTTGCGAGGCTCCTTGCAGACAACGTACTTCGGCCGCACAATCCGTACTACCCTCGTGAAGCCCGGCACATATTCCAGGTACTCCGTTACTTCCTCGCCGATGTACTTCATACCCGCGGTGCTGCCCTCCGGCTCAAGGCGGATCACCTCTCTGGGCAGATGGTCCGGAATCGGCCCACGCACCGGCTTGTTCTTCCCACGCCGCTTGCGCTTTACCGGGACATACTCCTCCTCCTCCTCCTCGGGCTCAACAGCTTCTGGTTCCTCTCCAGACAACTGGCCTTGCTGCGCATTGTCCGCCGGCGTGTAACGCTCACTCTTTTTGCCAGAGAGTAGGCGATGCGCTTGTTCCAACCTGTCTTCCAGATGGCTAATCTTCGCAGCCATATCCGCGATGTTCTTGGATAGACGATCGGCTTTTTTCTCCAAGCGACGGACCTGCTTTCGCAGATCCTTGTTCTCAGCCTCTTGGTTTCTTAGCCTCTGAAAAAGGGCTTCACCGGCAGGAGAAGAGGGGGAGAAAGATACCTTGGGCCGCATAGTTCGTGTACATGTGCGTCCGCCACAATGTTCCGGTTCTTCTCCCCAAAACCCATGTTTTTTGTCCCCAAAGACGCTGATTGCTGCCTGCATTCAGGCGCCAAGACGATAAGCTGCACACCACTCCGAAATTCCCAAGTCGGCACACCAAACCCGGCGTATAATCACCTTGCACTAAGCTCTACAAGCGGACTACGCAGACCAATGCTAAGCCCGCTTTACCATGTACTTCACCGTACGGATACCCCAAAACCGCCGAAAACGCGCCAACGAGGCCGTAAATCACGCGTACCGTGATCAGTCCTGCCAATAAGACTGCCTACTGCCGGAACAGGAGTTCGATCGTGGTACGATGCGTGCGGTATTGGATGATAGGATTGGCGCGTTTAGGTCGTTACCCCCGCGTGGAAGGTTAGCATACCTGCAGATGGTGTGCTTGAAGCCGCTACCGCGGTGTCAGCGCGTGCAAAAAAGGCTCATATAGGCTGTTCAGTAAGGAGAAACGCGCCTGAATCTGCCTGCAACACGGCAACGACACCGTAAATCACGCGGCAGATACTTGCGGGCTTGATAACCGCTGCGAAAGTTCATAATTCTTTGATCAGAACTACAATCAGGGGTTTCAGGATGAGCGCAGAATCTGTACATTATAGCCGCTCCAGCCGGCACCGACCGGATTTTCAGCCAACAAGGAATGGCACGCCGCCTGTTGGAGGCCGAGGAATAGACATATGGCTATGCCGATGGCCAACCGAAGTGAAGATTGATTCCTAGCGTGTCCACGGTCCGCAGTTGAGTAATGATTATTGGGCGGATTTGGGGTATGGGAAGAGTGGGTAGCACCAATAAAGAGTCGGATAATGGTACGTAGATGGGACTGTAATTCCGTCCTGCTTACAGGTAGTGTCTGGATTCACCGCACCTGAGACTGCCAAATCTTTGGTGGTCAGCAGACGGAAGAGATGGACCAGCGCCTGAGTTGATCACCAGTGGGCATTGCTGCGTGCTGTGGTCGGCTACTATTGTGGGCGGTGCAGGCCGGGGGTGGAGTTTTCTCTCTGGGTGAGCGATGGATTTGATGCGATTCGAGCGCAACGTTTCCCACGTTGCTCTAATGAAGGGATACTCATTGTCTACGTTTCCGTAAAGAAAACCAACGGCGGCATTTTTTCTTTAGAGCGTAAATTGTCAGGGTTAAGAAAATATATTTTCCTTGGCTCGCAGGTAAGGAAAGCAAAGGCCTTGAATTTTTTCTCCCGTCGAGGTACGGTAGACTCTGATCGGTGAGAAGTGTCAAGCCAAAACATCGTTGAGGCAAAATCCAGTGTAGCACGATACTCCAAGGTAACTTAGTAGAGACGGTTGGGGGCGGAGAGATCGTCCGTGCTTTTGTGCCCAATGCTCTTCCTCCCGCGCCGGATAAAGACTTCACGAGGGAACTCTCACAGCCACTGGAACGCGGTAAGCATGCAGTTGGGCGACTTGATACGGTAATACCTGACTTCGATGGATGGTTTGCGGTAATGGGAGAATTCGTGGCTTATGAACCTGACAAACTTGAGATGTCCGGTGGGAGGGAGGTTCCAGCGCCGGGAATGGACCGTCGACCGGTTCTGCAGAGTACTTTAGCCGAGTACTACTGTGGCGCTATGCGGGATAAGGATGGAGCATTTTTCTTATGGTGAGCAGCGGATCTGATGCGATCCGAGCGCAACCTTTCCCGCGTGGCTCCAATGAAGGGATACTCGTGGTCTGTTCCATTAACGAAAATAAAGCCAATAATATTTCTTTAAGACGCACATTGTCGAAGTTAAGGAAAGTATATTTTCTTAGCTCGTAGGTAAGGAAAATATAGGCCTTGATTTTTTCCTTCCACCGAGGCAAACTACACTCTAATCGGTGAGCGGCACCAAATCAAAACTTCATGGAGGTAGAATCCAGTGCGGCGTGATATTCCAGGCACCTATGTAGCGACGGTAGGGGGCGGGGAGTCCGTCCGCGCTTTTGTGCCCAATGCTCTTCCTCCCGTACCGGACATAGACTTCACGGGGAGCCTCCAACGGCCATTGGAACGCGCTGCGCTTGCAGTTGGGCGACTTGATACAGTAAATGAACTACTTCCTGATCCAAGTTTATTTGTTTACAGTTACGTGCGCAAAGAGGCGGTCCTATCGTCACAAATTGAGGGTACTCAGTCTTCGATTTCTGACCTGCTGATCTATGAAGCGGGTGGGAAGCCCGAATCTGACAGCAGCGATGTCCTGGAAGTATCGAATGCAGTGGCAGCGATGTACCACGGAATCGAGCGGCTGCGTGGAGGCTTTCCTGTCTCAAATCGCCTCATTCGGGAGATGCATGCCAAGTTAATGGCAAGCGATCGGGGGAGTACAATGGCACCAGGCGAGTTTCGGAGATCCCAAAACTGGATAGGTGGATCGCGCCCTGGAAACGCCCAATTTATTCCGCCACCCCCAGATCTGGTACAGGATTGCATGGCTGATCTGGAGCGGTTTATCCATGCGGAGGGGGATGAGATCCCTGCGCTTGTGAAGGCGGGGCTCGCACATGTCCAATTCGAAACCATTCACCCCTTTCTCGACGGGAATGGACGAGTGGGCCGACTGCTAATCACTCTCATGTTATGCAATGAAGGGATGCTGAGGGAGCCGGTCTTATATCTCAGTCTATTTTTCAAGCGTAATCGGAGCATTTATTACCGGCTTCTCAATCTTATGCGGCATACCGGTGACTGGGAATCATGGCTGGCGTTTTTCTTGGAGGGCGTTCGTGAGGTAGCAGACGAGGCCGTTAACTCGGCCAAGTTTATTCGCAATGTGATCGAGGAGGATAGATTGCGCATTCGCGGTTTACGGGGGCGTGCTGGATCGGCGCTTCGGGTTTATCAATCCTTATTGACGCGTCCTGTATGTGGCATAGGGTACCTCTCGGAATCTACCGGCTTGACGAGTCCGACTGTGGCAGCAGCGCTTCGTGCATTTGAGGAGTACGGAATCGTACGTGAGGTCACCGGACGCCAGCGAGGCAAGATTTTTGCCCACCATCGTTACCTCACGGCGGTGCTGGAGGGAACGAAAGATCCGCCCGGATAGGGTGACGCATCGCACCCAGTACCTAGTTGATCGTTCAGATTGCACGGAAACCGATCCACGATCAACCGCAACACACTTACTCGCCGAAGCGCTGACTCAGTTGCATAGGTGCCGGTGACCATGGCTCTCCAAAGGCATCTTACAACCGTGCCCGCAATGGGCAATAATACTCATTAGTATCCAATGCGTTAACTGCGAAATGCCGAGGAGTTGCAAATGTAGCTACTAGTTGGTGTTTGCCAGAAAAGTATGGTCTTGCGAGCGACTCTTGGCTGAGTGGGGGGCTGGAATTCGAATTGGGGATCGGAATGACAAGTCAGCAAGGATTTTTCGACGGTAACGGTGCCGACTTTGTCCGCTCACGCCGGCAATCCTAGGGTTTTGACGTTGATCAGACGTGTTTTTGTCGTCCATCAGCGAGGCATGAACATACGTTGGCCTCTCGCCCTTGCAGGCTACCTTGATTCTGTGCTGAAGACGCTCGCGCGAGTACCTACGCCGCGCGCTTGCGGGCCTGCTCGCACCGCCTTCGTCGCTCCTCGCTCCGCTTCACTATCTGTCCGATACGGTGCACATTTGCCGCTACCACTACCAGCGCCACCGTTCGAACAAAGCCTTCCTTGCCACGGGTCCGTATCAAACCCAGGCCCCGATGATTCAAATTGTTGATCGCCGACTCCACTGCCGGATGCTGACGACGACCCTCCACAAACTTCGGATCGGATTCCCTCTCCTTGTCCGCTTTGCTCAACTTACCCCTCTTCGGCATGATCACCGTGTCCAACACCGGCTCCAGCGCCTTACGGTTCTTTACCGATGAGTACCCCTTATCCATGCTGCACGATGTGATCGCCGGATACCGATCCTTCGCTTCCTTCATAAACCCCACAATCATATCCGAATCCACCCCTTCGTGCAGTATCTGATGCCACAATATCAACTGATGCTGATCCTCCAGCACGCATACCGGCAGACCCAACTCCGCAATCACCCCCGCCTTCCCCTTGGTGATCCAACGAGTATGCGGCTCATGTATCGAAAATACCTTCTCATCATGCGGAATCACCTCCCCCTTCAATAGACGCCTATCTACTTGATCTATCTGCCTTTGTGCATCTGCCAAGTACCGCAACACCTCCTCAAGATCCGCGTCTTTCTCCTTCAACACGCTGACACTGCTCTCCGCACGCTCAATCAGAACACGACACATCTTCACATACTTTCTCACCTTCGACTCATCACGCCACTGACGGTGCGTACGCACCCGGTTGAAGGCCTTCTTCAAGGTACGACTCCAGTACACAGCCTTGCGCCAGCCCGCAAGGCTGTGCGCCTCACATGCGCAATGCAACTCCCGAATCAGGCACCGCATCGATTCCCACAACAAACGAACATCCGTAGGCCACTCCACATTCGCTTTGGCCACCGCCGAATCAACCCGGCCAAGAAGCGGCTCCTCTGGCTCCTGTTCTACCAATCGGTGACCGCAAGCCACCACCGCATCGTTGATCTGCTTCAGGATGTCCGCTGTTAGCAGGCTCACGTTATCAATAACGGTCTGCAGCTGATAGACAGGCTCGTCCCAGAAATTCGTATGCCCCAGCATCTGGCGCACCTCCAAATGATTGGCGGCCAGGCTCCTCAAACGATCAAAGTCGCAGTTGAGGGCCTGCTTCAATACCCCCAAGACAAAGACGCGCCAAAGTGCCATCCCCGGACGACCACGCTGCAAATCAATATTCGGAAGCAACTGCGTCTCCAGGATCTCAAAGATCTTCTGCCGAGCCGTTGGGTCGCAATACAGGTGCTGCAGACCTTTTAGCACTGCCGGTATATCGTCCCGGTCTTTGGGGTGGAAGGTCATCTCTTCAATGGGGACCTGCCCGAGCTTAAACTGTGTATCCTCTACAATCCGCATGGTATTAATCGTATGAATAATCGGCCACAAGGGGCCTTATATCGATGAAAACGCCCGAAACAGAAGGATTTGGCCAAACATTCGTTAGAGACACGCTGGCTGAATAATCTGCAATGTGCAAATACGGTATGGCTCATATCCATCTGTAACCGTAACGCTTACAGATGGATAGAACTAGTATCAAACGGCCTTGTTTCGCCGTTTTTCAGCCCTCCTACCTTTTTCTGGCAAACACTAGTTGCTACAATACCCGCATGAGATCCGTGGGAATAATAGCTTTGAATAGTCAGCTAAGCGAGTACGTCAGGCTGGCCGCATCTGGCGAGACGATTCTAGTAACGGATCGGGACCGGGTTGTGGCAGAGCTAGGGCCACTAAGGGAAACCCGGAGTCCAGTGCTAGCCGATGCATTCTTGGCTGAAGCTGTACGGTCCGGCGTATTGACGCCCCCAACATTGTCTGGATCGGGGCCGCCCCCGAAACCACCGCCAATTGCAACACTGGATGAGATTATGGCAGATCTTGACGAGAGCCGGCGTGATCGGTGATTTACGTTGATTCGTCTGTGGCATTGGCTCATATTTTTTCTGAGGACCGACAGCCACCGGTCTCGTAATGGGATGAGTTTCTGATATCCAGCAGACTGTTGGAAATTGTAACAGAAAAAAGGGCGAAATAGATCAATCAACGTTTCACTTTTACGGAAACCTCCATATTTTTTGTGGTACACTTGAATTGAGCGGTGAACAGCTAACAACCGCGAACAAAGGAGATGAATCAATGGATATTATAGTTATCATTGCATCGGTTTCATCAGCTGTATTTGTAGGTGTTTCGGCTCTTGCCACTTACCGTATGTGGCGCATTAATAGCCGATCCCAAAGTGAAGAAGATTGGAAGTGGAAGGGACGAGTTGATACTCTTTTAGAAAGAATTGGGGGAGATTTAGAAAGAATTGGGAAAGAGCTTGCCGAACTACGTCAGATTGTATTTACTCGCTTTGGCATTCCTCTGGTCTTTTCCAAAAATCCACTTCAACTTACCGAGCATGGAAAAACTGTATCAGAAGAGATTACAGCGCGAGCATGGGTTGAGAGGGTAGCAGGTGCTCTCAATGAGGAGGTTGAAGGCAAGGATGCTTATGAAATCCAAGATTTCTGTTTCAAGTACGTAGAAAATACTGATCAGTATAACGACGAAGAGCGTCAAGCAATCCGGGACACTGCCTACAAACGAGGGATAAAGGCTGAAGATGTTCTCCAAGTCCTCGCTATCGAACTTCGAGATAAATTACTGAAGTATACGGGCCTAGAAACTCCCGGAGGAAATTCCTAAAATATTGCAAACTCCGAGATAAGCAGCATGGAATCTGCAAAGTTCGTATGACCTAAAGGTATCCGTCCGGTGAAGTACATTATAACCGAGGGTATTTACTCTCTCAATTAGAGTAAGTTAGGGCGCGGTTCGAAGGTTTATAGGCTAGCGTCGGTTGGGTGTGCAGGAGTTAAGTACCTAACAGCGTATTCGCAGACCCGTACACGGATCTAGTCGGATGACCCGGGCGCGCCTGTTTAGGGGCTCCTATGCCGCTTTCTTGACGGTAGCTTGCTGCAAGTCCCGACTAGCTTTCCAATGATGGGGCAAGAGTTCAGCCATGCGGTCGGCAGGATGTGTCGGAAGACGGCGTAGTACGTCGGTAAGCCATTCAATCGGGTTTGTCGATTGCAACTTGCATGTGGCAAAAAGAGAGTACAGTACTGCGGACCGCTGCGCTGCCGCATGCGATCCCGCAAACAGATGGTTTTTTCGACCAAGCGCAATCGCTCGCATCTGGTTCTCGACCAGATTGTTATCAATCTCAACCTTGCCGTCTTCCAGGTAACAAACCAGCTTCTCCCACCTGTTGAGCATGTACCCCACGGCTTCATCCCATCCCG
Organism: Rhodothermales bacterium; assembly: GCA_963663495.1. Lineage (GTDB taxonomy): Bacteria > Bacteroidota > Rhodothermia > Rhodothermales > Bin80. The sequence goes on from OY760427.1 coordinate 4,314,739, forward strand.
CACTCGGCCGGTGCTCACGACTCTCCTCAAGCCATGGCTTCAACTTCTCCAGTACCGGCCGTGCCTCCTCCTGTCGTACCTCCACACGCCGAGCCGGACCAGCTCCCTCCTTACGCAACCCACGCTCTATCGCATACAACTGCCGGATTTCCTCCATTACATGGCGCACCTTCTTGGGCTCCTTTTTCCTGCAGTCATAAAACTTGCGACGCGCATGCGCCATACATCCAAACAGCGTTATCCCGCCCCGCGTACCAAACGCATCGTACACCACATACCCGTCGGTTTGCATCGCCCCTCTATATCCGCGCAAGAATTCCCACGGTCCAGCGCGCGCACGGCTCGGGCTGTAATCCATCATCACCACCTTCGCCCGCGGTGCCAGGTATACCCAAAGATAGCCGCGATGCGTCTTTCCTTCGTTTTTCTTCCCTTTCTTCTCCTCCCCTTCCTTCTTCGGCTTTTGCACCGGGAACGTTGTCTCATCCACCTGCAGATACCCGCTACGAAGCACCTCCTTACGCAACGCATCTCCTAACGGACCCAGATACGTCGCTACCTTCGCAATCCAATCCCCCATTGTAGCAGCCGATAGCTTCACGCCATGGCGCTGAAACTTCTTCCGCAGCCGGTATAGCGGCATATGATCGACATATTTGGCTACCGCCAAATATGCCAACAACCCCGGACCCGCCTTCCCCTTCGGTATGACACGCTTCGGCAACGGCGCTATGACCACCCCCTTGCGCTGCCCTTCCCCCATAAATCATCCATCACGGTTCGATTGTTCGTCAGTTCTGGTCAACTCTCGCTGGCATGGCTGTCGGAATATCTCGGGTATTTCGACCTGACAGGTATGGTGTGTGACTTGAGGTGAATAATGCCGTCCTCTCGTGCGGATACGCGATCTCTTCCTGCGCCGCTTCCACTGCCATCCTACCACTTCATGTATTTGACATTTTGCTACTTGTTTTTTATGTTGTGGCATGCTTCAGCGAAGTCAGGTCTTACGAACGCTCACCGCTCCCTGCAATGGAGAGCGTTTGGACAGGGTTCTTGCCGACGATCGTTGGCGGTTTCGCACGCAGATAGCGCGCGCTGTCTGTGAAGAGTTCGGGTTTGTTGATGCACGGGGCGAACCGCAGGTGAGCAACTGTGCGCAGGCTTTATCGAAGTTGGAGGCCCGGGGGAGGATTGTGTTGCCCAAGCCCGAGAATTGTAATGCGGCTAAGGCGGAACCGCGTAGGCGCGAGGAGCGGGTACCGGATCCGATAGCGTTACCGGACACGGTACACGGTGTCCGGGGGTTGACGATTGAGTTGGTTGAGACGGACGAGCAGCGTATGGTGTGGAACACGTTGCTGCACTTTGAGCATCCGAGGCGTACGACCACATTTGTGGGAGCGCAGGTACGCTATCTGATAGGCAGTGCCCATGGTTACCTGGGAGCGGTGGGATTTTCGGCGGCGGCGTTGTGCCTGGCGCCCAGAGAGCACTGGATGGCGTGGAGTGATGAGCAGCGCAAGGCGCATTTGCACCGTGTGGTGTGTTTGAGTCGTTTTCTGATACGGGGGCAGTGTCAGGATTTGGCCAGCCATGTACTGGGTAACGTATTGAGACGGTTGGCGGATGATTTTCAGGCACGGTACTGTTACCGTCCCTGGGTTGTCGAAACGTATGTGGATCCCCAAGGGGAAGGAGCGTGTTTTGAGGTGAACAATTTTGTATTGATCGGCCATACCGCAGGCGGAAAGCGGCACAAGGAGACAAAGGAAGAGGATCCCAAGGGGCTGTATGTATACGAGTTGGACAAAGAATGGCGCGGGACCTTGGGGGAACCGGAGGAGGAGTTGCGTCCGGTGAGGGATCCGCACGAGGGGATTGACAGTGCGCAGTGGGCCGAAACGGAGTTTGGCGGAGCGCCATTGGGAGACAGGCGGTTGTCTGTGCGACTGGTAAAGAGTACGTCCATGTTGGCCGATGTGATAGGCCACAGCATTACCGCGCATACGGATGCGGACCGCGCGGCGGTGAAGGGGCATTACCGGTTATTGGAGAGCAAGAAGGACAAAACGGTAACGCCGGAGAACATATTGGCGCCGCATCGTGGGCGTACGATAGAGCGCATGCGTAGTCAGGAGACCGTGTTATGCATCCAGGACACGACGAAGTTGCGGTACAGTACGCGGCCGGCGTGTACGGATTTGGAGGTAATAGGGAGTAATCAGACGACGGCGAAGACGCTGGGGTTGCCGTTGCATGCGACGCTGGTGGTGACGGAGGATGGATTGACGTTGGGGGTGTTGCGTGGCAGCTTCAAGGATCCGGAGGAGGGTCCGCATGCTCCACGGACGCAGCAGTGGATAGACGGGTTCAAGGATATATGCGAGGCGGAGGAGGAGCTGTCCGGCGAGACGCAGGTGATCTGTGTTGCGGACCGGGAGGCGGACAGCTTTGCTATGTTTGCCGAGCAGCGCAGACAGGGTAAGGCGGAGGTATTGATACGAGCGAAGCATGATCGCAAGCTGTTTGCGGTAATGCGCAGTGGTAAGGCTCCGGGGAATGTGGAGATAGAGATACAGCGGGTGACGGCGCGCAAGAAGCAGGCGCGCAAGCAGGCACGGAAGGGTCGCAGTTACCGGATGGTCAATGCGGAGGTACGCTACGGGAGGTTCTTGTTGCCGGATCCGAAGAACGAGCAGGAGCCGGTGGTGATGTACGGGGTGCATGTGTTGGAGGTGGAGCCTCCGGGGGATGCGCTGCCGGTGGAGTGGATGCTATTGACCAGCCTGGAGGTAGGGAGCGTAGCGGATGCACGGCGGGTGTTGGCCATGTATCTCAAGCGGTGGCGGGTGGAAGACTTCTTCCGCGTGCTCAAGAGTGGGTGCAAGGTAGAGCGTTTGGGTCTGCGTACCTCGTTGCGTCTGCAGCGAGCAATAACGATGTATTGTGTGATATCCTGGCGCGTCATGACCTTGGTGCAATTGGGTCGGGAGGTGCCGGAGCTGGACGCGGATGTCTTTTTCACGGAGATGGAGCTGCGATTCTTGGATGGATATGCAGCACGGGTAAAGCTGCCGAAGCCCAGTACTTTGGGAGCTGCTATCCTGATCGTAGCGGTGCTCGGCGGTTATCAGAACCGCACTCGTGATGGACCGGTGGGTTACCAGATCATGTGGCGTGGCCTAGAGAGGTTACACCTAATGACATTGGGATACGAATTGGGATACGAAGTAAGAGACGAACAATTGAGTGCATGTTCGCACGGGAATTCATCTGGGTTCATATAAATGGCATATCAACCTGCCTGATGTGGGCCTATGTCCCAGTGGCTACACCTGCGTGAGCGTGCGGTGAACTTGCATCTTGATTAGGTGACGGGTTCTGTAGAGCTTACCCGTAGACGTGAGAACCCAGACCCCGGACCGTCCGCCTGGTACAGCCCAGACGTACGGCGGAAGAGATGTTTCCGCTGGTAGAGCAGTATAACGAAAGGACCCGGTCCGCAGCGGCGTCTTGCGCAGAGCAGGGCATCTCGTACGGACCGTTGAATTACTGGAGGCAGAAGTATCGCCAGGAGACTGCAGCCGAGGGTTCGTGGATGTAGGCAATGCAGCGCCAAGGGAAGCGGCGCAGGAAGAGATCGCGTATCCGCACGAGAGGATGGCATTATTCACCTCAAGTCACACACCATACCTGTTAGGCCGAAATACCCGAGATATTCCGACAGCCATGCCAGCGAGAGTTGACCATACCTGACGAACAATCGAACCGTAATGGATGATTTATGGGTACAGGGCAGCCCTTGCGAGGCTCCTTGCAGACAACGTACTTCGGCCGCACAATCCGTACTACCCTCGTGAAGCCCGGCACATATTCCAGGTACTCCGTTACTTCCTCGCCGATGTACTTCATACCCGCGGTGCTGCCCTCCGGCTCAAGGCGGATCACCTCTCTGGGCAGATGGTCCGGAATCGGCCCACGCACCGGCTTGTTCTTCCCACGCCGCTTGCGCTTTACCGGGACATACTCCTCCTCCTCCTCCTCGGGCTCAACAGCTTCTGGTTCCTCTCCAGACAACTGGCCTTGCTGCGCATTGTCCGCCGGCGTGTAACGCTCACTCTTTTTGCCAGAGAGTAGGCGATGCGCTTGTTCCAACCTGTCTTCCAGATGGCTAATCTTCGCAGCCATATCCGCGATGTTCTTGGATAGACGATCGGCTTTTTTCTCCAAGCGACGGACCTGCTTTCGCAGATCCTTGTTCTCAGCCTCTTGGTTTCTTAGCCTCTGAAAAAGGGCTTCACCGGCAGGAGAAGAGGGGGAGAAAGATACCTTGGGCCGCATAGTTCGTGTACATGTGCGTCCGCCACAATGTTCCGGTTCTTCTCCCCAAAACCCATGTTTTTTGTCCCCAAAGACGCTGATTGCTGCCTGCATTCAGGCGCCAAGACGATAAGCTGCACACCACTCCGAAATTCCCAAGTCGGCACACCAAACCCGGCGTATAATCACCTTGCACTAAGCTCTACAAGCGGACTACGCAGACCAATGCTAAGCCCGCTTTACCATGTACTTCACCGTACGGATACACCTAAAGAGCAAGAGCGGTTAGGTCTTTTTGAGAAGCGGTCCGATACATCAGCTGCCAATCCATTCTATCAGGGCAGGACGCCCAAGGAAGTAGCCAGGATTGTTTTCGGGCAAAACCCGTAAAGCGGAAGTCCAAGTGATACGTAATCTTGGTTTCATTTTAACGGGCAACTCCTCTAAGATTGCTAGAATTGGTCCCGTCCGTTCTCGGCAGGGCACCGGCTGCATTTCCCGGAACACTTTCGCCGCGGACCCTTGATGCACTGCAGTTGGCCTCGTGTTTGCACCTAATCGAGAATGGCTACTCCGTGGTGCTCGCCACCTTCGATCATCGAATGATCGGTGTTTCTCGTGCGATGGGTATTTCGTTGTACGCGCTGGATGGAGAACGATAATCCTTAGCAGACAGGGTTCGTAGCATGCCTGCGACTGAATGCTAGTCCAGCTAGGGGCAAGGTGTTTGATGTCAAGCATCCGCCCCAGACTAGGACATCCCTTGCCGCATTTGTCCACGTTACCTTTCCTGTGCAGCGTCACAGTAACCTGAATCGGCGCAGCGCGTTAGCACGGATCAGAACCCGATCAAACGAATGGGTTGGTACGTTCCGCTACAATTCTGCGGGCCGGGTCGCGTACTGGGAGTTTGCCCCCGTCAAACAACTGATATTCGCCCCTCCTCGCAGCGATCTCGATTGCCAGCTATCATGTTCCGGCTGCCGCTCGCTACGGTGTACCGCGCGGCCATTACGCAACACGTAGATACAAAAAAAGACCGACACCCCGGGAGGATAAGCGGGATGCCGGTCTATTAGTTGCGGGGGCGGGATTCGAACCCGCGACCTTCGGGTTATGCATACCAACTACAGCTTTCGCTGCCGGAAACATGTCCGTTTGTGGTCTGGACTTTCTCTTCACCCTCGGCCTAACCGCTAGGGGCCTGCAGTCAAGTCTCTACACCTTCCCTTGTTCAGGGCTTGGCTCGGGATTACCAGTCAAGGCTTCCCCGAGTTTGACAGGAGATCACGCACGGGTTACCCCATGCGCATGCATCACGAAAAGAACACACAACCTAACTTCGCCATTTCGTAGTGCTACTAACCTACGGAATTCTCCCGTGGCCATATTTGGACCGTTTTTTTCAGGAGCAATGGATGGTGAGATTTACCGGATCGGTTGAAGTTGGTTTAGGGTGGTTTGAATCCCTGATTACCTGGTGTTTTGCCGCCTGTTTCGCTGCGATCTATCTCGGATCGTTTCCATCGGACGTAGCTCTGGTGGCTCCATCTGGAGTACGCTATCTCAACCGTTGTGAAGGGACCATACGTCATGAGTCTGGAGGCTTCTGGCTCACCGGTGCACTCGCTTCCTCCACATGCTCGGTCACGGTGCGGGTCGCATCCGGATCATACACGTATCCCAGTACCGCAAAGAACTGTACCATACTCGGAGGCAGATCCTGATCCACCTCCGTGATCAGGTACCGATATTGGTTCTTAACCATCTTGGTCGTAATCCGACGAATCCTGTTCAACCTGTCTCGGATCGTCGCCCAACTATCATGAATCCCGTGTTCCTTGAGTCTGGTGCGAACCAGATGGGCAGCATGATAAGCCAGTACCGTGATGAACAGATGTCCTTCAATGCGGTCATCTCTGCTGTGGTAGATGGGCCGTAGACCAAGGTCCGATTTCATGACTCTGAATGTGCGCTCAATCTCTGTAAGTCGCCAGTAGGTTCGTGCAACCGTTTCCACCGACCATCCGGTATGACTGGTCCGAAGCACATACCCTCCGCTGGCCTGGGTGCGACGCGCATGCGACGCACGCCGGGTCACCGTAACGGATTCTGCATGCTTGGTGCCCTCCTTTTTGCTGACCTCTACCTCATACAGGTGTGAGACCTTCTTGTACTTTTCCTTCAGACGACCAACCTTTATCGTGACCTTTTCATAGTTCTTCAAGTACCCGGGTTTCGAGAGTCCCTCATGTAGTGTAGTGAGCGCCTTCACAAACTTCTTGCATTGGGTTTCAAGGATCTGATCCTCCTTCGCCTGCTTGGCCTCACTGTGCACAAACACGCGCAGTTCCGCATTATCTTCAACGTCTTTTTCGTCTTCGCCATCTTCGCCATCTTCGCCATCTTTTTCCTTTTTGGTGACCTTCCAGGCTTTGATCTTGACTCCCCCGGCGGTCGTAAACTGTTGATCCGGCTTGTTTTCGGGGACTGGAGGGGCTTTGGAACGCTCCACGGTGATCCAGTTCAGTCCCTGTTCTTTCAGGTACTGCAGATTCTGCTCCGTCGCAATGCCGGAGTCCATAATCACTGTGGGCGTAGCGCCGTTTAGTTTCTCAATCGCCTCTTTGAGCGTTGCCGGTTCCCCTGCATTGCCCGGCAGGATCTGCACATTGCGGGGGAACCCCGAACCATCCAGGGTGAGCGCCAGCGTAACCAACGGACAATCACTGCGCTTTTCCTTGCTGCGCCCATGCGACAACAACTTCCCTTTCTTCTTGCCGTGGTAATAGGTATTGGTTAAATCATAAAAGACGATCGTTTCTTCAAACTGCAATACCGCTTTGGTAATGCCAAAGAGTTTATCCAGGATCTCATCCATATGCTTATGGATCAGATCAGTGCAACGATAGAGGGTGTTGAGACTCGGGGATTCCAAATCCAGAAGCTGCAGAACACTGGAGGTTTTACACAGCCATTTATGCGTTTCTCGTTCACTGCCCGGGTGGAGCATACGTCCGACGATCAGCGCACAGCAGAGCTTGACGTGTTTCTCGCAGAAGTTGAGCGAACGTAGCAGTACAGCCAGTCCGAGCTGTTCCAATGTCTGAAGGATCAGTCGTTCTCCGCCGATGGTCCGGGAATCGGGATGGGTTGTTTTCTCTGGATCAATGAGGTGTTGCTGATGGGATGTGCGATGGATGTCGTAGCCCTTGCTTTCGAGATGTGCAACGATGTCGTCGACCGCATTGAGAAAGGCTTCATCATTCTGGAAAGGGAGGATAGCTTTCCCTTTGAGTCGGGCAGTAACGCAATGGGTCAGCTCCCCCCACAGACTGCGGGGGATGTTGAAGTTCGGGCCGAGATTAAGGAGGGTGCGGTGTTTGGAGGTACCGTCTTTGCGATAGGATTCGATGAGGGCAAAGCTGTTGCATTTTTACCGTCTTTACGTTTGTAGGGTCGGTTTCGGATAAACATGATCGGAGTGTGGAATTGGTACGGGGTAAGGTACCGGGGTGGTTGGGGGGAGGTTCCTGTCCACACCTCTATAGCACCACATTGCCTTTTCCAAAAAAGTCGGCTAAAAAAGGTCGAAAAACGCCGAATTTAGCCGAAATAGCCCTATTAGGAGGGAAAAACGAGAGAATTGGAGACGGAACTCAGCGTTTTCCCCGACCGGATGGCGAAGTTAGGACAACGCTAACTGAGCCCGATGAGCTACCGGCTGCTCCACCCCCGCGTCGTAGAGCGACCATGATAAGAACTGAGACAGAATAAAGCAATGGTCTGGGGGTTGGTATTGCACCTTTGAACCGGAGCAAGCGTACAAGCGCGCTTGTACTAGGTCTCACCCCGACAATGAAACTACACCCGTTTCAGGCACTGCGTCCACGCAGGGATGTTGTCCGCGCTGTAGCCTCGGTTCCTTATGATGTCGTGTCGGTGGCCGAAGCGCGTGCGCTTGCACAAGGGAATGAACTGAGCTTCCTGCATGTGGTCCGCCCGGAAATCGACCTGCCCCCGAACATCGATGAGCACGACGATGCCGTCTACAAAAAGGGCGCGGAAAACCTGCGCCGCTTCAAGGAAGGACACAACAGCATCCAGGAGGAGGAGCCTGCATTATTTCTGTATCGGCTTACCATGGGCGATCACACCCAAACGGGAGTATTTGGATGTGTGTCCACCAAGGAGTATGAATCGGGCCTGACTGTTCGCCACGAAAACACGCGTCCAGACAAGGTGGCAGACCGGGTCCGGCACATGCAGGCGCAGCAAGCACATGCAGAGCCCGTCATCCTCGCGTACAGAGACAGCCCGACTATCACGCAGCGGGTAGACCAAAGCTAAGAGGCAACATTAAAGGGTAGGCAGGGCTAGTCCAAGAATCACTCAGAAAAGCCTACTTTTCCGGCAAACACTAAATACGCTGTAGCCGCTACCAACCAGAGCGACAGCTGTTGGGCGGGAATCGCACCCGCCACTGAAAAGCGCCTTATCACGGCGCACAACGATCCCTTGTTAAGCAGGCATGTGGGCTGTAGGCAGAAGTAGCATAACGATCATTTCTCACCACCGCACGTAACCGCTCGCGGTCACGCCGTAGCTCACCGGTCGGTATGGTGCCATGTGCTCCATCGCCAAACCGCTCACGCTGAATCCTAACCCCGTGCGCCCCTGCACGCCAGCTCCTATGCGGTAGTCCCTGCCTCTGTCACGCAGCCCAATACCCACATGCGGCCGCAGCACGCTGCGCCTGTGAATGCGCGAGCCGTATCCCACCTCCAACTCCATCCGACGATCCGCCGGATACACCTCCCACGGACGCTCCGACTGCCACAGCGTCCCCACATGCGTACGGCCCCAGGTCGGCCGCACCTGCGCTCCCAATCCCTCCATTCCGCCATATCGCACCATACCCGCATATCCCCACTCCCCGTAGCCGTCCTCCTGATGCAACACCAAACGTCTTGACATCACCTCCGCATGCAACATCCCCATCCGCACGCGTAACCCTCCGCCTGCCTCCATTCCCATTCCTCTCTCCGCATCCCCGCCGCTGTGCAAAACCGCCGCCTCCACATACGGCTCCAAGATATCCTGCAACGTCACCGATCCCTCCAGACCCGCGCGAACACGGCTCACCCCTATCCCTCCATCCATCCCCAGCCAGAACCCGTCCGCCTCGTACCCCAGCCGCGCGCCCGCCCAGCGTACCAACGTGCCGCCTACCCCCGCTGCCATCAGCCGCATTCCCGTGTCCGCTGCTTCAGCCACTACCCCCTGTCCTGCTCCTGCCAATCCCCACACACTGTGCCGCATTCCCCCGTAGCGCACGTATGGATACCAGCCCGTCATCTGCAGTAGCGTCCCTTCCTCTTCCAATGCCTCGCTGCGCGATACCACCATCCCCATCAGCCAGCGACCTCCCGCACGGTAGTCCGCTCCCAATGACGCTGTCACCACATCCGCTCCCGATATCCCGCCGCTCTGCAACCTGCTGTACGCACCACGACCCCATACACTCAGCCGCTCTCCACTTGCCTGCATACCACAGCCCGACAATAAATGCGACGCCCGTACCCGCTGACCGGGAAACGGCCTCGGCATACAACCCACCAATGATCCCTCCATACGCTCCGTTACCGACTCCACTATATGCACCGCCACACTCCGGCCCAATCGCGCACGGGTTCCCGTATCCTCCGTCCCCAACACCACCTCCTCGCGGACCATCTCATCCCCCAACTCCACCATTAGCGCAAACGCCTCCCCGCTACTTTGCGCGCGCAGTAACGGCACGCGCACCTCTTTTCTTGTCTCCCCAGGCCCAAACTCCAGTACCCCTTCCATGCGCTCGTAGTCCTTTCCCGCCCATGCCGTGCCGTTACCGTACGGTAACGGCCCGTCAGCCGCTCTGCCACGGGTGCCAGTAGTCCCACCACAAACACCGCCTCGGTCTGCGACACCGCAATGGCTCGCACCTGCACGCCCGGCGCTGTCTCATCATCCACGACTGTGCCCGTAGCCATCGCCTGCCCGATTTGTGTATTCGTCGGATTAGACAGCGTCACCTCTATCGTTTCGTTTCCTTCCTGCAAGTCGTCGTCTATCAGCGGTATCCTTACTTGCGCCTCCGTACTGCCGGTCTCAAATACCACCAGCCCCTGGGTAGCCTCGTAGTCCACATCCGATGTTGCCGTGCCTCCTGTCACCGCAAACTGCACCGATACCACCTTGGTGCTACCATAATTTAGCCGCACCGCCATAACCAATTCATCCGAACTCTCCGTCCCGGTACCGTCATGGATGCTGACCTCTATTGGGTCATCCTTAATCGTCACATCCCCCTCCGCATCCAAAAGCATGGCATGCTCTGAAGCATTCAGCCTTACTACCAATCCCTCGTCTTCCTCCACCACATCATCACGCGCTACCGGTACCCATACATGCCTCACCGTCTCCCCCGGAGCAAAGACGAGTGTGCCCATCGTGCGTGTATAGTCCGCCCCCGCCTCTGCCGTACCGTCGTGCGTGGCATATGCCACCCCTATACGTACCGCGCTCGTACCGCTAAGCGATACTGCAAGCTTCGCACGCCCTCCATCCTCTGATACCGTCACATCGCCTATGGAGAGCTGTGGCAGATGATCATTGTCCAGTATTGTCACATTGGTTTGGCCGCCTCCGTCAAGCTGCACCACAAATGCTTCCCGACCCTCGTGCATCGCGTCGTCTTGGGTTGAAACTTGTATTACCGCTCCCATCTCGCCAGGCTCAATCGTCACCGACCCGGCGCTCACCTCCTCATAATCCTCCCCGGCTGTTGCCGTCACATCACGCGTGCTGTAGGACACTGTGACAGGCTTCGTGCTGGTGCTACTAAGACGCAGGTAAACCTTCGCGGTACCCCCTTCCCGTACATACACCGCCGGCACCATGCTGACAGTCGGCCCAGCATCGTTGTCCGTGATCGTGGCACGGCCTGTTGCCATGCCCAGCTCCGCTCCCTGCGCGTCCGTTAGCTCCAGCGTAAAAGTCTCCTCTTCCTCGTGCAATGCGTCATCAATGATCTGCACCGGTACCTCCTTCTCCAGATCACCTGCTGCGAATGTCAGTACCCCGCTTGTCTGCTCGTAATCTGAACCCATCGTTGCTGAACCATCCTGCGTATGGTAACGGACGGTGACAGCAGTAATGCTTTGCCTGTTGAGTCTTACCTGAAATCGCGCCGGTCCAGCACCCTCAGAAACCAATACCGATGAATTAGCCAAACCTAGGCGGTGCGGCACATCATCATCACGGACAGCTATCTCTACGCTCCCGGATTCTCCACTGTAGTTACCACCGCTCGCTGACAACTGTAACTTCCCGAATTCGTCGGCACCGTTCGCATCGTCGAGTGGTGTTACCATAACCGTCTGACGAGCGCTCCAATCCGCAGGCATAAAAGTCAAGCCAAGAGGACTGACCGATACCTTGCCATCCAGTGCGGACTCTATCCCAAGAGATACGGTGACTTGGCCCGAAGGTGGAGTCGCAAGCGATACCGTTAAGGTCTTGCCTGCATCCCCCTCAACCAGTGCCACTGCTGCCGGCCTTACTACCAGCCCCGCCTCGTCGTCGTCCAGCACCGTCACCATTAATTCCTCCTCCACACCATCGTATTCCGCGCCCGAAGCCCGGTGTGTCAGTGTAGCACGGTCATTGTCTGTATCATCGTCTTCGTCCGCATGCACCATCACCGCCTGCATGGCATACCAATCATCGGGCGTGAACGTCAGCGATGCATCACTGACCGTAACCTCGGGACTATCACTTGCGATTCTCACGATTACCGTGCCCGATGGCTCCGCCATTAGCCGCACTGTATAAGACTCTGCGTCCCCTTCAACAATCTCAAGCTCTGTAGGGGATAGCACAATCCCTGCTATGTCATTGTCCTGTACGGCAACGAAAACCTCCTCTGCCTCGCCGTTATACTCACCCCCGGATGCGGATAGGGTAAGCCGTACGCTTGCGTCCATCGTATTGTCGTCCTCATACGCACGCACTGTCACCGAAACAGGCATGCTCCAGTCCTCTGACGTGTACCGGAGCATCCTCGGGTTCACCATCACATCCGTTCCAGCATCGCCCGTGATCCGCACATCCACCGTCTGCGTGGGCTCGGTGAGTAGCCGGACCCTAAAATGCTTTTCCGCCCCCTCTGGCACCGGCAGGTAAGCGGGCCATACTACCAACCCTGCAGGCGAATCATTGTCCTTGACCGCCACCGTTACAGCCCCTGTCACTGAATCATAATCTCCTCCCGATGCAGTGTGCGCAAGCGTGGCACTGTCGTCGTCCGTGTCTGCGTCTTCTGCCGCACGCACCATTACCGTCTGTTCAGCAGCCCAATCACTGGAAGTGAACGTCAGGGAAGTAGCGCTCGTCGTTACGGCGCTATTGTCGCTTTTAACACTCACCGTTACCGTGCCGGTCGGTTTGGTCTCCAGTCTCACACGGTATGTACCCGATACCCCCTCAATCACGGTTAACGCTGTCGGCGCGGTACGCAACCCCGGCGTATCGTCGTCTGTCACCATCACAGGCAAATCCTTGCTCACCGATCCGTAGTCCCCGCCCGAAGCCGCGTGGGCAAGTATCACCGACTCGTTGGTAGCATCGTCATCGTCGGGCGCTGTCACGGTAACAGTCTGCGCTGTATCCCAGGTAGAACCCGTGAAGGTCAGCCTGGAAGGGCTCATCGTTACGCCCGTACCCGTGATAGAAACCGTTACTGCTTCCGTCGGCTGCGTGGCAAGCCTTACTGTGTAATCACGGGAACCCCCTTCTTGAATCGTCAGGCTTAGATTGCTCAACACCAAGCCCGGTGTGTCGTTGTCTGTTACATCCACCGACACTCTCCCATTTATGCCATCATACCCGCCTCCACTGGCCGCAAGTCCTAAAGTCCCTGCCTCGTCGGTTGCATCCGCATCACCCTCAGCAGTCACGGTTACCGATTGATCGGTGCTCCAATTGGAAGATACGAATGTCAGGTGTGGCACGGTCAACGCCACCTTCCCATCCAGCTCCGGTGGAATACTTACCGCCACCATCACATCTTCCCCCACTAGAGGCGATGAGCCCAGCTTTACTTTAAACTCCTTTCCGGAACCCCCTTCCACCAAGCTCACCGTCAACGGAGCCACTACCAATTGCGCTATCTCATCGTCATCAACGGTGACAGATACATCACCCGTCTGGCCATCATACCCGCCTCCACTTGCCGACAAACCCAATGTCCCTGCTTCGTCTGCTGCATCCCCATCGCCCTCCGCTGTCACGGTTACTGATTGATCGGTGCTCCAATTGGAAGATGTGAAGGTCAGGTTGTCGTCAGACAACGATACCTTTCCGGCCAGTCCTGGGGGAATGTTCACCTGCACCGTCACGTCATTCCCCACAGGAGCCGAACCCAGTCTTACCGCAACCCCCTTGCCCGAACCTCCTTCCACCAAGCTTAGCGTTGTCGGAGCCACTACCAACTGCACTGTGTCATCGTCATCAACCCTGACAAATACATCACTCGTCTGGCCACCATACCCGCCTCCAATTACCGACAGATCCAATGTCCCTGCTTCGTCTACTACATCCCCATCGCCTTCCGCTGTCACCGTTACCGATTGATTTTCGTCCCAGTCGGAAGATGTGAACGTCAGGATAGGCTTGGTCATCGACACCTTTCCATCCAGCTCCCACGGAATATCCACAAACACCGTCACGTCATTCCCCACTGGAGCCGAACCCAGTCTCACCGTAAACCCCTTTCCCGAACCTCCTTCCACTAAACTTAGTGATCTGGGGGCCACTACCAATTGCACTCTGTCATCGTCATCAACGATGACAGACACATAACCCGTCTGGCTCTGGCCACTATACCCGCCCCCACTTGCCGACAAATCCAATGTCCCTGCTTCGTCTTTTCCATCCGCATCGCTCTCCGCTGTCACCGTTACTGATTGATCAGTGCTCCAGTTGGAAGATGTGAAGGTCAATTGTGGCTCGGACAATGTTACCTTTCCATCCAGCCGAGGTCCAACATTTACCGCTACTGTCACATCTTTCCCTACTGGCGGTGACGAGCCCAGCTTTACCCTAAAGGCTTGTCCAGAATCCTCTTCCACCAGATCCAGATGGTTTGGTGTAACTATAAGCCTTATCGCATACTTATCTGTTATCGTCACCCACAGACTTTCCGATACCCCGTCAAAAAGTCCTCCTGGTGCGGTTGCCGTGTGCATGAGCGTCTCCCTCTCGTCAATCGCGTCGGCATCTTCTCCTGCCGTCACAGTGACTGTTTGCCCTTGATGCCAATTCGCCGGCGTGAACGTCAGACTCGTCTTGTTAAGTGCCAAGTCCGTCCCGGTATACCCCGTTATCGCCACCATAACATCACCGCCGGGTTGCTCGCTCAAGGCTATGGTGTACGTGTTCTGCCCTCCTTCGTCTACAGACAGTGGAGAAGGCTCAATTATGAGATGAGATCCTTCAACAATAGTGCCCGTGGCCTTTTGCTCCGGGATGCCAGAAAACTGATCCGAGATTGTAACCAGTTCAAACGTTTCAGTGCCTTCTGAAATCTGATCCTTCACCAATGGCACCCCGATGTAAGCACGTATCTGGCCCTTCCTGACCGTGACCGATCCCTTCGTCCTTGTGTAATCCGTTCCGGCTTTTGCTGTACCATCCTTCGTGGAGTATTTCACAGTCAGGTCTCGCGCTACCGGTTGCGGGAACTCCAACAGGAATGTCATATTTCCATGACTCTCATTGGCAGTCGCATCGCTTACAGTCCACCCGTCAACATCCAGTATGCGAACTCGGTGGGCGTAATCAAGCTCTACCGGTCCGTCTCGGTTTTTGCCGCAGTAGCAATCCATTTCCTCATCTCCTTCAGGTATACCATCCGAAAGGGCTTCGTATCTATCTGAACCATAGGCCACCCTTTGTCCAACCCACGTTATGGTACGGAGACTGTCTGGCCCAGTCACCAACACATCTTTCCCTCGCTCAGCCGTACCGTAAACATGATGGATATACACGTATGACCCAAACCTATCACCTCCGCAAGAATAGCGGGTCTGGCAAGTGGTCCCTTCTTGTACTTCTCTCCAAATTGGACCGGGCACCGATGGGCATTCAGGGACCTGTGGTGAAGCTTCATTGCTCACCATTTGGGACGATTGGATGCGCGGGGCTACTTCTTCCGGTTCAGATCCGGTGCTTATCTCAATCTCAGTAGCCGGAGCAGTAAATCGCGACTCCGCAGCATCCTGGCCCTGCACGGACTGAATTATTCCGAGAGCATTCAGCAAACCAAATAGCAACACCACACATCTCAGGACAACATGCGTGGTCCAACAATCAAACGCGGCTTCAGATATCATTCCGATTGATGCCAGCACTGCAAACCAACTTCATATCCTGCTCCCATGTGGCCCCAAGATACGATTCGAAGAGTTAGCCACCGGGCAGACAGCCCCTTTACTACGACCTGATTGTTATCGGTTAGTTTACTGGCATGTGGGTGCAGCATCCGATACTTACCACGCTTCGCGGCGCAGAATCGGCCTTGTAGCTGGAGACATACGGTGACAAAAGCCGCACTGCAGTTTGACACCTGTAAAGGATCGAACAGTCCATTTTCGGTATTACCTTGACTGGGGGCGGTGTTATTGCACCTCCAGAACAGTTGTTGCGTACCGTATTCTATATGACGAACTCCTAATTCCATCTGACCGCCATGAGATATACTGCGTTTGCCCTGATTGCAGCACCGCTCCTTGCCGGGTGCGGTGACAACCTCCTGCAAATGGCCTCCAGGCCGACCCAGCTGGGGTGTTGCGGCATCGTAATCCTTGTACTGGACATCATTGCCATAATTGAAATAGCCGGCAGTAGCCGGACGCTGGGCTCAAAAATCCTTTGGGTCTTAATCATTTTCTTTGTACCAATTGTGGGTTTGGTGGTGTACTATGTGTTTGAGCGTAATTGAACAGCGAAGCGAAGAGAGGCTCGCGGGCAAGCGCATGCCCCTGCTTCCGCGTTCGGGACAAGACATAATCAGGTACGCCTCCCGCAGTCCGCTTTGCACACCTTGGCACTAGTGCAACGACGCACATTAGCATGCCTAGCGGCCGGAGCAGCACTATATGTGCTCGCAATTGCCAGTATTGAACCGGACGCGGTTGAGCCAACGGTCATACTAGTATCCATTGATGGCTTTCGCGCCGACTACCTTGAGAAGTTTCACCTTCCACACTTGCAGAAGCTTGCGGCACAAGGCGCCCAGGCCGACTACCTGATCCCCAGTTTCCCAACGAAGACTTTCCCAAATCACTATACCTTAGTGACAGGGCTTTATCCGGCCCACCACGGAATCATCAGCAATTCCTTTTATGACCCACTGTTCGACGATAGGTATTCGATGTCCGACAGGGAGGCAGTCACCCATGGCCGTTGGTACGGTGGAAAACCAATCTGGGTAACATTGGAGGAGGCTGGCAAGGCTACGGCACCCTTCTTCTGGCCGGGTTCGGAAGCGCAAATCGCCGGGTACCGACCAACGCATTACCGTGTATATGACAATAATGTCCGGCATGAGGACCGGGTTGAGTGGATCATCAATGCCCTAGAGATGCCTGAAGACGAGCGCCCGGTGTTCCTTACGCTATACATGTCCGTAGTGGACGAGGCAGGGCATCTGCACGGTCCGCATTCAAAGCAAGTTGCTGATGCACTGCAAAAGGTTGACGCAGTGATCGGACTCTTGGTGGACAGGCTGGAAGCAATCAACATGCTGGACCATGTAAATCTCCTTGTCACCGGCGATCATGGAATGGCCGCTACGTCACGTGAACGTGTGATATTCCTGGAGGATTATCTGGACATGCGTACGGTCTACGTGCGAGAATTAGATCCAGTGGCTATGCTTGAAGCCTTACCAAACCATCTTGACTCGGTGGAGACTCAATTGCGCAGGGTGCCGCACTTGCGCGTGTTTCGCAGGGACAGCGTTCCCCCTGAATTGCACTTTCGCGGACACATCAGAATCCCTTCGCTCATCGGTATAGCGGCGGAAGGATGGCGCATAGGCAAACGCTCTACTATGCAACGCAATCCGAGACTATATGATGGCGGCACCCACGGCCATGACCCTGCGTTGCCCTCCATGCGGACGATCTTTATCGCCCGTGGCCCCGACATTGCGCGCGGCAATAGAGTGCAGCCACACAGCAATGTGCATGTGTATACCCTGATGGCGCACATCTTGGGCATTGATCCCGTACCCAACGACGGATCCATTGATAGTGTGCGCGCCTTCCTCCGGGACTAACCCTATCCCCTACTCATTAAAGGCCCTTTCCGTGTTGGAGGATGCCGTGTATGTAACGGCGCGCTGGGCAGAATCAGGTTTGAAGTCGGCTACGAACTCCCTGTAATCGCGACCGCTCAGACGAACATCCTGCCCGAGCGCCCCTGACCTCCAAGATCGGCACGCCAGCGAAAAACGTTACGGCCAAAGCGTGTTTGTGTTTATCGGCAGAACATCCGCCGTCATAAGTCCGCTACCCGGAGCGGCGCCAGGCGAAGCATGAGCGTTTTGGGGCCCACATGATCAAAGTATACCTCTGCCCTGCGTCGGTCACCACTGCCCGTCACAGACAATACCGTCCCTGATCCAAAATCCCGATGTTGTACCCTGGAACCGGGTTCTATCTTAATACTCAAGCCAGTCGAACCTCTTTGAGGCTGTGCCACATTCCTCCCTTGCCTGGCGAAGCTCCGCGCGGATCGCACAGTCGCTGTCGGACGGTACACGATAGCTTCCACCTCGTGCTCCACCTCTTCCAGGAACCGGCTATACTGGCGGGTTTCCTGCATGCCGAACCGCATGCGAGAACTGGCATGCAGCAAGAACAGCTGTGCTTTGGCCCGCGTGACTCCCACATAGAACAAACGGCGCTCCTCTTCCATACTTTCCGCACTTTCGTCCGCCGAGAGGACCGGAAAGAGATCCTCTTCCAACCCCGTGATAAATACCACGGGATATTCTGAGCCCTTTGACGCGTGTATTGTCATCAGAGTAACCTTCCCGTTCCCACCATCAGACGCGTCAGCGTCCGTGAACAAGGCCACCTCCTGCAAAAACCCTGCAAGCGAGCCGGCGCTCCCCACGCCCAGCCCATATTCCGCTACCGCATTCAATAGTTCTTCCACATTTTCCAATCGATTCTGCCCTTCGACCGTATCATCCTTCCTGAGGTGCTGCAACAGCAATGAGTCCTTGAATATTCTTCTGGCTACTACCTGCGGCGGCTCTTGCAGCGCGGAACAGGAATCAATCAGGTCTTTGAAAGCCCCAACAGCTCGCACGGCGCGCACACCAAGTCCTATCCTCTGAAAGTCAGCGATAACCTCCCACAACGATATCTGATGTCTACCTGCGAAAGTGGTGAGATCATTTATCGTCTTTTTCCCGATACCCCTCGTGGGTAGATTGATAATGCGGCGGAGGCTTACATCATCGGATGGATTCACTAGTACCCGGAGGTAAGCCAGCGCATCCTTTACTTCGCGCTTCTGATAGAAGGAAACACCACCGATGATCTGGTACGGCACATCGTTACGAACCATGGCAGCCTCAAGCGCCCGGCTCTGTGCGTTTGTCCGGTACAGCACCGCAAAATCGTCAAACGAATACCCTTTGCGAATACGCATCTCCCGGATTATGCGCCGTACATGGTCAGCTTCATCCTGCTCTGTCAGTGCCCAGATATTCTGAACCTTGGGGCCTTCGCTGTTGTCGGTCCACAACTGTTTCTTTAACTGCTTCCGGTTGTTCGCGATTGAGACCGATGCCAATCGCAGGATGGCTTTGGTAGACCGATAGTTCTGCTCCAACCGAACTACCACCGCATCAGGATAGTCAGACTTAAACGAGAGGATATTGCCTATATCCGCACCCCTGAAGGCATAGATGCTCTGCGCATCATCCCCCACCACACAAATATTGCGTCGCCGGCTTGCAATGGTGCGGGCAAGCCGGTATTGCACATGATTGGTGTCTTGGTACTCATCTATATGAACATGCGTCCATTGGTCCTGGTAACGGGCCAAGATATCCGGAAAGCGTTGGAATAGGATGATGGGCTTCAGTAGTAAGTCATCAAAATCAAATGCGTTCGCCTTCTTCAGCGCCTGCTCATACGGCAGGTATAGCTCGGCAGCAGCCGTTGCAGTACCCGTCTTTCCTTCTTTGGTCACTTCGGACGGCTTAAGCATTTTATTCTTCGCCTCGGAAATCAGACGCTGGACGCTCCTGGGCTTCATTTTTTTAGGATCCATACGACGACTGACCATCAGGTCGCGAATGAGGCGCTCGGAGTCGCTCGTATCATAAATGGAGTAGCTGCGTGTGTATCCCAGCTTATCAGCGTGAGACCGTAGGACCCGTGCCATAACAGAGTGAAATGTACCCAACCATCGTGGCTCCATACGTTCGTTTTGGACTAGGCCGGCAACGCGCTCTTTCATTTCTCGTGCTGCCTTGTTAGTAAACGTTAAGGCAAGAATTCCAGCCGGATCGGCTTCTCCCGTTCCGATCATATAAGCCATACGTGTCGTTAGGACCCGCGTCTTGCCCGACCCTGGCCCTGCAATAATCATCACCGGACCATCCGTAGTAGTTGCTGCCTTGCGCTGTTCAGGATTCAATCCATGAAGGATGTGTTCTGCAGACACCGTTGGTTCAACCCCAAAATGATTCATTAGGCAGGTTTTCAAATACTGCATATTGTACCAGTTCGGAAGACCTCTGGTTGCCTACAACAATGGAGCATCATTACAAGCGTTGCGTTCAGGCGTGATCGGCGGAGGCACTTTCTGAATGGACATTTTTCGCGGACTGCTCGGGATCCTAGTCCTTCTTGCCCTTGCCTGGCTGTTTTCCAACAATCGCCGACAGATTGATTGGAAAATGGTTAGATCGGGGCTCCTGCTACAGATCGTAATGGCCATCCTCATCCTGAAGGGTGAGGAGATGTCCACCGCCTTCGGCCCTCTCGGCTGGCCGAAAGACCTCGTTTCTCACGTTAGTGGCTTCTTTGTCATGCTCCTTGGGTTCACCGAAGAAGGAAGCCAGTTTGTGTTTGGAGATCTCGCCAAATCTCCGGATGGCGAAGTCTTGCCGGGCAATCCCTTGGTTACCGGGCAATCCTGGGGTAGCCTCCTTGCCTTTCAGGTACTGCCGACGATCATCCTTTTTGGTGCCTTGGCGGCTATCGGCTACCATTTAGGCATTGTACAGATGATCATACGGGGCATGAGTCGCGTTATGCGGAGAGTTATGGGTACAAGTGGCGCTGAATCGCTCGCGGTGACGGCGAATGTTTTCATTGGCCAGTCAGAAGCCCCGCTGGTCATACGTCCGTACCTGGAAGGATTGACCAAGTCCGAACTCCTCGCAGTCATGACCGGAGGAATGGCCACAATCGCAGGCGGCGTCATGGCAGCCTACATCTTGCTTCTAGGTGTCCCCTTCGCGGCTGTCAGCGGCATACCCCTGGATTTGGCCCAAGTGCAGTTTGCCGAGCACCTTCTCGGCGCTAGCCTGATGTCGGCACCCGCAGCGCTGCTGATCGCGAAGATGATCTATCCGGAAACAGGCAGCCCCGCAACGGTTGGCGGGGCTGCTGCCACGCCAGAGAAACCGTCACGCAATCTCATTGATGCCGCGGCAACGGGTGCAGGGGATGGTCTGAAACTTGCGCTCACTGTCGGTGCTATGTTGATTGCATTTATCGCGTTAATAGCGATTTGTGACCACATTCTTGGATGGGGCGCTGGTTTTGTTGGTCTGGACCTAACGTTCGCAAAGATAATGGGCTGGCTGTTCGCACCGCTTGCTTGGCTAATTGGCGTACCTATCACCGATGTCATGAATTTTGGTGCACTGCTGGGCACCAAGGTTATTGCTAACGAGTTTTTGGCCTATTTGCATCTCTCCGAGCTAATCGCGGAAGGAAGCCTTACACCCAAAACCGTTACAATGGCCACCTTTGCACTGTGTGGGTTTGCTAACCTCGGATCAATCGCCATTCAAATCGGCGGTATCGGCCCCCTTGCCCCATCGCGCCGATCAGACTTGGCTGAATTAGGGCTGTGGGCATTATTGGCAGGGTTGTTGGCAAATATCATGACCGCAGCTATCGCAGGAGCACTGGTATAACAAATAATTATCCACATTATTCATCACATGAAAACCTTTTCGTGTAATACTAGCACATACGAGCTACATGACAACGGAAGAAGAGGCAGGAAAATCTGCTGGACTCAACATTGATATAGTTGAACTGAGCAAGCGCCTGCGGTTATCTGACCGAAACGCTTTTTCTGAACTGTTTGAAGCAATGCATCCGATGCTGTTACGGTATGCGTGGAGCTTCGTGAACAGTGAGGACACTGCGCGTGATGTAGTGCAGGATGTTTTTATGAAACTATGGCAGATACGCACAGACATAAACCCCAGCAGATCATTGAAAGCCCTGCTGTATACGATGGTGCGAAATCTGTCGCTGAACAAGCTTCGCAGTGCCCACAATGACCACATTTCATTGCCCGAGCACGGGCTCATTGATTCAGCTCCCGCGGCGGATGATGTTCTTGATGCCGGTATCCTACGCGCCGAGATTGCACGATGCATCCAGGAATTGCCAAACCGGCGGCGCGAAGCTTTCATGCTCAGCAGGTATGAAGGGCTTACCCATGCAGAGATTGCTGCCGTGATGAATTTGACGCCCAGAACTGTCAGTACACATATCGTTTTGGCCCTGCGCGACCTTCGCAGGCGCCTGAGCGCTTTACAATCTGTCCCGTCCAGTGAAACCCAAAATGTTTGATTCGAAGCACCGTTACTCCCTTCCGCAGGAAATCCTGACGTCTCTTGATGACTGCGATGATATCGCGGGGCTTGATGAGATATGGAAGCTCGCATCCACTGTCCGCACCACGACGCATGATGCTTGGATCCAACGCGCAGGAGCACAGATTCGGGGTAACCTTAACCACATCACCCGTAGCCGAGCCAAGATTCGATGGCTTCGGGTTTCCTACGCTATTGCAGCCAGCATCGCAGTATTGGTTGCTGTTGGCATCTCGCTGCAACCGAGTGGAACGGCGATAACCGTCCCGAACGGAAGCCAACTGCGGCATGTTCTTCCCGATGGTAGTGTCCTTCAGTTGAACAGTGGTTCGAGCATCACGTTCGACGATAGGTTTGACGAAGGCTTGAGGCAGGTTCGGCTCCTGCATGGCGAAGTCCATTTCTCTGTATCCGAGAGCGACATCCCGTTTCAAGTCCTAACTCCACAGGGCACAGTGGAGGTTTTGGGTACCTCATTTAATGTCCGTGCCTGGCCCGAAGACGCCTTTGCAGATGTGGTCGTAACCTCGGGAAGCGTAAGGGTCACACCGGCTGGGGGCGTGACTACATCCGTAGTCCTCACGGCCGGGGAAGCAACCCGCATTGCCGCCGGCCTCGCACCGCGTCCACTTGGCCCCGGGTACACCGAACAAGCATCTTCCTGGCAAAGTGGCAGCTTCAAGTTTTCGGATCACCCACTAGGTTTAGTAATTCGTGAAGTAGAGCGTAGGTACAACATTTCCGTTCAAACCCCGTCCACCATGGACCTTGACGAACGTGTGGGCATTCTTGTAGAGCAGCCCGAGGGCCCCTCAGAGATCCTGCGGGATCTCTGTGAGTTGAAGGGCTGTGAACCTCGCGTGGTGCCGGACGGCTTCGCGATTACCTACGAAGTAGAGTAGGTACCGAAATTGAGCCCTTGAAGGGCCCGGTCCGGGGATCTGGATCGGGCTTTTCTTATATGTGCGCACGCAACTGCTGTGGAATCATAATTCTTTGGGTTGCCAGTGTGCTGCTGCACGAGAATGCGGCAGCACAAACGGTCCCCCTGGATGAGGCCATCGTCCGGTTTCAGGAGACATGGCGCGTAGATCTATCCTACGACGCTGCCCTGCTAGATGGCCGGCAGACGGCATGGATCACGCCCGTGGGGACAACCCCGGAATCCGACCTCCAGATACTGCTTACCGATACAGGCTTGGTATTCCGCCGCCTGTCCAGCGGCACCCTGAGTCTTGCGAAGAGCAAGAGTACCGGATCAATCTCAGGACGCGTTGTGAATGACTCCACTGGAGCCGCGTTGAGCAGAGTGCACATCAAGCTCGGAATACTTGAAGTTGATGCAGTTACAGATAACGACGGACGCTTTACAATATCTAATGTGATGCCAAGCGAATACCAGGTGCGTGCGACACACATAGGTTTCGCTCCCAAGTGGGAAGAAGTCACTGTATCCGCCGGTGACACGGTGGATCTTGTTCTACGCATGGCCGAGGTTTCCTACATGCTTGAGCCGACTGGTATCGTCGCTCCTGGAAGTAATCTGCGCTTGCCCACATCACTAGTGTCAGGGTTAACACAGTCACAGTTTAGCAACGTCGGCGGGCTTGGTACGGTCGACCTGATCCGCAGTTTAGACAGGGTGACCGGCGTCAAGGTTCACCCCTTGTCCGGAGACATCCACATTCAGGGTGGAGACCCGGGCGAGCATGCATTTGTTCTGGACGGAAATCCCATATTCAATCCTGTCCATCTACATGGCTTGATCGGAGCGCTGAACCCGTTTGCGGTGGATGAGGTGGAGATTGCTAAGGCCGGCTTCAATGCGTCGGAGGGCAGTTACCTTGCAGGCGTCATCAGCTCCTCGCACGCTCTGCCGGACAGCGGCCTATATTATCGGGACTTTCATATTGACCCGCTCAGCTTCAACACACGGCTGGCTGTGGGATCCGGCGACAGATTCAAGGTGATGGGTGCCGTCCGTAAGAGCGTATGGAACGGCGGGTGGTCGTGGATGCGGAGTTCAGCTATTGATCAGCTCCTTCTATCATGGAACGCTCCAGATTATTTTCTGCAGCGGGCCAGCTTTTACACCGTGCAAAGCGTGTTTCCTCAGCTATACGAGGTGTTCTTGGAACAGCTGGACAACATTGCACCGCCTGCACTGCCGGATGTTGATTATCTGGATATCCACTTGGCCGGTCACATTCGCTTCTCTGGCGGACAACTTCTGCGGGGATCCTTCTACGACAGCGCAAGCAGAGTTCACGGTCGACGACTGATCGGATCCATTCTGGAGGAGGACGCAGACACGGCGGCACCCGAATTATATGACTGGGAAAACAGAGCATCGCATGTGTCGTGGTCCGAATTCCTTGGATCATCCGTGCTATGGCGCACACGGGCCAGGCATAGCCATTACCGCTTGGCACATTCCTACGATGGCCTCAGCCGCCAAACGGCCTTAACAGTTTTTGGCGATCGCTTGTTTTTCAATCTTGAACCGGTTGACGATGGTAATAATGTGGAAGAATGGGCCATCAAGAGCACCATTGATGCTGAACATTCCTTTGGATCCTTGCAGGCAGGATTGGAAATTATCCGAACCAGTTACCAGTTCGTATTTCCCAGCATCTTTCCCCAAACGATCAATTTAGATAATCATGCGATGCGCTATGTCTTGTACGTGCAGGACACAAACCGACTAGCTCCTGGGATCAAGTTAACGTTGGGCTCTCGCTTCACTGCCACTGTGGGAAGCGTATATGCTGAGCCGCGTACATCGCTCGAATTCAGTGCCGGCGATATCTTTAACGCACGTATTGCCTCCGGCCAGTACCACCAGTTCCTGAACCGCTACGAGGTGACCACCCTCAGTCCCAGCACCATTGTTCCTTACTCTCGGTTATGGCTACCGGTGGATGCGAGCATTCGCCCTCCAATGGCTCGGCATTTAGCGGCAGAGGCTCGCCTGGCCCTGCCATCCGGCTTAAATATCCGATTGGAAGGGTATTATAAGGCTCTCTTGCGATTGTACCGGATTGACTATCCTCGCCTTTTTCAGCCAGACGACGGGGATACCATTTTCCGCGACCGGGAATTGATCACAGACCAGAATGGATTTGCTGAAGAGTCGCACGGACGAGCCTATGGATTCTCCTCTGATCTGTCTTATTCGTTTCGCAGGGCGAAGGCGGGATGGCAACACACATGGAGTATCTCGGAGCGCGAATACGAATTTCGTGGTGGCGATCTGCGGACGGAGCCAGTACCATGGGGGGTACCACATCAAAGCCATATTTACGCCGGCTTTGTACCCTCGCCCATGGTGCAACTCGGACTCCACTGGCACGGCAGCTGGGGACGTACATGGGGGTTCAGGACGGCATACTACGACCTTCTAGGCATGGATGTTAACCAGCCATTGGTACTCAGTGGCTACGATTTTCGTAACCCTACAGCTCGCTCCCATCAGTTGCCGGCCATTCGCCAGATGGACCTTTCGGTTGCTGTCACAACTAGCATCAGGTCCGCCAAAATCATTGCACAGGCTGACTTGATCAATGTCAGAAACCGAAGAAACGTGGCGCACTATGTGCTCGCGGAAACTGATCGCGGGGAGGCTGGCTCTACCGTTGACAGGCAGAATCGCTATCTGCTCGGTCGCGCATTTGTTTTTTCACTGCGCGTACAGCTGTAAGGATGCCTAATCCTCCGCTACAGCGGCATCCAGCCGCGCAATGTAGCGACGACGATCCATCGCCACTACCCGGACCTTGCTGCCGCGCGCGATAAACTCCCCTTGGGTAACCACTTCAATGCGGTCTCCGTTGATCTCTACAATACCGGTTGGACGCAATGGGGTAAATGCGACGCCTGATTTTCCCAAGTGGCGCGCGCGTCGGGCCTGTTCGCGTGCAGCAGCATCCTCATCGCGGCGCAGACTGGTAGACAGTACGAAGCGGTTCCATGCCCCGGTTGACCAAAGCACGTAACCTAGAAGGCCTGCCGATGCGAGTGCTCCAACCAGCGCCAGCGTACCACTTACAAGCCCGGATTCGCTGTATACATACCCCACGGCAAACGCAATCAGAAGCGCACCCAGCATTCCGACTACATTGAATCCCGGGATGAGATAAACCTCGACCAGGATGAGAACCAAGCCCGAGCCAATTAGCAGTACAGGGATGATCCAAGTCACCAGCTAAACCGTTGTCTCGTCTGAGTTCCTGACTTCCCGCACTTCCACACGGCTACCCCGAACATCTACAACATGTACCAGGGTCTTCTCCGTTATGTATTCCCCGGCAGTGATGACATCAATCCGGATTCCATCCAAATCCATTACTCCAGAGGGACGTAGCGGGGTGATAGCATGACCGGTTCTGCCAAGATACTCCACATGCGATTCCGCCGACGTATAGCCCTCACTGCTGGTCAGTTCGGGAGCAAGCACCAATCGATTCAGGCCGCTGTTCTTCGAAAGCGTTCGCCCGAGAATCATGCCCACGACAACCAGCATGGCCATTGTGGCTGCTATTGTTGCCACAGCAGGCGTTAGCGCACCCAAGGGAGGAAATGCGAAGCCCACATTACCAACCAGTGACACCATGAGAGCGCCAATTACCAGCACAATTCCAGAGAGTCCGGCGATTCCGAATCCTGGCAAAACAAATATCTCCACAACTATCAAGCCGACTCCGAGCACGAATACCAGCACCTCCCATACTTCAACAAGTCCCAGAAGATAATGGGGCGCGAAGAACAGCGAAGCTCCCACCAATGCCATCAGGCCTGCAAATCCTACACCCGGGGTTTGTAACTCGAAGTACAACCCTCCAAGCATCATCAGCATTAGTAGCGATTGCAGAACTGGCGACCCCAGAAACCGAAGCACGCGTTCCGCCGCTGTCTCTCGGTGTGCTACTACTGCAGTCGCAGGGAGGCCGAATGCTTCCAGCACTTCCGCAACCGAGGGTAAGATTCGGTCAGCTACACCTAGCCGTACAGCCTCCTCTGATGAAAGGGTCAGCACCTTGCCGGCCTCCGAAACGCCATCTACCTCAAGTGAGGGATCTACCATTGATTCGGCTATCGCGGGATCACGTCCGTTCGCCTCTGCGGTTGAGCGCATCAGGCCTCGCATGTAACTCTGGTACTTGTCAGGCGCCGCATCCCCGCCAGTACCTTCCACTACTGTCGCAGCACCAATAGACGCACCCGGTACCATCACGATGCGATCCGCTGCGTATGAAATCAATGCCCCCGCACTTGCAGCATTCTTATCTATGAACGCCACAACAGGCACCGGGGAGTCCAAAAGATCTTGGCGAATGCGGTCTGCAGCATCAACAAGCCCCCCGAACGTGTCTATATCCAGCACAACAATGGAGGCGGACTCGCCATCCGCATCCCCTAGCGCTCTTTCAATGTACCTTGCTAAGGCATTATCTATCATCCCGGATACCGGAACTACAAATGCCGGTCCCGTTCCGATATCGTCAAAAGTCAACGGCTTGGGAGTGCGATCCTGCGCATGGGCAACACCGGCAGCGCACAGTACGAGCACCCCGGCAATCCAAGAACATCCCCTCATTAAACACTTAACGGCTTTACGTAGCAAAGTACAAACTACGAAAATACAAGGGCGCAGGGTTCAGCTTCCAGTAAGCAACTCCGCCAGTACCATCTGATAGGCAATGTGCTTGCGCCGCATCTCCAGAACCCGGAAGTAGTTCTGCATCAATTCCTTGAACTGGTGGTGCGTCCAATAATTCAAATGGCTCGGATCACTACACATCCCAACCAGCCTGAAAATACGATTAGCTATCCTGAAATACGGTTCGCGAGGCACCGATATAACAACATAGCGTCTCGTAACCCGCTTCATCTCCAATAGCGCGCGTGCATAATTCTCCACATGCTCCAGTGACTGGCAGCAGAGGACCAAGTCAAAGGATTTGTCAGAAAATGGCAGCTTCAGCAAATTGCCTTCACGGAATTGAGCTGAAGGACAACGTAGGCGTGCCTCTTTGATGGCCTCGCCTACGACGTCTACACCGGTAATCTTCAGCTTCGGATTACGATGAGCCAGGAAGGCCGTGATAAAACCTTCTCCGCAGCCTGCGTCCAGGATGCTGTTCGCTCCGGTACCTTCAATCAATTGGTGAAGTGTTCCCATAACTGCATCAAGATGCCACCTAGAAATACGATCTGTCCTCTCGTGCTTTGCTTTGTTCGGCGACTGCCAGGCGGAAGATATAGCCACGATGACCTTGTGCGTAGTATCTATTTCTCAATAACGACGGGCGTACCAACAGCCACACGGTCCCACAGCAGGTCCATATCCTCGTTGCGGATGGCCACGCATCCTTGTGTCCAGTTGATGGACTTCCCGGTGCCATCGCCATGAATTTCGATCATGCCACCAAGCGGTGTAGACATTGGAGGCTCGCCCAATACGTTCGATGCCTGCATTATGGCCTCGTACTGACGCCTACTGATAATCCCATCACGCAAACCCCTTTCTGCGTCTTCAGCGTTTGGATAATTCAACACGAATGCTTTATAAAATTGGCTTCTACTATTTTTCCTGACCACATGGAACGCGCCTTCTGGAGTGCGCCAGTCGTCCGGGTTGTTGGCCGATCCCCGCCTCAGCTTGTCAGAGTAGGCATTGAACCCAAAATCCGCCGTAATCTGCAGCTCCAACTCCAGACCTCTGTAAAGATACACACGTTTTTGTGACTTTGACACACGGATCCACTGATTGGACAAATGTTTCGACTTAACATATCCATGTGCGCTATCCTGGGTCCGAATCCTTTTCCATCCATCTACCTCGTCTATCACAAACACCGGCTCCATAAACCCCAAACGCACGTAAGGGCGCTTGCCATCAGCATCCAAGTATACGACCGCTCCACGCTTTAGCGAATAGTACATCGCCTCCTCCAGATCTGCGCCGTTTTGCGCAGGCACATCCAATGGAAGCGTAATCGCAACCGATAGGCTGGCGTATACGGCGACAGCCCGTAAGGTCATTCTTCCGACTTAATCATCTCCGCAACAAGTTCCTCAGAAATCCCGGCAGAACTGAATCCGCCATCGTGGTAGAGGGTCTGCATTGTTACCATGCGTGTTAGATCACTCAACAAACTTACGGTATAGTCTCCGCAGCTTGCAGCATCCGCGTTGCCGAGCGGTGACATACGATCACCAAACTCGAACATGGCATCAAATCCTTCAATCCCGCTCCCGGCCGTAGTTCGGGTCGGACTTTGCGATATGCTGTTGACTCGTATTCCCCGGCTCCCCAGAACCGCGCCCCAAGTACGGACAATACTCTCCAACAGCGCCTTAGCATCTCCCATTTCCGAATACCGCGTGAATGCTCGCTGCGCCCCAATGTACGAGAGGGTAACAATAGAGGCGCCATCGGCTATCGTCTCCGATTCCACGGCGTGGTGGATTATTCGGTGGAGGCTGATGGCGGAAATTTCAAGTGTCTTCCTGTACCAGTCATACTTCAGCCTTTCGTACGGCACTCTCTTACGGACGTTGACGCCCATCCCGATCGCGTGTACGATAAAGTCAATTTGGCCGTAATGCTCCTTGAGCCTTGTACACAACGCGGCCACATCCTCGTCGCTGGTAGCGTCTGCCCACAGTACTGGACTAGAGGTCATTTCCGCCAATGTCGTAAGCGAACCCAGTCGTCGGGCCACAGGTGCATTAGAGAGTGCAAACCGGGCCCCGGCCCTATGCGCAGCTTCCGCGATCGCCCAAGCGATACTATGCTTATTCAGGGCTCCAAAGATTACCCCCTTCTTGCCATCAAGAAGCTGATGCGTGATCGTGGTCATAAAACAGTTAGTGTGCCTGCGCCATCGAACTGCGCAGAGGTTCAATTATACCCATCATGCCCTGATGTACACGGCCGTTTGATGCCAGCACTTGGGTACCAGAGTACGGGCGCAATTCATCGTTATAATCCGTAACTCGACCACCAGCTTCTTCAACAAGAAGAATTCCAGCTGTGACATCCCACGGGCGCAAATCTATTTCAACAAAAGCTTCGTAGCTACCGCGAGCAACATATGCCAAGTCAATAGAGGCGGCGCCCATCCGCCTGACACCGCGCGTCGCTACCATGCATCGGTGCAGTGAGACTAGGTAGGCTTCCACATGCGCAAAGTTGCGGTACGGCAATCCGGTAGCCACCACGGCTTGGGACAGCGGGGCGCGCCGGCTGACTTTCAATACATGCCCGTTCATGGTAGCACCACTCCCGCGTCGCGCGATAAACAAGTCCTCTGATGGGACATCTAGTACCACACCCACCTCTGATCGGCCGTTTCGTTGCAGCGCGATACTGACCGCATACGGCGGTAGATCGTGAGCGAAGTTCGTAGTGCCGTCCAACGGATCAACGATCCAGCAAAATTCCTCCGCCGGTACGTCTTCTGCGCCTTCCTCAGCGTGTATTCCCCACCCGGGGAAATGCTTCTGGAGTCGGCGCACGATGACGGCCTGCGCGGCCTCGTCGGTGTCCGTGATCAGATCGCTCGTGGCCTTTTCACGAACGCAGACCTGCCTCCTGCCCTCGCGGATCACTTCTGCGGCTTCCTGTGCGGCAGCGATGGCTTGTTGCTCTGCTTTGGAAAAAAGCACGGAAATGGTTGATTTCAGATGCCGACACACAGACATACGAACGCGACCCCCTGCTACGAATTTGTATGCCTGCAAGTTCACAGCACATTCAATCGAATCAAGGTAGAGTCAATAAACCCTCCAGCATGGGATAGCCTCTCCATCAGCGGATTAATAGCTTGCAGTGGTGGGAACGGTCGCGTAGCATAAGCGACAAAGTCTGCCATTATTACTGATGTGGCAGTCCGCGAACGGATCACCGCCAACCCATCTTGCTGTAGATACGCATACCGTCCATTCGCAGCACTCCAGCCTAGTAATATTCGCCTTGATCTAGTAGGCCGTCAGGCTGTGTGGTGCATCGCGCAGCTGCAAGTACTGCTGAACCGAACTCCTAAATACAACACCGTGCTCCTGTTCCGCATGGTAGGCCTGCCTACCCTTTTATATTACCTCCTGACTATTGCCTACTTATCTGTTAGTTCACCGGCATGTGGGTGCAGCATCAGATACTTTCCACGCTTCGCGGCGCAGAACCGACCTTGCAGTGTATTCTGGAGGTACATGGTGACAAGAGTCGCACCGCAGTCAGTCGCATTGTTTGCGAGCAATACCGCTTTATGGATGCTCGCGGGCGGCCGCAGTGGGCCGGATGCTTGAAAGCGCTACGTACGCTGGAGGCAGAGAACAAGATTGTACTGCCTGTTTCGCAGCGGACTGGTCGGATTGCCGGGCCGCGTTTGTTGGAAGCTCCGGTGGATGTACCGGATACGGTGGGTGAGGTCGAAGATCTTGAGGTCGTGCTGGTCTCCGACCGCGATGCTACCACGATCTGGAATACGCTGATGACCAAGGAGCATCCCCGCGGTTTGAAGACCGTTGTGGGGGCCCAGGTGCGATACGTGTTTCAGAGTGCGCATGGGATACTGGGCGTGTGCTAAGAAGACAAAAGGAGGTCAAATATGATTTGATGTTCGAGTAGTCATGCTATGTAAAGGATGGAGGTAGGCCCTCCAGAGCCGCTGTACAGGCGGAGTCTCTAAACCGCCGGCTGCGTATCCGTCCGGTGAAGTACATTATAACCGAGGGTATTTACTCTCTCAATTAGAGTAAGTTAGAGCGCGGTTCGAAGGTTTATAGGCTAGCGTCGGTTGGGTGTGCAGGTGTCACGTACCAAACAGCGTATTCGCAGACCCGTACACGGATCTATCGGATGACCCGGGCGCGCCTGTTTAGGGGCTCCTATGCCGCTTTCTTGACGGTAGCTTGCTGCAAGTCCCGACTAGCTTTCCAATGATGGGGCAAGAGTTCAGCCATGCGGTCGGCAGGATGTGTCGGAAGACGGCGTAGTACGTCGGTAAGCCATTCAATCGGGTTTGTCGATTGCAACTTGCATGTGGCAAAAAGAGCGTACAGTACTGCGGACCGCTGCGCTGCCGCATGCGATCCCGCAAACAGATGGTTTTTTCGACCAAGCGCAATCGCCCGCATCTGGTTCTCGACCAGATTGTTATCAATCTCAACCTTACCGTCTTCCAGGTAACAAGCCAGCTTCTCCCACCTGTTGAGCATGTACCCCACGGCCTCATCCCATCCCGCACTCGGCCGGTGCTCACGACTCTCCTCAAGCCATGGCTTCAACTTCTCCAGTACCGGCCGTGCCTCCTCCTGTCGTACCTCCACACGCCGAGCCGGACCAGCTCCCTCCTTACGCAACCCACGCTCTATCGCATACAACTGCCGGATTTCCTCCATTACATGGCGCACCTTCTTGGGCTCCTTTTTCCTGCAGTCATAAAACTTGCGACGCGCATGCGCCATACATCCAAACAGCGTTATCCCGCCCCGCGTACCAAACGCATCGTACACCACATACCCGTCGGTTTGCATCGCCCCTCTATATCCGCGCAAGAATTCCCGCGGTCCAGCGCGCGCACGGCTCGGGCTGTAATCCATCATCACCACCTTCGCCCGCGGTGCCAAGTATACCCAAAGATAGCCGCGATGCGTCTTTCCTTCGTTTTTCTTCCCTTTCTTCTTCGGCTTTTGCACCGGGAACGTTGTCTCATCCACCTGCAAATACCCGCTACGAAGCACCTCCTTACGCAACGCATCTCCTAACGGACCCAGATACGTCGCTACCTTCGCAATCCAATCCCCCATTGTAGCAGCCGATAGCTTCACGCCATGGCGCTGAAACTTCTTCCGCAGCCGGTATAGCGGCATATGATCGACATATTTGGCTACCGCCAAATACGCCAACAACCCCGGACCCGCCTTCCCCTTCGGTATGACACGCTTCGGCAACGGCGCTATGACCACCCCCTTGCGAGGCTCCTTGCAGACAACGTACTTCGGCCGCACAATCCGTACTACCCTCGTGAAGCCCGGCACATATTCCAGGTACTTCGTTACTTCCTCGCCGATGTACTTCATACCCGCGGTGCTGCCCTCCGGCTCAAGGCGGATCACCTCTCTGGGCAAATGGTCCGGAATCGGCCCGCGCACCGGCTTGTTCTTCCCACGCCGCTTGCGCTTTACCAGGTCGTACTCCTCCTCCTCGGGCTCAACAGCTACTGGTTCCTCTCCAAACAACCGGCCTTGCTGCGCATTGTCCGCCGGCGTGTAACGCTCACTCTTTTTGCCTCAGAGTAGGCGATACGCTTGTTCCAACCTGTCTTCCAGATGGCTAATCTTCGCAGCCTGATCGGCAATTGCCGCAGCCAAATCGGCAATTGTCGCAGCCTGATCCGCGTTGTTCTTGGATAGACGATCGGCTTTTTTCTCCAAGCGACGGACCTGTTTTCGCAGATCCCTGTTCTCAGCCTCTTGGTTTCTTAGCCTCTGAAAAAGGGCTTCACCGGCAGGAGAAGAGGGGGAGAAAGATGCCTTGGACCGCATAGTCCATGTACATCTGCGTCCTCCACAATGTTCCGGTTCTTCTCCCCAAAACCCATGTTTTTTGTCCCAAAAGACGCTGATTGCTGCCTGCATTCAGGCGCCTGGACGATAAGCTGCACACCACTCCGAAATTCCCATATCGGCACACCAAACCCGGCGTATAATCACCTTGCACTAAGCTCTACAAGCGGACTACGCAGACCAATGCTAAGCCCGCTACCATGACCTTTACCGTACGGATACGTCCTGCACGTACCGAAACAGCACTTTTAGGCCCGAACAGGGTACGACATGAATATTGCAGGTTGAGCTTTCTGTGGACCCAGATGCGTGCAAATGCGTGCAAGCTTGGCCAGTCCGGCTCAGTCATCGCAACCGGTTTGCTAATAACCATATGCTCAGAGTATGTTACACACCGGTTGCCCGGATTGTATTGGTCCTGCTCGCCACACTAAGCGGCACATGGAGAAGTTCGGCACAGGAGAATGCATTTGCACATCTTCGCAGCTTGGATCATTCATGGATGCAGATAGCCTTTGAGCACAAGCAGGCGCATGATCGGTACACGCATGTGGTTCGCAAGCTGCGCGGCAACGTTGAACCTACTGTCTCGGCGTTCGTGATTAGATACGCGGGAGATGGGATCAGCCAAACCGACTCGACGCATCTGGCTCATTTAGGCGCCAGCGTAATCCCCGAGGATCCTCCCTTCCTGAACGAGCGCTTCAAGGACGATTTTCAATACAGTTTCCTGCCGGATACCGTACTGATGGGAAGAAACACACGGATTATCGCCGTTACGGCCGTGCCCGCGGACAGCGATCTCCACGCAATCCGCGAAGCGTTGTACTACATTGACCAGGCAACAGGAAGAACGGTCGCGATACGGCATGAACGTCAAGCAGCAAGTCTATTCTATGGGGAACAGAGCACGTACTGGGTACGTCTTCGTCCCGGGCCATCGGAAGGATCTTGGGTGCCGTTCCAAGTGCAAATTCAAACGGGCCTGAGGTTGCTGCATAAACCCTCGTTATGGCTGCAAAGAAACATCGCGTTCTACAATTACGGCGTGGAGTGACGGCAGCGCCTGCACGGCTTCAGTCTCTGCGCGCCGTGCTGTCTCAATAGAGTCAATACATTGGTCACCGACGACGCCGATAGCATCAACAGGATTGAACTAGATGGGCTGCTACGTACTCGAATGTTCGGTCGTAACCTCAAGACCTACCAAGAGGTCACATCAACCAATACCATCGCCATGCGGTGGGCAGATCAAGGGGCTCCTGAGGGAAGCATTGTTCAGACAGAATTCCAGAGTGAAGGGCGCGGACGACATGGAAGGACATGGTACGCACAGGATGGACAAAGCCTCCTCTTCTCGGTCATATTGCGTCCGCGCCTTGCTCCCAAACAACTGGGACTGCTCGTTATTGCCGCGAGTTGTGCAGTCTGTGCCGCATTGGACAACGTTCTGTGTCCCGCACGCTCGACTGTAAAATGGCCTAACGACATTCTGGTGCGAGGCCGCAAATGCTGCGGCATGCTTCTTGATACAGCCATTGGATTAGATACGGTCGTCGTGCTGGGAGTTGGAATCAATGTGAATCAGGATAGCTTCCCGCCTGACTTGGAAAATCGTGCCACCTCCCTTCGGCTTGAAACAGGGAGGCATGTTCCTCGCACCCCACTCCTGCACAACGTTTTGGAGTGCTTGGAACAACACTACGAAAATGTGCACGCTGGTGCGCGAGCCACGCTGCAGGCATACGAAGCCCGGTTGGACGGGCTAGGCTCCAGCAGAATCGTGCGCCGCCCAGATGGCGGTGCAGAGCTCTCGGGGACCATACTTGGAATTACTCAGACAGGAAGCCTTCAAATGCGGACCAGTGATGGCATTCAGCAAGTCATCACAGGACAGCTGGTGTAGATGGCGCTGCGGGTAGCAATTGACATCGGCAACAGCGCACTGAAGACGGCCTACTTTAGAGACGCAGTCATCTTGGAAACGTGCCGCATCAGGATGGGCACGGATGATGAAATACAGTCGCAACTAGGCACCTTCATAGCCCGTGATGACATAGAATCCGTGGGTGTTTCCAGTGTTGTACCAAACGCCACACGGTTGGTGCGCCAGACTGCACCCCGGCATTGCTCGTTCGTGGAAATAAACGCGAGGTTGCGTATGCCCATTACGATTGACTACGCGACTCCCGACACCCTAGGTGCAGACAGGCTGGCAAGCGCTGTCGGAGCTTGGTCGGAGTGGGGAGCTTATGGTGCAGTCATTGTAGTGGATATTGGAACTGCAGTCAATATTGAAGCCATCACCGCCGAGGGCCACTACCTGGGGGGCATAATCACTGCAGGGCCCGACACGGTACGGCGGGCCCTGCAAGGTCGTACCGCACAGCTCCCCGAAGCGATGCTGAAAATTCCGCCACGAGCCATCGGGACATCAACCCAGGATGCTCTCCGGGCAGGCATTATGTACGGTGTGATCGACCAGACAGAGGGTGCTGTTCGGCGGCTTAAGATAGAGCTGGCACAGCGATGTGTCGTGGTTGCCACAGGTGGATGGTGCGAGGCCCTCGGTCCATCACTGAAAACTGTGGACCATTTTGATTCCCATCTGGCGCTACGGGGCATCCGTATCCTTATGGAGATGAATGCCCCGTAGCTACTCCGTCAGCTTACCCGAAATCACATCCAGATGGTCCGCAATACCACGCAATACCTCTGCGGTCCGAACAATCTGGGTCTCTGCTTCGTCCCAATCCCGCGCCTCAATAGCTTCTCGAACCGCCGGTAACGTCTTCACCCCGTAGCCGGTATAAAAGCCCGGCGCGTAAATGTGGTGACGAAACCAAGACCTCCCAGGCAAACCGTCACTGTGAAGCATGCGGCGTTCCGCGCGCAGCAGTAGTCGATTGATCTCCACCGATTTCGCCCCCGATTTGGCGAATTCCTGGAGCAACCTATCACATCGCTGCGCGCTGGTCATCAGGTCCTGCTGAGCATTCTGCAGTGGTGCGAAGTTCAGATACGGGATGGCACCCTTTGCCGAAGGCGGTACATTGCGCTGCGTAGGATCAGCCGCCAGCACATAGGCACCATCATCCACCAGGCTATTGTGACGCGCGGTAGCCGCGCGCATAGAACCCACCATCGCGGTAAGTTCGTCCACATACATCGCTACATTATCTGCGAAGCCGGAAAACTTGACAGGCAGTACATCCGCATTCGCCGCGCGCAGGGTGAGTCTACCGGCTACCTTGGCCAGCGCAATCCCGTAGGAAAAGCCCGGGTCACCAAACCGCCGGTAGTGGTCGTAGGAGTCGAACGCGGAATGATATGACCCGCCGCCGTTCTCGCCACCGAAGCTGATATGCAGCGACGCTATACCCAAGTGCTGCAGAAATGGTGTGTAGTCCGATCCGCTGCCTAACGGGGAAATACGGATATCCTCTCGCGTACCCGCTTCCTCGTTACCTGCAACACGCAAGCTCGCTCGCAACCGGTCCAAAATACTAACTCTCGTCTGTGGGTCCGGTACGGAATGGGCAACCTCATTAACGAACCGCTCAAGCGTGTGGGATCCTCCCGCACGCAGGAAGCCACGGCCATTGCCGTCTGTGTTGATATACAAGGCCGCCACCGTATCCAGCTCGGCTGCGTGATGCTCCGCCCATTCAGTGGAGCCCAGCAAACCGGGTTCCTCAGCATCCCACCCTGCATAAACTATAGTCCGCTTCGGCCGATGGCCCCGCCGGGCCAGTATACCAATTGCACGGGCCTCCTCCATAAGAGCTACCATACCACTAATGGGGTCAGCAGCACCGAACACCCAAGCGTCGCGATGATTACCGCGAATTATCCACTCATCCTTCAATTCCCTGCCCGGCAGCCGTGCAATGAGATTGTACGCAGGCACCAGATCCCAGTTAAAGGTCAGCTTCAGATGTACTTTGACTGGGCCCGGGCCCATGTGATAAGTCAGCGGCAGCGCGCCCCGCCAGGCCGCCGGGGCCACCGGGCCCTCAAGTCTCCGAAGTATCTCCATAGCGTCACCGTAGCCGATGGGCATTACCGGAATCGCCAATAGCGTCGGTGCCTCATCCCGTGCGAGCCGGGGAGCATCCTCTGTGGCTCCGATGCCGGGCGTCAGGGGGTCGCCGGGAAACAGGGGCATGTCCATCACAGAACCGCGTTGCGTGCCTTGATCCATACGATAGGCACCGCCGGGATACACATCTCCCTGGAAGTATCCATCATCTCTCGGATCGGAATAAAGGATGCAACCCACTGCCCCATGCTCCGCCGCCACCTTGGGCTTGATCCCCCGCCATGAGCCGCCATAGCGCGCGAGCACGATCTTCCCTTCCACGCTGATTCCCAGTCGATCAAGCTCTTCGTAATCACGCGGAATGCCCTGGTTCACGTACACCACTTCAGACGTTACTTCGCCATCAGCGGAGTAAGCGTTGTATGGAGGCAGCCTGCCCTCCCGAATGAAGGATGTCTCGTCACCCTCTAGTTCCGGCTCCATAAGCGTGAGCTCCGGCGCTCCCGCACCCACAATTTCCAAGACCCGCTCCTTAGGTGTTGGAAACAGCACATGGTACACTTCTATGTCGGTTTCATAACCCCATGCCCTAAAGCTGTCAGCCATGAATCGTACATTGTCCAAACCGTGCGGCGAACCTACATGCTGTGGGGCAGCCGCCATGCGCCGCATCCATACATCAAGGTTCTGCGCGTTGAGCAAGGAATCAAACCGGCCCTCCAGCGAACGCTGCCGGGCACTCCCCTCCTCAGAAAACCCAAGCAGAGGATAATTTATCAGGATCGCTGCACCGACAAGTGCGATACCTGGAACCACACTCATGAACTGAAACCGGCGGGACATAGTAAAGTCACATTGGTTATTGATCGCAAAAGCAACAATATAGCAGATGCAGCATCACCATCGCGTGGTTGTAACTATTTTGGGAGGGCGGCAGATTGCGTATTTTGCGGCGTATACAGAAACAGATCAGAACCAACACACACATGACTAAGATGTCTCTGGCGTCTATCGCCCACGCCCTCGACGATTTGCTGGACAGTCAGATGGTGGGCCAAGCCCGTATTACAGCGCAGTTGGTGTCCGCAGCCGAGGCCGCAGGCATTGCTCCAGAAAAAACCATGCAACGCCTGGTTCGCGTACGTAAAAGAACGACCTTGGACGAACTGTGGGTTACGGACGAAACGGGGGAGACCTGCTATACGACTGCTTGCAATAAGGACGGCAGCCCGGTCCAGTTCCAGTTTCTTGAAGATCCGGCGGTGCAGCCACAAGCGTCGCACTTTCATTCCCTACTTACCGTTCAGCCCAGCGAGAATGCAGTCGTGGTCCAAGCTGCCCAAGTGCGTGAAATTGACTATGGGGTATTCAAGTACGTAGGGGTTAACGGCGTGGATAAATGCCGCATAGTCCAAGTAGGTAGCGCACTGGCCTTTGAAGAGCAGGGTCTTCTTCAAGACTCCTACGCGTCTCCCGTGATGACTGCAGTCCTTGCTGCGTTCGGAGAGGCAGACCTGCTGCGAAACGCCTTCACCGATCGGCTGGAAGAAACGCGAGCC
The DNA here is from genome assembly GCA_963663495.1 of Rhodothermales bacterium. Classification (GTDB taxonomy): domain Bacteria; phylum Bacteroidota; class Rhodothermia; order Rhodothermales; family Bin80. The sequence continues at coordinate 4,354,208 of OY760427.1, forward strand.
GTAATGGAAGACATTTTGGGTGCACAGATGGTCATCCAGGCTACCTTGGCTGTGATGTTTCTGGAGTTAGCCGAGCAGGCTGGCTGGTCAACTGCCGAAATCGAGTCTCAATTGCAGCGCATTGTTGAGAACTCATCCATTGGTAAGGTGCAGTCCGCCACGCTAAGCGGCGAAGTCATTTACTCCAGCCACGATGATGGCTTCGTGGGCGGGGGCCTTCCCTTTAATGACGACCTGGCACCCATACAGTACGGTGGCGCCTATCACATCGTCCGCCCGGCCAAGGAGAGAGCGGGAGATGGCGTGCCGGTCAAGTCCGTCACTGCTGTTAGCGAGGCCTGGCCTCGGGTGGTGCAGGTTGATGTCCGCCTTGAGGATCGCCAACTTGTTTCCCCTCGCTTTGGGCTGACATCCTAACGCAAGGTCTGCCCTGTACCCATAAATCATCCATTACGGTTCGATTGTTCGTCAGGTATGGTCAAATATCGCTGGCATGGCTGTCGGAATATCTCGGGTATTTCGGCCTAACAGGTATGGTGTGTGACTTGAGGTGAATAATGCCATCCGCTCGTGCGGATACGCGATCTCTTCCTGCGCCGCTTCCCTTGGCGCTGCATTGCCTACATCCACGAACCCTCGGCTGCAGTCTCCTGGCGATACTTCTGCCTCCAGTAATTCAACGGTCCGTACGAGATGCCCTGCTCTGCGCAAGACGCCGCTGCGGACCGGGTCCTTTCGTTATACTGCTCTACCAGCGGTAACATCTCTTCCGCCGTACGTCTGGGCTGTACCAGGCGGTCCGGGGTCTGGGTTCTCACGTCTACGGGTAAGCTCTACAGAACCCGTCACCTAATCAAGATGCAAGTTCACCGCACGCTCACGCAGGTGTAGCCACTGGGACATAGGCCCACATCAGGCAGGTTGATATGCCATTTATATGAACCCAGATGAATTCCCGTGCGAACATGCACTCAATTGTTCGTCTCTTACCTCGTATCCCAATGTCATTAGGTGTAACCTCTCTAGGCCACGCCACATGATCTGGTAACCCACCGGTCCATCACGAGTGCGGTTCTGATAACCGCCGAGCACCGCTACGATCAGGATAGCAGCTCCCAAAGTACTGGGCTTCGGCAGCTTTACCCGTGCTGCATATCCATCCAAGAATCGCAGCTCCATCTCCGTGAAAAAGACATCCGCGTCCAGCTCCGGCACCTCCCGACCCAATTGCACCAAGGTCATGACGCGCCAGGATATCACACAATACATCGTTATTGCTCGCTGCAGACGCAACGAGGTACGCAGACCCAAACGCTCTACCTTGCACCCACTCTTGAGCACGCGGAAGAAGTCTTCCACCCGCCACCGCTTGAGATACATTGCCAACACCCGCCGTGCATCCGCTACGCTCCCTACCTCCATGCTGGTCAATAGCATCCACTCCACCGGCGGCGCATCCCCCGGAGGCTCCACCTCCAACACATGCACCCCGTACATCACCACCGGCTCCTCCTCGTTCTTCGGATCCGGCAACAAGAACCTCCCGTAGCGTACCTCCGCATTGACCATCCGGTAACTGCGACCCTTCCGTGCCTGCTTGCGCGCCTGCTTCTTGCGCGCCGTCACCCGCTGTATCTCTATCTCCACATTCCCCGGAGCCTTACCACTGCGCATTACCGCAAACAGCTTGCGATCATCCAACAGCTTCCGATCATGCTTCGCTCGTATCAATACCTCCGCCTTACCCTGTCTGCGCTGCTCGGCAAACATAGCAAAGCTGTCCGCCTCCCGGTCCGCAACACAGATCACCTGCGTCTCGCCGGACAGCTCCTCCGCCGCCTCGCATATATCCTTGAACCCGTCTATCCACTGCTGCGTCCGCGGAGCATGCGGACCCTCCTCCGGATCCTTGAAGCTGCCACGCAACACCCCCAACGTCAATCCATCCTCCGTCACCACCAGCGTCGTATGCAACGGCAACCCCAGCGTCTTCGCCGTCGTCTGATTACTCCCTATTACCTCCAAATCCGTACACGCCGGCCGCGTACTGTACCGCAACTTCGTCGTGTCCTGGATGCATAACACGGTCTCCTGACTACGCATGCGCTCTATCGTACGCCCACGATGCGGCGCCAATATGTTCTCCGGCGTTACCGTTTTGTCCTTCTTGCTCTCCAATAACCGGTAATGCCCCTTCACCGCCGCGCGGTCCGCATCCGTATGCGCGGTAATGCTGTGGCCTATCACATCGGCCAACATGGACGTACTCTTTACCAGTCGCACAGACAACCGCCTGTCTCCCAATGGCGCTCCGCCAAACTCCGTTTCGGCCCACTGCGCACTGTCAATCCCCTCGTGCGGATCCCTCACCGGACGCAACTCCTCCTCCGGTTCCCCCAAGGTCCCGCGCCATTCTTTGTCCAACTCGTATACATACAGCCCCTTGGGATCCTCTTCCTTTGCCTCCTTGTGCCGCTTTCCGCCTGCGGTATGGCCGATCAATACAAAATTGTTCACCTCAAAACACGCTCCTTCCCCTTGGGGATCCACATACGTTTCGACAACCCAGGGACGGTAACAGTACCGTGCCTGAAAATCATCCGCCAACCGTCTCAATACCTTACCCAGTACATGGCTGGCCAAATCCTGACACTGCCCCCGTATCAGAAAACGACTCAAACACACCACACGGTGCAAATGCGCCTTGCGCTGCTCATCACTCCACGCCATCCAGTGCTCTCTGGGCGCCAGGCACAACGCCGCCGCCGAAAATCCCACCGCTCCCAGGTAACCATGGGCACTGCCTATCAGATAGCGTACCTGCGCTCCCACAAATGTGGTCGTACGCCTCGGATGCTCAAAGTGCAGCAACGTGTTCCACACCATACGCTGCTCGTCCGTCTCAACCAACTCAATCGTCAACCCCCGGACACCATGTACCGTGTCCGGTAACGCTATCGGATCCGGTACCCGCTCCTCGCGCCTACGCGGTTCCGCCTTAGCCGCATTACAATTCTCGGGCTTGGGCAACACAATCCTCCCCCGGGCCTCCAACTTCGATAAAGCCTGCGCACAGTTGCTCACCTGCGGTTCGCCCCGTGCATCAACAAACCCGAACTCTTCACAGACAGCGCGCGCTATCTGCGTGCGAAACCGCCAACGATCGTCGGCAAGAACCCTGTCCAAACGCTCTCCATTGCAGGGAGCGGTGAGCGTTCGTAAGACCTGACTTCGCTGAAGCATGCCACAACATAAAAAACAAGTAGCAAAATGTCAAATACATGAAGTGGTAGGATGGCAGTGGAAGCGGCGCAGGAAGAGATCGCGTATCCGCACGAGAGGACGGCATTATTCACCTCAAGTCACACACCATACCTGTCAGGTCGAAATACCCGAGATATTCCGACAGCCATGCCAGCGAGAGTTGACCAGAACTGACGAACAATCGAACCGTGTTGGATGATTTATGGGGGAAGGGCAGCGCAAGGTCGTTGCCCTGCGAGCCGTTACGATCCCGGTATTCATACCCAGAAAGTGCATGGTTCCGTCGTAGCGTCCGTGCTCCATTTTGAGGCAGCGGTCCATCACAACATCCAAACCGTGGTCCTCGGCAATGGCCCCGCCTCCTCGCTGATAATGCCCAGTTGAAGCCATAGGACGGAAGCGCCAATAGCCGCGGTCTGCCTCGCGATGTCCGGGCATTCATGCGCGGGCCTGAATACGCAAACAATGGGAGTTATATGGCTGAGTGCCACGCGTTTTCGCAGGAGTTACTTTTTGTGCTTTGGTGGTGCAGACAGGATGGCTTTCGCCAACTTTTCATAATCGGTTCCCGCTTTTCACGAACAAACTGCAATTATTTCAAATAACTCAACACTTGGGTACGCATGCTATATAATTGCCAAATATTAGGGAGTTATATACCACAGTGCCATGCCCGAAACGGTTAGTACATACCGCAATATCACATACAGGCTGTTGCCCGGAAGTCGGAGTAACGCCAAGCAACTTGCTGGATTAGCGGGTGCGTGTAGGTTTGTGTGGAATGCCATCCTCGCAGAGCAGAGCGAGGCGTACAAGAAAGCGAAAGAGGCTGGAGAGAAGCCGCCCTCGGTAAGCTTCTTCTCGCTGGGGAAGCGGTTCACGGCGCTGCGCCGCACGGTCGAGTGGCTACCTGAATACTCCTTTGGTGTCGTTAGATACACATTGAAATATCAGGCGGATGCATGGAAGGCATTCTTCAAGGAGGGTAAGAGAAGACCGAGATTCCATTCCAGACGTGGTAGTACGCCTTCGTTCACGATCCCGGATAACGTAAGGGTTCGGGATCGCAAGCTGTATATCCCGAAAGTGGGATATATGGCGCTCCGCAGGCGGGGAGGCAACCCGTACCCTGATGGTATACCCGTCAAAGCCACGGTAAAGAAGAACGCCTGCAAAGGGTATGCTGTCATCTGCTACAAGATGGAGGCACCTGTAATAGAGGATACCGGCGGTGCTGTAGGCATTGACCGTAATTGCGGGCAGGTTGCTATGGTCTCCACAGAGGGCGATACAAGCATTATCAGACAACCGGATACGAAGCGTCTTGATGCCAAGTTGAAGCGGCATCAGCGAAGACTGGCGAGACAGAAGAGAGGCTCCAACCGTCGTAACAGGCGGAAGCATAGAATCGCCCGCATACAGCGCAAGCGTGCTAACGTCCTCAAGAATGCGAACCACCAGGTAAGTCGCAGTATTGCCCATTGCTCCTCAACGGTGATACTGGAGGACCTAAAGATCAAAGCGATGATACGTTCAGCTAAGGGAACGATGGAGAGCTTTGGCACAAACGGTCAGACAGAAGTCTGGCCTCAACCGTGGGATACTGCGAACAGGTTGGGGCCAGCTGGAACAGATGCTGAGCTATAAGTGCCGCAAGGTGATAAAGGTTACCGCTGCCTATACCAGTCAGCGGTGTTATGTGTGTGGGCACACAGAAGCGAGTAACCGTAAGACACGGAGCAAATTCACGTGTATGTCCTGTGGACATGCGGATCATGCAGACCTGAATGCGGCTGCAAACATACTGGCCTCCGGGATTGGGGCTGCTGCACGGCGAGGGGCGTTCGGGTTACCGATCCCTATGACCCGTGAAATTGATACTAGTGCCTCACTGTGTACAGTTGGTCACTCACGTATATAATTCCCATTATTAATGCGGATATACAAACTTCCGTACTGCTTCAGGCAAAAAATGAGCCGCTTGGTCAACGCTATCGAACACGTACGAGGTCGTTTGAAAAACAGGTACAGCCCGCGATCCGGTGGCGGCATCGGGTACATGCCCCGCATGCAGCATGCGGATTTCAAAGCCCAGTTTTCGTCTTAATGCACTTTTGCTCATTTCCTGCTAACTTGCCCGTGTCGGGCCCACCGGGGACCGTCCGTGTTCCTGCAGGATTGGCAGACTGCGCCAATTGTAGAAAGTAGAGCTACGCTATGTCGCAAAACCAGAATAGTCTTGAGCCCGGAACGGTCTCAAATTCCCCACCGCGTCTGAAAAAGAAGTTGTACGAGGCCGAGCTCGCTAAACTGCAAGTACGCCTCGCCCGTCTACAGCGCTATATTCGCACGAAGAAGCGCCGCGTGGTGGTATTGTTTGAGGGCCGCGATGCTGCCGGTAAAGGGGGCACAATCAAGCGCATTACTGCCCCCTTGAACCCTCGGGTGTGTCGCGTTGTAGCCCTTGATAAGCCTAGTCCTCGTGAGCAGTCGCAGTGGTATTTCCAACGCTATTCGGTGCATCTTCCGGCAGCCGGGGAGATGGTATTGTTTGACCGCAGCTGGTACAATCGGGCTGGCGTAGAACGTGTGATGGGCTTTTGTACTGAGAAGCAGTACCAGGAGTTCTTGCGTTCCTGCCCAATGTATGAGCGCCTGCTCGTACATTCGGGCATTCAATTGATCAAATATTGGTTTTCTGTTAGCGCGGAAGAACAGGAAAGGCGGTTTCAGCGCCGGATTGAAGACCCCACCCGGCGATGGAAGATTAGCCCCATGGATCTGCAGTCGCGTGCCAAGTGGGTGGAATATTCACGTGCTAAGGATCAGATGCTATTGTACACTGATATCCCGGAAGCGCCGTGGTTTGTCGTGAACTCCAACGATAAGCGACGCGCCCGCCTAAACTGTATTTCCCACCTTCTGACGATGATTCCTCACAAGGAATTGAAGGCACCCCCAATACAGTTGCCGCCGCTTCAAGGTGACATCGGTTACGTTCGGTCTCCGCTAGATACACAGAAGTTTATTCCGAATCTGTTTCCGTACCCGGAGGGCACGCCTCCTACCCGCTGGTAGCCCCAACGCTTTCGGCACAGTAATGTATGGGAGTTATATGGCTGAGTGCCACGCGTTTTCGCAGGAGTTACTTTTTGTGCTTTGGTGGTGCAGACAGGATGGCTTTCGCCAGTTTTTCATAATCGGTTCCCGCTTTTCACGAAAAACTGCAATTATTTCAAGTAACTCAACATGTGGGTACGCATGCTAGATAATTTCCATATATCAGGGAGTTATATACCACAGTGCCATGCTCGAAACGGTTAGTGCATACCGCAATATCACATACAGGCTGTTGCCCGGAAGTCGGAGTAACGCCAAGCACCTTGCTGGATTAGCGGGTGCGTGTAGGTTTGTGTGGAATGCCATCCTCGCAGAGCAGAGCGAGGCGTACAAGAAAGCGAAAGAGGCTGGAGAGAAGCCACCCTCGGTAAGCTTCTTCTCGCTGAGGAAGCGGTTCACGGCGCTGCGCCGCACGGTCGAGTGGCTACCTGAATACTCCTTTGGTATCGTTAGATACACATTGTAGTTAGATACACATTGAAATATCAGGCGGATGCATGGAAGGCATTCTTCAAGGAGGGTAAGAGAAGACCGAGATTCCATTCCAGACGTGGTAGTACACCTTCGTTCACGATCCCGGATAACGTAAGGGTTCGGGATGGCAAGCTGTATATCCCGAAAGTGGGATATATGGCGCTCCGCAGGCGGGGAGGCAACCCGTACCCTGATGGTATACCCGTCAAAGCCACGGTAAAGAAGAACGCCGGCAAAGGGTATGCTGTCATCTGCTACAAGATGGAGGCACCTGTAATAGAGGATACCGGCGGTGCTGTAGGCATTGACCGTAATTGCGGGCAGGTCGCTATGGTCTCCACAGAGGGCGATACAAGCATTATCAGACAACCGGATACCAAGCGTCTTGATGCCAAGTTGAAGCGGCATCAGCGAAGACTGGCGAGACAAAAGAAAGGCTCCAACGGTCGTAACAGACGGAAGCATAGAATCGCCCGCATACAGCGCAAGCGTGCTAACGTCCTCAAGAATGCGAACCACCAGGTAAGTCGCAGTATTGCCAATTGCTCCTCAACGGTGATACTGGAGGACCTGAAGATCAAAGCGATGATACGTTCAGGTAAGGGGACGATGGAGAGCTTTGGCACAAACGTCAAACAGAAGGCTGGCCTCAACCGCGGAATATTGCGAACAGGTTGGGGCCAGCTGGATCAGATGCTGAGCTATAAGTGCCGCAAGGTGATAAAGGTTACCGCTGCCTATACCAGTCAGCGGTGTTCTGTGTGTGGGCACACAGAAGCGAGTACCCGTAAGACACGGAGCAAATTCAAGTGTATGTTCTGTGGACATGCGGATCATGCAGACCTGAATGCGGCTGCAAACATACTGGCCTCCGGGATTGGGGCTTCTGCACGGCGAGGGGCGTTCGGGTTACCGACCCCTATGACCCGTGACATTGATACTAGTGCCTCACTGTGTACAGTTGGTCACTCACGTATATAATTCCCTAATGTGTAGGCACTCCTTTAACCACGGAGTGCGCGCGGCACCCTACCACCGAAAGCGGTAGCTGCTCCTGCCGTCATGCAGCGTGCACCTGAAGGTCGAACCGATCCAGGTTCATCACCTTTGCCCAAGCATCTACAAACTGTTGCATGAACGTAGTTACCCCATCCGCATAAGCGTAGACTTCGGCAATCGCTCTCAGCTGCGAATTGGAGCCGAACAACAAGTCCACCGACGAGCCTTTCCACGCAAGCTTACCCGAGTTGTAGTAACGCCCCTCGTACACATGATGCTCGGACGGCGACGGATGCCACACTACGTTATTATCTAGCAGATGCACGAAGAAGTCGTTTGTAAGCGTGCCTGGGTGCATGGAAAATATTCCCAAGCCTGATGCGTCATAATTCGCGTTCAGGACACGCATGCCCCCCACGAGTACCGTCATTTCAACGGCAGTGAGAGACAGCATATGTGCCCGATCTACCAGCAGCGCCCCGCTGGATTTTTCCAACCCTGGCTTGACAAAATTGCGGAATCCATCTGCCATCGGCTCCAGCACAGCAAACGAACCAGCATCGGTGGTATCCTGCGTCGCATCGGTACGACCGGGAGAGAAGGGGACCGATACCGTATACCCCGCACGCCTGGCAGCTTCCTCAATTGCAGCACATCCGCCTAGGACAATCACATCCGCAAGCGATACGACCTTCCCCGTATTGGCAGCAAATTGGGTTTGGATTTCCTGCAAGACCTGAAGTACGCCGTGGAGCTCGGATGGATTATTGACCTCCCAGTCCTTTTGCGGGGCCAGGCGAATGCGAGCTCCGTTGGCACCGCCACGTTTATCCGTGCACCGATAGGTTGCCGCCGAAGCCCACGCCGTGCGTACAAGTTGCGCGATTGTCAGAGAGGACGCCAGGAGTTCGCTCTTGAGGCGTGCGATATCGTCCACAGCGATACGGTCCGACATGACTTTGGGGACGGGGTCCTGCCATACATGCTCTTCTTGCGGCACCAACGGTCCCAAGTATCGGCTAACAGGACCCATGTCCCGATGAGTGAGCTTGAACCATGCCTTCGCAAAGGCATCCTCGAACTGGTCCGGGTTGGTAAGGAATCGCTTAGCGATGGTTGCATATGCCGGGTCGGCACGCAGCGCTAAGTCCGTAGTCAGCATTACGGGTGCATATGCCTTGGTGGCATCGTGTGCATCCGGCACGGTACCGTTCGCTACTTCTGCCACCGGCACCCATTGCGTAGCGCCGCCCGGGCTCTTGATGGTCTTCCATTCATACCCGAAAAGGATTTCAAAGAAGCTGTGGTCCCACGTTGCCGGCGCGGTAGTCCATGCACCTTCCAGTCCACTGGTTATCGTATCACTACCTTTGCCGGATCCAAACCGGTTTTTCCATCCTAGACCTTGCATCTCTAAAGATGCGCCTTCCGGCTCGGGCCCTACGTACTCATCTGCGGGAGCTGCGCCGTGGGTTTTACCAAAGGTATGCCCGCCTGCGATGAGGGCGACTGTTTCCTCGTCGTTCATTGCCATCCTGGCAAACGTTTCGCGGATATCGCGAGCAGCCGCAAGGGGATCTGGTCTGCCGTTGGGCCCTTCGGGATTCACGTAAATGAGACCCATTTGTACAGCGCCAAGCGGTTTTTCAAGCTGCCGATCTCCGGTATAGCGTTCATCACCCAGCCAGGCTGTCTCCGATCCCCAGTAGATATCCTCTTCGGGTTCCCAGACGTCTACTCGTCCACCGGCAAATCCCAATGTGTTGAAACCCATTGATTCCAGAGCGCAGTTTCCGGTAAAGATCATCAGATCAGCCCACGAGATTTGTCGACCATACTTCTGCTTGACGGGCCACAGCAGGCGGCGTGCCTTGTCTAGATTAGCATTATCCGGCCAACTGTTCAGCGGCGCGAAGCGTAGGGTGCCGGACGATGCTCCTCCGCGTCCGTCCCCAATGCGGTAGGTGCCAGCGCTGTGCCATGCCATGCGGATGAACAGTGGACCATAGTGACCGTAGTCCGCCGGCCACCAGTCCTGTGACGTCACCATAACGGCGTTGATGTCATCCCGAAGCTCATCCAAATCCAGTTTCTGAAATTCCTCTGCGTAATTAAAATCCACGCCGTGCGGATTCGCTTGGACGGGGTTCTGGGAAAGGATTTTCAGGTTCAACTGATTTGGCCACCATTGCGCGTTGGAGTTCGTGCCAACTGCCTGGTGATGCTCATCAAGGACTGGACATTTGGTAGTAGTTTCCATGGTTACCTGTTCTAGGTCATAGGTGTGTGGAGCCGCACAAAATCGGCCCGAAAAACTCAGAAGCGTGCATGCATGTTTCTAGTTCATAACCCACAAACCATGGCACACCGGAATAGTGCGATGGACTCCCGCAGTAGGCGATGCCTAACCCGTTGTGCCTGTGAATTTAGACCTCGAATGAATGACGACATTTAGATCTATTCAGGGCAACAAGTAATTTTCGGCACCTGAGATCGTTTTGTGACCGCACAAAGGCGACGTTTGCCCTTATTCTCGCGAAGAATCGTGGCCCGACATTACGAGGCGAGCCCTTTATCTACTTGGCTCCGATACCACATTCCATTGTCTTGGAGCTACTCCAAGCGCTCGTGGAGCCTGAGATCAGGGCAGTCTTAAACAGATTGTTTTGAGGCATTCAGGTCCGCTGTAGCATGGCAGCATCGTGTTGAAGGTCGCGGTGTGTTGTGCCTTTATGCCACTTCGCAGCACGCTGCGGAGTTACACGGGCCGACGCACTGCGACAACCCGGTGGGACCTATCGGGTATCGGCCCTATTATGTGGCATGACTGGCACTCCTTACCACCGCATGTAGCCGCTGGCGGTCACGCCGTAGCTCACCGGTCTGTATGGTGCCATGTGCTCCATCGCCAATCCGCTCACACTGAATCCTAACCCTGTGAGCCCTTGTACTCCCGCTCCTATGCGGTAGTCCCGGCCTCTACCGCGCAGCCCCATACCTACATGCGGCCGCAGCAAACTACGCCTGCGAACACGCGAGCCGTACCCCACCTCCAACTCCAACCGACGATCCGCCGGATACACCTCCCACGGACGCTCCGCCTGCCACAGCGTCTCCACATGCGTACGACCCCAGGTCGGTCGCACCTGCGCTCCCAATCCCTCCAGTCCTCCATAGCGCACCATGCCCGCATATCCCCACTCCCCGTAGCCATCCTCCTGATGCAACACCAAACGCCTTGACATCACCTCCGCATGCAACATCCCCATCCGCACCCGTAACCCTCCGCCTGCCTCCATTCCCATTCCTCTCTCCGCATCCCCACCACTGTGCAAGACCACCGCCTCCATATACGGCTCCAAGATGTCCTGCAACGTCACCGATCCCTCCAGTCCTGCGCGAACACGGCTCACCCCTATCCCTCCATCCATCCCCAGCCAGAACCCGTCCGCCTCATACCCCAGCCGCGCACCCGCCCGGCGCACCAACGTGCCACCCACGCCCGCTGCCATCATGCGCATTCCCGTGTCCGCGGCTTCCGCCACTACTCCCTGTCCTGCTCCTGCCAACCCCCACACACTATGCCGCATCCCTCCGTAGCGCACATACGGATACCAGCCCGTCATCTGTAGTAGCGTCCCTTCCTGCTCCAATGCCTCGCTGCGTGATACCGCCATCCCCATCAGCCAGCGACCTCCCGTACGGTAGTCCGCCCCCAATGACGCCGTCACCACATCCGCTCCCGATATCCCGCCGCTCTGCAACCTGCTGTACGCACCACGACCCCATACACTCAGCCGCTCTCCGCCTGCCTGCATGCCACAGCCCGACAAAAGATGCGACGCCCGTACCCGCTGACCGGGAAACGGCCTCGGCATACAACCCACCAATGATCCCTCCATACGCTCCGATACCGCCTCCACTATATGCACCGCCACACTCCGGCCTAATCGCGCACGGTTTCCCGTATCCTTCGATCCCAACACCACCTCCTCGCGCACCGTCTCATCCCCTAACTCCACCATCAGCGCAAACGCTTCCCCGCTACCTTGCGCGCGCAGTAACGGCACGCGCACCTCTTTTCTCGTCTCCCCAGGCCCAAACTCCAGCACCCCCTCCATGCGCTCGTAGTCCTCTCCCGCCCATGCCGTGCCGTCTACCGTACGGTAACGGCCGGTCAGCCGCTCTGCCACGGGTGCCAGTAGTCCCACCACAAACAGCGCCTCGGTCTGCGACACCGCAATGGCTCGCACCTGCACTCCCGGCGCAGTATCGTCATCCACGATCGTGCCCGTAGCCATCGCCTGCCCGATTTGGACATTTGTCGGATTCGACAGCCTCACCTCTATCGTCTCATCTCCTTCCTGCAAGTCGTCGTCTATCAAAGGTATCCTTACTTGCGCCTCCGTACTGCCGGTCTCAAATACCACCAGCCCCTCCGTAGCCTCGTAGTCCACATCCGATGTCGCCGTGCCTCCTATCACAGCAAACTGCACCGATACCACCTTGGTACTACTAAAACTCAGCCGCACCGCCATGACCAACTCCTCCGAATTCTCCGTCCCGGTACCGTCATGGATGCTGACCTCTATAGGATCATCCTTAATCGTCACATTCCCCTCTGCATCCAACAGCACTGCATGCTCTGGAGCGCTCAGCTTTAATACCAATCCTTCGTCTTCCTCTACCACATCATCACGCACTACTGGTACCCATATATGCCTCACCGTCTCGCCCGATGCAAATACGAGCGTGCCCATCGTGCGTGTGTAGTCCGCCCCTGCCTTCGCCGTACCGTCCTGCGTGGCATATGCAACCCCTACACGTACCGCGCTCGTACCACTCAGCGATACTGCAAGCTTCGCGCGCCCTCCATCCTCTGATACCGTCACATCGCCTATGGAGAGCTGTGGCAGACGATCATTGTCCAGTATCGTCACTGTGGTCTGGCCGCCACCATCAAGTTGCACCAGGAATGCCTCCCTGCCTTCATGCACTGTATCGTTCCTGGTTGGAACTTGTATTACCGCTTCCATCTCGCTAGGCTCAATCGTCACCGACCCGGCGCTCACCGCCTTGTAATCCTCTCCGGCTATTGCCGTCATATCTCGCGTGCTGTAGGGCACCATGACAGGCTCTGAGCTGGCGTTACTTAGACTGAGGTAGACACTTGCTATACCCCCTTCCCGCACATACGCCGCAGGCACGATGCTGACGGTCGGTGCAGCATCGTTGTCCGTGATCGTGGCACGGCCCGTCGCGTTACCTAGCTGCGCCCCCTGCGCGTCCGAGAGCTCCAGCGTGAAGGTCTCGTCTTCTTCGTGCAATGCGTCATCAATGATCTGCACGGGTACCTCCTTCTCCAGATCGCCTGCAGCGAACGTCAGCACCCCGCTAGTCTGCTCGTAATCTGCACCCATCCACGCTGAACCATCCTGCGTGCGGTAACGGACCGTAACAGCAGTAGTGCTTTGCCTGTTAAGTCTTACCTTAAACCGTGCAGGCCCTGCACCCTCAGAAACCAGGACCAACGAACTCGCCAATCTTATGAGGTGCGGCGCATCATCATCACGAACATCTATCGCTACACTCCCAGATTCTCCACTGTAGTCACCACCGCTCGCTGACAACTGTATCTTCCCGAATTCGTCGGCACCATCCGCATCAGCCAGGGCATTCACCGTGACCGTCTGACGAGCGCTCCAGTCCCCGTGAGTAAAAGTCACGCTCTGCGGATCAACCGACACCTTGCGATTCAGCGCGAGTTCCTCAAAGATGGATACCGTCACCTGTTCCGAAGGCATAGTGGCAAGGCGCACTGTAAAGGTCTTGCCTGCTGTTCCCTCGCCCAGCGATAATGCCTGCGGGCTGACTACCAGATCTGCCTCGTCATCGTCCAACACCGTCACCATTAATTCCTCCGCCACGCCATCGTAGCCGCCGCCTGACGCCCGGTGTGTCAGCGTAGCACTGCCATTGACCGTGTCGTCGTCTTGGTCCGCGTGCACAGCTATCGTCTGTTCAGAATACCAGTCATCGGTCGCAAATGTCAGCGATGCATCACTGAGGGTAACCTCAGGGCTATCACTTGCGATTTTCACGATTACCGTGCCCGATGGCTCCGCCATTAGCCGCGCTGTATAAGACTCTGCGTCCTCTTCAGCAATCTCAAGCTCTGTAGGGGATAGCACAATCCCTGGTATGTCATTGTCTTGTACTACTACCACCACTTCCTCTGTCTCATCGTCATACTCACCCCCAGATGCTGTCAGGGTGAGCTGTACACGTGCGCCCACCACATCGTCGTCCTCTTCCGCACGGACTGTCACCGTAACAGGCGTGCTCCAGTCCTCTGACGTGTACCGGAGCGTCCTCAGGTTTACCGTCACGTCCGTTTCCGCATCGTCCGTGATCCGCACATCCACCGCCTGCGTCGGCTCGGTAAGCAGCCGTACCGTAAAACGTTCTTCCATCCCTTCTGTCACCGTTAAGTAGACGGGCGATACCACCAACCCTGCAGGCGAATCATTGTCTTTGACCGCCACCGTTACAACCCCTGTCAGTGATTCATAATCTCCTCCCGATGCAGTGTGCATAAGTGTGGCACTGTCGTCGTCCGTGTCTGCGTCTTCCGCCGCACGCACAGTTACCGTATGATCGGTAGCCCAATCACTTGGAGTGAACGTCAGGGAAGTGGAGACCATCGTTACGTCGCTATTGTCGCTTCCAATAGTCACCATCACCGTACCGGTCGGTTGGGTTTGCAGTGCTACGCGGTACATGCCCGATGTCCCTTCAAGCACGGTTAAAGCTGTCGGCGCAATACGTAACCCCGGCGTATCGTCGTCAATCACTGTCACAGACAAAGTCTTGTTCACTGATCCGTAGCCCCCGCCGGAAGCGGTGTGCGCAAGTGTTGCAGCGTCGTTAGTAGCGTCATCATCATGCTCCGCTGTTACGGAGACTGACTGCGCAGTACTCCAAGTTGCGGTCGTGAAGATCAGTGTATTCTCATTTAGTTTCAGGTCTGTATTTGCATTTCCAGTGATGCTCACAGTCACGGTGCCCGTCGGCTGTGTGGCAAGCTTCACCGTATAAGAACCGGTACTCCCTTCCGGAATTTCAAGGCTTGTCGGGCTCAGCACCAGGTCCGGTGTGTCGTCGTCTGTCACCGTCACAGACAATGCCTTGTTCACTGATCCGTAGCCCCCGCCGGAAGCGGTGTGCGCAAGTGTTGCAGCGTCGTTAGTAGCGTCATCATCATGCTCCGCTGTTACGGTTACGGTCTGCGCAATACTCCAGCTTGCGGCCGTGAAGGTCAGTGTGTTCTCACTTAGTTTCAGGTCTGTATTTGCATTTCCAGTGATGTTCAGGGTCACGGTGCCCGTCGGCTGTGTGGCAAGCTTCACCGTATAAGAACCGGTACTCCCTTCCGGAATTTCAAGGCTTGTCGGGCTCAGCACCAAGTCCGGTGTGTCGTCGTCTACTACGTTTACGCTGGCCTCATGGTCAGGTGGGTCAGCCACCGTGTACCCAGTACCCACCTGCAACGTTGCTGTTACTGATCCGGATGGCTCGTCTACGTTGTCCGATATAGTGCTCACCGTGTACGTTTTCGTGCCACCGGTGCCTACCTCAACGGTTTGTGTGCCTAAATCATCAGTACCAACGAAATCTCCTTCCTGCGCGATTTCGAGAGTCACTGTCAATGCAGCGGCTGGAACCGGTTCCGCTGTAATGGTGAATGTTGCCGTCTCTCCTTCGGTTACCGCGTCTTCACCTGTAATCGAAATCACCGGGTCCGGCACATCGTCATCGTCAACAATGGTGCCGGTAGCCGATGCCGTAAGCACTGGATGCGTCGAGCTCGTAAAGTTTACCTGAAATGTCTCGATAGCCTCGCTAACTGAGTCATCAAGCAGGGCAACCGAAATCCTTTGAGTGCCGACCGTTCCGGTTGTGTTCTGCGTTGAGAACTCAACGGTACCTGTTTTCGCCTCGTAATCCGCCCCCGATGATGCCGAACCATCAATAGTCTGGTAATCAATCTCAACCGCGCTACCTCTGAAATTATTCAAGGTTACATCAAAGACGATGGTACCATCGCTTTCCTCAGCCGAGGCGTTCTCTACCTGCAACTGCGGAACGCAACTTTCATCATTAATCTGTACAAATGCGTGGTCCAGAAACCCGGATGGAGACGAGGGGCTGGGAATAAACCGGGCATTCACGGGATTCCTCATCACCACCCCGAAATACTCCAAGGAATTCTCGTTCTCGTCCGACTGATTCGCCGGTATTTCATCCGCAACTATGTCGATTCTTACAGTCTTTTCTGTTTCGCCGGGACTGAATGTGAGCGTTGATTCCACGGGCGTATAATCCGCATCTGACGTTGCCGAATCCACTCCCGTAACACCTGCCGTCAGATAATCGACCGTGACTTCCCGCTCGGATTGTCCCACAAGGACGATCGGCACCGATACATAACCAGCGCACTCGTACACGGGGTTCACCGGCTGTGGAATGAGCAGATAGGACGAATCGTCGTCTAGGATGTAAATCGTAAGCGTATTCACTGCAACAGGAATCGATGTATCCACGCGGTGGACAATCTGTTCGATTGTTTCATCCGTTTCCGTGTCGCTATCATCGTACAACTCCAGCAAGAAGGAATTCCTACCTTCCCTAGCCCCCCTAGGAACTGTTATCGTGAATGGATCGAAACTTTGAAAATCAGTATCCGAGGGCACCGGCACGCCGTTCACAATCTGACCTTCCGTCGCAGAACCACCGTGATACGATACCTCGTATGTGCGGTCTTGGGTAGGGTCAACGACCCGGCCATCTCTCCTGGCAACCCTAGCTGTAACCGTATACGGTCCACCACCTTCGAAACAGTATGCGCGTGTATTCCGCCCCCCTGGAATAGAACATATCTCTACAGATTGCGCGGCAAGCGCATCGGTATCTGCGCGTCTTTCGGAGGCGGTGATGCTAACCTCCACACGTATGTCCTGGTCCCGCAGGCCGGCGTCCGGGATAAGGTTGACACGCTCCCCGAATCCTGCCAAATCTTCCTGTTTTTCATCAAATGCTGCCTCAGTTAATCCTTTACCCACCGGATACCCTCCAACCCGTGCATCACGCAGCGACCAGGAGCGCGGCGTAAGTGCACCGTTCACTCTCTCCTCAGCATGCACCCCGTCAAAACCGAAAACTCCTGTCAAGTGATCATCTGCGGCCACGAACCGGCCCCCTGAGACCCATGCATGTGTGTACGGTAACCATCCTCCAAGCCCAGTACAAAGCGCCGCAACACCGTCCGCTTCCTCCAGATTGCTCACACATTCCGCCTCTAACGTGTCGGATACCTGCGCTTCTCTCAAGTGCCACGCTACATCTCTGTGGCTTTCATCCGCGTGCGGATTGATCCATGCCTGACCCTGCAGTGGTTGGGCGACTCCGGTGTGGATTCCTTCCAATGTCTGACTAACCACATGCGGTACAGCCGCCGCACCGAGCATCCCGACAGCAACAAATGCCGCCCTACAAGAGCCGGCGTGTAACAGCATCTTTACTTTGCCCATCCTCTTGCGTGGCGTCACTTCCCCATGTTCACAGATTCTACACAATCTTGGAATAATTGTTTGGCAATACTGGCAGAAAATCTAATCGGCAATATTGTTATTGCGCATTATATCGCCTTGCGGGCAGACAGGTATGGTCTGCGTATTCGAACAATTGTGAGACACGTTCGGAGGGCCTGAGGCAGGCCCATTGCGCCTGTGGGAGCGTGCCGAGGCTACTCCAGGCGGATTTCGCTGAGAGCGGTGCGGTGCGCAAGCTGAAGCGTAACGGACTAGAGGCGTTTACGGACCGTTTCCAAGGATTGATGCGTCGCTATGGTACGGAGGTAGCAGGACCGCGTTTTCGGCTCGGATCTCGTCTTCCTGCTCCGATTTGTCAGGCCGCACTACAGGCCGGCCCTGACAGTGCGTCTTCGGGCGGGCTACCGAAAGACAGTGCCATGGAGCAGACCGCATTCATCTCCCCGAAATGCTTTTTCGGTACAGCTTCACAAACTGCGCTGCCGGATAGGCTTCTGCATTCAGTTAGTAATGCCGCGGAAAAGTTGTTCCGGCACCGGATCAATCACAGGCACCGCACGACGCACTACGGACCAGCTCTTTGCACGGTCGCGCAGTTCGTGAGAGCATCGGTGCAGCGGATGATTACGCCACAAATGAGGCTCCGCAAGCCTATCAAGTGCCTCGTGTGCTTTCAGACGCATCACATAACCCTCCACCGTTGAAACCGGCATCCGATCGGACAATGACCTTGTCGGCAACATGACGGCGCAATGCGTCGAATGAAACCGTAGCGTCGTTCACCAAGGGCGTTGTGCCCCTCCCAATTCCGCCCCCATCATGTTGACCGTCTCACCGCATATGGCGATAAGGAGCAGCAAGGAGGTCAGAGCTTTGAGGCGGAGCAGACCAAAGCTCTGACCCCTTTCTGAACACAATCTCAATTGCCGTATAGGTAAACAGTAGTTGACGTTGATAAGCAAGTCTTTTTGCCTGTGCTGAGGGACTTGTGAAGACCGGGATGTGTGAGCGGCAAAAAGCATCCACCTGCATAGCCCGGATCTTGCAGGCGGGGCGGGAAGCCCTATGTGCCATGTGCCGGGCGGGTCCCGCAATGCAGCATCGCGCCATTACCGCGTATGTCAGTCTCGGACGCTACAGTAACGACGCAGGATCGTAGTACCCTTTCACTCTGGAATAGACACCCCTACGCACGTTCGTCTGCCGCGCTTAAAGCAGCTCATGGACCAAGCCTGGCAGGGTGGACAAATTGCACGCGTTTCCAACCCGGATCTGTTCCTGACAGCTAATCCAGCGCTCCGCTTGCCAATGTACGGGCTGCGTGGTCACTCGCCCGGGCAGTGAGCGCCAAGTAAGTCAGCGACGGATTCTGACATGCTGACGACGCCATACACGCACCATCCGTCACGTATAGATTCGGAACGTCATGACACTGATTGTTGGGGCCAAGCACAGATATTGCCGGATCCGTACCCATACGTGCCGCACCCATCTCATGGTTTCCAAGCCCCGGGGCATCCTCATGGTCGTCATACGGCCGAACATTGATGGATCCTGCGGCCTCAAGCATCTCAGCCGCAGTAGCCATCATATCTCTGCGCATCGCCCGGTCATTTTCATCGCGCGTAACGTTGAACTTAAGCACCGGAATCCCCCAGGCATCAACCGCGTGCTCATCCAACTCACAATAATTGTCATAGCGTGGCAGCACCTCTCCAAACCCCGCCAGCGACATGCTCCATGCACCCGGGGTTCGAAGCCGTTCCTTGAGCTCTTTCCCAATCCCGACCGAGGAAGAACCACGCGACCATCCCTGTCGAGACGCCGCACCCTGAAAACCATAACCGCGCAGGAATCCTGGATGTCGCGTGGCAGCATTCAGATTCCTAAATCTGGGTATGTAAATGCCGTTTGGCCTCCTGCCCATGTAGTACCGATTGTGGAACCCCTCGAATCTGCCGCGCGCGCCCACATGGTAGTGATGATCCATCAGATAATGGCCCAACACCCCACTGGTATTGGCAATACCATCAGGGAAGCTGCGGCTTTTGGATAGTAGCATGATGCGGGCGGTATTCATGGACGATGCACACAAGAACACCACTCGTCCCTCGAAGTCAAGCATATCACCGGTTTCCGTGTCTACTACACGAACTCCCGTGGCACGCCCGCGTGTCTCGTCAAAGTAGACATACGTCACCATACTATGGGGCCGCAGAGTGAGGTTGCCAGTACGCCGCGCAGCGGGTAAGGCAACACTCTGCGTACTATAATAGGATCCGGTAGAACAGCCGCGCTCACATGGACCGCAATAGTGGCATGCAGCACGATCTCCCAGCGGCTGCGTAAGCGTGGCGGTTCGCCCAATGGTGACCTTACGACCGGGAAAAGTCGATTCTACGCATTCCTTAAAATGCTCTTCTACAGCGTTCATCTCCATCGGTGGCTGCATGATGCCATCCGGAAGGTGCGGCAACCCCTCCGCTTGCCCGCTGACCCCAATCGCACGCTCCACATAATCGTACCACGGCGCCAGATCATCATAGCGTATGGGCCAATCAGCCCCGTGGCCATCCACCTTGTTGGCCAGGAAATCCTGTGGGCCCCAGCGATATGCCTGACGGGCCCACAGCAGAGAACGCCCCCCTACTACGCCCGCCTGGATCCATGTGTATGGCCTTTCCTGAACGTACGGGTGTTTACGGTCATTCAAGAAATAATGCCGCGTTGCTTCCGAGAAAGCGTACGTCTGGCTCTGCACCGCATACTCTTCTCGTATAACGCGAGGTGGGGTACGCCCCCGGTACGGGAGCTCCCAAGGAGCCTTGTGCTCGGTTACGTAATCCTCCCCATGCTCAATCATGCGCCCCCGCTCTAACACCAATGTCCGAAGTCCATTTTCGCAGAGCTCCTTCATCGCCCATCCGCCGGACATACCGGACCCGACGACAATGGCATCAAACTTGATACGGGAATGAAAATGCATGACCTCGCAGGTATGCGGAACCAATTCTCAGGCCCCAGCCTTGGCAACCATGTGCACGTTCCAGCTGCCTGAAGATGAGATAGCGCCTCGTGCAACATACGGCCACACCCGCACACGACGCACCAGACTCGGCACACCAGGCACTCCACACCAGAAAGATCGAGCTGCAAATCCCACTCCGGCTCCTTCAAACACGAATGAGAATGCGCACACGAGGTATATAGAAACTTCCCCGGCGCAACTCGCGGCAACGATGCCCATTCCCGGCCGGATCATACTGGCGCACCTTGCCCCCGCACCAACCATCGCATCAAGCGGCTCATTGAATCTCAATCGGCCGATGACCAACGGTCACTGAAGGAACGTAAACCCGATACCTAAGCTGGTTGTGAGAAGGTTTGTCTTCGACCGATCTGTATGCAGGGTCGCCACTCCACCGGCACGGTCAATTGCACCTGGTAAGAGATACTTCGCATTACCGCCTACAAGGTAGCGCGTCGCAAGAACTATCCTGATGGCGGCGATCTGATTGCGGTAAACACGGACTGATACGCCGCCCCCCACACCATAGCTCAGCGCCGTGTCCCGAATGTTCGTTGAAGAGACGATCCTGTCATCATCCAAGTCGAGCCCAAAATGACCTTCCTGCTCCAAGCTGGTCTCGGTGAACAAGTGATTGAAACCCAACAAACCGTCAGCAAACAGCCGCACCCGACCCAGATCGGGTTGAAGCCTAGCTACAAGGTGTCCGGAGACAATATAATTCTCAGTTTCGACCTCCAGAACAATGTCTGGAATGTTCGCACTTAACGGTTCAAGGCGCCTCTCATTACCGTACACATACAAGCTGCCGAGTAATCCAACCGCAAGCGGAGTCCCGTCTACCGCGATGCCCCCGAAAACGTTGAAACCATAGCCATCCGACCTCAGATGCTCTGCGAACGCTCCCCGAGGCTCGCCTGCAGTGAAGGAAAAATTAAATTGTGGAGTAACCTGCGCTGACACACCCGCCACCGTGGCAATCATACAGAAAGGAACATAAACTAGGAATCGCATGGCAGTCCTGAACTCGTGAATTGAACCATCTTTCTGGCAATATAGACGCAGATACCACCCCCTCAGTAACAATCTATGCGTTTACATCCACCACAACCCGGCCTGTGGTTTCATTGTTCAGGAGGCGGTTACATGCGGCAGGAACACTTTCCAGTGGAATCACGCCGGTCCGAATTCGCCGCATGATGTCCATCGGAAGGCTAGTTGCCAACCGCTGCCAGGCGGCTCTTCGAACATCCATCGGTGGATGATTGGAGTCTATTCCCAACACGCTCACACCCCGCAAAATAAAGGGATATACGCTTGTCTTCAGGTCCGCTCCTGCCACGTTACCGCAGGCGGCAACACAGCCATGGCGCGCAAGGCGGCTGACCACGGCAGCCAGCGTGGGCCCCCCGAGCGTGTCCACCGCTCCTGCGTAACGGGCCGACCCCAATGGACGCCGCGGCCCACCCCCCAGATCATCACGGTAAATGATACGGCTCGCACCCAATGCAGTGAGTACAGCCGCCGCGCTGGTGGTGCCCGTAGACGCTACAACCCGGTATCCTGATCCAGCCAACAATGCCACTGCAAAGCTACCCACCCCGCCTGAAGCACCGGTTACAACTACCTCCCCAGCCTCTGCCTCCAATCCATGCGCTTCCAACGCCATAACGGCCAGCATAGCCGTCACGCCAGCCGTACCAATAACCATGCCCGACCTGAGTGACAGCTCGTCAGGCAGTTTAACCAGCGATTCCGGCGTAATATGCTGTCGTTGCGCATAGCCGCCCCAGAATGTCTCCCCGCAACCACCCCCGGTCTGCACCACCGCATCCCCGACAGCAAACCCTGTCGCTCGCGACGCCGCAACATATCCCGCAAAGTCAATCCCCGGAACAAAAGGAAAGGGCGCACGGATAATCTTTCCTCCACCAGTGACAGCTAGCGCATCTTTATAGTTTATGCCGGAGTACAATATGTCTATAGCTACCGTGCCATCGGGCAGCGCGTTCGTATCCATGCTACGCACGGCCGTACGACCCGGCGCATCCATTACTAGGGCTCGAAACGTTTCAGTGGGAATTGACATAAGGCAGAAGCGTTAGTACGTTCGGTGTGGATGTG
The DNA here is from genome assembly GCA_963663495.1 of Rhodothermales bacterium. Lineage (GTDB taxonomy): Bacteria > Bacteroidota > Rhodothermia > Rhodothermales > Bin80. The sequence continues at coordinate 4,376,828 of OY760427.1, forward strand.
TTTTGGCACCAGGCAATGAGACTACGGACACGATCCTCGTACACCATTGGTATAATGGCCGGGCTATGCGTGAGCCTCGGTTTCGTGAGCCTCCTGTTCAACATCCCAATAGGAACTGTTCAACACTCCGGGTGGCGGATGTCGTCCGGCAGCCACGAACGCAATTTACTCTTGGACCGCTCCCGGCAAATGGAGGCGCAAAGCTTTGGCATGCCAGTGAATGAGGGTGCCATTTCAAACCCGACGGCAAATGACATTACGGTTGACACAGCCCCCGCACCCGTGGACGATAAGCCAGCGGAAGCTCTCAAAGCCACAGCGCGAGAGCTGGAACTGAAATCACTGGCCGTATTGGATGTAGCAGAGCTCATGCCCAATATTGAGGGTGGCATCGGGGCTTATTACATAAACATAGACTATCCGCAGAAAGCGATTAATCAGGGCATTGAAGGACGCTTGGTGCTCCACTTTGTAGTAGAGCCGGACGGGGGCACGAGCGGCGTGAATATTCATCAGTCAACACATCCGCTGCTGGACAGCGCAGCCGTGCAGGCGCTCAGACGGACCTCTTTCATCCCCGGACACCAAAACGGACAGCCCGTGCGTGTACGCATGAGTCTGCCCGTTTCATTCGAAATCATTAACGTACCCTCCCCCGATTCTACCAACAATTGACCCATGCCCGAAATAGGTTTTGAGGAAGCCATTGATGTCGCAACACGCCCTATCCGACTCCCGCAGTTCCATGTGGTACTGTTGGATGATGATTACCACACCTATGAATATGTCGTAGAGATGTTGTCACAACTGTTTGGATACGATCAGCATACAGCACTTGATCTGGCCATCGTCGTTGATACTGCAGGGCGCGTAATTGTGGACACCACCACGCGAGAAAGGGCCGAATTAAAGCGCGACCAGATCCACAACTACGGACCGGACCCGCGCCTTGATCAATGCACGGGACCCATGGCAGCCGTGATTGAGGAAGCAAACGATTAAACCGGTGGGTACGCATACGACGCTCCGAGACCAAGCGGTATCCCGATCATCCAGAACAATAGCAGAAACGCGGTCCAGAACACCATGAACACTATGCTGTACGGGATCATAAGCGACGTTAGCGTTCCAATTCCCGTCTTCTTGACGTACTTCTGACAGTACACCACAACCAGCGGGAAGTACGGCATCAACGGCGTAATGATGTTTGATGACGAATCGCCGACGCGGTAAGCGGCCTGCGTCAGCTCAGGCGCAATGCCCACCTGCATCAGCATGGGCACAAAGATTGGTGCCAGCAATGCCCACTTGGCTGAGGCCGAACCGACAAAAAGATTCACAAAGGCTGTCATGAAAACAATGCCGACGATGGTCACCCCACCCGGAAAAGCAAGTGCCTTAAGCACAGTAGCGCCTTTGACGGCAAGCAGCGCTCCGATGTTGGACTCCGCAAACGCATAGACAAACAAGGCGCAGAAAAAGGCCATAACAATATAGTAGGCCATCCCATCCATCGCCTTTGTCATTGCGTTTACAATATCCTTGGAATTCCTGAAGACACCTGCCACAAAGCCGTGCACTACTCCCGGTATCACGAAGAGCAAGAATATCAGCGGCACGATCGACTGCATTATAGGTGCTTGGAAAGAATTCAGGGATCCCTCTGCATCGCGGAACGGGGAGTCTGCCTGCATCAGCATCAACGACAGCACTAACAGTCCCGACACCAACACACCGGTCGCCGACAAGAAAGCCCACTTCTCACGCCGTGAGATATTGTCCATGGCCGGCGGCTTCTCGGCATCCTTGTCAACCTGCACGGATGATTGCAAGCGAGGTTCAATAATCTTGTCGGTTATTGCCCATCCAAGCGCGATAACGAGGACGCTTGAAATGGCCGTGAAGAAATAATTGCAAAGGGGATTGACGAGTATCGTGGCATCCACTATCTGCGCAGCGGGCTGAGTGAATCCCTGGAGAAGCGGGTCAAGCGCGGACGGGATCGGGTTTGCACTAAAACCGCCTAACACACCAGCAAACGCAGCAGCAATGCCTGCAAGGGGGTGCCGACCTGCAGCATGAAAAATAACGCCGCCGAGAGGAATTACGAGTACATACCCCGCGTCAACCGCACTATGGCTAATCAGCCCGACCAAAATCACCATCGGAGTGAGAAACGCCGTGGCTGAGCTCCCCAAAATCAGCTTGATACCGGTGTGAAAGTACCCGGCCTCGTCCGCCACACCGACACCCAGCATCGCCACCAACACCACGCCCAAGGGTGCGAAGCCCGTGAAAATGGACACCATCCTGGACAAGAATGTGGTCAGAGCCGTACCGCCCAACAAATTATTGACCACCAGTGGCTGGCCAGTGCGCGGATCAACGACATCAAATACCATCGGAGCAAGCAGCGCGGAAAGGACCCAAACCGCTACCAGCGACATCAAGAATAGCATAGCGGGGTCCGGGAGCCTATTGCCCAGTCGTTCTACCGTCCCCAGGAAACGGCTTACGAACGACCTGCCCAGACTAGCAGTCGAAATACTCATAATCGTTGGGTCATTGACCCGGTAGCAAGAGGGAATCCGGCGGGAGCGCACCATCTAACACCCGCAACAGCGAGTCTGATATCGCTAAAGAATCTGATATCGCTAAAGAATCTGACATGGCTAGCGTATCCGGCATAAGGGGCGTTTCCGGATCCATCCCACCGTATCGGAGCCCGAAGCCGAAAGGATACAACGGGGCCTCGGAGTCATACGGAACATCTTCTTGCTGCGCACGCACGGCATCCATGGACGACGGAAGCTCAAAAGGAAGACGGCCAGCCGGGCTGAAGTGCCCGAATAAAGCATCCAGAACCACCGCGTCCGACGCACCAAAATTCGCCACAAGACCCGCCGCACTCTCTGCAATCTCAGGAATTACCGCAGGCCGGTCCAGATAAATGTCTACAATAGTGGGCAGCTCAAGCATCAGCGCCTGCAATCCGACAAGATCACCGGACTTGAAATCCAGATCCCCCTGATGGAAAAACGCATCAAGCATGGAGTCCCCCTGCGGCGGACCGTACGGCGCCTGTAACCGCACCAACGCGACGGTGGCATCGCGCACATTGTCCACCACAGTAGCATAACGGCCTGCAACATCCTTGTCCACATTCTGAACGTACAGCCGCACCGGCTCTCTCCCAAGAGGGAGAAACGGCTCTAGACCTATCTCCACGTTTTTCAGAAGCACAAGCGAGGCGCGCTGCGCTCCAATGCCGGCTTCCACAAACGGCGCAGACCCGACAATGCGGGCGGCCATCCCCACATCCACAAACGGATCATCAAAGAGGCCCAGTCGGAACTTATCTCTCAACAGTCGGCCCACCGACTGATTGAGCCGGTCCTCCGACACTCTCCCCGACTCAACCAGATTCACAATCCAATCGGGATCCGACTCCCCTCCAAAAATATCAATACCCGCATCAATGGCCAATGCGGCCCGATCAATAGGCCGCAACTCCTCCACCCCCCAGCCGGGGGACTCCAACATCTCCACCAGACCTGCAAACTTCTTGCTACTGAGTACTGCCCAGTCCGTGCTGATCACGCCATCAAAGCCTAGAGCTTCGCGCAATTGCCCGGTAACGATGTCATGACGGAAAGCAAACCCTCGACTGTCACCGCCAATAGACGCTCCAACGCCGTAGCTAACCATCACCTGGGCGGTGTTAGCCGCCAAGGCCCCACGGATGAACGGCTCCAAATGATACTCGAACATCCCTCCCGGATACACTTGATCCTTACCATACGCGAAATGTGCTTCCCATCCGTCGTCCTGCGGACCGGCTCCCGGAAAATGCTTCGCCATGGTCGCAACACTCGTCGTCGTGACTTCCTGGCCTTGCAGCCCCCGAATGTACGCTCTCGTCATTTGCGCAGCCAATGCCGCATCCTCCCCAAATGTACCGCTGATACGGGACCACCTCGGTTCGGTCGCCAGATCGACCATAGGGTGCAAGGCCAATCGGATGCCGACAGCCCGGTACTCCCGTCGAACGATGTCCCCAAAATTATGCACCAACTGTGTGTCTCTCGTCGCCGCCAAACCAATCGGATCCGGCCACCGTGAAAAGGCACCCGCAAACATTGCGGCCATATCCGTCGTCGGCACCGCGTGGCGAGGGTCCGACGCAATCGTCAGCGGAATCCCCAGCCGCGTCCTCTCTGCCAGTTTCTGCACGCGGTTGTACCATACAGCCATGGAAACAGGATCGCTACCTTGCAGCACATTAAAATGCGTCATCTTGCGCCCGACAATCATGGACGGGCTAGTGGGTATCAGGAACGTAAACGGATTGTCTGGAGAGGGCTGGCGCTGCAGGCTTCCATCGGGGTTCATGGCAATCATGTTTATGAATACCATTCCCGCCTTCTCCTCCAGAGTCATCCTTCCCAAGATATCCTGAATGCGCACCTCCAACGGAGCATCCCTGTCCTCATACGGATCCAAGGTGTCGTTCTTGTTCAGATCCCTGTAGGATCCCGCTCCATAGGCAATGACGGGTGCTTCCGGTCCCAGCTGCGCCAAATAGATGACGGATCGCACGTTGAAATACAAGAAGTAAACCAACACGACCGTGCAGGTAAGCACCAGCAAACCGAGAATCGCAATCATGAGACGCCGCAAAATCATACCCAGCCCGGCCATTTAATTCCGAGGTCCAAAATACAAGTATCCAACAATCTTTATAGCTCACAAGCTTCCGAATACAATGGGAGTTATATGGCTGAGTGCCACGCGTTTTCGCAGGAATTACTTTTTGTGCTTCGGTGGTGTGGACATGATGGCTTTCGCCAATTTTTCATAATCGGTTCCCGCTTTTCACGAACAAACTGCAATTATTTCAAGTACCTCAACACGTGGGTACGCATGCTATATAAGTTCCATATATTGGGGAGTTATATACCACAGTGCCATGCCCGAAACGGTTAGTGCATACCGCAATATCACATACAGGCTGTTGCCCGGAAGTCGGAGTAACGCCAAGCAACTTGCTGGATTAGCGGGTGCGTGTAGGTTTGTGTGGAATGCCATCCTCGCAGAGCAGAGCGAGGCGTACAAGAAAGCGAAAGAGGCTGGAGAGAAGCCGCCCTCGGTAAGCTTCTTCTCGCTGGGGAAGCAGTTCACGGCGCTGCGCCGCACGGTCGAGTGGCTACCTGAATACTCCTTGGGTGTCGTTAGATACACATTGTCGTTAGATACACATCGAAATATCAGGCAGATGCATGGAAGGCATTCTTCAAGGAGGGTAAGAGAAGACCGAGATTCCATTCCAGACGTGGTAGTACGCCTTCGTTCTCGATCCCGGATAACGTAAGGGTTCGGGATCGCAAGCTGTATATCCCGAAAGTGGGATATATGGCGCTCCGCAGGCGGGGAGGCAACCCGTACCCTGATGGTATACCCGTCAAAGCCACTGTAAAGAAGAACGCCGGCAAAGAGTATGCTGTCATCTGCTACAAGATGGAGGCACCTGTAATAAGAGGATACCGGCGGTGCTGTAGGCATTGACCGTAATTGCGGGCAGGTCGCTATGGTCTCCACAGAGGGCGATACAAGCGTTATCAGACAACCGGATACCAAGCGTCTTGATGCCAAGTTGAAGCGGCATCAGCGAAGACTGGCGAGACAGAAGAAAGGCTCCAACCGTCGTAACAGGCGGAAGCATAGAATCGCCCGCATACAGCGCAGGCGTGCTACCATCCTCAAGAATGCGAACCACCAGGTAAGTCGCAGTATTGCCAATTGCTCCTCAACGGTGATACTGGAGGACCTGAAGATCAAAGCGATGATACGTTCAGCTAAGGGGACGATGGAGAGCTTTGGCACAAACGTCAGACAGAAGTCTGGCCTCAACCGCGGGATACTGCGAACAGGTTGGGGCCAGCTGGATCAGATGCTGGGTTATAAGTGCCGCAAGGTGATAAAGGTTACCGCTGCCTATACCAGTCAGCGGTGTTCTGTGTGTGGGCACACAGAAGCGAGTAACCGTAAGACACGGAGCAAATTCACGTGTATGTCCTGTGGACATGCGGATCATGCAGACCTGAATGCGGCTGCAAACATACTGGCCTCCGGGATTGGGGCTGCTGCACGGCGAGGGGCGTTCGGGTTACCGACCCTATGACCCGTGAAATTGATACTAGTGCCTCACTATGTACAGTTGGTCACTCACGTATATAATTCCCCAAACGATACATGAGCCGATCTGTGTTTACCTTCGCATCTTTATCGTAATGATGGACACCATGACTGATCACACGGCCAGTGTAGAAAACATCCGCCGCCACTTCCCCGCGCTACAGCGTCAGCACAATGGGCGATACGTCGCCTATTTCGATGGGCCTGGCGGTACACAGGTCCCACGGGAAGTCGTCCGCGCCATGAGTGAGTACCTCTACAACCATAATGCAAACACGCATTGGGCCTACCCCACCAGCCATGAGACCGACCGGCTATTGGATGATGCCCGGCACACGTTGGCCGATTACCTGAACGTGGATGCAGATTCCATAGCCTTTGGCAATAACATGACAACAATAACTATGCATGTCGGTCGTGCACTGGCGGGCACGTTGACGCCCGGGGACGAGATTATTGTCACAGACCTTGACCACCACGCCAATATTGACCCCTGGCACCGGCTCGCCCGCGAACGCAGGATCAGGGTGGCAGCGGTCCGATTCCACAAGGAGACCGGAGTGCTTGACTGGGATCATTTTGAGCAACTCCTGTCAGCGCGTACGCGCATTGTAGCGATTGGCGCCGCCTCCAATGCGTTGGGCACCATAAACGATGTGAAACGGGCGTGCACCATGGCGCGAAGCGTAAAAGCGCTATCCTACGTGGATGCCGTGCACTATGCGGCACACTTTCCTCCCGATATACCACATCTGGAATGTAACCTCTTAGCCTGTTCGCCCTACAAGTTCTATGGCCCGCATGCGGGCGTATTGGGGGGCAAACGATCCACGCTAGAGGCGCTGGATTTTCCGCGCCTGCGCCCCACACGGCAAGCAGCTCCAGAGCACGCAGAGACGGGCACACAAAACCACGAAGGAATCATTGGTAGTGCGGCAGCGGTGAATTTCCTGGCTTCCCTTTCGGATGGCACATCGCGGCGACAACGGCTGGAAAACTCCGCGGCTGCGCTGCATGCGCGTGCTCATACCCAGCTCACCAGACTCTGGACAGCGTTTTCCGGGATTGATGGCGTTACCCTGTATGGCCCTAAGCCTGATGGACCGCGAACAGCTACGATCGCATTCACCGTGCGAGGATTATCCTCCGAAGAGGTCTGCCGCCGGCTGGCTGATGAAGCACTGTTCCTTTCCCACGGGGACTTTTATGCTACCACCGTCACCCAGTGCCTCGGTGTGGAAGGACTGGTTCGCGCAGGATGTGCCTGTTACACGACAGATGAAGAAATCGACCGGTTGATCCGAGCTGTATCGCGCCTACTGTGGTAAGACGACCATAACCATAACGTCGTACAATGCGTGCGTCCACGCGGCTATGCCAAAGCCTCGCAGCAGGAAAACTACGTTTAGTGCCAGACCGAATAGCGCCCTGTACAAGAAGGATGCGAACGTAAACGGATCGCCCAGCTCACCGATGTAGTGGATAGCGCTGAAAACGATTGCCCCCACCACTGCTGCCACACCATACGCACCCACGCGACCAAGCATAGGCACCATCCGTTGCAGCAGCAAGAACAGGCTTCCGACGAAGATCACACGAAACAGCAGCTCTTCGTACAACCCAGCGCCGATAGATAAGGCGAGATTCATCAACATACCGCCTTCAATCGGTGGTGATGCCATTACCAGGATCCGGGTGGCCATTGATACCACAATGGCAAGCGCGACAGCATACACCGCGCTCTCCGCAACCATAAAGAATCCATACCGAGGAGACAGCGGAATCCGCTTACGTCTTTCTACCACAGCCACCGTGATTCCGACGATTACCACGATAATAGCCAGTCCCCAACTGACGCCCTGCTCCAGATACGGTAAGACCCATTTCAGCCACATCTCTGAGCTGATACGCACTCGTTGCTCCGCCCCTTCGTTGACTAGCCGGATGAGAACCTCATAGACCACTAGCAGCGGCAAGGCCATCAGAAAGCTATACGTTGCCGACCGTGTTGCCTCGTGGTATCGCAACAAGCCTCCGGAATTAGGCATCGTTCAGGTGTCGCAAGGCTTCCCTTAGCTCCTCCAAATCTCTGCCAAAACCCGCACGAGCGGCCACGTCTATGCCACTGCGGAAAATCGCAGCCGCTGCCTTCCTGTCACCTAACCGAATGTGGAGCTTACCCAGGTGATAGTACGTGCCAAGGTAATCCGGCGTCGTGGTAATGAGGCCCTCGTAATACTCCCGCGCGATCCCAAGGTCTCCGCGTCGGGCATACTCCTGCGCTAGGGCGAAGCGCGTAAAAGCATCGTCAGGATCCTCTTCGAGAAACTCCAACAAGCGCGAAAGACGATCACGTCCCATGGCCTACCATCCGCCACCGGCGCCGCCGCCGCCGAAACCACCACCGCCGAAACCACCACCGCCAAATCCCCCTCCGAAACCTCCGCCACCAAACCCGCTACCACCGAATCCCCCTCCGCCCCGGTACCCGCTACTAAGCGTTGAGCCGGCAATAAGGAGCCACGGAAGGGCATCCCCCCGGCGCCCTCTGTTATTGCGTCCTCCCCTACCCAACCTTGCAAACAGAAAGCCCATCACGATTATGAAGAGAAGCAACCCCAGAACACTGCCTACATCAATATCCTCCCCCGCCAACTCTTCCATCTCAAACTCACCCGCAGCGACGCGCATCAACGCATCGGTACCCAGCGCGAGCCCCTCGTAATAATGGCCCTCCCTGAAGAGCGGAGTAATGATGTTGCGCACGATGCGCGCTGCTACCACATCCGGTATCACCCCCTCCAAACCATAACCCGGAGCGATAAATATCTGCCGATCGTCACGAGAGACCAGCACCACTATGCCGTTATCCCGCCCCCGCTGCCCTACGCCCCACTCCTGCCCGATGGCCGTTGCCCTCCGGGCAATATCGTCACCCTCCAGATCGGGTATCGTTACCACCACGATCTGCGTAGAGGTGGTGTCGGCATAGTGGCGAAGTCGCATTCCCAGCTGCTGCTCCTCAGCCGCCGTTAACATGTCTGCGCCATCGGTGATAATACGCCCATCTTGCGCGTAGGTAGGTGCCACCACGAGCAGGCATACCAGAACATGTAAGGTGCGTCCGGCCACTTAGGAACTGAAATCTACGGTCGGGGCCTCCGATGCACCCTGATCCGCCTCGAAAAATGCGCGACGTTCATGTCCCAGCAGCCCGGCGATTATCACGGCAGGAAATCTCCGGATACGGGTATTATAACTGCCGACCGCATCGTTGAAGCGGCTGCGCGCTACATTTATCCGGTTTTCCGTGCCTTCCAACTGGGCCTGCAGATCCCGGAAGGCATCGGTAGCCCGGAGCTGCGGGTAGTTTTCACTTACCACAAGAAGTCTCCCCAATGCTCCCCCAAGACGGGCCTGTGCTGCTTGAAATTCCTGAAGCCTCGCCGGATCCGACAAGTCATCGGCGTTCAGGGTGATACCGGTAGCTTGCGCGCGGGCGCGTGTGACGGACTCCAGCGTTTCCTGTTCAAATTCGCTTGCACCCTGGACGGTTGCGACCAGATTAGGGATCAGGTCACTGCGGCGCTGATACGCCGTCTGAACATTCCCCCACGCCTGTTCGACCTGTTCCTCCTGTGCTACGAGTCCATTATAGGTACCGACCCCCATGCACCCGCCAAACAAGGCGAGAATAACGATGACCGCCAATGCTATTGCACCTGTACTTCGAAACATGATTCCCCGTTTTTGCTCCTTACCTACGAAGCCTCCGGTACACGGTTTCGGGCTTGGGCATCCAGATAGTCCTGCAATATAACGCCCGCAGCCGCCGTGTCAACGCGACCCTTGGGGATTGACCCACCGATGGCACGCAGGCGACCGCGCGCTTCCTCTGACGTATAACGTTCGTCCCACTTCACCAGTAGTGTTTCCTTCAAAGTCTTCCGTAGCCTGTTGATATAGGCCTGCACGCGCTTCGTCGCCTTGCCCTGGCGCCCATCCTCAGTGAGCGGCCATCCGACAACAACAATGCCAAGGCCTGTCTCCCGATCAAAGCGTCGGAGCTGCTCCAGTGCTTCATCTTGTGAGTAGGCCCCCCAAGGCTGAGCGAAGCTCTGACGAGGATCCGCCAACGCCAATCCAACGCTCTTGGTACCAAAATCTATCGCAGCTATGCGAGGCGGGCTATGCAGCATCTCCGCTGCCATCGCTATCTTCAAGCAGTGGCTGCTGCAACCGGTCACGAATACGTTTGCCGGGCCGGAAATGGGTCTTTCTCCTGCCCGGTATATAGACTATTTCGTTGGTCTTGGGGTTGCGAGCGTTCGGCTTGGGACGAGTACGCTTCACCTCAAAAACGCCAAACCCGCGGAGTTCAATCCTGACCTCCGGATCCGCATCAATGAGCATGTCGCCCATTACCTCAATCACCTCGTTCACCCACCGATGAGCCTCGCCAATGCGTGCTCCGGTGCGCGCAGCGACCTGCGCAGCAATATCCTTCTTGACCCTCGTGGGAACCGTCTGACTCATGGCAATACTATTACAAGAGGCTAAGTGAAAGATCCGCAGTCGAGCTATTCCTCAAACCTGTACACTCCATGCATGTGATCCAACTTACGAAGTCGATCCATCAGCCGCCGCAAGTGTGCCAAGTCGCTAACATAAAGTATAATGGTGCCCTCAAATATACCATCCTTAGTATCAACCGTTATTGACCGAATATTGGTTTTAAGGTTTCGTGAAATTACCGTGGTAAGCTCGTAAAGAATTCCTACTCTGTCCTCGCCTACGACGCGAAGGCCCGCCACGAACTGCACATTCTTCTGCCGACTCCAGTCACATGCCTGTATGCGATCCGCATGGTTCACCAACAGGTGGGATGCATTGCGGCATCCTGTACGATGGATCTTGATTACACCCGTTCGACTTGCATACCCGAACACGCTATCTCCCGGGATGGGATTGCAACAGGCTGCAAACTTGATGGCCAGCCCAGCCACATGTTCGCCGTTGATCAGCAGGGTCTCCTGGCCCGAGTTCCGCGCCTGCTCCGTAAACTCCTCAAATTCCGTAGTTCGGGACTCTTTCTCCGTTTCGTCCTGCGTTTCGCCGGTCCGTATCAGGTGCACCAAGTCATTCACATCAAAGAGCCCCGAAGCAATTTCAAAGAACATCTGCTTCGGGCTCTGATACTTGAAGCGGCTCGCGCAGCGGGCGAGATCTGACTCGCTGATGCGGATTCGGGCTTTCTTGGCCTTCCGCTCCCACAATTTGCGCCCGTAGTTCACCGTCTCCCGCCTTTCCTCGTTGACCCAATGACGGATTCGGCTCCGTGCCTTATGGGTTACGACAAACTTTATCCAGTCTGGATTCGGTTTCTGCTTCCGAGAGGTGATTATTTCAACTTGGTCGCCGCTCCTCAGACGATGCGACAGCGGCACCATCTTGCCATTGACCTTGGCACCGATGCACTGCATCCCGATATCCGTATGGATTTGAAACGCAAAATCCACGGGTGTGGCATCCGTAGGGAGGGTCTTGAGATCGCCACGGGGCGTGAAAACATAGATTTCATCCGTGTACAGGTTCAGGCTGAAATCCTTCACGAACTCTGTCGCCTGGTCGGCACCAGGATTGTCCATAAGGTCACGGACCCATGAAAGGAACCGATCCATCGCCTCTTCACTCTTGGATACGTTCTCCTTGTATTTCCAGTGTGCGGCCACTCCGCGCTCCGCGATTTCATGCATCTCCCGCGTACGTATCTGTACCTCAATACGCCGTCCTTCAGGGTCCAGCACCGTGGTGTGCAGGCTCTGGTACCCGTTTGACTTGGGTACGGAGATAAAATCCCTGAATCGCTCCGGCAATGGCCGATACAGATCTGTAATAATGGAGTATACCCTCCAGCAGTCCTCCTTCCCCTGCCGACCTCCGGTCTTCAAAACCACCCGGATAGCAAACAGGTCGTAGATCTCCTCAAACGGCTTGTTCTGTGTCTTCATTTTGCGGTAGATCGAATATACATTCTTCGGTCTACCGTAGACATTAACATCCAATCCGCTGGACTGCAGTTGATCTTTGATCGGTTGGATAAAGCTGGCAATGTATGCAGACCGTTCACGCTTGGAGGCATTCAACTTGCCCACAATCTTATAGAAGGCATCCGTTTCCAATACGCGCAGCGACAGATCCTCCAGTTCGTTCTTGATGGCCTGCAGACCAAAGCGGTGTGCCAGCGGAGCAAACAACGTTACCGTCTCCTGCGCCACCTTGAGTTGTTTGGGCCACTGCACAGAATCAATGGTCCGCATATTGTGTAGCCGATCCGCAAACTTGACCAGTATCACACGTACGTCCTGCGCCATGGACAGCATGAGCTTGCGAACATTCTCCGCCTCTCCTACGGCGCGTGTAGCGAAGACCCCGCGTATCTTGGTCAGGCCATCAATCAGCATTGCCATCGTCTCGCCGAACTCGCCCCTGATCAGGTCCAACGTCAGTTCCGTGTCCTCAACCACATCATGCAATAGGGCGGCAGCCACGCTCGTATCGTCGCACCGGATATCCTGCGCCACAATCATGGCAACGGCCAGTGGGTGGATGATATACGGCTCGCCTGTTTGCCGGCGATCGTTGCGGTGCGCCCAATAGCTCAGGCGAAATGCACGGCGCACCATCTCTTCGTCCACGCTGGAAAGGTGGATCTTGCACGTATCCACCAGTTCCTGGATGGCTAGTTGGAAGGGGGCAGAGACATGCCCCTTAGCTCCCCTAATGACGGCCGAGACCTGCAGCATGGCTCCAATGGGCTACTGCCGCAACTACAAGAGGAAACCCGCGCGGTTTCCTGTGTTGCTGCTACTCTTCAGTCGCGGCCTCCGCTGACCGCCGACGCCTGCGCCGACGGCGGCCCCTGCGCGTGCGCCGACGTGCTCCATACCTCTCAACTTGTGACTCGTTGAAGTCCACCAGCTCCAGCACCGCCATCTCCGCCCCGTCACCGCTGCGCGGACCCAGCCGGACTATACGGGTGTAACCGCCGGCCCTCTCCCCAACGGCCTCCGCAACCTCCGTAAAAAGCTCCGTCGTGGCATACTTGTCCCGGAGCCTGCTAAAGACCGTACGACGATTATGGGTGGTATCTGTGCGTGCACGTGTGATCAGCGGCTCCACAAACACCCGCGCCGCCCTCGCCTTGGCCAGCGTCGTGCTGATTCGCTTGTGCAGAATAAGTGCTGCAGCCAGTGCTGCCAAGGTAGCACTCCTATGGGAGTGCGTTCTGCCAAGCTTGTGTCGTTTCTTTGCGTGCCGCATGACCTGTCGGGCTAGTCTTGCATGTGCTAGTCGTCCGTGTACTGTGAGACATCCATGCCAAAGTTGAGCCCGCGGTCTTCCAGCACTACAACCAACTCCCGCAGCGACTTTCGTCCGAAGTTGCGAAACTTGAGCATTTCCTGCTCGTCGCGCCGGACCAGATCCCCCAACGTTCGAATATTAGCCGCTTTTAGACAGTTCTGTGCACGAACAGAAAGTTTGAGGTCTCCCACGGACTCGGCAAGCATTTCTCGCATTTCGAGCAGCTTGCTATCCTCATCTCCCGTCAGTAGTTCGTCCGCGGATGTGTCAATTGCCACAAAGAAATTAATGTGGTCCCGCAGGATTAATGCTGCCTTTGTCAAGGCCTGGTCCGGCTTTACGGACCCGTCCGTCATAATTTCTACTTCCAGACGTTCATAGTTTATCTTCTGCCCAACGCGCGTGGGCTTAACGGTGTAGCGCACATTCTTTATCGGCGTATACACCGCGTCAATGGCAATGACGCCTATAGGATCATCTTCGCGTTTGTTGTCTTCCGCTGGCACATAACCACGCCCCGATTCTATGCGCAACTCCACCGAGACATTGGCATCTGCCCCCAGTGTCGCAATATGATGCTTCGGGTTCAGTACCGTGTACTCGGGTGTTGCGTTGTTCAGATCACGGCCTGTCCATTTGCCCGGACCTTTCAACCGCAGATGAATCGTTCCCCCTGCGCCATCACGCGCACGAAAGCGGACTCCCTTCAGGTTTAGGATAATATCTGCAATATCCTCCGTCACCCCGGTGATAGTTGAGAATTCGTGCTGCACCCCATCAATGCGCAAAGCCGTGACAACCACGCCTTCAAGCGAGGAAAGCAGAACGCGGCGAAGCGCGTTACCCAGGGTAACGCCGAATCCGCGCTCAAGCGGCTGTATTACGAAGCTGCCCACAGACCGTGTGGCGCGCGTAACCTCAACGCCCGCAGGCATCTGTATTCCGTATTCACTCATTTCTAACAAGTGGGAATCCACCCTATTTGGAGTATAACTCGACGATGAGCTGTTCTTTGATATTTTCGGGGATATCCGGTCGCTTGGGATAGTCCACAAACGAGCCTTTCAGTCGCCGGCGATCCACCTCTAGCCAAGGGAAGCTGCGCCGGTGCAACCGTACATTCTCATGAAAGACGACCAACTGGCGGCTGCGTGGTCGTACTGCAACGGCATCGCCCGGACGAAGCCGGAATGACGGGACATTCACCCGACGATCGTTTACCACGATGTGGCCGTGGCAGACGAACTGCCGGGCTTGGCGCCGTGTAGCGGCAAACCCCAGTCGGTACACAGTATTGTCCAGTCTCGCTTCCAGAAACTGAAGCAAATTCTGACCGGTGACCCCTTTCTTGCGAGCGGCTTTCTTAAACAGGTTTCTGAACTGCCGCTCCAGCATCCCGTACGTATGCTTCGCCTTCTGCTTCTCCTTCAATTGTACAGCATACTCGCTTTCGCGCCTCCGGCGCATACGCCCGTGCTGTCCTGGCGGATGCGGCTTCCGTTCCAGCGCTTTACTGGTACCAAAGATAGGCTCCTTGAACCGTCGCGCTATTTTCTGTTTCGGGCCTCTGTATCGGGCCATACCCTTTACGCTGTTTCCTTAGACTCGCCGCCTTTTTGGAGGTCGACATCCATTATGAGGGATCGGGGTGATATCTCGTATTGAGGCAATCTCCAGACCTGCAGTGGACAGGCCGCGGATCGCCGATTCACGTCCCGAGCCCGGGCCCTTGATATACACTTCGACCCGGCGCAACCCCAAGTCATGCGCCTCTTTGGCGGCCGTCGTGGATGCTACCAGAGCGGCATACGGAGTACTCTTGCGACTGCCTTTGAATCCTTCCTTACCGGAGCTTGACCATGATATACAATTGCCGTACTGATCCGTCACCGTCACGATAACATTGTTGAATGTAGAGCGGATAAAGACCATGCCGTGGGCTTCAACCACAACACTCTTCTTCCTGCCTCGAGCTGCTCTCCGCTTAACCTGCCGTTTTGCCATATTCTATTTGCGCGGTGCCTTCTTCTTGCCTGCGACCGTCTTCTTTCTGCCTTTACGGGTTCGCGCGTTCGTCTGCGTGCGTTGCCCCCTTACCGGTAAACCCCGACGATGGCGCAATCCCCGATAGGAACCGATATCCATCAGGCGCTTGATGTTCATCTGCACATCGCTGCGCAGAGACCCTTCCACCAGGTAGTGGTCCTCAACCAGACGCCGCACCTTCTTCGTCTGATCCTCGGTCCAATCCTCCGGACGCTTGTCGGGATCCAATCCCACACGATCCAGGATCTCCACGGCGCGGCTCCGCCCAATGCCGAAGATGGCGGTCAGAGCGACCTCCCCTCGCTTGGTTGGTGATACATCTATTCCGGCAATCCTAGGCATTATTCTCGTTGGGCATTATTATCCCTGTCGCTGCTTGTGTCTGGGGTTCTTTTTGTTGATAACGTAGAGGCGGCCTTTACGGCGCACAATCTTGTCATCCGCGCTTCGCTTCTTGATGCTGGCCTTGACTTTCATATCACGTTCCGGTCTCGGGCAAACAATTGCACAGTTGGTGTTCTACTCCACACGTTACCGAAAGTTCACGCTTACTTGTACCGATACACTATTCTTCCCTTGGTCAGGTCGAAAGGAGAGATCTCCACTTTCACCCTGTCGCCAGGCAGAATCTTGATGTAATACATGCGCATTTTTCCAGACAGGAGCCCGAGAATATTGTGTCCGTTTTCCAGTCGGACGCGGAACTGGGCATTGGGAAGCGCTTCAATCACTTCGCCATCCTGCTCTATCGGTTTTTGCTTAGCCATATACGGGTTCTAGTTGGGAATAGGGTACTGCAACGTTGCTTTCAATGTCGCGGAACGAAGTAAGCACTTCCGGGCCATCGGGCCCAACCGCCACCATATGTTCATAATGCGCGGACGGAGAACCGTCCGCCGTACGCACCGTCCATCCATCAGGATCTGTCAGGACCCGGTACGTGCCGCTGTTTATCATGGGCTCCAGGCAAAACACCATGCCCGGCTTGAATTTCATGCCTGTATGACGGCGGCCGACGTTCGGCACCTGCGGATCCTCGTGCAATGCACGGCCAATACCGTGGCCTACCAACTCCCGCACAACCCCATAACCGTTCCGCTCACAGTGCGCCTGAATTGAATACCCCACATCGCCTATTCTCCGACCAGGCCGTACGGCGTCCACGCCCAGTTGCAATGCCTGGTACGTCACGCGGCACAGTCGCGCGTCCTCCTCGGATATGTCACCGGCCGCAAACGTGAAGGCGCTGTCTCCGAAGAATCCTTTATAGGCGACACCGCAATCCACCGATACCAAATCACCGCTTTGGAGAACATAGGATCCGGGCATGCCATGTACCACTACATCGTTGACCGACACACATAGCGTCCCCGGAAACGGCGGCAGTGTTCCCACGCGGTATCCCTTAAACGCGGGGGCACCGCCATAGGTGCGCACAACACGCTCGGCTTCCCGGTCCAATTCCGCGGTTGTGATTCCCGGTTCAATCAGGAGCCCAATCTCCGCCAGGGTATGGCTGACAATGTTCGCGCAGGATCGGAGTACGCTAAGATCCTTGTCCGACTTCAAGCCCATATGTCAGCCCCGCCGACCTCTGATCCGACCACCCTTCATAAAGCCATCGTAATGACGCATCAGCAAATGACTCTCCACCTGCTTCAACGTGTCCAGCGTAACGCCCACCATGATCAGCAGGCTCGTTCCGCCAAAAAACTGGGCGAACTGCTGCGTCTCCGTGATGCCCAGTTGCACCGCAAATGCCGGCAGTATGGCTGCAAAGCCGATGAACAGGGACCCGGGTAGAGTAACGCGTGTGAGGATATCGTCAATGCGTTCACTAGTCTGTCGTCCCGGGCGTATTCCCGGAATGAATCCCCCTTGCCGCTTCATGGTGTCCGCCATCTCTTTGGGATTCACCGCGATAGCCGTATAGAAGTACGTAAAGAATACGCACACGAAGAAGAAGATGATGGAATACCCCCAGCTGGTGAAGTCCAGGAACAGCGCACCAAACTGCTGCATGAATCCGCTGTCCGGAAAAAACTGGGCGATCGTGCCCGGCACGAACATGATGGACTGCGCGAAGATTATAGGCATCACGCCCGCTGCATTTACCCGGATGGGCAGATACTGGGTCATGCCTCCGTAGACTTTACGCCCGACCACGCGCTTGGCATACTGCACCGGCACGCGCCGCGTACCCTGGGTCATCAGCACCACGAATGCTGTTACCAGGACCAACACTCCGATTTCAAACAAAAACAGGAAGGCATTGGGTACCAGGTCCAGCTCGTTAATAAACGCCTGTGGAAGGAATGCTATAATGCCTATCGTGATGATGAGTGAAATACCGTTGCCAATCCCGCTCTCCGTGATGCGTTCGCCCAGCCACATGACAAACATGGTGCCGGCGGTAAGCACAACCACCGTTGTAAACATGAAGAAGGTCGGGCTGATTTCGATAGCAGTCGGAACCGTGCCTCGCAAAAACACCGCATACCCAACGGACTGCAGGGCGGTTATTAACGCCGTACCATAGCGAGTCTGCTGCGTAATCTTGCGCCTGCCCTCTTCTCCCTCACGCTGCAGCTTCTGGTAGTACGGTACCGCGGCTCCAAGCAGTTGAATAATGATTGAGGCCGTGATATAGGGCATGATGCCGAGCGCAAAAACGCCTGCCTGCAAGAAAGCACCCCCCACAAACATGTTAAAGAACCCGAACAAGTTGTTAGGGCCACCCGACGCAAAGATCTCTCGCAGCTCGCTTGCGTCAATGCCCGGCAGGGTGACATACGCACCGACACGGTAGATGACCAGGATGGCAAGCGTGTAGATGATCCGCTTGCGCAGCTCCTCAATCTTCCAGATGTTGCGCAGGTTTTCAGTAAAGCTGGCCATCCGCTATTCCTGCACGGTCGCAGTACCACCCGCGGCCTCTATCTTCTGCCTCGCGGTGCGGCTGAAGGCGTGCGCTGCAATTTGCAGCGGCATACCCACCTCACCATCACCCAAGACCTTAATTCTTTCTCCTGCCCCCAGCTGACCTGCTGCGCGCAGTTGCGCAATGCCTACTTCCGCAGAAGCTTCAAGGCGGCCGGCTTCAATCAACGATACAATCCGCCCCACACTAACGATGCGGTACTCCTTCCGGAAGGGGTTCTTAAAGCCAAACTTGGGCACGCGCCGCTGCAACGGCATCTGCCCACCTTCAAACCAGGATGGCATCCTGTGATTACCCGTACGGCTTTTCTGGCCTTTGTTGCCACGCGTTGAACTGTGTCCCCCCGTGCCGGAGCCCACACCTCTGCCCAAACGTTTGCCCTTCCTGGTTGCACCCGGAGCGGGCGTCAGATTACTTAGATTCATGACCCTGGATTGTCTTCGGCCTCGGTGACGACGACCAGATGGCTAACCTTGCGAATCATACCGCGTATGGCAGGCGTGTCCGTGTGCTCAACGCTGTGGCGTATTCTGCGCAGCCCGAGTGCCTGTATAGTACGGCGCTGGGAAGCGGCAGCATGGATCAGGCTGCGTACCTGTGTTATACGAAGTTTCATGGATTTATCCTTCAAACACGCGTCTGACGGAAATATTACGGCGGCGTGCCACCTCTCCCGGATCCTCAAGATTTTTCAGTGCTTGCAGGGTGGCTCCCACCTGGTTATGCGGATTACTGGTGCCCAGCGACTTGGACAGGACATTCGTGATACCGGCGCATTCCAATACAGCTCGCACGCCTCCCCCTGCAATCACGCCTGTACCTTCCGATGCCGGCTGCAACAGCACGCGGCCCGCGTCATGCTTGCCTATTACGCGGTGAGGGATCGTCCCGCGCGCCGTGACGGGTACGCTGATCAGCCGCTTCTTGGCAGCTTCCGTTCCCTTTGATATCGCATCAGCAACCTCGCGGGCCTTGCCCAGGCCTGCGCCCACTTTGCCTTTTCCATCCCCTACTACCACCACGGCATTAAAGGAAAACCGTCGTCCTCCCTTGACTACCTTTGCCACGCGGTTTACGGTCACCAAGCGTTCAATCCAGTCCGACTGACCCGATCCCTTATCTATGTTACGTTGGTTGGTCCTGTCTCTTGCCATAATTTTATCGTTCGCTAAAAGGCGAGTCCCCCCTCGCGGGCTCCGTCAGCTAGGGACCGCACGCGGCCCAGGTACCGATAGCCGTTACGGTCAAATACCACCGTGCTGACTCCGGCTTCCACTGCCCTCTCTGCGAGTTTCTTGCCGACCATGCGGCCAATCTCCGTAGGATTCTGGCCTTCCACAGTCTCGTCAAGGCTAGACGCGGATACCAGCGTGGTTCCGGCCTTGTCGTCAATGAGCTGGGCATAAATGTGGCGATTCGATCGGAAGACAGAAAGCCGCGGGCGTGCGGCAGAGCCGTGGACCTTCTTGCGGACACTCCGCCTGACGCGCTGTCGGCGCGCTGCGTTCATGGTACGAGCCTTTCTCTCTGCCACGGTAGTTTCCTCGGATCGCTAATTATTCAGGTGGTACCTGCACTATTGACGTGCTGCTGTCTTGCCTGCTTTGCGGCGAACGTATTCGCCTACATACCGGACGCCTTTGCCTTTGTAAGGCTCCGGAGGGCGCAGCGACCTGATCTTGGCAGCCACCTGTCCCACCATCTGCTTATCAATACCCTCAATACGAATCTTAGGATTCTGGCCGCGCCGGCCTGCCTCGGCCATCACGGTTATTTCGGGCGGCGGCACAAAATAAATGGTATGGGAAAATCCCAATGCCATCTCCAGCATGCCGTTCTTCATCTCAGCCCGGGTGCCCACGCCAATAATCTCCAACTCCTTGCTGAAGCCCTGGCTTACGCCAGTGATCATATTGGCGATAAGTGCCCGATACAATCCATGCAGGGATCTATGCCTTTTCTGGTCCGATGGTCGCTTTAGTTTCAGATCATTTCCTTCCCGTTCCACGCGGATATCCGGGTTTACGCGCTGCTGCAGTTCTCCACGCGGCCCGACTACCGTGACGGTATTGCACTTATCAATGGTAACCTTTACGCCCTCGGGCACAGGTACTGGCAGTCTTCCAATCCGTGACATTCGTATTACCCGTTTAAAAGACGAAGGCCAGGACTTCTCCCCCGGTGTTGATCCGACGCGCCTCCTTGTCGGTCATCACCCCTCGGGACGTTGATACGATGGCAGTGCCCAATCCGTTACGTACGCGCGGCAAATTGGCAGCACGGACGTAGGAGCGAAGGCCCGGACGGCTGACGCGTATCAGTTCGCGAATGGCTCCGTTGCCGTGTCGGTCATACTTCAGGAACACGCGGAGCAGTCCCTGCTTCCCGTCGTCGATATTGATGAAGTTGCGCACGTAGCCTTTATCTACCAGAATCTTCGTTACAGCGCGTTTCAACTTGGAGGCCGGCACATCGGTAAAGCGATGGCCCGCCGCCTGAGCGTTGCGTATGCGCGTAAGGTAGTCTGCTACAGGATCTGTTATTCCACTCATGGGCTACCAGCTTGACTTGCGTATACCGGGAATCTTACCTGCCCGGGCCAAATCCCGAAAGGCGATGCGGGAAACTCCGTACATCCTTATGTACCCGCGGGAGCGTCCTGTCAGGTGGCACCTGTTCCGCAGGCGCGTCGGACTGGAATTGCGCGGTAGCTTTTGCAACCCTTCGCTGTCGTTGGCCAGCTTTAGCAGCCGGCGCCTCTCGGAGTATTTCTCGACCATTTTTTCCCGTTTCCGCTGCCGCGCTACCCAACTCTTCTTCGCCATATTAAAACCAGTATCAGTTGTTCAGGCGGCCTGACGACGCACGAACGGCATACCCAGCTCCTTTAGCAGGGCATGCGATTCTTCGTCTGTTGCCGCCGTCGTTACGACAGCAATGTCCAGACCGCTGATGCGGTCTACCTTATCAATTTCGATCTCCGGGAAGATAATTTGCTCCCGCACGCCGAGGGAATAATTACCCCGTCCATCAAAGCTGCGGTCGGGGATCCCCCGAAAGTCCCGTACGCGTGGCAGAGCCAGTGTAATAAGTCTGTCAAGAAACTCCCACATTCTCGCACCCCGCAGGGTCACCGTGACGCCTACCACCATGCCTGCGCGCAGCTTGAAGTTTGAGATACTCTTGCGAGCCCGGCGCACGGTAGGTTGCTGGCCGGCAATTAGCCGAAGCTCCCGGATGGCACCCTCTACGAGCTTCTGGTTCTGGGTCGCATCTCCGATACCCTTGTTTACCACAATCTTTACCAAACGCGGCACTTCCATGGTGTTGGTATAGCGAAACTGTTTGACCAAGGCTGCTACAACCTGGGTCTCGTAGCGTTTCTTAAGACGAGGAGTATACGCCATGTCAATCAATCTCGGCCTTAGTGGTAACCGCGAATCGCACCCATCTGCCGCGGCCTGTGTCAAGGTCCTCAATCCACTTGCGTCCCACACGCGTGGGCTCACTATTGTTGTCCAGTGGTTGCACGTTTGAGACATGAATCGGTTGTTCGCGTTCCACTCGACCACCCTGTGGATACATCTGATTCGGGCGCGTATGGCGGACGCGCAGATTGACGCCCTCTACTATCACCCTGTCCTTAGTCGGTATCACCTTTAGCACTTTGCCAACATAACCCCGGCTGCGGTCATTGCGTCCGTCGGTAGCCGTGATGGCTTTTGTCAGCATCACAAGGTCTCCCTTTTTGACATGCACTTTCTTTTGACTAACCATAGAAATTCAGCTGACAGACCCGGATGACAGACTCAGATGACTTCAGGGGCTAGGGATACGATACGCATATAGCGCCGCTCACGCAGCTCGCGAGCCACGGGCCCGAAAATACGAGTACCACGCGGCTCGTCCTGCGGATTCAGCAGCACGGCGGCATTCTCGTCAAATCGTACATACGACCCGTCGGACCGGCGCAACTCCTTGCGTGTGCGCACCACTACTGCGCGCACCACATCGCCTTTACGGACGCCTCCTCCCGGAATGGCCGACTTCACAGTCACAACAATTTTGTCGCCTACCCGTGCGTACCGCCGTCCGCTACCGCCGAGCACACGAATACACAACACCTCTTTTGCACCGCTGTTGTCTGCCACGTTGAGTCTTGATTCCTGTTGTACCATGGCTACTTGGCGCGCGATATAATTTCAACAAGGCGCCACCGCTTGTTCTTGCTTCGCGGCCGCGTCTCCATGACGCGCACCGTATCGCCTTCACCGGCGCGCTCTTCTTCGTCATGCGCCATAAGGCGGGTGGTCTTCTTGATATACTTACCGTAGATGGAGTGCCGCAACTGCCGCTCCACACCGACTAGAATACTCTTGTTCATCTTGTTGCTAACGACGATGCCCACGCGTTCTTTCCGTACGTTACGTGTCATACGGCTTCCACCTCCTTGAGTACGGTCTGAAGTCGTGCCACCAAGCGGCGTTTATGCCGCAGCAGCAGCGGGTTTTCGAGCTGCGCAATCGCGTGTCTGAAGCTCAGCTCACGCAGTTGTTCGGCCTCTTCGCGAATACGTTCGCGAATCTCCACCACGCTCATAGCGCGTATGGCGTTAGCATCAAGCATGTGCTATTCCCCCGTATAGTCAGGCCGCACAACCATTCGGGTCTTCAGCGGCAGTTTCTGCTGCGCGAGGCGCAGCGATTCGCGGGCCAGGTCCAGCGATATTCCCCCTCCTACTTCAAAGAGGATACGGCCTGGTTGCACATTGGCAGCCCAGTGATCAATCGCACCCTTGCCTTTACCCATGCGTACCTCCGCAGGCTTGCGTGTGATGGGCTTGTCAGGAAATATTCGTATATACACCTTCCCTGCGCGCTTCATGCGGCGTGTCATGGCGATACGTGCGGCCTCAATCTGGCGGCCCGTCACGCGTCCGGGTTCCAGTGCTTTAAGCCCGAAATCTCCAAAGTCCACCCGTGCACCACGGCCTGCATTGCCACGAATGCGGCCCTTCTGCAGCTTGCGATACTTTGTTCGTTTTGGCATTAACATGGCTAAACCTCCGTTACCCGCGCGCCGGGCGTCTTCCCCTTCCTCGCCGACTGCCGCCACGGCGACGTTCCCTCGCCTTGCCTTCGCCTGACCGGCGGCCTCCGATACTCATCTGCCGTAGCTGTTGCCGCTGGGCCTGAACGTTGGGGCTCAGGTCCGGACGGCCAAGTATTTCACCGCGGTAAACCCACACCTTTACCCCGATGCTGCCATAGATCGTGGCAGCGATCGCCTCGGAGTAATCAATATCCGCACGAATGGTGTGCAGCGGTACACGGCCCTCCAGGTACTGCTCTACCCGGCCCATCTCGGAGCCGCCCAGACGGCCGGCCACCTTTATACGAATCCCCTGCGCACCCATGCGCATGGCGGCCTGGATTGCCTGCTTCATTGCCCGCCGGAAGGATATCCTCCCCTCCAGCTGCTGCGCTATATTCTGGGCGACCAGACTGGCATCCAGCTCGGGACGCTTGATTTCATTGATATTTACTTGGATATCTTTATTCGTCAGCTCCTTCAGCTCCTCCCTAAGCTTGTCCACCTCGGCGCCTCCGCGCCCTATCACGACTCCCGGACGGCTGGTATGGAGGGTTATGATTACGCGACGCGGTGTCCGCTCAATTACCACGCGGCTGAGGCCTGCACGTTTGAGGCGCGTATTGATATACCGCCGGATTTCCTCGTCTTCAACAAGCTTTGCCGCCATGTCCTTCTTACCGGCATACCAGTTGGAATCCCAACCACGTATAATGCCTAGTCGAAAGCCAACCGGGTGTGTCTTCTGCCCCATGCTTATTCGGAGTTATCGTCCATCCTTCTCACCACAACGGTGAGATGGCTCAGTCGCTTCTTGTATGGATGTGCCCGCCCCCGTGCAACCGGTCTAAATCGCCGAAACGTAGGACCGCCATCCACACGAATCTCTGCGACAACGAGCTGATCGGGTGTTATGCGCTCGTTCTGGTGCAGATCCATCATATTACCCACGGCGGATCGGATAGTTGCCTCAATGGGGCGCGTTGCTGCCTGAGGCAAAAAATGCAGTGCATGGATCGCATCCGGGACACGCTGACCACGAACGGTATTGGCAACTCTCCGCATCTTGCGCGGCGAGCTCCTGATATAGCGCCGTGAAGCTCTTGCCTCCATTTCAATTACCTCCGGGCCTTCTTGCCACCGGCGTGTCCACGGAAGGTGCGCGTGGGAGAAAATTCACCAAGACGGTGTCCCACCATGTTTTCCGTGACATACACCGGTATGAACTGCCGGCCGTTGTGGACGGCAAAGGTATGCCCCACAAAGTCCGGCGTGATCATGGATGCCCGGCTCCAGGTCTTTATGACCTTCTTGCGTTCGCTTTGATTCAGCGCGTCCACCTTGCGCTGGAGTTTGTAGTCTACGTACGGACCTTTCTTCAGTGAGCGAGCCATCTTATCTACGTTTGGTGCCCCGACGATGGACGATGTACTTGTCGCTTTGTTTGTTGCGTTTCCTGGTCTTGAACCCTTTTGCGCCCTGCCCTGAGCGGGACCGGGGATGGCCTCCGGAAGCCTTGCCTTCTCCTCCGCCCATGGGGTGGTCCACCGGGTTCATGGCTACGCCGCGTGTCTTTGGGCGCTTGCCGCGCCATCTGTTGCGACCAGCCTTGCCCAGGACAACATTCATGTGATCCGCGTTACTGGTCGTTCCTATGGTTGCCGCGCAGCGGCCAAGCACAAGCCGCACCTCTCCCGATGGCAGTTTCAGTGTGACGTAACGCCCTTCTTTCGCTGTAAGCTGCGCGTAGGTCCCCGCCGCGCGTGCAAGCTGCGCTCCCTTGCCGGGTTTCAGCTCAATGGCATGCACATACGATCCAAACGGAATGTGGGAAAGTGGCAGGCAGTTGCCAACCTCAGGGGGTGCAGACGGCCCATTCTGTACCGTATCGCCTACTTCCAGTTTGTCGGGAGCAATGATATACCGTTTGTCCCCGTCTTCATAGACGAGCAGCGCGATGCGTGCGGAGCGATTCGGATCATACTCAATGCTGGCCACGCGCGCTACCGGTCCCACTTTGGTCCGCTTGAAATCAATTACCCGATACCGCCGCTTATGCCCCCCTCCCCTACAGCGCACCATCATGCGCCCGGATCTGTTGCGTCCGCCGGTTCGCTTCAGCGGCCGCGCCAACTTCTTGAGCGGCTTATCCGTCGTCACATCGTCAAACGTCGGAACCGACGCCTGACGCTGCCCCGGTGTGATAGGATTGAGTTTCTTGATACCCATACGGCCTAGATGCCCTCAAAGAAGTCTATGGGCTGGCTGTCTTTTGCAAGCGTAACGATAGCCTTTTTATAGGTGGCTGTCCGCCCTTCGCGTACACCACGCCGGGTAAACTGCCTGCGGCGTTTGCCACGTACAATCATCGTCCGAACCTCTTTGATGAGGACACCGGGGTACCGTTTCTGGACCGCGCGTGCGATTTCAACCTTGTTAGCCTCCATTCTAACCACAAACGCGTAATGCCCGCTTTCCATGAGGGTGGTCATCTTCTCTGTCACCAGCGGGCGTATAATGGCGGAGCTTGTCATGAGGTTGTCGTCTCCATTGGGGATGCTCCCAGTGTGGCCGTCAGCACGTTGGTTGCCGGTTCTTCCATCACAATCATGCCTGCACGAAGGATATCCTCGGCAGATACATTGCGCGCTTCCCGTACTGCTACCCTTGGAGCATTGCGGCTTGACAGATGCACGGCCGGTGCATTCTGTGTTGTGATAACGAGAACCGGCCTTTGAATTACTTCCAACAGGTGCAGGACATTCAGAAGGCGGCGTGTAGAGGGCCGATCAAACGCTAGCGGCTCCACCACGCGGATGGCGTCTTCCTGCACTTTGTAGCTTAGAGCAGAGCAACGTGCCAGTTGTTTGGTCTTCTTGGACAGCCGAATGGAATACCTGCGAGGGCGCGGGCCGAAGATGCGCCCGCCACCACGCCTCAACGGCGATACGCTGGCACCGCTGCGGGCACTGCCAGTTCCTTTCTGGCGGTACAGCTTGCGACCGCTACCCCTCACTTCCGATCTTTCCTTTGTCTTGTGTGTCCCTTGCCTGCGGCTTGCCTGTGTACGCCTGATGTCAAGCCATAGCACATGGTCATTGGGCTCCACTCCGAACACCGCCGGGTTGAGCACTACTACACGTCCCGTTGACGTGCCGTCGTTATGATATACGCCCAGCTCCATTCAGGTTCTCTTGGAAATCTTAACGATGCATTTGTTGGCGCCGGGCACTGCCCCGCGCACTAAAACCAGGTTATGTTCGGCGATAACGCGGGCCACGGCCAGATTTTTTATCGTCACTCTCCTGCCGCCCATGCGACCGCCCATGCGCATGCCTTTCATCACGCGTGACGGATCAGAGGCTGCACCAATCGACCCGGGAGCGCGCTCGCGGTTGTGCTGGCCGTGCGTACGGTCGTTGACACCGCGAAACCCGTGGCGTCTGACCACACCCTGAAACCCTTTACCCTTGGATGTGGCAGCCACATCCACGGTATCGCCGGCACTGAACACCTGTTCCGCCCGCAATTCCTGCCCTACAGTCATTTCGGGTTCCGCACACCGAAATTCAGTCAGGACCTGCACGGGTCCGACTGATGCCGAAGCAAAATGGCCGGCCATCGCCTTGGTCGTACGCTTTCGCCTACGCGTGCCAAACCCGAGTTGTACAGCGTTGTAGCCGTCCTTGCCGTCCGCACGCTTGACTTGGACTACGATGTTCGGTCCAATCTCCAAAACTGTACAAGGAACCTGGCCGCCCTCTTTGTCAAACAGGACTGTCATTCCGACCTTTCTGCCGATCATTCCCTGCATAGCCGTTGTCATACCTTTATTTCTACGTCCACACCACTTGGCAACTCAAGCTTCATTAGTGCATCAACCGTTTTGCTGCTTGTTGACAAGATGTCAATCAGGCGTTTGTGGCTGCGGCTCTCAAACTGTTCGCGGCTTTTCTTGTTGACGTGCGGACTGCGTAGGACGGTATAGATCACTTTTCGTGTCGGTAACGGGATGGGTCCGCTTACCACGGCTCCCGTTGATCTGACGGTTTTGATAATCTTCTCCGCACTCTTATCAATCAGCGTATGATCGTAGGAGCGGAGCTTAATCCGTATCTTTTGGCCTGCCATCAGTTAGTCCAGGATTCTTGCTACCACGCCGGCGCCAACCGTGCGTCCGCCTTCGCGTATGGCAAACTGCAATCCCTGCTCCATCGCCACCGGCTGTATCAACCGCACCTTGAACTGCGTGTTGTCTCCCGGCATCACCATCTCCACGTTCGCAGGCAACTCTATGTCCCCCGTCACATCCGTCGTCCGAAAATAAAACTGCGGCCGGTACCCCTTGAAAAACGGCGTATGACGACCTCCCTCCTCCTTGCTCAATACGTATACCTCACACTCAAATTCCCGGTGCGGCGTTATGGAATCCGGATGCACGATCACCTGCCCACGCTCCACTCCGTCCTTCGGCACTCCGCGAAGCAACAACCCCACGTTATCTCCCGCCTGACCCTCATCCAATATCTTGCGAAACATCTCCACTCCCGTCACGGTCGTGCGCGACTCCTCCGGGCGAATACCCACAATGTCCACCTTCTCCCCCGTCTTCACTACACCACGCTCTATCCTGCCCGTCGCCACCGTCCCCCGACCCGTAATCGAAAACACATCCTCCACCGGCATCAAAAACGGCTTATCCTTGTCACGCTCCGGCGTCGGTATGTACGCATCCACCGCCTCCATCAACTGCACAATCTGCTCCACCCCTTCCTCCTCACCGTTCAACGCTCCCAATGCCGAACCCATCACCACCGGGACATCATCCCCCGGAAACTCATACTTGTCCAACAGCTCCCGTACCTCCATCTCCACCAACTCCAACAGCTCCTCATCATCCACCAGGTCCACCTTGTTCATGAATACCACGACGTACGGCACACCCACCTGACGCGCCAGCAAAATATGCTCCCGCGTCTGCGGCATCGGACCATCCGACGCATCCACCACCAGTATCGCACCGTCCATCTGCGCCGCACCCGTCACCATGTTCTTCACATAATCCGCGTGCCCGGGACAATCCACATGCGCATAATGACGCTCCCCAGTCTCGTACTCCACATGCGCCGTCGCTATCGTGATACCACGCTCACGCTCCTCCGGCGCATTATCAATCGAATCAAACGAGCGCACCTCGGTCCCCCCGTACCGTTCGTGCAATACCTGCGTGATTGCCGCCGTAAGCGTCGTCTTACCATGATCCACATGACCGATCGTGCCCACGTTCACATGCGGCTTGTTGCGCTCAAAATGCTGCTTTGCCATAGTTCTTATGCGGTTTGGCGTTCCTCGTTATGTATGCTCTAAACGTTTACTCCCACCATCGCAGTCACCAGCTTCTCGGCTACACCCGATGGCACGCGTTCGTAGGTTTCAAATTGCATGGTAAAGATGGCCCGGCCTTGGGTTAGGCTGCGCATGTCCGTCGAATACCCGAACATCTGTGAAAGCGGCACATAGGCTGTGATGACTTGCGCATCGCTCCGCTGGTTCATGGACGCGATGCGGCCCCGACGGCCATTCAGGTCACCGATCACATCCCCCATATACTCTTCCGGGGTGACCACCTCTACCTGCATAACGGGCTCCATCAGGACGGGTTTTGCGCGGCGCGCCGCACTCCGCAAAGCCATTTGTCCTGCGATCTCAAAGGCTATTTGGTCTGAATCCACCTCGTGGTGTTTACCATCGTACAACCGGACGCGTACGCCTTCAATCGGGTACCCCAGCAACGGTCCCTGATTCATCGCTACCTGGATACCTTTCCGGACGGAAGGAATAAATTCTCTGGGAATGGCGCCACCCACGACTTCGTTCACAAAATCCAGACCTGATCTTGATTTGTTGGGGCCGACTTCCATATGGACAACGGCGAACTGACCGCGTCCTCCGGTTTGCTTCTTGTGGATATAACGTTCGTCTACAGATTGCTGCAGCGCTTCTCGGTATGCGACCTGCGGCCGCCCCACATTGGCTTCCACCTTGAACTCCCGGCGCAACCGGTCAACAACGATCTCCAGGTACAACTCACCCATGCCGGCGATTAAGGTCTGACCGGTCTCGGGATCTACAGAAACCTTAAAGGTAGGATCTTCCTCCACAAGCTTCTGCAATCCTGCGGCCAGCCTGTCGGCATCACCCTTGGTGCGCGGCTCAATTGCGATTCGGATAACGGGGTCCGGGAAGTCCATCTTTTCAAGAATCACCGGGTGCTCCGGTACTGTAAGCGTATCACCGGTCCGCACTTTCTTGAGTCCGACAGCCGCCGCAATGTCTCCTGCCTGTACACGCTCAATGTCCTCGCGCCGGTTGGCGTGCATAAACAGCAGCCTGCCCACCCTTTCCTTCCTGCCGGATGTGGAGTTCAGCACTTTGGAGCCCTTATTCAGGCTTCCGCTGTATACGCGGAAGAAGGTGAGCTTACCTACGTAAGGATCTGTTGCAATCTTAAAGGCGATCGCAGAGAACGCTTCGTCAACTGTGGCCCGGCGGTATGTCACCTTCTCCGTGCCAGGTTCAATTCCTTCCACTGCCCGCACATCCAGCGGGCTTGGCAGATAGTCCACGACGCCATCCATGAGGCGCTGGATACCTTTGTTCTTGAACGCGGAGCCGCAAAATACTGGCGTTATGTCCAGATTCAGTGTCGCCTTGCGAACCGTAGCGCGAATCTCCTCCGGAGTTATGACTTCTCCGTCAAGGTATTTGATCAGCAGGTCATCATTATACTCTGCGATTGACTCCAGGAGTGCGATCCTCCAGTGGCGTGCCTCGTTGCGCAAGTCGGAAGGAATTTCAAATTCATCCCATGTCGCGCCCTGCGTGCCATCATGCCAGACGATCGCTTTGTTGGTCACCAGGTCAATCACCCCGCGGAACAGGGACCCGGCGCCGATAGGAATCTGCACCGGCACGGGATTCGCCTTCAGACGTGCCTTCATCGCTCCGATGGCCAGGGCAAAGTCTGCCCCTGCGCGGTCCATCTTATTAACCAGAGCGATGCGCGGTACGCCGTATTTGTTGGCTTGGCGCCAGACTGTTTCCGACTGCGGCTCTACTCCTCCCACAGCACAGAACAATGCGATAACACCATCCAGTACCCGCAGGGAGCGCTCTACCTCAACGGTGAAATCCACATGGCCGGGGGTATCAATGATGTTGATACGATGCTCGTCGCCATAGCGAACCCAGAAACATGTCGTGGCAGCACTCGTGATGGTAATGCCGCGCTCCTTTTCCTGATCCATCCAGTCCATCGTGGCGCCGCCTTCGTGCACCTCGCCCATGCGGTGCAGCCGTCCCGTATAGAACAGCACGCGCTCCGTTGTCGTCGTTTTTCCCGCATCAATGTGTGCCATGATGCCGATGTTGCGCATCCGGTACAGCGGTATGTTTCGTTTGGAGGTCATCTACGCATCTAACCCTTCCTAGAAGCGGAAGTGTGCAAAAGCTTTATTGGAATCGGCCATCCGATGGGTATCGTCCTTCTTCTTTATAGCACCGCCTTCGCCTTTTGCGGCGGCCATCAGCTCGCCTGCCAGGCGCTCTGCCATGGCATGATCGTGCCGGGCGCGGGCGTACTGGATTATCCACCGGAATGCCAAGGCTGTACGGCGGTCAACGCGGACTTCAATCGGCACCTGGTATGTAGCTCCGCCCACACGCCGACTACGTACCTCAACTAGCGGAGCGACGTTGGTCAGCGCCTTGCGGAACACTTCAATCCCTGCTTCGCCGGTACGCTGTTCAATGAGGTCAAAGGCACCGTATACGATGCCGCGGGCGACGCTTTTCTTGCCATCGCGCATGATATAATTGACGAACCGCGCGACGGTCACGTCATCATACTTGGGATCCGAGACCGGAATACGTTTTTCGGCGGATCTGCGACGCATGCTTTATACCTTCAAGTTTGACCGGGAACTGCTTATTGGATGCCTTTATCTCCTAGGGCGCTTTGCTCCGTACTTGGACCGTGACTGCGTCCGGTCCTCCACACCTGAGGTGTCCAGTGCTCCGCGCACGATGTGGTACTTCACACCGGGGAGGTCTTTGACACGCCCACCCCGCACCAGCACGATTGAATGTTCCTGCAGGTTGTGGCCTTCTCCCGGGATATATGCGATCACCTCAATCTGGTTTGTCAGGCGCACTTTTGCCACTTTCCGAAGGGCCGAGTTCGGCTTCTTGGGCGTGGTTGTGTACACGCGAGTACAAACTCCTCGCCGCTGTGGATTTCCTTGCAGGGCTGCCGCCTTTGTCTTACGCACTTTGGGTCGGCGACCCTTCCGGACTAGTTGCTGAATCGTTGGCACTTCTTCTTATTGCCGGCTTACATTATCTGATAGCCTTACAATGTAGACAATATTTATTACAAATTCCAGTGGTGATGCCAAGAATTCGTTAAGTCAGGAACCAACCGTTTCTGTTTCCACTTCGTGCATCCCGTTGTAGGAAACGTATTCTCCGTAGGGGCGCTTCCCTAGAACACGGACGAGGTCCGCCGGTCCCAGGACTTCTTTCTCCAGCAGGAGAGCGGCTAATTCCTCCAGCTTGCCTCGTTTCTCGCCTAGGAGCTCAAGTGCGCGGATCCGTACGCCGTCAATAATCTGTTTGACCTCAGAATCAATCACTTGGGCTAAGCTGTCGGAGTACGGCTTCTCGAATACCGGACTGTCCTTGTTGCGTCCGGACACGTTAAAGCTCACATGGCCTACCCGTTCGCTCATGCCATAATCAATCACCATGGCGTAGGCAGTCTTGGTGATGCGTTCGAGGTCATTTTGTGCGCCGGTGGACAACTGCCCGAAGATAATTTCTTCAGCCACGCGGCCTCCGATCATCATCGTCATCTGGTCCAGGAAGGCGGCCTTGGTGGTGATATACCGTTCATCGGGAAGAGATTGTGCAAACCCCAATGCTGCAAGGCCGCGTGGCACGATGGAGACCTTAATGACGGGATCCGTGTGCGGCAGGTACCACCCGGTGATGGCGTGGCCGGCCTCGTGGTATGCCACGATACGCTTCTCTTCCGGCTTGATGAGTTTGTTCTTTTTCTCAAGCCCGGCAATGACGCGGTCAATGGCTTTCTCAAAGTCCACCATTTGGATAGAATCCTTGTCCACCCGAGCAGCCAGGAGGGCTGCTTCGTTGCATACATTTGCGATTTCGGCGCCGGCGAACCCCGGGGTCTGGGACGCGAGCTGCGCGTGGTCCACGTCGGAATGCAGCACCAGATTCTCGGTATGCACCAGGAAGATCGCTTCGCGCTCCAGCCGGTCTGGCCGATCTATCAGAATCTGCCGGTCAAAGCGGCCCGGGCGCAGGAGGGCGGAATCCAATACGTCCGGTCGGTTGGTCGCCGCCATAATTATGACACCCTTGTCGGTGTTGAAACCATCCATTTCTACCAGGAGCTGATTCAGCGTATTTTCCCGCTCGTCGTTGGCTCCCATCATCATGCCGCGACCACGGCTGCGGCCAATCGCATCTATCTCATCAATAAACACAATGCATGGTGCTCGTTCTTTGGCCTGCTTGAACAGGTCTCGAACGCGGGCCGCGCCTACGCCCACAAACATCTCCACAAAATCGCTGCCCGAGAGCGAGAAAAACGGCACACCTGCTTCCCCCGCGACGGCCTTGCCGAGCAGTGTCTTTCCCGTCCCTGGGGGCCCTACCAACAGTACTCCTTTGGGCAATGCACCGCCCAGCTTGGTAAACTTCTTCGGATTCTGCAGAAATTCCACAACCTCCGCTACTTCCTCTTTGGCCTCGTCAAGCCCTGCCACGTTCTTGAAGGTAACATTCTGCTCGCCCATGGCATCAAACAGGACGGCCTTATTCTTACCGATGTTGAGCACCTGCGAACCGGGGTTCATGCGGCGCATCAGGAACAGCCACAAACCGATCAGCAACGCCAGTGGCAGTATCCATGTAAGGACACCGCCAAACCAATTGTCCTCGTAGGCCGCCGCATACGTAACTGCCGTTATGCCCGATGAACGTGCCTGGCCGTTGTATTCATCCAGATATTCCACTAATCCGTGCGACTCCGGTTTGGTGGATACGAAACCTACGTCGTTCCGGGAAGCATCCATGAACGATTCATTCCCTTGCGGGAGCTCCACGTACCCATCGTCTATGGCCGCTTGGGAGTAGACCCCCTCTATTCGGCGGTCATTAATAATCCTTACTTCTGCAACGTAGCCCCCGTCTACATATTCCAGGAATGTGCTGTATTCGATGGCATCCGACTCCGCTCCCCGCCAGAAGAACACGAGATTTACCAGCAAGAATATGAACAGCACGACGTAGAGCCACATAGTCACGCTGCCGCGGTTATTCTGCGGTCCACGCGCGGCCGGAGCCGGACGCTGTTTTTCTTCCTTCTCCTGCGCTTCGGTTTTTGGTTCTTCTGCCATAGTCTGCACGGCGTATCAGCCGAACACATGTTTACCGGTAGCAATGCTGCGTTGTTTCAGCGACTACCGTTTGGGAAGGCGGACGGCTCGGGTTTCTGCTGGCAAGTAGGCAGCAAATTCTTCTAGCACGGCCTCGGCTTCCCCAAGCGTTTCGAAGATTCCAAAACCGATCCGGAATACCTGGCGCCCTTGTTCCGTGGCCGCAAAAATGTCCATAGGGTGGCTATCGGCATCAAGAGATCGGCCAAAATTATCGGCAAACCCAATGGCAACATCGCGCCGTTCCTCGGTACCCACGACCAGTGTATAACCGCCTCTTGACCAGTCAATGCGTCCGAGGCTAGCATCCGTTCGGACAGTCACCGAGTCCTGTGCAGTCGGGGACGGATCGTCCGCTCGAATATCCACTGCTGCCGCCAGAAGCTCTGCCCATTCCCTGTTCGCCAAACCTACCGAATCAGGCATGACGACAGCGGTGGCATCGCCCTCCACCATCGCATCTGTTTGAACATTCAGGCTGTCGGCGCCGGCGCCCATTGTGTGCAGGCTATCCACTGCCGTGCTGTCACTCGTCGCGAGGCTGTCCACGATCAGGCTATCTGTCATCACACTGTCAACGGGAGCATATAGCGCTTGCCAGTGCTCTTCAAGTGCTGCTGCCACACTTAGCGCCTGCTCCGCTTCCCGCGCCCCCGGATACAGGTGCGGCAAACGCTGATAAAGCATTGTCAGATCAACGGAGTCGGGCGCCGTACTATCGGGCACGACTCCACTGGGCCAGGAGAATGTCGGGAGCGGGGCAAACATGTTCAGGCTATCATGCTTTGCCCACTCGAGATACGTCTGCCCGGCCGCAAACAAAGCTCGCGGCGCCACCGGAGTGGTAGAATAATCCACTGCCAGAGCCACCATGCCATCAAATGCAGGCCCGTATTGCCCGTCCTCCCACAAGGAAGAGGCATCTGCATAGGCAGATTCCGCCAGCGTCAGTGAGTCCTGGACCGCAAATCCTTCCGTTGAGAGACCCAGCCGGGCTGCCGCCTGCATGGCCAGCTCGCTATCTGTCGTATCGGTGAGGACATCGCGGTACAACGTGTGTGCAGCTAACGTGTCGCCCAGAAACAGCTGTACCTCGGCAAGCGCGTATAGGGCGCGTTGAGCGATGGGCTCGTCGCCGTCCTCCTCAATCACCATACGATACCAGGATGCGGCTGAGTCCGGCAGGCTCATGGATAAGAACAATACGTTACCCATCTCGTAGCGCGCAAGTGCCCTCTCTGCATGTACGCCGCTACGAGTAAGCGAATCCCGGGGTACATCGGACACATCCACCACCGGGAGGTCGGCTCGCGTGTCTATTGTTTGCCACCGGGACGGAGCGGCAGTGAGGTCCGCATCTTCTGTCGCTACGGCCTCTATTGCTTTGAGCCGGCGCCAATTGGGGGCCAGAGGGCGGTCCCCCCAATGCAGTAGAAAGTCGGCCCGTGCCTGCTGCATGCGTGCTATGTCTTTGTGAAAAAGAAACCCTGCCTCACCGGTACCGCCCTGGTCGGCAGGATTCCCCCCTCCGAAGCCGTTACCGAACCCGCCGGTGTCCCGGCCCCGAAACTGTGACTCCGCTTGCTGCTGCTCAAGCAGGCGGGCCTCTTCCTCCAGCTCATCGCGCAGGCGCTCACGCAATTCCAGGACCTTCTGCTGGAACGTACTATCGTCCAAGCTTCCGAGGTACAGCAATGAATCCAGCAGAACGATCTTATCCAGCACTTCCACATAGTCTGCGAATACGTGTGCTAGTTCCTCGCTATCCGTGATGGCGCCCGGAGCATATCGCGGCGGGCTACCGGTCGACTGTGTTACGGCAGTGCTACGGTTGCCTCGCCCGGCGGAGTCGAAGTGTGCTGCTGCATAGGGGTAATCTATCTCTATGTCGCGGTAAAACACTCCCAACGCGTAGTGCGTGGGGCCACGAACTATCCCCGCACGCACGTTTTCATCATAGAGGAGCATGTAAAAAGTCTCCAGTGCCTCATCGTAGTACCCTAACGCCAGGAGAGTGCGCCCGCGCAGGTGGGTGAGCTCTGCCCGATGGTCGAAGTGTTTGTCGTCTCGCTCCATGCGGCGCAAGGCGAGCATGGCCTCTTCGGGGTCCCCCTGATCGGCCTGCAGTCGCACCACGCTGTATTGTGCGGCATACGACAGCTCGTAGGCTGGACGATGGTCATTAACGCGATTATACGCGTCCACCGCATCCGCCGCCCTCTCCAGAGCCTCGTACACTTGTCCTAGCAGAAACCACCCCCGGCCGGCCAAGTCCCTGTCCCCGGCTTGTTCAAGTCCGGATTCCAACTCCTGCGCAGCCAATTCCCATTCCTCACGCTCCACATGCAAATCGGCCAAGGCCAGGCGTAGCAGCGGCTCCCACCTACGATCAATCTCTTCTCGTGTCAGGGTAGCCTGCAGCAGGTCATATGCCAGACTGTACTCTCCACCTGCTATGTGCGTTCTTGCGAGCCAAAACCGGGCCTCGTCGTGCAGGGGGGATTCCAACGTGAGCACCTCTTCGAACTTCTGCGTTGCTCCGACAAAATTCCGCGTGTAATACCATGCCTTCCCGATAATCATCATGGCATCATCAACCCATTTTGAGTCCGGATGATCACGCAAAAGATCCGCGCACTTTTCCACGGCGTTCTCGAACGGCTCCCTTCTCGTGGTCGTGCTTGCACCACTCCCGAACAGTGACACGAACACGTCCTGGTCCACTGCTGCGGAGCGCGTCTGCTCCTCCATACTTCTGACGCCTTCCTCCAGCGCCTTTTCCGCGTTGTAGAAGGTGTTGTAGTACGCGGCGAAGTTGTTCATGCGTTCTCCTATAAACGACAAACGTCCGCATCCTGCCAGCCCGACAACGGTAGCCAGCACAAGGTATCGCAGCACCTTACTATGGCCTTCCGAGTGCACTAAGATACCTGACTAACCATCACCATGTTGCTCCTTCCCCGAAGTGGCAGCGGCAAGCCGGCAACTACCACAATTG
Source organism: Rhodothermales bacterium (assembly GCA_963663495.1). Lineage (GTDB taxonomy): Bacteria > Bacteroidota > Rhodothermia > Rhodothermales > Bin80. The sequence goes on from OY760427.1 coordinate 4,413,987, forward strand.
AGTCCCCGCGCCGCACAAGGCCATGCTCCACCAGTGTTTTGTGCACGACACCAATGCCCGTATCGGTGTCGTGTTGGAAGCGGATGTAAAAGCCCTTTGTTCCCCACAGTACACCCATCTGGCCTACCACACGTGGCTCGTCGGTGAAGGCAAATACCGGCGAACGCGGACGATGCCTTGCTATAGCACGTGCTGTTGCACCAGTATGGGTCAGGCAGGCGATGGCTACTGCGTCCACGTTCTGAGCCAGTTCGCACGCCGTATGGCTCACACTCTCCATAATGTCATGTCCCCTTGAAATCTCTTCCAGGATCTCCGGCAGCTCGCGTGCGGCATTCGGCAAGTCGTCCAAGTGCTGCTCTGCTGCCTGAACGATCCTTGACATCGCCCCTATTACCAGTGCGGGGTGTCGCCCGACGGCTGTTTCGCCGGAGAGCATCACACTGTCCGTGCCGTCCAAGACCGCGTTGGCAACATCGCTCGCCTCGGCCCGCGTGGGGCGCTTGTTTTCAATCATGCTCTCCAGCATCTGGGTGGCGGTGATCACTGGCTTACCGGCGCAGCGGCACTTGCGGATGATAGTCTTCTGGACGCCAGGCACCCTGGACATCGGCATTTCTATTCCCAAGTCTCCGCGCGCCACCATGATGCCGTCCGAGACCGCCAATATCTCGTCAATCCGCTCCACTGCTTCGGGCTTCTCGATCTTTGCTATGATGCTGGCGGGATAGCCCATTTTGCGCAATTGTTTACGCAGGTACACTACATCCAGCTCGTCGCGAACAAAGGATAGTGCCACATAATGCACGCCCAGTTCCACGCCCTTGGCCAGATCGCTGAGGTCCTTTTCTGTCAGCGCAGGGCCCTCGGGCCGGACATGCGGCAGGTTCACACCTTTTCGTGAACCCAGCCTGCCGCCCGTCACAACCTCCGCCACTACATCGTTACCCCGAATTTTCGTTACGCGCAGCTCAATAAGACCATCGTTGATCAGGATGCGTCCCCCGCATGTAAGGTCTTTTGCAAGGGCCGCATAACTGATGTGCACACGGGATGCTGTGCTTTCTTCCAGCGGGTCTGATGTCAGCGTCAGCTGATGGCCTTTGGTAAGCATCACTTCGCCGCCCCGCACCATACCAACCCTAATGCGCGGCCCCTGCAAGTCCTGCAGCAGTGCAACCTGCCGGCCAACCCGGTCGGCCTCTTCCATTACAAGCGTTGCGGCGCGTTCGTGGTCTTTGTGCGTGCCGTGAGAGAAATTGAGCCGCGCGACATCTGTACCAGCCTCGATCATTGCGCCTATGGTCTCACGGTTCCACGACGCGGGACCGATAGTAGAAATGATCTTGGTGTGTCGCACCATGTTTGCTCCAGTCTGCACGCACAGATTCCTCCGTGCGTGCCCAACTATTCTGAGTGTCGGGTGGTAGGATGAGCGGCGTTGTGTCGTACAAGAAACATTGCTTCGGCAAATGCTAACGGTATCGCATCCCTACCTGCCCGAAAAATAGGGGAGTTATATGGCTGAGTGCCACGCGTTTTCGCAGGAATTACTTTTTGTGCTTTGGTGGTGCAGACAGGATGGCTTTCGCCAGTTGTTCATAATCGGTTCCCGCTTTTCACGAACAAACTGCAATTATTTCAAATACCTCAACACTGTGGATACGCATGCTATATAATTGCCATATATTAGGGAGTTATATACCACAGTGCCATGCCCGAAACGGTTAGTGCATACCGCAATATCACATACAGGCTGTTGCCCGGAAGTCGGAGTAACGCCAAGCAACTTGCAGGATTAGCGGGTGCGTGTAGGTTTGTGTGGAATGCCATCCTCGCAGAGCAGAGCGAGGCGTACAAGAAAGCGAAAGAGGCTGGAGAGAAGCCGCCCTCGGTACGCTTCTTCTCGCTGGGGAAGCGGTTCACGGCGCTGCGCCGCACGGTCGAGTGGCTACCTGAATACTCCTTTGGTGTCGTTAGATACACATTGAAATATCAGGCGGATGCATGGAAGGCATTCTTCAAGGAGGGTAAGAGAAGACCGAGATTTCATTCCAGACGTAGTAGTACGCCTTCGTCCACGATCCCGGATAATGTAAGGGTTCGGGATGGCAAGCTGTATATCCCGAAAGTGGGATATATGGTGCTCCGCAGGCGGGGAGGCAACCCGTACCCTGATGGTATACCCGTCAAAGCCACTGTAAAGAAGAACGCCGGCAAAGGATATGCTGTCATCTGCTACAAGATGGACGCACCTGTAATAACTGTCACCTAATGCTTAAGGTGGCGTTCTACAACCACGTCATAGAGCGTCTCGGACTCTATGACCAATCCAGTCACCTTCTTTCGTAACGCCCAATAATCTAAATCGCGATCCCGATAGTCCTGTGCACGGCCGGCCAAGTCAGGGCCATAGGACAACTCCCACTGGGCAGCAAATAAATAATTCACCCAAAATGCCATTATAACAAGCTCATCCTCATCTTCGGACCAGTCCAACTTCCACCCCCCATCAGAATCGTACTCAACGGCAACTTTGTGTGACCCCCCATTTCCAAAAACCACTCGCCCTGACTTTGGCCTTCATCGATTCAAGGCATTTTGAATTATTTGATCCTCAGCCCTAACCAACACATCAATCAGTCTGTCAACCATCTCACGCTGCTTTTCCGCACTCGGAATGCCAGAAATAGCATCAGGTGCTGACAGTTTTTCGCCACATCCTTGTACGTCATTTTGGCCGCCATTCCTGTTACATATCGCAAGAGGAAAGTAAGATAATCCGGGTCCTTAAGCAAAGTGCTCGCCAAAGAACCATCACGGAATTTCGCTTGCTCCCCGCGAGCAGCTGCTGACACCAGTTGCCCTATGACTGTCGGTGTCTCCGTGCCTGAAACAAACTCTGATCCTGGCGGATCAGCCCAAGGCGAATCTGGCATCCCCTCAAAGTAGCCGTGCGAAACACGTTTCGAATACACGCCAGTATACACCCTCCCAGAATAATTCCTCTTCAAAGTCTCCTTCCGCATATCTATCCCCATCCCTATCCGTCGCTTTCCGCCCCTTGCTACGCTTGAGCAAAAAATCAATATGAGGCGATTTCTTGAACTGCTTGATGTATTCGAGTTCGTACATATGCAACAGCTCATGAACGACTGTGTCAACTTGAGCACCATGCGCCAAACCGATTACGTTGGTATTCGGATCATGCCAACTAGAACTTGACCTCGGACCCAAATAACGAAATATTATCGCATCATCACCAGACGGCCACATAGGCATGTTTTTTTCACCAATCCAAGGCATCACCGACACGCTCATAAATTTCGTCCGGAATACCATCCACCCCGCGATCAGCAACAATTGCAATATCCGGCCGACTGCTTTTGCTGAGACGTTTAGGTGGCCTAAATTCTTTTCCGATTTTCCCCGATAGGGCAGTATGCTGTTGGTCACGGATTTTTTTCGACCTAGCGTACGCCTTCCTGTATGCGGCCATCAGCGACCGCTTCTGCTAATAGAGGATACCGGCGGTGCTGTAGGCATTGACCGTAATTGCGGGCAGGTCGCTATGGTCTCCACAGAGGGCGATACAAGCATTATCAGACAACCGGATACCAAGCGTCTTGATGCCAAGTTGAAGCGGCATCAGCGAAAACTGGCGAGACAGAAGAAAGGCTCCAACCGTCGTAACAGGCGGAAGCATAGAATCGCCCGCATACAGCGCAAGCGTGCTAACATCCTCAAGAATGCGAACCACCAGGATAAGTCGCAGTATTGCCAATTGCTCCTCAACGGTGATACTGGAGGACCTGAAGATCAAAGCGATGACACGTTCAGCTAAGGGGACGATGGAGAGCTTTGGCACAAACGTCAGACAGAAGTCTGGCCTCAACCGTGAGATACTGCGAACAGGTTGGGGCCAGCTGGATCAGATGCTGAGCTATAAGTGCCGCAAGGTGATAAAGGTTACCGCTGCCTATACCAGTCAGCGGTGTTCTGTGTGTGGGCACACAGAAGCGAGTAACCGTAAGACACGGAGCAAATTCACGTGTATGTCCTGTGGCCATGCGGATCATGCAGACCTGAATGCGGCTGCAAACATACTGGCCTCCGGGATTGGGGCTTCTGCACGGCGAGGGGCGTTCGGGTTACCGACCCCTATGACCCGTGAAATTGATACTAGTGCCTCACTATGTACAGTCGATCACTCACGTAATATAATTCCCATAAGCCTACAATATTCATGATGTACCCTGTTCGGGTCTAAAAGTGCTGTTTCGGTACCTGCAGGACCGATTGTGCGTTGTTCATGCGTAGGGACGACCATGAGAGGGGCTGAAAACACCAGTTTAGGCCCTTTTCCCGACTCGATAGCGGTCACATTACCGAGATTTTGGGAAGACGTCTGTCGGGTAGACACACCTCTGCCTACCTTCTCTTTCCGCTTTCCGCGTTGGGCGCCTGCGGTGTCGAAGCGCAGGCGCAAATATGACTTAGCTAGCTCTTCATGGGAAGCGTGATCCATGTGAGTTGACAATAACGTCGCCAAAATTGCTCCCATGCAGCATCTGCGCTGGCGGCAATGTGGATAACGATGTTGCGCGCGTGTTGTACGAAGCGGGCCCCCACCTTGAGTACACGCTCGCGATAGGTGCTCAGACTTATCTGGAATTCGTCAGGCTCCCGCATAAGGCAGCGCCCCACATGCATGAGCTGATAAGTTAGAAGGTATACCTGTAGCAGGACCTCGTTCTCGGCTCGGATCTCGGCATCCTGTTCCGACCCATCCTGTTCCGACTCATCCTGCTCCGACTCATCCTGTTCCGACTCATCAGGCACCCGCACTACAGGCCGGCCCTTATAGTGTGTCTTCGGACGGAGAACCGACGACAGCGCCATGGAGCAAGCCGCATTCAGCTCCCCGAAGTGCTTTTCCGCCTTTCCTCTCTTCCGGTACAGATTCACAAGCTGCTCTGCCGGATAGGCTTCTACATCCAGATCGGTGATCAGATAGAAATGCCGCGGAAAAAGCTCTCCCGGCACCGGAACAACCACGAGCACCACACGACGCTCTACGGACCAGCACTTTGCACGGTAGCGCAGTTCGTGGTAGCATTCGTCCGACGGCTGATCACCCTCCAAATGAGGCGCCGCAAGCCCGTCAATCACATCGTTTCCTTTCAGACGCATCACGTAGCCGATACGGTCGTTCTCCAGCTTATCACATAATTCGCCACTGTTGAAGCCTGCGTCCAATCGGACAATGACCTTGTCGGCCACATGTTCACGCAATGCCAGCCCAATGCGTCGAATGAAACCGTAGCAGTCCTTCACCACATTCTTCGTGCCCCCTCGCAATTCCGCCCCCAACATGTCGCCCGACTCACCGCATATGGCGATAAGGGGCAGAAAGATGGTGCGCTTGTAATATCCGTTCCACTTGCTGCCCTGCTGCTTGCCATGCGTATCTACCGGTACACCGTCCACATCAAAGACCACCTCGGGGCGGCGCTTCCCGCCACCACGCTGCAGCAGGTGCTCCATGGCGAATGTCTCTACAAAAAGGCGCAACTTCTTGAAATTCTTTTTCCCGGCCAACATGTGCACGAAGCGAGACATGGTTGGCTGGGATGCCAGGGACCTATCGTCCTGTAATGCCCTCATACCCCTTTTGGAAGAAGTGGCCACGCGCATGGCGGGGTCCCTTCGAAGCTTGTCCGCATCTGACTGACGTCCCCACCCCTGCACATGTTGCAGCAGGTACTGCCGCACTAACTCCTCAAGGCTATGCGTAATCCGAGCTTGGGACCGATTGTCCTTAAGCACGGAAGCGAGTCGGCATGCCAAGGTGCTGATCACCATGAGCAGGCGCATAGGAATGACGCCGGCATCCGATGTTAGATTATCGGTCTTGGAGCGTACAACTTTAACGGATTTATTGAACTGGCAAGCGAACAGAAGGTTGGATTTGGGATCTTGCATCGGGTGTGTTACAGGGTGAATGGGTATTGGGGTTTCTGAACGTTTGAGCGTCGCACAGGATCCCATTCAAACCGTGTATAGTCAACATATTACACCATAATATTAAACGACGATTCCCCGCCACTTAACTCCCTCATGAATAAGGGAGGATAAGCATGCCTCACGGTCTGGAGGTTCGGGAAGAACACAGAAACCAATCCAGATGAAATCGTTGAAGGCAGCCAAGACCTTCCTCGTAGGAAGCCGTGCTGGATACACCTTTGCAGAACACCCGAGTTTGAATCACTATCGCATTGAGTTCTGGAAGACATATAGCAAGCGTAGAAACGGCCAGCAACTCGAATCAGCCAGGGACTCGGGGACGACCTTTTTGGAAATCCAGTTGGTCTCACTCGGTGATGGTGTTGATGTCTCGCGTGCGCGCGGCTACATAAGGCAGGTGTACTCCCTGCTCCTTCCGCGCGGCTCAAATCAGGATGTGCCGCAAGGCCGACCCGGCAGCTGTTCAATACTACCCCCGCATACCAACTCCCGACCCTCTCTCTCTTTTGCTATTACTCAATATGCAATGCCGTTTTGCTAGTGGTCCTCGGCCGGTATTAGATTCCTGCCGACACCTCCTCAACCTACATGTTAGGACCATGCCAATTGCCGCCTTGATCCCGCTCGTCTTCCTGGCGCTGTTGCACCACCATGCGGCGGCGCAACAGCGGGCTATCATTTTTCCTGACACACCCGATTACATGACGCTGGTGTGCGACCTTCATATGCACACCGTGTTTTCGGATGGCAATGTTTGGCCCACTATTCGTGTTGAGGAGGCGATGAGAGACGGGATCGACTGCATAGCAGTTACAGAGCACTTAGAATACCAACCGCATGAAAGCGACATACCGCATCCTGACCGCAATCGCGCTTATGAGGTAGCGACCGACCGCGCCGAAAACTCCGACCTTATAGTGCTCAATGGATCTGAAATTACCCGCGACCTGCCGCCGGGTCATAGTAATGCCATATTTGTAAAGGACGCCAACGCACTACTGCAGGATGATCCTGTGGTCGTCTTCCGTGAGGCCCGCTCGCAGGGTGCCTTCGTGTTCTGGAACCACCCTAACTGGACCTCGCAGAGTTCTGATGGCGTAGCGGTTCTGACCGATATGCATCGCATGCTGATTGAGGAAGACCTGCTGCATGGAATTGAGGTTGCAAATGAGGATACGTATTCCGATGAAGCCTTGGAAATTGCGCTGGAGCACAATCTGGCTATCATAGGCACATCCGACATTCACGGCTTGATAGATTGGCAGTTTGACGTACCGGGTGGCGGGCACCGCCCAGTTACGTTGATCTTTGCAGATGAGCGCTCGCGCGAAGGTCTGAGCGCAGCACTTGAAGCGCGGCGGACCGTCGCGTGGTTTCGCGAGACACTGGTTGGCAGGGAGTCGGATCTTATGCCGCTCCTGGAGGCCTCCATCCGAGTTTCCACCGCCCGGTACGGCTCATCAACTTCTGTGCTTGCCGTTGAACTTGAGAACACTTCAAGCTCTCCTTTTCTCCTTCGCAATCTTTCCAGCTATACATTTCACGGACACTCGGATGTCATCACGTTACCACCGTTATCCAGCACTACAGTACACGTAAAGACGATTGACCATCTTGAATCCGTGGAGCTTTCGTTTGAGGTCCTGAACGCCGTTACAGCCCCCGGCACACATCCCGATCTGAAGCTTCATGTAGACCCGATTGGCGAATAAATTAGGGAATTATATACGTGAGTGACCAACTGTACACAGTGAGGCACTAGTATCAATTTCACGGGTCATAGGGGTCGGTAACCCGAACGCCCCTCGCCGTGCAGAAGCCCCAATCCCGGAGGCCGGTATGTTTGCAGCCGCATGGCCACAGGACATACACGTGAATTTGCTCCGTGTCTTACGGTTATTCGCCTCTGTGTGCCCACACACAGAACACCGCTGACTGCTATAGGCAGCGGTAACCTTTATCACCTTGCGGCACTTATAGCCCAGCATCTGATCCAGCTGGCCCCAACCTGTTCGCAGTATCCCACGGTTGAGGCCAGACTTCTGTCTGAACGTTTGTGCCAAAGCTCTCCATCGTCCCCTTAGCTGAACGTGTCATCGCTTTGATCTTCAGGTCCTCCAGTATCACCGTTGAGGAGCAATTGGCAATACTGCGACTTACCTGGTGGTTCGCATTCTTGAGGATGGTAGCACGCTTGCGCTGTATGCGGGCGATTCTATGCTTCCGCCTGTTACGACGGTTGGAGCCTTTCTTCTGTCTCGCCAGTCTTCGCTGATGCCGCTTCAACTTGGCATCAAGACGCTTCGTATCCGGTTGTCTGATAATGCTTGTATCGCCCTCTGTGGAAACCATAGCGACCTGCCCGCAATTACGGTCAATGCCTACAGCACCGCCGGTATCCTCTATTACAGGTGCCTCCATCTTGTAGCAGATGACAGCATACCCTTTGCCCTCCCTTATTCATGAGGGAGTTAAGTGGCGGGGAATCGTCGTTTAATATTATGGTGTAATATGTTGATTATACACGGTTTGAATGGGATCCTGTGCGACGCTCAAACGTTCAGAAACCTCAATACCCATTCACCCTGTAACACACCCGATGCAAGATCCCAAATCCAACCTTCTGTTCGCTTGCCAGTTCAATAAATCCGTTAAAGTTGTACGCTCCAAGACCGATAATCTAACATCGGATGCCGGCGTCATTCCTATGCGCCTGCTCATGGTGATCAGCACCTTGGCATGCCGACTCGCTTCCGTGCTTAAGGACAATCGGTCCCAAGCTCGGATTACGCATAGCCTTGAGGAGTTAGTGCGGCAGTTACTGCTGCAACATGTGCAGGGGTGGGGACGTCAGTCAGATGCGGACAAGCTTCGAAGGGACCCCGCCATGCGCGTGGCCACTTCTTCCAAAAGGGGTATGAGGGCATTACAGGACGATAGGTCCCTGGCATCCCAGCCAACCATGTCTCGCTTCGTGCACATGTTGGCTGGGAAAAAGAATTTCAAGAAGTTGCGCCTTTTTGTAGAGACATTCGCCATGGAGCACCTGCTGCAGCGTGGTGGCGGGAAGCGCCGCCCCGAGGTGGTCTTTGATGTGGACGGTGTACCGGTAGATACACATGGCAAGCAGCAGGGCAGCAAGTGGAACGGATATTACAAGCGCACCATCTTTCTGCCCCTTATCGCCATATGCGGTGAGTCGGGCGACATGTTGGGGGCGGAATTGCGAGGGGGCACGAAGAATGTGGTGAAGGACTGCTACGGTTTCATTCGACGCATTGGGCTGGCATTGCGTGAACATGTGGCCGACAAGGTCATTGTCCGATTGGACGCAGGCTTCAACAGTGGCGAATTATGTGATAAGCTGGAGAACGACCGTATCGGCTACGTGATGCGTCTGAAAGGAAACGATGTGATTGACGGGCTTGCGGCGCCTCATTTGGAGGGTGATCAGCCGTCGGACGAATGCTACCACGAACTGCGCTACCGTGCAAAGTGCTGGTCCGTAGAGCGTCGTGTGGTGCTCGTGGTTGTTCCGGTGCCGGGAGAGCTTTTTCCGCGGCATTTCTATCTGATCACCGATCTGGATGTAGAAGCCTATCCCTGCCCTTCCCCCATAAATCATCCATCACGGTTCGATTGTTCGTCAGTTCTGGTCAACTCTCGCTGGCATGGCTGTCGGAATATCTCGGGTATTTCGACCTGACAGGTATGGTGTGTGACTTGAGGTGAATAATGCCGTCCTCTCGTGCGGATACGCGATCTCTTCCTGCGCCGCTTCCACTGCCATCCTACCACTTCATGTATTTGACATTTTGCTACTTGTTTTTTATGTTGTGGCATGCTTCAGCGAAGTCAGGTCTTACGAACGCTCACCGCTCCCTGCAATGGAGAGCGTTTGGACAGGGTTCTTGCCGACGATCGTTGGCGGTTTCGCACGCAGATAGCGCGCGCTGTCTGTGAAGAGTTCGGGTTTGTTGATGCACGGGGCGAACCGCAGGTGAGCAACTGTGCGCAGGCTTTATCGAAGTTGGAGGCCCGGGGGAGGATTGTGTTGCCCAAGCCCGAGAATTGTAATGCGGCTAAGGCGGAACCGCGTAGGCGCGAGGAGCGGGTACCGGATCCGATAGCGTTACCGGACACGGTACACGGTGTCCGGGGGTTGACGATTGAGTTGGTTGAGACGGACGAGCAGCGTATGGTGTGGAACACGTTGCTGCACTTTGAGCATCCGAGGCGTACGACCACATTTGTGGGAGCGCAGGTACGCTATCTGATAGGCAGTGCCCATGGTTACCTGGGAGCGGTGGGATTTTCGGCGGCGGCGTTGTGCCTGGCGCCCAGAGAGCACTGGATGGCGTGGAGTGATGAGCAGCGCAAGGCGCATTTGCACCGTGTGGTGTGTTTGAGTCGTTTTCTGATACGGGGGCAGTGTCAGGATTTGGCCAGCCATGTACTGGGTAACGTATTGAGACGGTTGGCGGATGATTTTCAGGCACGGTACTGTTACCGTCCCTGGGTTGTCGAAACGTATGTGGATCCCCAAGGGGAAGGAGCGTGTTTTGAGGTGAACAATTTTGTATTGATCGGCCATACCGCAGGCGGAAAGCGGCACAAGGAGACAAAGGAAGAGGATCCCAAGGGGCTGTATGTATACGAGTTGGACAAAGAATGGCGCGGGACCTTGGGGGAACCGGAGGAGGAGTTGCGTCCGGTGAGGGATCCGCACGAGGGGATTGACAGTGCGCAGTGGGCCGAAACGGAGTTTGGCGGAGCGCCATTGGGAGACAGGCGGTTGTCTGTGCGACTGGTAAAGAGTACGTCCATGTTGGCCGATGTGATAGGCCACAGCATTACCGCGCATACGGATGCGGACCGCGCGGCGGTGAAGGGGCATTACCGGTTATTGGAGAGCAAGAAGGACAAAACGGTAACGCCGGAGAACATATTGGCGCCGCATCGTGGGCGTACGATAGAGCGCATGCGTAGTCAGGAGACCGTGTTATGCATCCAGGACACGACGAAGTTGCGGTACAGTACGCGGCCGGCGTGTACGGATTTGGAGGTAATAGGGAGTAATCAGACGACGGCGAAGACGCTGGGGTTGCCGTTGCATGCGACGCTGGTGGTGACGGAGGATGGATTGACGTTGGGGGTGTTGCGTGGCAGCTTCAAGGATCCGGAGGAGGGTCCGCATGCTCCGCGGACGCAGCAGTGGATAGACGGGTTCAAGGATATATGCGAGGCGGCGGAGGAGCTGTCCGGCGAGACGCAGGTGATCTGTGTTGCGGACCGGGAGGCGGACAGCTTTGCTATGTTTGCCGAGCAGCGCAGACAGGGTAAGGCGGAGGTATTGATACGAGCGAAGCATGATCGCAAGCTGTTTGCGGTAATGCGCAGTGGTAAGGCTCCGGGGAATGTGGAGATAGAGATACAGCGGGTGACGGCGCGCAAGAAGCAGGCGCGCAAGCAGGCACGGAAGGGTCGCAGTTACCGGATGGTCAATGCGGAGGTACGCTACGGGAGGTTCTTGTTGCCGGATCCGAAGAACGAGGAGGAGCCGGTGGTGATGTACGGGGTGCATGTGTTGGAGGTGGAGCCTCCGGGGGATGCGCTGCCGGTGGAGTGGATGCTATTGACCAGCCTGGAGGTAGGGAGCGTAGCGGATGCACGGCGGGTGTTGGCAATGTATCTCAAGCGGTGGCGGGTGGAAGACTTCTTCCGCGTGCTCAAGAGTGGGTGCAAGGTAGAGCGTTTGGGTCTGCGTACCTCGTTGCGTCTGCAGCGAGCAATAACGATGTATTGTGTGATATCCTGGCGCGTCATGACCTTGGTGCAATTGGGTCGGGAGGTGCCGGAGCTGGACGCGGATGTCTTTTTCACGGAGATGGAGCTGCGATTCTTGGATGGATATGCAGCACGGGTAAAGCTGCCGAAGCCCAGTACTTTGGGAGCTGCTATCCTGATCGTAGCGGTGCTCGGCGGTTATCAGAACCGCACTCGTGATGGACCGGTGGGTTACCAGATCATGTGGCGTGGCCTAGAGAGGTTACACCTAATGACATTGGGATACGAGGTAAGAGACGAACAATTGAGTGCATGTTCGCACGGGAATTCATCTGGGTTCATATAAATGGCATATCAACCTGCCTGATGTGGGCCTATGCCCCAGTGGCTACACCTGCGTGAGCGTGCGGTGAACTTGCATCTTGATTAGGTGACGGGTTCTGTAGAGCTTACCCGTAGACGTGAGAACCCAGACCCCGGACCGCCCGCCTGGTACAGCCCAGACGTACGGCGGAAGAGATGTTTCCGCTGGTAGAGCAGTATAACGAAAGGACCCGGTCCGCAGCGGCGTCTTGCGCAGAGCAGGGCATCTCGTACGGACCGTTGAATTACTGGAGGCAGAAGTATCGCCAGGAGACTGCAGCCGAGGGTTCGTGGATGTAGGCAATGCAGCGCCAAGGGAAGCGGCGCAGGAAGAGATCGCGTATCCGCACGAGAGGATGGCATTATTCACCTCAAGTCACACACCATACCTGTTAGGCCGAAATACCCGAGATATTCCGACAGCCATGCCAGCGATATTTGACCATACCTGACGAACAATCGAACCGTAATGGATGATTTATGGGTACAGGGCAGGCCTATCCGGCAGAGCAGCTTGTGAATCTGTACCGGAAGAGAGGAAAGGCGGAAAAGCACTTCGGGGAGCTGAATGCGGCTTGCTCCATGGCGCTGTCGTCGGTTCTCCGTCCGAAGACACACTATAAGGGCCGGCCTGTAGTGCGGGTGCCTGATGAGTCGGAACAGGATGAGTCGGAACAGGATGCCGAGATCCGAGCCGAGAACGAGGTCCTGCTACAGGTATACCTTCTAACTTATCAGCTCATGCATGTGGGGCGCTGCCTTATGCGAGAGCCTGACGAATCCCAGATAAGTCTGAGCACCTATCGCGAGCGTGTACTCAAGGTGGGGGCCCGCTTCGTACAACACGCGCGCAACATCGTTATCCACATTGCCGCCAGCGCAGATGCTGCATGGGAGCAATTTTGGCGACGTTATTGTCAACTCACATGGATCACGCTTCCCATGAAGAGCTAGCTAAGTCAAATTTGTGCCTGCGCTTCGACACCGCAGGCGCCCAACGCGGAAAGCGGAAAGAGAAGGTAGGCAGAGGTGTGTCTACCCGACAGACGTCTTCCCAAAATCTCGGTAATGTGACCGCTATCGAGTCGGGAAAAGGGCCTAAACTGGTGTTTTCAGCCCCTCTCATGGTCGTCCCTACGCATGAACAACGCACAATCGGTCCTGCAGGTACCGAGACAGCACTTTTAGACCCGAACAGGGTACATCATGAATATTGCAGGTTTGCCGGCGTTCTTCTTTACCGTGGCTTTGACGGGTATACCATCAGGGTACGGGTTGCCTCCCCGCCTGCGGAGCGCCATATATCCCACTTTCGGGATATACAGCTTGCCATCCCGAACCCTTACGTTATCCGGGATCGTGAACGAAGGCGTACTACCACGTCTGGAATGGTATCTCGGTCTTCTCTTACCCTCCCTGAAGAATGCCTTCCATGCATCCGCCTGATATTTCAATGTGTATCTAACGACTAATGTGTATCTAACGACACCAAAGGAGTATTCAGGTAGCCACTCGACCGTGCGGCGCAGCGCCGTGAACCGCTTCCCCAGCGAGAAGAAGCGTACCGAGGGCGGCTTCTCTCCAGCCTCTTTCGCTTTCCTGTACGCCTCGCTCTGCTCTGCGAGGATGGTATTCCACACAAACCTACACGCACCCGCTAATCCAGCAAGGTGCTTGGCTTTACTCCGACTTCCGGGCAATAGCCTGTATGTGATATTACGGTATGCACTAACCGTTTCGGGCATGGCACTGTGGTATATAGCTCCCTAATAGATGGTAATTATATAGCATGCGTACCCACGTGTGGAGTTATTTGAAATAATTGCGTCTTTTCGTGAAAAGCGGGAACCGATTATGAAAAACTGGCGAAAGCCATCCTGTCTGCACCACCAAAGCACAAAAAGTAATTCCTGCGAAAACGCGTGGCACTCAGCCGTATAACTCCCATAATTTACGCTTACCTCCATGGCCCTGTGATGGCGAGCGTCAGGCCGTCCGTCTGCATATTTACGAACAGGGTTGTGCCGTCTGGAGAAAATGTCGCTCCCGCAAACTCGGATTGGCTGCCCGCATTGCGGGCAAACTTGTACAGGTCCCCGGCCGGAGTAACACCAACAAGGAACTGCTCTCCCGGGCCGTCTTCGCATAGAATCAGGTCTCCCCACGGCGTGACTGTCAGGTTGTCTGCATGTTCAAGCAGACCCGGGTCTTCGGACTCTATAAATAGTTCCAGTGTCCCTGGTTGTCCTTCTTCGTGTGTCCGACCTTCGTACGGGCTTGGACGGTACTGCCAGATTTGTCCAAGCTCTGCACTACCTCCATTCGTACATGCAAAAAAGACGGACTCTCTCCCGTACCACATGCCTTCTCCGCGAGCAAACCTTGCCGCACCGTTATCAAAACCCCGCACTCTCAGGTCATCGTCCGGCGAATGAATGTCGTCCAAGTCAATCCAGCGTACTGAGTGTGGTTCTCCCGGCCTTACGGTTTGCTCCTCCCAATTACGTGTATCGAGGCTTGGCTGGCCCATAACTACCAACGCTTGCAAACGTCCCCCTGCATCCAACTGCTCTGGCACGTTTGGCAAGAATCGATAAATGAGCCCGTCGTGCCTGTCTTCTGTCTGGTACACGACATGCGATGATGGGTCTACGGCCACGGCCTCATGATAAAAGCGTCCCATATCCGTCAATGGCACCGGCCGCACCAACTGCTGCTTCATGCTCGCAGGCACCTCAAAAACATACCCGTGATCTTTTGCAAACGAGCCTCCTGCGCTGCTCACGTACTCTTCGCAGCTTATCCACGAATTCCAAGGTGTGCGACCTCCGGCACAGTTGCGCAGGGTGCCAGCTAGGCTAAGGTATTGAGACTCGACGCGCTGCGCGCCCGTGTCATAAATCACTGTGGTGGTACCCCCTAGGGCCGGTGTGTTGCCTGTACCGGCATCATAGAGCATTGCGGGTGGTAACTGTTTCAGCAGTTCAAGGTTTGGACCGAAGGCCCCCATTTCCGGCCCGCTATCTGGATTCAGCTCGTGGTTACGTATCAGAATTGTTCGCCCGTTGTCACCCGGAAATGTTGACATCCCATCCGGGAGACCAGGAACAAGAAACCCGTCGGACATATCATCGGACATTCTTGAAATGATTCGATAAGAAAAGTCTGCGGGTAAGTCGAGAATGCCATCAGGATCCGCCAATAACGATCCAAAGGGATCAGGATTCGTTGTCGGAACCTTCGTGCCACGGGCAGACGAACGGCAACCGGCAAAGGATTGCAGTCCGGCAAATCCCAGCGCGAACGCGCCGGAGGTCTTTAGGAAGTGTCGACGTGAGCGGTACATAATGCGTTATGATGGGGAGTTATATGACTGAGTGCCACGCGTTTTCGCAGGCGTTACTTTTTGTGCTTTGGTGGTGCGGACAGGATGGCTTTCGCCAGTTCTTCCGGTATGGTAGGGATGGATTGTTGGATATTGAGAATGTCGTTTGTTACGGGGCGGCCGGGGCGTTTCGTTTCCTGAATCTTGTTACCGGGCTTCGGGGATTTATCTATGCGCATGGCGTTATAAGCTAGTGTTTGCCAGAAAAGTAGGCTTTTCTGAGTGATTCTTGGACTAGCCGGGGGGCTGGAATCCGAATTGGGGATCCGGAAGGACAGTCAGCAAGGATTTTTCGACGGTGACGTCGCTGACTTTGTCCGCTCACACCGGCAATCCTGTGGTCTTGACGTGTTTTTGGCCTCCATCAGCGATGCTCGCGCGAGTCCCTACGCCGCGCGTTTGCGGGCCGGCTCGCACCGCCGTCGTCGCTCCTCGCTCCGCTTCACTATCTGCCCGATACGGTGCACATTCGCCGCTACCACTACCAGCGCCACCGTCCGAACAAAGCCTTCCTTGCCACGGGTCCGTATCAAACCCAGACCCCGATGATCCAAATTGTTGATCGCCGACTCCACCGCCGGATGCTGACGACGCCCCTCCACAAACTTCGGATCGGATTCCCTCTCCTTGTCCGCTTTGCTCGACCGACCCCTCTTCGGCATGATCACCGTGTCCAACACCGGCTCCAGCGCCTTACGGTTCTTTACCGATGAGTACCCCTTATCCATGCTGCACGATGTGATCGCCGGACACCGATCCTTCGCTTCCTTCATAAACCCCACAATCATATCCGAATCCACCCCTTCGTGCAGTATCTGATGCCACAATATCAACTGATGCTGATCCTCCAGCACGCATACCGGCAGACCCAACTCCGCAATCACCCCCGCCTTCCCCTTGGTGATCCAACGAGTATGCGGCTCATGTATCGAAAATACCTTCTCATCATGCGGAATCACCTCCCCCTTCAATAGACGCCTATCTACTTGATCTACCTGCCTTTGTGCATCTGCCAAGTACCGCAACACCTCCTCAAGATCCGCGTCTTTCTCCTTCAACACGCTGACACTGCTCTCCGCACGCTCAATCAGAACACGACACATTTTATGCCGGTAGGGACCCGAGTCGCCCCGGGCCCCCCGGACAGATCCGGACATGCGCGCTAACGTATCCGGCTCCTCCCTTGGGTCGCGCCGTCGCGCATAACGGTAAATCGTGTGGAAGGCCATGGGTGCCGGATCTCCAACTTCGGCCAGTATATCGCAGTGAGCTTGTCCATCGTGTCCCACGTCGTACGATCCCGCTGGGAACGTCGTCGTAACACACGCATCCATATCCAGTACAGCCGGATGTAGCAGCTCGCAAGGTACCGGTAACTCGTCGGTACGGCATAGTAATTCAACCATGGGTTGAGCACCCGCCCCAACCATTTCCCCGTCTCATGCACCGGGCGGTGCATGCGGCGAACCAACTGCCCCTTCACGCGCTTCAGAAAACGAGCCATACGCTTATCGGCTTACGACCAAGACTAAATCGCCCCCTCCGATCTCTACGACAGTAATGCGTAAATCCCAGAAAGTCGAATGTCTCCGGTCGACCCTCACCACGCTTCCTGCGATCTTCCTCAGCAAACCGCCCGAATTCAATCAGACGAGTCTTCCTCGGATACAGTCTCAACCCGAACGTATCAAGCCGATCCCGCAATGCACGCAGATAACGTTGCGCTGTCCCCTTGTACTGGAAACACACCACGAAATCATCCGCATAACGAAATGATATAAACCTCCCCCGCACTCCGCTGTGACTTACGCCATGCATCGGTCCAAAGGTCCAACACGTAATGAAGATAAATGTTGGCCAGTATAGGGGAGATCACCGCACCCTGCGGTGGTAAGCGTGCGGTGAAGTACAGGGTAGCGGGCTTTTTGGCGGTTTTGGCGGGTACAGTGTGGTTGGAAGGAGGAGAGCATGTGGGCTTGCCCGATCTGGACGATTCGGCATCCGGCAGCTAGGCGGCCTTACCCTAGTGGGCTTGCCGTGCCTGTTTCCAATGATGGGGCAATAGCGCTGCTATGTCCTCGGCAGGATGTGTCGGGATGCGCTGGAATACTTCCATGAGCCATTCCATTGGGTTGACGTCGTGGAATTTGCAGGTTCCAAGGAGCGAATAGACCACGGCACCCCGCTGGGATGCATCATGGGATCCTGCGAACATGTAGTTCTTCCTACCAATAGCCAGTGGCCGTATCGCATTCTCAACCAGGTTATTGTCCAACTCCACACGGCCCTCATCCAGATATCGGGTCAGCCTTTGCCAACGGCCAAGCGTATACTGGGTCGCCTTGGCCCACGGGCTCTTGGGTAAACCATTGTTCACCTCCAGCCACGGTTTCAGCTCCTCCAGTACAGGTCCGGCCCGTTCCTGTCGCAGTTGCTGACGAACATCCGCACTCGCACCCGTTTTGCGTAGCCAACGCTCTATGAGGTAGAGCTTGCGTATCTCCTTCAACACATGCGCGGCCTTATCCGGCTCGTACGTCTTGCAGTCGAAGAACTTGCGCCGGGCATGCGCCATGCATGCGTAGAGCGTTACGGATGGGTCCGCATCAAAGATGTCGTAAGCTACATACCCGTCTGTCTGTAGCAATCCCTCATACCCGTGCAAAAACTCCACCGGACCCGCCCGAGCACGGGTCTTCCGGTATTCCATCACCAACAGCCTCTGCTCTGGACTATGTTACACCCAATAAAAGCCTTTGCAGCGATCCCTTCTTATCTCCATCCTGCACCTCAATCCTCGTCTCATCCGCCTGCAGATACCCGGTGGATAGCAACTCCTGCTTCAGAGCATCATACAACGGGGTCAGGTGCCACGCAGACTGCGATATCCAGCCTCCCAGCGTGGACTTCGCAATCTCCACGCCTTCCCGACGAAACCGCTGCTGCTGACGGTACAAAGGCAGGTGGTCCGCATATTTGCCCACCACCGCACGCTTACCTCCATCGTGTGGCCAGCTCAAACGCGTTGTCAATTGTTGCACGGAATATTACTGCAGCGGTATTTAGGAGCTGTGGCGCTCGGATTTATTGTAGAACAGGAACATTGTGCACCTCCATTCGTGCGCTTTCGTTCTCCGATGTGGGGGTAGTGTTTGCCCCTGCTCCTTATTTACTATCTCTGCCGGGAAGTCTGGACAGACGCAAGAAGGAGACAATTTTTCGGACTGTAACAGTGCCATGTGATGACCTTCGTTACTTGATCGTGGATAAGGATCCAATGGGCTTCATCGGTGCCAGGCGGTAGTGCAAGTATATAGGGAGGGGTAGCTGCGCCCCCTAAGCCGCGGATTGATACGAATACCTATGGATGTCTTCGCATTCCGCGACGAACTTGTGGCCGAATATGGCCGGTTTTCTCGAAGCTTCGCACGCATCCGCGCGCGGGACATTATCAGCGTGGTTGATGGTGCCTACGATGCGGAACATTTTTGGCCTCCACCGCTCATTCAACTGAATCCGAACTTTGAGCCGGGTGGATATATTGATGAACTTGTTGCTGATGGTACGCTTGACTCCGAGTGTGCTAAGATTTTCCGGCTGAAAAGCGCTGCCGACCTGACCGGCAAAAGGCTCCGCCTCCATCGGCACCAGACCGACGCAATCGGCATTGCTAAGCGGCAAAAGAGCTACGTGCTAACAACCGGCACCGGCTCGGGTAAGTCGCTGGCATATTTCATTCCTATAATTGATGATGTCCTCCGCCGGCGTAGATCTGTGGATCGAGCGAGGCGCATCACCGCGATCGTCGTCTATCCGATGAACGCGCTGTGCAATAGCCAATGCGAGGAACTTGAACGGTTTCTAAAACTCGGGTACGACGAAGACCAGGCACCGGTTACCTTCGCCCGATACACGGGCCAGGAGTCAAATGAGGAACGTGATCGGATAGCGAAGAACCCTCCAGACATTCTCCTCACCAACTACGTCATGCTTGAGCTGATCATGACGCGTTTCCTGGAAACCGATAAGGCGGTGAGGCGCCACGCTGAGGGGCTGAAGTTCCTGGTACTAGACGAGCTGCACACCTATCGGGGACGTCAAGGCGCCGATGTCGCTATGCTGGTCCGGCGGGTACGGGAGCGGTTCAACCATGATTTGCTTTGCATCGGCACTTCCGCCACCATGGCCTCCGAAGGCACGACTGAATCGCGGAACGAAGCGGTGGCGAGCATCGCGAGCAGACTGTTCGGTGTCCCGGTAGATCCCACAAATGTGGTTACCGAAACATTGCGGCCCATGACCGGCCACGATCAGGAACCAAGTGGCCCTGCGCTCAAACGCGCGATAGAAGACGGCGTCCCGGCAGGTGCGACCCATACCGACCTGAGGCAGCATGCTATGTCAGCATGGGTCGAATACAAGCTCGGCCTTGAAAACCGGGACGAAAAGCTCGTCAGAACCTCGCGCCCAATGAACATTCTGGATGCCTCCAAGCATTTGGAGACCGAAAGTGGACTCAACCGTGAGCGCTGCCAGCGTTTTCTTTCCGACTTTTTATTGGCTGCCCATCAGTGTCGGAGCGAAGAGGGGCGCAGCTTCTTTGCTTTCCGCCTGCATCAATTCATAAGCGGGGCCTGGAACGTGTACACGACGCTAGAAGCGCCGGGTGAGCGGTATATGACTCTAAACGGTCAGCAGTTCAAGCCTGGAGACCGCAGCCGACCGTTGTATTCGTTGTGCTTCTGCCGGCAGTGCGGCCAGGAGTACATTCCCGTTTGGGCACGTCTGGAAGGTAAAGTACCAAGTACGTTTGAGCCACGAGAATTAGCGGAACGCTCCACGGAAGAAGAAGACATCCGGTACGGCTACCTCATGCCGGACGCTGCGGAGACATTTGACGCTTCGGACCTGGTCCGGTATCCGGACGAGTGGCTGGAGTACCGCGGCACCGAGGCCAGACTTAAGTATTCTTTTCGCAAGCGGCAGCCGCAGAGACTCCATGTTGAAACGTGCGGCAAGGTCGCAGAGAACGGACTGTTAGTTCAGTTCATCTCTGAAGCCTTTCGATTCTGCCTCAACTCGGATTGCAACGCATATTTCGCCGGCACGGTGCGCAGCGAATTCACGAAGCTCTCCGGCCTATCAAGCGAGGGCCGGAGTTCTGCGACCACGATCGTGGCTTTATCCGCCCTTAAACATCTCATCGGAACTGGCTTGGACAATCGGACCAAAAAACTCCTGGCTTTTACCGACAATCGCCAGGATGCGAGTCTCCAAGCCGGTCATTTTAATGACTTTATACAGATTCTTCTGCTGCGCGGGGCGCTGCTTGCAGCCATGCGAAGTGCGGGCGGGCGGCCTCTTACCGACGATATTCTGACGCAGAGCGTGTTCACCTATCTGCGATTGCGCCCGTCGGACTATGCAGCAAATCCGAGATCCAAGGGCATCAGGGCCGAGCGCACACGCAAGGCGCTGCGCGATGTTCTGGGTTATATGCTCTACGTTGACTTGCAGCGCGGATGGCGAATCAATAATCCGAATATTGAGCAGCTGGGGTTGCTGGAGATCGGCTACAGGGAGCTTGAGGAATGCTGCGGGGACGAACAGGAGTGGAGGGAAAAGCACCCTCTACTCGGATCAATTTCGCCCCGTCGCCGGACCATGCTTGTACGAGAGCTTCTGGAACGCATGCGGAGAGCGTTGTGCGTCAAAACGGTCTATCTGGATCCTGAATACCAGGAGCAGATGCGCAATCGGAGTCACAATGAGTTGACGGAGCCATGGTGGCTGTCGGGGTACGAGGATCCGATTACTCATGTGTTCATGGTTCCGCGACCGAGCACCCGGGGGCGCCGACGCTTGTATCGCCTTCACCATGTTTCGCACCGATCAGCCTACGGTCAGAAGGTCAAGTCCACGGAATTTTGGGGACGAGCAAATCCGCACCTCCCGAAGAAGTTTAGCGAGAGTGTCTATAACACAATTGTTGACGATATCCTGGATGTGCTGACCTCCTACGGTTACGTGCAGTCCACTCCACTCCACGACAGACGCGTCGGCTACCGCATTGTCGGCTCGGCGCTTGAATGGCGTCTGGCGGAGAATGCAAAGGACGGTATCGGAGATGAGGGAGACGCAAGCTCGGAGAATGTGTTTTTCCGGAGCCTTTACAATAACGTGGCGAGACTGCTGGGATCAGAAGATCGCTTATTTCACCAGCTGGAGGCTCGGGAGCACACTGCGCAGGTCGATGCGGAGGACCGCGAGAAGCGGGAGCGGCGATTTCGGCGGGGCTTGGATCCATCGGGCAATCCTCCCGGGCTACCCATTCTTTTTTGTTCGCCGACCATGGAGCTCGGCGTGGATATCGCGTCGCTAAATGCGGTCTACATGAGAAATGTACCGCCCACGCCTGCCAACTACGCCCAGCGAAGCGGTCGCGCAGGCAGGAGCGGACAGCCTGCACTAGTTGTGACGTACTGCGCAGCCAGATCACCGCACGACCAGTACTTCTTTACGGATCCCACGCGGATGGTAGCCGGCGTGGTCAACCCTCCCAATATTGATCTCGCCAACGAGGACCTGGTTCGCAGCCACTTGCAGGCGGTTTGGCTGGCTGAGACCGGCCTGAATCTCGGATCATCCGTACGAGATGTTCTTGACCTTAAGCAGCCAATAGAGCTACCAGTTCACTCTGAGGTAGCGCACCAAGTCAAGTCCAAGACGCCGGTGAGAACTGCCACCGTGCGTGCCCGCCGCATACTGAACACCCTCAACGAGGATTTATCGAAGGATGCAGCTCCCTGGTACACGCCAACGTGGCTTGATGGTACGATGCGGTCGGCGGCGCACCGATTCGACCGGTCATTCGATCGCTGGCGCTCTCTTTTTCGTGCGACGGCGAGCCAAATCAAGCGTGCAAACGATGTCATCAATAACGCTGCTGCGACCGAAATGGAACGCCGAGAGGCGAAGGCACGCTACGATGAGGCCTTTACCCAGCAGAATCTTCTTCTAGGCAACCGACAGACGAAGAACTCGGACTTTTACACTTACCGGTATCTGGCGGCGGAAGGATTGTTACCGGGGTACAACTTCCCCCGTCTCCCCCTGATGGCGTTTATTCCCGGCCGGCGCAAGCGGCTGGCACGGGATTCGTTTCTAAGCCGGCCACGGTTCCTCGGGCTGACCGAGTTCGGCCCCCAGTCCATCATTTACCATGAGGGCAGCACGTACCGGGTTCGGCGCACCATCCTCACACCCAGCGAGGAGATGGGCGCCACGGTAGGGGCAAAGCTGCCGGTGCAGATTGCACGTATCTGCCCTTCATGCGGCTACGGTCATTTTGGGATCCAGAAGAACTATGAGTGCTGCGAAAGCTGCAATGACATCCTCGCCGGCGGGCGCTTCATATGCAACCTCTACCGCATTGAGCAGGTATCAACGCGCAGGGCGAACCGGATCACATCGGACGAAGAAGAACGCCAGCGTCAGGGCTACGAGATGGCCACGACGCTCCGGTTCAGCCAGCAGAACGGGCGTATCCGCTCAACCGGGATCGCTATTAAAGAAAGGGAGAATGAAGAAAGCTTGCTGGAGTTCAAGTACAGTCCGGGTGCTACTCTTTGGCGCATTAACCTGGGATGGCGCAGACGAGAAGAAAAATCCGTTTACGGGTTCAGCGTAGATGCTACGACAGGTGAGTGGACACGTGATTCGCAGGCTCCAACCGATGCGGAGGACGACCGTGTGGGGGCTGGCAAAACCATCCAGCGTATCACCCCGTTCGTCATGGACACGCGGAATGTCCTGATCCTCCGACCAGGGGGCGATCTGTCCGAGGAGGCCTTGATCTCCCTGCAGTACGCCTTCAAGCGCGGCATTGAGCAAGAATTTCAGCTGGAGGAGGCCGAGCTGGCCGCCGAGCCACTGCCCGACCGAAACTGCCGAAGAACCATCCTTTTCTACGAAGCTGCCGAAGGGGGTGCGGGAGTCCTTACCCGTATGGTGGGCGACCCCGCTGCAGTGTCACGCGTCGCGCGCAGAGCGCTCGCGGTGTGCCACTTCACCTCAAGGTCCGGCGGTTGGGATGGGCCGAAAGATCTGGTTAACTGCAACAACGAGTGCGAAGCAGGGTGCTACCGTTGTTTGCTCAGCTATTACAACCAGCTAGATCACACACTGATTGACCGGCAGAACGAAGCAATGCTTGGCCTGCTCTGCATGCTTGCCCAAGGTAAGCATGTGCAGCGGCCGCTACCAGAAAACAAAGCGAAGCCCGTCCCAGGAGGATCTTCACTGGAGCAAGCATGGCTCGACTTCCTCAGGTCAGGAGGCTACAACACTCCCGACAAGGCGCAGCCCCTGCTTCAGGATTTTGAGACACGGCCCGACTTCGCATACTCGCGCGGCCCGGTGGTGGTTTATGTTGATGGCCCTCATCATTTAGGACTGCAGAGAAGCAAGAAGGATGCGATAATAACGCGTCGACTCGAAAACGCGGGCTACACTGTTGTACGGTTCGGCGCTAACCAATCATCATGGCCGGGCATCGTGGAGAAGTACGCGTGGGTTTTCGGTCCAGGCACGCCTACCACAGCGACGTAGAGAGCCCGGAGATGCCCGCAATGGAATCTGAACTCGCATTCAAACCGGGCACCCTGGTTAAGGCCCGAGGTCGTGAATGGGTGGTGCTCCCTGAGCCTCGTGACGATCTCTTGCGGCTGCGACCTTTGGGAGGTGCCGAGAACGACGCGACGCTCATTTATCTGCCACTTGAGCCGGAGCGTCCGGTGCCTGCCGAGTTTGATCCGCCAGATGCTGAGGCACCGGGAACATTGGCGGACGCATTACTACTCCGCGACGCGCTGCGCCTCAAGCTGCGCGCCGGTGCCGGTCCATTTCGAAGTTTTGGAAACCTGAACGTTGAGCCTCGCACTTATCAATTGGTGCCCTTGATCATGGCGCTCAAGCTGGATCCTGTCCGGCTTCTGGTAGCGGATGACGTGGGGATCGGCAAGACGATTGAAGCCGGCCTGATTGCCCGCGAACTGATAGATCGTGGAGAGATTAGTCGGCTTGTTGTCATTTGCCCACCACATCTCTGCGAGCAATGGCAGTCCGAACTTTTCGAAAAGTTCAATATTGTTGCCGAGGTCGTTCGCACCGGCACCGCGACACGGCTTGAACGCGGGCTGCGTCCGAACGAGTCGGTCTTCGAAGCCTACCCTTACACAGTTGTATCGCTTGATTACATCAAGTCATACCGGCGTCGGGACGATTTTCTGCGTGCCTGCCCGGAGTTTGTAATCGTGGATGAAGCGCACACCTGCGTGCAGTCCAACTCGAATACTCGCCATCAGCGCTACCAATTGCTCAAAGAGCTGGCGGCGAAAGGACCCACTCAGGGGCTACTATTGCTGACAGCAACCCCGCACTCAGGCGACGACACCGCGTTTCATAACCTCCTCGGCCTACTGGATCCGCGGTTTGCGAATTTGGCCGAACTGTCTGATCCCGATGCCCGCCGTGCGCTTCGGGAGGAGCTCTCCGTGCACTTCGTCCAGCGCCGGCGCGGCGATATTGCGGAATGGCAGGACGATACACGCTTTCCGGTACGCGAGAGCAAGGAAGCCATTTACCGGCTTACTGGTCCGTGGGGACGTCTGTTTGAAGAGGTGCTCGCCTATGCCAGAACGATGGTACAGCGCGCGGAGGAAGGGACCAAGTTAGAGCAGCGTATGTCCTGGTGGGCCGCGCTCGCATTGCTGCGCTGCGCTTCGTCAAGTCCTGCTGCCGCATCGCTCGCGCTCAGGACGCGCCTTGAGGCAACACGCGGTGAAACTGAAGAGGCGCAGATGGAAGCCCTGGAGTGTGCCGGACGCCAGGCGGTCATGGACGAGACGGCCGACGATTCGTTTGAGCTTACCGAGAGCGTGCCGATTGGCACCGTAGACGACCCCGAGGGGAGCAAAACCCTGCGAAAACTGATTGACCAAGCCGATGCTCTTCGGGGACCCAGCTCGGATCCCAAACTAAAGGCGTTGATCCGCGAGATTCCTCGCCTAGTCGCGGAGGGGTACGCACCCGTGATCTTCTGCCGCTACATAGCGACGGCTCACTATGTACGTGAACAATTGGCAATCAGGCTTGATCGGCGCGGCCGCCATCGCGCCCATGTATTCGCAGTGACGGGAGAACTTACCCCCGATCAACGCGAAGAACGAATTAACGATCTCAAGGACCTGGACGACGGCGTAACCCCGGTCCTCGTGGCGACCGACTGTCTGTCTGAAGGCGTCAATCTCCAGAGCCATTTCAATGCGGTCGTCCATTACGATCTGACATGGAATCCGACACGCCACGAGCAGCGGGAGGGGCGCGCCGACCGCTTCGGGCAGGCGTCTAAGACTGTCCGCGTTCTCATGATATATGGGGAGGATAATCCGATTGACGGTGCCGTGCTGCGTGTGATTGTCCGCAAGGCCGTGAGAATTCGGAAAGAATTAGGTGTCTCGGTGCCGATGCCGGCTGACAACAAAGTAACGGACGCCATCATGCAAGCCGTCCTTCTGCATGCCGAGGCAGGCTCGTGGGGTCGTCAGTCGGAACTTGACCTAGATGTGCTTGACCCAGATGTGACGGACGAGGATGAGGGCGCTGCTTGGCAGAAAGCAATGCGGCGGGTATCGCGCACAGTATTTGCTCAGAGGCGTTTGAAGCCCGAGGATGTGCGACCAGAGTGGGAGAAGGCTGTGTCCGTGTTAGGAGGGCGGGATGATGTTGCGCGGTTCGTTCGCCATGCGGCCCAACGCCTTAAAGCACCCCTTGGCCCACACGATGGATACTGGCGCTTCCCGGTGCCACACCTGCCGAAAGCGCTGAAGGAACGCTTGGAGACCACGGGTTTCCAGGGGACTGCAAGAATTACATTTGACCAGATCGCTCCCGGCAGGGCCACGTTCGTCCATCGAGCGCACCCCCTGGTCTCTATCCTTGCGGACTATGTGACCGAGCAGGCACTTGATCAGGACCTGCCTGATATTGGCGCGCGAACGAGTGCTGCGGTCACAGCCGGGATCAAGATCCGAACGGTTCTATACCTGCTGCGGCTTCGGAGCCACATCCAGATTACTATCCACGGAACGAACGGGATGGCGTCCGTGAGGTCGCTTCTGGCCGAGGAATGTCTTGCTGTAGCTGTTGAGGGCGGCAGCACTCCGAGGCTTCTCACCGACGAAGAAGCGGTGTCGCTCTTATCGCTCGAACCGAGCCGCAACATGGCCGACGGGCAGAAGACACACTGTATCCGGCAGGTGCTTGCCACCCTTTCTACTTTACAACCGATGTTCAAGCGGCTCGCTCACGAACGGGCCCACCAGCTGCTCAAGGATCATCGCCGGATACGGCAGGCCAGCCGTATCCGTGGGGAGCGCTACCGTGTGATTCCGGTGCTACCCTGCGATACCATTGGTGTCTACGTTTTCCTACCCATGGCGATGGTTTAGGCCTTGGCACGCATGCGGGACGATAGCGGATTCACGGCACTCAGGGTTCAGGGCGGGATCCTGCCGCCGGAATTCATGGATGAGGTAGCTGCGCTCAGAGCACCAGAGCAGAGTGGTCCGTCCTACATGGTTTCGAAGTCGCTTTCGATCAAGGACGAGATCTCCAGATACTGGCAGATCGGGAGAGATTTGTACGAGCGCTACGATAGAAGACGCTTGCGCGAAGACGTAAGTGCGTCAACGGTTGGCGTCAATGACTGGCTCATCCCTCTGTTAAGGACCCTGTTCGGGTACGAAGACTTATTGAGGGTCGGCAACGTTGAGCTTGGAGACCGTGTCTTCAAGCTCACGCACCAAGCCTTCAACGGCGCGGTGCCGCTGCTTCTGGTGACCAGCGACTACGATCTGGATAAGGCGGATCCGCGGCTAAGCAACGGTCGCAGACTTGCTCCGCACGCTCTTATGCAGGAGTACCTGAACGCGGAGGAGGACGCCCTATGGGGCATGATTTCCAACGGTTCCAAGCTGCGAATCCTTCGGGACAATCCGAGTCTTACGCGCCCGTCCTACATAGAGGCAGATCTTGAGCTCATATTCAACGAAGACCTCTATCCCGACTTCGTAGCCCTCTGGCTTTCCGCTCATGCCAGCAGGTTGAAACCCTCCGACGGCAAGCCACAAGACTGCATCATTGAGAAATGGAGATCCAAGGCCCACGAGATTGGCGAGCGCGTCCGCGGAAACCTTCGCGAGGGCGTTACTGCCGCACTGCGAAGACTTGGAAATGGTTTCCTGGAACATCAGGACAACGATGCCCTGCATAAAGCGCTGAGCTCCGGCGCTTTGACTCCTGAGGCGTACTTTCAGCAGCTTCTCCGGCTAATCTATCGCATAATATTCCTTTTCACCGCTGAGGAGCGGGATCTTCTCCATGTCCCAGGTACTTCGGACTGTGCACGTAGCGTGTATGCCGAGGGATACTCGCTTGCGCGCCTTCGTCAACGCGCGCTCCGGCGTCGCCATTACGACCGGAATTCGGATCTCTGGCAGGGTCTCCGGATCACGTTCGGAGCGCTTGCCCGCGGCGCACCCGGGCTCGGGCTGCCTGCTCTCGGCGGGTTGTACCGCACGGACCAATGCCCTGATCTTGACGGATCGCTGATCAGGAACAGGTACCTGCTAGAGGCTGTGCGCACCCTCGCCTACTTCCCGTCCACCTCGGGCAAAAGCCTCGCTCGGATCAACTACCGGGATATGGGCACCGAAGAACTCGGATCTGTCTATGAGAGCTTGCTTGAGCTGCGTCCCGGCATTGATGTGCACGCCTTGCCGTGGCGTTTGGAGTTTGCGGGGGGCGGGACCACGAAGGTTAAAGGGTCAGCCCGCAAGCTCAGCGGATCCTACTATACCCCGGCGAGTCTTGCGGGTGAGCTCGTTAGGACGACCCTTGACCCCGTCATCAAGCGGGCCATATCCGAGCGGCCAGAAGATCCGTACCGTGCGCTTCTGGGTCTGCGGGTCATTGATCCTGCCTGCGGATCCGGCCATTTTCTCCTGGCGGCGGCGCGCCGACTGGCTGACGAGATCGCGCACATTGATGCAGATGGAGACACTCATGTTGATAAGATTCGCCAGCACGCGCTCCGTGAAGTCGTGCGACACTGCATCTATGGCGTTGATAAGAATCCGCTTGCTGTCGAATTATGCAAGGCGGCGCTGTGGATTGAGACGATTGAGCCCGGAAAGCCGTCAACTTTCCTTGATGCCCACGTTGTTCTCGGGGACAGCCTGTTAGGCATCATGGATCCCGCGATCCTGGATGAGGGCATCCCGCCCGCTGCGTATGACCCCCTGACGGGAGATCACAAGGCGACCTGTAAAAGCCTCAAGGCGAAAAATCGCCTTGCCGGACAGATTGACCTGTTTGACGACGAGGCTGTGCTTGAGGTTGCCGTGACGCACATAGAGCTTGACGCAATGTCCGAGGATACGCTGGATGATGTGGAACGCAAGCGCGCCGCATGGGAATCGGCCCGCACGGACAAGGCCCATGCTCAAGAAGCGCTCAAGGCCGATCTATTCGTCGGTGCGTTTTTTGCATCCAAAACATCCGACACACGCAGTACCGTGGCGCTCTCCGAAGACATTATGCGCGTGGGGTCTTCCTGGCCTATCCGTGCTGGCGTTGAACCTTCCGTCCGCGACTTGTCAAGACGACATCGCTTCCTTCACTGGTATCTCACCTTCCCCGATATCATGCAGGACGGTGGGTTTGACGCGGTGCTTGCCAATCCGCCCTGGGAACGTATCAAGCTCCAGGAAAAGGAGTTTTTCGCATCCCGGTCCACAGAGATAGCGGGTGCTCGGAACCAAGCAGCACGACGCCGGCTTATCCGGCACTTGAATCGCGACGATGCTCCCGCGGTTGAGAAAGCGCTCTACAAAGCATTCCGGGATGCCAAACGCGACGCAGAAGCCGCCAGTCATTTTGTCCGAAAGGGACAACGCTTTCCGCTCACAGGCGTAGGGGATGTCAATACCTACGCAGTGTTCGCGGAGACATGTCTCCGGCTGGTGAACCCCAGGGGTCGCGCCGGGCTCATTGTGCCTACAGGTATCTCCACAGATCATTCCACAAGGAAGTTTTTCCAGGACATCGTCAACAGCCAGCGGCTCTCGACGCTTTATGACTTTGAGAATAAGAACGCTGTGTTCCCAGGTGTCCATCGCTCTTACAAATTCTGTCTGCTCACGCTTGCCGGGAGCGATGATCCTGCGGAGGAGGCTGAGTTCGCGTTTTTCCTGCACCAGGTCGAACATCTCAAGGAGCGCGAGCGCAGGTTCACGCTGTCGAAAGAGGATTTTGAGCTGTTCAACCCCAACACGCGGACCTGTCCCATTTTCCGTACGCGCCGTGACATGGAGATAGCGCGCAAGATGTACAAGCGAGCTGGTGTGCTGTGGAAAGAGAAGCGGGGGGACGAACCGGAGGAGAATCCGTGGGGGGTGAAGTTTCAAAGGATGTTTGATATGTCGAACGATTCACGGTTATTCAAGACGCGTGCGGACTTGGAAGAGGAAGGGTGGGAGCTCAATGGCAACGTA
The DNA here is from genome assembly GCA_963663495.1 of Rhodothermales bacterium. Classification (GTDB taxonomy): domain Bacteria; phylum Bacteroidota; class Rhodothermia; order Rhodothermales; family Bin80. The sequence continues at coordinate 4,444,164 of OY760427.1, forward strand.
TTTGTTTCGGAGGATTCAGAGGAGCGGTATCTGCCGCTATACGAAGCCAAGCTGTTCCACCAGTACGATCACCGGTTTGCTACGTTTGACGGGGTTTCGGAAAAGGATATCCGGAATGGAAAGGCGCGGCGGATGACCAGTGAGGAAAAGGCTGATCCGGAATCTGTGGTAATCCCGCGGTATTGGGTGCCTGAACAAGAGGTCGCGAAGAGAGTTCAATGGCCGTTTGACCCGACAGCCGACAGCCGACAGCCGACAGCCGACAGCCGACAGCCGACAGCCGACAGCCGACAGCCGACAGCCGACAGCCGACAGCCGACATTCAACGCTCTCGCAGAACTGGCTGGCAGGTCGGTTTCCGCATGATTACAAATGCGACCAACGTGAGGACGGACATCTGCGGCATAATCCCGATCTTTGGTCTGAGCCATTCAGGTGCGTTAATCGCCTTCGGGGTTGGGTTGTCGTCTTCAGGGACATCGCACGCTCAACTGATCAGCGCACTGCTATTCTCTCCGTCATCCAGGGAGTTGCTGTGAGCAACAAGGCTCCGTTCATCAGCGTCACCTATCACGCATGGCTTCAGACCTTCCGCGGGATTACAACGGCAACAAACGAACGCACACTGATCACTACTGAACTACGGTCTGGTGGTGTCGGGAATAGTGCGCCGATATCAGACTACGGTCCTGCCCCGGCCATCGCAGCTGCCCTCGTCATGGCTAACATGAATTCCATCCCTCTTGACTGGACTGCGCGGTTTTCTGTCGGCGGTGTAAACATGAATTTCTTCATTGTTAAACAGTTGCCCGTGTTACCGCCGGAGGCGTACTTGGAAGATGCCGGATGTGGGAGCAGATATGTTGAGCTGGTAACACCTCGCGTATTGAATCTGACGTACACAAGTCAAGAACTGGAGGAGTTTGCAGCGGACCTTGGCTACAGCGGCGATCCGTTCCCTTGGGAGGATCTGCGTCGACAGCACTTGCAGTGTGAACTTGACGCCATCTTCTCGCACATGTACAGGCTAGACCGACAAGATGTAGAATGGATCTTGGATTCCCCACCTCCGAGCGCCTCGTTTCCAAGGCTCAAGCTGAACGAACTTGAAGAGTTCGGCGAGTACAGAACCAAACGGTACGTGCTGTCTGCGTTCGATTTGTTGGCAAAGGGCGAGGATCCCAGCATTCACGGCGACTGATAATTGTTGCTCCGAAAGATGGGTCCGGCTCAACCTTCCCTTATAAAGGCAAATATGTTTTGTAATTGGCACTATAACCGTTCGCTAAGTTTGTTGTATCGAGCCTGATTGTTGACTTTAATAATTTCTGGTCCATAATGTCATTAGTAGGGGCCTGGGTCGTTTTGTGTGCGAACCCTTTCCACAGTAGTTTGGCACCGAGCATTGACCTTCTGCTGGTTTTTTCCAACAGCCGATATGATTCCACGCAGGTGTCAATTGAGCCACGACAGACAGAGCCCCACAGAAATAACCTGTAGCCTATGCAGCGCCGTGCAAAATGGCCATGGACGACACCAGACACTGTCGGATCTAATATGACCCGCTAGCTGGCCACCAGCTTGCGGGCTGCATCAAGCTGCACTCCCACAATGCTCGAAATGCCTTCCTGTTGCATCGTTACACCATAAAGACGATCCGCCATCTCCATGGTCCGCCGGTTGTGAGTTACCAGTACAAACTGCGTATCCGACGAAAACCTACGGATCAGGCGCATATACCGCTCCACGTTCGATTCATCCAACGGCGCATCAACCTCGTCCAATATGCAGAAGGGGCTGGGCTTAACCAGGTAAATAGCAAAGAGAAGGGCGATCGCCGTCAATGTCTTTTCTCCGCTTGACAGCTGTGCGATCCGAATCGTCCGCTTACCGCGCGGTTTAGCCTCAATAGCAATTGCTGACTCCAGCGGATCTTTCGGATCTGTCAACAGGAGCCTGCCACGCGCATCACCCCCGAAGAGCTCCTTGAACAAGCTGGTAAAGCTCTTTTCAATCGCCAGGAATGTGTCCATAAAGCGTTGCGCTGCTGTCCTGTTTATCTCATGGAATGTCGCTGTAAGCGTCTTTCGCGCCCTACAAAGATCGTCCGACTGATCCTCCAAAAACGTCAGCCGCTCCTGCTCCGCAGCATACTCCTCTACCGCCAAGGCATTCACCTTCCCCATCGCCGCCAGGCGCCCCTTAAGACGTTCCAACTCCTCCGCAGCCACCTCTTCGTCCTCCACCGGCTCTGCTCGGTCAACACCTGGTATCTGCTGATTGTGGGCTGCCAGGCGCGCCTCAAGCGTCGCAAGCCGCACGGCTTCCGTATTTTCTGTCTGGATGGCGTCGTCTTTGGCCGTGTGCGCTGCACGCAAAGCAGTCTCTGCCCGTAGCAGTGACGCTCGCGCCTCCAGTTGCTCCCTGCGGGCGATGCTGACCTCTTCCTCCAGTGCCGGCCACTGGCACTTTACCGTTTCCGCCTCACGAGTCAAAGTATCCATTGCCTTAGCGGCATCTGCGGCAATCTTGTCTACCGTTTTCCGGCGCTGTTGTCGCCTAGCAGCGCGCGAGCGTTGCGAAGCAAGCCGGTCGGACATCCTTGATCGTTGCCGCTTCAGCTGCTCGTGCGCGGTGGCAGCCGCCGCAGCCGTAGCTTGTGCGCGGCCGGTTCGCTCTATTACCTCGCGGTGTTCTACCTCAAGCTTCTCCATAGACCGTTCCGCTTCCTCCGCCAATTCATGCGCCTGCTCTGCAATCACCTCCAGCTGCCGCACAGAATCGCTCTGTGCCCCTGCCTGCAGCGTAGCATTATCCCTCCGTACATGTTCCAGCTGCTCTTGTATTCCTTTCAGCCGCCTCTGAGCGGCGTCATGCTCCGACTCATCCCTGTACGCCCTGCGCTTCGCCTCTTCCACCCGTTCGAGTGCCTTTCGCTCCGCCGCCGCAGCAGCATCAGATGATGCAGCCCGCACCTCCTGTTTCAACCCGCCTACCGCTTCTCGTAATTCAGCACTCTGCAATTCCAGTTGTGCGCATTCACTTGTCGCCGCCTCCAATTCATTGCGCCGTTGCATCCGCGACCTCGACGGACCGGGCCTGTCGCCGCCCGCACGTACAAATCCGCGTTCGTCGCCCCACTCCCCTGCAGTAGTCACATAGCACCCACGAGTTGCCGCCGTAGTCATGCGCACTCCTCCAAAAAGTACCCGCGCCAGCGGCGCATACTGCACATCCAATATTCGGACATGCGTAAGCAGGCTGTCCGGGAGCACAACCTTCTCCTCATGCTCAGGGATTCTAGACATCACAAAGAACGATGCACTCCCTCTCTTATTTTCCTGCAGCAATCCGATGCAGGTTCGCAAATCCTCTTCTGATGCTACGACCATACAGTCTACCCAAGGATCCATGGCAGCCTCCAGCGCCCTGTGGTACCGCGTGGTCGTGGTAAACAAGTCCCCCAATACACGCACCCTGCCGGATTCTCCAAGCGGAGTTCCGGCAAGGAACCGAACTGCGTCGGAGAACCCCTCAAACGCCGTCATGAACTGCTCCAGCAGCTTGCGCTCCGCAACACGGGCCTCTAGCGCCGTTTGTAGCTCCCGCTGGTGCCGCTGTGCCTGGTCCAGTGCGCTGCGCGCGTGCTTCCAGTCCACCTGTACCTTGGCTAACTTCGCTGAAGCGGCCCTATGACCCTTCTCTGCTGCCGTAGTAGCACGGTTAGCTGTTGCGACAAGTTTGGCAGCCCGATTGCAGTCCTTATCCGCCTTGCGCACCTGTGCGATTAGGCGTGCCTGCCTTTCCTGGAGTAGCTCAAGCCTGCTCGCCAGACGATCTCGCTGACGTACCGCATTGCCCAGCACTGTTCTGCACTCGTCTTCCTTTTTTCGCATCAGACGCACATTAGTCCGCGCCTGATCAACAGCCTCTCTCGAAACCCGCCGCTCCGTCTTGCATGTGCCCAGCACCTTCTTCTTTCCTTGTAGGTCCGGTAATTCTGTTTTCAGCCTAGTGGCAATCTGTTCCATCTCCAGGCCTATCGCTTGCTCCTGCGCCTTATCATCTCGTATCTCCACACGCAGCCGCGCCGCTTCTTGCCGTGCGGAGTTAGCACGCTGCTGCTCAATCCGCAGGTCAGCCTCCAGACCCTGCAGTCGGGATACATGGTCTGACAATTTCTGCGCGAGCGATGCGGCTTTAACTTCCCGCGATGCCAGCTGCCGGCGCTCTGCTGATAATTGCTTCTCCGCAAGACTCAGTGTTTCCGCTTTGACAGCTGATAACTGCTTTAGCTCCGCCAGTCGTACAACCAACGCATCGGTCTCGGCTGCCAAGCGCCTGTAATCTGCTGCCGCCAAGCCGAGTCGCAGCGAATCAACCTGTCGGATTATGTCGCGAAGCCGTTCCGCTGCCGCAGCCTGACGCTCCAAGGTCCGCACCCGCCGTTCAATCTCCCGCTGAAGCTCTTCCACCCGCGAAAGATCAGCCTCAACGCCTTCCAGTTTTCGCGCTGTCTGATTCCTGGTTTTCTTGTACTTGGATATCCCGGCAGCCTCCTCAATCAGAATCCTGCGACCCTTCGCGGGATCAGACAGTATCTGCTCAACCATCTTGAGCTCCATGACCGAATAAGCACCCGGCCCCATGCCCGTGTCCAGAAACAAATCCGTAATGTCTCTGAGACGGCAGGAGGTTCCATTGAGCAAATATTCAGAATCCCCGGAACGAAACAGGCGGCGCCCTATGGCAACCTCGGAATACTCGGTCGGCAACACCCCGTCCGTGTTCTCAATAGTGAGCTTCACCTCCACCAACCCGAGCGGGCGCCGCGTCGCCGAGCCATTGAAAATGACATCATCCATCTTCGCGGAGCGGAGCACCCGCGCACGCTGCTCCCCTATCACCCAACGTATCGCATCCACCACATTCGACTTACCACACCCATTAGGACCCACTACCGCTGTGATCCCCGGAGCAAACTTAACCACGGTGGAAGCCGCAAAGCTCTTGAATCCGTGCAGTTCCAGCGTGCTGAGGTACATAGATCGGGGACAAACGAAGAAGTATACGGCAACAGAAAGGAAGTGCAAAATACCCCTCGCTGCGAATTGGTATTAGGGAATTATATACGTGAGTGACCAACTGTACACAGTGAGGCACTAGTATCAATTTCACGGGTCATAGGGGATGGTAACCCGAACGCCCCTCGCCGTGCAGCAGCCCCAATCCCGGAGGCCAGTATGTTTGCAGCCGCATTCAGGTCTGCATGATCCGCATGGCCACAGGACATACACGTGAATTTGCTCTGCGTCTTACGGTTACTCGCTTCTGTGTGCCCACACACAGAACACCGCTGAATGGTATAGGCAGCGGTAACCTTTATCACCTTGCGGCACTTATAGCTCAGCATCTGATCCAGCTGGCCCCAACCTGTTCGCAGTATCTCACGGTTGAGGCCAGACTTCTGTCTGACGTTTGTGCCAAAGCTCTCCATCGTCCCCTTAGCTGAACGTGTCATCGCTTTGATCTTTAGGTCCTCCAGTATCACCGTTGAGGAGCAATTGGCAATACTGCGACTTACCTGGTGGTTCGCATTCTTGAGGACGTTAGCACGCTTGCGCTGTATGCGGGCGATTCTATGCTTCCGCCTGTTACGACGGTTGGAGCCTTTCTTCTGTCTCGCCAGTCTTCGCTGATGCCGCTTCAACTTGGCATCAAGACGCTTCGTATCCTGTTGTCTGATAATGCTTGTATCGCCCTCTGTGGAGACCATAGCGACCTGCCCGCAATTACGGTCAATGCCTACAGCACCGCCGGTATCCTCTATTACAGGTGCCTCAATCTTGTAGCAGATGACAGCATACCCTTTGCCGGCGTTCTTCTTCACCGTGGCTTTGACGGGTATACCATCAGGGTACGGGTTGCCTCCCCGCCTGCGGAGCGCCATATATCCCACTTTCGGGATATGCAGCTTGCCATCCCGAACCCTTACGTTATCCGGGATCGTGAACGAAGGCGTACTATCACGTCTGGAATGGAATCGCGGTCTTCTCTTACCCTCCTTGAAGAATGCCTTCCATGCATCCGCCTGATATTTCAATGTGTATCTAACTACGCCAAAGGAGTATTCAGGTAGCCACTCGACCGTGCGGCGCAGCGCCGTGAACCGCTTCCCCAGCGAGAAGAAGCTTACCGAGGGCGACTTCTCTCCAGCCTCTTTCGCTTTCTTGGTATCCGTACGGTGAAGTACATGGTAAAGCGGGCTTAGCATTGGTCTGCGTAGTCCGCTTGTAGAGCTTAGTGCAAGGTGATTATACGCCGGGCCTGCCAAGAACCCGACTCTACCGGTTGATGCAACAACAGGCAGAACATTCTGGGGAGGATATATCCTGTCGCGGGTCTAGCGTAGCGCTACGCCGCCGCGGCGTGCTTGATCTCCATCGTCAAACCCGATCCATCCGGACTGACATCAATTATAATCAGCTCGCCATCCTGCACCCACCCGGAGAGTACCTCCTCGGCGAGTCGATTGGTGATTTCACGCTGCAGCAACCGCTTGATAGGCCGAGCACCATACGCCGGATCGTAGCCATTTTCTGCCAAATAGTCCATCGCTCTTGAGCTTAATAATAGCGTCAATCCGTGGCTTTCCAGCGCTAGTGCTCGTATGCGACCAAACTGTATCTCCACGATGCGCCGTATCTGCGCGGGACCCAACGCGTTGAAAACCATTGTCTCATCAATACGGTTGAGAAATTCTGGCCGAAGATGCCTCTTCAGCAATTCCATCATTTCTGACCGCATCCTGGTCTGCCCCTCCTCCGGAACCACACCATCAAAGGCTTCAATCCGGCGACCCAGCAGCTCCGATCCCAAGTTGCTTGTCATGATTATGATGACATTCTTGAAGTCTGCTACCTTTCCTCTGTTGTCGGTAAGGCGCCCATCATCCAGTACCTGCAGCAGGATATTGAATACTTCCGGGTGGGCTTTCTCAATTTCATCAAGCAGAACTACGGCGTAAGGTTGCCTCCTGACCTGTTCGGTCAGCTGTCCTCCTTCGTCATACCCCACATAGCCGGGAGGTGCACCGATAAGCCTGCTGACCGTGTGGCGCTCCTGGTATTCGCTCATATCAATGCGCACGAGCGCACTTTCGTCGTTAAACAGGAACTCGGCCAATGCCTTTGCGAGCTCCGTCTTGCCGACTCCTGTCGTTCCGAGAAAGATGAAAGAGCCAATCGGGCGCCCTTTCTCCTGCAGTCCCGCGCGCCCGCGCCGCACCGCATTGGCCACTGCAGTCACTGCATTGTCCTGGCCCACAACACGTTCCCGGAGCACCTTTTCCATGCGTAGCAGCTTGGACCGCTCGCTCTCCAGCATGCGCGCAACAGGCACACCCGTCCAGCGCCCGACAATCTCCGCCACATCCTCACTGTCTACCTCTTCTTTCAGCAAGGCACCTTTTTCCTGGATAGCAGAAAGCTTCGCCACAGCTGCTTCCACCTCCTTTTCCAGACGCGGGATATGGCCATGGCGTATCTCGGCCACTTCGCCGTATTGTCCGCTTCGCTCCAGCGACTCGCTCTTGATGCGGTACTGCTCAATCCCTTCTCTCGCCTGCCGAATCCTGGCAATCAATTCCTTCTCTGCACTCAGGCGGGCCCTTAGCTCCGCGCGTTCCTCTCCCAAGTCAGCCAATTGCCCCTCAATACCGCGCAGCTTGACTTGATCTTTTTCGCGCTTAATCGCTTCGCGCTCGATCTCCAGCCGGCGTATGGTGCGCTCAAGTACATCAAGATCCTCCGGCACAGAATCAATCTCTATGCGGAGACGTGCCATAGATTCATCCACTAGGTCAATCGCCTTGTCGGGCAGGAACCTGTCTGTAATGTACCGGTCACTCAACTGTGCGGCGGCAATAAGTGCACCATCCGTGATGCGCACGCCGTGATGCACTTCGTACCGCTCCTTCAGGCCCCGAAGAATCGAGATCGTATCCTCTATGTCCGGCTCTTTTACAATTATTGTCTGGAAGCGCCGTTCCAACGCCTTATCCTTCTCCAGGTACTTCCGGTATTCATCCAGCGTGGTGGCTCCGATGGCGCGCAGCTCTCCCCGTGCAAGTGCAGGCTTTAGAATATTCGCGGCATCCATCGCGCCCTCGGCCGCTCCGGCGCCGACGAGCGTGTGAATCTCGTCAATAAACAGCAGCACGGTGCCATCTGACTCCGTCACTTCTTTAACAACTGCTTTCAAGCGGTCCTCAAACTCTCCCCTGTACTTGGTGCCTGCAATTAATGCCCCCATGTCCAACGCATAGAGCTGCTTCGACTTCAGTCCCTCCGGGACATCCCCCTGTACAATTCGAATAGCGATGCCTTCCGCAATCGCTGTTTTACCTGTGCCGGGTTCACCGACCAGTACCGGGTTGTTCTTGGTCCTTCTGGAAAGGATTTGAAGCACCCTGCGAATTTCCTCGTCGCGCCCGATCACGGGGTCAATCTTGCCGCCCGCCGCTAACTCATTCAAGTTACGGGTAAACCGCTCCAAGGCCTGGTACCGATCCTCCGCATGCTTATCTGTCACACGGGACGCACCTCGCACATCTTGCATAATGGACAGAATTGCCTCCCGCGTTGCCCCCTGCTCCTTGAGTACCGCACCAATGACATCCTTCGCTGTCGCAAGCGCTATCAGTAGATGCTCGGTGCTGATAAAGTCATCGCTGAGCAGCTTTGCCTCCGCGAGGGCTCTATCAAACATCCGCCCCGCACCTGCACCCATATACTGCCCGGAAACACTTGCTCCGGAAACCTTGGGCAGTTTGGTCAGCGCGTCATCGGCCCGGGCCTCCAGCAGCCCACGGCTGACTTCCAGTCGCTGCAGGATGCTGACCACGATGTTCTTCTCATCCTCCAACAACGCCTTCAAAAGATGGGGAGGCTCCAAGCCTTGATGCCCCCGCTCCGACGCTACTTCCAGTGCTCGCCTAACGGCCTCCTGGGCCTTGGTTGTCAATTTGTCCAAATTCATTGTCGCTTTCTTCTTAGCTCTACTTCACTGCCAATACGTTCGAAAACTGTACCAAGCAACAAATCCTGACAAGATGGCAGCCTGCACTAGACTCGCAGCGGAGCGAGATGCTCTTGTTGCTCAGGGTGCGGACCGGAGTCGGAGGCTGTTTAGCACGACAGACACGCTGGATAAAGCCATGGCTCCAGATGCCACCATCGGATTCAGCGTTAATCCCAGCGGTCCGTACAAAATACCTGCAGCCACCGGGATACTGATGACGTTATATATAAAAGCGAAGAACAGATTCTGCCGGATAATACGCATAGTCGCACGCGCCATCTGCAGTACAGTGATGACTCCCGCCAGATCATCGGTCATGAGTGTTACATCACCTGTTTCCATGGCCACATTGGTTCCCGTACCGATAGCAATACCTATATCGGCTTCCGCCAGCGCAGGCGTGTCATTGATGCCATCGCCAACCATTGCCACTGTCTGTCCGGCTTCTTTGGCATGTAGAATATGCGCGACCTTGCCGTGTGGCAGGAGTTCCGCCGCCACAGTGGGAATACCCACCTCCATTGCAATCTTTTCGGCAGTAGAACGAGCGTCTCCGGTCACCATCGTCACAGCTATGCCGAGCTCATGGAGCGCCGCAACGGCCTCCCTGGCAGACTTTCGCACCGACTCCGTCAACGTAAATACGCCTGCCGGACACCCGTCAACAGCGAGCACAACCATCGTGCCTGCAATCCCGTCCTCAAGATCAACGCGTATGCCATGGAGTGCAAGGAAGGCCCTGTTTCCAATCACCACCTCGCGCCCTGCGACCGTTGCAACGATGCCACGCCCTGTCTCCGTCTGAAATTCCTCCACGGGCAGCAAGAGCAGTGCACGCGATTGGGCTGCCTCCACAATCGCAGAACCGATCGGGTGCTCTGACATGACCTCCGCAGATGCCGCATACTGCAGCACATCCTCCCTGGACCATGTTCCCAGCGCGCGAATTTCTCCCACATGCAACTTGCCTTCCGTCACCGTCCCTGTCTTGTCCATAAACACCACGTCAATATTTTGCATCCGCTCAATAATATCTCCCCCCTTAACGAGCACACCATGTTGCGCCGCCCTCCCTGTTGCCACCATTACAGCTGTCGGAGTAGCCAAACCCAATGCACATGGACACGCTATAATTAGTACCGATACCATCGTCATCACGGCATACACAAACCGTGGCTCAGGACCTACGGTAACCCAGACCATGAATGTCGCCGCCGCTATCACGAGTACCACCGGGACAAAATAGCCGGACACCGTGTCCGCGAAGCGCTGAATAGGTGCCTTGCGCTCCTGAGCCTCCCTCGTGAGCCGTACTATCTGCTGAAGGGTCGTGTCCCGTCCGATCCTTGTTACGCGAGCACGGAGCACACCCACCGTATTGACCGTGCCGCCCGTAAGCGTGTCGCCCCGGTGTTTATCAACAGGTACGGACTCCCCGGTTATCATGCTCTCATCTACGGCTGAGACGCCATCAACAACCTGCCCGTCAGTCGGCACCTGTTCGCCTGGCCGTATCAGCACGATATCGCCTGTTGTTACAGACTTGATGGGCACCTGAACTATGTCCTGCCCGCGCACCACTCGGGCTGTGTTGACCTGCAGGCTCAGAAGCAGGTCCTGGGCAGCATGGGTCTTCAACGTGGCACGCGCTTCAAACACCCTGCCAAGCGTCACAAGGGTTACAATAACCGCGGAGGCTTCGAAATATACATGGGTAGTCATTCCTGATCCGGAAAACCATTGCGGCCAAAGGGTGGCGGCCACACTGTACAAGAACGCTGCACCCACTCCGATACTGATCAGCGTGTTCATGTTCGCCCCACCGCCACGCAACGCGCGCCACGCACCACCGAAGAAGGGCTGGCCCGCCCATCCGACCACAACGGAAGCAAGAACCATCGAAATCAGATTGTTTCCTGGTACTCCAGAGCCATCCGGCAGCATCGCTAAAACCGCAATGGGTATCGTGCAGCAAGCAGCGACAATAAAGCGACTGCGCAGCCTAGCAAGATTATTGGCGCGCTCAATTCCGGAGACTTGTACGACGCCGGCACCATCGGCCTGACCTCTCACATCCAAAAGCCGCTCTACCTCTGCCCGCGATGTGAGGCCGGCAACAAATGATACGCTAAGGGTGCACCCATTATCCTGCGCCTGCTTATCCCACGTCAAGCCTTCAACGCCGCGCAGCCGTGCCTCCAAGGCCGCTGTACCGCCTTCTACCTCAAAGTGCACGGTCTCCAGCTGCAGGCCGAGGCCCACTGTTTCCACGGCCCGTCGGATGGCTGCTTCCTTACCATCGTGTACGATACTTGCTCTTTCCGTGGCATAATTGACCGCTACGTCCCTCACTCCATCAACAGCCACCAGGCTGCGCTCCAGTCGCGCAGCGCACGCGGCGCACTCCATGCCGGTGATACCGATGCTTATGCGCTTAGCTTCAGACACTACTGTAACGTTCCAGGTCAGTTTGCGTCGCAGTCCCGCTATTCTAGTCCAGGGCACGGAACCTCCGCGATGCCCTCGGCCAGTCGTGCGTCGTTTAAAGAAACCGCGTAGGCCGAGACCGCGAAACCGCTTTGACACCAATCCTGTTTCATGAGATCGCGATAGAATATCTTCCAATACAATGACTCAGAATTCCTTGCATATCATCCTTGCCCAACCGCGCGGCTTCTGTGCAGGTGTAGTACGAGCCGTGGATATTGTGGAGCAGGCTCTGGATCGTTTCGGTGCTCCGGTCTATGTAAGGCACGAAATCGTCCATAACCAGCATGTGGTCGACAGCTTGCGCGAAAAAGGTGCCCGCTTTGTGGAAGAAATCGACGAAATACCCCAGAACGCCATTACGATCTTCAGTGCGCACGGCGTATCACGAAAAGTTGTCAGCAACGCAGCAGAGCGGCAACTGGAAGTCATCGATGCGACATGTCCGTTGGTCACAAAAGTCCACAACGAAGCCCGGCGCTACGTCCGCCGCGGCCACGAGATAGTCCTGATAGGCCACATGGGCCATCCGGAAGTAGAAGGTACCATGGGACAAGTTGACGGAATCGTGCACCTTGTAGAGACCGAACAGGATGTGTATGATCTTGATCCCGGCCCGGGAGCCAAGTTAGCATACGTCACACAGACAACGCTCAGCGTGGACGATACACGCGGCATCATTGAGGCTCTAAAGGACCGTTTCCCGAATATCATGGGCCCGGATGTTAAGGATATCTGCTATGCAACCCAAAACCGCCAAGGAGCGGTTGGCGAGCTGTGCGAAGTGGCGGATGTCCTTCTGGTCGTCGGAGCTAAGAACAGCTCCAACTCGAATCGCCTCCGCGAACTGGGCGAGGAATGCGGTGTACCAAGCTACCTGATAGCCGACGCTTCCAGGCTGGATCCAGCATGGCTGTCCTCTGCAAGCACGGTAGGTGTCACTGCAGGAGCATCCGCTCCTGAGTCGCTGGTGCGGGGAGTGCTCCATAGGCTTTCAACACTATTCGAAACAACGGTTACCACCCTGAACGGCGTGGAAGAGAACGTTCACTTCAAGCTGCCGAAGGAATTGATAAATATCCTGTAATCGCCTAGTTCTGGCCGATGTATAAACCGCCGGTCCTGACTATACTGCTCTTCCGATTGGCATGTATCGGTCGCCGGCTAATATTCCGCTGTCTCTGCAGCCCATTGCAACGCATTGAGGGAGCAGGCAACCCCGCAGCCTGCCCGCTTCTCCTTACGCCATCTGATAGTTGGCATGGCTGAGGTTCCACCATCCAAAGGGAAGGACGAAGAAAATTTTCCTGTCGGGTCCATTCTGCTTTCCCGACGGTTGCGTCCGCATATCATGACATTCTACGCCTTTGCGCGAGCCATTGATGACATTGCCGACAGCCCGGACCTTTCTGCTGACGAAAAAATCGCGCGGCTTGATGACTTCGCGCGCGTGCTGCAAGGCATTGGCGCAGACCATGATGACTTTGAAAAAGCAGCAGCCATGCGGGCAAGCCTTGCATCTACGGATATCCGGCCGGACCACTGCCTGGACCTGATTCGAGCCTTCAAGCAGGACGCAGTTAAGAACCGTTACAAAAGCTGGCACGAATTGATGGACTCTTGTAACTTGTCCGCAGCTCCTGTAGGACGGTACCTCTTGGATCTCCATGGAGAGAATCCCTCTGCGTATCCGGCGTCGGACGCCCTGTGCAATGCCCTGCAGGTTATCAATCACATTCAGGACTGCCGCGCAGACTACCTGCGGCTTAACCGTATCTACTTACCGCTGGCATGGCTAAGCGAGATGGGGCAGCCCGTTGACGCATTGGGAGGTGTACGGATGACTCCCGGACTGATGGATGTGCGCGGTCTTGCCGTTGATGCCGTGATGAGGCTTTTGGATGCAGCGCGTGTACTGCCATTGCAGCTGAAGAGCAGTCGCCTCAGAATGGAGGCTTCGGTAATTATTGAGATTGCCCGGGCATTGGTCCTCCAGATTCTTGACCGGGATTTCTTAGCGGAGCTCGTCACATTGTCTCGGTGGCAGTACGCACGGTGTTTCCTGCGTGGAATCCGTAAGGGGATTTTTCGGTCATCCGTTGCCTGATACAAGCGACTGGACACGCTATCTTGCACCGTATCCACCACCGGGAAGTACGCAACGCGGATGCAGCAGCACATGAGCGTAAAAGACCTTGTTACCCAATCGGGTACCTCCTTCTATTGGGGAATGCGTCTGCAGCCAAAGCCACAGCGGGATGCAATGCATGCATTGTACGCTTTCTGCCGCGTGGTTGACGATATCGCAGACGGCATCGGAGATCCGAATCAAAAAATCATTCAGCTTGATGCCTGGCAGGAAGTAATCGCGGCCATGTATAAGCAAGAAACCAGCCACCCCCTCACCCGTGCTCTTGCTGAGGCGCATGAGCAGTTCGACCTGCCGGAGCGCGAGTTTATAGCTATCCTGGATGGCTGCAGGATGGATGCTACGAGGCAGGTGCGCATGGAGACGATAGACCAATTATATCAGTATGTGCGGCGTGTAGCAGTTTCCGTGGGCATTCTATCCATGCAGATATTCGGGGTACCCGAGAACCCGGGGCCCGACTTCGCAACAGAGCTCGGCACTGCTTTCCAGCTTACGAATATCCTGCGCGATATCCGGGAGGATGCGGAGAGAGATCGCCTATACATTCCGCTGACGCTGCTGCACAAGCACTGTGTACCAAACGCGTCATTGCAGCACATGCTGCAGCACGACAATCTTGCCGACGCGCTCTGCGAGATGGAGTACATAACCCGTAGCCACTACGACCGCTCAGAGGAGTTACTCCACCATCTTCCTCGGAAGCGGCTGCGACCTGCATTGATCATGCGCAGTGTTTACCGCGCCACATTCGACCGAATGGCAGCGCGCGGATGGCATGATAATGCACCTTTACAACTTGGCCGTGCCCACCGCTTGTGGCTTGCCATCAAGACAGCGCTTGCCCCATGACCATGCGTGTGCATGTTGTTGGTGGGGGGATGGCCGGGCTCGCTACTGCTGTAGCACTAACACAGGGAGGAGTAACCGTCTCCGTTTACGAAGCAGCAAGACACGCCGGAGGCAGGTGCAGGTCCTTTCATGATCCAACACTTAACCGGACCATTGACAATGGTAACCACCTGTTACTTTCCGGCAACGTGGACACCATGCGATATGTGAAAGCTATCAGCAGTGAAAAGAACCTGACAAGTCCGCCCCGCGCCGTTTTCCCTTTCTTGGATGTGCGGACTGATACGCGATGGTCTGTGACACCGAACGGCGGCTTCTTGCCGTGGTGGATCTTCAAGCCAGACCGACGCATTGCCGGGACGCGCGCCTGGCAGTACTTATCAGCACTTCGGATCGCGCGGGCAAGGGCGGCTACTACTGTTGAGCGTGCCCTCAGCCGTCCTCCCACTCTGTATGAACGATTTTGGGAGCCGTTGGCTGTCGGCGCGCTCAATACTCCCGCCGACACGGCGGCCGCAAAACTCCTCTGGCCCGTCCTTCGCGAGACATTCCTGCGCGGCAGGAAGTATTGCCAACCACTAATTGCCAGGGAAGGGCTCTCCCATGCTTTGGTGGACCCCGCAGTAAGACTGTTGGAGCGATCGGGCGCGCCTGTGTCCACCGGAAGTCGGCTCCGCCGGATCACCATTGAGGACGGTTTGGTTACACAGCTCCACTTGGCGCATGGGAGCATTACAGTTGGCGCAGCTGACTTTGTCGTCTTGGCCGCGCCACCGTGGGAGACCGCGCGTCTGGTCCCCCATATCACCGTGCCCGATATCACCTGCCCGATTGTTAATGTCCATTTTTTGCTTCCCGGCCCCGCTACTGGATTTGCCCAGTCACCCTTCATAGGCTTAGTGGGTGGCGTAGCTCAGTGGGTCTTCGTCCGCAGGGACGTAGCCTCTGTCACGGTCAGCGCGGCGCATCAGCTGGCTTCGGAGCATGTAACAAAGATTGCGGACCAGACTTGGCAGGATGTCGCATCCGCGTTGGACTTGCATCTCGCGCGCCCACCCAAGTACCGTGTAATAAAGGAGAAACAGGCAACCTTCGCACAGACGCCCGGACAAGTGGCACGGCGCCCCCGCACCCGGACAGATATTCCAAACCTGCTGCTGGCAGGCTCCTACGTTGACACTGGACTGCCAGCCACGATTGAAAGTGCAGTAAGATCCGGCCACCGGGCCGCGCAGCATATCTTTGCTACCCGTGGCATACAAGACTATTATCGTACTAACGCCTGACACAAACCCTCCACAGACTAGAGAGGTAAGAGGCTTGAGTCACATTCCATTATTCCATATGACAACAATTCCACCGACGCTATTCGCGTTTCTCAATGACTTAAAGGCCAACAATAATCGCAACTGGTTCCGCGCCAACAAGGATCGGTATGATTCCTGCGTTAAGGAACCGTTACTCGAATTTATTCGCGACTTTGACATACCGCTTGCCTCAATCGCCAGTCACTACCGGGCTATCCCAAAGGTTGGCGGGTCACTGTTCCGCATCTACCGTGATATCCGCTTTTCAAAGGACAAGCGTCCTTACAAGACTGCTGCAGGAGTACATTTTCGACATGAGGCAGGTAAGACGGCGCACGCCCCAGGCTTCTATCTCCATTTAGAGCCGGGTGATGTGTTTACGGCTGTAGGTATTTGGGGCGCGGATGTGCCCACTTTAACAATGATCCGCCAAGCCATTGTGACAAATGATCTGGAGTGGGAGCACCTCATCCAGGACCGGGAGTTCCGCGGGACGTTCCGACGTATGCTTGAGGGCAACGAACTGAAGCGCCCCCCACGAGGCTTCAATCCCAACCATCGATTTGTAAACGATCTGAAGCGGAGACACTTCGTTGCTATTGCGGATCTTTCAGAGGAAGCAGTCTGCGCCCCTGACTTCGCCAGCAGGCTGATAGAAGACTATCGCCGCGGGGTGCATTTTATGAAGTTCATGACCACCGCCGTGGGGCTTCCATGGTAGCTCCGCTCCGTAGCCGGCGCGAGCCCGTACCACTACCAAATAGCACTCCGACTACGCCCAGAATGGGATTGAGGTAATGCATCCATGCCGGTTGCTGCGCATTGTTCATGGCTTCTGTGAGTCCAGGATCCGTCATGCGTTCCATGACGGCTGTAGCTTCACCAGGAACCTGTGCTACGGCAATCCCAAGGATGACGATCAATGCCACCAACACCCATACGCCCTGCATGCGCCGGGCAACCCGATGGCAGACGAAGCCCCCTGCAAAGGCTGCTGCTAGTCCTCCAACAATGCTGACCACAATCCAAGCACCCGATACATCCCAGCTTCCCTCTGCAAACGAACCATCTGCACCGAGAATAAGGTATGCCAAGGTAAACAAAACAAAAAGGACGAATGCCATAACGACATAGCCGGCCAGCGCGCCCAAGAGAACACGGCCCTTCCCGCGAACACTTCGCGTCAGCGAACGAACTAGCATGGGTATCATATTACCGGGCGTTACTTGTTTCACATCCGAGCATGTGGTCCAACTGGCACCTCTCCTTCTTCCACTGGGCCCACAACAATACCGGTTCACAATCGGCAGCATTTGCAAACCTGCCGATTCCCCGAAGCAGACACGGCATGTGGTAACGCTCGGTGAGGTCGCCATCAGGTACGGGTAACCCCAGATTTGACACGGAGCCACCGACACCACACCCACTTGGGGTCGCAAGCCCCGGCTTACTCCCTGTGATGCTACCAGTATGCTGGTGACGGGATTCGCGTCGCAAGCCCCGCTTTGCCACCTGCAATGCTACCTGGCTATTCATGCTACCCGGCCCGACGATACCGCGAGCCTGTTGGGGGCGGTACCTGGGCAATGGTTCGCGCCTTGTGCATGCCATCCCTGTTGATATGGCCTACATAACGTCCCAATACCTTCACCTCCTCAAAAACATCTGGACGAATGTAGATATCATCGTACTCTGGGTTTGCGGGCTCAAGGCGGAAACCGTCCCTATCAACGAAGATGCGCTTGAGCGATGTTTCACCATCGTAAAGCACAGCACCTATACCTCCGTTTGGAATATCATCGTCAACCAGCAAAACATAGTCACCATCGAAAATGTCCACTCCGCGCATGGACTGCCCGGATACTCGCAGCGCATAAATGCGGTGCAGGTCCGGAAACAGCGTCTCCATCGTGATCGAACCCAAGTCAGCCTCTACGGCCTCCTGCAACGCTCCTGCAGCGATCACACCGCGAATCGGGATCCCGTACGCCGGGGTATCTTTTGTAACCAGCGTGTAGCCAGCCATTGATCTCGCTACAAAGTTCTTCTTCATGAGCGCCTTCAGGTTTTGCGTTACGCTGTTGGGAGATTGGAATCCGAATTCCTCTGATATTGCCTTATAGGTGGGCCAGTACTCATTTTCTTCTACAAACTTCCGGATGAAAGCGAGTACCGCATGTTGTTTCGCAGTTAGAGAACGTGGTGCCATAGGAAAACCTCACAATAAATAAGTATATTTATGTGACAATATAAATATATGCAGGTATATATGCAATCATATACCGAGCGATGAGTATAATTTTCCCGGCCTACGGGATCGTTACATAAACAAATGGGAATTATATACGTGAGTACCCTCGCGTATCAATTTCACAGGTCAATGGGGTCGGTAACCCGAACGCCCCTCGCCGTGCAGTTGCCCCAATCCCGGAGGCCAATATGTTTGCGGCAGCGTTAAGGTCCGCATTGTAGGTGTGTCCACATGAGATACATTTGAACTTACTTTGGGTCAATCTATTCGCTTTGTCCCGGCGACCGCACTTGTTGCAGTCCTGACTCGTGTAAGAGGCCGGGATCTTGAGCACTTCCCGGCATTTGTACTGCAGCATCCCGTCTAACTGCCCCCATCCGGTGGCATTAATGCTACGGTTCAGCCCTGCCTTCCGGGCGACATTCTTGCCTGGATTGTTAACAGTCCCTTTGGCGGATGAAGTCATCGCCACGACATTAAGATCTTCCAGCACAACCGTAGAAGAGCGGTTCGCGATCAAGCGGCTTGCTTGGTGATTGGTATCCCTGCGGGTCATCGCAATCGCTCGGTGAGCTTTCCAGAGTCGCTTCTTAGTGCGATATCTGCGGTTGGATCCTTTCTGCTGTCGGGCTGATTTCCGTTGATACCGGTGCAGTCTTGCCGTCTTACGCTTACCGTCCGGTTGCCGTATGATCTCGCGCTTGCCATCGGTGGAGACGGCGGCAACCTGTCCGCAGTTACGGTCTATCCCTGTGGCAACGCCATTGTCTTCTATCTCAGGTACTTCAATCCTGTAACAGATGCAGGCATACCATTTACCCACCCGTTGCAGAATCAAGGCTTTTGCAGGAACCCCATCTGGATACGAGTTGCCTCCTTTACGTCGGATCTTCAGGTATCCAAGCTTAGGGATGAACAACCGTCCATCCCTGATCTTGACCGCTTCAGGAATCGAAAAAGATGGGGTACTGTGGTATTTGGCTTTGAACTTCGGTTTACCCCTACCTTGATTGAAGCAAGCCTTCCATGCGTCCGCTTGGACCTTCAGCGTAAAGCGCACCACGCTGAACGAGTACTTCGGCAGCCACTCGGTGCGATCTCGTAGTTCTTTAAACCGTTTTCCAAGAGAAAAGTACTTCACGGGCGGAGGCTTCTCTGCCGACTCCTTTGCCTGTTTGTATTCCTGGATGCACTGCGCCAGTATGGCGTTCCACACGAACCTGCAAGCACCAGCAATCCCGGCTAGTTTCTTTCCCTTGCTCTTGCTCCCCGGAAGCAGCCGGTATTCGATTGTTCTATAGACAGAACAAACGCGGGCAGAATTGTTACAACCCCTTACGGGCATGGCATCAATGTGGATGATGTTGTGGTAAGCAATGGGATGGAATGGGGTTCCGTCCCATTGTGTCCGTACCCTCTATCAAGCCAAAGGTTCATAGTCTGGGGCACTCAGGTATAAAACCCAAACAAATCCATGTAATCATTACGGAATTTGTTACTGGGGTCGTAGGCGCGCAGCAAAGATCTGAAATCCTCCATCCGCGGGTATCGGGCATGCAAGTCGGAGGGTATCGTAGCAGACAGCTTTCCCCAATGGGGACGGGCGCCGAACGCACCCAGCGTATCTTCCAGCTCGGGCAGGAGCAGCTGGACTGCCAGCCAGTCCGGGTTCCACGTAAAATGGATCGCCACGCTCGGACGTCCGTAGCTCATGCTCATCCACAGATCATCCTCCGCTATCGTTCGGATCTCGGATATCAGCAGCACGGGAGCAATACGATCCCCCATCGCGCGCAGCGCTTCAATGGCCTCCAGCACACGATCTCTGGGGATAAAGTACTCGGTCTGCAGTTCATCACCGCTGCTGGGAGTAAACTCCATCCTGAAGTGCGGAAGCCGCTCATACCAAGGCCCCGGGATACCCATCTGCTCTGTACAATGCACCGCAGATAGGGCGAGGATTGGGTGCACATTGCGATCTGCAAGAGGGGCTCCGTACAACGCTGGCTCTACCGGCGGCATGTCTGCTCCCGTTCTGCGCTTGACCCACACCTGCGTTGACGCGTCTGTCTGCCAATCCGTAAACAGGCTGACGCTGTAGCCGCTCTCCATTATTGTATCAAAATGCGCCTGCACCTGGTCTAGTGGAAGTCTCAGGTACACATGCTGCGCAACGTCAAATGTCGGTTCGACCGCCAGCGTCAGTTGTGTCACCACACCCAAGCCCTGCCCTTCCCCCATAAATCATCCAACACGGTTCGATTGTTCGTCAGTTCTGGTCAACTCTCGCTGGCATGGCTGTCGGAATATCTCGGGTATTTCGACCTGACAGGTATGGTGTGTGACTTGAGGTGAATAATGCCGTCCTCTCGTGCGGATACGCGATCTCTTCCTGCGCCGCTTCCACTGCCATCCTACCACTTCATGTATTTGACATTTTGCTACTTGTTTTTTATGTTGTGGCATGCTTCAGCGAAGTCAGGTCTTACGAACGCTCACCGCTCCCTGCAATGGAGAGCGTTTGGACAGGGTTCTTGCCGACGATCGTTGGCGGTTTCGCACGCAGATAGCGCGCGCTGTCTGTGAAGAGTTCGGGTTTGTTGATGCACGGGGCGAACCGCAGGTGAGCAACTGTGCGCAGGCTTTATCGAAGTTGGAGGCCCGGGGGAGGATTGTGTTGCCCAAGCCCGAGAATTGTAATGCGGCTAAGGCGGAACCGCGTAGGCGCGAGGAGCGGGTACCGGATCCGATAGCGTTACCGGACACGGTACATGGTGTCCGGGGGTTGACGATTGAGTTGGTTGAGACGGACGAGCAGCGTATGGTGTGGAACACGTTGCTGCACTTTGAGCATCCGAGGCGTACGACCACATTTGTGGGAGCGCAGGTACGCTATCTGATAGGCAGTGCCCATGGTTACCTGGGAGCGGTGGGATTTTCGGCGGCGGCGTTGTGCCTGGCGCCCAGAGAGCACTGGATGGCGTGGAGTGATGAGCAGCGCAAGGCGCATTTGCACCGTGTGGTGTGTTTGAGTCGTTTTCTGATACGGGGGCAGTGTCAGGATTTGGCCAGCCATGTACTGGGTAAGGTATTGAGACGGTTGGCGGATGATTTTCAGGCACGGTACTGTTACCGTCCCTGGGTTGTCGAAACGTATGTGGATCCCCAAGGGGAAGGAGCGTGTTTTGAGGTGAACAATTTTGTATTGATCGGCCATACCGCAGGCGGAAAGCGGCACAAGGAGGCAAAGGAAGAGGATCCCAAGGGGCTGTATGTATACGAGTTGGACAAAGAATGGCGCGGGACCTTGGGGGAACCGGAGGAGGAGTTGCGTCCGGTGAGGGATCCGCACGAGGGGATTGACAGTGCGCAGTGGGCCGAAACGGAGTTTGGCGGAGCGCCATTGGGAGACAGGCGGTTGTCTGTGCGACTGGTAAAGAGTACGTCCATGTTGGCCGATGTGATAGGCCACAGCATTACCGCGCATACGGATGCGGACCGCGCGGCGGTGAAGGGGCATTACCGGTTATTGGAGAGCAAGAAGGACAAAACGGTAACGCCGGAGAACATATTGGCGCCGCATCGTGGGCGTACGATAGAGCGCATGCGTAGTCAGGAGACCGTGTTATGCATCCAGGACACGACGAAGTTGCGGTACAGTACGCGGCCGGCGTGTACGGATTTGGAGGTAATAGGGAGTAATCAGACGACGGCGAAGACGCTGGGGTTGCCGTTGCATACGACGCTGGTGGTGACGGAGGATGGATTGACGTTGGGGGTGTTGCGTGGCAGCTTCAAGGATCCGGAGGAGGGTCCGCATGCTCCGCGGACGCAGCAGTGGATAGACGGGTTCAAGGATATATGCGAGGCGGCGGAGGAGCTGTCCGGCGAGACGCAGGTGATCTGTGTTGCGGACCGGGAGGCGGACAGCTTTGCTATGTTTGCCGAGCAGCGCAGACAGGGTAAGGCGGAGGTATTGATACGAGCGAAGCATGATCGGAAGCTGTTGGATGATCGCAAGCTGTTTGCGGTAATGCGCAGTGGTAAGGCTCCGGGGAATGTGGAGATAGAGATACAGCGGGTGACGGCGCGCAAGAAGCAGGCGCGCAAGCAGGCACGGAAGGGTCGCAGTTACCGGATGGTCAATGCGGAGGTACGCTACGGGAGGTTCTTGTTGCCGGATCCGAAGAACGAGGAGGAGCCGGTGGTGATGTACGGGGTGCATGTGTTGGAGGTGGAGCCTCCGGGGGATGCGCCGCCGGTGGAGTGGATGCTATTGACCAGCATGGAGGTAGGGAGCGTAGCGGATGCACGGCGGGTGTTGGCAATGTATCTCAAGCGGTGGCGGGTGGAAGACTTCTTCCGCGTGCTCAAGAGTGGGTGCAAGGTAGAGCGTTTGGGTCTGCGTACCTCGTTGCGTCTGCAGCGAGCAATAACGATGTATTGTGTGATATCCTGGCGCGTCATGACCTTGGTGCAATTGGGTCGGGAGGTGCCGGAGCTGGACGCGGATGTCTTTTTCACGGAGATGGAGCTGCGATTCTTGGATGGATATGCAGCACGGGTAAAGCTGCCGAAGCCCAGTACTTTGGGAGCTGCTATCCTGATCGTAGCGGTGCTCGGCGGTTATCAGAACCGCACTCGTGATGGACCGGTGGGTTACCAGATCATGTGGCGTGGCCTAGAGAGGTTACACCTAATGACATTGGGATACGAGGTAAGAGACGAACAATTGAGTGCATGTTCGCACGGGAATTCATCTGGGTTCATATAAATGGCATATCAACCTGCCTGATGTGGGCCTATGTCCCAGTGGCTACACCTGCGTGAGCGTGCGGTGAACTTGCATCTTGATTAGGTGACGGGTTCTGTAGAGCTTACCCGTAGACGTGAGAACCCAGACCCCGGACCGCCTGGTACAGCCCAGACGTACGGCGGAAGAGATGTTACCGCTGGTAGAGCAGTATAACGAAAGGACCCGGTCCGCAGCGGCGTCTTGCGCAGAGCAGGGCATCTCGTACGGACCGTTGAATTACTGGAGGCAGAAGTATCGCCAGGAGACTGCAGCCGAGGGTTCGTGGATGTAGGCAATGCAGCGCCAAGGGAAGCGGCGCAGGAAGAGATCGCGTATCCGCACGAGCGGATGGCATTATTCACCTCAAGTCACACACCATACCTGTTAGGCCGAAATACCCGAGATATTCCGACAGCCATGCCAGCGATATTTGACCATACCTGACGAACAATCGAACCGTAATGGATGATTTATGGGTACAGGGCAGCCCAAGCCCCCCAGTCCTACGACTGCCCCGGCAAAAACGTTACCGTCCTTTTCATGCGAAAGTGCGACGATTTCACCATCGGCATTTATCATTTCCATGGCTACGACGGCCGTAGCCAGATTGCCATTGGTGACGCCGCTCCCATGCGTCGCCGTCGCACAGGCGCCCGCAACTGAAATGTGTGGCAGCGATGCCAGATTGTGGACGGCAACGCCGTTCTCATGCAAAAACGGACTCAGTTGTCCATAGAGCACTGCCGCTCCAACCGTGACACTGCTACGCTCTGGATCCAGCTCCATTGTCGGTTCCAAATTCGCCAACGAAATCTGTTCCGTACGGCTGTCAGCAATGGCATTGAAGCTATGGCGCGACCCCAACGCACGGATGCTTGAGCTCCTGCGTATGATATCTTGCGCTTCCTCCACCGAAGTCGGCAGATGAAGCCTATCGGTACTATAGGTCAGATTTCCTGCCCAGTTCGTCCGACCGGGTGCGTAAACATCGGACCGGCACGAGGCAAGCGGCGCCAGAATGCTGCCCGCCAAGAGTGTGGAAGATGTCCTCAAAAACTTCCGCTTATCCATCATGAGTGCCAAGAAATTATTTGAAAAACCCGGACCTTAGCATACGCCTAACCATCTGCCAGGGACTGTAACACACTCTGCCTGCGCTCAATGTCGGGCGGCGCCTGCGCCATGCCAAAGACCTCCTCCAGCACGGTCACCGCTGCCAGTTGCAGATCCCACAATCCGTTCAGCATGGCGGATATTCTCAACTCTGGCTTCTCTGGATGTACCGCCTGCACCTCCATGATGGCGCCGGTGTCGGTAACCCCCGAAATCACAATGTCCAGCCCGTGCCGGAATGCTGCCAAGCGCCCTTCAGAGACGGTTGTCAGTTGCTCCCGATGGGTGGGTTCTACGACCGCACACACCCCTATCCTTGCCGTGAAGCCCGCAGCATCCACTTCAAGCTCTCCTTCCAGGCATGGATTTGCCGAGGCGGGACAGAGTACAACGGTTTTGCCTTCCTCTCCGATCGCGGATGCCTTCAGAGACTCCCACACGCTGCCTCCAAAGTACTGCCATACCGCAGAGGACCGCGACCACGGCATTTGCCGGAAGTCAATGCTCATTTCGTTTGCCATTTCCGTACCAAGAATAGCTGATAAGCCTGAAAGATAATTACAGCCATCTTTGCATGTACGCCTGCCTGATCTTATCAGTCAAACAACGACAACTGGTTGCCCGATGCTCTCTGAAAGTGATGTGTGGCCAGGGGCGGTAGTCTACGGTCCATCCCGGCCCGCGCGCAGCTTACCTTGAAGAGTCTGGAAATTGCCTTAGCCCATGGCCCTTCTCCCCGCATGCGATGCCCGAACCGGGCATCGTTAAGCTTCCCGTTGCGCATTTCCCGGAGGCGGCGCACAACCTTGTCCGCACGCATCGGAAACTCGTCCTGGATCCATTTCAAGAACAGCCCCTCTACCGCACCGGGTAATCGCAGCAGTACATACCCTGCCCTGCAGGCCCCGCGCTCCGCTGCGGCGGCTATGATTTTCGGGATCTCGTCCTCATTCATTCCCGGTATGATGGGGGCCACCATCACATTGACCGGGATACCTGCGTCCGACAGCACGCGTATGGCTTCCAGTCTTCGGCTTGGTGTGGAGGTACGGGGCTCCATGACCGAGGCAAGCTTTGACTGCAGAGTCGTTACGGACACGGTGACTCGCACAAGGTTTTTTGCGGCGAGGCCCCGCAGTATGTCAAGATCCCGTGTCACCAAATAGTTTTTCGTGATGATCCCTACCGGGTTGCTGTAACGCAGACAAACCTCAAGGCAGCCGCGCACGATTTTGAGCTTGCGCTCAATCGGCTGGTACGGATCCGTGTTGCCTGACAGTGCCACCACCTCAGGCTCCCAGCTGCGTGCCTCGAATGCCTTGGCAAGAAGCACAGGAGCGTCCGGCTTAACCAGGATTCGCGTTTCGAAGTCAAGCCCGGCAGACCATCCAAGATATTCGTGACTTGGCCGTGCGTAGCAGTAAATACACCCGTGTTCGCATCCCCGATAGACATTGATACTGTACGTGAAAGGGATATCCGGACTATTGTTCTTAGCAAGGATACTACGAGACGTGTCATGGTAGTACTCTGTCGGTACCTGCCTCATGTCCTCGGGATCAAGCTCTGCGGGATCCAAGGCAATTTCAATGGCATCGTAGCGCGTTGCGGGATTCGAAGACGCCGCGCGGCCTTGGCGCCGAGGCATGGGATCTTCCCGGTCGTGCATCACCTGGGCCGTCTATATTGGTTTGACGCGGCAAGCTCCATGCTGCAAGAATTGGAATCGTATCGTGGAATGATACTATGAAGCAGCATTGGGAGGCGGGTGTTTCCCGCCCCGCAGCATTCTTAGGCCTGCAATATTCGTCGTAGTCTATTTGAGTCTAAAAGCGCTGCTATGATCCACTAGTGCGATCCTACGTGCACGCCCCGCCTCGGACGAGGACAACTCATGCAGCGACCCAAGCTCGCTGTACGCCGCAAGACAGCGCCATGCAGTCGACACACTGCGGTGCTTGCGACCACACCCCGCCCCGGCAGACACGTGAAATACAACACCGCTATGCCCTTCCCAAGACACGATTGAGGAAGCCTCGGCGTGGTGCCGAGTCAAGCGTGTCAGCCATTGCTACCGCACGGTCAACTTGGTCCTGGGATATCGCCCGCCTAAGCAAGATGCCGTCCTCGGTGTGCACATAGTCGGAGCAAGCCGCTGCAGCGCATAAAAGGATGCGCTGCAGGTCATCGGTGGGCACGGATACAGGCTTGCCGGATTGCAGAGCGTCACCCAATCTGTCATAGACTAGCATCATTGACTCTAATACGTCGGTAACGTATTCATCCACGTCAACATCGGTCTCGTACAGCCACGTGTACTCGAGATTGCCCTCGAAAACCCACAGCTCGGTAACCACGACCGGGAAGCGAAGCAGGGTGCCGTCGTTGTGCACCATGCCGGGGCGTGCGTATGCGGCATCCTCGAGCAGGTCGGACAGAAACAAGCTCACGGCATGCAGCCCCTCATCGTCATCGTTATCCGGACAGTCAAGCTCGTGCCAAGCGTCTTGCACCGCAGCCCCGATAAGATCGTCCCAAGCGGCCTGCGCCTCGGCAAGCATGTTTTCACGCTGACTATCGGTCAACCTCGGTGCGCCTCTCATGCCTGCTTACCAATCAATCCGGCAAGCGACCGCATGCGCCGTTCGGTATCCTCAAGCGCCTGCCGGGCCACGTGGTGCAGCCCGCATTGGATCGCCCGACGGGCAACCGCACTTCGTGACTCCCCGATGGTCAGCGCCAATCGGTCAATCTCATCACGCATATCGTCCGGGATACGGAAGGCAAGTAGTTTATCGCTCATGGTTATGGTCTCCTTATTAGTGTGGTATCGGTTGTTAGACGTTGTTGGACGCGTATATCGCTATATCGTTCCTCTGTCTTGCGTCGTTGGTTGCCCCACGAGTCGTACCCCAGGGCGGGTCACCACGCGCGTACATCTTCCGTACCTGCAGGACCGATTGTGCGTTGTACACGCGTAGAGGGGCAGCGAGGAGGGGGCTGGAAACGCAGTTAGTGCCCTTTTTTCAACACGAGAGCGGTCACTACCGAGATATTGGTAAGACTTCTGTTGAGCAGACACACCTCTGCCTACCTTCCTTTCTGCTTGCCGCGTTGTGCACCTGCGGCGTCCCTGTGGCGTCGGAGCGCAGGCACAAGGATGGGGAGTTATATGGCTGAGTGCCACGCGTTTTCGCAGGAGTTACTTTTTGTGCTTTGGTAGTGCAGACAGGATGGCTTTCGCCAGTTCTTCATAATCGGTTCCCGCTGTTCACGAACAAACTGCAATTATTTCAAATAACTCCACACGTGGGTACGCATGCTATATAAGTGCCATATATTAGGGAGTTATATACCACAGTGCCATGCCCGAAACGGTTAGTGCATACCGCAATATCACATACAGGCTGTTGCCCGGAAGTCGGAGTAACGCCAAGCACCTTGCTGAATTAGCGGGTGCGTGTAGGTTTGTGTGGAATGCCATCCTCGCAGAGCAGAGCGAGGCGTACAAGAAAGCGAAAGAGGCTGGAGAGAAGCCGCCCTCAGTAAGCTTCTTCTCGCTGGGGAAGCGGTTCACGGAACTGCGCCGCACGGTCGAGTGGCTACCTGAATACTCCATTGGTGTCGTTAGATATACATTGTCGTTAGATACACATTGAAATATCAGGCGGATGCATGGAAGGCATTCTTCAAGGAGGGTAAGAGAAGACCGAGATTCCATTCCAGACGTGGTAGTACGCCTTCGTTCACGATCCCGGATAACGTAAGGGTTCGGGATGGCAAGCTGTATATCCCGAAAGTGGGATATATGGCGCTCCGCAGGCGGGGAGGCAATCCGTACCCTGATGGTATACCCGTCAAAGCCACGGTAAAGAAGAACGCCGGCAAAGGGTATGCTGTCATCTGCTACAAGATGGAGGCACCTGTAATAGAGGATACCGGCGGTGCTGTAGGCATTGGCCGTAATTGCGGGCAGGTCGCTATGGTCTCCACAGAGGGCGATACAAGCATTATCAGACAACCGGATACGAAGCGTCTTGATGCCACGTTGAAGCGGCATCAGCGAAGACTTGCGAGACAGAAGAAAGGCTCCAACCGTCGTAACAGGCGGAAGCATAGAATCGCCCGCATACAGAGCAAGCGTGCTAACGTCCTCAAGAATGCGAACCACCAGGTAAGTCGCAGTATTGCCCATTGCTCCTCAACGGTGATACTGGAGGACCTGAAGATCAAAGCGATGACACGTTCAGCTAAGGGGACGATGGAGAGCTTTGGCACAAACGTCAGACAGAAGTCTGGCCTCAACCGTGGAATACTGCGAACAGGTTGGGGCCAGCTGGATCAGATGCTGAGCCATAAGTGCCGCAAGGTGATAAAGGTTACCGCTGCCTATATCAGTCAGCGGTGTTCTGCGTGTGGGCACACAGAAGCGAGTCACCGTAAGACACGGAGCAAATTCACGTGTATGTCCTGTGGACATGCGGATCATGCAGACCTGAATGCGGCTGCAAACATACTGGCCTCCGGGATTGGGGCTTCTGCACGACGAGGGGCGTTCGGGTTACCGTTACCGACCCCTATGACCCGTGAAATTGATACTAGTGCCTCACTGTGTACAGTTGGTCACTCACGTATATAATTCCCCAAAGATGGGCTTGGGAGGTTGAGCCCAATAAGCAAAGGTTACCCTACCACCTTACGTACCCGCTGGCATTGACCCCATAACTCACCGGCCGGTACGGTGTCATGTACTCCATCGCGAGGCCGCTAAGCGTAAATCCTACTCCGCTGCGTCCCTGCACTCTTGCTCCTATCCGGTAGTCCCTGCCTCTGTCTCGTAGTCCTACCCCCACAAGCGGCCTCAACACGCTGCGCCAACGAATACGCAAACCGTACCCCACCTCCAACTCCATACGACGATCATCCGAGGGATATAACTCCCACGGACGCTCCGTTTGCCACAACGTACCCACATGCGTACGACCCCAAGTCGGCCGCAACTGCACCGCCAATCCCTCCGAACCACCATAGCGTACCATGCCCGCATAGCCCCACTCCCCAACACCCTCCTCCGCACGCATCACCATCCGTCGAGACTTCACCTCCGCCTGCAACACCCCCATACGCACACGCACCCCCCCGCCAGCCTCCATTCCCAACCCGGTCTCCCCATCCCCGCCGCTGTGAAGTAACGCTCCTTCGACATACGGCTCCAATACCTGGTATAGTAGGACCGATCCTTCCAACCCCGCGCGTACTCGGCTCACCCCTATCCTTGGGTCCATCCCCAGCCAGAACCCGTCCGCCTCATACCCGAGTCGCATCCCTCTCCGGCGTACCACCGTCCCTGCCACTCCTGCTGCCATCAATCGCAATCCCCTATCCTCGCCTACTACCCCTTCGCCTGCTCCTCCCATTCCCCATACATGGTGCTCCTGTCCCCCGTAACGCACATACGGGTACCAGCCCGTCACCTCCATCAACGCACCTGTCGCCTCGCTGCGTGATACCATCATTCCCAACAACCAACGACTCCCCAACACGTAGTCCGCTCCCAAGGACGCCGTCACCACATCTGCTTCATTGATGCCCTGCAAGCGGCTGAACGCCCCCCTGCCCCATACACTTATACGCTCTCCGCTTGCCTGCATCCCACAGCCTGATAGCATATGCGACGCCCGTACCCGCTGCCCTGGATACGGCCTCGGCATGCACGACGCCAAGCCTCCCTGCATACGCTCCGATACCGCCTCCACAACATGCACCGCCACACTCCTTCCCAATCGGGCCACCATATCCACATCCTCCTGTGAGCCCAGCACCACATCCTCGCGTACCACCATCTGTGCCACCTTTACCTCCAACCCAAAGACCTCCCCACTACCCTGCTCCGGCAGTAGCCGTACACGTACATCTTTTCTCGTCTCCCCAGGACCAAACTCCAGCACCCCCTCCATCCGTTCGTAGTCCTCTCCCGCCCAAGCCGTGCCGTTTACCGTGTGGTAACGGCCCGTCATCCGCTCTCCCACAGGCGCGAGCAATTTCACCACAAATACCACCTCGGTCTGCGACACCGCAATGGCTCTAACCTGCACTCCCGGCGCAGTCTCGTCATCCACGATTGTGCCCGTTGCGACCACCCGCCCAATCTGCGCGTTCTTCGGATTCGACAGCGTCACTTCTACCGTCTCGTTTCCCTCCCGCAAGTCGTCGTCAATCAGCGGTATCCTTACTTGCGCCTCTGTACTGCCCGTCTCAAACACCACCAGCCCCTGCGTCGCCTCGTAGTCCACATCCGATGTCGCCGTGCCTCCCGTTACGGCAAACTGTACCGACACAAACTTGCTGCTTGCAAAGTTTAGCCGTACAGGCATTACCAACTCGTCTGAACTCTCCGTACCCGTCTCGTCATATATGCTCACCTTCATCGGTTCATCGCTTATGGTGACATCTCCCTCCGCATCCAGCAGCTGTGCATGCTCTGGAGCGCTCAGCGTTACGGTGAAAGTCTCGTCACCCTCCAGCAATTCATCTCGCAGCACCGGCACCCATACATTCCTTACCGTCTCTCCCTGAGCAAACACCAGGGTGCCAGTGGTCTGGGTGTAGTCCTCTCCTGCGTTTGCCGTACCATCCTGCGTAGCATAGGCGACGCCTACACGCACGGCACTCGTCCCCTTCATTGACACCGCAAGCTGCGCACGCCCTCCATCCTCCGATACCGTTACATCGTCAATTGATAAGCTCGGCAGCGGATCATTGTCCAGTATCGTCACGATGGTCTGCCCGCCTCTGTCAAGCCTCACTTGGAACGCCTCCCTTCCCTCATGCTCTGTGTCGTCATGCGTAGCGACTGCTATCACAGCGCCCATATCTCCAGGCGCAATCGTCACTCGCCCAGCGCTCGCTGCTGCGTAATCCTTCCCGCCTGTTGCCGTGAGATCACGCGTGCTGTACGTCACCGTGACAGGCTTGCCGGTCACACTACTCAGACGCACTTGCACCTTTACTTTGAGTCCTTCCCTCACATACACCACTGGCGTTATGCTGGGATCGGGCGCATCATCATCGTCCACGATGGTCGCACGCCCGGTGCTGATTCCAAGCTCCGCACCTTGTACTGCACTTAGCTCCAGCGTAAATGCCTCCTCATACTCGTCTAACACGTCATCAATAATCGGTATCGATACCAGCTTTTCAAGCTCGCCCGCAGCGAATGTCACCGTCCCGCTGGTATGCTGGTAATCAGCTCCAGCTGTCGCTGTACCATCCTGCGTCGTGTAACGGGCTGTGATAACGTCATCGCTCACCGTGCTCAGACCCACTCGGACGACTGCACTCCCCCCGTCCTCCTGCACGGTCACATCCGATAGCACGCGCACGCGGGGTGGGCTGTCGTCGTCAATAACGGTCACCGCTACACTTGCGGACTCTCCAATGTAACCCCCACCGCTCGCTGAAAGATGTACCGTCCCTTCCTCGTCTGCACTGTCCGAATCATCCTCTGGATCCATTGTCACCGTCTGCGACATGCTCCAGTCTGCAGGCGTAAAGGTCAGACTTGATGCTCCTACGGATATCTTTGCGCTTAATGCAGACGACGCAGTGACCGACACGGTCACTGCGTCTGTAGGAATCGTCGCAAGCGACACGGCAAACGTCTTGCCTGCCGACCCCTCGTTCAGCGACAATGACTCGGGGCTAACTTCCAATGCCACCTCGTCACCATCCTCTACATGCACTGCAAGGGTCGCCGTCTCACCGTTGTAATCCCCTCCCGATGCGCTGTGCGTCAGCGTCGCCATCTCGTCATCCGTGTCGTCGTCCTCTACCGCATGTACGGTTACCGTCTGTGCGATACGCCAGTTGACAGACGAGAACCTCAGCGAAGTTATACCCATTGTGACATCGCTATGGTCACTCCTTAATGTCACAGTTACCGCATCAGTAGGTGCTGTCTCCAGTGCTACTGCATACGTATCCGAATTCCCCTCCGCCATCACGATGGCTGTCGGCACGATGCTCAGCCCACGCGGGTCATCATCAATTACCGTGATTTCCACGCTACCCGTCTGGTTATTGTAGCCCCCTCCTGAGGCCGTGTGTACAAGTGTTGCCGTATCACTTGCAGCGTCGTCATCCTGACCCGCCGTCACTGTAACCGTCTGGTTTGTATCCCAGGTGGTAGCTGTAAAGGTCAGGGTAACCGCATCCAGAGCAAGGTCCGTCCTTGCTTGCCCTGTGATCCTAACCGTTACCGGGGCCGATGGCTTTATCGCCAGCGTCAACGTGTATGTCCTGGCACTCCCTTCTGGAATCGTCAAACTTTCCGGGGTAAACACCAGACCCGGTGTGCCGGTGTCCGAAACATGCACCGACAACTCCCCCGTCTGGCCATCATAGCCACCGCCACTCGCAGACAACTTAACCGTCCCCGCCTCGTCTTGAGAATCGCTGTCGTCACGCGGCGTCACCGTGATAGCCTGTTCCTGATCCCAGTCGGTATCCGTGAACGTTAAGCTTGTCGGGGACGACAACACCTTGCCCGTCAGCCCAGTCGGAATACTCACCATCACCGTCACATCTTGTCTCACAGGAGCCGAACCCAGCTTCACCGTGAAGTCCTCACCACCGTCCCCTTCCTTCAAGTCCAGCCTCAAAGGATCCACCACCAGCTGCACCTCGTCGTTGTCCTCCACCGTCACCGGCAGGTATTTCGTCACATCCGAATAATCTGCCCCCGAAGCCGTGTGTACCAGTGTAGCATTGCTATCGTCCATATCGGGATCCTCCTCTCCGGCCACCGTCACCATCTGGACATCGTCCCATGTTGCCATCGTAAAGGTCAGGATCTTCGTGTCCAGCGCCAGATCCATCCCTTCGTGACCAGTGATCGCTACCGTCACATCATCCGACGGCTTCGTTGCCAGCTTCACCGTGTACGTTTCATTCTGTCCTTCCGGAATCGTCAGGCCTGCTTTGCTCAGTACTAGGCCCGGATCGTCATCGTCTTCCACAGCAACTAATACTCTACCCGTCTGGCCATCATAGCCACCGCCACTCGCAGACAAATTAACTGTCCCCGCCTCGTCTTGAGCATCGCTGTCGTCGAGCGGCGTCACCGTGATAGCCTGTTCCTGATCCCAGTCGGTATCCGTGAACGTAAGGCTTGTCGGGGCCAACAACGCCTTGCCCGTCAGTCCAGTCGGAATAATGACTGCAACCGTTGCATTTTGACCCACGGGCGGCGACCTTAGCTTAACTGTGAAGCTTTTTTCTTCACCGGCCTCCTTTAACTCCAGCAACGTAGGATTCACGGAGAGCCCCGCGGTGTCGTCATCATTCACGTCCACCGACAATGAAGCTGTAGGCCCTTTGAAACGGCCAACCTTTGATGACAACTGCAGAGTCCCTGCCTCATCATGTTGGTCCGAGTCGTCCACTGCCGTAACCGTGACTGTACGAACGTCCTGGCTTGATAATAGCTGGAGGGACGGATGGCTTAGTGTAATCTTACCTACAAGCGGATCTGGAACGATCAACGAAACCATCACTGGAGCGGGCGGCGTTGCGTTAAGTGACACCTTGAACGACTTACCCGCCTGTGCTTCTTCCAGCAACAGCTGTTTCGGATCCACTACCAAAGAGACCTTATCATCATCCTTGATATCAACGTGTAGAACGGCCCTTACGCCATCGTAGCCACCCCCGCTCGCGTAATATGTGGTCTGGATCCATCCATCCTGTATGTCTCTGTCATCATTCGCCTGAACAATGATAGACTTCGGCGTATTCCAATCCTGAACAGTAAACAACATCGTTTCCGGAATGAAATTTGCACTTGCCGAAGTGACAACTGGGATATTCAATCTTACCACCGTTACGTCGCCACTCGGCTTAGTCGCTAACTTCAATTTGGTGGTCACACTTGGGCCGCCCTCTAACACCGTGATTCTTGCTGGGGACAGGTCCAGTGCGGGCCGAATATCGTCGTCAACTATCGTGCCAGTGGCCGATATCCAGCGCGGATCAGCATCACCAGTCTGAAGGATAAGGCTAAATGTTTCTGGCCCCTCAGTAATATTATCATCAAGCAGCGGCACGCGCACCGTTGCTTCCCCGTCCGTATCGAAAAAGAGCGACCCAGAATGATGTACATAGTCAAGGCCTGACGTAGCTGAAGTGGGTGACAACAATGAAACCGTATGATACTTAACGCTTATCGTTGTGCTCCTGTGCTCTCTGACCTTGACCACGAAGTCTATACTTGGATCAGTCTCAAGCGCAGTTGTATCTGCAATTGATATCCTAGGTGGACATACTTCCTGGAAGATTTTTCCTTTCGCCTTGGACCAGGCAGGGGAGCTTGTGACATTAACCGGGTTTTCCAGCACTATCTCGAATATCTCATCAGCCTCAAAATGCGCATCGTTATACAACTTAATGCTAATTCGCTTCTCAACCTCATACGGTTGAAAAGTTAGCGCGGAGTCAACAGCTTCATAATCTCGTCCAGCGGTTGCCGAAAACCCACCGGCTGCCAAGTCTCTGGTGCGAAAATCAACTGTCACCACATCTGATGTCGAACTGGACAGCCGGACCGCCACTGATAGGTTCCCATCGCATTCGTTTCCAGTGTATTCAGGGCTCGGCAAGTAGATATACGGCTGATCGTTATCAATGACAATTGTAGTGAGGCCAATCTGTAGGCCATCAGGATCAGTGACATTTTCAAGCCGCATGAAAATAGTTTCGTAGGGCTCGCGAACATTATCATCGTATACTACCATACTGAATTCCTTCTGTGCACTTTTATGCCCGGCGGGCAAAACGAACGTGAATGTCGGGATCGTCTGGTAGTCCGTCCCTTCCGGTTCGGGGACGCCATTTACAATATTGCCTGGCGTGGCTGAGCCGCCTGTGGTCGTGACGCGATAGGTCCGGTCGTAATCCTCTGCACGGCTGCGGGCCACTACCTGCGGTAAATCCGGCGCTCCACCCTCCATGCAATACAGTGTCCGCTTATCACGGACAGGAACCCAGCACTCGTCGTTGACCCAGCGCTCGGCAAATGCATCAACGCCACCTGACGCGGTGTGCTCTGCCTGGGGATCATCGGACTCAGTAGTTGGCCCTGCCTGCTCGTCAATCACCGATGACTCCTGCTCCCTGGCGTCTCTAAGCCACTCCGCACTAACAGCGGTCGCATCCCGCGACGCAATGAGGAAGGTTGAATCAACATGATCCGATTCCTCATTCACGGGCCTTAACCCTCGTAACAAGGCGCGAGGCAGCCGTGCATTCAACGTCGTACGAGCGACCCCAATCCGACTGCCAGATCTGCTCAGGCTAGTTGAAAATGGTGGATCCATAACTAGCTCGTGCAACGGCCGCGGAACACGCAATACTTCTGTTCCGCCACTATCTGCGTCCAATGTGTCCCGTTCAATGGAAAGATTAGATCCTGACAGCCAATTGGCGGGACGTTTACAGTCGTTGCCATCTTCGGCCCGATCCGTCATTTTAACGTCGCCGCACGGTGCGTTCGTTAAATCCTGAACACTGAAAGATCCTAGACTAGGAAGAGCACCTACAGTCCAAGCCTCCCATCCTTTCTCTGAAGTGCCTGGCCACACGAGTGCCTCCACATCATGCCCGGCGTAATCTAGCGTTCGACCCCGAAAATCAGCCAAGGCTACCCCGAGCGGTACGGCGCTGGGCACTACCGCCAGATAAGAACCCATCAAAAGAACAACAACTTGCATTCGCACTGCACCAACCCGTCTATAACTCTCCCCGACTTATGCCTGCACACATTGCCTGCTTGTTGCCTGCTTGCACACTCGTTGTAGGGCTAAGATAGTTGATTCATATCTAATTCACAAACGCCGTGCTGATAGTTGGGAACCTTGGCGGCGTGCCATTCCTTGTTGGCTGAAAAAGTGATTATTGGTTCGGTGTTGGCTTGGGTTTCCTAAGCCTTTTCACCATACGGATCCATGATCACTTATGAGTTTATCAGATGATTTATCGCAGCTCATTCAGGGGCTGCGTCATGCCGGCGCGTCCGGTCGGCAGCTGCAATTTGACTTGTTGCGGCACCTCACCCAGTGTGTACAGCAGTTAACGTCTAGTCTGGAAGAGGATGTTATGCTTCCGTCGGATAATGCGGCTCCAGACGGCACTGGGGAGCAGTTGGCAGAAGCACCTTCCGAGGAGGAAAACATCGTCCGTGCTCTGGAGTCTCTGGAGTCTCCGGGAGGCTTGGCATTGGGGTACGATGATGATGCTGCGGCGTGCGAGCAGGCGCGGCAGGTGTTTGATACGCGCCCGTTGTGTGAAGAAGAGCACGTAATCCTTTGGCTTGATGCCATGGAAGTGTGGGGGCGACCCATAGTCGTGTGCATGGCCGCTACCATTGAGGGTTATCGGCGCATTCTGGGCTTTGTGGAGGCTCCGTTGCACGATGCGGAGCGCGTGCAACACTTGTTACAAGGCTTGTTGGAGCGCGGTTTGTGCGCAGATCGGGGGCTCTTCTGCATCACTCCTGATGTGACATCGCTGACCGGCGTACTGCAAGAGTGCTTGGGTACCGGTATGCAGCAGCAACACTGCCAGATGCACAAGCGCACGCGTGTAGTGAGTTATCTGTCCGAGCAGGACGGGCGGCGCATTCGGGGGGCGATCACGCGTGCTTTCGCCGTGCCGGATCCGAAGGTGGCGCATGCAGCGTTGATGCAGATCCATACGGACCTTTTGGTGTGTAACCGGTCTGCGGCCCGGTGGCTCTTGCGGGGTCTGGATAGGACGCTGACACTGCACCGGACAGGATTGTACGAACAGTTGAGTCCGAGCCTTCGAAGTACTCGTTGTGTGGCCCATGTCTCCAAGAAGCTGGTGCGGCGACTACGCGATGTTCGCTTATGGATGCCGCCAGACAAGCGCCGTGCTTGTCTGGCGTTGTTGCTTCTTGAGATAGAGTCACACATGCGAAGATTGCCCCGCGCTGCGTATCTTCCAGCGATGCGATCAGCATTGTTTCCTTCCATCAATCAGACAAACGATAACTGACCTATGTCCAAAGATGTCATGCAGATAGAAAACCCCGGCACACTACCGGAGGGTCTCCAGAAGATACTAGACACGGGGATCGATTCCCTGAAGCTGTTAGTAGAGCATCTTGGCACGATGCAACTGGCGTTTTTTCTTGCGGTCATGGAAGCCGAGGTAAAGTCTCTCTGCGGTGTGCGCAGAAAGCGCGACAACAATAAGCAGCACAAGGGGCGGTACGAGCGGTGGGGGAGCAGACCGGGCTCTATCATGATTGGAGATGAGCGGGTAAAGGTGAGTGTGCCGCGTGTACAGGACCGGGTGAAGGGTAAAGCGCGTCCTCTGGAGACCTACAAATTGTTGCACAAGCCGAATCCGAATATGGTGGAGCGTATCGCCCGGAAAATTGTGTATGGTATTAGCCAGCGGAACTACAAGAAGGTGGCAACGGAGTTTGTTGGCAGTTTTGGATTGAGCGCTTCCTCAATCAGTCGCAAGTACAAGAGTTACAGTGCACAGGTATTGAAGGAGCAGGAGGAGCGTAATCTGGCGGAGAACACGTTTGTAGCGTTGCTGCTGGACGGCAAGTACTTTCAGGGGGTGCAGGTATTGATTTGTGTAGGGATTACGGAGACGGGCGAGAAGATAGTAGTAGGGATGGTGGAGACGGCGACAGAGAACGCCGAGGCGGTACAAGGGCTGCTGCAGGATTTGATTGATCGCGGTCTGCGGTATGATAAGGGGCTTTTGGTCATCTTAGATGGTTCCAAAGGGCTCCAGAAGGCGGTGAAAGCGGTATTTGGTGATAAGGCACAGGTACAGCGGTGTACTTGGCATAAGCGAGAGAATGTGGTGAGTTACATTGAGAAAGAGGCCGAAAAGGTGCGGGTTCGGGGGGAGTTGCAGCAGGCGTACGACGAGCCGAATTACGACAAGGCAAAGGATGCGCTTCTGAGCATAAAAAAGGGGTTGAAGGAGTCCCATCCCAAGGCAGCGAACAGCTTGTCTGAGGGGTTGGAAGAGACTTTGACGCTCCATAGGCTGGGGGTGGCGGAGGAACTGGGACGCAGTTTGCAGACCAATAACATCATGGAGAACCTGAACAGTTTGATTGCTCAACGATGCCGGAATGTCGCGCGTTGGATGAATTCGAGTCAACGTCAACGATGGGCAGCCATGGCCAATAGGGAGTCGGAGACATGGAGCATGAAGATCCTACCCTGTGCAGACCACCTGCCGGAACTACAAGCAGTTCTACTGTAGAAGCGTGTACCGTACCACGATGCGTGCGATAATGGGGGCAGGATCGTGCTGTGTGACGGGTTCGGCTGTCACTTAGGGGTAACAGCGCTATAGAGGCGTAGTGTAAGGCCTCCGTAGACGATGTAACGTGTCACTCCGCGATAAGCGGAGTAGGGGGAGATGTATCTGGAGGGCACGCATGTCCCCGCCAAAGCCGTATCGGAGGGCCCAGAAGGGCTCTCATCAGACGGTAAGCGGGCTAAATGGGGTTCAAATGTGCCGAAAACACGCCAACGAGGCGGTAGATCACGCGTACGGTGATCTATCCGGCCAATAAGGAGCCTACGGCTGTGCGCGGAGGGGTAGTCATCAAGGGAGCCAAGGCGAATGTGAAAAGACTACCCTGTGCCAGGAAGGTGTCGTAATTATCATCAGCATTATTGCAGCGCGTACGATCCATAAGTGCTTGCCGGAACATGAGTTCGGTCGTGGTACGATGCGTGCGGAATTGGAGGGTGCATCGTAGCGTGGTTGGTAGGATTGACGGGTTTACGTTGCTACATACACGCGTGGCTGTCCACTATGCCTGCAGATGGCACGTTTGAAGCCGCTACCACGGTGTGCATGCGTGCAAAAGGGCTCATATAGGCTGTTCAGTAAGGAAAAACGTGCCTGAATCTGCCTGCAACACGCCAACGAGGCCGTAAATCATGCGTGCAGGTCAATTAGTGAGGTGGAGTCGTTAAGCAGGACAATATTATCCTGGACAAACCACCGAAGCTGTAAGCAGCTCTACTGTAGAAACGCGTACAGCAACGCAGCGATAGTATATGCTGAAAGATGGATACGGTCGTGCAATGCCACGGTGCGTGCGATAATGGGTGCTGGATCGTGCTATGTGACAGGTTCGGCCGCCAATTAG
Source organism: Rhodothermales bacterium (assembly GCA_963663495.1). Taxonomy (GTDB): domain Bacteria; phylum Bacteroidota; class Rhodothermia; order Rhodothermales; family Bin80. The sequence continues at coordinate 4,483,413 of OY760427.1, forward strand.
GGGGTAATAGCGCTATAGAGGCGCGGTGTAAGGCCTCTGTAGACGATGTACCGCGTCACTCGCCATGAGCGGAGGACACGCATGCCCCAGCCAAAGCCGTATCGGAGCGCCCAAAAGGTATCCGTCCGGTGAAGCACATTATAACCGAGGGTATTTACTCTCTCAATTAGAGTAAGTTAGAGCGCGGTTCGAAGGATTATAGGCTAGCGTCGGTTGGGTGTGCAGGAGTTAAGTACCTAACAGCGTATTCGCAGACCCGTACACGGATCTATCGGATGACCCGGGCGCGCCTGTTTAGGGGCTCCTATGCCGCTTTCTTGACGGTAGCTTGCTGCAAGTCCCGACTAGCTTTCCAATGATGGGGCAAGAGTTCAGCCATGCGGTCGGCAGGATGTGTCGGAAGACGGCGTAGTACGTCGGTAAGCCATTCAATCGGGTTTATCGATTGCAACTTGCATGTGGCAAAAAGAGCGTACAGTACTGCGGACCGCTGCGCTGCCGCATGCGATCCCGCAAACAGATGGTTTTTTCGACCAAGCGCAATCGCTCGCATCTGGTTCTCGACCAGATTGTTATCAATCTCAACCTTACCGTCTTCCAAGTAACAAGCCAGCTTCTCCCACCTGTTGAGCATGTACCCCACGGCTTCATCCCATCCCGCACTCGGCCGGTGCTCACTACTCTCCTCAAGCCATGGCTTCAACTTCTCCAGTACCGGCCGTGCCTCCTCCTGTCGTACCTCTACACGCCGAGCCGGACCAGCTCCCTCCTTACGCAACCCACGCTCTATCGCATACAACTGCCGGATTTCCTCCATTACATGGCGCACCTTCTTGGGCTCCTTTTTCCTGCAGTCATAAAACTTGCGACGCGCATGCGCCATACATCCAAACAGCGTTATCCCGCCCCGCGTACCAAACGCATCGTACACCACATACCCGTCGGTTTGCATCGCCCCTCTATATCCGCGCAAGAATTCCCAGGGTCCAGCGCGCGCACGGCTCGGGCTGTAATCCATCATCACCACCTTCGCCCGCGGTGCCAGGTATACCCAAAGATAGCCGCGATGCGTCTTTCCTTCGTTTTTCTTCCCTTCCTTCTCCTTCCCTTTCTTCTCCTTCCCTTTCTTCTTCGGCTTTTGCACCGGGAACGTTGTCTCATCCACCTGCAGATACCCGCTACGAAGCACCTCCTTACGCAACGCATCTCCTAACGGACCCAGATACGTCGCTACCTTCGCAATCCAATCCCCCATTGTAGCAGCCGATAGCTTCACGCCATGGCGCTGAAACTTCTTCCGCAGCCGGTATAGCGGCATATGATCGACATATTTGGCTACCGCCAAATACGCCAACAACCCCGGACCCGCCTTCCCCTTCGGTATGACACGCTTCGGCAACGGCGCTATGACCACCCCCTTGCGAGGCTCCTTGCAGACAACGTACTTCGGCCGCACAATCCGTACTACCCTCGTGAAGCCCGGCACATATTCCAGGTACTCCGTTACTTCCTCGCCGATGTACTTCATACCCGCGGTGCTGCCCTCCGGCTCAAGGCGGATCACCTCTCTGGGCAGATGGTCCGGAATCGGCCCACGCACCGGCTTGTTCTTCCCACGCCGCTTGCGCTTTACCGGGACATACTCGTCCTCCTCCTCCTCGGGCTCAACAGCTTCTGGTTCCTCTCCAGACAACCGGCCTTGCTGCGCATTGTCCGCCGGCGTGTAACGCTCACTCTTTTTGCCAGAGAGTAGGCGATGTGCTTGTTCCAACCTGTCTTCCAGATGGCTAATCTTCGCAGCCATATCCGCGATGTTCTTGGATAGACGATCGGCTTTTTTCTCCAAGCGACGGACCTGTTTTCGCAGATCCTTGTTCTCAGCCTCTTGGTTTCTTAGCCTCTGAAAAAGGACTTCACCGGCAGGAGAAGAGGGGGAGAAAGATGCCTTGGACCGCATAGTTCATGTACATCTGCGTTCTCCACAATGTTCCGGTTCTTCTCCCCAAAACCCATGTTTTTTGTCCCAAAAGACGCTGATTGCTGCCTGCATTCAGGCGCCAAGACGATAAGCTGCACACCACTCCGAAATTCCCATATCGGCACACCAAACCCGGCGTATAATCACCTTGCACTAAGCTCTACAAGCGGACTACGCAGACCAATGCTAAGCCCGCTTTACCATGTACTTTACCGTACGGATACCCCAAAAGGGCTGTTCTCAGGCGTTCACCGGACTGAATAGCACCCAAGACCGCCGAAAACGCGCCAACGACGCCGTAAATCACGCGTACCGTGATCAGTCCTGCCAATAAGACTGCCTACTGCCGGAACAGAAGTTTGATCGTGGTACGATGCGTGCGGTATTGGATGATAGGATTGGCGCGTTTAGGTCGTTACACCCGCGTGGAAGGTTAGCATACCTGCAGATGGTGTGCTTGAATCCGCTACCGCGGTGTCAGCGCGTGCAAAAAGGGCTCATATAGGCTGTTCAGTAAGGAGAAACGCGCCTGAATCTGCCTGCAACACGGCAACGACACCGTAAATCACGCGGCAGATATCTGCGGGCTTGATAACCGCTGCAAAAGTCCATAATTCTTTGATCAGAACTACAATCAGGGGTGTCAGGATGAGCGCAGAATCTGTACATTATAGCCGTTCCAGCCGGCACCGACCGGATTTTCAGCCAACAAGGAATGGCACGCCGCCGGGGAACCTTACCTTGATGATGTCAAAACCACAAGAATGGTACCAGTAGTTGGTTTCGTTGCTCGCAGGGATTTATTTCGAATCTGAGTTGGCTCTACCCCCCGTCATGCCATCCCATTGCCCTGCAATATTTCATGTCAGCGCAAATTTGGGGAATTATATAGCTGACTGCCCGCGCGTTACTGTTTGCGCATTGGTGGTGCGGACAGGATGGCTTTCGCCAGTTCTTCTGGTATGGTAGGGATGGATTGTTGGATATTGAGAATGTCGTTTGTTATGGGGCGGCCGGGGCGTTTCGTTTCCTGAATTATGTCATCGGGCTTCGGGGATTTATCTATGCGCATGGCGTTATAGGCTATAGAATAGCACTAAACCATTGGGGCAGAATACCGCAATGATTTCGTGGCGGACATCTGCCTATAGCATGTAGGAGGCTGCATACATTGCCATCCGGTTTTCACGACAGGCGATCCATTTCAGGACCGATTCCTTAGCCTATATTGGGACGCTCTTGACAATGCGGAAGTACCGGGCGGACCCCGGTACAGGCCACGAAGCGCACCGGACGAACCCATGAGACACGGGCCATCAAGCACAGACATGGAAAAGCTGGCGCATAACGGCCCTGACCACCGGAATGGGTACGGCGTTGCCAGTAAGCCGTCTGACGGTCGTTATCGGACTGTCAATCTCGTAGCTGTCGGGGAAGCCTTGCAGGCGCAGTATCGCGCGGCCCGTTCGTCTCCGTTCTTCGTCCACGAGCAAGTAGTGGTAGCCGGCCGATGCCCGGAGTGCGCATGAGTACGGATGGCTTGACATAACTTCGCCATTTCGTAGTGCTACTAACCTACGGAATTCTCCCGTGGCCATATTTGGACCGTTTTTTTCAGGAGCAATGGATGGTGAGATTTACCGGATCGGTTGAAGTTGGTTTAGGGTGGGTTGAATCCCTGATTACCTAGTGTTTTGCCGCCTGTTTCGCTGCGATCTATCTCGGATCGTTTCCATCGGACGTAGCTCTGGTGGCTCCATCTGGAGTACGCTACCTCAACCGTTGTGAAGGGACCATGCGTCATGAGTCTGGAGGCTTCTGGCTCACCGGTGCACTCGCTTCCTCCACATGCTCGGTCACGGTGCGGGTCGCATCGGGATCATACACGTATCCCAGCCTAACTTCGCCATTTCGTAGTGCTACTAACCTACGGAATTCTCCCGTGGCCATATTTGGACCGTTTTTTTCAGGAGCAATGGATGGTGAGATTTACCGGATCGGTTGAAGTTGGTTTAGGGTGGTTTGAATCCCTGATTACCTGGTGTTTTGCCGCCTGTTTCGCTGCGATCTATCTCGGATCGTTTCCATCGGACGTAGCTCTGGTGGCTCCATCTGGAGTACGCTATCTCAACCGTTGTGAAGGGACCATACGTCATGAGTCTGGAGGCTTCTGGCTCACCGGTGCACTCGCTTCCTCCACATGCTCGGTCACGGTGCGGGTCGCATCCGGATCATACACGTATCCCAGTACCGCAAAGAACTGTACCATACTCGGAGGCAGATCCTGATCCACCTCCGTGATCAGGTACCGATATTGGTTCTTAACCATCTTGGTCGTAATCCGACGAATCCTGTTCAACTTGTCTCGGATCGTCGCCCAACTATCATGAATCCCGTGTTCCTTGAGTCTGGTGCGAACCAGATGGGCAGCATGATAAGCCAGTACCGTGATGAACAGATGCCCTTCAATGCGGTCATCTCTGCTGTGGTAGATGGGCCGTAGACCGAGGTCCGATTTCATGACTCTGAATGTGCGCTCAATCTCTGTAAGTCGCCAGTAGGTTCGTGCAACCTTTTCCACCGACCATCCGGTATGACTGGTCCGAAGCACATACCCTCCGCTGGCCTGGGTGCGACGCGCATGCGAAGCACGCCGGGCTACCGTAACGGATTCTGCATGCTTGGTGCCCTCCTTTTTGCTGACCTCTACCTCATACAGGTGTGAGACCTTCTTGTACTTTTCCTTCAGACGACCAACCTTTATCGTGACCTTTTCATAGTTCTTCAAGTACCCGGGTTTCGAGAGTCCCTCATGTAGTGTAGTGAGCGCCTTCACAAACTTCTTGCATTGGGTTTCAAGGATCTGATCCTCCTTCGCCTGCTTAGCCTCACTGTGCACAAACACGCGTAGTTCCGCATTATCTTCAACGTCTTTTTCGTCTTCAACATCTTCAACATCTTTTTCCTTTTTGGTGATCTTCCAGGCTTTGATCTTGACTCCCCCGGCGGTCGTAAACTGTTGATCCGGCTTGTTTTCGGGGACTGGAGGGGCTTTGGAACGCTCCACGGTGATCCAGTTCAGTCCCTGTTCTTTCAGGTACTGCAGATTCTGCTCCGTCGCAATGCCGGAGTCCATAATCACTGTGGGCGTAGCGCCGTTTAGTTTCTCAAGCGCCTCTTTGAGCGTTGCCGGTTCCCCTGCATTGCCCGGCAGGATCTGCACATTGCGGGGGAACCCCGAACCATCCAGGGTGAGCGCCAGCGTAACCAATGGACAATCACTGCGCTTCTGCTTGCTGCGCCCATGCGACAACAACTTCCCTTTCTTCTTGCCGTGGTAATAGGTATTGGTTAAATCATAAAAGACGATCGTTTCTTCAAACTGCAATACCGCTTTGGTAATGCCAAAGAGTTTCTCCAGGATCTGATCCATATGCTTATGGATCAGATCCGTGCAACGATAGAGGGTGTTGAGACTCGGGGGTTCCAAATCCAGAAGCTGCAGAACACTGGAGGTTTTACACAGCCATTTATGCGTTTCTCGTTCACTGCCCGGGTGGAGCATACGTCCGACGATCAGCGCACAGCAGAGCTTGACGTGTTTCTCGCAGAAGTTGAGCGAACGTAGCAGTACAGCCAGTCCGAGCTGTTCCAATGTCTGAAGGATCAGTCGTTCTCCGCCGACGGTCCGGGAATCGGGATGGGTTGTTTTCTCTGGATCAATGAGGTGTTGCTGATGGGATGTGCGATGGATGTCGTAGCCCTTGCTTTCGAGATGTGCAACGATGTCGTCTACCGCATTGAGAAAGGCTTCATCATTCTGGAAAGGGAGGATAGCTTTCCCTTTGAGTCGGGCAGTAACGCAATGGGTCAGTTCCCCCCACAGACTGCGGGGGATGTTGAAGTTCGGGCCGAGATTAAGGAGGGTACGGTGTTTGGAGGTACCGTCTTTGCGATAGGATTCGATGAGGGCAAAGCTGTTGCATTTCTTACCGTCTTTACGTTTGTAGGGTCGGTTTCGGATAAACATGATCGGGGTGTGGAATAGGTACAGGGTAAGGTACCGGGGTGGTTGGGGGGAGGTTCCCGTTCACACCTCTATGGCACTACATTACCTTTTCCGAAAAAGTCGGCTAAAAAAGGTCGAAAAACGCCGAATTTAGCCGAAATAGCCCTATTAGGAGGGAAAAACGGGAGAATTGGAGACGGAACTCAGCGTTTTCCCCTGACTGGATGGCGAAGTTAGGCCAGTACCGCAAAGAACTGTACCATACTCGGAGGCAGATCCTGATCCACCTCCGTGATCAGGTACCGATATTGGTTCTTAACCATCTTGGTCGTAATCCGACGAATCCTGTTCAACCTGTCTCGGATCGTCGCCCAACTATCATGAATCCCGTGTTCCTTGAGTCTGGTGCGAACCAGATGGGCAGCATGATAAGCCAGTACCGTGATGAACAGATGCCCTTCAATGCGGTCATCTCTGCTGTGGTAGATGGGCCGTAGACCGAGGTCCGATTTCATGACTCTGAATGTGCGCTCAATCTCTGTAAGTCGCCAGTAGGTTCGTGCAACCGTTTCCACCGACCATCCGGTATGACTGGTCCGAAGCACATACCCTCCGCTGGCCTGGGTGCGACGCGCATGCGAAGCACGCCGGGTCACCGTAACGGATGCTGCATGCTTGGTGCCCTCCTTTTTGCTGACCTCTACCTCATACAGGTGTGAGACCTTCTTGTACTTTTCCTTCAGACGACCAACCTTTATCGTGACCTTTTCATAGTTCTTCAAGTACCCGGGTTTCGAGAGTCCCTCATGTAGTGTAGTGAGCGCCTTCACAAACTTCTTGCATTGGGTTTCAAGGATCTGATCCTCCTTCGCCTGCTTAGCCTCACTGTGCACAAACACGCGCAGTTCCGCATTATCTTCAACGTCTTTTTCGTCTTCAACATCTTCAACATCTTTGGTGATCTTCCAGGCTTTGATCTTGACTCCCCCTGCGGTCGTAAACTGTTGATCCGGCTTGTTTTCGGGGACTGGAGGGGCTTTGGAACGCTCCACGGTGATCCAGTTCAGTCCCTGTTCTTTCAGGTACTGCAGATTCTGCTCCGTCGCAATGCCGGAGTCCATAATCACGGTGGGCGTAGCGCCGTTTAGTTTCTCAATCGCCTCTTTGAGCGTTGCCGGTTCCCCTGCATTGCCCGGCAGGATCTGCACATTGCGGGGGAACCCCGAACCATCCAGAGTGAGCGCCAGCGTAACCAATGGACAATCACTGCGCTTCTCCTTGCTGCGCCCATGCGACAACAACTTCCCTTTCTTCTTGCCGTGGTAATAGGTATTGGTTAAATCATAAAAAGACGATCGTTTCTTCAAACTGCAATACCGCTTTGGTAATGCCAAAGAGTTTCTCCATGATCTGATCCATATGCTTATGGATCAGATCCGTGCAACGATAGAGGGTGTTGAAACTCGGGGGTTCCAAATCCAGAAGCTGCAGAACACTGGAGGTTTTACACAGCCATTTATGCGTTTCTCGTTCACTGCCCGGGTGGAGCATACGTCCGACGATCAGCGCACAGCAGAGCTTGACGTGTTTCTCGCAGAAGTTGAGCGAACGTAGCAGTACAGCCAGTCCGAGCTGTTCCAAAGTCTGAAGGATCAGTCGTTCTCCGCCTACGGTCCGGGAATCGGGATGGGTTGTTTTCTCTGGATCAATGAGGTGTTGCTGATGGGATGTGCGATGGATGTCGTAGCCCTTGCTTTCGAGATGTGCAACGATGTCGTCGACCGCTTTGAGAAAGGCTTCATCATTCTGGAAAGGGAGGCTGGCCTTCCCTTTGAGTCGGGCAGTAACACAGTGGGTCAGCTCCCCCCACAGACTGCGGGGGATGTTGAAGTTCGGGCCGAGATTAAGGAGGGTGCGGTGTTTGGAGGTACCGTCTTTGCGATAGGATTCGATGAGGGCAAAGCTGTTGCATTTCTTACCGTCTTTACGTTTGTAGGGTCGGTTTCGGATAAACATGATCGGAGTGTGGAATAGGTACGGGGTAAGGTACCGGGGTGGTTGGGGGGAGGTTCCCGTCCACACCTCTATAGCACCACATTGCCTTTTCCAAAAAAGTCGGCTAAAAAAGGTCGAAAAACGCCGAATTTAGCCGAAATAGCGCTATTAGGAGGGAAAAACGAGAGAATTGGAGACGGAACTCAGCGTTTTCCCCTGACCGGATGGCGAAGTTAGGCTAAAGCACTACTGAATGCTTGGCGGGGCCCAAGGAAGTGCGTCGGTTGGTTTTGGATTCCGCACAAATTACAAGAAAGAGAAGGAATAGGCTCAATTGGCTTTCGAGGTTAGGAACCGATTTATGGCGGCATGTGATGCGAGTGCGGGAAAGGCTCAAAGAAATATCCGGTATTCGTGTTTAGGGACGGTACAATGCCGCGCGGAAGGATAGCGGCGAGTGTGGATTCAAGAGCCTTCCTTGTTCTACCGAGGACTGTTGGAGCCATACCGGGGACGGCATTAAGGCTGGGCTGATATTGCTTTACGAGTATGACCAGCCGCCTTGCGCGCTCGATATTGCACGACGGGATGTACGGCGAAGCGAGAGGCCATGGGCGCTTCCATTCCTTGCCTAGATCACGGTTCTCAGTCCGCGAGATCAGAGATAGCGCGAAGATATCTGACTGGAATCGGATGTGATCGGCATATTCCTCTAAGGTCACATTCAAAATACACTTTTCTGGTAGCCGCTTGACACTTGTACCGCAGATTCATTACCGTGCCCAATGAGTAGTGGCATTGGTTAGGACTTCGGGGGGTCGAATAAGTGATATGCCAGTCTACAAGCTCTGCCTAAGCTCTGCCTTTTGATCAAGGTATCGGGTCCAACTGCCCCGGTATATGTTCGGGCCTGTAAGCATGGCGTAACAGGCGTCATCGCCTCTAAATGTAGGGATGTTCGTTCAGGCCGAACAAGTTGGCCTGCTGTTGAGTCTAGGAAATTTGCCCTTAACCGCAAGACCAGCCTTGTCTCGGTTCCGTGGGTATACTCGAATGCAGAGCCCGAGGGTAGTGGGACGCCTTGGCCACACCTCGAACCAGAAGTATCGTGCCAAAGAGACCGTACTCCTAATGCACTTGCGTTGAGACTATTCTCGGGTCCCATCCACGGTAACAGTGGACAACTATTGTTTTAGTCGCAAATTGGACTTATGCCTATGTAAGTGATACTTGTTCATCCGAGGATTTTCAAACCAGCACGGCCCGGATAGACGGCCAGCGGAGGCCTAGAGCCCCTCCATGACCCATCCTACTAACACCTGATACGGGGAGTGTGCCGCCAATTTTAGCGGGACATGCTTCCGCAGGAGAATTGGAATCGCAACGAAGCAATACTCACTTTTAGGAGAATGTCATGCTGCTAGTCAATCGCCGGTTCTTTGAAGTACTTCCACTATGTGTCAGCTTCTTGGTATTCGTTTCGGGGTGCGATTCTGATCCAATTGTCCTACCCGAGTCCGGTCCTGATTTCGAGTATGTCGATGTAGACTGGGAGATGCTGACCGAGCTTGAATTAATAAGCGAATCGAATGCAGCGGACAAGGAGGTGAGCGTTGAATTTGTCGACAGCTTGTTTCCGATCAAACGATTTCGATCATTTGAGGACTACGTCACCACGGTAGGTATTGTATCTGAGGAGGCCCGTTTACACGGCACTCCGATAATAATTCAGCGGTCCCTCGAACGCTACCTATTGTTTGAGCGCAGCCTCCCGGCAGCCGAATTGGCGCTTGTCAACCACGAAGGGAAGCTTATAATAGCTGACACGCTGTACTTCCTCCAGGGTGATTCTTACGCGAAACGTCATGTGGACGGTGGACCAAGCCAGGTGTTTCCGCTACTGGATGTCGACCCCGCAGATGCCATGGCTGAACTCCTTACGGCAGCGATGAAAGCCCACCAAGTTACTCGAGTCACTGAAGTCTGGGGTCCGAATAAAGCGGACGGCAAGTCCGCAACGTCGGATGGTTGTGGCAGTCCAGATGATTTTGAATTTGTTTCAATCCCAAGTCGGAGCATAAGTAACACGTATATGTGTGTTCACGACTTCAGGTATATTGGTATCAACCTAACTTCGCCATCCGGTCAGGGGAAAACGCTGAGTTCCGTCTCCAATTCACTCGTTTCTCCCTCCTAATAGGGCTATTTCGGCTAAATTCGGCGTTTTTCGACCTTTTTTAGCCGACTTTTTTGGAAAAGGCAATGTAGTGCTATAGAGGTGTGGATGGGAACCTCCCCCCAACACCCCGGTACCTTACCCCGTACCAATTCCACACTCCGATCATGTTTATCCGAAACCGACCCTACAAACGTAAAGACGGTAAAAAATGCAACAGCTTTGCCCTCATCGAATCCTATCGCAAAGACGGTACCTCCAAACACCGCACCCTCCTTAATCTCGGCCCGAACTTCAACATCCCCCGCAGTCTGTGGGGGGAACTGACCCATTGCGTTACTGCCCGACTCAAAGGGAAAGCCAGCCTCCCTTTCCAGAATGATGAAGCCTTTCTCAATGCGGTCGACGACATCGTTGCACATCTCGAAAGCAAGGGCTACGACATCCATCGCACATCCCATCAGCAACACCTCATTGATCCAGAGAAAACAACCCATCCCGATTCCCGGACCGTCGGCGGAGAACGACTGATCCTTCAGACATTGGAACAGCTCGGACTGGCTGTACTGCTACGTTCGCTCAACTTCTGCGAGAAACACGTCAAGCTCTGCTGTGCGCTGATCGTCGGACGTATGCTCCACCCGGGCAGTGAACGAGAAACGCATAAATGGCTGTGTAAAACCTCCAGTGTTCTGCAGCTTCTGGATTTGGAACCCCCGAGTTTCAACACCCTCTATCGTTGCACCGATCTGATCCACAAGCATATGGATGAGATCATGGAGAAACTCTTTGGCATTACCAAAGCGGTATTGCAGTTTGAAGAAACGATCGTCTTTTATGATTTAACCAATACCTATTACCACGGCAAGAAGAAAGGGAAGTTGTTGTCGCATGGGCGCAGCAAGGAAAAGCGCAGTGATTGTCCGTTGGTTACGCTGGCGCTCACCCTGGATGGTTCGGGGTTCCCCCGCAATGTGCAGATCCTGCCGGGCAATGCAGGGGAACCGGCAACGCTCAAAGAGGCAATTGAGAAACTAAACGGCGCTACGCCCACAGTGATTATGGACTCCGGCATTGCGACGGAGCAGAATCTGCAGTACCTGAAAGAACAGGGACTGAACTGGATCACCGTGGAGCGTTCCAAAGCCCCTCCAGTCCCCGAAAACAAGCCGGATCAACAGTTTACGACCGCAGGGGGAGTCAAGATCAAAGCCTGGAAGATCACCAAAAAGGAAAAAGATGTTGAAGACGAAAAAGACGTTGAAGATAATGCGGAACTGCGCGTGTTTGTGCACAGTGAGGCCAAGCAGGCGAAGGAGGATCAGATCCTTGAAACCCAATGCAAGAAGTTTGTGAAGGCGCTCACTACACTACATGAGGGACTCTCGAAACCCGGGTACTTGAAGAACTATGAAAAGGTCACGATAAAGGTTGGTCGTCTGAAGGAAAAGTACAAGAAGGTCTCACACCTGTATGAGGTAGAGGTCAGCAAAAAGGAGGGCACCAAGCATGCAGCATCCGTTACGGTGACCCGGCGTGCTTCGCATGCGCGTCGCACCCAGGCCAGCGGAGGGTATGTGCTTCGGACCAGTCATACCGGATGGTCGGTGGAAAAGGTTGCACGAACCTACTGGCGACTTACAGAGATTGAGCGCACATTCAGAGTCATGAAATCGGACCTCGGTCTACGGCCCATCTACCACAGCAGAGATGACCGCATTGAAGGGCATCTGTTCATCACGGTACTGGCTTATCATGCTGCCCATCTGGTTCGCACCAGACTCAAGGAACACGGGATTCATGATAGTTGGGCGACGACCCGAGACAAGTTGAACAGGATTCGTCGGATTACGACCAAGATGGTTAAGAACCAATATCGGTACCTGATCACGGAGGTGGATCAGGATCTGCCTCCGAGTATGGTACAGTTCTTTGCGGTACTGGGATACGTGTATGATCCAGATGCGACCCGCACCGTGACCGAGCATGTGGAGGAAGTGAGTGCACCGGTGAGCCAGAAACCTCCAGACTCGTGACGTATGGTCCCTTCACAACGGTTGAGATAGCGTACTCCAGATGGAGCCACCAGAGCTACGTCCGATGGAAACGATCCGAGGTAGATCGCAGCGAAACAGGCGGCAAAACACCAGGTAGTCAGGGATTCAAACCACCCTAAACCAACTTCAACCGATCCGGTAAATCTCACCATCCATTGCTCCTGAAAAAAACGGTCCAAATATGGCCACGGGAGAATTCCGTAGGTTAGTAGCACTACGAAATGGCGAAGTTAGGTCAAGGTTGATCCTGAGGATTTGGGATTTACACCTAATGCTCCGGGAGCAATTGTTATGTGGAATACCTCTTACCGAACTTGGACAAATACCTCTAGGGGCGAAGCATACACGGTGTTTTACAAATACAGAACCATCAATAATGTTGCTACACTGGACCGTGTAGGCTCATTTGACATTCCTTATGGTATGTCACCGTCGACAGAGGTGACAGTGATTACAAACAGACGCAGGAAGTGGAGTTGTCGTAACGAGAATCATTACCGGTCCAGTTTCTCGAGTGGAACCCTTTCTGCTGGTGTAGGCATAGACCGTTGCCGGGGCCAGGGTACCAGAAGCGCGCACACGGCAACGTTGACAGGTGTTTACGGCCTTCCCAATGAGAAAAAGCTCGACTAAAGGTTGAAGGAGGTCTTGGGCCATGTAGTGGGCCCAAGACCTCCTTGCCTCATTACCATTATCGAATTGTTAATGCTTAGATATCTAACTTGGGGACCGGGCTATTCTTTCAGTTTCAGTATGCGCGTGCTTAGGTGGTTGATTGTGGCTGTTGGTGCGCTATTGGTAAGCCAGGTCTTGGCTACAGCCTTCAATGATGCCGCTACAGGATGCACCTCTAGTTGCCTGCCTGCGGAGCAACAGTCACCCTCGGTAGCAACCGGCGCAAGCGACACCCGCTACACAATCAGCGGTTCAGTCGTTGACGAGGAAAGTGGAGAGAGTGTAGTCGGCGCCACTGTATATGTCCCTGCGGATCGGATTGGTACGGCGACCAATCCGTATGGGTTTTATAGCCTGACGGTCAACGCGGACTCCGTCACACTCATTGTCTCTCACGTGAGTTACGTGCCACAGGTACTGCATGTGCGTCTGGATAGTGACCGCAGGCTTGATATCAGACTAGTACACGGTACAACCACACTTGAGGAAATTGAGGTCATAGCCGAATCAGGCGCTTCGATTGTAGACGAAACCCAAATGAGCGTTACCAGACTCCCGGTGGCGACGATACGCAAAATACCCGCTTTGGCCGGAGAGCTGGATGTACTGAAGACTCTCCAGCTTCTACCAGGTGTGCAGACGGGCAGGGAGGCAACATCAGGACTCTACGTACGGGGTGGCGGCCCGGATCAAAACCTCATATTGCTTGATGGTGTGCCCGTTTACAACCCGTACCATTTGTTTGGCTTCCTTAGTGTCTTCAACGGCGATGCCGTTAAGGACATAACTCTTATCAAGGGTGGATTTCCGGCACGGTATGCGGGGCGACTGTCCTCCATAATTGACATAAGCATGAAGGAGGGCAACCTGAAAAAGTACGAGGGAACAGCTTCCATCGGCATTCTGTCCTCCAGCTTGACCGTGGAAGGTCCAATCAAGAAGGATCGGGCTTCCTTTTTGGTCGCGGTACGCCGAACATACTTCGATCTACTGGTATATCCGTTCCTCAAGAAGGGTCAGAAGGGGGGCTACTACTTCTACGATGCCAGTGCCAAGGCGAACTACATTGTATCCGACAAGGACCGCGTGTATTTCAGCATCTACACTGGCCGCGACCGTGTGTACAGAAACCGCAGCAGCGAGTTGGAAGGCGTTGCGGATCAGAAGTCGGAATTAGGCTTTGGCTGGCGCAATATGACGGTTACCGGTCGATGGAACCGTATTCTCGGTCCTCGCCTCTTCGTAAACTCATTGGTCGGCGTTACGCGGTACCGTTTTGGAACCAAATCTGAGGAAGTCAACACACCATTCGCTGCTGGAACCGAGACTACGGAGTACCACTCCAGATACCTGAATGGGGTCACCGATGTAATCGGTCGCGTTGACTTTGATTTTGCCGCTTTAGCAAACCATTTTGTTCGATTTGGAGTTGGCGGTACCCATCATGCGTTCCAGACCGGGAGGTTCTCGGAGCGGCAGTCTGGACCGACGGTCCAGACTGTCGACACCGTTTACACGCCGAACTCCCAACGTAAGAGCATTGAGGTAAGTGCGTACATAGAGGATGAGATTCGACTGGACTCTGATCTAAAAGTCAACGTCGGAGTCAACTTTTCCAGTCTGTTTGTGGGTAGTGGGCAATTTGCCTCGGTCCAACCGCGCGTTGCCCTTTGGTGGCGCTTGAAGGAATCTACCTCATTGAAGCTCTCATTTGCGCGTATGGAGCAATTCGTACATCTCCTGACACCGAGTAGCGGCCTTTCTCTTCCGCTAGACGTTTGGCTTCCTGCTACAGAGCGCATCAGACCTCAACAAGCTGATTTGGTAGCGGTCGGCATCGCTCACACATTAGACGATGGCGCGCTAGAGGTGAGCCTGGAAGCATACTATAAAGAGCTGAAGCAACTTGCGGAATACAAGGAGGGTGCTATCACATACGGAGGCAACCAGCCATGGGAGGACATTATTACGCAGGGAGAGGGCTGGTCCAAGGGAGGAGAATTATTCATTCAAAAGAAGACTGGACGTGTCACCGGGTGGGTGGGTTACAGCCTTACGAGCACCGATCGCAAGTTCACGGAGTTGAACGGTGGAGAGACATTCCCGTTCAGGTTCGACCGCCTGCATGACGTATCGTTGGTCATGACATGGAAGTGGAAGGAGCGAGTGGATATCAGTGGTACCTGGGTATATGGCACGGGTCAGTCTACCTGGTTGCCGGCTGGGCACTACTACGGCTTTGACCATGATCCCGTGGGGGCGAGAGGAGCTTTCGCGGGTAGTGGGCCAAAAACGATTCCGGACTATGGCCCGCGCAACGGATCTAGGTATCTACCCTACCATCGACTCGACTTGGCATTGACGTTGCAGAGGGAAGGGCGGCGTGCCCGGAAGACATGGTCATTTGGCCTGTACAATTCCTACAACAGAAAGAACCCGTTCTTACTGAGAACCTCCAGAATTCTTGACGACAACGATGAAGAACATGGATTGGAATTTAAGCAGATCAGCATCTTCCAAATTATACCGTTTGCTCGGTACAGACTGGAATACTGACATGGGGTTGGGCAAATCAATGGTCCTGTCAATGCGACGCATCCTGCTTATTCTCCCTGTTGTCTGCCTGGCTTGCGAGACCGTAGTTGAGGTTGAGCCGCCTCCGTACGCTCCGCAGTACGTGGCAACGGGATTCTTTTCGCAGGATAGTACCTGGTCCCTTACGGTTCATCGTAGCCTTTCTGTAGGAGAATTCCAAGGCGCCCAACGGCAGTTTGTTGATGACGCCACTGTCTCCATCCTGTTAGGGGATAAGACCGTTGATAAGCTCCGATATCATGGTTCTGGGTGGTACAGATCAACTCAAGGAGAGTATCCGATAGCCAATACATCCTACACGCTTAGTATAGAGGTCCAAGGCCACCCACGGCTTATGGCAGTGGCGGAAGCGCCTGCGCCTGCGGCAGTGCTTCATTCCTCCGTTGAGTTATTAAGTACGCAGCAATTCGGAGGAATTATTCACGGCAAGTATAAGATGGAGCTCCGATTCAAAGATACGTTAGGGCCCAATTATTACGGCATTCGCGTTTATCGGCTGCAGCCAAATCCAATTTTTGATTATTACCCCGACGCAAATGGACCTGATAGTGTCTATCAGGTCGAGAGTATTCAAGATGTCAATGTCGGGTGGTACTGCGGGTTTGTGGATGCAGCAATTAGATCCCGTGATACTGATGGTGCCAATTTTGGCTGCACCCATTCCGTGGTGATGGATGAGTATTTTGACGGAAGAGAGTACGTTTGGAGCGGTGTAGTATCCGGACACATTTTTTTAGATAAACCGAGAAGGAATGAGGTGCTCGTTGTGCTGTCCACATTGAGCGAAGAATACTTTGAGTATCACCGGACGCTAGATCTCCAGGGGTTCGACGATCTATTCTCTGAGCCGCTGAGCGTTTTTTCCAATATTCAAGGCGGGCTGGGAATCTTCGCCGGTTATGCCAACACGTATGTCCCCCTGTTGTTGGGCGAATAGCTGCCGGAATACTTACAATCCGGTCAACAAAGGGGATCATCGGACGCTTGAATTACAGCTACTCTGGGCAGCATACTGCGGGGCCTCTGCGGAGGCCTTTCCGGTTGTTTATTGACTCAGAGCTGGTTTCCCGAAAAACCTGTGGTCAGGACCCACTTTCTTGAAGCCCAGCATTCTCGACTGGCCAGAACACCCGCCGATTGATCGCCAAGACTTGCGTTTCTAGCTGGTCACCTGCTTTTCGCTCCCTGCCAGAGATCGTGGAAGCCACGCTTTAATGCAGATTGGGCGGGCTGGTGTCATGGACCTGACGTACGTCTGCGATTTGCTGCGAAGATCCTCAAGTGTATTGAATAAAGTGCGGGAATTACCAACATCAGGATGGCGGTGGTAATCAAGATGCCGACCCCCAAGGAGGCGCCGAACGGGGCTAGGACTACCGTGTGCCCAGTTCAGATACCAAACACTGTATAATATTTGTCTGTTTTTGCAAGTTTGGTGTAGTGATTGGTTCTTTCAAGAGGTGCGGAGCCCTTGGACCGGAGTGATGCTTGCACCGGGGATGCGGGAAACGTAGCATCATTTGGCATGCGCGAGGCGCTTACCTATGCGATGGACATACGTCGGCGCTATAACGCCCGGTAGCTCGGGCGTCTTTACAGTTCTCTTCCGAATCCCCGTTGCCATCGCACTAAACGTTGGCGCGGCAACGACGCTGGGGGGCAGGTATCACTCCCTGCTTTGGGTACGTTTGTTGCTTCGCGTGCTCGTCATTCTCGCTTAACGATGAGAACCTCTCTCCGTATCATATGGTATCGCTTCTCAAGGACGGCAAAGGTCTTGGCCCCTATCTCCAACCGGCTGTAGCCGCGCCAGATGACCTTGGAGCCTGGAGGCCGGTCCTTCTTCCGATCCATATAGCCACCAAAGACGGCCACCACCCGAATAGCAGCTCCGAGTGTCTTTGGAGGCGGCAGTCCAAACTCGTCGGCAAGCTCTGCCCTGTACCCATAAATCATCCATCACGGTTCGATTGTTCGTCAGGTATGGTCAAATATCGCTGGCATGGCTGTCGGAATATCTCGGGTATTTCGGCCTGACAGGTATGGTGTGTGACTTGAGGTGAATAATGCCATCCTCTCGTGCGGATACGCGATCTCTTCCTGCGCCGCTTCCCTTGGCGCTGCATTGCCTACATCCACGAACCCTCGGCTGCAGTCTCCTGGCGATACTTCTGCCTCCAGTAATTCAACGGTCCGTACGAGATGCCCTGCTCTGCGCAAGACGCCGCTGCGGACCGGGTCCTTTCGTTATACTGCTCTACCAGCGGAAACATCTCTTCCGCCGTACGTCTGGGCTGTACCAGGCGGACGGTCCGGGGTCTGGGTTCTCACGTCTACGGGTAAGCTCTACAGAACCCGTCACCTAATCAAGATGCAAGTTCACCGCACGCTCACGCAGGTGTAGCCACTGGGGCATAGGCCCACATCAGGCAGGTTGATATGCCATTTATATGAACCCAGATGAATTCCCGTGCGAACATGCACTCAATTGTTCGTCTCTTACCTCGTATCCCAATGTCATTAGGTGTAACCTCTCTAGGCCACGCCACATGATCTGGTAACCCACCGGTCCATCACGAGTGCGGTTCTGATAACCGCCGAGCACCGCTACGATCAGGATAGCAGCTCCCAAAGTACTGGGCTTCGGCAGCTTTACCCGTGCTGCATATCCATCCAAGAATCGCAGCTCCATCTCCGTGAAAAAGACATCCGCGTCCAGCTCCGGCACCTCCCGACCCAATTGCACCAAGGTCATGACGCGCCAGGATATCACACAATACATCGTTATTGCTCGCTGCAGACGCAACGAGGTACGCAGACCCAAACGCTCTACCTTGCACCCACTCTTGAGCACGCGGAAGAAGTCTTCCACCCGCCACCGCTTGAGATACATGGCCAACACCCGCCGTGCATCCGCTACGCCTGCCTACCCATTAATATTGCCTCTTGACTATTGCGTATTTGTCTGTTAGTTTACCGGCATGTGGGTGCAGCATCAGATACTTACCACGCTTCGCGGCGCAGAACCGACCTTGCAGCGTATTCTGGAGGTACACGGTGACAAGAGTCGCACCGCAGTCAGTCGCATTGTTTGCGAGCAATACCGCTTTATGGATGCTCGCGGGCGGCCGCAGTGGGCCGGATGCTTGAAAGCGCTACGTACGCTGGAGGCAGAGAACAAGATTGTACTGCCTGTTTCGCAGCGGACTGGTCGGATTGCCGGGCCGCGTTTGGCATGGTGCCAGATTTAGTTGGTCTATTTTTTCAAGACCGGCTTAGGAGTGGGCCCAAGATACGGTTTCGGCACACATTTTAGCAGGGCTTTTTGGAGCTTCGGAAGGTGTTTTGCGCAGCCAAGCTTACATAATCGGGGTTCGGTTTCCAGCATAGCCATTGCTACCCATCGGTGACGTTGATCTGAGTTTACCCAACGTCTGATCCGCCGCGTTCGATTAGCCAGCTGGCCGTTGACATTCTCAATGATGTTGGTGGTTAGCAGACTGCATCCGACCGTATCCGCCACACCCAGCCTGTGCAGTGTCAGCGTCTCTTCCATGCCCTCTTCCAGGCTACGTGCGGCCGCTTCCTCCCCTTGTTCCTCCAAGTCATCCCGTAGGGTCTCAAGCCCCGCTTTTGCGTCGTCGTACGTGTCTTCACGATACGCCTCCTGCATCTTCCGACGCACCTTGGGCGCATCCTCCTTTTTCGTGAGCTTGCTCACCACATTCTCCCGCTTGTGCCAGGTACAACGCTGCACCTGCGTGTAGTCGCCGAAAACATCCTTTACCGCCTTGTAAAGCCCCTTCGCTCCATCCACAACGCACAGCAGGCCCTGGTCATAGCACAGGCCGCGATTGATCAGGCCTTCCAACAAACCTGCAATCGCCTCCGCATTCTCCGTGGTCGTCTCCACCATGCCCAAGATCTCCTTCTTTCCGTCTGCCGTAATGCCCATACACAGCACGATCTGGCACTCCTGCAAGTACTTGCCATCTATCAGCAGCGTCACATAGGTTTCCGAAGACAGATCGCGTTCTTCGAACTTCTTGAGGGCCTCCGCACTCTTCTTCCTGAAAGTGCGACTGACCGAGGAAGCGCTCAATCCATAACTGTCCGCAAACGCGCTGACCACACGGTGATAATCCCGCTGGCTGATCCCAAGAAGAATGTTTTCCGTCAGATTGTTCTCCTCTTCAACCGATGCATTGCGTAGCTCACAATAGGTCTCCAGAGGACGCTCCTTGCCCTCTTTCTTATCCCGTACGCGCTGCACCCGGATCTTCAGGCGTTTCCCCATGATCCTGATTGAACCCGGATTGGTCCCCCATCTCTCGTAACGTCCGTCGTGCACATCGTCTCTCGCGTAGCGCTTGCCACAGAGCGACTCTACCTCCTCTTCCATGACCAATTTAGCCAACAGCTCCTCAATGCTACCGCTGCATCGCAAGAGTGCCATCTTGGTCTCCCGATCTTGATCAATTATATCCCGGAAGTGCTTCACTCGCTTCCTGGCCTTGGTTGAGGGCTTGGTTGTTGTCTCACATGCTTGCATAACGATGGGTGTGTTAGGGTGTTGGATGATTAGGGCTCCAAGTAGCATAATGCAGAGCCCCCAGATGGTTCAATAGTAAGGATTTCCAACGACGAGGATGACTTTGTTGATGCCTGCGGCAGGAAACCGGGCCTTTGAGAGAGGTTATAGCAGCTCCACGGGCTGCTGTGCGGCAACAAGTCGGCTGTTTGTACAAAAACAGCGGTGTTATGCCATTCCGTGCAGGTTACAAATATTGAATACTTTATGCACCGTTTTCCGTGCACGCAATAACCTACACGCGCGATGTATGGTGTCGTCGGCGTTTTGGTGGCAGATATGGGCGCGTTTCTGCACGCGAACGGCTTCGTTGAGCCCTTTTGCGTGCGCTGGCATCGCTATAGCGGCTTAAAGCGTACGATCTGGAGGCATTGTAGCCTGCCATGCGTGTGATTAGCTCCGAAAACGTGCCAATCTTTTCAACCGTGGCACGGTGCGCCCGGATATCGTGCTCATAGTAGTATTGCACGGCCACATTCTTGTTCTGGCAAGCATGGATCAATCGTACGCGTTCCAATAGTGCTGTTAGCCAGCTCGGCAGCTCTTTAACACAGGGCAGTCTGCTTCCTTGATGGCCTTGGTCATCCCTCTGTGCACAGCAATTGGCATCCTTACAGGCCTGCACAAGGCCTTTTTCGCCCAATGGAGGTGCTTTCCGTTGCCGCTCCCGTGGTCTTATCCGCATGATTACCCGTCCAGAGACGTATTGCGCACTCTGAAAGACGCTCGGCAGGCCGTTTGCAGGTGATTCCGGGCAGAAAAACGGGGATATCCGCGTTTTTTGTGTACTTGAAGCCTGATCTGCACACCGGGTGTGTCCGGCCGCAGCAGGAAACTGGGCCTGCGAGAGCGTTTATTGAGGTTCTACGGGCCGCTGTGCGGCGAAAAGCCAGCTGTTGGACCAAAAACAGCCTGCACGAGCCCCTTTTTGGCCCAACGGAGGCGCTCTCCGTTGCCGCTCCCGTGGTCTTATCCGCATAATTACCCGTCCAGAGACGTATTGCGCGCTCTGAAAGGCGCTCGGCAGGCCGTTTACCGGTGATTCCGGAACGGGGATATCCGTGTTTATTGTGCACTTGAAGCCTGATCTGCATACCGGGTGTGTCCGGCCGCAGCAGGAAACCGGGCCTTTGAGAGAGGTTATAGCGACTCCACGGGCTGCTGTGCGGCAATAAGTCGGCTGTTTGTACAAAAACAGCGGTGTTATGCCATTCCGTGCAGGTTACAAATATTGAATACTTTATGCACCGTTTTCCGTGCACGCAATAACCTACACGCGTGATGTATGGTGTCGTCGGCGTTTTGGTGGCAGATATGGACGCGTTTCTGCACGCGAACGGCTTCGTTGAGCCCTTTTGCGTGCGCTGGCATCGCTATAGCGGCTTAAAGCGTACGATCTGGAGTCATTGTAGCCTGCCATGCGTGTGATTAGCTCCGAAAACGTGCCAATCTTTTCAACCGTGGCACGGTGCGCCCGGATATCGTGCTCACAGTAGTATTGCACGGCCACATTCTTGTTCTGGCAAGCATGGATCAATCGTACGCGTTCCAATAGTGCTGTTAGCCAGCTCGGCAGCTCTTTAACGCAGGGCAGTCTGCTTCCTTGATGGCCTTGGTCATCCCTCTGTGCACAGCAATTGGCATCCTTACAGGCCTTGTGCGAGGCCCTTTTGGCCCAATGGAGGCGCTTCCTGTTGCCGCTCCCGCGGTATTATCCGCATAGTTACCCGTCTGGAGACGTTTTGCACGCTCTGCAAAGTGCTCTGCAAGGCCGTTTACAAGTGATTCCGGGCAGAAAAACTGGGATATTCGCGTTTATTGTGCACTTGAAGCCGGATCTGCATACCGGGTGGGTCCTGCTGCAGCAGGAAACCGGGCCTTTGAGAGAGGTTATAGCGACTCCACGGGCTGCTGTGCGGCAACAAGTCGGCTGTTTGTACAAAAACAGCGGTGTTATGCCATTCCGTGCAGGTTACAAATATTGAATACTTTATGCACCGTTTTCCGTGCACGCAATAACCTACACGCGCGATGTATGGTGTCGTCGGCGTTTTGGTGGCGGATATGGGCGCGTTTCTGCACGCGAACGGCTTCGTTGAGCCCTTCTGCGTGCGCTGGCATCGCTATAGCGGCTTAAAGCGTACGATCTGGAGGCATTGTAGCCTGCCATGCGTGTGATTAGCTCCGAAAACGTGCCAATCTTTTCAACCGTGGCACGGTGCGCCCGGATATCGTGCTCATAGTAGTATTGCACGGCCACATTCTTGTTCTGGCAAGCATGGATCAATCGTACGCGTTCCAATAGTGCTGTTAGCCAGCTCGGCAGCTCTTTAACACAGGGCAGTCTGCTTCCTTGATGGCCTTGGTCATCCCTCTGTGCACAGCAATTGGCATCCTTACAGGCCTGCACAAGGCCTTTTTGGCCCAATGGAGGTGCTTTCCGTTGCCGCTCCCGTGGTCTTATCCGCATGATTACCCGTCCAGAGACGTATTGCGCACTCTGAAAGACGCTCGGCAGGCCGTTTACAGGTGATTCCGGGCAGAAAAACGGGGATATCCGCGTTTTTTGTGTACTTGAAGCCTGATCTGCACACCGGGTGTGTCCGGCCGCAGCAGGAAACTGGGCCTGCGAGAGCGTTTATTGAGGTTCTACGGGCCGCTGTGCGGCGAAAAGCTAGCTGTTGGACCAAAAACAGCCTGCACGAGCCCCTTTTTGGCCCAACGGAGGCGCTCTCCGTTGCCGCTCCCGGTCTTATCCGCATAATTACCCGTCCAGAGACGTATTGCGCGCTCTGAAAGGCGCTCGGCAGGCCGTTTACCGGTGATTCCGGAACGGGGATATCCGTGTTTGTTGTGCACTTGAAGCCTGATCTGCATACCGGGTGTGTCCGGCCGCAGCAGGAAACCGGGCCTGCGAGAGCGTTTATTGAGGTTCCACGGGCCGCTGTGCGGCGAAAAGCCAGCTGTTGGACCAAAAACAGCCTGCACGAGCCCCTTTTTGGCCCAACGGAGGCGCTCTCCGTTGCCGCTCCCGTGGTCTTATCCGCATAATTACCCGTCCAGAGACGTATTGCGCGCTCTGAAAAGCGCTCGGCAGGCCGTTTACGGGCGATTCCGGGCAGAAAAACGGGGATATCCGCGTTTTTTGTGTACTTGAAGCCTGATCTGCACACCGGGTGTGTCCGGCCGCAGCAGGAAACCGGGCCTGCGAGAGCGTTTATTGAGGTTCCACGGGCCACTGTGCGGCGAAAAGCCAGCTGTTTGTACAAAAACAGCCTGCACGAGCCCCTTTTTGGCCCAATGGAGGCGCTCCCCGTTGCCACTCCCGCGGTCTTATCCGCATAATCACCCGTCCGGAGACGTACTGCGCGCTCTAAAAGTACTCTACAGCCCGTTTGCGGGTGATTCCAGGCAGAAAATCGGGAAGGCAGCGCTTTTGTGTACCAGGGGAAGAGTGTCGAAGTACCCTCGCTGCTGTAAAAGCCCCTCCCATTCGGTATTCGTATCTCTCATGCCTGCTGCTCGGACACCTCATCAGCAAACAATGCCGACCGCATCGGTAATAACTTCGACGCATGCTCCAGTCTGCGCATGCGTGATTCCATCTCCAACAGCAACAGCGCCAACTGCGCCCGTCGCTCCTGTGGCGGATACCAGTGACGAAGGCCGCGCAACTGCTTGACCAGCCTGTGCGAGGTATGCATCAAACAACGGGTGCTCCTAAGACTCGGACTCAGCATCTCGTACAAGCCCGTACCATGCAGCGTCAGTGTCCGGTCCAGATCCTGCAGCAGCCATTGCGCCGCAGATCGGTTGCACCGTTGTAACTCGGCATGGATCCGCATCAGGGAACTGTGGGCCTCCTGTCGGTCCGGTAATTGATAAGCACGCGAGATGGCGCCCTTTACACGGCGTTGATCCTCATCGGCAAGATAGCTGACTACACGCTCGCGCTTGGCCATCTGGCAATGCTGCAGGCATACATGCATGCCCAAGCTCTGACCAAGAACTCGTGTTAGCCCCGCCTGTCCAGATGTGATGCAAAGCAGGCCCCGATCCACACACAAACCGCGCTCGCACAACCCTTGTAGCAGCTGCCGCACCGCCCCGGTATCCTGCACCGTGGACTCTGTAAATCCCAGCATATGCCGATACCCCTCTGCGGTAACGGCCATGCAAAGCAACAATGAACGACCGTACACCGATGTGGCATCCATCCACAGAGCCACGTAATCTTCCCCGCCTATGTGCCGACTCTCAAAGACCTCCAAGGCCTGGTTGCGCACCTCCCGCAAATAGGCATTATCCTGACCACCACCACCTTGTAACGAGGCCTCCTTCGCCTCCAGAACACGGGACGACTCCTCTGTTTGCGTCTTGCCGTCCGTAGGGGATGATGGAACCGCATTCACACCCGGGCTGGCCGACTCCTCTTGTTGCACATCCGACTCCAGACTGCATGTCAGGCGTTGTGCAAGCTCGGTGCATTGTCGCAGGAGAAAATATCGCAGCGACCGACCGGATTGACCCGCGTCGCGAAGCATCTGATCAAGCTCCGAAAGATCATCTGAAGGCATCTTGGAAGAAAATAATTGGCTCGTGTAAAAGGCTCCGAATACTCCTAAACATTCGCGACCCTCGTTTTATAAGCCAACTACTTCTGGCACCATGCCCCGCGTTTGTTGGAAGCTCCGGTGGAGGCGCCGGTGGATGTACCGGATACGGTGGGTGAGGTCGAAGATCTTGAGGTCGTGCTGGTCTCCGACCGCGATGCTACCACGATCTGGAATACGCTGATGACCAAGGAGCATCCCCGCGGTTTGAAGACCCTTGTGGGGGCCCAGGTGCGATACGTGTTTCAGAGTGCGCACGGAATACTGGGCGCCATCGGGTTTTCGGCAGCGGCGTTGTATCTGAAACCTCGGGATACATGGATGGCGTGGAGTGATGAGCAGCGGGATCGGGAGCTGTATCGTGTGGTGGGGCTGAGCCGCTTCCTGATTCGTCCCACGGTGCAATGCAAGAATCTGGCCAGTCATCTGTTGGGACGGGTACTGCGGCGATTGCCGGACGACTTCCGTGCGCGATATGGCTATACGCCCTTTCTGGTGGAAACATTTGTGGGCCCGGATCAGGAGGGTACGTGTTTCAAGGCGGCAGGCTTCCTTCGTTTGGGGATGACCATGGGCAGGGGGCGGCATGCCCTCACGCATGAATGCAAGCAAACGCAGAAGAAGATATTCGTTAGGGAGATTGATGGAGACTGGCGCAAGAAGCTGGGTGTACCGGAGGTGGAGCTGCATCCGCGGTTGGAAGTGGGTGAGGGGCTTGATGGTGACGGGTGGGCGGAGCAGGAGTTTTGTGGTGCGCCATTGGGGGATAAGAGGCGCAGTGCTCGTTTGGTAAAGAGTGCAGCAATGTTGGGAGCGTCTATTGGTCGTCCACCGAGTGCAGCACCGAAGCGTGATGCGGCGGCGGTATCGGGGTATTATCGTTTTCTTGAGAAGGCGGATCGGTATGGGAACAATCCTGAGAGGATATTGGCGCCTCATCGACAGCGTACGATTGAGCGGATGCGTACGCAGGACACGGTGTTATGCGTGCAGGATGGTACGGACATCAGCTTCAGTACGCGCCCGGAATGCGAGGGGTTGGAGGTTATAGGACGTAATCAGACGACAGCGGAGTCCAAGGGGGTGCATTTGCATGCGACCATTGCATTGGGAGGTGACGGAGTGCCCCTGGGAGTGCTACGATGTGCGTATGAGAAGCCTAAGGGGGAGCATGCTGCCGGGACGCAGCAATGGATAGAGGGTCTTCATGATATTGAGGAGGCGGCGGAGACGCTGCCGCGCAAGACGCGGGTGATCTGTGTTATGGATCGTGAGGCGGACATCTTTGCGCTTTTTGCGGAGCGGGATGGGCTGCGGCGTACGGATGTAATAGTACGAGCCAAACACGACCGGAATCTGGGCAAGAAGAAGGCACGGTTATTCAAGGCGATGCGGAAGGGTCCGTCGGCAGGCATGATGCACCTGTCGGTGACACGCGTGAGCCGTCGTGCGAAGTCGGGGCGTGTGACGAATGAGGGTCGGCCGGCCCGTAATGCGCTTATGGAGGTGCGCTATAGGAAGGTAATCCTCCCCCCTACCAAGAAGAAAAAGAAGCAGGAGGTGGTGCAGGATACCGAAGCCCCTGATTCTTCCGAAACACCTGTACCTCCTACCGATAAGGACCCGCAGCGGGAGCCGGTGCAACTATGGGGGGTACATATTCGTGAGTCGGTTCCTCCCAAGAATGCGAAGCGGATTGAGTGGTACCTCTTGACCTCGTGCCCGGTGACATCGCTGGAGGAAGCGGAAGCGATCATTAACTACTACGGGCTGCGCTGGCGTGTAGAGGACACGTTTCGCGTGCTCAAGAGTGGTTGTAAGGTGGAGAAGTTGCGCATGCAAAAGGCATCGTTATTGCACAACGCTATCACCATCCACATGGTGACAGCGTGGCGCGTACTACTGATGACGCTTCTGGGTCGTACCTCCCCAGAGATGGAGGCCGGGGTGATGTTCACCGATGTGGAACTGTCTGTGCTCCGCACATACTCGAAGCGTTATGGTCTTTCGGATCCCACCAACTTGTTAGCGGCGGTGCTGTTGGTGGCTATAATGGGCGGTTATGCGCCGCGGAAGAATCGTCAACCAGGTCACACTGTGCTGTGGCGCGGATACAGCAGTCTGCAAATCCGGGCAAGTCATCAGGAGGATTTGGCCGCAACAGGTCAACTGGTGGTGCGTCCTCCTCCATAGGATAGGTCTGTGCTTACCTCCTGATTTTCTCTGCCTAAGGCTCGTGCTATCAGCACGAGGGGCCATGTCATTGATTTTGCGGCGATCAGCGAATCGCGGTAACCGCATTGTTATGTCCGCCCGAGGAACGCGGCACATTGACACCGCTCTATGTGCCGATCCGCACAAGGAATTGCGCTCAGCCACCGATCTGTACCTCACCCTGTTACCCGGATCTGGTGCTGTTGCCCCACAAAACCACATAACAACGTGCTAACCGACCCAGTTGACACCCCCTTGTCAAGCTAGCTAATGTGGGCGGTAGGCAGCGCTACGCTCCCTACCTCCATGCTGGTCAATAGCATCCACTCCACCGGCAGCGCATCCCCCGGAGGCTCCACCTCCAACACATGCACCCCGTACATCACCACCGGCTCCTGCTCGTTCTTCGGATCCGGCAACAAGAACCTCCCGTAGCGTACCTCCGCATTGACCATCCGGTAACTGCGACCCTTCCGTGCCTGCTTGCGCGCCTGCTTCTTGCGCGCCGTCACCCGATTTATCTCTATCTCCACATTCCCCGGAGCCTTACCACTGCGCATTACCGCAAACAGCTTGCGATCATCCAACAGCTTGCGATCATGCTTCGCTCGTATCAATACCTCCGCCTTACCCTGTCTGCGCTGCTCGGCAAACATAGCAAAGCTGTCCGCCTCCCGGTCCGCAACACAGATCACCTGCGTCTCGCCGGACAGCTCCTCCGCCGCCTCGCATATATCCTTGAACCCGTCTATCCACTGCTGCGTCCGCGGAGCATGCGGACCCTCCTCCGGATCCTTGAAGCTGCCACGCAACACCCCCAACGTCAATCCATCCTCCGTCACCACCAGCGTCGCATGCAACGGCAACCCCAGCGTCTTCGCCGTCGTCTGATTACTCCCTATTACCTCCAAATCCGTACACGCCGGCCGCGTACTGTACCGCAACTTCGTCGTGTCCTGGATGCATAACACGGTCTCCTGACTACGCATGCGCTCTATCGTACGCCCACGATGCGGCGCCAATATGTTCTCCGGCGTTACCGCTTTGTCCTTCTTGCTCTCCAATAACCGGTAATGCCCCTTCACCGCCGCGCGGTCCGCATCCGTATGCGCGGTAATGCTGTGGCCTATCACATCGGCCAACATGGACGTGCTCTTTACCAGTCGCACAGACAACCGCCTGTCTCCCAATGGCGCTCCGCCAAACTCCGTTTCGGCCCACTGCGCACTGTCAATCCCCTCGTGCGGATCCCTCACCGGACGCAACTCCTCCTCCGGTTCCCCCAAGGTCCCGCGCCATTCTTTGTCCAACTCGTATACATACAGCCCCTTGGGATCCTCTTCCTTTGCCTCCTTGTGCCGCTTTCCGCCTGCGGTATGGCCGATCAATACAAAATTGTTCACCTCAAAACACGCTCCTTCCCCTTGGGGATCCACATACGTTTCGACAACCCAGGGACGGTAACAGTACCGTGCCTGAAAATCATCCGCCAACCGTCTCAATACCTTACCCAGTACATGGCTGGCCAAATCCTGACACTGCCCCCGTATCAGAAAACGACTCAAACACACCACACGGTGCAAATGCGCCTTGCGCTGCTCATCACTCCACGCCATCCAGTGCTCTCTGGGCGCCAGGCACAACGCCGCCGCCGAAAATCCCACCGCTCCCAGGTAACCATGGGCACTGCCTATCAGATAGCGTACCTGCGCTCCCACAAATGTGGTCGTACGCCTCGGATGCTCAAAGTGCAGCAACGTGTTCCACACCATACGCTGCTCGTCCGTCTCAACCAACTCAATCGTCAACCCCCGGACACCGTGTACCGTGTCCGGTAACGCTATCGGATCCGGTACCCGCTCCTCGCGCCTACGCGGTTCCGCCTTAGCCGCATTACAATTCTCGGGCTTGGGCAACACCATCCTCCCCCGGGCCTCCAACTTCGATAAAGCCTGCGCACAGTTGCTCACCTGCGGTTCGCCCCGTGCATCAACAAACCCGAACTCTTCACAGACAGCGCGCGCTATCTGCGTGCGAAACCGCCAACGATCGTCGGCAAGAACCCTGTCCAAACGCTCTCCATTGCAGGGAGCGGTGAGCGTTCGTAAGACCTGACTTCGCTGAAGCATGCCACAACATAAAAAACAAGTAGCAAAATGTCAAATACATGAAGTGGTAGGATGGCAGTGGAAGCGGCGCAGGAAGAGATCGCGTATCCGCACGAGAGGACGGCATTATTCACCTCAAGTCACACACCATACCTGTCAGGTCGAAATACCCGAGATATTCCGACAGCCATGCCAGCGAGAGTTGACCAGAACTGACGAACAATCGAACCGTGTTGGATGATTTATGGGGGAAGGGCAGGGCAAGCTCGTGCAACAGGCGCAGTTCCATCTCATCAAACAATCCTTCCGGCGACGCTTCGGGTTCCTCGCGCCCCAGAAGCGTCATCAATAGCAGGCGCCACGCCATCACCATACAGATCGTAATGGCATTGTGCAGACTCTTGGCCTGCCGCATACCCAGCCGCTCTACCGCACAGCCGCTCTTGAGCACACGGAACATGTCTTCCACACGCCACCGCAACACGTAGTAGCTTACCACCTCAATAGCTTGCTCCAGCGTCGTAACCTCTTGGGTCGTCAATAGATACCACTGTACCGGTCGCTCTCCGGCTGGCGGCTGCACCTCCCGAACATGAATCGCACTGACCTGCACCGGATCCTCCTGCGACTTACCCGGCGCCGGAAGCGATAGGCGGCGGAAACGTACCTGCATCCGCGCCAGACGGCCCGACCGCCCCTTATGCTTGACTCGACCTGACTTCACGCGGCGGCTCAAACGCGCAATCGGCACTTCCATGTGTCCTGCCGGACGGCCCGACCGCATGGTCGCAAACAACTTGGGAGACTTTTTACCCAATAGCCGATTCACCTTGGCTCGCACCAATATGTCCACACGCCCTGCGCTGCGCTGCTGCGCCAGGATCGCAAACACATCCGCCTCGCGGTCCATGACACACAGCACACGGGTACGACCGCTCAGATGCGAGGCGGCTTCCGCTATGTCCCGCACGCCGTCTATCCATAACTGTGTCTTAGGAGCAGGAGCCTCTTGGTCGGTTGTATAGGCACAGCGTAAGATCCCCAACGGCACACCGTCCTCACCCACCGCCAGCGTAGCGTGCAAATGCACTCCTTTTGCCTTTGATGTGGTCTGATTGTGCCCTATCACATCCAACCCCTCGCACGCCGGACGAGTACTGTAGCTGATGTCCGTGCCATCCTGGATGCACAGCACCGTCCGTTGCGTACGCATCCGCTCTATCGTGCGATCACGATGCGGCTGCAAAATCTTCTCCGGCGTGATCTCGTTCTCGGCCGCTTTCTCCAAAAAACGGTAGTATCCCCGTATCCCCGCCCGATCAGCGTCCAGATTGGCCGTGATCAATTCTCCTGGAGTGCGTGAAAGCATGTTTACGCTATGTACTAACCGGTCCGAACGGCGTTTGTCCCCCAACGGTGCTCCACCAAACTCCTGTTCTGCCCATGTATCACTGGCCAGCCCCGCACCCACCTCCAGCTCGGGATACGCCTCCACAACCGGTACTCCAAGCTCCTGCCTCCAATCACCACCCAGATCATACACGAAAACCGCCTTCTTCTCTTTGGTGCATGCATTACCAGGAGCATGACGCCCACGCCCCTTGGTTTTCCCCACACACTGAAACCCCGCAGCCCGAAAACACGTGCCGCGATGTTCGGGGCCCACAAAGGTCTCTATCACCCACGGCACATACCCGTAACGGTTCTCAAAATCCTCTGGAAAACGACGCAATACCTTCCCCAGTGTATGGCTGGCAAGGTTCCTGATCCGCACCATGGAGCGAATCAGGAACCGATTCAAACCCACGACATGGTCCCGGTAGTCCTCACGCTGCTCGTCCGACCACGCCATCCATCTGTCGCGCGCCTTCAGATACAGCGCCGCAGCCGCAAAGCCTATCGCTCCGATGTAGCCATGCTCGCTCCCGACAAGATAGCGCAACTGCCGTCCGACAAACCGTGGCGCACACATCGGATGCTCGGCCTCCACAAGCGTATTCCAGATCGCACGCTGCCCGGCATCTTCTACCAATTCCAACTCCAGGCCGCGCACATCCTTGAGCAACGTCGGCACTCCAACAGGCGCAGGTACCGGTTCGTCCAACAAACGAGGCACTGTGCTTCGGACCACGCGCTTCGGTGCAGGCAAGGACAGCGCACCCTCGGCTTCGAGTGTCTTGAGCGCCTGCAAACAACTGCTGTGCTGCACACGCCCTAAGGCATCATAAAAGCCAAACGCTTCACTCACACGGCGACTTATCGCTGTGCGACCATCGTCAGGATGCTGCTCCATGACCTCTGTCAACTCACATGGAGCGGCACGCAGTGTCTTCAGAATCTGATGTTGAACCACCATGCCGCCAATCTAAGCGGCATGAATTGCAAAGTCAAGTAGGGGTACCGGTTGAACGGTAGAGCTAGCCAAGTCAAATTTGTGCCTGCGCTCCAACACCGCAGGCGCCCAACGCGGAAAGCGGAAAGAGAAGGTAGGCAGAGGTGTGTCTACCCGACAGACGTCTTCCCAAAATCTCGGTAATGTGACCGCTATCGTGTCGGGAAAAGGGCCTAAACTGGTGTTTTCAGCCCCTCTCATGGTCGTCCCTACGCATGAACAACGCACAATCGGTCCTGCAGGTACCGAAACAGCACTTTTAGACCCGAACAGGGTACGACATGAATACTGCAGGATTAGGGGGTAATAGCGCTATAGAGGCGCGGTGTAAGGCCTCTGTAGACGATGTACCGCGTCACTCGCCATGAGCGGAGGACACGCATGCCCCAGCCATAGCCGTATCGGAGCGCCCAAAAGGGCTGTTCTCAGACGTTCACTGAATAGCACCCAAAACCGCCGAAAACGCGCCAACGACGCCGTAAATCACGCGTACAGTGATCAGTCCTGCCAATAAGACTGCCTACTGCCGGAACATGAGTTCGATCGTGGTACGATGCGTGCGGTATTGGATGGCGCGTTTAGGTCGTTACACCCGCGTGGAAGGTTAGCATACCTGCAGATGGTACGCTTGAATCCGCTACCGCGGTGTCAGCGCGTGCAAAAAGGGCTCATATAGGTTGTTCAGTAAGGAGAAACGCGCCTGAATCTGCCTGCAACACGGCAACGACACCGTAAATCACGCGGCAGATACTTGCGGGCTTGATAACCGCTGCAAAAGCCCATAATTCTTTGATCAGAACTACAATCAGGGGTGTCAGGACGAGCGCAGAATCTGTACATTATAGCTGTTCCAGCCGGCACCGACCGGATTTTCAGCCAACAAGGAATGGCACGCCGCCGGCTATCAGCGAAATGCAGAGCACCAAAGCCCCAACCGCCGCAGCAAGAACTACAGCAGGTTGGTCGGTAGAGATCTGGAGAGCCTTATCCAGAGGGCCCTCGATAAAGCGCCCAAGCAGGCGATTCGCCCTTAACTGTACTTCCGCCTTCTAGCGAATCCGAATGCAAGACCCCGACTCTGGCTTCTTGTTCACATGCGAGTTCAATAAATCCGTAAAGGTTGTGGGTTCCGTGGCCGATAGTTTAATATCGGATGCGGGAGGCCTTCCGATATGGCAGGTGATGACAGTCACCAACGTTGTAAACCGACTTGCTTCCATGAATGTGGACAATCGGGACCAGGATCAGATTAGGCACAGTCTTCCAGAGTTATTGCAGCAGTTATTGCTGCAATACATGCAGGAATGGGCACGTCAGACAGATGCGGACAGGCACCGCAGGGACCCTGCGATGCGCGTGGATACCTCTTCCAAGAGGGGTATGGAGCCGTTACAGGACGACAGGTCCCCGGCATCCCATCCGAGCATGTCTCGTCTGGTGAGCATGTTGGCCGGTCAAGAGAATTTCAAGCAGTTGCGCCATTTTGTGGAGGCATTCGCCATGGAGCACCTGCTGCGGCGTGGTGACGGGAAGCGCCGCAGTGAGTTGGTCGTTGATATCGACGGTGTACCGGTAGACGACCATGGTAAGCAGCAGGGCAGCAAGTGGAATGGGAATTACAAGCGCACCATCTTTCTGCCCCTTATCGCCATATGCGGTGAGACGGGCGACATGTTGGGGGCGGAATTGCGAGGGGGCACGCAGAATGTGGTGAACGACTGCTACGGTTTCATTCGGCGCATTGCACTGGAGTTGCGTAAACATGTGGCCGACAAGGTCATTCTCCGATTGGATGCAGGCTTAAACGATGGCGAGCTATATGGTAAGCTGGAGAACGGCGGTATTAGCTATGTGATGCGTTTGAAAGGAAACAAGGCACTAGACAGGCTTGCTGAGCCTCGTTTGTGGGGTGATCAACCACCGCACCGATGCTGTCACGAACTACGCTACCGTGCAGAGAGTTGGTCTGTAGAGCGTCGTATGGTGCTCATGGTTGATCCGATGCCGGGAGAGCTTTTCCCGCGGCATTACTTTCTGATCACCAATCTGGATGCAGAAGCCTATCCGGCAGAGGAGCTTGTGAAGCTGTACCGGAAAAGAGGAAAGGCGGAAAAGTACTTCGGGAAGATGCGTGCGGTCTGCTCTATGTCACAGTCTTCGGTAGCCCGTCCGAACATGCACTATAAGGGCTGGCCTGTAGTGCGGGAGCCTGACGAATCGGAGCAGGAAGACGAGATCCGAGCCGAAAACGAGGTCCTGCTACAGGTCTACACCCTAGTGTATCAGCTTCTGCATGTGGGACGCTGATTCATGCGGGAGCCCGACGGATCCCACGTGAGTCTGACCACCTTCCGCGAGCGTGTATTCCGTGTATTCAAGGTGGGGGCCCGCTTCGCACGACACGCGCACAACATCGTTGTCCACATGAATAGCCGCGTGGAAAATAGATACTGAACCACGGCTGTGGCGATGACCAAGGCAGCCAGCAAACCCGCCCTCCCCTGCTCAATGCCTCAATTGCGATGGCAATAAAGGCGCCGGAGCTGCCCGTCATGAAAATGCTGCCAGATCGCGCGCCGCCGAAGGGTAGTGCTAGGCGATTCGAACCAGCCCCACCTACAGCAACCCTCGCAAGTATCGCGCCTCCCAAGCGCGCTTCACAATGGTAACGACCAAAGCCTTAACGGATACGCTGAGTATTGTAGGCTTGGCACCTATCGCAACTCCCAAGAAATACAGGGCCTCGCTCTTGGGGCTCCAACAGGACATCGGCGCTGATGCGGCCCCCGGTCTGGCTCATCCTATAGACAGGTCATTAGTGTTTGCCAGAAAAAGGTAGGAGGGCTGAAAAACGGCGAAACAAGGCCGTTTGATACTCGTTCTATCCATCTGTAAGCGTTACGGTTACAGGTGGATATGAGCCATACCGTATTTGCACATTGCAGATTATTCAGCCAGCGTGTCTCTAACGAATGTTTGGCCAAATCCTTCTGTTTCGGGCGTTTTCATCGATATAAGGCCCCTTGGGGCCGATTATTCATACGATTAATACCATGCGGATTGTAGAGGATACACAGTTTAAGCTCGGGCAGGTCCCCATTGAAGAGATGACCTTCCACCCCAAAGACCGGGACGATATACCGGCAGTGCTAAAAGGTCTGCAGCACCTGTATTGCGACCCAACGGCTCGGCAGAAGATCTTTGAGATCCTGGAGAAGCAGTTGCTTCCGAATATTGATTTGCAGCGTGGTCGTCCGGGGATGGCACTTTGGCGCGTCTTTGTCTTGGGGGTATTGAAGCAGGCCCTCAACTGCGACTTTGATCGTTTGAGGAGCCTGGCCGCCAATCATTTGGAGGTGCGCCAGATGCTGGGGCATACGAATTTCTGGGACGAGCCTGTCTATCAGCTGCAGACCGTTATTGATAACGTAAGCCTGCTAACAGCGGACATCCTGAAGCAGATCAACGATGCGGTGGTGGCTTGCGGTCACCGATTGGTAGAACAGGAGCCAGAGGAGCCGCTTCGTTGCCGGGTTGATTCGGCGGTGGCCAAAGCGAATGTGGAGTGGCCTACGGATGTTCGTTTGTTGTGGGAATCGATGCGGTGCCTGATTCGGGAGTTGCATTGCGCATGTGAGGCGCACAGCCTTGCGGGCTGGCGCAAGGCTGTGTACTGGAGTCGTACCTTGAAGAAGGCCTTCAACCGGGTGCGTACGCACCGTCAGTGGCGTGATGAGTCGAAGGTGAGAAAGTATGTGAAGATGTGTCGTGTTCTGATTGAGCGTGCGGAGAGCAGTGTCAGCGTGTTGAAGGAGAAAGACGCGGATCTTGAGGAGGTGTTGCGGTACTTGGCAGATGCACAAAGGCAGATAGATCAAGTAGATAGGCGTCTATTGAAGGGGGAGGTGATTCCGCATGATGAGAAGGTATTTTCGATACATGAGCCGCATACTCGTTGGATCACCAAGGGGAAGGCGGGGGTGATTGCGGAGTTGGGTCTGCCGGTATGCGTGCTGGAGGATCAGCATCAGTTGATATTGAGGCATCAGATACTGCACGAGGGGGTGGATTCGGATATGATTGTGGGGTTTATGAAGGAAGCGAAGGATCGGTATCCGGCGATCACATCGTGCAGCATGGATAAGGGGTACTCATCGGTAAAGAACCGTAAGGCGCTGGAGCCGGTGTTGGACACGGTGATCATGCCGAAGAGGGGTAAGTTGAGCAAAGCGGACAAGGAGAGGGAATCCGATCCGAAGTTTGTGGAGGGTCGTCGTCAGCATCCGGCAGTGGAGTCGGCGATCAACAATTTGAATCATCGGGGCCTGGGTTTGATACGGACCCGTGGCAAGGAAGGCTTTGTTCGCACGGTGGCGCTGGTAGTGGTAGCGGCGAATGTGCACCGTATCGGACAGATAGTGAAGCGGAGCGAGGAGCGACGAAGGCGGTGCGAGCAGGCCCGCAAGCGCGCGGCGTAGGTACTCGCGCGAGCGTCTTCAGCACAGAATCAAGGTAGCCTGCAAGGGCGAGAGGCCAAC
This sequence comes from Rhodothermales bacterium, assembly GCA_963663495.1. Classification (GTDB taxonomy): domain Bacteria; phylum Bacteroidota; class Rhodothermia; order Rhodothermales; family Bin80. The sequence continues at coordinate 4,519,354 of OY760427.1, forward strand.
GTATGTTCATGCCTCGCTGATGGACGACAAAAACACGTCTGATCAACGTCAAAACCCTAGGATTGCCGGCGTGAGCGGACAAAGTCGGCACCGTTACCGTCGAAAAATCCTTGCTCGCTTGTCATTCCGATCCCCAATTCGAATTCCAGCCCCCCACTCAGCCAAGAGTCGCTCGCAAGACCATACTTTTCTGGCAAACACTACTTAACACATGTCGCCACTAAATCTTCTGATCATCTCGGTTTAGACGGGCATACTTCGTGTTTAGTGTCGTACCAAACAATTTTAAACCTATTGCCATGAACCACGCCATATAAACGTTTCTTGCCGTCTAGTCTCAGGGAATAAAGTTCGTCCAAGTCTTCCAACTCCAATTGTTTCAGGTCCTTGCGGGCATTCTTTATGAGGTCTTCGATAGCCACATGATGATGTCTAGTGCCAGACCTACGTCCACTGGTTTCATTGGCTATTTCAGCCCATTTTCTCTGTTCAAAGTGTTGAAGCTTAGGAAGGATCTCATGACACCAGTCTCGCCTGAATACCTCTGTTGTGAAGCCCCAGCTGCCATGGTAGTCAGCGAGTTCGAGCGACCAATCGAACTTATTGTGACAGGATTTCAGGTCTTGGTCCGTGACAATGCCTTGCACTCTCTTTCCGCCGCTCGGCACATTAGCAGCATGCGCCGGCCTCCGTCTTCGAGCCATCCCTATTCAGACAGTCTATCCTCTTCCGTAAGACTTTCATAGTATTCCGCCATTGACTCAAGGCTTATAACGGAATTGCCTCGGACCCTAGGAGGAATTCCTTTTCTTGCTTCCTGCCAGGGAGCCTCCATATGAGTCAAGTTGCTTAGCCATTGAGGGGACCTATCCCCATAGTAGCGCAATACAGCATCAACGGTTTCTTTTTGAACTTTGCTCAAGGCGCTTGCGTCACCTGTCTCGACTTCGCTTATACGGAATTGGCCCCGGTGCAATTCATAGAGGGCCGGGCAGACAGGGCCGTTGATCCACGCTTCAATCTGCTCATTGAATAGCGCTTCGTCGTCCCACACGAGGGACCATGCTTGGCAATAGTACACAAGCTTCTGGAGCTTCCACGTTGTGACAGCCCCTTTTTTTTCGAGTATATAGGCGGCTATGTTTTTTGCCGAGGTCATTGTGTGTTAAAATCGGGTTAGCTGCAGTGAAAATATGCATTTTGAATATATTCATAGTATGATACTGGTTATATCTCGTAATGTTCAAGACAACTAAGCTTTTTTGCGATCTGACGCAGACAACTAGGAGGGCTCGATTGCCTCTAATAGTCTATTCCTGGACTGCCTTGCTGCCTGATCCGGCGATATTATTTGGAACCGGGGGGTTTGTGTCTAAAGTCAATATTATTGGTGGTTGCGACGATTAAGGTCACCTGAAGAATGGAAATGAACCTTCGGGGCCGAGCAGCAAGCAACGAAGCGGATCTGCCATCCATCGTGCTTGAGGTCGACCGTTTGCTTCGTCTGCCTGTCGTTGGGTGTTGCAGTCGGATCTCTAGGAACAGCGGACAGCTTCGGCGTGATCAAGTCGGAGAAATTGACTATCTGGAACCCAACGGACAGAAGGCGTTGCTGGGCGCCCCATTCCATCGCAGCAGCGAAGGCGCCGATCGAGCGCGGCGGTTCCGTTGAGTACGCGACGACATTCCTCGTTGTGAAGTCCGGCAGTTCCACGGTTAAGGAATCAAGATCGAGTCCGACTGGTTCGTCAGTCTCGATGCCCGGTGACGGCAGTCGACGCGGAAGCGTCGAGCCCCACGCATCAACGCAGCGATCTCCGGCCTCAACGCGGAACCGGCCTTCGTACAGCAGGATCGGCTCGTTCCCGTCGTTCTGTAGATACTGCTGGAACATGATCCGTCCGCGAATCGGGGCTCCAGGGAAGCCGGATGCATCAAGCAATCTGCACAATCCCTCCGCTCCGAAACAGGTCCCGATCGGTTCACGTCAGCGGATAGCCGGTCCCGCTCGCTGATCGTTGAGACCGAATCCGCCCACCGGAGTCTGCCTCTGAGAAAACGTGATTTTCGGACGCCGACTCGAAAAAGCGGTCGCTCAATAGGTGTCGGGCCATTTTGGGAAGTCCCAATGATTGACACCGGTTTGCCGCCCTTGCGATCCGATCCGATCGGATTTGATCTGATGGTAAGCGTGGAAGGTCGTGCAGTCCCAGTTAGTGCTTGTCAGAAAAAGGCATAAATGTGCCCCGGGAGCAGAATAAGGACCACCGTAGTGGGTTACATATTTTTGTAAGTCTTTCCCTGACATACGGTTATGCGGCCACTAAATCCAATTCATCACAACCTTTCTCCATCGGCTGTTTCTCCGAATGTCTGGCAGATTCGCGGCTTTTCAAGCAAATTACGGCGTTTTTGCCGCCTCTTGCCCCTTTTTGCTCCCATATTCCGCCTAACAACAACATGCGCTTAGTAGAGGATACGCAGTTTCAGCTAGGACAGGTCCCCATTGACGAGATCCAATTCGATCCCAAGTGTCGAGACGACATTCCCGCCGTGCTACGCGGGCTTCAGGGCTTGTATAAGGACGAAACGGCCCGCACCAAGATCTTCGAGATCTTGGAAAAGTGACTGCTTCCAGACATCGACCTGCAACGTGGCCGTCCGGGGATGTCGCTATGGCGTATCCTTGTTCTGGGCGTATTGAAGATGGCCATCGACTGTGATTTCGACCGCTTGGGCAATCTGGCGGCCCGTCACGGCGATGTGCGCATGATGTTGGGGCATTCGGAGTTTGGTGACAATACCACCTATCATGTACAGACCCTCGTGGATAACGTAAGCCTTTTTTCGGAGGAAGTCCTGGAGGAGATCAGCGAGGCAGTGGTAGCTTGCGGGCACCGCGAGTTAGGAGTATCGCCGGGGGATCCGCTTCGGTGCAGGGTGGATTCGTCTGTTGCCAAGGCCCATGTGGAATGGCCGACGGATGTTCATCTGCTGCGGGATGCAGTGCACTGTATGATTCGGGAGGCGCACCGCGCTTGTAAAGGGCATGACATTCCAGGCTGGCGCAAGCACAAGTATTTGGCGAATAAAGTACAGAAGTCCTTCTACAGCGTGCGTACCCGTCGTCAATGGCGCGATACGACGAAGGTAGAAAGGTATCATGCCTTGTGCCGGAAGCTGGTTCTCCGCGCAGAGGCAAGTGTAGAAACCCTGAAGGCGAAAGGGATACCGCATGACAAGGTTCTACACTATTTGAGGCATGCGCAAAGGCAGGTAGATCAAGTACATAGGCGTCTGGTTAAGGGTGAAGTGATTCCGCATAAAGAGAAGGTCTTTTCTATCCACGAGTCTCACGTTCAGTGGAAGAACAAAGGGAAGGCGGGAGTGCAGGCAGAGCTGGGGATGATGGTAACCTCGATGGAAGATCAGCACCAGTTCATCGTGCAGCATGAGGTGGTGCGCAAGGGAGTGGACTCGGACATGATTGTGCAGTTTATGGAGAAAGCGAAGCGGCGGAATCCGTCGCTGATCTCGTGCAGTATGGACCGGGGCTTTTACTCCCCGAAAAACCGCGAGAGGTTGGATGAGCTATTGGAGCTGAATGCGATGCCGAAGAAGGGCGGTCACACCAAGGAGGATAAGGAGAGAGAGCAGGCGCCGGACTTTGTTGAGGCCCGTCGTCAGCATCCTGCCATAGAGTCTGCTATCAACAACTTGAATCAGCGGGGGCTATCTCTGATTCGAACCCATGGCGAGGAAGGATTTGTCCGAACGGTCGCCCTGGTAGTAGTAGCGACCAACGTGCACCGCCTTGGGCTGATACTGCGAAATAAGGAGAGGCGGAAAATACGGTGGCACGCCGCCCGCAAGCGCGCGGCGTAGCGGTTCCTTCAACCGAACTTAGTTGCAAATTCAAGTAGCCTGTGGCGGGCGGGGGCGACGAATCTCTTCCCGTCGCTCGTGGGCACCTTGACACCAAGAATTTGGGCTCCCAACATCAGAATAGACCGCGTCAATGAGGATAAACCCCGCTTTGACCTGTCACATGACAACAGAAATCGGATTCCATAATCATTCTTAGGTCCAAGTCAGTCAAGAAAATGGCATTTTCTGACAAGCACTCATTATGGTTATCATGTACCTTTTCCCACCAATTGTTGATCTGGACTCCGGTATGAAGTAGCGTTCAACCAAACGCAATGGCGCGGTTGCGGGGGCAGCATCAGGAATGGCGTGCTAGCACATGACGTGGCAACACCACGGTTCATCGCAGATCTATCGCGGCACCATGATTTGCGCTCGGCACGCGTTCCCCCTTGCCGTTTCGAGCAGCTAGGTGTCGATAGAAACCCCAATTCCGTACTATTCCCTATGGCTGGCATTGACTGCCTTAGTCGCTGCCACTGGCTACCTGAGAGGCGCACGCCGAGTACGGCAAATGCATCGCCTGCCCGACCATCTTGATCGCATTCACATCGCCGTGGAAGTCTCGCCATCTATGATGCCGGACGCCAGCTGCGCCAGCAGCCTGATGCTATGGCTTGAACGACAACAGCATCGGCGGCCACATGTAGTCACAACATCCGACGCCTGAGCGGAGCATCCCGTCATGGAGTATCGTAAGGGAGTTATATGGCTGAATGCCACGCGTTTTCGCAGGAGTTACTTATTGTGCTTTGGTGGTGCAGACAGGATGGCTTTCGCCAGTTGTTCATAATCGGTTCCCGCTTTTCACGAAAAACTGCAATTATTTCGTGTTTGCCAGAAAAAGGTAGGAGGGCTGAAAAACGGCGAAACAAGGCCGTTTGATACTCGTTCTATCCACCTGTAAGCGTTACGGTTACAGGTGGATATGAGCCATACCGTATTTGCACATTGCAGATTATTCAGCCAGCGTGTCTCTAACGAATGTTTGGCCATATCCTTCTGTTTCGGGCGTTTTCATCGATATAAGGCCCCTTGGGGCCGATTATTCATACGATTAATACCATGCGGATTGTAGAGGATACACAGTTTAAGCTCGGGCAGGTCCCCATTGAAGAGATGACCTTCCACCCCAAAGACCGGGACGATATACCGGCAGTGCTAAAAGGTCTGCAGCACCTGTATTGCGACCCAACGGCTCGGCAGAAGATCTTTGAGATCCTGGAGAAGCAGTTGCTTCCGAATATTGATTTGCAGCGTGGTCGTCCGGGGATGGCACTTTGGCGCGTCTTTGTCTTGGGGGTATTGAAGCAGGCCCTCAACTGCGACTTTGATCGTTTGAGGAGCCTGGCCGCCAATCATTTGGAGGTGCGCCAGATGCTGGGGCATACGAATTTCTGGGACGAGCCTGTCTATCAGCTGCAGACCGTTATTGATAACGTGAGCCTGCTAACAGCGGACATCCTGAAGCAGATCAACGATGCGGTGGTGGCTTGCGGTCACCGATTGGTAGAACAGGAGCCAGAGGAGCCGCTTCTTGGCCGGGTTGATTCGGCGGTGGCCAAAGCGAATGTGGAGTGGCCTACGGATGTTCGTTTGTTGTGGGAATCAATGCGGTGCCTGATTCGGGAGTTGCATTGCGCATGTGAGTCGCACAGCCTTGCGGGCTGGCGCAAGGCTGTGTACTGGAGTCGTACCTTGAAGAAGGCCTTCAACCGGGTGCGTACGCACCGTCAGTGGCGTGATGAGTCGAAGGTGAGAAAGTATGTGAAGATGTGTCGTGTTCTGATTGAGCGTGCGGAGAGCAGTGTCAGCGTGTTGAAGGAGAAAGGCGCGGATCTTGAGGAGGTGTTGCGGTACTTGGCAGATGCACAAAGGCAGATAGATCAAGTAGATAGGCGTCTATTGAAGGGGGAGGTGATTCCGCATGATGAGAAGGTATTTTCGATACATGAGCCGCATACTCGTTGGATCACCAAGGGGAAGGCGGGGGTGATTGCGGAGTTGGGTCTGCCGGTATGCGTGCTGGAGGATCAGCATCAGTTGATATTGTGGCATCAGATACTGCACGAGGGGGTGGATTCGGATATGATTGTGGGGTTTATGAAGGAAGCGAAGGATCGGTATCCGGCGATCACATCGTGCAGCATGGATAAGGGGTACTCATCGGTAAAGAACCGTAAGGCGCTGGAGCCGGTGTTGGACACGGTGATCATGCCGAAGAGGGGTAAGTTGAGCAAAGCGGACAAGGAGAGGGAATCCGATCCGAAGTTTGTGGAGGGTTGTCGTCAGCATCCGGCAGTGGAGTCGGCGATCAACAATTTGAATCATCGGGGCCTGGGTTTGATACGGACCCGTGGCAAGGAAGGCTTTGTTCGCACGGTGGCGCTGGTAGTGGTAGCGGCGAATGTGCACCGTATCGGACAGATAGTGAAGCGGAGCGAGGAGCGACGAAGGCGGTGCGAGCAGGCCCGCAAGCGCGCGGCGTAGGTACTCGCGCGAGCGTCTTCAGCACAGAATCAAGGTAGCCTGCAAGGGCGAGAGGCCAACGTGTGTTCATGCCTCGCTGATGGACGACAAAAACACGTCTGATCAACGTCAAAACCCTAGGATTGCCGGCGTGAGCGGACAAAGTCGGCACCGTTACCGTCGAAAAATCCTTGCTGACTTGTCATTCCGATCCCCAATTCGAATTCCAGCCCCCCACTCAGCCAAGAGTCGCTCGCAAGACCATACTTTTCTGGCAAACACTATTTCAAATAACTCAACACGTGGGTATGCATGGAATATAATTTTCATATATTAGGGAGTTATATATCACAGTGCCATGCCCGAAACGGTTAGTGCATACCGCAATATCACATACAGGCTGTTGCCCGGAAGTCGAAGTAACGCCAAGCAACTTGCTGGATTAGCGGGTGCGTGTAGGTTTGTGTGGAATGCCATCCTCGCAGAGCAGAGCGAGGCCTACAAGAAAGCGAAAGAGGCTGGAGAGAAGCCGCCCTCGGTAAGCTTCTTCTCGCTGGGGAAGCGGTTCACGGCACTGCGCCGTACGGTCGAGTGGCTACCTGAATACTCCTTTGGTGTCGTTAGATACACATTGAAATATCAGGCGGATGCATGGAAGGCATTCTTCAAGGAAGGTAAGAGAAGACCGAGATTCCATTCCAGACGTGGTAGTACGCCTTCGTTCACGATCCCGGATAACGTAAGGGTTCGGGATGGCAAGCTGTATATCCCGAAAGTGGGATATATGGCGCTCCGCAGGCGGGGAGGCAACCCGTACCCTGATGGTATACCCATCAAAGCCACTGTAAAGAAGAACGCCGGCAAATGGTATGCTGTCATCTGCTACAAGATTGAGGCACCTGTAATAGAGGATACCGGCAGTGCTGTAGGCATTGACCGTAATTGCGGGCAGATCGCTATGGTCTCCACAGAGGGCGATACAAGCATTATCAGACAACCGGATACCAAGCGTCTTGATGCCAAGTTGAAGCGGCATCAGCGAAGACTGGCGAGACAGAAGAAAGGCTCCAACCGTCGTAACAGGCGGAAGCATAGAATCGCCCGCATACAGCGCAAGCGTGCTAACATCCTCAAGAATGCGAACCACCAGGTAAGTCGCAGTATTGCCAAATGCTCCTCAACGGTGATACTGGAGGACCTAAAGATCAAAGCGATGACACGTTCAGCTAAGGGGACGATGGAGAGCTTTGGCACAAACGTCAGACAGAAGTCTGGCCTCAACCGTGGGATACTGCGACCAGGTTGGGGCCAGCTGGATCAGATGCTGGGCTATAAGTGCCGCAAGGTGATAAAGGTTACCGCTGCCTATACCAGTCAGCGGTGTTCTGTGTGTGGGCACACAGAAGCGAGTAACCGTAAGACGCAGAGCACATTCACGTGTATGTCCTGTGGACATGCGGATCATGCAGACCTGAATGCGGCTGCAAACATACTGGCCTCCGGGATTGGGGCTTCTGCACGGCGAGGGGCGTTCGGGTTACCGACCCCTATGACCCGTGAAATTGATACTAGTGCCTCACTGTGTACAGTTGGTCACTCACGTATATAATTCCCTATCGTAAGAGGCGAGCTCCAGGAACATTTGCATAGGCCTCCCCGCGAACGAGCACTGGAGCCCATCACCCTAATACTATGAACAGATTGCTACGCTTTGTATTGACACTCGCAGCCGGCGCAACAATCGGCTTGGGAGTGCTGGCCTTTTTTATGGACGAAGTGACGCTGAGCAACTCTACGATCATAATGGCGCGCCCGGACGTTTCCTGGACCACGGCATCCGATACGCAACGCCTTCAGGAATGGATTGGGGATCTGGAGAGCGCGACCGTTTTGTCGGCAAACCAACTGCGCCTGACCTTTGTCAATCAGGCGCAAGCCACCGTGACCATAACGGACACGACACCAAACATTAGTATAGACATGACTATTGAAACCGCACGCGAGCATGCGGTAGGTACCATGACATTTGAGCAGAACGGGGGCTCCACGTTCCTCACACATACACTACAGGTTCGCGGCCACACTCTCACCCGACGCGCAATTCTGCCGCTAATCAAGCCTACGCTGTCACTAAAGCACATGGCGATGCTGGACAACCTGGAGGCACTCATAGAGCAGCGGCCATCGGCACTTTCCGACACGCTTCAGGACACGCTCTGAATTTGCATGGCCGTTGTGAGCACAGACCACACCGTACGGCTGGACTACGGGACCAATGGGCTCCGGCTGGACATCACCGGCCTGAATTCGACCATCCTGCGGCCCGAGTTTGTGGAAGGCCTCCATGACGAGCACGGTGCCTTCAGGGATGCCGTCCGTCATCCCATAGGATCTGCGCCCCTTACTACGCTCGCAGGTCCGCAAAGCAAACTGGCTGTGGTCATTCCAGACATCACGCGGGCTTTTCCGGGACCGCGCATTCTGCCATGGTTCTTTGAAGAGCTAACCCAGGTACGCCCGAATAACGTAAGGGAATTATATACGTGAGTGACCAACTGTACACAGTGAGGCACTTGTATCAATTTCACGGGTCATAGGGGTCGGTAACCCGAACGCCCCTCGCCGTGCAGAAGCCCCAATCCCGGAGGCCAGTATGTTTGCAGCCGCATTCAGGTCTGCATGATCCGTATGTCCACAGGACATACACGTGAATTTGCTCCGTGTCTTACGGGTACTCGCTTCTGTGTGCCCACACACAGAACACCGCTGACTGGTATAGGCAGCGGTAACCTTTATCACCTTGCGGCACTTATAGCCCAGCATCTGATCCAGCTGGCCCCAACCTGTTCGCAGTATCCCACGGTTGAGGCCAGACTTCTGTCTGACGTTTGTGCCAAAGCTCTCCATCGTCCCCTTAGCTGAACGTGTCATCGCTTTGATCTTCAGGTCCTCCAGTATCACCGTTGAGGAGCAATTGGCAATACTGCGACTTACCTAGTGGTTCGCATTCTTGAGGACGTTAGCACGCTTGCGCTGTATGCGGGCGATTCTATGCTTCCGCCTGTTACGACGGTTGGAGCCTTTCTTCTGTCTCGCCAGTCTTCGCTGATGCCGCTTCAACTGTATCCGTCCGGTGAAGCACATTATAACCGAGGGTATTTACTCTCTCAATTAGAGTAAGTTAGAGCGCGGTTCGAAGGATTATAGGCTAGCGTCGGTTGGGTGTGCAGGAGTTAAGTACCTAACAGCGTATTCGCAGACCCGTACACGGATCTATCGGATGACCCGGGCGCGCCTGTTTAGGGGCTCCTATGCCGCTTTCTTGACGGTAGCTTGCTGCAAGTCCCGACTAGCTTTCCAATGATGGGGCAAGAGTTCAGCCATGCGGTCGGCAGGATGTGTCGGAAGACGGCGTAGTACGTCGGTAAGCCATTCAATCGGGTTTATCGATTGCAACTTGCATGTGGCAAAAAGAGCGTACAGTACTGCGGACCGCTGCGCTGCCGCATGCGATCCCGCAAACAGATGGTTTTTTCGACCAAGCGCAATCGCTCGCATCTGGTTCTCGACCAGATTGTTATCAATCTCAACCTTACCGTCTTCCAAGTAACAAGCCAGCTTCTCCCACCTGTTGAGCATGTACCCCACGGCTTCATCCCATCCCGCACTCGGCCGGTGCTCACTACTCTCCTCAAGCCATGGCTTCAACTTCTCCAGTACCGGCCGTGCCTCCTCCTGTCGTACCTCTACACGCCGAGCCGGACCAGCTCCCTCCTTACGCAACCCACGCTCTATCGCATACAACTGCCGGATTTCCTCCATTACATGGCGCACCTTCTTGGGCTCCTTTTTCCTGCAGTCATAAAACTTGCGACGCGCATGCGCCATACATCCAAACAGCGTTATCCCGCCCCGCGTACCAAACGCATCGTACACCACATACCCGTCGGTTTGCATCGCCCCTCTATATCCGCGCAAGAATTCCCAGGGTCCAGCGCGCGCACGGCTCGGGCTGTAATCCATCATCACCACCTTCGCCCGCGGTGCCAGGTATACCCAAAGATAGCCGCGATGCGTCTTTCCTTCGTTTTTCTTCCCTTCCTTCTCCTTCCCTTTCTTCTCCTTCCCTTTCTTCTTCGGCTTTTGCACCGGGAACGTTGTCTCATCCACCTGCAGATACCCGCTACGAAGCACCTCCTTACGCAACGCATCTCCTAACGGACCCAGATACGTCGCTACCTTCGCAATCCAATCCCCCATTGTAGCAGCCGATAGCTTCACGCCATGGCGCTGAAACTTCTTCCGCAGCCGGTATAGCGGCATATGATCGACATATTTGGCTACCGCCAAATACGCCAACAACCCCGGACCCGCCTTCCCCTTCGGTATGACACGCTTCGGCAACGGCGCTATGACCACCCCCTTGCGAGGCTCCTTGCAGACAACGTACTTCGGCCGCACAATCCGTACTACCCTCGTGAAGCCCGGCACATATTCCAGGTACTCCGTTACTTCCTCGCCGATGTACTTCATACCCGCGGTGCTGCCCTCCGGCTCAAGGCGGATCACCTCTCTGGGCAGATGGTCCGGAATCGGCCCACGCACCGGCTTGTTCTTCCCACGCCGCTTGCGCTTTACCGGGACATACTCGTCCTCCTCCTCCTCGGGCTCAACAGCTTCTGGTTCCTCTCCAGACAACCGGCCTTGCTGCGCATTGTCCGCCGGCGTGTAACGCTCACTCTTTTTGCCAGAGAGTAGGCGATGTGCTTGTTCCAACCTGTCTTCCAGATGGCTAATCTTCGCAGCCATATCCGCGATGTTCTTGGATAGACGATCGGCTTTTTTCTCCAAGCGACGGACCTGTTTTCGCAGATCCTTGTTCTCAGCCTCTTGGTTTCTTAGCCTCTGAAAAAGGACTTCACCGGCAGGAGAAGAGGGGGAGAAAGATGCCTTGGACCGCATAGTTCATGTACATCTGCGTTCTCCACAATGTTCCGGTTCTTCTCCCCAAAACCCATGTTTTTAGTCCCAAAAGACGCTGATTGCTGCCTGCATTCAGGCGCCAAGACGATAAGCTGCACACCACTCCGAAATTCCCATATCGGCACACCAAACCCGGCGTATAATCACCTTGCACTAAGCTCTACAAGCGGACTACGCAGACCAATGCTAAGCCCGCTTTACCATGTACTTTACCGTACGGATACCTTCAACTTGGCATCAAGACGCTTCGTATCCGGTTGTCTGATAATGCTTGTATCGCCCTCTGTGGAGACCATAGCAACCTGCCCGCAATTACGGACAATGCCTACAGCACCGCCGGTATCCTCTATTACAGGTGCCTCCATCTTGTAGCAGATGACAGCATACCCTTTGCCGGCGTTCTTCTTTATGGTGGCTTTGACGGGTATACCATCAGGGTACGGGTTGCCTCCCCGCCTGCGGAGCGCCATATATCCCACTTTCGGGATATACAGCTTGCCATCCCGAACCCTTACGTTGTCCGGGATCGTGAACGAAGGCGTACTACCACGTCTGGAATGGAATCTCGGTCTTCTCTCACCCTCCTTGAAGAATGCCTTCCATGCATCCGCCTGATATTTCAATGTGTATCTTAACGACACCAAAGGAGTATTCAGGTAGCCACTCGACCGTGCGGCGCAGCACCTGGGGGATTCTGGAGGGCAATCCGACGCAGAAACACATAAGAGCCGGTGGCGCACTTTTGGAGCCAGATTTCCTCGTAAACATCACGCTCAATAACCACCGGGCTATTACCGGATTTTTCTGCGGTAAGGTAGTGGAGGCTCATGACCGGGGTTGTACCTTCTCCTGCAAGACCGCAATGGCCGGCGTTGACGCGTTGTTTCCCATTGTGGTGACCACCAACAGCGGGTACCCCCTTGATCAGAATCTTTACCAAAGTGTCAAGGGCATGACTGCCGCTGCCGCCATTACCGAGCCTGGCGGACTCATTATTTGTGCTGCCCGGTGCAATGACGGCTTTCCAGAGCATGGAGCATTCAAAGAGCAGTTGTTTCAGTATACCTCACCTCATGCCGCTCTCAACAAGATGTCTGAATGCCGCCGGGCGATTGATGAATGGCAGACTCAAAAGCTGCTGCAGATCTGTAGTTCAAAGCGGGTCCAGCTCTACAGCGACTTGCCGGCAGCGGAGGTTACCAAAGGGAGTTATATACCACAGTGCCATGCCCGAAACGGTTAGTGCATACCGCAATATCCACATACAGGCTATTGCTCGGAAGTCGGAGTAACGCCAAGCAACTTGCTGGATTAGCGGGTGCGTGTAGGTTTGTGTGGAATGCCATCCTCGCAGAGCAGAGCGAGGCGTACAAGAAAGCGAAAGAGGCTGGAGAGAAGCCGCCCTCGGTAAGCTTCTTCTCGCTGGGGAAGCGGTTCACGGCGCTGCGCCGCACGGTCGATTGGCTCCCTGAATACTCCTTTGGTGTCGTTAGATACCCATTGAAATATCAGGCGGATACATGGAAGGCATTCTTCAAGGAGGGTAAGAGAAGACCGAGATTCCATTCCAGACGTGGTAGTACGCCTTCGTTCACGATCCCGGATGACGTAAGGGTTCGGGATGGCAAGCTGTATATCCCGAAAGTGGGATATATGGCGCTCCGCAGGCGGGGAGGCAACCCGTACCCTGATGGTATACCCGTCAAAGCCACCATAAAGAAGAACGCCGGCAAAGGGTATGCTGTCATCTGCTACAAGGTGGAGGCACCTGTAATAGAGGATACCGGCGGTGCTGTAGGCATTGACCGTAATTGCGGGCAGGTCGCTATGGTCTCCACAGAGGGCGATACAAGCATTATCAGACAACCGGATACGAAGCGTCTTGATGCCAAGTTGAAGCGGCATCAGCGAAGACTGGCGAGACAGAAGAAAGGCTCCAACCGTCGTAACAGGCGGAAGCATAGAATCGCCCGCATACAGCGCAGGCGTGCTACCATCCTCAAGAATGCGAACCATCAGGTAAGTCGCAGTATTGCCAATTGCTCCTCAACGGTGATACTGGAGGACCTGAAGATCAAAGCGATGACACGTTCAGCTAAGGGGACGATGGAGAGCTTTGGCACAAACGTCAGACAGAAGTCTGGCCTCAACCGTGGGATACTGCGAACAGGTTGGGGCCAGCTGGATCAGATGCTGGGCTATAAGTGCCGCAAGGTGATAAAGGTTACCGCTGCCTATACCAGTCAGCGGAGTTCTGTGTGTGGGCACACAGAAGCGAGTAATCGTAAGACACGGAGCAAATTCACGTGTATGTCCTGTGGACATACGGATCATGCGGACCTGAATGCGGCTGCAAACATACTGGCCTCCGGGATTGGGGCTTCTGCACGGCGAGGGGCGTTCGGGTTACCGACCCCTATGACCCGTGAAATTGATACAAGTGCCTCACTGTGTACAGTTGGTCACTCACGTATATAATTCCCTTACCAAAGCTCATATCCAAGCCATTGGCGGTGTCCGCCAAGCCATAGACGAAGAGCTCGCACGCCTGGGAGATTGTAAGGCTCCTGTGGCCATCCTGCCCGAAGGGCCGCTTACGATCCCGTACGTGCGAGCGTAAGGACTATCTTCCTTACAGCGCCCCAAGCACTTCTCGCAGGTGGCGCAACATAAAGGTTGCCACGAACGCGTTCCCGGATTCGTTCAAATGAACGCCATCAGTAGTAAGGATACCATCGTAGGCCTTCCGGGGGTTATTTGCGCGGAGGTACGTCTCAAACTCCTTGCGCAGGTCGCAGAGCCGCACTTCCGCCTCTACCCCAACCGAACGCGCAATCTCCGCATACTCCATGAGCTGCTGATTCACGGGCTCGCTGCTATCAGGATCCTCGCCTATCACACTAGGTGTACATAGCAGCACTGAACTGCCCACGCCTTCTATCCGCGATATCAATTTGTGCAGGCCCGCCTTGAATGTTGTGCGGTCCGTTCCTGTCACATGATCAAACTGGTAGCTGTGCCATACATCATTGATCCCGATATAGATCACTACATGCGTTGGATCATGGTTAAGCACATCTTCCTGCAATCGCTCCAAAAGGTCTGGAACCTTGTTTCCGCTAATGCCAGCCCCGATTACATCCACACGCATTCTCCCGTACATCGCACGCAGCGAGTCTGCCACCTGAGCTACATATCCGTCGGGCTCTGCACCTGCCTCCGTGATTGAGTCTCCGAGGAAGATAATGCGTGCGAGTGTCGGGGCATCCGTAACGATCGCGGGGTCCTTATTGTCTGCGCAGCCGCACATAAGCATGACGGGAATTGTCAGCAGCTTAACCAGATGTTTCATGAACTTCGCGTAAAAGTTTGAGGACGCTGTACCTTGTTCTCGTTATCGGCTTGCCTATTTCTCGTCAGCACCATAGGGCCGCTCCAACGTTCCGCTGCCGAGGCACGTTTCATGCGTCTGGTGGCTGCCTGCACGAACTCGCAACTATTAGTGCGCCAGTCCTGAGGCATGCCATAATATGGGAATTATATACGTGAGTGACCAACTGTACACAGTGAGGCACTTGTATCAATTTCACGGGTCATAGGGGTCGGTAACCCGAACGCCCCTCGCCGTGCAGAAGCCCCAATCCCGGAGGCCCGTATATTTGCAGCCGCATTCAGGTCTGCATGATCCGCATGGCCACAGGACATACACGTGAATTTGCTCCGTGTCTTACGATTACTCGCTTCTGTGTGCCCACACACAGAACACCGCTGACTGGTATAGGCAGCGGTAACCTTTATCACCTTGCGGCACTTATCCTAACTTCGCCATCCAGTCAGGGGAAAACGCTGAGTTCCGTCTCCAATTCTCTCGTTTTTCCCTCCTAATAGGGCTATTTCGGCTAAATTCAGCGTTTTTCGACCTTTTTTAGCCGACTTTTTCGGAAAAGGTAATGTAGTGCTATAGAGGTGTGGACGGGAACCTCCCCCCAACCACCCCGGTACCTTACCCCGTACCTATTCCACTCTCCGATCATGTTTATCCGAAACCGACCCTACAAACGTAAAGACGGTAAAAAATGCAACAGCTTTGCCCTCATCGAATCCTATCGCAATAACGGTACCTCCAAACACCGCACCCTCCTTAATCTCGGCCCGAACTTCAACATCCCCCGCAGTCTGTGGGGGGAGCTGACCCATTGCGTTACTGCCCGACTCAAAGGGAAAGCTATCCTCCCTTTCCAGAATGATGAAGCCTTTCTCAATGCGGTCGACGACATCGTTACATAACTCGAAAGCAAGGGCTACGACATCCATCGCACATCCCATCAGCAACACCTCATTGATCCAGAGAAAACAACCCATCCCGATTCCCGGACCGTCGGCGGAGAACGACTGATCCTTCAGACATTGGAACAGCTCGGACTGGCTGTACTGCTACGTTCGCTCAACTTCTGCGAGAAACACGTCAAGCTCTGCTGTGCGCTGATCGTCGGACGTATGCTCCACCCGGGCAGTGAACGAGAAACGCATAAATGGCTGTGTAAAACCTCCAGTGTTCTGCAGCTTCTGGATTTGGAACCCCCGAGTCTCAACACCCTCTATCGTTGCACTGATCTGATCCATAAGCATATGGATCAGATCATGGAGAAACTCTTTGGCATTACCAAAGCGGTATTGCAGTTTGAAGAAACGATCGTCTTTTATGATTTAACCAATACCTATTACCACGGCAAGAAGAAAGGGAAGTTGTTGTCGCATGGGCGCAGCAAGGAAAAGCGCAGTGATTGTCCGTTGGTTACGCTGGCGCTCACCCTGGATGGTTCGGGGTTCCCCCGCAATGTGCAGATCCTGCCGGGCAATGCAGGGGAACCGGCAACGCTCAAAGAGGCGATTGAGAAACTAAACGGCGCTACGCCCACAGTGATTATGGACTCCGGCATTGCGACGGAGCAGAATCTGCAGTACCTGAAAGAACAGGGACTGAACTGGATCACCGTGGAGCGTTCCAAAGCCCCTCCAGTCCCCGAAAACAAGCCGGATCAACAGTTTACGACCGCAGGGGGAGTCAAGATCAAAGCCTGGAAGATCACCACAAAGGAAAAAGACATTGAAGATAATGCGGAACTGCGCGTGTTTGTGCACAGTGAGGCTAAGCAGGCGAAGGAGGATCAGATCCTTGAAACCCAATGCAAGAAGTTTGTGAAGGCGCTCACTACACTACATGAGGGACTCTCGAAACCCGGGTACTTGAAGAACTATGAAAAGGTCACGATAAAGGTTGGTCGTCTGAAGGAAAAGTACAAGAAGGTCTCACACCTGTATGAGGTAGAGGTCAGTAAAAAGGAGGGCACCAAGCATGCAGAATCCGTTACGGTGACCCGGCGTGCTTCGCATGCGCGTCGCACCCAGGCCAGCGGAGGGTATGTGCTTCGGACCAGTCATACCGGATGGTCGGTGGAAAAGGTTGCACGAACCTACTGGCGACTTACAGAGATTGAGCGCACATTCAGAGTCATGAAATCGGACCTCGGTCTACGGCCCATCTACCACAGCAGAGATGACCGCATTGAAGGACATCTGTTCATCACGGTACTGGCTTATCATGCTGCCCATCTGGTTCGCACCAGACTCAAGGAACACGGGATTCATGATAGTTGGGCGACGATCCGAGACAGGTTGAACAGGATTCGTCGGATTACGACCAAGATGGTTAAGAACCAATATCGGTACCTGATCACGGAGGTGGATCAGGATCTGCCTCCGAGTATGGTACAGTTCTTTGCGGTACTGGGATACGTGTATGATCCGGATGCGACCCGCACCGTGACCGAGCATGTGGAGGAAGCGAGTGCACCGGTGAGCCAGAAGCCTCCAGACTCATGACGTATGGTCCCTTCACAACGGTTGAGATAGCGTACTCCAGATGGAGCCACCAGAGCTACGTCCGATGGAAACGATCCGAGATAGATCGCAGCGAAACAGGCGGCAAAACACCAGGTAATCAGGGATTCAAACCACCCTAAACCAACTTCAACCGATCCGGTAAATCTCACCATCCATTGCTCCTGAAAAAAACGGTCCAAATATGGCCACGGGAGAATTCCGTAGGTTAGTAGCACTACGAAATGGCGAAGTTAGGTTATAGCTCAGCATCTGATCCAGCTGGCCCCAACCTGTTCGCAGTATTCCACGGTTGAGGCCAGACTTCTGTCTGACGTTTGTGCCAAAGCTCTCCATCGTCCCCTTAGCTGAACGTGTCATCGCTTTGATCTTCAGGTCCTCCAGTATCACCGTTGAGGAGCAATTGGCAATACTGCGACTTACCTGGTGGTTCGCATTCTTGAGGACGTTAGCACGCTTGCGCTGTATGCGGGCGATTCCATGCTTCCGCCTGTTACGACGGTTGGAGCCTTTCCTCTGTCTCGCCAGTCTTCGCTGATGCCGCTTCAACTTGGCATCAAGACGCTTCGTATCCGGTTGTCTGATAATGCTTGTATCGCCCTCTGTGGAGACCATAGCGACCTGCCCGCAATTACGGTCAATGCCTACAGCACTGCCGGTATCCTCTATTACAGGTGCCTCCATCTTGTAACAGATGACAGCATACCCTTTGCCGGCATTCTTCTTTACAGTGGCTTTGACGGGTATACCATCAGGGTACGGATTGCCTCCCCGCCTGCGGAGCGCCATATATCCCACTTTCGGGATATACAGCTTGCCGTCCCGAACCCTTACGTTATCCGGGATCGTGAACGAAGGCGTACTACCACGTCCGGAATGGAATCTCGGTCTTCTCCTCTTACCCTCCTTGAAGAATGCCTTCCATGCATCCGCCTGATATTTCAATGGGTATCTAACGACACCAAAGGAGTATTCAGGTAGCCACTCGACCGTGCGGCGCAGCGCCGTGAACCGCTTCCCCAGCGAGAAGAAGCTTACCGAGGGCGGCTTCTCTCCAGCCTCTTTCGCTTTCTTGTACGCCTCGCTCTGCTATGCGAGGATGGCATTCCACACAAACCTACACGCACCCGCTAATCCAGCAAGTTGCTTGGCGTTACTCCGACTTCCGGGCAATAGCCTGTATGTGGATATTGCGGTATGCACTAACCGTTTCGGGCATGGCACTGTGGTATATAACTCCCTAATATATGGCAATTATATAGCATGAGTACCCACGTGTTGAGTTATTTGAAATAATTGCAGTCTTTTCGTGAAAAGCGGGAACCGATTATGAAAAACTGGCGAAAGCCATCCTGTCTGCACCACCAAAGCACAAAAGTTACTCCTGCGAAGACGCGTGGCACTCAGCCATATAACTCCCCATAATATCTGTCAGCGCTACGCCGCGGCTATCCCTCCAATGTAGCCATATAGGCGATGATATCCCGTATTTCACGCTTAGTGAGGACTGCTCCCATCGGAGGCATACCCGACGGAGCATTCTGTCGCTCCGCGATATCTGACTTTTCGACTCGCCGCACTTCTGAGCCTTCTTGTCGAACCAAAATGATAGTGCTGGTCTCGTCTTCCACGAGCCCAACTATAGACTCTCCATCCAGAAGCACCAAGGTTACGGTCCCGTAACCGGGAGGAATCCTTGCCCCCGGGTCAATCAGAGATTCCAGCAGCTCCTGGCGAGAAAGTGTGGTCCCAATGCGTGTCAGCTCCGGGCCGATCTCTCCACCGAGTCCGCGTATGGCATGGCATCGTAGACACTGTCCTCCGGGATTGCCATAGAGTGTTCGCCTCCCCTGTGCAGGATCGCCGCCGAACAGCGTTTCGCTGTACGATGCAACCGCGCCCATTTTCGGCTGATCCGAACGGTATTGAGCCAGAACATCCTGCAACCCGGGGAAGGCACTAGCTGCCACCGCCTCTGCAACATCAAGCTGAAGGCCGGGGCGTATTTCTCCGGCAACCAGCTGATCCAAAACCCGCCCAAGGATTTCCTGTGCAGCACCACCGCCAATAGCGCCGAGCTTCTGCAAGGCATCCTGCTGCTCCCTCAGCGATCCGCTATCAAGAACGGAACCCAACAGGGTAGCCGCTATGGTCGGATCCAACCCCAACTCCGGTACAAGATCCAATGCCGCCGATCGCACATCGTTATCCGGATCCCGCAACGCTGCTGCAATTAAACTGGCCACGGGCCCGAGTCGGCCGACCGCCTTCAGTGCTGCGATTCTAACAGCGGGCTCCTGGTCCGATCGAACCATCGCGGCAACTGTGGCTTTCTCATCCAAGATAGCTAGCCGACCGATGGCATCCGCAGCGGCGGCACGTATCCTCTCGTCACCATCAGAAAGCAACGCGCCTATGACAGGAGCCAACACGGACCGCGCTGCCTGCGCCTCCCGAAGCACCTCGCCCCGGTACGTGCCATCCACACGATCCAGCACAGAGGGCCGCGCCCATACCCCAAGTGCACCTATCGCATCCACCCGCATTGCCACCGGCGCGACCCCATCTGCCGCATAGTCTGCCAGAAGCGAGGCGTTTTCAGTAGTACCGGAACGCAGGTTGGCGTTGATGGCACGCCGGACCAGCGACTCACCCGACACTCCCTCGCGCGCCAGCACCATTGCTAACGCTCCAAGTGCACCCTCAATGGAATCATCGTCATTGATGGCGCGGGCAGCCTCTGTCACAATGAAAAGGTCCTCGTCCTGCAGAAAGCGCGCGACACCCGCATGCTGAAGCCGTCTCAGCGCGACCACGGCCGCAATGCGCACGGGAGCGGAGGGATGATCGGCGAGCTCCATTATCGGCGCAGCCAACCCAATACGTGCAAGCCCCAAGGCTCCTGCATGCCGCAGGTAGGCATCCTGCTCGTCGTTGGCTTCCAGCATCCCAATTATTGCCGTCACGGCTGGTGCATGCTCCAGGAGACCCAATGCTTCCGCCGCAAAGAAGCGTACGCGGGCAGAGGGATCCCGCAGTAATTCCATGAGCCGAGCAGCAGCCGGAGCGTGACGGACATCTCCTATTGCCTTGGCCGCCTGTGCACGTATCTCCGGATCCTCGTCCTGCAACAGCTCCGTCAGCACCTCGCCCAACCGGCGCCCTTCCCGCATGAGCTGAGCAATGCCCCAGATAGCATGCACACGGGCCAACTGGTGTTCAGTCTGCGCTGCAGCAGACCGTAGCACCTCTGCTCCCCTTGTCCCCCGTTCCACCAGCGCAAACTGCGCCTTCTGCCTCACCCGCATGTCCGCGTGACGAAGCAGCGACGCGAGCTCGTCAAACGACTTGCGTTTGTCATGCCCCGACAAGTACATCTGAATTGCGGTCCTTGATGTAGCCGGTCCAGCACCAGCGGCATGCAACCTCCATATTCGACCTTGATCCTTCGTATTCCAGCCTTCAATCCAGTCAGCGAAGTACAGCGCGCCGTCTGCGCCGATGTCCAGTCCTGTAGCCAGAATGCCGGTCACTATGGCTTCATCCCTGGCAAGTCTGAAGGTAGCACCATCCGGCTCCAGCTCGAATGCGAAGATGCTTGATCTCGCAGGGACCCCGGTAAACTCAGCCACAATAAAATGATTTTGCCAAGCCCCCCCTAACACCGTACCTGGATTGTAGACCATCCCTGTCGGCCCCGCGTGGTACAACGCGATCGGAGGAGTGATGTACGCAGCTTGACCGTCCCACCGCGGTTTGAACAGCTCCTCCTCCATCCACACTTTATAGGTATTGTTGTCGGGATCAGAATACTTGCCGAACTGCCAGTTGATACGCCACCCACTATCCGATCCGTTCACGACGTATACAATGCGTTCACTTTCGCCCGGGTGGTCCCCGTCATTATCCACACTGATCAGATTACCGTAGGCATCAAATGCGAACTCGTGTGTGTTGCGGAGTCCTGCGGCAAACACCTCAAAGTCAGTGCCATCCAGGTTTGACCGTACGATGACGCCTTGGTGTGGGTACTGCCATCGGCGCCCATCCGGCCCGACGACATTCATGCCGATATCACCGATTCCCCAATACAAGCGTCCATCAGGCCCAATCGTGGCGCCCGACATTCCGTGCCCACCAAAACCGATATGAACGGCGTAGCCATGGCTGATAGGTTCCATGCGGTCGGCCATGCCGTCACCAGAAGCATCCCGCAGCCTCCACATATCCGGTCCAACACCCACGAATATGTCGCCGCCGAATGCCAGAATTGCACCCGCCACATCGGTAACCTCGGTGTGGAAATCCTCAACAAAAATCTGGGCCCGGTCGGCCACACCATCGCCCGACACATCCTCAATGGTATAGATAAGCTCCTTCTCCATCGTGAGGTCGCGCCAGTCATGCAGACTGTCGGCATTGAGGTCCGGCAACCACGTGTTCTCGGCGCTCCGCTCCGGGGCGAATTCCGCATGCAGAAACGCTCGCCGATCCTCAACCGTGCGGAAGGAGATTGAGGTGGTTTCCCATGCAGGATGGCTCCGTATGTCAAACTCCGAGTTATTCTGCCGGCGGGTGCGTGTCACCCAGGCACGCCCCTGGTCGTCCATGTCCAGAGCGACAGGATCTGCAAGCAGTTGTTCGGAAGCCCAAAGCGAGAGTTCCAGGCCATGAGCCAATTGCACGGACACAGTTTGGCGGATAGAGTCTGCGTCGTGCGCAGCCGCTCCTGGATCCAGTGCAGTGATATACGCCTCTGGCCGCTGGCAAGAGGCAGCGGTACAAACCAGAATGATACCCACTACTTGAACAACGCGGTGTAGCAGGGGAGCATACGATTTCATGGTGTCAGTCATAATTATGGGAATTATATACGTGAGTGACCAACTGTACACAGTGAGGCACTGGTATATAATTCCCCAATGTAACAATCCATTCCCCCGTACTTGGCTTCATAATCGCCGAGAAACCGAATCAACGTTACCGCATTGCGAATGCGTTTCGAGATATCGTTCAAAACTGGCCACCCAAACGGCTATTTTGTCGTCAATGGAAAATGCTCAACAATATGGTGAGGAACACAGGATAAAGGCAGAATAGAGCTATTGCGAAGTCTTTTCCACTGATGGACATTATACATACTGATTGTGGCACGCACACATGTCATATAGCGGTCCGATTCGATTAAATTCCATAGAGCCATCATAGCCATCATGATGCTCATGGGCGTGCGCGCCCACCGACAGCGAGGGCAGCACTGACTCATGGCATCATGCCGGGGTGAGCTTTCACCCTGCGGAACATTATTACCGACGCTCCAGCTGCCATGTACCAGCTCACCTTTGACGACGCCACCTACCTCGGACGCAAAAAGTCTACGCGCCGGCAGCGCCTCCTCCAAAAGATGGAGCACATCTTGCCTTGGGATACTTTCCGGGACATTGTGAAGCCGCACTATCCCAAGGGAAAAAGAGGCCGCCCTCCCATCCCGCTTGAAACCATGCTGCGCATCTATTTCATGCAGCAGTGGTTCAATTTGTCGGATCCGGCCGCAGAGGACGCCATACTGGATAACGTGCCGATGCGGGTTTTTGCAGGCCTTAAGCCGGGATATGCACCCGGTGAAGCAACGATTCGCAATTTCCGCAACTGGATGGAGGAAACTGGGCTCGCCCAGCAGGTGCTCGGCGTCAGTAGCCGCCACCTAAGAAAGCACGGCGTAATGCTGCGCGAAGGCATTATTGTTGATGCGACTATTAAAAAAGCACCTTCTCTATCCAAGGAAGAAAAGTACATACCAGACGCTGCTTCAAGCGAAGAATCTGGACCGTAAGGTCTCGGAGCAGCTTTCGCACCCTTTTGCCTGTTCAGCCGATGGCCGCGCCGCAATTCATTCCAAGCCCGTGTAGCGCCCAACGAACAGCGATTGCCGGACCTCCCCCTCCTAATCCGAAGAACAGTAACAGCCTGCCTTAACCATGCCGATTGCCGGCGTTCTTCTTTATCGTGGCTTTGACGGGTATACCATCAGGGTACGGATGCCTCCCAGCCTGCGGAGCGCCATATATCCCACTTTCGGGATATACAGCTTGCCATCCCGAACCCTTACGTTATCCGGGATCGTGAACGAAGGCGTACTACCACGTCTGGAATGGAATCTCGGTCTTCTCTTACCCTCCTTGAAGAATGCCTTCCATGCATCCGCCTGATATTTCAATGTGTATCTAACCTAACTTCGCCATCCGGTCGGGGAAAACGCTGAGTTCCGTCTCCAATTCTCTCGTTTTTCCCTCCTATATAGGGCTATTTCGGCTAAATTCGGCGTTTTTCGACCTTTTTTAGCCGACTTTTTCGGAAAAGGCAATGTGGTGCTATAGAGGTGTGGACGGGAACCTCCCCCCAACCACCCCGGTACCTTACCCCGTACCTATTCCACTCTCCGATCATGTTTATCCGAAACCGACCCTACAAACGTAAAGACGGTAAAAAATGCAACAGCTTTGCCCTCATCGAATCCTATCGCAATAACGGTACCTCCAAACACCGCACCCTCCTTAATCTCGGCCCGAACTTCAACATCCCCCGCAGTCTGTGGGGGGAGCTGACCCATTGCGTTACTGCCCGACTCAAAGGGAAAGCTATCCTCCCTTTCCAGAATGATGAAGCCTTTCTCAATGCGGTCGACGACATCGTTACATAACTCGAAAGCAAGGGCTACGACATCCATCGCACATCCCATCAGCAACACCTCATTGATCCAGAGAAAACAACCCATCCCGATTCCCGGACCGTCGGCGGAGAACGACTGATCCTTCAGACATTGGAACAGCTCGGACTGGCTGTACTGCTACGTTCGCTCAACTTCTGCGAGAAACACGTCAAGCTCTGCTGTGCGCTGATCGTCGGACGTATGCTCCACCCGGGCAGTGAACGAGAAACGCATAAATGGCTGTGTAAAACCTCCAGTGTTCTGCAGCTTCTGGATTTGGAACCCCCGAGTCTCAACACCCTCTATCGTTGCACGGATCTGATCCATAAGCATATGGATCAGATCATGGAGAAACTCTTTGGCATTACCAAAGCGGTATTGCAGTTTGAAGAAACGATCGTCTTTTATGATTTAACCAATACCTATTACCACGGCAAGAAGAAAGGGAAGTTGTTGTCGCATGGGCGCAGCAAGGAAAAGCGCAGTGATTGTCCGTTGGTTACGCTGGCGCTCACCCTGGATGGTTCGGGGTTCCCCCGCAATGTGCAGATCCTGCCGGGCAATGCAGGGGAACCGGCAACGCTCAAAGAGGCGATTGAGAAACTAAACGGCGCTACGCCCACAGTGATTATGGACTCCGGCATTGCGACGGAGCAGAATCTGCAGTACCTGAAAGAACAGGGACTGAACTGGATCACCGTGGAGCGTTCCAAAGCCCCTCCAGTCCCCGAAAACAAGCCGGATCAACAGTTTACGACCGCAGGGGGAGTCAAGATCAAAGCCTGGAAGATCACCACAAAGGAAAAAGACATTGAAGATAATGCGGAACTGCGCGTGTTTGTGCACAGTGAGGCTAAGCAGGCGAAGGAGGATCAGATCCTTGAAACCCAATGCAAGAAGTTTGTGAAGGCGCTCAATACACTACATGAGGGACTCTCGAAACCCGGGTACTTGAAGAACTATGAAAAGGTCACGATAAAGGTTGGTCGTCTGAAGGAAAAGTACAAGAAGGTCTCACACCTGTATGAGGTAGAGGTCAGCAAAAAGGAGGGCACCAAGCATGCAGCATCCGTTACGGTGACCCGGCGTGCTTCGCATGCGCGTCGCACCCAGGCCAGCGGAGGGTATGTGCTTCGGACCAGTCATACCGGATGGTCGGTGGAAACGGTTGCACGAACCTACTGGCGACTTACAGAGATTGAGCGCACATTCAGAGTCATGAAATCGGACCTCGGTCTACGGCCCATCTACCACAGCAGAGATGACCGCATTGAAGGACATCTGTTCATCACGGTACTGGCTTATCATGCTGCCCATCTGGTTCGCACCAGACTCAAGGAACACGGGATTCATGATAGTTGGGCGACGATCCGAGACAGGTTGAACAGGATTCGTCGGATTACGACCAAGATGGTTAAGAACCAATATCGGTACCTGATCACGGAGGTGGATCAGGTTCTGCCTCCGAGTATGGTACAGTTCTTTGCGGTACTGGGATACGTGTATGATCCGGATGCGACCCGCACCGTGACCGAGCATGTGGAGGAAGCGAGTGCACCGGTGAGCCAGAAGCCTCCAGACTAATGACGTATGGTCCCTTCACAACGGTTGAGATAACGTACTCCAGATGGAGCCACCAGAGCTACGTCCGATGGAAACGATCCGAGGTAGATCGCAGCGAAACAGGCGGCAAAACACCAGGTAATCAGGGATTCAAACCACCCTAAACCAACTTCAACCGATCCGGTAAATCTCACCATCCATTGCTCCTGAAAAAAACGGTCCAAATATGGCCACGGGAGGATTCCGTAGGTTAGTAGCACTACGAAATGGCGAAGTTAGGCTAACGACAATGTGTATCTAACGACACCAAAGGAGTATTCAGGTAGCCACTCGACCGTGCGGCGCAGCGCCGTGAACCGCTTCCCCAGCGAGAAGAAGCGTACCGAGGGCGGCTTCTCTCCAGCCTCTTTCGCTTTCTTGTACGCCTCGCTCTGCTCTGCGAGGATGGCATTCCACACAAACCTAACACGCACCCGCTAATCCAGCAAGTTGCTTGGCATTACTCCGACTTCCGGGCGACAGCCTGTATGTGATATTGTGGTATGCACTAACCGTTTCGGGCATGGCACTGTGGTATATAGCTCCCTAATAGATGGAAATTATATAGCATGCGTACCCACGTGTTGAGTTATTTGAAATAATTGCAGTGTTTTCGTGAAAAGCGGGAATCGATTATGAAAAACTGGCGAAAGCCATCCTATCTGCACCACCAAAGCACAAAAAGTAACGCCTGCGAAAACGCGTGGCACTCAGCCATATAACTCCCCATTCTAACGCTCACGCCGTGGTCCCGTGGAAGCTCTTGATGCCCATCCTGAATTGAACCTGGCGCCAAGTTATTCGGTAGCATCGGTTTACAGAGTATCACAATATCTGACGCACGTCAGAATATCTGGGCAATGACGCTGCACATACGGAATCTATGCGGGTTGGTGGCATTGGTGTTGGGGTTCGCAGCCTGTGACAGCTTTCTGACCCGCACGCCGGAGGAGCCGATAGTAGAAGGCGGAACGTATGTCCAGCCGGACGATCCAGATGCCGTTGTTGCCAACCTTCGGGCCTCCGTCGCAGAGTTGAACGCCGCCAATTACCGTCGCTCGCTGGACGAGGATTTGGTATTTGTCGCGACGGCCGATGCACAGGCAAGGGATCCCTCATTGTGGGGTACATGGGGCCGTGGAGACGAGAATGGGTATTTTACGACCATGACGGAGGCAGCGCGACAGGGCTCGGGCCATCTGCTCAGATTAAGCAACACCCGGGCGGAGTTTGGCGAATCCCGGTATCATCTTGATGCCCAATACTTTCTGGTCGTGCACCATCGGCGGACGGGTGTGCCGGACACCGTGCAAGGGCGGCTATTGTGGGATATTGCACAGGGAAGCAATGGCCTCTGGTCGCTGCATCGGTGGACGGATCAGCAGATCGGTGCGAGTGCTTCGTGGAGTGACCTGAAAGCGGAGTTTGCAAAGTAGTGGGACTGACGTATGGTACGACTGGCGTTAGCCATATCGTTGATGGTAGCTGTTGGATGCAATCCATTCGCACCAGCACTGGGGGAGGGGGATGCGTTAGGTGACCTGGCCGGGGACCCCACGACCGTGGAAGGGTTTTTTACGAACTTCAGAAACGCCTACGAGCTGCGTGACCTGTCGCTTTACGAATCCCTGATTGATTCTTCGTTTGTGTTTGAATACACGGACTTCGATGCCGGTATTGAGCGCCAGTGGAGCTTTTCTCAGGAGCTTGAAGCCACCCGACGACTGTTTCTCAATACCACGGGCGTCCAGCTGCAGTGGAACCAGATCATTTTCAGTAGCATTTTGGACGAAAATCGTAGTGCGCGTGTCGTACGGTCCTTCAACCTGACGGTGGTACTTGATGAGGGCGAGGTGTTGCGGGGAGATGGCAACGTTAATTTTCTTCTCGTGCGCCCGGACTCGACCAGTACGTGGAGCCTGCAATGGTGGCGCGACGAGAGCGAACTATAGGCAGACATACTTGCACCATGGATCAGAATGCAGCAGCAGCCCTTCAGTATGCTCAGGAGCACCGGGACGTATATCTTCATGATTTAACGGACTTTCTTCGGATTCCGTCCATCAGCACGGATCCGTCCTTTGCGGGCGAAGTCGCGCGTGCGGCAGACTGGTTGGTTAACCATATGCAGTCCATCGGAATCACGGCACGGGCTGTGCCCACAGGGGGGCATCCGGTTGTGGTGGGGGAGTGTGTGCACGACCCTACCTTACCCACGGTGCTTGTGTACGGTCACTATGATGTACAGCCGCCCGATCCCATAGAGTTATGGGATTCTCCTCCTTTTGAACCTATGGTACGGGAGGGTGCGTTATTCGCTCGCGGCTCCAGCGACGATAAGGGACAGCTGATGGTGCACCTCAATGCACTTGAGGCGTACGCACATACCGCCGGGCGTCCACCAGTGAACCTCAAGTATATTCTGGAGGGCGAGGAGGAAAGTGGATCCGGTAGCATCCCGGCGTTCTTGGACCGCTATGCCAAAGAGCTCACGGCTGATGTGGTGCTGCTTTCCGATACGACGCTTTTTGCGCCCGGAGTACCCTCCTTAACGTATGGGCTTCGTGGATTGGCCTATGTGGAGGTGACGCTCATCGGACCGGACAGGGATTTGCACTCCGGCACCTACGGCGGGGCAATTGAGAACCCGATCAACGCCTTGTGCAGGCTGGTCGCGGGCCTGCACGACAATGACCACCGCATAAGCGTGGACGGATTCTACGACGATGTGCGGGATGTGACACCGCAGGAGCGGGCTGCTATGCGGGCGCTGCCGTTTGACGCTGCAGCATGGGCCTCTGAAGTGGGGGTTGGTGCCACGCGGACCGAAGCAGGCTATTCGGTGCTGGAAGCCTCTACTGCGCGACCCACGCTGGACTGCAATGGAATCTGGGGAGGGTACACAGGAAAGGGCGCGAAGACTGTGCTGCCGTCCCGTGCGGGCGCGAAAATATCAACGCGGTTGGTGCCGGACCAGGAGCCGGATGATATCATAGAAAAGTTACGAGCGCATTGCGAGTCCCGCGTCCCAGGCACGATGCGGTTGGAGTTTCGGAAAATTCATACAGGACGAGGGGTATTGGTAGACACCGAGAGTGCGCCGATGGAAGCGGCTTCACAGGCATTGGAGGCTATCTATGGTGTTCGTCCGCATCTGACTCGGATCGGTGGCAGTATCCCTATCGTGGCAGACTTCAAGGAGCGACTGGGATTGGACAGTGTTTTGATGGGGTTCGGGCTTGATTCGGATGCAATTCATTCGCCGAATGAGCACTTTGGCTTGGACCGTTTCGACCAAGGCACCGCAGCTGTGATACACTTCCTGTCGCTGTATGGCAAGATTGGCGACCGTCGGTAGGGTTTATTGCGGGAGGGTAGCCGGTGCCTCGTCGGACTACTTAAGGATATGCGCGGCAGACAGAATTGCATAGGTTGAGCGTCCGGGATCGGTCGCGGGCGATTGTATACTGCGTCGGAGTTGCTCTCTCCCCGGAGTTTTGGATCCTCGGTCCAGAATGATAGTTTCGCTCTCCCATGCCCGGGTGGCGGAATTGGTAGACGCGACGGACTCAAAATCCGTTGTCCGATGAGGATGTGTGGGTTCGAGTCCCACCCCGGGTACAAAGGGCTTGGCGCCTGCTGGATTGAGGGGTTTTGGCCGCAGGCAAGGTGCCGGCATGTGGTTACGTCAGGGAGTTATATGACTGAGTGCCACGCGTTTTCGCAGGCGTTACTTTTTGTGCTTTGGTGGTGCAGACAGGATGGCTTGCGCCAGTTTTTCATAATCGGTTCCCGCTGTTCGCGAACAAACTGCAATTATTTCAAATAACTCAACACGTGGGTACGCATGCTGTATAATTTCCATCTATTAGGGAGTTATATACCACAGTGCCATGCCCGAAACGGGCGGCGTGCCATTCCTTGTTGGCTGAAAATCCCGTCGGTGCCCGCTGGAGCGGCTACAATGTACAGATTCTGCGCTCATCCTGACACCCCTGATCGTAGTTCTGATCAAAGAATTATGGACTTTTGCAGCAGTTATCAAACCCGCAAGTATCTGCCGCGTGATTTACGGTGTCGTTGCCGTGTTGCAGACAGATTCAGGCGCGTTTCTCCTTACTGAACAGCCTATATGAGCCCTTTTTGCACGCGCTGACACCGCGGTAGCGGATTCAAGCGTACCATCTGCAGGTATGCTAACCTTCCACGCGGGTGTAACGACCTAAACGCGCCAATCCTATCATCCAATACCGCACGTATCGTACCACGATCGAACTCCTGTTCCGGCAGTAGGCAGTCTTATTGGCAGGACTGATCACGGTACGCGTGATTTACGGCGTCGTTGGCGCGTTTTCGGCGGTTTTGGGTGCTATTCAGTCCGGTGAACGTCTGAGAAGAGCCCTTTTGGGCGCTCCGATACGGCTTTGGCTGGGGCATGCGTGTCCTCCGCTCATGGCGAGTGACGCGGTACATCGTCTACAGAGGCCTTACACCGCGCCTCTATAGCGCTATTACCCCCTAATTGGCGGCCGAACCTGTCACATAGCACGATCCAGCACCCATTATCGCACGCACCGTGGCATTGCACGACCGTATCCATCTTTCAGCATATACTATCGCTGCGTTGCTGTACGCGTTTCTACAGTAGAGCTGCTTACAGCTTCGGTGGTTTGTCCAGGATAATATTGTCCTGCTTAACGACTCCACCTCACTAATTGACCTGCACGCATGATTTACGGCCTCGTTGGCGTGTTGCAGGCAGATTCAGGCACGTTTTTCCTTACTGAACAGCCTATATGAGCCCTTTTGCACGCATGCACACCGTGGTAGCGGCTTCAAACGTGCCATCTGCAGGCATAGTGGACAGCCACGCGTGTATGTAGCAACGTAAACCCGTCAATCCTACCAACCACGCTACGATGCACCCTCCAATTCCGCACGCATCGTACCACGACCGAACTCATGTTCCGGCAAGCACTTATGGATCGTACGCGCTGCAATAATGCTGATGATAATTACGACACCTTCCTGGTACAGGGTAGTCTTTTCACATTCGCCTTGGCTCCCTTGATGACTACCCCTCCACGCACAGCCGTAGGCTCCTTATTGGCCGGATAGATCACCGTACGCGTGATTTACCGCCTCGTTGGCGTGTTTTCGGCACATTTGGACCCCATTTAGCCCGCTTACCGTCTGATGAGAGCCCTTCTGGGCCCTCCGATACGGCTTTGGCGGGGACATGCGTGCCCTCCAGATACATCTCCGCCTGCTCCGCTTATCGCGAAGTGACACGTTACATCGTCTACGGAGGCCTTACACTACGCCTCTATAGCGCTGTTACCCCCCTAAGTGGCAGCCGAACCCGTCACACAGCACGATCCTGCCCCCATTATCGCACGCATCGTGGTACGGTACACGCTTCTACAGTAGAACTGCTTGTAGTTCCGGCAGGTGGTCTGCACAGGGTAGGATTTTCATGCTCCATGTCTCCGACTCCCTATTGGCCATGGCTGCCCATCGTTGACGTTGACTCGAATTCATCCAACGCGCGACATTCCGGCATCGTTGAGTAATCAAACTGTTCAGGTTCTCCATGATGTTATTGGTCTGCAAACTGCGTCCCAGTTCCTCCGCCACCCCCAGTCTATGGAGCGTCAAAGTCTCTTCCAACCCCTCAGACAAGCTGTTCGCTGCCTTGGGATGGGACTCCTTCAACCCCTTTTTTATGCTCATAAGCGCCTCCTTTGCCTTGTCGTAATTCGGCTCGTCGTACGCCTGCTGCAACTCCCCCCGAATCCGCACCTTTTCGGCCTCTTTCTCAATGTAACTCACCACATTCTCTCGCTTATGCCAAGTACACCGCTGTACCTGTGCCTTATCACCAAATACCGCTTTCACCGCCTTCCGGAGCCCTTTGGAACCATCTAAGATGACCAAAAGCCCCTTATCATACCGCAGCCCGCGATCAATCAAATCCTGCAGCAGCCCTTGTACCGCCTCGGCGTTCTCTGTCGCCGTCTCCACCATCCCTACTACTATCTTCTCGCCCTTATCCGTAATCCCTACACAAATCAATACCTGCACCCCCTGAAAGTACTTGCCGTCCAGCAGCAACGCTACAAACGTGTTCTCCGCCAAGTTACGCTCCTCCTGCTCCTTCAATACCTGTGCACTGTAACTCTTGTACTTGCGACTGATTGAGGAAGCGCTCAATCCAAAACTGCCAACAAACTCCGTTGCCACCTTCTTGTAGTTCCGCTGGCTAATACCATACACAATTTTCCGGGCGATACGCTCCACCATATTCGGCTTCGGCTTGTGCAACAATTTGTAGGTCTCCAGAGGACGCGCTTTACCCTTCACCCGGTCCTGTACACGCGGCACACTCACCTTTACCCGCTCATCTCCAATCATGATAGAGCCCGGTCTGCTCCCCCACCGCTCGTACCGCCCCTTGTGCTGCTTATTGTTGTCGCGCTTTCTGCGCACACCGCAGAGAGACTTTACCTCGGCTTCCATGACCGCAAGAAAAAACGCCAGTTGCATCGTGCCAAGATGCTCTACTAACAGCTTCAGGGAATCGATCCCCGTGTCTAGTATCTTCTGGAGACCCTCCGGTAGTGTGCCGGGGTTTTCTATCTGCATGACATCTTTGGACATAGGTCAGTTATCGTTTGTCTGATTGATGGAAGGAAACAATGCTGATCGCATCGCTGGAAGATACGCAGCGCGGGGCAATCTTCGCATATGCGACTCGATCTCAAGGAGCAACAACGCCAGACAAGCACGGCGTTTGTCTGGCGGCATCCATAAGCGAACATCGCGTAGCCGCCGCACCAGCTTCTTGGAGACATGGGCCACACAACGAGTACTTCGAAGGCTCGGGCTCAACTGTTCATACAGTCCTGTCCGGTGCAGTGTCAGCGTCCTATCCAGACCCCGCAAGAGCCACCGGGCCGCAGACCGGTTACACACCAAAAGGTCCGTATGGATCTGCATCAACGCTGCATGCGCCACCTTCGGATCCGGCACGGCGAAAGCACGCGTGATCGCCCCCCGAATGCGCCGCCCGTCCTGCTCGGACAGATAACTCACTACACGCGTGCGCTTGTGCATCTGGCAGTGTTGCTGCTGCATACCGGTACCCAAGCACTCTTGCAGTACGCCGGTCAGCGATGTCACATCAGGAGTGATGCAGAAGAGCCCCCGATCTGCGCACAAACCGCGCTCCAACAAGCCTTGTAACAAGTGTTGCACGCGCTCCGCATCGTGCAACGGAGCCTCCACAAAGCCCAGAATGCGCCGATAACCCTCAATGGTAGCGGCCATGCACACGACTATGGGTCGCCCCCACACTTCCATGGCATCAAGCCAAAGGATTACGTGCTCTTCTTCACACAACGGGCGCGTATCAAACACCTGCCGCGCCTGCTCGCACGCCGCAGCATCATCATCGTACCCCAATGCCAAGCCTCCCGGAGACTCCGGAGACTCCGGAGCACGGACGCTATTTTCCTCCTCGGAAGGTGCTTCTGCCAACTGCTCCCCAGTGCCGTCTGGAGCCGCATTATCCGACGGAAGCATAACATCCTCTTCCAGACTAGACGTTAACTGCTGTACACACTGGGTGAGGTGCCGCAACAAGTCAAATTGCAGCTGCCGACCGGACGCGCCGGCATGACGCAGCCCCTGAATGAGCTGCGATAAATCATCTGATAAACTCATAAGTGATCATGGATCCGTATGGTGAAAAGGCTTAGGAAACCCAAGCCAACACCGAACCACAAATCACTTTTTCAGCCAACAAGGAATGGCACGCCGCCCCCGAAACGTATCCGTACGGTAAAGTACATGGTAAAGCGGGCTTAGCATTGGTCTGCGTAGTCCGCTTGTAGAGCTTAGTGTAAGGTGATTATACGCCGGGTTTGGTGTGCCGATATGGGAATTTCGGAGTGGTGTGCAGCTTATCGTCCAGGCGCCTGAATGCAGGCAGCAATCAGCGTCTTTTGGGACTAAAAACATGGGTTTTGGGGAGAAGAACCGGAACATTGTGGAGGACGCACATGTACATGAACTATGCGGTCCAAGGCATCTTTCTCCCCCTCTTCTCCTGCCGGTGAAGTCCTTTTTCAGAGGCTAAGAAACCAAGAGGCTGAGAACAAGGATCTGCGAAAACAGGTCCGTCGCTTGGAGAAAAAAGCCGATCGTCTATCCAAGAACAACGCGGATATGGCTGCGACAATTGCCGATCAGGCTGCGAAGATTAGCCATCTGGAAGACAGGTTGGAACAAGCGCATCGCCTACTCTCTGGCAAAAAGAGTGAGCGTTACACGCCGGTGGACAATGC
This sequence comes from Rhodothermales bacterium, assembly GCA_963663495.1. Taxonomy (GTDB): domain Bacteria; phylum Bacteroidota; class Rhodothermia; order Rhodothermales; family Bin80. Next base: position 4,553,293 of record OY760427.1, read on the forward strand.
GCAGCAAGGCCGGTTGTTTGGAGAGGAACCAGTAGCTGTTGAGCCCGAGGAGGAGGAGGAGGAGTACGACCTGGTAAAGCGCAAGCGGCGTGGGAAGAACAAGCCGGTGCGCGGTGTCCGTACGGTGAAGTACACGGTAAAGCGGGCTTGGCATTGGTCTGCGTAGTCCGCTTGTAGAGCTTGGTGTAAGGTGATTATACGCCGGTTTGGTGTGCCGACTTGGGAATGGGCAGAGTGGTATGCAGCCCATCCTCCAAGCGGCCGAATGCAGTCAGCAATCAGCGCATCTTGGGACGTAGAGTCGGCGGGCGGCGCGTTACTCCGTAGAGCACGTTTCCGCCTGCCGCTCACCGAACCCGGCGTGCGGTTTTCCCGCACCGGGCTCTCCAGGCGGATCATGCAGCTCGCACTCGGAAAAGTTATCTGAAATAGGGGGCATTGTCTAATCCTCCCTTATTCATGAGGGAGTTAAGTGGCGGGGAATCATCGTTTAATATTATGGCGTAATATGTTGACTATACACGGGTTGAATGGACTCTTGTGCGACACTCAATCGCTTAGAAACCCCAATACCCATTCACCCTGTAACACACCCGATCCCAGATCCCAAATCCAACCTTCTGTTCGCTTGCCAATTCAATAAATCCGCTAAAGTTGTACGCTCCAAGACCGATAATCTAACATCGGATGCCGGCGTCATTCCTATGCGCCTGCTCATGGTGATCAGCACCTTGGCATGCCGACTCACTTCCGTGCTTAAGGACAATCGATCCCAAGCTCGGATTACGCATAGCCTTGAGGAGTTAGTGCGGCAGTTACTGCTGCAACATGTGCAGAGGTGGGGCCGTCAGTCAGATGCGGACAAGCTTCGCAGGGACCCTGCCATGCGCGTGGCCACTTCTTCCAAAAGGGGTATGAGGGCATTACAGGACGATAGGTCCCTGGCATCCCAGCCAACCATGTCTCGCTTCGTGCACATGTTGGCCGGGAAAAAGAATTTCAAGAAGTTGCGCCTTTTTGCAGAGACATTCGCCATGGAGCACCTGCTGCAGCGTGGTGGCGGGAAGCGCCGCCCCGAGGTGGTCTTTGATGTGGACGGTGTACCGGTAGATACGCATGGCAAGCAGCAGGGCAGCAAGTGGAACGAATATTACAAGCGCACCATCTTTCTGCCCCTTATCGCCATATGCGGTGAGTCGGGCGACATGTTGGGGGCGGAATTGCGAGGGGGCACGCAGAATGTGGTGAAGGACTGCTACGGTTTCATTCGACACATTGGGCTGGCATTGCGTGAACATGTGGCCGACAAGGTCATTGTCCGATTGGACGCAGGCTTCAACAGTGGAGAGTTATGTGATAAGCTGGAGAACGACCGTATCGGCTACGTGATGCGTCTGAAAGGAAACGATGTGATTGACGGGCTTGCGGCGCCTCATTTGGAGGGTGATCAGCCGTCGGACGAATGCTACCACGAACTGCGCTACCACGAACTGCGCTACCGTGCAAAGTGCTGGTCCGTAGAGCGTCGTGTGGTGCTCGTGGTTGTTCCGGTGCCGGGAGAGCTTTTTCCGCGGCATTTCTATCTGATCACCGATCTGGATGTAGAAGCCTATCCGGCAGAGCAGCTTGTGAATCTGTACCGGAAGAGAGGAAAGGCGGAAAAGCACTTCGGGGAGCTGAATGCGGCTTGCTCCATGGCGCTGTCTTCGGTTCCCCGTCCGAAGACACACTATAAGGGCCGGCCTGTAGTGCGGGTGCCTGATGAGTCGGAGCAGGATGCCGAGATCCGAGCCGAGAACGAGATCCTGCTACAGGTATACCTTCTAACGTATCAGCTCATGCATGTGGGGCGCTGCCTTATGCGGGAGCCTGACGAATCCCAGATAAGTCTGAGCACCTATCGCGAGCGTGTACTCAAGGTGGGGGCCCGCTTCGTACAACACGCGCGCAACATCGTTATCCACATTGCCGCCAGCGCAGATGCTGCATCCTCCCTTATGCATAAGGGAGGGGTAGGGAGTCCCCCCCCCATCTGCCTACAGGCGCCGGCTCAAACGCTCCGCCATGGTCTTTCTGTAGGTTGCAAACCCATTTTTCATGATGGCTCCACGAGCTCCGGCCATCAGCCATTTATACAGTGCGAGGTTCTGCATGGAAGCGATTTGTAAGCCCAGAATCTCGTTTGTCTGGAACAGATGGCGCACGTATGCCCGCGTAAATGTGGTGGAAGCGTAACCGGCAAGCCCCGCGTCCAGCACTCCGTGGTCATCACGCCACCGCGCATTCCGGATGTTCAGTTGCCCGTTGGTAGTATAGATCCTTCCATTCCGGGCATTGCGCGTGGGTAGGACGCAGTCAAACATATCCACGCCGCGTGCGATGCATGCGAGGAGGTTTTCCGGGGTCCCTACACCCATCAGGTAGCGCGGCTTGGTCTGCGGCAACAGGTCGCAAACCACATCCACCATAGCGTACATCTGGCTGGCCTCCTCACCAACGGATAACCCTCCTATCGCGTAGCCGGGAAAACCCAACTCCACAAGAGACTCTGCACTCTCGGATCGAATCTCCCGGTGTACACCTCCCTGCACAATGGCAAACAGGTTTTGCCCCACTCCGTATAGCGGCTCCGTTTCCTGAAGTTGACGCCGGCACCGCGCAGCCCATTGCAAGGTGCGGATGCTGGCGTTACGAGCGTAGACTCTGTCTACTCCGGCTGGCGGACATTCATCAAGAACCATCATGATGTCGGACCCGAGCTGACGCTGGATATTAATGGCTGCCTCCGGGGTAAGGACATGCAAGGATCCATCCAAGTGGCTCTGAAAGATTGCCCCCTCGTCTGTAATGCGACACCGGTCCGCCAGCGAGAAAACCTGAAAACCCCCGGAATCCGTCAGTATCGGGCGCTGCCAAGCCATGAACGCATGAAGCCCGCCCGCCTCTCGTATAAGCCCTGGCCCTGGCCGCAACATGAGGTGATAGGTATTGGCTAGGATGATTGAAGCGTCCAAGTCGTGCTCCAATTCCCGTTGCTCCACGGCCTTGACTGTGGCCGCCGTACCGACAGGCATAAACACAGGGGTGGGTATGGTGCCGCGCTCCAACCGCAGCATGCCCGCACGCGCACGGGTACCGCCATCCCGGTGCTGCAGGTCAAACTGCATTGCGTGCCTCAACAACCTCCCGCAGTGCTGAAGCGAGCTGCTCCTGCTGCGCCCCTTTGAGTCCTATCCCGTACGTCTGCGCCCCCACCTTCACTACTATGATATGCGGTGCCGACCGGACCGCATACGTGTGTACGTCAGTGTAGGGGCGGTAACCCCGGTGGTATTCCAGTATGTCCACATCGGTAAGGGCAGATATCGCAGAGACCGATAGTGTTGCAACGCGCCTGCCATGCCGTAGCACAAGAGAGTCTGCCGTAATGCGTACCTGCAAGCCAGGGGACCAACCCAGTACGGCAAGGAGCACCACCACCAGCACGGCAGCCACCTGAATAGTCCATAGCCTAGCCGCCGCATCCGGGACGGTGGAGTACGCTTCAAAGTAGGTCCAGAGCGCAGACTGCATAATCACCATCCCCATGATCAGGGTTGGGAGGACAACCAGAAAGTACGCCCCCGCCTGCCGGTCGTCCGCGGCCAAAAGTCGTATCATACGACCTGTAACCGAATACATCGGGTTAAACTGCGCGGCCGCTCGAAACTCCGTACCCTCAGCGCTCGTCGCTCCACTCACTCGTTCAGGCGATCAGGCACCCCTACCTCCCGGGCCTCCAAGCGTGCCTCGCGCAGCTCCAGCTCCCGCTCCTTCTCCTGCAGGCGTAGAAAGCTTTCCTGGATTGCCTGCTCACGAATCTCAAACGGCGCCTGATCAAGGTAGCCACGGTCCTCAAAATATCGTTTAAACAGCCAGTTGTGTTTCCCGGCCTCCATCAGTTCAGCAAATCGAAAAGCTCCTATTACTCCCCAGTTCGCCATATCTTCGCCGACAGTAAACAGGGACCTAAGACTCGCAGCCACCGCCTGCAGGGTATCTGCCGTTGAAAGCACCCGGTTGTATACACCCGGGTTGTTGAGCAATTGCGCCAGCGTACCCTCCCCATGGTCCAGCTTGCCCAGCACGGATTCCACGCCTCCTGTCGCTTGCTCTGCCAAGCCTACCAGTGCCTCTGCATTGTTGCCAAGGTTTGTCATTACGCGCTGGGTCTCGTTCGCCGTGGCCACCATACTGTTGTACAATGCCGGGTCATAAACGAGCTTGCCAAGTGTACCTTCGCCGTTACGTATATCTTCAACAATCCGCTCGAACGAGGTGGCAGACTGTTCAAAGCGCTGCACGGATGCGAGCGCCTTGTCAGTGATTTCGAATAGGTCAAAAGGATCAATACCGGCTATCGTTCCACCATTCCCGACGGACCGGGGCGTTGGAGAGCCCTGCGTTACAGGGGGATTGACCAACACCACTATCATGCTCCCAAGCAGTCCTTCGGTCTTGATCTGAGCTTGAGTATTCTCGTGTATCAGATGCCGTGCAGATTCCGTAATCCCCATGGTTACCTCAATCTGCTCACCCGTTGAGACAGGCAGTAACACGCTGGAAACGGCGCCCACACTAAGCCCCTGGAATTGCACATCGGCTCCCGCACGCAGCCCTGCTACATTGCTGAATTGGGATCGCAATACAAATCCATCACTGAACAAAAACGATTGACTGGCCACACCGAATATGGCCAGCATGAACAAAAACAGCCCCAGAACGACGACGAGGCCTACCCTGATCTGACGATTCATGATTTCAATCGGGTACGGTTGGCAGGTTAAGCAAGAAAGAACTCCTGAAGTATAGAATCACTTGAGTCCCGGACCGTCGCAAAATCACCCGACGCAACTACGCGTCCTCCGTGCAAAAAATGTACCTCGTCCGAAATAATCTCGGCACAGAGCAGATCATGCGTGATGGAGACAACGGTAGTCCCTTTTTCGTTTCTGAGGTACACGATGAGGTCGGATACCGTGCGCACTGAAACCGGATCCAAACCCGTAGTGGGTTCATCGCATAACAGGATTTCCGGTCCCAGTACCGTGGCACGTGCCAGCGCTACCCGCTTGCGCTGTCCTCCCGACAGTTCCGACGGAAACTGGCGGCCCTTATCGTGCAGACGAACCCACGAGAGGGCTTGTCCTATCCGCGCCGCACGGGCAGCCGGATCAAGAACAGTATGCCTCCGCAGAATAAAATCCAAATTTTCCTCAACCGTCATTGAGTCAAACAGCGCGCCCCCCTGGAAAAGGTAGCCGATGCGAAGCCGAATGGCATCCATCTCGCTTTCCCCGATTCCCTCTAGGCACCGCCCTCCCACCCATACGCGCCCCCTATCGGGTTTTATGAGCCTTACCACATGCTTCAGCAACACACTCTTACCGGTGCCGGACCCCCCCATAATGGCGACACTTTGGCCTTTTGCAATATCCAGTGTGATGCCATTCAGGATGTCCTTGTCCCCGAAGGACTTGTGCACATCCTCCAAGCGAATGATCACGTTATCGGGCTGCTGCGCGGGATCAGCCAAGACCTGGCACCAGGAATGTGATACGAACTACGAGCACATTCGCCACTAGGATCAGCAGCGACGACAGCACCACAGCCCTCATGGCCGCCTTTCCTACTTCAGATGTACCACCACGGACCGTATAGCCGAGGTGGCAACTGACAATACCTACGATAAAGCCGAATACCGTTGTCTTGCCTGTGGACACCACGATATCCGATATGCGGAGACTGGAGATTACCGAGTCCGTAAACAGACGATAGTCAATCCCCGTGGCCAGCGCCGACTCAATGTACCCTCCGGTCAGTGCAACCGCGTCGCACAGGATCGTCAGCACCGGGAACATCACGATGCACGCGGCTACACGGGTTACGACGAGGTAATGAAACGGCTTTAGTGCGGCGACTTCCATGGCGTCAATCTGCTCAGTAACGCGCATAGATCCGAGTTCCGCCGCCATTCCTGCGCCCAAGCGGCCTGCCAGGACCAGGGATGTCAGGACGGGACCTATTTCCTTCACGATACTTAGCGCCAGCATCGCGGGCAGAACCGACTCCGCACCAAAGCGCGAGAGCGTGCCGCGGCTCTGCATTGATAGCACCGCACCGATGGACAGTCCGGTGATGACGACCAGTATCACGCTCTTCGCACCCGCTTCGTCCATTTGTCGAAGCATCTCCGGCCATTCTCGAGGGCGTCTCCACGCGCGATTGAAGAACTGCAAGGCAAACGCAGCGATGGCGCCTGTACGGATCAATGCCGCTGCCCAAATACTGCTGCGAAGACCGTCCATTGGCATGTCAGAACCTGGAGTAACTGGACTCAATACACATATTGATAAAGCAAGCTAATCCCCATCGTTGAAGGGTTACTTTGGAGGCGAGCCAATAGCCACGCAAGAATGGAGTACTCAATGGTTAGCTCTCGGTTGCTTCTTGAGTCCGCGGCACCGCTATCATCCGACGCCGAGAGCGGCAGGCTCACAGATGCGAACAGGCGCCGCGAAACATACTTACCTGCCGTAATGGTAGCGCCGCGGGAGCCTTCCATCTGTATTTCGACCACATCAAGCCCCAAACCCGCACCTGCTGCGGCCGCAATCAGCTGAGCCAGCTGCTGCCGGGCCAGGTCACCCCCAACCTGCAGCGTACCGGTCCCGGCAAGCTGGAACGCATCTGCGGCTGGGCGCCCGGTAGCGATATAGGAAATAATATCCGCTTGGTCTAGCGAGACCGGTTCGCTGCTCAACTCCAACTCCAGCCCATCCACCCCGTGAAGGGAGCCGTCCACATCCATGATAATGGTGACCACATCCTGTTGGCCGCCGCGCCGCGTCACCTCATAAGATGCTCTAAAATCCAATAGCGGCTCTGCCGCCGGACCCAGGAACGTTACCCTGCCAGTCCGGATATCAAACCGTCGTCCGAACTGCCGTATGTAACTGCGCACCGGCACAGCCTGCACCGTACCCTGGATTTGCGGTTCTTGATAGGGTGCCTTGGTGAGCCCGAGGACACCTGTCAGCAGCACATGCATCTCGGGGTTCTGCCGCGCCCGAAGCCATACATCATCCCCAATAATGACATCCAGGTTCATCGCCATCGCCTCATAGAGGTCGAACGTCGCTGTATCTGCTACGGTAGCGCGCACATTAAAGTGCCGTTCCAACATCTGGAGATCGGCCTCCGTCAATGCTACGAGGCCCAATGGCGCCTCGGAATCCGCCTGTGTCGGCCATATATCCGTGGCTGTCAGACGCACCGTTCCCGTAACAATCGGTGCGGAGGTGGTCCCGCGCAACTGAATGTCACCTGTCACGCGGGATCTGCTCTCCGGGGTGTTGATCGCAAGAAATCGGTCCAGCGTTGCATCCAGGGCCAACTCTCCCAGCGCCAGCGCCTCCATCCCTACCGTACCGCTGCCTGTTAGCATGCCGCCACTGGTAGCGCTAAAGTGCATAACATAGGCCGTATCATCACTAAGCTGCATGTCAGCCTCCATGTCCGTGACCGTTATGCCAAGGAGCGGAAGATGTGCCTCTCCCCCCGTAAAGGATGCCGCGCCGGACAGCTCTGGTGCATCCGGTGTGCCTTCAATACCAATCGTACCGCTTAGGGCCCCTCCTACACGTGCAATCGTCTCCTCGTCCAGCCAAGGAGTAACCCAGCGCGTGTCAAATTTATCAGCTTCGGCAACAAGATCCACATCCCTTGATGCCAACATTGGAGCTTCCCGCCGTAGCCGCCAGTCAGCCGGCACATACCCTTTCAGACTAAGCGTACCGGCGTTCAGATCATTGAGGCTGGCGTCGACCAGGACCCGTCCATCGGAGTACGTTGCGGAGCCCGCCATCGTCCCCAGCGACTCCAGAACGAGATCCAGATTACCGCGGATCTGGGGGTACTCCGCGGAACCGCGGAGTCTGATGGATCCGTTCACTATACCATCAAGGCCTTCGTACCCGACGAGGTCTGCCACACTGCCCAGGCGGAAGTCATAGATCGTTAAGCCAAGGTTCTGTTCACCGCCAAAGTTCAGGACTCCATCAAGCGCGATTTCCTGGTCGTCAGAAGTCAGCAGGAGGTTGCGAAACCGTATGCCTTCCGTGAGCGAAATCGTCGCTGCCTGGTCCAGCCTCCACCTATCCAAGTCCAGATCCAGGGATACTCGCTCCACTACCATTTTTTTCCGCTGCAGATCCGCGTATCCGCGCAGGCGCGCGCTGCGGCGGCTATCAATATTCATGCTACCCGCAAACGACAGCGTATCGGACCGCCATGTCAGGTCCAGTGATGTAGACTGGGCAGATACGGCAGGCACCGACAAGCGCGACACCCCGCCACTAAACCGTCCTTCCGGTGGTGAGCCGGGCTCCCAATGACCGGTGAGGTCCGCGTCAAGATCCAGCCATCGCATGTCATCAAACTTACCCCCTGTTTGGCTCAGTCGACCCGCCATGAATATCCCGTTGGCATCGCTGCGTGCATTCAGCCACAAGGTGTCACCGGGCTCGTGCCCGCTGGATAGTCCTGGAAGCCCGGCGAGCGCGGCTACGGGACCGGCATCCATAACAACCCCTCCCGCGGCAAACACGGCCTCCTTGGTCCCGCGAAGCGAGATGCCCCCGGAGGCGGCGAGCCGTAGCGCGTTTGACACCACCTCTAGGGTATCAACGGCCAATACGCCATCCTGCCACCGCACATCCGCTTGCATCAAAGGTACTACCAAGGCACCCAGAATCGTTCCATCAAGCACCACATGCCCTCGGTACAGTGCGAGATCGTCGCCGGTCATTCCTGCTCCGGCCAGTTCCAGCTCAACGTTAACCGATCCTTGCGGTAATCCAAGACCAGACAAATCAGCGCCGTCTGCGGAGACCTTCAGTATCCAGTCGGGATGACCTGCGGCAGCCTGCACACGCAGCGAGTCCAGCGTGATGCTGCCTTGCGTCAGGTTGATGTGCGCAAATGCCTGAAGGTCGCCTCCTGAATAATCCACTGCGGCGCTCCCGGAACTGATGGCCTGGTCCTTCACGAGGGATGCGTCAAGGCGCAGGAATCCCGCTGCCTGCAGCGTGTCTCCGATCAGCAATTTGGCCGCAGTGATGGCGCCATTAAGCCGCGTCTCCAGGTTTTCAGCACCCAACAGTTTCCCGAGATCCAGCCCGTTAAACCCCACCTCGTGCACCGCCACGGAGTCTGGGGTTGCCTCGCCAGCCAGCCATGCACGGCTTTCCGGCATATCCACTCCGGCCGCAAAGGGCCATTTGCCATCGGCATACGACACGGCAACCCATGCTGTATCCACTGGCTGTTTGTTTATGCGGGAGTCTGCTAATTCCAGATCCATCCGAAGGAGCTCTGCATCGTATCCGCTTGCCACCAGCTCTCCGTTCAGGTTGGTATCCACTCCCGTGCCGAGCGTTGCTGCATCAAGGTTTTCAAACTGCGCCCCCGACTGCCATATCAGGTGATTCGGATCCGACCACGATGCGGAGAAGGATCCCGCAACATTTTCTCCTTCCAGCAGCGATGTGAAGGTTGCTCGGAGTCCGCTCGTGCCGACCGCGATAGCACTCTCCAAGTACTCCAGATCAACATTGCCGACATACGAATCCGAAGCTGAGAGCGTACCCCGGCCGGCAATACCTTTACCTGTGATGGCACTGGTAAAGGTGGCATTGCCGGTTGACATGCCATGTGTTTCCAGTCCCGCAAGTGCGGCAATGTCCAGCTCGTTCCACGAGGCTCTCTCCAAAACCAAGCGCAACGTGTCGCCCAGGATGGCGCTGGCGATGACAACAATATCGCCTTGATCCGTATCCAGCTGCAGCGTCATGGTTGCATGCCGTTCGTCCATCGCTGCTCTCAAAGCAGCACTGCGCACTTCCAGGTCGTTAACCGTCGACGGCTCCAGAGCAAGCTCGGCTTCTACCGCCCTTCCTTCCCCGCCGATCCGGTAGGTACCATTGAGCATACTGGTGTGCGAACCCACAGCGGTACCAATGTCCATGCCATCAAAGCGCCCTTGTATGGCGTACGTTGGTTCATGATCAAAGGGTCGCACCCATCCTGTTGCCTCAATGATGCTTTGCCAGATGCCCGAAACCATGTGTACCGCGGCTTTGCCATCTTCTACTTGTGCATCCAACCGTATCGGTGCAAGCGCATGGCCCCCTACTCTTGCCGCACTTGAGGTGAGCCTGACGGTGCCGCTTGACTGGCTCAGGGAGGGACCCGCCAGGCGACCGACCAGCACTCCAGTGAACTGCGTCTCTTCACCTGCAAGACTCAAACCATCCAAGCGAGCTTCCCGGATGGTGAAAGAAACAGGCCCATCCAACCTTGGCGTACCCTGCATGTCCAGGTCCACATTACCTCCCAAGAGCCTTCCTGTCAGCTGGAGGCGCAGTTCTTCTCCACTGCCTGCAAGATGCAAGTCAAGGCGCGCCGTATCCTCAATGGACGATTCCGGCATCCATTCCGTTAGCACTACCGGGTTTGCCGCCAGTCGAAAATCGCTGCCGTACTGCTGTCCGCTCCATACGATGTGCCCGTTAGCGCCTATTTGGCTCGCCGGTCCGGCGATACCGAGCGTATCAATTTGAATGCTGCCGTCAGCGAACACCCCGCGTGCCGTTATGGAAAACGGGGCCGCACCATTTGGCAATGCTACCTCCGCCGTTGCTTCCTGTAATTGCGCAACAAATCCCGAATCAACCTGCACGCCCCCTCGGAGTTGTATTGCTGACACGATTGTCGAATCGGGAAGCTGTACGGTGCCATTGATGATTGTTGCCCGATCAATGACAATGGACATGCTTTCAGACGATTCGGTATCCTCCTCATCAGGCTCACCGGGCGCAGGCATATTGAATACCGGATTTACCGCCGAGACATTGACTGCGTGGTAGGATCCACGCAGTAGGGCAAACGGTCGGTGACGAACGCGTAACGTATCGGCAGCAATCAGCGCTGTGCCATCCTCATGGAGGTAGGCCATGTCGTGCAGTTCGAGCGAGAAAAACCAGTTTCCGCGCACCCCGCCTAATCTAACATCGTTAGGTACAAACCACGCGCAGATGATGTTGGCCGTGGCGAGCCCACCCCATGGGGTCTGTACAAACAGAACTAGGGTAACCACCAGAAGTGCGGACAAGAGGCCTATATGCCTCAGTATGCGTGCCATAGTAGTGTATCGCTGATGCGTACCGGGCTGTAGGCTAAACGACCTTGGCGCGCAATGGTTACCAGCAGCCACGATGGCACTCCATAATCGCGCCGTGGAATCCAACCCGCCCGCCTTAGCGTGGTCAGAACCCTCGGATACTGATCCTCCGCGGAGTGACTATCACTCGGAAAGCACGCCCGTAATGCCGCCGTGCCATGTTGGATTCGTTGGGGAGTTATATGGCTGAGTGCCACGCGTTTTCGCAGGAGTTACTTTTTGTGCTTTGGTGGTGCAGACAGGATGGCCTTCGCCAGTTTTTCATAATCGGTTCCCGCTTTTCACGAAAAGACTGCAATTATTTCAAATAACTCAACACGTGGGTACGCATGATATATAATTGACATATATTATAGAATTATATACCACAGTGCCATGCCCGAAACGGTTAGTGCATACCGCAATATCACATACAGGCTGTTGCCCGGAAGTCGGAGTAACGCCAAGCAACTTGCTGGATTAGCGGGTGCGTGTAGGTTTGTGTGGAATGCCATCCTCGCAGAGCAGAGCGAGGCGTACAAGAAAGCAAAAGAGGCTGGAGAGAAGCCGCCCTCGGTAAGCTTCTTCTCGCTGGGGAAGCGGTTCACGGCGCTGCGCCGCACGGTCGAGTGGCTACCTGAATACTCCTTTGGTGTAGTTAGATACACATTGTAGTTAGATACCCATTGAAATATCAGGCGGATGCATGGAAGGCATTCTTCAAGGAGGGTAAGAGAAGACCGAGATTCCATTCCAGACGTGGTAGTACGCCTTCGTTCACGATCCCGGATAACGTAAGGGTTCGGGATGGCAAGCTGTATATCCCGAAAGTGGGATATATGGCGCTCCGCAGGCGGGGAGGCACCCCGTACCCTGATGGTATACCCGTCAAAGCCACTGTAAAGAAGAACGCCGGCAAAGGGTATGCTGTCATCTGCTACAAGATGGAGGCACCTGTAATAGAGGATACCGGCGGTGCTGTAGGCATTGACCGTAATTGCGGGCAGGTCGCTATGGCCTCCGCAGAGGGCGATACAAGCATTATCAGACAACCGAATACGAAGCGTCTTGATGCCAAGTTGAAGCGGCATCAGCGAAGACTGGCGAGACAGAAGAAAGGCTCCAACCGTCGTAACAGGCGGAAGCATAGAATCGCCCGCATACAGCGCAAGCGTGCTAACGTCCTCAAGAATGCGAACCACCAGGTAAGTCGCAGTATTGCCAATTGCTCCTCCACGGTGATACTGGAGGACCTGAAGATCAAAGCGATGACATGTTCAGCTAAGGGGACGATGGAGAGCTTTGGCACAAACGTCAGACAAAAGTCTGGCCTCAACCGTGGAATACTGCGAACAGGTTGGGGCCAGCTGGATCAGATGCTGAGCTATAAGTGCCGCAAGGTGATAAAGGTTACCGCTGCCTATACCAGTCAGCGGTGTTCTGTGTGTGGGCACGCAGAAGCGAGTAACCGTAAGACACGGAGCAAATTCACGTGTATGTCCTGTGGACATGCGGATCATGCAGACCTGAATGCGGCTGCAAACATACTGGCCTCCGGGATTGGGGCTGCTGCACGGCGAGGGGCGTTCGGGTTACCGACCCCTATGACCAGTGAAATTGATACTAGTGCCTCACTGTGTACAGTTGGTCACTCACGTATATAATTCCCATTCGTTATCCGTCGGGCTCCTGCATGAGGCAGCGCCCCACATGCAGAAGCTGATATACCAAAAGATATGGGAATTATATAGCTGAGTACCCACGTGTTGAGTTATTTGAAACAATTGCAGTTTTTTCGTGAAAAGCGGGAACCGATTATGAAAACCTGGCGAAGGCCATCCTGTCCGCACCACCAAAGCACAAAAAGTAACTCCTGCGAAAACGCGTAGCACTCAGCCATATAACTCCCAAAGATATACCTATAGCGGGGTTCTCGGCTCGGATCTCGTCTTCCTGCTCCGATTCGTCAGTCTCCCCCACTACAGACCGGCCCTAACAGTGCGTCCTCAGGCGGGCTATTGAAGACAGTGCCATGGAGCAGACCGCATTCAGCTCCCCGAAGTGCATTTTCGCCTTTCCTCTTTTTCGGTACAGTTTCAAATGCTATTCATGTGTCATGTCCACAATGTGTCGCATGGGGGTAGGCATTCGCCCACCCGTGCCTAGTAATCACATTCCATCGGTACTTCGTAAATGCAGCGGCATGTACCGATGGCCAAATATTTTCTTACCGGTATATGTGCACATATTTATTATGATACCTATATATCTGTATTCTTATCCCGGCCCGGTTCCCATAAACCACGTTCACACGCTTCGGTAGCTACCCTTAAATCGTTGCCATTCTCCCCTGCTATATTTTTTGAGACCACTATTGCATTATGTGTCATCGATATGTATTATAACTATGCATGCGATTATAACACCGTTGTGATGCCGAAACATTTCCAATATGCCCTCGTCCAGTGGCCCAATCTACCTTCTCAGGTAATCGGCCATAGAGATGAGGTGGTCATCGTGCATGAGCGCGGACGTGTGATTTCGGCCTCCGCTCCGTTGAAAGAATGGCAAGATGGAATGCCTCTGGCACGTGCCCGAAATATATATGTTCATGCTACCTTTATTCAGCGTGATCGCGTGCGTGAAGAGGCTGCCCACGCTGCCTTGGCACACTTCCTGAACAGGTTCAGTCTCCGCATGATCTCCACACAACCGGGGAGTTTCCTGCTTCAGGATCCTAACATAGATGGTCTGGCCCGCTTTGTGGCACGGCATAGAGCGCTGCGCGCTGCAGCAGCTTCCTGTACCGACTGGGCCCATCTGGCTGCATACATAGCGTCTCCCGCTACGCTTCGTCTCGTTTACGATGGAAAGGCATTCCTTGCCGAAACCCCTGTGTCCGCACTGACCTGCGGACTTTTGGAAGAACGGGGCGAAGAAGTTGCTGAGCGTTTGCAGCTTTTCGGGCTCAACAACCTGGACATGGTACGCAGGAAGCTTACCCGGAGGCACCTGTGCGCCCAGTTTGGTGCCGGGATCGGAACGCTGTTGAATAATATTCTGCGCCCCGGCAGGCAACCTTTATTGCCAATCCACCTTCCTGAGAGGGAAGTACATGTGACCCATGAGCTGGAGGCACCGACCCTTGCTGTAAAACCATGGGTCAGGACGATCATTGCATGCTTGGCAGACTGCTTAGCCCGCAAGCTACAAGGCGTAGCAGCCCTCATGCTTGTTCTGGAGGCCTTCGTTCCAAATCAGGGTGCGGTGCGCTCCTGCTATATGGCCTCGCGGGGGTTGTTTCTGGCAAGCGATCTACGTCGGCTGGCTTGCAATCTTTACGAAGACCTGTGCCTGCGACTTACCATGCGGGAGATACTCTCCCTGCGTTTTGCTGCAGGCTGCCTTGTGCAACGGGCATATGTACAGCAGCAGCTCTTCACGCCCCGTACAGAAGAGCCGGCCTTGCGAAGAGCGGTTCGTCTGTTGCAGAAGCGTTACGGAGAGCACACGCTTCTGCGGGCGGAGCGCAAGGATTCGCTCTTTTTGGAAGACCGGCTAGTACTCAAACCTTTGGACTGAGCATGTCATTCACGTACCTGCATGTGCGGTCTCATTTCTCCCTTCTGGCCGCCGGATCCTCTCCCCGGGAGCTGGCTGCACGAGCTGTCCGTCTTGGAATGGATGCGCTCGCACTTACCGATACTCAGGGCATGCGGGGATCCGTTCAGTTTGCCAAGGCCTGCCAGTCCTTCGGCATAAAGCCTATCTACGGAGCAGAGCTTGCTGTAGAGGAAGGGCACCTGGTGCTGCTTTGTGCCAACAGCGATGGTTACGGTGAACTGTGCCAGCTCCTCACGCGAAGCTTCAGGTCTCCTTTATCGCTTGACGACATCACGCCTTCCGGTAACCTTTTCTGTCTCACGGGCGGACGTGCGGGGCTTCTTGCCCGCACTCTGTCCATATCCAGGTCCACCGCACAAAAACGGCTCGAACAGCTCACTGCCACCTTTGGCGATCGCTTATCGGTCGAGCTGTGGCATCACCTTCAGGAAGATGATACTGCCCTTTTGCGCGCGCTCATAGAGCTAGCCGCCAGTTGCCGTGTTGAAACCATCATAGGCGGCGATGTGCGGTATGCCAGTCCGAAGGCCTATGCACGTTACGACCTCATGACCTGCATCCGCCTTGGCTGCACCGTTTTTGACCATGCGTCGGAGCGCCCTTCGAATGCCGAGGCATTTTTGCGTGCTCCGGCGCTTTTGCGTCGACTACTCCCCTATCCGCGCGCCTTTGACCGTGCTGCCGATGTAGCCGCCGCTTGTAACGTTGAACTTCTTCCCGGACATCTCATTCCGCCGGCACCGCGGCTTGATGATCCTGCACAGGCCTTGCCTTTGTTACGACAGCTTTGCGGGGAAGGGTTGTTGCATCGCTACCGCAACTCCCCTCATGCCGCCGCTGCGCGGCAACAGATGGAACACGAGATATCCGTCATTGCCGACCTGGATCTCTGCGACTTCTTCCTCGTCGTACACGAAATCATTACGGAGGCACAGCGCCGGGGTATCCGCTATGCCGGCCGGGGGTCTGCTGCCAACTCAATCATCGCCTACCTGCTGGACATCACCACGGTGTGCCCGATTGAGCAGAACCTGCTCTTTGAGCGCTTCCTGCACCGTGGACGCGTTGGCACACCGGACATTGATGTGGACTTTGATGCGAACCGCCGTGACGAAATCATAGCGTGGATTGAGCAGCGCTTCGGATCTGAACATACCGCCATGACGGCCACACTGATCTGCTATGGACTCCGCCTCGCAATTCGGGATGTAGCTAAGGCCTTGGGGTGGCCGGCATCCCATCTGAGTCGCATCTCCAAGGCTGTTCCGCGCCGCCGTTCCACCTTGCAAGTTCACGCCTTGAAGGAAGACCTGGAGGCTGCCATCGGAGCCTCACCCATGCTGGACACGCTACTCTCTTGTGTAGCCTCTCTCAACGGTGTTCCGCGACATCTGGGGCTACACAGCGGAGGCATGATCCTTTCCCGAAAACCTCTCTGGGAATTTTCTCCTGTCCAGCATTCTGCCAATGGTGTACGCATGATTCAATTCGATAAGGATGATGTTGAGGCACTGGGCTTGGTCAAGTTCGATGTTTTGGGGCTGCGCATGCTGGCTACTGTTGACATGGCAAGCCGGCTCGTAGCCGAACATAAGCGCGGGGACATGTTGGCGAACGGCGACTGGATTGACGCGCTGCCGCTGGACGACCCTGATACCTATGCTGCCATACGCACAGGCGACAACCTGGGGCTCTTCCAGATTGAGTCCATGGGGCAGATGCACCTGGTAGCCAGCCACCAGCCTCGTTGCTTTCAGGATCTGGTAACACAGGTAGCCATCTTCCGCCCCGGTCCGCTGCAGGCTGACATGGTGCATCCCTTTATCCGCCGTCGCCGCGGCGAGGAAGTCGTGGTCTATGACCACCCGCTCCTTGAACCTATCCTGAAGGATACGCACGGCGTTGTTCTTTTCCAGGAACAGATCCTGGAAATCGCCCACAGCTTTGCAGGCATGAGCCTGGAAGAAGCGGACGGGTTCAGACGCCTGATGTCAAAATACCGTGATCTGACTGAGATAGCGGAGATGAAGAAGAGTTTCATCAGCGGCGCCATCCGAAAGGGGGTCCCTAAGGAGACAGCCGAAGCGGTTTTTACCAAGGTGTCGGGTTATGTCGGCTACGGTTTTTGCCGCAGCCATGCTGCCGCCTTTGCCCGTACCGTGTATCACAGTGCGTATTTGAAATTGCACCATCCGGCAGCATACTTCGCATCCGTTCTGGAGCACCGACCGGGAATGTATGACGTGCTGACGCTGGAGAAGACTGCTGAGCGCCTCGGAGTGCGCACGCTGCGTGCATGTGCTCAGCGTAGTGGAGCGCAATACATGCTGGAGCATGATGAGCGCCGAAAACTCTGTATCCGCCGCCCTCTTCGCGTAGTGTCTGGCTTATCTGGCGATGCCGCCGCTGAAGTAGTATGGGCACGCCTGACAGCGGGCTCCTTCGCATCTGTGGAAGACTTGTACAGCCGTACCGCACTGGATCACGATCACTTTCGTGCTTTAGCGAAGGCCGGCGCACTTGATGATCTGGCTGGAGACCGGCGCAGGGCTTTATGGGAGATCGGCGTGCTGGAGCAGCGGCATGGCGCGCCCGGCATCAATGCCCCTGCACAGATCTTTGGTAGTACCATTGAAGAGGACGACATACCGAGGCTCCCCCCTATCACATCAGAAGAACGTCTCTCCTGGGATCTTATGTCAACCGGCACGACCGCTACGCATCCGGTAGCGGCGGCCCGTCCCACGCTGAATGCTTTGTGCGTGCGTTCCATTAAGGATCTGCAGCGGCACGAGCGCGGTGTCGTGCGTGTAGCCGGTCGTGTCATCATGCGACAGCGGCCGCCCACCGCTAAGGGGGTTGTTTTCATCACGCTGGAGGACGAGACAGGGGTCGTTCAAGGCATCGTCTATCCGAAGCATGCGAGCCGACTCCGGCAAGCCCTCAAAGCCCCGGCCGTGATCATCCTGGGCCAAATCCAGGCTCAGAACCAATGGCGCGCACTCATCATCATGCAAGCCTGGACACTGCCTACGGTGCTCGGAGGATATACAGGACACCTCCAGATGGGGGGAGGCCGTGACAATTTTGTAAGCCAAAGCCATGAAACACCGGCAAGAAACTATTCAGGTTCACTGCTCGGGCACGAGGCCGCTCGCGTTTAAGCGTGCTGTACAACAAAGCCCTACGTATGCCATCCAGCGCATCCTGCGTGCGTGGGTCGTGCAGACCGCCTGGTGGGCTGAGGAGGCTCGCCATACCTACTACGAAGTGGTCACCGCACACGGCGTCTATATCATCTGCTGCCGCTGCCGGACGCAGGACCTATGGTACCTCGTCGGCATCCGGGACTAAACCATCATAAAACACAAACCACAAACCCATGCCCTCTATAATGCCGCACAACCAATCGTTAAAAACCCCCTGGCAAGCGCCTGCATGGCAGGATGCCGCATTGCTGGCCCACGACATGAGGACACCGCTCGGAGCAATCAAGCTGTACAACAGCCTGTTGCAGGAGATGGATCACGACGACCCGCATCGGAACGGGTTTCATCGGATGATCTCCGAGCAGGTGGAACGGCTGGCAGGAATGACGGACCAGATAGAAACCCTGTCCGGAAACCCACAAGCACACATGCATCTCCTTTTGGAGCATAGTTCGCTCAGACAGCTTCTTGCCGACACCGCAGCGCTGTACCGGCAAATGCATACCGAGAGGGGGTACGAGTTCCTACTTGATGCTCCCGACACGCTCTGCCATGTGTATGCCGACCGTAGTGCGCTGTGCAGAGTACTCAGCAACATCCTTGACAATGCTGTCAAATACA
This sequence comes from Rhodothermales bacterium, assembly GCA_963663495.1. GTDB lineage: Bacteria > Bacteroidota > Rhodothermia > Rhodothermales > Bin80. The sequence continues at coordinate 4,572,007 of OY760427.1, forward strand.
GCAAGCCTCATCCCATCATAATCTATGCGTACGAGTTGCAGCGGGCCGGTAAGCCATTCACTGCTGTGGAGATTGCAGATCAGGGACGAGGCATTGCCCCCAAGCATCACGCGCTCATCTTTGAGCCTCGTTACCGGACCACCCCGGATGACCGCATAAGCGGAAAGGGTCTGGGCCTCAGCATTGCCCGCGACATTGTCACCGCCCACGGCGGCATGATTGAGGTAGAGAGTACGCTTGGGAAAGGCAGCACCTTCAAGGTGCTGCTCCCCTTATCCACATAATCCACCATCCAACGCACTAACCCCCGAATATCATGCTAACCAACGTAAAACAAGAAGAACGCATCCCCTACGAATTGCCACCTCGCGCCTTGGTCGCTGAAGATGAGTGGATCATGTACAATGCTATTGATCACGCGCTCAGGAAGGGAGGCTATGAGGTAATGATCGTCAAGAATGGATCAGACGCCATGGGACTCATTGATGATGGAGCACCCTTTGATGTGGTAATCCTTGACATCGGGCTTCCCGGCATGGACGGTCTGGAGATTCTTCGTCGCACCCGGGCTGCGAAGGTGAAAGTTCCGGTCCTCATTGTTTCGGGGCATGCAACCGAATCTGACCGTGTCCGCGGACTCAACCTGGGAGCTGATGACTACCTCCCCAAACCCTTCAGCACCAGGGAACTGGTGGCGCGTGCCAATGCTGTCCGGCGACGTGGTGTAGGTAGCAGGCCGCATCCGAACCGGATACGGATCGGTTCGGTAGACGTAGATTTTGAGCAGTACAAAGCCTGTCGCGGTGAGGAGCTCTTGCATTTCACGCCATTGGAATGGGGCGTGCTTCGCCATCTGGCATACCGGAAGGGTAAAGCGGTTTCGCGCGCTGAGTTTAATGTTCGCGTCCTGAAGATTCCGGCTTCCATAGAGACGCGAACAATTGATAGGCATGTCTACTCACTGCGTTGTAAGCTGGATAAGAACCCGAAGAAGCCTCAACATCTCCTCGCTGTTACCGGCGTCGGATATCGTTTGGCCGAGTTTGAATGGCTCGCCTAAGAGGGGAAGGCTCCGCCGCCATCCATCAGACTTCGTCAGGCTCACTCCTGCACCGGTCACTTCTCCGGTACGCACAAGATTAGTGCGAGACTAATGATAGTGACAGGATCCCTTGGTTCATTTGTCCGGTTCCCTAAGGCTGCCCTGTACCCATAACTCATCATTACGGTTCGATTGTTCGTCAGTTCTGGTCAATTCTCGCTGGCATGGCTGTCGGAATAATTCGGGTATTTCGGCCTGGGGGGTATGGTGTGTGACTTGAGGTAAATAATGCCATCCTCTCGTGCGGATACGCGATCTCTTCCTGCGCCGCTTCCCCTGCCCTATTCCCGCTTCAGGTTGTTGATGTCTCAAAACTTGTTGTTTATGTGTCGGACATGTTTCAACAAGATCAGGTCTTACGAACGCTCAGCGCTCCCTGTATTGGAGAGCGTTTGGACAGGGTTCTTGCCGACGATCGTTGGCGGTATCGCACGCAGATAGTGCACGGTGTCTGTGAGGAGTTCGGGTTTTTTGATGCACGGGGCGAACCGCAGGTGAGCAACTGTGCGCAGGCTTTATCGAAGTTGGAGGCCCGGCGGAAGATTGTGTTGCCCAAGCCCTGCCCGTCGTCCATAAGTTAGGGCTGAACCGTAGCATTAATGCCACTGGATGGGGGCAGTTAGACGGGATGCTGCAGTACAAATGCCGGGAAGTGCTCAAGATCCCAGCCCCTTACACGAGTCAGGACTGCAACAAGTGCGGTCGCCGGGACAAAGCGAATAGATTGACCCAGCCTAACTTCGCCATCCGGTCAGGGGAAAACGCTGAGTTCCGTCTCCAATTCTCTCGTTTTTCCCTCCTAATAGCGCTATTTCGGCTAAATTCGGCGTTTTTCGATCTTTTTTAGCCGACTTTTTCGGAAAAGGTAATGTAGTGCTATAGAGGTGTGGACGGGAACCTCCCCCCAACCACCCCGGTACCTTACCCCGTACCTTTTCCACTCTCCGATCATGTTTATCCGAAACCGACCCTACAAACGTAAAGACGGTAAGAAATGCAACAGCTTTGCCCTCATCGAATCCTATCGCAAAGACGGTACCTCCAAACACCGTACCCTCCTTAATCTCGGCCCGAACTTCAACATCCCCCGCAGTCTGTGGGGGGAGCTGACCCACTGTGTTACTGCCCGACTCAAAGGGAAAGCCATCCTCCCTTTCCAGAATGATGAAGCCTTTCTCAATGCGGTCGACGACATCGTTGCACATCTCGAAAGCAAGGGCTACGACATCCATCGCACATCCCATCAGCAACACCTCATCGATCCAGAGAAAATAACCCATCCCGATTCCCGGACCGTAGGCGGAGAACGACTGATCCTTCAGACATTGGAACAGCTCGGACTGGCTGTACTGCTTCGTTCGCTCAACTTCTGCGAGAAACACGTCAAGCTCTGCTGTGCGCTGATCGTCGGACGTATGCTCCACCCGGGCAGTGAACGAGAAACGCATAAATGGCTGTGTAAAACCTCCAGTGTTCTGCAGCTTCTGGATTTGGAACCCCCGAGTCTCAACACCCTCTATCGTTGCACGGATCTGATCCATAAGCATATGGATCAGATCCTGAAGAAGCTCTTTGGCATTACCAAAGCGGTATTGCAGTTTGAAGAAACGATCGTCTTTTATGATTTAACCAATACCTATTACCACGGCAAGAAGAAAGGGAAGTTGTTGTCGCATGGGCGCAGCAAGGAGAAGCGCAGTGATTGTCCATTGGTTACGCTGGCGCTCACCCTGGATGGTTCGGGGTTCCCCCGCAATGTGCAGATCCTGCCGGGCAATGCAGGGGAACCGGCAACGCTCAAAGAGGCGATTGAGAAACTAAACGGCGCTACGCCCACAGTGATTATGGACTCCGGCATTGCGACGGAGCAGAATCTGCAGTACCTGAAAGGACAGGGACTGGACTGGATCACCGTGGAGCGTTCCAAAGCCCCTCCAGTCCCCGAAAACAAGCCGGATCAACAGTTTACGACCGCCGGGGGAGTCAAGATCAAAGCCTGGAAGATCACCAAAAAGGAAAAAGATGTTGAAGATGTTGAAGACGAAAAAGACGTTGAAGATAATGCGGAACTGCGCGTGTTTGTGCACAGTGAGGCTAAGCAGGCGAAGGAGGATCAGATCCTTGAAACCCAATGCAAGAAGTTTGTGAAGGCGCTCACTACACTACATGAGGGACTCTCGAAACCCGGGTACTTGAAGAACTATGAAAAGGTCACGATAAAGGTTGGTCGCCTGAAGGAAAAGTACAAGAAGGTCTCACACCTGTATGAGGTAGAGGTCAGCAAAAAGGAGGGCACCAAGCATGCAGAATCCGTTACGGTAGCCCGGCGTGCTTCGCATGCGCGTCGCACCCAGGCCAGCGGAGGGTATGTGCTTCGGACCAGTCATACCGGATGGTCGGTGGAAACGGTTGCACGAACCTACTGGCGACTTACAGAGATTGAGCGCACATTCAGAGTCATGAAATCGGACCTCGGTCTACGGCCCATCTACCACAGCAGAGATGACCGCATTGAAGGGCATCTGTTCATCACGGTACTGGCTTATCATGCTGCCCATCTGGTTCGCACCAGACTCAAGGAACACGGGATTCATGATAGTTGGGCGACGATCCGAGACAAGTTGAACAGGATTCGTCGGATTACGACCAAGATGGTTAAGAACCAATATCGGTACCTGATCACGGAGGTGGATCAGGATCTGCCTCCGAGTATGGTACAGTTCTTTGCGGTACTAGGATACGTGTATGATCCCGATGCGACCCGCACCGTGACCGAGCATGTGGAGGAAGTGAGTGCACCGGTGAGCCAGAAACCTCCAGACTCATGACGTATGGTCCCTTCACAACGGTTGAGATAGCGTACTCCAGATGGAGCCACCAGAGCTACGTCCGATGGAAACGATCCGAGATAGATCGCAGCGAAACAGGCGGCAAAACACCAGGTAATCAGGGATTCAAACCACCCTAAACCAACTTCAACCGATCCGGTAAATCTCACCATCCATTGCTCCTGAAAAAAACGGTCCAAATATGGCCACGGGAGAATTCCGTAGGTTAGTAGCACTACGAAATGGCGAAGTTAGGCCAGAGTAAATTCAAGTGTGTCTCATGTGGATACACCGAAAATGCGGACCTTATCGCTGCCGCATACATATTGGCCTCCGGGATTGGGGCGACTGCACGGCGAGGGGCGTTCGGGTTACCGACCCCATTGACCTGTGAAATTGATACGCAAGGGTAGTCACGTACATAATTCCCAAAGAAAATGGGCTGACGGTTGACCGGCGAGGAAATTGTTGTGCGGCGCCGGCGTATGACTTGCCAGTAGATACTGCGCGTCAGTTACTTCCATATTCTCCATCATTGCTGTGGATCCCTTATATTGGTGCAATGATGATAGGTAGCATGAGGGTGTCAATGTGGAGATGTTGGAGACCAAGCGTACTGTATACCGATCAGTAGCAATATTCCTGTCGTTGCTCTGGGCTATATCCGTGCAGAGCCAGCCAATTGAGGAATGCGACCAAGGAGTTGGTGGAGGAATTTGGGCTCAGACATATGAGGGGTCCACCTGCACAACAACGTACTCGTGCTCAATACCCTTTAGGTCTGGTGGGGAGTACATATACATCCACCATGTTGGCGGGACAGCTGATCTACCGGAAGATGTGCTTATAACCGGTAGAGACAGCGTCAAGGTTAGCTGGACGGATGGTATATGGGCTGAGGCAGAGGAAACGATGGACACGTACCAGAGCATTTCGGACGGCATCCCCGAAGGAGACGAATTCAAGAGCTGCTTCTGCAGCGCCGACCGCGATGGCCCGGGCCCGAATGACCATGACTCTCCAGTTCGAATACTGGACATGGACGGGTGGACGGTGGGTGATACGGTAGCCACGGAAGCGGATGGCTTCATGTCATTCTTGCTGGAGTTTAAGCAACCGGCCGCCCGAGACCTTACCATCAAATACTATACGGAGGATGGTACCGCAATAGCGGGGTTAGACTATACCAGTTCGTCGGGGTCTGTTACAGTCAAGGCGGGCGATACGAGCACGTATATCCGTGTGCCATTAATCAGTGATCAAATCGCTGACTCGCCCGAGTCCTTTAGTCTTCTTACGCACTCAGACCAGTTTGCAGGCATTCCGAAGCAGACAGCTATTGGCACTATTATCGGGGACCCTCATATCGTGCTGTATCCTGCCTCACTGCTAATGGACGAAGGATCACATAGGACATATACCGTAGCCTTAGGTAAGCAGCCCAGTGGTGATGTAACGGTGACGATAACGGAAGATCTAAGTATGGATCTGACACTTAACATATATAGTCTTACGTTCACGCCCAACAACTGGGATCAGCAACAAACGGTAACTGTGCATGCGGAGCACGATAAAGACATTGACGACAACCTGGCAATACTTGTGCATGCGGCATCTGGCGGAGAATATGATTTGATAACCAAGGATTTGCCGGTGATAGTGACGGATGATGATGTACCTGCATTTGTATTGATACCCACAAGTCTTGAGATTCCTGAGGGGAGTGTCGGCTCTTACACCGTCAATTTGGCCACAAAGCCATCAACGACTATTACCGTACACAATTTCGATGTGGATGACTTGGGAGTGGTGATGACTCCTGACAGATTGGAATTCACGACTACCAATTGGGATACGCCTCAGGAAGTGACTGTCACAACGTTTGTGGACAGCGATGCAGCAAACGACTCGACAATAATACATAACACATCTTTTGATGCAGAATACGATTTAGTGTACGCGGACTTGCCCGTGCTAGTAAAGGACGATGGCATAGCTGATTTGGTGATAAGCCCGATACGGTTGTCGCTGGAGGAGGGTGCACCTAGCAAGATTTTTGAGGTGAGGCTTACCAAGCTACCCCACAGCACAGTAAGCGTATCTATCAGGCTGAATGACGCAATAAGAGGCAAGATATCTGTCGATCCAAAGACGCTGGTATTCACGACTGCCAATTGGGATGAGGATCAGGTAGTCACGGTGATTGGGCTGGATGATGATGACGGTGTTGATGAGTCCGGGCTGATTCAGTTGTTTCCCCGAGGCGGATCGTAACCTATCTTGATTTGCAAACCGAGGCTGACGCCCGACGATTTGGCGATGTGAGCGCGGATCGGAGTACGATATGTGGTTGTGCATACGGAAATGCATAAGCGGCGCGTAGAGCGGGCAGAGATAGCGATTGTGCGGTGGACGCACGGGCGCAAAGGGTAGGTAGGGGTGTCGTGGGGCAAGGGCTGCCCGTCGCCCACAAGTCATTATAACGGTTCAATTGTTCGTCAGTTCTGGTCTACTCTCGCTGGCATGGCTGTCGGAATATCTCGGGTATTTCGGCCTGGCAGGGATGGTGTGTGACTTGAGGTGAATAATGCCCTCCTCTCGTGCGGATACGCGATCTCTTCCTGCGCCGCTTCCCTTAGCGCTGCACTACCTATCTCCACGAAGCCTCGACTGTCCGCGGCTGCAGTCCCATGGCGATACTTCCGCCTCCAGTAATTCAACGGTCCGTACGAGACGCCGTGCTCTGCACGAAACGCCGCTACGGACCGGGTCCTTTCGTTTTACTGCTCTACCAGCGGAAACATCTCTTCCGCCGTACGTCTGGGCTGTACCGTGCGATCCGGGGTCTGGGTTCTCACGTCTACAGGTGAAGGTTCTTGAGTATGTGCGTCCGAAGTATGCGGACCCTGGGGGATGAGGATAAGGGCGTGATCATAGGTAAGCTGCCACCACGAACCTCCCTTATTCATGAGGGAGTTAAGTGGCGGGGAATCGTCGTTTAATATTATGGTGTAATATGTTGACTATACACGGTTTGAATGGGATCCTGTGCGACGCTCAAACGTTCAGAAACCCCAATACCCATTCACCCTGTAACACACCCGATGCAAGATCCCAAATCCAACCTTCTGTTCGCTTGCCAGTTCAATAAATCCGTCAAAGTTGTACGCTCCAAGACCGATAATCTAACATCGGATGCGGGCGTCATTCCTATGCGCCTGCTCATGGTGATCAGCACCTTGGCATGCCGACTCGCTTCCGTGCTTAAGGACAATCGGTCCCAAGCTCGGATTACGCATAGCCTTGAGGAGTTAGTGCGGCAGTACCTGCTGCAACATGTGCAGGGGTGGGGACGTCAGTCAGATGCGGACAAGCTTCGAAGGGACCCCGCCATGCGCGTGGCCACTTCTTCCAAAAGGGGTATGAGGGCATTACAGGACGATAGGTCCCTGGCATCCCAGCCAACCATGTCTCGCTTCGTGCACATGTTGGCCGGGAAAAAGAATTTCAAGAAGTTGCGCCTTTTTGTAGAGACATTCGCCATGGAGCACCTGCTGCAGCGTGGTGGCGGGAAGCGCCGCCCCGAGGTGGTCTTTGATGTGGACGGTGTACCGGTAGATAGTGTTTGCCAGAAAAAGGTAGGAGGGCTGAAAAACGGCGAAACAAGGCCGTTTGATACTCGTTCTATCCATCTGTAAGCGTTACGGTTACAGATGGATATGAGCCATACCGTATTTGCACATTGCAGATTATTCAGCCAGCGTGTCTCTAACGAATGTTTGGCCAAATCCTTCTGTTTCGGGCGTTTTCATCGATATAAGGCCCCTTGGGGCCGATTATTCATACGATTACTACCATGCGGATTGTAGAGGATACACAGTTTAAGCTCGGGCAGGTCCCCATTGAAGAGATGACCTTCCACCCCAAAGATCGGGACGATATACCGGCAGTGCTAAAAGGTCTGCAGCACCTGTATTGCGACCCAACGGCTCGGCAGAAGATCTTTGAGATCCTGGAGAAGCAGTTGCTTCCGAATATTGATTTGCAGCGTGGTCGTCCGGGGATGGCACTTTGGCGCGTCTTTGTCTTGGGGGTATTGAAGCAGGCCCTCAACTGCGACTTTGATCGTTTGAGGAGCCTGGCCGCCAATCATTTGGAGGTGCGCCAGATGCTGGGGCATACGAATTTCTGGGACGAGCCTGTCTATCAGCTGCAGACCGTTATTGATAACGTGAGCCTGCTAACAGCGGACATCCTGAAGCAGATCAACGATGCGGTGGTGGCTTGCGGTCACCGATTGGTAGAACAGGAGCCAGAGGAGCCGCTTCTTTGCCGGGTTGATTCGGCGGTGGCCAAAGCGAATGTGGAGTGGCCTACGGATGTTCGTTTGTTGTGGGAATCGATGCGGTGCCTGATTCGGGAGTTGCATTGCGCATGTGAGGCGCACAGCCTTGCGGGCTGGCGCAAGGCTGTGTACTGGAGTCGTACCTTGAAGAAGGCCTTCAACCGGGTGCGTACGCACCGTCAGTGGCGTGATGAGTCGAAGGTGAGAAAGTATGTGAAGATGTGTCGTGTTCTGATTGAGCGTGCGGAGAGCAGTGTCAGCGTGTTGAAGGAGAAAGACGCGGATCTTGAGGAGGTGTTGCGGTACTTGGCAGATGCACAAAGGCAGATAGATCAAGTAGATAGGCGTCTATTGAAGGGGGAGGTGATTCCGCATGATGAGAAGGTATTTTCGATACATGAGCCGCATACTCGTTGGATCACCAAGGGGAAGGCGGGGGTGATTGCGGAGTTGGGTCTGCCGGTATGCGTGCTGGAGGATCAGCATCAGTTGATATTGTGGCATCAGATACTGCACGAAGGGGTGGATTCGGATATGATTGTGGGGTTTATGAAGGAAGCGAAGGATCGGTATCCGGCGATCACATCGTGCAGCATGGATAAGGGGTACTCATCGGTAAAGAACCGTAAGGCGCTGGAGCCGGTGTTGGACACGGTGATCATGCCGAAGAGGGGTAAGTTGAGCAAAGCGGACAAGGAGAGGGAATCCGATCCGAAGTTTGTGGAGGGTCGTCGTCAGCATCCGGCAGTGGAGTCGGCGATCAACAATTTGAATCATCGGGGCCTGGGTTTGATACGGACCCGTGGCAAGGAAGGCTTTGTTCGAACGGTGGCGCTGGTAGTGGTAGCGGCAAATGTGCACCGTATCGGACAGATAGTGAAGCGGAGCGAGGAGCGACGAAGGCGGTGCGAGCAGGCCCGCAAGCGCGCGGCGTAGGTACTCGCGCGAGCGTCTTCAGCACAGAATCAAGGTAGCCTGCAAGGGCGAGAGGCCAACGTATGTTCATGCCTCGCTGATGGACGACAAAAACACGTCTGATCAACGTCAAAACCCTAGGATTGCCGGCGTGAGCGGACAAAGTCGGCACCGTTACCGTCGAAAAATCCTTGCTGACTTGTCATTCCGATCCCCAATTCGAATTCCAGCCCCCCACTCAGCCAAGAGTCGCTCGCAAGACCATACTTTTCTGGCAAACACTAGATACGCATGGCAAGCAGCAGGGCAGCAAGTGGAACGGATATTACAAGCGCACCATCTTTCTGCCCCTTATCGCCATATGCGGTGAGTCGGGCGACATGTTGGGGGCGGAATTGCGAGGGGGCACGCAGAATGTGGTGAAGGACTGCTACGGTTTCATTCGACGCATTGGGCTGGCATTGCGTGAACATGTGGCCGACAAGGTCATTGTCCGATTGGACGCAGGCTTCAACAGTGGAGAGTTATGTGATAAGCTGGAGAACGACCGTATCGGCTATGCGTCTGAAAGGAAACGATGTGATTGACGGGCTTGCGGCGCCTCATTTGGAGGGTGATCAGCCGTCGGACGAATGCTACCACGAACTGCGCTACCGTGCAAAGTGCTGGTCCGTAGAGCGTCGTGTGGTGCTCGTGGTTGTTCCGGTGCCGGGAGAGCTTTTCCCGCGGCATTTCTATCTGATCACCGATCTGGATGTAGAAGCCTATCCGGCAGAGCAGCTTGTGAATCTGTACCGGAAGAGAGGAAAGGCGGAAAAGCACTTCGGGGAGCTGAATGCGGCTTGCTCCATGGCGCTGTCGTCGGTTCTCCGTCCGAAGACACACTATAAGGGCCGGCCTGTAGTGCGGGTGCCTGATGAGTCGGAACAGGATGGGTTGGAACAGGATGCCGAGATCCGAGCCGAGAACGAGGTCCTGCTACAGGTATACCTTCTGACGTATCAGCTCATGCATGTGGGGCGCTGCCTTATGCGGGAGCCTGACGAATCCCAGATAAGTCTGAGCACCTATCGCGAGCGTGTACTCAAGGTGGGGGCCCGCTTCGTACAACACGCGCGCAACATCGTTATCCACATTGCCGCCAGCGCAGATGCTGCATGGGAGCAATCTTGGCGACGTTATTGTCAACTCACATGGATCACGCTTCCCATGAAGAGCTAGCCAAGTCATCTTTGCGCCTGCGCTTCGACACCGCAGGCGCCCAACGCGGAAAGCGGAAAGAGAAGGTAGGCAGAGGTGTGTCTACCCGACAGACGTCTTCCCAAAATCTCGGTAATGTGACCGCTATCGTGTCGGGAAAAGGGCCTAAACTGGTGTTTTCAGCCCCTCTCATGGTCGTCCCTACGCATGAACAACGCTCAATCGGTCCTGCAGGTACCGAAACAGCACTTTTAGACCCGAACAGGGTACATCATGAATATTGCAGGACGAATGGTGAACAAGGGCATGGCTGGTCCGGGGTTGTTGGCAGATGTGATGGTGGGCAAGTATGTGGACCACCTGCCTTTGTACCGTCAGCAGCAGCGGTTTCGTCGGGAAGGCGTGGAGATTGCGAAGTCCACGCTGGGAGGCTGGATATCGCAGTCTGCGTCGCACCTGACCCCGTTGTATGATGCTCTGAAGCAGGAGTTGCTATCCACCGGGTATCTGCAGGCGGATGAGACGAGGATGGAGGTGCAGGATGGAGATAAGAAGGGTTCGCTGCATAAGGGTTTTTATTGGGTGTACCATAGTCCAGGGCAGAGGCTGTTGATGATGGAATACCTAAAGACCCGTGCTCGGGCGGGTATGTGGCCTGCGACATCTTTGATACGGACCCTTCCGTGACGCTCTACGCATGCATGGCGCATGCCCGTCGCAAGTTCTTCGACTGCAAGTCGTACGAGCCGGATAAGGCCGCGCATGTGTTGAAGGAGGTGCGCAAGCTCTACACCGTAGAGCGTCTGCTACGCAACAGGGATGCGAGTGCGGATGTTCGTCAGAAGTTGCGACAGTAACAGGCCCGGCCTGTACTGGAGAAACTGAAACCGTGGCTGGAGGCGAACAATGGGTTACCCAAGAGTCCGTGGGGCAAGGCGATCCAATATTCGCTTAACCTTTGGACAAGGCTGACCCGATATCTGGATGAGGGTCGTGTGGAGTTGGACAATAATCTGGTTGAGAATGCGATACGGCCGCTGGCCATCGGTAGGAAGAACTACATGTTCGCGGGATCCCATGATGCATCCCAGCGGGGTGCTGTGGTCTATTCGCTCCTTGGAGCCTGTAAATTCCACGACGTGAACCCATTGGATTGGCTCATAGATGTGTTCCAGCGCATCCCGACGCATCCTTCCGAGAACATAGCGGCGCTATTGCCCCATCATTGGAAACAGGCACGGCAAGCACACTAGGGTAAGGCCGTCTAGCTGCCGGACGCCGACCCGTCCAAAATGGGCAAGCCCACTTGCTCTCCTCCTTCCAACCCCACTGTACCCGCCAATACCGCCCCAAAGCCCGCTACCCTGTACTTCACCGCACGCTTACGTATGCGCGGTAATGCTGTGGCCTATCACATCGGCCAACATGGACGTGCTCTTTGCCAGTCGCACAGACAACCGCCTGTCTCCCAATGACGCTCCGCCAAACTCCGTTTCGGCCCACTGCGCACTGTCTATCCCCTCGTGCGGATCCCTCACCGGACGCAACTCCACCTCCGGTATCCCCAAGGTCCCGCGCCACTCTTTGTCCAACTCGTATACATACAGCGCCTTGGGATCCTTTTCCTTTGCCTCCTTGTGCCGCTTTCCGCCTGCGGTATGGCCGATCAATACAAAATTGTTCACCTCAAAACACGTTCCTTCCCCTTGGGGATCCACATACGTTTCGACAACCCAGGGACGGTAACAGTACCGTGCCTGAAAATCATCCGCCAACCGTCTCAATACCTTACCCAGTACATGGCTGGCCAAATCCTGACACTGCCCCCGTATCAGAAAACGACTCAAACACATCACACGGTGCAAATGCGCCTTGCGCTGCTCATCACTCCATGCCATCCAGCACTCCCTGGGCGCCAGGCGCAACGCCGCCGCCGAAAATCCCACCGCTCCCAGGTAACCATGGGCACTGCCTATCAGATAGCGTACCTGCGCTCCCACAAATGTGGTCGTACGCCTCGGATGCTCAAAGTGCAGCAACGTGTTCCACACCACACGCTGCTCGTCCGTCTCAACCAACTCAATCGTCAACCCCCGGACACCGTGTTCGGTAACGCTATCGGATCCGGTACCCGCTCCTCGCGCCTACGCGGTTCCGCCTTAGCCGCATTACAATTCTCGGGCTTGGGCAACACCATCCTCCCCCGGGCCTCCAACTTCGATAAAGCCTGCGCACAGTTGCTCACCTGCGGTTCGCCCCGTGCATCAACAAACCCGAACTCTTCACAGACAGCGCGCGCTATCTGCGTGCGAAACCGCCAACGATCGTCGGCAAGAACCCTGTCCAAACGCTCTCCTATTACAGGGAGCGCTGAGCGTTCGTAAGACCTGATTTTGTTGAAACATGTTCGGAACATAAAGAACAAGTGTCAAAACGCCAATAAACTGAAGCGGGTATGGGCAGTGGAAGCGGCGCAGGAAGAGATCGCGTATCCGCACGAGAGGATGGCATTATTCACCTCAAGTCACACACCATACCTGTCAGGCCGAAATACCCGAGATATTCCGACAGCCATGCCAGCGAGAGTTGACCAGAACTGACCCAAAATCTAACCGCAATGGATGATTCATGGGTACAGGGCAGGGCAAGGGTTCTGTTCCGCGGTTTTCCCAAACAGTTCGGAAATCACTCTACTCCTCTACGCTCGCCTCGAATGTAGTAGTCATTGCTCCCGATGTTGACGGCGCGTTCGATTCGGTGTTGAGCGGGAGTGGTATACGGTTGGGTCCTCAGGTGCAATTTCGCTAAGTTTGCCCACTGTTGTCTCCATACTGCCTAGTATTTTCGTTGGATCTCGCCGCACTCAAGAACTACGCACAAGAGGCGCGCCATACGTTTCGTGCGGCGGTAGTAATGCGCGCTGCCGAACTGGGCGTGCATCCCGATTGCATTGAACCCGCGCGTACTGACGGAAACGTTGTACGCATCGGGCCACGGACCGTCTCGCTGAAAGACGGAGAACAGCGCCGAATGCTTGAGCGTCGCATTCTCCGCGAAGGATTTGGCCCTGTGATGGACGAGATGGCCTACACATGGTTCAACCGCTTTGCGGCCATCCGCTATATGGAGCTGCATGGCTACCTGCAGGGAGGCATGCGGCTTCTCAGCGACATTGATCAGCCGGAGATGCTGCGCAGAGCGCATGAAGTAGCCCTTCCCGGACTAGATGCAGCCTATGTGCTTTCCCTCAAGATGGATGGCAACCGGGATGATGAGCTTTTTCGGATGCTGTTTCTGGCACAGTGCAGGGCGCTGCACACATCCATGCCGCTCCTTTTTGACAGCATCGGCAGCGAGACGGAGCTGCTTCTGCCATCGCGGCTGCTGCGCCCGGACTCTATCATGCGAGAGCTGGTACGTGCGATAGAAGAGGAGGACTGGCAGCATATAGAAATCGTGGGATGGCTGTACCAGTTCTATATTTCGGAGCGTAAGGAGGAGGTGATCGGCAAGGTGGTGCCGGTAGAGGACTTGCCGGCAGCCACGCAGCTGTTCACCCCTCGCTGGATTGTACGTTACCTGGTACAGAACGCTTTGGGGGTGGAGGGAGAGTACAGCGTTGTACCGGCCTCTTTTTCCTTTGACCCTGCGCGGTTCACGTTTTTGGATCCTGCGGTGGGTTCGGGCCACTTTCTGGTGGAGGCCTATGATGCGCTGATGGGGGTGTATTTACAGCGGGGGTACCGGAAGGAGGAGGCTGTCCGCCGGATCCTGGAGGACAATCTGTTCGGTTTGGACATAGATCCGCGGGCGGTACAGCTGGCCAGCTTTGCGCTTATGATGAAGGGGCGCAGGGATGACAGGGAGCTGCTGACGAGGCCTGTCCGGCTGAAGCTGGCGTGCATTACCCGCAGCGCGGAACTGGACACGCAGCAGTTGGCCGCGGCCATTCCGCTTGCGGAGTATGGTTTGGAGCGTAGCGACTTGGAGGCATTGAAGGAGCTATTTGCAGAGGCATCGGGGCGTGGGTCGCTGATCCGGGTACCGCAGCGGGTGCAGGAGTGTTTACCGAGGCTTAGGCAGATGGGAGACCAGTGGAAGGACATGCACGGTGGACAGGAGCTATTGGTGCGTCTTGCAGATCAGGCTTCAATGCTGTCACGGAGGTACCATGCGGTGGCTACTAACCCACCGTATATGGTTAGCAACCTGATGCATGGGTCTGTCAAGGCATTTGCGCGGAAGGAATATCCGGCGGCCAAGCGCGATTTGTTTGCCTGTTTCATTGTGCGAGCGCTTGAGCTGGCCAAGGATGATGGCTGTGCGGCCCTGGTCACGATGCACAGCTGGATGTTCTTGTCGTCGTACCAAAGGCTTCGGGTGAAGCTACTTCAGGAGACGAGTCTCAAGACCATGGCGCACTTGGGTGCCAGAGCATTTGGTGCCATTAGTGGGGAGGTAGTGCAGACGACTGCATTTGTGTTGGAGAACCGGTACAAGGCGGGCCACAAGCCGGTGGTCCACAGGCTTGTGGAGGGAAAGGAGCAGGACAAGGAGCGGGCGTTACGGGAAGGGAGGAATCGCTTTGATCACATCCCACAGGACGACTTCCGGCTGATTCCGGGCAGTCCGGTGGTGTACTGGGTGAGCGAAGGCATGCGGCGCCTGTTCAGGGATGGCACGCCGCTGGGAGAGCTGGTGGAGGCGAAACACGGCCTAACTACAGGTAAGAATGACCTTTTCCTTCGTCGCTGGTGGGAGGTAGACATAGGGCGTATCGGGTTCGGGATGAAGAACCGCAAGGAGGCGCGGGAGTCCGGCAGGAAGTGGTTCCCGTGCAACAAGGGAGGTCCTTTCCGCAAGTGGTACGGCAACCACGAATATGTTGTTAACTGGGAAAATGATGGGGAGGCCATGAGGAGGTATTCAACTATGGGAGGTATTAAGCGGGGTACCCGGTTGGACAACCCGGACTACTACTTCCGGCCGGCGCTGACATGGTCGAAGGTGGCTACCGGACCAACGTCGTTCCGGCTGGGAGAGGGCGGGGATATATTCGAAACCGCTGGCAACTGTGCATTTCATGAGGATCCATCTCAATTGGTCTTGCTGACCGCATACTGTAACACACCTGTGTGCCGTGGGCTGGCACAACTGATCAACTCTACTGTCAGTTTTCAGGTGGGTGACTTTCAGAAGGTGCCGTTACATCCGCAGGCAGCCAGCCACCTTGAGACCCAAGGATCACACATCGCCAACGAACTTGTAACCGCAACCCGTTCTGACTGGGATGCCTACGAACGCTCCTGGGAGTTCCGAGGCCTGCCATTCCTGCCATCACCCCTTGGTGCCGGCACCGTAGAAGCAAGCCACAGCAGTTGGCGCAATACCTGCCGGCAGCAGGTGCTCCGCTGCCAACAGCTCGAACAGGAAAACAACCGCCTGGTCATCCAGGCCTGCAACCTTGAAGACGAGCTCTTCCCTGACATTGCCCCCCCCCCCGAACACATCACACACACATGGCATTACCCTCACGAGCAACCCCGCCTACCGGTATGGCAGGAAAGTTTCTCCAGAAGAATACGAACCGCGCATGCTACGCGATGATATGGCAGCGCTGGTATCCTACGCCATTGGATGCATGATGGGACGCTACAGCCTGGACACGTCCGGACTGGTGTATGCCGGAACGGAAGGCGAAGACTTTGACAGCCACAAGTACACCACCTTCACCTCGGACGATGACGCCATTGTACCAATGACGGGGGACTTTGATTTTCCGGACGATGCCACGCGGAGGCTGGAAGCATTCATTGCTACCGTATGGGGGAAGGAGCACCTGCAAGCAAATCTCCGCTTTGTTGCAAATGCACTTGCCACCGGCCCCTCAACGAGCGAGGCGCTGCAGCGCTACTTGGCAAGAGACTTCTATAAGGATCACCTCAAGGCCTACCAGAAACGCCCGGTGTACTGGCTGTTCACTAGCGGCAGGAGGCGTACGTTCCAATGCCTGGTATACCTGCACCGCTATACGGAGAGCACGCTTGCACGCATGCGGGTGCGCTATGTGGACCCGCTACAAGAACACCTGCAGGCCAGGAAGGCCCAGAAAGAGCGGGATATCGCCGATGCGACGACACCCGTCCAGCGACGGCGCCTCGAAAAGGAGCACCAGCGGCTGACCAAGGATGTGGAGGAGTTGAACACGTTCGACGACCAGCTCCGGCTCTACACGTTTGACCGGATCCGGCTTGACTTGGACGATGGAGTAAAGGTCAACTACGGAAAGTTCGGATCGCTGCTCAGAGACGTGAAGGCGGTCACAGGAAGAAAACCCGTGCTGCGCTTGAGGTGAAGGCACCGTATGCGCGCGGTGAAGTACACGGTAAAGCAGGCTTGGTCTGCCTGGCGTACCTCGCGGTAGCCCCGGGTTTCCCCGGAGGCCCCGCACAGATCCGGACGTGCGCGCTAACGCATCCGGCTCTTCCCTTGGGTCGCGCCACCGCACATGACGTTAACAGACCAGCAAACCGGTCCGTTGCCGTCTCCGCACCTTCCCCTAGCACACGAACCTGGCTCTGTGTCCAGTGCGTGCCATGTTGCATACGATCCTGGTTCTGCGTCCAGTGCATGCCGGGAACTACGGTTTCCCCTCGGGTGCGACGCTTCGCTCCACCAACTCCGCCACATGGTCTTCCATGCTTTGTTCGCCAGCTTCATCGCTACTATCATCGCATCGGACTTCTCTTCAACATACATCCTCCGATCAGCATTTCGCCTACGCTTCGGCGGCCCCGCCCTTGGCGCTGGGCGTTGAAAAGATCTCCCAGGTCCCGGCAGGATATGTACATACGTCCATGGGGTCTTAGACACCGCGGGCCTGTCCGCCCTCTCACCGTAAAGATGACGAACATATTGCCTTCGACCGCACCGATAATCTCGGCGACCCGAACGACACAAGTTTCGTTGCTCAATAACCCTGGCCATATGCGCCGCTACCGACACTTCACGTCCACCCTCACGAGTGACCGCGCACGGCTCGCGGAAATATGTACTTGGTTGTAGCTTCATATTACGGGACTTTCACCCGCTATACCTTGCCAGTTAGCCTGGCACACCCCCCTCTTCTCCTACAGGAGAAGCCCCCTTTCAGTGGCTGAAAAAAAACTATGACGCTGAGGTCAAGGAGCGCGAAAACAGTTCCGTCGCTTGGAGAAAAACGCCGATAAGGATGCAGTAATTGCGGATCAGGATGGGAAGGTTGGCCGTCTGAAAAAATACATTGGAACGAGCGTATCGCCTACTCTCTGGCAATAAGAGTAAGCGTTACACGTTTGCGCTCAATGCACTCAATGCACTGCACGGTTGGTTGTTTGAAAAGGAACCGGTAGCTGTTGAGCCCGAGGAGGGGCCGGACGAGTATATCCCGGTAAAGCGCAAGCGGTCTGGGAAGAAGAAGCCGATGCGCGAGCCGATTCCGGACCATCTGCCCAGAGAGGTGATCTACCTTGAGCCGTAGGGCGGCACCGCAGGTTTGAAGTGCACCGGCGTGGAAGTACCACAGCACTGGGTCGGAAGAACCATCTGTTTGCGGGATTGTATGCGGCAGCGCAGCGGTCCGTAGTATTGTACGCTCTTCTTGCTACATTCAAGCTGCGAGAGGTAAATCCGATTGAATGGCTTACCGATGTGCTACGCAGTCTTCCGACATATCCTGCCGAACGCATGGCTAAACTCTTGCCCCATCATTGGAAAGCCAGGATAGACTTGCAGCAAGCTACCGTCAAGAAAGCGGCATAGGAGCCCCTAAACAGGCGCGCCCGGGTCATCGGATAGACCCGTGTACCAGTCTGCGAACACGCTGCCAAGTACTTGACTCATGCACACCCAACCGACGCCAACCTATTAACCTTCGGGCCGCGGTCTAACTTACCCTAACTTCGCCATTTCGTAGTGCTACTAACCTACGGAATTCTCCCGTGGCCATATTTGGACCGTTTTTTTCAGGAGCAATGGATGGTGAGATTTACCGGATCGGTTGAAGTTGGTTTAGGGTGGTTTGAATCCCTGATTACCTGGTGTTTTGCCGACTGTTTCGCTGCGATCTATCTCGGATCGTTTCCATCGGACGTAGCTCTGGTGGCTCCATCTGGAGTACGCTACCTCAACCGTTGTGAAGGGACCATGCGTCATGAGTCTGGAGGCTGCTGGCTCACCGGTGCACTCGCTTCCTCCACATGCTCGGTCACGGTGCGGGTCGCATCCGGATCATACATGTATCCCAGTACCGCAAAGAACTGTACCATACTCGGAGGCAGGTCCTGATCCACCTCCGTGATCAGGTACCGATATTGGTTCTTAACCATCTTGGTCGTAATCCGACGAATCCTGTTCAACCTGTCTCGGATCGTCGCCCAACTATCATGAATCCCGTGTTCCTTGAGTCTGGTGCGAACCAGATGGGCAGCATGATAAGCCAGTACCGTGATGAACAGATGCCCTTCAATGCGGTCATCTCTGCTGTGGTAGATGGGCCGTAGACCGAGGTCCGATTTCATGACTCTGAATGTGCGCTCAATCTCTGTAAGTCGCCAGTAGGTTCGTGCAACCGTTTCCACCGACCATCCGGTATGACTGGTCCGAAGCACATACCCTCCGCTGGCCTGGGTGCGACGCGCATGCGAAGCACGCCGGGTCACCGTAACGGATTCTGCATGCTTGGTGCCCTCCTTTTTGCTGACCTCTACCTCATACAGGTGTGAGACCTTCTTGTACTTTTCCTTCAGACGACCAACCTTTATCGTGACCTTTTCATAGTTCTTCAAGTACCCGGGTTTCGAGAGTCCCTCATGTAGTGTAGTGAGCGCCTTCACAAACTTCTTGCATTGGGTTTCAAGGATCTGATCCTCCTTCGCCTGCTTGGCCTCACTGTGCACAAACACGCGCAGTTCCGCATTATCTTCAACGTCTTTTTCCTCTTCAACATCTTCAACATCTTTTTCCTTTTTGGTGATCTTCCAGGCTTTGATCTTGACTCCCCCGGCGGTCGTAAACTGTTGATCCGGCTTGTTTTCGGGGACTGGAGGGGCTTTGGAACGCTCCACGGTGATCCAGTCCAGTCCCTGTCCTTTCAGGTACTGCAGATTCTGCTCCGTCGCAATGCCGGAGTCCATAATCACTGTGGGCGTAGCGCCGTTTAGTTTCTCAATCGCCTCTTTGAGCGTTGCCGGTTCCCCTGCATTGCCCGGCAGGATCTGCACATTGCGGGGGAACCCCGAACCATCCAGGGTGAGCGCCAGCGTAACCAATGGACAATCACTGCGCTTCTCCTTGCTGCGCCCATGCGACAACAACTTCCCTTTCTTCTTGCCGTGGTAATAGGTATTGGTTAAATCATAAAAGACGATCGTTTCTTCAAACTGCAATACCGCTTTGGTAATGCCAAAGAGCTTCTTCAGGATCTGATCCATATGCTTATGGATCAGATCCGTGCAACGATAGAGGGTGTTGAGACTCGGGGGTTCCAAATCCAGAAGCTGCAGAACACTGGAGGTTTTACACAGCCATTTATGCGTTTCTCGTTCACTGCCCGGGTGGAGCATACGTCCGACGATCAGCGCACAGCAGAGCTTGACGTGTTTCTCGCAGAAGTTGAGCGAACGAAGCAGTACAGCCAGTCCGAGCTGTTCCAATGTCTGAAGGATCAGTCGTTCTCCGCCTACGGTCCGGGAATCGGGATGGGTTATTTTCTCTGGATCGATGAGGTGTTGCTGATGGGATGTGCGATGGATGTCGTAGCCCTTGCTTTCGAGATGTGCAACGATGTCGTCGACCGCATTGAGAAAGGCTTCATCATTCTGGAAAGGGAGGATGGCTTTCCCTTTGAGTCGGGCAGTAACACAGTGGGTCAGCTCCCCCCACAGACTGCGGGGGATGTTGAAGTTCGGGCCGAGATTAAGGAGGGTACGGTGTTTGGAGGTACCGTCTTTGCGATAGGATTCGATGAGGGCAAAGCTGTTGCATTTCTTACCGTCTTTACGTTTGTAGGGTCGGTTTCGGATAAACATGATCGGAGAGTGGAAAAGGTACGGGGTAAGGTACCGGGGTGGTTGGGGGGAGGTTCCCGTCCACACCTCTATAGCACTACATTACCTTTTCCGAAAAAGTCGGCTAAAAAAGATCGAAAAACGCCGAATTTAGCCGAAATAGCGCTATTAGGAGGGAAAAACGAGAGAATTGGAGACGGAACTCAGCGTTTTCCCCTGACCGGATGGCGAAGTTAGGTTACTCTAATTGAGAGAGTAAGTGCCCTCGTTTATAATGTGCTTCACAGGACGGATACTCCCAGCGACATGCTATGGTTTATTCGCTCGTTGGAACCTGCAAATTCCGTGATGTAAACCCAATGGAATGGCTCATGAATGTGTTCCAGCGCATCCCGACGCATCCTTCCGAGGACATAGCGGCGCTATTACCCTATCATCGGAAACAGGCACGACAAGCACACAAGGGTAAGGCCATAGAGCTGGCCGGACACAGAATCGTCCACTCCTCTTCCAACCATTATATAGGGAATTATATACGTGAGTGACCAACTGTACACAGTGAGGCACTAGTATCAATTTCACGGGTCATAGGGGTCGGTAACCCGAACGCCCCTCGCCGTGCAGAAGCCCCAATCCCGGAGGCCAGTATGTTTGCAGCCGCATTCAGGTCTGCATGATCCGCATGTCCACAGGACATACACGTGAATTTGCTCCGCGTCTTACGGTTACTCGCTTCTGTGTGCCCACACACAGAACACCGCTGACTGGTATAGGCAGCGGTAACCTTTATCACCTTGCGGCACTTATAGCTCAGCATCTGATCCAGCTGGCCCCAACCTGTTCGCAGTATTCCACGGTTGAGGCCAGACTTCTGTCTGACGTTTGTGCCAAAGCTCTCCATCGTCCCCTTAGCTGAACGTGTCATCGCTTTGATCTTTAGGTCCTCCAGTATCACCGTTGAGGAGCATTTGGCAATACTGCGACTTACCTGGTGGTTCGCATTCTTGAGGATGTTAGCACGCTTGCGCTGTATGCGGGCGATTCTATGCTTCCGCCTGTTACGACGGTTGGAGCCTTTCTTCTGTCTCGCCAGTCTTCGCTGATGCCGCTTCAACTTGGCATCAAGACGCTTGGTATCCGGTTGTCTGATAATGCTTGTATCGCCCTCTGTGGAGACCATAGCGATCTGCCCGCAATTACGGTCAATGCCTACAGCACTGCCGGTATCCTCTATTACAGGTGCCTCAATCTTGTAGCAGATGACAGCATACCATTTGCCGGCGTTCTTCTTTACAGTGGCTTTGATGGGTATACCATCAGGGTACGGGTTGCCTCCCCGCCTGCGGAGCGCCATATATCCCACTTTCGGGATATACAGCTTGCCATCCCGAACCCTTACGTTATCCGGGATCGTGAACGAAGGCGTACTACCACGTCTGGAATGGAATCTCGGTCTTCTCTTACCTTCCTTGAAGAATGCTTTCCATGCATCCGCCTGATATTTCAATGTGTATCTAACGACACCAAAGGAGTATTCAGGTAGCCACTCGACCGTACGGCGCAGTGCCGTGAACCGCTTCCCCAGCGAGAAGAAGCTTACCGAGGGCGGCTTCTCTCCAGCCTCTTTCGCTTTCTTGTACGCCTCGCTCTGCTCTGCGAGGATGGCATTCCACACAAACCTACACGCACCCGCTAATCCAGCAAGTTGCTTGGCGTTACTCCGACTTCCGGGCAACAGCCTGTATGTGATATTGCGGTATGCACTAACCGTTTCGGGCATGGCACTGTGATATATAACTCCCTAATATATGAAAATTATATTCCATGCGTACCCACGTGTTGAGTTATTTGAAATAATTGCAGTTTTTCGTGAAAAGCGGGAGCCGATTATGAAAAACTGGCAAAAGCCATCCTGTCTGCACCACCAAAGCACAATAAGTAACTCCTGCGAAAACGCGTGGCATTCAGCCATATAACTCCCATATCTTTCTCCGCTTGCAGAGAGGATTGACGCTATCCGCAATAAGATCATTGGTAACGCGGAGGACAAGGGCCGGGCATACAATACGGATCAGCTTGACGATCAGCACATTATCCGTCGCATGGTGCTCAAGCGGTGCGTCTACGGTGTTGATAAGATCCCAATGGCGGTAGAGCTGGCCAAGGTGTCGCTTTGGCTCCACACCTTCACCGTCGGCGCTCCGCTAAGCTTTCTTGATCATCATCTCCGATGCGGCGACAGCCTGTTCGGCGAGTGGGTGGCTCGCGCTGTGCAGAGGACAAACGAACATAGTAGCCTTTTCCTAAGGGACCCGCTTGACCGGGCGATGCGTGCTGCCGCACCGATGCAGATCATTGAGGGATTGACGGACGCCGAGATCGCCGAGGCGCACCGGTCTTCTGATATTTTCTCCGAAGTATCGGAAATGACTGCTCCTCTGCATGCATTTGGGAGTTATATGGCTGAGTGCCACGCGTTTTCGCGGGCGTTACTTTTTGTGCTTTGGTGGTGCGGACAGGATGGCTTTCGCCAGTTCTTCCGGTATGGTAGGGATGGATTGTTGGATATTGAGAATGTCGTTTGTTACGGGGCGGCCGGGGCGTTTCGTTTCCTGAATCTTGTTACCGGGCTTCGGGGATTTATCTATGCGCATGGCGTTATAGGCTATAGAGTAGCACTAATCCATTGGGGCAGAATACCGAAATGATTTCATGGCGGACATCTGCTTAGAGTAGGAGGCTGCATACATTGCGATCCAGTTTTCGCGACAGTCGATCAACTTCAGGACCGATTCCTTGGCTTATATCGGGACGCTCTTGACAATGCGGAAGTACTGGGCGGACCCCGGTACGGGCCACGAAGCGCACCGGACGAACCCATGAGACGCGGGCCATCAAGCACAGACATGGAAAAGCTGGCGCATAACGGCCCTGACCACCGGAATGGGTACGGCGTTGCCAGTAAGCCGTCTGACGGTCGTTATCGGACTGTCAATCTCGTAGCTGTCGGGGAAGCCTTGCAGGCGCAGTATTGCGCGGCCCGTTTGTCTCCGTTCTTCGTCCACGAGCAAGTAGTGGTAGCCGGCCGATGCCCGGAGTGCGCATGAGTACGGATGGCTTGATACGTTACCGCTTACGTTTAGCTATGAAATGAGGGATTTGTACATGAGCCGTTTACCGACCAGTCCTTGAGCAATTATTGTCATTTGCTCCGCTGTGTCGTAGTCGCGTGCATTGTGTCGCCCTGCAAATTCGTTCACGTACCGCTGTAGGTGTTTCTTGCTCATGTGGTGGTACGTTCCGTAGTACCCACGCTTCAGCAAAGACCAGAAGCTCTCTACGCCATTGGTATGGACCTGCTCACGAACGTATTCGCCAACAGAGTGACGTACGTAGGCGTGGTTGTTGCGGCCCCGGTATGCTGACGTGCCATCCGTATAGACCTCGGTGTCTTCCGAGACATGGGTATCCACAAACGCATTGAGCGTCTGTCCGTCTATGTTCTCTACTACCTGGGCAGAAATGCTATTGGTGACACGATCACGGACTCCTACAACGGCTTTCTTACCTACTGGCCCACGGCCTGCTTTCAGCTTCTTGCTGGCGTGCTTGTTCTTTTCCTTGCCACCGAAGTAGGCTTCGTCAACCTCTACCGGACCGGCAAATAGTGCATGCTCTCCATTCCATGATTGTCGAATACGGTGGGCCAGATGCCACGCTGTCGTCTGGGTTATGCCAAGGTCACGATGCAGCTTCATGCTGGATACGCCCTTGATACTGGTAGTCATGATGTAAATGGCTAATGCCCATACCTGGTATCCCAGTTTGGAGTCCTGCATTACAGTCCCTATGCGGACACTGAATCGTTTACGGCAACTACGGCAACGATAAGACATGCTAGGATGTTTGGCGCCAGACTGTACGTTCTTAGAAGCACAGTGCGGGCAAACAGGAGTGTTGCCCCAACGCTTCATTGCGAACCATGCTTCGGCTGATGGGTCGTCTGGAAACATTTTGGTTAGCTTGATCAAGGACACTCCTTCACGATCAGCCCGTCCAGGGCCATTGGTGTTTCTGTTGTTTCTTTTCTTTGAAGGCATTTAGTTAGGTCATCAATCTATCACGGGATGGTACCCATTTTCGGTATAGTCGGTTCCCGCTATTCGCGACCAAACTGCAATTATTTCAACAATTTAACGCGTGGGCAGTCAGCTATATAACTCCCATTATATACCCACCAACACCGCTAAAACGCCCGCTACCCTGAACTTCACCGCACGCTTACCAAGAATGCTCCCGATTCAAACGGAATCGGTGCATGCTGTCATGTCGAAGAACTATTTTGTTGGGTTCCAATCCTGATACTTTGCCATCGCGCACGGCGCCCGAGGCTCCATCAGCATTAG
This sequence comes from Rhodothermales bacterium, assembly GCA_963663495.1. Lineage (GTDB taxonomy): Bacteria > Bacteroidota > Rhodothermia > Rhodothermales > Bin80. The sequence goes on from OY760427.1 coordinate 4,596,849, forward strand.
CCGATGACCGTACCTTACTCTACGAGATCCTAATGGGCGCTGACCTTGACGGCCACGATGCTTACCTATTCACGCACCGGGTTGAAGAAATGGCTTCCGCTAACCTCATACACCGATTCGAAAGCAAGTTGGAAGCCCAAAATGCCAAGCTGGGTGGGCTGACAAGCAAATGCAACTTGATGCTGTGGTTTATCGGCATCTGCGTTTCCATCATAATTGCACTCAACATGATCGGCAAGCTTTAGGACAGCCATGGCTTCTGATGTTGCCCCGAGGAACGCTTTGCTATCTAAAGCTGGCGCTTGGATAGCGAGTTGGAACGGCCGCAGTGCTAAGGAGAACGCGTACCCGAATTCCTCACAGTCAAGAATTCCGTGCCCGCCTTCTTCGCGGTTTACCCACCGGTCCTGTTCAAGGACGCTCCCGATTCGAGCGGAACCGGTGCGCGCTGTCATGTCGTAGAACTGCCGAGTTGAGTTCCAACCCCGATACTATCCCATCGCGCACGGCGTCCGAGATACCATCAGCATTAGCCGATGACCGCACCTTACTTTACGATATCCTAACCCGCGCCGGCCTTGACGGCCACGATGCTTACCTGTTCACGCAACTGGTTGAAGAAATGGCTTCCGCTAACCTCATACACCGATTCGAAAGCAAGCTGGAAAGCATGTTGGAAGTCCAAAATGCCAAGCTGGAAATCCAAAACGCCAAGCTGGATGCGCAGAATGCCAAGCTGGATGCGCAATCCGGCAAATTCAATTTAATGCTTTGGTTTATTGGAATTGGCCTCTCCATGCTCCTCGCCCTGAACGTGATTGGCAATCTTTGATGCAGCACTCGATTCTGAGCAGATAACAAGAAATTCAGGGGAGTTATATGGCTGAATGCCACGCGTTTTCGCAGGAGTTACTTATTGTGCTTTGGTGGTGCAGACAGGATGGCTTTCGCCAGTTGTTCATAATCGGTTCCCGCTTTTCACGAAAAACTGCAATTATTTCAAATAACTCAACACGTGGGTACGCGTGGAATATAATTTTCATATATTAGGGAGTTATATATCACAGTGCCATGCCCGAAACGGTTAGTGCATACCGCAATATCACATACAGGCTGTTGCCCGGAAGTCGAAGTAACGCCAAGCAACTTGCTGGATCAGCGGGTGCGTGTAGGTTTGTGTGGAATGCCATCCTCGCAGAGCAGAGCGAGGCCTACAAGAAAGCGAAAGAGGCTGGAGAGAAGCCGCCCTCGGTAAGCTTCTTCTCGCTGGGGAAGCGGTTCACGGCGCTGCGCCGTACGGTCGAGTGGCTACCTGAATACTCCTTTGGTGTCGTTAGATACACATTGAAATATCAGGCGGATGCATGGAAGGCATTCTTCAAGGAAGGTAAGAGAAGACCGAGATTCCATTCCAGACGTGGTAGTACGCCTTCGTTCACGATCCCGGATAACGTAAGGGTTCGGGATGGTAAGCTGTATATCCCGAAAGTGGGATATATGGCGCTCCGCAGGCGGGGAGGCAACCCGTACCCTGATGGTATACCCATCAAAGCCACTGTAAAGAAGAACGCCGGCAAAGGGTATGCTGTCATCTGCTACAAGATGGAGGCACCTGTAATAGAGGATACCGGCAGTGCTGTAGGCATTGACCGTAATTGCGGGCAGATCGCTATGGTCTCCACAGAGGGCGATACAAGCATTATCAGACAACCGGATACCAAGCGTCTTGATGCCAAGTTGAAGCGGCATCAGCGAAGACTGGCGAGACAGAAGAAAGGCTCCAACCGTCGTAACAGGCGGAAGCATAGAATCGCCCGCATACAGCGCAAGCGTGCTAACATCCTCAAGAATGCGAACCACCAGGTAAGTCGCAGTATTGCCAAATGCTCCTCAACGGTGATACTGGAGGACCTAAAGATCAAAGCGATGATACGTTCAGCTAAGGGGACGATGGAGAGCTTTGGCACAAACGTCAGACAGAAGTCTAGCCTCAACCGTGGAATACTGCGAACAGGTTGGGGCCAGTTGGATCAGATGCTGGGCTATAAGTGCCGCAAGGTGATAAAGGTTACCGCTGCCTATACCAGTCAGCGGTGTTCTGTGTGTGGGCACACAGAAGCGAGTAACCGTAAGACGCAGAGCACATTCACGTGTATGTCCTGTGGACATGCGGATCATGCAGACCTGAATGCGGCTGCAAACATACTGGCCTCCGGGATTGGGGCTTCTGCACGGCGAGGGGCGTTCGGGTTACCGACCCCTATGACCCGTGAAATTGATACTAGTGCCTCACTGTTTACAGTTGGTCACTCACGTATATAATTCCCAAATTCAGCTTCCCAAGCACGAAGTGGAAAATTGTGCGTGTAACTGAAGCCGCCACCATGCCGCCGTATTGGCGCACAAGAATAAAGACTCACAGGAATCTGGAGTATTCCCAACCTAAACCGACCCGGTACCTGCCACGTAACGTATGATCGCAATCCAATCTGGGAGAACACTGATTTTCGTCTCCAATTTTCTCGTTCCCCCCCTCCTAAAGGGGCTATTTCGGCCTATATCTGGCCGTTTTGGACCGATTGGGCCCGAATTGCTCGAAAAAAGGCGATATCGTGCTATCACAGTGTAAGCGGAAACATCCCCCCAATACTCCGATAGCATCCTTCGTACCGATTCCACCCCCTGATCATGTTTATCCGAAACCGACCCTACAAACGTAAAGACGGTAAGAAATGCAACAGCTTTGCCCTCATCGAATCCTATCGCAAAAACGGTACCTCCAAACACCGCACCCTGCTTAATCTTGGCCAGAACTTCAACATCCCCCGCAGTCAGTGGGGGGAGCTGATCCATTGTGTAGCGGCCCGACTCAAAGGAGAATCCAATCTCCTTTGCTGCCAGAAGGATGAAACCATTCTCAAAGCGGTTGACGACATCGTTGCACAACTCCAACGCAAAGGCTATGACATCCAGCGCACGGTCCATCAGCGATACCTCATTTTTCCGGAGCAAACGACCCATCCCGATTCCCGGACCATCGGCGGAGAACGGCTGATCCTTCAAACGTTGGAACAGCTCGGACTGGCTGCACTGCTACGTTCACTCACCTTCTCCGAGAAACAAGTCAAGCTCTGCTGTGCGCTGATCGTCGGACGTATGCTCCACCCGGGCAGTGAACGAAAAACGCATCAATGGCTGTGTGAGACCTCCAGTGTTCTGCAGCTTCTGGATTTGGAACCCCCGAGTCTCAACACCCTCTATCGTTGCACCGATCTGATCCACGAGCACATGGATGAGATCCTGGATGGACTCTTTGGCATTACCAAAGCGGTATTGCAGTTTGAAGATACGGTCGTCTTTTATGATTTAACCAATACCTATTACGATGGCAAGGAGAAAGGGAAGTTGTTGTTGCCTAGGGCGCAGACGCGCAGTGATTGTCCGTTGGTTACGCTGGCACTCACCATGGATGCTTCGGGGTTCCCACGCAATGTGCAGACCCTACCGGGCAATGCAGGGGAACCGGCAACGCTTAAAGAGGCGATCGGGAAACTACGCGGCGCTAAGCCCACGGTGATCATGGACTCCGGCATTGCGACGGAGCAGAACCTGCAATACCTGAAAGAACAGGGACTGTACTGGATCACCGTGGAGCGTTCTATAACCCCTCCTGTCCCCGAAAATAAGCCGGATCAGCAGTTTGAGACCGCTGGTGGAGTTAAGATCAAAGCCTGGAAGGTCACCAAAGAGGAAAAGGACGTTGAAGATATTGCGGAACTGCGGGTGTTTGTGCACAGCGGGGCCAAGCAGGCGAAGGAGGATCAGATCCTTGAAACCCTATGCAAGAAGTTTGTAAAGGCGCTCACTACACTACATGAGGGACTCTCGAAACCCCGGAATTTGACGAATATTGATGAGGTCACGATAAAGGTTGGTAGTCTGAAGGAAAAGTACAAGAAGGTCTCACACCTGTATGAGGTGGAGGTCAACAAAAAGGAGGGCACCAAGCATGCAGCATCCGTTACGGTGACCAAGCGTGCCTCGCATGTGCGTCGCACCCAGGTCAGCGGAGGGTATGTCCTTCGGACCAGTCATACCGGATGGTCGGTGGAAACGGTTGCACGAACCTACTGGCGACTTACAGAGATTGAGCGCACATTCAGAGTCATGAAATCGGACCTCGGTCTACGGCCCATCTATCACAGCACAGATGAACGCATTGAAGGGCATCTGTTCATCACGGTACTGGCTTATCATGCTGCCCATCTGGTTCGCACCAGACTCAAGCAACACGGGATTCATGATAGTTGGGCAACGATCCGAGACAAGTTGAACAGGATTCGTCGGATTACGACCCGGACGGTTAAGGACCGGTATCGGCACCTGATCACGGAAATGGATCAGGATCTGCCTCCGAGTGTGGTACAGTTCTTTGCGGTACTGGGATACGTGTATGATCCCGATGCGACGCGCACCGTGACTGAGCATGTGGAGAAAGGGAGTCCACCGGTGAGCCAGAAGCCTCCAGACTCATGACGAGTGGTCCCTTCACAACGATTGCGACAACGCACTCCAGATGGAGCCACCATAGCTACGTCCGATGGAAACGATCCGGGATAAATCGTAGCAAGAAAGGCGGCAAACCACCCTAAACCAACTTCAACCGATCCGGTAAATCTCACCATCCATTGCTCCTGAAAAAATGGTCCAAACATGGACACGGGAGAAATCCGAAATATAGTAGCACTACAAATGATAACATTAGGTTCAGGATATTCTGGGGAGTTATATGGCTGAGTGCCACGCGTTTTCGCAGGAGTAACTTTTTGTGCTTTGGTGGTGCAGACAGGATGGCTTTCGCCAGCTTTTCATAATCGGTTCCCGCTTTTTACGAAAAACTGCAATTATTTCAAATAACTCAACACGTGGGTACGCATGCTATATAATTTCCATCCATTAGGGAGTTATATACCACAGTGCCATGCCCGAAACGGTTAGTGCATACCGCAATATCACATACAGGCTGTTGCCCGGAAGTCGGAGTAACGCCAAGCAACTTGCTGGATTAGCGGGTGCGTGTAGGTTTGTGTGGAATGCCATCCTCGCAGAGCAGAGCGAGGCGTACAAGAAAGCGAAAGAGGCTGGAGAGAAACCGCCCTCGGTAAGCTTCTTCTCGCTGGGGAAGCGGTTCACGGCGCTGCACCGCACGGTCGAGTGGCTACCTGAATACTCCTTTGGTGTCGTTAGATACACATTGAAATATCAGGCGGATGCATGGAAGGCATTCTTCAAGGAGGGTAAGAGAAGACCGAGATTCCATTCCAGACGTGGTAGTACGCCTTCGTTTCCGATCCCGGATAACGTAAGGGCTCGGGATGGCAAGCTGTATATCCCGAAAGTGGGATATATGGCGCTCCGCAGGCGGGGAGGCAACCCGTACCCTGATGGTATACCCGTGAAAGCCACTGTAAAGAAGAACGCCGGCAAAGGGTATGCTGTCATCTGCTACAAGATGGAGGCACCTGTAATAGAGGATACCGGCGGTGCTGTAGGCATTGACCGTAATTGCGGGCAGGTCGCTATGGTCTCCACAGAGGGCGATACAAGCATTATCAGACAACCGGATACCAAGCGTCTTGATGCCAAGTTGAAGCGGCATCAGCGAAGACTGGCGAGACAGAAGAAAGGCTCCAACCGTCGTAACCCTCCCTTATTCATGAGGGAGTTAAGTGGCGGGGAATCGTCGTTTAATATTATGGTGTAATATGTTGACTATACACGGTTTGAATGGGATCCTGTGCGACGCTCAAACGTTCAGAAACCCCAATACCCATTCACCCTGTAACACACCCGATGCAAGATCCCAAATCCAACCTTCTGTTCGCTTGCCAGTTCAATAAATCCGTTAAAGTTGTACGCTCCAAGACCGATAATCTAACATCGGATGCCGGCGTCATTCCTATGCGCCTGCTCATGGTGATCAGCACCTTGGTATGCCGACTCGCTTCCGTGCTTAAGGACAATCGGTCCCAAGCTCGGATTACGCATAGCCTTGAGGAGTTAGTGCGGCAGTACCTGCTGCAACATGTGCAGGGGTGGGGCCGTCAGTCAGATGCGGACAAGCTTCGAAGGGACCCCGCCATGCGCGTGGCCACTTCTTCCAAAAGGGGTATGAGGGCATTACAGGACGATAGGTCCCTGGCATCCCAGCCAACCATGTCTCGCTTCGTGCACATGTTGGCCGGGAAAAAGAATTTCAAGAAGTTGCGCCTTTTTGTAGAGACATTCGCCATGGAGCACCTGCTGCAGCGTGGTGGCGGGAAGCGCCGCCCCGAGGTGGTCTTTGATGTGGACGGTGTACCGGTAGATACGCATGGCAAGCAGCAGGGCAGCAAGTGGAACGGATATTACAAGCGCACCATCTTTCTGCCCCTTATCGCCATATGCGGTGAGTCGGGCGACATGTTGGGGGCGGAATTGCGAGGGGGCACGAAGAATGTGGTGAAGGACTGCTACGGTTTCATTCGACGCATTGGGCTGGCATTGCGTGAACATGTGGCCGACAAGGTCATTGTCCGATTGGACGCAGGCTTCAACAGTGGAGAGTTATGTGATAAGCTGGAGAACGACCGTATCGGCTACGTGATGCGTCTGAAAGGGAACGATGTGATTGACGGGCTTGCGGCGCCTCATTTGGAGGGTGATCAGCCGTCGGACGAATGCTACCACGAACTGCGCTACCGTGCAAAGTGCTGGTCCGTAGAGCGTCGTGTGGTGCTCGTGGTTGTTCCGGTGCCGGGAGAGCTTTTTCCGCGGCATTTCTATCTGATCACCGATCTGGATGTAGAAGCCTATCCGGCAGAGCAGCTTGTGAATCTGTACCGGAAGAGAGGAAAGGCGGAAAAGCACTTCGGGGAGCTGAATGCGGCTTGCTCCATGGCGCTGTCGTCGGTTCTCCGTCCGAAGACACACTATAAGGGCCGGCCTGTAGTGCGGGTGCCTGATGAGTCGGAACAGGATGAGTCGGAACAGGATGGGTCGGAACAGGATGCCGAGATCCGAGCCGAGAACGAGGTCCTGCTACAGGTATACCTTCTAACTTATCAGCTCATGCATGTGGGGCGCTGCCTTATGCGGGAGCCTGACGAATCCCAGATAAGTCTGAGCACCTATCGCGAGCGTGTACTCAAGGTGGGGGCCCGCTTCGTACAACACGCGCGCAACATCGTTATCCACATTGCCGCCAGCGCAGATGCTGCATGGGAGCAATTTTGGCGACGTTATTGTCAACTCACATGGATCATGCTTCCCATGAAGAGCTAGCTAAGTCATATTTGCGCCTGCGCTTCGACACCGCAGGCGCCCAACGCGGAAAGCGGAAAGAGAAGGTAGGCAGAGGTGTGTCTACCCGACAGACGTCTTCCCAAAATCTCGGTAATGTGACCGCTATCGAGTCGGGAAAAGGGCCTAAACTGGTGTTTTCAGCCCCTCTCATGGTCGTCCCTTCGCGTGAACAATGCACAATCGGTCCTGCAGGTACCGAAACAGCACTTTTAGACCCGAACAGGGTACATCATGAATATTGCAGGGTAACAGGCGGAAGCATAGAATCGCCCGCATACAGCGCAAGCGTGCTAACGTCCTCAAGAATGCGAACCACCAGGTAAGTCGCAGTATTGCCAATTACTCCTCAACGGTGATACTGGAGGACCTGAAAGATCAAAGCGATGATACGTTCAGCTAAGGAGACGATGGAGAGCTTTGGCACAAACGTCAGACAAAAGTCTGGCCTCAACCGTGGAATACTGCGAACAGGTTGGGGCCAGCTGGATCAGATGCTGGGCTATAAGTGCCGCAAGGTGATAAAGGTTACCGCTGCCTATACCAGTCAGCGGTGTTCTGTGTGTGGGCACACAGAAGCGAGTACCCGTAAGACACGGAGCAAATTCAAGTGTATGTCCTGTGGACATGCGGATCATGCAGACCTGAATGCGGCTGCAAGCATACTGGCCTCCGGGATTGGGGCTGCTGCACGGCGAGGGGCGTTCGGGTTACCGACCCCTATGACCTGTGAAATTGATACTAGTGCCTCACTGTGTACAGTTGGTCACTCACGTATATAATTCCCTAAGCAAGTACCTCCATGCTTCCCGCTACTGAAGCCACCCCGCAAGCCACGAATGCAGCTTGGACCAAGCAGTCCAAGCCCCTGTGATAAGCATACCGACCGCGGATAACCACAGAAAGATGTTCCACAGCCGCCCGGGAGTAATGCGGGCATCGCTTCGGCGGTAACGAAAATAGAGCGCGGCACCTGCCAGCATTGGCAGCATTACTCCCTGCATCACACCGCCAAGCAGTACCATCAGGGCTGGTGACCGTAGTACACTGTACGCTAAGACACATGTGAACGGAAATATCGCGCTGAAGGCACGCACCCAACGCCTGTACGAGGTCTCGGAGGTAGGGCCAAAACCCATTACCCGCATACAGTCAGGAACGACGCGCGCCAAACTGGCGGTAGCAACGAAGAATGTAGAATACAGCACAGCAATGGCACCGAAAAGGAAAACCCAGCGGGCGATTGAGCCGAACACCGGCTCATACATCACACCGAGCGTCCGAATCATGTCGCTACCTGCCGGATTCAGTCCGGTCCTCCCCAATATTGCAGCGCCCAATAAATAAAAGGTAAGCGTCGCAAAGGTATACACTACCATTGCGCTCCAGGCGTCCCAGCGCATCACCCGCATCCAACCGCGGGCCCGCACTACCCATGATCGAGTCATTATGCGCGGCCCAGCGAACCTGGCGTACCCCTTCTCCAGACACCAGTACGGATAGAAGATCAGTTCATTCGCGCCCACACCGATGAGACCGAAGGTTGCGAGTGCCGTCGCCATCCCGGTCGTACCCATTGCACCCAACGAAGGCGATAACAGTCGAAAGCTGAGCCCATTGATTATGTCGCTGCTGCTCACCGCCCAGTACGCATTGTTCTGCAGCATAACCAAGTTCACAACTGTGATCAGTGTAAACGTAGCTACCAATCCCGCGGAGAACGACTCAATCAGGCCATACCGCCCTAATACCAGTACGATTGCGGTAATGATGGCGATGATCAGTGCCCATGCTTCGTCGTTCCGGCTTGAACGACGCCCCAAGCTGGCGATGGCTTGGCCCACACGATTACTATAGTCTTGTGCCATTCCTTCGGATGGCAATCCATCACCGGTAGGTGCGAAAACCACCTCCGGCGGACTACCCTGCGCCAACCGTTGCCGAACTATGGAAAGCGCTGCACGCATGTCATCCAAGCGCTCGGCAGAACGTTCGCTGTGCGCGCTGTCGGCGCGCAGATCCTTTATTTGCTGATTCGCTACTGCCAGCCGGTCGTTGACAAATGATGGCGTTAGGCGGGCAATCTCCTGTTCCAACTGGTTGACGCGGTCGGACCCGGCAGCATATCCTTCACCAATGCGCTCGTGCACCAGACGCAGTTCCCCTTTGGCCACTATGTAGGCAGTTTCAATGTCTACCTGATGGTTGTACATGCGCCCGCCATCCGTAATCGGCACGCTGATCTGCAGCGCCTGACCTACGGCCCCTACAATGCCTCCTACCTGGCCAATTGTAGCTGCAAATACCAAGGCCCAGAACCAGACAATCCAGTTCCCGTGCCCCCGAATGCGCGGTCCCGGGACCCGCGCCAGTCCATCCATTGTGGTTTGGCCCGTGACCAGGGTATACCGTCCCAACTCAACCTGAACGAAGACCTTGATGACACAACCGATGAGAATCAGCCAAAGCAACCAGAACCCCGCCTCAGCCCCCGTCTTTGTGGTCGCGATTAATTCTCCAGATCCTACGACTGACCCTGCAATAATAAGCCCGGGACCCAAATACCTCAGGATACCTCTAATAGTCTCGGGCGGTGCCATAGGAGAGCCCATGTGCCTGCTCATTCCGGTGCCTTGTGAAGCGATTGCAGACCACGCCGTGCCCCAACAAACTCGGTTTGTGCAGGCCTGCCGTACGCATGTGGTTGTCTAGGCCGAAGACTCTTGATGCTTCGGCTTTCAATAGCAGCACGCGCATGCATCGCTGCCGCATTTTGGCAGACTCGAACAATCATCTTAGCAGTGGCTACTTTCCGTACGCACAGTTGTGCCTGCCGTACATTTATGGACACCATGCATTATAGCGCTTTGGCTGCGAGATAGCAGGTTATGGGGCGGCGATTATGACGCTTCTTTGGGGAGTTATATGGCTGAGTGCCACGCGTTTTCGCAGGCGTTACTTTTTGTGCTTTGGTGGTGCGGACAGGATGGCTTTCGCCAGTTCTTCCGGTATGGTAGGGATGGATTGTTGGATATTGAGAATGTCGTTTGTTACGGGGCGGCCGAGGCGTTATCGTTTCCTGAATCTTGTTACCGGGCTTCGGGGATTTGTCTATGCGCATGGCGTTAATAGGCTATAGAGTAGCACTAATCCATTGGGGCAGAATACCGAAATGATTTCATGGTGGACATCTGCTTAGAGTAGGAGGCTGCATACATTGCGATCCAGTTTTCACGACAGTCGATCAACTTCAGGACCGATTCCTTGGCTTGTATCGGGACGCTCTTGACAATGCGGAAGTACTGGGCGGACCCCGGTACAGGCCACGAAGCGCACCGGACGAACCCATGAGACGCGGGCCATCAAGCACAGACATGGAAAAGCTGGCGCATAACGGCCCTGACCACCGGAATGGGTACGGCGTTGCCAGTAAGCCGTCTGACGGTCGTTATCGTACTGTCAAATCTTATAGCTGTCGGGGAAGCCTTGCAGGCGCAGTATTGCGCGGCCCGTTTGTCTCCGTTCTCCGTCCACGAGCAAGTAGTTGTAGCCGGCCGATGCCCGGAGTGCGTATGAGTACGGAGGGCTTGATACGTTGCCGCTTACGTCTGGCTATGAAATGAGGGATTTGTACATGAGCCGTTTACCGACCAGTCCTTGAGCAATTAATGTCATTTGCTCCGCTGTGTCGTAGTCGCGTGCATTGTGTCGCCCTGCAAATTCGTTCACGTACCGCTGTAGGTGCTTCTTGCTCATGTGGTGGTACGTTCCGTAGTACCCACGCTTCAGCAAAGACCAGAAGCTCTCTACGCCATTGGTGTGGACCTGCTCACGAACGTATTCGCCAACAGCGTGACGTACGTAGGCGCGGTTGTTGCGGCCCCGGTATGTTGACGAGCCATCCGTATTGACCTCGGTGTCTTCCGAGACATGGGTATCTACAAACGCATTGAGCGTCTGTCCGTCTGTGTTTTCTACTACCTGGGCAGAAATGCTATTGGTGACACGATCACGGACTCCTAAAACAGCATTCTTACCTACTGGCCCACGGCCTGCTTTCAGCTTCTTGCTGGCGTGCTTGTTCTTTTCCTTGCCACCGAAGTAGGCTTCGTCAACCTCTACCGGACCGGCAAATAGTGCATGTTCTCCATTCCAGAATTGTCGAATACGGTGGGCCAGATGCCACGCTGTAGTCTGGGTTATGCTAAGGTCACGATGCAGCTTCATGCTGGATACGCCCTTGATACTGGTAGTCAGGATATAAATGGCTAATGCCCATACTTGGTATCCCGGTTTCGAGTCCTGCATTACTGTCCCTATGCGGACACTGAATCGTTTACGGCAATTACGGCAGCGATAAGGCAGGCTAGGATGTTTGGCGCCGCACTGTACGTTCTTAGACGCACAGTGCGGGCAAACAGGAGTCTTGCTCCAACGCTTCTTTGCGAACCATGCTTCGGCTGATGGGTCGTCTGGAAACATTTTGGTTAGCCTGATCAAGGACACTCCTTCACGATCAGCCCGTCCAAGGCCATTGGTGTTTCTGTTGTTTCTTTTCTTTGAAGGCATTTAGTGGGTCATCAATCTATCACGGGATGGTGCCCATTTTCGGTATAATCGGTTCCCGCTTTACGCGACCAAACTGCAATTATTTCAACAATTTAACGCGTGGCGCTCAGCCACATACCTCCCTAAGGATTCACCTTAACACTGACCCACGTATACTGCGAGCAGACTAACCGGGTCTGTCACCGCATGCAAGGCAAGGCCGATTGGAAAGGGAATTATATACCAAACTAACATTTTGAGCTGAAACATGGAACCTTGCTCGGATCCGAAGGCATCAACAACTAACATTATGAACGAGCAAGACAATGGCTAACAGTGCACCCGGTAAACACTACCGCAAGGGCATTGGCATCATGGATGTCGTACGAATGTTCGACACGGAACAGAAAGCCTATGACTGGTTGTCCCAATATGTCTGGCCAGAAGGACCGGTATGCCCGTCTTGCGGATCAGACAACGTACAGGCAGGAATTCGACACCCGCAAATGACGCATCGTTCCCGCAGCTGCTCCAAGAAGAAGATGTTCACGCTGAAAACAGGTACCATCATGGCGCGCTCCAAGCTGAGCTACCAGACCTGGGCCATTGCAGGATACCTGATCGTGACTAATCTGAAGGGAATTTCCAGCATGAAGCTGGATCGCGAACTGGGTATTACACAAGAAAGTGCTTGGCACCTGTTGCACCGTTTGCGCAAGGCGTACGAAACTGGCACCTTCAGCTTTCAGGGACCAGTCGAGGTGGACGAATCCTACTTTAGCGGCAAAGAAAAGAACAAACACGCCAGCAAGAAACTGAAGGCCGGGCGTGGATCAGTAGGCAAAACGGCTGTCCTAGGAGCCCGTGATCGTGACACCAACAACGTGTCAGCCCAAGTGGTAGAAAACACAGACGGGCAGACTCTCAACGCGTTCGTGGACGATCGTACTGCCAAAGGCGCCAAAGTCTATACGGATGGTACATCAACGTATAGGAGCCGTGAAAATCACGACTTCGTGCGCCATTCGGTTGGTGAATATGTTCGCCTGCAGGTACACACGAATGGTGTAGAGTCGTTCTGGGCGCTACTGAAGCGCGGGTATTACGGTACGTATCATCATATGAGCAAGAAGCATTTGCAACGATACGTGAACAAGTTCTCCGGGCGACACAACGCACGCGAACTTGATACGGTGGAGCAGATGGGTAGGCTGATAGCTGGAGGCAAAGACAAACAGCTCTCTGACAAAGATCTTGTTGGGTAGCAAGATGTGACGATTATGTGATGATGCAGTATTTGTTGCAACTGAAATATATATTGGGTCTTACGTCCAAGCCCCCCTGTATCTTTCAGGAGTAGCGATATAGGGTGAGATGTCAGGGGGATTAATGATGTGGGGCTGGCCAGCCCCACATCATGTTTAAGGTCGCCGAGGGTCTCTATTTTGTGTGGCTACCGCGAGTCTTTTGCCCGGGAGTAACCAAACGCCCCCTGCATCTTGAATGCCTGGGGGGGGGGGATCAGTGCCCCGGGTGAATACTGCGATTATACCCCCCGTAGGGAGTTTGTGCCGTAGAGCACCGATACAGGGACAGGTGGAGTGTCGCAATGACTCGTAATCACATGTCGTTCTTCACAAATAAGCACAACTATGCCCACAACCCCTTCACCTTTCACCTTCGCAGGCATTGACTGGGGCTCCGAGTCCCACCAAGCCTGCGTGCTTGCCAAGGACGGTACCGTCCTTGGCGAGAGAGCCTTTCCTCACTCGGGAGAGGGGCTTGGCCAGCTCCTCGACTGGATCATTGCCATAGCAGGCTGCGATGCGGAGTGTATCGCAGCGGCCATTGAGGTTCCTCACGGCCCCGTGGTGGACAGTCTGCTTGATCGAGGTCTTCAGGCCTATTCTATCAACCCCAAGCAGCTGGATCGTTTCCGGGATCGGTTTTCACCGGCCGGTGCAAAAGATGACCGCCGAGATGCGCGTGTACTGGCGGACGCCATCCGAACCGATCCGAATAGCCTGCGTGCGCTGGATGCTCTTGATGCCGAGATTGTACTGTTGCGTGAGTGGTCACGTATGTCCGACGAGCTTACGGCCCAACGTACGAGTCTCGCCAACCGTTTGCGGGAGCAACTATGGCGCTACTACCCGCAGTTCCTCGAGCTCAAGGTTGATCTTGCAGCCCCATGGGTGTTAGAGCTCTGGAAGCTTGCCTCCACACCAGAGCGTGCCCGACGGGTTCGCCACGCTACGATAGCCAAGTTGTTGAAGAAACACCGCATACGGCGTTTCAAAGCTGAGGATGTTCTGGATATACTGCGATCCAAGCCCGTAACCGTTGCCCCGGGGGTTGTAGAGGCCTCCACAGTCCGCATTAATGTTGCTGTCACGCAACTTGAGGTGCTCCACGTTCAAATCAGCGATGCGAAGCGCGCCATGGACAAAATCCTTGAGGGGCTTTCCGCTTCTGAGGATCCTCCCGCTGAGAGCAGGCATGGTGCCAGATTTAGTTGGTCTATTTTTTCAAGACCGGCTTAGGAGTGGGCCCAAGATACGGTTTCGGCACACATTTTAGCAGGGCTTTTTGGAGCTTCGGAAGGTGTTTCGCACAGCTAAGCTTGCATAATCGGGGTTCGGTTTCCAGCATAGCCATTGCTACCCATCGGTGACGTTGATCTGAGTTTACCCAACGTCTGATCCGCCGCGTTCGATTAGCCAGCTGGCCGTTGACATTCTCAATGATGTTGGTGGTTAGCAGACTGCATCCGACCGTATCCGCCACACCCAGCCTGTGCAGTGTCAGCGTCTCTTCCATGCCCTCTTCCAGGCTACGTGCGGCCGCTTCCTCCCCTTGTTCCTCCAAGTCATCCCGTAGGGTCTCAAGTCCCGCTTTTGCGTCGTCGTACGTGTCTTCACGATACGCCTCCTGCATCTTCCGACGCACCTTGGGCGCATCCTCCTTTTTCGTGAGCTTGCTCACCACATTCTCCCGCTTGTGCCAGGTACAGCGCTGCACCTGCGTGTAGTCGCCGAAGACATCCTTTACCGCCTTGTACAGCCCCTTCGCTCCATCCACAACGCACAGCAGGTCCTGGTCATAGCACAGGCCGCGATTGATCAGGCCTTCCAACAAACCTGTAATCGCCTCCGCATTCTCCGTGGTCGTCTCCACCATGCCCAAGATCTCCTTCTTTCCGTCTGCCGTAATGCCCATACACAGCACGATCTGGCACTCCTGCAAGTACTTGCCATCTATCAGCAGCGTCACATAGGTTTCCGAAGACAGATCGCGTTCTTCGAACTTCTTGAGGGCCTCCGCACTCTTCTTCTTGAAAGTGCGACTGACCGAGGAAGCGCTCAACCCATAACTGTCCGCAAACGCGCTGACCACACGGTGATAATCCCGCTGGCTCATCCCAAGAAGAATGTTTTCCGTCAGATTGTTCTCCTCTTCAACCGATGCATTGCGTAGCTCACAATAGGTCTCCAGAGGACGCTCCTTGCCCTCTTTCTTATCCCGTACGCGCTGCACCCGGATCTTCAGGCGTTTCCCCATGATCCTGATTGAACCCGGATTGGTCCCCCATCTCTCGTAACGTCCGCCGTGCACATCGTCTCTCGCGTAGGGCTTGCCACAGAGCGACTCTACCTCCTCTTCCATGACCAATTTAGCCAACAGCTCCTCAATGCTACCGCTGCGTCGCAAGAGTGCCATCTTGGTCTCCCGATCTTGATCAATTATACCCCGGAGGTGCTTCACTCGCTTCCTGGCCTTGGTTGAGGGCTTGGTTGTTGTCTCACATGCTTGCATAACGATGGGTGTGTTAGGGTGTTGGATGATTAGGGCTCCAAGTAGCATAATGCAGAATCCCCAGATGGCTCGATAGTAAGGATTTCCGACGACGAGGATGACTTTGTTGATGCCTGCGGCAGGAAACCGGGCCTTTGAGAGAGGTTATAGCAGCTCCACGGGCTGCTGTGCGGCAAAAAGTCGGCTGTTTGTACAAAAACAGCGGTGTTATGCCATTCCGTGCAGGTTACAAATATTGAATACTTTATGCACCGTTTTCCGTGCACGCAATAACCTACACGCGCGATGTATGGTGTCGTCGGCGTTTTGGTGGCAGATATGGGCGCGTTTCTGCACGCGAACGGCTTCGTTGAGCCCTTCTGCGTGCGCTGGCATCGCTATAGCGGCTTAAAGCGTACGATCTGGAGGCATTGTAGCCTGCCATGCGTGTGATTAGCTCCGAAAACGTGCCAATCTTTTCAACCGTGGCACGGTGCGCCCGGATATCGTGCTCATAGTAGTATTGCACGGCCACATTCTTGTTCTGGCAAGCATGGATCAATCGTACGCGTTCCAATAGTGCTGTTAGCCAGCTCGGCAGCTCTTTACCTAACTTCGCCATTTCGTAGTGCTACTAACCTACGGAATTCTCCCGTGGCCATATTTGGACCGTTTTTTTCAGGAGCAATGGATGGTGAGATTTACCGGATCGGTTGAAGTTGGTTTAGGGTGGTCTGAATCCCTGATTACCTGGTGTTTTGCCGCCTGTTTCGCTGCGATCTATCTCGGATCGTTTCCATCGGACGTAGCTCTGGTGGCTCCATCTGGAGTACGCTATCTCAACCGTTGTGAAGGGACCATACGTCATGAGTCTGGAGGCTGCTGGCTCACCGGTGCACTCGCTTCCTCCACATGCTCGGTCACGGTGCGGGTCGCATCCGGGTCATACACGTATCCCAGTACCGCAAAGAACTGTACCATACTCGGAGGCAGATCCTGATCCACCTCCGTGATCAGGTACCGATATTGGTTCTTAACCATCTTGGTCGTAATCCGACGAATCCTGTTCAACCTGTCTCGGATCGTCGCCCAACTATCATGAATCCCGTGTTCCTTGAGTCTGGTGCGAACCATATGGGCAGCATGATAAGCCAGTACCGTGATGAACAGATGCCCTTCAATGCGGTCATCTCTACTGTGGTAGATGGGCCGTAGACCGAGGTCCGATTTCATGACTCTGAATGTGCGCTCAATCTCTGTAAGTCGCCAGTAGGTTCGTGCAACCTTTTCCACCGACCATCCGGTATGACTGGTCCGAAGCACATACCCTCCGCTGGCCTGGGTGCGACGCGCATGCGAAGCACGCCGGGTCACCGTAACGGATTCTGCATGCTTGGTGCCCTCCTTTTTGCTGACCTCTACCTCATACAGGTGTGAGACCTTCTTGTACTTTTCCTTCAGACGACCAACCTTTATCGTGACCTTTTCATAGTTCTTCAAGTACCCGGGTCTCGAGAGTCCCTCATGTAGTGTAGTGAGCGCCTTCACAAACTTCTTGCATTGGGTTTCAAGGATCTGATCCTCCTTCGCCTGCTTGGCCTCACTGTGCACAAACACGCGCAGTTCCGCATTATCTTTAACGTCTTTTTCCTCTTTGGTGACCTTCCAGGCTTTGATCTTGACTCCCCCGGCGGTCGTAAACTGTTGATCCGGCTTGTTTTCGGGGACTGGAGGGGCTTTGGAACGCTCCACGGTGATCCAGTTCAGTCCCTGTTCTTTCAGGTACTGCAGATTCTTCTCCGTCGCAATGCCGGAGTCCATAATCACTGTGGGCGTAGCGCCGTTTAGTTTCTCAATCGCCTCTTTGAGCGTTGCCGGTTCCCCTGCATTGCCCGGCAGGATCTGCACATTGCGGGGGAACCCCGAACCATCCAGGGTGAGCGCCAGCGTAACCAACGGACAATCACTGCGCTTTTCCTTGCTGCGCCCATGCGACAACAACTTCCCTTTCTTCTTGCCGTGGTAATAGGTATTGGTTAAATCATAAAAGACGATCGTTTCTTCAAACTGCAATACCGCTTTGGTAATGCCAAAGAGTTTCTCCATGATCTGATCCATATGCTTATGGATCAGATCAGTGCAACGATAGAGGGTGTTGAGACTCGGGGGTTCCAAATCCAGAAGCTGCAGAACACTGGAGGTTTTACACAGCCATTTATGCGTTTCTCGTTCACTGCCCGGGTGGAGCATACGTCCGACGATCAGCGCACAGCAGAGCTTGACGTGTTTCTCGCGGAAGTTGAGCGAACGTAGCAGTACAGCCAGTCCGAGCTGTTCCAATGTCTGAAGGATCAGTCGTTCTCCGCCGACGGTCCGGGAATCGGGATGGGTTGTTTTCTCTGGATCAATGAGGTGTTGCTGATGGGATGTGCGATGGATGTCGTAGCCCTTGCTTTCGAGATGTGCAACGATGTCGTCGACCGCATTGAGAAAGGCTTCATCATTCTGGAAAGGGAGGATAGCTTTCCCTTTGAGTCGGGCAGTAACGCAATGGGTCAGTTCCCCCCACAGACTGCGGGGGATGTTGAAGTTCGGGCCGAGATTAAGGAGGGTGCGGTGTTTGGAGGTACCGTCTTTGCGATAGGATTCGATGAGGGCAAAGCTGTTGCATTTCTTACCGTCTTTACGTTTGTAGGGTCGGTTTCGGATAAACATGATCGGAGAGTGGAATAGGTACGGGGTAAGGTACCGGGGTGGTTGGAGGGAGGTTGCCGTCCACACCGCGATAGCACCACATTGCCTTTTCCAAAAAAGTCGGCTAAAAAAGGTCGAAAAACGCCGAATTTAGCCGAAATAGCGCTATTAGGAGGGAAAAACGAGAGAATTGGAGACGGAACTCAGCGTTTTCCCCTGACTGGATGGCGAAGTTAGGTTTAACACAGGGCAGTCTGCTTCCTTGATGGCCTTGGTCATCCCTCTGTGCACAGCAATTGGCATCCTTACAGGCCTGCACAAGGCCTTTTTGGCCCAATGGAGGCGCTCCCCATTGCCACTCCCGCGGTCTTATCCGCATAATCACCCGTCCGGAGACGTACTGCGCGCTCTAAAAGTGCTCTACAGCCCGTTTGCGGGTGATTCCAGGCAGAAAATCGGGAAGGCAGCGCTTTTGTGTACCGGGGGAAGAGTGTTGAAGTACCCTCGCTGCTGTAAAAGCCCCTCCCATTCGGTATTCGTATCTCTCATGCCTGCTGCTCGGACACCTCATCAGCAAACAATGCCGACCGCATCGGTAATAACTTCGACGCATGCTCCAGTCTGCGCATGCGTGATTCCATCTCCAACAGCAACAGCAACAGCGCCAACTGCGCCCGTCGCTCCTGTGGCGGATACCAGTGACGAAGGCCGCGCAACTGCTTGACCAGCCTGTGCGAGGTATGCATCAAACAACGGGTGCTCCTAAGACTCGGACTCAGCATCTCGTACAAGCCCGTACCATGCAGCGTCAGTGTTCGGTCCAGATCCTGCAGCAGCCATTGCGCCGCAGATCGGTTGCACCGTTGTAACTCGGCATGGATCCGCATCAGGGAACTGTGGGCCTCCTGTCGGTCCGGTAATTGATAAGCACGCGAGATGGCGCCCTTTACACGGCGTTGATCCTCATCGGCAAGATAGCTGACTACACGCTCGCGCTTGGCCATCTGGCAATGCTGCAGGCATACATGCATGCCCAAGCTCTGACCAAGAACTCGTGTTAGCCCCGCCTGTCCAGATGTGATGCAAAGCAGGCCCCGATCCACACACAAACCGCGCTCGCACAACCCTTGTAGCAGCTGCCGCACCGCCCCCGTATCCTGCACCGTGGACTCTGTAAATCCCAGCATATGCCGATACCCCTCTGCGGTAACGGCCATGCAAAGCAACAATGAACGACCGTACACCGATGTGGCATCCATCCACAGAGCCACGTAATCTTCCCCGCCTATGTGCCGACCCTCAAAGACCTCCAAGGCCTGGTTGCGCACCTCGCGCATATAGGCATTATCCTGACCACCACCACCTTGTAACGAGGCCTCCTTCGCCTCCAGAACACGGGACGACTCCTCTGTTTGCGTCTTGCCGTCCGTAGGGGATGATGGAACCGCATTCACACCCGGGCTGGCCGACTCCTCTTGTTGCACATCCGACTCCAGACTGCATGTCAGGCGTTGTGCAAGCTCGGTGCATTGTCGCAGGAGAAAATATCGCAGCGACCGACCGGATTGACCCGCGTCGCGAAGCATCTGATCAAGCTCCGAAAGATCATCTGAAGGCATCTTGGAAGAAAATAATTGGCTCGTGTAAAAGGCTCCGAATACTCCTAAACATTCGCGACCCTTGTTTTATAAGCCAACTAAATCTGGCACCATGCCTGAGAGCACGGCTGCACCCGCTGAAGACGAGACAAACCCCTCGGAACAATCCTCTCCGCCATCTGATGCCGCCCTCCTCAGTTCTCTTCCAGGCGTAGGGAACGGGGTCCTGGCTACACTGCTCTCGGAAGCACCAGGTCTCTTGCGAGCCCGAGACTACCAGGCCCTTCGGTGTTTGTGTGGAGTGGCACCCGTGACGCAGCGTTCTGGAAAGTCACATCGCGTCATCCGACGAAGGGCGTGCCAACTACGCTTGGTCAATTCTGTATATCACTGGAGCAGAGTGGCTTCTATCCACGATCCCACCAGCCGTGCCAAGTATCAAGCTTTGCGTAAGCGCGGCCATTCCCACGGACGTGCGCTGCGATCCGTCGGAGATCGGCTCCTGGCAGTCGCCTGCGCTATGCTTCGCGAAGGTACACCGTTTGATCCAGACCGTTGTCGGCAGATCGCTCCTTCAACCGCTCCACAATCAAGGGTTACGTAATTCTCCTATGGTGGTACCGGATAGCAGGTGACAGACAAGGACCGCATCAATAATCCGACGCTACTCACCTCCTGACCTACTACTGCGTACTATGCGATCAGCTGCTGGCATCATTGAGGACAATGGCTAAACCGGGCGCATGGCACTAAGTACCCCAAACCCATGAGACACAATTCCGAAAACACCCGATAATAATACCCGTTTAGCACTTGCATAAAAGGTAGGGAGTCCCCCCCCCCCCCCCCCCCCCCCCCGAAATAATCGTGCCAACTGGAAGAACAAATCCATTTGGACGGGAGATAACCTGTATGTCATGCGGGGCATGAACTCGTCGTCCGTTGATCTGATTTATCTTGACCCGCCGTTTAACAGCAAAGCTAACTATGCCGCGCCCATTGGTGGTAAGGCAGCTGGTGCAGCATTCAAGGATACCTGGACACTCAACGATCTAGATGTGGAGTGGTTAGACTTGATGGAGTCAAAGCATCTGGCGTTATACCGTGTCATCATGGCCTGCATGACGGACAGCGATAAGGCATACCTGACCTATATGGCTATCCGATTGCTTGAGATGAAACGAGTACTCAAGGACACAGGGGCCATCTACCTGCACTGCGATCCAACCATGAGCGCTTATCTGAAGATCGCAATGGATGCGATCTTCAGCAGAAAGTCGTTCCAGAATGAAATCATTTGGCATTATGGGCTAGGTGGGTTTAGGGTCGAATCGCGGTTTCCTCGTAAACACGACAATATCCTCTTTTATTCCCGTCTCCCCGGGTGTGTCCTGCACATTCAACGTTCAGAGAGGCGATCCTACACCCGGAATGCTCGCTAAGTATTGCCATGAGGATGATGCAAACGGGGGGCGATACATGCTGTCATATGGCAAAAAGTACTACCTAAAGGGTGGCAAGCCTTATGATTCTGTATGGGATGTTCCTGCAATTGCAGCCACAAGTAAGGAGCATGTTGGTTATCCGACACAAAATCCCATCGCTTTGCTTCAACGAATAATCTTGGCGAGCAGTAATGTGGATGACATTGTCTTCGACCCCTTTTGCGGCTTTGCGACGACATGCGTAGCTGCTGACGGACTGGACCGAGAGTGGACAGGAATTGACGTGTCGGAAAAGGCAGCACAGTTAGTGGTTGACAGAATAGATCAATCCAAGGGCATTTTTTGCGATGTGATTCACCGCCGGGATATTCCACAGCGCACTGATCTCGGACCGATACCTCGGTATAACTGCGCCCGGAACAAGGTGCAGTTATACGGACAACAAAGAGGCCATTGCAAAACGTGTAACGTTCATTTCGAAATACGTCATCTGGAAGTAGATCACATTATTGCCCGTAGTAAGGGAGGTACGGATCAATTGTCTAACCTAGAGCTTCTGTGCTGACACTGTAATCGGGTGAAAGGTGATCGAGGACTGGCTTACCTTCGGGGACGACTTTGCCTTGCTGCGTAATCTGCGTTCGCTATATTAGTCCAATACACACATCTGTTATGGCAAAGACGCCAAACAGGACGACACTTCCGACCGTGCGGATTAAGCCCTCAACCTATCAGCCAACAAAGGCTGACATGGAAAAAGAACATTGCTTCGAGGGGACGACGGAGCAAGTGCTACGTCGCATGTTTCAGCCTGTACGAGTTGTTCGTGATTCTAAGATCGAATCCTAGCAGCTTAAAATGTTAGTTTGGTATATAATTTCCATTGGAAACGTGCACTCCCCGCCTGGGTGCGCAGCATTTGCTCCATGCTCCTGAAAAGGGATGCAAAGGGTAAATCCGACTGGACAAGAGCACTTCTAGCTTGGATGCACGATCCGGTGGATAAGGCCTTGGATGTCCAAGGGCATGAGGACAGGGCAGCGAGATACGCGAGCCTGGCGCTTGGACGGACAGTTGCAAAGGAGGCGCTCCGTCAAGCCGTAGGAGTGGGAGATAACCTGGCTGAGAAGGCAGATCGCCTACCGATGCCGGCCCGCACGGGACTAGGCGAGGATGGTCCTCTTACCGTTTTTCATCCCTTAAGCGGCGCTGCTTCAACTCTGCACCCATACCGCTTACCCGAAGTAGAGGATACGGTCACCAAGGTTATCAAGTGCATTACAGACGGGATGTCCGCGGATCCTCATGTGCGTTATTTGGCCCTTTGGCGCTTGCTGCCGGAAGAATTGGCAGCGGCGCTGAGACCGGACTTTGTCCGTCTACCCGCGGACACGCGCATTCCTGACCACACATTAATCCAGCATGCGGACATTGCTACCGGCATCGCGGTCGCATCAAGAGATCAGAAGGGGTATGCCTACTTGTCGCTGTCCATTGGTCCGGTCCAAACATTTATTGAAGCAGCTCGCAGCGTGCGCGATCTGTGGAGTGGAAGCGCCATCCTGTCATGGCTCGCGTTTCAAGGCATGCTGCCAATATTAGAGCAGCTGGGCCCCACCGCGCTTGTTTTTCCGGCCTTGCGGGGAAGTCCGCTAATAGACTTGTGGCTTCGCCAGAAACTAGACATTCGCCAAGTACCCCTACCAACGACGGAGGCACGTCTTGCTCCATCGCTGCCCAACAGGTTTTTAGCTCTTGTGCCGTACGGACCCAACGGTAAGGATGCTACCTGTCTCGCCGATGCCTGCGAGAAGTCTATAAAAAGCGGTTGGCAGGCGATCGCAAGTGATGTCCACGCACTGGTAAATGGCACCATGCGCCCGTTGCACAATGAATGGGACAAACGTTGGGCGGATCAAATCAATGATTTTTTTGATGTCTCCACAAACATTCTCCCCTTTGGGATGCTATCGGATGACGATTTGGCATATCTGGCTGGTGGTAAGGCACGGTTTGAAGAAGTCTGGCCTGATGCTGCGGCAGTGCGCCTGATGGCTGAAGCCGTGCCCGAAAAAGACCGTCCGCCAAATCCCCAGGCAGGCCGCTGGCAGGCACATATGGAGCTGTCAGCCCGAATGATGGAGGCACGCCGCACGGTCCAGCATATCCCGGCCATGCATCCCGCACCGGATTCGCCCCCAAAATGCAGCCAGCTGGGGACATATGAACAGCTGGGGCCAGCTGACCTCCGCGAGTCGGCTCAATTCTGGAAAATGGTCCAGAACAGCAATCCGCGCTTCAGAGATAGGGAACGCTTTTGTGCGGTGGCAACAGCCAAACGCTTCGCTGCGGATACTACTCTGCGTCAAGAGCTTCACCTTCAAAAGGATGACCTGCGCTTCCCTGACACGGCATCTGTCGCAGCCGCCAATTGGCTGAATGATTCCGGCTTGGACTACAGATCGCGCCAATACCGGTGGAGCGGTCACTGGCTTCATCCACATGAAAGCGAGTATGACACCGGAAACGAGCAGCATCCCTCGCAGGACATACAACAAGCCATACAGCAGGCCCGGATAGAATGCGGCGAGCCGCCGACCTACTATGCTGTGCTCATGATGGATGCGGACCATATGGGGCAGTGGCTCGGCGGGCAACGCGCCCCGCGCGTTGGGCAAGTTCTTCATCCTGCCATGGCCGCGTACTTTGAACAACACGCGCCCGCAGTCTTGAATGTAAGACGCCCCCTTGGTCCAGCGTTGAATGGTGCGCTTAGCGAGGCACTGAATAACTTTGCCAGTCGGACAGCTCCTGCTTATGTGCGTCAATACAATGGCACAGTCATATACGCTGGGGGTGATGATTTGCTGGCTTTGCTCCCCATCCGCCAGGTTATGGAATGTGCGCATGCGCTCCAGCGAGCTTTTCGGGGACTTGACGGCTCGGATCCCGGAGTCACGGACATCAAGGGACGGCAACATGTGGCAATGGGTGAGACAGCGACCTTGTCTGCAGGGATTGCATTTGTTCACTACAGGCATGACTTGCGCTTAGCGTTAGGCTTGGCGCGCGAGGCCGAGAAGCAATCCAAAAGTCACGGACGCAATCGCATTACCTTGCGGTTCGCCCGGCGTACAGGTGAACAATCGGTCGCCGAACTACAATGGGAGCAGGTACCTTGGCTTCAGTCCCTTATAGATGCTTTTTCCGACGGAGCTACCTCCCGGTGGGCTTATGAGCTTCGACGCGTTACCCCCACGCTTGAAGGCGAAGAGGTGCCCTCCGCCGCAATAGGGGCGGAAGTGCGACGGTTGATCGCGCGTAGCCAACAGTTCTCCACTGACTCACAGGCGGCCTTGCCGGACGAAGCTGTAAATTGGTGGGATCAGTACTGCGATCACGTTGACCATGCGACCCTTTCTGGATTTACGAATCTGTGCTTGGGCGCAGCATTCCTGGCTCGTGGTACAGACAAGTAGTATGATGGCGCACATTGCCCTAAGTATTTCGCAGCTTGATACGCTGTTTTTTCGGGATGCAAGACCCTTTGGACCGGCAGCGCATGCCCAATCAGGCCTGCCGACACCACAGACGCTGACAGGAGCAATCCGCACGCTGCTTCTTGAGTACTTCGGGATAAACTGGGATGCCGTAAGCTCCGGTATGCGGCAGCATGGCTCCTTCCGCCGATGCCTGGAGGGGCTCGGTCAAGCGATTGAAGGCGTCGCTGATGTACGAATTTGCGGGCCGTGGTTTTTTCATGAGGATGATGTACTGGTCCCGACTCCGCTGAGTCTGCGACAAACTAAGGGCGATGGAAACCCTCAGATCAGGAGACTTGACCCGCTGGAAACCCCGCCTCCAGGCTGGCGACCGCCGTTCCCTGGAATGCATCCGCTATGGAGGCGTGCACGAGGTGCATTGGAAGCCACCCCACCCTACATCCGGCCGCGAGGCCTACAAGCATTTCTTGAGGGGCAAATTCCCGAAGCATCAGACTTTGTGAAGGCCGAAGATCTCTATTCGTTCGATCAAAGAACGGGCATCGGGCGCAGTAGCGCCCGCGGAACAATTGAAAAAGGCCTAATCTATTCTGTGAGTCTGCTGTCCTTGCGACGAGATGTTTCATTCTACGCGGAGGTCATGGGCCCGGCCTCAACACTCTCGCCGTTAGAGGACCGGCGATTGGTCATGCGGTTTGGTGGAGAAGGGCGCCATGTTAACGTTCACACCATGCCAAACCCATTCAGCTGGCCCGCCGCGAGTGCAGTAAGGGCTGACGGAAAGGTAATCTTGCTAACATCGCCGGTGTACCTCTGCGGTTGCATGCCGCAGGGCATTGACACCATTGCTGCGGCCGTTGGAAGACCTAATGCGATTTCCGGGTGGGATATGGCACGCGGCGGCCCCAAACCGAATCGCTTCATGGTGCCTGCAGGCTCGGTATTCTTTTTATCGCCCGGAGTGCCAGTGCCAAAGCAATTGGGCACCCCGGAAGATTTTCAGATTGGATGGGGACAATTCATAGACGGAAACTGGTATTATGTCTGACAGATCATTGCTGTTTATTCACGCTCTGACAGGGGTACATGCGGGTGGAGGTACCGCGCTGGGAGTCATTGATCTGCCCGTGCAGCGCGAACGCCACACAGACTGGCCCCTCATTCCTGCATCATCTCTCAAGGGTGTCCTGAGGTCGGCGTGTAATCTGGCATCCGGGACACCGGCAGACACATCTCCCGAGATTCTTGCAGCGTTTGGCCCGCCTTCCGGCAATGCGGCAGAGCACGCCGGGGCCCTAGCATTTACAGATGCCCGGATGCTGGCATTCCCGGTAAGATCGCTGGCAGGAGTGTTCGCCTGGGTGACATGTCCAGCCGCGCTGATGCGGTTGTCGCGGGACCTCAGGCTGGCCGGCATGGAGCCCATGCCCCCTTTCCCTTACCCGAACAGGAATGAAGCCTCCTGCTGCAAGGCCAGTCCACTTGTAAACAGCACCGGGAGCATGGTGTTGGAAGAATTCGAATTTTCTTGCACACAGGACGAAGAAACCACGCGGTTTGCCAAGTGGGTTGCTCCAACATGCATTACCGACTCAGGAACGCGGCAGCGTATGTGCACCCACATTGCCATCCTGCACGACGATGACTTTACCCATTTTACCCGCCATGCTACAGAGGTTGTCGCCCGCATAGGCTTGGATTACGAACAGAAAACCGTTCGGAAGGGAGCGCTTTTCTATGAGGAATCCGTCCCGCCGGAATCAATTTTTTACGCGCTGGTGCTGGGACGAGCTAGTCGCAGGCAGAACCATGACGCTTCCGGGCACCAGATCCTGGATTGGCTCCTTACACGGCCTATAGAGTACGTACAAATTGGTGGAGGAGAGACCGTTGGCAAGGGTATTTGCGCCTTGCGTTTTGCTTCAGCCCAGCGGGTGGAAGGAGGCCTCCAATGAAAGGACCCACATTGGACCAGCTTCGGGCACAAGCGGCGTGGAACGCCGTGGAGCATGTTCGGCAGATGAAGGAAAATATCCAGCAGGACTACTTGCGTGAGTCTAGGCGACTCAGCGTACGGATCCGCACGGCGGGGTTGGGGCAAGCACTTGCCTTCTTGTATGCCAAACGCTCCGGCGACGATGCGAAGAGCCGCATCCTGAGCCACCTGTCTTCCTGGCTTTTACGAAAGCGCAAGCTTGCAAAATGGCGGACTGAGTACACCAAGGAAAATGCGGTCATTCGTGCCGTTCTTGAGGGCGACGCAGATTTATTGCGCCGAGCTACAGAAGAAGCTCAACTTTACCTAATGTGGATAACGCGGTTTGCGCAAGCCGAGTTCGGAGGTGCTGAATGAGCAGACGGGAAGAGCTGACCGGTCCGTTCCTGCCGAAGGCAACTCTGGAGCTTCTGGCGCGAACGTCCCCGTCGCTGTTTCCGTTGCGTTCACGCAACATTGGTCTCCAGCTGGACAAGTTCGGCGTATACGCTGCTAACGACGCCAGTATGCGGATACAGAAAGATGCGCTGCAGGATGTCACAAAGATTGGCGGCGATAAACGCCTACTGGTGGACCTGATAAAGCGCCGACGCGGCATGCTGGCAGCCATAGGCGCCCATACGGTCCGTATGCGCACGGCGGGCCCTCTCACTCTGCACTTGGCCCGTGCCGGAACCTGGGAAAACGCAGGTATCTGCCTGCATCCTATGTCGGGCTTCGCGTATATGCCCGGCAGCGGACTGAAAGGGATGGTCCGGGCGTGGGCCGAAACGGTTTGGGCAGGGCAGCAGCCAGATCCAGAGGTGGCTTGGAGGCGAATAGAACAATTGTTCGGATACGCAACAAACTCGGAAACCCACAAGATCGCCACCAAAGAACGGGGCTGGCGCCCTGAGGTGGTGCCTGTGCCGGACGGATCGGCGGCGGGAAGACTTGTTTTTCATGAAGCCTGGCCCACAGTCTGGCCCAACCTAGTGGTGGATGTTGCCAACATCCACTACGCGAAGTATTACAGAGGGGAAGATGCCCCCGGAGATTGGGATAGTCCTGTTCCCGTCTACTTTCTGAGCATGTCACAAGGCGCGGAGTTTGAGTTCGCTGTGTCTGACCGTGCGCGCAATGAAGATGGTTCGCTTGAATTGGCCATCTCTTGGCTGGTAGACGCTTTGCAGGCCGAAGGCGCAGGAGCGAAGACCGCTGCGGGTTACGGCAGGTTCTGCCAGTCCGGCAAGGAAAAGATTGAGATTCCTGAGGCGGTCACACAGGTCAGTTACGACTTGGAGCTCGTTTCGCCCGCTTTTCTTGCTGGCGCTTCCCAGCAAGAATCCGACTGCGAACTTCGCGGAAGCACACTTCGCGGCCTGCTGCGATGGTGGTGGCGAACCATGTTTGCAGGGCTTGTAGGCTGCGACACTCTACGGGGGTTGGAGGCTGCCGTTTGGGGAAGTTCGAGTATTGGAAGCCCGTTACGTATTGCAGTGCAGGTTCAAAAGAGCCTACGCCCAGTTCAATTTGACAAGTCCGAGGTTTTTCTGCGTAAGCTGGGCATTAGGAAAAGGCGTAATGATCACATCGCTACTTTAGGGCTCTACTACACATCCTACGGGATGGCTGAGCAAAAAAGATGGTGTCAGCCGCCAGGTTCGTCTTGGAAAATGAGCATAACAGCCAAGGATGGTTTTCTCCAGCAATCCGACGAAACCACTTGCAGACTGGATGCGAAAGATATCATCAAGCAGGCATCAGCGGCCATGTGGCTACTCGCACAGTACGGTGGAATTGGTTCAAAGTCTCGCAAAGGATTTGGCTCGCTCAACCCGATCCAAGTGGAGGGCGTTGCGTCTTTGAATGATTGCACTACACTGGCGCAGGGTCTGCTCCGTAAGTGGAATGTTGCCCTGTCCAGCGACGCCCCTTATGCCCCGTCCCTCGCCGAAGCATTTGAGATGCCCAGTATCCGTACGGCTTGGGAAAATCCATGGTTTGCCTGCCACATTTTGGGAAAGGTACATCGTGAGGCTGCTCTTGACCTGAAAAGGAATGAACGAATTGTACTCGGCCTCCCCCGGAAGGGACAATCGGTACGCGGCGTTGATCGTCACGCGTCAACAGTCCACTGGAGCCTTGGACGTAATGCCAATGGTCCGTTTGACGTGCGCCTGATGGCTTTTCCATCGCCCAAGCTTCTGCGCTGGGATAAGTGCTGCAGCGCGTTGAAAACATACTCGCAGGAAGCCCGTGCAAGGATTTATAGCCACAGAAACTCGCGTGCTGCCGGACCAGGCATAATTCATGACGAGTCTCTACGGTCACCTGCGCCCGTGCCACCGCCGAGTAGGACACCCAAGGCTGGAGATCAGGTCGAAGTACTGCTGCTAGAGGAAAAAACAAAGAAAGGAAAATGGAAAGCTCTGCACGAGGACAGCGGACTGAAAGGGGTCGTACAGGATGACATTCCCTTGAAAGTAGAACCGGGGAAACGGTTGCCGCTATTCGTTCATTCGATCAATGAGTTGCGAGGCGACATTATTTTCAGACATAAGCCTCAAAGTCGTATTTCCCGATCGGGTCGGAATGTCAGAAGAAAGCCATCCGATTCTAGACGCCGCAGGCGGAGGCGCCGATGACTATTCCGAATTCAGGGATCTTGGTGCTGACGGTCGGCACGGGAAAAGCTGATGCACTGGAGGAAACATTTCTTGCTCCGGTTCTAAAAAGCGTTAACGAAGGGACATGGAGCCATGTGGTGCTTTTGCCATCGCAAGGCACGGTTGCAAACGCGCAGACACTCGCAGACAGGATTGCCGATGTACCGGTGGATA
Organism: Rhodothermales bacterium; assembly: GCA_963663495.1. Lineage (GTDB taxonomy): Bacteria > Bacteroidota > Rhodothermia > Rhodothermales > Bin80. The sequence goes on from OY760427.1 coordinate 4,626,591, forward strand.
TTCGCCCACTTCCGGGAGAAGAAGACGAGAACGATGTAGATGCAGCTTTTGCACACTTCTCGGAAGCGTTGGACGAACTCACAGAGGCAGGTACAGCGCGCAAGGACATTACCTTGGATTATACGAGAGGAACGAAGGCGATGAGTGCCGCGCTGGTATTGGCCGGTGTTGTGCACGGCATTTCCAGGCTACGGTATGTGCACGGCCAGCGAGGTGAGCGAGGATTGGTGCGGCCAGGAACGGAGAAGGTAGGAGAAGTACTCGCCGAAGTCGCTAGTGCACGGCTGCGCGTATCACTTGCGGAACGATTTTTTGTCGAGAATAATTTCGAGGCAGTTTGCTCACTGTACTTGGAGAATGCTGCTGACCTGCGTATCCTCCCGCCTTCTCTCAGGGCCAAGGCACGAGCCTATTCTACTGTTGCGGCGGCTTATGCCGCGTGGGATCGGTTTGATTATAAGAAGGCATTGCGCAAACTGGAGCACCTCACAGAGGATGCGGGCGATTTTGCACCCAAGCCTGCGATGAAATCATGGTTGGAAGTCCTGGCGAAGGAGTTCAATGAGGATGATCCGGCTGAAATGGCGGAGTATGTAAAGCATTTGGTCTGTGACATGTTAGCCAATGCTAAACGAAGGCACCGCAGTGGCCACTATGAAGACGCCGCACTGCGGTGTTACCGTGTGCTTGAACTAATCGGCCAGATGCACCTTTTTAAACACGGGCATCATAGCGGTAGGCTGGATCCAGAGGATCGAGAGGTAGCACATTTCCAGAAAAAGCTTACGAAGAAGAGCCATGGACTTCGGATGCAGAGTAAGCGGCTGACCGCGGCGAGAGAGCAAGTCGCTCGTTTTCTCAAGTTCCTTCATGATCCCCGCGGCACCAAGCTGATCAACCCCCCAGGGGAATTCGTTGCATGGCGCAATACTGGAATCCTAGTCCATGGATTCAAAGCGCGTGCTGCGGATGCTAAGGACAAATTGCCGAAGTACTTAGGCGACATGGAGCAGCTTCTGATTGAAGATGATCCAAGTGCACGCGAGCGCCTGTCTATCGCTCGTCTCATTGATTTTTCCCACAGCGATTAGTATGCCGACGCTCTACGTCACCGAACAAGGGTCCGTTGTTCGGAAATCAAAGGGATCCATCATAGTAACCCAAGACGATTACGCGAACAAATCCGGTTCTTCATCCGGGCGGCGACGCACACTTCTTGAGGTGGAGCCACATCGACTGGAGCTGATTGCCTTGGTTGGGCGCGTGCACATTACATCCTCGGCGACGCATGTGTGTTTGCGTTCGGGCATTGCTGTTGCATGGTTCAGGTCGAACGGGGATTTTGTTGGTCGTTTGGTTCCAGAGCTTTCCAGAACCGCGGATCTGAGGTTGGCACAATTTAGAATGGTTTGTGACGATGACAGATCACTGGACCTTGCCCGAACCATTATTGCTGCCAAGCTACGCAGCGCCATCAGTGTGTTGTCCGCTGTGCGCTCGAATCGCCCGGGCAAACCTGCTTTGGGAGAGGCAATTAGCGCGCTTTCCGCGGTGCCGCGTGCCATTCAGGGTGCTACCACGAAGGAGGAATTGATGGGTTTTGAAGGAATTGCAGCCCGCCACTACTTCGCTGGGCTAAGAGTCGGGTTTGACCAAGGATTGTCGTTCACCGGCAGGGCACGAAGACCGCCTCCCGACCCTGTTAACTCACTGCTCTCCTTCGGCTATGTAATCGTTGTAAATGCTTTGGCAAGTCTTCTTGAGGCCCGCGGCTTTGATCCATACCTTGGATTCTTTCATTCTGTTCGCTCAGGTCGTCCCAGCCTTGCGCTTGACCTTACCGAAGAACTCCGGCATCCGGTCGTTGACAGGTTTGTGCTGCGTGCGTGCAATCTGCGCCAACTAAGGGAAGAGCACTTTGAACCGGATCACAAGCGCGGTGGCGTTCGCTTAACCAAGATTGGTTTGCGAACATTCTTCAGAAACTGGGAGGCTTTCATGGATAAGCCGCTTCCTGGCCTACCAGGGATCGCCAGCCCTGAAACGCTGATGCGTCAGCAGGCAGACAGGGTAGCCGCCCACGTTCGGGGTAATCAGAATTATGTGCCCATATTTCCAGCATAGACACACGACATCAGTATGCCCCGATATATAGTTTGCTACGACATCACGGACGATAGTCGTCGTCGCAAGGTAGCCGAGTGCCTTGACTCGTATGGGGATCGGATACAGGGCAGTGTCTTTGAGCTACGGCTTCCTGCGCGGCTTATCAGGGAATGCAAGGATCAACTGAAGGATCGAATTGACACGAGTGAGGATCGCGTTGCCATATACATGTTGTGTGCCGGGTGCGATAATCGCAGGGAGTATTTTGGTCATAGTGATGACGACATGTCAATTGGCGAAGAGCACGTTTTCATAGCATAGGGCCGGATTCGTAACGTCCAAAGGCATATGCGCAGTGGCTTAGTTACGAATGAGTATAAACGCTTGTATGTTCGGGCCTTATGTCTGATGAGGGATCTTGAATCGGGTTGATGTTGCCTTTTGATCGCGTTTGTATTATCTTGGGTTGTTCGGTTACGAAAACTGGCGTTGGGGTCATTGTTCCGTTGGCGGATCTTTGCGCCAACGATCAGGGCATCATTCTGCTACGTGTCGTATTTTCAGCAACATACTCCGTGCGATGCTGTGACGCTTGTGAGCCGCTATTCTATTGTCTGGACGAGAACCATAGGGTACTCTCGCACGGACCGCCCCGCCTACCAGGGGATTGAAAGAGAAATTAGTTCACCATTGCTAGTGAACCCGAAGAGAGACTCGCACGGACCGCCCCGCCTACCAGGGGATTGAAAGGCGCGTGCTGCTGGTGCTTGTCGGGTCGGTCTCCGGATCCTCGCACGGACCGCCCCGCCTACCAGGGGATTGAAAGGTACCGTCTCGGTACGTCCTATGTGTATAGGTGTACCCCTCGCACGGACCGCCCCGCCTACCAGGGGATTGAAAGCGTATAGCCATAACATTAGGCCTTCTGGCCGTTTTAATCTCGCACGGACCGCCCCGCCTACCAGGGGATTGAAAGGCCGATTAGGGTGGCGCCGGTCAGGTCCGCGTAGGTCAGGTCTCGCACGGACCGCCCCGCCTACCAGGGGATTGAAAGTCTTCTACGTCTTCCTGGAACGTGTCCAGGTAGACTGCTCGCACGGACCGCCCCGCCTACCAGGGGATTGAAAGCCTGCTCTCTGTTTCTTTGTATACTTTTTTGAAAGTACTCGCACGGACCGGCCCGCCCACCAGGGGATTGAAAGGTGAATTGGGTCGTGACGTGAATTTCACCAACGCAGCGCGGAAGCGCACAATCAACCCCGTTGCTTCCTAGTCCTCCTCCGGTACACAAACACCGGCATCAGCAGCCCGGCGACACACAGCATGGCCAACCCCTTCGCATCCCGCCGATCCGCCTTAACGCGCTCACCTGACCAGCGCGGAATAGATGATGGAGCGATCACCGCACACGACGCGCCCCCCGCCTGCAACCCTCGCTGCAGGCCGAATCCGCGGAACAACGCTTCATATTAGGGAATCATATACGTGAGTGACCAACTGTACACAGTGAGACGCTAGTATCAATTTCACGGGTCATAGGGGTCGGTAACCCGAACGCCCCTCGCCGTGCAGCAGCCCCAATCCCGGAGGCCAGTATGTTTGTAGCCGCATTCAGGTCTGCATGATCCGCATGTCCACAGGACATACGCGTGAATTTGCTCCGTGTCTTACGGGTACTCGCTTCTCTGTGCCCACACACAGAACACCGACTGATATAGGCAGCGGTAACCTTTATCACCTTGCGGCACTTATAGCCCAGCATCTGTTCCAGCTGGCCCCAACCTGTTCGCAGTATTCCACGGTTGAGGCCAGACTTCTGTCTGACGTTTGTGCCAAAGCTCTCCATCGTCCCCTTAGCTGAACATGTCATCGCTTTGATCTTTAGGTCCTCCAATATCACCGTTGAGGAGCAATTGGCAAAACTGCGACTTGCCTGATGGTTCGCGTTTTTTAGGATGTTAGCACGCTTGCGCTGTATGCGGGCGATTCTATGCTTCCGCCTGTTACGACGGCTGGAGCCTTTCTTCTGTCTCGCCAGTCTTCGCTGATGCCGCTTCAACTTGGCATCAAGACGCTTGGTATCCGGTTGTCTGATAATGCTTGTATCGCCCTCTGTGGAGACCATAGCGACCTGCCCGCAATTACGGTCAATGCCTACAGCACCGCCGGTATCCTCTATTACAGGTGCCTCCATCTTGTAGCAGATGACAGCATACCACTTGCCGGCGTTCTTCTTTACCGTGGCTTTGACGGGTATACCATCAGGGTACGGGTTGCCTCCCCGCCTGCGGAGCGCCATATATCCCACTTTCGGGATATATGGCTTACCATCCCGAACCCTTACGTTATCCGGGATCGTGAACGAAGGCGTACTACCACGTCTGGAGTGGAATCTCGGTCTTCTCTTACCCTCCTTGAAAAATGCCTTCCATGCATCCGCCTGATATTTCAATGTGTATATAACGACACCAAAGGAGTATTCAGGTAGCCACTCGACCGTGCGGAGCAGCGCCGTGAACCGCTTCCCCAGCGAGAAGAAGCTTACTGAGGGCGGCTTCTCTCCAGCCTCTTTCGCTTTCTTGTACGCCTCGCTCTGCTCTGCGAGGATGGCATTCCACACAAACCTACACGCACTCGCTAATCCAGCAAGGTGCTTGGCATTACTCCGACTTCCGGGCAACAGCCTGTATGTGATATTGCGGTATGCACTAACCGTTTCGGGCATGGCACTGTGGTATATAACTCCCTAATAGATGGCAATTATATAGCATGAATACCCACGTGTTGAGTTAGTTGAAATAATTGCAGTTTGTTCGTGAAAAGCGGGAACCGATTATGAAAAACTGGCGCAAGCCATCCTGTCTGCACCACCCAAGCACAAAAAGTAACTCCTGCGAAAACGCGTGGCATTCAGCCATATAACTCCCTCATATTACCTGCCATTAGAGCTATTATTGTAGGCGGCCGGAATGTGGCTACAGGATTCCGTGAGGTGTCAGAACAACAAGCCCCAGCATTCACGACATTGATGAATATGGAGGCACCTGAGATCAATGTGGAAGTAGCTAAACGGAAACAAACATCATAGTCCCGGAAAACAAGACCGCAAGAACAGCCCAAGCAACGCAATATGCAGTCGTCATTCCCTAAGAGACGGGTTTGTACCAGTACAAACCCGTCTCTTACCTCGCACGGATCACTGCCACCTATTACGGAATTGTAACTCTTAAGACTTGAAGATCCGTTGCAAGTTGCCAAGTGTAGATAGCTCCCCCTACCCAGCCCACTTCGGGCCACAACGCCACCGTTCACCCTATCGTGAGGCCGACACGACAAACCTGCTGACGAAACCTCTTTTGCAATAATGAACATCTTTCACCCGCACGCATCACAGGGCTTCCCATGCCCAACCTCAACCCGGTAACGGACACCGCATAAAGAACGGGGTCACACACCACCAGCCCACACCGACCAACTTCAAGGACGATGATAACCGCCGAACCGGGATACTGTGCCACCGAGGACTGGAAACGCCTCGTTACAGAAGTCTTGGAGCACATAAGCATCAAAGCCTGGCAACTGTACCTTGAGACTCCCGGCGTAATGGCCAGCACACCCATGCTGCGCGGCGTATGGGGACGCGCCCTGAAACATGTCAATAGCAAGGTGTATGCAGATGTGTTCGAAGGCACAGGTCCTCAAGACCAACGAAGACCAGCCTATATCATCCGACCATCGGCGCCGGATCCCCTGACAGCCCCGTCCATCGAATGGATCCTGCTGGACACCAACCCAGCCACAGAAATCGCCGCCTGGAAAGCATGGCTCGTGGCCTGCGGCATGGGACTCGGCCCACGGCGACAACCGTTTCGGATACTCAAACGAGAGCTGATCGCTTCATCGGAGCAGGAAACATGGTACTTAGCATCGGAGCCTCCCAAGCAGCCCAACATAACACCCCATGCCCACATGCCGCAAAAGCTCGCATTCCTGGCACCCCTGCGCATCCTCCGTAAACGCAAATTGATAGAAGCGCCAACACTGAGGGACATTGCCACAGCAGGCATGCGCCGCATAGCAGGGATCGCAGGTATCGAAAGGAACACGCGGTACCGCGACCTTATGCACGGCGCGATTAGCCAAGCCAATGCCATACAATCAGAACCTTGGTGCGGTGAACGGCTTGACGTTGTCCGTTGGTCAGCAAAGCAGCAGAAAGAACTGACACTCTACGGCGTAACAGGTAGCCTCTCCCTTCCCGATGGCCCGCAGCGACTCTGGCCACTACTGTCCGCCTTGCGCTGGCTGCACATAGGCAAAGGCACCGTCTACGGTATGGGCCAACCCACACTAATGCCCCTGCAATCCCTGTAGCAGTAAGAACAGGGGCGCACCGTCCTCCCTATTCTTTCCCCATCAGAATGCCTGACCAAGGCTAACGTGCACATTGAACCGACGCAGTAAGCGTCGGTCAGGCTCGGCTAACCCGCGTACCGACAAAAAAGCGTCCCGCGGCGTCTGCAAGTCCAGATCGTCCGGATTCAACTTCATGGCTACGTCCACCCGCACAAACCCTACCGGGGTCCGGTATCGGATCCCCCCTCCTATAGCGAACTTGAACCGCCGCAAACCGAACGAGCCGCTGTCCTGTACTCCACACTGAATGGGTACAGTCAGCTCTCCAGGACTGGGAACCCGCGTGCAATCCACATCCAGATCGTACTCTGAAGAAACCCGCCCACCATCTAGGAACGCCGCAGCACGCCATGCAGACGATAAGCCCGGCATAGGTAAGCGTACCTCAAGGTTTGCTCTCAATCGCGACTTCCCGCCCACAGGCTCAAAGGCCTCGGACTGCGTCCGCGGTAAGCTGTTTTCCATCACCACCTCTCCCTCGGCGTCACGCACAAATTCGGTACGGTTAACCTTTGGACCCAAAAGACCATTACTCCATCCGCGGACATCGTCCGCACCGCCGGAATAAAAAAGTAGCTGATCAAAACGGTCCTCCAGCGGACTGATAAAAATGGGATCCAGTGCCCCCGGCTCTGAACGCGATAACCGAGCCTGTCCCAAAGGCCAAAGCCGCCCAGCTCCCACACGAATGCCAACATGTACATCCCCCGATAATGGAATGTACCCCGACAATTCCAGCCCCGCCTTGACGTAGGCAATGCTCGCAGCACGCTCAAAGGCGCCTGCACGCTCTACAAAAGGCCGGATAATAAGACCGCTATGCGGGTTGATGGGATCATCCGTCCACCCCAGCGAGCCGCTGAGCGTCACGACATTCGTACCGTAGTCGTCTCTACCGCGCACACCACGCGTCGGAGCAAACTGCGTGGTGCGCGTAAGCCCGTACCGCAGACTGATTACCCTGAACGGTTGCAGCTCATAGATGAACGTAGTATTCACACCCTGCTCCCGCCGATTAATCGAAAAAGGAAGTCTCGTGTCACGCAGCAACGGATCACGCTCGTACAAGAGGAACGGCTCAACAATTCCGCTAAGCCGCGGAGCAATAAAGTATGGCTGCACGATTCCTACAGATGCCCTGTAAAGACGACTTGTTTCCGCACCCAACCCGGTGGAAGCCAAAATGCCCGATTCGATCTCACCGACAGCGGTAAATGTTCGCGCGCCGCCAAAGAAATTGCGGTGAGACCACTGCCCCTCCCCCACAAGACCACGCTCCTGGTTGTATCCCGTCTCCGCGGTTAAATAGCGCAGCCGCGCCTCTCGCAACTGCACTTGAATCGTAACCGTAGAATCGCGCGGCTGATCGGGAACGGCAGTCTGCGCCACCTGAAACAGGTTTAGCCCGAAAAGCTCACGCTGCCCGCGCACCAGCGCGCGCGCAGTATACATGTCCCCCTCCTCAAACGGCAGCTCCCTGCGAACAACGCGCTCTCCTACACGCCGATTCCCGGCAATCAGCACGGAATCAATTACCGCCCTCGGCCCCGCGTCTACAACAAACTCAATGTCGGCCGTAGCGTAAACAGAGTCAATGTCCACAACCGTATGCAAAGTCGTAAAAGCATACCCCTCATTCTTCAGCCAACTGACTACCTGGTCCTCAATCCGCACCACATCAAAGGCTGTATACCGATCCCCGGTACTAAATCCGGTAGCGTCCCTGAATTCCACCCACCGGGTCCGCACTTCGCGCGGCAGCGTAGTGGCCAGGTATCCGCCTTCAGCAAAAAACCCGACATCCTGGATAATTATGGGCGGCCCTTGACGGATACTGAAGCGAACACTGATAGCATTGGCCGTCGAGTCAAAGTCACTGTCCGCATAATCCACCCACGCCTGCAGGTACCCTTCTGAATAAAAATAATTACGCAGTCGCACCACATCGCGCTGCAGTTCTACCGGATAAAGCAAGTATTTGCTGCTGTCACCAATACCAAAACCCAGCAACATCCTACGAAGCCTGCTTGGAGCCGTAGCCGCAATGCGATTCTTTAATCCGTCTCGCCCTTCATGAGGTGCATAACGGTCGCTGTCCGTAAACGTGAAATCTATACTGCGAACGCGCGTAGCCCCGTCCACTGCCAGCAGCGCTTCCTGACCAAGCGCTGCTAGGGGCACAAGAATCAGGACAGCAACTAGAAGAACCTTACGCCGTCGCCTTACGATCCTCGTATATCGGGCCCTCCTTACCTGCAACAGTATCTGCAGTGATGCGGCAAACACCCAAGTTTGGCCGGTCATGCATGGAGAACATGATCTCCAACATCGTACTCTCAACGACCGAACGCAGTGCCCGCGCACCGGTTGCCATCGTAGCGGCCTGCTCAACAATGGTGTCCAACGCATCATCAGTGAAGTACAGCTTGATCCCGTCCATGGCGAACAGCTTCTGGTACTGCCGTACCAGTGCATTCTTGGGATCCGTCAGAATCTGCTTCAGGCACGACCTGGAAAGCGGATCCAGCGCCGTCATTACCGACAGCCGGCCAACAAGCTCCGGTATGAGCCCGTACTTCAACAGGTCGTCCGGCTCCACATGGCGCAGGATATGCGGATCCTTCTTATCCACGCGCCGCACATCGCCCGCAGAAAAGCCGATGGTATTCGCGGAGCGACGCCGTGCCACAAACTCCGGCAATCCCTCAAACGCTCCACCACATATAAAGAGAATGTTCCTTGTGTCAATATTGACAAAGCTCTGCTCCGGGTGCTTTCGCCCACCCTTTGGAGGCACACCGGCAACGGTACCCTCCAACACCTTCAGCAGGGCCTGCTGCACACCCTCCCCCGACACATCCCTTGTGATGGAGGCGTTGTCCGATTTGCGCGCAATCTTGTCAATCTCGTCAATAAAGATGATCCCGCGTTCTGCTCTGTCCACGTCAAAGTCCGCCGCATGCAAGAGGTGAGACAGGATGGTCTCCACATCCTCACCAACATAACCGGCCTCCGTCAGCACCGTGGCATCGCTGATAGAGAACGGCACATCCAGAATACGCGCCAGAGTCCGCGCCAAAAGGGTCTTTCCTGTGCCCGATGGACCCAACAACAGGATGTTGGACTTTTCAATTTCAACGCCATCGTACTCATGAAAGTACTGCTGAGCCTCTACACGTTTGTAATGATTGTACACAGCGACCGCCAAGACGGTCTTAGCCCGTTCTTGGCCTATAACGTATTCGTCAAGCGCGGCCTTGATTTCTCTTGGCAACAAGCCGCTGCTACGCACGCGCTGCCGCCTTGCCGGCGCCGCATTGGCACCCTGTTCATCGCGAACAATGATGGAGGCATCGCTAATACAAAGGTCACAGATATATACGTCAGGGCCTGCCACCATGGTGGCAACCTCCTGAGCCGTCCGACTGCAGAACGAACAGCGTATCATGCCCTTGCGTGTGCTCATGTGACCATGGGATACATTTTACAGTTCTCGTTCAGCATTGGTAACCGCATGATTTGATGTCGGATTCCATGCATCAACAGACAACTGCCAGTCCTGCAGCGATACATACAGGTCGGCTGCAATCCCCAGTTCTACGCCGCTAAGGTCGTTTTGCTCACTCGCGTCCGCCTCAAGGTCATATAATTCCGTGTGACCCGTCTCAAAGAACTCAATCAATTTCCACCGTCCGCGCCGCACCGCTGCAGACGGACTTCCTCCCTGGTTACCATAGTGAGGGTAGTGCCAATAAAGCGCCTCCCGTGACAATGATTCGCTGCGTAGGAGAAGCGGCACAAGACTGCTCCCATCCCCACCCAAATCAACCGCCTTACCACCCGCGATATCAACTAACGTGGGCAATATGTCGTTACTGATCACCGGATCCGCCGTTACCGCGGAGGCTTGTACACGATCTGGCCAGCGCACAATGAAGGGCACTCGGATACCGCCTTCGTACATCCACCCCTTACCTGCCCGCAGGGGGAGATTACTCGTCGGGTGACCCTCCGATGTACTTAGCCCGCCGTTGTCAGAAGTGAATATCACAACGGTATTGCGCGCCAGACCAAGCGAATCCAGCGCCATCAACACCTTTCCGACAGCTTGGTCCATGGCCTCCACCATGCCGGCGTAGATCGCATGGTTCTGCACCTCACAGACCCGCCGCTCCCCTTCTGTACCCCAAGTCACGGGAGCCAGCGATTGGGCCTTGGCAGCGTACTTTGCCTCCAGATCGGGCCTGGTCATAAGCGGCGTGTGCACGCTGTAGAAGGACAAGAAGGCAAGGAACGGCGTACCATCGCCATTTTGAATAAACGCAACCGTTTCCCGCGCCAACCTGTCAGGAAGATGCTCCCCCGCGGGACCATCCTCAAGACGCGGATTATTGTACGGCGGGAAGTATCGGCCCGGGCCGTACGGGCCGCCCCGCTCCCAACCTCCCCGATTGATGTCAAAGCCGTGGTCTTCGAGGTACGATCCCGGACTCCCCAAATGCCACTTGCCCGCATAGAAAGTACGGTACCCGTCACCGCCAAGTGCCTCGGCAACGGTGACCTCCGCATGCGGTAGCGTGTCGAAGTAGGAGGCGGGACGAAGCGGCTTGCTGCCCGTAAAGTGCGTGGACGCCGTCTCGGGTTGAGGCGCACCGAACCAATCAGTCGTCTTTAGCCGCGCCGGATATCGCCCCGTCATAATACTCGCCCGCGTGGGGCTGCAGACCGGGGCCGCCGCATATGCATCCGTAAATAGCATACCCTCCCGCGCTAACCGATCAATGTTCGGTGTTTCATAGAATGTCTCGGCATTGTAGGACCCGACATCCATGTATCCCAGGTCGTCTGCCACAATAACAACGAAATTGGGCCTCTCCTGACATCCGCAAAGAAGTAAAGCCATCACCACCCAGCCGCAGATCCGTCCTATTACCCGCGCCAATATTATTTCCATTATATCCAGTGTATTACGCTGCATTCTCTAACCCATTCAGTTATGCTCTTGTACGGTGACGATCAAGTGCACGACGCCATTTGCCGTGCAAGCAACCCGGATACGCACAATGGCGGCCAACGTTTGAGAACAAGCCATGCCCCCTACCTATCCGGCCATGATGGCAAGGTCGCTGCCAGAATATTTTTCCCGCAGTCTGCGCTCCATAGTCAAAAAGAATGCCGCCTCGCAGGTACGCCTAGTGTACAATGCATTGAACACTCCGCCAGCTACTATACCGACTACCGGTAACAGGTGCGCGAGCTTTACACGCGCCAGGCGAGCCCCAAGCACCCGGGTGAACCCATGTATTGAACCGGATACCACTATCTGGGCGACATGATGCCCCGCTACATCCTGAGTCACGGCCCGGGCCGGCATTACAACCGGTGAAGGGGCGCTGTCGGAAGGAACGATAACATGATGTAGAATCTGCAAAGCGAACAGGCGTTCCTCGTCGCGCCGCATATCGTATCCCGCATAAGCTGCATATTCACCCGCTGCCCGCAGGTTCAGCGCCACTAGTCCTACAACATCCGGCACAATGCCCGCCAAACCAGCGGCACCTGCAGCGGCACCCTGCACTGCCGTGAAGGAGCCGTACTTGGTCGCAAGTCCCTCCATGACCGTACCCACGTGCTCCAGGTCTAGCGCACGCACATCATCCCTTGCATACACCATATGTCCTGCATCACGGTAAGTGCGGAGAATGCGGTCGCTCCACATCGAATCCTGCGCTATTTCGTTTGTCACCTTCAGCACGCCGGCCGCCACATTGTCTACCACCCAGTCGAACCCCGGCATACGCGGCAGGCGGGCAACCATCTCGCGCAACCCCCTTGACGCATCCTCAAACACGCGCCCAAAGCCGCGATCCTTTCTTCCGTGCCACGCACGTAATCGCCGCAGCACATCGCGGTCGTAAACCGGCAGCCTCTCTAGTTCAGGATCGGCCAAAATATTCCAAATCGAAGAAACTGTGCAGGAAGCGGATATCCCGGAATCATCTGGTTACCTTCCAATACCGGTGTACCGCTAAGGATATTCTCCATGGACACAAGCAGCGTAGCCCCGCGCACCGTTGCCTCACAAACCGCATCCAGCCCGCCCGATGCGGGGAGAGCACGGCCCGTAACGGCCAAAAGACCGGTCGGAGCATGAAATCCGCGCTCCTGCAACCGCCTCCAGTACCGGTAGCGAACCGAGAGATTCAACAACAGGTCGCGAGAGAACAATGCGTAGCGAATCCCTAGGCGGCCATGCATAAACATACCCGTTTCACGACCTGTTGGCCACAGAACCAGCTGCGCTACATCAGCATACAGGCCCCGAACAGCTTCATCACGAAATCCTACCCGTCCTGCCACACCAGATGCACCGGATCCCGCGGAGCGTGCCGCCACGCTGTCGGGTCCTGCCACATGCCAGTCCACCATGTCAGTGTACAGCCGGGCGAACCCCGATATGGATGCGCCTATCCAGCTCGTGCTGCCGCCCACCCCGCCATGTACTTGATGTAGCCGCCCGGGAGTAAGGCCGTTACTGCCCCTAAGGTAGCGCCCCCAGCCGTTGCGAGCGACCCACGACAAGGGTTGCCCGCTCCGTACAGCCTCGACGAAGAACCCCCTGTAATGCATGACGGCAGCGCCGCTCAGATACCGCGCCCCGTATAACGCATGCAATCCTGCGGATACCGACGCGGAGAGCCTACCCCAAGCGAGCGAATCACGCACAGTCGCGTGCATTTCCAGAAACGGCCCCAGTACCGGATGCAGCTCCCACGACATACCGTAGGCTTGCTGCTTGATATTCACGGCTACGCGGGATACAGTGGAAGCCGTAGTATCGGTGGACGTAAACCGTAGTGTCTGCTCACTCCACGATACACCGGCTTCCAACGCCCCACCCCACAGCTGACCCGAAAACCGCAGCTGCAAGTCATTGCGCACCATCCGGCGCACCGCACCTGGTTGCCGCACCCCTGCTATCAGTCGATTGTAGGGCGTAGGTCCGATAACACCCCCATGCGCCCCCAGGCGGCGCTGTGTGTGCAGGTAACGCACCTCTGCCAACCACTCGCCGGAGCCACGGAAACGAGAACGCAGCACCAGCTGCCGGTGACGTCGCAACCGACTTCCCGGATACTCCCCCCTAGCACCAGCGCCGGCATAGGCAAGCATCCCCTCAACCGGGCCGCGCCCCTGCACATGCATGATCGTCGTGCGCTGCAATCCTCCGTCACCAGTTTGGTAGTGCAATTCCGTAAGAGGAGACGAAGTGCTGTGGGCTCTTGTGGCGGCGGATACCCTCACCGGTGCGCCGAGCCCCGTCCGCTGTACTTCAGGGGCTGATACTAACGATGCCGGCAGGAGGTCATACTGTGGGCGCCCGGTGACGAGGTCGTTGAGCACAAGCTCGTCAAATTCCAGTCTTACCCACTGCGGAGCCAGACCGTACGGGCTCCACCCGCTCGGCCAGCCGTAGGCACCGAAGTCGTACGCGAACGCTGGCATGCTGCGGACAAGTGCGGTCGTTACATCCCTGTCGAACGCTGTTGGTCCGGCCCCGTCCGCACGCGTTGAGTCTTGGGCCACTGCCTGCAATGGGAGTAGCAGCAGCGTGCACAAGCAGCGCTTCAAGGCGTGCGGGCGCCGACATACGCCAGGTTGTGCGGCAGGAAAGGCTTCGGCTCCAGTCCAAAGTCCCTGTAGAAGGGCTCCGCATCACATGTATTGCCTTCGACCAGCATCGCCAGCTGATCCCCTGTCACCGGAAGCAATTTCGTACCACCAAACACCCCTACCATAGGACGAAGTAGCCACAATGGGCTGTGCAGCTTGCGCTTTGAAGCAACGCCCAGCGCGATGCAGAGACGGTCCAGCAACTCCACAAACGAAACACGCTCGCGCCCTCCTAATTCATACGTCCGAATTCCCTCCATCGCCAGAGCTTTCGCACACGCCGCAGCAACCGTTTCTACGTCAATCGGCTGCATGCAGTACATGCCACTGCCAAATACAGGAAGCACGGGGAACGGTCGTATGAGATCGCGCACCAGCCTTGTGCAAAAGTCATCCCGACCCGGGCCGGGATCGCCAAAAATAAGCGAAGGACGCAGGATAGTCGCACATGTAAACCCCGCGGTCCTGACGAGCTGCTCCGCTTTCCACTTTGTGGTCTGGTACCGCGTTATGCCGTTCTTGCGGGCTCCATTGGCACTCACAAAGACGCACCGTTGTACGCCAGCGCGGATGGCCTCCTTTACCAAATGTTCTGTCGCGCTGACATGCGCGATTTCGAATGTAACACCGCGCCGCGCGTCCTCCTCAATGATGCCCACCAAATGCACCATCGCGTCGCACCCGTCCAACTGGCCGTGCAGCGATCCCGCGACGGCCGCATCGCCGCGGATGTGCTCTACACCGGGAAGTTTTACATCGTTGCGAATGAGGCACCGAACCTTGTGTCCGGCAGCCACCAACGCATCCAGCACAAACCGGCCCACGAAACCCGTCCCGCCGGTCAAGAAAACACGCATTAGTATATTGGCCGTTTGATTTGGCTGGTTGGTGCTGCGAACGCCGCAGCATGGCTGCCGGTCCCCTCACAACCCAACGAACATCGCTGCCATGCACATCATTGCCGGACAACTGCGCAGAAGAAAGCTGCGCGTGCCCAAGGGGCTGGCAACACGTCCCACAACAGGTCGGGTGCGGGAGGCGATGTTTTCTGCGCTGGAGAATCGCATGGATCTGAGCGATATCCGCGTGTTGGACCTCTTCGCTGGTACCGGGGCGCTAGGCCTGGAAGCACTCAGCCGGGGTGCGCGCCAGGTGATTTTCGTAGACTCCTGCGCGAATGTGCTGCGTGTTGCCCAGGATAATGCGAAGTTGTTGGGCGTTAAAAGCCAGTGCATCTTCCTCCGTGCGGACGCCATGAAGTTCTTGCAAGGGCTGAGCAATCCATTTGACTTGATTCTCGCTGACCCCCCGTATGCGTATGCAGACCTGAATGTCCTCGTTGCTGCTGCAGACCGGCGCCTGGTGGCGGGCGGACTCCTGGTACTTGAACACGATGCGCGAATTCCACCGACGGATGCGGTTTGGAACCGTCGGTACGGCAGGACAGGCGTCGCAGTCTATAGGCATAGCAAATAAATGAATGCACAACCAAAAGCATTATTCCCCGGCACGTTTGACCCGTGCACCCTCGGCCATGTTGATATCGCCGAGCGTGCAGCCCGAATCTTCGGAACCGTGATAATTGCCGTATCAGAAAGCTCTGGACCAGGCACACTGCTGCCCGTTGATGTGAGGGTCCAATTGATTGCCGAAGCAACCGCACACATTGCAGGTGCAACCACGGTACCGTTCAAGGGGCTTACGGCCCGCTACGGTGCCGAGCTCGGAGCGACGGTTATCGTTCGCGGCCTGCGCCACGGGTCTGACCTGAACTACGAAGCTCCCATGGCCATAGCCAACCGCGCCCAGGAGGGCGGGCTGGAAACCATATTCCTCCTCGCAAGGGCGGATCATACCAGGATTAGTTCAAGCCTGGTGCGGGATCTTTACCTTCACGGAGGCAATATTGACCCGTTCGTTACTGAAGCGGTCGCAGCCTACCTTCAATCTCTCAAGTTTCCTAACACCGAACAGCCAGCCTAATGCCGATAAATTTCAACCCGCGTGTCGCAGCCATGCGACCGTCCGCCACCCTCGCCATGTCCGGCAGGGCAAAGGAGCTGGCCCGTCAAGGCCACGACATCATCGCGCTCAGCGCCGGCGAACCGGACTTCGGGACGCCAGCACCCATAGCAGAGGAGGGTATTGCCGCAATACGCCAAGGGTATACGCGGTATACCCAGAATCCGGGCATACCAGAGCTGCGCGAGGCTATTTGCCGTAAGCTAAAGCTTGACAATGCGCTGTCCTATGAGCCCAGCCAGATTCTGTGCTCAAACGGCGCTAAGCAGTCCGTAGCTCTCGCCGTGGCCGTGCTTGCCGCCGAAGGCGACGAGGTGTTGATCCCCGCGCCGTACTGGGTCAGCTACCCCGAGATGACCCGTTTTGCCGGAGCCCGACCGGTCATACTGCCGACTTCCGCAGAGTCCGACTATCGAATCACGCCGGCAGCACTGGAGCGGGCCATCACCAACCGGACGCGTCTCATCATCATGTGCTCCCCTTCGAACCCCACCGGCTCGGTGTACGCAAGGGAAGAGTTGGAGGCTATCGCCCACGTGGTAAGCAATTACGAGAACATCTACGTCGTGTCGGACGAAATTTACGAGCACATCGTCTACGACGCCCGGCACGCCGCGTTTGCGTCGCTGCCAGGCATGATGGACCGCACCGTGACGGTAAACGGGTTTTCCAAAGCCTACGCCATGACGGGATGGCGGCTGGGCTATATGGCAGGTCCCCATGCGATTGTGAAGCAGGCAGCCAAAGTTCAGGGCCAGTTTACGTCTGCACCGTGCAGCATCACACAGCGGGCGGGAATCGCGGCCCTGGGCATGGACTTTCAGCATGTTGCCACCATGGTGGCCGCGTTCAGAAAGCGCCGCGATTACGTGCTTGCACGCCTTCGTGCCATCAACGGCATCCGCTGCCCGATGCCTCAGGGCGCATTCTATGCCTTTCCGGAGGTTTCCTACTATTACGGCCGCTCAACCCCTTCTGGACACTCCATAGAGGACAGCAATGATCTGTGCTTCTACCTTTTGGAAGAACACGGGATAGCCATGGTGCCGGGTGCAGCCTTTGGCGGTCCTGACGGCGTACGCCTGTCCTATGCTGCGTCTGACGACGATTTGGCCCACGCACTAGAGCGCATTGAGACCGGCCTCGCACAGCTGCGCTGACAGGGGTACCCGTGAACCCGGTACCCGCTATTGGGTTAACCGGCCCGCACTATTGAGTTACCCCATTACCCCCGTCCATTCTTTGCTCACTCCTCTGCACCCGGGGCCCCATCGCCCCCAATGGCGACCTTGATGAATCCCCCGAAGGAGCGCTACTGGCTGCATCTACTGCTGTTTGTCGCTACGCTACTATCAACAGCTTATACGGGCGCGTCGGCATTTATCAGCCGCGACATTGCGTGGATGGAAGGCCCCATTGTGCTGGGTTTTGTGTCCATGCCACTTGTCCGGGATGCATTCGTGTTCGCCTTCGGACTAGTGGGGTTTCTTACCGTTCACGAGTTCGGACATTATTTGGCAGCACGAGTCCACAAGTTGAATGTTTCGCTGCCATACTACATACCGACACCGTTGATTGGCGTCGGTACGCTGGGCGCGCTCATCCGGATACGGCAGCCCCTACAGGACCGGACCAAGCTATTTGACATCGGCGCTTCCGGTCCGCTTGCCGGCTTCCTTGCAGCGCTGGCGATGCTGCTGGTAGCAATGGCGACGCTGCCGCCGCCAGAATACATGATGGGTATCTCCGGGCACGAACCGCTGCACAGGTACATCGCTGAACACGGCACCTTCCCCGTCGACCCGATTCCGAGCCCCGGGGGGGTGCAGTTGATGGTCGGAATGACCCCACTGTACTGGGCGCTGTCGCAGGTATTTTCGAATGTCCCACCCATGTCCGAGTTGTACCATTATCCGCTCCTGTTTGCTGCATGGCTGGGACTTTTCTTCACCGCTCTCAATCTGCTTCCGGTCGGTCAGCTAGACGGCGGACACATCCTCTACGCACTCATCGGCAGCAAGTGGCATGCGCGACTGGCACGCGGATTCATGCTTCTGATGGCAGGCTCCACAGCGATAGGAATAGCTGACGGAGGGCCGGAATTCCTGGCGGTACTTCTGCCTGTGCTTAGCCGCAATCCGCTCATAGCCGCGCTGCTCCTGTGGTTCTTGCTCGGCGGGCTCATGGCACTCGTCCTGCGCCGCATCTATCCGGGATCATTGGTAAAGATACTGGCAGGTACCGCCGCGCTCGTGATCCTGGGAGCCTTGGCCCGTGAAATCGGACCGCCAATAACCCAGTTTGGTTATGAAGGATGGCTGATCTGGTGCTTTCTGCTGGCGTACCTCATCAAGGTTGACCACCCGCCTGTAACAGGAAATGAACCGCTATCCAGGAGCCGCGTAACGCTTGGTATCGTGAGCATTGTAATATTCGTACTCTGCTTCAGTATAACGCCCCTTTACTTTGCATAGGGCCCTCCTCACCACCGTGGCCGTTCTTGTTGCCTCGTGCGACACTGCCCCGGGCCCCGAACCCATTGGCAGCTATGGGCCTGCTCTGGAGGACTTTGACTACGCTCCTGGTCTGGTAACCTATGCGGATCTGCCTCCCGAACAGGTTGTAGGCTTTACGGTTGAGTTGCCGGTGACTATGTCCGTCAAGGCGCGCGCAGGGTCGTCGGAGGTACGCGAGGTGCGGTTTATCATGCAGCAGGGACCAGAAGCGGTCGCTCGAGGAGTGCTGACGAACCAGGGAAGTGACCTGTACACCGCACAAACCACGCTCACCATCTCTGCGTTGGATGCTTCCGTCCATACGCTACTGGTCTATGCGGTGGACGCCGCATCCCGCATCAGCGGGGAGGCACGCGGCACGATCCAATATGTCCGTTCCTTTGAGCCAAGCGAGCCTCCGGTGCTGGACGAACTGTCTGTACCCGAAACCATCCAGCGACCAGCAGAAGGGGAACCCGCTGCCACCCTCCTCCTGTCCGCTCGCGTGAGCGACCCGGATGGTCTGCAGGACATCAGCAGGGTTGAGTTCTGGAATGCCGCATTACCCGAATCGCGCTTTCTGATGTGTGACGATGGCGGCGGCGGCGCCATATGCGGCTCCAGCCAGGAGAGCGGCGATGAGACCGCCGGAGACGGCATATACTCACGTCAGGTGTTCATCCGGAGCACCAATAGCCTAGGAGTAAATACGCTGGTGTTCCAGGCTACGGACCGCGCATTCCTCATGAGCGAACAGATAGCCAGAGACGTGGAGATAATATCCCAGTGACGCTCCGCCAAAGAAAAGCGCCCCGCACCGTGCTGCGCGTTGCTGCGCTCATCGCATTGGCCATGCTCCCCGTCACGCGAATCGTGCAGGCGCAGTCAGGCCTGCTGCACTCTCCCGGCATATTGCGCAACAGCGTCACAAACCTGCATGCGGAGGGTTCCACACTGTGGGTCGGGCCGTTCTTGAATGTTACCCGTGACGAAGGAAACTCCTGGTTCGTGGCCGACAACGACGTATTCGAAGGCCTGCAGGTCCGTTTGTATTCTTTGGACGTAGAGGGCGATGTGATATGGGGAGGGCTCGGCGAATCGCAGGCGCAGGAACTCAACAGTGAAACACAATCCGTGCCGCTTGCCCGCGGATTCACGTTCTCCACCGATGGTGGGAAGACATGGAGATACCGCACGCACCAGGCACCGCTGGACGACGACCCGGCAACGACAGGTATCCTTGACCTGCCGGAAGATGAGACGACTACGTACGGATCCCAGGAACTGCCGACACTACCTGCGACGGTGCCGGAGCTAAGCCCCCCGTGGGACCTGGACTACGACCCGTTAACGGGACACCTCTGGTCGGCCAACCAGGTCGCGGGACTGCGCCGATCCACCGATGATGGCGCCACCTGGCAGCGCATCGTGCTGCCACCGGATACGTCTCGCTATCTGTCACCGGATCTCGGTTACACGTTCCCGTTCTATTCCCAGCCCGCCGGTATTGCCATAGAAGATTTTCACGGGCTTAATTTTCAGGTATATGCCGTGCTTGTTGACGCAGCAGGAAGAATATGGGCAGGGTCTCCTGCAGGGCTGAACCGCTCGCTGGACGGAGGCCTTAGCTGGTACCGCCTTGATGTGTCGGATGGTATGCCCGGCAACTGGGTGATCTCTATTGAAGAGCAGCACATCCCGGACGCCGAGCCCAATATATGGGCCACCACCTGGCGTGGCAGAGTCACGGACATCGCGCCGCAGTTTTTCGGAGCAGTCGTCACATCCGATGGCGGCGAATCCTTCCGCGCTGTCCTTCACGGTGAACGCGTATACGATTTTGCATTCGATGACCGACGCGTGTACATCGCCGGAGATAACGGGCTGTTTATTTCGGAGGACCTCGGGTTCACCTTCCGCACTGTGCGCCAGTTTTTTGACGCTGACCGGCCCGGCCGAACTCTACGTCCCTCTTCGGAAATCTATTCAGTTGCGGCCACCGATGGCGCTCTGTGGGTAGGAACGGCTGACGGCCTTCTTCGCAGCTATGATGGGGGCGATACATGGACCATCTTCCGGACCGAGGTGCCGGTGAATCCCAGCGGTCTGCCCTCCATTATCCCGCCGGAATGGGTACCAAGCGTGAGCAGCTATGCCTATCCCAATCCGTTCAACCCGCCCGTCCACCGACTGGTGCGCCTGCGCTACAGGTTGGAGCAGGACGCTCCGGTGACTATTCGGGTCTTCGACTTTGGCATGAACCTGGTTCGCCATCTGACCGACGAAAGACAGAGGGCTGGTGAATGGGAAGCATCGTGGGACGGGATCGATGATGGTGGCGGGCGCGTGGCCAATGGCACCTACTTTTATGCCGTGCAGACAAACCGCGACACATTCTGGGGCAAAATTCTGGTGGTGCAGTAGTGCAGGGTAACGCACGCGCATTCGCGCTTTTGATCGCGCTCTTCACTGCGGGCAGCGCGGCGGGCCAAGGTGCCGGCACTTTTGCCCGGATGGGGTTTGGCGCGCGGGGAATGGCCATGGGCAATGCTACCGTGGCGGATGTCTCAGGGTTTGCCAGCCCGTACTACAACCCGGCTCTCGCACCGTACATCACGACTCAAAACCTGGAGCTGTCCGCTGCCGCACTGACGCTGGACCGACAGCTTCAGTTTGTACAACTAGCCACACCGCTGAAGCCGCGCGCCGGCCTCGCTGCCGGATTGATTCACGCAGGCGTTCGCAATATTGACGGGCGCGATGGTAGCGGCTATCATACCGGCTACCTGTCCACGGACGAATACGCCTTCATGGTCGCTTTCGGCTTGCGGCTTGGTAACCGCGCATCTATTGGCGTCGGGATCGGACTGTTTCGATCACAGCTTCTGGAGAACGTCCCCGCAGTCCGCACGATCGGTCTGGATCTGGGACTGAGCATACGTGCGACGGAAACGCTGAGCTTTGGAGCTGCGATGGATGATCTTCTTGCCGAGTACACATGGGATACGTCAGGGATTGCCGGGAGCACAACAGCAGATCCGTTCCCGCTGCGTCTGCGTGTCGGGACTTCGTATCTGCTCTCCCGCACTAACCTGCTGCTGGCTCTTGAGTACGAATCCCTGGTCAACCGGTCCCAGGTCTCGCACCGTACCGTGGAGCTGATTGACAATAACCCGCGGGAGGTTTTCACGACTGAGGAGCTGCGCATCTATGACAACCGTCTGAATCTCGGCGCAGAAATGATGCTTTCACCGATATTTGTTGTCCGGGGCGGCGTGAGCCGGCTGGTGAATGGTTCCATCGGAGCTACACGTCCGAGCGCAGGACTTATGATAGAACAGGAACTGGGGGCATTACTGATTCATGCGGAGTACACCTTTCTGCTGGAGCCCTTCGCCTTGGGCACCATGCATGTTTTAAGCCTGCGTGTATTCTTGTAAGACCATGCGAACGCTTTTTCTAGCATTGGCTGCTTTTGCTGTGCTGCATTCGTACGGGCAGACATCCGGATTGGCCTTCTTGCGGATCGGCATCAACGCGGAGGCCAGCGCCATGGGCGATGCACATGTTGCAGTGGCAGAGGGGGCCTTTTCCACGTATTGGAACCCCGCCGGTTTGGCTGCAGGCACTAGGCATACGGTTGGTATTTCGCACCGGAGATGGGTCGGCGACCTGCGTATGTATGATGTAGCAGCGCGCTTCCCGGCGGGCAAGCGCGCTGGCTTGGGCCTTGCCGTGACCGCCTCGGACATCGGAGACCTGGCCGTGCGTGACAGGCCTGGTGATGCGGTAGGCACGTTTAGCGCACAGTATATCAGTGCCGGCCTATCGTACGGCCGGCAGGTCGGCCCGCTGCGGCTTGGCGCTGCGGCCAAATATCTTAAGGAACGCTTTTTTGATGCCGACGCGAGCGGTTACGCAATTGACGCAGGCATACAGGCGCGCTTTGTGCAGCAGTATGTTGCCTTGGGCGCTGCCCTGCGCAATGTTGGCAGCATGTCGCGCCTGGAACGCGAAGCCACCCCGTTACCGCGCACCATACAAGCGGGCATCGCTCTGCACCCGCTGCACATATTGGCTGACTGGGACGGGACCCGTCTCCTTAACCTGATGGTGACGGCGGATATGTCCTACCTCACTACTACCGAGCGGTCACGGCTGCACATCGGCGCAGCCACTACCGTCATGGAAATGGTTGTGCTACGCCTTGGCTACATTACGGACGACGAGCTTAGAAGCGTTACTGCCGGCTCGGGCATCCTGCTCGAATCCCTGATGGTTGACTATGCCTATATTCCGTTTGAGAGCGGGTTTGAGGGTCCGGGGCATGTCCTCTCACTAGCCTACGCGTGGTAGAATGGTGACACGGCTTGAGGAAATTTGCTGCAGCGCTGTGACGCATAAGACACAGATGGCATAAAATGGCCGAGAAGGAGTCTGCCGACAATAGAAGCGCAACTGCCAGAGTGGTGGCATCGCTTGGAAACAGCAAGGTGGTCGTAGCCCTCCTCGCCATTATCGCCGTCTTCGTGGTGGGGGTTGTGCTGCTTGAGCTTCGCACGGTGCTGATACCGTTCTCGGTAGCACTGCTTCTGACCTTTCTGTTCCAGCCGATCGTCTTGTACCTGAAAGCTCGGCGCATTCCGATCTCCATTTCCCTGGTGGCCGTGGTCCTGTCACTCACGCTGGTGATATCGCTCGTCGGGCTGCTTGTCTACTCGAGTGCACAGTCGTTCACCGAGGCCTTCGATCGCTATGAGGCCAGGATTGACACTATTCTGGATGATGTTCAACGCCCACTCGAACGGCTTTCAAGCTCCATGGGACTGGATCCCAGCGTGTCCGACATCAGTCAGTTGGTCCAATCCGATGCCATACAGAATATCCTGGCATCGGGTGTTGGCTCGGTTGTAAATCTGTTGTCCAATGTTTTCCTCGTAATGCTGTTCATGCTGTTCCTCCTTGCCGGCAGCGGAGAGCTAGAGACCAAGATCTGGAAGGCGTACCCGCCACAGGTAGCGGGACGCATTGCCGGTCTGATGGCTAATATCAGCAGGGAAGTGCGGTCCTACCTGGCGGCAAAGGCACTTGTCAGTGCCCTGACCGGGATTCTGATTTTCCTGATCCTATGGATACTGGGAGTGGACTTTCCGGTCTTCTGGGGTTTCTTGGCCTTCCTGCTGAATTTCATTCCCAACATTGGCTCAATGGTGGCAGTGATCCTCCCTTTTCTGCTGTCCTTGCTGCAGTTCGAATCTCTGACCGTCCCTATCATTGCCCTCGTACTCATGCAGGTGGTGCAGACGGCAGTTGGCAATGTGGTTGACCCGCGGGTGATGGCCTTCAGCCTGGACCTTAGTCCGGTACTCATCCTGGTGTCGCTCATCTTCTGGGGCTGGCTATGGGGAATCCCGGGCATGGTGTTGGCGGTCCCGCTGACGGCGACCATAAAGATTTTCTGCGAGAATATTGAGGGACTGCGTCCAGTGGCCGTGCTGATGGGGTCGGTTTCAAAACGTGACGGGCGCAGGAAGAGGCTAGCCTGATAGCGCCGCGCGCGCGGCTGCAATCTGTCCTTCCACGGTGGCGCGTGCCGTCCCGCCATAGCTCGTGCGTGCATTTACTACTTGCTCCGTGTCCAACGCGGCGAAGACATCTTCATCAATGAGCTCGCTTACTTCCCGCATGCGCGCAAGCGGTAGATCTCCCAACCCTAGTCCCTCGTTGAGGCATAATGCTACGAGTCGTCCTACCACCTCGTGTGCCTCACGGAACGGCATACCGCGTGCGGCAAGATAGTCCGCCAGGTCTGTGGCATTGGAAAAAGCCGCACCTGCCGCCTCTTGCATCCGGTCCGCATGGACCATCATCCGCGGAAGCATTGTCGCATATAACTCAAGCATTACCCGTAGCGTTCGTGCTGCATCAAACACCCCTTCCTTGTCCTCCTGCATGTCCTTATTGTAGGCCAGCGGCAGGGCCTTCATCACCATGAACAACGCCATCAGATGACCGGTCATCCTCCCCGTCTTGCCACGAATCAGCTCGCATACATCAGGATTCTTCTTTTGGGGCATGATGCTGCTGCCCGTCGTATGGCTGTCCGGCAGCGTAATGAAGCCGAACTCCTGGCTGGACCACACGATCAGTTCCTCGCTCAGTCGCGAGAGATGCACGGTGGTGAGGGCGGCGTTAAACAAAAACTCAAGCGCAAAATCCCTGTCCGAAACGGCGTCCAAAGAGTTGCGGGCCGGCCCATTGAAACCCAAGAGGGACGCCGTCCGATGGCGGTCTATCGCGAAGCCTGTGCCTGCCAGTGCACCGGCCCCGAGCGGGGAAATATTCAACCGGGGCAGTCCGTCAGTAAAACGCGCATGGTCGCGAGAGAGCATTTCGTAGTAGGCCAACATATGATGCGCAAACCGCACCGGCTGTGCGACCTGCAGGTGCGTATATCCCGGCATGATGACATCAAGGTGCTCCTCCGCAAGGTCTACCAGTACTTCGCGCAACGCTTGAATCTGATCAATAATGGCGTGGGAGGCGCCCCGTAACCAGAGCCGCAGGTCTGTCGCCACCTGATCATTTCTGCTGCGCGCAGTATGCAGCTTCCCTCCGACCGGGCCGATGCGCTCCGTGAGCATCCGCTCCAGGTTCATGTGCACATCCTCGTCCTCCAGAAGCCACTCTACGCGACCCGCCCGGACATCTTCGCGCAGCTCCCGCAAACCCGCAATGATCTGCTCCACCTCAACAGCGGGCAGGATCCCCTGTTCTCCCAGCATCGTGGCGTGAGCAACAGACCCGTCAATGTCTTCCAAAGCCATTACAGTGTCTACGTCCACAGACGCATTAAAAATGTTCGCCAGGGCATCGGGCTGCTCCGAAAACCTTCCCGCCCACAATTGCCGCAACTTCGTCATGGTTGATCCTCGCGTGTGCGGGAGTATACGCACTGTTGTTACATTGGGAATATATACGTGAGTGACCAACTGTACACAGTGAGGCACTAGTATCAATTTCACGGGTCATAGGGTTCGGTAACCCGAACGCCCCTCGCCGTACAGAAGCCCCAATCCCGGAGGCCAGTATGTTTGCAGCCGCATTCAGGTCTGCATGATCCGCATGTCCACAGGACATACACGTGAATTTGCTCCGTGTCTTACGGTTATTCGCTTCTGTGTGCCCACACACAGAACACCGCTGACTGCTATAGGCAGCGGTAACCTTAACACCTTGGAGCACTTATAGCCCAGTATCTGATCCAGCTGGCCCCAACCTGTTCGCAGTATTCCACGGTTGAGGCCAGACTTCTGTTTGACGTTTGTGCCAAAGCTCTCCATCGTCCCCTTAGCTGAACGTGTCATCGCTTTGATCTTCAGGTCCTCCAGTATCACCGTTGAGGAGCATTTGGCAATACTGCGACTTACCTGGTGGTTCGCATTCTTGAGGACGTTAGCACGCTTGCACTGTATGCGGGCGATGCTATGCTTCCGCCTGTTACGACGGTTGGAGCCTTTCTTCTGTCTCGCCAGTCTTCGCTGATGCCGCTTCAACTTGGCATCAAGACGCTTCGTATCCGGTTGTCTGATAATGCTTGTATCGCCCTCTGTGGAGACCATAGCGACCTGCCCGCAATTACGGTCAATGCCTACAGCACCGCCGGTATCCTCTATTACAGGTGCCTCCATCTTGTAGCAGATGACAGCATACCCTTTGCCGGCGTTCTTCTTTACCGTGGCTTTGACGGGTATACCATCAGGGTACGGGTTGCCTCCCCGCCTGCGGAGCGCCATATCTCCCACCTTCGGGATATACAGCTTGCCATCCCGAACCCTTACGTTATCCGGGATCGTGAACGAAGGCGTACTACCACGTCTGGAATGGAATCTCGGTCTTCTCTTACCCTCTTTGAAGAATGCCTTCCATGCATCCGCCTGATATTTCAATGTGTATCTAACGACACCAAAGGAGTATTCAGGTAGCCACTCGACCGTGCGGCGCGGCGCAGCGCCGTGAACCGCTTCCCCAGCGAGTAGAAGCTTACCGAGGGCGGCTTCTCTCCAGCCTCTCTCGCTTTCTTGTACGCCTCGCTCTGCTCTGCGAGGATGGCATTCCACACAAACCTACACGCACCCGCTAATCCAGCAAGGTGCTTGGCGTTACTCCGACTTTCGGGCAACAGCCTGTATGTGATATTGCGGTATGCACTAACCGTTTCGGGCATGGCACTGTGGTATATAACTCCCTAATAGATGGAAATTATATAGCATGCGTACCCGCGTGTTGAGTTATTTGAAATAATTGCAGTGTTTTCGTGAAAAGCGGGAACCGATTATGAACAACTGGCGAAAGCCATCCTGTCTGCACCACCCAAGCACAAAAAGTAATGGGAGTTATATGGTTGACTGCCCACGCGTTAAATTGTTGAAATAATTGCAGTATGGTCGCGAATAGCGGGAACCGATTATACCGAAAATGGGCACCATCCCGTGATAGATTGATGACCCACTAAATGCCTTCAAAGAAAAGAAACAACAGAAACACCAATGGCCCTGAACGGGCTGATCGTGAAGGAGTGTCCTTGATCAAGCTAACCAAAATGTTTCCAGACGACCCATCAGCCGAAGCATGGTTCGCAAAGAAGCGTTGGAGCAACACTCCTGTTTGCCCGCACTGTGCGTCTATAAACGTATAGTCTGGAGCCAAACATCCTAGCATGCCTTATCGCTGTCGTAGTTGCCGTAAACGATTCAGTGTCCGCACAGGGACAGTAATGCAGGACTCCAAACTGGGATACCAGGTATGGGCATTAGCCATTTACATCCTGACTACCAGTATCAAGGGCGTATCCAGCATGAAGCTGCATCGTGACCTTAGCATAACCCAGACGACAGCGTGGCATCTGTCCCACCGTATTCGATAATCATGGAATGGAGAACATGCACAATTTGCCGGTCCGGTAGAGGTTGACGAAGCCTACTTCGGTGGCAAGGAAAAGAACAGGCACGCCAGTAAGAAGCTGAATGCAGGCCGTGGGCCAGTAGGTAAGAAAGCCGTTGTAGGAGTCCGTGATCGTGTCACCAATAGCATTTCTGCCCAGGTAGTAGAAAACACAGACGGGCAGACGCTCAATGCGTTTGTGGATACCCATGTTTCGGAAGACACCGAGGTCTATACGGATGGCTCGTCAACATACCGGGGCCGCAACAACCACGCCTACGTACGTCACGCTGTTGGCGAATACGTTCGTGAGCAGGTCCACACCAATGGCGTAGAGAGCTTCTGGTCTTTGCTGAAGCGTGGGTACTACGGAATGTACCACCACATGAGCAAGAAACACCTACAGCGGTACGTGAACGAATTTGCAGGGCGACACAATGCACGCGACTACGACACAGCGGAGCAAATGACAATAATTGCTCAAGGACTGGTCGGTAAACGGCTCATGTACAAATCCCTCAATTCATAGCCAGACGTAAGCAGCAACGTATCAAGCCATCCGTACTCATGCGCACTCCGGGCATCGGTCGGCTACAACTACTTGCTCGTGGACGGAGAACGGAGACTAACGGGCCGCGCAATACTGCGCCTGCAAGGCTTCCCCGACAGCTACGAGATTGACGGTACGGTAACGACCGTCAGACGGCCTACTGGCAACGCCGTACCCATTCCGGTGGTCAGGGCCGTTATGCGCCAGCTTTTCCATGTCTGTGCTTGATGGCCCGCGTCTCATGGGTTCGTCCGGTGCGCTTCGTGGCCCGTACCGGGGTCCGCCCAGTACTTCCGCATTGTCACGAGCGTCCCGATACAAGCCAAAGAATCGGTCCTGAAATTGATCGACTGTCGTGAAAACTGGATCGCAATGTATGCAGCCTCCTACGTGCTCTAAGCAGATGTCCGCCATGAAATCATTTCGGTATTCTGCCCCAATGGATTAGTGCTACTCTATAGCCTATAACGCCATGCGCATAGATAAATCCCCGAAGCCCGGTAACAAGATTCAGGAAACGAAACGCCCCGGCCGCCCCGTGACAAACGACATTCTCAATATCCAACAATTCATCCCTACCATACCGGAAGAACTGGCGAAAGCCATCCTGTCCGCACCACCAAAGCACAAAAGTAACGCCTGCGAAAACGCGTGGCACTCAGCCAAGTAACTCCCGCTACTTTCGGTTAACGTCAATAAACCGTAACATGCCCGGTTGCAATAGTTGAGGATAATTCTGTGCGTACTGGTATCGGTTGTGTCATAGGTTTGTTGGCCATACCCCACGCGGTCTTCGGGCAGGCGGGCATGCCCGAAGCTGTCGGTGATACACCGCAGCTCCGGGCTATGAGCACGGACACGCCGCCTGTGCTTGATGGCGCAGTGCTGGGGGATCCAGGTTATGATGGCGTTGATCCCGTAGTGGCCTTCTGGCAGACCACGCCGGATCACGGGGATGCCTCATCGGAGCGCACGGAGGTCCGCGTAGTGTACTCGGATCGTGCCATGTATGTGGGCGTGATATGCTATGACCGGGAACCTGGACGCATCATCGTATCGGACAGTCGCCGCGATTCGCCGTTGGATGAGACAGATAGCTTCACCTTCATCCTGGACACCTATCATGATGGTCAGAATGGTTTCGTCTTTGGAACGAACCCTGCCGGGATTGAATTCGATGCGCAGGTAACGAAAGAGGGCCAGGGTGCCTTCTTTGGCCGGCAGCAGGTGGGTAGCGGAGGTGGCGTAAACGTCAACTGGGACGGGTCCTGGACTGTTAGGACGCAGATTACGACGGAAGGGTGGAGTGCCGAGTTTGAGATCCCTTTTCGAACGCTGCGGTTTCCCCGGGAGGATATACAGACTTGGGGAATCAATTTTCAGCGCAACATTCGGCGGCGCAATGAGCGGGCCTTCTGGACGCAGCTCCCGAGGCAGTACAACCTATACCGGGTTTCACGTGCCGGCAGGCTGACAGGCCTGGTAGTCCCGCAGCCCCGCAACCTGCAGATTACGCCCTATGCATTGGGACAAGCTGATCGCCGGTTTGAGGCGGCTCCTGCAAGCATCGAGTCGACTGGAGAATTCGGAATAGACCTAAAGTACAGCCTAACGCCCGGGCTAACACTGGATGCGACCTACAACACCGATTTTGCCCAGGTGGAGGTAGACGAGCAACAAATCAATCTGGACCGATTCAGCCTGTTCTTTCCAGAGAAGCGGCCGTTCTTTTTGGAGAACGCAGGCCTTTTCAGCGTGGGTGTTTCGGAATTCAGCGGTCAGGAGGTGGAGTTATTCTTCAGCCGACGTATCGGCATCGGGCCGGATGGCGAGGCCATCCCCATCCTTGGCGGTGCGCGTGTTTCCGGTCAGGTTAGGGGCCTCAATGTGGGGCTTCTGAACATGCAGACCGCCCGCGTGGAGCGTATAGTCGGCGGTAACAACTTCACGGTGGGGCGGTTGCGCAAGGACCTGCCCAACCGGTCAGCGATAGGCATTATGGCTGCACAGCGGCGTAGCACGAACACAGTCCACGACGAGAGCGATCCGCCACCTCCAGGCGCCAACCAGACGATTGCATTTGATGGCCGGGTAGGATTTGGAGAGTACCTGAACCTTTCCGGGTTCGCTGCTCGCACGTTTTCGCCGCACTTGGACGGAGACGAGTACGCCTTCAATGTGAACGTGGACTACGTCTCCAACGTATGGCGACTCAACTCAACGTATACCGAGATTGCTGACAATTTTAATCCGGAGGTAGGATTCCTGAGGCGCAGCAGCGAGTATCGTAAAATCACCGGGCTGGTGTTCTATACGTATCGCCCGGAGGATGCCTTCGGCCTTCATGAGATACGACCTCATGTCAGCTACCAGGGATACTGGGACTTTGGAGGGTTTCAGGAAACGGGCCGCTGGCATATTGACTCGCACTGGGAGTTCAAGAGCGGCAATGAAGTCCACACCGGCTTCAACATCACGAGAGAAGGTGTTCGCGAAGATTTTGAGATTTCCAGTGGAGTATGGGTGGAGCCGAGCACATACGACCACATTGAGGCCCAGATCGTCCTGACAACCGACCAAGGCCGCAAGGTCAGCTTAAGCAGCCGCAATGTTATCGGAGGATTCTTCGGTGGGTGGCGCACGAATCTGCAGGGGACGCTACGTGTGCGTGCCAACGAGGCCCTGACCGCCGAATTCAATCTGTCCCACAATGATATCAGCCTCCCCGGCGGCGACTTCTCGGCCAATCTGCTACAGGCGCGTGTTTCGTACTCATTCACGCCCCGGATGTATATACAGAGCCTGTTCCAGTACAATGATAACGCTGACATCTGGTCGGCGAACCTTCGCTTCGGTTGGCTGCATGCTGCCAACTCGGGCCTATTCCTAGTCTTTAACGAGGTCAGCGAAACCGCGGACTTCTGGGGCATGCCGACCCAGCGAAGCATCACCGTCAAGTACAGCCGTCTATTCAACGTGTTGCGTTAACAACCTATGAAATACGCTCTTTTTTCTGCCGCACTTCTTCTTTGCTTTGTACCTGCGTCGGCCCAGGATTCGAAGCAGGCTTCCTTGCACGCCCGGATGGAGACGCTGGTAGATGGCGTCATGCCGCATGTGGTGGATTGGCGCCGCGATATCCATGCGAACCCGGAATTGGGGAATCGGGAATTCAGGACGGCTGCGCTTGTGGCACAACACTTGACGGCACTAGGCATGGAAGTCAGGACAGGGGTTGCGCATACCGGGGTTGTTGGTTTCTTGCAAGGGGCATCGGACACGCCTGTCGTAGCGCTGAGGGCCGACATGGACGGCCTGCCGGTTACAGAGCTTGCTGATGTTCCCTTCGCATCAAAGGTAACCACCCAGTACAATGGTCGTGAAGTGGGCGTCATGCATGCCTGTGGTCATGACAATCATGTTGCCATCCTCATGGGTGTGGCTGAGGTACTAGCCTCCATGCGCGAGGAGTTGCCGGGGTCGGTGAAATTTATTTTTCAGCCGGCTGAGGAGGGCGCCCCCGCGGGTGAGGAAGGCGGTGCGGACCTGATGCTGCGTGAAGGCACATTTGATGACCCGAGGCCGGATGCGATTTTCGGGCTCCATGTGTGGCCCGGACCTGTCGGCCAGGTGGCATACCGCGAGGGCCCCTTCATGGCCAGCTCCGATGGCCTTGCGATCACCATCACGGGCCGCCAAACGCACGGCGCCGTACCGTGGGGCGGCGTTGACCCTATCGTAGTGGCCTCGCAGGTTGTGCTTGGACTCCAAACCGTGGCTAGCCGACAGCTCAATGTGACGGCGACCCCTTCTATCATTACTATCGGTTCCATCAACGGTGGCGTGCGTGGCAATATCATTCCGGATATGGTACACATGACGGGAACGATTCGGACGTTTCTTCCAGAATTTCAGGATGACATAGAAACCCGGATCCATAGAACTGTCGAGCATATCGCACAGAGCGCCGGGGCTACGGCTGAAGTCCAAGTAGCTCGCGGTTATCCTGTTACGGTTAACAACCCGGAACTCACGCGGCAGATGTTACCGACATTGAAGCGTGTCGCAGGCGAAGGTATGGTTACAGAAGCGACCAGGATTACCGGCGCGGAGGACTTCTCCTATTTTGCTAACGAGGTTCCTGGCCTGTATTTCTTCCTAGGGGTCACACCGGAGGGGCAGGATCCAGCGGAGGCAGCCGCCAATCACTCCCCGTACTTCTTCGCAGATGAGGACGCCTTACCCGTCGGTGTCCAGGCAATGGCGAGCCTCGCCATTGATTACATGGCAGCGCAGTAATACTGCTTCGCGGTCTGCGGGAGCATATCTCCTGCAGACCGCCGGTTGCAGGCCTCTGGCTCCTCGGTCGAGGCGCAGTTTTTTATTCCCGTGCTGCTCTTGGCATGTGGCGTGGTATGCAGGTGTTTTCATTGGGAATTATATACGTGAGTACCCTCGCGTATCAATTTCACAGATCAATGGGATCGGTAACCCGAACGCCCCTCGCCGTGCAGTTGCCCCAATCCCGGAGGCCAATATGTTTGCGGCAGCGTTTAGGTCCGCATTGTCGGTTTATCCACATGAGATACACTCGAATTTACTTTGGGTCAATCTATTCGCTTTGTCCCGACGACCACACTTGTTGCAGTCCTGACTCGTGTAAGGGGCTGGGATCTTGAGCACTTCCCGGCATTTGTAACTGCAGCATCCCGTCTAACTGCCCCCATACGGTGGCATTAATGCTACGGTTCAGCCCTGCCTTCCGGGCGATGTTCCTGCCTGGATTGTCAACAGTCCCTCTGGCGGATGAAGTCATCGCCACGACATTAAGATCTTCCAGCACAACCGTAGAAGAGCGATTCGCGATCCTCCGGCTTGCTTGGTGATTGGTATTCCTGCGGGTCATCGCAATCGCTCGGTGAGCTTTCTGGAGTCGCTTCTTAGTGCGATATCTGCGGTTGGATCCTTTCTGCTGTCGGGCTGATTTCCGTTGATACCGGTGCAGTTTTGCCGTATTACGCTTAACGTCCGGTTGCCGTATGATCTCGCGCTTGCCATCGGTGGAGACGGCGGCAACCTGTCCGCAGGTACTGTCTATCCCTGTGGCAACGCCATTGTCTTCTATCTCAGGTGCTTCAATCTTGTAGCAGATGCAGGCATACCATTTGCCCACCCGTTGCAGAATCACGGCTTTTACAGGAACCCCATCCGGATACGGGTTGCCTCCTTTACGTCGGATCTTCAGGTATCCAAGCTTGGGATGCCCTTCCCCCATGAATCATCCATAACGGTTCGATTGTTCGTCAGGTATGGTTAAATATCGCTGGCATGGCTGTCGGAATATCTCGGGTATTTCGGCCTGGCAGGTATGGTGTGTGACTTGAGGTGAATAATGCCTTCCTCTCGTGCGGATACGCGATCTCTTCCTACGCCGCTTCCCTTGGCGCTGCATTGCTTACATCCACGAACCCTCGGCTGCAGTCTCCTGGCGATACTTCCGCCTCCAGTAATTCAACGGTCCGTACTAGATGCCCTGCTTTGTGCAAGACGCCGCTGCGGACCGGGGCCTTTCGTTATACTGCTCTACCAATGGAAACATCTCTTCCGCCGTACATCTCTGGGCTGTACCATGCGGTCCGGGGTCTGGGTTCTCACGTCTACGGGTAAGCTCTACAGAACCCGTCACCTAATCAAGATGCAGCTCACCGCACGCTCACAATAAGACTGCCTACTGCCGGAACATGAGTTCGATCGTGGTACGATGCGTGCGGTATTGGATGATAGGATTGGCGCGTTTAGGTCGTTACACACACGTGGAAATACCTGCAGATGGTACGCTTGAATCCGCTACCGCGGTGTCAGCGCGTGCAAAAAGGGCTCATATAGGCTGTTCAGTAAGGAGAAACGTGCCTGAATCTGCCTGCAACACGGCCACGACACCGTAAATCACGCGGCAGATACTTGCGGGCTTGATAACCGCTAACAAAGTCTATAATTCTTTGATCAGAACTACAATCAGGCGTGTCAGGATGAGCGCAGAATCTGTACATTATAGCCGTTCCAGCCGGCACCGACCGGATTTTCAACCAACAAGGAATGGCACGCCGCCCGGACGAGCTTCCCGTCCCGCTCTTCCAGCCCGAGCTTGTGTTCCACCCAGGATGTCACCGGGTGCCCGGCCAGCATGTCGTAATCGGGATCTCGCGGAACGCCCGCCTCGACAGCCGCCCGCAGATTGGCTCCGCTCGCCACATTCGGTCGATCCATCACGGGCCGGAGCGTTTCCGTCACCACGTTGGCCGGATCGACCGCGGCGCCGAACAGCTGGCTCGCGATGCCCGCCACCGCCGCGTTCCGCGATTCCTCGGAACCCTCCGAAGCCATCGTCGCCGAGGTGCCGATGCAAAGAAGCCGGTCGTTGAACCGCTCGCGCACCCGGCGCACGAGCATGGCCACGTCCGCCCCCTGTCGGCCGCGGTAGGTGTGAAGCTCGTCCAGCACCAGAAATCTCAGCCCCTCGGCATGGCGGCGCACCGCCTTGTCGGGCTCGTGGAACCGCGTCATGAGAAGTTCGAGCATGACATAGTTCGTGAGCAGGATGTCCGGAGGGTTCTTCGCGATCCGCTCGCGTTCCTCCTGCGACTCCTGTCCGGTGTAGCGCGCGAACGTGACCGGCTCGGAGCCTTCGCCGTAGCCGAGCCTCAGGAACCGCTTGAGTTCCTCGCGCTGGCTGTTGCAGAGCGCGTTCATCGGGTAGACGACGATTGCGCTGATCCCTTTGCTTCCATTCCCCCCGCCCGGTGGCGGCGCAGCATGTCGTCCACGATGGGGATGAAGTAGGCGAGCGACTTGCCCGAGCCCGTGCCGGTCGTCAGGACATAGCTCTCGCGACGCTTAGCAATGCTGATCGCGTCGGCCTAGTGCCGGTGCAGGCGAAGGGGCTTGCCCTGCCCTTCCCCCATAAATCATCCAT
This sequence comes from Rhodothermales bacterium, assembly GCA_963663495.1. Taxonomy (GTDB): domain Bacteria; phylum Bacteroidota; class Rhodothermia; order Rhodothermales; family Bin80. Next base: position 4,661,770 of record OY760427.1, read on the forward strand.
CACGGTTCGATTGTTCGTCAGTTCTGGTCAACTCTCGCTGGCATGGCTGTCGGAATATCTCGGGTATTTCGACCTGACAGGTATGGTGTGTGACTTGAGGTGAATAATGCCGTCCTCTCGTGCGGATACGCGATCTCTTCCTGCGCCGCTTCCACTGCCATCCTACCACTTCATGTATTTGACATTTTGCTACTTGTTTTTTATGTTGTGGCATGCTTCAGCGAAGTCAGGTCTTACGAACGCTCACCGCTCCCTGCAATGGAGAGCGTTTGGACAGGGTTCTTGCCGACGATCGTTGGCGGTTTCGCACGCAGATAGCGCGCGCTGTCTGTGAAGAGTTCGGGTTTGTTGATGCACGGGGCGAACCGCAGGTGAGCAACTGTGCGCAGGCTTTATCGAAGTTGGAGGCCCGGGGGAGGATTGTGTTGCCCAAGCCCGAGAATTGTAATGCGGCTAAGGCGGAACCGCGTAGGCGCGAGGAGCGGGTACCGGATCCGATAGCGTTACCGGACACGGTACACGGTGTCCGGGGGTTGACGATTGAGTTGGTTGAGACGGACGAGCAGCGTATGGTGTGGAACACGTTGCTGCACTTTGAGCATCCGAGGCGTACGACCACATTTGTGGGAGCGCAGGTACGCTATCTGATAGGCAGTGCCCATGGTTACCTGGGAGCGGTGGGATTTTCGGCGGCGGCGTTGTGCCTGGCGCCCAGAGAGCACTGGATGGCGTGGAGTGATGAGCAGCGCAAGGCGCATTTGCACCGTGTGGTGTGTTTGAGTCGTTTTCTGATACGGGGGCAGTGTCAGGATTTGGCCAGCCATGTACTGGGTAACGTATTGAGACGGTTGGCGGATGATTTTCAGGCACGGTACTGTTACCGTCCCTGGGTTGTCGAAACGTATGTGGATCCCCAAGGGGAAGGAGCGTGTTTTGAGGTGAACAATTTTGTATTGATCGGCCATACCGCAGGCGGAAAGCGGCACAAGGAGACAAAGGAAGAGGATCCCAAGGGGCTGTATGTATACGAGTTGGACAAAGAATGGCGCGGGACCTTGGGGGAACCGGAGGAGGAGTTGCGTCCGGTGAGGGATCCGCACGAGGGGATTGACAGTGCGCAGTGGGCCGAAACGGAGTTTGGCGGAGCGCCATTGGGAGACAGGCGGTTGTCTGTGCGACTGGTAAAGAGTACGTCCATGTTGGCCGATGTGATAGGCCACAGCATTACCGCGCATACGGATGCGGACCGCGCGGCGGTGAAGGGGCATTACCGGTTATTGGAGAGCAAGAAGGACAAAACGGTAACGCCGGAGAACATATTGGCGCCGCATCGTGGGCGTACGATAGAGCGCATGCGTAGTCAGGAGACCGTGTTATGCATCCAGGACACGACGAAGTTGCGGTACAGTACGCGGCCGGCGTGTACGGATTTGGAGGTAATAGGGAGTAATCAGACGACGGCGAAGACGCTGGGGTTGCCGTTGCATGCGACGCTGGTGGTGACGGAGGATGGATTGACGTTGGGGGTGTTGCGTGGCAGCTTCAAGGATCCGGAGGAGGGTCCGCATGCTCCACGGACGCAGCAGTGGATAGACGGGTTCAAGGATATATGCGAGGCGGAGGAGGAGCTGTCCGGCGAGACGCAGGTGATCTGTGTTGCGGACCGGGAGGCGGACAGCTTTGCTATGTTTGCCGAGCAGCGCAGACAGGGTAAGGCGGAGGTATTGATACGAGCGAAGCATGATCGCAAGCTGTTGGATGATCGCAAGCTGTTTGCGGTAATGCGCAGTGGTAAGGCTCCGGGGAATGTGGAGATAGAGATACAGCGGGTGACGGCGCGCAAGAAGCAGGCGCGCAAGCAGGCACGGAAGGGTCGCAGTTACCGGATGGTCAATGCGGAGATATGCTACGGGAGGTTCTTGTTGCCGGATCCGAAGAACGAGGAGGAGCCGGTGGTGATGTACGGGGTGCATGTGTTGGAGGTGGAGCCTCCGGGGGATGCGCTGCCGGTGGAGTGGATGCTATTGACCAGCCTGGAGGTAGGGAGCGTAGCGGATGCACGGCGGGTGTTGGCAATGTATCTCAAGCGGTGGCGGGTGGAAGACTTCTTCCGCGTGCTCAAGAGTGGGTGCAAGGTAGAGCGTTTGGGTCTGCGTACCTCGTTGCGTCTGCAGCGAGCAATAACGATGTATTGTGTGATATCCTGGCGCGTCATGACCTTGGTGCAATTGGGTCGGGAGGTGCCGGAGCTGGACGCGGATGTCTTTTTCACGGAGATGGAGCTGCGATTCTTGGATGGATATGCAGCACGGGTAAAGCTGCCGAAGCCCAGTACTTTGGGAGCTGCTATCCTGATCGTAGCGGTGCTCGGCGGTTATCAGAACCGCACTCGTGATGGACCGGTGGGTTACCAGATCATGTGGCGTGGCCTAGAGAGGTTACACCTAATGACATTGGGATACGAGGTAAGAGACGAACAATTGAGTGCATGTTCGCACGGGAATTCATCTGGGTTCATATAAATGGCATATCAACCTGCCTGATGTGGGCCTATGCCCCAGTGGCTACACCTGCGTGCGGTGAACTTGCATCTTGATTAGGTGACGGGTTCTGTAGAGCTTACCCGTAGACGTGAGAACCCAGACCCCGGACCGCCCGCCTGGTACAGCCCAGACGTACGGCGGAAGAGATGTTTCCGCTGGTAGAGCAGTATAACGAAAGGACCCGGTCCGCAGCGGCGTCTTACGCAGAGCAGGGCATCTCGTACGGACCGTTGAATTACTGGAGGCAGAAGTATCGCCAGGAGACTGCAGCCGAGGGTTCGTGGATGTAGGCAATGCAGCGCCAAGGGAAGCGGCGCAGGAAGAGATCGCGTATCCGCACGAGAGGATGGCATTATTCACCTCAAGTCACACACCATACCTGTTAGGCCGAAATACCCGAGATATTCCGACAGCCATGCCAGCGAGAGTTGACCATACCTGACGAACAATCGAACCGTAATGGATGATTTATGGGTACAGGGCAGGGCTTGCCGAACGCGTCGTCCTTGTTCTTGAGCCGGAAGATCTTGGCGCACTTGGCGTCGAGCGTGCCGTCGGAAACCAACTCCTCGATCCATCCGCCCGGCTCGAAGCTCGGATTCAACTGCATGAGCGGCGCGCTGGCCGTTGACGGCTGGCCAAGACGGTACGGGTCGATCAGGGTCGAGACGCTCATGGTGTACGTTGTGTGCTGCCGTCGGCGTTGAGGACGATGTGCCCCCGACCTTCGGGTACCGGGTCGAAGGCCTTCGGGAGTTGCGTCACTCCCGAGATCGTGCGGACGACAGCGAAGCCTGCGACCCGCGCGGAGGGGAACGCCTCCTCCATTCGGCGAACGCACGCGTGGAGGGTGGCGCCGCTGGTTATCACGTCGTCCACAACCGTGATCCTGCCGACGGGGTCGAACCAGAGATCAGTCGGTGCGGAGAGGGTGATCGTCGCATGGTACAGTTCCTGCGTCGGCCGGTCTCCGCGGGACCATGCGGACTTCGGCACCTTTTGCCACCGACGAAGCCATTCCCGTCGTCTTCCAAGCCCTTCCGCTTCCATGGACCGCACGAGTTCGACGGTCGTTGACCGCGGTTTGCCTCCCCTTGCCCGAGGGGCGTGACCGGGTGCCGGAACGAGCACGACATCGGAGCCAAAGTAGGTGGGGAACAACTCTCGACCGGGATCGGATAACTTCAGGTTCATGACGAGTTCCCAACCATGTCGGGTCATGACTGTGTCACCGGAGCGAGGCCGACCGGGACGGTACGCGGCCACCGACGCGAACGGAACACCTTCAGAACGGTAGGGTATCCGCACGCGACGCCGACCCGACGCATCGGGAGGGGAGATCGTCGAGGACCAGCGGAAGCGTCTTCGCATCGAAGCCGAAGGCCCCATGACGAATCATCTCGTCGGCCCAGTCCGGCGACTGCCTCTCGAGCGACCGCTTGGGAAAGAGCACGGGCCGCCCAAGCCTGATCGCCTCCCATCCCTGGTGCCGCGTCCCGCTGTTGGTGGCCGCCTCGACGATCAGCGTGGCATCCGACAGAAGAGCCATGGTCTTGTTGCGCAAGGGGAAGTTTGAGCGGTGCGTGGGCTGACCGCTGGGAAACTGCGACACCAGCAGATGCAGCTCCCCGATCTCGTCCTGGAGGCCCCGGTTTCGCGGTACCGCGTACCGGTCCAGCGGTGTGCCCAGTACGCCCACCGTCCTGCCGCCATTGGTCATCGCCGTCTCATGGGCTACAGTGTCGATCCCCAACGCGAGCCCGCTCACCACCGCGACACCGCACGACACCAGCATCTCGGTGATCCGCCGGGCCAATTCCAGGCCCTCGGACGATGCGCGCCGGGATCCCACCACGGCGATTCGAGGGCCGCCCTTCAGCAACGACGCATCGCCCCGCAGAAACAGCTGGCGCGGGACGGCCTTCCGCTCGAACTCGTTGAGGGGTCCGAGCACGTCCTCGGGTGTCACGTTCTGTGGTTGTGTCACGGCCGCCGCTCCCAGTTCATGGTCGGCTCGCTAGTTGAATCTGCCTGGCGATTCACTCCGCGTCGCGGCCACCGTTGCCAGCCTAACGACTGGTTTCCCCATCGCCTTCTCGACTAGCCGACTCAGTCGCTGTCTTTCGGTCTTCGAGAAAGCCGTCGAACGCATCCGCCCGGAGAAGTTCCGGCGAGAGCGCATGGCTGACAAGTAGATCATTCATCGCAGCGTTGTCCAGCGCCACCCGTTTCTCCGACTGGATCCTCGGCACATATAGGGAAGGTGCATCGCCACCTATCTTGCGATTGGCCTTGTACGAAATCTGTGTCTTGTTGAGGATGCTCTCGTATCGACCTCGTTCAATGGTCTTCTGGTCCGTGCACCATTTCCGAGGGAAGATGTGGTGGATGTCCAATCCGATTTCGATCGCGTCCAACTCCCCGATGGTAGCCTTCCAGAACCAATCCTTGGAGCCTTCAAGCAGAACAGGAACGTTGATGCCCGAGCCTTTTGCAAAACCCCGGTGTATTCGGCGGTGGTGGCGACCAAAATGCCCAAATTTCGGGTTTTTCGACATTACGCCGGGAGCATTGGCATGTGTTGCCTTTGGATCCAGATGTATAGGCGATGAAGGCTTCCCGGGGGGATGAATTCGGGGCAGAATCCGTGCTTTGTGGGCACACCTATGCCCGGCTCCTGCTTCGCACAAAACCCGATTAGCGCAATTTACGTCTGGATTCCTGTCTCTATTCCACCATACGCAACAGCTGATCTACCGTCAGTACCAGCACCCCAAACATCAAGTGGCATGTCACCTTCTTGTGCCCACGCACGCGGACATTACGACCACCAAACTCATCCTTGAGCCGCCCGAAGGCTCGCTCAACCGTTGAGCGCTCCCTGTAACGAACATCCTCAGACAGTACCAATCCGGCTGCTCGCTGGGCCGTTTTCTCGCGGATAAGCGCCGCCTTACCATTGCGTCGCGGATTATGGTCGATAATCGGCACATGCCCCAAGCCTTTACTGTGCTCGTGAATCTGCTTCGCGTCGTATGCACTGTCCATCGGATCATACAAATTGCGTACCCGCAGTTGAGATATCGTAGCCAACGGAATCGCCGCCTGGCTATCATGCAATGATGCAGAGGAAACAAAACCGCTGATCGGTACGCCTCCGTCGGCCACATCCATGTGCAACTTGTACCCCGTCCATTTCTGCGTATGTCCCTTCGCATTGCGCTTAACGCCTACCGTACATCGCTTCGGTAACTCCTCCAACATCTCCTCTATCCCCATGGTACGCTGGCGCACCAGCCGCGGCAACTCCTTCGGAGGCTTTTCATCCTTGGTAGGATGCGATGATTTGCACTCTTCTGGACGCTCTAACTCCTTGTTCCGGGGTACCGGGTCCTCTTGCGCCACTATCGCGTATCCGTACGGTAAAGTACATGGTAAAGCGGGCTTAGCATTGGTCTGCGTAGTCTGCTTGTAGAGCTTGCTTAGTGCAAGGTGATTATACGCCGGGTTTGGTGTGCCGATATGGGAATTTCGGAGTGGTGTGCAGCTTATCGTCCAGGCGCCTGAATGCAGGCAGCAATCAGCGTCTTTGGGGACAAAAAACATGGGTTTTGGGGAGAAGAACCGGAACATTGTGGAGGACGCACATGTACATGGACTATGCGGTCCAAGGCATCTTTCTCCCCCTCTTCTCCTGCCGGTGAAGTCCTTTTTCAGAGGCTAAGAAACCAAGAGGCTGAGAACAAGGATCTGCGAAAACAGGTCCGTCGCTTGGAGAAAAAAGCCGATCGTCTATCCAAGAACAACGCGGATCTGGCTGCGACAATTGCCGATCTGGCTGCGAAGATTAGCCATCTGGAAGACAGGTTGGAACAAGCGTATCGCCTACTCTGAGGCAAAAAGAGTGAGCGTTACACGCCGGCGGACAATGCGCAGCAAGGCCGGTTGTTTGGAGAGGAACCAGTAGCTGTTGAGCCCGAGGAGGAGGAGGAGTACGACCTGGTAAAGCGCAAGCGGCGTGGGAAGAACAAGCCGGTGCGCGAGCCGATTCCGGACCATCTGCCCAGAGAGGTGATCCGCCTTGAGCCGGAGGGCAGCACCGAGGGTATGAAGTACATCGGCGAGGAAGTAACGGAGTACCTGGAAGCGGTACCTCACCGGGCACGTGCAGCAGTTGACGTGTAGCTTGGAGGATGAAGATATGCTTCCGTCAGATACTATCGCTACGAACGGTACAGTGAACAGAAGCAGCTTGTGAGGACGAGCCGTAGACACCCTGATCAGCCGGATTGAGGGTCCCCCAAAAGCGTTTTCGCGGCCTACTTCGCACCCTCATGCGTTCGGGTGCAATTTGCACGATTTGAGATTCTGCCGGCCGTGTGTTGAAGCCTGCAATAGAAGAAACGGGATGCCCAGAGCCCGCTTGATATCATGTGCGTTTAAACAGCCCGTCCTGATCCGACTGCAAGCGCGTGCACCTTCCATTGTCCAAATCAGTCCGGACCATCGTTTGGCACCCCGCATGGGTTCGAAACAATCCGCTCTGACCTCCTTCTTCACGCATTCTTAAATGTCGTTCAGATAGACAGTTGACGTTGACCACGATACTATGGACTTCCCCTCCTTCAATACTAACCTGACTGACCTGCGCACAAGCAGAACCTGCATATCCGTTACCATCTCAATTGTGCTTAAACCAGATTAACCGCCGGTTCGCACGCAAAACGATCTCAGGTGCCGAAGAATGTACTTGTCGCCCTGAACAATTCTAAGAGTCGTCAGTCACTTGTCTAGTCGCGAATGGAGCCGACCGTTAGTACGGTATTCCGTACTAAACAAGAACGCTGCCCACCAACTCCCACAAGGCTCTAGGTCCCACACCCTGAATGCCGGTACGTAAACGCAGCGTGCACCACATGTCCAGAAACACCATTTGCAGCGCGTGCAGCGGCACCGCAATCCAAAAAGACCGGCAGCGCCACACCACAGCACCCAATACAATTCCACCAACAATTGATAACGCCAATTCCGGAACAGGCTTCTGCAAGTGCAACAATGCAAATGGAATAGCCTGCACAAAAATGGCATATACACCCAGTGTGTGCGCCGTGCCAAAGAGCACGAACCCCCGCCACAAATACTCCCAACCAACCCAGTACACAAGGAAAAGCCCGTGATACAGTGCGAAGGCCGTCCAGCTGCGGGCAGCCACCCGGTAGTGGGGATATGCATCCTGAAAATCCCCGCCAACCGACACGAACCAGGTACCCACCAGCACCAACGGCGCATACAACAACAGCACATGTCCTGCAAATCGCGTATCCCCCCACGTTAGCCCTATCTGCCCCGGACGCCTCCTGAAAACCAACGTGAGAACTGCAACGGGCAGCACAAACCCCGTGAATCCCTGCGCGCCAAACCACCAAGCCCATGATTGCAGCACCCCATCCCCCACGCGATCAAAGAAGAAGCGCCGCCCTCCCAGCTTGAACTGCAGGAGGACAAAAACTACATACAGTACAAGAACTGCCGCGGTCTGAGAATCAACCCTGGCCGCCGCCCGACACAACCGCGGCAGTTCATCCCGCACCCACATCTAACGCTACCAACTGTCGCCAATGTAACGCTGCATAAATTCATGAATCCGGAGCAACCGGTCAATCCGCTGCTTCGGGTGCCCTGATCTCGAAAGCTCATGTCCGGCGTCAGGATACCGCACATACTCCACCGGCATGCCACGCACCTTCAAGCTCTTATACAGAACCTCACTCTGGATAACACCGGTTCTGAGGTCATTGTCCGCATGCAGAATCAATAGTGGCGTTCGGATCCGATCCACAAAGGTCAGTGGCGAATTAGCCCTGAGAATGTCATACTCCTGCCACGGATACCCCCCAAAGTGGGACGGAACTAGCCTCCAGGCATTTCCCTCTCCAAAAAATGTAGCCAAATCATAAACACCGCGCTGGGCAACTGCTGCCTTGAAACGGTGATCCTGCGTCACGATCCATGCCGTGAGATAGCCCGCATACGACCCTCCTGTAACCACCTGCCGGTCATTATCCATCCACCGGTTTCTGCGCAGCGCTTCGTCCAATGCTGCCAGCACATCGCCGGCGGGGCCATGCCCCCAGTCCTGGTAATTGGCAGCTTTGTAGGCGCGCCCGTAGCCGCCAGAACCGCGCGGATTGCTGTAGACGACACCGTACCCTTGCGCCGCCATCACCTGAAACTCATGCCACATGGAGGCTTCGCCCGGTCCCCACATAGCGGAAGGCCCCCCATGGATCTCCAACAGTACAGGATAGGAGCGGTTCGGCTGCTGAAACGTGGGACGCATTACCCAATACGGGATGCGCAGCGTGTCCCTGCGTACTGTCCTGTACTCAGGCACACTGATCGCCTTTGTGCGCAGCCATGAAGCATTGTGCTCGGTGACGCGGCGCGGGCTACCAAAATCCATCGGTGAAGCATAGAGCTCATACGGATTGGGTACCTCGGTCAGAACGTAGAATGTTGTCGCTCCGGCCAAGTCGAAGCTCCGGATTCCATGATGGTTAGAGGTTAGCTGCTCCGCATCCAGGTCGAGCAATTGCAGATCCTCACGCATCCAGGAGCCGCGTGTATCAACGACCACACTGTCCGCTGCCAGGGAGTCCGCCGTAATAGCATCCTCGTCGGGAACCACAGCGACAGGGGGCGTCCTGCCCTCGTAGGTAGGTACCCGGTATAGCGGCACACCACCCTCGGACGAGGCCGTAAAATACAGGAACCAGTCCTCGGTACCCCACCGCACACCACCAACATTCCTGTCAAAACCGATCGTGAGCAACTTGGGAGCACTGCGACCATCAAGTGCGAATATTCCAAGCTCTGACTGAGCATAACCCGGGTCCTCCAGATCACGCGCAGCGAACGCGATCTGACTTCCATCCGGCGACACACGCGGCGACGACAGGCTATACGACTCAATATCCAGCAGAATGCGCATCACCCCCGTGTGCATATCAACCAGGAATAAGTCCCGATCTCGAACCCGATCCGGATGATTCGCATCCAACGGGTAGCTACTCAACAGTATCTGGTCCCCCCCTGGCAACCACTGTGCCCCGCTGAACCCATAATGCCGTCGCGTGACCAACTCGACCTCACCGGAAGCAGTATCCATTCGGAAATAGTGATTGTACGACGACTCCGGCTGCAGATCACGCTCACCTTGCAGATTGAGCCGGGTGAGCACGCGGGGATTCGAGTCCACCGCGTTACGGTCCAAGTAGGAACGCATTTCCTCAATCGTACCGTCCGGGTTAGGCTCAAAGTCTCCAGCCCCCCTATCACTGCGCCCGGGGCGCTCGTCGCTCCACGGTGGATCCATCTCCAACAGCTCGGAAAGCTCACTCGTCGTCAACGATGCCGAAAACAGCAGATGCTCGCCGGTGGGGCTCCACTGCGGCGACGACGCTCCATACTCATGATTCGTGATCTGCCGGGCCTCGCCGCCGTAGATGCTGATCTCGAATACCTGAGACTTTCCGTCTACGGACCGGACGAACGCGAGGCGGTCACCGTCCGGGTGCCAGTTCGGACTACTGGCACCACTCTCGGCAAAAGTTAACTGCCTGGGAGACTCCATTACATGCGCCGCCGCCACCCAAATCTGCGACCGATAGCCATGGTCGTCACCATCCTCAACAATAGATCGCACGACATAGGCCACATACCTGTCATCCTCGGATACGGTCACATCGCTAAGCTGACGAATCTGATACAGATCACTGAACATGATGGGCTCTGTTCCCTGACCCCGAACCGAGCCGGCGCTGAACACGACTATAGCGACCACAATTATTCTGCGCATGGATTTTCAATATGATTGTGTCAGAAAAATAGTTGTAAAGCAGCCTTGCTACAAACGACCTCAAGGGGCGCGTGAGCCAGCAAACGGAATTCGGAGGTAGTCCTCCGCCCTCTCCCGCGAGGTCCCCCACGCGCGCATGTTCCGCACCTGCTCGTAGCGCGATTCCGCCATGTCTCTCTGACCCAGTGCGTCATACGCCATGCCGGCCTGCAGTCGTCCCATCACCTTGAAATACGTGTCGTGAGATAAACGCGCAGAGAGCGCTTCAAGCTGCAATAGAAGATGAGATGCTTCGCGATATCTACCGGCAATCATGCGGGTCCGCGCAAGATAGTAAAGCGCCTGCTCGGCCATGGCAGCAGTGTAGCCCGGGGCGCCGCTCTTGAACCGGTCCAGGACATCGGCGAAGATTCTTTCTACCCGATCCCAATAGCCCCACCGCATGTAGATCCGTCCCTCAAGCGTGTGAAAGAAGGCGTTGCCCGGATGCTCATTGCGCAGCCATGAGATATACTCTACACTCTTGCCATAATTGCTTTCGTAATTGTAGTAGATCTGTAGCAAAAAATATGTCGCCTCCGTCTTGAAGTAATGACCATGCGTGGCAGTCCTGCGAATGGCGGCCAAACCCTCAACACGATCATTCTTGGGAAAGAACGCAACTAACGGGCGCATAACGGGAAACCGCTCTCGAATGATAGCCGCATAGTATTGGTAAATCCCCTCTCCAAATGCAAAGTCGTGGCTCTGGGGAAACCGCCGACCCACTTCAAGAACATAGCCCATGGCTCGCTTCCCGTCTGCCGCGGCTCGCAGATAGTCACGACGATTGGTCCTGAGACGCCCCCTAAAACCAAGTGCCATGCCTTTAAAAAACATGGCATCGAAATCGTCCTCGTCTTCCTTCAGCATCCAGTTACACTGTTCGATTACAGCGGTCATGGCCGCATAAAACGCTTCGTCGTGCCTGGTATTGGAATAATCAAGCAGGATCTTCCACCATGTACCCAACGCAGCCAGGAAGGGCCCGATGGGGTGGCCCGGTTGTTGGTCCGCAATGATTCGGAATTGTTCGTCCGCCTCGTCGAACCGCATTCCGTACAGCGCCTGCAGCCCAACTGTGGCATGGTACCGTACCAAAGAGTCCGCCAGCACCGTGGGCTGCCCCACTGCCGGGCTAGCCATGAGCGCGCACGCGGCCATCCACCACGGCATCCGCCGCGCCACGGCCCTAAAGGACGCGCCGGGCGCCCGTGTACAACAAACCTACGCCGAGAATTTTCGCCGCATCAAACAGCACAAAACGCAGCCAGCCCTTCTCTATTGACTCCAGCCAGGTTTCGTGACCAGCGGCAAAATGAAACCAGATCACACCAACAGTAAACAATGCCACCGAACCCGCCACGACAGAAAAAACACTGCCGGAAAGTGAATTCCACCGCCGCGAAAGCAATCCCGTCACCATTGAAGCCAACGGCATACCCACCAGATAACCGGCACTGACGGCCGTCAGCAGGTAGACAGGCCCGTATCCACCTCCCGCAAACACTGGCAAGACCAACCCCAACGCCAGGTACAATAGCATGGCCAATGTGCCGTTGCGCGTTCCCAGTACCAGGCCGCTCCCGTATACGAAGACCGTCTGCAGCGTGATGGGAATCTCCCACAAGTAGATGCGCACATGAGCACCTGCCGCAGTCAGCAGAGCAAAACCAAGGATGGTTCCTACTTGGAGTGCGGCGGACAAGCCACTACTCCGCAGCGCATCCAAGCGCGCAGGAGTGCCGGAAGCAAGAATTCCAGTCATATTGTACTCAATAAACGGGGCGGGAGAACCATTAATCTATTCCGGGGATCCGCCCGGACCTGTCGGCTGATATGCAAGGCGCGAACCCAGCCACTGCTCAATCTCTTCAAGCGGTGTACCTTTCCTTTGTGCATAGTCCTCCACCTGGTCAGCAGGCAGCAGACCCACATCAAAATAATCCGCCTCTTGAGAAGAAAGATATATCCCACTCACGGATGAAGCAGGAATCATGGCGAGGGATTCCGTAAGCCTGATACCTGCGCGCTTTTCAGCTTGCAGGAGACGCCATAGCGTACGCTTCTCGGTATGGTCAGGACAAGCCGGGTATCCCGGCGCGGGCCGTATGCCTTGATACTGCTCTCGCAACAATCCCGCAGGTGTGCAGTGCTCTTCTGGAGCATATCCCCACAACGTAGTTCGAACGTGTTGGTGCAGCCACTCTGCAAACGCCTCCGCCAAGCGGTCCGCCAGCGCGGCGACCATTATCGCTCCGTAATCGTCCTGCACTTCTTTGAACGCATTAGCGAGGTCCGGCTCCCCGACATCCACGCCAACGGCAAACGCGCCGACATAGTCTATCAACCCTGCCTCCTTGGGAGCTACATAGTCGGCCAGCGCACGGTTAGGATGTCCTCGCAACTTGCGCCCTTGCTGCCGCAATGTGTACAGCGTAGCGATGACATTCCTAGCTGTAGCGTCGCCGTACACTTCAATGTCGTCTCCGACGCTGTTGGCTGGCCACATCCCTACAACCCCGCGCGCCACCAGTGCATCGGTCCGCACTATACGGTCCAGAAGCCGATTGGCGTCTCTAAACAGTTGGCGGGCATCCTCACCCTTCCTAGGCGATGCCAGCACGGCAGGGTACTTGCCACCGAGACCCCACGTGAGGAAGAACGGTGTCCAGTCAATATAGGAACGCAGATTTTCCAAGGATACAGAATCGACTACGGTTACACCTTGCGATGCCGGGGGAGGGCTCGCATAGGCGCTGCGATGGCGGTTCTGTCGGGCTTCTTCAAGCGTAACATAGGAAATCCGCCGCTGCCTCTTTGACCGCCGCTCCCGGATCACCTGATACGATGCTTCCGTCTCGCGCAAAAACTCCTCCCGCCTCGTTTCGGAGAATAGACTATCTACCATCGCAGCGCACCGAGCAGCATCAAGCACATGTACAACCGCTCCAGAGTATTCCGGGGCCACCTTGACTGCGGTATGCAGCCGCGAAGTAGTTGCACCACCAATCAGCAAAGGCGTTGTTGCGCCCTGCCTTTCCAGCTCTCGCGCAACATGCACCATCTGGTCCAGTGATGGCGTGATCAGCCCACTAAGACCAATGGCATCCACTTTGCGCTCGCACGCCTCCCTTAGTATAACGTCGGCAGGAACCATGACGCCGAGGTCCACAATGTCGTACCCGTTGCACTCCAGAACCACACCCACAATGTTCTTCCCTATATCATGGACATCCCCCTTGACGGTGGCCAAAAGGATGCGCTTGCTGGTTACCGACGAGGAGGTCTTGTCGGCAAGGACATGTGGCGTGAGATATGCTACTGCGCGCTTCATGACGCGCGCACTCTTGACCACTTGGGGCAAAAACATCTTGCCACTACCGAATAAGTCGCCTACCACACGCATTCCTTCCATCAACGGGCCCTCAATAACATGTAAAGGGACGTTGTACTTCAAGCGGGCTTCCTCCACATCCTGTTCGATATAGGTTTCGATGCCCTTAATCATGGCATAGCGCAATCGGTCGTCGCAAGGCCACGAGCGCCACCCACTCTGCCGATCCTCCCTGTCTACCTGATCCTCCTCCACATTTGCTGCGAGTGACAGAAGCCGCTCCGTGGCACCTTCATCTTGATCAAACAACACATCCTCAATAACCTTCAGAAGGTCGGGTTCTAGGTCCTCATATATCCCAATCTGACCGGCATGGACAATGCCCATATCCATTCCGGCCTGCACAGCGTGGTACAGGAAAGCCGAATGCATGGCGCTGCGCACGCGGGCATTCCCACGAAACGAAAAGGATATGTTACTGACCCCTCCTGACACGCTGGCATTGTCCAAGTTGGCCTTGATCCAACGCGTAGCCTCCAAATAGTCCAGCGCGTACCGATTATGGGCGTTGATGCCTGTGGCTACGGCGAAAATGTTGGGGTCAAAGATGATGTCCTGAGGCGGCAAACCTACCTCCCCCGTTAGAATCCGGTAGGCGCGCTCACATATCACCTTGCGCCTTTCCAGCGTGTCGGCCTGCCCCTTTTCATCAAACGCCATGACGATAACCGCAGCGCCGTACCTCCTCGCCTCGCGGGCTTGCTGCTTGAACTCCGCTTCGCCTTCCTTCAGCGACAGGGAGTTAACAACCGGTTTGCCCTGGACGCACCGCAACCCGGCCTCAAGGACATCCCAACGCGAAGAATCAATCACAATCGGAACTCGAGCGACTGCCGGTTCAGAGGCCAGATAGTTCAGGAATGTTGTCATTACTGCAGGGCCATCCAGCATGCCGTCATCAACGTTGACATCTACCAGCTGGGCTCCAGCATCAACCTGATCGCGGGCAATATCCACGGCTTCCGCGTAGGATTCTTCACGAATCAGGCGCGCAAAGCGCCGTGACCCCGACACGTTGGTGCGCTCCCCAATGTTGACGAAGTTGATTTCCGGATGGACTACCATGGGCTCCATCCCACTCAGTCGGAGCACAGGGGGGTGTGCACGGACGCGGCGCGGCGCTATACCCTGGATCTCTTCGTACAGCACGCGAATATGCTCCGGCGTAGTTCCGCAGCATCCACCGACTATATTGACCAACCCTTCCTCCGCATATTCCCGCGCATGGGAGGCCATATACTCCGGAGACTCAACGTATCGGCCCAGCTCGTTAGGCAGGCCGGCATTCGGATACAGACTCACGGGCACCTCCGCCACGCGGGCCAGCTCCTGCAGATACGGGCGCATCTGCGCGGCACCCAACGCACAGTTGATGCCCACCGCAAGAAGCTCTGGCGCATGGGACACGGATATCCATAACGCCTCGGCGGTCTGCCCCGACAGGGTTCTGCCGCTCAGATCTGCAATTGTGCCAGAAACAATTACCGGCACCCTGTTGAGCCTCTCGTCAAACTCCTGCGCTATTGCATACAGCGCAGCCTTCGCATTCAGTGTATCAAAGACGGTCTCCAGGAGCAGCAGATCCACTCCTCCGTCAAGCAGACCGCGTACTTGGTCCCTATATGCGGCTGCTGCCTCAACAAACGTAAGTGCACGCGTGCCGGCGTCGCCCGCAACCGGTGCGAGCGAAAGCGCCTTGTTGAGCGGCCCCATTGAACCCGCAACGAATGCAGGCCGGTCCGCAACGGCACTGCAGCCTAGGCGTGCAGCAGTACGATTGATATCATACGCGAGCGCCTCGGTGCCGAAATCCGCCTGTGAAATACTTGTGGCAGTAAAAGTGTTCGTGGTGATGATATCGGCGCCGGCATCAAGATATTCCCTATGAATCTGCAGCAACACATCAGGCCGCGAGAGACACAACAGGTCCAAGTTCCCTTCCAGAGGCTGACCATGGTCCTGCAGGAACGCGGGCCGGTAATCCTCTTCGGAAAGGCCAAAGCCCTGAATCATGGTTCCAATCGCACCATCAAGCACGAGAATCCTTGATTCAAGAACAGTTCTGATGTCGCTTCCGAGATGCGCCATGATAATATGCATCCACCACCCAATGGCACCGTAACAAAATATGGCGCCTAAGGCGTATTTTTTTCGGTTCTACGCAGGTAGCGCGGAAATTGCCGCATGCCCGCTAACAATGTTCACTTCGATACTAAAATGCCGCTCAATCTGGGCAACTTTTGGACGTTAGCTAACCTAATGAGCCTCCTCAGGGCAGTATTAGCTTTCCCGGTAGGACTGCTAATAATCCTCGACGCAAGCACGGAATGGATCCTTGGGTTGATTTTGGCTGCCGGGATGACTGACTGGCTGGACGGAAAAATCGCCCGGTGGTCCAAGTCCGTGTCAAACTGGGGTAAAGTCCTTGATCCGCTGTGTGATAAGGTGGCAATCCTTGTCATCAGCCTCGCACTCGTACTTAGCGGCAGGCTGCCGCTGTGGTTTGCGCTCGTGGTCGTGGCACGCGACCTCCTCATTGTAATCGGCAGCGTCGTTCTGACACGCAAGATCGCCGAGGTTCAGATGAGCATCCGGTCCGGAAAGGTGGCTGTAACGGCAATGGCAATAACAATTCTAGCAGGCCTCCTGAGCGCAGACGCTCCGATAATGAATGTCTGCATCTGGAGTACCGTAGTTCTGATGTCGTATTCCTTCTCCTTGTACATCGCGCGCTTCCTCTCCCTTATCCGCAGACGTAAACCCGCACACTTGAAGCCCGGGAGGCATCCTCGCTCGTACCGGGAGTTGCCTACGTCAACGAATCGGGACAACACAACTGTCAGACCAGATCATCATGGCCCGAACCGACCGTCCCAAGCGTAAAAGCCTCAAGGAACGCCTAATCAAGTCTCGGTCCAGCTTTCTTGGCAAGCTGGACCGGATGGTGCGCGGCAAGAGGCGCGTAGACGAGTCCGTGCTGGACGATCTGGAAGAGCTGCTGATCACAAGTGATGTGGGCATCAGGACCACGCTTGCCATCGTGGAGCGGGTACAAAAAAGGGTGGCGCGCGATGCTTTCGTGACGGCACGTGAACTGCAGGACCTGATCTGCGACGAAATCGCACTCCTACTCCGAGAGTCGGACGATGCCATGCCGGCAGCCTTTGACGCGCAGCTTCCGGCCCGCCCTTACGTAATCATGGTTGTAGGCGTCAACGGCGTCGGCAAGACCACGACCATCGGCAAACTTGCCAGCCATTATCGCCATGCTGGACGAAACGTACTCCTTGGAGCCGCTGACACCTTTCGTGCGGCTGCGATTGAACAACTGGAGGTATGGGCAAACAGAGCAGGCGTTGCGATAGTTAAGCAGAGGCATGGGGCAGACCCCGCAGCCGTGGCCTATGACACCCTGCAGTCAGCAATTGGACGCAATGTAGATGTTGTAATCCTGGATACTGCCGGGCGCCTGCACACCAAGTCCGGGCTGATGGACGAGCTTGCCAAGATGAAACGCATTCTTTCCCGATTGATGCCCGATGCACCACATGAAGTACTGCTGGTCCTAGATGCTACGATAGGACAAAATGCCATGCGTCAGGCTGAAGAATTTACCCGGAGTGTCAACGTTACGGGGCTTGTGATAACCAAGTTAGACGGCACCGCATCAGGTGGCATTGCCATAGGAATTTCGAATGATTTCGATGTGCCCGTTAAATATATAGGTGTGGGTGAGCAGGTGGATGACCTGCGCATTTTTGATCGTCATCACTACGTTTCCGCGCTTTACGGTAGCAGTAAGCTGTAGCCTAACTGAAGCCCGCACGGTCTGCTGCGTAGGCTTTAAGATTTAAGCGGCATCGTGCGGGAACGGCACAACGTGATTGTTGCTCAAGTACAGCCTCCGTGTAACGCCTGATAGGATCATTATTGGGGAGGTTCGCTATGGTGCTGCAAGGGATTTGCTTGATGCTTGCATCATTGGTCACCCTGGCGGGTGCGGTACCGTACACGGTGAGGACTGCGATGCACCTGTTCCACTCAGCGGCATCCCGACTTACGTTGAGCTTCTAGCCATGTGACGGCATCGAATGCGAAGGAACAGGCCCATGCTGGTGTAGGTACTGCGCCTCAGCAGTTGCACAATGGCATCATCCATTTAATTATCTCACTGAACTACAACCAACCGTGAAAACCCATGGCAGCAATATTGTGGACAGCGATAGCCTCCGTTGTGGCCATCTTGGGAGGCATCGTGGCAATATTCTTGCCGATAATACGCAGCCAAACTGCTTCTACAGAAACAATTCGATCTGATGTAAAGGACCTGCGCAGCGATGTTCGTACACTCCAAAACCATATTTACGATTTGAATGGGAAAGTCAACAGAGTTATAGGCTACATTGAGAGTATTGATAGTCCATCCGTTGGTCAAACGTATTAAGCATAAGGACGAAGCTTTAGAACAAATCGGTGTTGAGCCTGCAGGCAATCTGGTCAAATTGCCTCCTGTGTCGGTGATCTTGGCGTCGCTCCCTGACGTTATGAAATAATTTTAGGGAATTATATACGTGAGTGACCAACTGTACACAGTGAGGCACTAGTATCAATTTCACGGGTCATAGGGGTCGGTAACCCGAACGCCCCTCGCCGTGCAGAAGTCCCAATCCCGGAGGCCAGTATGTTTGCAGCCGCATTCAGGTCTGCATGATCCGCATGTCCACAGAACATACACGTGAATTTGCTCCGTGTCTTACGGTTACTCGCTTCTGTGTGCCCACACACAGAACACCGTTGACTGGTATAGGCAGCGGTAACCTTTATCACCTTGCGGCACTTATAGCCCAGCATCTGATCCAGCTGGCCCCAACCTGTTCGCAGTATCCCACGGTTGAGGCCAGTCTTCTGTTTGACGTTTGTGCCAAAGCTCTCCATCGTCCCCTTAGCTGAACGAGCCTTTTGCAAAACCCCGGTGTATTCGGCGGTGGTGGCGACCAAAATGCCCAAATTTTCGGGTTTTTCGACATTTCGCCGGGAGCATTGGCATGTGTTGCCTTTGGATCCAGATGTTTAGGCAGTCCATAGGCGATGAAGGCTTCCCGGGGGGATGAATTCGGGGCAGAATCCGTGCTTTGCGGGCACACCTATACCTGGCTCCTGCTTCGCATAAAACCCGATTAGCGCAATTTACGTCTGGATTCCTGTCTCTATTGCACCATACGCAACAGCTGATCTACCGTCAGTACCAGCACACCGAACATCAAGTGGCATGTCACCTTCTTGTGCCCACGCACGCGGACGTTACGACCACCAAACTCATCCTTGAGCCGCCCGAAGGCTCGCTCAACTGTTGAGTGCTCCCTGTAACGAACGTCCTCAGGCAGCACCAATCCGGCTGCTCGCTGGGCCGTTTTCTCGCGGATAAGCGCCACCTTACCATTGCGTCGCGGATTATGGTCGATAATCCGCACGTGCCCCAAGCCTTTACTGTGCTCGTGAATCTGCTTCGCGTCGTATGCACTGTCCATCAGATCATACAAATTGCGTACCCGCAGTTGAGATATCGTAGCCAACGGAATCGCCGCCTGGCTATCATGCAATGATGCAGAGGAAACAAAACCGCTGATCGGTACGCCTCCGTCGGCCACATCCATGTGCAACTTGTACCCCGTCCATTTCTGCGTATGTCCCTTCGCATTGCGCTTAACGCCTACCGTACATCGCTTCGGTAACTCCTCCAACATCTCCTCTGTCCCCATGGTACGCTGGCGCACCAGCCGCGGCAACTCCTTCGGAGGCTTTTCATCCTTGGTAGGATGCGATGATTTGCACTCTTCTGGACGCCTTTTTCTGGGGTACCGGGTCCTCTTGCGCCACTATCGCGGTCGAATCACGCGATAGGTGCCCCACCAACTGCTCCGAATATCCCTCCTTTATCAGGGCCTCATGTACACGCGTCGGCAAATCCGCCTCTGAAAATTCCCTGAACGCACGTGAAAAGGTCGCCTCACTCGGCACATCCTCTAACCGATGCCAACCACCCAAACGCCGCAGCGTCGGTTCCGAACGCAACCGCTCCACCAACGCTCTGGTCGTATCCATATTGAACACCATCTTCGCCAGGAGCGCCCGCGCGAGGGCAGCACGGCTCTTTAACGGACGCCCTGGTATACCGTCCTGAGCACTGGGCAGAAAGTACTCAACTCGCACCATCTCCAGTACCGAGAGCAGCTTCTTATGGCGCCCCTCCAAGGGGCCAATCGTTTCCTCCACCCAGGGGAAAAGCTCCCGTTGGCAGTTGATCCAGAAACCGCTTAACTTAGAGTTGGGAGACATGAGAACCTTCGTTTTTTCGAGTTTAGTTTCTCCTCCAGAGATACCTGACACGGAGGTTCCAGTCCCTCAAGTGTGCTTGCTAGCACACATTTTCATGGCCTGTAGAATCCTCCATCTGCACCCGCCGAGCAGTCAAATCTACCTGACCAGCCCCCTATCTTAGGGAATCGCATCTTCAGACAAAAACACCCCGATTCAAGGGTTTTGCAAAAGGCTCGAACGTGTCATCGCTTTGATCTTTAGGTCCTCCAGTATCACCGTCGAGGAGCAATTGGCAATACTGCGACTTACCTGGTGGTTCGCATTCTTGAGGATGGTAGCATGCTTGCGCTGTATGCGGGCGATTCTATGCTTCCGCCTGTTACGACGGTTGGAGCCTTTCTTCTGTCTCGCCAGTCTTCGCTGATGCCGCTTCAACTTGGCATCAAGACGCTTCGTATCCGGTTGTCTGATAATGCTTGTATCGCCCTCTGTGGAGACCATAGCGACCTGCCCGCAATTACGGTCAATGCCTACAGCACCGCCGGTATCCTCTATTACAGGTGCCTCCATCTTGTAGCAGATGACAGCATACCCTTTGCCGGCGTTCTTCTTTACCGTGGCTTTGACGGGTATACCATCAGGGTACGGGTTGCCTCCCCGCCTGCGGAGCGCCGTATATCCCACTTTCGGGATATACAGCTTGCCATCCCGAACCCTTACGTTATCCGGGATCGTGAACGAAGGCGTACTACCACGTCTGGAATGGAATCTCGGTCTTCTCTTACCCTCCTTGAAGAATGCCTTCCATGCATCCGCTTGATATTTCAATGTGTATCTAAACTAGTGTCTGACAGAAAAAGATATGAGGGTTGGAAAATTGCGTAACAAGGCCGGTGAATACGCGTTCTATCCTTCTGTAAATGTTAGGGTTGAAGATGGATATGAGACGTACCGAATCTTGTACATTGCCGGGTATTCAGGCACCGTGTCTCTACGAATGTTTGGCCAAATCCTTCTGTTTCAGACGTTTTCAATGGCATAAGGCCCCTTTGGGCCGATTATGCATGCGATGATACCATGCGGATTCTAGAGGATACACAGTTTAAGCTCGGGCAGGTCCCCATTGAAGAGATGACCTTCCACCCCAAAGACCGGGACGATATACCGGCAGCGCTAAAAGGACTGCAGCACCTGTATTGCGACCCAACGGCTCGGCAGAAGATCTTTGAGATCCTGGAGAAGCAGTTGCTTCCAGATACTGATTTGCAGCGTGGTCGTCCGGGGATGCCGCTTTGGCGCATCTTTGTTGGGGGTATTGAAGCAGACCCTCAACTGCGACTTTGATCGTTTGAGGAACCTGGCCGCCAGTCATAAAGAGGTGCGCCAGATGCTGGGGCATACGGATTACTACGACGAGCCCGTCTATAAGCTGCAGACCGTTATTGATAACGTAAGCCTGCTTACAGAGGACATCCTGAAGGAGATCAACGATGTGGTGGTGGCTTGCGGTCACCGATTGGTATAACCGCAGTCAGAGGAGCCGCTTCGTTGCCGGGTTGATTCGTCGGTGGCCAAAGCGAATGTGGAGTGACCTACGGATGTTCGTTTGTTGTGGGATTCGATGCGGTGTCTGATTCGCACGTTGCATCGCGCATGTGAGGAACACGGCCTTAAGGGCTGGCGCAAGGCTGTGTACTGGATTCATGCATTGAAGCAGGCCTTCAATCGGGTGCGTACGCACCGTCAGTGGCGTGATGATAAGCAGGTGGGAAAGTATGTCAAAACGTGTCGTTTTCTGATTGCCCGTGCGGAGAGGAGTGTCCGTGAGTTGGAGGAGAAGGACGTGGAGCATGGGGAGGTGTTGCGGTACTTGGCAGATGCACAAAGGCAGATAGATCAAGTAGATAGGCGTTTGTTGAAGGGGGAGGTGATTCCGCATGATGAGAAGGTATTTTCGATACATGAGCCGCATACTCGTTGGAACAACAAGGGGAAGGCGGGGGTGATTGCGGAGTTGGGCCTGCCGGTATGCGTGCTGGAGGATCAGCACTAGTTGATATTGTGGCATCAGATACTGCACGAAGGGGTGGATTCGGATATGATTGTGGGGTTTATGAAGAAAGCGAAGGAGCGGTATCCGGCGATCACATCGTGCAGCATGGATAAGGGGTACTCATCGGTACAGAACCGCAAAGCGCTGGAGCAGGTGTTGGACACGGTGATCATGCCGAAGAGGGGTAAGTTGAGCAAAGCGGACAAGGAGACGGAATCCGATCCGAAGTTTGTGGAGGGGCGTCGACAGCATCCGACGGTGGAGTCGGCGATCAACAATTTGAATCATCGGGGTCTGGGTTTGATACGGACCCGTGGCAAGGAAGGCTTTGTACGGACGGTGGCGCTGGTAGTGGTAGCGGCGAATGTGCACCGTATCGGGCAGATAGTGAAGCGGAGCGAGGAGCGACGAAGGCGGTGCGAGCAGGCCCGCAAGCGCGCGGCGTAGGTACTCGCGCGAGCGTCTTCAGCACAAAATCAAGGTAGCCTGCAAGGGCGAGAGGCCAACGTATGTTCATGCATCGCTGATGGACGACAAGAACATGTCTGATCAACGTCAAAACCCCAGGATTGCCGGCGTGAGCGGACAAAGTCGGCACCGTTAACGTCGAAAAATCCTTGCTGACTTGTCATTCCAATCCCCAATTCGAATTCCAGCCCCCACTCAGCCAAGAGTCGCGCGCAAGACCATACTTTTCTGGCAAACACTATCTAACGACACCAAAGGAGTATTCAGGTAGCCACTCGACCGTGCGGCGCAGCGCCGTGAACTGCTTCCCCAGCGAGAAGAAGCTTATCGAGGGCGGCTTCTCTCCAGCCTCTTTCGCTTTCTTGTACGCCTCGCTCTGCTCTGCGAGGATGGCATTCCACACAAACCTACACGCACCCGCTAATCCAGCAAGGTGCTTGGCGTTTAGCCTAGCGCACCACACTCAATTCATCGCACGATTTGCATGCGCTGCAGAAACATACCGTGTGCTGCCAACGACTTCTTCATAATGTCGGGAGCTTGTTGTGGCCAATGATCAAGCCTTACCCGGATATCCTCTTTACTTTAGCATCCCGTCGGGTAGCCCGGGGGAATTTCACCCCCAGGCCCCCACAGAACCGTACGTGAGACTCTCGCCTCATACGGCTCTTCCTAAGCAACCGTCGTAAAACGGTCTTATGTGTCCCATCAAAGTCCTCCCCTCTCAGGTTGCTCCAATGTCCCACACCGCTTAGGGCAGCCCCTTCGCTCCAGACCCATTACAAGCCCTTCCACACTACTACGGACTGCTCCGCCCCTGTGCCCCGCATCGGTACTCAATCGCTCACGGGGTCTCCGCTTGCGAGTCTCCCTTAACAGCAGGACGATAGGTTCCCAAGTTCCATGTAAAGGCCTGAATCCACGGTCTTGCCACCTGCATGCCGGATGCCACTTGGCCAATAGACAGGCTCCCGCCAAGCTTGTCCCAGCAGACCAGAGATCCCGCTGGTTTAGACATCGTCTAACAATTTTCGACACTTCAGCAGTGGTTCATTTGCATTCAACTCCGTGGCTCGTACCTGACAAAGTCATACCTCTGCCTTTTCCGGTCTCGCTCACCACCCTGTCTCTTAAACAACGCAGCAGCCAGCGGTTTAGAGCCTCCGCCTGTACAGCGGCTCTGGAGGGCCTACCTCCATCCTTTACATAGCATGACTACTCGAACATCAAATCATATTTGACCTCCTTTTGTCTTCTTGGCACACGCCCAGTACTCACCAGCGCATGTAGCCACTCGCAGTCACGCCGTAGCTCACCGGTCGGTATGGTGCCATGTGCTCCATCGCCAAACCGCTCACGCTGAAGCCTAACCCCTTGCGCCCCTGTACTCCCGTTCCTATGCGGTAGTCCCGGCCCCTGTCGCGCAGTCCCATGCCCACATGTGGCCGCAGCACACTGCGCCTGTAAACACGCGAGCCGTATCCCACCTCCAACTCCATCCGACGATCCGACGGATACACCTCCCACGGACGCTCCGACTGCCACAGCGTCCCCACATGCGTACGACCCCAGGTCGGTCGCACCTGCGCTCCCAATCCCTCCAGTCCTCCATAGCGGACCGTGCCCGAATATCCCCACTCCCCGTAGCCATCCTCCTGATGTAACACCAAACGCCTTGACATTACCTCCGCATGCAACATCCCCATCCGCACCCGTAACCCTCCTCCTGCCTCCATTCCCATTCCTCTCTCCGCATCCCCGCCACTGTGCAAGATCGCCGCCTCCACATACGGCTCCAAGATGTCCCGCAACATCACTGAGCCCTCCAAGCCGGCGCGAACACGGCTCACCCCTATCCCGCCATCCATCCCCAGCCAGAACCCGTCCGCCTCGTACCCCAGCCGCGCACCCGCCCGGCGTACCAGCGTGCCGCCCACTCCCGCTACCATCATGCGCATTCCCGTGTCCGCTGCTTCCTCCACTACTCCCTGTCCTGCTCCTGCCAACCCCCACACACTATGCCGCATTCCCCCGTAGCGCACATACGGATACCAGCCCGTCATCTGCAGTAGCGTTCCCTCCTCCTCCAACGCCTCACTGCGCGATACCACCATCCCCATCAGCCAGCGACCTCCCGCACTGTAGTCCGCCCCCAATGAAGCCGTCACCACATCCGCTCCCGATATCCCGCCGCTCTGCAACCTGCTGTACGCACCACGACCCCATACACTCAGCCGCTCTCCGCCTGCCTGCATACCACAGCCCGACAAAAGATGCGACACCCGTACCCGCTGACCGGGAAACGGCCTCGGCATACAACCCACCAATGATCCCTCCATACGCTCCGATACCGCCTCCACTATATGCACCGCCACACTCCGGCCTAATCGCGCACGGTTTCCCGTATCCTTCGATCCCAACACCACATCCTCGCGGACTGTCTCATCCCCTAACTCCACCATCAGCGCAAACGCCTCCCCGGTACCTTGCGCGCGCAGTAAGGGCACGCGTACCTCTTTTCTTGTCTCCCCAGGCCCAAACTCCAGTACCCCCTCCATGCGCTCGTAGTCCTCTCCCGCCCATGCCGTGCCGTCTACCGTACGGTAACGGCCCGTCAGCCGATCTGCCACGGGTGCCAGTAGACTCACCGCAAACACCGCCTCGCTCTGCGACACCGCAATGGCTCGCACCTGCACACCCAGCGCTGTCTCATCATCCACGATTGTGCCCGTTGCCATCGCCTGCCCGATTTGCGCATTGGTCGGACTTAACAGCGTCACCTCTATCGTTTCGTTTCCTTCCTGCAAGTCGTCATCTATCAAAGGTATCCTTACTTGCGCCTCCGTACTTCCGGTCTCAAATACCACCAGCCCCTCCGTCGCCTCGTAGTCCACATCCGATGTTGCCGTGCCTCCTGTCACCGCAAACTGCACCGATACCACCTTGGTACTACCATAATTCAGCCGCACCGCCATCGTCAGCTCATCCGAACTCTCTGCCCCTGTACCGTCATAGATGCTGACCTCTATAGGATCATCCTTTATCGTCACATCCCCCTCCGCATCCAACAGCATGGCATGCTCCGGAGCGCTCAGCCTTACTACTAATACCTCGTCTTCCTCCACCACATCATCACGCGCCACTGGTACCCATATATGCCTCATCGTCTCCCTCGGAGCAAACACCAGCGTGCCCATCGCGCGTGTGTAGTCCGCCCCCGCTTTTGCCGTACCGTCCTGCGTGGCATATGCAACCCCTACACGTACCGCGCTCATACCATTTAGCGACACTGCAAGCTGCGCACTCCCTCCATCCTCTGATACCGTCACATCGCCTATGGATAGGCCCGGCAAACGATCATCGTCCAGTATCGTCACTGTGGTCTGGCCGCCGCCATCAAGTTGCACCAGAAACGCCTCCCTGCCCTCGTGCAGTGCGTCGTCTTCGGTTGGAACTTGTATTACCGCTCCCATCTCACCATGCTCAATCGTCACCGACCCGGCGCTCACCGCCTCGTAGTCCTCTCCCGCTGTCGCCGTCACATCACTTGTACTGTACAAGACCCTGATAGGAGTCGCGCTGGCGTTACTTAGACTGACGTAGACATTTGCTATACCCCTTTCCCGCACATATACCGCAGGCACAATACTGACGGTCGGCGCAGCATCGTTGTCCGTGATCGTGGCACGGCCCGTCGCGTTACCCAGCTCCGCTCCCTGCGCGTCCGTCAGTTCCAGCGTAAAAGTCTCCTCTTCCTCGTGCAATGCGTCATCAATAATCGGTACATCTATCCACTTATCCAGGTTACCGCCTGTCTCAAAGGTGAGCATGTTTGTTACCGGCACCAGATAGTCAAGCCCGGCATGGGCCGACTCATCGTGCGTTGTGTAACGCACCGCGACTGCCGTTTCACTCTGCCTGTTAAGCCTCACCTTGAATCGCGCCGGCCCTGCACCTTCAGACACCTGGACCGACGAAGGTTCTATATCAATGCTGTGTGGTGCATCAGCATCTGTAACCTTCACCTTTACAGCTCCTGACTTTCCTCCGTAGCCACCACCGCTCGCCGACAACTGTACCAATCCAGCTTCGTCACTACCATCCGCATCGTCCAGTGCTGTCACCATGACCGTCTGGTCCGTATCCCAGTCCGCAGGCGTGAAAGTCAAGCCAAGAGGAACGACCGATACCTTGCCATCCAGGGCGAACTCTTGACTGAGGGTTACGGTGACCTGGCCCGAAGGTGGAGTCGCAAGCGATACCGTAAAGGTCTTGCCTGCTGCTCCCTCGTCCAGCGACAATGCCTGCGGCCTTACTACCAGCCCCGCCTCGTCGTCGTCCAGCACCATCACCGTTAATTCCTCCTCCACACCATCGTAATCTGAGCCCGACGCCCGGTGCACAAGCGTAGCATCGTCATTGTCCTGATCGTCGTCCTCATGCGCCAGCACCGTTACCGCCTGCGGGGTATACCAATCATCGGCCGTGAACGTCAGCGACGCATCACTGACCGTAACCTCGGGATTATCACTCGCGATTGTCACGATTACCGTGCCCGATGGCTGCGCCACTAGCCGCACTGTATAAGACTCTGCGTCCAATTCAACAATCTCAAGCTCTGTAGCGGATAGCACAATCTCTGCTACGTCGTTGTCCTGTACGGCAACGACAACCTTTTCTGTCTCGCCGGTATACACACCCCCGGATGCTGTAAGGGTAAGCTGTACACTTGCGTCCATCACATCGTCGTCCTCTTCCGCATGGACTGTCACCGTAACAGGCGTGCTCCAGTCCTCCGATATAAACCGCAGCATCGTCCGGCCTACCCTTAATCCTGTTCCCGCATCGCCCGTGATCCGAACATCCACCGCCTGCGTGGGCTCCGCGAGTAACTGTACCGTAAAATGCTCTTCCGCCCCCTCTGTCACCGAAAGGTAAGTGGGCGATACCACCAACCCTGCCACCGGATCATCGTCCTTCACCGTCACCGTGACAGCAGGCCCTCTCACGGAATCATAGTCCCCTCCCGATGCAGTGTGCGTGAGCGTGGCACTGTCGTCGTCCGTGTCAGCGTCTTCCACCGCACGCACCGTTACCGTCTGTTCCATATCCCAATCACCAGAAGTGAATGTCAGCAGAGTAGCGACCATCGTTACGTCGCTATTGTCGCTTTCAATAGTCACCGTAACCGTACCGGTCGGCTCTGTCTCCAGTGCTACGCGATACATGCCCGACACCCCTTCAGGCACGGTTAAGGCCATCGGCGCAATACGTAACCCCGGCGTATCGTCGTCTGTCACCATCACAGGCAAATCCTTGCTAACCGATCTGTAGTCCCCACCAGAAGCCGCGTGGGTTAGTACCATCCGCTCGTCGGACGCATCGTCATCGTGGGGCGCCATCACCATCACCGTCTGTTCTGTATCCCAAGTTGCGCCCGTAAAGGTCAGGCTCACGGGACTGATAGTTACGCCCGTACCCGTGATAGAAACCGTTACTGCTTCCGTCGGCTGCGCGACAAGCCTCACCGTGTAATCACGCGAACTCCCCTCTTGAATCGTCAGGCTTGCCTTGCTCAACACCAAGCCCGGTGTGTCGTCGTCTGTTACATCCACCGACACTCTCCCATTTATGCCATCATACCCGCCTCCACTTGCCGCAAGTCCTAAAGTCCCGGCTTCGTCGCCTGCATCCCTATCGTCTTGGGCCATTACGGTTACTGATTGATCGGTGCTCCAATTGGAAGATGCGAAGATCAAGTGTGGCACGGACAACGACACCTCTCCATCCAGCTCCGATGAAACACTCACCGCCACCTTCACATCTTCCCCCACTGGAGGAGATGAGCCCAGCTTTACAATAAAATCCTTTCCGGAACCCCCTTCCACCAAGCTCACCGTCAACGGAGCCACTACCAATTGCACTGTGTCATCGTCATCAACGGTGACCGATACATCACCCGTCTGGCCATTATACCCGCCTCCGTTTGCCGACAGATCCAATGTTCCTGCTTCGTCGTCTGCATCCCCATCGTCGTCTGCCATCACGGTTACAGATTGATCGGTGCTCCAATTGGAAGATGTGAAGATCAAGTGTGGCACGGTCAACGATACCTTTCCGGCCAGTTCTGGTGGAATGCTCACCGCCACCGTCACGTCATTCCCCACAGGAGCCGAACCCAATCTGACCGTAAACCCCTTTCCGGAACCCCCTTCCACCAAGCTCACCGTCAACGGAGCCACTACCAATTGCACTGTGTCATCGTCATCAACGGTGACCGATACATCACCCGTCTGGCCATTATACCCGCCTCCGCTTGCCGACAGATCCAATGTCCCTGCTTCGTTGTCCGCATCCCCATCGTTCTCAGCCGTTACTGTTACCGATTGATCAGTGCTCCAATTGGAAGATGTGAAGGTCAAGTGTGGCACGGTTAACGATACCTTTCCGGCCAGTTCTGGTGGAATGCTCACCGCCACCGTCACGTCATTCCCCACAGGAGCCGAACCCAATCTGACCGTAAACCCCTTTCCCGAACCCCCTTCCACCAAGCTTAACGTTGTCGGAGTCACTACCAATTGCGCTGTGTCATCGTCATCAACGGTGACCGATACATCACCCGTC
Source organism: Rhodothermales bacterium (assembly GCA_963663495.1). Lineage (GTDB taxonomy): Bacteria > Bacteroidota > Rhodothermia > Rhodothermales > Bin80. The sequence continues at coordinate 4,691,070 of OY760427.1, forward strand.
TGGCCATTATACCCGCCTCCGCTTGCCGACAGATCCAATGTCCCTGCTTCGTTGTCCGCATCCCCATCGTTCTCAGCCGTTAGTGTTACCGATTGATCAGTGCTCCAATTGGAAGATGTGAAGGTCAAGTGTGGCACGGTCAACGATACCTTTCCGGCCAGTTCTGGTGGAATGCTCACCGCCACCGTCACGTCATTCCCCACAGGAGCCGAACCCAATCTGACCGTAAACCCCTTTCCCGAACCCCCTTCCACCAAGCTTAACGTTGTCGGAGTCACTACCAATTGCGCTGTGTCATCGTCATCAACGGTGACCGATACACGACTAAAGCTACCATTATATTCGTGTCCAAATGACTGCAATAATATATATCCGTCTTCGTCCTCTGCATCCCCATCGTCCTTCGCCTTCACCTCTACCTGTTGGTCTACGCTCCAGTCTGAAGATGTGAACGTCAAGCTAGACTTGGACAATGACACTTTCGCAACCATCCCACTTCGAACATGAATATTCATATCCACCCTGACATGTCCCCGTGCAGGAGGCGTGGCGAGTTTCACTTTGACGACCTTGCCCGAATCTCCTTCCTCCAAGTATAGTAATCTGGGAGCCACTACCAATCCCGCACTCTCATCGTCATCAACGGCAACAGATACACTACCGTTCTGACCATCATACCCGCCTCCACTTGCCAACAGTTCCAGTGTCCCTGCTTCGTCTGCTGCATCCGCATCGCTCTCCGCTGTCACCGTTACCGATTGATCAGTGCTCCAGTCTGTAGATGTGAACGTCAAATGTGGCTCGGACAGCGACACTTTTCCATTCAGCTGCAGTCCAACATTCACCGCTACTGTCGCGTCTTTCCCCACTGGTGGTGACGAGCCCAGCTTTACCTCAAAGGCTTGTCCAGAACCCCCTTCCACCAGATCCAGATGGTTGGGTTTAACTATGAGCCTTAGCGCATACTTATCTGTTATCGCCACCCATAGACTTTCCGCTACCCCGTCAAAACCTCCTCCTGGTGCGGTTGCCGTGTGCATGAGCGTCTCCCTGTCGTCTATCGCGTCGGCATCTTCTCCTGCCGTCACAGTTACCGTTTGCCCTTGATCCCAATTCGCTGGCGTGAACGTCAGACTCGTCTTGTCAAGTGCCAAGTCCGTCCCGGTATACCCCGTTATAGCCACCATAACATCACCGCCGGGTTGCTCGCTCAAGGCTATGGTGTACGTGTTCTGCCCTCCTTCGTCTACAGACAGCGGAGAAGGCTCAATTACGAAATGAGATCCTTCAACAATAGTGCCCGTGGCCTTTTGCTCCGGGATGCCAGAAAACTGATCCGAGACTGTAAGCAGTTCAAACGTTTCAGTGCCTTCCGGAATCTGATCCTTAACCAATGGCACCCCGATGTAAGCACTTGTCTGGCCCTTCCTGACGGTGACCAATCCCTTGGTACGCGTGTAATCCGTTCCAGCTATTGCAGTACCATTCTTCGTGGAGTATTTAACAGTCAAGTCTCGCGCTACCGGTTGCGGGAACTCCAACAGGAATGTCATATTTCCATGACTCTCATTGGCAGTCACATCGCTTACAGTCCACTTATCACCATCCTTAATCAGAAAAGGAAAGCCATACTCATTCGCTCCCGGTCCGTCTCGGTAATCGCTGCAGTAGCACAACATTTCCTCATCTCCTTCGGGTATACCGTCCGGGATGGCTTCGTATTTATCTGTAAAACGCTCAGTCCGTCCACCTCCTTCCTGAACACGGACACTATCTGGCCCAGTTATCAGCACATCTTTCCCTCGCTCGGCTGTATAGTCAACGTGATGGATATATGCATACGGCCCGGGAAAAGTGCGCTTTAAGCAGTAGTAACTGATGGTACAGGAATCTCCCTCGCTAAGATGTGACCAAATTCTACTGCTTGGGTGGTATATGCACCTGGGGATCTGCGGAGCAGCTTCCGTGCTTGCCATCTCGAACGACAGTGAGCGTGGAGCTACTTCTTCCGGTTCAGCTCCGGTGCTTATCTCAATCTCAGTAGCCGGAGCAGCAAATCGCGATTCCGCCGCATTCTGGCCCTGCACGGACTGAATTATTCCGAGAGCATTCAGCAGACCCAATAGGATCACCACACATCTCAATACAACATGCGTGGTCCAACAATCAAACGCAGCTTCGTTTATCATTCCTTAGAGCCTTTTGCAAAACCCTCGAATCGGGGTGTGTTTGTCTGAAGATGCGATTTCCTAAGATAGCTGGCCGGTCAGGTAGATTTGACTGCTCGGCGGGTGCAGATGGAGGATTCTCCAGGCCATGGGAATGTGTGCTAGCAAGCACAATTGAGGGCTTGGAACCTCCGTGTCAGGTATCCTTGGAGGAGAAACTAAACTCGCAAAAAACGAAGGTTCTCACGCCCACCAATTCTAAGTTACGCAGTTTTTGGATCAGCTGCCAACGGGAGCTTTTTCCCTGGGTGGAGAAAACGGTTGGCCCCTTGGAAAGGCGCCATAAGAAGCCGCTCTCGGTACTGGAGATGATGCGAGTTGAGCGCTTTCTGCTCAGTGCTCCGGGGGTATACCCGGGCGTTCTTGGCAAAGATGGTGTTCAACATGGATACAACCAGAGCGTTGTGGAGCGATTGCGTTCGGATCCAACGCTGCACCTGCAATATTCATGTCGTACCCTGTTCGGGTCTAATAGTGCTGTTTCGGTACCTGCAGCTTAGCAAAACCAACACCAACACTGCCAACTTCCAGGCATCCACATCCTGCTCGGCACGCAGCCCCGAAAATAGGAGTCGAAGGGTTGACCTGCAATATTCACAATATTGATGTCGTCGCCTATTTGGGCCTAACCTAAGAGTCTCTTCCCAAGTTCACATTTCGCTCTGAAAAATTACTGATTTCAGAGTCAGTCTAGCCTTCTTTCCATCCAAATCGGCCAATCTATGGCTGGTTTTTGGCTGTTTTCCGCCTTTTTGACCCAATTTGCCTCCGGTTTTTGGCAAATTACCGTTGTAGTGATTATTGTAGGGAGGTGGAACCCCCGGAAAATCGCCTCGTATCCCTCCTACATCATTGCCTATCCCCATTATGTTTATCCGAGCCAACCGGTACACACGCAAAAACGGCGAACAATCCCGCAGCGCCCTCCTGCTTCAATCCCGACGGATCAAAGGAGTCAGCCGACACAAAACCCTCCTCAATCTCGGACAGGAGTTTCCAATCCCCAAACCCGATTGGCCTGAACTGATCCGAACGGTGGTCGCACGTCTCAAAGGACAACCCGCCCTAGCCTTTGAGAACAAAAACCAGGACTTCCATAATGCCGTGGACAACATTGCGAAGCGACTCCTGGATCAAGGGTTTAACATCTATGCCAAACCCCCGGGTAGAATCGGTCAAGATTCTTCCCGACCAGGTCACACATACCAACTCATGCACGGTGGCGGTATCCGTACGGTGAAGTACATGGTAAAGCGGGCTTAGCATTGGTCTGCGTAGTCCGCTTGTAGAGCTTAGTGCAAGGTGATTATACGCCGGGTTTGGTGTGCCGATATGGGAATTTCGGAGTGGTGTGCAGCTTATCGTCCAAGCGCCTGAATGCAGTCAGCAATCAGCGCTGTTGGGGAAAAACATGGGTTTTGGGGTAGAAGAATCGGAACACTGTGGAGGGCGCACATGTACATGAATTATGCGGCCCAAGGCATCTTTCTCCCCCTCTTCTCCTGCCGGTGAAGTCCTTTTTCAGAGGCTAAGAAACCAAGAGGCTGAGAACAAGGATCTGCGAAAACAGGTCCGTCGCTAGGAGAAAAAAGCCGATCGTCTATCCAAGAACAACGCGGATCAGGCTGCGAAGATTAGCCGTCTGGAAGATAGGTTGGAACAAGCGTATCGCCTACTCCCTGGCAAAAAGAGTGAGCGTTACACACCGGCAGACAATGCGCAGCAAGGCCGGTTGTTTGGAGAGGAACCAGTAGCTGTTGAGCCCGAGGAGGAGGAGTACGTCCTGGTAAAGCGCAAGCGGCGTGGGAAGAACAAGCCGGTGCGCGGGCCGATTCCGGACCATCTGCCCAGAGAGGTGATCCGCCTTGAGCCGGAGGGCAGCACCGCGGGTATGAAGTACATCGGCGAGGAAGTAACGGAGTACCTGGAATATGTGCCGAGCTTCACGAGGGTAGTACGGATTGTGCGGCCGAAGTACGTTGTCTGCAAGGAGCCTCGCAAGGGGGTGGTCATAACGCCGTTGCCGAAGCGTGTCATACCGAAGGGGAAGGCGGGTCCGGGGTTGTTGGCGTATTTGGCGGTAGCCAAATATGTGGATCATATGCCGCTATACCGGCTGCGGAAGAAGTTTCAGCGCCATGGCGTGAAGCTATCGGCTGCTACAATGGGGGATTGGATTGCGAAGGTAGCGACGTATCTGGGTCCGTTAGGAGATGCGTTGCGTAAGGAGGTGCTTCGTAGCGGGTATCTGCAGGTGGATGAGACAACGTTCCCGGTGCAATAGCCGAAGAAGAAAGGAAAGGAGAAGAAAGGGAGGAAAGACGCATCACGGCTATCTTTGGGTATACCTGGCACTGCGGGCGAAGGTGGTGATGATGGATTACAGCCCGAGCCGTGCGCGCGCTGGACCGTGGGAATTCTTGCGCGGATATAGAGGGGCGATGCAAACCGACGGGTATGTGGTGTACGATGCGTTTGGTACGCGGGGCGGGATAACGCTGTTTGGATGTATAGCGCATGCGCGTCGCAAGTTTTATGACTGCAGGAAAAAGGAGCCCAAGAAGGTGCGCCATGTAATGGAGGAAATCCGGCAGTTGTATGCGATAGAGCGTGGGTTGCGTAAGGAGGGAGCTGGTCCGGCTCGGCGTGTAGAGGTACGACAGGAGGAGGCACGACCGGTACTGGAGAAGTTGAAGCCATGGCTTGAGGAGAGTCGTGAGCACCGGCCGAGTGCGGGATGGGATGAAGCCGTGGGGTACATGCTCAACAGGTGGGAGAAGCTGGCTTGTTACCTGGAAGACGGTAAGGTTGAGATTGATAACAATCTGGTCGAGAACCAGATGCGAGCGATTGCACTTGGTCGAAAAAACCATCTGTTTGCGGGATCGCATGCGGCAGCGCAGCGGTCCGCAGTACTGTACGCTCTTTTTGCCACATGCAAGTTGCAATCGACAAACCCGATTGAATGGCTTACCGACGTACTACGCCGTCTTCCGACACATCCTGCCGACCGCATGGCTGAACTCTTGCCCCATCATTGGAAAGCTAGTCGGGACTTGCAGCAAGCTACCGTCAAGAAAGCGGCATAGGAGCCCCTAAACAGGCGCGCCCGGGTCATCCGATAGATCCGTGTACGGGTCTGCGAATACGCTGTCAGATACTTGACTCCTGCACACCCAACCGACGCTAGCCTATAAACCTTCGAACCGCGCTCTAACTTACTCTAATTGAGAGAGTAAATACCCTCGGTTATAATGTACTTCACCGGACGGATACCTTCCATGAGCCATTCCATTGGGTTGACGTCGTGGAATTTGCAGGTTCCAAGGAGCGAATAGACCACGGCACCCCGCTGGGATGCATCATGGGATCCTGCGAACATGTAGTTCTTCCTACCGATAGCCAGTGGCCGTATCGCATTCTCAACCTAACTTCGCCATTTCGTAGTGCTACTAACCTACGGAATTCTCCCGTGGCCATATTTGGACCGTTTTTTTCAGGAGCAATGGATGGTGAGATTTACCGGATCGGTTGAAGTTGGTTTAGGGTGGTTTGAATCCCTGATTACCTGGTGTTTTGCCGCCTGTTTCGCTGCGATCTATCTCGGATCGTTTCCATCGGACGTAGCTCTGGTGGCTCCATCTGGAGTACGCTATCTCAACCGTTGTGAAGGGACCATACGTCATGAGTCTGGAGGCTTCTGGCTCACCGGTGCACTCGCTTCCTCCACATGCTCGGTCACGGTGCGGGTCGCATCCGGATCATACACGTATCCCAGTACCGCAAAGAACTGTACCATACTCGGAGGCAGATCCTGATCCACCTCCGTGATCAGGTACCGATATTGGTTCTTAACCATCTTGGTCGTAATCCGACGAATCCTGTTCAACCTGTCTCGGATCGTCGCCCAACTATCATGAATCCCGTGTTCCTTGAGTCTGGTGCGAACCAGATGGGCAGCATGATAAGCCAGTACCGTGATGAACAGATGTCCTTCAATGCGGTCATCTCTGCTGTGGTAGATGGGCCGTAGACCGAGGTCCGATTTCATGACTCTGAATGTGCGCTCAATCTCTGTAAGTCGCCAGTAGGTTCGTGCAACCGTTTCCACCGACCATCCGGTATGACTGGTCCGAAGCACATACCCTCCGCTGGCCTGGGTGCGACGCGCATGCGACGCACGCCGGGTCACCGTAACGGATTCTGCATGCTTGGTGCCCTCCTTTTTGCTGACCTCTACCTCATACAGGTGTGAGACCTTCTTGTACTTTTCCTTCAGACGACCAACCTTTATCGTGACCTTTTCATAGTTCTTCAAGTACCCGGGTTTCGAGAGTCCCTCATGTAGTGTAGTGAGCGCCTTCACAAACTTCTTGCATTGGGTTTCAAGGATCTGATCCTCCTTCGCCTGCTTGGCCTCACTGTGCACAAACACGCGTAGTTCCGCATTATCTTCAACGTCTTTTTCGTCTTCGCCATCTTCGCCATCTTCGCCATCTTTTTCCTTTTTGGTGACCTTCCAGGCTTTGATCTTGACTCCCCCGGCGGTCGTAAACTGTTGATCCGGCTTGTTTTCGGGGACTGGAGGGGCTTTGGAACGCTCCACGGTGATCCAGTTCAGTCCCTGTTCTTTCAGGTACTGCAGATTCTTCTCCGTCGCAATGCCGGAGTCCATAATCACTGTGGGCGTAGCGCCGTTTAGTTTCTCAATCGCCTCTTTGAGCGTTGCCGGTTCCCCTGCATTGCCCGGCAGGATCTGCACATTGCGGGGGAACCCCGAACCATCCAGGGTGAGCGCCAGCGTAACCAACGGACAATCACTGCGCTTTTCCTTGCTGCGCCCATGCGACAACAACTTCCCTTTCTTCTTGCCGTGGTAATAGGTATTGGTTAAATCATAAAAGACGATCGTTTCTTCAAACTGCAATACCGCTTTGGTAATGCCAAAGAGTTTCTCCAGGATCTCATCCATATGCTTATGGATCAGATCGGTGCAACGATAGAGGGTGTTGAGACTCGGGGGTTCCAAATCCAGAAGCTGCAGAACACTGGAGGTTTTACACAGCCATTTATGCGTTTCTCGTTCACTGCCCGGGTGGAGCATACGTCCGACGATCAGCGCACAGCAGAGCTTGACGTGTTTCTCGCAGAAGTTGAGCGAACGTAGCAGTACAGCCAGTCCGAGCTGTTCCAATGTCTGAAGGATCAGTCGTTCTCCGCCGACGGTCCGGGAATCGGGATGGGTTGTTTTCTCTGGATCAATGAGGTGTTGCTGATGGGATGTGCGATGGATGTCGTAGCCCTTGCTTTCGAGATGTGCAACGATGTCGTCGACCGCATTGAGAAAGGCTTCATCATTCTGGAAAGGGAGGCTGGCTTTCCCTTTGAGTCGGGCAGTAACGCAATGGGTCAGTTCCCCCCACAGACTGCGGGGGATGTTGAAGTTCGGGCCGAGATTAAGGAGGGTGCGGTGTTTGGAGGTACCGTCTTTGCGATAGGATTCGATGAGGGCAAAGCTGTTGCATTTCTTACCGTCTTTACGTTTGTAGGGTCGGTTTCGGATAAACATGATCGGAGTGTGGAATTGGTACGAGGTAAGGTACCGGGGTGGTTGGGGGGAGGTTCCCGTCCACACCGCGATAGCACTACATTACCTTTTCCGAAAAAGTCGGCTAAAAAAGGTCGAAAAACGCCGAATTTAGCCGAAATAGCCCTATTAGGAGGGAAAAACGAGAGAATTGGAGGCGGAACTCAGCGTTTTCCCCTGACCGGATGGCGAAGTTAGGTCAACCAGGTTATTGTCCAACTCCACACGGCCCTCATCCAGATATCGGGTCAGCCTTTGCCAACGGCCAAGCGTATACTGGGTCGCCTTGGCCCACGGGCTCTTGGGTAAACCATTGTTCACCTCCAGCCACGGCTTCAGCTCCTCCAGTACAGGTCCGGCCCGTTCCTGTCGCAGTTGCTGACGAACATCCGCACTCGCACCCGTTTTGCGTAGCCAACGCTCTATGAGGTAGAGCTTGCGTATCTCCTTCAACACATGCGCGGCCTTATCCGGCTCGTACGTCTTGCAGTCGAAGAACTTGCGCCGGGCATGCGCCATGCATGCGTAGAGCGTTACGGATGGGTCCGCATCAAAGATGTCGTAAGCTACATACCCGTCTGTCTGTAGCAATCCCTCATACCCGTGCAAAAACTCCACCGGACCCGCCCGAGCACGGGTCTTTCGGTATTCCATCACCAACAGTCTCTGCTCTGGACTATGGTACACCCAATAAAAGCCTTTATGCAGCGATCCCTTCTTATCTCCATCCTGCACCTCCATCCTCGTCTCATCCGCCTGCAGATACCCGGTGGATAGCAACTCCTGCTTCAGAGCATCATACAACGGGGTCAGGTGCGACGCAGACTGCGATATCCAGCCTCCCAGCGTGGACTTCGCAATCTCCACGCCTTCCCGACGAAACCGCTGCTGCTGACGGTACGAAGGCAGGTGGTCCGCATATTTGCCCACCACCACATCTGCCAACAACCCCGGACCCGCCATGCCCTTGTTCACCATCCGTGGTGGCAACTCACCTATGATTACCCCCTTATCCTCATCCCCAGGGTCCACATACTTCGGACGCACATACTCAATAACCTTCATATGGGCGGGTACACGCTCCAGAACCAGCGTCTTCTCCGCCCCGATGCACGTCATACCACCGGTATCCCCGTCAGGCTCAATAGTAATCGTTTCGCGGGGCAGTTTCTTCAGCAGATCGTCCAGCGCTTTACGCTTGGGCTTGCCCTTCTTCTTCTGCCGTCCGTTCGCCTTTTGCCCATTCTTCGTCTGTCCATTCGTCTCCGGCTCCGGTAGAGGGACCTCCTGCTCCGGCTTATCGAACAACGTGCCCTGCTGCGGGTCATTCAGCACACACTTTTCACTCTTGGGACTGTATAGCGCGCGTAGCGCTAGCATCAGCCGGTTATTCATATTCCCCAATTCTGCCTCAAGCCGGCTGCATCGATCATGCAGCTGGCTATTCTTTCTCTCCAATTCTGCATTATCCCGGCTGTACTGATCAAAGGCACTGGCCAATTCGGGGTGCTGTGCAAGCAACGCAACCTGCGCGGGGGAGAGGATAGAATGTGCTTCGGGCTGCATGGTGAGCTAGCAACACCAGCATATTGCTTGTTCCCGAATCACACATTATATTTGGCCCGATTATCGGCTTTTTACCGCATATCGGGGCCGATATTTCACCGTCTTCAACGACACCCCCTCCAGCATCATCACCATCTGTGCCCATGTCGGCACATCCTCCTCTGGCAACGCAAACGTACCCGTCTCCAAGCGCTTGTAGAAGATCGCAAAGCCGTTCCGATCCCATGTGAGCGCCTTCAAATGGTTTCGCCTCCTGTTGATGAATACAAAGATGTCTCCCGACATCGGATTCCGCTTCATGCCGCTCTTTACCAAAGCGCACAAGCCGTCAAAGCTTGTGCGCATGTCCACCGGCGGTCGGTAAAAGAAGTACCGGTGCGAAGGTGCCAGTCCGATCATGACTGCGTCAGCCTGGCCAGGTACGAAGCAGAGACCGGTGCAAAGAACCGCACCCGTATCCCACCCGGATATGCGATCTCTACCTGTGCCGCTTCCCTTGGTGCTACACTGCCTATCTCCACGAAGCCTCGGCTGTCCTCGGCTGCAGTCTCCTGGCGAACCTTCCGCCTCCAATAATTCAACTGCCCATACGAGATGCCGTGCTTTGCACAAAACGCCGCTGCGGACTGGGTCCTTTCGTTATACTGCTCTACCAGCGGAAACATCTCTTCCGCCGTACGTTTGGGCTGTACCATGCGATCTGGGGTCTGGGTTCTCACGTCTAGGGGTAAGCTCCCCAGAACCCATCACCCAATCAAGATGTAGTTCACCGCACGCTTACGTGAAATGTATACTAGTACTACACTGCATTTCCGGATCCGTGGGGCTAGGATTTGTGACTTTATATAGTTTTCGGAGTGTGCATTGTTCGGATTATCAGCGTTGATCGAGTAATCTCGAACCGTTATCCCATTCGACTTAAGTAGCGCCTTGCACTTGGCCAGTCCGGCGTCATCCTCATGGATGTGAATGATGAATACGTTCCTTATCCTCCCTTATTCATGAGGGAGTTAAGTGGCGGGGAATCGTCGTTTAAGTTTGTGGTGTAATATGTTGACTATACACGGTTTGAATGGGATCCTGTGCGACGCTCAAACGTTCAGAAACCCCAATACCCATTCACCCTGTAACACACCCGATGCAAGATCCCAAATCCAACCTTCTGTTCGCTTGCCAGTTCAATAAATCCGTCAAAGTTGTACGCTCCAAGACCGATAATCTAACATCGGATGCCGGCGTCATTCCTATGCGCCTGCTCATGGTGATCAGCACCTTGGCATGCCGACTCGCTTCCGTGCTTAAGGACAATCGGTCCCAAGCTCGGATTACGCATAGCCTTGAGGAGTTAGTGCGGCAGTTACTGCTGCAACATGTGCAGGGGTGGGGACGTCAGTCAGATGCGGACAAGCTTCGAAGGGACCCCGCCATGCGCGTGGCCACTTCTTCCAAAAGGGGTATGAGGGCATTACAGGACGATAGGTCCCTGGCATCCCAGCCAACCATGTCTCGCTTCGTGCACATGTTGGCCGGGAAAAAGAATTTCAAGAAGTTGCGCCTTTTTGTAGAGACATTCGCCATGGAGCACCTGCTGCAGCGTGGTGGCGGGAAGCGCCGCCCCGAGGTGGTCTTTGATGTGGACGGTGTACCGGTAGATACGCATGGCAAGCAGCAGGGCAGCAAGTGGAACGGATATTACAAGCGCACCATCTTTCTGCCCCTTATCGCCATATGCGGTGAGTCGGGCGACATGTTGGGGGCGGAATTGCGAGGGGGCACGCAGAATGTGGTGAAGGACTGCTACGGTTTCATTCGACGCATTGGGCTGGCATTGCGTGAACATGTGGCCGACAACCTAACTTCGCCATTTCGTAGTGCTACTAACCTACGGAATTCTCCCGTGGCCATATTTGGACCGTTTTTTCCAGGAGCAATGGATGGTGAGATTTACCGGATCGGTTGAAGTTGGTTTAGGGTGGTTTGAATCCCTGATTACCTGGTGTTTTGCCGCCTGTTTCGCTGCGATCTATCTCGGATCGTTTCCATCGGACGTAGCTCTGGTGGCTCCATCTGGAGTACGCTATCTCAACCGTTGTGAAGGGACCATGCGTCATGAGTCTGGAGGCTTCTGGCTCACCGGTGCACTCGCTTCCTCCACATGCTCGGTCACGGTGCGGGTCGCATCGGGATCATACACGTATCCCAGTACCGCAAAGAACTGTACCATACTCGGAGGCAGATCCTGATCCACCTCCGTGATCAGGTACCGATATTGGTTCTTAACCATCTTGGTCGTAATCCGACCAATCCTGTTCAACCTGTCTCGGATCGTCGCCCAACTATCATGAATCCCGTGTTCCTTGAGTCTGGTGCGAACCAGATGGGCAGCATGATAAGCCAGTACCGTAATGAACAGATGCCCTTCAATGCGGTCATCTCTACTGTGGTAGATGGGCCGTAGACCGAGGTCCGATTTCATGACTCTGAATGTGCGCTCAATCTCTGTAAGTCGCCAGTAGGTTCGTGCAACCTTTTCCACCGACCATCCGGTATGACTGGTCCGAAGCACATACCCTCCGCTGGCCTGGGTGCGACGCGCATGCGAAGCACGCCGGGTCACCGTAACGGATGCTGCATGCTTGGTGCCCTCCTTTTTACTGACCTCTACCTCATACAGGTGTGAGACCTTCTTGTACTTTTCCTTCAGACGACCAACCTTTATCGTGACCTTTTCATAGTTCTTCAAGTACCCGGGTTTCGAGAGTCCCTCATGTAGTGTAGTGAGCGCCTTCACAAACTTCTTGCATTGGGTTTCAAGGATCTGATCCTCCTTCGCCTGCTTGGCCTCACTGTGCACAAACACGCGCAGTTCCGCATTATCTTCAACGTCTTTTTCGTCTTCAACATCTTCAACATCTTCAACATCTTTTTCCTTTTTGGTGACCTTCCAGGCTTTGATCTTGACTCCCCCTGCGGTCGTAAACTGTTGATCCGGCTTGTTTTCGGGGACTGGAGGGGCTTTGGAACGCTCCACGGTGATCCAGTTCAGTCCTTGTTCTTTCAGGTACTGCAGATTCTGCTCCGTCGCAATGCCGGAGTCCATAATCACTGTGGGCGTAGCGCCGTTTAGTTTCTCAATCGCCTCTTTGAGCGTTGCCGGTTCCCCTGCATTGCCCGGCAGGGTCTGCACATTGCGGGGGAACCCCGAACCATCCAGGGTGAGCGCCAGCGTAACCAACGGACAATCACTGCGCTTCTCCTTGCTGCGCCCATGCGACAACAACTTCCCTTTCTTCTTGCCGTGGTAATAGGTATTGGTTAAATCATAAAAGACGATCGTTTCTTCAAACTGCAATACCGCTTTGGTAATGCCAAAGAGTTTCTCCAGGATCTGATCCATATGCTTATGGATCAGATCAGTGCAACGATAGAGGGTGTTGAGACTCGGGGGTTCCAAATCCAGAAGCTGCAGAACACTGGAGGTTTTACACAGCCATTTATGCGTTTCTCGTTCACTGCCCGGGTGGAGCATACGTCCGACGATCAGCGCACAGCAGAGCTTGACGTGTTTCTCGCAGAAGTTGAGCGAACGTAGCAGTACAGCCAGTCCGAGCTGTTCCAATGTCTGAAGGATCAGTCGTTCTCCGCCGACGGTCCGGGAATCGGGATGGGTTGTTTTCTCTGGATCAATGAGGAGTTGCTGATGGGATGTGCGATGGATGTCGTAGCCCTTGCTTTCGAGATGTGCAACGATGTCGTCGACCGCATTGAGAATGGCTTCATCATTCTGGAAAGGGAGGATGGCTTTCCCTTTGAGTCGGGCAGTAACGCAATGAGTCAGCTCCCCCCACAGACTGCGGGGGATGTTGAAGTTCGGGCCGAGATTAAGGAGGGTGCGGTGTTTGGAGGTACCGTTTTTGCGATAGGATTCGATGGGGGCAAAGCTGTTGCATTTTTTACCGTCTTTACGTTTGTAGGGTCGGTTTCGGATAAACATGATCGGAGTGTGGAATTGGTACGGGGTAAGGTACCGGGGGTGTTGGGGGGAGGTTTCCATCCACACCTCTATAGCACTACATTGTCTTTTCCAAAAAAGTCGGCTAAAAAAGGTCGAAAAACGCCGAATTTAGCCGAAATAGCCCTATTAGGAGGGAAAAACGAGAGAATTGGAGACGGAACTCAGCGTTTTCCCCTGACTGGATGGCGAAGTTAGGACAAGGTCATTGTCCGATTGGACGCAGGCTTCAACAGTGGCGAATTATGTGATAAGCTGGAGAACGACCGTATCGGCTACGTGATGCGTCTGAAAGGAAACGATGTGATTGACGGGCTTGCGGCGCCTCATTTGGAGGGTGATCAGCCGTCGGACGAATGCTACCACGAACTGCGCTACCGTGCAAAGTGCTGGTCCGTAGAGCGTCGTGTGGTGCTCGTGGTTGTTCCGGTGCCGGGAGAGCTTTTTTCGCGGCATTTCTATCTGATCACCGATCTGGATGTAGAAGCCTATCCGGCAGAGCAGCTTGTGAATCTGTACCGGAAGAGAGGAAAGGCGGAAAAGCACTTCGGGGAGCTGAATGCGGCTTGCTCCATGGCGCTGTCGTCGGTTCTCCGTCCGAAGACACACTATAAGGGCCGGCCTGTAGTGCGGGTGCCTGATGAGTCGGAACAGGATGAGTCGGAACAGGATGAGTCGGAACAGGATGGGTCGGAACAGGATGCCGAGATCCGAGCCGAGAACGAGGTCCTGCTACAGGTATACCTTCTAACTTATCAGCTCATGCATGTGGGGCGCTGCCTTATGCGGGAGCCTGACGAATCCCAGATAAGTCTGAGCACCTATCGCGAGCGTGTACTCAAGGTGGGGCCCGCTTCGTACAACACGCGCGCAACATCGTTATCCACATTGCCGCCAGCGCAGATGCTGCATGGGAGCAATTTTGGCGACGTTATTGTCAACTCACATGGATCACGCTTCCCATGAAGAGCTAGCTAAGTCATATTTGCGCCTGCGCTTCGACACCGCAGGCGCCCAACGCGGAAAGCGGAAAGAGAAGGTAGGCAGAGGTGTGTCTACCCGACAGACGTCTTCCCAAAATCTCGGTAATGTGACCGCTATCGAGTCGGGAAAAGGGCCTAAACTGGTGTTTTCAGCCCCTCTCATGGTCGTCCCTACGCATGAACAACGCACAATCGGTCCTGCAGGTACCGAAACAGCACTTTTAGACCCGAACAGGGTACATCATGAATATTGCAGGCTTATTTCGTTCATATTGTGATCGTGGTGTTGATTGTATCCAGCTGCCTCGTTCACCAATCATGGACAGGCTTCCCGGTCTGATCGTGGACACTTTGTGGTGTCATTTGCGACTGGATTAGAGTAACATTGAAGGGGTTGATTTGTCCTCTTCTGGTTGCGTACTGATGCCTGCGGTTGCTTGTCCGCATCCGTGTGCGGATCTGGTTGTACGTCCGACTCCAGGCTACAAGTCAGGTGTTGTACGAGCTCGCTGAAGTGCAGAAGGAGGTAGTATCGTAGCTGTCTTCCAGACGGTCCAGGCTCGCGCAACCCTTGTTCTAGCTGCGCAAGATCTTCTGATAAATCCATGCGGGTAAATGGATGGTGAACGGGGACGAAATCTCCCAAATCAACCCCAACCCAATTTTCTAAAGCTCACTACTTTTGCAAGCATGCCCACACAAATCATCCTTGGGTCCAAGTCAGTCAAGAAAATGGCATTTTATTGACAATCACTATATTGGGTTGACCCAATTCGACCTGCGATGGAGACGCCGAAGCCATGAAGACCCTGTTCGAGAGAATCATGCTGTACGCCGAGACCAAGCCGGAGGCCACGCCGATCCGGGCGGACGACCTCCTGCACCTTGGCGACCGCACCGCGGTGGCCCGGTCGCTATCCCGCCTCGTGCGCTTCGAGCAGCTCCTGCGAATCTGCCGTGGCGTCTACATGCGTCCGATCCAGACTAGATTCGGCCTGCGGGCACCGCGCCTGGAGATGGCGCTTGCTTCCCTTTCGGCGCTCTGGGGCGAGATCATCATTCCGAACGGGGGCGGCGCGGCCAACTGGCTCGGGCTGACGACGCAGAACACTGTGCGTTCGGTCTATCTCACATCCGGTCCCGACCGCCTCCTGCATTTCGGGGCTCACCGGGTCGAGTTGCGTCACGCCCCGGCGTGGCAATTGACAGCGCCGCATCGGACCGCCGGCGTGGTCATTCGCGCGCTGGCGTGGCTCGGCCCTGGCCAGGTTGAGGAGAGCCTCGATGCCGTGGTTCCGCAGCTCACCGGGGAGGACTTGAGCGATCTCGCCGCCGCTCGGGACGTAGTGCCCGCGTGGATGGCGGAGCCGCTGGACAGACGGCTCGTGCATGGGTGAAGCCCGGTTTCAGAGCCTCTCGGCAATCGAAAGGCGGGACGCTTTGGACGTGGCGGCGCGGCACCGGGGACAGGAGACCTTTCTGCTGGAGAAGGACACTTGGATCGTGGCAACGCTCAGCGTGCTGTTCGAGGCATCGTTCGGGCGACACCTCGTGTTCAAGGGCGGCATGTCGCTTTCCAAGGTGTGGCGGGCGATCCGCCGGTTTTCCGAGGACATCGACATCACCTACGACATTCGCAAATTCGCCCCCGATCTCGTTGCGGGCGGCGACGAGGAGGCGCTACCGCCCACTCGGAGCCAAGAGAGGCGCTGGACGCGGGCGATCCGGCCGCGCCTTGCCGACTGGGTACGCGATTCGGCGGGCCCGCTCGTCCGGGAGGAACTTGCACGCGCCGGGTTCCAGGCACGGGTACGGGCGGAGGCCGAGCGGCTCTACATCGGCTACGAACCGCTTTTCTAGCCACGCGGCATCGTGAGGCCGGAGGTCCAGGTGGACTTTGGCGCGCGCTCCACGGGAGAGCCGCACATCGTTCATCCGGTGGTGTGCGATGCCGCCGCCCATCTTCCCGGCCTTGCGTTTCCTGAAGCGCTAGCGGCCGTCATGCTGGCCGAGCGCACCTTCTGGGAGAAAGCGACCTCGATGCATGTTTACTGCCTCCAAGGGCGTGTCCGAGGCGAGCGCTGGTCGAGGCACTGGCACGACCTCGCCCGCTTGGACGACGCCGGAATCGCGGAACGGGCTTTGGCAGACCAGGAACTCGCTCTCTCGGTTGCCCGCCACAAGGCGATGTTCTACCGCGAGAACGATTCCAGCCGCCGGCGGATCGACTACCACGCAGCGGCCTCGGGAGACCTCAGGATCATTCCCTCTGGAACCGCCCAAGAGGCGCTTGCCGCCGACTACGCCAGCATGCTCTCCACGGGAATGTTGCTGGACGTAGACGAACCGTTTGGCACGGTCATGGAGCGGTGCGCCGTGATCGAGGCGAGGGCCAACGCTCCCCGGACGACGGGCTGATAGAGGGCTGCCACATATCTCCACTCTCACTACAGCCCATCGCGCTATAAGCAATTCCAACAAACACTGGATGCGGAAGCACGCCGACTCACCGCATATGGCGATAAGGGGCAGAAAGAATAAGCAATTCCAACAAACACTGGATGCGGAAGCACGAGCCGACGAGTATCCAGCGAACCGATGGGAGATCAAGCGCTGTTGGACTACTCCGAATCTATGCTGGTCTGTCAAGCCGCATCATCGCTTAGTCGGTGGCCCCACTGCCCCAACGGCACACCGACTACCGCTGGTGGAGCAGGCTCCATTGGGGTTACCCCTGTATCTTTGGGGAGTAGCGATATAGGGTGAGATGTCAGGGGGATTAATGATGTGGGGCTGGCCAGCCCCACATCATGTTTAAGGTCGCCGAGTGTCTCTATTTTGTGTGGCTACCGCGAGTCTTTTGCCCGGGAGCAACCAACTGCCCCCTGCATCTTGAATGCCTGGGGGGGATCAGTGCCCCGGGTGAATACTGCGATTATACCCCCCGTAGGGAGTTTGTGCCGTAGAGCACCGATACAGGGACAGGTGGAGTGTCGCAATGACTCGTAATCACATGTCGTTCTTCACAAAATAGCATAACTATGCCCACAATCCCTTCACCTTTCATCTTCGCAGGCATTGACTGGGGCTCCGAGTCCCACCAAGCCTGCGTGCTTGCCAAGGACGGTACCGTCCTTGGCGAGAGAGCCTTTCCTCACTCGGGGGAGGGGCTTGGCCAGCTCCTCGACTGGATCATTGCCATAGCAGGCTGCGATGCGGGGTGTATCGCAGCAGCCATTGAGGTTCCTCACGGCCCCGTGGTAGACAGTCTGTTTGATCGGGGGCTTCAGGTCTATTCTATCAACCCCAAGCAACCGGATCGCTTCCGGGATCGGTTTTCACCGGCCGGTGCAAAAGATGACCGCCGAGATGCGCGTGTACTGGCGGACGCCATCCGAACCGATCCGAATAGTCTGCGTGCGCTTGATGCGCTTGATGCCGAGATTGTACGGTTGCGTGAGTGGTCACGTATGTCCGACGAGCTTACGGCCCAACGTACGAGTCGCACCAACCGTTTGCGGGAGCAACTATGGCGCTACTACCCGCAGTTCCTCAAGCTCAAGGTTAACCTTGCAGCCCCATGGGTGCTAGAACTCTGGAAGCTTGCCTCCACACCAGAGCGTGCCCGACGGGTTCGCCACGCTACGATAGCCAAGTTGTTGAAGAAACACCGCATACGGCGTTTCAAAGCTGAGGATGTTCTGGATATACTGCGATCCAAGCCCGTAACCGTTGCCCCGGGGGTTGTAGAGGCCTCCACAGTCCGCATTAATTTTGCTGTCCAGCAACTTGAGTTGCTCCACGTTCAAATCAGCGATGCGAAACGCGCCATTGAGAAAATCCTTGAGGAGCTTTCCGGTCCTGAGGATCCTCCCGCTGAAAGCACGGCTGCACCCGTTGAAGACGAGACAATCCCCTCGGAACAATCCTCTCCGCCATCTGATGCCGCCCTCCTCAGTTCTCTTCCAGGCGTAGGGAACGGGGTTCTGGCTACACTGCTCTCGGAAGCATCAGGTCTCTTGCGAGCCCGAGACTACCAGGCCCTTCGGTGTTTGTGTGGAGTGGCGCCCGTGACGCAGCGTTCTGGAAAGTCACATCGCGTCATCCGACGAAGGGCGTGCCAACTACGCTTGGTCAATTCCGTATACCACTGGAGCAGAGTGGCTGCCATCCATGATCCCACCAGCCGTGCCAAGTATCAAGCTTTGCGTGGGCGTGGCCATTCCCACGGACGTACGCTGCGATCCATCGGAGATCGGCTCCTGTCAGTCGCCTGCGCTATGCTTCGCGAAGGTACACCGTTTGATCCAGACCGTTGTCGGCAGGTCGCTCCTTCAACCGCTCCACAATGAAGGGTTACGTAACTCTCCTATGGTGGTACCGGATAGCAGGTGACAGACAAGGACCGCGTCAAAGATCCGGCGCTACTCGCCTCCCGACCTACTACTGCGTACTATGCGATCAGCTGCTGGCATCATTGAGGACAATGGCTAAACCGTGTGCATGGCGCTAAGTACCCCAAACCCATGAGGCACAATTCCGAAAATATGCGGTATTAATACCCGATGAGCACTTGCATAAAAGGTAGAGAGTCCCCCCATAGTTGCACCGGCTCCCGCTGCGGGTCCTTATCGGTAGGAGGTACAGGTGTTTCGGACGAATCAGGGGCTTCGGTATCCTGCACCACCTCCTGCTTCTTTTTCTTCTTGGTAGGGGGGAGGATTACCTTCCTATAGCGCACCTCCATAAGCGCATTACGGGCCGGCCGACCCTCATTCGTCACACGCCCCGACTTCGCACGACGGCTCACGCGTGTCACCGACAGGTGCATCATGCCTGCCGACCGACCCTTCCGCATCGCCTTGAATAACCGTGCCTTCTCCTTGCCCAGATTCCGGTCGTGTTTGGCTCGTACTATTACATCCGTACGCCGCAGCCCATCCCGCTCCGCAAAAAGCGCAAAGATGTCCGCCTCCCGATCCATAACACAGATCACCCGTGTCTTGCGCGGCAGCGTCTCCGCCGCCTCCTCAATATCATGAAGACCCTCTATCCATTGCTGCGTCCCGGCAGCATGCTCCCCCTTAGGCTTCTCATACGCACATCGTAGCACTCCCAGGGGCACTCCGTCACCTCCCAATGCAATGGTCGCATGCAAATGCACCCCCTTGGACTCCGCTGTCGTCTGATTACGTCCTATAACCTCCAACCCCCCGCATTCCGGGCGCGTACTGAAGCTGATGTCCGTACCATCCTGCACGCATAACACCGTGTCCTGCGTACGCATCCGCTCAATCGTACGCTGTCGATGAGGCGCCAATATCTTCTCAGGATTGTTCCCATACCGATCCGCCTTCTCAAGAAAACGATAATACCCCGATACCGCCGCCGGATCACGCTTCGGTGCTGCACTCGGTGGACGACCCATAGACGCTCCCAACATTGCTGCACTCTTTACCAAACGAGCACTGCGCCTCTTATCCCCCAATGGCGCACCACCAAACTCCTGCTCCGCCCACCCGTCACCATCAAGCCCCTCACCCACTTCCAACCGCGGATGCAGCTCCACCTCCGGTACACCCAGCTTCTTGCGCCAGTCTCCGTCAACCTCCCTAACGAATATCTTCTTCTGCGTTTGCTTGCATTCATGCGTGAGGGCATGCCGCCCCCTGCCCATGGTCATCCCCAAACGAAGGAAGCCTGCCGCCTTGAAACACGTACCCTCCTGATCCGGGCCCACAAATGTTTCCACCAGAAAGGGCGTATAGCCATATCGCGCACGGAAGTCGTCCGGCAATCGCCGCAGTACCCGTCCCAACAGATGACTGGCCAGATTCTTGCATTGCACCGTGGGACGAATCAGGAAGCGGCTCAGCCCCACCACACGATACAGCTCCCGATCCCGCTGCTCATCACTCCACGCCATCCATGTATCCCGAGGTTTCAGATACAACGCCGCTGCCGAAAACCCGATGGCGCCCAGTATCCCATGCGCACTCTGAAACACGTATCGCACCTGGGCCCCCACAAGGGTCTTCAAACCGCGGGGATGCTCCTTGGTCATCAGCGTATTCCAGATTGTGGTAGCATCGCGGTCGGAGACCAGCACGACCTCAAGCCTGCAATATTCATGTCGTACCCTGTTCGGGTCTAAAAGTGCTGTTTCGGTACCTGCAGGACCGATTGTGCGTTGTTCACGCGTAGGGACGACCATGAGAGGGGCTGAAAACACCAGTTTAGGCCCTTTTCCCGACACGACAGCGGTCACATTACCGAGATTTTGGGAAGACATCTGTCGGGTAGACACACCTCTGCCTACCTTCTCTTTCCGCTTTCCGCGTTGGGCGCCTGCGGTGTTGGAGCGCAGGCGCAAATTTGACTTGGCTAGCTCTTCATGGGAAGCGTGATCCATGTGAGTTGACAATAACGTCGCCAAAATTGCTCCCATGCAGCATCTGCGCTGGCGGCAATGTGGATAACGATGTTGCGCGCGTGTTGTACGAAGCGGGCCCCCACCTTGAGTACACGCTCGCGATAGGTGCTCAGACTTATCTGGGATTCGTCAGGCTCCCGCATAAGGCAGCGCCCCACATGCATGAGCTGATACGTTAGAAGGTATACCTGTAGCAGGACCTCGTTCTCGGCTCGGATCTCGGCATCCTGCTCCGACTCATCAGGCACCCGCACTACAGGCCGGCCCTTATAGTGTGTCTTCGGACGGAGAACCGACGACAGCGCCATGGAGCAAGCCGCATTCAGCTCCCCGAAGTGCTTTTCCGCCTTTCCTCTCTTCCGGTACAGATTCACAAGCTGCTCTGCCGGATAGGCTTCTACATCCAGATCGGTGATCAGATAGAAATGCCGCGGAAAAAGCTCTCCCGGCACCGGAACAACCACGAGCACCACACGACGCTCTGCGGACCAGCACTTTGCACGGTAGCGCAGTTCGTGGTAGCATTCGTCCGACGGCTGATCACCCTCCAAATGAGGCGCCGCAAGCCCGTCAATCACATCGTTCCCTTTCAGACGCATCACGTAGCCGATACGGTCGTTCTCCAGCTTATCACGTAACTCGCCACTGTTGAAGCCTGCGTCCAATCGGACAATGACCTTGTCGGCCACATGTTCACACAATGCCAGCCCAATGCGTCGAATGAAACCGTAGCAGTCCTTCACCACATTCTGCGTGCCCCCTCGCAATTCCGCCCCCAACATGTCGCCCGACTCACCGCATATGGCGATAAGGGGCAGAAAGATGGTGCGCTTGTAATATCCGTTCCACTTGCTGCCCTGCTGCTTGCCATGCGTATCTACCGGTACATCGTCCACATCAAAGACCACCTCGGGGCGGCGCTTCCCGCCACCACGCTGCAGCAGGTGCTCCATGGCGAATGTCTCTACAAAAAGGCGCAACTTCTTGAAATTCTTTTTCCCGGCCAACATGTGCACGAAGCGAGACATGGTTGGCTGGGATGCCAGGGACCTATCGTCCTGTAATGCCCTCATACCCCTTTTGGAAGAAGTGGCCACGCGCATGGCGGGGTCCCTGCGAAGCTTGTCCGCATCTGACTGACGTCCCCACCCCTGCACATGTTGCAGCAGGTACTGCCGCACTAACTTCTCAAGGCTATGCGTAATCCGAGCTTGGGACCGATTGTCCTTAAGCACGGAAGCGAGTCGGCATGCCAAGGTGCTGATCACCATGAGCAGGCGCATAGGAATGACGCCCGCATCCGATGTTAGATTATCGGTCTTGGAGCGTACAACTTTAACGGATTTATTGAACTGGCAAGCGAACAGAAGGTTGGATTTGGGATCTTGCATCGGGTGTGTTACAGGGTGAATGGGTATTGGGGTTTCTGAACGTTTGAGCGTCGCACAGGATCCCATTCAAACCGTGTATAGTCAACATATTACACCATAATATTAAACGACGATTCCCCGCCACTTAACTCCCTTATGAATAAGGGAGGTCAAGATCTTCGACCTCACCCACCGTATCCGGTACATCCACCGGAGCTTCCAACAAACGCGGCCCGGCAATCCGACCAGTCCTCTGCGAAACAGGCAGTACAATCTTGTTCTCTGCCTCCAGCGTACGTAGCGCTTTCAAGCATCCGGCCCACTGCGGCCGCCCGTGAGCATCCATAAAGCGGTATTGCTCGCAAACAATGCGACTGACTGCGGTGCGACTCTTGTCACCGTGTACCTCCAGAATACGCTGCAAGGTCGTTTCTGCGCCGCGAAGCGTGGTAAGTATCTGATGCTGCCACATGCCGGTAAACTAACAGACAAATACGCAATAGTCAAGAGGCAATATTAATGGGTAGGCAGAGGTAGCGACGTATCTGGGTCCGTTAGGAGATGCGTTGCGTAAGGAGATGCTTCGTAGCGGGTATCTGCAGGTGGATGAGACAACGTTCCCGGTGCAATAGCCGAAGAAGAAAGGAAAGGAGAAGGAGAAGGAAGGGACGACGCATCGCGGCTATCTTTGGGTATACCTGGCACCGCGGGCGAAGGTGGTGATGATGAATTACAGCCCGAGCCGTGCGCGCGCTGGACCGTGGGAATTCTTGCGCGGATATAGAGGGGCGATGCAAACCGACGGGTATGTGGTGTACGATGCGTTTGGTACGCGGGGCGGGATAACGCTGTTTGGATGTATGGCGCATGCGCGTCGCAAGTTTTATGACTGCAGGAAAAAGGAGCCCAAGAAGGTGCGCCACGTAATGGAGGAAATCCGGCACTTGTATGCGATAGAGCGTGGGTTGCGTAAGGAGGGAGCTGGTCCGGCTCGGCGTGTAGAGGTACGACAGGAGGAGGCACGACCGGTACTGGAGAAGTTGAAGCCATGGCTTGAGGAGAGTCGTGAGCACCGGCCGAGTGCGGGATGGGATGAAGCCGTGGGGTACATGCTCAACAGGTGGGAGAAGCTGGCTTGTTACCTGGAAGACGGTAAGGTTGAGATTGATAACAATCTGGTCGAGAACCAGATGCGAGCGATTGCACTTGGTCGAAAAAACCATCTGTTTGCGGGATCGCATGCGGCAGCGCAGCGGTCCGCAGTACTGTACGCTCTTTTTGCCACATGCAAGTTGCAATCGACAAACCCGATTGAATGGCTTACCGACGTACTACGCCGTCTTCCGACACATCCTGCCGACCGCATGGCTGAACTCTTGCCCCATCATTGGAAAGCTAGTCGGGACTTGCAGCAAGCTACCGTCAAGAAAGCGGCATAGGAGCCCCTAAACAGGCGCGCCCGGGTCATCCGATAGATCCGTGTACGGGTCTGCGAATACGCTGTTAGGTACTTGACTCCTGCACACCCAACCGACGCTAGCCCATAAACCTTCGAACCGCGCTCTAACTTACTCTAATTGAGAGAGTAAATACCCTCGGTTATAATGTACTTCACCGGACGGATACAGTTGCTTGGCATTACTCCGACTTCCGGGCAATAGCCTGTATGTGATATTACGGTATGCACTAACCGTTTCGGGCATGGCACTGTGGTATATAACTCTCTAATTTATGTAAATTATATAGCATGCGTACCCACGTGTTGAGTTAATTGAAATAATTGCAGTCTTTTCGTGAAAAGCGGGAACCGATTATGAAAAACTGGCGAAAGCCATCCTATCTGCACCACCAAAGCGCAAACAGTAACGCGCGGGCACCCAGCTATATAATTCCCTATGAATAATCGGCCCAAAAGGGGTTTTATGCCGCTGAAAACGCACGAAACACAAGGATTTGGCCAGACATTCGTGGAGACACGGTGCCTGAATACCCGGCAATGTGCAACATTCGGTAGATCTCATACGCATCTTGGAACCCTAACACTTACAGATGGATAGGGCGCGTATTCACCGGCCTTGTTTCGTCATTTTCCAGCCCTCATATCTTTTTCTGTCAGATACCACTCTAATTGAGAGAGTAAATGCCCTCGTTTATGATGTACTGCACCTGACGGATACAAATTGTCTCTGAAATCAGTTATTTTCGGACCGGAAATGTGAAGATGGGTTAGAGTAGAACTTCACGCTGCCGCACGGATCCTGACAAAGCATTGAACGCACTATTCTCCTCACCGAAGGCCCGAAGGCCTAGAGTGCGTCCGCACGTAATCGTTCCCGCGGCTCGATGCCTGTTCCGGCTGCTCCTTGGAATCGCCACGACGCAGAGGAATAGAACTACTAGCAGAAGTGGTGTCCGCCACAGATACGGCCGACTTTGTCAAAGTCGACAGCGCGAGATTCGCTGGCTGCCGCTGTTAGTACTGTTGTTTTTCTTGCCGGAAATCGCCTCGGCGCAGGGAGTTCAGGTGACGCCATCAATACTGCGAGTCAACGAAGGAGAGGTTGTCAGCATCACGGTGCGGTTGACGAGCGAGCCCGCGTCGACCGCGACATTTGAGGTCGACCTCGTACCCAGCCACGTTACTAGCGAACCGAACAGCCTCAGGTTCAACACGACTAACTGGAGTGAGCCGCAGACGATAAGGCTGACGTTTGTGGAAGACGTTGACGCAGTTGACGAGTTTGACCGAGTGTTGGGCTCGTTGACGATCGGCGGCGTCACCCGACCGCTTAGCTCCATTCTGACGTTATATATCACCGATAACGATAAGGATGACCCGGCGCTGCAGATTCTCCCGCAGTCCTTGACAGTGGCTGAGGGGGGTAGCAGTACCTTCACGGTGCGCCTGTCGTCGCAGCCCACGGACCCGGTGACAGTCGCGATCACGGGTGTTTCGGGCACGGACCTGACGCTGGACGAGACCTCGCTGACGTTTACGAGGTTAAGTTGGAGTATACCCCAGACAGTCAGGATCTCCGCAGACGAGGACCTGGACGCGGTCAACGATGTGGTGACGCTGCCGCACACGGCGTCGGGGGCCGAATACGCCGATGTGACGGCGAACCTTTTTGCGACGGTGACCGATGACGACGCCCCGGGGAGGCTGTTGTTCTCGCCGGCCTCACTGACGGTGGCGGAGGGGAGCAGCGCCCCGTACACGGTGCGCCTGTCGTCGCAGCCGACGGGCCCGGTGACAGTCGCGATCACGGGGCAGTCGGGCACGGACCTGACGCTGAACATGAGTGACCTGACGTTCAATCCGAGCGGGGCGAATCTCTGGAGCACGGCGCAGACGGTAATGGTCTCGGCAGACGAGGACTCCGATGCCTCAAACGACATGGCGAGGCTGCTGCACACGGCCTCGGGCGCGAACTACGGCTCGGTGATGGCGAACCTTATTGTGACGGTAACCGACGACGAGGAGCCGGCGGTCAATATCACGGGGGTGCCGGCCAAGATCAACTCGACGGCGGCGTTCACCGCGACGTTCACGTGGTCGGATGACGTGACGGGGTTCGCGACCGGCGACGTGACAGTGACCGGCGGGACGAAGGGCACGTTCACGGCGGCGAACGGCTCCTCCTACACGCTGGCGGTGACGCCGGACGGTTCGGCGGACGTGGTCGTCACCGTGCCGGCGCACTCGGCGAGCGCCGGCGGCCTCAACACGGGTCCGGCCACGGCGGTATCGGAGACGGCGACCTGGGACACCACTGCACCGACGGTTAGGATCACGGGGATACCTGCTAAGATCAACTCGACGGCGGCGCTCAATGTAACGTTCGCGTTCTCTGAGGACGTGAACGGGTTCGCGACCGGCGACGTGACAGTGACCGGCGGGACGAAGGGTGTGTTCTCCGGAAGCGGGAGGACATACACGCTGGTGGTGACGCCGGACGGTTCGGCGGACGTGGTGGTCACGGTCGCGGCGGACGCCGCGACGGACGGCCTCAACACGGGTCCGGCCACGGCGGTCTCGGCGACGGCAACCTGGGACGCGACGGCGCCGTCGGTCGCGATCGGCGGGGTCCCTTCGAAGATCAACTCAACGACCGCGTTCACCGCGACATTCACATGGTCCGAGAACGTGACGGGGTTCGTCACCGGGGACGTGACCGTGACCGGCGGGACGAAGGGCGCGTTCACGGCTGTGAACGGATCCTCCTACACGTTGGCGATGACGCCGGACGGTTCGGCGGACGTGGTGGTCACGGTCACGGCGGACGGCGCGACGGACGGCTTTAACACCGGTCCGGCCACGGCGACCACGGCGACAGCGACGTGGGACGCCACGGCCCCGGCGGTCACGATCGGCGGGGTCCCTTCGAAGATCAACTCAACGACCGCGTTCACCGCGACATTCACATGGTCCGAGAACGTGACGGGGTTCGTCACCGGGGACGTGACCGTGACCGGCGGGACGAAGGGCGCGTTCTCCGGGAGCGGGAGGACGTACACGCTGGCGGTGACACCGATCAGCGGGTCGAACGTGACGGTCACAGTGGCGGCGAACTCGGCGAGCGACGGCCTTAACACCGGTCCGGCCACGGAGGTGTCAAGGATGGCGACGTGGGACGCGGCGACCCCGATGGTCACGATCGGCGGGGTACCTGCGAAGATCAACTCGACTGCTGCACTCACTGCGACGTTCATGTTCTCGGAGGACGTGACCGGGTTCGTCACCGGGGACGTCACCGTGACCGGCGGGACAAAGGGCGCGTTCACGGAGGTGAACGGATCCTCCTATACGCTGGCAATGACGCCGACCGGCTCGGCGGACGTGGTGGTCACAGTGGCGGCGTCCGCCGCGACAGACGGCCTCAACACCGGACCGCCGGCGGCGGTCTCGGCGACGGCGACGTGGGACGCGGCGGCCCCGATGGTCGATATCACGGGGGTGCCGGCCAAGATCAACTCGACTGCTGCACTCACTGCGACGTTCACGTTCTCGGAGGACGTGAACGGGTTCGTCACCGGGGACGTCACCGTGACCGGCGGGACGAAGGGGATGTTCTCCGGCAGCGGCAAATCGTACACGCTCGCGGTGACGCCGTCCAACGGGGCGGATGTGACGGTCACGGTGGCGGCGAACTCGGCGAGCGACGGCCTCAACACCGGTCCGGCCACGGAGGTCTCGGCCACGGCGACGTGGGACGCGGCGGCCCCGTCGGTCGCGATTGGCGGGATGCCGGCTAAGATCAACTCGACGGCAGCACTCAGCGTGAATTTCAACTGGTTGGAGGACGTGACCGGGTTCGCGATCGGGGACGTGACGGTGATCGGCGGGACAAAGGGCGCGTTCTCCGGGAGCGGGAGGACGTACACGCTGGCGGTGACACCGATCAGCGGGTCGAACGTGACGGTCACAGTGGCGGCGAACTCGGCGAGCGACGGCCTTAACACCGGTCCGGCCACGGAGGTGTCAAGGATGGCGACGTGGGACGCGGCGACCCCGATGGTCACGATCGGCGGGGTACCTGCGAAGATCAACTCGACTGCTGCACTCACTGCGACGTTCATGTTCTCGGAGGACGTGACCGGGTTCGTCACCGGGGACGTCACCGTGACCGGCGGGACAAAGGGCGCGTTCACGGAGGTGAACGGATCCTCCTATACGCTGGCAATGACGCCGACCGGCTCGGCGGACGTGGTGGTCACAGTGGCGGCGTCCGCCGCGACAGACGGCCTCAACACCGGACCGCCGGCGGCGGTCTCGGCGACGGCGACGTGGGACGCGGCGACCCCGATGGTCACGATCGGCGGGGTACCTGCGAAGATCAACTCGACTGCTGCACTCACTGCGACATTCATGTTCTCGGAGGACGTGACCGGGTTCGTCACCGGGGACGTCACCGTGACCGGCGGGACAAAGGGCGCGTTCACGGAGGTGAACGGATCCTCCTACACGCTGGCAATGACGCCGACCGGCTCGGCGGACGTGGTGGTCACAGTGGCGGCGTCCGCCGCGACAGACGGCCTCAACACCGGACCGCCGGCGGCGGTCTCAGCGACGGCGACGTGGGACGCGGCAACCCCGATGGTCGATATCACGGGAGTCCCGGCCAAGATCAACTCGACTGCTGCACTCACTGCGACATTCACGTTCTCGGAGGACGTGACCGGGTTCGTCACCGGGGACGTCACCGTGACCGGCGGGACAAAGGGCGCGTTCACGGAGGTGAACGGATCCTCCTACACGCTGGCAATGACGCCGACCGGCTCGGCGGACGTGGTGGTCACAGTGGCGGCGTCCGCCGCGACAGACGGCCTCAACACCGGACCGCCGGCGGCGGTCTCGGCGACGGCGACGTGGGACGCGGCGGCCCCGATGGTCGATATCACGGGGGTGCCGGCCAAGATCAACTCGACTGCTGCACTCACTGCGACGTTCACGTTCTCGGAGGACGTGAACGGGTTCGTCGCCGGGGACGTCACCGTGACCGGCGGGACGAAGGGGACATTCTCCGGCAGCGGCAAATCGTACACGCTCGCGGTGACGCCGTCCAACGGGGCGGATGTGACGATCTCGGTGGCGGCCAATTCGGCGAGCGACGGCCTCAACACCGGTCCGGCCACGGCGGTCTCGGCCACGGCAACGTGGGACGCAGTGGCGCCATCGGTCGCGATTGGCGGGATGCCGGCCAAGATCAACTCGACGGCAGCGCTCAGCGTGACGTTCATGTGGTTGAAGAACGTGACCGGGTTCGTCGCCGGGGACGTCACCGTGACCGGCGGGGCGAAAGGGGCGTTCACGGAGGTGAACGGATCCTCCTACACGCTGGCGGTGACACCGATCAGCGGATCGAACGTGACGGTCACAGTGGCGGCGAACTCGGCTACCGACGGCGTCAACACCGGTCCGGCCACGGAGGTGTCAACGACGGCGACTTGGGACGCGGCGACCCCGATGGTCGCGATCGGCGGGGTGCCTGCGAAGATAAACTCAACGACCGCGTTCACCGCGACGTTCACATGGTCCGAGGACGTGACCGGGTTCGTCACCGGGGACGTCACCGTGACCGGCGGAACGAAGGGCGCATTCACGGCGGTGAACGGATCCTCCTACGCGCTGGCGATGACGCCGACCGGCTCGGCGGACATGGTGGTCACGGTGAGGCCGTCCGCCGCGACGGACGGCCTCAACACCGGTCCGGCCACGGAGGTGTCAGCGATCGCGACGTGGGATGCGGCGACCCCGATGGTCACGATCGGCGGGGTGCCTGCGAAGATAAACTCAACGACCGCGTTCATTGCGACATTCACATGGTCCGAGGACGTGAACGGGTTCGTCACCGGGGACGTCACCCTGACCGGCGGAACAAAGGGCGCATTCACGGCGGTAAACGGATCCTCCTACACGCTGGCAATGACGCCGACCGGCTCGGCGGACATGGTGGTCACAGTGGCGGCGTCCGCCGCGACAGACGGCCTCAACACCGGTCCGCCGTCGGCGGTGTCGGCGACGGCGATGTGGGACTCAGCGGCCCCGATGGTCGAGATCGGCGGGGTACCGTCGAGGATCAGCTCAACGGCGGCGCTCACTGCGACATTCACGTTCTCGGAGGACGTGACCGGGTTCGTCACCGGGGACGTGACCGTAACTGGCGGGACGAAAGGGACATTCTCCGGCAGCGGCAAAACGTACACGCTCGCGGTGACGCCGTCCAGCGGGTCGAACGTGACGGTCACGGTGGAGGCGAACTCGGCTACCGACGGCCTCAACACGGGTCCGGCCACGGCGGTGTCCGCCACGGCCATGTGGGACGCAATGGCGCCATCAGTCGCGATCAGCGGGATGCCGGCGAAGATCAACTCAACGGCAGGGCTCAGCGTGACATTCACGTGGTTGAAGGACGTGACCGGGTTCGCGACCGGGGACGTGACCGTGACCGGCGGGACGAAAGGGACGTTCTCCGGCAGCGGCAAAACGTACACGCTCGCGGTGACGCCGTCCAGCGGGGCGGACGTGACGGTCACAGTGGTGGCGAACTCGGCTACCGACGGCCTCAACACGGGTCCGGCCACGGCGATCTCGGCCACGTCGACGTGGGACGCAGTGGCGCCGTCGGTCGCGATTGGCGGGATGCCGGCCGAGATCAACTCGACGGCAGCGCTCAGCGTGACGTTCATGTGGTTAAAGGACGTGACCGGGTTCGCGACCGGGGACGTGACCGTGACCGGCGGGACGAAAGGGGCGTTCACAGAGGTGAACGGATCCTCCTACACGCTGGCGGTGACACCGATCAGCGGGTCGAACGTGACGGTCACAGTGGCGGCGAACGCGGCGAGCGACGGCCTCAACACCGGTCCGGCCACGGAGGTGTCAGCGATCGCGACGTGGGACGCGGCGACCCCGATGGTCGGGATCGGCGGGGTGCCGGCCAAGATAAACTCAACGACCGCGTTCATTGCGATGTTCACATGGTCCGAGGACGTGAACGGGTTCGCGACCGGGGACGTGACCGTGACCGGCGGGACGAAAGGGACATTCTCCGGCAGCGGCAAAACGTACACGCTCGCGGTGACGCCGTCCAGCGGGTCGAACGTGACGGTCACGGTGGAGGCGAACTCGGCTACCGACGGCCTCAACACGGGTCCGGCCACGGCGGTGTCCGCCACGGCCATGTGGGACGCAATGGCGCCATCAGTCGCGATCAGCGGGATGCCGGCGAAGATCAACTCAACGGCAGGGCTCAGCGTGACATTCACGTGGTTGAAGGACGTGACCGGGTTCGCGACCGGGGACGTGACCGTGACCGGCGGGACGAAAGGGACATTCTCCGGCAGCGGCAAAACGTACACGCTCGCGGTGACGCCGTCCAGCGGGTCGAACGTGACGGTCACGGTGGAGGCGAACTCGGCTACCGACGGCCTCAACACGGGTCCGGCCACGGCAATCTCGGCCACGTCGACGTGGGACGCGGCGGCCGCCACCGTGACGGTCGGGGACGCCTCGGCCACCGAGGGCGACGAGCTGACCTTCACCGTGACGCTGGACCAAGGGGTGTCGGAAGGTCTGACGGTGACGCCGAGCTTCACCGACGGCACGGCGACAAGGGACATCGACTACACGGAGAACATTGCGGCCCTCACCTTCGCAGGCATCGCGGGCGAAACACAGACCTTCACTGTCGCAACGACCGAGGACGCCCTGGTTGAGGACGACGAGACGTTCACGGTCGGCCTGACGGTATCCGGGACGACGGAGATGATTACGGCGACCGACACGGCGACCGGGACGATCACCGACGACGACACGGCGCCTACGAGGGTGAACTTGGTGGTCGCGCCGAACCCGGTGGACGAGGGCGAGCAGGTGACGGTAACGGCGCGGCTGTCCAGGGCGCCGCTGAACGGTGTGACGATCCCGCTGACGTTGACGGCGGGCACCGCAGAGTCGGGCGACTACGGTTCGCTGACGGGCATCTCAATCGCCTCCGGTGCCACGATGGGGACCGGGACCATCGCGATGGTCGCGGATGCCGACCGGGACGACGAGACGTTCACGGTGGCGCTGGGCGCCCTGCCGGACGGGTTGGCGCCGGGCAGCCCCTCGTCGGTCGAGGTGACGATCCGCGACCGAACGCCGCCGCCCAATCGTCCGCCGACAGTGACGGCTTCGTGCCATCCGTGCGCGGTGCCGCGCGGCGGCGAGGTCCGCCTTGAGGCGACGGCGACGGACCCGGACGGCGATCCGCTCACGTACTCGTGGAGCGCGCCGAGGGGCGGCTTCGCGGGCGCCGACGAACCGGTGGCGCACTGGACGGCCCCGGAGGCACTCGGGACGATGGCCATCCGCGTCGAGGTTTCGGACGAGCGGGGAGGCTCCGCGTCGTCCGTGGTTGAGGTCGCAGTCGTGAACCGCGAGCCGTCGTTCGGGCAGCCCGCCTACGGCTTTGAGTTGCCCGAGAACGTGGACGGGCGGGAAAGCCCGTCCGAGATCGGCCGAGTCGAGGCCGAGGACCAGGACGGGGACGAGCTGACCTACGAGCTGGCGGCCGGCGACCGGCAGCGCTTCGCGGTGGGAGCGCTTGACGGCGTGGTGAGGTACATCGGCTCGGGAGAGGATTTCGAGACGCTGCCGAACCGGTTCGAGCTAGCGGTGCGCTTGCTGGACGAGTTCGGGGAAGATGCGTGGACGGAGGTAGCGGTCGAGGTGACCGACGTGAACGAGGCGCCCGAGGCGGCGGACGACCAGGCCGTGACGCCCGAGGACCAAGCCGTAGCGGTCGATGTGCTCGCCAACGACACGGACCCGGAGGGGGACCAACTGCGTGTCCGCTCGGTCACGGCGGCGGCGCACGGGGCGGTGCGCCACGTCTCTGGCGGTCGCGTAACCTACACGCCGGAAGCCGACTTCCACGGCACCGACTCGTTTACCTACGTGGCCGGCGATGGTCGGGGCCTGAGGGATACGGCGATGGTTGTGGTCACGGTGCTGCCCGTCAACGACGCGCCAACGACGGTCGGGGCAATCCCGGACCAGGCCCTTGACGAGGGCGGCGGTGAGGTACATGTGGACCTGTCGCCGTACTTCGTCGACATGGAGGGGGACGCGCTGACCTACAGCGCGCGGTCGAGCGACACCGGCGTGGTGCTGGCCTCGGTGGAGGGAACGGTGCTGGCGCTGACCCCGGTCGTGTACGGCTCGGCGATGGTCACGGTCACGGCGCGGGACCCCGTGGACCTCACCACGGCCCATAGTGTGCGGGTCGGCGTGAGCGACCGGCCACAGCGCGCAATCGTCGGGAATGTGCTGGCGGCCACTGCCCGGGGCCACCTGGCGAGCCTCCGCGCGGCGCTGGGCCACAGGATGGCGGCGGGTCCGTGCGAAGCGTCCCGGCTCGCGGTGATGGGCCGGTCCGTTCCGCTGGGACGGACCGAGGCCACGATCATGCTCGGGCAAATCGGGAACGGCGGCCGCTTGGCGGCCGCCGCGCTGAGCCTAGACGAATTGGCCGTCGATCCCGGCGGTGCCATGCGCCCACAGGTTGGACAGGACGCAACGACGACGGATCGTATCGAGGCCGCGCTCCCGTCGGTCCCCGCTCGGGCGCTCGGCATCGGAGGCGGGTCCGCCGCGGCCGCGGCGGACTTCTTGGTCGGCTGGGGCGGCCCGGAGGGGCACAGTGAGCGGTGTCCGGTGCGCGGCCGCTGGGCCCTGTGGGGCCAGGGAGATGTGCATAGGTTCGAGGGAACGCCGTCCGTGCACGGGCACGACTCCGGCTACGACGGAGAACTATCGACCGCGTACGTCGGGCTTGACACGAGGCTGGGCCCGCGCTGGCTGGTCGGGGTCGCGCTCTCGCGGAGCAAGGGCGAGAGCGACTGGCGCGCGGGCACTTCGGAGGGGCGGCTCACTCAGTTCATGACGGCGGTCCATCCGTACCTGCAGTGGACCGGCTGGTCCATGTCGGTGTGGGCCTCGGTGGGTGCGGGCGGGGGCGATGCCCGGAACGTGCGTGCAGCCGGAAGAACGGGCACGAGCGCCACTGATTTCCGGCTCGGGCTCGTCGAACTCGAACGGCGTCTCGGAGCGCCCGGCGGGCTCGACTTCGCCATTCTGGGAGACGCCGCCTGGGCCAGGCTCAGCACCGGGGACGGCGACGAGACCATAAACCGTCAGGAGGTTGCCGTGAACCAGGTGCGCCTTGGCGCCGACCTGTCGTTGCCCGCGCGCCTCGGCCGCGCAGAATTGACGCCGTTCGGAACGGTGCACGCGCGCCGCGATGGCGGCGCGGGCCAGACCGGCGACGGCATTGAGGTCGCCGGAGGGCTCCGGTCTGTCTTCGGCATTGTGCGCCTCGACGCCTCTGCACGCATGCTCGCCCACCACTCGGCAGAAGGCTACGGCGAGCGCGGCGCGGCGGTGACCCTCGCACTCGGGAAGCAGGGGACGGAGGAAGGCTTTTCGCTCTCGGTCTCGCCGCGCTGGGGCGATCCGGCACGCGCCACCGGCGCGCTGCAGTCCGGCCCGCTCGGCGGAGGCTTCCGCAGCGGGCCGGACTCGGATCGCTGGACCCTCGACGCTCGCGCCAGCTACGGCGTCAGCCTACCGGGGGGGCTCAAACTCAACGTACAGGGCAGCTACGGCGCCGCGTCCGGCGCACCAGGCTTCGGCCTGTACATCGGCAGGCCGGGCAGCACCACCGGCACCGCCCGAAGAATGGTGCCCGCCCCGCGTCCGACACCGAGGCCGTGAAGGAGGCGGCGCCTGCCGACGAGGACCCTCGGACGGCCCTTTTCTACGGCCGATTGAGAACCACGCAGCCCGCGGGAGTTTGCGCCATCCACGTCCGTTTATGCCGTTGTCGTGGCTTGATCCAGCATGGTCAGATCCAACGGCAGGAAACGCAGATCGTGCAGGCCCAGTTAGTGTTCGCCAGAAAAAGGTAGGAGGGCTGAAAAACGGCGAAACAAGGCCGTTTGATACTCGTTTTGTCAAGCTGTAAGCGTTACGTTTACAGATGGATATGAGCCATACCGTATTTGCACATTGCAGATTATTCGGCCAGCGTGTCTCTAACGAATGTTTGGCCAAATCCTTCTGTTTCGGGCGTTTTCATCGATATAAGGCCCCTTGGGGCCGATTATTCATACGATTAATACCATGCGGATTGTAGAGGATACACAGTGTAAGCTCGGGCAGGTCCGCATTGAAGAGATGACCTTCCACCCCAAAGACCGGGACGATATACCGGCAGCGCTACAAGGTCTGCAGCACCTGTATTGCGACCCAACGGCTCGGCAGAAGGTCTTTGAGATCCTGGAGAAGCAGTTGCTTCCGAATATTGATTTGCAGCGTGGTCGTCCGGGGATGGCACTTTGGCGGTATCCGTCCGGTGAAGTACATTATAACCGAGGGTATTTACTCTCTCAATTAGAGTAAGTTAGGGCGCGGTTCGAAGGTTTATAGGCTAGCGTCGGTTGGGTGTGCAGGAGTTAAGTACCTAACAGCGTATTCGCAGACCCGTACACGGATCTAGTCGGATGACCCGGGCGCGCCTGTTTAGGGGCTCCTATGCCGCTTTCTTGACGGTAGCTTGCTGCAAGTCCCGACTAGCTTTCCAATGATGGGGCAAGAGTTCAGCCATGCGGTCGGCAGGATGTGTCGGAAGACGGCGTAGTACGTCGGTAAGCCATTCAATCGGGTTTGTCGATTGCAACTTGCATGTGGCAAAAAGAGAGTACAGTACTGCGGACCGCTGCGCTGCCGCATGCGATCCCGCAAACAGATGGTTTTTTCGACCAAGCGCAATCGCTCGCATCTGGTTCTCGACCAGATTGTTATCAATCTCAACCTTGCCGTCTTCCAGGTAACAAACCAGCTTCTCCCACCTGTTGAGCATGTACCCCACGGCTTCATCCCATCCCGCACTCGGCCGGTGCTCACGACTCTCCTCAAGCCATGGCTTCAACTTCTCCAGTACCGGTCGTGCCTCCTCCTGTCGTACCTCTACACGCCGAGCCGGACCAGCTCCCTCCTTACGCAACCCACGCTCTATCGCATACAAGTGCCGGATTTCCTCCATTACGTGGCGCACCTTCTTGGGCTCCTTTTTCCTGCAGTCATAAAACTTGCGACGCGCATGCGCCATACATCCAAACAGCGTTATCCCGCCCCGCGTACCAAACGCATCGTACACCACATACCCGTCGGTTTGCATCGCCCCTCTATATCCGCGCAAGAATTCCCACGGTCCAGCGCGCGCACGGCTCGGGCTGTAATCCATCATCACCACCTTCGCCCGCGGTGCCAGGTATACCCAAAGATAGCCGCGATGCGTCTTTCCTTCGTTTCTCTTCCCTTTCTTCTCCTTCCCTTCCTTCTTCGGCTTTTGCACCGGGAACGTTGTCTCATCCACCTGCAGATACCCGCTACGAAGCACCTCCTTACGCAACGCATCTCCTAACGGACCCAGATACGTCGCTACCTTCGCAATCCAATCCCCCATTGTAGCAGCCGATAGCTTCACGCCATGGCGCTGAAACTTCTTCCGCAGCCGGTATAGCGGCATATGATCCACATATTTGGCTACCGCCAAATACGCCAACAACCCCGGACCCGCCTTCCCCTTCGGTATGACACGCTTCGGCAACGGCGCTATGACCACCCCCTTGCGAGGCTCCTTGCAGACAACGTACTTCGGCCGCACAATCCGTACTACCCTCGTGAAGCCCGGCACATATTCCAGGTACTCCGTTACTTCCTCGCCGATGTACTTCATACCCGCGGTGCTGCCCTCCGGCTCAAGGCGGATCACCTCTCTGGGCAGATGGTCCGGAATCGGCCCACGCACCGGCTTGTTCTTCCCACGCCGCTTGCGCTTTACCGGGACATACTCCTCCTCCTCCTCCTCGGGCTCAACAGCTTCTGGTTCCTCTCCAGACAACTGGCCTTGCTGCGCATTGTCCGCCGGCGTGTAACGCTCACTCTTTTTGCCAGAGAGTAGGCGATGCGCTTGTTCCAACCTGTCTTCCAGATGGCTAATCTTCGCAGCCAGATCCGCGTTGTTCTTGGATAGACGATCGGCTTTTTTCTCCAAGCGACGGACCTGCTTTCGCAGATCCTTGTTCTCAGCCTCTTGGTTTCTTAGCCTCTGAAAAAGGGCTTCACCGGCAGGAGAAGAGGGGGAGAAAGATACCTTGGGCCGCATAGTTCGTGTACATGTGCGTCCGCCACAATGTTCCGGTTCTTCTCCCCAAAACCCATGTTTTTTGTCCCCAAAGACGCTGATTGCTGCCTGCATTCAGGCGCCAAGACGATAAGCTGCACACCACTCCGAAATTCCCAAGTCGGCACACCAAACCCGGCGTATAATCACCTTGCACTAAGCTCTACAAGCGGACTACGCAGACCAATGCTAAGCCCGCTTTACCATGTACTTCACCGTACGGATACCTTTGGCGCGTCTTTGTTGGGGGTATTGAAGCAGGCCCTCAACTGCGACTTTGATCGTTTGAGGAGCCTGGCCGCCAAACATTTAGAGGTGCGCCAGATGCTGGGGCATACGAATTTCCGGGACGAGCCCGTCTATCAGCTGCAGACCGTTATTGATAACGTAAGCCTGCTAACAGCGGATGTCCTGAAGCAGATCAACGATGCGGTGGTGGCTTGCGGTCACCGATTGGTAGAACAGGAGCCAGAGGAACCGCTTCTTTGCCGGGTTGATTCGGCGGTGGCCAAAGCGAATGTGGAGTGGCCTACGGATGTTCGTTTGTTGTGGGAATCAATGCGGTGCCTGATTCGGGAGTTGCATTGCGCACGTGAGGCGCACAGCCTTGCGGGCTGGCGCAAGGCTGTGTACTGGAGTCGTACCTTGAAGAAGGCCTTCAACCGGGTGCGTACGCACCGTCAGTGGCGTGATGAGTCGAAGGTGAGAAAGTATGTGAAGATGTGTCGTGTTCTGATTGAGCGTGCGGAGAGCAGTGTCAGCGTGTTGAAGGAGAAAGACGCGGATCTTGAGGAGGTGTTGCGGTACTTGGCAGATGCACAAAGGCAGATAGATCAAGTAGATAGGCGTCTATTGAAGGGGGAGGTGATTCCGCATGATGAGAAGGTATTTTCGATACATGAGCCGCATACTCGCTGGATCACCAAGGGGAAGGCGGGGGTGATTGCGGAGTTGGGTCTGCCGGTATGCGTGCTGGAGGATCAGCATCAGTTGATATTGTGGCATCAGATACTGCACGAGGGGGTGGATTCGGATATGATTGTGGGGTTTACGAAGGAAGCGAAGGATCGGTAGGCGGCGATCACATCGTGCAGCATGGATAAGGGGTACTCATCGGTAAAGAACCGCAAGGCGCTGGAGCAGGTGTTGGACACGGAGATCATGCCGAAGAGGGGTCGGTTCAGCAAAGCGGACAAGGAGAGGGAATCCGATCCGAAGTTTGTGGAGGGGCGTCGACAGCATCCGGCGGTGGAATCGGCGATCAACAATTTGAATCATCGGGGTCTGGGTTTGATACGGACCCGTGGCAAGGAAGGCTTTGTGCGCACGGTGGCGCTGGTAGTGGTAGCGGCGAATGTGCACCGTATCGGGCAGATAGTGAAGCGGAGCGAGGAGCGACGAAGGCGGTGCGAGCCGGCCCGCAAGCGCGCGGCGTAGGTACTCGCGCGAGCGTCTTCAGCACAAAATCAAGGTAGCCTGCAAGGGCGAGAGGCCAGCGTATGTTCATGCCTCGCTGATGGACGACAAAAACACGTCTGATCAACGTCAAAACCCCAGGATTGCCGGCGTGAGCGGACAAAGTCGGCATCGTTAACGTCGAAAAATCCTTGCTGACTTGTCATTCCGATCCCCAATTCGAATTCCAGCCCCCCACTCAGCCAAGAGTCGCTCGCAAGACCATACTTTTCTGGCAAACACCAGTTAGAACGGTAGGCGTTAAGCGCGATGCGAAGGGACATACACAGAAATGGACAGGGTACAAGTTGCACATGGATGTGGCCGACGGAGGCGTACCGATCAGCGGTCTTGTTTCCTCTGCATCTTTGCATGATAGCCAGGCGGCGATTCCATTGGCTACGATATCTCAACTGCGGGTACGCAATTTGTATGATCTGATGGACAGTGCATACGACGCGAAGCAGATTCACGAGCACAGTAAAGGCTTGGAACAATGCCGATAGGGACCCGTATCGCGCCAGCTCATAAACCTTCGGATCGCGGTATAACCTACTCTAAATTAAGAGAGTAAATGCCATCGCTAATATGTCCTTCACCAAACGGATACCCGCTCCGTAAACCGGCACGCCCCAATAAACCACGGCGAGCTATGGCCTACTGCACAGGATGCACAAAATTCCAACGGTCAATAGGTGACACGCTTCGTCTCGCCATCAAGGCGTGCATCTGAGCCACCACCTCCGGGCGATCCGCTGCAACATCACGTGTCTCCCCCGGATCATTGGTAAGATCGTAAAGCTCCAAAGGGGCGTTTCCATCAACGTGGCCACCCAACCGCACCGCCTTCCAGTTTCCAATCCGCGCAGCTTGTGCACCATTCCAACGGCGTGAGTGGTACTCCCAGTACATGGTTGAGGGAGCCACGCTCTGCATCTCCCCCTCAAGCGTAGGAAGAAACGAAACGCCATCCAGCCCCGTGGACACCTCATAACCGATCAGCTCCGCCATCGTCGGCATCACATCCCAGAATGCCGTTACACGGCCAGAAGTACTGCCAGCAGCAATCCTCCCGGGCCATCGCGCAATCATGGGGACACGAATGCCTCCCTCGTACACCTGCCCCTTTCCACCACGTAGCGGGCCGCTGCTATTGAATAATTGCGTATCAACACTCTCAAGAAAGGTGGGGCCGTTGTCGCTGGAAAAGACGACCAGCGTATTCTTGCGCAGCCCCATTTCATCAATCACATCCAGAATACGACCCACATGGGCATCCATGCGGGTAATCATGCCTGCATAAGCGGACTTTGGGCGCACATGGGGCAGATACCCATGTGCGCCAAGATCCGGCTCCTCGTCGAACACGCCGTCATAGCGGGCTAGCTCTTCATCCGGCACTTGCAGAGCTAAATGAGGAGCCATATGCGGAAAGTAAAGGAAGAAAGGCTGGTTTGCATGCGCGCGGATAAAGTCCTCCGCCTCCTGTGCCATCAGATCTGGGGCATAATCTAGCCCCTTGTAGCGCTCGTATTCGGCGGGATCGTAAGGATCTTCACCTTCAAATTCCTGGTGAGGATGAAAATACCCGTTACGGAGCGTATCCCACTCGGTATTGCGCCACAGGTGGCTGGGATAGTAGTTATGCGCCTGTTTCTGGTCCAGATACCCATAGAAAAAGTCAAATCCCTGCAGATTGGGTACCCCCGTCGACCCAGGGCCCCCGAGGCCCCACTTGCCGACAGCCGCGGTAGCATAACCCATCTCCTGCAGCATCCTACCCATGGTGAATGTCCCTGGCTCAAGCGGCAGCTGGCCGCGTTCCTCCGAATCAAGGAAGCCCCCCAATTCATAGTTATCACGGACTTGACAATTGCCTGTATGCTTGCCCGTGAGCAGCGTGCAGCGTGATGGCGCGCAAACCGGACTCCCACTGTAATGCTGCAGAAAGCGCATACCCTCCTCGGCCAATCGGTCCAGATGGGGAGTCTCAATCAGCGTCTGGCCATAGGATCCCAACTCCCCATACCCCAAGTCGTCCGCAAGGATGTAAACGATGTTGGGCGGCCGCCGGGCCGGCTCAGGGGCAGCGCAGCCAAAAGCGACTACACACAGCAGAAGCCAGCATGTCTGTTTGAGCATGGAGCTATATGCGCAATTCGGAGATAGCAACGGTTGGTGGTA
Organism: Rhodothermales bacterium; assembly: GCA_963663495.1. Lineage (GTDB taxonomy): Bacteria > Bacteroidota > Rhodothermia > Rhodothermales > Bin80. The sequence continues at coordinate 4,731,623 of OY760427.1, forward strand.
TCATGCTAATCTGTCCAACATCAGCGGTCGGTCCTGAAGGGTGCGGCCGGGAGCCCCTCCATATTGTACAGATTGGCCTGATCCGGATTGTCTGCCCAGGCGTACCGCACGGCGGTGGGGCTGCTGACATCCGAACTGGAAACAATAACATCGCTCCCCTCAATGCGTGCATCCGCCCAGACGAATCGGCCGTCCGAGCCTGCAACGGCGAAGCCACCTACCTCATCCCCGCGCGCCATAAGCCCGGTACCAATGTGATCAAAGGTAATCCGGACATCGTTGCCAACAATCCTGTGTTCCCGATACATGGGTCCCGAGTACACGAGATTCTCACCGTACGCCAAGTGGCGCGCCGCAAGTGCGAGCCGGTGGCCGACATCCTGTTTGTTGCGCGGATGAATATCGTCGGCTTCACCGATATCAATGATGATCGCCTGCCCGACTCCGGGAAGCGCCAAAGCCGCAGATTGCGACTCACGCAAGATTGCCCAGTGACTTTCCGAGGGCTCCGGTTGTGCCGCAAGAAAATTGGCAAGTGAAACAAAGAGGAACGGAGCCTTTTCGTGACCCCACTCCGTCCGCCACTGTGTGATCATGGCCTGAAACTGCTCGGCATACCGGGTTGCATCCGCTTCATTACCAGCATTGGATTCGCCCTGATACCAGATAAATCCTGTCATGGGAAAGGACAGGATGGGGTGAATCATCTTGTTGTAAAGCACCGTTGCGAGTTGGTTCTTGCCCGCGTTCTCGTTCACGGAGAACTGGCTGACACGAAACTTCCATGTATCCTCAAGCGCGACAGTAGAGTCAACTAGCTCAATACGTGGCATGTTCTCGCCGCCCAGCATACCACCTTGGCCCCCCAAGTCCACTACCCGAACCGTGATGGAATTGGTGCCAGGCTGCAGCATGTCGACGGCAACGGGGTAGCTCCGCGCCTGGTTGTACACGGTCGTTTCGCCGACCAGTGTCCCGTTTATCCAAGTCATGTCCTGATCGTCAATGCTGCCAAGGTGCAATACCGCATCGGACAGCATGTCCGCACTGAGCGCTACCGTAGTCCGGTACCAAACTACCCCGTCCAGTCCATCATACCCTGCACTTTCCCAACTGCCAGGCACGGCAATGTCATCCCATCCAGCATCATCAAAACCGGGATCTGCCCAGAGTGCGTCGCCGTCCATAAATCCTGCATCTTCCGTTTCCGAGGCACCGTAGGTCATTATGAACCGCTCCCGATGTTCCGCAAAAGAGAGGCTATCAGATAGTAGTAGAGCGGCAACCGAATCCGCATGCAGTCTGAGCGCATCGGGGCTCATCCAAGCCTCAATCCGGCTACCGCCCCAAGACGTATTCAGGATGCCTATTGGCACATCCGCAGAAGCACGTAATGCCCGCGCAAAGAAGTATCCAACCGCAGAAAAGGCACCCACATGCGCAGAATCTGCAGGATGCCACTCCCCACCCGCGAGTACCAAAGATGGCTGGCGTGCCCAGGTACGCGGTACCTTGAAGTGACGAATCAAAGGATCATTGGCGCTCGCAATTTCCTGATCCGCATCTGCAGAAAGGGCAACAGACCACTCCATGTTGGACTGTCCGGATGCAATCCAAACATCGCCATACCATACATCCGCAATGTTGATCTGCTCATCGCCACTAGATACCGTAATGCTGTGGGGGCCGCCTGCTTCCCGCGGCGGAATCTCTATGCGCCAAGTACCATGCCGGTCAGCGCTGCCGTCCAGCTCCATGTCGTCCAATCGAAAGGAAACAGTAGCCATAGGTGTGGCCTTCCCCCACACGGGCACTGTAGCGGATCGCTGCAAAATCATACCGTCAGAAAACAGTCGGGAGGTAGACAGCGGGATATGCTCCGGGGTGCAATCGGACCCGGCAATTAACAGTACAAACGAGGAGATGAGGACTATCACTTTCATGGAGGCATACTAGATCTTAACAAGGTCACTAAAATAGCAATTCGATGATGTTACGGGAATAACGCACCGATTTCGTGGCTTCATCCACACAAACAGCGCCGGAATAGTTGCAACCAAGCGAGGTTTTTTGTAATGTTGTATGACATATTACAAGACGAAATATGGACCGGTCAAGTGTTTCACGTTGCGGGTGGTTCCTTGCAGTCAGCGTTCTTGTGTTTTCAGCCCAAACGAACGCACAGTCCGGCAAGATCACCGGCGTGGTAGCGGATAATGATGGCGAGCCCATGGTGGGCGTCAACGTGGTGGTTGAAGGGACGTTGCGCGGGGCATCCACGGATGTTGATGGACGGTATTTTATATTGAATATTGAGCCTGGTACGTACGGGTTGCGTGCATCTTTCGTGGGGTTCAGAACCGTGACGCAGTCCGACGTCATCGTTAATATCAACCGTACGACCACTGTAGATTTTGCGCTGGCAATCGCAGAAACGGAGGGCGAGGAAATTTTGGTTGTCGCGGAACGCCCCGATGTGGACCCGGACCAGACTGCTACCCTGGAAATCGTTCGCCCCGAGGAGGTAGAGCAGATTGCCGGCGTAACCGACCTGTCCCATGTTTTGGGACTGCAAGCCGAAGTGAATGATGGCCACTTTCGGGGCGGCAGGTCCAACGAAGAGAATTATGTACTTGCCGGCATGGGTATTGTAAACCCGCTCAACTCCAGCCGCTCCTTTACACCAATGCTCAGTGCGGTGGATGAAGTAGAGGTGATTACCAGCGGCTTCTCCGCTGAATACGGCAACGCCTTGAGCGGCGTGATTAACATTTCCACGAGAGAAGGAGGCCAGCGCTGGAATACCCGTGCTGAGTTTCGGGCACGCGCTCCATCGTACAAACATTTTGGCGGAAGCGTGTTCGACTCTGCAACCAATCCCTACATCCGGCTGGTGGATAACTTGGAGTGGTGGCAAGCTCCGGATCCCGAGAACGACGACAAGCCCCGATGGCAGGGCGCCATCGGCCGCGGCTTCGGATCCCGCGTGGACCCGGAAGAAGGTGCACAATTGGCCTATGACCTTTGGAGGCGTACCCACCGCGATGTGGGATACGAGTACAATAACCAGTGGGACGGATTATTGGATATGACGCTCGGTGGACCGATTTCGGAGAAGTCTACTATGTTTGTTGCCACGCAATTGAGCCGTGCCTGGCCGATGCTCCCCACGCCGGAGGCCGACAGAGAGGCCCAGGTCATGGCCAATATCGTGTACAAGCCTGCCCCGGGAGTGAAGGTGAAAATTAGCGGCCTGTATGGCAGCATTTATCAGCAAGAGTTTTCTAACTCAGCAGGTGGATTCTACCGATGGGTGTACGACCGCGTGGTCGGTGCGAACAAGGTGTTGGACAAGAGCGCCGGTGTCGGGCTAGTGTATTCGCATGTGCTGGGCGAACGCACCTATTATGAACTGACGCTCAATGGGATGCAGACCAAGCTTGATGAAGGCGTGGATGTGCTCGCACGCCTTCGGTTTCGAGACGATATTTCGGACGGGGCCGTCTGGGAGCGGCTGTACTGGGAAGACGGATTCAGGACCGGTGTGATGGATGACGACTTTTTTGACGAGCGATCCAGGACATACTCCGCTGTCGGTCTACTCAACAGCCAGATATCCCATGCGCACGAGATCAAGGCTGGTTTCCAGTTGAATGTCTACGATATAGATGTCGAAAACGGGCTTAACCATTCCTCACGGGCTTCGGCTGTCCGGGAGGTGTACCAGGCCCAGCCGTATGAAGGTGGGCTGTACGTTCAGGATAAGATGGAATTCGCGGGCATGATCGCCAATGTGGGCCTCCGCCTGGATTTTTATGACCAGAATGTGCAGTACTTCGCAGATACGTTCTCGCCGTTCCGGGACCCGGAGAACCCCCATACTATCAGCGAAACCAGTGCACGCAGGAGTGACGCCCCGATCGTCGCACGGCTCCAGCCGCGGCTAGGATTCTCATTTCCTATCAGCGAGCGCGCTGTATTCCACATCAACTACGGCAACTACCTGAAGAGACCAGGGCTGGAAAACCTGATCGGCCAGCGCACCACGCTTTTTAATGATAACCTGGGAACTACAGAGCCTCGTCGTCTGGGCAACCCGCAGCTTGAGCCCGAAGAGACCAAGAGCTACGATGTTGGCCTCGTATTGGGTCTCTCGACTGCTTTTACATTGGATGTGAGCGGATACTACAAGGATGCGAAAAACCTCATCCAGCGTGTGGTATATATTGACTCCAATGACAATCTGTACGAAACCCTGGGAAACCGGGATTATGCGGATATCCGTGGTTTCAGCCTGCGCCTGAACAAACGCAAAGGTGTGGTATCGGGATCCGTTCGGTACCATTTTTCCGTTGCTACCGGCAAGAATTCGACGCCAACAGGTCGCAGCCCCATCATTGATGAAACCGGCGAACAAAATCAGGCGCCAAGTCCTCGTGACATTCTGCTGGATTTTGATCGCAGGCATGCCCTGGTCGTGGTAGGCGGTATCAATTTACCCGCGGAATTCGGCCCCAGCTTCGCTGGCGTACGCCCCCTCGCGCGGCTTCGCATTAACGTGCTCCAGGACAGCCGTAGCGGCAGACCCTACACACCCAGCGAGCTTCTCGGTGATAACTTCGCCAAGCTGAATACACTGCGCGCGCCATCAGAGCACCAGACGGACCTGAAAGTGACCAAACAGGTCCGTGCTAATGGCCGGCGGGTAGATATCTTCGGAGAGGTCTTTAACCTATTCAATAAACGTGTCTTCCACTACCAGCGCGTGTTCCTGGATAGCGAAACACTACGTCGGTACGAACAGGGTGAAAATATTGAGTTAGCCTTACCCGACAGCAATAACCCTGATCTGGCAGCCTTGCAGACATTCCGTATCTATTCCAATCAGCCTCGGTCCATCCGCTTCGGGCTTGTCATTAATATTTGAGTGATGCAACGCTTGTTAATAGTAGTCGTTTTGGCATGCACACTGATCCCGCCCGTCGCGGGTCAGGCAGTTCGGGACAAGCGTGTACACAGCCGCGGCATGCTACATGAAACGGTTTTCAACACTGGAGAGATTGGTAGGAAGTGGCATTACCGGGACCATGACATTACGCAGGATCCTCTAATGGAGTGGCCGGGAAATTCGGCGACGGTCATTGACGGCCTCCAATACAGTGGTCAGCATAATATCATTGGCGGCGGCATATCAATTGCTGCCTCGTACGAAGGAACGAACCTGTTTGACCTTACACAGCGCCTATATTCCTTTGGTGGCTCCTCTGGAACAAACATCCCGATCACGGTTGCCGGCGTGTATTCGTTTCCGTTCTCCATTGAGCGTATCGAAAACTACCCACTGGCGGAGGACGGCAGCCTGAACCCGGCATATGACCCGAACGAGGCTGAAGAGATCATCACTTCCCGCTGGGGTACCAACACGGGTATTACGGTAACACGCACAAGCCGAGCATGGAGTTATCCGGATTACGATGACCTGATTATTTTCGAGTACACGTTTGAAAATACGGGCGATGTTGATGGCGATGATGTGGCAGACAACGAAGAGGCGCTGCACGAAGTGCTCATTGGGTTTCATTACGGTGTAGCCCCGTCCATGCTGGGTTTCCAGCGGTGGTACGGTACATGGGAGTACGACTTCATGTACAAGAACGACCTGCGTGGCTACTTTGACCGGCACCGCTGGCTGCGGTATGTCGTCAATATCGGGAACGGCGTGGATGCCGATTTTGCCCAATCAGGGAAGCCGGATCCCAAGTACTTCAAAGAATTTGCCTCTTCCGGAGCCCATGGAGGAGGCCTAATGTCTCCGCAGACACCTGGTATCCAAATGCTATTCTACGATACGAATCACTTGGCGGTAGAGGGTCAGACCCTTGCGCTGGATCCGCGCGTAGCAAGCGAGCGCATGATAAATCCCGATGGTACGCTGCGCCAGCCTTTTATGAATAAAGTTGAAAGCGGCAACTCTCGCGAAGACAAGATGAAACCAAAACTCGTGCCCTATACCCGTTGGAGCGGTACGTACACACCCTACCGGGAACAAGTATTTCCTCCCCCAGAAGGAACGGAAGACCCTGATTCGCTTCGATGGACCGGACGCGGAGCATATAATTTCCGGCAGTCCTATAAGGCAGTCGGGCATCATATAGTGTTTGGACCGTACATCCTGAAGCCCGGCGAAAAGGTGGAGTTTTCGCTTGCGGAGATTGTCGGCTATGGCGCAGCGGATGGTCCAGGCGATTGGGACGAAGGAGGAGGACTTGGCGAAGTGATTGACGAGCAACTGCCGTGGCACGAGGTACCCCATTTCGGGGACAGAGTAATGGACCCCTCTTCAGGAGCTACACTTTCGGAAGATTACCTCGGTGAGTACGGATATCCCGACTATGTGAATTCGGATGTGCGGACCGTCAAGGATGTTGCCGATATGGCGTACAATGCGTACTCCGGAAAGCAACCGGTGCTGCCATTCTGGCCGGAGGATGCCCCGCGCGATGGGGTGTACCAGCCGCCAGCACCTCCGCCAGCTCCCGTTTTGTTTACCGGCAACAATGACCGTGCACACGCGGTCCTGCGCTGGGGACGCGCGCAGGAGGACTTTTCTCACCCCCGTCTTACGGGGCCCGTGGCTCGCTATCGGGTGCAAAGGTCGCAAGCGGCGATTGGACCGTGGCAGGTACTGGCTGAGATTGCCGTAGGTGACGCAGGAGCTTTAACGGAAGAGGACCAATATGAATTTGTTGACGCGGCAACGACGGTCGGCGAGTCACAGTGGTACGCGGTTACAAGCGTGGACGGCAATGGCCAGGAAAGCGGCAAGTCGAACCTTACGCTCGTGGCTGCCGAACTGGGAGCCGTGGAAACCCTGAGCGAAGTGCACGCTGTACCCAATCCATTCTATCTCCAGAGCGGCTTTGAGAGTGGGGCCGGAGGAAGCCCAGCGCAGCAGATTGGCTTTTATGGCTTGCCGGAGCGGGCAACCGTGGATATTTACTCTTATAGTGGACAGCTAGTAGACACGATTGAGCACGACGCCACCCAGTACTCTACCGCATGGTTTCAGGTGACACGAAACGATCAGGAGATTGCTTCAGGGGTCTACTTCTTTGTGGTGCACACCCCGCAAGGGGATGTGTATCGAGGCAAGTTTGTGGTGATCAAATGAACAGGTCTAACGCATTTATCGCCACTACCGCGATGGGGATGCTGGCACTTACAACCGTGCCAGCATCCGGCCAGAAGGTGGGCACATCCTCCATGCAGTTTTTGAGCGTCGCACCGGATGCCAGAGCAGTGGGCCTCGGCACGGCCTACAGCGCGATGGCCGAAGGGGCGCACGCGTTGTACTGGAACCCCGCCGGACTGGCCCACACACCCACGCACAGCCTAGCCATTGACCGTGTGGACTGGTTTCTGGATGCGGCGCATTATGCGGTGGGGTACGGAGTATCGCTGGGGGGATTTGGCCAGCTAGGGGCTCACTTTTACCTGGCCCAGATGGGGGAATTTCAAGAAACGCGCGTGGATCAACTCGGATTTGTCCAGCGGGATGGCACATCAGTTTACAACCCCGGACTAACCGGGAATACCTTTTCCCTGAACAGCTGGGTAGTAGGCATCACGTACGCCCGGAATTTTACCGACCAATTTGCTGCCGGCTTGACAGCAAAGATGGCGCGCGAGGACCTTTGGCTGGCTTCGAGCCAAGCCTTTCTGTTTGACTTCGGGATGAGCTATCAGACCGGGTACCGTTCCTTGCGCCTCGGCGCTTCGGTACAGAACTTTGGAGCCCCGGTATCCTTTGCCGAGGAAGCCTACCCGGTGCCGCTTCTGTTCCGTATCGGCGGTGCTGTAGATGTTGTCGGTTCGTCCGGCCTGGTACCGCTACACAACACCAGCCGACTAACTGCCACCTTTGACCTGATCCAACCCAACGATTACGATCAGCAATGGGCTGCGGGTGTAGAGTATGCGTTCATGGAGCGCTTCTTCATGCGGGGCGGATACCAATACAATTATGACATCGCGGACCTGAGCTTCGGGGGCGGACTACGCTGGCCAGTCGGAGCCATGGGAGTAGGCATTGATTACGCGTACAGCATGATGACAGAGGCATTTGGTGCAATACACCGGATAGGTCTAACAATCACACATCATTGAGTTCGCCAATGCGCTCTATCCCCTTTTGGCTGGCCTGCGTCCTGTTTGCACCTACAGTGCAGGGTCAGGGAGTAATGGAACCGCTGACAATCCATGGAATGGATCAGTTCGAAAACGCTGCAGTGCGGGCGCGCGGCATGGGAGGTGCGTATGCGGCAGCATCCGGTTCAGCAGAATCCGCCCTGCTGAATCCCGCTGCCCTTGCAACACTGGGACGTGCATCGGTAGTGGTCAGCGGGCAGCGAAGTTCACGAAAATGGGCCGAAACACAGCACTGGAACCCTAACCGCTACTATGCGGGGATGTCGTTGTATTTTGCCGACCCGGATGACTATAGGAGCGAGCCTCTCTCGTTACCGGACTGGGAGCATGCGCAGAATGACATTTCTCTGTCCACCGTCGGGGCGGCAATTCCGTTTGTATTGACAGGGCGCAGTGCAGGATTTGGCATCACACTGCATCAGGTCGCCAATATGGGTAGTTTCGATCGCAATGATAATGTACTGGACCCGTACATAGGCCAGTTTCGGCCAAGCCCAATTGCACGGCCCCAACCGGGCCAGGAGATAATCGTAAATTGGTCGTCCTTTGAGCGTGAGCGTTCCGGCACGCTACACGCCGTCACCGCCGCTGCTGGCATCCAGCTGTCACCCAGGCTGCATGCGGGGCTGCGTGTCTCCCGATCCTCGGGCAGCTCGAATGATCAACAGCGCCTGCAAACCAATGGACGGTTTATCCTTAGAGAGGATGCGCACGACTACGACTACGAAGCACTGTCTGGCCATCGCAATTGGTCAGGAGCAGCAGACTACACCGGATGGTCGTACGGTGTCGGTGTGCGGTGGACGCATAACGTGTTAAACGTGGGATTCGTTTACCAGGCCCCCAGCACTGTAACACAGAAATTCACCCGGGCAGGCACTGTTGCAGACCAGAACGATGGAAAAACCAGCTTTAGCTCCGCCGGTAGCAGCCTTGTGCGTCTGCCTGCGCGGATTGTTTTGGGCGTGATGGTGCAGCCCGCTGAAAGCATCCGGATTGCAGCGGACTATGCGCACCAAAACTACGAATCGCTTGAGGTATCCGGTGCCACGCAGGATGGTCTTCCTGACTGGGGATTAACAAGGGGCGTAAACATTGGCATGGAGTGGCAACCGCTGGGCGGTGTACATATCCGTACCGGACTGCGGCGGGATCCGCAAGCTTTTCGAGTCGAGGGATTCGGCTTGGTAGGCAAACCGGCAGCTGGTGACGCCTACAGTGCAGGGGTAAGCCTGGAGTTGCCGGTTATAACACTGGACGTCGCCTACGAACTTCAGCGCCTGCGTTACCAGGATCGTTGGGGTTCCAATGTAGATTATAACCAAATCCGTCAACACGTCGTTCAGGTAGGGGCTACATACAATCTGTGACTACGATGAGGCGGGGTTGGTTGTGGTGTATCGCCGCACTGTTGGCTGGTACCGCGGTACGGGCACAGCATCCGCGGTACGACACGTATAGCGGCTTTGAGGTCAATACCATGCCGGTTCTGCCTGCCTTGGAGCAGCATCCATCGCTATACTTTTCTTCAGATTTTGTAGCAACGCTCCGTGCGCGAAAGGTAGACCAGGAATCGCGCTACTACACGTTGTGGCACCGAATCCGCGGCGACGCTCTCAAGTACCAGGGCAAAGACATGTCGACGCTGGATGAGCACGATCGACCGCGTGCAGCCAAGACGCTTGCCTTCTGGTGGTTGCTTGAGGAGGATCCTGAAGCACTGGCGGGTGCCATTGAAGCGTTGTTGCTGGCGTTTGATGGAGTGCCTAAGACGGGCGAAAAACCGTACGACGAGATTTATCGGGCCACATGGCTGCAGAACTACGCTTCAGCCTACGACTGGGTGTTCCATGAACTGGATTCTGCACAGAACACGAGTATCCGTCAACTACTGGCTGACGAAACAGAGTATTTGCGCCGTAATATTATGGAAGGCGATCGGTTGGCACCGCGGCCGCACAATCACAGATCAAAGCCCGCCTGGGCTATCGGTACCGCAGCGCTGGCGATGTCAGACCACCCCAATGCGGCGGACTGGCTAGAGCACGCCCTGGAGGCATCCAATACCGTTACACGCTACCAGTTCAGTGCGGACGGCATATACCGTGAGGGCGGCCATTATTGGATGTACAACGCGGTGAACCTGATCCCCTTCCTCTGGCATTACAAGAATGTCTCCGGAGTGAGCTTGTTTAAGGCATTTCAGCCGGCATTCGAGTGGCCAATCCGGATACGCACGGGTCGGGGTCAGATGCCTAACATTGAAGACTCCTTCCTCAAACCTGCACCCACCCACATGGTGGCGGCGGCATACAAAGGCGCGGTCTCAACACTTAACCCGGAAGTGGACTTTACAGCAGTTCTCCAATGGAACTTCGCTACCACCACCCTGATCTCACAGGACTACACCGGTGCTACGGTTGACGTGACATGGGAGATAGACGATTACATCCTTTTTGACAGCACGTTACCAATGGCCGCACCCACTGCAGCCCCGAACCAGTTTCTGGACGGAGGGCAAGTGGTGTTTCGCGATCGGTGGGAAGCAGGACCGTCTGACCGGTACCTGCTATTTCATGGCGTTGCCGACGCTGACAATCACAACCATCCGGATCAGCTCTCTGTTTTTATAGCGGGCAACGATGCGGTTCTTGCGCCCGATGCGGGCTATGGTCCTTCCGGGTTTTCGGATGACCGTCGCCGCTCCTGGTACACAACCGCCAAGGCGCACAATATTGCCACGGCGGATGGCTACCCACCGATCGCAGACAACCTGCTGCGATCGCCGTTTATGTATAACGTCACCCCCGATTCCCGATACCACATTGATGCTCCGTTCTATGCGTTTGCAGAGAAGGAGTCCGGATACTTGCGTCCCGCCGATGTGCGCCTTCGGCGCGCAATCGCATTTATTGATCGGAACTATTTTGTCATAGCAGATGTGCTTTCGGGCGACGAGGAGCACACGTACGGAACCCTACTGCATGGCCGCGGCGCGTTCGCGATTGACGGGCATCGCGCAACTTGGGAGACATTTGAAAACCGCTTCGGAGCGGCCGCGAGGCTTGATGCGTTCATGTATCCCACTACTGCGGCGATCACACACAAACAGGGCTACATCAGCCTGTTCAAGGATGAGCGATATGTCCAGTATACGGAGCTATCGCAGACGGGCAGCAGTGCGGCATTCCTTCAGATCTTGCTTCCCGCGCACCCGAATGCCCCGGTGCCGGAAGCGAATGACTTAAGCACTGAGGACGCGGTTGCGGCGGCCATCGTTCAAGGGGATACGACGGACACCTTCCTGCTGCAGGACACCAACAGAATGGTTGAGGTACCCGGACTTGCAACCGATGCCACGTTCGCATGGTCACGATCCGTTGATGGTACTTGGCGTACTCTAAGTCTACGCGAGGGGCGAGTGCTGCGTAGCGGGGAGGTATCGTTGATGGCCGACGCCCCTCTAACCGTTGCGGCCGAAGATAGCAGCCCCGGCGTGCTGAATATCGCTGCGCCAAAAGAGGAGCCGTTGGCTGCATTCTCCATCTCCTATCCCGGTTCGGAGTCCGTGACGGTGGTACTTGTCAACGGCATTGCCACCTTGCACACCAATGATGCGGGACGCATCGTCGTCGGAACGCTAACGACAGGAGTGGAACCCACTCAATCCCCACTGGCTCCCGTGAGTATTTTTCCGAACCCGTTCATTCAGTCCGTAACCATTGACATACCAGCCCCGCAGGATGGTACGGTTACGGCGACGGTGTTTGACATTCTCGGTCAGCGCATCCGCTTGCTGCGAGGCACTTCTGCCACCGAAGTGGTACGGTTCACATGGGATGGCCTGACCGAGGACGGACGGCAAACGGCAGTTGGCACGTACTTCTTAAGGATCGTTGGTCCTTCAGGCACCATTGCACACGGACAGCTAGTTCGTATGCGCTAAACGTTCTTGCAGAATCTTGCGCGAGCCATTACCTTGTACTACATCACACACATTCATTAATCTTCGGGACAAATCCTGAGGAAAATTTCAACCAGTTATGCGAAAATCATTACCAATCGTGTTCTCCGCCCTCCTCGGAATCGTGGGGATACAGACTACAGCAGCGCAGCAGCGCATTGAAGTGGAGGCAGGCCAGAATACGTTGCTTGAGGCAGCGGCGGGAGCACAACCCAATGATACGTTGGTGCTAACCACCTCCGGGGGGGCATACTTCATAGACGAGAAGCTGCTGGTAGAGATGCCTCTGACGATTATGGCTGCACCCGACCTTGCTGAAAAGCCGGTGCTCTCGCACAATGGCGATGCGGGTACAAAGGACATTATCCGCATGTACGACGATCTGACGCTCATCGGTCTGGAGTTTGATGGCATGGCAGATGAAGGTGTCAGCACCAAGTACGCCATCCGTAATAGCACCGGGAGCGACCAGGACCAAGTTAAGCAGGGGTATGTCCTGAAGATTATAGACTGCTACTTCCATGATCTGATTGCAGGAAGCGACGGAAATGCGTTTCGTGCCTATTCTAACACCTTGGCAGACTCCATCATCGTTAGGAATTCTATGTTTCGGAACACGGGGAAGCAGGCAATCCGCGTAAGGGACGAGGACAGCGACCGTCCGGGATTCGGCTTTGTGAACGTGAATTATTTTGAGGTTTCCAACTCCACGTTTTCGGAAATAAGAGATGATGCCATTTCGGTATATGGTGGGGATGACGACCCCAGCACCCCCGGGCCGGAGGTGGTCATTAAGAACGTTACCATGTACAACGTGGGACACTACCTCATCAATCTAAAGGATGTAGAAGACGCGACGATCACAAACACGATTTTGGTAAATAACTATGACATCGTAAATGGTACGAACAAGACGCTTGGCGCTCCTTGGCTCGTTACGGGCGCGCGCCTGGCCTACAGCGACACGCTGAATATCAGCGACGATGGTGCCTGGACTGGCAGCCGCGCCGATATAACGGTTGAATACCTGTTGGCAGTTGATCCGATGTTTGTTGAACCAGACAGCGGAGACTTCACACTTATGGATGGAAGTCCGCTGATAGGAGCTGGCGAGAACGGGGTATCCATGGGAGATCCGCGCTGGTGGCCGGAGGGCACGACAGCGCCAACACCGCCAATGGTCCACATGATTGCTGCCGGTCAGAACGCACTCCTGGATGCCGTCAATGAGGCCAATGCTGGCGACACCATTGAGTTGACCGATGCGGGTGGGAAATACATGAACGACAGTAATATTAACGTAACAGTGCCGCTGACCATCCGCGCAGCTGCCGGTCTTGCTACACGGCCCGTGATTGCGAACAATGAGGTAGACGAGAGTACGCGTGTGGTGTTCGATATTTTCGATTCGCTCCACTTGGACGGCATTGAGATTGACGGGCAGGCCGGGACAGATTTTAACGCCAAATACCTGCTGCGCATCCGTCATGGTAGTAGTGAATCGGTCAAGACGTCAACGGTTCTCAAGGTCACTAACAGCTTCCTGCACGACGTAATCGCCGGCAGCGATGGCAACTTCCTGCGCCAATACACGGAGACGCTTGTAGACTCAATCATCGTACGCAATTCCATCCTTAGCGGAAGCGGCAAGGAGGGGCTTCGGATCAAGGATGAGTCCAGCGAGCGCCCGAACATGGGTTTTTACAATGTTGGCTATTTTGAGGTATCCAATACCACGATGTATGACACAAGACAAGCAGCCATTTATGTGTATGGCGGTGACACGGATTCAGCGACGCCAGAGCCGGAGTTTATTGTGGATCGATTGACATGCTACAACTGCGGCCATGGCAACGGACGGGCCGTTTGGCCAAGGGATATTCAGGCTGCCACCGTCACCAACAGCATTTTCGCCAATAGCAAGATGGATGGCGATTTCAGTGTTCGGCTGTACGGCGATTCCAAGATGGACCACAACAACTTCTTCATGGTCTCGGAGGTGGTGCTCAGCGGCAACTCTACTTCCGAAAACCAGACGGACCTTGACCCCATGTTCTCAGATCCGGAAAACAACGACTACTCATTGTCCGGGAGTTCTCCGCTTGTTACGGCGGGGACAGACGGGTTAGGTATCGGCGACATGCGGTGGATTGTTGTAAGAGATGACATTGTTGACGGGGAAACACCGGAAAAAGACAGCATGCTGGGAGCGAACTATCCCAATCCCTTCGTGTCTGAAACTTCTATTCCGTACGCGGTATCCGCACCGGGCCGCGTCACGTTGGAGGTGTTCGACCTTCTGGGTCGGCGGGTTGCCCAAGTTCTGGATCAGGTACAAACCACGGGCGACTACACGGTTACACTGATGATGGACGAACATGCCGCCGGGACCTACTTTTACACATTATCAGTGGGAGACCGTAGCGAGCGGCGGATGTTAGTGCTGGCACGGTAGCCCTCATCAGGAAGTCGTACGTGCGAGTTATACTATTCCTGCTATGCGCAGGCGTGCCATCTGTGGCGCCTGCGCAGCAGGAGCGGTTTGTGCAGACATTAGATGAGCTGCACGCAGCAGTAAGGGCCTCTGAGCCGGGTGACGCGGTTGTGATGGCCAATGGCACTTGGATCGATGCTGGTATCAGGTTCGCTGCCAGGGGGGTGGAAGGAGACAGCATCACGCTTAAGGCTGAAACTCCTGGCCGCGTGGTGCTACGTGGTCGCTCAAGCTTGCGTATTGACGGGGAATATCTCAAGGTTGATGGCCTTTGGTTTGATAGGGGCGCGTTGAGCGATGGCCATGTGGTGCAGTTCCGCGGTTCTTCTTCCCGACTCTCACACCACAGCAGGCTGACGAACTGCGCCATTACAAACTATAACCCACCTAGCGTTTCAACGGAGTATAAGTGGGTATCCATCTACGGGACGGAGAACCGGGTGGACCACTGTACCTTTGCAAATAAGGCCCACGACGGGGCAACTGTGGTGGTTTGGCTCCGGGATCCTCCCAACGCAGTTCCCGGGAGGCACCTTATTGATAACAATTATTTTGGTTATCGGCCCGATTTGGGTAAGAACGGAGGAGAGAGTCTGCGCATCGGTACGAGCCAACGGTCAATGCAGGATGCTTTGGTGATTGTGGAGCACAACCTGTTCGAGGAATGCGACGGGGAGATTGAGATCATTTCCAACAAGACGGGCGGCAATACTTTTCGTTACAACACCTTCCGCCGATCGTCGGGAATGCTCACGTTGCGACACGGTAATGGAGCCCATGTCCACAACAATTTCTTTCTCGGGGAGGGCAAATCTGGCAGTGGGGGTGTTCGGATAATCGGCGAGCGGCACCGCGTCTACAATAACTACTTCCAGGATTTGGAAGGGACAGGCTACCGCTCAGCGGTTTCCGTACTCCAAGGGGTCCCAAACTCGCCGCTGAACCGGTACTTCCAAGTTAAAGATGCCATCGTCGCCTTCAATACCATGGTGAATGTCAGGCAGGCATTCGCTTTGGGAGTCGGGAGCAGTTCAGATCAGTCGCTCGCTCCTGACAGCCTGCTAATTGCAAACAATGTGGTGGTAACGGAACACGGCGATATCGTAGATACGGACGCCCAGCCAACGAACTTGGATTACGTTGCGAATTTTTTCTATGGCACAGACACGGGCGTTGAGGACAACGAGGGAATTTTCGTGCGTGACCCCATGCTGCGATTGGAAGGCAGCTTCTGGCGGCCGTCAGCAGACAGCCCTGTAGTTGATGCGGGACAGCCGATGCTGCTGGTCATGACGGATATTGATGGCCAGCAGCGTGATGCGCTGCCGGATGCGGGCGCCGACGAGTTGGCAAGCACGCCGGTACTTTACGAGCCGCTGTCGGCCGGGGATGTAGGACCAGACTACATGAACATTATCCTGCATTCATATGACCCAGTACTAGAAGTACCGCAGCAAACGCTGGCAGCCTTTCCCAACCCATTTGAGAGTACTGTGACGATTCGTTACGAAGCGCGCCCTGGTCTGATCAAGGTTGCGGTGTTTGACCTTCTGGGCCGCGAGGTAGCACGGCATATGGAGGCCCCTCAGTCTCACGGGTCCCGCGCTGTCGTGCTGAATACAGATCATCTGGCACCGGGTTTGTACGGTGTCGTGCTTGAGACGAATGAATCACGCCTGTTTCATACTATCGTTAAGCGGTGATTGCTCTTGTGGTGCTAGGGTTCCTGGCGTCCGACACGCTTGTAACGAATGTGGATGAGTTTACGGTAGCGGCGCGCGGTGTCGCTCCAGGTGACACGATAACGCTTGCTGACGGTATTTGGCGTGATGCCAGCCTGGTTCTGGACGCTGACGGAGCGAAAGGTGATACCATTGTTGTTCGCAGTGCCTCCCCCGGTGGCGTCTTGCTGACGGGCACCTCCTCCTTGCGGCTTGGCGGTAGCTACCTGAAGGTCGAAGGTCTGTGGTTCTATCGCGGAGCGCTGATGTCTGGCCATGTTGTAGCGTTTAGGACAGACAGACCAGCACATCATTCCAGGATTACGGAATGCGCCATCACGGAATATAACCCAGATGACTGGCTAGTCCAGTACAAGTGGTTATCACTATATGGCACCCACAACCGGGTTGATCGCTGCCTTTTTTCAGGCAAGACGCATGATGGAGCGACTTTAGTCGTGTGGCTTGAGGACCCACCTGATGATGCCCCGAACTTTCACCGTATAGACCGCAACTATTTTGGAACCCGTCCGGTGCTGGGAAAGAACGGTGGAGAGACTATCCGAATTGGGACCAGCCACCGCTCGATGCAGGATTCGCAGACGCTGGTAGAGCGCAACCTGTTCGAAAACGCTGACGGGGAGCACGAGATCATTTCCAACAAGTCCGGGCTGAATGTTTTTCGATACAATACGTTTCGCGCGTCGGCTGGAGCACTGACATTACGCCATGGCAACGGTGCAACCGTAACCGGTAACCATTTCCTAGGAGAAGCTAAGGCCGGAACAGGCGGTGTCCGGGTGATCGGGGAAGATCACCTGATCACCAACAACTACTTTGAAGACTTGATGGGCGATTCATCCCGGGCGGCGCTATCCATCATGAACGGGATTCCAGACTCTCCGCTTAACCGGTATTTTCAGGTAAGGAATGTCCGCATTGAGGGAAACACGATGATGGGCAACCGCGTGAGCGTCCTTTATGGCCTCGGGGCCGATAGCGAGAAGACCCTAATGCCGGACGGTGTGTCGTTTGTTGGCAATCTGGTGTCGGCTAGTGACAGCATGCCGATTGTCACCACTTTGGTGGCGTTGGATGGAGCTTCCTGGTCTGGAAACGTTTTGCATGGCGCGGAGCTGGGTATGGATCTCCCTCCTGGAACCAGCCGCAGTGATACTACATTGAGAAAAGGGCCTGACAGCCTGTGGGTTTCCTCCTCTGGTGAAGGCGCGTCAGTGCTCCCACCGCCGCTAACCGCTGATCTTGTCGGGCCGAGTTGGTGGAGCAGGGAATGGAGCCCCGAGGGTTTTGGGGAGGTAGCAGACTTTTCATGGGCTGGGTACCGATCGGGCGAGGAGCCTATCCCGAGCTATCGCGCAACGCTGGATGTGGTCGACTTTGGTGCCACTGGTTCTGACATGAACGATGACACGAATGCTTTCAAGTCTGCCCTCGCGGCTGCCCATGCACGGCCCGGACTTGTTGTCTTGCACATTCCTGCCGGAACGTTTCATCTCTCTGGCGTCCTGTTCCTCGAACGGGATAGTTTGATCATTCGGGGTAGTGGGCCGGACTATACAACGCTTGTGGTCGAAAAGGCGCTTGGAGCGTTGGAGGTACCGGAGTATGAACCCATCCGACAACCTCTGGTGCACGGACGGCAGCCGTCCAGGTTCACGGAATGGGGAGGCTTGTTCTGGGCGCGCGTGCCTACGGCATCCGAACCGGAATCGGTCGCAACAGTGCTCAGCGGTAATGCCGGTAGTCATGAAATCCAGGTAACCAACGCAGCCTCACTTGGCGGTGCACTGGATCTTGTCTGGACCGACCCGTCCTTAGAGCTCGCGGCCGAAGCGCGAAACCGTCAAAGCATAACGGTCGACGAAGTGGTCGGCGATATTGTTCGTATCAAAGAGCCACTGATCGCTCAGGTACGAGCTGCCGCCAAGCCTGTGGTGGTTAAGAGAAAAGCCCTCACGCACATTGCGGTCGAACAACTGAGGGTGGAGTATGAGCAGGTACCGTACAGCGGCTTCGGACTGGAGGACGGCTACAATGCCGTGTATTTGCGGGATGTCCGCCACGGGTGGGTCCGGGGTGTAGTAATTCAAAACGCGGACACAGGCGTTATTGTGGAGCAATCAGCTAACGTGACTATTGCGGATGTGACGATTCAGGGGCGACAGGGCCGGGCAGGTGTGCTACTCAAGGATTCACAGTATTCACTGGTGCGCAATGTACAGGTAACGGCTCCGTTAGCACATGGGATGAGCGTGGCGGGCGGCAGCGCGATGAACGTCTTTTACGGGGGTGCGGCGCCGATGTTATCGGTAACAGGCCCCACTTCCCCGACGCTGTTTGACAGCGTCGCACTCACGAGTGATGGCGCACCGCTGTGGGACTTGCATCAGGAGGCGCATGTTGTGCTATGGAATCTGCGTGCAGACTACAACGGCTCCTTTCGAATGCCCGCCTACACTGGAGCTTTAGGGAATTCTGCACGTGCCATCGGGCTCATGAGCGGGTTGCCCATCCGCACACCTGTGACCGCAGAGGGTACGAACCGCCCCGGCTTGGCCGTACCGTCCCTGTATATATATCAGATGGACCGGCGGCCAGAGCGGGTCCAGTCACGGATAGAGTAGTGTAGCCCCCGGGTTCGGCCATTTAATCTGGGTGCACCGTTTGCGGTGTACATCACGTCTATCCACTGCTGCGTCCGCGGAGCATGCGGACCCTCCTCCAGATCCTTGAAGCTGCAACGCAACACCCCCAACGTCAATTCATCCTCCTTCACCGCCAGCGTCGCATGCAACGGCAACCCCAGCGTCTTCGCCGTCGTCTGATTACTCCCTATTACCTCCAAATCCGTACACGCCGGCCGCGTACTGTACCGCAACTTCGTCGTGTCCTGGATGCATAACACCACATCCTGACTACGCATCCGCTCTATCGTACGCCCACGATGCGGTGCCAATATGTTCTCCGGCGATACCGTTTCGTCCTTCTTGCTCTCCAATAACCGGTAATGCCCCTTCACCGCCGCGCGGTCCGCATCCGTATGCGCGGTAATGCTGTGGCCTATCACATCGGCCAACATGGACGTGCTCTTTACCAGTCGCACAGACAACCGCCTGTCTCCCAATGGCGCTCCGCCAAACTCCGTTTCGGCCCACTGCGCACTGTCAATCCCCTCGTGCGGATCCCTCACCGAACGCAACTCCTCCTCCGGTTCCCCCAAGGTTCCGCGCCATTCTTTGTCCAACTCGTATACATACAGCGCCTTGGGATCCTCTTCCTTTGCCTCCTTGTGCCGCTTTCCGCCTGCGGTATGGCCGATCAATACGAAATTGCTCTCCTCAAGACACGTTCCTTCCCCTTGGGGATCCACATACGTTTCGACAACCCAGGGACGGTAACAGTACCGTGCCTGAAAATCATCCGCCAACCGTCTCAATACGTTACCCAGTACATGGCTGGCCAAATCCTGACACTGCCCCCGTATCAGAAAACGACTCAAACACACCACACGGTGCAAATGCGCCTTGCGCTGCTCATCACTCCACGCCATCCAGTGCTCTCTGGGCGCCAGGCACAACGCCGCCGCCGAAAATCCCACCGCTCCCAAGGTGCCGTGCGCACTGCCTATCAGATAGCGTACCTGCGCTCCCACAAATGTGGTCGTACGCCTCGGATGCTCAAAGTGCAGCAACGTGTTCCACACCACACGCTGCTCGTCCGTCTCAACCAACTCAATCGTCAACCCCCGGACACCGTGTACCGTGTTCGGTAACGCTATCGGATCCGGTACCCGCTCCTCTCGCCTACGCGGTTCCGCCTTAGCCGCATTACCATTCTCGGGCTTGGGCAACACAATCTTCCGCCGGGCCTCCAACTTCGATAAAGCCTGCGCACAGTTGCTCACCTGCGGTTCGCCCCGTGCATCAAGAAACCCGAATTCCTCACAGACAGCGCGCGCTATCTGCGTGCGATACCGCCAACGATCGTCGGCAAGAACCCTGTCCAAACGCTCTCCATTACAGGGAGCGGTGAGCGTTCGTAAGACCTGACTTCGTTGAAACATGCCGCAACATAAAAACCAAGTTTCAGGTTACCAACAACCTGAATCGGTAAAAGGGCAGGGGAAGCGGCGCAGGAAGAGATCGCGTATCCGCACGAGAGGATGGCATTATTCACCTCAAGTCACACACCATACCTGTCAGGCCGAAATACCCGAGATATTCCGACAGCCATGCCAGCGAGAGTTGACCAGAACTGACCCAAAATCTAACCGCAATGGATGATTTATGGGTACAGGGCAGAGTTAGCCTGGCGTACCGTTGTTCAATAACCCTGGCCATATGCGCCGCTACCGACGCTTCGCGTCTACCCTCACGAGTAGCCACGCACGGCTCGCGGAAATATGTACTTGGTTGTAGCTTCACATTACGGGACTTTCACCCGCTATACCTTGCCAGTTAGCCTGGCGCACTCCATTTGTCTTCTTGGCACACGCACAGCGTTCACTCACGTTCCGGCCCGCATGGTCGCTAAGCTACTCTTGTAGCCCGTTAACTGGTGTTTGCCAGAAAAGTATGGTCTTGCGAGCGACTCTTGGCTGAGTGGGGGGCTGGAATTCGAATTGGGGATCGGAATGACAAGTCAGCAAGGATTTTTCGACGTTAACGGTGCCGACTTTGTCCGCTCACGCCGGCAATCCTGGGGTTTTGACGTTGATCAGACGTGTTTTTGTCGTCCATCAGCGAGGCATGAACATACGCTGGCCTCTCGCCCTTGCAGGCTACCTTGATTTTGTGCTGAAGACGCTCGCGCGAGTACCTACGCCGCGCGCTTGCGGGCCGGCTCGCACCGCCTTCGTCGCTCCTCGCTCCGCTTCACTATCTGCCCGATACGGTGCACATTCGCCGCTACCACTACCAGCGCCACCGTGCGCACAAAGCCTTCCTTGCCACGGGTCCGTATCAAACCCAGACCCCGATGATTCAAATTGTTGATCGCCGATTCCACCGCCGGATGCTGTCGACGCCCCTCCACAAACTTCGGATCGGATTCCCTCTCCTTGTCCGCTTTGCTGAACCGACCCCTCTTCGGCATGATCTCCGTGTCCAACACCTGCTCCAGCGCCTTGCGGTTCTTTACCGATGAGTACCCCTTATCCATGCTGCACGATGTGATCGCCGCCTACCGATCCTTCGCTTCCTTCGTAAACCCCACAATCATATCCGAATCCACCCCCTCGTGCAGTATCTGATGCCACAATATCAACTGATGCTGATCCTCCAGCACGCATACCGGCAGACCCAACTCCGCAATCACCCCCGCCTTCCCCTTGGTGATCCAACGAGTATGCGGCTCATGTATCGAAAATACCTTCTCATCATGCGGAATCACCTCCCCCTTCAATAGACGCCTATCTACTTGATCTATCTGCCTTTGTGCATCTGCCAAGTACCGCAACACCTCCTCAAGATCCGCGTCTTTCTCCTTCAACACGCTGACACTGCTCTCCGCACGCTCAATCAGAACACGACACATCTTCACATACTTTCTCACCTTCGACTCATCACGCCACTGACGGTGCGTACGCACCCGGTTGAAGGCCTTCTTCAAGGTACGACTCCAGTACACAGCCTTGCGCCAGCCCGCAAGGCTGTGCGCCTCACATGCGCAATGCAACTCCCGAATCAGGCACCGCATCGATTCCCACAACAAACGAACATCCGTAGGCCACTCCACATTCGCTTTGGCCACCGCCGAATCAACCCGGCCAAGAAGCGGCTCCTCTGGCTCCTGTTCTACCAATCGGTGACCGCAAGCCACCACCGCATCGTTGATCTGCTTCAGGATGTCCGCTGTTAGCAGGCTCACGTTATCAATAACGGTCTGCAGCTGATAGACAGGCTCGTCCCAGAAATTCGTATGCCCCAGCATCTGGCGCACCTCCAAATGATTGGCGGCCAAGCTCCTCAAACGATCAAAGTCGCAGTTGAGGGCCTGCTTCAATACCCCCAAGACAAAGACGCGCCAAAGTGCCATCCCCGGACGACCACGCTGCAAATCAATATTCGGAAGCAACTGCTTCTCCAGGATCTCAAAGATCTTCTGCCGAGCCGTTGGGTCGCAATACAGGTGCTGCAGACCTTTTAGCACTGCCGGTATATCGTCCCGGTCTTTGGGGTGGAAGGTCATCTCTTCAATGGGGACCTGCCCGAGCTTAAACTGCGTATCCTCTACAATCCGCATGGTATTAATCGTATGAATAATCGGCCCCAAGGGGCCTTATATCGATGAAAACGCCCGAAACAGAAGGATTTGGCCAAACATTCGTTAGAGACACGCTGGCTGAATAATCTGCAATGTGCAAATACGGTATGGCTCATATCCATCTGTAACCGTAACGCTTACAGGTGGATAGAACGAGTGTCAAACGGCCTTGTTTCGCCGTTTTTCAGCCCTCCTACCTTTTTCTGGCAAACACTAACTGCAGTGCTTCATACCATGTCGTTGTCTCCATAACACGCTGTAGCCGCTACCAACCGGGGCGACAGTTGTTGGGCGGGATTCGCACCCGCCACAGGAAAGCGCCTTATCACGGCGCAGAAAACATTTGGGTTAGCTTGATCCAGGACACTCCTTCACGATCAGCCCGCCCAAGCCCATTTGTGTTTCTGTTGTTTCTTTTCGTTGAAGGCATTATAGATCATCAATCTACCACGGAATAATGCCCATTTTCGGTATAATCGGTTCCCGCTTTTAGCGACGACACTGCAATTATTTCAACAATTTAACGCGCGGGCAGTCAGCCATATAACTCCCTTTTTCAACGCGTGGATACCTCGACGAAGGTGACTCCGATGCATGTTGACCTCCCTTATTCATAAGGGAGTTAAGTGGCGGGGAATCGTCGTTATTAAAGGTTATGGTGTAAGATGTTGACTATACACGGGGTGAATGGGTTTTTCGACGCTCAATCGTTTAGAGACCCCAATACCCTTTCACCCTGTAACACACCCGATGCCGGATCCCAATTCCAACCTTCTGTTCGCTTGCCAGTTCAATAAATCCGTTAAAGTTGTATGCTCCAAGACCGATAATCTAACATCGGATACCGGCGTTATTCCTATGCGCCTGCTCATGGTGATCAGCACCTTGGCATGCCGACTCGCTTCCGTGCTTAAGGACAATCGGTCCTAAGCTCGGATTACGCATAGCCTTGAGGAGTTAGTGCGGCAGTACCTGCTGCAACATGTGCAGGGGTGGGGACGTCAGTCAGATGCGGACAAGCTTCGAAGGGACCCCGCCATGCGCGTGGCCACTTCTTCCAAAAGGGGTATGGAGGCTTTACAGGACGATAGGTCCCTGGCATCCCAGCCAACCATGTCTCGCTTCGTGCGCATGTTGGCCGGGAATAAGAATTTCAAGAAGTTGCGCCTTTTTGCAGAGACATTCGCCATGGAGCACCTGCTGCAGCGTGGTGGCGGGAAGCGCCGCCCCGAGGTGATCTTTGATGTGGACGGTGTACCGGTAGATACGCATGGCAAGCAGCAGGGCAGCAAGTGGAACGTGTATTACAAGCGCACCATCTTTCTGCCCCTTATCGCCATATGCGGTGAGTCGGGCGACATGTTGGGGGCGGAATTGCGAGGGGGCACGCAGAATGTGGTGAAGGACTGCTACGGTTTCATTCGACGCATTGGGCTGGCATTGCGTGAACATGTGGCCGACAAGGTCATTGTCCGATTGGACGCAGGCTTCAACAGTGGAGAGTTATGTGATAAGCTGGAGAACGACCGTATCGGCTATGTGATGCGTCTGAAAGGAAACGATGTGATTGACGGGCTTGCGGCGCCTCATTTGGAGGGTGATCAGCCGTCGGACGAATGCTACCACGAACTGCGCTACCGTGCAAAGTGCTGGTCCGTAGAGCGTCGTGTGGTGCTCGTGGTTGTTCCGGTGCCGGGAGAGCTTTTCCCGCGGCATTTCTATCTGATCACCGATCTGGATGTAGAAGCCTATCCGGCAGAGCAGCTTGTGAATCTGTACCGGAAGAGAGGAAAGGCGGAAAAGCACTTCGGGGAGCTGAATGCGGCTTGCTCCATGGCGCTGTCGTCGGTTCTCCGTCCGAAGACACACTATAAGGGCCGGCCTGTAGTGCGGGTGCCTGATGAGTCGGAACAGGATGGGTTGGAACAGGATGCCGAGATCCGAGCCGAGAACGAGGTCCTGCTACAGGTATACCTTCTGACGTATCAGCTCATGCATGTGGGGCGCTGCCTTATGCGGGAGCCTGACGAATCCCAGATAAGTCTGAGCACCTATCGCGAGCGTGTACTCAAGGTGGGGGCCCGCTTCGTACAACACGCGCGCAACATCGTTATCCACATTGCCGCCAGCGCAGATGCTGCATGGGAGCAATCTTGGCGACGTTATTGTCAACTCACATGGATCACGCTTCCCATGAAGAGCTAGCCAAGTCATCTTTGCGCCTGCGCTTCGACACCGCAGGCGCCCAACGCGGAAAGCGGAAAGAGAAGGTAGGCAGAGGTGTGTCTACCCGACAGACGTCTGCCCAAAATCTCGGTAATGTGACCGCTATCGTGTCGGGAAAAGGGCCTAAACTGGTGTTTTCAGCCCCTCTCATGGTCGTCCCTACGCATGAACAACGCACAATCGGTCCTGCAGGTACCGAAACAACACTCTTAGACCCGAACAGGGTACGACATGAATATTGCAGGGTTGACATTTATTCTGGAAATTATTTCTTTGGGCCCCGGGTGATTCCAGTTGGGATATGTGGAGTTTGGAGGGATTAGGTGGTATTGCGTGCGCGAAACACTGTTTGGGTTGCGCGGGTGTTTTCTCGGGCATGTGGCTGGTTAACGCCCGGCGACAGACGCTAACGTGTTTATTGTCGTGTTGCGGCTTGGGGGGTCAATTCGCCGGCAGTCTGCTGCATGTCGCTGGTGAAGGATTGAGTTGTCGCGCAGTCTTGTTGTTGAGCCGCAGGGTTGGGAGATATTCGGCCCACCGTCGCTGGATGTCACCTCTGATCCACCATGCCTCCGTGATAAGAGCAAGAGGGTTGCTCGCGGGTAACGTGCCAACCGGAATTCGAGTTTTTGATCAAAAAACCCTAATCGAATGATATCACATTCCAGCAGATGCAGGTTCCTCCGTGGGCGCGCCCGTTCGCTTTCCGGACGGGTCAGCGGTGATCACAGCGGAGTCGTTTTATCCGCGCGCGGTTGCCAAACTACGGGTATAGGTGTTGTTGTACACGGTGAGCGGTGCTGTTTGCTACCAATTCTGCCGTTCTCGGTGGCGCTGCTTGTCGCCTTCGCGCCCGGTGCCGCAGCGCAGGCACCGACACCCAATTCCGATGGTTCGGTAATCGTCCCCAATGCCTGGCCATTAAAGCCATCGGGTCTCGTTGCGGGCGATAAGTTCCGGCTGCTCTTTGTTACCTCCACTCAGCGTAATGCGTCGGATAATACCATTGCATCGTATAATACCTATGTGCAGAATGCAGCCAAAACCGGGCATGCGTCCATTCGGAGCTACGGGAACCTGGTAAAGGCGCTTGCATCAGTGCCGTCTGTTAGTGCCCGCACCAACACCGGCGTCACCGCTACGGCTGCCGAGCCGATCTACTGGTTGAACGGCGCCAAGGTAGCCAATCACTCTCCAGATTTTTATAACGGAAGCTGGCAAAGCTACGCTGGTACGACAGAAACGGGGGCATCCAATTCAAATCATCTCGTTTGGACAGGCAGCTGGGACAACGGGACCGTATACCGTAGCGGCGCACTAGGCTCCAGTAATCCCCGGTACGGAACGCTCGCTGATAACGCTAGTCCGTTGTCGGATGGTTTCGGTGAAGCCGAAACCGAACTTCCACTCTACGCCATGACTCCGGTGTTCGTGGTGGACGATCTGCCTGTGCTTACCATCACGGCGGGCACCGCCTCAACCGAGGGCGAAGAAGTAGCGTTCACCATCCGGGCCGATGGGGCTTACGGATCAGACCTACAGGTGAGATATTTGGTTGCCGACGCCGCTGGCCCTAGCAGCTTCCTCTACCGCAATAACGTTGGTATCAAGACTAACGCGATGACCGGGGGATCCCAAACCAAGGCCCTAAGAATCATCACCACCGGCGCGGCAATATCGGCTAATGACGATGAGCCCGACGGAAAGGTAACGATTACCCTGATGGAAGGCCCGGGCTACACTATTGGCTCGCCGGCTTCGGCTGCCCATGACGTGATAGACAACGACCCGACAACGGTTACATTGGAGGGCGTGGCGAAGACCATTTCCGAGCAGGGGACTCTTGATTTCACTGTTAAGTTGAATCGTCCGCTGGTCGCCGGCGAAATTCTTCCCGTGCCGTTGAAGCTCGGCGGAGTAGCGAGTGTTGGCAGCGACTATACGGTAGCCTGTCTCACTCCATTGCCAAAGGGTGTCAAGTGCGCTGGAGGTACCACCGCCACTGCGACCATCACATTCACCGGACCATCGGCGAAGCAAGTGGACCTGCAGGTGCAGGCGCTCGCTGACAACAATCCGGAGACCGCTGCCGAGTCGGTGACCATCGGTCTCGGAACGCTAGGCCCGACTTCCGGCACTAAGATGAGCGGCGGGGCAAAGGGCGTGGACAACTTGGCCGACTTCAACATAATGGAATCGACCACCGTTTCGCTATCCTTCAGTGTGGAGAGCAGTTCAGTTGCCGAGGCTAAGAGCGCTGTTGCGCAATTTTCTGCCTTTGTTACCAACGGTGAGGTACCCGCTGGTGGCGTGGTCATTCCCTTCACTATTAACCCTGGGGATGCTGTGGAGGGCGACGCTTCTCGCGCCGACTACGGCACGATTCCAGCGGGCATTTCAATCGCTGCCAGCGGGCTGAGCGGCACTGCGAATGTGAACATCGTGAATGATAACATTGACGAGATGCGCGAGCGCATGCGGTTTTACGTACCATCGCTGCCTCCAGGCTACATTTTCGATGGCGGCGGATCCTTTGATGCGACATACAGCCAAGTGATGATTCTGGACGACGATGCGACGCAGGTGAGTATTACGGGCGGCGGGACGATCACCGAGGGGGATGTGAACAGCTTGGTGACGATGACGATCGCTCTGAAGCGAAGCCTGACGGTTGGTCCGTTCAACTCCAATCCGGAGAAAGCCATCGTGCCGGTCAGCCTGTCTACAACGACCGGCGCTGCGCTGCCCGGCGACACCAACCCGCTTTTCACTGTCACGGCATCTGGAGAGGGGATTACCATCGGCAGCCAGAACACATCTACTCCCACTATCACCTTTACGGGCAGCGCCACCAAGACGGTGAAGACGGCTACGGTCACGTTCACAGCCACGGCCAATGGTGACAGCGACACTACACCGGAGACGGTGAAGGCGACGCTGGGCAACATGACGAATTCGGACATGGATGGAGGCGTGAGCGCAGCTACGGACAACTCGGCCACGCTGACCATTGCCGACGACGATGCGCCGCCGCCCGAGCTTTCAGTGGCGGTGGTTGGAGGTGCGAGTGTGGATGAGGGCGGCAGCGCGACTCTGCGGGTGACGCGGACTGGAGATACCTCGTCGTCGCTGAGCTTCAGCGCAACCTGCCCCGAGCCAGATGGTTTTTCTGGAACTTGTGCTCCTGCGACGAGCTTTTCGGCGGGCAAGGCGTCGGTGGACATAACATACTCGGTTACAGAGGATGCCAAAGACGAACCCAACGCTGCCGCGAGCTATGTTCTGAAAACCGGTTCGGGCTATACGGTTTCGACAACGGCGAGTTCGGTATCGCTGGCGGTGGTGGACAACGACGCGACCGAGGTGTTGTTTACGGCGAGTACGAGTGATCTGATGGAGGGTGAACAAAGACCTACACATTTGTCACTCGGACGCAAGCTGATGAATGGTGAGAAGTTGACGGTGCCGCTAACCGTCTCCGGCACGGCGACGCAAGGCGTGGACTACATCCTAGCTGGAGACACACAACCCAGCGCGACCTGGGCTAATTTAGACAGCGCCCAACCTACCGTCACCTTCACCGGCCCCAGCACTTCAGCAGTCAAGCTCGTCGTTGGAGCCGCTTGGGACGGCATGGTGGAGGCGGGAGGCGAGACGCTGGACATTGGTCTTGGGCCTTTGGACAAGAATTCCGGTACTGGCCTCGGCGGCGGTGCGGTGGGCAAGGAGAGGGCGGGGCCGTTCACTATTGTGGATTCGCCGCCGATAGCCGTGAATCTTTCCGTCAGCAACAGCGGCGCGGCGACGGAGGGAGGTGCGGCGCTGACGATCACCGCGACGCTGGAGAGCGCCATCGACCGCAGCGCTGCCATCGCCATCCCCATCCAAGTGCGCTCGACCGGTACCACTGCCCAGGCCGCAGATTACGCGGTCGGGTCGAGCATCAGCATTGCGAATCTCAACACTAGTGGCACGACCTCGTTCACGGTGATAGACGACGTTATCGCCGAGGGCAACGAGACGGTCGTGATGGAGCTGGGATCCCCACTTCCGCTCGGTATCACTTCGGGCACGACGACCCATGTTACCATCACGATCGCCGACGACGACCAGACTCCGACAGTGAGTCTGGTCATGACGCCAACCACGATCGGGGAGAGCGGGGCGGGGAACGCAAGCACGGTGACTGCGATGCTGAGCGGCCTTTTGGGCGCTCCGGTAACGGTGACGGTGACTACGGCTCCAGGCGCCAACGCCATGGCGACGGACTACACGGTGACGGCGAACAAGGTGTTGAAGATTGCTGCGGGTGAGACAAAGAGCACGGGGGTGGTGACGATAACGGCGGTGGACAACGCGGTGGATGCTCCGAACAAGGCGGTAACGGTATCAGGGACGGCTTCTGGTGGTGTGGGTAATCCGACCAACATGACGCTCACGATCACCGATGACGAGGACATACCGACGGTGAGTTTGGTTCTGACGCCGGCGACGATCGCAGAGAGTGGGGCGGGGAACGCGAGCACGGTGACGGCGATGCTGAGCGGCCTGTCAAGCGCTCCGATAACGGTGATGGTGTCTACGACTCCAGGCGCTAACACTGCGACGACCGACTACACGGTGACGGCGAACAAGGCGCTGGAGATCGCTGCGGGTGCAACATTGAGCACGGGGGTGGTGACGATAACGGCGGTGGACAACGCGGTGGACGCACCGAACAAGGCAGTGACGGTTTTAGGGACGGCTTCCGGTGGTGGGGTGGGGAACCCGACAAACATGACGCTCACGATCACTGACGACGAAGGAATACCAACGGTGAGTCTGGTGCTGGCACCGACGACGATAGCGGAGAGCGGGGCGGGGAACGCGAGCACGGTGACAGCGATGCTGAGCGGCCCGTTGAGCGCTCCGGTAACGGTGACTGTGACTACGGCTTCAGGTGCCAACACCGCCACTACTGACTACACGGTGACAGCAAACAAGGTGCTGGAGATCGCTGCGGGTGCAACATTGAGCACGGGGGTGGTGACGATAACGGCGGTGGACAACGCGGTGGACGCACCGAACAAGGCAGTGACGGTTTCAGGGACGGCTTCCGGTGGTGGGGTGGGGAACCCGACAAACATGACGCTCACGATCATTGATGACGAGGGCATACCGACGGTGAGTTTGGTGCTGGCACCGACGACGATAGCGGAGAGCGGGGCGGGGAACGCGAGCACGGTGACAGCGATGCTGAGCGGCCAGTCAAGCGTGCCGGTAGTGGTAACGGTGGCTACGGCTCCAGGTACCAACACCGCCACTACTGACTACATGGTGACGGCGAACAAGGTGTTGGAGATCGCTGCGGGTGCAACATTGAGCACGGGTGTGGTGAGGATCACGGCGGTGGACAACGCGGTGGACGCACCGAACAAGGTGGTAACGGTATCAGGGACGGCTTCCGGTGGTGGGGTGGGGAACCCGACAACCATGACGCTCACGATCATTGACGATGAGGCGGTATCGTGGACGGTGGGGGTGAGCCCGGCGTCCATTGCGGAGAACGGGGGCACCTCAATGGTAACGGTATCAACGAACGGAGCGACCTTCGCTACAAACCAGACGATCATTTTGGCGCTAACGGGAACGGCGACGAAGGGGGTTGATTACACGATCGGGGCGGAGTCGTTGACGCTGACAGCCGGCCAGACATCGGTGTCAACAACGGTGACCGGCGTGGATGACAATTTGGACGACGGTGGCGAGACTATCATTGTTACGGCGCGCGTGGGCGGTAGCACGTTGGGAGCAGCGCGGACGGTGACGATTATTGAGATCCCCGCGCCGCCAGTCGTTCCAACGGTAAGCGTGTCAGCGTCTCCGAACCCGGTGAACGAGGGTCAGTCCGTCACTGTCTCCGCGCGGCTGTCCACTGTGCTGTCGGGCAATGTGACGATACCGTTAACACTCACGCCGGCGACGGCGGAGTCCGGCGATTACGGTTCGCTCTCACATATCACGATAACGGGCGGCGCTCTTGCCGGAACCGGGACGATCACTACGACGGACGATGCTGACCTAGATGATGAGACATTTACGGTGGCGCTGGGAAGTTTGCCGCCCGGGGTGATTGCTGGTAGTCCCTCGTCGGTTGAGGTGACGATTTCCGACACTGACCAAGCACCAACCGTTCCGACGGTAAGCCTGTCGGCATCTCCGAACCCGGTGAACGAGGGTCAATCCGTCATTGTTACCGCGCAGCTTTCTGCTATGTTATCGGGCAGCGTGACGATACCACTGAGGCTTACGCCGACGACGGCGGAGTCCGGCGATTACGGTTCGCTCTCACATATCACGATAACGGGCGGCGCTCTTGCCGGAACCGGGATTATCACTACGACGGACGATGCTGACTATGACCATGAGACCTTCACTGTGGCGTTGGACAATCTGCCGTCCGAGGTGACCGAGGGCAGCCCGTCATCGGTCACGGTTATCATCTCTGATGACGACGAGAGGCCAATTGACCCGCCGGTGTTGGTGTTGGCGTCGTGCGAACCGTGTACTGTGCCGAAGCGAGGCGAGGTGATTTTGACCGCGACGGCAACATACTCGGGCGGCGACCCGATGACGTTTGAGTGGAGCGCGACGGGGGGCAGCTTCGTCGGATCAGTCAACAATCCGATTGCGCAATGGATTGCGCCGGACGAGATCGGGAAAGTGACCATGCTTGTGACTGTCTCAAGCGGACTTGGCATCGAGGCAACCGCTTCTTTCAAAGTGGATGTCATCAACCGCTCGCCGGCGTTCGGACTGGATGTCTATAACTTCAGGTTGGCTGAGAACTTGGATGGCCGTCGGCAACCGGTTGAACTCGGCCCGGTGACGGCGGAGGATCCCGATGGCGAGGCGGTGACGTACCAAATGGTTGCCGGCGATGGGACGCGCTTCGCCATAGGGGTGGTTGACGGCGTGGCTACGTACATAGGTCCGGGAGAAGACTTTGAGACGGTACCGCACCGCTATGAACTGAAGGTGCGCGCTAGTGACGCCTCCTCTGGGGACGCGGAGGCGCGCATAGTGGTGACAGTGACCGGCGTAAACGAGCGTCCGGTGGCGAAGGACGACGCGGTAGAGACACCGGAGGACCGGGAAGTGATGGTGGATGTGCTGGCCAACGACTCGGATGTGGACGGCGATGGGCTGCGCATCGCATCGGTATCGGAGGCATCGAACGGAACGGTGAGCGTCGGTTCGGAGGGAGGTGTGACCTACATGCCGGAGTCTGACTGGAACGGCACCGACAGGTTCACTTATGTCATCTCGGATGGGGATGGCTTAACGGCGGAGGCGACGGTTGAGGTAAAGGTGCTGTCGGTCAACGATGAGCCGCTGGCGGAGGACGATGTGGCCGAGACGCCTGAGGACATGTCAGTGACTGTGAATGTGCTGGCCAACGACAGGGACGAGGATGGCGATGGCCTGCGTATAGCATCGGTATCGGAGGCGTCGAACGGAACGGTGCGTGTTGCTTCGGAGGGAGGCGTGACATACACGCCAGCGTCTGACTGGAACGGCACCGACAGGTTCACTTATGTCGTCTCGGACGGGGGCGGCCTGATGGCGGAGGCGGCGGTTGAAGTTAAGGTGCTGGCTATCAACGATGCACCGGTGGCGGAGGACGATGTGGCCGAGACGCCTGAGGACATGTCGGTAACTGTGAATGTGCTGGCCAACGATAGGGACAAAGATGGCGATGGCCTGCGTATAGCATCGGCGTCGGAGGCGTCGAACGGAACGGTGCGTGTTGCTTCGGAGGGAGGCGTGACATACACGCCGGAGTCTGACTGGAATGGTACCGACAGATTCACCTATGTCGTATCGGACGGGGACGGGCTGACATCGGAGGCGGCGGTTGAAGTTAAGGTGCTGCCGGTCAATGATGCGCCGGTGGTGGTTGGGGTCATCCCGGACCAGGCGCTTGACGAAGGGGGCGGTGCGGCGGACATGGATCTTGCGCCGTTCTTCGGCGATACAGACGGGAACGTACTGACCTACGGTGCGGAGTCGTCGGACTTGGGCGTGGTGGCCGTCTCGGTGGAGGGAACTCTCTTGACGCTGACGCCTGCGGTTTTCGGGTCAGCTTTGGTGATGGTGACGGCAGAGGACGCGGGTGGACTCAGTGCGACGCAGAGCTTCCAGGTGGGGGTGGGGGACCGGCCACAACGCGCGGTTATTGAGAACATGTTAGCTGCCACCGTGCGGAGTCACTTGGCGAGTCTGCAGATGGCGCTCGGTCGGCGAGTTGCTGCGGATGCTTGTGAGCCGTCCCGGCTTTCAGTGGCGGGACGGCGGGTGCCGCTGGGAAGAGAAGCGCCTTCGGCCGCGTTGAATCAGTTGGTTGAGGGTGTCCGCATGATGCCGACAGCTGTGCTGGGCTTGGGCAGTGGGGATGGCGGCACAATGGATCCCACCGCCCAGCAGGGGACATTAAGGGGGCAGGATCAAATGGTCAACGGCGGTTGGTCCCGACTGGCACAAGCCTTTGGACTTGGCAGAAGCGGTGGCACAGACTTCAGCCTTTCGTGGGGGGCTGAGAACGAGTGTGCAGGGATGGGGAGGCGTTGGTCCTTTTGGGGACACGGGGATGCGCAGAATTTTGAGGGGGCGCCAACGGCCGACGGGTACGATTCCGACTATGACGGGGGGCTCCGCACAGGATATGTGGGGATTGACTTGAGGCTGGACGGGCACTGGCTGGCGGGGCTGGCGCTAGCGCGGAGCGGGAGCACCGGCGACTGGCAGGCCGGTACCTCGGATGGACGGCTGATGCAGCGGATGACAGCACTCCATCCATACGTGAGGTGGGGGAACGGGTCCACATCGCTTTGGGCGACGGTAGGTGCGGGAAGGGGTGACGCAGAGAATCTGAGGACGGCTGGACAGCTTGGGACGAGTGCGACGCAGCTACGCCTCGGGCTCGTCAAAGCGCAGCGGAGCTTCGGGTCGCCGCGCGGACTCGAAATCAGCTTGACGGGTGATGCTTCGTGGGCCGCGTTTCGGACCGACGATGGCCAGGAGACCGTGGACACACACGACATTTCGGTGAACCAGATCAGGATCGGGGTTGATTTATCGTTGCCTCGGAGGGTCGGTGATGGCGCCGAGTTGACTCCCTTCGGCACGTTGTATGCACGCCACGATGGCGGTGAGGGTCAGACCGGCAATGGCATTGAGATTGCCGGAGGGCTAAGGGCTTCTCGCGGTATGGTTCGTCTTGACG
This sequence comes from Rhodothermales bacterium, assembly GCA_963663495.1. Classification (GTDB taxonomy): domain Bacteria; phylum Bacteroidota; class Rhodothermia; order Rhodothermales; family Bin80. Next base: position 4,765,786 of record OY760427.1, read on the forward strand.
CTCAGGCCCGCATGCTGGCGCTCCATTCGGCGGCAGGCTACCGGGAGAGCGGCGCGGCACTAACACTCACCGTGGGCAAGGCGGAGGGCGATGGACTGTCATTCTCTCTGGCGCCGCTATGGGGTGATGCGGCCACGGCAACAGGTTCGCTGTTGCGCGGTCGGCTGGAAGGCCATTCGCGGAACAGTCTGTCAATACAAGAGGACGCATGGACGCTGGACGCGCGGGCCAACTACGGCATATCGCTTGCGGGATCCCACCGGTTGGACATCTTTGGCAGCTACAGTCCGGCACTGGGCGTACCGGGCTTCGGTGTCCGGCTTGGCGTGAACGGTCGCAGCCACGGCGGTGGCGGCGGGCGTTAGGCTGTACGATCATTGGAGGTATATCAATCGTTCAGGAGAGGGGGGCTGGCGCAGCCACTGGAGCAACGAACGCTCCACCGACTATGTACGCGTTAGTTGACAAGTACCGCGACAGACGTAAGTCAGTCAAAGCGGCGTTTCCTATTGGTCCTCACATGCTTTCATCAATAGTGGTTAGTCGTCGGCTTCCGAAGGCACTCTGTGAGGGAGGGTTGGATGGTCAGCCCCAAATTCACGGGAGAATCTGTCTTTGAGGCCGCGGGCCGTTTATTCTCGGTTGATCGCTTCGGAGTGTCCGGCGGCATCCACCTGGCATCGAATGCTCCCGGTAGCGTATCACCGAGGTTTGCGCCCTGACCTTCGTGAGAGGCGTAACGGTGGGACTAGAATTCGGCGACCGCGCTGGCGGCCCCGGTGACTCATGACAATAGGTTGTTCGCTAAGCCGCGTTGATGGAATCGGACTCCCTGCAGTGGCAGGGGAGGCAGTTCCTGCAGGTCTGATAGTATCTACGTGAATCCTCGCCGCATTTTGCACTACAGATCGAACGAGCGTGGGTATGTGGTGGTCAGCAGCATAGTGACGGGGTGACGGGTTCTCGGGAGATTACTCGTAGACATGATAACCCAGTCCGCAGATCGCATGGTATAGCCTGACGTTCCGCTGAATAGAAGCTCTTGCTGGTAGGGCGGTATAATGAAAGGACCTAGGCCATAGGATGTGTTTGGGAGTTATATGGCTGAGTGCCACGCGTTTTCGCAGGTGTTACTGTTTGCGCTTTGGTGGTGCGGACAGGATGACTTTCGCCAGTTCTTCCGGTATGGTAGGGATGGATTGTTGGATATTGAGAATATCGTTTGTTATGGGGCGGCCGGGGCGTTTCGTTTCCTGAATCTTGTTACCGGGCTTCGGGGATTTATCTATGCGCATGGCGTTATAAGCTATAGAGTAGCACTAATCCATTGGGGCAGAATACCGAATTGATTTCATGGCGGACATCTGCTTAGAGTAGGAGGCTGCATACATTGCGATCCAGTTTTCACGACAGTCGATCAACTTCAGGACCGATTCCTTGGCCTGTATCGGGACGCTCTTGACAATGCGGAAGTACCGGGCGGACCCCGGTACGGGCCACGAAGCGCACCGGACGAACCCATGAGACGCGGGCCATCAAGCACAGACATGGAAAAGCTACCACATAACGGCCTTAACCACCGGAATGGGTACGGCGTTGCCAGTAAGCCGTCTGACGGTCGTTATCGGACTGTCAATCTCGTAGCTGTCGGGGAAGCCTTGCAGGCGCAGTATTTCGCGGCCCGTTAGTCTCCGTCCACGAGCAAGTAGTTGTAGCCGGCCGATGCCCGGAGTGCGCATGAGTACGGATGGCTTGATACGTTGCCGCTTACGTCTGGCTATGAAATGAGGGATTTGTACATGAGCCGTTTACCGACCAGTCCTTGAGCAATTATTGTCATTTGCTCCGTTGTGTCGTAGTCGCGTGCATTGTGTCGCCCTGCAAATTCGTTCCCGTACTGCTGTAGGTGTTTCTTGCTCATGTGGTGGTACGTTCTGTAGTACCCACGCTTCAGCAAAGACCGGAAGCTCTCTACGCCATTGGTATGGACCTGCTCACGAACGTATTCGCCACCAACAGAGTGACGTACGTAGGCGTGGTTGTTGCGGCCCCGGTATGTTGACGACCCATCCGTATAGACCTCGGTGTCTTCCGAGATATGGGTATCTACAAACGCATTGAGCGTCTGCCCGTCTGTGTTTTCACCTACCTGGACAGAAATGCTATTGGTGACACGATCACGGACTCCTACAACGGCTTTCTTACCTACTGGCCCACGGCCTGCATTCAGCTTCTTACTGGCGTGCCTGTTCTTTTCCTTGCCACCGAAGTAGGCTTCGTCAACCTCTACCGGACCGGCAAATAGTGCATGTTCTCTATTCCATGATTATCGAATACGGTGGGACAGATGCCACGCTGTCGTCTGGGTTATGCTAAGGTCACGATGCAGCTTCATGCTGGATACGCCCTTGATACTGGTAGTCAGGATGTAAATGGCTAATGCCCATACCTGGTATCCCAGTTTGGAGTCCTGCATTACTGTCCCTATGCGGACACTGAATCGTTTACGGCAACTACGACAGCGATAAGGCATGCTAGGATGTTTGGCGCCAGACTGTACGTTCTTAGACGCACAGTGCGGGCAAACAGGAGTGTCGCCCCAACGCTTCATTGCGAACCATGCTTCGGCTGTTGGGCCGTCTGGTAGAGTCGGCGGGTGGCGCGTTACTCCGTAGAGCACGTTTCCGCCCGCCGCTCACCGAACCCGGCGTGCGGTTTTCCCGCACCGGGCTCTCCAGGCGGATCATGCAACTCGCACTCGGAAAAGGTATCCGTCCGGTGAAGTACATTATAACCGAGGGTATTTACTCTCTCAATTAGAGTAAGTTAGAGCGCGGTTCGAAGGTTTATGGGCTAGCGTCGGTTGGGTGTGCAGGAGTCAAGTACCTAACAGCGTATTCGCAGACCCGTACACGGATCTATCGGATGACCCGGGCGCGCCTGTTTAGGGGCTCCTATGCCGCTTTCTTGACGGTAGCTTGCTGCAAGTCCCGACTAGCTTTCCAATGATGGGGCAAGAGTTCAGCCATGCGGTCGGCAGGATGTGTCGGAAGACGGCGTAGTACGTCGGTAAGCCATTCAATCGGGTTTGTCGATTGCAACTTGCATGTGGCAAAAAGAGCGTACAGTACTGCGGACCGCTGCGCTGCCGCATGCGATCCCGCAAACAGATGGTTTTTTCGACCAAGCGCAATCGCCCGCATCTGGTTCTCAACCAGATTGTTCTCGATCTCAACCTTGCCGTCTTCCAGGTAACAAGCCAGCTTCTCCTACCTGTTGAGCATGTACCCCACGGCTTCATCCCATCCCGCACTCGGCCGGTGCTCACGACTCTCCTCAAGCCATGGCTTCAACTTCTCCAGTACCAGCCGTGCCTCCTCCTGTCGTACCTCCACACGCCGAGCCGGACCAGCTCCCTCCTTACGCAACCCACGCTCTATCGCATACAACTGCCAGATTTCCTCCATTACATGGCGCACCTTCTTGGGCTCCTTTTTCCTGCAGTCATAAAACTTGCGACGCGCATGCGCCATACATCCAAACAGCGTTATCCCGCCCCGCGTACCAAACGCATCGTACACCACATACCCGTCGGTTTGCATCGCCCCTCTATATCCGCGCAAGAATTCCCACGGTCCAGCGCGCGCACGGCTCGGGCTGTAATCCATCATCACCACCTTCGCCCGCGGTGCCAGGTATACCCAAAGATAGCCGCGATGCGTCTTTCCTTCGTTTTTCCTCCCTTCCTTCTCCTTCCCTTTCTTCTTCGGCTTTTGCACCGGGAACGTTGTCTCATCCACCTGCAGATACCCACTACGAAGCACCTCCTTACGCAACGCATCTCCTAACGGACCCAGATACGTCGCTACCTTCGCAATCCAATCCCCCATTGTAGCAGCCGATAGCTTCACGCCATGGCGCTGAAACTTCTTCCGCAGCCGGTATAGCGGCATATGATCCACATATTTGGCTACCGCCAAATACGCCAACAACCCCGGACCCGCCTTCCCCTTCGGTATGACACGCTTCGGCAACGGCGCTATGACCACCTCCTTGCGAGGCTCCTTGCAGACAACCTACTTCGGCCGCACAATCCGTACTACCCTCGTGAAGCCCGGCACATATTCCAGGTACTCCGTTACTTCCTCGCCGATGTACTTCATACCCGCGGTGCTGCCCTCCGGCTCAAGGCGGATCACCTCTCTGGGCAGATGGTCCGGAATCGGCCCGCGCACCGGCTTGTTCTTCCCACGTCGCTTGCGCTTTACCAGGACATCCTCCTCCTCGGGCTCAACAGCTACTGGTTCCTCTCCAAACAACCGGCCTTGCTGCGCATTGTCCGCCGGCGTGTAACGCTCACTCTTTTTGCCAGGGAGTAGGCGATACGCTTGTTCCAACCTATCTTCCAGATGGCTAATCTTCGCAGCCAGATCGGCATTTGTCGCAGCCAGATCCGCGTTGTTCTTGGATAGACGATCGGCTTTTTTCTCCAAGCGACGGACCTGTTTTCGCAGATCCTTGTTCTCAGCCTCGTGGTTTCTTAGCCTCTGAAAAAGGACTTCACCGGCAGGAGAAGAGGGGGAGAAAGATGCCTTGGGCCGCATAATTTATGTACATGTGCGCCCTCCACAGTGTTCCGATTCTTCTACCCCAAAACCCATGTTTTTTGTCCCCAACAGCGCTGATTGCTGACTGCATTCAGGCGCTTGGACGATAAGCTGCACACCACTCCGAAATTCCCAAATCGGCACACCAAACCCGGCGTATAATCACCTTGCACTAAGCTCTACAAGCGGACTACGCAGACCAATGCTAAGCCCGCTTTACCATGTACTTCACCGTACGGATACCGGAAAAGTCATCTGAGATGGGGGACATTGTCTATTGAAGGTGAGCACCCTCCAACGCCTGCCCGACATTCCCTACAACTCGCATCTAAGCCTGTTTACGCCTCGACTAACACGTACCCCGGCTTCCCGGGGTGCGCTTCCTTCACTTTCGCATGTGATGTCGCTAAGGTCCCTGACCATTAACCGGTTTGTAGGACATCGCCATTTACCGTAGCCCTTCCCTCTTTGAACACCGCTCCGCACCTGCGACCCCTTCCCTCCGCGGGCATTACCCCGCATCAACGGTACTACGGACCACTCCGCCACCCTGCTGACCCGGCCTGGCTCTTACAAACTTCCGGTTGGTGCGCGCACCGTCAACAGGGCTTCCCGTGTTGCTGCTTCCCTGATCTTCCATGCGTGCCAGCGCCAATACCCCGGCGAGTCAGTCTCGGTGCTCTTATCGCTCTCTTCCCGAAACCGCATCGGTCCTCCCCTATCACCGGAAGGTCGACACTCGCATTACCCGTTTCGAGGCCTGCTCAGCGTTCAATCATGTTCCGGCCCGCATGGTCGCTATGCTACTCTCGTAGCCCGTTAACTACAGTGCTTCATACCATGTCGTTACCTCCATAATACGCTGTAACCGCTACCAACCGGAGCGACAGTTGTTGGGCGGGATTCGCACCCGCCACAGGAAAGCGCCTTTCCACGGCGCACGGCGAAGTTAGGCTAAACAGACTGTTTTGAGGCATTCAGGTCCGCTGTGTCATGGCAGCATGGAAGCATCGTGTCGAAGGTAGCAGTGTGTGTCGTGCCTTAATGCCACTTCGCAGCACGCAGCGGAGTTACACGGGCCGACGCTGTGCGACAACCCGGTGGGACCTATCGGGTATCGGCTATATTGTGGCATAACTAGCACTCCTTACCACCGCACGTAGCCGCTGGCGGTCACGCCGTAGCTCACCGGCCGGTATGGCGCTGTGTTTTCCATCGCTAAGCCGCTTACACTGAATCCTAGCCCCGTGCGCCCCAGCACGCCCGCTCCTATGCGGTAGTCCCTGCCTCTGTCACGCAGCCCCATACCCACATGCGGCCGCAGCACGCTGCGCCTGTGAACACGCGATCCGTACCCCACCTCCAATTCCATCCGACGATCCGACGGATACACCTCCCACGGACGCTCCGCCTGCCACAGCGTCCCCACATGCGTACGACCCCAGGTCGGTCGCACCTTCGCTCCCAATCCCTCCATTCCTCCATAGCGGACCGTGCCCGAATATCCCCACTCCCCGTAGCCATCCTCCTGATGTAACACCAAACGCCTTGACATCACCTCCGCATGCAACATCCCCATCCGCACCCGTAATCCTCCGCCTGCCTCCATTCCCATTCCTCTCTCCGCATCCCCGCCGCTGTGCAAAACCGCCGCCTCCACATACGGCTCCAACACATCCTGCAACGTCACCGATCCCTCCAGACCCGCGCGAACACGGCTCACCCCTATCTTGCCATCCATCCCCAGCCAGAACCCGTCCGCCTCGTACCCCAGCCGCACGCCCGAACGGCGTACCAACGTGCCGCCTACACCCGCTGCCATCATGCGCATTCCCGTGTCCTCGGCTTCAGCCACTACTCCCTGTCCTGCTCCTGCCAACCCCCACGCACTGTGCCGCATCCCCCCGTAGCGCACATACGGATACCAGCCCGTCATCTGTAGCAGCGTCCCTTCCTGTTCCAATGCCTCGCTGCGCGATACCACCATCCCCATTAGCCAGCGACCTCCCGCACGGTAGTCCGCCCCCAAGGATGCCGTCACCACATCCGCTCCCGATACCCCGCCGCTCTGCAACCTGCTGTACGCACCACGACCCCATATGCTTATCCGCTCTCCGCTTGCCTGCATGCCACAGCCCGACAAAAGGTGCGACGCTCGTACCCGCTGACCGGCAAACGGCCTCGGCATACAACCCACCAATGATCCCTCCATACGCTCCGATACCGCCTCCACTATATGCACCGCCACACTCCGGCCCAATCGCGCACGGTTTGCCGTATCCTCCGACCCCAATACCACCTCCTCGCGGACCATCTCATCCCCCAACTCCACCATCAGCGCAAACGCCTCCCCGCTACCTTGCGCGCCCAATAACGGTACTCGCACCTCTTTTCTTGTCTCCCCAGGCCCGAATTCCAGCACCCCCTCCATGCGCTCGTAGTCCTCTCCCGCCCATGCCGTGCCGTCTACCGTACGATAACGGCCCGTCAGCCGCTCTGCCACGGGTGCCAGTAGTCCCACCGCAAACACTACCTCGGTCTGCAACACCGCAATGGCTCGCACCTGCACTCCCGGCGCCGTCTCGTCATCCACGATTGTGCCCGTGGCCACTGCCTGCCCGATTTGCGCATTCGTCGGATTCGACAGCGTCACCTCTACCGTCTCGTCTCCTTCCTGCACATCGTCATCTATCAGCGGTATCCTTACTTGCGCCTCTGTACTGCCGGTCTCAAACACCACCAGCCCCTGCGTCGCCTCGTAGTCCACATCCGATGTCGCCGTGCCTCCTGTCACCGCAAACTGCGCCGATACCACCTTGGTGCTACCATAGTTCAGCCGCACCGCCATCACCAGCTCCTCCGAACTCTCTGTTTCTGTACCGTCATGGATGCTGACCTCTATTGGGTCATCCATTATCGTCACATCCCCCTCCGCATCCAAAACCACTGCATGCTCTGGAGCGCTCAGCTTTACTACCAATCCCTCGTCTTCCTCCACCACATCATCACGCGCTACCGGTACCCATATATGCCTCAGGGTCTCGCCCGGTGCAAACACCAGCGTGCCCAGCGTGCGTGTGTAGTCCGCCCCTGCCTTCGCCGTACCGTCCTGCGTGGCAAATGCCACCCCGACACGTACCGTGCTCGCACCACTCAACGATACAGCAAGCTTCGCATGTCCTCCATCCTCTGATACCGTCACATCGCCTATGGAGAGCTGTGGCAGACGATCATTGTCCAGTATCGTTACTGTGGTCTGGCCGCCACCACCAAGTTGCACCAGAAACGCTTCCCTGCCCTCGTGCACTGCATCGTCTTGAGTTTGAACCTGTATTACGGTCCCCGTCTCGCTAGGCTCAATCGTCACCGACCCGGCGCTCACCGCCTCGTAGTCCTCTCCCGCTGTTGCCGTCACATCCCGCGTGCTGTAGGGCACCACGACAGGCTTCGCGCTGGCGCTACTAAGACGTAGCTGAATGTTTGCTGTACCCCCTTCCCGCACATACACCGTAGGCACCATGCTGACGGTCGGCGCAGCATCGTTGTCCAAGATGGTGGCACGGCCCGTCGTGTTACGCAGCTCCGCTCCCTGCGCGTCCGTCAACTCCAGTATGAAGATCTCGTCTTCCTCGTGCAATGCGTCGTCAATGATTTGTACCGATACCTGCTTTTCAAGCTCGCCTGCTCCGAATGTGAGCATCCCGCTTATCTCGCCGTAATCCGCACCCGCTGTCGCTGAACCATCTTGCGTGCGGTAACGGACCGTAACAGCCCTAACGCTTTGCCTGTTGAGTCTTATCTGAAATCGCGCCGGTCCAGCACCCTCAACTACCTGGACCAACGAACTTGCCAATCCTATGCGGTGCGGCGCATCATCATCACGAACATCTATCTCTACACTCCCGGATTCTCCACTGTAGTCACCACCACTCGCTGACAACTGTATCTTCCCGAATTCGTCGGCACCATCCGCATCATCCAGGGCTTTCACCGTGACCGTCTGACGAGCGCTCCAGTCCCCGTGAGTAAAAGTCAAGCTCTGCGGATCAACCGACACCTTGCGATTCAGCGCGAGTTCCTCAAAGATGGATACCGTCACCTGACTCGAAGGCAGAGTGCCAAGATGCACCGTAAAGGGTTGGCCTGTTTCTCCCTCGTTCAGCGATAATGTTCTCGGGGTGATCACCAGTCCTGCCTCGTCATCATCCAACACTGTGACTAATAAGTCCTCCGTAACACCATCGTAGCCAGCACCCGACGCCCGGTGTGTCAGCGTAGCACTGCCATTGACCGTGTCGTCGTCCTCATTTGCACGTATGGCTACCGCCTGCGCAGAATGCCAATCATCACCCGTGAATGTCAGCACAGTCATGTTCGGCGTCACATCCGTCTCGGAGTAGGTTTCAATCTCCACTGTTACCGCGCCCGATGGCTCCGCTGACAGCCTCACCGTATAGGATGCTTCGCCCCCTTCCGGTACTGTAAGATCGGCAGGTGCCAACACGATCCCTGCTACGTCATTGTCTCGGATATCTATGTCCACATCCTCTGTCTCGCCATCATACACACCCCCGGATGCTGTAAGGGTGAGCTGTACACTTGCATCCATCACATCGTCGTCCTCCTCCGCACGGATTATCACCGTAATAGGCCTGCTCCAGTCCTCCGATGTAAACCGCAGCATAGTCGGGCTTACCCTTAATCCTGTTCCCGCATCGCCCGTGATCCCCACATTGACCGCCTGCGTGGGCTCCGCGAGTAGCCGTACCGTAAAATGCTCTTCCACCCCCTCTGTCACCGAAAGGTAAGTGGGCGATACCACCAACCCTGCCACCGGATCATCGTCCTTCACCGTCACCGTGACAGCAGGCCCTCTCACGGAATTATAATCCCCTCCCGATGCAGTGTGCGTAAGCACTGCAATGTCGTCGTCCGTGTCTGCGTCTTCCGCCGCACGCACCGTTACCGTCTGTTTCGTATCCCAATCACCGGAAGTGAATGTCAGCGGAGCAGCGGCCATCGTTACGTCACTATTGTCGCTTTCAATAGCCACCGTCACCGTACCGGTCGGTTCTGTCCCCAGTGCTACACGATACATGCCCAATGCCCCTTCCAGCACGGTTAAAGCTATCGGCTCAATACGTAACCCCGGCGTGTCGTCGTCTGTCACTGTCACAGGCAAATCCTTGGTTACCGAGTTGTAGCCTCCGTCAGAGGCCTCATGAGCAAGTGTCACCCGGTCGTCTGCAGAGTCATCATCATGCTCCGCTGTCACTGTTACCGTCTGCTCAGTATTCCAGGTAGTAGATGTGAAGGTCAGGCTTCCCCTATCCGGTTTCAGGTCTGTATCTGCATGTCCTGTGATGGCCACCGCCACGGTGCCCGTCGGCTGTGTGGCAAGCTTCACCGTATAAGCACCGGTACTCCCTTCCGGAATTTCAAGGCTTGTCGGGCTCAGCACCAGTTCCGGTGTGTCGTCATCTACTACGTTTACGCTGGCCTCATGGTCAGGTGGGTCAGCCACCGTGTACCCAGTACCCGCCTGCAACGTTGCCGTTACTGATCCGGATGGCTCGTCTACGTTGTCAGGAATGGTTGCCACCATGTGAGTTTCCGTGCCACCGGTGCCTACCTCGACGGTTTGCGTGCCTAAATCATCAGTACCAACGAAATCTCCTTCCTGCGCGATTTCAAGAGTGACCGTCAATGCAGCAGCTGGAGCCGGGTCCGCTGTAATGGTGAATGTTGCCGTCTCTCCTTCGGTTACCGCGCCTTCACCTGTAATTGAAATCACCGGGTCCTGCACATCGTCATCGTCAACAATGGTGCCGGTAGCCGATGCCGTAAGCACTGGATGCGTTGAGCTCGTAAAGTTTACCTGAAATGTCTCGTTGGCCTCAATAACTGAGTCATCAAGCAGGGTAACCGAAATCCTTTGAGTGCCGACCGTTCCGGTTGTGTTCTGCGTTGAGAACTCAACGGTACCTGTTTTCGCCTCGTAATCCGCCCCCGATGATGCCGAGCCATCATTAGTCTGGTAATCTATCTGGACCGCGCTACTTCCGAAATTATTCAAGGTTACATCAAAGACGATGGTGCCGTCGCTTTCCTCAGCCGAGGCGTTCTCTACCTGCAACTGCGGACCGCAACTCTCATCACGAATTTGTACAACTGCGTAGGTCAAGGTCCACCTTGGAGTCGGGGGAATAAGCCGGGCATTCACGGGATTCCTCATCTCCACCGCGAAGTACTCCGCGAAGTACCCAAAGGAAGTCTCGGGTATCTCATCCGCAGCTATGTCAATTCTTATAGTCTTTTCTGTTTCGCCGGGACTGAATGTGAGCGTTGAATCCACGGGCGTGTAATCCGCATCTGGCGTTGCCGAATCCACTCCCGTAACACCTGCCGTCAGATAATCGACCGTGACTTCCCGCTCGGATTGTCCCACAAGAACGATCGGCACCGATACATAACCATCGCACTCGAACACGGGGTTTACAAACTCTTTAAAGAACAGATAGGACGAATCGTCATCTAGTATGTTAATCCTGACTTTATTCCCTGGAACAGGAGTCGGTGTGTCCACGCGGTGGGTAATCAGTTCGATTGTCTCATTCATTTCCGTGTCGCTATCATCGTACAACTCCAGCAAGAAGGAATTACTGCCTCTCTTGTTTCCCTTAGGAATTATTATCGTGAATGGATCAATACGTTGAAAATCAGTATCCGAGGGCACCGGCACGCCGTCATTAATCTCACCTTCCGTCGCAGAACCACCGTGATACGATATCTCGTATTCGCGGTCCTGGTTAGCAGGGTTGCGCAAGTCAATCCCAACGTTAACCGTATACGGTCCACCACCTTCGAAACAGTATGCGCGAATACCCTGCCTCCCTGGAACAGTACATCGCTGTAAAGATTGCGCGGCAAGCGCGTCGGTCTCTGCGTGTCTTTCGGAGGCGGTGATGCTAACCTCCATACGAATGTCCTGGTCCAGCAGGCCAGCATCCGGGGCACGGATGACCAGCTCACCGAATCCTGCCAAGCCTTCCTGCTTTGGATCAAATGCTGCCTGAGAATGCACCCCGTCGAAACCGGAAAACCCCGTTGTGTGATCAGCTGCGGCCACGAACCGGCGCCCTGAGACCCATGCATGTGTGTACGGTAACCATCCTCCAAGCCCAGTACAAAGCGCCGCAACACCGTCCGCTTCCTCCAGATTGCTTACACATTCCGCCTCTAACGTGTCGGATACCTGCGCTTCTCTCAAGTGCCACGCTACATCTCTGTGGCTTTCATCCGCGTGCGGATTGATCCATGCCTGACCCTGCAGTGGTTGGGCGACTCCGGTGTGGATTCCTTCCAATGTCTGACTAACCACATGCGGTACAGCCGCCGCACCGAGCATCCCGACAGCAACAAATGCCGCCCTACAAGAGCCGGCGTGTAACAGCATCTTTACTTTGCCCATCCTCTTGCGTGGCGTCACCTCCCCATGTTCACAACATTCTACACAATCTTGGAATAATTGTTTGGCAATACTGGCAGAAAATCTAATCGGCAATTATATTATTCCCCATTATATCGCCTTACGGGCAGACAGGTATGGTCTGCGTATTCGAACAATTGTGAGGCACGTTCGGAAGGCCTGAAGCAGGCGCATTGCGCCAGTGGGAGCGTGCCGCGGCTGCAGACGGATTCGCTGAGAGCGGTGCGGTGCGCAAGCTGAAGCGTACCGGATGGGAGGCGTTTACGAACCGTTGCCAGGGATTGATGCGTCACTACGGTATGGAGGTAGCAGGACCGCGTTTTCGGCTCGGATCTCGTCTTCCTGCTCCGATTTGTCAGGCCGCACTACAGGCCGGCCCTAACAGTACGTCTTCGGGCGGGCTACCGAAGACAGTGCCATGGAGCAGACCGCATTCATCTCTCCGAAATGCTTTTTCGGTACAGCTTCACAAGCTGCGCTGCCGGATAGGCTTCTGCATTCAGTTAGTAATGCCGCGGAAAAGTTGTTCCGGCACCGGATCAATCACAGGCACCGCACGACGCACTACGGACCAGCTCTTTGCACGGTCGCGCAGTTCGTGAGAGCATCGGTGCGGCGGATGATTACGCCACAAATGAGGCTCCGCAAGCCTATCAAGTGCCTCGTGTGCTTTCAGACGCATCACATAACCCTCCACCGTTGAAACCGGCATCCGATCGGACAATGACCTTGTCGGCAACATGACGGCGCAATGCGTCGAATGAAACCGTAGCGTCGTTCACCAAGGGCGTTGTGCCCCTCCCAATTCCGCCCCCATCATGTTGACCGTCTCACCGCATATGGCGATAAGGAGCAGCAAGGAGGTCAGAGCTTTGACGTTGATCAGACCCACTGCGGCCGCTCGCGAGCATCCAAAAAGCGAAACTCCTCGCACACAATGCGACCCTCTAGAATCCGCTGCAAGTCCGGTTCTGGGCCGCGAAGCGTGGTAAGTATTGATGCTGCACCCACATGCCGGTAAACTAACCGACAATCAGTCCGCTGTTAAGAGGCTATTTGCGTAGTCGGCAGGGGTAGTCTAGCCATTGTTGAGAGAACCAAAAAGGTTGCGCCCCTTGACCGCGCTAAAGGGGCATTGGATTTCTGGGGTGGCAATCGCCACTAAGTCGTTCCATGTCAGAATGTAGCAATCAAATAGGGAATTATATACGTGAGTGACCAACTGTACACAGTGAGGCACTAGTATCAATTTCACGGGTCATAGGGGTCGGTAACCCGAACGCCTCTCGCCGTGCAGAAGCCCCAATCCCGGAGGCCAGTATGCTTGCAGCCGCATTCAGGTCTGCATGATCCGCATGGCCACAGGACATACACGTGAATTTGCTCTGTGTCTTACGGGTACTCGCTTCTGTGTGCCCACACACAGAACACCGCTGACTGCTATAGGCAGCGGTAACCTTTATCACCTTGCGGCACTTATAGCTCAGCATCTGTTCCAGCTGGCCCCAACCTGTTCGCAGTATTCCTCGGTTGAGGCCAGACTTCTGTTTGACGTTTGTGCCAAAGCTCTCCATCGTCCCCTTAGCTGAACGTATCATCGCTTTGATCTTCAGGTCCTCCAGTATCACCGTTGAGGAGCAATTGGCAATACTGCGACTTACCTGGTGGTTCGCATTCTTGAGGACGTTAGCACGCTTGCGCTGTATGCGGGCGATTCTATGCTTCCGCCCGTTACGACGGTTGGAGCCTTTCTTCTGTCTCGCCAGTCTTCGCTGATGCCGCTTCAACTTGGCATCAAGACGCTTCGTATCCGGTTGTCTGATAATGCTTGTATCGCCCTCTGTGGAGACCATAGCGACCTGCCCGCAATTACGGTCAATGCCTACAGCACTGCCGGTATCCTCTATTACAGGTGCCTCCATCTTGTAGCAGATGACAGCATACCATTTGCCGGCGTTCTTCTTTACAGTGGCTTTGATGGGTATACCATCAGGGTACGGGTTGCCTCCCCGCCTGCGGAGCGCCATATATCCTACTTTCGGGATATACAGCTTGCCATCCCGAACCCTTACGTTATCCGGGATCGTGAACGAAGGCGTACTACCACGTCTGGAATGGAATCTCGGTCTTCTCTTACCCTCCTTGAAGAATGCCTTCCATGCATCCGCTTGATATTTCAATGGGTATCTAACGACACCAAAGGAGTATTCAGGTAGCCACTCGACCGTGCGGCGCAGCGCCGTGAACCGCTTCCCCAGCGAGAAGAAGCTTACCCAGGGCGGCTTCTCGCCAGCCCCTTTCGCTTTCCTGTACGCCTCGCTCTGCTCTGCGAGGATGGCATTCCACACAAACCTACACGCACCCGCTAATCCAGCAAGGTGCTTGGCATTACTCCGACTTCCGAGCAATAGCCTGTGTGTGATATTACGGTATGCACTAACCGTTTCGGGCTTGGCACTGTGGTAGATAAACCCCTAATCTTGCCCAAATATATTAGGAAACTCCTAACCGGCGTCAGACCCCACTTGGGTCCGTATCGCCGCCACTTGGCGTAGGTGGCGTTCGCTTTCGGCCAGATGCAGCTGCATGGCCGCGCGAGCCCCGTCTGCATCCCGCATCACAATGTGCTCCAGGATGCGTTCGTGCCATTCAATGGCCGAGTACCGAGCCTCCTCAACCGCTGCGTGCACGGACGACTTGAGTTGCGGCATCAGAGCATGTATCGGCTTAATCAGGAGCGGTATTACCATGTTGCCACTAGCAATCGCTATGTGCCTGTGAAACGCGAGATCAAGCGCGGCAAGCGTCTCTCCCGCCCCATCGTAAGCCTTCAGTTGATCACAGTCGCTTCTTAACTGCCTCGCATGCTCTGCAGTGTGCTCAAGCGCGGCCTCTGCAGCAAAGGATGGTTCAATGAGTTGCCGCGCCCGTATGATGTCCATCGCAGGAAACGGACCTGACTGCTGTTGCAAATACAACTCAAGAGGGGCGGTAACCGTATCTGATGAAATCCGGGAAACAAAGATGCCACGACCCTTCTCAATGCGAATCAGCCCCCGGGCTGAAAGCATGCGCAGCGCCTCCCTGAGCACGGTCCGGCTGACGCCAAACTGGTTGCACAACTCGTGCTCGGATGACAACTTCATCTCTGGAACGAGTTCCTTGCTCCGGATGGCATTTTCAATGGCACTAACAACTGCATTGCTTAGCAGCTGAGTCCTCCCGACGGGCTTGAATCGGCTGGGCATGCGCTTCAAATCATTACAGGTATTAGCGGCACTAGGAGGTAACCTGCGGCGCTTCATAATCCGAACACCCTTGGCAGCACCAGTGTGATGGAAGGTACCAGCGTAATTAGAACTAACGCGACAAGCATCGCTAAGTACAAGGGTACAAGAGGACGCACGATGCGCGTCACGGGCACTTTCGCGACTCCGGCGCCCGCAAACAATACAGTCCCGACAGGCGGTGTGCAGAGACCGATACAAAGGTTGGCTACCATCAAAATTCCAAAATGTAAGGGATCAACCCCCAGGCCAGTGACCGCGGGCAGGAAGATAGGCGCGAAAATCAGAATCGCGGGCGTCATATCCATGAACGTACCGACGATAAGGAGCAAAACGTTGATGATCAGTAGCAAAATGATCTTGTTATCGCTAACTGCAATCAGCGCGCCCGCAATGGTCTGTGGAATGTCCTCAAACGATAGGACCCACGATAGGGCGAGCGATGTCCCGATCAGTAGCATAACGACCGCGGTTGTTACAGCACTGCCAAGAATTATGGATGGCAACTCCCGCACGCGGACCTCGCGGTACAATAGCACAAGTATCAGAGCGTAGACCACAGCAATGGCCGCGGCCTCGGTGGCGGTGAAGATGCCTGCCACAATGCCTCCAATGACTACCACGATCAGGGTAAGGCTCGGGAAGGCGCGAAGCAGCTGAAGAAGCAGCTGGCGAACTGTCGTCCGCTCACCTTGGCCGAATCCTTTGCGATGCGCTACAAACGCGGCTACTATCATCAAAGCACCACCCAACAGTAATCCGGGCAAATACCCGGCAACGAACAGTGCTGCGACACTGACGGTACCGCTGGCCAGCGAATAAACAATGAGGACGTTGCTGGGCGGAATGAGTAACCCTGTGGTTGCAGACGAAACATTCACAGCTGCGCTAAACCCTTCGGGGTAGCCGTTCTCAACCAACTTGGGGTGCATGACGCTGCCAATGGCCGCCGCGGCAGCGATACTGGAACCGGAAATCGCACCAAACAGCATGCATGCCACGACATTCACCAACGCGAGCCCTCCGGGAAGGGCACCAATAAGTGCACGAGCAAAAGCGATGAGTCGTCGTGCAATTCCCCCACTACCCATCAAATGGCCCGCCAAAATGAAGAACGGTATGGCGAGCAGGGTGAAGCTGTCCAATCCCGTCGCGATCCGTTGCGCTGTCGTGGTGGCCGCCGGGACAAAGTCAACCGCGACGATCATCGTGCAAAGCGTAGCCATCCCAATGCTGTATGCCACCGGAACATCCAACAGCAGCAGGATCAGAAAACTCGCAACCAGAACAAGGACCGCCAAACCCATTTACGCAACCCTTGTCGTAGCGGCGTGCCCCGCGCTGTTCGTGTCCGCTCTAAGCTCTCGCATCGCTACGGCACTGTAATAAATCATTAGCAGCCCGCTTACCGGAAGTGCCAGGTACACATACCCTATGGGAAGCTGGAACGCGGCCGAGAGTTGATTCAGATCAAGCGTCACGTATACCAGCCACCCCCCGCCAAAGACCAAGGTAAGGAGTGAAAAGAGTATCACGACAACATAGGCAAATAGGCGGGCGGCTTTCCGCTTCTTCGAACCCAACCGCTGCACCACGATATCAATACCCAAGTGAGCCCGCATACGAAGTGCATAGGATGCTCCAAGCAAGCTGATCCAGATTAGCAAGTAGGATGCAAGCTCCTCCGTATAGGAGCTCGGGCTGTTCAGTAGGTACCGCGTGGCAACCTGCCACGAAACGGCCACAACCATGATCACCATTAGCACGATCAGGGTGCCTGCCAGGATCTTGTCAACAACGCGTACCATCACATCGAGTCAGGCTTATCAAAGGCACGAATGCGCTCCACCCACCCATGTAACTCGGTGCCTTCCAGGCCATCATATATGGGTGCCACGGCCTCCTGGAAAGGGGCCTTGTCCGGGCGAACAACCACCACGCCGTCCTCTGCCACCGCCTGAAGTGCAGCATCCGTTGCCATCCGCCAACGCTCGCGCTGGTAAATCACAGATTCCTCAACCGCCTGTTGAAGCCATTCCTGCTGCGTACTGCTCAGCTTATGCCATGTGTTTGTACCAATCAACAGGACATCCGGGGGGGCGGCATGCTCGTCCAGCGTGTAATAGCGTGCCTGCTCGAAGTGCTTGGACCCGTAGAAATTGGGAGGATTATTCTCTGCACCATCCACTACGCCCTGCTGTAGTGCGGTGTACAACTCCCCATAAGCCATCGGGGTAGCGTTGGCACCAAGCATGTTGACGGTCTGTATGGAGAGGTTGCTACGCATTACCCTGATTTTTAGCCCATCAAGATCACGCGGGTGCTCCACCTTCCGGTCGTGGACGTAGAAGCTCCTGAATCCCGCATCGTAGTAACATAGGCCACGAACGCGGTACGGTTCGCCTTGGAGGAGGATACTCTTTCCCACCTCGCTTTCCAATACGTGCCACAGGTGCTGTTCATTTTCAAACAGGTACGGCAAACTGAAGACCCCCATGGCCGGAACGAAGTTTTCTATGACGCTTGAGGATGTCTTCGCCATGTCAAGCGTCCCCAGCTGGAGCAGTTCGACCGATTCTCGTTCGTTGCCCAGCTGCCCGTTGGGATATATCTTGACGCGCATCGTGCCACCGCTCAATTCGTCAAGACGGGTCCCCATGTAGGCCATACCTTCGTGCACAGAGTGGCTGGGATCAAGTACATGTGCCAGCCGTAGCTCAATCTCGTCTGCCCCGGGGGTGCAGCCCATCACCATCAGCGCGGCGAGGTATATGATATGGCAGGGCTTCATCCGTGCCGACGCAGCCAGTAGCCACCCGTGCGGATTTCCTCCGGCAATGCTCCCTTAAACAAAATACAGGCCGCCGTTTATCTCCAGAGATTCGCCGTTGATATACGACGCGGCATCGGAGGCAAGAAACACGACGGCAGATCCGACATCATCTGACTCCCCTTCACGTCCTGCCGCAGTGGACGCCGCCACATTCCTCCGCACCTGGTCGGGAGTGAACGTGTCATGAAACGTGGTGTTTATCAGGCCAGGAGAGACGCAGTTGGCGCGGATGCGCCGCGGTGCAAGTTCCTTTGCTAGTCCACGTGTCAACGTTAAGACCCCGCCCTTTGCCGTTGCATATGCCACCGAACCTCCACCCCCTCCATTGCGGGCAGCAAGGGATCCAACGTTAACAATCGCACCTCCGTCATTCATGTGCGGAAGGGCAGCTTTCGTAACGATAAATACACTGGTCAGGTTTAATGCAATCACTTGGTTCCAAAAGCTCTCCTCCATCCCCGATATCGCTGTTCGCGCCAATAGTCCCCCGGCATTATTGACTAGGATGTCAATACGCTGTCCAAGGAAATTGACACTTTCCGCTAATAGGGTAGCCACATCATTGGCACTGGTTACGTCTGCGCGGATCGCCGTGGCAGTACCGCCAGAATCCCTGATTAACTGAACCGTTTCCTCAGCGGCGGCTGCGCTGCTGTGGTAATTGACGACAACTGCCGCTCCTGCCTTGGCCAATTGGATTGCTACGGCCCGGCCGATATCGCGGCCGCCGCCTGTGACCAAGGCCGTCTTGCCCTGTAATCCTATCTGCATTGTACTCTCGTATGGTTTACGTTATCTAAATGTTAGTTGCTGTGGTGTTTGTCAACATGGAAGTCACCACTCCACTCGAATATGTGGTCGCCAAAGCTAACGCTCCGATCGGCCGCAGGGTCGGATTCCTCGTTCGTCACCATTATCTGCCAGCGCAGGCCACCTGTGCCTCTCACTTCGACTACCGTGGCGATATCCGAGTATCCGACCACCTGAAGGTCCATTATGGCGGGTCGGGCCTGTACCGACCGCTCCTGTGCCTCGCTGAAGTAACCATGGGGTTCTATCACCGTCGCAAATACATGATCCCTGGCCTCTTTCCTAACGATAATGAGCGGTTCAGAACGCAGGTTGAAGCTAGGGTCATGCGCCCCCGTTCGCCCAAAAAGCACCTCTGTACCTACTATTCCTGCGCTGATGGCAGAGTAGTACCGGTGCCCGTCCAGCCAGGTAATATGAATCGTGGAATCGGAAGCGGCACGGGCTGTCTCCCAAATATGCTCGTAGCCATAGGCATCTCCCATGGGCTGCAATGTACTGGTGTTGGTATGCAGGTCAAGCGACGAGGCAATAATCTGCCCCGAGTAATGCAGCGGAAAATCGTACCTTCGCGTGGAGTCTGCGGTCAACCGATAAATATCCACCACAAATGGGTACGCCAGCGCATCGTCGTGCACCAGTAGCATTGTTCGCTGCATTCCGACACCGTCGAAGTAGTCATCGGCCCGTGCGCTCATAGCCAGGGCGTCACCGTTTTCAGCATGGAAGAAGTGTCGCCGGCCAGACATGGCTTCTGCTTCGTCCTCGTCGAACATGTTTTGGGTCATGCCATCAACCACAACTGTGTTATGAGCAACGGTCTGCATGGCAAAGCTGCTATTCTCAGGGAGGTAGCGCCCGCCCCATTTGGGCTCAATATTTATCCAGCGGCCAAAACCGTAGTCACGAATGACTTGGCGACCTTGGTCAAAGAAGATGAAGTGGAGCTTATCAAAATGCCCGTGCCCACCTCCGTGGACACCATACTTCATCAGGAGCATTGACTGGTCCGGTCCATCTCCCATCCGCAGGATGCCGAGCCCCCCTCGGGTGCCATCATGGCCATCCCTGAACTCTACGGACGGCCATGTCATTTGCGGAGGCATGGTATTCGCGGCATGATCCCGTGCAAGCCGAAGGCCAGCGCCGTTGAGCGTTACACGCCCCTGCAAAGTGGTCACGCCGTGCAGGGCGTGATCTGCGCCGTACCTGTCATATGTGAGCGCATTGGCGAGGACAACCTCCGGGGCCCGTACATCCATGGTGAGCGAGGCATCGTTGATCGCCGGGAAGATGCCATCGGGGAATGCGGTTTGGACCGCGGCATAATACGCCTTACGTAGAATGCCATCGCGATAATCATAGATGCCGATGTCCGGTTGCATCTGCTCTACGGCCTCTGCAAAGTAGAAAAAGGGCATCAGGGCATAGCGGATGTAGTACGGTCCTTCCATGTAATAGCCATCGGGCGAAAACAGTAGGTCCAGCTGGGCCAGAAAGCCGCCTGCACCATCAAGATTGGAGCCGTGTAAGGACTTTTCTACCAGCGACATGTCGCCCATGACGTAGCCTATCATTCCAACCGCTGCAACGGCCCAGGTACCATGGTTATGGATCCTGTCAAACTCCTCTTTATTGCGGATGTGAAACCAATCCGCCATCGGCCGGAATATTGCCATCTCAAAGAGCTCACGGTCGGATGGCTCCAGCCAGTCGTACACGCAGTCGTAGGCGATACTGGTATGTACGAGCCAAACTTCCTCGTTCAAGGTCTGATGGAAGAGCTTGCCGGGCTTTTGGTGGTGGGCTAGCGGGTGCGGTCCTAGTGTGGGGTAGAGCTCCGCATACATGCGCAGCATATCGCGAACATACATCGCATAACGCTCCTCACCCGTAATGCTGAACAGCAGTCCTGCGCTGCGCATTTCCCGGTAGTTCTGCTTATGCCGCTCGTGCTCATAGCCACCTGCCTCGCCAGGCGGCGGCACCTCCATCCGTTGAGCGAAGGCGTCATCCATCGCCTGGCGAGTAAGCCCGATGGAATGATCCAGTAGCGGGTATTTGCCGAGGCTGCTACGAACGGCCTCCGCATCTGCTTTACTTAGGAAGATACCTACGTGCTGCGCAGACATACTGATTGTGGAACTGGCAGCAAGCAGAAAAATCAGACAATATTGACGCATTACGTAGCTCTGTAACCCATAGCGCAATATATCACACATCATACAAGTAATGCTACCAGTCCGAGCAACACTGCGCTGCAGCCAAACGTTTTCGGTAGGCGCTTACTGCCAGGGTACGCGCCCGGCCTCCTGCGTATAGTGTCGGAGCTGAGCTGCGAGCGAGCGCAGCACCCGTGGTTCGCTGGCTGCCACATTGGTGGTCTCCTGCGGATCTGACACAAGGTTGAACAGCTCCAGTGGCCTAAAGGGCGAATTCTGAACCAGCTTCCACGGCCCGTACCGTACGGCCTCAATGGTTTTGCCATTAAAGCGAAGGCCCCCCTCTCGCCGCGAGAAAAACATCATTCGCTCACTCCATTCCTGCTCTTCACCCAAGAGGGTAGGCAGGAATGTCTGCCCTTCAATGTAGTGCGTAACCGTACCGCCGGTGGCATCTAGGATGGTAGGATAAATATCCATGGTCAGGGCCGGGTAATCTGATTCTCTGCCTGCCTCAATCACATTCGGCCACGAGGCGATCGCCGGCACCCGGATTCCTCCTTCATACATGCTCCCCTTTCCGTCTCGGAGCGCACCATTGTTGGCGCCCACGTTAAGCTGCCCTCCATTATCACTCACAAAAATGATAAGGGTGTTTTCCGCGTATCCATGGAGGCGCAACGAGTCCAAGACGCGTCCAATGCCGTGATCCATGTGCTCAATCAGTGCCACCAGCCGGGCACGGTCAGGATTCATTGAAGGCTCTCTCGCAGATACCAATTCTACCCATTCCTCTGGAGGCTGGATAGGGGTATGGGGTGCGTTGTAAGCAAGGTACAGAAAGAATGGTGCGCTCGACTCTATTCTGGTAGCGATATAACTGGATGCCCAGCTGCTGAAAAGGTCTGTTGCATGCCCCTCAGGGGAAATGGTAGTATCGTGGAGGCGCATGTAGTTGATGCCATGTCTTTTATGATGGTAGTAGTCATCCATCATGTCTCCCAGGAAGCCGTGGAAGAACTCAAAACCTCGATCAATCGGCCTATCGGGAGGTTGGAGCCCCAGATGCCATTTACCAACCATTGCGGTATGGTATCCCAGACCTTGAAGCTTCTCCGGGAGAATCAGCAAATCGTCGGCCAGTTTTCCCCAGTTGTCTGCAGCGTGGGTCCGAATCACACCCGGTACGCCAGCCATCGGAGGGTACCGACCTGACAGCAGTGATGCCCTCGTAGGCGAGCATACAGACGAGTTGGCGTAAAACTGCGTGAAGCGCATTCCGCTGTCTGCCAGCGAGTCAAGCGTTGGCGTGTGCATATCGGACGCCCCAAATGGCGTCAAATCACCGTAACCTAAATCGTCTACTACGATCAGGAGCACATTGGGCGGCGACGCCTGACTGAAAGCCATGCCGGGGGCCATCAACGCCATGCAGAGGCCGCACAGGATGATCAGCCACTGGTTGCGAATGTGTAGCATCGGATCAGGGAAGGGTTTGATATGTAGGGAATTGGGACGCATCTGCAACCGAACGGGCTACAGCTCCAGATGTATCCCAATGGTGTACGTCCGCGGGCGCGGGTAATTTGTGTAGTCAATGCCGGAGCTGACTATGGGCACGATACCTACCGTGTTATGGGATTCGGTACTGACTTCCGGGTCCCATCCCGAATAGGGTGTGATTAGGAATACATTGTTCACTGCGGTAAACACACGTACGGCGCGCAGGAAAACCTGCGCGGCTGCGGCAGATCGAAACGTATATCCCAGTTCGATGGAGTCCAGCCGAAAAAAGGAGGCGTTCTGGACCCATCGTGAGGAATATTGTGTTACCTCTGTGATGGGTACAGGATCGTCCAAGGCATCACGCAGAAAATTCATTCCCAATGCGCCAAGATGCTTTGATGAGAACGCAAGTCCTAGGTTATTAAAAACGTGCAGGCCTGCCGCACCACGCATCAGCACCCTGAAGTCCCACCGGTTCAGCCCGACAGAGGCCCATAAGCCATATTCAAAATCGGGCAATGCGGTCCCTACGTTTCTCCAATCACTTGGCGGTACGAGTAAACAGTCTACTGCTGCACCGGAATTGAGAAGGCACTGCTCTGTCCCGGAAACATCGTATCCCGCAAAGGCGGGAGCTTGAAATGTCCCTAGGGAATGGCCGGGCATGACCACTTGTGATGGTGTTACGGAGAGTCCTGGACCACTGGCGAAGCCCGTGAACAGGATGGGCCAGCCGCCAAGTTTTTTTACCCTGTTTCTGTTCCCATGTAGCATGCCACCCGCATCCACCGATACCCGGGGCCCTGCGAATACTTGCCCCTCCACGAGAACTTCAATGCCCAGGTTTTGCATGCGACCGCCATTGACCAACTGAGTGGGGTTATTTTCGTCTAGGGGGCGTGCAACCTCTAGCAGCATGTCGGTGGTCGACTTGCGGTAAAGATCTACGGCTCCATTCATGCGCCCCTGCCAAAACGCATAGTCTATACCCAGATTAAGCTGTGATGTCTTTTCCCATGAAAGGCCTGCATGCGGATCTCCGGCAGGCCACCTGCCCCACGTACCGTAAAAAGCAACGGGTTCAAAATCCTGGGTCCCGGAGAGTCCGTAACTGGCTCGAAGCCTAATGTCATGCCGGTTGTCCACCGTTCTGCCGTTACCAATGCGCCAGCCTAGCGCAACGGAAGGGAAAAGTGCATATTCCAAATCGTCACCAAACCGTGAGGAGCTTTCCCGGCGCAATGAAATGGTCACGGCGTACCGATCACGCAGCAAATAATGTATCCGCGTGAACAGTGCATGCTGGCGGTGCGACCACCGCACATCGGGTATAGCAGAAAGGGCGAGGTCGTGAATGGAAGGCCCGAAACCATCGCGAAAGAATGCTTGCATCGAATATCCGGCAATGATATGGAGATGGCTGTCTGCCTCCAACCGAGCATAACGTGCCATCGCCTCTCCCAAGCTTGATCCAAGTGAGTTTTCTGCTTGCCGCCGCGCCGGAACATCAAACTCCAATATTGGACTTTCCCTCGCTATACTTACGTCACGCTCTGATCGGTGTCGGTCCATGCCAAAGCGTGCGGCAAGTGACAGTTCAGGGGTGATCATATAGTCCGTGCGCAAGCTTCCGATCACGCGCCTTGATGTGGCAATGTCATCTACTTGCTCCGCCAGGGCGACAGGATTGAATACGCCAGGGGCATCTTCAGACTCAAAGAAGCTGCCGTCTTCGTTGTAGACCGGGTGGGTGGGATTGAAACGAACAACGTTCAAGAGCAGCCCACCATGGTACCCTCCCGTGTGGGACACAGGTACCCGGTCATCTCGGACGGTGGAGCCGAGCAAGCGTATATCCGCGCCAAGGCGCCCCTCTTGACCGCGGTGACGCAGGTGAAGGTTACCCGAAAGGCGTTCCAAACCGGAGCCATTCAGCACTCCCTCCTGGCTCAGATACCCACCGGATACGCGATACCGTGTGCGGTGTACTCCACCTGACGCGGCAAGGTGATGGCTGTGCGACATGGCTGTGCGCGTCACAGCATCCTGCCAATCGGTCTCGCTCCCCCCTATATAGCCGGGCGATAACCCGTTAGTCCGTACAAATCGCTGGTAGTCGCGCGCAGAGACTAGTGGAAGCGGGCGTATAAATTCCGACGCACCCGCAAGTGCATGGTAGTTGATGCGCAGGTCGCCTGTCTGCCCATCCCGTGTATTGATCAGTATCACGCCATTTGCTCCCCTGCCACCATACAGTGCGGCGGCTCCAGCATCTCTTAACACGTCTATGGAAGCGATGTCGTGCGGGCTGAGGAATACCAGCGGGTTCTTGCGTCCGGAGTCAACAATATCAATGCCTGCAGGAATACTGTTCAGGTTGTCAATCGGGATGCCGTCAACCACATAGAGGGGTGCGTTGGAGCTACTAATGGAGGTAAGGCCCCGCAAGTGTGCGGTGATGGGTGCGCCAGGCTCCCCGCCGCTCTGCAAGATGCTTAATCCCGGAACGCGGCCAATAACCAGTTGCTCTGGAGCGCTGGTCAGGCCAACGTTAGAATTTGCAGCATTGATGCGTTGTGCAGCCGCGGTTGCTCTTTGCTCTCCATAGCCCATAATCAGGACCTGCTCCAATCGCCCAGCGTCAATCTCAAGAGCGACATGAACGGTTGTGCCTTGTTCGACAGCGACCCTTGCCGGAAGATATCCCGAGCTGGAAATGACCAAGGTGGCTCCCGGCGCGCTTTGCAGGCCAAAAAGCCCGTCTGCGTCAGTGGTTGTTGTAAGGACCCCTCTTCTGACCAAGGCACCGTGTATTGGCTGCCCCGTGTCTGCGTCTACTACTACCCCGGAAACTGCCCGACTCTGTGCCAGACCGTATTGAGATCCCATTAATAAGAGCGCTGCGGATAGCAGCCACGGAGCAACCTCTAAAGCACCAGCAATGGGTAATTCGCGCGTCACGAGCCGTACAATTCTGAACACGGAATGTACCCAATTATTGGGTCCGCTATGCGCCGTTACGCCACACGGGCGGCAACACGGATGGTGGCAATGCTCGCCGATGTGGTTAGGTACTCCCCCGTGCCGTGGTACCAGTCGTGACCTACGCGCCACGCATGCAACGTTTCGTCGACGCCTTCCACTCGGACCTTGTAGGTTCGATTCTCTTCGGTGATTTTCGTGATGAGAGATGCTGCGGGATGCCAGTTGTCCGGCTCCCGTTTACGCCTGCGTGCAGCTACTGAAGTGCGCTTGGCCCCACGGGCTGGAAGAGTCATGGATTCCATTCTGGCTGGTCTGAATCGGCTCTGCAAAATAGTGCCTTCCGTACTGCAGGTGTTAACAATAAATCAACAAGTGATACACCACAAGCGCCTGCGATTCGCAGTGCCGTTCCTGTCCGATAATAATGGGGAGTTATATGGCGTGGCGCAGACTCTTGGCCTGCCGCATACCCAGCCACTCTACCTCACGGCGGCTCTTGAGCACACGGAACGGGTCATCCACACGCCACGGCAACGCGTAGTGGCCTACCACCTCAACAGCCTGCTCCATCGTCGTACCTTCTTGGTTCGTCAATAGATACCACTGTACAAGTCACTCCCAAGATGGTAGCTACACGAAAAAGGAAAACTGAGGTGGGCGTGGATAAGGGAACGGCCATAACCGGAACTTATGGCGAATCGTAGTGAGCATTCGGCTGCAGAGCCGGCAATCTGCACCCAGATCCACTGCGGATTGGACTCGGCACACGCGCAAGGCCAAGAATACTTGGTTGCACGCGTACCCGGCCACTATACAAATGGGTTAGGGTCGAAGCGGCCCTTAAATAGCGGGTCTCGGTAGTAGACGAGCTTGTCAGCCAGAATCGGCTGGTTGGGTCGCACAAATAGCATCTGCCTGCTGGGGTGCAAACGCCGTAATTCCTCCTGGCGCAACAGTGGTCGTCCACGCTCATCGTAATCGCGTGCCAAATGGCTACCCTCCCTACCCTAACTTCGCCATTTCGTAGTGCTACTAACCTACGGAATTCTCCCGTGGCCATATTTGGACCGTTTTTTTCAGGAGCAATGGATGGTGAGATTTACCGGATCGGTTGAAGTTGGTTTAGGGTGGTTTGAATCCCTGATTACCTGGTGTTTTGCCGCCTGTTTCGCTGCGATCTATCTCGGATCGTTTCCATCGGACGTAGCTCTGGTGGCTCCATCTGGAGTACGCTATCTCAACCGTTGTGAAGGGACCATACGTCATGAGTCTGGAGGCTTCTGGCTCACCGGTGCACTCGCTTCCTCCACATGCTCGGTCACGGTGCGGGTCGCATCCGGATCATACACGTATCCCAGTACCGCAAAGAACTGTACCATACTCGGAGGCAGATCCTGATCCACCTCCGTGATCAGGTACCGATATTGGTTCTTAACCATCTTGGTCGTAATCCGACGAATCCTGTTCAACCTGTCTCGGATCGTCGCCCAACTATCATGAATCCCGTGTTCCTTGAGTCTGGTGCGAACCAGATGGGCAGCATGATAAGCCAGTACCGTGATGAACAGATGTCCTTCAATGCGGTCATCTCTGCTGTGGTAGATGGGCCGTAGACCGAGGTCCGATTTCATGACTCTGAATGTGCGCTCAATCTCTGTAAGTCGCCAGTAGGTTCGTGCAACCGTTTCCACCGACCATCCGGTATGACTGGTCCGAAGCACATACCCTCCGCTGGCCTGGGTGCGACGCGCATGCGACGCACGCCGGGTCACCGTAACGGATTCTGCATGCTTGGTGCCCTCCTTTTTGCTGACCTCTACCTCATACAGGTGTGAGACCTTCTTGTACTTTTCCTTCAGACGACCAACCTTTATCGTGACCTTTTCATAGTTCTTCAAGTACCCGGGTTTCGAGAGTCCCTCATGTAGTGTAGTGAGCGCCTTCACAAACTTCTTGCATTGGGTTTCAAGGATCTGATCCTCCTTCGCCTGCTTGGCCTCACTGTGCACAAACACGCGTAGTTCCGCATTATCTTCAACGTCTTTTTCGTCTTCGCCATCTTCGCCATCTTCGCCATCTTTTTCCTTTTTGGTGACCTTCCAGGCTTTGATCTTGACTCCCCCGGCGGTCGTAAACTGTTGATCCGGCTTGTTTTCGGGGACTGGAGGGGCTTTGGAACGCTCCACGGTGATCCAGTTCAGTCCCTGTTCTTTCAGGTACTGCAGATTCTTCTCCGTCGCAATGCCGGAGTCCATAATCACTGTGGGCGTAGCGCCGTTTAGTTTCTCAATTGCCTCTTTGAGCGTTGCCGGTTCCCCTGCATTGCCCGGCAGGATCTGCACATTGCGGGGGAACCCCGAACCATCCAGGGTGAGCGCCAGCGTAACCAACGGACAATCACTGCGCTTTTCCTTGCTGCGCCCATGCGACAACAACTTCCCTTTCTTCTTGCCGTGGTAATAGGTATTGGTTAAATCATAAAAGACGATCGTTTCTTCAAACTGCAATACCGCTTTGGTAATGCCAAAGAGTTTCTCCAGGATCTGATCCATATGCTTATGGATCAGATCAGTGCAACGATAGAGGGTGTTGAGACTCGGGGGTTCCAAATCCAGAAGCTGCAGAACACTGGAGGTTCTACACAGCCATTTATGCGTTTCTCGTTCACTGCCCGGGTGGAGCATACGTCCGACGATCAGCGCACAGCAGAGCTTGACGTGTTTCTCGCAGAAGTTGAGCGAACGTAGCAGTACAGCCAGTCCGAGCTGTTCCAATGTCTGAAGGATCAGTCGTTCTCCGCCGACGGTCCGGGAATCGGGATGGGTTGTTTTCTCTGGATCAATGAGGTGTTGCTGATGGGATGTGCGATGGATGTCGTAGCCCTTGCTTTCGAGATGTGCAACGATGTCGTCGACCGCATTGAGAAAGGCTTCATCATTCTGGAAAGGGAGGCTGGCTTTCCCTTTGAGTCGGGCAGTAACGCAATGGGTCAGTTCCCCCCACAGACTGCGGGGGATGTTGAAGTTCGGGCCGAGATTAAGGAGGGTGCGGTGTTTGGAGGTACCGTCTTTGCGATAGGATTCGATGAGGGCAAAGCTGTTGCATTTCTTACCGTCTTTACGTTTGTAGGGTCGGTTTCGGATAAACATGATCGGAGTGTGGAATTGGTACGAGGTAAGGTACCGGGGTGGTTGGGGGGAGGTTCCCGTCCACACCGCGATAGCACTACATTACCTTTTCCGAAAAAGTCGGCTAAAAAA
Organism: Rhodothermales bacterium; assembly: GCA_963663495.1. Classification (GTDB taxonomy): domain Bacteria; phylum Bacteroidota; class Rhodothermia; order Rhodothermales; family Bin80. The sequence continues at coordinate 4,794,725 of OY760427.1, forward strand.
GGTCGAAAAACGCCGAATTTAGCCGAAATAGCCCTATTAGGAGGGAAAAACGAGAGAATTGGAGGCGGAACTCAGCGTTTTCCCCTGACCGGATGGCGAAGTTAGGCTACGACTCGTCCTCCGTACTCGCCGTTGCCACACCGACATGTCGCCCAGCATCTTCGTCACATTCTCACTGGTGAACGGGTCCTGAATCGCAAAAGCCTGAATCACATCGCAGTTGGCGACAAAACTCTCCCACCCGTCACGGTACTCCCTGCGGAGCTGGGCAAGGTCCTGCAGAATCAGCCAAAAAGTAATGCCGTACCCACCGCCAAGCGAAATAGCCTCCCGGATAAAAGACATATACCCTAGGTTGGCGAACTCGTCCAGGAGGAAGAGTGTCCGTGGCGCATTACTGTCCCTGCCCGCCACATTATGCGTGCAGGCATAGTAGCAGCACGCAACCATGAGCCGTAGCCACGGCGCGAAAGTTGCCAGGTGTTCGCGCGGGAGAATCAGGTAAATGGTCATCCCACCGCTTGTTAACCGCCGTAAGTCGAACGTTGACTCCGACATCACCGCATGCATGCGGGGGCTCGACAGAAAATGGGTCCGGCTTTGGGCGGTGGAAAAGACGCTGCTGCGCTCGCGGTCTGACTTCTGCCGTACACGGGCCGCCCCCTCCTCCACCTGCGGCACTCCACTCTCCTGCATTGCATCAAGTGCCTCCCCCAGCTTCTCGGGTGTCAGTGTCAGCAGCCTACGCATGCCCAGGAGGTTCCCCTCCAGACTCTTGGCGTGCAGCAAGAACGCATAAATCAACGCCCGTGCTTCCAGTACCCAGAACGACTCCGCACCTGGCACCATCATGTCGGCCAGCATCATGGCCGTTTCAACATAACCGTCCCCGTTCATGTCCACAAGATCTGCCGGATTGTATCGGGACCCGTGTTCTTTTTCCATTATTCCGAACGGATCCAGGGCAACGATTTCCTGCTGGAGAATCTCCCGGCGGTAGCGGGCCGTCACCGCATAGTTCTCTCCCTTGGGATCCGTGACCACAACCGATCCATCGTAGTTCAGCAGGTTGGGCAGGATAGCACCGACCCCCTTGCCACTCCGCGTTGCTGCAACCGTCAGCAGATGGCCGTGGCCATCATACCGCAGCAAATCTCCGCGGAGCCTGCCGAGCAGCAATCCGGATGTCGGAATTCGCAAGGCGGCAGCACCTCCCCAGCGGGTAGAACCGTGTACTTCTGATCCTTGAACTCCCAGCGTTGCCAGAACGCTTTGCATGAGTGCTCCCGCAATTACGGCTGCTCCAACCAGCGTCCACAAGGGTGCCGGTGAATGCGGTGCACGACCCAAGGCCACGAGCAAAAACAAAGGATTATAGAGGGGTGCTGCACCCAGTACCACGAAGCCTGCCAACGCGGAAACCTTCATCACAGTATGGCCGCGCCGCAAGAGCAGCATACAGCAGGCAGCCGCGGCAGCCAGGCAAGAAGGCTTGGTCCAGCCCGGGTCCATCAGTGGCTCACCCGCGGGCGGGCCCCAATGCAGAACCAGTGCCGTCGTGGCCAACTGCAATGCAAGGCCAGTGCCCAGAACCAAAGCCAGCAGCTGCATATACATGCTTACTGCCATGGGAGCCGGCCATCCATACATGCGCGGCATCGGGGGCTATAATATCAAATCCTGAGAAACGTACACCAGAAAGCGGTACCCCGGCCGAACAGTGATCGTAGGACGCCGTCTGGACCTCAGCATGTCCCCCGCCACGCGGGACAACTCCAACCCGAGCGCGGCAGCAGGCAAACGTCCATGATGCGTTTCCGCGACAGCTGCTGCACCTCCCCCTAATAATGCCACCAATGCCGCCTGACCTAAAACCTGCATTCGATGCTTGTTGACACCCTCACGCAGTCCGCCCTCGCCGGACGACTCCAGCGCAGGAAATCCCGGTAGATCCCGCGACGTGCCATCTGGAAAGACCATACGCGTCCATGCTATGATCACGCGTTGATCCTGCTCGGCCAGCATGTTCGCCAGTGACCCGATCAGACGTGTCCCGGCAGGCACCAGCACATGCCCTAATGTGGCAGAATCGTACACGGGATGTACCACCTGTGCTATGACCGGCCCGGGGCGACTGGAGTCGATTGCGGTTATCATTGCCGCCTCGATTACCGAAGCCTCGGCAAGAACATGTCCTGATGGCTGTGCGTCCAATGTGTCCGGTGGTGCCGGTTCGAAATGCAGAACGCTGCGCGACCTTAAGGCCTCATCGTACCGAAGGCGCCGCGGGTCGGCCCTATCCTGTGTCGGCTGAGGCCAGCCAGGCTTCTCCGCAGGCACTCCCCAAGGTATCGGCACCGGCGGACGGTCGCCTAACACATCCAGATCAATGGGATCGTCATGAATACGCTCAACGGGCTCAGCAACCCTGCGGCTGCCAAAGAACAGGGCGAGAAGCACCCCTGAAATCGCAAGCACTACCGCCATCACGTTTCGCCGCGACAGGCGCGGCGGTGCCTGCGGGTCTACATAATCCTCTTCCGGCTTCTCTTTCAATTCTTCGTCCGACGTATGCTCAGCACCTGAGGCCGCCGGCGGCGGAGAATGCCGTGCCGTACGGTAGCACCAATCAGGCGCGCCTCGTCAAACAATCCTGCAACGATATAGAACCCTCGTTCCAGGACATACGAACTGATAACATCCTTGCCGGCACGCCGCAAGACCAGTAATGGAGCATCCTTTTGCACCATCTCCTCCGGAACCCGGATAAATACCCGGCTGCCATCATCAAAGACAGTCAGCGGTTCCCACGGGAAGCCCTGGTACCGTTGCCATGTGTAGCGATAGTTGACGTTCTCCGCCACAAACAGGGTGGCCTTACGCACCGCATCGGCATCGTTAATGTGCCGAATATGGTCTACCGGATAATAGAATCGAATATGCCGCGTATAGGAACCAAGGGGGTTGAATGTGCTCTTCTCGCTGCCGCGCGGAGGACTGTCCAGCGTGAGATGATACACCCGACGGTCCGTTGATATTATCAGGTTGGTGGTAATGTCGTGGTCTGTCGGCTTAACACTCACGAGGGGTATAGCCGCCGTGGGACCAGTGGCCGTGTGGTCAATCAGCCAGCGCTGGTCGTCTCCTGCAATAAGGCTTATCAGGTTTTCATCGCGCTCCAACTCAACGATACAGGCGCGGAGCACCGTGCACACCAGGACTGGCTGATACACGCCATACGGGTACAACAGGACTTCCGACTGCCGCAGAACTTCCGGCCGGGCTCCACCCTTATACGCCTCTACCTGCGTGGCAATAGCTCCTTCTACAGAGCCAGACACCTCAACAACCCGCTCCGGTACTGGTTGCTGCGACCATGCCGAGCAGGCAATAGCAAATAATGGAATACATGCGAAGGTCCTGTTCATCATTGCACCGATTTTGAAAGCGTATAGTCCGTTATGAAGATGCCGAGCGGATTTTCCAGTAGCTGGCTCTCATTTTCAGGCGGTTGAACCCTCATCTCGAAGTACCCCTCCACCGTGCGCTCGTCCGTCTCGTGCTTTTCCCTCCACACGACCCGATAGATACGGGCGTTACCAGGCACCCGGAGGACGCTGCTGACCTCGGTAACGTACCGCGCCTGGCCGGTCCGCAGCATGCGCTGCAGCACCGTTTCTTCGTCTCGGACGGCCTGTGCCATGGTTTCCAGAGCCGGGCCCGCGGCATGGGCTTTCGCAGCGTTCAGCCTTGTATTGAGCAAATGAACATCCGTGGGTACGGTCCGCAGGTTATGGACAAAACGTCGTAGCGCTGCCACTACAGCGCGCTCCGGCGGCGCTTCCAAGGCAAGCTGCGACGCGAGGCGCACTTCACCAAATACATCAACCTCCACGACATAAGGCACCACCCGGTGCTGTAGTGATACGAGGACGTACCCGACCGTCAAGACAACATTTATGGTTAGGGTTGCAATAGCAACTGCCTGCCAGGTACGACGACGATCGGCCAGACTGCCGAAGAATTGCTCAAATGCCCGTCTGCCATCGCTGTTGAAGGCCGGCTGCGAACGATCGGCCAAGCGCAGCAATTGCCTGATCCATTTCATAAGCTCTTCAGCAGTTTGCTGAAGTCCAGCGTCACTCCGCGGCTAATGCGGTCAGCCATGCGGCTCGGCAGGCTTAACCCGACGCCGGCAAGCAGAAGGGCAACCGCCGTCAGCGACCATATAAAGCCAAGCCTGGACGTGACGCTGTCGACTGCCTGGCCGGGATCCAGTGTGACGAGGCTACGAAAAAGTTCAAGCCACAGATTATCAACGGTCCCGAGCATAGCAACCATATCGTCCCCTATCGTTGCAGCGACGCTGGCAACCAGCATGAGGAAAAAAAGCTTTATACCGACATATAGCACATATTGTAAGTACCCCTCGCCCAGCGGCGCCGTGCCCCTGAAAGCCATGAAGCCCAGAAAAACCAACCCTCCCGTTACCACGATATAGCTCTCTACAAGCGTCACAAGGAGGTGAACTCCCAGCGCCAGGAAGCAGAGCAGGATCAGGACCGCGGGAATTACCGCCAGCACCGTGATTACGTCCGCTGTCAGGCCAAGCGCCTTCATTACCGCAAGGAACAGCTTAATCCCGGTGTTGATGAGATGGGTGGGAGAAAGCCGTTCCACCGAGTCTCCCCCGATATGTATAGCGCTTTCGCCAAAGGCCGTGGGGAGAAGTGGCAACCAGTGGTGGTAGGTGGAAAAAAGCCCCAGAACGAACGCCAGGATACCAAGCTTTAGTGCGAACTGGCTCAGCAGGTCCTGGCCCCTCGAACGCCCCATCCAGTAAACATAGCCAGTTACGACGATTTCCAGAACCGCGAGGCTCAAGAATATCGCCTGTGCCGTGTCCAGCGCGCGCCCAATCCATGCTTCAGTCGCCAATCGAAATACCTCCTGAGCGCAGTCAAAGAAGTCTGTCGCCGGACAATTCTGGAGTGTGGCTTGCTGAACAGGCATTCGTTGCAGAGCTCGGGCACGCGTCTGCGCGGCAGGACGGGATCGGGGGACGCGGGGAACGGGTACAGCCGCCCTATCCCTGCATCCTGCCGCGCAGGCATATACCTAGTGTCTGGGCATCCGGAGGAATTTGTGCGGGCGATTGCTCCGAGTCTCCCAGTTACCCAGAAAAACATCGTACTGCATTCGGGTTTGCGCCTCCCGCTCCAGTTCCGCTGCAGCACGCACGGCCTCCATGTCGGATAGTAGCAGTAATGCCTCACGGGTCATCATTTGCTCGCGCGCACCAACAACCTGCAGGCTTGCCTGCACATCACGCAGCTGCTGCGGCTCCGTGGCGATGGCAATCTCCTTCTTGAATCGCTCCAGTTCCGCGTGCCCTTGTTGCAGCTGCCTTGCCTGGACTGCTAGCGCCTGCATTGCGGCAGACATCGTGTTAAGACTGCGCCCGGTAATGATTCGCGCATGCTCCAGCGGATCCGGCGCTCGCTGGTAGCCCAGGTAAGGTCTCGCCGCGTGATCTGCATAGCTGAAACCGGAGTTGGCTGCCAGTATCTCCCGGATGGGCGCAGTGAGTTCGGCGAGTGACGCGCTCGGCACTACTCCACGCTTGGTCATTGCCGCTTCAAAGCGCCGCAGATGGCGATCAGAAATATCCCGGTTTTGGACTGCCGCATCCAAGATACCACGCGTAAAGCCCATTGTCTCCGTGATTAGCGCGGCGTGATTGCGCAGCTCGGTAAGGGTGGCAATGGCTTGGGCAACCCCCGCAGCATCCACCACAGGCAGCTGTGCGAAGGTGCCGCCGGCGGGCAACAGGAAAAGAAAGAACAGTCTTCTGATCATACCTTACAGTTCGTTAAGATGGTTAAGAAAATCACCTCCTCGGCGCCTCATGAGTGACAGCACCTTGTTCCTGGAAGTACGGGTTGACATGCCGGGAAGCGGTATCAGCAGCATGCGGGCTACCGGCCCGAGGTCCAGCTCAAACAGCCGGCTGCCGGTTGCGCATCGGTAGTAGTATTCACGACGGGGCTGCGCCTCCGCAATAATGTCGAGCTCGCGGGTTGTGAAGCCGAGAAAACGATACACGGCTGCCGACTCCTCCGTGCGCGCTTCCGGGTTGGGTAAAACGATCCTCGTCGGACAGGATTCCGTCAGGAGCGTAGCGTTTGGCAGCGTACGTAATTGTGCAGCGGAATGCGCCACTACCACCACAGACGCATTACGCTTCCTCAGCGTGAGCAGCCACTCCTGCAGCTGCTGCGCAAACTCGGGTCGCAGCAGGGCCGACCACGCTTCCTCCACCACAATAAGCACGGGATCGCCTGTCAGGCTTCGCTCAATCATGGCAAACAACGTCAGGAGCAGCGGCGCCACGATCGCTTCCGACATCTTGCTAACGCCGCCAAGTTCGTATGTCTGCATACGCGCATCCGCAAGCTTAGCACTGTTACCGTCCAGCAGCATGCCAAAAGGACCACGAACTGTATACGGCTCCAATGCCGCCTGGAGGCTCGGTGGAAGGGTCAGATACAGGGCGGTCAGCGTGCGTTCCTGCTCTGGCAATCCGGAAACTAGGTCAACAGCTTGTGCCAAGTCCTGGCGCGCACGGGCGTCACTTACAGCACATAGGCTCTCCAGCCATGCAAGCGCGCGTGCCCGTGCGGTATCTGAATCAAGGAACAGTAAGGGCTGTAGCGCCGGCGTTCCTTCCTTCATAAAATCATGATGCACCCCGCCAGCAGCCATTGTGGGAACCGCGTGGGATCCTCCCACATCGAATACAAACACGCGGCTCCGTGCGTACCGCAGGAAGCTGAGCGCAAGGCAACCAACCAGTACACTCTTGCCGGCACCCGTCGCGCCAACCACCAGTGTATGCCCGACATCCCCCTGGTGCAGATTCACGCGAAACGGCGTAGCCCCACACGCCCGGGCGTACAGCAGCGGAGGGCTTTCCGCAGGAAACAAGCTGCTTGGGCATGTCTCCTCCCCCGCCCACGGCGTCGTTACAGGAAACAGGTGTGATGCGTTGGTGCTGGAAACCAGCGGTCGGCGGAGGTTAGCCGCACCATGCCCGGGCAGCGTCCCGATGAATGCATCGGTAGCATTTATGGATTCCAGCGTGCAGGGCAGCCCGTAGTCACGAAACACCTGCATCAGGGATCGAGCCCGCACCATTCCCCTCTCCCGATCGCGATCACGGAGGATCAACGCGGTTGTGAAGTAGCCAAAGCGTACCTCTCGCGAAGCCGCGGCAGCAAGCGCACCCGAGGCGTCGTCCTGCATGGCGGCAGCATCCTGGTCCTCCATGCTATCTTCGCTGTTCGGCAGAAGCGCACGCAAGCCACCGCGCCGATGAAACCATTGCGCTTGCATACGTGTGATACGCCGCTCAGCATCATGGCGGTTCAGCCCTGTAAACCGCATGTGCCACCGCACGGGCTCTCGCAGGCGGTTGAAAAAGTCGGCCTGCACACAGACGGTTTCGAATCCGAGAGAGGTGATGCCTATCATGAAGACATGTTCGCCGCCCACACGAGGCTGGAACCCTGTCTCCATATCCACCGATGCCAGGGCATGGCTGAGGAATGCATGGGTCGTGGCAACCGGTTCATTTAGCGCTGTCAGGCACCGGTGACACTCGCGCACCAGGGCCTGTGTGTCCAGCCTATAAACGGTAAAGCCGCCTTCAAGCAGCGCCGCTATCTCCGCACAGGCCTCTTCGAAGCCGTCCATCACGACCTTATGATCCAGCCCGGGAGACCGCATAATAAGCTGCTCCCACCGCCGCAGTGTATTCTTGGGCGGCGTGTGTGTTAACAGGATGGTGTTATCTGTGACGAAGTGCGTGTTTGCTCGTGTAAACTGCGCGCGCCGTTCCTCGTCCATCTGCTGAAGCGCGCGCGTAGGAAAATGCGCCTCCTCCACTGCCGGATACCCATGTACCGGGGCGCGATGCAGATTCGTTTCCAAGGTCCAGCCGCCCGCGCAGTGCCGAAGCGCGTCGGCCACGGAAGCACAGCTCCTGTTGAGCTCCTCGGGCTCTGCACTTTCCAGATCTCTCCCTCTTACCGCAAAGCCTGCCAGCAGCGAACCGTCCTTGAGCAGTATCACGCCATTGCTTATCACAAACGCCCACTGCAGGAGGTCCCCTAGGCCCTCCTGTTCGCGCGCCCGACGAGAGAAGCGTTTTACGGCTTGAGTTGCGCCAGCGCCCACAAGCCCACCTAACGAAAAGCTTAAAGCGTCGATGTTCTGGAGGATTTGGTGATAGGACGTGCTTGTCGCGGGTAGAACGCGCGGTAGCGCATGGCCCTTGGCAGAATTTCCATGAGATACGGCTCGTGCTCGAATAGGCGGCGCAGAATCGGAAGCAGGCCCAGATAGACCGCAGCACAGCCGGCAAGCACCCATGGGTGGAACCGGGCAGCTACCGCCATGCAGACGAGGATGAGAGCTATCAGAAGGAAAGCGTCCTGTGGCAAGCCCAGGAGGTAGGGCTTGCGTCCCAGCGAGGAAAACACCTTTGCACGATTGCGACGAGAATGCATCTCTTCTAAAGCACTGCGCCCTGAAAAGCGAAGAATTCCGAAATCTGGGCGGCACCGAATATGATAACCGCACCAATCACGGTGCGCCCGAGGATCTCCCCCGCACGGCTGGCACGGGAAATCCACCAGGCCATCCCTCCAAGCACAATGATGAGTAGAAAACCTGCCGTGGCCAAATCACCGGTCAGCATCGAAACCAGCTTCTGAATGGTAGATGTGGCAAGCTCAATGCCGCGGACCCCGCTCGCCGCAGCCAGATGTGGCCCTACAACCAATACAGCACAGGTAGCATACATCCGCATAATAGTATCCCGGCAATAGCTTTCGTCATGCTACGACGCCGGCGGGCACCCCCGCTCCAGGGAGGCACTACGATTCAGACAAAATGTGCTCCAACCTCCCGCCTTTTAGGCGTGCTATCCGTCGCACGCGGCGATAGGTGCCGTGGCCGGTAATCAGGACCACATACCGCACCGCGCGATGGACCATGGCCATCTGGTCCACACCCCCCGCCCCTTCGCGAGCCAGCTCTGCCAGCCTCGTCACGGCTGCATCGCAGTCCTCACCGTGTACGGTACCGCACCCGCCAGGGTGGCCCGTGATCCAAGCATCAAGCAAATCCTTTGCCGCACCATCGCGAACCTCCCCAATAATGATCCGATCAGGCGTTGCACGGAGGCTGTACTTGACCAACTGTCGCATGGTCACCTGATCTGTAGTGCGGAGGCGTAGTTGATCTGCAGCATGACAGAGCAGCTCTGGTGTGTCCTCCAGAATTATCACGCGCTCCAGTGGAAACTGCCTTGTGATGGCGGCAATGATGGCACCGCACAGCGTTGTCTTTCCACTGGCGGTAGGGCCGGCAACAATCACGTTATGCCGTTCCCGCACGATACCGCTTATTATCTCAAACCCTTCGGAACTCAGTGCTCCCTGGTTCACATACTCCTCAAGCTCAATAGCCCGTGCAGGCGGCTTACGAATAATCAGCGCAGGACCCTCCGTTAGCGGGGGCAGGAAGCCCTGCAGACGGCACTTTCCAAACTCCTGCGGCAAGGCTGCTGCCAGAGAGGGCCGCCCCCTTGACACCTCCGTGCCTGCAAAAGTGGCTATGGCACGCAGAAACGCCTCAACCTCTGACGGACCAAGCATTGCACCGGTATCCAGCCTTCCTGTCAAACGGGAAACCAGACGCACGCGCATATCCGGGTTTACATATACCTCCTCAATGTCCGGGTCCACCAGCGCCCTGAGTACGGTCTCCCCCAGATACCGACGCAACAGATCCGCAAGCCGCAGAGCGTACTCACTCACTGTACACGCGGGCATGTGCCTCCACGCGGCGGCGTGCCCGGCGTCCGACGGGAGTGAGCAGCACTAACGGTACACTGCACCCTGCCGGGCCAAAGTATCGGCTATCGTAGCTCATCGGATCCATAGCGCTTACGAGGAAGCACTCGCCGTGCGCCAGAACTCGCTCCCCTGCATAATGCTGCACGGATCTCCCACGGCCATCGTGCCGACTTGGAGCCGTCTCTGGCAGGGGCCGCCCATTGACGTGCACGCCAACACTGTCTACAATTGCAACGTCTCCTGCGACTCCCGCTACAAATTTGCCCACATGCGCCGCACCCCCAGGACATGATCCGGGATGCAGGTATCCCCGGTCCAGTGCGGTCGCCGCGAACGTGGCAGGAACACACGCGCGCACCAAGTCTCCCCTCTTAATATGATGCACTTTCTTCGCTACATAGAGCCCTCTTGGCAGCGACGGACTGGTGTTGTAGAAAAGGGGTAGCGCTGTCAAACCAGGAGGAACAATGCCAAGAACGAGCAAGAGCGATACCAACATAGTCGCAGTAACTGCCCCGCCTATAATCTTGGATCCGAGCGACATAGTTAGCTATTTTGTCCGCCACACCAACGCCATTACAGTCCGACCGGATGACCATCCCATACAATGTTTCCCGAATCGTCACAACATGTGCGGTCGCATGGCGAAGGCCCACACCCCGGGGAGCTCGCCCATGCTATGGGTGTTGAGTAGGGAGCGGAGGTGCTAAAGGGGCTTCGACCCTCTTCCAATGTGGCACCGTCAGCGGTACTCCCTGCCGCGCAGACCCCTTCAGGAGTGTACCTGGGCGCGCCTCAAATGGGGCATTGATCCACCGTGGAAGGGCCGTGCTGTCATCAATGCCCTCTCCGAAACCGTGGATACACAACGATTCTTCCGGGGGATGCATCGCTGTGTGATACCGGCGACTGCCTACTACTAATGGAAGCAGCGTGGACAGCTATGGTGTATGCGCCCGGTAGCGCAGCAGCCACTGCTGCTGGCTGGCATCCATCGTGGCTGGCCATGTATTATCCCGACACGCTCTGGACGAGACGACATTGCAACAATCCACGACCGCATGCCCGTCGTTATGCCGCCGGTAACGCTCCCGGCATGGTTGGAAGACGAACGGGCTGCGCCGTTTGTTTACGAGGCAGCGCGCACACTACCGCTACGCAATTACAGAGTTGTGGCAGCGGTTGGCAATATTCGCTTCAACACGCCAGAATGCCTAGCTCCATATGGCAGTCACGCATCTCCACCATCGTACCATAGCTATCGCGGAGTATCAGTCGGCACGGGCCTCCCTGGCTGCCAGGAGGATTCTGCAAGGATGCCCTGTTAACGAGGCGTCCGAGGTTGCGGAAACGAGGAGCCCTCCCGTTCCCCATACATGTCGCATTTTTCCTGTCAATTACCACCACGCGGCTGACCGCGCTGCGGCATGAGGCATCAACCGTCAGGTTGATAGGGCCTACCGCGAATTGAATGCCACCATCGTTCGACACTGCAAGTCCCATCCCGAGGATGCGGGCACGCTCATCCGTATCAATTCGGTTGGAAAGTTGCTCGAACGAGTAGCTGACAACGCAAAGAGTGTTGCCAAGTACGTTGTCTACATTATTGAGGGAGTGGACCTGCGCCACATTGTTTGGAAGCAGCCTGCGAGTGCTGGTTAGCTTCCGGCGGAATAGCCGTCAATCCCATGGCATGGCTATTCGGGGAACGCCTTTGAGATCTTCGTGATTTCAGGGAATTACTGGTCCCATTGCGATCACCCTTAGCGATTGAAGCCCAGTACTTGTGGCTTGGTTGAGGCCAGGATTCTTGGACTAAATTGAGGGGCGTTCGGGTTACCAACCCCGATGGCCACACAGTTGTCTGCGATCACGATGATTGGAACGACGGGGCAGGGGGCAACAGACGGCATCAGGTTTATTCAATTCTACTTTGGCCTGCCATTGGCCATGGTGATTTTGGGAGTGACGCTGGTCCCTTTCCTTCACCGGAGCGGCGTATTCACTGCCTATGAGTATCTGGAAAAGCGGTTTGATGCCCGGACTAGGTCCCTGACTAGCTTCCTTTTCCTATTGTCGCGGGGAATGTCGTGTGGCACTATAATTGCCGCTCCTTCGGTGGTGTTTGCAGCCGTGTTGGGGATTGATTTTGTATGGAGTGTAGCACTAATCGGCGTACCGGCAGTGGTCTATACTATGGTCGGTGGCATACAGGCGGTAGCCTGGGCTGATGTGAAGCAGATGGTACTGATTGTCTTCTCGCTGCTCGCAGTGGTGGTAGTACTGCTCTTGCGCATGCCTGTGGACGTATCTGAAGCCATGCACATTGCCGGGGCCACCGGGAGGCTACAGGTATTCGATTTGTCCTTCAATCTGACAGAGACATATACGCTGTGGACTGGACTGCTGGGTGGGACATTCCTGATGCTGTCCTATTTCGGTACGGATCAGAGTCAGGTTCAGCGGTATTTGGCGGCGCGGAGTGTGTCCGAGGCCCGTAGTTCGCTGCTCATGAGTGCCTACTGGAAAATTCCGCTACAGACACTGGTATTGCTCATCGGTGTGCTGGTGTTTGTGTTTTACCTCTTCCAAGCTCCGCCCTTGCTATTCAATCCGGCCCTTGAAGAGGCTGTAGGTACAGAGCAAGGGGCTGCGTACGCGGAGCTGGAGGAGCGTAATCACGAGGCATTTGAAGCGCGCGAGTCGTATCCGTCCGGTGAAGTACATTATAACCGAGGGTATTTACTCTCTCAATTAGAGTAAGTTAGGGCGCGGTTCGAAGGTTTATAGGCTAGCGTCGGTTGGGTGTGCAGGAGTTAAGTACCTAACAGCGTATTCTCAGACCCGTACACGGATCTAGTCGGATGACCCGGGCGCGCCTGTTTAGGGGCTCCTATGCCGCTTTCTTGACGGTAGCTTGCTGCAAGTCCCGACTAGCTTTCCAATGATGGGGCAAGAGTTCAGCCATGCGGTCGGCAGGATGTGTCGGAAGACGGCGTAGTACGTCGGTAAGCCATTCAATCGGGTTTGTCGATTGCAACTTGCATGTGGCAAAAAGAGCGTACAGTACTGCGGACCGCTGCGCTGCCGCATGCGATCCCGCAAACAGATGGTTTTTTCGACCAAGCGCAATCGCTCGCATCTGGTTCTCGACCAGATTGTTATCAATCTCAACCTTGCCGTCTTCCAGGTAACAAACCAGCTTCTCCCACCTGTTGAGCATGTACCCCACGGCTTCATCCCATCCCGCACTCGGCCGGTGCTCACGACTCTCCTCAAGCCATGGCTTCAACTTCTCCAGTACCGGCCGTGCCTCCTCCTGTCGTACCTCCACACGCCGAGCCGGACCAGCTCCCTCCTTACGCAACCCACGCTCTATCGCATACAACTGCCGGATTTCCTCCATTACATGGCGCACCTTCTTGGGCTCCTTTTTTCTGCAGTCATAAAACTTGCGACGCGCATGCGCCATACATCCAAACAGCGTTATCCCGCCCCGCGTACCAAACGCATCGTACACCACATACCCGTCGGTTTGCATCGCCCCTCTATATCCGCGCAAGAATTCCCAGGGTCCAGCGCGCGCACGGCTCGGGCTGTAATCCATCATCACCACCTTCGCCCGCGGTGCCAGGTATACCCAAAGATAGCCGCGATGCGTCTTTCCTTCGTTTTTCTTCCCTTTCTTCTCCTTCCCTTTCTTCTTATACCGGTAGGGACCCGAGTCGCCCCGGGCCCCCCGGACAGATCCGGACGTGCGCGTTAACGCATCCGGCTCCTCCCTTGGGTCGCGCCAGCGCGCTTAACGGTGAATCGTGTGGAAGGCCATGGGTGCCGGATCTCCAACTTCGGCCAGTGTATCGCAGTGAGCTTGTCCATCGTGTCCCACGTCGTACGATCCCGCTGGGAACGTCGTCGTAACACACGCATCCATATCCAGTACAGCCGGATGTAGCAGCTCGCAAGGTACCGGTAACTCGTCGGTACGGCATAGTAATTCAACCATCCGTTGAGCACCCGCCCCAACCATTTCCCCGTCTCATGCACCGGGCGGTGCATGCGGCGAATCAGCTGCCCCTTCACGCGCTTCAGAAAACGAGCCATACGCTTGGCTATCGGCTTACGACCAAGACTAAATCGCCCCCTCCGATCTCTACGACAGTAATGCGTAAATCCCAGAAAGTCGAATGTCTCCGGTCGACCCTCACCACGCTTCCTGCGATCTTCCTCGGCATGTCGCCCGAATTCAATCAGACGAGTCTTCCCCGGATGCAGTCTCAACCCGAACTTATCAAGCCGATCCCGCAGTGCACGCAGATAACGTTGCGCTGTCCCCTCGTACTGGAAACACACCACGAAATCATCCGCATAACGAATGATGTAGACCTCCCCCCGCACTCCGCTGTGACTTGCGCCATGCATCGGTCCAAAGATCCAACACGTAATGAAGATAAATGTTGGCCAGTATAGGGGAAATCACCGCACCCTGCGGTGTACCCTCCTCACTATCCCGCCACATCCCATCTACCATCACGCCCGCCTTCAACCACTTGATGATCAACCGAATCACCCGCTTATCCGCAATACGATGCTCCAAGAAGCGGATAAGCCACTCCTGGTTTACCGTGTCAAAGAACTTGCGAATGTCGGCGTCCACAATGTAGTTGACCTTGCGACGCTCTATCACGTATGCCAAAGCATCCAACGCGTCGTGCGCGCTGCGCTTCGGCCGGAACCCATAGCTGAAACCCACAAACTCCTCCTCGAAAATCGGAGTCAGTATACGTTCCACCACAGCCCTCTGGACGATCTTGTCCTCCAGTGCAGCCATGCCAAGCGGTCGTGTACCTCCGTCCGGCTTGGGTATCTCTACCCGCTTGGACGGGGTCGCCCGGTACGCTCCTGTATGTACACGGCGGTGAAGGTCCGTCATACGGTCCTCCAAATCCTCCGCGTACCTCTCCCATGTCATACCATCCACTCCCGGTGCCGCTTCACACTTCTGCGCGTGGAAGGCGGTCCTAAGCGCTTCCATGCTGACATGGTGCAGTAACGTCGTGAGACGCTCCGCTGGGTTTCGCTTCACGAACTCCCGTAACCGCTCCTTCCCCTGTGACACGCGAGCCCATTTCTGCGCCTGGTGCGTGGTAGGATCTCGCGATTTCCCCTCGGGCGACAGCCTTCGCTCCCGCTGCTCCGCCAGGGTATCGTCCCCTTTGTTCGCAGCATTCATCGCTACTATGCTGTCGTCTGACTTCTTCATACCGTGCATCTCCGGTTACGGTGTCTCCACCTTTCCTTCGCCGTCCCGCACGACTGCAGGACAGTATGAAGACCTCCCAGGTCCCGACAAGGTATGTACGTGCGTCCATGGGGTCTCAGACACCGCGGGCCTGTCCGCCGTCTTACCATAACGATGACGGACATGTTGCCTTCGACCAAAGGAAGAGCCTCGGCAACCCGAACAAGAAGTCTTTCTCGCGGTAGCCCCCGGGTTTCCCCGGAGGCCCCGCACAGATCCGGACGTGCGCGCTAACGCATCCGGCTCTTCCCTTGGGTCGCGCCACCGCGCATGACGTTAACAGACCAGCGAACCGGCCCGTTGCCGTAACCGCACCTTCCCCTGGCACACGAACCTGGCTCTGTGTCCAGTGCGTGCCATGTTGCATACGAACCTGGTTCTGCGTCCAGTGCATGCCGGGAACTACGGTTTCCCCTCGGGTGCGACGCTTCGCTCCACCAACTCCGCCACATGGTCTTCCATGCTTTGTTCGCCAGCTTCATCACTACTATCATCGCATCGGACTTCTCTTCAACGTACATCCTCCGATCAGCATTTCGCCTACGCTTCGGCGGCCCCGCCCTTGGCGCTGGGCGTTGAAAAGATCTCCCAGGTCCCGGCAGGATATGTACATACGTCCATGGGGTCTTAGACACCGCGGGCCTGTCCGCCCTCTCACCATAACGATGACGAACATATTGCCTTCGACCGCACCGATAATCTCGGCGACCCGAACGACACATCTTTCGTTGCTCAATATCCCTGGCCATATGCGCCGCTACCGACACTTCACGTCCACCCTCACGAGTGACCGCGCACGGCTCGCGGAAATATGTGCTTGGTTCTTGCTTCATATTACGGGACTTCCACCCGCTATATCCTTGCCAGTTAGCCTGGCGTACCGATGCTCCATGTCCCTGGCCACACGCACCGCTACCGACGCTTCGCGTCTACCCTCACGAGTAGCCACGCACGGCTCGCGGAAATATGTACTTGGTTGTAGCTTCATGTTACGGGACTTTCACCCGCTATACCTTGCCAGTTAGCCTGGCGCACCCCTTTCTTCTTCCCTTTCTTCTTCGGCTTTTGCACCGGGAACGTTGTCTCATCCACCTGCAGATACCCGCTACGAAGCACCTCCTTACGCAACGCATCTCCTAACGGACCCAGATACGTCGCTACCTTCGCAATCCAATCCCCCATTGTAGCAGCCGATAGCTTCACGCCATGGCGCTGAAACTTCTTCCGCAGCCGGTATAGCGGCATATGATCCACATATTTGGCTACCGCCAAATACGCCAACAACCCCGGACCCGCCTTCCCCTTCGGTATGACACGCTTCGGCAACGGCGCTATGACCACCCCCTTGCGAGGCTCCTTGCAGACAACGTACTTCGGCCGCACAATCCGTACTACCCTCGTGAAGCCCGGCACATATTCCAGGTACTCCGTTACTTCCTCGCCGATGTACTTCATACCCGCGGTGCTGCCCTCCGGCTCAAGGCGGATCACCTCTCTGGGCAGATGGTCCGGAATCGGCCCACGCACCGGCTTGTTCTTCCCACGCCGCTTGCGCTTTACCGGGACATACTCCTCCTCCTCCTCCTCGGGCTCAACAGCTTCTGGTTCCTCTCCAGACAACTGGCCTTGCTGCGCATTGTCCGCCGGCGTGTAACGCTCACTCTTTTTGCCAGAGAGTAGGCGATGCGCTTGTTCCAACCTGTCTTCCAGATGGCTAATCTTCGCAGCCATATCCGCGATGTTCTTGGATAGACGATCGGCTTTTTTCTCCAAGCGACGGACCTGCTTTCGCAGATCCTTGTTCTCAGCCTCTTGGTTTCTTAGCCTCTGAAAAAGGGCTTCACCGGCAGGAGAAGAGGGGGAGAAAGATACCTTGGGCCGCATAGTTCGTGTACATGTGCGTCCGCCACAATGTTCCGGTTCTTCTCCCCAAAACCCATGTTTTTTGTCCCCAAAGACGCTGATTGCTGCCTGCATTCAGGCGCCAAGACGATAAGCTGCACACCACTCCGAAATTCCCAAGTCGGCACACCAAACCCGGCGTATAATCACCTTGCACTAAGCTCTACAAGCGGACTACGCAGACCAATGCTAAGCCCGCTTTACCATGTACTTCACCGTACGGATACCGCGAGTCTGCTGCGCGTACAGCGGCGGATGCAGGCGGGGCCGCGCGCGAGGAGGCGCTTGCGGAGTTCAGGGGGCATGAGCAGGAGGTCACGGAGGTTCGCTCTGCGGCGCTGGCTCTAGCACTGCCCTTCCCCCATAAATCATCCATAACGGTTCGATTGTTCGTCAGTTCTGGTCAACTCTCGCTGGCATGGCTGTCGGAATATCTCGGGTATTTCGACCTGACAGGTATGGTGTGTGACTTGAGGTGAATAATGCCGTCCTCTCGTGCGGATACGCGATCTCTTCCTGCGCCGCTTCCACTGCCATCCTACCACTTCATGTATTTGACATTTTGCTACTTGTTTTTTATGTTGTGGCATGCTTCAGCGAAGTCAGGTCTTACGAACGCTCACCGCTCCCTGCAATGGAGAGCGTTTGGACAGGGTTCTTGCCGACGATCGTTGGCGGTTTCGCACGCAGATAGCGCGCGCTGTCTGTGAAGAGTTCGGGTTTGTTGATGCACGGGGCGAACCGCAGGTGAGCAACTGTGCGCAGGCTTTATCGAAGTTGGAGGCCCGGGGGAGGATTGTGTTGCCCAAGCCCGAGAATTGTAATGCGGCTAAGGCGGAACCGCGTAGGCGCGAGGAGCGGGTACCGGATCCGATAGCGTTACCGGACACGGTACACGGTGTCCGGGGGTTGACGATTGAGTTGGTTGAGACGGACGAGCAGCGTATGGTGTGGAACACGTTGCTGCACTTTGAGCATCCGAGGCGTACGACCACATTTGTGGGAGCGCAGGTACGCTATCTGATAGGCAGTGCCCATGGTTACCTGGGAGCGGTGGGATTTTCGGCGGCGGCGTTGTGCCTGGCGCCCAGAGAGCACTGGATGGCGTGGAGTGATGAGCAGCGCAAGGCGCATTTGCACCGTGTGGTGTGTTTGAGTCGTTTTCTGATACGGGGGCAGTGTCAGGATTTGGCCAGCCATGTACTGGGTAACGTATTGAGACGGTTGGCGGATGATTTTCAGGCACGGTACTGTTACCGTCCCTGGGTTGTCGAAACGTATGTGGATCCCCAAGGGGAAGGAGCGTGTTTTGAGGTGAACAATTTTGTATTGATCGGCCATACCGCAGGCGGAAAGCGGCACAAGGAGGCAAAGGAAGAGGATCCCAAGGGGCTGTATGTATACGAGTTGGACAAAGAATGGCGCGGGACCTTGGGGGAACCGGAGGAGGAGTTGCGTCCGGTGAGGGATCCGCACGAGGGGATTGACAGTGCGCAGTGGGCCGAAACGGAGTTTGGCGGAGCGCCATTGGGAGACAGGCGGTTGTCTGTGCGACTGGTAAAGAGTACGTCCATGTTGGCCGATGTGATAGGCCACAGCATTACCGCGCATACGGATGCGGACCGCGCGGCGGTGAAGGGGCATTACCGGTTATTGGAGAGCAAGAAGGACAAAACGGTAACGCCGGAGAACATATTGGCGCCGCATCGTGGGCGTACGATAGAGCGCATGCGTAGTCAGGAGACCGTGTTATGCATCCGGGACACGACGAAGTTGCGGTACAGTACGCGGCCGGCGTGTACGGATTTGGAGGTAATAGGGAGTAATCAGACGACGGCGAAGACGCTGGGCTTGCCGTTGCATGCGACGCTGGTGGTGACGGAGGATGGATTGACGTTGGGGGTGTTGCGTGGCAGCTTCAAGGATCCGGAGGAGGGTCCGCATGCTCCGCGGACGCAGCAGTGGATAGACGGGTTCAAGGATATATGCGAGGCGGCGGAGGAGCTGTCCGGCGAGACGCAGGTGATCTGTGTTGCGGACCGGGAGGCGGACAGCTTTGCTATGTTTGCCGAGCAGCGCAGACAGGGTAAGGCGGAGGTATTGATACGAGCGAAGCATGATCGGAAGCTGTTGGATGATCGGAAGCTGTTTGCGGTAATGCGCAGTAGTAAGGCTCCGGGGAATGTGGAGATAGAGATACAGCGGGTGACGGCGCGCAAGCAGGCACGGAAGGGTCGCAGTTACCGGATGGTCAATACGGAGGTACGCTACGGGAGGTTCTTGTTGCCGGATCCGAAGAACGAGGAGGAGCCGGTGGTGATGTACGGGGTGCATGTGTTGGAGGTGGAGCCTCCGGGGGATGCGCCGCCGGTGGAGTGGATGCTATTGACCAGCATGGAGGTAGGGAGCGTAGCGGATGCACGGCGGGTGTTGGCAATGTATCTCAAGCGGTGGCGGGTGGAAGACTTCTTCCGCGTGCTCAAGAGTGGGTGCAAGGTAGAGCGTTTGGGTCTGCGTACCTCGTTGCGTCTGCAGCGAGCAATAACGATGTATTGTGTGATATCCTGGCGCGTCATGACCTTGGTGCAATTGGGTCGGGAGGTGCCGGAGCTGGACGCGGATGTCTTTTTCACGGAGATGGAGCTGCGATTCTTGGATGGATAGGCAGCACGGGTAAAGCTGCCGAAGCCCAGTACTTTGGGAACTGCTATCCTGATCGTAGCGGTGCTCGGCGGCTATCAGAACCGCACTCGTGATGGACCAGTGGGTTACCAGATCATGTGGCGTGGCCTAGAGAGGTTACACCTATATGACATTGGGATACGAGGTAAGAGACGAACAATTGAGTGCATGTTCGCACGGGAATTCATCTGGGTTCATATAAATGGCATATCAACCTGCCTGATGTGGGCCTGTGCCCCAGTGGCTACACCTGCGTGAGCGTGCGGTGAACTTGCATCTTGATTAGGTGACGGGTTCTGTAGAGCTTACCCGTAGACGTGAGAACCCAGACCCCGGACCGCCCGCCTGGTACAGCCCAGACGTACGGCGGAAGAGATGTTTCCGCTGGTAGAGCAGTATAACGAAAGGACCCGGTCCGCAGCGGCGTCTTGCGCAGAGCAGGGCATCTCGTACGGACCGTTGAATTACTGGAGGCAAAAGTATCGCCAGGAGACTGCAGCCGAGGGTTCGTGGATGTAGGCAATGCAGCGCCAAGGGAAGCGGCGCAGGAAGAGATCGCGTATCCGCACGAGAGGAGGGCATTATTCACCTCAAGTCACACACCATCCCTGCCAGGCCGAAATACCCGAATTATTCCGACAACCATGCCAGCGATATTTGACCATACCTGACGAATAATCGAACCGTGGTGGATGATTTATGGGTACAGGGCAGCCCTAGCAGAAGACGTGACCAATAGCCCTAGCCGGGATGTCAATTACATCATACCTACGTTTGCGATCAGGGAGTTACCGTTAGGAATCATCGGGCTGTTTATTGCGGCGGTTATGGCGGCTGCCATGTCTAGTATTTCGTCTGAGCTTAATTCCTTGTCAACAGCCTCCGTAGTGGACTTCTAACGTCGCTGGATTCGTCCAGAGGGGACGGATCGGCATTTGTTGATGGTGTCCAAGATTGCGACGGGCTTTTGGGGGTTGTTTGCTTGTGCTGTGGCCACATTCGCTGTTTCTCTTGGCTCATTGATTGAGGTGGTGAATCGCTTTGGCTCGTTCTTCTATGGCTCGATACTGGGCGTGTTTGTGTTGGCCATGCTCCCTCGCACTGGGGCGCTCGGGGCGTTCTGCGGTCTCCTTTCCGGTATGGGCGCGGTTGCGCTGGTGAATTTTGGTGCGCCAGAGGTGTCGTTCCTTTGGCACAATGTAGTTGGCGTTGTAACCGTGGTATCCGTTGGCACCGTAATCAGCCTCTTCAGGCGATCCTAGCCGACGATATTGCGGTAAGGCTGTCGTAAGATGACCGATCGGGTTGGGGATAGATCGTCGCGCGCATTGTACCGACCTACTCCGCTGGGAAGATTGAATTTCTCGAGGCAGGAATACTATCTTTACTGGCGCTCCACCAGCGAGCGGAGATAAGTAGCAGTCAGTAATTTATTCCCGTCGAGCAAACCAAAATCGATACCCTGACCGGTCATGAGGCTGAGTTGTGGCCGATGCGATCCAAGTCGTAAGGGATGGCGCAGAGTTCAAGTGTGCCTGGTTCGGCTTCTTTGAGGATACTGATACTATTACGGAGGACAGGGACACCCCCCGGCTTCTTCCCGATGCCCGCTGGACACGATAGAATGCCGAGGCATGGCAGCCGACCATCTGCATTGTGGTGCATCTGGCCATGGCGGCAGTTGATCGAGATAACGCGACCCTCACTATGGGGCTGCTTGACCACTTAACGCGCCGCTTTCTGGACAAATAGCGCTTGGGTCCTCTGGACCACAACAACGAAGGAGAGGGTGGAGATATGATGTAACGCCATAAGTGACAGCTATACATCAATTCACATACGTTGATTTGGAACGATAACCTTATTCTGTCACTCTTTGCCAACGGGAATCCAATCGACCGCATCGGAGATTCTGGGATACGAATTCGCGGCGCTTCGCGACAGGATCCGGTCCTCCTGAAGGAAACGGATCGAGCGCCCGTCAGAACGAGACGGTCGCGGTCATTGATATGGTACAGAGCGAAATCCCCGAGACAGGGCGTTGGTCGGCCTACAACGCTCCCGCGCTCAATCGTAGTCCGGCGATGTCTCCCATTCCTCGTCGGGGAGGTGGGAGCGGTTCAACTCATCGGCGCGCAACGGCCAGCCCGGCATTGCTCGGTCCATGATCTCCCGGAAGCGCTCGTTATGGCTCGGCTCGACAAGGTGGACCATCTCGTGGACGACGACGTATTCGAGGCACGACAGGGGTTTCTTCGCCAGTTCGGAGTTGAGCCAGATGCGGCGGGCCGCCGCGTTGCACGTGCCCCACCGCGTCTTCATTCGGCGGATGCGCCAGTCGTCCACACTCACGCCGATCCGGGGTTGCCACTCGGCCAGGACCTCGGGGACGCGCTCGCGGAGACGAGCCCGGTACCAACGGTATAGCATAGCTTCGCGTGCGTCCCGCCCGGTTGCGGGGCGCACGCGCATCTCCATCCAGGTGTTGTTGCGCAGGCGTATGCCCGTCCGACCGGGAGACTCGACCACGGCCAGCCGGTAGCGCCGACCCTCGAAGTAGTGGCTCTCGCCGGAGACGAACTCGCGCCGCGACTGGCGAGGCTGTCGGGCGAACTCGGCGCGTTTGCGCCGTATCCATGCCAACCGCGAGACCACAGCCGCCCGCACCGCGTCGTCGTCGAGACGCATTGGCGCGGCCACGCGCACCCGTCCCTCTGGAGGATAGACGCCCAGATGAAGATGCTTGATTCGTTTTCGGACGACCTCGACGGGGATGCCGCCCACTTCCAAGCGGCGGCTGGTCGCGACGCGCTCGGAAAACGCGTCGGAGGACGGCGAAGATAGGCCCGCGTCAGTACTCACCCTGCTCCTTCACAATCTTGAAGATCTCCTCGGTACGGGCTTCCGACAGACCGACATCATTGTAGATCGCGCGCTTAACCTGCTGCTCCTTGATCTTGTTGCCTCGCCAACCGGCCATCCTTGCGCCTCGAACGGCCTGGTCGATGGCGAGCGCGACATTCTCGCGGGCGTCGGGTCCGGGTTCGCCCTTCGTGTCCTCGCCCGTCTCGGGAAGGTTGTCGTAGATCGCGCGCAGCGCGGGAGTGTCGATGCCCGGTGGTCGCGTCCGTCCGCCCTCGCCGCACTTCACCTTCGTTGCCAGCGCGGTCACCTGTTTCAAATACTCCCCGTATGCGATAACCTCCTCGCGCCGCTGGCGGATTAACTCGTCAAGCAGCTTCGACATCCGATCGTAGTACTTCGGATTCACGGCCATCTCGTCCACGATCAGGCGGCGGACGTTGTTCTCGATCGTCTCGGCGACGGCGCGGCGGTCACCCCTAATTCCGTCGGGCAGCGCTTCGACTGCATCCTCTCCGCGAACGACGATCAGGTCCACGAGCTTCATGTCGTCGAATGACGATAGCTGCTCGCTGTTGTCGGCCCGGATGTAGCTGTCCAGAAGGTGCCTCATTGCGGGCTCCAATGCCTTGAGGTCCACGGCATCGCCGCTGGCCAGCTTGATCTCCCGCCGGACGTTTTCGAAATGGGCGACCTCGTCCCGGATGGCGAGCCGCTCTGCCTCCGTGTATCCGGCCGCCAACATCTCGTTGGCCAGATTGGCGTAGGCCCGCACGAACGCCGCCACCATGCGGTAGAGGTCGAGGCGCTTGCGTTCGTTGGCCGCAAGTTGTCGGACAGCCTCGGTGCCGTCTCCCAGGTCGTCGTGGCAGAAGTAGCGGCGGTAGGCGGCCGAGTCGCGGGGCGGCTCGACGGATTCGCAGAGCGCTTTTACCGCCTCGCGGGTTTCCTCCAGCCGCTCCAGGCCCCGCTCGAGCCGGTCGCTCAAGAGCCCCTTAACATCCTCCTCGTCGAAGCCGTCGAAGGCCTCGCCGGTGTAGTCGCTGATCGCGCCCGCGAGCGAACGGAACAGATCCTTGTAGTCGATGACGTAGCCGTACTCCTTGTCCTCGCCGTCCAGCCGGTTCACGCGGCAGATCGCCTGAAAGAGGCCGTGGTCCCGCATCTTCTTGTCGATGTACAGATACGTCGCGGGCGGCGCGTCGAAGCCAGTCAGCAGCTTGTCCACCACGATCAGGAGCTTCATCTGTCCAGGATCGTTCACGAACCGCTTCTTAACCTGTTTCTCGAACTCTTCGGTCCGGTGCATGGCCTTGACCTCGGGCTCGCCGAAGTGGTCTGCGAGCATCCGCCGGTAGACCTTGTGCTTGAGCAGCACCTCGGTCACGCCCTCTCCCGTTTCCTCGCCCGCGACGTGTCCCGCAGACGGACGGTACGAGGTGACGATAGCGCACTTGCCCTTAAGGTCCGTGTCGCTGAAGGCCTGGAAGAACCGGCACGCCGCGTACACGCTGTCCGAGACCAGCATGGCGTTGCCCCGGCCGCTCTTGAGCCGGTCCTTCGTCTCCATGTCGATGAGGATGTCGTCGACGATCTTGCCGATCCTGTCCTGCGAGCTCGTGACCTTCCGCATTGTGCCCCACCGCTGGCGCAGTTGTGCCCGAGCAAGGTCGCTGAGCCCCTTGGTCTTGAGATCGAACCACTGGTCGACCTTAGCCTCGGAGGTGACGTGCTGATCGATGTCGCGCGCCTCGTGGCGCAGGTCCAAAACGACCTCATCGCCTATCGCCTCGTCGTACTTGTAGGTGTGGATATAGGGGCCGAATGTCTCGATGCTCCGGCCCTTGTCCGACTTCAGGAGCGGTGTGCCCGTGAAACCGATCAGCGTGGCCTCCGGCAGCAGCTCCTTCATCGCGCGGTGCAGCTTGCCGGACTGCGTGCGGTGGCATTCGTCCACGAAGACGCAGATGTTGCCCACCGGGCGGAATCCGGCCGCCACTTGGGAGCGAAGGTCGCGCACGTAGCGATCGACGTCCCCTTCACCCGACGCGCCGAACTTCTGGAGCAGCGAGCAGACCAAGGACCGTGCGGGATCGGCCAGCGCCTTGGCGAGATCGGCACCGCTCGAGGTCCTGTGGATGTCCTCACCAACCCCCTTGAAGACACTCTCGATTTGATCGTCGAGTTCGGTGCGGTCGGTGATCACGAGCACGCGGCCGTCCCGGACATTCTCACGGATCCACCGCGCCAGCCAAACCATCGTGAGGCTCTTGCCGCTGCCCTGGGTGTGCCAGATGATCCCGCCCTCGCGGCGTTTCACATGCGACTGGCCCGCCTTAACGCCGAAGTACTGGTTGTGACGGCAGATCTTCTTGACGCCCGCGTCGAACGCCACGAAATCGTGGATCAGTTCAAGCAGGCGCTCGGGGGCGCAGAGGTGGACAAGTTCGCGAAGCAGGGGGGAGTCCTCGGCGCCGCCGCTGCCGTCCGGCTCCTTCCAGCGGAGCCAGTACTTCTCGCGAGTGCCGATCATGCCGTAGCGAAGTCCCTGGCTGTTGTTGCCCGCCAGCACGAGTTGGACGGTGGTGAAGAAGTGTGGAATGAAGCGCGGTTCCTGATTCGAGATATTCTGGCGGATGCCCTCGGCGACCGAGACCGTCGAACGCTTGAGTTCGATCACTCCGATGGCGATCCCGTTGACGTAGAGCACTAGGTCGGGCCGCTTGTTGTGCTCGCCCGCGACTGTGACCTCCTCGGCGATGGCGAAGTGGTTAGCGACCGGATCCTTCCAGTCGATCAGGTGGACTGTGGCGGTGTTCTCCTCGATCCCGGGCTTGACCTTCGCTCCGTAGCGGAGCAGGCGGTAGGCCTCCCGGTTGGCCTCATATAGGTTCCGGCCACCGCCCAGCGCGGCGGCCTTCTCGAACTCGCGGATCGCCTTGGCGATCAGGGCCGTCGAGTGGCCTTGGCCGACGAGGAACCGCTTAAGCAGGCATGTCTCGATGTTTCGGCTGTCGTCCCGGTCGCGCCAGTCGCCGAGATACTCGTAGCCCAAGCGGTCCTGGAACAGCTCGATGACACACTGCTGGGTCTTGACCTCAAGGTCGCCGACACGGGTCATGGCCGGATCGATTCGGATTCGAGGATTTCCCAGCGCCCCTTCTTGGTCGGTCCAACATGACGGATGCGGCCCGCCTTGCGGAGCTTGTCGAGATGGTATTTGACGCCCGCTGGCGTGACCTCTACGAGGGAGGCCAGGGCGGCCCGAGTCAATGTCGGATCGCTTTGCAGGTGACCGAGGATGCGGTCGCGAGTAGGTATCGAATCTTGCTTGCTGCCGACTTCTTGGGTAGCGTCACCGGTTTCTTGGGTAGTATTAGCGAGATATTGGGTAGTCTCGTGATCTTCTTGGGTAGTCTCTCGCGTTTCGCCTTGAGTTTCCTGGGTAGTCACGCGAGCGGAGCTAAGCTGCCTATCATTGTCGGTCGGCCGCCAGATGCGGGTGATGAAGCCCGCGCCCGCCTCGAACTCTGGCTCCGGCAGACCCGCCTCCGCGCACCGCCGGATCATGTCCACCGTCCCGGTTCCCATCTTCTCGATATAGCGGAGCAGGTACATCGGTTCGGCAATAAGCGGATTCGCAGGCAGCGACTGGTGCGCAACGCGCAGCTTCTCCACCGTGAGCGGCGGCGGCAAACGGCCGGAATTCATGACCTCCAGACGGTCCGCGAAGAGCATAACTTGAACGCTGCTATTGTCGGTGTAGTCGCGGTGCGCCACCGCGTTGACGATGGCCTCCGTGACGACATCCTTCGGGATCTCGTAGGCCACGGGGGCTTGGACCGACTCCGCCCTCGTCCCAACGGTCAGAGCGATCTTGCTTATCACGAAGTCCACTGCTTGGTCCACAAGATCAAAGACCGTGCCCTTGTACACCTGGTAGGACGGAATCGGCTTGGCGACCCCGGTTCCATGGAAGTGCGCGCACTTGACCTCCGAAGAGATCAGGAATCGTTGCGGAGCTCTGCCGAAAAGCATCACGGCGGCGTTCGTGAGCCGCCCCCTGTTCAACAAGTTCAGATGCCGGAGCAGGTCCGCCGGTGGAGTCTCCTCTGGAAGAGTGAAGTGTCGAGATCTCCGCGCTATGCGAATGAAGCGGTACATGCCCTCGAAATTCAGGTCGTCGAGCGTGGCACCTGAGCAGTGGGCGGCGTCGAACGGTCCGAAGTGCAACAACTGCCTCGTTTCGAGGTATTGGACGAGTGCGGCGTACAGGCCCGACACCAATTCCGCAGATGTAGCGAAGCGCTTTCTCATCAGACCGGCCTGTGCCCTGCCGATGAGCGCACGCATCTTCGGATGTCGCCCGCCTCGCTCGGCGCCCTTCAGGAAAATCAGGCGGTACTTTCCCAACTCGGTGGCCCGGTCGAACTCGCGCTCGGTGGGCGAGATTCCGTTCGCGTCCTCAAACCCGTAGTCGGTCCCGAACAGGCCGACGTAGATCTCGCACCGCTCGACTTCATGCAGATAGACCTCGTCGGGCCGCCGGTCTGAAGCAGGCACGTCCTCGAAGAGGAAGACGTCGAAGAAACGCCGCATTAGTGGACCACCGCGCAGGTAGTCGCGCAGTTGCCTCCTCTCCCGTGCGAACTCGGACTGAACGCTGCTGATGAAGATGCGGATCGGCGTCATCGGCTTAGCTCATCCTCGGCGACGGCATCCGGAATCGGAAGCCGGATCGCTCCAGTGAGAAGCTGTTGCATCATGCCCTGCTTGATCGCACGAGTCTTGTCCAAGCGGCGGTCCAGCGCGGCGATCTCAGCGTCCATGTCGGTGAAGACGGCGGCGATGGCGCCCTGCTCGGGAAGGGGCGGCAAGGAGAGGAATAGCCCTTGGACCATCTCTTTGTTCAGATTCGCCTGCGTCCCCTGTTGCCCGAGCGTCTTCACCCTCCTCTTCATCCAAGTGAGCGAGTAATACAAGAAAGCAGAGCGCAGCGAACTACCCGGCTGAATGCCGAGGATCGCCTGACTCGCGCATAGAGGTCTCCCGGCGATGCTGCATTCTCCGATCGATGCGTACATCGCATAAAGCACGGTACCGGCAGGGAATAGGCGCGCTGAGCTGTTGTCCAGCCCCAAACGGCTGAGGGTTCGCTCCGTCGTTATGACGACCTTATCACCACTACTTGTCATGTCATTGATGGACACCCAAGGGATGTCTCCGTTGTAATAGGCTCCGACTGAGGTTAGGGGCGTGCCACCGCTAGCCATCGCGGCAACTTCCCCCAACCGCCTCGTCCCCCACTCCCCTTCGAACCCCGGCAGCCGCGTCCTGCCGGTCAGGAGTTGCTGCATCGCGGCGCGCTTGATCGCCCGCTTCTTCGCGATCAACGCCTCCAACGACCCGATTAGGGCGTCCACGTCCATGAGGACTGCGGCGATGGCCCGCTGTTCGGAGAGGGGTGGGAGTGAAAATTCAACCTCGGCCAAGTGATCGCTGCGAATATGGACGACTGCATCTCCCTGAGCCATACGCGCTTTCTGACGGGCGGCGACTGGGGCGTTCAGTAGATGCGCGAGATACACCGGATCCTCTCTGGACACCCTCAGGACTATGATGTCTCCGCCGGCATATGCGGGCTCTTCACCGATGTACGCGACGCAAATGCCGATTTCCTCTGCCGTTTCCCCCGACCCGGCAAACAGTAGTTCGTCCCTCTCGATTTGCAACGCCGTTGCGGCTACGTCCATCGGAATCCGAGACACCGGGTGGGTCACGTAGTTCTCATACCGCGTGTAGAGTTCTCCGTACCGAACGCAAGGGAATCCGGTGTCCCGCAGTTCGGTCCGTCTGATCCCCTTGCCTTTACGGAATGCCCCCAACTCCCCCAGCCTTCTTACTTCCCACTCCCCACGAAACCTCGCTGGCTGCTTGATGGCGACGCGGCGACCGGGCGATGTGGCCCCATCTTCCAGCGCGGCGAAGAGGCGTTGTGAGCTCATACCGAGAGCCCCATCTGGTTCAGGTGGGTCTCGACCCTCGCGCTGTGGTCCTCAACCTGACGCTCAAGCTCAGGCAGCGGCTCCGCGTACCGTTCCTCCAGCACTCTCACGCGGTCCACAAGCTCGCCCGTCAGTCGCTCGACCACCGCCAGAATGGCGTCCTCGATGCTTGCCATCCACTTGTCGGCGACCACCATGTCGGCGACCTCGGCCGCGCCAAGCGGTGCGTACCGCGCCAGCACCTTCTCCTCAAGCTCCGCCTGAGCGGCCCTCGTGGTCCTCTTCGCCTTGGGGTGCGCCTTCATCAGATCGAGGCAGGCCTCCAGCATGTCGCGTTCTTCCAGGTCCTCCAGACCGTCGCCAACCGCCAGCAGCCGCGCCTCCACGGCTGCTTGTGTCACCTTACCCGTCGCCGTGGTCACGCCGCTCAGCGGACCGTCCTCGCCCGCATTCTCCTCAACGAACGCTGCTACATCCCGCCCCATGGCCTCCTCTGCGGCCAGCAGGCGCTCAACCACGCCGCGCTCGCCAGGGAAGTACCGCGCGACCACAAGCGCCGGCGGAAGCAGGTCCATCCTGTACTTCGTCCGCCGCACCGTCAGGCCCTGCGACTCTGTTGCCCCTTTCCCCTTCCCGCCCGCCAAAACGCGCGGCCGCGCCGCCTCGGTCCAGCCCTCCGTCACGACCAGGTATGCGTCGTTCTGCATGACTTCGTCCCAGTAGTCCATGAGGCACTGGTACACATCGTAGCGGTCGAGGAGTGAAAGGTCCGCGAAGCGGTGCAACAGATCCTGCGACAGGTCCCGGATCAGGGTTTTGGGAGAATCGCCCTCGCCGAGTCCGAGAAGACGGGGCGCATGCGCCCGCCGCCAATCGTCAAAGACGCGGCGAATCCGGTCCGCGTACGCCCTGAACTCAACGTGTCCGTGGACGACTGCCCGTACCTCGTCCGAGGGAGCCCGTGCGCGGCTGTACCCTTCACGACCGCCCGGTGCGAACAACCGGTCCCGCAGCCCCGGAAACACCTTCCAGAAGCGCCCGAGAGCGTCGATGTCACGGTTCGGGATGCCTCCATGGAGGTGCGCACCCAGGTCGTGAATGTCCTCGCGCTCGCCGGAGTAGATGTAGCGGGGGATGTTCAGGTTGTAATCGTTGGCCTCGTTGGCGATCTCGTTCATCGGCACCCTGCGCGCGTACCCGGGAACGGCCCTCCGCTTGTTGAACACGTCCACGATGCAGTAGATGTCGCGCTCCCGAAGCCGGTTCTTCGCGCCGTCCTTCCGGAAGCCCCGGCTAGCGTCGATCATGAAGATGCCGTCCCGCGTGGCTGCATCCTCTTTGTCGATCACCACTATGCAGGCCGGGATCCCGGTGCCGTAGAAGAGGTTGGCGGGAAGTCCGATTACCCCTTGGATCAGGCCTCGCCCGACCAGATTGCGGCGGATGGCCGCCTCTCGGTTGCCCCGGAAGAGCACACCGTGCGGGAGAATGATCGCGCCCTTGCCGGTGCTCTTGAGCGAGGCGACGAAATGGAGGAGGAAGGCGTAGTCGCCGTTCTTGGCCGGTGGGATGCCGTACTCGAAGCGGCGAAACTCGTCCTGCGCGGGATCGAGGCCGTTAGACCAAGCCTTCGTTGAGAAGGGCGGATTGGCCACGGCAAAGTCGAATCGCTGGAGCAGCCCGCGCCTGTCGGTGAAGCGCGGCGCGGCAAGCGTGTTGCCCCGCTCGATCTCGGCCGCCGTGTGGCCATGCAGGATCATGTTCGTGCGCGCCATCGTCCACGTCGCCACGTCCATCTCCTGCCCGAAGATGGTCAACCCTTGCGGAGCCTCGTCGGAGGCCTTGATGAGCAGCGAGCCGGAGCCGCAGGTGGGGTCGTAGACGGAACGATCGCGGGTCGTGTCCGGCCCGATTCCAATGACCCGGGCCATGATGCGCGATACCTCCGCCGGAGTATAGAACTGTCCCTTGCTCTTGCCCGACTGGGTCGCAAAGTGCCGCATGAGGTACTCGTAGGCGTCGCCCAAGAGGTCATCGCCGTGGGCGCGGTTGGCGCGGAAATCGAGCCCCTCGAAGATTCCGACCAGCTTCGTGAGGCGATCCGTCATTTCCCGGCCCCTGCCCAACCTGCTCTCGTCGTTGAAGTCGGCTTGGTCGATCACACCCCTCAGTAGAGACCCGTTGGCTTCCGCGAGTCTGCCGATGACCTTGTTGATCCCGTCGCCGATCTCCTTGGTGCCCTTGAGCGCGACCATGTCGGCGAAACCGCCGCCCATTGGCACCTCGATGTCAAGGTACGGGCTGTCGTCGTCCGCGTACTTGTCCGAGACGTACTTCATGAACAGCAGCGTCAGGACGTAGTCCTTGTACTGCGAGGCGTCCATCCCGCCGCGCAACTGGTCGCAACTCTGCCAGAGCGAGGCGTAGAGGTGGGATTTGCGAAGGGCCATGGTCAGGCGGTGCGGGCAAGGGTCAGCGCGGGAAGAGGCGAAGTCTTCAGAACACCTAGCGGTCGGATCTCTCGTAGCGTAAGTCCTGCGCGCACCTCGGATGCGTGGTCGCCGACCTCGGCGGCACAGCACGGCACCCCATCATTGCGGTTCATCCTCCAATGTAGCAGGTCGTTCGGCCCCGCTCTTGCGCCGGAAAGGGAACGCCGACCGGCAGGGGGGGCCAGCGGGTCGGCACCGACGGTATCCATGAAACACGGTTCTTGTTTACTTGGAGCGATAAGTGCT
This sequence comes from Rhodothermales bacterium, assembly GCA_963663495.1. Taxonomy (GTDB): domain Bacteria; phylum Bacteroidota; class Rhodothermia; order Rhodothermales; family Bin80. The sequence continues at coordinate 4,826,139 of OY760427.1, forward strand.
ACCGAGCCTCTTTGGCGGGGTTCCGAACGTACGCGGGGGTGTCCGAATCTATCCGCGCGGCGCTGATGTTACCCTTGATTTTGTGCACTCTCCGTCCGATGGCAGGAGAGCGACAATCGTCGAAGGCCACTCCGGCCTAGCGCCCCACCGATCATGCTCGGTGGCCTAACTCTTGTATCCGCAACGAGCGGAAGGCCGGTCTTCGACCGCAGATCGCGTTGCTTCAGCAATTCATGTAAGGTAGTGTGTCGCACTACACAGCACACACATTCCCCGTAACGGAATAAATTCCCGTCGTGCTGCGAGAATCGAGATAATCTGAGCACCCCGGATACTTCATCAGAGAGCACGTCATCCCGGCAGCCGTGCCATTGAAGAAAGCCGCCAAGCGTCTAGGAGTCAGCAGACCCGCCTTGCCGAATCTGCTCAGCGGTAAATCGTTGCTGTCCTCGGAAATGGCCATGCGCTTGAAAAAGGCCTTCGGTACGGAAGGAAACGAACTGCTGAAGCGTCAGAGGGAGTTTGATCGCTGTAGCCAACAGAGAGGAGAACGGGCGATCGTGGTACGCCCCTAGTTGCGGCCATTCCTCCTGATCAAGTCCCGGAAGATTGACGCGTGGGTTGACCAAACCGACGCTCGTTACCTGTTCCCCGCTCTACTTCGCCTGCTCATTATCTCGACAAACGATGGTCTGAGCCGCGTCACGCTTCCAGGCCACGACGACGGACAGCGGCACGGATGGGACGGTCTGTTAGAGGCCGATTCTGCCACTCCTTGGATCCCAAAGAGGTTTTCGTGCCGAGAGTTCGGAACGAGCCGAGAGCCGCGTGAGACGGTCAATCTGGATTATCGAACTGCGCTCCGGCGCCCTATGCCGTTCGCGGATCGAAGGGAGACGACATTCGTATTCGTCATATCGCGCAAGTGGGATTACGCGGCCGACTGGGCCGCTACGAAACAGCATGAGGGCCATTGAAAGGAGGTGAAGGCGCTCGATGCCAGCGACCTTGAAACATGGCTCGCCCAGTCGATCCCGGCTCAGATATGGCTTGCTAAGGAGCTTGAGATCGACACTGGTGGTGTTGAGACCTTGGACAGTTTCTGGGACCGTCGGTCTGGGGCGAGCAGTCCGAGACTCACGCCCGAAGTATTCAGACCCTCTCTCGTGGCGTATCGCAAGAAGGGTTCCAGCTTGCCGGGAGCCGACCTCGGTGGTCTGCATGCCGATTCCAATGGCGATTGTCTGGCTTACGGCGAAGTCAAGACATCCTCTGTCGCAGAGTATCCACCGGGAGTTATGTATGGTTGTATGGGTCTGCAGCGGCAGCTTGAAGATATTCGTGACAATGATTCAACATGGGATGGCCTCTTTAGGTACCTTGGTCACCGCGCCCTAGGATCCGCTTGGAGCGAGCGTTTTCGACGAGCTACGAAACGTTATCTGATCGATGACTTTGATGTGCACCTGTTTGGCTTCCGAGTTCGGGACATCCCGCCGCATGAGGACGACCGACGGGCGAGGGTGTATTTACTTGGCCGGGGTTGCCCCGACCAAATGAAGATCGAATTATACGCGTTGAACTTGCCGGCCAATCGCATTAAAGGGCTCGGAGAAGCAGTCTTAGCTGCCAGGAAGGGAGATCGACCGTGAACCTGTCAACAAAAGGCCTCGACCTGCTCGAAAGTCACTGGGCACTTGATGCAATTGGCCAAGCTGATCTTGAGAGGGTTAAAACGTTGGTTCGTGAACGATTGGCTTACCGGGCTGTCGGTGGACAGATCTCATTTTCGTTCTCCTGGAGCAAGGGTGACGACTCCTTGCTTAGACGGGTTGCGCTTGCCTTCGAGCTCGCAGCGATCGAAGGATTGGAGGAACTAAGTCGATCTTCTGGAAAGAACATTGAACTACGCGAACAAGCGGTTGCCGCATCATACCGCGTGTTTGAAATTCGTCAGTTAATGCCAGTTCCGGTCAAGACCCTTGATAGATTGTTCTTTGTGCTGCACCTTTCCGCCGTCGCGTACTGCGGAGATCGCTGGTCTGATCTTCGACGCTGGTACAAGGATAATCAAGAGGTGCTCGAGCCTCCAAGTGTCGCCGGGATAGAATGGGACCGGCGCTTGCTGTACCGGCTTTTCGATTGCTGGATTCGGTTGTTTCGCAAACGCGGCTGGGACGATCTTGACCGGATTAGAGAGATAATCGCAGGACTACGCGAAGATCAATCTCGTTTCGAGCAAGGCTGTCTCCAGAACGACTCACCTGAACAGAATAGGGCAACTGCCCTGCGACTCGTAGCACTCTACCACTGGGCAAAAGCAACCGAAATCGTAGCCAATTACATTCTAGAGGGGCGACCACCCAGTCCGCTTAGCTCACTTGATAAGCATTTCGATGGGGCAATTAAAGCAGCGATGGCTTCAGGCGACGCACAGCACGAGGTGATCTTGCGCTGGATGCATTCAGCTGCGTGGATGGTGGTTACTAATTCGCTATGGTGGGCAACGCGCGCTGTCAATTCGCGGACATCGGACTTCGTTCGCTCCCTCACTCGTCGCGAACATCGAGCAATGTTCGAGCTACTGCCGCCACAGCGCGCGGCGCTAATGGAACAGGGACTTCTTGATCAGGCCAAGACCGCCATCGTGATCGATTTGCCGACCTCCGACGGAAAGACATTGCTCGCGCAGTTTCGCATTTTGCAGGCACTAAACCAGTTTGATGCAGAGAGGGGATGGGTTGCTTATGTGGCACCGACGCGTACCCTGTGCGCTCAACTCACTCGTAGGCTAAGGACGGATTTTGAGCCCATCGGAGTGGGAGTGGAACAGCTGACAGCTGCGATTGAAGTGGATACGTTTGAGGAAGAATTGCTGGCCGGTGACCATCAGTCCTTCCATGTGCTCGTAGCTACGCCCGAGAAATTATCTCTTGTAATACGCAACAGAAAAGTCGAGAAGAGGCCTTTAGCTCTCGTGGTGATGGATGAGGCGCATAATATCGAGACTGAGGGGCGTGGATTACGTATTGAAATGCTGCTCGCCACGATAAGAATGGATTGCCCCTTAGCCAATTTTCTGCTTCTCATGCCCTATGTAGAGGGAGGCGAGTCAGTTGCACAATGGTTGGCGCAGGATGTTAGTGCGGGCCAGGCTATCAGCCTAGGAACCATACCCTGGAAGCCCAACGAGCGAATTATTGGACTCTACGGGGCAATGCCTGACGAAAGGGAGAGAGCTGGATGGCATCTTCGCTTCAAAACTTTAACGACTACCCCGAAGGCCATGGCGCTAAGTGGCACTCACCGCGTTGGCGGAGTGAGGCCCATCAATGTCCCCAAGAGCCAAGTCATAGCCCACGGTAAACAAAAAGGCTTGGGTATTCAGACGGCTGCAATGGCCTCGGTTATGTCGGCTCGTGGGACGAGCATCGCAATTGCAAACAACATTCGTACCGTATGGAAGATGGCGACCAAGGCTGCCCAGTGCCTGCCGAATCTCGAACCGGTGCCATCGCAAATTCAACTTGTACAGAACTTTCTACGTACTGAGGTCGGTCCGGATTTTCAGCTGGTCGAGAACTTGGAGAAGGGGGTTGGAGTCCATCATGCAGGCCTGTCAGACGATGCACGAGCTCTGATGGAATGGTTAGCGGAGACTGGAAGTCTGAAGGTCCTCTGTGCGACTACTACCATCGCGCAAGGCATTAACTTCCCGGTTTCGTCTGTATTCATGCAATCGCACAAGTACCCTTATGGGAAGGAAATGTTACCGCGCGAATTCTGGAATCTTGCCGGCCGCGCGGGTCGGATCGGCCAAGATAGCGTGGGAGTAATCGGCCTAGCGAAAGGTTCGGACCCGGGATCCGTGACAGAATTCGTCAGTCGCAGCACAGGTGCACTTGTGTCACGGCTCGTGTCGCAATTGAACGAGCTAGCCGCGCAGGGACAATTGGCGAACCTTTCTGATGTACTGTGGAAGGATCAATGGGAGGACTTCCGTTGCTATATCGCCCATCTCTGGGCAGAAAAGAAGAACCTGGAGGTGGTGTTAGCGGATACAGAAGAACTTCTCCGGCAGACGTACGGATACATAACGCTCCGTAACGATCCTTCGCAACAGCAGAAAGCAGACGCGTTATTGGACGCGACTCGCGCTTACGCGCGTAAACTCGCCAAAATGCCAAGCGGGGTCGCCGAGCTTGCAGACTCGACTGGCTTTTCCCCGGAAGGTGTAAGCATTGCAATGTCGCGCTTAGGTACGCTCAAAACCAAGCTTAAGCCTTCAGATTGGACTCCGGAGAGCCTGTTCGGCGAGAGTGGCAGGATCGCGGATTTGTTCGGCGTAATGTTAAAAGTGCCGCAACTGCGGCGACAGCTTGAGGATGTTCGCAGCAATGGTAGCGGTCAGGTGCAGATTTCCGATATGACGCGCGATTGGGTGAACGGCAAGACTATCGACTTCTTAGCTCAAGAGTACTTCACCGATACGAGCACCAAGGATCAAACCTTGGCGATCACGAATGCCTGCCGCGCAGTATACCGGACTATCTCCTACAGTTGCACTTGGGGCATTGCAGTGCTAAGCAGGGTTTCCGGTGTTGATTTTGACAGTTTATCCGTGGATGAGCGCCGCAGGATTAATGCGCTTCCGGCGATGATTTACCACGGTGTCCGGACAGAAGATGCCGTCCTGATGCGCATGAATTACGCGCCTCGTAGCGTGGCGGTAAGCCTTGGCGAGCTTTACCGCGAGGAAACCGGTGCAGCCGACGGTCGATACTCCGTCGTAAGTGCGCGCGGTTTTCTGAAGAGCCTTAGTGACAGCGATTGGCATAGCGTCCGCCCGGAAGGCTCAGCACTCACGGGGAATGGGTATAAACGTCTATGGGAAGTGCTCTCTGGAGGAGTGACAGCCTGACGCTGTAGGGCTGGGATACTGACGGCACCTCTTGGTCAGCCCGCCGTGGACGACTTGGAAGCGATACCACAAGACGTTGCGCAGCGCCAGTGGATGAGTGGAAAGGCTATTGGCAATGCGGACGGGAGTTGTACGCATGGATTCCCATTGTTATTTGCGCGATCTAGTGAGTTGCTACGATTTTACAGAGTCCGCTGGATTGTCTCGGGCCGCGCTTACGGGCGGCTGCCGCTGTTAGACACTATGATCGGCAAGTCATGGAGCTATTGAAGAAATGGAAGCACATCATCTACTCGGTGTTCTGCAGAATGGCCGTGGTGGACTATAGCGGTTGCGCCGACCACGCCTGCCAAGTGTTCAAGCCCGCGTCGGATGCCGTATTTTGGGTCGGGCCCTGGCGGCTAGCGCTGCCCTTTACCCATAGATGGTCATTATCGTTCAATATTGCGTCGATTCTCGATGATATGCCGGCGTCACCAATCCGAGTCGATTAGCAAGACCGGCATGGTGTGGTACGTGGGGCGGCAGTGGGGGCCCGGTTTAGAGTTGTGCCGGGTGGCAGATGTGGACTTAGGGGCATAGGACCACACCAGGCATGATGGAATGCCTGGTGTGGTACAGCTGAACTCTCCTACGAGCTATCGTGGAATTGTGCGTATCCTACCTCAAATCCCAGCGTAGTCAAGTGTAACCTTTCCAGACCGCGCCACATGATCTGGTATCCCGCCGGCCCGTCCCGGCTTCGGTTCTGATAGCCACCAAGTACCGATACCGCCAGCATTGCTTCTCCTAGCGTCTTCGGTTCGGGCAGCCGTACCTTTTTTGCGTATCCCGTCAGAAACCGCAGTTCCATATCCGTGAAAAACACATCCGCGTCCAGCTCCGGCACTTCCCGACCCAGAAGAACCAGGGTCATGACGCGCCATGCAATCACGCAATAGATCGTTACTGCACATTCCAGACGCATTGATGTACGCAGCCCCAATTGCTCCACCTTACACCCGCTCTTGAGTATGCGGAAGAAATCTTCCACCCGCCACCGCTTGATATATATTCCCAACACGTGCTTGGCATCCACTACACTCTCTACCGGCATGCTGGTCAGCAGCATCCATTCTACCGGTGACTCATCCTCTGGAGCCGCCGCCTCGCGCACATGCACACCGTATACCACTACCGGCTCCGCCTTTCCCTTCGGATCCGGCAACCGCAACCTCTTATAGCGCACCTCTGCATTCGCAATACGGTGGCTGCGGCCCTTCCGTGTCTGCTTGCCTGACGACTTCTCGCGTGCCGTCACACGCTGTATATCTATCTGCACCCCTCCCGCAGACCTACCACTGCGCATGGTTACAAACATCTTGTCGCCATCCAACAGCTTCCGATCACGCTGCGCTCGTACCAGTACATCCACTCTGTCCTGCTTACGCTGCGCATCATACAACGCAAAACTGTCCGCCTCACGGTCCGCTACACACAGCACCCGAATCTTGCGTGACAGCTCCTTCGACGCCTCGCATATATCCTCGAACCCATCCATCCACTGCTGCGTCCGCGGTCGATGGGTTCCCCCCTCCCGATCCCTATAGCTGCATCGCAACACCCCCAACGGCAACCCATCCTCCGTCACTGCCAGCGTCGCATGTAGCGGCATTCCCCGCGTCTTCGCAGATGTCTGATTCTGTCCTATTACCTGCAAATCCGTACCCGCCGGCCGCGTACTGTACCGCAACTTCGTCGTATCCTGGATACATAACACCACCTCCTGACTGCGCATTCGCTCTATCGTACGCGCGCGATGCGGCGCCAATATGTTCGCCGGCGTTACCGTCTCGTCCCTCTTGCTCTCCAATAACCGGTAATGCCCCTTTACCGCGGCTCGGTCCGCACCCGTATTCGCCGTTATGCTGTGGCCCATCACATCACTCAGCAATGAGGCGCTTTTTACCAATCGCGTAGACAGCCGGCTGTCCCCCAATGGGGCTGCACCAAACTCCGCCTCGGCCCACTGTGCACTGTCTATACCCTCGTGCGGCTCCCTCATAGGACGCAGCTCAACCTCCGGTACCGCCAATACTTGTCCAACTCGTATGCATACACTGAGCGTCCGGGCAGGTGTCTCCGCAACGGCGCGGGCGTGCCCTGGTCGAACAGCAGTTTCAACGCACCAGCGCCGTTCGCAACGTATTCGCCTCGTGTTCGAGCACCGCTCTCACCTGCCGTTCCTCGACCCCCGGAAACCACTCGACGAAATCTTCGACGGTGGCACCGCTGGCAAGGTTCTCGTAGAGCGCGAACAACGGGATCCGCGTGCCCGAAAAGACCCAGGCTCCGCTCACCTTGCCTGGGGTCCGCTCGACGGCCGGGCAATCGTTCCAGTTCGTCATAGTATGGCCTCGTTCATCATGTCCTGTGTGGTTGAATGTGGGTTCGATTCGGTGGTGATGGGGTCGGCTCAGTCGCCGTCGCCAGCGTGGGGGTCCGTCCCCGGTAGCCTCGCCGCCGCTTCGCGCATGTCGAGCTTGCCGGTCACGACATCGGCGATCAGCCGGGTGCGGTACTCTTCAATCAGCCTAATCTGTGTGACGGCTTGTCGAGCGGCCCGGTCGATCTTGGCCAATCCCTCATCCAGCCCCGCCGCGATGAAGGCTTGCTCTTCTGCCGGAGCTACCGGTACCGCTATCGCCCCAAGCGCCGGTTTCGTGATGTGCACGAGGCCGATGATGCCATGCGCGTTATCCTCGACCTTTTTCGTAACCGCTCGGAGAAGGTGGAAGAAATACCCTCGGCAAAGAGCGTATTCGGTCAGCTTGAAGATGTGTTGATTCAGCCAGCCATCGAAGTCGCGGTCCCATCGAAACGAACCAAAAGAGGTTCCGCGATTGCCCGACCATGCGAACACGATGTCTCCAGTCTGAATCAGTAGCTCATCGGGCAAATCCGTTCGGTCGATATAGTTGAACGCGTCGCCACCGTTGAGGTTCTCGATGCGAATGAGTGGCGTTCCTTCGTCTCGCCACTCCGACGGCTTGAACGCAAATCCGTTTACGAACCGTGTAAGGTACTTGAGTCTCTTGACCTCCTAATGCTCCGGCACCTTCCCCAGTCACTCTCGCGGTAGCCCCCGGGTTTCCCCGGAGGCCCCGCACAGATCCGGACGTGCGCGCTAACGCATCCGGCTCTTCCCTTGGGTCGCGCCACCGCGCATGACGTTAACAGACCAGCGAACCGGTCCGTTGCCGTAACCGCACCTTCCCCTAGCACACGAACCTGGCTCTGTGTCCAGTGCGTGCCATGTTGCATACGAACCTGGTTCTGCGTCCAGTGCATGCCGGGAACTACGGTTTCCCCTCGGGTGCGACGCTTCGCTCCACCAACTCCGCCACATGGTCTTCCATGCTTTGTTCGCCAGCTTCATCACTACTATCATCGCATCGGACTTCTCTTCAACGTACATCCTCCGATCAGCATTTCGCCTACGCTTCGGCGGCCCCGCCCTTGGCGCTGGGCGTTGAAAAGATCTCCCAGGTCCCGGCAGGATATGTACATACGTCCATGGGGTCTTAGACACCGCGGGCCTGTCCGCCCTCTCACCATAACGATGACGAACATATTGCCTTCGACCGCACCGATAATCTCGGCGACCCGAACGACACATCTTTCGTTGCTCAATATCCCTGGCCATATGCGCCGCTACCGACACTTCACGTCCACCCTCACGAGTGACCGCGCACGGCTCGCGGAAATATGTGCTTGGTTCTTGCTTCATATTACGGGACTTCCACCCGCTATATCCTTGCCAGTTAGCCTGGCGTACCGACGCCGGAGTCCTTGTAGGCCGGATAGGGCTGGCCGGTACGGACATCGATCCGGCCCGTGACGGCCTCGTGGATGGTAGCCTGCCTCTCCTCCTCCAAGAGCTCGATCAGTCGCTTCTTCGCCCGGATATAGCGCCGGGTCCGACGGTCGGCGGCTTCAAGGACACGGGCGATGGCGGCTTGCTCGGAGAGCGGGGGAAGGGGGACAGCCAAGTACTTGAGGTCGCTGGCATAGATGTGCATCACGGTAATGCCTCTTCCCATACGAGTCTTCTGGGAAGCTGCTTGCCGATAATCAGTACTCCATCCGAAGAACTCGGCGTCAATGTCGATGTTCGGTCGAAAGACGATCACGCCGGCTCCGCAAACTACCGATCCTTTGATGAGATTGACGGGCGATTTTCCGATTTCATCCAGGGTATCTCCCGACCCGGTGAACAGAACGTCACCGTAGCGAACGGGCGTGTATGCCCCTGCGCGGTGAGGAGCGACGCAAGTCTTGCTCTCAGTGATATGGAACTGGTGTCTCGTGTAGAGGTCACCGTACCGGACGCACGGCACGCCCTCTTCGGTCTCGTCGGCCTTGGTTCCTCCGTTCCCTTTGAAAAACCATCCCAACGTTCCCAGTGATCGCACCTTCCAATGCGCCGGAACCTTGCCCAGCCACTCGACGCCGGAGTCCTTGTAGGCCGGGGAGGCCTGCATCGTGGTCACGCTCGGCTGGATCCTGCCTCAAGATCGGAGGCCTGCGCTACGTCCACCGGTGGCTTGAGCCGAGGTTCTGCTGCCCGTTGGTGCCTCACGTCGATCGAACAGTTCCGCCAAGAACGGATCTGCCGGCCGCCGGTCCTCGAACCACCGCCCGAGTTCTTCTTGGGACATGTCTCGGATCTCGGCGCTGATGCGGTCGCGGGTCTTGCGTGCCCATCTCACGCAGTCGAATGTCTTCTCTACTGCCTCAGTCTTCATTCTTTAGCTCCTTCGGGCTCCGAATCGCTACCGGAAGACACCCCAGACGAAGCCCCAGCGGTTGGAGGGGATCGCGAATCCGCGGCGAGCTTGGTCTCGGTCGTTGCTGGCGCGTCTTGAACCACCGAAACTGGGTATGATTCTTCAAGGCTTCCCGCAATGCACCGGCCATCCCAGCCGGTGCCCGGCACCCCAAGGGTGATCATGGCGCAACGAAAAGGCGAGGCGGGGCGGACCATCGCCACGTACGAGCATCCCGACAAGGAGCGGGTGAACAACCCGCCCGTGGGCTTGGCCACGCCGCAGACCGACCGGGACGCGGGCGGCAAGTCCTAGGCCCATGATCCGCATCTCGATCCTCACCTTTCGTGGTCCGGAAAGGCCGAGCATACGTCGTTCGAGGTGCCGACGGTGTCGCTGCATGTCCATGAGCGGATCGACACCCACACGATCATCGAAGCGGTACGGAAGAAGCGGGACACGGCGGAGCAGGGATCGCTATTCTCGACGCCGGAGGAAAACCCGCCGCTCCGCCAAGCCATCGAATTCTACCGTCACAACTGGATCAACGGACTGATCGCAGGCGATAGCCTTCTCGTCATGAGCAGCCTAATCGAGAAGGAGGGTCTCGCCGGGCAGGTCCAGATGATCTACCTCGCCCCGCCCTCCGGTATCCGCTACGGCTCGAACTTCCAGCCGTTCGTGAACCGCCGCGCCGTAAAGGACGGTCGGGACGAGGATCTGACCCAAGAGCCAGAGATGATCCGCGCCTTCCGGGGCACATGGAAACTCGGCATTCACTCCTATCTCTCATACTTGCGGGATCGTCTGTTCCTAGCCCGCGAACTCCTACATGAGAGCGGAAGCTGCTTCGTGCAGATCGGAGATGAGAACCTCCACCATGTCCACGAACTGCTGGATGAGATCTTCGGGGGCGAGAACTTTTTCGCATTGATCACGTCCAAAAAACGCTCCCGCTCGGATTTTACGGGCCTTGCTGGCATCTCTGATTACCTGTTGTGCTACGCCAAGGACAAGAAGCGTGTCAAATTCAATAAGTTGTTTCGCCCCAAGCCCATAGGCTACAACACGGGATACCTCTGGATCGAGCTTCCTGACGGCAGCCGTCGACGCATGACGCCAGAAGAGAGAAGGAACGCGAACCTTCTTCCGCAGAAGGCCCGACAGTTCTTCACTAGTTCGCTGTCGTCAGTCGGCTATACGCCGACTTGCATGTACGACTTCGAGTTCCAAGGGAGAGAATTCAAGTGCGGGAGCAAGAGTTGGCGCACCCACCGTCAGGGCATGGAGCAGTTGATTCGAGCGGATCGCATCATGGCACCGGGCCGGTTGCCTACCTTCGTGCAGTTTCACGACGATTTCCCAGTCCAGCCTATTCACAATCTCTGGGACGACACGCATGGTGCCACAGAACTCCGGTATGCGGTCCAGATGTCGGTTAAGGTGATCCAGAGGTGTCTACTCATGGCCACCGACCCGGGCGATTTGGTCTTCGATCCAACCAGTGGCTCAGGCACCACGGCCTACGTCGCCGAGCAGTGGGGGCGCCGCTGGATCACCTGCGATACATCGCGTGTGGCAGTTACGCTCGCCAAGCAGCGCCTGATGGCGGCGAACTTCGACTACTACGAGCTTGCCCGAGAGGATGAAGGAGTTGGTAGCGGTTTCCGGTACGAGACCGTACCGCATGTCACGCTCGGTTCCATCGCCAACAATCCCGACATAGGGGCGGGGATGACACGGGAGAAGATTAACCGCGCCATCGCGTGCCACGCGCCCCAAGAAATCCTTTACGACCAGCCCCAACTCGATCGGTCCAAGGCCCGCGTCACCGGCCCCTTTACCGTGGAAGCGGTCCCCGCACCCACCGTGCTCCCCCTCGACGAAGTGGCTGAGCAGGAGGGGTTACCGGCGGACGACTCGGTGGCCCGGACGGGGCCGACAATTCGGCAAGGCGACTGGCGCGACGAGCTTCTGAAGACCGGCATTCGGTGCAAGAGCGGCCAGCGCATTGCGTTCGTGCAACTGGAGCCGCTGCCCGGCCAGAGAATCCTTCACGCTGAGGGTGAGACTAGACCCGACGAAGCAGGCTCGCCGAGTGCGCAAGATGCCGCGCTTGGCGCGCGAGCAGTGGTGTCGTTCGGCCCGGATCATGCGCCGATGGAGCAACGGCAGGTAGAGCAAGCCATCGAGGAAGCATGGCGTTTGGTTCCGCGACCGGCGGTCGTGGTCTTCGCGGCCTTCCAGTTCGATCCCGAGGCGTCCAAGGACATCGACGAGACAAGCTGGCCCGGTGTGACCTTGCTCAAGGCGCAGATGAACGCGGACCTGCTGACCGACGACCTCAAGAAGAAGCGGGCGAGCAACGAGAGCTTCTGGCTCGTTGGCCAGCCCGACGTGGCGCTCGAACGCGTATCCGAGGGGAAGGACGAAGGCCAGTTCCGCGTTTCGGTGCGCGGCTTCGACTACTACAACACCAAGACCGGGAGCGTCGAGTCCTGCAACGCCGACAAGATTGCACTCCGGATGCTGGATCCCGGCTACGACGGCCGCAGCCTGTTCCCGCGACAGGTGTTCTTCCCAATGGCGGGTGCCAAGGACGGCTGGGCCAAGCTTGCGAAGAGCCTCAAGGCGGAGATCGACGGGACGCGGATGGCGGCCTACCGTGGTACCGTCTCGCTCCCATACGAGCCGGGCGAGCACAGGCGCGCGGCGGTCAAGATCGTGGATGACCGGGGCGTCGAGAGCCTCAAGATCGTGGAGTTGTCGTAATGGAGGCTTCGGTGCGAGCGGACGCTGGGGGCATCCGCGACCGCGAGTGGCTGGCCGCCCGATTGGGCGTTCCCATGAGCGGAATCGCGGCCTTTTGTGATCGCTGGGGGGTGGAGGAACTGGCGCTGTTCGGATCGGTGCTGCGCGACGACTTCGGGCCCGACAGCGACATCGATGTTCTCGTTCGCTTCAAGCCGGGACGGACGCCGGGGTTGTTCGTAGCCGCTAGGATCAGAAGAGAACTGGCCGACATGTGCCGCCGACAGGTCGATCTGGTACATCGTCCAACGATCGAAAGGAGCCAGAACTACATTCGACGGAAGAAAATTCTGGAGTCCGCGAGGGTGGTCTATGCCACGTGAGGAGTCCGAATACCTGCTGGACATGGTTCTCGCCGCCAGAAAGACCGTGTCGTTCACGGAGGGCATGTTGTTCGCCGACTTCGCGCGGGACGAGCGAACCGTTTTTTCGGCTACGAAGGCGGTCGAGATCGTCGGCGAGGCCGCGGCACAGGTGAGCAGGGATACGCGGCAGGCTCACCCGGACATCCCGTGGCGTCACATCATCGCCATGCGAAATCGTCTCGTGCATGCCTATTTCGAGATCAACCTGGAGCTCGTCTGGCGAACGGTTCGCCACGACCCTCCGGACCTGATCGCCCGATTGGAGCCGCTGGTTCCGCCGGAGACACGATAAGTGCACAGCGCGACCATCAACCGCCTGATCGTCAATTCGCCTTCTGAAGAGCCTACGCGACATGAGGTGTAAGATTCACATGTCGTTGTGAGTGTTCAGCTTACGGGATTCGGCGGGCGGATGCCCGCTGATTGACTCCCGCCGATTGGTTCGGGTCAGGCGCGGACCCTCGGACGACTGTCCAAAGCCTTCCTGAGTTGTACCGAGTCGGCCTGCTGATAGGGCATGGTTGCAAAACTAGTGGTATTTCGGCGCGAAGGGTCGATTTGAGATGGGGCATAATCCAGATCGTGAGGTACTCGCGTTCGGGTCACGCGCAATGTGGACAGCACGGGGAAACTCGGACCTTGACCTTGCGATCATGGGAGAAGAACCGCTCTCGTTACGTGTTTTCTGTGACTTGGAGGAAACCCTTGACGAGTCGGATCTTCCGTTTAGAGTGGACCTTATCAATTGGGCTTGGACTGAAGAATACTTCCGTGCAATTATCAGGCGAGACTGTGTGGTCGTCCAGACTCCCGCAATCCGGTCGAATACTGCCAGCAGAGAATCGCCCGCTGTTGAGGTGCGAGCACTACCTGGAGATTGGCGAGAATCGAAGTGGGGAGACGAGATCAGCCTTGAGTATGGTTAGTCGCGCCGAGTGCATGCACAAAATGCCGGCCCATTTCGAGTTTTCGGATCTAACGGTCCAATAGGCTGGACGGACAAACTGCTCGCACCGGGGCTAGGCGTGGTGCTCGGTCGCAAGGGAGCATACAGGGGCGTGGTGTATTCGCCAGAACCGTTCTTTGTGGTTGACACGGCCTATTACGTAGTGTCCAAGTCCACGCATGATATGCGGTGGCTCTACTATGCGATCAAGCACTACATGCTGGGTGATATTGACGACGGATCCCCGGTTCCGTCTACTACACGTGCCGCTGTTTACCCGCGTAAACTCGCCGTTCCACCCCTCTGTGAGCAACACGCCATTGCCAGCGTCCTGGGCACTTTGGACGATAAGATCACCACGAATCGGCGGATGAGCGAGACACTGGAGGCGATAGCGCGAGCGCTGTATAGGTCGTGGTTTGTCGATTTTGAGCCGGTTCGTGCCAAGATGGACCGTCGGGATACAGGCTTGCCGAGCGAAATCGCGGTCTTGTTTCCGGACACAATGGTCGATTCGGAGTTGGGCGCGATTCCGGATGGGTGGGAGGTTAAACCATTGAAGGACTGCATGATTATCACGATGGGGCAGTCACCCCCCGGGAATACTTATAACGATAAAGGGCAAGGGTTACCCTTTTATCAAGGACGGTAGGAGTTCTCTTTTCGGTATCCTGAGAAGCGGAGATACTGTTCCGCGCCGCGCCGCGCCGCATTGCGAATCCCGGAGACACATTGATTAGCGTCCGAGCACCCGTTGGGGACATCAACATGGCTTGGGAGCGATGTTGTTTCGGGCGGGGCTTGGCAGCGCTGAGACTCAAGTCGGATTCAATCTCGTACACTTACTATTCGGTACAGGCATTGCAGCGAACATTGAATCAGTACGTGAATACGGGAACTGTATTTAATGGGGAATTATATACGTGAGTACCCATTAGGTGCGTACCGTATCAATTTCACGGCTCATAGGGGATCCTAACGGATACGCCCCTCCTCGTGCAGCAGCCCCAATCCCGGAGGCCAGTATGTTTGCAGACGCGTTGTAGTCCGCATTAACCTTGTGGCCACAGGCCACACACTTGAATGTTTTTTGGTCTGTTCGATTCGCTTTCTCTGTGTGACCACAGACATTACACTTCTGACTGGTATACGGCGCCGGCACCTTGATCACCGCAAGGCACTTGTACGACAGCATCTGCTCGAACTGCCCCCAACCGGTCGCAAGGATGCTGCGGTTGAGCCCGGCCTTCTGCCTCACGTTCTTGCTTGGTGCTTCTACCGTACCCTTCGCGGATGCGGTCATGCTCTTGGTCTTCAGAGCCTCGATATATGCAGTTGAGGCCTTAGCCGCGATAGCCTTGCTCGCATGGTGGTTCCTGTTCTTGCGAGCGTTGGCGATCCGCTGCGACCATTTGGCAACCCTCTTCTTCGTGCGCGCTCTGCGCCCAGACCCTTTCTGCTGACGCGCGAGCTTGCGCTTGTATCGCTTTAGGCGCGCCTCCTTAAGGTCACTCCGCTTGCGCTCCGCCTTTTCCTCGGCCTTGGTGTCTGGCTTCAGCAGGAAGCCCTGCTCGCCGGCCGAGGTCGTATATGCATATTGTCCGCAGTTGCGGTCTATACCCACAGATACACCATTGTCCGGCAGTTCAGGCAACGTCACTTCGTAGCATATGACAGCGTACCACTTGCCACACTTCTGCTTGACTACAGCCTTGACAGGCTTGCCGTCGGGGTAGGGATTGGCGCCGCGGCGGCGCATCTTTAGATACCCCACCTTGGGGATATACAACTTTCCGTTCTTGATCTTGACCGCCTCGGGAATGGTGAATGACGCATCACCACCGTGCTTGCCCTTGAAGTTAGGTGTCCCTTTCCGCAGCCCGTTCTTTCTGTACGGCTTGTCTCCTTTGTGTGTCGCCCCCGCCTTGGTCTTCACGTAGAACGTCTTCCAGGCATCGGCCTGATACTTGAGCGTGTACCGCACGCAGGTGAATGAGTATTCCGGCATCCATTCGGTCTCCCACCGCAGGGCGGTGAAGCGCTTGCACAGCGCGAAGAATGATGTGTTTATGCTGGGCTTTTCCTCTCCCCGCTTCTTGGCCGCCCAGTACTGATCCTCGAGCTCCTCGCGCACCTTGTTCCAGACGAACCTGCACGCGCCGGCCAGCCCCTGCAGCTTCGCCCCATTCGCCTTCGAGCCCGGCAATAACCGATACTCAATGTTGCGGTGGGTGAACCGGGGTCCGTCTGACGGTGTTAAAGCCGCTGCGGGCATGACATCAATAAGGGTGATGTTGTGGTAAGCAGCAGGTCGGTTTGATGGGCCGGCCTGCTGTGTCCGCTTGCCGCGAAGGGCGCGAAAGGTTCCTTGGGTACTCAGGTATATAATTCCCATTTAATGCCATTACCAAGGGGCAGTTTAATGCTGTGAGGATCATCGAGCCGGCTCCCTTTGTCGTAAAGGCATTTGACGCTAATACCGCAAGTATTGACATGCGAATCAGGTCTAACGTTGCGGAAACCAGCACACTCGCGGCACTGCGCAACATGCTTCTTCCAAACTTCATTTCGGGCGAACTGCGGATTCCCGAAGCCAGGAAGCTGATGGGGGAGGACAGAGTGCGCCACCGGTAATGATCCGTGTAGACATAAATCCCCATCTCTTGCGTTGGGCACGCAAGCGCTCTGGAATACCGTCGGACAGGTTGATAAAGAAGTTCAATAAGCTGCCGGAATGGGAACTCGGAAAACTGAGGCCCACGCTCAATCAATTGGAGAGTTATGCGCGCACCGTGCATGTGCCCGTGGGTTATCTGTTCCTCACGGAACCGCCGGAGGAGACCATCCCCATCTCGGACTTCCGAACTCCTGTCGCACACGAGTTGTCTCGACCGAGTCCGAACCTGTTGGAAACGATCTACATGTGTCAGGAGCGGCAGAGCTGGTATCGGGACTTCGCCCGGGTAAGCGGTCAGCCGGAGCTGGATTATGTAGGACACGCCTCGCTCGAAGCGTCTCCAGAATCCGTTGCGAACCAGATGCGTGAGCGGATGGGCTTTGATCTTGCAGCCCGTAAGAAGAGCTTGACTTGGACCGATGCCCTCCGACAGCTCATTCGCCAGGCCGAAAAGGTTGGTGTGCTAGTCATGGTTAGCGGTGTGGTGAGGAGTAACAATAGAAGGCATCTCGACCCCGCTGAATTTCGCGGCTTTGCACTGTCAGATTCTCGTGCACCGCTGGTCTTCATCAACGGTCGAGATACGAAGGCGGCCCAGATGTTTACACTCGCCCATGAACTCGCGCATATATGGCTTGGTGCCTCGGCCTTGTCGAATCTCGGTATAACTCCGCGCTCTGGGTTCCGG
This sequence comes from Rhodothermales bacterium, assembly GCA_963663495.1. Taxonomy (GTDB): domain Bacteria; phylum Bacteroidota; class Rhodothermia; order Rhodothermales; family Bin80. The sequence continues at coordinate 4,843,355 of OY760427.1, forward strand.
CCTGAGGAGGAGTGGTGTAACGCGGCGGCAGCAGAATTCCTGGTACCCCTCCATGTGCTGCAGACCGATCTACAACCAAATGAGCTGCTTCCAGATACGTTGTCTCGGTTAGCTCGCGCGTACAAGGTCAGCACGTTTGTAATTCTGAGACGCCTTCTCGATGCGGAGTGGATTGAGCAGAGCTGCTTCGATGCGGCGTGGGGGCAGGAGAAAGAACGCCTTAAGATTCCTGCTGGAGGAAGGGGTGGCAACTTCTACCACACGACACAAGTACGCGTTAGCCGCCGATTCGCCCGCGCGCTAGTGGTAAGCACGCTCGAAGGGCATACGCTCTACCGGGATGCGTTTAGGATGTTGGGAGTCCGAAAGACCAAGACCTTCAACGAGCTGGGGCGCCAAGCCCTGCCGACATACTGGCGATTCCAGTCAGCCCCACTCCTTGTTTAGAGTTGACGTGTGACGAATTGGATACTGAATTGACCATCACGAAGTCCAGGCTGGCCGTGGCGGAGGAAGAACAACGATCGGCGCGGACGAAGGGCGCTATAGCCAATTTGGTCCTGCTGGGCGCGGGAACGTTGGTTGACGGACCGGAACGCGAGATTGCTGAACTGAAAGGCACGGTTGAGGTGCTGAATACGTTGTTGATATCGAAGTGTATTCTGGACGAGAACGACAAAAATGGATTAAGCCCATAACTTGTTACTCCGAAAAGATATCCGTGAAAGTGGGGGGTAACTCCAGTTGTACTATATTGCATTAAATGCAATATAGATACGTCTCACACCACAATCTCACAAAACGCCATGGTGACCAACAATCTCAAGGAATTGGTGCAGGATTTCGATAAAATGGCCCGAAATCTCGAGCAATTGAGTCAGAACATATTCACCATGGGCATGGCTTGGTTAGGGAATTATATACGTGAGTGACCAACTGTACACAGTGAGGCACTGGTATCAATTTCACGGGTCATAGGGGTCGGTAACCCGAACGCCCCTCGCTGTGCAGCAGCCCCAATCCCGTATGTTTGCAGCCGCATTCAGGTCTGCATGATCCCCATGTCCACAGGACATACACGTGAATTTGCTCCGTATCTGTACGGGTACTCGCTTCTGTGTGCACACACAGAACACCGCTGACTGGTATAGGCAGCGGTAACCTTTATCACCTTGCGGCACTTATAGCCCAGCATCTGATCCAGCTGGCCCCAACCTGTTCGCAGTATTCCACGGTTGAGGCCAGACTTCTGTTTGACGTTTGTGCCAAAGCTCTCCATCGTCCCCTTAGCTGAATGTGTCATCGCTTTGATCTTTAGGTCCTCCAGTATCACCGTTGAGGAGCAATTGGCAATACTGCGACTTACCTGGTGGTTCGCATTCTTGAGGACGTTAGCACGCTTGCGCTGTATGCGGCGATTCTATGCTTCCGCCTGTTACGACGGTTGGAGCCTTTCTTCTGTCTCGCCAGTCTTCGCTGATGCCGCTTCAACTTGGCATCAAGACGCTTCGTATCCGGTTGTCTGATAATGTTTGTATCGCTCTCTGTGGAGACCATAGCGACCTGCCCGCAATTACGGTCAATGCCTACAGCACCGCCGGTATCCTCTATTACAGGTGCCTCCATCTTGTAGCAGATGACAGCATACCCTTTACCGGCGTTCTTCTTTACCGTGGCTTTGACGGGTATACCATCAGGGTACGAGTTGCCTCCCCGCCTGCGGAGAGCCATATATCCCACTCTCGGGATATACAGCTTGCCATCCCGAACCCTTACGTTATCCGGGATCGTGAACGAAGGCGTACTACCACGTCTGGAATGGAATCTCGGTCTTCTCTTACCCTCCTTGAAGAATGCCTTCCATGCATCCGCCTGATATTTCAATGGGTATCTAACGACAATGTGTATCTAACGACACCAAAGGAGTATTCAGGTAGCCACTCGACCGTGCGGCGCAGCGCCGTGAACCGCTTCCCCAGCGAGAAGAAGCTTACCGAGGGCGGCTTCTCTCCAGCCTCTTTCGCTTTCTTGTACGCCTCGCTCTGCTCTGCGAGGATGGCATTCCACACAAACCTACACGCACCCGCTAATCCAGCAAGTTGCTTGGCGTTACTCCGACTTCCGGGCAACAGCCTGTAAGTGATATTGGGGTATGCACTAACCGTTTCGGGCACGGCACTGTGCTATATAACTTCCTAATATATGGCAATTATATAGCATGAGTACCCACGTGTTGAGTTATTTGAAATAATTGCAGTTTTTCGTGAAAAGCGGGAACCGATTATGAAATACTGGCGAAAGCCATCCTGTCTGCACCACCAAAGCACAAAAAGTAACTCCTGCGAAAACGCGTGGCACTCAGCCATATAACTCCCCTTGGTTACCTATAGAGAATGCGGCGTCAAGCCTAAAGACCAACTTGGGCAAATCGAACAAAGGTACTATAGAATGCATGGAGTCACTGCAAGACGCAATGGCGAAGTGGATCGAAGCACATAATGCCGTAAATGGCAGCATGCAACAACTTATTCAATCCCACAGAAATTTTGCTGAAAAGGGGTTTCATGCACCATGAACCCCACAACAAAAACGATACAGATGGAATGGCAGCAAAAGACTGGAACCGGTTCCAATTGCATGTATGTTGCATGATAAGGGGAGTTTTCATATAATACTTGTAGAGGGCAACTGTTGAATACTATGCCAGATCAGCAAGCGCCTTACGAGGTTGGAGCCGCTGCCAATTTTATGATTGGTCGGTCTCTTCGACGGCGCAAATATATTACCCACCTTAAGCTTCAGAAGCTTGTCTATATCAGCTATGGATTTTATCTGGCACGGACAAATAGCTCACTGTTTGAAGAGGACATAGAAGCATGGCGCTTAGGGCCGGTAATCCCCGAACTCTATCATGAATTTAAGAGGTTTGGCCCAGCCATAATTCGCAGGTGGTCTGCCAATTTTGATTACCAATCCGGGAAGTTCAAAATCCCAGTGGTTTCTGATGATGACGATGCTGCTATAAGAGCTTTAGATTTTACATGGAACCACTATGGATGGATTTCGGCTCGTGATCTTGTGGATATAACCCACGCGGAAGGTACTCCTTGGAAAATTACGCGTGATCAAGATAGGCGCGTAATCAACCCCAATCTGATACGGGATCATTTTAGAATGCTTCTAAATGACTCAACCTAGACCTTCTCTTCCAAAGGTACCCAAGCCACCCAAAGGTGAATTGATTGCTCTCTGGGACGTCTGGTCAGAATCCGCTTTAAGGGTCTGGTATCGGATATGTGCGGTAATTGCAACTTTATCAGGATTAACTGTGCTAGGAGTAATGGTTTCAGGAATATTGATTGAATGGCCACATGATCTTGAGACGACTATTGGGCTCATCAAATTAATTGTTTCATCAGGAAAGGGATTTACTGTTCCACTCATTCTTCTGGCTATCTACGCACCCAAACTTCTTGATCGGTTCCTTAGTCGGCGCGAACTTTCCAAAATTGGCGAGGAAATGATCTCATGAAGATCCGATCAAATCCTTGTACCGAAGCTGTTTTCCTTTTCCGTTTGCCATTAGCGTTCCCATCTGATCTTTCGTATCCAGTTCACGCATATTGTGGCGACCTTCAAACTCGGCAACGTATCGGTGGAGATGTTGTTTGCTCATTGAGTGGTAGACGCCGGTGTGCCCGCGTTTCAACATGGCCCAAAATGATTCAAGGCCATTGGTGCTCACCTGGCCTCTGACATACTCGCCCACGCCGTGTTTTACGGATTCATGGTTTGGCAGGCCCAGGTAGGATCTCGATTCATCCGTGTATACCGCAGCTCCTTCCACCGTATTGTCTTGCACAAATTTCTGCAGGGTTTTGGCGGTGGTGTCGGGGACAACTTCCGCTTTAATCTTGCCGGTCGTCCGGTCCTTGATTCCTGCTACTGCTGTTTTGCCCACCGTCCCGCGCCCGGCGTTCATTTTCTTGTTCGCATGCTTGTTGCGTTCCTTGCCGCCCATATAGGTTTCGTCTACTTCCACGGGCCCTTGAAAATGGAAGGTGCCGGCTTCAAACGCTTTGCGTAATCGGTGTAACAGATGCCATGCCGACTTTTGTGTGATTTCCAGTTCTCTGTGCAATGTCAGACTGGAGATGCCCTTCAGATTTGTAACACTCAAATATGCTGCGACGGCCCATGTTTGGTAGCTCAGTTTTGATCGGGCCATGATCGTTCCCGTCTTCATCGTGAACATTTTCTTCTTCGGGCAATCCCTGCATCGGTGCGTCATTTGCGGATGTTTGATTCCAGACTGGACGTTGTCTGATCCGCAAAACGGGCACACGGGGCCATTTGGCCAGACGTAGCGTGCCAGCCAATCATAGGCCATTTTTTCTGTTCGGAACATGCGGCCCATCTCCATAATTCCGATGCCCTTGCGGTGGTGTTTTCCGGGTGCATTGTTAGCCATTGTCTTGCTCTGTCTCGGTGCGTTAATGTTAGTTTGGTATATAGTTCCCTAATATATTTGCGCCACAACTTTCTGTAGTGGCGGACAAACGGGGTTCGCGATGCCTTGTCGGCCCCTTCGGGCCGGTTTTGGCGGACAGGCGGCCCACCGATGCCTCGTCGGGAGCTCAGGCGTCCGGCCTCGAGACGTCGATCACGCAGACGGAGATCTTGCGGCGTTCGTGGTCAGAAAGACTGTCGATCAATGCGCGCCGGACTTCGCCAGGCGACTTAGGCCTCCGTCCAGACGCCGGTACCGGCCTGCAGCCTTTGGCCTCTCCGAACCAGAATACCAGATAGATTCCATATCCATCAGTTCCGGGGTCGGGCGTATACTTGGCGATGAGTTGGGTCTTGATGGCACTCCACCATTTCGGATTGCAACTTCTCTTGATCTCGATAGGTATGTTGAAGCCCGAGACCGAGAGGCGAATGTCAGCGCGCTTGTCGTCTTTGTAGCTTCCCTCTCGCACTCCGTCGATTCCCAATGGTTTGAGTTCTCGGCGCAGGTCTGACAACAACGCGTCTCGACAGCCGTTTTCGGGTTTCGGCTTCACCGCCTTGTTGCTCTTGTCGACATTCCAATACTGGCGCCAGTCGGATGTGGCACCGTCTCGGATCTCGCTGGAGAGTTGACTCAGCAAATCCACAGTGACGGCCGAGAGGTCGGCCGCATTGGCGGGTCGGCCGTTGTCAAGAACTTCGGCAACCTGCTCAAGGCGCTGATGCACGAAGGTCGCTTCTCGCCGGAGGCCTCTCTGCCGATGGAGCTGGTCCAGAATATGCGAGCGCCATTTCGCCAATTGCTCGTCGGTACTGAGAGATTCGAGCGCTGTCGTGGCTGCCACAGACGTATCTTCTGCCAGCCGATCGATGAAGCCGGGTAGGCTCCAGGTCGCTTGCATTGGTAGTGTAGGGAAGCGCGCCACGCCCGGGCCCGGACCTTCTCTCGAATAGGGCACTATCAGTCGAACCAAGGTTGCGAGCACCGTCACATCCCAAGTTTTTCTCAAGGAGTGCGGCACGGCATGTCTATCCACGGTCATTTCCGCTAGCCGGTGGATCCGGCGAGTGTTCCCAGCAACATACGCCTCCAATCGATCACCAAATGCCCCCGGCTTCAAGAAGAGCCCAGCAGTGAGCCAGTAGACCTTCTGGCTGACTGCCATGCTCGTACAGGCAAGCTTCTTCTCGATCAACTTCAGGAAACGTGTCCTGTCCCCGTGCAGGCAAGCGGCTTGGAGCAACGACATCAAGATTGGGAGCTGTGCTTTCTTCGAGCGAATCGGGAAGGCTTGCAACAGGCGTACAGCCGCTGCCCGAGCCAATGGCGCGAAATCGGGTTTGTGCGCCAGTTCATAACAATCCGGTAGCAGAGTCTCCCCGTTGAGCAGCCTGAAGCGAAGGCAGCGAGCCCAGATCCCGGAAACCGTTTCAGGATTCTGCGTCATGGTGGCCTGAAGCCAGCGTGGAGGCCGCTCCGACTGTTCCATATGAGGCAGTCGCCAAACCGCGAAGTGAATGGCCACCGCCAAGCGTGTTTGGGCCTCACTTAGTTGAACAGTGCGCCCTTCGGCAGTACTGAAGAGCTCCTCCAGACTGACCATGAACGGATATGCCAAGTAGTGGATCTGCCGTTCGGCAATCAGCTGGTTGACCGAGTCGGCAGTCGGCAAGTCTGCCCGCTGAATCGTTCCGCGCAAGCCTGCGAGAGCGGCAGCATAGAGACCATCACTAGGTCCGAGCAGAAATCGCAATCGGTCCTCGGGTGTCTCTCCAAATACATCCGAGTAGTCGTCAAAATAGGCCCGAGCAAGGTGATGAAGGAGGTAGGGCGGACATTGGTTGGCTTGCAGGGCCGACGCATGAGTCTTGACGGAGCGGCGCAGCTCGTCGAAGTGACCGTCATTCGGTATAGAATGGGCCTGTGGGGTGTGTTGTAGCCCTTCCTGGGAAGAATTAAGTTCTTCCAAAACCTTCAGCCTACCCTTGAATCTCTCATTCAGGTGGGCGTTGTTTCGTAGTTTCTCGGTGATCGAATTCTTCTGTTGGGTCTCAGGTCCTTTGGCTTTGTGGACGAATTCCGCCGCCTCCCATACAAACCGCCGGGCAATTTCATCGTTGCTTGTCCTGAGCGCATGATCCGCGCACCAGGTGCCGTAGTCCTCCGGTGGCGTGGCCCGGAAGAGACGTCGTTTCGCATAGCGCATGCACACAAACGAATTGCGTTCCTTCCGGCACCTGCTCACGCTGTCCTCGATGATCGCCTTCTGTATGTCAGGATGGTCGCTGAGCCAGTTCCCGAAGAACTCGGCAGGGGAGACCATGCCTGGAGCGCTGAATCTTAACTCATTTCCGAGCCAAGCCGCGAAATCAAGCCAGTAGAAGAGCTGCTCCTGCGAAACACTCTCAGGTGAACGCTCCAGAAGGTGTCGCAGCAGTACGACCGGCGGCCGCGTTACCAGGTCGGCGTGCCTTGGGGATTCCCCGGACTCCGCCCGCAGCAGCTCCATCGGCACTTTGAACAGATTGAGCAATTGGACCATTTGCTCAATTGTGGACACTTCGATCAGGCGGACCGTCCAGAACACCCCATAACGGGTCTGCGAGCTACGCTGGGCCGGTTCCCTTAGGTAACCGACTAGATCTGCTACCGGCAGGTCATCTGGATACAGCTTCGCCAGCAGGATACCCAAGAGATTGTCGTCCTGGGTGGCCAACACACGGGTGTAGATGTCGTCAAGTAACTCCCGAAGCGTCACGGAGACTCCAGGGTCATCCTGACGGGCTCGGATGTACGCTTCCAGAGCTGCGCATCTGATGGTCGGCCGCCAGGAATAGTCCCGAACGATGGTAATCAGCGGATCTGCGAGTTCGGGAGACGGGGCCGCGGCCCGGATGGCCTCGGTGACCAGGAGAACGAAGGACTGGTGCGCGTCGTCTCGCGTCGTCTCGGTCAGCACCTTCCGAATGTCGTCCTCCAGGTCGGGAACGATAAGGGACTGTAGTGGGGAGTCCGCACTAGTGTAGGACACCAGCCACGGATTCTCGACGATCTCTCCCTTCAACGCACGGAAGAGAAGACGCTTGTCGTGAAGACCGAAATGCTGAATGTCGCCATAGAGAACCACTCCGAGAGGGTCGCGTTCAATGATCTGGGTACGCGCCTCCGTGTTCTGAGCCGCCAGCCAGCCGGCGAGACCGCGGAACTCGGAGATTATCCGGCCATCGAAACCGGCCATGAGCGAGAGAACTCGTCCGGTCGGAAGCCCATTATTGGCAATCTTGTGCGCGAGTCCGCGCGCTGCAAGGAACTCTGCGATCTGCCGATGCTGGGGAGCTTGGCGGCCCTCCGAAGGCATAGTGAACAGATTGGTGCCCACGACTTGTCGAAAGAGTCGCTGGTCCCTACGAGATACTTGATCCAGACTAGGGTGACTCGCGTCCGGGCTGGTTCCCGGTAGGGTTACCCCAGCCTTGCCAGCCAGGAGCAGGAGAGCGCAGAGATCGCCAGCCCCGTTCATCAGAGCCTTCGGGTTGCCGGTGCCGCTGCAGGCGATCTGGTGCTCGGGATTTTCCTCTGAGACCAGCTTTCGGCAGGCCATGTCGAATGTCTCGGCCCTCGTCCGTGGCCATTCGTCCGCGTCTGCCACGGCCTCCACGAGCATCCGTAGGTTCTGCGGATTCCGGAGGAGGTCCTCCACTCCCCGCTTTCGGGCCTTCGCGACGAATGCTGCCGGCTCATCAAAGTCATGGTTCCGCTTCAGGATCTCGAGAATCCCGTGATCCGACAGCGGATCAAGCCGCAGCACCTGCACCTCGCCATTGGGAGCGACGGCCCCCAGGTGCTTCCTGTCGTTGGCGCCGAACCAATCCGCTTCACGGCAGGAAAGCCGGAATCGAGGGCATCCCAACTCCTGCAACCTTGCCCGAATCCCATCGAACGGCGTGCGCCCATCGGCCGATCCCGCACGGACCTCGTCGAGGCCATCGATATAGATTGTCTTGCCCCGCCACTCGGATCGAGGTTGCAACTTCCAGAAATCACGTGCGGTGACGAGCTCGGTCTCTTCCGACCGTGCCTCGTGTATGAACGCCTCCGTCTTCCCCGCTCCTGGAGGCCCCAGCAGCACATACGCCGGCTTATCTCGAAAAGCCTCGAGGGGGTGCGACTCTGCCTCGCGCGGGGGTGCATTCGCAGATTCGACGACCACTGTGCATGTCCGCTCGACGAAGTGCTTCATGACCCCTCGAACCATTCCCGAGCAGGGGTGAGCAGAAACTCCGAGATCGGGATTCCACCCTTGCCCACGATATGGGACGCCTTCACCGGAAAGTTCTTCCTGAACGCATCGATCCCACTCATGCTGCCGCGCCGTCTACCACTCTTCACCTCGAAGGCGACCAGTTTGCGGCCGTGTTCCAGGACAAAGTCGACCTCGCTTCGGCTGTCGCGCCAGTAGTAGATGCGGTGCTCCGGGCGCCCGGTGTTGATCAGGTGGGCTCCTACCGTGCTCTCCACTAGGTGCCCCCAGAAGGTGCGATCAGCACGTGCCTGTTCGAACGCGTAGCCGGAGTGGGCCGACATGAGCGCGGTGTTGAGCACATTGAGCTTCGGGCTCGAAGCCCGGCGTCGGTGGGGGTGACTCGCGTATTTCGAAAGGCCGGTGACCAGTCCGGCCATGGACAGCAGATCGAGGTAGCGGGCCAGTGTAGTGGTATTGCCGGCGTCCTGGAGTTGGCCCAGCATCTTGTTGTAGGAGAGGATCTGGCCGGAATACTCCGATCCGAGGTCGAAGAGCCGTTTGAGGAGGATAGGCTTGTCCACGCGCTGCAGGGCGAGAATGTCGCGCTCGATGTTCGGCTCGATCAGGGCCCGGCGTATGAATGTGCGCCACCTCGGCTCGTCGCTAATTAACGAGGCAGGTCCAGGGTAGCCACCGAAATATATGTACCTGTCGAGATCGAAGTCAAATACCGCTGCCATCTCCTCGAAAGACCAGTGCTCGACGTTAATGGTTTCGAAGCGTCCCGCGAGGCTCTCGGTAAGCCCGCGCTGCATGAGGAGCGGAGCGGACCCTAGAAGCACTACATGGAGTGGCAACCCAACCAACCGATCTGCATCCCATAGCCCCTTTACTGTTTCGGACCAGTTTGGGATTTTCTGGATTTCGTCGAGAACCAGGACAAAACCGTTTTCAGACTTGCGAGCTGCAGTGCGCGCCTGCTCCCACTCCCGCACGAGCCATCGTTCGTCCCTCCGGTTCACTGGCGTGGGGATGGGTTCTGTCGTCAGCCAGGTGGGACCAGTCGCGGGGCCAATAGCGGTGGGCGCCGTACCTGGGGCGGGAGCATCCACCGGGACATACACGGATGGCCGATGGGTTCGTTCGAGAACCTGTTTCACGATCGTGGTCTTCCCTGTCTGGCGGGGACCGACGACCATATTGAGCCACCGCGGCTCTTCACTGAGGTGCGCGAGTAGCGTCTTGGTGTGTGGGCGCTGGTAGTTGTTCATGATATAAGTTACGCTATTGAGTATTATTAATCAATAGCGTAACAGGATTGCTATCCCGACCTTGCTACCGAGTCCTTGGCCAATGGTGGACGAACGGAGCCTTGCCTGCCACTTCGGCCCGTTCTTGGCAAACAATGCCACTGACTTCCAGTTGCCAAACCGAGCTGGCGCGTTCCAGAGTCCCCTGAAGGAGCCCCCGTGAATAAGAAGTGCATCCGCGTAACCCGCGCCGGCGGCGTCGCCCTTTTCATGCTCGGGTTCGTCTTCTACGGACTGCTGCTGACCGATTTCTTCGCCAACGATGCCATGATGAAGGCGTCCAACTACCTGGCGCTTGCCGGCGGTGAGGTGGTCGGTGGAGCACTGCTTGCGCTGGTGCTCAGTTGGCAGGGTAGCGAGGTTCCGGGCGAGGCCTTCAAGTCCGGGGGTGGGCATGCTGTTCAGCCTCTCGATGGGGCTGACGACGCTCGGGACCACGGAGGGCATCAACACGATGAGCATGGTGGATGGAGACGCCGTTGTGATGCTGGTCATGTACAGCACTACTTAGAGTTGGACAGAACATTGATAGAGCCGCATTACACCACATCAAGTATGTATATCCGTCCAACGATTTTGTGATTTACAGACGGGAAGTCCAGGAATTGTTTGAGTAGGTACGAGCGCCTACGGAACTTGAGGCGTCGCTTGCGTACACTGTGGGGGATCATGCTAGGTGGCCCCAATTTGACGAGAATGGTTTCGCCTTCTTGTCGTCAGAGCAAACAACTGATCAAAACCGATCCACAGAAAACGACCATGACAACATCAAGAGTGCCGATGGTTCGGAGGCTAAACATACGGGAGATGTTGAAAATGAGAGCGAAAAGCCTCAGAGGATATACGGCAAACGGATCTCTGTCGCGAAGATTGAAGATGCCATCACCTCCAACGACAGTTAGGTCCGGGACGAAGCCTAACGGGACTCGGGGTCATGGCGGAGATTTTGAGCGAGCGTATTAGGAATCGGACCGGGAGGTCTCGGATAAAGAGTAGCAGGTTGGGTTTACTTGGCAGTAGACCGGGGGCGGCGCGAAGGCCGAGAAAGTTAAGCCTCCCTTATTCATGAGGGAGTTAAGTGGCGGGGAATCGTCGTTTAATATTATGGTGTAATATGTTGACTATACACGGTTTGAATGGGATCCTGTGCGACGCTCAAACGTTCAGAAACCCCAATACCCATTCACCCTGTAACACACCCGATGCAAGATCCCAAATCCAACCTTCTGTTCGCTTGCCAGTTCAATAAATCCGTCAAAGTTGTACGCTCCAAGACCGATAATCTAACATCGGATGCCGGCGTCATTCCTATGCGCCTGCTCATGGTGATCAGCACCTTGGCATGCCGACTCGCTTCCGTGCTTAAGGACAATCGGTCCCAAGCTCGGATTACGCATAGCCTTGAGGAGTTAGTGCGGCAGTACCTGCTGCAACATGTGCAGGGGTGGGGACGTCAGTCAGATGCGGACAAGCTTCGCAGGGACCCCGCCATGCGCGTGGCCACTTCTTCCAAAAGGGGTATGAGGGCATTACAGGACGATAGGTCCCTGGCATCCCAGCCAACCATGTCTCGCTTCGTGCACATGTTGGCCGGGAAAAAGAATTTCAAGAAGTTGCGCCTTTTTGTAGAGACATTCGCCATGGAGCACCTGCTGCAGCGTGGTGGCGGGAAGCGCCGCCCCGAGGTGGTCTTTGATGTGGACGGTGTACCGGTAGATACGCATGGCAAGCAGCAGGGCAGCAAGTGGAACGGATATTACAAGCGCACCATCTTTCTGCCCCTTATCGCCATATGCGGTGAGTCGGGCGACATGTTGGGGGCGGAATTGCGAGGGGGCACGCAGAATGTGGTGAAGGACTGCTACGGTTTCATTCGACGCATTGGGCTGGCATTGCGTGAACATGTGGCCGACAAGGTCATTGTCCGATTGGACGCAGGCTTCAACAGTGGCGAATTATGTGATAAGCTGGAGAACGACCGTATCGGCTACGTGATGCGTCTGAAAGGAAACGATGTGATTGACGGGCTTGCGGCGCCTCATTTGGAGGGTGATCAGCCGTCGGACGAATGCTACCACGAACTGCGCTACCGTGCAAAGTGCTGGTCCGTAGAGCGTCGTGTGGTGCTCGTGGTTGTTCCGGTGCCGGGAGAGCTTTTTCCGCGGCATTTCTATCTGATCACCGATCTGGATGTAGAAGCCTATCCGGCAGAGCAGCTTGTGAATCTGTACCGGAAGAGAGGAAAGGCGGAAAAGCACTTCGGGGAGCTGAATGCGGCTTGCTCCATGGCGCTGTCGTCCGTTCTCCGTCCGAAGACACACTATAAGGGCCGGCCTGTAGTGCGGGTGCCTGATGAGTCGGAACAGGATGAGTCGGAACAGGATGGGTCGGAACAGGATGGGTCGGAACAGGATGGGTCGGAACAGGATGGGTCGGAACAGGATGAGTCGGAACAGGATGAGTCGGAACAGGATGGGTCGGAACAGGATGAGTCGGAACAGGATGAGTCGGAACAGGATGCCGAGATCCGAGCCGAGAACGAGGTCCTGCTACAGGTATACCTTCTAACTTATCAGCTCATGCATGTGGGGCGCTGCCTTATGCGGGAGCCTGACGAATCCCAGATAAGTCTGAGCACCTATCGCGAGCGTGTACTCAAGGTGGGGGCCCGCTTCGTACAACACGCGCGCAACATCGTTATCCACATTGCCGCCAGCGCAGATGCTGCATGGGAGCAATTTTGGCGACGTTATTGTCAACTCACATGGATCACGCTTCCCATGAAGAGCTAGCTAAGTCATATTTGCGCCTGCGCTTCGACACCGCAGGCGCCCAACGCGGAAAGCGGAAAGAGAAGGTAGGCAGAGGTGTGTCTACCCGACAGACGTCTTCCCAAAATCTCGGTAATGTGACCGCTATCGAGTCGGGAAAAGGGCCTAAACTGGTGTTTTCAGCCCCTCTCATGGTCGTCCCTACGCATGAACAACGCACAATCGGTCCTGCAGGTACCGAAACAGCACTTTTAGACCCGAACAGGGTACATCATGAATATTGCAGGTTAAGGGAATTATATACGATGGTACCCAAGGAACCTATACCGACGGTGTCGGGATGCGGATACAGCAGGCCGACCTTCCACTCCGACCTGCTGCTTACCACAACATCATTTGGACTGATGCCATGCCCGCAGAGGCGTTGAACGATACCCCTACCGAGCGGTTCATACACCGTAGCATTGAGTATCGGTTGTTACCGGGTACGAAGTCCAATGCAGCCAAGCTATCAGGCATAGCAGGCGCGTGTCGCTACGTGTGGAACAAGGTGCTGGGCGACCTCAAGGATGAAGACCAGAAACGGGGGAAGGGAGACCAGTACGCTTCCAAGTCCTTTTTCTCATTGGGCAAGCGTTTTGCGAAGCTAAGGCGTGAGACCGAATGGCTGCCGGAATACTCGTATGCGATTGTGCGGCATGTGCTCAAGTATCAGGCGGACACGTGGTCAGCACACATTAAGTGACTAGACAAGAAGGGGGAATTATATGGAATACTTGAAAGCAGCGATTGGTAGATTGTTATGAGATGATGGCAAACAACTAACCATGGCCGAAAACGTCAATTTACCAATTTCGCCTCCGCTTTTTCTTCTTCCCCTCCGCCAGTAGTGGGGTGATCACTTGCTCGTAGCGCATGAACAAGTGACGGACTCTTTCAGCCTCGGACTTGAACCCTCTCGGATCATACAGTCGGTCTACGGCACAGTCGAGTTTTTGGTGGGCTTTCCAGAGTTCAGGTGGCATCTGGATTGGGTCATACATATCCGCCAGCGTTGATTCAGGATATTTCGCACGTGCGTCCAGTATGGCTTGTGCAAGAGGTTCAAGATGTGACCAATCTGTTCTGGGCGGGACGGGAAATGTATTGTATACGACGCCAGTGGAGTACCTGAAGTCGCTCTTTAATCTACCGGCTACTGTCCGCATCCATGCCATATGCATTGCAGAAGTCAGTAAGGCAAAATCAATGTGTGTGGCATCACGAAGAACCCTTAGCTGATTACTTGGGATTGTTGGTGGATCCAGCCAACCGATGGGGATGTACTCTCTCCGCTCGGAGCTAACTACCGGAATTGCTAAAAAGCGTTTATCCGGGATCACGCTGTCGTAGTACAATCTGGGAGTTTTAGAAAATTTTCTTGTGGCTTTGCTCTTGCGAGATTCACGGTAAGTACGCACGGCATTTATACGTTCTCGAACATGCGGTAGCTGTGCCAATACATTTGGGGGTACAGCTTCTAGGGATAGAATCCAGCGTTGCTTACCCTGTAAGAAATCCCGAGCGGATACAAACGGATACAGAAACTCCGTCGCCGCAGGCTCAAGTTCCAGAAACCTTTCCTTCTCTGCCTTGCTAAATGTGTAGTGCCCCCCATCAACTATTTTGGATCCGTCAATCAACTTTTTCAACCCGTTGGTCGGGACAGCAGTCCGTCGTACAGTGACGTATGGGTTCTGTATTCCACTAGCATCAAAAAGGTAGGGTGAGAGTACTGGGTGCTGACTCTCAAGCGGATTTCCGTTTATATCAGGGTAGGTGAATAGGCGCTTCTTGGTTCGAGCACGCTCTTTGAGATCAAGCCCAATGATGACCACATGTACGTGTGCCTTTCCACGTGCGTCTGACCCCCAGGGAAACGTGCGGTGAGCAAATGCAATCTCTAGGTTACAACGCTCGGACAGGATCGGCCAGAGCACACCTACCTGTTCTCCCTGCGTGATAGAATTTGTCGCCACAAATCCTATGCGTCCTCTACCAACGCTGATATACTCTCCCGACTTGATAAACCATCCAGAAACATAGTCCAATCTTCCTACTCCTTGGCCCTTTTTCGCAATCCTCCGAACTTGTGCGCTCTGCTTGCTATCGCGATAGCGCCATCCTAAGAATGGGGGATTGCCAAACACGTACGAGCAGTCCTTGGATAGTAGCACACCCTCCCAGTCCATCTCCAGTGCGTCTCCGTGCACAATCGCGGGCGATTTCTGAAGGGGGATACGTGTGTAGATCTCCCCGAACTCCAGGCTGAGAAGATTATTCATGATGTGATCCATCATCCACAATGCCGTCTCAGCAATGCGTACCGGAAATTCGCTCAACTCAATCCCGTAAAACTGATCTACGTCCACCACCGATAGCATCTCAGCAGCTAGGTCCTGCTGCCTCCCCGCTAGCACATCATCAGATTCATGAATTGATTTTAGTACTTCTAGTTCGAGCAATCGCAACTCTCGATAGGCAATAACCAGAAAGTTTCCACACCCACATGCGGGGTCAAAAAAGCGTAGCGTTCCGAGTTTCTGTTGGAATTTCCGCAGACGCGTGAGGCGTCCCCGCTTCAATATCTTTATGTGGTCAAACTCCTCCCGAAGATCATCCATGAATAGAGGTTCGATCACCTTGAGGATGTTCTTCTCGGTCGTATAGTGTGCACCCTGTTTGCGGCGTTCGGCCGTATCCATAACAGACTGGAACAGCGATCCGAAAATCGCGGGGGATATATCCGACCAGTCGAACTTGCAGGCATCCAAGAGCGCATCCCGCATCGGTGCCGTGAATTCGGGGAACTCCAATCGCCCCTCAAACAGTGCTCCATTGATGTACGGGAATTGCTTTAGGTCTTCATCAAGTGTATTGCTCCGCTCCGATACAGGTTTGTTCAGGATACTGAATAAATGCAGTAGTCTTGCACCGAGGTCAGATCCATCCTTTGCCGTACGCTCTTCGAGATAGTTAAGAAAAATATCTCGTGGTTCGAATATCCCAGTATCATCAGCGAACAGACAGAATATAATTCGTACGAGCAGCTGCTCGAGATCGTGTCCCGTATACCCCGCTTCTTCAAGAAGCATATCATGCAAATGCCCCACCAATTCTGCAGCCTTGATATTAGCGGGGTCTTGATCCCGAAATACCCGCTTCAGTGAGCCAATAATAAAACCGAAATCGTACACGTGCTTGGGAAAATCAGATAGCGAGAATTCCCACTCTTCTCGTGTGTCGAGATCGGTCAGGTGGAATGTCTGGAAGTCGGATACCAGGATGTAGCGAGGCATGTCGGTGTCATCAAGCGCTTCGGCATACCGAACGGCTTGATCCCAAGCTTTTACCAGATCACGCCCTCTACTTTTCTGCTCAACCAGAAGGACGCCTTTCCACAATAAATCAACGAAACCGGAGCGGTCGCCCAGAAGATTTACGTGATGCTCATAGAGTGCTACACGCTTTCGGTCAACCCCGAATACCCCGAAAAACTCGTTATAAAAAGTTTGGGTTGCTCCTTTCTCGTAGGTTTCATCCGCCCACCGCTTCGTGAACTCACCCGCACGGCGTTTAATCTCGTTCCACGCTATCCGCATCGTCGTTTGCCTGATGAGAAATACCTGATATTCACGTATACAACGCCTATCAATTATTATTCCAGAAGCTTGTCAACTTTCCTGTGTATTCGCCTATAAATGATTCTGCAAGAGGCTGATGGGAGAAGGTTTCAAAATTAGTTGAAACCTTCCCCCACATCCAGGTGTCGCCACTGCCGACGACGCTGGTCATAGCCCGGACATACGGTATCGCACTCGGGAAACATCATTGATTCGCCCTCTTTGCGGATCGTTTGAATCTGGACTTCCCGCGTCTTGTGCAAAATCGTCATGCGCCCCCCACGGAGAATTGATGCCTAGCAGGCGACTGATATCTTTTGTTCGTACTGTCATATCGTAATGTTTCAAGTATTCCATATAATCTCCCAAGAAGGGGCCCGAGAGGGGTGAGCCTAACTTCAAGGCGAAGTATCACAGCAATGCTTCGTTCACCATTCCCGATGCCGTGAAGATTAAGAACGGCAAGCTGCGCATCCCTAAGGTGGGATACCTGCAGCTACGCAGACGTGGTGGGAACCCCTATCCCTGATGCCGAGCCTGTAAAGGCAGTGGTAAAGCGGAAAGGAGGCAAGTGGTACGCGGTCCTATGCTACCAGGTCACGTTGCCAGAACAGCCAGACAACGGTGTTTCTGCGGGGATAGACCGCAATTGCGGACAATACGCCTATACGACCTCGGCGGGGGAGCAGGGCTTCCTGCGGCATACAGAGACGAAGCACAACAAGGAGTTGCAGAAACGTAGGGAGATAAAGCTAAAGCGGTACAAGTGCAAGCTGGCGCGTCAGCAGAAAGGATCGGGCCGCAGAGCGCGGACAAAGAAGAAGGTAGGCAAGTGGTCTCGGCGTATTGCTAATGCGCGGAAGAACGCGAATCACCGTGCTAGCAAGACGATGGCGGCAAAGGCGTCTACCGTCTATATCGAAGAGTTGAAGACCGCGAAGATGACGCGCAGCGCCAAGGGCACGGTAGACAAGCCAGGCAAGAACGTGAAGCAGAAGGCCGGGCTCAACCGCGAGATATTGGGTACGGGCTGGGCGCAATTTGAGCAGATGCTGCAGTACAAGTGCCGGGAAGTGGTCAAGGTGCCTGCGGCTTAAACGAGCCAGCGGTGCGCGGTCTGCGGTCATACGGAAAAGGATAATCGAAAGACACAATCCAAGTTCAAATGCATGGCCTGTGGTCATGACGTTAATGCGGACTTCAACGCGTCCGCAAACATATTGGCCTCCGGGATTGGAGCTACTGCACGAGGAGGGGCGTTTCCGTTAGGAACCCCTATGATCCGTGAAATTGATACGCGGAGGGCCGCATAATGGGTACTCATCCTAACTTCGCCATCCAGTCAGGGGAAAACGCTGAGTTCCGTCTCCAATTCTCCCGTTTTTCCCTCCTAATAGGGCTATTTCGGCTAAATTCGGCGTTTTTCGACCTTTTTTAGCCGACTTTTTCGGAAAAGGTAATGTAGTGCCATAGAGGTGTGAACGGGAACCTCCCCCCAACCACCCCGGTACCTTACCCTGTACCTATTCCACACCCCGATCATGTTTATCCGAAACCGACCCTACAAACGTAAAGACGGTAAGAAATGCAACAGCTTTGCCCTCATCGAATCCTATCGCAAAGACGGTACCTCCAAACACCGTACCCTCCTTAATCTCGGCCCGAACTTCAACATCCCCCGCAGTCTGTGGGGGGAACTGACCCATTGCGTTACTGCCCGACTCAAAGGGAAAGCTATCCTCCCTTTCCAGAATGATGAAGCCTTTCTCAATGCGGTAGACGACATCGTTGCACATCTCGAAAGCAAGGGCTACGACATCCATCGCACATCCCATCAGCAACACCTCATTGATCCAGAGAAAACAACCCATCCCGATTCCCGGACCGTCGGCGGAGAACGACTGATCCTTCAGACATTGGAACAGCTCGGACTGGCTGTACTGCTACGTTCGCTCAACTTCTGCGAGAAACACGTCAAGCTCTGCTGTGCGCTGATCGTCGGACGTATGCTCCACCCGGGCAGTGAACGAGAAACGCATAAATGGCTGTGTAAAACCTCCAGTGTTCTGCAGCTTCTGGATTTGGAACCCCCGAGTCTCAACACCCTCTATCGTTGCACGGATCTGATCCATAAGCATATGGATCAGATCCTGGAGAAACTCTTTGGCATTACCAAAGCGGTATTGCAGTTTGAAGAAACGATCGTCTTTTATGATTTAACCAATACCTATTACCACGGCAAGAAGAAAGGGAAGTTGTTGTCGCATGGGCGCAGCAAGCAGAAGCGCAGTGATTGTCCATTGGTTACGCTGGCGCTCACCCTGGATGGTTCGGGGTTCCCCCGCAATGTGCAGATCCTGCCGGGCAATGCAGGGGAACCGGCAACGCTCAAAGAGGCGCTTGAGAAACTAAACGGCGCTACGCCCACAGTGATTATGGACTCCGGCATTGCGACGGAGCAGAATCTGCAGTACCTGAAAGAACAGGGACTGAACTGGATCACCGTGGAGCGTTCCAAAGCCCCTCCAGTCCCCGAAAACAAGCCGGATCAACAGTTTACGACCGCCGGGGGAGTCAAGATCAAAGCCTGGAAGATCACCAAAAAGGAAAAAGATGTTGAAGATGTTGAAGACGAAAAAGACGTTGAAGATAATGCGGAACTACGCGTGTTTGTGCACAGTGAGGCTAAGCAGGCGAAGGAGGATCAGATCCTTGAAACCCAATGCAAGAAGTTTGTGAAGGCGCTCACTACACTACATGAGGGACTCTCGAAACCCGGGTACTTGAAGAACTATGAAAAGGTCACGATAAAGGTTGGTCGTCTGAAGGAAAAGTACAAGAAGGTCTCACACCTGTATGAGGTAGAGGTCAGCAAAAAGGAGGGCACCAAGCATGCAGAATCCGTTACGGTAGCCCGGCGTGCTTCGCATGCGCGTCGCACCCAGGCCAGCGGAGGGTATGTGCTTCGGACCAGTCATACCGGATGGTCGGTGGAAAAGGTTGCACGAACCTACTGGCGACTTACAGAGATTGAGCGCACATTCAGAGTCATGAAATCGGACCTCGGTCTACGGCCCATCTACCACAGCAGAGATGACCGCATTGAAGGGCATCTGTTCATCACGGTACTGGCTTATCATGCTGCCCATCTGGTTCGCACCAGACTCAAGGAACACGGGATTCATGATAGTTGGGCGACGATCCGAGACAAGTTGAACAGGATTCGTCGGATTACGACCAAGATGGTTAAGAACCAATATCGGTACCTGATCACGGAGGTGGATCAGGATCTGCCTCCGAGTATGGTACAGTTCTTTGCGGTACTGGGATACGTGTATGATCCGGATGCGACCCGCACCGTGACCGAGCATGTGGAGGAAGCGAGTGCACCGGTGAGCCAGAAGCCTCCAGACTCATGACGTATGGTCCCTTCACAACGGTTGAGATAGCGTACTCCAGATGGAGCCACCAGAGCTACGTCCGATGGAAACGATCCGAGATAGATCGCAGCGAAACAGGCGGCAAAACACCAGGTAATCAGGGATTCAAACCACCCTAAACCAACTTCAACCGATCCGGTAAATCTCACCATCCATTGCTCCTGAAAAAAACGGTCCAAATATGGCCACGGGAGAATTCCGTAGGTTAGTAGCACTACGAAATGGCGAAGTTAGGTCATGTATATAATTCCCAAAGTTAAGCATCTCTGCCGTATGCCGAATCGCTTGTCTTAGAGAATAGTACTGGTCTACTTTGGCAGGTCGCGGGGCCAAGGTCTCTTCATTGCCAAACCGATACTATTGCTTGGAATTAGGCTCCTTTGATATCGGTATCCTGCAAGGCATCTATTTCCTCGGCTATCGCGGTTGTATATACTAGTCCGCGGCACCTCCTGTACATCCTTTAATTGTAGTCGACTCGGCTAGGCGGCGTGGTTGAATTCGTAGTGGTATTTCGAAAATTGGGTTGGGGTTGATTTGGGGGATTTCGTCCCCTTTCACCATCCATTTTCACGCATGGATTTATCAGCAGATCTTGCGCACCTAGAACAAGGGCTGCGCGAGGCTGGACCGTCTGGACCGTCTGGAAGACAACTACGATACTACCTCCTTCTGCACTTCAGCGAGCTCGTACAACACCTGACTTGTAGCCTGGAGTCGGACGTACAACCAGATCCGCCCGCGGATGCGGACAAGCAACCGCAGGCAGCCACCAGTAGGCAACCGGAAGGGAGCTTGCTGGAGACAAATTCGGGTTGGATAGGCGATCCTGTGGAGGATGCCTACCAGCGAGAGGTGCGCAATCAGGCGCGTGAGGTCTTTGACGAGCGCTCTCTGGAAGGAGAGGACTATGTAGCCCTGTGGATGGATGCCGTACCGGTGTGGGGACGCTCTCTGGTGCTCTGTATGGGGGTGACCGCAGGCGGGTATCGGCACATGCTGGGATGTATAGAGGCCACACTGCAGCACGATGCCGCCATACGGCAACTACTGCAGGGCTTGCGCAAGCGCGGCCTGTGTGCGGACCGGGGTCTTTTGTGCATTACACGCGGGCAGTCCTGGCTGACGCGGGTACTGGAAGAGGCGCTGGGTTCTCACTTGTGTCACCAGCACTGTCAGATGGCCAAGCGGGAGCGGGTAGTCAGCTACCTTGCCGAGAAGCCGCAGCGGCGCGTACGGGGCGCCATCACGCGGGCATTCCAGTTGCCGGATCGTGACGAAGCCCACGCTGCCCTGATGCGGATCCACGCGGAGTTGGAGTTGCTCAATCGGTCTGCGGCCCAGTGGCTGCTACAGGACCTGGAGCAGACGCTGACACTGCATCAAACGGGCATGTACGAGCTGCTGTGTTCGAGTCTCAGGAGCACGCGCTGTTTGGTACACACGGCAAGTCAGCTGTTCCAACAGATGCGTGACCTTCGCAAGTGGCTACCCCCGGAGCAGCGTCGCGGTCAATATGCGCTCATGCTGTTAGCCAAGGAGTCCCGGATGCGACGACTGGCACATGCGACACATCTGGTGCCTATGCGGTCGGAGTTGCTTGGTGAGGAGGTTGCTTCCGTGTCGCAATGACAGGATGGAGCACCCAGCCAGGGACGCGCGGCCTCAATGTTGCCTCTTCCTGGCACAGAACCCCGGGTATCACGCCTCTATGCTCCCAAACCATGAGAAAAGGGGCGAGTTGCCCGTCAGAATTTGCGCAGAGAGCCCCTAGACGTATGATTATGCGAAGAAAGTCGCGTTTGGAGCCTCAGAGCGGCCTCCTGAGGTATCCGTCCGGTGAAGTACATTATAACCGAGGGTATTTACTCTCTCAATTAGAGTAAGTTAGAGCGCGGTTCGAAGGTTTATAGGCTAGCGTCGGTTGGGTGTGCAGGAGTCAAGTACCTGACAGCGTATTCGCAGACCCGTACACGGATCTATCGGATGACCCGGGCGCGCCTGTTTAGGGGCTCCTATGCCGCTTTCTTGACGGTAGCTTGCTGCAAGTCCCGACTAGCTTTCCAATGATGGGGCAAGAGTTCAGCCATGCGGTCGGCAGGATGTGTCGGAAGACGGCGTAGTACGTCGGTAAGCCATTCAATCGGGTTTGTCGATTGCAACTTGCATGTGGCAAAAAGAGAGTACAGTACTGCGGACCGCTGCGCTGCCGCATGCGATCCCGCAAACAGATGGTTTTTTCGACCAAGCGCAATCGCCCGCATCTGGTTCTCGACCAGATTGTTATCAATCTCAACCTTGCCGTCTTCCAGGTAACAAACCAGCTTCTCCCACCTGTTGAGCATGTACCCCACGGCTTCATCCCATCCCGCACTCGGCCGGTGCTCACGACTCTCCTCAAGCCATGGCTTCAACTTTTCCAGTACCGGCCGTGCCTCCTCCTGTCGTACCTCCACACGCCGAGCCGGACCAGCTCCCTCCTTACGCAACCCACGCTCTATCGCATACAACTGCCGGATTTCCTCCATTACATGGCGCACCTTCTTGGGCTCCTTTTTCCTGCAGTCATAAACCTTGCGACGCGCATGCGCCATACATCCAAACAGCGTTATCCCGCCCCGCGTACCAAACGCATCGTACACCACATACCCGTCGGTTTGCATCGCCCCTCTATATCCGCGCAAGAATTCCCACGGTCCAGCGCGCGCACGACTCGGGCTGTAATCCATCATCACCACCTTCGCCCGCGGTGCCAGGTATACCCAAAGATAGCCGCGATGCGTCTTTCCTTCGTTTTTCTTCCCTTTCTTCTCCTTCCCTTCCTTCTTCGGCTTTTGCACCGGGAACGTTGTCTCATCCACCTGCAGATACCCGCTACGAAGCACCTCCTTACGCAACGCATCTCCTAACGGACCCAGATACGTCGCTACCTTCGCAATCCAATCCCCCATTGTAGCAGCCGATAGCTTCACGCCATGGCGCTGAAACTTCTTCCGCAGCCGGTATAGCGGCATATGATCCACATATTTGGCTACCGCCAAATACGCCAACAACCCCGGACCCGCCTTCCCCTTCGGTATGACACGCTTCGGCAACGGCGCTATGACCACCCCCTTGCGAGGCTCCTTGCAGACAACGTACTTCGGCCGCACAATCCGTACTACCCTCGTGAAACCCGGCACATATTCCAGGTACTCCGTTACTTCCTCGCCGATGTACTTCATACCCGCGGTGCTGCCCTCCGGCTCAAGGCGGATCACCTCTCTGGGCAGATGGTCCGGAATCGGCCCACGCACCGGCTTGTTCTTCCCACGCCGCTTGCGCTTTACCGGGACATACTCCTCCTCCTCGGGCTCAACAGCTTCTGGTTCCTCTCCAGACAACTGGCCTTGCTGCGCATTGTCCGCCGGCGTGTAACGCTCACTCTTTTTGCCAGAGAGTAGGCGATGCGCTTGTTCCAACCTGTCTTCCAGATGGCTAATCTTCGCAGCCATATCCGCGATGTTCTTGGATAGACGATCGGCTTTTTTCTCCAAGCGACGGACCTGCTTTCGCAGATCCTTGTTCTCAGCCTCTTGGTTTCTTAGCCTCTGAAAAAGGGCTTCACCGGCAGGAGAAGAGGGGGAGAAAGATACCTTGGGCCGCATAGTTCGTGTACATGTGCGTCCGCCACAATGTTCCGGTTCTTCTCCCCAAAACCCATGTTTTTTGTCCCCAAAGACGCTGATTGCTGCCTGCATTCAGGCGCCAAGACGATAAGCTGCACACCACTCCGAAATTCCCAAGTCGGCACACCAAACCCGGCGTATAATCACCTTGCACTAAGCTCTACAAGCGGACTACGCAGACCAATGCTAAGCCCGCTTTACCATGTACTTCACCGTACGGATACCTCCTGAGCGCCAAAAACAGGCCTTTTGGGCCCATTTTGGGCGCGAATCGCCCGTTTTGCCCGATTACGCCGCAACAAGAGCGCTGGCACAATACCCCTCTGGGTGGCATCAATCCTGCACGCTGCGATGTTTGATGCCACCCCTACAGCCCCCGATAAGCCCATCCATACCTTTGGTGGGAGCATTCTCTATTCCTCACTCAAAACCCCTTTGTCATTATGGAAGCAGTCATGATCAATACAAGCCAATCCACTCCGTATGCGGCCCTGCGCGAGCAGTTTATGGAATTAAGCGAGGGCGGATTCACCAAGGATATGGATGTCTCACTCTGCTATAAAGACGAATACAAGGAACTCAGTAGCAAGTTTTTCGAGACGCTATTGGATGACGAGGTCGAGGAGCTGTGCGGTAGGCCTTACGAGCGCCTCAAGCAGGAAGACACTTGCTACAGGAGACACGGCAGCAATCCGGGTTCGGTGTACCTGGGTGGAGAAAAGGTGCGTATCCAGGTACCGCGCGTGCGAGATGTAAAAACAATAAGGAGCAACCGTTGGAGATGTACCGTCGGTACCGCCGGCCGAGTGAGCGAGATCAGGAAAAGCTTTTAACAAGCGTTATGCTTGGGATCAGTCAGCGGGATTACTCTCGTGCGGTGACAGGGGTAACAAAGAGCTTCGGAATGGTGCGCCAGGCTAACTGGCAAGGTATAGCGGGTGAAAGTCCCGTGTTATGAAGTTTAACCAAACACATATCTCCGCGAGCCGTGCGCGGTCATCCGTGAGGATGGGCGTGAAGCGTCGGCAGCGGCGCCTGTGGATTGGGACATTGAGCACCGAAAGACTCATTGTCTGGGTTGCCGAGGCTTTCATGCCGGTCGAAGGCAACACGTCCATCATCGTTATGGTGAGAGGATGGACGGACCCACGGTGTCCAAGACCCCAGATACGCAGGCACATACCTTGTCGGGATCTGGGAGGTCTTCATACTGTCCTGCAGTCGTGCAGGGCCGCGAAGGGAAGGTGGCAACACCGAAGCCGGAGATGCACGGTATGAAGAAGTCAGACGTCGGCATAGTAGCGATGAATGCTGCGAACAAAGGGGACGATGCCCCGGCGGAGCAGCGGGAGCGAAGGCCGGCGCGTGAGGGGAAATCGGGAGATTCCAACACGCACCAAGCGCAGATATGACCCGTGAAATTGATACTAGTGCCTCACTGTGTACAGTCGGTCACTCACGTATATAATTCCCTAAGCAAAGACCGCAGGCCATCGCGGCGCGGGCGATCGGACAGGCGACGGAAAATATCGACTGCCCCCGGTACGGCCAACCCTCAGGGAATAACGGGCGCTGCGATCGCTATATTTGCGGACGGAAAACTGCCTTGACACCCGACTTCCGCCCGAAGGTGGCAAACGCGTCGGACCACGCACCCAACGGAAAGGTATGCGTAATTAAGGAACCGACATCTACCGTACCATCCGCAAGCAGGCGGATGGCCCGCAGCCACGACTCCGGTGTGCTAGCGTTGCTACCCGTAACGAGAAGTTCCTTGTAGCATACTTGGTCCAGATCCCATGCAATGGGCTTTCCAAACAGTCCTACCTGAACGTAGCGGCCGCGCCGACGCACAAGCTTCAACAGCTGCTGAGCAGCAGCGCCCGCCCCGGAACACTCGTAAACGACATCAGCACCCAATCCCTGCTCTGTAAGATCCATAACCAGAGGTAAAGGGTCTATAGTGGACACATTCACAACATGGCTGGCACCCAACTGCTCCGCAAGTGCCAGACGCTTACGGTCTTCCTCCGTCCCAAGCACAATAACATGGGCGCCAGCGGCAACCAGCAGCTGCAGTGTGATCAACCCTATTGCCCCCGGACCGGCAATTACCGCGGTATCTCCCGACCGTACAGTAGGAGCGCATAAGTGGACACCCTGAATAACACAGGCCAGCGGCTCCGTCAATGCGCCCTCCTTGTACGAAATAGCCTCGGGAAGCAGGTGCAAATTCGTTGCGGGTACAACAAGAAACTCTGCGAAGCCACCATTCACTGCTGACCCGATAGACCGGCGTCTCATACACAAATTGACATGGCCTCCACGGCAGTATCTGCACCTGCCACATGTGGAATAATAGGTCTCGGTCGTTACACGATCACCTAATTCCACACCATCAACGCTTGCTCCAATCTCCATCACCTCTCCAGAAACCTCATGCCCCAGCACGACCGGGGGGCGCGAAGCGAACTCGTCCAGGTAGATATGGATATCAGTCCCGCAAATCCCGGCGGCGTGAACTTTCAATAACACCTGGCCGACACCAGGCTTCGGTACTGGTATATCTCTAAGCTCAATATGCCCCACTCCCGGGGCTACCTTCATTACTGCATCCACAGCTGAATCCTCGCAAACTGAGGGATTTATATACCTGAGTACCCCCGACTATGAACCTTTGGCTTGAAAGGGGTATGGACACAATGGGACGGAATGCCATTCCATCCCATTGCTTACCATAACATCAACTGCACTTGATGCCATGCCCGCAAAGGGTTGTAACAATTCTGCCCGCGTTTGTTCTGTCTATAGAACAATTGAATACCGGCTGCCTCCGGGGAGCAAGAGCAAGGGAAAGAAACTAGCCTGGATTGCTGGTGCTTGCAGGTTCGTGTGGAACGCCATACTGGCGCAGTGCATCCAGGAATACAAACGGGCAAAGGAGTCGGGAGAGAAGCCTCCGTCCGTGAAGTACTCCTTCCCTCTTGGAAAACGATATAAAGAGCTACGAGATCGCACCGAGTGGCTACAGAAGTACTCGTTCAGCGTGGTGCGCACCACGCTGAAGTACCAAGCCGACGCATGGAAGGCTTGCTTCAATCAAGGTAGGGGTAAACCGAAGTTCAAAGCCAAATACCGCAGTACCCCATCTTTTACGATTCCTGAAGCGGTCAAGATCAAGGATGGACGGTTGTTCATCCCCAAGCTTGGATACCTGAGGATCCGACGTAAAGGAGGCAACCCGTATCCGGATGGGGTTCCTGTAAAAGCCGTGATTCTACAACGGGTGGGCAAATGGTATTCCTGCATATGCTACAGGATTGAAGCACCTGAGATAGAAGACAACGGCGTTGCCACAGGGATAGACAGTAACTGCGGACAGGTTGCCGCCGTCTCCACCGATGGCAAGCGCGAGATCATACGGCAACCCGACGGTAAGCGTAAGACGGCAATACTGCACCGGTATCAACGGAAATCAGCCCGACAGCAGAAAGGATCCAACCGCAGATATCGCACTAAGAAGCGACTCCAGAAAGCTCACCGAGCGATTGCGATGACCCGCAGGAATACCAATCACCAAGCAAGCCGGAGGATCGCGAACCGCTCTTCTACGGTTGTGCTGGAAGATCTTAATGTCGTGGCGATGACTTCATCCGCCAAAGGGATTGTTGACAATCCAGGCAAGAACGCCGCCCAGAAGGCAGGGCTGAACCGTAGCATTAATGCCACCGGATGGGGGCAGTTAGACGGGATGCTGCAGTACAAATGCCGGGAAGTGCTCAAGATCCCAGCCCCTTACACGAGTCAGGACTGCAACAAGTGCGGTCGCCGGGACAAAGCGAATAGATTGACCCAAAGCAAATTCAAGTGTGTCTCATGTGGATACACCGACAATGCGGACCTTAACGCTGCCGCAAACATATTGGCCTCCGGGATTGGGACAACTGCACGGCGAGAGGCGTTCGGGTTACCGACCCCTATGACCTGTGAAATTGATACGCGAGGGTACTCACGTATATAATTCCCCAAACTGAACTAAGATAAGCACCTTACTGTACGCAGCTCTGTGCATCTACCGGCCAGATGGCGACGACATCGCCATCGCTGACTATCCAAGCCTCCTTCTGCGTATTTACGACCACACAGGCATGGTTCGGAACTATGCGCACCTTATCGCCTATCCCGAATGTCGCTCCCCCCAGAACCCTGCACCATCCATGCTCCTCGGAAAGTCCTGTAAGCCGCACATGCGGATGGGACACCATACGCGCCGCGTTGTAGAGTAGGCATCCATAGCCCGGATATAGTGGAGCGAGGTCCGAGGTAAATACCTTGCGCCCTGCGTCCAGAAACAACCGCTCCGTTCCTGCCGCATCGCGCCGGCGGCTTACAACGGTAGCAAGCACGGTCAACGCGCAATCGTCTAGCTCGCAGGTACCGGCAGACGACTGCATCATGTCGTGGAAGACATAATTGCCGGGGCGCATCTCGGTTATCCTGAATCCCTCCATGTTCCGGTTCTCAAACACTCCCATTGACGGTGTGGACCCGACACTAATTTCAAAGTGATCCGGATGTACTCCCCTAATGCCCGCCGCGGAAAGAAGAATCGCAACTAACAGCATGCGATCCCGCGCCGTGACCATGGCACTGTAGATGGCCGCGCGTCGTTCCTCAACCCCACCAGAAGCAGGATAGGAGTTCCCTTCATGGGTCAGTATCCCCACCAGGTGAAGACCGGGCAGCGAAGCTACCTGCCGTGCGAAGGCCGGTAAGCCGGGGTCATCCCACCGAATGCCGCACCGACCATAGCCTGCATCAATCTCAATAAGCACATCTACCGCAACGGCTGACGCAGTATACACAGCCGACGCCTGCCGGGCGGCCTCAAGAGAGTCCACGCAGAAGCCCATCCGCACACCATCTGCCATCGCGGCAATGCGGCGATGTTTATCCTCCCCCACTACCGTATACGCAATTCTCAGGTCATTAAACCCCGCACGCGCAAATACCTCCGCCTCCGATGTCTTGGCAACCGTTAGGCCGCGGGCGCCCAACTCCTGCTGCCGCTGGGCCAATGCCACCATCTTGTGAGTCTTGATGTGCGGTCGAAGGGCGGCACCTTCCCGGTCTGCACGGTCCTGCATGCGGCGGAGATTACGTTCCAGCCTCTGCCGGTCAATTAGAATCGCCGGGGTCGGGATATCTTCGACTAAGCACATTTCCTCATTGCTTCGAGTGAAATTCACATTTGTAAACCGCAAATGATTCCTCATACTCGTACTTTGTATTGTAAAGTACTTTGTGAGAGAGAACTAGTATATAGTAAATGAGCCCTGATCATCCTCCCGTGTCGAGACGAGATTCTGCAACAGACAAGTCTGAGGCAGAGGAGCACCTTAAGTATATTCATGACGTGATGGCGAGGTCCGGATCGTTCACGGCCGTACCGGGCTGGGGAATGGTGGCAGCGGGTACGATGGCCTTGATCACTGCGTACTTCGCTTCCGCGCAGCAGGAGCCAGGATGGTTTCTGAAGACATGGATTATTGGAGGCACTGCTGCGGCCTGCATCGGCTTGGTCACTTTACTGCGCAAAACCCGAAGCTCCGGCGTTTCTCTACGGTCAGGACCAGGGAGAAAATACATACTCAGCCTAGTTCCACCCCTTGTGGCGGCGCTGGTACTCACCGTCGCACTCTGGGTTGAGGGTAGCACAGCAATAGTGCCTGAGGTGTGGCTACTCATCTACGGTGCAGGAACCGTTACGGGAGGAGCACACTCCGTCCGGGCCATTCCTGCACTCGGCATGTGCCACATGGCATTAGGGACGATGGCTGTGCTTGCGTCAGAGCCATGGAATAACCTGCTGCTGGCTACGGGATTCGGAGGGCTGCATATCCTCTTCGGCGTTATCATAGCGAGGAAGCATGGCGGTTAATGCAGCCCTGAAACACCGGGCTGAAGCCGCTCTGCAAGCGCAGCTAAACCCGATCATCCACTCACGGATCCGTCTGGGAATCGTAAGTGCACTAGCCGCCGGCGAAAATCTGAGCTTCACCTTCCTGAAACAACTCCTTGCTTCGAGTGACGGGAATCTCAGTGTACATGCCCGCAAGCTGGAAAATGCCGGCTACATAGAGTGTCACAAGTCCTTCCACGATCGGACCCCCCGAACAGAGTACAGGCTCACGGAGCGTGGCCGCAAGGCACTTACGGACTACCTGCATCAGATGGAGCGCATTATCAAGCTCGCCCGGCATACAAACCCCCCAGAGATAATCGGACCATGACCAATTTCGCCCTTGATGATAGAGACTTGCATGTGGCCATTATCATGGATGGCAATGGGCGCTGGGCCGCAGCAAAGGGCCTGCCGCGCACGGTTGGACATCGAGCAGGCGTGCAGGCACTTCGCCGGACCGTCGAGGCAGCGGCCAGTATGAATGTCGGCACCCTCACCCTGTACGCATTTTCTTCAGACAACTGGCAACGCCCGGAAAACGAGGTCCGAGCAATAATGCAAATCATCACCAAGCGCCTCCCTGTTGAGGCGGACCGGTGCGTGAGAGAAGGAATACGCATGAGCGTAATCGGACGCCGTGACCGGTTGCCGCGAGAAGTGCTGAACGCAATTGATGCAGCCGAACTGCTTACGGAAACCTGCACGGCAATGCATGTGCGCCTCGCTATGGACTACTCCTCTCGCGACGCACTGTCACGGGCGGCATCGCTTGTTAACGGCAATGGCGGCCGAGAAGCCCTGGCGGCAGCATTGGGCCAAGCGTACCATTCGCGAACTCCTATATCCGATGTTGACCTGCTGATCCGTACCGGGGGTGAGCAGCGGCTGAGCGACTTCCTTCTTTGGGAGTGTGCCTACGCGGAACTGTACTTTACGCAGTGTCGCTGGCCTGATTTCGGGGAAATGGAACTGCGTGCTGCGCTCCATGCGTTTCGCAAGCGAAAACGTCGGTTTGGGCGCGTGGTGGAAAATGCGCATGCCACCGTGCAAACTACAGCCATCTGACGAAGCGCCCCGGTCCGCGCCAGCCCGTGAACCAGAAACCTACATGCGATACGCTGCGCAAACCCTGGAAAACCTCCGCCCTGGATATCCGACAATCCGTGACATCGAGGCTAGTGCATATAGCTGCCGGCATTGACATCAATGGTTGAGCCGGTGGCATGGTCGGCCAGACCACTGGCCAGGAGACATACCAAAGGCGCCAGATCCGCTGGCTCCGTGAGTGTGTCCAAGGCAATATCGCCCAGAATATGGGCTTCACCATACCGATCCATTGACTCGCGGGCCATGTCCGTACGCACGAATCCCGGTGCCAATACAAAAGCGCAAATGCCACGCTTGCCGTACCCACGCGCAATACTGCGCGTAAGCGCAACCACTCCGCCCTTGGAAGCCGCATAGGTCATGTACTCTGGCGTATCCCCTCGGAAGGCAGCACGCGAGGCAATGTTTATGATGCGCCCCCCACCACGCTCCTCAAAGTGGAGGATAGCCAATCGATTAAGTAGCTCCGTGGCTCTTAGGTTCACCGCCATGGTTTCCGCCCACGCGCCACTCCACTCCTCGGTGGATGCAGTCATAGGTATAAGGCGTGCAACGCCAGCGTTGCAGACCAATACATCTAACCGACCATAATGGGCGATCACCGTCTTTATAAGCCGTTCGCATGCACCCACATGAGACAAGTCTGCGCCAAAAATGTGCGCTGCCCTTCCGAGGTCCGAGACAAGATTCTTTGCGCAGGCTTTGTTCTTGCAGTAGTGCACTGCTACATTCGCACCTGCGCCGGATAACCCGGCTGCCAGAGCCCGCCCAATTCCCCGGCTGGCCCCGGTTACAAGGGCAGTTTGCCCTGCAAGGTCAATCCGCATCAGCGGGCGGAAACGTTACGCTTGCGCCAAAGGGGGACTGACGAGCACGGCTCGCCGTACATCAGCTTGCGGGCTACGCCTAGGAGCGCGGTCATCGCATGTACATAGGCACTTGTCGGCACAATCGCCGAACCGCACCCCTTAACCACGACTATACGATCCTGGAACGGCGTCCAATCCTCCTTTTCCAGCGCGCGAGCATAATGGTCACGAACCAATTCGGCTGCGCGACCCAATGCTACCGAGCGAGATGAGGCAAGGTGCGCCGCTACGAGAAGATACGACCATGTAGGTACAATGGCATCCGTAGAGCAATGCACGGCAACGTGTTTGTCAGCAAACACAGTCCAGTCATACTCCTTGACGCGCGCCCTGAATACCGACTCGCGGAGCACGATCCCCTCCACGAGAAACGCCGCGATATCAAGTTCCACAACCTCCTCTCCGTCCCAGAGCTTTGCGAGGTCGTACACCATTATTTCACTCTGCGCAACCCGATTGATAATCGCCATCAGTTCTTTGCTTTGGTTCGCTCTCCGAGGGCGGCCTTAACCAGTGCGTCCGCGGCAAAGCCTGCTTCCTCCTCGGTAGTCGGGCGCCCCAAACTGATCCGCAGCGTCTGTCTTGCTTGTTGTTCACTTAGCCCCATGGCACGCAGCACCTGACTGGGAGCAGAAGACGCTGCCGAGCAGGCACTTCCCGCACTGACAGCCACGGATCGCAGCGACATTTGCAGGCGATCAGGGCTCACACCCAGGAACGTAATACTACTGGTCTGTGGCAGGCGCGGTGCTCCCAGTCCGTTGACATGGGCAAACGGTACGCGTGCCAAAACAGAGGCCTCAAGGCTGTCACGCATCCTGACTAGTCGGGCTGCATCCTGCTCCCGTTCCTGGGTCGCCAGCTCAAGAGCCGCCCCCATACCTACGATCCCCGGCACGTTCAGCGTTCCGGCGCGCCTGCCCCGCTGCTGGCTTCCCCCCTCCAGAAATCGCGGAATACAAAGCCTTGCACTCGCCGAAAGAACGCCCACGCCCTTGGGGCCGTACACCTTGTGCGCAGAACACACCAGAACATCAGCTCCCGATTCCTTCATTGACACTTTACCAACGGCCTGCGTCGCATCTGTCATGAACACGGCACCACGCTGCTTTGCCAATGCAGCAAGTTCACGCACCGGATGAATGACTCCAGTTTCATTGTTCGCCCACATGACCGCTACTAACGTAGTCTCATCCGTCATGGCAGCATCCAAGCGGTCCGGCATAAGAAGACCCTGCTCATCCACATCCAGGAACGTTACGTCATACCCCTGTCGCTCTATACTGTGGAACGCTTCCCGGACGGCAGGATGCTCGGTCTTTACGGTGACTGCATGACGGCCCCTGCTGTGACAGGCACACGCCAAGCCTTGGACCGCTGTGTTGATACTCTCCGTTGCCCCGCTTGTGAAGATGATGTCCGCTGGATGGGTATCCAGCGCTTCTGCTGTCTGCTCTCGTGCCAGCTCCACCGCCTGGTCCGCTGCCCATCCAAAAACATGATTACTGGATGCGTTGCCAAACCGCCGGGAAAAGTAGGGAAGCATGCGCTCAAGCACACGGTTATCAACGGGTGTCGTAGCGTTGTAGTCAAGGTATACCGCCCGTTTCATACATCGGTAACCATCACGCTCAATACGGGTTTCAGCTACGGATGTACTACTGCATTATGTCAGCGCCGGGAAGCAGGGTTCAATCCATCAGCAAACGGCCAAGTCCAAATCAGGTGCGAAGTCAACAGCCGAACCTGTCTCGACAACGGCTCAGCCCGCTATGGAGTGTGGGGCATGTATTCAACATCCTCAATGTCCCCTCAGACAGGATGCATCGTGTGCCTCGCCCTATAGAACATCCGCGAAACTCTCACGGAGTCTCGGATCTTGCTCCATAGGCACCCCTCATGCCCTGGACACGACGGTACCAACGTGAAAGCCAAGGACAAAACGGCAGGAGATAGGCCATCACGGCCCAAGACCATCAATACCGAACCGTCAACATTCATCCCATATATATTGCTTCTTCACTCATTTTGAAATTCTGCACCGCATCCCAGCCAGCGTCCAAGCGAGGTACAGATTACAACGGCAATGAGTCAGACCAGATACCCTCCCCTATTCATAAGGGAGGGTAAAGACTTTGCCTCCTATCCCAATTAGTCCTGAAGTCCAGGCTATTGATCAAGTCAAATGTGTTGCAGCACCGCACGCCGAGTTCTTTACACACGTCAGGAATGTGGCGATTTGCACCCTATCTTGATGGCTTTGACACCTCTGTGGTAACAATGGATCGCTGGGGTGGATTCTGAAGAGCGTAGGCTATGAGAACCGGATCTCGGCCCAGCCTCAATGATTGCTCATCGTCCAAATCGGACCCATAGCGTGTCAATACTTCAGAAACCGATGCGGAATCAACATCCCCGTCAAATACAATCAGGCTCCGATTCTCCTTTAGCCAATCTGTGAGATTATCCGGCTTTCCAATCATGATCTCCTCGTAAATTTCCCGAGCAATCTTCGTTCGTCCGTTCTTCGAACAGTGTTGAAGCCATTCCCAAAATTCCGGTACCTGTTTAATCGGGTAATAATCACGGTTTGCGTCAATCAGCACGTTAGCATCTAGAAAGTACAGCATATGCAGTCGTCCGCATATCCCTAGGGCAAACCGAGCAGTCTTCCTACTTTCGCAGCTTTAACGCCCAATATCCGGGCAGCCTTGGTCGTGGACAATCCACCGGACCTCAGCATTCGCTCGGTAAGTGACAATAGAGGCGGTCCCAGCCGGTTTCGTTGAACCACATAGTAACTTGGTCCCGCCTTTCCAGAGGCGCGCGTCTCGCGTTCCCGCTGCCTCCGATCGTGGAATTGGACGCGAAGTTCCTCAAATGTTGAGTTATCAATAGATCCTGAGCGTAGAAGACGGTAGGCTACCATCGTTGGGCTTACATTCCGTACTCGGGCAAA
Organism: Rhodothermales bacterium; assembly: GCA_963663495.1. GTDB lineage: Bacteria > Bacteroidota > Rhodothermia > Rhodothermales > Bin80. The sequence goes on from OY760427.1 coordinate 4,877,862, forward strand.
CGCCCTGATACACTGCTCCTTTTCTGCTACACTCTGTTTCTGCCGGATATCAATCTTACCAATTCCACTGAGGGCAACAGACACTCCGACGCTGCGGAATTGCAAAACATCTCTCTGTCAGTTCCTCCAATATTGCCACTTATGCCGGTATCGCCAAGCAGCAAATGAACAAGTTCGTGCAAGAGAGTAAAAGATTGAGCCGATGGCGGATCTTGGCTGTTGATGACAACGAACGGGGCAATTCTGTCGGAGATTACGAAGCCGCGAAATACATCTACAGGCAGGTTGGTATGATAACTCCCTAAATTGCCTTTTAGCAAAACGAATACTCCTGCTGCTTCAGCCTTGGATCGTAGCAGGCCAAACGCATTGTTAGCATTAGGCTGTGAGTAGTATTGGGCCGGTAGCTCAAGATTAAATTCTTGACAAATCGCATCTATTGCATCACTCGTATGGACCGACAACAAATCGATTCCTTGCATCTTGCCAACAAACGGTAGGCGTTTAGCTTCACGTTCGGCTTCCATTACGGCTCGAACCATGCTCTGTCTGCTCCGAACTTCGCGAACGAGTGCATCGACCAGATGGTGGTGCGTATCGAATTGTTCTTGATCAAGCGTGCGAAAGTCGGCGCCTCGATCTCCCTTTCGCGGAGGACCGGACATATAAAAGGTTATTAGCGGCCTGCGATATTGTCGAGCCATCCTACTTAGAACAGACCGTGATGGCTCTTTCTGACCGCGCTCCATTGCGGCCAGTTTATCTGTGGCCGTCACGTTGCGTGAATCGTGCAAAACAATCTTCCTCGCAGCTTCACCTTGAGACATTCCAGCTGTCTCGCGCGCCCAGACTAGGATCTCGGGATTTACGGCAGGCATGAACGCATCTGTTGTCAGTTGTCTGTTGTCCGCAGAACGATTATGTACGAAGCCAGCAATTATCGGGTAACGCAAACGAGTCTGGAAAAGCCCGCGTGCGGCGTTATAATACCCAATATTGCGCCCGCTCACCAAGCCCGTTAAGGACAATAGAGGTCCACTTGCTGAGCTCAAGCGCTCGTCGGATATTCGCAACAATGAGCTGCGCATATCGTCTTGGTAAAGGGGCGATGTGGCAAGAATTATAGGCCTCGACGGTAATGGCTGCACTAATAAATCTCTAAAACAACGCACAAAGTCAACATCGGGAACAGACTGGTTTCACCACCCGCCGGTGCGGCGGCACCTACACGCTCTTATCTTGAGTATCCGTACGGTGAAGTGCATGGTAAAGCGGGCTTAGCATTGGTCTGCGTAGTCCGCTTGTAGAGCTTAGTTCAAGGTGATTATACGCCGGGTTTGGTGTGCCGATATGGGAATTTCGGAGTGGTGTGCAGCTTATCGTCCAGGCGCCTGAATGCAGTCAGCAATCAGCGCCTTTGGGGACAACAAACATGGGTTTTGGGGTAGAAGAATCGGAACACTGTGGAGGGCGCACATGCACATAAATTATGCGGCCCAAAGCATCTTTCTCCCCCTCTTCTCCTGCCGGTGAAGTCCTTTTTCAGAGGCTAAGAAACCAAGAGGCTGAGAACAAGGATCTGCGAAAACAGGTCCGTCGCTTGGAGAAAAAAGCAGATCGTCTATCCAAGAACAACGCGGATCAAGCTGCGGCAATTGCCGATCAGGCTGCGAAGATTAGCCATCTGGAAGACAGGTTGGAACAAGCGCATCGCCTACTCTCTGGCAAAAAGAGTGAGCGTTACACGCCGGCGGACAATGCGCAGCAAGGCCGGTTGTCTGGAGAGGAACCAGTAGCTGTTGAGCCCGAGGAGGAGTATGTCCTGGTAAAGTGCAAGCGGCGTGGGAAGAACAAGCCGGTGCGCGGGCCGATTCCGGACCATCTGCCCAGAGAGGTGATCCGCCTTGAGCCGGAGGGCAGCACCGCGGGTATGAAGTACATCGGCGAGGAAGTAACGGAGTACCTGGAATATGTGCCGGGCTTCACGAGGGTAGTACAGATTGTGCGGCCGAAGTACGTTGTCTGCAAGGAGCCTCGCAAGGGGGTGGTCATAGCGCCGTTGCCGAGGCGTGTCATACCGAAGGGGAAGGCAAGTCCGGGGTTGCTGGCGTATTTGGCGGCAGCAAGATATGTGGATCATATGCCGCTATACCGGCTGCGGAAGAAGATTCAGCGCCATGGCGTGAAGCTATCGGCTGCTACAATGGGGGATTGGATTGCGAAGGTAGCGACGTATCTGGGTCCGTTAGGAGATGCGTTGCGTAAGGAGGTGCTTCGTAGCGGGTATCTGCAGGTGGATGAGATAACGTTCCCGGTGCAAAAGCCGAAGAAGAAAGGAAAGGCGCATCGCGGCTATCTTTGGGTATACCTGGCACCGCGGGCGAAGGTGGTGATGATGGATTACAGCCCGAGCCGTGCGCGCGCTGTACCGTGGGAATTCTTGCGCGGATATAAAGGGGCAATGCAAACCGACGGGTATGTGGTGTACGATGCGTTCGGTACGCGGGGCGGGATAACGCTGTTTGGATGTATGGCGCATGCGCGTCGCAAGTTTTATGACTGCAGGAAAAAGGAGCCAAAGAAGGTGCGCCATGTAATGGAGGAAATCCGGCAGTTGTATGCGATAGAGCGTGGGTTGCGTAAGGAGGGAGCTGGTCCGGCTCGGCGTGTGGAGGTACGACAGAGGCACGACCGGTACTGGAGAAGTTGAAGCCATGGCTTGAGGAGAGTAGTGAGCACCGGCCGAGTGCGGGATGGGATGAAGCCGTGGGGTACATGCTCAACAGGTGGGAGAAGCTGGCTTGTTACCTGGAAGACGGCAAGGTTGAGATCGATAACATTCTGGTCGAGAACCAGATGCGGGCGATTGCGCTTGGTCGAAAAAACCATCTGTTTGCGGGATCGCATGCGGCAGCGCAGCGGTCCGCAGTACTGTACGCTCTTTTTGCCACATGCAAGTTGCAATCGACAAACCCGATTGAATGGCTTACCGACGTACTACGCCGTCTTCCGACACATCCTGCCGACCGCATGGCTGAACTCTTGCCCCATCATTGGAAAGCCAGTCGGGACTTGCAGCAAGCTACCGTCAAGAAAGCGGCATAGGAGCCCCTAAACAGGCGCGCCCGGGTCATCCGATAGATCCGTGTACGGGTCTGCGAATACGCTGTTAGGTACTTGACTCCTGCACACCCAACCGACGCTAGCCTATAAACCTTCGAACCGCGCTCTAACTTACTCTAATTGAGAGAGTAAATACCCTCGGTTATAATGTACTTCACCGGACGGATACTGTCTTGGACTATTCGACGCACATTAGATGTAGCTTTGTCGGTCCGATCTGAACCAGTTCAAACAAAACGTTCCCACTCGGTGGCGTGAAAAGAATCAATTAACCAAGCCAAAAGTCCGTGAAATGAATCCAGCCATACGGGCCTGATCCATTTACCACGCAGTAGCAAACGATCTGAGAGTGTTGCTGAACACGAACGATATCCGCAAGCCGTCGCACATGGCTATGGCGCTAAATCGCGTACGCAACGAGTTCACCCGCACCGGCGTCGGACCGCGCTTGTGTTGACTCGCAAAGCACGTGCGGTCAGCCTGAACATCCGCCTGGTCGCCGATGCATAAGATCCCTCCCAGTCTAAGTCGTGCCCCGTACCTGCGGTGCAAGGACGTTCGCTCCCGGGCACGGAGTTGCACGAAACACATAACGGTGGCCACGGACCAGGACTTCGTCCGGAAAAGAAATATTCGCCGAACTCGAACAAGCCAGCCCTGCCCTGTACCCATAAATCATCCCTTACGGTTAGATTTTGGGTCAGTTCTGGTCTACTCTCGCTGGCATGGCTGTCGGAATAATTCGGGTATTTCGGCCTGGCAGGGATGGTGTGTGACTTGAGGTGAATAATGCCCTCCTCTCGTGCGGATACGCGATCTCTTCCTGCGCTGCTTCCCTTAGCGCTGCACTACCTATCTCCACGAAGCCTCGGCTGTCCGCGGCTGCAGTCCCATGGCGATACTTCCGCCTCCAGTAATTCAACGGTCCGTACGAGATGCCCTGCTCTGTGCAAAACGCCGCTGCGGACCGGGTCCTTTCGTTATACTGCTCTACCAGCGGAAACATCTCTTCCGCCGTACGTCTGGGCTGTCCCATGCGATCCGGGGTCTGGGTTCTCACGTCTACAGGTATGCTTCCCAGAACCCGCCACCTAATCAAGATGCAGTTCACCGCACGCTCACGCAGGTGTAGCCATTGGGGCATAGCCCCACATCAGGCAGGTTGATATGCCATTTATATGAACCCAGATGAATTCCCGTGCGAACATGCACTCAATTGTTCGTCTCTTACCTCGTATCCCAATGTCATTAGGTGTAACCTCTCTAGACCACGCCACATGATCTGGTAACCCACCGGTCCATCACGAGTGCGGTTCTGATAACCGCCGAGCACCGCTACGATCAGGATAGCAGCTCCCAAAGTACTGGGCTTCGGCAGCTTTACCCGTGCTGCATATCCATCCAAGAATCGCAGCTCCATCTCCGTGAAGAAGACATCCGCGTCCAGCTCCGGCACCTCCCGACCCAATTGCACCAAGGTCATGACGCGTCGGGTAGCCCGGGGGAATTTCACCCCCAGGCCCCCACAGAACCGTACGTGAGACTCTCGCCTCATACGGCTCTCCCTAAGCAACCGTCGTAAGAAGGTCTTATGTGTGCCACCAAAGTCCTCCCCTCTCGGGTTGCTCCAATGTCCCACACCGCTCAGGGCAGCCCCTTCGCTCCAGACTCATTACAAGCCCTTCCACACTACTACGGACTGCTCCGCCCCTGTGCCCTGCATCGGTACTCAATCGCTCACGGGGTCTCCGCTTGCGACTCTCCCCGCATCAGGACGACAAGTTCCCAAGTTCCATGTAAAGGCCTGAATCCTCGGTCTTGCCACCTGCATGCCGGATGCCACTTGGCCAATAGACAGGCTCCCGCCAAGCTTGTCCCAGCGGACCTAGCACTGCCCGTCCCCCATAAATCATCCATCACGGTTCGATTGTTCGTCAGTTCTGGTCAACTCTCGCTGAAGGCATTGATAGTTGTGCGATGGAGGAAGCACTGAACGCTGGTCGTAGCTCAATAGGTGTTCTCCCTGCGAAACTGGCGCGTACAGTCGCGAATGACGAAGGGTATCTGGAATCGGGACAATTGACACTGGCTGGTCCCTTCAGTCTGGACGGACATTGGGCAGGATGGAAAGCCATGTCCCGTCGCTACATCTACTGCTTAGCGGATGCTGCGGTCGCCATTGGAAGCAAATACGGTACCGGAGGCACATGGGCCGGAGCAAAGGAAACTCTCAACAACAAATGGGTCCCGCTTTGGGTGAAGGAGTCAGGTGACCGGTCATCCGGCAACCGAGCCTTGGCCGAGCGGGGCGCGAAAATCCTCGGAGATGGGATTCGTTTGACAGCGCTGACAGCAGGCCGGGCTCTGGCTAATGACCCGTGCAGATTATTCGCGCAGCCTACGCCTACGCCTGCACCCCATTGCTCCCCCTGCACGGCTGCGGCAATCGGGAGTCACTACAGATACCCGCATTACCCTTTTCAGTCGAGGATGCAATGCGGCCGCCGGGAACAAGCGTCGCGGACGTTGCAGGCATTCGGGAAAACCGACCATTGCTACCTACCGCGACGACTCGCGTCGCGGAGATCCCGGACCAGGGATTCATCGTATCGTCGTGTGCGAAAGCGGCATACTTAAGCACGCCATCTCACAAGAGTACCGCCGCGCACTCATGGAGGATGAACTGCTTTTATTGAGTGTGCAGGATCCCGACGCTGCACGGTGCGATGGAATTCCGGGAGCAGCAAATGAGCTGGTATCCCGCCGGCATGGTGCCGGCGGGATCGAAAAACGTCGAGCACAACTACGTGACTTCAATGCAGGCACAAGTAGGATCCGCACCTCGCCAGGATGCCGGCGCCGGGCCGTATAACGACGCAAAACCGGGCAACGATGACACCAGCATTGATGTCAGGAACTTGGGCGATCAACTATTCCACCTGTTTCTCGATACCTTGGAATCCATTACCGTAGGGGTCCACTGTGGGCGAAAGATGTCGGAAATCGGATGCAGATGAAGACGGGGCAAATCCACGCTTGGCTGAATAGAGGCACCCGGGACGGCTTCGTCACGAAGCTCAATAGGCCCGTGAGCTACCAGACAACACGGCAGCAACCGCAGGAGGAGCATGCCATTGCTGTAGAGGAATGCCTTTATCGTTACTTCCTCAATGCCCTGAAGGCCATAACGGGTCAAGACCCACTACCTTTGGATAGCATTGTAGAGCGGTTGCAGATTTCCAAGGCACAGGGTACCGCGTGGCTCAAGGCGGGAATCCAAGAAGGCGTGGTCACAAGACTGACAAGGCCCGAGCGGTATTCCTGTTAGAGCTAGTGTGAACCTGACATCCGGGCACATGTCGCCGGGCACGAAGCAACGGTACCCCAGCAAACGAGCCTTTTCTGAAGGAATCTATTGACGTCCCTCGGTCATGCGACATGCACGGATCGGAACACCGCGCAGGAAACCAAGATCGGCTCCTTTCGTATGCTTGGGTTCTGCCCGCCGCGTTCGTCTAGGGGTCCAGGACGCCGGCCTCTCACGCCGGTAACACGGGTTCGAATCCCGTACGCGGTACTACTCCTCTGTCGTGGGAGCGGACTGGGGCTCCAGAATATTATCAATGAGGCCGTATTCCTTCGCATCCGCCGCGCTCAACCAGTAATCGCGGTCCGCGTCCTTAGCAATCGTCTCCAGGTCCTGCCCCGAATGATGGGACAAGATTTCATATAAGCGCTTCTTTAAGGAGAGGATTTCCCGCGCCTGAATCTCAATGTCGGATGCCTGTCCGCGCGCCCCACCTAGCGGCTGGTGCAGCATGATGCGCGAATTGGGTAGCGAAGCGCGATGGCCCGTAGCACCAGCCGTCAGAAGAACACTGCCAAGCGAGGCGGCAAGACCCACGCATATGGTAGCTACCGGACACGATACGTACTGCATTGTGTCGTAGACCCCTAACCCGCTATACACCACACCCCCGGGAGAATTGATGTAGATATTGATCGGCCGCTCAGGATCCTCGCTTGTCAGGTACAGTAGCTGCGCAACTGCAAGATTGGCAATCACATCATCAATGGGCGTCCCGAGAATAATTATCCGCTCCTTCAGCAATCGGCTGAAGATGTCATAGGCCCGCTCACCTCTGGAAGTCTGCTCAACGACCATCGGAACGAGATTATTGATCGGCTGATCGCCCAAGCCTCGACGGTAGATGCTGGTCGGCAGCCGCAGGCTCTTCGCGTAGCTCTTAAAGTCCTCTACCATGATATCATTGTGCCTTGCAGGGGATATAGGTTGCGGCGAGTCCTGTCAATCATCAACCAACGATAAACTCCTCCGCAAATCATTGAGAATCTATACTTGACAGGCTCCTCAATTCCTTACTACCGTGTGCTGCAGCCGCCTTCGTTTCCTCTGCATCTTGAAGTGTCGTTTCCTCCAACTGCGCTTCGGACGGCGCAACCATGTACGTTGCCTCTCCAATTTCCTCCGACTCATTGTCGTCTGTAACGTCCATGATCATCAAATCTGGCCCATCATCATCCTCATCCAATACCGGCAGGCCGTCCATTGCCTCGTCATACCCAATTATCTGACCGTTCAAGGATATGACCATTTTCTCACCCAACCGCTCTAAGATCTCGTTTTCCTGCAAGTTAATCCTAACGAGTTCCATGTCAAAATCTTTCTCAACGCCTACGAAAAATGCGGATTCGTTAACCAGCCGTGCTTTGTCGCGTAGCGATACAATTGTTGAATACACCTGGTCCTCCATCTCGCCCTCCGTAACCTCTACGTCCCATTCTTGAACAAGCTTTTCCCGACAGAAAGCCCAGCGCAATTGTGATTCACACTGCCTTCGCAACAAAGAGCGGTAAAGTCCGCGATGCATCAAATCCACATGATCATACGAGTCGTCCGATTTAAATTCCGGATACTTCTTGGCCATCCAAAACGCAACGGCAGCGCCAGGTACAGGAAACGTATTCTGATCGCACACATCATCAACAACTTGCCTCCGGATGGATCTATAGCGATCATTGCAAATGAATCTCGTTTCAAAGTCATGGAGAAATTTCATCAAATCCTCCACAGTTTTGCCAGGTATGCCCAAAACGCGGACTGCGAGTTCATCGGTAATATCTGCCGGTACAATGCGCTTTGCTTCCGTGATTGTGGCTGCATACATCCGATCCTCCTTTCTGGGGGCCGTCACCAGCCTTTCAGAATCGGATTCAACTGTAAACTTAACAGTGTCACCAACTCGCGCTCCAAGGGCCTTATGGTACAGTTCTGATTCAAATGAATCCATAGGACTCTCGTCCAACGTAAGCTTGCCCCCCACCACCTTGGTACCGAACAGAGGAGTATACGTGCTCTGATCAATTTCCCGGTACTCGTAACCTATTGCGTCATGAACCCGAATAACAGCATCACCAATGATAGGCATTGCTTTCCCATAACTCCGCGTCAGTTTTTCAACAAGTTCCTCCTGGAGAATTTCGTCCTCATCCTCGTCACCAAGCTCAACCTCGAAAGCCTTCGGTAACTGCAACGTAAAATCAGGTCGCACCATAAATGGGATCCGTGCATGCAAATCCCCTCCGAACTCATAATCTATCGTTGGAGGCAACTTGACTGCCGCGCTTCCGGGCCAATAATCGTACTCAAGAGAATAGACTACCATGTCATCAAAGCACTCCTCCACCAAGCTTTTCATCGCTGCTTCCGCAACCTCCTTTCCGTAAAGCCGACGCATTACCGTGACAGGTACCTTCCGGTCCGGAAGCCCTTGAGATCCAAAGTCGACCGACGTCTACGTAGTTCCCTGTCTATCTCCGGCTGCAAATCCTGCGCGGTTGCTTTTATCTCCAATTCATACGAAAGCGGCGCAGTCTCCTGGATCCTTACATCCATGCGATTAAGATTGAATAAGGTGAGCAGTTTGCCATCACTCAGAGCGTGGTCAGGGAGGCAGCAAGTATACTATCTTAGCTGCAACGGTTCCGCGCAAGACCACCGTGCACTACTCCACCGCCATCATCAATAGCCCGCTGGGACTGCTCCGGCTCCGGGGGTCGGAGCACGGACTGGTCTCCATCACATTTATCAACCACTGCGATCCGGTAGAGCCGCACGGTATACTGCGACATGTCGCCGCGCAGCTGGCAAGCTATTTTGAACGGTACCGCACAACCTTCGACATCCCGCTGGATACGGCCGGCACAAACTGGCAGAAATCGGTCTGGAAGAAAGTGCGCCGTATCCCGTACGGCTCTACAGCAAGCTACGGACAGATAGCGGATGCGCTGAAAAAACCTGGGGCAGCACGAGCCGTAGGCCGGGCCAATGGCTCCAACCCGGTACCCATCATCACTCCGTGCCACCGCGTCGTCGGAGCAGCCGGCGCACTCACCGGATACCGAGGAGGCCTGGAGCGCAAAGCATACCTCCTGCAACTCGAAACCGGCCAGGAAACCCTGTTCGCACCCTAACTCGTCTGGAGCCACCGGATAACATCCTTGATATTCGCTTTCTTGCCGTACATCAGTATCCCTATCCGGTAGATACGACTGCTAAGCCAAATCGTGAAAACAAACCCACTCACCAATAAACCAAGTGACAACAGAATCTGTACCAGCGGCACATGGGAAACCGCGACTCGCACCACCATGATGATCGGCGAAGTCAGCGGAAGAAGCGAAAACGAAATGGCCAACGCCGAATGAGGCTGGTTTAACACCGGCATAACAACGAGAATGGCAACGACAACAGGAACCATAATGGGCAGCATCCACCCCTGTGTCTCCTGCTGCGACTGAACCATTGCCCCCACTGAAGCAAATAGCCCGGCATACATCAGGTAGCCAAGAAAAAAAGGGGAGTTATATGGCTGAATGCCACGCGTTTTCGCAGGAGTTACTTATTGTGCTTTGGTGGTGCAGACAGGATGGCTTTCGCCAGTTGCTCATAATCGGTTCCCGCTGTTCACGAACAAACTGCAATTATTTCAAATAACTCAACACGTGGGTACGCGTGGAATATAATTTTCATATATTAGGGAGTTATATATCACAGTGCCATGCCCGAAACGGTTAGTGCATACCGCAATATCACATACAGGCTGTTGCCCGGAAGTCGAAGTAACGCCAAGCAACTTGCTGGATTAGCGGGTGCGTGTAGGTTTGTGTGGAATGCCATCCTCGCAGAGCAGAGCGAGGCCTACAAGAAAGCGAAAGAGGCTGGAGAGAAGCCGCCCTCGGTAAGCTTCTTCTCGCTGGGGAAGCGGTTCACGGCACTGCGCCGTACGGTCGAGTGGCTACCTGAATACTCCTTTGGTGTCGTTAGATACACATTGAAATATCAGGCGGATGCATGGAAGGCATTCTTCAAGGAAGGTAAGAGAAGACCGAGATTCCATTCCAGACGTGGTAGTACGCCTTCGTTCACGATCCCGGATAACGTAAGGGTTCGGGATGGCAAGCTGTATATCCCGAAAGTGGGATATATGGCGCTCCGCAGGCGGGGAGGCAACCCGTACCCTGATGGTATACCCATCAAAGCCACTGTAAAGAAGAACGCCGGCAAAGGGTATGCTGTCATCTGCTACAAGATTGAGGCACCTGTAATAGAGGATACCGGCAGTGCTGTAGGCATTGACCGTAATTGCGGGCAGATCGCTATGGTCTCCACAGAGGGCGATACAAGCATTATCAGACAACCGGATACCAAGCGTCTTGATGCCAAGTTGAAGCGGCATCAGCGAAGACTGGCGAGACAGAAGAAAGGCTCCAACCGTCGTAACAGGCGGAAGCATAGAATCGCCCGCATACAGCGCAAGCGTGCTAACATCCTCAAGAATGCGAACCACCAGGTAAGTCGCAGTATTGCCAATTGCTCCTCAACGGTGATACTGGAGGACCTAAAGATCAAAGCGATGACACGTTCAGCTAAGGGGACGATGGAGAGCTTTGGCACAAACGTCAGACAGAAGTCTGGCCTCAACCGTGGAATACTGCGAACAGGTTGGGGCCAGCTGGATCAGATGCTGGGCTATAAGTGCCGCAAGGTGATAAAGGTTACCGCTGCCTATACCAGTCAGCGGTGTTTTGTGTGTGGGCACACAGAAGCGAGTAACCGTAAGACGCAGAGCACATTCACGTGTATGTCCTGTGGACATGCGGATCATGCAGACCTGAATGCGGCTGCAAACATACTGGCCTCCGGGATTGGGGCTTCTGCACGGCGAGGGGCGTTCGGGTTACCGACCCCTATGACCCGTGAAATTGATACTAGTGCCTCACTGTGTACAGTTGGTCACTCACGTATATAATTCCCAAAAAATACACCACAAACAACACCAGCAGGGTCGACCCAAGAGTAGGTAGTGACACGGACAACGCCTCCAATACGGCAGCATCATCCGCCGTAGACGGCAAACCCACGGCGGCAGGATCAATCACCATACCTGCCACCAGGGCCGCAACAACCGAGCCCATCACCAACATCATGATCCAAATCGTCAGCTGACATAAACCCATGGCTCCCACACCGAGCACCTTCCCCATAAGCAACTCAAACGGTCGGACAGAGGAGACAAGAATTTCCACTACTCGGTTGGATTTTTCCTCCAGCACGCCTTGCATCACCACATTGCCGTAAATCACCATCGTGAGGTATATCAGGAATCCCATGACATAACCTAGGGCCAAGTACCCGAATGAACTACCCTCCGACTCTCCTTCCGTGCTTAGGCGTACGGGATCAACAGACGCGCGAATGGACATGATTTCCCGCACTTCATGCGACACACCTGCGGTATCAAAACGATGGGCCCGAACCGCAGAGCTGACGCGGTCGCTCAAAAGGTCCTGAAGTCCTAACCCCGCGCCCTCCGTGGAAAAGTACTGCGGCCGTTTTTCGCCCATCAGCACGCCTGCCGGAAGGATCAGGTAGCCATCAATCAGGCCTTCAACCACAGCTGTTCGCGCATCCTCTTCCGCGTCATAAAGCATCAGCGAAAGCACCTCGTCGCCCTCCATTTGCAACCGGCTGAAAAGCACATCCGTCTCATCAATCACAGCCACGGCAGTGGTGTCCAAAGGCTCCATGCTGCGGACCGATAGCACAATAGACAAGACCATCAGCCCTAATAGCGCCGTAGGCCCAAGCAGCGTGGCAAGGACAAATCCCCGCGACCGCACCCGGCGAGAAAACTCGTGCCTTACTATGACCAGCACCTTCCTCATCTCATCCCACCGTGCGGACAAAAATCTCTTTGAGGGATGGTTCTACAAGCTCATAGCAGTACAAGGACCGGGCTGATCCCAAAACTACATCCAATATCTCGCGCGGTTGCGTGGCTTCTGCAAGTCGTACGACATAGCGATTTGGCCCTTGATCAACAATCTGCAGCCGGCCGGCACGCTCCATCTCCTGAAGGAACCCTCCGTCTCCTTCAAACTCAAGATTCAATGTGTCACGCCCGAAGCTCTTCTTTTGGGAATTATATACGTGAGTGACCAACTGTACACAGTGAGGCACTAGTATCAATTTCACGGGTCATAGGGGTCGGTAACCCGAACGCCCCTCGCCGTGCAGAAGCCCCAATCCCGGAGGCCAGTATGTTTGCAGCCGCATTCAGGTCTGCATGATCCGCATGTCCACAGGACATACACGTGAATTTGCTCCGCGTCTTACGGTTACTCGCTTCTGTGTGCACACACACAGAACACCGCTGACTCGTATAGGCAGCGGTAACCTTTATCACCTTGCGGCACTTATAGCCCAGCATCTGATCCAGCTGGCCCCAACCTGTTCGCAGTATTCCACGGTTGAGGCCAGACTTCTGTCTGACGTTTGTGCCAAAGCTCTCCATCGTCCCCTTAGCTGAACGTGTCATCGCTTTGATCTTCAGGTCCTCCAGTATCACCGTTGAGGAGCATTTGGCAATACTGCGACTTACCTGGTGGTTCGCATTCTTGAGGATGTTAGCACGCTTGCGCTGTATGCGGGCGATTCTATGCTTCGGCCTGTTACGACGGTTGGAGCCTTTCTTCTGTCTCGCCAGTCTTCGCTGATGCCGCTTCAACTTGGCATCAAGACGCTTGGTATCCGGTTGTCTGATAATGCTTGTATCGCCCTCTGTGGAGACCATAGCGATCTGCCCGCAATTACGGTCAATGCCTACAGCACTGCCGGTATCCTCTATTACAGGTGCCTCAATCTTGTAGCAGATGACAGCATACCCTTTGCCGGCGTTCTTCTTTACAGTGGCTTTGAGGGTATACCATCAGGGTACGGGTTGCCTCCCCGCCTGCGGAGCGCCATATACCCCACCTTCGGGATATACAGCTTGCCATCCCGAACCCTTACGTTATCCGGGATCGTGAACGAAGGCGTACTACCACGTCTGGAATGGAATCTCGGTCTTCTCTTACCTTCCTTGAAGAATGCCTTCCATGCATCCGCCTGATATTTCAATGTGTATCTAACGACACCAAAGGAGTATTCAGGTAGCCACTCGACCGTACGGCGCAGTGCCGTGAACCGCTTCCCCAGCGAGAAGAAGCTTACCGAGGGCGGCTTCTCTCCAGCCTCTTTCGCTTTCTTGTAGGCCTCGCTCTGCTCTGCGAGGATGGCATTCCACACAAACCTACACGCACCCGCTAATCCAGCAAGTTGCTTGGCGTTACTTCGACTTCCGGGCAACAGCCTGTATGTGATATTGCGGTATGCACTAACCGTTTCGGGCATGGCACTGTGATATATAACTCCCTAATATATGAAAATTATATTCCACGCGTACCCACGTGTTGAGTTATTTGAAATAATTGCAGTTTGTTCGTGAACAGCGGGAACCGATTATGAACAACTGGCGAAAGCCATCCTGTCTGCACCACCAAAGCACAATAAGTAACTCCTGCGAAAACGCGTGGCATTCAGCCATATAACTCCCCTTCTTTACGTCACGTACCGAGCCATCCAACACAATCCTGCCGTTGGCAATGAGGCATATGTCATCACATAGCTGCTCTACTTGCTCCATTCGGTGGCTGGCAAAGAGCACAATTCGCCCCTCGTCACGGAGCTCCAAGATAATTGTGCGCAGCAGTTCGCTATTGATCGGATCCAGTCCGCTGAATGGCTCGTCCAGGATAATCAACCTTGGCTGCGCAAGAATAGTGGCAATGAACTGCACCTTCTGCTGCATGCCTTTGGACAGCTCGTTCAACTTCTTATCCGCATAACCTGCAAGTCCAAGACGCTCCAGCCAATACTGAATGGCACGCGTAGCCTCTGTCCGCGACACCCCCTTCAAAGCTGCCAGGGTCCGCAGCTGGTTGGCCACCCTTACCTTGGCATACAAACCCCGCTCCTCCGGCAGATAGCCCATACATTCACGACTCCAATCGCCTACCGGCCTGCCATCAAGTTCCACCACGCCCTCGTTCGGGCGAAGAATATCCGTTATCATGCGGATGGCCGTCGTCTTGCCCGCACCGTTCGGACCCAAGAGACCAAGGATACGTCCCTCGTCCGCACCAAACGTTGCGTCATCTACGGCGACAAGCGTGCCATAACGCTTTGTAATCGCTTGGATTGACAGTGCCGCCACAAGCTATAGCAATGAGCGAACAGGTTCGGATATCGGAATCAGATACCTACTGTCAATCACATCCTGGTGCACGCTTGAGAGACCCGTACCATGAAAATCCACACACGCGAACGGACCATAAATGTGCCGAACCTCGCCGATGCCGTAATGCTCAGGCAAGGGGCCATAATACACCAATTCGCCAAGCTGCAGTGGAGGCTTGGAACGTGACCTCCAATGGTGCATGAGCACACGTGGCAACAGCCCGATACGAAACGGGCTACGGTTCCGATCTTGATTCTCCACGGGTCAATAGAAGAGTCCGTTTCTGGGTCGTACGCAAGCTCCCACAGCTTGTTCACCGTATCTACAGACGCTCTGGATGGGCCTGGGCGTAGGCCGCCCAATCCGTATATCTGGGCGAACGCGTACGGTGGCTGTGGCAGACTGCAATGGCGAGCGCATCGGATGCATCGTAGCGCAGCGGCGGGTCCGTCTCAGGAAACCCCAGGAGGGCGCAGATCATGAAACGAACCTGATCCTTCGTGGCATTGCCATTACCCGTAACCGACTGCTTGATCGTCTTGGGAGTGTACTGCGACACCGCGATGCCTGCGTTCAGCGCAGCTAACATGGCTGCTGCCTGCGCGCGCCCGAGCTTCAGCATGGACTGGGGGTTTTGCCCGTAGACGGGCATCTCCACCGCACAGACATCCGGCAAGCACTGCTGAATAATCTGCGTCATCCCATCATATATCGCTTTCAGTCTATCGGCATGGTCCTCAAATTCGGTGAGATCCAACACGCCATGCTCAACTGCTCGGCACGACCTCCCGTCCACCTTGACAGCGCCGTATCCGGTATGCCTTGATCCGGGATCAATGCCCAGAATGATCACGGATCCGCCAGATTGGTATAGACGGCCTGCACATCCTGGTGCTGCTCCAAACGATCTATGAACGCTCTCGCACGCGTCGCAACGCCATCAGGTACCGCTACCGTGGCATTGGGCCGCCGTACCAGGCTCGCGTCCGCCGGTGAGATTTCCGCGTCCACCAAGCACGCCCGTACATGCTCAAAGCCTTCCACCGAGGTGATCACCAGAAACATGCCCCCCTCCTGCTCCAGATCATCAGCGCCCGCTTCAGCGACCAGTTCAAAAAGCTCCATCTCGTCGTGCACATCAGCAGGAATCCGTATCAGTCCCTTGCGATCAAACAGGTAAGCGACCGATCCTGACTTGGCCAAACTGCCACCGCTCTTCGAAAACGCCAAGCGCAGATCCGCAACCGTGCGGTTGGTGTTGTCCGTCAGCGCCTCTACGAGGACTGCAATGCCACCCGGAACATAGCCTTCATACGTATGCTCTTCGTAGTCCTGCCCCTCAATCTCACCGGTACCGCGCTTTATCGCGCGTTCAATGCTGTCCTTGGGCATGTTCTCGCCCTTAGCTTTCTGTACAGCTAAGGCAAGCTTAGCATTCATATCCGGGTCGCCACCCCCGTCGCGAGCGGCTACCGTGATATCACGGGATATGCGAGCCCATACCTTTGACCGGCGGATGTCCGTTACAGCCTTCTGCCGCTTGATCTTGGACCATTTATTGTGTCCTGCCATACCACCCTTGCACTACCTTGACAGATACAGGTTGCGCATTTCGTACGGACGGCTGAAGTGCTCGTTCGTAAGCGCCGTGACAAACGCAATGGCCTCCCCTGTTGATTTCATCTCCGGACCCAGTTCCTTGCGCACCTCCGGAAATTTCTGCCACGAAAACACCGGCTCCTTGATTGCAAACATCTCCAGATTGGAGTCCAGCTCGCCGCGCGCACGCTTGGGAGCAAGCTTATGGCCCATGATGACTTGTGTGGCTATCCGTGCAACCGGAACACCGGTTGCCTTCGCCACAAAAGGGACTGTGCGGGAAGCCCTCGGATTGGCTTCAATCACATACACAGTCTCATCCTTCACGATAAGCTGAATGTTGATCAGCCCCAGAATATCCAGCCGGTGTGCTATCGCCGTGACATACTTCCGGATCGTTGCAAGCACCTCCTCCGAGAGAGAATATGGCGGCAGGACGGCCGTGGAGTCACCCGAATGTACCCCTGCCGGCTCAATGTGCTGCATAATGCCCGTAATCCATACCTCATCACCATCGCGTACCGCATCTACATCAACTTCAATACTGTCCTCGAAAAACAAGTCGAGCAGGATCTCGTTGTTCGGCATTGAAACCAGAATATTGGTTACATACTGCTCAACCTCCTCCTTATTGAGCGCGATGCGCATCCCGCGGCCCCCAAGCACATAGCTCGGCCGCACCAGGATGGGATACCCGATGCGCTCTGCCACCCGAACAGCGTCGTATACCGTGGTTGCCATGCCATAGGCCGGCGAGGGAATCTTCAGTTCTTCCAGGATCCGGGAAAACTTGCCCCTGTTTTCCGCCAGGTCCATCTGTGCGTACGAGGTGCCGAGGATGGGAATACCGTGTTCAGTCAGCTTGCCAGCCAGCTTCAGTGCGGTCTGTCCACCTAGCTGCACAATCACGCCTTCCGGCTGTTCGTGCTCAATGACATCTAGCACACGCTCCCAGAATACCGGTTCAAAGTAAAGCTTATCCGCAATGTCAAAATCGGTGGATACCGTCTCTGGGTTGCAGTTTATCATAATGGCTTCTATCCCCAAACTCCGCACAGCCTTCACGCCGTGCACGCAGGAATAATCAAACTCAATCCCTTGCCCGATCCGGTTGGGGCCGCTACCGAGAATGACCACCTTGCGCCCCTCGCTTACCGGACTTTCGTTGGATGCGCCGTACGATGAATAGTAGTACGGCGTCTGGGCCGGAAACTCGCCTGCGCACGTATCCACAAGCTGGAATGTGCTACGGATGCCCGATTTCTGCCGGTAGCGCCGGATTTCCTCCTCCGAGTAATCGCCCTCCAGAAGGAAGGCGATTTGTACATCCGAATAGCCGTTTTCCTTGGCGCGCCGGAGTAACCCTGCATCCAGATCGTTCAGCCGGTGTAGCCGCAACTGGTCCTCCATCTCCACGAGGCTCCTTATCTCACGCAGAAACCACGGGTCCACCTTGGTAATGTCGTGCACCTCTTCAACCGAGGCTCCAAGCTTAAAGGCATTACGTATCTGAAGCGTGCGATCCCAGTACGGCTTACGCAACCGCTGCCGCACGATGTGGCGTGGTTCTTCCTCACGATCCCCTCCCAGTCCGGCATAGTCAATCTCCAGACTTTGCCATGCCTTCTGCAGACTCTCGGTAAATGTCCTGCCAATGGCCATCACCTCGCCGACAGCTTTCATCTGCGTTGTCAGCTCCTCGTCAACGCCCTCAAATTTGTCAAAATTCCAACGCGGAATCTTGGTCACCACGTAGTCAATGGCCGGTTCGAAGCAGGCGCTCGTAGTTCCGGTAACATCATTGGTAAGCTCGTCAAGCGTATACCCTACGGCTAGGCGTGCCGCCACCTTGGCGATCGGGTATCCGGTAGCCTTGGATGCCAGCGCGGAAGAGCGCGACACACGCGGATTTATCTCTATGGCAATCATGCGGCCATCCGCCGGATCAATGCCAAATTGCACATTGCATCCGCCCGCAAACGTCCCGATAGAGCGCATCATCTTAATGGCGGTGTCGCGCATGTGCTGGTACTGCTTGTCTGTCAGCGTCTGCGTAGGTGCAACCGTGACCGAGTCTCCAGTGTGCACGCCCATAGGGTCAACATTCTCAATGGCACAGATAATAATGACATTTTCGTTGCTGTCCCGGAGCAGCTCCAGCTCGTACTCCTTCCACCCGAACACGCATTCCTCAATCAGTACCTCGTGCACAGGCGATATTTCCAGCCCGCGGGTGACCTTCCGCCTGAACTCGTTAGGGCTCCACACAATACCGCCCCCTGCGCCGCCAAGCGTGAAGGAGGGTCGGATCACCACCGGCAGGCCGCCGAGGTCCTGCGTGATTTCCTTGGCCTGCAGCAGGCTCTTCGCAACGTTGCTGCGCGCCTGATCCACGCCGATGCTCTCCATCAGATCGCGAAACTGTTGCCGATCCTCCGTGATATGGATTGCGTCAATGTCCACACCGATCACCTCAACCCCCTGAGCTTCCCAGTACCCCTCCTGATGTAGCCGGTCGGCAATGTTCAGCCCAGTCTGCCCACCCATCGTGGGTAACACCGCGTCGGGCCGCTCGCTCTCTACAATCCGCTTGATCGACTCAGGCGAAAGCTCCTGCAGGAAAATCTTGTCGGCCGTCATGGGGTCGGTCATGATGGTGGCCGGGTTGGAGTTGACCAACACCACGTTGTACCCTTCTGCCCGCAGCGCCCGGCATGCTTGCGTACCGGAATAATCAAACTCGCAAGCCTGGCCGATCACAATCGGACCTGACCCGATCAGCAGAATCTTGCTGATATCTGTCCGCCTCGGCATGGCGCTACCGCTCGGAAGGTATCATCCGCAAAAACTGCTCAAACAAGTACCTACTGTCATGCGGTCCAGGGGATGCTTCCGGATGGTATTGAACGCTGATCCCCTTAAACGTCCTGAATCCCAACCCCTCAATCGTGCCATCATTGAGGTTACTATGGGTCACTTCCGCGAGCGCGGGATCAATAGACTCCGGATTGACCGCAAACCCGTGGTTCTGTGTTGTAACCTCCACATGGCCGGTGATATGATTCCGTACCGGCTGGTTGGCGCCGCGATGCCCAACGTACATCTTGTACACGTCAAGTCCCTGTGCAAGCGCCATAAGCTGGTGCCCGAGACAAATCCCGAAAAGCGGGAGGCCCGTATCTATTGCACCCCTGACCGTTGCCACCGCCGAAGGCATTGCCCTCGGGTCCCCGGGGCCATTGGAAAAGAATATGCCGTCCGGCCTCCAATCAAGCACCTCGTTTAGTGCAGCCGCGCCGGGAAACACACGGACCGCACACCCGAGGCCCGCAAACGTGCGCAAGATGTTCCTCTTACATCCAAAATCGTATACGGCAACCTTTGGACCGAAGGAGGAAAAGTCGTGCGCCGCATCAGTCCATACTTGTGATGCAAGCTCCAGCCCTTCCATTGAAGGCCAGGCTCTTGCCTTTTCCAGCAAACTGTCCTCGCAGAGGTCAACCGACGAAACTATAGCATTCATCACGCCGCGCGCCCGGATATGCAGGACTAGGATCCTAGTATCCACATTCGTGATCCCCACCAGCTGATGACGCTTCATATAGTGGCTAAGCGCCTCTTCAGCCAACCGGTTCGAATATTCTCTGGAGAATGCCCGGACCACAAAACCCGCAACCATCGGGCGCCCCGCTTCCGTATCCTCTTCATGCGCACCGTAGTTACCGATATGAGGATAGGTCATCATCATGATCTGTCCATGGTAGGATGGATCGGTCATGATTTCCTGGTACCCTGTCATACTGGTATTAAAACACAGCTCCCCACCGGCTTCGCCATGTGCTCCAACTGCGCGGCCCCTCGCGACGGTGCCGTCAGCCAATACCAACTTGCATGGGGCATCCATGGTCACATCTTTCGTAGATCCGTGTTACACAAAAAATCTTCCCGCACAGCGAGAAGGTCTTTACGCCGGCTACGGAAACTACGGCGTTGCAAGCGATTGCACAAGATTCACGCTTACGATTAACGCAGCCTTCAAATCCGTGTTGGCGGAACATCTGCTGCGCGGCGTCGAAATATTCTGCAAATGCGGCCTATAAACTCTCCCAACCCTGCAAACCGACACTTCAGGTATGTGGCCCGTCTGCAGCTAGGTCTCGTCACTGTACTGCTTCTCCTGCTTCTTGCCGTACACCGCTGGCCTTCAATGGGTCCAAAAGAGAACCGTACCGTCACGTACAGCGCGCCGCACACCGTTTTCATGGAAGAGATAGTCCAAAGCCGCCAGCGGCGCTCCACCCCGCCGCCTCCGGCACCTCTTCCCCCGGTCATCGTCCCGAAGGATCATCTTCCTGAAGAGCACTTGATCCTGGACGATCCGTTTCCAATTCTGGAAGATCCCGGCGATAATCCTGAGCCCCTGCCGGCCGCAAGAGAAGCTCCGGTGTTTGAGACCGCGCCAAAGCCTGTCCGTATTGTGGAACCCGAGTACCCGAGAGCGGCCCGCCGCAGACGCATCCAAGCGGAAGTCGTCGTTACGGTTATAGTTGATATACGAGGCTACGTGTTAGAGCCTGGCATTGTGGAACGCTACATCTTGCATGAGGGTGTACGGAAGCCCGTCACCGGGCTTGATTACGGATTGGAGGAGGCGGCCCTCACCGCCGCAGCGCGGTGGCTATTCCGCCCCGCAACAAGGAACGGCGAGCCTGTTCGCAGCCGGCACGAACTTTCCTTCCGGTTCGGGGAGTAAGTCTCCCCGCCGTTGTCTCCGGCGTAGGCGATCGGACAAACATCTTGGCCGGGCTAACTGCCCTCTTTCCATAAATCATCCTAGCGGTTCGATTTTGCGTCAGTTCTGGTCTACTCTCGCTGGCATGGCTGTCGGAATTATTCGGGTATTTCGGCCTGGCAGGTATGGCGTGTGACTTGAGGTGAATTATGCCGTCCTATCGTGCGGATACGCGATCTTTACCTGCGCCGCTTCCCTTGGCACTGCGCTGCCTATCTCTACGAAGCCTCGGCTGTCCTCGGCTGCAGTCTCCTGGCGATACTTCCGCCTCCAGAAATTCAACTGTCCGTACGAGATGCCGTGCTCTGCACAAAACGCCGCTGCGGACCGGGTCCTTTCGGTATACTGCTCTACCAGCGGAAACATCTCTTCCGCCGTGCGTTTGGGCTGTACCATGCGATTTGGGGTGTGGGTTCTCAAGTCTACGGGTAAGCTCCCCAGAACCCGTCACCTAATCACGATACAGTTCACCGCACGCTTGCCGTTCAAACGTACTTACGGGTCAGTCCGATTCTTGGGCGCCCAAAGTGCGTTACCAATGGCCCTCGTGGAAGTGCTGCTCAGGACGGAGCATATGGTATATCATGCTAATTGAGCGTATCTCAGCAGTATGTCCAATCCCCACAGATATTTGTAGGGGACCACCTTTGCCTCTGCATACGCTTCGCTGGACTTATGTAGGCGGCTCAATACCCCCCCCCGCCGGATTCGATCGGAACTTATAGATCAGTCTATATTGTACAACGGTGGCGGGTAATACTGAGCTAGGATCTCTGCCAGTGTCCCCGGAAGCCGAGGAGCTTGGTGATCTGTCCGATGAGCGGGCTCTCCTTTACGATATTGTCACTCGTACCGGCCTTGGGGGCCGGTACGCTTTTTTGCTCATACAACTGGTCGAAGAAATGGCCTCCGCAAACTTGATCCATCGCTTTGAGGGCAAACTTGAGGCTCAAATGCGTCTCTTTGAAAATAAATTTGAGGCACAACACAACCTCATTGAAGCACAACACAAACTCTTTGCAGGCAGGTTTGAGGCACAACACAAATTCTTTGAAAGCGAGTTTGATGCAGTTACGAGCAAGTTCAACTTGATGCTGTGGTTCATCGGTGTCGGAGTCTCCATCCTCATTGCCATCAACCTTATTGTGAGCCTTTGAGGCAGCAATGGTTACTGATCGTGCCCGAGCGGCTTCGCCAGTCTGATCATTCGTTTGGAAATCGAACTTGAAGACTCGCAGCGTAACGCTTATGCTTTCCAGCATGTAGCTTGTTTTCGCCGCTCGCTGTTCTCGCACTGATCAAGGCATGTCAATTGAGGTGTTACTGATATAGCGTATGCAGAAGTGTGCGCGATTCGTATCCGTCCGGCGAAGTACATTATAAACGAGGCATTTACTCTCTCAATTAGAGTCAGTTAGGCCGCAATCCGAAGGTTAAATAGGCTGGCGTCGGTTGAGCGTGCAGGAGTCAAGTACCTGGCAGCGTGTTCGCAGACTAGTACACGGATCTATCTGATAACCCGGGCGCGCCTGTTTAGGGGCTCCTATCCCGCTTTCTTGACGGTAGCTTGCTGCGATTCCCGCCTAGCTTTCCAGTGATGGGGGCAATGGTTCAGCCATGCGTTCGGCAGGATATGTCGGAAGACTGCGTAGTACTTCGGTAACCCATTCAATTGGGTTTACCGATTGCAGCTTGCATGTGGCAAGAAGAGAGTACAGCACTGCGGACCGCTGCGCTGCCGCATGCGTCCCCACAAACGGATGGTTCTTCCGGCCCAGTGCTGTGGTACTTCCACGCCGATGCACTTCAAACCCGCGCCGCCGTCCGGCTCAAGGCGGACCACCTCTCTGGGCAGATGGTCCGGAATCGGCTCGCGCACCAGCTTCTTCTTCCTAGGCCGCCTGCACTTTACCAGGGTATACTCATCCTGCTCCTCTTCGGGCTTAACAGCTACCTGCTCCTCTTCAAACAACCAACCGTGCAGCGCATTGTCCGCGAGCGTGTAACGCTCGCGCTTCTTGCCAAAGAGTAGGCGATACGCTTGTTCGAATGTGTCTTTCAGATGGCTAATATTCACATCCTGATCCTCAATTACTGCATCCTTATCGGTGTTGTCCTTGGATAAACGATCGGCTTTTTTCTCCAGTCAACGGATATGTTTTCACAGATCCGTGATCTCAACCTTCTGGTTTTTCGGTCTTTGAAAGAGGACTTCACCTTCAGGAGAAGAGGGAAAGCAAGATGCCTTGGGCTGCATAATATGTGAGCGTGTGCGCCCTCCATAAGGTCCGTTTCTCCTACCCCGAAACCCGTGTATTTTGTCCCAAAAGGCTCGGATTGCTGACTGCATTCTGCCGCTAGGACGATAGGCTGCACATCACTCCGCCATTCCCATATCGGCACGCCAAACCTGGCGCTAAGCTCTACAAGCGAACTACGCAGACCAATCCGAAGCCCTGCCCTTTACCATGTACTTCACCGGACGCATACCCGTATGATGGCTAACCCTACCTCTGCCTACCGCCCACATTAGCTAGCTTGATAAGAGGGGGTGTCAACTAGGTCGGTTAGCACGTTGTTATGTAGTTTCGTGGGGCAACAGCACCAGATCCGGGTAACAGGATAAGGTACAGATCGGTGGCTGAGCGCAATTCCTTGTGCGGATCGGCACATAGAGCGGTGTCAATGTGCCGCGTTCCTCGGGCGGACATAACAATGCGGTTACCGCGATTCGCTGATCGCCGCAAAATCAATGACCCTCCTTTATTCATAAGGGAGTTAAGTGGCGGGGAATCGTCGTTTAATATTATGGTGTAATATGTTGACTATACACGGGTTGAATGGACTCTTGCGCGACGCTCTAACGTTTAGAGACCCCAATACCCATTCACCCTATAACACACCCGATGCCAAATCCCAAATCCAACCTTCTGTTCGCTTGCCAGTTCAATAAGTCCACTAAAGTTGTACGCTCCAAGACCGATAATCTAACATCGGATGCCGGCGTCATTCCTATGCGCCTGCTCATGGTGATCAGCACCTTGGCATGCCGACTCGCTTCCGTGCTTAAGGACAATCGGTCCCAAGCTCGGATTACGCATAGCCTTGAGGAGTTGGTGCGGCAGTACCTGCTGCAACATGTGCAGGGGTGGGGACGTCAGTCAGATGCGGACAAGCTTCGAAGGGACCCTGCCATGCGCGTGGCCACTTCTTCCAAAAGGGGTATGGAGGCTTTACAGGACGATAGGTCCCTGGCATCCCAGCCAACCATGTCTCGCTTCGTGCGCATGTTGGCCGGGAAAAAGAATTTCAAGAAGTTGCGCCTTTTTGCAGAGACATTCGCCATGGAGCACCTGCTGCAGCGTGGTGGCGGGAAGCGCCGCCCCGAGGTGGTCTTTGATGTGGACGGTGTACCGGTAGATACGCATGGCAAGCAGCAGGGCAGCAAGTGGAACGGGTATTACAAGCGCACCATCTTTCTGCCCCTTATCGCCATATGCGGTGAGTCGGGCGACATGTTGGGGGCGGAATTGCGAGGGGGCACGCAGAATGTGGTGAAGGACTGCTACGGTTTCATTCGACGCATTGGGCTGGCATTGCGTGAACATGTGGCCGACAAGGTCATTGTCCGATTGGACGCAGGCTTCAACAGTGGCGAGTTATGTGATGCGTCTGAAAGGAAACGATGTGATTGACGGGCTTGCGGCGCCTCATTTGGAGGGTGATCAGCCGTCGGACGAATGCTACCACGAACTGCGCTACCGTGCAAAGTGCTGGTCCGTAGAGCGTCGTGTGGTGCTCGTGGTTGTTCCGGTGCAGGGAGAGCTTTTTCCGCGGCATTTCTATCTGATCACCGATCTGGATGTAGAAGCCTATCCGGCAGAGCAGCTTGTGAATCTGTACCGGAAGAGAGGAAAGGCGGAAAAGCACTTCGAGGAGCTGAATGCGGCTTGCTCCATGGCGCTGTCGTCGGTTCTCCGTCCGAAGACACACTATAAGGGCCGGCCTGTAGTGCGGGTGCCTGATGAGTCGGAACAGGAAGCCGAGATCCGAGCCGAGAACGAGGTCCTGCTACAGGTATACCTTCTAACGTATCAGCTCATGCATGTGGGGCGCTGCCTTATGCGGGAGCCTGACGAATCCCAGATAAGTCTGAGCACCTATCGCGAGCGTGTACTCAAGGTGGGGGCCCGCTTCGTACAACACGCGCGCAACATCGTTATCCACATTGCCGCCAGCGCAGATGCTGCATGGGAGCAATTTTGGCGACGTTATTGTCAACTCACATGGATCACGCTTCCCTTGAAGAGCTAGCCAAGTCATCTTTGCGCCTACGCTCCGACACCGCAGGCGCCCAACGCGGAAAGCGGAAAGAGAAGGTTGGCAGAGGTGTGTCTACCCGACAGACGTCTTCCCAAAATCTCGGTAATGTGACCGCTATCGAGTCGGGAAAAGGGCCTAAACTGGTGTTTTCAGCCCTTCTCATGGTCGTCCCTACGCATGAACAACGCACAATCGGTCCTGCAGGTACCGAAACAGCACTTTTAAACCCGAACAGGGTACGACATGAATATTGCAGGGTAAGACACGGAGCAAATTCACGTGTATGTCCTGTGGACATGCGGATCATGCAGACCTGAATGCGGCTGCAAACATACTGGCCTCCGGGATTGGGGCTTCTGCACGGCGAGGGGCGTTCGGGTTACCGACCCCTATGACCCGTGAAATTGATACTAGTGCCTCACTATGTACAGTCGGTCACTCGCGTATATAATTCCCAAAATCTATGCGAAAACAGAGGGCCGATTTGTTCGGCCCTTCAAAGACAAAAAGTCCGTAAACTCGCCCCCGGACGCCCTATACATCCATGTCATCACTCCAGCCCCCATACATCCCTTGTAACTGCGCACTTTCACAGGAATAAACAGGGAAATGGCAGGGCTAGCAAGAAACCGGCCCACAGTACAAACACTGCTGTACACACATTACTGACCGCACCCCGGGTATCGCGGCTATCGAATGCGGAAACTCGCGGCATCAATTCTCCCGTTGTTTTATGTCCACCCAGCGCGCGTCTTCAACGTCCCGATCCCGCGTCGGCTCCTTCGGCTTCTTCACAAACGTAACCGGGTTTGACCTGTTATCCCGCAGGATCGCCCTAACCATGTTGGCCGTACTCCGATAAATGAAGTAACCAAGCACAAACATGATCAGTACCTTCACCATGGAACCTGTTGCCTGACGAGTGTGGGAGTAATGGCAGCCTTTGCCATCAACCCTCCAATGTAAGGCTCTGCAAGAAGCTTTGGTGCAAGAAGCTTTGGTACACGCCCTGGAATCATACGCATCATCTCACCAAACGATGCCAACGGCCTGCTAATAGGGGCTCGGTATCCAGCTTATGCAATGCGTGCGCATCCGTGCAATTGCTCAAAAGCTCCTCGACGGTCGCCTCAAACGGTGCGGGCACTCCCAACTGCGGAGCAATGTCACACCACGGTTGCAATACAAAGCGCCGCTCCGCCAGCCGGGGGTGGGGTAGTGTCAACCGCCGCGAGTGTTCGACCTGCGAGCCGATTGCCAGAAGATCAAGGTCAAGCGTTCGAGGGACCCATCGTTCGGAAGAAGCACGTCCGGCATCCTGCTCAAGCTCTTTGCACAGATCAAGGAGACATGCGGGAGTCTTCGTAGTACGCACAAGCACAACAGCATTCAGGTATGGCGGCTGGGGCACCCCTAACGTGTGCGCTTCCGATTCGTAAACGGGAGACACATCCGTAATCTCCACATCAGGATCCGCGCGCAATCGTAGCACCGCGTTTAGCAACGACACCAAGCGGTCACCCATATTGGCTCCCAGCGCGATACTTGCCAATGACATACTGTAACTGGTACCCCCGCCAGGACTCGAACCCGGACTTACGGCTTAGGAGGCCGTCGCTCTATCCTGTTGAGCTACAGGGGCTCTGCCGCCCTGCGCGCTGCAAAGAACGCTTCCGCCACACGACCCTGCAACGATCTCCTCAGCAATATGTGCCTGCATCCGCTACCGCACAAAAACGTGCGCTTAACAAGTACGCAGTGAGGACATTCTGCTACGGCATTGGACCGGGTAATATCTGTTTCGGATCAGCTGTTGACTCCGAGGGCTGCCGCCTTGATCGCCGCCACGTTTTCCGCCGCGGAACCGCGAAACACCGCACTGCCAACGACGAGAACATCAGCGCCTGCCGCAACGATCTCATACGCATTATGCGCCTTCACACCTCCGTCCACCTCTATCAATGTGTTGCACGGATTGGCATCCAGGTACTTGCGCAACCGCCGGATTCGGTTTGTTGATCGCGGGATGTAAGCCTGCCCACCCCGCCCCGGAACGACCGACATGACCAAAGCTACATCGGCATGCCGGACCACCTCCAGCACACGGTCCAGTGGCGTGTCGGGGCATAGGGTGATACCGGCGCGTAACCCCTGCGAGCGAATATGCTGCAGCGTTCTTGCCGGATCCCGACAGGCTTCAACATGCACAGTGATGACATCCGCACCCGCATCAGCAAAGAACGCAATCTGGCGCTCGGGCCGTTCCACCATCAGGTGGACATCCAGCACCGTGCCGGTGTCGGTGCAGAGCGGCCGGAGCGATTTGGCTACCAAAGCGCCAATGGTAATCTCGGGGACAAAGTGCCCGTCCATAACATCCACATGGAGCCAATCCCCACCCGCATGCAATGCCTCGGCAGCATGCGCGCCCAGACGAGCAAAATCAGCAGCAAGTATTGACGGAGCCAGCAACATGGCGATCCTTAGCCGGCAAACAGCATGACGCCCAAAGCCACCACCAACGTATTGACCAACGCAAGAGGCAGCAGCACCTTCCATCCCAGCTGCATCAGCTGGTCGTACTTGAAGCGCGGAAGGGTCCAACGAACCCACAGGAAAAGAAATACGAAGAAGGAGACCTTCACCATCAAGCTGCCGAACTGGAGTAAACCGAGAAGCACCGAGCCTTCCAGCACAGGATACTGCGCAAGGATCTGGGGCTCAAACGGTAGCAGATAGCCCCCGAAAAACAGCGTCACAATCACGAAAGAGGCTACAAACCAGTTAACATATTCGGCTAGGAAGAACATGCCGAACTTCATGCCGCTATACTCGGTGTGGTAGCCCCCTACGAGCTCCTGCTCTGCCTCCGGCAGGTCGAACGGCGCCCGATTGGTTTCTGCAAAAGCCGTGACTACGAAGATCAGCGCCCCCAGCGGGTTGCGTATCACATTCCATCCCAAAATGGCACCACCCGCAGCCTGGTTCTCGACTATCTCCACCACGCTCAGTGAACCCGCAATCAGCACTACTGACGCAACGGCCAGCCCCATAGATAACTCATACGAGATCATTTGTGCCGACGAACGCAGCCCGCCAAGGAGCGAAAACTTGCTGTTACTGCTCCAGCCAGCCAAGGTGACTCCGTACACGGAAACCGAGGTGAGCGCCAGGATGATGAGGACCGTTACACTGTTGTCCACAATCACCACATCCCTGGCAAACGGAATCATGGCGGGCACCGTCATTGCAATGACAACCATCACCACCGGAGCCAGGGAATGGATAAAGCGGCTGGCATTGGTAGGCGTAATTTCCTCCTTGAAGACCAGCTTGAAGACATCCGCAAACGGTTGCAGGAATCCCGCGGGCCCCACACGATTCGGTCCGGGGCGATTCTGCATCGCACCCGATACACGCCGCTCCGCATATACAAGCACCGACGCAGATATCAACATGAAGTTGATGACGCCAAACGCTACGAGAGCCAACAGCGGTAATGGAAGGTTCATACCCGGGCCTCCACCGTCTGAAGCAGTTGCACACCAGCCAGATCCATCGCTTCATATGTCGCACCGGCAAAGACAGGTATGCGGCTCGCAATCTCCTGCATAATCTGCCGCGGACCAGTAAACCGCCGAGACTGCCCGAGGTGGGCCGCGACGACCGGCAGTAGATCCCAGCTGGGACGACAATCAATGCGGTGCGACTCATTATGCCAGCGGTCAAACGGCGTGCCATGCCGATCCGCCCGGCTAAGCCCCATGTACATCATCAGGGTTCGCTCCGAGCCGCGGATTGCCTTCGCGGGGACAACCCGCTGCGCCCTTCCATTCTCGTTTACGTACGTGCCAACCGTCTCTGCTACCATCGCTGCAGGAAGCGCCACGCTGGCCGCCGGTAACGTGCGATTGGTCGTATGGTAATAGTGCAAGACCATCGGCGTGCCTTCCACATCTGCCATCGTAAACAGGCCGCGGCCTATCGGATCGTCCTCCAGCACATACACCGCACGATAGTAACCGGACTGAAGCCAGCTGCGCACGCGCACGGCATCTACCGGCATTATGCCAAGGCGCTCGCACCCCTTCGCATTGGGTGCGCGATCATCGGTGACAAGCCATCCATCACCACGCCCCGTTTCAATGTCGGGAAGATATCCGGCCACGCTGCCTCCCACACTCGCGGCGAGGCTCTGGAGCAGGTAATTGTCCTCTACCGTCGCATGGGCCGATGCCAGGAACAGTACCTCACTTCCCTCGCAGGCTTTAAGTATAGCCGCCGCGCGCTGCAATGCATCGCCCCACGCCACCCTACTTAGCACCCCCTTATCGCGTACCGCAGGCCCTTCCGGACGATTTTCGTTGAACCGCTGGTACGCCAATCGGTCTTCGTCCGCCAGCCAGTACTCGTTCACGTCCTGATTCGCGCGCGCCGTAATACGCAGAACGAGATTGTCCCGTACCCACAGGTAGCAGTTTGAACCCTTCGCATTCGTCGTTATGATGGACGGTGTTGAGCTCATCTCCCATATGCGCGCGGTAAAGCGAAAATCTGCGCTCGTCAGGGCACCAACCGGACACAGGTCAATGACATTCATCGAGTACGGATCATCAAATGTCGCCCCCGGAGGGGTAAGCGGATAATTCCGCACGCCGCGCTCAATGATCGTCAGCTGATGACTCCCGGACACCTCATCCGTGAAACGGGTGCAGCGCGTACAGTTTATGCATCGCTCCGCATCCAGCACCACACGCGGCCCGAGCTTGACCTTCTTGGGCTTGTGCGTCTTTCTGAATTCAAAGCGCGACCCCTCTCTTCCGTATTTAAACGCCTGAATCTGCAGCGGACAGTGGCCAGCCTGGTCGCATATAGGACAGTCCAGCGGATGGTTGATCAAAAGGAACTCCATTGTATCCTCCTGCGCCCGCCGGACCGCTTCGCTTGTGCGAGCGGTCTTCACTACCAGCCCATCTGTGACGTCAAAGCTGCAGCTCGTCTGAAGCTTAGGAAAAAAACGGATAACCGGCTCTCCGTCATCCCCGACCACGAATTCCCCGGTAGCCCTATCTCGTACAGGCAAGCCTGCATCAACCAGGCACTGCCGGCAATTGGCCGGAATGCTCATGGCCGGGTGGTAACAAAAATGTGGCAGCTCTATGCCGTGATCCAAGCACAACTGCAGGAGCCTGGGACGCCCCTCAAACGCATACTCTGTACCATCAATGGTGATATGCTGCATACGGCTCTACCCCTTCGCTATCATAATACCTTCGGCAGACAGCGCGAGGCTGGCGCCCTTACCGCCCTCCATAGCCAAGTGCTCCTCCTCAGCTTCGGAAAGACTGCTCACAACCAGCAACCCGCGAACTACCGCCCGTCGGCCACTGATATCCGGCGGCACAGTAAAAGCATACGTTCCGCCTGCGGTTCGCTGCACATCAACACGCAGATCCTCGCCGCCTACTGAGCGGAGCATAAGCCAGCATCCAGCCTGTTGACATACCGCATGCACAGTCCCTTCAATGCTTACACGTTCATCAATGTATAGCTCCCGTTCGGCAAACACCGCCTCAACTGGCAGGGCGCCCACGACATCAAATATTTCCCCGTAGCCATCATATTCCGGCACCATCATTGTTGCCTCACAGGCACAGAACAGAAGAACAGGAAACAGGAAAACAGTCCGCATGGCCCTACGTAACTGGAACAACACAGCGCCGCTCAAACTCTCCACGGAACCGGTTTATCGTATTGCGCACGGGCCAGGCTGCCGCATCCGCCAGAGCGCAGACCGTGCGGCCCTCCATCTGATCACATAGCTCCAGCAGCAAGTCCAAATCACGCACACGCCCTGCACCCTCGCTAATCCTCGTCAGCAGGTTCTCCATCCAACCCGTGCCGTCGCGGCACGGCGTACACTGTCCGCAACTCTCATGGTGATAAAACCTTGAGACACGGCGGAGGAATGCCACCATATCGGTATCCTCATCCAGGAACAGCATCCCCGCTGTCCCCATCATGGATCCCGCCTTGCGCAGGCTGTCTGCGTCCATGCGGACTCCTTCAATCATGTCACCGCGCAGCACGGGTACGCTGGCACCTCCCGGCACCAGCGCCTTGAGCTTCTTGCCACCGCGCATGCCTCCGGCAATCTCAAGCAGATCCGTAATGAGCATACCCGACGGATATTCATACACGCCGGGACGATCAACATGCCCGGAAATGCCATACAGTACCGGCCCGGGATGCCCCTCTGCTCCTACCGAAGCAAACCAATCGGCGCCGTGATGCATCACCAGCGCGGCGCTCGCCAGCGTTTCAACATTGTTGATCGTGGTGGGATAGCCCCAGACACCCTTCTGGGCAGGAAACGGGGGCTTGTTGCGCGGATACGCTCGCTTTCCCTCCAGTGACTCCATCAAGCTAGTCTCCTCGCCGCAGATATATGCCCCTGCCCCTTTGTGGATCACGATATCCGTCGAAAAGCCGGTGCCAAGAATGGCATTTCCCGCGTAACCGCGCGCATAAACCTCCTGTAGCGCCGTCTCAAGATGCCGGATCCAGTCCGCAAATTCGCCGCGCACGTACAGATAGCAGGTCTTGATGGACATAGCATAGCTAGCCAGCAGGATCCCCTCAAAAAGCAGGTGCGGATTATACTCCATCAACTGCCGATCCTTGAATGTGCCCGGCTCACTCTCGTCCGCGTTGCAGCAAAGGAAGCGGGGCACATCCGGATCTACCGGTGGCATGAAGCTCCATTTAAGCCCCGTCGGAAAGCCGGCGCCCCCTCGCCCTCTCAGACAGCTCCGCTTCACCTCCGCCGTCACATCTCCGGGTGTCAGCTCTTTCACCACTCGGCGCAGAGTGCCATACCCTCCTTCACCCTCATAGATCTTTATGCGGTGCAGGTCGCGCACCGGAGGCAGAAGTACCCGTTGATAGTTGCGCCAGTCGTTCACGCTATCCCGTAGTCCGGGCAACAGGTGCAGTGCCTGCCACTTCGGTGGCCTCCGCATCCGTTCGCCGATTGCCGCCCATCTCGTCTTCGTCCTGAGGCAACGTTACCGACACGAACGGGGGCATCTTGTCCTGCTCCAGGTCTTCTACTAACTGATCAATCTTTGCCGGCGTAATGTTGTGTACATAGGGACCATTTGTTACCTGAAGCATAGGAGCAGTGCCACAGGCGCCGAGGCATTCTACCTCCTTGACCGTGAAGCGCCCGTCCGCGGTAGTTTGTCCTGCCTCCACGCCCAGCTTCCGCTGTAAGTATTCCAGCATGTCGTAGCCGCCGCAGAACTGGCATGTGAAGCATGTGCACACATCCAGCACGTAGGTCCCGACCTTTTTCTTGTAGTACTGTGTGTAAAAGGTGGCTACTCCGTATACCTGCGCATAATGCATATTGAGCTCGCTGGCCACCAGGCGGAGCACTTCCGGCGGCAAATAGCCAAACTTCTCCTGGGCCAGCCACAATGCATGCATTACGGCGCCTTCTGCTGCAGGGTACTGCGCAATGCAACGGGCAACTTCTGCTTTTTCCTCAGCAGTAAAGACTAGCTGCTCGTCAGTGAACGCAGCCGCACCATCGGCCGGTGGGAGTCCTACTACAGGATTCTTGACAAAATCACTCATCACTATTTGTCCGCCTCTCCCATTACAGGGTCCATAGAACCGATGAGAACCACGATATCCGCCACCGGGTGGCCTTCCATAATGGTCTCCAACCCCTGAAGATTGGTGAACGAGGGCGCATTGATGCGCGCCCTCCACGGGCTGCCGGTACCATCGCTCTCCAAGTAGAAGCCCAGCTCGCCCTTCGGCGATTCAATCGCGTGGTACGCTGCAGCACCCCTTGGCGGCGCCACACCGGTTTCCGTCAGCATGAAATCGTGAATCATGCCCTCCATCGAATAATATACCTCGTTTTTAGAGGGGTACGTACACTTCGCGTCGTCCGCCCGTATGGGCCCCTCGGGCAGCCTGTCAAGGCATTGCTCAATGATCTTGAGGCTCTCCAGCATCTCCTCCATGCGCACATGGTACCGCGCCAGACAATCGCCCTCGGTACGGAGCGGAATGACAAAATCCACCTCATCGTACTTGAGGTACGGCTCAAAACTGCGGATATCGTACGGTATTCCACTACCACGCAGATTAGGTCCGGTAAGGCCAAGGGCCAATGCTTCTTCGCCTGTAACCGTCCCAACGCCCTTGTTCCGGTCTATCCAAATCCGGTTGCGATTCAGCAGCTTACGCCACCCTTGAACAATGGCAGGATACCGTGCCACAACGTCACGAATCAGCTCCAGCGACTTGGGGGTAAAATCCGTTGCTAACCCTCCAATGCGGCTGTGTGATACCGTAAACCGGGCGCCGGTCATCTCGTCAAAGATCTTATAAAGGTCTTCACGTCCCTGAAATGTCCACAGGAAGACGCTGACGGCACCAGCATCCATCAGGCCTACGCCCAGCCACAGCAGGTGCGACGATATGCGGGCCAGCTCGCACATAATCATGCGAATCCACTGTGCTCGCCCGGGTACATCAATGTTGGCCAGCTTCTCAACAGCCATGCACCACGCCACATTGTTTGCGTACGGCGCCAGGTAGTCCATCCTGTCGGTGTAGGGCATGAACTCCTGGTATGTCTTGCTTTCGGCAAGCTTTTCCACACCGCGATGGAGATACCCGATGTCCAGCACGCATTTATCTATGCGTTCCCCGTCCAGCTCTACTACGCAGCGCAGGACACCATGCGTGGCGGGGTGCTGGGGGCCAATATTGAGGATCATGCGGTGTTCAAGCGCATCCTCCCCGCCATCCTCCATCCAGGCATCTTTGCTCTCCAAGCGCGCACGCACTGCGGCATTGTGACGAGGCCAGAACGAGAAATCCCCGTTGGGGCCGGAAGCCGCTGTCGGTATCACTTGAGGCCCTCCCCGGCTTCGGGCTCTTCATAACTGGGAACCGGCCGGCTACCACGCGCTGCGGCAAAGGGATCCATGGTCAATGGCCCATCCGGCACCTGCGGAGGTAACGGCAATGAGCCCGGAACGCCAAGCAGCGGAAATTCTTTCCTGAGGGGGTGATACGCAAAATCCTCCGGCATGTACATCCGACGCAGGTCCTCGTGCCCTTCAAACCGGATGCCCAACATGTCATAGCATTCCCGCTCATTCCAGTTGGCCGCAGGAAAGACCGACATCACACTTGGCACCGAGGCACGCGCTTCGTCAAGTTGCACCTTGAGACGCATACGCTTCCCGCCCGCCACATTTACAAGATTGTAGTAAACCTCAAACCGCTGCGTTTCGGTAAAGCGGTCCACACCTCCGATATCTATCAGGTACGTAAAGCCGGCTTCTTCCTTCAGAAAACGGCACACATCCACAATACGCGCGGCATCCACATACACGGTCTGCTCACCGGCATAGCACACCACATCGCCGATGGCAGCAGGAAAGGCTTCACGCAGCATCTCAACTATATCGCCGACCGCCGTGGTGGCTTTTGCATGCATGTTCGGAGGGCCCGCACGGGCCTCCTCTACGGGCGTAAAGCGGAACTGTAGTGTCTCAGCCACCTGCTACGGCACCTAGCACTTCGGGAGTCACTACCGCGGTCCCTGCTCCGCTCAGCACCGTGGGTTCCATCGGCTCCGGTGCCGGGCGTTCCGGACCTCGGGCATAGTCCTGTCCGATGGTGTAGGTGTTCCGAATCTTCTCCTGAATGTCCATCAGGGCATGGATCACAGCCTCCGGTCGCGGGGGACATCCCGGTACATATACATCGACGGGCAGAAAATTGTCAATGCCCTGCACCACACCGTAGCAACGGTGCATACCGCCACTTGAGGCGCAGGCCCCCATGGCAATGCACCATTTCGGATCCGCCATCTGGTCCCACACACGGCGTATAGCATGCGCCATCTTGTAGCTGCACCACCCCGCTACGATCATCAGATCCGCCTGCCGGGGCGAAAACCGCATGGCTTCACTGCCAAACCGGGCCACATCATACTTGGGGCCTGCAAATGCCATCATCTCAATGGCGCAACAGGCCAGGCCCATGGGCATCGGCATCAGCGAATTGGACCTTGCCCAGTTGACTACGGTGTCGACTGTCGTGGTAAGATATCCCGTGTTGGCGTCCATACGTGCTCTTTGGCCCGGCGCGTGTACTTCTATGGAAGCATTGCTGTTTCCCGGAGGGTTACTCAAACTCGGCTACTCGAACTCCAGTCCACCCTTCCTGATGTCGTACAGTAACCCGACGCCAAGAACAGCAATAAAGACGGTGACCACTGCCAAGACGCCCGGACCCGCTCCCTCGCTGACAAACTCCCGGAAGCTGACCGCCCACGGGTACAGAAACACCACCTCCACATCGAAGACGATGAAGATCATGGCTACGAGGTAGAACTTCACCGAAAACCGTTGACGGGCGGTACCCATGGGGTCCATCCCGCTTTCATAGGCTCCTTCCTTGACACGATTGCGGCGGCGCGGCCCCAAAAGGTACTGCGCCGCGAGCAGGGTCAGCGCCAGCCCAAGCGCCAGCCCCAACATCAGCAGAAGGGGTACAAAGTCGGCCAACATGCTGCCTACCGGCTACCAAAGTTGTACGTCAGGCGTGCCAGACCCACGCGGCCAATACGCGGCGCACCAATAAACTCC
Organism: Rhodothermales bacterium; assembly: GCA_963663495.1. Lineage (GTDB taxonomy): Bacteria > Bacteroidota > Rhodothermia > Rhodothermales > Bin80. The sequence goes on from OY760427.1 coordinate 4,914,026, forward strand.
CGGTGCTCGTTGTTAAGCGCATTCGACACATGAATACCCGCCCGCAGTCCAGTCCAGCGCCCGCTGAACAGATAGCCAAACCCCACATCCAGCACGAAGTAGTCATCAATATCACCCACATACGGCCCGGAAACCACCGGGAAGCCCTGGATGTAACGCCCGGAGGCCATAAAGTCCATGCCGCTATCCAGTCGGTATTTACCGCCGAACTTGAACTTGAAAGAGGGTCCGTTCAACGAAATACTCAAGGACGGGTCATCCTCGCCCAGATCGTCCGCGCTGAAGAAGTTATCGCTCACCCACGACACGTTGCTGAACAGGCTCAGGTTGCTGGATGCCAGATACTGTACCGATGCATCCACGCCGTACACCTTCAATGTGCCGAAATTCGGGTAGGTGATCAAGAGTTCGGGCGTTTCCCCGACACCCGGGTTGTTCTCACGCGGCTGCACAATGGCCACCGGAGTTGAAGCGTCCGGTAGCCCTCCAGACTGATTGGCTACCTCCACAATGATACCGGCTACGGCCTCCGATGTGAACCCGAACCCGGCAAGGATGGTCGACAGGGCCGCATTGTTCGTGATGCCTGCCGCCAGGTCGCGGGCCAAGTCCGCGGACAGGGTGGGTACAAGCACAAAGGGAGTCTTGAGCTGCAATGATCCGACAAAATTCTCCGTCTTACTGTAGTATCCGTCCACGGCAAGAAGAAGTTTGCTGTTGAAGATGCCCTTATACCCTATCTCAAAAGCTTGAGTAGTGGTGGGCTTCAGCATCTCAATCGGGGAGAGATCTGTCGGAAAAGAATCTATCTGCTGCGAGGTCAAATTCAGCAGCCCCATCACGCCTGGGCTGAACCCTTCCACAGTAGTGCTCTCCGGACTGAGGAGCGTCAACAGGAGCGTGGCTATTTCCGGCGTCGCTTCAATGCCTACCCCCCGCAGCAAACCTGCGAGATCGTCAGCTGGAAGGGCGGTGAGCGACGAATACAGCAGGCCATAGATAGCACCGGTGCTCAACCCGACGGGTACTGGCGCCCCGAGCGCGCCAGGGATCAGGCTGGACGCAACCAAGTCGGTGGGAGCACCGATGGCTGTGTACACCGGGTTACGCTCCCAAGTATATCCGCGTGACAACCCGCGGCCCCGCAGCTTGATGCCGGTGCCCGGGATTTCTCCGCCGATGAGATCCAGGAAAAGCGATGTCGTACTCGGCGATACGTACGCGTTGTTGAATGTCGCACGAAAACTGTGTTCCGTCAACGGCTTAAACACCAGCCCTACACGGGGCGACACGCGTACACCGTCAAGAACATTGTTGTAGTCTGCACGCGCAGCTGCCACAAGCTCCAGCCTGCTCGTCAATTCCGTGGAGGACTGCAGGTAGACACCATACTCGTCAATATTGTCTTCAAACTCGTTGCGGCCGAATACCGTCTCATCCGTGTCCGGGCGTGTAAGGTCAAGGTCTATGCCGATCACCACATGCTCGCGGCCTCTGGCCATTTGAAAGCTATACTGAGCCTGCCCGGCCACAGACCTGGAGAACTCTGCTACGGCTTCCCCACCATAAAGCTCTGAGTCGCCCGCATTGTTGGAGTTAATGTAGGCCTGTGCGAAAAAATTGCCTGACTGGACCCTGAGCTGGCCGAAAGTATACGCATAACCCTCGGCCCGCACGCTTCCCAACCCACTAAGCAGCAGGCCGCTGGATGCCGAATAGCCCCCGCTTGCCGTGATGCGTGTCGCTTCTCCTACACGGTACACAGCACTGGCGTTGAGGATGGTCTTGCCAACATGCGTATCTCTTTCCACACCATCTACTGCCAGCTGGATGGCATCCGCTTCATTCGGGCATTCAGAAAATTTCTGATCCGCCAGCAGCTCTGCAGAGCATCCGATCAGTTCAAAATCTGATCCGCGTCCGTACTGACCTACAAACTTAAGCCCAAGGTTCTTGCCCACCACTCCCGCAACCCGGCCTTCAAAACCGACTTGGGAACGCTCTCCCGCCATCACACTCACCGTTGTTCCGGGGTATGTGAACGGGTCCTTGCTGATATAGTGTATCACGCCCTTATCAACGCCGGCTCCGTAGAGTGCGGATCCGGGGCCCCGTACGATTTCAATGCGCTCAATATCCACCGAGGTCGCCGGCATGGTGTTGTGCAAGTTCACGCCGAGAGACGGCACAGCAGAATGGCGATAGTCCGTCAGTACATAAGCAGCCCCGGTGAAGGCATTATTGAAGCCTCTTAGAACGACCTCATGGCGGTCCAGACCTGTCTGTGCAAAATCCACCCCGGTGACATTGCGCAACGCTTTGATGGCAGACACCCCAATCTCCACCTCCAGGTCGCGCGCGGTTACCACATCAATTGAAGCCGGTGCGTCCAGTGCTTTTTCCTGTCGACGCCCCGCAGTAATCTGAATCGGGTCCAGCTCAACGCCCGGCATGAGCGCTATGTCCAGTGTGAAGGTCTCTCCCGCCTGTAACTCCACCTGAAACTCCTGATTCTGATACCCCGTAAAGCTAACCAGGATGGTATACATACCCGCGGCCAGGCCGGAGACGCTGAAAGCGCCTTCCGCATCGGTGATGCTCCCTGTGCCTGTCTCAAGAATGTACACATTGGCGCTTGGTAGCGGCAGACCATCTTCCTGGTCCGCCACAGTCCCGTCAAGGTTTGCCGTATTGATTTGCCCAGCTGCGGGCAGCGTCACTGCCGCCACAGCAACAGCTACAATAATATGTCGAATAGTCATGACCACAGGGTAAGAATACTGTCTGGAAAGATACAATAATGTTCGCTACACGCCCGCCCGGCTAAACAGTGTGTTAACATGCCGAAGGTGGTACGACACATCGAATACCTGGTTGATCTGATTTTCGGAGAGGTACTTGCTAACGCACTCATCGCTCAGCACCAGTTCCTTGAAGGAACGTTTTTCTCGCCAAGCATTCATGGCTAGGGGCTGGACCATGTCGTAAGCCTTTTCTCGACTCATGCCTTGATCCACGAGCATGAGTAGAAGGCGCTGGCTGTTGTATAACCCGTAGGAGCGCTCCAGGTTTTGTCTCATGGCGTCCGGAAACACCACCATTTGGCGTACGATGCGGGCGAAGCGGTGCAATGCATAGTGAAGGACGGTTGTCGCATCAGGCAGCAGAACACGTTCCGCGCTGGAGTGAGAAATATCTCTCTCGTGCCAAAGTGCCATGTTCTCATATGCCGCCAGCATGTAGCCTCGCAGCAGGCGTGAACAGCCTGTAATATTCTCTGACCCTACCGGGTTACGCTTGTGCGGCATGGCGGACGATCCTTTCTGACCGGCGCCGAACGATTCCTCCACCTCTCCAACTTCGGTGCGCTGAAGGTGGCGTATCTCTACAGCCATTTTTTCCAGACTGCCACCTATGAGTGCTAGTACCCCGACATAGTGTGCATGCCGGTCCCGCTGCAGAACCTGCGTAGAAATCGGGGCCGGCTCCAAGCCTAGGCTTCGGCATGTGTACGCTTCAACTTCGGGTGGAATATGCGCGAACGTTCCGACGGCCCCTGACACCTTACCGACGCGGACTCCCTCGGCAGCGTGCTCGAACCGCTGCAATTGTCGTTGCATTTCGGCGAACCACAGCGCCAATTTGAGCCCCATGGTGGTAGGCTCTGCATGGATGCCATGCGTACGGCCCATCATAACGATATGCTTCAATTCGCGCGCGCGCTCCGCCAAAGCCGTAGACAACTCGCCTAACGCTTCCCTGATCAGTGCATTAGCCTTCAACAGACGTACCGACCACGCAGTGTCAACCACATCCGAAGATGTCAGTCCGTAGTGAACCCACTTGCGTTCTGGCCCCAAGGTCTCGCTCACCGCCCGCGTGAATGCCACTACGTCATGACGCGTCTCCTTCTCCAGTTCGTGGATGCGATCAATATCAATGCTCGCATGCCGGCGCAGTCTCTCCACATCGTCCGCCGGAATCACCCCGACACTACTCCACGCGGCGCACGCGGCGATCTCAACATCCAGCCAGGATTGAAACTGACCGTGTTCGCTCCAAAGCAACGCCATCGCGGGCAACGTATAACGTGTAATCACAGGCTATCCCTTTAAATGCATTCCCGTTGTTCCTGGAGATACGTATACAGTAGTTTGCGTGCACGGAAAATATGAGCTTTAACAGTCCCGAGAGGTAGCGACAGCTCCTGGGCGATTTCTTCATACGAGTACTCTTTCTGGTGGCGCAGGACGATCACTCGGTGGTACTTCGGCGGAAGGGCATCAATGGCATTCTGGATAATCTCACGGCGCTGGTCCGCCACAATGTGCTTGTCCGGACGGTAGGTCGTGTCAGGCAATTCCATCTGCATAGTCCCATCACTCGTTTCGACCGTTTTGTTCAAGGATGTCGTCCGCAGCCGTCGCTTCCTGAGAAAGTCAATAGCATGATTAGCGGCAATCCGGTATAGCCATGTGGAAAAGGCCCAGGACGGACGGTAGGTAGGGAGCGCTGAGAAGGCTTTGATGAACACCTCCTGAACAAGGTCCTCCACCTCCTTGGGACTGTGTACAATACCCATGACATGGCGCCGAAGTCCTGGGGTGTACTTCCTTGTCAGGCGCGTAAAAGCCGCCTGATCGCCGTCCAGCGCGGCGGATACCCACTCACGATCCTCGCTGCTAGGCCCGGATACTGGCCTCTGACCGGCTTTACGCATGGCACCGCCCGGCGCCGCGCAGAACGAATGGGCGTCGACTACGACTAATTGTACTCTAGATCGACCGCGGACCGGGCATCAATTTGCCGCGTTTCCTTGTAGGTGTTCAGAACGATGCTGGTACGCGTGCCTGCCACCCCCGGCATGGCCTGTATCTTGGCCAGCAGTTTCTCCAAGCTGAGCGTATCCCTAGTGCACACCTTCACGACATGCGATCCCTCACCCGTTATGGAATGGATCTCCAGCACCCCTTCGGTAAGGGCCAGCCGGTCAATCATGGGCTGGTAATCAACCGAGCTGACCATTATAATCCTGATAAATGCTGCCACCCCGTAACCGAGGCGCTGGGGGTCAACAGACGCATGGTAGCCCGTAATGATACCCAGTTTCCGGAGCTTGCGCATGCGTTCACTAACGCTGGGCACAGACAACCCCACCTGTTCCGACATCCGGTTGCGTTTCATGCGCCCGCTGGCCTGAAGCAGGTTTATGATCTGGGCGTCAATTGCGTCGATTCGTCGCGCCATAAGCCAGCTCCGCCTGAGATTTCAATAGTCGGAAGTCCAGTAGTCCAGCACGGCTGTTACCGAACGGGATCGCTCAGGATCCGAACAAAAGCGCGGCAATGCGCAGCGGTCCGCCGCTGCCTCCACCTATTTTCATGGGTAGCGCTACTACGAAAAAATCCGTAGCGGGCAATTCCTTAACCCAACTTCACATTTTGTAGTGACAAGTAAATACGGACCTCTAGCATTCCCGCTTGGGGAACATTGTTTCGCTACCACCTATTGTGATTTACCGGATTGAGTGGGGTTGGTTTAGAGCGGTTTCATTGCTTGTTTTTTCTGTTGATAGAAGGCCGTATTTGTCCCCAATTCTCCCCACCGGATACAGGGATCGCACCTCCATCTGGAGTTCATTCTCGTACCTGTACTAAGCGACTTCATTCCACTCATGAGTCGGGCAGCTTTTGGAGAGTTTTCGGTTCCATGGGGAGGATCTGTTTGGTTCGGGTCGCATCGGGATCATAGCTGAATCCCAAGATTTCGAAGACCCGCTCCAACATCGGCGTCAGGTTCTGATCCACATTCAGGGTCAACGCGCGCGTTTGACTCATGGGCAACTTGGTGGTCACCCGTTTGATCTCGTTGAGTTCGTTACGGATCGTATCCCAGCTGTTATGGATTCCAGCTTTCTTGAGTTTGGTGCGAACCAAGTGAGCAACATGATAGGCCAGCACGGTGATGAATAAATGTCCCACAATTCGGTCATCATTACTGTGATAGACGGGCCTTAAACCCAGATCCGACTTCATCACCCGGAAGGTGTTTTCAATCTCCGTAAGTCGCCAGTAGGTGCGCGCCACTTCTTGCACCGACCAGTCGGTACGGCTGGTGCGCAGGACATATCCGCCTGCTTCCAGGAGCCGGTCTTCATGTACTTCACGCTTGGTAAAGCTTACACGCTCGGCATGGTCGGTTTCCTTTTTTTTCGTAACCGTCACCTCATAGGTGTGGCTCACCTTCTTGTGTTTTTCCCTCAGGCGACCGGCTTTTACGAGTACCTTATCATACGTTTTCAGGCAGTGGGGAGTGGAGAGTCCTTTATGAAGCTTGGTGAGTGCCTCTTCATATTTTGCACATTTCGTTGCAAAGATCTGCTCCTCGGTGGCCTGCCGGGCCTCGCTGTGCACATACACGAATCGCTCCTGATCTTCCAGCTCATCTTCTTCTGACTCCCCCTCTTTCGGTCCCTTCTCTTGGGGTTCCCTGTCCTTTTTGGGTAACTCCCAAGCTCTGATCTTGACCCCACCCGCCGTCTCAAATGCCTGATCCGGCTCCCGGGTGGGCACCGCAGGGGCTTGGGTCCGCTGAACACAGATCCAATCCAGCTTCTTTTCTTCCAAATACGCCACATTCGCCTCGGTCACAATGCCCGCATCCATAACGACCGTTGGCGTTTTATCCTTCAACTTCTCAATAGCTTGTTTGAGTGTCCCGGGTTCACTCACATTGCCGGGTAAGATCTCCATATTACGCGGGAAGCCCGATGCGTCCAGAGTCAAGGCCAGCGTGACCAGAGGACAATCATTGCCATTGCGCTTCTGCTTACTCCGTCCATATCGTAACAACGCTCCCTTTTCCTGACCATGGTAAAAGGCGTTGGTCAAATCGTAGAAGATGAGGGTCTCATCACAGTCAAACAACTCCTTCGTGGTTCCATAGAGGCCATCCATGATTGCATAACGATGTTCGAATAACCAATCGGAGGTGGCATACAATGTATTGAGGCACGGCAGCTTTGTATGGAGGATTTCCATGATACTGGAGGTGTTGGTCATCCAGCGATGCGTTGCCCGTTCACTGCCTGGACTGAGCATGCGTCCGACAATGACCGCGCAGGCAAGTTGGACATGATTTTCAGGGAGCTTGAGCTGCCGGAGGATTTCAGGGAGCTTCAGTTGCTTGATCGCTTCCATGGCCAGACGCTCGCCCGCCACCGTGCATGAGTTGGTATGTGTGACCTGGTCGGGAAGAATCTTGACCGATTCTACCGGGGGTTTGGCATAGATGTCAAACCCTTGATCCAGGAGTCGCTTCGCAATGTCGTCCACGGCATTATGGAAGTCCTGGTTTTTGTTCTCAAAGGCTAGGGCGGGTTGTCCTTTGAGACATGCGACCACCGTTTGGATCAGTTCAGGCCAATCGGGTTTGGGGATTGGAAACTCCTGTCCGAGATTGAGGAGGGTTTTGTGTCGGCTGACTCCTTTGATCCGTTGGGATTGAAGCAGGAGGACGCTGCGGGATTGTTCGCCGTTTTTGCGTGTGTACCGGTTGGCTCGGATAAACATAATGGGGATAGGTAATGGAGGTAGGAGGGATACGAGGCGATTTTCCGGGGGGTTCCCCAGCCCTACAATTATCACTACAACGGCAATTTGCCAAAAACCGAAGGCAAATTGGGTCAAGAAGGCGGCAAACGGCCAAAAACCAGCCATAAATTGGCCGCTTTGGATGGAAAGAAGGCTAGACTGACTCTGAAATCAGTAATTTTTCAGAGCGAAATGTGAACTTGGGTAAAGATCAAAGCGATAACACGTTCAGCTAAGGGGACGATGGAGAGCTTTGGCACAAACGTCAGACAGAAGTCTGGCCTCAACCGTGGGATACTGCGAACAGGTTGGGGCCAGCTGGATCAGATGCTGAGCTATAAGTGCCGCAAGGTGATAAAGGTTACCGCTGCCTATACCAGTCAGCGGTGTTCTGTGTGTGGGCACACAGAAGCGAGTACCCGTAAGACACGGAGCAAATTCACGTGTATGTCCTGTGGACATGCGGATCATGCAGACCTGAATGCGGCTGCAAACATACTGGCCTCCAGGATTGGGGCTGCTGCACGGCGAGGGGCGTTCGGGTTACCGACCCCTATGACCCGTGAAATTGATACTAGTGCCTCACTGTGTACAGTTGGTCACTCACGTATTATAATTCCCAAGAATGTACGGGCGCATCCAGATGTGTGCCGCCGTGTTCGGCTCCACTAAACGAATTGGCTTCATACATAGTATCCTCCTTCCTGCCATCCGCGGGCATCGTTATTGAGGGTAAAGCCACTCGTCGCTGTAGGCCAAATACACGGTCGTGGAATCAAACGCGCGGGTAAGATCCACCACCTCCATATCCTCAAGGAGCGAGATCGGCGGTTCCGATTGAACTTGAACGCAGCCGCAAAGTAGCGGGAACGCAGCAATGAGTCGCATGGCGTTGATATCGTTAAGCTACGTCCAAAATATGGATCCGATGTTCGAACCCCACGGCAAGGCGATGCGTTTACGGTAGAGTAATCGGGCCCATAGCTCAGTTCGGTCAGAGCAGCGGACTCATAATCCGTCGGTCGGGGGTTCAAGTCCCTCTGGGCCCACTACTGAAACCCCAGCAGTAATCCTCCCTGGTACACTGCCAGGGAAAACACGTATGCCAGTCCTGTCATGTACGCCCACATGACACAGGGCCAAAACCACGAATTCAGTTCGCGCTTCGCGATCGCCAGCGTACTCATGCACTGGAGGGCAAAAACAAAAAACACCAGCAGGCTGATTGCTGCCAGCGTCGTAAAGACCGGGCGCCCGTCTGGATACCGGTCGGCCTTCAGTTGCTCGCGCAGTGCAACACTGCGTTCATCTACTTCTCCTACGCTGTAGATTATCCCAAGCGTACTAACGATCACTTCACGGGCAGCGAAGGCTGCCACAATGCCTGCGCTCATTTTCCAGTCAAAGCCGAGCGGCTGCATAACAGGCTCCAAGGCGCGGCCCATGAGGCCAATGAGACTGCTACGGATCCTCCTGGAATGGTCTTGGCGATCCAGCTCCGACACGGCGTAGGACAGTTCTGCCGCGCGGTGGCGCTCAGGATCCGACTGGGCGACTGCGTAAACCCGGGCCGAATCGCCGGCCACGATAAGCTCAACAAGCTCCTCCACCGAACCCTCGTCAACGCGCGCGCGCGCGGCATCGCGTTGCAGTATCAACTCCTGGCGTTCTAGCATCCATTCCTGGTCCGCTTCTACGCGCGGATAGGTAGCCATGAACCATAGCACGATGCTCAGACCAAAGATGATCTTGCCGGCCCGTGTAGCGAACACCTTTGCACGTTGCAGCATACGTAGCAGGATCTGCCGTAGCTGGGGCCTACGATAAGGCGGCAGCTCCATCACGAAGTAGGAGGCCTTTCCTTTGAATACAAACCGCTTCAGAATCCATGATGCCACTACCGCCATGGCGGTCCCCATGAGGTACAGCGTGAACATGGCAAGTCCCTGGTACCCAAAGAGACCCAGAAGCCGCTCCTGTGGAATAAATGCCCCAATAAACAACGTATACACGGGCAGCCGGGCAGAGCAGCTCATGAGGGGTGCAACCATAATGGTGATGATCCTGTCGCGCTCGCTATCAAGCGTGCGTGCAGCCATGATGCCCGGGATCGCACATGCGTAGGATGCCAGTAGCGGCAGCACCGATCCACCGCTCAACCCTACACGTTTCATGACGCGGTCCATCAGGAACGCTGTTCGCGCCATATAACCTGTGTCCTCCATCAAGCCGAGGAAGAAGAACAGCAGCAGTATCTGTGGCAAGAAAACGGCTACGTTTCCGATGCCTGCAATGACACCATCCACCAGCAGATCCGTCACCATGCTTCCGGGCAGTACCTGCGTTGCCACGGCCCCCAAGCCCGCCATCACCGCCTCAATAGCGTCCATTGCCGGCACTGCCCAGGCGAATACGGCTTGGAATATCAGCCCGAGGAGCAAACCAAAGGTGATGGGGCCGGCCACACGGTGCGTCAGCACCGCATCCACGCGATCTGTGAACGATAGCTCTGGCGGGTTCCGCTCGCAAGCGCGCGCCGCCAGCGGCGTGATCCACTGGTAGCGTCCCATCACCTCGGCGTGCTGGTAGTGCACATTACGAGCCTCCAGATCAATCCGTACCGCTTCTACATCGGCTGAAAATTCCGGTGCAGCAGCACGCCATGCCTCCAGAGCAGCATCATCGGTCAAAGCACGAAGCACCTCGACGTACCGATGGTTCGCCGGCACCGTGTCCGCTTCACGGCCCAGTGCCTCCTCCAACTGAGGCACCTTCTTCGCCACCGCATCCATCAGCTCCCATGACGGGCGGGGCGCCCCCACAGATGACTCCAGTACGGCATCCCTCAGCTCCTCTACCCCTTCTTTCCTGCGAGCAACCATGGGCAACACAGGAACCCGCAGTTCGTCTGCAAGCACCGCTGCGTTCACCGTTATGCCGGCTTCCTCCGCCGCATCCATCATGTTGAGCGCCACTATTACCGGAAGCTGTAAGTCCATGATCTGCGTCACCATGAACAGATTGCGCTCCAGGTTGGAGGCGTCCACAACACATACTACCACATCCGGTGCACGCTCAAGTCGTCCTGTCAGGACATCGTAGGCAATCTTCTCATCCAAGGACTTTGCATGAAGGCTGTAGGACCCGGGTAGGTCAACCACTTCCACATCCCGAGAACCGGTGAGCATTCCGCTCTTACGCTCAACGGTGACACCCGGAAAATTGGCCACCTTCTGACGCATCCCCGTCAAAAGGTTGAAAATCGTAGTCTTCCCCACGTTGGGATTGCCCGCTAGGGCGACGCGCAACCGGCCGGCGCTCACCTAGGGGCGCCTATCAATCCGGACCTGGCTGGCGTCTTCCTTCCGAACCGACAGCCGATATCCACGAACTCTCAGGTCCATCGGGTCGCCGAACGGTGCCAAACGCAGGACCTCAACGGATTCTCCTGGCAGCATGCCCATTTCCAACAGGCGTGTTGGCAGCGTGTCTCCGGTAAACCCGGTTATGACCCCGTGCTCGCCCGGCCTGAGATCTCTAAGCGTCACCTTGCCGACGGCCTGGCCAGGATATTCATGGCAAGCTCCTTGCGGAGGCCGATCCTGCATCCCTCCGCACGCACAATGACATTGCCGCTATTCTGCAGAACCGAAACCAAGGCTCCCTCGCGCAGTCCTACATCCCGGAGTCTGCACGCTCCTTCACAGGCCAGATGGCACACCACAACCTCGCAGCCGTGCCTGAAGCTCGAAAGTGGTGCGGATTCTTCGTCCGTCATTGCGTTCTTAACTTTATTTAGACTTAATATAAATAAAAATACTCTCTAACCAATCCTGTCTGCCGGGCATCACCACAACTTGGTGTACCGGGCCGGTCTTCCCTTCCCTCTGCGTGCAGCCAAGAACCTTGAAGGCCTTCCAAGATCGTCAAATGTTTTTGGTATCGCCCAGCACGGCAACCGGAAATATCATCTGAGTGCCGACGCTGCATCGGGTCCTCGTACGGGCGGAGTTATGAGTTCAATGGCATTCTTGCAACACCTTGGTATTCCGAAGCGTTGAGCAGCATGGATCAGATGGAACAGTGCACAAGTGCCATCAGATGTTGGTAAAAGGGAAATATTGCGCTTCCTGAAGCGTATGGAAGGGTGTTGCTATGGCTGCCCCCGCGTTTCTCGAATGAATTGAGAACATTTTGTTACATAGAGAGACCTTATTGGTCATCTGACCAGACAGGACAATCCCTGGTGTCACCGGCATGGAGACGTGAAGCGGCGAACCACGGCTGCCACGCTTCAACCATTGTTGGGATCGGTTTGCGGACAGTAAGGCGGATGGATGCGCCGGTATTGTGAGGACGCATTTCCGGTGCCGCGGTACAAACCCGCTATGAAGCGCCTGCGAGGCTCCCCTGCCTGGATGTCCGCCACTAGGCTCCGTGTCCTGGTTTGTGGTCTTGGCGCCGGCCTTTTACTTCCGGTGGGCACGCTCTGGTCGCAACCCGTAGCCGGCACAATCACCGACGAGGATAACCACCCGCTTACGGGAGTACATGTCTTAGTCGACTCTCTAGGGATGGGAACCATAACCGATGCTGTGGGCGAGTATAGCCTTCCTGATCTGCCTCGGGGTGCGCATACGCTATCCTTCCGCTCCGTAGGGTATGCAACCTCCGACCACAGTATTACCGCTCTGGGCCAGCGAATTGAGCTCAATGTTGTCCTCGAAGTCGTCGTCGTAGAGCTGGATGAGGTCACAACGTCCGCTGACGGGGTTGAACATGATCTTACCCGCGCAGCAGCTTCAGTGACGACGCTGGATCCCGATGATCTCAACGCGCTGCGTGGACAAACCCTCGCTGAAACACTGAGCCATTTGGCCGGCGTTACAGCGCTCACCACCGGACCCAGTATCGCGAAGCCCGTGATTCGAGGCCTTCACAGCCAGCGGCTTGTGGTACTCAATGCCGGGGTGCCGCAGGAAGGACAGCAGTGGAGCGGAGAACACGCCCCGGAGATTGATCCCTTTGCACCGGTCTCCATTGATGTGGTCCGCGGTGCGGCCGGCGTGGAATACGGACCCGGCGCGATTGGTGGCGTAATTCGGCTCGAACCGAATCCGTTGCCCGTAGAATCGGATTTGGGTGGGTTTGTATCGTTGAATGCTTTCTCGAACAATAGCCAGGTAGCCTTATCCGTGATGATTGAAAACGGCGTGGGAGCGATACCCGGGCTGGGGTGGCGAGGACAAGCAAGCATGCGGAAGGCCGGATCTGCGCGGACACCAGATTATGTTATTGGCAATTCGGGATTTGAGGAGCTCAACGGCTCGGTGACGATCGGATATGAGGCCGATCGTGTTTTACTGCGAACCCACGCAAGCCTGTTTTCGACCGAACTTGGATTGTTCTCTGGAGCGCATATCGGCAATTATGATGACCTGCTCCGGGTCATTGCAAGGGGTGAGCCGGCTGTGGAGTATCCATTCACCTTTGATATCGCAGCGCCTAAGCAAACGGTCAGGCACATGTTGTTCACGATGATGGCGGACATTTACGTGCGTCGCGGCAGCAAGTTAAAGGTGCAGTTTGGCGCGCAGCAGAACACCCGCCGGGAGTTTGATGCGCACCGTCGTTTCAGTGAAACTGGACAGGGACCTGATTTTGATCTTGGTCTGGCAACGCAAACGCTGGAGATTCGGTACCGTGCTGCCCCCAACGAGTCCTTTTTCTGGGCATTTGGATCGTCCGGGATGATCCAACAGAATATCAATGCGGAATCCGGCTATCTGATACCGAATTTTCGCGCGATGTCGGCGGGAGCCTATTTCCAGGCCACATGGAGGCGAACACCATGGACCGTAGAAACGGGACTGCGAGGAGATCACCGCTGGCTGGAAGCCTACCCGCGCATCAGCCGACAGTCGGGCTTTGAGCGGCGAACGCACGAATGGACCGGCGTATCCGGCGTCGTGGGCGTAATCCGAAGGCTGGGGCACACATGGTCCCTGGCAGCCAATCTGGGTACCACTTGGAGACCGCCCGGAGTGAACGAATTGTATAGCTTTGGTGTCCATCACGGTACGGCGCAGTTCGAAATCGGGACGGCCAGCCTCGGAGGCGAACGGGGTAGAAGCCTGGACCTCACCCTGCGCCACATGGGAAAAATCACACAGTTGGAAATAAGCGCCTTCAGTAACCGGATGTCCGGGTACATCCATTTGTTTCCTCAGCAGGAGCCGCGTGTGACCATCAGGGGAGCATTTCCTTCTTTCCAGTATATGGCCACTGACGCCCTGCTGCGCGGAATTGACGGGCTGTTTTCATTAGAGCCGCGCCGATGGCTCCATTTTGATGCCCAAGGCTCCATTGTTCGCGGTACGGACCAAGAGGCCGAAGGGCCGCTCATATTCATGCCGGCGAATCGCCTGACTCTTGGTATGGGGTTCGCACTATTTGATTCCATGATACCCGGCGAGTCCGACTTGGAAATTGAGGTAACAATGGTGGACCGCCAGGGTCGGTACCCCAAAGGAATTGATTATGCCGAACCCCCACATGGTTACACCCTTTTCAACTTTGGGTACCATCTCGAATTGAGCTCAGGTGTGCACGCCAGTTTGACTGTTCAAAACCTGTTCAATGCAGCCTACCGCGACTATCTCAGCCGGTTTAGGTATTATGTTGACAATCCAGGGCGGAATGTCGTTCTGCGCCTATCAATTCCGATTGGAAATCAACAGCATCACCCACACACCTAGCCTACATATCCAATGTTTTTTGCAAGATACGTACCATCCATTCTTTTCCTCTTTGTCGCGATGATTGCGTGCGACTCGGCGGAGCCTGACGATGACCACATCGGCGATGAAGAACTCATAACACGCATTTCAATCACCTTGGTGTCCAGTAACGGCATATCGCAAACGGCAAATGCCAAGGACCCGGACGGAGACGGGGTCGACTTCGAAATAGACACCATAACCCTGAGTTCGGGTATGACATACACGGGCAGCGTGGAATTGGCGGACGAGATTAACAATGAGGACGTTACTGAAGAGATAAGGGGGGAAGGTGACCATCATCAGTTTTTCTACGTGGTGGGCGGGGATGCCACCAGTCAAGTCACGATTCAGATTACAGACGAGGATGAGGATGGACTTCCCTTGGGACTTTCCGTTACCGTCACCGTTGCAGATGGCGGCGCGTCAACCGGTACGCTGCGCATGTTGCTAAGCCACTATGACGATGTCGTAAAGACTGGCTCCAACCGGAGCGACGAAACGGATGTGGATGTCACCTTTCCGCTGGTAATAAACTAAGGTCCTGGAGCACCTGTACCGTCCATGTCATTGTTAGGCGGCCAGCCGCAAGTGCTTCTTGCGCTGCTGCGGAATGCTCGAACGGTCCTTGTGTGCAGGCATAGTGCAATGCCCTTGTAATAGTGCATCGGTCCTGCCGTGGCAGGCTCGTTTTCACTTTACTGCCGTTAGAGTGGGATTCCACCGCCATTCAATCCGTTATGCGCGTTTCCTTTCTCCTCGGACAAACGCTTCGTGAAGCTCCTTCAGAAGCTGATACGGTATCCCATGCCATGCTTTTGCGGGCGGGCTACGTTCGCCAGTTGGCTGCCGGTTTATTCAGTAATCTGCCGCTGGCCCAGAGATCCCTTCAAAAAATTGAGCAGATCCTGCGCGAAGAAATGAACGCGATCCAAGGTCAGGAAATGTGCATGCCCGTGGTGCACCCTGCCGAATTGTGGCAGAAGACCGGCCGTTGGTATGAGATCGGTGACACCATGGGTCGGCTCAAGGATCGCAGGGGGCGGGATCTGGTGCTGGCCATGACCCACGAAGAGGTGGTAGCGCATCTGTGCAAGACGGAAATCCGCTCGTACCGCCAGCTGCCGATGATGGTCTACCACATACAGACCAAGTTTCGCGACGAACCGCGTGCCCGGGGCGGACTTATCCGAACGCGAGAATTCGTAATGAAGGACTCCTATACGTTGGACGCTAGCGAGGAGGGCCTGCATGAGCAGTACATACGACACTACGATGCCTACCACCGCATTGGTGTGCGGGCAGGCTTAAAGCTTGTGGCAGTGCGCAGCGATGTCGGGATGATGGGTGGTAAGATTGCACACGAATTCATGTACATCAGCCCTTCGGGGGAAGACTCGCTCGCGATTTGCGACGCAACCGGGTATGCATCCAACCTTGAAGTCGCAGATTTTCGCAAGGAACCCGCGGACAGCGGGCCGCCACGCCCGTTAGAGCGTGTGCACACTCCCGGGGCCGCTACCATTGATGATCTTTCGGCTTGCTTGGGCATTGCGAGTGAGAATACCGCCAAGATGGTTTTCTTTACGGGTGATTTCGGACCGAACGTACCACGGCGGATCGTGATTGGCCTGGTGCGCGGAGATATGGAGGTTAATGTCCTGCAGCTCGGTTACCTGGCAGGGGCCCGTGAGCTACTCCCTGCCGATGATGAGGACATTGTTGCCATAGGGGCCACGCCCGGATTCGCATCCCCGTACGGCATAGATAGAGAGAAGGCGCTGGTAGTTGCGGACGATCTCGTCGCCAAGAGCACCAACTTGGTGGTAGGGGCCAACGAGAAGGATTACCACTTTACTGGAGCAAATTATGGGCGCGACTACGACGCCGATATCGTGGGGCCGATCGCACTGGCATACGATGGCGCTCCTGACCCGATTGCTGGCAAACCGTTGCGTGTAGTCCGCGGGATTGAGGTAGGCAACATTTTCCAGCTGGGAACCCGGTATAGCGCTGCGCTTGGTGCGACATTTACTAACGAATCCGGGCAGGAGCGCCCAATCTTCATGGGCTCGTACGGTATCGGTGTTGGCCGTATGCTGGCTTGTATCGCGGAGGAGTATGCAGATGATTACGGGATGAACCTCCCCGTGTCCGTTGCGCCGTTCCACCTGGTGCTCATCGTACTATCCAGAAACCCGGAAGTGCGCCGGAAGGCGGAGATGCTGTACGCGGCCCTCCAGGAAGCAGAAGTGGAGGTCCTGTTTGATGATCGGCAAGCAAGCCCGGGTGTCAAGTTTGCTGACGCCGATCTTCGCGGCATGCCCTTGCGTGTCACTGTTTCGGAACGATCCCTGCGCCGCGGAGGCGCAGAGTTCGGCCTCCGACGCTCCAGGAACATGGACATCATCTCATTGGATGATGTCCCGGCGCGTGCACGGAGGGTCATTGAGCGACTCCATGCTGAGATGGAGCAACGCCCGTCGCCTACTTGGGCTTCCGACCGCCGGACGGAAGCCCCTCCTCAACGAGCTTCATAAATGCTTCAACCGGCATCGCCCCGAGGGTTTCACCGCTCCGAGGCCGCACTGACACCGTTTCGTGTTCCACTTCGCGGGCGCCTACCACCAGCATAAAGGGCACTTTGTCCAGCTGGGCCTCACGGATCTTGTACCCTACTTTCTCTGCACGCTCGTCAACATGCACGCGTAACCCGGCAACCTTCAGGCGCGCGGCGACACCAGTTGCGTAGGATATCTGTGCGTCTGCGATGGGCAGGACGCGCACCTGTTCGGGCGCCAGCCATGACGGAAACGCTCCGCCGCAGTGTTCAATCAGCACGCCTATGAAGCGCTCCAGTGATCCGAAAGGTGCCCGGTGGATCATAGCCGGACGGTGCCGATTGTCATCGGCACCTATGTATGTCAGATCAAAACGCTCGGGAAGGTTGTAATCCAGTTGCACGGTCCCTAACTGCCACTGTCGTCCTAGTGCATCCCGTACCATGAAGTCCACCTTCGGCCCATAGAAGGCAGCTTCCCCCAGCGCCTCCCGTGCTTGCAAGCCCATTTGGCGTACCACACTGCGAATAGCTTCTTCCGCATCGTCCCAAAGGGATGGATCCCCGACATACTTCTTGCTGTCTGCCGGATCCCGGAGTGACAATTGCACATGAAAATCCTCAAACCCTAGCGCCCTCAGAACGGTGAGGGCCAAGTCTATCGCGTCGCCAAACTCTTCCTTCACCTGATCGTGCCGACAGAAGATGTGCGCATCATCCACCGTAAAGCCACGTACCCGCGTAAGCCCGCCCAGCTCACCTGTTTGCTCGAAGCGATACACCTGCCCAAACTCGGCAAGTCGCACAGGCAATTCCCGATAACTGCGGCGCCGATCGGCGTAAATCTGGATGTGGTGAGGGCAGTTCATGGGACGCAGCAGATAACCATCCTCGTTGCCCACCATCATGGCGGGAAACTGGCTCCCACTGTAGTAGGGGTAATGCCCACTAGTTCGATATAAATCAAGCCGACCAATATGGGGTGTAATCACAGGCTGGTAGCCCCTCTGGAGCTGCTCCCGCTTCAGGAAACTAACGAGGGTTTCTCGCAGAATGGCACCTTTGGGGAGCCACAGCGGTAGGCCTGGACCCACACGCTTACTGAATGTGAACAGCCGCAGTTGCTTTCCCAGCCGGCGGTGATCTCGAGCACGGGCAAGCTCAAGGCGCTTGAGGTACGCATCCAGGGCAGTACGATTGCGCCATGCTGTCCCGTAGATGCGTGTGAGCTGCGCATTGTCCGCATTACCACGCCAGTACGCACCAGCCACGGTCAGCAGCTTCACGGCATTTGCTTTGATGTACCCCGTATGGGGAACATGAGGGCCGCGGCACAGGTCCACAAATGTGTCCTGCTGATATACGGTAATGGAAGCTTCGGGGTCGGCCGATATCTCGTCAATTAATTCGAGCTTGTAGGGGTTGTCCCGGAACAGCGTGCGTGCCTCGTCCGCTGTGACCTCGCGGCGGATGAAGGGATGGCGGCCTTTGATAATTTTGCGCATGCGCGCCTCAATAGCCTGAAGCTCTTCCTCGCGTGGTGCCCGCGGCATTGCAAAGTCATAATAGAAACGGTCCTCAATCGGAGGGCCGATGGTCGGTTTGGCCTGTGGGAATGCTTCCAGCACGGCCTGTGCCAACACATGGGCTGTTGAGTGCCGTATCCTGTACAGCTGTGGGTCGTAATTGTCAGGGGTATCGTTTTGCGCAGAGTCCATGGACATCTTTTATTGGCGTGAGGTCTGAAACCCCGCCCCTTGGCAGCCGTGTTCCGCCTGCGTGGCGCCTTGTAGGGTCAGCCGGCCGCCGCATCCTGCAAAGCTTGCCCTGCCGTCTGCCCAGTTCAGATACTTTACGGGGTGTGATATTGATCTGTCTTTGCAAGTTCCGTGTAGTGATTGGTTCTTTCAGGAGGTGCGGAGCTCTTGGGATGGAGTGATGTTTGCACCCGGATGAGGGTACTGGTTCAACGCTAGACTTAGGCTTTGGGAAATACCTGTCCGCACGAGGTAACCACCCACGACGACCGCTCCACTCGCCCAACGTCATATTACCCGTCGGACTGTTATGACCTAAGAATAGGGAATTATATACGTGAGTGACCAACTGCACACAGTGAGGCAACGATCCCGGTGCAGAATCCAAAGAAGAAGGAAGGAAAGATGCATCACGGCTATTTTCGGGTATCCTATCCGTCCGCATCAACCGACCGGTTGCAGGCGCGCATCTGTACTCACATCAAGGACTTTGATCATGCACTATTTCACTTAACTTTGGATCTTATGGCACGCGACCAGCAGCCGCAATACCTTGATAACGATGCACAATTCACGTTCTCACGCAATCACCTGCCTCATGCATTCTGCATGGGCATCCGCATTACCATTTCTTATTGCCGTCAACGCGCTGGTGTTCGTCCGGTCAACACCGGCACAAGAAACCCCGTTCACGCTGAAACAGGTGATGAGTGCTCCGTTTCCGTCGGATCTGGTAGGCGCTGGTAACTCGTTTGCATGGGTCGTTAATGACGAAGGAATCCGGAACATCTTTGCAGCTACGGCCCCCGAGTATTCCACCCGTCAGCTCACGCCATATACAAAGGACGATGGCCAAGCCTTGGGAAGTCTCGTGTTCAATGCCACAGGAGATACATTGGTATTTGTTCGCGGCGGAAATCCGAACCGAAAAGGTACCATTCCCAATCCAGCCCATAATCCAGAATCCGCTGAGCAAGCTATCTGGCGTATTGGACCAAAAGAGCCTGTCAAGTTGGCTGAGGGAAGCAATCCGGTCATTCATGCGGGCGTCGTGGCGTTTACCCGCAACGGCGCTGCTTATTCGGTGCCGCTCTCCGGCCACAATGAGCAGGAGCGGTTGTTTGCTGCTCGGGGCTCCACATCGTCGCTGCGGTGGTCTCCTGACGGAAGCATGCTGGCATTTGTCAGTCTGCGTGGCACGCATGCTCTCATTGGCATTTACGATATAGTGTCGAATACCGTGCGCTTCCTTGCTCCCAGCTCGGACAGTGATAGTAATCCGACATGGTCACCCGATGGACGGCAGATTGCCTTCTTACGTCGTTCAGCGAGCTCGCGACGTTCTCTGTTTGTGCCTGTGATGGATGGACAACCATGGTCCATCATCGTGGTGGATGTGGATCAGGGTCACGCTACAACTGTCTGGCGTGCCGACGAAGGTCCGGGCAGCGTTTTTCGCGGGATCGCAGCCTCCAATCAGCTGTTTTGGGCCTCGGGTGATCACATCGTCTTCCCCTGGGAGAGATCTGGGTGGACTCATCTGTATAGAGTGAGTGCAGCCGGGGGCACAGCGATGCAACTCACAGATGGCCCATTTGAGGTTGAAGAGGTTACGCTTTCTGCCGATCGCAAACACGCGATATATACATCGAACCAAGACGACCCCCATCGTCGGCATATGTGGACCGTTGCTGTGGATGGATCGGACCATGCGCGCCTGACCCTTGAAAGCGGCATTGAATGGTCTCCCACGATCAACGACCATGAGTTGGCCTTCATTGGTGCGGGAGCGACGGAGCCTGCACGCGTGTTCCTGCATGGAGCAGCACATCGTCCCCTTATGGAGGCAACCGACTTCCCAGCACCACTTCTGGTGGAGCCTCAGAGCGTTGATATCACGGCGGCCGATGGACTCATAGTACCTGGCCAACTATTTCTGCCTCATGATATCCCTCCGGGAGAGCAAAGGCCTGCAGTGGTCTTCCTCCACGGTGGCTCCCGGCGACAAATGCTGCTTGGATGGCATTATAGGGGGTACTACAACAAGGCCTACGCACTGAATCAGTACCTGACCGGGATGGGCATGGTGGTGCTGAGCGTCAATTACCGCAGCGGAACTGGCTATGGACTAGAATTTCGGGAGGCCGCAAACTATGGACGTGCGGGTGGATCGGAGTTCTTTGATGTGCTAGGCGCGGGACTTTACCTGAAGAACCGGTCCGATGTAGCACCTGATAAGATTGGACTGTGGGGCGGATCGTACGGCGGATACTTGACCGCACTTGGATTGGCAAGGGCGTCCAATCTTTTTGCGGCGGGCGTTGACATCCACGGGGTACATGATTGGAACCTCGGCATACAAAACTTTGACCCCAGCTACGAGCCTTTGGAAGACCCAGACGGCGCCAGAACAGCATTTGATGCCTCGCCGATGGCCCATCTTGACGACTGGCGCTCGCCCGTGCTTGTCATCCATGGCGACGACGACCGGAATGTAGCGTTCAAGGAAACCGTCCTTCTGGTCGAAGCTCTACGGGCGCGCGGCGTTTATGTTGAACAACTAGTCTTCCCTGATGAGGTGCACAATTTCTTGCTGCACCGATCTTGGGTGGAGGCATACGATGCAAGCGCCAATTTCCTGCGGAGGATGTTCGAATGGTGACGGCCGCGCACATTCAGGAAGCTCTCGCAGCTGAAGCAGACCCCGCCAAAGCTGCGCATCTGCAAGGCTTCTTCAAGACTGGGAAGGGACAATATGGAGAGGGAGACCTGTTCCGTGGTATCCGGGTCCCCGTGCTCCGGAAAATCGCAAAGCGCACCAAGGCGGTGTCTCTTACTGAGACCATAACACTCTTGAAATCTGCCTACCACGAAGACCGTTTTGTGGCGCTGGTCCTGCTCACGATGGCATTCGCAGAAGCCGACGATACTACCAAGTCCCAAATTTATCGGCTATACCTCAGCCACACGCAGTGGATCAATAACTGGGACTTGGTAGATACATCGGCGCACAAGATAGTCGGACCATACCTTGAGAACCGAGACCGATCTATACTCCTGGAGTTGGCTCGCTCTTCCCTCCTCTGGGAGCGCCGCATCGCCATTATATCAACATTGCACTACATAAAGTCTGATGAGTACGGCGACACGATCGCTATCTCTACGGTTTTACTGCGCGATCCCGAACCATTAATTCACAAGGCGGTCGGATGGATGTTGCGTGAGGTGGGGAAGCGCAATTTGCAGGTCGAAGAGGACTTTCTGCAGCAGCATTACCGAAGCATGCCGCGGACGATGCTCCGCTATGCTATTGAGCGCTTCCACGAGCCGATACGAAAGGCTTACCTGGAAGGTCGGGTCTAAGTCCAGACAATCAATCACCACTACAGAGAGTCCAAGATGCATCAGGCAGTACTTGCGGCCGCTGCAAGGATTGGGCGGCATGTTCGCAGAACACCGCTGGTGCAGTCCATATCGCTCCCGGGACATCCCTTTCTGAAGCTTGAAAATGTCCAGGTAACGGGCTCTTTCAAGATTCGCGGGGCTTTAAACAAGATAATGTGCCTTAACACGAAGCAGTGTAATGCCGGAATCGTAACGGCATCTACAGGAAACCACGGCCTTGCTGTAGCGCATGCACTCTCCAAGACCGGCGTGGAAGGGGTCATCTTCCTGCCAGAAACCTCTGCCTCTTATAAAGTGCAATTGCTTGAACATTTTGGTGTTGCGCTCCGGTTTTTCGGCAAGGATGGCTTGGGCGCCGAAAATGAGGCGCGGCGTGCAGCCGCCGAGAACCATCGGACGTACGTTTCGCCCTACAACGATCCCGATGTTGTTGCCGGTCAAGGCACGGTGGCCGCCGAAATGCTCTCGCAACAACCTGCACTTAACGCGATTTTTGTTGCCGCAGGAGGCGGAGGGCTCATAGGTGGCATGGCGGCATACGTACGGAATGTGCGACCTAGTGTCCATGTGATTGGATGTTCACCCCAAGCGTCCCCAGCCATGCATGCTTCGGTTGATGCGGGAAGGATCGTCGAAACGCCGGTATTCCCGACACTGTCTGACGGCACCGCCGGAGGCCTCGAAAAAGACACCATCACCTTCCCCCTTTGCTCCAACTTCGTGACCGACTGGCTGACCGTTGAGGAGGATGCAATCGCGGACGCTATGCGGTATCTTTATCGAAATGAATCTATCATGGTAGAGGGCGCGGCCGGCGTGGTTGTCGCTACTTGGCTGCAGCATGCATACCGGTTTGCAGGCAAGCGCGTGGGGCTGGTCCTATGCGGAGGTAACGTAGATGCAAACTGGTTTAAGCGCTAGTGCAGCAGGGTTGGCGGGCCTGCTCCTTCTTTTATCGTGCACCACGCCGGAGCCCGATCCCGAGGCACGGCTTGCTGAGCTTGGAATAAGACTCCCGGCAGCTCCCGCCCCCGTTGCCAACTATGTGCGCAGTGCACCTGCCGGGAACCTTGTGTTTTTGGCAGGTCATGGTCCGTTGCGGGAAGATGGTACGTACGTTACCGGTAAGGTCGGCCGAGACCTTACCACCGATGAAGGGTATGCGGCCGCAAGGCTGGCAGGTATTGCGCTCCTGTCCTCTTTGAAAGCGGAGTTGGGAGATCTGCGCCGTGTCCGACGCATCGTGAAAGCTGTAGGAATGGTCAACGCCGATTCCTCCTTTACGGAGCACTCCACTGTCGTTAACGGGTTTTCTGACCTGATGGTTGATGTCTTCAGTGACCGTGGTCTGCATGCACGGTCTGCTGTTGGGATGGCATCGCTGCCCATTGGCCTTGCAGTGGAAATAGACATGGTAGTCTTGGTCGATTCGTGACGACTGGCAAAATCGTCCTCTGGTCCGACACGGTGCCGTTTCATAAATGCTGACGTTAATATGAGGGAATTATATACGTGAGTGACCATATTCAAATCGTACACAGTCAGGCACTAGTATCAATTTCACGGGTCATAGGGGTCGGTAACCCGAACGCCCCTCGCCGTGCAGCAGCCCCAATCCCGGAGGCCAGTATGTTTGCAGCCGCATTCAGGTCCGCATGATCCGCATGGCCACAGGGCATACACTTGAATTTGCTCTGCGTCTTACGGTTACTCGCTTCTGTGTGCCCACACACATAACACCGCTGACTGGTATAGGCAGCGGTAACCTTTATCACCTTGCGGCACTTATAGCCCAGCATCTGATCCAGCTGGCCCCAACCTGTTCGCAGTATCTCACGGTTGAGGCCAGACTTCTGTCTGACGTTTGTGCCAAAGCTCTCCATCGTCCCCTTAGCTGAACGTGTCATCGCTTTGATCTTTAGATCCTCCAGTATCACCGTTGAGGAGCATTTGGCAATACTGCGACTTATCGGGTAGCCCTGGGGAATTTCACCCATAAGCGCTAACTTGTTTTGTTGCTGATTAGGTATCGTTCGATCTGATATTTTCTCGCACGGGGAGGTTCGACCAATCCACTGGAAATAGCTTGCCACTCTTGGATCATCCAGACCAGCCCACAGCGCGGTTCAACCGCCCGTATCACCTGATTCAAGGCGAATTGGAATTCCATCCACGGACTGTGCTTCAATGGGGTAGCCCCAAGGGGAAAATGTCCGTGCGTGACGGACAATCTTTTCGGTGAGCAATGCTACGAGGAGCTTGCCGTATAACCAGGCCTTAGAGCTCTCCTCATCGAATTTAGGCAGGTGTCCCAGCTGGGCCAGTGATTTGAAACGCTTGAATACGAGTTCTACCTGCCAGCGCAGTCGGTACCACTGCAGCACATCTGTTGCAGGATATTTGTCCTGTGGGAAAGTCGTAAACAAAGGGAGTTATATGGCTGAATGCCACGCGTTTTCGCAGGAATTACTTTTTGTGCTTTGGTGGTGCAGACAGGATGGCTTTCGCCAGTTTTTCATAATCGGTTCCCGCTTTTCACGAAAAACTGCAATTATTTCAAATAACTCAACACGTGGGTACGCATGGAATATAATTATCATATATTAGAGAGTTATATATCACAGTGCCATGCCCGAAACGGTTAGTGCATACCGCAATATCACATACAGGCTGTTGCCCGGAAGTCGAAGTAACGCCAAGCAACTTGCTGGATTAGCGGGTGCGTGTAGGTTTGTGTGGAATGCCATCCTCGCAGAGCAGAGCGAGGCCTACAAGAAAGCGAAAGAGGCTGGAGAGAAGCCGCCCTCGGTAAGCTTCTTCTCGCTGGGGAAGCGGTTCACGGCACTGCGCCGTACGGTCGAGTGGCTACCTGAATACTCCTTTGGTGTCGTTAGATACACATTGAAATATCAGGCGGATGCATGGAAGGCATTCTTCAAGGAAGGTAAGAGAAGACCGAGATTCCATTCCAGACGTGGTAGTACGCCTTCGTTCACGATCCCGGATAACGTAAGGGTTCGGGATGGCAAGCTGTATATCCCGAAAGTGGGATATATGGCGCTCCGCAGGCGGGGAGGCAACCCGTACCCTGATGGTATACCCATCAAAGCCACTGTAAAGAAGAACGCCGGCAAATGGTATGCTGTCATCTGCTACAAGATTGAGGCACCTGTAATAGAGGATACCGGCAGTGCTGTAGGCATTGACCGTAATTGCGGGCAGATCGCTATGGTCTCCACAGAGGGCGATACAAGCATTATCAGACAACCGGATACGAAGCGTCTTGATGCCAAGTTGAAGCGGCATCAGCGAAGACTGGCGAGACAGAAGAAAGGCTCCAACCGTCGTAACAGGCGGAAGCATAGAATCGCCCGCATACAGCGCAAGCGTGCTAACATCCTCAAGAATGCGAACCACCAGGTAAGTCGCAGTATTGCCAAATGCTCCTCAACGGTGATACTGGAGGACCTAAAGATCAAAGCGATGACACGTTCAGCTAAGGGGACGATGGAGAGCTTTGGCACAAACGTCAGACAGAAGTCTGGCCTCAACCGTGGAATACTGCGAACAGGTTGGGGCCAGCTGGATCAGATGCTGGGCTATAAGTGCCGCAAGGTGATAAAGGTTACCGCTGCCTATACCAGTCAGCGGTGTTCTGTGTGTGGGCACACAGAAGCGAGTAACCGTAAGACGCGGAGCACATTCACGTGTATGTCCTGTGGCCATGCGGATCATGCAGACCTGAATGCGGCTGCAAACATACTGGCCTCCGGGATTGGGGCTTCTGCACGGCGAGGGGCGTTCGGGTTACCGACCCCTATGACCCGTGAAATTGATACTAGTGCCTCACTGTGTACAGTTGGTCACTCACGTATATAATTCCCTAAACAAAATCACGTAGCGCGCAAAGCGTATCGTTTCCTCCAAGGGGGTTTTCCCTTCCTGCTTGCGGTCTTGTATATGGTGTGGCGGGCCTTCTTGGCCGCTTCCTCTGTTTTCCTTAGCACACATAGACGGCCCGGTACCGGAGGGTCCGCTTGCACTTTAGCGGTCCAGACGCCAACAGCACCGATACGCTCCAAGGATTCCACCGCTGCCAACAGGTCGAAAGGCTTGTCCAACTCCGTCAAATAGCGTAGCGCACCTGTATTCACACGCACCGTTAGATACCCATTGGCTCGCGCCACATGCTGAATACCGTAGGCCGTCGCATATCCCCGATCCGCCAGAATATGGTCACCCGCACGTATTGGAAACTGCTTGAATGATTCCGCTGTGCCGTTCCCCTTCGTGGAAGTAAGCTTACAATAATCACAGCCCAGTGAGGGCAGGTTCACTCGGTCCCAAGCTCGGATTACGCATAGCCTTGAGGAGTTAGTGCGGCAGTACCTGCTGCAACATGTGCAGGGGTGGGGACGTCAGTCAGATGCGGACAAGCTTCGAAGGGACCCCGCCATGCGCGTGGCCACTTCTTCAAAAGGGGTATGGAGGCATTACAGGACGATAGGTCCCTGGAATCCCAGCCAACCATGTCTCGGTTCGTGCGCATGTTGACCGGGAATAAGAACTTCAAGAAGTTGCGCCGTTTTGCAGAGACATTCGCCATGGAGCACCTGCTGCAGCGTGGTGGCGGGAAGCGCCGCCCCGAGGTGGTCTTTGATATGGACGGTGTACCGGTAGATACGCATGGCAAGCAGCAGGGCAGCAAGTGGAACGGATATTATAAGCGCATCATCTTGATATTATAAGCGCACCATCTTTCTGCCCCTTATCGCCATATGCGGTGAGTCGGGCGATATGTTGGGGGCGGAATTGCGAGGGGGCACGCAGAATGTGGTGAAGGACTGCTACGGTTTCATTCGACGCATTGGGCTGGCATTGCGTGAACATGTGGCCGACAAGGTCATTGTCCGTTTGGACGCAGGCTTCAACAGTGGAGAGTTATGTGATAAGCTGGAGAACGACCGTATCGGCTATGTGATGCGTCTGAAAGGAAACGATGTGATTGACGGGCTTGCGCTGCCTCATTTGGAGGGTGATCAGCCGTCGGACGAATGCTACCACGAACTGCGCTACCGTGCAAAGTGCTGGTCCGTAGAGCGTCGTGTGGTGCTCGTGGTTGATCCGGTGCCGGGAGAGCTTTTTCCGCGGCATTTCTATCTGATCACCGATCTGGATGCAGAAGCCTATCCGGCAGAGCAGCTTGTGAATCTGTACCGGAAGAGAGGAAAGGCGGAAAAGCACTTCGGGGAGCTGAATGCGGCTTGCTCCATGGCGCTGTCGTCGGTTCCCCGTCCGAAGACACACTATAAGGGCCGGCCTGTAGTGCGGGTGCCTGATGAGTCGGAACAGGATGGGTCGGAACAGGATGCCGAGATCCGAGCCGAGAACGAGGTCCTGCTACAGGTATACCTTCTAACTTATCAGCTCATGCATGTGGGGCGCTGCCTTATGCGGGAGCCTGACGAATCCCAGATAAGTCTGAGCACCTATCGCGAGCGTGTACTCAAGGTAGGAGCCCGCTTCGTACAACACGCGCGCAACATCGTTATCCATATTGCCGCTAGTGCAGATGCTGCATGGGAGCAATCTTGGTGACGCTATTGTCAACTCACATGGATCACGCTTCCCTTGAAGAGCTAGTCAAGTCATATTTGCGCCTGCGCTCCGACACCGCAGGCGCCCAACGCGGAAAGCGGAAAGAGAAGGTAGGCAGAGGTGTGTCTACCCGACAGACGTCTGCCCAAAATCTCGGTAATGTGACCGCTATCGTGTCGGGAAAAGGGCCTAAACTGGTGTTTTCAGCCCCTCTCATGGTCGTCCCTTCGCATGAACAATGCACAATCGGTCCTGCAGGTACCGAAACAGCTCTTTTAGACCCGAACAGGGTACGACATGAATATTGCAGGATTACAGGTGCCTCAATCTTGTAGCAGATGACAGCATACCATTTGCCGGCGTTCTTCTTTACAGTGGCTTTGACGGGTATTCCATCAGGGTACGTACGGGTTGCCTCCCCGCCTGCGGAGCGCCATGTATCCCACTTTCGGGATATACAGCTTGCCATCCCGAACCCTTACGTTATCCGGGATCGTGAACGAAGGCGTACTACCACGTCTGGAATGGAATCTCGATCTTCTCTTACCCTCCTTGAAGAATGCCTTCCATGCATCCGCTTGATATTTCAATGTGTATCTAACGACACCAAAGGAGTATTCAGGTAGCCACTCGACCGTGCGGCGCAGCGCCGTGAACCGCTTCCCCAGCGAGAAGAAGCTTACCGAGGGCGGCTTCTCTCCAGCCTCTTTCGCTTTCTTGTACGCCTCGCTCTGCTCTGCGAGGATGGCATTCCACACAAACCTACACGCACCCGCTAATCCAGCAAGCTGCTTGGCGTTACGTCCGACTTCCGGGCAATAGCCTGTATGTGATATTGCGGTATGCACTAACCGTTTCGGGCATGGCACTGTCGTACTATAACCCCCATTGTTAACCAACACGGAATGGTACAACGCCATTCGTGGGTTTTGCAAGAGACTCTCTGGACAGATTCATGTTCATCATGTCCTATCAATAGTTACTGCGTGCAGGATTTCAGTAGTCTCTTCCGGGAGTCCCTTCGCCGCTTTCCTGTTCGCGCCTTACGCGGCTGCTACACCAGCCTGTGCTCCTTCCTGTACCGACATCATCCCCATCGCTAGCCTCACCTTGTGCCGAATCTCATCGCGCATGGACTCGTTCTCCGCCAACCACTTCTTCGTCGCATTGCGCCCCTGACCAATTCGTATGTCACCGTAGCCATACCACGAACCACTCTTCCGCAAGACATCCTTACTCACTCCAAGATCCACCAACTCCCCAAGCGAAGACACGCCCTCGCCGTAGATAATATCAAACTCCGCCATCTTGAAC
Organism: Rhodothermales bacterium; assembly: GCA_963663495.1. GTDB lineage: Bacteria > Bacteroidota > Rhodothermia > Rhodothermales > Bin80. The sequence goes on from OY760427.1 coordinate 4,943,031, forward strand.
GGCGGCGCTACCTTGTTCTTCACCACCTTAACACGCGTCCGGTTGCCTACCACATCCGTCCCCTCCTTCACCGCACCAATACGCCGAATATCCAACCGAACAGAACTGTAAAACTTCAGCGCCCTCCCACCAGGCGTCGTCTCCGGACTCCCGAACATTACTCCAATCTTCTCGCGCAGCTGATTGATGAATATCAGTACCGTGTTCGAACGACTGATTATCCCGGTCAACTTGCGAAGAGCTTGACTCATGAGCCTGGCCTGCAACCCCACATGTCTATCCCCCATGTCTCCCTCAATCTCCGCCCGCGGAACCAGCGCTGCCACCGAATCCACCACTATCAGATCCAATGCGCCGCTTCGAACCAGCATCTCGCAAATACTCAGCGCCTGTTCACCTGTATCCGGCTGCGACATCAATAACGCATCAATGTCCACTCCCAGCTGCTCCGCATACGCCGGATCAAATGCATGCTCCGCATCAATAAATGCGCCCACACCTCCCAGCTTCTGCGCCTCCGCAAGACAGTGCGTGGCAAGCGTCGTCTTACCCGAAGACTCAGGACCGAATATCTCAATGATACGCCCGCGGGGTATACCGCCCACTCCCAACGCTGCATCAAGTGCCAGCGACCCTGTGGAAACAGATTCCACACGCACCGCCGGTGCATCACCCATCCGCATTATGGAACCCTTCCCATACTGCTTATGGATCTGCTTTAATGCCAGATCCAGAGCCCTATCCTTGCTTCCTTTGATCGCATTCATTGCCTTTTCTGCCTGGTTATTAATAGGGAATTATATACGTGAGTGACCAACTGTACACAGTGAGGCACTAGTATCAATTTCACGGGTCATAGGGGTCGGTAACCCGAACGCCCCTCGCCGTGCAGAAGCCCCAATCCCGGAGGCCAGTATGTTTGCAGCCGCATTCAGGTCTGCATGATCCGCATGTCCACAGGACATACACGTGAATGTGCTCCGCGTCTTACGGTTACTCGCTTCTGTGTGCCCACACACAGAACACCGCTGACTGGTATAGGCAGCGGTAACCTTTATCACCTTGCGGCACTTATAGCCCAGCATCTGATCCAGCTGGCCCCAACCTGTTCGCAGTATTCCACGGTTGAGGCCAGACTTCTGTCTGACGTTTGTGCCAAAGCTCTCCATCGTCCCCTTAGCTGAACGTGTCATCGCTTTGATCTTCAGGTCCTCCAGTATCACCGTTGAGGAGCATTTGGCAATACTGCGACTTACCTGGTGGTTCGCATTCTTGAGGATGGTAGCACGCTTGCGCTGTATGCGGGCGATTCTATGCTTCCGCCTGTTACGACGGTTGGAGCCTTTCTTCTGTCTCGCCAGTCTTCGCTGATGCCGCTTCAACTTGGCATCAAGACGCTTCGTATCCGGTTGTCTGATAATGCTTGTATCGCCCTCTGTGGAGACCATAGCGATCTGCCCGCAATTACGGTCAATGCCTACAGCACTGCCGGTATCCTCTATTACAGGTGCCTCAATCTTGTAGCAGATGACAGCATACCCTTTGCCGGCGTTCTTCTTTACAGTGGCTTTGATGGGTATACCATCAGGGTACGGGTTGCCTCCCCGCCTGCGGAGCGCCATATATCCCACTTTCGGGATATACAGCTTGCCATCCCGAACCCTTACGTTATCCGGGATCGTGAACGAAGGCGTACTACCACGTCTGGAATGGAATCTCGGTCTTCTCTTACCTTCCTTGAAGAATGCCTTCCATGCATCCGCCTGATATTTCAATGTGTATCTAACGACACCAAAGGAGTATTCAGGTAGCCACTCGACCGTGCGGCGCAGTGCCGTGAACCGCTTCCCCAGCGAGAAGAAGCTTACCGAGGGCGGCTTCTCTCCAGCCTCTTTCGCTTTCTTGTAGGCCTCGCTCTGCTCTGCGAGGATGGCATTCCACACAAACCTACACGCACCCGCTAATCCAGCAAGTTGCTTGGCGTTACTTCGACTTCCGGGCAACAGCCTGTATGTGATATTGCGGTATGCACTAACCGTTTCGGGCATGGCACTGTGATATATAACTCCCTAATATATGATAATTATATTCCATGCGTACCCACGTGTTGAGTTATTTGAAATAATTGCAGTTTTTCGTGAAAAGCGGGAACCGATTATGAAAAACTGGCGAAAGCCATCCTGTCTGCACCACCAAAGCACAATAAGTAACTCCTGCGAAAACGCGTGGCATTCAGCCATATAACTCCCTATTAATACGTTGCCCCATGATATCTGACCCCCTATGACATCCTAATGTCACAGGGGGTCAGAGTTTCTTCCTATCCTTTGTCATCTACGTTGCATTCTTCAACAACATCCGCCGTACAAAGTCCAAGGCTGCAACGGTACTACGAACCTTATCAGACTCTCGGGTGGCGCCGAACCGCTAGCACTTAACATCTTATATCCCTGCCAACGGTATTTACCAACATCTCGGTACATTCCTGAAGGCTCGCGATGCCGTATATACCGTTCCGCTTTTCAGACGGCTTCTCCGCGTGCGAGAGCCGCGGAGGGGCTTGAAACACCCTCATCACGGAGGCGCGGCATCAATAAGGGCTCATGGGCAACAAATCGTGTCCTCGTAAACAAGGGGAGTTATATAGCTGACTGCCCACGCGTTAAATTGTTGAAATAATTGCAGTTTGGTCGCGAATAGCGGGAACCGACTATACCGAAAATGGGTACCATCCCGTGATAGATTGATGACCTAACTAAATGCCTTCAAAGAACAGAAACAACAGAAACACCAATGGCCCTGGACGGGCTGATCGTGAAGGAGTGTCCTTGATCAAGCTAACCAAAATGTTTCCAGACGACCCATCAGCCGAAGCATGGTTCGCAATGAAGCGTTGGGGCAACACTCCTGTTTGCCCGCACTGTGCGTCTAAGAACGTACAGTCTGGCGCCAAACATCCTAGCATGCCTTATCGTTGCCGTAGTTGCCGTAAACGATTCAGTGTCCGCATAGGGACTGTAATGCAGGACTCCAAACTGGGATACCAGGTATGGGCATTAGCCATTTACATCATGACTACCAGTATCAAGGGCGTATCCAGCATGAAGCTGCATCGTGACCTTGGCATAACCCAGACGACAGCGTGGCATCCGGCCCACCGTATTCGACAATCATGGAATGGAGAGCATGCACTATTTGCCGGTCCGGTAGAGGTTGACGAAGCCTACTTCGGTAGTAAGGAAAAGAACAAGCACGCCAGCAAGAAGCTGAAAGCAGGCCGTGGGCCAGTAGATAAGAAAGCCGTTGTAGGAGTCCGTGATCGTGTCACCAATAGCATTTCTGCCCAAGTAGTAGAAAACATAGACGGACAGACGCTCAATGCGTTTGTGGATACCCATGTCTCGGAAGACACCGAGGTCTATACGGATGGCACGTCAGCATACCGGGGCCGCAACAACCACGCCTACGTACGTCACTCTGTTGGCGAATACGTTCGTGAGCAGGTCCATACCAATGGCGTAGAGAGCTTCTGGTCTTTGCTGAAGCGTGGGTACTACGGAACGTACCACCACATGAGCAAGAAACACCTACAGCGGTACGTGAACGCATTTGCAGGGCGACACAATGCACGCGACTACGACACAGCGGAGCAAATGACAATAATTGCTCAAGGACTGGTCGGTAAACGGCTCATGTACAAATCCCTCATTTCATAGCTAAACGTAAGCGGTAGCGTATCAAGCCATCCGTACTCATGCGCACTCCGGGCATCGGCCGGCTACCACTACTTGCTCGTGGACGAAGAACGGAGACGAACGGGCCGCGCAATACTGCGCCTGCAAGGCTTCCCCGACCGCTACGAGATTGACAGTCCGATAACGACCGTCAGACGGCTTACTGGCAACGCCGTACCCATTCCGGTGGTCAGGGCCGTTATGCGCCAGCTTTTCCATGTCTGTGCTTGATGGCCCGCGTCTCATGGGTTCGTCCGGTGCGCTTCGTGGCCCGTACCGGGGTCCGCCCAGTACTTCCGCATTGTCAAGAGCGTCCCGATATAAGCCAAGGAATCGGTCCTGAAGTTGATCGACTGTCGTGAAAACTGGATCGCAATGTATGCAGCCTCCTACTCTAAGCAGATGTCCGCCATGAAATCATTTCGGTATTCTGCCCCAATGGATTAGTGCTACTCTATAGCCTATAACACCATGAGCATAGATAAATCCCCGAAGCCCGGTAACAAGATTCAGGAAACGAAACGCCCCGGCCGCCCCGTAACAAACGACATTCTCAATATCCAACAATCCATCCCTACCATACCGGAAGAACTGGCGAAAGCCATCCTGTCCGCACCACCAAAGCACAAAAAGTAACGCCCGCGAAAACGCGTGGCACTCAGCCATATAACTCCCAAATGCATGCAGAGGAGCAGTCATTTCCGATACTTTCGGAGAAAATATCAGAAGACCGGTGCGCCTCGGCGATCTCGGCGTCCGTCAATCCCTCAATGATCTGCATCGGTGCGGCAGCACGCATCGCCCGGTCAAGCGGGTCCCTTAGGAAAAGGCTACTATGTTCGTTTGTCCTCTGCACAGCGCGAGCCACCCACTCGCCGAACAGGCTGTCGCCGCATCGGAGATGATGATCAAGTAAGCTTAGCGGAGCGCCGACGGTGAAGGTGTGGAGCCAAAGCGACACCTTGGCCAGCTCTACCGCCATTGGGATCTTATCAACACCGTAGACGCACCGCTTGAGCACCATGCGACGGATAATGTGCTGATCGTCAAGCTGATCCGTATTGTATGCCCGGCCCTTGTCCTCCGCGTTACCAATGATCTTATTGCGGATAGCGTCAATCCTCTCTGCAAGCGGAAAAAGATATGGGAGTTATATGGCTGAATGCCACGCGTTTTCGCAGGAGTTACTTTTTGTGCTTTGGTGGTGCAGACAGGATGGCTTTCGCCAGTTTTTCATAATCGGTTCCCGCTTTTCACGAAAAACTGCAATTATTTCAAATAACTCAACACGTGGGTACGTATGGAATATAATTATCATATATTAGGGAGTTATATATCACAGTGCCATGCCCGAAACGGTTAGTGCATACCGCAATATCACATACAGGCTGTTGCCCGGAAGTCGAAGTAACGCCAAGCAACTTGCTGGATTAGCGGGTGCGTGTAGGTTTGTGTGGAATGCCATCCTCGCAGAGCAGAGCGAGGCCTACAAGAAAGCGAAAGAGGCTGGAGAGAAGCCGCCCTCGGTAAGCTTCTTCTCGCTGGGGAAGCGGTTCACGGCACTGCGCCGTACGGTCGAGTGGCTACCTGAATACTCCTTTGGTGTCGTTAGATACACATTGAAATATCAGGCGGATGCATGGAAGGCATTCTTCAAGGAAGGTAAGAGAAGACCGAGATTCCATTCCAGACGTGGTAGTACGCCTTCGTTCACGATCCCGGATAACGTAAGGGTTCGGGATGGCAAGCTGTATATCCCGAAAGTGGGATATATGGCGCTCCGCAGGCGGGGAGGCAACCCGTACCCTGATGGTATACCCATCAAAGCCACTGTAAAGAAGAACGCCGGCAAAGGGTATGCTGTCATCTGCTACAAGATTGAGGCACCTGTAATAGAGGATACCGGCAGTGCTGTAGGCATTGACCGTAATTGCGGGCAGATCGCTATGGTCTCCACAGAGGGCGATACAAGCATTATCAGACAACCGGATACCAAGCGTCTTGATGCCAAGTTGAAGCGGCATCAGCGAAGACTGGCGAGACAGAAGAAAGGCTCCAACCGTCGTAACAGGCGGAAGCATAGAATCGCCCGCATACAGCGCAAGCGTGCTAACATCCTCAAGAATGCGAACCACCAGGTAAGTCGCAGTATTGCCAAATGCTCCTCAACGGTGATACTGGAGGACCTGAAGATCAAAGCGATGACACGTTCAGCTAAGGGGACGATGGAGAGCTTTGGCACAAACGTCAGACAGAAGTCTGGCCTCAACCGTGGAATACTGCGAACAGGTTGGGGCCAGCTGGATCAGATGCTGGGCTATAAGTGCCGCAAGGTGATAAAGGTTACCGCTGCCTATACCAGTCAGCGGTGTTCTGTGTGTGGGCACACAGAAGCGAGTAACCGTAAGACGCGGAGCACATTCACGTGTATGTCCTGTGGACATGCGGATCATGCAGACCTGAATGCGGCTGCAAACATACTGGCCTCCGGGATTGGGGCTTCTGCACGGCGAGGGGCGTTCGGGTTACCGACCCCTATGACCCGTGAAATTGATACTAGTGCCTCACTGTGTACAGTTGGTCACTCACGTATATAATTCCCCAAGGAAAAGATGGCTTGCTACCCAGTTTATGCACCCGCCCACGGCAGATTGGACGCGCCTAACGTATATTCGGTCAACGTTTCCGAACTCGGCCAATGCAGTACGTTCTCGCTCTTGATCAAGGCACAACGAGCTCGCGTGCTATCGTTTTCGACCGTAGCGGTAACCTTATTGCTAAGGCTCAGCAAGAATTTGGCCAAATATTTCCAAGGTCTGGATGGGTTGAGCACGACGCCGAGGAAATCTGGCGCTCGCAGCGTTCCGTAGCATCGCAGGCTATGGCATCCATGAACCTGAGCGGGAATGATATAGCCGCAATAGGTGTCACTAACCAGCGAGAAACAACCATTGTTTGGGACCGCTTGACAGGCACCCCTATCTGTAACGCCATCGTGTGGCAGGATAGGAGGACAGCAGATCTCTGCCAAGCCCTGCGCGAGACTGGGTACGAGGAACTGTTCCGCACCAAGACCGGACTGGTCTTGGATCCTTACTTTTCCGGGACCAAGGTGCGGTGGATATTGGATAATGTGAGAGGTGCTCGTAAGCGTGCAGAACGGGGTATGCTCGCCTTCGGCACCGTAGACTCATGGCTACTCTACAAGCTGACCGGTGCACACGTTACCGATGCTTCCAATGCCTCTCGTACCCTGCTGTACAACATTGTAGATCATGCATGGGATGACGAACTGCTAGCTGTGCTGGACATTCCAGCAACGATGCTCCCCGAGGTACATCCTTCCAGCGCCGTGCTCGGATCCACATCACAGTTTGGATCCTCAATACCGGTGGCAGGTATGGCTGGCGACCAGCAGGCCGCACTTTTTGGGCAGGCATGTACACGGGCTGGGATGGCCAAAAACACCTACGGTACCGGGTGCTTTTTACTGATGAACACCAACGGCTATCCAGGACTCTCGGATCAAAAGCTCCTAACTACCATCGCATGGGGTATGGGCAATCAGCACTCCTACGCACTGGAGGGCAGCGTCTTTATTGGGGGCGCCGTTGTGCAGTGGTTACGTGATGGCCTGCGCATTATTGAGTCGTCTGGCCAAGTTGAGTCCTTAGCTGCCGGGGTAGTAGATAATGGGGGCGTCTATTTTGTGCCGGCATTTGTAGGGCTTGGTGCACCGGCGTGGGACCCGTATGCTCGCGGCACTATAGTGGGGTTAACGCGGGGCAGCACCAGCGGCCACCTAGCCCGTGCAGCACTCGAAAGCATTGCCCATCAAAGCGCAGATGTCATTGAGGCCATGGAATCCGACAGCGGAGCCGCTCTGCAGGAATTGCGCGTGGATGGTGGTGCAGCCATCAATGACCTGTTAATGCAGTTTCAGGCAGATATCGTGGGTGTTCCGGTAGTACGGCCCAAGGTGCGTGAAACGACTGCGCTCGGTGCCGCATATTTGGCAGGCCTTGCCGTTAACTATTGGGAATCCACGGAAGAAATTGCCATGTTGTGGCAAGAAGAGCGTACTTTTGTGCCACAGATGTCCAGCGATGAAACAGATATGCACCGTGCTACCTGGAAGCGGGCATTGGAAAGAGCCCGTGCATGGGCCCAGTAAATCTGCCGTGTAATGACCCCCTATCTTGCTGAGTTTATCGGAACATCGCTGCTGCTGCTTCTCGGAGATGGCGTAGTCGCGAATGTGGTGCTGAAAGGCACCAAGGGCTCTGGGTCCGGTTGGCTCGTAATTACGGCAGGGTGGGGATTTGCCGTGTTCGTGGCTGTCTTCGTGGTGGCCGAGTTTAGCGGTGCGCACATCAACCCGGCAGTTACGGTCGGGCTTGCCGCAGCAGGCCAGATTGCATGGGACCTAGTGCCGGGATACTTGGCCGCCCAGTTTGCCGGCGGGGGGCTCGGGGCCTTCCTTGTTTGGCTCCATTACCGAGACCATTTTGGCTTGACAGAAGATCCCGACGACAAGCTTGCAGTGTTTTGCACTGCACCAGCGATCAGGAACCCCGTTTCCAACGTTCTTTCCGAGATCATCGGCACTTTCGTCTTGGTGTTTGCCGTACTGTACATGGTAGAGCCGGAGATCGGCCTCGGAGCCTTGGATGCCGCTCCAGTGGGGTTGGTTGTTCTCGTTGTCGGATTATGTCTCGGAGGGACAACCGGCTATGCGATTAACCCCGCACGAGACTTAAGTCCCCGTATCATCCACTCACTCTTGCCCATTCCCGGCAAGCGCGATAGTGACTGGAATTATGCGTGGATCCCGGTTATTGGTCCCGTTATCGGTGGGATAACGGCAGCGCTCGCGTATGTGGCGCTTAGCGGCTGAGCCTTTCTCCCGTACCACTAGCCCTCAAGTCTCACCACATCTCCTGCAGTTAGCGTTTTTAGGGTCTTGAATGGATCTAACTGTGTGCGTCCGGTGAAGTACATGGTAAAGCAGGCTTGGGGTTGGTCTGCGTAGTCCGCTTGCAGAGCTTGGCGCAAGGTGATCATACGCCGGGTTTGGCGAGCCGATATGGGAATAGAAGAGTGGTGTGCAGCCTATTGTCCAGGCGGCCGAATGCAGTCAGCAGCAGCGCCTTTTGGTAGATAATACATGGGTTTGGGGGTAAGAATCGGAACATTGTGGAGGGCGCACATGCACATAAATCATGCAGCCCAAGGCATCTTTTTCCCGCTCTTATCCTGCCGGGGAAGCCCTCTTCCAGAGGCTGAATAATCAGGACGCTGATATCAACCTAACTTCGCCGTGCGCCTTATCACGGCGCACGCTAAACATGGACTACCCCATCAAATTACACAGTCAATTCATTGCGCGATTTGCATGCGCTACCGAAACCTCCTGTGTACTGCTAACGACTGCTTCAGAATGTCGGGAGCTCGTCGTGGCCAATGAGCAAAGCCTTACCCGGACATCATCCCCTTTAGTGTGGGATATCGTCGGGTAGCCCGGGGGAATTTCACCCCCAGGCCCCCACAGAACCGTACGTGAGACTCTCGCCTCATACGGCTCTTCCTAAGCAACCGTCGCATGACAGAATTGCCAATGAGCAAAGAGACCAGGAAACCGTGCACGCACTCGGCGAAGCCACTTGCGTGCACTATGAGGACTGCCACGAAAACGTTTGTATTTCCGTACTGCCCACCACGTAAGCTTCTTATCTATCTGCTGCAACACCGGATGTAAGACCGATCGGTGAAACGCTCCATAGTAGTGTGCCCAGCCTCGTGCTGTACTGTTGACCAGCCGAGACAACTCCTCCAGCGTGGACCCTGTGCGGATCTGTAGCTGCCAGCCCCGTATAGTCTGCCGTATCGCCTTCTGCGCCTTGCGGCTGATAGCCGGATTGAATCCCGTGAAATACGCCCCTCTCCTGCTCCTGCTCTTCCTCGCTCTGAACGTATATCCCAGAAAATCAAAAGACGTAAGAGGGTGTCTCCCCCTCCGCTTGCCATCCTTGCAGTAAACGATGCGCGTCTTATCCGGATGCAACCGTAGTTTGCACTGGGCAAACCGACGCTCCAACTCCCTGCGTAGGTGTACCGCCTGCCGCTCGCTGCGGCAGTGGCATACCGCGTCATCGGCGTGCCGGGCAAATGGAATGTCGGGATACTTCCGCTCCATCCATTTGTCACATGCATAGTGCAAGAACAGATTCGCCAACAACGGACTGATCACCCCTCCTTGTGGAGTCCCTACTCCCCGTTCCTCTATCGTCCCGTCCGGTAACTGTACCGGTGCTGTTAACCACCGCTGTATGTACAGCAGTACCCACCTCTCTTGCGTATGCACCTTCACCGCCCGCATCAGCAACTCGTGATCTATCTCGTCAAAGAACGCCTTGATGTCCAGATCCAGTACCCAGTCCCGGCGCCAACAGCGCTGCCGCGTCGCCTGCAAGGCCTGATGTGCTGACTTCTTCGGTCGGTATCCATACGAATCCACATGAAACTTCGGATCCATATCCGGCTCCAAATGCCGCTTCACTACCATCTGCGCTATGCAGTCCGTAACCGTGGGAATCCCTAATGGCCGAGTACCTCCACCCGGCTTTGGAATATCCACGCGCCGTACCGCCTTGGGATGATAACTACCCGAGGCCATCCGATTCCAGACCTTGTACAAATTGTTGCCAAGATCCTCCCCAAATGCCTCCAGCGTCTGCCCATCCACTCCCGCGCCCCCTCCGTTCGCCTTCACCTTCTTCCATGCCTCCCATACCATCCTCTTGGTTACGGGAAACGGTTTTGTGTGCGTCATCAGAGTCCTCCCCTCTCAGGTTGCTCCAATGTCCCACACCGCTTAGGGCAGCCCCTTCGCTCCAGACCCATTACAAGCCCTTCCACACTACTACGGACTGCTCCGCCCCTGTGCCCCGCATCGGTACTCAATCGCTCACGGGGTCTCCGCTTGCGACTCTCCCTTCGCATCAGGACGACAGGTTCCCAAGTTCCATGTAAAGGCCTGAATCCACGGTCTTGCCACCTGCATGCCGGATGCCACTTGGCCAATAGACAGGCTCCCGCCAAGCTTGTCCCAGCAGACCAGAGATCCCGCTGGTTTAGACATCGTCTAACAATTTTCGACACTTCAGCAGTGGTTCATTTGCATTCAACTCCGTGGCTCGTACCTGACAAAGTCATACCTCTGCCTTTTCCGGTCTCGCTCACCACCCTGTCTCTTAAACAACGCAGCAGCCGGCGGTTTAGAGCCTCCGCCTGTACAGCGGCTCTGGAGGGCCTACCTCCATCCTTTACATAGCATGACTACTCGAACATCAAATCATATTTGACCATACCGGTAGGGACCGAGTCGCCCGGGCCCCCCGGACAGATCCGGACGTGCGCGTTAACGCATCCGGCTCCTCCCTTGGGTCGCGCCAGCGCGCTTAACGGTGAATCGTGTGGAAGGCCATGGGTGCCGGATCTCCAACTTCGGCCAGTGTATCGCAGTGAGCTTGTCCATCGTGTCCCACGTCGTACGATCCCGCTGGGAACATCGTCGTAGCACGCGCATCCATATCCAGTACAGCCGGATGTAGCAGCTCGCAAGGTACCGGTAACTCGTCGGTACGGCATAGTAATTCAACCATCCGTTGAGCACCCGCCCCAACCATTTCCCCGTCTCATGCACCGGGCGGTGCATGAGACGAATCAACTGCCCCTTCACGCGCTTCAGAAAACGAGCCATACGCTTGGCTATCGGCTTACGACCAAGACTAAATCGCCCCCTCCGATCTCTACGACCGTAATGCGTAAATCCCAGAAAGTCGAATGTCTCCGGTCGACCCTCACCACGCTTCCTGCGATCTTCCTCGGCAAACCGCCCGAATTCAATCAGACGAGTCTTCCTCTGATGCAGTCTCAACCCGAACGTATCAAGCCGATCCCGCAGTGCACGCAGATAACGTTGCGCTGTCCCCTTGTACTGGAAACACACCACGAAATCATCCGCATAACGAATGATGTAGACCTCCCCCGCACTCCGCTGTGACTTGCGCCATGCATCGGTCCAAAGGTCCAACACGTAATGAAGATAAATGTTGGCCAGTATAGGGGAAATCACCGCACCCTGCGGTGTACCCTCCTCACTATCCCGCCACATCCCATCTACCATCACGCCCGCCTTCAACCACTTGATGATCAACCGAATCACCCGCTTATCCGCAATACGATGCTCCAAGAAGCGGATAAGCCACTCCTGGTTTACCGTGTCAAAGAACTTGCGAATGTCGGCGTCCACAATGTAGTTGACCTTGCGACGCTCTATCACATATGCCAAAGCATCCAACACGTCGTGCGCGCTGCGCTTCGGCCGGAACCCATAGCTGAAACCCACAAACTCCTCCTCGAAAATCGGAGTCAGTATACGTTCCACCACAGCCCTCTGGACGATCTTGTCCTCCAGTGCAGCCATGCCAAGCGGTCGTGTACCTCCGTCCGGCTTGGGTATCTCTACCCGCTTGGACGGGGTCGCCCGGTACGCTCCTGTATGTACACGTCGGTGAAGGTCCGTCATACGGTCCTCCAAATCCTACGCGTACCTCTCCCATGTCATACCATCCACTCCCGGTGCCGCTTCACACTTCTGCCCGTGGAAGGCGGTCCTAAGCGCTTCCATGCTGACATGGTGCAGTAACGTTGTGAGACGCTCCGCTGGGTTTCGCTTCACGAACTCCCGTAACCGCTCCTTTCCCTGGGACACGCGAACCCATTTCTGCGCCTAGTGCGTGGTAGGATCTCGCGATTTCCCCTCGGGCGACAGCCTTCGCTCCCGCTGCTCCGCCAGGGTATCGTCCCCTTTGTTCGCAGCATTCATCGCTACTATGCTGTCGTCTGACTTCTTCATACCGTGCATCTCCGGTTACGGTGTCTCCACCTTTCCTTCGCGGCGGCGCACGACTGCAGGACAGTATGAAGACCTCCCAGGTCCCGACAAGGTATGTACGTGCGTCCATGGGGTCTCGGATCGGGCTTCCCGCGCAATGTGGAGATCTTACCCGGCAATGTGAGTGAACCCGGGACACTCAAACAAGCTATGGAGAAGTTGAAGAATAAAACGCCAACGGTCGTTATGGATGCGGGCATTGCTACCGAGGAGAATGTGGCGTATTTGAAAGAAAAGAAGCTGGATTGGATCTGTGTTCAGCGGACCAAAGCCCCTGCGGTGCCCACCCGGGAGCCGGATCAGGCATTTGAGATGGCGGGTGGGGTCAAGATCAGAGCTTGGGAGTTACCCAAAAAGGACAGGGAACCCCAAGAGAAGGAACCGAAAGAGGGGGAGTCAGAAGAAAATGAGCTGGAAGACCAGGAGCGATTCGTGTATGTGCACAGCGAGGCTCGGCAGGCCACCGAGGAGCAGATCTTTGCAACGAAATGTGCAAAATATGAAGAGGCACTCACCAAGCTTCATAAAGGACTCTCCACTCCCCACTGCCTGAAAACGTATGATAAGGTACTCGTAAAAGCCGGTCGCCTGAGGGAAAAACACAAGAAGGTGAGCCACACCTATGAGGTGACGGTTACGAAAAAAAGGAAAACGACCATGCCGAGAGTGTAAGCTTTACCAAGCGCGAAGTGCATGAAGACCGGCTCCTGGAAGCAGGCGGATAGGTCCTGCGCACCAGCCGTACCGACTGGTCGGTGCAAGAAGTGGCGCGCACCTACTGGCGACTTACGGAGATTGAAAACACCTTCCGGGTGATGAAGTCGGATCTGGGTTTAAGGCCCGTCCATCACAGTAATGATGACCGAATTGTGGGACATTTATTCATCACCGTGCTGGCCTATCATGTTGCTCACCTGGTTCGCACCAAACTCAAGAAAGCTGGAATCCATAACAGCTGGGATACGATCCGTAACGAACTCAACGAGGTCAAACGGGTGACCTCCAAGTTGCCCATGAGTCAAACGCGCGCGTTGACCCTGAATGTGGATCAGAACCTGACGCCGATGTTGGAACGAGTCTTCGAAATCTTGGGATTCAGCTATGATCCCGATGCGACCCGAGCCAAACAGGTCCTCCCCATGGAACCGAAGACTCCCAAAAAGCTTCCCGACTCATGAGTGGAATGAAGTCGCTTAGCACAGGTACGAGAATGAACTCCAGATGGAGGTGCGATCCCTGTACCCGGTGGGGAGAGTTGGGGACAAATACGGCCTTCTATCAACAGAAAAAACAAGCAATGAAACCGCTCTAAACCAACCCCACTCAATCCGGTAAATCACAATAGGTGGTAACGAAAAAATGCTCCCCAAGCGGGAATGCTAGAGGTCCGTATTTTCCTGTCACTACAAAATGTGAAGTTGGGTTAGGAGGGAAAACCGAGAGAATTGGAGACGGAACTCAGCGTTTTCCCCTGACCGGATGGCGAAGTTAGGTTTTGTTATAGCTATAGCAGATTGACAGAAATAACGTATTGCCCTTCCCCCTGTATCTTTCGAGCGTTGCGATACAAGGTACAATGTTAGCGTGATCGATGATGAAGGTTTTATCCGTATTATCGCTGGCCTGCATGAGCTGGGTCTTGCAGCATCAGATGGAAGCGCAGCTGCCGTCAATGGACCGTGCAGGATCAAGGTATGGAGGGGTTGCCGGATTATCTAGCTCTGATCACGGAGACCACCCAAGGGTGCACATAGGGCCTTTGACAGATGCCCCGGCATCTGCTTCGCTGATAGCCGATCCTATCGCTCCGCATGATCATGCAATAGAACAATCCGCGGACTCTATTGCGGTATCGCAGGATGCCATAACGTTTGCAGAGGTCGGTGAAACCATCACGCTGGTGGCGACCGTTTTCGACGCTGCGGAGAATGTTATAACCGACGCTCCAGTGGTCTGGACCATTGCAAACCCTGCGGTGGCGACGGTGGATCAGAGCGGCCTTGTTACTGCCGTGGGCGATGGAACTACGCGTATTGCTGTTACCGCTGGCCCTGTCTCCGTGAAGGTCTCCGTCCTCGTGGATACGGATGGCGGTACGACAATTATCGTTGAATCTGACCGTGCGGCACTGGTCAAGTTGTACGAAGCGACGGGCGGGGACCAGTGGGATCAGCACACCAATTGGCTGAGCGGGCGGGCATTGGACGCATGGCATGGCGTAAGCACGAACGCGCAGGGACATGTTACGAATTTGCTGCTCGGTACCAACAATCTGGTAGGGCAGATCCCCTCGGAGTTGGGCACCTTGCCAGAACTGGCGGGATTGGATCTTTCGTCGAACAGCCTGTCGGGGACCATTCCTGCCACGTTGGGCGATCTCGGCTCTCTTGAGATGCTTGATCTGAGCGATAATGCCGTTGCGGGAAGCATTCCCGCGGCCCTACTCAGCCTGCCGCTCACCACGTTTGGATGGGACGGTAATGACGGACTGTGCATGCCCAATACCGCTGAGTTTGTTGCTTGGACAGGGACGATGAGCGCCCATACCGGCGATGGCTATTGCAATAAGGACGACCGCGATGCTCTCGAAGCATTGTACACCGCCCTTGGAGGTGCCGGCTGGACGGACTCGCAAAACTGGGGCGACGCTGAAGTGGTGTCGTCCTGGTTCGGCATCACCACAAATACACTGGGCCTCGTGACTGCCATTGCGCTGCCCGATAATGGAGTTAACGGGGAGTTGCCGGCAAGCATAGGGGATTTGGCGGGCCTGGTGGAGTTGGACCTGAGCACGAACACGCAGCTAACAGGGCCTATCCCTGTTACCATGCCTCGTCTGGATGCCTTGGACGCATTCAGGTATGGAGGGACGGGGCTGTGCGTACCCGTAGTTGCTGCCGTGGAGAATTGGCTGTCCTCCTTGACGGTGCACGATGGAACAGGGGTACAGTGCGTCTCTGAGGGTGACCGTGCAACACTGGAAAGCCTGTACACCGCTTTGAGCGGAGCAGGTTGGACAAACGATGGGAGTTGGCTGACGAATGCACCTATTGATGAATGGTACGGTGTGACTGCCGATGATGAAGGGCACGTAACAGCGTTGGACTTGAGCAACAATGGTTTGGAAGGTGCGCTACCCGCGGAAATCGCGCAATTGGCACTACTGACCGATTTGAGCTTGGATGGCAACGGCCTCGCGGGGCCGATCCCGGAGGAGCTGGGTTCACTGGGTGATCTGGAGCGTCTTAGTATCAACAGTGCGTCTCTTTCCGGTAGCCTTCCTGCAGAGCTTGGCGACCTGAGCAGTTTGACTTCGCTGAGCCTTGAGGGTAACAGTTTGTCCGGAGCGCTGCCTTCAGAGCTGGGAGACTTGATGGCTCTGGAGACCTTGGACGTCTCGGGCAACGATATTTCCGGTGTTATCCCCGCCGAGTTGGGCGATCTCGGCAGTCTTGCTATGCTGGATCTGAGTGATAATGCCGTTACGGGAAGCATTCCCGCGGCTCTGCTCAGCCTGCCGCTCACCACGTTTGGCTGGGACGGTAATGACGGGCTATGCATGCCCAATACCGCTGAATATGTTGCTTGGACAGAGACGATGAGCGCCCATACCGGCGGCGGCTATTGCAATAAGGATGACCGCGATGCTCTTGAAGCAATGTATGCTGTCCTTGGAGGCTCTGGCTGGACGAATTCGCAGAACTGGATGCAAGCCGAAGTGATCTCCACTTGGTTCGGCATCACCACCGATGCGCTGGGCCGGGTGACAGCCATTGCGCTGTCCAATAATGGCCTTATTGGGAAATTGCCCGCGAGTGTGGGAGATTTGGCCAGCCTGGTTGAGCTGGACCTGAGTACGAACATGCAGCTTACCGGGCCTATCCCTGAAGCTCTGACGGGCTTGGATGCCTTGGACGCATTCAGATATGCCGGGACGGAGCTATGCGTACCCAGAGCGGGTGCCGTTGAGAATTGGCTTGTCGCCTTGACGGTGCACAACGGAACAGGCGTACGTTGCCCTTCTGAGGGTGACCGTGACGCCTTGGAGGGTCTGTACACTGCTTTGAGCGGAGCAGGTTGGACGAACGATGCAAATTGGTTGACCAGCGCACCCCTCAACGAATGGGATGGTGTTACCGCCGATGATGAAGGGCGGATAACGGAGTTGGACCTGAGCAATAATGGCTTGGACGGCGCGCTGCCGGCGGGGATTGCGCTGCTCGCACATCTGACTGACTTGAACCTCGCGGACAACAGTCTTTCCGGCACTATTCCCTCGGAGTTGGGCAATCTTGACAAGCTCAAGGTGCTGGACATTAGTGATAATGGCCTTGCGGGAAGCATTCCCACGGCATTCCTCCCGCGAGCATCCGGGCGTGATCGCAGCGGTCAGCGCGATGATCTTGCTGGAACCCTTCCCGGTCTGTCATTAACGACGTTTGCATGGGACGGTAATGATGGGCTGTGCATGCCCAACACCGTTGAGTTTGTTGCTTGGAGCGGGGCGATGAACGTCCAAGCCGGTGATGATTATTGCAACAAGGACGACCGTGAGAATCTGGAGGCATTGTACACCGCTCTTGGAGGTGCCAGCTGGACGGACAGGCAAAACTGGAGGCAGGGCGAAGTGGTCTCTTCCTGGTCCGGCATCACCACCGATGCGCTGGGTCGTGTGACGGCTATTGCGCTGTCCAATAATGGCCTTGTCGGGGAATTACCGACGAGCACAGGGGATTTAGCCAACCTGGTTGCGTTGGACCTGAGCACGAACGCGCAGCTCACGGGGCCTATCCCTATTACCATGCCGCGTCTGGATGCCTTGGACAACTTCAATTATGGAGGGACCGGACTGTGCATACCGAGGGTGACTGCCGTAGAAAGCTGGTTGGCCTCCTTGGCGGTTCACAACGGAACAGGCGTACGCTGCGCCTCTGCGGGTGACCGTGACGCCTTGGAGAGTCTGTACACTGCTTTGAGCGGAGCAGGTTGGACGAACAAAGGCAAGTGGCTGACCGATGCACCGATTAACGAATGGTATGGCGTTACGGCCAATGATGAAGGTCGGGTAACGGAGTTGGATCTGAGCGGTAATGGTTTGGCTGGCGCGCTGCCAGCGGGGATAGCGGCCTTGGCCCACCTGACCGACTTGAACCTTGATGACAATACCCTTACAGGCCCCATTCCAGAGGAGGTGGGCACGCTGGATGATTTGGAGAGCCTTAGCATCAATAGTGCGTCTCTTTCCGGCAGCCTTCCTGAAGAGCTGGGTGACCTTACCAGCCTAACATCGCTACGCCTTGAGGGAAACAGCCTATCCGGCGCTATCCCCTCGGAACTGGGCGATCTTGACAATCTTACGGAGCTGGATCTGAGCGACAATGAGGTCACGGGAAGCCTTCCCACGGCCCTGCTCAGTCTGTCGTTAACCACGTTTGCATGGGATGGTAACGACGGGGTGTGCATGCCCAACACGGCACAGTTTGTTACCTGGGTTGCCGCGATAACATCCCATACCGGTGATGACTATTGCAACAAGGACGACCGCGAGAATCTGGAGGCATTGTACACCGCCCTTGGAGGTGCTGGCTGGACGAACAAGGGAAACTGGGGCCAGTCCGCAGCGGTCTCTACCTGGTTTGGCATCACGACCGATGCGCTGGGCCGTGTGACAGCCATTGATTTGTCCGATAACGGTCTCGCAGGGGAGTTACCGGCAAGCATGGGTAATTTGGCCAGCCTGGTTGCGTTGGACCTGAGCACAAACGCGGGTTTGACTGGAGGCATCCCTGAAACCATGACGAGCCTGGATGCCTTGGACGAGTTCAGGTATAACGGAACTGAGCTGTGCATACCGAGGGTGACGGTCGTAGAAAGATGGCTGTTCGCATTGACGGTGCACAATGGAACAGGGGTGCGTTGCCCTTCGGGCACCGACCGTGAAGCCTTGGAGAGCCTGTACACTGCTTTAAGCGGAGCAAGTTGGACGAACAAAGGCAAGTGGCTGACCAACGCACCGATTGATGAATGGTATGGCGTCACTGCCAATGCTGACGGTCGGGTAACGGAGTTGGATCTGAGCGGTAATGGTTTGGCTGGCGCACTGCCAGCGGGAATAGCAGCCTTGGCCCACCTGACCGACTTGAACCTTGATGACAATACCCTTACGGGCACCATTCCGGAGGAGGTGGGCACGCTGGATGATTTGGAGAGCCTCAGCATCAACAGTGCGACTCTTTCCGGCAGCGTTCCTGAAGAGTTGGGTAACCTTACCAGCCTGACATCGCTAAGCCTCGAGGGAAACAGCCTATCCGGCGCTATCCCCTCGAAACTGGGCGATCTTAACAATCTCACGGAGCTGGACCTGAGCGACAATGAGGTCACGGGAAGCATTCCCACTGCCCTGCTCAGTCTGTCCCTCACAACGTTTGCATGGGACGGTAACGACGGGGTGTGCATGCCCAACACGGCACAGTTTGTTACTTGGGTTGCCGCCATGACATCCCATACGGGCGATGACTATTGCAACAAGGACGACCGTGAGAATCTGGAGGCATTGTACACCGCTCTTGGAGGTGCCAGCTGGACGGACAAGCAAAACTGGAGGCAGGGCGAAGTGGTCTCTTCCTGGGCCGGTATCACCACCGATGCGTTGGGTCTTGTGACAGCCATTGATTTGTCCGATAACGGTCTCGCGGGGGAGTTACCGGCAAGCATGGGTAATTTGGGCAGCCTGGTTGCGTTGGACCTGAGCACGAACGCGGGTCTGGCGGGCGCTATCCCGGAAGCCCTGACAAGTCTGGATGCTTTGGACGAATTCCGTTATGGCGGGACCGGGCTGTGCGTACCGAGAGTACAGGCCGTAGCAGATTGGCTGGCGGCCTTGACGACGCACAATGGAACAGGGGTTCAGTGTAGCTCTGGCACTGACCGGGAAGCTTTGGAGAGTCTGTATACTGCTTTGAGCGGAGCCAATTGGACGAACAAAGGCAAGTGGCTGACCAACGCACCGATTGATGAGTGGTATGGTGTTACGGCCAATGATGAAGGGCGGGTAACGGAGTTGGATCTGAGCGGTAATGGTATGGCTGGCGCGCTGCCAGCGGGAATAGCGGCCTTGGCCCACTTGACCGAATTGAACCTAGATGACAATACCCTTACGGGCACCATTCCGGCGGAGGTGGGCACGCTGGATGATCTGGAAAGCCTTAGCATCAACAGTGCGTCTCTTTCCGGCAGCCTTCCTGAAGAGCTGGGTAACCTTACCAGCCTGACATCGCTAAGCCTCGAGGGAAACAGCCTTTCCGGCGTTATCCTCTCGGATCTGGGCGATCTTGACAATCTCACGGAGCTGGACCTGAGCGATAATGAGATCACCGGAAGCATTCCTACAGCCCTGCTCAGCCTGTCGCTCATAACGTTTGCATGGGACGGCAACGACGGGGTATGCATGCCCAACACGGCACAGTTTGTTACTTGGGTTGACGCCATGACATCCCATACCGGCGATGACTATTGCAACAAGGACGACCGCGAAATTTTGGAGGCATTCTACGCCGCTGTTGGAGGCGCCGGCTGGACGGATAAGGAAAACTGGGGCCAGTCCGCAGCGGTCTCCACCTGGTTCGGAATCACCACCGATGCGCTGGGCCGTGTGACAGCGATTGATCTGTCCGATAACAGCCTCGCAGGGGAGTTACCCGAAAGCATGGGTAATTTGGCCAACCTGGTTGCGTTGGACCTGAGCACGAACGCGGGTCTGACGGGCGCTATCCCGGAAGACCTGACAAGTCTGGATGCTTTGGACGAATTCAGTTATAGCGGGACAGGACTGTGCGTACCGAGAGTACAGGCCGTAGCAGATTGGCTGGCGGCCTTGACGACGCACAACGGAACAGGGGTTCAGTGCCCCGATAATTCTGATCGCTCCGCCTTGGAAAGCCTGTACAGCGCTTTGAGCGGAGCAGATTGGACGAACAGGAGCAATTGGCTGACCGATGCACCGATTGACGAATGGTATGGCGTCACTGCCAGTGCTGACGGGCAGGTGACAGAGTTGGATCTGAGCAGTAATGGTTTGGATGGCGCGCTGCCATCGGAAATAGCAGACTTGGCCCACCTGACTGATTTGAACCTTGATGACAACACGCTACAGGGCCCCATTCCAGAGGAGGTGGGCACGCTGGGTGATTTGGAGAGCCTTAGCATCAACAGTGCGTCTCTTTCCGGCAGCCTTCCTGAAGAGCTGGGTGATCTTGCCAGCCTGACATCGCTAAGCGTTGAGGGCAACAGCCTTTCCGGTGCTATCCCCTCGGAGCTGGGCGATCTTGACAATCTCACGGAGCTGGACCTGAGCGACAATGAGGTCACGGGAAGCATTCCCACAGCCCTGCTCAGCCTGTCGCTCACAACGTTTGCTTGGGATGGTAACGACGGGGTGTGCATGCCCAATACCTCGCAGTTTGTTACCTGGATTGGAGTAATAACCTCCCATACCGGCGATGGCTACTGCAATAAGGACGACCGAGAGGTGCTCGAAGCAATGTATGACGCCCTTGGCGGCTCCGCATGGGTAGACTCGCAAAATTGGAAGCAGGCCGCAGTGGTCTCCACCTGGTTCGGAATCACCACCGATGCACTTGGCCATGTGACAGCTGTTAAAATGCCAAATAACGGCCTCGCTGGGCAGTTGCCCACAAGCTTAGATGATCTATCCAGCCTAGTTGTGTTAGACCTCTCCGATAATAAGTTAACACATGGAATTCCGGCATCAATTGGCGATCTGTCAAATCTGGAAACGCTGAACCTACGCCGGAATAGGCTCAGTATCCCACTGCCTGCCGAACTTGGGAACTTAACCAAGCTAAGGTTCCTGTTGATTGGAGGCAATTACTTTCTTGGCAAGATCCCTACAGAGCTTGGCAAGTTGGTAAACCTTGAGGAACTGGGAATTTACCACATCGGTACGCTCAACCCTGGATTGACTGGACCGATTCCTTCTGAACTTGGCGGTCTCAGCAAATTGACTTTCATAAACTTGTATGGCAATTCATTATCAGGGGAGCTTCCTTCTGAACTTGGTAATCTTTCGAATTTGGAACAAATTAACATTCAGAACAGCGCGGGATTGAGGGGTGAGATACCTGCAAGTTTCGCAAAACTCACAATGCTGACTTGGATTCGTGCGAGCGGAACAAATTTGTGTTTACCAGAGATTCCTGCATTACAAACGTGGAACAATGCGTTGGACTTTTCAGACTTGATCAGATGCCCAGGCGCAGGGAATACTGCCCACTTGACTCAGGCGGTGCAATCCCTCCGGGATCCCGTCCCACTCATTGCAGGGGAAAAGGCGTTGGTGCGAGTATTCCCAGAGGCAAATGCTGTGAACACCATTGCTCTCCCAAAAGCTACAGCGAAGTTCTACGTGAATGACCAACTGGAGCATACGAGTACTATCGCCTCAAAAACCGGCCCTATCCCAACCCGGGTGTCGGAAGGAAATCTTGACCTATCACTCAACGCCGAGGTGCCAGCGACCGTCATCCAGCCGGGCCTTGAAATGGTCATTGAATTAGATCCTGACGACACTGTACCGACAACCTTAGAGGTGGTCAAGCGAATTCCAGAGTCTGGAAGACTCTCGGTTACCGTCGTTACGGTGCCGACTTTCGATAGAGCCTTTTGCAAAACCCCGGTGTATTCGGCGGTGGTGGCGACCAAAATGCCCAAATTTTCGGGTTTTTCGACATTACGCCGGGAGCATTGGCATGTGTAGCCTTTGGATCCAGATGTATAGGCGGTCCATAGGCGTTGAAGGCTTCCCGGGGGGGTGAATTCGGGGCAGAATCCGTGCTTTGCGGGCACACCTATGCCTAGCTCCTGCTTCGCACAAAACCCGATTAGCGCAATTTACGTCTGGATTCCTGTCTCTATTGCACCATACGCAACAGCTGATCTACCGTCAGTACCAGCACGCCGAACATCAAGTGGCATGTCACCTTCTTGTGCCCACGCACGCGGACATTACGACCACCAAACTCATCCTTGAGCCGCCCGAAGGCTCGCTCAACCGTTGAGCGCTCCCTGTAACGAACATCCTCAGGCAGTACCAATCCGGCTGCTCGCTGGGCCGTTTTCTCGCGGATAAGCGCCGCCTTACCTTTGCGTCGCGGATTATGGTCGATAATCGGCACGTGCCCCAAGCCTTTACTGTGCTCGTGAATCTGCTTCGCGTCGTATGCACTGTCCATCAGATCATACAAATTGCGTACCCGCAGTTGAGATATCGTAGCCAACGGAATCGCCGCTTGGCTATCATGCAATGATGCAGAGGAAACAAAACCGCTGATCGGTACGCCTCCGTCGGCCACATCCATGTGCAACTTGTACCCCGTCCATTTCTGCGTATGTCCCTTCGCATTGCGCTTAACGCCTACCGTACATCGCTTCGGTAACTCCTCCAACATCTCCTCTGTCCCCATGGTACGCTGGCGCACCAGCCGCGGCAACTCCTTCGGAGGCTTTTCATCCTTGGTAGGATGCGATGATTTGCACTCTTCTGGACGCTCTAACTCCTTTTTCTGGGGTACCGGGTCCTCTTGCGCCACTATCGCGGTCGAATCCTGCGATGGATGGCCCACCTCCGGTAATTCCTCCTCCATCTCTATTGCCAGCTGGCCCACGAGCCGCTTCGGCTTCTTTGAACGCTCTTCATCCTTGGAAGGACTCGCTGGTTTGCACTCTGGACGCTCCGACTCCTTTTTCAGTACCGGCTTCTCTCGCGCTGCTATTGCGGTCGAATCACGCGATAGGTGCCCCACCAACTGCTCCGAATACCCCTCCTTTATCAGAGCCTCATGTACACGCGTCGGCAATTCCGCCTCTGAAAATTCCCTGAACGCACGTGAAAAGGTCGCCTCACTCGGCACATCCTCCAACCGATGCCAACCACACAAACGCCGCAGCGTCGGATCCGAACGCAACCGCTCCACCAACGCTCTGGTCGTATCCATATTGAACACCATCTTCGCCAGGAACGCCCGCGCGAGGGCAGCACGGCTCTTCAACGGACGCCCGGGTATACCGTCCTGAGCACTGGGCAGAAAGCGCTCAACTCGCACCATCTCCAGTACCGAGAGCAGCTTCTTATGGCGCCCCTCCAAGGGGCCAATCGTTTCCTCCACCCAGGGAAAAAGCTCCCGTTGGCAGTTGATCCAGAATCCGCTTAACTTAGAATTGAGAGACATGAGAACCTTCGTTTTTTGCGAGTTTAGTTTCTCCTCCAAAGATACCTAACACGGAGGTTCCAGTCCCTCAAGTGTGCTTGCTAGCACACATTTTCATGGCCTGTAGAATCCTCCATCTGCACCCGCCGAGCAGTCAAATCTACCTGACCAGCCCCCTATCTTAGGAAATCGCATCTTCAGACAAAAACACCCCGATTCAAGGGTTTTGCAAAAGGCTCGATATAGTATTAATCCCCTTCCTAACCACCGGCGACAATGATATGAAGGTGGTTACCGTAAGTAACGCCATTATGACGGATCCTGATGGTCACGCACTCCTTTCCTCGACACGCACACTGCTGCCAATAAAGGACATTACCGTGACTGTCCATAGTTCCGTGACGATTGACTCCAAAACGGTCAGTGACTTGTATAACAAGGTAAAAGATCTCCGCCTAATGGAAAGTGGCTCAGGGTATTGGATGGGACTTCATCGCGAACCCATTGGAGGTGGCGGTCTGGCACTAGTTCGTGGACAGGTTTCGTTTTCCCAACTTGACAGTGAATCCATCGGTCACGAGTTTGGACACAACCTGAGTCTATATCATGCGCCATCCTGCGACGCGGGGCGACCAGATTTGAATTATCCCCACGGAGAAGGCCACATTGGGAGTTGGGGGTACGACTTTAATAATCCAAGTCAGATGGTAGATCCGACGACCTTTGATATCATGGGCTATTGCTTTCCCAAATGGATTAGTGATTATAGCTTCAATCGGGCTGTTGGTCATCGAACATCTGCGCAGCCCGGAATCGCCAAGGTACCGCTGGCATCCGCATCGCCGGAAATTGCGCTTTTTATTGCGGGAGGTACGGACTCTGCCATGAAGCCATACCTGGAACCCGTCTTTGTAATGAAGGTGGTACCCTCGTTGCCGCAGTCTCCGGGACCCTGGCAGCTTATCGGAGCCACAGAGGACGGCGATGAGCTCTTTTTCCTGACATTTTCCATGCTTGAGACAGCTGATGGCGATGGTAGTACTTCCTTCGCTTTTACGGTACCGGTCCAGCCCGGGTGGGATGACATGCTGGCCTCGGTGACACTTGCGGGGCCAGGTGGATCTTTCACGCTTGACGGTGAACATGATGATCCGAGGGCAATCGTGATTGACGAGGCAACCGGAAAGGTCACGGGATTCCTTGACAATTATGATCCTTCAGATGAAAGCACTATATCGGCCATGAGCTTCATTAGCAAGACTGCTGGAGGCTCTAGGCAACGCGTGCTCTTTAGTCGGGGAATCCCGGACAGTGCCGCTTGGAACGGGTACATACCGCAATAGGGTTAGGGTGCTAGCAGCGGGCATAGCCGGCACGTTGGTACACCGCTCGGGCGCAAGGTTGGAAATGGAGGGAAGGATAGGAGTCAGCCGTGTTCGCGCGGGACTGGAGGGATCGCTCACGCTGTAGGATGTATTGGAGGGGAATTACATAGCGAAGTGAATGCGCTGTTCACCTTGGAGACTTCTTGCCTTCTCCCTTCGGGGAATCTATAGGGCGTAACAGAAGGGAGTTATATGGCTGAGTGCCACGCGTTTTCGCAGGAATTACTTTTTATGCTTTGGTGGTGCAGACAGGATGGCTTTCGCCAGCTTTTCATAATCGGTTCCCGCCTTTCACGAACAAACTGCAATTATTTCAAATAACTCAACACGTGGGTACGCATGCTATATATTTTCCATCTATTAGGGAGTTATATACCACAGTGCCATGCCCGAAATGGTTAGTGCATACCGCAATATCACAAGGCTGTTGCCCGGAAGTCGGAGTAACGCCAAGCACCTTGCTGGATTAGCGGGTGCGTGTAGGTTTGTGTGGAATGCCATCCTCGCAGAGCAGAGCGAGGCATACAAGAAAGCGAAAGAGGCTGGAGAGAAGCCACCCTCGGTAAGCTTCTTCTCGCTGGGGAAGCGGTTCACGGCGCTGCGCCGCACGGTCGAGTGGCTACCTGAATACTCCTTTGGTGTAGTTAGATACACATTGTAGTTAGATACACATTGAAATATCAGGCGGATGCATGGACCTCCCTTATTCATGAGGGAGTTAAGTGGCGGGGAATCGTCGTTTAATATTATGGTGTAATATGTTGATTATACACGGTTTGAATGGGATCCTGTGCGACGCTCAAACGTTCAGAAACCCCAATACTCATTCACCCTGTAACACACCCGATGCAAGATCCCAAGTCCAACCTTCTGTTCGCTTGCCAGTTCAATAAATCCGTTAAAGTTGTACGCTCCAAGACCGATAATCTAACATCGGATGCCGGCGTCATTCCTATGCGCCTGCTCATGGTGATCAGCACCTTGGCATGCCGACTCACTTCCGTGCTTAAGGACAATCGGTCCCAAGCTCGGATTACGCATAGCCTTGAGGAGTTAGTGCGGCAGTTACTGCTGCAACATGTGCAGGGGTGGGGACGTCAGTCAGATGCGGACAAGCTTCGAAGGGACCCCGCCATGCGCGTGGCCACTTCTTCCAAAAGGGGTATGAGGGCATTACAGGACGATAGGTCCCTGGCATCCCAGCCAACCATGTCTCGCTTCGTGCACATGTTGGCCGGGAAAAAGAATTTCAAGAAGTTGCGCCTTTTTGTAGAGACATTCGCCATGGAGCACCTGCTGCAGCGTGGTGGCGGGAAGCGCCGCCCCGAGGTGGTCTTTGATGTGGACGGTGTACCGGTAGATACACATGGCAAGCAGCAGGGCAGCAAGTGGAACGGATATTACAAGCGCACCATCTTTCTGCCCCTTATCGCCATATGCGGTGAGTCGGGCGACATGTTGGGGGCGGAATTGCGAGGGGGCACGAAGAATGTGGTGAAGGACTGCTACGGTTTCATTCGACGCATTGGGCTGGCATTGCGTGAACATGTGGCCGACAAGGTCATTGTCCGATTGGACGCAGGCTTCAACAGTGGCGAATTATGTGATAAGCTGGAGAACGACCGTATCGGCTACGTGATGCGTCTGAAAGGAAACGATGTGATTGACGGGCTTGCGGCGCCTCATTTGGAGGGTGATCAGCCGTCGGACGAATGCTACCACGAACTGCGCTACCGTGCAAAGTGCTGGTCCGTAGAGCGTCGTGTGGTGCTCGTGGTTGTTCCGGTGCCGGGAGAGCTTTTTCCGCGGCATTTCTATCTGATCACCGATCTGGATGTAGAAGCCTATCCGGCAGAGCAGCTTGTGAATCTGTACCGGAAGAGAGGAAAGGCGGAAAAGCACTTCGGGGAGCTGAATGCGGCTTGCTCCATGGCGCTGTCGTCGGTTCTCCGTCCGAAGACACACTATAAGGGCCGGCCTGTAGTGCGGGTGCCTGATGAGTCGGAACAGGATGAGTCGGAACAGGATGAGTCGGAACAGGATGAGTCGGAACAGGATGGGTCGGAACAGGATGGGTCGGAACAGGATGCCGAGATCCGAGCCGAGAACGAGGTCCTGCTACAGGTATACCTTCTAACTTAGTGTTTGCCAGAAAAGTATGGTCTTGCGAGCGACTCTTGGCTGAGTGGGGGGCTGGAATTCGAATTGGGGATCGGAATGACAAGTCAGCAAGGATTTTTCGACGTTAACGGTGCCGACTTTGTCCGCTCACGCCGGCAATCCTGGGGTTTTGACGTTGATCAGACGTGTTTTTGTCGTCCATCAGCGAGGCATGAACATACGCTGGCCTCTCGCCCTTGCAGGCTACCTTGATTTTGTGCTGAAGACGCTCGCGCGAGTACCTACGCCGCGCGCTTGCGGGCCGGCTCGCACCGCCTTCGTCGCTCCTCGCTCCGCTTCACTATCTGCCCGATACGGTGCACATTCGCCGCTACCACTACCAGCGCCACCGTGCGCACAAAGCCTTCCTTGCCACGGGTCCGTATCAAACCCAGACCCCGATGATTCAAATTGTTGATCGCCGATTCCACCGCCGGATGCTGTCGACGCCCCTCCACAAACTTCGGATCGGATTCCCTCTCCTTGTCCGCTTTGCTGAACCGACCCCTCTTCGGCATGATCTCCGTGTCCAACACCTGCTCCAGCGCCTTGCGGTTCTTTACCGATGAGTACCCCTTATCCATGCTGCACGATGTGATCGCCGCCTACCGATCCTTCGCTTCCTTCGTAAACCCCACAATCATATCCGAATCCACCCCCTCGTGCAGTATCTGATGCCACAATATCAACTGATGCTGATCCTCCAGCACGCATACCGGCAGACCCAACTCCGCAATCACCCCCGCCTTCCCCTTGGTGATCCAACGAGTATGCGGCTCATGTATCGAAAATACCTTCTCATCATGCGGAATCACCTCCCCCTTCAATAGACGCCTATCTACTTGATCTATCTGCCTTTGTGCATCTGCCAAGTACCGCAACACCTCCTCAAGATCCGCGTCTTTCTCCTTCAACACGCTGACACTGCTCTCCGCACGCTCAATCAGAACACGACACATCTTCACATACTTTCTCACCTTCGACTCATCACGCCACTGACGGTGCGTACGCACCCGGTTGAAGGCCTTCTTCAAGGTACGACTCCAGTACACAGCCTTGCGCCAGCCCGCAAGGCTGTGCGCCTCACATGCGCAATGCAACTCCCGAATCAGGCACCGCATCGATTCCCACAACAAACGAACATCCGTAGGCCACTCCACATTCGCTTTGGCCACCGCCGAATCAACCCGGCCAAGAAGCGGCTCCTCTGGCTCCTGTTCTACCAATCGGTGACCGCAAGCCACCACCGCATCGTTGATCTGCTTCAGGATGTCCGCTGTTAGCAGGCTCACGTTATCAATAACGGTCTGCAGCTGATAGACAGGCTCGTCCCAGAAATTCGTATGCCCCAGCATCTGGCGCACCTCCAAATGATTGGCGGCCAAGCTCCTCAAACGATCAAAGTCGCAGTTGAGGGCCTGCTTCAATACCCCCAAGACAAAGACGCGCCAAAGTGCCATCCCCGGACGACCACGCTGCAAATCAATATTCGGAAGCAACTGCTTCTCCAGGATCTCAAAGATCTTCTGCCGAGCCGTTGGGTCGCAATACAGGTGCTGCAGACCTTTTAGCACTGCCGGTATATCGTCCCGGTCTTTGGGGTGGAAGGTCATCTCTTCAATGGGGACCTGCCCGAGCTTAAACTGCGTATCCTCTACAATCCGCATGGTATTAATCGTATGAATAATCGGCCCCAAGGGGCCTTATATCGATGAAAACGCCCGAAACAGAAGGATTTGGCCAAACATTCGTTAGAGACACGCTGGCTGAATAATCTGCAATGTGCAAATACGGTATGGCTCATATCCATCTGTAACCGTAACGCTTACAGGTGGATAGAACGAGTGTCAAACGGCCTTGTTTCGCCGTTTTTCAGCCCTCCTACCTTTTTCTGGCAAACACTAACTTATCAGCTCATGCATGTGGGGCGCTGCCTTATGCGAGAGCCTGACGAATCCCAGATAAGTCTGAGCACCTATCGCGAGCGTGTACTCAAGGTGGGGGCCCGCTTCGTACAACACGCGCGCAACATCGTTATCCACATTGCCGCCAGCGCAGATGCTGCATGGGAGCAATTTTGGCGACGTTATTGTCAACTCACATGGATCACGCTTCCCTTGAAGAGCTAGCCAAGTCATATTTGCGCCTGCGCTTCGACACCGCAGGCGCCCAACGCGGAAAGCGGAAAGAGAAGGTAGGCAGAGGTGTGTCTACCCGACAGACGTCTTCCCAAAATCTCGGTAATGTGACCGCTATCGAGTCGGGAAAAGGGCCTAAACTGGTGTTTTCAGCCCCTCTCATGGTCGTCCCTACGCATGAACAACGCACAATCGGTCCTGCAGGTACCGAAACAGCACTTTTAGACCCGAACAGGGTACATCATGAATATTGCAGGATGGAAGGCATTCTTCAAGGAGGGTAAGAGAAGACCGAGATTCCATTCCAGACGTGGTAGTACGCCTTCGTTCACGATCCCGGATAACGTAAGGGTTCGGGATGGCAAGCTGTATATCCCGAAAGTGGGATATATGGCGCTCCGCAGGCGGGGAGGCAACCCGTACCCTGATGGTATACCCGTCAAAGCCACGGTAAAGAAGAACGCCGGCAAATGGTATGCTGTCATCTGCTACAAGATGGAGGCACCTGTATTAGAGGATACCGGCGGTGCTGTAGGCATTGACCGTAATTGCGGGCAGGTCGCTATGGTCTCCACAGAGGGCGATACAAGCATTATCAGACAACCGGATACGAAGCGTCTTGATGCCAAGTTGAAGCGGCATCAGCGAAGACTGGCGAGACAGAAGAAAGGCTCCAACCGTCGTAACAGGCGGAAGCATAGAATCGCCCGCATACAGCGCAAGCGTGCTAACATCCTAAAGAACGCGAACCATCAGGCAAGTCGCAGTATTGCCAATTGCTCCTCAACGGTGATACTGGAGGACCTAAAGATCAAAGCGATGACACGTTCAGCTAAGGGGACGATGGAGAGCTTTGGCACAAACGTCAAACAGAAGTCTGGCCTCAACCGTGGAATACTGCGAACAGGTTGGGGCCAGCTGGATCAGATGCTGGGCTATAAGTGCCGCAAGGTGATAAAGGTTACCGCTACCTATACCAGTCAGCGGTGTTCTGTGTGTGGGCACACAGAAGCGAGTACCCGTAAGACACGGAGCAAATTCACGTGTATGTCCTGTGGACATGCGGATCATGCAGACCTGAATGCGGCTGCAAACATACTGGCCTCCGGGATTGGGGCTTCTGCACGGCGAGGGGCGTTCGGGTTACCGACCCCTATGACCCGTGAAATTGATACTAGTGCCTCACTGTGTACAGTTGGTCACTCACGTATATAATTCCCAAAAAATAGATACTACTAGTCCGATAATGAGTTCTCAGACGCGCACGCCGTACCTGCCTGACGTAGGACTCAGACGCGCCACCCCGCTTGCTTTGCATCGGAGGACCCGGAAACTATCAGGAATCCGGGCGCCGAAATCCGTGCAGGTTCTGCGAAACGAATCTGGTTGGAAAATCCTCCGAACCCGGAAATCCCAAATCAATGTCCTTCCCGTCGTGCGGAATGGCGGCAGTCCTGAACAGGTAGTCCCAAACGCTTAAGCTGAGTCCAAAATTGATCCCGTAAGGATAGTCATTCGGCCATCTGGCAGCATGATGCCAAATGTGCATCTGCGGATTGTTAAGGATGAAGCGAAGCGGACCAAGCGGTATGCGGATGTTCGAATGGTTAAAATGACCGATGGCCAGCGCAAGTGTGTAGGCAATAAAGTAGTCGTCAATACTGAACCCAATCATGGCAAGGGGGATGTACTGCAGGGCATTGTAGACGACATTCTCCATCCAGTGAAAGCGAAGGTGGGCCGCAAAGCCCATTTCCTTCACGCTGTGGTGCACCTTGTGGAACTCCCACAGCCACGGCACACGGTGAAGCAGCCGATGTACATTCCAGTGGATCAAATCCCGCAGTACAAAGAGCACCAACAACTGCACCCATGCGGGCCACGAAACCACCTCTATAGCAACTAGGTTGGTGACTCCAATGCTTTGCATCAAGCCGTTGAATGCGGTAACAGCGACATCGGAAGCCGCGCTAAAAATGACAAGCGAAAAGAGGAAGAAGTTGAAGAACATGTAAAATAGGTCCAGCCAAAAGTCCTTTCTGAACTTCTTTTGATCCTTCCGCCATGGCGCCGCAAGCTCCAGGGCAAAAAACACGAGTGAAATGCCGATGAGCCAGTAGAGATAATTTTGCCAGTGAGGATTGGTTACTTCATTCCACAGATAGCGGGCGTAGTCAGCGTACCCGGCGACGAAAATATTGAGATAGTCTTGCATTTTATCCTACGGCGAACAGTGCTCCTTCGCCGCGTCTATAGTGCTCTAAATAGTACTCCCGCATGCGCGCATGCTCTGGTGCCTCTAGCGTGGGATCGCGGGCAACTAGATCCGCGGCATCCTTTCTGGCTGCGATAAGTAGCGCTTGATCCTCCACAATATCGGCAATCTTGAATTCTGGCAGGCCACTCTGGCGCGTCCCTGAGAAGTCACCTGCCCCTCGCAGCTTCATGTCCGCTTCGCTGATTTTGAAGCCATCGGCCGTGTTCACCAATACCTTCAGTCTTTCGTCCGCTACTTGGGAACGCTGATAGCTCGCCATGAGGATGCAGTATGCCTGTTGGCTGCCACGGCCCACGCGGCCCCGCAATTGATGCAGCTGGGCGAGGCCAAACCTCTCCGCATGTTCGATAACCATTACGGTAGCGTGTGGCGCATCCACGCCAACCTCAATGACGGTGGTCGCAACTAGCAGAACTGTTTCCCGATTCTTGAACCGCTCCATGACCGCGTCTTTTTCGACCTGTTTCATCCGGCCATGAATCAGGTCGATGGAATACTCGGGCAGCGCATTGCGCAGGTGTTTCATCCCATTCTCCGCATCCTGTAATGCTACTTTTTCACTCTTTTCCACTAAGGGGTACACTACATAGGCTTGGTTCCCTGCCGCCAACTCCCGTCGCAGCAGGTCCATCATACTTGCCCGCCTATTTTCCTTCAGCAGATAGGTCTTGATAGGACGGCGGCCGCTTGGCAATTCGCGTATCGCGGTCACATCCAGATCTCCATACACCGTAAGCGCAAGCGACCGGGGAATCGGCGTGGCTGTCATCAGTAGTACATGGGAAGATTTTCCTTTCTCATACAGAGAGGCACGCTGCAACACCCCAAAACGGTGCTGCTCATCCACCACCGCCATAGCTAGGTTTTTGAATGTCACATCCTGCTGAATGACGGCATGGGTACCGACCACAATTTGGGCCTCACCGGAGGCAATCTCCTGGAGGATTCTGGTTCGAACCGTCTTACGCTGCTTTCCAATTAGCAGTCTAACCCTTACGTCAAGCGGCTCAAGGTATTGACGTAGGTTAGCATAATGCTGCTCGGCCAGAATCTCTGTAGGAGCCATGAACGCACCTTGGTATCCACTATCCAGCGCCAACAGGAGTGCTGCAACCCCTACCACCGTCTTTCCACAACCCACATCACCTTGGATCAGACGATTCATCCGGTACCCTCCTGTAGTATCGGTGCAGATTGCCTTGAGTGCATTCTTCTGACCGTTGGTCAGTGTGAAGGGTAATACGCGGTTAAGGAATGTTTCGTACAACTGCCCGGGACCCTTGAACCGCGTGCCTGCAATCTTTTTCAGGTGTTGCCGGTACCTTGCGATTGCTAGCTGGAAAAAAAATAACTCCTCATACTTCAGCCGCTCCCGTGCTTTCTCCAGCTCCTCGTAACTTTTCGGCAGGTGGACTGCGCGCAGCGCCACACGCCCATCAATCAAATTGTGCCGCTGTCGTGCCCACGGTGGGAGATTATCCCACAGCTCCAAGCCACGCGAAAGGAATAGCCCGTAAATCACTCGGCGCAGCCTCCTGCTTTTTAGACCTACCCGCTGCAATTGCATACCACCGGGGTACAACGGCAATATCCGCCCTGTATCCAAGGAGGGCCCATCCTCATCCAGATTATCAAAATCTGGATGAGCCATAGATTTCATTTGGCCATGACGCGCCGACTGCAGCTTCCCATAAAAGGCGACACGGTTCCCTTCTGGAAGTCGCTTGAAGATCCAATCAATTGCGTTAAACCAGACACCCTTTAGTCTGTCGCCGCGCGCATCCTCTATTATGATCTCCAGATACGGCCTGCGTCCCCTACGAATGCGGTTGCGCTTAAGTACCCGGCCAATAATGGTCACGGCATCCATGCCTGGAACTACATCACGGAGACCGGCGATGGTGGACTTATCTACGTACCTCCGCGGAAAAAAGTGCAGCAAATCCCCGCAGGTGCGAATGCCGTGCGTTCCAAGGGCTTCACCCCTGCGGGGCCCCACTCCTTTTACGTATTGGACATCGTCTGCAAGCATGAGCTATACAACCTAAGATACTTACCTAGTGAAATCGGCACACGATCCTGCGTCGTCACTATACGTAACGGGTACGGACGCACCCGGCAGTAGCATAATGCTGCTAGCCCATGCCGGACCCACCTGACACGCAGGTCCTCCCAACCTGCTGAAAAGACTTTAGTCCCTTCAAACGGATATTCTTCGCCGCATTTACATCCCGATCAAAAACAGAATCATAGTGCTTGCAACGATAGCTTCGAACAGCATGTGCAACTTTGTCTCCTGGCAAAACATTGCAGTTACTGCGTTGCTGCGTTGGGTGATGTGGCTTTACCTTTACCAGTTCTCGCGGTAGGGCCCGGGACTCCCCGGGCCCCTCGCACAGATCCACACATGCCCGCCGACGCATCCGGCTTTCCCATCGGGTCGCGCCGACGCGCGTGGCGTTCCCGGACCAACATTGCCGAATCGTAACCGAACCTTCCTTTGTAGCACCCGAGCCTGGCCCTGTGTCTATTGCATGCCGGAAGTCAAGGTTTCCCCTCAAATGCGACGCTTCGCTCCACCAGCTTCGCCGCACGGTAGTCCATGCTTTGTTCGCCAGCTTCGTCGCTACTACTATCATCGCATCGGACTTGTCCTCAACGTGCATCCTCCGATCAGCAATTCGTCTACGCTTCTGCGGCCCCCTCCTCAGCACTGGGCGTTGAGGACATCTCCGAGGTACCGGCAAGGATATGTGCATCCATGGGTTCTCGGACACTGAGGGCCAGGCCGCCTTCTCGCCATAACAATGATAGACGTATTGCCTGTGACCGCAGTGAGCATCTCGGTGACCAGAACGTTTTGCCATTCGGTGCTCAACTGCTCTGTCCACGCGTACCGCTACCGTAACTTCACATGCACCCGCACGCTTCACGGCGCACCGCTCGCCAAAATATGTTCCTTGTATCTGCTTCATATCACGGGACTTTTGCCCGCTATGCCTCGCCCATTAATCTGGTGTACCACTTTCAGCACTTTCAGCCCTGTATGCAAGCTGCTGCATCACCTTCCCCGAGCCTCGCGTCCGCCTGCCGAATTCAAACCGTGCTTGCGGGCTGCTATCTTGGATGTCATGCCTTGTACGTTCAGTTCCTCCAGCGGCATTAACGAGGTGTGATGGGTAACCATATCTGTCGTGGTACGATGCACGGCATTCCGGCGGCACAAGCCAAACCGCCGACTTTCACATGCCAATGCAGCTCTCTTCTAACGCCGGGAGTTGATCTCATTCTCTGCAGCCGGCACAGGGTGCTGCTACGCTTACGCTGCGTGTCAGCCGGAGCCACTTGCTAAACCCTCGAATATACAGGGACGATGCAAACCGACGGGTATGTGGTGTACGATGCGTTTGGTACTCGGGGCGGGATAACGCTGTTTGGATGAATCGCGCATGCGCGTCGCAAGTTTTTTGACTGCAGGAAAAAGGAGCCCAAGAAGGTGCACCATGTAATGGAGGAAATCCGGCAGTTGTATGCGATAGAGCGTCGGTTGCACAAGGAGGGAGCCGGTCTGGATCGGCGTGTGGAGGCACGACCGGTACTAGAGGACTAGCCTATGCAAAGGCTGGGCCTGCTTACTCGCTACCATCCTGATTATAAATCGATCGAACAAACCGCTGATCCACGCACTTAACGACCTCAGGTCCCGCAATAATCAATTGACGATTTGATATTATCTAGAAGTCGCCATTCATTGGGCATATAGGTCCCTACATTAGAGTACGTAACACACACTTTTGGTATAAGTCATGGTAAGCCTCGCTGCTCTTTGGTTACCCATCCTGCTTGCTTCTGTCGTAGTATTTGCAGCAGGTTTTTTGCTCAACATGGTACTTCCGTACCATCGGACTGACTTTCAATCCCTGGACACGGAGGACGATTTTCGCAGCTCTGTCGGAAAAATGGCTTTGGAGCAAGGACAATACCTGTTTCCTCACGACCGCGGTGTGAATAAGGGCGAATATGCGTCTAAGGTAGCTTCCGGGCCGACCGGGATTCTGGTGATCATGAAAAGCTCTACCAATATGACGCGCCAGCTGATTTTGCATTTACTGTATGTGATAATTATTTCCATTGTTGCGGGCTACATCGGGTCGGCCGCTCTTCCTATCGGTACGCAATACCTGAAGGTATTTCAGGTCGTCGGCACGGCTGCTCTGCTTGGATATTCCGGATCGTTGGCACTCCAAAGCATCTGGTACGGATTTTCTTGGTCTTTTACTGCTAAGTCTGCAGTTGACGGTCTGATCTATGCATTGCTGACAGCGGGCGTATTTGGATGGCTGTGGCCATAGGAATCCGTCAAGCCGCTTGGGAGCACGGCGCCTGCCTGTAGTACCTGCGGTGAAGCAGAGGGTGGGAAACACTCAACGCGTCGTCATTGCCGGAGCGGAGTCTACAGGCAAAACAACCATCGCTGAGCAGCTAGCGTGCCACTACAACACGGCTTGGGCTCCAGAATACCTTCGTCACTTTGTTGAGGATGCCGGGCGGCTGCCTGCGGAACAAGATGTCCATGCGATCGCAGCTGGGCATCTCGCGCAGCAAGAACGCCTCTTGAGCGTGTCCCGTCAGGTACTATTTCTTGACACCGACCTAGTGCTCACCTGTCTGTATCAGCGATATTATTTTGGAAACTGCCCTGTTTGGCTGGAGCGCCAATCCGTACAACAAGCAGGAGAGCTGTATCTCGTCACACTTCCCGACTTTCCGTGGGTTGATGATCCCGGGCAAAGAGATGGTCCGGCGGTACGTGCGGCCATCCACACACAACTGGTGGATTTAATGCGTCGGGAATGCTTCAGGTATGTGCTGGTTGGCGGGCCGGCACCTGACCGACTGATGAAAGCGATTCGCCATGTGGACGGCTTGTTGAAAGGCAACTGATAATCTCTGGAAAATTCATCTTCACATATCGCCGAGTCAGAATTCCACGCACCAGTCAATCATTAATGTCCATTGCGCAGCGAAAGCCAACATGGAACAACGACGTTTCAGGGGTAGAATGACCACGCCCCGATACACGATACCCGTGGCACCATCCAGGCTCACATAGAAAGCTGCCACCGCGCTGCACCTTCTGACTTTGTGCAGTCGGTTGATAGGGTGTATCCCTCGCAGCATAGGGGCGGTACCAGTCCAAGGTCCACTCCCAAACGTTGCCCCCCATGTCCGCCAGACCCAACTCTGTTTTCCCGAAAGCACCCACGGGAGACGTATACGGAAAGCCATCGGCGTTGGTGTTTTCATGCGGAAAGACACCATTCCACACGTTGGCTTTGTACACCCCGTTCGGTGCCAGGTCACTACCCCAGGCATAAGGTGTCCCAGAATTTCGCGCTCCACGTGCGGCATGCTCCCACTCCACTTCGGTTGGAAGTCGTTTGCCGGCCCACGCCGCATACGCTATCGCATCATTCCACGACACTTGGGTAACCGGGTGGCCCATGGGCGCCGGAGCAGCGTCCGGTCCGAGCGGATAGCGCCAGTTAGCACTGTCGCGAAGCAGCCATATGCGCTGTTCATAGTCATGTACGGCCGCGTTCCCAAACTGCTCTGCCTCCGTAACGTAACCATTTGCCTCAACAAACGCCGCAAACTCCGCAACAGTCACAGGATGTGAGTCCATAAAGAATGGCTTGACCCGAGCCATAAACGGCGGGGACTCGTGTTGAGGACCATCGTCTGAACCGATCTGCGTTCGTCCTCCCGGGACAAACACCATCCCATCCGGAATCACCTCAGGAACCTTGGCCGTACAGGAAGCAAAAATGGCCAGTATAGCCACTAACCCTGCCATCCCGGATGCTTGCCGTTTTATTGCCATTCAGGTATGTCCAGCTGGCCAGCCCCTAATACCATAGCTTCTGTGTGGGCATCTACTACTGCTTGGATGTCCAGAATGGTTTCAGGGTGGTCTTTTGCCACATTGAATCGTTCGGACGGATCACGATCAACGTGATATAACGCTGGCGGATTGCGGACTACCAGCGTATCACCGACATAGGCCGACCTCGTGAAGTAATGCATTTTCCATGGCCCCTTGCGAACAGCGAAAAGGCGCGTCCCGCGATAAAAGAAAACGATCTCGCGCACATTTGCGTCGGCATCGTGAAACACCGGTCCAAGATCAACACCATCTACAATCCGATCTTGCGGCACGGGGGCTCCGGTCATTGATAATACCGTTGTATAGAGGTCCATTGTCGTGGCCAACGCGTCTGTAGTCTCGCCCACTGCAGCAACACCCGCACCCCATGCCACCATGGGAACACGCATCCCACCCTCCCATGTGGTTCCCTTGCCATCGTGGAGCAAGCCTGCTGACCCTCCCGCAAGGCCGACGGTCAACCATGGACCGTTGTCACTGGTAAAGACTACAAGTGTGTTATCATCCAGCCCGAGGCGCCGAACTTCCTCCAAAACTTGGCCGGTACTCCAATCCAGTTCCTCAATCACATCGCCATAAAGCCCCCTTGCACTAGTACCCTCAAATGCATCGGAAGCGTAAATGGGTATATGCGGCATGGGGTGTGGGATGTAAAGAAAGAATGGACGCTCACGGTTTTCACGCATGAACCGCATTGCCTCTTCCGTAATGTTCCTGGTCAGCAAACGCTGATCCGGGTTGGTTTCCAGAACCTCCGTGTTGCGGATCAGCGGCAGCGGAGGGTACTCCCTGGCCCTTCCGGATGAGTTCGGGTTTGGCAGCATATCATTGGAGTACGGAATCCCGTAGTAGTAGTCAAAACCGTGCGAGGTGGGCAGGTGCTCCTCCAAATGCCCCAGGTGCCATTTGCCAATTATCGCTGTCGCGTACCCCTGCTCCTTGAGGGCCTCGGCCATAGTGATTTCACTTGCCGGCAATCCCCCTTTTGAGGGAGGGAATATAACGCGGATCCTGTCGTCCGCCATGCCGCTTCTAACTGGTAGTCGTCCTGTTAGCAGGGCCGCTCGGCTCGGGGTGCAGACGGGAGCGCCTGTATAGAACTGCGTGAACCGGATCCCCTCCGAGGCCATCGCATCCAGATAGGGGGTACTGATGGTCGGATGCCCGTAAATGCCGAGGTCACCATAGCCAAGGTCGTCGGCAAATATGATGATAATATTGGGCGGACCATCGGTGCAACCACCAAGCAGCGGGCCGGCGAGGATGGCAATCAGGACTGCGATTCTGGTCATGGCTACATTCCTGTTCAATGAAGGATTCTTCGTTGGCGAAACCCGTTGTCGCACTCGTGGCGGCAAGAATCCGGTTGCGACATCGCCTCAATCGCTACAGCAGGTGTCGGGAATACAATCTGCCGCATTACCGAGGCCAAAAGGACGACCGGCGCGGGGGCTTATCGTCCGCAATGATAGGTTCACTTTCAGGGCTAAAGTCTTCGCCCGGATTGACAAACATATTCTCCTCGTAGCGAACCTGCCTGTCATGCAGCTCCTTGTAGCGCCCTCTGTGCTCCAATAATGTACGGTGTGTCCCATGTTCCACGATCCTGCCTTCCTCCAATACCAGAATCTGATCAGCACTCCGAATGGTGGATAGACGATGCGCAATAACAAAGGTCGTCCGTCCCTTGCGAAGGTTATGCAGACCTTGTTGAATCAGTGCCTCGCTTTCACTATCCAGGCTTGAGGTAGCTTCATCCAGTATCAGGAGTTTGGGATCTGCGAGGATAGCCCGCGCAATGGCGATTCGCTGGCGCTGACCACCGGACAGCTTTATTCCACGCTCTCCCACCACCGCGTCGTAGCCCCCGGGGAATCCTATGATAAATTCATGGGCATTGGCGATGCGTGCAGCCTCCTGTACAGCCTGCATGGATGCTTCTGGACACGCATATCGGATATTATCCTTGATCATGCCAGCAAACAAGAAATTGTCCTGCAGCACAACGCCGACTTGCGATCGCAGGTCTGCGAGGCGCAGCGTCATTACATCGTGACCATTAAAGCGGATGCTCCCTGTGGTTGGCTTAATGAAACCTAGAACCAAGTTGGCAAGTGTACTTTTACCCGACCCGCTCGGACCTACAAGCGCCGTAGTGGTCCCTGCTGGAGCACGGAGCGACACACCCCGCAGCACCGGCACGTTTTTGTCGTACTCAAATTCAACATCCTCAAAAACCACATCGCCATCCAGTTTAGGAAGAGCTACCGCAGCACTGTCTCCTGATGTCTCGGCATCATTCCCTAGCAATTCCCGGATCCGATCCAAGCCGGCAAATGCGTCGGCAACCTGAGTCCCGATACTTGCCAGCTGAGCAATGGGCATTACGAGTACGCCGATGAAAAACATGTACATTACGAGATCGCCCAACGTCATCTGCCCCTCTGCGATGGCAGATGCTCCCATTACCAACATGACCACACCCGTGGCGCCAACAGCCACCGTTGCCAGTGCAGTGGTCACTGAAACCCCCCGAATGGTTTTGGAAATCTCCCGGAACAGGCGGTCCACACCAGCACTGAATTGCCGCTGCTCTCGTTCCTCCGCGTGATAGGCCTTAACGATGCGTATCCCGGACAGCGTCTCGCCTAATCGTCCAGACACCTCTGCGGTTATTGCCTGCCGCACCCGAAATATAGGTCGCAGCTTCCGGAAGGCATAGACCAAAATAGCGCTGAAACTCCCTACTATGGCCAGCGTGACCACCGTTATTTGCCAGCTTAGGTACACGAGGACACCAAACGCAAGTACGGCCGTAATCGTACTTCCGGCAAGCATCACAACCCCCGTTCCCACGAGGTTGCGAATACCCTGCGCATCGGACATTATCCGGGAAATCAACCCACCGGCGCGGGTGTGGTCAAAGAAGCGTACCGGAAGATGAAGCACATGGTAATGAACAGCTTTTCTCATATCCATTATCGCGCGTTGGGCAGCAATCCCTACAACTTGGGAAAGCGCATACGATGTTGCGGCTTGTATCAGCGTCGCAGCGCCCACGGCAAGTGCGATCGGCAGCACCAAGTCGAAACGGTCATTGCCGACTACTTCGTCAATTAGCCACTTTGAGCTTCCGGGAAGGACAAAGCCGCTCAGCCTGCTGACGACCAGCAGCACTAGACCCAAGGCCATCTTTTTCCTGTGTTTCCAGATCAGATACCGCGCCTGACGCCAACTGGACTTCGTAAGGAGTGATGCCGGGGTCATGATTGGGGCCGCCTCAGTCAAGGAGGACGCTGAACAGTGTGGCCCGTATGCGGATCCGGGTTACGCTACCCATCCAAGCGTTGTTCAGAACAAAACAGCAAATGGTCCATCTGCGACATCGCTTAAGCGAAACACGTATACAATTGAAGGGTCCAATCACGCACGCTGATCCTTAGATCCATGGACATTCGATTGCAAGGTCTTGCTCTACTGTTGGCATGCGGATGCCAGTGGTCACCTACGCAAGCGCAACAGACACATCGCTTGGAAAATGCGTTTCCGGGAGTATCCTTCGCACGCCCGGTGGATATCCAGCATGCAGGCGATGGCTCCAACCGTATCTTTGTTGTCGAACAGGCAGGCGTCATTAAGGTTTTGGAGCAGGATCGCACATCTGCTACGGTGTTTTTGGACATTCAAAGCCGCGTCCGAGATAGCGGAAACGAGGAGGGCCTGCTCGGCTTGGCATTCCATCCGGATTTTGGGGACAACGGCTATTTCTACGTCAACTATACTGCTTCCAATCCGCATCGCAGCGTGGTCGCACGATATACGGTGCTGGAATCCGGCCTAGCTGATCCTTCAAGCGAGTTCGTACTGATGGAGGAACTGCAACCTGCGAGCAATCACAACGGTGGTCAGATTGCATTTGGCCCAGATGGATACCTCTATATTTCGTTCGGCGATGGCGGTGGGGCAGGAGACCGGTACGGTAACGGTCAAGACCTGAGTACGGTATTGGGAGCCATTCTCCGAATTGATGTTGATTCCGACTTCCCTTCAGTTTACTCGATACCGGACGACAATCCGTTTGTGACCAGTCCATTGGGAGCCCGTGGGGAGATCTATGCCTACGGATTGCGTAATGTCTGGCGCTTTAGCTTTGACAGTGAATCCGGGCTTCTCTACGCGGCCGATGTCGGGCAGTCGGCCCTGGAAGAAATCGACCTGATAGAGTTAGGGGGCAATTATGGCTGGCCCATCATGGAGGGCACCAACTGCTTTCGGCCTTCCACCAACTGCAATAAGGACGGTCTTACGCTACCCATTCATGAATACGGGCACATCGGCGGAGGCAAGTCCATCACGGGGGGCTACGTATATCGTGGATCCAATGTGTCTGACTTGGTGGGCCGCTACATTTATGCGGACTATCTGGACGGGCGCATTTGGGCTCTAAGCGCCAACGGGGACGGCAGTTACCGGAACGACCTTATCTTGGATACTCATCTGTCAATTTCTTCGTTCGGTGTTGATGAAGCGGGGGAGTTGTATGTCTGCGCTTTTGACAGTCGTATCTATCGCTTCAGTCCTACGCCGACCTCAATCGATGATGGGCCCGACAACGGCTCGCATCTTGAGGCTGCCTTCCCTAACCCGTTCCGAACATCAACTCTTTTACAATACCACATCGCAGAGCCGGCCAGCGTGGACCTAGGGGTGTATGCTGTGGATGGGCGGCGAGTCTGTACTCTTGTTCAGCAAGCTCTCCCTGCCGGTCCACATTCGACGACATGGGATGGTAAGGACAGAGACGGTAAGGTGCTGCCCGCCGGGGTATATTTTGCACGCCTGATGGTTCACGGGGCGGAGGCGAGTAGCCGACGCATTGTTTTGACCCGTTGAGCCGGGCTCACCCAATCTCCATAGGAGCTTGCGATGCGATCTTCAGCTCCTTCTTCACCTTCTGTGAAAGTAATGACACCGGGATGCGGTCCAGTGCTCCCTGCAGAGCGTAGAGGAGCAGGATGTTCACTTCCCTGGAAAAAACAAGTAGACAACCCTGTAGGCAAGCACCGGGCCTACAGCCTACAGGTCTGCGCAGTAACAAATTCCTATCGCTCGTGGCCACTGACCAGTCTTAGGCCCGATTTTCATCAGGACTTCCACGGGCGTGTCCTCACTGGCTGTTTACCGGACGGTAGCGAATCGGATTCTTGGGGTAATATCTACTTTCCGCGAAACCAGTGTGCTATCACCTCCTCCACGGGTTTTCCGCGAAAGGAAAAATCCAGGTAATTGCTACGGCGCATGGTAGATGCATTCCATTTCCAAAGGATTGCGCCGGCAAACCACGGCTCCTCCCAGAAGCTCTGGAAGAACGCATCATACAACCTGGACTGCAGTGCATCGTCGGGCTGCACCGAGGCTGCCTCTTCACGGGAAGGCCATCGCCATGGCGCAGCGGCAGCATCCGGGACATTGCGATAACCAATCTCCGTAAACAGCATCGGCTTTTTCACTGTACCGGCAATGCGGCGCAGCGCCTGCTTGTGCGGGGCCCATCCGGCCAGCAGCGCCTCTACCGTCGGCTCCGGTTCATGGCTGAGTTCAAAGTAGGCTTGGACTCCCACGTAGTCCAGTGCGTCCCAGAAGGCTATGTCTTCATATTCCTCCCACCAGTTGGCCGCATAGGTTAGCTTCCCCTCGTATGCTGCCCGGATGTCATGTATCAGCCTCCGCCAGAACTCCTCGCGCTCCAGGGCGGACCGCCGTAGTTCCGTACCGATCACAAGCACTGCGGCGCCCGTTTCCTGAGCCAGTCGGGCGTAGTGCAGCAACAGAGTGCGGTAGTCCTCTTCCCAGCGCTCCCATTCATCTTCAAACTCATAGCCGATTTCGGCTCTCGTCTGGCCCTCAGAACTGTAGCGGCCGACCCAGATGTGTGGCTTGAGGACAATTTCCATACCCAGGGCGTCAGCCTGCGTGGCAATGGCACGAATTCCGGTGTCGCTTTCGCTGACCCAGCGTGCATCGGTATTCATGCGGATCTCCGGCACCGACATGTCTCGCTGAAATCCAAACTGGACCAAGGTGATATGCGTAACCCCGATTGCCTTGAGGCGCTCCAGCGCACCCGGGTCCGGCTCACTGCGGGCATCCACTGTTACCCCGCGTATGCGGTCTTCCCTAGTCTCCTGTCTATTGCTG
Organism: Rhodothermales bacterium; assembly: GCA_963663495.1. GTDB lineage: Bacteria > Bacteroidota > Rhodothermia > Rhodothermales > Bin80. The sequence continues at coordinate 4,987,055 of OY760427.1, forward strand.
CTGGTGCTGGCCGCAAAGAACCCGACTACCACGAGAATTGCTACCGCGATTGGCAGCGCGCTTCCACTGATTCTTACTGGTTTGCTTAACCCACGCATGTGCGGACTCCTTGCCGATCAAGATATGCAGCGGCTTAGTACCTTTGCACAAGTGCATTTTGCAACATTACGAAAACAGTACAGTGCCCAGCCGCCGGAAATTTCTCCAACACCTCGTAGCGCCGGCAACCGTCGCCGCAGTAGGCGCCACCTTCCGCCCGGATGCGATGGCGCGCCTGAATTACCTGAAGCATGTGAGTGGAAGTGCGTATGATATAGCGCGGGATGAGACATTCTGGTTGACCGTGCAACAGGCGTTCTCCGTTGACCGCAGCCTTGTGAATCTGAATAGTGGCGGCGTAAGCCCCTCGCCAACGGTAGTTCAGGAGGCCATGAAGGCTCACCTTGATTACTCAAACGAGGCGCCGGTGTACACAATGTGGCGCATCCTTGAGCCCCAGCGGGAGGCTGTACGGCAGCAGCTCGCTCGCGCTTTTGGGTGCGATCACGAGGAGATTGCCGTCACGCGCAACGCATCCGAGGGGTTACAAATCTGCCAGCTTGGTATTGACTTGCAGCCCGGTGATGAGGTTTTGACGACCACGCAGGATTACGGTCGCATGGTCACCACCTTCAAGCAGCGGGAGCGCCGCGAGGGCATCGTTCTGCGCCAGTTTCCCATCCCTATTCCGTCCGAGGATCCAGACGAGATTGTACGCCTTTTTGAACAGCACATTACGTCCAAAACTCGGCTGATCCTGATGTGCCATATGATCAACATCACGGGACAGATTCTACCCGTCAAGGGCGTCGTACGGATGACGCGTGCCAAGGGCATCCCGGTCATTGTTGATGGTGCCCATACTTTCGGGCATTTTGACTTTTCGCATGCTGACCTGGACTGCGACTATTACGCTACCAGCCTGCACAAGTGGCTTCTTGCGCCGCATGGCACGGGGATGCTGTACGTGCGTAAGGATAGGATCCCGCGGCTTTGGCCAATGATGGCTGCGCCGGAAACCATGGACGATGATATCCGAAAGTTTGAGGAGATCGGCACGCATCCAGCCGCCAATTTTATCGCCATTGCTGACGCTCTCACGTTTCACCAAGGCATCGGAGCCAAGCGCAAGGAGGAGCGGCTGCGGTATCTGCGAGATTATTGGGCTACGACGCTGCTGCGGCACGACCGTGTGCGCCTCCACACGAGCTTGAAACCGGAGTACTCCTGCTGCATAGGTACGGTACAGATTGAGGGAGTCGATACCGAGGCGCTCGGCCAACACTTGTGGAAGGCGCACCGAATTCTTGCCACGCCTGTACTTCATGACGAGTTTGATGGGTTACGAGTGACACCCAACATCTTCACCACGCTGGAGGAGCTTGACCGTTTTATTGACGCGATGGAGGAAGTACTGCGTTCCGGGGTACCAAGAACCAAAGAGCCATAATCCTGCCGCAGACTGCTGAGCGTCATTTTTCATTGTTATGGGAATTATATACGTGAGTGACCAACTGTACACAGTGAGGCACTAGTATCAATTTCACGGGTCATAGGGGTCGGTAACCCGAACCGCCCCTCGCCGTGCAGAAGCCCCAATCCCGGAGGCCAGTATGTTTGCAGCCGCATTCAGGTCTGCATGATCCGCATGTCCACAGGACATACACGTGAATTTGCTCTGCGTCTTACGGTTACTCGCTTCTGTGTGCCCACACACAGAACACCGCTGACTGGTATAGGCAGCGGTAACCTTTATCACCTTGCGGCACTTATAGCCCAGCATCTGATCCAGCTGGCCCCAACCTGTTCGCAGTATTCCACGGTTGAGGCCAGACTTCTGTCTGACGTTTGTGCCAAAGCTCTCCATCGTCCCCTTAGCTGAACGTGTCATCGCTTTGATCTTTAGGTCCTCCAGTATCACCGTTGAGGAGCATTTGGCAATACTGCGACTTACCTGGTGGTTCGCATTCTTGAGGATGTTAGCACGCTTGCGCTGTATGCGGGCGATTCTATGCTTCCGCCTGTTACGACGGTTGGAGCCTTTCTTCTGTCTCGCCAGTCTTCGCTGATGCCGCTTCAACTTGGCATCAAGACGCTTCGTATCCGGTTGTCTGATAATGCTTGTATCGCCCTCTGTGGAGACCATAGCGATCTGCCCGCAATTACGGTCAATGCCTACAGCACTGCCGGTATCCTCTATTACAGGTGCCTCAATCTTGTAGCAGATGACAGCATACCATTTGCCGGCGTTCTTCTTTACCGTGGCTTTGATGGGTATACCATCAGGGTACGGGTTGCCTCCCCGCCTGCGGAGCGCCATATATCCCACTTTCGGGATATACAGCTTGCCATCCCGAACCCTTACGTTATCCGGGATCGTGAACGAAGGCGTACTACCACGTCTGGAATGGAATCTCGGTCTTCTCTTACCTTCCTTGAAGAATGCCTTCCATGCATCCGCCTGATATTTCAATGTGTATCTAACGACACCAAAGGAGTATTCAGGTAGCCACTCGACCGTACGGCGCAGTGCCGTGAACCGCTTCCCCAGCGAGAAGAAGCTTACCGAGGGCGGCTTCTCTCCAGCCTCTTTCGCTTTCTTGTAGGCCTCGCTCTGCTCTGCGAGGATGGCATTCCACACAAACCTACACGCACCCGCTAATCCAGCAAGTTGCTTGGCGTTACTTCGACTTCCGGGCAACAGCCTGTATGTGATATTGCGGTATGCACTAACCGTTTCGGGCATGGCACTGTGATGTATAACTCCCTAATATATGAAAATTATATTCCATGCGTACCCACGTATTGAGTTATTTGAAATAATTGCAGTTTTTCGTGAAAAGCGGGAACCGATTATGAACAACTGGCGAAAGCCATCCTGTCTGCACCACCAAAGCACAAAAAGTAACTCCTGCGAAAACGCGTGGCATTCAGCCATATAACTCCCATTGTTATCACATGAACCGATGACATGCGTCTACTACCAACTACAAACAATCCATTTGCCTACAACAACACGGATCCCTACCAGGATATCCGGTATCCTATGATTCTGCGAAAAGCGCCAACGGAGATACGATTACCTGCTCCAACATTTTCCGACTGCAACGGAATTGTGGGAAGACGATCATTGAAGCTACTTCGGCCTTTCACTCTGAGCGACGTAGTACGTTGAGTCGACCGGCCGCGCTTGCTTGTTATAGCGCTGGTGCCTCCCTGTTCGGGCTGAGCAATTGTTTGTTGGGGCGGTCCGGCAATTTTCCTAGAGACAGCCCGCCACTCGCAGATTATCTTGGAGGTTGGGTGTGGTGAGCAGGATTGAACGCATGCGTGATTGACCAACATCATTGATTGTATCTACCCTATTCCAAAAGGCTAATGCGATTAACCAAGCTCCGGTGAACTCGGATAGTTGTCCACGAAGGGTCGTACCCTCCACCTGATCGACTGCGACACGGATAATCCACGCGATCCTTTTGAATCATTTGGTGACGCTCCCAGAGCCTTAATCAGACTGAATGTTGAAGCCTGGTCTCCGACTCCATTCAATGCGCTTGCGATCGCCTAAACGCACAACATATCATACCATGCCGAAGAGAATTACTACATCTCCCTGCGTACCGTTTGAGCCCTATAACTTGGTGGTACCGCGATCAAGATTGCGGAAGGGTTCCTATTTGCAGCCGCCGAGTATCTTGGTCCAGAAGTTTGGCCGCGGTGGGTGAAACCGTGCCGAGTTCCCACCCTCATATGTACAAAAACCGCAGAGGTTCAAGACAAGTGAATCCCCAATCGTTATTCAATGAGTTGTTCAGCGCCGACTGCGAGAGTGCAGTTAACAATGTCGTGGGGCATCACAGGGAGTTCCACGATCCAGCCAACTGGAAGCCATATGGCCAGAATGAAAGTAACTTCGGCGTGGTTGAAAACCAACAAGCTTCGCCGATTCCGGCATTGGTGGAAAAGATCATCAACTCTATTGACGCAATCCTAATGCGGCGCTGTTACGAGGAGGGGATCGACCCTCGTTCAGAGAAAGCTCCACGGTCAGTGGATGATGCCACCACAACGTTCTTCCCCGATTCTCGGGACTGGGACTTAAACAAGTCCCGTCGGAGGCAGGCTGAGAGCATACAGATCATTGCTGACGGTCCTAGAAAGGATACGTCTCTGCTGATCTACGACGATGGAGAAGGACAGCATCCGCATAATTTTGAGGAAACTTTTCTGTCCCTACTCCGGGGCAATAAGAACGAGATCCATTTCGTGCAGGGGAAATACAACATGGGTGGTGCTGGTGCTATAGCATTCTGTGGGCAACAACGCTATCAACTCATTGGCTCGCGGAGATGGGATAAGTCAGGTGACTTCGGGTTCACGCTGCTTCGTCGACATCCACTGACAAAACAAGAAAGATCCACGAAGCGCAACACTTGGTACGAGTACTTTGCTCCCAATGATCGTATTCCTTCCTTTTCGATCCAAGAGATGAATCTCGGACTACGCAACCGAAAATTCACTGCAGGTACTATTGTTAAGCTCTACTCTTACGACCTCCCTAAAGGCTCACGCTCCGTAATCTCTCGCGACCTTAACCAAAGCTTGAACGAGTACCTCTTCAATCCTGCGCTGCCATTCTACACCATAGATCAGTTTTCTCGTTATCCCGAAGATAAAAGGCTTCAGAGACACATTTATGGGCTCAAACGCAGATTGGATGAGGCTTCCACCCAGTACATGGAAGAATCCTTTTCGGAATCCCTAGTGGACCGGAAGATTGGATCGGCAAAGATTACAACATACGTATTCCGTCCTCGGGTCGGCGACCTGAATGTGCGCGAATCCAGAAAGGCGATTCGACGAGAATTCTTCAAGAACAAAATGACCGTGATTTTTTCTGTGAACGGTCAGGTACATGGCCATTATACATCGGAGTTCGTTTCCCGTACGCTCAAGTTTCAACTCCTCAAGGACTATGTCCTGATTCATGTGGATTGCACGGATCTTGACATGGATTTTCGTCAGGAATTGTTTATGGCCTCTCGGGACCGCCTGAAGGACGGCAAGGAATCTCGGGAATTGAGAAAAAGACTCGGTGATCTACTGAGAAATGGCCGCCTCAAGGAGATATACAAATCAAGGAAGGCTCGGATTTCGATTGATGATACTGACGCTGACGATCTTCTCCGCAGCCTGACGAGAAATCTCCAGTTTGATAAGGAATTGACACGGCTATTCGATCAAACGTTGGATCTTAAGAATCAATCCAAGGGTGCCCGTAAGCAGAGGCGCGTGAAGAATCGGACCTCCGATCGGCGAAAACAGCCCGCGTTTCATCCCCAGCGTTTTCCCTCCTTCTTCAAGGCCGAGTTATCAAATCGCGCTGACGGCATACCAATGGTCCAAATTCCGTTAGGAGGGCGGCGGACCATCAAGTTCTCAACCGATGTTGAAAATCAATACTTTGATCGAATCAGTGATCCTGGCGAACTTTCCGTTGGCCTTGAACGACCTGATACCTCAAAAGGTGGGGGTAAAGGTGGGGGTGGTGATGATCCGCAACCGAAGGACGCCGAAGATCTGTTCAATCTCGTCAAATCAAGTCCCAACAGCGGAACGATCCGGCTCGGCTTGGATCCGACGACGGATGTTCAGGTCGGAGACGCAATTACGATATGCGTCAAGCTCACAAGTCCCGGCGGTGATTTTCAAGAAAACATCCTCGTTAAGATCACCGATCGCGAAAAAGCGAAAAAGCATTCCCCACATGGAATCAACGATAACGAGGCACAACTCGGTCTCCCAAAACTCATCCGAACCTACGAGGTAAAAGGCAAAGGTGGGTCAACGTGGGAGGAGTTGGAAGACAGCGGCATAGAAATGAGTCACGGCACAGTTGTTCATCCAGCGTTAGACGGGGATGTACTGACCTGCATCTACGTCAACATGGATAGTAGTGTCTTAAGAAATCATCGCTCCTCACTGAAGAGCCGAGAGGCAATTGAGCTGGCAGACAAACGGTACATGTCCTCGGTTTATTTTCACACGTTGTTCCTTTACACGATCACTCAAAATCGGAGGTACAGGCTCAAACGTGGCGACGATATGGAAGATGTGCAGGTAACGGAATATCTCAAGGATTTATTCAAACATCATTACGCACAATTCTTGTTGACCTTCGGGATGGATAAGCTCATTGCTACATTGGAGGATTAACCATTGAGACTCGGAGCAATGAGGACATCAGGTCGCCAAACGGTGAGCCTTCACGGTATCTCTACGCAGAAACGGGACAGAAGATGACGATACCATTGGGAGTTATATGGCTGAGTGCCACGCGTTTTCGCAGGAATTACTTTTTGTGCTTTGGTGGTGCAGATAAGATGGCTTTCGCCAGTGTTTCATAATCGGTTCCCGCTTTTCACGAACAAGACTGCAATTATTTCAAATAACTCAACACGTGGGTACGCATGCTATATAATTTCCATCTATTAGGGAGTTATATACCACAGTGCCATGCCCGAAACGGTTAGTGCATACCGCAATATCACATACAGGCTGTTGCCCGGAAGTCGGAGTAACGCCAAGCACCTTGCTGGATTAGCGGGTGCGTGTAGGTTTGTGTGGAATGCCATCCTCGCAGAGCAGAGCGAGGCGTACAAGAAAGCAAAAGAGGCTGGAGAGAAGCCGCCCTCGGTACGCTTCTTCTCGATGGGGAAGCGGTTCACTGCGCTGCGCCGCACGGTCGAGTGGCTACCTGAATACTCCTTTGGTGTCGTTAGATACACATTGAAATATCAGGCGGATGCATGGAAGGCATTCTTCAAGGAGGGTAAGAGAAGACCGAGATTCCATTCCAGACGTGGTAGTACGCCTTCGTTCACGATCCCGGATAACGTAAGGGTTCGGGATCGCAAGCTGTATATCCCGAAAGTGGGATATATGGCGCTCCGCAGGCGGGGAGGCAACCCGTACCCTGATGGTATACCCGTCAAAGCCACTGTAAAGAAGAACGCAGGCAAAGGGTATGCTGTCATCTGCTACAAGATGGAGGCACCTGTAATAGAGGATACCGGCGGTGCTGTAGGCATTGACCGTAATTGCGGGCAGGTCGCTATGGTCTCCACAGAGGGCGATACAAGCATTATCAGACAACCGGATACGAAGCATCTTGATGCCAAGTTGAAGCGGCATCAGCGAAGACTGGCGAGACAGAAGAAAGGCTCCAACCGTCGTAACAGGCGGAAGCATAGAATCGCCCGCATACAGCGCAAGCGTGCTAACGTCCTCAAGAATGCGAACCACCAGGTAAGTCGCAGTATTGCCAATTGCTCCTCAACGGTGATACTGGAGGACCTAAAGATCAAAGCGATGATACGTTCAGCTAAGGGGACGATGGAGAGATTTGGCACAAATGTCAAACAGAAGTCTGGCCTCAACCGTGGGATACTGCGAACAGGTTGGGGCCAGCTGGATCAGATGCTGAGCTATAAGTGCCGCAAGGTGATAAAGGTTACCGCTGCCTATACCAGTCAGCGGTGTTCTGTGTGGGCACACAGAAGCGAGTAACCGTAAGACACGGAGCAAATTCACGTGTATGTCCTGTGGACATGCGGATCATGCAGACCTGAATGCGGCTGCAAACATACTGGCCTCCGGGATTGGGGCTTCTGCACGGCGAGGGGCGTTCGGGTTACCGACCCCTATGACCCGTGAAATTGATACTAGTGCCTCACTGTGTACAGTTGGTCACTCACGTATATAATTCCCATACCATTCCCTACCAGACGAAGGAGATCGGACCATGACCGCCACTAACTTTACCACTGATGCAGACGAACTCAAGAGATGCGAATATTCGTTTCATCTTTCGCCAGCGTTGTGGAATCAGTACCGAGGGCCGCGAGACCTTGAATGGAAGTGTGAGTCCTTTTCTCGGGACGCATTGGAAGCCGTCCCAAACTTGCCTGGTGTTTATGCGTTTTGCGTGCGACCATCAATCGGAGGGAATTTGTGCGGGTCGTATCTGCTTTATGTTGGGAAGACTAACCGCAGTCTTCGCACACGCTGTCGCGAGTACCTTGCAAAAGCCGAGAAAGACGACGAGCGGCCCAAGATATTGAGAATGATGAGCATATACTTCGGCACTAGTTATCTACATTTCTGTTTCGCTGTTGTTCGCGAAACAGACCCGGCTTTGATTGAAGAGTGGTTGCTGGAAGCTACTGTGCCGCCTTCGTGCACGGCGTATCCAGCATCTGTGCGATCCGCCGTGTGTGCCTTTTAGAGGAGAATCAAATGACCCAAGAAACGCTGCTCCTACCGGCCCTACGTGCGAAGATGGGTGACTGGACTTACTACATTGCTTCCATAACTCTAGCGAATCTCGCCCAACGAGTAACAACCGCCAGCGCCTTCCAGCAGTCCGAGAAATTGGACGAACTGATTCAGCGGTCCCTCAGTTCGCGCGCAGGGGATATCGCTGAATATCTGCAGTCGCAACAGCAGCGTCTTTTTGGGTCTTTAGTCGTGGGGGTCTACGGAGGCAAGCCAGAATGGCTTGAGATTGGGATTAATAAAGATGTCCGCCCTTGGAGCAAAGATGATGAGCGGTTAGATGGCGCGATCGGCTTCCTAAGGCTATCTGGCTCCGAGCAGCTGTTCGCCCTTGACGGACAGCATAGGGTGGCAGGAACTATACAGGCACTTAAGAGCGACCCCTCCATCGGAACGGAGGAAGTAGCCGTCATCTTCGTGGGACATTCAACGAACCAAGAGGGACTTGAAAGAACCCGTCGTCGCTTCAGCACTCTTAACCGATACGCAAAGCCAGTCGCGAAGAGCGACATCATTGCACTTGATGAGGATGATGCTGCCGCAATAGTAACACGCCGACTAGTTGATCGTCATTCGCTCTTTAGGGATCGAATTACACTCGGGAAGACCAAGGCAGTCCCGCCCGGTGATCATACCAACTTTACCTCAATTGTAGCCTTATATGATTGTGTTCAAATGATCCTCAAAACCAACAGGTCGTGGAATAACAAATACAGAAAGCACCGTCCTACTGAACAGACCCTAGATGCTTTGACCAACCATTGCGAAGGGTACTGGAGTATCGTTATAGACGAGTATGATGTACTACGAACGTATCTTGGGACCCCAACAAACGAGAACCCAGCCCAGACCTTTCGAGGGCGACACGGAGGGCATTTGCTCTTTCGTCCCGTTGGATTGCTCGCCCATACATGGGCCGCAACCTCGTTTTGTGCTAAGGAACACATGACCTCCCGAACGGCGATCCAGCGCTTAACGATGGTTCCGATGAAGCTGGATGAGGACCCGTGGACCGGACTTCTCTGGGATAGGGAAAATCAGAGGATGATCACTTCAACGGATGCACAACGTGTTGCTAAGATGCTCATGTACCACTCCGTTGGAGGAGCCCTCAATCAAGTCGGGAGAAAAGATGAAGCCCTGCTTAGAAAAGAACTTGCCGGACTTCTCAACAAGACTCCCGAGGAGGTTCAGCTTCCCAGGTACGATGCCCAAAATATACGCGCACAACCGACAGGCAGGTATAGCACCTGATTGGGTTCCGAATCGTCATACGGTAATTCCATAGTCAATGATGAGTAACCTTGGGGAGTTATATGGCTGAATGCCACGCGTTTTCGCAGGAGTAACTTTTTGTGCTTTGGTGGTGCAGACAGGATGGCTTTCGCCAGCTTTTCATAATCGGTTCCCGCTTTTCACGAAAAGACTGCAATTATTTCAAATAACTCATCACGTGGGTATTCATGCTATATAATTTCCATCTATTAGGGAGTTATATACCACAGTGCCATGCCCGAAACAGTTAGTGCATACCGCAATATCACATACAGGCTGTTGCCCGGAAGTCGGAGTAACGCCAAGCAACTTGCTGGATTAGCGGGTGCGTGTAGGTTTGTGTGGAATGCCATCCCCGCAGAGCAGAGCGAGGCGTACAAGAAAGCGAAAGAGGCTGGAGAGAAGCCGCCCTCGGTAAGCTTCTTCTCGCTGGGGAAGCGGTTCACGGCGCTGCGCCGCACGGTCGAGTGGCTACCTGAATACTCCTTTGGTGTCGTTAGATACACATTGTCGTTAGATACACATTGAAATATCAGGCGGATGCATGGAAGGCATTCTTCAAGGAGGGTAAGAGAAGACCGAGATTCCATTCCAGACGTGGTAGTACGCCTTCGTTCACGATCCCGGATAACGTAAGGGTTCGGGATGGCAAGCTGTATATCCCGAAAGTGGGATATATGGCGCTCCGCAGGCGGGGAGGCAACCCGTACCCTGATGGTATACCCATCAAAGCCACTGTAAAGAAGAACGCCGGCAAATGGTATGCTGTCATCTGCTACAAGATGGAGGCACCTGTAATAGAGGATACCGGCAGTGCTGTAGGCATTGACCGTAATTGCGGGCAGATCGCTATGGTCTCCACAGAGGGCGATACAAGCATTATCAGACAACCGGATACCAAGCGTCTTGATGCCAAGTTGAAGCGGCATCAGCGAAGACTGGCGAGACAGAAGAAAGGCTCCAACCGTCGTAACAGGCGGAAGCATAGAATCGCCCGCATACAGTGCAAGCGTGCTAACATCCTCAAGAATGCGAACCACCAGGTAAGTCGCAGTATTGCCAAATGCTCCTCAACGGTGATACTGGAGGACCTGAAGATCAAAGCGATGACACGTTCAGCTAAGGGGACGATGGAGAGCTTTGGCACAAACGTCAGACAGAAGTCTGGCCTCAACCGTGGAATACTGCGAACAGGTTGGGGCCAGCTGGATCAGATGCTGGGCTATAAGTGCCGCAAGGTGATAAAGGTTACCGCTGCCTATACCAGTCAGCGGTGTTCTGTGTGTGGGCACACAGAAGCGAGTAACCGTAAGACACGGAGCAAATTCGAGTGTATGTCCTGTGGACATGCGGATCATGCAGACCTGAATGCGGCTGCAAACATACTGGCCTCCGGGATTGGGGCTGCTGCACGGCGAGGGGCGTTCGGGTTACCGACCCCTATGACCCGTGAAATTGATACTAGTGCCTCACTGTGTACAGTCGGTCACTCACGTATATAATTCCCTAACCTTGCAGAGATTCTGAACACCCCGAATTCATCACGACCTACAACCGCTCGATATCCATCAATATTGGCACTTTGCCACCAGACAGTGCAACTACCCACGGACGGGCCCTACCTGGCACGAAAACACTCCGTCGGGTAGCCCTGCCCTTTGCCCAGAGGCCAACTTAGAAATTCGGTTGTGCGTCAAATCTGATCACGTTTCATTGGCAGGCTGGTCTGGATAATTCAAGACATTCAGCTTGGCAGGTAGGGAAGGTGACTTGGGTAGAGCAAGGCGGTCGTAGTGTGCGATCTCCTCTTGCGGCAGATGCGGTTCATTGGGTCACAGGCCTAATATGGAGCAACGATCCCAGCATCTTGACCAATAATCAATTAACTACAGGAGGGTAGGCATCTTCTACATCCGCCAGCAGCTCTTTTGAAAAGTCTATAGCCTTTTCCAACTCGCTAAGGCGCAAACCCTTGCTGTAAAGCCGTCCCAACAACTCATCGCAGCCAACCGCTGCGTACCGATTAGCGATATCAATAATTCTGTTAGGCTCTTGGACGCCATCGTCATCTACGCCAAGTACAGAGAACGCTACAACGGCCAACAGCTCACAGAGTCCGTCCGGCATTTCGACGGAACGCGTATCCACGAAGGAGTACCCTCCTACATTGGGCGAGGTCTCAAGGGGCTCAACACCCCGGGCCACCGCAGTAGCAAAAGCTAGTGCCCAAAAATCTAACTGTCGCCGAAATGGGGCACGCTCAGGTCTGCTTGACGCACCTCGTTGGTGTGACTGGATAACACGCTGTATGTTATCACGCGATTTCTCGGGTAGATATAACTTGTGTGCCTTACTCGTCAAAAGGGCATTGAAATAGTTCACTTGAAACCTCCGTCAGTTTGTCCGCTCCAATCAGGCAACATTCTCTGTCCAAGACGCTCACAAACATTACAGTAATGCCTTGGCCCACACCTGCACACAACCGAAACCTGTCCATCCAATGTACGATGCACAACATCTCCGCCGTCTCCGTCTCTAACATCCCACTGGCCGGTCAGCGTATACGTAGCACCTGCATAACGTTTTGCAATCTCAACTTCGCTCCTTCCTTCCAAGTCTGACCCTGTCAAGAACAGAATGGGCTGGCTGGAATTCTCAATGGTTGCAAGAAGCGTATTCCGTCGAACAGCACCCGACATGAAGTTGAGCAGAGAGTCAGCCAAGAATGGGGCATGAGTCTGGGATTCATTGCATAAAGCAAGAACAAAAGACAATGCAAGGACCCTTCGCGAAGCACCATTGATTTCAATGGGTGGCATTAAGCGATTACGTCTGTTGAACGCACATATTTCGTACCCCTGATTTGCCCCTTCTACTGATCGTAATCCAACTTTCGCGATCATCCGTAGAGTGGCTTTGTTGGCGTCGCCAACGACAGTTTCATCTGCTGGTACATTTGCCGCCATTTGTGCAAACAATTGATTCATTCGGCGAGACAATTCCTCCACTTGGCTGCTTTCAATTGCTCCATATGCACATCTGAGCACCCTGGCTGCGGCACCTGCCAAATCCTCCGCAGCCCTCTTGTCTCGAACGACACGTTCGGTCTTGGCTCGTGATCGAACTGTCTTCTCCAAGGAATCAGTCTCCGAGTTTAACGACCGCAATCTGACTTCAAAATTGATCAACTCTCGAGAAGATTTTTCCCGCTGAGACTCCAAAGCATTGATTTCGTCCCGAATCAATTGAATCTTCTCTTCATCTATCTTATCCAAGTCGGAGCGGATCTTTCTCTGCTCCCTTTTCAGATCCGCTAAGTCACATCGCAGCGATTCAACCTCGTCGCCCAAATTTGCCGTATTCTTCTCCCATTGGGTGGCTAGATCTCCACGCACGAACGCTCGCACGGAATCGTACAAGTTTCCGAGGTACTCGGCTCGGATATCCAGATCTTTCGTTGTGGCAACCCTTTCTTCAAGATGCCGTCGGTGCTTGCCGTTTGTGGAGATGTCTTGGCCGCACACACAAACCCCCTCCTCCAACAGCTCCGAGACGAACTGGAGGTGCCTACGCGGTATAGTTCCAGATTCATGCAGTGGATTCAGTTGGTGGTATGCCTCCTTTACTAATCGTTCCATCAGCGCGGCAAGAAGGCTCGTCGATTCTAGTTGCCCACCAAGGAGAATCATTTTATTTGCAAACCGTTCAAGCAGCTTTTTCTCCCTGTGTTCTGTCTGGCTCAGTCGCTCTGCCAGCTGCCCCGCTCCGCCAATGCCCTTGATCTCCTTTTCCAGGTTGCCTTTAGCACGCTGCAAACGGTCATCCAGCTCCTCCTTCTTGTGTCGCTCGCCTTCTGCTTGCTCACGCAACTGCTCTTCGCGCTGTCGGCAGTCTTCCAATCTATCCTGCAGCGCAGTTAAGTCTTTATCTCCAATTGCCTTGGCAATTTCAGAACCCAAAGTGCGCTGAAGATCCTCCACTCGCAAGGTTGCGTCTTTGAATACATCAATCCCCAGCAGACTCTGAACCACCTTTGTCGTCTTAGCAATTACATCGCGATGCGGAACTTCCTTGTTTTCGCTACCACCAACAAAATCCGCTGCTTTGTCGGCATCTAGCACAAAAAAATCGTTCAACTCCCATGGAAGGAGCTGGTCCATCACCTGTTCCGGATGTGGAATGGCAACCCATCCCCCGTCCATTTCCTGCTCCATTAATACAGCCGTTTCACCAACTCGTTGATAATCTGGCTCGTTGTCGCGGTGCACCGGATTGCGGATTGTAGTTACACACCTTCTTAGGTTGAATAAGAATATCCGCCGCGCATGCCCCCGTTGCATACGCGTCTCTTTGTCAGTCTCAAACTCAATCTCTACGCTGGTCTCCAACCCCCTCTTGTTGGGAACCCAATCCGCCGAGTGGACCGAAAACTTCCGAGTGTCAGCTCCAGGGAGTCCTTTTTCACCGTACAATGCCCACCTCACAGCCCGAAGAAACGTGGTCTTCCCTGAACCATTCTCAGCCCTTATAATAGTTAAACGCTTTTTCGCGTCCACGGACGGTTCAACACAGGCATTTTCGAAGCACGCGAAGTTACGAATCGCAATTCGACGAAATCTAATCACGTACGGTACCCTCCGTCATGAATGTGTCCGCGGCCCTTTCAACCAATGCCCGAACATCTTTCTTAATCGCGAAGAGCCGACCCATTCGGTGCCTATCTACTGTGTCCACGATCTCCAGAATTAGACATTGGAGATCTTCGGGATCAACTCCCATATTCTCGCTCTCTCGTTGTGCTGCAATCTCAATTTCACGATAAATCCTGTCGTAATTGTTTACCATACAGAACTCCTCGGAATGCCGGATGAAACGATCATATCACCTGCGCGCTGGAGAATTGCAGAATTGCCGATGCTTGAGAAATATGCGCTACGTATCGCGCCTAACTGGTCAAGAATCGAATGCTCGCCAACCGCGTTGTCTGCATACTTCGCAAAAGTATAAGCGCGATTCAGCTCGGAAACCACGACCTTGCGCACATTCTTGGGATCATAGGCAACCAGTTTCGCCGGAGGCAAAGCCAAAAAATCATGAACCAGCGCAATGTTTTTGTCTGGGTGCCTCCTAAGTACACGGCCTCGCCGCTGGATCCACTCCCGCTCCACAGTTGACGAGGCCACAATGAAGGCTTCGCGAATACGGGGAATATCTACACCTTCGTCCAAGACCTTCTTTGCCAATAATACTTGATATCCCCCGCTGGAAAATGTATCAAGTGTTCTCTTGAGCGTCTTCGGTTTTGCTGTCGTCTCCTGCGTCACAGGCGCCCATCGCACGCCTAAATTAGTGAGAATCGCACAAATGTCCGTGAACTGTTGAGGATCCTTCGCTGATGCATAAATCAGTGCCCCATCCAGCGACCGCGGGTCACGCGTTTCCAGCACCATCCGAAGCAGAGCCAACTTTCCGGCGGCAGTCTCAACAATCCTGCGTCGCCGAATTAGTAAACGCCGGACTCCTTCCTCATCCCTATCTATTGGGCTGTTCGTTTCGGATGCAAACGCCTTCCCGATCTGTTTCGTGAGCTTTTCGTATTCGGCCACTTCTGCCTGATCCATCGTCGCCGCGTGGACATAGTAATTGTATGGTGTCAAGCAAAATCCAATCGCTTGATCCATCCCGAATTCAAAAACAGATTCTCCGAAAAAATCGAAGATCTCTTCAGTGCCGTCTGGATCATACTGACGTACAGGTGTTGCCGAAAGTCCCAAACGGCGCGTAAGAAACTCAGGCTTGTTAGCCACGAATTTATCGGCACCCAACGTATGCACTTCGTCTCCCACGAACAGGCTATCCACGGTTGATCTCCCGCAGATCTTTTTTTCTACCGTTTGCTGGAAGTCTGGTGAAGCAATCAGATAATTCGTCACGATTACCACATGCGTTCCGCCAGCTCGCAGTCTGCGAAACAGACTGGTAAGCGCAAGACTTGTATTCCTCTCCAAAGTAGGTACCATTGCTTTGATACCGAACTTAGCTACTTCATCGCTCCACTGGTGTATCAATGGAACGGTAGGAGCGGAGATTACAACCAATAAAGGTCGCCCTTCCAGGCGATCCTGTAAACGAGTAGCGCAGAGTAATGCTGTAATGGTCTTCCCCGCCCCCGTGGCCATCGAAATCGTACCACGATCCGGAAAAGGAGCCGCTTCCCATGCCTTAACAGCCTCGCCTTGATGGGCATACGCCCCTTTCTCCCAAACGAGGCTATCGGGAATCCGAAGCCTTGGAATGGATCGCTCCTTCTTTCGAGTGAACCCTCGTATTAAACCACCCAATGAATCAACGGACCAGGGGGGATATCCATCTTTTTCGGCAGCTTGGCGATAGTCCACCGGAGTTCGCGGTCTCACGGGAGCAGTCTGGATGATACACTCCTTTAGAGCCTGCGGGAGGCTGACAATCTTGTCAATGCCAACGCTCCGTCCAATCGACCAATCGTGAAGCATGGCTAAGCCATCTTGAACGCGGTCTTGACCATGATCGCTCCAAGTTACATCAACATCAAAGTGCTCCACTCCACCTGAAATCCCACGATCCGTCGCATTCCCCGAACCCCGAACCAGCATTTTATCCGTGCCATCGTCAAATAGCCACATTTTGGGGTGATAATTCGACCCACCGGCGGGTACCGCGATCCGCAAGTCTAGCAAACCCGTAGCTATCATCCAAGACAAGCATCCTAATGCATGCCGCGCAAGGGCGGACGCGTTTGCCTTCCCGTCACAAAAGATATTCGCTACAAGTTGGCACGCCTCGTCTGAGGTCATAGATACCGCCTGTTCCACGGCTCTGCGCTCCGGGGAGAAAAAAACAGGAGCTACTACAAACTTGATGGGATTCATCCCGGGACGGTTGATGTAATTCGCAAGTCCGGGTGCAAGTCGCCCTATCCAACCCGACGAGAACCACCCAAACGCTCCGCGGACTGACACAGCCGATTC
The DNA here is from genome assembly GCA_963663495.1 of Rhodothermales bacterium. GTDB lineage: Bacteria > Bacteroidota > Rhodothermia > Rhodothermales > Bin80. The sequence continues at coordinate 5,003,713 of OY760427.1, forward strand.
AAATCCCGGAATCAGTACCTTTGCAGCTACAGGAGCCTCCGGCAACTGATAAATGCCAGGCTTAATCTTGGCATTGGTCGCAAGCATGTCAGAATACCCGCCGACGATTTTTCAACTGCTCAAGAATCCCTGCTGCTCCGTGCACGCTCTCGTCGATGGTAGTCGCAGCAGCATCACCGTTACTCGGTTGACCAACACACCCAGTCCCAGCGGTCTGCTCTTGAACCCGCAACCGAAACTCTACAACGCCGGACTCAACTACCACCAAGGAAACATGATCTCCTGCACGCGCCTCTAGTTTATCCAGAGCTCCAGATATGTAACCTATGCTAGCCCCCGTTAAGCTTGTCAACCGCCAAATCACCGAGATCCGACCACAACCACTGGGTTGCGATACAGTTGCCCATATCCTACCGTTCTTCGGGCATCCCAGCGCAACTGCAATCTCAGGAGGCACACGTGCAACACTGTGCCCATCAAAGTGAATCGGGCGCACCCGAAAATTCCAATACGGCCACCCCTCCAAAGTCACCCCGTCAACGACTTCGTAAACATCCCGTAACGATACTTCACTGGCCTTAGCCAGACGAACATTTCTGTGCTGAAGGACGAATTGCGGTGTCGCTACAATGGCCCGCACACTAGCCTCCTTTACTTCGAACATCTCCGGCAATTCTCGGAGTAAGCGATCCAAGGTTGTGACACCGCCGTCCTCGTCAATCCGCTGTACAATCTCTGCAGCAATCCCCTCATAAACATCATCAATCCATTCCTCCATCCCCCACTTAGTCTTCGTAGCACGCTCAATTCCAGAAATGCGCGACAATACGCTAGGAATGCCGGCCACCGGTAGACCAGTTGCGTCGGCAATTTCCTCGGCTGTGGCTGGTCGACCGATGGTGAGCACCGCCGCCTTTACGCGTGCCTTTTGTGTAGCACGCTGGGCCAATTGGCTACCTATCCGAAATAGTCCGCATCGGTCGACCAATAGTTCGAATCGTTCATGCCATTCCTCACCGGGCAGAGTGGCGCGTAATACCTCCTCGTCAATCAGTCCAGCATCATCCGCAAGCGTTTGGGCCTGCCGTTCAAAATCGCTGATAACTCCTCTGGCTTCGGGAATTGCCCGGATACCTCGAACCGTGTCATAGCTCAGCGATGCTTCCACTAATCTACGCGCGATAGCAACGGCATTGTCGTACAAGGACTCTCCCTTGAACAGGCTATCCATATGGGATTGAAGCATATACTCCCTAGCCACCGGGCCAACCTTCCGCCTTAGTACCGCCACAATTTCGCCAATCCCGGAGCCTACACATTGTTCAACCTTTCTTTTGACCCTCGCGGCAATCTGTCGGACGCGCTGCCGTGAGATACCGTATACTTGGCCCAATTCTCCAAGGGTCGGACGATGCTTCTTCTCCACAAATTGCTGAAGTATTGAGCGTTCTCTAATCGGTAGGTTAGCTTGTAAGTCACGAATCCCATCAATTACCGAGCCGAGCACGCGTAAGTCGGTAAAGTCTGAGATCTTGCAGGAATCGAATTCTGTGTCAATCCCCAAGTCTGTAGCAAGTTGGACTAAGTCAATGTTCAGTGCATCCATGACGGTCGTCGCTCCGTAGAATTCCTCGGCTGCCGCAAACAGTCGCTCCAAATGTTTCACTATGTCGCACCGCGACAAACGCTTGCCGCCGAGGTCGGAATGTGTGCGCGATTCCAGCAATAGGGCTTTGGAATCGGTGCTTGAATCATTATTTGAATGAACGGAGAAAGCCCATGGGCTCGTGGCTGATGTCGGATCTCCACTGGATGCTAGCTCAGCAGCTTCCATTACACACATCAGATCTACAAGTGAAGCGATGCCGAAATTCTTAATGGCAAGCAGATCCTCCACGTGTACAGCACCAACACCCCAACGTAAATCACTGTTGGTGATGGCGTTCAGTGTACGAACACGAAGCGGATAGTCGGTTAATTCAAAACGGTCCGTATCGCCCCCCAATACGATATATGACCCTGGAGGGCGATATGCCCTTGCAAGTGTGAGTAGCGCATGCCGTGCATGTTTTCGGATGGGGGTCCGTACGCCGTTCCAAAATTTTCCTAATTCCCCTATGGTCCTGACCGCTGGGTTTTCCTCCCTGATAGCTTCCGGAAGGGGGATATCCGCGCATGTCTCAATGTACCATTGAGGGAGCAAGGATGTAGGCGGACTACCCCATGGTGCTACACGTATCGCATCCCCCAGTCGATCTCTGCCACCAAGCGACATTGCTACAGGTCGCACACGATACAGGGAGGCGTATCATCTTCCTCATCAAGCGCATCCGCCAAAGACTCAATGAGCGGTACATTGACTTGCCGTGCGGAAGCGCGGGACATGGCGGCTTCGTGCCGGGCAAGGATTTCGTCCCTGCGATCCCGCAATTCTTCGAGTGTTTCGCCCCCAGACCAAGTATACTGTCTTGACTTCATCGCGCAGTCGCTGAAGTCCGCATCGCCATCCTCGCCAGCTTGAAGAAGAACCTTCTGCTCAATTGCAACAGCTCGATCAAACAGCTCCGGATGACGGTCCGCAAGGCCGATCCACTCCGCCTTGCGCTGGTAGAAGCAGAAATAGCACCCGGAGCGCGTGCGCCATTCGTAATACTCGGGAAGCCCGATCCCCGCATCGTCCAAGATCCGCATTACACCGGCATGATCTATCCCGTCCTCAACAAAGGGAAAGCGGGTCTGAATGTTCTTCTTCGTCGATACATAGCCCTTTCGGTTTGATTCATCAGCCCGAATTGCAACGTAGGTGATCGCGGGAGCATCGCCTATCCACTCTTCAATCGGCTTGATCTTCATGTTCTTTGTACACCACCGCATTTGCGGAGACGGCAGTGCACCGCGATATACCTCAAACCAGTGATCAAACCCTCTGCTGGAATTCAATTGAGCAATGGGTTTACCAAGGATCATCTCCAGCCTCGTGAGATATTCGTACGTCTCAGGCAGTTCTGCGCCAGTATCACAAAAGAAATACTCCATGCCAGGAACACGATTGCGCATGTACACCGCGAGTGCACTCGAATCCTTCCCACCTGATATTCCGCAAATATGACGGACGGGGTCTGACAAAGTAAGCACCTTCAGTTACTGACTGTTGAAACGGGGATTTATCAGTCCTGGTCGCCTAGAAACATTTCGCCGAGAAGGGCAAGAATTGACTTCCTAGCCTGATGGCGCGAGCCCAAAGCAGGCTCAAGCTTGGCAAGACATTGGTCTAGCTCCTCTTCGACAAGAACACGGTCAGCGTCGTCAACGGAAATAAGTCTATTGTGCTCCCGACCATTTGGTGCAGTTAACGTGACACGAAATCCCCGACTGGAACCGCCACCCCACGAACAGTAGTCAGCATGCAATGCGACTAGACGTTGAAACGCATTGACGTGAGTACCAAGGACTATCTTGAACCAGTTCAAGTCACGATCCGTCCACTCAGTTGGAGCCTTCTTTGATATCACCGTGGCTACTCTACTGATCCACTCCCCATCCGTCATGGAGTTACCACCTTGAAGAGCCTGCACGAAAGCGCACACCTCTTTGTTCAGAACCTGGTCATCCAGCGCTGCGGCTTGCCTACTCACTTCTTGCCGGGTTTTCTCTCCAGCCAAGTGCAGTAAGGCTTCCAGAAGCTCCTTCCCCAATGCATCAAACCGCGCGCTCAGCTCATCCATTGCGCCACCGAGAAGTTCGGCGTAGGCATTTAATTCCGTATACCCTTCCGCGAAAGCAGGAACAGATGGAAGACTCAATGCAGCGGGGAGACGTTTGAAAATCAGCTCGTCTGGCTCTACAGCATCCATTATGGCCGCACGCACAGCCAGAGTTTCCTTACTCAGAGTTGTAGTATGCCGGGTAAAATTGTCCAAACGCCGAATCCTTGATACCAAATACCCCGCGACCCCCAGAACATTGGCAACCCGGCAATGACGAAGTACCGGCCGCACCTTGAGACGCTTGGCGAGAGCGTTGACCGTGTCACGTCTAACCCCTGCGGTGTTCGCAAAGTGCTTGACCTCAAAGTGGTGCGGGTTGCGCACCATCCTTTCCGACACCTCCACCGCCAACTTAGTTCTGAATGTCCCATGCTCATATACCGCAATCTCGTCGCGATGCACAAGCAGGGCTGCAGTCAGCAGCACGGGTATAACCCCAGCCTTCATCCCCACGGGCCTTGATCGGAGCTCCGCATGAATGTCCTTTACGTTCACTCGCCTAGCCTTGGCATGAGCGAATTGCCTTTCTATGACCTCCCAGGCCGGCCACAAGGAGCTAGTCCGTCGTGGTGCACAAAATACCATCCCGCCTTCCATGCCGGCCGACTGATGAATCCCCGTCCGGAGAAGGAATGCCCGGTACATCGCCACCTCCGGACCAAATCCCTCCAGACCCATATTGAGTTCCTTTCCCCTCGTTATCATTGCACTCAATAATAGATTTCTCGCCTTGGATCCTTGAGTGGTCAAATGGACCCTGTTGAGCACCTCATTGCCTACCACCGGCGTAGAATCGTAGGCAATATCTGCCGCGCATGATAGGGTGTGACTGCCCCGCCCGACAGGCAGCTCCTTCGCATGCGCATTATCCTCGCCCAAGAGAAACCACCGACACGAGCCGGAGCGAAATATCCGGTGCACCTCACCTTCAAAAACGGCCTTGGCCTGGGCTAGTCGCTCGGCTACCTCGCCACGAGCCACCCAATCTTGTGCCACAACAGGCTCATCGGCAGCCGACTGGACAGCAGCAACTTCCCGAGCAGCCTCCTCCAGTGTGCTTACTTCTCGCGGGATTACCGCTACAATGGGCTTAGCAGATGTTACTCCGTTAGATGGGGTAGGCATCGTATCAAGCGAGTCAACCACAAGTAAAACCTCACCATCAAACTGGGAAAAAGCGTCTATCGGAGCCACTGGATCCGCCGCACTTGCATAGCTTGCCCGAAACACCCTCAGCACATCTTTTTCTGCACTGTGGCGTGCAGCTACCATTGGAGCAGGAGGCTCTAAACTTGACATCAACTCCGCCAATGAGCGACGCTGCAGACGCATTAGCGCGCTATCTACCAACAGCGGGATATTCACGTCAGAGCCTTGCCATACCCGGTATTCGTCGGCAAACCTTCGGTACGTCACTACGCCCGCAACTTCAAGTTGGCTTAACACCTCCACTGCATGAGGATCAGTTAGCGATAGCATTGGACGAGAGGCTCGAACCACTCCCGCCGTAGAAGTCAGGTTTAATACGGCGATTCGCTTCGCCATCCGAGTCTGTCGGTCCGACAATCCTGCTGCATCTCGAACCCGGGTAGCAATTTCGGACCACCTACCAGCTTCACGGCCAGACAATCCCGCGAGAACCTGTTGGCCCACGAAATAGTCGTACACCTTTTCCAATGTAATGGACGGCAGTGGGCAGTCACGGTCAATTTCTGTTTCTTCAATGAAACGCGCAGCGCCCCAGGAACCCTGCCCCGCCAAGAAGGAAAAAAGTGTCCGCTCATGCTGCCCAAATCGATTGCAAAGCTCCGGTAACACAGCTGCCGTGATCGGATGCAATGGATAGCAGTGCTCTATCGCCTCTGGATCTGACAATTCCCCCAAGCCGATTTTCTGCATTTTCTCTGCCTGAATGGCAGCCCAGCGGGCAATCCTTTCCCTGATAGTATCGTTTTTGGGCTCAAAGACACTCCCAATGAGTGCGCGAATCTGTTCCGCTGACTCAACAAAGGCAATGTCTTCGAAGCGTCCTTGAACCTTCGCCCATTCCCTCCTCGTTACCGCGGCACTTCCCACCAAGTATTCCTCAAAAGAGAGATGCTGGAGGGTTAGAACAAAAATTGGCAGCCCCGCACCCTGCCCTGCCTCGGCCAGCTGCTGCAACAGGTATGTGCCGTCATCATGTTCACGTACCACCTCCAGACCCTTTCCGAACTCATCAATAACAATAAGCAAGGGCGCATCCTCTGCAATAGCGCACGCAACACGAATAAGCGTTGGGGCAGATATTTCATGAAGGCGAGGATCCAACCGCAAGATATCACCAACGGTGCTACCGTCCAATGGCTGTTCCCGGATAGTAATCGCCTGAGCAGAGCGTCCCACTACCGCTTGAAGTGCGCGGAAAACAGTAATACTCAACGATTCACCGCCTGCGGTCACCAAACCACGATAGAAACCCCTCTTGCCGGTTCCATGGCGCGCATGAACAGCTAGGATCGCAGCTTCCATCTCTGCGGAAACTACCGCAATGGATCCCATTATTAAATCCCGAGTGGGAGACTCGGGGCCAAAAACAGCGTCAATAAGGAGTGCAAGCGATGACTTGCCCGAACCGTAAGGACCCGTCAGAGACCATGCACCGCCCGCCCTTCCGTCTCTAGCTACGGAGACAATTCGACGCAATACACTCAGAACCCGCGGTGTTACCACATATCCTTCAAGCGGCTCGCGCTGCGCAACATCCCGTTCAACATTGGCTGACCGGGCGAAGCGTCCACGAACGGCAATTTGATCCGCAAGCATTCCACTCATTTAGCGGCCTCGCCATTCTTTATGGAGTCCAACGACTGAGCGTAGTAATCATTCAGTATGGTATCCGCAGTGTCGCGCGCGTTACCAAGCCAATTAATCTGAGATGCACCAGCTACAGACACCAATCTGACACGCGATGACGTATCAGCAAAAGAAGCCAGTGCTGACCGCAGGTCACTCTCAGTAAGCTTGAACACCTTACCCGGCCCTCCAGGCTCGTGGGCGAGCCGACTTACCGTCACCGTGCTTGCTCCGGAATTCATGCGGTCGACCATGTCCACCGCTGCAAATGCTACCACAGAACTCGGAAGTGTTGGTTTCGCACCGTATACGAACCGGTACCGGCTTGATACCTGCACTCGCGACATTAGACCCAGATCGCGAAATGGACAACTGAAACGATCATCAATCTTGACGCGATCAGTCTTGTTGACAGGGGCGTACGTTCGGAGCAGAGCCCGTACATCCTTCTTTACTGAGGATGCACTAGGATTCTGCCATTCAGATACGAACTTCAGCTGCGCATTAATTACTCTCTCAAGTTCTCGCTCGTCAATTTCAACCGCATGAAACTCATTAAAGGCCAGCCACCATACGGGCAGCAGACTCGGCCGAGCCAGCATAAGCCAGTGTAGAAGCCAAACACTTCCCGGATCTTCCAAGAAAGGATCCCATCCTTCCGGGCCCAATAGTTTGTTGCCAATCTTAGTGGATACCATGGCAGACGCCCGTCCTTTTCGGGCCGGTTCCGCCTTTGAGATCAACTTCGCCGCAGTTCCCCAGAAGCGAATCGCACGCACCATGTTCTTGCCAACTCCCAGTTTGATTGGTGCATCCTCCCTAGTAAAGATGTTGGCATCCTTCCCGACGAACATGTGCGCTTTGCGAAACCATCCGTAGCGCGGATGGAATGTCTCGTGCCGAGCAAAGACACGTTCTGCTGCGTCTACCAAACGCATCAGCTCCTCTTGGATGTCATTGGACGAACGTATTCTACGGCCTCTGAAGCGGCAGCGATTCCTGCTTCAATATCAGCCGCCACTGTGCCCGGCCCCACACTGAAACGAACACATTCGTAAGCGGCTGATCTTGATAAACCCATTGATAATAACACCCTTGACGGCCTGATTGACCTTGAGCTACACGCGCTCCCAGTCGAAACGGCGACAGGCTCCATATTGTGCTTTACGGCGTCCGCTTCTGCGCCTGCGAACCGGAAGCATACGGTGTTGGGGAGTCGACGCTCCACATCCCCAATCTGCTCTGCACCGGGCAACGCATCCTCAATCCCAGCAGCCAGACTATCCCTAAGCTCAGCTTGGCGCGAAGCCTCGCCCATTCTATCGTCTGCCGCAAGGTCAGCAGCGACGCCAAAGCCAACTATCGCCGGCACATTCAACGAACCAGACCGGAGACCGCGTTCGTGCCCGCCACCGTGTATCAGAGGCTGCATCTGTGCCAACACCCTGTGCGTACCTATTAGCGCACCGATACCCATGGGTCCACCCAGCTTGTGTGCGCTAACCGACACCAAATCCACGCCATCAATGGCCGTGCTTAGCAACATGCGACCCGCATACTGCGTCGCGTCACAATGCAGCAGTGCCCCATGCGCACGAACGAGTTCAGAAACATGTGCTATAGGGTTAACCACCCCCGTCTCTCCGTTCGCCGCCATTACGGAAACCAACAATACATCAGGACCAAGCAGCCGCTCTAACGCCTGTACATCAACATACCCACCGCGCCTTACAGGAATAATGTCAACCGCTACAATACCTTCCTCCGCCAACCATTTCGCCGTCCGCCATACAGAGGCGTGCTCAACAGCAGATACGAGAATCCTCGCCCGATCACCACTACGGGTACGCACCAGCCCACACAGTGCTAAGTTGTTCGCCTCCGTAGCACTCGCCGTGAAGACAACGCCCGACGGACGCCCCCCAACCAGCGCAGCAACCCGCCCACGCGCCGTCCCAACCAATGCAGCCTGGCGGCGACCAAAGTTATGGCTTGATGAGGCGTTACCAACGCTCAATAGCACGGAAGACATGGCCTCAGCCACGCGCGCGTCCAAAGGAGCCGACGCATTGTAGTCAAGATACACGCCCCCGCCTGACCCCGCAGCCAGTCGACTCCTCCACGAAGAAGCTGCAAACTCCTCCTTCGTTGCTCCCGACACAGACTCAGTCAACGCACCGGCGCACAATCCCGCCAGTCCATACATGCATTCCCCGACATACCTTAACCCGTTGGCCCGTCAACCCGGACACGGGGCGGAGCATCCTTGACATGCCGCTCAAGCCACCGGTCCGTCTCCCATAACATGTGCAATACCGACTCCCTCGCTCGGTACCCGTGACTCTCATGCGGGAGCATCACCAATCGCACCGTCTTACCCAACCCCTTCAAGGCACCATAATATCGGCGGCTCTGCAATGGGAATGTCCCCGAATTGTTGTCCGCCTCTCCGTGAATCAGCAGCACCGGTTCGTCAACCTTGTCCGCATGCATAAATGGCGACATATCAAAATACAGCTCTGGAGCCTCCCAGAATAACCGCTCCTCCGCCTGAAACCCAAACGGAGTTAACGTCCTGTTATAAGCTCCACTACGCGCAATGCCCGCACGGAAAAGATCCGAATGAGCAAGCAGATTGGCCGTCATGAACGCACCGTACGAATGCCCCCCAACAGCTACCCTATCCGGATCAAGGACGCCGCGCCGGACACCCTCTGCAATAGCCGCCGCCGCATTCGCCACGAGCTGCTCACGGAACGTGTCGTTTGGCTCTGCCTCTCCTTCCCCAATAACGGGCATGGATACGTCGTCCAACACGGCATAACCCTGCGTCACATACGGAATAGCACCCCAATAACTGATGCGCTTGAATCGGTTGGGGGAATCTGCACGTTGCCCGGCAGCCTGTGCGCTCTTGAACTCCTGCGGATACGCCCAAACCAGCCCCGGTAATGGACCGTCCACATCGGCATCGTAGCCTGACGGCAGGTATAAGGTCGCCGTCAATAGCACACCATCGTCACGCGTGTACTGCAGGGACACCTTCTGAACATCAGCCAAGTCAGGATAGGGATGAGCGAACGTACTAACGGCATCGGCGGCGCCCGTAGCAAGATCACGAATGAAAATATTCGGCGGCTCCGTCGTCGTCTCTCGCCGCGTCAATAGCCGGCCATCACCTACCAACGCAATCGGCCTCTCATAATAGGGGTCCACACTCCTGAAAAGCTCCTCGGTTTCACCCGAAACCAAATCAAGGCTGCGCAAAAAAGGGCGCGTTCCATCCGGCGAAAAACCGAGCCCGGTCATGATAGTCTTACCACTTTCCAGACGCATAACCGATGTACCCTGGGGGGTAGTCCGCAATAGCGGATAGCCGGGATCCGCATAACGATCCTCCATAGAGTAATCAAACAGCAGTCGAGGCTCCGCAGCAGGATCCGACGGGCGAATAACGAAGGTCCTCGTCTGACGCGTAGAATACCACGATTCGCGTACCAGGGCCGTTTCACTGTCACCCCACGTGATGCCCGCGTAACGCAGCGACAGCGAGACAACCCCCGTGGGCTCCTCGCCGAACGGAGCAGCTAACATAAAAACCCGATCACGTACTTCCGCTTCGACACGCGCATCGCCTCCATCCTGCGCCTCAACCCATGCCAAGGTCGCGGGCACATCCGAGCGCCACTGCACAGACCGCGGCCCGGCAGGGACAGAACCAAACGCTGTAGGCACATTGTCGGCAACTGGCAACCGCGCAATCTCACGCACCAGCGATCCGTCCGTACGGTGCACGGTATAACTCCGCGCAAAACGGTAGGCCGGCACCAAGTACGAAAACGGTTCATGCTGCCGCTCAATCAGTACGTAGCGACCATCGGGCGAAGGTCGCGCCCCCGCAATAAGCCCCGGCTCTCCGATACGTTGCACCATACCATCCGTAGTCACATGCAAAAGCTCCGACAACATGTAATGCCGATACAGATCTTCGTCGTACGGATTCTGCAACAGATCCTGGTACGTGCGCGCCGGTGCCTCCCCATCAATATTCTCCTGGATAACAGGTCCAAGCGGTGCCAACGGCGCAACAGGAGCAGCCCCACGATCCGCCGGCACGGAGACAACAACCATGGAGTTGTTGTCCGCGAACCACCGATACGGCGAACCCGAGACTATATCGTTGACGGCAAAGTCGCCAACCCTACCGCCTTTCGCTGTGGCAACATCTGCCACAAACAACTGGATTTGGTCAGGAAAGTCGACGGTGTACGCCAACTTGGAACCGTCGGGGGAAAACTGTACGTTTCTTATCCGGGCTGCCTCCGGGTGACCGGTCACACGCCGCTCACCATCCTCGCCCAACGTCATAAGAACCAGCTGCGTATAGTAACTGGATCGGCTCGGCCCATTGTTGGCCGGGTTGATGCGTATCCCGGCGAGCCGCAACTCTGATTGCGCCAGCTCATCTATGGAAGGCAGATTAGGCCGATACAACATCAGTAGGGTACGGCCATCTGGACTTACGCGGACAGCCGGTGTTGACGGCGCATCAACCAACTGCGCAAGGGTCTCAGGAGGGCGCTCGTAGACATGCTGTGCGGCTACACTCACGACCGAACCCACCAACAAAGCGCAATATGCAACAAACTTCATGGATATACAATTACTGTAAACCCGCAAATTACACCTTTAGCACCTCACCATTTATCACCGGTCCATCGGAGGCGATATCACCGCGATGCAAGCGCCGCGCTGCGCTCTAATTCCACTTTCAACGCCCTGCCGGTATCACTGTCTTCTTTCGCCAGCTTCTCCGGCCTCCCGGAAAAAACGATGTGCCCCCCTGCTTCTCCTCCCTCCGGACCCAAGTCAATGACGTAATCCGCCACCTTGATTACATCCATATTGTGCTCAATCACCAACACCGTATTACCCTTGTCCACCAACGCCTGCAAGACCTGCAGCAAATGCCGGATATCTTCAAAATGCAGCCCTGTCGTCGGCTCGTCCAGTATGTAAAGCGTGCCCCCCTTGCCAGGGCGTGCCAACTCCCGCGAAAGCTTTATCCGCTGCGCCTCACCTCCGGAAATCGTAGTGGATGGCTGCCCGATACGTATGTACCCCAGTCCGACAGAATGCAGCGTTTCCAGAACACGGTGGATCCTGGGAATCGCCTTAAAAAATTCACGGGCCTCATCAACACGCATCGCAAGCACTTCAGAGATATTCTTTCCCTTGAACCGCACTTTGAGCGTTTCCCTGTTGTACCGCAGACCGCTGCATTCCTCGCACTCCACATACACATCCGGCAACAACTTCATGGCCAGCTTCACAACCCCCGCCCCCTTGCATTCCTCGCACCGCCCACCCTTAACGTTAAACGAAAACCGACCCTTAACATAACCGCGCACCTTAGCTTCGGGCAGACTCGCGAACAGGTCACGGATGGGCGTAAACAGCTTGGTATAGGTAGCAGGATTTGACCGGGGCGTGCGACCGATGGGTTTCTGATCTACTTCTATAACCTTGTTCAGATATTGTATACCGGTCATCCGGCCATGTGCAAGCGGGCTGGTATCAACACCATGGATACGCTTGCTTAAAGCCGGGTACAAGGTTTGATTGATCAAGCTGCTCTTGCCGGACCCGCTTACCCCGGTCACACATACGAACAGACCTATGGGCACCCGCAGGCTGTCACCACGCAGGTTGTGCCCCACTGCCCCGTGCAGCCGCAACCATTTACTTTGGATCTTCCTCCGCTGTGCACCCACCGTAATCTGCCGATCGCCGGTCAGATAGGCCATCGTTAGGCTTTCAAACCCGTTGTTATGCCGCGGCAGCTCCGTCGGGGGCGCGGCACCGACGACATGTCCCCCGTGCTCGCCCGCTCCCGGACCCAAGTCTACCACGAAATCCGCAGCCTCAATCATCTCTCGATCATGCTCCACGACAATCACGGAGTTACCCATGTCCCGCAGCTTGCACAACGATGCAATCAGGCGCCGATTATCCCGTGCGTGCAGGCCGATAGAAGGCTCGTCAAGGACATACAGCACGCCAGTCAGCTGGGTGCCAATCTGTGCAGCCAGCCGGATGCGCTGAGCCTCTCCGCCCGACAACGAACGAGCCTCACGATCCAGCGCCAGGTACCCCACCCCGACATTCACCATGAATGCAAGCCGCTCCCTTATCTCCTTCAGAATAGGGGTCGCGATAACGGTTTCGCGAGCGCCAAACTCCACATCGCGAAAGAATGTCGCCAGTGTGAACAAGTCCATGACACCCAACTCGGCGATGGATTTCCCTCCAACCCGATAATTCAGCGCATCCGCCTTCAACCGACTCCCATTACACTTCGCGCACGCTCGGCTACGCATGTATTGTTCCTGTCGAACCCGCTCTGACTTGTAATAGATGTTGTCGAAACGCTCCCGAAGATGATCAAGTAGCCCATCGTACGGTTGTTTTACGCTTATCATCCGGCCATTAACCTTGAACCTAACAGTAACCACATCCTGGTCCGAGCCATGGAGGATGGTATGCCTGGTTGCTTCGGACAGCGCGGAAACGTAGTCTGTCAGTGAAAATCCCTCAAGCTTTGCTAAACCCTCCAAACGCATCAGAAACAGGCTGTCCACGGAGTCGTTGCTAGACTTGGTCAGTTCATCCAGGACACTCCGCAGGGACCGCCCGCTGACCGGGAGAACCAGGTCCGGATCGTAGTTCTTCGTAATTCCAAGGCCGCTGCACTCAGGACAAGCGCCGTAAGGGGTATTGAAAGAAAATGTGTTCGGTGAAGGCTCGTCGTAGGAAAGTCCCGAGTCAGGATCATACAAGTGGCGACTGAAAACGCGATCCGTCCCGTCCGGTAACCCCGCTATCAACACACCAGACCCCATTGCTAACGCCTGCTCTACACCCTGCGCCAGCCGAGGACGACTCTTCGGAGAAACCTGCAGACGGTCAACCACGACTTCAATGTCGTGGGTCTTGTACCGGTGCACGCGCTTCCCCGGACGCAGCCTGGACATCTTCCCGTCCACGCGCGCGCGAACATAGCCCTGCTGCTGGATTTGCTCAAACAGTTCGGCGTAGTGCCCCTTGCGTCCCTTCACAACGGGAGCCAGCAGCACCAGCTTCGTACCATCCTCGTAAGCCTGCAGCCCATCAATGATTTCGTCAACAGACTGCCGCCGTAACGGCTTACCAGTGACGGGCGAGTGCGCTGTACCCGCACGCGCGTACAGCAGGCGGAGATAGTCATAAATCTCCGTCACCGTGCCGACCGTCGACCGCGGGTTGCGCGAAACAGTCTTCTGCTCAATCGCGATAACCGGCGATAACCCGTCAATTCGGTCTACATCCGGGCGCTCCAGCATTCCCAAATACTGCCGGGCATACGATCCCAGGCTCTCCAGGAAGCGCCGCTGCCCCTCCGCATACAACGTGTCAAAAGCCAGCGTGCTCTTACCTGAACCCGATAGCCCCGTGATGACCACAAGCTGATCGCGCGGGATATCAATGTCAATATCCTGCAGGTTGTGTTCGCGCGCTCCGCGAACAACAATGGCAGTGCTAGCCGCGAAGGCCATTCCTTCTTCTACGGGATCCCGGACTGCGGAAATGGCGACAAATAAAGCTAGTCTTGATCCGAGGCAGGATCCCGGAAGTAAATCTCCCCCTCAAACATCTCGTCAATGGCTACCTCCGTCGGCTGGGGAAGTGCCTCGTGCTCCACCGAAATACGCTGCTGTTCCTCCTGAAAGCCCGTATCCTCCGCCTCCACATCAAAGCTCTCGAAATACGCAAGCTTGTCGTCCAGCTCCGCCTTCATCTTGGACGCAACCTGACGGGATCGTTTGGACAAAATCACTACGGTCTCAAAAAGATTGCCCGTCTTGGACACCAGTGTGTCTACATCAACAGTCTTGATCGGCATGTAATAACCTCCAGAATACGCAGGTGCATGACACGTTCTTATGCCACTATCTGTTCCCCGAAACCCCAAACAATATAACATGTACCAGCACGTATGCGTGCACTGACGATCCTGCTGATCGGGCTTGCGGCGTGTGCGGTACCGCAAGCACCCGAGACCGAGATGATAGTCGCGGACGGTGTCGCCTTTGCCTCGCTCGGCCGCGGCGTGCAAGCCCGCATGGGCACCGCGGAGGCCATCATAATGAACGCAGCCGAATGGACAGCGTTCAGCGACTCACTCCGCCCCCTCACACCATTCGACTCGGTCAGGTTCGACCAGGAAATGGTGCTGCTCGCATCCCTCAAAGTTCCGGCGAGCGGCTACGACCTCCGCTTCGAGTTTTTGGAGCGTACACCGGAAGCGCTGATTGCACAGTATCGCGTGTACGTACCCCACGAGGATTGTCGCAACAGGGTAGGGAAAAGCACAGTGTTCCATGCCATACGAGCCCCACGCAGTACCGAGCCGGTTCGCTTCGTGACAGAGCGCGAAACACTCCGCTGCACTAAACCGTGACGGCACCCGCGAGATGGGGCTCCTCTACCTGGAAATCATGCTCCAGCTTGCCATCCCTTAGCCCGATGATACGACGTGCGTGCTGCGCAATTTCCTTCTCGTGGGTGACCACCAGCAGCGTATTTCCGCGGCGGTAAAGCTCCTCAAACAGGAGCATGATTTCGTGGCCGGTGCGCGTGTCAAGATTGCCTGTCGGCTCGTCCGCCAACACGATAGAAGGGTTGTTCACAAGCGCACGCGCCACCGCTACGCGCTGTCGCTGTCCACCCGATAATTCGTTGGGCTTGTGCTTGATGCGATCCGATAACCCTACCGCCTCCAGCGCATTTTCGGCCATTTCCCTGCGAAGATTCTTCCGCTTGCCCGAATAAATCAGCGGCAACTCCACATTCTGAAGGCAATTCACACGCGGCAGCAGGTTGAATGTCTGAAATACAAACCCTACCTCCCGGTTGCGTACACGCGCCAGTTCCTGGTCTGACATCTCACCGACATTCTCACCACCCAGAAAATACTCCCCCTTCGAAGGTGTATCCAGACAACCCACAATATTCATCATCGTTGACTTGCCGGAACCGGACGACCCCATGATGGCAACATATTCATTGGCGTAGATATCCACAGTGACACCATCCAGTGCACGGACGGTTTCGCTCCCCATCCGGTATATCTTCTTGACACCTTCTAGCTTGATGAGAGGCTGGAGTGATTGCGGTTGAACCATCACGTTGTCCGTCTGAATGGGGTTCGTTTGAATGGGTAGCGGCTTCTCCTAGGAAGCGTCCGTGCTCACGGGACCTCCCCTGGAGCGTAAGGCGTCGCCAGCCTTCAAGGTCCTGCTTACCACGCTATAAGGGCCCGTCACAACATTTTCGCCGCCGTCCAGTCCGGAGGTCACCACGATGTACCGATCATCGGCAATCCCGGTCTCTACCTGTACGATGCGCGCCTTGCCATCCTCGTCCATCACAAATACCACGCGTTGGAGGTCTTCTTCATCAGTCAACGCCTGAGGCTCTGCTGCAGTAGAATCCTCGTCTTCCTCCGAGGCTTTCTTGCGCGCCTCGCTACGCCTCACAACGTTCATATCCCGCACCGTAACCGCCTGAATCGGTATGGCTACGACCTCCGCAATCGTCTCCGTAAAAACATCAACGGTACCGCTCATTCCAGGGCGAAAACTCGGATAATCTTCCATTGCCGGTCCCTCTTCGGCGAGAATTGGGGCTGTTCCGGCCGCACGCCGTGCTTCCGCATTGTGCGGATCCATGATGCGAATCTTTACAGGAAAATTAGTAACCTGCTCCTGTGAGCCTGCCCCTAGCAGTCGTGCGGAGTTGGCAATCTCAGTTACCACTCCCTTGAAAATTCTCTCAGGGTAGGCATCAATCTCTATTGAAGCAGTATCGCCAAGCGCGACATTCACCACATCGTTTTCATTCACCTCAACCTCAAGCTCCATCTGATCCAAGCGGGCAATGGTCATCATCTCTGTCCCGGCCATCTGCGTTGTGCCAACAACCCGTTCACCGTACTCTACATCCAGCTTACTGATGGTCCCGGCCATTGGAGCATAGAGCACGGTCTTGCTCAACTGTTCGCGCGATTCTCTCCGGCGCGCTTCCGCACTCTCTACGGAAAACCGGGCCGCTTCAAGCGCCGCTAAGGCAATCTGGTGCTGGGTCTGAGCCTGCTCGTACACATCCTCTGAAATCGCATTGCTCTCATAAAGCTGCTTCTGACGCGCCAAGTTCTGGCTTGCCTGCAGCAAATCCGCCTCGCGCTGAGCAAGAAACGCGCGGCTCTGTGACACATCTGCCTCCGCCTGCTCTACCTGCGCATTGTAAAAGTCCGGCTTGATACGCGCCAACAGCTGTCCGTGAGCTACCTGCTGACCCTCTCTCACCGGCAGGTTAATGATTTCCCCGGAGACATCCGGGCTGATGACAATTTCAACCTCGGGTTGCGCTCGGCCAGAAGCAGTGACAGTCTGCGTCACGCGCCGGATCTCCACCTCAACCACATCCACTGTCGTTGTTGGCTCCTTATTACCGAACATTTTCTGACCCGCGACAGCCAGAATCATCGCGACGACGATGACGCCCAGCAGGATAAATATTAACCGCCGTGAACCGCCTTTCTTCTTCTTTTTGGCCATGATACTTTCATTAGAGAGGCCCCGTAGGGCAGGGCATTACTCAAATAGTGGCCGGCCGGGATCCAGCACGCCAACATGATACTCAATCAGTCGCTTGCGGAAAAGGAAGTTGAACCGCGCATTGGAGTGCGTGCTCAACGCACGGATATAAGCCGCACGCGCTTGTGAAAGCTCCACAAGTGTGCTCGCCCCCACATTGTAACGCTCCTGCTCTGCTTCCAGAGCCTGTTCCGCAGCCTGCAACTGAATCGCTGATACATCAATACTCTTCTCGTCCCGGAGATAATCCAGGTATGCCTGTCGCACATCCAGGGCAATGTCATGCTGCAGGTTGTTCAAGTCCAGTTTTGCGTTGTTGAGAATAATCTGCGCCCTCTGTTTATTCGCCCGCGACCGGAATTTGTTGAACAACGGGATTGAGACATTCAGTCCCAGATTCTGGGTTCGATTGTTTCTGAACTGCTCCCCGAACGGTACGATTTCGCCACGGCCCCCAATGCCAAGCTGCCGTTGCGTGGAGGAGAAATTTGTACCTGCGCTACCTGATACACTCAGCGACGGATACCTCGTGGCCCGCGCAATCCGAATACCCTGCTCCGCCGATCCGATCACGGCTTCCTGCGCGCGCAAATCCATCCGGCGTTCAAACGCATTGCTAAGTAGCGCATCCACATCGTACGTTTCGGGTACTAATGGCATCTCCGAAAAATCAGGAGACACAAAGTTATAGGTGCCGTAGGGATCCAGATACAGCGTTTGTATCAGCCGCGTTTCTGCGAGGCGGACGTTCCGCTCCGCGTCCAACAGTGCAAGCTCGGCGCTAGCCGTCTGTGCCTGCTGCTGATAAAGATCAGCCATGGGCCGCGATCCTACGCGTACGAATTCCTCAATCTGGGTCAACAGCTGCTGCTGCGAAGCAAGATTCTCCTGCTGTATGGTAATCTCCTCCCGCTGCTGAATAAGATCAAGAAACTGGGACATGGTCAAGAACACCACGGCCTGCCGCTGCCGTTCGTGGTTAAAGTCGCTGGCCTCCACTCCCAAGCGCCCTTGGGCCAGAGCTGCGAATTCCACGAACCCGTTAAATAGCGTCATGCTAGTACCCCCGGAGAGGCCCACGCGAGAGCTCGAATAATTCACTAGCTCACCGGTCACCTGATCAAAGTTCAGCCCCCAGAAGCGGGATGTACCGGTAGACATATTGAGGCTCGGTAGAAGGGCAGTCTTAAGGTTTCGGAGCTCTACTTCCTGCAAACGCACACTGTTGGCCGTTCGCTTGAGCTGAACGTTATGGTCCAATGCAATACGGACGGCGTCATCAAATGTGATCACCTGCGGCTGCTGGGCGGCCAACAGACCGGGCAGCATCAACACGGCAGCGGCGAACGCCGCTAGTACCCGGGTGGCTCTGCCAACCACAATAGTGCGCCTAGGACTACTGAACATGTTGTTCGTACCAATTTGCCGATAAGTTGCGCGCGACATCATTACAGAATCCATTACGGACATTCCCGCGCAGGGTTACGGTTTTGAATGAAGTAGGTAAAAGCTGCCACAGTTCCGCCCCTCCCCCGGAGTGGGTAACTACGCGATGTGGGCCTTCAAATCCTCCCTGCGATGCTTCTGACGAAGCTTGCGCAGGGCTTTTTCCTTAATCTGCCGGACCCGTTCGCGCGTAAGGCCAAACCGCTGACCGATTTCCTCCAGCGTCAGCGGGTGTTCCCGTCCGATGCCAAAATACAGGCGGGTGATCTCCGCCTCCCGCGGATGAAGCATGGCCAATGCCGCCTCAATGTCAATTTTTACGGACTCATCCAACAGCGGCGCATCCGGCGCAACCCCGTCGTTGCTCGGAAGGACATCAAGCAAGCTGTTATCGTCATCATCGTCGAACGGCGCATCCATGGAAAGATGACGCCCCGAATGCTGCATCGCCTCCCGAACTTTCTCTACATCAATTTCCAGCTCATTGGCAAGCTCCTCCAAATTCGGGAGTCGTTCATGGCGCTGGGCCAAGCGGGCGCTCATCTTGCGAATCTTGCTGATGGTGCCAATCCGGTTCAGCGGCAACCGCACCACACGCCCCTGCTCCGCAAGGGCCTGAAGAATCGCCTGTCGGATCCACCATACGGCATAGGAAATAAACTTGAAACCGCGAGTCTCGTCAAAGCGCTTGGCAGCCTTGATAAGACCATAATTGCCTTCGTTTATCAAGTCAGTCAGATGTAAACCCTGACCCTGATACTTCTTCGCAACCGACACCACAAACCGCAGATTAACGCGCGTGAGCTTAAGCAAGGCCTCTTCATCACCCTGCTTTATCCGACGGGCAAGCTCGGCTTCCTCAGTAGGGGTAACAAGATCTATCTGCCCGATTTCTTTTAAATACTGGTCGAGCATGCGCTGACGGCGCGGGACGTACATCTGCTACTGGGCTAAAGGTTCAACGAAGCACAAAAAACGGGAAACGAGTAACAAGGCGCAGCCGCTTATTGATCCCAACGATCACCGGCATGATTCCGGTTCGTTTTCCACAAACCATGCACGGAAGGAGGGAGAAGCGCGGTCCATACAGCCTGCCAGATTCAAAAGGGAGTTATATGGCTGAGTGCCACGCGTTTTCGCAGGAGTTACTTTTTGTGCTTTGGTCGTGCAGACAGGATGGCTTTCGCCAGTTTTTCATAATCGGTTCCCGCTTTTCACGAAAAACTGCAATTATTTCAAATAACTCAACACGTAGGTACGCATGCTATATAATTGCCATATATTAGGGAGTTATATACCACAGTGCCATGCCCGAAACGGTTAGTGCATACCACAATATCACATACAGGCTGTTGCCCGGAAGTCGGAGTAACGCCCAGCAACTTGCTGGATTAGCGGGTGCGTGTAGGTTTGTGTGGAATGCCATCCTCGCAGAGCAGAGCGAGGCGTACAAGAAAGCGAAAGAGGCTGGAGAGAAGCCGCCCTCGGTAAGCTTCTTCTCGCTGGGGAAGCGGTTCACGGAGCTGCCCCGCACGGCCGAGTGGCTACCTGAATACTCCTTTGGTGTCGTTAGATACACATTGAAATATCAAGCGGATGCATGGAAGGCATTCTTCAAGGAGGGTAAGAGAAGACCGAGATTCCATTCCAGACGTGGTAGTACGCCTTCGTTCACGATCCCGGATAACGTAAGGGTTCGGGATGGCAAGCTGTATATCCCGAAAGTGGGATATATGGCGCTCCGCAGGCGGGGAGACAACCCGTACCCTGATGGTATACCCGTCAAAGCCACTGTAAAGAAGAACGCCGGCAAAGGGTATGCTGTCATCTGCTACAGGATGGCGGCACCTGTAATAGAGGATACCGGCGGTGCTGTAGGCATTGACCGTAATTGCGGGCAGGTTGCTATGGTCTCCACAGAGGGCGATACAAGCATTATCAGACAACCGGATACGAAGCGTCTTGATGCCAAGTTGAAGCGGCATCAGCGAAGACTGGCGAGACAGAAGAAAGGCTCCAACCGTCGTAACAGGCAGAAGCATAGAATCGCCCGCATACAGCGCAAGCGTGCTAACATCCTCAAGAATGCGAACCACCAGGTAAGTCGCAGTATTGCCAATTGCTCCTCAACGGTGATACTGGAGGACCTGAAGATCAAAGCGATGATACGTTCAGCTAAGGGGACGATGGAGAGCTTTGGCACAAACGTCAGACAGAAGTCTAGCCTCAACCGTGGAATACTGCGAACAGGTTGGGGCCAGCTGGAACAGATGCTGAGCTATAAGTGCCGCAAGGTGATAAAGGTTACCGCTGCCTATACCAGTCAGCGGTGTTCTGTGTGTGGGCACACAGAAGCGAGTAACCGTAAGACACGGAGCAAATTCACGTGTAAGTCCTGTGGCCATGCGGATCATGCAGACCTGAATGCGGCTGCAAACATACTGGCCTCCGGGATTGGGGCTGCTGCACGGCGAGGGGCGTTCGGGTTACCGACCCCTATGACCCGTGAAATTGATACAAGTGCCTCACTGCGTACAGTTGGTCACTCACGTATATAATTCCCCATCAATAAACATACGCCCGCGGTACCGAGAACCATCCAGCGTAGTGATGGCTACCTGGCTACCATCTGCGTTCCTGCCATTTCCACACCATCCTCACGATTAAGCCACTGGTCGCGGTGCACCTCCACGCGTTCCTCCGCCAACATGGCCTCCAGGATATTTTCCGCCACATGCGGTGTAAACACCCACATGGCATCCGCCGCAGGATCGTAGCGCTCAAAGGACGCCGCGGACTCCTGTGTCCATGCCTCCTCCTCATCGTAATATTCCTTGACTCGTTGATAAAACTCGCGCGCCACGCCGCCGATAACAGCCTTACGTCCAGAGCCCGTCCAACCCAACCCCTGCGTTGTCATGCCTCCCGGATGCGTGTCCGGGCTAATCACGATTACGTCCAGTCCCAATCGAGTGCCCGCAATGGCCGCTGACAAAGCAGCCGATGTACCGCCATAGACTACGACATCATAGAGGGGCGCTCTGGCGACGCACGAGGACAGAAAAAGCAGGCCTACGCGTCTACGGAGCGTTTGCGAACAATAAATAGGCCTTCCCTTCTGGAGGACAGCACGATGATGCCACTATCAAAGTAGGGATAGCTGCTCCAGGTACCATTGAACCCCGCCTCGTCCAGCCCATACGGCGTCGTATCGAAAAACCCTACCTCAACAGGGGCCTCCGGATCGGATATATCCAGGACGCGCAAGCCGCTGGCATTGTTTGTCTGGTACATCAGCTGTCCCTTGATGTACAAATTATGGTCGGTTGCGGATGTAGGCCCGAAGTACTCATTAACCAGTACCGGATCATCCAGATCGGACATGTCCCACACCATCGTTCGCGTTCGCTGTGCACTCCCAACCAACTCGTCTAACTCGTCGTTCTGATAGAAGTACCGATGATCTTCCGAAAGCCATCCCTGGTGCACATACGCAGCTGCCGGATAGGAGGCCGCAGAGACCCCGACAGGATGGACCTTGTCCGTGACATCCGCCACGCTTATGGCCGTTTCGTTGGCGCCAATGCAGAGCTGTTTCCCCTGATGCTCCAGGTCTGGTCCATGGTACACTACGCAATGGGCATCGTGTGCATACCCGGTCTTGTTTCTGCCCGTGGTTGTATCGGCAAAACATCCGGCAAACGACGGCGCTTGCGGCTCACGAATATCAATCATATGGAGTCCGCCGCCGCATGTCTCGCCGCCACCCGACGCACCAACCACATACGCGAACCCGGACGCCTCGTCAATCACAATGTTGTGTGCACTGTGAATGGTATCGTAATGCGCACTTGCTGAGAATATAACGGGAGCCTCGCCGACAGCACGAAGCTTTGTTAGGTCAAATATCTGCACGCCATGTCTTCCGGCAGCATCTGCCACGATAAACGCGTGGTCCTTATACACTTTGATGTCCCGCCACGTACTGCCGGGCGTCCCTGCTGTACGTGGAAGTTCGCCAAGGAACTGCGGATTTCCAGGGTCGCTGACATCCACCATTGCCGTTCCTTCAAGGTGGCCAACCAGCGCATACTCCCTCCCGGTTTCCGGGTCTTTCCACCCCCAAATGTCGTTGAGGCGAACGCCTCTTTTCAGCTTCATAGCCTTGAGAGGCAGGAATGACAGCAAGTCCACTTCGCTACATGCAAAGCCCCCCGCCATCTGGTTCTCACACTCCACCGGTGCCCCGGCGATGGCTTCCATAGTATCCTGCTCGCTGAGGAGCGTATCTCGCGCTACGGTACCGTGCTCGGCACCGCCGAGGTGCATCACTAACATTTTGCCGGCACCGTAGTCTGCCCCCGGGGCGCCCGCAAGAACCATATCGTCTGCAACCGCCAATGCGGTACCCATGCGGTCTGGCCGCGTACCCCACCGTCGCGGCAGAATGGCCTCCGGCAGGACACCGTTCTGCGGGCTTACCGTTGCCGAATACTCATGTAGCCCTGATTGGGCGGACGCAACCCAATACGCCAATCCGTCACCGCTGACACGCACGGCAACTGACAAACCGAACCGATCCCGTTCATCCGCACCAGATACGGACGAGTGGAGATTCCAGTCCGTCAGCGGCAACGAGCAACCCTTTTGGGATTCTTCCTCCTTGCGCACCATAAGAACATGCGCCGACCCCGTATATCGCTGATCCGAGGGCGCCCCTACCGCGAGCGTACCACCCCCGCGGCAGTACAGGTCTACAGCCGAACCGAAGCTTCCTGTCACGCCAAAATCCTCCCCGCTAACCGCCGAGTGTTTGACCCACAAGCCATCAGCGCCAGTTTCGTACATGGTTACCTCATTTGCACCCGGTGCGCCCACCGCCAAAAACACGTCAACCGTGTCCGTCCTGCGCCCGTCAGCCATTCCATCCTCTTCAGCGACGGACAATGCAAAGCCGAACCGCTCGCCAACCTTTTCGCCCTCCAGGACCTGCACTTGCGTCCATGCCCTACCCTCGCGCCTCATAACGTAAACAGCGCCGCGCCCTGACGCCTGACCTGGGGCTCCCACAAACGCATCTTGCCGCAACACCGCTACTGCGGCACCAAAATCTGACGCTCCCTCCGGCGCAGAGATACCTGCACCGCCTCGCCACTCTCCGTTGTGCAGAAAATACGGACGCAGTCCGCCGTCTTGTCCGACAAGCAGCGCACTGTCGGCTACCGCCAGACTACCCCCGAACCCGTCGTTCAGCGCTGCGCCGTCAAGGATGCCTGCAGGGTAATACACCCTACCACTGCCATTTTCTACCATGCGATACACATACACTCTTCCCGGACGACGAAAACTCTCCGGCTCGCCTACAAATGCCCAGTTCTCCCAAATTGCTACGGCAGCCCCGTAGGATGGCAGCAGTGGCGGCTCGTGAGCAGCCGGGATCCCGATCCAGGCACTTGCGAGCAAAAAGGCAAAAATAATAATCGTCATGACCGATCGGTGGATTGGTGGGCCCTACGGGATTCGAACCTGTGACCTCTCGCGTGTGAGGCGAGCGCTCTAAACCACTGAGCTAAGGGCCCATTACCTTCACGATAGCTGCTGCTGCGCTGCGTGTTCATAGGCCGGCAACGAAGTATGTCCCTCCGGACTGGACACCCAAGAGGCTCCCGCCAGCATTCCGGCTACAAGAAGGGTTACAATGATGGATCTCGCCCCTGCATAGTCTGACTTGCCGCTACTATCCTCCTGGTCCGATTCCACCATCTCCTGCTCTACACGTTTCAAAATTCTCGACTGCAGGTCGTGCGGCGCACGACACCTGTGGCTGCATAGCAGGAGGCGCGTACAGCGAAGCCTCTCTACGCGCTCGGCAAGACCGATGTCATGCTGCAGGCATTCCTCAAATGCGCCGAGCACAACACGATCCATCGTACCGTCCACGTATTCGCACAGCAACTCGTCAAGCCATTGCGCGCCAATGGATCTGTTCGTATCCCAGCCTTGATCGCAGTATCCGTTCCTCATACGCTCGCGTGCGCTACATAATCCCAATGAACCTGGCGAGCCAATGTTTCCGGTATTCTGAAAAGGTTTACAAGGCTCCGCGACGATGCTACGCTGCGAACGTCATTAGGAGCCGGCGGAGCAGCAGGGTCACAACAAGCTCCGGTTGTCGGCGAGCACCGCCCTTGATCTCATAGTCCGCTGCCAAAAGCGCACCAATTGCATCCTCCACAGAACGTTTGGAGGTACGCCGCAGGGCCTGCTCGTATTCACGCAGAAAGTACGGATTAACCTTTAGCCTCTCGGCTTTCTCGTTGGGCGTCAAACGCACCCCACTGATGTCGTGCAGTATCCATAGCCTCCGGATATATGCGTACAGCATGGTGATCATGCGTAGCGCCTCACCGCTCTTGTTGGATGCCGCCGACAGGATGTGCGCCGCGATGCGCTGCACTTCCATTGCTCGTCCCTTCCCCAAGGCGCGTTGCAACTGAAAGATGTTAAATTCGCGCGTTTGACCGCTTGCGAGGATAACATCGTCCCGGACCAGACTGGTCCTCTGCCCCGCAAACGTGCGCAGCTTCTCTATCTCGTTTACAACCGCATGCAGGGATGTCCCAACGAAGTCTGCCAGCACTGCGGCGCCATCCGGCGTTATGGAACAGTTCAGCCGGCGAAGGTACCGGCTGATAAAACCCGCAACCTCGTTACTGTATAGTGCTTTGAACTCAACGCTGCCGGCTATCCTGCTCAGCGTCGTGTAGGGCGCATTCCTCAAGGATGGCCTGCCGCTGGTGAGCAAGGCCACCACGGCGGAATGGTTGGGTTGCTTTGCATAGCGGGCAAAGAGCCTCTTGCCCTTCAGCTGCT
This sequence comes from Rhodothermales bacterium, assembly GCA_963663495.1. Classification (GTDB taxonomy): domain Bacteria; phylum Bacteroidota; class Rhodothermia; order Rhodothermales; family Bin80. The sequence goes on from OY760427.1 coordinate 5,029,331, forward strand.
CAAAATTACGCACAACAACGACACGCCGCGGTGCCATCATGGGGAACGACCGACAATAGGCCAATACATCCTCGGCGTCCATGTCCGGCCCGGATACAATGTCTAGGTTGAAGTCTCGCATCGAGGGATCCAGGACCGAGGAGATCAGCACCTCCTGAAGCCTATCCATAAAGAAGGGCTCGGTACCGTACCAGAAGTATAGCGGCTCGAACTGTGCCTTACGAAACGATATTACCAGATTATTGAAGGACCGCTCGGCCTTTGTCATGCTACAGTACCGGCTTGAGCTGTTGCGCCACCCGTCTGTGGACGGATGCCGAATGTAGCGCGGCCACATGGGCCAGACTATAAAGATTGTGCTGCGCACCCCACAGCTCGCCGTACCGCTCCCATGCCTCCGGCGCTTCTGCCTGCAGAAGCGATACCAGCTCCAAACGTGCTTCTACCACGCGGCCCAGAACATCCGCCATGGAGTACTCTTGCCACGACATGGCAGCCGGCTTCTCAATGTCGGGTGCAGCCCCTGTTGCGATACCGTGTCCTGCAGGGGTAAATACATCCGTGTCCCAAGTCGCAATACTGCCGTATAGCTCTTTGATGGAAAACCCTCCTTCCGCGGGCCGTGCCTCCAACACCGCTTGCGGCAATCGCACGATCAGCGGCCTCGCGGCCTCTACTTCGTCTACCGTATGCAGCAGCTGATCCAGCAGCGCTGTTCTCTTGGAAGAGAGTGCACAACTAGGCACCATCCCATGTGTTGCCGGCCGCTATTGGCTCCTCAGGACGCAGGTGTGTCCCCTTCAGTTCGCCGAGCCCCTCGCCAATGAGGTCTTTCAAAAAATGCCTGTCACGCCAGCCGTGCAGGTTGTTATCCTGCCGGTGCTCCCAGGCACCCTGGTGCTCCTGCAGATTCCGATATTCCTCCAGATAATCCAGCCGCTCCTGCAGCCGCTCCTGAGGCACCAACAAACGTTCCAGTCCGAAGATGGCCTCGTCGCGATTCTGGAATGTGAGATCGTATTCCTTTGACATCACGATGGCTTCTTCGGGGCACACTTCTTCGCAGAACCCGCAGTAGATGCAGCGCAGCATGTTGATTTCAAACCACGCCGGCTCTCTCTCCTTAGCACTGGCAGGGTCGTCCACCTCCTTCGACTGCATGGATATCGCCATCGGCGGGCAAGCCTTGGCGCAAAGATTGCAGGAGACACACCGGGGCTTGCCGTCTTCCTCTACCAGAACCGGGCGGCCGCGGTAACTGTCCGGCGGCTCCCACAACTCGTCCGGATACTCCTCCGTGTATTTGGGCTCCATCACCAGCTTCCGGAAACTGTAGCCGAGCCCCTTGCAAATCTCCGGCAGGTACAGCCGCTCCCACAGGTTCAGTGAGCGCTCGTTTTCCTCACTGGTAATCTTCGGAATACCGGGCATAGGTTCGGGACGCTTGCGGCTGGAGCAGAGTATACGGGCGGCTAACCTTATGTTCCATGTCTCTCAGCCGACTTGGCCCGGAAGACAATGCGTAAGGGTACGCCATCAAATCCGAAGGCGGTACGGAAGCGCTTTTCGAGATAACGGCGGTAGGGGTTGGCAATTCCATCCGGAAAATTGCAGAATATGGCAATCACCGGGGGATCGGTCTGAATCTGCGTGCCATACTTCAACTGGATATTTCGTCCGCGGTATGTCGCAGGGTGGTGCGCGCGCGCCGCCTCCCGAAGAACGGTATTGAGGGCGGCGGTACCTATGCGCTGCTTGCGCTCCTCTGCTACGGATAACGCCAACTCCAATAACCGGAAGATGCGCTGCCGAGTCTTGGCCGACACAAACATCACCGGTACATGCTCCAGCGTTGGCAGCCGGTCACGTACGCGATGTTCCATGTCACGCGCCGTGTTGGTCACCTTCTTCACGAGGTCCCATTTGTTGAACCCGATGACCAGACCCTTTCCGAGTTCTTCGGCATCCTTGAGCACTTTGATATCCTGCGATTCCAACCCCACGCTGCTATCAAGCAGCAGTATTGCTACATCGCACGATTCCATCGCTCGTTGTGTCCTAAGCGCGGAGTAGAACTCCACATTCTCTTTTACTCTTGCCTGTCGCCGCAGGCCTGCAGTATCCACGAGCGTCAGTTCGACGCCGTTATGGGTCAACTTCGTGTCCACGGCATCGCGTGTCGTACCCGCCATGCTCGTTACCACGCTACGCTGCTGTCCCGCGAGGGCGTTGCACAGAAGCGACTTACCTACGTTCGGCCGTCCAATCACTGCCACACGCGGTAAGCGTTCATTCTCCGCCGCAGCCTTCGTGCCTGGCAGCGTCGCAATTACAGCATCAAGGAATTCTCCCGTGCCCATCCCATTGATGCTGCTCACGGGAAACACTTCGCCCAACCCCAATCCATAAAACGCCGCCGCGTCCAGACGCCGCGCCGCATTGTCAGCTTTGTTGGCCGCAACAATGACCGGAGTGTCCGCACGGCGCAGCATGCGTGCTATCTCGTGCTCAAGAACGGTGATTCCGGTGGTGACATCCGTAACCAGAAGAACGACATCGGCTTCTTCCATGGCAAGCCCCACCTGCTCCCGGATTGCACGCTCAAAGCGCTCTGCCGATCGGGGCACAAGCCCGCCCGTATCAACAATGGAGAATGTCCGACCACCCCATTCGACGGTCCCGAACAAACGGTCACGCGTAACACCCGGAGTGTCAAAGACGATCGCATTCCGCGTTTCGGTCAGCCGGTTGAACAATGTGGACTTCCCCACATTGGGACGCCCGACTATTGCAGCCAGTGGCTCCGCCACGCCTGCCTAGCGCCTGTCTTTGTGCTCAAGGTACAGAGCACGGAATAGCATGTAAGTTGTCGTTGCTGTTTCGCTGGTAAACCAGTAGTTGATACCCGCTCCCACAGCCGATCCAGCCAGCGGCACTGTCTGAAGCAACTTGCGCCCAACGAGATTCTTCGCCAGTTCGCGCGGCAGATGGCGGCTCTGGTCCGGTAGCGTCCCGCGAACCCTGCCTTTGTATTCGGTTTGTCCGGCCAGAGCGGCAGCCGCCACGCTTACCTCCCGCAGCGCCGTGCCTCGCGCGTCCCGGTTGTTTGCTGCCGCAGCATTGAAAATGGACAGCACCACGGGTGCATACTCAGGACTCCTCATGGGAAAACCGTAGCATGCACCAATCTGCTGTATGAGCCGCAGGTTAATCACAAACAGCAGCGGAATATCCGCCGCAATAAGGATCAGTCCTCCCAACCCGGTGCCGCCGCCTCCCAGTGCCGCCAACAGCCTGCTTTCTCCAAAGCGACCGCGTGCAAGCGCATCCAGGTCCTGCAGGGGATGACCGTGCAGGTCGTCTATGGAATCCACTGCTATCCCCCGGGCCTGCGCAGCCTTCAGCAGGTCCTCCATGTCGGGAATCCACCGTGAAGCGTCATTGAGCAGCTCAAGAAACTGGGCAACGCCATCCCCCGTCGCATTTACGATGCTGGCCGGTACTGCCCGCTCAATGGCCCAGTCAACCGGTTTCATCATGAAGTTCACCGCTTGGCCCAACAGCGATCCATCGCCGCGGAGCCACCGATCTATCTCCCTAGCTGCCTGCTTATCGTATGATGAATCGTTCATGGTACGTGGTATCAGTATATCTACGCCCGGCAGGCCCCTGTGGATGCAATATTTTCAGCCGCCTACCAATAAAAGACCAAGCGCGCCAACCATAAAGCAATAGTATGCAAAGTAATGCAAATGCCCGCGACGAACTACCGCGAGCACCAGCCGGATGGCAACCATTCCAGACAGAAATGCTACGATGGCACCCACGGAAACCGAAAACCATGTTGCGGGTGCTGCGGCCAGCTGGTCCGCCTTCAGTACTGCGGCCCCCACCACCGCGGGGAGCAGCATCAGGAATGAAAAATCGGCCGCGCGTTTGGCGTCTACCCCCATGTACAGCGCAGCGCAAATGGTGGCACCCGATCGCGAAATACCCGGAAGCATGGCCGCTGCCTGCGCGATGCCAACCACCAATACCCGCATAGCACTCAATGGACCGCTACCCTCCTTGGCAAACCATGTCAGAAGCAGCAGAACCCCGGTTACCAACAGAAATGCCGACGCCAGTCGCGGCGCCGCGAATGTCTCCTCCAGTGTCGCTGAGAAAAGCAGGTACAGCACCGTTGTCGGTACAAGCGACAACGCGACAAACCACGCGGTCTGCAATCCGGAGTCCTCACTGTAGTGATCGCGAATACTGCGCGGCCGTACCATAGCGTGCGCCACCTCCCGCACCATGGTCCACAAGCGGCCGCGATATACGACCCCGATACTCAGCGCAGTACCGAGATGTACAAATACCTCAAATATGGCATCGCCGCCCGCAGGCAGTCCAAGAGCATGCTGTCCCAGTACCAGATGCCCCGATGAGGAGACGGGCAAGAACTCTGTCAGTCCCTGGATAAGCCCCAGGAGGGCTGCTTCCCACCACTGCATGATTCGTCATCCATTTATTGGGCGCCGGTCCGGCGGAGTGCAAGATAGGCGGCTTAATCCTCTGGAGGAACGACAACCACTTCTTCGCGCTCTACGACCACCTCACCCGGAGCCGCACCCCTGGCCTTGCGAACGTATTTGCACGGAGTCACTATCACGGGCACGAGCGCGCTATGACGGCCCTTGCTGTGGAAGGCCGCGATGCTCGCGGCGCGCTCAATGACGGCCTTCCCGGGTGTGGCATCGCGCCCTGGAAGGCGCAGAACCGCATGGGCACCGGTGCATCCGCGGGCGTGCAGCCAGATATCAAATTTGCGCGCGTGACGAAATGTCAGTCTGTCCGCCTCGCCGCGATTCCTGGATACCCACAGCTCAAACCCTTCACCCATATCGTACCTGCGAAATTTTCTTTTGATATCGAACCCGGTCCGCGGCCCGGTCTGGCGCAGAAGACCTGCATGCCGCTTCTCGTACGCATCCATCGCGGCAGCGCTGGACACGGACAACAACTCCTCCGCGGCGGCTTGCAGCACCCGGGAAAGTCCGGCAGCCCTATCAAGGCGCCCCTGCAAGTGCGCACGTGCCCGTCTGGCCTTTCCTGCCTTCTTGTAATAGCGTTCGGCGTTAGCCACCGTCCCCAGAGATGCATCCAATGGAATGGCAACCCGCCCGCCGCCCGCAAACAGGTCGTCAACCTCTACATTGTCACGGCCAGGCCCGGTACATGCACACGCCATAAGCAGATGCGCCAATCGCTCGTACTCTTCGTGCCGGCTCGGGCGTTCCTGCTCGCGCCGCACGTTCTCTACGGTGCGCAATGCCGACAGGAGGCTCTTATCCAGGACTTTGGCGACTGCGGAGCGACGGGCTGAGAGCGCCCGCATCGTGAGCGTATGCAAGGCCAATACGCGCACCGCGTCGTTAACAGAGTCAAATAGCTCTTCCCTGAGATCGCTCAGCGACACCATCGGTGTGAGAGCCACTATGCCCTCCCCCGACTCCTTCCAATAAATCCGCGGCCGGGGCGCTTGCAGCTGCTCTGCCAGCCCATGGGTCAGAGCAAGCACATCTTCAAGCTGCGTGTCACTCATCGCTGCGGGGTGCTGCTCCCGCGCGCCAAGCCGCATGATCACCTCGTTTGCCAGTGTGGCATCAAGGAGCGGGCATGCTCTTCTAAGTGCACGCTCGGGTGTTGCCCCCTGCCATCGGCGTTTGAGCTCCTCCACCGTAGACGGCAGGCTGGTCGGACGCGGCTCCGGCATCCTCGGGCTCGCACTCTGTCGGAAGCTGTCCGCAATCACTCCATCGGTATCAGCGAGATACACGTTGGGCCGCGGACCGTACAGGCAGAAAACCATGTCAAGCGGCCCGTCGGTTGCTACCGTGATGGTCCGATCACCCTCGGCAAGGTGTACCCCGATAATCTGACGATTGTCCGCCCGGGGCAACAGCGTGGCCACATTCCGCCCCCTGCGCATGTGCCGGTCGCGCCAGAACATGGCAATCATGGGAGGCTTGAGAATCAGTTGGAGCGCCCCTCCGGACCGGAGCAGGAACAACAGTTCACCGCGCGACTGACTGTAGACCTGTTGAACGCGGTTACCGGGAAGCCGCCGGTCCCATTCCCGGCACTGGGCACGCAATACGTAGTAACTGTTCATCATCTGGTAGCGTCATGCGAACCCGCATACTCACTTAGTGCGCATTTACTGTACCTTATTATACTACGCGTGCAGTAAATGGCGAAAAGGTCCGCATCATGAATAATTTTCTTAACTCTGTCACCTTCCTTGTTGTTGTGTTTGCAGTTTCGCAGCAGACTGCGGCCATGCAGCCCACCGCAGCGGCGGAATGCGTAAGTGGTAGGGCTGATCGATTTCCGTGCCATGAAGTCAACCTGCTCGCCCACATGGATCGGGCAACCCTGTTCGGGCCCATTGAAGCCCAAGCATACTATCTCAGCGATTTGTGGGGCTGGACCGATCCCGCCACGGGCAAGGAGTACGCGCTGGTGGGGCGCTCCAACGGTTTGCAGTTCGTAGATGTGTCCGAGCCAACCAGTCCCCGCATCCTGGGTACACTACCCACTCAGAATGAACAAACGTCCATTTGGAGAGACGTGAAAGTGTACAAGGATTTTGCATTTGTGGTGATGGATTCTGCTACGGATACCGGAATGCAGGTATTCGACCTGACGCAACTCAGAAACAGCACCGGGCCCGATGTCGTGTTCGAGCCAACAGAATGGTACGCCGACTTTGATGCTGCCCACAATATTGTTATCAACGAGGAATCGGGGTTCGCCTATGCGGTCGGGGGGTCGGGTAGCGAGCAGGGCTGCGACCGAGGATACAACATCATTGACATTCGTAATCCGCGCGAGCCAACGTTTGCCGGTTGTCACAGCGCCTCCGGTTATGTTCATGACGCGCAATGCGTGATGTACCACGGCCCTGACCAGGACCACGCGGGTAAAGAGATCTGTTTCGGGTTCAACGAGGATAACATGACGGTTGTAGATATGACCGACAAAGCTGCACCTAAGGTTATTTCAGTAAGTTCCTACCCCAACACGGGGTACACGCACCAAGGATGGTTGACGTCGGATTTCAGGCACGTGATCATGAATGACGAGGCTGACGAATACAGCTTCTCCTTTGATGAAGGACCTCGAACGCTGATTTGGGATGTTGAAGACATTGACGATCCTATACTGCACCGTGAATTTCATGGTACGGAGCCTTCAGTAGACCATAACCTCTACGTCCATGGCAATTATGTGTACCAGGCCAATTACAGTGCGGGCATGCGCATCCTGGACATAGCGGACATTGATGATCCGAGAGAGGTAGCCTTTTTTGACACCGACCCGTATGCAACCGGGCATTCTACCTTTGGCGCGTGGTCGGTCTACCCGTTCTTTGAGAGCGGCACCCTGGTGGTGAGTAGTCAGGACGAAGGGCTCTTTCTGCTTAAAGCCACCGGCTTGCAGGCTGCCACACCTACGGGCGTAGCAGCCGACGGGACGGAACTTCCCACTACGATGCAGCTGCTGCCCGCACACCCCAACCCGTTCAATCCGGCAACAGTGCTGACCCTGCAGCTTCCTGTTTCCTTGCATGTCCGCGTTGCTGCGTTTGACGTGACAGGGCGCGAGGTACGTTTATTGCACGAGGGCGTGATGGGTCCCGGCGAGCATACGCTGCGCTTTGACGCAGCGGGCCTACCCAGCGGTCGCTACGCGATACGTGCGAATGCGGGCTCAAGCACCACCTCTACGCGGTTTGTGACGCTGACACAGTAGCACGGGCACGACCGACGCGGTGGCCCCGCGGGACTACGACCTGCGCGGCGTGCCGCTAGGCAACGCAAGTGGCCACCCGGCAGGCGTCCAAGCCACCTGCGGACACAACCTAGTGTCTGAACGGTAACGTGCCGGGTCACAACCAGGCCCGTGCAGCAAGAAAACCGCCGAGTAGCAGCACCACAAACAGTATGGCCAACAAGTTAAAATACTTGTCAAGAAATCCACGAATGGGTGCGCCGAAACGGTGTATCAATGCAGCAATCAGGAAAAACCGCGCACTGCGACTGACAGCCGACGCCGCGAGAAACAGCAGGAAAGGAACATTGAATGCACCGGCGGCAATCGTAAAGATCTTGTACGGGATCGGCGTGAACCCCGCCGTGAACACTATCCAGAACCCCCACATTTCGAATCGCTCCTGAACCCCGTAGTATACCCCGTGGCTGAATCCGGGCACATGGTCGAAGAAGAACATTGCCAGCGGCGTAAACCCTTCGCTCCCCAGCCAGGCCGCGTGGCCGAGCGCATAGCCCGCGGCACCACCCATGACGGAGCCCACACTGCAGACGAGAGCAAACCGCCACGCTTTGGTTCTGCACCCCAGCGTCAACGCGATGAGCAGCAGATCCGGAGGCACCGGAAAAAAAACGGACTCCGCTATGGCGAACAGGAACAGCGCGGCAGCGCCGTAGCGCGAATCAGCCCACCCTAGTACCCAATCGTACAGCCGGCGCACCCACCTCACGGGTGCGCCCCGAACAATTGATCAGTCATAGCCCAGCTTGCGCCTCAGTCCGCGGTTGCGGTACAGATTCGGATACGACACTCGAAATTCGTCCTCGGTGGCAGGATCAAGCAGAAACGCCGTCTTGAACGACGCAACGCCCTCGTCAGGCCTACCCAACGCCAATAACACCTTTGCCATCCGCATATGACCGGCGGCGCAGGACGGGTCTAACGCCAACGCACGGCGATAGGCATTGAGCGCGTCAAAACACTTTCCGAACTCGTACAGGATCTCGGCATAATCCAGCCATGCGATGTGATTGTCCCGGTCAATCCTGAGCGCCCCGCGGTACGACGCCAACGCAGCGGCAATTGCTCCGGCGCTATACTCACACTCAGCCTTCGCGTACCAGAATTCACAGCAGTCCTTATTCAATTCGACCGCCCGATCATAGTAGGTGATAGCCTCCTTGAACCTGTCCAACGCATCGTAGCAGCACCCAAGGCCATACCACGCTTCCGAGAACGCCGGATCCTCGGCTACCGCCAGCCGGAAGTAGCGGACCGCGATCTCCGGCTTTCCAAGCTCTTCGTACGCCAACGCCATGTTGCAGAATGTGGCAGCATCGGCCCCTTTGCATTCAAGCACCTTATGGTAATCTTTCAACGCCTCTTCCAGTCTCCGCAGACCCGCCAGTGCATTCCCGCGATTGTAGTATGCGGAGGCAAAGTCTTCCTTGATCGCGAGCGCCATGTCATAACAGTTCACCGCCTCCTCAAAGCGTTCCAGCTTCAACAGCCCGATGCCCATGTTGTACCACGCGTCCTGGCTATATGGCTCAAGGTCAATATGCTTCTCGTAGTTAGCTATGCTCCGGCGGGCATTGCCAAGGCGATCATAGCAGTAGCCAAGTTCGTAATACACCTCTGGATTCTTCGGTTTCAATTGTACGCAAAACTCAAACTTTTCCACGGCCTCCTCCAACCGGTCCGACCGTTGCAGCGATGCGCCGATTTGGAAATGGGCATCAAAATGGAGCGGATCAAGCGAGAGGGCCTCATGGTAGGACGCCACTGCGTTGTCCTCCTGTCCCAAGGTGTCAAAGGTGGTGCCGCGATAGACGATGGTTTCTGGATCAACTGGGTTGATTGCCAATGCCTTTTGGTAGGCCATCAGCGCCGACTCGTGCCGCTCCAGGTGATTAAGCAGTACGCCCCTCCGCATCCACGCATCGGAGGAGTAGGGTTGCCTTTCGATCTGTTCGTCTACAACATCCAAAGCCTGCTCCAGCTTGTTAGCCTCAAAGTAGTAGGTAGCAAGATCCTCCAGTGCTTCCGTATCAAAATAACCGCCACTACGCCCCTCGTACGCGCGTACAAGGTCGTGCACTTGCTCTTCCGTCCGCCCTCCCTCAAACTCGAATCCGAGAATACTCATGTGTCCGGGTATACGATGGGAATTATGTAGATGAGTGAATTATTGGAGCACGCCCGATGCTGTCGCCTACACAATGTATCCTGCGAGCATACACATACCATTGTGCACGTATAGAGCGTAGCAAGAGAATACGACTTTACAACCTCGTTCGGCATCTGGACTAGCTGCGTATCCATGTGATGAAGCACTGCCGGAAAACATACAGAGAGACCCATAAAACACCATTCTCCTTCGACCTGTGCAAGTGGCTCACAAAGCGTCAGCGTCTGATAAGGTACAAGGTACAGGGTGGCAGGCCCACCGGCAGTGTTAAGGTGTACAGGGATTAAAAAGTGGAGAGCAGGCGGCCTTGCCGAGTCTGGACGCTTATTGACATCTTACAAATTAGCCTGAGATCGGAACGCTGTCTACTTTGGGGATTTACCGACAATTTTGTAAAACGCCGCTGCCTCCATAAACTTGCCATCAACATCAAAGGTTTTGTACAAGCACTCGTGCACATCAAGAGACTTGATTCTTCCACTTTTTGAGGCAGGCACCTTATTCATGCCAATAGACTCTAACTCTTTTTGAGTAACGTTCGGAACTTTGTGAATAAACCATGTAAGCAGGGGCTGGGAGTAATCGATGTCTCGAGTTTTGAAGTGGAAAAGGTATTGGGATGCGAGCAAGACTCCAACGCCGAACTCACGCCCCTGAAGCAATAGCTGCCGCAAGACTTCGAAGTTGTACTTCATGATATTGTCTGCCTCATCAACGAGGAGCATGGAGTCAATGTAGCGGAGCTGCGGGTTACTACCTTGATATGGTTGCTTTGCGAGGTTGAGCATGTACTCGAAATACATATTCAGGAACAGCACCACTATCATGTTCCTCTCCTTATCGCCGATCCCGAGAGCCGCCAAATCAATGATGGTTACACAATTGAAGAATTCGTCGAATGGTTGTGCGTCTGCAGCACGGTCCACGAATACTCGTAGGTCAACCAAATCAGATAGAATACTAAATGGAGCGTCAATCTTGTTACCAACTACATTGGAGTATTCGTGGAAGACATCAATCATGGTTGGCGAATTGGGGGCTTGGTTATGGGAATTATATACGTGAGTGACCAACTGTACACAGTGAGGCACTAGTATCAATTTCACGGGTCATAGGGGTCGGTAACCCGAACGCCCCTCGCCGTGCAGAAGCCCCAATCCCGGAGGCCAGTATGTTTGCAGCCGCATTCAGGTCTGCATGATCCGCATGTCCACAGGACATACAGGTGAATTTGCTCCGTGTCTTACGGTTACTCGCTTCTGTGTGCCCACACACAGAACACCGCTGACTGGTATAGGCAGCGGTAACCTTTATCACCTTGCGGCACTTATAGCCCAGCATCTGATCCAGCTGGCCCCAACCTGTTCGCAGTATCTCACGGTTGAGGCCAGACTTCTGTCTGACGTTTGTGCCAAAGCTCTCCATCGTCCCCTTAGCTGAACGTGTCATCGCTTTGATCTTTAGGTCCTCCAGTATCACCGTTGAGGAGCATTTGGCAATACTGCGACTTACCTGGTGGTTCGCATTCTTGAGGATGTTAGCACGCTTGCGCTGTATGCGGGCGATTCTATGCTTCGGCCTGTTACGACGGTTGGAGCCTTTCTTCTGTCTCGCCAGTCTTCGCTGATGCCGCTTCAACTTGGCATCAAGACGCTTGGTATCCGGTTGTCTGATAATGCTTGTATCGCCCTCTGTGGAGACCATAGCGATCTGCCCGCAATTACGGTCAATGCCTACAGCACTGCCGGTATCCTCTATTACAGGTGCCTCAATCTTGTAGCAGATGACAGCATACCATTTGCCGGCGTTCTTCTTTACAGTGGCTTTGATGGGTATACCATCAGGGTACGGGTTGCCTCCCCGCCTGCGGAGCGCCATATATCCCACTTTCGGGATATACAGCTTGCCATCCCGAACCCTTACGTTATCCGGGATCGTGAACGAAGGCGTACTACCACGTCTGGAATGGAATCTCGGTCTTCTCTTACCTTCCTTGAAGAATGCCTTCCATGCATCCGCCTGATATTTCAATGTGTATCTAACGACACCAAAGGAGTATTCAGGTAGCCACTCGACCGTACGGCGCAGTGCCGTGAACCGCTTCCCCAGCGAGAAGAAGCTTACCGAGGGCGGCTTCTCTCCAGCCTCTTTCGCTTTCTTGTAGGCCTCGCTCTGCTCTGCGAGGATGGCATTCCACACAATCCTACACGCACCCGCTAATCCAGCAAGTTGCTTGGCGTTACTTCGACTTCCGGGCAACAGCCTGTATGTGATATTGCGGTATGCACTAACCGTTTCGGGCATGGCACGGTGATATATAACTCCCTAATATATGGAAATTATATTCCATGCGTACCCACGTGTTGAGTTATTTGAAATAATTGCAGTTTTTCGTGAACAGCGGGAACCGATTATGAACAACTGGCGAAAGCCATCCTGTCTGCACCACCAAAGCACAATAAGTAACTCCTGCGAAAACGCGTGGCATTCAGCCATATAACTCCCATTATTGCTAAGTTCTACCGCGTAGATCGTACCGTGCAGCCGGACTACTCCTGCTATGCTAGTTTGACCAAATAATCTCTCAAGCCAATTGCCCCAGCGCGTGCGGTCTTCACGCGAAGTGCCAAGCGATTGGCATCCAGACACAAATACCTCTTTCAGCATTTCTTGGCGCGGTGCGGCCAACACCGAAATTCTGTCGTCTTCCCCTATGCCGGATCGAATAGCACTCAGCGTGGCCGCAAGTTGCTGAGTCATTTTTTCGATTTCTCCTTGCTGCACGCCCGTTTCCGACCCAGAGGTCTCAACCTCAATCGCATCCAAGATCAGTTCATCCTCCTCCATTCGCAACCCAAGTAGATCACAACGTTCGCCATTATCGGATAGTCCGAGCCAGAGGCGTGCAATCTTCGTATCTACCGACACGACCAACGCACCGGAATAACGATCCCGGAGGTGACGCGCGGCAATGAGCATGCCTGCAAAGCCTTTTACACGCCGACGATCCAGCTGAGCACGGACTTTGAATAGGCTTAATAAGCCATCACCAAGGAGAGCAACGCCCTCCGCAAGAAGAGTCCTGATCTGAGGTACAGAGAACCGAAGATTGAATCCGTCAAGCGGTGACCGTAATAGGAGGGCCAAGCGCTCGTAGGTAGCGTCATAGCAGACGGTTTGGCGCCGCCCGTCCCGACATTCAAGAATACGAGCTGCATTGACCCTAGTTGGTGCAGGAAGAGCACGATCGGCAAAGAAAAACCAATACGCGGCGGGCGGCGCGCTCGTTAGCGTCGCATTGATCTGTGTCGCCATATGATCCACATCGGCTGAAGCCTGAGGCGTCCAGCTAGTCCGGGCCTGTTCAACCCTACCTACTACATCGTAAAAGGATCGGAACACCGAATCCTCCAAGGATGGAAGCAGCTCCACTTTGCGCGTTATGCCCTGCAAATTGATCTGCCGTCGGATTGCAAAAGGGCTCATCGGATGCGGAATCGCGCCACATGGCTGGTGAACCATTGCTGTCGTAGCTTCGTCGAATACCGCGACGATGTGTACCGGTGCCTTCTGAAAACACTTAAGCAGCTCATCTAAGGGCAGTACTTTCTCGTGGATTCGCAATTGAAAACGCCCGTCCGCAATGGGCCGCTCCAATAGGTCACGGTGCTTCATCCTGCAATATTCATGTCGTACCCTGTTCGGGTCTAAAAGTGCTGTTTCGGTACCTGCAGGACCGATTGTGCGTTGTTCACGCGTAGGGACGACCATGAGAGGGGCTGAAAACACCAGTTTAGGCCCTTTTCCCGACACGACAGCGGTCACATTACCGAGATTTTGGGAAGACATCTGTCGGGTAGACACACCTCTGCCTACCTTCTCTTTCCGCTTTCCGCGTTGGGCGCCTGCGGTGTCGGAGCGCAGGCACAAATTTGACTTGGCTAGCTCTTCAAGGGAAGCGTGATCCATGTGAGTTGACAATAACGTCGCCAAAATTGCTCCCATGCAGCATCTGCGCTGGCGGCAATGTGGATAACGATGTTGCGCGCGTGTTGTACGAAGCGGGCCCCCACCTTGAGTACACGCTCGCGATAGGTGCTCAGACTTATCTGGGATTCGTCAGGCTCCCGCATAAGGCAGCGCCCCACATGCATGAGCTGATACGTTAGAAGGTATACCTGTAGCAGGACCTCGTTCTCGGCTCGGATCTCGGCATCCTGTTCCGACTCATCAGGCACCCGCACTACAGGCCGGCCCTTATAGTGTGTCTTCGGACGGAGAACCGACGACAGCGCCATGGAGCAAGCCGCATTCAGCTCCCCGAAGTGCTTTTCCGCCTTTCCTCTCTTCCTGTACAGATTCACAAGCTGCTCTGCCGGATAGGCTTCTACATCCAGATCGGTGATCAGATAGAAATGCCGCGGAAAAAGCTCTCCCGGCACCGGAACAACCACGAGCACCACACGACGCTCTATGGACCAGCACTTTGCACGGTAGCGCAGTTCGTGGTAGCATTCGTCCGACGGCTGATCACCCTCCAAATGAGGCGCCGCAAGCCCGTCAATCACATCGTTTCCTTTCAGACGCATAGCCGATACGGTCGTTCTCCAGCTTATCACATAACTCGCCACTGTTGAAGCCTGCGTCCAATCGGACAATGACCTTGTCGGCCACATGTTCACGCAATGCCAGCCCAATGCGTCGAATGAAACCGTAGCAGTCCTTCACCACATTCTGCGTGCCCCCTCGCAATTCCGCCCCCAACATGTCGCCCGACTCACCGCATATGGCGATAAGGGGCAGAAAGATGGTGCGCTTGTAATATCCGTTCCACTTGCTGCCCTGCTGCTTGCCATGCGTATCTACCGGTACACCGTCCACATCAAAGACCACCTCGGGGCGGCGCTTCCCGCCACCACGCTGCAGCAGGTGCTCCATGGCGAATGTCTCTGCAAAAAGGCGCAACTTCTTGAAATTCTTTTTCCCGGCCAACATGTGCACGAAGCGAGACATGGTTGGCTGGGATGCCAGGGACCTATCGTCCTGTAATGCCCTCATACCCCTTTTGGAAGAAGTGGCCACGCGCATGGCAGGGTCCCTGCGAAGCTTGTCCGCATCTGACTGACGGCCCCACCCCTGCACATGTTGCAGCAGGTACTGCCGCACTAACTCCTCAAGGCTATGCGTAATCCGAGCTTGGGACCGATTGTCCTTAAGCACGGAAGCGAGTCGGCATGCCAAGGTGCTGATCACCATGAGCAGGCGCATAGGAATGACGCCGGCATCCGATGTTAGATTATCGGTCTTGGAGCGTACAACTTTGACGGATTTATTGAATTGGCAAGCGAACAGAAGGTTGGATTTGGGATCTTGCATCGGGTGTTTTACAGGGTGAATGGGTATTGGGGTTTCTGAACGTTTGAGCGTCGCACAGGATCCCATTCAAACCGTGTATAGTCAACATATTACGCCATAATATTAAACGACGATTCCCCGCCACTTAACTCCCTTATGAATAAGGGAGGTTCATTGAAAAACGACGGGCGCCAATCAGTCGGGGCTCGTGCCCAGCGTTACATAAGGGAGTTATATGGCTGAATGCCACGCGTTTTCGCAGGAGTTACTTATTGTGCTTTGGTGGTGCAGACTGGATGGCTTTCGCCAGTTTTTCATAATAGGTTCCCGCTTTTCACGAAAAACTGCAATTGTTTCAAATAACTCAACATGTGGATATTCATGCTATATAATTGCCATATATTAGGGAGTTATATACCACCGTGCCATGCCCGAAACGGTTAGTGCATACCGCAATATCACATACAGACTATTGCCCGGAAGTCGGAGTAACGCCAAGCACCTTGCTGGATTAGCGGGTGCGTGTAGGTTTGTGTGGAATGCCATCCTCGCAGAGCAGAGCGAGGCCTACAAGAAAGCGAAAGAGGCTGGAGAGAAGCCGCCCTCGGTAAGCTTCTTCTCGCTGGGGAAGCGGTTCACGGCACTGCGCCGTACGGTCGAGTGGCTACCTGAATACTCCTTTGGTGTCGTTAGATACACATTGAAATATCAGGCGGATGCATGGAAGGCATTCTTCAAGGAGGGTAAGAGAAGACCGAGATTCCATTCCAGACGTGGTAGTACGCCTTCGTTCACGATCCCGGATAACGTAAGGGTTCGGGATGGCAAGCTGTATATCCCGAAAGTGGGATATATGGCGCTCCGCAGGCGGGGAGGCAACCCGTACCCTGATGGTATACCCGTCAAAGCCACTGTAAAGAAGAACGCCGGCAAATGGTATGCTGTCATCTGCTACAAGATTGAGGCACCTGTAATAGAGGATACCGGCAGTGCTGTAGGCATTGACCGTAATTGCGGGCAGGTCGCTATGGTCTCCACAGAGGGCGATACAAGCATTATCAGACAACCGGATACCAAGCGTCTTGATGCCAAGTTGAAGCGGCATCAGCGAAGACTGGCGAGACAGAAGAAAGGCTCCAACCGTCGTAACAGGCGGAAGCATAGAATCGCCCGCATACAGCGCAAGCGTGCTAACATCCTCAAGAATGCGAACCACCAGGTAAGTCGCAGTATTGCCAAATGCTCCTCAACGGTGATACTGGAGGACCTGAAGATCAAAGCGATGACACGTTCAGCTAAGGGGACGATGGAGAGCTTTGGCACAAACGTCAGACAGAAGTCTGGCCTCAACCGTGGAATACTGCGAACAGGTTGGGGCCAGCTGGATCAGATGCTGGGCTATAAGTGCTGCAAGGTGATAAAGGTTACCGCTGCCTATACCAGTCAGCGGTGTTCTGTGTGTGGGCACACAGAAGCGAGTAACCGTAAGACGCAGAGCACATTCACGTGTATGTCCTGTGGACATGCGGATCATGCAGACCTGAATGCGGCTGCAAACATACTGGCCTCCGGGATTGGGGCTTCTGCACGGCGAGGGGCGTTCGGGTTACCGACCCCTATGACCCGTGAAATTGATACTAGTGCCTCACTGTGTACAGTTGGTCACTCACGTATATAATTCCCTAATGCAAGATCACCAAAGTGCTGCTCGAGAAAGCTGAAATCATTCTCATCATTCCGCCCCCCACGCACGAATGTCCCTTCGGCAATGGGATTAACGATAAACTTATCTGCACATGCCAAGTCACGATAAGCATTCCCGACAGTCTCCCGAAGTCGAGAGTAGCAGGCTTGGCCTACCGTTCAACCGATACCCCTACTTAACTTTGTAATTCATGCCGCTTAGATTGGCGGCATGGTGGTTCAACATCAGATTCTGAAGACACTGCGTGCCGCTCCATGTGAGTTGACAGAGGTCATGGAGCAGCATCCTGACGATGGTCGCACAGCGATAAGTCGCCGTGTGAGTGAAGCGTTTGGCTTTTATGATGCCTTAGGGCGTGTGCAGCACA
The DNA here is from genome assembly GCA_963663495.1 of Rhodothermales bacterium. Lineage (GTDB taxonomy): Bacteria > Bacteroidota > Rhodothermia > Rhodothermales > Bin80. The sequence goes on from OY760427.1 coordinate 5,046,767, forward strand.
GCAGTTGTTTGCAGGCGCTCAAGACACTCGAAGCCGAGGGCGCGCTGTCCTTGCCTGCACCGAAGCGCGTGGTCCGAGGCTCTGTGCCTCGTTTGTTGGACGAACCAGTACCTGCGCCTGTTGGAGTGCCGACATTGCTCAAGGATGTGCGCGGCCTGGAGTTGGAATTGGTAGAAGATGCCGGACAGCGTGCGATCTGGAATACACTTGTGGAGGCCGAGCATCCGTTGTGTGCGCCACGGTTTGCCGGACGGCAGTTGCGCTATCTTGTCGGGAGCGAGCATGGCTACATCGGAGCGATAGGCTTTGCGGCTGCGGCGCTGTATCTGAAGGCGCGCGACAGAGTGAGGACTACCGGGACCATGTCGTGGGTTTGAATCGGTTCCTGATTCGCTCCATGGTGCGGATCAGGAACCTTGCCAGCCATACACTGGGGAAGGTATTGCGTCGTTTTCCAGAGGATTTTGAGAACCGTTACGGGTATGTGCCGTGGGTGATAGAGACCTTTGTGGGCCCCGAACATCGCGGCACGTGTTTTCGGGCTGCGGGGTTTCAGTGTGTGGGAAAAACCAAGGGGCGTGGGCGTCATGCTCCTGGTAATGCATGCACCAAAGAAAAGAAGGCGGTTTTCGTGTATGATCTGGGTGGTGATTGGAGGCAGGAGCTTGGAGTGCCGGTTGTGGAGGCGTATCCCGAGCTGGAGGTGGGTGCGGGGCTGGCCAGTGATACATGGGCAGAACAGGAGTTTGGTGGAGCGCCGTTGGGGGACAAACGCCGTTCGGACCGGTTGGTACATAGCGTAAACATGCTTTCGCGTACTCCAGGAGAATTGATCACGGCCAATCTGGACGCTGATCGGGCGGGGATACTACCGTTTTTTGGAGAAAGCCGCCGAGAACGAGATCACGCCGGAGAAGATTTTGCAGCCGCATCGTGATCGCACGATAGAGCGGATGCGTACGCAACGGACGGTGCTGTGCATCCAGGATGGCACGGACATCAGCTACTGCAGTAGCTTAAGATACATCCCGTTGGAATAATCCAATGCGCCTTTTACAGCACTGACATCTCCTGCTCCAATGCGGGCTCCATTAGCAATGCCTCCAACGAGAAGCGAAGTTGACCGTGGAATGATCCTGCGGGACCGGCGCGGGCGGAACACTCCCCGGAAAAGCCAAGTAACCTCAATAGACCGGGAACCGTGAGACCATTGCAGGTGCACCTGAACGAATCGCACGCTGCGGATCTTGACCATCGGAAGCGTTGTGTGGTGGGCACGGATGTCGCGAACGGGTTTACCGGACCCGGTCGCAGAACACTCGTGTTGTACGGCAGTGCACGGGCGGCGCGGCACCGATGGCGGAGTTCTTGCTTCGGTAATAGCACCCTCGTCCACTGCTCATGCCACGGTACCGCAAAGGATTGTATTCTTGAAACCATCAATCCTCCTATGTATCTTACCATCTCTTCGCCCTCCTGTGCATGAAGCCCCTTTCTTCAGAGCAGCGCGGCGAGGTCCACGAGCGTTTCAGAACCTTCCTTAAAGGCCGCGGGCTGCGCCAAACCACCGAACGCTTCGCAGTCTTGGACTCGCTGTATGAATGTGGTGACCACATTGATGCGGACGAGTTATATATACGTCTGAAGCAGGGTGGGCAGCGCATCAGTCGGGCTACCGTCTACAACACGCTAAACGTACTGTTGGAATGCCAGCTTGCAGTCCGCCATCAATTCGGTAATAGCCAAGCCAAGTATGAGCCTGCGTACCGGTATTGGCAGCACGACCACCTCATCTGCCTGGACTGCGACGCCGTCATGGACTTCTGCGACCCTCGTATCCAGAACATCCAGGAGATGGTCGCTGAAATCTACCGCTTTAAGATCAAGAGTCACGCGCTTACGCTGTACGGACGCTGCCAACGCGAGGAGTGTTGCAATCGCCCAGGTTCTCTCATTTAGGTACTTGGTGCCATAGCGTTTCCTCGCTGACTTCCTCTCGCTCAAAGTAGAATGGCTTGCGTTCGGCGGGATGGTTGCCCACCTCGTTCATAGTAGCAGCATCGTACAGCCGCCCGTTAACCATTACCTGCCACACGTGCTCTGTCTGCCGAATATCCTCCAGCGGGTTGCCATCGATGATCATAAGGTCCGCCAACTTCCCGGGTTCCACCGAACCTATACTCTGATCCAGTCCGAGGTACATTGCGCCGTGCAAGGTTGCGCTCACTAGTGCCTGGTGCGGCGTCATTCCTCCTTGCACCAGCATCCATATCTCCCAGTGGGCAGCCAGACCCTGCAACTGGCCATGGCCTCCCACTTGCACCGTGTTACCCTGCTCAACCAGCTTCCTGGCCTGCTGCGCGACCGTGATGTGGAAAAAATCGTCGTCCTCGGCCATCGTGCGCCGACGAGCCCGAGCGTCCACCACGCCTCGAGGTGTAAAGGCCAGGAGCCGCTCCTGATCCCACACATCCGTATGCTGATACCAATAGTACTCACCTGAAAGCCCTCCATAGCTGACCACAAGTGTCGGCGTGTAACCGGTCCGGGTAGCCGCCCACAGGTTCAAGACATCTTCATACAGCGGTGCTACCGGCAGGTTATGCTCAATGCCGGTATGCCCGTCAATGATCATGGTCATGTTGTGGAAGAAAGTCGCTCCCCCTTCCGGGACTACAATCATGTTGTTCTCCCGCGCCGCCTGAACAATTTGCTGACGCTGTTCCCTTCGCGGCTGATTGTAGCTCTTGACTGAAAATGCGCCCACGGCCTTCATGCGTCGCACATGCGAACGCGCATCCTCCAGGTTGTTGACTACCGCCTTGAAATCGCCGTCCGCACCATACAGTATCGTGCCGGTAGAAAAGATGCGGGGCCCCGTGATCACTCCCGCCCTTACCATCTCCGAGAGCGCAAACACGGTACCCGTATTTGCACTCGGATCATGCAGCGTAGTCACGCCGTAGGCCAAGTTGGCGTAGTATCCCCAGTTACGCTGCGGCACAGGGCCGCTCACAAAGTGGTTGGCGTGCGCATGCGCATCAATAATGCCGGGTAGGATCGTCTTGCCTGTAGCATCAACCATATAAGCCCCTTCCGGGGCAGTGATGTCGGCGGATGCACCGAGTGCCCGGATCACGTTCCCCTCTACTACCAGTGTACCGTCTTCAATGACCTCCTCACCCCGCATGGTAACGATACGTGCTCCGGTGAAGGCGACGACGCCCGCAGGGCTGTCACTCTTGACGCGCAGCTGGAGCATTGTTCCCGTGGAGTCGGGTTTCACCTCCGCCACGGTGCTGTCGGACAAGGTGAAAAGGCTTTCTACATTATAGGTGTAGTACTCCGGTCCGATCAGCCAGTGCAGCCTCTGGCTGTCTGCGGACCAATGCAAATCCATACCTGCATCTCTTGTCAGCCGCCGTACCGGCAGGGACTTCATATCTGCTGAGAGCGCCGTGGCATGGCCTGTTGATGGCATGGGAGCTACGTATACATGGAACAGCTCCGTGAATGCCACCCATCGCCCATCCGGGCTGGGAATCACCGTATTCGGATACTTAAGCGCAAAGTGCTCCCGCTCCTTTCCACCGTTTATACCGATACTGCGATAAGTCTTCTGCAGACCGCCGCCGGCAAGAAAGTATATGCGCTCCCCTGTCGCATCAAAGCGCGGGTCTGATCCGGTGGTAACCAGCAGCGTCTCCGTGCCACTACTTCGATCCACAATGTATATGCCCTGCTCTGTGCCGTGAAGCGTCCCCAAGAGACTGTTTCCTCCCGCTCTGCGGTAAACGATCCGATCGCCGGCGGGGCGGCTGTAACGCGGCGTGTGATAATACCCCGGACGGGCCGTAAGGACGCGTGAGCGACCCGTAGCCAATTCCAGCTCGCGGACAGAGCCAAACACATCGTCACTCCATGTGGTGTATACCACATGGCTTCCGTCTGGACTGAAGTCCGGCTCGTGCTCGAACCACGCGCTGTTCGTAAGTCTCGTAACCGCCCCTCCGCTGGCACCGGTCTTCCAAAGTCGACCAAGCGCCTGAAAGATGACCGTTTTGCCATCCGGAGAGGTGGCAATCTGCCGGATCATCCGTACATCCACCGAATCATTCCAGGCAGAACGCTCGGATCTCACCGTTTCTGCCACCGCCTGCTCGACATCAACTGAAAACGCGATCTCTTGCTTCTGACCGCTACTCACGTTCACGCTCCAGATCCTGCCGTTAGCCCAAAGGACAATATGCGAGCCATCGGGCGTCCAATCGAATCCGGGATACACACCAAATATAGCCCAGGATTCCTGCTGATCGCGGCTCAGATCCGCAACCAGTGGTCGCTGCGCCCCGGACGCCATATCATACAAATACAGTACGCTGTGGGATCGCACCCTGCGAACAAAGGCGATATGCCGTCCGTCGGGCGAAGGTTGCGCCCGTACCGCACCGCCAGGACCTCCGATAAGGTTGATGATGTCACCTGTCGTACGGTCCAACCTCCGTATGGCATATATCTGGCCATGGGGATCTTTGTTGTACCGGAACGTGGATCCTCCGCTGACATCCTCGCCAAAGTATACGTACCGTCCATCCGGGCTGACAGCAATGTCATTGCCCTGATCCTGCTGATCGTTCTTGCGCTTGGTCAGTTGCAGCCCGGCTCCACCCGTGCGGTGGTACATCCATACCTCGCCAGCGCCGAGCGACCGGGTGCTGGTGAAGTGCTTGCGTCCCAGCAGATATTCCCCGTCCGGCGTCCATGCAGGCCCGTTGACCAGCCGGAACGATTCGTCTGTGACCTGCCAGGCGTCGCCGCCTCCAGCAGGCATGATCCATAGGTTATCTCCCCCACCACGGTCGCTCGTAAACGCGATATGGCGTCCATCGGGGCTGTACCGCGGCTGGACATCAAAGGCGGTACCATGCGTCAGCCTCCGTGCCTGTCCGCCTGACATTGGCAGGACATACAGGTCCCCCAGAAGATCAAACACAAGACTGTCGCCGTCGGGGCTGACATCAAGATTTATCCATGTGCCCTCTGTAACGGAAAAGCGTACCGTATCAGGGTGTTCAATATGGTCCTGCGCAAGCGACAGGTGCCAACTTGCAGGTAGCAGAAGTACGAGCCACAGGAGGAGCACTCGTGTCTCACGATGCGTACTTGCTGAAGGCCAACGATGTGTTGTGCCCTCCGAATCCGAAAGCGTTTGAGATGGCCACGCCCACAGGGCGTGATCTGGGCTCGCCGAAGGTGTAATCCAAGTCACAGTCCGCATCCTCGTGCTCAAAATTGATAGTAGGTGGTACGCGGTCTCGCCCGATCGCCAGGATAGAGGCAATGCATTCTACAGCTCCTGCTGCCCCCAGAAGATGGCCCGTCATACTCTTGGTGGACGAAAGGCTCATTGCGTAGGCATGCGCCCCGAATACACGCTTTACCGCCTTGGTCTCTGCCACATCACCCAGCGGGGTGGATGTGCCATGCATATTAAGATAGTCTACCTGCTCCGGTTCCAGCCCGGCGTCCTTCAGCAGGTTCGTCATTGCCAACGCCGCACCACTACCTTCCGGATCGGGAGCAGTGATATGATTGGCATCGGCGCTCATGCCGATGCCAATCATCTCCGCATAGATACGGGCGCCGCGTGCCAGGGCATGCTCAAGGGCTTCAAGCACCAGCACGCCTGCCCCCTCACCCATTACAAATCCGTCTCGTGTCCGATCAAAGGGGCGGCTTGCCCGTGCAGGATCATCATTGCGTTTAGAGAGCGCTTTCAGGGCATTGAAACCTCCCATGCCCATCTCCGACACCGCGGCCTCCGTACCACCGCAGAGCCCCATATCTATCGCTCCCCGCTGTATCAGCAGGTAAACATCACTGATCGCGTTATTCCCCGTGGCGCAGGCCGATGTAACGCTGTAGTTGGGCCCGCGAAACCCGTGCCGTATGGACACATGACCACTCACAATGTCCGGTATCAGCATCGGAATAAAGAACGGCGACATGCGTCGCATCCCGTGCTCGTGGTAAATCCTGGACTGTTCCTGGAAGATCTGAATGCCTCCAATGCCGCTTCCAATGATGACGGCCACGCGGTCTTTTATGCCTTGCGGCATGTTTTCCGTATCCAGTCCGGCATCCTGTATCGCCTGATCGGCTGCCGCGATACCGTACTGAGCAAACGGGTCCAGGCGTCGCACTTCCTTGCGTCCAAGAAACTCCAGCGGCTCAAAGCCCTTGAGCTCGCACGCGAACTGCGTGGCACAGCCAGACGCGTCAAACGCCTGAATGGGTGCCGCGCCGCTTTCCCCGCGCATCATGGCGGCCCAAAACTCTTCGGCCGAGCCCCCCAGCGGCGTGAGGGCCCCCATCCCGGTCACAACAACCCTGCGCGGAGCAGCTACCATGGGAGCAGACTAAAAACGCCGGGAATACCCAGTCTAGGCCGACTTCTCCGACAGATAAGCGATAGCATCGCCTACGGTCGCCATCTTCTCTGCGTCTTCATCCGGTATTGTCAGATCAAACACCTTCTCAAACTCCATTATCAGCTCTACCGTATCAAGCGAATCCGCACCCAGATCGTTGGTAAAGGATGCCTCAGAAACAATGTCCGATTCTTCTACCCCAAGTTTGTCAGCAATTATTGCCTTTATTCTACTCCTAATGTCTTCCATCTGGATGTTTCCGGTGTTTGTTAAACAAGAACTGAGAGTACGCCGGATCGCGCCTGCACGGCGCTTTCCAAGCTGCCGCGCTCTAACTCCACAGTACTTGCGCGGATCCAAAGCATTCGAACCTGATGCTCAACATGGCGTTGAAGGCTGGCCGCATTGACAATTCTGCAGGATGGCCTACTTTTTTACTTCCGAGTCCGTATCTGAAGGACATCCCGACAAGGTAGCGGACCAGATATCGGACGCAATCCTTGACGCACACCTGGCGATGGATCCCGAGAGCAGGGTGGCAGTGGAGACGCTGGTAACCTCTAACCTTGTAGTGCTCGCCGGTGAGGTACGGTCCCATGCGAAGGTTAACTATGCCGGTGTAACGCGCGAAGTGATTCACCGCATCGGCTACACCAACCCGCGAGAGAACTTCAGCGCCGACACCTGCGAAATCGACTGCCGCATACACGACCAGAGTCCTGACCTCGTCCGGGGTGTCGGGCTCGGCGCCGGTGATCAGGGAATGATGTTCGGCTACGCCTGCCGAGAAACGCCCGAGCTGATGCCGCTGCCTATCACGCTGGCGCATCGACTCGTATGGGAGCTTGCCAGCATCCGGAAGGACACGGATCTCATGCCGTACCTGCGTCCCGATGCCAAGAGTCAGGTAACGATCCGCTACGGTGACGACCGTCCGATGGTGCACACGGTCGTCATTTCGACGCAGCATGAGGCAAGCGTGCAGCTTAAGGACATCCTGCACGACATAGAAACGATTCTCCTGCCCCGGGTCTTCCCGGCCATCATGCGGACGCATGATTTCCGGTTGCTCGTGAATCCCTCCGGCAGGTTTGTCGAGGGAGGGCCGCATGCCGACGCAGGATTGACCGGCCGCAAGATCATCGTAGATACCTACGGCGGTAGAGGGGCGCACGGGGGCGGTGCTTTCAGCGGCAAAGATGCCACGAAGGTGGACCGCTCTGCAGCGTATGCTGCGCGCCATGTAGCAAAAAATATTGTTGCTGCCGGGCTGGCCGACAGCGTAGAGGTACAGCTTGCCTACGCCATCGGGGTCCAGGATCCGGTATCCATTCATGTTGACACGGGCGGTACAGGTACCCTGGACGACGCTGACCTGGTAAAGGTCGTGGGGGAAGCATTTGAACTCAGCCCTTCGGCCATAATAAAGCAATTAAACCTTCGTAATCCTATCTTCGGAGGAACGGCCTGCTACGGACACTTCGGGCGCGACCTGTTCCCTTGGGAAAAGCTTGACGCCGTCGAACGGTTGGTAGAACTGGCCTCCGCTTACATGCCTGCAGTTATGGCTGGCTAATTCCTTATCAATTCCTCATATGCGGTCCTGCGGGTTTGTCGCCACGCTACTGTTATTGCTTCACCCCGCGCAGGCGCAGCGTGAGCAATTGTACGGTGCCCAATCATTGCCACAAGCTGCGCGGTCGTATGTGGTAGCGTCTGATCCTGCCTCCCGGATGGAAACACGTGCCGTCCCCACGGGCCGCGTGGACATCGAAAGCGGGGTCTATCGGGCCGTATACCATGTTGCACCTGACACGCCGGTCCTCGCGTCCGCCGATGCGACCGCAAGAGCGTACCTGGAGGCGGAAAAGGAACTGTTTGGATGGTCATCCACCGATGTGCTGCGTCTTGATAACGAACACGCTGCCCGCTATAGCACGCACCTCACGTACCGTCAATTAATTGACGGGATCCCGGTCTACAACCGGTTTGTCAAGGTCAGCCTTGACGCAGCAGGAAAACCTGTCATGATCATTAGCGGCTTCGCCACGGGCTTGGATCGGACCGCCCCTTTCAGCCATCGTCCACGCATCAGCAGAGAGAACGCGACTCGCCAGGCCATAGAACTCCTTGCTGCCGGCGAAGTGCTGCATGCCGAACTTATCGTATACCCGAGCAACGAGCCACTCCTGGCTTGGAGCCTTATAGTCGGTACCGGGACAGGCGAATGGGATGTGTTGATCGGTGCCGAGACCGGTGCGCCCATATTAATCCTGGACCGTTTGCTCCGACGTCACAGCGTGGACGGTAGCGGCTTGGTGTTTGACCCGGATCCCATCACATCGGCAGGCACGACGTATTCAGGACCGTACCGCGATTTGGAAGACGCAGACAATCAGGAGCTGAACGCAGAGCGCCAAGAGGTGGTGCTACGGGATATCACGCAAGGAGCAGACGGTCTGTACCGCCTGGAGGGGCCCCATGTCGTCATTCGAGGCTCCGGTGGCTTTGTGCCGCCGGCAGAAGCAGACCCGCACGGGTTCAGATATACGCGTTCGAACGACGCGTTCGAAGCGGTGATGGTCTATTACCACATTGACGCCAGCTACCGATACATAAAATTGATGGAGTTGGGAATGCCGGAGCCCGGGCGCGTCCTGAGAGCCGAGCCGCACGGCTTCGGAAATGCGGACAATTCCGCATTTTTTCCTGCTGAATTTGCTTTGAGGTTCGGGGACGGGGGAGTGGATGACGCGGAAGACGCTGAGGTAATCATCCATGAGTTGGGACACGCGTTGTTGGAAACGCATGCGCCTACGCTTGGCTCAGACTCGGAGGTGCGTGCATTCCATGAGGGTTGGTCCGACTATTGGGCGACCAGTTATACGCGCGGCCTCATGGATCAGGATATTGTTCCCCCGCACGACTGGCGGCATGTGATGACTTGGGATGCCGGCGAGTTCTGGCCTGGCCGGCATCTTAGTATCTACGGCAGGTACGGAGAGGTTACCCGATGTCACACGGGCGGATGTCCGCCCGTTTTCTGGTACCACGACGGGCTGTTCTGGGCCACTGCGGCGATGGATATATACACGGCCGTCGGGAAAGACGTCACTGACCGCCTCGCCGTGTATTCGCAGCTGTACCTGTCCGCACCGTTTAAAATGCCGGATGCCGCGGAAGCCGTGATTAAGGCTGACGAGGCATTGTTCGAGGGGCAGCATGTTCCGGTGTTGTCGGAAATATTCTTGACCAGGAACCTTATTGATCCGAGCAGGGCCAGCCCGGTGCTGGCGCACACCCAACCGACCCTTGATGACCCCGATGCTACGCAATTGGAGCTTCGTCTTACTGCCACTGCGTCGGGTTCTGCCATTAGAGTCGCAAGAGTCTCGTATCGTTTTGACAATTCCCCGCTTCGGTCCGTGGAGCTCAACCAGATTGGCGCAGATATTTGGGCCATAACGCTGCCCCTCATACCGAACTCGGCGCGACTGTTTTACTACTTTGATGTGGTGGACGACCTGGGGCGCGCCTCTTTTCTACCTTTGGGTGCACCAGAATCAGAATTTCTGCTCGAAATAATCGAGGGCGGGATCCCCGTGATCACTCACCAAGGCCCCCTGTTCGTATCCATTGAGGACGGTCCCCCGGAGGTGCGGGCAAATGTAACCCCTTCGAATGATGTGGGAGGCGTATGGGTTCTCTTTGAAGCAGGGGAATCCCGGACTCCGGGCAGGTTCGAGCTGAGTGCTGAAGGATCTGCTTTCGCAGGATACTTCCCGACCGACATTTTGGCACCGGAAACGAAATTGTATTACCGTATCTATGCCGAGGCTGCCGCGCCGCCTCTTCGCACGGCAACATTTCCCGAAGAAGATCAGCCGCCGCTTGACATTGATATTGGGATAGGAGGAGCGTTGCTATCCATTGACTTTGAGCGTGGTCGCCACATGATTCCCGGCGATGGATGGGTTCGAGAGACCCCCGTGTATGGTCTTAGGACCGCACACTCCGGTGTCGGAACATGGGTCACAAATCCGGCCGGCCCATATCCAGACACACCGGGGCGCCGACCGCTGGACTGGCATGCTGGCAACTTCAGCAAGTACAACCTGTTGTGGCTGGAATTCTGGCACTGGTACGATTTTGAACTGGAACCTGGTTCCCTAGATAGGGCCCGCGATGGTGGCAATGTAAAGATCTCCTTTGATGGCGGCGTTTCATGGCGACCCCTAGTGCCGCAGGAAGATTATGACGCTATCGTGAGCCCCACCCGTGGCAATCCGATGGTGAACGAACCCGTATACGGGGGCTACAGCTACGGGTGGCGCCGAGTTCGGATGCCGTTTTCCGGTGGTGATGATACGCGCTTTCGCTTTGAATTCGGCACAGACACCGGTAATGACGGCCCCACACGGCATGGCTACACCGGATGGGCCATTGACGATGTACGCGTCCTGGTTCAGCAGCGACCCGATAATACTCCACCGGAGGCATCTGGCTTGCCGGATGCGCTGGTGATTGCGAGCGCGGGCAATCCTCCGCCTCCCTTCGTGGTCCGAGCACGGGACGACACGGGTATTAGGCATGCGACTGTAAGCTACCAGTATCAGGGATTCCGGGGAGAGACGACCGAGGGCACGCTGCCACTGGAGATGACTGTTCATAGCCTTACCGAATTCTCCGCTGCGTTGCCGCTCCCCAGACCTATGGCTCGCGGTGATATAATCCTGTACCGATACCACCTGGCGGACTACGACAATAATCTGGTGATATATCCTCCTGACGGGGAATCGCCATACGTCCTGGAATCCCACCTGGTCGAAGCTACATCCCTGCTGGCGACTGCCGTCCAGACGGGCCATTGGCAGGGGGCATCCAACCAGTTCTCTGCGACGCCTACCGAGCAACCCGGCGCGTCCGGTTTGATCTTGGGCCCTGTGGACATCCCGGAAAATGCCGCCTATTCCACGTTTGTGCTCACCCAATCCTACCAACTAACATCTGCAACAGGAGGCAACGTGAAGGTGCGTAGCACTTCGGCTTCCCGCTGGCAGCTGCTGCGCCCGCGGGAAGAATACACCGCTGAAGCTCCCGCCGGGCATCCTCTGGAACGGGAGCCCATGTGGCAGGGAACGCAACACAGCGACACGAAGAGTCGGTTCGATCTGGGACAGTTTGCCGGGGGCCAGGTGTGGCTGAGGCTGGACTTCGGTGTAAGCCGAGGCGCTACGCTGGATGACTATTGGCTAGTCCGCGATGCCATCGTCGAATCCTCAACCCTTGATCCATCCCTTGATGTATCCCGGGAACTCGCCCTGCACCCTAATTTTCCTGATCCGTTCGCGGACCATACCGCAGTACAGTTTACGCTGGAGGAGGCTGCACCCGTCCGGGTGGAAGTTTATAACGTTCTCGGCCAGCGTGTACAGATTCTGGCCGACAGGGCCCATGCAGCCGGATCACACACCTTGCACTTTAAGCGGCAAAGCCTTGCCGCCGGCCTGTATTTTGTGCGGCTTACGACCGGAGGCCGGCAATTGCTGGAGCCGATGGTAATCGGACGGTAGTACAGAAACGTAGCCTCCGACAACGGGTACCACGGCGCACCTGAAAACGAGGCTACCATGGATTTTCGTCAAGGATCATACAAGGTCAAGGACCTTAGTCTTGCGGATGCTGGCAGGATGCAAATTGAGTGGGCAGAAAGCCGCATGCCGGTCCTTGCGCAACTGCGGGAGCAGTACACCGATACCAAACCTTTCACGGGCTACAAGATTACCGGTTGCCTCCATGTAACCAAAGAGACTGCGGTGCTCGTGGAGACCTTTGCCGCCTGCGGTGCGGAAGTGGCATGGAGCGGTTGCAATCCCTTATCCACGAACGACGAGGTAGCAGCAGCGCTCGCGACTGCCGGCATCGAAATCTATGCATGGTATGGTCAGAGCGTAGAGGACTTCTATTGGAGCATTGATCGCACCATTGATACGCCGCCACACCTCACGTTGGATGATGGCGCTGATCTGATTTTTACGGTTCACCAGCGATTCCCTCATCTGGCAGATCATATAATCGGTGGTAGCGAAGAGACTACGACGGGCGTTCAGCGCTTGCGGGCCATGGCAGCAGATGGCAAGCTGCTATACCCTGTGCTTGCAGTTAACGACGCTGAAACGAAGTGGGACTTTGACAACGTGTATGGCACCGGCCAGAGCACGCTGGATGGGATCCTTCGTGCTACCAGTGTCCTTATCGCAGGCAAGAATGTAGTCGTGGCAGGCTATGGACACTGCGGTAGAGGGGTTGCCATGCGCGCCATGGGACTAGGCGCCCATGTGATCGTCACAGAGATAAACCCGACTGCAGCTTTAAAGGCTACCCTGGAGGGCATGCGCGTCATGCCGATGGACGATGCGGCCGGGATTGGCGATGTCTTCGTCACCGCCACCGGTATGAAGGATGTCATTTGCGGTCATCATTTTGAATCCATGAAGGACGGGGCCATCGTATGCAACACAGGACACTACGATGTAGAACTGTCTCTGACCGAGTTGGCCGCGATCTCCCGCAAGGACCGCGTGATCCGCCCCAACAACCGGGAGTACACACTGAGCGGGGGCAAGAAGATTTATGTGCTGGCTGATGGACGCCTAGTCAACTTGGCGGCGGCGGAAGGGCACCCCTCCGAAGTCATGGACATGAGCTTCGCGAACCAGTTCTTTGCCCATCTTCACCTAGTCAGGGAATATGAAAACGGCAACGGTCTCCCGAATATGGTGGTTGACCTTCCTCGTGATATTGACCACCATATTGCTAGCCTGAAGCTGTCTACAATGGGCTTAGCCATTGATACGCTCTCTGAAGAACAAAGGGCTTACGCCACCGATTATTCGGCAGGCACATAGTCGGGAAGTGCAAATGGATGCTTACGCGGACTTGCACTTCCCGAGAGGACAGGTCCGCGCATCCATCCGTAACAACCAGGCTGCGATAGGCCGCGCCCCGATGTCAGCTCGAAGCAGACATCACCAACGCCCATGCAGGGCTCTGTCCTGACTGCAAGACACTTAGCTTGCGAGCGTACTCTGTTTGCGAGCGTTCTCTGTAGCTCAGTAGGCCCGCGCCCCACAGCGCATGTAGCTGCTCCGAGCTATGGAGAGCGTCCCGGCAAACCCGATTGTCGACGCCTCGGTGTTTAATGACATTGATAGGGAATTATATAGGTGAGTAACCAACTGTACACAGTGAGGCACTAGTATCAATTTCACGGGTCATAGGGGAGGGTAACCCGAACGCCCCTCGCCGTGCAGAAGCCCCAATCCCGGAGGCCAGTATGTTTGCTGCCGCATTCAGGTCTGCATGATCCGCATGTCCACAGGACATACACGTGAATTTGCTCCATGTCTTACGGTTACTCGCTTCTGTGTGCCCACACACAGAACACCGCTGACTGGTATAGGCAGCGGTAACCTTTATCACCTTGCGGCACTTATAGCCCAGCATCTGATCCAGCTGGCCCCAACCTGTTCGCAGTATCCCACGGTTGAGGCCAGACTTCTGTCTGACGTTTGTGCCAAAGCTCTCCATCGTCCCCTTAGCTGAACGTGTCATCGCTTTGATCTTCAGGTCCTCCAGTATCACCGTTGAGGAGCAATTGGCAATACTGCGACTTACCTGGTGGTTCGCATTCTTGAGGACGTTAGCACGCTTGCGCTGTATGCGGGCGATTCTATGCTTCCGCCTGTTACGACGGTTGGAGCCTTTCTTCTGTCTCGCCAGTCTTCGCTGATGCCGCTTCAACTTGGCATCAAGACGCTTCGTATCCGGTTGTCTGATAATGCTTGTATCGCCCTCTGTGAAGACCATAGCGACTTGCCCGCAATTACGGTCAATGCCTACAGCACCGCCGGTATCCTCTATTACAGGTGCCTCCATCTTGTAGCAGATGACAGCATACCCTTTGCCGGCGTTCTTCTTTACAGTGGCTTTGACGGGTATACCATCAGGGTACGGGTTGCCTCCCCGCCTGCGGAGCGCCGTATATCCCACTTTCGGGATATACAGCTTGCCATCCCGAACCCTTACGTTATCCGGGATCGTGAACGAAGGCGTACTACCACGTCTGGAATGGAATCTCGGTCTTCTCTTACCCTCCTTGAAGAATGCCTTCCATGCATCCGCCTGATATTTCAATGTGTATCTAACGACAATGTGTATCTAACGACACCCAAGGAGTATTCAGGTAGCCACTCGACCGTGCGGCGCAGCGCCGTAAACCGCTTCCCCAGCGAGAAGAAGCTTACCGAGGGCGGCTTCTCTCCAGCCTCTTTCGCTTTCTTGTACGCCTCGCTCTGCTCTGCGAGGATGGCATTCCACACAAACCTACACGCACCCGCTAATTCAGCAAGGTGCTTGGCGTTACTCCGACTTCCGGGCAACAGCCTGTATGTGATATTGCGGTATGCACTATCCGTTTCGGGCATGGCACTGTGGTATATAACTCCCTAATAGATGGAAATTATATAGCATGCGTACCCACGTGTTGAGTTATTTGAAATAATTGCAATCTTATTCGTGAAAAGCGGGAGCCGATTATGAAATACTGGCGAAAGCCATCCTGTCCGCACCACCAAAGCACAGAAAGTAATTCCTGCGAAAACGCGTGGCACTCAGCCATATAACTCCCCATTGATACGCTCCGATATCGCCGCGAGTGACCGAGCACGCTTCGCGTAGAGTATGATCCTAGTTGGAACTTTCTGTTTCGAAACGGTCACCTTCCGGATCTGAACCTGTCAGACCGGCGTGCCATCATAGCATCCAGTCTCTGTCTGTAGCCTGAGTATGACGGGTCCGACTCGCCTCTCAAAGGCCGGCGATCCGCATCCGCGAAGGCAGTGAGGTGGACGACCGTATCCTCGGCGACGAGCGCGCCGGCCACCACCCCATCGCCGACCACTCCCACATCCCGGCCAAGCCCGACCGCCGGGTGGTCGTCGGTGGTTCCAGCGAGGATCCGCTGGATGAATGCGTGTGCATCCCCATCAACTGAACTGTCGCTCTCCCGCCTCCTACCTCCGAGCGCATCAATCGCGTAGCTGCGCACGAGCTTGGGCAGAAAGGCCGCGAAGGTGACCGGCTGGTCGAAAAGGTCAAGTCCACAGCGACGGCCATCCGCGATGAAGACAGCGCCCACTTGGTCGGGAACGGCTTCCACGATATCAACATAGTCGTCCAGCGTCTCCTTATGGTGCTCGAACATTGCGCTCATTGCACGTGTGGGTGACGAAGCACGGAGCACCGCGGCTTCCTCGTCAATCGAATTCCACACCTGCATCTGGTCTGAATGGCGGCTACCTCTGTCCCGGATGGCCTGCCGAACACTACCGAGCTTCTCCGCCCGACCACGCGCATTCTGGACGCGGTCCGTCACCCCGAAGTCGGGGTCGCTGTACGACCACCGGCCCGCCTCAACACACGACACAGGGATGATCGTGGTGCCCTTGGCCGGGATCAGCATGGTTAGGTTAGCGACGCGGTTCTGCTTGGCTCCGACAAGCTCTTCCCCATCAACGATCAGAACCGGGCGAGTCGCCCGGTTCTCAACGACGAGTTCGGGAACGCTTCCACCTTCCGATACTTCGCGGACGGTGACGAGCCCCCGATGAAGGCCCTGCTCCAAGAGCAAATAGCGCAGTGAGCTAGTCAGACCGGTAGTAAGAGGAAAAATGGTCAGATCCCGGTGAGGGGCCGGTTCTCCGAGCTTCAAGCTAGTGATCGCGGCCCGAAGGTGGCCCTCTGCTCCGCTGGACTCGGTAGTCTTGATATGGTCCAATTTGACGCCTCCTGTAATGTTTGTTATGTTGGCAGTAGTAATCAGTAATAAACATAACGATTATTTGACAGTAAGTCAACACTAGTTACTAGTGCACGACAAAATATGGATACATCGGCGCCAAGCTATACGGTCGCGGATCTGAAGAAGGAGACCGGCTTCGACCGGCGGACGATAGCCTACTATGTACAGGAGGGATTACTTCCGCGGGTCGGCCGGCGCGGTCCGGGGACGCGCTATCCGAAGCTGGTAAGGGACCGTTTGCTCTTCATTCGGCGCCTGCGTGATGCCGCAGACGAGGGAAAAATGCCCGCGCTGTTACTTAGCGATTTTCGGCAGTTCTTCAAGCAGGTGTCCCCTGCGCTGGTTGCACGGGTTGCGGACAGGCAGCTGGCGGTCACGGATGACTCGGTCTTGCCTGCGCTGACCGCCCTCCGACATTCCGGGAAACGGAGGGCGGCATTGCACGAGCGGGTTGATCGAATGGGGCTGGAAAGGAAAAACCCGAGAGCGGGTCCCAAGGAGTTGGCCAGGGAGTTTGCGAATCCAATGGACTATTCCATGCCGGCGCCGCAGGCATCTCCGCGCCGGGAAGCGGACCATGCGGAGCTACTTCACGCCATGTCCCCGGTGGACGAGGTCGATCTGGTGACACTGCTTTTGCGACTTCAGGAGGTAGCCATCCTCAGGCGGCAGGATCCGACCCGATCAATGAAAACCTGGACCAGGATCAATATTTCGCCCGAGATCGTGCTCTCGGTCAGTTACCTCACGGAAGAAGACCGGCAGTTGGTGGCGCGGGTCCGCCGTGCGATGCGCAGGGCAGTATCTGACGAGACAACTATACCGCCTCGGCGATAGATCAACACCGTTCCCGCAGATCTGACAGGTCCCACCGAACCGCTGATACGATGGTCGGCAGCGGTAGCCCGTGGCCTCCCAGTTTCGGGAAGCATACCGGCAAATGGCCCAATATTCCGCATAGTCGCTGACCATCACGCCGGCGCCAATCCCCGGTCACCCAAGGGAATCGTACGAGCGTACCGCTCTTTCGGGAACTAGATAGGAACCCTCGCATGGCCGTTCCTGACCGCAGACTATTCCGCTCGGCAAGAAATGGCCCGGCCGTGCAACTTCCGCATCATCCTGCCTCCGGCCTCTGATAATAAGATCTCGCGCTGCCGGTTTGAATATTCCTACGGAAAGTGCGCAGTGATTCCTGTGAAAGTGCGCACCCTTAATTGGGTGAATTCTGTTGCGTTTTCCGGGAAGGTTACTGTATCCTGTTCGGATAGATTTCGACGGACACAGGGTCGTATGGTTGGTGCTGGAGCTTTACGTCACGGTGGGATTAAAGCTGCTCTTTTTCACCATAAGAGAGCACTATGCCCCGAGAACAAATCTCCATGCGAAAAATGCGAGACATACTACGTCTCCATCATGAGCTTCAGTGTAGCAACCGCAGTATAGTACGTAGCCTGCGTATTTCTGACCACACGGTGGGCAAGTATTTGCGCCGTGCGAAGGAAGTCGGACTGAGTTGGCCGCTGCCGGACGGCGTGTCGGATGCGGACCTTGAGGCGCGGTTATTTCCTGCGCCTGATGGTCCTGTGGTGCGTCAACGGGATCCGGATTGGGAAGAGATAAAGCGGCAGTTGGCCCGTAACGGAGTCACCTTGCGGCTGTTGCATGAGGAGTACCGGGAAGCGAATCCCGGTGGGTACAGCTATAGCCGGTTCTGCCATTTATACCGTCAATGCATCGGCAGAAAGGATGTAGTGATGCGCTTTGAGCATAAGGCGGGCGAGAAGGTATTTGTGGACTATGCCGGCCAAACCATGCCCTATTATTGCAAGCATACCGGTCACGAATTCAAGGCCCAGGTTATTGTAGGTGCGGGCTGATACCAAGGCACGTCGGTATGCTCCAGACATTAACCCGTCCTATCAGGAGCTTACCGAGCATTACGGGATAGGAATCTTCCCTGCACGCTCCAGAAAACCGCGAGACAAGTCTATTGCAGAGCTTGCCGTATTGACAGTAGAGCGACGTATTCTGGCGCCCGTGCGTGATCTGAAGCACTTCAGTATAGCGGAGCTGAATGCCTCCATAGCACCGTTGCTGGAGAAGCTCAATGATGCGCCCTTCCAGAAGCGTCCGCAAAGCAGGTGCAGCCAGTTTGAGGAACTGGACCTGCCTGCGATGCGCCCGTTGCCCGCACAACCCTACGTCTACCGGCTATGGAAGAAGGCCCGCCTCAACATGGATACCCACATTGAGGTGGAACAGAACTACTACTCCGTGCCCCACCAGTATGCACGCCAAAGCGTAGATGTTTGCATTAGTCCCCAGACTGTGGAAGTCTACATCAAGGGGAAACGTATATGTTCACACATGCGATCCTACCGACAATCCCAATTCTGCACAACGTCTGAACACATGTCCAAAGGATATTTACACTGCCGACAACGCAAATCAGTAACCCGCAAAGTCCGTCATATTGGTCCCCATGCGACGCAAATGGCTGATAAGATCCTGGAGTCACGGCCCATTCCAGAACAAGGATGCTGTCGCATTTACGGTATCGTCCGTCTGTGCGACAAGTACGGTCCAGACCGGCCAGACCGGGTGAATGTGGCGTGCGGCATGCTGCTGGAGTTTGGCAGTACCAGCTATCGCGGCATTGTCAACATTCTCAAGAGTAGGCGCGATCTGGAACACACCGAAGAGCAGGAATCCGAGACCATACACCATGACTACATTCGCGGCCCGTCGTACTACGGCGAGTCCTCTTAAACTTCTATACACTTCAACCCCTGAATCGTATGCTACCACATCCCACACTCGACAAACTCGAACACCTTCGCTTCCACGGCATGGCGAAAGCGCTGCGGGAGCAGTTGGCCATGCCGGAGGCCGACCAGCTGAGCTTCATGGAGCGGTTGGGTCTTCTGCTTGACCGCTAAAGCACCGTTCGCGAGAACGCACGCATGCAGTCACGGCTGCGGCGTGCAAAACTCCGCCTCGACGCATGCATGGAAGACCTCGACTATCGCACCAGCCGCGGCCTGAGTCGTCAGCTCATGCTGCACCTTGCCTCGTGCAATTGGATCCGGGGGCATCAGAATGTCCTCATCACGGGTCCGACTGGTGTTGGTAAGAGCTTTATCGCCTGTGCACTTGCACACAAAGCGTGTCTTGAAGGCTTTACCGCTCGCTTCTTCCGGATGCCCCGCTTGCTCGAAGACTTGGCCGTTGCCCGCGCCGAAGGACGGTACCTGAAGCTGCTCAATACGTTGTCAAAGCTTGATGTGCTCGTGCTGGATGATTGGAGTCTCAAGCGTCTCAATAGCAGTCAGCAGGAAGACGTACACGAACTGCTTGACGACCGCGTCCAACGGCGTTCCACCATTACCATTGAAGGGCGTATCTATGCGAAAACAGACGGCCGATTTGTTCGGCCCTTCAAAGACAAAAAGTCCGTAAACTCGCCCCCGGACACCCTAAACATCCATGTCATCATTCCAGCCCCCATACATCCCTTGAGACTGCGCACTTTGGATAGGAATCGGTGCGCATTTTCACAGGAATAAACATATTTCACCAGACACATACGATTGTAATGTGTAGTGAACAAAATAGGATGCAGGGTCTCCCCAAGAAACTTCAATGTTAGCCGCCTTGGATGGTAGTGCGGGCAGCCCTACTTCTGCCAGTCCTGAGGTCGGAGCCGGTAATTGGGATACTGCCGCATACTGTTCGCACTGACGGAACTTTTCCAGAGGCACTTAGCAGAACGACCGCACGCCCCCAGATGACAATCGCAGCCGAACAACATGTTGACCAGCATTCTGTTCAGGGTTGCGAGCATAACCACGATAATTCACGCAATGCGGCTCCCAAATCCAACATCCCAAATCCAACAAAGGGGAATTATATACGTGAGTGACCGACTGTACACAGTGAGGCACTAGTATCAATTTCACGCGGCATAGGGGTCGGTAACCCGAACGCCCCTCGCCGTGCAGCAGCCCCAATCCCGGAGGCCAGTATGTTTGCAGCCGCATTCAGGTCTGCATGATCCGCATGTCCACAGGACATACACGTGAATTTGCTCCGTGTCTTACGGGTACTCGCTTCTGTGTGCCCACACACAGAACACCGCTGACTGGTATAGGCAGCGGTAACCTTTATCACCTTGCGGCACTTATAGCCCAGCATCTGATCCAGCTGGCCCCAACCTGTTCGCAGTATTCCACGGTTGAGGCCAGACTTCTGTCTGACGTTTGTGCCAAAGCTCTCCATCGTCCCCTTAGCTGAACGTGTCATCGCTTTGATCTTCAGGTCCTCCAGTATCACCGTTGAGGAGCAATTGGCAATACTGCGACTTACCTGGTGGTTCGCATTCTTAAGGACGTTAGCACGCTTGCGCTGTATGCGGGCGATTCTATGCTTCCGCCTGTTACGACGGTTGGAGCCTTTCTTCTGTCTCGCCAGTCTTCGCTGATGCCGCTTCAACTTGGCATCAAGACGCTTCGTATCCGGTTGTCTGATAATGCTTGTATCGCCCTCTGTGGAGACCATAGCAACCTGCCCGCAATTACGGTCAGTGCCTACAGCACCGCCGGTATCCTCTATTACAGGTGCCTCCATCTTGTAGCAGATGACAGCATACCCTTTGCCGGCGTTCTTCTTTACCGTGGCTTTGACGGGTATACCATCAGGGTACGGGTTGCCTCCCCGCCTGCGGAGCGCCATATATCCCACTTTCGGGATATACAGCTTGCCATCCCGAACCCTTACGTTATCCGGGATCGTGAACGAAGGCGTACTACCACGTCTGGAATGGAATCTCGGTCTTCTCTTACCCTCCTTGAAGAATGCCTTCCATGCATCCGCTCGATATTTCAATGTGTATCTAACGACACCAAAGGAGTATTCAGGTAGCCACTCGACCGTGCGGCGCAGCGCCGTGAACCGCTTCCCCAGCGAGAAGAAGCTTACCGAGGGCGACTTCTCTCCAGCCTCTTTCGCTTTCTTGTACGCCTCGCTCTGCTCTGCGAGGATGGCATTCCACACAAACCTACACGCACCCGCTAATCCAGCAGGTTGCTTGGCGTTACTCCGACTTCCGGGCAACAGCCTGTATGTGATATTGCGGTATGCACTAACCGTTTCGGGCATGGCACTGTGGTATATAACTCTCTAATATATGGCAATTATATAGCATGCGTACCCACGTGTTGAGTTATTTGAAATAATTGCAGTTTTTCGTGAAAAGCGGGAACCGATTATGAAAAACTGGCGAAAGCCATCCTGTCTGCACCACCAAAGCATAAAAAGTAACTTCCGCAAAAACGCGTGGCACTCAGCCATATAACTCCCCAATAAAGCGTCGCACACCATCGCGTTATGCCCCACTGTCCCGGAATCAGGATCTTCCGGCTTATTACCGATGGCGGAACATCCGTTTCGAAACGGATTCGGCGGACCGGACTCTACAGGAGCATGGTCACAAAGACCCTAATCCCAGTCAAGAATGTCTTCCTCTGACTTTTCTTTTTCTTTCCAGTCCTCAGCGTCCGGCAGCGGCTCCTGCCGCTCAACAATATTGTATCCTTTATCTTGCCATTGCTCCGCCAAGTACTGATTCCACTGCGTATAGTGCTCCCATTCTTCTGGAAGTTCATCGTCCGGAAATATCGCTTCCACCGGACAGACGGGCACGCAGGCGTTACAGTCAATACATTCATCCGGATGAATGACGAGAAAATTCGGCCCTTCGTAGAAGCAGTCGACCGGACATACTTCCACACAGTCCGTATGCTTGCAATTGATGCAGGGCTCAGCAACTACGTAGGGCATGGCATTAATGATTTTGGGCGCGTTTAATGCTCCATAAGGCGCAGGGGTCCGGAATCCGGGAGGACGAATACCATGGCGGCCCAATGATTGAGACTCGCGAGGCACTATCCTCCGCAGCAGAGCGCGCCTTAGAAGCACCGTATGTGGCTCTAGATACGGAATTTTTTTGGGAACGCACGTATTACCCGAAGTTGGCCCT
This sequence comes from Rhodothermales bacterium, assembly GCA_963663495.1. Lineage (GTDB taxonomy): Bacteria > Bacteroidota > Rhodothermia > Rhodothermales > Bin80. The sequence goes on from OY760427.1 coordinate 5,069,100, forward strand.
CATGCAGATCGGCTACCCCGACGGGGACACGGCATTAGTCGACCCTCTGCGCTTGCCCGACCTGTCTCCACTTGGGAAGGTGCTGGAAAGCTCTGAAACGACCAAGGTCCTGCACAGTGCCGGCCACGACCTGTCCATCCTATGGAGGGAGACGGGGGGGCGGCCGAGAAACGTGTATGACACCCAGATTGCCGCCGGCTTTGTCGGGCTGCCATCAACCCTCTCGCTTGCCCGACTGCTGAAGGAACTTTTGGGGATTCATATAACCAAGGCGGAAACGCGCTCCAACTGGTTGCGCCGGCCGCTCACCAATGCCCAGATGATGTATGCACGCAGCGATGTACAATACCTGTTGCCCGCCATGCAACAATTGCAGCGCCGAGCGCATGATGTAGAACGTACCGAATGGGTGCGGGACGAACTGGCACAACTTGAGCATCCATCCCGATACGAGGATGGCGATCCTTGGGATTATTACCTGCGCATCAAGGCCGGGCGCAAGCTTTCCCGCCGCCAGCTGACGGTGTTGCAGCACCTTGTGATGTGGAGAGAAACCACCGCACGGAGACGAAATGTGGTGCGGTCAAGCATCCTTTCCGACAAGGAGCTTGTACTCCTCGCACGACGACTTCCGCGAACGGAGCGCGCAATAGGTTCCATGCGCAGCCTGAACGCCAATACGCGAGGTCGCTCTGCCTCTGTTATCCTTGAGGTATTAATAAGGGGAATGGCGGCCAAACTTTGTCCTGACCGTCCTTCCGGCGCACCACCTGATCGCGCTCACAGTGCCCGTACGCATCTGCTGGAGGCGTACCTCACCGGATGCAGCCTCGCCCGAGGTGTGGATCCGGTGCTCGTCGCAAACCGCGCGGATATCAGCTCCTTTGTGGCTCGACCGATGGACCCTGCACTGAAACTGCACCGAGGCTGGCGATGGGACTTTGTCGGTGCGGAGCTTGCCCAAATACTGCGTGGTACACGTTGCGTCGCTATTGACCCCGACACCGGCATGCCGGGCGTTGCCGGGGAGGGACACCTATGACAGGTTCCGGCTAACGAAGGCGGTAGTGCGCTCCCAGGCTGATCGGGCCGCATCCTCGTTGTACCGCGGCATAGTATCGTTAGGGACTTATATGGCTGAGTGCCACGCGTTTTCGCAGGAATTACTTTTTGTGCTTTGGTGGTGCAGACAGGATGGCTTTCGCCAGTTTTTCATAATCGGTTCCCGCTTTTCACGAAAAGACTGCAATTATTTCAAATAACTCAACACGTGGGTACGCATGCTATATAATTGCCATATATTAGGGAGTTATATATCACAGTGCCATGCCCGAAACGGTTAGTGCATACCGCAATATCACATACAGGCTGTTGCCCGGAAGTCGGAGTAACGCCAAGCAACCTGCTGGATTAGCGGGTGCGTGTAGGTTTGTGTGGAATGCCATCCTCGCAGAGCAGAGCGAGGCGTACAGGAAAGCGAAAGAGGCTGGAGAGAAGCCGCCCTCGGTACGCTTCTTCTCGCTGGGGAAGCGGTTCACGGCGCTGCGCCGCACGGTCGAGTGGCTACCTGAATACTCCTTTGGTGTCGTTAGATACACATTGTCGTTAGATACACATTGAAATATCAGGCGGATGCATGGAAGGCATTCTTCAAGGAGGGTAAGAGAAGACCGAGATTCCATTCCAGACGTGGTAGTACGCCTTCGTTCACAATCCCGGATGACGTAAGGGTTCGGGATGGCAAGCTGTATATCCCGAAAGTGGGATACATGGCGCTCCGCAGGCGGGGAGGCAACCCGTACCCTGATGGTATACCCGTCAAAGCCACGGTAAAGAAGAACGCCGGCAAAGGGTATGCTGTCATCTGCTACAGGATGGAGGCACCTGTAATAGAGGATACCGGCGGTGCTGTAGGCATTGACCGTAATTGCGGGCAGGTCGCTATGGTCTCCACAGAGGGCGATACAAGCATTATCAGACAACCGGATACCAAGCGTCTTGATGCCAAGTTGAAGCGGCATCAGCGAAGACTGGCGAGACAGAAGAAAGGCTCCAACCGTCGTAACAGACGGAAGCATAGAATCGCCCGCATACAGCGCAAGCGTGCTAACGTCCTCAAGAATGCGAACCACCAGGTAAGTCGCAGTATTGCCAATTGCTCCTCCACGGTGATACTGGAGGAGCTAAAGATCAAAGCGATGACACGTTCAGCTACGGGGACGATGGAGAGCTTTGGCACAAACGTTAAACAGAAGTCTGGCCTCAACCGTGGAATACTGCGAACAGGTTGGGGCCAGCTGGATCAGATGCTGGGCTATAAGTGCCGCAAGGTGATAAAGGTTACCGACCCCTATGACCCGTGAAATTGATACTAGTGCCTCACTGTGTACAGTTTGTTACTCACGTATATAATTCCCCAATAAAGTCCAGCAGCATCTCCCCTCTATCGCGCTCGCGCTGCATCGCGGGCCCCTCGTCGTCATTTCCGGGGTACCCGCCAAGGGGAGTCAGGACGTCTGGAGCAAGCGCCACAAAGCCAGCCAATGCCGCCCTGCGGCAAACGTCCTCAATATGGGGATTCAGCCCGCGGTTCTCACGGACGACCACCACGCCCAGTAGCGGTCCGACCGTGCCTTCCGGCGCGCACAACAATCCACGTATACTACCGCCTCCTTCCGGCGAATCAAATTCTATACACTCTTCCGTCAGGCGCGGATCTCCCTAGTGTACCTGCTGTGCCACAACGTACTTCGGCATCAAGTATTCCAGCAGCATCGCGACCGTAACCCCTCCTACCGCATAGGCTGTAATTTTTTCTACGAACTCGCGGCGACTGATACCGCTGGCACATACAAGTCGTACAGCCTGAAAACTTCGCCGTCCACATTGGTGATGTCCCGCATACCGATTAAGAACACGTGAACAGAGTGCTACTGCATTCATTACGGTCCGGTTTCTCTATCCGGAAACCAGCCACGGATCTACGGCTCTCAGGAACCTTCCTAAAGCAGGGTAGCCGATGCAGTCCGCCGCAACCGCTCGGGCTGTCCATTGTACCGCATCAATCCCCTCTTCCCGAGCCGGTACAAAAGCACGCTCCGAACTTTGCATCAGATACCAGTAGGATTCCTTTACACAGTATCTCCCGGAGCGTGCGTAGCCGTGAAGTGTCGTTCCCAGGAACTGGTGCAGTACCAGTTGCGATGCTCCGGTTTCCTCGCATACCTCGCGCAGGGCGCAGGCGGGAGTGGTCTCCCGCTGTTCTCGCTTTCCCTTTGGCAGGTCCCACAGCCCGTGGCGCCGGATTAGCAGCACATGCGTACCGTCCTCGTCCAACACAATACCTCCTGCCGCAATGACGGTCCTGGGCCTAAGGTATGGCTGCACATTCAATATGGCCCTGCGAGGAACCATCGAAACGTTACCGGTTGTGGAATCATGCAATTGCAGCCCCTTCACGCGCTCCGCATCCACGACTAGGATGTGCGAGCTACCCGTAAGCCGAGCACTCTGGAGTGATGCAAAGACGACGGCGTCGCGGACTCCGCCTGAAACGGCTTCAGGCAACCCGCTGCCAGAGGTACAGTAAAACAGGAAGCTCATGCGTCCACCGGTTTCAAGCTTGCGTCTCTTCGCGGTCCTGCCCCTGATGGCAGGTGCGTATGCGAACTGCCCCGGACAACCATACGAGGTATATGTTGCGGCGGAATCTGAGGATCTGGTTCATCTGGTACAGTTCGACGGAGCCGATGCGCACATAAAAAGGACGATCCATGTCGGATCCATCCCTACAGAAATTGAAGGGCCACACGGCATCACGATGAGCCCGGACGGAAAACACTGGTACCTTTCTTTGGCCCATGGGCAGCCGTACGGCAAAGTCGTAAAATACGCTACGGACTCCGATCGGGTGACGGGCGTAGTTGAGCTGGGGTTCTTTCCCGCTACCCTGCATATCTCCAATCTTACGGGATTATTGTACGTGGCCAATTTCAACCTGCACGGTGACCGAAGTCCAGGAAGTATCTCTGTGGTCGAACCGATTGCCATGATTGAGGTTGGAAATATTGAGACCGGCATCATGCCCCATGGTTCGCGTACCTCACCCGACGGTCGGTATCACTATTCTGTTGCCATGATGTCCGGTGAACTCTTTCAGATTGACGCTCAGTCATTGTTAATCTCCAAGCGCATGCAAACCGCGCTCGAGTCTAATGGGCGACCGACATGGGTTGAGCCCCACCCGATACTGTCCCGGGTGTATGTGGCCAATAACGGCGCCGATGAAATTGTGGAGGTTGATGTGGACGCGTGGCACGTCAATCGCCGTATCAGCGCTCCGGGAGGCCCTTACAATGTGGCGGTGACGCCAGACGGTCGGTACCTTGTAGCGACAATGAAGGGAGACGACACGACGGCTATTATTGACATTGAACAGGGGCGGGAGCTGGCGCGCGTACGTAATAGCCGCCCCGTTCCGCACGGCATAGCAGTTACCGGCGACAGCCGGTATGCGTTTATCTCTGTGGAAGGCGTGGGAGCAGAGCCCGGGGCAATTGATATCGTGGAAATCGGGACGCAGCAACGTGTTGCGTCGGTCAATACCGGCAGGCAAGCCGGTGGCATTGCACTGTACCGATAGGCTTTGTCCCAAGCACCTGCCCGCTTTATCGCACCACGCATTCTCGCGCGTATCGCAGGACTGGAGCTTCTAGCCCGCGGCGTGGTAGAGGGCTTCGTCGCAGGCTTGCACAAGAGTCCGTACAAGGGCTTCAGTGTGGACTTTATGGAGTACCGCCCTTATATCCCGGGCGACGACCTGACGCGTATAGACTGGAAGCTGTTTGCGCGCACCGACCGGTATTATGTAAAAGAGTTTGAGGGCGAGACGAATGCCCGCGTCCACATCCTTCTGGACACTAGCGCCTCCATGGGATACGCGTCTCACGATGTCACCAAGTTGGATTACGCCCGGTACCTGGCAGCGTGCCTGGCGTACCTCGTTGTCCGGCAACAGGACGCGGTTGGTCTGACCCTTTTTGATACCGCGGTTGGCGCTGCGTTGCCGCCGCGAGCGGGGAAGGCACATCTGATCACACTCCTTTCCCACCTGGAGCGCGTCCGCGCAGCACATCGCACCGCGCTCGGCAAACCGCTGCACCTAGTCGCAGAACAGAGTTCGAGACGCAGTTTAATCATTATCATTAGCGACCTGTTGTCCGACCCTGCTCCTCTGGTGGATGCGCTGAAGCATTTTCGGTTCATGGGACACGAGGTGCTGGTTTTTCACGTTCTGGACCCGCGCGAAGTGAAGTTTGATTTTTCTGACATCGTCGAACTGCAGGACAGCGAAACGGACGAACGCATGATCATTGATGCGGCAAGTGCCCGCAAGGTCTACCGAGATAACTTCCTGCGCTACATGGGAAACCTGCGCAAGTCCTGCGGCCTTCTGGATATTGACCACGCCATGCTGCAATCCTCGGAGCCGCTGGACCAGGCGCTGTTTCAATACCTCCGGTCAAGGTCACGCAGGGTGCTCTAACCGGTGTCGTTTGTAACTCCTCTTTTTCTTATTGCCGCAGGTGCAGTAGCCTTTCCAGTCATCGCACACCTGGTACGACGGCGGCGGGCTCGCTGCGTCCCTTTCAGCTCCCTCATACTGCTTGAGGCCTCTCCACTCCCGCTGGTGCGCCGGCGTCGGCTTAGAGATATCCTCCTTCTCGCGCTACGCTCCGCGATGCTGGTGCTCCTGGCGCTCGCCTTTGCGCGACCATTTGTTCCGCAGGAGCAACTGCCATTTATCCCCGTACAGCAGAGTCAATCGGTGGTGCTCCTAATAGATCGCTCGTTCAGCATGCAAGCGGGCGATCGCCTTGACGAAGCACGAAGCAAGGCTTTGCGATACGTTGAAGAAGCAGGTAGAGGCGACGAGATAGCCATCGTAGCCTTCAGCGACGGAGCCTTCCAACTGACAGAACTCAACCGAGGCACTGAATTGCAACGGCGGGTTATCGCGGACCTTCAACCCACCTTCCGGTCAACGGACTATCGCGCTCCACTGCGCATGGCTGCCGACATATTGGAGCATGCTACGCATAAACAACGACAAGTGGTGCTGATCTCCGACTTCCAGCTCAGCGGCTTCAATGGTAGCATGGAAGATGTTAGGCTTCCGGACAATATCGGATTGGTAACAGAGACGGTGGATATTGGTGGGACGGACAACCTTTTCTTTAAGGATCTTGCGATCACCCTTCACCGCAGCGCAGAGGCGGTGACAATGGCTCTGCGCGCGCAGCTTGAGCCCGAGCTTGACCATCCCGTCACGTTGCAGGTGGCGGGGATGCAGGTGGACCGACGTACTGACGCGCCCGCCGGACATGCCTATTTTCGGGAGCAGTCCGTACGTATGGGGTACCATCAGGGCAGCCTGCGGGTAGATGACGTCGTGCTAGAGGCCGACAACACGCTTTACTTTACGAGCTATATAGCTCCGCGACCCGTAGTGTTGTTGGTTGACGGTGATCCCCGGAGACGCAACAGGTTCTTCCTTGAGACTGCTTTTGAGCTGGGAGAACACGCAGCATTTACGCTCCGTCAACGCGAGAGTCTGACCGAGGCGGCATTGCGGGGCGCAGATATCGTAATCCTATCCGATTTGCCCACGTTGTCGACCCATGCACTTGCAGTGCTCCGCAGCTTCGTTGAGAACGGCGGCGGAACGCTGTTTTCCGTGGGGCCATCAATGGATCCGGCTGCTCTCGCAGTCGCCCTAAACCAGCTGGGCGTTACCACAGCGAAGCGCTTCGCCCTACACACCGCAGAGCCGGCAAGCTCATATACCCTTGGCGTATACGACGACCGTCATCCTGGCGTCGGGAGTGTCTTTGACCATGCCACCAGAATGCGGCCGCGGATTCGACGGTATGTAGCCATGGAGCCGGATTCCGGCGCGAACGTAGTCGCCAGGCTGAATAACGGTGCCCCGTTGCTTATTGAATCCAGTATCGGAGCCGGCAAGGTTTTGGTCTTATCTACCACTTTCAGCTCCGAATGGAACGACCTGCCACTCGGCGGAGCATACGTACCGCTGTTGCATCGCCTTGCGACGTACAGCTTCGATACCCCCGCCGCAACACATCAGTACATGGTAGGAGATGTTGTGCAGCTACCTGCAGACATTGAATGGGATATCCTGTCGCCTGACGGAAACATCTACAAGGCTGATACGGGATATTTTCGTGAAACAGACGTGCCCGGCCATTACATTGCAGCTTCAGGATCGGTTCAGCGGCCATTTTCCGTAAACATAGACCCTGGGGAATCCAACCTTGCTGCCCGGGATGAGAAAGAAGTATACGCTTCCATCATCGGTTCCCGGAATGACGAGGCGAGAGCCCCAAACGAAGCTACACTCCAGATGCGGGAAGAAGAAAGAAAACAAAAGCTATGGCGTATTGTGATACTAACGGTCTTGGGAATCTTGTTAATTGAAAGCCTACTCGCAGGTCGCAGCACACGAAAGGAAGTACCCATTGTCTAATACTAGTCGCGAAATTTCCCGGGTTGTGGGAGCGGTTCGCAGACAATACATCTGGCGAACGCTCCTGGCAGGTACCGCCTGCGGCCTGCTAACGTTGTTGGGTTGCAGCGGTGCAATGATGCTACTGCGCCCTATGCTGGGGCTTGGTGTCTATCTGCTGTGCCTGGCTCTTGCGCTCACGGCGAATGTTTGGGTTTGGGGACGCTTTGTGGTTCGGCCCGCGCTACGTCTGCCGACCAACAGACAGGTAGCCCTCTACATTGAAGAACATGCGCCAGACCTTGAGGACCGGCTGAACAGTGCGGTGGAAGCAGGCTCTGCTACTGACGATCCGGTTATCGCTGGCCTGCTCGCCGATGCTTCCTCAAGGATAAAGGGTATTGCGCCCTCCCGCGTTGTTCGCAGACTGCGCGAGCGACTCCTGACATACGGCAGCATGGGCGGCATCGCCGCCCTCCTTGTTCTTGTGGTTGCTAATTGGCAGTCTTTCCGACTCGTAGCCCTTGAGACTTCCCTTCCGGGTGTAGCCGCGCGACAATTCTTGACGGTTACGCCCGGTAACGTGGACATAAAGCAGGGTGAGGGGCAGCAGGTAGTAGCCAGGCTCAGGTCGGAGTATGGTGGTGAAGTTTTCATCTCCTACGATACCGGTGACGGACAGTGGCTGCGTAACAACATGGAGCCTGGCAGCAGCGGGCGTTCGTTCCTCTGGGAATTCCTGGATATACAAGCGCCTATAAATTACTTCGTGCAGGCTGGCAACCGGCGATCGGACGTATTCCAGATCTCACTACATGAATTCCCGTCTGTTACACGCATAGATGTGACGTATCGGTATCCAGGCTATACAGGTCTGCCTGATCGTACGGAGGAGGATAATGGCGACATTGAGGGACCGGCAGGGTCCGACGTCACGGTACATGTCCATGTCACTGAGACGGCCACGAAGGCGGCGATGGTCATGGAGAGTGGAACAACGGTAGAGCTGCGCCGGAGAATGGATGGCGTGTACCGCGGCGCATTGGCGATTCGGAAGGAGGACTCGTATGCCATCGTTGTCACCGACGCCGCCGGCAACACAAACAGGTTCCCGGCTCAATACCTGATCCTGCCAATACCCGACTCTGCGCCCCGTATCGCCGTTCGCGACCCGGGAAGAGATATTCGAGCCAGTGTGGTCGAGGAAGTACTTGTCGCTGCGGACTCTGGAGATGACTATGGCATCACGTCATTCGCAATGCGCTACTCTATCAACGGAGAAGAGGAGCAAGAGGTGGACCTCCTGGATGGAAGGGAGGGGCTAAGCATCTCGGGCGAGACATTGCTCTTCCTTGAAGACCACGCAGTGGAGCCGGGAGATGTCATCAGCTACTATGCAAAGGCTTCCGATGCGCTTCGCGAAGAAGTCACAGACATGTATTTCATTGAGGTGCGGCCCTTTGACCAGTCGTTCCGCCAGGTTGCCAATGCCGGCGACATGCAGGGCGCACAACGCCAGAGTGGTCTTGTTGTTAGTCAACAGGAAATCATAGCCGCCACATGGCGCCTGCTTCGACACCGCGACGAGGATGTTAACAGCATTAGCGACCTGGAGTCCGTTGTACAGGCGCAGGACAATCTACGCAGCGAAATAAGCGAGCGTATCGCCTCTACTGCGCTATCCCTGGAATTGCGCGCAAGCAGCGAGCAGCGCCGGGTGGTGGAGTACCTGGAGCAGGCAATTACCGAGATGGGCCGTGCGGTCGAACTTCTCAGGGATGGAAACCTCCGCGAAGCCCTAACACCAGAACGGCGGGCGCTGACATTTCTGTTGCGGGCCGATGCCCAGAATACAGAGCGGCAGGTAGCCCAGCAGTCAGGAGGCGGCGGGGCATCAGCTACCGAGGAACGTATGTCGGAGCTGATGGACCTGGAACTGGATATCTCAAAGAACAAATATGAAACGCAGCAGCAGTCGCCCACGCCGGACAGAAATGATGCGATGGACCAGGCCATGCAACGGGTGAAGGACCTCGCTCGGAGGCAGCAGAGCCTCGCGGAGAATACAGATGGCTCTCAGATGCAGGGGCAAAACCGCAGGCGGTTTGTTGACCGCCTGCAGCGCGATCAGGATGCGTTGCGGCGGCAGGTGGAGCAGCTTTCGCAGGCATTGCAATCCTCCGCATCGGAGTCCACCCAGCGCCGACTGGATCGCACTGCACACAGCATGTCACAGGCACAGCGCGCCCTGAGGCGCGATGACATTGAGGAGGCAGTCGAACGCCAGCAGCAGGCACTAGATGATCTGCAGCAGTTAGAGCAGGACATCCAGACTGCATCGCGCGGCTCCTTGCGCCAGCGAATCAAGCGTCTGGAACACGACTTAGCGATGGTGACAGAACGTGAACAACAATTGGCCCGGGAACTGGCAGATGCTGCTGTACGACAGGAGCACAATGCGGAGGGCATGGCGCGTGAGCGCAATTCCATTCTGAAGGAAACGGAGCGCGCATTGAGCGAAGCGCGCGAACTGGAATATCAAGCGCTGGATCAGGATCAGCGTGTCGCAACTGCACTGCGTAACCTCCAGCTAGAAGCGACAAAAGCGCGGCTGCTAGACGCAATGGATGATTCTCGGGAAGCCTTGGAAAATGGTTGGATTGATGCGGCAAACCGTGTGGAAAGCGGCATCCTGGAGGCAATGGAACAGCTACGGGAACCGCGCACTGCACTGACTGATGGCCTCCCCGTCATTGAAGAGGAAGGGCTCCTACAGACGCTGAACCAGATTGAGGCGTTGCGCAATGAGCTTGAGCAATTGGATGTGCAGGCTGGTCGAGCAGAATCGGGCATCCAACAGGCCCTGAGGGCGCGCATACAGCAGCAGATGGAGCGAACTCAGGGCCTAGTGCAGAGGCTTCGCCGGAACAACCCCGGCAACGACGCCATGCAGCAGACCTTGCGCGGGATACAAAACGCCCTTGCGCGAGCGGACCACACGGGTATCCTGCTTGACGAGGGATCGGCGAAGGCATTCTTCGACGATAACTTCATGGCTCCGATCACCCGGCTTCAGCTCGAAATCCGGCAGCGGTTGGACTACCTCCAGCTTTCACGGCCACTATTCGGGGGGCGTAGGGAAGATGTCCCCCCTGAATACCAGGCGATGGTCGAGAAGTATTTTGAGTCTCTTTCCCGGCGGGCAACCGCGCAGTAGGAATGACTAGGGAGTTATATGGCTGAGTGCCACGCGTTTTCGCAGGAATTACTTTTTGTGCTTTGGTCGTGCAGACAGGATGGCTTTCGCCAGTTTTTCATAATCGGTTCCCGCTGTTCACGAACAAACTGCAATTATTTCAAATAACTCAACACGTGGGTATTCATGCTATATAATTGCCATATATTAGGGAGTTATATACCACCGTGCCATGCCCGAAACGGTTAGTTCATACCGCAATATCACATACAGGCTATTGCCCGGAAGTCGGAGTAACGCCAAGCAACTTGCTGGATTAGCGGGTGCGTGTAGGTTTGTGTGGAATGCCATCCTCGCAGAGCAGAGCGAGGCGTACAGGAAAGCGAAAGAGGCTGGAGAGAAGCCGCCCTCGGTAAGCTTCTTCTCGCTGGGGAAGCGATTCACGGCGCTGCGCCGCACGGTCGAGTGGCTACCTGAATACTCCTTTGGTGTCGTTAGATACACATTGAAGTATCAGGCGGATGCATGGAAGGCATTCTTCAAGGAGGGTAAGGGAAGACCGAGATTCCATTCCAGACGTGGTAGTACGCCTTCGTTCACGATCCCGGATAACGTAAGGGTTCGGGATGGTAAGCTGTATATCCCGAAAGTGGGATATATGGCGCTCCGCAGGCGGGGAGGCAACCCGTACCCTGATGGTATACCCGTCAAAGCCACGGTAAAGAAGAACGCCGGCAAAGGGTATGCTGTCATCTGCTACAGGATGGAGGCACCTGTAATAGAGGATACCGGCGGTGCTGTAGGCATTGACCGTAATTGCGGGCAGGTCGCTATGGTCTCCACAGAGGGCGATACAAGCATTATCAGACAACCGGATACCAAGCGTCTTGATGCCAAGTTGAAGCGGCATCAGCGAAGACTGGCGAGACAGAAGAAAGGCTCCAACCGTCGTAACAGGCGGAAGCATAGAATCGCCCGCATACAGCGCAAGCGTGCTAACATCCTCAAGAATGCGAACCACCAGGTAAGTCGCAGTATTGCCCATTGCTCCTCAACGGTGATACTGGAGGACCTGAAGATCAAAGCGATGCCACGTTCAGCTAAGGGGACGATGGAGAGCTTTGGCACAAACGTCAAACAGAAGTCTGGCCTCAACCGTGGAATACTGCGAACAGGTTGGGGCCAGCTGGATCAGATGCTGGGTTATAAGTGCCGCAAGGTGATAAAGGTTACCGCTGCCTATATCAGTCAGCGGTGTTCTGTGTGTGGGCACACAGAAGCGAGTAACCGTAAGACACGGAGCAAATTCACGTGTATGTCCTGTGGACATGCGGATCATGCAGACCTGAATGCGGCTGCAAACATACTGGCCTCCGGGATTGGGGCTGCTGCACGGCGAGGAGCGTTCGGGTTACCGACCCCTATGACCAGTGAAATTGATACTAGTGCCTCACTGTGTACAGTTGGTCACTCACGTATATAATTCCCAATGACTAGGGGCCCGTTCATGCATGCTTGAGTGGCTGCTTAAGTTCAGCCCGCTGGCGTACCAGGAGGGTACAGTGAGCCTTGAGCAGAACGCTGCTTGGCTGTGGCTCCTTTTTGCGGTAGTGGCTGCTTGGCTGTTCGTGCTCGCGTGGCGCACGGTAGCTCCATTGCATGTTCGAGCAGTCTCACTGGGGCTGCGATTGGTTGCGTTGCTGCTGATCTGTTTGCCCCTGTTTGAACCTGCGCTTGTAACGCCCGATGTCATCCCCGACGAAAACTTTGTGGCGATCCTTGTAGATGGCTCCAGGAGCATGACGTTGGCTGATGGCAACAACGGGGTTCGGCGGCATGACGAAGCGCTCAATCTGCTTTACGATCCCACCTATGGAATCGTAGACGCGTTGCGTGAGGATTTTGTGGTGCGCCTCTACACTTTTGGAGAGGCAGCGCGGAGAACGGATTCGGTCCATGTAGAGCCGGAAGCCGGCAGCACCGATTTCACCGCTGCGTTAGAGCAGGTGGTGTCGGAATTTCGTGGCTTGCCTCTGACGGGCATTGTGCTTCTGACCGACGGAGCAGACAACAGTAGTAGTGCGCCAATGGCAGCAGCGGCAGAAATCCGGGAAAGCGGTATTGGGCTTCACGTTGTGGGGCTCGGGTCGGACAGCCACATGCCGGAGCGCGAAATCCTGGACGTTGTGGTAAACAAGGGCATCGGCGACAATACGGGTGCCGAGATTGACCTGCAGGTCCGCAGTGCATCCGGCGAAGACTCATTGGCAACCTTCAGCATCCTTGACCGCGGCACAGAAATGTTCACCAGCAAGCGCCCGCTGACTGGTGACGGTGGTATTGACTATGTCACCCTATTCTTCAAACCCGAGGTACAGGAGGCGCGCGCGTACCAGGTCAGGATAGCAGCTGTGGACGGGGAAGTGAATCTGGAAAACAATGTCGCTGACATTATCATCAATGCACAAAAGGATTCTGTACGAGTCTTGTACTTTGAGGGTCACCCCCGGCAGGATTTCAAGTTCATCAAGCGGGCCTTGGAAGCCGACCAAGTAATCGAATTCACCTCCATAATGCGGACCGGTACTGGCAAGTTCTACCGCCAAGGCATCCGGTCACCGGACGAGCTGGCAAATGGCTTCCCTACCAGCCAGGAGGAGCTCAACCAGTTTAAGACTGTAATTCTAGGCGATGTTGAGGCTGCAGCGTTTTCTTTCGAGCAGCTACGGCTGATGGAGGCCTTTGTGAGACGGCGGGGAGGAGGGTTCCTGATGACGGGCGGTCGCCGGTCATTTTCAGAAGGAGATTACAATATGACACCTGTGGCGGACATGCTGCCGGTCACGCTTGACGAATCCCGCCGCCAGGTCCTACCGCGAAAATTCTTGGGCCCTGATGAGGCAGAAGATCAAGGGTTTTCTTTCGTACCATCCATCGCAGGCTTGGATAGTCCAATCCTCAAGTTTTCGCCTAACGCTACGACGAACCAGCTGAGTTGGGCTGACATGCCTGCCCTGACAAGCATCAACTATCTAGGTTCCGTAAAGCCGGGGGCGCAGGTGCTGGCGCACAAGCCGGCGGATCAACACGGCGACGAGGAGCCCATCCTCATAGTGCAGCGCTACGGCAAGGGGCGTAGTACCGCGCTGGCCACCAGCAGCACATGGCGCTGGCAGATGTTGTTGGAAGCGGACGATGCCCGCCACGAGCGGTTTTGGCAGCAGCTGGTACGTTGGCTTGCAGCCGATGCCCCTAACCGCGTGCAACTCAACCTTGAGAGCGAACGGCTGTCCCCCGGCGAGGAGCTTGTGGCGCGGGTGCAGGTCTTTGACCCGCTCTTCAACCTTCTCCCCGATGCCAGTATACGCGGCGAACTCACTCTTCCGTCCGGTGAACAATCAAGCGTCCATTTTAGCGAGACGTTCTCATCGCCGGGAACGCATATCGCTACCGTTACGGCGCAGGCTGTTGGTGTGCATACCGTTGTAGTCCGGGCACAGCATGATGGCATGGATGTCGGGAAGCATGAGCAGTATTTTCTAGTTAGTCCTTCCCGCAGAGAATTCGAAAATGCGACACGCAAAGGGCAGGAGCTACGTGACTTGGCGCCCGCTACGTATTACGAGCCTTCCGATGTAGCGCGCATTCCTGAAGCCATGCGCACCCATCGTGGCAGCACCTCCGTGTACCATGCTCAGTACCTGTGGGATATTCCGATACTATTCCTGTTCACCATTGGACTGCTTATCGGCGAGTGGTTCTATCGGCGACGGAACGGCTTGGCATGAGAGAAAAAGCACTTATGGCGGTAGCCATCTGTATGGGATGCCTCCTCGGTACCAGTGCCCGTGGACAAGAGCATTATGCCCTTCTTGTAGGAGGCTTAGGAGGAATGTCAGAACAGACTCACCGGCTGCGCCAGCTCCTTTATGATGCGCACCAAGCACTTATCTCACCGTTAGGGTATGACGAGGCACATGTGACGGTGCTGGGTGAAACAGCATTGGAAGGCGAGCCCATGATTGATGGCATTTCTACGGCTGAGGCAATCCGTGACTGGTTTGAGCTGATTGCCGAAAGAGTGGGGGCGAACGATCAAGTGATGGTAATATTGTTTGGTCACGGCTCCTTTGATGGGCGTGCTTCTCGGTTCAATATCCCCCGCCGTGATCTGACCGCCGAACAGTTTGCCAACCTGCTGAATCAAGTCCCTGCGGGTCGTAGCATTTTTGTAAACACTGCGAGCGCTAGCGCCCCGTTTATTCCGGCCCTCAGTAGCCCGGGGGCCATCGTCATTACTGCCACGCGCACGGCCTCGCAGGCCAATCAGACGATCTTCCCCGAATATTTCGTTGATGCACTGGCAAATCCGGCGGCAGACCTTGATAAGGACGGCGGACTTTCTGTTCGCGAGGCGTTCCGTTTTGCATCGGAACACACAGCGGCAATGTTCGAAGCATCCGGGCATCTTGCGACTGAACACAGTTTGCTTGAGGATACGGGAGACGGCACCGGTTACCGCGCACGGGACTTAGATGAACACGGCGAAGGAAAACTTGCAGCTGTGACCTATTTATCGCGTCAATCAGCAACTACTGCCACTACCTTTGCTTCACCCTTAGAGGCCGACAAGAACAGACTCCTAAGAGGTATTGCCGGGCTGATAGCACGCAAGTCTACGCTCACGAGTGAGCAGTACTATACGGACCTTGAGCAGTTGTTTGTGGCTCTTGCGCGCCTGAATGATAAGATAGACAGTACCAGCCAGTGAGAGCCAATGTGCGTATACCGTGCGGGAGGGATGGACTAGTCACAGCGAAGGCCTTAGCCTGCCGACCGCATGGCTGAACTCTTGCCCCATCGTTGGAAAGCTAGGCGGGAATTGCAGTAAGCTACCCTCAAGAAAGCGGCATAGGAATTGCTAGACGGGCGCCCCGGGTCATCAGATTGATCCGTGTACGGGTCTGCGAACACGCTGTCAGGTACTTGACCCCTGCACACCCAACCGACGCCAGCCTATTAACCTTCGGACCGCGGTCTAACTTACTCTAGTTGAGAGAGCAAATGCCCTTATCAATATGTATTTCACCGGACGGATACTTTTGGGAGTTATATGGCTGAGTGCCACGCGTTTTCGCAGGAGTAACTTTTTGTGCTTTGGTGGTGCAGACAGGATGGCTTTCGCCAGTTTTTCATAATCAGTTCCCGCTTTTCACGAAAACATTGCAATTATTTCAAATAACTCAACACGTGGGTACGCATGCTATATAATTTCCATACATTAGGGAGTTGTATACCACAGTGCGATGCCTGAAACGGTTAGTGCATACCGCAATATCACATACAGGCTGTTGCCCGGAAGTCGGAGTAACGCCAAGCACCTTGCTGGATTAGCGGGTGCGTGTAGGTTTGTGTGGAATGCCATCCTCGCAGAGCAGAGCGAGGCGTACAAGAAAGCGAAAGAGGCTGGAGAGAAGCCGCCCTCGGTAAGCTTCTTCTCGCTGGGGAAGCGGTTCACGGCGCTGCACCGTACGGTCGAGTGGCTACCTGAATACTCCTTTGGTGTCGTTAGATACCCATTGAAATATCAGGCGGAGGCGGCGTGCCATTCCTTGTTGGCTGAAAATCCGGTCGGTGCCGGCTGGAACGGCTATAATGTACAGATTCTGCGCTCATCCTGACACCCCTGATTGTAGTTCTGATCAAAGAATTATGGGCTTTTGCAGCGGTTATCAAGCCCGCAAGTATCTGCCGCGTGATTTACGGTGTCGTTGCCGTGTTGCAGGCAGATTCAGGCGCGTTTCTCCTTACTGAACAGCCTATATGAGCCCTTTTTGCACGCGCTGACACCGCGGTAGCGGATTCATGCGTACCATCTGCAGGTATGCTAACCTTCCACGCGGGTGTAACGACCTAAACGCGCCAATCCTATCATCCAATACCGCACGCATCGTACCACGATCGAACTCCTGTTCCGGCAGTAGGCAGTCTTATTGGCAGGACTGATCACGGTACGCGTGATTTACGGCCTCGTTGGCGCGTTTTCGGCGGTTTTGGGTGCTATTCAGTCCGGTGAACATCTGAGAACAGCCCTTTTGGGCGCTCCGATACGGCTTTGGCTGGGGCATGCGTGTCCTCCGCTCATGGCGAGTGACGCGTTACATCGTCTACAGAGGCCTTACACCGCGCCTCTATAGCGCTATTACCCCCTAATTGGCGGCCGAACCTGTCACATAGCACGATCCAGCACCCATTATCGCACGCACCGTGGCATTGCACGACCGTATCCATCTTTCAGCATATACTATCGCTGCGGTGCTGTACGCGTTTCTACAGTAGAGCTGCTTACAGCTTCGGTGGTTTGTCCAGGATAATATTGTCCTGCTTAACGACTCCACCTCACTAATTGACCTGCACGCATGATTTACGGCCTCGTTGGCGTGTTGCAGGCAGATTCAGGCACGTTTTTCCTTACTGAACAGCCTATATGAGCCCTTTTGCACGCATGCACACCGTGGTAGCGGCTTCAAACGTGCCATCTGCAGGCATCGTGGACAGCCACGCGTGTATGTAGCAACGTAAACCCGTCAATCCTACCAACCACGCTACGATGCACCCTCCAATTCCGCACGCATCGTACCACGACCGAACTCATGTTCCGGCAAGCACTTATGGATCGTACGCGCTGCAATAATGCTGATGATAATTACGACACCTTCCTGGTACAGGGTAGTCTTTTCACATTCGCCTTGGCTCCCTTGATGACTACCCCTCCGCGCACAGCCGTAGGCTCCTTATTGGCCGGATAGATCACCGTACGCGTGATCTACCGCCTCGTTGGCATGTTTTCGGCACATTTGGACCCCATTTAGCCCGCTTACCGTCTGATGAGAGCCCTTCTGGGCCCTCCGATACGGCTTTGGCGGGGACATGCGTGCCCTCCAGATACATCTCCGCCTGCTCCGCTTATCGCGAAGTGACACGTTACATCGTCTACGGAGGCCTTACACTACGCCTCTATAGCGCTGTTACCCCCTAAGTGGCAGCCGAACCCGTCACACAGCACGATCCTGCCCCCATTATCGCACGCATCGTGGTACTGTACACGCTTCTACAGTAGAACTGCTTGTAGTTCCGGCAGGTGGTCTGCACAGGGTAGGATCTTCATGCTCCATGTCTCCGACTCCCTATTGGCCATGGCTGCCCATCGTTGACGTTGACTCGAATTCATCCAACGCGCGACATTCCGGCATCGTTGAGCAATCAAACTGTTCAGGTTCTCCATGATGTTATTGGTCTGCAAACTGCGTCCCAGTTCCTCCGCCACCCCCAGTCTATGGAGCGTCAAAGTCTCTTCCAACCCCTCAGACAAGCTGTTCGATGCCTTGGGATGGGACTCCTTCAACCCCTTTTTTATGCTCAGAAGCGCCTCCTTTGCCTTGTCGTAATTCGGCTCGTCGTACGCCTGCTGCAACTCCCCCCGAACCCGCACCTTTTCGTCCTCTTTCTCAATGTAACTCACCACATTCTCTCGCTTATGCCAAGTACACCGCTGTACCTGTGCCTTATCACCAAATACCGCTTTCACCGCCTTCCGGAGCCCTTTGGAACCATCTAAGATGACCAAAAGCCCCTTATCATACCGCAGCCCGCGATCAATCAAATCCTGCAGCAGCCCTTGTACCGCCTCGGCGTTCTCTGTCGCCGTCTCCACCATCCCTACTACTATCTTCTCGCCCTTATCCGTAATCCCTACACAAATCAATACCTGCACCCCCTGAAAGTACTTGCCGTCCAGCAGCAACGCTACAAACGTGTTCTCCGCCAAGTTACGCTCCTCCTGCTCCTTCAATACCTGTGCACTGTAACTCTTGTACTTGCGACTGATTGAGGAAGCGCTCAATCCAAAACTGCCAACAAACTCCGTTGCCACCTTCTTGTAGTTCCGCTGGCTAATACCATACACAATTTTCCGGGCGATACGCTTCACCATATTCGGATTCGGCTTGTGCAACAATTTGTAGGTCTCCAGAGGACGCGCTTTACCCTTCACCCGGTCCTGTACACGCGGCACACTCACCTTTACCCGCTCATCTCCAATCATGATAGAGCCCGGTCTGCTCCCCCACCGCTCGTACCGCCCCTTGTGCTGCTTATTGTTGTCGCGCTTTCTGCGCACACCGCAGAGAGACTTTACCTCGGCTTCCATGACCGCAAGAAAAAACGCCAGTTGCATCGTGCCAAGATGCTCTACTAACAGCTTCAGGGAATCAATCCCCGTGTCTAGTATCTTCTGGAGACCCTCCGGTAGTGTGCCGGGGTTTTCTATCTGCATGACATCTTTGGACATAGGTCAGTTATCGTTTGTCTGATTGATGGAAGGAAACAATGCTGATCGCATCGCTGGAAGATACGCAGCGCGGGGCAATCTTCGCATGTGTGACTCTATCTCAAGAAGCAACAACGCCAGACAAGCACGGCGTTTGTCTGGCGGCATCCACAAGCGAACATCGCGTAGTCGCCGCACCAGCTTCTTGGAGACATGGGCCACACAACGAGTACTTCGAAGGCTCGGACTCAACTGTTCATACAGTCCTGTCCGGTGCAGTGTCAGCGTCCTATCCAGACCCCGCAAGAGCCACCGGGCCGCAGACCGGTTACACACCAAAAGGTCCGTATGGATCTGCATCAACGCTGCATGCGCCACCTTCGGATCCGGCACGGCGAAAGCACGCGTGATCGCCCCCCGAATGTGCCGCCCGTCCTGCTCGGACAGATAACTCACTACACGCGTGCGCTTGTGCATCTGGCAGTGTTGCTGCTGCATACCGGTACCCAAGCACTCTTGCAGTACGCCGGTCAGCGAGGTCACATCAGGAGTGATGCAGAAGAGCCCCCGATCTGCGCACAAACCGCGCTCCAACAAGCCTTGTAACAAGTGTTGCACGCGCTCCGCATCGTGCAACGGAGCCTCCACAAAGCCCAGAATGCGCCGATAACCCTCAATGGTAGCGGCCATGCACACGACTATGGGTCGCCCCCACACTTCCATGGCATCAAGCCAAAGGATTACGTGCTCTTCTTCACACAACGGGCGCGTATCAAACACCTGCCGCGCCTGCTCGCACGCCGCAGCATCATCATCGTACCCCAATGCCAAGCCTCCCGGAGACTCCAGAGACTCCGGAGCACGGACGCTATTTTCCTCCTCGGAAGGTGCTTCTGCCAACTGCTCCCCAGTGCCGTCTGGAGCCGCATTATCCGACGGAAGCATAACATCCTCTTCCAGACTAGACGTCAACTGCTGCACACACTGGGTGAGGTGCCGCAACAAGTCAAATTGCAGCTGCCGACCGGACGCGCCGGTATGACGCAGCCCCTGAATGAGCTGCGATAAATCATCTGATAAACTCATAAGTGATCATGGATCCGTATGGTGAAAAGGCTTAGGAAACCCAAGCCAACACCGAACCAATAATCACTTTTTCAGCCAACAAGGAATGGCACGCCGCCTCAGGCGGATGCATGGAAGGCATTCTTCAAGGAGGGTAAGAGAAGACCGAGATTCCATTCCAGACGTGGTAGTACGCCTTCGTTTACGATCCCGGATAACGTAAGGGTTCGGGATGGCAAGCTGTATATCCCGAAAGTGGGATATATGGCGCTCCGCAGGCGGGGAGACAACCCGTACCCTGATGGTATACCCGTCAAAGCCACTGTAAAGAAGAACGCCGGCAAAGGGTATGCTGTCATCTGCTACAAGATGGAGGCACCTGCTAATAGAGGGTACCGGCGGTGCTGTAGGCATTGACCGTAATTGCGGGCAGGTCGCTATGGTCTCCACAGAGGGCGATACAAGCATTATCAGACAACCGGATACCAAGCGTCTTGATGCCAAGTTGAAGCGGCATCAGCGAAGACTGGCGAGACAGAAGAAAGGCTCCAACCGTCGTAACAGGCGGAAGCATAGAATCGCCCGCATGCAGCGCAAGCGTGCTAACGTCCTCAAGAATGCGAACCACCAGGTAAGTCGCAGTATTGCCAATCGCTCCTCAACGGTGATACTGGAGGACCTGAAGATCAAAGCGATGACACGTTCAGCTAAGGGGACGATGGAGAGCTTTGGTACAAACGTCAGACAGAAGTCTGGCCTCAACCGTGAGATACTGCGAACAGGTTGGGGCCAGCTGGATCAGATGCTGGGCTATAAGTGCCGCAAGGTGATAAAGGTTACCGCTGCCTATAGCAGTCAGCGGTGTTCTGTGTGTGGGCACACAGAAGCGAGTACCCGTAAGACACAGAGCAAATTCACGTGTATGTCCTGTGGACATGCGGATCATGCAGACCTGAATGCGGCTGCAAACATACTGGCCTCCGGGATTGGGGCTTCTGCACGGCGAGGGGCGTTCGGGTTACCGACCCCTATGACCCGTGAAATTGATACTAGTGCCTCACTGTGTACAGTTGGTCATTCGCGAATATAATTCCCATACTTTTCATGCGCAACAACATAACTGACGTCTATATTCTCCGCGCGCAGATATCGCAAACAAAGAATTTCAGAATTATGTACATTTTGCGAACATGGTGGAGTAGTGAACCGCAGGAGACAAAAAAATGAAGAAGCTGTTACGCGCCGGCCGTGCTGACAACTTTTGTAGGGCGGCATCAGTTGTGGTTGGGGTGCTCTGTGCGGCGGCTGTACCGCATGTGGTTAGTCAGACGTTGGAAGAAATCCACGCCGGCGTTACCCTACCACTGCAGGGTGAGGTATGGACCAATCCGCATGCGGATGAAAGCTACGGAGGAATAGAGCGGCACCTGAGAGAAGCGCAGGTATCCGACACGTTGGAGGCGGAATGTGTAAGCAATCTGGAGGCAGCGGACGGTGTTGCGGCGCTTTGTACTGCACTCGGAGGGTGGATACCGTACACACATGCATGGGTCTCAGGGGGCCGGTTCGTGGCCGCAGCTGATCACTCGACAGGGTTTTCCGGTTATTACGGGGTTCATACTGAGGAGAAAGAGAACGGGGCACTTGCGCGGCACTCCGGGTGGCTGCGTGATGCGCGGGTTGGAGGGTATCCGGTGGGTAAAGGCTTAACTGAGGCAGCATTTGATGAGAAACAGGAAGACTTGGCAGGATTCGGGGAGAGGGTCAACCTTGTCCCGGACGCCGGCCTGATAGACCAGGACATTCGCGTGGAGGTCAGCATCACCTCTGAACAATCTGTAGGTACCAGTACCCCCTCCGCGTTTCGGAATGAGAGATGTCTCATTCCGGGGGGGCGGGGTGTTGCAGCATTTTGTCCCGAAGGCTCTATACCACAAACCCTTGCTCTGCGTATTTTTACGACCGATGGCACCCCGTTTTCTACTACCCGCGATATCACCTTTCAAGTATCGATTAGCGGCACGGCGACGCCCGGTCTGATCGTAAACGGTATGCCCGTGGCCTCGGGTACTGATTATCAGACTATTGATCCATTCAAGATCACCGTTCCTAGGGGGATGAGCAATGCCTCCGAATCCTTTGGGGTTGAGATATATGACGATAACCTGGCAGAAGACGTTGAAACGATCGTATTCGCTAGCACACCCGAAGGAACAACGACTTCCAATCCGAATGCTGCGACCCTTTACATACTAGACAACGACAATCTGCCGTATCTGATCATTTCGGATTTTATCCACGCGGTTGATGAATGCGATGCCCGAGTTTCAGTACCTATTGACCTGATAGGAAGCTCAACGCAGGATGTCACCGTACTGGTTCATACAGCCCCGGTCGGAATCACTACGCCGAGACAAGATACCGGTTCGGCAACGGCAGATGTTGACTACACATCCGTCGTGAACCAACCCTTCACGTTCACGCCCAACGGGCAGAAGCAACAGAACGTGGACATTAGTATAGTGGCAGATGGGATTCCAGCGGGGGAGCCGGGCGAGCATGCCAGGGAATACTTTGCTGTGCAGATGACTTCTGAGACAAATGCCAGGTTTCTCCCCGACCCCAATGATCCCGGCAGGACATTGGACCACGCACTGGTGCAAATTAATGATGAGAGTTGCCCGGAAAATATTCCTATGATCTCAATTGGAGGCGGACCGGATGTCACCGAGGGAGAGGAAGCTACCTTCACCATCACAGCAAATCCAGTCCCTACCACTACTCTCATGGTCACACTTGATGTCGCACAGTCAGGAGATTATGTAGCTGACGATGACTTGGGCACAAAGATGGTACAGGTCCCGAGTGGCACGAAAACGTACACGGTGGGCACCATATCGGACAATGTAGACGAGCCACCCGGCTCGGTAACGATAACGTTGAAGGATGGTACGGGATACACGGTGGCTCCCTCACCTGACCATGAGGCCAGCGTTGCTATTCGTGATGATGATATACCGCACCGCATAGGTTTGGCCAGCTCATCAGTCCTGGTTTCTGAGGGTGCGGGGCCGGCGAAGTTCCGGGTAAGACTCAACAGGCAAAGCGATACTGCTATCACGGTCCGTTACCGTACGCAGGATGGTGCAGCGACGATGGGTGCAGATTATGAGCAGACAAGCGGCGTACTGACATTCGCTGCAGGCGAACTGGAGAAGCCGGTATTGGTACAGATCATTGATGACGCATTGCACGAGGAAGACGAGACATTCACGCTGGAGCTCGCGGACGCGCAGGGGGCGGAGCTGGGTGCCGCAATAGGCCGGGCCACGATCACGGACAACGATGCTGCCCCGACCATCAGCATCGCGCCTGCAGCTTATGTACGCGAAGGAGGTACCGCAAATGTCTACCTCAGTCTGAGTAACGCCAGCTCACGGTCTGTCATGGTGCCCTACAGCACAGATGATGTGACGGCGACAGCCGGAAAGGACTATGTGAAGGTGAGCGTCGGATTGATGACGATTGAGCCTGGCGATACGGGGACGGTAATACAAGTTCAAACTCAAGACGATGCAGTGCACGAGGGTAGGGAGGCCTTCCTGGTACAGTTTGCTGGTGGCGGCCAGACCACGGTGACGATACTGGACAATGATCGTCTGCCACAGCTTTCCATAGGCGATGCGACGGTATCGGAAGATGGAGAGCGTGCAGAGCTTACTGTATCGCTGAGTGGTACGAGCGCAGCACGTGTAGGGGTGGCATATGCCACCCACGATGGTACGGCAGAGGCGGGGGTGGACTACACACGCACGCTTGGCACGCTGGTGTTTGCACCGGGGGAGACGGTGAGATATGTATGGGTACCGGTAGCACGTGATGATGTGGTAGAGGAAGACGAGGGATTGGTAGTAAGGTTGAGCGCACCAGAGCATGCCGCGCTGCTAGATGCGGAGGGGGGTGTAACGATAAAGGATGATCCTATAGAGGTCAGCATCTTTGATGGGTCAGAAATGGAGAATTCGGAGGAGTTGGTGATGCCAGTACGGCTAAATTTTGGTAGCACCAAGGTGGTATCGGTGCAGTTTGAAGTGACAGGAGGCACGGCAACATTGGATGTGGACTATGATGCGACTGAGGGATTGATAGTATTTGAGCCGGGCAGTACAGATGCGCAAGTAAGGATACCGCTGATAGACGACGATTTGCAGGAAGGAAACGAGATGTTTAATGTGACGCTGTTAAGTCCGACGAATGCGCAAATCGGGCAGGCGATGGCTACGGGCACGATCGTGGATGATGAGACTGCGCCGGGAGTGCAGGTGCGAGCCATTGCGGTGTCGCAGAGCGAGGTGGTGTTTGCGGTGGGACTACTGGCGCCCGTCGCAGAGCGGATGACGGGCCGTTACCGTACGGTAGACGGCACGGCATGGGCAGGAGAGGACTACGAGCGCATGGAGGGGGTGCTGGAGTTTGGGCCTGGGGAGATAAGAAAAGAGGTGCGCGTGCCGTTACTGCGCGCGCAAGGTAGCGGGGAAGCGTTTGCGCTGATGGTGGAGTTAGGGGATGCGACGGTCCGAGAGGAGGTGGTATTGGGGTCGGAGGATACGGGAACCCGTGCGCGATTGGGCCGGAGTGTGGCGGTGCATATAGTGGAGGCGGTATCGGAGCGTATGGAGGGGTCACTGGTGGGTTGTATGCCGAGGCCGTTTCCCGGTCAGCGGGTACGGGTGTCGCATCTTTTGTCGGGCTGTGGCATGCAGGCAAGCGGAGAGCGGCTGAGTGTATGGGGTCGTGGTGCGTACAGCAGGTTGCAGAGCGGCGGGATATCGGGAGCGGATGTGGTGACGGCGTCGTTGGGGGCGGACTACCGTGCGGGAGGTCGCTGGCTGATGGGGATGGTGATATCACGCAGCGAGGCATTGGAGCAGGAAGGGACGCTACTACAGATGACGGGCTGGTATCCGTATGTGCGCTACGGGGGGATGCGGCACAGTGTGTGGGGGTTGGCAGGTGCAGGACAGGGAGTAGTGGCTGAAGCCGCGGACACGGGAATGCGTCTTGTGGCAGCGGGCGTGGGCGGCACGTTGGTACGCCGGGCGGGCGCGCGGCTGGGGTACGAGGCGGACGGATTCTGGCTGGGGATAGATAGCGGAATAGGGGTGAGCCGAGTTCGCGCGGGTTTGGAGGGATCGGTGACGTTGCAGGACATCTTGGAGCCGTATGTGGAGGCAGCGGTCTTGCACAGCGGCGGGGATGCTGAGAGGGGAATGGGAATGGAGGCAGGCGGAGGGTTACGCGTGCGGATGGGAATGTTGCATGCGGAGGTAATGTCAAGGCGTTTGGTGTTGCATCAGGAGGATGGCTACGGGGAGTGGGGATATTCGGGTATGATCCGCTATGGAGGAATGGAGGGATTGGGAGCGCAGGTGCGACCGACCTGGGGTCGTACGCATGTGGGGACGCTGTGGCAGTCGGAGCGTCCGTGGGAGGTGTATCCGTCGGATCGTCGGATGGAATTGGAGGTGGGATACGGATCGAGTGTTCGCAGACGAAGCGTGCTGCGGCCGCATGTGGGTATGGGACTGCGCGACAGAGGCAGGGACTACCGCATAGGAGCGGGAGTACAGGGGCGCACGGGGTTAGGGTTCAGTGTCAGCGGTTTGGCGATGGAGCACATGGCGCCGTACCGGCCGGTGAGCTACGGCGTGACCGCCAGCGGGTATGTGCGGTGGTGAGAAATGATCGTTATGCTAAATTCTGCCTACAGCCCACATGGCTTGCTTAACAGGAGATCGTCAGTTGGGTCAGTCAGCATGTTGTGTTGTGGTTTTGCGGGGCAGCAGCACCGGATCCAGATAGTAAGATTAGGGAGTTATATGGCTGAGTGCCGCGCGTTTTCGCAGGAGTTACTTTTTGTGCTTTGGTGGTGCGGACAGGATGGCTTTTGCCAGTTTTTCATAATCGGTTCCCGCTTTTCACGAACAAACTGCAATTATTTCAAATAACTCAACACGTGGGTACGCATGCTATATAATTACCATCTATTAGGGAGTTATATACCACAGTGCCATGCCCGAAACGGTTAGTGCATACCGTAATATCACATACAGGCTATTGCCCGGAAGTCGGAGTAAAGCCAAGCACCTTGCTGGATTAGCGGGTGCGTGTAGGTTTGTGTGGAATGCCATCCTCGCAGAGCAGAGCGAGGCGTACAAGAAAGCGAAAGAGGCTGGAGAGAAGCCACCCTCGGTAAGCTTCTTCTCGCTGAGGAAGCGGTTCACGGCGCTGCGCCGCACGGTCGAGTGGCTGCCTGAATACTCCTTTGGTATCGTTAGATAGTGTTTGCCAGAAAAAGGTAGGAGGGCTGAAAAACGGCGAAATAAGGCCGTTTGATACTCGTTCTATCCATCTGTAAGCGTTACGGTTACAGATGGATATGTGCCATACCGTATTTGCACATTGCAGATTATTCAGCCAGCGTGTCTCTAACGAATGTTTGGCCAAATCCTTCTGTTTCGGGCGTTTTCATCGATATAAGGCCCCTTTAGGCCGATTATTCATACGATTAATACCATGCGGATTGTAGAGGATACACAGTTTAAGCTCGGGCAGGTCCCCATTGAAGAGATGACCTTCCACCCCAAAGACCGGGACGATATACCGGCAGCGCTGAAAGGTCTGCAGCACCTGTATTGCGACCCAACGGCTCGGCAGAAGATCTTTGAGATCCTGGAGAAGCAGTTGCTTCCGAATATTGATTTGCAGCGTGGTCGTCCGGGGATGGCACTTTGGCGCGTCTTTGTCTTGGGGGTATTGAAGCAGGCCCTCAACTGCGACTTTGATCGTTTGAGGAGCCTGGCCGCCAATCATTTGGAGGTGCGCCAGATGCTGGGGCATACGAATTTCTGGGACGAGCCTGTCTATCAGCTGCAGACCGTTATTGATAACGTGAGCCTGCTAACAGCGGACATCCTGAAGCAGATCAACGATGCGGTGGTGGCTTGTGGTCACCGATTGGTAGAATAGGAGCCAGAGGAGCCGCTTCTTTGCCGGGTTGATTCGGCGGTGGCCAAAGCGAATGTGGAGTGGCCTACGGATGTTCGTTTGTTGTGGGAATCGATGCGGTGCCTGATTCGGGAGTTGCATTGCGCATGTGAGGCGCACAGCCTTGCGGGCTGGCGCAAGGCTGTGTACTGGAGTCGTACCTTGAAGAAGGCCTTCAACCGGGTGCGTACGCACCGTCAGTGGCATGATGAGTCGAAGGTGACAAAGTATGTGAAGATGTGTCGTGTTCTGATTGAGCGTGCGGAGAGCAGTGTCAGCGTGTTGAAGGAGAAAGACGCGGATCTTGAGGAGGTGTTGCGGTACTTGGCAGATGCACAAAGGCAGATAGATCAAGTAGATAGGCGTCTATTGAAGGGGGAGGTGATTCCGCATGATGAGAAGGTATTTTCGATACATGAGCCGCATACTCGTTGGATCACCAAGGGGAAGGCGGGGGTGATTGCGGAGTTGGGTCTGCCGGTATGTGTGCTGGAGGATCAGCATCAGTTGATATTGTGGCATCAGATACTGCACGAAGGGGTGGATTCGGATATGATTGTGGGGTTTATGAAGGAAGCGAAGGATCGGTATCCGGCGATCACATCGTGCAGCATGGATAAGGGGTACTCATCGGTAAAGAACCGTAAGGCGCTGGAGCCGGTGTTGGACACGGTGATCATGCCGAAGAGGGGTAAGTTGAGCAAAGCGGACAAGGAGAGGGAATCCGATCCGAAGTTTGTGGAGGGTCGTCGTCAGCATCCGGCAGTGGAGTCGGCGATCAACAATTTGAATCATCGGGGCCTGGGTTTGATACGGACCCGTGGCAAGGAAGGCTTTGTTCGGACGGTGGCGCTGGTAGTGGTAGCGGCGAATGTGCACCGTATCGGGCAGATAGTGAAGCGGAGCGAGGAGCGACGAAGGCGGTGCGAGCAGGCCCGCAAGCGCGCGGCGTAGGTACTCGCGCGAGCGTCTTCAGCACAAAATCAAGGTAGCCTGCAAGGGCGAGAGGCCAACGTATGTTCATGCCTCGCTGATGGACGACAAAAACACGTTTGATCAACGTCAAAATCCCAGGATTGCCGGCGTGAGCGGACAAAGTCGGCACCGTTACCGTCGAAAAATCCTTGCTGACTTGTCATTCCGATCCCCAATTCGAATTCCAGCCCCCCACTCAGCCAAGAGTCGCTCGCAAGACCATACTTTTCTGGCAAACACTAGATACACATTGTAGTTAGATACACATTGAAATATCAGGCGGATGCATGGAAGGCATTCTTCAAGGAGGGTAAGAGAAGACCGAGATTCCATTCCAGACGTGGTAGTACGCCTTCGTTCACGATCCCGGATAACGTAAGGGTTCGGGATGGCAAGCTGTATATCCCGAAAGTGGGATATACGGCAACGCTGCTGTTCCACTTTCCCGTGCTTGTGCTGAATCCGCATGTCCGATGCCAAAGCGACGCATCAATCCCTTACAATGGTCCGTAAATGCGTCCTATCCGTTACCCTCCCTTATTCATAAGGGAGTTAAGTGGCGGGGAATCATCGTTTAACATTATGGCGTAAGATGTTGACTATACACGGTTTGAATGGACTCTTGTGCGACGCTCTAACGTTTAGAGACCCCAATACCCATTCACCCTGTAACACACCCGATGCAAGATCCCAAATCCAACCTTCTGTTCGCTTGCCAGTTCAATAAATCCGCTAAAGTTGTACGCTCCAAGACCGATAATCTAACATCGGATGCGGGCGTCATTCTATGCGCCTGCTCATGGTGATCAGCACCTTGGCATGCCGACTCGCTTCCGTGCTTAAGGACAATCGGTCCCAAGCTCGGATTACGCATAGCCTTGAGGAGTTAGTGCGACAGTACCTGCTGCAACATGTGCAGGGGTGGGGACGTCAGTCAGATGCGGACAAGCTTCAAAGGGACCCCGCCATGCGCGTGGCTACTTCTTCCAAAAAGGGGTATGGAGGCTTTACAGGACGATAGGTCCCTGGCATCCCAGCCAACCATGTCTCGCTTCGTGCGCATGTTGGCCGGGAATAAGAACTTCAAGAAGTTGCGCCTTTTTGTAGAGACATTCGCCATGGAGCACCTGCTGCAGCGTGGTGGCGGGAAGCGCCGCCCCGAGGTGGTCTTTGATGTGGACGGTGTACCGGTAGATACGCATGGCAAGCAGCAGGGCAGCAAGTGGAACGGATATTACAAGCGCACCATCTTTCTGCCCTTTATCGCCATATGCGGTGAGTCGGGCGACATGTTGGGGGCGGAATTGCGAGGGGGCACGCAGAATGTGGTGAAGGACTGCTACGGTTTCATTCGACGCATTGGGCCGGCATTGCGTGAACATGTGGCCGACAAGGTCATTGTCCGATTGGACGCAGGCTTCAACAGTGGAGAGTTATGTGATAAGCTGGAGAACGACCGTATCGGCTACGTGATGCGTCTGAAAGGAAACGATGTGATTGACGGGCTTGCGGCGCCTCATTTGGAGGGTGATCAGCCGTCGGACGAATGCTACCACGAACTGCGCTACCGTGCAAAGTGCTGGTCCGTAGAGCGTCGTGTGGTGCTCGTGGTTGTTCCGGTGCCGGGAGAGCTTTTTCCGCGGCATTTCTATCTGATCACCGATCTGGATGCAGAAGCCTATCCGGCAGAGCAGCTTGTGAATCTGTACCGGAAGAGAGGAAAGGCGGAAAAGCACTTCGGGGAGCTGAGTGCGGCTTGCTCCATGGCGCTGTCGTCGGTTCCCCGTCCGAAGACACACTATAAGGGCCGGCCTGTAGTGCGGGAGCCTGATGAGTCGGAGCAGGATGCCGAGATCCGAGCCGAGAACGAGGTCCTGCTATAGGTATACCTTCTGGTGTATCAGCTCATACATGTGGGGCGCTGCCTTGTGCGGGAGCCTGACGAATCCCAGATTAGTCTGAGCACCTATCGCGAGCGTGTACTCTAAGGTGGGGGGCCGCTTCGTACAACACGCGCGCAACATCGTTATCCACATTGCCGCCAGCACAGATGCTGCATGGGAGCAATATTGGCGACGTTATTGTCAACTCACATGGATCACGCTTCCCTTGAAGAGCTAGCCAAGTCATATTTGCGCCTGCGCTCCGACACCGCAGGCGCCCAACGCGGAAAGCGGAAAGAGAAGGTAGGCAGAGGTGTGTCTACCCGACAGACGTCTTCCCAAAATCTCGGTGATGTGACCGCTATCGTGTCGGGAAAAGTGCCTAAACTGGTGTTTTCAGCCCCTCTCATGGTCGTCCCTTCGCATGAACAACGCACAATCGGTCCTGCAGGTACCGAAACAGCACTTTTAAACCCGAACAGGGTACGACATGAATATTGCAGGGTTACGCTTCGGCTTGCGCACCGCAGCACGCAGCAAAGCCGCGCAATGCTCCCAGAGACGTAATGAGCCTCCTTCAGGCCGTCCGAACGTGTCTCACAATTCTTCGAATACGCAGACCACACCTGTCCACCCACACAACGATATCATGCGCAAGAACATGATTATCAATTAGACTGTTCTGCAGAGTCGACAAACAATTATTCCATAATTGTGTATCTATAGTATTGTGTAATTAGCCAGAATAAGGGGAGGCGGGCGGTAACTATGCGCAGGAGGATGGATGAAGTAAGAATGCTGTTTCACGCTGGCTTTTGTAGGGCGGCATTTGTTGCTGTTGGGATACTCGGTGCGACGGCTGTACCGCATGTGGTTAGTCATTCATTGGAAGGAATTTACACCG
This sequence comes from Rhodothermales bacterium, assembly GCA_963663495.1. Lineage (GTDB taxonomy): Bacteria > Bacteroidota > Rhodothermia > Rhodothermales > Bin80. Next base: position 5,100,024 of record OY760427.1, read on the forward strand.
GAGTCGCCCTACCACTGCAGGGTAAGGCACGGATCAACCCGCATGCGGATGAGAACTACAGAGGGGTAGAGTGGCACTTGAGAGAAGCGCAGGTATCCGACACGTTAGAGACGGAATGTGTAAGCAATCTGGAGGCAGCGGACGATGTCGCGGCGCTTTGTACTGCGCTCGGAGGGTGGCTACCGTACACACATGCATGGATATCAGAGCACCAGTTCGTGTCCGCAGTTGATCACATGACAGGGTTTCCCGGTTTTGACGGGGTACATGCTGAGGAGAGAGTGAACGGTGCACTTACGCCGCGCTTCGGGGGGCTGCGTAATGCGGAGGTTAGAGGTTATCCGGTGGGTAAAGGCTTAACTGAGACAGCATTCGATGAGCGGATTAACCTAGTCCCGGACGCCGGCCTGCTGGACCAAGAAATTCGCGTGGAGGTCAGCACCATCCCCGAACGATCTGCAGATACCAGTACCCCCTCCGCGTCTCTGAATGCGGGATGTCTCGTTCCGGGAGGGCGGAATATTTTGGCATTGTGCCCCGAAAATACTAAACCAGACAGCCTTTACCTAGTAATTTATAAAAGAAATAATATACCGTTTTCTAATACTCACGATATCATCTTCCAAATATCGGTTAGCGGCACGGCGACACCCGGTCAGATCGTAAACGGTATACCCGTGACCTCGGGAACTGATTATCAGACTATTAATCCATTCAAGGTCACCGTTCCTAAGGGGAAGAGCGGAGCCTCAAAGGGCTTCCCCATAGAAGTGTACGACGATAAACTAGTTGAAGATGTTGAAACGATCGTACTGAGTTCCACACGCGAAATATCAACGAAGGTCCCTGAGCTAAATGGAGTCACGCTCTACATTCTCGACAACGATAATCTGCCCTATCTGGTCATATTGGATTACATCCACGAAGTCAATGAATGCGATGCCGGAATATCAATACCTATTCAACTGGTGGGAAGCTCAACGCAGGATGTCACGGTATCGGTTCAAACCAGCCCTGCCAGAATTATTACGCCGAGAGTAGATACCGGTTCGGCAACGGCAGGGGTTGACTACACGCCCATCAGTAATCCACCACGTACACTCACGTTCACCCCCAACGGACAAGAGCAACAGAACGTAGACATTGATATAGCGGCGGATGGGATTCCAGCGGGGGAGCCGGGCGAGTATGCTAGGGAATACTTTGCTGTGCGGATGACTTCTCCGACAAATGCCAGGTTTCTACCCGACCCCGACAAACCCGACGGCACATTAAACATTGCATTTGTACGAGTTATTGATGAGAGCTGCGCACCTCCATGGCAGGTTGCGGACGCTGTGGCAAATGAAGGCGATAGCACGATTGACTTTGATATCAAGTGGCCTGGTTTCAGCGGTAACGATGAGCGGATACACTACGAGACCATCAATGGCACTGCCGCAGCAGGGCAGGATTACGTGACTAAAACAGGTGACATTGTATTCTCTACGCTGAACAACACAACCGGAACGGTCGGCACTCAAAAGATTTCGGTTACCCTGATTGATGACTCAGTTAACGAGGCTAACGAGACATTTCACGTAAACTTTACGAGCTCAACGCATCCAGTGCATAGGGCATCGGCTACCGGCACCATTGTTGACGATGACGATGTGCCGGACCCAGTGATTTCGATTACAGGTGAAGACGCGGTAACCGAAGGAGAGACGGCAACATTCACCATTACAGCGGAACCGGTTCCAGCCGCTGCATTGACGGTGACTCTCGAAATCGTGCAGGAAGGAGATTTCGTTGGTAGTAATGACTTAGGCACGAAAACCATTGAAGTAGGCACCGGTGGCACGAAAACGTACACGGTGAGCACTATATCGGACAGCGTAGACGAGCCATCCGGATCAGTAACAGCAACGTTGCAGGCGGGTACTGGGTACACGGTGGCTGACCCACCTGACCATGAGGCCAGCGTAAACGTAGTAGACGACGACACACCGGAACTGGTGCTGAACCCGTCAAGCCTTGAAATTCCGGAAGGGAGTACCGGTTCTTATACGGTGAAGCTTGCCACACAGCCGACGGGCACCGTGACCCTGAGCATCACTGGAAATGCAAATACAGACCTGAAACTAAGTGAGATCACACTGACCTTCACGGCCGCAAGCTGGAGTAATGCGCAGACCGTAACCGTAACAGCGGAGCATGATGATGACGCTACTAACGACGCTGCAACACTTGCGCACACCGCTTCCGGCGGGGGCTACGGATCAGTGAACAAGACTTTGTCTGTGACTGTGACAGACGACGACACACCGGACTTGGTGCTGAGCCCGACAAGCCTTGAAATTCCGGAAGGGAGTACCGGTTCTTATACGGTGAAGCTTGCCACACAGCCGACGGGCACCGTGACTGTGAGCATCACTGGAAATGCAAATACAGACCTGAAACTAAATGAGAATACACTGATCTTCACGACCGCAACTTGGAGTACTGCGCAGTCAGTCACCGTAACAGCGGAGCATGATGATGACGCTACTAACGACGCTGCAACACTTGCGCACACCGCTTCCGGCGGGGGCTACGGATCAGTGAACAAGACTTTGTCTGTGACAGTGATTGACGACGATACGCCGGGGTTACGTATTGCGCCGACAGCTTTAACCGTGCTTGAAGGGACATCGGGCATGTACCGCGTAGCACTGCAAACCCAACCGACCGGTACGGTGATGGTGACTATTGGAAGCGACAATAGCGACGTAACGATGGTCTCCACTTCCCTGACGTTCACTCCAAGTGATTGGGCTACCGATCATACGGTAACTGTGCGTGCGGCGGAAGACGCAGACACGGACGACGACAGTGCCACACTTATGCACACTGCATCGGGAGGAGATTATGAATCACTGACAGGGGTTGTAACGGTGGCGGTCAAAGACAATGATTCGCCTGCAGGGTTGGTGGTATCGCCCGTCTACTTAACGGTGACAGAAGGGATGGAAGAACGTTTTACGGTACGGCTGCTTACCGAGCCGACGCAGGCGGTGGATGTGCGGATCACGGACGATGCGGAAACGGACGTGACGGTAAACCTGAGGACGCTCCGGTACACGTCAGAGGACTGGAGCACGCCTGTTACGGTGACAGTCCGTGCGGAAGAGGACGACGATGTGGTGGGCGCACGTGTACAGCTCACCCTGACAGCATCTGGGGGTGAGTATGACGATGAGACAGAGGAAGTGGTGGTAGTAGTACAAGACAATGACATACCAGGGATTGTGCTATCCCCTACAGAGCTTGAGATTGCTGAAGAGGACGCAGAGTCTTATACAGCGCGGCTAATGGCGGAGCCATCGGGCACGGTAATCGTGAAAATCGCAAGTGATAGCCCTGAGGTTACCCTCAGTGATGCATCGCTGACATTTGCGACCGATGACTGGTATTCTGAACAGACGATAGCTGTGCACGCGGACCAAGACGACGACACGGTCAATGGCAGTGCTACGCTGACACACCGGGCGTCAGGCGGCGGCTACGATGGCGTGGCGGAGGAATTAATGGTGACGGTGTTGGACGATGACGAGGCAGATCTGGTAGTCAGCCCGCAGGCATTATCGCTGGGCGAGGGAACAGCAGGCAAGACCTTTACAGTGCGCCTTGCCACTATGCCTTCGGGACAGGTGACGGTATCCATCTTTGAGGAACTCGCGCTGAATCGCAAGGTGTCGGTTGATCCGCAGAGCGTGACTTTTACTCACGGGGACTGGAGCGCTCGTCAGACGGTCACGGTGAATGCCCTGGCTGATGCGGATGGTGCCGACGAATTCGGGAAGATACAGTTGTCAGCGAGCGGTGGTGACTACAGTGGAGAATCTGGGAGTGTAGCGATAGATGTTCGTGATGATGATGCGCCGCACCTCATAAGATTGGCGAGTTCGTTGGTCCTGGTTTCTGAGGGTGCAGGGCCTGCACGGTTTAAGGTAAGACTTAACAGGCAAAGCACTACTGCTGTTACGGTCCGTTACCGCACGCAGGATGGTTCAGCGTGGATGGGTGCAGATTACGAGCAGACTAGCGGGGTGCTGACGTTCGCTGCAGGCGATCTGGAGAAGGAGGTACCCGTGCAGATCATTGATGACGCATTGCACGAAGAAGACGAGACCTTCACGCTGGAGCTCTCGGACGCGCAGGGGGCGCAGCTAGGTAACGCGACGGGCCGTGCCACGATCACGGACAACGATGCTGCACCGACCGTCAGCATCGTGCCTGCGGCGTATGTGCGGGAAGGGGGTATAGCAAGTGTCTACCTCAGTCTAAGTAACGCCAGCTCAGAGCCTGTCATGGTGCCCTACAGCACGCGAGATATGACGGCAATAGCCGGAGAGGATTACAAGGCGGTGAGCGCCGGGTCGGTGACGATTGAGCCTAGCGAGATGGAAGCGGTAATACAAGTTCCAACCAGGAACGATACAGTGCATGAAGGCAGGGAGGCATTCCTGGTGCAACTTGATGGTGGCGGCCAGACCACAGTGACGATACTGGACAATGATCGTCTGCCACAGCTCTCCATAGGCGATGTGACGGTATCAGAGGATGGAGGGCGCGCGAAGCTTGCAGTATCGCTGAGTGGTACGAGCGCGGTACGTGTAGGGGTTGCATATGCCACGCAGGACGGTACGGCGAAGGCAGGGGCGGACTACACACGCACGATGGGCACGCTCGTATTTGCATCGGGCGAGACGGTGAGGCATATATGGGTACCAGTAGTGCGTGATGATGTGGTAGAGGAAGACGAAGGATTGGTATTAAAGCTGAGCGCTCCAGAGCATGCAGTGCTGTTGGATGCAGAGGGGAATGTGACGATTAAGGATGATCCTATAGAGGTCAGCATCCATGACGGTACCGGGACGGAGAATTCGGAGGAGTTGGTCATGGCGGTGCGGCTGAGTTTTAGTAGTACCAAGGTGGTATCGGTGCAGTTTGCTGTGATAGGAGGCACGGCGACATCGGATGTGGACTACGAGGCTACGGAGGGGCTGGTGGTATTTGAGACCGGCAGTACGGAGGCGCAAGTAAGGATACCTTTGATAGACGACGACTTGCAGGAAGGAGATGAGACGATAGAGGTGAGGCTGTCGAATCCGACAAATGTCCAAATCGGGCAGGCGATGGCTACGGGCACGATCGTGGATGACGATACTGCGCCGGGAGTGCAGGTGCGAGCCATTGCGGTGTCGCAGACCGAGGCGCTGTTTGTGGTGGGACTACTGGCACCCGTGGCAGAGCGGCTGACCGGCCGTTACCGTACGGTAGACGGCACGGCATGGGCGGGAGAGGACTACGAGCGCATGGAGGGAGTGCTGGAGTTTGGGCCTGGGGAGACGAGAAAAGAGGTGCGCGTGCCGTTACTGCGCGCGCAAGGTAGCGGGGAAGCGTTTGCGCTGATGGTGGAGTTAGGGGATGAGACGGTGCGCGAGGAGGTGGTGTTGGGATCGAAGGATACGGGAAACCGTGCGCGATTAGGCCGGAGTGTGGCGGTGCATATAGTGGAGGCGGTATCGGAGCGTATGGAGGGATCATTGGTGGGTTGTATGCCGAGGCCGTTTCCCGGTCAGCGGGTACGAGCGTCGCATCTTTTGTCGGGCTGTGGCATGCAGGCAGGCGGAGAGCGGCTGAGTGTATGGGGTCGTGGTGCGTACAGCAGGTTGCAGAGCGGCGGGATATCGGGAGCGGATGTGGTGACGGCTTCATTGGGGGCGGACTACCGTGCGGGAGGTCGCTGGCTGATGGGGATGGTGGTATCACGCAGCGAGGCATTGGAGCAGGAAGGGACGCTACTACAGATGACGGGCTGGTATCCGTATGTGCGCTACGGAGGGATGCGGCATAGTGTGTGGGGGTTGGCAGGAGCAGGACAGGGAGTAGTGGCGGAAGCCGCGGACACGGGAATGCGCATGATGGCAGCGGGAGTGGGTGGCACGTTGGTGCGCCGGGCGGGCGCGCGGCTGGGATACGAGGCGGACGGGTTCTGGCTGGGGATGGATGGAGGGATAGGGGTGAGCCGTGTTCGCGCAGGACTGGAGGGATCGGTAACGTTGCAGGATATCTTGGAGCCGTATGTGGAGGCGGCGGTCTTGCACAGTGGTGGGGATGCGGAGAGAGGAATGGGAATGGAGGCAGGCGGAGGGTTACGGGTGCGGATGGGGATGTTGCATGCGGAGGTGATGTCAAGGCGTTTGGTGTTACATCAGGAGGACGGATATGGTGAGTGGGGATATTCGGGCATGGTCCGCTATGGCGGACTGGAGGGATTGGGAGCGCAGGTGCGACCGACCTGGGGTCGTACGCATGTGGAGACGCTGTGGCAGGCGGAGCGTCCGTGGGAGGTGTATCCGGCGGATCGTCGGTTGGAGTTGGAGGTGGGGTACGGTTCGCGTGTTCACAGGCGTGGTGTGCTGCGGCCGCATGTGGGTATGGGGCTGCGTGACAGAGGCAGGGACTACCGCATAGGAGCTGGCGTACAGGGACACACGGGATTAGGATTCAGCATGAGCGGATTGGCGATGGAACAAATTGCGCCGTACCAACTGGTGAGCTACGGTGTGACCGCCAGTGGTTACGTGCGGTGGTGAGAAATGATCGTTATGCTGACTCTGCCTATAGCCCGCATGGCTTGCTTAGCCTCCCTTATTCATAAGGGAGGCTTATGAATAAGGGAGGATTACAAGCGCACCTTCTTTCTGCCCCTTATCGCCATATGCGGTGAGTCGGGCGACATGTTGGGGGCGGAATTGCGAGGGGGCACGCAGAATGTGGTGAAGGACTGCTACGGTTTCATTCGACGCATTGGGCTGGCATTGCGTGAACATGTGGCCGACAAGGTCATTGTCCGATTGGATGCCGGTTTCAACGGTGGAGAGTTATGTAATGCGTCTGAAAGCAAACGAGGCACTCAATAGACTTGCAGAGCCTCATTTGTGCGGTAATCATCCGTCGTACCGATGCTGTCACGAACTGCGCTGCCGAGCACAGAGCTGGTCCGCAGTGCGTCGTGTGGTGCCTGTGATTGATCCGGTGCCAGAGCAACGTTTTTCGCGGCCGTTCTATCTGATCACCAATCTGAATGCAGAAGCTTTCCGGCAGCGCAGCTTGTGAAGCTGTACCGAAATAGCATTGCGGGGATATGCATGCGATCTGCTCCATGGCATTGTGTTCGGTAGCCTGTCCGAAAACGCACTGTCAGGGCCGGCCTGTAGTGCGGGCGCCTGACAAATCGGAGCGGGAAGACGAGATCCGAGCCGAGAACGCGGTCCTGCTACCTCCATACCATAGTAGTAATGCATCAATCCCTGGTAACGGTCTGTAAACGCCTCCCATCCGGTACGCTTCAATTTGCGCACCGCAACGCTCTCAGCGAATCCGTCTGGAGCAGCCACGGCACGCTCCCACAGGCGCAATACGCCTGCTTCAGGCCCTCCGAAGGAGTCTGACAATACGCAGACCATACCGGTCCGCCTGCAAGGCAATTTAATGCGCAGTAACATAATTGCCGATTAGATTTTCTGCCAGTATCGCCAAACAATTTTTCCATGATCGTGTAGATTTTCTAAACATGGGGGAGTAACGCCACTCAAGAGGATGGGTGAAGTGAAAATGCTGTTACGCGCCGGCTTTTGTAGGTCGGCATTTGTTGCTGTCGGGATGCTCGGTGCGGCGACTGTACCGCGTGTGATCAGTCAGACATCGGAAGGAATCCACACTGGAGTCGCGCTACCACTGCAGGGTGAGGCATGGATCAATCCGCACGCGGATGAAAGCTACAGAGATTTAGCGTGGCACTTGAGAGAAGCGCAGGTATCCGACACGTTAGAAGCGGAGTGTGTAAGCAATCTGGAGGAAGCGGACGGTGTCGCGGCGCTTTGTACAGCGCTCGGAGGATGGCTACCGTACACACATGCATGGGTCTCAGGGCGCCGGTACGTGTCCGCAGCTGATCACCTGACAGGGTTTTCCGGTTTTGACGGGGTACATTCTCAGGCAGCATTTGATACAAAACAAGAAGACTTGGCAGGATTCGGGGAGCGGGTCATCCGTGTCCCGGATGCTGGCCTGCTGGACCAGAACATTCGTGTGGAGGTAAGCATCACCGCCTCCGAAAGGCACGCAGAGACCGATGCGCTTGCCGCGCAGTCTATAGAAGAATGTACTGTTCCAGGGGGGCGGGGTGTTCGCGCATACTGTTTCGAAGGTGGTGGACCGTATACGGTTAATATTAAGATTGTCAGGAGAGATGGCCGAGTCATTGACCCTACTCGAGACCGCACATATGAGATATCATATCACGGTGGTTCGGCGACGGAAGGTCAGATCGTAAACGGCGTGCCGGTGCCCTCGGATACTGATTTTCAAGGGATCGGTCCATTAAAGGTAATAGTCCCTAGGGGAGCTAGGGAAGGTAGCGGTTCCTTCGTGCTGGAGTTGTACGATGATAGCGACACGGAAATGGATGAGACAATCGAACTGATTACCCACCGCGTGGACACACCGACTCCTGTTCCACGGGATAAAGTCAGGATTAACATACTAGATGACGATTCGTCCTATCTGTTCTTTAGAAAGTATATGAACCCGGTGTTCGAGTGCGATGGTTATGTATCGGTGCCGATCGTCCTTGTGGGACAATCCGATCAGGAAGTCACGGTCGATTTTTCGACGGGAAGTCATAAGATTTTTGTACAGAATCCTGCAACGCCAGATGCGGATTACACGCCCGTGGATTCAACGCTCACATTCAGTCCCGGCGAAACAGAAAAGATTGTAAGAATTGACATAGCTGCGGATGAGATACCCGAGCATCCCCGTGAGTACTTCCCGGTGGCGATGGCGAATCCCGTGAATGCCCGGCTTATTCCCCCGACTCCAAACGTAGACTTGACCCACGCAGTTGTACAAATTCGTGATGAGAGTTGCCTACCTCCATGGCAGGTTGCGGACGCTGTGGCAAATGAAGGCGATGGCACGATTGACTTTGATGTCAAGTGGACTGGTTTCAGCGGTAACGATGAGCGGATATACTACAAGACCATCAATGGTACTGCTACAGCCGGGCAGGATTACGAGGCAAAAACAGACTTCATAACGTTCTCTACGCTGAACTCAACCGGAAGTGTCAGCACGGAAACAATATCAATTAACATAATTGATGATCTTATTGTGGAGCCCGACATGGAGCACTTTTCCGTAAGGCTTTGGAGTCAGACATCTCCAGCCCTTATGGCAAAGGCTAAGGGTACAATTGAGGACGACGATGGTGTCCCGGTGGTTTCGATTGATGGCGAACTAGATGTGACCGAGGGAGAGGGGGCTACCTTCACCATCACAGCAAATCCAGTCCCGACCACTACTGTGACGATCACACTCAAGGTCGCACAGTTAGGAGATTATGTAGCTGTCGGTGATTTGGGCACGAAGATGGTAGATGTAGGCACGATCGGCACGAAAACGTACACGGTGGGCACTATATCGGACAACGTAGACGAGCCACCCGGATCAGTAACGGCAACGTTGCAGGCGGGTACTGGATACACGGTGGCTGACCCACCTGACCATGAGGCCAGCGTAAACGTAGTAGACGACGACACACCGGAACTGGAGCTGAACCCGTCAAGCCTTGAAATTCCTGAAGGGAGTACCGGTTCTTACACGGTGAAGCTTGCTACACAGCCGACCGGCACGGTGACCGTGAACATCACTGGATATGCAGGTACAGACCTGCAACTAAATGAGAACACCCTGACCTTCACGGCCGCAACTTGGAGTACTGCGCAGGTGGTAGCCGTTCGTGCCAATGAGGACGATGACACGGTTAATGACGATGCTACGCTGATACATCGGGCGTCGGATGGTGGCTACGATGGAGTATCCGGGAATGTAGAGATAGGGATTCGAGACGATGATGTGCTGCCGCTTGTGCGTGTGTTGTCGGATGTGCGGGTAGGAGAAGGCGCAGGTACGGCAGAGTTTCGGGTGGGGTTAAGCGGAGAGACCACCAGCGTTGTTACGGTCGGTTACCGTTCGCAAGATGTCACAGCGACAGCGGGTGCGGATTACCAGCATACAGGTGGGGTGCTCACATTCGAAGCAGGCGAGCTTGAGAAGCAGGTATTGGTGCAGATCATTGATGACGCATTGCACGAGGACGAAGAGGTTTTCGTGCTGGAGCTGGCGGACGCACAGGGCGCGGAGCTGGGCATGGCAACAAGCCGTGCCACCATCTTGGACGACGATTCTGAGCCGACCGTTGGCATAATGCCAGCGGTGTATGTACGGGAAGGGAGTATAGCAAATGTATACATCAGTCTCAGTAACGCAAGCACGAAGCCTGTTACAGTCTCGTATAGTACAAATGATATGACAGCGTCAGCCGGAGACGACTACGAAGCAGCGAGCGGCGGATCGGTGACGATTGAGCCTGGTAGTATGGACGCTGTGGTAGCAATACGTACAACAGATGACGCAGTCCACGAAGGAAGGGAGGTATTTGTCGTGCAGCTTGACGGAGGCGAACAAACCACAGTGACGATACTGGACAATGATCGTCTGCCACAGCTCTCCATAGGCGATGCGACCGTGTCAGAAGACGGTGAACGTGCGCGGCTGGCCGTAACGATGGATGGCACGAGCGCGGTAGGTGTAGGGGTTGCATATGCCACGCAGGACGGTACGGCGAAGGCGGGGGCGGACTACACACGCACGATGGGCACGCTGGTGTTTGCATTGGGCGAGACGGTGAGGCATATATGGGTACCGGTAGCGCGTGATGATGTGGTAGAGGAAGACGAGGGATTGGTAGTAAAGCTGAGCGCACCGGAGCATGCAATGCTGTTGGATGCGGAGGGGGGTGTGACGATTAAGGATGATCCGATAGAGATCAGCATCCATGACGGTACAGGGACAGAGAGTTCGGAAGAATTGGTTATGGCGGTGCGGCTGAATTATGGTAGTACCAAGGTGGTATCGGTGCAGTTTGCGGTGACAGGAAGCACAGCAACATCGGATGTGGACTACGAGTCGACGCAAGGGCTGGTGGTATTTGAACCCGGCAGTACAGAGGCGCAAGTAAGGATCCCGCTGATAGATGACGACTTGCAGGAAGGAAACGAAACGATTGAGGTGACGCTGTCGAATCCGGCCAATGCGCAAATCGGGCAGGCGATGGCAACGGGCACGATCGTGGATGACGAGACTACGCCGGGAGTGCAGGTGCGAGCCATTGCGGTGTCGCAGAGCGAGGTGGTGTTTGCGGTGGGACTGCTGGCACCTGTGGCAGAGCGGCTGACGGGCCGTTACCGTACGGTAGACGGCACGGCATGGGCGGGAGAGGACTACGAGCGCATGGAGGGGGTGCTGGAGTTTGGGCCTGGAGAGACAAGAAAAGATGTGCGAGTGCAGTTACTGCGTGCTCAAAGTGGCGGGGAGGCGTTTGCGCTGATGGTGGAGTTAGGGGATGAGATGGTCCGAGAGGAGGTGGTATTGGGGTCGGAGGATACGGGAAACCGTGCGCGATTGGGCCGGAGTGTGGCGGTGCATATAGTGGAGGCGGTATCGGAGCGTATGGAGGGATCATTGGTGGGATGTATGCCGAGGCCGTTCCCTGGTCAGCGGGTACGGGCGTCGCATTTATTGTCGGGCTGTGGCATGCAGGCAAGTAGAGACCGGCTAAGTGTATGGGGTCGTGGTGCGTACAGCAGGTTGCAGAGCGGCGGGGTATCGGGTGCGGATGTGGTGACGGCGTCATTGGGAGCGGACTACAATGCGGGAGGTCGCTGGCTGATGGGGATGGTGGTATCGCGCAGTGAGGCATTGGAGGAGGAGGGAACGCTACTGCAGATGACGGGCTGGTATCCGTATGTGCGCTACGGGGGTTTGCGTCACAGTGTGTGGGGGTTGGCAGGAGCAGGACGGGGAGCAGTGGAGGAAGCAGCGGACACGGGAATGCGCATGATGGCAGCGGGAGTGGGCGGCACGCTGGTACGCCGGGCGGGTGCGCGGCTGGGGTACGAGGCGGACGGGTTCTGGCTGGGGATGGATGGAGGGATTGGGGTGAGCCGTGTTCGCGCGGGTCTGGAGGGATCGGTGATGTTGCAGGACATCTTGGAGCCGTACGTGGAGGCTGCGATCTTGCACAGCGGCGGGGATGCGGAGAGAGGAATGGGAATGGAGGCAGGCGGAGGATTACGGGTGCGGATGGGGATGTTGCATGCGGAGGTGATGTCAAGGCGTCTGGTGTTGCATCGGGAGGATGACTACGGGGAGTGGGGATATTCGGGCATGGTGCGCTATGGAGGACTAGAGGGATTGGGAGCGCAGGTGCGACCGACCTGGGGTGGTACGCATGTGGGGACGCTATGGCAGGCGGAGCGTCCGTGGGAAGTGTATCCGTCGGATCGTCGGATGGAGTTGGAGGTAGGATACGGCTCGCGTGTTCACAGGCGCAGCGTGCTGCGGCCGCATGTGGGTATGGGGCTGCGCGACAGAGGCAGGGACTACCGCATAGGAGCGGGAGTACAGGGGCGCACGGGGTTAGGGTTCAGTGTGAGTGGTTTGGCGATGGAGCACATCGCGCCGTACCGCCCGGTGAGCTACGGCGTGACCGCGAGCGGTTACGTGCGTTGGTGAGATAAGATCGTTATGCTACTTCTGCCTACAGCCCACATGGCTTGCTTAACAAGGGATCGTCTGTTGGGTCAGTCAGCATGTTGTGTTATGGTTTTGTGGGGCAGCAGAGCGGATCCAGGTAGTTAAGATTAGGTGCATGTTGGTGGCTGGGTGCACATTCTTGTGCCGATCGGTTTCTTGGAGCGTGCTTGCCAGAAAAAGGCATGATGGCTGAGACACGGCAAGACAACGCCGTTGAATACTCGTTCTATCCATCTGTAAGTGTTAGGGTTGCGGTCCTGCTACCTCCATACAATAGTAACGCCCCTGGTAACGGTCTGTAAACGCCTCCTATCCATTACGCTTCAGCTTGCCCACCGCAGCGCTCTCAGCGAATCCGTCTGCAGCCGCGGCACGCTCCCACTGGCGCAATGCGCCTGCTTCAGGCCTTCCGAACCGCCTCACAATTGTTCGAATACGCAGACCATACCTGTCTGCCCGTAAGGCGATATAATGGGGAATAACATAATTGCCGATTAGATTTTCTGCCAGTATTGCCAAACAATTATTCCAAGATTGTGTAGAATGTTGTGAACATGGGGAGGTGGCGCCACGCAAGAGGATGGGTAAAGTAAAGATGCTGTTACACGCCTGCTCTTGTAGGGCGGCATTTGTTGCTGTCGGGATGCTCGGTGCGGCGGCTGTACCGCATGTGGTTAGTCAGACATTGGAAGGAATCCACACCGGAGTCGCCCAACCACTGCAGGGTCAGGCACGGATCAATCCGCACGCGGATGAAAGCCGCAGAGATGTAGCGTGGCACTTGAGAGAAGCGCAGGTATCCGACACGTTAGAGGCGGAATGTGTAAGCAATCTGGAGGAAGCGGACGGTGTTGCGGCGCTTTGTACTGCGCTCGGAGGATGGCTACCGTACACACATGCATGGGCCTCAGGGCGCCGGTTCGTGGCCGCAGCTGATCACACAACGGGGTTTTCCGGTTTCGACGGGGTGCATTCTCAGGCAGCATTTGATCCAAAGCAGGAAGGCTTGGCAGGATTCGGTGAGCGGGTCATCCGTGCCCCGGATGCTGGCCTGCTGGACCAGGACATTCGTATGGAGGTTAGCATCACCGCCTCCGAAAGACACGCAGAGACCGACGCGCTTGCCGCGCAATCTTTACAGCGATGTACTGTTCCAGGGGGGCGGGGTGTTCTCGTTTACTGTTTCGAAGGTGGCGGACCGTATACGGTTAACGTTGTGATTAAATTGCGCAAACCTGCTAACCACGACCACGAATTCAAGATATCGTATTACGGTGGTTCTGCGACGGAAGGTGAGATTAATGACGGCGTGCCGGTGCCCTCGGATACTGATTTTCAACGTATCGATCCATTCACGATAACAATTCGTCAGGGATACACGAGAGGCAGTAATTCCTTCTTGCTGGAGTTGTACGATGATAGCGACACAGAAATGGATGAGACAATCGACCTGATTTACCACCGCGTGGACACACCGACTCCTGTTCCAGTGGGTAAATTCAGGTATTACATACTGGATGACGATTCGTCCTATCTGTTCTTTAGAAAGGGTACGAACCATGTGTCCGAGTGCGATGGTTATGTATCGGTGCCGATCGTCCTTGTGGGACAATCCGATCAGGAAGTCACGGTCGATTTTTCGACGGAAAGTTATGAGTATTTTTTAATGTATCGTGCAACGCCAGATGCGGATTACACGCCCGTGGATTCAACGCTCACATTCAGTCCCGGCGAAACAGAAAAGATTGTAAAAATTGACATAGCTGCGGATGAGATACCCGAGCATCCCCTTGAGCACTTCCCGGTGGCGATGGCGAATCCCGTGAATGCCCGGCTTATTTCCCCGATTTCAATTATAGACTTGACCCACGCACTCGTAAGAATTCATGACGAGAGTTGCCTACCTCCATGGCAGGTTGCGGACGCTGTGGCAAATGAAGGCGATGGCACGATTGACTTTGATGTCAAGTGGCCTGGTTTCAGCGGTAACGATGAGCGGATATACTACAAGACCATCAATGGTACTGCTACAGCAGGGCAGGATTACGAGGCGAAAACAGACTTCATAACGTTCTCTACGCTGAACTCAACCGGGAGTGTCAGCAAGGAAACAATCTCAATTAACATAATTGATGATCTTCTTGTAGAGCCCGACATGGAGCACTTTTCCGTAAGGCTTTGGAGTCAGACATCTCCAGCCCTCATGGCAATGGCTAAGGGTACAATTGAGGACGACGATGGTGTGCCGGTGGTTTCGATTGATGGCGGACCGGATGTGACCGAGGGAGAGGGAGCTACCTTCACCATCACAGCAAATCCAGTCCCGACCACTACTGTGACGATCACACTTGAGGTCGCACAGTCAGGAGATTATGTAGCTGTCGGTGATTTGGGCACGAAGATGGTAGACATAGGCACGAGCGGCACGAAAACGTACACGGTGGGCACCATATCGGACAATGTGGACGAGCCACCCGGCTCGGTAACGGTAACGTTGAAGAATGGTGCAGGGTACACGGTGGCTGCCTCGCCTGACGATGAGGCCAGCATAAACGTGGCAGACGACGACACACCGGAACTGGTGCTGAGCCCGTCAAGCCTTGAAATTCCGGAAGGGAGTACCGGTTCTTATACGGTGAAACTTGCCGCACAGCCGACGGGCACCGTGACCGTGAACATCACTGGAAATGCAGATACAGACCTGAAACCAAATGAGAACACACTGACCTTCACGGCCGCTGCTTGGAGTACTGCGCAGTTAGTCACCGTAACAGCGGAGCATGATGACGACGCTACTAACGACGCTGCAACACTTGCGCACACCGCTTCTGGCGGGGGCTACGGATCGGTGAGCAGGGATTTACCTGTGACGGTGACAGACGACGACACACCGGAACTGGTGCTGAGCCCGTCAAGCCTTGAAATTCCGGAAGGGAGTACCGGTTCTTATACGGTGAAGCTTGCTACACAGCCGACCGGCACCGTGACCGTGAACATCACTGGATATGCAGGTACAGACCTGAAACCAAATGAGAACACACTGACCTTCACGGCCGCTGCTTGGAGTACTGCGCAGTTAGTCACCGTGACAGCGGAGCATGATGACGACGCTACTAACGACGCTGCAACACTTGCGCACACCGCTTCTGGCGGGGGCTACGGATCAGTGAGCAGGGATTTACCTGTGACGGTGACAGATGACGACACGCCGGGGTTACGAATTGAGCCGATTACTTTAGCCGTGCTTGAAGGGGCGTCGGGCATATACCGCGTAGCACTGGAGACAGAACCGACCGGTACAGTGACGGTGACTATTGGAAGCGACAATAGCGACGTGACGATGGTCGGTACTCCGCTGACATTCACTGCCGGTGATTGGGATTCGAAACAGACGGTAACGGTGCGTGCGGCGGAAGACGCAGACACGGACGACGACATTGCTGTGCTCACGCACACTGCATCGGGAGGGGATTATGATTCCGTGGCAGGGCCTGCTGTCACGGTGACGGTGAAGGACGATGATCCGGTGGCAGGGTTGGTGGTATCGCCCACTTACCTTTCGGTGACAGAGGGGGCGGAAGAGCATTTTTCGGTACGGCTACTCGCGGAACCCACGCAGGCGGTCAATGTGGGGATCACGGGCGATGCGGGAACAGGATTAGGGGTAAGCCCGACTATGCTGCGGTTTACATCGGAGAATTGGAGCAGGCCTATTACGGTGATAGTCCGTGCGGAGGAGGACGACGATGTGATGGATGCAAGTGTACAGCTCACCCTTGCAGCATCCGGGGGTGTGTATGATGGTGAGACAGAGGATGTGGACATAGATATACGAGACAATGACGTAGCAGGGATCGTGCTGGCACCTGCCGGTCTTACGGTACCGGAAGGGGGCGAAGCATCCTATACGGTGAGGCTGTCAGCGGAGCCATCGGGCGCGGTAACAGTGGAGATTGAAACCTACTCCGAGACGGATGTGACGCCGAACATGACTGTGCTGACATTCACGGGTGATGATTGGCATTCTGCGCAGGCGGTAGCCATACGTGCAAATGAGGACGACGACACGGTCAATGGCAGTGCTACGCTGACACACCGGGCGTCGGGTGCTGGCTACGATGGTGTTACGGAGGACTTATTAGTCACAGTGTTGGATGATGACGAGGCAGGACTGGTGATCACCCCGAGAACATTATCGCTGAACGAGGGGGCAGCAGGCAAAATCTTTACGGTGCGGCTCGCCTCTCCACCAACAGGTCAAGTGACTGTATTCGCCAGCGCAGAACCTGTACTGAACGGTAAGGTGTCCGTCAGTCTGCGGAGTTTGACTTTCAACCCTACGGACTGGAAAACGGACCAGACGGTCACGGTGTCAGCATTGAACGATGCGGACTACGATGACGAGACCGGAGAGATACAGTTGTCAGCGAGTGGTGGTGGCTACGATGGAGTATCCGGGAATGTAGAGGTAGGGATTCGAGACGATGATGTGCTGCCGCTTGTGCGTGTGTTGTCGGATGTACGGGTAGGAGAAGGCGCAGGTACGGCAGAGTTTCGGGTGGGGTTAAGCGGAGAGACCACCAGCGTTGTTACGGTCGGTTACCGTTCGCAGGATGTCACAGCGACAGCGGGTGCGGATTACCAGCATACAGGTGGGGTGCTCACATTCGAAGCAGGTGAGCTTGAGAAACGGATATTGGTGCAGATCATTGATGACGCATTGCACGAGGACGAAGAGGTTTTCGTGCTGGAGCTGGCGGACGCACAGGGCGCGGAGCTGGGCATGGCAACAAGCCGTGCCACCATCTTGGACGACGATTCTGAGCCGACCGTTGGCATAACACCAGCGGTGTATGTACGGGAAGGGGGTATAGCAAATGTATACATCAGTCTCAGTAACGCAAGCACGAAGCCTGTTACAGTCTCGTATAGTACAAATGATATGACAGCGTCAGCCGGAGATGACTACGAAGCAGCGAGCGGCGGATCGGTGACGATTGAGCCTGGTAGTATGGACGCCGTGGTAGCAATACGTACAACAGATGACGCAGTCCACGAAGGAAGGGAGGTATTTGTCGTGCAGCTTGACGGAGGCGGCCAATCCAAGGTGACGATACTGGACAATGATCGTCTGCCACAGCTCTCCATAGGCGATGTGACAGTATCAGAGGATGGAGGGCGTGCGAAGCTTGCAGTGTCGCTGAGTGGTACGAGCGCGGTGCGTGTAGGGGTGGCATATGCCACGTATGACGATACGGCCAAGGCGGGGGCGGACTACGAGCGCACGCTTGGCACGCTGGTGTTTGCACCGGGGGAGACGGTGAGGAATGTATGGGTACCGGTAGCGCGTGATGATGTGGAGGAGGAAGACGAGGGATTGGTAGTAAGGCTGAGTACTCCGGAGCATGCCGTGCTGTTGGATGCGGAGGGAGATGTGACGATTAAGGATGATCCGATAGAGGTCAGCATCCATGATGGTACAGGGACAGAGAGTTCGGAGGAACTGGTGATGGCGGTGCGGCTGAATTATGGTAGCACCAAGGTGGTATCGGTGCAGTTTGCGGTGACAGGAGGCACGGCGACATCGGATGTGGACTACGAGGCGACGCAAGGGCTGGTGGTATTTGAGACCGGCAGTACGGAGGCGCAAGTAAGGATCCCGCTGATAGATGACGACTTGCAGGAAGGAAACGAAACGATAGAGGTGACGCTGTCGAATCCGGCCAATGCGCAAATCGGGCAGGCGATGGCAACGGGCACGATCGTGGATGATGAGACTACGCCGGGAGTGCAGGTGCGAGCCATTGCGGTGTCGCAGAGCGAGGTGGTGTTTGCGGTGGGACTGCTGGCACCTGTGGCAGAGCGGTTGACGGGCCGTTACCGTACGGTAGACGGCACGGCATGGGCGGGAGAGGACTACGAGCGCATGGAGGGGGTGCTGGAGTTTGGGCCTGGGGAGACAAGAAAAGATGTGCGAGTGCAGTTACTGCGTGCTCAAAGTAGCGGGGAGGCGTTTGCGCTGATGGTGGAGTTAGGGGATGAGATGGTCCGAGAGGAGGTGGTATTGGGGTCGGAGGATACGGGAAACCGTGCGCGATTGGGCCGGAGTGTGGCGGTGCATATAGTGGAGGCGGTATCGGAGCGTATGGAGGGATCATTGGTGGGATGTATGCCGAGGCCGTTCCCTGGTCAGCGGGTACGGGCGTCGCATTTATTGTCGGGCTGTGGCATGCAGGCAAGTAGAGACCGGCTAAGTGTATGGGGTCGTGGTGCGTACAGCAGGTTGCAGAGCGGCGGGGTATCGGGTGCGGATGTGGTGACGGCGTCATTGGGAGCGGACTACAATGCGGGAGGTCGCTGGCTGATGGGGATGGTGGTATCGCGCAGTGAGGCATTGGAGGAGGAGGGAACGCTACTGCAGATGACGGGCTGGTATCCGTATGTGCGCTACGGGGGTTTGCGTCACAGTGTGTGGGGGTTGGCAGGAGCAGGACGGGGAGCAGTGGAGGAAGCAGCGGACACGGGAATGCGCATGATGGCAGCGGGAGTGGGCGGCACGCTGGTACGCCGGGCGGGTGCGCGGCTGGGGTACGAGGCGGACGGGTTCTGGCTGGGGATGGATGGAGGGATTGGGGTGAGCCGTGTTCGCGCGGGTCTGGAGGGATCGGTGATGTTGCAGGACATCTTGGAGCCGTACGTGGAGGCTGCGATCTTGCACAGCGGCGGGGATGCGGAGAGAGGAATGGGAATGGAGGCAGGCGGAGGATTACGGGTGCGGATGGGGATGTTGCATGCGGAGGTGATGTCAAGGCGTCTGGTGTTGCATCGGGAGGATGACTACGGGGAGTGGGGATATTCGGGCATGGTGCGCTATGGAGGACTAGAGGGATTGGGAGCGCAGGTGCGACCGACCTGGGGTGGTACGCATGTGGGGACGCTATGGCAGGCGGAGCGTCCGTGGGAAGTGTATCCGTCGGATCGTCGGATGGAGTTGGAGGTAGGATACGGCTCGCGTGTTCACAGGCGCAGCGTGCTGCGGCCGCATGTGGGTATGGGGCTGCGCGACAGAGGCAGGGACTACCGCATAGGAGCGGGAGTACAGGGGCGCACGGGGTTAGGGTTCAGTGTGAGTGGTTTGGCGATGGAGCACATCGCGCCGTACCGCCCGGTGAGCTACGGCGTGACCGCGAGCGGTTACGTGCGTTGGTGAGATAAGATCGTTATGCTACTTCTGCCTACAGCCCACATGGCTTGCTTAACAAGGGATCGTCTGTTGGGTCAGTCAGCATGTTGTGTTATGGTTTTGTGGGGCAGCAGAGCGGATCCAGGTAGTTAGTGCTTGTCAGAAAATGCCATTTTCTTGACTGACTTGGACCCCCGAATGATTATGGAATCCGAATTCTGTTGTCTTGGGACAGGTCAAAGCGGGGTTTGTCCTCATTGACGCGGTCTATTCTGATGTTGGGAGCCCAAATTCTTGGTGTCAAGGTGCCCACGAGCGACGGGAAGAGATACGTCGCCGCCGCCCGCCACAGGCTACTTGAATTTGCAACTAAGTTCGGTTGAAGAAACCGCTACGCCGCGCGCTTGCGGGCGGCGTGCCACCGTATTTTCCGCCTCTCCTTATTTCGCAGTATCAGCCCAAGGCGGTGCACGTTGGTCGCTACTACTACCAGGGCGACCGTTCGGACAAATCCTTCCTCGCCATGGGTTCGAATCAGAGATAGCCCCCGCTGATTCAAGTTGTTGATCGCAGACTCTATGGCAGGATGCTGACGACGGGCCTCAACAAAGTCCGGCGCCTGCTCTCTCTCCTTATCCTCCTTGGTGCGACCGCCCTTCTTCGGCATCGCATTCAGATCCAATAGCTCATCCAACCTCTCGCGGTTGCTCGGGGAGTAAAAGCCCCGGTCCATACTGCACGAGACCAGCGACGGATTCCGCCGCTTCGCTCTCTCCATAAACGGCACAATCATGTCCGAGTCCACCCCCTTTCGCACCACCTCATGCTGCACGATGAACTGGTGCTGATCTTCCATTGAGGTTACCATCATCCCCAGCTCTGCCTGCACTCCGGCCTTACCTTTGTTCTTCCACTGAACGTGAGACTCGTGGATAGAAAAGACCTTCTCTTCATGCGGAATCACTTCGCCCAATATCAGACGCCTATGTACTTGATCTACCTGCCTTTGCGCATGCCCCAAATAGTGTAGGACCTTGTCATGCGGTATCCCGGCCGCCTTCAGGGTGTCCACACTTGCCTCTGCGCGGAGAACCAGCGTCCGGCACAAGGCAAGATACCTTTTCACCTTCGTCGTATCGCGCCATTGACGACGGGTACGCACGCTGTAGTAGAGCTCCTGTACTTTATTCGCCAAACACTTGTGCTTGCGCCAGCCTGGAATTTCAGGGGCATTACAAGCGCGATGCGCCTCCCGAACCATACAGTGCACGGCATCCCACAGCAGGCCAACATCCGTCGGCCAGTCCACATGGGCCTTGGCAACAGACGAATCCACCCTGCACCGAAGCGGATCCCCCGGCGATACTCCTAACTCGCGGTGCCCGCAAGCCACCACTGCCTCGCTGATCTCCTCCAGGACTTCCTCTGTAAGAAGACTTACGTTATCCACGAGGGTCTGTACATGATAGGTGGTATCGTCACCAAACTCCGAATGTCCCAACATCATACGCACGTCGCTGTGACGGGCCGCCAGATTGCCCAAGCGGTCGAAATCGCAATCGATGGCCATCTTCAATACGCCCAGAACAAAGATGCGCCATAGCGACATCCCCGGACGGCCCCGTTGCAGGTCCGTGTCTGGAAGCAGTCGCTTTTCCAGGATCTCGAAGATCTTGGTGCGGGCGGTATCGTCCATATACAAACCCTGTAGCCCGCGTAGCACGGCGGGAATGTCGTCTCGACTCTTGGGATTGAATCGGATCTCCTCAATGGGGACCTGTCCTAGCTGAAACTGCGTATCCTCCACTAAGCGCATGTTGTTGTTAGGCGGAATATGGGAGCAAAAAGGAGCAAGAGGTGGCAAATACGCCGTATTTTGCTTGAAAAGCCGCGAATCTGCCAGACATTCGGAGAAACAGCCGATGGAGAAAGGTTGCGAAGAATTGGATTTAGTGGCCGCATAACCGTATGTCAGGGAAAGACTTGCAAAAATATGCAACCCACTACGGTGGTCCTTGTTCTGCCCCCGGTGCACATTAATGCCTTTTTCTGACAAGCACTAGTTAAGATTAGGTGCATGTTGGTGGCTGGGTGCACATTCTTGTGCCGATCGGTTTCTTGGAGCGTGCTTGCCAGAAAAAGGCATGATGGCTGAGACACGGCAAGACAACGCCGTTGAATACTCGTTCTATCCATCTGTAAGTGTTAGGGTTGCGGTCCTGCTACCTCCATACAATAGTAACGCCCCTGGTAACGGTCTGTAAACGCCTCCTATCCATTACGCTTCAGCTTGCCCACCGCAGCGCTCTCAGCGAATCCGTCTGCAGCCGCGGCACGCTCCCACTGGCGCAATGCGCCTGCTTCAGGCCTTCCGAACCGCCTCACAATTGTTCGAATACGCAGACCATACCTGTCTGCCCGTAAGGCGATATAATGGGGAATAACATAATTGCCGATTAGATTTTCTGCCAGTATTGCCAAACAATTATTCCAAGATTGTGTAGAATGTTGTGAACATGGGGAGGTGACGCCACGCAAGAGGATGGGTAAGGTAAAGATGCTGTTACACGCCTGCTCTTGTAGGGCGGCATTTGTTGCTGTCGGGATGCTCGGTGCGGCGGCTGTACCGCATGTGGTTAGTCAGACATTGGAAGGAATCCACACCGGAGTCGCCCAACCGCTGCAGGGTCAGGCACGGATCAATCCGCACGCGGATGAAAGCCGCAGAGATGTAGCGTGGCACTTGAGAGAAGCGCAGGTATCCGACACGTTAGAGGCGGAATGTGTAAGCAATCTGGAGGAAGCGGACGGTGTTGCGGCGCTTTGTACTGCGCTCGGAGGATGGTTACCGTACACACATGCATGGGTCTCAGGGCGCCGGTTCGTGGCCGCAGCTGATCACACAACGGGGTTTTCCGGTTTCGACGGGGTGCATTCTCAGGCAGCATTTCATCCAAAGCAGGAAGGCTTGGCAGGATTCGGTGAGCGGGTCATCCGTGCCCCGGATGCTGGCCTGCTGGACCAGGACATTCGTATGGAGGTTAGCATCACCGCCTCCGAAAGACACGCAGAGACCGACGCGCTTGCCGCGCAATCTTTACAGCGATGTACTGTTCCAGGGGGGCGGGGTGTTCTCGTTTACTGTTTCGAAGGTGGCGGACCGTATACGGTTAACGTTGTGATTAAATTGCGCAAACCTGCTAACCACGACCACGAATTCAAGATATCGTATTACGGTGGTTCTGCGACGGAAGGTGAGATTAATGACGGCGTGCCGGTGCCCTCGGATACTGATTTTCAACGTATCGATCCATTCACGATAACAATTCGTCAGGGATACACGAGAGGCAGTAATTCCTTCTTGCTGGAGTTGTACGATGATAGCGACACAGAAATGGATGAGACAATCGACCTGATTACCCACCGCGTGGACACACCGACTCCTGTTCCAGTGGGTAAATTCAGGTATTACATACTGGATGACGATTCGTCCTATCTGTTCTTTAAAGAGTATAGAAACCCCGTGTACGAGTGCGATGGTTATGCATCGGTGCCGATCGTCCTTGTGGGACAATCCGATCAGGAAGTCACGGTCGATTTTTCGACGGGAAGTCATAAGATTTTTTTAGAGGATCCTGCAGCACCAGATGCAGATTACACGCCCGTGGATTCAACGCTCACATTCAGTCCCGGCGAAACAGAAAAGATTGTAAGAATTGACATAGCTGCGGATGAGATACCCGAGTCTCCCCTTGATGAGCACTTCCCGGTGGAGATGGCGAATCCCGTGAATGCCCGGCTTATTCCCCCGACTTCAAGGTGGGACTTGACCCACGCACTCGTAAGAATTCGTGACGAGAGTTGCCTACCTCCATGGCAGGTTGCGGACGCTGTGGCAAATGAAGGCGATGGCACGATTGACTTTGATGTCAAGTGGCCTGGTTTCAGCGGTAACGATGAGCGGATATACTACAAGACCATCAATGGTACTGCTACAGCAGGGCAGGATTACGAGGCGAAAACAGACTTCATAACGTTCTCTACGCTGAACTCAACCGGGAGTGTCAGCAAGGAAACAATCTCAATTAACATAATTGATGATCTTCTTGTAGAGCCCGACATGGAGCACTTTTCCGTAAGGCTTTGGAGTCAGACATCTCCAGCCCTCATGGCAATGGCTAAGGGTACAATTGAGGACGACGATGGTGTGCCGGTGGTTTCGATTGATGGCGGACCGGATGTGACCGAGGGAGAGGGAGCTACCTTCACCATCACAGCAAATCCAGTCCCGACCACTACTGTGACGATCACACTTGAGGTCGCACAGTCAGGAGATTATGTAGCTGTCGGTGATTTGGGCACGAAGATGGTAGATGTAGGCACGATCGGCGCGAAAACGTACACGGTGGGCACCATATCGGACAATGTGGACGAGCCACCCGGCTCGGTAACGGTAACGTTGCAGGCGGGTACTGGATACACGGTGGCTGACCCACCTGACCATGAGGCCAGCGTAAACGTAGTAGACGACGACACACCGGAACTGGTGCTGAGCCCGTCAAGCCTTGAAATTCCGGAAGGGAGTACCGGTTCTTATACGGTGAAACTTGCCGCACAGCCGACGGGCACCGTGACCGTGAACATCACTGGAAATGCAGATACAGACCTGAAACCAAATGAGAACACACTGACCTTCACGGCCGCTGCTTGGAGTACTGCGCAGTTAGTCACCGTAACAGCGGAGCATGATGACGACGCTACTAACGACGCTGCAACACTTGCGCACACCGCTTCTGGCGGGGGCTACGGATCGGTGAGCAGGGATTTACCTGTGACGGTGACAGACGACGACACACCGGAACTGGTGCTGAGCCCGTCAAGCCTTGAAATTCCGGAAGGGAGTACCGGTTCTTATACGGTGAAGCTTGCTACACAGCCGACCGGCACCGTGACCGTGAACATCACTGGATATGCAGGTACAGACCTGAAACCAAATGAGAACACACTGACCTTCACGGCCGCTGCTTGGAGTACTGCGCAGTTAGTCACCGTGACAGCGGAGCATGATGACGACGCTACTAACGACGCTGCAACACTTGCGCACACCGCTTCTGGCGGGGGCTACGGATCGGTGAGCAGGGATTTACCTGTGACGGTGACAGACGACGACACACCGGGGTTACGAATTGAGCCGATTACTTTAGCCGTGCTTGAAGGGGCGTCGGGCATATACCGCGTAGCACTGGAGACAGAACCGACCGGTACAGTGACGGTGACTATTGGAAGCGACAATAGCGACGTGACGATGGTCGGTACTCCGCTGACATTCACTGCCGGTGATTGGGATTCGAAACAGACGGTAACGGTGCGTGCGGCGGAAGACGCAGACACGGACGACGACATTGCTGTGCTTACGCACACTGCATCGGGAGGGGATTATGATTCCGTGACAGGGCCTGCTGTCACGGTGACGGTGAAGGACGATGATCCGGTGGCAGGGTTGGTGGTATCGCCCACTTACCTTTCGGTGACAGAGGGGGCGGAAGAGCATTTTTCGGTACGGCTACTCGCGGAACCCATGCAGGCGGTCAATGTGGGGATCACGGGCGATGCGGGAACAGGATTAGGGGTAAGCCCGACTATGCTGCGGTTTACATCGGAGGATTGGAGCAGGCCTATTACGGTGATAGTCCGTGCGGAGGAGGACGACGATGTGATGGATGCAAGTGTACAGCTCACCCTTGCAGCATCCGGGGGTGTGTATGATGGTGAGACAGAGGATGTGGACATAGATATACGAGACAATGACGTAGCAGGGATCGTGCTGGCACCTGCCGGTCTTACGGTACCGGAAGGGGGCGAAGCATCCTATACGGTGAGGCTGTCAGCGGAGCCATCGGGCGCGGTAACAGTGGAGATTGAAACCTACTCCGAGACGGATGTGACGCCGAACATGACTGTGCTGACATTCACGGGTGATGATTGGCATTCTGCGCAGGCGGTAGCCATACGTGCAAATGAGGACGACGACACGGTCAATGGCAGTGCTACGCTGACACACCGGGCGTCGGGTGCTGGCTACGATGGTGTTACGGAGGACTTATTAGTCACAGTGTTGGATGATGACGAGGCAGGACTGGTGATCACCCCGAGAACATTATCGCTGAACGAGGGGGCAGCAGGCAAAATCTTTACGGTGCGGCTCGCCTCTCCACCAACAGGTCAAGTGACTGTATTCGCCAGCGCAGAACCTGTACTGAACGGTAAGGTGTCCGTCAGTCTGCGGAGTTTGACTTTCAACCCTACGGACTGGAAAACGGACCAGACGGTCACGGTGTCAGCATTGAACGATGCGGACTACGATGACGAGACCGGAGAGATACAGTTGTCAGCGAGTGGTGGTGGCTACGATGGAGTATCCGGGAATGTAGAGATAGGGATTCGAGACGATGATGTGCTGCCGCTTGTGCGTGTGTTGTCGGATGTGCGGGTAGGAGAAGGCGCAGGTACGGCAGAGTTTCGGGTGGGGTTAAGCGGAGAGACCACCAGCATTGTTACGGTCGGTTACCGTTCGCAAGATGTCACAGCGACAGCGGGTGCGGATTACCAGCATACAGGTGGGGTGCTCACATTCGAAGCAGGTGAGCTTGAGAAACGGATATTGGTGCAGATCATTGATGACGCATTGCACGAGGACGAAGAGGTTTTCGTGCTGGAGCTGGCGGACGCACAGGGCGCAGAGCTGGGCATGGCAACAAGCCGTGCCACCATCTTGGACGACGATTCTGAGCCGACCGTTGGCATAACACCAGCGGTGTATGTACGGGAAGGGGGTATAGCAAATGTATACATCAGTCTCAGTAACGCAAGCACGAAGCCTGTTACAGTCTCGTATAGTACAAATGATATGACAGCGTCAGCCGGAGATGACTACGAAGCAGCGAGCGGCGGATCGGTGACGATTGAGCCTGGTAGTATGGACGCCGTGGTAGCAATACGTACAACAGATGACGCAGTCCACGAAGGAAGGGAGGTATTTGTCGTGCAGCTTGACGGAGGCGGCCAATCCAAGGTGACGATACTGGACAATGATCGTCTGCCACAGCTCTCCATAGGCGATGTGACAGTATCAGAGGATGGAGGGCGTGCGAAGCTTGCAGTGTCGCTGAGCGGTACGAGCGCGGTGCGTGTAGGGGTGGCATATGCCACGTATGACGATACGGCCAAGGCGGGGGCGGACTACGAGCGCACGCTTGGCACGCTGGTGTTTGCACCGGGGGAGACGGTGAGGAATGTATGGGTACCGGTAGCGCGTGATGATGTGGAGGAGGAAGACGAGGGATTGGTAGTAAGGCTGAGTACTCCGGAGCATGCCGTGCTGTTGGATGCGGAGGGAGATGTGACGATTAAGGATGATCCGATAGAGGTCAGCATCCATGATGGTACAGGGACAGAGAGTTCGGAGGAACTGGTGATGGCGGTGCGGCTGAATTATGGTAGCACCAAGGTGGTATCGGTGCAGTTTGCGGTGACAGGAGGCACGGCGACATCGGATGTGGACTACGAGGCGACGCAAGGGCTGGTGGTATTTGAGACCGGCAGTACGGAGGCGCAAGTAAGGATCCCGCTGATAGATGACGACTTGCAGGAAGGAAACGAAACGATAGAGGTGACGCTGTCGAATCCGGCCAATGCGCAAATCGGGCAGGCGATGGCAACGGGCACGATCGTGGATGATGAGACTACGCCGGGAGTGCAGGTGCGAGCCATTGCAGTGTCGCAGAGCGAGGTGGTGTTTGCGGTGGGACTGCTGGCACCTGTGGCAGAGCGGCTGACGGGCCGTTACCGTACGGTAGACGGCACGGCATGGGCGGGAGAGGACTACGAGCGCATGGAGGGGGTGCTGGAGTTTGGGCCTGGGGAGACAAGAAAAGAGGTGCGAGTGCAGTTACTGCGTGCTCAAAGTAGCGGGGAGGCGTTTGCGCTGATGGTGGAGTTGGGGGATGAGACAGTCCGAGAGGAGGTGGTATTGGGGTCGGAGGATACGGGAAACCGTGCGCGATTGGGCCGGAGTGTGGCGGTGCATATAGTGGAGGCGGTATCGGAGCGTATGGAGGGATCATTGGTGGGATGTATGCCGAGGCCGTTCCCTGGTCAGCGGGTACGGGCGTCGCATCTTTTGTCGGGCTGTGGCATGCAGGCAGGCGGAGAGCGGCTGAGTGTATGGGGTCGTGGTGCGTACAGCAGGTTGCAGAGCGGCGGGATATCGGGAGCGGATGTGGTGACGGCGTCATTGGGGGCGGACTACCGTACGGGAGGTCGCTGGCTGATGGGGATGGCGGTATCACGCAGCGAGGCATTGGAGCAGGAAGGGACGCTACTACAGATGACGGGCTGGTATCCGTATGTGCGCTACGGAGGGATGCGGCATAGTGTGTGGGGGTTGGCAGGAGCAGGACAGGGAGTAGTGGCGGAAGCCGCGGACACGGGAATGCGCATGATGGCAGCGGGCGTGGGTGGCACGTTGGTGCGCCGGGCGGGTGCGCGGCTGGGGTACGAGGCGGACGGGTTCTGGCTGGGGATGGATGGCGGGATAGGGGTGAGCCGTGTTCGCGCGGGTCTGGAGGGATCGGTGATGTTGCAGGACATCTTGGAGCCGTATGTGGAGGCTGCGATCTTGCACAGCGGCG
Organism: Rhodothermales bacterium; assembly: GCA_963663495.1. GTDB lineage: Bacteria > Bacteroidota > Rhodothermia > Rhodothermales > Bin80. The sequence goes on from OY760427.1 coordinate 5,128,587, forward strand.
GGGATGCGGAGAGAGGAATGGGAATGGAGGCAGGCGGAGGGTTACGGGTGCGGATGGGGATGTTGCATGCGGAGGTGATGTCAAGGCGTTTGGTGTTACATCAGGAGGATGGCTACGGGGAGTGGGGATATTCGGGTATGGTCCGCTATGGAGGAATGGAGGGATTGGGAGCGCAGGTGCGACCGACCTGGGGTCGTACGCATGTGGGGACACTATGGCAGGCGGAGCGTCCGTGGGAAGTGTATCCGTCGGATCGTCGGATGGAGCTGGAGGTGGGGTATGGCTCGCGTGTTCACAGGCGCAGTGTACTGCGGCCGCATGTGGGTATGGGGCTGCGTGACAGAGGCAGGGACTACCGCATAGGAGCGGGCGTGCAGGGGCGCAAGGGGTTAGGATTCAGCGTGAGCGGTTTAGCGATGGAGCACATGGCACCATACCGACCGGTGAGCTACGGCGTGACCGCCAGCGGCTACGTGCAGTGGTAAGGAGTGCCAGTTATGCCACATAATAGAACCGATACCCGATAGGTGCCCACCGGGTTGACGCACCGCGACCTTCAACACGATGCTTCCACACTGCCATGACACAGCGGACCTGAATGCCTAAAAGCAATCTGTCCAATAAGACTGCCCTGTTCTCAGGCTCTGGGACGCGCTTGGAGTAGTTTCAAGACAATGGAAAATGGTACCGGCGCCAGGTTGATAAAAGGCTCCCCTTACTAAAATGTCGGACCACGATCCTTCACGAGAATAAAGGCAAATGTCGCCTTTGTGCGGGCACGCCACGATTGGCAGTTGCCTGACGGGAATTGATCTCCGTAACGCCTCTTTAACGACCGAAAGAAGCCGTTGCGGCCCCGCAATTGCGCGAAAATCGTGAACATTTGCGGCTGGATATGCGATAAAGCAGGTTCTGACGCGTGCAAACGATTCCAAATTGCGTACATTGGGGGGTAGGGTGGGGAAAAGTGGGGAATTCTCCCTACACGAAAGCTGCCAATGGCCGGGTTTAAGGGACAGGCTTCATATGCCGTAGACGCAAAAGGGCGGGTTGCGATCCCTGCGAAAATGCGTGCAGCCATCGGCGACGATTTAACGAGCCCGATAACCGTTACCCGCGGGTTCGAGAAGTGCATTTTTTTGTATCCGATCACAGCGTGGAATAGCCTCGAAGGAGGGATAGCTAATCTGAATCCGTACGACCGGAACGCTCGGGCTTTTGTGCGACGCACCATGATGTGGGCGGAAGAAGCAATGCTGGATCGCCAAGGCAGAATACCACTCCCCAAGATGCTTACCAAGTATGCGCATATCAAGCAAAAGGCGTTGATTCTCGGAGCCTATGATCACATTGAGATATGGGATCCCGAAACATTCGATGCTTACATGACGGCCCAATCTGCCGATTATGAAACGCTCGCTGCGCGAGTCATGGGAGTATGATGTCTCAGGAGTCCTACGCAACATCGTTCCATGCCCCTGTACTCTGCCACACGGCCGTGAACACCCTCGTCACCGACCGATCAGGAGTGTATGTGGATGCCACCCTCGGCGGTGGCGGACACAGCCGCGCCCTGTTGGACCACTTGGCCAGCGAAGGGTCCGTGATTGGAATTGATCGTGACGAAGAAGCCATATGCGAAGCCAAGGCTAGGCTGGCAGATGAACGAATGCGCGGGCGCTTTAGGGCTCTACATGCAGCATTTGACGAGCTGGAACGGTTCCTGTCGGCAACCGGACTGGCCAAGGTTGATGGCATCCTGGCGGACTTGGGTGTCTCGTCGTACCAACTGGATCGCGGCAAACGAGGCTTCAGTCATCGCCTGACAGGCCCCCTGGATATGCGCATGGACAGACGGAAGGCAGATGTGGCAGCAGGGATACTTAATAGCTGGGATACGGGCAGAATAACAAAATTGCTTCGCAGCGCCGGCGAAGAGCCGGCGGCAGGACGCATTGCACGGGCCATTGTAGCGGCGCGGCCACTTGATTCAACAAAAGATCTTGCCTCAGCCGTGCGGAAAATGGTGCCGACCAGACTGGAAGCAAAGACGCTGGCACGGGTTTTCCAAGCCGTGCGCATTGCCGTAAATCAGGAGCTGAACCAACTTGACTCCCTGTTCGGGGCAGCAGAACGGCTCGTTCGCACAGGTGGGCACATGACCATCATCAGTTACCACTCGCTGGAAGATCGGCGCGTAAAGCGCATGTTTCGATACGGTAACACCGACGGAGTCGCAGTCCGTGACATCTATGGCAACGTGCTGGCCCCGTGGAAGGAATTAATGCGCAGGCCCGTTCGACCGTCTCCCGCCGAAGCAGCAGCCAACCCTCGTGCCCGTAGCGCAAAACTACGGGCTGCTGTGCGCCAGGACAATCATATCCCAACTACGATATGAACGTGAAACAGCCCACCTCTGCCAAGCTATAGAGCGGTGCCGACATTGGCAAATGTACCTGCAAATGCCCATGCGCGGCCGTGGATGCGCAATTCGACGGTGATGTTTACCGCCGGCGTGACATTGGTTGCCGTGGTGCTGACACTTTATATAGGTCACATTTACGCGACACAGGAACTAGTGAACAACTTGGAGACACAACGCCGCGAAGGACTGGAGCTGCGCTCAGAACGTGCAAGGCTGATGGGAAAGGTGGCCGAAGCGACAAAACCTACCACCATTTACCGATGGGCAGCCGAGCTGGGCCTGGAGGAAGGAGGACCATACGCCGCTATAATATACGTGGCTAATGACTACTAACCCCTTAGGTACGGTACTGCGCAACCAGATCCTGGCTCGCACCCGCATCGTGCTGGTGCTCATGGTAACAGTGGCATTGTGCGTCACTGCCAGCGTGGCATGGATATATGTTGACGACGTTGAAGAGCTTCGCCGGGCCGGACTGCGCCAAATGGAGTCATTCGATGTGCTGCCGGCGAACCGAGGAGCAATTGTTGATACCAGGGAAAGGCCTGTAGCCATCAATGCAACGCGCTACGTCCTGGCACTAGACCCTACCGCTACACGGTTCAAAGCGACAAAAGAATCCGCGCTGAACCGGATAGCGCGTGCGACGGAAAAATCTGTAGAAGCCCTGAAAGACCGAATAGCGGCCCGGACTAGTGACCGCTATGCGTTGATGTTTACGCTTACCGAAGAGCAGTGGGCAGACCTGGAAGAGGCTGATCTCCCGGGAGTAATCCTGGAAGAAAACGCTACTCGCCGCTACATCTACAGCGAAACCGCAGCTCATGTGCTTGGCCATGTGGATCCGGATGGCGCAGGACTTGCCGGACTGGAACTGCAATACGATCACCTGCTGGCCGGGAAACCCGGTCGTAGACAACTGCTGCGCGACCGACTGGGGCAGCGGCGCGCGGATGCCAGTGCAACAATTCAAGAACCGGTTGATGGACACAGCATTGTGCTCACTATTGATATGGTCCGCCAGACTATCCTTGAAGAGGAACTTCAGCTAGGAATCAGGAACGCGAAGGCTGCACGCGGTACTGCCATTGCGATGGACCCCCACACGGGCGCTATCCTCGCACTCGCAAATTGGCCAACTTTTGACCCCAACTACCCGGGCCGCTACCCCGCAGCGCACTGGCGTAACTATGCCGTGACCGACCGGATGGAACCCGGTTCAACATTCAAGATCGTAACAGCAATTGCGGCCCTGGAGCTCGGGATAACAACACTTGATCGGCCTGTTAACACTGGAAATGGGTCGGCAGTATTTCATGGCAATACCATGCGGGACACGCGGGCACACGGAGTCATCCCGTTTGCCGATGTGATCGCCTTCAGCAGTAATGTCGGAATAGCGCGAACAGCGGCCCAGCTTCAACCGGCCGACCTGTACCGATACGCGCGTAACCTGGGATTCGGGGTAAAGACCTCAATAGACCTCCCGGGAGAGGTGTCCGGGCGATTGAAAAATCCGGAACAGTGGAGTGCCACCACGCCAACATCCATGAGCATCGGTTACGATGTGGAAGTGACAGCCATTCAGCTGCTCGCGGCCTACGCATCAATTGCTAACGGCGGGCTGCTAGTGCAGCCATATATCGTTTCGGAGCACAGGGATCCGCTGGGAGAAACGATATGGAGCAGAACACAAGATCCCGCTGGACATGACTCCGTGCGCAGAGCATTTGACCAGTCCACAGCAGTAACGCTGCAGCCGGCCCTGACGGCGGTAGTGGAAAAAGGGACGGCGCAACTGGCAAGCATCCCGGGTACAGCCGTCGCAGGCAAGACAGGAACCGCCCGCAAAGTGGTCAATGGCGCATACACGTCCGACTACCGCGCCACCTTCGTGGGCTATTTCCCGGCCGAAGCGCCGGAGGTCGCCATGATCATAGTGATAGATGAACCCAAGACCAGTGCATACGGCGGCCGAGTGGCAGCGCCCGTCTTTCAGTCAATAGCGAAGAGGTGGAGAAGCTTGGATCCACCTCCAGCATCACGGCTCACCAGCATTGATTCGCTAGTCGTTCCAGATGTCCGCGGGCTACCACTAACCGCAGCCCGGAGACATTTGACGCTGGCAGGATTCACCATGATTGATGCTCCATATGAACCAGCTTTCGTCCATTGGCAACAACCTGCGGCCGGAGAGCGGCGTGCCGCCGATACGCGTGTGTACCTTCGCTCGGGATCCGTAGTCCCATCCACCGAGCATCGGAGCCGCTTGGATGCACGCGCCCGTGCATTCACACGTACCGCTGCGGCAACGGGCACGATGCCTAAGGGCTACGACACGGCGGACACCGGACATCCGACTGCAGACAAAGTAAACCAGTGAGAACATCAGTGCCAAAGCGGATCGCCTGGAACACGCTGGCAGAAGCGCTGCTGGAACGCGGCCTGTCAGTCGATGCGACAGCACATGACCGCCACATGGTGACGCACCTTACGCAGGACAGTCGGCAGGTACGCCCAGGAAGCGTCTTCGTGGCCATAAAGGGACTTACCCATGATGGACACAATTACGTAGGCAGCGCGCTGCGAAGCGGAGCAGCGGCAGTTGTATGCCAGGTCATGGATAAACAGCTACAATCGGCAGGGGCAGTGGTTGCGCACGTAACAGATTCCAGGAAGGCACTGGCAGTCCTGGCTTCTACAATGTCAGGGGATGCGCACCACCACCTGCACCTGTACGGCATAACGGGCACCAACGGCAAAACCACCACCTGTTACCTGCTACACCATGTGCTGTCCAAGCTGATTGGCACAACAGGTCTTCTCGGTACAGTTGCCTACAAGTGGGGAAACACCCGTCTGCCATCGTCGCTGACGACGCCGGGCCCCGTGGATCTGCACACCATGATGCGGCAAATGGTCAACGCAGGCTGCCGTAACTGCGTAATGGAGGTGTCCTCGCATTCGCTGAAGCAAGACAGACCCTACGGCCTGTCCTACCAAGGGGCCGTATTTACCAATCTGTCGCAGGACCATCTGGACTATCATACCACATGGTCCGATTACCGGGAAACGAAGCGAAAACTGTTCACAGACCTGCCTGCTACGTCCACTGCCATTTATAACGCGGATGACCCCGCCGGGCAATGGATGGTCTCAAGAACGGCTGCACACCGCCTCTCCTACGGCACAAGTAGCGAGGCGGACATTCGGTTCCGTGTGGTAGATGATTCGCCAACGGGGCTCCGCCTCCTATTAGATGGTCGGGAGTGCTATAGTGCCATTGCAGGACGCTTCAACGCCTACAATGTGGCCGCAGCCTATGCCGCAGCCCAGTCGGCAGGGCTCGCTCAGTCCGGCATCGTGGGTGCGTTAAGCAGCTGCCCGCAGGTCCCCGGACGGCTCGAATGGCTGCGATGTCCAGACTCCACCACAGTCGTAGTGGATTATGCCCACACGCCGGACGCGCTGGAAAAAGCACTGCAAGCCCTGAAGACACTTAAACCAACGGGAGCCGCGCTCTGGTGCGTATTCGGGTGCGGCGGAGAACGAGACAAGACCAAGCGGCCCGTAATGGGCCGTGTGGCCGAGACGGAGGCCGACAACGTGATCGTAACGTCGGACAATCCAAGGTCAGAGCCGCAAGCCCGGATCTTCGGTGATATCGCCGCAGGGATGGATTATCCGGAAGCAGCAGAGTGGCAAAGGGACCGCCGGCTCGCAATCCACACCGCCATCCTGACGGCTGCACCTGGGGACTTGATTCTTGTCGCCGGACGCGGACACGAAACCATGCAGATACAGCAAGGATCAGCGCATGTGCTGAGTGATCGCTTTGAAGTGCAGCACGCACTGTTCGAACGTGAGTCTATATGCTCTACTACCTGATAAAGTACATAGAAGATCAATTCCATCCTCCGGGATTTCAGGTGGTGGAGTTTATCACAGTGCGCGCAGCGCTGGCGGCGATCACGGCCCTCGTAGTCGCTGTCGTCTTGGGACCACGCCTCATCCGCATGCTCCATCGCATGCAGATTACCGACAACGTACGTGCAGGAACTGCACGTGGGGCGGTGGACCACACTCACAAGAAGGGGACCCCAACCATGGGGGGTGTCATCATCCTGATAGGCGTATTGGGAGGCACCGTGCTCTGGGGCGCCATCGCAGAGGTATACGTGGCCATGATCATGGTGGCCACAATATGGATCGGCGGCTTCGGCATGGTGGATGACTATCTGAAGGTGACCAGAGCCGATACCGCAGGTATGAGCGCTCGGGTAAAGCTCATTGGACAGGTGGGCCTAGGACTCGTCGTCGGCATCCTACTGTACACCCTCCCGCAGTTTGCAGATGTGCGGTCCATGACTGATCTGCCATTCATTCGCAACTGGCAGTTTGACTACAATATCCTGGGAAAACTGTTTTCGCCAGATGAAGGCCCGCCGTTAGAGTTGGGATGGATCATATTCGTTCCGGTCGTCATCCTTGTGGTTACGGCTACATCAAATGCCGTCAACCTTACCGACGGACTTGACGGTCTGGCGACAAGCGTCACGGCAACGGTCGGCGTAGGGCTCGTGGCACTATGCTATGTGTCCGGACACAGGGGGCTTGCGGAGTATCTGGGAGTCCTGTACCTGCCCGGAGCCGGAGAACTAACCGTATTCGCCGCCGCTATCGCGGCGGCCTGCCTCGGGTTTCTCTGGTTCAATTGTTATCCGGCATCAGTATTCATGGGTGACACCGGATCGTTGGCGCTCGGCGCAGCTGTGGGCGTCATGGCTTTGATGGTAAAGAAAGAACTACTATTGCCTCTGCTATGCCTCGTGTTTCTGGTAGAAGCCCTCTCGGTAATCATTCAGGTAGGATACTTCAAGTATACGCGCCGTCGTACAGGTACCGGAAAGCGCGTGTTCAGGATGGCACCACTTCATCACCACTATGAGGCGAAGGGAATGCACGAGACTAAGGTGGTGGTTCGGTTCGCAATCATAAGTGTCCTGGCAGTCATCACCACACTCCTAACGCTTCGAATCCAATAATGGAATGAAGTTACCCAATCTTTCAGGCCAGAGAGTAGCCGTGCTCGGTGCAGCACGGAGCGGAATAGCTGCGTCACGGCTACTTGTGGCGCACGGCGCAAGCGTGTTGCTTTCTGAACATCTCCCCTTATCAGCCACAGAAACAGTCCACCTTCAGTCCCTTGGCTTGGATGTGGAGACGGGGGGGCATACACAACGGGTTCTGGAAACCGACTTCATCGTGGTCAGCCCAGGTGTACCGAGCCATACGCCCGTGGTACTACAGGCTCGGCGCCAAAACATCCCGGTCTATTCAGAACTCGAGGTCGCTTCATGGTTCTGCAAGGCAAGAATCGTTGCCATCACCGGGACCAATGGCAAGACAACCACATGTACCCTGCTGCATGCAATGCTGAACAGGACCGGTAAGAAGGCAGTTCTTGCAGGCAACATCGGTGACCCGCTTTCCAATCATGTTACCAGTACGAAGCCGGACGGAACGGTCGTGCTTGAGGTGTCAAGCTTCCAGTTGGACCACATCTATTCATTCCGGCCGTCCGTAAGCGTTCTGCTCAACATCACTCCAGACCATCTGGATCGATACAACGGGTCATTCGAAAAGTACGCCCACGCTAAGTTCAGACTGCTGGAAAACCAGGGCAAGGGAGATACGGTCGTGTACAACCATGACGATGCGGTCGTACGTAAACAGGCAGAGCACGCAGCTAAAACCCAGGCACTGCGGGCCATAGGATTCAGTTACTACGCAACGCTGACCAACGGTGTATCAATTGAAAAAGCGGGCGTGGTTGAGAGGGTCAATGGTCGACCGACCAACATTCTGCACGCGCACGATTCCGCCATCGGAGGGCTCGGCAAGGTGCATACCAGCCTGGCCGCCATCGCAACCGCACGTGCACTGGAGATAAACAATGAAGTAATACGCAATAGCCTTCTCGCATTCGAAGGGCTAGCCCACCGAATGGAAATCGTACGCGATGTTGACGGCGTCCGGTACATCAATGACTCCAAAGCTACAAACGTCAACGCGCTTTGGTACGCACTTGAATCAATTAACAATCCTATTGTGCTGATTGCCGGCGGCAGAGACAAAGGCAACGACTATTCGGCAATCAGCGCTCTTGTTGAACAGAAAGTTGATGCGGTAGTGAGTTATGGCGAGGAGGGCGCCGCACTGGCCCGGGAGTTGGGGAAGCACACCCGACATGCGCATGTTGTCCCGACGCTTGAAGATGCTATGAAGGTCGCCAGGCCGCTTGCCCGGCCAGGTACCGCGGTCCTGCTAAGTCCCGCCTGCTCCTCCTTGGACCAGTTCGAGAGCTACGCCCACCGCGGCAATGCCTTCAAAAGGATCGTAAGCACCTACTGACACTCTGTGAATAACCCGCAATCCATAGCAGCACGTTCGGCCATCCAGCGTAGCCCGACCGATAAGTACGTCATCTGGATCTTGCTTATGCTGTCGGCAATAGGCGTTCTCGCAGTCTACAGCTCGGTTGGCTTCCTGGCAAACGTTGCGGCAGACGGGAATTCCGGACACTTCCTCGGGCGCCACCTGATACGTCTCGGGCTTGCAATAAGCGCAGTAGCTATTTTCTCGTTCTTGGACTACCATGTGATTGCACGCATGGCACGCGTCTTTCTGATCGGTGCAATTGTGCTTCTGGTGCTCGTGCATTTGTTCGGAGTCTCCTACGGAGGCGCTACCCGCTCACTACACCTTGGACCCGTAAACCTGCAGGCGTCCGATGTGGGGAAAGTGGCATTACTGCTCTACGTCGGGGTGCTGCTGGCACGTAAGCAAGCGTATATCCATAGCCTTTCGCGGGCAACCGCGCCCATCTTCCTCTCTGCAATGGCGGTGATCGTGCTGATTGGGATGGAAGACCTGTCAACTGCAACTCTGGTCCTGATTGTGGTCTGCACCATGTGTTTTGTCGGACGCGTACGTCCGCTCCATCTCGCAGGACTAGGTGCCGTGACCGTCTTGTGCGCATCGCTGCTGCTCCTCGCCTCTCCTGCGCGCGCCGCCCGGCTTGAAGCCTATACAGGCATAAAATTGTTCGACCAAAAGGAGCAAGCGGACGTCGTCAGCGAAAATGCCGGGAGGTACCAGATCCAGCAAGCCCGCATTGCCTTTGCGATGGGAGGACTCACCGGAAGAGGCCCCGGAAGAAGTATTCAGCGTGACTTCTTACCCGTGCCCTACAATGACTTCATCTTCGCCATCATAGCAGAAGAGTACGGATTTATAGGCGCAATGGTGGTCCTGCTCCTATTCATAGGTCTGCTGCTGCGAGGGTACCTGAGCATTGCACGCTGGGCACCCGATCCTCTTGGCCTTTTTCTGGCTGTCGGGCTATCCACCATGGTCGTACTGTATGGACTGGTGCATGCCGCCGTTTCAACCGGACTGGTGCCGGTCACCGGCCTACCAATGCCGATGGTGTCATACGGCGGCACCTCAATGCTGGCAAATGGCGTCATGATAGGCATCTTGCTGAATATTGCCAGGCAGCGTACACGCGATGAACCTGTAGCGATATGAAAAGGCCTCCGCGCATACTCCTGGCCGGCGGCGGTACCGGAGGGCATGTGTATCCGGCTATTGCCATCGCAGATGCGATTCGGTCCCGCGATTCGGAGGCCGCAATTGCATTCGCAGGCACGCGGGAACGCATTGAATGGTCTGCAGTGCCAAAAGCAGGATACTCCATCTACCCCATCACAACCACCGGGCTGAATCGGAGACATCCGCTACGTAACCTCCGTGTGTTAGGGAAATTGTCCAAAGGGTTGCTTCAAAGCCTTGCACTTGTGCGGGCCTTTGATCCGGATGCTGCGGTAGGCACCGGCGGCTATGTTTCCGGGCCTGTGTTGCTTGCGGCACACTTGAGAAGGCGTCCCATCGTCATTCAAGAACAGAACGCGTTAGCCGGTATCACCAATAAGCTCCTCGCCTCCAAGGCTGCACAAATACATATTGCATTCGACGAGACGCAAGCGTCGTTCCCTAAGAAACTATGCCGAATCAACGGTAACCCCACGCGATCAGAGCTACGGTCTGCTGATGACACCGCCGCCCGAGAGCATTTTGGAATACCCGACAATGCTACGGTACTGTTTGTGTTTGGAGGGTCCTTGGGCAGCCGTGCCTTGAATCAGGCTTTAGAGCGCCACCTTCCACTCCTGATGCAAGACGCAGGACTATTCATACTGTGGCAGACAGGTAGGAGATACTATGGCAATCTGCATAACCGGGTGCCTGAACACGAGCGCCTTCGGTTAATGGAATATGTGGATCGGATGGACTTGGCATATGCTGCTGCGGATCTGGCGGTGTGCCGTGCAGGAGCATTGACATGCAGCGAGCTCCTTGCTACCGGAACCCCAGCGATCCTGGTACCGTCTCCCAATGTCACGGCAGATCATCAGACCGTAAATGCAAAAGCGGTAGAGACTGTAGGAGCGGCGATCCACGTGCGCGAGAAGGATCTGGATAAGGCATTGCAGGCGCTAGTACCCGGCCTCCTGCAGGATTCGGAGAAGCGTGCCACCATGACCAGGAAGGCCCGCGCCGCTGCCGCTCCCGACGCCGCGGCACGAATTGCAGATGATGTCCTTAAACTGGTTGGTTGGACCCCTCCCGCGCAACTATTGAAAAGCTCATGACTATGGTCGGACTGAAGGCACAAATGCTGGGCCGAACGCGACATGTCCACATGGTGGGAATCGGCGGCATTGGCATGAGTTCCATCGCCACTGTGCTGCTGGCCCGCGGGTTCCGGGTTTCCGGCTCGGACCTGACGGAGAGTGAGATAACGGCAGGCCTGGAAAAAGAGGGGGCGACCGTGTACTTGGGGCACGCGGCAGAGCAAATTGGAAATGCCGATGTCGTGGTGTATTCGTCTGCTGTTGTACCACACTTGAATGCAGAGACCCTAGCAGCATTGGATAGGCACATTCCCATTATCCCCAGGGCGTTAATGCTCGGGGAGCTGATGCGGATGAAATATGGAGTCGCTGTGGCTGGAACCCACGGCAAGACCACAACGACATCGCTGGTAGGCCTCGTCGTGCGCGCGGGTGGGTACGACCCGACGGTGGTCGTAGGCGGGAAGGTAGAAGCGTTCTGTACGAACGCGACATCGGGAGAAGGAGATATTATCGTCATAGAGGCAGACGAATATGATCGGACCTTCCTGAGGCTTACTCCTGTACTCGCCGTCATCACGTCCCTGGAAGCCGAGCATATGGATACCTATGCCGACTTGGCGGATCTCAATGATGCGTTTGTCTCATTCGCAAACTCGGTGCCATTTTTTGGTGCCGTAGTGACCTGCCTTGACGATGCCGGTGTACAGGAAATACTTGGCAGAATATCACACCGTATAGTAACATACGGCGTCTCCCGCCAAGCGATGGTCAGAGCGGAAAACGTGAGGCAGCACGGACTCAAAGTCTGCTTTACGGTCAGCGCGCATGACCGTGTGCTGGGGACGATAAGTCTCCAGGCTCCCGGACACCACAACGTGCAAAATGCGCTTGCAGCCGTTGCCATCGGCTTGGAATTGGACATGCCCTTTGAAAAGATCCGGGCCGGGCTGGAGCGGTTCACCGGCGTGCAACGCCGTTTTCAGGTGCTGGGGGAAAGTCGCGGCATCCTGGTCATAGATGACTACGCCCATCACCCCACCGAAATCGAAGCAACCCTTCGGGCGGCCTGTGATGTATATGCGGATCGTCGCGTCGTGGCAGTGTTTCAACCCCACCTGTACTCCCGTACCGTAAATCTGTCGGTACGGTTTGGAGCATCCTTTACCAATGCGGACGCGGTAGTGTTAACGGATATCTACGGGGCTCGTGAAAAGCCTATACCCAACGTATCCGGGCAGCTGATCGTTAAGGAAGCTGCGGCCCGTGGTCATCGCAATGTGCACTATGTGCCAAGGAAAGCCGAGCTTGTTGAAGTGCTGGCGGATCTCTGTAGCAGAGGCGATGTCGTCATCTTCATGGGTGCAGGGGATATCTGGCGGATTTCCCGGCAATTCCTCTCTGTACTCAAGCGGGAGGCAGCATGAAGAAACCCTTTCTCCTGCCGACCCGCATCGTCGCGGTTGGCGTCCTTGCAGGAATCTGCACAGCGACGGCATTGGCTAGCTGGTGGCGGATATCAGAAAACCAGCATTGCCAGGAGATGCATTTTTCAGGCCTTGACCGTCTGGAAACAAACATCCTTGTGCGCATGGCCGAGGGCCTGACAAGTCCTACCATCGTTGCGGACCGCATCAGGCGCCATCCGTGGATACGCTGGGCGCAGGCCAAATGCACCTGGAATGCCCGAATGCAAATCCATGTGGTGGAACGCCAGCCAGTACTGCGCGCTATGCCCCCGGGAAATGACTGGGGGTACTATCTGGACCAGGAAGGATTCCGCATGCCTGCAACGTACGCCGTTGATGTGCCCATCGTTCGTGGAGAAGAAGTAGAACCGTTTCACCCGCTACGTCCCATTGAGTCCGCGTTGGTCCGCAAGCTGGCACGCGCTGTCGCCAACGTGGAAAAACGCACCGATGCGCTGCTGTCTGAATTTGTCGTCGAGGGCGGGGAGGTGCGGCTCTATACGCCGGCCACCAGTGGTTTCGCATCAACAGAAGTCCGGCTCGGCCGCGAATACTTTGGTGAACGGATGGTGGTTCTGACAGCATTCTGGTTCCAGGCTATGCTTCTGCAGCCGAACATAGGCCTGGTTGACCTGCGCTTCCGCGAACAGGTGATTACCCGACCAGCCGCCCTTCAGAACAATGAACCCCTAACGCTATGACAGAACGTATCGTAGTGGGCATGGACATCGGTACGACGAAGGTGTGTACTGTCGTAGCAAAGGCCGATGAGTTAGGACGTATCAATATCATCGGCATGGGAATTGCCAAGTCCGATGGTATTAACCGAGGCGTGGTGGTGAACATAAACCGCACTGTGGACGCAGTGCGGGAGGCCACCGCCGAAGCCGAGCGCTCCGCCTCCGTCACGGTTCAGAGTGTCGTAGCGGGCATCGCGGGGGATCATATACGAAGCCTGCAAAGCCGCGGGGTAGTGACAATCGTGAACCATGATCAACAGATCACTCAGCGGGATTTGCGCCGGCTGCTGGAAGATACCACGCATGTAGCCCTGCCTGCCGACCAGGAAATTCTCCACGTACTACCGCAGGAGTACATCGTAGACGGGCAGGACGGTGTGACCGATCCGGTGGGTATGAGCGGCGTCCGCCTGGAGGCCAATGTGCATATCATCACCGGCCTCGTTACGGCTGCCAAGAACATCTACCGCTGCATTGAACGGGCGGGTTACCAGGTAGTCGATATCGTGCTTGAGCCGCTGGCGTCATCGTTCGCCGTCCTGCACGGGGATGAGAAAGAGATCGGCGTTGCCCTCATTGATATAGGAGGCGGAACCACGGATATCGCCGTGTTTGAAGACGGCACGATTCGGCACGCGGCCGTCATTGCCGTGGCCGGCAACAAAGTCACGGACGATCTGCGCCGCGGCCTGGGAGTCCGCAATGAGGATGCGGAGCAGTTGAAACAGCAGTTTGGTAGCGCACTCGCGGAAATAGTGGAGGAACCGGAGGATATCCTGATCCCGGGCATTGGCGGCAGAAGCGAAAAAAGAATCGCACGGTCGGCGTTGGCGCAGATCATCCAACCCCGTATGGAGGAGATTCTTGAGTTTGCCGTCAACGAAATCCGGCTTAGCGGATACCGCAATAGGCTTGCAGCGGGCGCCGTGCTAACGGGCGGCGGATCACTAACCGAGGCAACCGCCGCCCTCGGTGCCGAAGTACTGGGAATGGAAGCCCGCGTCGGATACCCCACAGGTATCGCGGGCGGGCTGGTAGACGAAGTAACAAATCCCAAGTACGCTACGGCAGTAGGACTCGTCTTGTATGCGCTGCAGCCTCGCATTCTAGGGGCAGCACCGATAGAAGGCCACGACCCCAATCGCTCAAGATCAGGAGCCATTATAACGAGACAAGATCAGACGGACCACAGTACTAACCTCATGCAACGGATTGCCGGCCGCATGAGAGATTGGTTCAACGAATTTTAGCCGCCACAGCTCAAAGACAAGTACCATGACTACAGACCATCAATTACAAGCTGAACTGCCCATCACACCGCTTGACGACGAGCCAACGGAGCCACGCGAAGCGTCCGACTACGCATTCGAGCACGACAGCCTGGTTGCTGCCAAACTTGCTGTCGTCGGTGTTGGTGGAGGCGGAGGAAACGCCGTCAACAACATGATTGGACAGGGAATTACCGGCGTGGATTTCATTGCAGTCAACACGGACGCACAGGCCCTGGCAAGCAACCTTGCACTTATAAAAGTTCAGGCCGGACGCAAGCTGACGAAGGGGCTCGGAACGGGGGCGCGACCCGCTGTCGGCGCGGAGGCCGTAGAGGAGGATGTTGACATAGTCAAGGCCAAGCTGAAGGGGTACGATATGGTCTTCATCACGGCCGGCATGGGCGGCGGAACAGGTACGGGTGGCGCCCCGGTATTGGCAAGTGTGGCACGCAACTTGGGAATCCTCACCGTCGCGATCGTTACTGAGCCGTTTGTGTGCGAAGGTCGCAGGAGAGCTAAAATGGCTTCGGAAGGGATCACCAAGCTGCGAGAGCATGTTGATACAATGGTAGTGATACCCAATGAGCGCTTGCTTGACATATCGGACGAGGCCACCAGTCTGGTTGATGCATTCCGGTGCGCGGACAATGTCTTGTACAGTGCTACGCGGGGGATTGCAGACCTGATCACCGTGCATGGCCTGATCAACCTTGACTTTGCCGATGTTCGTACGACCATGCGCGACGGAGGTACCGCTCTCATGGGATCAGCCATAGCAACAGGTGACAGTAGGGCGGAAAATGCGGCGATGGAAGCCATAACAAGCCCCCTTCTTGATGGGCTGTCTATTGCGGGCGCACGGAATGTCCTGGTCAATATCACCGCCGGTACCTCGCTCGGAATACGTGAAGCAACCGCAGCCACCAGTATCATTCAGCAAGAGGCGGGAGACGATGTTGAGGTGATATTTGGCACCGTGATTGATGACTCCATGGGCGACAACCTACGGGTAACCGTCATTGCCACAGGATTCAGTAAGGGGCGTCCGAGCCGGACAACACGCAGAACCGTTCCTCTACGAGATGCCGTGTACAACTACAAGGGAGAAGCAAGCCTCAAGGTGCTAGATACGCCTGCGTACGAAAGACGGCGGACGAAACCTACCGAGGCACCAACCGAGGAGGCGCAGCCACGCGTAACGAGAGATAAGCATGAGCCCTCACCGCCGAGGGTCAGGGATGCGCCAGCCTTCTTGCGGCGCATGCTTGACTGATTATATGACCGACCAAATGGAAACCTGCACATAGATACAGTAGTACCCTGTGGTCTTTTATTAAACGGATAATACGCACTATCGTAGTCTCGAATGCCCCAACATAAGTCAGCAGCCAAGCGCGTTCGCCAGAATGCCAAACGCCGGCTGCGCAACAGGTACCATCGGAGCCAAGTCCGCACCATGGTCAGAAAGCTCCGTACCACTTACAATGCGGAAGAGGCACAAGCGCTCTTTCCCCCTGTGCAGGCGATGATAGATCGCCTTGCTGCAAAAGGTATCCTGCACCCCAACAAGGCTGCGAACTACAAAAGGGTGCTGGCCCGGCATGTTCGGGAGTTGACGCAAACAAACTGACGTTCGCTCACTGACTCCGGCTCACATACCTATTATGAAGCAGTCTGGAAATGCATAATGCCCGCATCTTACCACCAAACCCAGTATCCCATGCTACGCAGGCTTTCTATAGTCACCCTCTTGGTCATCGCCGGAGGGTTGATGCTTACGGAAACAACGAGAGCACAGCATGTGCGCCCCGAAGGCACCTTCTTTATCAAGCCTTCAATTGGTGTTTCCACGTACCTAGGCGACAATGAAGCATCGCCATTGAACTTTAATGGCGATGGTCTTGGCGTCGCGTTTCCCTGGCTGATCGGGGCAGAAGTCGGCTATCAAACATCGGTACCATTCTCCATAAGCGGGGCCTTGATTATTGCAGATTACCCGGTCATCACACAGCACCACCCGCCGCCCCACCGCACCGACGCATCTGTAGCGGATGACCCGTCTGTTCGTACGTCCATCAGAGCCATGGGACGCTATACCTTCGCAGGTCCCGAAGATCGCTCGGCGCTCTACCTGAATCTGGGTCTCGTTTACTCGTTCGGAACTGTGACCCAGAACGAACCGCCTTCGTTTTCTCGGACGGAGAGTGGAAGTGCATTTGGTCCGGTCGTAGGCGCCGGATTGGACGTTACGCTAAATCTCCGGACATCGTTTTTTGCGGAGTATAATGCAGGCATCCACTTTAATGACGATGCATTGGATGGTAGGGCAGATGTTGCCTTTGGCGGAATAGATGTCTTGGGTGGCTTTGGTTTTGGACTCAAGTACAATATGAAAGCGGCGGTCACACCGCCCAAGGAACTTATGGCGACATGTCCATCGGAACCGGCTATTGCTGGCCAGCCGGCAGCCTTCAGTACCGTATTGAACCGGGGCATTACCCAACCGGTTGAAGTGATGTGGAACTTCGGTGACGACAACAGTGCTTCCGGTATGGAAGTGATGCATACCTTCACGGTTGGCGGGGTGTACAGCGTTACCTACACGGCTTCGAATGTGGCCGGCGAGTCAACATCGACGCCCTGCCAGGTTACTGTCCAGGTACCGGCCGAGATTGTCGCTACTACGGCCAGCCGCAACTCGGTAAGCATTTGCGATACGGACCCATCCATTACCTTCAGCGCCAATGTTCGCGGAGATTCCCCCATGACGTACAGTTGGGACTTCGGCGATGGCAACACAAGCGACGAGCCTAACCCGAGCCACGCCTATGGGGAAATGGGCACCTATCAGGTCACACTGATGCTGATGAATGTTGCCGGGACAGACGAGTCCACGATTGAGATCGTTGTTACGGACGAGGATTGCTTTAACTGCGACATCTCAACCATGAACCCGGTGTTCTTCGAACATAACTCGTCCGTCCTTACCCCCGAAGGACTGGAAGAGCTCGCTGAAAATCTTGAAATCCTGCAGAATTGCGTTTTCCCGGCCCGCATAGAAGGCCATGCAGCATTTAACGAGCGCAACCGATTGGGGCTGTCTGAAGATCGCGCCCGCGCCGTGATGCAGTACTATGTTGACAACGGCATTGATGGTGCCCGCCTGAGCATGGTAGGCTTAGGATCAACCGCGCAGACAACCAAGAAGAGCGGCGCCAGCGAGTTCCGTCGCGTGGATACCATCCCAGTCGTCGGGGACGGTATGTAGTACACCGCAGCCCCCCCGAGTTCTGCCTGCAGGTAGAACTCGGGGGGGCGTATGGTTGCGGAGCTCCCTGGGCGTTTAAAGGGAGTTATATAGCTGACTGCCCACGCGTTAAATTGTTGAAATAATAGCAGTTTGGTCGCGAATAGCGGGAACCGACTATACCGAAAATGGGTACCATCCCGTGATAGATTGATGACCTAACTAAATGCCTTCAAAGAAAAGAAACAACAGAAACACCAATGGCCCTGGACGGGCTGATCGTGAAGGAGTGTCCTTGATCAAGCTAACCAAAATGTTTCCAGACGACCCATCAGCCGAAGCATGGTTCGCAGTGAAGCGTTGGGGCGACACTCCTGTTTGCCCGCACTGTGCGTCTAAGAACGTACAGTCTGGCGCCAGACATCCTAGCATGCCTTATCGTCGCCGTAGTTGCCGTAAACGATTCAGTGTCCGCATAGGGACTGTAATGCAGGACTCGAAACTGGGATACCAGGTATGGGCATTAGCCATTTACATCATGACTACCAGTATCAAGGGCGTATCCAGCATGAAGCTGCATCGTGACCTTGGCATAACCCAGACGACAGCGTGGCATCTGGCCCACCGTATTCGACAATCATGGAATGGAGAGCATGCACTATTTGCCGGTCCGGTAGAGGTTGACGAAGCCTACTTCGGTGGCAAGGAAAAGAACAAGCACGCCAGCAAGAAGCTGAAAGCAGGCCGTGGGCCAGTAGGTAAGAAAGCCGTTGTAGGAGTCCGTGATCGTGTCACCAATAGCATTTCTGCCCAGGTAGTAGAAAACATAGACGGACAGACGCTCAATGCGTTTGTGGATACCCATGTCTCGGAAGACACCGAGGTCTATACGGATGGCACGTCAGCATACCGGGGCCGCAACAACCACGCCTACGTACGTCACGCTGTTGGCGAATACGTTCGTGAGCAGGTCCATACCAATGGCGTAGAGAGCTTCTGGTCTTTGCTGAAGCGTGGGTACTACGGAACGTACCACCACATGAGCAAGAAACACCTACAGCGGTACGTGAACGAATTTGCAGGGCGACACAATGCACGCGACTACGACACAGCGGAGCAAATGACAATAATTGCTCAAGGACTGGTCGGTAAACGGCTCATGTACAAATCCCTCATTTCATAGCTAAACGTAAGCGGTAACGTATCAAGCCATCCGTACTCATGCGCACTCCGGGCATCGGCCGGCTACCACTACTTGCTCGTGGACGAAGAACGGAGACTAACGGGCCGCGCAATACTGCGCCTGCAAGGCTTCCCCGACCGCTACGAGATTGACAGTCCGATAACGACCGTCAGACGGCTTACTGGCAACGCCGTACCCATTCCGGTGGTCAGGGCCGTTATGCGCCAGCTTTTCCATGTCTGTGCTTGATGGCCCGCGTCTCATGGGTTCGTCCGGTGCGCTTCGTGGCCCGTACCGGGGTCCGCCCAGTACTTCCGCATTGTCAAGAGCGTCCCGATATAAGCCAAGGAATCGGTCCTGAAGTTGATCGACTGTCGTGAAAACTGGATCGCAATGTATGCAGCCTCCTACTCTAAGCAGATGTCCGCCATGAAATCATTTCGGTATTCTGCCCCAATGGATTAGTGCTACTCTATAGCCTATAACACCATGAGCATAGATAAATCCCCGAAGCCCGGTAACAAGATTCAGGAAACGAAACGCCCCGGCCGCCCCGTAACAAACGACATTCTCAATATCCAACAATCCATCCCTACCATACCGGAAGAACTGGCGAAAGCCATCCTGTCCGCACCACCAAAGCACAAAAAGTAACGCCCGCGAAAACGCGTGACACTCAGCCATATAACTCCCAAATGCATGCAGAGGAGCAGTCATTTCCGATACTTCGGAGAAAATATCAGAAGACCGGTGCGCCTCGGCGATCTCGGCGTCCGTCAATCCCTCAATGATCTGCATCGGTGCGGCAGCACGCATCGCCCGGTCAAGCGGGTCCCTTAGGAAAAGGCTACTATGTTCGTTTGTCCTCTGCACAGCGCGAGCCACCCACTCGCCGAACAGGCTGTCGCCGCATCGGAGATGATGATCAAGAAAGCTTAGCGGAGCGCCGACGGTGAAGGTGTGGAGCCAAAGCGACACCTTGGCCAGCTCTACCGCCATTGGGATCTTATCAACACCGTAGACGCACCGCTTGAGCACCATGCGACGGATAATGTGCTGATCGTCAAGCTGATCCGTATTGTATGCCCGGCCCTTGTCCTCCGCGTTACCAATGATCTTATTGCGGATAGCGTCAATCCTCTCTGCAAGCGGAGAAAGATATGGGAGTTATATGGCTGAATGCCACGCGTTTTCGCAGGAGTTACTTATCCTAACTTCGCCATTTCGTAGTGCTACTAACCTACGGAATTCTCCCGTGGCCATATTTGGACCGTTTTTTTCAGGAGCAATGGATGGTGAGATTTACCGGATCGGTTGAAGTTGGTTTAGGGTGGTTTGAATCCCTGATTACCTGGTGTTTTGCCGCCTGTTTCGCTGCGATCTATCTCGGATCGTTTCCATCGGACGTAGCTCTGGTGGCTCCATCTGGAGTACGCTATCTCAACCGTTGTGAAGGGACCATACGTCATGAGTCTGGAGGCTTCTGGCTCACCGGTGCACTCGCTTCCTCCACATGCTCGGTCACGGTGCGGGTCGCATCCGGATCATACACGTATCCCAGTACCGCAAAGAACTGTACCATACTCGGAGGCAGATCCTGATCCACCTCCGTGATCAGGTACCGATATTGGTTCTTAACCATCTTGGTCGTAATCCGACGAATCCTGTTCAACCTGTCTCGGATCGTCGCCCAACTATCATGAATCCCGTGTTCCTTGAGTCTGGTGCGAACCAGATGGGCAGCATGATAAGCCAGTACCGTGATGAACAGATGTCCTTCAATGCGGTCATCTCTGCTGTGGTAGATGGGCCGTAGACCGAGGTCCGATTTCATGACTCTGAATGTGCGCTCAATCTCTGTAAGTCGCCAGTAGGTTCGTGCAACCGTTTCCACCGACCATCCGGTATGACTGGTCCGAAGCACATACCCTCCGCTGGCCTGGGTGCGACGCGCATGCGACGCACGCCGGGTCACCGTAACGGATTCTGCATGCTTGGTGCCCTCCTTTTTGCTGACCTCTACCTCATACAGGTGTGAGACCTTCTTGTACTTTTCCTTCAGACGACCAACCTTTATCGTGACCTTTTCATAGTTCTTCAAGTACCCGGGTTTCGAGAGTCCCTCATGTAGTGTAGTGAGCGCCTTCACAAACTTCTTGCATTGGGTTTCAAGGATCTGATCCTCCTTCGCCTGCTTGGCCTCACTGTGCACAAACACGCGTAGTTCCGCATTATCTTCAACGTCTTTTTCGTCTTCGCCATCTTCGCCATCTTTTTCCTTTTTGGTGACCTTCCAGGCTTTGATCTTGACTCCCCCGGCGGTCGTAAACTGTTGATCCGGCTTGTTTTCGGGGACTGGAGGGGCTTTGGAACGCTCCACGGTGATCCAGTTCAGTCCCTGTTCTTTCAGGTACTGCAGATTCTGCTCCGTCGCAATGCCGGAGTCCATAATCACTGTGGGCGTAGCGCCGTTTAGTTTCTCAATCGCCTCTTTGAGCGTTGCCGGTTCCCCTGCATTGCCCGGCAGGATCTGCACATTGCGGGGGAACCCCGAACCATCCAGGGTGAGCGCCAGCGTAACCAACGGACAATCACTGCGCTTTTCCTTGCTGCGCCCATGCGACAACAACTTCCCTTTCTTCTTGCCGTGGTAATAGGTATTGGTTAAATCATAAAAGACGATCGTTTCTTCAAACTGCAATACCGCTTTGGTAATGCCAAAGAGTTTCTCCAGGATCTCATCCATATGCTTATGGATCAGATCGGTGCAACGATAGAGGGTGTTGAGACTCGGGGGTTCCAAATCCAGAAGCTGCAGAACACTGGAGGTTTTACACAGCCATTTATGCGTTTCTCGTTCACTGCCCGGGTGGAGCATACGTCCGACGATCAGCGCACAGCAGAGCTTGACGTGTTTCTCGCAGAAGTTGAGCGAACGTAGCAGTACAGCCAGTCCGAGCTGTTCCAATGTCTGAAGGATCAGTCGTTCTCCGCCGACGGTCCGGGAATCGGGATGGGTTGTTTTCTCTGGATCAATGAGGTGTTGCTGATGGGATGTGCGATGGATGTCGTAGCCCTTGCTTTCGAGATGTGCAACGATGTCGTCGACCGCATTGAGAAAGGCTTCATCATTCTGGAAAGGGAGGCTGGCTTTCCCTTTGAGTCGGGCAGTAACGCAATGGGTCAGTTCCCCCCACAGACTGCGGGGGATGTTGAAGTTCGGGCCGAGATTAAGGAGGGTGCGGTGTTTGGAGGTACCGTCTTTGCGATAGGATTCGATGAGGGCAAAGCTGTTGCATTTCTTACCGTCTTTACGTTTGTAGGGTCGGTTTCGGATAAACATGATCGGAGTGTGGAATTGGTACGAGGTAAGGTACCGGGGTGGTTGGGGGGAGGTTCCCGTCCACACCTCTATAGCACTACATTGCCTTTTCCGAAAAAGTCGGCTAAAAAAGGTCGAAAAACGCCGAATTTAGCCGAAATAGCCCTATTAGGAGGGAAAAACGAGAGAATTGGAGGCGGAACTCAGCGTTTTCCCCTGACCGGATGGCGAAGTTAGGTTATTGTGCTTTGGTGGTGCAGACAGGATGGCTTTTGCCAGTTTTTCATAATCGGCTCCCGCTTTTCACGAAAAACTGCAATTATTTCAAATAACTCAACACGTGGGTACGCATGGAATATAATTTTCATATATTAGGGAGTTATATATCACAGTGCCATGCCCGAAACGGTTAGTGCATACCGCAATATCACATACAGGCTGTTGCCCGGAAGTCGAAGTAACGCCAAGCAACTTGCTGGATTAGCGGGTGCGTGTAGGTTTGTGTGGAATGCCATCCTCGCAGAGCAGAGCGAGGCCTACAAGAAAGCGAAAGAGGCTGGAGAGAAGCCGCCCTCGGTAAGCTTCTTCTCGCTGGGGAAGCGGTTCACGGCACTGCGCCGTACGGTCGAGTGGCTACCTGAATACTCCTTTGGTGTCGTTAGATACACATTGAAATATCAGGCGGATGCATGGAAAGCATTCTTCAAGGAAGGTAAGAGAAGACCGAGATTCCATTCCAGACGTGGTAGTACGCCTTCGTTCACGATCCCGGATAACGTAAGGGTTCGGGATGGCAAGCTGTATATCCCGAAAGTGGGATATATGGCGCTCCGCAGGCGGGGAGGCAACCCGTACCCTGATGGTATACCCATCAAAGCCACTGTAAAGAAGAACGCAGGCAAATGGTATGCTGTCATCTGCTACAAGATGGAGGCACCTGTAATAGAGGATACCGGCAGTGCTGTAGGCATTGACCGTAATTGCGGGCAGATCGCTATGGTCTCCACAGAGGGCGATACAAGCATTATCAGACAACCGGATACGAAGCGTCTTGATGCCAAGTTGAAGCGGCATCAGCGAAGACTGGCGAGACAGAAGAAAGGCTCCAACCGTCGTAACAGGCGGAAGCATAGAATCGCCCGCATACAGCGCAAGCGTGCTACCATCCTCAAGAATGCGAACCACCAGGTAAGTCGCAGTATTGCCAAATGCTCCTCAACGGTGATACTGGAGGACCTAAAGATCAAAGCGATGACACGTTCAGCTAAGGGGACGATGGAGAGCTTTGGCACAAACGTCAGACAGAAGTCTGGCCTCAACCGTGGAATACTGCGAACAGGTTGGGGCCAGCTGGATCAGATGCTGAGCTATAAGTGCCGCAAGGTGATAAAGGTTACCGCTGCCTATACCAGTCAGCGGTGTTCTGTGTGTGGGCACACAGAAGCGAGTAACCGTAAGACGCAGAGCAAATTCACGTGTATGTCCTGTGGACATGCGGATCATGCAGACCTGAATGCGGCTGCAAACATACTGGCCTCCGGGATTGGGGCTTCTGCACGGCGAGGGGCGTTCGGGTTACCGACCCCTATGACCCGTGAAATTGATACTAGTGCCTCACTGTGTACAGTTGGTCACTCACGTATATAATTCCCCGTTTAAACCCGCTAATGTGCGAGATGACGAATCCCCAGCGTTTGGCCCGCGACCTTAAGCAGGAGGCCCGTCGGCTTGGATTGGCAGCCTGCGGTATTGCGAAGGCTGAGCGATTGGACGAGCAGGCGCGGCTCTTGGAAGCATGGCTTACAGCAGGACGCCATGCTTCCATGTCGTACATGGACCGAAACTTTGAAAAGCGGATTGACCCGACCCGACTGGTGGACGGAGCCCAGTCCGTAGTATCTGTGATTGACAACTACTATCACCCCGACCCTGCACCCGTTAAGGACTCGCTAGGCTGCATTAGCCGGTACGCACGGGGAGACGATTACCATTACGTGCTGAAGGACAAGCTCTTTGCACTGTACCACTGGCTTGAAGATCGTGTGGGAACCATGACCGGGCGGGTGTTCGTGGATTCTGCCCCCGTGATGGACAAGGAATGGGCCCGGAGGAGCGGTCTCGGCTGGATAGGTAAACATTCAAACCTGATAAACCCATCCCTGGGCTCCTATGTATTCATAGGGGAGATGATCATCAGTGTGCCGCTTGCGGCGGACAATCCCTTCCAAACCGATCACTGCGGGTCATGCACCGCATGCATGGACGCCTGTCCAACCGATGCCATCTACCGTCCCTATGCGGTGGATGCAAACCGGTGCATTTCGTATTGGACCATAGAGCATCGGGGGGACACCATCCCGGAAACCTTGGGAGAAAAGTTTGGCAACTGGATCTTCGGCTGCGACATTTGCCAGGAAGTATGCCCTTGGAACAAGTTCAGCCGCCCAACCCGCGAGCCTCGGTATCAGGCACGCCCGGACGCAACCGATACGTCCCTTGACACATGGATGGAATTAGACATGGAAGCCTTTCGCGCACGCTTCAGGAACAGCCCCGTGAATCGTGCACGCTTTGAAGGATTTGTCCGCAATGTCCGCAACGCACGCGCTAACCGGGATCGGCACTCTCCAGACGCAGCAGAGGGAAAAGAATAACATCCCGGATGGATGACTGGTCCGTCATCACCATGGCAAGGCGATCAATGCCGACACCAAGACCCGCAGTTGGCGGCATGCCGTATTCGAGAGCGCGAAGGTAGTCCTCGTCCACGGGCATCGCCTCGACATCTCCACCGCTGGCCTGTTGACGCTGCTCCATAAACCGGGCACGCTGGTCCTCAGGGTCATTGAGCTCGCTGAAGGCGTTGCAGAGTTCCTTACCGTTACAGAACCCCTCAAAGCGCTCCACCAACCCGTGCCGGGAGCGATGCCGTTTTGCGAGAGGGCTTAGCGCAAGCGGGTAGTCAATAATGAAGGTGGGCTGAACGAGGTGCGGCTCCACAGTCTCACTGAATATCAGGTCAAGCAGCTTGCCCTCCCCCATCGTGCCGTCTGGCTCCAAACCCCGTTTGTGCGCAGCAGCCTCCAGCGTTTCCCTGCCAGCGCCGTACAAGTCCAGACCTGTATACGCACGTATGGCATCAAAAAAGGGGAGGCGGCGCCAAGGCGGGGCAAACGACAGCTGGCCGTCTCCGCAAGGCACTTCCGCCGTGCCGTGTATGCCGCGTGCCACATAGCACAGCATTTCCTCTACCAATTCCATCATCCAGCGGTAGTCTTTATAGGCGACATACAGCTCAAGCATGGTGAATTCAGGGTTGTGGTACCGGCTAATCCCCTCGTTGCGGAAGTCCTTGGCAATCTCGTATACCCCGTCAAAGCCACCTACGATCAATCGCTTAAGGTACAGCTCATCTGCTATGCGCAGGTACAGCGTCATATCAAGAGCATTGTGATGGGTCACAAAAGGACGCGCGGCTGCGCCGCCGTAGATCGGCTGTAACGCCGGTGTCTCCACCTCCACATAGCCACGCTCATCCAGAAAGCCGCGCAGCAGTGTAATCATCCGGGCTCGCCGTTCAAACACCTCGCGGACATCAGGGTTAACGGCCAGATCCACATACCGCTGGCGGTAGCGGAGCTCCTGGTCGGTCAGCCTGTTGAACTGCTGATCATCGGCCTTCTTGCCTGCCGGAAGCGGGCGGAGAGCCTTTGCCAATAGTGCAAAGCGGGTTGCGTGGACCGTGATTTCTCCCACACGCGTTCGGAATACAAACCCCGCAACACCTACCACATCGCCCAAGTCCAGCAGGCGCTTGAAGGCTTCATTGTAGAACCCTGGCGGAAGGTCGTCCCGCCGCAGGTAGACCTGGATTCGTCCGGTTGCGTCCTGCAGATCAATAAACGCAGCCTTACCCATCACTCGCTTGGACACGATGCGGCCGGCGATGGATACAAGCATCGCTCCGTCCGCGTGCTGCGTGTCGTCGAATGTCTCTACGACGGTACGTACATGGAAGTCTACGTCCCAAGCGTACGGGTACGGCTCCGTACCCCTGGCGCGCAGCGCACCAAGTGCCTCCCTCCGGGTGTCCTCCTGGTCAGTGTATGCGCGCGCCAAGTGCAGCCTGCGGGAATTATAGGCTCACGGGTGTCACTTGCATCGGGATATCCACCAGCGGCCGGTCTGGGGTGCGAGAGCTCTGCGACATGCCAGCGGGCGTGGCCACCCTCGTAATGTGGTCAAGCACATTAAACCCTTCCACCAACTCGCCAAAAACCGTGTACCCGCCATCCAGCATCGGAGCTCCACCGTCCGTTGTATACCCTTCCCGTTCCTCCTCGGAGTACGAGAACGACGGATCTTCAAATTGCTGCCGTGCCCTTTCCTCGAATTGCGACAGATGGTCCGGTGGATAAAGAGTACCGTGAACAATGTAAAACTGGCTCCCGCTGGATGCCCGTTCCGGGTTCATTTGGTCCGGTGTCCGCGCCGCTGCCAGCGCGCCGCGCTTATGGAGTAAGCTACGGTTGATTTCTTTCGGGGTCGTGTACCCCGGTCCCCCCTGCCCATCGTTGTCAGGGTTATCATCGCGGGAATTCGGGTCTCCACCCTGAATCATGAATCCGGCCATCACCCGATGAAAGGTTGTTCCGTCGAAAAATTCGTCTGCAGCAAGCCGTTTGAAGTTGTCCCTGTGCAGCGGCGTTTCATCGTAAAGCCTAATGACCATACGCCCGTACGGAGTATCAATGGCATAGTAGTTGGTGTCTGCGGCGCTATTCGCACCCGGGCCCTCATTAATACAGCTTGAAGTCAAAGCCACTACAACCAGGAAAAGAGAAATCCTATTGAACATTGCCTAATTTGCTATGATGGGTTTGGAAGTATGCCAATACAGCTACCTTCAATAGTGTTTCCTGCTCCACCCCGGACAAGCCGGCAGGCAGGACCTCCATGACCTCCCACACCCAGTGTCCGTCCGCTTCCATGCCGGTTCGCTGATAAAAGCCCAAGGTTTCGAAGGCGCAGTATGTTCCCTCCACCACAAGGCGCTCTTTTGTCGTCTTATCCAGGTCGCGAGCATATCCTCTGCCCGTTTCCTGTATGCCGATTAGAAACAATATGCCGTCCAGGTCACACTTTCGTCTGAACCGTTCCTTAAGCTGGACCGTGAGCCGCTGCCAGCGTTCTTCCACAACCTTGCGGGATCTCAATTGTGATTCCCATGAGGCGATATCGGGCATGCTGAATGTGTCCGCGGCAAGGTGCGCCCCGAACAGAGATTCTTGCGGGAGGTTCCATTCGTGCGACTAGAGGCCCCTATACGTCCGCATGGTAAAGGATCCCGGAAAGCGGGTGTCCGGGGTACGCTCTTGATGTTGGACCATGCAGCGGTTCTCGGTGGAGCGGAGTGGTCCTTATACGATATTGCACGGCATCGCCCGTGCTCAGTCCTGCTATTTGAGGATGGCCCCCTCCGCGATATGCTATTGAAGGAACATGTTCCATGTGCTGTCATGCCTGCTCCCAACCTGCTCCGACGGCGGGGATCCACCTCACGCGCTGGCTGCAGGCTCCTGTTGCCTATGCAGCTAAGACATTTTGCTCGGCAGGTCAGCCGCCGGGCGCGCGGGGCGGGGATGCTCTATGCAAATTCTCTTCAATCGTTTCTGGTGGCCGCGGAGGCCGGAAGGCACGCACAAGTCCCTGTTATCTGGCACTTGAGAGAAATGCTGTCCGCACCGTACATTGACGGCGTGGGCCGGCGGTTGTGCGTGCGCTTCTCCCGCCGGCCAGCCGTATATATCATTGCGAACTCGCATGCCACCGCCCGTACATTCGTTGATGCTGGCGGTGCGCCCGAGCGTCTTAGCGTGATTCACAACGGGGTTGAGGTGCACGCCGCTGCGGAACCCGCCATCAGCGTGCGATGGAATGGCTCTCCGGTGGTAGGCATGTTCGCCCGCCTGGCGCGCTGGAAGGGACACAGGGTGCTGCTTGACGCTCTGGCTTTGATGCCGGGCGTGCATGCCGTCATTGCCGGCGCGCCACTATTCGAATCGCCTGCATATGCAGCGGAGCTGAAGCAGCGTGCTGCAGGCTTGGACATTGATGAACGCGTCCATTTTGTAGGCCACCGGAGCGATGTTCACGCTTTGATGCAGAGCGTTGACATCGTCGTGCACGCTTCAGTAGCCCCCGAGCCGTTCGGGCGCGTGATTGTGGAAGCGATGCACCTCGCCAAACCTGTAGTAGCCACCGACACGGGAGGTGTGAAAGAACTTATCACGCACGGGAAGAACGGGATACTAATACCGCCCGCGGACGCCAGCCGACTTGCGAGCGCCGTAATGGAGCTGTTGAACGACAAGAATGCGGCGGCACACATGGGACGGCGAGGCGCCGCCGTGGCCGCCGCGAGGTTTTCATTACCGGCGATGCTTGCCAAATTGGATGCTCGTCTGGTAAGCATCGAGGAAGCGGGAGCATAACGACGCCATGATCCGATATTCTCCTGAAGCACTGTCAGTCGCGCAAGCGGACGCCAAGCCCGGGGGCGTTGAGCGTAAACAGTCTGCCCCCGTCCAGGCGCACGCCTCCTGTTGCGGCATCCCTTGAAAGATCAAAACTGCCATCAAGGTCGAGGTATCGGGTCGCAGGACACGCGTACGCCGTGTGCAATGCAGCCGCAATGCTGATTACGCTTTCGTCCATACAACCCCACATGAGCGATTTCCCCGCGTTATGCGCCGTACGGGCGATAGCCCGCGCCGCCAGCACGCCCCCGCACTTCATCAGCTTAATATTGAAGATGCCGTAGGGACCGGAGCTGCCGGACAACTTCTTCGCGTCCTCCTCGGAATGCAGGCTCTCGTCGGCTGCCATCCTCGGTACTACGCTTTTCGGGAGGCTGCCCAGCGCATGGCAGGAGCCCGGTGGCATGGGTTGCTCTATCAGTTCGATGTCCAGTTCAGACACCAGTGCAGATAGTGCTCTCGTTTCTTCCAGGTTGTATCCCTGGTTTGCGTCCACCCGGATACGAATGGACGGACCCACACGACGCCGCAGCGCATGGAGCCGCTCAGCATCTTCCAGCGCGTCGTGCCCAAGCTTGACCTTGATGCAGGAGAAGCCGCGGCCCACATACTCATCGGCCTCACGCAGGGTCTCAGCAACCGATAGAATACCGATAGTGATGGATGTTGCAAGGCCCCGGTGGTGGCGACCGAGGTAATCGACCAGTGGCTTGCCTGCCGCACATGCCAACAGGTCATGCAACGCCATATCCAGCGCCGCCCGCGCGGAAGGGTGGGCGGCAAGCCTTTGCCCCACCCACTCTACGAGTTTCCTGCTATCGTCCAAGCTACTGCCAACCAGTGTGTCCCGACCGACAGCCTCTATTCTATCGGCGCAAGACGCTGCGGTCTCACCCGTAACATCGGTTGGTGCCGCGGATCCAAGGCCTACCTTGCCGCAATCCGTGGCAAGGCGAACAAACTGAAGGGAGACGGCATCCACCGACTTGAAGGCGATGGTATAGGGACGTACTAACGGCAGGTCTTCCTGCCAGGACTCAAGATGCCGTATGACCATGACGACAACGGGCTGCGATGGTTTGAGCGATCAAGGTTACACCGTCCTCCAGCGGGATGGCTACGGGCAGGCCCAGCGATGCAGAAAGATCCTTTTGGGCCCGGAGAGCCTGGCGCCTCGTCATGCCGCGCGTGAAGAGGCTTATGCCCCAGACATCCGCGCCCAATATCCTGACCAGAGCAATCTCATCTTCCAATGACGGGATCCGGCATCCGGTGGACTCAAAGCCTTCATAAAACTGACGGTTCGGAGCATGCTGCAGAATGACCCCATGTGCTGCGCCGGAAAGAATAAGCTCGGAACCGGCCGGTCCTGAAGGATTTCGCAGGCCCGACTGTCCTTCCATGAGTATTATGTCCGGGTGGGAGCCTGCTTCACATGCGAGCAGCGCCGCTTCAAGCTCCCCGGAGACAAAATCGTTGAGTGTGGCATCGAAAATAAATCCGTAGTCAAGTCCCTGCAGCCACCCTGTCTGGCCGGTAAATATCATCTGCGTATTAATGCCAAAGGCCCGAAGCTCATCGCGGAGAAGCAGACAGGTAGTGCGTTTGCCGATGGCGCAATCTGTCCCCAGCACGGCCACACGCCGAGCCTGTACGGAGTAGACCTCGCCTGTCCAAAACCGAAGATCTCGTGTTGGCTTCGGTTTACGTATGTCAATAATGGATCCCCCGCTTCCCTCTATAAGCTTGCAGATCGCGGGATCGGCGGATAGCAGGTGATGCAATCCATTGACCAGTGTCATGCCATGTGCGGCAGCTGATTTGAGATCACTATAAAGCGTGCGAGGAAGAACGCCGCCGATGGTCGCAACGCCGATAACGCAATGTGTGGGGGGCGGCGTTAAGGTTGCAAGCGCATCCGGCACGGAGCCGAGCACAGGGATGCCCCTACGTTCACCGTCCAGTATGCTCCCGGCGTCCTGCCCGGACTGCTGTGCGTCAACTACCGCGGCAAGCTCATATCTGCAAGGGCCGCGTACCAGACCGTGCGTCGTCTTTGCGAAAACGGAGTCGAAGTAGCCCGCTGTCAGTGCTATTGCCCGGGAATGCATGCCTTGCGCATATTCTGGCTCGGTACAGACTCAATATACATTCCGCGGAACCTTGCCCGTTTAGTCCCAATGCCGGCCCGGTATGCGTGTACGCAATACTCCGCGGTACCTCATGACAAGACATTGGCTCACCAACCGTTGGGCCCTACGATGGCGCAGGCAGACGTGCCCTTTCCGCGCAGGGCAACAGCACCTAAGCGCTTTCCCTCCGGTCTTCCTGTACAGATTCACAAGCTGCTCTGCCGGATAGGCTTCTGCATCCAGATCGGTGATCAGATAGAAATGCCGCGGGAAAAGCTCTCCCGGCACCGGATCAACCACGAGCACCACACGACGCTCTACGGACCAGCACTTTGCACGGTAGCGCAGTTCGTGGTAGCATTCGTCCGATGGCTGATCACCCTCCAAATGAGGCGCCGCAAGCCCGTCAATCACATCGTTTCCTTTCAGACGCATCACATAGCCGATACGGTCGTTCTCCAGCTTATCACATAACTCTCCACTGTTGAAGCCTGCGTCCAATCGGACAATGACCCTGTCGGCCACATGTTCACGCAATGCCAGCCCAATGCGTCGAATGAAACCGTAGCAGTCCTTCACCACATTCTGCGTGCCCCCTCGCAATTCCGCCCCCAACATGTCACCCGACTCACCGCATATGGCGATAAGGAGCAGAAAGATGGTGCGCTTATAATACCCGTTCCATTTGCTGCCCTGCTGCTTGCCATGCGTATCTACCGGTACACCGTCCACATCAAAGACTACCTCGGGGCGGCGCTTCCCGCCACCACGCTGCACCAGGTGCTCCATGGCGAATGTCTCTGCAAAAAGGCGCAACTTCTTGAAATTCTTTTTCCCGGCCAACATGCGCACGAAGCGAGACATGGTTGGCTGGGATGCCAGGGACCTATCGTCTCTGTAATGCCTCCATACCCCTTTTGGAAGAAGTGGCCACGCGCATGGCGGGGTCCCTTCGAAGCTTGTCCGCATCTGACTGACGGCCCCACCCCTGCACATGTTGCAGCAGGTACTGCCGCACTAACTCCTCAAGGCTATGCGTAATCCGAGCTTGGGACCGATTGTCCTTAAGCACGGAAGCGAGTCGGCATGCCAAGGTGCTGATCACCATGAGCAGGCGCATAGGAATGACGCCCGCATCCGATGTTAGATTATCGGTCTTGGAGCGTACAACTTTAGCGGATTTATTGAACTGGCAAGCGAACAGAAGGTTGGATTTGGGATCTTGCATCGGGTGTGTTACAGGGTGAATGGGTATTGGGGTCTCTAAACGTTTGAGTATCGCGCAAGAACCCATTCCAACCGTGTATAGCCAACATCTTACACCATAAACTTAAACGACGATTTCCCGCCGGTTAACTCCCTTATGAATAAGGGAGGGTTATGGTAGGACAATTTTCAGCTGCCGTACGATTTTGCAGAAAACGCCAACATGCATAGATGGCTGTAACGTAAACTTGGGGGGTTATATGGCTGAGTGCCACGCGTTTTCGCAGGAGTTACTTTTTGTGCTTTGGTGGTGCAGACAGGATGGCTTTCGCCAGTTTTTCATAATCGATTCCCGCTTTTCACGAACAAACTGCAATTATTTCAAATAACTCAACACGTGGGTATTCATGCTATATAATTACCATCTATTAGGGAATTATATAGCACAGTGCCATGCCCGAAACGGTTAGTGCATACCGCAATATCACATACAGGCTGTTGCCCGGAAGTCGGAGTAACGCCAAGCAACTTGCTGGATTAGCGGGTGCGTGTAGGTTTGTGTGGAATGCCATCCTCGCAGAGCAGAGCGAGGCGCACAAGAAAGCGAAAGAGGCTGGAGAGAAGCCGCCCTCGGTACGCTTCTTCTCGCTGGGGAAGCGGTTCACGGCGCTGCGCCGCACGGTCGAGTGGCTACCTGAATACTCCTTTGGTGTCGTTAGATACACATTGTCGTTAGATACACATTGTCGTTAGATACACATTGAAATATCAGGCGGATGCATGGAAGGCATTCTTCAAGGAGGGTAAGAGAAGACCGAGATTCCATTCCAGACGTGCGTAGTACGCCTTCGTTCACGATCCCGGATAACGTAAGGGTTCGGGATGGTAAGCTGTATATCCCGAAAGTGGGATATATGGCGCTCCGCAGGCGGGGAGGCAACCCGTACCCTGATGGTATACCCGTCAACGCCACGGTAAAGAAGAACGCCGGCAAGTGGTATGCTGTCATCCGCTACAAGATGGAGGCACCTGTAATAGAGGATACCGGCGGTGCTGTAGGCATTGACCGTAATTGCGGGCAGGTCGCTATGGTCTCCACAGAGGGCGATACAAGCACTGTCAGACAACCGGATACGAAGCGTCTTGATGCCAAGTTGAAGCGGCATCAGCGAAGACTGGCGAGACAGAAGAAAGGCTCCAACCGTCGTAACAGGCGGAAGCATAGAATCGCCCGCATACAGCGCAAGCGTACTAACGTCCTCAAGAATGCGAACCACCAGGGTAGTCGCAGTATTGCCAATTGCTCCTCAACGGTGATACTGGAGGACCTGAAGATCAAAGCGATGACACGTTCAGCTAAGGGGACGATGGAGAGCTTTGGCACAAACGTCAGACAGAAGTCTGGCCTCAACCGTGGGATACTGCAAACAGGTTGGGGCCAGCTGGATCAGATGCTGGGCTATAAGTGCCGCAAGGTGATAAAGGTTACCGCTGCCTATAGCAGTCAGCGGTGTTCTGTGTGTGGGCACACAGAAGCGAGTACCCGTAAGACACGGAGCAAATTCACGTGTATGTCCTGTGGCCATGCGGATCATGCAGACCTGAATGCGGCTGCAAACATACTGGCCTCCGGGATTGGGGCTGCTGCACGGCGAGGGGCGTTTGGGTACCGACCCCTATGACCCGTGAAATTGATACCAGTGCCTCACTGGGTACAGTTGGTCACTCACGTATATAATTCCCTAAACTTGAAACGCTGAATTGATTACGACGAACGATGATACCAAAACCGGTCCGAACCCTTACCGCCTCCCCAGCACTACCGCCGGCCCTCATGCGTTTGCGCGAGCTGGCTTACAATCTGCGATGGGCTTGGGATGAAGATGCGCTTGACCTGTTCCGCCGGCTCGGCACTGATCATTGGTCAGCGTCCGGACACAACCCCGTCCTGCTGCTCGGCATATTGCCCCAGCAGGAACTGATAGACGCAAGCAACGACGAATCTTTTCTAGCGCACTTGAAGCGCGTGAGTGCGGACCACGATGCCTACATGGCACAAACATCAACCTGGTACCAGAAAAACGGTGGAGAGAACACCGATGTAGTCGCCTA
Source organism: Rhodothermales bacterium (assembly GCA_963663495.1). Lineage (GTDB taxonomy): Bacteria > Bacteroidota > Rhodothermia > Rhodothermales > Bin80. The sequence continues at coordinate 5,162,932 of OY760427.1, forward strand.
CTTCTCCGCGGAGTTCGGGGTGACGGAATGTTTGCCGATTTTCGCGGGCGGCCTTGGAGCGCTGGCAGGTGACCATCTCAAGTCGGCCAGCGATATGGGTATCCCTCTTGTGGGGGTAGGACTACTGTATCAACAGGGATATTTTCGGCAGCACCTCAATGAGGCGGGATGGCAGCAGGAAACCTACCAGCCCAACGATTTTGCCAATCTGCCGTTAGTGCTGGAGTATGACACGCATGGGGCGCCGCTAACCGTTAGCGTGGGATTTCCGGGACGGCAGGTTCACGCACGGATCTGGCGCGTGCAGGTGGGGCGCGTACCGCTGTATCTCCTTGATACGAACTTTGCCGCCAATCCGCGCGACGAGGACAGGGACCTGACAGATTACCTCTATGGCGGCGGCGATGAGCTTCGTATCCGGCAGGAGGTGATGTTGGGAATAGGAGGCTATCGTGCACTGCACGCACTGAACATACGCCCCGGGATCTACCATATCAACGAAGGCCATTCGGCCTTCCTCGCACTGGAGCGGATACGCATCTACATGCAGAGCAAAGGTCTCTCGTTTGATGAAGCGCGTCTTGCGGCAACAGCAGGAATCGTCTTTACTACGCACACGCCGGTGGAGGCGGGGCATGATCGATTCGTCCCGCGCCTGATGGACACCTACCTCACAGGATTTGCAGAACGGGAATTGCATCTTTCGCGGCGGGACTTTCTCGGACTCGGCAGGCATGACGCGAACAATGACAACGAGAAATTCGGCATGACGAAGCTTGCTCTCCAGATGTGTGCGGTTTGCAACGGTGTCGCCAAGCTCCACGGAGAGGTTAGCCGGAAAATGTGGCAGAATCTCTGGCCTAATGTGCCGGAGCACGAAATACCGATTGGGCATGTAACGAACGGGGTGCATGTATCAAGCTGGCTGTCGTCAGATATGAAACAGCTTTTTGATCGGTATCTGGGGCCGAGGTGGAGGACGGAACCGGGAGACAGGTCTATATGGAGCCGCATAGACCAGGTGCCGAGGGCTGCCTTGTGGCGGACGCATGTCTTGCGGCGCGAGCGATTGATTGATCTGGCACGCAAGCGCGTGCAACTACAACTGCATCGCGTCGGCGCACCCCAAGCTGACCAGCATGCTGCAGCTGCGGTACTTGACCCTCAAGCATTGACGATAGGGTTCGCCCGTCGCTTTGCGACCTACAAGAGGGCGACGCTCCTTCTCAGCGACCTGGATCGCCTTGCGCGCATCGTAGGCAGCGAGGACCATCCGGTGCAGATCATATTCTCCGGCAAGGCACACCCCAGAGACCAACCGGGCAAGGAACTCATACAGCGCATTGTGACAATAGCAAGACAGCACCCATTTCGTGGTCGCATTGTGTTTCTTGAAGACTATGACATGGCCATCACCAGGGCGATGGTGCAAGGGGCGGATGTTTGGCTTAACACGCCCCGGAGGCCCCGCGAGGCCAGTGGCACAAGCGGAATGAAAGCCGCCGTGAATGGGTGCCTGAATGTCAGCGTGTTGGATGGATGGTGGGACGAAGCATACGATCCGGATCTCGGGTGGGCCATCGGCACAAGAGAGGTTATATCAGACCAAGCCTATCAGGATGCTGTTGAGGCAGACAATCTGTATGACGTTCTGGAGCACGACATTGTGCCGCTGTTCTACAGGCGAACATCCGACGGGCTGCCGCGCGAGTGGATCCAGCGGATGCACGGCTCCATTGCCGAGTATGCATCACGGTTCAATTCCCATCGCATGGTAGAGGAGTACTATACCGGGGCCTACCGCTTGGTGGCCAGCCATTGCAATGATCTGATTACCGAGGATATGAGCAACGTGCAAGCGCTTGCCGCTTGGAGCGGCAAGGTTGCATCGAAATGGGGTTCGGTACGGATCCGTACAGAGGGGTGCGGGACCAAGAGTATGTTGCAGGTGGGCGAGACCTTTTGCGTACGCGCAAGCGTGGACCTCGGTGGGCTTGAACCAGATGACGTGGATGTCGAACTCTACTTCGGCGAGGTGACAGCTGCAGAGGAGATCGTGCACCCGCAAGTGATCCCACTTGAGATGACGGGTAGAGACGGTGGCACCTACGCGTTTGGCACCGATACCGTTACCTGCCCCCGCAGCGGCTTGTTCGGATATACGGTACGGGTCGTACCGAAACGGAAGGGTGTACCTTGGATGCGGGGTTGGGCCGTATGGCCATCTGCCGAATAAGGTGTCTATGGGATTGCAGGCAGTTGCGCCAAGTCCAGCTTGCCCGGGTTCTCAAAAATCGCGGCAGGTAGGTCGTCGAACACGGCCACATTAGGCAAAATTAAGGACGACCCGTCGGGGCGCATCCCCCTGTCGTCGGAAAGAAGGATGGCTCCGTGTCGTTGCCAGTTCAGCCATGGATACGTCATTTTCGGTTCGGGATCGTCCGAAGAGGCATAGTAGGACCATTGCCCCACCAGCATGGTCTCCGTATCAATAAACACTTCGTAGCGGTTATCAGGGGTCATCCCGACATCCTTGAATGTTAGCGAAAGGACTTCCGCCGCCCGACCATCTTCCATGATCCCGGCCCCCTCGTATCGGAGTGTGACACCGGAATCCTTAAGCTTGTAGGGCATAAGCAGCCAGTACGAACTATTTATCCAGTTCCGGTAGGCCTGCAGGAGAAGAGAATCACGGCCGCGCGTGTCCGTTACATGCAGTCCGTTTTGCCATGCATCGCCGTGCCGGGATTCCAGATTCATCAGAACGACGGTGCTGTCGCGCTGCCAGCGAAATCGGCCCGTCCATTTATCCCAGATCTGATCATCAGCGAAAAAGCTCCAGGACAGGTAGCGGGTCTGGTCCCACGCGCTCCTCCCTCCCATGCTGCTCATGACATCATCGGCAATCTCCACTGCACGGCTGTCCGAGCCAGCCGCATTAAAACCCTCCATGGGCGGGTTATCCTCTGCCTGATTGGCGCACGAGATATACAGTAGCAGAGCGAGTAAGATCAGGATAAGGTCGCGCATCATTCAATGTGAGAGTGCAAAAATGCTATCTTGTCGGGGTTGAATATACCGGAATTGCCATGGTTGGTGTTACTCATGAGGCGGCGGTAAAATCTTGCTGCATATGGTTGATTATGGCAGCTGGAGGATTCTGGACCTTGGAAGGACATTCCCAGGCGATCACTGCTGCGGACTATGAGCATGCGCAGTCTTTCCTGTCGGCCACGGTCAACCCGCTGGTTTATAACGATGATGTACGCCCCCGCTGGTTGGAAGATGATCGGTTCTGGTATGCAAACATAACCCGCTCGGGTACGCAGTACGTACTGATAGATCCAACAGGCGCAAGCCGTGCCCCGCTATTCGACCACGAGGGGATGGCAGCATCCTTGTCCCGGGTGTTGGAGATGGATATTGAGTCACAGGGACTCCCTCGGCTGGTTAGATATTCTGATGGCATGCTGACGTTTGATGAGTATGGGGAGCGGGTGGTGTGCGACGCGGAAGAACTGACATGTGCATTAGCCCAGAGCAGCTCTGAGACGGTTCCTTACTCCACCAAGTCACCGGACGGCAGGCATGCGGCATTCATTCGCGACCATAACCTGTGGGTACGGCATCTTGCTACGGGCACGGAGATCCAACTCACCACTGATGGCGAAGAAGGCTACGGGTATGCTACCAACAACGCCGGTTGGGTACGTAGCAGGAGGCCGGTACTACTGTGGTCCCCGGATTCTCAAAAGATAGCTACGTTTCAGCATGATGGGCGGGGAGTAGGCGAAATGTACACCGTATCTACGCGCGTAGGCCACCCGCAGCTTGACAGATGGCGCTATCCACTCGTCGGCGACAGTCTGATTTTTCGCATCGCGCGCGTGGTAGTCCATTTGGAAGGGCCTCATGTGGTTCGCCTGGACATGCCGGCTGATCCTCACCGAAGCACTACCACCGATCATGTAGCGAATTGGCAGGGGCAATTTCTTGATGTACAATGGAGCCCTGACTCCGAGGCGCTTGCGTTCATATCAAGTTCCCGTGACCACAAGAACGCCACTCTTCGGCTGGCCGATGCAGCGTCGGGGAGCGTGCGGGAGGTGCTGGCCGAGCATGCTCCGACGTATTACGAGTCTGGCATAGATGCGGAAAATTGGCGCGTTCTTTTTGGCTCCGACGAGGTGCTCTGGTTCTCCGAAAGAGACGATTGGGGACACCTGTACCTTTACGACCTCAAGAGCGGAGCATTGAAAGACCGTGTTACGGAGGGCGAATGGGCTGTCCAGCAGGTTGTGCGTTTGGATGATGAATCGCGCTATGTGTACTTCAATGCTGGGGGGCGAGACGGGCCTGACCCCTATTACCATTCTCTCTACCGCGTCCATCTTGACAGTGGCGCTGTAGCATTGCTTACTCCGGAAACTGCGCACCATACAGCATCTTTCAGTCCATCAGGCCGGTTCTTTGTGGACCGATTCTCCACACCATCGGTGCCTCCTACAGCTGTCGTGCGGCGCGGTGATGGTACGTACGTAATGGAGTTGGAAACCGCTGACATTGCGGACTTGGAGGCAGCGGGATGGCAGCCCCCGCAGTCCGTGGTTGTGAAGGCGCGGGACGGCCAAACGGATCTGTACGGGCTTCTGTACAACCCTACCCGTCTGGATTCCACGCGCTCGTACCCCATACTGAACTATATCTATCCCGGTCCCCAGTCCGGGAGCGTGGGAAGCCGCTCATTTCGTGCGGCTCGCGGAGATAAGCAGGCTGTGGCAGAGCTGGGCTTTGTCGTTGTTGAAGTAGATGCGATGGGGACGCCGGGGCGTTCCAAATCGTTTCATGACGCCTATTACGGACAGATGGGAGACAACGGCATCCCCGACCAGATTACCGCGATTCAACAATTGGCCGCATCTCGTCCCTGGATGGATCTGGAGCGCGTTGGCATCTGGGGGCATTCCGGGGGCGGGTTTGCCTCGACCGGTGCCATCTTACGATTTCCGGACTTTTACAAGGTTGCGGTGTCCGGCGCGGGCAATCATGACAACCGTAACTACGAGGATGACTGGGGTGAAAAATGGCATGGGCTCCTAGAGACCTATCCTGATGGAACAACGAACTACGACAGCCAGGCCAACCATCTTCTTGCGGCCAACCTGGAGGGAAAACTTCTGCTGGCCCACGGGATGCTGGATGACAATGTCCCTGCGTCCAATACCTTGTTGATGGTGGATGCTCTGATCAAGGCAAACAAGGACTTTGATCTGGTGATCTTCCCGAATGCAAACCACGGTTTATTTCCTGCGCGGACATACTGGATGCGCAAACGATGGGACTACTTTGTCCGCCACTTGCACGGCACGGAGCCCCCGAAGGAGTTTGCCTTCAATTAGTTGGGATGCGTGCGTCGTTGTCAGATGAGGAAGGATGTTCAGGGCGCTGCTAACGGCCGTGCTGGTCGTGTGGTGTGGTTGCACACCTGTGAACCGCTACGACCTTATCCTCCGAGGTGGGATGATCTACGACGGGAGTGGGGCGCCCCCATTCATAGCCGATGTCGGTGTCCGTGGATTGCGCGTCGCCGCGGTGGGTGACCTGGCAGGTGCACATGCCGATACAGTGCTTGATGTATCGGGCCTTGCCGTCAGCCCTGGCTTCATAAATATGCTCAGTTGGGCTCCGCTGTCCTTGATCCGGGATGGGAGGTCCGAGAGCGATATCCGCCAGGGAATTACATTGGAGCTGTTTGGTGAAGGTCAGTCAATGGGCCCGCTGAATGCTGCAATGAAATCGGAGGTACTCCGCGGACTCGTGGAGTACCTTGGCGGAGACGATGCTTACCGGGCTGCAACCGGCAGGGAGCCGGTTACCCTGCCGTGGACAACGCTCAGGGAGTATCTGGATTTTCTGGTTACTAAAGGGGTGGCGCCAAACGTTGCGTCCATGGTGGGCGCTACTACGGTTCGCGAACACGAGTTAGGGCACGAGAACCGCCAGCCGAGCCCCGCCGAGCTGCGTCGGATGCAGGAGCACGTTGCTGCCGCCATGGCGGATGGAGCAATGGGATTGGGCGCTTCCCTGATTTATGCGCCGGCATTTTATGCCGAGACCGAAGAACTGGTGGCCCTCAGCACGGTGATTTCATCGTACGATGGCTTGGTGACCGCGCATATCCGCAGTGAAGGAAATAAGTTGTTAGAATCTGTTGACGAACTGATTACGATTGCCCGAGAGGCGGATGTTCGCGCTGAAATTTACCATCTGAAGGCCGCAGGACAGTCGAACTGGGGAAAGCTGGATTCCGTGGTAGCCCATGTGGAGGCGGCCAGAGCAGAGGGCCTTGCCATCACAGCCGACATGTACACGTATACTGCCGCTGCTACAGGATTCGATGCGGCCATGCCGCCGGAGGTACAGGAAGGGGGCTTTGGCGCCTGGCGGATGCGGCTTCAGGATCCTGCTACGCGCGACCGATTGGAGCAGGAGATGAATACGCCGACCGACGCGTGGGAGAATCTATATCTGGCAGCGGGTGCGGATAATATTCTGTTGGGTGGCTTCCGGAGCAGCGAGCTACGACCGCTTGTGGGAAGGACCCTGGCAGATGTGGCGGCCGAACGCGGGACATCACCGGCGGCTACAGCCATGGACTTGGTTGTGGAAGACAGCAGCCGGGTGGATGTAGTGTTTTTTGTGATGGCGGAAGAGAACATCCGCAACAAGTTGCGTCTTCCTTGGGTCAGCCTCGGAACGGATGCTCCGTCGATGGCCACTGAGGGGGCGTTTCTTGAGAGCAATCCTCATCCGCGAGCGTATGGTGCGTTTCCACGGCTCTTGGGCAAGTACGTTCGCGATGAAGGCATTCTTTCGCTTGCGGAAGCGATCCGTCGCATAACGTCATTGCCGGCGGATAATCTTGCGATTGACGGTCGGGGAAGGCTGGTTGAGGGTCATTACGCAGACATCGCCGTATTTGACACTGCAGAAATCCGGGACCGCGCCACCTACGAAGCGCCGCATCAGTACTCCACGGGCATGGTACATGTGCTTATAAACGGCACGCTGGTGCTTCTGGATGGCGACCATACCGGTGCGCTGCCCGGCCGGGTTGTGCTGGGCCCCGGCGCGGAGTAATAGTTTGTAGCATTTTGATGAATATTGTCTCAGCGCCCGAGGCGTGCTAGCAGAATCGTAGCTCATCATGGCCGATAGGCAAGAAGCATTACAAACACTGCGCGAGGAAGCACGCCTTGGTGGTGGAGCGGCGAGGATGGCGCGGCAGCATGCACAGGGCAAGCTCACCGCGAGAGAGCGCGTGGAGGTGTTGTTGGACGATGACTCCTTTGAGGAGATTGGGATGTTCGTTCGACACCAGTGCCACGACTTTGGCCTGCAGGGCAACCGGCCCTTAGGCGATGGTGTGGTAACAGGCCACGGTCTGATCAACGGGCGCACGGTGTTTGTGTATAGCCAGGATTTTACTGTATTGGGAGGCTCCCTCGGCAGGGCACATGCGGATAAGATTGTCAACATCATGCGCATGGCACTCAATACGGGTGCACCTATCGTGGGCTTGAATGATTCAGGAGGGGCCCGGATTCAGGAGGGTGTCGTCTCGCTCGGGGGGTACGCAGACATTTTTCTGCTCAACACGGTGGCTTCCGGGGTGGTACCGCAGATTTCGGCGGTGCTAGGACCGTGTGCCGGCGGGGCAGTGTATAGCCCGGCGATCATGGACTTGGTATTCATGGTAAAAGGCAGCAGTTACATGTTCGTCACTGGACCGGAGGTGGTTCGCACGGTTACACAGGAGGATGTGACGCTTGAGGAGTTGGGTGGTGCGAGCACGCACGCGACGAAGAGCGGCGTTGCCCACGTAGCGTGCGAGAACGATGTCGCATGCCTGATGCGTATCCGTGAGGCGTTGCGGTATCTGCCACAGAATTGTGATGAGTTGCCTCCGGCGTGGCAAACTGGCGATCTGGTATCCAGGGCAGACCCTGCCCTGGATACCCTGGTGCCGAAAAATGCGAACAAGCCCTATGACATGAGGACTGTGATCCTGTCAGTGGTTGATGAGGGACGCTTTTTTGAGATTCACAAAGAGTACGCACAGAACATTCTTTGTGGCTTCGCCAGTCTTGGTGGGCAGTCAGTAGGAATCGTGGCCAACCAGCCAGCGATCCTGGCTGGTGTGTTGGATATTGACGCGTCCGTCAAAGGCGCGCGCTTTGTTCGGTTTTGCGACGCCTTCAATGTACCCTTGCTGGTGTTTGAGGATGTACCAGGATTCTTGCCGGGCACCGATCAGGAATGGCGGGGCATTATCAGGCATGGTGCAAAATTGCTTTATGCATTCTGCGAAGCGACCGTACCACGCGTAACCGTCATTACCCGCAAGGCATATGGTGGAGCATATGATGTAATGAACTCAAAGCATATCCGCGGTGACGTAAGCTTTGCGTGGCCCACGGCGGAAATCGCCGTAATGGGACCACAAGGGGCCGTTGAAATCATCCACCGAAAGCAGCTGGCAGCAGCCAATGATCGTGAAGCTGCAATACGAGATTTTGCCAAGGAGTATAAGAGCGCGTTTGCAAATCCCTACATAGCGGCGGAATACGGCTATGTGGACGATGTTATCCTACCGCGGGAAACCAGGCAACGATTGATCCGCAGTCTGGCGATGCTTCGCAATAAAGCTGTGCGAAATCCGAAAAAGAAACACGGCAATATGCCGCTATAATGAGCAAATGGAAGGGATTGCGTGCAAAAATGTGGATAAAGTGTGCATTATTTACGATCTTTGGCACCGCTAGGTAGCACCCTCTTTTCTTCGGATTCCGGTTAATATTGACCCTTCGACCATGACATTTAAGCGAACAAGCTGTCTAATTATTGCGGTTGCGTGCTTTGGTGTTTCTCTCTGTCTTGGGCAGGAGAGCACTAGGATAGCACCTGCGCTTGGCATCATACCGACGGAGTCCTTGAAGGGCTACGATCATTATTTGCTCCAGCAGGACCTTGAAGGGTCTGCTTTGACGCGGCAGCAAGTTGAGCTCCGCATCGCCCGTATTTACGAGTACCAGTCAGATGTATTAACGGCGTTGGCCTATGGTGATAACGTGAAGGCGGGAGCAATTCTGGACCGGGCAATGCTTTCTTTGGAGCGGCTTGCGTCGCGCCGCAGGCTTCACCAGGATGTGCGGTTCCAGGAGTTGTATCGTTCCGTCGTTATTGAGTACGAGCGCCATTTTGGATCGATTGACCTTGCAATGGAAGAGGTCCGTAAGTTGAGGCCGCTGTTTTTCCTGGATGCGGTTGCCATCAGTGAGCCGGAAGTTGAAGACCGCCCTCCTATGCGAGCGGTTGGCGCGCCCCTGCAAACGCGGGTTCCTATGCCGCTAAACAGCCGCGTGCGCAGTACGATTACTTGGTTCTTGCAGAACAGGAGGTCAAACCTTGAGCGCTGGATGACACGGGCGGACACATACTTCCCCATGATGTCCAAGATCTTCGCAGAAGAGGGACTGCCGGATGAATTGAAGTATTTGTCTGCAGTAGAGAGTGCCCTTCAACCTGCCGTTGTCAGCTCTGCCAAAGCGGTAGGTCTTTGGCAGTTCATGAGTGCAACCGGCAAGGCCTACGATTTGAAGATAGATTCCTGGGTTGATGAGCGGATGGATCCGGAAAAAGCTACGCGCGCTGCTGCGAAGCACCTGAAGGATCTGTACCGGATGTATGGCAATGATTGGCATGTCGCCATGGCAGGATATAACTGCAGTCCACGATGTATCCAGCGCGCCATTCGTCGGGCCGGGGGGTCCATGAAAAACATCCCCTCCTATTGGGACTTTTTGCGCTACCTCCCCCGGGAGACGCAGGGATACTTGCCGCAATACATTGCTGTGGCTCACATAATGTCGAATCCTGAGCAGTACGGGTTGGCAAATGCGCCGATTGGTCAGCCACTGGCTTTTGAGATGGTTACAATTCGGGGCGGGATGGATCTGGCAGAGTTGGCGAGGCTTGCAGGGACGGACGAGGAGACACTTCAGGCGCTCAACAGCGAACTGAAGCGAGGTAGTACGCCGCCGGGTAGAGCAGAATATCAGTTGCGGCTACCCCCAAACCATGCTGAGCAATTCAAGGCTTCCCTAGCGGGTTTGCCGCAGGAATTCGTTTCGGCAGCGAAGTCCATCCGGTACCGGGTTCGCCGGGGAGACTCGCTCGGGCGTATCGCAGAAGCGCACGGGGTAACCGTGCAGGATTTGCGATCACATAACGAGTTCCGGGGCTCAGTTATACATCCGGGGCAGATACTGGAGATTCCGCCAATGAGTGGCAGCAACTTTGTCGCACTTGTAGATCCTACTGTGCGAACGGTCAATTACGGTACGCGGGAGATAAGCCCGCTGATTCACGATCCTATCGTAGTACAGCCAACGAACCGGCAAACCGTGCCTGCTGTGCCTGCAAGGCTAAGCGCATCCCAGAGCGTAACTTCTTCGAAATCCGACCAGCGTTCAACCCAAGCTATAACCGAGGAATCGACTACCGTTCATATTGTGCGCAGGGGCGAGACGCTGGGGAATCTGGCCCGGCAGTACGGTACGTCTGTACGTAATCTGCAGAACTGGAATAATTTGCGAGGAACGCGGATCAGGGTAGGGCAGCGACTGAATGTACGTGGCAATTCAAGCCGCGTTGTGCATACGGTACGTCGTGGAGAGACATTAGGCAAACTGGCCGACCAATATGGGACCAGCGTGCGTAGCATCCAAAACTGGAATAATCTGCGTGGGACCAGGATACGTGTGGGACAGCATCTGACGATACGTGCAAACACCCAAGCAGAGAAGATTCATGTTGTGCGTCGTGGGGAGTCTTTGTCTCGCATTGCGCAGCGCTACGGAGCGTCAGTCAACAGCATTCGTGATGTGAACGGTCTTCGCAGCTCCGTCATTCATCCAGGCCAGCGTCTGATGATTCCCCAATAGCTGTCGTGCTCAAACCCGATTTACGGTAGTAGCGGGTGACCGAGGGGATTGCCTTCAGGATTTTATTGGCTCGCTCAATAAGCCAGCCGTGACGGAGAAATCACGCAGAGGCGGCTTTCAGGCAGTCTCCAGAGCACAATGCCGTTGGAGCGTAGTGCCGGATGAAACTGAAATGAGCATCTCTTTGCGGTTGTACCGTCGACACATCGTCTAGGGAGACGACTACTGTTCCTCCGCAGCATTTTCCATGTTCACGTCCTCTGGCAAATGCCAGGGGAGATTGATTGGCCGCGGCCTTCGGCAATCGGCTTGCGCAATGCTCGGACAGTTGCGTGCAGACGATGCGCGCCTTGGGGCACAGGCGGCGGAGTAGCCGAACCGTTTCAGGACTAGGAGTGGAATACACTCCGCGCCCAATTGAAAAGATCACAAGCTCGGGTTTAACTTCTTTCAGCAAATTTTCCATGTAACATTGCAGATCACTCCCCGCACGTGGCGGACAACCATGGTGCGGATAGACCAAAATTGGAGCATTAAGGTCTGGTGAGCGCCTCAGCAGTTCGTAGAGGCCTACGTCATCCATGTCCCCTGGTAGCAAAGCAATCTTGGACGAATTAACTGAGACAGCTAGAATAGCACTAACCGAGTTTGTGCGTACTTTCGATCCAGACTTGAGCGTGCTGCCAGGGCCTTTGCCTGCCAGATACCGACTGGGACCTACAACGTCAATGGACACATGGCCATCAAGCATTTCTGAATGACCTGACACTAGACCCAACTTGAATTCAAGTGATCCAGCGTGATGCGCTCTATCAAGCTCATAGAGCAGGTCGTCCCATACCTCCGTGTTTTTTGAGTCGCTATTAACAATAACGCGACCGATTGTTATGGCTTGGGTAGCAAGAATACCCGCTAGTGCACCTATATGATCTGCATCAGCGTGTGAGAGATAAACTGTGCGGATATGTGTGATTTTCTGCTGATTAAGGAATTCCGATAACGTGCTTTGCCGTCCTACGTCCACTACAACAACGCTATCTTCGCCAGCAATAATTACGGTACTGTTGCCATGCCCAACATCCAAGAAACAAATGTGTCGGCGTAGTGGCATCGCAAGATTCACTGTGTTTCCCATTCGTCAAAGTACAAGTCGCGGGCCTCTTCAGCTCCCGTATTCACTAGGGCGTGAAAGCGCCGGCCAGGCTCTACCAGCTTCGCGACATTAGCCGGCAAGTAGTCAATGTAGATCGGCACTCTGATTCGTACGCTCCAAGCTGGAACCACCGCGTAGAAACACTCATGGTCTTCGTCAACATCGTCCACCCGGACGAGCGTTCGCCAGGGCTTGCGTGAGGACTGAATGTTGCCGGCCAATTCCTGTCCAGACTGTTCTAATGCATGCTTAAGGCTGCTAGGATCTAGAACTGTTGTTCTAAGGACTCTGGGAATGAATCTCAAACAGTCTCGCCTAATCGGGACGGGATCAATGCTGGTGACTAGGACGCCGGGGACGCCAGCGCGATAACATTGCCTTAGGATCTCATCGCCATTGCACGGTGCGTAACTGCGTTTCTTAAGGTGGTAATCGCATAATATGGCGTCATTTGGCTGAATTGTAGTAACGAAGCTCTGAATGTCAGGACCTGGGAATCGGTCAATCTCCTTGGGAGTAAGCTCCATGTCTTCAATGACAAGTGTGAAGGCCTCCCTTGCCAGTGGTTCGTCATCAACGATCAGGATTCGATCTATTGATTGGCTCTTTGACTTCAGCATTTCTAACTTCCTAATATGGGTAGGTATACGGAGATGACAGCGCCGCCACGAAGTCCGTGCTCGATCGCCTCAACCGAGCCGCCAAAATCAAGCACAGCATCACGAACGATAGTTAAACCCAGTCCCGTCCCGTTCTTGCGCGTTGTTCTGCCAGGAAGCCATATATCAGATGTGTTTATTCCACTGATTCCCGGTCCATTGTCGCTAATGGAAAGGCACCAGCGATCGTCTGCAATCCTGGTATTAATCTCTATGATCCGATGTTCAGTCGCTACGTCCTCGAATGCTGCCACACTGTTATTGATAAGATTTGCAATTATTGATTCCACGGCCGCATGCTGACCACGGAGAAAGGGATTACCGGAGGCAAGTGACTTAATCAGGTGAACGTCAGCCCCTTGGAGAAACGGATGATAAGTGTGCAAAATGTCGTCCAAAACGCCGTGTAATTCGAGTCGAATATTCCTGCGCTTACCATGGTCCAGTAAACTCAGCGTAACACTACTCAAAACGGCGAGACTTTCCAGAGCCCTTTTAATTAGGTTGATCGGTTTTTGCAATTGGCTCTGGTAAAGTTCTCTACAAGTCCTTTGTGCGCGGCGTTCCAAAGCAGAAAGCGACTGCCAGATGACCTTGATGGGATTCGAGTTAGACTCGTGGGCAAACGTTGCAGCGGTAATGCCCGCTGTACTAAGCGTGCGATACAACTGGACCTCTTTTTGGAGGGTGTTTACCTCCTCGTCGCGGAAGGATTCGTAGGAAGCAAAAGCACGCTGGATGCCCGTTCGCATTTCTTCTGGAACTGCGGCCAGAGAATCGCCAAAACTCTGCTTAGCTTTTGATGACTCCTTTGGCGCAATTGCACGTCTTTCGCGACGGCGATGTTCTGCTGATCGTAGCCTACAACTCGCCATCCATTCCATGGCATCGGATGCAAAGATTCGCAAATCATTGAAGGCAACATTCTCAATAAAACCAGAGCGATCCGTCTTCTCAACAAGTTGGTTTTGCAGATTATGGACTTCGATTCGTCCAATCGAAGTGTTGGTTCCCGGCCGTTCTTCAGGACTCTTCACACGCCGCAAATTCATTCCAAGCCAATCATCGCGCGGGCCTCCGTAAGGGCTTACCCGCAGGCCGTTGCAGTATATGTGGACACCGCCGAATTCTTTAAGCCATTTACGGACCTCGCCCACCGTTGACTGGCGCGTGGAAAACGTATCTTTATTGAGAATAAATACCCATAGGTCAAACGTAGCCGGTGGGCATTGGTAAACAGCCTTCGGACGGCGAGCAATATCGTCATGTTCTGCCTGAAAGAGGACTGCGCCCTTCCAGTCAACAATTTCTGCTCGGACCTCACCGCCTGCAAGCATTTCAGCATGAAGATGGTATTCGGCATCGTCGAAGTAACGGTTCCGGATCAATACTTCCAAGTCATTGAATTCAGGAGAGTGAAGTTCAGGGTAAAATCCTTGCGGGTTAGAGCTAAAAGGGTCGGCAAGTAGAATTAGCTCGCGCGCGAGACGCTTTACTTCATGGTAGCCATAACCTTCCCGCAGCTCCCTGATTTCAATCTTTGTCCCCAAATCTGCCCCATAGCCATTAGCGCGGGTCCAGATTTTCAGAGTAACGTCTTCAACTGTGGACGCATTGTCGAATCGGTCCCACTCAATCTGCAATTCGTGCAGGCTATCCTTTTCCTGCTTGGAAATCGTGGACAGAAGTGCGACTCGCCCCATTCGAAGAGCGGCCAGCCTACCCAAGCCCTTGCTCCCTGCGGGTGTACGGCCCAGTCGGGTCTGCTTTGTAGGACTCTTCGAAGATCGGCCCAAGACTAGCCAGCCATCTGTGATCTGCCCCGAGGTCATCCCGTAACCGTTGTCTTGGACGATTATCGCGCCACCTGGTCGGCGAATATCTTGTAGCTTGATGCTGCATGTGGTTGCATCGGCATCATAGGCATTCTTGGCAAGCTCTAAGATGCCTTTGCTTAAAGTGGGATTCAGTTCCTCACCAAGTCTTTTTACTATTTCGGGAGCGAACCTAAGGCGCCCGTCTACTGAACGATAGTCGCTCACGGCTTGTACCACCAAGGCATTTCAGAAACTGCACTTGTGGTAAGGTGCCGACAACGTAGCCGCGCATTGAGCCACTTATCGCTCTTAGGGGAAGCTAGTCGAAGCATCAATTCACGGCAGGTGCGGGCAGTACCGTCATGGGGCAGTAGTGCGATCAAGTGGTTTTCAACCGCAACAGGTGTCTTGCCTAGAACTAACGTGGCAACGGCTCGAGGGCCGCAGTCAGGTCTGGAAGTTCTCTTAACACAAACAAAGGGTGGACTGAAAAGCCGACCCTCAAACCGCCGGTAACTCGCAATCGCGGAGTATTCAACCCAAGGAGCAAGTGTTCGGGCATTAACATAAGGTGCGAGCGGACCCGTTTCTGCGTGTCGGTGTGGGACAACTGGTCCCACACGGACCGCAAAACGTTTTCCAATACCATACGTAGGTTGGCGAGGGGGAGGTATTGAGTCGGACTTATCCTGATCCGAGTTCCTTTTAAAGTGGAGCAGATAAATATCCACATCGGCTCGGTGATCGAATAACCCCAGCGATTTTTCGCTGATAATGGACCCCGATGCGTGCGTCTTATTGCGCCATTTCACGTACCGGCTTCCAGATCTAAGGACATCAGGCAGAAGTGCAACAATTCTTGTACCATCGGAGGCATCGCGGACGGCACGGTCAACGAACACAGCCGCACTGTTCACACGCCCCGAGGCCCACTCGCAATCGGCTGGTGCAGTGGTGTAGCCAAACGGCGGATTCATAATGACTACATCAACACATGGCATGGGCCGCAACGGAGCTAGGGAATCGGCGACTTTTATGTGGGGAAATGGGGCAGAGGGCAGACTTGAGTCGAACGGAGGCTGGATTCCATGGCGCTTGGCGGCGAGTAGCGTTAGTCTCAACTTTGCTAACCGCACAAACTGGGCAGAAACATCAGAACCAGCCAGAAGCTTTCCCCATTCATGCAAGGTATCTCGAAAAGTGGACTGACGTGGTAATTGCTGTGCTGTAGCCAGCAAGAGATCGCCGGCGCCACACGCTGGATCGTAGATTCTTGGGGGAACTGACTTACCATTAATGGCAAGTTTTGCCATTTTCCTAGCCAGCTTGAACCCGGTGAAATAGGCTCCCTGCCGCTTGAGATCAATCTTCGGAACGTGTTCAAAAAGGACCTGATAAGGTTCGCCGTTAAGGCAATGCGCCAGCTTATTGAACCATTCCCTACTGTCAACTGACTCTCGCAATTGAACCAACTCGTGGATGGACTCTACGTACCGCGAAAATCCTTTCGAACAATCGCTAGCAATTCGGTGTTGATCTCTGGAATTCAATTGGGAATCGGTTTTACTTGCGTGCTCATAAAATCCCCATTCCTCAGTGTAGGAGAGCTGGCCAGAATTGCCGTATTTAATCCCAAGTCTAACGAACCTAGAGCTTTGATGCCTAGCTGATATCACAACCAACATCGGGTTGGCAGAACCGATTCAAATCAGATCCTCCCAATGCATCTAGTCAAGAGAATAGCTCAAAGTAGGCAAATGCGTACTTATCCCTCAAGACTGCCAACTTAGTTTTATTGTACGTGGCAGAGATCAGGCCGCAACCCTTGGACGCTGAGCCATGACACTTAGTTGAGAGAGGAGCCGGATCTTTAATGCGCATGCGTAGATTCGCGCCGGGGGGCTTTTGGAGGATCAGTGCCTTACCGTCAGAGATGTAGGTATTGCTTTGGGGGAGTACGTTGAGCAATGCGGCTTGCCCTGCCCTTTGCCCATAAATCATCATAGCGATTCGATTTTGCGTCGGTTCTGGTCAACTCTCGCTGGCATAGCTGTCGGAATATCTCGGGTATCTCGGCCTAGCAGGTATGGGGTGTGACTTGAGGTGAATAATGCCATCCTCTCGTGCGGTTACGCGATCTCTACCTGCGCCGCTTCCCTTGGCGCTACATTGCCTACCTCCACGAAGCTAAGGCTGCAGTCTCATGGCGATATTTTCGCCTCCAGTATTCAACTGTCTGTACGAGATGCCGTGCTCTGCACAAAACGCCAACGCCGCTGCGGACTGAGTCCTTTCGTTATACCGCTCTACCAGCGGAAACATCTCTTCCGCCGTACGTTTGGGCTGTACCATGCGATCTGGTGTCTGGGTTTTCACGTCCACGGGTAAGCTCCCCAGAACCCGTCACCTAATCAAGATGCAGTTCACCGCACGCTTACGCACGTTGTGTGGCCACCACGGCGGTGGCGCGTGAGCTGGTCGGCTTTCTTTGGGAAGCGCTGCACAAGCACACGGGCAGAGTCGTTGCCGACGGCAGCCTAATTTGTACCTTTCAATCAAATGATCTATGGAGAAGCGATCGGGGACGGTAAGGAGAATCCACGTCAGTCCCTTGCGATAGCTGGCTATATAGCCGGTGAGTGCGCGTCATCAGATAGTGGCAGCTCCCGTCGAAACCGAAATCATGCGTAATGATCCTTAGAGGCTTTGCACGCGAATACCAGATTGATTAGCCGTCGAAGACGCCCGGTCGCTTTCCCATAGGTCAAACCAATATTCTTCATGTAATCTTCACAAACATATCATCACATTGGGTCCTACTATACCGTCCTACTATACTAGGGACTAGGTGGCTTGGGATCGTGCAATGACGGAGTACTCACCATCCGATCCAGATTGGGGTTTCAAGTACGCAAATAGCTTGACGCAAATCCCGGTACACTCTCGGTTGGCTGCGCCAGGGTAACGACAAGCCTTCCAAAAACAAGGACAGGGTAAGCGTGCGATTAATGCATTCTCCAGCTCCCTTGCTGTGGACCTTTTACCGATCGCATCCCATTATCCACCAAGCATGCGACCCGCGTTTCCCCACAATGGTGCGCTTACACGGTGCATACCAAGTCAGAATAGCGCGATCAGAAACGCCAAAAACGCCAGGAATAGCAAGACTCCTTCTGGCAACTTGATCCTCCGCGACCGAAATGCCGGCAGGAGGGCAAACGTGAGCGCCGCAGCAAAGATAAGTGTCTTCTGCGTAGTCGCATCCCCCACCGGAAGGGAGACAAACAGACCGCAACTGCCCATGATGAGGAATACGTCAAATATGTTCGACTGCAGGATGTGACCTATTAGCAGCATATGTCGGCCACGACGCACGACCTTCGTTGCGACGACGATATCCGGGAGCGATGTGCCTACGGCAATTGCCGAGGCAGCGAGCACACCAGAGTCGATCCCCAATTCTTCCGCCAGCACCAGCACCGTCTTGACAATTACGCTTCCGGACAGAAAGACAACCGCCAAATTAATGCCCATCAAAAGGGTCAAGACCAATTTCGACTGATTGCGTAGCACTGTTGCGACGAATCGCGGGAACGGTACTGAACTGGGGTGACGTTTCCATGCCACAAACAAGGTTATCTGAAAAACCAATACTCCGACGAGGCTGAGAAGGAACAACGCCTTGGTGCTCGCGCTTTCAATAGGCGTAGCCTGCCAGAAGACGGCAAAAAGCAGCACCACCGCCAGTGGACTACCAATAATCCTTGCAGCATCCGTGAACGGTATCCGCACCAACAATGACCGCCTTGTTGCAGCAGACGCCCCCTTCCCCGCTGCCTGCACCACATCTGCGGGTATCGGAGTGCTTGAAGATGGACTGGACCGCCGAAGTACCTCGTTAGCAATGAACGCAAGGTATCCAACGATGAAAAGGATAGCGTCCGCGCGGGAAAAAACGCCGTCCATACACAACAACGCCGCCAACAGAGTGGAAAAGACGGCAAAGAAAAGAGGGGTACCAAGTGAATCGCTTTCTGCATTGTCCGCCCCCAGCTGTATAGCACCACCCGCGTACGGCCGCGCCAAAGAAAATAATTGCAGCTTGCCGTCTTTGGTTCGAACAAAGCAGTAAAGGCCGATGGCGGCCAGCCCCAATCCGGCTCCGATATTGGCGATAATTGTTCCAAATACTGTCGGAGCGACCAACTCGGGAGCTTCCTCTCCCACAGCAGCAATGGAAGTCATGAGCTCTGGCAGCGACGTACCGACCCCTACGATCAGGCTCCCGATAAAGTAATCCTTGAGATGCAGCTGCCTGCCAAGCGTACTTGCTACGTCTATCAGCTCATCCGAAGACTTGGATATAGCATAGACAGCCGCAGCCAACAGCAGGAGATAAAGGATGACGGCCATATGCGCTAAACTGGTCTGACGTCTTCGCGTCTCGTGTTAACCGATACCCGAACGCTACGTCAACACAGATTAGGCGATTCCGTGCCCACGTAATCTCACGTCGTAGCTACCGCCGCAGCAAAGTCTTGGTATAAGTCCGCCGCATACGTGCGATGCTGGAGATAGAAATGCCTTTCGGGCACACAGCTTCGCATTCGGTGTGATTGGAGCAATCGCCAAAGCCCTCGCGGGCCATCTGGTCTATCATTCCCCGTGCGCGCTCTCCCGATTCAACCGCGCCCTGCGGTAGCAACTCCAAATGGGCAATCTTTGCGGCGGTGAACAGAGAGGCAGAGGAATTGGGACACGCTGCTACACAAGCGCCGCAACCGATACATGCCGCATAATCCATCGCCTGGTCTGCATCCGCCTTGCGAATCAGGATCGCATTCGCATCGGGAGACCCTCCGGTAGAACTGCTGATATAACCCCCGGCAACAATTATCCTGTCAAAGGCACTGCGATCCACCACCAAGTCTTTAACAATGGGGAAGGCCGCTGCCCTCCACGGTTCGACAACGATCATGTCACCATCACTAAACGATCGCATATGAAGCTGGCAAACGGCTGTCAGTCGTTCGGGGCCGTGAGCCACGCCCCCAACCATGATACCGCAAGACCCGCATATGCCCTCCCGGCAATCACTGTCAAATTCCACCGGATCTTCACCCCGCTCAATTAGCTGCTCATTGAGTACATCAAGGAGCTCCAGAAAAGACATATGCTGGCTGGCGTCCACCACCTTATAGTCAGCAAGTTTACCAGGTTGGTCCGGTCCAGATTGCCTCCAAATACGCAGGTGTATGGTCATACCTTGTGCCACATCAATTGCCTACCGTCCGATTACTTATAGCTGCGTGTCGAGAGTTGCACTGACTCAAAAGATAGCAGCTCGTTGTGTTGAACCGGAGGATTTGCATCACCGGCATGCGCCCATGCTGTTACGTGCGCGTAGTCCGCATCATTCCGAAGGGCTTCACCTCCCTCCGTCTGGTATTCCTCACGGAAATGCCCTCCACAGGATTCCTCACGTTTCAAGGCATCAAGTGCCATGAGTTCTCCCAAGTCAAGGAAATCGGCCAAGCGCCCCGCAAACTCAAGATTCTTATTGTAGGTGTCGTTGGTTCCCGGTACACGGACATCCTGCCAAAACTCGTCACGTAGCCCTCGCACATCGGAAACTGCGCGTTCCAAGCCGCTTGCAGTACGCGACATCCCAACGTGGTTCCACATTATGCGGCCAAGATCCCTATGAAAGGCAGTGACGGTCTTCCTGCCCTGCACTGCAAGTAGCCGACGCAATCGATCCGTAGCCGCTTCTTCGGCCTCCGCAAATGCTTCGTGGTCAGAACTCACACCCTTGTCGGGGGCTTCACGCGCGAGATAATTGCCGAGAGTAAAGGGAATAACAAAGTAACCGTCAGCTAGTCCCTGCATTAGGGCACTTGCCCCTAACCGGTTGGCCCCATGGTCGGAAAAATTTGCTTCTCCAAGAACGAACAGTCCAGGAATTGTGCTCTGCAGCTCATAGTCGACCCATAGCCCGCCCATTGTATAGTGTACAGCCGGATAGATACGCATCGGCACATTAAACGGATTTTCACCGGTGATCCGTTCGTACATTTCGAACAAATTTCCATACCGTTCGGAGATGGATCGCCTCCCCAACCGTCGTATGGCCTCGGCAAAATCCAAATAGACAGCAAAGCGTGTGTCTCCGACACCGCGGCCGGCATCGCATTCTTTCTTCGCTGCGCGGGATGCCACATCTCTGGGCACCAAGTTACCGAAGCTCGGGTAACGCCGCTCAAGGTAGTAGTCACGGTCCGCTTCGGGAATCTCGCTTGGCGCACGGCGATCCTTCGGATCCTTCGGAACCCATACCCGTCCGTCGTTGCGGAGGCTCTCGCTCATGAGCGTGAGCTTTGACTGGTAGTCGCCCGAGACCGGGATACAGGTCGGATGAATCTGAGTGTAGCAAGGATTAGCAAACATGGCCCCGCGCCGATGGCATCGCCACGAGGCCGTCACATTTGAATTCTTGGCATTGGTCGACAGGTAGTACACATTGCCGTACCCCCCGGTGCAAAGCAATACCGCATCGCCGCCGTAACGCTCAATAGCTCCGGTTGTCAGTTCTCTGGTAACAATGCCGCGCGCCTTGCCGTCTACAACGACAAGGTCCAGCATTTCACGTCGGGGAAGCATCGTGACATTACCGCTTGCGATCTGCTGACTAAGCGCCTGGTAGGCTCCCAACAACAACTGCTGCCCAGTCTGCCCGCGCGCGTAGAATGTCCTTGACACCTGTGCACCGCCAAAAGAGCGGTTGGAGAGCTGCCCACCGTATTCACGTGCGAACGGAACGCCTTGGGCTACAGCTTGGTCAATAATATTGTTGGCCACTTGGGCGAGGCGGTACACATTGGCCTCTCTGGACCGATAGTCACCGCCCTTGATGGTATCGTAAAAGAGTCTCCATACTGAATCGCCATCGTTGGGATAGTTCTTGGCTGCGTTTATGCCTCCCTGTGCAGCGATGGAGTGCGCACGCCGCGCTGAGTCTTGGATACAGAAGCAAGTGACCTGGTATCCAAGCCCTGCAAGCGTTGCCGCGGCAGACCCGCCCGCCAACCCGGATCCTACCACCAGAATCCTGAATCTCCGCTTGTTTGCCGGGCTGACCAGGCGCGTTGCTTCCCGGTAGGCATCCCATTTGTCCTCAAGCGCGCCTCCGGGCACCTTCGGGTCCAAAAACGTAGTCGTGTTATCCGCCATATGCTTAGGACTCAATGTGCACGCTACAAGTTGCTGAAGTAAATATACAGCGGAACAATGCTGAACCCAATCACAAGTAGTGCCGCAAGTCCGACGCCGACTGCGTACACGAAGGATGTTGCCTTTGCATTCATCCATCCCAAGGACTGAAACGCACTCCACACGCCGTGACGCAGATGGAAGCCCAGCAGCAACATCGCTCCGGTGTAGCCGAAGGCATATAGCGGATGCTGGAATTTCTCAGTCATGAGCCGCTTCAGGTCCCGTACTTCCGCACCATCAACATTCGCAACATACCCTTCCGCCATTCCCGGACCGAACTTAAACGAATTAAGGTGAAAGACCAGGAAAAGCAACAGAACAAGGCCGGTTATAATCATAGTTCGCGAGCTTAGCGTCATCCGGCTTGGCTTGCCAGCCGAGCGGTACTTGGCATAGCCCTGCGGCCGCGCTCTACGTTTTCGGACATAAATATTAACTCCGATTACAGCATGCACCACTATGAGCAAGAGCAGGCCTACCTCTGCGAGATACAGTAGCGGCCCGAAACTTGCCAGCTTTTCCGCGTAAGCATTGTACGCATCTGCGTTACCGCTCAGATAGGACAGGTTGCCCAGCATGTGGGCGATAACGAAAATCACCAACCCCAACCCCGTGATGCCGGTGATAATTTTCTTGCCGATCTGTGAACGAAAGACACTTAGAACGGATGTTAAACGCTGGCACATGAATGCTTCGCCGTTGGAGATCCTGATTACACGGGAAGGTACGAAACGATGCTCAGATACGGGGTGTGCCCGCTATAATACTGATTACATGGGGCACGGACGATGGGTCAGGGCAAAAACCTTTTGGGATATACGGCCTACCCTGAGGCATGTATGCGGTCCGGACACATCCGCAAAGGCCTCGCGGGCCGGGCTCAGAGCGTGGCGTCGGCGCGAGATGCACAGAGATACGGCAACGTGCTACCGGGCCATTTGGCGTAGTGAGCTTTGGAAGACTGTGTGCTTACGAAGGGAGTTATACGGCTGAGTGCCACGCGTTTTCGCAGGAGTTACTTTTTGTGCTTAGGTGGTGCAGACAGGATGGCTTTCGCCAGTTTTTCATAATCGGTTCCCGCTTTTCACGAAAAACTGCAATTATTTCAAATAACTCAACACGTGGATACGCATGCTATATAATTGCCATATATTAGGGAGTTATATATCACAGTGCCATGCCCGAAACGGTTAGTGCATACCGCAATATCACATACAGGCTGTTGCCCGGAAGTCGGAGTAACGCCAAGCGCCTTGCTGGATTAGCGGGTGCGTGTAGGTTTGTGTGGAATGCCATCCTCGCAGAGCAGAGCGAGGCGTACAAGAAAGCGAAAGAGGCTGGAGAGAAGCCGCCCTCGGTAAGCTTCTTCTCGCTGGGGAAGCGGTTCACGGCG
Source organism: Rhodothermales bacterium (assembly GCA_963663495.1). GTDB lineage: Bacteria > Bacteroidota > Rhodothermia > Rhodothermales > Bin80. The sequence goes on from OY760427.1 coordinate 5,186,232, forward strand.
CTGCGCCGCACGGTCGAGTGGCTACCTGAATACTCCTTTGGTGTCGTTAGATACACATTGAAATATCAGGCGGATGCATGGAAGGCATTCTTCAAGGAGGGTAAGAGAAAACCGAGATTCCATTCCAGACGTGGTAGTACGCCTTCGTTCACGATCCCGGATAACGTAAGGGTTCGGGATGGCAAGCTGTATATCCCGAAAGTGGGATATATGGCGCTCCGCAGGCGGGGAGGCAACCCGTACCCTGATGGTATACCCGTCAAAGCCACGGTAAAGAAGAACGCCGGCAAAGGGTATGCTGTCATCTGCTACAAGATGGAGGCACCTGTAATAGAGGATACCGGCGGTGCTGTAGGCATTGACCGTAATTGCGGGCAGGTCGCTATGGTCTCCACAGAGGGCGATACAAGCATTATCGGACAACCGGATACCAAGCGTCTTGATGCCAAGTTGAAGCGGCATCAGCGAAGACTGGCGAGACAGAAGAAAGGCTCCAACCGTCGTAACAGGCGGAAGCATAGAATCGCCCGCATACAGCGCAAGCGTGCTAACGTCCTCAAGAATGCGAACCACCAAGTAAGTCGCAGTATTGCCAATTGCTCCTCAACGGTGATACTGGAGGACTTGAAGATCAAAGCGATGACACGTTCAGCTAAGGGAACGATGGAGAGCTTTGGCACAAACGTCAGACAAAAGTCTGGCCTCAACCGTGGGATACTGCGAACAGGTTGGGGCCAGCTGGATCAGATGCTGAGCTATAAGTGCCGCAAGGTGATAAAGGTTAGGGAGTTATATGGCTGAGTACCCATTTGCTGAGGTTCTTGAAATAATTGCAGTTTATCGTGAAAAGCGGGAACCGATTATGAACAACTGGCGAAAGCCATCCTGTCTGCACCACCAAAGCACAAAAAGTAACTCCTGCGAAAACGCGTGGCACTCAGCCATATAACTCCCAAAGGTTACCGCTGCCTATAGCAGTCAGCGGTGTTCTGTGTGGGCACACAGAAGCGAGTAACTGTAAGACACGGAGCAAATTCACGTGTATTTCCTGTGGACATGCGGATCATGCAGACCTGAATGCGGCTGCAAACATACTGGCCTCCGGGATTGGGGCTGCTGCACGACGAGGGGCGTTCGGGTTACCGACCCCTTTGACCCGTGAAATTGATACTAGTGCCTCACTGTGTACAGTTGGTCACTCACGTATATAATTCCCCAATAAAAGCCTTTATGCAGCGATCCCTTCTTATCTCCATCCTGCACCTCAATCCCCGTCTCATCCGCCTGCAGATACCCGGTGGATAGCAACTCCTGCTTCAGAGCATCATACAACGGGGTCAGGTGCCACGCAGACTGCGATATCCAGCCTCCCAGCGTGGACTTCGCAATCTCCACGCCTTCCCGACGAAACCGCTGCTGCTGACGGTACAAAGGCAGGTGGTCCGCATATTTGCCCACCACCACATCTGCCAACAACCCCGGACCCGCCATGCCCTTGTTCACCATCCGTGGTGGCAACTCACCTATGATCACCCCCTTATCCTCATCCCCAGGGTCCACATACTTCGGACGCACATACTCAATAACCTTCATATGGGCGGGTACACGCTCCAGAACCAGAGTCTTCTCCGCCCCGATGCACGCCATACCACTGGTATCCCCGTCAGGCTCAATTGTAATCGTTTCGCGGGGCAGTTTCTTCAGCAGATCGTCCAGCGCTTTACGCTTGGGCTTGCCCTTCTTCTGCCGTCCGTTCGCCTTTTGCCCATTCTTCGTCTGTCCATTCGTCTCCGGCTTCACCGCACGCTTACCCGTGTACCGTGTCCGGTAATGCTATCGGATCCGGTACCCACTCCTCGCGCCTACGCGGTTCCGCATTAGCCGCATTACAATTCTCGGGTTTGGGCAACACAATCCTCCCCCGGGCCTCCAACTTCAACAAAGCCTGCGCACAGTTGCTCACCTGCGGTTCGCCCCGTGCATCAAAAAACCCGAACTCCTCACAGACAGAGCGCGCTATCTGCGTGCGATACCGCCAACGATCGTCGGCAAGAACCCTGTCCAAACGCTCTCCATTGCAGGGAGCGGTGAGCGTTCGTAAGACCTGACTTCGTTGAAGCATGCCGCAACATAAAAAACAAGTTTCAGATTGCCAACAACCTGAATCGGTAACAAGGCAGGGGAAGCGGCGCAGGAAGAGATCGCGTATCCGCACGAGAGGACGGCATTATTCACCTCAAGTCACACACCATACCTGTCAGGTCGAAATACCCGAGATATTCCGTCAGCCATGCCAGCGAGAGTTGACCAGAACTGACGAACAATCGAACCGTGATGGATGATTTATGGGGGACGGGCAGGCCTTGCTGCACATTGTCCGCCGGCGTGTAACGCTCACTCTTTTTGCCAGAGAGTAGGCGATACGCTTGTTCCAACCAGTCTTTCAGATGGCTAATCTTCGCATCCTTATCCGCAATTACTTCAACCTTATCGGCAATTGTCGCATCCTTATCCGCATTGTCCTTGGATAGACAGTCAGCTTTTTTCTCCAAGCGACGGACCTGTTTTCGCAGATCCTTGATCTCAGCTTCCTAGTTTTTCAGCCTCTGAAAGAGGGCTTCATCGGCAGGAGAAGAGGGGGAGACAGATGCCTTGGGCCGCATAACTTATGTGCATGTGCGCCCTCCACAATGTTCCGATTCTCCTACCCCAAAACCCATGTGTTTTGTCCCAAGATGTGCTGATTGCTGACTGCATTCGGCCGCTTGGAGTATAGTCTGCATACGACTCTGCCATTCCCATGTCGGCACGCCAAACCCGTATGATCACCTTGCGCAAAGCTCTGCGAGCGGACTGTGCAGACTAACCCCAAGGCCGCTTTACAATGTACTTCACCGAACGCACTCCTTCATCCATTCCTTGCCTGAACACTCGCAGCACCCTAATTCCGGTGGGAACGGCCTTTGGAGCGCAACGGGGGGCTATCAAACCATTCCGGGAAACAGGAAGCGGCACTAGGCGTACGGTAGTTGTGCAGACTGTTCCACGGGCTACTTCATACGCAAAACACCGCGCCCGTGGTGGTATAGTGGAGCGTTTCCTGGAACAAGGCCGCAAAGAACCTCTCTACTCAAGTATTGCACGTTTCCGATAAGGTGCCATGTGGCACCATTGCTACCGGCACTCCGAATTATTTGTGGGTGGCGGGTTTGCTATGCTCGGTGGTTCCTGAGTGGCACCGCGGGCGCGAGCGTGTATGGTCAGATATGAAATGTCAAAAGAAATCATTATTAGCGTCACGAAGACGCAAACTCGAATAGCACTAGTTGAAAATGATGCACTATCCGAACTGTATGTAGAAGGTGCGGGAAACACGCGCACGTTGGGAGATCTTTACCTCGGACGTATAAAGGATATCCGTCCGAGCCTTAGAGCAGCCTTTGTTGACGTTGGCCTCAAGCAACATGCGTTCCTGCACTTTTCGGATCTCGCTGAGAACATGGAGGCCTCACTAGCCTTCGTCAACGGACCGCAGCCACGCGTAGCTGGGCATTACCCAAAATGGGAAAAGCGTATCCAGGATGCTGAAAGGCCTGTCAAGGGTTCGAGAGGCCCGCGCAAGGTGCGTCGCAAGGCCTCTCCTGACCTACTGAAGCGCGGTCAGCGCATCCTGGTCAGGATTTCCAAGGAGCCGATTGCAAGCAAAGGCTGCCGGGTTTCGACATCCATATCATTGGCAGGGCGCTTTCTGGTGCTCGTTCCATTGGCGAGCTACGCCGCGATTTCGAAGAAGATCTCTTCTCCGAAGGAGCGCCGCAGACTACGCGACCTTACCAGGAAGCTGAAGCCGGAGGGTTTCGGAGTGATCGTTAGGACGGTAGCCGAAGGCATGGATGCTAAGGCTCTTGAGAAGGATATGCGACTGCTATTGAATAAGTGGCAGAAGGTGGAAAAACGCTTGGCCGGCACACCGGATGTGCCCATCCGCGTCCATTCGGACGTAAGCATGGCCTCCTCAATTGTGCGTGACTTATTCTCCGACGAATTCGACCGCATTCTGGTAGACAATGCCCGTGTGCATCGCAATATCAAGAGCTACATACAGGCCGTAGCACCGCAGATGCTTCCTACTGTTCAGCTGTACAAGGGAGAGCGGCACATCTTTGAAACCTGCAAACTAGACCGGGAGATCAATCAGGTCTTTGATTCCCACGTGGACCTTCCTTCTGGCGGCTATATCATCATTGAGCGAACAGAAGCCATGCATGTTGTAGACGTAAATTCCGGTCGGGCCGGACGCGGCATGAGGCACGAGGAAGGAGCGCTGAAAGTAAACCTGGAGGCTGCCAGAGTCCTTGCAAAGCAGATACGGTTGCGAGACCTCGGAGGGATTATAGTGGTAGACTTCATTGATTTAAAGCACCTGAACAACCGTAAGAAGGTGCTGGAGGAACTAACAAAGCAGTTTGAGCAGGATCGGGCTGTGACAAGAGTCCTGCCGATGAGTGACTTCGGTTTGATCCAGATTACGCGGCAACGGCTGCGTCCAAGCCTGACAGCAACCATTGACGGTATATACGGAGTGCGGGGAGTGGACTCCGATGAGCAGAACCCTGGCGCTGCGATCACGGAAATGATTGTTGAGATAGAGCGCTCCGTTAAGGCTACCGCAAGTAGGCACAATGGCGGGGTACGGATACGGCTGCATCCATTTGCTGCAGCCTACCTCAAGAAACCGTTTCCATCGTGGCCGACAAAGTGGCGCATAAAGCACCGGGTCAGGATCGAATTGGAACCGGATCCGGGGATGGAGCCCACCGCATTTCAGTGTGGGCGGATTGCCGGCCCGCAGCATCAGGGTGATTCCAAGGTAGATGTACCGCCCGAGGGGAAACAGAACCTGGATGCAAGTCCACGGAAGAGAAAGGCGAAGAGGGGACAAAGACGCAGCGCACGCAAGCCAGTGCCGGATATCTCAAATGGAATGAAGCAAACGGCGCGGGTGGGCAAGAAACGCCGCACAAAGTCAGGCTCGTGAGAGGCTTTTCAATGACTAGCTACCGGTGGGCTCTTGGGATGGGTGTGGTAGGCATGTTGACGCAGGGAATCGCATATGGCCAGCTGTTGGAGAGACAGAAGAACAGGATATCCTTAGTCTACGCCATGGTTGATATGACATACAGCGGCGCTTCCATCGGTGACATTGATCCTTCAGTATTCAGAACATACGATTACCGCGGTCCTGTGGTGGGGCTGCAGTACGAGTTTGCGAGGTCCCGAGCAGGTATAGCCTCGGGTAGGCAAGGAGGTGATGGTCTTTGGATGGTGGATGCATGGCTGATTACGGATGATCTGTCCAGTCTGGCTGAGTTTGCGGCCGGTACCCTGCGATTTGCCTTTCCCGTGGCTGCCGGAGCTACCTACCGTCGCGTTGCATTACGTGGCAATGCCGGTGGAACCGGATTCACTTCATCAAGCCTAGGTGTCGGAGTCGGGATTACTGTGGAGGGCCCCATCAAGCACGCATCGCGCTGGGCCTTGGCTAGTCGGCCCATTGTCGGGATAGCTTCAAGTCCACAGACAGATGCACTAGGCTGGGCGTGGATGCTGGAAACCGGTTTGCAGGTGCGGTTGCCCAATGCGTGGGGCCGAATCGGCTTGACGGGCGGCTACACAGTACGCTACCAAGTCTGGAACAACAGAGGCACTCGCGTCTTCGGCGAGTACCCAGACGAGTTCTACGATTACCAGGCAATCCAACACGGCTTGGTTGGAGGAATCAGCTTTTAGGCTCCTGGCATTATCACTATGCACACCACTCAAATCCACCCATGAAATCCGCAACATTGCTCTCAGCCTTTGTGGACGTGGCGACGAGATTAGGCGTCATAGTTCGCTGGGAAAGGGGCAATTTTCGTGGAGGAAAATGTACGATCCGTGGTCAGGAGGTGATCATTCTTAACCGCTATCACACTGTAGAAGGAAATCTGGCTACAATGGCGGCCAGCTTGCGAGAGTATGAGCTCGGAGACCTCTATATACGCCCGAGGGTACGCAAGGCGCTACGCGGTATGGGGTCTTAGCAGCACCTCGGCAATAGAATGACAGGAACGATGCAAGTGACGCTGCTAGGCACCGGTACCTCCACGGGTGTTCCGGTGATCGGATGTCATTGCCGTGTCTGCCTTTCTTCCGATCCACGAGATACCCGGTCAAGGACAGCGTGCTACGTACGGTGGGGCGAGATTGGAATTGTAATTGATACCGGCCCGGATTTTCGTCAGCAGATGCTGCGAGAACGCATTAGACGCATTGATGCCGTCTTGTTTACCCACCACCACTTCGATCATGTGGTAGGAGTGGATGACCTGCGCCCGTATTTTTATGGTAACTGCAAGCCGATTTTCTGCTATGCACACCCAAATACCGCACGGAAGCTGATTCAGATGTTTCCGTACCTGTTCCCGCCCGGACCGGGAGACAAGATGCCAAGGGAGTTGGAGGCTGTGGAAGACCAGTTTTCAATCAGCAGCAGGCACGGGAAAGATGAGTCCGTCTTGGTACATCCGCTGGCGATTGAACATGGTAACATGACCATATACGGATATCGGATTGGGGACTTCGCCTACATTACCGATGCCAGTGCAATACCCGAGGATACTTTCGGTTTGCTGCATGGCTTGGACGTGCTAGTTATTAATGGCTTGCGCCGAACGGCTCATCCGAGGCACTTTACAATTGCGGAGGCTGTGACCGCTGCTGAACGGATAGGGGCGCGGCAAACATTTCTGAGCCACATGACACACAGCGTACTGCACAGGGAAGAGGAAAAACGGGTGCCTGCGGGTATCTTGTTGGGCTACGATGGACTAACCTTCAGCGTGAACACCACATAACCTGGAGCCATGAAGATTGTAGTATTGAACGGACCAAACCTGAACCGGCTCGGGCACCGCCAGACAAATATTTACGGCACATCCTCTCTTCGAGACCTAGAAGGCGAACTCCGCGCTGCGTTTCCGGACGTGGACCTTGACTTTTTTCAAAGCAACCATGAGGGTTTGCTGATAGATCGATTGCACGAAGCCCACGATGCTGATGTCCGCGGCATCGTGTTCAATCCAGGCGCATTGACACACACATCGGTAGCGCTGCGTGATGCAGTGGCATCCATCACCGCGCCTGTGATTGAGGTGCACATTTCGAATATTTATGCGCGTGAGGATTTTCGGCATAAATCGCTCTTAGCTCCGGTGTGCGTAGGCCAGATTTCCGGGCTAGGCTTGGCCGGCTATAGATTCGCTCTCAGCTACCTGATGCTTTGCACCGAGTAGGTGGCTATTGCTGCGCTTGCCACGTACTCCATGAATGCGGTGACTATTTGAGGCCGCATTCCATGGTGTGTAATGCGTTACTGATACCGGCAAACCGTCTTCAGTAGCAATATGGCCTTTTTCGAAAGCGACCTGTCCGTTAAGCCACGGAAGTTCATAGATTCGTCCCGAAGAGCCGACAGGTACAAATCTATTTGGAATAATCGGGACAATATCTTCGTGTCCCACGATGATAAGCCATGATTCGAAGTTATCCGCACGACCATCAACCGCTGGGAATTCTTTGATCTGGAGGCAGGCTGCTCGGCAGTGTTCCCGCCGTCCCATACAAGGAGCGAACAGTCCCCGTCTTCCAGATCTGCAATCCGTCAGAACGACTTGGACCATGTAGCGGCTGGAGCCGCTGCCAACGCGAAGATAGAGCCGCGTGAACTCTGTGGCGAGCGAGCGGAGGCGACTTGGAATTGTGCAGGTCGCCCGCCGGGGGTTCAGGGGCGGCGCCTGCTACTCCGCAGCGGTGCGGAATGCCCGGGGGCTAAGAGGGGCGGAACGCCCTTGCCCAGCCCGCGATGTGCTACGTGGCGTCGGCTGGCTTGAGACAGGTACCGGATCCGTGCCAACCTTTACTCTCCCCCTCTTGAGCACTTGGCAAACTTGTCCCATCATCGCTCCGCACCCCTGTTTCCCCGGCCGCCCAACAGCATACCAAGGCACAATCCCTTACCTCGGACACCACTGTCACACTTGGTAGAAATACTCCGTGGAAGAGACCGGCGGGACCGGACCTGATGGCCATGCACGGCGCGTCCGCGTTTCGTGGTTTCCACTCTATAGCGAGCTGCGGCACCTACTTCGGACTTGGTCTGGATCTAGGAAGTCGTACGTCACCAGTCTCGGCAATACGCTCAACGAGCTCCGTGGAACACCCTAGAAGCCCGTTGACTGGCGAGATCCAGATTCGTGGATTCGTGGTAAACCTCCCTTATTCATAAGGGAGTTAAGTGGCGGGGAATCGTCGTTTAATATTATGGTGTAATATGTTGACTATACACGGTTTGAATGGGCTCTTGCGCGACACTCAAACGTTTAGAAACCCCAATACCCATTCACCCTGTAACACACCCGATGCCAGATCCCAAATCCAACCTTCTGTTCGCTTGCCAGTTCAATAAATCCGTTAAAGTTGTACGCTCCAAGACCGATAATCTAATATCGGATGCCGGCGTCATTCCTATGCGCCTGCTCATGGTGATCAGCACCTTGGCATGCCGACTCGCTTCCGTGCTTAAGGACAATCGGTCCCAAGCTCGGATTACGCATAGCCTTGAGGAGTTAGTGCGGCAGTACCTGCTGCAACATGTGCAGGGGTGGGGACGTCAGTCAGATGCGGACAGGCTTCGAAGGGACCCCGCCATGCGCGTGGCCACTTCTTCCAAAAGGGGTAGGGAGGCTTTACAGGACGATAGGTCCCTGGCATCCCAGCCAACCATGTCTCGCTTTGTGCACATGTTGGCCGGGAAAAAGAATTTCAAGAAGTTGCGCCTTTTTGCAGAGACATTCGCCATGGAGCACCTGCTGCAGCGTGGTGGCGGGAAGCGCCGCCCCGAGGTGGTCTTTGATGTGGACGGTGTACCGGTAGATACGCATGGCAAGCAGCAGGGCAGCAAGTGGAACGGATATTACAAGCGCACCATCTTTCTGCCCCTTATCGCCATATGCGGTGAGTCGGGCGACATGTTGGGGGCGGAATTGCGAGGGGGCACGCAGAATATGGTGAAGGACTGCTACGGTTTCATTCGACGCATTGGGCTGGCATTGCGTGAACATAATGTGCTTCACCGGACGGACACGAATCTCCCATGAGTCTCCTCACAATGTGCCACTAACACACCAATAACACACTCAATTCATTGCGCTATTTGCATGCGCTGCAGAAACCTCCTGTGTGCTGCCAACGATCGCTTCAGAATGTCGGGAGCTCGTTGCGGCCAGTGATCAATCCTTACCCGGATACCCTCCTCTTTACTATAGAGCATCCCGCCCAGCACTTACCATCGCATGTAGCCGCTGGCGGTCACGCCGTAGCTCACCGGTCGGTACGGCGCAATGTGCTCCATCGCTAAACCGCTCACGCTGAATCCTAACCCCGTGCGCCCCTGCACGCCCGCTCCTATGCGATAGTCCCTGCCTCTGTCGCGCAGCCCCATACCCACATGCGGCCGCAGTACACTGCGCCTGTGAACACGCGAGCCGTACCCCACCTCCAGCTCCATCCGACGATCCGATGGATATACCTCCCACGGACGCTCCGCCTGCCATAGTGTCCCCACATGCGTACGACCCCAGGTCGGTCGCACCTGCGCTCCCAATCCCTCCGGTCCGCCATAGCGGACCATACCCGAATATCCCCACTCCCCGTAGCCATCCTCCTGATGCAACACCAGACGCCTTGACATCACCTCCGCATGCAACATCCCCACCCGCACCCGTAACCCTCCGCCTGCCTCCATTCCCATTCCTCTCTCCGCATCCCCACCACTGTGCAAGATCGCAGCCTCCACATACGGCTCCAAGATGTCCTGCAACGTCACCGAGCCCTCCAAGCCCGCGCGAACACGGCTCACCCCTATCCCTCCATCCATCCCCAGCCAGAACCCATCCGCCTCATACCCCAGCCGGGTGCCCGCCCGGCGTACCAGCGTGCCGCCCACTCCCGCTGCCATCATGCGCATTCCCGTGTCCGCTGCTTCCTCCACTACTCCCTGTCCTGCTCCTGCCAACCCCCACACACTGTGACGCAATCCCCCGTAGCGCACATACGGATACCAGCCCGTCATCTGCAGTAGCGTTCCCTCCTCCTCCAATGCCTCACTGCGCGATACCACCATCCCCATCAGCCAGCGACCTCCCGCATTGTAGTCCGCTCCCAATGATGCCGTCACCACATCCGCACCCGATACCCCGCCGCTCTGCAACCTGCTGTACGCACCACGACCCCATACACTTATCCGCTCTCCGCTTGCCTGCATGCCACAGCCCGACAATAAATGCGACGCCCGTACCCGCTGACCAGGGAACGGCCTCGGCATACATCCCACCAATGATCCCTCCATACGCTCCGATACCGCCTCCACTATATGCACCGCCACACTCCGGCCCAATCGCGCACGGTTTCCCGTATCCTCCGACCCCAATACCACCTCCTCTCGGACCATCTCATCCCCCAACTCCACCATCAGCACAAACGCCTCCCCGCCACCTTGCGCGCGCAGTAACGGCACCCGTACCTCTTTTCTTGTCTCCCCAGGCCCAAATTCCAGCACTCCCTCCATGCGCTCGTAGTCCTCTCCCGCCCATGCCGTGCCGTCTACCGTACGGTAACGGCCCGTCAGCCGCTCTGCCACAGGTGCCAGCAGACTCACCGCAAACACCGCCTCGCTCTGCGACACCGCAATGGCTCGCACCTGCACTCCCGGCGTAGTCTCGTCATCCACGATTGTGCCCGTAGCCATCGCCTGCCCGATTTGCGCATTGGTCGGACTTAACAGCGTCACCTCTATCGTTTCGTTTCCTTCCTGCAAGTCGTCGTCTATCAGCGGGACCCTTACTTGCGCCTCCGTACTTCCGGTCTCAAATACCACCAGCCCCTGCGTAGCCTCGTAGTCCACATCCGATGTCGCCGTGCCTCCTGTCACCGCAAACTGCACAGATACCACCTTGGTGCTACCATAATTCAGTCGCACCGCCATCACCAGTTCCTCCGAACTCTCTGTCCCGGTACCATCATGGATGCTGACCTCTATCGGATCATCCTTTATCGTCACATCCCCCTCCGCATCCAACAGTACGGCATGCTCCGGTGCGCTCAGCCTTACTACCAATCCCTCGTCTTCCTCTATCACATCATCACGCGCTACCGGTACCCATATATGCCTCACCGTCTCCCCCGGTGCAATTACCAGCGTGCCCATCGTGCGTGTGTAGTCCGCCCCCGCCTTCGCCGTACCGTCCTGCGTGGCAAATGCCACCCCTATACGGACCGCGCTCGTACCGCTCAGCGACACTGCAAGCTTCGCACGCCCTCCATCCTCTGATACCGTCACATCGCTTATGGAGAGCTGTGGCAGACGATCATTGTCCAGTATCGTCACCTTGGTCCGCTCGCCTCCGTCAAGCTGCACCAGGAACGCTTCCCTACCTTCGTGCATTGCGTCGTCTTGGGTTGAAACTTGTAGTACCGCTCCCATCTCGCCAGGCTCAATCGTCACCGACCCGGCGCTCACCTCCTCATAATCCTCCCCGGCTGTTGCCGTCACATCACGCGTGCTGTAGGACACTGTGACAGGCTTCGTGCTGGCGTTACTTAGACTGAGGTAGACATTTGCTATACCCCCTTCCCGTACATACATCGCAGGCACAATGCTAACAGTCGGCGCAGCATCGTTGTCTGTGATCGTGGCACGGCCCGTCGCGTTACCCAGCTCCGCTCCCTGCACATCCGTCAGCTCCAGCGTAAAAGTCTCCTCCCCCTCGTGCAATGCGTCATCAAGAATCGGCACATCTATCCACTTCTCCAGGTTACCGCCTGCCTCAAAGGTGAGCATATCTGTTACCGGCCCCAGATAGTCAAGCCCGGCATGGGCCGATTCATCGTGCGTAGTGTAACGCACCGTGACTGCCGTTTCACCCTGCCTGTTAAGCCTCAACATAAATCGCGCCGGCCCTGCACCTTCAGACACCTCAACCGACGAAGTTTCTACATCAATGCGGTATCGTGCATCAGCATCTGCAACCTTCACCTCCACAGCTTCTGATTTTCCACCGTAGCCACCACCGCTCGCCGACAACTGTACCAATCCAGCTTCGTCGGTACCATCCGCATCGTCCAGCGCTGTTACCATGACCATCTGGTCTGTATCCCAGTCCGCAGGCGTGAAAGTCAAGCCAAGAGGACTGGCCGATACCTTACCATCCAGTGCGAACTCTATCTCAAGGGATACTGTGACTTGGCCCGAAGGTGGAGTCGCAAGCGATACCGTAATGGTCTTGCCTGCATCCCCCTCAATCAGTGCCACTGCTGCCGGCCTTACTACCAGCCCCGCCTCGTCGTCGTCCAGCACCGTCACCGTTAATTCCTCCTCCATACCATCGTAGTCCGCGCCCGACGCCCGGTGTGTCAGTGTAGCACGGTCATTGTCTGTATCATCGTCTTCGTCCGCATGCACCGTTACCGCCTGCGTGGTATACCAATCATCGGGCGTGAACGTCAGCGATGCATCACTGACCGTAACCTCGGGACTATCACTTGCGATTCTCACGATTACCGTGCCCGATGGCTCCGCCATTAGCCGCGCCGTATAAGACTCTACGTCCCCTTCAACAATCTCAAGCTCTGTAGGGGATAGCACAATCCCTGCTATGTCATTGTCCTGTACGGCAACGAAAACCTCCTCTGCCTCGCCGTTATACTCACCCCCGGATGCGGATAGGGTAAGCCGTACGCTTGCGTCCATCGCATTGTCGTCCTCAAACGCACGCACGGTCACCGTAACAGGCGTGCTCCAGTCCTCTGACGTGTACCGGAGCATCCTCGGGTTCACCATCACATCCGTTCCAGCATCTCCCGTGATCCGCACATCCTAACTTCGCCATTTCGTAGTGCTACTAACCTACGGAATTCTCCCGTGGCCATATTTGGACCGTTTTTTTCAGGAGCAATGGATGGTGAGATTTACCGGATCGGTTGAAGTTGGTTTAGGGTGGTTTGAATCCCTGATTACCTGGTGTTTTGCCGCCTGTTTCGCTGCGATCTATCTCGGATCGTTTCCATCGGACGTAGCTCTGGTGGCTCCATCTGGAGTACGCTATCTCAACCGTTGTGAAGGGACCATACGTCATGAGTCTGGAGGCTTCTGGCTCACCGGTGCACTCGCTTCCTCCACATGCTCGGTCACGGTGCGGGTCGCATCCGGATCATACACGTATCCCAGTACCGCAAAGAACTGTACCATACTCGGAGGCAGATCCTGATCCACCTCCGTGATCAGGTACCGATATTGGTTCTTAACCATCTTGGTCGTAATCCGACGAATCCTGTTCAACTTGTCTCGGATCGTCGCCCAACTATCATGAATCCCGTGTTCCTTGAGTCTGGTGCGAACCAGATGGGCAGCATGATAAGCCAGTACCGTGATGAACAGATGCCCTTCAATGCGGTCATCTCTGCTGTGGTAGATGGGCCGTAGACCGAGGTCCGATTTCATGACTCTGAATGTGCGCTCAATCTCTGTAAGTCGCCAGTAGGTTCGTGCAACCTTTTCCACCGACCATCCGGTATGACTGGTCCGAAGCACATACCCTCCGCTGGCCTGGGTGCGACGCGCATGCGAAGCACGCCGGGCTACCGTAACGGATTCTGCATGCTTGGTGCCCTCCTTTTTGCTGACCTCTACCTCATACAGGTGTGAGACCTTCTTGTACTTTTCCTTCAGACGACCAACCTTTATCGTGACCTTTTCATAGTTCTTCAAGTACCCGGGTTTCGAGAGTCCCTCATGTAGTGTAGTGAGCGCCTTCACAAACTTCTTGCATTGGGTTTCAAGGATCTGATCCTCCTTCGCCTGCTTAGCCTCACTGTGCACAAACACGCGTAGTTCCGCATTATCTTCAACGTCTTTTTCGTCTTCAACATCTTCAACATCTTTTTCCTTTTTGGTGATCTTCCAGGCTTTGATCTTGACTCCCCCGGCGGTCGTAAACTGTTGATCCGGCTTGTTTTCGGGGACTGGAGGGGCTTTGGAACGCTCCACGGTGATCCAGTTCAGTCCCTGTTCTTTCAGGTACTGCAGATTCTGCTCCGTCGCAATGCCGGAGTCCATAATCACTGTGGGCGTAGCGCCGTTTAGTTTCTCAAGCGCCTCTTTGAGCGTTGCCGGTTCCCCTGCATTGCCCGGCAGGATCTGCACATTGCGGGGGAACCCCGAACCATCCAGGGTGAGCGCCAGCGTAACCAATGGACAATCACTGCGCTTCTGCTTGCTGCGCCCATGCGACAACAACTTCCCTTTCTTCTTGCCGTGGTAATAGGTATTGGTTAAATCATAAAAGACGATCGTTTCTTCAAACTGCAATACCGCTTTGGTAATGCCAAAGAGTTTCTCCAGGATCTGATCCATATGCTTATGGATCAGATCCGTGCAACGATAGAGGGTGTTGAGACTCGGGGGTTCCAAATCCAGAAGCTGCAGAACACTGGAGGTTTTACACAGCCATTTATGCGTTTCTCGTTCACTGCCCGGGTGGAGCATACGTCCGACGATCAGCGCACAGCAGAGCTTGACGTGTTTCTCGCAGAAGTTGAGCGAACGTAGCAGTACAGCCAGTCCGAGCTGTTCCAATGTCTGAAGGATCAGTCGTTCTCCGCCGACGGTCCGGGAATCGGGATGGGTTGTTTTCTCTGGATCAATGAGGTGTTGCTGATGGGATGTGCGATGGATGTCGTAGCCCTTGCTTTCGAGATGTGCAACGATGTCGTCTACCGCATTGAGAAAGGCTTCATCATTCTGGAAAGGGAGGATAGCTTTCCCTTTGAGTCGGGCAGTAACGCAATGGGTCAGTTCCCCCCACAGACTGCGGGGGATGTTGAAGTTCGGGCCGAGATTAAGGAGGGTACGGTGTTTGGAGGTACCGTCTTTGCGATAGGATTCGATGAGGGCAAAGCTGTTGCATTTCTTACCGTCTTTACGTTTGTAGGGTCGGTTTCGGATAAACATGATCGGGGTGTGGAATAGGTACAGGGTAAGGTACCGGGGTGGTTGGGGGGAGGTTCCCGTTCACACCTCTATGGCACTACATTACCTTTTCCGAAAAAGTCGGCTAAAAAAGGTCGAAAAACGCCGAATTTAGCCGAAATAGCCCTATTAGGAGGGAAAAACGGGAGAATTGGAGACGGAACTCAGCGTTTTCCCCTGACTGGATGGCGAAGTTAGGACATCCACTGTCTGCGTCGGCTCGGTTAGCAGCCGTACCGTAAAGTTCTCTTCTGTCCCCTCTGTCATCGTTAGGTAGACGGGCGATACTACCAACCCTGCCACCGGATCATTGTCCTTGACCGTCACCGTTACAGCCCCTATCACTGAATCATAATCCCCTCCCGATGCAGTGTGCATAAGCACAGCATTGTCGTCATCCGTGTCTGCATCTTCCGCCATACTCACCGTTACCGTCTGTTCCGTAGCCCAATCCCTGGAAGTGAACGTCAGGGAAGTAGCACTCGTCGTTACGTCGCTATTGTTGCTCTTAACACTCACCATAACCGTGCCGGTCGGTTTGGTCTCCAGTCTCACACGGTATGTGTCCGATCTCCCCTCAAGCACGGTTAACACTGTCGGCTCAATACGTAACCTCGGCGTATCGTCGTCTGTCACCATCACAGGCAAATCCTTGCTCACCGATCCGTAGTCCCCGCCCGAAGCCGCGTGGGCAAGTATCACCGACTCGTTGGTAGCATCGTCATCGTCGGGCGCTGTTACGGTAACAGTCTGCGCTGTATCCCAGGTAGAACCCGTGAAGGTCAGCCTGGAAGGGCTCAGCGTTAAGCTCGCCCCCTCATGGGTCGTGACTGAAATTACGACCGTTTCCGTCGGCTGCGTGGCAAGCCTCACCGTGTAATCACGGGAACCCCCTTCTTGAATCGTCAGGCTTGGCTTGCTCAACACCAAGCCCGGTGTGTCGTTGTCTGTTACATCCACCGACACTCTCCCATTTATGCCATCATACCCGCCTCCACTTGCCGCAAGTCCTAAAGTCCCTGCTTCGCCGTCTGCATCCGCATCGTTCTCCGCCGTCACGGTTACTAATTGATCGGTGCTCCAATTGGAAGATGTGAATTTCAGGTGTGGCACGGTCAACGATACCTTTCCGGCCAGTCCTAGTGGGATGCTCACCGCCACCATCACATCTCCCCCCACTGGAGGAGATGTGCCCAGCTTTACTTTAAACTCCTTTCCGGTACCCCCTTCCACCAAGCTCACCGTCAACGGAGCCACTACCAATTGCACTGTATCGTCGTCATCAACAGTGATAGCCACATTACCCGCCTGGCCATCATACCCGCCCCCGCTTGCCGACAGATCCAATGTCCCTGCTTCGTCGTCGGCATCCCCATCGTCCACCGCCGTCACGGTTACTGATTGATCGGTGCTCCAATTGGAAGATGTAAATGTCAAGTGTCGCACGGTCAACGACACCTTTCCATCCAGCACCGATGGAATGCTCACCTGCACCGTCACGTCATTCCCCACAGGAGCCGAACCCAATCTTACTGAAAACCCCTTGCCCGAACCTCCCTCCACCAAGCTTAGGGTTGTCGGAGCCACTACCAATTGCACTGTATCGTCGTCATCAACAGTGATAGCCACATTACCCGTCTGGCCATCATACCCGCCCCCGCTTGCCGACAGATCCAATGTCCCTGCTTCGTCGTCGGCATCCCCATCGTCCACCGCCGTCACGGTTACTGATTGATCGGTGCTCCAATTGGAAGATGTAAATGTCAAGTGTCGCACGGTCAACGACACCTTTCCATCCAGCACCGATGGAATGCTCACCTGCACCATCACGTCATTCCCCACAGGAGCCGAACCCAATCTTACTGAAAACCCCTTGCCCGAACCTCCCTCCACCAAGCTTAGCGTTGTCGGAGCCACTACCAATTGCACTGTATCGTCGTCATCAACGGTAACAGCAACATTACCCGTCTGGCCGTCATACCCGCCCCCGCTTGCCGACAGATCCAATGTCCCTGCTTCGTCGTCTATATCCCCATCATCCTTCGCCGTAACCTCTACCTCTTGGTCTACGCTCCAATTGGAAGATGTGAATGTCAAGTGTGGCACGGTCAACGACACCTTTCCATCCAGCACCGATGGAATGCTCACCTGCACCGTCACGTCATTCCCCACAGGAGCCGAACCCAATCTTACTGAAAACCCCTTGCCCGAACCTCCCTCCACCAAGCTTAGCGTTGTCGGAGCCACTACCAATTGCACTGTATCGTCGTCATCAACGGTAACAGCAACATTACCCGTCTGGCCGTCATACCCGCCCCCGCTTGCCGACAGATCCAATGTCCCTGCTTCGTCGTCTATATCCCCATCGTCCCACGCCGTAACCTCTACCTCTTGGTCTACGCTCCAATTGGAAGATGTGAATGTCAAGTGTGGCACGGTCAACGACACCTTTCCATCCAGCACCGATGGAATGCTCACCTGCACCATCACGTCATTCCCCACAGGAGCCGAACCCAATCTTACTGAAAACCCCTTGCCCGAACCTCCTTCCACCAAGCTTAGCGTTGTCGGAGCCACTACCAATTGCACTGTATCGTCGTCATCAACGGTAACAGCAACATTACCCGTCTGGCCGTCATACCCGCCCCCGCTTGCCGACAGATCCAATGTCCCTGCTTCGTCGTCTATATCCCCATCGTCCCACGCCGTAACCTCTACCTCTTGGTCTACGCTCCAATTGGAAGATGTGAATGTCAAGTGTGGCACGGTCAACGACACCTTTCCATCCAGCACCGATGGAATGCTCACCTGCACCGTCACGTCATTCCCCACAGGAGCCGAATCCAATCTTACTGAAAACCCCTTGCCCGAACCTCCTTCCACCAAGCTTAGCGTTGTCGGAGCCACTATCAATTGCGCAGTCTCATCGTCATCAACGGCAATAGGCACAAGACTCCACGCATCTTGATATTCGCCTCCAGATGCCCGCAAAATTAAGGTCGTTCCTTCGTCCTCTGCATCCTCATCGTCCTTCGCCGTCACTGTTACCGATTGATATGTGCTCCAGTCTGAAGATGTGAACGTCAAGCTAGACTTGGACAATGACACTTTCGCAACCATCCCACTTCGAACATGAATATTCATATCCACCCTGACATGTCCCCGGGCAGGAGGCGTGGCGAGTTTCACTTTGACGACCTTGCCCGAATCTCCTTCCTCCAAGTATAGTAATCTGGGAGCCACTACCAATCCCGCAGTCTCATCGTCATCAACGGCAACAGATACACTACCGTTCTGACCATCATACCCGCCTCCACTTGCCAACAGTTCCAGTGTCCCTGCTTCGTCTGCTGCATCCGCATCGCTCTCCGCTGTCACCGTTACCGATTGATCGGTGCTCCAGTCTGTAGATGTGAACGTCAAATGTGGCTCGGACAACGATACTTTTCCATTCAGCTGCGGTCCAGCATTCACCGCTACTGTCACGCCATTCCCCACTGATGGTGACGAGCCCAGCTTTACCTCAAAGGCTTGTCCAGAACCCCCTTCCACCAAATCCAGATGGTTAGGTGTAACTATAAGCCTTAGCGCATACTTGTCTGTTATCGTCACCCATAGACTCTCCGCTACCCCGTCAAAAACTCCTCCTGGTGCGGTTGCGGTGTGTATGAGCGTCTCCCTGTCGTCAATCTCGTCGGTATCTTCTCCTGCCGTCACGGTCACTGTTTGCCGTTGATCCCAATTCGTGGGCGTGAACGTCAGACTTGTATTGTCAAGTGCCAAGTCCGTCCCGGCATGCCCCGTTATCGCCACCGTAACATCACCGCCGGGTTGCTCTCCCAAAGCTATGGTGTATGTGTTCTGCCCTCCTTCATCTACAAACAGTGGAGATGGCTCAATTATGAAATGAGATCCTTCAACGATAGTGCCCGTGGCCTTTTGCTCCGGGATGCCAGAAAACTGATCCGAGATTGTAAGCAGTTCAAACGTTTCAGTGCCTTCTGGAATCTGATCCTTGACCAATGGCACCCCGATGTAAGCACTCATCTGACCCTTCCTGACGGTGACCGCTCCAATCGTACGTGTGTAATCCGTTCCACCTTTTGCTGTACCATCCTTCGTGGAGTATTTAACAGTCAGGTCTCGCACTACCGGTTGCGGGAACTCCAACAGGAATGTCATATTTCCATGACTCTCATTGGCAGTCGCATCGCTTACAGTCCACCCGTCCACATCCTTAATCTGAACACGATGCCCACGCCAACCTCCCGGTCCGTCTCGGTCACCGCTGCAGTAGCACAACATTTCCTCATCTCCTTCGGGTATACCGTCCGGGATGGCTTCGTATTTATCTGTTAAATACTCAGTCACTCTACCTCCTTCCTGAATACGGACACTATCTGGCCCAGTTATCAGCACATCTTTCCCTCGCTCGGCTGTATAGTCAACGTGATGGATATATGCATACGGCCCGGGTATAGTGCGCGCTCCGCATTGATAACTGCTGGTACAGGAATCTCCCTCGCTAAGATGTAACCAAATTCTACTGCCTGGGTATACGCACTCGGGGATCTGCGGAGAAGCTTCCACGCTTGCCATCTCGGACGACAGGGAGCGTGGGACTACTCCTTCCGGTTCAGATCCGGTGCTTATCTCAATCTCAGCAGTCGGAGCAGCAAATCGCGATTCCGCCGCATCCTGGCCCTGCGCGGACTGAATTATTCCGAGAGCATTCAGCAGACCCAATAGCATCACCACACATCTAAAGACAACATGCGTGGTCCAACAATCAAACGCGGCTTTGGATGTGAGTCTGATTGATGGCGGCACTGTCAACTTCATATCCTGCTCCTTCACACCCTGCTCAAATGTAGCCTTCTAGGGTACGATTCGAAGGAGCCTTTTGCAAGGGGAATTATATAGTGTTTGCCAGAAAAGTATGGTCTTGCGAGCGACTCTTGGCTGAGTGGGGGGCTGGAATTCGAATTGGGGATCGGAATGACAAGTCAGCAAGGATTTTTCGACGGTAACGGTGCCGACTTTGTCCGCTCACGTCGGCAATCCTAGGGTTTTGACGTTGATCAGACGTGTTTTTGTCGTCCATCAGCGGGGCATGAACATACGTTGGCCTCTCGCCCTTGCAGGCTACCTTGATTCTGTGCTGAAGACGCTCGCGCGAGTACCTACGCCGCGCGCTTGCGGGCCTGCTCGCACCGCCTTCGTCGCTCCTCGCTCCGCTTCACTATCTGTCCGATACGGTGCACATTTGCCGCTACCACTACCAGCGCCACCGTTCGAACAAAGCCTTCCTTGCCACGGGTCCGTATCAAACCCAGGCCCCGATGATTCAAATTGTTGATCGCCGACTCCACTGCCGGATGCTGACGACGACCCTCCACAAACTTCGGATCGGATTCCCTCTCCTTGTCCGCTTTGCTCAACTTACCCCTCTTCGGCATGATCACCGTGTCCAACACCGGCTCCAGCGCCTTACGGTTCTTTACCGATGAGTACCCCTTATCCATGCTGCACGATGTGATCGCCGGATACCGATCCTTCGCTTCCTTCATAAACCCCACAATCATATCCGAATCCACCCCTTCGTGCAGTATCTGATGCCACAATATCAACTGATGCTGATCCTCCAGCACGCATACCGGCAGACCCAACTCCGCAATCACCCCCGCCTTCCCCTTGGTGATCCAACGAGTATGCGGCTCATGTATCGAAAATACCTTCTCATCATGCGGAATCACCTCCCCCTTCAATAGACGCCTATCTACTTGATCTATCTGCCTTTGTGCATCTGCCAAGTACCGCAACACCTCCTCAAGATCCGCGTCTTTCTCCTTCAACACGCTGACACTGCTCTCCGCACGCTCAATCAGAACACGACACATCTTCACATACTTTCTCACCTTCGACTCATCACGCCACTGACGGTGCGTACGCACCCGGTTGAAGGCCTTCTTCAAGGTACGACTCCAGTACACAGCCTTGCGCCAGCCCGCAAGGCTGTGCGCCTCACATGCGCAATGCAACTCCCGAATCAGACACCGCATCGATTCCCACAACAAACGAACATCCGTAGGCCACTCCACATTCGCTTTGGCCACCGCCGAATCAACCCGGCAAAGAAGCGGCTCCTCTGGCTCCTGTTCTACCAATCGGTGACCGCAAGCCACCACCGCATCGTTGATCTGCTTCAGGATGTCCGCTGTTAGCAGGCTCACTTTATCAATAACGGTCTGCAGCTGATAGACAGGCTCGTCCCAGAAATTCGTATGCCCCAGCATCTGGCGCACCTCCAAATGATTGGCGGCCAGGCTCCTCAAACGATCAAAGTCGCAGTTGAGGGCCTGCTTCAATACCCCCAAGACAAAGACGCGCCAAAGTGCCATCCCCGGACGACCACGCTGCAAATCAATATTCGGAAGCAACTGCTTCTCCAGGATCTCAAAGATCTTCTGCCGAGCCGTTGGGTCGCAATACAGGTGCTGCAGACCTTTTAGCACTGCCGGTATATCGTCCCGGTCTTTGGGGTGGAAGGTCATCTCTTCAATGGGGACCTGCCCGAGCTTAAACTGTGTATCCTCTACAATCCGCATGGTATTAATCGTATGAATAATCGGCCCCAAGGGGCCTTATATCGATGAAAACGCCCGAAACAGAAGGATTTGGCCAAACATTCGTTAGAGACACGCTGGCTGAATAATCTGCAATGTGCAAATACGGTATGGCTCATATCCATCTGTAACCGTAACGCTTACAGGTGGATAGAACGAGTATCAAACGGCCTTGTTTCGCCGTTTTTCAGCCCTCCTACCTTTTTCTGGCAAACACTATATAGCATGAATATCCACGTATTGAGGTATTTGAAATAATTGCAGTTTTTCGTGAAAAGCGGGAACCGATTATGAAAAACTGGCAAAAGCCATCCAGTCTGCACCACCAAAGCACAAAAAGTAATTCCTGCGAAACCGCGTGGCACTCAGCCATATAACTCCCCTTAATAGCCAGAGACTATCAATGCAGCACGACCGGATTTCCACCCGGGGAGGTCCAACATGCCGCTTTGAGCCCCTTGCGTAATCGTTCTGCGTGCGGTGAACACCCCATCACCTGCCTTCGGTCCTCTACCAACGGCGGCAGCGCTCCGGCCTCGTTGCAGCCAGCGGTAGGCGGCTGTACGTAGTATGCTGCTAGCGCCTCACGATGGGAATCCTGCGCCCGTGGCCAAAAGCCTTGGTCGTCACCCGCAGAATAGGTGGAGCCTGTTTGCGCTTGTACTCGTTTCGGTCTACACGGTTAACTATATCTCTGACTACACCATCGTCCGCGCCCAAGACCGCTGCAATCTCCTCAACACTCTGTCGTTGTTCCACGTAACGTTTGAGAATGCCATCAAGGAGCGGGTATAGAGGCAATGAATCCTGGTCCGTCTGGTCGGGTCGAAGCTCAGCCGAGGGAGCACGGCTTATAGTATAATCCGGGATCGGGGCATGCGGAGCACATCGCTCATTGATATGCCGGGCAAGGTCGTACACCTGGGTCTTGAGCACATCTCCCAATACCGCCAACCCACCGTTCATATCGCCATACAAGGTCGCATACCCTACAGCCATTTCGCTCTTATTGCCGGTCGCCAATAGCAGATAACCAAACTTGTTCGAAAGCGCCATAAGAAGCGTGCCCCGACTGCGGGCCTGCAGGTTCTCCTCGGTTACATCCTCCGACCGGCCAGCAAACATCGTGGCGAGGGCGTCACTGAACGATGACACGATGGAGGCGATGGGGATTTCGTGAAACGTGATCCCCAAGTTGCGGGCAAGGGTGGCTGAATCCCGCACAGAGGCCTCCGAAGAAATGGCAGAGGGCATGGTCAGACCAACAACGTTTGTCGGTCCCAACGCCTTCACTGCAAGGCAGCAGGTTACCGCCGAGTCAATTCCTCCCGACAAGCCGATGAGGGCCTTGGAGAAAATGCCGGACTTTTGAACATAATCTCTAATGCCGAGCACAAGTGCATCGTGCAACAGGGCAATTGAGGGGTATTCATCCTCCGCACGTACAGAAGAAGCGAACGGGTTCCAGAAGGTGAGCGCTTCTTCGAAAGCGGCCGCTCGATGTGTAACCGTTCCGTTGGCAGCACATCCGAAGCTGCTACCGTCAAAAACCAGCTCCGTATTTGCGCCCACCTGGTTGACCATTGCATAGGGCACATGGTATTTACGACTAGCGGCGGATGCCAGAGCTTCGCGCTCCAACCGCTTCCCTATCGTAAATGGAGATGCACAGATGTTGATAAACAGGGTAGGATCCTGAAGGCCAAGATCCTCCAGAGGGTTTACACCGTATAGGCCTCGCATGTAATCGAACCAAAGATCCTCACAGATATGCAGGGCTAGTCGGGCCCCTTTCCATTCAATAACCTGCCTCGCCTTGCCGGGTTCGAAGTACCTACGCTCGTCAAACACATCATACGTTGGCAGCAGGGTCTTATGGACGCAGCAAACTTCGCGTTCTCCTTCATAAAGAAACGCGGCATTGAATAGCGGCTTCCCCGGAATTGCCCGGTTGACGGCTATCCCGCCAATGATGATACCGATACACTTTGGAAGGCGTAAGGCTACTTGGCGGCGGGCCTTCTGCGCGTCCGCAACGAATGTGTTATTCTCAAGTAGGTCCTGCGGAGGATACCCTTCAATACTAAGTTCCGGGAATATCACAAGGTCGGCACCACGAGAACGAGCCGTTCTTGCCATCGTTACAATCTTATCGCAGTTACCGCAGAGGTCACCGACGATAGGATTTGTTTGTGCAAGAGCAATCTTCATGGAGGATCCAGCTAAAGGCAGCACTAGTTACTTTGTCAAAGCAGCGGTGGTTGCTGTGACCACACTACATTCCGTTCATCAATAATCTGACAAGAGCAAGAGCCATGCAACGCGCACTTTGTTTCCTTTTCGTCTTACCGCTGATTCTACAAACAGCAGGTGGCCAAGATATGGCGTTCGTTAACGCTACCGTCGTGCCAATGGATGCAGAAGGGATCCTCTCGGAGCATACCGTGATCATCCGGGGAGATCGTATAGTGGAGATCGGCCCATCGGACTCAATGAACCTTTCCGACGACATTCAGCAGATGGACGCGACGGGAAAATATCTGGTCCCGGGGATGGCGGAAATGCACGGACACATCCCGCCTCCAGACCAACAGCCGCAGTTCACTGAGGATGTGCTTTTTCTCTTTGTGGCCAACGGCATCACCACCGTACGCGGAATGCAAGGTGCGCAAGGCCAGCTTGCTCTTCGGCAGCGCGTGGAGTCTGGCGAATTGATTGGACCAAACCTGTACTTAGCTGGCCCGGCCTTTAGTGGCGGCTCCATCCATTCCCCGGAGGATGCCATTGCACGAACACAGCAGCAGGCGCAAGAAGGCTGGCACTTACTGAAAGTGCTTCCCGGATTGTCATTGGAAGAGTACGACGCAATGGCCCGAACTGCCCGTGAAGCAGGAATCCGGTTCGCAGGACATGTGCCAGCGGAAGTAGGCATAAGACATGCCATCGCAGCAGGCCAGGACTCGTTTGACCATTTGGATGGATTTGTTGAGTATCTGCGGTCTGTTGAACCAGGCACTATCAACGAGGCTGCACTAGAGAGTATCCTGGAGCTAACAAAGGAGGCCGGGGCATGTGTGATACCTACCATGGCGCTGTGGGAAGTATTGCGGGGAACCATCGCAACCGAGGACCTGAAGGCATATGACGAAATCCGGTACATGCCGCCCGATATCGTGGAAAGATGGATTGCTCGGTCTGAGAGGCAGCGCGAAAATGCTGGGTTTGATCTCAACGCCAGTGTTCGCCACATTGATGTACGTATGCATGTGCTACAGGCTATGTACGAGGCCGATGTAGAAATCCTGTTCGGGACGGATGCGCCTCAGGTTTTCAGTGTTCCCGGCTTCTCGCTACATCGGGAACTAGTCAGGATGGTGGACGCAGGCATGTCACCGCACGCGATCCTGGAATCCGGCACGAAGAACGTAGGGGAGTATTTCGCCGGCGAAGACCAGTTTGGTACCATTACGAAGGGAAGTCGTGCGGATCTGCTACTCTTGGAAGAGAACCCGCTGGAAAACATTACTAACCTGCGCAAACTCGCAGGCGTGATGGTAAAAGGGCGCTGGATGGCGCGTGATTCTATTGACGAGGGCTTGGCAGCGATAGAAGAACGCCATGCCAGTGACCAATAATCCAGCGCTAACTCTCTGATAGACACCAACGCTTGCCAGAACGGTGCCCTTACCCTGATGTATATGTACAATTCCATGGATTACAAAGCTGTAGCTGGACGGCGTACCAGCGTTGTTTTGGCCTTAATCCTGACCGGTGTCGCAGCTTGTTTCAGCCCAACCGACCCAAGAGCCGTACATGAGCAAGTAATGGTCACGTCGGTGGACCCTCTGGTGAAAGTCCTCCGCGAGACATCCGTGTTTCCGTCGCATGAGGCGGTGACCGATGCAGCACGCGGGGAACACGCCTCCTTTCAATTCGCGGTACGGGCTGACATGCCAATTTTCGATCTGCAGGTTGAGGCCAACGCTCTAGAGACATCAGCAGGAGATGCGTTACCCGCCCCTAAGACGGGATTTGTAGGATACGTACGCGTTAGCCGGTCTACACCAACGCCATCGCGTGACAGATTGCGTCCGCCATCCGGCTATTACCCGGATCCCATCCTTGAAGTAGCATCTATTGACATCAAAGCAAATCAGTCGCAGCCAGTATGGGTAACTGTGAGGGTTCCTGTTGAAGCCGGTCCCGGCATGTACTCCGGTACATTAGTAATCAAGGGTAGTCTGGGTAACCGCCAATTTTCGAGGGAGGAACCATACGCCGTAAGGGTCCATAATGCGCAGGTGGATACTACAAGCCTATGGGTTACCAACTGGTTTTCCCTTTCTCCACAAAGGCTCGGTCAGATGAACGACCGTGTACCCGTAGAGCCCTATACCGAGCGATACTGGGAACTCGTCCGGGTAATTGCCGCGCAAATGGCAGAGTATCATCAGAATGTGGCGCTGATTTCGCCGCTCCGGTTGGCGCAGTATGCGCGTGCGGGAGACGAGCTGGAGATTGATTTTTCGCGCTTCGACCAAATGGTACGCATTTTCGAGGAGGAGGGCGTGATAGGCCGCATTGAGGGCGGCCACATCGGCCACCGCGAAAGCACATGGTCGACTCCGTTTGTAGTGCATGTACCAGCATTGGATGACGAGGAAAATGATTTTGTGCGCGTTCCGATCACAGACGACCGGGCGCGCACCTTTTACAGTACGTTTCTGCCGGCCTTGGTGAAGCATCTTCGTCGTCAAGGGTGGCTAGATTCGTACCTGCAGCACCTCGCGGATGAACCCATTGAAGCGAATGCAGCCTCCTACGCGGAGATTGCTGACTTCGTCCACAGATGGGCACCAGAGCTTGCTGTGATTGAGGCAGTCCATAACCGTGACCTCGTAGGGAGTATTGATGTCTGGGTGCCGCAGCTGGATTATCTTGATCAAGACTTTGACTTTTATACGGAGCGTATGCAGGAAGGCCAAGAGGTATGGTTCTACACTTGCCTTGCCCCGCAGGGAGAATACGCCAATCGGTTTGTGGAACTGCCCCTGATAAAGACGCGCATACTCCACTGGATCAACTATAAGTACCGCATCCCGGGATATCTTCATTGGGGCTACAACTTCTGGCGTGATGCCCCCTTTGATGAAACCACGGGAATCATTACAGAATCAGGTAACGTGCTGCCGGGCGGCGATGCTTGGATCGTGTATCCCGGACCGGGTAAACTGCAGAGTTCCATCCGCCTTGAGGCCATGCGGGACGGCATAGTCGACTATGAGTTGCTGATGAAGCTGGAGAAGCTGTATCCGGAAGAGGCCGCAGAAATGTCCCGCCGCGTGGTATACCAGTTTGATCGGTACGATACAAGCGTGGAAGCTTTTCGGCAGAAGCGCAAGCGTATGCTGGAGATGCTGTCCACTGACACGGGTGTGTAGCCAACCATTCTGCTGGCTGAGGCTCGTCAGCACAGGTCTTCTGGCTCTTGTTGTCCTGGTACCGCCTGCCCTACACGGCCAAGATGGTGCCGCCGAGCTGATCAACAGGGGATCCTATGGTGATGCCCGGGAGCTGTACGAATCGGCCATGCCGTCCGGCGAGGCTGTTGAAGGTTACATTGAGACATTCCTTCAGGCTGGCGATATTAAGGCGGGGCTTGAGCGGTCCGGAGCGCTGCTGGAGCGCTGGCCGGAGAATCCGTTTGTAATGTACGCCCGCGGGCGGTTGCTTACCGAGGCGGGACAGCTTGCGGAGGCGGAAGCGGCGTATCGTGGGGCCATTACGGTAAAGCGCGACTACTGGAGGGCAGGGCTCGCACTGGCCGAGCTGTACCTTGATACAGGCATGGCCGGGCAAGCGCGCGGGATCTGTACTGTGCTGCATAACCGGTACAGACAGGGGCTGTTCATTAAAGCAATAGACTTGGGGATCGCAGGACGGGCATCAGCGATGCTGGAGGAGTTTCACGACGCCAATGAAGCCCTCCGAATCGCTCTTGAACTAGACGCCACCAATGTTCAACTGCTGCTCTGGCGAGCACAGTTGTTCCGCCGAACGTATGACGATGCCTTCGCCCGGAAGTTATACCAGGAGGCGATTGCCATTAATCCGCACCGCCCGGAGTTGTATACAGGGTTGGCCAGCGTATCGAATGGATTCGCGCAGAAAGAGGACCTTGTGCGGCAAGCACTGGAGCTGGCCCCCGATTACCCAAGTGCGCTCACGAACCAAGCGCAGCTTGATATGCTTGATGGCAACTACTCAGACGCCGCAGCCCTTTTGGAGCAGGCCCTTACGACAAATCCGTCTTTCATGCCCGCGCTTTCCCGCCTTGGGGCGATCCGGTACCTTGAAGGAGATTCTGCGGCGGTGTCCGTTCTGGAGCAGAGGGCAGAGCAGGTGGATTCGGAGGGTGCAGATTTTTACCGCATTGTCAGCGAAGACCTGGCTCTGCGTTTCAGGTATCCCGCCGCCGCAGTATTTGCACAGAAAGGCGTACTACGCGATCCGGATGACGCTGCTATAAACGCCACACTAGGTACAGGCTTGCTTCGGCTGGGCAAGCGAATCGAGGCACGCGCCTACTTCGAGCGCAGCTACGAACGGGATGCATTCAATCTTTTTGTATCCAATACACTAAGCCTGCTGGATGCCTACGATGAATTCGTAGAGTTGGAAAGCGCAAATGTCCGCCTGCTCATTCACGGGGATGAAAGTGATGTTCTGGGGCCGATAATGCTGGAAGAAGCGGAAAAAGCTATCGCCTCCCTGCGAAGTAGGTATCCGTACCGGTGGCCGGGCAAAATTCGCATTGAGGTATACAACGATCCGGATGACTTCGCGGTAAGGGTGGCTGGGATACCCCATATCGGACTATTAGGGGTTAGCTTTGGCAACACCGTAGCACTGAACACACCACGCGGGCAGCAGCAGGTTTTCAACTGGGCCCGAACGCTCTGGCATGAAATAGCCCATACGATGGCAATAGGTGTTTCGCGGCATCACGTGCCGCGATGGCTGACCGAAGGATTGTCTGTCTATGAAGAAACCCAAGCCAACGAGGCCTGGAAACGGAAGCTCGAACCAGCACTCCTTCAGGCATTCGAACAGGATAGGTTGCATGCACTGGTACAGATGGACCGTGGGTTTACGCGCCCGGAGTTTCCCGGGCAGGTCCTTTTAAGCTATTACCATGCTTCCGAGCTGGTGAGCTTCCTGGTGGCACAACATGGCTTCGGCGCTATCGTTAGCCTTCTGCAATATATGGCCCAGGGCATTGACGAAGAGACGGCGCTGCGCCAGTCAACGGGAATGTCAAGGAAGGATCTTGATGCGGCGTTCAGGCGATCTCTGCAGGTAAGGCTGGACTCGCTGGGCCCAGTTCTTCAGCTACTTCCCGACCCCTTCGCCGAAGAAATAACGGGACGGATGCAGAGCCCCTTGGTGCGAGAGCTGGAGCAGGGGCATGCTGCGCTGACCGAAGGCCGGCTTAACGTGGCGGAAGAATCGTTGCGGCGTGCATTGGATATGTATCCTTCTTACGTAGGTCCCGACAACGCATACAACGGCTTGGCCGAGATCTACAGGACCACAGGTAACAACACCGCACTGATGGAAATCCTAGAGCAATACCTGATGGTAACAGAGTACGGCGCTGAAGAGGCCAGGCAGTTGGCAGCACTCTATGGAGATCGCGGAGATGTTCGCCGCGCTATTACACTCTTGGAACGCAGCAGGAAAACCGAACCATACGATATGGAAGCCTTGCTCAGCTTGGCTGAGCTATATGAGGTTGCAGGACAGTTTGACCGGGCCGCGATGGCACTTAGGGCGGTGTTGGCCCTTAATCCCGTTGATCGTGCGACAATCTATTACAGGCTAGCAAGAGCGATGTACAACGCGGGGGATAGGGTTGCAGCTAAGCGTGCGGTGCTCCAGGCGTTGGAAATCGCACCCGGC
This sequence comes from Rhodothermales bacterium, assembly GCA_963663495.1. Classification (GTDB taxonomy): domain Bacteria; phylum Bacteroidota; class Rhodothermia; order Rhodothermales; family Bin80. The sequence continues at coordinate 5,215,944 of OY760427.1, forward strand.
TACAGGGATGCACAGCGGCTCCTGCTCTTATGTGTTGAGAGCGCGGAATGACACGATGCGGCCCACAAACCCTATACGCTTGCGTCTTCGCTTTTCTGTGCATGCAATCCATGGGAGAGGTGTATGGGCAGGCAGACTACGGTCTGCGCTTTGTTCGGATTCGATATGATACGCAGGCGGGCGGCGGGCGCTTTTTCGGCGGGGAAGCATGGGCGCATGATTTTCCGACTGCAGAAGAGAATTTTTACATCGCCCTGGAGCGTACTACATCCATACATGTGGAAGCGCCGTACGTCGTTCTGGAGCTTAGCGACGACCGCATTTTTGAGTATCCGGTCATTTACCTTTGCGAGCCCGGGTACTGGAATCCAACGCCAGAGGATGTAGAGAACCTGAACGCATATTTGGAGCGCGGAGGATTCATCCTGTTTGATGACTTCAGAGGAGAATACGAGTGGATGCATCTGTACGAACAGATGCAGGCGGTTTTACCCGGCAAAGAACCGCAGCTGCTGGATTCAGAGCACCCCGTCTGGTCCATTTACTTTGACATTGATCCGGTGGCGGCGCCATCGCTAGTACGAGGTTTTCAAGGCTCCAGAGAGGCAGACCAGTATTATGGATACTTTGATGGTGAAGGCCGCCTGATGGCGCTGGCAAATCATAATCAGGATATTGGCGATGGCTGGGAGTATCCGAACATTGACTTTGAGAATGCGTCAACCGTCAGCTTTCAAATGGGAATCAACTTCGTGATCTACGCACTGACACACTAATTGACAGATTTGTCCCCAGTAGAAGAGAACACCACGACATATGGATTCCACGGTAGGGCAGGACATGCTTAGGCAGTTGAGGGACGGCAAAGAGAAGATCGTTGCCGAAATAAGGCGCAGAATTCTCGGGCAAGACGAGGTGCTGGACCAGGTGCTCATGGCACTTTTTGCGGGAGGCCATTGTCTTCTTACCGGTGTGCCAGGACTGGCCAAGACTCTTCTCATCCGGTCACTTGGAGAAGTGCTAGATTTAAGATATCGCCGCATTCAGTTCACACCGGACTTGATGCCTGCAGATATTACGGGCATAGATATGCTGGAGGAGAATCGTTCAACAGGACGGCGAGAAATCACGTTTATCAAAGGCCCCGTGTTCGCAAACGTAATTCTTGCAGACGAGATTAATCGCACGCCGCCTAAAACGCAGGCAGCGCTGTTAGAGGCGATGCAGGAATACCAGGTAACGGCGGGAGGAAACAGGTTTGCACTTGAAAAGCCGTTCTTTGTGCTTGCGACCCAGAATCCTATCGAACTGGAAGGGACCTATCCTCTTCCGGAGGCCCAGCTTGATAGGTTCATGTTCAATATTGTCATAGAATACCTCTCACCGGAGGATGAGCTTACCGTGGCGATGGAAACGACTTCACAAGACCATGCGAATCTGAACACGATCCTAACGGGGAAGGACATTCTGAAGTACCAGCAGATGGTTCGGCAGGTATTTGTGCCCCGTAACGTGGCAGAGTACGCGGTAAACCTTGTGCGCAGTACGCGTCCGGGTCAGAACCAGGCTCCAGACTTCATTAAGAATTGGGTGCGCTGGGGCGCGGGACTGCGTGCGACGCAGTATCTGCTCCTTGGCGGAAAGGTTAGGGCAGCCTTCCGCGGAAGGTTTAACGTTTCTATTGAGGATATCCGAGCGTTGGCTCACCCAGTACTACGACACAGAGTGCTGACCAATTTTTACGCAGAATCGGAAGGAGTAACAGTGAACGACATTATTGGCCGGCTCCTGCTCAAGGTTAAGGAACCGGTATCCGGGTTATCCTGAGCCTTTAAACGGGGTCGGTACCCGCTGAAGTACCCGTGCGCTCAGGGATCCCTGCACGCCATGTGCAATCCTACCTATGCCCCTTTAGTGTAGCCTCAGCTGCCTCAAACATGTCTGATATGGCTTGCAGGCGGTGTTTCTTGAGGCGTTCGGCGATTAACCAAAGTGCTGCATGAACCTCATCACTAGCTTTGGTCTTGGCTGCCGGTGAGAGTGTCACACCCTCGGAATATTCGTATTTCTCAATAGAATACGCGGTAATGTCGCCAATACTGTCCCTCATTGTACCAAAGTTTATCCGCAAGTTGATCTCCAACTGATGCATAAGCTCGTTGCGCGGTTCTTCCGTGGCCGTGGCCGGCGCGCCTGTGCCTGCAGTGCGGACATCAGTGACATCTGGCGGCAATTCCGTGGCGGGTGACGTACCGGTACTCAACTCGCCAGCGACCTCATCTTGTGGTGGCTCCTGGACCGCGCCTGCGGATTGTCCCAGAAACGCGCCAAAGGCGGATGCTTCGGTTGGGTAGATCGGGATGATTTGGTCGAAACCACTGATCCCCATGACCTCGGAAACAAGCTGGGGAAGCGAGCACAGCCCAAACGCCATCCCCGGGTGGTTAAACCGTTTTGCAGTCAAGAGACAGACTCTAAGACCAGAGCTGCTGATGAATGTGACATCCTGCATATCAAAGATCAACCGCTTTTCGTCATCACTTACGTTCTTGTTGGTTGACAATTCAAAGTCGTAGGCGGCAACGCTATCAATGCGTCCGCATATCCTCGCGATGAGCACTCCCTGTTTGCGCTCCCAAGTAAAAGTCGGTGTCATATGGGTCAGTTCTCCTAAGTTTCTAATGAAAGTAAGGCCAATTAACAAAATTGGCCAAGTACCAATGGAGGCAGCGGCATCGAGTGCAGTGCATTAATGTGCACCAGAGCAGGCCGGTAAGAAAGCTCCCATTCGCTGGCACAATAACGGAGTTGCGCCAATAGGAATTACTGATTAACGTCAATTTGTGTTCGGGATGACAGTGAATATGGTCTTCCGACGAGGAACCAAGCTTGAAAGCTAAAGACTATATGTATGATCTGGGCTCTGTGCAGCAGTACGGACCGGGCTAAATTGGGGAGTTATATGGCTGAGTGCCACGCGTTTTCGTAGGAGTTACTTTTGTGCTTTGGTGGTGCAGACAGGATGGCTTTCGCCAGTTTTTCATAATCGGTTCCCGCTTTTCACGAAAAGACTGCAATTATTTCAAATAACTCAACACGTGGGTACACATGCTATATACTTTCCATCTATTAGGAAGTCATGTACCATAGTGCCATGCCCGAAACGGTTAGTGCATACCGCAATATCACATACAAGCTGTTGCCCGGAAGTCGGAGTAACGCCAAGCAACTTGCTGGATTAGCGGGTGCGTGTAGGTTTGTGTGGAATGCCATCCTCGCAGAGCAGAGCGAGGCGTACAAGAAAGCGAAAGAGGCTGGAGAGAAGCCGCCCTCGGTACGCTTCTACTCGCTGGGGAAGCGGTTCACGGCGCTGCGCCGCACGGTCAAGTGGCTACCTGAATACTCCTTTGGTGTCGTTAGATACACATTGTAGTTAGATACATGTTGAAATATCAGGCGGATGCATGGAAGGCATTCTTCAAGGAGGGTAAGAGAAGACCGAGATTCCATTCCAGACGTGGTAGTACGCCTTCGTTCACGATCCCGGATAACGTAAGGGTTCGGGATGGCAAGCTGTATATCCCGAAAGTGGGATATTTGGCGCTCCGCAGGCGGGGAGGCAACCCGTACCCTGATGGTATACCCGTCAAAGCCACTGTAAAGAAGAACGCCGGCAAAGGGTATGCTGTCTCTGCTACAAGATTGAGGCACCTGTAATAGAGGATACCGGCGGCGCTGTAGGCAATGACCGTATTTGCAGGCAGGTTGCTATGGTCTCCACAGAGGGCGATACAAGCATTATCAGACAACCGGATACGAAGCGTCTTGATGCCAAGTTGAAGCGGCATCAGCGAAGACTGGCGAGACAGAAGAAAGGCTCCAACCGTCGTAACAGGCGGAAGCATAGAAGCGCAAGCGTGCTAACGTCCTCAAGAATGCGAACCACCAGGTAAGTCGCAGTATTGCCAATTGCTCCTCAACGGTGATACTGGAGGACCTAAAGATCAAAGCGACGTTCAGCTAAGGGGACGAGGGAGAGCTTTGGCACAAACGTCAAACAGAAGTCTGGCCTCAACCGTGGGATACTGCGAACAGGTTGGGGCCAGCTGGATCAGATGCTGAGCTATAAGTGCCGCAAGGTGATAAAGGTTACCGCTGCCTATAGCAGTCAGCGGTGTTCTGTGTGTGGGCACACAGAAGCGAGTAACCGTAAGATGCAGAGCAAATTCACGTGTATGTCCTGTGGACATGCGGATCATGCAGACCTGAATGCGGCTGCAAACATACTGGCCTCCGGGATTGGGGCTGCTGCACGGCGAGGGGCGTTCGGGTTACCGACCCCTATGACCCGTGAAATTGATACTAGTGCCTCACTGTGTACAGTTGGTCACTCACGTATATAAGTCCCCTATATTGTCCATTGTAAGTGGCACAGTCTTACCGTTAGACTCTAAGAGCGATTCATTCGGTCATGAGAGCATGCGAGCGCTGGGGCATGCCAAATATTCTTCGGAAGGTTCGCGGCGGGCAGCTTATCAAATAATAAAATTCACTTGAGATTGGCGAAACGACTGCACTCATTACAGGCGAAGTACCGCTATGCACACGTCTGAACGCATCGGGACAGCCTCCTCTTTAGGTGCGGCGAAATCGGTTCCGATAGCACCAGTTGTGGATGAGCACGAATATGCGCACACATCTACCATTCAGCAGGCGGCATCGCAACCGATTGAGCTAGGCACGCGCTAACAGCGCGGTATGGTGCGGTCGCGCGCCCGGCATTCCCGTCTTCGCACTGCGCCGCTCCGGCGCTCTTGAACCGCCTGCTGCTGGTGAGTTTTTCTCAAAGGCATAGGCTTGCTTGGCCTAGACGCAGTAGCCCTGGAGCTTCGTGCCTCCATATTCCCTCAGCATGTGAGCATGCCCGTCCCCACGATCGTAGCGCTTAATCTCCACAACAAGAATCTACAGAATCAATGGGATCAACGGTTACGAACATGTATCCCCTGTATCTTCTTGCACTTGGCCCTGCTCCTGATTTATGCCTGAACTCTGCAAGCATATCCCATCCCCACCAGTGGCAAGTGAGCCATCAATCAATATCTCTTCCATGAGCCTCTTGCAAAACCCCGTAGATATCAACTATGGCGGCAGAATATTGATTGTTGGGGCCGGGATTATGCGGAAGAATTGGCATGTGCTGCCAATGCATACAATCGTTTAGGCGGTCCGTGAGCGATGGAAACTTACAAGAGTGGATTTGTGCCAGAATCCATGGTTTGAGTGCACGCCTTTGCCTGGCTCCTGCTCCGGACAAAACCGGCATAGCGCGATCTACGTCTGAATTCCTGTCTTTTAAGACTGACCTCGTACAGCGCCAATGAGATAGTCTGCTGTCCAGCTACCAACCTTGACGACACAACCGTTGACTAGAGCACCGACTTGCTACCACCAGTCTCGCGTGAAAAGGTAGTATGCGATAGGGTGAAAGAATTGACGGCAAACTCGGTTCTGATCGCCATGTCTCTATTCATTACGATATTGAGTATATTTACTCAATATCGTAATTTACACCCATGGAGACTTACCAACGAGCTCACCTGAAGACCCTACTGGCTCGCTTGGAGGAGGAGCCCCAGTGGCTCCTCCTTGTCACTGGTCCACGGCAGACTGGCAAGACTACACTGGTCAGGCAGGTTCTCAAGCGAACTCATCGCCGCTCGGCCTATTTGGCAGTGGATGAACCTGACTCATCCGCAGCGCCAATAGTACATCCCTTTTGGCCGGATGCTACTAATCCGGCCTTGCTATCGGTGGATACCACGCTTCCGCCTTTCAACAGACGAGACGATCGCTGGCTCGTTCACCAATGGGAAAAGGCTCGTTTTGAATCTCGGCAATCAGAAAACGGATTTATTCTTGTGCTTGACGAGATTCAAAAAATCCCGAACTGGTCAGATGTGGTAAAAGGACTCTGGGATGCGGACCGAGGCAAGAATGTACCCCTGCATGTCGTACTGCTTGGCTCCGCCCCGCTTCTCATACTTCGCGGTATAAGCGAAAGTCTGGCGGGGCGCTACGAGGTAATCGAAATGCAGCACTGGTCTTTTTCCGAGATGGCCGCGGCGTTCGACTTCAATCTTGATCAGTACCTCTACTTCGGTGGCTACCCGGGTCCTGCATCCATTATTCGGGATGAGGCCAGATGGCGCAGTTATATGCGCCGATCCATTATTGACCCTAACATTGAGCATGATGTGCTCGCACACCAGCGCGTGGATAAGCCAATGCTGCTGAAGCAGCTCTTTCAGCTTGCATCCGCCCACTCTGGCCATATTCTGTCGTACAGCAAGATGCTTGGACTGCTTCACGGGGCGGGCAACACGACGACCCTCACCCGCTATCTTGACCTACTTGAGAGTGCCGGGCTGATCACCGGCCTATCAAAGTATGCCGGTCGCCCTCATCGACGCAGGGCGTCAAGCCCCAAGCTCAATGTGCTCAACACTGCGCTAATGTCGGTTCACTCCGATTATACGTTCGAGCAGGCACGGGCGGATCGGACATTCTGGGGGCATCTCGTTGAAAGCGCTGTGGGTGCGCATTGCGCAAATTCGGGCGGCAAAGACTTCCGGCTCTATTATTGGCGGCACAGAGGGCTTGAAGTTGATTTTATGGTGGAGCATGGCAGGAAGCTTGTCGCTTTCGAGGTCAAGAGCGGGCGGCGGCGAGGCGGCTCGCGTGGATTTGAAGCGTTGAGTCAGCACTTTCCGCTTAAAGCGTCCCATATCATTGGTACAGGCGGAGTCCCTCTCGCAGAGTTCCTGCTGAAATCTGCCCGGGAGTGGTTCGAGGCATCATGAAGCATTTCATAGCACGGACATGCACGGTGGTGAAAGAGCGTAGCAGAGATGACTGGCAGGCTACGGAGTCGAATGTCCGTCATCAGGCTATATCACGCCCGCTCGAATTTTTTCGGACCGAGAATGCTTACGTGCTTTTGGGATCTCCGGGATCTGGAAAGACCACAGCATTTGAACTTGAGGCAAAGAGTAAGGGAGCTCGGCTGGTCAGCGCCCGGGACTTTGTGACATTTAGGCTTAAATCCGAGTGGAGCAATAGCACCGTCTTCATAGACGGGCTTGACGAGATGAGAGCCGGGGCGCACGATGGGCGCACGCCCTTGGACAATATCCGGGCCAAACTCCAAGAATTGGGGAAACCCCGGTTTCGGCTCTCCTGCAGGGAGGCAGATTGGTTCGGTGCGAACGACCGGAAGAGTCTACAGGCCGTAGCCCCCGCCGGGGAGCTAATAATACTGCGGCTGGATCCGCTGTCTGATCAGGGAATTGCCAAAATGCTGCGGTACATTTGCGGCCAGAAAGACCCCGCAATATTCGAGCATGAGGCTCGACAACACGGAGTTTGGAGCCTGCTCCGCAACCCTCTCAACCTGGAGATGCTTATTGATGCGGTGCACGGGGGGCATTGGCCACGGACGAAAGCGGAAATTTTCCGCTTGGCCTGCCAAAAGCTGATCTCCGAGAAAAACGATGAACATCAGATAGCACAGCGCTGCACTGCAAACGTACAAGAATTGCTTGATGCCGCTGGTAACATCTTCGCGGTCCTCCTTTTGTCGGGAAAGACCGGCATCACCTTACGTGGAACAGAGTCCGATCAGGATCATCCACGATTGGAGCATATGTCCCTACCGGGCAAACAACGGTGTTCCCGGGTGGTGAGCACCAATCTATTCGCATCGACTGATGAGGGGCGCCTGGTTCCCGCCCACCGACAGTTGGCCGAGTTTCTGGCAGCACGGCGTTTCGCCCGCCTGATGGATGAGGGTCTTTCGTATCAACGGGTACTTTCCCTCCTGACGGGGCTTGATGGCGGCATCGTATCGGAATTCCGCGGCCTCGCGGCCTGGCTGGCCACGCAAAGCCGCAGAGCTCGTCGTGCAATTGTTGAACGCGACCCGATAGGTGTGGTCCTGTATGGTGAAATTCGGAGATTCAGCATCAACGAGAAGGAGTTAGTATTCCACTACCTTGAAAGGGATTTAGGCCTGCATCCCGGGTTACTCCGAGATTCAAGCTTTGACGCAAGACCGGGAGATCTGGTTACTCCGTACCTCGAAAAGCAATTTCGACGTGCGCTGACCACCCCACCCGCGGATGACGCCGCAGCCGCAATTGCGGATGTAGTTTTACGTGCGTTAAGTGCCAGCGATGTTCCCAGCGGATTCAATGATGAGTTGTTTAGAATCGTAATGGATTCAGGGTGGCCACCAACGCATCGCTACCTTGCCCTCAAGCTGTGCATCCAGCAGAGAGAGCAAGTCAAGACCATGACTGCTCGGTTGCTAGATACCCTTAGCCATGTGTACCATACTGAGCATAACCTGGTAATCCGAGACGAGATTTCAGGACGACTGTTGTCTGAGCTTTACGGCTCCGAGATGTCGGTTGCTGAGGCCGCACAATATCTCCGACGCCCGCGTTCGCAGCACGTATACGACTCGTACACTAACTTCTGGCAGAAGGTCGCCATAGAGCGGTCCAGGCCCGATCAGCTCCTTGAACTGCTGAGCATCTTGTGGAAACGTGTCGAAGAAGCATCAGACTTGTGGGACCCGGGACCTGATGGCGCGGACTTTATTGATGGCTTGCCCGGCGGCTGCCTAGAATCTCTTATAAAACACTCACCTTCAGAGGTAACACCGCCGCTACTCTACAAATGGCTTGGCACGGCCTGTTCAAACCTGCTCGAGGGATTGGACACGGATTATATTGCCGATTGGCTGTCTGCACAAGGCAGCTTACGGCAAGAGCTCGTGGACCTTGCCGGTTGTGACGAGGACCGCAACCGGGCGCGCAATGTTGCCCTGGTTGCACTTCAGGCGGGACACATTATTGACCGGCTTCCGAAAGACCTGCAGCTTTACAACGTTTCTAAACCGGGGTGCATAGGTCCGGCTGCGATTTACCATGGCAGCAGCAACAAACGTCACCACCGGGACCCCCAGTTCGGATCCTGGCTGCGCGACATTCAGGACTGTATGCGTTCCCACCTTGATCTCGTGCAACCAAACCAAGCGCCGCCGGAGCTCATTCATAATCTGGCCCTTGCGTACCTGGGGTATTATCCCGCGCTGCGCGCCCCCACAGGAAAGGGTCGTCTATCCCGCATGCTAGGACATCAAAAGGATCTAGTGGACGCCGCCGTATCGGCATTACAGTTGGCTATTACTCGGCCCGACCTGCCCACGCCGTCCGAGCTGGAAGAACACGCGGCCGAGGGGCGGTTACATATGCTCGCCTATCCGGTATTAGCAGGACTGAGGGAACGGGCTGGTACAGGCCATCCAGTGTCATTATCGCCTGATGATCGGCAAGCCCGCATTGCGCTAACCATATGGTACACAACTGACGAGCCGGACTGTGAATACCCTTTGGGCGGGGTTCCAGCGTGGCTGACCGCACTCATCAAGACTCGACCGGACCTGGTTGCGGATGTGCTAGTCTCAGTCAGCAGCACCTTTATGCGTTCTGGTCGGAATCCGAGATACGGATTCAACGGCCTAATCCACCCAAGCGAGAACGACCAACTGGCACGACTTGCCACGTTACGGCTGCTGGAAGTGTTTCCCGTCCGCTGCCATTCTCGCCTCCTTCCAGATCTGCGGGATCTTCTGTCTGCCGCGATTTGCCACTGTGATGGCTCACAGTTGATAGATCTTATTGGCGTCAAACTCGGTTACAAGAGCATGCACAAGGGGCAGCGGGCGTATTGGCTAACCGTAGGCCACATTCTCGCGCCGCAAGAATATTCTGACTTCTTGGAGTCTTTCGCAGTAAAGAACGAAATGCGGGTGGGGCACTGTGCTGCGATGCTGGCTGAGCTCAACCGTCTTCCACGTTTGGTAGAAGAAACGTGGACTGTTCCGGTACTTGCTCCCCTGATTCGACTGCTTGGGGCATTTTACAACCCAAGGCCTGAACCGCTTCCCGGGGTAGCGTATACGGTGACCGATGAGATGGAGATTGCCAGCTTCGTGAGCCGACTCATCAACCGCCTTGCAACCTTGCCCTCTGAAATAGCGACGAAAACTCTAACCGAACTGCGCGCCAGTGAATCACTCGTACACTGGTCTTATAATCTTTCCGCAGCGGCCTACCGACAACGCTCGTCGCGCCGTGAGGCAAGTTTCCAGCACCCAAAGATGGAGCAGGCCGTTGAAGTTCTGGCGAACCAGAGACCCGCCAACGCTGCCGATCTCGCGGCAATCACTACCGACGCCCTTGAGCGGATCTCGAAACGCATCCGTTCCAGCCCGACATCGGATTGGCGACAGTACTGGAACGTTGACAAACACAACAGACCTGAAAAGCCCAAGCCGGAAAACGGCTGCCGAGACGCGTTGCTATCCGATTTGCAGTACGAGCTGAAACCAATGGGTATAGAAGCTTCCAAAGAGGGTAGTTACGTAAACGACAAGCGCTCAGATATCCGCGTTGCATATGAGGGGGGCTTCAACGTACCCGTCGAGATCAAGCGAAGCTGCCATCGCGAGTGGCTTAATAGCATCAAGACCCAGCTCATCAAGAAATACGCATGCGATCCCAATACAAACGGATACGGGATCTATCTCGTTTTCTGGTTTGGAGCGTCCGACGGCTGTCGGCCAGCCCCGGCGTTAGGGCATACGCCAAAATCACCCGACGAACTCCGACAAGCGTTGTTGGACTTCCTCTCTGATTCGGAGCGGCGCAAAATTGAGGTTTGCATAATCGATGTCTCAAAGCCAGCGGATTGAGGGTCAGATAGAGGCACCCGTCATGCGCCTTATCATCACGGTACTGGCTTATCATGCTGCCCATCTGGTTCGCACCAGACTCAAGGAACACAGGATTCATGATAGTTGGGCGACGATCCGAGACAAGTTGAACAGGATTGGTCGGATTACGACCAAGATGGTTAAGAACCCATATCGGTACCTGATCACGGAGGTGGATCAGGATCTGCCTCCGAGTATGGTACAGTTCTTTGCGGTACTGGGATACGTGTATGATCCCGATGCGACCCGCACCGTGACCGAGCATGTGGAGGAAGCGAGTGCACCGGTGAGCCAGAAACCTCCAGACTCATGACGTATGGTCCCTTCACAACGGTTGAGATAGCGTACTCCAGATGGAGCCACCAGAGCTACGTCCGATGGAAACGATCCGGGATAGATCGCGGCAAAACACCAGGCAAAAAGGGACTCAAACCACCCTAAACCAACTCCAACCGATCCGGTAAATCTCACCATCCATTGCTCCTGAAAAAAACGGTCCAAATATGGCCACGGGAGAATTCCGTAGGTTAGTAGCACTACGAAATGGCGAAGTTCGGTTATGACTATCATAGGCAAATGTTTGCTTTCTTTTATATCTGGAATAAAGCCGGCGATTGTAGGGAACGAATAATGCTGCATGGTTGTGTGGACACGCAATGGCCAAGCTGCCTTGCACCGGGACATGTGATTCTTTGGGAGCTCCAGGCTTGTCTGTGGACTTTAGACGCGTACCTGACTGGAGCCTGAATCTCAAGTCAAACTCTTGGAACGAATACTCGCCGGCCGGCATGGTACGCGAAAACGGACCTAGTGTTAACGGCAGACCGGAACGGCTTCCCCGAACAGACATACTCAGACCCAGCGGCGGAAGAATACCCCGGTCCGAGTCCGTAGGGGAGGTGCAGATTCTGCGTCAAGGGTCCTCCGAGTTCAAAAAGAGAAATGCCGAACAAAGCGTTGCAACGTAGCCTGAAAACCAGAGCATTGCCGCCGCTTGTTTGCCAGGGTGGTGAAAGGATATGACAAATACGAAGGCAATAATTGAAATATGGCTGGTTCGTCAGCCGAATTACTTCAACCATGGAGTTGTGAACCTGATTGGGCTCCAATGACGCACGCTTGACAACCACCAACTCCACCTGGGATCAATGGCAAATACTTGGTGCAGCGGAGCCTCCAACATCAAGGTCTCCGTTGTGAGCTCGTCTTTATTGTCCGTGAATTTGCCAAATATTGACACGCGCCTCAGGGCCGCGGACTGCCAAGCATTCCATGATAAAGCAGCCTACTGCAAAGCGAACAATCGCAATCGTCACACATCAATAGTCTCTCCTTCCCGCGGCATCAGCACCGTAGGTCTGGATGGCAGTGAAGCCAGTCCATCAGCCATCCACTGCCGCGCTGAGGTTTCTCCATGCACAAGAACCACTGTTGACGGGCACAAGGATGAAGCCAGCTTGATCAGATCGCGTCGGTGACTGTGGCCACTGAAGCGATACCGCTGTACTTCACAGCACAAGGGCTGCATGCCAATATGCTTGTCAAGAATGACTCCGTCAGCTCCGCAATCAACAGCTTCCAGTAGATGTCCCCCAGGTGAGTCCTCCTTACAATAGCCTACTAGAAATATCGCATGCCGCTCGTGTTCTACCAACTGCTGTGCAATCCAGTTTGAAAGAGTGTTAGCGAACACCATCCCGCTCGTGACTACATGGATCCCTGGCTTACCGAGCACCCTCCGCTTTGCGCGGTCTCCATACGGAAATCGCCGCTGGTCCACACCGAAAACTTTAAAGCCCTTGTTCAACCGCGGGGTTGTACCCGCCGTCGAATCATAAATACCTGCCACAGCCCGAAGTCCTCCGGCCGTATAGATTGGAATATCCCACGCAAGGTGGCCGCTCTGTCGGAAGCTATCCAGAAGTGCCAGAATCTCTTGCGCCCGTCCCAACGCAAACACAGGAATTAATACCGTCCCGTCACGCCCCAATACGCGCACGAGATCCCCGCGGAAGCGATCAATCTCTTGGGACCGCACAACACGCTCCGCCTCCTCGTCAGCCCCCAATGTGGATTCCATCACAAGGACATCAATAGGAGAACGAGGATACTCGCCGCCCGGAATAATTGACTGAGCGTGCATGCATGTGTCACTCGTATAAAACACGTTGGTAACTCTGGCGCCATTCCTGTAGCGGAGCAGCACACCTGCTGCTCCTAGTATATGACCGGAGTAACAGAAGGTAATCTCAAGCTTATCCTTGCGGGTGGGTACAGAAAACGGTATACCGTACGGGTGCGTACGGTACTTGGAGGACAAAGCGAATGCCTGATCTTCGCTGAAGATAGGCGGGTAGCGCGAGGACCCCTCGTAAAACTTGCGCCGCTGAAGACGCGCTGATGCCGGCAAGACATGGTCTGCCAAGTTGCGCGTAGCGCCAGTCAAGTGCACCTCAGCCTGCGGAAACTCCTCCATGAGCACGGGAAGGCTTCCTATGTGGTCGTGATGCGCATGGGTAACCAGGACGTGATCTATCTCCAAGCGCTTGATTGCGTCAAAGGTGGGCAAGCTTTCAGGACCATCCCTATTGGGGTCCGCGCCGGCATCCAGCGCCACGGTGATGCCATCAGCCCGCAGTATGTGGCAACTGGCCCCAATATCCGTCGTGTTACCAAGCGAGGTAAACCGGATGGTGCTTGATCCCACCTGACCGTTCCCGGCTGCCATCAGGAATCCCCTGCTGTCTTGAATTGCGACCAGTCCTCGAGGAAGCGGGACAGCCCGATATCAGTTAGCGGGTGTTTTAATAGTCTCTTAATAACCCCAAGGGGCATCGTGGCCACATGCGCTCCCATCCGGGCCGCTTCCAGGACATGCATGGGGTGCCGTATCGAAGCTGCGAGCACCTCGGTCGGGTAATCATAATGTCCATAGATAGTCAAAATATCCCGAACAAGCTTCATACCATCCGACGATACATCATCCAAGCGTCCAATAAACGGACTGATGTACGCCGCACCCGCCTTGGCTGCGAGGAGTGCCTGGACCGGCGAAAAACACAACGTGCAATTGACCCGAATACCTTCCTCGCGGAGCGCCCGAATTGCCTTGATCCCGTCCAATATAAGCGGCACCTTAACAACAACGTTGGAGTGGATGGCTGCCAGCGACCGGCCTTCCTCCATTATCCCCTCAAACGTTACCGCTGTGACCTCGGCGGATACGTCACCTGATACAATCTTGCATATAGAGTGGATGTGCTCCCGAAAATTGACCGCCTTGCCGGACTCGCGAGCCACCTTGTTCATTAGTGATGGGTTGGTCGTAACTCCGTCCAGGACGCCCATCGCATGAGCTTCTCGTATCTCGTCCAAGTCGGCAGTATCAACAAAGATCTTCATAAGGCATTATCTAGTTTGTGTTTTCTCCAAAGCACGGACCCTGGTTTGGCATCAGGCGGTCATACTTGCAACTTTCATCACTACCATAGTGCGATCGTCGCTCAAGGTTTCAACGGGCCCGGTGAAAGATTCCACATCGGCCTGAATGGCTTCAAGAATGTGCTCCGCTGACAGGTCTCTCAGCGAAGCGATGCGTCCAGCCAGCCGAGCATCGGTATATTCTACTTTGGCGGCACCCATAGCTTCTGTGACGCCGTCCGTAAACATTACAAGGACATCCCCGTCTTCAAGCGCGATCGTTCCGGAAACATAAGACACATCCGGCAGCACGCCCAATAGTAGACCTCCAGAATGCAAGCGCAAAGCATCCCCTGTCTTACGAAGAACGATGGGAGATTCATGACCTGCATTGACATAGTCGAGCCGACATGTCGTCAGATCGTAGATACCACAAAACGCCGTAATAAACTTGTCTGCGGCCGTATTGCGGTGGATGACACGGTTCAGGTTGCGCATTCGCACTTCAATGGGGTCCGCGAGCGGTACCGTCATGTGAATACACGCTTGCATGTTTGCCATCAATAGCGCTGCCGGCATGCCCTTCCCCGTTACGTCAGCAATCACAAACAGCACCTTTCCGTTGGCGAGCTCTACGACATCAAAGTAATCCCCGCCAACCTTCAGGCTGGGTAAAGCCATGGTCGCCAAGCGTATTCCCCGAAATATCGGCAATTGTCCTGGGAGCAGCCCGAGCTGGATCTCCCGGGCCATCTTTAACTCCTCTTCTAACCGCTCCTTCTCAATGCGTTGCTCAACCAGTTCAGCATTCTGCAGAGATACGACAGCCAGATTGCCCAGCGCGTACAAGAATTCAATGTCGGATGGCGTGTACGGCTGCTTGTTCCCCTTAGCTCCCAGACAGATAATACCCACAACCTCTTGCTGTTGGACAAGAGGGAGTATTAACGCCATGCCATGGTCGCGTAGAACGACCACAGGCTCGGGAACCGATCTACCGGGCCCAAGCAACACCAACTGCTTCTGCTGAGCCAGAAATGCAAGGACATCGGTGGCAAACAGCGAGCGGTTGAATCCGCTCACGGACATCTGCCGCAGATGGTCACCAGACTGGCTGTTGCTTCCTTGCGTGCCGAGAAAAAAGGCGTGCCGCCCGACTAACATCTGGCCCATAAGGGCAAAGGAAAAGAGCTTTATCAGTTGATCAGCTCCGATAGCCGCATCAAATTCCTTTGACAGTTCAAACAGCGTGTTAAGTTGCTGTACCTTGCCGTCCAAATCTCGATTTGCCTGCTGCAGTTCGTCTACCAACTGGCAGTTGTTTACGGCACTCGCCGACATATTTACCAGCGAACGTACAAACTCCAGTTCTGCTGGAGCAAAGTCGAGTCCGGTGGCTTTGGGCCCAAGGCCTATCAAACCTAGGTGTTTGCCCGAGAATTCTATGGATAGAAACAGTCTCAAGCCCCGTCGCTCCAGCATGGGTACGGAGTTGCACCCAGTCCGTGCCTCCGCACCTACGCTGATGGTTCTGCCCTCTTTCAAGCCGGGGATACCCTTACATGATACGACGGTGTAAGAAGAACTGACCGGGTCGTACATCACCGCAGCGCCGCGCATGACAAGAAGCTTGCTCATTGTGGTCAACAACAGATTACTCAGCACAAACCGCAGGTCTAGTGAACTGCTTAGCAGCCGGCTGGTCTCATAAAGGGACTGCAGGTCATACCGCTGCGATGTTTCCGTAGTTGGTACGGCCATCAACCTACGCCCCCGTTAAAGGCCTCCCGTTCGCCGGCCGGGTCGAACGAACCGGTGCGCAGCGCATTGACGCCGAATGGGCTCGGCACCCGGTTTCAATGCCGCATTGCCCACATATGAACGCCCACAGCTTATAATAACATTGATTCTCCGGGAGCAAGGACACGAGCAGGATGCCCCAGTGCCTCCATCTTGGCCGCCCACGCAGCAGTGTTAACCTCAATAAACGGGAACGTGGTGTGATGAACAGGAATCGTTACGCCTGGTTTTAGCAACGTAGCAGCCCGAATAGCATCCTTCGGCCCCATGGTAAAGCAGTCTCCCACTGGAAGGAGGGCGACATCAATGTCGTGATCTTCCCCAATCCACCCCATCTCAACGAAAGGATCCGTGTCGCCGGCATAGTAGATGCAGCACCCTTCAATCTCCAGAACATAGCCGTTCGGATTGCCTCCGTATGTACCATCAGGGAAAGAAGAAGAATGCCGCGCATAGGTCTGCTTAACCCAACCCCAATCAAATCTCCATGCCCCGCCGGTGTTGAGAGCGTGCGCATTGTCGTACCCGTGCTGCTGCGCATACGTTACAATCTCATAGTTGGCCACCAGCATCGCTCCGGTTCGCTTGAGGATCGCTAATGTGTCCCCCCAGTGATCGCCGTGGGCATGAGTCACCAGTATCACGTCGGGGTTCAAGTCCGATGCCGAAACAATCCCGTTGGCGAGCGGATTGCCGGAAATGAACGGATCAAAGAGCAACGTCTTGGGACCGCGAATCTGAAAGGCGGAATGACCGAAATAAGTGAGTTCCATGGACGGATTGGTGGGGCTTGGAATTCGGAAGGGCTACTTCATCAAAATCATGCGATGCGTCTGAATCTGGCCATCGCTACTCTGAAGCCTAATCAGGTACGTGCCGCTAGGAAGGTCGGTACCATCAAACGACGCCTCAAAAACGCCGGGTCGGTGCTCCTCGTCTACTAACACGGCAATTCTGTGGCCGGACACATCCCACACCGAGAGACGAACGCGCACCCCCTGTAACACCTCGTAGGATATGGTGGTCTGCGGATTGAACGGGTTCGGGAAATTCCCGCGCAGAATTGCGCCAGGCTCATCGCCGCCCCCCATACCGAGCTTAACGGCACCTGCAACATGTGCAGTGTCCCAGCTGAAGAGCTGCCGCAGGCGGTAATAGACTACTTGGCTGCCTACTATGGTATCAAGGTAGTAGTATTTGGCGATGTTCGCCCTGGCCCGCACCTCTTCCACCCGCGCGTAGTCCCTCCCGTTGGTACTCCGTTCAATGAAAAATGCCATGGTGTTGGGATCCGACGACTCCCATGTCAAATGAACGCCATCGGCTTCCGGCTGCGCCTGGAATCCACGCGCCAAGGTGAAAAAGGCAAGCGTTGACGGAGCGATGACATATTGTGACCGCTGCGCATTTGATAAGCTCTGCGGCTCAAACGTGAAAATCACCGGATTGTCGCCATTCGTCGGCAACGACTGCCGCATCGTACGCCGAAGCTGTGCCAAGGTCCGTGGAATACGCCAAATACGCACCTCATCCAATTGACCGTTGAACAACTGAATGTGCAGGTTCCGTTGGGCATTCGCGTCTAGGCGGTGGCCCAGGGCAACACCGTTTATTTGCCCTGCGAAGATAGAAGCTATGGACAGCGAGTCCACAGGCGTTCCGTCAAGGATCAGCCTCGCCTTGCCCAGTGCAGGATCCGTAGTAACAGCGAAGTGGTGCCAAAGCCCGTCCGCTACCGGAGCGATGGAGGCCATGGAGAGGTGTGCCGTGCCATCACTGACAAAGCTACGCAGCCGACCGCGTCGGTCAACAACAATCTCAAGCGGGTACGATGTATGCTCCGTACCGTCCCATGTGGAAAGGACAATTCTGTTAGTCCTTGTCGTTTGTAGCCATCCCTCAACAGTGAATGCTTCGTCAGCATGCGCCGGGAAGTTCTCGCCGCTCCACTCCCACGCCCTGTCGGACTCGCTCAGCCGGAGAGCATGGTTCGCCGTTACGACCGCCGGTTCATCAATAATTAGATTGCGGACATGTGCCAACCCCTGGTGTACGACAAGGTGGTCCACTCCATCCCGTTGCACGTTGGTTGCCGGCGTGAACGACCAGGAAGCCGCTCCTGGATAGTCTGCAGTTCTCACACGCAGGATCACTTCATGCCGCCCCCGGATGGTTTGTGCGGTCGTAACGTGGTACTTCCCGGGCTCGGTAGACTCTACTGTCAAAGGGATGGACACGAACCCCTGGCGCAGAACAACTACTTCATACAGCTGCCACGATGCGGGCAGATCAACCAGGAACCCATTGAATGAAACACCGCCTTCCCAATCAACAAAAATATTGGTTTCCTGGGATGCCGCCAAGTCGCTAGCCGACCAAAGCCGGCCAAACTGGGCGTACGATTGTATCGGCGCAACGACAACAAGAAACAGAAAAAACAGAAAGCCGAGTGGCATGGCCTGCCCGGATAGCGACAGCATTCGCCTTGATTAGGCCCATTCGCCCACCAAAGCACGGATACTAAAGTTAGGAACTAAACTAGAATGTTGAATAATCGCTTTCAATTCTGTACGATGTCCCAGTTTGGAGGGAGCCGTATTACCTCCAATTTCAAGAGACAAGGATCGTACCGAGCGTAGCCACGCCTGCATAGCACAGCCTCGTAAGCCACGCAGCAAGTGAAACGCTTGAGCTGACTACATTACTCTTGGGAATTATATACGTGAGTGACCAACTGTACACAGTGAGGCACTAGTATCAATTTCACGGGTCATAGGGGTCGGTAACCCGAACGCCCCTCGCCGTGCAGAAGCCCCAATCCCGGAGGCCAGTATGTTTGCAGCCGCATTCAGGTCTGCATGATCTGCATGTCCACAGGACATACACGTGAATTTGCTCCGTGTCTTACGGTTACTCGCTTCTGTGTGCCCACACACAGAACACCGCTGACTGATATAGGCAGCGGTAACCTTTATCACCTTGCGGCACTTATAGCCCAGCATCTGATCCAACTGGCCCCAACCGGTTCGCAGTATCCCACGGTTGAGGCCAGACTTCTTTCTGACGTTTGTGCCAAAGCTCTCCATCGTCCCCTTAGCTGAACGTGTCATCGCTTTGATCTTCAGATCCTCCAGTATCACCGTTGAGGAGCAATTGGCAATACTGCGACTTACCTGGTGGTTCGCATTCTTGAGGACGTTAGCACGCTTGCACTGTATGCGGGCGATTCTATGCTTCCGCCTGTTACGACGGTTGGAGCCTTTCTTCTGTCTCGCCAGTCTTCGCTGATGCCGCTTCAACTTGGCATCAAGACGCTTGGTATCCGGTTGTCTGATAATGCTTGTATCGCCCTCTGTGGAGACCATAGCGACCTGCCCGCAATTACGGTCAATGCCTACAGCACCGCCGGTATCCTCTATTACAGGTGCCTCCATCTTGTAGCAGATGACAGCATACCCTTTGCCGGCGTTCTTCTTTACCGTGGCTTTGACGGGTATACCATCAGGGTACGGGTTGCCTCCCCGCCTGCGGAGCGCCATATATCCCACTCTCGGGATATACAGCTTGCCATCCCGAACCCTTACGTTATCCGGGATCGTGAACGAAGGCGTACTACCACGTCTGGAATGGAATCTCGGTCTTCTCTTACCCTCCTTGAAGAATGCCTTCCATGCATCCGCCTGATATTTCAATGTGTATCTAACGACAATGTGTATCTAACGACACCAAAGGAGTATTCAGGTAGCCACTCGACCGTGCGGCGCAGCGCCGTGAACCGCTTCCCCAGCGAGAAGAAGCTTACCGAGGGCGGCTTCTCTCCAGCCTCTTTCGCTTTCTTGTACGCCTCGCTCTGCTCTGCGAGGATGGCATTCCACACAAACCTACACGCACCCGCTAATCCAGCAAGTTGCTTGGCGTTACTCCGACTTTCGGGCAACAGCCTGTATGTGATATTGCGGTATGCACTAACCGTTTCGGGCATGGCACGGTGGTATATAACTCCCTAATATATGGAACTTATATAGCATGAATACCCGCGTGTTGAGTTATTTGAAATAATTGCAGTGTTTTCGTGAAAAGCGGGAACCGATTACAAAAAGCTGGCGAAAGCCATCCTGTCTGCACCACCAAAGCACAAAAAGTAACTCCTGCGAAAACACGTGGCACTCAGCCATATAAGTCCCTTACCCTTCGCATCTGGCGCACCGCCATGAAGAGCCATGAAGAATCCAGTTCTACACTAGCGAACGATCGCATTACGGGAGCCTGGCGACACAAGCGCACGCGCGACCCCTGTCAGCTCGTAGTCAGTCTCCTCCGATTACCGGACGCGATACCGCTCCAAATCCCTGCATCGGCAAGAATAGACTCCCGCTACTCCCAGCTCGCCGCGTTGAGCTGGGTCACATCGGGCGTGGCGGACCCTATACGATCGTCCGAATCCGGGTCTAGGAGCAGATACACAGCTACGCGCCCGGTATCATTCAAAGAGTACTCGAATTTTCTGCCCGTTCGAGGAGAGTAAACCAGTGAGTCAACGTTTATCCCGGCAATGTCAAAAATGCTGTCGGGGTTCGCCATAGTCAGCGAGTCTTGCATCACCCAGATTACCAGCGAATCAATGGTCCGCGGAAACCGATCCTCCATGCGCTCGTGACGCACTAGGGCCGTCCGCACATACGCCATCTGCGTCCGGGTCTGTTCGGTTACAGCACGCTCTCTTTCAATAGCTTGCCACGGTCCTGTTATGGAGCGATACAGCCAATAGCCTAAAGCGATGATGACAATGGTCAATAGTACTTGGATGGCGATCTTTGTACCGAGATTGGTCATGAAAACGGTTTCGTGTTCTTATCCTGCAGAGTTGCCGCCTAAGTCTCTTCA
The DNA here is from genome assembly GCA_963663495.1 of Rhodothermales bacterium. GTDB lineage: Bacteria > Bacteroidota > Rhodothermia > Rhodothermales > Bin80. The sequence goes on from OY760427.1 coordinate 5,236,891, forward strand.
ACGGGCCCGGACAACCGAATATATGAAACGTGAGGGGTAATGGTCCCAGATTGCACGAAACGGCGAGCCATCAATTGCATAGAACAAGGCGCAAAAGTAATCGGCACGGCAATAATTGTATGACGGACCTCCTGATCAACATTGACCATGTGGCAACATTACGCAATGCGCGCCGGGAATTGTTTCCGGATCCTGTTGCCGCTGCTTCTCTTTGTGAGACCGCAGGAGCAGATGGTATCGTATTCCACCTGCGGGAAGACCGGCGCCATATTACGGAGCGAGATGTCGCCGGATTGAAGGCTATCGTTAGGGGTCGTCTTGACTTTGAATTATCAATGGCCCCTGACATCGTACACATTTGCTGCGAAACGGTACCCGAACTGGCTACACTGGTGCCGGAGCGCCGGGAGGAAATCACGACAGAGGAAGGCCTTGATGTATTAGGGCAAAGTTCTCGGATAAGCGAAGTCGTTGAAAGTTTGTTCAGCGCCGGTATTGAAGACGTTGCCCTCTTTGTTGACCCCGTGCCTGAACAGGTTGAGGCAGCAAAAGCAGTCGGAGCAAGTGCCATTGAGATGCATACTGGAGATTTTGCGTTAGCTTCTGGCAGACTACAGCGGGCTAGCGAATTGAAAAAGCTTGCCGTAGCAGCGGAGGTGGCAACCAATGCCGGTCTCCGAGTTCACGCCGGTCATGGATTGGACTTCCGCAACTATGCATCGTTCGCCCAAGCCGTCCCCCATGTTGCAGAAGTTTCGATCGGCTTTGCGGTGGTGGCCCGGGCGGTCTTCGTAGGACTGCACGAGGCGGTACGTGAAATGCGTAAGATTGTTAAAGGGTACTGAGCAGGTGAACGCTGCCGCGCGACGCTTCCGCAGCGGGTTCGTGGCCTTGGTAGGGTTGCCAAATGTAGGGAAGAGCACGCTGCTGAATGCTTTGCTGCGCCGGAAACTCTCTATCGTGACCCGCAAGGCCCAGACAACACGGCGCCGCATTCTGGGAATTGAAACCGCAGCAGATGCACAGATCATCTTCGTGGATACGCCGGGCGTGCTCATGCCTCGGTACAAGCTGCAATCATCCATGATGCGCGAGGTGGCACGAGCCGTCTCTGATGCGGATCTCGTGGTAATGTTAATAGATGCAACGGCCACTCATTTGGATACACTAGGATTGAACCAGACGGCGCAATGCCCGACAATCCTGGCATTGAACAAGATGGACCGCACGACAAAGGATAAGGCCCTTCCGGTCGCAGCGTGGTATGCGGAGCAGCGAGAATTTGAGTCGGTGGTCCCGATCTCTGCACTGAAAGGTACCAATGTGGATGTACTGCGCCGCGAAATCGTGAAGAGACTACCGTTCGGGCCGGCATACTTTGAGGCGGACCAGATTAGCAACCTTCCGGAACGGTTTTTTGTAGCTGAGATCGTTCGTGAGAAACTCTTTGAAAGGTATTGGGACGAGATCCCGTACGCGACCGCCGTGCATGTGGCCCGGTATGAAGCGAGGGAGGCGGCCAAGAATTTTGTCGAGGTGGACATCGTAGTTGAGCGTCCAACGCAGAAACAGATCCTCATCGGCGCAAAGGGTGGTGGATTGAAGGCGGTAGGAACGGTGGCTCGCCGCGACATTGAGGCCTTCCTCGGGAAACCGGTCTACCTCGCACTGAACGTGAAGGTGCGCCGCGACTGGCGCAACCGGGACGAGCTGCTACGCTCCTACGGCTATTGAAAGCGCCTCTTCAACAGGAATGCGCAGGCCGTCAGGGATGCCTGCGGGGTCTAGCGTGTGCAGTCGAAAGGACCTCCGGCGGGGGAAATTGCGCCGGAGGTCGCGGAAGCCCGAAGCTGTCACGCCGGCCGATCGCCGTGCAAGACTCCGTAAACGTGCATCATCCGCTGATAGGTTGTACATCTGGTGCGCTATAGCCTGCAACCATGCTGTCTCATCAAGTGCCTGATCCGGGGCCCTGATCCTCAGTTGATCTCCCGGTTCAGGAGCGAGAACACTACGCGGGTTCCAGAGGGAGGGGAAGTCCAAGTGATGCAGAAGCGCATTATACAGCATCACGGTGCCATTTACCTTGCCATCATACGAGTGGCCCGCAATGTGCGGTGTCGCAACGGATACCGCTTGTACCAGGTGCCGGGACGGTGAAGGCTCCCCTTCCCAGACATCAAGGACGGACTCGGCAATGTGCCCCCGCTGGAGGCACGAAAGTAGGGCAGCGTTGTCGACTACTGCGCCGCGCGCGGTGTTCAGTAACCAGGCCCTTGGCTGCAGAAGCCCGAGCCGGTCGTTATCCAGGAGCCGGTATGTAGGATGTCGTCCACCACGCGTGAGCGGGACATGTACGGTCACAATATCCGAGGATTCAAGAAGACAGCGAAGCGAGACGAATTCATCGGGGGCAGCGGGTGCTAGAAACGGGTCGCATTTAAGAATGCGGAGGCCCAACGCATGGGCGCGAACAACAAGGCGCGAGCCAATATTGCCGCATCCTATGACGCCGAGCGTTCTGCCGCGCAGCCGCGTCCCGGATCGCACGGCCAGCAGAAGCAACGCTGTCATCACATACTCTACGACAGACTCCGCATTGGACCCCGGCGTGCTTGCAAAAGCGATTTCTCGACGATGTAGCGCCGCCGTGTCAATGTGGTCGGTGCCTGCAGACGCCGCACCCACAAACCAAACGCGACTACGCGCCATCATTTCATCCGAGACGCGCGTGGCGCTGCGAACCAACAACACATCCGCGTCTGCCAATGGCGCGGGTGGGATAGCGGGGCCCGTGTAGGTCGTTACCGTACCGTGCGCCCGGAAGGCTTGCTCAACAAACGGGATACTCTCATCGGCCAGAAAACGTAGACTCACCGTCTATCCGCTCAGAATCCGATTGCTATCCGCAGCATGGCGCTATTCAAAGCCTGCGACTCGTTAGGGGTCAGTTTCACCGAGCCAATAACGAGCTGGTCCTCAATAAAGTTGGTGATCCCCCAAGTAAAAGCCACCTCAGGAATAAGTCGGAGGCTACCTACCGCGAACTGCAAACCTAGCCCTGCCTCTCCTCCAATTGATGGGGTTCGGATGTGACTGAGGAACTCTACGTTGGAGATTGCAGTCATCCGGCCTACTGGTCCGACAAATATTATTGGCTGAAAGGCCCTAGGGCCGATTTTGTACCGGATCAGCAGGGGTATTTCCAGTAGAGTGACATCAAAGTTGTCCTGTACCTCAGAAGTGTGCTCGTTGAGGCCCTCAAACAGCATCCCGGCATCCTTGTACCGCGCTCCGAGTCGAAAGCTGATCGGGCCGGGGGTTTCAATCCACAGCTCCACATGCCAGCCATTCTTGCTGTCAAATGTGGCTTTACGATCGTCAATGTCAATATCACTAAGCTGGTCGAAGTTCAGGCCTATCGTTGCACCGAACTTCTGCGTGTATGCCATGTGGGATCCTGCAATCCAAACCACGGCCAGCATGACCCAGATGTGCCGCCGCGCCACTCTTGTTACCGAGACAGCGAGCGTCCGGATGCAGCGACTTGGGGTACCGATTCCCTGCGGCTGGGAACGAATGAATAAGGGTACGGGGATACGCATTACATGGACTCTTCGTTGTGGAGTGCAACACAAGCTAGCCGGGCGGGTTTTGGCGTAGCAGAATCACGATAGATTTATTTGGGAGTTATATGGCTGAGTGCCACGCGTTTTCGCAGGAATTACTTTTTGTGCTTTGGTGGTGCAGACAGGATGGCTTTCGCCAGTTTTTCATAATCGGTTCCCGCTTTTCACGAAAAACTGCAATTATTTCAAATAACTCAACACGCGAGTATTCATGCTATATACTTACCATATATTAGGGAGCTATATACCACAGTGCCATGCCCGAAACGGTTAGTGCATACCGCAATATCACATACAGGCTGTTGCCCGGAAGTCGGAGTAACGCCAAGCACCTTGCTGGATTAGCGGGTGCGTGTAGGTTTGTGTGGAATGCCATCCTCGCAGAGCAGAGCGAGGCGTACAAGAAAGCGAAAGAGGCTGGAGAGAAGCCGCCCTCGGTAAGCTTCTTCTCGCTGGGGAAGCGGTTCACGGAGCTGCCCCGCACGGTCGAGTGGCTACCTGAATACTCCTTTGGTGTCGTTAGATACACATTGAAATATCAAGCGGATGCATGGAAGGCATTCTTCAAGGAGGGTAAGAGAAGACCGAGATTCCATTCCAGACGTGGTAGTACGCCTTCGTTCACGATCCCGGATAACGTAAGGGTTCGGGATGGCAAGCTGTATATCCCGAGAGTGGGATATATGGCGCTCCGCAGGCGGGGAGGCAACCCGTACCCTGATGGTATACCCGTCAAAGCCACGGTAAAGAAGAACGCCGGCAAAGGGTATGCTGTCATCTGCTACAAGATGGAGGCACCTGTAATAGAGGATACCGGCGGTGCTGTAGGCATTGACCGTAATTGCGGGCAGGTCGCTATGGTCTCCAAAGAGGGCGATACAAGCATTATCAGACAACCGGATACCAAGCGTCTTGATGCCAACTTGAAGCGGCATCAGCGAAGACTGGCGAGACAGAAGAAAGGCTCCAACCGTCGTAACAGGCGGAAGCATAGAATCGCCCGCATACAGCGGAAGCGTGCTAACATCCTCAAGAATGCGAACCACCAGGTAAGTCGCAGTATTGCCAATTGCTCCTCAACGGTGATACTGGAGGACCTGAAGATCAAAGCGATGACACGCTCAGCTAAGGGGACGATGGAGAACTTTGGCACAAACGTCAGACAGAAGTCTGGCCTCAACCGTGGAAAACTGCGAACAGGTTGGGGCCAGCTGGATCAGATGCTGAGCTATAAGTGCTGCAAGGTGATAAAGGTTACCGCTGCCTATACCAGTCAGCGGTGTTCTGTGTGTGGGCACACAGAAGCGAGTAACCGTAAGACACGGAGCAAATTCACGTGTATGTTCTGTGGACATACGGATCATGCAGACCTGAATGCGGCTGCAAACATACTGGCCTCCGGGATTGGGGCTTCTGCACGGCGAGGGGCGTTCGGGTTACCGACCCCTATGACCCGTGAAATTGATACTAGCGCCTCACTGTGTACAGTTGGTCACTCACGCATATAATTCCCATTTATTTGGCATGAATATTGGCATAAGTTGCTATCCGGTGTACGGGGGAAGCGGCGTAGTGGCAACGGAGCTCGGGAAAGCCCTCGCGCAGCGAGGGCACCAGATCCATTTTATTGCTTACTCAATTCCCTTCAGGCTGGAACATATTACAAGGAACATCGCCTTCCACGAAGTCAGCGTCACCAACTACCCGCTGTTCCAATATCCACCGTACGCGCTGTCCCTTACGAGCATGATGGTGGATGTTGCCAAATTTGAGGCGTTGGACCTGCTCCATGTACACTATGCCATTCCGCACGCAACGAGTGCTGTGCTGGCACGAGAAATCTTGGAGCGCCAGGGAATACGCATCCCCGTCGTCACAACCCTCCATGGCACGGACATCACGATCGTCGGTCAGGATCCTTCCTTTCTTCCTGTAGTGAAGTATTCCATAGACCAGTCGGATGGAGTAACGGCCGTTTCAAAGTACCTGCGGGATGAAACCATTGAAGCCTTTGGAACAGGCGATCGCATTGAGGTCATTCCCAATTTCATTGATGCGGCCCGGTTCAAGCGGCGCCCGAACGACTCCCTGCGGCGGGCCATGTGTGCGGGCGACGAGCACATCCTCATACATATCTCCAACTTTCGGCCAGTCAAGAACGCCTCTCATGTAGTGCGGGTCTTGCGACGGTTGCGCCGGCAAGGATTGGCCGTACGACTTCTTTTTGTAGGTGATGGCCCGGATCGCCCCGCCGTTGAGCACCTTGCGCGGGAGTTGGGTGTGCACAAGCATGTACGGTTCCTCGGTAAGCAGGGACCTGTAGAAGAAATTCTTTCCATTGCCGATGTTTTCCTTATGCCGAGCGGATCAGAGTCCTTCGGTCTCGCCGCATTGGAGGCGATGGCTTGCGGGGTGCCCGTAGTCTCCAGCGACGCCGGGGGATTGCCAGAGCTACTAAATGGTTCTGATGCTGGCTATATCTGTCCGCTGGGTGATATAGACACGTACACCAAGCGTTGCATGCAACTCTTTCGGAACCAGGCCCAGCACAAGCGCATGGCTACGAGTGCGCGCCAGTACGCCGTGCGGCATTTTCAGACGGCTGCCGTGGTATCGCAGTACGAAACCTACTACGAACAGGTGCGAACTAAGGTTGGCACCGCTTCCGGTAATACGTAGCAAACCGTAATCCCTCTCCGGGGATATTCCGGCATTGTCTAAACTCGGTGTCCAACAAGTGTTCATACGGAGGGAAGAACACATCGCCCTGGTACAGGCCGTCCACCAAGGTGAGCTCCAGCGTATCTGCCAGCGGAAGTGCTTCCGCATACACATCTGAACCGCCACCGATAAAAACCTTACCAGCATCCTTCGCCGAGTCAATAGCATCGGCTAGCGTGGTAAACGTCTCAGCACCCGCCTGCGGAGTCCTGCTGAGCACGAGCATTCGGCGACCGGGCAAGGGTCCGCAGAGCTTTTCTTGCAGCGCGCGCCATGTGCGTCGGCCTACGATTACGGGACAGCCGTACGTAAGCCTTTTGAACCGCTTAAGGTCTTCCGGCAGGTGCCACGGAAGTCGCAGCCCCCTGCCGATTACGCGATTTTCAACGGCGATCGCGGCAATTACGATGATTTCAGCCCGCCCCGCATGTGTCACATATCCTCCCAGTACTCCATAGGCATGTCCTGCGCCAGCTCAAGGGCTCCTTGAGCGCCGGTATACAGGGGATCCTCAACGGCAGAGACCCGGAATGCACCATAGTCGGACAACGCCTCCGTTAGGGCAGCCTCAATATTTATTATCTGGCTTCCTCCACCCGCAACATATACATGCTTGCGCACCTTTTCCTGGAAGGCTGGATCGTATCGGGAGATAAGGTCCATGAGCGTTTCTGTTATGGCGGGTACCAGCCCGTGGCAGGCTTGCTGCAGCTCATTTGTTATGTCATGCTGGCTGAACTTGCCCGCAATTGGAAGACTCACCTTGACGGGCTTGGAGCGTTTTCCTATGAATCCAAACTGCTCCTTGAATTCCCGTGCGTTGTCTTCGGTGAATACCGTGTCCGGAAACTTTTCTTTCAACAGGTCAAACAATTGCCTATCCACATTATCGCCTGCAGATTGCAGGGATCGTTGATCTTCCTCTGACGGCATGGTTCCATGCATGACGCAGAAATCAATTGTCCCCGCACCGATATCCACGACCACAGCTTTATCCAATGCACCTAGGTTGTAGGCTACAGCAAAGGGTTCTGATACGACCATCAACGTGTCCGCATACTCTCGCACGGCATCGCGAATCGCCAACTTATTTACCCGTAGTGCCTCTGCAGGTACGCCTACTGCAGCAAGAATGCGTTGCTCCTTTGAAGGTCCAACAAGTTGAATAAGGTGGTGTATCAGCCGGCGTACCGACTCCTCGCTCAAGCGCGTTCCGTCACGAATAACACCATGCTCCAAAGGCCGGACCAAATTGACGGACAGATGATGGTCAAGCGCATCCTGGCCGAACAGAATGTCCCGCTTGAGTACTTTGCGGGCGATAAAATCCTTGGGCCAGCCAACATAGCTGTGGGTCCATTGGCGTTGGCCATTACTGGCTGCAATGGCGCTTCTCGAAGTACCCAAGTCAATTCCAATATGAAGGATGTCAGCCATTTTGCGATTTATTGAATTGTTTATTGACCATAGTGGCTACCAGCGACCAAGGTACGTAAGAATACCCGACCCTAAGGCCTCGGCGATATTATTGAGGTACTCATCCTGACGAAGCAGGGATTCGTCTTTTCTCGTACTGATCACAGAAATTTCTGCGAGGGCTGCCGGTACAGGCACTCCAGACAATATGACGAAGGGTCCGGGTTTTATTCCCCAGTCGCGCGCTTCGGAATTTACTTTCCGGACAGCATCAAAAACCTTGTTCTGAATCGCTTGTGCGAGTCTCTCGGACTCTTCCCGCTTCATCGTACTACCAAGCGAGGAAAGCATCTCCTGCCATTCAAAGCGTGAATACCCGGAATCAAGGTTTTCTCTTGCTGCCAAGCTGAGCGCTTCTCCCCCTCCGCCAAAGCCAAAATAAAAGGTCTCCACCATGGATAGCGGCTGTGGGAGTGCATTGACATGTAACGAGATAAAAAGGTCGGCCTCTGCCTCAATGGCTATGGCCACGCGATCTTTCAGACTCACTCTTTCGTCATCATCTCGTGTCATCTTTACTTGGAATCCGGCGTGTTCCAATATCCTGCGGAGCCTTCTCGCAACATCAATGGTGACTGTTTTTTCATACAGGTTGGTTGGGCCCACCGCCCCCGGATCCCGTCCGCCGTGACCGGGATCAATCACGATGGTCTTAACCCCGAGGCCGAACAATTCGGCGAGCGGCACGGGGGCATCGCCTAGCTCCGGGCCGGGCGCCATGGAGGAAACCGGGGCGCTTGACTCTGCGTCAGCTGAATGTCCGGCACCGGGTTGGAGCAGTACTCGTCCCGCCGCCACGGCCAATACGGCGACAATTCCAGCCAAACCGACGACTAGCCACCTGCGGGTACCACGGATAGGCGCCGTCGCAACGCGACCGTCAATTCGAAGATTATCCTGGTACAGCTCGTGAAACACGTTGTCCGCTACCGCGAACTTAACAACGGCCCGCTTTGTCCTCTCACGCTGTATCAATGCGGCAGATAAATCCCCTGTCGTAGATTGAACGCGTTCGACCAGTTTACTTGGACGAACGAAGCGCATGTGACGCAAAACGGGCAGTAAGACTGCCCTGACCAAGGGACGCAGAACTAACACGTTAGTCAATGATAAGGGATGAAGAGACTATAGTGATACATTTTATTGTTCCTTACAAGGCAGCTTTGGCTAATTTGCTTAGCCTGCGCCTATCCATCCTACCTCTTCATCCATAATAATTCAAAACGAATTTCAGTGACCATTGTTTTAACGCCTATGACTTTCCTCATTGCCAAGAGTAGTGGAAGTAATTCTCTATTGCCTGCACATCGGCCGTCAGTCTTCCAGCCATAGTCACTTTACGCAATGATGGTATGAAGTGTAATGATTATGCGCGAGGCGGCTAACTAAGCGTTTCAAACCTGATGTGTACCACAGCTTTCGTCAGCCAGGCGTATCCTGCATTGAGCAGGGATATACTGCGGAAGTAGTGATATAATGACGATCAGGTCAGTGGACTTTTTCCTCTCGGATGACTCACTGTTCGAAATCATGACGTACGTTTTTCCATCTGTATTATAGATTTTCTGGGCTTGGCCTACCCTGTACCCATAAATCATCCATTGCGGTTAGATTTTGGGTCAGTTCTGGTCAACTCTCGCTGGCATGGCTGTCGGAATAATTCGGGTATTTCGGCCTGGCAGGTATGGTGTGTGACTTGAGGTGAATAATGCCATCCTCTCGTGCGGATACGCGATCTCTTCCTGCGCCGCTTCCCCTGCCCAATTCCCGCTTCAGGTTACTTTCATTTTGAAACTTGTTGTTTATGTTCCGACATGTTCCAACGAAGTCAGATCTTACGAACGCTCACCGCTCTCTGCAATGGAGAGCGTTTGGACAGGGTTCTTGCCGACGATCGTTGGCGGTTTCGCACGCAGATAGCGCGCGCTGTCTGTGAAGAGTTCGCGTTTATTGATGCACGGGGCGAACCGCAGGTGAGCAACTGTGCGCAGGCTTTGTTGAAGTTGGAGGCCCGGGGGAGGATTGTGTTGCCCAAGCCCGAGAATTGTAATGCGGCTAAGGCGGAACCGCGTAGGCGCGAGGAGCGGGTACCGGATCCGATAGCGTTACCGAACACGGTGTCCGGGGGTTGACGATTGAGTTGGTTGAGACGGACGAGCAGCGTGTGGTGTGGAACACGTTGCTGCACTTTGAGCATCCGAGGCGTACGACCACATTTGTGGGAGCGCAGGTACGCTATCTGATAGGCAGTGCCCATGGTTACCTGGGAGCGGTGGGATTTTCGGCGGCGGCGTTGTGCCTGGCGCCCAGGGAGTGCTGGATGGCGTGGAGTGATGAGCGGTGCAAGGCGCATTTGCACCGTGTGATGTGTTTGAGTCGTTTTCTGATACGGGGGCAGTGTCAGGATTCGGCCAGCCACGTACTGGGTAAGGTATTGAGACGGTTGGCGGATGATTTTCAGGGACGGTACTGTTACCGTCCCTGGGTTGTCGAAACGTATGTGGATCCCCAAGGGGAAGGAACGTGTTTTGAGGAGAGCAATTTTGTATTGATCGGCCATACCGCAGGCGGAAAGCGGCACAAGGAGGCAAAGGAAGAGGATCCCAAGGGGCTGTATGTATACGAGTTGGACAAAGAATGGCGCGGAACCTTGGGGGAACCGGAGGAGGAGTTGCGTCCGGTGAGGGATCCGCACGAGGGGATTGACAGTGCGCAGTGGGCCGAAACGGAGTTTGGCGGAGCGCCATTGGGAGACAGGCGGTTGTCTGTGCGACTGGTAAAGAGCACGTCCATGTTGGCCGATGTGATAGGCCACAGCATTACCGCGCATACGGATGCGGACCGCGCGGCGGTGAAGGGGCATTACCGGTTATTGGAGAGCAAGAAGGACAAAACAGTAACGCCGGAGAACATATTGGCGCCGCATCGTGGGCGTACGATAGAGCGCATGCGTAGTCAGGAGACCGTGTTATGCATCCAGGACACGACGAAGTTGCGGTACAGTACGCGGCCGGCGTGTACGGATTTGGAGGTAATAGGGAGTAATCAGACGACGGCGAAGACGCTGGGGTTGCCGTTGCATGCGACGCTGGTGGTGACGGAGGATGGATTGACGTTGGGGGTGTTGCGTGGCAGCTTCAAGGATCTGGAGGAGGGTCCGCATGTTCCGCGGACGCAGCAGTGGATAGACGGGTTCAAGGATATATGCGAGGCGGCGGAGGAGCTGTCCGGCGAGACGCAGGTGATCTGTGTTGCGGACCGGGAGGCGAACAGCTTTGCGATGTTTGCCGAGCAGCTTAGACAGGGTAAGGCGGAGGTATTGATACGAGCGAAGCATGATCGGAAGCTGTTTGCGGTAATGCGCAGTGGTAAGGCTCCGGGGAGGAATGTAGAGATAGAGATACAACGGATGACGGCGCGCAATAAGCAGGCGCGCAAGCAGACACGGGAGGGTCGCAGTTACCGGATGGTCAATGCGGAGGTACGCTACGGGAGGTTCTTGTTGCCGGATCCGAAGAGCGAGGAGGAGCCGGTGGTGATGTACGGGGTACATGTGATGGAGGTGAAGCCTCCGGGGGATGCGCCGCCAGTGGAGTGGATGCTATTGACCAGCTTTCGGGATATACAGCTTGCCATCCCGAACCCTTACGTTATCCGGGATCGAGAACGAAGGCGTACTACCACGTCTGGAATGGAGTCTCGGTCTTCTCTTACCCTCCTTGAAGAATGCCTTCCATGCATCCGCCTGATATTTCAATGTGTATCTAACGACAATGTGTATCTAACGACACCAAAGGAGTATTCAGGTAGCCACTCGACCGTGCGGCGCAGCGCCGTGAACCGCTTCCCCAGCGAGAAGAAGCGTACCGAGGGCGGCTTCTCTCCAGCCTCTTTCGCTTTCTTGTACGCCTCGCTCTGCTCTGCGAGGATGGCATTCCACACAAACCTACACGCACCCGCTAATCCAGCAAGGTGCTTGGCGTTACTCCGACTTCCGGGCAACAGCCTGTATGTGATATTGCGGTATGCACTAACCGTTTCGGGCATGGCACTGTGGTATATAACTCCCTAATAGATGGTAATTATATAGCATGAATACCCACGTGTTGAGTTATTTGAAATAATTGCAGTCTTTTCGTGGAAAGCGGGAACCGATTATGAAGAACTGGCGAAAGCCATCCTGTCTGCACCACCAACGCACAAAAAGTAACTCCCTAAACGAACGGGGTTGATGGGAATGTTGATTCACCACCGCACATAGCCGCTGGCGGTCACACCGTAGGTCACCGGCCGGTACGGCGTCATGTGCTCCATCGCCAAACCGCTCACGCTAAATCCTAACCCCGTGCGCCCCTGCACGCCCGCTCCTATGCGGTAGTCCCTGCCTCTGTCACGCAGCCCCATACCCACATGCGGCCGCAGCACACTGCGCCTGTGAACACGCGAACCGTACCCCACCTCCAACTCCATCCGACGATCCGACGGATACACCTCCCACGGACGCTCCGCCTGCCACAGCGTCCCCACATGCGTACGACCCCAGGTCGGTCGTACCTGTGCTCCCAATCCCTCCATTCCTCCATAGCGGACCGTGCCCGCATATCCCCACTCCCCGTAGCCATCCTCCTGATGCAACACCAAACGCCTTGACATCACCTCCGCATGCAACATCCCCATCCGTACGCGTAATCCTCCGCCTGCCTCCATTCCCATTCCTCTCTCCGCATCCCCGCCGCTGTGCAAGACCGCCGCCTCCACATACGGCTCCAATATATCCTGCCATGTCACCGATCCCTCCAGACCTGCGCGAACACGGCTCACCCCAATCCCTCCATCCATCCCCAGCCAGAACCCGTCCGCCTCGTACCCCAGCCGCGCGCCCGCCCGGCGTACCAACGTGCCGCCCACGCCCGCTGCCATCATGCGCATTCCCGTGTCCGCGGCTTCCGCCACTACTCCCTGTCCTGCTCCTGCCAACCCCCACACACTGTGCCGCATCCCTCCGTAGCGCATATACGGATACCAGCCCGTCACCTGTAGTAGCGTCCCTTCCTGCTCCAATGCCTCGCTGCGCGATACCACCATCCCCATCAGCCAGCGACCTCCCGCATTGTAGTCCGCCCCCAATGATGCCGTCACCACATCCGCTCCCGACACCCCGCCGCTCTGCAACCTGCTGTACGCACCACGACCCCATACACTAATCCGCTCTCCACTGGCCTGCATGCCACAGCCCGACAATAGATGCGACGCCCGTACCCGCTGACCGGGAAACGGCCTCGGCATACAACCCACCAATGATCCCTCCATACGCTCCGATACCGCCTCCACTATATGCACCGCCACACTCCGGCCCAATCGCGCACGGTTTCCCGTATCCTTCGATCCCAACACCACCTCCTCGCGCACCGTTTCATCCCCTAACTCCACCATCAGCGCAAACGCTTCCCCGCTACTTTGCGCGCGCAGTAACGGCACGCGCACCTCTTTTCTCGTCTCCCCAGGCCCAAACTCCAGCACCCCCTCCATGCGCTCGTAGTCCTCTCCCGCCCATGCCGTGCCGTCTACCGTACGGTAACGTCCCGTCAGCCGCTCTGCCACGGGTGCCAGCAGTCCCACCACAAACACCGCCTCGCTCTGCGACACCGCAATGGCTCGCACCTGCACTCCCGGCGCCGTCTCGTCATCCACGATCGTGCCCGTTGCCATCGCCTGCCCGATTTGCGCATTGGCCGGATTCGACAGCGTCACCTCAATCGTTTCGTTTCCTTCCTGCAAGTCGTCGTCTATCAGCGGTATCCTTACTTGCGCCTCCGTACTGCCGGTCTCAAATACCACCAGCCCCTGGGTAGCCTCGTAGTCCACATCCGATGTTGCCGTGCCTCCTGTCACCGCAAACTGCACCGATACCACCTTGGTGCTACCATAATTTAGCCGCACCGCCATAACCAATTCATCCGAACTCTCCGTCCCGGTACCGTCATGGATGCTGACCTCTATCGGGTCATCCTTAATCGTCACATCCCCCTCCGCATCCAAAAGCATGGCATGCTCCGGTGCGCTCAGCTTTACTACCAATCCCTCGTCTTCCTCTACCACATCATCACGCACTACCGGTACCCATATATGCCTCACCGTCTCGCCCAATGCAAACACCAGCGTGCCCATCGTGCGTGTGTAGTCCGCCCCCGCCTTCGCCGTACCGTCCTGCGTGGCATATGCAACCCCTACACGTACCGCGCTCGTGCCATCCATCGTTACGGCCAGCCGCGCATGTTCACCGTCTTCTGACACGGTCGCATCGCCTATGGAGAGCTGTGGCAGACGATCATTGTCCAGTATCGTCACTGTGGTTTGTTCGCCTCCGTCAAGCTGCACGACAAATACCTCCCTTCCTTCGTGGACTGCGTCATCTGTTGTACGTATTGCTACCACAGCGTCCATACCACCAGGCTCAATCGTCACCGATCCGCCGCTCGCTGCTTCGTAGTCGTCTCCGGCTGACGCTGTCATATCATTTGTACTATACGAGACTGTAACAGGCTTCGTGCTTGCGTTACTGAGACTGATGTATACATTTGCTATACTCCCTTCCCGTACATACACCGCAGGTATCATAATGACTAGCGGCTCGTCATCGTTGTCCACAATCGTGGCACGGCCTGTTGTTTTACCCAGCTCCGCTCCCTGCGCGTCCGTCAACTCTAGTCTGAAGGTCTCTTCATCTTCGTCTACCCGGTCATCAAGGATTGGAATATCTATCCAACTGTCCAAACCGCCGCCTACTTCGAAGGTGAGCGTATTCGTGGCTGACCGTTCGTAATCAAGCCCGGCATGTGCGGTTTCATCGTGCGTGTTGTAACGGACGCTAATCGCCGTTTCAATCTCCCGATCAAGCCTTACCTGGAATCGCGCAAATCCTGCGCCTTCAGATACCTCAACCTCCGAACTTACCAAATCAATGCGGTATCGGTTATCACTGTCTGAAATATCCACCTGCACCGCTCTGGATTGCCCACTGTAGCCACCACCGCTCGCTGACAACTGTATCTCTCCGGTCTCGTCATCGGAGTCGGCATCGTCCAGTGCTGACACCGTAACCGTCTGGTCCGTTCTCCAGTCCGCAGTGTTGAAAGTTAAACCCCGCATACTGACGGACACCTTTCCATTCAGTGCGGGCTCTGCGCTAACAGATACAGTCATCTGACCCGTTGGTGGAGAGGCAAGTCGCACCGTAAAGATTTTGCCTGCTGCCCCCTCGGTCAGGCGCAATGCTGTCGGATTAATCACCAGCCCAGCCTCGTCATCATCCAGCACCATCACCGTTAATTCCTCCTCCACATCATCGTAGCCGCCACCCGCCGCCCGGTGCGTCAGCGTAGCTTCGTCATTGTTCGTATCGTCGTCTTGAGCAGCACGCACTGTCACCGTCTGCGCGGTATGCCAATCGTCGGCGGTGAACATCAGAGATGCATCGCTCACGGTAACGTCAGTATCGTCACTTACGATTTCCACCGCTACCGTGCCCGATGGCTCCACTGACAGGTGCACCGTATAAGACTCTTCGCCCTCTTCCGTTATCGTAACCTCGGTAGCCGACAGCACTATTCTTGCTGCGTCATCGTCTTCCACATCTATGTCCACCACTTCCGTCACGCCATCATACTGACCGCCGGAGGCTGTAAGAGTGAGCCTCTTGCTTGCATCCATGCTATCGTCGTCCTGATCAGCACGGACTGTCACGGTAACGGGCGTGCTCCAGTCCTCCGACATGTACCGGAACGTCCTGGGGCTCACTGTCAGTCCTGGTCCTTCATCGCCCGTGATCTGCACAACCACCGTCTGTGTGGGCTCTGTGAGCAGCCGTACCGTAAAATGCTCTTCCGTACCCTCTGTTACCGGAAGGTATGAAGGCGATACCACCAGTCCTACCGCCGGATCGTCGTCTTCCACATCTATGTCCACCGCTTCCGTCACGCCATCATACTGACCACCGGAGGCTGTAAGAGTGAGCCTCTTGCTTGCATCCACGCTATCGTCGTCCTGATCAGCACGGACTGTCACGGTAACGGGCGTGCTCCAGTCCTCCGACATGTACCGGAACGTCCTGGGGCTCACTGTCAGTCCTGGTCCTTCATCGCCCGTGATCTGCACAACCACCGTCTGTGTGGGCTCTGTGAGCAGCCGTACCGTAAAATGCTCTTCCGTACCCTCTGTTACCGGAAGGTATGAAGGCGATACCACCAGTCCTGGCGCCGAATCATCGTCCTCTACATTCACTGGCAAATCCTTTCTAGCCGACTCGTAACCCCCTCCAGAAGCCCTGTGGGCGAGTTTAACCCGGTCGTCGAAACTATCGACATCGTGGTCCGCATGTACTGTGACTATCTGCTCTGTAGCCCATGTTATTTCCGTGAAGGTCAGGCTCGTGCGGCTCAGTGTTACGTCCGCAACGTTATCACCGGTAATGTTCACCTCGGTAATGTTCACCTCAACAGGTCCCGACGGCTTCAACGCCAGCTTCACCGTATACTCACGGGACCCTCCTTCTGGAATCGTCAACCTTGCCTCGCTCAACACGATTTCAGGCGTGTCCTGACACAGCTCGTTTTTAATCACCACGGTTCCATTCGAGCGATCCGGAAACAAGGTAGCGTTCACCGGTGAGCTCAGTTCAATCAAAAATTCCTCCGCTTCAAAGTCCCAAATATGAGAATGTGATTCCGCCGTAATGCCAATGTGATGAGTTACTTCGGTTTGTCCGGGCACAAAGGTGATAGTGGTGTTTACAGGGGTATAATCCAATCCCGGCTCCGCCCTCCTCAGATCGCGGACACCGCGGTCATCGTGGGCTGGGATCGCAACGGTCTGGAAGGCCGCAGTTACCGTTTCGGATGTCGCTTCTGACAAGCGCATCACTACCGACAACCCTCTATCGCACTCCATGGCCGTAGTGCGCGCTGGGTCAAAGTAGACGAATGGCTGGTCGCCGTCTATGATATAAAATGTATACGTAGAGCTATCGCTCGGATCGTCCTTGTCGACGATCCTCTGTACAATCGTTTCGTACGGCTCCTGCTCGCCATCTTCGTGCACAGTCAAAGTGAAGGATCCGTACGCAGCCACCCAGGCCGAGTCCATTTTGACCTCAAACGTATCAACTGGTATGTAGTCCACACCCGATGTCGCCGTGCCACCCGAGGTTGTTACCTCAAAGTATCGGTCCCAACCCACCACCTCAGGACGCCAGATCCGGAGTGAAAACTCCTCTGTGGCCCCTTCACGGCAGTAAATAGTTTCATCATCCATAGCCCAAGGCGCAGTCCTCTTTACCCAACATCTGCGGGCAATACGCACCTGCGTACCCGCGCCAGCCACTCTGTGAACAGCATAAGCGACGCCGAAGTCCTCGCGAGTATCCAAAGTATCCACTTGAAGCTGCGCAGTCGGAGGTGACCCTCCACCGACCGCTGTCCCCTTCAAGGTTGCGTATCGTTGGTACCTGTGCTCATTTAGCGTCAATGAGGCCGATCCACCCCCCTCAAGCTGCTCAATCTGTCCCAGGGTATTGTCCAAGACTGCCGCTGGATGCTGAAACGCTGGACTCCATGATGTTTGGTCAAACGCTCCACTTGCGTCCCTATCTATCTCGTGCCCGGAAAACCGCCGTACCCCAAACATCCTCTCGCACGACTCTATATCCCCTAAGCAAGAGTAAACGGTATCCGATTGCGCGATGGGAACAGGAACTCCAAGATTAGAGCCCAGCACTGCAGTTTGTTGAAAATCAACGGTCGCTGCAAAGAGCGCCAAGGATATCCAATGAGCAGCAATGAGCAGTGCCCCACTCATGGTGATGAAAAATCTAGCCGGCCGCAACATTGTTTCTTGAATCATTCGTTCCTCCTCCCTACGTCAAAAATGGCCTTTATGCAGCTGAGTACCCATGTCCGCGCCGCATCATCGTTTGCGTTTTGGCGGTGCGGACAGGACAATTTTCGCCTACCCTTCTATGGAGCTGTCTACGGCCGAATATCGCGTCCTTTACCAGCTTCAGGTAGTGGCTCATCGTAGGCTCGCTGTGTAGGTTGACAGAGCCGTAAAGTTTGAGCAGGCGTCGCATCTCTGATGGCCGCGTAGCCATGTAGACCAAATAGGACTGGTCACAATCTGTCACAGCAGCGATGATAACGCGGTGTAGTGCACGATGCCGGGATTCGATCAGATCTAACCGCTCGGGGTCCAAATTATGGGAATTATATACGTGAGTGACCAACTGTACACAGTGAGGCACTAGTATCAATTTCACGGGTCATAGGGGTCGGTAACCCGAACGCCCCTCGCCGTGCAGAAGCCCCAATCCCGGAGGCCAGTATGTTTGCAGCCGCATTCAGGTCTGCATGATCCGCATGTCCACAGGACATACACGTGAATGTGCTCTGCGTCTTACGGTTACTCGCTTCTGTGTGCCCACACACAGAACACCGCTGACTGGTATAGGCAGCGGTAACCTTTATCACCTTGCGGCACTTATAGCTCAGCATCTGATCCAGCTGGCCCCAACCTGTTCGCAGTATTCCACGGTTGAGGCCAGACTTCTGTCTGACGTTTGTGCCAAAGCTCTCCATCGTCCCCTTAGCTGAACGTGTCATCGCTTTGATCTTTAGGTCCTCCAGTATCACCGTTGAGGAGCAATTGGCAATACTGCGACTTACCTGGTGGTTCGCATTCTTAAGGACGTTAGCACGCTTGCGCTGTATGCGGGCGATTCTATGCTTCCGCCTGTTACGACGGTTGGAGCCTTTCTTCTGTCTCGCCAGTCTTCGCTGATGCCGCTTCAACTTGGCATCAAGACGCTTCGTATCCGGTTGTCTGATAATGCTTGTATCGCCCTCTGTGGAGACCATAGCGACCTGCCCGCAATTACGGTCAATGCCTACAGCACTGCCGGTATCCTCTATTACAGGTGCCTCAATCTTGTAGCAGATGACAGCATACCATTTGCCGGCGTTCTTCTTTACAGTGGCTTTGATGGGTATACCATCAGGGTACGGGTTGCCTCCCCGCCTGCGGAGCGCCATATATCCCACTTTCGGGATATACAGCTTGCCATCCCGAACCCTTACGTTATCCGGGATCGTGAACGAAGGCGTACTACCACGTCTGGAATGGAATCTCGGTCTTCTCTTACCTTCCTTGAAGAATGCCTTCCATGCATCCGCCTGATATTTCAATGTGTATCTAACGACACCATAGGAGTATTCAGGTAGCCACTCGACCGTACGGCGCAGTGCCGTGAACCGCTTCCCCAGCGAGAAGAAGCTTACCGAGGGCGGCTTCTCTCCAGCCTCTTTCGCTTTCTTGTAGGCCTCGCTCTGCTCTGCGAGGATGGCATTCCACACAAACCTACACGCACCCGCTAATCCAGCAAGTTGCTTGGCGTTACTTCGACTTCCGGGCAACAGCCTGTATGTGATATTGCGGTATGCACTAACCGTTTCGGGCATGGCACTGTGATATATAACTCCCTAATATATGATAATTATATTCCATGCGTACCCACGTGTTGAGTTATTTGAAATAATTGCAGTTTTTCGTGAAAAGCGGGAACCGATTATGAACAACTGGCGAAAGCCATCCTGTCTGCACCACCAAAGCACAATAAGTAACTCCTGCGAAAATGCGTGGCATTCAGCCATATAACTCCCAATGGTTGCCGAAGTCGCCATTTATTCAACAAAGGCTAAGTCTGCCGCTCGCCATGCCACAACGATACGACTTGACGGCAGTAGTGGCATGATTTGGCCAAGGGCCGCTGAATACGTGCGGATATCGTGATACCGACAGATCAATGCCATCCATTATCCTTCATCCTCGCACGTAGCCAAGTATTCTGCACCGACCAGCAGTTCTGCGTCCGTCCATGTCTCGCCCTGCGCATCTATACGCAGGGATACATTGGTTGCTCCGCAAAAACGCCTAAACCATTATCAATATTTGAGTAAACCGTCGTACGGCGTTCGCTGAATATGTCCTCATAGAAGGGGTCATGCCGAAAAACCGACACATAATAGTCCCACAGTTCCTGACTCCAATTGGTGACCACCACCCGGAAATAGGGCCGCAAATCTGCAAAATGATCCGCTCGGAGTGTCAGGACTATTTCTACCGTTTCCCCTTCAAAATGCTCGTCTGACAGGTAGGCGTAACTCCCAAAATCGTCGTTCATAAAGCTGGGCGAACTACCATCTTCAACGTCAGTGATTTCGTGACGCAAGGCAGGAAATGAACTCTCAAAATGCGTCCCAGTGTAGTCTGTAGAGCCCGTTTGTGACTGCCCGTAACGGACGTATCCATCCTTGCTGCGGCATGCCGGGTACAGTTGCGCTGCCACGATACTGTACCGGTCGGGGCCGAGTTGATCCGCAAGAGAGAACGTGAAGGTATATGATGCGGCGGCGTCTGCCTGTTGGTTTGCGCGAATGCTGTGGAATACTGCTGTCAGCTCTGGAGCCTGTGATGACGCTGTCACCGATTGCAATGGTGCCGCGTCCACGCGCAGGATGTATCCGACATTCTGCAAGGGCTTTAAGCCCAACGCCGACTCAAATACCCCCGCACCCCGATGAATCAGTTTCTCGCTTACGCCATCCTCGTTTGATATTGTGACCTTGGCCTCCGTTACGTAATGGTCTTCCCATTCCACGGTACGGGCGTAGGGAACACTCTTGTGCAGATACACGGTCCAGATACTGTCCGGCGAGAATTCACTATTAACCACAAGCTTGGATTCATAGCCACCAGGAAAATCCAATTCTACGATAGATTCGCAACCAATCGAAAGAAATACGACAATGGATCCAAGCCACCGCACGGGTCAGAAGCTCAGTGTATAGGAAATCGCCGGTACCAATTGCAGTATGCTAATCTGCTTCCACTGGATGTGGCCGTCGGAGGCGGAAGTTGGGTAAACGAGCATCGGGTTCTTGCGGTTGTAGGCGTTATACAGCCCGACGCTGAAAGTCCTTGCTCCCCAGTCGATCTGTTTCGTGAACCGAGCACTTATGTCGAGCCGGTGATGCGCCGGCGCTCGTGCAGCGTTTACTTGTTCGAAGTCGAGGAAATCGCGGTCCAGGATTCGTTGCCGGTCCAGAAACCTGCCAGCTGGCGCCGAAACAGGATATCCGCTGTGATATACCCATGCGATTCCGACCGATGTGTGCTGGGTGATACGATATCGCAAAACGATAGCGGCATCATGGCGGCGATCGAATGCATCGGGGAAAGACGACCCGCCACTGAGATTCTGAAAAATTCTATTCGTTCGGGACAGCGAATAGCTAATCCAACCGCTGGTGCGGCCGCGTTGGCGTTCAAGAAGGAGCTCTGCGCCGTAGCTCCGTCCGGAACCCGACTCAACTATCTGTGGCCATCCGAGGGTAGAAGCGTCATACGAATAGTTATGCGCTTTGTATTCGATTTGATTGCGCATACGCTTGTAGTAGCCCTCTATGGAAACACCCACACCAATGTTCGAGATACTCTTCACTAGTCCGACTGCGATCTGAGAGCTACCTTGCGGTTTTATTCCGCGCATCGCGGGAATCCAGGTATCGGTCGGTACGGAGCTACCGGCATTTCGCAGTACGTGCAGGTATTGCGTCATTTGGGCATAGGATGCCTTGGCTGATAGATTCGGACGAACACGGATGTCCATGCTAAGCCTTGGCTCCACCGCAGGTTTGAGCTGGCCATCGCTAACCGCGCTGGAAATTCGCACTCCAATATTCGCATGCACACTGGAAGGCCACTGGATAGTGTCCTCCAAGTACACCGAAAGCTGGTGAGACAGAAAGCGGATCGACTCGTCTTCTGAGGTATTCAGTCCGGGCTGATCTGTGCTGGTGATTCTCGTTCGCCGGGTAACAGGAGTCAGGGTGTGTGCAATGTGTTCTGCACCGACTCGGACGTAGTGTTGCCGGCCATGAGCGTACTCCAACTCCATGCGCGTGGTAATATCTCGCACGGAAGAGCCCTGAACCCGTTCTTCGGCTTCAGCTCCGAAACCGTCCCCCGCACGGGACAATATCCTTGATGTCACCTGATAATTCGAAACTCCCACAATTGTGTTTGCGAAAACATGGTCTCCGAGCAGGCGATTCCAGCGCACCGAGACCAATTGATTAACCCAATCCAGGCTCGCGTCAAGGTCTCCATTCAACGACGGGTTTTTTGCAATTCGTTCCTTCAAGGTGAAATTATCATTGCCCATGTAGCCGCTAATGTATAGGCGATCTCTATTGCCGATGATATAGTTTGCCTTTAAGGTTAGGTCATGGAAGCTGCCGCTATAAATGCGTCCGTTGTTCTGGAACCACCGGGTGAATAGGTCAAGAAACGTGCGCCTTCCGGAAACCATAAAGGAGGACTTATCTCGAATGATCGGGCCTTCAAAGAGGAGCTTGGAGGTTAGAATTCCAAGTTGGCCCTCGCCCGAAAACTTCTTCAAGTTTCCATCCTTCATAGTGAATTCGGCTACGGACGAAAGACGGCCGCCAAACCGTGCAGGAAACCCGCCCTTAATCAATTCTACCTGTTTAATCGCAGACGCATTAAACACACCGAAAAGTCCGAGAAGATGCGTGGGATTGTAAATCTGCAGGCCATCAAGCAGTATCAGATTCTGATCGGATCGTCCGCCCCGGACATATAGACCGCTGAATCCTTCACGGCCGCCTTGGACACCGGGGAGCAGCTGCATGGTTTTCAGAATGTCTGTTTCTCCCAAGAGGACAGGTAAAGCGTCCACCTGCTCTATCGGCAGCCGGTGGACACTCATTTGGACCTCGCTTGGCGCACTCTCGCCCGTTACCGTTACCTCCTCAAGAGCAAAGACATGCGGCTGAAGGCTGATATGTAAGGTCGTGTCCGTGGCACCGGTAAGTCGTATACGCTGCGCATGATAGGCGACATGGGTAATAGCCAGCCATTCTGCACGCGACGGTAGTTTGATGCTATAGAAGCCGTACTTATTTGATGTCGTGCCTGCGCCCTGCATTTCTGCAACAATGTGTACGCCAGGCACACGCTCACCGCTTGACCGGTCCTCAGCGAATCCGCTGACAAGTATGTTTTGCGCTGCTACCGGCTGCGGCACCAATGTCGCGACTAAGGCGGTAGCAAGAAAACGACGATACGTACAGCTCCTCAACTCAACACGCCCCTGATGAGGACTATCAATGAAACGGCTGTATAGTGACCTCCCGATAAGCAGACTTCATGGCGCGCCGATCCTATAATCAGTAAACGATCAAAGTCGCAGTTGAGGGCCTGCTTCAATACCCCCACAAAGACGCGCCAAAGTGCCATCCCCGAACGACCACGCTACAAATCAATATTCGGAAGCAACTGCTTCTCCAGGATCTCAAAGATCTTTTTCCGAGCCGTTGGGTCGCAATACAAGTGCTGCAGTCCTCTTAGCGCTGCCGGTATATCGTCCCGATCTTTGGGGTGGAAGGTTATCTCTTGGGAGTTATATGGCTGAGTGCCACGCGTTTTCGCAGGAGTTACTTTTTGTGCTTTGGTGGTGCAGACAGGATGGCTTTCGCTAGTTGTTCATAATCGGTTCCCGCTTTTCACGATAAACTGCAATTATTTCAAGAACCTCAGCAAATGGGTACTCAGCCATATAACTCCCCAAATTATCCAGAGTCCACGTGTCTCTGAATGCCGCGCCTATCAACTGGCTGCCTATATGTGTGGCAAAGTTAGCCTTCGTATTGAACGAAGGCTCAAGACAAATCAGATCAACAGCTGCCGAGTTCATGCCACGCAAGATATACAGGTTGTCTCCCATCCAAATGATCCTGTTCTTCCAGCTGGCATGCTCGTTTAGGGAAAGGGGGCATCCGATCCGATTGAGTGCAGGCAATAACATGAGAGACTCCTTACGCGATCAGGTCCCCGAACAATAGCTGCTTACCAACAAGCCATTTTGCAACCTCTGCCATCTACCCAATCGTGTTAAGGTCGCGTTCGTTGTGTCGCCCCCGCGACTTCATTCACTAAGCGTTGCAAATGCTTCTTGCTCATATGCAGTGTACACAGTAATACCGCTGCCTTAACAGCGATCAGAAGCTCTCTATGCCGTTGGTTTGGTCATGCTCGCGTACGTACTCGTCCGACGAAATGCGTCACGTATGCGCGGTTGTTGCGGCCCCTGATAGGTTGACGTTCCATCCGTGTATACCATCGTTTCTTCGGCGGCATGACTGTCCACGAATGCATTGAGTATTCGCCTGTCCGTGCGTTGCACTACTTGGGCTGATACGTTGTTGGTAGTGCGATCGCGGACGCCTACGACGAACGTCTTAGCTACGGGGCCACGGCCGGCTTTCAGCTTCTTGTTCGCGGGCTTATTCTTTTCCTTGCCACCGAAGTAAACCTCGCCTACCTTTACCTGGCCTTCAAATATTGAATGCTCATCGGTCCATGTTTGTCGAATCCTATGGGACAGATGCCGATCGGTAGTCTGTGTTATACCAAGGTCACGATGCAGCTTCATGTTGGAGACAGCGTTGATGCCAGCGGTCAAGATATATAGATATTTATGGTTTTTGCCCACACCTGGTACCCCAGCTTCAAATCCTGCATTGCCGTACCGATGCGATCGCTGAATCGTTTACGGCAGCGATAAGGCATGGTAGGATGTTTGGCTCCCAGACTATACATTCAAAGACTCGCAATGCGGGCATACAGGAGAATCTCCCCAGCGCTGTTTTGCGAACCATGCCTCGACGGTGTCCTCATCTGGGAAAATTTGACTTCGCTTTATCCAAGACACGCCTTCTCAATCAGCCCGTCCAAGGCCTTTGCCGCGCCCGCTAATTCTATTCTTTCAGAAATGCAGATAGGAGCAACCCACCGCGGGCTCGTACCCATTTAAAACGTTGATAGTTCCAGCTTTGTCAAAACCCTGAGCTGGTGAGTAATCAGCTCTATAGTTCCCCTTCTTTGCGTTTCCAGATACTCCAGAGTACGACCAGTATCTTATTGCTGCGTGCTGCGTCTGGCCCGCGTAAGGTTCCCCGTGTCTTCCAGCGACGCTTCATAGAAGCGCGTCACCTCGTTGGACTCACGCGTGCGTCGTGCGGCCGGCAAGACGGGATAAATCATGGCTTTGAGGGCCCCCGCATCCCTGCGATCCAAGTGTTTGTACGCCAGTGGCCTGCCAACAGAATTGCGATCGCGCGCACCCATCCCACAGTAGAGTAGGCGATACGCTTGTTCCAATTTGTCTTCCAGATGCCGAATCTCCGCATCCTTGTCGGCGTTGTCCTTGGATGGACGATCGGCTTTTTTCAGTTGACGGACTGTTTTTGCAGATCCTTGTTCTCGGCCTCTTAGGTTCTTAGCCTCTGAAAGAGGGCTTCATCGGCAGGAGAAGAGGGGGAGAAAGATGCCTTGGGCTGCATGATATAGGTACATGTGCGCCCTCCACGATATTTCGATTCTCCTACCCCGAAAACCCATGTTTTTGGTCCCAAGAGGCGCTGATTGCTGACTGCATTCAGTCGTCTGGTCGATACGTGGCTCACCAATTCCGCCATTCCCAAATTGGCACGCCTAACCCGGCGTATGATCACCTTGCGCTAAGCTCTATAAGCGGACTATGCGGACCCAACATCAAGCCCGATCTACCACATACTTCACCAGACGCATACCTCTTCCTGCGCACGGCTACAAATGCTCCTTCCGGCGAGCCTTCATCCCGCTGCTATACTGCCACGGGCGCCTTTATCGCCGGGTAACACCTGTAGTCTGTAAGTGTGAAGTCACTGAACTTGTAGTCACCTATGGACGGCGGATGTCTATTCAAGCTCAGTTTCGGATGCGGATAGGGTTTACGAGCAAGCTGCCTTTCTACCTGTTCAAGGTGGTTCAGATAAATGTGTGCGTCCCCGATGGTGTACACCAAGTCGCCTACACCCAGCCCTGTCTGCTGCGCTATCATGTGGGTCAGGAGGGCATACTGTGCAATATTGAACGGCGCCCCGAGGAATAAATCATTGGACCGAATGTACAGCTGACAGGAAAGTTTTTCATTGCTCACCCAGAATTGGAATAAAAGATGGCAGGGGGGGAGAGCCATATCGTCGAGGGAGCGAGGGTCCCAAGCGCTCACGATATGGCGCCGGCTTTCAGGCTTTGCACGTATTGACTTTAGAACAGCATCAATCTGATCAACACCGCCTTCTGTTTCTTCATTAGAGCCGAAGCAGCGCCACTGGTGTCCGTACACCGGGCCAAGTTGTCCATATTTCTCGGCAAAATCCGCTTCCCGGCAAATACGGTCTTCGAACTCGGATTTCTGGCGCTCCCAATCCGGCGAGGCAGGTCCGGGAGCTGGTTTGCCTTGAGCCTTCAGATACCGGGACAGACACCAATCAGACCAAATCGTAATGCCATCGTCCACCAGTGGTTTAATGTTGGATGAACCTGACAGGAACCAAAGCATTTCCAGCGCCAGTGCACGGAACCATACGCGCTTCGTCGTTACGATCGGGAACCCATCCTCCAAGTTGAACCGCATTTGGTAGCCAAAAACACTTTTAGTCCCCGTGCCCGTACGATCCTCCTTAGTCTCGCCGTGCGTCAGAACATGGTCTAGAAGGGCCAGGTACGGTTTCAAGGCTTCGTCTGGATTGGGAGGTATGCTGGTTCAAACGCAGCAACGGCTCGGTAAAGCAAGCACATCCATTTGCGTTCCTGCATACAACCTAACTTCGCCATCCAGTCAGGGGAAAACGCTGAGTTCCGTCTCCAATTCTCTCGTTTTTCCCTCCTATTAGGGCTGTTTCGGCTAAATTCGGCGTTTTTCGACCTTTTTTGGCCGACTTTTTTGGAAAAGGCAATGTGGTGCTATAGAGGTGTGGAAGGGATCCCCCAACCACCCCGCTACCTTACCCCGTACCAATTCCACACTCCGATCATGTTTATCCGAAACCGACCCTACAAACGTAAAGACGGTAAAAATGCAACAGCTTTGCCCTCATCGAATCCTATCGCAAAGACGGTACCTCCAAACACCGCACCCTCCTTAATCTCGGCCCGAACTTCAACATCCCCCGCAGTCTGTGGGGGGAACTGACCCATTGCGTTACTGCCCGACTCAAAGGGAAAGCTATCCTCCCTTTCCAGAATGATGAAGCCTTTCTCAATGCGGTCGACGACATCGTTGCACATCTCGAAAGCAAGGGCTACGACATCCATCGCACATCCCATCAGCAACACCTCATCGATCCAGAGAAAATAACCCATCCCGATTCCCGGACCGTCGGCGGAGAACGACTGATCCTTCAGACATTGGAACAGCTCGGACTGGCTGTTCTGCTACGTTCGCTCAACTTCTGCGAGAAACACGTCAAGCTCTGCTGTGCGCTGATCGTCGGACGTATGCTCCACCCGGGCAGTGAACGAGAAACGCATAAATGGCTGTGTAAAACCTCCAGTGTTCTGCAGCTTCTGGATTTGGAACCCCCGAGTCTCAACACCCTCTATCGTTGCACGGATCTGATCCATAAGCATATGGATCAGATCCTGGAGAAACTCTTTGGCATTACCAAAGCGGTATTGCAGTTTGAAGAAACGATCGTCTTTTATGATTTAACCAATACCTATTACCACGGCAAGAAGAAAGGGAAGTTGTTGTCGCATGGGCGCAGCAAGGAGAAGCGCAGTGATTGTCCGTTGGTTACGCTGGCGCTCACCCTGGATGGTTCGGGGTTCCCCCGCAATGTGCAGATCCTGCCGGGCAATGCAGGGGAACCGGCAACGCTCAAAGAGGCGATTGAGAAACTAAACGGCGCTACGCCCACAGTGATTATGGACTCCGGCATTGCGACGGAGCAGAATCTGCAGTACCTGAAAGAACAGGGACTGAACTGGATCACCGTGGAGCGTTCCAAAGCCCCTCCAGTCCCCGAAAACAAGCCGGATCAACAGTTTACGACCGCCGGGGGAGTCAAGATCAAAGCCTGGAAGATCACCAAAAAGGAAAAAGATGTTGAAGATGAAAAAGACGTTGAAGACAATGCGGAACTGCGCGTGTTTGTGCACAGTGAGGCCAAGCAGGCGAAGGAGGATCAGATCCTTGAAACCCAATGCAAGAAGTTTGTGAAGGCGCTCAATACACTACATGAGGGACTCTCGAAACCCGGGTACTTGAAGAACTATGAAAAGGTCACGATAAAGGTTGGTCGTCTGAAGGAAAAGTACAAGAAGGTCTCACACCTGTATGAGGTAGAGGTCAGCAAAAAGGAGGGCACCAAGCATGCAGCATCCGTTACGGTGACCCGGCGTGCTTCGCATGCGCGTCGCACCCAGGCCAGCGGAGGGTATGTGCTTCGGACCAGTCATACCGGATGGTCGGTGGAAACGGTTGCACGAACCTACTGGCGACTTACAGAGATTGAGCGCACATTCAGAGTCATGAAATCGGACCTCGGTCTACGGCCCATCTACCACAGTAGAGATGACCGCATTGAAGGGCATCTGTTCATTACGGTACTGGCTTATCATGCTGCCCATCTGGTTCGCACCAGACTCAAGGAACACGGGATTCATGATAGTTGGGCGACGATCCGAGACAGGTTGAACAGGATTCGTCGGATTACGACCAAGATGGTTAAGAACCAATATCGGTACCTGATCACGGAGGTGGATCAGGATCTGCCTCCGAGTATGGTACAGTTCTTTGCGGTACTGGGATACGTGTATGATCCCGATGCGACCCGCACCGTGACCGAGCATGTGGAGGAAGCGAGTGCACCGGTGAGCCAGAAGCCTCCAGACTCATGACGCATGGTCCCTTCACAACGGTTGAGGTAGCGTACTCCAGATGGAGCCACCAGAGCTACGTCCGATGGAAACGATCCGAGATAGATCGCAGCGAAACAGGCGGCAAAACACCAGGTAATCAGGGATTCAAACCACCCTAAACCAACTTCAACCGATCCGGTAAATCTCACCATCCATTGCTCCTGAAAAAAACGGTCCAAATATGGCCACGGGAGAATTCCGTGGGTTAGTAGCACTACGAAATGGCGAAGTTAGGATAAGTATATATTTCATTACGAATGCAAGCACAAACAAGGCTTTGAGCGCAGCAAAAAAACAACCCGCTAAAGGGAATGGGTCCATTCAGCAGAGAGGAGACCCTGTGTTTCGTCCGGTATCAGCGGATGCTATTGATAATGCGCCACTATCAGGTGCGTCAGTACCTGGCAAATACCACGGTGACGAGTGAATGTAAGCCGCGGCTTTGAGCTTCCTTCCCTTCAACGCCAGCACAATGGAACGAGGTTCGCTATTTGCTGGTTACGTCTGATCGCTCATCAACACAATCGTGCAGTGGACGCCAACCTCCACCAGCAGCAAGGCATTAATCACCTTCAGAAAGTCCTCAACTATGCCCCCATGGTCGCCGCAAACGGGGAAGCTACGGTGCATCTGACGGTCGAGGATTGGCATGTAGTAGCCGACACCCTCTTTCGCATGGAAACCCCCGCATCCTTGCTGCCAGCCGCCGTGATGGACTATCGACTTGCAGCGGACCGCAGGGCTATTGAACTGGACACAGCCGGACTCAAGATCTCCATTGAGATGTTCTGATTGTGGCGCAGCGGGCCCAGTCCACCATACCATACCCATTCTCCTGATGGCCGCTCCAATCGTTATAGTAGGTACGCTGGATACAAAAGGCGAGGAGATTACGTTTGTGCGCGACCTGATTGAAGCACATGGTCACAGCACGGTCGTTGTGGATTGCGGAGTACTGCGCGCGCCTTCCGTAGCGGTTGACATCTCCGCAGGGGAAGTAGCGAAAGCCGGCGGGGGACGATTGGAGGACCTCAGGAGTAAGGCGGATCGGGGCGTTGCTCTGGACACAATGGCACGCGGGGCACGCAAAGCAGTCCATGCCCTGTTCCTGAAAACAGGTATCGGCGCCGTGATCGGGCTCGGAGGTTCGGGAGGGACAGCCGTTGCAACGGCTGTCATGCGCATACTGCCGGTAGGCATTCCGAAGGTAATGGTGTCCACCCTCGCATCCGGGGATGTCGGTCCCTATGTCGGCACAAAGGACATTACCATGATGTTCTCTGTCGTAGATATCGCAGGACTCAACAGAATTTCCCGTAGGATCCTCACAAATGCAGTCGGCGCAGTCTGCGGAATGGTTGAACAGGAAATTCCGCTACATGACGACGCTCCACTGATAGCTGCAACGATGTTTGGCGTAACGACACCCTGCGTTGATAGGGTGCGCGCGCTGCTGCAGGCCGCAGGTTATGAAGTACTGATTTTTCATGCCACGGGCAGTGGTGGTCGCGCCATGGAAGCCCTGATTGAGGGCGGGCTGGTTAATGCGGTGGCAGATATTACCACGACAGAGTGGTGCGACGAAGTGGTGGGGGGCGTACTAAGCGCGGGTCCAAGACGGCTGGAAGCTGCCGGAAAGATGGGAGTACCGCAAGTGGTCTCCTGCGGAGCGCTGGATATGGTCAACTTCTGGGGGATTGAGACCGTGCCCGAAGCCTTTCAAAACCGTCTCCTCTATGCGCATAACGCCAACGTCACGCTGATGCGTACCAATTCGGAAGAATGTGCTCAAATTGGCAGGAAGCTGGCGCAGAAGCTCTCGGCTGCGAGCGGACCAGTGACCCTGCTGCTGCCGCTGCGCGGAATAAGTGCGATTGACGCCGAAGGGCTGCCATTCCACGATCCGGAAGCCAATGCGGCACTGTTCCGAGCGCTGCGCCATAACGTCGCACCATCGGTCAAAGTAGTGGAATTGGACCTCCACATTAACGACCCCAGGTTTGCGGATGCCATCGTGAAACATGTGTTGGAACATGCTCCGCCCGTAGCCGCTACAGCGTAACCTCCGGTTAACTACGCCAGAATTCCGCCTACCACCGCAGCCATTTCCACTCCCGTGAGCTTGTGATCAAGCCCCCTGAACTTGACCGTCAGGCGCTCGTGGTCTATCCCCAACTGGTGTAGAATCGTAGCATTCAAGTCCCGTATGCGCACAGGATTTTCCAGGATGTTGTAGGAATAATCATCCGTACGACCGTACTCAATGCCGGGGCGGATGCCTCCTCCCGCGAGCCAGCATGTGAAGCATCGCCCGTGATGATCCCTCCCTGCACTCGGATGTCCAAGAGGCCCTTGGCTATAGACAGTTCGACCGAACTCACCGCCCCAAATCACTAGGGTATCGTCCAGCATGCCACGCCGCTTGAGGTCATTTATAAGGGCCGCAGATGGCTGATCCACATCGCGGCACTGCGATGGAAGCTGCTGCTGCAAGGCTATATGCTGATCCCAACCGCGGTGAAAAAGCTGAACAAGGCGAACCCCTCGTTCCACCATTCTGCGTGCTAGCAGGCAGTTGGCGGCATAACTGCCAGGTACCCTCGCACTAGGGCCGTACAAGCTAAATACTTCCTCAGGCTCATCGTCCACGCTCAGCAAGTCCGGGACGGCCGTCTGCATACGAAACGCCATTTCATAGGCTTCAATACGAGCCATTGCTTCTGCATCCCCTACCGCCTCGGCCTGCCGTCTGTTTAACTCCTCCAAATCGTTTAGCATGCGCCGCCGCTGTGCACGCGTAATCCCCGGAGGGTCCCTCAGATACAGCACGGGATTTACTCCGGGACGAAGCAGAACCCCCTGGTGGCTGCTCGGCAGATACCCGCTACCCCACAGCCGCGCAAAGATAGGCTGCCCGGGATTCTTACCGGATCCCTGCGAAAGCAGCACCATGTAGGCGGGCAGATTGTCGTTTTCACGCCCGAGTCCGTAACTCAGCCACGCACCTAGGCTAGCATGGCCTATCTGCTGCGACCCGGTATTGATGTACGTGATGGCCGGATCATGGTTAATGGCCTCCGTATACATTGACTTGATGATGCAGATATCGTCCGCAATTCCCTGGATATGAGGCAGCAAGTCACTTATCCAGGTACCGTGGCTTCCACAGCGTCGCATGGGCCAAAAGGGAGCCACCACCGGGAAAGAGTCCTGGTGCGCCGTCATACCGGTGAGCCGCTGCGTACCACGAATGGACGGCGGCAATTCGGTTGCATGCAGGTCCGTCTGCACAGGCTTGTAGTCAAACAGATCAACATGCGATGGCCCGCCAGACTGAAACAGGTAGATCACATGCCTTGCCTTCGGAGCAAAGTGCGGAAGCCGCGCCGACTTGGGGCTACCAAGGTCCGGGAATAGTAGACTTGCCAAACCAAGACGGCCGATGCCGCGTGCGGCCCGGCCCAGGAAGGTCCGGCGCGTCAGCATCCGTTCGTATTCCATGACCGGATGCATGGTCAGCTCCGCGTAATGGTTTCACTCAAATTGAGGAGCAGGCTCGCTACGATGGTCCACGCCGCATGCTCGGCAGCATCAAGCTCTTCGTCGTGGGGCGACTCCCCAACGGAAAGGTACTTGATTGCACTTTCAGGATCTGCGCTAAAGCTGTCACGCTCTTCGGCAAACCGCCGCGCAAGCAACAACGCGGTGCGGGAGTCCGCTAGCAGCCCTGTAACCTCTTCGTAGGCGTAGTCAACCCTGTCAGCAACCGACGGGCCTGCTTCGCGCATTATTTTTTCCGCAAAAACTCGACTGGCCTCAACAAACTGCGGGTCGTTAAGCAGAACCAGGGCCTGAAGCGGCGTGTTGGTCCGCTCGCGTGTGATGGTGCAGACCTCCCGCGTGGGGGCGTCAAAAGTCAACATGGCAGGCGGCGGTGCGGTACGCTTCCAGTACGTATACAAGCTGCGCCGGTACAGATGCTCTCCGTGATCCTGAACGTACACCTGAGCCGTAGCAGGGGTGCTACCGTAGTGACTAATCTCCTTCCAGAGCCCCGCTGGCTGGTAAGGCCGCACACTCGGCCCTCCAATGTGATCCCGCAGAAGCCCGCTTATCTTCAGCGCGCTATCCCGAATGAATTCCGCCTGCAGCCGCACGCGCGAAGCGCGGGCAAGAAAGATGTTGTTCGGGTCGCGCTCCAAGAGCTCCGGCGTAGCCGCAGAGCTCTGCCGGTACGTATCTGACATTACCATCAGGCGCAGCAGGGCCTTCACATCAAAGCCACTCTGCACAAATTCTACTGCCAGCCAGTCGAGCAGCTTGGGATGCGAGGGAATGGCTCCCCTGGCACCAAAGTCTGCTGCCGTAGCAACCAGGCCCCTGCCAAAAAGCAACTGCCAGAACTGATTGACTGCGACGCGTGCGGTCAATGGGTGCTTCGGATCCGTAAGCCATCGCGCGAGCCCTAGCCGCGTAGGTTCCTCCGTAAAAGGAGGAAGGAAGCCCGGAACACCGGGCTCCACGGCATCCAGCGGCTGATCGTACTGCCCTCTGTTCAGCACAAACGTCTGGCGTGGCTCTTCTGCGCTGTTCATGACCATGGCAGAATGCTTTTCTGTTAGCGCAGCCTGCCGCGCCTTCAGGTTCACAACACGATGCCGCACCGGTGCCATGACTGCCGCGTTCGCTACAAAAGCGTTTCGAACGGCTGCTTCCTGACCCAAGGAACGGGCTTCCGAATCCACCAGCAGCGCGGCCTGAACATCACTACTCAAGTAGTGTCCATCGTCAGTACCCTCCATGGCATAGACCCTAAAGTGGGCAGGAATGAGGTTGTCACCCTGCCCGAAGCCCAGCATTACCGTTATGAAGGGAGTTGCGGCTACGGTTATCGGATCGCGGAATGTGGCCGTAAAATGCTGCTGCCGGCGGGCTTCAGCGTCTGGAGACCATCCGTAGATACGCCTCTCATCCAGCGCATCAGATGCCGGATATTCCGGATGCTCGGTAGTGGCTGTTACTCTGCGTATGGGTAAGCTTCGGTGCAGGTCCACTTGGTCGACTGCAACGGGTCCCGCGGACACATGGACACTCGTGAGCACGAAGGAGCCGGGAAGCTTGCCGCCATACCCAAGACTTCCCGTTGTTGAGCCGGGATAAAAAACTATACGCAGTCCCGTAACTGGGGCACCAGTATCCGGGAGTTTCGCCGAAACGTTGTATGCTGCCAGTCCACCGGGCCGGCCGATAAACACGGATCCATCCTCGCGTATCTCACCGGTGTAGCCCGAATTAGGTGTCGTTACCTTTTCTGCAGAAAGGGGATGGAGCCGCAATCCGCGCCCACGACGCGCAAGTTCGTCTGCCATACGGCGCTCCCACGCAGGCTGATCGGGATGAGACTCCTGCAGCTCCGCACGGAGCCGAAGCAACTCAGCGCGAATCTCTGCGATCTCCGCCTCGGAGGCCAGCGGCGAGAACGCTTCAATGAAAGGCACCGAATTCCTTCCTGCGTCACCGTCCAGCCCCTGATCACCTACCGTGTTAAAGAACGCAAACATCTGGTAGTAATCGCGCTGCGTGACAGGGTCGTACTTATGATCGTGACACTGCGCGCACGCAAGGGTGAGGCCCATAAAAACCTCCCCCGTGGTCTTAACGCGGTCTGCAACATAATTTGTCAGATTCTCTTCCGGAATTGTACCGCCTTCATGAGTGATCATATGATTGCGGTGGAAGCCGGAAGCAAGCAGCTGCGCTTCCGTAGGATCCGGAAGCAGGTCGCCCGCTATCTGCTCTGTCAGGAAGGTGTCGTAGGGTTTGTTGGTGTTAAATGCGTGGATAACCCAATCTCTCCACAGCCACATATGCCGGCCGCCATCAATTGAGTAGCCGTTGGTATCAGCATAACGGGCGAGGTCAAGCCAGTGCGTCGCCATGCGCTCTCCAAAGCGTGGCGAGGCAAGCAGCAGATCTACTACCTCTTCATATGAATGGTGCTCCAGATGCTCGTGCAGTTCATCGCGGCCTGGAGGCAGCCCGGTAAGATCGAGGTACAGGCGGCGCAATAACGTGCGCCGGTCTGCTTCCCTGGACATGGATAAGCCCTCGCCCTCCAGCCGCTCGGCGACGAAATGATCAACCGGATTATCGCTGGAAGAGCCGGGCTCGGGCCGTACCGGTGGCACAAAGGCCCAATGAGGTTCCCAGGTCGCGCCCTGCTCAATCCACCTTTCCAGCACAGCAACCTCATATTCCGAAAGCCCGAGCGGAACTTTATCAGGTGGAGGCATCCGGTAGTCTGAGTCCTGCGATGTGACACGAAGCAGCAATCCACTTGCCGCAGGCTGGTGCGGAACGATAACCGAACCGGTGGAGTCCTCTCGCAGCGACCGAAAAAGCCCGTCCTGTGTGTGTAGGGCGAGTTCAGCTTTTCGACTCGCAGGGTCGGGGCCGTGGCATGTAAAACAGTGTTGTGCCAAGACCGGCACAACATCAAAATTGTAGTCAACGACCTCTGGAATCTCGTCAGCGCGGCATCCCACGAGCGCTGACGCGAGTGCCAATAGCGGGATGCCAAACTGCAAGCGCACGCTGCCTACCAAGCTATCCCGTAATCATCGCCGTGATTGCTCGCCCCTCCCCACATGGTGCCATGCATTCGATCAAAATATATGGCAGTAATGGGCCCGGAGGTCCGCGGACTAAAAGTCAGACTGTAACCCATCTCGCGGAGTTGGCTTCGAATCCATGACGGCACATCCTCGTGCAGCAACATCCTTCCGGGGCGTGTTTCGTGTTCTCCGAACGACCCGCGCATCTGAAAGCTGTTCACATTGGCAGCTTCAACGGCCTGCTGCACATTCATATCGAATTCAACCATGTTCAAGAAGAACTGTGTCAGATTCTGGTCTTGGCCATCACCTCCCTGCACCGCGAAAGACAAGTGCGGCAGCCCGTCCTTCAGAGCCATGCCGGGTGTTAAGGTGGCCCTGGGACGCTTGCCCGGCTCCACCACGTTATACGGATTCTCCGCAGGATCCAGCACAAAGCTCTGCATCCGCTGGCTGAGGCCAATCCCCGTCCGCCCGGCTATGGCAGCGGGGATCCATCCTCCGCTCGGCGTTATGGCAACGACCCAACCGTCCGCATCCGCTGCCTGGATGGATGTGGTGCCTGCATAAAAATCCTCCAGGTATGCCTTCTCTAACACGGTTGCAGTGGAGCTATCCCTCTCGTTCCACTGGCTCAGGTAATGCAGGAAAGGGTTCTCGTCACCCTGGAATGGATAGGGATCACCAGGAGCGGCATCCGCATCGTTTTGCTCCCAATTAATTTCCGCTACCCTTGCCTCGGCGTACTCTTTTGACAGGAGCCCTTCAAGCGGCTCTTCGGGAAGGAAGTAAGGATCGCCGTAATAGAAGTCCCGATCAGCAAAGGCCAGGTTCATCACTTGGTAGAGAGCGTGAATATATCGGGCGCTGTTGTATCCCATTCCCTTTAAGTCCAATGTTTCCAGCATATTCAGAGCCTGTAGCATCACAGGACCCTGCACCCAGTGCGTAAGCTTGTAGACATCAATGCCCTTGTACGTAGTCTTTACCGGCTCCTCGATGTACACCTGCCAAGCATCAAGATCCTCCATTGTGATGAGTCCGCCTTGCTCTTGCGTGCCGCGGACCATCTCCTCCGCGATGTCGCCCCGATAGAACCGGTCGTACGCCGCGTAAATGGCCTCTTTGCGCGTCTTGCCTTCGGCGAGCGCATCCTGCTCTGCCTCAATCAATTGATTCAGCGTGCGAGCGAGATCAAGTTGCCGAAAAAGCTCTCCTTCCTTCGGAGCTTCGTACTCCTCTCCAAAATGCGGCAAGAACACCGCGCGCGAATACGGCCACTCCTTGATGCGTTCCTTGTTCTGTTCAATACTACGCGATGCCGACGCTTCAATCGGGTACCCCTCCGCCATCTGAACAGAGGGCTTGAGTACATCCTCAAGGCTGAGTGTACCGTACTCAGCGAGCATTACCATGAGTGCTCCGGGCGTTCCAGGCGTTACAGCAGCCAGGGGGCCGTACTCCGGGGGGTATTGCATGCCCTGATCCTTATAGAAATCCGCGGTTGCTCCTGTGGGAGCAATGCCGAGTCCATTAATGCCGATTACACGGCCTTCGTCCGGGTGGAAGATCAGGGCCTGCGTTTCTCCTCCCCAGCTTAGCACATCCCACATGGTAGACGTAGCGCCCAACATTGCGCAAGCAGCATCAACGGCATTGCCGCCCTTAGCAAACATCATGGCACCGGCCGTGGCACCCAGCGGCTTGCCCGTGATGGCAACCCAGTGCTTGCCATGCAGCACTGGCTTGACGGTGCGCTGCGCATGCAGCGGCGCTCCCACAAGGAGAGCCACGATCAGAAAGGTGGTTCGAAGGCACGTGCGATGCAACATGAGTACAGTCATAGGGATGATAAGTACGATGGCGAAAGCCTACAGAGTATGACGCAGGGCTGAACTGCTGTCCAGGTTAGGCAATATGTGTCCCATACGATCTCTCTTTGTTTTAAGGTAGGACGCGTTGCTTTCGTTCGCGGGCACCTCAATCGGGATGCGCTCCACGATGGTCAGCCCGTATCCATGCAATCCGACGCGCTTGGTCGGATTGTTTGTCATCAGGCGCAGCCTGCGAATGCCGAGGGCGCGAAGGATCTGACACCCAATCCCGTAGTCGCGGTGATCCATCCGGAACCCGAGGGCTTCGTTCGCCTCGACTGTATCCATTCCGCGCTCCTGCAGCTCGTAGGCCCGCAATTTATTGACCAACCCGATTCCCCGCCCCTCCTGCTTCATGTAGAGCACTACACCCCGTCCATGCTCGTCAACCCGCCGCATGGCGGTCTGCAACTGTTCACCGCAATCGCAACGCTTGGACCCGAAGATATCGCCGGTGACGCACTGTGAATGGACGCGCGTCAAAACGGCGTCGCTTTCCGTCCATGTGCCCTTGTACAGAGCCAGATGGATATCCCCGGTCAACTCATCCTGAAATGAAGCAAGTTGAAATTCGCCGTACCGTGTGGGGAAGGCAATGTCAACGATGCGCCGAATAAGCGTTTCGTGCTGCATCCGGTAAGCTATGAGGTCGCTGATAGTGATAATGCGCAAGTTGAACCGCCGAGCAATCTGAACCAAGTCCGGTACGCGGGCCATTGATCCATCCTCGTTAAGGATTTCTACCAGAACACCTACAGGGTCCAAGCCGGCAAGTACTGCCAAATCTACCGCCGCCTCCGTGTGTCCTGCGCGGCGCAGCGTACCACCACCTTGCGCCCGGAGCGGGAATACGTGTCCAGGCCTAGCAAAATCAGCAGGTTGGGCTACCGGGTCAGCCAGTGCACGGATGGTTGCTGCCCTATCCGACGCACTAATCCCTGTTGTGGTAGCGGGGCGGTAGTCCACAGAGACCGTGAATGGAGTATTGTACAGCCCCGTGTTGGCGGCAACCATCATATCTAGCCCGAGGGCGCGGGTTCGTTCCAAGCTCATCGGAACGCAAATCAGTCCGCGGCCATGGGTCGCCATAAAATTGACGAGATCCGGCGTAATAGTCCGGGCAGCTCCTATAAAATCGCCTTCATTTTCCCGATCCTCGTCGTCAACTACTACAACGAGCTTGCCAGCACGAATGTCGGCGATGGCATCATCGATCGAATCGAACCGGCTGGAGTTTGGGTGAGACCCCATGCAGTCAGTAGGCCGGTGTCTATTTGATTGTTACGTTCGCAATAGCGCTTTTCTCCACCCGAAGCTTCGTGTTTGTTGCCACTTCGAGAAGTACGCTGGTTTCGTCAACCCTCCTCACATGACCGTGAATTCCACCTGCGGTAACCACTTTATCATCCTTCCGCACAGCAGCAATCATGGCTTTACGCTTGTCTTCGCGTTTTTTCTGTGGCCGAATAATGAAGAGATAAAATACGATGAATATTCCAACGAGCGGCAGCAACATCCCGAACGAGCCGAGTCCCCCTGTGGCCTCCTGGACCGGAATGACGAACGCCATAGAAAATGCGAGACTGCGGGGCTGATCCAACATCATGGTACTAAGTAATCAATCCTGTGGTGCGGTAGACACAACCTTGGTAGAAACAAGAGAAGGGCAAGCTACCCGCATCGCGTCGCGTCAACCTCCTACCGCTGCTGCCTTCCGGCCCTGACGGAGTTCAGAGGGAGCTGACCGCACGGGACTTACCCTTCTCCGGGCGCCAACAACCGGAAGCGAAGCCGGTTCCGGCAATCTACTCCATCCCTACCGGATCTACGTTGGCAAACATGCGGTACGGCACAGGGGGGCGTCCAAGGTTGGAAAAGGCCTCGCGAACCGCATGCTGCAGACCCGCCTCATGCTTGGGAGCCTTGATGAGTGTCTGGTATCGGTACTGCTTTTTCACGCGTTTAATAAAAGATGCCCCCGGGCCCAGTAGCGTTACCGAATCAGGCAACGCCTCCCGGAGCGCGGCGGTATGCTCGCGAGCCAGTGCCATTACGCGATCCTCATCCGGACCACGAAAATGAATGGACACAAGCCTGGTAAACGGAGGGTAGGACAACTCGTGCCGCTCTCTGAGCAGCGTATTGGCAAACGCGACATAGTCGTGAGAAATAATGTTCTGAAACACCGGGTGATCCGGTCGCCGTGTCTGAATCAGCACCTCTCCCTTGAGGTCATCGCGCCCCGCTCTGCCCGCGACCTGTAATAAAAGCTGGAAGGTGCGCTCTTCCGCACGAAAATCAGGCAGGTTCATACCGATATCCGCTCCAATCACGCCCACAAGCGTCACACGTCCGAAGTCCAGCCCCTTGGCCACCATCTGTGTACCCAACAGGATATCTGCACTGCCTGACTCAAACCGGGAAAGCAGCTTTACGTGCGCATCCTTGCGGCGCGTAGTGTCCAGGTCCATGCGCAACACGGTTGCGGACGGAAACAGCGTCTCAAGCTCCTCCTGCACCCGTTGGGTGCCTGCTCCGACTTGCACCATATTGATCGCTGAGCATTTTGGGCATGCCGTGAGTACCCGCTCCGAACGTAGACAATAATGGCACCGCAGGAGCCGATCTGTCTTGTGGTATGTCAATGTTACGGAGCAGTCGCGGCAGGCCGGTACGAATCCGCATTCCATGCATTGCAGGAATGGGGCGAAACCTCTACGATTCTGCAAAAGAATAATCTGTTCTTTCCGCTCTAGCCGTTGCGCAATAGCCTCCCGGAGTGAACCGGAAAATGATCCGCTAAGCCGTTTCTTCTTTTGCTCGGTGATCAGGTCAATAATGCGTATCGTGGGCATCGCGGCAGGCGCCCCGCCCTGGACAGGAATGCGCTCAGGCATACGTAGGAGTGTGAGTTTTCCGGAACGCGCGTTGTGTAGGCTCTCAAGACTTGGTGTGGCGGTTCCCAGGATACACACGGCCTTTTCCATGCGTGCGCGCATCAGGGCCACATCACGGGCATGGTACCTCGGCGATGGTTCCTGCTGCTTGTACGATCCTTCATGTTCTTCGTCTACTACTATCATGCCAACGTTTGACAGCGGCGCCAGAATAGCCGACCGCGGACCAATTACTATGTGGCACCGCCCATCTTTAAGCTGCCGCCACGCGTCGTAGCGTTCGCCTTGGCTCATACGGGAATGCAGCACGGTCACCCGGTCACCGAAGCGCTGTCTGAAGCGGCGGACCGTCTGCGGTGTCAGGGAAATTTCCGGCACCAGCACAATGCCTGTACGACCCCGTGCCAGCGATTCTGACAGGGCGGTCAAGTACACTTCCGTCTTTCCGCTTCCTGTGACGCCGTGCAGGAGAAAGGCACGGTATTGCCCTTCGGTTAACGCGTCACGGATGCTTACGAGCGCGGCCTTCTGAGCAGAATGGTGCGTGATCGTTGACGCTTTACCAGGATACGAGACTAGGGGTGCACGTATTTTCTCGCTGCGCACCATGGTGATGACGCCCTTTTCCACCAAACTCTTCAGGGATGCCGGAGAAGCGTCTGCTCGGTGCAGCACCTCATTCCTGTCGGGTGCTGCATTCCCATCGCGCTGCAGGGCAAGCAGGACATCAATGATGGCCCGCTGTTTACGTCCGCGCACCTGCAGGTTGGAAGTCCGAACGAGGGTGAGATTGTATTGAAACTTTCTACGCACCGATGGCCCTTTCTCGTCCTTTCTGAGCCGAATGAACCCCTCTTCTTCCAGTCGCCTAAGAATGGTGGCCGGGGCCTTGATTCCTGCATTGCGCATGCCGGCAACCGTAGCACCGGGGAAATGTCTTACATACCTCAGGATCTCTTCTGCCAGGGGGTCTATGATTGCGGCCGCCGGGGCGTTGTCCGCTACCTGAACCCTAACCACGGTCTGCCTGTCCAGACCTTTGGGCAGCGCAGCCCGTAAAGCTTCTCCCCAACCGCAAACGTAATAATTTGCGATCCACTGCGTAAGCTGCAGCATGCCCCAGCCCACGGACGGCGTTGCGTCCAGAACATCCAGGAGCGGCCGGAGGCGGTCATCCGGGATAGTCGATCTACCGGGCCCGACTATTACTCCAGAGAGCGTACGCTTGCCGAAGGGGACCTCCACGCGACAACCGGCGCGGGCCTGACTAACAAGCGCTTGCGGCACCAAATACGTAAACGTGCGCAAAAGGGGCACGGGTACCGCAACATCTACCGTATGTATATCGCTCAGGGGCCTATATGCCTTAGTGAAGTGGGAAAACATTCCAACGGCCTAATTCCTTCCAACTCG
This sequence comes from Rhodothermales bacterium, assembly GCA_963663495.1. GTDB lineage: Bacteria > Bacteroidota > Rhodothermia > Rhodothermales > Bin80. The sequence goes on from OY760427.1 coordinate 5,278,395, forward strand.
AAACCAATATCGGACGCCCGAAACGGGGCGGCCCACTTTACTATAACGAAAGCACCTCTCATAGCCGCCTCAATAGCGATGGATGTCACTGAACTGCGCTGTTATCGGAAAGCTCATGCCCACTATTGCCACACAGCACGGTAAGCCAGCCGTACAGATCAAACGCAGACGGCATACCATTGCCGGGCTCGAATGCTTTTCTGCTTTTGACCTCAGTATGCTTGCGCGACCATGTCAGGTAGGGAAGCGTTCCGCCCGCAGCCTTGCGCTGTGAGCGGCGTACCCGCTTGCATCGGTATGAATGGGGCTTTACCACCCGCTGATCGTTGCGTAGTCAACACACATCGCATCTATGCGTGTTGATGGTGACCGAGTTTCACTCTAATTCCTATACACCCCTCCACGCACGCGGCCATGGGCACCCTATCCCTCTTTTTCCGGATCGTACAACATTCCGGTGCACAGACACATCGTACGCTTCATCCGGGTAAGCACATCATAATTCGGGCAGCTTTGACAACTCTCCCAAAACTCGTCATCGGACGTTAACTCCGAAAAGGTGACAGGCCTATACCCCAAGTCAGAGTTGATCTTCATCACCGCAAGACTTGTGGTGATGCCAAAAAGCTTCGCGTTCGGGTAGCGCTGTCGGGAAAGATCAAAGGCGCGCTTTTTGATCTTCTTTGCCAGTCCGCGTTTACGATAGTCCGGTGCAACGATTAGTCCGGAGTTGACGGCGTACTTTCCATGGTTCCATGTCTCTATATAGCAGAATCCTGCAACATCCTCGCCGCATAATGCTATGACTGCCTTCCCCTCGGACATCTTCATGCGGATGTACGCGGCTTTACGTTTGGCGATACCGGTGCCGCGGGCAGCGGCCGCAATCTCAATTAGATCGCAGATCCTCTCTGCAAACTGAAAATGCTCGGGTCCGGCAACCACCACCACGATATCTTGCGCGGTCTTTTCTTTCACGGCTTGGGATACGCTTGGGAGCGTGGATGTACTCACGGGACGGTCCGTATAGAGTAAAAGACCACATAAAAGCTTTTGTACGAAAGGTGTTTCGGATTTCTGCTATGAAGGAGTGTCCTGGTTGTGCGTGGGATGTGGAACGCCAGGCCGAAGAGTGTCCGTACTGCCAGTACGAGTTTCCTCAAATAGGAAGCGGGCGCATTGCAATGGCATGGATCATGGCTCTGTTGCTGTTGTGGCCATTGTTCGAGCTGATAAAAATAATCGTGCGGTGATGACGGACACGAGCGTATTGGGTGGCAGGACACTGGAGTGCTTCCTGCAGGACTATTGGCAGCAGCGGCCGCTGTTGTTACGAAATGCTATGCCTGGCTTCGCGTCGCCAATCGCGCCGGAGGATCTGTTGGGATTGGCTTGCGAGCCGGACGCACTGGCGCGCATAATATTGGAAAGCGAAGGAATGTATCCATGGGAAGTGCGGTTCGGACCGTTCCGGGAGGAGGATTTTGCGGATCTGCCGCGCAATGGATGGACCATTCTGGTGCAGGAGGTGGATCGATACATAGACGATGTTCGGGATTTGCTCACTCCTTTCCGGTTTGCACCTAACTGGCGGCTAGACGACATACAGGTAAGCTACGCCGCTCCTGGTGGCAACGCCGGCCCGCATATTGATAGCTACGATGTCTTTCTGCTGCAAGGCATGGGCCGACGGGAATGGCGAATCGGTGGGGCACCCGAGCCCGGAGATGCTCCCATGCAGGAAGATCTGGACCTGTCGTTGCTCAAAGGCTTCACGGTCGCCTCCCGGTGGGTGTTAGAGCCAGGAGACATGTTGTACCTGCCGCCCCGATACGCGCACTTAGGTATTGCTTTGGAACCGTGCCTGACGTATTCGATCGGGTTTCGTGCGCCGCTGAAGCGCACGCTCGTGGAACGATACCTAGAGTATACAGCATCGAAAATGGAACCCGGCCTGCAACTGTCGGACCGGGGCCGTGACGCAAGCTCTGACCCGGGATTGATTGATGAAGAGACTGTTGGAGATGTTATAAAAACCATTCGTGATGCCGCCTGCGACGAAGCTTGCCTAACGGAATGGTTCGGCAGGTTTGTCACGGCATCAGAACGGGGAACGGAGCCATGCCCTCCAGACACAAGACAGAGTTCGGCGGAGGTGGGCATGGCATTAGCACATGGCGCAGAGCTCCTGCGGCATGCTGTACCGCATTTTGCTTACGCGCAACGAGAAGGAAGCACGTGGCTTTTTGCCTGCGGTCAGTCCTATCGCCTGCCACCGGAGCTTATGTATGCAGGAAAACTGTTGTCGGGCCCTCAGCGGTTGAACGCGGAAACGCTTGGACCGCGCCTCGGTGATCGCGTATTTCTTCAACTTCTTGCCACTTTGGTCAACGATGGTGCCTTGGAGATCTATAGCGCAGGATAGCAGGGCGACCGTGCTATCTGCGTACCGTTCAAGCACCGCGATAGAAAAGCAGGATGCAGGATGGTGGTACAGCGGTCACATCCACGCCGATCTTAAGGTATAGGTACCGGAGTCAGCATGCGATGCTCGCGGGCCAAGATTGGGGCGGTGGATGTGTCCGACCAGGGATTTGCCAAGACTTAAGAATGGGAATTATATACGTGAGTGACCAACTGTACACAGTGAGGCACTAGTATCAATTTCACGGGTCATAGGGGTCGGTAACCCGAACGCCCCTCGCCGTGCAGAAGCCCCAATCCCGGAGGCCAGTATGTTTGCAGCCGCATTCAGGTCTGCATGATCCGCATGTCCACAGGACATACACGTGAATGTGCTCTGCGTCTTACGGTTACTCGCTTCTGTGTGCCCACACACAGAACACCGCTGACTGGTATAGGCAGCGGTAACCTTTATCACCTTGCGGCACTTATAGCCCAGCATCTGATCCAGCTGGCCCCAACCTGTTCGCAGTATTCCACGGTTGAGGCCAGACTTCTGTCTGACGTTTGTGCCAAAGCTCTCCATCGTCCCCTTAGCTGAACGTGTCATCGCTTTGATCTTTAGGTCCTCCAGTATCACCGTTGAGGAGCATTTGGCAATACTGCGACTTACCTGGTGGTTCGCATTCTTGAGGATGTTAGCACGCTTGCGCTGTATGCGGGCGATTCTATGCTTCCGCCTGTTACGACGGTTGGAGCCTTTCTTCTGTCTCGCCAGTCTTCGCTGATGCCGCTTCAACTTGGCATCAAGACGCTTGGTATCCGGTTGTCTGATAATGCTTGTATCGCCCTCTGTGGAGACCATAGCGACCTGCCCGCAATTACGGTCAATGCCTACAGCACTGCCGGTATCCTCTATTACAGGTGCCTCAATCTTGTAGCAGATGACAGCATACCATTTGCCGGCGTTCTTCTTTACAGTGGCTTTGATGGGTATACCATCAGGGTACGGGTTGCCTCCCCGCCTGCGGAGCGCCATATATCCCACTTTCGGGATATACAGCTTGCCATCCCGAACCCTTACGTTATCCGGGATCGTGAACGAAGGCGTACTACCACGTCTGGAATGGAATCTCGGTCTTCTCTTACCTTCCTTGAAGAATGCCTTCCATGCATCCGCCTGATATTTCAATGTGTATCTAACGACACCAAAGGAGTATTCAGGTAGCCACTCGACCGTACGGCGCAGTGCCGTGAACCGCTTCCCCAGCGAGAAGAAGCTTACCGAGGGCGGCTTCTCTCCAGCCTCTTTCGCTTTCTTGTAGGCCTCGCTCTGCTCTGCGAGGATGGCATTCCACACAAACCTACACGCACCCGCTAATCCAGCAAGTTGCTTGGCGTTACTTCGACTTCCGGGCAACAGCCTGTATGTGATATTGCGGTATGCACTAACCGTTTCGGGCATGGCACTGTGATATATAACTCCCTAATATATGAAAATTATATTCCATGCGTACCCACGTGTTGAGTTATTTGAAATAATTGCAGTCTTTTCGTGAAAAGCGGGAACCGATTATGAACAACTGGCGAAAGCCATCCTGTCTGCACCACCAAAGCACAATAAGTAACTCCTGCGAAAACGCGTGGCATTCAGCCATATAACTCCCTTAAGAATCACGCAGACAAGCCATCCTGCCAAGCGTGGATGTAACAGCGAACGGTGCCTCCCCCTTTGGCGAACGGGACTTCAGCCGAGTAGATCTTGTTGCACTATGAAGGCAGGAGGCAGCATACAGCGAAGGCCGGTCCTGCCCTAACTTCGCCATCCGGTCAGGGAAAACGCTGAGTTCCGTCTCCAATTCTCCCGTTTTTCCCTCCTAATAGGGCTATTTCGGCTAAATTCGGCGTTTTTCGATCTTTTTAGCCGACTTTTTTGGAAAAGGCAATGTGGTGCTATCGCGGTGTGGACGGGCACCTCCCCCCAACCACCCCGGTACCTTACCCCGTACCTATTCCACACCCCGATCATGTTTATCCGAAACCGACCCTACAAACGTAAAGACGGTAAGAAATGCAACAGCTTTGCCCTCATCGAATCCTATCGCAAAGACGGTACCTCCAAACACCGCACCCTCCTTAATCTCGGCCCGAACTTCAACATCCCCCGCAGTCTGTGGGGGGAGCTGACCCATTGCGTTACTGCCCGACTCAAAGGGAAAGCTATCCTCCCTTTCCAGAATCATGAAGCCTTTCTCAATGCGGTCGACGACATCGTTGCACATCTCGAAAGCAAGGGCTACGACATCCATCGCACATCCCATCAGCAACACCTCATTGATCCAGAGAAAACAACCCATCCCGATTCCCGGACCGTCGGCGGAGAACGACTGATCCTTCAGACATTGGAACAGCTCGGACTGGCTGTACTGCTACGTTCGCTCAACTTCTGCGAGAAACACGTCAAGCTCTGCTGTGCGCTGATCGTCGGACGTATGCTCCACCCGGGCAGTGAACGAGAAACGCATAAATGGCTGTGTAAAACCTCCAGTGTTCTGCAGCTTCTGGATTTGGAACCCCCGAGTCTCAACACCCTCTATCGTTGCACCGATCTGATCCACAAGCACATGGATGAGATCCTGGAGAAACTCTTTGGCATTACCAAAGCGGTATTGCAGTTTGAAGAAACGATCGTCTTTTATGATTTAACCAATACCTATTACCACGGCAAGAAGAAAGGGAAGTTGTTGTCGCATGGGCGCAGCAAGGAGAAGCGCAGTGATTGTCCGTTGGTTACGCTGGCACTCACCCTGGATGGTTCGGGGTTCCCACGCAATGTGCAGATCCTGCCGAGCAATGCAGGGGAACCGGCAACGCTCAAAGAGGCGATTGAGAAACTAAACGGCGCTACTCCCACAGTGATTATGGACTCCGGCATTGCGACGGAGCAGAATCTGCAGTACCTGAAAGAACAGGGACTGAACTGGATCACCGTGGAGCGTTCCAAAGCCCCTCCATTCCCCGAAAACAAGCCGGATCAACAGTTTACGACCGCAGGGGGAGTCAAGATCAAAGCCTGGAAGATCACCAAAAAGGAAAAAGATGTTGAAGATGTTGAAGAGGAAAAAGACGTTGAAGATAATGCGGAACTGCGCGTGTTTGTGCACAGTGAGGCTAAGCAGGCGAAGGAGGATCAGATCCTTGAAACCCAATGCAAGAAGTTTGTGAAGGCGCCCAATACACTACATGAGGGACTCTCGAAACCCCGGTACTTGAAGAACTATGAAAAGGTCACGATAAAGGTTGGTCGTCTGAAGGAAAAGTACAAGAAGGTCTCACACCTGTATGAGGTAGAGGTCAGCAAGAAGGAGGGCACCAAGCATGCAGCATCCGTTACGGTGACCCGGCGTGCTTCGCATGCGCGTCGCACCCAGGCCAGCGGAGGGTATGTGCTTCGGACCAGTCATACCGAATGGTCGGTGGAAAAGGTTGCACGAACCTACTGGCGACTTACAGAGATTGAGCGCACATTCAGAGTCATGAAATCGGACCTCGGTCTACGGCCCATCTACCACAGCAGAGATGACCGCATTGAAGGGCATCTGTTCATCACGGTACTGGCTTATCATGCTGCCCATCTGGTTCGCACCAGACTCAAGGAACACGGGATTCATGATAGTTGGGCGACGATCCGAGACAGGTTGAACAGGATTCGTCGGATTACGACCAAGATGGTTAAGAACCAATATCGGTACCTGATCACGGAGGTGGATCAGGATCTGCCTCCGAGTATGGTACAGTTCTTTGCGGTACTGGGATACGTGTATGATCCGGATGCGACCCGCACCGTGACCGAGCATGTGGAGGAAGCGAGTGCACCGGTGAGCCAGAAGCCTCCAGACTCATGACGCATGGTCCCTTCACAACGGTTGAGATAGCGTACTCCAGATGGAGCCACCAGAGCTACGTCCGATGGAAACGATCCTGGATAGATCGCGGCAAAACACCAGGCAATAAGGGACTCAAACCACCCTAAACCAACTCCAACCGATCCGGTAAATCTCACCATCCATTGCTCCTGAAAAAAACGGTCCAAATATGGCCACGGGAGAATTCCGTAGGTTAGTAGCACTACTATATGGCGAAGTTAGGTTGAAGGACATCTGTTCATCACGGTACTGGCTTATCATGCTGCCCATCTGGTTCGCACCAGACTCAAGGAACACGGGATTCATGATAGTTGGGCGACGATCCGAGACAGGTTGAACAGGGTTCGTCGGATTACGACCAAGATGGTTAAGAACCAATATCGGTACCTGATCACGGAGGTGGATCAGGATCTGCCTCCGAGTATGGTACAGTTCTTTGCGGTACTGGGATACGTGTATGATCCGGATGAGACCCGCACCGTGACCGAGCATGTGGAGGAAGCGAGTGCATCGGTGAGCCAGAAGCCTCCAGACTCATGACGATTGGTCCCTTCACAACGGTTGAGATAGCGTACTCCAGATGGAGCCACCAGAGCTACGTCCGATGGAAACGATCCTGGATAGATCGCGGCAAAACACCAGGCAATAAGGGACTCAAACCACCCTAAACCAACTCCAACCGATCCGGTAAATCTCACCATCCATTGCTCCTGAAAAAAACGGTCCAAATATGGCCACGGGAGAATTCCGTAGGTTAGTAGCACTACTATATGGCGAAGTTAGGCTGCGGTTCATTGGACGTTCGGAACACTCTGTGAATCGGCATTCCGTGCATCGGCGTTCGCGACCCATAGCAACCTTTGGCAGCGATACATCATTACCATATTTCACAATCACGACATTCTCTGCACACCGTTTGGGAGGGACAGGCAATGTTGCCGGCGGTTTTATGGACCTACGTTTGCAGCGTTCCAGAATCGAATCGGCATATCGGGTGCATTCCCGGGCCCAATTGGAAAATGCGAAGTTCATCAGATGGATTGCACATGGCGAATAGCTGGCAGCGGCTGAGCAGTACACCCTGCGGGGAGTATTCAATTTTCAACGTTCGACGGGACAGGAGCAGGTCTCCAAGAACGGGAGTCGAACACGACTTCTTTGTGATTGAGGCGCCGGACTGGGTCAATGTGGCACCGCTTACATGTGACGGGCGGCTGGTCTGCGTGCGGCAGTTTCGCCACGGGGTTCGTCAATTTTCGTTGGAATTGCCGGGAGGTTTAGTTGATGCTGGGGAAACTGCCGCGCAGGCCGCCTTGCGCGAGATGAGGGAAGAGACCGGGTACGCTGCGCCGCAGGTCATCCCCATCGGTGCAATGGTGCCCAATAGCGCGCTGCAAGCCAATCGCTGTCACTTTTTTGTAGCTCCCAATGCTACAGCAAATGGAGTACAGCAACTGGATACTGCGGAGGACATTGAAATCGTATTGATAGATCCCGACGACATACCTAAGATGATCACATCCGGGGTCATTAATAACGGGATCATGATTGCAGCCTTTTATTATTACGAGCTATACCGCCGAGGCCGGTTGAAGTAGGGATGTACATACCAAAGCGAGTCATCATCAACGCACATAGTGACTATATCGTATAGGTGTAACTAGGAATTACAGATATGGGCGAAACCGTGTCGTATTGATGCTTGTGCAACATATGGGCATTATATACGTGAGTGACCAACTGTACACAGTGAGGCACTTGTATCAATTTCACGGGTCATAGGGGTCGGTAACCCGAACGCCCCTCGCCGTGCAGAGGCCCCAATCCCGGAGGCCAGTATGTTCGCATCCGCATTCAGGTCTGCATGATCCGCATGTCCACAGGACATACACGTGAATTTGCTCCGTGTCTTACGGGTACTCGCTTCTGTGTGCCCACACACAGAACACCGCTGACTGCTATAGGCAGCGGTAACCTTTATCACCTTGCGGCACTTATAGCACAGCATCTGATCCAGCTGACCCCAACCTGTTCGCAGTATCTCACGGTTGAGGCCAGACTTCTGTCTGACGTTTGTACCAAAGCTCTCCATCGTCCCCTTAGCTGAACGTGTCATCGCTTTGATCTTCAGGTCCTCCAGTATCACCGTTGAGGAGCAATTGGCAATACTGCGACTTACCTTGTGGTTCGCATTCTTGAGGACGTTAGCACGCTTGCGCTGCATGCGGGCGATTCTATGCTTCCGCCTGTTTCGACGGTTGGAGCCTTTCTTCTGTCTCGCCAGTCTTCGCTGATGCCGCTTCAACTTGGCATCAAGACGCTTGGTATCCGGTTGTCTGATAATGCTTGTATCGCCCTCTGTGGAGACCATAGCGACCTGCCCGCAATTACGGTCAATGCCTACAGCACCGCCGGTATCCTCTATTACAGGTGCCTCCATCTTGTAGCAGATGACAGCATACCCTTTGCCGGCGTTCTTCTTTACAGTGGCTTTGACGGGTATACCATCAGGGTACGGGTTGTCTCCCCGCCTGCGGAGCGCCATATATCCCACTTTCGGGATATACAGCTTGCCATCCCGAACCCTTACGTTATCCGGGATCGTGAACGAAGGCGTACTACGCACGTCTGGAATGGAATCTCGGTCTTCTCTTACCCTCCTTGAAGAATGCCTTCCATGCATCCGCCTGATATTTCAACGTGTATCTAACTACACCAAAGGAGTATTCAGGTAGCCACTCGACCGTGCTGCGCAGCGCCGTGAACCGCTTCCCCAGCGAGAAGAAGCTTACCGAGGGCGGCTTCTCTCCAGCCTCTTTCGCTTTCCTGTACGCCTCGCTCTGCTCTGCGAGGATGGCATTCCACACAAACCTACACGCACCCGCTAATCCAGCAAGGTGCTTGGCTTTACTCCGACTTCCGGGCAACAGCCTGTATGTGATATTGCGGTATGCACTAACCGTTTCGGGCATGGCACTGTGGTATATAACCCCATAATATATGGCAATTATATAGCATGCATACCCACGTGTTGAGGTATTTGAAATAATTGCAGTCTTTTCGTGAACAGCGGGAACCGATTATGAACAACTGGCGAAAGCCATCCTGTCTGCACCACCAAAGCACAAAAAGTAACTCCTGCGAAAACGCGTGGCATTCAGCCATATAACTCCCCAACATATCGAACACGAGCAAAGAAATGGCTGCACCAGGCATATTGGCCGTACCGCGCAGCAAGACAACCGGATGCTACACAGACAAAAAGCGACCGCTACCCATCCACTATTCAATCGTAGGGTCAAGCCGATCACCAATCGCGTCCTTGAGCTCAATGGAATTATGCCCCCGATACTCGGCTGATCGAAAACATCGTTTATCAGCGTACTTTGGGCATGTGCTTGCTGTGTTTCCGGCGAACCTAAAGGCCAATTGTGATTCCAATTTATCTCGCTTCTGATGGCCGAACCCAGAATTGACACCCGATCAGAAAGTAATTGCCAGAAAAAGGTATGAGGGCTGGAAAACGGCGAATCAAGGCCGTTTGATACTCGTTCTATCCATCTGTAAGCGTGACGTTTACAGATGGATATGAGCCATACCGTATCTTGCACATTGCAGAATATTCGTATCCGTACGGTGAAGTACATGGTAAAGCGGGCTTAGCATTGGTCTGCGTAGTCCGCTTGTAGAGCTTAGTTCAAGGTGATTATACGCCGGGTTTGGTGTGCCGATATGGGAATTTCGGAGTGGTGTGCAGCTTATCGTCCAGGCGCCTGAACGCAGTCAGCAATCAGCGCTTTGGGGGACAATAAACATGGGTTCTAGGGAGAAGAATCGGAACATTGTGGAGGGCGCACATGCACGTAAATCATGCGGCCCAAGGCATCTTTCTCCCTCTCTTCTCCTGCCGGTGAAGTCCTTTTTCAGAGGCTAAGAAACCAAAGGGCTGAGAACAAGGATCTGCGAAAACAGGTCCGTCGCTTGGAGAAAAAAGCAGATCGTCTATCCAAGAACAACGCGGATCAGGCTGCGACAATTGCCGATATGGCTGCGAAGATTAGCCATCTGGAAGACAGGTTGGAACAAGCGCATCGCCTACTCTCTGGCGAAATGAGTGAGCGTTACACACCGGCGGACAATGCGCAGCAAGGCCGGTTGTTTGGAGAGGAGCCAGTAGCTGTTGAGCCCGAGGAGCCGGACGAGTATGTCCTGGTAAAGCGCAAGCGGCGTGGGAAGAACAAGCCGGTGCGCGGGCCGATTCCAGACCATCTGCCCAGAGAGGTGATCCGCCTTGAGCCGGAGGGCAGCACCGCGGGTATGAAGTACATCGGCGAGGAAGTAACGGAGTACCTGGAATATGTGCCGGGCTTCACAAGGGTAGTACAGATTGTGCGGCCGAAGTACGTTGTCTGCAAGGAGCCTCACAAGGGGGTGGTCATAGCGCCGTTGCCGAAGCGTGTCATACCGAAGGGGAAGGCGGGTCCGGGGTTGTTGGCGTATTTGGCGGTAGCCAAATACGTGGATCATATGCCGCTATACCGGCTGCGGAAGAAGTTTCAGCGCCATGGCGTGAAGCTATCGGCTGCTACAATGGGGGATTGGATTGCAAAGGTAGCGACGTATCTGGGTCCGTTAGGAGATACGTTGCGTAAGGAGGTGCTTCGTAGCGGGTATCTGCAGGTGGATGAGATAACATTCCCGGTGCAGAAGCCAAAGGAGAAGGAAGGGAAGAAAAACGAAGGAAAGACACATCGCGGCTATCTTTGGGTATACTTTGGGTATACTTGGAACCGCGGGCGAAGGTGGTGATGATGGATTACAGCCCGAGCCGTGCGCGCGCTGTACCGTGGGAATTCTTGCGCGGATATAGAGGGGCGATGCAAACCGACGGCCGGTAAAAGAAGTACCGGTGCGAAGGTGCCAGTCCAATCATGACAGCGTCAGCCTGGCCAGGTACGAAGCAGAGACCGGTGCAAAGAACCGCACCCGTATCCTACCTGTGCCGCTTCCCTTGGCGCTGCACTGCCTATCTCCACGAAGCCTCGGCTGCAGTCTCTTGGCGATACTTCCGCCTCCAATAATGCAACTGCGCGTACGAGAGGCCGTGCTCTGCACGAAACACCGCTGCGGACTGGGTCCTTTCGTTATACTGCTCTACCAGCGGAAACATCTCTTCCGCCGTACGTTTGGGCCTTACCATGCGATCTGGGGTCTGGGTTCTCACGTCTACGGGTAAGCTCCCCAGAACCCATCACATAATCAAGATGTAGTTCACCGCACGCTTACCCCGGTGCTGCAAGGTGCTATGGGAACGGCGGCAGGAAGAAGGCTCTATGGAGGTTGTAGCCCTTGCGTGGAAAGCCCGGTGCCGGTTGTACAAGCGGTTTCATATACTTAGCCCGGCTAAGGCGCGTTTTGTGACCAGATGGTACACCTGCTGGTGGACATTCTCTGGGAAGCGCCGCATCTACGCACCGATAGGTCGTCAGAAGGTAACGTAGCTTGCATTTTACAACAAAAAATGATCTACGGAGCGACGATGGGATACGCGCATATACCTTGGGTTAGCCCGTTTTCAATGAATACGCGTTCTCAGATAGTGGCAGCTCCCGTCAAAACCAAAATGATGCGTTACGGTCCTTTGGGACAGCGCACGCGAGCACCAGATTGATTAGCCGTCAAAGCCGCCCGGTCATTTTTTCGGAGGTCAAGCCCAAAGTCTTCATGTACACTTCATAATTAAATCATCACATGGGGTCCTACTATACTGGTACCTACCTCCCTTGAGATACATACCCATGCTACATCGTACGAACCCCCATGCGCTTATTTAGCTCTGATACCCTTAGGGGGCGGCGCTTGGTGCTGCACGACCTGATTTTCGGAGGCGATTCGCCGCAGGGCAGGCTATTTGATGCCGTACTAATCGCGGTAATTATCGCCAGCGTCGGTGCGGTCATGCTGGAGAGCGTGGAAGCAATCGGTACCCGCTTCAAACGGGGTCTGATTCGGCTGGAATGGTCGTTCACGATCATATTCACGCTGGAATACCTGCTTAGGCTCTCGTGTGTTGGTAGACCGTCCCAGTACGTACGCAGTTTTTATGGATTTGTTGACCTGCTGGCCGTAATACCCACCTATTTGTCTGTCCTACTCCCGGGGGCGCAGGCACTTCTGGTCATCCGGCTGCTACGGATTCTTCGTGTGTTTCGCGTACTGAAACTTGTCCTTTACCTCAAGGAGGCCAACTATCTTCTAGAGGCTCTCAAAGCCAGCCGCCGCAAGATCACAATCTTTATAGTGACCGTGCTGACGTTGGTTACGGTATTGGGATCGCTTATCTACCTGATTGAAGGGGCAGACAACGGGTTTGACAGCATACCGCGCAGCGTATACTGGGCGATCGTGACATTAACAACGGTAGGATACGGTGATATTTCTCCGCAGACACCCTTAGGACAGGCCCTTGCGGCGGTGGTCATGATTATCGGGTATGGCATCATAGCGGTACCAACGGGGATTGTAACAGCAGAATTGGCACGCGTATGGGAGGGTGACAGCAAACCTGTCAAAAAAATGTGCCGCCATTGCTATCATGCGCAGCATTCGAAGAAAGCGCGATTCTGTAGCCGCTGCGGTTCCCAGCTATAGTGCGCTCCCCGTGAAATGGATTCACATCGCGATGACTGGGAGGCCGCGAAAGGAGGACACTAGCGTCCTCAGTGCCCCACTGCACAGCTCGTCCTTGCCTCTTCCGACACGCCCCTGCAACCAGGAAAGCATCGCTATCCTGCGGCGTTGATGGGTAAAATCACAGAGCAAACGCGCCAAGGCCAGCCGCGCTTCTCGGCGAGGCTGGGGAAGCGTTTCAGACACCGAGAGGCAGCGTGTGTGGGATTGGGCGCGGCGGCCCTCGTCACGGTGTTCGCCACCACCATCCGGTATACGTATCCCAGCACGCTCACACTGCTTCCCAAGGTCACAGCACCGCACGTTGCTGATCCGAGCTACAGCGGTACCACGTTCCAGTTCGAGGGCCGTGTGACCAGAGTTTCGACACTGCCCTCCGGCATCCTGATCTTGCGACTGTACGACCCCACGATGGACATGAACATGGAATCGTCCGTATTCCCATCACTGGGCTGTCTTCCAGAGAAACCCATCAGGGACGAGACGGTGCGCATAACGGGTAATCTCGGCATGTACCGGGGGCGGCCGCAGATTCGACCGCTGTCCGCCGATCATGTGCAGGTTCTGGTGCCGCTCGAAAATGCCGCCTTGATGCCGCTATCCGCTGTAATTTCCGGGCAATCGGGAAGACATGTGCTGGCCGGACCACTAACCGTTGACCGCATAAGCTCATTTACCAGCCAAAGCGGTGGTCGTCACGTCCGACTAGAACTGTCAGATGCACGCCCGGAGGGCACGAGCCAGGCGAACGTAAACGGCGTGATGTTCGAAGGTGACCAGACAGCCTGCGAGCTCCGGAGGCTGAGCTCTGGACGTGCGGTTGTCGTAGGGGCAGAGGTGACAACGTACAACGGTGCACCATCATTAACCATTAAGCGGGTCGTGGCGGCCCACATGCCGTGAACCTCATCGCTGCCGTCCTTGGAGCGCTGGCAGGTATTGTTACGGGTCTGATACCCGGCATACATGTCAATACGGTAACCGCTCTCTTGTTGGGCAGCAGCGCCGTGCTGGCTTCGTTTGGACTTGGATTCTCAGCGCTGTTGGCTTTCACATGTGCTTTGGCGATCTCGCACACTTTTTTTGATGTCGTGCCCGGGCTGTTCCTGGCCATCCCCGGTGACGAGGCGTTTGCCCAGCTGCCAGGCCATCGGCTGGTCAAGGATGGTGAAGGAGAGGCGGCAATTCGCCTTTCCGTGCTGGGAAGTGCGATGGGCTTGGTACTTGGACTTACGGTCATGCTCGTGGGCACACTTACCAGGCAAATTGAGCGACTGGAGGGATGGATCAGTCCGGTGATGTTCTATGTGCTTGCAGGCGTGTCGGTAATTCTGATTCTGACGGATCGGCCTAGGCGATGGGCTTTATTCACCTTCCTCAGCAGTGGGCTGCTGGGCATTGCCGTGTTCGGGTCGTCTCTGGTGGCGGGGGGCAGCGATGCTCCCGTTAACGCGCTTTTCCCGGCACTGGCAGGGCTGTTTGGAGTGGCGGGACTCTTGTTTGCTATTGGCACCGCGGAGCCTAAACAAACGCTTCCTCCATCCGTGAGAAAAACGCTAGGACTAAGCAAGCTGCAAATTACGTTGTCTGGATGGATCGGGGGCATAGCCGGACTCCTTGTGGGATTGCTACCCGGGCTCGGAGCCGCCAACGCGGCCACAATGCTCCTGCTAATTGAGGAGCGCATGCCATGGCGCAATCGCCGCCGGGGCCATTCTCAGAGCGTAATCCGTTCCCGGGGCTCACGAGACGAGGCTGCTGATGCACGCTCATACTTGGTTACTACTTCGTCGCTAAACACCTCGGAGGCATTGTTCGCTATCGCCGCACTGTACGTGATTCAGCGCAGTAGAAGCGGTGCGTCAATCGCCGTGGAGCAGATTCTTGGTGGTGAAGTGATCAGGTCAGACCTTACGGCAATGGCAGTCGCGATGGGAATTGCAGGAGTCGTGGCCATTACGGTCATGTGGAGCGGTGGTCCGCGCTTTGCGGGGTTGTTCAGTCGTCTGGACGAAACCGGTATCAATTGGGCGGTAATCACTTTTCTGGCGGTACTGACGTTTGCGCTACTCGGGCTTGGCGGACTGACCATCCTTGTGGCTGCGACTGCGATTGGCATGATACCGCTCCTGTACGGGGTGCGGCGCGCCCAGCTGATGGGGTTCTTCCTAGTCCCTGCCATGCTGTTTTTCTCGGGATACCAAGGCCAGATTGTCGCACTACTGCCGATTGAGCAACGTACAGCCCCCCTGCTACCATCCATCACGTTCGCAAGCATCAACATCGCCATATTAGCAGCTGCAGTAATCGGTGTCTGTGTCTATTTCGCTACGCGGGGGGCCGGAGCATGGACCGATCAGCGCCCCCGAGCGCGCCTAGCGGTGGGGACAGTAGGAGGCTTAGTGGCAACGACCGTTTTGGTGCTGGCACTCATGAGGTATGCCTACCCCAAGGGGATGGAGCCTCCGCTGACGCTCGCTCCCCCCGCACAAGCGGTGGGAGGATGCATTGATGATGTGATTGACGGTGATACGTTCCGATTAGACAGCATGGGAAGACGTATCAGGGTCAGGTTGAAAGGCATTGATGCACCCGAGTTGCGAACGACGGACGGACACGCTGCACGAGCTTGGGTCGAAGAACACTTCGCCGAAGCATGTGTGGACTGGAACCCCGAGGGCGTAGACGTATATGGGCGCATCGTCGCGGGTATATTCCTCAAGGACGGCACGTTCCTGAATGGCGAGATTGTTCGCGCAGGTTACGCGCGGGTAATCACGGAGTTTGCCTACAGTCAGCAGAATCAATTGCTGGGTTGGGAAAACGAAGCCCGTGCCGCTAAACATGGTATATGGGGGGACACACCACCCCCACGAGCCCAATATCCTGCGCCGGAAATCGCGCGCTGGGATGACAACGGGGACGGACGCATTACATGCATGGAAGCGCGGCGCCACGACATTGCTCCCGTAACACGCAGCCATCCTGCCTACCCGTTCATGCACGATGGTAACGACGATGGCATCGTGTGCACTGGCGGCGCGCCGCCAGTGCCATCCTCGAGGGAAGCCTCACAAGAAGCCGAGCGCTGGGATGATAACGGGGACGGACGCATCACATGCGCGGAAGCGCGGCGTCACGGCATTACTCCCGTTAGACGAGGCCATCCCGCCTACCCGTTTATGAACGATGGTAACGATGATGGCATCGTGTGCAACTGACGTATGCCCTTGGATTGGTAGCGGAAAAACGCGTAACAACGGCCTCTTAACGGATCTCAAACGGTAATCGCAAGTGGCACCAGACAAATAGCGTTTCACATCTGCTCCAAGGGGAGAACCGTTCAAGGCAATGCCGCAACAGAGCGGATCCGCTTGCGCGGCGCTACCAGAGGATCGTCGAAAATTCCCGTGCGACTCGTCATTTCGGTCCCTAACCCGGGCTAATGCAGACTTCACCACCCGCCCTTCCAACAGTCGCCCACAACACCGATATTTCTGACTAGCACCTTGTAAACGCTTGCGCTTGTCATTTCCTTTGGGAATTATGTTACGTGGGTGACCAACTGTACACAGTGAGGCACTAGTATCAATTTCACGGGTCATAGGGGTCGGTAACCCGAACGCCCCTCGCCGTGCAGAAGCCCCAATCCCGGAGGCCAGTATGTTTGCAGCCGCATTCAGGTCTGCATGATCCGCATGTCCACAGGACATACACGTGAATGTGCTCTGCGTCTTACGGTTACTCGCTTCTGTGTGCCCACACACAGAACACCGCTGACTGGTATAGGCAGCGGTAACCTTTATCACCTTGCGGCACTTATAGCTCAGCATCTGATCCAGCTGGCCCCAACCTGTTCGCAGTATTCCACGGTTGAGGCCAGACTTCTGTCTGACGTTTGTGCCAAAGCTCTCCATCGTCCCCTTAGCTGAACGTGTCATCGCTTTGATCTTTAGGTCCTCCAGTATCACCGTTGAGGAGCAATTGGCAATACTGCGACTTACCTGGTGGTTCGCATTCTTAAGGACGTTAGCACGCTTGCGCTGTATGCGGGCGATTCTATGCTTCCGCCTGTTACGACGGTTGGAGCCTTTCTTCTGTCTCGCCAGTCTTCGCTGATGCCGCTTCAACTTGGCATCAAGACGCTTCGTATCCGGTTGTCTGATAATGCTTGTATCGCCCTCTGTGGAGACCATAGCGACCTGCCCGCAATTACGGTCAATGCCTACAGCACTGCCGGTATCCTCTATTACAGGTGCCTCAATCTTGTAGCAGATGACAGCATACCATTTGCCGGCGTTCTTCTTTACAGTGGCTTTGATGGGTATACCATCAGGGTACGGGTTGCCTCCCCGCCTGCGGAGCGCCATATATCCCACTTTCGGGATATACAGCTTGCCATCCCGAACCCTTACGTTATCCGGGATCGTGAACGAAGGCGTACTACCACGTCTGGAATGGAATCTCGGTCTTCTCTTACCTTCCTTGAAGAATGCCTTCCATGCATCCGCCTGATATTTCAATGTGTATCTAACGACACCATAGGAGTATTCAGGTAGCCACTCGACCGTACGGCGCAGTGCCGTGAACCGCTTCCCCAGCGAGAAGAAGCTTACCGAGGGCGGCTTCTCTCCAGCCTCTTTCGCTTTCTTGTAGGCCTCGCTCTGCTCTGCGAGGATGGCATTCCACACAAACCTACACGCACCCGCTAATCCAGCAAGTTGCTTGGCGTTACTTCGACTTCCGGGCAACAGCCTGTATGTGATATTGCGGTATGCACTAACCGTTTCGGGCATGGCACTGTGATATATAACTCCCTAATATATGATAATTATATTCCATGCGTACCCACGTGTTGAGTTATTTGAAATAATTGCAGTTTTTCGTGAAAAGCGGGAACCGATTATGAAAAACTGGCGAAAGCCATCCTGTCTGCACCACCAAAGCACAATAAGTAACTCCTGCGAAAACGCGTGGCATTCAGCCATATAACTCCCATATCTTTCTCCGCTTGCAGAGAGGATTGACGCTATCCGCAATAAGATCATTGGTAACGCGGAGGACAAGGGCCGGGCATACAATACGGATCAGCTTGACGATCAGCACATTATCCGTCGCATGGTGCTCAAGCGGTGCGTCTACGGTGTTGATAAGATCCCAATGGCGGTAGAGCTGGCCAAGGTGTCGCTTTGGCTCCACACCTTCACCGTCGGCGCTCCGCTAAGCTTTCTTGATCATCATCTCCGATGCGGCGACAGCCTGTTCGGCGAGTGGGTGGCTCGCGCTGTGCAGAGGACAAACGAACATAGTAGCCTTTTCCTAGGGAATTATATTGCTGAGTACCCACGCGTTTTGGCACCCGTTATTTTGCGCTGTGGTGGTGTAGTTAGGATGGCTTGCTCCAGTTTTTCATAATCAGTTCCCGCTTTTCGCGAAAAACCTGCAATTATTTCGAAAACCTCAGCAAATGGGTACTCAGCCATATAACTCCCTTTCGTTTCCCCGCACCCTTGCGATCCAGGAGCTTGCCCGCCGGCAACCCGCAATCGCCAATCTCCGTGTGGCAGCCGCGCGATAACAAATCAAGCCAGCAAAGTCTCGGTCGCAGGATTGCGGCAGTTATAAGCGCTGCTCATCACACGCCCGTAAGCACCCGCATTGGCCACCAGCAGCATGTCCCCCTCCCGAGTCCTCGGAAGCCGGCGGCCGTGACCAAGAACATCCCCCGTCTCACAGATCGGCCCTACAATGTCCGCCGTCATCGCAGCCGGCTCACCTATGCGGGTAAGGTTCACGATAAAATGATGCGAGCCGTACAGTGCAGGACGAATAAGGGAATTCATGCCGGTCTCAATACCAATGTAACACCGGGCTCCCTTCCACTTGACCTGTGTAACACGGGCAAGCAAAACACCCGCTTCAGCAGCAAAATAGCGCCCGGGCTCCATCCACAACTCCAGTTGTGGATGAGATTCTTTGAACCGCGACAGGCGCTCGCTGAGAATCTCAAGATTGAGCGGTAGAACACCCGGCCGCTCCGGCACACCCAAGCCACCACCGATGTTAAGGTGACGTACATCGGGGAATCGCTCAAGAAGCGATCCAAGAAAAAACGCAACCTCCGGCCATGTCTCCGGTGTCAAAATGCCGCTGCCGACATGAGCGTGCAGCCCGGAAACGTTCAAGCCAATATCCCGGGCCAGCGCCTTTAGCGCAGACAGCCGGCTAGGCGCTATACCAAACTTTGTCTGTGACCCTGCTGTCCGCACATGCCGGTGATGCCCCTGGCCCCGGCCAGGGTCAACCCGAACAATGACCTCGCGATTCGCAAAGACATTCGGCCAGAGCTCCAGCGGGCGGAGGCTGTCAAGCGTTACATACCCGGCTCGGTCAAAGCCATCGGAATACTCGTGCCGTGGGGCGAAGTTAGGGGTGAAGAGGATCCTCTCCGGCGCAATGTCAGGGAAGAGCTGGTGGATCAGGTCAAGCTCCCCCGGCGAGACACACTCGAAACCAAGACCCTCCCGGTAGAATACGCGGAGCACTCCCGGATGGGAACAAGCCTTCATGGCATAGAACGCACGATCAATTGGGGGCAGATCGCGAACGCTGGCACTGCGCTCCCTAAGCGTAGCAGTGTCGTAAACAAAGGACGGCGTGTCGAGGGCTAACAGTTCCTCGTACTTTCGTCTCCACCAAGGCCGAACATTAACAGGTTCCTCCGATGCCAATAGCTCCCGGTATGTCGGGCCAAAAGGATCCTGTGCGCCTATGTTGCCAAAAACCTGATTATGCAGCCGCTTTACCAATCGGTCGGCATGCCGCTCCTGTACCACGAAGCTGAAGTTGAGGTCGCTCGCAGCCTGAGTGACCAACAACACCCGCTGTTCGTCAAGCACCTCAAGCGCCGGGCCGAGCTCGTGAAGTACGCTGCGAAGGTGCCGACCAACCAGACTCACGGACGCACACGGCTCAATGGGGCGCACACGACAGAATGCGCCCAGCGCGTGCACCGCAGCATCCACTGCGCCGTAGTCTACTTCCTGGACCGGGTCAATTGATACCGTGATGCTGGACTCTGAGGTAGCAACATGTCCAATGGAGAGGCCGCACCGCTCAAATATGGCAAAGGCCTTGGCAAGAAACCCCACCTGATGCCACATCCGCGGCGTTTCAATGGCGATCAATGTGATTCCCCGGCGCATGGAAATCGCCTTCACCTGGGCGCCATAGCCGGGTACATCGTCTGCCACCTTGGTACCGGCCAGGTGCGGCGTGTCCGTGCACCGCACGTAGAGGGGAATGTGGTGTTCGCGCAACGGGTCCACACACCGCGGATGCAGCACATCGGCACCGGTGCTGGCAAGTTCACGAGCCTCCTCGTAGTCCAGGTGGTGCAACAGGCGGGCAGAAGTGATCTTTCGCGGGTCCGTAGTGAACATGCCCGGCACATCTGTCCAAATCTCCATACGGCTTGCCTGCAATCTGGCGGCAAAGCAGGCTGCGGATGTATCCGCTCCGCCACACCCCATTCGCACCGTCTGATCGTGCTCGTTGCTCGCCAATTGGCCCTGCGTCAGGACGATGGAACATCCCGCAAGCCTGCGCTGCAACTCCACGTCCGGGTCTCCAGAACATGTAGCTGCCAGAAAATGCCCCTGGACGGAATTACTGGACCCATTGACGGACCGGAGCACCGTGCGGGCATCTAACCACGTTATCGGGAGGCCCTGAGATTCCAAAAACGCCGCACCAAGCCTGGAAATCATTAATTCACCCGTGGAAAGAACCCGCGCGCTGGTGGCTGGACTGGATTCCGCTGTTAGCCCGATGCCAAGCAGCAAACGCTCCAAATCCTGCA
This sequence comes from Rhodothermales bacterium, assembly GCA_963663495.1. Lineage (GTDB taxonomy): Bacteria > Bacteroidota > Rhodothermia > Rhodothermales > Bin80. Next base: position 5,299,275 of record OY760427.1, read on the forward strand.
TGTGCGGCGCAAGGAGCGGCTCGCCGTCCACCCCAAGCTCCTTCGCAAGTCGTACATGAGCATCCCATACCTTGCCTTTCTCCTGATCGCCCCCTCCATCCCGTACGGACCGGATGAGTGTCCACAACTGGTCCTGCGTACCATCCAATGCTGAGGCTACTACCAAGGGCTTTTCGCCGCTGGCCTGGCAGCGGCGCACTAGACTTGCTATGGTGTCCCACTGAGACCGCGTAGCAACGCTAGTACCTCCAAACTTGAGTACAACCCAGGAATCCGCGTTGGGCATAAGCTATCTTGGATCCGTCTCTATGGCTGACAGTCCTATGTTATTGCGTGACTTGTGGAAGGTGGTTGCAGAAAAGGTCTTCCCAACCCCGTCGTCTCCGACTTTGTTCAATATGTATTTGGACGAAGACCCATTACTTGATCAACCTGGTGCGGCCATGATACGCAGGCAGAATCTCCACAATTATATGGCCTGCTACACGCACAGACCCGAATTCTTTCTCCTTGCGGAGGCGCCAGGGCCGTGGGGATGCCGGTTTTCCGGCGTTCCGATTGTATCGGAGAGGCAACTCGTGGATTCGGACTTCCCGGTTTCCGGCGCAGCAACAGCTAGGGCCGATGCGCCGTATTCCGAATACAGCGCAAGAATATTCTGGCGGCAGATGAAACCGCTATTCCCACGCTTTTTCGTATGGAATACCGTACCGTACCATCCGCATCGCCGCGGACAACCGACCTCAATTCGTACACCCACTGCACGGGAGGTCGCCGCCGGCGCACGGATTGCGGGAGAACTATGGAAGCATCTCGGGGCAGGCCAGGTGTTGGCGATTGGCCGCAAAGCGGAGCGAGCATGTTCGCATATCGGCATTGATGCGACGTACATCCGCCACCCGTCGCAAGGAGGCGCTCGGCTTTTTGCGGCAGGCATCCAACAAGCGTTTGCAAACTGAACCACCCTGCAGCCTGCTCGTAGAGACGGATGTGAATTGCATCTCCACCTGATACGCAAAATACGCCCTGCTGCCCGTGTATTCGGTTGCAGTAGTACCCGGGTCCAAAAACCCAATCACAGAACCTGATATGACCCGATGGCTTGCAGCAGCAAACCGCGTGGACCGCGTAAGCGACCGCGTGGGTCGCCTTGTTTGGTGGCTTACCCTGCTCATGGTGCTGACCGGGGCCTACAACGCTGTGGTGCGCTACCTGTCAGGGTTTGCGCGTGTTGAGCCCTCCGGCCTGCCCGGGATGGCATTAAGGCAGATAGGCGAGCTCGCTTTGCTGCTCAATACGAACATGTTTATTGAGCTGCAGTGGTACCTCTTCAGCTTGCTGTTTTTGCTGGGAGCTGCTTACGCGCTAAAGGAGGGCGCCCATGTGCGCGTGGATGTGCTGTACCAGCGATTATCAGTACGAGGTAAGGCGTGGGTTGACGTAATTGGTGCCGCCGCTTTTCTGCTCCCGTTCTGCGCGCTGATGATCGCCAGTTCATGGCCGATCGTTGCAGCATCCTGGGCGGTATGGGAAGTTTCACCGGATCCCGGAGGGCTGCCCCGGTATCCGCTTGTTACCATCATTCCGCTGGCATTTATCCTGCTCGCCGCACAAGGCACCGCGCAGCTGGTGCGTTGTATCGCCGTACTAAGAGATACAGCAGGAGGCTAACCCATGGGGTACGAGTGGCTGGCACCGCTGATGTTCGCCGCGGCCCTCCTATTCATATTTTCCGGCTATCCGGTAGCGTTCGCGCTAGGGGGCGTAGCCATCGTGTTCGCCGTCTTTGGCGTATCGGCAGGGTACTTTGACTGGCATCTTCTGCTTGCCCTACCGGACAGACTGTTCGGCATCATGTCGAACTATGTACTCTTGGCCGTACCGTTTTTCATTTTTATGGGTACGATGCTGGAAAAAAGTCGGCTGGCAGAGGACCTGCTGACCACGATTGGGCACCTGTTTGGCTCAGTCCGCGGGGGATTGGCGCTTGCCGTGGTATTTGTGGGGGCGCTCCTTGCAGCGGCGACGGGTGTCGTGGGAGCGTCTGTGGTAGCTATGGGAATGATTTCGCTCCCCGTGATGCTTCGCTACAGGTATTCCAAGCGGCTGGCAACCGGTGTGATAACAGCATGCGGTACGCTGGGCCAGATCATTCCTCCGAGCGTCGTGCTGGTCGTTCTGGCGGACCAGTTGGGCGTGCCGGTCGGAGACCTGTTCATTGGAGCGTTGGTACCCGGAGTAATTCTGGCAGGGCTCTACGCACTGTACACGATGGGAGTCGCGTTCTTCAAGCCCGACGCTGCTCCTGCCTTGCCGCCAGAAGAGCCCCGGGCAGGAGCACTAAAGCTGGCACGCAGCGTAGTGCTGGTAATGCTTCCGCCCTTGCTGCTCATCGTTGTGGTGCTGGGTAGCATCTTTGCCGGCATTGCGACACCAACGGAGTCGGGAGCAATGGGCGCCCTCGGTGCCATGATTCTGGCAGCCATGAACAAGCGGCTCAATATAAAGGCCTTGCGCGCCACAATGAAGGAAACAGCCAAGCTTACCTCCATGGTGCTGCTGCTTCTCGTGGGATCCACAGCATTTGCCCTTGTCTTCCGAGGTCTGGACGGAGGGTTATGGATTGAGGGCCTGCTTACCAACCTTCCGGGCGGTGTGATAGGCTTCCTGATCATTGCTAACATTGCCATTTTCGTTTTGGGATTCTTCGTTGACTTCTTCGAAATAGCCTTCATCGTCGTTCCGCTACTGGTCGTGCCCGCGGCCCAACTGATCGCCCCGATGCTGGGGGTACCTGCAGTCCTGGCACTTGTCTGGTTCGGCGTAATGGTAGGGATGAATCTGCAGACATCCTTCCTAACGCCGCCGTTCGGCTTCGCCCTGTTCTATCTCCGCGGCGTGGCGCCACCCGAGATCAAGACAACGGATATTTATCGGGGAGCAGCACCGTTCATCGGTATTCAGCTGACGGGGCTCGTACTCATCATCGTGTTCCCGGAACTGGTACTCTGGGCGCTTTGAAAGGGGTTTATATAGGGAATTATATACGTGAGTGACCAACTGTGCACAGTGAGGCACTTGTATCAATTTCACGGGCCATAGGGGTCGGTAACCCGAACGCCCCTCGCCGTGCAGCAGCCCCAATCCCGGAGGCTAGTAGTTTGCAGCCGCATTCAGGTCTGCATGATCCGCATGTCCACAGAACATACACGTGAATTTGCTCCGTGTCTTACGGTTACTCGCTTCTGTGTGCACACACACAGAACACCGCTGACTGGTATAGGCAGCGGTAACCTTTATCACCTTGCGGCACTTATAGCCCAGCATCTGATCCAGCTGGCCCCAACCTGTTCGCAGTATCCCACGGTTGAGGCCAGACTTCTGTTTAACGTTTGTGCCAAAGCTCTCCATCGTCCCCTTAGCTGAACGTGTCATCGCTTTGATCTTCAGGTCCTCCAGTATCACCGTTGAGGAGCAATTGGCAATACTGCGACTTACCTGGTGGTTCGCATTCTTGAGGACGTTAGCACGCTTGCGCTGTATGTGGGCGATTCTATGCTTCCGCCTGTTACGACGGTTGGAGCCTTTCTTCTGTCTCGCCAGTCTTCGCTGATGCCGCTTCAACTTGGCATCAAGACGCTTGGTATCCGGTTGTCTGATAATGCTTGTATCGCCCTCTGTGGAGACCATAGCGACCTGCCCGCAATTACGGTCAATGCCTACAGCACCGCCGGTATCCTCTATTACAGGTGCCTCCATCTTGTAGCAGATGACAGCATACCCTTTGCCGGCGTTCTTCTTTACCGTGGCTTTGACGGGTATACCATCAGGGTACGGGTTGCCTCCCCGCCTGCGGAGCGCCATATATCCCACTTTCGGGATATACAGCTTGCCATCCCGAACCCTTACCCTAACTTCGCCATATAGTAGTGCTACTAACCTACGGAATTCTCCCGTGGCCATATTTGGACCGTTTTTTTCAGAAGCAATGGATGGTGAGATTTACCGGATCGGTTGAAGTTGGTTTAGGGTGGTTTGAGTCCCTTATTGCCTGGTGTTTTGCCGCGATCTATCCAGGATCGTTTCCATCGGACGTAGCTCTGGTGGCTCCATCTGGAGTACGCTATCTCAACCGTTGTGAAGGGACCATACGTCATGAGTCTGGAGGCTTCTGGCTCACCGATGCACTCGCTTCCTCCACATGCTCGGTCACGGTGCGGGTCGCATCCGGATCATACACGTATCCCAGTACCGCAAAGAACTGTACCATACTCGGAGGCAGATCCTGATCCACCTCCATGATCAGGTACCGATATTGGTTCTTAACCATCTTGGTCGTAATCCGACGAATCCTGTTCAACCTGTCTCGGATCGTCGCCCAACTATCATGAATCCCGTGTTCCTTGAGTCTGGTGCGAACCAGACGGGCAGCATGATAAGCCAGTACCGTGATGAACAGATGCCCTTCAATGCGGTCATCTCTGCTGTGGTAGATGGGCCGTAGACCGAGGTCCGATTTCATGACTCTGAATGTGCGCTCAATCTCTGTAAGTCGCCAGTAGGTTCGTGCAACCTTTTCCACCGACCATCCGGTATGACTGGTCCGAAGCACATACCCTCCGCTGGCCTGGGTGCGACGCGCATGCGAAGCACGCCGGGTCACCGTAACGGATGCTGCATGCTTGGTGCCCTCCTTTTTGCTGACCTCTACCTCATACAGGTGTGAGACCTTCTTGTACTTTTCCTTCAGACGACCAACCTTTATCGTGACTTTTTCATAGTTCTTCAAGTACCCGGGTTTCGAGAGTCCCTCATGTAGTGTATTGAGCGCCTTCACAAACTTCTTGCATTGGGTTTCAAGGATCTGATCCTCCTTCGCCTGCTTGGCCTCACTGTGCACAAACACGCGCAGTTCCGCATTATCTTCAACATCTTTTTCCTCTTTGGTGACCTTCCAGGCTTTGATCTTGACTCCCCCTGCGGTCGTAAACTGTTGATCCGGCTTGTTTTCGGGGACTGGAGGGGCTTTGGAACGCTCCACGGTGATCCAGTTCAGTCCCTGTTCTTTCAGGTACTGCAGATTCTGCTCCGTCGCAATGCCGGAGTCCATAATCACTGTGGGCGTAGCGCCGTTTAGTTTCTCAATCGCCTCTTTGAGCGTTGCCGGTTCCCCTGCATCGCTCGGCAGGATCTGCACATTGCGGGGGAACCCCGAAGCATCCAGGGTGAGCGCCAGCGTAACCAACGGATAATCACTGCGCTTTCCTTGCTGCGCCCATGCGACAACAACTTCCCTTTCTTCTTGCCGTGGTAATAGGTATTGGTTAAATCATAAAAGACGATCGTTTCTTCAAACTGCAATACCGCTTTGGTAATGCCAAAGAGTTTATACAGGATCTGATCCATATGCTTATGGATCAGATCCGTGCAACGATAGAGGGTGTTGAGACTCGGGGGTTCCAAATCCAGAAGCTGCAGAACACTGGAGGTTTTACACAGCCATTTATGCGTTTCTCGTTCACTGCCCGGGTGGAGCATACGTCCGACGATCAGCGCACAGCAGAGCTTGACGTGTTTCTCGCAGAAGTTGAGCGAACGTAGCAGTACAGCCAGTCCGAGCTGTTCCAATGTCTGAAGGATCAGTCGTTCTCCGCCGACGGTCCGGGAATCGGGATGGGTTGTTTTCTCTGGATCAATGAGGTGTTGCTGATGGGATGTGCGATGGATGTCGTAGCTCTTGCTTTCGAGTTATGTAACGACGTCGTCGACCGCATTGAGAAAGGCTTCATCATTCTGGAAAGGGAGGCTGGCTTTCCCTTTGAGTCGGGAAGTAACACAATGGGTCAGCTCCGCCCACAGACTGCGGGGGATGTTGAAGTTCGGGCCGAGATTAAGGAGGGTGCGGTGTTTGGAGGTACCATTTTTGCGATTAGGTTTCGATGAGGGCAAAGCTGTTACATTTCTTACCGTCTTTACGTTTGTAGGGTCGGTTTCGGATAAACATGATCGGAGTGTGGAATAGGTACGGGGTAAGGTACCGGGGTGGTTGGGGGGAGGTGCCCGTCCACACCTCTATAGCACGACATTGTCTTTCCCGAAAAAGTCGGCCAAGAAAGGTCGAAAAATGCCGGATTTAGGCCGAAACAGCCCTATTAGGAGGGAAAAACGAGAGAATTGGAGACGGAACTCAGCGTTTTCCCCTGACCGGATGGCGAAGTTAGGTTACGTCTCATGTGGACACACCGACAATGCGGACCTTAACGCTGCCGCAAACATATTGACCTCCGGGATTGGGGCAACTGCACGGCGAGGAGCGTTCGGGTTACCGAACCCTATGACCTGTGAAATTGATACGCGAGCGTACTCACGTATATAATTCCCCTTTGAAACCCTGCGCCCACCCACATAATGGCAAATGGTCTACCTGCGTGAGCGATGACCACGCTAACGCCCCGCATCACCATCTCTCACATTCTAGCCGAGCGCAAACCTGGCGTAGGTACGCTCTGCGGTGTCCAGCCACCGGTCTGAAAGGTTGCGAAAATCCATGTAATCCTTCAGAATCGCTGCATAGGTGGGATCCGACGCGGGCTCATTGACGAGAACCTCGGACATCTCCGCTGCTGCCTCCATGATTTCCTCAGGGAACTGTCGCACCTTAGTCTCGCTGGCTTCCAACCGCGCAAATGCAGCCGGGTTGAGTGCATCAAACCGCGCCAGCGTACTCACGTTGGCTTCCATGGTGGCGACCTCAACCGCGCTCTGATACGCTGAAGGCAAGTCGTCCCAAGCCTGGCGGTTAACAAGGAAGGAGAGGTTCGCTCCCGGCTCCCACCATCCCGGATAGTAGTAATATTCCGCTACGTCAGCAAAGCCCAGTTTCTCGTCGTCGTGCGGCCCGACCCACTCCGCAGCATCAATGGCTCCGCGATCCAATGCGGAGTATATCTCGCCACCCGGAATCTGCTGTACGGTAACATCCAGCTCCTCCATCACCCCGCCGCCAAGACCGGGAATGCGCATACGGAGACCTCGCAGGTCCGCAAGCGCCAGAAGCTCGCGGTTAAACCAGCCACCCATCTGGACACCCGTGTTGCCTCCCGGAAAATTGATTACGTCAAAGTCGGTAAACAAGGATCGTGTAAGCTCAAGACCGCGGCCGTGATACATCCATGCGTTGAACTGCCGTGCGGATAGTCCGAACGGCACCGTGCAGTCAAACGCTAAGGCGGGACTCTTGCCCAAGTAGTAATAGCTGGCTGTGTAACCCATCTGCACGGTAGCCTTCTGCACCGAATCCAGTACCGAGAACGGCGGGATAAGCTCGCCTCCCGGGAAAATCCGGATGGCAAACCGCCCATCGGTCAGTGCGCTCACGCGTTGGGCAAATACCTCGGAGGCAAGGTGCAGCGAGTCCACCGACCGGCTGTAGCTGGAGGCAAGGCGCCAGCGGAGCCGGGGACCACCCGTCTGGATAACCGGCACTTCCGGGCTTCTTGTCCCGCAGCCGGAGAGCAACAGGCCGCCGGATGCCCCGGCAATGGCGGATTCGACAAATTTTCTTCGCTTCATGGTAACAATGCCGGGTTATCCCCGGGGGCGCAGCGGACGCATTACTACCTCCGAAATCAAATAATTGTCAGGCGCCTCCAGGATGTGCATGACCGTAGCAGCGATGTCGGCGGCCTCCATCGGGTTAGGAGGACGCTTTGACCCCGCCTTGCGACCAAATTCAGTGGCGGTGGATCCAGGACAGACACTAGTCACCTTAACGCCGTAAGACCGCACCTCCTTCATCAACGCTTCGCTAAAGCCTCGCAGCCCGAACTTGGTTGCGTTATACGCGCTAAGGTTGGGATTGCCGACGATGCCTGCTATGGAAGCCACATTAACAATGTGCCCGCCAAACCCGGTACGATCATTCTGCCGTCGCATAATGGGAACAACCTGCCGTGTACACAAAAACACTCCTGTCATATTGGTATTTACCTGCGCATGCCAGTCAACGATTGGCAGCGCATCAACCGGCCCGAAACGTCCGATTCCAGCGTTGTTGATAAGCACATCAATCCGGTCAGACTGGGCTTTTATGGCGGCGAACGAGTCCTGCACCTCATTCTCATTCGCCACATCGCAGCATTGAGGCACAAAGGTATCACCGAGCTCAGCGCGCACCGCCTCAAGGTCAGACGCTCCCCTAGAGAGACCGAACACGCGCGCGCCGCGTTCCATCAGAAGGCGGGCAAATTCCTTTCCAAGGCCGGTGCTTGCGCCCGTCACGACTGCAACTTTATCTTTTAAAGGCATAGTATTGGCAGCAGTATCTGTAGCAGGATCCAAACCACGCGGCACGGATTTGTTGCCTGCGAAAGGTACATGAAGTATAAGGGAGTTATATGGCTGAGTGCCACGCGTTTTCGCAGGAGTTACTTTTTGTGCTTTGGTGGTGCAGACAGGATGGCTTTCGCCAGTTTTTCATAATCGGTTCACGCGTTTCACGAGCAAACTGCAATTATTTCAAATAACTCAACACGTGGGTACACATGCTATATAAGTTCCATATGTTAGGGAGTTATATACCACAGTGCCATGCCCGAAATGGTTAGTGCACACCGCAATATCACATACAGGCTGTTGCCCGGAAGTCGGAGTAACGCCAAGCAACTTGCTGGATTAACGGGTGCGTGTAGGTTTGTGTGGAATGCCATCCTCGCAGAGCAGAGCGAGGCCTACAAGAAAACGAAAGAGGCTGGAGAGAAGCCGCCCTCGGTAAGCTTCTTCTCGCTGGGGAAGCGGTTCACGGCGCTGCGCCGCACGGTCGAGGGGCTACCTGAATACTCCTTTGGTGTCGTTAGATACACATTGAAATATCAAGCGGATGCATGGAAGGCATTCTTCAAGGAGGGTAAGAGAAGACCGAGATTCCATTCCAGACGTGGTAGTACGCCTTCGTTCACGATCCCGGATAACGTAAGGGTTCGGGATGGCAAGCTGTATATCCCGAAAGTGGGATATATGGCGCTCCGCAGGCGGGGAGGCAACCCGTACCCTGATGGTATACCCGTCAAAGCCACGGTAAAGAAGAACGCCGGCAAAGGGTATGCTGTCATCTGCTACAAGATGGAGGTACCTGTAATAGAGGATACCGGCGGTGCTGTAGGCATTGACCGTAATTGCGCGCAGGTCGCTATGGTCTCCACAGAGGGCGATACAAGCATTATCAGACAACCGGATACCAAGCGTCTTGATGCCAAGTTGAAGCGGCATCAGCGAAGACTGGCGAGACAGAAGAAAGGCTCCAACCGTCGTAACAGGCGGAAGCATAGAATCGCCCGCATACAGCGCAAGCGTGCTAACGTCCTCAAGAATGCGAACCACCAGGTAAGTCGCAGTATTGCCAATTGCTCCTCAACGGTGATACTGGAGGACCTGAAGATCAAAGCGATGACATGTTCAGCTAAGGGGACGATGGAGAGCTTTGGCACAAACGTCAGACAGAAGTCTGGCCTCAACCGTGGAATACTGCGAACAGGTTGGGGCCAGCTGGATCAGATGCTGAGCTATAAGTGCCGCAAGGTGATAAAGGTTACCGCTGCCTATACCACAGTCAGCGGTGTTCTGTGTGTGGGCACACAGAAGCGAGTACCCGTAAGACAAAGAGCAAATTCACGTGCTATGTCCTGTGGACATGCGGATCATGCAGACCTGAATGCGGCTGCAAACATACTGGCCTCCGGGATTGGGGCTGCTGCACGGCGAGGGGCGTTTGGGTTACCGACCCCTATGACCCGTGAAATTGATACCAGTGCCTCACTGTGTACAGTTGGTCACTCACGTATATAATTCCCAAGTATAAACATCCTTGAACCCGTTGCCACATCTTTCGCCTCATTTGGCATGGACGAGTGACACGCCGCTTGGATTGGCCGTTGACCGTGCCAGCGGCACATGTATAGAACTACTGGACGGCCGCAAGATAATTGACTTCATAAGCGGCATTGCGGTCTCATCGCTCGGTCACTGCCATCCCAAGGTCACGGAGGCTGTAAGAATGCAATTGGACCGCCACCTGCATGTGATGGTATACGGTGAATTTGTCCAAGAGGCACAGGTTGCATATGCACGACTGCTGACGGGGCAGCTGCCGCCGAGTCTCCAGACGGTGTACTTTACCATGACGGGGACGGAGGCAAACGAGGGTGCACTTAAGGTGGCGAAGAAGTGTACAGGGCGCGCCAAGCTCATCGCATTTGAAAACTCTTTCCATGGTGACACACACGGGAGTCTAAGCGTGACAGGCCGAAGTGTGTACCGAGACCCGTTCCTGCCTCTGCTACCGAACGTGGAATTCCTTCCGTTTGGCAGCACTGGCGCGCTATCACGCATCTGTACTGCCACGGCGTGCGTAATCACGGAACCTATCCAGGGAGAGGGAGGGATGCGGGTCCCCACCGCTCGGTGGCTTAAAGCCTTGCGTCTACGTTGTAGCGAGGTAGGGGCGCTGCTGATCTTTGATGAAATCCAGACCGGGTTTGGTCGCACCGGGACGATGTTCGCATTTGAGGGGTTCGGTGTTGTGCCCGACATTCTGACACTAGCTAAGGCGATGGCGGGAGGAATGCCCTTGGGTGCGTTCGTCTCAAGTGCTGAAATCATGTCCACGTTGCGCCGCGATCCGCCACTCAGCCATGTCACCACGTTCGGAGGACATCCGGTGTCCTGCGCCGCAGCACGGGCAACGCTCAAGGTGCTGCTGGAAGAGCAGTTGCCGGCACGAGCCCATACCATAGGGGAACGCATTCGGGCACGACTTCACCATCCGCTGGTGGTGGATATTCGCGGCAAGGGTGCCATGCTGGGCATGGAACTGCCATCTCCGGAATGTACACAAGAGCTGGTTCGGCGCTGCCTCAAGGCCGGAGTGCTGTTGGGATGGACACTCCACGCCGGTGCGCTGGTGCGCCTGGCACCAGCCCTGAACATTGAGACGGAAGTGCTCAATGACGCCCTCGGACGCATCCGAAGCTGCCTGGATACCGTCGCGGGCCGGTCAGGTAAAATTCCTGGCATTGATGCGGAGGGGGAGGGATTCGAACCCCCGGTACCCTAAGGTACGCTGGTTTTCAAGACCAGTGCATTCGACCACTCTGCCACCCCTCCCAATGAACCTGTACGCAGGATAAAGCGGAGAGGGTGGGATTCGAACCCACGATGAGCTGTTAACCCATACTCCCTTAGCAGGGGAGCGCCTTCAGCCGCTCGGCCACCTCTCCGAAAGCACCAAGAACCCTCACAATCTTAGCGCTGTTCCAATGCATTGGCACCGCTGATGATTTCCAGGATTTCAGTTGTGATGGCACTTTGACGCGCACGGTTGTATTGTAGTCGAAGCGCCCGCAGCAGCTCGTCAGCGTTTGAGGTGGCATTGTCCATCGCCACCATGCGTGCTCCCTGCTCGGCTGCATGGGACTCCAAGAGGGCCCGCCATAGCGTGTAGTTCAGATACCGGGGAAGAAGAACATGCAGGATGGAATGTCCGTCCGGCTCAAAAATGTAGTCAGCCGTATAGCGCTTTTTCATCTGCGGTTCTACCACCCCTTCCTGTTCCATGGCAGGAGTGAGAAAATGCTCTGGAGGGATGGGCAGCAGCGGTTCCACGATGCGGTTCTGCGAAATCGTATTCCGAAACTCATTGTAGATCAGATGCACCTGGTCCCAAGTGCTCGCCAAGAATCCTGCAACCGCTACCTCTCCGATCTTCTGCGCCGTACGGAACGCCAGATCTCTAAACACACCCCGGTAGTCGCCTACGAGCGCATGTCCACGGCGAGAAAAATGCTCGTGGCCTTTGCGCCCGACGACCAGCAGCCGATGGTCCGTGCCCGGCATCTTTCCCATCGATTGCTCTGCCGCCTTGATAATATTGCTGTTGAAGGCACCGGCTAAGCCGCGGTCAGCCGTGACGACAATCCACAGCGTGGTAGCAACCGTCTCGCGGGACGCAAAGAGTTGGTGCGCGTCGGGCGTAAACTTACCCTGTTTCTTCAAATGCCCGACGATCTCTCCAAGTTTGTAGGCATAGGGCCGCGTCTTGAAGATGTTTTCCTGGGCACGTCGCAACTTTGCAGCAGCGACCATCTTCATTGCCCGCGTTACCTGCTGCGTATTCTGTACCGAGCCGATACGCGTCCTGATGTCCCGGAGCGTAGCCACAATCAGCGTTCGCTGTAAAGGTCCGCCAGACGATTGGCCTCTTCACGGAAGGCTTCCTTGGAAGCCTCGCTAAGGGTCCCCTCGCCGCGAATCTCCGCAAGAGCCTCGGGTTTCCTGCTGCGCAAGTTCTCAATGAACTCTTGTTCGAAGGACCGCACCTCCGCGACATCAATGGCATCCAGCAACCCTTCACTGCCCGCAAAGATAGCCGCAATCTGCTCCTCCACGGGGACCGGCGCATACTGCCCCTGTTTCAAAATCTCAACAAGACGCTCACCGCGGCGGATTTGCCGCAGAGTAGCGGGATCCAAGTCGGATCCGAACTTGGCGAATGCCTCAAGCGCACGGTATTGGGCTAGGTCCAGTCGCAGCATTCCGGCTGACTGCTTCATCGCTTTTATCTGGGCGTTACCGCCGACGCGACTGACCGAAATGCCTACGTTGATGGCCGGGCGCACACCAGCGTTGAAGAGGTCCGGCTCCAGATAGATCTGGCCGTCTGTAATGGAGATAACATTGGTCGGGATATATGCGTCCACCGCACCCGCCTGCGTTTCAATAACCGGCAAGGCGGTCAAAGAGCCTCCACCATGCACCTTGCCCCTGAGAGATGGCGGCAGGTCATTCATCTGCCGCGCAATGTCTTCGTTGGATGTAATCTTCGCTGCACGCTCCAAGAGCCTGCTGTGCAGGTAGAACACATCACCTGGATAAGCTTCGCGGCCAGGCGGACGGCGCAGCAGCAGGGAAACCTGACGGTAGGCTACAGCCTGCTTTGATAAGTCGTCAAATACCACCAGCGCGTGCTTTCCGGTATCACGAAAATACTCGCCGATACATGCCCCGGCAAAAGGAGCTATAAACTGGAGAGGCGCCGATACGGAGGCGGGGGCGTTCACGATAACGGAATACTCCATAGCACCGTTATCTTCCAGCGCCTTGGCTACCTGAGCAACCGTGGAAGCCTTCTGACCGATCGCAACATAGATACAGTAGACAGGTTCGGCCCCCTGGTGGGTGCTGGCCTGGTTGATAATGGTATCCACCAGGACGGCGGTCTTGCCCGTCTGCCGGTCTCCGATGACAAGTTCTCGCTGGCCGCGTCCAATAGGCACCATCGAATCAATCGCCTTGATGCCGGTAAGCAACGGCTGTGACACGGGCTCCCGGTATATCACTCCGGGTGCCTTGCGCTCAAGGGGCATTTCAAGGGCGTTGCCGGTAACGGGGCCTTTGCCATCCAACGGAATACCCAGCGGATCAATCACACGTCCAAGCATCCCATCGGACACTCCGATGGACGCGATGCGCTGCGTGCGCCGGGCCTCGTCGCCCTCCCGGACGGCCCGTATGTCCCCAAACAGGACGGCCCCGACATTGTCTTCCTCCAGGCTGAGGACCATTCCGGTCACGCCGCGCTCGGGAAACTCTATCAGCTCACCCGATTGGACATGTGCAAGTCCGTACAGCCTTGCAATGCCATCACCGACCTGTAGCACGGTACCGACTTCGTAGATATCCGTGGTGGAACTGAAGCCCCTGAGCTCACGCCGCAAAAGCGCTGTAACCTCGTCGGGCTTTATTGCCGTCGTAGCCATGATTCAGTCTATGATTGAATGACGCGTGATGAAGCCCCGCCAGCCAGACAGGAGCGCAACTTTGCCAGCTGGTGGCGAAGGCTACCGTCGTACACCACATCGCCGACGCGAACAACCAGCCCTCCGAGTAGCGCCGGGTCGGTCCTGATGTTCAGCCTCACGGGTCCGCCAACGCGCTTCTCCAATGCCACCGCCAAGTCCGTACGCACAGACTCCGCAAGATCTATGCCTGCCCGCACCTGCGCGGTCACCATTCCCGTCGCAGCATCACAGCAGGCGTCGTAGGCGTCTAACATGGCATCCAACAAGGCAACGCGCCCTCTGCGCACCAGAAGCATAAAGAACCGGCGCGTGAGGGGTTGCATATCTCCGGGAAACAAAGATGCTACCAGATTCGCTTTCTCGGTGCGATTGACCAATGGGCTTCGGAGGAAGCGGGCCAGTTCCGGGTGCTGATGCAACGTTGCGCGTACCTCCTGGAGGTCAGCCGCAATGCGAGGATCGCCCCTAGCCTCGTCATACAAGGCTTGCGCATACCGCCGTGTCACCGGGTTGTGGGTCATGTTCGGTCAGTTAGATCCCAGTTCCCCCAGAAAGGATGTCACGAGATCTCGCTGTCGCCGGGCATCCAAGTTTGCCCGCAGTACACGTTCCGCAGCCTCAATGGCTATGTCGGCCACATCGGACCGCATCTGCTGCAGGGCCTGCTCCTTGCTGCGCCCAATTTGTTCTTGTGCCTGTTGGTGCAGCCGGCTGATTTCCTCGCGCGTCCGGAGAACCTCCTCTGCACGAAGCTTTTCAGCTTCCTCGCGGGCCGTCTGTAACAGGCGCCGTGCTGCCACCTCGGACTCGCGTCGGATGCGGTCATTTTCCGCCTGCACCTGACGACTATCCTCAAGAGCCTTTTCTGCCTTCCGGATCGAATCCGCTATGGTCTGCTCGCGCGTCTCCAGAGCGGACGTGATGGGCCCCCAAGCGAACTTCCGCAAGGTAAACATCAGTGCCAAGAATACAACTAGAAGCCAGACAAATAACCCCAAGTTGGGGGCCAAAAGGCTGGCGGCCAACACTCCCCCCATCCTATGCCTTGATCGCGAGTATAAAGGTGATAATCAGGCCGAACAAGGCTACACCCTCAATGAATGCAGCGGCGACAATCATGGTTGGACGAATGTCATTGGTCGCCTCCGGCTGACGGGCTATGCCCTCCATGGCAGGACCAGCCAGCTTTCCAATTCCTAATCCGGCTCCAAGGGCAATAAGCCCTGCTCCCAGACCGGCGCCGAGCCATGCTAACGCAACAGGTTCCATAATTGATGTAAGATTATAATGGTCAAAGTGGATTTAGGCATGAGTCGGATGCGAATGCTCCTCCATCGCCATGCCAATGAAAAGTGCCGACAGAAAGGTGAATATGTACGCCTGAACAGTAGCGATAAGAAGCTCAAGTAGGTACACGAACAGGGTAAAGGCTAAGCTCACCGGAACCACACCATAGCCGGCGGCATCCCCATACTGCTGAGCAAAAGAAAAGATCAGGCCGATCAGGCTCAGGATTACCAGATGCCCGGCTGTCATGTTCGCAAAAAGCCGTATAGCAAGGGCGACGGGCTTGGTGAACAACCCCATTACCTCCGTGGGGATCAGCAGGAGTTTGATGGGTACGGGGATACCAGGAGGCCAGAACACATGCATCCAGTGATCACGCGACCCATTCATCTGCGTCAGAATGAAGGTAATGAGGGCCAGCGCCGCCGTGATGGTAAGATTAGAAGTGGCCGTTGCACCGAGCGGAACTAACCCAAGGAGGTTACAGGTCAAGACGAAAAAAAACACCGTCAGCAAGAAGGGCAGAAACCGGGATGCAGCTTCCTTGAGGTTGGGCTTTGCAATTTCATCCCTTACAAAAACAACCAGTGTTTCCATCATATTCTGAAACAGGCCGCGAGGGGCGGTTTCTCTTCCAATACCTCGCTGGTACAGCCTCGCCATACGAACAAAGATCAGAAGCACGATGGCCGAGGCGAGAAGCGCAAAAACCAGGTGGCGCGTGATCGACAGATCAATGAGTAAGCTCCCGGAGGTTGGTTCTAATGTAGCAGCCAAGTGATCTCCGGAACGGATGAGTTCCTCCGGATCGGCAGCATGTTCGTCATGCATCTTTCCTGAGCGCAGTGCGGAGGCCGTGCCGGAAAACATCCATAACTCCGGTACACCGCCCTCGTGGATAACAAACAGGCGCGGCAACTCCAGCTTTGCAAAGGGGGACAGATCAAGGTAGTATCCGTCTTCCGTATGATGCAGAGCATCGAACTCGTCGTCGTCAGCAGCGATCGCGGTGCCCGCCAAGGCAAGAGAACACATTACGAATGCGACCCTAAGCATAACGCTTGCGCGTATGTGCAAAGAGCCACCATGCCTCTGTAGCGGTGCCCAAAACCAACAATGCGAAGAAAGCAATGAAGAATGACTGCATATGAATGGAAAACAACTGGACTGCTACGATAACGGCCCCCAAGGCAATTGCCATACGCCCCAACATTCCACCTAACACGACAACGACAAATCGGCGAGACTGCACTCGCAGAGCGAATCGCGCACTTGCAATACTGAGTACGGCATACAGCAACCCCAAAAGGCATCCCGCACAAGCACTTCCCCACCAAGTAGCCAGTGCTGTCATGCAGTCACCTGAAACCCCCTACTCGTCCCCGAGAGCCGTGTATCAGGCTGCGAGGGAATGAATAATGCGTGAATGTATGTATGTATGTATGTCAGCTTATTGTTGAGCTGATGACGAAATGCGGGCGATATACAGGATGCGAACCAGAACCAATACGATGCCCAAGACAGAAAAGCAGAGAAGCAGCCATGGGTCTGTACCCAACCAACGGTCCGCCTTGGTCCCGCCCCAGATGCATATCGCCATGGTAAGCGCTATCTGAAATCCCAGCGACGCATACGGAGCGACTGTGCTTGCGAAATGGCTTGGTTCTCGGGCGGGCATGCCTTGCTGCAAAGCAGACTCTAGTCGTTGCTGAGCACTTCAAGCTGCTCCGCCGGTTCGACGGGCATCGCAGGTACGTCAGGGGCATCGTCTCGCCTGGAGACGATCTGCGAACGCTCCCCCATTCGAGATTCGCCGTTGAACGATGCCCCCTCCTCCACAATTAGCCGCGCTGATCGGATGGTTCCGTCCATTTTTGCCGAACTCGCCAGGAACACACGCTCCGTAGCCTGGAGCTCCCCGGAGATATGCCCCGCTATCCGTGCATTTACGCTGAACACACTACCCTCAATGTAACCCTCCGGACTGACATGACAGCAACCGTCCACATGCACCGTGCCTTTCACATACCCCGAAACACGCAGGTCGGACGCTGTCCTAATGGTTCCCTCAACCTTCGCTTCAGGTGCGATGATATTGACTGCTGGCGGAGATTGAGAATTCGACGGCCTAGTCTGGTTGGATGGGGTCACATCTTGATTGTTACCGAAAATGGGCATGAATTGAATACCGTGTGTTCTCGTAAAGAGTCGAAAGCAGGACAACTTGATAAGAGTATATCAGGGCAGACTCCGTTTGTTGCACGGAGAACTACACCCGAAAGTCTCTAATTTATCACAAGTCTAACAAAAATGAACCTGGATCTTGCGCCAACCCGTCTTGCCATAATTCAAAATGCAGGTGTGGTCCTGATGAGTAGTCTCCAGAGCCGCCGCTAAATGCGATGGCATCCCTCCGTTGTACACGATCCCCTACACGCTTGAGCAGCCGGCTGTTATGTTTATACACCGAAACATGGCCTCCCGCATGCTGGATCGCAATTACGTGCCCCCCGGTGTGTGTCCAGTCCGCCATAATAACATAGCCGCCGCCGATCGCGCGAACGGGCGTTCCTGCCGGCGTCGCAACATCAATGCCGTAATGACCGGCCCGCGCGTCAAACGCTCGCGTAAGGACACCGCCTACCGGAGCAAGCGTAGGCAGCCGCAGGCTGCTCAGGTACTGACTGCCATCGGTTACCGCGAATCCGGGAGGGTCAGTGGCAACCGGCATGACGTCCAAGGATATCGCGGGCTGTTCATGGTCAATCCAGTCACCGGACCCGAAAGTCTCTGGTTGCTGCGTAGCGCTGACATCTATTACATCCCCGGTACCTGCAGACAAAAGACCGGCAAGATCTTCACCTGTGATCAAAGCCTGGAGCATGCCCAGATATTCTTCCTGCACAAGGAGCGAGTCGTTGATCGCTTGAAGACGTGCTGCATTCACCATCCTCTCGGCTCGCTCGCTAGCGGACGGGAAACCAAACAGAAGCTTCAGTGGAGTTACAGTCACCAATACGCTTGCCATCACGGCAATTACTGTGGTATAACCAGCCAAAGCCACCCAGATATCGGGCTGTTTAAGCGTATACATCCGTGACTGTTTGCTCCAATCACTGCCCATCACAATTACGGTGCGGACCGGGTCTGATCGATCCAGAAAATCCCGCAGGAAGAGCCACGTTGATCGTAGGCGTTCAATCAGGGACGAGAACATTCTTTCGAGCGCAATCAATGAAAAATGTCGAAAGGGTTTCCAGCGCCAACAGGTCGGCATCCATCATGTTGCCCAACAACATATGCCTGGCACGCAGTCAGCAGAATATTATCTCGCAAACAAGGCTGGATCCAAGACATTCATTGAGTCGGTCCAGCCATGTATTGCGTTGGAGGTGGAGCTCGTGGCGCCAGATCGCCGAATTTATACGCACGTACAGCGTACCGTCCTTCACCCATGTTTTGTCTGTCCTTTTCTGTATAGACTCGGGGGCAAGGGCAATCCATGTCTCAAGAATACGCGCCTCGTCAAACTTGTCCCGAATGCCGAGGGCATCAATTGCACCGCCGATCAGTTTTCTCAATGATTTAGGACCAGAAGACATAGCCGTTGGGTTTTATGGCCAGTAGTGTAACATCTTGCCCCCATATTCGGACTATGGGGACAACCGTTGCCTGATTTGTAAGACGCAGTTATCTGTATGGGGCTTCCATGGGGAATTATATACGTGAGTGACCAACTGTACACAGTGAGGCACTAGTATCAATTTCACGGGTCATAGGGGTCGGTAACCCGAACGCCCCTCGCCGTGCAGAAGCCCCAATCCCGGAGGCCAGTATGTTTGCAGCCGCATTCAGGTCTGCATGATCCGCATGTCCACAGGACATACACGTGAATTTGCTCCGTGTCTTACGGTTACTCGCTTCTGTGTGCCCACACACAGAACACCGCTGACTGGTATAGGCAGCGCTAACCCTTGTCACCTTGCGGCACTTATAGCCCAGCATCTGATCCAGCTGGCCCCAACCTGTTCGCAGTATCCCACGGTTGAGGCCAGACTTCTGTTTGACGTTTGTACCAAAGCTCTCCATCGTCCCCTTAACTGAACGTATCATCGCTTTGATCTTCAGGTCCTCCAGTATCACCGTTGAGGAGCAATGGGCAATACTGCGACTTACCTGGTGGTTCGCATTCTTGAGGACGTTAGCACGCTTGCGCTGTATGCGGGCGATTCTATGCTTCCGCCTGTTACGACGGTTGGAGCCTTTCTTCTGTCTCGCCAGTCTTCGCTGATGCCGCTTCAACTTGGCATCAAGACGCTTCGTATCCGGTTGTCTGATAATGCTTGTATCGCCCTCTGTGGAGACCATAGCGATCTGCCCGCAATTACGGTCAATGCCTACAGCACTGCCGGTATCCTCTATTACAGGTGCCTCAATCTTGTAGCAGATGACAGCATACCATTTGCCGGCGTTCTTCTTTACCGTGGCTTTGATGGGTATACCATCAGGGTACGGGTTGCCTCCCCGCCTGCGGAGCGCCATATATCCCACTTTCGGGATATACGGCTTGCCATCCCGAACCCTTACGTTATCCGGGATCGTGAACGAAGGCGTACTACCACGTCTGGAATGGAATCTCGGTCTTCTCTTACCTTCCTTGAAGAATGCCTTCCATGCATCCGCCTGATATTTCAATGTGTATCTAACGACACCAAAGGAGTATTCAGGTAGCCACTCGACCGTACGGCGCAGTGCCGTGAACCGCTTCCCCAGCGAGAAGAAGCTTACCGAGGGCGGCTTCTCTCCAGCCTCTTTCGCTTTCTTGTACGCCTCGCTCTGCTCTGCGAGGATGGCATTCCACACAAACCTACACGCACCCGCTAATCCAGCAAGTTGCTTGGCGTTACTCCGACTTCCGGGCAACAGCCTGTATGTGATATTACGGTATGCACTAACTGTTTCGGGCATGGCACTGTGGTATATAACTCCCTAATAGATGGCAATTATATAGTATATAGTGTTTGCCAGAAAAAGGTAGGAGGGCTGAAAAACGGCGAAACAAGGCCGTTTGATACTCGTCATATCCATCTGTAAGCGTTACGGTTACAGATGGATATGAGCCATACCGTATTTGCACATTGCAGATTATTCAGCCAGCGTGTCTCTAACGAATGTTTGGCCAAATCCTTCTGTTTCGGGCGTTTTCATCGATATAAGGCCCCTTGGGGCCGATTATTCATACGATTACTACCATGCGGATTGTAGAGGATACACAGTTTAAGCTCGGGCAGGTCCCCATTGAAGAGATGACCTTCCACCCCAAAGACCGGGACGATATACCGGCAGTGCTAAAAGGTCTGCAGCACCTGTATTGCGACCCAACGGCTCGGCAGAAGATCTTTGAGATCCTGGAGAAGCAGTTGCTTCCGAATATTGATTTGCAGCGTGGTCGTCCGGGGATGGCACTTTGGCGCGTCTTTGTCTTGGGGGTATTGAAGCAGGCCCTCAACTGCGACTTTGATCGTTTGAGGAGCCTGGCCGCCAATCATTTGGAGGTGCGCCAGATGCTGGGGCATACGAATTTCTGGGACGAGCCTGTCTATCAGCTGCAGACCGTTATTGATAACGTGAGCCTGCTAACAGCGGACATCCTGAAGCAGATCAACGATGCGGTGGTGGCTTGCGGTCACCGATTGGTAGAACAGGAGCCAGAGGAGCCGCTTCTTTGCCGGGTTGATTCGGCGGTGGCCAAAGCGAATGTGGAGTGGCCTACGGATGTTCGTTTGTTGTGGGAATCAATGCGGTGCCTGATTCGGGAGTTGCATTGCGCATGTGAGGCGCACAGCCTTGCGGGCTGGCGCAAGGCTGTGTACTGGAGTCGTACCTTGAAGAAGGCCTTCAACCGGGTGCGTACGCGCCGTCAGTGGCGTGATGAGTCGAAGGTGAGAAAGTATGTGAAGATGTGTCGTGTTCTGATTGAGCGTGCGGAGAGCAGTGTCAGCGTGTTGAAGGAGAAAGACGCGGATCTTGAGGAGGTGTTGCGGTACTTGGCAGATGCACAAAGGCAGATAGATCAAGTAGATAGTCGTCTATTGAAGGGGGAGGTGATTCCGCATGATGAGAAGGTATTTTCGATACATGAGCCGCATACTCGTTGGATCACCAAGGGGAAGGCGGGGGTGATTGCGGAGTTGGGTCTGCCGGTATGCGTGCTGGAGGATCAGCATCAGTTGATATTGTGGCATCAGATACTGCACGAAGGGGTGGATTCGGATATGATTGTGGGGTTTATGAAGGAAGCGAAGGATCGGTATCCGGCGATCACATCGTGCAGCATGGATAAGGGGTACTCATCGGTAAAGAACCGTAAGGCGCTGGAGCCGGTGTTGGACACGGTGATCATGCCGAAGAGGGGTAAGTTGAGCAAAGCGGACAAGGAGAGGGAATCCGATCCGAAGTTTGTGGAGGGTCGTCGTCAGCATCCGGCAGTGGAGTCGGCGATCAACAATTTGAATCATCGGGGCCTGGGTTTGATACGGACCCGTGGCAAGGAAGGCTTTGTTCGAACGGTGGCGCTGGTAGTGGTAGCGGCGAATGTGCACCGTATCGGGCAGATAGTGAAGCGGAGCGAGGAGCGACGAAGGCGGTGCGAGCAGGCCCGCAAGCGCGCGGCGTAGGTACTCGCGCGAGCGTCTTCAGCACAGAATCAAGGTAGCCTGCAAGGGCGAGAGGCCAACGTATGTTCATGCCTCGCTGATGGACGACAAAAACACGTCTGATCAACGTCAAAACCCTAGGATTGCCGGCGTGAGCGGACAAAGTCGGCACCGTTACCGTCGAAAAATCCTTGCTGACTTGTCATTCCGATCCCCAATTCGAATTCCAGCCCCCCACTCAGCCAAGAGTCGCTCGCAAGACCATACTTTTCTGGCAAACACTATATAGCATGAATACCCACGTGTTGAGTTATTTGAAATAATTGCAGTTTTTCGTGAGAAGCGGGAACCGATTATGAACAACTGGCGAAAGCCATCCTGTCTGCACCACCAAAGCACAAAAAGTAACTCCTGCGAAAACGTGTGGCACTCAGCCATATAACTCCCTTACCTTGCCTATTCGATAGGATTGTTGCCTCAACCTATCCGAGCAACACCGGCCGAGCTGGTGCACGACTTTTCCTAGGACCGAATACAACGCGAGCCGTGGATCTTACCTTGTGAGGGTATCATAGCGCCCCTTAGTGAGGTATAGTCCGTTACCTTAGCCAAGGCCTGTGCGACAATGTTGATGAAGACCATGCGATGGATCCAAATTCTTTCCGTTAGTGCAGTAATGGCAGCCGGGCCTGTGGGTGTGGATGCGCAGGACACCGTGCGCGTTTCGCTCGCTAAAGTGGTCGCACAATCGATTGATGCCAGTCCTGAACTGGCGAGCCAGCGGACTGAAGTTGCATTCGCGGGTGCCCGGTTTGAAATGGCAAGGGCATCACGGTTTGTACCCGACTTGGTCAGCAACACGGCAGTTTCGATGGCGCCGGGCATAAGCAATCCAAACGGCGTGGATTCAGAGGCCTTGTATCTGGATCCCAATGTACGCAACGACTTCAGTCAGCTGACCCCGTTCGCTTACGCAGATGTCAGCTTTGTCCAGCCAATCTATACATGGGGAAGCCTTGGAGGCAACATTGCAGCGGCATCCGCAGGCCGTGATGTAGAGGTGCACACGGTCGAAGCAATGGTAGAGGATATCGGACTGCGCGCTGCGGGGCTCTACTATTCCCTAGTACTGGCCGTGGACTTGCTGCGGCTGACAGACCGGGCGGGAGATGTTCTGGAAGATGCAAAAGCAGAAATCGCTCGGCTTCTGGAAGAAGGCGACCCCGAGGTGGACGATGCGGACCACTATCAGTTACTGATAACAGAGCAGGAGTTCTTGCACAGTCGGGAAGATGTCCGCCAGCAGCGACGCATTGCCAGCGTAGCGCTGCGCCGCCAACTCCTGATTCCAGACTCCTCGTCCGTCCTTCCGACCGCTGAAAACCTTGTTCCCGTAAACTATGTTGTTGCAGATCTTGAGAGCTATATGGTAGCGGCTCGGCAACGCCCCGTCATGCGTGCGGCCCGGGCAGGTCTTGCTGCTCGCAATGCCCTCTTGCGCGCAGCGCGCGCCGACTACTTCCCGCAGATAGCCCTCGTGGGTTCGGCTAGCGTGAGTGCTGCAACAGGCCGGTACCGACAGCCGAATCCTTTCGTTAGCGATGGTTTCCGTGCAGCGCGGGCGCGGACGGGGTTCGCCATCAGTCAGAAGCTGAATTTTCCCATAACGCGTGCTCGTGTGTCACAGGCTAGAGCCCAGCGTGATGGCATTCGGCACCAGCTGGAGGCAGCGGAGCAACTGGTGCTCTTTGAGACTGAGGCGGCGTGGCGCAAGGTTCACATTGCGGGGGCGGCGTTAGCCGCCCAGGATTCGTCTCTCGCCATCACAAAGGAATGGCTGCGCGTAGAAACCATAAATTTTGACCTCGGATTTGGTGATACCGAGAATCTCATCAAGGCTGTCCAAGCCAATCTGGAGACAGAAGCCCGCTACCTGGATGCCGTCAGGAATTACAACTTGGCCGTGCTGAGACTACTCAAGGCGGCGGGACTCTTGACAGAGCAGGCCCGCGCGGGACTCCTCGTTGAATGATGACTAGACTCTCTACGACTATGGCTACAATACTGATAAGAACCCTTATTGTGGTAGCAGCCACCGTGATCGTGCTGCCTGTCCGGGCCCAAAATCCGGAAGCGGAGGTACTGGCGTTCCTTCAAAAGCGTGATATGGAGATTAAGGCGGCCGTCGGAGAGATGTCTGCGGATGCAACGGTTGATACCCGCGACGCGGTTGCCGAGCTGATCAATGCGCGCATTGACTTTGGCGAAATGGGACGCAGAGCTCTTGGTCCCCACGCCAACGACCTATCCGAAGAAGAGCTGGAGCGATTTATCAATACATTTGCTGCCATTGTGCGATCGCAGGCGCTGGGCGATCTGAGCGTATACCAAGCCGAAATAGCTTACAAGGACATCAGCGTGACCGGCGACGAGGCGAGTGCCCACACTAGTGCGGTAATGAAGGATGTAACGCTCCCCGTGAAGTACCTCCTGCTCCGTGAGGACAATAACTGGTGGTTGTATGACATCGTCATCGACGGTGTCTCAACGATTGATGGCTATGCAGTTTCTTTCCGCAGCTTCATTCGCAAACGGGGTTTTGACACATTCATGGCAAACCTGGATCGCCGCTTGGCCCGGAGTCAAGGCGAATAGATGCTCGGGTGGAGACTGTGTCCGACGAATTGCGGTGATGCATCTCGGAGACAATGCCTACCGTATCTGGCACCGGCACGTACAGATGTTGTCGGCCCCTGAAACAGGATCCCCGCTCGTGCGGCGTATCCGTACGGTGAAGTACTTATCAATAAGGGCACTTACTCTCTCAATTAAAGAAAGTTAGACCGCGATCCGAAGGTTAATTGAATGGCGTCGGTTGGGTGTGCAGGAGTCAAGTACCTGACAGCGTGTTCGCAGACCAGTACACAGATCTATCTGATGAGCCTTTTGCAAAACCCTCGAATCGGGATGTTTTAGTCTGAATATACGATTTCGTAAGTAGGTGGTCGGTCGGCTAGATTTGACTGCTCCGCGGGTGCATATGGAGGATTCTGCAGGCCGTGGGAATGTATGCTAGCAAGCACAATAGAGGGACTGGAACCTCCGTGTTAGGTATCTTTGGGGAGTTATATGGCTGAGTGCCACGCGTTTTCGCAGGAGTTACTTTTTGTGCTTTGGTGGTGCAGACAGGATGGCTTTCGCCAGTTTTTCATAATCGGTTCCCGCTTCTCACGAAAAACTGCAATTATTTCAAATAACTCAACACGTGGGTATTCATGCTATATAAGTTCTATATATCGAGGAGTTATATACCACAGTGCCATGCCCGAAACGGTTAGTGCATACCGTAATATCACATACAGGCTATTGCCCGGAAGTCGGAGTAACGCCAAGCAACTTGCTGGATTAGCGGCTGCGTGTAGGTTTGTGTGGAATGCCATCCTCGCAGCGCAGAGCGAGGCGTACAAGAAAGCGAAAGAGGCTGGAGAGAAGCCGCCCTCGATAAGCTTCTTCTCGCTGGGGAAGCAGTTCACGGCGCTGCGCCGCACGGTCGAGTGGCTACCTGAATACTCCTTTGGTGTCGTTAGATATACATTGTAGTCAGATACCCATTGAAATATCAGGCGGATGCATGGAAGGCATTCTTCAAGGAGGGTAAGAGAAGACCGAGATTCCATTCCAGACGTGGTAGTACGCCTTCCTTCACGATCCCGGATAACGTAAGGGTTCGGGATGGCAAGCTGTATATCCCGAAAGTGGGATATATGGCGCTCCGCAGGCGGGGAGGCAACCCGTACCCTGATGGTATACCCGTCAAAGCCACTGTAAAGAAGAACGCCTGCAAAGGATATGCTGTCATCTGCTACAAGATGGAGGCACCTGTAATGGAGGATACCGGCGGTGCTGTAGGCATTGACCGTAATTGCGGGCAGGTCGCTGTGGTCTCCACAGAGGGCGATACAAGCATTATCAGACAACCGGATACCAAGCGTCTTGATGCCAAGTTGAAGCGGCATCAGCGAAGACTGGCGAGACAGAAGAAAGGCTCCAACCGTCGTAACAGGCGGAAGCATAGAATCGCCCGCATACAGCGCAAGCGTGCGAACATCCTCAAGAATGCGAACCACCGGGTAAGTCGCAGTATTGCCAAATGCTCCTCAACGGTGATACTGGAGGACCTGAAGATCAAAGCGATGACACGTTCAGCTAAGGGGACGATGGAGAGCTTTGGCACAAACGTCAGACAGAAGTCTGGCCTCAACCGTGGAATACTGCGAACAGGTTGGGGCCAGCTGGATCAGATGCTGAGCTATAAGTGCCGCAAGGTGATAAAGGTTACCGCTGCCTATACGAGTCAGCGGTGTTCTGTGTGTGGGCACACAGAAGCGAGTAACCGTAAGACGCAGAGCAAATTCACGTGTATGTCCTGTG
This sequence comes from Rhodothermales bacterium, assembly GCA_963663495.1. Lineage (GTDB taxonomy): Bacteria > Bacteroidota > Rhodothermia > Rhodothermales > Bin80. Next base: position 5,325,502 of record OY760427.1, read on the forward strand.
GACATGCGGATCATGCAGACCTGAATGCGGCTGCAAACATACTGGCCTCCGGGATTGGGGCTTCTGCACGGCGAGGGGCGTTCGGGTTACCGACCCCTATGACCCGTGAAATTGATACTAGTGCCTCACTGTGTACAGTTGGTCACTCACGTATTATAATTCCCTATCTTTGGAGTGAGCGTGCGGTGAACTACATCTTGATTAGGTGATGGGTCCTGGGGAGCTTGCCGGTGGACGTGAGAACCCAGACCCCAGATCGCATGGCGGAGCCCAAACCTACGGTGGAAGAGATGCTACCGCTGGTAGAGCAGTATAAACGAAAGGACCTAGTCCGCAGCGGCGTTTTGTGCAAAGCACGGCATCTCGTATGGGCAGTTGAATTACTGGAGGCGGAAGGATCGCCAGGAGACTGCAGCCGAGGCTTCGTGGAGATAGGCAGTGCAGCACCATGGGTAGCGGCACAGGTAGAGATCGCATATCCGGGTGGGATACGGGTGCGGTTCTTTGCACCGGTCTCTGCTTCGTACCTGGCCAAGCTGACGCAGTCATGATCGGACTGGCACCTTCGCACCGGTACTTCTTTCACCGGCCGCCGGTAGACATGCGCACGAGCTTTGACGGCTTATGTGCTTTGGTAAAGAGCGGCATGAAGCGGAATCCGATGTCGGGAGACATCTTTATGTTTATAAACAGGAGGCGAAACCATTTGAAGGCGCTCACATGGGATCGGAACGGCTTTGCGATCTTCTACAAGCGCCTGGAGACGGGTACGTTTGCGTCGCCAGAGGAGGATGTGCCGACATGGGCACAGATGGTGATGATGCTGGAGGGGGTGTCGTTGAAGACGGTGAAATATCGGCTCCGATATGCGGTAAAAAGCCGATAATCGGGCCAAATATAATGTGTGATTCGGGAACAAGCAATATGCTGGTGTTGCTAGCTCACCATGCAGCCCGAAGCACATTCTATCCTCTCCCCCGCGCAGGTTGCGTTGCTTGCACAGCACCCCGAATTGGCCAGTGCCTTTGATCAGCTGCATGATCAGTACAGCCGGGATAATGCAGAATTGGAGAGTATGAATAACCGGCTGATGCTAGCGCTACGCGCGCTATACAGTCCTAAGAGTGAAAAGTGTGTGCTGAATGACCCGCAGCAGGGCACGTTGTTCGATGAGCCGGAGCAGGAGATCCCTCTACCGGAGCCGGAGACGAATGGACAGACGAAGAATGGGCAAAAGGCGAACGGACGGCAGAAGAAGAAGGGCAAGCCCAAGCGTAAAGCGCTGGACGATCTGCTGAAGAAACTGCCCCGCGAAACGATTACTGTTGAGCCTGACGGGGATACCAGTGGTATGACGTGCATCGGGGCGGAGAAGACGCTGGTTCTGGAGCGTGTACCCGCCCATATGAAGGTTATTGAGTATGTGCGTCCGAAGTATGTGGACCCTGAGAATGAGGATAAGGGGGTGATCATAGGTGAGTTGCCACCACGGATGGTGAACAAGGGCATGGCGGGTCCGGGGTTGTTGGCAGATGTGGTGGTGGGCAAATATGCGGACCACCTGCCTTTGTACCGTCAGCAGCAGCGGTTTCGTCGGGAAGGCGTGGAGATTGCGAAGTCCACGCTGGGAGGCTGGATATCGCAGTCTGCGTCGCACCTGACCCCGTTGTATGATGCTCTGAAGCAGGAGTTGCTATCCACCGGGTATCTGCAGGCGAATGAGACGAGGATTGAGGTGCAGGATGGAGATAAGAAGGGATCGCTGCATAAAGGCTTTTATTGTGTGTACCATAGTCCAGAGCAGAGGCTGTTGGTGAGAATCCTTCCAAAAGGTATGTCAAGCTTATCAAGCATCCGCCGGGCTGGATCCGAGCAGTGCGGTATATTGGTAGTCCGATGTCCGACCCGAAGTAGGACGAGGAGAGGAGCCGCCCCAAAACGCATCATGGAGAATCCCCAGTCTGGATTGAGAGGCCGTGCAGGTCTCCACAACCGGAGCGAACGACCTGTCGCCGCTCGTAACGAAGGCCGCGAACGCAAGCATGTCTGAGAACACCCTTGCCGCACGGGTCGGAAGGCAAGTGTCTCTCTCCGGCCAGTTTGACACTCCTGTGGTTCTCGAAGATGCGAGGCCTCTTGGCTCCGATGGGTCTTCTGGATTCGAGTGCCTAGTTCGGTTGGCCGACGGTACGCTTGAGGAAACCGTCATCTCGCCCGAGGAAGTGGCCGCGATTCTCAAGACTGAAGGGGAGCGGACGGCCAGCGCGTTTCGGCCGGTAGACGCGGATCGGCTGCGACTCCTCGTCGAATCGAACCGCATCCGCCACGCGTACACCTACGACCGCCAGTTCGCGGTCAGCTTGTCCGGAATCAGAACCCTACCCCACCAGATCGAGGCGGTCTACCTGAAGATGCTGCCGCAGCCGCGTCTTAGATTCCTGCTTGCCGACGACCCAGGCGCGGGCAAGACGATCATGGCTGGCCTGCTCATTAAGGAACTCAAGTTGCGGGAGGCTCTTGACCGCTGCCTCATTCTCACGCCGGCACCCCTGACCATACAGTGGCAGGAGGAGTTGCTGCGTTTCTTCAACGAACCGTTTCAGATCGTCCATTCAGCGAACGACCAGCAACAGCTTCTGAATCTCTGGGAGCGGGAGACCCAGATCATCTCGTCCATCGACTACGCCAAGCAGGATGAGGTCCGCGAGCGCGTATGGCAGCAGCGGTGGGACCTCATCGTCATCGACGAAGCCCACAAATGCAGCGCGTACACGAAGCGCTCGTCGAAGCGCGAAGACGGAATCGAGCGCACGAAACGGTACCAGCTTGCAGAGCGCCTTTCCGAACAGTGCGACAGCCTGTTGCTCCTCACGGCCACCCCGCACCACGGCGATAACGACCGTTTCGCGCATTTCATCCGGTTGCTCGATCGCGATCTGTTCCCCGAACCGCACCGTTTCGGTAAGGCGGCCGGCCGGATCCGCCGCGACATCCTGAAGCTCGGAGAAGACTGCCCCTGGTCGCTCCGCCGACTGAAGGAGGATCTGAAGGACATGAGCGGCCGCCGATTGTTTCCCGACCGTCACGTGCAGACGGTGAGCTTCGATCTCGGAACGGAGGAGTACACCATCTACAAGGCCGTGACGGCCTACATCAACGAGTTCCTGCCGCAGGCGACGGGTCGGCGCAAGAACAGCGTCGCGCTAGCGCGCACCGTGTTCCAGCGCCGCCTTGCGAGCTCAATGCACGCGATCCACGAGTCGCTACGCCGCCGCCGGAAGAAGCTCGCCGACCTGCTCGGCGAACTCGAGGGGCTTTCTCCCGTGCAGAGGTCGCGCCGCCTTGCGCAACTGCAAGGCCTGGTGTCGGACGCCGAGCAGGACGAAGACGATCTTGATGAAGCCGCGCGCGATGTGCTCGTCGACGAAGCGACCACAGCAGCAGAGTTGGACCAGCTAAGGACAGAGCTTGCCGAACTTGGGAATCTGGTTGCGCGAGTTGGACGGGTACGGGAAAGCGGACGTGACTCGAAACGGGTCGCCTTGCGTGAGTGCCTTCTGCGTTCGGAGTTCGACGAACTGAAGGATGGTCGCGGCAAGCTGTTGCTCTTCACCGAACACCGGGACACCCTCGACTACCTGCGCGAGCATCTCGACGCGTGGGGCTATTCGACCTGCCAGATACACGGGGGAATGAATCCGCGCGAGCGCAAGCGAGCCCAGGAGGACTTTCGAACGACTTGCCAGATATGCGTGGCCACCGAGGCGGCCGGTGAGGGCATCAACCTCCAGTTCTGCCACCTGATGGTCAACTACGATCTGCCTTGGAATCCGACCCGTCTCGAACAGCGCCTTGGCCGCATCCACCGCATCGGGCAGACGCGCGACGTGTACGCCTTCAATTTCGTGGCCACATCGTCGAGGGACGGCCAGCCGGTCATTGAGGGTCGCATTCTTGAACGGCTTCTGCAAAAGTTGGATCGCATGCGGGACGCGCTTGGAGACCGCGTGTTCGACGTGGTGGGCGAAGTGCTTTCGCTCAACAAGATCAACCTGCCGGAAATGCTACGGGAAGTAGCGTACGAGCCGAGACGGCTGGACGATTATCTGGACATGATCGACCGTATCGACCCCGATCTCCTCGGTCGGTACGAGGAGGCGACTGGCATCGCGCTGGCGCGCGCGCACGTGGACTTCTCGGCTTTCGCCCAAGCCAATCTGGAGGCGGAGGAACGACGGCTCATGCCACGCTACGTCGAATCCCACTTTGTGAATGCCGCGAAAGCCGTGGGTCTCCGCATGGAGACCAGGGCAGACGGGCTGTGGCGGATCGAGCATGTGCGCGCCGATCTGCGTTCCGAGCGCCTCGCCGCCGTGCGCCGCCTCGGGGCCCCGGACGCGAACTACCGCAAACTGACTTTCTACAAGGAGCACCTGGAACAGGACCGACACCTTGATGCCATTCTGCTCGGTCCCGGCCACACCCTGTACGCCGCACTTGACGAGAAGCTGAACGAGATCCTCGAAAATATTGGGGGCCGAACCGCCGTCTATGTGGACTCGGCGACCTCGGCGCCGTACCGGCTGCACTTTTACGAAATCACGGTTCGTGGCCAAACGACCAAGGGGGAGGCGACGACCGTCCACGCAGAACTTGTGGGGGTCCGCGAAGAAGTGGCGGAGTGCGTACCGACCAGCGAGCGATTTGAACCGATTCCGGCGGATGTCTTGATCGACCTTCCGAAGCATCCGCAGCAGCCCGGCGTGCTTCCCGAGATCGATTTCAGACCCGTCACAGACTACATCAAGACCACCGTGCAGATGGAGCGCTGCCTGTCCGCGCGAGGCGAACGCGGCCGCTATGCGGATGTCGCCCGCGAATACCTGATGAAGTCCTTCCGCGTCCGTGTGAGAGCCGGCCAGGATCGAGTGATGCGGCTGAAGAACCGTGAGCCCAGCGAACCCGAGGTCGCCTTGGCGCGGCAGCGGGCGGAACAGGACCTGTCCGACCTTGAGCGTACCCGGCGGGAACGCATCGCCGGGATCAACCGGCTCCGCGTGGCGCGCCACGGTCCGGTGCGCCATGTGGCCAGTGGCTTGGTGCTGCCACCGGACACCGCAATCGGCAGCTTTCCCGAGCTGGCCGAGGAGCAGGATGCGGGGTTGAAGCGCCGCGTTGAGGTTGCAGCCGAGGATATCGTCGTCGCGTACGAAGAGGCCCGCGACCGCGAGTGCGAGCGAGTCGGCCATCAGAAGATCGGCTTCGACATCCGCAGCCTGGCGGCTCCCAACCCGCAGACAGGGTATCGGGACCCGGTCGCCGACGTGCGGCGCATCGAGGTTAAGGGCCGCAAATCGGGGCGGTCTGTCAGGCTCACGACAAACGAGTGGTACAAGGCGCAGCAACTCGGCGACACCTATTGGCTCTACGTGGTGTGGGATCCGCTCGAGAACCCGGACGCCATGCCTATCATCGTCCAGAACCCCGCCAAACACTTGGACTACGCGAAGAAGGAGGTTGTCGCGGCTCGCTACTATGATGTGCCGGCAAGCGCGATCGAACAGGCGGCACAGGAGCACAGGGAGGAGTTGGCATGACAGGAACGGTCACCCATCGGACGTGTTGTCACATATGCGCATAACCAGAATTAAGATCAGCAACTTTCGGTCAATCCGGCACATGGCCGTCGACCTCGGCGACACGACGGTGTTCGTGGGTCCGAACAACGCCGGCAAGACTGCAATTCTAGACGCACTACGGATCGCCCTCACACGCCGTTGGGGGCGGCGTGGCGCCGGATTCAGCGAATACGACATTCACCTCCCCAACGACACGGCCAATCCAAAGACCTCCAGCGGAATCAGCATCGAACTGCGGTCGAACGAGTCCGAGCCCGGCGAGTGGCCCGGTACTATCGCGGAAGACCTTGGGGACATCGTACAGATCGACCTAGCCACTGGTCGGAAGACCGTTGCCCTGAGAACCCAGTGTGCATGGAGCAACGATACGGGAGCCTTTGAGCCGACCTGGAAATTCCTCGACGCGAAGCGCAATCGGCTAACTGGTCGAAGCGCGCGCCGCGTGAATCTGGAACGTTTCTGTCGCTATCTGCCCCTGTTCTATCTCGGCGCCTTGCGCGACGTGAGAGATGAGTTCTCGCCTCGCTCCTCGCAGTTCTGGGGGAGACTGCTCGAAGCGTTGGAGATTCCGTCGGAACTTGAATCCCGGGCACTGCGGGTTCTCGACTTGCTCAACCAACGCCTACTCAAAGCCGACCCGCGTCTTGAGGTGATCGCAAAGACATTGTCCGGCGCTACCCGCATTGCGGCTCGAGACCGGGAAGGTGGCCTCGCTATGCGGATGGTGCCGCTGAAGAGCTGGGACTTGCTGTCCAGAGCCGAAATCATCCTCCGCAACGAACCGGACTTACCGTGGTTGCCGCTACGGCGCCAAGGACAGGGGATCCAGAGTCTATCGGTGATCTTCCTGTTCCAGGCTTTCATTGATCATCTGCTGCGCGAGTTGTACGAAACCGGAAGTGAGCCGGTGCTCGCCCTTGAGGAACCCGAGACCCACCTACATCCACAGGCTGTTCGTACGCTATGGCGACACGTCAGCGGGCTGCCCGGACAGAAGATCGTCACCACCCATTCGCCCTATTTTATCCAACATGTTCCATTCCGTGACTTGCGATTGGTGCGCCTCACCCCGGACGGGACCGAAGTACGATGGCTGCCGGCAAGTTACTCGGCATCGATTCCAGCCCTTGATGGCCTCGACAAGGTCGTGGCCAAATCGGGCGGATTCCTAACTTACGAACGCGCTTCGCAAACGCTCACGGTCCACGGCGCGCTTGATAAGAGCACATATCGAACTCTGCTTGCGTGCTGCGGGCGGCACGAGCGCCGTAGAAAGGTCGAACAAGAACTATGCGACTTGAGGAAACGCTCATCCCTGTACATTGACGACGAGAAGTTGCAGGCGTTGGATACCCAGGCCAGACGCATTCGCGGGGAAATATTCTTCGCGGAGCGCTGGTTCATCGTCGAAGGCCAGACAGACTACCTTCTCGTACATGCCATCGCGCACGCACTTGATTACGATCTTGACCAGCATAGCATCTCCGTCATCGACGCGCAGAACAACGGCGATCCAGCCACCTTTGCCGCGCTGGCGCGGGCGCTGGATATTCCGTGGCTCGCGGTTTTCGACGGAGACGACGCCGGAAAGGGGATGAAGGACGCGATTGCCAGCCGCGGGTTCAGTCACAACGAGTTGCAAGAACGCTGTCAGACCCATCCCGCCGGTGACTTGGAGGCGCAACTCGTGGCCGACGGACTTGAGCCGGAATTGCGGGACGTACTGGTCAGCGCGGGAATCGCGGACGCGGCGCAGCTTACCGGTGACTGTCTGGCGGCACGTTTGCGGAATAATAAGACCGCCTATGCGACTAAGTTGGCCGCGCGTGTTCGTCAGGACGCCGACATGGCGCGCCGGACGCCGAAGGCGTTCCGGACGGCCATCGAGCAACTGAGGGGGTTGAGATAGTGGCGAACACTCTCGAGAGCACACTGAACGAACTGTCGGCCATCCAGCGCAAAGCTGTCGAATGGGAGGACGGGGCACTACTCGTGCTTGCCGGGCCAGGCTCCGGGAAAACCCGCGTGCTGACTTGTCGGGTTGCTCAACTTCTAGACCGATCGCGGGACGAGCGCTTCCGGGTGCTCGCGCTTACGTTCACGAACAAGGCCGCGCACGAGATGTCAAGCCGGGTGACCACACTTGCGCCCGGACTCGAAGAACGAGCCGACATCCACACCTTCCATGGCTTTTGTGCACAGGTCTTGCGGCAACACGGCATACATCTAGGGATCAAGCCAGACTTCGCAATCTACTCGAGCACGACCGACCGCCAAGCTGTGTTGGAGGATGCTCTCGGGCGCGACTGCCCGCACGTGTCCAGCGAAGACCGCCGTCTTCTGCCCAGGATCGATGCCCTCAAGGCCCGATTGGTGGATCCAGATAAGGCCGAGCAACGGGTTGCCAACCGAAGCGGGGCATCGCGCCAGGAAGCCGGCCGGGTGGCTCGCGCCTACCGGCTGTACGAGGATGAGCTCCGCCGCGCCAATGCGTTGGACTACAATTCGTTGATCTTCGAGGCGTACAAGCTCTTTGGGTTTCCTGCCATGGCCCGCCACTACCAGACCGTGTACCGGCATTGGCTCATCGACGAGTTTCAGGACACCAACGACGCGCAGTATAAGCTTCTTCGCCGGATGGCGGGCCACGACAATCGGCAGGTTTTTGCGGTTGCGGACGACGATCAGACGATATATGAGTGGAACGGTGCAAGCGTCCGTCGGATCAGCACCCTAGTAAGAGACTTCGATTGCGAGGTGGTGCAACTGCCTACCAACTATAGGTGTCCGCCGCGCATCGTGGAGGCCGCGAATCGTCTTGTCGTCTACAACGTTCGACGCAACAAGTCCAGGCAGTTGGCGGAGCCGGCCCAACAGGGTCATTCGATCGAAGACCGACAGATTCGGTGCAGCATGTTCGCGACGGACCAAGACGAAGTGGCCGGCATCGCGGCCGAGATCGCCAGTCTGGATGTCGCCGACCGTGGCCATACGGTGGTGCTAGCTAGAACCCGCACGCTGCGGGAATCCATGCGGGAAGCCTTGGAAAGGGAAAGCGTACCTGCCACGATTTTGACGCGCCGCGACGACTTCGTATCGCCTCAGATGCGTTGGCTGGTCGCCTGTCTCAAGCAGATCAACCGACCGCTCGACCGGCGCAATATGGTCACTCTCGTCGAGACGTTCAGTAGCTTTTCCCATATTTCGCTGGACGTTGACGAGTTGATGGCTCGGTCTGCGGCGGAGGGCGTCACCTTCCTTTCCGTTTGGGCGGACATGGCGCAATCGGCCGGACTGTCATCGCCAGCCTCGGAGTTCGTCGCCTTGGTTTTAGGCGTCTCCGCCGGAGAGATGAAACCTGCATCGGCGATCAAGAAGATTCTCGGGCACTTGAGGAGCGACGAAGTCGATCAAGACCTCAAGGACGACCTGAGCGCCTGGCAACAGTTATCGAGCGAGATCCGAACGGCAATCGGACGAGCGTCGCTCGACCGGTTTCTGCAGGAGTTGGAGCTACGGTCCAAGGAACCCGTTCCCGCGCCGGAAACGGTGTCTCTCGCCACCATTCATGGGGCGAAGGGCTTGGAGTTCGACATAGTCTACGTCATCGGCCTCGTCGAGGAGGTTCTGCCTTCCTGGCACAGCGTCAAGAAGGGCGGTGGCAGCGCGGCAATAGAAGAGGAACGACGGGGCTGCTTCGTGGCCATCACTCGGACGCGACAGCGCCTGATCCTGTCATGGGCGCGTCAGTACAGGGGTTGGCCGAAGCAACCATCGCGGTTCCTCGCGGAAATGGGCTTCGCCAACGACGATTTCCGTGGCGCCTTGGGAAGAGGGAGCTTGCGTTGAAGGCCGACGATCGCCGCCTGATCGAGGACTACCTGCCGCTCGATGCGCTGAACGCTATCGCGTCTAAGGAGAAAAAGCACCCGCGTCGCTATGTGGCACTGGTCCACTACTGGCCGGCCCGTCGTCCGATAACAGCGTGTCGGGCCGCCGTATACGCGGCGTTGGCCCCCGCGCCTCGCACTGACAAGGAACGAGAGGAAGCGGCGTCCTTCGTCGCCAAGCTCGCGGCCTACAAGCCCAATGCGGACAAAGTCTCGGAAGCACGTGACCGGATCAAGGAACTGCATGGCGGGCGGGCACCCAAGGTCCTGGACCTGTTTGCCGGCGGCGGGGCGATTCCGCTGGAAGCCGCCCGCCTCGGCTGCGAGAGTCACGCCATCGACTACAATCCGGTCGCGCACCTGATCGAGCTGTGCACGCTGGTCTACCCGCAGTCCTTCGGCTCAGGCCTGGCCGACGACTTCGTCCGCTGGGGCGAGGTGATCCTGGAACGGATGCGCGACGAGATCGGCGACCTCTATCCGGGTATCGAGTCGTCGCAGACTGACGAACTGGAGAAGCAGGGCTCTCTCTTCGGGACCCTTGCCCCCGCTTCCGGCGCGTATGCCGATCCCGTCTCATACATCTGGGCGCGCACCGTCCCCTGTCGTCGGCCCGGCTGCGGGGCGCCCGTCCCGCTGGTACGACAGTCATGGCTTCGGAAGAAGGGCGGCGCCATCGCCGCCGTGCCAAGAATCGTGGATGGCAACCGCCTGTGCTGGGACATCGTCTCCGGCTCCTCCGCCAAGGCCGTTTCGCAACAGACCGGACAAACCGGTTCGGGGCAGGCGGTGTGTGTTGCCTGCAACACGCCGGCACCCGCCGACCACGTCAAGGGAATGGCGGTCGCCGGGCGCATGGGAGAGTCTCTTGCCGCGGTGGTGGCAGCACTTCCGCCCAAGCCCAAGCGCAAGAAACGGCAGAAGGTCTATCTGCCCCCGGATGCCACCGTCGCGCAATCCCCCGACCTCGTCGCACAGCGCTTGGCAACGCTTGAGGCGGAACTCGGATTCACATGTCCCGACGAAATCCTCCAGGGAAAACTGCGCGATCAGTTGCCTGCATACGGTGTGGAAAACTTTCGGGAGCTTTTCACAACTCGACAGCTACTCGTCCTTCTTACCCTCATCAAGCAGATTCGCTACGCGCATGGCGAGATGGTTGCCGACGGTATGCCGGAGAATCGGGCGCAGGCATTGACGACGTTCTTCGCGATGGCGTTCGGTCGTTTCGTGATCGCATTCAACAAGTTTTCGCGATGGGAACCCTCCGGTCAACAAACAATAGGAGCCATCGGTGATCGTCAGGCCTTGAAAATGATCTACGATTTCTCCGACATCAATCCACTGGCAAGAACGCAAGGCTGCCTGCCACATGCACTAGATCGTGAGGCGTTCTGCATTCGCGAGCTTGCGAAAGTCAGTCAGCCAAGCATAGTTCGACGAGGCAATGCGGAGAAGCTCTTCTACGACGACGAGACCTTCGACGCCGTCATCACGGACCCACCCTACTACAGCAGCATATACTACGCCGACCTCTCGGCCTTCTTCTACGTTTGGCTGAAGCGGATCCTCGGCGACCTCTACCCGGAACATTTCGCCCTACCCACGCCGCCAAAGCGCCGGGAGGCCGTGGCGCAACCGAGCGAGCACGGCGGCGATGCGAACAAGGCGAAGGAACACTACGAACGCCTGATGCGCAATTCTCTTGCCGAGGCTCGGCGCGTCCTGAAACCCGGCGCTCCGCTGATATGCGTCTATGCCCACCGGACCACGGAGGGTTGGGCGACCCTGATTCGAGCGCTCGTGGGGGCGGGGATGACCGTCACAGAGGCGTGGCCCGTGCAGACAGAGGCACGTGGTCGGTCGAACGCCGTGGGCGCCGCGGCGCTCTCCGACAGCATCTTCTTCGTCGCACGCCGGCGGGAGCAATCCGTCGTCGGGCAGTACGAATCGGAGGTCCAGCCTCGACTCAACGAAATCGCTCGCGAACGGGTTAAGACCCTCTGGAACGGCGGCAAGGGCATCGGCGGCGGCGACCTTCTGATGGCCGCCGTCGGTGCCGGGCTGCGCGCCTACACCCAGTTTTCCAGAGTCGACTACGCGAACGGAGAGCCGGTTTCCGCCGAGCAATACCTTCGCGATGTCGAAGGCGTCGTGCTGGACGTAATGCTCGACGAGATCTTCGGTCTGCGCGGCGCGGCCGTCGCCGCCGTCGATTCGATCACCCGGTTCTACATCCTATGGCGCTTCACCTACCGCGAGTCCGCCATTGAGGCCGGGGACGCCTACGTGTTCTGCTATCCGCAAGGTATCGAGATCGATGGCCCCAGCGGACTTGCCGGCAGCGCCCCGAGGCTCGTGGAGAAAATCCGGAGCAAGTTCCGCGTGCGCAACTATTCCGAGAGGGGCGATAACGAGGAACTCGGCCTTCCGGAAAACGGCAAGGCTGCCCCACTTGTCGACACCCTGCATCGGCTGCTCTACCTGCTCGATGAACGGCCGGGGGCGGTTCAGGAGTATCTCAAGACCACCCGCCCGAACGGAGAGCAGCTTCGATTGGTGGCGCAGGCCTTGTCGGCCCCGGTTCTTGGCCGAAAGGAAGCTCTGAACCCATCGCCGACGGAGGAACTCGGTGCCCTCACGCGGCTGAATGCCAACTGGCGGAGCATCGTCGAGGGGGCCGCGTATGTGCGCGACGAGGACTCGCTGGTCACCGGGACCCTGGACCTTTTTAGCGGAGACGACAACCCCTGATGAGTATCCCTACCCGCCCTTGGCTAGAGTGTGTGAAGCTGCATCCCGACGTGCTTTCCGACGACTTTTCCGAGGACATCTTCGCGCTCGACCTCGGCACACTCTCCGACTACCTCATTGGCAAGGAGTTGGGGAGGCCGGAAAACGAGCTCCGACGTGTCCCGGCGGTATACCGTGACGCCGACAGCTTCTTCGCCGCGTCCTACCTGACCGCCGGCCTCAAGGCGCTGCTCGAAGACGTGCTCGGGCGTCTCGCCGGATCCCCGGGCAATCGGGTGCTCCGGCTTCAGACGCCGTTCGGCGGCGGCAAGTCCCACACGCTGGCCGCTTTGCTGCACGCCGCCCGGTCCCGCGCGGTGCTCGACGCAATACCGGAGGCGACTGGACTCCCGCGACCGGACTGTGTGCGCGTCGCGGTGGTCGACGGGCAGTTCTTCGATCCGACGAACGGCAAGCGGGCTCCGGGTGGCGACATCACCGCCAGGACCGTTTGGGGCTGGATCGCCTGGGGACTCGGAGGTCTGGAAGGCTACGAGCTCTTGCGCGCGCAGGACCAAGCCAAGGTCGCGCCGGGCGGCGATGCGCTCGTTGAACTGCTCGGGGGCGGTCCCAGTCTGATCCTTATCGACGAATTGCTGCAATACCTCATCAGCGCCGGTGGGATTCGCGTCGGGAAGACCACGCTGCGCGACGAGACGCTGTCGTTCCTTCAGCGGCTGACGGCGGCGGTCGGCAGCGTGGATGACGCGGTGCTCGTCTACTCCTTGCAGTCGAGCAAGCGCGAATCCCTCGAATACACCGGCCTGCTCCAGACGATAGAACATCTGGCCGCCCGCAAGGATCAGCGCCGCGAACCCGTGGAAGGCAACGAAATTCTCAACGTCATTCAACGCCGGCTGCTCGCCGGGGCACCCGCTGCGAGGGCGGCGACCGCGACGGCGGACATCTACGGTCAGGTGTTCACGCAGATGCGCCGCGCCTATGCGGACGGTGAGCCGGGGCGCCAACAAGCGGAGGAAGAAGGATTGGTGCTGCGCGAGCGGATCAAGGCGTCCTATCCCTTTCACCCCACCCTGATCGACCTGATGCGCGAGCGGTGGGCGGCTATCCCGGATTTTCAGCGCACCCGCGGAGCCCTGCGCTTCCTCGCGTCGTGTCTCCGTGCCGCCCACCGCGCCGGGGCCTCGCGGTCCCTGCTCGGCCCCGGCGACGTTCCGATCCACGACAACGGTGTCCGCCTCGCATTCTTCAAGGAGGTGGGTCAACGCGAGGACTTCCAAGCCTGCCTGGAGCACGACTTCGTCGGCGCGAATGCACGAACGCGACGCATCGACAAACGGCGCGCTCTCGAAGTGACCGCCGAGTCTGGAAAGGAGCCGGCCACCCGGCTGGCCACCACCATGCTGCTCTACTCTTTCGGCGGATTGGCGCGTGGAGAAAGTGATCATGGCGACCCGCTTCCTCCTGGCATCGGCGAGCCGGGCCTGCTCGGCGCGACCCTCGGGCCGGATCTGGACACCACCACCATCCAAGCATGCCTTAAGGAACTCAAGGAGCAGTGTCTATATCTGCACTTCGATGGTGTGCGCTACTGTTTCAAGAAGGATCCGAACGTTACGCTGCTGGTCGAACAGGAGGCCGAGGTTGTCGCTCGTCAGGAAAGCCGGGTTCAAGCCCGCATCCGGCAGATGATCGAAGAGCGGCTAGCCGGACAGCAGGCCATCGTGTGGCCACGGAAGCCGGGCGACGTACCGGACGGCGAGCCGCGATTTCTCATCGCCTATCTGCCGCTTGAGTTCGCGGGCAAGCCGCCAGCGGAGCAGCGAAGCGACGCGCTCGCCCTTTTCGAGCAATCCGGCAACCGGCCGCGGGTATACCGCAACGGACTGGGACTCGGCGTTCCAGCCGCCGGTCAGGTGGAGGCACTGCGGCGCGGAGTGCGCTATCTGCTCGCGGTCGAGCGCGTCCAGCAGAAATGGCGCGAGCACAATCTCACCGGCGGCCAGAAGGGCCAACTCAGGGAACGCAAGGCTACAGAAAGCGCGGCGGTCGAGTCCGCCCTGCTCAAGCTTTACGCCGAAGTCTGGCTGCCGGCATCCGGCGACGGAGTGCTCACCCTAGAAGCGATCAGCTTGGGTGGACGCCCGCTCCAGACGACCCTTGACGAAAAACAACGCGCACTCATCCATCAGCGCTTGATCGAGTTGCTGATGACCATCCAGCGGCGTGTGTTCGGAAGATTGGCGCCGGGGAAGATCGTCGAGTTGTTCAGGCTGGGCGATGAGGGGGAAAGCCAGACCGGCATCGCGACCGGCAAGGTGCGGGCCGGATTCTTTGAATTCCTGGGATTCCCGCGCCTGCTTTCTTCTCAGGCCGTGCGCAAGGCCATCGCTCGCGGCGTGGAGACCGGTTTGTTCGGTTATACCATTGGTCGCCCAAAGCTCGGAGAGGACGGACGCTACCAGATCGACCGCCAGCGCATTTCGTTCGAGCGTACCGTTGCTGACGACGAAATCGACTTGGATTCGGGCTTTCTGATCGTGCCGACGGCGCTGCCGGTCAAACCGGTGACAGCCTCGGGACAGACAACCGACGACGGCGGGGATTCCGGTACCTCCGCCGAGGACGGCTCCACCGGAAAAGCCGAAACCGCGACCGAATCCGGCGAGCCCCAAGAGATAGGTAGTCGGACCGTCGCTCTTTCTTTCGTGGCGGACCGCAAGAACGTCTACGGAGCCTGGAACGCTTTGGCCAATCTCGCGGACCTGACAGGTGCAGTTTCGATCACCGCGACGGCCACAGCCGCAGTTGGATATGACAGGGCGAAGCTGGAGAATGGCGTCTTGGAGCCGCTGCGGGAACTCGGGCTGATCAAGGAGGACGAGGAGTGAAGCGTTCTCTCCAGACTAGCTTTTCTGTCTCCGAGGCACCCTCGGTTGCGAGATCCGTCAGACTCCGTTCATCGGGCCGAAGGTTGACGAGTATGCCGGAGTGCGACCGGCGTTGGAGATTCGCATATGGTGCTTAAGAGGATCTTGGCGCTGGCTGCCGAACGCGAATCCGAGACGCTGGAGTTCAAACGTACGACGGGAACGCGTCGTGAGGCAACGGCCACTGTGTGCGCCATGCTCAATCACCGGGGCGGACACGTGCTGTTCGGTGTGACGCCGAAGGGAAGTGTCGTCGGCCAGCAGGTGAGCGACCGGACGATGGAGGAGGTGGGTGCCGAGATTCAGAGGATCGACCCGCCGGCTTTTCCAGAGGTCGGGCGGATCCGTGTCGCGGACGGGCTCGATGTAATCTCGGTCAGCGTGAACAAGGGGTCCGCACGGCCCTACCAGTACCGGGGCGCCGCCTATCGCCGGGTCGGCAACACCACGGTGACCATGTCCGCCGAGGAGTACAACCAGATGCTCTTCGAGCGGCTACACAGTGAGCAGCGCTGGGAGAATCAACCTGCTACCGGCTGGACGGTCGCGGACTTGGATGTGGCCGAAATCCGCAACACCGTAGCCAAAGCGGTACGAACAGGCCGGCTGAACGAGCCCGGTACCCGGGAACCGGAAGACTTGCTCCGAGGGCTCGGACTGCTCCGCGAGGGGGTCCTGGTTCGCGCGGCGGCGGTGTTGTTCGGTGACTCGCCGCGTCTCGAATTCGAGTTGCCGCAGTGTCTGCTTCGGGTAGCTCGTTTCCGGGGCATCGACCGAAGCGAATTCCTGGACAACCGGCAGTTCAATGGCAACGCGTTCGCACTGCTCTCACATGCCGAACGCTTTCTGCGCGACACGCTTCCCATTGCGAGTCGGTTCGAATCGGGCCGCATGCGGCGCATTGACGAGCCCCTCTACCCGCCCCTTGCTACACGGGAAGCGGTGGCGAACGCCCTGTGCCACAGGGATTATGCGCTGGGCGGCGGATCGGTCGGGCTCGCGGTGTACGACGACCGACTCGAGGTCACGTCGACCGGTACGCTGCACTTCGGACTGACACCGGCCGCGCTGTTCTGCCCGCACGAATCGAGGCCGTGGAATCCGCTGATTGCCCGCATGTTCTACCGGTGCGGTATTATCGAGGAGTGGGGCCGGGGAACGCTCAAGATGGCGGAGCTGGCGACCGCCGCCGGATTGCCACTACCGGAGATCGAGGAACTCGGCGACTGCGTTACTGTGTGCTTCCGGCATGGACAGGATGTGTCAACGCTCCGCAGCGGACACGCTCTGCTTGAGCGGCAAGAAGCGATTCTGTCCTTGTTGGATCGAGCGGACGACGGCTTAGCGCTGCGTGAGATACGTGCCCGGTTGGCTTTACAGGCCAGCGAACGCCAAGTGAAGAGGGCGTTGGCGGCGTTGCGAAACCGCGGGCTGGCGATGTCCACGGGTCGCGGTCCAGCGGCGCGGTGGAGACGTGCGTCTGGGTCTGTCGAGGATGAATGAAACTCCCTAAGAGCATCCGGGGTCTTTTAGGGGTCCTATTGGGGTCTCACTCGTCGGTGCCGGTACTCCGCATGTTCTGATAACCTAACTTCGCCATCCGGTCAGGGGAAAACGCTGAGTTCCGTCTCCAATTCTCTCGGTTTTCCCTCCTAATAGGGCTATTTCGGCTAAATTCGGCGTTTTTCGACCTTTCTTGGCCGACTTTTTTGGAAAAGGCAATGTGGTGCTATGGAGGTGTGTACGGTCACCTCCCCCCAACACCCCGGTACCATACCCCGTACCTTTTCCACTCTCCGATCATGTTTATCCGAAACCGACCCTACAAACGTAAAGACGGTAAGAAATGCAACAGCTTTGCCCTCATCGAATCCTATCGCAAAAACGGTACCTCCAAACACCGCACCCTCCTTAATCTCGGCCCGAACTTCAACATCCCCCGCAGTCTGTGGGGGGAACTGACCCATTGCGTTACTGCCCGACTCAAAGGGAAAGCTATCCTCCCTTTCCAGAATGATGAAGCCTTTCTCAATGCGGTCGACGACATCGTTGCACATCTCGAAAGCAAGGGCTACGACATCCATCGCACATCCCATCAGCAACACCTCATTGATCCAGAGAAAACAACCCATCCCGATTCCCGGACCGTCGGCGGAGAACGACTGATCCTTCAGACATTGGAACAGCTCGGACTGGCTGTACTGCTACGTTCGCTCAACTTCTGCGAGAAACACGTCAAGCTCTGCTGTGCGCTGATCGTCGGACGTATGCTCCACCCGGGCAGTGAACGAGAAACGCATAAATGGCTGTGTAAAACCTCCAGTGTTCTGCAGCTTCTGGATTTGGAACCCCCAAGTCTCAACACCCTCTATCGTTGCACTGATCTGATCCATAAGCATATGGATCAGATCCTGGAGAAACTCTTTGGCATTACCAAAGCGGTATTGCAGTTTGAAGAAACGATCGTCTTTTATGATTTAACCAATACCTAGTGTTTGCCAGAAAAGTATGGTCTTGCGAGCGACTCTTGGCTGAGTGGGGGGCTGGAATTCGAATTGGGGATCGGAATGACAAGTCAGCAAGGATTTTTCGACGGTAACGGTGCCGACTTTGTCCGCTCACGCCGGCAATCCTAGGGTTTTGACGTTGATCAGACGTGTTTTTGTCGTCCATCAGCGGGGCATGAACATACGTTGGCCTCTCGCCCTTGCAGGCTACCTTGATTCTGTGCTGAAGACGCTCGCGCGAGTACCTACGCCGCGCGCTTGCGGGCCTGCTCGCACCGCCTTCGTCGCTCCTCGCTCCGCTTCACTATCTGTCCGATACGGTGCACATTTGCCGCTACCACTACCAGCGCCACCGTCCGAACAAAGCCTTCCTTGCCACGGGTCCGTATCAAACCCAGGCCCCGATGATTCAAATTGTTGATCGCCGACTCCACTGCCGGATGCTGACGACGACCCTCCACAAACTTCGGATCGGATTCCCTCTCCTTGTCCGCTTTGCTCAACTTACCCCTCTTCGGCATGATCACCGTGTCCAACACCGGCTCCAGCGCCTTACGGTTCTTTACCGATGAGTACCCCTTATCCATGCTGCACGATGTGATCGCCGGATACCGATCCTTCGCTTCCTTCATAAACCCCACAATCATATCCGAATCCACCCCTTCGTGCAGTATCTGATGCCACAATATCAACTGATGCTGATCCTCCAGCACGCATACCGGCAGACCCAACTCCGCAATCACCCCCGCCTTCCCCTTGGTGATCCAACGAGTATGCGGCTCATGTATCGAAAATACCTTCTCATCATGCGGAATCACCTCCCCCTTCAACAAACGCCTATCTACTTGATCTATCTGCCTTTGTGCATCTGCCAAGTACCGCAACACCTCCTCAAGATCCGCGTCTTTCTCCTTCAACACGCTGACACTGCTCTCCGCACGCTCAATCAGAACACGACACATCTTCACATACTTTCTCACCTTCGACTCATCACGCCACTGACGGTGCGTACGCACCCGGTTGAAGGCCTTCTTCAAGGTACGACTCCAGTACACAGCCTTGCGCCAGCCCGCAAGGCTGTGCGCCTCACATGCGCAATGCAACTCCCGAATCAGGCACCGCATTGATTCCCACAACAAACGAACATCCGTAGGCCACTCCACATTCGCTTTGGCCACCGCCGAATCAACCCGGCAAAGAAGCGGCTCCTCTGGCTCCTGTTCTACCAATCGGTGACCGCAAGCCACCACCGCATCGTTGATCTGCTTCAGGATGTCCGCTGTTAGCAGGCTCACGTTATCAATAACGGTCTGCAGCTGATAGACAGGCTCGTCCCAGAAATTCGTATGCCCCAGCATCTGGCGCACCTCCAAATGATTGGCGGCCAGGCTCCTCAAACGATCAAAATCGCAGTTGAGGGCCTGCTTCAATACCCCCAAGACAAAGACGCGCCAAAGTGCCATCCCCGGACGACCACGCTGCAAATCAATATTCGGAAGCAACTGCTTCTCCAGGATCTCAAAGATCTTCTGCCGAGCCGTTGGGTCGCAATACAGGTGCTGCAGACCTTTTAGCACTGCCGGTATATCGTCCCGGTCTTTGGGGTGGAAGGTTATCTCTTCAATGGGGACCTGCCCGAGCTTAAACTGTGTATCCTCTACAATCCGCATGGTATTAATCGTATGAATAATCGGCCCCAAGGGGCCTTATATCGATGAAAACGCCCGAAACAGAAGGATTTGGCCAAACATTCGTTAGAGACACGCTGGCTGAATAATCTGCAATGTGCAAATACGGTATGGCTCATATCCATCTGTAACCGTAACGCTTACAGGTGGATAGAACGAGTATCAAACGGCCTTGTTTCGCCGTTTTTCAGCCCTCCTACCTTTTTCTGGCAAACACTACCTATTACCACGGCAAGAAGAAAGGGAAGTTGTTGTCGCATGGGCGCAGCAAGGAGAAGCGCAGTGATTGTCCGTTGGTTACGCTGGCGCTCACCCTGGATGGTTCGGGGTTCCCCCGCAATGTGCAGATCCTGCCGAGCAATGTAGGGGAACCGGCAACGCTCAAAGAGGCGATTGAGAAACTAAACGGCGCTACGCCCACAGTGATTATGGACTCCGGCATTGCGACGGAGAAGAATCTGCAGTACCTGAAAGAACAGGGACTGAACTGGATCACCGTGGAGCGTTCCAAAACCCCTTCAGTCCCCGAAAACAAGCCGGATCAACAGTTTACGACCGCAGGGGGAGTCAAGATCAAAGCCTGGAAGGTCACCAAAGAGGAAAAAGATGTTGAAGACGAAAAAGACGTTGAAGATAATGCGGAACTGCGCGTGTTTGTGCACAGTGAGGCCAAGCAGGCGAAGGAGGATCAGATCCTTGAAACCCAATGCAAGAAGTTTGTGAAGGCGCTCACTACACTACATGAGGGACTCTCGAGACCCGGGTACTTGAAGAACTATGAAAAGGTCACGATAAAGGTTGGTCGTCTGAAGGAAAAGTACAAGAAGGTCTCACACCTGTATGAGGTAGAGATCAGCAAAAAGGAGGGCACCAAGCATGCAGCATCCGTTACGGTGACCCGGCGTGCTTCGCATGCGCGTCGCACCCAGGCCAGCGGAGGGTATGTGCTTCGGACCAGTCATACCGGATGGTCGGTGGAAAAGGTTGCACGAACCTACTGGCGACTTACAGAGATTGAGCGCACATTCAGAGTCATGAAATCGGACCTCGGTCTACGGCCCATCTACCACAGCAGAGATGACCGCATTGAAGGACATCTGTTCATCACGGTACTGGCTTATCATGCTGCCCATATGGTTCGCACCAGACTCAAGGAACACGGGATTCATGATAGTTGGGCGACGATCCGAGACAGGTTGAACAGGATTCGTCGGATTACGACCAAGATGGTTAAGAACCAATATCGGTACCTGATCACGGAGGTGGATCAGGATCTGCCTCCGAGTATGGTACAGTTCTTTGCGGTACTGGGATACATGTATGATCCGGATGCGACCCGCACCGTGACCGAGCATGTGGAGGAAGCGAGTGCACCGGTGAGCCAGCAGCCTCCAGACTCATGACGCATGGTCCCTTCACAACGGTTGAGGTAGCGTACTCCAGATGGAGCCACCAGAGCTAGGTCCGATGGAAACGATCCGAGATAGATCGCAGCGAAACAGGCGGCAAAACACCAGGTAATCAGGGATTCAAACCACCCTAAACCAACTTCAACCGATCCGGTAAATCTCACCATCCATTGCTCCTGAAAAAAACGGTCCAAATATGGCCACGTGAGAATTCCGTAGGTTAGTAGCACTACGAAATGGCGAAGTTAGGATAGGCTGCACACCACTCCGAAATTCCCATATCGGCACCCCGAACCCGGCGTATAATCACCTTGCACCAAGCTCTACACTCGGACTACGCAGACCAATGCTAAGCCCGCTTTACCATGTACTTCACCGTACGGATACCTCCTGACAGCCAGTCTGCCAGCGATGACTCCTCAAACGTCAATACCTTCCTGCGCGCTTCCACCGACACAATACAACTGATCAGCGCCGCCTCCGATGTGGCAAGCTGCTTGTGGAACAGCAGCTTGCCACGACCATCCCTGCCCGCCAGCACGCAGTGCCGAACATGGGCATCCAATCCAAGAAGGACCTCCTTCCGCACAGGCCACCTCCAGAGCAATATGAGTGAAAGCCCGCACCCCCTTGGCACGCGACCGTTCTTCATATTACCTACTATGCTGTCGTCTGACTTCTTCATACCGTGCATCTCCAGTTACGGTGTTTACACCATTCCTTCGCGGTCCCGCACGACTGCAGGACAGTATGAAGACCTCCCAGGTCCCGGCAAGGTCTGTACGGGCCTCCATGGGAGCGGCGCATAAGTTTGGCCCATTACTGCCTATCTTGGAACGAACCATCCTGTGCCCTGTCCGTGTGTCCGAGGAAGGATACGTTCTGCATTCGTATGGAAACGACGCGTACCTTCGGTACGCTGTTGCCTCCGTCGTAACCTTGCGGCGGCATGACACCGTCCGCCCCGTAGCGTTATATTGCTCGCCCGAGCATCAGCGCGCGTTGGACAAGCATGGGCTGAGAGAGCTTTTTGATGTGGTAGCGAATCTGGACACTGAGCACCGATCCATCGTGGGATTCAAGCACCGCCTCCATCTGTTCATGCCATTCAAACGGTGCCTGTTTGTGGACTCCGACATCATTTGGTGTCGCTCACCTAACCCTCTTTGGATGCAGCTCCGGCCATTCGGGTTTACCGCAACGGGGTTAGAGTGCGCCGATATCTATTTCGGCGCTTCCAAGAATCTAGGTGTCGTTGCGGACGTGATATTCGACCGGCGGCGACGGACACTCAGGGCCTTTGGGCTGACATACCTGCCCAGAATTCAGGCGGGAATGATTTACGCATGTGATCGGGATCTCACAGGAATGATATGTGAGGCAGCCTCCGGCTATCTCGCCCGCCAGTCCGAGACACATTTTCGCACAAGACTGAATCAGGGACGGTCGGAAGAATCATGCGAGTGGAGCCTGGCCATGGCGATGAGCCAAATGCGGCTACCCGTTTTTCCGTGGTACCAAGGGCCGAACAGCCCACAACTGGACTACATCCCCGGGATGACCGACCATACGCCAGATTTTGATCGTCCATCATGCCGCTACTACAACGACCGATTCATCTATAGTCTGCGAGGGTTGAAGAATGCCCGGATGAGGGATACTCTGATTGGTCTGGCCTCGCTTGTGCTTCGACGCCGCGACTGGCTTCACGTCACACCCTTTGCGCTTCACTTCAGCTGGCTGCATGCGAAGGCACCGTTTCGCGCCTTCGCCGCCAGAACATGGGAAGCGCTCCTAAACAAGGAAATCAGCCCCGAAGCGCTAAATGCCAAAGGAATGTAATCTTGGAGGGGCTAGGCTCCATGTCCAGGAACCACAGCACCCATGCCAGAAAGCTGACCACTGCCGTCCAGAATAGCCCCATGGCCGCGCGGGAGCCCCTGCTCTGGATATAGAGCTTGCAATAATGCCCCATTGAGAGGCAGAAGGCACCCAGTGCAGTAATGCCCATGCAGAAGGCCATAATAGTCGCCGTTCGCGCAGCGACAGTTGGCTCAAGCGACGGGATAATCAACACCACGCACGGCAGGATGGCTGTTATCCAGCTTGGCCAGACTATGATGGTCAGAGCCTTGCCGAAGGAAATGCGTCCCGACAGCTTAAGGGCAACCGCCACTAGCTGGACGAACGTGACATGGAAAACAAATACGGACACAAAGATGAGGAAACCCGGTTCGAGCGTGCGCTCATACGTGTCGCGCGCGGCAGTAGGCATCGCGGAGACCAGATAATCCACAAAGGGCTCATGCTGCAGGGTGACCACCAGAATACTAACAGTAGCGCCGCTCAACAACGCTTGGCTGACCAGAGCAACCATGGCCGCACCTGTAGATACTCCGCGCTCGCTGCGAAGATATTCTACATAGTACCCCCTCCAAGCGAGAGACTTGGTTACCAGCTCCCTGAATCGCAGCGAGGTAGACATTGCAGTTGCAACAATGGCAAATGCAAGCCACGCGGCCAGGATGCTCCAGGACCACCCCTCAACCGGTGCCTTTCCCAATCGAAAAGCAAAGACATCCTGGGTCCCGGTATAGAATCCCCGAACAACCTCCCAGGAAGGCCGGGAACGACCACTAGCATCGCGGAGGCCATATCCACCTCGGTAGCTGCCAGGGGGATCCCGGTACCGGAAGATAAATACGGCATAGGGATCCAGATCCGGCGCCAATAGCTGCCGTAGGTGATTCTCAAGGAAGCGCGCCTGGGATTCCGCGGAACTTGGATCCAAAAGACCGATAGCGCCACGCATGGCGGGCTTGCCTGCACTGAGGATCCCTACGGGAGTGTCTGGACCCCATAAATGCATGTGCCACGCGGAATCATGCTCGGCTGGTATGTCAAGCAACACCACATCAACATTTGGCCCGCAGGCGTCATCGCGCGCGAAATAAGAACGGTAGTAAGTCTTTACGCCTGCAAACCGATGTGCATACTGCGTCAGCCGCGCAAAATATTCGCAACTCCGAGCGTCGCTGGTATCACTCCTCCACGCTAGTCCAAAATGGCGCGCAGACGGATGATACGCCGTCCGCCTGATAACATCATCCAGCATCAGAAGGGTGGCTGCCAATGTGTCCAACAAACCACGGGCCGGCAGGTCCATAATGGGAAGATCCTGAAAAAGCGCAAGACCCAAAGTGTCGGCAGTGTCCAGGAGTCGGCTATCCGCAACTACGCTCGTCAATACTGCGTCAGCGCCCATAGCATGCATGTCAACCAAATCCCGAACTGCCTGATCTATGGACGCAGGAATGGTCCATACAACGCCTTTGAACGGGGTAGGCTGTGCCCCAGCAGGCATGCACCACAGTAGCGTACCCAAGAGAATAAGGGCCCGGCGCGGCATGCAACAGCTAGAAATTCGCCGGAGTCCGCTGACCGACCAGGAACACGGCATTAGCTAGGAGCATCCGCCCATTATACCAGAATGCCCTGAAAATGGGGTTATCCACCATATACACCACCTCTCCGCGACCAACAGTCTCAACGCCAAGAATCAACGACTCGCGCAGGTTTACCTCAACCTCCGATCCAACAAACCCGCTTACATGCGGCTCCTCAAGCAAAACACCTACATTCCATCCGTCCTCCAGATACTCATATGACGACGCTCCGCGCTTCAAGGTGAAGTATTCCTCTGGATACCCGAACGCCAGCGGATGTGTTGAGTCCAATGTGACCCGAAATATAGCCCCCGGGATCGTGCCGCTAATGGCCTCACGATCCCTCTCACCATAGATCCGAAGCTCGGTAGTGCTGTCGTCGGGGGCATCCCTGACTTTTAGCCCAAAGCCGTCCATACCCGCAAAGTATCGAGCCGCTCCTTCCAATAGAACCAGCTTGCCTCCGGCACGCAACCAGTCGCCGAGATCTTCGCGCTTATCGTCTGATATCAGGTCTCCATAGGAGCCATTGGCTAACACCATTACATCGTAACGGTGCAGGGGTAGCGACCTGAACTCGTCTCCTGATATGAGCGATACCGGATACCCCAGCTGCTGATCAAAATAATGCCATAGCTCTCCCAGCGATGACGACCGGATGGATGCGTCTGCAATAATTGCGACTTTGGGAGCACGAACATGCGGCACATCTGCACTACCGAAATCCACGCCATCACGTACCAGTGTAGATGCCACTGCCGCCAAGGGCTGCCCGTACATCGCTGCTACCTCCTGGACGATGCTATCCAGCTCGCTACCCATCGCATGGTTGCCCGCGCGCGTGATGATCAGCGTTCCGGGTGCATACGCCTTGTCCTCAATTGTAAAGGCGACCTCTGAAAACCGTACACGTACGCCCTGCTGCAGCAGGCTGGACAGCAGTCGCGCATCTTCAAAATCGTTCCACTCGGCCAGCCATGCCGCCGCGCGATCAATGCTCGGCACAGCTACCTCGGGCACGCTCCACGGAGCCGCTTCCGCAGGAACTGAGTCTTCTAGAGCATAGGACTCCACGCCGTACACATACGGTAGGCTCCAGGCCGTGATGTCGTAGCTCACCGAATCAACCAGAATTGCCTCCGGCTCCATGAGTACTTGCGCCAAGACACTCTTGGGCTGCGTTGCACTTACCACCAGGTCGCCGGGAGCAACAATAAACCGCCGCGGTCCCATATCCTGATGCGAGTACCCGTTCAGTGACTGCTGTTGTGCGACCGTCGTGTAGGCGATGCCCTGCAAATCCAGATGCCGGGCTAAGGCAGACAGATTCGGGCTTGCCTTCATGACGTACGCCTGGTAGCGCCCCACCTGCTGCGGGTTGCGAAAGAATTGCGCCAACTCCGATACCAAACGCCCCTGCTGCGCCGCAGCGACTTCAACGGTTGACAGCCCCGTGGCATGGTGGTGGCGGATGCGATCAGCCAGCGTAAGCGTGTCCCCCTCGGCGGTAATGATCCCCAGCCCAGCCCGGGCGGACCCGCCCTGTTCGTACGTCATGCCCATCGCACCATTGAACATGGGCCACGTATCCCCGTAGCCCGGATAGAACAGGTCAAACACCTGACCGGTGAAGTAGAGCCACCCGTTGGCATCAAAATACCGGGCATGATTGCGGCCCATGATAGCCTGAAATTCTCGCTGCCAATCGGTAATCGCTTCATGATAGGGTTCGGCAGCAGGCGCGAAGAAGTACGGTGCGTTTACCCCCTGTTCGTGAAAATCCACATGCACATGCGGCATCCAGCTCTGGTAGTGTGCAAGGCGCTGCTGGGTCTCCAGCTGCGTACCCCACGCCCAGTCACGGTTCAGGTCGAATAAGTAGTGGTTGGTCCTTCCTCCCGGCCATGGTTCGTCATGCTCCCGGGCTTCCGGACGTGGGTTCGGGAATCGCCCCGCAGTGCCTCGGTAAAACGAGACATAGCGCTCACGACCATCCGGGTTCAGGCAGGGGTCGATTATGACGATGGTATTATCAAGCCACGCCCGTGCATCGGAATTGATTGGATCGGACAAGCTAAACAATGTCTCCATCGCAGCCTCGGTACTGACCGATTCGTTTCCATGCACATTGTAGCTGAGCCAAACGATCGCGGGCTGTTGCCCGCCTGCCGGGATGCCTCCCTCAAGACCGATATGTTGCAGATGGGCTGATCTGATTGTCTCCATCGCTTCCAGGTTGGATCTACTAGCAACGATGGCGTACAGAAGGGGCCTGCCCTCGTAGGTATGACCGTACTCGATCAACTTGACGTTTGGGCTGGTCTGCGCCACATGCTCGAAATAGTCCACGACCCGGTGGTGTGGTGTAAAGTCCGACCCGGCCCGGTATCCCAGGAATGTGTCGGGAGACTGCGGCTGTCCGTACGCGGTCTGCAGGGTAGCGGCAGCAACCAGAACCAAGAATCGTTGCACGGCTAGTCGGTTTATACGCTGTAATCAGGCAGTCTCACCTGACCTGAGGAATGCCCCATGCTTGTGTTTTTCTGCAGTGAGGCATGAGCCTCGCCGGTGCTCTCGGTCTGGGCTCGAATGTCCGTCAATTTCAGTTGATTTGAGGTCCTCCCCATAAATGTATTCTCCTGCAACGAGGCAAGAACCTCATAGGTGCTCTCAAGCGACTCCAATGCGGGAGCCTTGTCTCCCAGGGAAAATCCGATGGCACCCATCGGTTCACCCCCATCCTTGCTGCGAACCGTTAGCTTCAGGTGCGCGCCTGCGCTACCTACACGCCGTGGAGCAGCTGCCAGCTTGAGATTCGCAACTCGAAATACAGGCTCCTCGTTTCCCCGCCCGTGTGGAGAAAACTGGCGAAGAACATTCATAAACCGCTGGTTAACATCCCGTAGATCCAGATCAGCGTCGTACAACTGCGGACTTTCCATGGAGTCAGGGGTCCACCACTCTCCAATCACACTATTTAATCGCTGGGAGAAGGCCTCAATATTTTCAACCGGCAATGTGACGCCCGCAGCAGCAGCATGCCCACCAAATGCATCCAGCAGCTCCTCACAGGAGGAGAGGGCGTCGTGTATGTTTACGGAAGCAACCGATCGGGCAGATCCGGTGGCCTTGCCGCGAAGGGTGGTCAACAGTATGGTCGGTCGATTGAAGCGATCCTTCAATCGACCCGCGGCAATGCCCAGCAAACCCGGAGGCCATTCTTGGTTGTGTAGGACCAGGGCGTGTCCGTCCGACGACTCCAGTTGAATCTTTGCAGCCCTGACCGCCTCTCTTGCAAACTTCGCACCCTGCGCTCTCCTTTCATTGTTCAGCCGGCCCAACTCCGCAATCAGGGGGGCAGCCGCCTCAATAGAATCTGCAAGCAGCAATTCCACTGCCACCGAAGCATCCTTGATGCGACCAGCCGCGTTCAGGCGGGGGCCGATCCGGAAGCCGATGTCAACTGTGCTAAGGCTTTCGATGGTGCACCGTGCGGACAACGCCAGTTCCCGCAGCGAAGGGCGCCGCGCTTGCCGAAGCTCTATCAAGCCCTCGCGGGCAAGAATCCTGTTCTCTCCCTCAAGCGGGATCATATCACAGACTGTGGAAATCGCCACCAAGTCAAGATACCTGTCACCACCGGGATTCTGATCTCCCATAATGGCCATTGTCGCGCACACCAGCTTGTAGGCAATGCCGCACGCCGACAAGCTCACATTCGGATAGGTGCAGGCGGCCCGCTTGGGATTTAGTACAGCGACTGCATGGGGGTCCGCAGGACCAGGCGTGTGGTGGTCGCAAATGATCAGGTCGATCCCCAACTCTTTTGCATACACAGCTTCTGCAAGCGCCGTAGAACCGCAGTCAACAACCACCATGAGGGTGGTGCCCGCTTCGGCTGCGCGATTGATACCGCGCTCGTGCAAACCGTAGCCATCCTCAAAGCGACTGGGAATATAATAGTCGGTATCCACGCCCGATTGTCGCAGAAAATGCGTGATGAGCGCCGTGGACGTGACACCGTCGGCATCGTAATCTCCATACACAGCCACATGCTCCTGATCACGGATGGCACTACTGAGCCTTTCTGCAGCCGCCTGCATACCATCCATATCAAAAGGGTCGTGCAGGTCACCCCGCGTGTCGCGGAAGAAGCTACGAGCCTTCTCAAACGTATCAATACCCCGTAGCACGAGACTGCGCGCCAGTGGCTCTGGCAAATTCCTGAGCTGGTCTTGCAGCCGGGCGACGACGGAAGCATCAGGAACCTCGCTGAGAATCCATTTCATCGGGTGTGCGAAGGGGTTTGGCTGCGTTAAAAGTGCGCTTCGAATATACGGAACGATTCCGTAGTCCCCGGTATTCGACAGATGGGCTGCAGGAGACCAACAGATGTACGGGGCAGCCACCTTGGTACGGTTGGTGTGCCATTACCGTAGTTTGCCTGTCCACCGCTTCACGCAGATCGCATGGCTACTCCACCGCTGACAAGATCTCGTGGGGAGGCGTTTGTCATCATGACTACGCTTTGGCTCGTGGTATTCGTTATCAGCAGCCAACTGGTACTGATCATTCCTATCCTGCCGCGCATCAGCGAAGAGCTGCACGTGTCAGAGGCGCTGCTGGGGCTCTTGGGAACCGCCTATGCCATCACGATGATGATCTTTGCACTGATTACAGGGCCGGTGTCCGACCGTGTAGGCCGCAGAAGGATTATTTGCATCGGTTCGGGGGCGATGGCGGTAGCGTTGTTTCTGCATGGGCCGGCAGGCACCTTTGCAGGCCTTCTCGGTGCGCGTGCACTTGCCGGGATAGCAGCTGGCATCCTGACCGGCGCAGCCGTGTCGTATATCGGTGATTACTTTCCGTACGAGTCCCGCGGCCGTGCCATGGGATGGATCATGAGCAGCCTCGCAGTGGGACAGGTGCTGGGTATTCCGGCAGGAACGGTACTGGCTGATCAATTCAACTTTCGGCTACCATTTACTGTCTTCGGTGGATTGATGGTGATCGCATGGGCGGTTGCTGCCCTCCGCCTGCCGCAGCCGCCCGACACTGTGGACGCTCACCCGCTGCGCCTGGAGCGCGTGCTTCATACGTACCTTGATCTGCTCCGACAACGTGCTACCGGCGGGTGCGTCGTGCTGTACATTCTGGCTTTCGCCAGTTTCGGATTTTTTCTCACATACCTCCCGGTCTGGCTTGAGGCATCTGCAGGCCTTTCGGCTACACAGGTAGCAACCGTGTTTTTTGTTGGCGGGTTGGTCAATGTGATAGCGAGCCCCTTGTGCGGCAGGCTGTCGGATCAATTCGGGCGTAAGCCACTAATCATTGCAGCGCACGTTTTTCTTGTACCGCTGACACTTCTAATTCCGTTTGCCGTACGTGGCCTCGTAACAGCTTGCGTCTTTATCGGCATAGCCATGATTTTCATGGCTATGCGCCTGCCCGCCATGCAGGCCCTGATGACATCAGTAGTCCCTTCTGAGCGACGGGGATCACTCTTCAGCTTGGCGAATGCTGCAGGACAGGCCGGCTTTGGCGCCGCGAGTGCATTTTCTGGCATTGCATATGCGAGCACCGCCGGCTTTACAGCGAACGCAGTCGGAAGCAGCCTAGTCCTGGTTGTCGCCGCTATTGTCGTCTGGAGAATGCTGCCTGAGCCGCAGCGGCTCAAGTCCTGATCCTGCTTAGAGCAACGTCAGAGCGAGGCCAATTGACACGATCTCCTTCATCTGCACGGCCCGTCGCACATCCGCATCGTACATGGCCACATGCTCCACCTTAACTTGGAGCCACTTGTTGACGCGCATTGTTACCAGCGTCTCAAGGAGCCCGTCAGGATATTCTTCCTGGTTGGCGGCTACGAAGAGCTGCAGTCGGGAGGCGACATCAACATTCTTGAATACCGTACCGGAGTACTCCGTGAATACCTCAAGTCCTGCTTCAAATCGCGCGTTAAGATCAGAGGATACACCATAGCGGGGGCGCAGGTCCGGTACCACCACAATGGTTTCCTTGGCTGCCACACCGAGACGGATCTTGAAATCGGACCCCGGCCTGTAGGCGAGTCCGATTGACTGTTGTAGTGTGGCAGGTGCAAGGAAAGAGGATACGTGCACGGGTGCGGACTTGCTGTAACTGAAGCCCTTGCCAAACTGTGTCCTGAATCGTGTGGCAAATGTAGGCTGGAACCTGGAAAAAATTCGTGCGCCCTCATAAGAGATAGACGAGCGCAGATCAATGACATCCTCGGCTTTGCGTAGCCCCAGCGAGTCTTGCTGCACCAGCCCGAACCCGAGGCGGAGGTCATACTCTTCGCCGTCTCGGCGAGCCTTAGCTGTCAAACCGCCAGTGACGGCGAATGAGGTGATGCCTCCCTCTTGCCAATTGTGAAACCCGGAGCGCACGAATGACAGCGAACTGCCCGCATCAGTGGTCCACCGGCTAACTGCCTCCTGAGCCCGTACCTGTGTGCCTGCTATGACTGCAAGCAGCGTTACGATGATGGTTCTCATCCAGACACCTCCAGATGCCAGGAAGCATTGGTATACCTTCGCAGACAGTGTACCATACCTCGAAGTATTGTTGCGCGGAAGAATGTGATGCATACGAAGCCACGGTCTGCAGGTGACATGGAAAGGGCCATTTATCCTGCAGTATTCGTTGCACCGAAGCACATGTTCCGTTGCACACAATGCACTGTTCGAATACGACACTTCACTTGATGCATCGGTTCAAGTCGGCCACATGTCCCGGTGCCGGATGTTAGCTCGGAACGTACTGTTAGCGATGCATATATGCAGGACATCTATTCTGTAGCCACAACGAAGATCAGTCATGGAACAGGATACAAATAATGCGCTGAAGACCATATGAGTCGCAGAGGTTATCATACTTGGTACTGCAGCGTATACCTCGTTAAGCCTCCATCGTGCAATCGATGCCTGTGCATCAGGTATTTGGGAGGGTATAAGAGCTCGTGTGGTAGCAATGAATGGGAGTTATATGGCTGAGTGCCACGCGTTTTCGCAGGAGTTACTTTTTGTGCTTTGGTGGTGCAGACAGGATGGCTTTCGCCAGTTTTTCATAATCGGTTCCCGCTGTTCACGAAAACACTGCAATTATTTCAAGTACCTCAACACGTGGGTATTCATGCTATATAATTGCCATATATTAGGGAGTTATATACCACAGTGCCATGCCCGAAACGGTTAGTGCATACCGCAATATCACATACAGGCTGTTGCCCGGAAGTCGGAGTAACGCCAAGCAACTTGCTGGATTACCGGGTGCGTGTAGGTTTGTGTGGAATGCCATCCTCGCAGAGCAGAGCGAGGCGTACAAGAATGCGAAAGAGGCTGGAGAGAAGCCGCCCTCGGTTAGCTTCTTCTCGCTGGGGAAGCGATTCACGGAGCTGCGCCGCACGGTCGAGTGGCTACCTGAATACTCCTTTGGTGTCGTTAGATACACATTGAAATATCAGGCGGATGCATGGAAGGCATTCTTCAAGGAGGGTAAGAGAAGACCGAGATTCCATTCCAGACGTGGTAGTACGCCTTCGTTCACGATCCCGGATAACGTAAGGGTTCGGGATGGCAAGCTGTATATCCCGAGAGTGGGATATATGGCGCTCCGCAGGCGGGGAGGCAACCCGTACCCTGATGGTATACCCGTCAAAGCCACGGTAAAGAAGAACGCCGGCAAAGGGTATGCTGTCATCTGCTACAAGATGGAGGCACCTGTAATAGAGGATACCGGCGGTGCTGTAGGCATTGACCGTAATTGCGGGCAGGTCGCTATGGTCTCCACAGAGGGCGATACAAGCATTATCAGACAACCGGATACCAAGCGTCTTGATGCCAAGTTGAAGCGGCATCAGCGAAGACTGGCGAGACAGAAGAAAGGCTCCAACCGTCGTAACAGGCGGAAGCATAGAATCGCCCGCATACAGCGCAAGCGTGCTAACTTCCTCAAGAATGCGAACCACCAGGTAAGTCGCAGTATTGCCAATTGCTCCTCAACGGTGATACTGGAGGACCTGAAGATCAAAGCGATGACACGTTCAGCTAAGGGGACGATGGAGAGCTTTGGCACAAACGTCAAACAGAAGTCTGGCCTCAACCGTGGAATACTGCGAACAGGTTGGGGCCAGCTGGATCAGATGCTGGGCTATAAGTGCCGCAAGGTGATAAAGGTTACCGCTGCCTATAGCAGTCAGCGGTGTTCTGTGTGTGGACACACAGAAGCGAGTAACCGTAAGACACGGAGCAAATTCACGTGTATGTCCTGTGGCCATGCGGATCATGCAGACCTAAATGCGGCTGCAAACATACTGACCTCCGGGATTGGGGCTTCTGCACGGCGAGGGGCGTTCGGGTTACCGACCCCTATGACCCGTGAAATTGATACAAGTGCCTCACTGTGTACAGTTGGTCACTCACGTATGAGCCTTTTGCAAAACCCTTGAATCGGGGTGTTTTTGTCTGAAGATGCGATTCCCTAAGATAGGGGGCTGGTCAGGTAGATTTGACTGCTCGGCGGGTGCAGATGGAGGATTCTACGGGCCATGAAAATGTGTGCTAGCAAGCACACTTGAGGGACTGGAACCTCCGTGTCAGGTATCTTTGGAGGAGAAACTAAACTCGCAAAAAACGAAGGTTCTCATGCCTCTCAATTCTAAGTTAAGCGGATTCTGGATCAACTTCCAACGGGAGCTTTTCCCCTGGGTGGAGGAAACGATTGGCCCCTTGGAGGGGCGCCATAAGAAGCTGCTCTCGGTACTGGAGATGGTGCGAGTTGAGCGCTTTCTGCCCAGTGCTCAGGACGGTATACCCGGGCGTCCGTTGAAGAGCCGTGCTGCCCTTGCGCGGGCGTTCCTGGCGAAGATGGTGTTCAATATGGATACGACCAGAGCGTTGGTGGAGCGGTTGCGTTCGGATCCGACGCTGCGGCGTTTGTGTGGTTGGCATCGGTTGGAGGATGTGCCGAGTGAGGCGACCTTTTCACGTGCGTTCAGGGAATTTTCAGAGGCGGAATTGCCGACGCGTGTACATGAGGCTCTGATAAAGGAGGGGTATTCGGAGCAGTTGGTGGGGCACCTATCGCGTGATTCGACCGCAATAGCAGCGCGAGAGAAGCCGGTACTGAGAAAGGAGTCGGAGCGTCCAAAGTGCAAACCAGCGAGTCCTTCTAAGGATGAAGAGCATCCAAAGAAGCCGAAGCGGCTCGTGGGCCAGCTGGCAATAGAGATGGAGGAGGAATTACCGGAGGTGGGCCATCCATCGCAGGATTCGACCGCGATAGTGGCGCAAGAGGATCCGGTACCCCGGAAAGAGGAGTCGGAGCGTCCAGAAGAGTGCAAATCATCGCATCCTACCAAGGATGAAAAGCCTCCGAAGGAGTTGCCGCGGCTGGTGCGCCAGCGTACCATGGGGATAGAGGAGATGTTGGAGGAGTTACCGAAGCGATGTACGGTAGGCGTTAAGCGCAATGCGAAGGGACATACGCAGAAATGGACGGGGTACAAGTTGCACATGGATGTGGCCGACGGAGGCGTACCGATCAGCGGTTTTGTTTCCTCTGCATCATTGCATGATAGCCAGGCGGCGATTCCGTTGGCTACGATATCTCAACTGCGGGTACGCAATTTGTATGATCTGATGGACAGTGCATACGACGCGAAGCAGATTCACGAGCACAGTAAAGGCTTGGGGCACGTGCCGATTATCGACCATAATCCGCGACGCAAAGGTAAGGCGGCGCTTATCCGCGAGAAAACGGCCCAGCGAGCAGCCGGATTGGTACCGCCTGAGGATGTTCGTTACAGGGAGCGCTCAACGGTTGAGCGAGCCTTCGGGCGGCTCAAGGATGAGTTTGGTGGTCGTAATGTCCGCGTGCGTGGGCACAAGAAGGTGACATGCCACTTGATGTTCGGCGTGCTGGTACTGACGGTAGATCAGCTGTTGCGTATGGTGCAATAGAGACAGGAATCCAGACGTAAATTGCGCTAATCGGGTTTTGTGCGAAGCAGGAGCTAGGCATAGGTGTGCCCACAAAGCACGGATTCTGCCTCGAATTCACCCCCCGGGACGCCTTCATCGCCTATGGACCGCCTAAACATCTGGATCCAGAGGCAACACATGCCAATGCTCCCGGCGTAATGTCGAAAAACCCGAAAATTTGGGCATTTTGGGCGCCACCACCGCCGAATACACCGGGGTTTTGCAAAAGGCTCGTATATAATTCCCCAATGAATGCATATTTCGCAGCTTTGAGGACCGATATAAATGAGGGTGCAGAAGCCTTCAGAGCCAATTGGAAATAACGGTTTGCTGAAATGGAATCAAGACTTGTTGCGGTGCAGCAATCCATTGCAGCGTGGTAATTGTCGTTCGTCAATTACCACGCCCGCGTTACTATAGCACACGCACAGCACTACGGTCTTTTTGTGCACATCCATGCCGATAAACGGCGAGAAGGCTGAAGTGAATGGTAAAGGCTGTTGTTGCATAAGATCTTCGCGGTTTGGTTAATGGATAGACGAGCCAAGATAGCTCGCCTTTCCGGCGCGGGGTCCTACTTAAAGATCTTATATTCCAATACTTACATCATAACCTCAAAAGACAATTGTTCGCCCCTGAACACCCTTGCGAATAAAGCAGGTATCCTGCGCAATCAGTGCTCTGTGTACACGGCGAGGTGGCTTGTCAGGTTTACCTGCAGCGACTCAGACACGCCGGCTGCAACAAAGGTGGGATTCTGCACGCGCAAGCTGCTGAAAACCCTCCAGCGCTTCCATCTGACAATGCACCCTGCTATCAGGAACGGTCCCTGCCCACACGGCCCATAGCCACCCTTGTCCTGTTGCGCGCGCGCTCTAGCGCTGCTTCGGCCCGTGCGCGGTCAATTGAGTCTCCGGCTTCTGCCAAGCGGTGCTTGGCCCGCTTGGCAGAGGCCACGGCACGCTCAATATCAATGTCGGTCGCGGGCTCTATAGTCTCCGCAAGGATGGTTACCACGTTGCCGATTACCTCCACAAATCCGCCGCTGGTAGCGAACGTGAGCTGATCTTCGGCGTCTAGCAACATGAACATCGGGCCGATATCTATCGCCGCGATCATGGGGGCATGATTGTACCGTATTTCAAATGCGCCTTGAATTCCCGGCACCCTGATCCAGACCGCCTCCCCCTGAAACACTCTCCTGTCAGGAGCTACGATATCTACCTGAAGCGTCTTCGTCACCAGCCTATGCTTCTGCCTCGGCGATCATCCGCTCACCATCCTCAATCACCTCTTCTATTACCCCCTTGTAGGTAAAAGCGGCTTCGGGCAGATGATCAAGCTCTCCGCCAAGAATCATGCGGAAGCCTCGGATAGAATCCTGGATGGATACGTATTTGCCTTTGCCACCGGTGAACTGTTCTGCCACAAAGAAAGGCTGGCTGATGTATCGCTCCGCCCGCCGCGCACGCTGAACAACAAGCTTATCATCGTCCGAAAGCTCGTCAATACCTAGGATCGCAATAATATCCTGTAGCTCCTTGTAGCGCTGAAGGAGCTGTTTTACCTCTTGCGCGGTAGCGTAATGGTCTTCTCCTACGACACGTGGCGTCAGAATGGTGGAGTTGGAATCCAATGGATCTATTGCAGGGTAGAGACCCAGTGAGGCTATCCTTCTGGAAAGTACCGTGGTAGCGTCAAGGTGTGCGAAAGCGGTGGCAGGAGCCGGATCCGTCAGGTCGTCCGCAGGCACATAGATCGCTTGCACGGAGGTGATAGATCCATTCCGTGTGGAGGTTATGCGTTCCTGCAGCTCTCCCATTTCCGTGGCAAGGGTGGGCTGGTAACCTACCGCGCTCGGCATACGGCCAAGGAGGGCCGAGACCTCGGAGCCTGCCTGCGTGAACCGGAAAATATTGTCAATGAAGAACAGAACATCGCGCCCTCCCAAGTCGCGAAAATATTCAGCAATGGTCAGACCGGACAGCCCCACACGTGCACGCGCTCCCGGCGGCTCGTTCATCTGACCAAAGACCAAGCTGATATTACTCTCCTTCAGCTTGTCCCTATCAACGTACGAGAGGTCCCAGCGCCCTTCCTCCAAAGCATCTTTGAAAGCATCCCCATACTGCATGACTCCGCTTTCAATCATTTCGCGCAGCAAGTCGTTACCTTCGCGGGTTCGTTCACCCACGCCGGCGAACACGGACAATCCCTCGTGCGCCTTTGCAATGTTGTTGATTAGCTCCATGATGAGCACCGTCTTGCCCACCCCGGCACCACCAAACAGACCAATCTTTCCACCGCGGGAGTACGGTTGTATCAGGTCCACCACCTTAATACCCGTTTCCAGCATCTCAACACTGGTAGATAAGTCAGCGAACGCTGGTGCCTCGCGATGAATCGGGAGGCGGCCTTCAGTCTCGGGCTCGGGAAGTCCGTCAATTGCATTCCCTACGACATTGAACAACCGGCCCCGTATATCGGGCCCGACCGGCATGGAAATGGCCTGCCCGGTAGCGGCAACCTTGCCACCGCGCGTAAGACCATCCGTGGAGTCCATGGCGACTGTACGCACACGGTTCTCTCCCAAATGCTGCTGTACCTCAAGCACGAGCGTCCCTTGATCGCCGCGATCAATCTCAAGCGCGTCCAGGATATTCGGCACTTGTCCAGTCGGGAATGCCACATCCACCACCGGTCCCAATACCTGTACGATCCGCCCGTCAGAATCCATTTGCTCCATTACGAAAGGGTTAAGCCAACAACCGAGTTGAACTCCATGATACGTTACGTATGGAAACCTGATTCCACGTTCCTGAAGTTATATCAAAGGGCGGATACCAAGATTCGGGTAATTCCGCGTGAACCATGGCATGGCCAGAAAAGTAGCAGACCATACACAGGACTAACGCCAACAGTTGTAGCAGCGGAGGCAATCACGCTCTTGTGCTACGACGCAATAATTGGACTATGCGCACATTCAAACGGCTCATGGGAATAGCTTTTCTACGGGAATTATATACGGGAGTGACCAACTGTACACAGTGAGGCACTAGTATCAATTTCACGGGTCATAGGGGTCGGTAACCCGAACGCCCCTCGCCGTGCAGCAGCCCCAATCCCGGAGGCCAGTATGTTTGCAGCCGCATTCAGGTCTGCATGATCCGCATGTCCACAGGACATACACGTGAATTTGCTCCGTGTCTTACGGTTACTCGCTTCTGTGTGCCCACACACAGAACACCGCTGACTGGTATAGGCAGCGGTAACCTTTATCACCTTGCGGCACTTATAGCCCAGCATCTGATCCAGCTGGCCCCAACCTGTTCGCAGTATTCCACGGTTGAGGCCAGACTTCTGTTTGACGTTTGTGCCAAAGCTCTCCATCGTCCCCTTAGCTGAACATGTCATCGCTTTGATCTTTAGGTCCTCCAGTATCACCGTTGAGGAGCAATTGGTAATACTGCGACTTACCTAGTGGTTCGCATTCTTGAGGACGTTAGCACGCTTGCGCTGTATGCGGGCGATTCTATACTTCCGCCTGTTACGACGGTTGGAGCCTTTCTTCTGTCTCGCCAGTTTTCGCTGATGCCGCTTCAACGTGGCATCAAGACGCTTCGTATCCGGTTGTCTGATAATGCTTGTATCGCCCTTTGTGGAGACCATAGCGACCTGCCCGCAATTACGGTCAATGCCTACAGCACCGCCGGTATCCTCTATTACAGGTGCCTCCATCTTGTAGCAGATGACAGCATACCCTTTGCCGGCGTTCTTCTTTACCGTGGCTTTGACGGGTATACCATCAGGGTACGGGTTGCCTCCCCGCCTGCGGAGCGCCATATATCCCACTTTCGGGATATACAGCTTGCCATCCCGAACCCTTACGTTATCCGGGATCGTGAACGAAGGCGTACTACCACGTCTGGAATGGAATCTTGGTCTTCTCATACCCTCCTTGAAGAATGCCTTCCATGCATCCGCCTGATATTTCAATGTGTATCTAGTGTTTGCCAGAAAAAGGTAGGAGGGCTGAAAAACGGCGAAACAAGGCCGTTTGATGCTCGTTCTATCCATCTGTAAGCGTTACGTTTACAGATGGATATGTGCTATACCGTATTTGCACATTGCAGATTATTCAGCCAGCGTGTCTCTAACGAATGTGTGGAAAAGGTTGCATGAACCTACTGGCGACTTACAGAGATTGAGCACACATTCAGAGTCATGAAATCGGACCTCGGTCTACGGCCCATCTACCACAGCAGAGATGACCGCATTGAAGGGCATCTGTTCATCACGGTACTGGCTTATCATGCTGCCCATCTGGTTCGCACCAGACTCAAGGAACACGGGATTCATGATAGTTGGGCGACGATCCGAGACAAGTTGAACAGGATTGGTCGGATTACGACCAAGATGGTTAAGAGCCAATATCGGTACCTGATCACGGAGGTGGATCAGGATCTGCCTCCGTGTATGGTACAGTTCTTTGCGGTACTGGGATACGTGTATGATCCGGATGCGACCCGCACCGTGACCGAGCATGTGGAGGAAGCGAGTGCACCGGTGAGCCGGAAGCCTCCAGACTCATGACGATTGGTCCCTTCACAACGGTTGAGATAGCGTACTCCAGATGGAGCCACCAGAGCTACGTCCGATGGAAACGATCCGGGATAGATCGCAGCGAAACAGGCGGCAAAACACTAGGTAATCAGGGATTCAAACCACCCTAAACCAACTTCAACCGATCCGGTAAATCTCACCACCCATTGCTCCTGAAAAAAACGGTCCAAATATGGCCACGGGAGAATTCCACAGGTTAGTAAGCACTACGAAATGGCGAAGTTAGGACAGGGCCGGTCTTCGATCCGTACGCACCGGCCGCCGCGGTGGCAGGCATGGTGCTTTCTTCCATCATTCAGCCCGAACGCGCCGCACGGATAGCGTACCAACAAGACTTTGATGCCACCATGCCGGACCTCAAAGAAGTGCTTGAGGTGGTCAGTAGTACTGCATGGGGGCGCTCTGTGCCACGAGACGCCTACGATGCGGAATTGCAGCGGATCGTTCAGCAGGTTTGGATAGACGAATT
Source organism: Rhodothermales bacterium (assembly GCA_963663495.1). Lineage (GTDB taxonomy): Bacteria > Bacteroidota > Rhodothermia > Rhodothermales > Bin80. Next base: position 5,364,861 of record OY760427.1, read on the forward strand.
GATCGCGCTAAGTACTAGCACCGGCACCGCGCCGGCCGTCCGCGGCATGGCAACGCAGAAACTTCTGGAGATCCGCGGGTGGCTGCACGAAAACCCCGGTCTCGAGCACAATATCCGCACCGTGGCGCATCGTGGCTTTGTGCTGGATCTGCTGGATCGGTACGTAGCAAGGGACTATCGACCTGGCGAGGGAGCGGAGACGCCACGCGTTCCTCCGGGATCTCCAATCGGCACGACGGGACGGGAACGAGCTCGCGACGCGTTCCTGGCAGATGTACCGTTGGATTGGTGTCAGACTACCTGGTAGCCCTGCGGTGGTAGGCAGATCTTTCCCAGAATAGCAGGTGCGGAAGCTCCCGTGACACTCGGCATTCCCGTTGGCACAGCATTCATCGTTTCGTGGGCTAGGACCGCCATGCATAGTGCCTCCTTGGCCTTCGCTCCGATGCCGTACGTATCGGACGTATGGACGCCGACGGGGTCAAAATGTACTGCTACCCTATCTACAAGGTAACCGTTCAGGCTCCCCCCGCCGGAAAGGATGACCGCATTCGGCCTAATACCCGCAAACTGATCACAGGAAACGTGGATTGAGGCAGCCGTGAGCTCGGTGGCGGTGGCAAGGAGGTCTGCGGGCGAAGCGCCATCGCCCCATTGCAGGAATCTTTCGAGAAAGCGCGCGCCGAAATACTGCCTGCCCGTTGTCTTGGGTGGAGTCCGAGCGAAATAGCGATCCTGGAGCGCGCGCCGCAACACATGCTCAAGGACGGTCCCTGAGGCAGCAGTCCTGCCGCCGCTGTCGTAGGCTGTCTGGAGAAACCTGCACGCCAAGCCATCAATGAGTATGTTGCCCGGGCCGGTGTCGAATGCCGTAATGCTGGCAGTATCAGCGCCCGCCGGCAGCACCGTCACATTAGCGATCCCGCCAATGTTTACCAGCAGCCGTGACTCCCGTTCGTCGGCAAAGAACATATAGTCGTAATAGGGAACTATGGGAGCTCCCTGGCCTCCAAGTGCCATATCGGCTGGCCGAAAATCACCCACTACAGGGATATGCACCAAATTAGCCAGAACAGCAGGGTCACCAATTTGAAAAGTGGAACGCACGATAAGCCCAGCGCATGGGCTTCCGTCCGGCAAATGCCGAATCGTCTGGCCGTGCGAGCCAACGAGGTCTAAGTCATTCATCGACTTGCCGGCAGCCTTTGCGGCATGATCCACGACTCTGGCATATTCGTGGGCGAGGCGAACATTTAGTTGGGACAACGTTGCTACAGGAATACTGCGGGCGGCAGCCGCTTCCGAGAGCAGCGCGCGGAGCGCGGGGTCGTATGGCTGCTCCACAAAAGCGTGCTGCTTCACCTCCAATGTGGAGCCATGTCCGGTAATTGAGGCAATGACGGCATCCGTTCCATCAAGCGATGTGCCGCTCATTAGTCCAGCGACCAACCGCTCGGGGACGACTGCTGGCTGCGTCACCTTAATCCGCTGATGCCTCGTCATCCGCGCTAACGCGGCTCCCCATAGCGGCAGCAAGGGCCTGATACCGGAAAGCCTCATCCGGGTGTAGCACTGCCAGCTGCTCGTATACCTCCGCCGCCTCCTGGTAGAGTCCCTGTGCCGCATGAATACGAGCAAGTGTCTCGGTTACCAGACCGTCCAGATCATCATCGCTCCCGGATTCAAGTGACCAGAGGTCGGTCCTTTCCGGAAAACAGCTGCCGCTTTCCAGCTCGCTGATCAGGTCGTACAAATCTTCACCTGTGGCCGGTGTCAACTGCCCTGACTCGGAATTTAGCGCCTCTTCAGAAGTGGCTGATTGTGCATGTTCTCGTGTCGCCGCGGGCATAAACCGATGAGTGGCCGGTGGCAGCGGACGGTGCCCTGCTTCCTCTGCGAGATGTTCTGCTGCCTTACACCAAGCCGCGTGTGCTTTTGCGGAAAGGCCGCATTCCTGGTAGGCGAGAGCTAAAACGTAATACACTTTGTAGCCGCCGTTGCCTGTGTTGGCAGCCTCAACAAGGCCGGGAAGCGCGTGCTCGGCCTCGCCGGAACTGATCATCGTCGCAGCTCTGTACAGGTTCGCTTCGTTCATGCGTATCAAGGACGACTACCCGGGTGCGCGCTGGTGTTCAACCAGGCGTGACGAATATTGTAGCAAAAGGTGATCAGGAATGCCCCGGCAAAGCAGGCTTGAAAAATGCAGGCCGCCCAATCCCGTTGCGCCATCAGCACTGCCAAGCCTGCAACGCTGTACACTGCCAAAATGAACTCAAGGTACGCAATCATGGGTACGCGCGTTCGCGCGTACCGTGACTTCCACCAAGTATCGCCACTAAACTTGGGTGTCCGCACAAAGGCCGTTCGCCTTCTTAGGATAGCCTGCCACAGGGCAATACAATTGCTCAATGCCAGCCCCATGCTGCCAGCCATGTACACCGGGAAAAATAGCAGCCGTGTGTGCCAAGAGGGATATAATGTCCGCTGAGCTTGTGCTTGCGCCAGGAAGAAACCGAGGAAACCTACCAGCCCCACGCTGCAGAATGCAAAATATGCGGGTCCAGGCCCGCGGCCTGCGTGCTCCAGCATCAGTAGCGGGGTGTGCGATAGCACTGCTACAATGAGTGCGGGGTAGGCAAGATATCCGGTCAGGTGAAACGCGCCTTCAATCTTGATTCGGGCCGAGCAATGTGAGTGCCAAAGCGGGCGCAGAAGCTTGATGGCGGTTTCGGCGGCCCCTTTGGTCCACCTAAACTGCTGGGAGCGAAGGCTGGGAAGGCTACGCGGAAGTTCTGCAGGGGCTTCAACCTCCCCGAGGTACCGAAACCGCCAGCCGCGCAGCTGGGCTCGGAAGCTCAGGTCCAGATCTTCTGCCAGCGTGTCTCCCTGCCAACCGCCGGCATCCTCAATACACTGCCGACGCCACACCCCCGCGGTACCGTTGAAGTTGATAAAGCATCCTGCATTCTGGCGGGAAGACTGTTCCACAGCAAAGTGTGCGTCCAACCCAAAGGCCTGCAAGCGCGTCAGCACTGAGTCGTCCGCGTTAAGGTGTGTCCATCGTGCTTGTACCATCCCGATGCCCTGGTCATCAAAATGTGGAACAATACGTGTCAGAAAGTCCGGCGGAGGCACAAAGTCCGCATCAAACACTGCCACGAGGCTGCCCTTTGCGCGGCCGCAGCCATGTGCTAGTGCACCCGCCTTATAGCCATCACGATGGCTGCGGCAAATATGATCAATATCCTTGCCGCGTGCTTCCCAGTAAGCGACTCGGTTGCGGGCGATGGAGCATGTCTCATCGGTGGAATCATCAAGAATCTGGATTTGGAGGGCCGGATAGTCAATCCGTGCACAAGCGTCAATCACGCGCTCTACCACGAGCGCTTCGTTGTACAGCGGCACCTGGACCGTAACCAGCGGCCATGTCCGCAGCGCAGGCGCTTCGCCCTGCCTGACTCTGCGCCGGTCGCCGTGCGCGTGTACCAAGGCAAGCCAGAACAGGTTGGCGCCGTAAACAATAAGCACCGCCATGGCGGCTGCATACGCCGACGCAATGATCACCACAGCGCTACCAGTCCGACGTAGCGGCCGTGAAAACATCGTCGGCGATGTTCTCCAGCGCGGACAGCGCGGCCCCTTCCTCAGCCTCCAGACCCCCTTCAAGCGGGTCATAGTCATCGAAATTGCTGAAGGTCCGCTCAAGTACATCGTCATCCACGCGATTGTGATAACGCGCGGTGACAGAGATGGTGACACGATTGTACTGCGCCCTTTCCTGCCCGCTAATGGCGGTAGGAGCATTGTGGTACCGACTTATAGCCGAGGTTAACACCACATCTGCTTCCTCAACATCTTCTTCTAGCACAAGACGTGTCTGCCGTACAAACCGGTCAATAAACAGCTCGGTAAGGGCTTCGTCCATCACGGTCAGCGGGCTCAGGCTGTTGTCCTCAGCCAGTGGGATGGCAACCGTTGTGAGGTGGGCGGGGATGCTTGCGCCGCTGAAGCTGTAGTAGCCGCATCCAAGTAGCAGCAACATACCGATCACTGCCAAGCATCTGTGTTGCAGGGAAGCTCGAAGGACGGTACCCACCCCGAAGGTTCCAATAAGGCTGGTTTGTCTCATGCTCCGTGTATCACGTCTCAGCAACTATGCCCATTTCCGCCAGAAAGCCAGGGAATATGTCTTGACCCCCTCCGATCAGGTAGACAGGCTTAGACGGGTGCCCTTTGGAGCGGTGCACCGGCATGCGCTGAACCGCGTCTTCCTTTGACAATGCGACTTGCAATGAGCGATCAAGATGCTGCAGATAGGTGTTACTGTTCAAGTTGTTGATGTACTCCCAAATGGCCTTCCTATATACAAAACTTCCGATGTCTTTATTCCTTCTTCGTTGATAGTTACCACCTTGACCTATCTATTGTGTGACTGCCTCCCGTTGTCCAAGAAACGTCCAGCGACCGTTGGGACATTTAGCTTGTACATAAGATCCTACCGAATTGGGCACGACAAGTCATCTCCTATTCCAAAGTGCCAACGGTCTTGTCCCATGCTCGCAAGAATTCCGCCTACCAGTGAATAGGTACCACCCGACACAGCCTCCGTAATACGCTGCAGCCGCTACCAACCGGAGCGACTGTTGTTGGGCGGGATTCGCACCCGCCATAGAGCAACGCCTTTCCACGGCGCACGAAAAACAAGCGAGTTATATGGCTGAGTGCCGCGCGTTTTCGCAGGAGTTACTTTTTGTGCTTTGGTGGTGCAGACAGGATGGCTTTCACCAGTTTTTCATAATCGGTTCCCGCTTTTCACGAACAAACTGCAATTATTTCAAGTACCTCAACATGTGGGTATTCATGCTATATAATTGCCATCTATTAGGGAGTTATATACCACAGTGCCATGCCCGAAACGGTTAGTGCATACCGCAATATCACATACAGGCTGTAGCCCGGAAGTCGGAGTAACGCCAAGCACCTTGCTGAATTAGCGGGTGCGTGTAGGTTTGTGTGGAATGCCATCCTCGCAGAGCGGCGGCGTACAAGAAAGCGAAAGAGGCTGGAGAGAAGCCGCCCTCGGTACGCTTCTTCTCGCTGGGGAAGCGGTTCACGGCGCTGCGCCGCACGGTCGAGTGGCTACCTGAATACTCCTTTGGTGTCGTTAGATACACATTGAAATATCAGGCGGATGCATGGAAGACATTCTTCAAAGAGGGCAAGAGAAGACCGAGATTCCATTCCAGACGTGGTAGTACGCCTTCGTTCACGATCCCGGATAACGTAAGGGTTCGGGATGGCAAGCTGTATATCCCGAAAGTGGGATATATGGCGCTCCGCAGGCGGGGAGGCAACCCGTACCCTGATGGTATACCCGTCAAAGCCACGGTAAAGAAGAACGCCGGCAAAGGGTATGCTGTCATCTGCTACAAGATGGAGGCACCTGTAATAGAGGATACCGGCGGTGCTGTAGGCATTGACCGTAATTGCGGGCAGGTCGCTATGGTCTCCACAGAGGGCGATACAAGCATTATCAGACAACCGGATACGAAGCGTCTTGATGCCAAGTTGAAGCGGTATCAGCGAAGACTGGCGAGACAGAAGAAAGGCTCCAACCGTCGTAACAGGCGGAAGCATAGAATCGCCCGCATACAGCGCAAGCGTGCTAACGTCCTCAAGAATGCGAACCACCAGGTAAGTCGCAGTATTGCCAATTGCTCCTCAACGGTGATACTGGAGGACCTGAAGATCAAAGCGATGACACGTTCAGCTAAGGGGACGATGGAGAGCTTTGGCACAAACGTCAAACAGAAGTCTGGCCTCAACCGTGAGATACTGCGAACAGGTTGGGGCCAGCTGGATCAGATGCTGGGCTATAAGTGCCGCAAGGTGATAAAGGTTACCGCTGCCTATAGCAGTCAGCGGTGTTCTGTGTGTGGGCACACACAGAAGCGAGTAACCGTAAGACACGGAGCAAATTCACGTGTATGTCCTGTGGCCATGCGGATCATGCAGATCTGAATGCGGCTGCAAACATACTGGCCTCCGGGATTGGGGCTGCTGCACGGCGAGGGGCGTTCGGGTTACCGACCCCTATGACCCGTGAAATTGATACTGGTGCCTCACTGTGTACAGTTGGTCACTCACGTATATAATTCCCAAAAACAAGCGATTGCTGTGGTCGTGTTATAGGACCTTGAGTCTCTGTCGGGCATTCCAGCTTGTCCAGATGGTTTCGCATGAATTCCCTTACCCTCCCAAGACTGATGCACTCGTTTACATACTGGCTTGATTGCGGGCAGAGCTCTCTGAGTAGTAGCTCCTGTCCGCCTCCATGTGGCAATCCATTCTGACACCGCCAGACAGGGTGAGGGCAGGTTGTTACAACCGGCTGTACCGGATGCTTGGTCGCTATTGGAATGGCGCCTCATAAAGACTGTCAAGCAGCGAAGTTGCAATGGCAGTCAGATCTTCTATCCGGAAGTAGTTCACTTCATACAAAGGATCCAGCTAGTGTCACATTACGGATGAAGCCCTAGGCTGAACGCCAGCCCGGGACATTCTAGGGTGTAGGCCGATTAACGCCGGTTCATGAATTAACGTCCAGTTCCTTGATACGGCGGTACAGTGTACGTTCACTGATCCCGAGAGATTTCGCAGCTTCCTTGCGGTTGCCCTCGTAGGTCTGAAGAGCTTGAATAATTAACGCACGCCTGGCATCATTCAGTGTCGGAAGCGCCTCAGGGCTAGCGTCCGGCTTGGTCGCCGGGCCGTGCTCCAGAGCAGCGATCTCATACGTGGTGTCCTCAATCATTTGCGATGGTTTCCCTGCGGCCGACAGCAACGGTATGTCCGACATCGAATCGGCACTATCGCTCCTGACCATGACGTGACGTAACAGGCTTGCCATTGACCCCACTTCAGACTTCAGCTCCCTCAGCCCAATGCGGATCTCCAGAAGTGCACGATATATCAACTCTCTATCATGTCGGGGGCCGCGTTCACCATAGTCACCGCGCGCCAGCGGCACAATGGCTGTCGCTTTTGAAGCGGACACACCTCGCAGGTACCCGCGCACATCTTTCGCGCTTAGGACGCTACGGCGGCCAAGAACGATCACCTGCTCGGCCACATTGCGCAGCTCACGGACATTTCCCGGCCACCGGTATTCCATGAGGAGCCTCTCAGCATCCGGGGCGAGCTTGCGCCGCGCGGTGCCATATTTCTGGGAAAGCCTGAACAAAAAGGAGTCGAAGATGGGCTGGATATCTCGTTTGCGCTCCCGGAGCGGCGGAATACTAACAATTACCGTGCTGAGCCGGTAGTACAAGTCTTCCCGGAAGTTGCCTTGCTTTACCTCACTTCCCAAAACCTTGTTTGTGGCTGCCACTACCCGTACATCGGCGCTTCTTTGCGTCGACGAACCAACGCGATTGAAGGTGCCGGTTTCCAGGACGCGGAGCAGACGCACTTGGGCAGCCGGGGGCATTTCGCCAATCTCGTCAAGGAAGACGGTGCCGCCGTGAGCATCCTCAAACAAACCTTTGCGACGGTCGGTAGCGCCCGTAAAGGCTCCCTTTTCCGCTCCAAACAGCTCGGACTCTATCAGCCCTTCCGGAATGGCACCTGTGTTGATGATTTTTAGCGGTTTGTGCCTGCGGGAGCTGATACCATGAATGGCGTTCGCCACAAGCTCCTTTCCTACCCCGCTTTCGCCCTCAATCAGTACGGTAATATCCGTGCGGGCGACCTGCCGAACCCGGTCCAGGACATGCTGGATTGCCGGGGAAGTACCGATGATTCCAAAGCGATCCTGAACGGCTTGTCGGTCCATCAAGACAATGTTGTTGAAGTGGCCGACTAGGCACACCGACTAACACTCCAAGTTGAGGCAAGTGCCTAATGCGCTATAAGTTGACACCCACTGCACTTTCCGTAATGGACCCCAACAACGTTGCAGAGGTGCAGTGGGTTACATGAACGTTGACGTAATGTCCCTTACGTGCATTCCCGCGTGGGAAAACAACCATCTTGTTGGTATCCGTGCGCCCGCACAACTGGTCCTGACTGCGGCGGCTGGGCCCCTCCACAAGCACGGTGTGGGTGCGCCCGACTTCTGCCTTATTGCGATCCAGAGCGATCTTGCTTTGCAGTTCAATGATTTCTGATAGGCGCCGCTTCTTGACTTCGACCGGTACGTCGTCCTCAAACTTACGGGCGGCGTACGTTCCCGGGCGCTCCGAATACATGAACATAAACGCGTGGTCGTAGCGTACCTCCTGCAAAAGGGCCAGCGTGTCTCTGTGTTCCTCCTCTGTTTCGCCGCAAAAGCCTGCGATGATGTCAGTTGAAAACGAAATCCCGGGAACGATGGTTCGGGCTCGCTCAATGAGCTTCATGTACGCCGACGCCGTATAGCCGCGGCGCATACGTTCCAATACGCCAGAATTGCCGTGCTGTACCGGAAGATGGATGAAATTGCACACATTGGGACACTCCCGGTGCACATGCAGCAATCGCCGGGAGCAGTCCTTGGGGTGGCTGGTAGAGTAGCGGACGCGCAGGCTGTCGCTAAGCAGACTGATACGGTGGAGCAGCTCCGCGAAATCTACTGCGCCGTCCTGATACGAGTTAACGTTCTGCCCCAACACGGTGACCTCCCGGTAGCCTCCGTCAATCAATTCCGAGCACTCTCGCAAAATGGAGGCTACGGGACGGCTCCGCTCCCGACCCCGTGTAAACGGTACCACACAGAACGAGCACATGTTGTCGCAACCCCGCATGATGGACACGAATGCGGAGATGCCATTGGAGGCATAGCGCACTGGAGAAACGTCTGCGTATGTCTCTTCGCGAGAGAGGTGCACATTAACAGCCGCCTGCCCGGAATCTGCTGCTGTCCGTAGGAGCCGAGGCAAATCACGATAGGCATCCGGGCCCGCTACAACATCCACGAGTCGCTCCTCTTCAAGAAGCTTGTGACGCAGTCGTTCGGCCATACAACCCAGCACGCCAATCCTGTACTGTCCGTGATGGCGGCGCTTGATCGCACGGAGGTGGACCAGACGGCGTCGCACGCGCTGCTCGGCATTCTCGCGGATGGCGCATGTGTTGATAAGCACAACATCCGCGCTTTCGGCATCGGGAGCAAGGCCAAATCCCGCGTCACGCAGCAACGAAACAACGATCTCGGAATCCGACACGTTCATCTGGCAGCCATATGTCTCCACGTAAACCCGCTCCTGCATGTGGGCTACCGGTGCACTGGTCTCACCTAATACGGGAATGTCACTAATCACTAATCATAACCGACTTGTGCGGGCTATCCAAAACTGGAATGCCCAGCCTAAGTGCCGGGAAACGCTAATGAATGGATTGATGTTCGCAAGTGGTGACTTGCACTTGAAAAGCATGTACATTCCGGTGACATATTCGTGTATCCCTCAGAGGGTCAACTATGCTACGCTACTTTGCATTCTCCGCCATTCTTGCCCTTCCGGTCTCGCTCTTGGCCCAACCGGATCCCAGTCATCCCGAACATGAGAATCTAACCACCCCTTCCGGCTGGCTTGTCCGCACCGACAGGCCCTTCGAGGACTTGGTTGTCGGTCCTGATCGGGAGGAGTCGCACATCTACTTTGTGAACATGACTCCCGGTTGGCATATAACGACAGGACCGGCGGCAATACTATATCATCCAGACCTTGTCGCATCGGGATCGTACCGACTGGAAACCAAAATTCATTTGTTTGACCCTGGTGAACGGCGTGAAGCGTTCGGCATGTTCTTCGGGGCTTCCAATCTTGAAAACGACGACCTTGCGTATGACTACTTTCTCCTGCGCAACTCGGGAGAATTTCTGATTAAGAGCCGGACGGGTGCCTCTACGTCCGTGATACGTGACTGGACGGCAACGGAGCATATGGTGACCTTTGAATCGGAGTCCGAGGGCTCGGTAGAGAATGTTCTGGTGATTGAGATTGGTGCCGACATGGTAACATTCTTTGTCAATGGGAACGAGGTAGCAAGCCATGAGCGTAGTGCACTACGGACCGATGGCATTGCGGGCCTGCGTATAAATCATGCGTTGAATGTCCATGTAGAATCCATTACCGTGCAGTAGCTCCGAGTTCCAACTGCCGCGCCACATACTTGCCCACCACATCAAATTCTACATTGACTCGGGCCCCCACCTGCCAGGTTGCACATGCGGTGTGATCAAACGTGTGAGGGATAACAGCCACCGTTAGGTGAGTACCTTCAATCCGTGCCACAGTGAGACTGATGCCGTCAAGCGTAATGGATCCTGTAGGAATGACGTAGGGCAGGTGCATAACCGCGAGTTGTATCACAAACAACCGTTCGGTTCCCTCCTTCCGTACAGGAATTATGGGTGCGGTCGTGTCTATGTGCCCGAGGACCAGGTGACCTGCAAGTCGGTGTTTCAGACGCATGGCCCGCTCAATATTGATAGGCGAACCGATAACTAGCGATCCAAGCGTGGTCTTGCGCAGCGTTTCTTCCACGGCAACCACCTCCACTGTGGTGTCCACACAATTGACCGCGGTGAGACATACCCCGTTTACTGCGATGCTGGAACCATTCTCCGTGTGCGCAAGCCGATCCCCGCGAATCTGCATCAGGCGGGCACCGCGGTCCATGTGCGCGGCAACCAGCCGCCCGGTTTCCTCTACAATGCCGGTAAACACGTTAGTCAGGGCTTGCGTAGATGCCCCGAGAACAGGATATCCTGTCCAACGGTTTCCCACCGCACTGAGGCAAATGTGATCGCGTCCGTCAGCGACCTCGCAGGCAGATCGTCAACGGCGAGCAAACCTGATCCAAGAAGCTTAGGTGCCAGGAAAATATACATACGATCTACAAGATCCTTTGACAGCAGTCCCCGAAGCAGTCCGGGTCCTGGCTCCACGAGCAGCGATTGGATCTTGTCCTCCGTCCCAATGATCGTCAATACCTGTGCTAAGTCCAAGTGTCCGCTTACCTCATGAACTTCCAGAATACGCCCGCCGGCTTGGGTCAGGGTTTTGGAATATTGCGGAACAACGCCGCGCCGCACGATTGCTGCCGTGCGCGAAGCGTGGTGGTCGGTAAACAGTTTGAGGTAGCTTGGCAGGAGTCCGTTTCGATCCAGGACATAGCGCGCCGGCGATACTCCATCCACATGCCGAACAGTCAGGGAAGGGTCATCATGCAACGCTGTTCCTGCCCCAACGAGGACTCCGCGGTGGCTGGCTCTCCACTCGTGCACGCGTTTTCGCGCTTCCAGACCGGACACCCAATGCGAGGCGCCTCGGGCATCAGCAACGCGGCCGTCTAGCGTTTGCGCAATCTTCGCTGAAATAAGTGGCCTGCCGGTCGTGACACAATGGATAAAGGCTTCATTCAGCCGTCTGCACGCATCTTCCAAAATGCCACTGCAAACCTCTACCCCGCGATCGCGCAGCCTGCCCATGCCGCCCCTTGCCCTAGGGTTGGGGTCCTCCATACCGATGACGACGCGGCGAATGTGTTTGGACAGAATGAGACTCGCGCACGGCGGAGTATTGCCTTCGTGATTGCACGGTTCCAAGTTGATATACAGCGTGGCATTCTGCAGCGTACCTACACCGCATGTGGCTTCAGCATGCCGAATGGCGTTCACTTCTGCATGCGATGCACCGTACCGTTCATGGAATCCCTCGCCTAACACATTGCCTCTGGGATCTACCAGGACCGCGCCTACCATCGGGTTGGGCGCCACTAAACCCCGGCCCTGTTTGGCGAGAGCCAAACACCGTCGCATCCAGCGTTCGTGATTAAGAACCTGCATACCAGTGTACAAGGGTTCTTGCGTCGTTGACCGCTTTCAGGGCTACGCACGCAAGATCACCCGGGGCCATTACCCGAGAATGCAAGTTAAGAAAGCCCGGAATAACGAAACACAACAGCGGCCGGAATCCGTCAATGCTGATGATCGCCCCGGCATTGGCAGAAGACGACATGAACAAGCATTCCGGCCACAAACGCCTGGTAAAAGGTTGAACCTGCTCCATGACCGAACATGTGGCTACCAACGGCATACCCCGCAGCTGTCGCGATGACTAGGGTCAGGATACCAAGGGAGGCAATCAAGGGTCCATGTCTCGGTCGGAGCAGCCACCAAATCATGAGGCCGACCAAGAGCCGATGGGCGATGAGAGCGAGGCGAAAGCCCGTCCCGCCGGAAACCAACGCTGCGCCCTCCAAGGCGGCATGTACCAACAGGCCCGACACTCCCAGCGTCAGTGCAACGTTGTCGGTGTGCGCATAGAAATTATTGGATATACGCTCGACTGCTACCGGGATTGCTGCCCCGACCCCCATCACACCGAAGACGATCCAACCGGCTTCTTCGGCAGCCATGTGACCCACCTGCCATAGCGCCAGCACAGGTATGCAGACGTACATGAACGCATCAAATATTCGCGTGTATCGCGGTTGGTTGTGCAACCAGCTATACAGCGATGCTCCGGCTACCGGCGCAATTATGGAAGCAGCAAGGGGTAGCACTTAAGCGGCGTCAGATCGAATGCCTTCAGACAGGATATATTAAGCGTTGGTTACAAGAAACAGCAGGCTGAGCCGCAATATACGACCCTCGGTCTTGAACAACGGTCGGCCTTGTACACGCCCGCGAGGGAAGCGTTGACCTGCACAGTTGGGCTGGCAGAGCGTGCGCAGGTGCGTATGGCACGTTACGCACCGGATCGGAGGGCTCCTGATACGAGCGGGAATATTGCGAGCGGGAACCAATTAATTGCATCTAATTACGACAGCGAACCCTTTGCCCTGTAGCTCAATTGGCAGAGCGCCTGGCTCTGGACCAGGAGGTTCCAGGTTCGAATCCTGGCGGGGCAACAGGCCTGCAACCTGAGAATGGACGAAGGGATTGGCTACTCTTCTAAGCCAAACTGCGCATAGGCGTTGCATCACGGATACTTTGCAATCACCGCCAGCATCCCTGCGTAGCGTGCGCGGGATTGGTCCTTCCGACCGGTGGACGGAGCATACAGACTAGAGATGGAACCGTCCAGGTACAAGGCATCGTCGGAGCCAAGCTCGTCCCTGAAATACCGAGCGAATTCGTAGAAATTCACGCCTGCCCGAGAGATGACCAGCGTTATCTTGCCATCAGGGCGAACGCCGATGCCACTGCGAAGTCTGCAGTTGTGTGACCCATGTGTAAACGCAGGATGTATCCTTCCTCCTTCCACAAGAAGTGGCCCGGATTGTATAGCGAGAGAAACGCTGGCACGCAAGTCTGAAAACACCTCCGATCGACGGATTTCAGCGCGCCCGTCAGAGAGATAGAACACCCCATTGGGCCTGAGATAGAAATTTCCGTATCCGTCTCGCAGGTTTAGCGGACGCAATTCATCACCGTTTTGAACAAGTAGACCCAAGGGCGCCAGCTCTGCGGTATAGATTCCCGCATTTGTCAAGGCAACAATACTGTCGCCACGGGACTCAATCAAGGCACTGGTCTGTTCCAAGGTGCGCAGGGGATTGCCATCAGCATCCTTCCAAAAATGCTCCAGCCTGTGGCGAGTCAGGTCAATCTGCACAACATCAAACGCTCCGTATGTGCACGGACGATTTTGGAGCGCCTGCTTGAGAGAGCGGCAGCCGAACAGCAGTAGCACCATGACGGCCAGTCCAGATAGAGTGAAGCCGGTGTGAAGGCATCGGCACGTCATGCGTATGGTTGCGTTCTCAATATTTTGCCTGCAGGGGGCTGTCCTTCTGAAGATATCTGGTTTCCCTATCCTGCATGAATACGTCTCTTGTTGACATCCTATGTCCCTGCGAAGCAAACATCAGGTATCTAAGGCTGGCTTGGTTTGTCCCGATGCCAGAATTTGCACCGCGCACAGGGAAAGCATATTTTGGGGTGTCTTGCCGACCGCTTGGAGCAAGCAAAGGGAGTTATATGGCTGAGTGCCACGCGTTTTCGCAGGAGTTACTTTTTGTGCTTTGGTGGTGCAGACAGGATGGCTTTCGCCAGTTGTTCATAATCGATTCCCGCTTTTCACGAAAGACTGCAATTATTTCAAATAACTCAACACGCGAGTACTCATGCTATATAATTACCATATATTAGGGAGTTATATACCACAGTGCCATGCCCGAAACGGTTAGTGCATACCGCAATATCACATACAGGCTATTGCCCGGAAGTCGGAGTAAAGCCAAGCAACTTGCTGGATTAGCGGGTGCGTGTAGGTTTGTGTGGAATACCATCCTCGCAGAGCAGAGCGAGGCGTACAAGAAAGCCAAAGAGGCTGGAGAGAAGCCGCCCTCGGTACGCTTCTTCTCGCTGGGGAAGCGGTTCACGGCGCTGCGCCGCACGGTCGAGTGGCTACCTGAATACTCCTTGGGTGTCGTTAGATACACATTGTCGTTAGATACACATTGAAATATCAGGCGGATGCATGGAAGGCATTCTTCAAGGAGGGTAAGAGAAGACCGAGATTCCATTCCAGACGTGCGTAGTACGCCTTCGTTCACGATCCCGGATAACGTAAGGGTTCGGGATGGCAAGCTGTATATCCCGAAAGTGGGATATACAGCGCTCCGCAGGCGGGGAGGCAACCCGTACCCTGATGGTATACCCGTCAAAGCCACGGTAAAGAAGAACGCCGGCAAATGGTATGCTGTCATCTGCTACAGGATGGAGGCACCTGTAATAGAGGATACCGGCGGTGCTGTAGGCATTGACCGTAATTGCGGGCAGGTTGCTATGGTCTCCACAGAGGGCGATACAAGCATTATCAGACAACCGGATACGAAGCGTCTTGATGCCAAGTTGAAGCGGCATCAGCGAAAACTGGCGAGACAGAAGAAAGGCTCCAACCGTCGTAACAGGCGGAAGCATAGAATCGCCCGCATACAGCGCAAGCGTGCTACCATCCTCAAGAATGCGAACCACCAGGTAAGTCGCAGTATTGCCAAATGCTCCTCAACGGTGATACTGGAGGACCTGAAGATCAAAGCGATGACACGTTCAGCTAAGGGGACGATGGAGAGCTTTGGCGCAAACGTCAAACAGAAGTCTGGCCTCAACCGTGAGATACTGCGAACAGGTTGGGGCCAGCTGGATCAGATGCTGGGCTATAAGTGCCGCAAGGTGATAAAGGTTACCGCTGCCTATAGCAGTCAGCGGTGTTCTGTGTGTGGACACACAGAAGCGAGTAACCGTAAGACACGGAGCACATTCACGTGTATGTCCTGTGGCCATGCGGATCATGCAGACCTAAATGCGGCTGCAATCATACTGGCCTCCGGGATTGGGGCTTCTGCACGGCGAGGGGCGTTCGGGTTACCGACCCCTATGACCCGTGAAATTGATACAAGTGCCTCACTGTGTACAGTTGGTCACTCACGTATATAATTCCCCAAGCTAATGCATTTGTCGTGACAGACCCTCACTTCCGAATTGCCATTGTTGGTGCGGGCCCCGCGGGCTTTTATACTGCGGGGCATCTGCTGAAGCGTAAGGATCTCGCCGTATCAGTGGATATGTTCGATGTGCTGCCCACACCGTTTGGGCTCGTACGGAGCGGAGTGGCTCCCGACCACCAGAAGATAAAGAGGGTCACGCGCGTGTACGACAAGACAGCGCGAAGTCCATACTTTCGCTTCATGGGAAACGTGGAGTACGGCCGCCATTTGATTCTCGCAGATCTTCAAATCCACTACCATGCTGTCTGCTTTACTACCGGGGCGCAGATAGACCGGAGGTTGGGGATTCCAGGTGAGAACCTTGGGCGCAGCTATTCGGCCACAGATTTTGTGGCATGGTACAATGGCCACCCCGCATATCGCGACTTGGAATTTGATCTTTCCCAAGAAAAAGTTGCAGTAATTGGCGTGGGAAATGTGGCAGTAGATGTCTGTCGGATTCTGTGCAGAACTACCGAGGAACTAGCCCGGACGGACATCGCCGACTACGCGCTGGAGGCGTTGTCCCGTAGCAGGATCCGCAATGTGTACATGCTGGGGCGACGCGGTCCGGGGCAGGCGGCCTTCACCAATCCAGAGGCCAAGGAGCTGGGCGAACTCATTGGGGCGGACATTCATGTCCCTCCTTCAGAGGCAGAGCCGGATGCCGTGACCATTGCGGATCCGCTTGATCGGGCGACCACTAGGAAGCTTGCTATGATCAAAGATTTTTCTAGGCGGCCCCGTAAGGAGAACAGCCAACTCCTTACCATCCGGTTCAAGGTATCTCCTGTCCTGTTTTACGACGATGGTACGGGAAATGTCGGGGGACTCAGGCTGGCGAAGAACAAGCTATTTGTGGCAGATGACGCTCGTATCCGCTGCGAGCCCAAGGGCGAATACGAGGAGCTGCCTGCGAGTGTGGTATTCAGGTCTGTAGGGTACCGCGGTGTCCCCTTGGACGGGTTACCGTTTGACACTTCCCGGGGCATTGTTCCAAATACCAGCGGCCGCGTCCTGAATCCCTCCTCAAACACATTGATGCGGGGGATCTATGTGGCCGGGTGGATAAAGCGTGGACCGACCGGCGTAATCGGCACGAACAAGGCGGATGCATTAGAGACCGTCCGTCAGATGGTCGACGATCTGATGGCTAAGCGGCATCTGGAGCCGGCAGACCCTAGCATTGAGGGGGCCGAACGTACTATCGCCGAGCATCAGCCGGATGTTGTGTCTTGGTCAGCGTGGGAACACCTGAATGCTATTGAAGAGGAACGGGGAGCTGCTGCAGGTCGTCCGAGGGTAAAATTCACCTCTGTTGAGGACATGCTGGGCGCGATCGCCCCAGCATCCAGCCATGTTCGCAAGGATGTACAGCGATGAGGACTTGGCGTTTAGTGTTTTGGTGTAAGTACTTGAGTAGAAGAGCATTGTAAAGGGTCCTGATTGGCTCTCCAGCATAAAGAGACCCATATCCTCCCTTATTCATAAGGGAGTTAAGTGGCGGAGAATCGTCGTTTAATATTATGGTGTAATATGTTGACTATACACGGTTTGAATGGGATCCTGTGCGACGCTCAAACGTTCAGAAACCCCAATACCCATTCACCCTGTAACACGCCCGATCCCAGATCCCAGATCCCAAGTCCAACCTTCTGTTCGCTTGCCAGTTCAATAAATCCGTTAAAGTTGTACGCTCCAAGACCGATAATCTAGTGTTTGCCAGAAAAAGGTAGGAGGGCTGAAAAACGGCGAAACAAGGCCGTTTGATACTCGTTCTATCCATCTGTAAGCGTTACGGTTACAGATGGATATGAGCCATACCGTATTTGCACATTGCAGATTATTCAGCCAGCGTGTCTCTAACGAATGTTTGGCCAAATCCTTCTGTTTCGGGCGTTTTCATCGATATAAGGCCCCTTGGGGCCGATTATTCATACGATTACTACCATGCGGATTGTAGAGGATACACAGTTTAAGCTCGGGCAGGTCCCCATTGAAGAGATGACCTTCCACCCCAAAGACCGGGACGATATACCGGCAGTGCTAAAAGGTCTGCAGCACCTGTATTGCGACCCAACGGCTCGGCAGAAGATCTTTGAGATCCTGGAGAAGCAGTTGCTTCCGAATATTGATTTGCAGCGTGGTCGTCCGGGGATGGCACTTTGGCGCGTCTTTGTCTTGGGGGTATTGAAGCAGGCCCTCAACTGCGACTTTGATCGTTTGAGGAGCCTGGCCGCCAATCATTTGGAGGTGCGCCAGATGCTGGGGCATACGAATTTCTGGGACGAGCCTGTCTATCAGCTGCAGACCGTTATTGATAACGTGAGCCTGCTAACAGCGGACATCCTGAAGCAGATCAACGATGCGGTGGTGGCTTGCGGTCACCGATTGGTAGAACAGGAGCCAGAGGAGCCGCTTCTTTGCCGGGTTGATTCGGCGGTGGCCAAAGCGAATGTGGAGTGGCCTACGGATGTTCGTTTGTTGTGGGAATCGATGCGGTGCCTGATTCGGGAGTTGCATTGCGCATGTGAGGCGCACAGCCTTGCGGGCTGGCGCAAGGCTGTGTACTGGAGTCGTACCTTGAAGAAGGCCTTCAACCGGGTGCGTACGCACCGTCAGTGGCGTGATGAGTCGAAGGTGAGAAAGTATGTGAAGATGTGTCGTGTTCTGATTGAGCGTGCGGAGAGCAGTGTCAGCGTGTTGAAGGAGAAAGACGCGGATCTTGAGGAGGTGTTGCGGTACTTGGCAGATGCACAAAGGCAGATAGATCAAGTAGATAGGCGTCTATTGAAGGGGGAGGTGATTCCGCATGATGAGAAGGTATTTTCGATACATGAGCCGCATACTCGTTGGATCACCAAGGGGAAGGCGGGGGTGATTGCGGAGTTGGGTCTGCCGGTATGCGTGCTGGAGGATCAGCATCAGTTGATATTGTGGCATCAGATACTGCACGAAGGGGTGGATTCGGATATGATTGTGGGGTTTATGAAGGAAGCGAAGGATCGGTATCCGGCGATCACATCGTGCAGCATGGATAAGGGGTACTCATCGGTAAAGAACCGTAAGGCGCTGGAGCCGGTGTTGGACACGGTGATCATGCCGAAGAGGGGTAAGTTGAGCAAAGCGGACAAGGAGAGGGAATCCGATCCGAAGTTTGTGGAGGGTCGTCGTCAGCATCCGGCAGTGGAGTCGGCGATCAACAATTTGAATCATCGGGGCCTGGGTTTGATACGGACCCGTGGCAAGGAAGGCTTTGTTCGAACGGTGGCGCTGGTAGTGGTAGCGGCAAATGTGCACCGTATCGGACAGATAGTGAAGCGGAGCGAGGAGCGACGAAGGCGGTGCGAGCAGGCCCGCAAGCGCGCGGCGTAGGTACTCGCGCGAGCGTCTTCAGCACAGAATCAAGGTAGCCTGCAAGGGCGAGAGGCCAACGTATGTTCATGCCTCGCTGATGGACGACAAAAACACGTCTGATCAACGTCAAAACCCTAGGATTGCCGGCGTGAGCGGACAAAGTCGGCACCGTTACCGTCGAAAAATCCTTGCTGACTTGTCATTCCGATCCCCAATTCGAATTCCAGCCCCCCACTCAGCCAAGAGTCGCTCGCAAGACCATACTTTTCTGGCAAACACTAATCTAACATCGGATGCGGGCGTCATTCCTATGCGCCTGCTCATGGTGATCAGCACCTTGGCATGCCGACTCGCTTCCGTGCTTAAGGACAATCGGTCCCAAGCTCGGATTACGCATAGCCTTGAGGAGTTAGTGCGGCAGTACCTGCTGCAACATGTGCAGGGGTGGGGCCGTCAGTCAGATGCGGACAAGCTTCGAAGGGACCCCGCCATGCGCGTGGCCACTTCTTCCAAAAGGGGTATGGAGGCATTACAGGACGATAGGTCCCTGGCATCCCAGCCGACCATGCTCGTTTGGTGCGTATGTTGGCCCGGCGAGAGAATGTTGCGCCGTTTTGTAGAGACATTCGCCATGGAGCACCTGCTGCGGCGTGGTGACGGGAAGCGCCGCCCTGAGATGGTCCTCAATGCGGACGCTTACCGGTAGACATCCATGGTAAGCAGCAGGACAGCAAGGGGAACGGGTATTATAAGCGCACTATCTTTCTGCCGCTTAGCACCATATGCGGTGAGACGGTGGCATTGTTGGGGCGGATTCGCGAGGGGGTGCAGAATGTGGTGAACCTCCCTTATGAATAAGGGAGGACACAAGCTAAGGAATCGGTCCTGAAATTGATCGACTGTCGCGAAAACTGGATGGCAATGTATGCAGCCTCCTAAATGCTCTAAGCAAATGTCCGCCATGAAATCATTTCGGTATTCTGCCCCAATGGATTAGTGCTACTCTATAGCCTATAACGCCATGCGCATAGATAAATCCCCGAAGCCCGGTAACAAGATTCAGGAAACGAAACGCCCCGGCCGCCCCGTAACAAACGACATTCTCAATATCCAACAATCCTTCCCTACCACATTGGAAGAACTGGCGAAAGCCATCATGTCCACACCACCAAAGCACAAGAAAGTAACGCCTGCGAAAACGCGTGGCCGTCAGCCATATAACTCCCTAAACTTACCAATCGGTGCCCCTATACATTAACACCGAATAATCAATTTCCAGAATACCAACACCGCGCTTTTAGACCCAAATCGGTGACGACATGAACATTGTAGCGGCATCACATGCCGCTGACCCGAGATCAGCGGCGTACCACGAATGGTTCGCCGTGCGTTGCCGGGCAGCCTCCGCTAAAAATGGTGATGGAGTCCGACGCTGAGCCCTAGGTAGGTAAAGTCGTTTGTTGACATCGTTCCGGCTACGGGCTCACTGCTATCGCGCCTGAGATTCGGTATATGGCTCCGCAGCGGATCCCAAACAATGGTGCCCTCAAAGTCCGATACAATCATCCAGCGTGCTCGGAAATTGGCGGATAAAGACTTCCTGACGGGAATCTCGACTCCCAAGAGCATTTGGACGCTAGCCTGCGTGTCCCCTATCGTGTCATACCCCGAGCTCGTAGTGCTCGCAAGGTTGTTGGCTATCTCATCCGCATTCGACTGATCCCTGCCCGTGACAATCGCATTCGGATCTGAAATGAGAACCCGTACGGAGCCGTAGTCTGCCCGGATCCTGCTGACTCCAAACCCAAGGCCCAAGAAAGGTGTAACCCGGTTGCTAAGATTCTCCACATCAAAGTAGACATTCGCCATTAGTCCTTGGGACGATACCGTACCCAGCCATTCCCGCGCTTGGGCAATCTCCTCATTCAACATAGACTGATCTACTCCTTGGGCGGTCAGCACATCGGACCGCTGCCCATACTCAGAGGTCCGCGTATAGTATTCTGCCTCTACACGGAACATCCGGTGTAACTGGTAGCCGACTACGACGCTGGCCTCGTATCCGCTTGCACCATCATAGGGCACCATCCAGTCATCTCCGACGCCTCGGACCGAAGCATCACATCCGGGTATCAAGCTGAAGAGCGGATTTATAAACTCGTCGCAGATGCTTGGGCGGTCATTGCTGATGCCGTTCATCGCCACTCCTGGCGAAAAGATCCTGCCGGGGTTCGCGCCAACGTAGTAGCGAGTGGAATCTTGGGCCGCCGCCGGTACGAGTGCAGTAAGACACATGATTCCAGCGCTCAAGAGTGCATACCGAACATTCATGACGCTACCCATCAGGTGTACGGCAGCAAAATGGTGGAGTAGTCTCCAAGATACATAAAAGCACTTCGGGGAGCTGAATGCGGCTTGCTCTGCCCTTCCCCCATAAATCATCCATCACGGTTCGATTGTTCGTCAGTTCTGGTCAACTCTCGCTGGCATGGCTGTCGGAATATCTCGGGTATTTCGACCTGACAGGTATGGTGTGTGACTTGAGGTGAATAATGCCGTCCTCTCGTGCGGATACGCGATCTCTTCCTGCGCCGCTTCCACTGCCATCCTACCACTTCAGGTGCTTGGCCTTTCGCTACTTGTTTTTTATGTTGCGGCGTGTTTCAACGAAGTCAAGTCTTACGAACGCTCACCGCTCCCTGCAATGGAGAGCGTTTGGACAGGGTTCTTGCCGACGATCGTTGGCGGTTTCGCACGCAGATAGCGCGCGCTGTCTGTGAAGAGTTCGGGTTTGTTGATGCACGGGGCGAACCGCAGGTGAGCAACTGTGCGCAGGCTTTATCGAAGTTGGAGGCCCGGGGGAGGATGGTGTTGCCCAAGCCCGAGAATTGTAATGCGGCTAAGGCGGAACCGCGTAGGCGCGAGGAGCGGGTACCGGATCCGATAGCGTTACCGGACACGGTACACGGTGTCCGGGGGTTGACGATTGAGTTGGTTGAGACGGACGAGCAGCGTATGGTGTGGAACACGTTGCTGCACTTTGAGCATCCGAGGCGTACGACCACATTTGTGGGAGCGCAGGTACGCTATCTGATAGGCAGTGCCCATGGTTACCTGGGAGCGGTGGGATTTTCGGCGGCGGCGTTGTGCCTGGCGCCCAGAGAGCACTGGATGGCGTGGAGTGATGAGCAGCGCAAGGCGCATTTGCACCGTGTGGTGTGTTTGAGTCGTTTTCTGATACGGGGGCAGTGTCAGGATTTGGCCAGCCATGTACTGGGTAACGTATTGAGACGGTTGGCGGATGATTTTCAGGCACGGTACTGTTACCGTCCCTGGGTTGTCGAAACGTATGTGGATCCCCAAGGGGAAGGAGCGTGTTTTGAGGTGAACAATTTTGTATTGATCGGCCATACCGCAGGCGGAAAGCGGCACAAGGAGGCAAAGGAAGAGGATCCCAAGGGGCTGTATGTATACGAGTTGGACAAAGAATGGCGCGGGACCTTGGGGGAACCGGAGGAGGAGTTGCGTCCGGTGAGGGATCCGCACGAGGGGATTGACAGTGCGCAGTGGGCCGAAACGGAGTTTGGCGGAGCGCCATTGGGAGACAGGCGGTTGTCTGTGCAACTGGTAAAGAGTACGTCCATGTTGGCCGATGTGATAGGCCACAGCATTACCGCGCATACGGATGCGGACCGCGCGGCGGTGAAGGGGCATTACCGGTTATTGGAGAGCAAGAAGGACAAAACGGTAACGCCGGAGAACATATTGGCGCCGCATCGTGGGCGTACGATAGAGCGCATGCGTAGTCAGGAGACCGTGTTATGCATCCAGGACACGACGAAGTTGCGGTACAGTACGCGGCCGGCGTGTACGGATTTGGAGGTAATAGGGAGTAATCAGACGACGGCGAAGACGCTGGGGTTGCCGTTGCATGCGACGCTGGTGATGACGGAGGATGGATTGACGTTGGGGGTGTTGCGTGGCAGCTTCAAGGATCCGGAGGAGGGTCCGCATGCTCCGCGGACGCAGCAGTGGATAGACGGGTTCAAGGATATATGCGAGGCGGAGGAGGAGCTGTCCGGCGAGACGCAGGTGATCTGTGTTGCGGACCGGGAGGCGGACAGCTTTGCTATGTTTGCCGAGCAGCGCAGACAGGGTAAGGCGGAGGTATTGATACGAGCGAAGCATGATCGCAAGCTGTTTGCGGTAATGCGCAGTGGTAAGGCTCCGGGGAATGTGGAGATAGAGATACAGCGGGTGACGGCGCGCAAGAAGCAGGCGCGCAAGCAGGCACGGAAGGGTCGCAGTTACCGGATGGTCAATGCGGAGGTACGCTACGGGAGGTTCTTGTTGCCGGATCCGAAGAACGAGGAGGAGCCGGTGGTGATGTACGGGGTGCATGTGTTGGAGGTGGAGCCTCCGGGGGATGCGCTGCCGGTGGAGTGGATGCTATTGACCAGCCTGGAGGTAGGGAGCGTAGCGGATGCACGGCGGGTGTTAGCAATGTATCTCAAGCGGTGGCGGGTGGAAGACTTCTTCCGCGTGCTCAAGAGTGGGTGCAAGGTAGAGCGTTTGGGTCTGCGTACCTCGTTGCGTCTGCAGCGAGCAATAACGATGTATTGTGTGATATCCTGGCGCGTCATGACCTTGGTGCAATTGGGTCGGGAGGTGCCGGAGCTGGACGAGGATGTCTTTTTCACGGAGATGGAGCTGCGATTCTTGGATGGATATGCAGCACGGGTAAAGCTGCCGAAGCCCAGTACTTTGGGAGCTGCTATCCTGATCGTAGCGGTGCTCGGCGGCTATCAGAACCGCACTCGTGATGGACCAGTGGGTTACCAGATCATGTGGCGTGGCCTAGAGAGGTTACACCTAATGACATTGGGATACGAGGTAAGAGACGAACAATTGAGTGCATGTTCGCACGGGAATTCATCTGGGTTCATATAAATGGCATATCAACCTGCCTGATGTGGGCCTATGCCCCAGTGGCTACACCTGCGTGAGCGTGCGGTGAACTTGCATCTTGATTAGGTGACGGGTTCTGTAGAGCTTACCCGTAGACGTGAGAACCCAGACCCCGGACCGCCCGCCTGGTACAGCCCAGACGTACGGCGGAAGAGATGTTTCCGCTGGTAGAGCAGTATAACGAAAGGACCCGGTCCGCAGCGGCGTCTTGCGCAGAGCAGGGCATCTCGTACGGACCGTTGAATTACTGGAGGCAGAAGTATCGCCAGGAGACTGCAGCCGAGGGTTCGTGGATGTAGGCAATGCAGCGCCAAGGGAAGCGGCGCAGGAAGAGATCGCGTATCCGCACGAGAGGATGGCATTATTCACCTCAAGTCACACACCATACCTGTTAGGCCGAAATACCCGAGATATTCCGACAGCCATGCCAGCGATATTTGACCATACCTGACGAACAATCGAACCGTAATGGATGATTTATGGGTACAGGGCAGGGCCAGCCCCGCACCCACCTCCAGCTCGGGATACGCCTCCACAACCGGCACTCCAAGCTCCTGCCTCCAATCACCACCCAGATCATACACGAAAACCGCCTTCTTCTCTTTGGTGCATGCATTACCAGGAGCATGACGCTCACGCCCCTTGGTTTTCCCCACACACTGAAACCCCGCAGCCCGAAAACACGTGCCGCGATGCTCGGGGCCCACAAAGGTCTCTATCACCCACGGCACATACCCGTAACGGTTCTCAAAATCCTCCGGAAAACGACGCAATACCTTCCCCAGTGTATGGCTGGCAAGGTTCCTGATCCGCACCATGGAGCGAATCAGGAACCGATTCAAACCCACGACATGGTCCCGGTAGTCCTCACGCTGCTCGTCCGACCACGCCATCCATCTGTCGCGCGCCTTCAGATACAGCGCCGCAGCCGCAAAGCCTATCGCTCCGATGTAGCCATGCTCGCTCCCGACAAGATAGCGCAACTGCCGTCCGACAAACCGTGGCGCACACATCGGATGCTCGGCCTCCACAAGCGTATTCCAGATCGCACGCTGCCCGGCATCTTCTACCAATTCCAACTCCAGGCCGCGCACATCCTTGAGCAATGTCGGCACTCCAACAGGCGCAGGTACCGGTTCGTCCAACAAACGAGGCACTGTGCTTCGGACCACGCGCTTCGGTGCAGGCAAGGACAGCGCACCCTCGGCTTCGAGTGTCTTGAGCGCCTGCAAACAACTGCTGTGCTGCACACGCCCTAAGGCATCATAAAAGCCAAACGCTTCACTCACACGGCGACTTATCGCTGTACGACCATCGTCAGGATGCTGCTCCATGACCTCTGTCAACTCACATGGAGCGGCACGCAGTGTCCTCAGAATCTGATGTTGAACCACCATGCCGCCAATCTAAGCGGCATGAATTGCAAAGTCAAGTAGGGGTACCGGTTGAACGGTAGCGCTAGCCTATAAACCTTCGAACCGCGCTCTAACTTACTCTAATTGAGAGAGTAAATACCCTCGGTTATAATGTACTTCACCGGACGGATACCCTACACTGGTGTTTTCAGCCCCTCTCATGGTCGTTCCTACGCATGAACAACGCACAATCAGTCCTGCAGGTACCGAAACAGCACTCTTAGACCCGAACAGAGTACGACATGAGTATTGCAGAATGTTGGGAGCATCTATAGGTCGTCCACCGAGTACAGCACCGCAGCGTGATCCAGCGGCAGTATTGGGGTATTATCGTTTTCTTGAGACGGCGATTCGGTATGGAACAATCCTCAGAACATATTCGCGCCGCATTGTCAGTGTACGATTTAGCGGATGCGTAAGCAAGACACAGTGTTTGCGTGCAGGACGGACATCAGCTTCAGTACGCGCCCGAGAAGCAAGGGAGTGCTGCGACTTGCGTATCGGAAGTCTGGGGGGAGCATGCTGGCGGGACGCAGCAATGGATAGATCGTCTTCATAACATTGAGGAGACGGCGGAGACTCTGCCACGCAAGACGCGGGTGATCTGTGTTTTGGATCGGGAGGCGGACATCTGGCGCCTGCCGAACAGGTCAGAACCTTCCCTGCACGGGATTACATGTGGCTCTCCTTGCTAATCTTGTAGTTATTATCTTACCCTTGATATTGGGACGGAAGCAGAAAACGGAAATCTGGAGAGGAACAACGTTGATGGTGCTTTGCAGAATGGTCGTGGTTGCGTTGTGCGCGGGGTTTGTTTTAGCCTACAATGCGGCACTAGGTCAGGTAGCGCGGGTATGTGATATCAGCATCATGGCCGGCGAGTCAATGCCCATCTCGTGTGCACATAATCCCGCTCATACGTACCTGTGGCAAAGCGATCGCGTAGAAACACTTACATTCCTCTCTGATCCGTCTGATCCCGCAGCACGCATTCGCATACCTCTTGAATATGCCGGGGTAGGGACGCTCACCTATTACCTTATACGCCTGGATGCTGACGGCAAGGAGTTGGGGCGTGATACCGTTACGGTGGTGGTATACTCGGGACTTAAGCAATCGTGTGAGGAAGAACACAACCTACTTGATGATGGCGCGGCGCAATCATGGTGCCCGCTTGTGCGTGAACCGTTGGTACAGGACAGGCCGCAGCTAGGTATTGATCGCCATCCCGGGCAGGCATTTTCATCAGAGCTTGCGGCCATCAAGAGGACGGCTGGTGCACCCGTCCTGCGCTGCGATCCTGCCATGACGATTGAGAGCGGTGAGACAGCCGTAATCGCTTGTGAGGGCCGTAGCGGCAGTACTTCCTTGCTCCAATACACAGCGACATTCGACTGGCCCCCCTATCACCAGACTACGATGCTGGAAGCAGGCAATATTGAATATGTCGTGACAGCACCCGTAATTGAGGGGGTGGCTGAGGATCGAAGTTTGGATATCACCATTGAGGATGTAGCCACTGGTGTTGCTACAACGCAGCTGGTAGATCTGCGCGTGACCAATAGTGGCCCCGTGTTCAAGTGTGAGGACATGCGGATGGACGAGCAGGAACGCCGCGTGCTACCATGCCAAGAGGTCCCGGGAATGCGGTATCAATTACTTCCGCAGTCGGGGAGTGAGCATCTTCCTCGAGGCATGTTCGACACTATGCCGGTGATTGAAGCACCGGCGGTAGACCAGGATCAGTCCTTTACCGTGCTGGTGAGAGCGATTGACGAGGAGTCACGCCAACTGATACAGCGAACCGTGACCCTGTTCGTCCGCGATAGTGATGAAGTGCGTACCCCTACAGCGGTCGCAGCGCGGTCCGATACATCAACCCTGGATCTCACCTGTTCGCCGGTAAGCACTGAAGTGTTTGAGGGAGGCCCTGATATAGACCTGAACTGTGTTGCGTCAGGAGGGGCGGTCAATCGTAATTCTTGGGCTTGGTCATGCATCAATCCAAATCGGACCGAAGCATGCCGTCGACTTACATTCCAAGATTCGCCGGGAAGGGCCACATTCAGCCCGCCCCAGAACGTGAACCTGGACTTAGGGGAATTGGGCATTGAATACTGGTATTCGGTTGCAGTCTCCGTAAAGGATCCGGAGACAGGCGTACAGGAAAATGCTTACACCGAAATTCGCATTCTGGTTAAGGAACGCCCCGATATCGTAGTTAACTGCTCGCCAGCGTTGGCTCGAATCGGCGATCCACCGCTGCAAGTCGGATGTACCGCCGGAAACGAGCTGGACGAGGATCGTGAATACACATGGACATGGCAGGCTGTAGATGCCGCGGACCAGTCCCGACTGCGCGATGCGGCGGTCATGGAGAACCAATGGACCGCTGTATTTGATGTTCCGACAGCACTAGCCGTGCTGGAACAGGAGTATGTGTATGAAGTCTCCGCATCCGCGAAAAATGCGGATGATCCCAGCAGCCCGAGTATGCTGCGTATTACCGTGGAAACAATCCTGGGTCAGTTGGCAGCAGGATGTACCGATCCGCCATTTGTGTACGAAGGGGCCGCCGATATCGAACTTGATTGTACCGTGGAGGGTGCGGGGGATGAACAGGGGTTCGAGTGGTCTTGGATGCCTGTTGGGGGAACCGAGGACCGCTTGATACCGCATCCTGATGGTCGCAGCGCACCCATATTTCGGGTCCCGGAGACCATCACCGGCAGCGTTGAGTTCTATGAATACGAATTGATGGTCGGCGGGCTGCACTTCTATATAGATTCCGAACCGGTACTTGTAACATTCGAAGTAAGGGAGCGTCCGCGGCTGTTGCTGACATGTGAGAGCAGAGTGACGACCCACGTAGCGGATCCCCCACGACGCCTGTTTTGTGAGGTGTCGTCGTCCGATGCAAGCTTTGTGACAGAACCATCATGGACATGGACACCCGACGGGATGCTGACGGAGGCAAATACCGGTACACCATTGTTCAGCGTTCCCGCGGAGCAGCGAGAAGCGTCCGTGGAATTCCCCTTAGTCGCTGAAGTGTCCGCGCCGCAGGCGATTCCCGCGAGCGCTGAAGTCACTGTCACGGTGGTCAACCCCGATGCAGGCCTTGCTTTTCAGTTCGCTGTCAGCACATCATCGCTTGACTTCGGAACGGTAACGGAATCATCAGAGATAGCAGGTGTGGATCCTGCGACGGAGCGCGCCTATGGGAATCCTGTCGGAAATGCCGGGCAGGCAGGGCGCATGCTGATTACTGCGCAGGACAGCCTTGCCTTTGAGCTGGAGGTTGTCGAACATGCAGTCCTTAAACATATGGACAACCCCGAAGCGGCAACGTTGGCGCTTCAGTCCAACTGGTCGTACTCCACTACCTGCGAACGGCAGGCCCCCGAAACATGGACATCCCGAAGAATTCCGGCCACGCTTCAACCATCCGAGTGCCATATGGTACGCATTGGCGGCGAGATTGACCTTGAAAACGCTGCACCCGGACAGTACGAGGGTGCTGTGACGGTCCTGTTAACGAACGGTATTACTGATGAAGCATATTCGGTCCCGGTATCCTTGACGGTGGCCCCGTCCACCAGGGTCCTGTCCCTAGGTACCGGCGGCGGACGCTTTACTGAAAACGTTGACCCTGTTTCAGGCTTGGAGCCCGAACAGGCGGTTCGCGTGTACCCACTCGTCGCCGCCCTCGGCGAGCGAAATATGGACGGGGTGCTTGAAATTGCCAATCCTTCTGTGGTCCCGCTTGAGGTCACGGTCGAACCTTCCTTCGGATACCTTGAATCAGCGGTTCAGCCCGGAAGCCTGACACAGGGAATGGTGCTGGAAGCCGAAGGCGCCCCCGTCGGGGACTTGTCGCCTCGCATATTAGTGGAGCCGAACGTATTCAATCTCCTGCCAGGGGAGAAACGCGTGGTGCGGGTAGCACTGGACGAGTCAAGCCGTGGGAGACTGGAAGATAGGGGGTATGCTGCGTTCCTGACCGTAACATCGGGGCCAAGACAGTTTGCTCGCGCAAACTTTGCGCCGTCTGATGCCCCTATGCTGCGAACAGCACGCGTCTCCACCAGCATCCCCGCAGTGTATGTGCCGGGTGGAGGTACGAACTTCGCCAATGTTCGGCTGGAGTCCGTGTCACGTGGGCAGAATCCTGCTGCCGTACTAGTTGCTGAAACAAATGGAAATCCATTTGTGGGAAATATTGAACTAAGAACTGATCGCGGCGAGCTGCTTGGACGCAGTTCTTTATTAGTCTACACCAGAAGCCGCGTGCGTG
Organism: Rhodothermales bacterium; assembly: GCA_963663495.1. Lineage (GTDB taxonomy): Bacteria > Bacteroidota > Rhodothermia > Rhodothermales > Bin80. The sequence continues at coordinate 5,394,378 of OY760427.1, forward strand.
TGCCCCTGACGCGGAACCCCGATCAGTATATCGTTGCGCACTTTGTGCCCGAAACTGCCGGGCCACGGCCGGATTCCGTGGTATTGCCTACAAATCCGCAGTAAGGGTGACTTTGATCTCAAATGGATGCAGTGCAGATGTTCTGCCGGAGAGCGTTAGACAATGGCTTCGCCAAACGGACATGCACCCTGCAATCAACATTTCATGATCGTAGCAGATGCAATTTTCGGCCTGCAGGGGGATCTGTCGGCGTACGCCAATGGTCAGCACTCGGCGAAGACAGAAAAGGTTCTACCCATATGATGCAGAAATCAATTATGCTAACGCGAGAACCTGTGGTAACAACATCTGCAAAAAGGCGCGGAAGGATGCTTCAGGGCGGAGCATGGGTGCTGGCACTATCACTGATTGCAGTCTGCCCGGTCTCCGGTCAGCTGGCAGAGGTCACGCAGCGGGTACTACCCGTTGCCGAAGTGAGCAACCTTGAGTTCCTGTCCTCTTTTCTCTCAAGCCAATTCATCCAGCCAAGTAGCGATAACTACACCTCCGGAGCATTCCTGGATGTGACTCGTGATGGGTTTGGTACAAATGACGTGCTGATCCTGTATCCCAGTCAGGAATATTTTCAGCTGGGTGAATACATTCCGACTGCGATGATAAATGTACTGTCAGAACAGAACTTGCGGACAGATTACAACCTCTCTACAGTCCGACAGATGAGCAAGATCATCGCTGATGAAGCGGAGGAAGAGGCAGACCCCAAGAAAGCACTTGCCGGGGCACTTTTGAGATCGTTGCTGGTTTATTATCCCGCAGGTAATTTTCAGGGCTACATTGACCAAGTCGGCGACGATCTACGGGTGAGCTTTTGGGGATACGAAGAAGACCTGTGGCAGTTTGTCCCAGAGTCGACCCAGTGTGTACAACCGGACCAAGACCCCCTGATTCTGGTGGTCCACAAACAGCCTCAGATTCATTCCTACCTAGATGTGGACGGGTGCGTAGTGGTACAGGCCTCCACCACCGGCGCCGAAGTATCTTCCCGAGTATGCGAATAGAACACCATGGCCGACGATAGGCAGGACTTAATGGTCTTTATAGACTTGGGATTCATTCTTCTGGTGGGCTTCCTGATCCTTACGGACACGACGCCAATAGAAAATGTCGCCTTGCCTTCCGCCGACGAATCGGAGGCTCCTGTATCAGAAGAAGACCGTTCTGTCTACGAGGTTACCTTTGACGGAGAAGTCCGTTTCACGGTTGTGCTCGTTGAGCAACAGGCTGTCCTCTGTACTTATGCGGGATCCGAAGCGCTGATTGCATGCATGAACGCGCTGATTGCGCGTTCAGCAAGATCAGTATTTGTCTTGAATCCCCGCGGGGTTGCCTCTGTTCAGCAACTGGTCAATATTCTTGACACATGCGTCACCAGAAGTTGGTCCTGCACAGTACGGAGCTGAATCGCGTGATGAAGAACACATCGGCAGCATCAGAATACAAGGCCCGCGGGATAATTCACCAGTGGAGAACGAACAATAAGTTGAATGCTGTTTGCGTTCAACCGGAGACAGCATTCCCGCACAATACGATCAGGCGAAGAATTGGAGCTTAGGCAGGAACGCCTTGGGAGAATGTACATGCTTTCAAGGCCCAAAGTGTGGGGGAATGCAAGGAATGGACGGCACCACGCCGGGAGAAAGTGTATTTTTCTTGGCCAAGGCAAATTGTGTGCACCAACAGTTCTACATAGATAGTGGGAACGGTACTGGCGGACTATGATGGTAAACAGGGGCGTGGTCTCACGTGGATGGTGTTCCTTGTGTTTTCAACGCTGTTGCTGATGGCGTTTTCAGTGATTCCTCTGCCAAGTCAGGAATTTGCCGAGCAGGCTATAGAGGTTCTCCTGCTTGAGCACACGGTGTTTCAGCGCGACGATACTGCAGCTATGGAGGACGAAGTGGAGGAGATTGTGGAGGAAACCGAGCAGTTGTTGGCAGAACCGGTAGAGGAACTTGAAGGACAGGGAGACTCACCGGATATTGCCTCATTTATGGCAGTATTCGACGGGAACGCGGCAGCTCCGCTCGGTGATATAACAGCCGAGATGACCTCCCGCACAGGCGGGGTGACAGAACTGGTTGATGGAGAGTTAGACGTAGATGTGTCGGACGCGTTGGGCGCATTCGGCGGCGGGGGCCTTGACTTAACCTCTGGTCTCGTAACGCGCGAAAATGCTCAAGGTAGGCCCACCCGAGTACTGAACCCGAGTCTGGTCGCACGGGGGAGCACTACAGGATCGCTTTTGGGGGGTGATGGCCCTGGCGCAACAGGTTTGGGGATAGGAGACGGAGTAATCGGAACAGGTCGTGTGGTTGGTGGGACGGATTTGGTAGGCACCGACAAAGGAATTCCCGTTTTAAAGCCGCGGGAGGTTGAAATGGAGGTCCCAACACCTCAGATCATTGACTGGCTTAAGTTCAGACAATCACCGATAGACCCTGGAATCCGGGCTCATTTTCGCTACACCCCCGACAATATGACGGCTAAGGAGCGTATCATTGTGGCCGGACAGTCTTTCGGGATGCAGTTGATGTACGCTCCAAGCAGCCGTTCCTTGCACGTTGCGCTTCTGGACGGCGATACGGTCTACTATTTCGTGGACCCGGGTACGCGCGGCCGTGCGAATTATTTTCAAAAAGGCACCGCTCGCAGGGATGAGGAAGGACTCGTGGTCCTAGTGGAAACAGAAGATTTTTCTCCCCGTGGCTCTGAGGCAACCGTATTTTTTCAGATATTCCGCGGCTGGTGGGATGCAGAAGACAGATAACACAACTTTAAGACCGTGGATGAGACACTGGTAGATGTCGTCCTGATTCTGCTTGCGGCTCTGGTGGCAATTGCAACGGTGCGCCCGTTTGAAGCTCAACCACCTGTCAGTACGGAGGCGCAGGAGAGTGAAATCATGCTTCGACCGTTGCAGATTGCTATCGAGGAATCTGGACGGTTCTTAACACCCGCCGGCTCTGAGTCCGGCGGACTGCGCACACTGGACCCACAGGGCTTGTATGATCTTGTGGCCGACTCCCATCCAGACCGGATTGTAGAGTTTACCGCTGCATCCATGGCGCCGGCAACATTGCTGGTAGAAGCAAACCGAGTGGTACAGAAAGCAGGAAGAAATGCTGTTTTTCTGGTCATTGTCGGAGACTAACTCTGGACACCTTGGCCTCTAGCCCTCACGAACAATTAAACGGTACTGTACGGTATGGCAATTCATGGCAAAGCTGGCGGTAGGGGGCACCACTGCACCGAACCACAATTCATGAATCCAAACGGTAACAAAAGCTTGAGAATGGGTTTTGTTACCGTCCTGTGCGCTCGTGCAGTGCCGGGTATTGTGCTCACTGGGATCCTGGCAGGCTGCGGGCAGACTGCGCCCATTGTCTCGGAAGAGCCGGAAGAACTGGTAGAGTCAATTGTGACAGGCCCGCTTCCAGGGGTGGACCCATCCGTGATCCAAGATGTCGCAGTCGAATTTGATAGCACCTTTGTTGCGCATGGGCCGGAAGTGGAGGCACAACAGAGTTACCTAGCTGGTCAGTCGCTGTTCGATCACGCCGACAGCATACTTACGCGCATAGCCGGGCCGTCCAGGTTGTTGCTGGAAAGTGATAACAACGTTCCGCTTGATTCTTTGGCTTTCGAACGTGCAAATAATGCAGCCCAGACTGCGTTGGGGCAAGCGGCCCGAGCGCAATTGCAACAAGACACCACGCTCGCCCACTCCTTGCTTGACCAAGCGGCACAACACTATGAACGTGCGCTATCGTTCAATCCGTACCACGAAGAAAGCCGCTACCAGTTGGCACAGGTCTATACATTGCGAGCAAACCATTTCCGGCAGTCAGGTGCGTGGGATCGTGTACTCGGCCTCTTGCGGGAATTGGCTAAGCTTCGGGAGGGGCAGCACGGTCTGTGGGCGGAAATGGGAGTTGCTCTCGAAAACTTGGGTCAGCATCAAGCTGCGGGCGTGGTTTGGCGTAGGGCAGCCAGGACTGTGGCCGATGATTCATGGCTAGCCTTCGCTTCACCTCCACCCCCTATAGACAGCACCACGTACTTTCTGTATAACGTACGCGCTTACCAGGCATTTGCATCCGCTGGGGACAGTGAAGCGGTTCGCGCTAGCCTGGCAGATGCTTGGACATATGCGCCGACCAAAGAACAGTGGAATTATGTGCAGGGAGAGATGGTATGGTCACTCTGGGACGGCGACAACTTTGAGTCCAGGCTTGTCTTTGACCGCCTGCAGACAATGAGCGAGACAGCACCGTTCGATGTACTTGATGGCCTGGAAAGTCTCATCCCGCGGCTAACCCGGCTAAGTGCCCGACTAGATGCAGGCTACGTGTATTCCGTCGTATCCTATGATAATGGCTTTCAGGATATCGCTCTGGATTCTCTGCAGGCGTTGTGGCGCCTCACGAATGATGGGCTGGCAGCCGACGTTGCCTCACGCGGATCACAGGAACAGGTCGCTTGGGAGAACAGGTACCAGTGGGATGCCAACAGCGCTCGCGAGGCGATAGTGCAAGAGCCGCTGCCATATCCGACCTATATGAGCAATTTGCGGACCGCCTATTCCACGTTCCTGTTCGAACGTGCCATACAACACATACAGGACGGCGGGTCCGCCTTGGCATTCACATACCTTATACAAGTTACAGAAACCGGAAGCGCGTACACGGGAAGAGCTTTTGTTGAGGCACTGAAATTGGCACGCTATAATCCACCACAGGCTCTGAAGTTAGAGCCGAGAATTGAGGCTGTTTATGATCAGATGTCCAACGAGGATAAGATGGTCTACCTGCAAGAGATAGGGGACCTTCACCGGCGCCTCGGAAATATGGACAGGGTCGCCGAACTGGTTGACCGGTACCGAGGCCTGCAGGGCACAAACTCGCAGTGACGCAAGATGAGTTCGTTACAATAGGAGGCAAATAGCCGGTACGGAGGAAGGCTATTGGGGAAGGCCGTAGAACTGCGTAGATGCTTGGAGAACTGCAATGCCGGGTTTGTTGCTGAGGCGCTGACCCGTACGCGCATGTGTGGTACATTAGGGGGGATAATGCCCCTGCTTTATGGATGACGAAGGAGGCCATGCAGCGCGAATATTCTAGGCTTGTCAAGCTCTTTCGAAGCGTGAACGCCTTGGAATTGTGGCCCGCCACGGACAGTGCACCCCAGTTCAAGGCCTCGGGTAGCAGTGACCGCCAGACCGCTGGAGTACAGGGCTCGGGGTTGCAGCACGATGTTTTGAATTTAGGTTCTACAAGATGGCACCATAGTACATAAGAGCGTTTCGTATCGTACGCAGGGACAGTAATACATTCGATAACTCGAGTAATGAGCTGTGAGGAAATTCAGAGATTACTGGCTGTGTGCCCGGGTCTGTGCTTCTGAGGGGATTGGATCTATGAATAGCGCGTACTTGGGCATTGGGGGACGATCTGTTGTGCCGGTGGCGTTTCTTTTCGGGCTTTTGATACCAGCAGCGTGGGCCCAAGATGTCGGCGAGCCACTACGTCCGATACGTGTTATGCAGGAAATGCCGTGGGCCATCAATACGGTCACGGGTGTAGCATCAAGCATGGAACCGGTGCGTGGGTATTGGGACCAGCAAACCCAGACGTACTTCCTGGATCTGCTTTCGTTGTTCACAGCCCTAGGATACGAAGCAAGGGTAGATGGCGGTATCGTCCGGGCATCAACCGGTCAACGGGAAATAGCCGTAAACTACGACACCGGAGTCGCAAACCCGCTTGACCTGAATCGGTCATTCCAGCTCCTGCCCGGGGGTTACCTGCGCAGCAGCACGGACGAATTTCTTATGAGCCTGTCCAATATTCGGTTCGTGCTTCCCGAAGGAGCGCTGGAATTTGACACATCAACGCTGACGGTTCAACTGTCCAGCGCAGTTTTTGGGAGGGATACTTCCCCGTTCCGTCTACGAACAGGCGTTCCGGCCCACATGCATGGCCCATTGGTATATGGGCGCAATCGGTCCCTGCTCGGCGCAGTCCACGCAAGCTATAGAGTGTCTCGTGCACAGCACCAAAGTGATATAGTAAATTACAACGGGTCAGTCCAACTGCAGGCAAATGTCGCTGGCGGACATGTGGTGGCACACGGAACAGGATCGCGCAACATGTCCGGTGACATTACCACATCAATCCGATCGGCCACCTATTTGCTGGACATTCATGCTAATCCGTTCCTCAGTCGGATAGAATTGGGACGATCACGCGCCTACCGATGGCCTGTCCGACAAGCATATGAAGGTGCTCGTATAGGTAATGAACCGTTAGCCACGAGAACTCTGCAACACGAAACCGAGCTGGCCGGTGCAGCAGAACCCAATGCTATTGTTACGGCTTTTGTAGGCGGCGTTGCAGTTGACCGAGTCCAAGCTGATGCCACGGGTCGTTATGTACTGCTGGTGCCGGCCTACTACGGAACATCACAGGCCGAGGTGGAAGTCGCGCCCCCGGGAGGAGGGACTCCAACGAGAGAGACGCGGTACTTATTCATAACAGAAGACTTGGTGCCGCGCGGGGCCGTGTACTGGGATATAAGTGCAGGCCGGGATCAATACGACCACGCGAGATTCGGCATCGGCGAACTGAGAATCGGTGTCACGGAGTCCTTTACTGCCAGCGGGGGCATTGTAGTGGACGACACGCTTTTTACAGGGATGGCGGGACTTACACGAAATTTCAGTGGCTTTGCAACCTCGGGGTTGCGCATCTCCTTTCCGGAATTGGCAGCCCAGACCTTTCTGCGGCTGTACTACCGCCGCCTGCGCATCAACAGTGAAGCAGAATTCTTTGATCAGCCCGGATTATCATATTATCGCCGTCGCGTACAGGGCCAGCTCGGAGCGAGTTTCCAAAACATGAGTCTGTATATCAATGGTAGCACCTATGAGACATTCGGCTCGGCAACAACCACCGTACTTGGTGGCTCCGGCGTATTCCGACTAGCTCGGGGGCTCAACCTTGCACTATCGGCCAGCCAGTCGACCACAAAATCTGCGTTCGGGGTTAATCTTACGCCGCGGGTACGGTGGAAAGGCGTATTGACACGTTACGCCACCGTAGGCAGGGTGCGCGGGCGCATTGGCGCACTGGGTGAGGGGGGGAGGTACGAAGATCTGGACTTCGCAGGCCTGACCATGTATGCCGCCTACAAAGGTGTTACGCTGGGTGGTCGGGCCGGATACGATTTCCCTTCCGAGGATGTCAGCTTCTCCGTCAACCTCCGCATGGACGCCCCTTGGCTGAGCCTCAGCGGACATTCGTCTGTTGATCCAATCAACCCCTACCACCTTCAGAGTGTATATGGCTCTATTGAGCTGGATTCCCGTCCGCGTTTGACACGGCAACCAAGAACCTTTAGCAGCGCCGTCCTCCGGGGATTTGCGGATGAGAACCGCGATGGGGCATGGAATCCAACAGAACCGCAACTCCCCGAGCTACAGATAGATGTAGTGAAGGCGGTGATGAGCAGGCTTGATACCGGAGGCCTACGGGCAGATTTTCTTGCCCCTAGCGCACAGTACCAGGTAATCATTGACCCCAAGTCGCTTCCCGGTCCGGGTTGGATCGTGCCGGTGGGCACTACTTTCAGTTTCGTTTCAGATCCTGGCGATCTGAAGGAGGTTAACATCCCGGTCGTACGGAATACTATCATTGAAGGGAGGCTTGCCGAGACTCCGCTCAGCTCCCCCACATTGGCCCAAGTTATCTTTATGCGGGACGAGGTAGAAGTAGTGCGGTCCCCGGTTTCCCAAGAGGGCTTGTTTTCCACATTGTTGGCACCAGGCACATACGAAGTGGTAGTACGAAACCTTGGTACCGGCCAGAATCTGCCAGCCTTTTCGCAATCCGTGACCATTAATCCAATCGAGCGGCAAATCCTTTACATTCAGTCAAGCGAGAACAGATAAGTGCTTACGCAAGTGTTGTCCCAATCCGTCCCCGATAGCTTGCAGGTGGTCCCGGTGGATACGTCCATCATGGCCGTGCCGCAGCCCCCCCCCGTTGAGCAGGCCCTTCCGGATACTACCGGCGTCCTTGGTGGCGGTTTTGGTCCTGAAACAGTTTGGGAGCTGGTATCCTATGCCCAAGGGTTTGAATGGCCTCTCGGCATTATTTTCGTGGTCGGCCTATTCCTTCTCTGCTCGGCCTATGTCCGGTACTTCTTGCAATGGAGCGGAAGCAAAACATTCCTGCAGATTGACATAGATGGCATCACGCCGTCCGGTTTTGATGCCGCGATTTCGGAGGCAGGGCCCCGTAGCCCGTATCGGCTCGCCGGACAGCGATTGCTTGAAGATCACGGTCGAGGAGGCAATGCGGAGTCAATGGTGGAATATGCCACACGCTTTATTGACTTTGATCATGCCAATTACAAGGAAATTGACCGCTATATCACTGCTGCCGTTTATATCGCATTGAGCCTTGGCCTACTGGGTACCCTCATGGGTATTTTTGTGTTGTTTATGTCGGGCAGCAGGCACGAGGCATCGGACTTGGTAGGTCTCGGTATCGCCGTCGTGTCAACAATGCTGGCACTGGTCGTGCGTCTCACCCTGTGGCCTGTAAACATTATTCTTCAAGCGAATGTGCGCAACAAGTATAGGACGCTCAAGAAATGGACGGTCGCCTTCGGGTATGCTCTGGCTGCACGCGGTTCCGGATGAGATGTGGGCGACCACTAACTCGTGCCTAGTGGTCCTGCAGGTTTCGGGGAGCATAACCTGCGGAGGCTCGGGCCTCCGCTTCAGAGGTGCCGAGGCCCATTGAGGAGTTTGCCGGCTTGCCGGCAAACCTTGCCTTTTCTGCACGGATGGGGCTAAATGTCCCCGGATCCGCATCTGACCCTGCAAGAGCACCAACTGACGTTGCGCTGATACATGCCGTCTGGTAGGACGCAATCCTTAGGCCGCCGGCGATCCCTTTTAAGGGAGGCACGTTTGTGCGCCATGGCGCAGCGACGTACCATGTCCGCGTGCTGCAATCCTTGAGATACCTGGAAGGAGCATCCAGCGTCGGAGGCCATCATTCTTTGGGAATTATATACGTGAGTGATCAACTGTACACAGTGAGGCACTAGTATCAATTTCACGGGTCATAGGGGTCGGTAACCCGAACGCCCCTCGCCGTGCAGAAGCCCCAATCCCGGAGGCCAGTATGTTTGCAGCCGCATTCAGGTCTGCATGATCCGCATGCCCACAGGACATACACATGAATTTGCTCTGCGTCTTACGGGTTCTCGCTTCTGTGTGCCCACACACAGAACACCGCTGACTGGTATAGGCAGCGGTAACCTTTATCACCTTGCGGCACTTATAGCTCAGCATCTGATCCAACTGGCCCCAACCTGTTCGCAGTATTCCACGGTTGAGGCCAGACTTCTGTTTGACGTTTGTGCCAAAGCTCTCCATCGTCCCCTTAGCTGAACGTATCATCGCTTTGATCTTCAGGTCCTCCAGTATCACCGTTGAGGAGCAATTGGCAATACTGCGACTTACCTGGTGGTTCGCATTCCTGAGGACGTTAGCACGCTTGCGCTGTATGCAGGCGATTCTATGCTTCCGCCTGTTACGACAGTTGGAGCCTTTCTTCTGTCTCGCCAGTCTTCGCTGATGCCGCTTCAACTTGGCATCAAGACGCTTGGTATCCGGTTGTCTGATAATGCTTGTATCGCCCTCTGTGGAGACCATAGCGACTTGCCCGCAATTACGGTCAATGCCTACAGCACCGCCGGTATCCTCTATTACTGGCGAAAGCCATCCTGTCTGCACCACCAAAGCAGAAAAAAGTAATTCCTGCGAAAACGTGTGGCACTCAGCCATATAACTCCCCATTCTTTCTACCTCGAGGAGTAGTGAGATCGTCCAAGCCAGCGCGCACCCTCAGAGATTATTCCTGAGCGCCACTGCGCCAGTCCACGGTAGCGCCTGCATCCACTAAAATGAGGACCGGTCCCGCAGCTAGCAGCACATTACTTCAGCAACACCATCTTGCCGGTGCGGCGATCGCCCTCAAATTCAAGATGGTAAATATATGTCCCGGACCCAAGATCCGACGCGTCAAAATGGGCCTCGTAGCGCCCGGCTGTCAACTGTTCATCCATCAATGTGGTAACATATTGCCCAAGCATGTTGTGGACAATCAGACGGGCCTGTCCTGGCTCATTCAAGACGAAGGTAATCGTCGTCACCGGGTTGAAAGGATTAGGATAATTCTGGTCCAGGGAAAAGGCCCCGGGTACAAGGGATTCGTCTGGTTCAAAACTAAGCCGTCCCATTGAAGTGAATTTCCTGACCGACACATTGTTGTTTGTATCAAAGATGGCAGCATATGCTGTCATTCCATCCGGCGAAAACGTGATGGCCCGGGCCTTTTCATCTCCAACAGGAGAATCCAAGTGATACTTGAATGCATGGTGTACTTGATCGGAGGCCGGATCATATGCAACCCATGAAAGAATTGCATCCTCTTCGGCCCACTGCCCTGTAGGTTCTGCACCGGCAGCCGGAGCATTACTGAACCAAATATGGCCAGTGACCGGATGACGTACGATTGATTCAGCCACAATGCCTCTCAACAGTGTGTCCGGCACACTGCCGAAGTTGTTGGACGCCGCCGATCTGCGGTAGCGGTACACAGCGTTGTTCGTGTAACCCGCCCAATAAACCTCGTTGCCATCGGCCGATACATCAAAGCTGCGAGAAAAACCCGGGCTGTAGTTCACGACAGCTTGTACGAAGTTTAACTCAGAGTCGTAAATATTAATCGGCCCGCCCTCGACCACGTTTGCCACATAAAAGTTGCCCGCCGCATCAATGCCGGGAGCACTTAGCGAGCCGACTCCTACCCGTTTTTTGGCTATTCCTTCACCGGTATTGTGATCTATTATATAGAGATCTCCTGCCCCGGTGACAAGGATGATGTCTCCATTTATATGCCGTCGAAGGCCTCTTAGGTTTGTGAAGAGCGTATCCGTTAACCCACCGACCGTAATCGTGCGTATCGGGTCCATCGCCGCAGACCCATCCGGGTTGTATACAAAAATGCGGTGCGTCTGTACCTCCAGACCGGTAAATGGGTCAATAACAGCGCTTCCGGTCGCAGGATCTATCCATGTGGTTGCAGCCCAAGGCTGAACCCAAAGTTTGTTTGCTCCATCAACGGCTAGGCCATGAATGCCCTCGGAATGGGTGGCGGCATCGGGGAAGCCTCCGGTATCCGTCCATACTTGCGCGACGGACTGTAGTGGCATTATCAGAATAGAGAGAAACCAAACGTGCTTAGTCATAACGGTGTTGGATCGCAGTGGACAAGTTGACATGACGTGATCAACAATTTTCTTTGTACAAACATAATGTGGTCAAAAAGGAACGAAGTCTTCAATACACGTAAATAATCCGTGCATGTACTCCACATATTTTCAAGTCCAGGGATGGCACCGGGCCGCTCACACATCTGAACAGCGTTTACGAAGGGAACCAGAGATGTCCGCAATGGACACGCTATGGTTAATCCGCTCACCGCAAAACTCAATAACGCCCTCCACATGGATCTGGACCGCAAGTTTCGGTCAACTGTATTGGTAACGAGTACATTGGGTCGGTTTGCTTCACGCCAATACGTTGTAGGCATAACTTCCCCCTTCCCTTGGCGATGGCATACGTAGTTTTCCAGTTTATCGTGGTACACATGCGGTCCGTCACGTAATCTGCGATTGCAAGGTGCACGGAGAACGGCCAGCGAATACGGTGGGATTCGTGCAACTATATCGCAGACTGCCTGGCAACATCTCCCGGTATGCGATCATAGTGCAGAACACATTCGCACCACCATACAGAGCCACTGGCGTTCAGGCCGTCGCTCACCTGGCAGCACGACGCCGCGTGTTTCATCACCAAAGCGCTCACGTTGGACCTTGACCCTTTGGACTCCTGCTCCATAGCGGTAGTCCCTGCGTCCTTCACTCAACCCGATACCCAAGTATGACAGAGGCACATTATGACCACACGCGCAGTACCCCACCCCTACTTCCATCCAACGATCCGGATGCTCTGCCTACCAATGCGTGCCCGCACGCATTCGACGTCATACCGAACATAACAGCGCCCCCGATCCTCTATAGCATTCCGTAGCGGCATATCCCCACTCTCCATTACGGCCACGCCACGCCCTACGTCAGGGCCGCTCCAATCGCTCCATTGCCGTCCCCCCTTTGCCCCGCATCCATCCTCTGATGGCTCTCGCCGATAAATAGCCCCGGTCCCCGATCCGCCGCATACACAAGAGTGCCTGCCTTCCACGCGCTGTGATTCCTTCGCATGAATACGACACCCCCCTGCAGGCGCACCACCGGTCCTTTGCCTGCACACCCCGATACGATCCACCTTCCAAACACCTGCATATTCCCAATTTGACATGTCGGTAACCTGCATATAACGCAGGTGCAAACCTACCTCCCCGCCTTCCCCCTCATGCGGACCAACCCTTACCTCACCCTGAAGTAATCGTGTAATTCCAGCGCGGCTTCCGTCCGCAGACCGGCCACGCGTACGCGAAGCACCCTTGGTACCGGGCACAACATCTACCTCGCAAAGCTCGGGAAACGCCGCCCTACACCAGCCACCGAAGCGGCCACTGTATGGCAGTCTCCTTAAGTCACACATCCTCCTGCGCATTAGACTACGGCGTACTTGGTGCAATCTACGCAAATCTGGGATAATTCACGCAAGCAGGAACTATCTGGCCGACAACCGGGCGCAACGTGATTAAAATGGGATTTTATGGCTGAGTGCCACCCGTTTTCACAGGAGTTGCTTTTTGTGCTTTGGTGGTGCAGACAGGATGGCTTTCGCCAGCTTTTCATAATCGATTCCCGCTTTTCACGAAAAGACTGCAATCATTTCAAATAACTCAACACGTGGGTATTCATGCTATATAAGTTCCATATATTAGGAAGTTATATACCACAGTGCCATGCCCGAAACGGTTAGTGCATACCGCAATATCACATACAGGCTGTTGCCCGGAAGTCGGAGTAACGCCAAGCAACTTGCTGGATTAGCGGGTGCGTGTAGGTTTGTGTGGAATGCCATCCTCGCAGAGCAGAGCGAGGCGTACAGGAAAGCGAAAGAGGCTGGAGAGAAGCCACCCTCGGTAAACTTCTTCTCGCTGGGGAAACGGTTCACGGCGCTGCGCCGCACGGTCGAGTGGCTACCTGAATACTCCTTTGGTGTCGTTAGATACACATTGTCGTTAGATACCCATTGAAATATCAGGCGGATGCATGGAAGGCATTCTTCAAGGAGGGTAAGAGAAGACCGAGATTCCATTCCAGACGAGGTAGTACGCCTTCGTTCACGATCCCGGATAACGTAAGGGTTCGGGATGGCAAGCTATATATCCCGAAAGTGGGATATATAGCGCTCCGCAGGCGGGGAGGCAACCCGTACCCTGATGGTATACCCGTCAAAGCCACGGTAAAGAAGAACGCCGGCAAAGGGTATGCTGTCATCTGCTACAAGATGGAGGCACCTGTAATAGAGGATACCGGCGGTGCTGTAGGCATTGACCGTAATTGCGGGCAGGTCGCTATGGTCTCCACAGAGGGCGATACAAGCATTATCAGACAACCGGACACCAAGCGTCTTGATGCCAAGTTGAAGCGGCATCAGCGAAGACTGGCGAGACAGAAGAAAGGCTCCAACCGTCGTAACAGGCGGAAGCATAGAATCGCCCGCATACAGCGCAAGCGTGCTAACGTCCTCAAGAATGCGAACCACCAGGTAAGTCGCAGTATTGCCAATTGCTCCTCAACGGTGATACTGGAGGACCTGAAGATCAAAGCGATGACACGTTCAGCTAAGGGGACGATGGAGAGCTTTGGCACAAACGCCAAACAGAAGTCTGGCCTCAACCGTGAGATACTGCGAACAGGTTGGGGCCAGCTGGATCAGATGCTGGGCTATAAGTGCCGCAAGGTGATAAAGGTTACCGCTGCCTATACCAGTCAGCGGTGTTCTGTGTGTGGGCACACAGAAGCGAGTAACCGTAAGACACGGAGCAGATTCACGTGTATGTCCTGTGGACATGCGGATCATGCAGATCTGAATGCGGCTGCAAACATACTGGCCTCCGGGATTGGGGCTGCTGCACGGCGAGGGGCGTTCGGGTTACCGACCCCTATGACCCGTGAAATTGATACTAGTGCCTCACCGTGTACAGTTGATCACTCACGTATATAATTCCCAGAAAAATGCGCACAGCAGCAAGGCGTTGTCGCGCACGGGGACCGTGTTCAGCCACCCAAGCATCACACACTTGTCCCCTCCAACAGACGATACAGAACGGTAATCCTATCGCTACAGTGAGTCAAGCCGGCGTGCAACAGCGCCTATCAACGAAACGTCAAGAGGCTTTCTCAGCGTTGCCACCGGCGACCCCCGCATCTCCAAGCGGCTTGAGGTTCCGTGCTATAACCCGGCGATGCACCCCTGTCCTTTGGAGAAAGGCTTGGATTGCGTGAAGGGCTACTTAGTGTTTGCCAGAAAAAGGTAGGAGGGCTGAAAAACGGCGAAACAAGGCCGTTTGATACTCGTTCTATCCATCTGTAAGCGTTACGGTTACAGATGGATATGAGCCATACCGTATTTGCACATTGCAGATTATTCAGCCAGCGTGTCTCTAACGAATGTTTGGCCAAATCCTTCTGTTTCGGGCGTTTTCATCGATATAAGGCCCCTTGGGGCCGATTATTCATACGATTACTACCATGCGGATTGTAGAGGATACACAGTTTAAGCTCGGGCAGGTCCCCATTGAAGAGATGACCTTCCACCCCAAAGACCGGGACGATATACCGGCAGTGCTAAAAGGTCTGCAGCACCTGTATTGCGACCCAACGGCTCGGCAGAAGATCTTTGAGATCCTGGAGAAGCAGTTGCTTCCGAATATTGATTTGCAGCGTGGTCGTCCGGGGATGGCACTTTGGCGCGTCTTTGTCTTGGGGGTATTGAAGCAGGCCCTCAACTGCGACTTTGATCGTTTGAGGAGCCTGGCCGCCAATCATTTGGAGGTGCGCCAGATGCTGGGGCATACGAATTTCTGGGACGAGCCTGTCTATCAGCTGCAGACCGTTATTGATAACGTGAGCCTGCTAACAGCGGACATCCTGAAGCAGATCAACGATGCGGTGGTGGCTTGCGGTCACCGATTGGTAGAACAGGAGCCAGAGGAGCCGCTTCTTTGCCGGGTTGATTCGGCGGTGGCCAAAGCGAATGTGGAGTGGCCTACGGATGTTCGTTTGTTGTGGGAATCGATGCGGTGCCTGATTCGGGAGTTGCATTGCGCATGTGAGGCGCACAGCCTTGCGGGCTGGCGCAAGGCTGTGTACTGGAGTCGTACCTTGAAGAAGGCCTTCAACCGGGTGCGTACGCACCGTCAGTGGCGTGATGAGTCGAAGGTGAGAAAGTATGTGAAGATGTGTCGTGTTCTGATTGAGCGTGCGGAGAGCAGTGTCAGCGTGTTGAAGGAGAAAGACGCGGATCTTGAGGAGGTGTTGCGGTACTTGGCAGATGCACAAAGGCAGATAGATCAAGTAGATAGGCGTCTATTGAAGGGGGAGGTGATTCCGCATGATGAGAAGGTATTTTCGATACATGAGCCGCATACTCGTTGGATCACCAAGGGGAAGGCGGGGGTGATTGCGGAGTTGGGTCTGCCGGTATGCGTGCTGGAGGATCAGCATCAGTTGATATTGTGGCATCAGATACTGCACGAAGGGGTGGATTCGGATATGATTGTGGGGTTTATGAAGGAAGCGAAGGATCGGTATCCGGCGATCACATCGTGCAGCATGGATAAGGGGTACTCATCGGTAAAGAACCGTAAGGCGCTGGAGCCGGTGTTGGACACGGTGATCATGCCGAAGAGGGGTAAGTTGAGCAAAGCGGACAAGGAGAGGGAATCCGATCCGAAGTTTGTGGAGGGTCGTCGTCAGCATCCGGCAGTGGAGTCGGCGATCAACAATTTGAATCATCGGGGCCTGGGTTTGATACGGACCCGTGGCAAGGAAGGCTTTGTTCGAACGGTGGCGCTGGTAGTGGTAGCGGCAAATGTGCACCGTATCGGACAGATAGTGAAGCGGAGCGAGGAGCGACGAAGGCGGTGCGAGCAGGCCCGCAAGCGCGCGGCGTAGGTACTCGCGCGAGCGTCTTCAGCACAGAATCAAGGTAGCCTGCAAGGGCGAGAGGCCAACGTATGTTCATGCCTCGCTGATGGACGACAAAAACACGTCTGATCAACGTCAAAACCCTAGGATTGCCGGCGTGAGCGGACAAAGTCGGCACCGTTACCGTCGAAAAATCCTTGCTGACTTGTCATTCCGATCCCCAATTCGAATTCCAGCCCCCCACTCAGCCAAGAGTCGCTCGCAAGACCATACTTTTCTGGCAAACACTACTTAACGGATTCTGTAAAGCATGCCCTTGGCATGAAAGCCTCGCTATAGTCCACATCTGTCACTCTACGCCCCGGAGCAACAGAGCACTACGCGACAGGTGGTGGGATGGATTCCCTCACGACACACTGATACCACCGCAACACAATTCAGCCGTGGCCGTGACTGGCAGCATACCCCGCGCAAGCCTCCACAAACGAGGCAAATAGAGGATGGGGACGATTCACAACCGACCGGTATTCAGGATGAAATTGCACACCCACAAACCAACGATGTTGAGGTAGCTCTACTATCTCAATCAGGTCACGATCGGGGTTGATACCTGCAATGTTCAACCCGTGCAGTTGCAATTCTTCCCGGAAACTGTTGTTTACCTCATAGCGATGGCGATGGCGCTCCTCCACATGGTCTGCAGCATATATGCGCTGCACACGGGACCCCGGCGTCAGCTGACACGCATAGGCTCCCAGCCGCATGGTACCACCCTTGTCAGCAATAGCCTTCTGGTCTTCCATAATGTCTATCACCGGGTAGCGCGTGTAGGGGTCGAACTCTGTTGAATGGGCACCCTCCATTCCGCACACATTGCGCGCAAATTCTACAATAGCGCACTGTAGCCCAAGGCAGATGCCAAAAAACGGCAGGTCCTGACTACGCGCGTAGCCGGCAGCCACCACCTTCCCATCAATGCCCCTGCTACCAAAACCCGGTGCCACGAGTACTCCTGCCACACCATCAAGGAGTGTCGCCACATTGGCGTCAGTAACATCTTCCGCGCACACGTAATGAACATCAATACCCAGTCCCGACTCCGCCCCGGCAAGCACAAAGCTTTCCGCGATGGACTTGTACGCATCCTGGTGCTCCACATACTTCCCCACTAACGCGATCCGAACGGTACGTTTCACACTCTTGATCCTGCAGACAAACTCCCGCCAGCTGGCAGAACTTGCGGCCGCGGCCAGGGGAAAACCCAACCTTTTCATAACAAGCTCTTCCACCCCTTGATCGGCCAGCAGCACAGGCACTTCGTAGATCGTCTCAGCGTCCACCGCCTCAACAACCGCCTCCGGCTCCACATTGCAGAAAAGCGCAATTTTCCGGCGTAAATCGGCATCCAGGGGCCGTTCCGCGCGGCATACCAGCAGGTCCGGCTGTAAACCGTACGAGAGCAGCGTCTTTACCGAATGCTGTGTCGGCTTTGTCTTAAGCTCTCCGGCAGCAGCGAGGTAGGGAACAAGCGTTAAATGCGCCGTGAGCGTGTTGCCCGCCCCCAGTTCGTACCGCAACTGCCGTATGGCCTCCAGGTAAGGCTGGCTCTCAATATCACCTACCGTCCCGCCGATTTCTGACAGAATCACATCGTACCCACCGGACTCCCCGAGACCCAGAATCCATCGCTTAATTTCATCAATAATGTGTGGAACCACCTGGACAGTCTTGCCCAGGTACGCCCCCGCCCTTTCCTTCGTGATGACCTCGCTGTACACGCGCCCTGTCGTCACGTTGTTGGCCTGGCCGGTGGGTATCCCAAGGAAACGCTCGTAGTGACCAAGGTCCAAGTCCGTCTCCGCACCATCCTCCGTCACGTACACCTCCCCGTGTTCGTAAGGATTCATGGTCCCCGGGTCCACATTGATGTACGGATCCAGTTTAAGGATCGTCACGCGCACTCCGTGGTCCTCCAACAACCTTCCAAGTGAGGCACAAAAAATACCCTTCCCTAGCGACGAGGAAACCCCTCCTGTAACGAAAATGAATTTCGCGGACACGGGAGCGTGATTCATCCTGCTACGTCAACGATGGCTATGAATGATGGAGCGAGGCGGCAATAACCGGTTTTTGAACCACCATCAACAATCCCGTACCCGTCTCGTTTTCGGAAGACAGGTCAACCCAGTTCAGTAACAATCCGATCGGCAGCACAAGCAAGTAATATACGGGCAAGAATACTATGCTCACCCACCACCATCCTAGCGCAATAACTGGAATCTTAACGAGAATTCTCCATGCTACCGTACCGTAGCGACCATACGTATACCGCCGCTGAGCTACGTTCAACCCTGCGCTGCAGATCTTCCGCTCCAAGTCCGCAACGTTATACCCGTCACGTACATGCTCCCCTATGAAACTTTCTTGCCCGCCTGCGTGGACATCCGATCCTCCCAAATCTGAGGGAGTGCTAATTATGATGTGCCCGCCCGGTCGAACAAGCCTGCACAAATGAGCCAAAACCTCCTCGTCATCTTTGATATGCTCCAGCACATCTACGGCTAATATACAGTCAAAAGACCCGCTTACGGCAGGATGGGTAAGGTCGTCCCGCACAAAATCTACGCGACCGCTTAAACCAACAGCATCAAAAAATGCCCGGGCGTTGGCCAAGTAATCTTCCTTGATGTCCGTCGCCGTCACTCTTACTCCCGGATAGCGACGCGCCACATAGTATGCATACTGAGCAAAACCGGTCCCGGCGTCCAGCAGACGAGCGTCCTTGGGCAAATATGTTCGCAGAGCCTGTCTCACGAACCATGCCCGCAAGAAAATCAGATGCAATAGAGCAAAAAAGGCTTTGTGCAAGATTGGAACCCCGCCAAACAGCTTGCCCAGCCTGTCCTTTATCGGATCGTAGTCCATAATACGTCAGGTCATTGTCTCCAATTCTCGGCACAGGTGGTCCCAACTGCGAGTCCGTGCCTGATGGCGGGCACCTCCTGACAGCGACTCTGCCAGGCCTTCACTGAAAAATGCTCCGACGGCCTCAGCCAAGGCCTTCGGGTCTTGAGCCGGTACTACCATCCCAGCCACACGGTCAGGTACCGCTTCCGGTAACCCACCGACATCCGTGGTTATGACAGGAACGCCGTACTGGAACGCAATCTGTGCAACCCCGCTCTGTGTTGCACTCTCGTAGGGCTGTACGAGCACATCCGCGGCGCAAAAATACTTCGGCACCTCGTCCGTCGCAATGTAACGCGCCTCCATGTGCACCTGTGGCCCGATTCCCAGCTCCTTTATAAGCGTGTAGTAAGGGGCCGCATCATCCAGGAATTCGCCCGCCACGACCAGACGAACGGCCGGCATGGACGCGATGATCTGCGGCATGCTCCTCAAGAGTGTTTCCAATCCCTTGTATCGGCGAATAAATCCAAAGAACAAAAGGACCGGTGCCTCCGGGTCCAACATCAATGCCTTCCTTGCGTCCACTCGTGCTGGCCCGTCTCCAAATAACGTGTAGACAGGGTGCGGCGCCATCCGTACCGGCACCCCGACACCCAGCGCCTTGATCCCCTTCTCAACGGTCTTTGACAGTGCCAGGCAACCATCCGCGCCCCGCAGCAGCATGCGAACCAGAAAGGCGTCCCACGGCTTCGGTTCGTGCGCCCCTACATTGTGCGTGACCACGATGGCGCGCGCGCGCGCGCGCCGGGTAACGAAGGTAAACACTGGAGCGAGCACCGGATTCCAGTGCTGGACCACTACCACATCATAGCCACCGATCCGCCTCGCGACACGCTCCCATGTCACCGGATTCACAGTATCCAACCACCGCACTGCACCCACCCCGGTACCGCTTGATGCTGGCTCCAGTTGCGTTTTCCCGGGGAAGATCAGGGTCGGATACTGCCGCAAAAACGTAACGGGAAGCACTTCATGGCCGCGTTTGCGGAGGGCTCTGCAGAGATGTTCGGAGAAATGAGCAATCCCGCCCCGATACGGTAGAAACGGCCCGAGGAGCGCGAAACGCCGTGTTGTCATAGACCTAGCGCAAGACCTCGGCTACCGCGTAAGGCGTAGCCTTCTCCATCCTGCCGCGATTAAGCAACTCCGCCAGGAACCCTGTCAGGAATGTCTGCGCGCCAACCACGATAAGGAGCGTGCCCAAGAGCAGTAGCGGGCGGTCCCCAATCGGATTGCCAAGCCACAGCTTATCCATTGTCAGCCATAGACTTATCGCTATGCCCGCAAAAAAACTTGTCAGCCCTAGCGTACCGAAAAAATGCATGGGCCTGGCACCGAACCGATTGAGAAAAGACACGGTTACCAAGTCCAGAAATCCACGAATGTACCGCTCTGTACCAAACTTGGACTGACCATACTGCCGCGCCCGGTGGGCTACCGGCTTTTCCCCGATGGCTTCGTACCCGGCCCATCTCACCAAGAGCGGAATGTACCGGTGCATTTCCCCGTACAACTTTAACTGCTGAACCACATCCATCCGGTAAGCCTTCAGTCCGCAGTTAAAATCGTGCAGTCCAATCCCCGATATAATCCGGGTTACCACATTGAATAGTCGGCTGGCCGCCTTCTTGCCCCAGGCATCCTGACGCTCCACTTTCCATCCACTGACCAAGTCATACCCATCACAAATCATTTCCACCATCCCTGGTATCTCGGCCGGATCATCCTGCAGATCGGTGTCCAGCGTTACCGCAACAGATCCGGTGGCATGCCGGAAGCCGACAGCAAGTGCTGCACTCTTGCCGTAATTGCGCTGGAAGCGGATTCCTCTGAACCTGCCATCCTTCTGGTGCTCCGCCGTGATAATGTCCCACGACCTGTCCTTTGATCCATCGTCAATGAACCATGCCTCAAAGGTCAGAGAGGCCGTATCACAAGCTGCACGGATTTCATCTGCCAACTGGCCGAGCGATGCAGCCTCTTCGTAAACAGGCAGCACGAGGCTTACGTCAGGCTGCGCTACAGGCATCAGATGTCCAGCGTCGCGTACCGGGCATTGCGCTCAATGAACTTGCGACGCGGCTCCACCGCGTCCCCCATCAGGGTAGAAAATATGCGATCGGCAGACGCAGCATCCTCAATTGTCACGCGCTGCAGTTTGCGCGTAGCCGGATCCATGGTAGTGTCCCATAACTGCTTCGGGTTCATTTCGCCCAACCCCTTGTAGCGCTGTATACTCACCTTCCCGCGGCGCGCCGCCTGCATATCCCGGATAGCTGTCTCCAATTCCGTCTCCGTCCAGCAGTACTGCTCCTTGTTGCCCTGCTTCGCGCGGTACAGCGGAGGGAGCGCGATATAAACATGCCCGGTTTCTACAAGCGGCTTCAGGTGACGATAAAAGAACGTCAGCAATAGGGTCCGTATATGCGCTCCGTCCACATCCGCATCCGTCATTACCAGGATGCGGTGATATCGAAGGTTATCGTACCGAAATTCTCCGCTTGTGGCTATCCCGGTTCCGAGCGCGGTAATAATATTCTTGATTTCCTCGTTGCCCAGCACGCGGTCAAGTCGCGCTTTTTCAACATTGAGAATCTTGCCCCGGAGCGGAAGGATGGCCTGGTTATGACGATCCCGGGCCTGTTTTGCTGAGCCACCAGCAGAATCCCCCTCAACCAGATAGACCTCACACTCCTCAGGGTTCTTGGAGGCGCAGTCCGCCAACTTGCCAGGAAGGCCTCCAGACGCGAAGGCGTTCTTCCGCACCACCAGCTCGCGCGCCTTCTTGGCCGCGATGCGGGCCTGCGCCGCCACCATTCCCTTCTTCACAATCTGCTTTGCCTGGGCGGGGTGGTCATCCAGCCACGTCTTGATTTGGCGTGTCACCACCCCTTCAACGATACCCGCAACCTCCGAATTGCCCAGCTTCCCCTTCGTCTGACCTTCAAACTGCGGCGCGCTCACCATGATGGACAGCACCGCCGTCAAACCCTCACGAAAGTCATCCCCAACGAGATCCCCCTTCAGGTTCTTTAGCAGGTTGTTGGTTTCGGCATAATGCTTGAGCGTCCGGGTAAGGGCCTTCCTGAAGCCGGACATATGTGTTCCTCCATCGTGCGTCCGGATGTTGTTGACAAAGCTGCGCACATTCGTGGAAGACCGCGTATTGTAGCGCATAGCCACCTCCACGCCGGCATCCTTATCTGCCAGGTATATCACCTCCGAATGAATAGGTGTCTGGGCTTCGTCCAGGTAGGCAACAAACTCGGTCATCCCGCCTTCGAACCGGTACAGTTCCTTCTCGGAATCAGGATCCCGCTGATCCTCAATTGTGATGGTCAACCCGGCATTGAGGTAGGCCAGCTCACGCAGCCGCTCCGCAAGCGTATCGAACCTGAAAATGGTTGTTTCCGTGAAAATGGTTTCGTCGGGCTTGAACCAAATCTGCGTCCCGGTCCCCTCGTCCGGTGCAACCGGCCGTATTTTCCGCAAGCATGCCACCGGCTCCCCAATTCTGTATTCCTGCTCCCACACGGACCCATCCCGCCGAATCTCGGCCCTCAGGTTACTTGCCAGTCCGTTCACGCAAGAGATCCCCACACCATGCAATCCACCTGAAACCTTGTAGGCACTCTTGTCAAACTTGCCTCCCGCGTGCAGCATCGTCATGACCACCTCCAGTGCAGAACGCCCCGTATCCTTGTGGACCCCCACAGGAATACCTCGGCCATCGTCCCGTACGGTGACTGCGCCATCTTTGTGGAGCGTAACCTCTATGCGGGTACAATGCCCTGCAAGCGCCTCATCTATGGAATTATCCACCACCTCAAAAACCAGGTGATGAAGGCCTCGTACCCCTACATCCCCGATGTACATCGCAGGCCGCTTCCGAACGGCCTCCAAGCCCTCCAGAACTTCAATATCATCTGCGACATAGCCGTTATCAATCATATCCATGGGGGCGGGGCTCGGGTTTGTTCGGGGGTGTTCCGTCTGTGCTAAACGCTCCGTATCGTCTCCTGTTCAAGGTTTCCGATAGCGTTGCAGCGTAGGGCGAAGTGTTGCTAAGGTAGCTTGCGATGCCCTGAAGCGCAGGCAGGCGATGGGCTGCTCTTCTACTACCACCATATGTTCTTCCAAGACTTGCGCCAGACTACGTATCAGGGCCAATGTCTTCCCATCAGTCACGGGCACATACGTCGTCTGTTCCACGAACCCTTCTTCAATGCGGGCAAGCAGTCGCTCTTCCAGGGAGCGCATTCCGATGCGCCGCTCGGCTGAGATAAAGGCTGCATCAGGATATTCTCGTTTAAGTGAAAGCACTGCCTCTGCGGTAAGCTGATCAATCTTGTTGAAGGCTACCAGCACCGGGTTATCCTTTGCTCCGATCTGGCGGAGCGTCGCACTAACAACGGCCATGTGGTCTTCGTACCGCGTAGAAGCGATATCTACCACATGCAACAGGAGATCGCTTTGCCGAACTTCGTCCAAGGTGCTCTTGAAGCTTTCGATCAGATTATGAGGAAGCTTGCGGATGAAGCCGACCGTGTCCGATACAAGCACTTGCAGCTTGGCGCCGACGGATGTCACCCGAGTGGTGGCATCCAGCGTAGCAAAAAGCCTGTCTTCAGCCTTGACGGTTGAGCCCGTGATAGCGTTCATCAGGGTAGACTTGCCCGCGTTGGTGTATCCGACAAGGGAGATCCGCACATAGCGGCGTCTTCCGTGCCGCTGCGTCGTTCGCTGCCGATCAAAGCGCTCCAAACGCTTCTTCAATGTGACCATTCTGCGGCCTATCAGCCTCCGGTCGGTTTCAATCTGTGTCTCGCCCGGTCCACGTGTCCCTATGCCGCCTTGTTGACGAGAAAGGTGCGTCCACTGGCGGGTGAGACGCGTGCGCAGGTATTCAAGCTGCGCGAGCTCCACCTGTGTCTTCGCTATGGCCGTACGTGCACGGCTCGCGAAGATGTCAAGAATGAGGCCTGATCTATCCAGCAGCTTGCACCCGATTACCTTCTCCAGGTTGCGCACCTGGACGGGGCTCAGGTCATCGTCGAAAATCACAAGGTCTGCCTTCTGACTTTTGACCACGGCCCCAAGGTCCTGGACCTTGCCGGAACCAATGTAGGTGGCAGGATTCAGCCGCGGCAGGGTCTGCGTGACGGAGTCTACCACGCGTGCCCCCGCAGTGTCCGCCAGCTGTTTCAGCTCCTCCAGGGAGTCTGCGACATCGGCGCGGGTACGACCGGAAGTCATCGCACCGACTACCACCGCCCTTTCCGGTGCATTTCGCGGTCTGTCTGCCATTACTCGTTCGCGGATTGCGGACGCACAATGGACGAGGCGACCAACTCGCCGACGAGACACACGATTGCTAACACCAGCAGCAGCTTCCATAGCTCTACTCCTGCCGGCCCTGCCTCAAGGAGCACCCCGGACGGCGAAGTAGTGTCAACACGCACGCGTGTCTGAAGCGAAGCGGCCAGAATGCTGGCCGCTTCGCCCGCTTCCGCCGGCCGCAAATCCGGTTCCCGCGCATCAACATTGACCCCCACGCGACGGACCACGATTTCATTGGACCTGATATCAAACACCCCCTGGCGCGAAAGCATCCCGTCCATGTCCAGCACCGCCATGCCGTACAATTCTCGTTGCCGGGGGACTGCATCACGTCCATCCGGCGCTACCATGTGCAAGGGTGAGCCCGTGGAGGGTACTGTAACCGATGCGGGCTGGCCCACCACTAACATCTCTCCTTCCAGCGCACCACCGCCAGACAAATACTGAATTGATCGGTACAGTAGCGGCACGAACAGTCCGCGCAGAGGAAGGTTGCTCCAGCTGAGGTCCGGCGCTACCGCAAAAGCAAACACGGTGCCACGACCCTTCCTGATTTCCTGCAGCAACGGATCCCCGTTCGACAAGGGTATTACGGTAGTCTCCGCGCTACCACGAGGGATATACCGTACCATCCGGTGAACTTCAATGCTCTCTACGCTGCGGCTCGCATCCGCGAACATTCCCTCAAACACCGGATGCTGCAGCGATGTGTGGTTGAATTGGGCTGTAAGCGATGTGCCATCCGCGGCCCTGATCACGCCCCCTGTGGTGCCGCCTCCAAGCTGCAGGAACAGCTCGTCATAATCTTCCATGCTGCCAGATGCCATCGGGAACAGCAGCAGTCCGCCGCCGGACTCAACGTAGCGCACCAGCGTGCTGCGCTCGCCGCTGGACAACGCGGGTTTTCCCAGGAGCAGTACGACATCGTAGCGGGCCAGCGCGGCTTGGGCAGGCAGCGTTCCGTCCATCATTTCATATTCGGTGGGCAGCGTACCGCGCTCCAATTGAGAAGATAGGGCCGCCTGTACGAACTGCACGGATGCTCCTGCTCCCACTGAAATCAGCACACGGCGGGTTTGCGGCACGAATACCGTGAAATAGCGTGTGTTGTCCGGGGGGAAGACATCGTCCTCAATGCTCACGGACCCGGCAATCCAGCCTTGCTGCTGCGGGGTCATCGTCATCTCTACCCTTGCGGAGCCAAACGCCGGGACATCGACAGAGGCCTGGGCCACACGCCTTTCCTCCAGAAATAGACTTACCAGACGCTCCCGAACCTCGTCTGCACCATAATTATGCACGACTGCCACCAACTTAACGGGCTGCCTGTGCTCTACGATGCGACTTGTTATGAATGCGTGGCTAACGGTCAGATTGTCGCCGACTGCCCCCGTCAAAGGCAGCAACACCACAGGTATCCCAGCCGGCATCACCGCATTGACAGAATCCACAAGGGTGGACCGTTGGAGGTCTCCCAGAAAATACACCCGCCGATTTACGTGGGCAGCATGTTCTTCCAGATAGCTACCGGCTCGGCGGAGCTCGCTTGATACCGTGTGCGTTGCTTCTGCCACATCAAGCGCATTGATCAGGTCCTCAGCACCATCGCGGCCTTGCCTGTAAGCCAACCCTGGCGCACCGACAGACACCTCGTCAGCGTGGTCAAGCGACGCGATAACCGCCCGCGCCTTTACGCGGGCCTGGTCAATATATGCACCGTGATCGCTGCGCTGGACCATGGATAGCGACGGATCCACCACCACAACTACCGACCAGTTGCCACCACCCATCCACGACGCGTCCGCGTGCAGTGTCGGACGAGAGAACGCCAGGACCAGGAAGGCAATTGCTAAGGTTCGAAGCGCCAACAGGAGCCACCGCTGAATACGTAAACGACGCGTGGTTGACGTGTGCAACTCTACCAGAAATGCAAGCGAACTGTAGTCAATTCGGCGCGGGCGACGAAAGTTGAACAGGTGGATTACCAGTGGGATCGCAGCTGCCGCAAGTGCGAATAAGACGAACGGATTTAAGAATGTCATGCAGCAGAGGCGATGTTGTCTGCTACCGAGGCATTTTTTCGCTGTTCCGTGCGGCGCAAATGGCGTCCCAATTCGTTGCTGTGCGTACCACTACGATATTATCCAGAAAAGGGCACATCACGTTGGACACCAAACCAGTCGACCCGCGAAAATACATCATTGTCAGGGGTGCAAGACAGCACAACCTTAAGAATATTGACCTGGACATCCCCAAAGGCGCCTTGATTGTTGTCACCGGGCCATCTGGCTCTGGCAAGTCAAGTCTAGCCTTCAGTACCATTTACGCTGAAGGGCATCGCCGCTACGTGGAAAGCCTAAGCTCCTATGCCCGCCAGTTTCTGGAACGCATGGATAAACCGGATGTCGACCGCCTGGCGGGACTCGCACCGGCGATTGCGATTGACCAGAAGACTGTTACCCGGAATCCGCGATCAACCGTTGCTACGCAGACAGAGCTCCACGCCTACATGCGTATGCTTTTTGCGCAGATCGGCCGAACAATCTCTCCTATCAGCGGCGAGGAGGTGGTTCAGGACACGCCCCCGTCTGTGGCAAGAACGTTAGAAGCAGTGTTTGAGGACGGCCAGCGTTATTGTGTCGCCTTTCCGGCTATACACGCCGATATCGGCGATTTGCGCGAGCGTGGATACACACGCAGTATTGACGCTGATACCGGACAGATCACCGAAATGGACGAGACTTTCAGGACGGAGGGACCGTGCAGTGTAGTGGTTGACCGGCTGGTTCTGCGCAGGAACAATGACAGCGCGCGGACCCGCATGATTGATGCCATTGAGCTGGCGTTTCGAGAAGGTGAGGGGCTTTGCTGCGTTGTACGTGCGGAGGGGGGGATGCTCACGTTCAGCAGGCGCTTTGAGCGCGATGGGATGGAATTTGAAAAGCCCCACCCGCGTATGTTTTCCTTTACCAGTCCGGTGGGTGCCTGCGGCGCCTGCCAAGGCAAGGGCACGCGGAAAGAGGCAGACCCGGCACGCATCATTCCTAATCATGACGTGTCCCTCAAGAAGCACGCGGTGCAGTTATTCCATCACAAGGGGTTCCGTCATTACTATGAACACCTACTATATGAAGCATCGCGGATGGGAATTGACACTGCCGCGCCCTTCAATAAGCTGACCGCACAGCAGACGAAGATGGTATGGGAGGGCAGGGGCAGGTACCCGGGCATCAACAGTGCCATTAAATCCTTGGAGTCGGCCCAATGGCCCGACCCTAAGGCAACAGTTCAATCGCGATATAGAGCAATACTGCCATGTTCCGTATGCCGAGGCTCACGGCTGCGCACTGATGCCCTCTATGTACGGGTAGGCGGGCGAAACCTCGGCGAAGTCATGAACATGACGATTCGCGAGGCTGCTGCCTTCTTTGAAGAACTGGTATTGACGCCATTCGAGCGGGACGCCGCGCGCACGCTCTTTAAGGAAATCCGGCGCCGGCTTCGTATCCTGCTGAACGTAGGCTTGGACTACTTGACACTCGGCCGTGCGTCCAACACGTTGTCTGGCGGGGAAAGCCAGCGGATGAATCTTGCGTCGGCGCTGGGCAGCTCCCTGGTCGGATCCCTTTATGTGCTGGATGAGCCGACGGTAGGGCTCCACTCCCGCGACACGCACAACCTTATTGATGTGCTTGAGCGGCTGCGTGCCATCGGTAATACTGTGATGGTGGTGGAGCACGACCCGGAGGTTATGCGCCGCGCCGATTATATCATTGACCTTGGCCCCGGGGCCGGCACTAACGGTGGGAACGTCGTTTTCCATGGCCCCTACCCTGACATACTGGATGATGCCATGTCGTTGACAGGAGATTATCTTGCTGGCCGCAGGGAAGTCCCGATGCCTGTGCAGCGCCGCAAACCGCGCTGGGCAAATGCACTGGAACTGCGAGGGGCACGCCGCAACAACCTGAAAAACATTGATGTACGATTTCCTCTCGGGCTCCTTTGCTGCGTCACCGGCGTCAGCGGGTCAGGAAAATCCACGCTCGTTTTAGAGACCCTTTGCACCGCGCTTAAGCATCGCATTGATTTAGACTCTCCCGGCCCCGCTGATTCGGACATGGACGATCTCGTTGGCACACAACTTATCGCAGGCGTCGTGGTCATGGATCAAAACCCTATCGGAAGGTCACCGCGTTCCAATCCGGCCACATATACCAAGGTGTTCGACTATGTCCGCCAAATCCTGGCAAGTACAGATAAAGCTCAGCTGCGGGGGTGCGATCCGGGATATTTTTCCTTTAATGTGCAGGGTGGGCGATGCGAAAGCTGCGAGGGCGAAGGCGTGGTTAAGGTGGACATGCAATTCCTTGCCGATCTCTATCTGGAATGTGAGGATTGTAACGGGAAGCGGTATACAAAGGATGTGCTGGAAATCCGCTACAAAGGCAAAAACGTTGATGACATTCTGAACCTCACGGTGGACGAAGCCGCAGAGTTTTTCGCAGATAAGCGAGCGATCAAGTCACGCCTTGGTTCCCTGCAGGAAATCGGATTAGGGTACCTAAAGCTGGGGCAGCCTGCTACGACGCTTTCCGGTGGGGAGGCACAGCGCATCAGGCTTGCTACAGAGTTGGGGCACAGGACTGCACAAGGTATGCTTTACCTCTTTGACGAACCGACCACCGGACTGCATCCGGATGACATCAGGAAGCTGGTTCTCGCCCTTAACCGCCTCGTTGACGAAGGACATTCCGTGGTGGTAGTGGAGCACAACATTGACGTGATAAAGTGCGCCGACTGGGTGCTAGACCTTGGACCGGGACCGGCCGCGGACGGCGGCCGCATCGTCGTAGAGGGTCCGCCTGAGACAATTGCACAGGATTCCAAGAGTCACACAGGACATTTTCTGTTGCCTGCGCTTTCCAAGTGATACTTTTTTGTCTTTCATTGCGTCTACCGGCTCTGACAACTTATGCCGTTACCATTCTACTGGGCGGCCGGAGACCGGACCAGAGGTGCCCCTTATGCGCAGCAGCATCACACGTACGAATGGTGCAGCGGTGTACCCGCTTGGACTGGCAGGGAAGCGAATCGCCCTATACACGGGCGCCTACAATCATATCCACGACGGGGTCACGTTAACGCTCAACCGCCTGGTGGAGCACATGGAAGGCTTAGGAGCCAGGATGCTGGTGTTTTCTCCTACCAGCAGAAACCCTCCGCCGATTGCGCACTCGGGCACTTTGGTTTCTGTGCCTTCGATTCCGGTACCTTTTCGGAGCGACTACCGTTTTGCGTTGGGCCTGAACGGAGGGACAAAGGGCCAGCTTGCGCGCTTTGCCCCTGACCTTGTACATATAGCCACCCCTGATTACACTGGACTGCAGACCTTGCGGTGGGCCATGGCCCACGGCTTGCCGGTCGTTTCTTCGTACCACACGCATTTTGGCGCCTACCTGAAATACTTTGACGGGTACCACCGCCTATATCGCCTAGGTGTATTTGAAAAGGCTGCCTGGCGTTACGCCCGCTGGTTCTACGGAAACTGCAGGCATGTGTATGTCCCGACCCCGGCGCTTGCAACCGAACTTCGCTCGCATGGGATTAGTGATGGTCTTCGCATGTGGTCCAGGGGCGTTGATACCAGCCGCTTCAACCCAGGTCACCGGAGTCTTGCATGGAGAAGTGCGCTCGGTTTGGGTCCGGAAGAGGTCGTGGTGACATTCGTGAGCCGCTTGGTTTGGGAGAAAGGTTTAGCCATATTTGCGGAGGTAATTGAGGAATTGCGACGGCGCGGAATTCCTCATCGCAGCCTGGTAGTCGGTGACGGGCCTGCGCGTGCGGAAACAGAAGCGCGGTTGCCGGGAACCGTCTTTGCTGGCCCGCTGATGGGTAAAGATCTGACCATTGCCTATGCGTCATCAGATATATTCCTTTTCCCTAGTGACACGGAGACCTTTGGTAACGTGACGCTAGAGGCAATGGCTTCCGGGCTCCCGGTAGTCTGTGCCAATGCGGCGGGCAGTAGCTCCCTGGTGCTGGACGGACGCACCGGGTTCCTGGCAGCTCCCAAAGTTGCGCGTGATTTCACCGATAGTGTCGTACGCCTTGTTCGGGACCCTGCACTGCGGGATCGTATGGGCACAGCCGCGCGCCGCCATGCGTGCACATTCAGTTGGGACCGTGCCATGGCGAGTATGGCAGGGCACTACCGGGATGTGCTCAGGCCCGCCCGCAAGGTCCACCGCCGTGCGTTACCGGTAGCGGTTCCGGCCTAGGCGTTGTGCGCCTCCTCTTTGTGTCGCATTCGTTTCCACCCCGGCGGCGGCCATTGGCGAATATCGGTGGGATGCAGCGCGTCTCTGTCAGTCTGGCCGCTGCTCTGGAGGAAAGGCCAGACGTAACCGTTACGGTCCTTGCGCTACGCAGCTCCTGGCGATTTCTGCATCTGCGCGCTGTGTACTGGCTGCCGCTCGCATTACTGCGGATAATGCTGCTTGCCTTGCGTGGGCAGGCGGATGTCGTGCTGTTTTCCTCCATGGTGACGGCTTCCCTAGCTGTTTTTCTCCGCCCTCTCCTCGCGAAGCATCAAGTTAAGATGGTCGCCATAGCGCACGGTAGGGATGTCACACTACCCGGCGTTTACCAGCGGTACTGGGTTCGCAGGATTTTGCGTGCACTAAATGCCGTACTGCCCGTAAGTACAGCCACGGCCGCCGAGTTACGGAGTCGCGGCATGGCCGAGGAGCGCATAAGCATCATCCCTAACGGAGTAACCCTGCAACGCTTCCCACAACCCTTTATTAGCAAGCGCGAGCCGCGCGGGACTTTTGTCTTGTGCAGCGTGGGCAGGCTTGTTCCGCGCAAGGGTTTTGCTTGGTTCGTGGAGTGTGTCATGCCACTCCTTCCTGCACACGTTCACTACCGTATTGTTGGCTCCGGGCCAGACCATGGCACATTGGTAGCAGCGATTAACCGCTGCGGATTGGGTGACCGTGTACAGCTAATGGGGCGCTGCACGGACAGTGAAATCGCTGAGCTGTACCTTAACTCGGACCTGCTCATCATGCCGAACATTCCCATTGAAGGCGACATGGAAGGGTTCGGCGTCGTTATTCTTGAGGCAGGCGCGTGCGGGACGCCCGCCATTGCTGCCGATATGGAGGGGATGCGAGACGTAATCACAGAGGGCCGTAACGGTCACCTGTGTACGACTGCGGATCCCGACGCATTCGCACGGTTAATCTTGCGGTACAGCTTGAACCCTGCGGCCCTTGAGCAATTGCGCACGAGCACCGCTGGGCATACAACCGAATCTTTTTCTTGGAGCCGTGTGGCTGAGACGTATGTAGCCCTCCTACATAGTCTCTAGTAGCCCGCACATTCTTCCACACCCTCTGCCATCTCAACCTGGTTTGTCTGTACGTACGCTTGGTATAAAGCGGCGCAGATCCCCATCATGGATTCATCAGCTTCCGCAGCAGCAGCCAGCTCCCTGGCATTTTCCAGTGGTACAATGGCTTGTACAAACAGGCTCCGACGTTCCTCGGACAGCCGATCAACAGTACTTCTACCTTCCGCGATCTCCTCGTCTGTCAGGGATGCCGCTTCATCTCGCAACCGATCTTCAATCGCAACGGCCTCTTCATTGACCGCGATGGCCTTATTAACGTAGGCGGCGCCTAAATTATAGAACGCGTCCGGATTCGAAGCATCCATGCTCACTAGCTCTGTCAAAACTTCAATAGCTTCATCGAACTTGTCCTCCTGCAGCAGCATGGAGCCGTAATTGTAGCGATAGGTAGTGTTTTCCGGGTTCTGTTCCACAGCCTCTTTATACTGCCCAAGGGCGCGGTCTACCTGACCGGACCTGTTATACGCGGTTAGGAGATTATTCTGGAGCATCGCAGAGCCCGAAAAATGCGTAACCGCATCCTCCAGTATATCAACGGCATCTTCCGCCATATCATTTGTCAGGTAAATCCTGCTCAAGTAATCGTATAACACAGAGTCAGGCTTACCATACGTGATAGCTTTTTTCAAGGGCTCTATGGCCTGCACATCATTTCCAGAGCTGATCAGGGCAAAAGCCATGTTGACATACGCACCGGCTGAATCAGGTATTACAATGGTGGCACCTCGAAAAAAATCAACTGCCGACGCAAAATGTGCTAGTCGCATTGAATCCTCTTGAGCAGCCTGTGCATAGTTAAAGGCTTCTATGCCCCGGTTGAAATTTTTCTGATACACCAGTAGCAGGTCCAGCTCAATTTTTTCACTGAGTTTTGGGTCCAATTTTCCCGCAGAACTATAGCCATCCATCATTTCCTGCAGAGCTGCGAAATACATGTCTCCTTCTGACACAGCTGCGGAATCCCTGAATACCTTCCCCCTTACTTCATAAGCTTCAGCATCTTCCCCGTCTTTTTCTAAGGCATTCTTGATGTGTTGCAGCGCTTCCTCCCTTTCCCCTCTTTCGCGGGCTCTATCGGCCCGTCTTACCTGCCCTTGGACTTCGGGTGCGACACAGGCAAGTATTAGAGCCCACGCCAATAGTGTTGTTGGTATTCTCATGGTGACATCGCGAGTGAGTGTGTATTGCCTACATAATCCAGATCAACTTTGCACGCTACACATCTGCCCCCGTGTCGTTCCCTAGTTCCGTACTCCCACGGTTGTTCCCCGGGCGTTCCCCGCGGTTCTCTATCCATTGGATCGCCGCTGCCAACGCTACCAAGGCGGCAAGCAGCGTGGTAGCAATACCAATGATTGCCAGTGCACCAATACTCTGGAGGCCGGGATGGATACTGAGTAGAAGCCCCGCAAATCCAATCATCGTCGTTAACGCACCCACAGTAACGTGTTCACCGGTAGAACGCAGCACCAGGAGGAGCGACCCCGGTCCTTCTTCGCGATAGCGGTGTACAATATGAGCGCCTGCATCGTTACCGATGCCGATCACGGCGGGCAGCACCACCATGTTGTAAAAGTTAAGGCGCATTCCCAGCATGGCCATCAGCAGCAGCATCCAAATGATTCCTACCACCAGCGGTACGAGAGCGAGCATCGTCCATCGAAGACTGGCGAAGTTTATCCACATGAGGCATGCCACGATGAGGAAGGTAGCCAGCATCATATAGGGAGCCTCTCGGCGCATCAGTCGGAGCATTTCCGCTGCCACAATTGAAACAGATCCGGCGTGATAGACCCTGCCATCCGCCGTTTCGACGGTCCCGACATCCTCCGCGAAGGCCATTGATAAGCGACCGTCCGATAACCCCACTGCAGGGTATATCGTGACGATTCCTCCGAGCGTTCCATCCTTAGAGGAGAACTTCGTCCGGAGGTCGTCAGGCAAATCGTCCACTACCAGGGGTTCGGTCGTGCTCGCGGCCCTTCTAAGCCGGTTGAGATCCGCGTCGCCACGGCTGGCCAGCAGCGGATCAGTGAGCAAAGTGTCTCGAATTCGAGCGATTCGGGCCAACTTCTCGTCTTGTAGCCGGGCATTGAGAGGAAATCGCTCCTCCAGGCTCTCCACAGACAGAATGGTGGTGCGAAACGAATCAGCATCCACCACATGCAGTGCAGTGTCCTGCTCCATCACATGTTGCAGGGCAGCCGCGACACCCGCTGTTTCGTTTGGATCCTCCAGCACGATATACGCAGGATTACGCCGCGGGCCCGCGTAGTAGGCTTGCGAAACCTTACTGTGCACCGAGTCCCATTCCTCGTAGGTTGGTTCCAGCTCGCCAAACCGGTACTCAAACTCTACCGCAGGCGATCGCGCCAGCCCGAAGACTACTAGGGCAGCGGTACCCATGAGGATCACCCCTGCATACCGGAAGGGGCCGGTATGTGCGGGCACGCCTGGATCCCTCGTATCTCCGGCTGTCAGGAGGCCGAACCGCTCCAAACTCACAATCAGCGCAGGCATTACAATCAGCATGGCCACGAGAGCCAACAGCACGCCGGTCCCTGCTAATACGCCGAACTCGCTAAAACCCTTGAAATCGGCGAAGACCAGTATAAACAGTGCTCCTGCTGTCGTTAATGCCCCTACCGCAATCGCTTGCCCACTGCCGAGAAAGGACCGAACCAAGGCATTCTCCACTTCATCATCCGCACACCTTTCCTCAACGTACCGGGCGTAAAAGTGGATCCCGTAATCAATACCCAGCCCGAACAGAACCAATCCCAGAGCCGACGTCATGATATTTAGCGTCCCAAACACTAGGCTAGCCAACGCGGCAGTCCAAATCAGGCTCATAATGAGCGGTAGCCCAATCAGGATGGCCGCAATCGGAGCACGCAGCACTTCTTCCCCTAATGCGCGCAGCGTCCGGTCGCGGCGCATGCCGACGCGTTTGGCGAAAAAGTAGCCGACAATCGCCAAGAGTACGCATAGCGCGCCAACACCCAGAGATCCGGTTACGTCGTCGGTTACCGCTCGTACCTCCACGCGCTGACGCCATAAACGCCCCGCTAGCGTTGTGGTCAGCTCCGGGTGAAAAAGGTCCGGGTTTAGGAACTCTATACGCTCTGAGAGATCCGCGTACAGCCGTTCAATGTACCCGATATCAGATGCCGATCCCGCGGTGAAAAACCGCACCGCCAAAATGGTGCTATCTTCCGAAACATTGTACTCCGAGCCGACAATGTAGTCGTACGACTGTTGAATGGGGTCCAGATCGTTTTCCTCCGGCTCTTCATCATCCAGCGCGAAGTAGAATGGATTCGCTTCAAGGCGTGCCTGCACAATCTGATCCTCGAGATAGGCCTCCAAGTCGTCCAATTCGCTGTATGTGGCGAGGTACAGCGCGTTGGCTTCCAGAAACTCCGTGTCCCTTCTGAGGTCCACGCGCGCGAAGTACAACTCCGTTGTCTCCGGGTCTCGTAAGGCCATTACCTCAGGAACAAGCGCCTCCGCGAAGCGAACATTGGCTTCAAATGAAGGGCTCTCAATTGCAACATCAACGGAGGTCTCCCCTCCACCTACTGCCGCGCGTACACGCTCCAAGGCTTGGACACTTGGATTATCCTGTGGCAACAGGTTGGCAAACTCAGGATCGACCTTTAGATCGCGCGCCTGGTTCGCAGCGAGAGCGGAAATACCTAGGGCGAGCAGCAGCACCAGGTAGGGGTAGCGGGCAGTCCAGCGAACAACGGGTACCAGTGTTCCGAATACGCGAGTCATTGGTCGGGCTGGATCACAATGTCGTCAAAATACACTTCAGCCACCCCATGGGTTGTATCGCTATCAGACCACAACATAATAAGAACTGGTTCGGGTGTGCTGCGCAGGTGGAACAGACGGGTCAGGTCCTCTGCAACATTCCGCTCCACATTGATCCAACGATCTGTTCCGGCTAAAGCCGTGGAAACTACCAAAACGCGGAGCGGTCCGTACCGCACGGTGGTTTCCAACGGCAGCGCGCTGCTATAGGTATACTTGACGCTGCACGGCCGGCCCAGCCAGTCCCCGCAGTTGAACAGGACATAAAGGGCCGCTCCCGTGTCATTACGTCTCCGCGTGCGTTCGCTTGCTCCGTGCGGCAACTGCACCGCACGCCACCTCCACTGTAACACAGGATGTGTCCCCAAGTCCCACTGAAAACCATCCCCGTTACGCCTCGCAATCTGCACCGTCTCATCGTTGGTATAGGCCCGCAGGTACGTTTCACCACCAGACTTTACGATCTCAAAGTAGTCATTATCCCGTTCCGGCTTCCGCTGCAGGGGCTCCAGCTCACGGTTCCGGCTATTGGGCGTGCTCCAGCTGTGCGGTGCCTCTCCGGCTCGGTACTCCTCAAAATTGTCAATTACTACCTCCTCCTGTGCGGCGGCGCTAATCGTCCACACGCCAATAAGCAGTAAGGTCCACGCAGATCGCATAGGATAGTTGCATTTGCCTCAGGTTGACGCAAAAGATATGGATCTGGTCACGGTTCCTGAGAAGACCGCTTGCGCTTACCTTGCAGCGTCAGTGTAGAAAACAGGACCATATTGAGCAAACGGTTAACTGCGGCGATGGCACCAAAGAGAGCAAACACTTGTGCCTCAGGAACATCTACTGCACCCGAGAGACGGACGGCAACGCCAAGAAGCACGAGGTCTGTATTGGGAAGAAACGGTATTCGTGTGATGATAATGGATGCGGCGGCATAGGTGAACCAGGTTTCGACCGGAACTTCCGGAAGTGCGATGGACCACATGAGAATTTCCAGTGCCTGCCGGATCGTCATACGCACCACATGTATAGCATAAATTCCTGCCTGCGGCCCCTTCCACATCGCCATGAACAGCCGGTCCTCCTCCTTGGCCTGATTCCGGTTCCCTAGCTCGTACAACTACATACCGCAGCCGCTCCGATACACAAGAAGCGCGACGATGCCCGCTTCCCGATCCATAACACAGATCACCCGCGTCTTGCGCGGCAGCGTCTCCGCCACCTCCTCAATGTCATGAAGACCATCTATCCATTGCTGCGTCCCGCCAGCAGGCCCCCGGGCTTTCGGTACGCATACCGGAGCACCCGCAAGGGCACTCCCTCCCACTGTCAATGTCGCATGCAAATGCACCCCTTGGGACACCGCCATCGTATGGTATAGGACCCAAATCCTCCGTTTTCTCCCACTCCGGTCGCATGCTGAGGCTGATGTCCGTACCATCCCGCACGTATAAAACCGTGTCCTGCGTACGCATCAGCTGAATCGTACGCTAACGATGCGGCGCAACATCTCCGCGGGCGTGATCTCAAACTGATACGCCTTCTCAAGAAAACGATAATACTCCGATACTGCCGCCGGACCATGCTTCGGTGCTGCCCTCGGTAGACGACCCATAGACGCCCCCAACATTGCTGCGCTCTTTACCAAACGAGTACTGCGCCGCTTGTCCCCCAATGGCGCTCCACCAAACTCCTGCTCGGACCACCCGTCACCGCTGGGCCCCTCTGCCACCTCCAACCACGGTTGCAACTCCGCCTGCGGTACATCCGGCTTCTTGCGCCAGTCTCCATCAATCGCCCTAACGAATTTCTTCTCCTGCGTTTGCTTGCATTCCTGTGTGGGGGCATGCCGCCCCCTTTCCATGGTCATCCCCACACGAAGATTGCCTGCCTCCTTCAAACACGTTCCCTCCCGATCCGGGCGCACAAGTATTTCCACCAGAAAGGGCGCATAGCCATACCGCGCGCAGTCGTCCGGCAATCGCCCCAGTACTCGTTCCAACAGATGACTGGCCAAATTCCGACATCGCACCGTGGGACGAATCAGGAACCAGATCATCCCCACCACGCGAAGCCGATCCCGCTCTTGCTGGTCATTACTCTACGCCATCCATGTATCTTGAGGCTACAGAGTGCGACGCCGCTGCCGAAAACCCGATGGCGTCGGGTAGCCCGGGGGAATTTCACCCCCAGGCCTCCACAGAACCGTACGTGAGACTCTCGCCTCATACGGCTCTTCCTAAGCAACCGTCGTAAAACGGTCTTATGTGTCCCATCAAAGTCCTCCCCTCTCGGGTTGCTCCAATGTCCCACACCGCTCAGGGCAGCCCCTTCGCTCCAGACTCATTACAAGCCCTTCCGCACTACTACGAACTGCTCCGCCCCTGTGCCCTGCATCGGTACTCAATCACTCACGGGGTCTCCGCTTGCGACTCTCCCTTCGCATCAGGACGACAGGTTCCCAAGTTCCATGTAAAGGCCTGAATCCACGGTCTTGCCACCTGCATGCCGGATGCCACTTGGCCAATAAACAGGCTCCCGCCAAGCTTGTCCCAGCGGACCAGAGATCCCGCTGGTTTAGACATCGTCTAATCAATTTTCGACACTTCAGCAGTGGTTCATTTGCATTCAACTCCGTGGCTCGTACCTGACAAAGTCATACCTCTGCCTTTTCCGGTCTCGCTCACCACCCTGTCTCTTAAACAACGCAGCAGCCGGCGGTTTAGAGCCTCCGCCTGTACAGCGGCTCTGGAGGGCCTACCTCCATCCTTTACATAGCATGACTACTCGAACATCAAATCATATTTGACCATACCGGTAGGGACCCGAGTCGCCCCGGGCCCCCCGGACAGATCCGGACGTGCGCGTTAACGCATCCGGCTCCTCCCTTGGGTCGCGCCAGCGCGCTTAACGGTGAATCGTGTGGAAGGCCATGGGTGCCGGATCTCCAACTTCGGCCAGTGTATCGCAGTGAGCTTGTCCATCGTGTCCCACGTCGTACGATCCCGCTGGGAACGTCGTCGTAACACACGCATCCATATCCAGTACAGCCGGATGTAGCAGCTCGCAAGGTACCGGTAACTCGTCGGTACGGCATAGTAATTCAACCAGCCGTTGAGCAGCCGCCCCAACCATTTCCCCGTCGCATGCACCGGGCGGTGCATGCGACGAATCAACTGCCCCTTCACGCGCTTCAGAAAACGAGCCATACGCTTGGCTATCGGCTTACGACCAAGACTAAATCGCCCCCAAGGAGTCGGAGCGTCCAAAGTGCAAACCAGCGAGTCCTTCTAAGGATGAAGAGCGTCCAAAGAAGCCGAAGCGGCTCGTGGGCCAGCTGGCAATAGAGATGGAGGAGGAATTACCGGAGGTGGGCCATCCATCGCAGGATTCGACCGCGATAGTGGCGCAAGAGGACCCGGTACCCCGGAAAAAGGAGTTGGAGCGTCCAGAAGAGTGCAAATCATCGCATCCTACCAAGGATGAAAAGCCTCCGAAGGAGTTGCCGCGGCTGGTGCGCCGGCGTACCATGGGGACAGAGGAGATGTTGGAGGAGTTACCGAAGCGATGTACGGTAGGCGTTAAGCGCAATGCGAAGGGACATACGCAGAAATGGACGGGGTACAAGTTGCACATGGATGTGGCCGACGGAGGCGTACCGATCAGCGGTTTTGTTTCCTCTGCATCATTGCATGATAGCCAGGCGGCGATTCCGTTGGCTACGATATCTCAACTACGGGTACGCAATTTGTATGATCTGATGGACAGTGCATACGACGCGAAGCAGATTCACGAGCACAGTAAAGGCTTGGGGCACGTGCCGATTATCGACCATAATCCGCGACGCAATGGTAAGGCGGCGCTTATCCGCGAGAAAACGGCCCAGCGAGCAGCCGGATTGGTGCTGCCTGAGGATGTTCGTTACAGGGAGCGCTCAACGGTTGAGCGAGCCTTCGGGCAGCTCAAGGATGAGTTTGGTGGTCGTAATGTCCGCGTGCGTGGGCACAAGAAGGTGACATGCCACTTGATGTTCGGCGTGCTAGTACTGACGGTAGATCAGCTGTTGCGTATGGTGCAATAGAGATAGGAGTCCAGACGTAAATTGCACTAATCGGGTTTTGTGCGAAGCAGGAGCCAAGCATAGGTGTGCCCGCAAAGCACGGATTCTGCCTCGAATTCACCCCCCGGGAAGCCTTCATCGCCTATGGACCGCCAATACATCTGGATCCAAAGGCAACACATGCCAATGCTCCCGGCGTAATGTCGAAAAACCCGAAAATTTGGGCATTTTGGGCGCCACCACCGCCGAATACACCGGGGTTTTGCAAAAGGCTCTTTCTGTCTAAGTTGACAGGTTAAGCATTCAAATCGTATATTGGGGCTTAGGGTCAGGCTGGGATATAGCTGAGGAGATATAGCTGAGGAGATATAGCTGAGGATATGAAATTCGGGCGGGGGCGGGTAACATCCAAAGCCTTGTTTGATCGTTGGAACACGCATGTAGTCCTGAGATGCGTGGTGGTGCTATTGGGGCTGCTGAATGCTTTAGGAATAATTCAGTCCGTGCAGGGCCAGAGTGCGCCGGAATCGCAATTTGCAACTCCGGCTACTGAGGTTGAAATACACACCGGATCTGAACCGAAAGAGGTAGCCCCACGCTCCCTGTCGTCCGAGTCGGCAAGCATGGAAGCTTCTCCGCAAACCCCCACGTGCATAAGACCATCATCCGGCATAATTTGGATGGAGCTTAGCGAGGGCGACTCCTGTACTGTTGAGTATTGGTGCTCAGCGAGCAATATTCCCGGGCCGTACGTTTACATCCATCATGGCGACCATTTGATCTATCACGTCGACGATACAGCCGAGCGAGGGACAGATGTGCTGGTAACTGGGCCAGATAGTGTCATTATTAGCGAAGATAATACTGGAAGAAGGGGGGCTCATGATATCACAGATCTATACCAAGCCATCCCGGATGGTATCCCCGAAGGAGATGAGGAAATGTTGTGCTACTGCAGCGCTTTCCGAGACGGACCGGGAGCGTATGAGACTGGTCATCGTATTCAGATTAAGGATCGTGACGGGTGGACTGTAAGCGATGCGACTGCCAATGAGAGTCATGGCAATATGGCATTCCTGGTGGAGTTCCCGAAACCGGTAGCGCGAGACTTGACTGTTGAATACTCCACGAAGGATGGCACAGCAAGAGCTGGAACGGATTACACGCGTACGAAGGGATCGGTCACCGTCAGGAAGGGCCAGATAAGTGCATACATCGAGGTGCCATTGGTCAAGGATCAGATTCCAGAAGGCACTGAAACGTTTGAACTGGTTACAATCTCGGATCAGTTTTCTGGCATCCCGGAGCAAAAGGCCACGGGCACTATTGTTGAAGGATCTCAACTCATGATTGAGCCTTCCCCACTGTTTGTAGATGAAGGAGGGCAGAACATCTACACCATAGCTTTGGGAGAGCAACCCGGCGGTGATGTTACGATGGCGAAAACGGGGCATACCGGAACGCACTTGGCACTTGACAAGACGAGGCTGCCGTTCACGGGTTCTACTTGGGATACAGCGCAGACTGTCACCGTGACAGCGCCCGACGATGACGACGCTACCAACGAATCGGTGATACTTGCCCATATCGCTTCGGGCGGGGACTACGGATCGGTGAGCAAGGATTTGCCTGTGACTGTGACAGACGACGACACGCCGGGTTTACGTATTGCGCCGACAGCGTTAACCGTGCTTCAGGGGAAATCGGGTACCTACCGAGTGAGACTAGAGACCAAACCGACCGGCACGGTTACGGTGACTATTGATAGTAACAATAGCGCCGTAACTACGAGCGCTACTTCCCTGACGTTCACTTCCAGTGATTGGGCTACGGAACAGCTGATAACGGTGCGTGCGACGGAAGACGCAGACACGGACGACGACAGTGCCACGCTTACGCACACTGCATCGGGAGGAGATTATGATTCACTGACAGGGGCTGTAACGGTGGAGGTGGAGGACATTGGTTCGTCTGTAGGGTTGGTGGTATCGCCCACCAACCTGTCAGTAACAGAGGGGACGGAAGAGCATTTCACAGTACGGTTGGTCACGGAGCCGACGCAGACAGTGGATGTGCGGATCACGGGAGATACTGGAACGGATGTAATGGTGAACCCGAGGACGCTCCGGTACACGCCAGAGGACTGGAGCACGCCTGTTACGGTGAGAGTCCGTGCGGAAGAGGACGACGATGTCATGGACGCAAGTGTACAACTCATCCTTACAGCATCTGGGGGTGAGTATGGCGGTGAGACAGAGGAAGTGATGGTAGACGTACGAGACAATGACATACCAGGGATTGTGCTATCCGATACAGAGCTCGAGATTGTTGAAGGGGACGCAGAGTCTTATACAGTGCGGCTAATGGCGGAGCCATCGGGGACGGTAAACGTCAAAATCGCAAGTGATAACCCCGAGGTTACGGTCACTGATGCATCGCTGACGTTTACGACCGATGATTGGTATACCACGCAGGCGGTAACGGTGCTGGCGCATGAGGACGACGATCAGGACAATGACCATGCTACGCTTGTGCACCGGGCGTCGGGCGCGGACTACGATGGTGTGGAGGAGGAATTAACGGTGACGGTGCTGGACGATGACGAGGCGGGGCTGGTAGTAAGGCCGGCAGCAGTGGCACTGGTTGAGGGGGATGCAGGCAAGACCTTTACGGTATCGCTTGCGATTCCACCTTCGGGCCAAGTCACCGTATCCCTTAGGATAGAATTTGTACTGGATGGCAAGGTATCGGTCGTTCCTCTTGGCTTGACTTTCACGCCTGCGGACTGGGATACAGACCAGACGGTCATGGTGACAGCACTGGATGATGCGGATGGTACTGACGAAGCTGGATTGGTACAGTTGTCGGCGAGCGGTGGTGGCTACGGAGGAAAGTCAGGAGCTGTAAGGGTGAAGGTTGCAGATGATGATGCACCGTACCGCATTGATGTAGAAACTTCGTCGGTTGAGGTGTCTGAAGGTGCAGGGCCGGCGCGATTCAAAGTGAGGCTTAACAGGCAGAGTGAAACGGCAGTCACGGTGCGCTACACAACGCACGATGAGTCGGCCCATGCCGGGCTTGACTATCTGGGGCCGGTAACAAACATGCTCGCCTTTGAGATAGGCGGCAACTTGGATAAGTGGATAGATGTACCGATTCTTGACGACGCGTTGCACGAGGGAGAGGAGACTTTTACGCTGGTACTGACGGACGCACAGGGAGCGGAGCTGGGTAACGCGACGGGCCGTGCCACGATCACGGACAACGATGCTGCGCCGACTGTCAGCATGGTGCCTGCGGCGTATGTGCGGGAAGGGGGTATAGCAAATGTCTACGTCGGTCTAAGTAATGCCAGCGCGACTCCTATCAGGGTCTTGTACAGCACAAGTGACGTGACGGCAACAGCGGGAGAGGACTACGAGGCGGTGAGCGCCTCTTCGGTGACGATTGAGCATGGCCAGATGGGGACGGTAATAAAAGTTCCAACCAGGGACGACGCAGTGCACGAGGGTAGGGAGGCGTTCCTGGTGCGACTTGATAGTGGAAGCCAGACCACAGTGACGATACTGGACAATGATCGTCTGCCACGGCTCTCCATAGGCGATGTGACGGTATCAGAGGATGAAGGGCGTGCGCAGCTTGCAGTGTCGCTGAGTGGTACGAGCCCGGTACGTGTAGGGGTGGCATATGCCACCCAGGACGGTACGGCAACGGCGGGGGCGGACTACACACGCACGATGGGCACGCTCGTATTTGCTCCGGGTGAGACGGTGAGGCATGTGTCGGTGCCGGTACTGCGTGATGATGTGGTAGAGGAAGACGAAGGATTGGTAGTAAAGCTGAGTGCTCCAGAGCATGCCATGCTGTTGGATGCGGAGGGGGATATGACGATAAAGGATGACCCAATAGAGGTCAGCATCCATGACGCTACAGGGACGGAGAGTTCGGAGGAACTGATGATGGCGGTGCGGCTGAGTTTTGGTAGTACCAAGGTGGTATCGGTGCAGTTTGCGGTGACAGGAGGCACGGCAACATCGGATGTGGACTACGAGGCTACCCAGGGGCTGGTGGTATTTGAGACCGGCAGTACGGAGGCGCAAGTAAGGATACCGCTGATAGACGACGACTTGCAGGAAGGAAACGAAACGATTGAGGTGACGCTGTCGAATCCGGCCAATGCGCAAATCGGGCAGGCGATGGCCACGGGCACGATCGTGGATGACGAGACGGCGCCGGGAGTGCAGGTGCGAGCCATTGCGGTGTCGCAGAGCGAGGCGGTGTTTGTGGTGGGACTGCTGGCACCCGTGGCAGAGCGGCTGACGGGACGTTACCGTACGGTAGACGGCACGGCATGGGCGGGAGAGGACTACGAGCGCATGGAGGGAGTGCTGGAGTTTGGGCCTGGGGAGACGAGAAAAGAGGTGCGCGTGCCGTTACTGCGCGCGCAAAGTAGCGGGGAAGCGTTTGCGCTGATGGTGGAGTTAGGGGATGAAACGGTGCGCGAGGAGGTGGTGTTGGGATCGAAGGACACGGGAAACCGTGCGCGATTAGGCCGGAGTGTGGCGGTGCATATAGTGGAGGCGGT
Source organism: Rhodothermales bacterium (assembly GCA_963663495.1). Lineage (GTDB taxonomy): Bacteria > Bacteroidota > Rhodothermia > Rhodothermales > Bin80. The sequence goes on from OY760427.1 coordinate 5,438,826, forward strand.
ATCGGAGCGTATGGAGGGATCATTGGTGGGTTGTATGCCGAGGCCGTTTCCCGGTCAGCGGGTACGGGCGTCGCATCTATTGTCGGGCTGTGGCGTGCAAGCAAGCGGAGAGCGGCTGAGTGTATGGGGTCGTGGTGCGTACAGCAGGTTGCAGAGCGGCGGGATATCGGGAGCGGATGTGGTGACAGCGTCATTGGGGGCGGACTACCGCACGGGAGGTCGCTGGCTGATGGGGATGGTGATATCGCGCAGCGAGGCATTGGAGCAGGAAGGGACGCTACTGCAGATGACGGGCTGGTATCCTTATGTGCGCTACGGGGGGATGCGGCACAGTGTGTGGGGGTTGGCAGGAGCAGGACAGGGAGTGGCTGAAGCCGCGAACACGGGAATGCGTCTTGTGGCAGCGGGCGTGGGTGGCACGTTGGTACGCCGTTCGGGCGCGCGGCTGGGGTACGAGGCAGACGGGTTCTGGCTGGGGATGGATGGCGGGATTGGGGTGAGCCGTGTTCGCGCGGGTTTGGAGGGATCGGTGACGTTGCAGGATATCTTGGAGCCGTATGTGGAGGCGGCGGTTTTGCACAGCGGCGGGGATGCGGAGAGAGGAATGGGAATGGAGGCAGGCGGAGGATTACGGGTGCGGATGGGGATGTTGCATGCGGAGGTGATGTCAAGGCGTTTGGTGTTGCATCAAGAGGATGGCTACGGGGAGTGGGGATATTCGGGTACGGTACGCTATGGAGGACTGGAGGGCTTGGGAGCGCAGGTGCGACCGACCTGGGGTCGAACGCATGTGGGGACGCTGTGGCAGGCAGAGCGTCCGTGGGAGGTGTATCCGTCGGATCGTCGGATGGAGTTGGAGGTGGGGTACGGTTCGCGTGTTCACAGGCGCAGTGTGCTGCGGCCGCATGTGGGTATGGGGCTGCGTGACAGAGGCAGGGACTACCGCATAGGAGCGGGCGTGCAGGGGCGCACGGGGTTAGGCTTCAGTGTAAGCGGATTGGCGATGGAGCACATGGCACCGTACCGACCGGTGAGCTACGGCGTGACCGCAAGCGGCTACCTGCGGTGGTAAGTGCAGGGCGGGACGCTCTATAGTAAAGAGGAGGGTATCCGGGTAAGGATTGATCACTGGCCGCAGCGAGCTCCCGACATTCTGAAGCGATCGTTGGCCGCACAAAGGATGTTTCTGCAGCGCATGCAAATCGTGCGATGGATTGAGTGTGGAAGTGGCACATTGTGAGGAGACTTCGGGGCGCTTCAGCCCATAGAACAGCGTTATGTCATTCCGTGTTGGTTACATTCCTCATGTCGCCGGCTTGGATCGGGCACCGTGTGGAGCTTCTTGCAAAACCCTCGAATCGGGATTTTATGTCTGTGTCTGAAGGTGTGATGGTGTAAGCAGCTGGCGGTTCGGGTAGATTTGACTGCTCCGCCGATGCAGATCGGGGATTCTGCATGCCATGGGAATGTGTGCTGGCAAGCACACTAGGTGGACCGGATATCTTTGCGGGTGGAGACAAAATCAAAGAAAAAGGATGTTCTCATGTCCCTCAATTCCAAGTTACCCGGTTTCTGGATCAGCTAAGAACGGGAGCTATTATCCTGGCTGGAGGAAACGCTTCGCCCTTTGGCCCAAGTTCAAAAACCACCACTACGGTTGGGCATACCTCACCCGCGAACGCTGATTACACCGGGTGATATGTGGAGTTAGCGGTTGCGGCTTCACATTAGATGATACTTATTTTGGTTGCTAAGGACGTTTCATCTATGCGCAGCACCGCATAGATGTGTCTGACCTCCGCCTTGGTCCGTGAGCCATGGGCAAAGCCAGCAGCACCAGGTAGGGGTGCCGGGCAGTCCAGCGAACAACGGGTACCAGTGTTCCGAATACGCGAGTCATTGGCCGGGCTGGATCACAATGTCGTCAAAATACACTTCAGCCACCCCATGGGTTGTATCGCTATCAGACCACAACATAATAAGAACTGGTTCGGGTGTGCTGCGCAGGTGGAACAGACGGGTCAGGTCCTCTGCAACATTCCGCTCCACATTGATCCAACGATCTGTTCCGGCTAAAGCCGTGGAAACTACCAAAACGCGGAGCGGTCCGTACCGCACGGTGGTTTCCAACGGCAGCGCGCTGCTATAGGTATACTTGACGCTGCACGGCCGGCCCAGCCAGTCCCCGCAGTTGAACAGGACATAAAGGGCCGCTCCCGTGTCATTACGTCTCCGCGTGCGTTCGCTTGCTCCGTGCGGCAACTGCACCGCACGCCACCTCCACTGTAACACAGGATGTGTCCCCAAGTCCCACTGAAAACCATCCCCGTTACGCCTCGCAATCTGCACCGTCTCATCGTTGGTATAGGCCCGCAGGTACGTTTCACCACCAGACTTTACGATCTCAAAGTAGTCATTATCCCGTTCCGGCTTCCGCTGCAGGGGCTCCAGCTCACGGTTCCGGCTATTGGGCGTGCTCCAGCTGTGCGGTGCCTCTCCGGCTCGGTACTCCTCAAAATTGTCAATTACTACCTCCTCCTGTGCGGCGGCGCTAATCGTCCACACGCCAATAAGCAGTAAGGTCCACGCAGATCGCATAGGATAGTTGCATTTGCCTCAGGTTGACGCAAAAGATATGGATCTGGTCACGGTTCCTGAGAAGACCGCTTGCGCTTACCTTGCAGCGTCAGTGTAGAAAACAGGACCATATTGAGCAAACGGTTAACTGCGGCGATGGCACCAAAGAGAGCAAACACTTGTGCCTCAGGAACATCTACTGCACCCGAGAGACGGACGGCAACGCCAAGAAGCACGAGGTCTGTATTGGGAAGAAACGGTATTCGTGTGATGATAATGGATGCGGCGGCATAGGTGAACCAGGTTTCGACCGGAACTTCCGGAAGTGCGATGGACCACATGAGAATTTCCAGTGCCTGCCGGATCGTCATACGCACCACATGTATAGCATAAATTCCTGCCGCCGTACGTGCTGACATACTGAACAAGTGCCTCCTAAACCGTAAAATGACCAACGCCAGCACCAGAACCCCTGCTAATCCAATCCAGAGAAGTGATCCCCTTGACTCCCCGATTATGTCGGTAATCGAAAGTTTGCCGGAGTAGAGAAACACGGTAAGCAGTATTATGCTGACAGAGGTTGAACCTGCAGCGGATACAATATTCTGATCACGAACATCACGCAGGGCTTGGGAAGGCGGCAGCCCGAGTTTATCAACTGCCCATGAATAGACATACGCTTCCCCGGAATACCCCAGTACATCTTTGTTCATAATCCGTTTTCGGATGAACACCGGAATGTTTGCAACGATGTTGAACGGCCACAACAGGCGGTACACCCACACCTGCGATGCCGGCAGCATGCAGTACACCGCAATTAATAGCAAATAGAACAGAGGGGCAGATGGTAAGCCCGCCCAAATCAATGTCCATTCAATAGATCGCAGCTCGTAGGCGAGGTACGCAATGATACTGGCTGTGATGACAATGCGTGCGATCCGCACTAGCCTCGCGGATTGCCATGGTTTCATACTGGTCCCTTGTGTACGGGAGCTCTGCATTTTCGCTAGCGCGTAATTTCCTATTCTCAATCCATCCTAGTACGCCGACTATCCACGTAATGCACCCAGAGCACACTCTCGGCCCGATGAAGAGTCAATCCGGTAACAGTTGGTCGGTTGAACTTTCTTCAACCCGTATCCGGCCCGGCGGCAGGTGTGAATCTACAACGGCTAAACCTATCGATCTGCCATGTCACATCGATAGGAGCTCTCACATGTACAGAGAACCCGTCCATCGTGGGAGCAAGATCTTGCCAGTAACGTTGCACTCGTACCGCAAAATATACTTTGACTTGCGCCGCATAGCATTGCTCTCCAACTCGCACGTAGTCCGAGGCGTCCAGGACGAAGCCAATCGTCTCTCCGCCGTTGCCGTTGAGCCGTTGCGCCTCCGCCAACCATGGTTATGAGCCTTGTTAAGGAATTACCTCGGCACACTTTTGACTCGCTGCAGGTCGGACAGTCATTCAGCATCTACCGGTTCATAAGCGAGGCAGATATTCAAACGTTTGCCGACGTAACGGGAGATGATAACCCCATCCATGTGGACGAGGAGTATGCCCGCGGGACGCGTTTCGGTAAGCGGGTTATACATGGAGTCATGCTCTTGGGGTTGATTTCCAAGGTGCTGGGCCGAGACTTCCCTGGCCCTGGCAGCATTGCGGTATCGCTTTCTTGTCGTTTTCTGCGCCCTGTGCGCTTGGATTCCAAAGTACGAGTCGAGGTTAAGGTGGTGGAAAAACTTGATAAGCGTAAGCACATAAAGTTCAAGACGTACGTATATACAGAGGAAAACAGGATGGCCTTAGCAGGGGACGCTACGCTGATTCCTCCTACGATCGAATCAGATGGTGTCGCAGAATAATACCACCGATCGGGCTCATCCGGTAGTTCCGCCGGCATGTTCAGGGTTTTACAAGGCCGGTTTTGCTCTTGGAACAGCGTAATTGATTCATTGGGGCGCAAGCCCTTTCTGTTGACCCAATACTGTTGCGGCTTGAGCAACCTCTACAATCATCTTATCACCCAACCTCTATTAATCCCCTGAAACCGTCCGACAAGAACAGGAGTCGGTGCGAGCTTGCACAGCAATAGGCACCTACCAAGAGCTGGCTGTTGCGCAACCAATGGGAGTTACATGGCTGAGTGCCACGCGTTTTCGCAGGAGTTACTTTTTGTGCTTTGGTGGTGCAGACAGGATGACTTTCGCCAGTTTTTCACGAAAGACTGCAATTATTTCAAATAACTCAACACGTGGGTATTCATGCTATATATTTTCCATATATTAGGGAGTTATATACCACAGTGCCATGCCCGAAACGGTTAGTGCATACCGCAATATCACATACAGGCTGTTGCCCGGAAGTCGGAGTAACGCCAAGCAACTTGCTGGATTAGCGGGTGCGTGTAGGTTTGTGTGGAATGCCATACTCGCAGAGCAGAGCGAGGCGTACTGGAAAGCGAAAGAGGCTGGAGAGAAGCCGCCCTCGGTAAGCTTCTTCTCGCTGGGGAAACGGTTCACGGCGCTGCGCCGCACGATCGAGTGGCTACCTGAATACTCCTTTGGTGTCGTTAGATACACTTTGTAGTTAGATACACATTGAAATATCAGGCGGATGCATGGAAGGCATTCTTCAAGGAGGGTAAGAGAAGACCGAGATTCCATTCCAGACGTGGTAGTACGCCTTCGTTCACGATCCCGGATAACGTAAGGGTTCGGGATCGCAAGCTGTATATCCCGAAAGTGGGATATATGGCGCTCCGCAGGCGGGGAGGCAACCCGTACCCTGATGGTATACCCGTCAAAGCCACGGTAAAGAAGAACGCCGGCAAAGGGTATGCTGTCTCTGCTACAAGATGGAGGCACCTGTAATAGAGGATACCGGCGGCGCTGTAGGCATTGACCGAAATTGCGGGCAGGTCGCTATGGTCTCCACAGAGGGCGATACAAGCATTATCAGACATCCGGATACCAAGCGTCTTGATGCCAAGTTGAAGCGGCATCAGCGAAGACTGGCGAGACAGAAGAAAGGCTCCAACCGTCGTAACAGGCGGAAGTATAGAATCGCCCGCATACAGCGCAAGCGTGCTAACATCCTCAAGAATGCGAACCACCAGGTAAGTCGCAGTATTGCCGATTGCTCCTCAACGGTGATACTTGAGGACCTGAAGATCAAAGCGATGACACGTTCAGCTAAGGGGACGATGGAGAGCTTTGGCACAAACGTCAGACAGAAGTCTGGCCTCAACCGAGAGATACTGCGAACAGGTTGGGGCCAGTTGGATCAGATGCTGAGCTATAAGTGCCGCAAGGTGATAAAGGTTACCGCTGCCTATACCAGTCAGCGGTGTTCTGTGTGTGGGCACACAGAAGCGAGTAACCGTGAGACTCGGAGCAAATTCACGTGTATGTCCTGTGGACATGCGGATCATGCAGACCTGAATGCGGCTGCAAACATACTGGCCTCCGGGATTGGGGCTTCTGCACAGCGAGGGGCGTTCGGGTTGCCGACCCCTATGACCCGTGAAATTGATACTAGTGCCTCACTGTGTACAGTTGGTCACTCACGTATATAATTCCCCAACCAATCCAATACATGGAGCCTCTACGTGTATTGATAGTGACGGCGTTTCACTTTGCCACGAACACCCTTTCATCACAACTTCTTCCCAATCGCGTTTGCTCTTTCACCTAAGCGATTAGATCAATGCCCAAACTGATCACTGCCATTACCCGGCACTATCCCTTTACCCTCCAGACTGAACCGCTGGTTTAACGGGTCAGTCCAGGCTACATGCTCCGCCAAACCGTCCGGCTGCGCCGACGTGACCACACTCTGGCCAAACCAGTCTTGCTGGAGCAGGTTAAGAATCACCCGCACTCGAGCCACATCCAGCGTGTCAAACACATCATCCAGGAGCATGATCGGGTGCTCGTTAAGACGCTCAAGAAGGTACAGGTACTGTGCAAGCTTAATAGCCAGAACAAACGAACGATGCTGCCCCTGCGATGCATATTCACGCAGGGGTTGACCATTCAGGGCAAAAACCAAATCATCCCGGTGCGGACCAACGGCGGTAAAGCCTTGCTGCACTTCCCGGCGCGCCAATCTTCGGAGCCGAGCAGCAAAGGCCTCCTGTACTTCCGACTCCGTGGCATCCGCGTTCAAACGCCCGGCGCTCTTACTTTTATATGAGACCGCCGGCGCGTCAGGTGCAATTCCCATTAGCTCGTACGCACGCTCCAGGAACGTTCCAAATTCTACTAGGAAGTCCCTTCGAGACTGAATAAGTCTAGATCCCCACCGAACTAATTCGCTGTCCCAGGAAGAAAGCTGGGAACCCGGGTCTGAAACAGAGCCATTGCGTATGCGCGAAAGTAATTCGTTTCGCTGTCGCAATACACGTCGATACTTTATCAGCTCGCCGAGATATACAGGGCGAGCCTGGCTCAAGACATTGTTGAGGAACCGGCGACGTGGCTCGGGACCACCGGCCGTGAGGGCTTGGTCAAGGTGGGAATAGATCACCACCGGGATCATCCCGACAAAATCTGCAATACGTTCCAAGGTTGCCCCGTTCACGAAAACACGTTTACCGTCAGCCTTGGAATACGCAAGACGCACAGATAGAGCAGGGCGCTGATCCCCTTCAAAATCGCCACGCACCTGGAACCACGGATACCCATGCCGAAGCGCAAACTTGTCCTTCTTGGCCAAGAAACTTTTCGATAAACATAGGTAGTGGATCGCCTCAACAATGTTGGTCTTCCCAATACCGTTGGTGCCCCCTATCAGGTTTATTTTAGGCGTAAAGGAGAACCGAGAATTATCGTGCGCACGGAACGATTCCATATGCAACCTGAGCAAAACCATGAGGGCGACTAAAATGAAGTCCTAATTGGCGAGTCTGCGTACCAATACGGGATAGTTTCGTTCAGGCGGACCATTTAACCTGAGAACAGAATAGCATTGCTTGAGCCCATTGCCACGTTGTTCCGCGGTAACTTTGCCGAAGTTTTTTTAGCCTTAGGCTGCATGAGTGACAGCCGAATCATTTTTGCCGAACTTGAGCAGTTGGTGACGGAAGAACGCAACCCACGCTCCAAGTCCATTGATACGGTAGGGATCCGTGAGATTCTCACCATTATGAATGATGAGGACCGAACAGTCCCGGAAGCCGTCCGACAGGAAATTCCTTACATTGAGAAGGCGGTGGAGCTTGTAGTTGCAGCGATGCGGGGCGGCGGCCGACTGTTCTACGTCGGAGCCGGAACCAGCGGACGCTTGGGAATCTTGGATGCGTCCGAGTGTCCACCAACATTCGGGACTCCACCATCTCTTGTCCAAGGCATTATCGCCGGAGGACCTCAAGCAGTTTTTCGTTCCAAGGAGGGCGCAGAAGATTCAGAAATAGATGGCGCCAAAGCAATCGTGGACGCAGGCGTCCTTGCACAGGACATTGTGTGTGGCATTGCAGCTAGCCGTCGTACGCCCTTTGTGCGAGGAGCCGTATGCGCAGCCCGAGCGTTAGGCTGCAAGACACTGTTCGTAACCTGCAACCCAAGGGCATCTTTTGACCTTGATGTAGATGTGGCCATATGTACCGTAGTCGGACCCGAGGTAATCATGGGTTCTACGCGGATGAAGAGCGGGACCGCTCAAAAGCTCGTGCTTAACATGCTAACTACCGCGTCAATGATTCGGCTTGGCAAAGTATACCAGAACATGATGGTTGACTTGAAAATGAGCGCAAGAAAGCTGGAGGAGCGCTCGAAGCGCACGGTAATGATCGTCACCGGTGTGAAGTACGAGGAGGCGGAGGCCGTCCTTACGGCAGCGGATGGCCATGTGAAAACGGCACTTGTGATGCACCTTGCCGGCATAACCAGCTCTGAGGCGCTGGCGCGCCTCAGAGCTGCCGATGGATTTGTCCGCGGTGCGCTGGGACAACAACAGGCACAGCAGTAGTCAGGTGTCCCTGTCTGTTATTTTCTCCCGGCTCCTTTCATCCCAGGATCTGGCGCCGCTCGGTGCATGGACACGTGATTCAGACAGCGCCGTCATGCGCGTTGATGGCGCTGCCGGCTCGCTGCCCGCATTCGTATTGACCTATCTGCACGAGGAGCTGCATGCTCCAATAATTACCGTCACTCCCTGTCATGAATCGGCAATATTGCTTCAGGGGGACCTGGTCACACTGGCGGCGGATCCTTCCGAAGTGCTGCTTTTCCCGCCGGAAGCTGTGGCAGACGACAACCGATTGGCGGAAACCATCCCTGTTGTGCAGCGGATGGAGGTCGTAACCCGATTGCTTGAAGGCTATAGTGGCATCATTAGCACTACCGTGGATGCGCTCTTGCAGCCTGTACCGCTCAATTCATCGGCCACAGAACACATGGTTCTCCTGCATGAAGGGCAGGAATGGGCTCCCCATGACCTGATGCTACGCTTATTAGCGCTGAGTTTTGAACGGGTAGACTTTGTTGAGTTGCCAGGTGAGATAGCATGGAGGGGCGGCATTGTTGACATCTACGGTTATTCCGGCGGCTTACCCGTGCGAATTGAATACTTCGGAGACGAGATCGAATCCATCCGAGCATTTGATCCCGAGACGCAGCTGTCTGTGGAAGTTCTTTCCACAGTGCGGATCATCCCGAACCTTGACCAGATGGGACAAACAGCATCGGAGGGACAGGACCAGCTGTTATCACTCCTTCCTCCGAATAGCCTGATTGCAACCTTTGACCAACTGCGATTCGAAGAAGCGGACCACGGCGACAAGTCGCTTGCTCGGATTCTGCACTCCATGGCAGCTTTCCGGCGCATTTCGTTCGGCGCTTTTGGCCGCGTTGGTCCAGCCGATCTTGTTATCATGGAATCCAACCCACAACCCTCGTTTGGAGGCAATCTGCGTCGCCTGCGTCAGCACATCCACAGAAACGCTTCCAAGGGAACCGACAGTTACCTCCTCTGCGACTCTCCTGCGCAGAAGACCCGGATGGATGACCTCCTGTCCGGGCAGGTAGAAAGCGATCGGCTACAGTTAACGGTTGCTTCACTGCATCGCGGCTTTGAGACGCCCATGGTAGCGGTCTACACTGACCACGAACTGTTCGGCCGGCAATACCAACCCCGTCGGCGGCGCAGGCGGTTGTCAGGAGGGTTGCGCCAGCATGAACTGCGAAGACTGCAGCCCGGGGACTATGTCGTACATGGAGACCACGGCGTCGGCAAGTTTACCGGATTTCATAAAGTCACCGTTCGCGGAAAGCAGCAGGAAGCATTGCGCATCCTTTTTGCAGGCGACGATGTGCTGTATGTAAACGTAAATGCAGTTAACAAATTAAGCCGATATACGGGGAAGGACGGACACCAGCCCCGTCTTACTACCCTTGGCTCAGGCCAGTGGCAACGGTCCAAGGCTCGCGCCAAGTCACGCATCAAGGATTTAGCTCGGGATCTGATCAGGCTATATTCCCGCCGCAAGTCGACCAAGGGACACGCTTTCGCCGGAGATACTGTGTGGCAGCGGGAGATGGAAGCGGCGTTCAAGTACGAGGATACACCAGACCAGTCTACCGTAACCAGAGAAATAAAGGCTGATATGGAGGCCGACGCCCCAATGGACCGGCTCGTGTGCGGGGATGTGGGATTTGGCAAAACCGAGATTGCTATCCGTGCCGCTTTCAAGGCCGTAGTGGACGGAAAACAGGTCGCTGTTCTCGTGCCTACCACAGTGCTCGCACGCCAACACTACGATACCTTTTCGAAGCGACTGCAAGTCTTCCCCATCCGACTGGAAATGCTATCCCGGTTCCGCACTGCTGCAACACTGCGCAACGCTGTAACAGGAATTAAGGATGGGACGGTGGATATTGCGATCGGCACACACAGGCTTGTTTCAAAAGATGTAGCGTTTAAGGACTTAGGCTTGTTGATTGTAGACGAAGAGCAGCGGTTTGGGGTGGGGGTTAAAGAAAAACTCCGCCATCTGCGCGTCAATGTAGACACCCTCACACTTACCGCAACGCCCATCCCCAGAACACTCCAGTTTTCGCTCCTCGGGGCACGGGACCTATCCATAATTGAGACCCCTCCCACCAATCGCCAGAATATTGTTACTGAGGTGCATTCTTTTGACAAGGATCTCATTCAAAAAGCTATTGATCGCGAAGTCTCTCGCGGGGGACAGGTGTTCTTTATCCACAACCGCGTACAATCCATAGTGCGCATGGCTGAACTGCTGAAGGATCTTCTTCCGCATGTTCGGTTTCAGGTTGCACACGGCCAAATGAAGTCATCTTCGCTCGAACGCATCATGCTGGGCTTCATCGACCAAAAATTCGAAGTCCTAGTCTGCACCACGATTATAGAGAACGGGCTGGATATAGCCAATGCCAACACGATGATAGTGAATCACGCCCAGCGTTTCGGCCTCGCCCAGTTGCATCAGCTACGCGGCCGTGTGGGGCGTTCCGAACGACGGGCTTATTGCTATCTGATGGTTCCATCCGTCCGTTCGCTCACACGAGACGCTATCCGCCGCCTTCAGGCCGTTGAGGAGCTCAGTAATCTCGGTGCCGGCTTTAATATTGCCATGCGGGACCTTGATATCCGGGGCGCAGGCAACCTCCTGGGCGGGGAGCAAAGCGGTTTTATTGCTGAACTGGGACATGCTACGTATCAATCCGTGTTGGATGAGGCCGTGCGTGAGTTGAAACAGGAAGAATATTCGTCCCTTCCTGAATCGACAGCCCGCATCACAGAATGCTCTGTAGCGGTAGAAGAAGAAGCATTGATTCCCGACACATACGTCTCAAGCCATCTTGAGCGGCTGCGTCTCTACCAGAGAATAGGAAACGTTGAGTCGGCGGACGCCCTCACTCCGTTGCGTGAAGAGCTTGCGGATCGCTTTGGCAGTCTCCCCGACGCAGTTGAACACTTGTTCAATGCTGCCGCAATGAAGGCGTACGCACAGTCTATGCGTCTTCCCCGCATTCGGTACCGCAACCAACGATTGTTTCTTCACTTCCCTGGCCACGATCACGACCAGTTGTTCGCAAACCAGATTTACCCCCATCTTATGGCTGGGCTGCACGCGCTAGACCATCGGTTCGTTTTACGGGAGAGTAAACGCGGCACTATGCGGGCAATTATTCAGGAAGTCCCTGATCTCAACACCGCGTGTTCGCTGGCCAAACAACTTCAGGTAGCCTCATTGTCCCCGTCATAAATCGCTGCCACCTTGGTGGCAACATCCTTCATTCTCGTCCGCATGGCCTTCGGCTCCACCACTTCAGCTCCTGCCCCGCACCCGAGGAGCAGGTCGGCCAAGTATTCCTTGTTTTCAAACTCAATGGTAACCTCTACAAAGGGTCCGCTCTCCCGCTCCTCCCGCACAACTGCGGGCAGCTTCGGATGCACATGCTGGTACGCCCGCTTGTCAAAACGTATTACGGTGCGATCTGTCTCTTCCCCTTGTTTGCGCAGGTGCGCTTGGAGGTCGAATCCGTGAGGGGGCTCAAAGCGCTCCGAAAGCACGAAAATGTCCATGATCCCGTCAAGCCGAAAATTGCGAATGCTGCCGGTGCGGAGATGATCTTTAGCTATGAGGTTCCAGTGGTCAACGTAATAGACCATGCCGAGCGGATCAATCTTCCGCTCTGTCAATTCGTCGCGGGCTGCCACATAGTACTCTATAGCAATTCTTCGGCGCTGTATGACGGCTTCGCTTACCTTAAACCATAGTCCCTCAACCTTGGCGGGCATCTTGTTGAGTTGAAACGGATCCAGCTCAGTGCGTTCAATCAATCGACCCAGGTAATCCTGCATCCGGTTCGGCAGCACAGCACGGATCTTGAGTTCAACTTGCTCAGCCTCTTGGCGCAGTGAAGCATCACTCTGTAGCCGCATTAATTGTGCACCAATAAGCAGAATAGCTGCCTGTCGTCCAGTAAACATAAGGGGAGGCAGCTGGTACCCCTTCAGTATTTCGTATCCGCCCTCATCACCGTAGGTCAGCGGCACCCCCGATTCACCCAGCGCACGCAGGTCGCGAAAAATGGTACGCCTACTTACGCCAAAGTGCTCGGCCAAGGCCCGGGATGTCATTCTTGGCCCACTCTGAAGCAGTAGCACCATCGCAAACAGCCGCTCCGTGCGATTCTGTGTGCGCTCTCTGTTACTCATGAAAAGACTAGGTTATCGGACGAAGGTATATGTGCGTTCAATGCTGGTATTACCAGTGCTGTATGTCAGGTCATCAGATTTATTGCCCGCGGGAGGGTGCATTGATCCAGGGCATTGCAACGGATAGCGCTGTCCATCCGAAGCGACACGCCCCATGCAACCGCTACTGGTTCGCGGTTGCCTCCGTAACAGGTTGGCAGGTTAGCGATGGCCATCACTTTAATCGGTTGTGCGGACAGATCCTGGCTGTACTGAAGAGGGGCGGTGGTTGTTACACATTCTTTTCACCAACGTCCATCAATCTGATTGGCTTCTGCAGCCACACCTCCATCGCGCAGCCGCAAAATGTTTCACGTGAAACATTCTTGATGAACAAGATTCAAGCACGATGCATCTACGGTTGGCTTATGTGTACGATGTGCTTGTCCTCCCCGTGATCTATTGCAATCTTTTGCACATTCGGGCGAGGACTGTATACATCCAAAGGTCGTACCTCTGATTTAAGGTCACCTCCCTTCAAACATAACAAGCCCGGGATCCATACCCCATGACTCCGAACCTTACGCGCGGGTGTCGCTACACGCATATGCCAATCCCACACCGTTGCCAACGGTGCGGCCGCCCGCGAGACGGAATACTCTGACCGACCGGTCCAACTTTCAGCTCGGCCTTCCCAAGCAATCACGTTTTTCAGCCGCAACAATCTGGCCAATCGCCTGACCGCGAGAATTTTCTTTGCTGACGCATCCACGGCGATTACCGACACCCCAGGAAACGCGATTGCGAGCGGTATAGCAGGCAATCCGCCGCCGGTACCCCAATCCACCACCGTTGCACCGGCAGGAAACGTCTTGCAGGCGAGGGCAAGGCAGTGCAGCGTGTGCCGGACATGTACACTCCCAACTGTAGCGCGAGAAACAAGATTCAGACGAGCATTCAGCCGTGCCAACTCCTGTTCAAAAAGCTTGAGGCACGCACGCTGGCTCGCATCCAATCGCACCCATACATCTTGTGGGTCAACCGTCAGCCCGTGCACGATCATCGCTATCTAAACCGAATGCTCCTGAAGGAAAGGCCTTGCATGCTGCTTCAGGTACACCATAAGGACCGCAATGTCCGCAGGACTTACTCCGCTAATGCGGGAAGCCTGGGCCAAGTTTTGCGGCCGCACACGCCCAAGCTTTTCACGTGCCTCAATAGATATGTTTTGCATGTCGGCAAACCCGAAATTCTCTGGAATACGTTGCTGCTCCAGGCTTGCCATGCGTTCCACCAATGCTTCCTGCTGTCGAACATACCCAGCATACTTGAGCTCAATGCCAACCAGCCGCTCAACAGGTTCCATACCTTGCACTTTGATACCGATAGGTTCCGGACAATTAATGGCCCGCAGCAGGCCTTCCGTGTTCACCTCCGGTCGCACCGCTAACCTGGCAATGCGTTCGGGATGACGAATTGGCGCAGAACCAACGGACTGCAAATAGTCATTAACCACCTCCGGCTTGACACTTGTCTTTTCCAGCACCTCCCTCGTTTTCTTAACCGCTCGTCGCTTGTCTTCGGTACGGTCCAACCGCTGCTTGCTTGCTATTCCTAGTTGGTACCCGAGCGCGGTCAGCCGCAAATCCGCGTTATCCTGCCGCAACAGAATGCGATGCTCCGCCCGTGAGGTAAACATTCGGTATGGTTCGTCAGTGCCTTTCGCGACCAGATCGTCAATTAACACACCTATGTATGCCTGTGCCCGGCTGAGCACTACGGGCTCAGCCGCGTCCAAACGGCGAACAGCATTAATACCCGCGACCAAACCCTGGGCTGCCGCTTCCTCATAACCCGTTGTTCCGTTGATTTGACCCGCGAAAAAAAGGCTTCCAATCCTCTTCGTTTCAAGTGAATAACGCAGTTGATGCGGCGGGAAGTAGTCATACTCAATTGCATAGCCCGGACGCAGCATATGTACGTTATGCATTCCTTTGATCTTGCGAAGTGCTTCTGCCTGAATATCTTGCCCCAGACTCGTAGAGAAGCCGTTTACGTAAACCTCCGTTGTTCGCCGTCCCTCCGGCTCCAGAAACAGCTGATGCCCGTCCCTTGACGCAAAGCGGTCAATCTTGTCCTCAATGGACGGACAATACCGAGGCCCGGTCCCCTTTATTCTGCCGGCAAACATGGGACTATCAGCAAAGCCGCGCCGCAATATCGCGTGCACCTCCGGCGATGTGCTTGTTACCCAACAGCTAAGCTGGTTTTTGGTCAGCCTATCGGTCATGAACGAAAAAGGGCTTGGTTCAGTATCTCCTGGCTGCTCTCGTAAAACAGAATAGTCCACCGTTCTGCCATCAATACGTGGCGGCGTGCCAGTCTTGAGCCTTCCACTCTCAAAGCCCAACCTGTGCAGGCACCCCGTCAAGCCTGTGCTGGCAGCTTCGCCCATTCTACCACCGCCGAATTGCTGCGAACCCACATGGATGACGCCGTTCATGAATGTCCCGTTGGTCAGGATCACTGCCTGCGCCTTTATCTTGCCGCGGATGCGACAAGTTACGCCTACCACCATTCCGCCCTCTACCAAAACATCCGTCACCATATCCGCAAGCAGGTATAGTCCGTCTATCGACTCGACCTCCTCGCGGACAGATGTGGCATACTCTACACGATCGCATTGTGCCCGAGGGCCCCAGACGGCCGGTCCTTTGCGCTTGTTAAGCATGCGAAATTGAATCCCGGCAGCATCCGCAGCCATGCCCATTATTCCACCTAGCGCATCTATTTCGCGCACGATGTGTCCTTTCCCGATGCCCCCAATGGCAGGATTACAGGACATCTTGCCGATGGCCTCCAAGTTCATCGTGATTAGCAGTGTACGGGCACCCATCCGCGCGGCAGCTGCAGCAGCCTCAACGCCGGCATGACCGCCACCAACCACAATTACATCGTACTTTCCCACCGGTGGTTACCGCGTTACGTCTTGTCCTTACTTTGGGAATTATATACGTGAGTGACCAACTGTACACAGTGAGGCACTAGTATCAATGTCACGGGTCATAGGGGTCGGAAACCCGAACGCCCCTCGCCGTGCAGAAGCCCCAATCCCGGAGGCCAGTATGTTTGCAGCCGCATTCAGGTCTGCATGATCCGCATGGCCGCAGGACATACACGTGAATTTGCTCCGTGTCTTACGGTTACTCGCTTCTGTGTGCCCACACACAGAACACCGCTGACTGGTATAGGCAGCGGTAACCTTTATCACCTTGCGGCACTTATAGCCCAGCATCTGTTCCAGCTGGCCCCAACCTGTTCGCAGTATCTCACGGTTGAGGCCAGACTTCTGTCTGACGTTTGTGCCAAAGCTCTCCATCGTCCCCTTAGCTGAACGTGTCATCGCTTTGATCTTCAGGTCCTCCAGTATCACCGTTGAGGAGCAATTGGCAATACTGCGACTTACCTGGTGGTTCGCATTCTTGAGGATGTTAGCACGCTTGCGCTGTATGCGGGCGATTCTATGCTTCCGCCTGGTACGACGGTTGGAGCCTTTCTTCTGTCTCGCCAGTCTTCGCTGATGCCGCTTCAACGTGGCATCAAGACGCTTGGTATCCGGTTGTCTGATAATGCTTGTATCGCCCTCTGTGGAGACCATAGCGACCTGCCCGCAATTACGGTTAATGCCTACAGCACCGCCGGTATCCTCTATTACAGGTGCCTCCATCTTGTAGCAGATGACAGCATACCATTTGCCGGCGTTCTTCTTTACAGTGGCTTTGATGGGTATACCATCAGGGTACGGGTTGCCTCCCCGCCTGCGGAGCGCCATATATCCCACTTTCGGGATATACAGCTTACCATCCCGAACCCTTACGTTATCCGGGATCGTGAACGAAGGCGTACTACCACGTCTGGAATGGAATCTCGGTCTTCTCTTACCCTCCCTGAAGAATGCCTTCCATGCATCCGCCTGATATTTCAATGTGTATCTAACGACACCAAAGGAGTATTCAGGTAGCCACTCGACCGTGCGGCGCAGCGCCGTGAACCGCTTCCCCAGCGAGAAGAAGCTTACCGAGGGCGGCTTCTCTCCAGCCTCTTTCGCTTTCTTGTACGCCTCGCTCTGCTCTGCGAGGATGATATTCCACACAAACCTACGCGCACCCGCGAATCCAGCAAGGTGCTTGGCGTTACTCCGACTTCCGGGCAACAGCCTGTATGTGATATTGCGGTATGCACTAACCGTTTCGGGCATGGCACTGTGGTATATAACTCCCTAATATATGGCAATTATATAGCATGAATACCCACGTGTTGAGGTACTTGAAATAATTGCAGTTTGTTCGTGAAAAGCGGGAACCGATTATGAAAAACTGGCGAAAGCCATCCTGTCTGCACCACCAAAGCACAAAAAGTAACTCCTGCGAAAACGCGTGGCACTCAGCCATATAACTCCCCTTACTTTCCGATACAGAAACGTGAGAAAATTGTGCCGAGCACTTCTTCATTGGTTATTGCACCTGTAATACACCCCAGTTCGTGCAAAGCCGCCCTCAAGTCCAAGGTAAATATATCCGCGGACACCCCTCTAGACACGCCCATAGTGGCTTTTCCCACACTTTCTAGTGCCCGCGTCATATGTTGCACATGCCTCCGATTGGTAACGATGGCCGATTCATGGCTTTCGGCCGCAGTCCCGCGGACGAAGGCAGTCAGTCGTTCCCATAGTGGTTTTATCTGCCGGCTTTCTCCCAAGCCTACCATTGCCGACAACATCAGACTAGACTTGCCGGCTACCCGCCGCGGCGGGCAATGGGGAGCCAAGTCCGCCTTATTACCCACAAGGATTAGTGCACAGCTTGCGGCGATGGTCTGAATTTCCGCTACCTCCGCAGCGGATAGCCCCAGCGTACAGTCATATACGTAAACCACCGCAGCGGATAGCTTTACAGCTTTACGTGCCCTCCGAACACCCTCTGCCTCTACCGCCCCTGGCGCTGCACGCAGTCCTGCTGTATCAACAAAGCGAAACAAAATGCCATCTACCTCTCTGTCCGCCTCCACTAAGTCCCTTGTTGTGCCCGCCTCCGGGCTCACAATAGCGCGGTCTTCGCCAAGAAGCGCATTTAGGAGCGTAGACTTACCTGCGTTGGGACGCCCGGCAATAGTGATCCGCACACCTTCACGTATCAGTTCACCGTAACCATAGGATATCAGAGCCTCCTGTAGGTGTGCTGCCGCCCTGTTGAGGATGGATGTAAGCTCACCCCGATCCGCGAACTCAACATCTTCGTCTGCGAAGTCAATCTCCAGCTCAGCAAGCGCGCAGACTTCCAATAACGCAGATCGCAGTTCTGCCAACCTGCGAGAATATCGCCCTTGGAGCTGTGCAAGCGAAACACGGTGGGCTGCCGCTGATGATGCGTGAATTAGGTCTGCCACTGCCTCGGCCTGAACAAGGTCCATCTTCCCGTTAAGGAACGCTCGTTGAGTAAACTCACCTGGCTCTGCCATACGGGCCCCAAGCTCCAGCATATCCGCAAGGATCCTTGACGCTACATAATCACTGCCGTGACAGGCAACCTCCACTATGTTCTCTCCGGTAGCAGTGGCAGGTGCTTTGAATTTTGTGACCACCACCTGATCAATAACCGCACCTGTGGTCGACCACCACGTACCCACATGTGCGGTATGGCTGGGCGCTTCTGCCAGTGCACCTTGCCGCATGGCACCATCAGCGAATCGGATGGCATCTGGTCCGGACATCCGCACTATTGCCAGCGCCGCCCGTCCAGGAGCAGTCGCAATGGCTGCAATCGTATCAGTATGCCTTAGTATTGCCATTTACGTGGCTCTGTGCCATTGCACCCAACCCGACCGGAATACTCGATGCTACACAGCCTGAAGTACATGGTCCGCTTTTTCGGCCGCGTTAGGGCAGTCGACTTGGGAATTCCCGAGTACCCTACTGCCGGCCGGCCAACATTGGTCTGGGAGCACCGTCCGTCCAAGGTGAAATCTGTGGTGTTGTGATCAGAGGGACGAAACAACTTGCAGAGCCAATATGCAGGACACTTCATGCGGCCAAAGACATGTTCTTCCCCAGCGCCTTCAACCTATGAGGTCATCATTCGCGGGCTGGTTCGCCAAAACGAAGGGTCCAAAACGATAAATGGGCAAGAAAGCCGATTGACCGCGGGACAAGTTCTGACAAGGTCAATAATTGCGTTAGGGAATACTCGCCGCTCGATGCGGCTCGCTTGCCTTTTGGCACAAAACAGAAGTGCTTTGCGCCGTATGTAGTCCGCAGAGAATATTTGGGCCATTGTGGGCTCGGAGCAACCGAAAGAAGCAGCTTACCAATGATAAGATTGGCCTCCGGCTCACATACCTGCTCCCAATAGCCGATTGAAGTATGTTCTGGCGCACAAAGGGCAGGGCTTTAGCATGCGTCATGACGTGAGTATACAAGTTCAGGCCCGTAACGTCAGGTTACGGCGCCGGATACCCTGACTAAGGCACGACCCAAATGATTCTCAACCATCTTTGTGGCTTACGTAGACGTAAATGCATGTAGGGTAGCACGATTAACAGACAGCGAAAGATACTGAAGACTCGATTCGTCCTCAAAGACACCTCCGCCGCACCGCATCAACACCTAGCGGCGACCCTTCCTACAGGTTGCTCGGAGTTCCCGTAGCATCTCACTCCAGATAGGCATTTACACTGAGCAGGCTAATGCCCCGTCAAATGCAGGACTGCGGGTTCGACCCATAACCAGACTTTCGCATGGCGTCCTCAGCCGGTTTCATTATCCTTCGCAGATCTCTTGATTGTTCATACAGCTCTATCGCCTCCTTTACCCCCCGGTCTTGCCAGCGCTGCCTCCAGAAGATCCTCGTGTTCTGCAGACTTGCTATCCGGTGATTCCTTGGCGAGATTGTTTTTCATAAGACTGTCCGTAATATGTTAACAGCTAAAGATGGCCACTCCATAGAACGTACGCGCAGCTTACGACCTAGTTGCGATTGTTGCAACGATCACATCCACTCCCGCAGTTCTCGTGTGCAATGGTGATTGACTCGTTGGATCACAAAGATTCGCGCCGATCCAGCACAAGCGATATACCTTCTAGCATGATTCAGACTGCCGACTTTATTTATATGGTCGGCGTCTGCTAACACCGCATTCATGCCCCGTGGATCTATCCAAACGTAGGAACTGTGTACTGGAGGCACGCCATGCATTCCGTAGGGTTGTTGTCATGGGTGCTGCAGGGCCAGGCGTGCATTCAGATCACTTTAACCCACACATTCAGACTGAGGTGCGGTGCGCATAGGGCCACGGACCCTCTCGCTGGAGACGGAGAGCAGCCCCGGAACTCTTGTGCATCGCCTTCTGCGCGAGGGTAACCACTTCCGGGTAGTCCGTGTGCGGGGCAATACCGGAACCAAGAGACACCTTCCACCCAAGACCTTCAAGCCATTTGAGCACGGCGGCTCCGACCTCCGATGCGGTGAAAGCCACCATCAGACAGCCTCGCCGCCGGATCCCAGGACAAACCTTACTCATTCTTTCCTAAGCATCTCGTAAGGGTTCATACAAGGCACACCAAGGTCAATACAGGCGTTCGGAATCTTGATCTTAAGCTCAGTGTCAGCCGCCACTTCGTGCGTCACCACAGAGCAGTCGTGAGCCAGCATGTGCCCGACAAGCCAGCAGTCGGCGACTGCGAGAAACTTGGCGACCGCGGCAGGTTGGTTTCGGCTGCCGCTCGCCCAATCGCTTACGGTACGAAGCGCCGACATGACCGCGTTGTCCGGTCTCAGAAAGAACCGTTCGCTCCTCGCCGCTGCCCAGGTTGACAGTTCGTCGGAGCCGGCCTGCAATTCGTCGGCAACCTTCTCAATATTGGAGACCCTTCCGGTGCGATTCTGCTTGACGAGCCAATCCCAAAAGGCAGGGCAGAAATCAAAACCATAGTGCAGATTCTTGGCTTGGATGAACACGTTTGCGTCTATGAGATAATTGGTCATCCAATCACCCCGACTTTGCGCCCCAGCTTGTTGAAGGTCTTGGTCTTCCGGACTCCCAACATCCTAAACGCGTCCCGGTAGAGCGTATGCCCTTCAAGCGTGCTCACGACGAGCGCTCGGGCGAAACGGTGGCTGACGCGTGCAAGCGTCGTGTTGTAGAAGTCGCCACCGCTGCCTTGAACAGAGCGCGTCACCTGCTCATACTCTGACTCCCACGCAACATCAAAGCGACTCCGGTCAAGCCACTCCGCGTCAAGAAGTCGTCTTAGAACCACCAGCTTGCTGACCTTGAAAACGCGCGCAAGCCGGGACAGAGCCTCCGGGAGCCGCTCGTTCCGTCGGAGATTGGACCGCAACACGTCGAGCGGCACCAAGAACTCTGCTGCCACCGCGTTACACCACATCTCCTCGCGCCGGAAGTCAGACCGCGGAGCCACGCCGAGATTCGACAAGGCCGAGGCTCCAAGCCAGATGTGCGCAAGCTCGTGTGCAAGCGTGAACATCTGGGCCGCCTTCGCGTCCCGGCCGTTGATGAAGACCAGCGGCGCCAGAGGATCAGACAGCGCGAAGCCACGGAACTCGGCGGGATTGAGGCGGCGTTTGGTGTTGCTCATCACTACACCGCTAACCATGACGAGCACACCGACCTCGTCGGCTTGGCGAATGAACAGTCGCAGGGCATCGGTCCAGGTTGAGCACTCCCGGCGGGCGGCGAATTCAAAACCCAGCCGCGCGCCCATATCTTTCGCAACGGTTTCTGGAGACGCCTCAAGCGAGGCTCGTCCTACGAAATCCAGCCCCCGCCTGCCGCTTACCCGGGCGAAGTCCCGATACCAGCTCTGCCGTTCCTGACACATGTAGATCATATCTAACAGGTCCGGGCTCGGCCGCGTCAACCCGTGTGCAACAAGACGGCGGAAGTCCGGGATGGGGATGGTTTCCTCCGGCGGTTCCGTGAGGAACAGATAACCGACCGGCACAGCAACGGCGCGCGCGAACGCCTCCACCTGCTTGAGGGTGGGCTGCGTATCTCCGTCCTCCCATTCCGGCAGCTTTCTGAACTTCTTTACCAAGTGATCGGATGGGATCCCAGAGCGCTCACGCGCCCAGCGGAGAAGGTAGGGGTTTACGTCCACGCGGATCATAACCGTTCCCTCATTCTTCGGCCTCCATCACCCTCTTAGCTTCGGCCAAACGAAGTTCGCCTGAAATGAGCTTTGGAAGGAGGGTGTCGCGGAGCGAGACGAGGAGGCGGAAATCACGGATGTTCCCGACGATTCGCCGCAGCATTGGCGCAATGCGTGCCAGGCACGCAGAAGCTGCGCCATCGGTCGGCAGACTAAGATCGTACTTGTTCATGGATTGCCAACTGATTCTAGGCACCATCTTCCCCGTTGAGGTCTGGCTTGTGTGGGCAACGAACGCTGACCATTTCGGCTCCCGTGCGCCGAGCACAACGATATCCGTGGAGCAGAGGCCATCCGCGGGCGCGATAAAGGAGTATTCAGGTAGCCACTCGACCGTGCGGCGCAGCGCCGTGAACCGTTTCCCCAGCGAGAAGCAGCTTACCGAGGGCGGCTTCTCTCCAGCCTCTTTCGCTTTCTTGTACGCCTCGCTCTGCTCTGCGAGGATGGCATTCCACACAAACCTACACACACCCGCTAATCCAGCAAGTTGCTTAGCGTTACTCCGACTTCCGGGCAACAGCCTGTATGTGATATTGCGGTATGCACTAACCGTTTCGGGCATGGCACTGTGGTATATAACCCCCTAATATATGGCAATTATATAGCATGCATACCCACGTGTTGAGGTATTTGAAATAATTGCAGTCTTTTCGTGAAAAGCGGGAACCGATTATGAACAACTGGCGAAAGCCATCCAGTCTGCACCACCAAAGCACAAAAAGTAATTCCTGCGAAAACGCGTGGCACTCAGCCATATAACTCCCTTCTTGCACCGTTTTC
Organism: Rhodothermales bacterium; assembly: GCA_963663495.1. Classification (GTDB taxonomy): domain Bacteria; phylum Bacteroidota; class Rhodothermia; order Rhodothermales; family Bin80. Next base: position 5,461,580 of record OY760427.1, read on the forward strand.
CGTACACGCGATAACCTGCACGCGCGATGTATGGTGTCGTCGGCGTTTTGCTGGCAGAATTGTGCACGTTTCTGCGCGCGCGGCCTAGTTTGGTGCGCTAACACCGCAATAGCGGCGCTTAAAGCGTACGACCCGGAGGCATTGTAGCCCGCCATGCGGGTGATTATAGCTTCAATAACGTGCACACGATGCGCCCCCGGAAACCGTGCCCAGCGAACTATTGCACGGAGGAACTCATGTTCTGGCAAACGTGGATGGATCGTACGCGTTCGAATAGTGCCGTTAGCACGCTCCCGTTGGTGTCCAGAGACGCCGGTCATCTGGCCAATAGCGTACTTCCAGACAAGGTCTGATCGCGTAGAGTAAGACGCGTACCCGGTTTCGGTGACCACGGGCGACCACGTACCACAACGAACTCGGTTGACCGATGAGCGATATCTCCTACGCCGGAGTTTGCGTGATAGCGGGCGATCTTGCCGTTTTCAAGGCCCGGTGTGATTCGGGCGAAAAGAGTATCACCGTTCTGGAACCGACTACCACTGCCTTGATACTCTCTGACGCCTATCGCACAAACAGCACGACGCGCTGGATTAACAGCTGCCATGTCAACGAACGGGGTTGGGCGGCAGTGTTTGATGAAAACCACAGGATTTATCAGAAACACACCCGCGAATGGGATGATGCGCCAGCCCTCGGACAGCGTCGGTCGGGTCAGATCCGAGACCTTCGATAAATCCTGCACAGTCTAGGCTTTGCGGAGGCTGATGGCACGGAAACTGCTGTCGGTCCTCGCCCAATGCACGATATCCACCCTGAACGGCAGGTCCGACTCCATAAGGGCCTCATCCAGGGCGATGGCTGTACCCAGCGCAATCGGCTCCTCACCCATGATAGCGAGATCAATATCCGAGTAGTCCATTGCCGTCCACGTTGGGCGCGACCCAAACGCGAGAACCTCGCGATCCGCAAGATGTCGGCGCAGGATATCGCGGACGATGGCCCAATGATCAGGCCTCAGGTCCAGGTATGGGAGTGTGACACTCATACCGGAGGCCGCAACGGTTTATGTCGATAAGCCTCCCTTATTCATAAGGGAGGCTACACAAAGTTCGGATCACTGTCCGGAGATGCGAAGGCGGTCACCTCGTCACGACCAATGGTGCTCGCGGAGTAAGGTTGACAGCGCAATGGCTACCGGCGACGCTTTTTCGCAGGTCCACTCTTCCTCGTCTGGCCGCGGCGAGGACCAGGCGGTCGCTTAGCAGGAGCATTCGCCTTCGCTTTCGCCATGGACATGTTGATCAGCTTCTGCTGTCCCGCCGTAACAACATTGTAGACCAGATAATACAGGCTGAGCCCCGACGGAAGCCGGTTGAAAATCACGAAGATCATACCGGGCATCAGATACATGAAGATCTTGGCCTGCGCACCCGTAGCCGGCGTCGCCTGCAAGCGCATCTGAACAATCATTGAAAGCCCCATCAAAATCGTAAAGCCCGCTACATAATCCCCGTAAAACGGGATAGAGAACGGGAGATGAAGGATCGCATCCGGCGCGGACAAGTCACCTGCCCATAAGAATGATTCCTGCCGGATCTCAATGGCCTGCTGCAAGAACTGCCACAGCGCAATGATTATCGGATACTGAAGCAGCATAGGCATACAGCTCCCGAGAGGGTTCGTCCCGGACTCGCGATACAACTTCATCGTTGCCTGCTGCTGCTTCTGAGGGTCGTCTGGATACTTCTCCTTGATCTCCTTCATCATCGGCTGGAGATCCCTCATCTTCGCCATACTCTTGTAGGACGACTTAGTAAGAGGGTACAACACCACCTTGATCAGGAACCCGAACACAATAATGACGACACCATAGTTCGGGATGAACTGCGACAACAGACCGAACACAGGTATGAAGATGAACGTGGCCAGCGGCCGCGTCATCCACTCAAAGGCGTTCCAGCCATAGTCAACCACCTCATAAAGCCCCTCATGCCGCGACAACAAACGGTATTCAAGCGGACCCATGAATAACCGGTACGTGTCCGGCTCCCCCTCGGGATAATCAACCAGGATGCTGGCACGAAAATCAGTGTAGACATCCGCCGCATCTACCTCCCCGATCCGCGTACCCGATAGCTCAGCCTCCCTACCTGATTCGTCCGCGAGCAGCGCGACGCCGAAATACTTGTTCTTGACCGCAATCCAGGAAATGTCCCCTCTCAGCGTCGTTCCGACCTCTTCGTCACTCTGGAGTGTCACCCCGTCAACCGACGTTCCACTGCGCGCATAGGCACCCACCTTGGTCATCTCCTCCTTGCGGTTGCCCGGATCCTCGCTAAACGGGATCGCCCCATTCCACACCATCTCATAGCCATCATACGTCAAGTAGCTCGACGCCTTGGAATGCGTGACCTCAAGCCCCATTTCATAGGATCCGGCGGCAAACGTGTATCTCAACGTCAGCATCCCCTCAGCAATAGGGGTCTGAAAACGTAACCCGGCCTGCCCGGCCTGCACCTGAATGGCATCCCGATCCGTGTCCGCCTCAAAAAACAAGGCGCGGGAGTCCAGATTCCTGCCTCCAGGCGTCTGAAACTCCAGCCCCAACGCCCCGGCAACCAACGTATCCACGAGACCAACTGCCGTCTCCTGATCGAACTGGGTGTACTGCTTCAACCTGAAGGACACTATCGTGCCTCCCTTTGTCGAAAATAATGCTTCGTAAAGATCCGTCTCAACAAGGATAAACCGCTCCGACCCATCAGAGACCACCATCGAATCCTCCACAACACGCACCACTTCCCGCGTAGGGACAGGATCTGCAACCTCCTCTACCAGAAGGGAGTCTGCCCGCGGCCCGCCGTCCGGCGGGAGGGGCGGCTCCATCATGTACATCCATACAAGGAGGATGCCCATGATAAGGACCGTGGCAATGACCACGTTACGGTCCATAAACCCTCATCAGATGCTCATCCGCTTGTGCATCCGCCGGAGCGCCTCCTTCAGATTGTTACGTAACTGCCCTGCATCAACCGGCAGCCGCCCCCGATATACTGCCATAACGGTCAGTGTCCCCGACGGAGGCTCCAACAAAGCCTGATGTAGTCTAACCGTTTCTCGCATAATCCGCTTCACCCTGTTGCGCTCCACCGCCCTGACTTGACGTCGGACTGCAAACCCGGCCTGAAACACCCAGGAACTATAGGGCACAACCCTGAACAATAGCAGCACGGAGTCCACGCGAACGACTTCCGACTGGCCGCGTGTGAATAAGGCTCGAATGTAAACTCGACTTCGCAGGCGGCAATGACGCGGCCATCCCCGCCCACTGCCCGTGGGGGTCGGCTCCATCGTGCCCCACCATCACTTGCCGATGTACCGGTCGCTGACGGTCAAACTGCGCCGACCCCTGCGCCGACGTCTCGAAAGCAGTCTGCGCCCGTCCTTGGTACGCATGCGGAGGCGAAATCCGTGCTTATTCCTACGACGGCGGCGGCTCGGCTGATACGTGCGTTTCATTTGTTCGGGTTACTTCTGTCGCTCCCGTTCCTCTGTGCAAACTTTCCAAGATACGACGATATTACGTTAAAGTCCCGTTACGCTTTGACTTTTTGCTCCGCACCACGTAAGTTCCACCCTTCTGCGGGAATAGCTCAGTTGGTAGAGCATCAGCTTCCCAAGCTGAGGGTCGCGGGTTCGAATCCCGTTTCCCGCTCACCGGGCGGTTAGCTCAGCAGGTTTAGAGCGTCTGCCTTACAAGCAGAAGGTCGGGGGTTCGAATCCCTCACCGCCCACAATGCCTCCCCGCATAGCGATCATTGCGGTCTAGTCCGTTTTCCGGCTTTCTTCCCCCGATGCTTTGGAGCCTTGTCGCCCCGCGGGTTCGTTCCCTTCCGATACTGCTCATCAACCAGCATCGCCAACAACTCCGGCACCTCGTCCGCCAGTTCACGGACCAGAGGCACGAGCCGTTTCAGCCGCTCCCGCTCCAGGTTGGTCCTTGATCGTAGTTGCTTTTCCAACTGCACCACGAAGCGTTCACTGGCGCGCTTGGTGACATCCTCTTCTGTAGGCATAGATTTTTGCACCAATTCAATTTCATACCGGGCAGCAATTGACAACAGCTCCCTTTCATCTTCAATCGTCGCAAGCACAATCGCCGTCCCTGCTCTGCCTGCTCTTGCCGTTCGCCCCGTTCTGTGGATATAGTACTCTGGATCCTGCGGGACATCGTACTGAAATACATGACTCAATTCGATGATATCTATCCCGCGCGCCGCAACATCCGTTGCAATCAGATAACGGAGCTCCCCTCGACGAAAACGAGCCAACACGGCCTCCCGTCGCTTTTGAGCCAGATTGCCTGTCAATTCTGCGACATCAAAGCCGCTGTTGTGCAAGAACTGGGCGAGATATTCTACCTCTCGCTTCGTGTTAGCAAAGATCAGTGCAGAATCCGCGTTCTCAAGCTCCAGCAGACGGGCTAGGACGCGATCCTTTTCCATACGCGGCACCCGATAACACCGGTGCGCAATCGTCTCCACACCTATACTATCACTACTTAGACCCAAGAAAGAAGGGGCGTCCAAGAACTCCTGGCCCAAGGCCCGAACCTTGGGGGGCATGGTGGCGCTGAACATGCACGACTGGCGGGCTGATGGTAAATATTGCTTTAGGCGCATCATGTCCGGATAGAAGCCCATGGAAAGCATTTCGTCGGCCTCGTCCAATATGAAAACCCTGAGCTTGTCCAACACAAAAGTGCGCCGCTGCAACAGGTCAAGGACACGCCCCGGCGTGCCCACAACGACTTGTGCACCCACCGCCAGCTCACGTGTCTGCCGATCGTACCCTACGCCTCCGTATACCGCCGATGCACGTAGGTCCATCCCGCTTGCCAGTCGACAAAATTCCGCGTACACCTGCCGGGCAAGCTCTCTGGTGGGAGTCAGTACCAGCGCCTGCACATCGGGCTCCTCGGCATTCAGCGCCCTGAAGAGCGGCAGCAGGAACGCTCCCGTCTTCCCGGAGCCCGTGCGCGACTGAACGATTACATCCCGCCCCTCCAGAAGGTGCGGGATCGCGCAGGCTTGTACCGGCATGAGCTCTGACCATCCACTTCTCCCGAGGGCCTGGCGCAGCTCTGGAGGCAAGGATTGCCTGGTTGCCTCCGGCAGCGTTGCCACCTGCGTACTAAAGCTGCGCCGGGCAGTACGCTCACGCTCCTGCTGCTGGGCACCAGAAGTGAAATCCAGAACTTCACCGTACGAAAAATCTGCCATCGCTGCTCCTACATCGCTAGGCCGCCATCGACCTGTAATACATGACCGGTAATGTAGCCGGCTCCCTCCGATGCAAGAAACGCTACAGCAGCAGCAACCTCGTCGGCAGTGGCGGCACGCCCCATTGGAATATTCACCTTCATCGCCGCGCGAGCCTTTTCTCCCAAGGCCTCCGTCATAGCCGTTGCGACAAAGCCAGGCGCCACAGCATTCACGGTGATGCCTCTCCGGGCAAGCTCCTTGGCTAAGCTCTTGGTGAAGCCGATAATCCCGGCCTTGGTCGCTGCATACACCGTCTGCCCGGGGTTCCCCGCCACGCCCACTATAGACGATAAATTGATAATCCTCCCCGCCCGTGCACGCATCATGGGCCGATAGGCCGCCTTGCAATAATGGAATACGCTCTTCAGGTTGGTATCAATGACCGTGTCCCACTCCGTTTCGGAAACGCGAAGCAGCAGATTGTCCCGCGCAATCCCGGCATTGTTAACCAGTACATCCAATCGACCCCATGCATCTACCACACTCTTCACCACCGCTGCGGCTTCCTCCGCCCTCGATCCGTCGGCCTGGTAATGCAGCACCTGCACCCCCGCTTCCTCCAGCTGCGCCTGCAGATCCCGGGCAATCTCAGACGATGACCGATACGTAAATGCCACACGAGCTCCGCTCCTGGCAAATGCCTCCACGATGGCCCGGCCAATCCCACGGGTGCCACCCGTCACCAGCACCGATGCTCCGTCCATTTTGTCTCCAATCATACTTTCTTCATTAATCGTTGTACATCCCGAGGTGATCCAACGGAAGCCAGCGCAATGCTCCGTCCCAGTGTCCGCCGGACAAGACCGCAAAGAACGCGACCTGGCCCCACCTCTGTAAAGTGCCCGGCCCCGCACTGCTTCATATTCCGCAGGGTTTGAACCCACAGCACCGGCGACGTGAGCTGGGCCAGCATCTTTTTGCGAATCACCGTCGCGTCTTCTGTCGGGCGGGCGGTGACATTCAAGAATATCGGAAAACGCGGTGCCTCAACACTGAGCTCCGCCAACGCTGAGGTGAAGTCGTCTCTCGGACCCTCCATCAACGGAGAATGAAACGCACCGCTGACCGGCAGGTGCACAACGCGCCGAACTCCCGCCGTCATTGCGGTCCGGGCCAACCGCTGGACTGCGGCGACATCACCCGACACCACAATCTGTCCAGGAGCATTGAAGTTTGCAGCGACCACCATTCCCGTCCCCCGACTCGCTTCCTCGCAAAGCAGCCGAACAGCTTCCTCCTCCAACCCAAGAACCGCCGCCATCGTCCCGGGTCTGTCGGTTCCTGCCCGTGCCATTACCTGACCCCGCAATTGCACAAGTCGCAGCCCGTCCTCAAAGCTGATTGCGTTGGCAGCGCAGAGGGCCGCATACTCCCCGACGCTATGCCCTGCCACCATGTCGGGGACCCACTTCCTGTGCTTAAGCACACGAAATGCGGCAATGGAAGTCGTATATATGGCCGGCTGTGCAATATTGGTGGGCTGCAGTACCTTAACCTCGTCACCAAAGCAAAGCTCCGTCAACGAATACCCGAGAATTCCGTCGGCAACATCAAAAACCTCGCGCGCCTCGTCGTAGGCGTGATAAAGATCCCTTCCCATCCCCGCCAATTGAGACCCTTGGCCCGGAAACACAAACGCGTTGCGCATCAAACCTGCGCCGCACTGCCGGCACGGTGTTGACCAACCGTCCTTATCGCGCCATCGTAGGCCCACTTCATGTACACGGCCCCCCATGTATAGCCGCCGCCGAAGGAGGCCAAAATGATGTTGTCTCCGCGCTGCAGCTCCCCCTCCCAGTCGTAGAGGCAAAGCGGGATTGTAGCCGCGGTAGTATTGCCATACCGCGAAATATTAAGCATCACCCGCGTAGGGTCTAAGTCCATTCTTCTGGCTACGGCATCAATGATGCGCTTGTTGGCCTGATGGGGCACAAGGAAGCGAACGTCAGAACCGGCCAGACCATTGCGCCGCATTACCTCTTCCGCCACATCGGCCATCCCCGCAACGGCTACCTTGAAAACAGTCCTTCCTTCCTGGTGCAGATAATGCCACTTGTTCGCTATCGTTTCGGCAGTCGCCGGACGCAGGCTCCCGCCGCCGGGCATACATAAAGCCTCCCAATTACGCCCATCACACCGCACTTCGGTGTCCAATATCCCGTTTCCGCTCGTATCAGGCTCCACCAGCACACAAGCCGCAGCATCGCCAAACAGGACGCACGTGGTACGATCCGTATAGTCCACAATCGCAGACATCTTATCCGCGCCAATGACGAGCACCTTCTCGTAGCGACGACTCTCAATAAAGGTAGCCGCCGTGTTGAGCCCAAACACAAAGCCACTGCAGGCGGCCGACAGATCAAATCCCCAAGCCCGCGCTGCACCGATCTGCTCCTGAACCAAACAGGCCGTAGCAGGGAAAAACATGTCCGGCGTCACCGTCGCGACAATGATCGCATCAATTTCCGCGGGATCAATGCCACGCTTCGCTATCGCCTCTCGAGCCGCACGAACCGCCATGTACGATGTGGCTTTATCTTTGTCCTTGAGGATCCTGCGCTCAGAAATACCAGTCCTCGTCCGTATCCACTCGTCGCTCGTGTCAACGAACTGAAGCAAATCCGAATTGGTCAACCTGTCCTCTGGAAGGTAATGACCAACCGCTGTTATAGCCGCTCTAACCATGCTGTTGTGACAAACGGGCAACCCCCCGCCAAGATACCCTAGGGCGTTGTTACGTGCGTGCGGAGGGCCGATTCAAGCGCGGCGCGCATGCCCAAAGTCGCGGCCTGCGACGCCATCCGGATGCATCGCCCAATGGCGCTGGCAGAAGATCGTCCGTGCATAATAAATACCGTCCCATCTACGCCGAGGAGAGGCACGCCCCCTCCATATTGCTCTGAATTAAACCGCTGCGCCACCTTGGAGAAGACATCTTCCATGACGTGCGCCACCTCTGCGCTCACATCCATGCACCGAAGCTCTTGCCTGACCATATCCGGAATGGCCGTCGCAATGCTTTCCCCCAGCTTGAGCACAACATTACCGATAAAGCCATCGCAAACAACAACATCCGCGCCATGGTGCAAAATATCTCGCCCTTCTATATTGCCGACAAATCGCAGATCAGGCGCATGGGAGAACAGGGCGTGAGCTGCCTTTACCAATTCGTTCCCTTTCGCAGGTTCTTCTCCGACACTCAGAAGACCAACGGTCGGCTCGTCCACGGCCAACAGGGTCCGACAGTATGCCGCGCCCAGCCTTGCAAACTGAAGCAGATGCTCCGCCTTGCTATCCATATTGGACCCTATATCCAGCACTAGACATACCCCCTTTACCGTCGGATAGCATGTCGGCATAGCGGGCCGCACCACACCAGGCAGCCGTCCAAGCGAGAACAGTGATGCAGCAACCGTGGCCCCGGTGTTTCCCGCGCTGATGAATGCATCGGTTCGCCCCTGCTTGTGCTCGCTAAGACCCACCAGCACCGAAGAACGAGGCTTTGAACGAACCGCGGCAACGGGCATGTCTCCCATTTCAATCACCTCGGGTGCATCCACAATGCGGAGTCCCTCTGCTGTCGCACCCCGCAACTCCTGGCGCAAACGCTCCTTCGGCCCATAGAGCACCACCTCCATCGTACCTCTGGCCGCGCGCACCGCCCGCAGCGTGCCCTCTATAACAGCGCCTGGCGCATCATCGCCGCCCATTGCGTCTACAGCAACCCGAATTGCCATGCCTGCTCAGCCTGAATGTATGACCGGCAGCATTGTCACGCCGGGAGAGTGGCAGCTTCAGGCGGGAGGAGCCATTGAGAGGATCCGCGCACCCGGCTAGGTCTGCTCGCTTACCTCAAGGATCTGCCTGCCACGGTACAGCCCGCAGCCTGGACACATCCGGTGGCGCAGCTTGGCAGTGCCACAACTCGGGCATTCCATCGTAGCCGGACGGTTCAGCCCGCCGTAATACACGGATCGGCGTTTTGCCGTACGGGCCTTAGAGTGTTTCCTTTTCGGATTAGCCATACTATACGTCTCTTTACAGGTCCACTAAGGGCTGTTTTTCAGCGCACTTAGCACCGCCCAACGTTCGTCAGTGCCTGCCGGCGCGTCTTGGAACACTATCGGCATTTCCACACCAGCGCCCTCTGGAGATACAGCGCGCAACGGACGCGCCAACAGAAAGCTGTCACGAATCACCGGCGCCAGATCCACAACAGCGTTACCCTTATCTGACATGTACCATTCATCAAATCTATCGCGATCCTCCCGCTTCAGATCTCTGACAGCGGGTGCATATACTACACAACACGAGCCTTTAACATGTTGGCAAAATTCATTCAGCGTACGATCGCACACCAGCCTGACCGTCCCGCAAGCTTCCACCTTGACTTCCGTATGGGCGCCTCTCGGGTTCACATGAACATCAACGCTTAAGTCGCAGAACTCTCCCGGATCAAGCCCCAGCACTTCTGGCCCAGGTTGATAATGCAGCACAGCAGGCATCCCCAATTCAATCTGCAGCATGCAATTCCTGGTTTCTCGGGGAGGGTCTTCCGTTGTTTAAAGAGCAGGAGAACCCGGATTTCCAACGCCATGTTCCGCCCACCTAGACCGCCTGCGCGGTATCATACCTGTTTCTTGTCTGAATTACATCCTGAGATGTTTCCGCCTTCTCAACCAATTGCCGAATCAACTGGATTGGGCGGCCTGTTCCGTAATTGCCCGAAGCAGTACGCCACCACAAGTCGACCACCGGCAGCACACCCTCGGTGCATAAGTTGTGGAAAAGCGCTGCTCTTTCTCCAGTCATTCTACAGTTTTCAAACGATCCGTTAAACTGACAAAATGTAACACATTGATTTTATAATACATAAATCTTTGTTGATGCAATGGCTTTGCACCCAACCCATGTTAATAATGTCTGTTGCAACAAAACTACCAAGTTGCAGAAATGTTAATATCTTTCATTATACTTGCAGGTACGCGTGTTGAAAGCCTCTTCGGATTTTATCTTGTACACCTCGCGCCGGCTGGGGCGGGGACTCATACAACTGCCCATCAACTAAAACTAAATGGCCGAAGAGCCCCGACAGATCTCCGCGGAAGGTGCGTGGGACCAATGTCTTGACATCATTCGGGATAACGTAAGCGACCAGAGCTTCACGACATGGTTTGCTCCGCTTACGGCCGTGAGCCTCGAAAACGATGGCAAGACGCGCAAACTGACGGTAAAGCTGCCCAGTCGGTTTTACTATGAGTGGCTGGAAGAGCACTACTTCTCGCTGTTGTGCAAAACCGTTACCAACGTTCTGGGGGACGACGGGCGCCTCTACTATGATATCGTCATCAACCAGCAGGAGGCTGATGACGTCATGCAGTTGCCTGCAAGGCCTGGACCCTCGCACAAGCCGGTGGTCAAAGTGGAAAGGCAGCCATTCAAGGATAGGCCCACACGGTTCAAGGTAAATAGCAACCTTAACCCCGCTTATACTTTTGACAATTTTATTGAGGGAGACTGCAACCGCCTTGCCAGAAGCGCAGGCTTGGCCATAAGTCGAAGCCCGGGTGAAACACCATTCAATCCTCTGTTGGTGTACGGAGGTGTCGGGCTTGGAAAAACACACCTCATTCACGCCATCGGTAATCGCGTCCGGGGAAGCAGCGACAGCAAGAATATCGTCTATGCATCAAGTGAGCGGTTCACGAACCAGTTTGTTGCGTCCATTCAAAACAACAAGGTCCGCGATTTTTCCGCGTTCTACCGCTCCATTGATCTGCTCATTATTGACGATGTACAATTCTTTGGTGGGAAGGAAAAAACCCAGGAGGAATTTTTTCACATATTCAACGACCTCCATACCCTCGGCAAACAGATTATACTGTCTGCTGACCGATCTCCACGTGACATCCAGGGAATTGAGGAGCGCCTGCTCTCGCGGTTTAAGTGGGGGTTGACCGCCGACCTGCAGCCACCCGAATTGGAGACTCGTATCGCAATCCTTAACCGAAAGGCCTCGGGAGATGGTCTTGAGTTTTCGCCGGAAGTAATCCACTTCATTGCCCAGCACATCACGAACAACATTCGGGAACTTGAAGGTGCGCTGATCCGACTTCTTGCGCATACCACGCTTCACGAAGAGGAGATCAGTGCCTCCGTTGCTAAAGTGATCTTGCGTGACCTGATCCAGCCCACCTATTCGTCACTGACAATAGATCAGATTCAGGCAGTCGTTTGCAGGTACTTCAACATTGATCAGGACTTGGTGCGCGCTAAGACCCGCAAACGAGAAGTTGTCCAAGCGCGCCAAGTCGGTATGTACTTTTCGAAGCAATTGACCCAGCACTCTCTAAAAACCATCGGCTTGCATTTCGGGGGGCGGGACCATTCTACGGTTATTCATGCGAACCGCAGCATTAACAACCAGCTGGAAACAGATGCCAACTTTCGCTCTATGCTGGAATCATTACAGCAGCAATTCGATCTGCATAGCCGGTAGCATAGCCGTGGAGATGCACAGTGGGCTACGCTGAAATCCGGGCAGCACGGGACGAATTCCACCCGTGATGGGATCCATTACAAGGCATTGTAGTACTGCCGCAATCCCCTAGTTCGAGATGAAATTTACGACTTCCAGCATAGCCCTCCGGGAGGCCTTGGCCTCCGTCGACGGTGTTATTTCTGCACAGAAACATTCGCCCATTCTTGAGTGCGCACTGTTTGAGCAGGACGGAGATCGGCTCTGTCTAAGCGCCACGGACCTCGGCGTCTCCATTGTAAAGCGAATCGATGTCTATTTCGATGACCAGGAAGGAGTGGGCAGAATTGCCGTTCCCGTCCGCCAGCTGCTAGATACGCTTCGCGCGCTCCCTGATCTGCCGGTCACATTTTCCGCTACACCGGAATTCTTCTTTACGCTATCCACCGACCAGGGGACGTACAAGATGTCTGGCTTTGACGGATCTGACTATCCGGATCTGCAATCTGCCCCTACCGGCCCCGACGCCGCACAGGTTGCCACCACAGGCGGGGCCATTCGCCGTGCGCTGGCCAAGACAGGCTTCGCCGTCGGAACCGACAAATCCCGGTTAGCCATGACGGGGATTTATTTTCAGATTACCCCCGAAGGGGGGCGGGTAGTCTCCACGGATGGCCATCGTCTTATCAGGTTTCAGGATTCATCGCTCGTAAGTACAAAAGACCTCGGCTTTATCGTACCCAAAAAGGCGCTGGTTCTTACCGCGCGGGTAGTCTCCGAAGGCCCGTGCATCCTGTCGGTAAGCACCAGCCACGTATCGTTTGATTTCGAAGATGCCCGGATCGTGGCCGCCCTCATTGCTGCCCGGTACCCCAATTACGAGAAGGTGATTCCCACCGATAATGACAAACAGTGCATTGTACATCGAGAGAACCTGCTGTCGGCACTGCAGCGGGTGTCCATCTATGCGTCCTTTGCCTCACGTCAAATCACCATGGAGTTTGCAGATAACGAGATTCGCGTGGCGGCGGAAGATGTGGAGCGCGCAAGTAGGGCCAACGAAGTCGTTATGTGCGACTACAAACACGATAAACAAGCGATGGGGTTTAACGGGGATTATGTCGTTGAAGTGCTGAAGAATCTGGAATCGGAGTACGTGGTGTTGCATCTCGGCCCCCCGATTCGCGCAGGTTTAGTAACCCCGCTGGATCAGCCCGAAGGTGAGGATCATGTTTTGCTGATCATGCCCGTAATGCTTCGCAATTACGCATAGTATTCCCGGCGAACCGTAAGGGACGTTCGTGCGTACCACCGGACTACCTCGGAATTCTGGGCATACTAATGGACACCCGTAGTTACAAGACGCGAAGTGCACGGCCTGCGGACATAAAGCGTCGTTGGTACATCGTGGACGCTAATCAGGAAATCGTCGGGCGGCTAGCCTCCCGTGTGGCCTCCGTCCTCCGTGGCAAGCATAAGCCGTCCTTTACCCCTCATGTTGACACAGGAGACTATGTCATCGTGATCAATGCAGACAAGGTTCGCTTCACCGGGCGCAAGGAAACAGGCAAAAAATACTACGCCTATAGCGGGTATCCGGGAGGGCTTAAGGAACGAACGGTGGCACAAATGCGCCGACGTAAACCCGAGCACCTCGTACGCCACGCCGTGAAAGGCATGCTGCCGAAAGGCCCGCTGGGACGCCAGATGATGCGAAAGCTCAAAGTCTACGCATCAGCAAACCATCCTCATGTAGCCCAACAACCTGTCACACTCGAATCGTAATTACTGCCCCATGGCTGCAACACCGCAAACCCATGCCGTAGGTCGACGCAAGACCGCTACGGCACGCGTTTATATCTGCCCCGGGAGCGGCAATATTGTCATTAATCGCCGCCCCCTTACAACGTACTTCAAACAGGACACTCGGCGGCGTACCGTCGGGCTGCCCCTCAGTGTGACGGAGGTCACCGGAACCTGGGATGTCTTGGTCAACGTCAAGGGCGGCGGGCTATCGGGCCAGGCGGAAGCGATTCAGCTCGGCATCGCGCGGGCGCTGGTAAAAACCGACGAGGGGCACCGGCCCGCCTTGCGCGCTGCCGGACTGCTGACGCGCGACCCTCGCATGGTCGAGCGCAAAAAATACGGGCAGCCCAAGGCACGCAAACGATTCCAATTTTCGAAGCGCTAAACGCTTCTCATCTCCCATACCACTTGATGGTCGGCAGGGTGCCCCCAGGGGTTTGACCGATCACAGGACAGTGGTAGCGGACTAACCCCTATCCCAAGATTATGGCATCAGTTGAAACAGCCGCGGAAGTAGAAGCGCGGCAACCTCCCAAGTTCCGCGTTGAGATTGAGGCGTTGCTGCGGGCCGGAACACACTTCGGGCACCTTTCCAGCCGATGGAACCCGAAGATGCGGCCTTACATCTTCATGCAACGCAACAACATCCACATCATGGACTTGGCCCGCACCCAGGAAAAGCTGGAGGTCGCAGCGAACGTTGCTACCCGCCTTGCACGGCAGGGCAAGCGCATCCTGTTTGTCGGCACCAAGAAGCAAGCCAAGGAAACGGTGCGTGGCTGTGCCCAGGACTGCAAGAGCCCGTACGTCGTAGAGCGATGGCTCGGCGGCACATTAACCAACTTCCAGACGATCCGGCAGAGTATCCGGCGGATGGAGGATCTGGTCAAAATGGAAGCGGATGGCACGCTTGATCAGCTGAAGAAGAAGGAGCGCCTGATGAAATCGCGCGAACGCCAGAAGCTGGAACGAAACCTGAGCGGCATCGCCGACATGGCTCGCATGCCCGGCGCCCTGTTCGTGGTTGACATCCGGAGAGAACACATTGCCATCGCAGAGGCACGCAAGCTGCATATCCCCGTAATCGCCATGGTGGACAGTAATTGCAATCCAGACTTGGTGGATTACGTGATTCCCTGCAATGACGACGCCTTCCGATCCATCAAAATAATTACCTCCACCATTGCGGAAGCCATAAGCGAAGGCCAGAAACAAAGAACAGTGGAACAGGCCACCCGCGAAATGGAGCAGGAAAAACGGCGCGGCCGCAAAAGAAAGTAATTTTAGGGAGTTATATGGCTGAGTACCCATTTGCTGAGGTTTTCGAAATAATTGCGGGTTTTTCGCGAAAAGCGGGAACTGATTATGAAAAACTGGAGCAAGCCATCCTAACTACACCACCACAGCGCAAAATAACGGGTGCCAAAACGCGTGGGTACTCAGCAATATAATTCCCATATAATTCCCTAATTTTTGAATACTACCATGCGCATCACAGCCAAAGATGTCAAGAAGCTTCGGGACATGACCGGGGCCGGAATGATGGACAGCAAGCGAGCCCTGACCGAGGCAGGCGGCAACTTTGATCAAGCCGTTGATTTGCTCCGCAAGAAGGGACAGAAGCTTGCCGCTAAACGAGCAGACCGCGTAGCCGACCAGGGCCTGATCGTGGTGGAGGTCTCCGAAGACTCGCGTACGGGCATTATGCTGGAAGTAAACTGTGAAACCGACTTTGTTGCCCGCAACGCCGATTTCGACAGCTTTGCACGTGCTGTCGGCAAGATCACCCTACAGAAGATACCTGCTACAATGGACGCGTTACGTGACCTGCCGCTGGCCGGGAATCGTACCGTGGGGCAAGCACTATCCGACCTTACAGGCACAATAGGTGAGAAGCTTGACATCCGCAGGTTTACCGTTATGCGTTCCGATGGAGTAGGGACCGTTGTGTCGTATGTGCACCCCGGGGATCGGCTTGGAGTTCTGGTGGAAATGATCGGCAAAGGCGATCTCTGGAACACCGGCCGAGACATAGCCATGCAGGTTGCCGCGCTTGATCCCGTCGGTATACGTCGATTTGATATTTCAAGAAGTGTCCAAAGGAAAGAAATGGAGATCGCCCGGGAATCGGCGCGTATGGAAGGCAAGCCCGACCGCCTTCTGGATCGCATCGCCATGGGCAAGCTGGAACGGTACTTTAAAGACAATGTGCTGCTTGAACAGCCGTTCGTCAGAGATTCTTCCATCAGAGTCCGTGATGTTCTAAAACGGGGCGAGGCCGATATACGCAGGTTTGTTCGCTTCGCACTGGGGGCCTGATCAAACCTCTCCGAAGTAGAACGCCGCCTTTAATTTGACGTACCTTTTGTACCCGTAGGTGGCGCCGGACTGCGCCGCTGGCAGAAACGTGTGAATGAATCGCCCAATTGTACAGGGGCCTGAACGATGCTGGACGAGCTTCTCGAACTGATTCTGGAGGATGCCCGCGAACGTATGGGCAAAACCATTCGCCACCTGACGGCTGAGCTGGGGACGATTCGAGCCGGGCGGGCTACGCCCGCTATGCTGCTCGGTGTCCGCGTCTCCTACTACGGTCGTTCCACACCGCTTAACCAGCTGGCATCGGTAAACGCTCCGCAGCCTGACCTGCTCGTCGTCGCTCCGTGGGATACATCATCCCTCCGAGCTATCGAACAGGCTATCATAAAGAATAACCTCGGGTTTAATCCATCAAACGATGGATCCCTCATACGCATTCCCGTGCCGCCTCTCACAGAAGAACGCAGGAAAGACTTGGCCAAATCCGCCAGGAAGCTCGGTGAAGCCGCGCGCGTATCCCTGCGGGCCATCCGTCGAAACACAAAGGATGACATCAAATCCGCACGGGAGGAAGAACAGCTGTCTGAGGACATGTGCTATCAGGCAGAGGATGAGCTGCAGACGATTACGAACACATTTGTGCGCGAAGTCGACCGGATCCTCACCCGGAAGGAAAAGGACATCATGGAGGTGTAATAGCGCGGCTGCCTGTAACCCCATGCTAACCCGGAGAGGTGCCGGAGCGGCCGAACGGGCTCGCCTGGAAAGCGAGTGTGCCCTTGACGGGCACCGGGGGTTCGAATCCCTCCCTCTCCGCCACAAAGCGGCGCGGCCTGACATGTCAGTTCTTTTTTCGTCTAGCCTGTTAGCCCCGGACCAGACGATATGCCGGTACGAATCATAGTGATATCCGCTCCGAGCGGGGCAGGAAAGACCACCTTGGCGCAGCGTCTGCTGAAGCGCTTACCGCAGTTGGCATTCGCCATATCGGTAACCACCCGGCCCGCCCGGAATGGGGAAATGGACGGAAAGGACTATTATTTTGTCACGCGGCCGCATTTTGATCTGATGATAACAAATGATGCCTTGCTGGAATACGAGGAGGTCTACTCAGGCATCTTCTACGGAACGCCGAATGCCGAAATGGATCGGGCCTGCACCGCGCACCCGCTCCTGTTGGATGTGGATGTGCACGGTGCGCTCACCATCAGAGAACGCTATGGCGCGGAGGCCTTTACCGTGTTTATCCGCCCGCCAACACTAGAGCACCTCAAAGTGAGGCTCCGCGACCGCGGCACGGAGACACCCGCATCTCTGCGGCAGCGTATTGACCGCGCGCGCCACGAGATGCAATGCCAGGATCAGTTCGACGCCATCGTCGTCAACGACGACCTTTACCAAGCCACCGAAACCCTCGTCGCGCTGGTATCCGCGCGGATTGCGTGATGCACAACCGTCCTTCTCTCTATGAAAGAAAGATCCTGCTGGGCGTCACGGGCAGCATCTCGGCCTACAAAAGCTGCGACCTCGTGCGCCTGCTCAGGAAGGAAGGGGCGCAGGTCCAAGTTGTCCTCACGGCCGATGCGGCCCGGTTTGTTGCACCTTTAACACTTGCCACGCTGTCCGGGCGAGAGGTATATACTGATCTATTCCCTGCAGCAAACGAGTCCGGTGATTGGACACGGCATGTTAGCTTGGGACTTTGGGCAGATGCATTGCTTATTGCTCCTGCCACCGCGCAGACTATTGCACGGATGGCGCACGGCTTTGCAGACTCGCTGCTCGCGGCCACGGTGCTGTCCGCCTCTTGCCCTGTTTTGGTTTGTCCGGCCATGGATCGTGACATGTACCAGAACGCCGCGATACAAGCCAACCTGACGACGTTAAAGGCGCATGGACATCAGGTAATGCCTGCAGACCATGGCGAGCTTGCCAGCGGACTGATCGGCCAAGGCCGCCTGCCTGCCGCGGAAGCAATTACAGATCGACTCAAGTCCCTCCTCGGCGTAGGGCCCGGACCGCTGTCGGGCAAGACCGCACTTGTCACAGCAGGACCCACCCGGGAGCCGCTTGATCCGGTCAGGGTGCTTACCAATCCTTCCACAGGCACTATGGGGTATGCCCTCGCCGCGGCACTCGCAAAGCGTGGCGCAACCGTTTCCCTGGTCAGTGGTCCTACTGCGCTTGACCCGCCAGCCGGTGTGCAGACCACCCGGGTCGGTACAGCCGCAGAAATGCGGGACGCCGTCCTTGCCCGCAGGAGCGCCGACATCATCTTCATGGCGGCGGCCGTGTCAGACTATGCACCCGCACATGTTAGCAAGCAGAAACGCAAGAAAGGGAAGGCGCCCGTCTCGCTCGCGCTGCATCCTACACCCGACATTCTCCTGGAGCTGGCAAAAGTGCGCTCACCTTCGCAGATCGTGGTCGGGTTTGCCATGGAAACGGATCGTGGCGAACAGCAAGCCAGGAAGAAGCTCTCAAACAAGCAATTGGACTGGATCGTGCTCAACAACCTTAGCGATCCTGGGGCAGGCTTTGGCGTACATACCAATCGCGTCACGGTATTCAGCGCCGACGGGGCATGCCGTGAGCTCCCGTTAATGGATAAGCGCGCTGTTGCAGAATCCCTGCTTGATATTATCCTCGTACAAGGGAAATAATTGCCTGTGGATAACTGTGCGCAATTCGTGCAAAAGTTGTGTGGAATCAGGGAGCCCTATTCCGTTGTTTGCTTGTACGCTGGACATGCTATGCAGGTGGGTACAATTGACTACACGGGGCTCTTGGGCGCTTTGCGCGAGGGCCTCCAACAAGAATTGGCGTATCATGGAGCCATGATACCATTAGCAGAGCCGAGCCTTATGGACTTGATACCTGCGGGGCACCCCTTGCACGGGATGTCAACGCTTGACGAGGCGCGGGCGTTTGTCAATTCCACCATGCTCCTTGACATCGATAAACAGCGCACAAACGCAGTTTTCGGCGAAGGCAGTTCTACGGCTGATATTGTGGTAATTGGGGAAGCTCCAGGCGCAGACGAGGATAGGGATGGGAAACCGTTTGTGGGCCGCGCCGGGCAGCTCTTGACCAAGATTCTTGCGGCAATCAGGTTGACCAGGGACGAAGTCTATATCACCAATATTCTCAAGAGCCGCCCACCGCAGAATCGAACCCCCACGGCAAAGGAAACTGCTGCCCACCTGCCTATTTTACATTTTCAGTTGGCGCAGCTGCGCCCGCTCGTGATATTGTGCGTTGGCAAGACGGCCGCTGCAGCCTTATTGCAATGCAAAGGTACACTCGGCGGGATGCGCGGAAAGGTTCATGACTTCCACGGCATTCCGCTAATAGCGACATACCATCCGGCGGCGCTCCTGCGCAACCCAGCGTGGAAGCGACCGACTTGGGAAGACGTGCAGATGCTGCGCAAGGTCTACGACCAACGCGCGTCGCAGTAAATGATTAAGGCAAACACTCCCGCTCAGAATCGCGGCAACGGTGACCCCCGTCCGCTTCAAGGCCCTGTGGGACGCCTGCCTCCGCAGGCTCCGGAGGCCGAGAAGGCCGTCCTCGGCGCCATGATGCTGGATTCCGCAGCTGTAGCGCACGCCATTGAGATCCTCGCACCCGAAGCATTCTATGGCTCCCGGCACGAAAAAATTTACCATGCCATCCGGCGACTGTTCGACTTGGCACACCCTGTGGATATCACCACCCTGACCGAGGACCTGCGACGGAACGGTGACCTTGAGGCCGCCGGCGGCTCTCCCTATCTGGCCAACTTGTCTGGAAACGTTGCCACCGCCGCGAATGTCCAGTACCACGCCCGCATCGTCGCCGAAAAGGCCGTGCTCCGCGACCTCATCCACACGCTGACACAGCGCATCTCCGAGGCGTATGACAGCGGGGCAGATGCCTTTGATCTCCTTGATAAGACGGAGAGCGACATCTTTGGCATTTCGGAAACGCAGCTGAGGCATGGTACGAGTTCGTTTACAAGTCTAGTCACGGCCACGCTCAAACACCTGGAAGACATTCATGGGCAGAAGGGAGACATCACCGGCATTGCCAGCGGGTTCGAACGTTTAGACCGGCTAACCGGTGGCTGGCAGAATTCCGACCTCATCGTCATTGCGGCCCGCCCTTCAATGGGAAAATGCCTCGCGCATGACGCCAGAATTCCTCAATGCGACGGTTCCGTAACAACTATCGCCGAAATCTATAGGCATCAGAATGCCAGCGTACTTACGGTAGACGCAGATGGACACTTCGTGCCAACGTCGCCGTCTGCCTATGTGTATGACGGACTGAAACCCGTCTTTCGGGTGACGACAAAGCTTGGACGGCAGGTAGACACGACGCTGACCCACCCTTTCCTGTCACAGGACCGCGGGTGGGTGTCGCTGTCGCATCTTACACCGGGCGATCGGATCGCCGTTCCGCACCGGCTGCCCGTGTTCGGACGCAATCATGTGCCTGCTGAAAAACTGGCCGCTATGGCCCAGTCCCTAGTATGCGTTCCCGTGGGAGCATACGATCTTGCCCTCCCTGCAGCACTCCCGTCTGACCTGTATAAGCTCACAGCGTTAGACCTTGCGTTCTTCCTTGCATGTGTGTTTGCAGAAGCTGACGACCTGCCGAGGCTGCGCTTCTCTTCCGCTGCCGTTGCCCGCGAGATGCAGCATCTGTTATTGCGCTTTGGCGTGCTATCCCGTGTGGACGGACACGGACTTTTAACTCTTATGTTCGACCGAGCTTCCGAGGCGCACGACATCTATTGGGATGAAATTTGCTCTATTGAGGCCCAAGGGGTATGTCCGGTCTACGATTTAACCATTCCGGACACCCATAATTTTGTGGCAGACGATGTCTGTGTCCACAATACAGCGCTAGCGCTAGCTTGCGCTAGGAATGCCGCCAGGAGCCGAGATAAGCCGGTCCCGGTCGCCGTCTTTTCTCTGGAGATGAGTTCGCTGCAGCTCGTCCAGCGCCTCTTGACCTCGGAGGCTCGAGTGAACGCGCAGCATGCCCGGACAGGGCAGCTGCGCGATGATGCATTCACACGTCTCGTAAAGGCGGCAGGAGTGCTTTACGAAACTCCTATCTTCATTGACGACACACCCAGTTTGGGCATTCTTGAGCTGCGCGCCAAGTGCAGACGATTGAAGGCCGAACATGACATTGGCCTTGTTCTGGTCGACTATTTGCAGCTCATGCAGAGCCCCGTCACCAACAGGCGGCAGTCCAACAGGGAGCAGGAGATTGCGCATATTTCGCGATCCCTCAAGGCGCTCGCGAAAGAGTTGAACGTGCCGGTAATCGCGTTGAGTCAGCTAAACCGGTCTGTAGAAGTCAGGGGAGGTGACAAGCGCCCAATGCTCTCTGACTTGCGTGAAAGCGGTTCCATCGAACAAGATGCCGATGTTGTCGCCTTCATTTATCGCGCGGAACGATACGGCATCACCCAGGACGAAGACGGCAACTCTACCGTTGGCATAGCCGAAGTGATTATTGGCAAACATCGCAACGGCCCTACGGGGATGGCTTCCCTGGCCTTCATCAATGAGTATGCACGATTTGACAACCTAGACAGCCATCAACACGAAGAACCCATGATGAAGGAGGCTGCCGAAGAAGAGATGAACCCGTTCTGACAACGGTGGGAGGAGGGAGGTGACGGGCGGATTCGAACCGCCGTACAAGGCTTTGCAGGCCTCTGCCTAACCACTCGGCCACGTCACCGTAATGTCTGCACGCCCGGCAGGACTCGAACCTGCAACCTGCGGATTCAGGTTTGTACTGGTTTCCCAGCTCCCTGGACTATCCCTTCACCATGTTCACAGGTGCAAACGAAGGTGGTGGCCGTCTAGTCTCTACACCTTTCCCCCGGCCGGGGGACTTGGCTCGGGGTTGCCATAGATCTCCCCGTAGGTTTCCTCGAATTTGACCACTTACACACCGGCCATTTCTAGCCGGTGGCCCACTTGCTGCAGAAGTCCGCTGCTCTATCCGGTTGAGCTACGGGCGCAATTTTTCAAAGATCAAATGTCGGGGCGGCCGGATTTGAACCGACGACCCCTGCGTCCCAAACGCAGTGCTCTACCGGACTGAGCCACGCCCCGAAGCCCTTACTGTGCCGCCTTAACTACGTTAGAAACCTCCGATGCAGGCACAATTTTCTCACGGAAACGATAGTGGCCATTGGGCTTCTTTTGTGCCATCACCACCTTAGCCATTACGACGCGCTCCTGCCTGCGTTGTCGAACCTTATCCCCGAATGACTGCTTCTTCGCCATATCTTACCGAATTTCGCGATGCTCCGTGTACTTACGAAGACGCGCGTTAAACTTCCTTAATACCAGGCGTCCCGGCGTATTGCGCCGGTTCTTCACCGTAGCGTACCGGGACGTCCCTGGTGCCTCGGTGCACTCCAGGATCACCTTGTGCCGAACATCTTTTGACTTCCTTGCCATCGCTATCTGTCAGATTCGTACGCCCTGCGCCTTTGCCTCCTTCAGGACAGCAGCCAGACCCTTCTTGTTGATCGTCTTTATCGTCTTGGCAGAAACGCGCAGTTTTATCCAGCGATCCTCCTCCGCATAATAAAACCGTTTCGTCTGAAGATTAATACCGAAGCGTCGCCGCGTCTTGTTATGCGCATGAGAAACAGAATTGCCGGACATCGGCCCCCGTTTCGTTAACTGATCTTTACGTGCCATGGAACCGCACCGGGCGAATGAAGACTCCGGGCGGGTAAAGCCTAGAATTCCATCGTTGTTCCCACCCCCTAATCTGTACGTCGCACTGCCATGGCCGGTGCTATACGTGCCGCCCGTGCTGCAGGGTACGTAGCGGATAACAGACACAGCAAGAAGGTTATGCCCCCGATGAACAACAAATCCGGCATATGGATGGACACCGGGTATGCAGAAATAATAAACGACTCGGCGCCGAGAAGCGGTACCAACTGAAACTCCTGCTGCAGCAGACAAACCGCTAGGCCGACTACAAACCCCAAGCCGGTGCCGGCCAGACCAATAATAACGCCTTGCAGTAGAAAAATCCGGCGAACATCCTTTCTTGGAGCCCCCAAGGTGCGCAGCACACCTACGTCCCGCCGCTTTTCAATAACCAGCATCGTCATGGACCCTACAATATTAAATGCCGCCACAACGCTTATGAGAATCAGTACGAGAGAGGCGCCCCATTTTTCCAGACGCATCACATCGTACAATGAGCGCTTCTGATCGTACCAAGTCTCTATCCGCAGTCCGGACCCTGCCAAGCTCGTCTGCAGGGACTCCTTCACAAACGGGGCGAGCTCATAGTTCGTAAGCCGTATTGCTACGCCCGTGTGCTGGTCCGTCATTCTGAATAAGCGCTGCGCTTCAGCGATATCAACAAAAACATGTGTTTCGTCATATCCTGACTGCAATGCAAAGACTCCGCGTACCTCGAATTGCTGCTTGGGCACCAATGGAAACAGGCTGGTCAACGCTTGACCGATAGCCGACGCGGAAAGCAGCTCCAGATGCGTCCCTGGATCTGCCGCGATACTGCGCGCCAAGGTCCTGCCAATCACAACCCCCGGGCCGCCGGCCCGGTTATCAAGGGAAAAGGAACCTGCAACGACACCCATGCGGGCCTCCAGTGGATCAACGCCTCGTACTATGACAACACGGCTTTCCCGCGTGCGCGCATCATGCATCAGCAGCGCCTTGCCTTCCACATAGGGCTCTATTTCAACAACCTCCGGCAACGCCTCCGCCGCATCCACAATGGGTGTGATGTCCCCGTCAATGCGCTGTCCGTGCGCACTAGTTACACGCACATGCGGATCAATTGATACCAGAAGGTCCCGTACTACATCGTAAAACCCGTTCATCACAGAGAGCACTACAATGAGTGCTGCGACGCCTACGGAGATACCCGCAATGGACATAGCACAGATTACTGTAACCAGACTTAGCCGCCTGCGGGCGACCAGATACCTTCGTGCGATTAGCCCCCGGTATCCCATACTCACCGCTTCAGGTTAGCGGATGCGTCCGAATGGCTTGCTGACTCCGATGGCACATACCTCACAAAAACGCGGCCATCCCTAAACATTAAACCGAAACAGAATAACATCTCCGTCGCAAACCCCGTACTCGCGTCCCTCGGAACGAACAGCACCATCCTGCCTGGCGGCGGAGTCCGATCCGTACGCTACCAGCTTTTCGACTGCAATAGTCTCCGCCCGGATAAATCCACGCTCAAAATCGGAATGAATCTGACCCGCCGCCTTGTATGCAGGCGTTCCGTCCTTCACGGTCCAGCACCGCGTTTCTTTGTTGGTGTACGTAAAGAAGGTTATCAATCTTTGAATTTCGTACGATGCTCGTATGAGGGTGCTTAGGCTCGGTTCCGCAACGCCTGCCGCCTGCAGAAACTCCAGGCGCTCCTCTCTGGAGAATGCCCACAGCTGCGCCTCCAGGTCAGCGCAGACCACTAATCCCAACGCGTCCTGCTCACCTGCAAAGCTGATTACATTCTGGCTTAAAGCATTCCCCACGGGAAGGTCCTGCTCCGAGACATTGGCTACATACAGAATGGGTTTTTGTGTTAACAGCCGGAGCGACGAGAGCAGAGCTTGGTCGGCTCGCGACGATGTCTGCAGGCTGCGCGCGCTGTTGCCGCATTCCAGGTGTTCTGCCAGCTTCTCATGAAAAGAAAGTGCAGCGAGCGCCTTCTTGTCCCCCGTCTTAACTCTGCGTGCCACTTTCTCCATGCTCCGATTGGCCGTTTCCAGGTCCTTGAGAAGCATTTCAGTGGTTACGATCTCTACATCGCGCTCCGGGCTCAAGCTACCTTCCACATGCGTAGTACTAACATCCTCAAAACATCGCACGACATGGACAATCGCGTCCACATCGCGAATCTGCGCAAGAAACGCGTTGCCCAAACCTTCCCCTCGGGAAGCGCCCGCCACCAGCCCTGCAATATCTACAAACTCAATCGTTGCCGGAATGGTACGCTCCGAGCCTGTCACACGAGCGAGACGTGTGAGGCGAACATCCGGTACAGGCACTGTTGCGCGCAGGGGCTTAATCGTACTAAACGGGTAGTTGGCCACAGTTGCCGATGAACCACTAAGCGCGTTGAACAGCGTTGACTTACCAACGTTGGGTAGTCCCACGAGGCCGCATTGAGTAGACATCTTACAGGCCATTTAGCTGAGATTATATCGTGCCGAAAACCCGACTAGCCACCTTGATCGTTTTTCTGACGGGTGCGGTGCCAAGTTACGGCCAAGAGGTGCTTCAAACCGGCATCGCCGCCTGGCCGGGCATTGGTACGCAAGTAAACTATATACGCGCTCGCGAGACGTACGCGTGGGAAACAGCGATGTACTTTGAGGTAGAGCCTTCATTCGGGGATGCGCGCACAACATTCGTGGTTTCCGGAGGAGTAGGAGCAGCGGTCCGCCCGCTGGGTATCCTTCGTTTCATAGGCCAAGCGGACTATGGTTACGATTTGGATGTCGGGGTCCGGCTTGGTCCGAGCCTTCTGTTCAGAAACAGAGCGACGCATGCCGACAGGAATCAGCAGTTTCGTCTGTTTCTCGACCCGTTCGTCCGTCTGCTGCTACCACGTAATCAAAGAACATGGTTCGTTGAAATCGGTCCTTCACGGCCGGTAGTTCGCGCGGGGTTCTGGCTGCAGCTGACTCGGAATTGAAAATGCGCCCGGCCTTACGAATTTTCCCACTCCATTCCGATCAGTCCCCTTCCGCTTTTTCTGATTCCATCCTTCCGACGCAGTTCGTGTAGCGCAGCATCCAGGATCCCATTGATAAACGGGCCACTTTTCTGTGTACTGTATGCCTTTCCGAGTTCAATAGCCTCGTTCATAGTCACCTTCGGTGGGATATCTTCAAAGCATAGGAACTCACAAACCGCCATCCTTAGAATCAAGCGGTCCAAGCTCGCTACCCGTCCCAATGTCCAGTTTCTCAGATGACGGTCAATCAGCTTTGACGACTCCACTTCCGTCGCAAGTGTCTCCGCAAATAGCCGCTCTGCGAACTTGGTTGTTGCAGGGTCATCAGCCAAGGCGGGTCTAATCAGCGTATCACGCACATGGCTGGCTCCGCCGCCTCCCATTGCGTACGCATATAGAGCCTGAAGAACAGCTTCTCGCGCTTCGTGCCTGGTTTTCACTGAGCATCACCAACCGCCTGCAATCAGGGCAACTTAATGGTTAAGCCAAATCGGGACTTCGGCGGATTCCAATACCCCCGAAGTAGTCGAACGAGAAACGAGTGCAAGCAGCGGAGAAACAATGGTTGCTCCAGACACCAGCAGGTCTGCACCGCGCAAACGAACTGTGGAAAGTATCTGTTGAACAATGTTCTGTGCTTTAAGCCCGATGGTTTCTGCCTGCAATCCGTGTGCTTCAACGTACTCCCGCGCCATTGCCAGCACCCATTTTGAAGCGTCCTCTCTTCCATCCTGGTATATATGCAGCACATCCAGCCCTATTTGGTTGCCGAAAGGCATTCCTTGCACAAACCCATGCAGTGTTCTGGTCGCCTCTCTACTGCCATCAAAAGCTATGACGACACGCCGTACTCGCGAATAGTTGGCGGTTACGAGGAGCGTTGGGCCCATCGCGCATCCGACGATATCGGTGAGCTTGATAGGAGTCTCCTCAGGATGGCTGTAGAAGAAGTGAGGTTCCTTGCCCACAACAAGACAATCATAGAACGTACTCATATCCCGTAACACTTCCGCAGCATCACCGGCCTGGACCGTAGTCGTGGACCGCAGCCCGCGGTCTTTCGCAGCCTTTTGAAACGACTCTGTCAATTCGTAAGCCAGTTCCTGCGTACCGGATAACAACCGGGATTCGATGCGCTGACCAAGATACATACTGCCGATACCGCCACCTCGTGCGCTGGCCTCAATGCTGGTCGTATCAACCAATGCAAGTCCTGTTACCGATGCATCACACGCCATCGCCATATCAAGCGCCAGACGCGTAGCCACCGAGGTGTCACCATCCAGATCAAGTGCTACGAGAATTCTCTTTATCATTCGTGCTGCGCGGATTGACCGGAAAAAGTAACGGATTCAGGGCCGAGGTTCGACGAGTTGTCCACAATGCTAAACCCATTATTGTGATGTTGGTTTAACAGGATTAAAGAAGAAGATAGTAATCGTTATTGTTGATACGTGGATAACCGGATTTACGCACAGGGAACAGTGACACGCTATGGTCTGCAAACGGCTGGTATGCAATGTCTTAGGGTAACTGCTAAGAAAAGTTATGCACCGCTTTGAACACTGTGGACAACACTTGGGTTGCAAGATAGTTATCAACAATAGCAGTTATTAACACCGGGTCTCCTGACTGGCCAACAGGTTTCCTGAACATATCCAGAGACTTGCACACAAATGAAGGTACTCATTTCCGTAGGAGAGGCGCAGGATATCATGCTCTCAAGTGCAGCGCAGCTTCAAGGAGAATCCGTGTACGCATCGGATGCGGTTGGGCGGACGCTGGCGCAGGAAGTCTGTAGCCTGGATAACTTGCCTCCGTTCGATAATTCCGCGATGGACGGGTATGCAGTGATTGCGTCGGATGTGCCGGGACGCTTACGGATAATGGAGACGGTCCAGGCAGGAATCACTCCGCAGGTGGTTGTACGACATGGTACGTGCAGCCGCATCATGACGGGAGCTCCCATACCGAAAGGCGCTGACAGTGTGGTTCAAGTGGAAAAAACACGGAAGCGGAGTGATGGTACTGTCTTGATCAATGGCTGCACACAACCGCTTGCTAATATTCGTCCAATGGGGGCAGATATCCGTGCGGGAGATACCGTGCTTGCCCGGGGGCTGCGGGTTACGCCGCCGATGGTAGGTATGCTTTGCGCACTTGGTGTGTCAAGGGTAACCGTTACGAGGCGCCCGCGGGTTGCTGTAATATCAACGGGGGATGAGCTTGTAGATGTTGATGCACCGCTGGCACCGGCAAAGATCCGCGATTCCAACGGTCCTGGACTTGCGGCCCTGGTCGTGGCGGCAGGCGCAGAGGTACAGGCCGTGTATCGGGCGCTTGACAACAAGGAGAGTATTAGGTGCGTCGTGCGGGAGGCTTTGGTTGCGGATATGCTGTTGTTTTCCGGCGGGGTATCTGTTGGCGAATACGACCTCGTTAAAGCGGTTCTGGAGGAGATGGGGATGCAGATGCTATTCTGGAAGGTTCGCCAACGGCCCGGGAAACCGTTGGCCTTCGGCGTTCTACAGGAGAAACCCATCGTTGGCCTTCCCGGCAATCCCGTGTCAAGCGCGATCTGTTTTGATCAGTATGTACGTCCGATGCTGGGGAAGATGCTGGGTCGGAGTGCTGTGTTCAGGAAGTGTTACGAGGCACTGCTGCAGGCTCCTGTAAGAAAGAGGCGGGGGTTTCACACTTTCGTGCGCGGTATCGCAGAATTCGACAATATCAATGGGCTGCAGGCCCGTACGACGGGGTCACAGGCGTCCAATGTGTACTCTTCCATGGTTCGGGCCAACTGCATTATCCACCTGCCTGAAGTCATGGAAAGTGCTCCAGTAGGCACACAGGTCAAGCTGGAATGGTTGCATTGGTAACTGCGGTTTCTCCCTTAGACGCTATTACCATTTCGAAACATGTTGTTTATGTTGCGGCTTATTCAGCAGAATCAGGTTTACGCACGCTCAGAGGTTCTGTGTAGTCAAGAGCACCTGAAAGCAGTTGTTGCCGGCGAACACCTGCGGGATCGCGCGGAGTCCGGGTGCGCCGCGATAGGGCGTTTTTCTGTTGCACATGCGAATACTCAACAACTATCGCTCCAGCGACCGAAACGATGCACGGAGGCAGCATGGATTGAGGTACTAAACGGATCGCCGGGCGATTCAGTGTACGTAGCTCCGGCAGGAAGTGAATGCTGAGGAGTCCTCAAAACGCAAACTACGAGTGTTGATTTTCTGCAGACTTGGGGAGGACCGACGCGGTTTCGGAGAGGGACCGATACGAGCACCGGGAGTGACTCGTCGGGGTACCTACGGAAGAGGAGACGCAGTACGCGAAGCCCTGTTGATGCGGGCAAACCAGCCGGAAGCTTGAAAGAGAGAAAGGTCCGGGTTGGTAGGGTGTCGGGGTATTGCCTTGGGCTAGGTTTGCACGGCCTCCTCGCCGGCTCTACGCTGCGAAGCGCGGTACGAATCTGTGTCCGCAGGCCGGTAGCCGGTGCACTAGCCGATTGGCAGCTTGTTGTTGAGAGGTAGGAGCATTCGGTAGGCCCCGCGTCCCAGGTGCAGCGTATGCGCTTGCATCGGTACGGATGGGCCATACCATCTTCCAATCGTTGGACAACTAACCCATGGATCATGTACGTCCAATGGCGGAGAAAGTGTTTTGCTGTGGCACGCTTACCACGCTGCTGCTCTGCAGGCGCTTGTGGTGCCTCCTTGGAACAAGGCCTCGGCCGGGCTGTGGAAAATGGAATGGCACGTATGGTTTCTATCAAGGAAATAAAGGTGCGCGGCTATCGCTGCTTTGCTGAGGAACAGTGTGCCCGGATAGGTCGCCTCACGCTCTTGGTGGGTGAAAACAGCACGGGAAAGTCATCCTTCCTCGCCTTGATTCGGGCTATATGGAATGCCGAATATCGAGGGCGCATCCCGAATTTCAATGAGGAGCCTTTTGACTTAGGAAGCTTTGAGGAGATAGCTTACCGCAGCGACAAGAGTGGTCACCAGTGTGACCACTTTGAAGCCGAAATGACAGATAGCAATAGCAGGAGCACGCGGATCACGTTTGGAAAGCAGGGGACCGCGCCGGTACCCATGAAAAGGCATGTTTGGAAGGGTATGACCTGGATACGGGAATCCCGTCAATCGGAGCATGAACAGGCGAACTGGACGGTTGGCACCGAAACCGGCGTCTGGAAGCGGAATCCGGAGGCACTTATGGGTCCGCCTGCGGAAGATTCAACCTCTGAACTGCAATGGCCCACCAACTTTGCGATGTTTGACCTTGCAAGAGTAAATGGTCCCCCCGGTAAACGCGATTTTCTTCCTCAACCGGATGCGCCGGCCATGGGCCACGCGGATGCAGAGGCAATCAGGCACCTTATTGGTGTCCCACATATGTATCTTATGGAGAATGAGCCTCCCTTTGCATTTGCACCAATCCGCTCCAGACCACAACGTACATTTGATCCGGTTCGCGTGAAAAAGCAGCCGGAAGGCGATCACATTCCCCATGAACTTGCTGAATTAGCAAGGGATAAACCGACAGACTGGAAGGTGCTCCGCCGTAGGTTGCAGGAATTCGGTCATGGCGCTGGCCTTTTTGAGGACATCAGGATTGAGCATTTAGGGGATCGGCTGGGAGCTCCTTTTCAGATTGAGGTGAAGCTGACAAACGATAACAGCGACGACTGGCGCAACCTCGTTGATGTCGGATACGGTGTATGCCAGGTTCTGCCAGTCATAACTGAGTTGATGCATTCTGAATCGCGCCGGTTGTGTCTGATTCAGCAGCCTGAGGTTCACTTACATCCACGCGCACAAGCGACTCTGGCAAGCCATGTCTGCAGAACAGTGCAGCGCCGACCTGGCCCCCTGGTAGACGGCGGTGGGCGACAATTCCTGATTGAGACACACAGTAGCTACATAATGGATAGGGTTCGCATGGAAATCAGGGATCGCAGATGGGATCTTCCCCCCGAAGATGTGTCCATTCTGTTCTTTGAAAGGAGTGGACCTGCTGTACAGATCCACTCAATTGAGATGGATCGTGAGGGCAATGTAGTTGGCGCACCAAAGAATTATCGCAAGTTCTTCATGGATGAGCTGAAAAAGTCTCTCGGATACCGATAATGTGCGCAATTGTGGATGCGAATGTCGTGTCGGAGATACTGGGAAAAGGTATCTCTCCGGCGGGAGAGGCATTCCGAAAGTGGGTAGAGGGACGAAAAGGGAAGCTTATGACTGGGGGTGAACTCAGAGTTGAACTAACCAAGAGTGGGGAGTATATGAGCTGGGCACGCGAATTAGGGCTTAACGGAACCTTGCAACGAGTAAATGAGGATGAGCTTAACGATCAAATCGAGAAGCTGAAAAGGGAGCATGTCTGCCGGTCAAATGATCATCATATTATTGCCCTTGCCCAAGTAAGCGGGGCACGCCTGCTGTTCACGAACGATAAGGCTCTTACGAAGGATTTTAAGAATAAGGACCTCATAGCTAGCCCGCGTGGGAAGGTGTACAGTACGTTGCATAACAAGGCGTTTACCAAGAAAAAGGAGGAGCAGCTAAGGATAGCCGTTTGTAAGGGGCGATAGGGTATGTTCGGGACAAACGGGTGCGGAGTCTGCCAAAACGCCCGCTACCTTGTACATCACCGCACGTAATACGCTGGCAAAACCTGCCAACTCCATTGCAGGGCAGCAAGTGGACCTAGTTGTTGGTCGCATATGGTAGCGCTGCAGCGCGATCCCACAACGTTTGCGCCTCGGCAATCAGAGGATCCAGGCGATTAAACAAAGGATACGCGGCCTCTGAGCCGTAAAGCTGTCGGGCGAGAAGTGCTGCGAGGTACGGGTGCAGCTTTTCCTCGTCCTCAAGCAGCGCGCTGGCATCTTCCAACAACTCTTCCTCGTCGGGGGATGCCTGGAGGATTTCCTGTACCGACTGCTGACTGAAAACGAACCTGGTAGAGAACTCGTGCTTTCTCCCCTCCCAGTCCGACCGAAGGCGGCGCTCATGCCGGCTGAACCACACACGCATCGGATTGAGCAACAGGCCTTGGATCATGGCTTGATCTACGGGCGAAAGGAGGGAGTCTCTTGTAAAAACTTTATCCGGGAAGATCCCACCACCACCGTATACCGTCCGACCATGGGCCGTCATGTACTTGAGCGAATCCGGCAGGCTGGTTCTGTAGGCCTCAGGATCGGAAGCCGCTTGCTGCATCAATGCAACCTTATCGTCCAAGTATCCGCCACGATCTCCTTTCAGGTACGGCTGCTGAATCAGGCGGCCGGAAGGAGTGTAGTAACGCGATGTGGTCATCTGAAGTCGGCTGTTATCCGGCAGGGGGAACTGGTTCTGAACCAGACCTTTGCCGTAGGTGCGCTGACCGACGATAAGAGCGCGGTCGTGGTCCTGCAGTGCGCCTGCCACTATCTCGCTGGCGGAGACAGAGTTACCGTTTACCAGGATAATGATGGGCTGTGACTCAAAAATACCTTGCCGGGAAGAGATATAGAGCTGTTCTGACACGGCGCGTCCGTGTGTGAGGACGATGGTTTTGTCGTCGGCGAGTACTTCGTCAACAATTTCTACAGCAGCCTCCATGATGCCCCCGGGATTGTCACGCAAGTCGACCATTAATCGCTGCATTCCCTGGTGCTGCAGCCGTTGCAAGTGTTCGCGGAACTCGGCGAATGTTGTGCGGGCAAACCATCCGATCCGGATATATGCCGTAATGTCATCAAGCATATATGCCGCTGTAATGGAGTGCAGTGGAATCCTGTCTCGGATTATGGTTACGGCTAAAGGCTGAGGCACGCCTAGTCTCAGCAGGGAGATGGTTACCTCGGTACCAATGGGGCCCTTGAGCTTGTTTTTAACCTCATCCTGGTCTTCGCCGACAAGCGTTTGTCCGTCTGCTTCTATGATCCGATCTCCGGCGAGCAGCCCGGCTCGTTCGCTCGGTCCGCCCTCAATAACAGACACCACGTGGGCGGTATCGTCGCGAGAGATTTCAAACCATATCCCAATTCCTCCGAATGAGCCTTGATACCCCTCGTTTACCTCGGTAAAGCGTTCCGCATCAATGTAGCTGGAGTGGGGATCCAGAGCGGAAAGCATGGCCTCAATCGCCTCATCAGCAAGCACTGCAGCATCAACCTCTTCTACGTAGCGCTTATTTATGATCAGGAAGGCCTCCTCAAGCTTACGCAGTTGTTCGGTGGTGTCCCGGTCGAGTCCTGTCCATTCAAGCTGGGAACCTAGAATTCCTCCCAGGAACAGCAGAAGGAGGGCGGGGACGGAGTAATGCTTTATTCTTGCGTTCATCAATAAAGGCATACTGTGGCCGTTGGCCAAAATAATAACAGGCGTATATAAGTTAGGGGAGCCGGAGCACTATCAGGCATTCCAGGCGGTGATTATCATGGAATGGTTCTATGTTTCAGCTCGTGGTGTGTGCCACAGTGCTGAAAGGGCATAGTCGCATACCGTTCAACATTATATCCAAGTAAACGTACCTGTCCGCGCGCTCCTATTTCGGGTCTTTCAGACGGTATGTGCCGGGTGTTATACAGCGGATCCTGAGGGGAGTCCACAATCCGAATCAGCCCTGACGATGAAAGAAGATGTAGCTGCACAAGCATTCATACGGCATTCGTGCCATCTGCTCCAAACGCATTACCCGGGCACAATTCGAAAGTGTCTGTGCATGCTGGATACTCAGGATATATGGTGGAGGCCCAATGCTCAGTCCAACAGCATTGGCAATTTGTTGCTCCACGTTGCCGGAAATGTCCGGCAATGGGTGATGCACGGAATACATGGTCAATCGGATATCAGGCGGCGCGCGGAGGAGTTCATGGCACAGGAAGGGGGCGGCGGGCCGGAGTTGCTTGCAAGGGTGGAATCCACCACTAGGGAAGCAGCGACCATACTGGCCGGATTGGAAGCGAAGGACTTACTGCAGCGGCGCCAAATCCAAGGCGTAGACGTGACAGTCCTAGAGGCCATCTACCATGTGGCAGAGCACTTCTCCGCTCATGTCGGACAAGTGGTATACATAACAAAGCTCCGTACGGGCCGTGACCTGGCCCTTATACGAATCTACGAGGATGGCACGTCAGACCGGAGTTGGCTGCCGCCACAGTCTTGTGGCTCTGACACTATTGACTGACCGGAATCGTATCGGTGCGATGGTACTGGTCTGCACCTCCCTTCTTGGTTCCCGCTGCCGGACGGCCCATGCCCATAACGGTTATGCGGCTTGCATTTATGCCTGCGTCGGTGTATACCTGCATCACGGCATCAGCGCGGTCAGCGGACAAGGGATCTGGATTACGCTCTAGCGGGCTTGCATAGCCCTCCACACGTACGGTCAGATTCGGGCAATCCTGAAGTATCTCAACGTTATCTACGAGTGTGTCTGCAGCTTCCGCGGTCAGTACGCTCGAATTGCGTTCGAAAAAGACCGACACCATTTCTGCCAGGTCAGAGCAGTATGCAGCTTCAAACGGGGTTACAGACAGATCCATCGTTTGGCTGTCTGCGCCGGCCGGGTTTGCGACTCTAAGCGAGACCTGATACTCTCCAGCCTCGCTGTACTGATGCGTGGGAGATGTTTCTGTAGAAGTGCTTCCGTCGCCGAAGCTCCAAGCGTGCCGAACGGGGGCATCGCCTCGTACGTTCGCTGTAAACCGAACCTGCGTTTCCGTGTCAGGACTGGAGGGGGTTGCAACAATGGTCAACGCCTGTGCCGGAACCGGTGGATCCATAACCATGACCGTAACACTGGAAGTGTCGGCGCCTTTACCATTGCGGTTGGTGGCCATGACGGTCACCATATGGTCGCCGGCCTGGCCGAATGTGTGCGTCGCAACGGATCCATCCGTATTAGCACCGTCGCCGAAATCCCAGGTTATTTCTACAGGCGGCTTAGCGTCTTCGTTAACAGTAACGTTGAACGAACCTGGTTCATTGGTTTCCAACTGGTCAGGTCCAGAGACCTCCAGGATCTCCACGTTACGGGGTGTGCAACCGACGGCCAAGAGCGTTGCCGCCAAGACAAAGGATCCAACGTAGCGCGAAATTATACTGTCTGTCATGGTGAATCTGCGGGTCAAGATGATGGAAAACGGACGAATCAATGCGTTTCAGAACACTATAAGGCACCTATGCGGCTTTCAATACACAGGATGGCCTAATTGTTTCTCAAACCATTCAGAATGATTGGCAGAATTGGCCATCTTAAGGGGGGATCCCCCTGGGAACATTGGCGGAAGTTCCTATGCGGGTGCCCGAAAGTTCGGTGCGGTGGCCGAACACCCGGCGCATAACCGACATCCGTGTACGCGGTAGCTCCCGGCGTACACGGTCGGGCGCGAACTTTTTTGCGCCCGACGTATATTACGCGCGGTAACACAGAATTCTGCTGGTTTGTGAAAGCAATAGCACTACTTATTGTATTGAGCATTACTGTTGGCGCGGCCAGCAGCAATGTACAGTTGAAACACTTTGAGGTGGAGCAGGACGGACGTGTTTTTGCTGTCAAGTGGGAAGCGACGGTAGAGACGGGCGCGCGGACGTACGAATTGTTTCGCAAGACCGGTTACGCAGCGGAGTTTGTGCTTGTAGGTGCTCAGGCGGCCCATGGCGTCAATAAGGAATACGTGGTGCGGGACGATCAGGTTTATAAGACGGCTATGGACCAGATTGATTACCGTTTAGAGGTCATGTATTCCAATGGACTCCGTCAGCGGCTGGCAGAAAAAAAGGTTAATTACACTCCGACGGCCATTCGCAGAAGCTGGGGTAGCATCAAGGCGATGTTCCAGAACTGACACGCGGTAGGCGGTACACCCATCGGGTAGAGATTATGCGCACGCTTATTGTGGCGCCGGAGCGTGCTGAGAGAATGCTGTGCCGCTTGGCATATGAGGTGGTAGAGCGGAACCGCGGGACAGAGGACATTGTGCTCCTAGGTATCCTGAACAGCGGGCTTCCGGTGGCTAATGCCATCGCCCGCCATATGGGCACTGTTAAGGGAGGAGCCTTTCCCGTGATTCCGCTGGATACGCGGCCGTTTCGTGATGACTGCCCGGACGTAGAGGAGGTGCCTGCCTCGGGCATTCCAGACCTAACCGGCAAGCGTGTTATCCTGATAGACGATGTGCTTTTTACGGGGCGCACCGCTCGTGCGGCCTTGGATGCTGTGATGCATTT